>NZ_CP162738.1:0-232500 GCF_054667565.1 Pseudomonas sp. S3_G06
AGCAGATAGGGGGTATGGGCAAATGAGCGGGCCGTCGCCAAGCCTCTCCATAACGGTCGGCGAGTCAATCCGGATAGTTGATTTTGTAACGCGTACTGCGTCCGCCGCCCGGCAGGCGTTGCAGGCAGCCCTTGTCCAGCAACTCCGCCAGATGCCGCGTCGCGGTGGCTTTGGAAACTTTCGCAACCGCTTGATATTGCCCTGCGCTGAGGCCCTGTTCGAAACCGCGCTCACCGCCATCGAGCAAGCGATTGAGTACTTTGATCTGCTCCGCTGAAAGGTCGGATTCGCGGTGCGCCTGCCAGAAGCGAGTCTTGCCCAACACCGAATCTATCCGGGTGATGGCTTGCTGCAGGCTGCGCAGCAGTGTCTGCAAAAACCAGGTCAGCCATTCGGTGATATCGAGCGTGGCCTTTTGGCTCGACTCTAGAATCCGGTAATAACCGGCGCGATCCTCAAGAATGCTTGCGGACATTGCGTAGAAGCGGATCGCCTGCGCTTCGCCTTGAGCCAGCGCCAGATCGGTGATGGTGCGGGTCAGACGACCGTTGCCGTCGTCGAAAGGGTGCAGAGTGACAAACCAGAAATGCGCGATGCCAGCGCGTAACAGCGGATCCAGCGAAACCTGATCGCGGCTGGCTTCGAACCAGCTCAAAAAACGCTCAATTTGCTGTTCCAGCCCTGGGCGCGGTGGCGCCTCAAAGTGAACCGTTTGCCGGTCGAGTCGTCCGGACACCACCTGCATCGGTTCTTCGCCGCGCAAGGTACCGACGAGTATTGGCCGCGCGCTGAACATCGCTTCCTCGGCGGGGAATAGCCAGGTGTACCATTCCAGCAGTCGGGCCAGGGTCAGCGGCTCGTCGAAGCCATGGGTGGCATCGAGCATCAATTGCGCCAAGCCCTCGCTACGCTGGCTGACGCTATCGCGATCAATCCATTCCAGACCCAGGCGCCGGGCCAGAGAAGAACGCACGGAGCCGACATTCAGTTGCTCACCTTCGATGGCGGAGGAGGTGACGATGTTCTGAAGCAACGCATCGAGCTCGCTCTGTGCGCTCATCGAATCGCCCACTGAGCCGGCCATTCCCAAGAGTCGGCCCTGCATCTGCACGCACTCGCGCAGCAGCGGGGCGAGGCGCTCTGCTTGCCAGTTGAAGTCGGGCCAATCCGGTTGTTGCCAGATCCAATGTGCGGTCATTGATCACCTGTCGTAGAAGCGTGAGCCGAATGAAAACGTTATTCGGCTCATTTAGTGAGCCGAATATGCCGGCTATTCGGCTCATCGTCTACCCGGATGGCGAGATTCCTACAGCAATCACACATGTATCCGATTGTTAAAAAACTGCCGAATCGCTAATCTTCGCCGCTTCTACGGCCCCGACAATTGCGGGGCATTCAGACGAAACGCAGTTCACCGCTGTGAAGTACCGAGGATCGGGTGCAAGGTTTCGTTCAAGGCATGGCAGGAGGCGTCACATGCGTTCATTTCTTTTGCTGCTGATCGGCCTCGCCTGCGCGCCTGCGCTGTGGGCCGCGCCGACTGCGCAATTGTCCGAGCCAGTCGGCGGCTGGCGTTATCACGGCTTGCTCGATCGTTCGGAAAATCCGCAGGTCGCCTACCCGACGCCGCCGATCGATCGCGGCATTCAGCGCAATCGCACGATGATCCAGGGCCAGCTCAAAGCCCTCGGGCACATGCGTCCGCCGCACAGCCTCGCCGTCAACGGCAATCCATTGAATCTGTACACCGATGATCAGGGGCGTTTTGCCCGGCCTTACGCCTTCGGCGCCGGCTCCAACAGCGTTGAAGTGATCAGCGCCGAGGGCCAGTCGCTCAAGCGCGTGCAATTTTATGAAGCAAATAATCTGCGCACGCCGGCGAAGATTCGTCTTGTCTTGGGATGGGACGACCCGAAAGCCGAGCTGGATCTGCATATTGTCACCCCCGACGGTCAGCATGCCTTTTGGGCACGGCCGGCGCTGAGCAATGGCGGCGGCCTCGACCCGGATGGTGTCGACGGCCCCGGCCCGGAAATGTTCACCATGACCGCGCCGCTGCACGGCACGTATCTGGTCTACGTCAACTATTGGGGCAACTACGGCGATGGTGGCTATAACTTCGAGGAGGCCAGCAATCAGAACGAGGTGATCACCTCGCAGATCACCCTGGTGCTCAACGAAAACACCGTCGACGAAAAACGCGAAACTTTCATCGTGCCCCTGCGGGCGATCGGTGATCTGCTGCTGGTCAAGACTTTCAACTATTAAGCATCCCGCCACGGATGAACTCGGATGTTGTGAACATGAGCGATAACACTGTGACTCCAGCTGCCGCGACACCGGCGGCCAAACCTTCGCGGCGCTGGCCGCTGGTCGTGCTCGGCCTGTGCCTGGTGGCCGGTGTGGCGGGCGGTTTCGGCTGGCTGCTGCTCAAGCCCAAAGCGCCGCCGGCGACACTTGCCAGTGACAAGCTCGGCCTCGGCCGTCCAGACGCCTTGCTCGAAACCCGTTCACTGAGCCAATTGCCCAAGGACCTGCTGACAGTGCCGTTTCTCAAGGCCACGCTCACCGAGGATTTCGTCTTCTATTACGAAACTCACGCCGACCGCCTCGGCCTGATCGGCAGCCTGCGGCGGATCATCTACGAGCATGACCTCAAATTGCAGGACAGCCTGATCGAGCAGCTTTTTGATCAACCGGCCGATGTCGCGCTGTGGCGTGGCGCCGATGGTCGTTTGAAGGATTTTCTCTTGGTGATGGATCGCGGCGGCTTGGCCAAGCTGCTCGAGCCGTTGGCGAAAGTGGCGCTGGATGACACCCAGCTCAGCGTGTTCGGCACTCTCAAAGTCGGCGGCGATGACGTGCCGCTGTATCAACTCAGCTACAACGCCAGCAAATCACTGCTGTTCGCGTCGCGCGGCGACAAACTGGTGGTGCTGTCCAATCCGGCCAAGTACTACGATCCCGAGAGCGGCGTCTCGGAAGAGTCGGGCCGCGTTTCCGCGCAAGCGCTGGCGGCGTTGCTCAACGGTGAAAAACTCTTCCCCGAAGCGTTCGGCTTGCCAGCGAAAAACCCGGAAACCAAGCAGCGTCTGTCGGTCAATTCCAGCGTGCTCGCGATGGGCTATCAGCGCTTCATCCCGAATTTCGCCGGGCTGCGTTTCGACATGGACGACAAGGGCTGGCACAGCTATCTGGCCATGGATGAACTGGAAAACCAGCCGGACTTCGATTTCAAACCGGTCTGGCAGGCGATGCCGTTGGGGGCGAGCGCTTGCGTGACCCTGCCGGTGGCGGCCGAGCCGCAGAAACCGATATTGATGAAACTCGGTGCCGATGAAACTGTTGCGCAAACGCTGACCGAACACGTCGCTGGCGCGGCCGGCCTGTGCTGGTACGCCGATTCGCGGTTGTACACACCGCTGCTGGTCGCCAGCCTAAAAGACGAGGACAGCAGCAAGCTTGACGGTGATCTGGGCAAATTGTTCGGCTCAATGGTCGGCGCGTTCGAAGCGAATGTCGCCGAAAGCGTATTCCCGGTGATCGACAAGCAGGAAGGCCAGAGCCACGTCTGGCAGCGTCAGGTCAGTTCCAGTTTCGGTCCGTACGCGGCGAAGACCGCTGAAAACCCGGAGGCGATTTCCGGCAAGGCGTTCATGAAAGTCAGCCTCGCCCGTCACGGCTCGACGCTGCTGTTCTCCCTCGACGACAAACTCGTCGACAAAGCCCTCGGCACCCTCGACAAGCGCTTCCCGCCGATGGCCGACGTTTTGCCAAAAGACGTACTGATGCCGATCTACTTCGGCCCGGACGCGATGGCGCAACTGATGCAGCGCGAAACCCTCGACAGCCTGCCCCAGGACATGGAGCCGGTGTTCTACAACGCTGCGCAAACCTACCTGATGCCGAAACTGCGCACCCTTGGCGGTTACGGCAAATATGCCCTGACCCTGCCTGAAGGCAGCGAGCCTGACGGCCACTGGCAATGGCTGCCGCTGGAATGGAAAGCGCTGTGAGCGCACTGATCCGCAGCCTCGGCTTGCTCGCGTTGTTGCTGAGCGCAGGCGCCCGAGCAGTTGAAGCGCCAGCGCTCGATCCGGCGCAATCCCAGGTATTCCGCGCCTGGTTTGTGCGTATTGCTCAAGAGCAATTGAGCCAAGGCCCGAGCCCGCGCTGGTATCAGCAGGACTGCGCCGGGCTGGTGCGCTTTGCCGCCAACGAAGCGCTGAAAGTCCATGACGACAAATGGCTGCGCAGCAATGGTCTGTCCAATCGTTATCTGCCGCCGGAACTGTCGCTGAGCGACGAGCAACGCAAGCTCGCGCAACAGTGGCAGCAGGGCGGCGGCAAGGTCGGGCCGTACGTCAACGCGATCAAACTGATTCAGTTCAACAGCCATCTGATCGGCCGCGATGTGTCGCAGGCGCGGCCCGGTGACCTGATGTTTTTCGATCAGGGCGACGACCAGCACCTGATGATCTGGATGGGTCGCTACATCGCCTATCACACCGGCACCACCACCCCCACTGACAACGGCATGCGTTCGGCAAGCCTGCAGCAACTCATGACATGGAAGGACACCCGATGGATACCCGACGCAGCCAACCCCAACTTCATCGGCGTCTATCGACTGAACTTTCTCTCCCAATGACCGGTGCCCGCATGCTGCGTATCTGTTCGCGAATTTCCTTGCTGTTGGCGTTGTTGCTGCCGTTTACCTGCGTCAATGCCGAAGACTCGGTGGAGCCGAGCAATTACACGCCAGTGGCCGGTGAGAGTTTCTTCCTGCTCGCCGACAGCAGTTTTGCCAGCGACGAGCCGGCGATGGTCCGTCTCGAAGCCCCGGGTCGTGACTACCGGCGTTTCCGTATGGAACCGTACGGCGGCGCCGACATTCGCGTATATCGCATCGACAAGCCGCTGGATTTCCTCAAGCGCCAGAAGAACCTGCATCGCGTCGTCAGCGACGGCCAGTTCAAGGGCGAAGGTCTGTCCAACACCCTCGCGTATCTGTGGGACAACTGGTATCGCAAATCCCGGCGGGTGATGCAGCGTGCGTTCTCCTACGAGTCGCGCAAGCAGGTCACCGAAGAAGTGCCGGAGCTGAAAATGGGTGAGGCCATGGCCGCGCCGACGCCGTACGACGCGCAGCCGCAATTCGCGCTGATCCCGGGTCTGCCGGTGGTCAGCCAGTTCCGTTATCCGCTGTGGCAGGCCAAGCCGATTCAGCCGCCGGCCGGGGTCAATCTGGCCGGCTCGTCCAGCGACTTTGTCAGCGTCGCACCGGGCAACGTGTACATCCCGTTGGGTAACCTGAAGCCGGGGTTGTATCTGGTTGAAGCGCTGATCGGCAAGTACCGCGCGACCACCATGGTTTTCGTCTCCAATACGGTCGCGGTGAGCAAGATTGCCGGCGATGAACTGCTGGTCTGGGCCGCGCGCAAACACGAGGGCAGCTCGGTGCCGAAGGTCAATGTGCTGTGGACCGATGGCCTCGGCGTGATGAGCAGCGGTGCTACCGATGCCGATGGTTTGCTGCGCCTGAAACACGTCAGCCCGGAGCGCTCGTTCGTCATCGGCGAGGACGAAGAGGGCGGCGTGTTCGTCTCGGAAAACTTCTATTACGACAGCGAAATCTACGACACCAAACTCTATGCCTTCACCGACCGGCCGCTGTATCGCCCGGGCGATTGGGTGTCGTTGAAAATCGTCGGTCGCGAGTTCAAGAATGCCCGGGATTCGGTTCTGCCGGGCGCGGCGGATGTCAGTGTCAGCGTGCTTGATGCCACGGGGACCGAACTGCAAACCCTCGATCTGAAGCTTGATTCGAAAGCAGGTACTCAGGGCCGTTTCCAGTTGCCGGATAACGCCGTGGCCGGTGGTTACGAGATCCGTTTCAACTACAAGGAGCAGGCCTACAGCAGTGCTTTCCGCGTTGCCGAATACATCAAGCCGCACTTCGAGATCTCGCTGAATCTGGCCAAGCAGGATTACCGCACCGGTGAGCCGGTGAAAGGCAGTCTGGTGCTGCTCTACCCCGACGGCAAACCGGTGGCCAACGCGAAATTGAGCCTGAGCCTGCGCGCCCAGCAACTGTCGATGGTCGACAACGAGCTGCAATACCTCGGGCAATTTCCGGTGGAACTGACCAGCACCGAACTGACTACCGACAGTAAAGGCAACGCGACACTGGATCTGCCAGCGGCGGAAAAACCGAGCCGCTACATGCTCACCGTGTTCGCCAGCGACGGCGCGGCGTATCGGGTCAAGACCACCAAGGAAATCCTCATCGACCGTGGCGCGGCGAGCTTCCGCTTGAGCGCGCCGCAGCGTTTCAGCGCGGTCGGTGACAAGGTTGCCTTCAGCTACGCGAATGAGGCTGGCACCGAACAGAGCAAAGCCGTAACGCCGAGCAGCTACGCCTGGGTGCGCCTGGAAGATCAGAGCACCGGCGAAGGCAAACTCGCCGCAACGGACAAAGGCTTCAGCCTCGCCTTCGAACGTCCGGGCACCTACAACCTGACGCTGAAGGATCAACACGGTCGCGTCCTCGGCGCCACCGGCCATTCGGTCACCGGCGACGGCGTGAAAGCGGTGCCGGGTACCGTGGAAATCGTCCTCGACAAGCCCGAGTACAAGGCGGGCGAAGAAGCGCTGGCGCTGATCACCTTCCCTGAGCCGGTCAGCGATGCATTGCTGTCGCTGGAGCGCGACAAGGTCGAGGCCACTGCGCTGCTGGCCAAGGGCGCTGACTGGTTGAAGCTGGAAAAACTCAGCGACACCCAATACCGCGCGCGCATTGCGGTGAAGGATAACTTCGCGCCGAACCTGACCTTCTCCGTGCTCTATACCAAGGGCGGTCAGTACAGTTTCCAGAACGCCGGGATCAAAGTGGTCGCGCCGCAAATCGACGTGGCGATCAGCACCGACAAAGCGGTGTACCTGCCGGGCGATACGGTCACGGTCGACCTGACCACGCAGTTCGCCGGCAAAGCGGTTCCGGCGCATCTGACGGTCAGCGTGGTCGACGAAATGGTCTACGCGCTGCAACCGGAAGTCGCGCCTAGCATCGACCAGTTCTTCTATCACCCACGGCGCAACAACGTGCGCACCAGTGCCAGCCTGTCATTCATCAGCTACGACGTGGCATTGCCGGGCAGCCCCGGCGCACCGGGAAAGGCCAATCGCAGCGAGCGCGGCGTGAAAGTGCTTGAGCGTCCGCGCCGTGAAGACGTCGACACCGCTGCGTGGCAGCCGGAGTTGTTGACCGGCGCCGACGGCAAAACCCGCTTCACCTTCAAGATGCCGGACTCGCTGACCCGCTGGCGCATCACCGCGCGGGCGATTGCCGATGACGGTCAGGTCGGGCAGAAGAAGCAGTTTGTCCGTTCGGAAAAACCGCTGTACCTGAAGTGGAGCGGGCCGAGCAAATTCCGCAAGGGCGATCAGCCGCAACTGGGCGTGTTCGCTTTCAGTCAGGCAGAGAAACCGGTCAAGGCTGAACTGGTGACTCACTATGCCGGTAACGAACAACGTATGCCGGTGACTCTGAACAGCGGCATCAATTACCTGCCACTGCCGGCGTTCGCTTTGGCCTCTGGCGAGTGGACGGCGGAGCTGGTGCAGGATGGCAAAGTCGCCGATGCCCTGGCTGTGCGCTTGAGTGCCACCGGTGAAGGCTGGCAGGTCACCCAGACACAAAGCCTCGACGTGGTCAGCGGCGATACGCCATTGAGTTTGCCGGCGGATGCCACGGATATCCGCCTGCGTCTGGATGACAGTCCGCAAGCGCTGTTCCGTTCCGCCCTCGATGATCTGCTCGGCTACCCGTACGGCGGCGTCGAGCAGACCGCCAGTCGCTTGCTGCCGTTGAGCATCGCCTATCCATCGCTGGCTTCGAACCCGCAGATTCGCGATCGCTTGCGCCTGATCATGCAGAACAGCCGGCTGCGTCTGGTGCAAATGGCCGGGCCGTCGGCGAGCTTCACCTGGTGGGGCTACGACGGCGAGCCGGATGCATTTCTCACCGCCTATGCCTATTACGCCGACTGGAACGCCAGCCGCGTACTCGAGCTGACCCTGCCGCCGGAGCACTGGCAGCGAGTGCTGGAGGTCTATGCCAAGCAAGCGCCGAATACACCATTGCTGCAACGGGCGCTGATTCTGTCGTTCGCCAAACAGATGCATCTGCCAGTGAACACGCTGCTCAGCGGTTTGATCGACGATCTGGCCAAGGCCGGTGAAGGCGCTGCCGAAACCTTGCTCGACGACGGCCAGGACAGTCTGGTGATGAACGACCCGGATTCGGCGCTCGGTCTGGCGGCGGCGCGGGTACTCACCGCATCGTTGGCGACGCAGGCGAAAGTTGCTTTGCCGGAGGCATTCAATCGTCAACTGGGCGCAGCGCAACAACGTCTGGCGGTCAGCTCGCAGCCCTTCGTAGAAGCGCTGAACCTGTCGCTGCAACCGTTTGATCAGGCCCGTGCGACGGCGTTGTTGCAACGCCTGTTGCCGCAGCAATCGACGCTGGAACGTGCACTGGCGCTGACCTGGCTGCAACGCATCATCGCTCAGGCCTCGCCGACCATCGCGCTGATGCCGGGTGAAGGCTGGAAGAAAAACTACGGGGCCAGCGGCGAGATGTACTGGACATGGCAGGGCGCGGCGCCGCTGCCGAGCGTGCTGAGCGTGTCCGGCACGCAAGAGCGACCGCTGCGTGCAGCGCTGAGCTTCCAGACGCAACAGCCGCAGGTCGATCCGATGGCCGTGACCATCACCCGGCGCCTGTCGCGTCTGGTGCCGGGCGACGAAGCGTTCACCTTCAAACTCGAGCCGGTCGGCACTAAACCGTTGTCCAGCGACAGCCTGTACCTGGACGAGGTGATCCTCACCAGCAAGGCACCGAAACCGCTGCGCTACGGCATGCTTGAAGTGCCGCTGCCACCGGGCGCGGATGTCGAGCGCACGACGTGGGGCATCAAGTTGCAGGGCAAGGACGGCACCGAACCGACCGCGCTGGAGAAGGCGCGTTTCGAGCCGGGTCAGTTGGCATACGCGGTGCCGGTCGACGCGCTGAGTGGCGAGTTGCGCCTGCGTCATCTGGTGCGCTTCTCGCAGAAGGGCCAGTTCAATCTGCCACCGGTACGCTTCAAGCAAGTGTATGCACCGCAGCATCAGGCCCAGGAGGCGAAAGCCGCCCTCGGTCAGGTCACGGTCAACTGACATGCGCCGGCCGCTGTTGTGGCTGCTGATGTGTGTGATGCCTGCGCTGGCGACAGCGCAGGACGAGCCATTGCGCGTGGCCTATCAGGGCGAGTTGTTGTCGTTGAGTCAGACGCAACTGATCAAGCGCGAACCGTTGCCAGCGTCGCTGGATGCGCCGCTGGGCAGTCTGTGGAAGTTGTTCGTCTACGCGTGGCTGGTGGATACCGGTGCACGGGAACCGGCGTATGAATGTCGCGGGCAGTCCAAAGAAGAAGTTTATTGCTGCGCGGCGGGCGGCAGGATCGAGCGGGATCAGGCACTGGTGAAGTCCTGCGGTCTGTATTTCGAACCGGCGCGGTTGGGCATCGCAGCGACGGATTGGCGAGCGTATTGGCAGGCGCGGCAGGCGCCGTCGTGGTTGCTGGATTTGCCAGCCGTGCAACCGGCAACAAGGGTTTCGGTTGCCGAGTTATTGAGCGTTCTGGCGTTGCTGCCAGCGCAGGATCAGATGCGTCGCGTGTTGCTCGATGTCGTGCTGAACGCGGCGGACGGCAATGTCGTCGGCGAGTTGGGCGGGCGTTTGCGGGTGAAAACCTGGAGCTGGCTCGGCGACCAGGATGCGCAATCGCGACAAGGCGGATTCGCTGGCTGGACCACCGATGGCGCGCCGATCTGGGCGGGCGGGCGCGGCACCAGTCAGATGGTCCTGCGTCATTACGGCCAAGCGCTGGCCAGCGTGTTGCCGACGACGTGGCCAGCGGACGCGGGGCGTTGTGTGGAAGTCGGACTGTTCTCGAAATACCCGGTTTCGAAAGTTCTGGGCGGGGATCGTGTTGCCAAGTCCGGGCCATTGCGCGGCGACTACCGCGTCGAATTCGCCAACGGCAACGCGCTGGACATCCACAGCGATGGCGAGCTTTTTCTGCTCAACGACAAACTCGTCGCAAGACTTGATCGCGAAGAATATGTCGCTCGCGTTCTCGAACGCGAAGCCAAACCGCAACCCGCCGAAGCCGCCAAGGCGCTGGCCGTAGCGATCCGCACTTATCTGCTGCAAAACGCCACGCGCAACGGCGATTGCCTGAGCATCGACGACAGCAGCAATCGCCAGCGCGTCGCCCCGCGTCCAGCCTCGGCCGAATCACGCAACATCGCGGCGTGGACTGCGGATCTGGTACTGGCCGGCAGCACCGTCACCTATCACTCCGACCAGCCCGGCCCGGACAAACTCGCCTGGCAGCAAGCCGTCGAGCAAGCGAACGCTGGGCAGCGCTACGACGCGATTCTGCTGCACGCCTATCCACGCGCCAGCCTCAGCCGTTGGGACAACCCGGTCGCCTCCTGCGAAGCATTGCCCGCCGCGCAAGACTGGCTGCAGAAGCAGCGGCGCGGCTGGCGTCCGAGGCTTGAAAGCGAAACCGGCTACAACGAAGTCAGCACTTTCGCCGTATGCAAACTCGCCTTCGGCCGGCCCTTCGTCGACCGTGAGCGTCAGCGCATTTATGTGCGCGGCGTGCTGACCCTGCAGGATCGCCTCGATCTGACCCACGAATATCTGCACCTGGCCTTCGAAGCACACCCCAACGGCCAGGATGAAACCTACATCGAAGGGCTCGCCCGTCACCTTTTGCTGGAATAGACCATGACACTCCGTTATCCACAGGTCTTGCTGCTGCTCTGTGCCCTCAACGTACTGCCGCAAGCGTTCGCTGCCGATGGCGTCAAACTCGACACCCCGGTCGGCGGCTGGCGCAGCGGCGCACCGCAAGGCGAGGGCGAGAGCTTTCGCCAGACCGTCAACTACCCGGCCTCGTCGGTCAACACACCGCTTGGCCAGGCCAATACCGCCAGAATCAGCGGCCAGATCAAAGCCGTGCCGAAGAACAACGAACCCGGCCGCCTGATCGTCAACGGCGTCAGCATGCCGCTGAAAATCGACCCCGCCGGCGGCTTCGATCGCCCGTTCTCCTTCCCCAACGGCAGCAACAGCGTCGAAGTGCGTAGCGCCGACGGCCAGCAACGCCACCGCACGCAATTCCTCAACGCCCGCGGCGGCGCCACCCCGGCCAAACTGCGCGTCCTGCTGGCCTGGGACAGTGACGGCACCGACCTCGACCTGCACCTCGTCACCCCCGACGGCGCCCACATCTGGTACGGCAACCGCAGCGCCGCCAACGGCGCCGCCCTCGACGTCGACGTCACCACTGGCTACGGTCCGGAAATCGCCGCCATGCCCGCGCCGATCAAAGGGCAGTATCTGGTGTACGTGAATTATTACGGCGGCGGATATCGCGGGGATGACGAAGGTGGGGATGAAGCGGTGCAGGCGCTGACCACGGCGCAGGTGACGGTGATTACTGAAGAAGGCACGCCGAGCGAGAAGATGGAAACGTTTGTAGTGCCGATGCGGACGGCGGGGGAGCTGACGTTGGTGAAGTCGTTCAGTTATCCGTGAGGGGCATTTGTCCAACAGGTTGTTGGACAAATTCAGCAACTGTAGCTGGGCGCTCGAACAGCTTACAGATCAGCCAGACTAACCTGCATTCGCTGAGGAGCGGCGAGGCGCTCGTGAACGATGGCGGCAAGTTCGTCATCTTCTTCACCGGCCAACTTATCTTCGGCAGGCGGCTCGCCTCGTTCGGCGGCGCGCTTCAGCGCGTCCTCAATGGGGAATGAGGTTTTGGGCATTTGGTGTTTCCTGCGATATTTGGCGGGACGGTAACCAGTGCATTGGGCGCTATACAAGCGGGAAATGCGGTTTCAGCAATGGATATGGTTTGTTGCAGGCATTAAAAAGCCGGCTTGTGGCCGGCTTCTCGGGGACTGGCTTGGTTTATTTTTGGTAAACCGCGCCAGCCTTCAAAACGTACATCCGGATCTGCGTCCGGCTGTGGGACTTGGTCAGACGTTGGTCTGCCGCGTCGGGCGTCATCCGAGCCGCTGGGCGGGTCGATGCGCGAATGTGGGGCGCAGGATACTGAGTTTTGCTCTGGATTCCCAGCCTCAAGTGCGGTTTAGAGCGACTGAAGCAGTACAAATCCTGGATTTGTACCGGTTATCAGGGCCTCTTCGCGGGCAAGCTCGCTCCCACAGATTCGAGTGAAATGTCATAGAAACGGCACCACCGGCCGGCGCTTGCCCAGTGTCGACCACCAGAATACCCAGCCAAGAATGTGAATCCGCTGCTCTTCGATCTGCGCCGGCCGGAAAACCTCGTCGGGGTATTCGGCGCTGTTGTGGCTGCGCATGCGCAAGCCGTTGCCGGGCATGCGGTGCAGGTATTTGATGCGCAGCATGCCGTCGTGCTCTACGGCGTAGATTTCTCCGTCGACGACCTGGGTCAGGCCGCGGTCGATGGCGACGATGGAACCGTCTTCGATGCGATCGGCCATGCTGTTGCCGATCATGTGCGCGCAGATGGCGTTGGCGTGCTGGATGTCGAGTTGATCGAGGTGGGCGCGGGGCAGGCGCAGGGACTGGTCGGGGTCGAGGATGACGTGGGTTTTACCGTCGCCGTTGGCGATCGGGGTTTCCTTGAAAAATGCCAGGTCGATGTCGCTGGGGTTGATGACGGTGTAGACGCCGCAGATGGACTGGGCATCGAACGTGTCGCCATTGCTGGCGGGTGGGTGCAGGCGCGCGACCTCCTTGACGCCTTCCCCGGTTTTCAGCCATTCACTATTGACCGACAACAGGCGTGAGACTTCTTCCATGCGATACGCCGGGACGCCCCGGGTGTACCAGTTATGAACGTTTTGGGCTTCCGTGCCCCAGAACCTTGCGAAATCCGTGGTGCTGATGTTCGCTGCTTCCAGGAGTGCCTTGAATCGTGGACCGCTAGTGTTCTTTCTCATAAACACGGAGTCTACGGCCGGACTAGAGCGGTTTGAATAAACCGGGCGTTCAAAAAAAGCCTGTATTTTGCGACGGGATGTAAGACGTACTTGTGGGAAATTAAACAGATTAAAACTGCATGTAGGAATTTAAACGCTTTGTTTAGCTGAAGCGTGCAGACACAAAAAACCCCGGATGTCCGGGGTTTTTTTCAAGCGTCACGCAAAGCGCAATGGCTTAGCCCTTGTAGGCGGCAACCGACTTGGTGATCGCTTCGCGGGCGGCGTCTGCGCCGGCCCAGCCTTCGATCTTGACCCACTTGCCCTTCTCGAGATCCTTGTAGTTCGCGAAGAAGTGCTCGATCTGCTGGATCAGCAGGGGTGGCAGATCGGTGTATTCCTTCACGTCGACGTACAGCTGCGACAGCTTGTCATGTGGCACGGCGATGACTTTGGCATCGCCGCCGCCGTCGTCGGTCATGTTCAGGATGCCGACTGGACGCGCGCGGATTACCGAGCCTGGAGCAACCGGGTAAGGGGTCACGACCAGCACGTCGAGGGGATCACCGTCGTCAGCCAGGGTGTTCGGGATGTAACCGTAGTTGGCCGGGTAGAACATTGGGGTGGCCATGAAACGGTCAACGAACAGGCAATCGCTGTCTTTGTCGATTTCGTATTTGATCGGCGCGTGGTTGGCCGGGATCTCGATCGCGACGTAGATGTCGTTCGGCAGGTCTTTGCCAGCCGGAATCTTGCTGTAGCTCATTGGGCGTTGCCCCCGTAGTTGACCAAAAACACTTGGCCGGATTGACCAAAAAGTGGCGGCGATTATAGGCACATTCCTACGCCGACGCCACGTACCAGAAGTCGTGCAGAGCTTAGTCGTGCGCCTGATAGACCGGGTCTGTGGCCTGAAGTTGCCGCAGTCTGCCCAACGGATCCTGCCGGTAGAAAAGCTGCAGATGCAAGTAGACCTGTGGATAAGCCTCGTGGAGCAGATCCGGGGCGCTGAAGAAGTATTCGCTGGTGACTGCGAAGAACTCCGCCGGGTTCTCGGCGGCGTAGGGATCAATGGCGGTTTCGGCGTCGGGATCGTGGTCGAGCTGGCGGTTGAGGTCGTCGTAGGCGGCCTGCATCACTTCGGCCCAGTCGCTGACGCGCATGTCGGCGTGCAGTGGCGGCAGGCCGTTGGCGTCGCCGTTGAGCATATCGAGCTTGTGCGCCAGTTCGTGGATCACCAGGTTGTAGCCTTCCCAGCCACCGCTGGCCTGTACGCCGGGCCAAGCGAGAATCACCGGCCCCTGCTGCCAGGCCTCACCGCTGTGTTCGCCGTCCCACTCATGCTCGACGCCGCTGGCATCGCGATGACGTTGCGGGCTGAGGAAGTCATCCGGGTACAGCACGATCTCGTGGAAACCCTGGTACCAATTCAGATCACCGAGATGCAGCAACGGCAACTGCGCTTGGGCGGCGAGCAGCAGGCGCTGTTCCTGATGCAGTTCGACGCCGGGCAGGGCGGTCAGGTGTTTGTCGTCGAGAAACAGCACGCAGGCTTCGCGCAGCCACTGGTCTTCAGTCGCGCTGATGCCATCGAGGAAGGAGAGTTGATGGCGCACCCGTTGCCACAGGTCGTCGGCAATCGGGTGCCTGGCCAGGAGGCGCCGGCGTCGCCAGGCGCTCAGTGACCACATCGGATCAGTGGGATTGCACTTTGGTGCCGCCGAACCGGCTGCGCACCACGCCGATGATCATCGGCACCAGCGACAGCAGGATGATTGCCACCACCAGCAGCGAGAGGTTTTTCTTGATGAACGGCACGTTGCCGAAGAAGTAACCCAGAGTGACCAGACCGCCGACCCAGAGGATGGTGCCGAGCACGCTGAAGCCGAAGAAACGCGGGTACGGCATCCGCGCCACGCCCGCGACGAACGGCGCGAAGGTGCGGATGATCGGCAGGAAACGCGCCATGGTCACGGTCTTGCCGCCGTGCTTGTCGTAGAAGTCGTGGGTTTTCTGCAGGTAGTCGCGACGGAAGATTTTCGAGTTCGGGTTGCTGAACAGCTTCTCCCCGGCCGTGCGTCCGATCACGTAGTTGGTACTGTCGCCCATGATCGCCGCCAGCATCAGCAGGCCTCCGAGCAGCACCGGATCCATGCCGCCGCCGGCCGCCACTGCGCCAGCGATGAACAGCAGCGAGTCACCCGGCAGGAATGGCATCACCACGAGCCCGGTTTCACAGAAGATCACCAGAAACAGGATGGCGTAGATCCATGGCCCATAGTTGTTCACCAGCAAATCGAGATACACATCGAGATGCAGGATAAGGTCGAGCGGGTTGAAATCCATGGGGGCACCTGTATGACGGCCCGACTCGGCAGGCCTGTGCGGATGACTTCGTGTAAGCCTACAGCGGGGTGTAGTTTTTCTTACAAGCCGGAAAGATCGGGATTATACGGTCTGACCGCTGAAAAGCGCGTCGGTTTTGTAGCGGGGAGTGTCGCGAAGTGAGCAATTGTCAGGGAAGGGGCGGCCGTGGCGAGGGAGCGAACTCCCTCATCACCGAAGCCGCTGGAGTCAGAGCTCGTCGCTGATTGGCAGTACGTAGTTCTTGAACTCGGTGTCTTCCTTGAAGCCGATTGATTCGTAGGTTTTCTGCGCCACTTCGTTGTTTGCGCTGGTCGATACGCGCATGCGCACGGCCTGGGTTTCCTTGGCCATTTTCTTCGCAGTGCGGATCAGGTTGTCGGCGACCAGTTGCCGGCGCGCATCTTCGGCAACGTAGATATCGTTGAGAATCCACACGCGTTTGAGCGACAGCGACGAAAAGCTCGGATAGAGCTGGCAGAAGCCCATGAGTTTCTTGTCGTCATCTTCGGCCAGGGCCAGATAGATCACCGACTCTTTGCGGCGCAGGCGTTTTTCGAGGAACGCGCGGGAGGAATCCGGGTAAGGCAGGGAGCCGTAGAACTCGCGATATTTGACGAACAAAGGAGTCAGCAAATCCAGATGTTCGAGGGTCGCTTGAATAATCCGCATGATAGGTCTCGTCTTCAAGTGGCTGTCTTCAACTGCTCTGACGGCGATGGGAAACCCGGGCGGCCGTGCGTCGATCCTGCCTGAAAGCAGCGCAGAAAGGCAATGCGGAAACGGTTCAGGCTGGCGGTGGATCGAGCAGGAAGTTGCCTTTCATGTCGACAGCGTCGTCCGTCTCCAATGTGTGCAGCTGAGCTTCATCCTTCAGATTGACCCCCGACAGCTGCCGCCGACAGGCCTCGCGCATCAGATACAGCAAGCGATGCGCCGCCATGCCGTAGCTCAGGCCTTCAAGCCGAACATTGGAAATGCAGTTGCGATACGCGTCGGTCAGGCCGACCTTTGGCGCGTAGGTGAAATACAGCCCGAGGCTGTCCGGCGAACTCAGGCCCGGGCGCTCGCCGATCAGCATTACCACCATTTTCGCCCCGAGCAACTGGCCGATCTCGTCACCGATGGCGACGCGACCCTGCTCGACCAGCACCACCGGCGCCACGGACCAGCCGTCGCCGCTCATCTGTTCTTCCAGGCGCGTCAGGAACGGCAGGGTGTGGCGATGCACCGCCAGTGCCGACAGGCCATCAGCGACGACCATCACCAGATCGACCCCGCCCGGATGTTGGCTGGCGTAGTCGCGCAAGGTCTGCGCCGATTCATCGCTGAGCTTGCGCCCCAGGTCCGGGCGTTGCAGATAGGTGTGTCGGTCCGGCGCGGCGCTTTGCAGTGCCAGGGTTTCCCGCCCGCGCTCGCTCAGTTGTGCGCTGATTTCGCTGTGATCGAAGGCCAGGTGCACGGCATCGCGGGCCTGGGCGTGGGCAAACTGAAAATCCAGCTGCGCCCGCGTCGGCAGACTGGTGCCGGTGCGGCCCAGGGCAATGCGTGCCGGGGTCAGGCGGCGCAGTTCCAGCCATGGGTTTTGCGGATCGACCGGTGGTTTTTCCATAAGACTCATCCCAAGTGCGCCAAGGCCTGGCGGAAGGCCGGCGGCAGGTTGTTGCCGAAGCGAACCTTGCCGTCCGCCTGGGTGAAGATGCCCATGTTGGCCAGCCACTGCTCGAACTCTGGCGCCGGTTTCAGGCCCAGGGTCTGGCGGGCGTACAAGGCGTCGTGAAACGAAGTGGTCTGGTAATTGAGCATGATGTCGTCCGAGCCGGGGATGCCCATGATGAAGTTGATCCCGGCGACGCCGAGCAACGTCAGCAGGGTGTCCATATCGTCCTGATCGGCTTCGGCGTGGTTGGTGTAGCAGATGTCGCAGCCCATCGGCACACCGAGCAGCTTGCCGCAGAAGTGGTCTTCGAGGCCGGCGCGGATGATCTGCTTGCCGTTGTAGAGGTACTCCGGGCCGATAAATCCTACGACGGTGTTCACCAGGAACGGCTTGAAATGTCGCGCCACGGCGTAGGCCCTTGTCTCGCAAGTCTGTTGATCGACGCCGTGGTGGGCGTTGGCCGACAGCGCGCTGCCCTGACCGGTTTCGAAATACATCAGGTTCTGCCCGAGGGTGCCGCGCTTGAGGCTGAGCCCGGCGTCGTAACCTTCCTGCAGCACGTTGAGGTTGATGCCGAAACTGGCATTGGCAGCCTCAGTGCCGGCAATCGACTGGAACACCAGATCCAGCGGCACGCCACGGTTGATCGCCTCGATCGAAGTGGTGACGTGGGTCAGCACGCAGGCCTGGGTAGGGATGTCATAGCGCTGGATGATCGCGTCGAGCATTTCCAGCATCGCGCAGATCGAAGCGATGCTGTCGGTGGCCGGGTTGACCCCGATCATTGCGTCGCCGTTGCCGTAGAGCAGGCCGTCGAGAATGCTCGCGGCAATGCCGGACGGCTCGTCGGTCGGGTGGTTGGGTTGCAGGCGGGTCGACAGGCGGCCGCGTAGACCGAGGGTGCCGCGAAATTGGGTGACCACGCGGATTTTCTGCGCGACCAGCACCAGATCCTGCACGCGCATGATCTTCGACACAGCAGCGACCATTTCCGGGGTCAAACCCGGGGCGAGGGCGCGCAGGCTGGTTTCGTCCGCCGCATCACTGAGCAGCCAGTCGCGAAAGCCGCCAACGGTGAGGTGGCTGACCACGGCGAAGGCTTGCTTGTCGTGGGTGTCGATGATCAGTCGAGTGACTTCATCGGCTTCGTAGGGAATCAGCGCTTCTTGCAGGAAGTGGGTGAGCGGGATGTCCGCCAGGGCCATTTGCGCGGCCACCCGTTCGCCGTCGTTGAGCGCGGCGATCTCGGCGAGAAAGTCCCCCGAGCGGGCGGGGCTGGCCTTGGCCATGACGTCTTTGAGGCTGTCGAAGCGGTAAGTCTGCGCGCCGACCGTGTGAGCAAAACTGGCCATTCAGCGTTCTCCGTGACGGCGCAGAATGCGTCTGCGCCGTGGTTTTCGACAATCAGTGCAAGGCTTGTTCAGCTTTTTGAATCGCCGCGAATTCTTCTTCCGGCGTGCCCGCTACCAAGTGATGCCGACTGTAGAAAGCGAAGTAAGCAATTAACACTCCATAGATGATCGCCGCGCCGATCACCACCCGTGGATCGACGAGGAAGCCCGCCACCACGGCGATGCACGCCAATACCAGCGCCACACCCGAGGTGAAAATGCCACCCGGCGTGCGGTACGGCCGGTCCATTTTGGGGCGACGGATGCGCAGGGTGATGTGCGCGGCCATCATCAGCACATAGGAAATGGTAGCGCCGAACACCGCGACCAGAATCAGCAGGTCGCCCTGGCCGGTCAGCGACAGACCAAAGCCGATGATGCCGGGAATCACCAGGGCCAGCACCGGCGCCTTGCTTTTGTTGGTCTGCGACAGTTTGCGCGGCAGGTAACCGGCCCGCGACAGCGCGAAGATCTGCCGCGAGTAGGCGTAGATGATCGAGAAGAAGCTGGCGATCAGCCCGGCCAGACCGACGAGGTTGACGAAGCTGCCCATCCACGTCGAGCCACCGTAGGCCTTGCTCAGCGCTTCGACCAGTGGATTACCGGAGGTCAGCAGCGAATTCGCACCGGCGCCGCCGGGGCCGACGATCAGAATCAGCAGGGCGAACATCAGCAGCACCAGCATCGCCCCGATCAGGCCACGCGGCAGATCGCGCTTGGGGTTTTTGGTTTCTTCTGCGGCCAATGGCACGCCTTCAACGGCAAGGAAAAACCAGATCGCATAGGGAATTGCCGCCCATACGCCGACATAGCCGAACGGCAGAAACGCACTGGCGCCGACCGCAGTGGTCACCGGGATATCGAGCAGGTTGGCGACGTCGAAGTGCGGCACCATCGCCACCAGAAACACCCCCAGCGCCAGCGCGGCGACGGCGGTGATGATGAACATCAGCTTGAGCGCTTCGCCGACCCCGAAAATATGGATGGCGATGAAGATGATGTAGAACGCCAGATAAATCATCCAGCCGCCAATACCGAACAGCGACTCGCAGTAGGCGCCGATGAACACCGCGATGGCAGCGGGGGCGATGGCGTATTCGATGAGGATCGCGGTGCCGGTGAGAAAACCGCCCCACGGTCCGAAAGCACTGCGGGCGAAACCGTAGCCGCCGCCAGCGGTGGGAATCATCGACGACAGTTCGGCCAGGGAAAAGCACATGCACAGGTACATGGTCGCCATCAGCAGCGTGGCCAGAAACATGCCGCCCCAGCCACCTTGGGCGAGGCCGAAGTTCCAGCCGGCGTAATCTCCGGAAATCACATAAGCGACGCCGAGGCCGACCAGCAGGACCCAGCCGGCGGCGCCTTTTTTCAGTTCGCGTTGTTGGAAATAATCGGTGCCGACTTTTTCGAAGTCGACGGAGGAGCCGGTCGCCGGAGCGCCGGCCGGGGATTCGCTTGGCATAGGGTTCACCATTTTTATTGTTTTATTGGCCCGGCTACAGCCAGGAACCTGATCGTTCCCACGCGGAGCGTGGGAACGATCAGCATCGCAGGATCAGAAGAATCCCAACGGATTGATGTCGTAGCTCACCAGCAGGTTCTTGGTCTGCTGATAATGGTCGAGCATCATTTTGTGGGTTTCACGCCCGACGCCGGACTTCTTGTAACCGCCGAATGCGGCATGCGCCGGGTACAGGTGATAACAGTTGGTCCACACGCGACCGGCCTTGATCGCCCGGCCCATGCGGTAGGCGCGGTTGATGTCGCGGGTCCACAGGCCGGCGCCGAGGCCGAACTCGGTGTCGTTGGCAATCGCCAGGGCTTCGGCTTCGTCCTTGAATGTGGTGATGCTCACCACCGGGCCGAAGATTTCTTCCTGGAACACGCGCATCTTGTTGGTGCCCTTGAGCAGGGTCGGCTGGATGTAATAACCGGTGGCCAGGCTGCCCTCGAGTTTTTCCACCTTGCCGCCGGTCAGCAGTTCAGCGCCTTCGCCCTTGGCGATTTCCAGGTACGAGAGGATCTTGTCGAATTGCTGCTCGGATGCCTGGGCGCCGACCATGGTGTCGGTGTCCAGCGGGTCGCCACGTTTGATCTGGCTGACTTTCTTCATCACTGCCTGCATGAATTCGTCATAGATCGATTCCTGCACCAGTGCGCGGGAAGGGCAGGTGCACACTTCGCCCTGGTTGAAGAACGCCAGCACCAGACCTTCAGCGGCTTTCTCGATGAAGCTCGGCTCAGCCTGCATGATGTCTTCGAAGAAGATGTTCGGCGACTTGCCGCCCAGTTCCACGGTGGATGGGATGATGTTTTCCGCCGCGCATTTCATGATGTGCGAGCCGACCGGGGTCGAGCCGGTGAAGGCAATCTTGGCGATGCGCTTGCTGGTCGCCAGCGCTTCGCCGGCTTCTTTGCCGAAGCCTTGCACGACGTTGAGCACGCCCGGCGGCAGCAGGTCGCCGATCAGCTCCATCAGCACGCAGATGCCCAGCGGGGTTTGCTCGGCAGGCTTGAGCACCACGCAGTTACCGGCGGCCAGCGCTGGCGCGAGTTTCCACGCGGCCATCAGCAGCGGGAAGTTCCACGGGATGATTTGGCCGACCACGCCCAGCGGTTCATGAATGTGATAGGCCACGGTGTTGCCGTCGATTTCCGCAGCGCTGCCTTCCTGGGCGCGCAGGCAACCGGCGAAATAACGGAAATGGTCGGCGGCCAGCGGGATGTCGGCGTTGAGGGTTTCACGGATGGCTTTGCCGTTGTCCCAGGTTTCGGTGATCGCCAGCAGTTCGAGGTTTTCTTCGATGCGGTCGGCGATTTTCAGCAGGATCAGTGAGCGCGCCTGCACCGAAGTGGCGCCCCACGCATCGGCGGCGGCGTGGGCAGCATCCAGCGCCTTGTCGATGTCTTCGGCGGTGGAGCGGGGGAATTCGGCAATTGGCTGGCCATTGACTGGCGAGGTATTGGTGAAGTACTGACCTTTGACCGGCGCGACGAACTCGCCGCCGATGTAATTGCCGTACTTGCTCTTGAACGAGACTTTGGCGCCTTCAGTACCGGGGTGGGCGTAACGCATGATGATGTTCTCCTTGGCTTTGTACTTATTAGAGAAACGCGCAAGTGCGCTTGCTATAAGCGTAGAGCAAGGCTCGGGCCACTGCCGTGCAGGTCAGGCAAATCAAGGGCTTGGCCGGTTTGTCTCGGACGAATGGAGTGGCGCTGTGACGGTTTCGGTACAGCGCGAGTGACAGTTTGTACCGCTTGCGGCACAGCCCGTGACCGGACGGTCTTGCCGGCATTGCAATGCCGGAGCCGCTGGAGGATGCTGGGCGTCACCTCATGCTTTGGGCCATCGCGCCCCGGGGAGAACAATAAGAAATGCACGACAACCATTTGAGTCGCCATGCCCGCCAGGTTCTCACCGTCACCCAGGGCAAACCGCACCTGCACGGCCCCGGCGCCGATCCATCGATCGCCCGTTCGTGGCTGCGTTGCCTTGAGGACTATCACCTCGATCCTTCTGTGACCATGGCGCCGACCGTGCTTGAGCATGGCCGAGTACTGGAAAGTCGCGAACGTCTGCAACAAGTGCTGCAAATCGCCGGCACCGAGATGAGCAGCCTGCATCAGCAACTCTCCGGTACCGGCCATGCGGTGCTGCTGACTGACGCGCGCGGTGTGATCCTCAATTGCGTCACCGCGCCGGCCGAACGGAAGATTTTCGAGCGCGCCGGGCTCTGGCTCGGCGCCGACTGGAGCGAAGCCTGCGAAGGCACCAACGGCATCGGCACCTGTCTGGTCGAGCGTCAGGCGCTGACCATTCACCAGGACGAACACTTTCGCGGCCGCCACACCGGGCTGACCTGCTCGGCGAGCCCGGTGTTCGATCCGCACGGTGAATTGCTGGCGGTACTCGATGTGTCTTCGGCGCGGCCGGACGTCTCGCGGCAGAGCCAGTTCCACACCATGGCGCTGGTCAATCTGTCGGCGAAGATGATCGAGAGCTGCTACTTCCTGCGCTGTTTCGACAACCAATGGTTGCTGCGTTTTCATCTGCAAGCCGAGTCTGTAGGCCTGTTCAGCGAAGGGCTGCTGGCGTTTGACGGCGAGGGGCGGATCAGCGCAGTCAACCAGAGCGCGCTGAACCTGCTCGGGCATATTCGCGGCGGTTTGCTCGGTAAACCGGTGGAGGCGTTTTTCGATTGTTCGCTGGATGACCTGCTCGGGCGGGCTAGCGCCAACGCCAGTGCCAGTTGGCCGCTGCGCACCCGCGATGGTCGACATCTGTTCGCGGTATTGCGCGGCGAATCGCGCAAGCCGACGCCGATCATGCCAGCGCCAATCGCCGCGCCCGCACCACGCCTGTCCGGCATCTGTCTCGGCGACGAAGCCTTGCAGGTCGAATTCCGCAAAGCCCTGCGCGTGTTCGAGCGCGACGTGCCGCTCTTGATCAACGGCGAAACCGGCTCGGGCAAGGAGGCGTTCGCCAAGGCTGTGCACCAGGCCAGCCAGCGCTGCGGCAATGCCTTCGTCGCTCTCAATTGCGCGGCCATTCCGGAAAGCCTGATCGAGAGCGAACTGTTCGGCTATCGCGGCGGCAGCTTCACCGGCGCGCGCAAGGACGGCATGCGCGGCAAGCTGCAACAGGCCGATGGCGGCACCTTGTTCCTCGACGAAATCGGCGATATGCCACTGGCGTTGCAGACGCGCTTGCTGCGTGTGCTGGAAGATCGGCAAGTGGTGCCGATTGGCGGCGAGCCGCAAGCGGTAGACGTGCGCATCATCAGTGCGACGCACCGCAATTTGCTCGAACGAGTCGAGGACGGCAGTTTCCGTGAAGACCTGTATTACCGCTTGAACGGGCTGGACGTGGCGTTGCCGGCGTTGCGTGAGCGCAGTGATAAATCGCAGTTGCTGGACTTTCTCCTGGCCGAGGAGGCAGGGGACGAAACAATTCTGATCGACGAACCGGCGAGGGACGCATTGCTGGCGTTCGATTGGCCGGGCAATGTGCGGCAGTTGCGCAATGTCCTGCGCACCCTGGCGGCGTTGTGTGATGGCGGGCGGGTCGGCGTTGAGGATTTGCCGGTGATGATTCGGCAGGCGCGGCCGGCGGTGGTGGCGGCGCAGATTGTCGCGCAGCCATTGGACGACGCCGAGCGTGTCGCATTGCTCAATGCGCTTGAGCAGACGCGCTGGCATATGACCCATACCGCTGAACAGTTGGGCGTCAGCCGCAATACGCTGTACAGAAAGCTTCGCAAGCACGGCATCGCCCGCTCTGCCTGACCGACCTGATCGTTCCCACGCTCCGCGTGGTAACGCCTGCCCGGACGCTCCGCGTCCGCTTTGGGACGCAGAACGTCCCGTGCTGCATTCCCATGCAGAGCGTGGGAACGATCAGGTCGAACAGGCCCGCCCCTCAGCTAAAGAGTGCCATTTCCCCCTCCCTACGCTAACCTGCGGCCATGTTTTACGAGGTCGACTATGCACATTCATATTCTGGGTATCTGCGGGACTTTCATGGGCTCGATGGCGGTGTTGGCCAAAGAGCTGGGCCATCACGTCACGGGCTCCGACGCCAACGTCTATCCGCCGATGAGCACGCAGCTCGAGGCCCAGGGCATTCAGCTGACGCAGGGTTATGACCCGGCACAGCTCGATCCGGCGCCGGATCTGGTGGTGATCGGTAATGCCATGTCCCGTGGCAACCCGGCGGTGGAATATGTGCTGAACAAAGGCCTGCCGTATGTCTCCGGCCCGCAGTGGCTGGCCGATCACGTGCTGCAAGGGCGCTGGGTATTGGCCGTGGCCGGTACCCACGGCAAGACCACCACCAGCAGCATGCTCGCCTGGGTGCTGGAGCATGCCGGCATGAGCCCGGGTTTCCTCATCGGCGGCGTGCCGCAGAATTTCTCGGTGTCGGCGCGTCTGGGCGGTACGCCGTTCTTTGTCATTGAGGCTGACGAATACGACAGCGCCTTCTTCGACAAGCGCTCGAAGTTCGTCCACTACCGTCCACGCACCGCAATTCTGAACAACCTTGAATTCGATCACGCCGACATCTTCCCCGATCTGCCAGCGATCGAACGTCAGTTTCACCACTTGGTGCGCACCATCCCGAGCGAAGGGCTGGTCATCCACCCGACCACCGAGCCAGCGTTGCAGCGCGTGATCGAGATGGGTTGCTGGACCCCGGTGCAAACCACCGGCGCCGGCGGTCAGTGGCAGGTCAAGCTGCTCAGCGAAGACGGTTCGGCGTTCGAAGTGATGTTCGAAGGCGTGTCCCAAGGCACCGTCGAGTGGGAATTGACCGGTCAACACAACGTCGCCAACGCCCTGGCTGCTCTGGCCGCCGCGCGTCATGTTGGCGTGGTGCCGTCGATGGGCATCGCCGGGTTGAGCGCGTTCAAGAACGTCAAACGACGCATGGAGAAAGTCGCCGAGGTGCGCGGCATCACCATTTATGACGACTTCGCCCATCACCCGACCGCCATCGCTACCACCCTCGACGGCCTGCGCAAACGCATCGGCGACGCGCCATTGATTGCGATCATCGAGCCGCGCTCCAATTCGATGAAGCTCGGCGCCCACCGTGACGGTCTGCCGGACAGCGTGGTCGATGCCGATCAGGTGATCTGGTATGCCCCGGCCAACCTCGGTTGGGACCTCGGCGCCACCGCAGCGTTATGCACCGTGCCGTCCATCGTCAGCGATTCTCTGGAAGGCATCATCGAACGCGTGAAGAGCCAGGCGCAGCCCGGCACTCACGTGGTGATCATGAGCAACGGCGGCTTCGGCGGCCTGCACGGCAAGCTTGCCGAGGCACTGCAATGAACAGTTTTTCCCAGGCCGGCGGCCCGGAACGCATTACCCTGGCGATGACCGGTGCTTCGGGCGCGCAGTACGGCTTGCGCCTGCTCGATTGCCTGGTGCGCGAGGATCGCGAAGTGCACTTCCTGATCTCCAAGGCCGCGCAACTGGTAATGGCCACCGAGACCGACGTGTCCCTGCCGAACAAACCGCAGATGATGCAGGCCTTTCTGACCGAATACACCGGCGCGGCTGCCGGGCAGATTCGCGTGTACGGCAAGGAAGACTGGATGTCGCCGGTAGCCTCCGGCTCCGGCGCGCCGGCAGCCATGGTGGTGGTGCCGTGTTCGACCGGCACGCTGTCGGCGATTGCCACCGGCGCCTGCAACAACCTGATCGAGCGCGCGGCGGACGTTACGCTGAAAGAGCGCCGCCAGTTGATTCTGGTGCCGCGCGAGGCGCCGTACTCGAGCATTCATCTGGAGCACATGCTCAAGCTGTCGAATCTGGGCGTGACGATTCTGCCGGCCTCGCCGGGCTTCTATCACCAGCCGCAGACCATCGATGACCTGATCGACTTCGTTGTGGCGCGGATCCTCAATCTGCTCGGCATCCCGCAGGACATGCTGCCGCGTTGGGGCGAGCATCACCTGAGCAGCGATGAATAAGCTGCTGGTGCTTGTGCTGGCGCTGCAATTGGCTGGATGCGCTACCGTGCGCACGCTGGATGCAGCCAAACCCGGCGCACCGGTGGTGTATGCCGGTACGCGCCTGGATTTGTATGCGTTGAACGGCGGCTGCTGTGCGATGGACCGGTTCGGTGCCGAAGCGCCGAGCTATCCGGGCGTGGACCTGCCGGCCAGTGCGCTGCTCGATACGCTGTTGTTGCCGTTGTCGTTGCTCACCGTGATTGGCGTGGGCTTTCAGGCGACTGGTGGATTGTAGGGGGTCGCACAACCTCTGTGGCGAGGGGATTTATCCCCGCTGGGGTGCGAAGCGCCCCCCCCAAAAAATTGTAAAAGCGACGACTGCTGCGCAGCCGAACGGGGATAAATCCCCTCACCACAAAGTCCCGGAGTTATTTGCCTAACTTGCGCAGCTCATCCGATTCGATCACCCGCACCCCATCCTGTTCTTCCAGCGCCAGGCGCCACATCGCTCGCGCCAACTGGCACGCTTCGATGCCGTGGTATTTGCCCGGAATCAGCTTCGACAACGGCCCGGCCAGTTGCTCGACCAGACGCGGTTCGGTGCGTTCGCCAAGCAGCAGCGAAGGTCGGCAAATGGTCAGTTGCGGCCAGTTCTGCGCGCGCAGGGCCTGTTCCATCTCGCCTTTGACCCGGTTGTAGAACACCGAGGAATCCGGATCGGCGCCAATCGCACTGATCACGATCAGATGCCGCGCGCCCATCTCCCGGGCGCGCTTGGCAAACGCCACGACCATGTCCAGATCCACCGCGCGAAAGGCTTCTTCGGAGCCGGCCTGTTTGATCGTCGTGCCGAGGCAGCAGTAGGCGATATCGACCCGGCCACTGAGCTGCGGCAGAAACGCCTGCGGGTCGCCGACCGGGTTTTCCAGATGCGGATGCTCGGCCAGCGGCCGGCGTGAAGGGGCGAGGACACGGGTAATGGTTGGCTCGTTGAGCAAACGGTCGAGCAGATGTTCACCGGTCAGTCCGGTGGCTCCGGCAAGCAATACGTGCTGAGGCGTCAAGTACATAGTGTCTCTCCCTTGATACTGTTCAGCTTAGTTGCCTTTTTTCGCCGCGTCGTTCAATGCGCTGCTTTGCAAAGCTTTGCGCGCCTGCTGTTTTCGCAGCAGCTGCCAGTGCGACAGCACGGTTTTCGGCGCCCAGATCTGCGGCTCCGAGGCTTCGAAGCCGTCGGCCAGTTCGCGTTCGGCAACAGTGGCCTTGGCCAGTTTGAATGCCTGTTCCAGATCATCGGTCTGGTTCAGCGCCTGGGCGAACAGCGCGTCGCCAAAATAAGTGAAGTTGGCTTCTTCCGAGCAACCGAACGACACCCGATCGGCGCGCGAGGCGGTCATGATCAGCGTGCGTTCGTCTTTCAGCGCCGGGATGAACCCACCGGAATAGCACGAGGAAATCACGATGACCTTGTCGCGATGCTTCAGCGGCGCGAGCACCGCGGCGAGTTCATCGGCGGGCAGGTCAGCCAGTTCCATGCGCGGCTGATCGAGCACCAGTTCGTGCTCGGCGGTGCCGTGGCTGGTCAGATAAATGAACAGCAGATCTTCCGGCCCGCTGCGTTCGGCAAGGGCTTGCGCGGCGCGGCGCAGGTTTTCCCGGGTGGCCATCGGCCGGTCACCGAGATGATCGCGATGATTGACCAGACGAATCTGGCCGAAGGCGCCGAAGCGCGTGTTGAGCATGTTGGCGACGTAGTCTGATTCACGCAGGAACACGCTTTGCTTGCCGTCGCCGCCGAGTGTCAGGGTGTACAACTCGACTGCCGGAGTTGAAGCGGGGATCGCCGCCAGTGCGTCGTCCAGCAACCGGCCCTGGGCGAGCAAACCGAGTTCGAGGGTGTCGGGGAGCAATTTGCCGTCGGCGTCGCGCACGCGTTGGCCGTTGATCCAGGTGCCACTGAGCACGCTGCCATCGGTAAGCACCAGAGTGCCGCGTCCTGAATAGCTGTCGTTGTCGAAGCCGCCGATGTAGAAGCTGCCATCGGCCAGGTTCAAACGGCCCTGGCCGGTGAAGCGCCAGTCATTGAACACACCGATGTAATGGCTGCCATCCGCGCCGATCAATTCGCCCTTGCCGGTCAGCGCGCCCTCCTTGAACTGGCCGAGCCAGACGTCGCCGTCGGCGTTCTCGTAGCGGCCCTTGCCGTGCAGTTGATTGTTCTTGAAACCGCCGACGTAGATATCGCCGTCGGCGCTGTTGTAGGTGCCGTTGCCTTCCAGTTGGCCGTTGACGAAATGCCCGCTGAACGAATTGCCGCTGGCATCGCCGCGCTGGCCTTCGCCGTTGGGTTTGCCGTGGGCGAACTGGCCTTGATAGGAGCTGCCGTCGTCCATTTCCAGACGGCCGAGGCCGGAATACTGGTCAGCCTTGAACTCGCCGCGATAGGTCATGCCGTTTTCTTTCAGCGTGCCTTCGCCATCGCGCCGGCCCTGCTTGAAGCCACCGGTGTAACTGCTGGCATTGGTGCTCAGGCTGCCCTGACCATCGAACAGCCCTTGCTGGAACTGGCCGCGATAGACCTCACCGTTGCTGCCATGCCATTCGCCTTGCCCGTGCCACTGACCCTTGTCGAACTCCCCGGCGTACCAGCTGCCGTTGGGGTAGTCGACGCGGCCCTGACCTTGCAGCAAGCCGTCGACCAGTTCACCGCGATAGCGACCGCCATCGGGCAGGCGCGCATCCGGCGGCAACAGCGATTCGCCGTCGCCGCAAGCGGTGAGCATCAGGGTCAGGGCAAGGGGTGCAAGTCGAGCGATTGAGCGCATAGCGGGATCCGGGCAATTAGGCGACCGAGTATGCCGCAGCTATGCGTCGCATATATACAGACGTGACGCGAAACAGCGTGCGCTGCTTCGCATCCGGGATGATCAGACGAAGCAGAGTGACAGCGGCTCGGCGATGTAGGCCGGTTTGTCCGAGCCTTCTATCTCCAGTGTCGCGGTAGCCTTGAGCAACCACTGGCCGGGTTTTTTCTCGGTGACTTCGACCATGTCGACCTTCAGTCGGACTTTCGAGTTGACCTTGACCGGCTGGATGAAACGCACGCTGTCCAGGCCATAGTTGACGACCATCTTCACGCCTTCGGGCAGCACGAGGATGTCTTCCATCAGTTTCGGCATCAGCGACAGCGACAGGAAACCATGGGCAATCGTGCTGCCAAACGGCGTTTGCGCAGCCTTGACCGGATCGACGTGAATGAACTGAAAATCACCGGTGGCTTCGGCGAACAGGTTGATGCGCTCCTGATCGATGGTGAGCCATTCGGAACGTCCAAGTTCCTTGCCGACATAATCTTTGAGCTCTGCAACGGGAACATAGGGCATTGAGACTCTCCTTGGGTTCATCGGTTTTATAGTTTTTCAGGGGGCGGATTTGACCGGCCTGCGAACCACTGTAGATCATCATGGCGATTTGCTCAGGTCAACCGACCATGTTGTTGGCGAATGCCGGTCCATAGCGCTGGCATGCTTATAATGCCGAGCCCCTGCTGGCTGAAAATGTAAGACGGAGATGTCGGATGTTGTTACGTGGCCTGACCCTGCTGGTGCTGTTCCAATTGCTCGGCACCGCGCTCAATCATTTGCTGTTGCCGATATTGCCGGGGCCGATCATCGGGCTGCTGCTGTTGCTGGTGTTCCTGATCACTCGTGGTGAAGTCGGCGAGCCGCTGAATCAGGCGGCGGGCAGCCTGCTGCGTTATCTGCCGTTGCTGCTGGTGCCGCCGGCGGTGGGCGTGATGGTGTATGCCACGGCGATTGCTGCGGATTTCTGGGCGATTGTCGGCGCGCTGGTGGTCTCGCTGATCCTGTCGATGGCGTTTGCCGGCGTGCTCATGCAGCGGCTGGTCAAACGTCACGCGCCGCCGGCGGAGGAGTCCTGATGCTGTTTGACTGGCAAGGCGCGTGGGCGTCGGTGATTCATCATCCGCTGTTCGGCATTGGCATCACCCTCGGCGCCTATCAACTGGTGCTGGCGGCGTTCGAGAAAACCCGCTGGATCTTTCTGCAACCGGTGCTGGTCTCCATGTTGTTGGTGATCGGGGTGCTGGTCGGCTGCGGCCTGACTTACGCGGAGTACCGCAAGAGCACCGAGATCCTCAGCATCCTGCTGGGGCCGGCCACGGTGGCGCTGGCGGTGCCGCTGTATTTGAATCTGCGGCGCATCCGCCAATTGTTCTGGCCGATTTTTACTACGCTGGTGATAGGCGGGGTGGTCGCAACGGGCATGGGCGTGGCGCTGGGCTGGTGGTTCGGTGCCGATCACATGATCCTGATGACCATGGCGCCGAAATCGGTGACCTCGCCGATCGCCATGCTGGTCGCCGAGCAGATCGGTGGCGTGGCGGCGCTGGCCGCGGTGTTCGTGCTGATCACCGGGGTGATTGGCGCGATCTTCGGCCCGGCGCTGCTGACCCGCCTCGGCGTGCACAGCCCCGAAGCGCGCGGCATGGCGCTGGGCATGACCGCGCATGCGGTCGGCACGGCGGTGGCGATGCAGGAAAACGATGAGTGCGGCGCGTTCGCCGCGCTGGCAATGAGTCTGATGGGCGTGGCCACGGCGGTGTTCCTGCCGTTGGCGGTGTCGATGGTGGTGTAAGGATATGTCTATGAGTCTGCCGCTTTTTCCGCTGAACACGGTGCTGTTCCCCGGCTGCAACCTCGACTTGCAGATCTTCGAGGCGCGCTATCTTGACATGATCGGCCGCTGCATGAAGCAGGGCGTCGGTTTCGGTGTGGTGTGCATCCTTGAGGGCAGCGAAGTCGGTGTGGCACCAGAAGGTTTCGCAATGGTCGGCTGCGAGGCGCGGATCACCGATTTCGAGCAACAGGACAACGGCCTGCTCGGCATTCGCGTGCAAGGCGGACGGCGCTTCACTGTGCTGCGCACCGAAGTGCAGCGCGATCAACTGATTCTGGCCGACGTCGAGTGGCTGGACGATGAGCCCGAGCAACCGTTGCAGGACGAGGACGCCGACCTGGTCGCGCTGCTCAAGGCGCTGGCCGAACACCCGATGGTCGAGGCGTTGAACATGGGCACCGAAGCCGCCGGGCAACAGGCGCTGGCCAATCAGCTTGCCTATCTGTTGCCTTTTGCCGAAGAGGACAAGATCGATCTGCTGCAACTCGACGACCCACAGCAACGGCTGGATGCGATCCAGGCATTACTCGACGAGTTGCAGGGCGAACTGTTCGCCTAGTTTCACTTGGGAAACGCATGACTCAACGCGCAAACGAAGATCAGCGCAGGCCCACCCTGGCACGATGTTGAAACCGGCAGCGCACGGTCAGCTCATATTGACCGGGATGAACAGGCCTTCGCGGTCGACGCGCTCCAGCGGATCATTGAGCAGACTCCATTGATTGCTCACCGAGTTGTAAACCAGCGTGCCCGCTGTGTCGGCTTTGTAACCGATGTGGATGACGTAGACCCGTGCGGCCAGTTCGTGGCGTTGTTTGTGCTTGTCGATATCTGCCAGCAATGCCTCGACACTGGCGTAGCCACGAGCATCGATCACATACAGCTGCAACACCTCAAACAGCAGCGAGACTTCATAAATGTTGCCGGCTGACGTCACCACACAAATGGACTCCACCGGAGTGTCATCCAAGATGTCCGGCAACTCCACAGTGACGCTGGCAATGCGCAGGCGGTTGCCCTGGAACTGGATATCGGCGCGTGTGGCAGTTTCTGTCAGGGTACGGGTAAACAGATTCCATCTCGATGCATTGGCCGTTTTTGCCGCAGCGCCCGGTGTGGCCAGACGCAGGATACTGTTGCTGGCGAGATAAACGTCGTAAGTCGCGCTTTTGCCTTCGAGCAGATAAATCCCTGTGTGCGGCCGCGATTCGATGACCACTTTGCTGTTCTGGGTGCCCAGTGATGGTTTCTCGCTGACCAACGGACGGATGAATGGATATTTCCCGTTGCGCCGCTTCAACCAGCTCCGCGAGCTGAGCACACGGATGCCGGGATTTCTGGCGTCGTCCCGGTAATCGAGCGCGGGCACCTGCACGCGGTACGAAACGTCATCCTGCATGACCAGCACGATGTCCCGGGCCAGAAGCGGTGTCGTGACCTTCAGGCTGTTTTGGCCGCTGTAGCCCGTCGCAGCGGCAATCGTCTGGATCACGCCTTTGAAGGCCAGCACTCTGGAGGGCAGCAGGATCGACAGGCTGATGTTGTTGTAGGTCAGGTGCGTATTGCCCGAAACACCTTGGCGCAATTCCACGCCATAGCTGACCACCACGTCGACAATCTCGCTGTCCTGGTAATCCAGGTAAATGGTACGGGCGCCGGTAGCGTTGTCTGCGGCGACGAATTCGACCCTGTGCTCGGTACGTGCGACGAAGTGGCGCTGCACGCCCTGACCGTCCAGCGCCACCGTGCCACTGTTGACGATTGCCGGGGCGGGTGCCGGTCGTCCGCTGACGGTGACGGCAACCTCGATGTCCTGGCTCAAGGCTTCACCTGGTCGAGTGGGCAACTGCGCGCGCAGTTCATAGCCGTCGAGGGTGCGGAACGCCCACCGAGCGTTATTCAATTGACGCTGACCGTTGACCGTTCGATAGACGTTTTCGAGGGTCAGCACATGGTCAGGGTCGCTGCCGTCCCTGCCGCGCAAGGAGTTGACCACCAGTGACGTGCCGATGATTTGCCAGCGTTGAATGACCGCCATCGCCCAGCCGAATTCGATCAGGCTCGAATGTTCGCCACGTTCGATGATCGTTGTCCGTGCATTGGTGTCGGCAATGTAATAGCGGTCTTCGCCGCCGCCGCCCTCCACCGTGCACTCGGTACCGAAAATTGCGATCGTGTCGTTGCCGTCGCCGGCGCTGATGCGGTCGTAACCGTTGGCGGAAATCTGGTTGGGCTGGTCATTGCCCGTGATAGTGCTCGTGCCTTTGCGCAAGGTCGCAACGTTTTCAATGGAGGTCAGATGGGCGACTTCGAGAGTGTCGTTCGCAGAGTCGGGGCCGCGAAGTGAGACCTTGCCGGTCTGCAGATTGACGTCGTGACCGACGTAACGCGTGTCGGTAATCGGACGGACGCCTTCGAACGCAACCAGATCGTTGCCCGAGCCGCCATCCAGCACATTGATGTGCGGCGGTCTGGTCGATCGATCCAGTTCCTGATCAGAGACTTCCTGGTAGAACGCATCATTTGTGTCGCCGCCGGTCAGTGCCTTGTGACCTTCGCGGTAGGTGAAGAGGTTGGGTCGCGCCTTGACGCCCACCACGCGGTCGTTGCCATCACCCAAGCGCCAGAACACGCCTTTGCCTTCGCCTGCACTGCCGTTGACTACGCCCTTGAGGTTGTCGGGTAATCCCTGGCTTGCGTCGATGACATCGTCGCCGCCGACGATCACCGCCTGGCTGTCGAGTCTGAACGGCAACTGCCCGGCGCTTGCGTCCCACTGGTAACGCCACAGTTCGACAGGGCGCAATTCGGCGCGAAACGCGCCATTGACCACTTGGGCGATGGAGTCCTTGTAAGCGCCGGCAAGCATGTCTTTGGCGGACATTTCGAGCTGTTTCTCGTAGTCACTGGAAAGCCTGGACAGCTTGAAGCGATCCATCACCTCGGTGTCCAGTTCCTTGCTGGTGAAGGCGAACCATCCCGAGCGCAGACGCTCGAGTGTCGTCAGTTCGATGTAGTCGTCGATATCGTCGACGACCCTGGCGGCCTGATAAATCATCGACCCGCCGATGAGCAGCGCAGCGGCCGCGAGGCCGAGCGGGCCGGCAACGCTGCCGAAACCGGCCAGCGCGGCGACGCCCAGCACCAGGCTGATACCCGCGCCCGCGACACTCAGGGCACCGCTGAAATAATGATCCTGAGCCTCTTTGCCTGATGTCGCGGCGGCGGCGTTGAAGGATTTGATCGCGTCGACGATGTCGAACGGCAAGGTAATCGCGCTGGCGAACAGTCCCGCACCACGGCTCATGTATTTGCCGATCGAGGTCAGCGCAAAACCCTTCAGTACATTGCTGCCCTGAGTCAGCATCGCCTGGCCCGTTCTCGTCAGACCCTGCTCGATGATCAGCGAACCGAGTTCAGCAGCGATCGATCCGCCGTAAAACAGTATTTCCAGCGGCTCGCCTTTTTTGATTGCATCGGTCAGCGCCATGTAGCTGCTGTAGATGCCGAAGGCTTGCATGCCTACGCCTGCGCCGCTCATCAGATAGCTTTTGCTCTTGTTGATCCAGCCCGGCGTGTTTTCAAACGCGTCCGCACGGTGGATCTCCAGCTTTTGCGCAGCCTTGCCCAGCTTGTTGAGGCGATCCATGGCGCTGCCCGAAACCAGCGGCGTATCACTGACGAACAATGGGCCGGCATCGACCGAGCGCTTGCAGGCAATCTCATAGAACAGCAGTGCCGCCATGTCATTGTCGGGAAAGTCCACGGCTTGCAAGCGGGACTGCACCTTCGCGGACTCGAAATGGAGTCCGTCCAGAAAAGCCTGATCCACGCGCTTCATGTTGGCATTCGCCGGACTGACAGGTTGACCGTCTACGGTCGCCCCCAGCGCTTGCAACTCGACCCGACTGATCACGACCTCGCCGATACGCAGTGGGCCCAGGTGTTTGTCGATTGCCTTCAAAGTCTGGCGAAGGGATGGGGCGCTGTCAGGCACCTCGCCTGGCACCTCCGCTCGATCGGGCATGGGTGTGGACGGCGTATGGGGATTGGCCGAGGCGTCTATGGGGGTAACTTGAAGCGCGCGCACGTGGGCGACATGAGCCGCGGGGACGATGAGTTTCGACACGTATTAATCCTTTAATGGTGTGCATGAGGAGCCGGTTTCTCTGGCGGCTTTACTTGAGCATTTGAAGTTCGGGCCAGGCGATGTCATGGGCAAACTCTTCCTTGTTGCCTGAGAGCCTGAGTATCGGCAGGCCCGCCGTCTCCACCTGGTCGATCAACTGGTCGTATTCGAACCGGTTAAAGTGCCCGGCATGGGTGGCCGCTTCGATGCGATCAGCGTTTGCGCCAGCCTGCTCTTTGATGTCTTCGACCCTGGCGCCCTTGGTCAGGTCTGTGTTCAGTAACCAGACACGCTCGGCTGAAACTCCGCTGCGCGTGACCGAGATCAGCCCTTCGAAATCGTCGGAGGGGAACCAGGTCGGCGGGGTGTCACGCGCAGCGGAATTGAACATCATGTTTTCTTCGTGGGGGACGACCTCCAGACCGCGCGTGTCGAGCGCGTAGAGAAACATTTCCGTCTGCCGTGTGCGCGTGGACCGGTAGCCGCGCTCGTGATCCCATGCCACAGGGCTGTCAGCATCCGACCAGTCTGACGAGGAGTCACTCGGTGTATCACTGGCGTCGCTTGCGCCGCTTTCTGAACTGCTGTCGTCCGTGTCGCGTCCCGGGTATTTATTGGTCTGGCTGTTGAAGCGCAGGTATTCGGGATCAGGGGCGCTGGCATATTCCTGTCCTAGCTTGAGACTGAACGTCGCGCTGATCGGCTTGTGCGTGGTGGCGCCGGGTTCATGGTGATAGCGCGGCAGCATGGTGCCGTCGTTCGCCAGCTCGAACGGCGTGCGCTCGTCGCCGCGAAACAGCGCCGGAATGTCCGTGCGGTACAGGCAGTTGTTCTTGTTGCGCAGATAACCGAGCTGTTTCAACAGAGCCTCACGAACCTCAGGTGTGAGGCTGCTTTCCGGGTGATACCAGTCATGGCGGGCATTGCGCTTGAGATTGAGCTGCTCGACCGCATCGGCGAAAAATTGGTCGAGGCGTCGTGGGTTGGCGAGGTCATCGAGTTGACGCTTGTGCGCCAGCGCCCATGCCGGAATCGCCAGACGGCTGCGCAACTCCTGGTGCAAGCGCGTCAATTGATCCGGCAGCAGATTGAACGATTGCAGAAAGATTTCGCGCTCTGTCTGGCTCATGTGCGGGTGCAGCCAGCGCAACGAGTCGCGCAGCAGATCGGTGAACGGATTTTCCGTGGTTACCGGATCTGCCCAGTGAGGGGGCGTTCCGCTGGCCTGGGCTTCGGCACGAAAACGCGCGATGTCCCGGCCTTGCAAGCCATATAGCTTCCAGATTTCATGATCGGTCCATTGTTTGAGGTGGCTCGGCGTCGCCGCGAATCCACCCTCCGGAGGATCAACCGCTATGTAATTGCCATATGAATCCCGGAAGGCGAACAGCATGTTGTCTTTGCGTGAGCCAAACAGCGGATTCATTTCGTAATAGCCCTGAGCATCCGGCGAACGCCAGGATGGGCTGTAACGACTTTGATTGATGGGTATTGTCACGGGGGCGAGGCGCGGTCGCTTTGGCGCGGGTTGTTCGGTCAGGCGCCAGGTGGGGCTGTCTGCGTTTTTGTACAGGCGCGGTCCGGAGGGAACGCGCTCGGTGAGTAACTTGCTGCGCAACGCGCCGGTTTCATCCTCACCCACATGCGTGGTTTGCAGAGCTCCCTGATATTCGACGTCTGCGAACTTTCTGCCAACGATCCAGCGAAATCCATCATTGTCGGCAGGCTGCATTCCACGCACAAAGGTCTCTGATAACCAGTAATCGTTTATTGAAGTGGAATGCTCCGAGCGATAGGCGCTGTGTGCCGGTAACTGAAAGATTTCAACCGCTGGCAACCGCGGATTCGCATCGGCAAGGGCGCTGTCGAAGTTGGTACTGTGCTGCGCAAGATCGGGGATGCCGGCTCTTGGCGATATTTCAATGCTGCTGACATCAAACATGGGTCGATGGGGCGTTGGCACGTTTGCATCAGTTTGATGCGTGGTTGTGACTGACGTCTTGCGGGGTATTTTTGGACTCATGAAAGACTCGATAAGAAATGGATTGTTGTATGACTCGGCAGAACTTCAATGCAGGGTTTGAATAAATATGGATGGCCAGCAAATGTCCGAGTCGGGCCCATCAATCTAACGGTTTTTCAAAAGCGCGAAACACTGAGCAGGCATGTTTCAACTTGAATATGTAACGCTAGTTTTGCGTCGGCCGGGAATGCGGAAATGTCGGTTTTATAACCAGGAAAGTTAACCGGGAGGGAGGAAGTTTGCGTAGGTTGCAAGCGCCGCTCTTGTCGGAATGTTCCGAAAGAGCGGCGTGTAAGAAATGTCGCTTGTAAATTGCCTGTTTCAGTAGGCGTAACGCAACAATGTATGTGGCAAGTGGCGCATAACGAAGAATCCGAACAGCGCGACCATGGACGGCAGGATCAGCCACCAGATCTTGAAAGGCATGGCGTTGAGCGGCGCCTGCCGCTGGTTTGACCACAGCATCGCGGCGCAGACGCAGCTGGCAAGCATTGCACCGGCCAATATGTCGGTTGGCCAGTGCGCGCCGAGATAGACCCGCGACAAAGCAATGGAGAATGCCGGGATGCAGGCAATCAGCAGCCACGTCAGGCGCATGCGTGGCGGCTGCCCGCGTCCGGCCAGGACACCCAGCGTCAGGAACAGGGCGAATGCGCCAGAAGCATGGCCGCTGGGCATGCTGTAGGTGGTCAATGGATCGCTGAGCACTTCCGGGCGTACCCTGGCGAAAAAATACTTGGTGCCGGTGTTGGCCATGGCGGTGATCAGCATGGTGGCGCCCGCGAACACTGCCTGGCGCCATTGCTTGCACAGCAACAGCAATATGACGAGCAGGGCGCTGAACAGCAGCATGTTGCGGAATTCGCCGATCAGGGTCAGCGTCACGGCGATTTCGTCCAGCGCTGGCTGGCGATGTTCCTGCACCAGAGTCATCACACCGTTGTCGAGCGCGCTGAGGTATGGATAGCCGATAAACAGCCCGATCAGGATCAACAGGCTCATGCCGCCGATCCAGATCGTCGCGCGACGATGGCGGCGCACGCTGCTGTTGACGCTCAGGCCGACCATCACCGCAATGCTGGCCGCGACAATTCCGGCTTCGAGCCAGAAACCTTCAGGCAATGGCAGGCGGAACGCCGCGCCCGTGGCCCAGCCCGGCAACAGATAAGCCAGGCTCCAGCCAGCAGCGGCCAGCAGGCTGACGGCGAAGAACCGCGGGAAGGGCATGTCGCACATCCCGGCGACCATCGGCAGCATCGGCCGCAGCGGGCCGATGAAACGCCCGACCAGCAGGCTGGCGATGCCATAGCGCTGGAAGTACGACTCGGCGCCGGCCATCCATTCCGGGTGATGGCGTAGCCCGGGGAGGCGGCGGATGTTCTGGTGGAAATGGCGGCCGAGGAAGTAGGAAATCAGGTCGCCAAGAATGCCGCCAAGAAAGCCCAGCAGCAGCGTTTCGCTCAATGACAGCGCGCCGCTGCCGGCCAGCACCGCCACGGCAAACAGCAACACCGTGCCCGGCACGATCAGCCCGGCGATCGCCAGACATTCCACGCACGCCACGATGAACACCGCTGCGGCCAGCCACTGCGGATTGGCGCCAAGCCATCCAGTGATGCTATCGAGCCATGGGCCCATACAGAAAAACTCCAGACTATTGAAGATTCCGGTAGGAGCTGCCGCAGGCTGCGATCTTTTGATCTTGTTTCTTTAAAGCAGAATCAAAAGATCGCAGCCTGCGGCAGCTCCTACAGGGGTAAGCGTTTACAGAAGGCAATAATCCCGGCCTTCGACCTGACCCCGTCGCAGCGGGTTCCGCGTGCACCATTGCGCATACGCAGCATCAACGAAGCGATACATCAAGTGTTCATCACGGCCCAGCGGAATGCCCAACCGGGTGGTTTGAATGATCTGCGCGGGTGGCGGTCCCGGGTCCTCGACCAGCAACAGTTCATGATCGAAACGCTTGGCGTCCCACATCGGCACTTTCAAACCGAGTGCCTTGCACAGCAGCGTCTGCCCGGCGCAGAGCTTCTGTGTCGGACGCGGTCGGCCCTGGGCATCGGGATTGTTCAGCAGCATCTGCGCCAGACTCGCCGGACCGCTCACTTCATCGACCCACGGATAGGCGGATTTGATTAGCACGGCATTGCCCGGTCCCTGCGCACTGAAGTTCAGCGAATCACCACCGCGTGCGTAATACATATAGATGTGGCCGCCATCCAGAAACAAAGCCTTACGCTTTTCTGTATAGCCGAGCGAGGCGTGGCTGCCTTTTTCCGCGCAGTAATAGGCTTCGGTTTCGATGATTCGCGCACTCAGCCACAGGTCGCCGACGCGATGGCGGATGACTTTGCCGAGCAGCGCCTGCGCCAGCACCTGGGCGTCGCGGTCGAAAAAACTGTCCGGCAGGCCCACGGGCAGGCGCGCGGACTCGGGGCAAAGGGGCACGTTGGTCATGATGGGCAAGGTTTATCCAGGCTCAAGAGGTCGTGATGATAACAACGCTGAGCTTAATTACGTCTGAACGACGGCCAAACGCAGCTCATTTCGACCATCCGCCCGTCACCGCTGTTAGTCCCGGGACGCGACAGCTATAATCTGCCGCTTTCCTCTTTGCCAAGACCCCAGCAGACCATGACTGAGTCCGTTCTTGACTACATGACCCGATTGGGTCGCGCCGCCCGCGCTGCCTCCAAGGTCATCGGTCGCGCCAGCACCGCGCAGAAAAACCGCGCCTTGCAGGCTGCCGCCAATGCTCTGGATGCTGCACGCGCCGAGCTGGCCGCTGCCAATGAGCTGGATCTGGCTGCCGGTCGCGCCAGCGGTCTGGAGCCGGCGCTGCTGGAACGTCTGGAACTGACCCCGGCACGCATCGACGGCATGATCGTCGGCTTGCGTCAGGTCGCTGCACTGGCGGATCCGGTTGGCGCGATCCGCGACATGAGCTTCCGTCCGTCGGGCATTCAGGTCGGCAAGATGCGTGTACCGCTGGGCGTGATCGGGATCATCTACGAATCCCGTCCGAACGTGACCATCGATGCCGCCAGCCTGTGCCTGAAGTCCGGCAACGCGACCATCCTGCGCGGTGGCTCCGAGGCAATTCATTCCAATCGCGCGATTGCCGCGTGCATCCAGCGCGGTCTGGCCGAAGCCGAACTGCCCGCCGCCGTGGTGCAAGTGGTCGAAACCACCGACCGTGCCGCCGTCGGCGCGCTGATCAGCATGCCTGAATACGTCGACGTCATCGTGCCCCGTGGCGGTCGTGGCCTGATCGAACGCATCAGCCGCGATGCCCGCGTGCCGGTGATCAAGCACCTGGACGGCATCTGCCACGTTTATGTCAGCGAACATGCCGATCTGGCCAAAGCCCAGCGCATCGCTTTCAACGCCAAGACCTACCGTTATGGCATCTGCGGCGCGATGGAAACCCTGCTTGTCGATCAGGCTGTTGCCAAGGATTTCCTGCCGTCGATGGCCACGCAGTTCCGCGACACAGGCGTCGAGCTGCGCGGTTGCGAGCGCACCCGGGCGATCATCGAAGCGGTCGCGGCCAGCGAAGACGACTGGCACACCGAGTACCTGGCGCCGATTCTGTCGATCCGCGTGGTCGACGGTCTGGAGCAGGCAATCGAACACATCAATCATTACGGCTCCCATCACACCGACTCGATCGTCAGCGAAAACCTCGCCGACACCCGCCGGTTCGTGGCGGAAGTCGACTCGGCCTCGGTGATGATCAACACGCCGACCTGCTTTGCCGATGGATTTGAATACGGATTGGGTGCCGAGATCGGCATTTCTACTGATAAGCTGCACGCCCGCGGCCCGGTCGGGCTTGAAGGGCTGACCTGCGAGAAGTACATCGTGGTCGGCGATGGCCAGTTGCGCGGCCAGGCGACGGTCTGACTTGACCGACCTCGACCTGACAGCGCCGCACACCGGCAGCGAGTCGCGCCCGCAGCGCATTGGCGTGCTGGGCGGTACGTTCGACCCGGTGCATATCGGCCATTTGCGTGGCGCACTGGAAGTCGTCGAAGCGCTGGCGCTGGACGAGTTGCGCCTGATGCCGAACGCCCGACCGCCACATCGCGGGACGCCGCAGGTGTCGGCGCAGGAGCGGCTGGCGATGGTCGAGTGCGCGGTGGCCGGATTGCCGCCGCTGGTGGTGGACGCCCGCGAATTGCAGCGGGACAAACCGTCCTGGACCATCGATACCCTGGAGTCGCTGCGCGCAGAAATGCCCGCCGAGACCCAGGTTTTTCTGCTTTTGGGCTGGGACGCATTTTGCGGCCTGCCCACTTGGCACCGCTGGGAAGAGTTGCTCCAGCATTGCCACATCCTGGTGCTACAGCGCCCGGACGCCGACAGCGAACCGCCGGATGCCTTGCGCAACCTGCTGGCAGCGCGTTCGGTGAGCGACCCGCTGGCCCTGAAAGGGCCGAGCGGACAGATTGCATTCGTCTGGCAGACACCGCTCGCGGTTTCCGCCACCCAGATCCGTCAACTGCTGGCCAGCGGTAAGTCGGTACGTTTCCTGGTGCCCGACGCGGTCCTGGCCTACATCGATGCGCACGGTCTGTACCGTGCGTCGAACTGAACAAGGCGTGCTTCACCGATACGGATCACCGTATCCCCAAGCCGCCGAATACATGAGCAAAACGAGTTACATATGACTGATAAAGATCTACCGAAAGTAAAGCGCAAAGGCACGTTCAAGAGCGCACCACTGCCGGAAGCCGTCAACACCAACGAGCCGCTCAAGGGCGACGAACTGGTCAAGATTGCCGTCGCTGCGCTGGAAGACGTCAAGGCCCAGGACATCCAGATCATTGATGTGCGCGACAAGCAGAGCATCACTGACTACATGATCATCGCCACCGGTACCTCCAATCGCCAGATCAACGCGATGCTGGACAAGGTCCGTGAGGAAGTGAAAAAGCAGGGCGCCAAGCCGCTGGGCGAAGAAGGCAAGGGCGACAGCGACTGGGTTCTGCTCGACCTCGATCTGGTGATCGTGCACATGATGACTGCCTCGGCGCGTCAGTTCTACGACCTGGAGCGCCTGTGGGCCGGTGCCGAGCAAAGCCGTGCGGCCGATGCCAAGCACCACAGCCCGGAAAACACCCACGAGCATTTCACCAAGCTCAACAAAGACCAGTTCTAAGGGATCGCTGTGCGACTGCGCCTGATCGCCGTCGGTTCACGCATGCCCAAGTGGGTGGAAGAAGGCTGGCATGAATATGCCAAGCGTCTTCCGTCCGAGCTGGCGCTGGAACTGGTGGAAATTCCGCTCAACACCCGTGGCAAGAATGCCGACGTGGCCCGTTTCATCCGCCAGGAAGGCGAAGCCATGCTGGCCAAGGTCGGGCACAACGAGCGGATCGTCACGCTGGAGGTTCACGGCAAGCCGTGGAGTACCGAGCAACTGGCGGTCGAACTCGATCGCTGGCGCCTGGATTCGCGCACGGTCAACTTCATGGTCGGCGGCCCGGAAGGGCTGGCACCGGAAGTCTGTGCCCGCGCTGACCAGCGCTGGTCGTTGTCGCCGCTGACCTTGCCGCACCCGCTGGTGCGGATCCTGATCGGCGAACAGTTGTACCGTGCCTGGACCGTGTTGTCCGGCCACCCTTACCACAAGTAAGCCTGCCCTCATGTCTCAGCCGATCCGCATCAAGGACCACGAAAAGGACGCCCGTCTGGTGCGCAGCCGTGTCGTGTTCGGTGCGATCGTGATTGTGGCGCTGATCTGTGTGCTGATCGCGCGTCTGTATTATCTGCAGGTGATCCAGTACGAGTACCACTCGACCCTGTCGGAAAACAACCGCGTCCATGTGCAGCCGATTCCGCCGACGCGCGGGCTGATTTTCGACCGCAACGGCGTAGTCGTGGCCGACAACCGGCCGAGCTTCAGCCTGAGCATGACCCGCGAGCGCTCCGGCGACTGGCAGCAGGTGCTCGACGTCATCGTCGAGGTCCTGGAGCTGACGCCCGAGGACCGGGTGATCTTCGAGAAACGCATGCGGCAGGGGCGCCGGCCATTCGAGCCGGTGCCGATCCTGTTCGAGCTGACCGAAGAGCAGATCGCCCGGATCGCGGTGAATCAGTTCCGCCTGCCCGGGGTGGAAGTGGTCGCGCAACTGGTCCGGCATTACCCGCAGGGCGCGCATTTTGCGCACTCGGTGGGCTATATGGGGCGGATCAACGAGAAAGAGCTGAAAAGCCTCGATCCGGTCAACTACAGCGGCACCCACCACATCGGCAAGACCGGCATCGAGCGGTTCTACGAGCCGGAATTGCACGGTCAGGTCGGTTACGAGGAAGTCGAGACCAACGCCCGTGGCCGCGTGTTGCGGGTGCTCAAGCGCACCGATCCGATTCCCGGCAAGGACATCGTCCTGAGTCTCGACATCAAGTTGCAGGAAGCCGCCGAGGCCGCGCTGGGCGGGCGACGTGGCGCGGTGGTGGCGCTCGATCCGAAAACCGGCGAAGTGCTGGCGATGGTCAGTCAGCCGAGTTTCGACCCCAACCTGTTCGTCACCGGGATCAGCTTCAAGGCCTACGCCGAGTTGCGTGATTCCATCGACCGGCCGCTGTTCAATCGCGTGCTGCGCGGTCTGTATCCGCCGGGCTCGACGATCAAACCGGCGGTAGCGATTGCCGGTCTTGACGCCGGCGTGGTCACGGCTTCCAGCCGAGTGTTCGACCCGGGCTATTACATGCTGCCCAACTACGACCACAAGTATCGCAACTGGAACCGTACCGGTGACGGCTTCGTCGACCTCGACACGGCGATCATGCGGTCCAATGACACCTACTTCTATGACCTGGCGCACAAGCTCGGCATCGATCGGCTGTCGACCTATATGAACAAGTTCGGCATCGGCCAGAAGGTCTCGCTGGACATGTTCGAAGAGTCCCCGGGCCTGATGCCGTCGCGCGAATGGAAACGCGCGACGCGCAAACAGGCGTGGTTCCCGGGTGAGACCCTTATTCTCGGGATCGGCCAGGGCTACATGCAGTCGACGCCACTGCAACTGGCCCAGGCCACCGCGCTGGTGGCCAACAAAGGCATCTGGAATCGTCCGCACCTGGCCAAGTCCCTCGACGGGGTCAAGCCGGTGGATGAAAACCCGATGCCGAACATCGTCCTGCGCGACCCGTCCGACTGGAACAAGGTCAACCATGGCATGCAGCAGGTGATGCACGGTGCCCGTGGCACCGCGCGCAAAGCGGCGATCGGCGCGCAATACCGCATCGCCGGCAAGTCCGGTACCGCGCAGGTGGTGGCGATCAAGCAGGGCGAGAAATACGACCGCTCCAAGGTCCAGGAACGCCACCGCGACCACGCCCTGTTCGTCGGCTTCGCCCCGGCCGATGATCCGAAAATCGTCGTGTCGGTGATGGTCGAGAACGGTGAGTCCGGTTCCGGCGTTGCCGCGCCAGTGGTGCGCCAGGTCATGGACGCCTGGCTGCTCGACCAGGATGGCCACCTGAAAGCCGAGTACGCCAGCCCTATCACTGCGGAGGCCCCGGCCCGTGATGAATAATTTCGATCGCATGCTCTCCAGCGAGGATGTGATGCGTCGCCGCGCGACGTTGCTGCAAAGACTGCATATCGATGGCCCGCTGTTGATCCTGTTGCTGATCCTCGCCGCCGGCAGCCTGTTCGTGCTGTATTCGGCCAGCGGCAAGAGCTGGGATCTGCTCGGCAAGCAGGCCACGTCGTTCGGCATCGGTCTGGTGGCAATGATCGTCATCGCCCAGTTCGAGCCGCGTTTCATGGCGCGTTGGGTGCCGCTCGGTTACGTGATCGGCGTGGTCTTGCTGATCGTCGTCGACATCATGGGCCACAACGCCATGGGCGCCACGCGCTGGATCAACATCCCCGGGGTGATCCGCTTCCAGCCCTCGGAATTCATGAAGATCCTGATGCCGGCGACCATCGCCTGGTACCTGTCAAAACGCACCTTGCCGCCGCAGCTCAAGCACGTCGGCATCAGCCTGATGCTGATCGGCGTGCCGTTCATTCTGATCGTGCGCCAGCCGGATCTGGGGACTTCGCTGCTGATTCTCGCCGGTGGCGCCTTCGTGCTGTTCATGGGCGGTCTGCGCTGGCGCTGGATTCTCAGCGTGCTGGCGGCGGCGGTGCCGGTGTCGGTGGCGATGTGGTTCTTCGTCATGCACGACTATCAAAAGCAACGGGTCCTGACTTTCCTCGATCCGGAAAGCGATCCGCTCGGGACCGGCTGGAACATCATTCAGTCCAAAGCCGCGATCGGTTCCGGTGGCGTCTTCGGCAAAGGCTGGCTGCTCGGCACCCAGTCGCACCTGGACTTTCTCCCGGAAAGTCACACCGACTTCATCATTGCCGTGCTCGGTGAAGAGTTCGGTCTGGTGGGGATTTGCGCGCTGCTGCTGATCTATCTGTTGTTGATCGGTCGCGGGCTGGTGATCACCGCGCAAGCGCAAACGCTGTTCGGCAAATTGCTCGCCGGTGCGTTGACCATGACTTTTTTTGTTTACGTTTTCGTCAACATCGGTATGGTCAGTGGCCTGTTGCCGGTTGTGGGGGTGCCGTTGCCGTTCATTAGCTACGGAGGAACTTCGCTGGTGACGCTGCTGTCAGCGTTTGGGGTTTTGATGTCGATCCATACCCATCGCAAGTGGATCGCACAGGTTTGAATAAGGTGAAGAGTGCAATGCAAGTAATGCGTGGCTGGGCGACTCGATGCGCGCCGCTGGTTGGCCTGATGGGCCTGCTGGGGAGCGTGCAGGAAGCGCTGGCCGGCGACTATGAAGGCTCGCCGCAGGTGGCCGAATTCGTCGGCGAAATGACCCGCGACTACGGTTTCGCCGGTGAACAACTGATGGGTGTGTTCCGCGAGGCGCAACGCAAGCAGTCGATTCTCGACGCCATCTCCAAACCCGCCGAACGGGTCAAGCAGTGGAATGAATATCGCCCGATGTTCATCACTGACGCGCGCATCGCCCGGGGTGTCGACTTCTGGCGTCAGCACGAGGCGACCCTGGCCCGTGCCGAGCAGGAATACGGCGTGCCGGCACAAGTGATCGTTTCGATCATCGGCGTCGAGACCTTTTTCGGACGTAATACCGGTAATTTCCGCGTGATCGATGCTTTATCGACCCTCGGCTTCGACTATCCTCCCCGTGCCGAATTTTTCCGCAAGGAATTGCGTGAGTTCCTGCTGCTGGCCCGTGAAGAGCAGGTCGACCCGCTGACCCTGAAAGGCTCCTACGCCGGGGCCATGGGGCTGCCGCAGTTCATGCCGAGCAGCTTTCGCGCCTACGCGGTGGACTTCGACGGTGATGGCCACATCAATATCTGGAACAACCCGGACGATGCCATTGGCAGCGTCGCCAGCTACTTCAAGCGTCATGGCTGGGTTGCCGGTGAACCGGTGGTCAGCCGCGCCGATGTGCGCGGCGAGCAGGCCGACGAAGGCCTGACCACCGGTATCGAGCCGGTGAAGACGGTCGCAGAGTTGCGGGCGCTGGGCTGGTCAAGTCATGATGCGCTGCGCGATGATATGCCGGTTACCGCATTTCGCCTCGAAGGCGACAACGGCCCTGAATACTGGATGGGCCTGCAGAATTTCTACGCGATCACGCGTTATAACCGCAGCGTGATGTACGCCATGGCCGTACATCAACTGTCTGAACAGCTGGTACAAGCACGGGGCGTCAAGTAATGCAGGCATTGCCTAACAATAAACCCCTGAAGCTGGTGGCTTTCGCTGCGTTGGCAGTCCTGGTCGCCAGTTGCACGACCAGCCGCACGCCGACGCAGAAAACCCCGTCCACTGCTGTCCGCGCCCAACCGGGCCTGGACATCAACCGCGCGCACAAAGACGGCGCGCCTTGGTGGGATGTCGATGTTTCGCGCATCCCGGATGCAACACCGACCCTGCACACCGGCCCGTACAAGGCCAATCCGTACACCGTGCTGGGCAAGACCTATTTTCCGTTGCAGGAATCCAAGACCTACGTGGCTTCGGGCACGGCGTCCTGGTACGGCACCAAGTTCCATGGCCAGAACACCGCCAACGGCGAAGTGTATGACCTGTACGGCATGAGTGCCGCGCACAAGACCTTGCCGCTGCCAAGTTACGTCCGGGTGACCAACCTGGACAACAACAAGACCGTGATCCTGCGCGTCAACGACCGTGGGCCGTTCTACTCCGATCGCATCATCGACTTGTCCTACGCAGCGGCGAAGAAGCTCGGCTACGCCGAAACCGGCACCGCGCGGGTCAAGGTCGAAGGCATCGATCCGCAGCAGTGGTGGGCGGCCAAGGGCCGTCCGGCGCCGCTGATGCTCAACGAGCCGCAAGTGGCGCAGAATAGCGCGCCAGTGATTACGGCTTCGGCCGGCACCGTCGAGCAATGGACACCGCCGCCGCAGCAACACGCCGCGGCCGTGGTGCCCGTGCAGATCGATGCAAAAAAACGCTTCTGCACCAGCGTCTGGCCAGTATCTGCAGGTGGGCGCGTTCGCCAACCCGGACGCTGCCGAACTGCTGAGGTCGAAGCTCAGCGGGATGGTGAGCGCGCCGGTGTTCATCAGCTCGATCGTGCGCAATCAGCAGACCCTGCACCGGGTACGCCTGGGGCCGATCGGCTCGCCGGGTGAGATCGCCCAGGTGCAGAACAGTGTGCGTCTGGCCAATCTGGGTTCGCCCAGCGTGGTCACCGAGTAACACGTAGACCTTGATTGACGGTTCACTTGCGGTATTCGGGGGGTGAACCAGGTTGTTGGCTCGTCGAAGAACAAAAGCCCGGCAAGGGTGACTGGAGTGAGCAACTGAACACGCGATGGCCCGTTAGAAGGCTGTCTGAATAAGTTTTGCCTTCGGGCAAGTTTCCATTAGCGATTTCGAGAGACGGATGAACATCACCACCTTTGCCAAACGCCTGTGTCTGCTAGTCCCGCTGCTCCTCTCGCCAGCCGCCTTCGCGGCCGAGATGATGCCGTCGCCACCACAACTGGCCGCCAAGGCCTATGTTCTGATGGACGCCAGCAGCGGCAACGTGCTGGTCGAAAACAACGGCGACCAGCGTCTGCCACCGGCCAGCCTGACCAAGCTGATGACCGCGTACATCGCGACCCTGGAAATCCGTCGCGGCCAGATCGGTGAAAACGATCCGGTGACCGTCAGCGAAAACGCCTGGCGCACCGGCGGTTCGCGGATGTTCATCAAGGTCGGTTCGCAGGTCACTGTCAGCGACCTGCTGCACGGCATCATCATCCAGTCCGGTAACGACGCCAGCGTCGCCCTGGCCGAGCACATCGCCGGCAGCGAAGACGCCTTCGCCGACCTGATGAACAAGACCGTCACTGAACTGGGCATGACCAATACCCACTTCATGAACCCGACCGGTCTGCCAAACCCTGAGCACTACTCGTCGGCGCACGACATGGCGATTCTGGCCCGTGCGATCATCCACGAAGACCCGGCTCACTATGCGATCTACTCGCAGAAAGAGTTCTTCTGGAACGGCATCAAGCAACCTAACCGCAACCTGCTGCTGTGGCGCGACAAGACCGTTGACGGTCTGAAAACCGGCCACACCGATGAAGCCGGCTACTGCATGGTGTCTTCGGCTGTACGTGATGGCCAGCGTCTGATCGCTGTGGTGTTCGGCACCAACAGCGAAGTGGCCCGCGCGGCTGAAACCCAGAAGCTGCTTACCTACGGTTTCCGCTTCTTCGAAACCCAGACCTTCTACCAGAAGGGCACTGAACTGGCGCAGGCGCCGGTATGGAAAGGCACCACCAGCCAGGTCAAGGCCGGCCTGGCACAAGACCTGACCATGACCCTGCCGAAAGGCCAGCTGAAGAAGCTCGCTGCCAGCATGACCATGAACCCGCAACTGGTTGCGCCAATCGCCAAGGGCGACGTGATCGGTAAAGTCGAAGTCAAACTGGAAGACAAGGTGGTGCACAGCGCCGACCTGATCGCTCTGGATGGCGTCGAGGAGGGTGGTATCTTCCGCCGCATGTGGGATAGCATCCGTCTATTCTTCTACGGCTTGTTCAACTGATTTTGTGATGACCTGCATGGCCCCGCCCCGATCCGGTGCGGGGCCATGTGCGTTACCACGGCTTGCGCTATAGAGGCCGTTACGCCATGACCGATACCGAAGTACAGGCGCCAAAAATCGAATTTCCCCAGACTGATTATCCGATCAAGGTGATCAGCGATACGGGCGTCGGCCGCAAGGACGAAATCATCGAGATCGTCAAGAAACACGCGACCATCAATGACGAGCGCATCGACGAGCGTCAGAGCAGCACCGGCAAATACACCACCATCCAGCTTCACATCGTCGCTACCGACCAGGATCAGCTGTACAACATCAACAGCGAACTGCGGGCGACCGGCTTCGTGCACATGGTGTTGTGATGCACGGCACGCTGGGCTTTCGCGAGCTGGGCCAGATGGCTTACGAGCCGGTCTGGCATGCCATGCAGCGCTTTACCAACGAACGCGGCAATGCTGCCGCCGACGAAATCTGGCTCGTCGAACACCCGCCGGTGTTCACCCAGGGCCAGGCCGGCAAGGCTGAACACCTGTTGCTGCCGGGAGATATTCCGGTGGTGCAGGTCGATCGTGGCGGCCAAGTGACTTATCATGGCCCCGGGCAACTGGTGGCTTATCTGTTACTGGATGTACGCAAGCTGGGTTTCGGCGTGCGTGATCTGGTCAGCCGCATGGAAGCCTGCCTGATCGAACTGCTGGCCAGCTACGGCGTCACCGCCGCCGCCAAGCCAGATGCTCCCGGCGTATACGTCGATGGAGCGAAAATCGCTTCTCTGGGTTTGCGCATTCGCCACGGTTGTTCCTTTCATGGCCTGGCCCTGAACGTGGATATGAACCTGGAACCGTTTCGACGGATTAATCCCTGCGGTTACGCCGGGCTGGCCATGACCCAGCTGAGCGATCACGCAGGATCGATTGAATTTGCCGAGGTAAGTGCCCGGCTGCGCGCGCAGCTCGTCAAACACCTCGACTATGCTGAGCAGACGACCCTCACGGGCGGAATCGACTGATATGACTACTGATGCAGTGCAAACCATGATCCCGACGCTCGACGTGACCGAGCGCCCGGCCCCGCGTCCCAAGGTTGAAGCCGGCGTCAAGCTGCGCGGCGCCGAGAAGGTTGCACGCATCCCGGTCAAGATCATTCCGACCACCGAACTGCCGAAGAAACCCGACTGGATCCGCGTGCGCATCCCGGTTTCGCCGGAAGTCGACCGCATCAAGAGCCTGCTGCGCAAGCACAAGCTGCACAGTGTCTGCGAAGAAGCGTCCTGCCCGAACCTCGGCGAATGCTTTTCCGGCGGCACCGCAACCTTCATGATCATGGGCGACATCTGCACCCGTCGCTGCCCGTTCTGCGACGTTGGCCACGGTCGTCCGAAGCCACTGGACGTCAACGAGCCGGAAAGCCTGGCCATCGCCATCGCCGACCTCAAGCTCAAATACGTGGTGATCACCTCGGTTGACCGTGACGACCTGCGTGACGGCGGTGCACAGCACTTTGCTGACTGCATCCGCGAAATCCGAAAACTGTCGCCAAACGTGCAGCTCGAGACCCTGGTCCCGGACTACCGTGGGCGCATGGACATCGCCCTGGAAATCACCGCTGCCGAGCCGCCGGATGTGTTCAACCACAATCTGGAAACCGTGCCGCGCCTGTACAAGGCTGCGCGTCCAGGCTCGGACTACCAGTGGTCGCTGACCCTGCTGCAACGCTTCAAGCAGATGATGCCGCATATCCCGACCAAGTCCGGCCTGATGCTGGGTCTGGGCGAGACCGACGAGGAAGTCATCGAAGTCATGAAGCGCATGCGCGAACACGACATCGACATGCTGACCCTCGGGCAGTACCTGCAACCGTCGCGCAGTCACTTGCCGGTGCAGCGTTTCGTGCACCCGGACACCTTCGCCTGGTTCGCCGAAGAAGGTTACAAGATGGGCTTCAAGAACGTCGCTTCGGGCCCGCTGGTACGTTCCTCGTACCATGCCGACGAGCAGGCGAAGCTGGTCAAGGCCGAGCTGCTGGGTTCCTGATTCACTGCTGATGTAAAAATGCCCGCCGAGGACGGTTCCTCGGCGGGCATTTTTTTGCCTTAGACAAGGGGCTTTTGTTTGTCTCTTCAGCTGACTACTGTGTGTGCATGACTTTACCGCTGGAGCCCAAGGATGACCGTTCGACCGAGCCACACCCTGATTGCCCACCGACCCGTACCGGCACTGCCCTCCGAAGGGACGATTGGCGTCATCGCGCCTGCCGGCCCCGGCGCCCTCGATACTGAAAAAGCGCTGCAATGGATGCGCGCGCGCGGCTATGGGCTGAAGGTGTTTCCGGGTGTCTATGAGAAGGACGGCTATCTGGCTGGCAGTGACGACGTACGTTTGCGCGATCTGCACGCGGCGTTCGCTGACCCCGGAGTCGACGCGATAATTTGCCTGCGCGGCGGCTACGGCACGCCGCGTCTGCTCGACCGAATCGATTACGACCTGCTCAGTCGGCATGCCAAGCCGTTTGTCGGCTATAGCGACATCACCGCGCTGCACCTGGCCATCAGTCGCTACGCCGGGTTTGTGACCTTTCACGGCCCGCTGCTCAATGCCGATCTGCTCGGCGACAAGGAGCCGCCGACCGTCACGTCATTCTTCGCCATGCTGCGCGGGCAACTGAAGTCAGGGAGTGTACTGAGCCATCCGGCGGCTTATCCGTTATCCACCGTCGAACCGGGCATCGCTCACGGGCGTTTGCTCGGCGGCAACCTGGCGATGATTGCTGCAACCCTCGGCACGCCCTACGAGATTGATGTCGAAGGCGCAGTTCTGTTCATCGAGGACATCAACGAGCCGCTGTATCGGATTGATCGCCTGCTGACCCAGATGCGTCTGGCCGGCAAGTTGGCCCGACTGCGCGGTGTGCTGGTCGGAGATATCGCCGGGGTGGAGGTCGACGCGCTGAATCGGCTGCTCAAGCAAACCTTTGAGCCGTTGCGGATTCCGGTGTTGTCGGGTTGGCGCAGTGGCCATTGCGACCCGAACCTGACGCTGCCGTTGGGCGCGCTGGTGCGCCTGGATGCGGGGAAGCAGGAGTTGCTGCTGGAGCAGGATGTGGTGATCAAAGTCTAGAAATTGGTCGCCTGACAGTCATTCATCGCGGGCAAGCCCGCTCCCACAGGTTTTGAGTCGGATACACAATTGTGTTTCAACCAGAACCCCTGTGGGAGCGGGCTTGCCCGCGATGCTTTTATTGGGCGCGCAGGCTCTCAAGCAACTTGTGCGTCGGATACCCATCCGCCGGCCAGCCCAGCGCCTGCTGGGCACTGCGAATGGCCTTGCGCGTATTGGCGCCGATAATTCCGTCCGCCGTGCCGGCGTCATAATTACGCGCACTCAATAGCGTCTGCAGTTCGATGCGCTCGGTGCGGCTCAGCGGCAGATCATCTTTCGGCCAGTCGCCATTGATCAGGCCCGCGCCTTCAAAGCGCTCGGACAGCAGGCTCACCGCCAGCGCATACGACGACGAATTGTTGTACTTGAGAATCGCCCGGAAGTTGTCGAGGATCAGGAACGCCGGGCCGCGATAACCGGCCGGCAGCAGCAGGGCGGCCGACAGTTGTTCGGAACCGGCTGGCACCTGCGCGCCATTGGGCAGGTTCACGCCCAGTTGCCGCCATTCGGCGACGCTTTTGCGAATCGCGCCATCGGCCAGGGTGTAGTTGAAGCCGCTCGGCAATTGCACTTCGAAACCCCACGGCTGGCCACGCTGCCAGCCCGAGCTTTGCAGGTAATGCGCGGTCGAGGCCAGCGCATCGGCCGGGCTGCCCCAGATGTCGCGGCGACCGTCACCGTCAAAGTCCACGGCGTGGGTGTTGTAAGTGGTCGGAATGAACTGGGTCTGGCCCATCGCGCCGGCCCAGGAACCGAGCATTTTCTCCGGGGTGATATCGCCCTGTTGCAGAATCTGCAGGGCGGCAATCAATTGCGCGTGAGCAAAGCCAGGACGACGGCCTTCGTAGGCAAGGGTGGCCAGCGAGTTGATCACCGACTTGCTGCCCTGAAACTGACCGAAATTGCTTTCCATGCCCCACACCGACACCAGTGCCTGGCGATCAACGCCATAACGCTGCTCGATGCTTTGCAGAATGTCGGCGTACTGATTGATCAACGCCTGGCCCTTGCGGACGCGCAATGGCGACAGCGCACCATCGAGGTATTCCCACACCGGGCGGGAAAACTCCGGCTGACTGCGATCGGCACGGATCACGCTGGCATCGAAGCTGATATTGGCAAATGCCTGATCGAACAGCTCGGGGCGAATCCCGGCGGCGAGGGCGTCCTTGCGGAAGCCCGCCTGCCATTCGGCAAAGGTCTGGGTCGGTTGAATATCGAGCGGGTCGGCGGACGGCACTACCGGCGGAATAATCGCTGGGGCCGTGGTAACCGGGGCGGCTTGAAGCGGTTGTGCATCGGCGGCGGTGGGTTTTTCCGCGCAGGCGACAAGCAGAATGAAGCTGGAGGCAGCGATCAATTGGCGCACGGGCCAACGACGGGAAAGACTTGGGGGCATGCACAGTTCCAGGGAAACGAATCAGGTGCAGACCTTAACATGAGCGAGGGGTAGTGCGCTTCAGGCAGCCAGAAAGTAAAAAGCCTCCCGGTTGTCAGACCGGAAGGCTTCGCGGCGGTAGCTGCCTTTACCCTTGATTGGTCGTTCCTGGCGACTGCGGAACAGGGGCTGGGCGACGATGGATTTGGCCTTGTTTGGGCCATGCTTTGCTGGCTTTTTGCTCATGAGGGTTCTCTCGGTGTGGTGGTTTTGCGCCGGGAATAATCTGCCGATGTGGCGCGTCTGTCCAGTAGCTCATGCGTAGGAATATTCTGGCGCTTTCGCGAGCAGGCTCGCTCCCACATTGGTACGCGGTCACCTGTGGGAGTGAGCCTGCTCGCGAATGGACGCTGCGCGGTCGACTGCCTTATTCGGCAGGCAAAGACAGTCGCTGGCCAGCCATCAACAACGCCAGACGACTCAAGCTCATCCACGGCGAACCCGCCGCCTGGCCCTTGATCTGCGCGTCGATACGCTGCGCTTCGAGCAGCAATTGCGCCCAGCGTTGCGCCGAGTAGCGTTGCAAAGCCTTGCTCATCAGCGGCTTGCGCTTGTCCCAGACCGGCGGTTTCGACTGGCTGAAACACTTGTCCAGTGGCGTGCCCTGGCTGTATTGCAGGGAAATGTTGGCCAACAGGCGCAACTCCCGCGCCAGTGCCCAGAGGATCACCGGCGGTTCGACGCCTTCGCCGCGCAAACCTTCGAGCATGCGCAAGGCGTGGGCCGGTTCGCCGTTGAGCACCGCGTCAGTCAGGCCGAACACGTCGAACCGGGCACTGTCGGCCACGGCGGCCTGCACGGTTTCAACGGTGATCTGCCCACCTTCGGCCATCAGTTTGAGCTTTTCGATTTCCTGGGCGGCGGCGAGCAGGTTGCCTTCGACACGCGCGGCAATCAATTCGACGGCGTCCTGACTGGCCGACAAGCCTGCCTGGGACAGGCGCTGACGAATCCAGCTCGGCAGCTGATTGGCATCCACCGGCCAGATCTGCACGAACTGGGTTTGCTGGCCTTCGACCAGCGCCTTGCCCCACTTGGTTTTCTGCGCGCTGCCATCGAGCTTCGGCAAGCTGATCAGCAGGACAGTGTCTTCAGCAGGGCGTGAGCAGTATTCGATCAGCGCGGCGGCGCCTTTGTCGCCAGGCTTGCCCGACGGCAGGCGCAGCTCCAGCAGGCGTTTTTCAGCGAACAGCGACATGCTCGCGCCGGCCTGCAGCAACGTACCCCAATCGAAATTGGCGTCGGCGGCGAAGACTTGGCGTTCGTCGAAACCTTGCTGGCGGGCAGCGGTGCGGATGGCGTCGGCGGCTTCCTGACACAGCAGCGGGTCATCGCCGCTGATGATGTAGACCGGCGCGAGTGCGCCTTGCAGGTGTTTGCCGAGTTGCGCGGGAGCGAGCTTCATAAGAAAGGGCGAACGGGGCGCCTGGGCGCCCCGGCCGTCTTACTGCTGCGGGATTTCGAGCGGCGACTGACGCGGAGTTTCCGCCTCAGCCTTCTGTGCCGCTTCCAGCGCATCGGCTTCAGCCTTGGCGCGGTCATTGGCGGTTTGCTGCAGTTGCTGCAACTGGCCCGGGGTCAGCTGCGACAGGCGCAGCATCATGCGCTGCACCAGCTCGCGACGGATTTCATGACGGGCGTCGTTGGCTTCTTGATCGGAGCCGACGAGGTTGTTGCCGTCGTGAATGAACACCTTCTGCACTTCGAGCTTGTCGCTGATCAGCGACAGGTCTTTCTCGCCGCGGATGTCATAGCTCAGCACAGTGCTGACCTGATACTCGCCTGTGCGCCCGGCACCGGCATAGCTGAGGATGCGCTGGCTTTCCTGCTCGTCAGCCAGATACAGCTTGTACGGCGCGCCGCTGTAAACCTTGACGCCGCTGGACTCCAGCGTCTGACGCAGCTGTGTCACGGTTTCGCCGTAAGCGTTACGCGCGCTCAGGTCGATTTCCTTGATCGACAGTTCGTTGGTGCCGGTACCACGCAACTGGAAACCGCAGGCGCTCAGCAGAACGGCGAGGCCCATCACCAGCAGATTGCGTTTGATCATTGTGTTGCTCCCCTTGAAACCAGGTGAGCCGACTCTGCGGCCCGAAAGGTTTTACTGGCTGCCAGGCGAGCCTGGCAGCCGATCCAATTTAGCTGGCGACGATGTTGACCAGTTTGCCCGGCACCACGATCACTTTGCGAATGGTCAGGCCGTCGACGAAACGCAGCACGTTTTCGTTGATGCGCGCGGCGGCTTCGATCTCTTCGCGGGTGGCGCTGGCCGGCATTTCGATCTGCCCGCGCAGCTTGCCGTTGACCTGAATGACCAGGGTCAGGTTGTCCTGCACCAAGGCACTTTCGTCCACGGCCGGCCAGCCTGCATCGATCACCGCATCGGCGTGACCCAACTGCTTCCACAGTTCGTGGCTGATGTGCGGGGTGATTGGCGCCAGCAGCAGGGTCACCGCTTCCAGACCTTCATGCAGCAGCGCGCGGTCCTGTTCGGTGCCTTGCGCGGCTTTTTCCAGCACGTTCATCAGCGTCATCACCTGAGCGATGGCGGTGTTGAATTTGTGGTTCTGGCCGACGTCATGACTGGCCTGCTTGATCGCCAGGTGAATCGCACGACGCACGGTTTTCTGCTCGTCGTTCAGAGCGGCGATATCCAGTTTGCCCGGCAGGCCCTGGGTCACGTGGGCTTGCGCCAGACGCCAGACGCGCTTGAGGAAACGGTGCGAACCTTCAACGCCGGAGTCGGACCACTCCGCGCTCATGTCAGGCGGCGAGGCGAACATCATGAACAGGCGGCAGGTGTCGGCGCCGAACTGGTCGATCATCGACTGCGGGTCGACGCCGTTGTTCTTCGACTTGGCCATCTTCTCGGTACCGCCGATTTCCACCGGCAGGCCGTCGGATTTCAGCTTGGCGCTGATCACCTTGGCTTTGCTGTCACGCTCAAGTTCCACGTCTGCCGGGTTGAACCAGGTGTAGGCACCGTTGGCTTCGCGACGATAGTAAGTCTCGGCGATCACCATGCCCTGGGTCAGCAGGTTCTTGAACGGCTCGTTGGAGCTGACCAGACCTTCGTCGCGCATCAACTTGTGGAAGAAGCGTGCGTAGAGCAGGTGCAGAATGGCGTGTTCGATACCACCGATGTACTGATCCACCGGCAGCCAGTGATCGGCAGCGGATTTTTCTACCAGGCCACCTTCAAAGTGCGGCGAGGCGTAGCGGGCGTAGTACCACGACGACTCGACGAAGGTGTCCATGGTGTCGGTTTCACGCTTGGCCGGCGCGCCGCATTTCGGGCAGCTGCATTCGTAGAACTCGGGCATGCGCGCCAGCGGCGAACCGGCGCCGTCCGGCACCACGTCTTCCGGCAGAACGACAGGCAGTTGATCTTCCGGCACCGGCACGTCGCCGCAGGTGGCGCAGTGGATGATCGGGATCGGGCAGCCCCAGTAGCGCTGGCGGCTGATGCCCCAGTCGCGCAGGCGGAACTGGGTGCGCGAGGCGCCGAGTTCTTTCTTGATCAGCGCCACTTCCATGGCGTCGAACGCGCCGGCGAAGTCGAGGCCGTCGAACTCACCGGAGTTGATCAGCGTGCCGTGCTCGCCGTAAGCGTCCTGCCACGGCGCCGGGTTGCTGTCACCGGAGCTGGTGCGCACCACCGATTTCACCGGCAGGTTGTACTTGTGAGCGAATTCGAAATCGCGCTCGTCGTGCGCCGGAACCGCCATGACCGCGCCGTCGCCGTAATGCATCAGCACGTAGTTGGCGACCCACACCGGCAGCTTCTCGCCGGTCAGCGGGTGCTCGACGAACAGGCCGGTCGGCAGGCCTTTCTTTTCCTGGGTGGCGACATCGGCTTCAGCGACGCTGCCGCCCTTGCATTCAGCGATGAACGCTTGCAGCTCCGGATTGTTCTGCGCGGCCAGGGTGGCCAGCGGGTGCTCGGCAGCGACGGCGACGTAGGTCGCGCCCATCAGGGTGTCCGGACGGGTGGTGAAGACTTTCAGGGTGCCGGCTTCGCCGATCGAATCGACGTTGTACGGGAACTGCACTTCCATGCCACGGGACTTGCCGATCCAGTTGCGCTGCATGGTCTTGACCTGTTCCGGCCAGCCAGTCAGTTCGTCGAGGCTTTCCAGCAGCTCGTCGGCGTAAGCGGTGATCTTGAAGTAGTACATCGGGATTTCGCGCTTTTCGATCAGCGCGCCGGAGCGCCAGCCACGGCCGTCGATGACTTGCTCGTTGGCCAGAACGGTCTGGTCGACCGGGTCCCAGTTCACGGTGCCGTTTTTACGGTAGATCACGCCTTTTTCGAACAGGCGGGTGAACAGCCATTGTTCCCAGCGGTAGTAGTCCGGCTTGCAGGTGGTCACTTCACGGGACCAGTCCACCGCGAGGCCGAGGCTGCGCAGTTGCGACTTCATGTAGGCGATGTTCTCGTAGGTCCACTTGGCGGGCGCTACGTTGTTTTTCATTGCGGCGTTTTCAGCCGGCATGCCGAACGCATCCCAACCCATGGGCTGCAGAACATTCTTGCCCTGCATGCGCTGGTAGCGCGAGATCACGTCGCCGATGGTGTAGTTGCGCACGTGGCCCATGTGCAGCTTGCCGCTGGGGTAAGGGAACATCGACAGGCAGTAGTAGGTTTCCTTGCCTGGCTGTTCACTGACTTCAAAGGACTTTTGCTCATCCCAGAACGACTGGGCGGCGGCTTCGATCTCACGTGGCTGATATTGTTCGTGCATGGCTACTTTTGTACTGGATAGGGGTGGCCTAATCCTCTTCGACGGCGGCATCCGGGATGGCCCGGGTGCGCTGGAAGTGGAATGACAGGAAGCGCCGTAGCATACATGACCGCGCTTGGCCGAGGGAAACCCTGATTACAGCTGTTTGCCAGAGCTTTTGGACGACGAGGGCCGTTGGTCGCGGCGTGTAGCCGGTTCGTGCAGCGAAGCTAAGCTCTAATTGGGGAGTGAGTCTTATCTTCAATGAGGTGAGGGATGGTGGAGCAACGGAAAAAGAACGTAACGAAACCCGAGTTGTATGAAAGGTTGATCGATCGTCTGGGCATGGCGCTGGACGCCGTGAAAACCGCTGACCGGCTGCGCGACGAGCGCCCCCTGGAACTGGAATTGCGTGGCTTGAGTCCCGCCGAGTTCAAACTGGTCAAGGCCTATCTGGATCGCAGTGAACGTGAAACGCAGGGATGCCTGTCTCAAGCAGTGAAGCAGCTCGATGCAGCACATTCGGCCAAGGTCATCTGGCTCAAGGACAAGGCGCCGCGCAGAGACACCGGCAAGGTGCGTTCTGTGCAGGCCAAGTAAGCGCATGGCAGGTCATGAAACGGATCTTTTGCAACCGGATCCGGCCTACTGGTTGTAACGCGTAATCAACACTCTTAGGCTTCGGGCATCTTTGGAGATGCCCGATGCCCTTTCGCTATTTCATCAAACAACTTTTACTGCCGCCCGGCATTCTTTTGCTGCTGTTGCTGGCCGCCTGGTGGCTGCGCCGCTCGCGGCCGCGTCTGGCGGGTGTGTGTTTTGCCCTCGGCTTTGGCGGCCTGTGGCTGATGAGCCTGCCGGTGGTAGTGCAGTGGAGCGCCAAGGCGCTGGAACGAGAGCCGCCGCTGGCGCGGCAGGAATGGGCAACGCTGGCGCAACGCGCCGATGCGATCGTGGTGCTGGGCTCGGGGCGTGAGCGCGGTGATCTGGCCTGGGGCGAAGACCAGCCGACCGGCGTCGGCCTTGAGCGTCAGCGTTACGCCGCACGCCTGGCCAAGGCCTCGGGCCTGCCGATTCTGACCAGCGGCGGCCTGCATTACGGCACGCCCCCGACCGAGGCGAAGTTGATGGCGGATTCGTTGCGTGATGACTTCGACGTGAGCGTGCGCTGGCAGGAAGGCGAGAGCCGTACCACATGGGAGAACGCGAAGATGACGGCAGATATCCTCTTGCCCCAGGGGATCAAGCGGGTTGTCGTGGTGACGCAGGCGTGGCACATGCCGCGTGCGGTGTGGAGCTTTGAGCAGGCGGGATTCGAAGTGGTGCCGGCGCCGGTGGGTTTCCTAGGTACCGATAATGCCCGGCCGTTCGGAGGCTGGCTGCCGGAATTCAAGTCGATCTGGCAGAGCGGGCAATTGCTCAATGAGGCGGTGGGGCAGGTAGGGTATTCGTTGTTTTACCGCTGAAGATCATTGTGGCGAGGGGATTTATCCCCGAGGGGGCGCGTAGCGGCCCCTCTCTTACCTTCAGAAGAGGGGTCTGCTGCGCACTCCAGCGGGGATAAATCCCCTCGCCACATTTCTCAGAGGGTCTTCGACATGCGGCTGGCCATCAACGCCCAGCCAAACAGCAGCAGGCACAACACGATCAGCGGCCACGAGCGCCATTGCAGGTACGGCGTCAGGTCGTGCATCGGTACCACTTCGCCATACAACACGCCTTGTTCGAACTGCGGAATCTGCTCGGTGATCTGCCCGAACGGGTTGATCAGGCCGGTGACGCCGTTGTTGGTCGCGCGGATCATCCAGCGTCCGGCTTCCAGCGCGCGCATCTGCGCCATTTGCAGGTGTTGCAGCGGGCCGATGGACGTGCCGAACCAGGTGTCGTTGCTGATCGTCAGCAGCAGATCACTGCGTGCCGACAGGCCGGCGGCGAATTCCGGATAGACCACCTCGTAGCAGATAAACGGTGCGATCTGGTAACCCTTGGCTTGCAAGAGCGCTTGATCCGACGGGCCGCGCGCGAAGTCCGACATTGGCAGGTCGAAGAACGCGATCAAGCCGCGCAACACGTCCTGCAACGGCACGTACTCGCCGAACGGCACCAGTTTCTGCTTCAGATAAGTGCCGTCGCCTTCGCCGACCACGGTGATGCCGTTGAAGAAGCGCCGTTCGTGATGCACGGTCTGGCGGATCGGCACACCGGTGATCAACGCTGACTTACGCTCGGCGGCGAAGTTGCCCATCATCGTCAGGTAGCCCTCGGCGGACTCCTTCAACACCGGCACGGCGGTTTCCGGCCAGATCAGCAGATCGACCGGTTTGGAGCGGAAGCTCAGATCACGGTACAGCGCCAGTTGCGCGTTGAGCTCGGCCGGGTCCCATTTCATGCTTTGCGCGACATTGCCCTGAATTGCGGCCACGGTCAGCGGTGCGCCGGACGGGCTGGTCCACGCGTGGCCTTTGAGGGCGATACCTGCTACCCAAGGCCCCGCCAGAAGTACCACACCGGCCGCGATGAAAACCTTGCGACGAGCGTGCAACAAGCGCGGCGCGTTGTAGATCAGCGCTGCGGTCAGTGCCAGAACAAACGACACCAGCCACATGCCGCCCACCGGCGCGAGCCCGGCCAGCGGGCCATCGAGCTGGCTGTAACCGGAATAAAGCCATGGGAAACCGGTGAGGAACCAGCCGCGAAAGGCTTCCTGGCCGACCCACAACGCCGCAAACGCCAAGGCATCCGCCAGCGGTGCTTCGTTACGCCGCAACCAGCGCGCCCAAAGCCACGCGGGCAGGGCAAAGAACCAGGCAATCGCCGCGGTGAACAGCAGCATCAAGAACCCGGCCAGCAACACCGAAGCGCCGCCGAAATGATGAATGCTGTAATAGATCCAGCTGGTGCCGGCACCGAACAGGCCGAAGCCGAAGCACCAGCCACGGCCGAGCGCCTGACGCGGGCTCAGCTCACGCAAACCGGCGTAGAAAAAACCGACCGCGAGCAAAGCTAGCGGCCAGATGTTGAACGGGGCGAGAGCGAAGGTGGTAATTGCACCGGCCGCCACGGCCAGCAGGTTACCGGGCCAGCCGGGGCGGGTTGTCCAGCGCATTTCAGTCCTTAGAATTAACGAGCAATTGGCGTCAGACGCAGCAAATGAATCCGACGGCTGTCGGCGTTCAGGATGCGGAAGCGATAGGCGCCGATTTCAGTGATTTCGTTGCGTTTTGGCAAGTGGCCGAACGCGCTCATCACCAGACCGCCGACGGTGTCGAACTCGTCGTCGGAGAATTCGCTGTCGAAGAACTCGTTGAAGTTCTCGATCGGCGTCAGCGCCTTGATCAGGAAATCACCGCTGGGCAGGGGTTTGATGTAGCTGTCTTCTTCGACGTCGTGCTCGTCTTCGATGTCGCCGACGATCTGTTCCAGCACGTCTTCGATGGTCACCAGGCCGGCCACACCGCCGTACTCGTCGATCACGATGGCCATGTGGTTGTGGTTGGCGCGGAATTCACGCAGCAGCACGTTCAGACGCTTGGACTCCGGCACGAAGGTGGCCGGGCGCAGCAGATCTTTGATGTTGAAGCTGTCGCCGTTCTCCTTGAGGATCAGCGGCAGGAGATCCTTGGCCAGCAGCACGCCCATCACGTCGTCATGGCTTTCGCCGATGACCGGATAGCGCGAGTGGGCCGAGTCGACTACGGCAGGGAGGAATTCGCGGGGTGTCTGGGTCGCCTTGATGCTGATCATCTGCGAGCGCGGCACCATGATGTCGCGCACTTGCAGGTCAGCCACCTGAATGGCGCCTTCGACGATGGCCAGCGCTTCGCTGTCCAGCAGTTTGTTCTGATGTGCATCACGCAGCAGCTCGAGGAGCTCCTGACGGTTCTTCGGCTCGTGGGCAAAAGCCTGGGTCAGTTTACCCAGCCATGACTTCTGCCCGTTGCTCGATCGATCTTCGCTCATAGCGATTACTCTGAATCCTTTGTTGTAACGATGGGGGAGTGTTCGGTTTCGTCGTCCGCGTACGGATCGGGATAGCCCAGTTCAGCAAGCAACTCGCGTTCCAGTGCTTCCATTTCTTCGGCTTCGTCGTCATCTATATGGTCGTAACCCAGCAGATGCAAGCAGCCGTGAATGACCAGATGTGCCCAGTGGGCCTTTAGTTCCTTGCCCTGCTCGGCGGCTTCGCGTTCGACCACGGCCACGCAGATCACCAGATCGCCGAGCAGCGGGATATCGAGAAACTCGTCAGGCACTTCCGCCGGGAACGACAACACATTGGTCGCGTAGTCCTTGTGGCGCCAGGTGTGATTGAGCTCGCGGCCTTCTTCCTCGTCGACCAGACGAATGGTCATTTCCGAATCAGCGCTGCGCTGGCGCAGGGCCAGTTCGCACCACTGACGGAACTCGGCTTCACTCGGCGCGCTGGCCTCGGTGGCGATTTGCAGATCCAGCTCAAGCATCGCGCGAGGCTTCCTTCGCAGCTTCGGCACGGATCTCGAAGCGCTCGTAGGCCTCGACGATCCGCTGCACCAACGGGTGGCGCACGACGTCTTTGGGCTGGAAATGGGTGAAGCTGATGCCCGGCACGTCTTTGAGCACTTCTATCACATGGTGCAAGCCGGACTTGGTGCCGCGCGGCAGGTCGACCTGGGTGATGTCGCCGGTGATCACGGCGGTGGAGCCGAAGCCGATGCGCGTGAGGAACATCTTCATCTGCTCGACGGTGGTGTTCTGGCTCTCGTCGAGAATGATGAAGCTGTTGTTCAGCGTACGACCGCGCATGTAGGCCAGCGGTGCGACTTCGATCACCTGTTTCTCGATCAGCTTGGCGACGTATTCGAAACCGAGCATTTCGTACAGCGCGTCGTAGAGCGGGCGCAGGTACGGGTCGATCTTTTGTGACAGGTCGCCGGGCAGGAAGCCGAGTTTTTCCCCCGCTTCGACCGCCGGACGCACCAGCAGGATGCGGCGGATCTGCTCGCGCTCCAGTGCGTCAACCGCGCAGGCCACGGCCAGATAGGTCTTGCCGGTACCGGCCGGGCCGATGCCGAAGTTGATGTCGTTGCCGAGGATTTCCTTCACATAGCGCTGCTGATTCAAGCCGCGCGGGCGAATCATGCCTTTCTTGGTGCGCAGGGCGACGGTCGCTTCGGCAGGGGCCGGGTTGTCGATATCTGCTGATTCCTGAATGAACAGGTGCACCAGGTCTGGCGACAGCTCGGTACCCTTGGTTTCCCGGTACAGGCGGCGCAGCAGGTTTTCTGCGGACGTGGTGAGTTTTGGATCGCCAATCAACTCGAACTGGTTTCCGCGATTGCGGATCTCGATGGCCAGGCGCTGTTCGATCAAGCGCAAATGCTCGTCGAATTGCCCGCACAGATTGGCGAAGCGGCGAGCCTCAAAAGGCTCGAGGAGAAAACGATGTGGTTCGATGGGTGCGTTCAAGGTCGTATTTAGCCGCCCTGGGGCAATTAGGATGAAATCAAGGATAACGCCAGTGACGTGGGTGCGAAAGCTCTTAAATATCGAGGCTGCTTTGCAACCCATTCTCTGTGGCTGGCGGGGTCTTTTGTGGTGAGGGGATAAATCCCCTCATCACAGAAGCCCCATCCACAATGCGATGGTGTTATTGAACCAGCGAGCCACGCAGTGAGTGCGGTTGCGCGGCGTCGATGTGCACGTCGGCGAACTGACCGATCAGGGTGGGATTGTCGCAGCGGAAGTTGACGATACGGTTATTCTCGGTACGGCCCTGCAGCTCGCCCGGGTCTTTCTTCGAGTAATCGGTCACCAGAATGCGCTGGATCGAGCCGACCATTTGTCGGCTGATCTCGAAGCCCTGCTGATTCAAACGATGTTGCAGCGCGTTGAGGCGTTCTTTCTTCAGTTCTTCCGGGGTGTCGTCGGCCAGATCGGCAGCGGGCGTGCCCGGGCGCTGGCTGTAGACGAACGAGTAGGAGAAATCGAAGCCGACATCGGCAATCAGCTTCATGGTCTGTTCGAAGTCCTTCTCGGTTTCGCCGGGGAAACCGACGATGAAGTCCGAACTGATGCAGATCCCCGGTACGGCGGCGCGCAATTTGCGCAGCTTGGATTTGTACTCCAGCGCCGTGTGGTTGCGCTTCATCGCCGCGAGAATCCGGTCCGAGCCCGACTGCACCGGCAAGTGCAGGTGCTTGACCAGTTCCGGCACTTCGGCGTGGGCCTGGATCAGGCTGTCGGAGAACTCCAGCGGGTGCGAGGTGGTGTAGCGGATGCGGTCTATGCCATCGACAGCGGCGACCACGCGGATCAGTTCGGCCAGATCGGCCAGACGACCGTCGTGGGTCTGGCCGCGATAGCCGTTGACGTTCTGCCCGAGCAAGGTCACTTCACGCACGCCGTGTTCGGCCAGGTGAATGATTTCCGCGATCACGTCGTCGAACGGTCGGCTGACCTCTTCGCCACGAGTGTACGGCACCACGCAGAACGTGCAGTACTTGCTGCAACCTTCCATCACCGACACGTAGGCACTCGGGCCGTCGATACGCGGCTCCGGCAGGTGGTCGAATTTTTCGATTTCCGGGAACGACACGTCGACCTGCGGCAGCTTGCTGCTGCGCGCGGCGTCGATCATTTCCGGCAGACGGTGCAGGGTCTGCGGGCCGAACACCACATCGACGTACGGCGCGCGATCGCGGATCGCCGCGCCTTCCTGACTGGCCACACAACCGCCGACGGCGATGACCATGTCCGGGTTGGCCAGCTTCAGTTCGCGCCAGCGGCCGAGTTGCGAATACACGCGGTCTTGCGCGCGTTCGCGGATCGAGCAGGTGTTGAGCAGAATCACGTCGGCGTCTTCCGCGCGAGCGGTGACTTCCAGGGCCTGATGTTCGCCCAGCAGATCGACCATGCGCGAGCTGTCGTACTCGTTCATCTGGCAACCGTGGGTTTCGATGTAAAGCTTCTTGGCCATGGATTCGGGTCGTCACGTGATTCAAAGAACCGCGCATTATAGGGAACAAGCCGTCAGGTTCCTACCGCTGTGCGTCCGGTGGCTATGCTATAGTTCGCGCCCTCATTTTTACCCCGATGTTATCCGCCCGCCATGACCAAACGCGAAGCTCCAATCTACAAGGTGATTTTCCTCAACCAGGGCCAGGTGTTCGAAATGTACGCCAAGCAGATCTATCAGAGTGATCTGTGGGGTTTCCTGGAAGTTGAAGAATTCGTCTTTGGCGAGCGCACGCAAATGGTCGTCGATCCGAGCGAAGAAAAGCTCAAGGCGCAATTCGAAGGCGTGGTGCGCAGCTTTGTACCGATGCATTCGATCGTGCGCATCGACGAAGTGGAACGTCTGGGCACGCCGAAAATCAGCGAAGCCCGGGGCGCGGTCGGCAATGTCATGCCGTTTCCGATGCCGATGCCTGAGAAGTAAGCACAGCTTTGGATTTGGAATGATGTTGTGGCGAGGGGATTTAGCGAAACGTCGCACCGCCCCGCTCGGCTGCGAAGCAGTCGCAATCCATCCAGCAATATGTGTCAGACAGAACCGGGTTGCAGGGTTTGGGGCTGCTTCGCAGCCCAACGGGGATGAATCCCCTCGCCACAGGTCATCTCCACAGCCTTTAGGGCAGTGGGGAGAATGGCGTGCGCCCGTCGGCGTTCTGCAGTTCCATCAGGTATTTGCGGAAAATCTGCCCGAGCACCTGAGTGGCGGTTTCGAGATCTTCGCGGGACATCTTTTCCGAGACTTCGTCAGCCGTGTCCAATGCCTCTTCAGCACCGTTGACCGCTGCCATCTTCAGCACGATGTAGGCCTGGATATTGTTGGCCTGCACGCCTTCGCCGTGGAAGAACATGCTGCCGAGCTTGAATTGCGCCTGGGCGTGGCCTTGCAGCGAGGCCTTTTCGAAATAGCTCAGGGCTTGATTGAGGTCGCGCGGCGCGTTCTTGCCGTCGTAGTAGAACTCACCCAACTCGTATTGCGCTTGCGCGTCCCCTTCGTCCGCCGCTTTCTGGCAGGCGGCCAATGCCTGCGTGACGTCTTGCGGCTGAGTATTGAGGGTGCAACGACCCATCGCCGGGATCAACAACGAGTTGCCGCCTGCTTGTGCATGCGCGAGCAGGGGCTGAAGGAGCAACAGGCAGCCCAATGCAAGGGTGCGGCCGGTGCGGTTCATGGGAATCGACTTACCTCTGAAGGGCACGCGGACCCGTCGAGGGATCCAATAAGCGCGCATTATGAAATAAGCAGGGCCAACCTTACAAAGTCTTTACTCGTTTTTCTGCTGCGTGGGGAATATATCGCCCGATTCGGGCAGGATTTTCGCAGACGCGTCGGAAAAACCGAGCGGATGTAGGTGAAAGCTGACGCTGGCCATAGCCAACGTCAGCGGTACGGCGATTATGTCAATGCGGCGAAGGCGCGCTCGGCGGCGTCCAGCGTCAGTTGCAACTCGGCTTCGCCGTGGGCAATCGAGGTGAAACCGGCTTCGAAAGCGCTCGGCGCCAGGTACACGCCACCTTCGAGCATCAAGTGGAAGAAGCGACCGAACATTGCCGCGTCGCTGGCCATCACGTCGTCGAAGGTGACGATGTCGTCGGCGCCGCTGAAGTACAGACCGAACATGCCGCCGGCCTGAGTGGTCACGAACGGGATGCCGGCGGCATCGGCGCGCTGTTGCAGACCGTCGAGCATGCGCGCGGTGTAGTCGGTCAGTTCGGCGTGGAAGCCCGGGCGGCTGATCAGGCGCAGGGTCGTCAGGCCGGCAGCCATCGCCAGCGGATTACCCGACAACGTACCGGCCTGATACACCGGGCCCAGTGGGGCGATGCGCTGCATGATTTCGCGTTTGCCACCGAAGCAGCCCACCGGCATGCCGCCGCCGATGATCTTGCCGAACGTGGTCAGGTCCGGCGTCACACCGTAGTGCGCCTGGGCACCGCCGAGGGCGACGCGGAAGCCGGTCATCACTTCGTCAAAAATCAGCACCACACCATGTTTGTCGCACAGCGAACGCAGGCCTTCGAGGAAGCCCGGCGCTGGCGGCACGCAGTTCATGTTGCCGGCGACCGGTTCGACGATGATGCACGCCACGTCCTCACCTACTTCAGCGAGCATCGCTTCAACCGCGTCGATGTCGTTGAACGGCAGGGTCAGGGTGTGTTTGGCGAACGCTGCCGGCACGCCGGCCGAGCTCGGTACGCCCTGGGTCAGAGCGCCGGAACCGGCCTTGACCAGCAGGCTGTCGGAGTGGCCGTGGTAGCAGCCTTCGAACTTGATGATGCTGTCGCGACCGGTGTAACCACGGGCCAGACGGATCGCACTCATGGTCGCTTCGGTGCCGGAGCTGACCATGCGCACCATGTCCATCGACGGCACCAGCGAGCAGACCAGATCGGCCATCTCGGTTTCCATCGACGTCGGCGCGCCGTAGGACAGGCCGTGTTGCAGCTGATTGCGCACCGCGTCGAGCACGTCCGGATGGCTGTGGCCAAGGATCATCGGGCCCCACGAACCCACGTAATCGACATAGCGCTTGTCATCTTCGTCGGTGACGTAAGCGCCTTCGGCGTGTTTGAAGAACAGCGGGGTGCCGCCGACGCTCTTGAACGCGCGCACCGGCGAGTTGACGCCGCCGGGGATGTGTTTCTGAGCATTGGCAAACAGGGTTTCGGAACGAGACATGATCGGGCTCTCAAATCAGATTTTCAGAAGTTCGTTGAAGGCGCGGGCGCGGCGGGTCACTTCGGCGCTGCTCTCGGCGCCGAACAAACCGTGGATCACGGCGAGCAGATCGACACCGTGCTCGACCAGCGGCGCGGCGTTATCGAGGGTGATGCCGCCAATCGCGCAGACCGGCAAGTGCAGCGTGCGTTTGGCTTCGTCGAGCAAGTCGAGGCTGCAACTCGGCGCACCGGGTTTGGTGGTGGAATTGAAGAAGCGGCCGAAGGCAACGTAACTCGCGCCTTCTTTGGCAGCCTGTTCGGCCAGAGCGATTTGCCCATGGCAGGTCGAGCCGATGATGGCTTTCGAACCGAGCAGGGCGCGGGTCGGCGACAGCGGGCCGTCGGTCTGCCCGAGGTGCACGCCGACGTTGAGGCGTGCGGCCAGCTCGGCGTCATCGTTGATGATCAGTTGCGTCTTGTAGCGCTCGCACAGGTTGCGCAACGCTTCGGCCTCGCGCAGACGGCGGGCCTCGTCGCTGCTCTTGTCGCGGTATTGCAGCAGGGTGACGCCGCCGTCGAGCGCCGCCTCCACGTAAGACAGAAACTTGCCGGCCAGCAACTGGCTGTCGGTAATGGCATACAGGCCACGTAGTTTCATCGGGCAGACCTCACGACGTTACGAGCAGAAATCCAGCGGCAGGCGACGCGGCACGAACTGGCCTTTGCCCAGTTGTTCGGCATCGCGCAGCGTCCGCCAGGTGTAATCCAGCGCACTGCGCACGGCACTGGCCAGGTGCTCGCCCTGGGCCAGGCGACCGGCCAAAGCGCTGGCCAATGTGCAACCGGAGCCGTGATAGCTGCCCGGCAGGCGCTGGCAGATAAAGGTTTCGCGCAGGCCGTCGCGGCTGTACACGCGGTTGTGGATTTCAGTTTCGTCGCCATGTCCGCCGGTAATCAGCAGGTTTTTGACGAATGGCAGGAGTTTTTCCGCGCACTCGTCGGCCGTGCCTTCGGGCAGTTCGGCGAGGATGCGCGCTTCAGGAAGATTGGGCGTGGCAATGATCGACAGCGGCAGCAGACGCTCGCGCATCGCATAGCCGACCTCGTCCTTGCCCAGGCGTCCGCCGCCGCCGGCACGCAGCACCGGGTCGCAGACCACTGGCAGGTGCGGGTGCGCCGAGAGCAGTTCCACCACGGTGTCGACCATCTCCAGCGAACCGAGCATGCCCAGTTTCACTGCGGCGACTTCGGAGTCGTTGAGCACGGCGTTGGCCTGGGCCAGTACCCACTCACGGTCGAGGACGCGGAAGTCAGTGACGTTGACCGTGTCTTGCACGGTCAGGGCGGTGACGGCCGGAGCCGCATGGCAACCCTGCGCGAGCAGGGCTTCGATATCTGCCTGCAAGCCGGCGCCACCACTGGGGTCGTGGCCGGAGAGACAGAGGACAACGGGGCGGGAGCTGTAGATATTCATGGTGCGCGAGCTTACCACCAAAGCTGATTTTGGGGTGTGGGTGGCAGAGCAAGATAAATGCAGGAGCTGCCGGAGGCTGCGATCTTTGACGTTCCTGACCATTCCAACAGCTCTATCTCGGTGCTTTGCCCTGGAACGCCCGTTCTAGAGCCGTTGTAGGAAAAATTTCCATGGTGCTCAATGGCCATCAACGGCTATGCTAGGCTGGATCCAAACAATCACAGGTAATACCGGTTTTACGTCTACTCAAAGGGAATGGGGGGCTTCCTGACACAACCGGACGAGCCACGCTGGGGCTTCAATGCGCTATTTGCTGATGTTGCTGTTCTGCTTGCCCCTCATGGCGAGCGCCGTCGAATTCGACGAATTCACCCAGAGCCTGCCACTGGGCCGATCGCTGCAAGTGTTCGAAGACCCGAGCGGTCAGGCGACGATTGCCGACGTCCGCGCGCAAGATGCCGCCGGCCAGTTCAAAACCCACGACAAAGCCACGCTCAACGCCGGTTACTCGCGCTCGGCGTTCTGGCTGAAGATCGACCTGCATTACCGCCCGAGCAACCCGGCCGCCCAGCGCACCTGGCTACTGGAACTGGCGTATCCGCCACTCGATCACCTCGATCTTTACTTGCCTGATGCCACCGGTGCATACCGACTGGTGCGCCAGACCGGCGATGCCTTGCCCTTCGCCAGTCGCGAGATCCGCCAGAACAATTACCTGTTCGACTTGCCGTTCAAACCGGATCAACAGCAGACGCTGTACCTGCGACTGGCCAGCGAAGGCTCGATCCAGGCGCCGGTGACGTTGTGGTCGAGCACCGCGTACCTCGAAGACCAACCGGTGCGCCTGTATGTGCTCGGCATCATTTATGGCGTGCTGTTGGGGATGCTGGTCTACAACCTGTTCATTTACCTGAGCGTGCGCGACACTAGCTACCTCTATTACATCTTCTATATCGGCTCGTTCGGCCTCTATCAATTGTCGGTGAATGGCGCGGCGGTCGAGTATTTCTGGCCGGACAACCCATGGTGGGCCAACGCCGCGACGCCATTCTTCATCGGTTGCGCCGGGCTTTTCGGCAGCCAGTTCGCCCGCAGTTTCCTGCAGACCAAGACCCACAGCCCTTGGCTGGATCGCTTGCTGATCGGCCTGATAGCCTTCAGTGCACTGGTGATCGGTCTGTCGCTGATGACCAGTTACGCCCTGGCCCTGCGCCTGGCGACCACACTGGCGCTGACCTTCACCGTGGTGATCTTTGCCGCCGGGATCCTTGCCTGGTGGCGCGGCCTGCGGGTGGCGCGTTACTTCATCATCGCCTGGTCGGCATTCCTGCTCGGCGGCATCGTCAACACGCTGATGGTGCTGGGCCTGCTGCCCAACGTGTTCCTGACCATGTACGCCAGCCAGATCGGCTCGGCGATCGAGGTGGCGCTGCTGTCGCTGGCGCTGGCCGATCGCATCAACGCCATGCGCGAACAACAGGCGCAGACCTTGTTCGACGCCGGGCAGAAACTCGAAGTGCTCAACCAGCAACTGGCCCACAGCAACAAGCTCAAGGATGAATTCCTCGCGACGCTGACCCACGAACTGCGCACGCCGATGAACGGCGTGATCGGTTCGCTGGAGCTGATGCAGACCGTCGACCTCGATCCCGAGCTTGAGCAATATCAACAGACCGCCGCCGGTTCTGCTCGCGACATGATGCGCATGGTCAATGGCATCCTCACGCTCACTGAATTGCAGGCCGGCAAGCTCAAGGCGACGCCGGGCAGTTTCAGCCTGCGCGCAGTGGTCGAAGCCTTGCGCGTGCAGTTTGAAGGTAATGCAGCGAGCAAGTCGCTGGACTTCAAGGTCGAGGTGCTGCCGACCCTGCCGGATCGCTTGCTCGGCGACAGCGCGAAACTGGCGCAGTGCCTGGAGTGCCTGCTGGACAATGCGATCAAGTTCACCCGTGTCGGCGGCCTGGCGTTGCGCGTTACCGGTCGGCCGTCGGCAGATGAGCGCATGGCGCTGTCGTTCGCGGTGATCGACACCGGTATCGGTTTCACTGATCTGGGCGAGGCAACCCTGTATCAGCGTTTCTTCCAGCTCGACGGTTCGATGACTCGCGAATACGGCGGCCTCGGTGTTGGTCTGGCGATCTGTCGGCAACTGGTCGAATTGCTCGGCGGCAAACTCACCCATCGTTCCGAGCCGGGACGCGGCAGCCGCTTCCAGCTCGATGTCGAATTCGAACTGCCGGTGATCGAAGCGCCTGCGGATCAGCCGCCCCGCGATTGCATTCGTGCGCCGCAGGACTGCACGGTGCTGCTGGTGGATGACAACAGCGTCAATCAACTGGTGATGCGTGGCATGTTGCTCAAGCTCGGTTTCCGCGTGCGCAGCGCGGATAACGGCGCCGCCGCGCTGGACTGCCTGCAACGGGAAAACTTCGATGCAGTGCTGATCGATTGCCAGTTGCCCAACCACGAAGGTGCATCGCTGTGCTGCCAGATCCATGCATTGCCAGGCTGCGCGCATTTGCCAGTGTTCATGCTGGCGCTGGGTGCGGATCGCGAACAATGCGCGCCGGGCGCGCCTATCGACTATCTGCACAAACCGGTGAAATTCGAGGATCTGCAGGCTGCCTTGCAGCGCCGCGTACTCAGTTGCTGATGGGGTAAAAGCGCCGCAAAAACGGCGCCTATGACACTTTGTTCAAAAAAGCACCAGTGCTTAACTGGTGCCATTGCTGAACACGGAGCGCCGTCATGAACCTGCATCAGTTCGCTGAAACCCACGAAGTCACCAATCAGCCGCCGTCGCTGGACGGCACCAACCTGTACCGCATCGACCTGCCTTTACAGGAGTGGTCGCGGCGTTTTGGTGCCGGTTGGGCCGAGTCGCGCATCGATGCCTATGGCGCACTGGCGGGTGGGCCGCTGATGGAAGCGGGGTTTCTCGCCAACCAGAACAAACCGCTATTTGCCAGCCATGATCGCTACGGCCATCGCATCGATCTGGTCGAGTTTCACCCGGCTTACCACCAGCTGATGCGCACGGCGATCGAACATGGCCTGACCTCGCTGCCTTGGGCGCACCCGCAGGACGGCGCGCATGTCGCCCGCGCTTCGATGACCTATCTGCACAGCCAGGCCGAGGCCGGCAGTGGTTGCCCGCTGACCATGACCTTCGCCAGCGTGCCGGCCCTGCGCTTGCAGCCGGACCTGGCCGAACAGTGGCTGCCGAAAGTCCTCGCCACCGAATACGATCCGCGCAACGTCGGCATGGCGCACAAGGCCGGCGTGACCATCGGCATGGCGATGACCGAGAAGCAGGGCGGCACCGATGTGCGCGCCAACACCACCAAGGCTTACCCGGTCGGCGCCAGCGGCCCGGGTCAGGCCTATGAACTGGTCGGGCACAAGTGGTTTTGTTCGGCGCCGATGTGCGACGCCTTCCTGACATTAGCGCAAACCGACAAGGGCTTGAGTTGCTTCCTGCTGCCGCGCCATCGCCCGGACGACACGCGCAATCAGTTCTACATCCAGCGTCTGAAAAACAAACTCGGCAACCAGTCCAACGCCTCCAGCGAAGTGGAGTTTCGTGGCGCACTGGCATGGATGATCGGCGAAGAAGGGCGCGGCGTGCCGACCATTATCGAAATGGTGGCGATGACCCGTTTCGATTGCATGGTCGGCTCCAGCTCGCTGATGCGCCAGGCACTGACCCAGGCCAGCCATCACTGCGCGCATCGCAAGGTCGGCGGCAAATTGCTCAGCGAGCAGCCGCTGATGCAAAACGTACTCGCCGATCTGGCCCTGGAAAGCGAAGCCGCGCTGGCGCTGAGTCTGCGCATGGGCAAAGCGCTGGATCATCTGGATGATCGCCACGAAGCGCAGTTTGCGCGGCTGGTGACGGCAGTGGGCAAATACTGGATCTGCAAGCGTGCGCCAGGAATGATCAACGAAGCCGCCGAATGCATGGGCGGTGCTGGATACGTCGAGGACAGCATCCTGCCGCGCCTGTACCGCGAAGCGCCGGTGAACTCGACGTGGGAAGGTTCGGGGAATGTGCAATGTCTGGATGTGCTGCGCGCATTGTCAAAGGAGCCGGGCGTGCTGGATGTGCTGTTCAGCGAACTGGGCGATGGCCATGGCGACAAGCGTCTGGCCGCGCATATCCAGCAGTTGCAGGCGCAGTTCAAGGACACCAGTGACATTCAGTATCGGGCGCGGCAGTTGACCGAAGACATCGCCCTTGGATTGCAGGCCAGGCTTCTATTGGAGGCGGGGAATTCAGCCGTAAGCGATGCTTTCATTGCCAGCCGTCTGAGCGGTGGCGGTCGCGTCTACGGCGCGTTGCCGCGTGGGCTGAACGTCGAAGCGATCGTCGCCCGCTCGACTCCACAGCTTTTCTGACCCACCTCAAATCCCCCCTGTGGGAGCGAGCCTGCTCGCGAAAGCGGTGTGTCAGTCGACATCTTTATTGGATGATCCACCGCATTCGCGAGCAGGCTCGCTCCCACAGGGGACATCATTGATCTGCAGATTTAAGTATCGCCACAACGCCACTGTTCCCGTGCGTCCACGATGCAGGCAAGATGAAGCTCTGCAAGTCAGAACACAGGAAGCTGATCGTGACCGAAGCGTTTATTGTCGTTCAAACCGCCGAACAAGCCGTGGATCGTCTGGCCGAGCTGCATGAGCGGGCCACCACTGCGCTGAATTCTGCCCTCAAGCGTTACCTCAAGGACCGCGTCGAGCCCGACGCCGAACAGCGTGCCCTGTTTCGTTATCCCGAACTGCGTCTGACCTACCACTGCCAGGGCGAAGTGCCGCAGACCACCCGCGCTTACGCCAAGGTGCAGTTGCCGGGCACTTACAGCGTCACCGTCACCCACCCGGCGGCGTTTCGCAAATACCTGCTTGAACAACTGACGCCGTTGATGCACGACTTCACCGTGACCGTCGAAGTCGGCGTCAGCCAGCAGAACATTCCGTATCCGTATGTGGTCGAGCAGGGCGATGAACTGGCCGGTTCCGGCGTCACTGCAGCGGTGCTGGCGCGGGTGTTCCCGAGTACTGACCTGTCCGCCGCTACCGATGGCATTGCCGACGGCCTCTACGACTGGGAAAACACCGATCCGCTGCCACTGGCGCTGTTCGACGCCGCGCGCGTGGATTTCTCGCTGCGCCGTCTGGTGCATTACACCGGCAGTGACTGGCGCCATGTGCAGCCGTGGATTCTGCTGACCAACTATCATCGCTACGTCGATCAGTTCATCGTTCATGGTCTGGAGCAGTTGCGCCGCGACCCGCGTTTCGTGCGCATGGTCCTGCCCGGCAACGTGATCATCGAGAAGAGCATGGACCACGGTGAAGCCTCGGCGATTGCCGCCGGTGTGGTCTGGCACCGTTACCAGATGCCGGCCTATCACCTGATCGCCAGCGATGGCCACGGCGTGACGCTGGTGAATATCGGTGTCGGCCCGTCCAACGCCAAGAACATCACCGATCACCTGGCCGTGCTGCGCCCGCATTGCTGGCTGATGATCGGCCACTGCGGCGGCCTGCGTCAGTCGCAGACCATCGGCGATTACGTGCTGGCCCACGCCTACATGCGTCGCGACGGCATTCTTGATCGTGTGGTGCCGCCGAATATTCCGATCCCGGCACTGGCCGAAGTGCAGCTTGCGCTTCAACAGGCAGCGGCGAATGTCACCGGCGAGAAAGGCGACGACCTGAAGAAACGCCTGCGCACCGGCACGGTTCTGACCTACGACGACCGCAACTGGGAACTGCGCTGGGCGCAGGAACGGCCGCTGATCAACCTGTCCCGCGCAGTGGCGGTGGACATGGAAAGCGGCACGATCGCAGCGCAGGGTTATCGCCTGCGGGTGCCGTACGGCACGTTGCTCTGTGTTTCGGACAAACCGCTGCACAGCGAAATCAAACTGCCGGGCTCGGCCAACGCCTTCTACGAGCGTGCGGTCAGCCAGCATTTGAAAATCGGCATCGAAGCAGTGGATCTGCTGCGCACCGAGCTCAACTCGCTGCACTCGCGCAAACTGCGCAGCTTCGACGAGCCGCCGTTCCGTTAACGGTTAGTCGTGGTCATTTGGCGGTCGGGGCACTAGCATTGTCAGCCCTGACCGCTAAATGTTCTGTCTCTTATGTCCCGTCCCCCGCGTCCACCTTCCCGCCGTCCCGGCATGAAGCCTCAGTCTTCTGCCCCGCGCCGTGTTGCCAAGGCACCACCGGCCGAGCCGAAACTGATCCTGTTCAACAAACCCTTCGATGTGCTGACGCAATTCAGCGACGGTGAAGGGCGGGCGACACTCAAGGATTACATCGATGTGCCGGGGATTTACCCGGCCGGACGTCTGGATCGCGACAGCGAAGGTTTGTTGCTGCTGACCAACGACGGCCAGTTGCAGGCGCGCATCGCCGATCCGAAACACAAACTGGCGAAGACCTATTGGGTGCAGGTGGAGGGCGAGCCGACGGCCGAGCAGTTGCAGCGCCTGCGTGATGGCGTCGAGCTGAATGACGGCATGACTCTGCCCGCCGAAGCGCGGCAACTGGCTGAGCCGCAATTGTGGCCGCGCAATCCGCCGGTACGCTTTCGCGCAACCATACCGACTTCATGGCTGGAACTGGTGATTCGCGAAGGGCGCAACCGTCAGGTGCGGCGCATGACGGCAGCGGTCGGATTGCCGACGTTGCGGCTGGTGCGAGTCAGGATTGGCGACTGGACGATTGAAGGGCTGGATCAGGGCCAGTGGCGGGAAGTGCCGGCGCGCTTATAAGGCGCCGGATTCGATCAGGCCGATCACCACACTCTTGATGATGAACGCGGCCACGCCCAGACCCAGCACGAAAAACAGAATGAACGAGCCGAACCGTCCGGCCTTGGACTTCTTCGCCAGATCCCAGACGATGAAACCCATGAAAACGATCAGGATGCTGACCAGACCGGTCATCATCCACTCTTCGAACAGTGCTGGATCCATTGGCGATCTCCGGCGCGGACAGGGCTGAAAGGGCGGCGGCGAGTATACGCCATGGTCGGATGGCGGGGCATTGATCTGCGTCGCCTGTGCCGGCCCCTTCGCGAGCAGGCTCGCTCCCACAGGTTGAAATGCATTCCCCTGTGGGAGCGAGCCTGCTCGCGAAAGCGATTTCAGCTACGCAAATGAGTCAGCGGCAGTTCGGTGCTGTTGAGCACCTGATTCAGCACAAAACTCGACCGCACGCTGGTGACCCCTTCAATCCGGGTCAGGTGCCCCAGCAGTAATTTCTGGTAGTGATCCATATCCGGCACCACCACTTTCAACTGGTAGTCGGCATCCACTCCGGTCACCAGACTGCACTCCAGCACTTGCGGCAATGTGCGGATTGCCGCTTCGAAATTCTCGAAGCGTTCCGGCGTGTGCCGGTCCATGCCGATCAGCACATACGCGGTCAGGCTCAAGCCGAGCATCTTGCGATCGAGCAGCGCCACCTGGCGCGAGATATAGCCATCGTCTTCCAGCTGCTTGACCCGGCGCGAGCAAGGCGAGGGCGACAGACCGATGCGTTCGGCCAGTTCCTGGTTGGAGATACGGGCGTCGCGCTGCAATTCCGCCAAAATACTCAGGTCATACCGGTCGAGTTTGCTCATCAATCTGTCCTAGGTCGTAACTATTGCGGCGGATTATCTATCCAGGGTTAAAAATTGCGCAAGCGGTGTTTAATTGAGCAATTTTCGCAATCCTCTGTCGCGGCTTCAGGCCTATTCTTATCACCAGAATCACTGCTCGGTAACACAGTCCACGCGGCCCGCCCAATCAGGCCCGCCGCGGCCGCCACCCCCACCGGGGATATGCCGGCCCCCGAGCTGCACACTGTCCAGAAGACGGCGTGAGGTGAGCCGACGTCAAAAGCGTCGAGCCAGGACGAAGTTCTCCAGAAGGGAGGCCGACGGGTCTCCCTTTTTTCTTGCCTGCGATTTCATGTAGGCGCCTCAATAAATATGTCCCGCGACTGATAACCTGTTGCAGAACCCGGTGGGGCTGTTTCGAGTCTCAGCAACAAGCCCTGCCAACGACAGGCTCCCGCAGTGAGGAAAAGCATGAATTCGCGCATCTGGCGTCTGGCCGGTGTTGGTTTGCTGTGTGTGGGTGTCAGTGCGCAAGCGCTGGCCGATGAGCCGCAGAATCGTGGGCCTGGCAACGGGCCGCAGAACGACGGGATTATCCGTGGCGACAACAGCCGTCAGTTCGAGCACAACGGCCAGCCGCACAACAATGACGAACAATGGCAGAACCGCAACCGTGCCGATGAGCGTCCGCAACCGCCTCGCCAGCCCGGTAATAACCTGCCGATCCAGCCGCGTCCCGACGCCGTGCACCAGACTCAGGAGCCGCGTCAGGGTTACTACCGCGACGAGCGCCCGCAGAACGGTTATCACAATCAGCAATGGCAGACGCGGCCGCGTCCCGATGACAATCGCTGGCCGGGACGGCCGAACGGTCATGGCAATGGCTGGGGCCCCGGCCCGCAATATCGCCCGGGGCATGTGATCGACCGCTTCCCGGATCGTGATTACCGCGTGCCTTATCGCGGTCAGGATTACTTCTATTCCGGCGGCTATTGGTATCGACCGCAAGGCCCGCGCTACATCGTCGTGCAGCCACCGCGCGGGATCCGCATCCAGTATTTGCCGGATTACGCCCGTGAAGTGTGGGTCGGTGGTTCGCTGCTGTTCCTCGCCGCCGGCTCGTATTACGCCTATCAGGAGGCGACGCAGGATTACGTGGTGGTCGAGCCGCCGGTACAGCAACAGCCGCAACCGCAATCCCAAGGCTATGACGTCGAAGCCTACCCGGCCAACGGCCAGTCGCCGCAGCAAGTGCAGCAGGACGGTTACCAGTGCTCTCAGTACGCCGTGCAGCAAAGCGGTTTCGACCCGCGTACCGCGACTTATCAACCCGCGCCCGAGGTGGTTCAGGCTTATCGCCAGGCGCAGGGCAACTGCCTGAGCAGTCGCGGTTATCAGGTCAGATAGGGGCAGCTGCAAGCTGCAAGCTACAAGCTACAAGCTACAAGCTACAAGCTTGAAGCTAGAGGCTTTTCGCTTGTGGCTGCTTTTACAGGATCGGCGTGGACCAGTACCTCGGCTCTGGGATAAGCCTTGTGTATTGCCGCCGCCGCTTGATCGCTGATGCCATGGGCGACTGACAGGGTCAGTTCGCCCGGCAATTCCAGGTGCAATTGCACGAACCAGTGGTTGCCGGAGATCCGCGTGCGCAGGTCATGCGCGCCGAGCACCCCCGGCACGCTGCAGGCCAGTTCGAGCATGTGCTGGCTGACATCGGTCGGCAGTTCCTCGTCCATCAGCACCGAAAAACTTTCCCGGGCAATCTGGATTGCGCTCCAGAAGATGTACGCGGCGATCCCCAGGCCGAACCACGCATCCAGTTGCGCAAAACCCATTCCCGCCAATACCAGCGCGATGAGGATGCTGCCGTTGAGCAGCAGGTCCGAACGGTAATGCAGGGAGTCGGCACGCACGGCGTTGGAGCCGGTCTGCTTGATCACCCGGTGCTGCAACATCAGCAGCGCCGCCGTCAGCAGCAGGGAAAACACGATCACGCCAATGCTCAGCCACGGCGCGCCAAGTGGTTCCGGCGTCTGCAAGCGTTGGTAGGCCTGAAACGCGATCAACACCGCGCTGCCACCGATGAACAACGCCTGGGCCATGCCCGCCAACGATTCGGCTTTGCCGTGGCCATAACGGTGATCGTCATCCGCCGGGCGCAAGGCGTAATGCACCGCCAGCAGATTGAGCATCGAGGTGACGCCATCCAGCGCCGAGTCTGTAAGGCCGGCGAGCATGCTCACCGATCCGCTGAGCCACCAGGCAATCGCTTTGGCGATGATCAGCGTGCACGCGACCGCCACCGAGGCGCGGGTCGCCAGCCGCAGCAGGCGGGCGTGTTCGGGGCTGGAGGTCATTGAACGTCCTTATTCAAGCGGCCGGTTGCAGGCCGAACATCGCCAGTTGCTGAGTGCTGCCCTTGTGCTGGATCAGGCGCGGATCATCCAGAGGAAAATCTCGGCCCAGCTCGCTCTCAAGAATCGCCTGCAACTTGTGATTGTCGACCTGTCCATCCGGGCCGATGGCTTGCTTGAGCTTGGCCGGATCGATCTGCGCGGTGTGGCCTGGTTCGAAATAGATCGCCCCGGTGGCGAAGTCGACGGCAAACGCGATCAGCCCGGGAATGATGTAGAACAGCAGGCCGACGGCATCGAGCACGGCAATCGCCGGGTCGATCTTGCCGTCGATCTGGCCACGGCGGTCCGGGTAGAAAATCGAACCGCACGCCGACAGTTGCGTGAGCAGAGTGGCAACCAGAACACCGCCGATCAGGCGAGAGGGTAAGCGCATGGAAATGTCTCCTGAGTCATCAAATAACGAAGCTTCGTCTTGTGAAGTTAAGACCCTGACGAACGCCCGGCAGTTCGCCGTTATACTCGGCCCTCTGTTTTGGAGCCAGCATGATTTCTTTGCCGATCGACGATGTTTTACCCGCCGTGCGTGAAGCCCTCGCGTCACGCCACGAAGCCGTGCTCGAAGCACCGCCCGGCGCCGGTAAAACCACCCGCGTGCCTTTGGCCTTGCTCAACGAAGCCTGGCTGGCCGGGCAGACCATCGTCATGCTCGAACCTCGGCGTCTGGCTGCGCGGGCGGCGGCGGAGCGTTTGGCCAGCGAGCTCGGCGAGCAGGTCGGTGAAACCGTCGGCTATCGCATCCGCCTCGACAGCAAGGTCGGCCCGAAGACGCGTATCGAAGTGGTCACCGAAGGTATCCTCACCCGGCGCTTGCAGGACGACCCGGCGCTGGAAGGCGTGGGTCTGCTGATCTTCGACGAATTTCATGAACGCAGTCTCGACGCCGATCTGGCGCTGGCCCTCAGTCTGAACGGTCGCGAGCTGTTTCGCGCTGAACAGCCGCTGAAGATTCTGCTGATGTCGGCGACCCTCGAAGGCGAGCGGTTGGCGGGGTTGCTCGATGACGCGCCGATCCTGCGCAGCGAAGGGCGCATGTATCCGGTGACGATGCGCTGGGGCCGGCCGTTCCAACCGGGGGAATACATCGATCAGCGGGTTACCCAAATCGTGCTCGAAGCGCTGCACGACGAGACTGGCAGCCTGCTGGTGTTCCTGCCGGGACAGGCGGAGATCCGTCGCGTGCATCAGCAATTGACCGACGCCATCGGTGAGCGCAAAGACGTTCTGCTGTGCCCGTTGCACGGCGAACTCGACCTCAATGCGCAACGCGCGGCGATCGATCCGGCGCCGCCCGGCCAACGCAAAGTGGTGCTGGCAACCAACATCGCCGAGACCAGCCTGACCATCAACGGCGTGCGCGTGGTCATCGATGCCGGGCTGGCGCGGGTGCCGCGTTTCGATCCGGGCAGCGGCATGACCCGCCTCGACACCCAACGCATCTCCAAGGCCAGCGCCACCCAGCGTGCCGGCCGCGCCGGGCGACTGGAGCCGGGCGTGTGCTATCGCCTGTGGTCGCAGGATCAGCACGAACAACTGGCAGCGTATGGCAGCGCAGAAATTCTCTCGGCGGATCTGGCCAGCCTCGCTTTGCAACTCGGGCGCTGGGGCGTGACGCCGGGCGAACTGGTCTGGCTCGACATACCGCCAGCCGCCGCGTATGCCCAAGCGCAGGATCTGCTGCAACGGCTCGGCGCCTTGCACGGCGACACGCTGACGGCCCACGGCCAGGCCATGGCCGAACTGCCGGCGCATCCGCGCATCGCGCATTTGCTGTTGCGCGGTCAGGCATTGGGGCTGGCGGCGATGGCTTGCGATGTGGCGGCTCTGCTCGGCGAGCGCGATATCCTGCGCGGCGCTGGCGCGGATCTGCACAGCCGATTGGTCCTGCTTTCCGGCGAAGAACGTGCCGGTCGTGGCGCGCAGGGCGGGGTGCAACGTGCCCGGCAATTGGCTCGGCAGTATCGCGGCTACTTGCGCGGCAAGCCGAGCGAACCGGTAAACGATCCCGAGCATCCGCGCTGGCTCGGCGCCCTGCTGGCGCTGGCCTACCCGGATCGCGTCGCCCAGCAACGGCGTGCCGGTGGCGCCGAATACCGGTTGGCCAACGGTCGCGCCGCGCTGTTCGCTGAGGCCGACAGCCTGATGAAGCATGAGTGGATCGTCATCGCCGACCTTGGCAGCCGTCAGGGCCAGCGCGAAGAACGCATCTATCTGGCGGCGGATTTCGATCCGGCGCTGTTCGATTCGGTGCTCGCCGAGCAAGTGCGCAGCGTCGATCAACTCGATTGGGATGAACGCGAAGGCGTGCTGCGTGCCGAGCGCCAGCGCAAGGTCGGCGAGCTGATTCTCAGCCGCGAACCGTTGACCGGTCTGGATGAAAACGCGCGCAGTCAGGCGCTGGTCAATCTGGTGCGGCGCAAGGGTCTGGAGTTGTTGCCGTGGACCCCGGAACTGCGCCAGTGGCAGGCGCGGGTGGCGCTGTTGCGTCAGCTCGATCTGAACACTCAGGACGACAGCCAATGGCCGGATGTCAGCGATGCGGCATTGTTGAATACCCTGGAAGACTGGCTGATGCCGTATCTGGGCAAGGTCTCGCGGCTGAGCCATTTCGCCAACCTCGACCTGTCGAGCATCGTGCGCAATCTGCTGCCGTGGCCGCTGCCGCAGAAGCTCGACGAACTGGCGCCGCATCATTTGAGCGTGCCGTCGGGTTCATCGATTCGTCTGGATTACAGCGAACATCCACCGATTCTCGCGGTGCGTTTGCAAGAGCTGTTTGGTCTGGCCGATACGCCACGGATCGCCGGCGGCCGGCAAGTGGTCAAGCTGCATCTGCTGTCGCCAGCGCGGCGGCCGGTGCAGGTCACGCAGGACCTGGCCAACTTCTGGCGCAGCACCTATGCCGAGGTGAAGAAGGATCTCAAGGGGCGTTATCCCAAGCATTATTGGCCGGACGATCCCTTGGTCGCCGAAGCCACGGCGCGGGCGAAACCACGCGGCACCTGACCCGCAATGGCTGCGCGCCATTAGCCCATCCGTGCTAATTGCCCTTGGTTGTTCCGGCTCGCAAAATCGCCGCCTGAACAATAACCAGCCTTGTTGCCTGGCAACTTGCGCCCAAGGAACGGAACTGCCCATGACCTCTTTCTTCAAGCTCAGGAAGTTGATCTTCTTGTCGGCTGCGCTATTGGCCGCCTCCAGTTCGGCCTTGGCCGAAGAGCCCAATCCGATTGGCGACTGGTGGATTATCTACGGCAACGGCGTGCCCCAGAAAAACATCATGTACGTTGCCGATGCGACGTCGGTGGTGCCTTCGCAGAAAACCAAAGGCGCGACCATGGTCGCGGTGACCCTGGTGTATGAAGAGCCCGGCAAACCGATGATCGACGTCTACAACCTCGAAGCCCAATGCTCTACAGGTAAGGTGCGTTTTATCAATGGCCAGTCCATCGAGCGTCTCGCCTACACCATGCGTCATCTTAAAGTTGCCAACCAATGGCAGACCCCGAAAGAGTTCTGGGTCCAGCAAGCGCTGAAGTTTGCGTGCGCGCCGGGCAGTCGCGCGAAAAACGACATGGCCGCCGTGGGCAAGATGGAATACCTGCAGATGATCGAAATGCTGCAGCAGATGTTTTTCAAGCTCGCGCCGATCCAGCAAAAGAGCCAGATGATGGACAACATCGACAGCCTGCTCGAACTCAAGAAATAAGCCGAGGCATCCAATGACTTACACACGTTTATGGCTGGCAACCCTGCTGGCAGGATTGCTCTTGAGCGGCTGTTCCACCATCGCGCAGAGCCGCTGGGAAGGCCGTGATATGCAGGAAGCACTGGACCTGTTCGGCACGCCCGACTCGATGGCAAAGGAAACCGGCCCGAACGGCGAACCCTTGGCCGTACTGACCTGGCACAAGTCCGCGAGCTGGACCTCTACCGAAGCAGCCGGCACTTCGATGACCCATACCGGCAATGGCATGGTCTACACCGAGCACTACCAACAGGTCGGCAATAGTTCTACCTGCAAGTTGCAGGCGAAGATCAATCAACAGAAGAAGATCGCCCAGTTCCTGATCGAAGACGGGCGAATACTGCACGGCAAGTGCGCTAACGTTCGCTATGTTCCGGGCTACGTTCCGCCCGGCTTATAAGGGCAGAGCGCTCAGGGTGCAGCGGGCAGGAGGAACCGCGCAATCACCGGCAAGTGATCGGAAATGCGCAAGGTATCGTCCTGCCGCACCTGCGCTTGCAGGCGTTTGAGCTTCGGGCTGTAGAACAGATAATCCACCGTGCGATCCGGGCCGTTGAGGCCGGGGTCGTTGGGGTAATGGGTCAGCCATTTGGCTCGATCGATACCGCCGGCCTCGTTGTTGGTCGGGATCATCGGGTACTTGTCCCACAGCAGATGCAGTTCGCTGTCGGCAGAGTAGGGCGTGCGGCGCTCGACCGGCAGGCGTCGATACTGGCCCAGCGGCAGCAGATTGAAATCGCCACCGATCAGCCACGGCAGGCCTTGGCTTTCATATTTGTCGAGGATTTTGGCCACGGCAGCCACTTGCGCCTGCACGTTGCCGTCCGCCTGGCTGGCGCGCTGCAAGTGGGTGTTGAACAGGGTCAGTTGTCCGCCATCGCTGAGCGGCAGTTTGACTGCGAGCAAAGCGTCTTTGGGCTGGAACTGGCGGCTGATGAAGTTGCTCGGGGCGACGGGCAGTTGCAGGCGTTCGGCGTGTTCGATGCGATAGCGGCTCAGCGTGGCCAACTGGCGGCCGACGCTGCCGTAGATGTGGGGCTCGGGGACGAAATCGGCTTTCCAGTCGAACGCGCTGGTGCTGCATGGATACAGATCGGCGACGCGTTCCTGCAACAGTTTGAGCTGGTTCTGGTAATCGCTGGCCTTGGCGCCGTCATCAAGCTCCTGCAACAGCACCACATCGGGTTGTTCGTCACGGATCACCCGCGCTACTTCGTCGAGGCTAAACGCCATGTCTTCAGCGGTCGGCGCTTCATCGTCGCCCTCGGCCTGATCATTCCAGAACACGTAGCGCTTGCCGGCGAGAAACTGCACGTTCCAGGTCATGACTTTCAGCGCTTGCCCGGGCACCAGTGTCGGCGCCGTGGTGCCGCAACTGACCGGCAGGGTTTCGCGGGCATCGGGGCGCCAGGTCAGGCTGAACAGCAGCACGCCGAACAGGACGACGGCGAGGACAACGAGCAACAGGGTGTAGCGCAGCAGACGGGTCATGGCTCGGCTTATAGCGTTACAGAAAGTGGCCCCGAGCATACCTGACGGCAGCGGCGAAGCCCAAGCACGGCGCGGTCAGACCGCTCCGTTACGTTTGTCAGGCAATTCGCTGATCAGCATGAACAGGCGGAACAGCACCACGCTGGTGAACAGTTGCAGGAAGCTGTGAGCGCTGTCGATCAGCCCGGCAATCAGCGGATTCTGCGGTTCGGGGTACACCGCCAGCGTCGCGCCCTTGAGCAGCCACAACGGTGTCATCACGCAGAGAATGCACAGCAGGATGCGCCAGAAGTGCCCACGGGTCAGGCGCAGACTTTCCTTCATCGCCTGCAACGGTCCGAGGCCGCGCAGCACCAGCAGGTATTCGGCGAAGGCGAGCATGACCATCAGCATCAGGCCGGGCAGGAAGTACAGCGACAGGCCGAGCAGAATCAGCAAGGTATTGAGCGCGGTCAGCACCGCGAAGCGCGGCCACAGGGTGGCGGCCATCGCCAGCAGGTCACGGTTGCGCGGCGACTCGCCACGGCTGCGCGCATCGAGAAACAGGATCAGCGCGGCGGTGTACAGCGGATACACCAGCAGGCCGACGATGATGCTGACGCCGGCGAAGGTGTCCGGCCCGGTGGCGTGATCGACTGCCTGCTGCAAGAAGGCTTCGACAATCACCAGCGGCAGGCACAACTGCACGATGCTGCCCAGATGGCGTTTGAAAAAATACAAAGAGTCGCGCAGTACTTCGAGGGCATTCATCAGTCGGTATCGCAGGTCGAAAACAGTGGCTCACTTTAACCGATGCAACGCGGGCCGACACAAACGTAAACATTCGGTAAAGGCCATTGAAACGTTTTGTCACTGTCTCCATTACAGGAGAGCACCGCGCTCAGAGTGGGCGCGGGCACGTTATTACCGGCAATCTACGAGGTCGCCATGAACAGCGAAGAGCAAACCCTGATCGATGGACTGTTTTCCCGGCTGCAACAGGCCGAAACGGAGGCAGCCCCGCGCGACGCCCAGGCTGAGGCGCGGATCAAGGAACACCTGACGCGCCAACCGGCGGCAGGCTATTTCATGACCCAGGCGATTCTGGTGCAAGAGGCCGCGCTGAAAAGCCTCGACGAGCAGAACAAGCAACTGACCCAGCAAGTCCAGCGCCTGCAGGCCGAACTGCAATCGGCCAAGGCCCAGAGCGGCGCGCCAGCGGCGAGCGGCGGCGGTGGCTTCCTGTCGAGTATCTTTGGCGGCGGCAATTCACGTCCGGCGCCGAGCCAGAGCGCAGCGCCATCGTCCACCGGCGGCTGGCGTGAACCGGCGCCGCAGCAGAGCTACCAGGCTCCGGCACCGCAACAGAACTTCGCCGCCGCGCCGCCCAACTATGCGCAGCAGGCAGCCCCGGCGGCGGGTAACAGCTTTCTCGGCGGCGCGCTGAAAACCGCTGCGGGCGTGGCCGGTGGTGTGATGTTGGCGCAGGGCATCAGCAGCCTGTTCCACCACAATCAGCAACCGGAAGAAATCGTCGAGGTCATCAAGGAAGAACCGACGCAGGTCGCCGACCAGAGCAACAACGGCTGGGGCGATGATCAGCGCGTGGCGGACAACGGCTTCTCTGGCAATGACCAGGGCGGTTTAAGCGACGCCGATTACAGCAGCGACAATTCGTCGTTCTTCGATGACGACGATTCCTTTGTCTGACATCGCTTTAGAAGACTGACATCGTCTTTGAAGGCTGACATAGCCTCTGAAGGCTGACATGTACACTATGGCGAGGGGATTTATCCCCGTTGGGCTGCGCAGCAGCCCCGCTTTTCCTGATTGGAGCGAGGACTGCTGCGCAGCCCATCGGGGATGAATCCCCTCGCCACACTCACCACTCGTCAGCAGCACCTTTGCGCCTGTGGCCGATTATTCGCGGAACCCTCCTTCGGGCTGGCATACTGAGCGCCTTTTTCGGGCCTGATCGCCCGACCCCGCTTCGTGCGCTTGCGCGCTCACAGGAACTCCGGTGAAAAAAATCGCAGTGTTCGCCGATGTGCAGAACCTCTACTACACCGTGCGTCAGGCCTATGGTTGCCACTTCAACTACGCCGCATTGTGGGCCGACATCAGCAAGAACGGGCAGATCGTCGAGGCTTACGCCTACGCGATCGACCGTGGCGACAGCAAGCAGCAGCAGTTTCAGCAGATCCTGCGCAACCTCGGTTTCACCGTGAAGCTCAAGCCCTACATCCAGCGCAGCGACGGCTCGGCCAAGGGCGACTGGGACGTGGGCATTACCCTGGACATCATGGACGCCGCCGACCATGTCGACGAAGTGGTGCTGGCCTCCGGTGACGGCGATTTCGACATGTTGCTCGAACGCATCATCAACAAGCACGGCGTGCAAGCAGTCGCCTACGGCGTGCCCGGCCTGACCGCCAACTCGCTGATCCGCGCCGCCAGCCGCTACGTGCCGATCGAAGGCGCGCTGTTGCTCAAGAGCTGAGCTGAACAATAGATTTGAACGGAGTACACCCCGGTTTGGAACGCATTGCAGTCATCGACTTTGAAACCACCGGCCTGTCGCCGAACAGCAGTTGCCGCGCCACGGAAATCGCCGTGGTCATGCTGGAAAACGGCCGCATCGTCGAGCGTTACCAGAGCCTGATGAACGCTGGGGTGCGCGTCCCCGCGTTCATCGAGCAACTGACCGGCATCAGCAACGCCATGCTGCGCACCGCGCCGCCGGCCGAGCGGGTGATGGAAGAGGTCAACGAATTCGTCGGTTGTACGCCGCTGTTGGCGCACAACGCCTCGTTCGACCAGAAGTTCTGGGATTTCGAACTGGGGCGGATCAAACGCACATGCCTGCAGAATTTTGCCTGTTCACTGCTGCTGGCGCGGCGCCTGATGCCGGCGGCGCCGAATCACAAGCTCGGCACGCTCACCACTTTCGCGCGGCTACCGCATACCGGTCAGGCTCACCGGGCCATGGCCGACGCCGAGATGGCGGCCAATCTGATGGCGCATCTGGCGCAAGAGTTGCGGGGCAAGCACGGGGTGCGCGAGTTGAATCACGACCTGTTGTGCAAGTTGCAGAAAGTCCCTGCGGCGAAAGTCGGCGAGCATTTGCAGCGTTATCGCTGATTCCAGGCACTCCGACTGATCGTTCCCACGCTCTGCGTGGGAATGAAGTCCAGGACGCTCGGCGTCCCTTTCAAAGCCGAACGCAGAGCGTCCGTTGAGGCATTCCCACGCGGAGCGTGGGAACGATCCAAGATGGATGTCTGCTGATACACCGCCTTCGCGAGCAAGCTCGCTCCCACAAGGACCTTGTCGGTCTCAGCTGCTTTCCTGCAAAAGTGTACCGGCGCGAAAAACAGGTTTTGTAACTTATTTTTGCGCGGCGGTCTTTCTAGAATGACCGGTCCACAGAAATCTGACTGTCGAGCTGCCCATGCCTGCCTTGCGCCGTTTTTCCCTGCCATTGATCGCTGCGTTTTTTGCGTTGTACGTGATTTGGGGATCGACCTATCTGGTGATCCGCATCGGTGTCGAATACTGGCCGCCGCTGTTGCTGGCCGGGGTGCGCTTCGTCATTGCCGGCAGCTTGATGTACGCCTGGCTGCGCTGGCGCGGGGCTCCGGCGCCGACCTGGGCGCAGTGGAAAGCGGCGGGGCTGGTCGGCATTCTGCTGCTCAGTTTTGGTAACGGCGCGGTCAGCGTGGCCGAGCACACTGGTGTGGCTTCCGGCGTTGCCGCGCTGGCGGTGGCGACAGTGCCACTGTTCACCTTGTTGTTCGGCTACTTCTGGGGCGCGCGCAATACGCGGCTGGAGTGGGCCGGTGTGGCGTTGGGGATTATTGGCATCGCCATGCTCAACATGGGGTCCAACCTGCAATCGAGCCCGCTCGGCGCGATGTTGCTGATCTTCGCGGCGGCGAGCTGGGCGTTCGGTTCGGTGTGGAGCAAATACCTGCCATTGCCGGCGGGGGCCATGGCCAGCGCGGTGGAAATGCTGGTTGGCGGCGTGGTCTTGCTGATCGGCAGTGCGCTGAGTGGCGAGCACCTGCAAGCCATGCCGCCGCTCGAGGGTTGGCTGGCGCTGGTCTATCTGATCTTCTTTGGCTCGATCATCGCCTTCAATTCCTACATGTATCTGCTCAAACACGTGCGCCCGGCGGCAGCGACCAGTTATGCCTACGTCAACCCGGCGGTGGCGGTGTTGCTCGGTGTGGTGTTTGTCGGCGAGACCATCGACATCGAAGAAGCGCTGGCGATGCTGGTGATCATCAGCGCCGTGCTGCTGATCAGCCTGCCGCAGTGGCGTCGACCGGCGCAGCCACCCGTGGAAGAGGCGAAAGCCGTTCCGACGGAAGCGCGTACGAATTAGGGTAAACTGCGCGGCATTGCATCCCCGCGTCATTTTTTCCTACGGTACTCCCATGACTTTCGCCTCCCTTGGCCTGATCGAACCCTTGCTGCGCTCCCTCGAGACGCTCGGCTACCAGACCCCGACGCCGGTGCAGGCGCAAGCCATTCCGGCGGTGCTGGCCGGTCGCGACCTGATGGCAGCGGCCCAGACCGGCACCGGTAAAACTGCCGGTTTCGCCTTGCCGCTGTTGCAGTTGCTGGCCATGGAAGGGCCGAAAGTCACCGCCAACTCGGCGCGTGCGCTGATTCTGGTGCCGACCCGCGAACTGGCCGAGCAGGTCCACGAAGCCGTGCGCCAGTACGCGGAAAACCTGCCGCTGCGTACTTACGCCGTGTATGGCGGCGTCAGCATCAACCCGCAGATGATGAAGCTGCGCGGCGGCGTCGATGTGCTGGTCGCCACACCCGGTCGCTTGATCGACCTGTTCCGCCAGAACGCGCTGAAACTCAATCAGCTGCAAACGCTGGTGCTGGATGAAGCCGATCGTATGCTCGACCTGGGCTTCTCCGAAGAACTGGCGAACATTTACCGCATGCTGCCAAAAAAGCGCCAGACGCTGCTGTTTTCCGCGACCTTCTCCGATGACATCCGCCTGCTTGCCGGGCAGATGCTCAATGATCCGCTGAGCGTCGAAGTCAGCCCGCGCAACGTCGCTGCCAACACGGTCAAGCAGTGGATCGTCACCGTCGACAAGAAGCGCAAGGCTGAACTGTTCGTGCACCTGATGCGCAAGAACAAGTGGAAGCAGGTGCTGGTGTTCGCCAAGACCCGCAACGGCGTCGATGCGCTGGTGGAAAAACTTCAGGGCCTCGGTGTGAATGCTGACGGTATCCATGGCGACAAACCGCAGGCTACGCGCCAGCGCGCGCTGGACCGGTTCAAGCTCAGCGAAGTGCAGATTCTCGTGGCGACCGACGTCGCCGCCCGTGGTCTGGACATCGAAGACCTGCCGCTGGTGGTCAACTTCGATCTGCCGATCGTCGCCGAGGATTACATTCATCGCATCGGCCGCACTGGTCGCGCGGGTGCCACCGGTGAGGCGATTTCGCTGGTGTGTGCCGATGAAGTGAACATGCTCTCGGCCATCGAAATGCTGACTCGGCAGACGTTGAAGCGCCAGAACGAGCCGGATTTCGAACCCGAGCACCGCGTCCCGGACACCGACGCCAGCGGTCAGGTGATCAAGAAGCCGAAAAAACCGAAGAAGCCGAAAGCATCGGGCGGTGGCGGTGGTAAACGCAATCTGGGCAAGTGGGTCGACAGCGGTGAGACCTCGGCACCGGAGCCATCGATCAAACCGGTGCGCAAGGTGCCGGTGTTTAACACTGGACCGCGTAAGCGTAAGCCGTGATTTGATGAGGCGGTTGTAGGGACGTCTTCGCGAGCAGGCTCGCTCCCACATTGGGAATGCGTTTCCCTGTAGGAGCTGCGGAACGCTGCGATCTTTTGATGTTGGTTTTAAAGATCAAAAGATCGCAGCCTCGTTTCACTCGTCAGCTCCTACAGGATTCTGTGCTTAAGCCACTGCACGATTCCCAGCCCTGCCGCGCGCCCACTGGCAAAACACCCGGTCAGCAAATACCCTCCGGTCGGCGCTTCCCAATCAAGCATCTCGCCAGCGCAAAACACCCCCGGCAACGTCTTGAGCATTAAGCGCTCATCCATCGCTTCGAATCTCACGCCACCAGCACTGCTGATCGCTTCATCCAGCGGACGGGTTTTCACCAGTGTCAGCGGCAACGCTTTGATCGCTCGCGCCAGGAGCGCCGGATCGGCGAAGGTTTCGGCGTCGGTCAGCTCGCGCAACAACGCGGCTTTAACCCCATCAATCCCCACCTGACTGTGCAGATGCTTGGCCATTGAGCGCGAACCACGTGGTTTGCTCAGCGCCGCCTGCAATTTATCCACAGGCCGGCCGGGCAGCAGGTCGATGTGGATAACCGCTGCGCCGTAGCGATTGATTTCCTCGCGTATCGGCGCCGACAGCGCATAGATCAGGCTGCCTTCAATGCCGGTGGCGGTGATCACGCATTCGCCCAGACGCGGGATATCGTCGTTTAACCCGATGGCGATGTTTTTCAGCGGTGCGCCGGCGAATTTGCTCACCATCAGCTCGCTCCAGGCTTGCACCTCGAAGCCGCAATTGCTTGGCTGCAACGGCGCCAGATCCACGCCGCGCTGCTCCAGCGGCAACATCCACGCGCCATCCGAGCCCAGGCGCGACCAACTGCCGCCGCCGAGGGCGAGCAGGGTGGCGTCGGGGTTTACGCTGATTTCGCCTTCCGGGCTGGCGATGCGCAGTGCACCGCTTGCGTCCCAGCCGAGCCAGCGATGGCGGGTGTGGATAACCACGCCGCTGTCGCGCAGGCGCTTGAGCCAGGCGCGCAACAGCGGGGCTGCTTTCATGTCGGTGGGGAACACGCGGCCGGAGCTGCCGATGAAGGTTTCGATGCCCAGATCGTGAATCCACTGGCACAAGGCATCGGCATCGAATGCGCGCAGCAGCGGGGCGATCTGCGGTGCGCGTTCAGCGTAGCGGGAGAGGAACGCCGGGTACGCTTCGGAATGGGTGATGTTCATGCCGCCGACCCCGGCCAGCAGGAACTTGCGCCCGACCGAGGGCATGCCGTCGTACACGTCGACGCGGATTCCGGCCTGGCTCAGCACTTCGGCGGCCATCAGGCCGGCGGGGCCACCGCCGATGATGGCGACGTGGGTGTTGGCGGGGGCGGAATTCTGGGTCATGGGCGTGCGCTGCGGTATGGCGGGACAAGGCGCGCATTCTAACAGCGCTGAACCCTGTGGGAGACACCATGTGGGAGCGAGCCTGCTCGCGAACGCGGTCTGTCAGTCAATTAGATGTTGTGGGTGCTAAAGCTTTCGCGAGCAGGCTCGCTCCCACCGGGGCTGCGGTGTATTTCGAGGCTGGTTAAAAAATAAACAGTGCGCTGGGCGCCTTGGGCAGCATGGCCTGCAGTCCCTTTCGCTCAGGTTATCCACAGGCAGTTCCACAGCGATTGTGGGTAACGCAGCACGTTTCAATGACAGCCGTGTGAATCCCACACTCGTTGCGCGCTGTGATGGAGGATGCCGTGGCGGCGGGCGAGGGCGTGGCGGTCCTTGCTGTAGCCGCCGCCGATCACCCCGACCACCGGAATGTCGCGGCCCAGGCAATGGCGCATCACCCGTTCATCGCGCTCGGCTACGCCCTCGTCGGTCAGTTGCAGATAACCAAGGGCATCGTCCTTGTGCACATCGACGCCGGCGTCGTAGAGCACCAGATCCGGTTGATACAGCGGCAGCAGGTAATTGAGCGTGTCATCGACCACCTGCAGATATTCGGCATCGCCCATGCCTTTGGGCAGCGGAATATCCCAGTCACTTTCGGCTTTGCGTGCGGGAAAATTCTTTTCGCAGTGCAGGGAAACGGTAATCGCCTCCGGCGTGTCATGCAGAATCCGCGCGGTGCCGTCGCCTTGATGCACGTCGCAATCGAAGATAAGCACGCGATTGACCCGGCCGCTCTGCAACAGGTACTGGCTGATGATCGCCAGGTCATTGAAGATGCAGAAGCCGGCAGGGTAATCGTAGTGAGCGTGATGGGTGCCGCCGGCCAGATGACAGGCGAGGCCATGCTCAAGGGCTTGCTCTGCCGCCAGGATCGAGCCGCCCACCGCGCGCACCGTGCGTCGCGCCAGCGCTTCGTTCCACGGCAGGCCGAGGCGCCGTTGGTCTTCGCGGGACAACTCGCCGCTCATGTAGCGTTCGATATAGCTGCGGTCATGGGCGAGGGCGAGGATGTCGTTGGGACAGATCTGCGGGCGCAGCAGGTCGGCGTCGCGGGTCAGGCCGCTGTCGACCAGGTGATCGCGCAGCAGCCGGAACTTGTCCATGGGAAAGCGGTGATCCGCGGGAAACTCGGGGCTGTAGTCTTCGTGATAGATCAACGGCAAGGGCATGGCTTGTTTCGCGCAGAACCAGGGAAAGAATGAACGATCCTACCAGCGATGTAGACTCAACGGCATGGGAAATGGAGGGGACGATGGAGCCGATACTGGAGCTGCAAAGCGCGCGTTTGTTGATGCGTCAGTGGCAGGACGAGGATTTGCCGGCATTCGCCGCGATGTGCGCCGATCCACAGGTGATGCGCTACTTTCCAGCGCCGTTGACCCGGCTCGAAAGTGCCGCGCTGATCGGTCGCGTGCGCGGGCATTTTGCCGAGCATGGCTTTGGCCTGTGGGCGCTGGAGCGCAAGGACACGGGCGAGTTCATCGGTTTCACCGGGTTGGGCTTGGTCGGCTTCGATGCGCCGTTTACCCCGGCGGTGGAGATCGGCTGGCGGCTGGCCAAGGAACACTGGGGCCTGGGTTACGCCAGCGAAGCGGCGTGGACCGCACTGCGCGCGGGTTTCGACCAGTTGAAACTGGAGGAAATCGTCTCGTTTACCGCCGGGCAGAATGCGCAGTCGGAGAAGGTCATGCAGGCGATCGGCATGCATCACGATCCGCAGGATGATTTCGATCACCCCAGGCTTGCGCTCGATCACCCGTTGCGCCGCCATGTCCTGTATCGCATCAGCCGCGAACAATGGCTGCAAACCTTGCATGAATAAGCCGACACGGACGTTTACAATGGCCGCCATCGTATTTGGCCCGTGCCAGAACCTGAATCGTCCGCCGCAGCCAAGACTGCGCGGCCATTGCTTTGTGTGAGGAGAGTCTGAATGAGCCAAGTGCTGGAAGATCTGGTCGATCTGCTGACCCTGGAACCGATCGAAGAAAACCTGTTCCGTGGTCGTAGTCAGGATCTGGGGTTCCGCCAGTTGTTCGGCGGTCAGGTGCTCGGCCAGTCGCTGTCGGCGGCCAGTCAGACGGTGGAAGAGGCGCGCCATGTGCACTCGTTGCACGGTTATTTCCTGCGCCCGGGCGATGCCAAGTTGCCGGTGGTCTATTCGGTTGATCGCGTGCGTGATGGCGGCAGCTTCAGCACCCGCCGCGTGACGGCGATCCAGAAGGGCCACCCGATCTTCACGTGCAGCGCTTCGTTTCAGTACGACGAAAAAGGCTTCGAGCATCAGGGCCAGATGCCAGCGGTGGTCGGCCCGGAAAACCTGCCCTCGGAGCTGGAACTGATCCAGCAGCGTGCGCACCTGATTCCCGAGCACATGCGTGAAAAACTGCTGTGCCCGAAACCGATCGAAGTACGCCCGGTCACCGAAAAGGATCCGTACAACCCGCAACCGGCCGATCCGATCAAATATGTGTGGTTCCGTGCCGACGGCGCCCTGGCCGACATTCCTGCGCTGCACAAATACCTGCTGGCGTACGCCTCGGACTTCGGCCTGCTGACCACTTCGATGCTGCCCCACGGCAAGTCGGTCTGGCAGAAAGACATGCAGGTCGCCAGCCTCGATCACGCGCTGTGGTTCCACAATGATCTGCGCGCCGATGACTGGTTGCTCTACGCGATGGACAGCCCGTGGGCCGGCAACTCCCGTGGTTTTTCCCGTGGCAGCGTGTTCAACCGCGCCGGGCAACTGGTCGCTTCGGTGACTCAGGAAGGCCTGATCCGCCATCGCAAGGACTGGGCATGAGCCTGACCGAGGTTCGTCATTGGGTGTTCGACATGGACGGCACGCTGACTGTCGCCGTGCATGATTTCGCGGCGATTCGTGTGGCGCTGGCGATTCCGCCCGAGGACGACATCCTCACTCATCTCGCTGCATTGCCAGCGGATGAAGCAGCGGCCAAGCATGCCTGGTTGCTTGAGCATGAACGCGATCTGGCGCTGGGCTCGACCCCGGCCACCGGCGCGGTGGAGCTGGTGCGCGACCTGCATGCGCGCGGTTATCGCCTCGGCATTCTCACGCGCAATGCGCGGGAGCTGGCACATGTCACGCTGGAGGCAATCGGCCTGGCCGACTGCTTCGCGGTCGAGGATGTGCTGGGTCGCGACGAAGCACCGCCAAAGCCGCATCCGGGCGGTTTGCTGAAACTGGCCGAGGCCTGGCAAGTGCCGGCCAGTGACATGGTGATGGTCGGTGATTACCGTTTTGATCTGGATTGCGGTCGAGCAGCGGGGGCGCGGACGGTATTGGTGAACCTGCCGGATAACCCGTGGCCGGAGTTGACCGATTGGCATGCGAAGGATTGTGTTGAGTTGCGGCGGATGCTGCAGGCCTGAGATGGTTGTTGTCTGATCGGACGCCTTCGCGAGCAGGCTCGCTCCCACAGGGGAATGCATGCCAAATGTGGCATTTATTCCAAATGTGGGAGCGAGCCTGCTCGCGAAGGGGCCGGTGGATTCAGCAAAAAACTCACTGATCAAACAACGCCTTCTGCCCCTCCGCCGACGTCAGCATGCCATCCCCGTCATGCCCGACCCCAGGCACTTCAATCAGCCGCTGATTGACCCCCTCAGGATGCCGGCGCAGCAAATAACCGAAATACAGCTTCCCGCGCATCAAGCGGTAAGCCCCTTGCGCCTCGGCCGCGCAGCTCTTGTCCAGCGCCGGATGTTCCGGGTCGACGTCCTGCTGCCCCAGCAGATAAATCACCTCGCGTTTGACGTAAGCGCTCTCGACCTGCAACGGCGTTTGCCCGCCGGCATACACCGGCATGTCCGCCAGGCCGTACTTCCAGCGATTGAAACCAGGACATTGCGCGTGATCGAACGCCACTGGCCGCTGCTCGTTGAAGTACGCATAAGAAGAAGGATTGGCCACCACATAGCGCAAGCGAATGCCGTTGGCCTTGAGCGCTGGCTGATCCTTGGCCAGCAGGGCGTAACGCTGCACCACCTGACCACCGCCGGAGTGGCCGAAAATCACGATCTGCTTTACGTCCGGAAACTGTTTGCGATCGCTGACCCGCGCGACGATTTCATCCAGCGCCGCGTAGGAGCTCAGCGGATTTGGCCCGGTGGACAAGCCGCCGCCCATCCACTCGTTGCCCTGCCAGCGCAGCACCGTCGGCGGCAAGGAATACAGGGTGACGTCGCTTTCATTGAGAAACTGCGGAGCGATCACCAGCGTGTGCGCGGTCTGCCCGGCGAGCTCGGCGGCGCTTTCCGCGCTTTTGCGGTAGGTCTCGGCGTTGCGCAGGCGACCGTGAATGACGATCAGCACCCGCTCGATCTTCTCCGGTGCCGGGCCGATGCCCACTGCCATTTCCCCGGCCTTGAGTTGCAGGCGACCGGGGCTGATCGCATCGACGCCGGCCGCTTGCGCGGTGCCGACGATGAACAGTAACGCCACAAGCCATTTATGCATTTACAGGGTTTTCGCCGCGAAGGTGTCGCACTGGCTTACCTGGCCTTGCGCGAATCCGGTTTTGAACCAGCGCACCCTTTGCGCTGACGTACCGTGGGTAAACGAGTCAGGCACCACGCGGCCCTGACCCTGTTGCTGCAAGCGATCATCGCCGATGGCGTTGGCGGCGTTCAAGGCTTCTTCGATGTCGCCCGGTTCCAGCCAGTTCAGGCGTTTCTGCGCGTTATACGCCCAGACACCGGCGAGACAGTCCGCCTGCAATTCCTGGCGAACCAGCAAGCCGCCGTCGCCCTCCATCTGCCGGCCTTGCTGACGCGCCGCCTGCATCTTCGCCGAGACGCCCAGCAGCGTCTGCACATGGTGGCCGACTTCGTGCGCAATCACGTAAGCCTGAGCGAAATCGCCGGCGGCTTTGAAGCGCTGCGACATTTCCTGAAAGAAGGCCATGTCCAGATAGACCTTCTGGTCGGCCGGGCAGTAGAACGGGCCGGTGGCAGAAGTGGCCATGCCGCACGCGGAGTTCACCCGGCTGCTGAACAGCACCAGTGTCGGGTCTTTGTATTGGCGTCCGGCCTGCTGGAAGATCGGACCCCAAGTGTCTTCGGTGTCGCCGAGAATCGAGCGGACGAATTCGGCCTGTTCATCATTGGCCGGTGGCGCCTGACGGGTTTGCGAAGTAGCCGCCGGTTGCTCCATCTGCCCGGTCAACTGGCCGAGGATCTGCATCGGGTCCTGGCCGGTGAGCCAGCCGATGCCGACAATCAGCACGATGGCCGTCAGGCTCAGGCCCTTGCCGCCACCGAAGCGCATGCCGCCGCCACCGCCGGCATCATCACCCCGGGCGTCGACGACGTTGTCACTGCGTCGGCCTTTTTTCCATAGCATGTGGGAATCCTCTTTTATTGCCGGTGATGAATCTGCTGGTGATGAGTGTTGCCGCTGTGTGAGTGTGGCGCCAGTCCGGTCGTCCGTCCATGCACACGCGCCCACATGGTGCGGGCCTGGTATTGACGGTCGAGCGAGCCGTGAATTCAATCCCGAGTGGAATTTCTTCCGTCGAATTCATGAACCCGCTGTTTCGACGGCAGTCTGTGATGTTGCACACTGGCCGGGCGCCGAAGTGGCGGGAATCTTGCCTCAAGGTTTTGCCTGGCGGCGGTTTCCCGGCGAAGAAGAGTGCAACCTGTGCGGTTGCTGAAAGCTCGGCCGACTATGATTGCCACAACGATTGCCGCCACCGCGAACGCTCGCCCGGATTTTTTTCAGAGATTGCCAATGACCGTCAGCACCCCGCTCTCCGGTGTCAACCAGCCCTTCAAGGGGATCTTGCTGATTGTCGTGGCGACGTTCCTGTTTTCCAGCCACGACGCGTTGTCGAAATACCTCTCCGGTTTTTATCCGATCGTGATGGTGGTGTGGGCGCGCTATGTGGTGCACACCTTGCTGATGGCGGGGATTTTCCTGCCGCAGTCCGGCTTGCGTGTGCTGCGCACCAAGAAACCGTTATGGCAGCTCGCCCGTGCCCTGTGCCTGCTCGGCACCAGCCTGTTTTTCACCACGGCGCTCCTGTACATCCCGCTGGCGGAAGCCACGGCGGTCAACTTTCTCGCGCCGGTACTGGTGACGGCGTTATCGGTGCCGTTGCTCAAGGAACGCGTGACGCGCGGGCAGTGGATTGCGGTGATCTGCGGCTTCATCGGCGTGCTGATCATCGTCCACCCGGGCGGCGAACTGTTTACCCCGGCGATCCTGCTGCCGTTCTGCTCGGCGCTGTTCTTCTGCTTCTACCAATTGCTGACGCGCAAGCTCGCCGAAGTGGACAGCCCGACCACCAGCAACTTCTTTGCCGGGCTGTGCAATACCCTGGTGATGAGCGCGCTGGTGCCGTTCTTCTGGCAGGTGCCGACGTGGACTCACGCCGCGCTGATGCTCGCGCTGGGCAGTTGCGGGATGACGGCGCATCTGTTCCTGACCCAGGCCTTCCGTCACGCCGCACCGGCATTGCTCGCGCCATTCGGCTATTGCCAGATCGTCTTTGCCGGGTTGTTGGGCTGGCTGCTGTTCAATCACACCCCGAGCGGGTTGACGGTGATTGGTATCGCAGTGATCTGTTGCAGCGGATTGGCGGCAGCGTGGCAGCAGAGCCGGCGCTGAAGAGGAGCAAAGATCCCTTTTAGGAGCTGACGAGTGAAATGAGGCTGCGATCTTTTGATCTTAAACAGCAAGATCAAAAGATCGCAGCGTTCCGCAGCTCCTACAGGGGCAATTTAGCGGGTTATTCGACGGTCGGAATCTTGCGCGGTGCCATGAAGTACATCCACGTCAGTGCGAGGAAGTACATCGCCGGAATCAGCGTGAATAGCACCGTGTAGTTGTTGTTGGTGACGGTGAGGATGTGGCCGACGATCTGGGTCATGAACATCCCGCCGATCGCTGCGCACATGCCGCCGAAGCCGAACACCGTGCTCATCATGTGCTTGGGCGTGTAGTCCATCACCAGGCTCCAGATGTTCGCAGTCCAGGCCTGATGCGCGCCGATCGCCAGCGAGATCGCCGCCACCGCCACCCACAGATTCGCCGAGCCGGCAGCCATGACCACGCCGATGATGCAGCAGGCAAACAGCAACATCGACAGCAGCCGCGCCTTGATCGAGTTCATGCCGCGACCGATCAGGAACGAGGACAGAATCCCGCCGCCGACACTGCCGAAGTCAGCCGTGACGTAAATGATGATCAGCGGAATACCCATCTGCGTGACGTTGATGCCGAGGTTGTATTGCTGATTGAGAAACGGCGGCAGCCAGTACAGATAGAACCAGAACACCGGCGCGGTCAGCGAGTAGGCGAGGGCGAAGGCCCAGGTGCCGCGCATGCGCAGGATCTTGCTGAACGGCACGCGGGCCTGTTCCGGTTCGACTTGCTGCTGGATGTAATCGAGCTCCGACTGTTTCACCGTCGGGTGATCTTCCGGATTGAAATACTTCAAGCCCCAGAACAACAGCCAGATGCCGCCGAGTGCCGCCATGCACAGAAACGCCGCTTGCCAGCCCCACACATGCAGGACCAGTGGCAGCAGCATCGGCGTGAACATCGCGCCGACGTTGGTGCCGGCGTTGAAAATGCCGGTAGCGACTGCACGCTCACCGGCTGGGAACCACAGGCGCGTGGTCTTCACGCAGGCCGGGTAGTTGGCCGCTTCCGTCAGACCGAGGATGAAGCGGCAGACCATGAAGCCGACCGCCGAGGTCGCCAGGCCATGGGCGCCGGTCGCCAGGCTCCAGAGCAGCACGGCGCAGAAGAACACGCGCTTGACGCCGACCCGGTCGATCAAACGTCCCTGCAGGACAAAACCGATCGCGTAGCCGACCTGAAACCAGAAGTTGATGTTGGCGTAATCCATCGCCGTCCAGCTCATTTCCTTGGCGAGGATCGGCTGCATGACGCCAAGGGCGGCGCGGTCGATGTAGTTGAGGGTGGTGGCGAAAAACACCAGCGCCAGCATGCCCCAGCGGGTCTTGCCGACAGCCATGGCGCCGCGGATCTTGTCGCCAATGCCACCCGTGGCAGTGCTCATGGCCGGAGCCATGCGGGAAGTCTGTGAAGGAATCATGTGTTCCACCCGTTTTTGGATTTGTTATTTGGTGTTCTTTTCTGTCGAACACCTTGCCCGGTGGTTAGTGGCCGGACTCGATGTGCAACCGATGTTGGGCAGTGAACAAAAAATCGTCAATTCGCCAAATCGCCTTAGTGTTCGATAATCGCACGCAAAACTAACCGGGTAGTACACTTTAAATTGCTGCGCGCAGGGATGCAGCCAATAATTTGCTCATCCTATAAAAGCGGCGCGGCTCACGCAGCCGCCGTCTCCAAACGGGAGTTGAAACATGCAGCGTTCCATTGCCACCGTTTCCTTGAGCGGCACCCTGCCGGAAAAACTCGAAGCCATTGCCGCCGCCGGGTTCGACGGCGTGGAGATTTTCGAAAACGACCTCCTGTACTACGACGGCAGCCCACGGGAAATTAAACAGATGTGCGCCGATCTGGGGATCGCCATCACCCTGTTTCAGCCGTTCCGTGACTTCGAAGGCTGCCGCCGCGATCGCCTGGCGCGCAACCTCGAGCGTGCCGAGCGCAAATTCGATCTGATGCAGGAACTTGGCACCGACCTGGTGCTGGTCTGCAGCAACGCCTCGCCGGACAGTGTCGGCGATCAGCAAATCCTCGTCGATGATTTGCGCCTGCTGGCCGAACGCGCCGGCGCCCGTGGCTTGCGCATCGGTTACGAAGCGCTGGCGTGGGGCCGTCACGTCAATACTTATCAACAGGTCTGGGACATCGTCCGTCAGGCTGATCACCCCAACCTCGGCGTGCTGCTCGACAGCTTTCACACTCTGTCGCTGAAGGGCGATCCCAGCGCGATCGCCGACATTCCCGGCGACAAGATCTTCTTCGTGCAAATGGCCGACGCGCCGATCCTGGCCATGGACGTGCTGGAGTGGAGCCGGCATTTCCGCTGTTTCCCGGGGCAGGGCGAATTCGATCTGCCGGGTTTCCTCGCACCGATCATCAAGAGTGGCTATACCGGGCCGTTGTCACTGGAAATCTTCAACGACGGCTTCCGCGCCGCGCCCCCGCGAGCCAACGCCGCCGACGGATTGCGCTCGCTGCTGTATCTGGAAGAGAAGACCCGTCAGCGTCTCGAGCAGGAAGCGCCGCCGGTGGCCAACCGTGACATTCTTTTCGAAACGCCGCCGGCCAGCGAATACAACGGCGTTGAATTTCTCGAGTTTGCCGTCGACGAAGCGCTGGGCGCGAAGCTCAGTCACTGGCTGCAACGCCTCGGTTTTGCCAAGGCCGGGCAGCATCGCTCCAAGAGCGTCAGCCTGCTGCGTCAGGGCGATATCAACCTGATCCTAAACTCCGAGCCGTATTCGTTCGCCCACAGCTTTTTCGAAGCTCACGGCCCGTCGCTGTGCGCCACGGCCGTGCGGGTCAAGGACAGCGCCAGTGCGCTCGCCCGCGCCGTCGCTTACAAGGGGCAGCCCTATCGCGGCCTGGTCGGGCCGAATGAACTGGAACTGGCGGCGGTGCGCGCACCGGACGGCAGCCTGATTTATCTGGTCGATGCGGACGCCGACGTGTACGGCACCGATTTCAATCTGTTGCCCGACGCGCAGACCGGCGGCGGCCTCAAGCGTATCGATCACATGGCCATGGCACTGCCGGCGGACAGCCTCGACAGTTGGGTGCTGTTTTACAAAAGCCTGCTGGATTTCGAAGCCGACGATGAAGTGGTGCTGCCCGATCCGTACGGTCTGGTGAAGAGCCGCGCACTGCGCAGTCGCGACAGCTCGATCCGGCTGCCGCTGAACATCTCCGAGAACCGCAACACTGCCATTTCGCATGCGCTATCGAGTTATCGCGGCTCCGGTGTGCACCACATCGCCTTCGATTGTGACGACATCTTCGCCCAGGTCAGTCGCGCCAAGGAGGCTGGTGTGCCGCTGCTGGACATCCCGCTGAATTACTACGACGACCTTGCGGCGCGTTTCGATTTCGACGATGAATTCCTCAGCGAACTGGCCTATTACAACGTGCTCTACGACCGTGATGCCCAGGGCGGCGAGTTGTTTCATGTCTACACCGAGCCGTTCGAGGGGCGGTTCTTCTTCGAGATCATCCAGCGCAAGAATGGCTATGCCGGCTACGGCGCGGCCAACGTCGCGGTGCGGCTGGCGGCGATGGCCAAATCGCGCAGTGGTGCGGTGCGTCAGGCGAAGTTGTAGGGAATTCGTAAACGCGGGATTAAACACCGGCTGCGCGGCTTCCTTCACTGTCCCGCGCGGCCCATAATCGCCAGCTTGTGCAGTGATGGCCGTGAGCCCGCGATGACCATGAATTCAGAACTTTCCGCCGCTGCTGTCGAGTCCGAGGCAGTGCCGCGCAAGAGTCGCAAGAACAATCCGGAAAAGACCCGCGAGAACATTCTCCAGGAGGCGATCGTCGAGTTCGTCCAGCAGGGCTTGTCCGGCGCTCGCGTCGACGCGATCGCCGAGCGCATCCACACCTCCAAGCGCATGATCTATTACTACTTCGGCAGCAAGGAGCAGTTGTACGTCGAGGTGTTGGAGAAGCTTTACGGCGATATCCGCAGCACGGAAAACCGCCTGCACCTGGACGAACTGCCGCCTGAGCTGGCGATCCGTCGGTTGGTGGAATTCACCTTCGACCACCACGATCACAACGTCGATTTCGTGCGCATTGTCAGCATCGAAAACATCCACAACGCCGAGTACGTAAAGCGTTCCGATGCGATCAAGGCGCTGAACAACACGATCCTCGATACCTTGGGCGGGATTCTGCAACGAGGCGCGGACGAAGGTCTGTTCCGGCGTGGCATCGATGCGCTGGACGTGCATCTGCTGATCAGTTCGTTCTGCTTCTATCGCGTGTCGAACCGCCACACGCTGGGGGAAATCTTCCAGATCGACCTGCCGGACGAAACCATCAAGCAGCGCCACCGCGAGATGATCTGCGAATCGGTGTTGCGCTACCTGAAGGCCTGAATCGATCTTCCCTGTGGGAGCGAGCCTGCTCGCGAAAGCGGTGCGTCAGTCGCCCTGTTCGTTGACTGAATCGACGCCTTCGCGAGCAGGCTCGCTCCCACAGAGTTACCCTGTTGTTCAGCCACTCATGCTCTGAAAATGCTCGAGCATGCGCTGCGCATCCGGCACCACGCCGCTGAACAGTTCAAACGCCTTCACCGCCTGAAACACCGCCATGTTGCCGCCATCCAGCGTGCGGCAACCCAAGGCGCGGGCGTCGCGCAGCAGTTCGGTTTCCAGGGGGAAATACACAATCTCCGCGACCCACATTTCCTTGCGCAGCAACCCGGCCGGCACCGGTGAGCCCGGCAGCTTGGCCATGCCCATCGGCGTGGTATTGACCAGACCATCGGCCTGCGCCAGCGCCCTGGGCAAATCCGCTCCGGCCTGTGCGCGACTGGGGCCGAAATGTTGATTCAGATTGTTTGCCAGGCTCTCGGCACGCTCGCGGTCGACATCAAAAATCGTCAATTGCCGTACGCCTTCGCTGAGCAGCGCGTGGGCCACCGCCGCGCCAGCGCCACCGGCGCCCATCTGGACTACACGTTCACGGGCAGCGTCCGTCAGACCCCGGCGAAAACCCTCGGCGAAACCGAGGCAATCGGTGTTATGGCCGACACGCTTGCCGTCCTTCAGCACCACCGTGTTCACCGCGCCAATGCCACGGGCTTCCGGCGACAACTCATCGAGCAGCGGGATGACCGCCTGTTTGCACGGGAAAGTGATGTTCAGCCCGGTGTAATTCATCCGCTCCGCCGCTTGCAGCAAGTCGGGCAGAGCCGTGCTGTCGAGGCGCAATTGATCGAGGTCGATGAGCTGGTACAGATAACGCAGGCCCTGCGCATCACCTTCGTGCTCATGCAGTGCCGGCGTGCGTGAAGCCTGAATCCCGGCGCCGATCAGCCCGGCGAGTATCACCCTGGAACGCGACATGGTTCTTACCTCTGCAACCGCTGACCGAAATGCTCCAGCGCCAGGCGGTAGCCATGGCTGCCGAACCCGCACATCACCGCCGTGGCAATGCCGGAAACAAATGAATGATGACGAAACGGCTCACGGGCGTGGACATTGGACAGGTGCACCTCGATCACCGGCAATTCACTGGCGACCAGTGCATCGCGAATCGCCACGGACGTATGCGTCCACGCCGCCGGATTGATCACGATCCCGGCACAACGACCGCGCGCGGCGTGAATCCAGTCGAGCAGCTCGCCTTCATGATTGGTCTGGCGAAATTCCACGGTCAGACCGAACTCGTCAGCCGCGCGACCACACAGCGCGGAAATATCCGCCAGGGTTTCATGACCATAAGTCGCCGGCTCGCGGGTGCCGAGCAGGTTCAGGTTCGGGCCGTTAAGCACCAGAACGGTAGGGGACATGGGGTAACTCCACTTCTTGTTTTTGGCATCGGCCGAGAGGTTCCGGCCTGTGGAGATAAAATGTACTAGATGGTTACATCGGTCAATTGCCGAGAAATGACCAAGGCGTTTTGTGTTCGGTGATCGCACAGGCGCGCAATCAGGCGAGCCGTGAGAACTTTGCTTACTCTTTTTCTGCTCCTGCCGCTGTTCCGGAACGGATGACCACGCTAGCCTTCGGCGCGCTATGACCCCGATGAAGACAAGGTGCTGCTGTCCTTGATCGGCAAGTTGGAAGGAGTTGAGATCGAATTATGAAAGTCATCAAGGCAAAACCGTCGGAGCATCGCCCCCTGACGGAAGAATGCTCGATGCCGCCATCACACTTGGCGAAGTACGACAGGCCAATAGTTTGCAGGCCGTGTCAGTGAGCTTCGAAGAATCCTCTTTGGTCATTCGTTTCGAGGACGGCAGCGGTGTGTTGCTTCCGGTGAAGCTGTATCCCGAATTCGCGGGGTTTGAAGCGGCCGATTATGCAAGCCTGACGATCGGCTTCGGCGGCACTGCGCTGTGCCATGAGGGCAAGGATCTGGATATTTCCATTGCCGGCATGATTTCAGCAAGGCCGCCGCTTATGCGCATGGCCGCGTCGGTCGTCGCATCGCGCAACGGGCGTCAAAGCAGCGCTGCGAAATCTGCGGCAGCGCGAGCCAATGGCAAAAAAGGCGGGCGTCCACGCAAAACTGATATCGCGCCATAGCACCCACAAAAAAGCCGTCAATCACGACGGCTTTTCCGTATCAGCTACCCGCAATCAACGCCGGGTCAGCAGCACACCGGATTCCATGTGATGGGTCCACGGGAACTGATCAAACATCGCGCACTTGGTAATGCGGTGGGTGTCATGCAACTGGGCGATGTTGGCCGCCAGGGTGTCCGGGTTGCAGGAGATGTAGAGGATATTGTCGAAGCGCCGGGTCAGTTCGCAGGTGTCCGGGTCCATGCCGGCGCGTGGTGGGTCGACGAAGACGCTGCCGAATTCGTAGCTCTTCAGATCGATGCCGTGCAGGCGACGGAACGGGCGCACTTCGTTGAGCGCTTCGGTCAGCTCCTCGGCGGACAAACGCACCAGCGTGACGTTATCCACAGCGTTTTCGCTGAGATTGCTCAGGGCCGCGTTGACCGAAGTCTTGCTGATCTCAGTGGCGAGCACTTTGCGCACGCGAGTCGCCAGCGGCAGGGTGAAGTTGCCGTTGCCGCAGTACAACTCGAGCAGATCGTCGCTGCGATCGCCCAAGGCTTCGTATGCCCAATTGAGCATCTTCTGGTTCACCGTGCCGTTGGGCTGGGTGAACGCGCCTTCGGGCTGGCGATAGCTGAAGGTGCGACCGCCGACTTCGAGTTTCTCGACGACATAGTCCTGACCGAGCACTTCGCGCTTGCCTTTGGAGCGGCCGATGATGCTCACGCCGAGATCGGCCGACAACTTCGTTGCTGCCGCATGCCAGTGCTCGTCCAGCGGACGGTGATAGCACAGGGTGATCATCGCGTCGCCGGCCAGCGTGGTCAGAAATTCGACCTGGAACAACTTGTGGCTCAGTGCCGAACTGGCTTGCCACGCGGCCTTCAACTGCGGCATCAACTGGTTGATGCGCAGGCTGGCAATCGGAAATTCCTCAATGAGGATCGGCGTGCGTTTGTCGTCCTGAGAGAACATCGCGTAATGCCGTTCGCCGCCCTCGCGCCACAGGCGGAATTCGGCGCGCAGGCGGAAGTTCTGCAACGGCGAATCAAACACCGTCGGCGCAGGTGCATCGAACGGTGCCAGCAGATCACGCAAGCGCGTGACCTTGGCTTCGAGTTGTTCGGCGTAGGCTTGGGAATCGAAACTCATGCGTTGAACCAACCCAACTTGATCACAAACAGAATCGACAGAATCACCAGAGCCGGGTTCAGCTCACGGGCACGGCCGGACAGCAGCTTGATGGCAGTCCAGGCGATGAAGCCGAAGGCGATGCCGTTGGCGATCGAATAGGTGAACGGCATGGCCAGCGCGGTGACCACAACCGGCGCCGCCACGGTGATGTCGTCCCAGTCTATTTCCGCGAGGCCGGAAGTCATCAGCACGGCGACGAACAGCAGCGCTGGCGCGGTGGCGAATGCCGGAACGCTGGCCGCCAGTGGCGAGAAGAACAGCGCCAGCAGGAACAGGATTGCCACGACGATGGCGGTCAGGCCCGTGCGGCCACCGGCACTGACGCCGGCAGCGGATTCGATGTAACTGGTCGTGGTCGAAGTACCCAGCAGCGAGCCGGCCATGGCCGCCGTACTGTCGGCGATCAGTGCACGGCCCATTTTCGGCATGTGGCCGTCCTTGCCCATCAGGCCGGCGCGCTTGGCGACGCCGATCAGGGTCCCGGAGTTGTCGAACAGGTCGACGAACAGGAAGGCGAAAATCACGCTGACCAGACCGATGTCCAGTGCCCCTTTGATGTCCAGTTGCAGGAAGGTCGGCGCCAGCGACGGCGGCATCGACAGGATGCCGCCGAACTCGGTGACGTTCAGCACGATCGAGGCGATGGTCACTGCCAGAATGCCGATCAGCACTGCGCCGCGCACTTTCAGCGCTTCGAGAGCTACGATCACGGCGAAGCCGACGGTGGCCAGAATCGGCGCCGGTTTGGTCAGATCGCCAAGGCCGACCATGGTCGCCGGGTTGCTGACCACGATACCGGCGTTGTGCAGGGCGATCAGCGCCAGGAACAGGCCGATACCGGCGGCGATCGCCGAGCGCAGCGGCAGTGGAATGGCGTTGATGATCCATTCACGGATGCGGAAGATCGACAGCAGGAAAAACAGCACGGCGGAAATGAACACCGCACCCAGCGCCACCTGCCAGGTGTGGCCCATGTGCAGCACCACGGTGTAGGTAAAGAAGGCGTTCAGGCCCATGCCCGGAGCGAGGGCGATCGGGTAGTTGGCGATCAGGCCCATCACGGTCGAGCCGATGGCGGCCGCCAGACAGGTGGCGACAAAGATCGCGCCTTTGTCCATGCCGGTCTCGCCGAGGATGCTCGGGTTGACGAACAGAATGTAAGCCATGGCCAGGAAAGTCGTGACGCCCGCAAGAATTTCGGTGCGCACGTTGGTGTTGTGTGCCTTGAGTTGAAACAGCCTTTCCAGCATGTCTGCTCCCCGTGGCGCGCGTGGCGCCGTGAATGTATCGACCTCAACAGCAAAGCACAGACCGTCGCAAGCGCCTGGGAAATTGTCGTGGGCCGGAAAAAGCCGCGCATCATACCAGCCGCGTGAGGAATTTGGCGGATGTTGGTGTCGATCGTCGGCGAAGTTTTGCGCAGCCGACAACTGCGCCATACTGCGCGCTGATTTTTTGGAGTGGGCAGGCATGCGCAACGGCGGGATCAGGATTTTCGGATGGATTGCAGCACTGCTGCTGACAGCTCCGGCGTTCGCGGCATCGGCGCCGCCACTCTCCGAGGTGAAGGTGATCAAAGTGCAGTCACCGTCCTGCGGCCTGGAAGATATTGCCGATAACCAGCCGCAAACCCAATGCAATCACAGCGGGCCGAATATCAAAGTCTATGTGCTGGAAGTCGGCTATGGCCAGAACCAGCCACACGTGACTTTGGATGGCTTCGAGGTCAACGGCACCCGAGGTCCGGTGTGCGCCTTCGATAATGGCAATCTCACTGAATGCACCCCTGGCAGCAAAACCGTCGGTTCTCTTTATACCTTCGATCTGGCCGGCAAACAGCAAGGCACCTTCAACTTCAGCAACACCTCGATCAACGCTCCGCGCAACACGCTTTCGACTCAGCTTTACATCAAGTAACGGCTGTCTGCGAACAAGGTGGGACAAAGCTGACTACGCTTGACTGACTACCCAGCGGAAAGCGCCCATGACTTCCAGAGCCCTGATTGCCCTCGCCGAAGGCATCGACGATTTGCAAAGCGTGACCTTGATCGACGTGCTGCGCCGCGCCGGCATCGAAGTGGTCGCCGCCAGCATCGAAGGCCGGCGCATGCTGACCTGCGCACGCGGCACCCGGCTGACCGCCGACGGCATGCTCGTCGATGTACTGGCACAGACTTTTGACCTGATTGTCCTGCCGGGCGGTGTCGTCGGTTCCCTTCATCTGGCGGCGCATCAGCCCTTGCAGCAGTTGCTCAAGGACCAAGCCAGCGCCGGCCGCCTGTTCGCCGCCATCGGCGAAGCCCCAGCCACCGCCCTCCAGGTATCAGGCGTGCTGCGCCAGCGACGCATGACCTGCCTGCCCGGCGCCAGCCATCAGTTGTCCGGCTGTACGTTTGTTGATCAACCGGTGGTGGTCGACGGCAACTGCATCACCGCGCAAGGCTCGGGCGCGGCACTGGAATTTGCCCTGACCCTGGTCGAGCAGCTTGGTGGCAAGGCATTGCGGGCGAGGGTGGCGGGAGAGTTGATGGCCTGACGGGTCAGCCATGGGCTGCGAGGGGTTCTATCATGGGTTGCTCACGGTGCTCCGCTTGCCAAAGATCGTAGTCGGTTTGGACGCCTAGCCAAACGCGCGCCTTGCCGATCCCTGCACGCTCAAGTCGTACTGCCAGATCCGGGCTGATTGGCGCATGTCCGTGCAGTACGCGTGAAAGATGCGGGCGTGCAAAGCCAAGGTGCCGGGCCAATTCGCTCACGCTGATACCAAGCTCGGGCAAGACATCCAGCAGCAGGGTTTCACCGGGGTGTGGCGGGTTGTGCATGGGCATGAGCCTGCCTCCTGTCAGTGGTAGTCCAGATAATCGACCAATTCGATATCCGAACCGACAAAACGAAAGATCACTCGCCAGTTGCCTGAAACGCTGAGCGACCAGTATTCACTCAGCTCGCCTTTCAACGGATGCAGGCGCCAGCCCGGCAAGTCCAGATCGCCGGGAAGTGTTGCTCGATCCATGAACTGCAACATGCGCGACAGCCGTTTTGCATGGTCGGCACGAATTCCACGAGTCGTACCTGTTTCATAGAAGCCACGAAGGCCTTTGTGCTGAAAGGATTTGATCATGGCGGCGAGTGTAAGGCGATACATTACACTCAGTGCGGTAACTATGTACCGCACGTTGTCGCTTGATATGTGCTGAGCAGGTGAGTTTTTTCCAAAAACCTCAGACCTTCTCTTCCACCGGCACATGCATCCGGTCCCGATTCGCCAACGTCGGAAACAGTTTGATCCACGTCCCCGTCACCACCAGGGTGCCGATCCCGCCCATCACCACCGCCGGCACGGTGCCGAACCAGTGGGCAGTGAGGCCGGATTCGAATTCGCCCAACTGGTTCGATGCGCCGATGAACAGCCCGTTCACCGCGCTGACCCGGCCGCGCATTTCGTCGGGAGTTTCCAGCTGTACGAACGAGGCACGGATGACCATGCTGATCATGTCCGCTGCGCCGAGCACCACCAGCACCGCCAGCGAGAACCAGAACGAGGTCGACAGACCGAAAGCGATGGTCGCGACGCCAAAGATGCCGACGGCGGTGAACATCACTCGGCCCACGTTGCGTTCGACGGCATATCGCGCGAGAAACAGCGACATCAGCAGGGCACCCACCGCTGGTGCCGAACGCAGCAAGCCCAGACCCCACGGGCCGGTCAGCAGAATGTCCTTGGCGAACACCGGCAGCAACGCCGTGGCGCCGCCGAGCAACACGGCGAACAAGTCCAGGGATATCGCGCCGAGGATGTCCGGGCGGCTGCGGATGAAGCGAATCCCCGCCAGCAGCGAGTCCAGCGTGGCTTTACCTTTATTCAATGGCGTCTGGCGTGCCGGCAGGTTGAGCATCAGCGAACAGGCGATCACATACAGCAGCACGGTCGGGCCGTAGACCCAGACGCTGCCGAATGCATAGAGCAAACCGCCGAGGGCCGGGGCGACGATAGTGGCCGACTGCTGCGCCGATTGCGCGGCGGCAACTGCGCGGGGGAAAAGCGCACTGGGGACGATGCTGGGCAGCAGCGCCTGAGTCGTCGGCATCTCGAACGAACGGGCGGCGCCGAGCAGGAAGGCGAGGATGAAAATCATCTCGCGGGTGACATGGTCGGTGGCGCTGCCGATGGCCAGCGCCAAGGCAATCAATGCCTGCAATGACTGGCAGAGTGCGGCGACCTTGCGCCGATCATAGCGATCGGCAACGTGCCCGGTGTGCAGCATGAACAGCACGCGCGGGGCGAATTCGACCAGCCCGACCAGGCCCAGATCCAGCACGTTGCCGGTCAGTTGATACAGGTTCCAGCCGATCGCCACTGTAAGCATCTGAAAACCGCTGGCGGTGAAAATCCGCGCCAGCCAGAAAGCCATGAACGGACGATGGTGACGTAACAGCAGGGGCTCTTGTGTGGGCATCTGAAGGCAGGTCTTGGACGAGTGAACAGCGAGATTATCACCAGTCTGTAACAGGAAGTTGCTACGAGAAACAATTCACTTAGCCAGACATCGATCTTTCATGCTGACAATCAACCCTGTGGTGAGGGGATTTATCCCCGTTCGGCTGCGCAGCAGTCGTCGCTTCGAGATTTTGGCGCCGCTGCGCGACCCAACGGGGATAAATCCCCTGGCCACAGGAGAGTGAGGCAAGTTGTCACGCGGCAAACCACCACGCAGTTCATTGGCAGAAATGGGACTACTCTTTCAACGTTGCTTGATCCAGATCAAGACCCCGACCGGAACTGATCTGGCGGCCATTTGGCCAGACTCCCTGCGTTGCGATGGTTGCAAAAAAAGAACGAATCCGAATTCGCCGCACTCCATATCCGTGGGGGCAGTGGTGCAGGCCTCCGGGCCAGCTACCCGTATTACCTGACAGAGGAAGCCATATGTTCGGTTTAGAGGCTCTCGATCTCGCCCGAATTCAGTTCGCGTTCACCATCTCGTTCCACATTCTGTTCCCGGCCATCACCATTGGCCTGGCGAGTTACCTGGCAGTGCTCGAAGGTTTGTGGCTGAAGACCCGCAACGACACCTACCGCGATCTCTACCATTTCTGGTCGAAGATTTTTGCCGTCAACTTCGGCATGGGCGTGGTTTCCGGGCTGGTCATGGCCTATCAGTTCGGCACCAACTGGAGTCGCTTCTCCGACTTCGCCGGTGCCGTCACCGGGCCGTTGCTGACTTATGAAGTGCTCACAGCGTTCTTCCTCGAGGCCGGTTTCCTTGGCGTGATGCTGTTTGGCTGGAACAAGGTCGGGCGCGGCCTGCACTTCTTCTCGACGGTGATGGTGGCGATCGGCACGCTGATTTCGACCTTCTGGATTCTCGCCTCCAACAGCTGGATGCAGACCCCGCAAGGCTTTGAAATCGTCAACGGTCAGGTGATCCCCACCGACTGGCTGGCAATCATCTTCAACCCGTCATTCCCTTACCGGCTGATGCACATGGCCACGGCCGCGTTCGTCGCTACGGCGTTCTTCGTCGGCTCGTCGGCGGCCTGGCACCTGCTGCGCGGCAGGGACAACCCGGCGATCCGCACCATGCTGTCGATGGCGATGTGGATGGCGTTGATCGTCGCGCCGATTCAAGCGGTGATCGGCGACTTCCACGGCCTCAACACGCTCAAGCATCAGCCAGCGAAAATCGCTGCGATCGAAGGCCACTGGGAAAACCATGGCGACGAAGCGACGCCGCTGATCCTGTTCGGCTGGCCGGACATGAAAGAGGAACGCACCAAGTTCGCCGTAGAGATTCCATACCTCGGCAGCCTGATCCTCACCCACTCGCTGGATAAACAAGTGCCGGCGCTGAAGGAGTTCCCACCGGAAGACCGGCCGAATTCGACCATCGTGTTCTGGTCGTTCCGGATCATGGTCGGCCTCGGTTTCCTGATGATCTTCACCGGTTTGTGGAGTCTGTGGCTGCGCAAACGCGACTCGCTGTATACCTCGCGGCCGTTCCTGCATCTGGCCTTGTGGATGGGGCCGTCCGGTCTGATCGCGATTCTCGCCGGCTGGTTCACCACGGAAATCGGCCGTCAGCCATGGGTGGTCTACGGTTTGATGCGCACTGCCGATGCTTCGTCGAACCACAGCTTCATGCAGATGAGCATCACCCTGATCATGTTCGTCGTGGTCTATTTCGCCCTGTTCGGCGCCGGTCTCGGCTACATGATGCGCCTGGTGCGCAAAGGGCCGAAGATCAGCGAAGGCAGCGAAACACCGGACGGTGGTCCAGGCAAGAAACGCACCCCGGCGCGTCCGTTGTCCGCAGCCGACGACCCGGCCGAGGGCGAGCACGAAGACAACACTCGCTTGACCAAGGAGATTTGACTCATGGGTATCGATCTTCCGCTGATCTGGGCCGTGATCATCATCTTCGGCATCATGATGTACGTGGTCATGGACGGCTTCGACCTGGGCATCGGCATTCTCTTCCCGTTCGTGCCCGGCAAGACCGATCGCGACGTGATGATGAACACTGTCGCCCCGGTCTGGGACGGCAACGAAACCTGGCTGGTACTGGGTGGCGCGGCGTTGTTCGGCGCCTTCCCGCTGGCCTATTCGGTGGTGTTGTCGGCGCTGTACCTGCCGCTGATCTTCATGCTCATGGGCCTGATCTTTCGCGGCGTGGCTTTCGAGTTCCGCTTCAAGGCCAAGGATGAAAAACGTCACCTGTGGGATAAGGCATTTATCGGTGGTTCGATCGCGGCGACGTTCTTTCAGGGCGTGGCGCTGGGAGCGTTCATCGATGGTCTGCCGGTGGTCAATCGCCAGTTCGCCGGTGGTTCACTGGACTGGCTGACGCCGTTCACGCTGTTCTGCGGCGCGGCGCTGGTGGTGGCCTATGCCTTGCTCGGCTGCACCTGGCTGATCATGAAAACCGAAGGCAAATTGCAGGAACAGATGCATGATCTGGCGCGACCGCTGGCATTCGTCCTGCTGGCAGTGATTGGTATCGTCAGCCTGTGGACGCCTCTGTCGCATCCGGAAATCGCCTCGCGCTGGTTCAGCATGCCGAATCTGTTCTGGTTCATGCCGGTGCCGATTCTGGTGCTGGTCACCTTGTACGGCCTGATCCGCGCGGTGGCACGTAACGCCAACTACACGCCGTTCCTGCTGACCCTGGTGCTGATTTTCCTCGGCTACAGCGGTCTGGGCATCAGCCTGTGGCCGAACATCGTGCCGCCGTCGATCTCGATCTGGGACGCCGCCGCGCCGCCGCAAAGTCAGGGCTTCATGCTGGTCGGCACGCTGTTCATCATTCCGTTCATCCTCGGTTACACCTTCTGGAGCTACTACGTGTTCCGCGGCAAGGTCACCCACGAAGACGGTTATCACTAATCCCATGCTGGGGCTTGCCCTGTGGGAGCGAGCCTGCTCGCGAAGGCGTCCGCAGTGACGCCTTGGCTTAACGGAGATCGATGCAATGACCGGCAAAAATTCCATGCACGACATTGAAGAAGCCGAAAAAAAGCCGCTGTGGCAGCGGCTCGGCTGGTTGGCTCTGATCTGGGTTGGCAGTGTCGGCGTGTTGTTCATCGCCGCCAGCCTGATGCGCATGTTCATGAATGCCGCAGGTTTGACCACCCACTGAAACATCCCGTCCCGGCGCCTTCGGGTATGGACTTGCGACCCTCCTCACGGAGGGTTTTTTATGCCGCAGATTTATTTGCGCGCCTTGAGGATGACGAATTTCGGCGTCGCCGCCACTTGCTCGACACCACGAAACAGACGCGCCAGTTTGCTGTGATAGCCCAGATGCCGGTTGCCGACAATGTACAGCGCACCGCCGACCACCAGTGCCTCGCGCGCCTGTTGGAACATGCGCCAGGCGAGGAAATCGCCAACCACCTGCTGCTGATGGAACGGCGGGTTGCACAGCACCACGTCCAGCGACTGCGGCGCCTGCCCGGCCAGACCATCGCCAGCGCGCACGCTGACTTCGCGATCGGCCAATGCCGCGCGCCAGTTCTCGGCAGCCGATTGCACCGCCATGAACGATTCGTCGACCAGCGTGTAATGCGCATCCGGGTTCTGCAAGGCGCTGGCGATTGCCAGAACACCGTTGCCGCAACCGAGGTCGGCGACTCGCGCGTGGCCAAGGTTTTTCGGTAGATGCGGCAGAAACGCGCGAGTGCCGATGTCGAGGCCTTCGCGGCAGAACACATTGGCGTGGTTAAGCAATTCGATCGCCGGTTCGTCGAGGCGATAGCGAGTGGGGTAGGGCGATGTGGCGGGCGCTTTGCTTTCAGGTGTGGCGATCAGCAATCGCGCCTTTTTCACTGCCAGCGATGCCTGCACAGGACCAACGTAGCGCTCCAGCAGGTCGCCGGCAGCGCGCGGCAGATGCTTGACCATGGCGGCGGCGATCACTTGCGCGCCGGGAGCGAGTTGTCCTTGCAGGCGGATCAGCTGTTCTTCCAACAGCGCCAGGGTTTTGGGGACGCGGATCAGCACCCGGTCAAACGGCCCGACCAAGGGCTCACTGGCCGGAGTCGGACGAATCGCATCGAACGCCTGGCCATTGCGCAGCAGATTCTTTTCCAGCCCGACGAAACCCAGGAACGAATCGCCGCTACTGCTCACCTCGACCTTGTCCAACAGACTGATCGCCAAGGCGCCAAAGCTGTCATTGAGCACCAGCACGCGGGTGCTGCTCGCAGGTTGTTCGCTGGCGAGATGATTGAGCAGGTATTCGTCCGCCGCATCGAAGGCTTGCAGCGGTTCATTCTGCTGTTCAGGCTGGCGGATCAGGTCGAGCTGGGCGAAAGGCGTTTCGAGCAAGGGCATGGGGCGGGGACTCAGGATATTCGGCAGATATCCCGTTGCCGGCAGATGGTGCGACGGGATCCGACCAAGTGGACTGCGATGCAAGCAGGTTGCGTCATCACTTGGAAAGGCCTGAATGGTACGTTTTTTTGCGCCTAAATACTCGCAGGATTACCGTGCGATAACGCGCAGCTGTCAGATGATGCCGGCACGAGCGGCGGCAATCACTGCGGAAATCTTGTTGCAGACGTTGAATTTTTCGATGACGTTTTGCACATGATAGTTAACGGTGCGTTCGCTCAGGCTGAGGATTCTCGAGATATCGTGAGCGGTCTTGCCTAAGGCGGACAGTTTCATGATTTCCAGCTCCCCGGACGATAGCCTCGGCTTGCTGGGCTTGGCCGGTGTGGGAACGGTGCGGGCATACAGGTCACTGAAGTGTCGGTTGGCAAAAAACAGATAACCGTAATGCTCGTACAGCTCGAGCGGGCTGATCGGGCAGTGGGTGCGCGCCAGGCTGATGATGCTGCACAAACCACTGGTGTCGTCATGAAAGGCCTGCGACCAGCCATGCTGCAGTCCATTTTGCTTTAACGCCAGCCACAATTCTGGCGCATCGGTGAACACTCTTTCTTCCCAGACGATCGGCAATACCGAATGATTGCAATGCGCTATTACCGGATCAATATTGCGGTAGTTCTCTTTGTTGTACTGAATGTTCCATTCTTTCGGATAGTTATTGATTTGCAAGGCATTCAAATGGACATCGCGATGGGGGGAGGTCACCGCTATCGCACAATAGTTAAAGCCCAGATTCTCGGCAAATCTCAGCAGTATCGGGTATGCCACCTCAATGCCTTTGGCAAATGTCAGTTGTTTCAATTGTGATTCCTTCCACGTTTCCATGAACTTTGCCTCCATCCTGATATAGGGGCGCCAAATGGATCCAAAAAATCCGGCACGAATCGAAGTGTAGGATCTTTCCTGCAAAACGCCTTACATTCTTTCGAGATTGAAACTTTGGTGTTTTTTATAAAAGCGTTCTTAGCAATACAGGCTGTTATATTTTAACTGGCATCTTAAAGCTATTGCTCTAGATCCAGTATTGCCAGCAAATCGAATGTCTAGCGCTGATCCCGTCAATACCATTACCAATCAGGAGTGTTTGGCAGCGCGATTTTGCGGGACACTGTGGGCAATCGTTTCAAGGAGTGCCTCATGACTGCCAGTGCCGAGAAGTACACCACCCAGACCTTGCTCGATGTGCAACCGTTGACGCCGAACCTGTTCACGCTGCGCACCAGCCGTGATCCCGGCTTTCGCTTCCGTGCCGGCCAGTTCGCCCGGCTGGGCGTGACCAAGGCCGATGGCAGCACGGTCTGGCGCGCCTATTCGATGGTGTCGTCGCCGTTCGATGAGTTTCTCGAGTTCTTTTCCATCGTCGTGCCGGGCGGCGAATTCACCAGTGAGCTGAGCCGGCTACAGGTCGGCGACAGCTTGATGGTCGAGCGCCAGGCGTTCGGCTACCTGACGCTGGATCGTTTTGTCGACGGCCGAGACCTGTGGTTATTGTCGACCGGCACCGGGGTGGCGCCCTTTCTGTCGATCCTGCAGGACTTCGAGGTCTGGGAGAAATTCGAGCGGATCATTCTGGTTTACAGCGTCCGGGAGGCGCGGGAACTGGCCTATCGAGAGTTGATCGCCGGGTTGGCGCAACGTGACTATCTGAGTGAATACGCCCACAAGCTGCAATTCATCCCCACTGTGACCCGCGAAGCGCATCCAGGCGCGTTGCAGGGCCGGATTACCACGTTGATCGAAAACGGCGAACTGGAACGAGCGGCAGGGGTTGAACTCTCGCCAGAGCATTCGCGAGTGATGCTGTGTGGCAATCCGCAGATGATCGACGACACACGCGCCTTGCTGAAACAGCGCGACATGCGCCTGAGCCTGACGCGCAAGCCGGGGCAGGTTGCGGTGGAGAATTACTGGTAACGAAAACGGCACCCGCGGGTGCCGTTTCAATCTGTAGCGAATGCCTCAGGGCCGCTCGTTCTGCGCCTTGAGCAGGTCGCGGATTTCGCCCAGCAGTTGCTCTTCCTTGCTCGGGATCGGCGGCGTGGTCGGGGCTACGGCTTCTTCGCGCTTGAGGCGGTTGATGGCTTTGACGCCCATGAAGATCGCAAACGCGACAATCACGAAATCCAGCACCGTCTGCAAAAATTTGCCGTAAGCCAGCACCACGGCGGGCGCGTCGCCCTGGGCGGCTTTGAGCGTGACAGCCAGATCACTGAAGTCCACCCCACCGATCAACAGGCCAATCGGCGGCATGATCACGTCGCCGACAAACGACGAAACGATCTTGCCGAACGCCGCGCCGATGATGATACCGACGGCCATGTCGACCACATTGCCTTTGACCGCGAAGGCCTTGAACTCGCTAAGCACGCCCATAGTTATTTCCTTGTTACAGATGAGTTTGGTGTAGGCAGTGTAAATCAGCGAAACGCCTCCTGCGCGAAACACCTTCTTACAATGCCCGTTTTTATCGACACATCAATTGACGATTAGTTTGCAAAATGCCAGCAATCGCGCGCGGAATACGCTTTAACCCGCTGACGGGAAAGCCAATTTCTTCAATCATGGCGTTACGTTCTTTCTATTTATGTTCCTCGGCACGGGCCTCTAGCCTTGCTGTGGCGCACCTGGATGCGCCCAATAAAACCAGAGGAACCTGATATGACTTCCGCTCTTGGACTGGGGGCTTTTCCCCATCGCCGCACTCTCGGCGTTCTCACCGCCAGCCTGCTGACCTTCTCGGTCAACGCCGCTCCGCTGACCCGCGATAACGGCGCTGCTGTCGGTGACAATCAGAACTCGCAAACTGCCGGCGCCACCGGCCCGGTGCTGCTGCAGGATGTGCAACTGATCCAGAAGCTGCAACGCTTCGACCGTGAGCGTATTCCCGAGCGCGTGGTACATGCACGCGGCACCGGCGCTCATGGCACCTTCACCGTGACCAATGACCTCAGCGACCTGAGCAAGGCCAAGGTGTTCGCCGCAGGCCAGAGCACGCCGGTATTCGTGCGTTTCTCGGCGGTGGTGCATGGCAACCATTCCCCGGAAACCCTGCGTGACCCGCGTGGTTTCGCCACCAAGTTCTACACCGCTGACGGTAACTGGGATCTGGTCGGCAACAATTTCCCGACCTTCTTCATCCGCGATGCGATCAAATTCCCGGACATGGTCCACGCCTTCAAGCCCGATCCACGCACCAACCTCGACGACGATTCGCGCCGGTTCGACTTCTTCTCCCATGTACCGGAAGCCACCCGCACACTGACCGAGTTGTATTCCAACTACGGCACTCCGGCCAGTTATCGGGAGATGGATGGCAATGGTGTTCATGCCTATAAGCTGATCAATGCCAGGAATGAAGTTCACTATGTGAAGTTTCACTGGAAGAGTCTTCAAGGCATCAAAAACCTCACGCCAAAACAGGTCGGCGAAGTTCAAGGTCAGGATTACAGTCATATGACCAATGACTTGGTAAGTAATATCAACAAAGGCAACTTTCCGAAGTGGGACTTGTACGTGCAAGTTCTCAAGCCACAGGATTTGTCCAAGTTTGATTTCGATCCATTGGATGCAACCAAGATCTGGCCGGGTATTGCCGAGCGCAAAGTTGGACAAATGGTCTTGAACCGTAATCCGGCCAATGTCTTCCAGGAAACTGAACAAGTTGCCATGGCACCGGCCAACGTAGTTCCGGGTATCGAACCTTCGGAAGATCGTTTGTTGCAGGGCCGAGTGTTCTCTTATGCCGATACGCAGATGTATCGCCTCGGCGCCAACGCTTTGCAATTGCCGATCAACGCTCCGAAAACCGCAGTGAACAATGGCAATCAGGATGGTGCGATGAATTTTGGCGCCAGCCAGTCCGGCGTCAACTACCAGCCAAGCCGCCTGCAACCGCGTGAAGAGACGCCATCGGCGCGTTACAGCCAATCGGCGCTGGCGGGCACCACCCAGCAGGCGAAGATTCAGCGTGAGCAGAACTTCAAGCAGGCCGGTGATCTGTATCGCTCGTACAGCAAGCAGGAACGTCGCGACCTGATCGACAGCTTCGGCGGCTCGCTGGCCACCACCGATGACGAGAGCAAGCACATCATCCTGTCCTTCCTGTACAAGGCTGACCCCGAGTACGGCAGCGGTGTGACCGAAGTGGCCAAAGGCGACCTCAGCCGTGTGAAAGCACTGGCGGCCAAACTGACCGACTGATAGCGATGCGGCGCACGCGAGGGCTGTCCCGCCTCGCGTGCGCTCAAGGAGAGCCCGATGCGTATTTTTCTTTTGTGCCTGGCCGGGTGCCTGTCGTTCAGCGCGTGGGCGGCACCGGTCGAGCAAAGCCCCGAGGCAATCAAGGCGCAGTTGCAGGATTACTACTTCGACGCCGCCCGCCGTGGCGACGTGCCAATGCTCGAGACCTTCATCGAGTCCGGCTATTCCCTCGATACCCGCGACAGCAAGGGTTACACCGCGCTGATTCTGGCGGCCTATCACGGTCAGGCGCCGGCGGTTGAGCGACTGTTGGCAGCGGGCGCGGACGCCTGTGCTCAGGATCAACGCGGCAACACGGCGCTGATGGGCGCGATTTTCAAAGGCGAATTGCAGATCGCCCGGCGCCTGATGGCCACCGATTGCAGCCCCGACCAACGTAACGGCGCCGGGCAGACCGCGGCGATGTACGCCGGGCTGTTCAAGCGTCTGGATTTGCTTGATGCGTTGAAAGCCAAGGGCGCCGACCTCAACGCCGAGGATCCGCTGGGCAACAGTGCCGCGCGTCTGGCCAGCGGTGAAATCCGCACCGCTGCGCCGCGCTGATCGGCGATGGCTGCGTTATCATCGCCTCTTTTGTTCCGGGGGTTCTGATGGCCAAGGCCAAGCGCATGTACGGCTGCACCGAGTGCGGCGCAACCTTTCCCAAGTGGGCCGGGCAGTGCGGTGAGTGCGGTGCCTGGAACACCCTGACCGAAACCATGATCGAAAGCGGCGGCGCCACGGCACCCACCGGGCGCACCGGTTGGGCTGGCCAGCAGGCGCAGATCAAGACGCTCGCCGAAGTCAGCATCGAAGAGATTCCACGTTTTTCCACCGCCTCCGGTGAGCTTGATCGCGTACTCGGCGGTGGTCTGGTCGATGGCTCGGTGGTGCTGATTGGCGGTGATCCGGGGATCGGCAAGTCGACAATCCTGCTCCAGACCCTGTGCAATCTGGCCAAGAGCATGCCTGCGCTGTACGTCACTGGTGAAGAATCCCAGCAGCAAGTGGCGATGCGCGCTCGCCGTCTCGGCCTGCCGCAGGATCAACTGCGGGTGATGACCGAAACCTGCATCGAAACCATCATTGCCACTGCCCGCCAGGAAAAGCCCAAGGTGATGGTGATCGACTCGATCCAGACCATTTTCACCGAACAACTGCAATCGGCCCCGGGCGGCGTGTCGCAGGTGCGTGAAAGTGCGGCGTTGCTGGTGCGCTACGCCAAACAGAGCGGCACGGCGATCTTCCTCGTCGGCCACGTCACTAAAGAAGGTGCGCTGGCCGGTCCGCGTGTTCTGGAACACATGGTCGACACGGTGCTGTATTTCGAAGGTGAATCCGATGGTCGACTGCGTCTGCTGCGGGCGGTGAAAAACCGTTTCGGCGCGGTCAACGAGTTGGGCGTGTTCGGCATGACCGACAAGGGCCTGAAAGAAGTCTCCAACCCATCGGCGATTTTTCTCACCCGCGCTCAGGAAGAAGTCCCGGGCAGTGTGGTCATGGCGACGTGGGAAGGCACCCGACCGATGCTGGTGGAAGTGCAGGCGCTGGTCGATGACAGCCATCTGGCCAACCCGCGTCGGGTGACGCTGGGGCTGGATCAGAACCGATTGGCGATGTTGCTCGCTGTGCTGCACCGCCACGGCGGGATTCCGACCCACGATCAGGACGTGTTCCTCAACGTGGTCGGTGGCGTGAAGGTGCTGGAGACGGCGTCGGATCTGGCGTTGATGGCGGCGGTGATGTCGAGTCTGCGCAACCGGCCGCTGCCCCATGACCTGCTGGTGTTCGGCGAAGTCGGCCTGTCCGGCGAGGTACGCCCGGTGCCGAGCGGGCAGGAGCGGTTGAAGGAAGCGGCCAAGCATGGCTTCAAACGCGCGATCGTGCCCAAGGGCAACGCACCGAAGGAAGCGCCGGCGGGGTTGCAGATCATTGCCGTGACGCGCCTCGAACAAGCCCTCGACGCACTGTTTGAGTGAATGCCGAACCTCTGTGGTGAGGGGATTTATCCCCGTTGGGGCGCGTAGCGGCCCTGAAAAAACGGGTCTGCTGCGCAGCCCAACGGGGATAAATCCCCTCGCCACATAAGTCCCCTCACCACATAAATCCCCATCACCACAGGAGCATTCCAAATTGGGATTGGGGGGGCTAGATTTCGATCAGGGCACCCAGTTCGCGTTCCAGCTCGGCCTCATCCGCCAGATTCAGTTCGATCAAGCGGCGCAGGCGCTGGATCGATTCCAGGCTGATGTGCCGGCAGACAAATCCCAAATGGCCTTTTTCCTCATGGGTCAGATGCACATCCATTTCGATGTCGACGTCATCGCTCAGGTGAATATCGACGAAAAAGTCTTGCTCCTTATCTCCAAGCCACGGCTCCGGTCGCTCGATCAGCAGGCCCTTGAGCGAAAGGTCGATCAGTTTGACCGGCCAGATGTACTCGCCCTGTTTCAGCTCGGTTCGGGCATCGAACGCAATACGTTTGAAACGACGTCGATTGGCGGGGTGCTCGCTCATGGCGCAATCCTCATGAAGGTTCGCTGACTATAGACCGCGAATGCGGGCGCCAGCCAATCGCTCAAGCGTCTAGACCTATGTCGGGGTATGGCCTTTGGCGCCGTAAGCGCTAAACTCGGGGTGGCTGTCTTTCTTGTCCACCCTGGCTGGAATAATAAAATGAAAAATAATAATAGCCTGCTGCGCCACTTACCCTGGCTCGTGCTGGCAATCGTAGGAGCGTGCGCCCTTGGCGTAGTGGCATTGCGCCGCGGCGAGGCGATCAACGCCTTGTGGATTGTGGTCGCTGCCGTGGCCATCTATCTGGTTGCGTACCGTTACTACAGTCTGTTCATCGCCAACAACGTGATGCAACTGGATCCGCGTCGGGCCACCCCCGCCGTGCTCAACAACGATGGTCTGGACTATGTGCCGACCAACAAACACATTCTTTTCGGTCACCACTTCGCGGCCATCGCTGGCGCGGGGCCGCTGGTCGGTCCGGTGCTGGCGGCGCAGATGGGGTATCTGCCCGGCACACTCTGGCTGATTGCCGGTGTGGTGCTGGCGGGCGCGGTGCAGGACTTCATGGTCCTGTTCATGTCGACCCGACGCAACGGCCGTTCCCTGGGCGATATGGTGCGTGAAGAGATGGGCCGGATTCCCGGGACCATCGCACTGTTCGGCTGCTTCCTGATCATGATCATCATCCTCGCGGTGCTGGCGCTGATCGTGGTCAAGGCCCTCGCCGAGAGCCCGTGGGGCATCTTCACCGTGATGGCGACCATCCCGATCGCGATGTTCATGGGCATCTACATGCGCTACATCCGCCCCGGCCGCATCGGCGAAATCTCCGTGGTCGGTGTGTTGCTGCTGCTCGGTTCGATCTGGCTGGGCGGGCAGATTGCTGCCGATCCGGTATGGGCCAAAGCCTTTACCTTCACCGGTGTGCAGATTACCTGGATGCTGGTCGGCTATGGTTTCGTCGCTGCATCGCTGCCGGTCTGGCTGATTCTCGCGCCACGTGACTACCTGTCGACCTTCCTCAAGATCGGCACCATCGTCGCCCTGGCGATCGGCATCCTGATCACCATGCCCGAGCTGAAAATGCCGGCGCTGACCCAGTTCGTCGACGGCACCGGGCCGGTGTGGAAGGGCGGTCTGTTCCCGTTCCTGTTCATCACCATCGCCTGCGGCGCGGTATCGGGTTTCCACGCGCTGATCTCGTCGGGCACCACGCCGAAGCTGCTGGATAACGAAACCAACGCCCGCTACATCGGTTACGGCGGCATGCTGATGGAATCGTTCGTGGCGATCATGGCCATGGTTGCCGCTTCGGTGATCGAGCCGGGCGTGTACTTCGCCATGAACAGCCCGGCCGCAGTCGTCGGCAGTGACGTCGCTTCGGTGGCGCAGGTTGTCACGAGCTGGGGCTTTGCGATCACACCGGAAGCGCTGCAAGCGGTTGCCCATGACATCGGCGAAACCACCATTCTGGCTCGCGCCGGTGGCGCGCCGACCCTGGCGGTCGGTATTGCGCAGATCCTGCACAGTGTCCTGCCGGGTGAAAACACCATGGCGTTCTGGTACCACTTCGCGATCCTGTTCGAAGCGCTGTTCATCCTCACCGCTGTCGACGCCGGCACCCGTGCCGGACGCTTCATGCTGCAGGACCTGCTCGGTTCCTTCGTACCAGCGCTCAAACGCACCGAATCGTGGGGCGCCAACCTGATCGCCACCGCCGGTTGTGTGGCGATGTGGGGCTGGTTGCTGTATCAGGGCGTGATCGATCCTCTGGGCGGCATCAACACCTTGTGGCCATTGTTCGGCATCTCCAACCAGATGCTCGCCGGTATCGCGCTGATGCTCGGCACCGTGGTCCTGATCAAAATGAAGCGCCAGCGCTACATCTGGGTCACCCTGTTGCCGGCCACCTGGCTGTTGATCTGCACCACTACTGCTGGCTTCATCAAGCTGTTCGACGCCAACCCGGCGATCGGCTTCCTGTCCCTGGCCAAGAAGTACAGCGATGCGCTGGCCAACGGTCAGGTGCTGGCACCGGCGAAGAGCGTCGAGCAGATGCAGCACGTGATCTTCAACGCCTACACCAACGCCACACTCACCGCGCTGTTCCTGTTCGTGGTCTTCAGCATCCTGTTCTATGCGCTCAAGGTCGGCATTGCCGCCTGGGGCAAAAAGGAGCGTACGGATAAAGAATCGCCATTCCAGGCCCTGCCGGATGCGTAACCAGAGGATTGCAGCATGTTCAATGACCTGAGTCGCCTCGGTAAATACCTCGGTCAGGCCGCACGCCTGATGGTCGGCATGCCCGACTACGACACCTACGTCGAGCATATGCAGACCAAACACCCGGACAAACCGGTGATGAGCTACGAGATGTTCTTTCGCGAACGTCAGGAAGCCCGTTACGGTGGCAAGGGTGGGCCGAAGTGCTGTTGAGCTGACAGCCTGCGGTTGAGGTAATCCCCTGTGGGAGCGAGCCTGCTCGCGAATACGGAGTGTCAGTTGATGAATGATTTGACTGACACACCGCTTTCGCGAGCAGGCTCGCTCCCACATTTGTTTTTGTGTTCTTTTCAGGAGATCGGGTTTTGTCTTCTCCCATTCCGGTAACGGTTCTCAGCGGTTTCCTCGGCGCCGGCAAGACCACCTTGCTGCGTCATTTATTGAAAGCCGAGCACGGCCTGAAAATCGCCGTGATCGAAAACGAATTCAGCGACGCCGGCATCGACACTCAGTTGCTGGGTGACGAGCCGGTGCAAGTCATGACCCTGGCCAACGGCTGCGTCTGCTGCACCATTCACACCGATCTGACCAAGGCGCTGTACCTGCTGCTCGAACGTCTGGACAGCGGCGAGATCGCCTTCGACCGTTTGGTGATCGAGTGCACGGGTCTGGCCGATCCGGCGCCGGTGGCGCAGACCTTTTTCATCGATGAAGAGCTGCGCGAGCGTTATCTGCTCGACGGCATCATCACCCTGGTCGACGCCGCTCACGCCGACGTGCACCTGACCCAGACCATTGCCCAGGCGCAGATCGGTTTCGCCGATCGCTTGCTGGTGAGCAAGACCGATCTGGTCGATGAGGCGACGTTCACCGCGCTGAGCGAACGCCTTACGCGAATCAACCGCCGCGCGCCGATCCGCGTGGTCGAGCATGGCAACATCGATCTGGCCGAACTGCTGGATGTGCGCGGCTTCAACCTCAATGCTGATTTGGGCGGCGGTCTGAGCCTGCGTCCGGTGAGCAAGGCGCCGTCGATCGATCGCATCTCCAGTCTGGTGCTGCGCACCGATCAGGCGCTGGATATCGATCAGCTCAGCGAGTTCATGAACGAACTGCTGGAAGAGCACGGCAAGCAATTGCTGCGCTACAAAGGCGTGCTGAACATTGCCGGCGAAGATCGGCGCTTGGTATTTCAGGGTGTGCTGAAACTCTATGGTTTCGACTGGGACACCGAATGGGCCGAGGGCGAGGCGCGGGAGAGTTTGATCGTGTTTATTGCCGATGACTTGCCGGAAGAGAAGATTCGGGCGGGGTTTGCGCGAGTAGCGGCGCAACAAGCCTGATATTTCAACAGCTCAAAGGGCCTCTTCGCGAGCAGGCTCGCTCCCACAGTGGACTGCATTCCTCCTGACAGAATGCGTTCTACTGTGGGAGCGAGCCTGCTCGCGAAGGCGATCTAGCCGACAGCACAATGACCATGGTCAGAACCGAGCAGCGTCTGCTCAAGATGATCCAGATGCCGATTCATCAACATGCCGGCCTTGGAAACATCACCTCGCTCCACAACCTCAACCAACGCCAAATGCTCCTGCCATGCGCAACAGCTTCGCGTCGAGCCCTGACTCCGCGCAATCGCCAGCGACGTCAACGGCACCAGACTGCGCAGAAAATGCGCCAGCGGCACATTCCCCGCCATCCGCGCCAACTGCAGATGAAACTCCCCCGATAACCGAATCGCCGCTCCGCGCCGATCCTGCTCGAAGGCGCGCTTCTCGCGCTCTAGCAACGTGCGCAAGCATTTCAGATCGTCTGGCTGCGGACGCTGACACGCCAACCGCACCAAGGTGTTTTCAGCCAGCCGTCGCGCATGCAAGGTCTGCCGGATCAGTTCACGATCAGGCGCGGCCACTCGTGGTCGATGATTGGCGCGCAACACCACGATCCGCTCATGGGACAACTGCGTCAGCACCCGTCGTACATCGGCGCGGGCGGCGCCGAACATTGCTTGCAGACTGTCCTCGGTGAACCGGCTGTCTTCATCGATACGCTGTTCGAGGATCGCGTCGAACAGTCGCGGATACAGATCCTCCGTCGGCGTGCCCAGGCGAGAGACGGGCAGGGCGGTCGAATGCGCATGCGAGGCTGAAGCAAAACTGTTCATGGCCGTTCTCCTGGCAAATCAGGTGGGCAGGTTGTCGTCCGGGATGTTCAGCTCAACGCCCATGCGCTGGCCTTCGCGCAGAATGTGCCGACGCATTTCGGCGCTGGCCTGAGCGCTGTTCTTGCTGCGGATCGCGCGGACCACCGCTTCGTTTTCTTCCAGACGTTCGGCCAGATGTTCCGGGGAATTGCGCAACACTTCGGCGCTTTGCTTGAGGGCATTGCTGGTCTGCTGCACCACGCTCTGGAAAATCGGGTTCGAAGTCAGCGTGAACAGTTCTTCGTGGAAGGCGATGTAGGCGCTGACCCCGGCTTCGCTGTCACCGGCCTCGAGGGCTTCGCGCATGTCCATCAGGGTCAGGCGCAACTGGCCGACTTCCTTGCTGCTGATCGATTGCGCGACCAGCCCGACGATGAACGGCTCAAGGGTGTAGCGCAGTTGCAGCACGTCTTCGAGACTGGCGCCGGCGACTGCGCTGTCGTGGCTCTGGCTGTCGCTGAGTTGCGCATCGAGGACGACTACGCCTTTGCCGGGCATCGAGCGCACTAGGCCGAGGGTTTCGAGGACGATCACCGCTTCGCGCAGACTCGGCCGGCTGATGCCCAGCTGTTCGGCCAGTTCGCGCTGGCCCGGCAGCATGTCGCCGGAGCGCCACTGGCCTCGGGCCAACGCGGCGCGGAGTTTTTCCACCACTGAATTGACGACGGTTGACGTTGTAATCACGTATTGGCTCCCTGCGCCGTGCCTGCGCATTGGCAGGCACGGCACTCATTCAGAATTCTTTGGCCGCCGCCGGAGCGACGGTTTTTCGCGGTTGAAAGTTATAGCCCTGTTCGCCGTTGAGCACCTTGTTCGCGCGCTGCACGTCGATGTCCTTTTCCCAGCGGGCGATGGCCACGGTGGCGACGCAGTTGCCGATCAGATTGGTCAGCGCGCGGCCGATGCCCATGAACCAGTCCACGGCCAACACCAGCACCAGACCGACTACGGGAATCGCCGGGATCGCCGTCAGCGTCGCGGCGAGAATCACCAGCGCCGAACCGGGAATGCCGTGGGCGCCTTTGGAGGTGATCAGCGACACCAGCAGAATGGTCAGCAAGTCGGTCATCGCCAGCGGTGTGCCAGTGGCGTTGGCGATGAACACGATGGCCAGGGTCAGGTAGATCGAGAAACCGTCGAGGTTGAACGAGTACCCGGTCGGGATCACCAGACCCACCGTCGAACTGCCGATACCGAGGTGTTCGAGCTTGCGCATGATCTGCGGCAGCACGGCGTCGGAAGAGGCGGTGCCCATCACGATCAGCAGTTCTTCCCGCAGGTACTTGAGCAGCGGCCACATGCGCAGGCCGGAAACGCGCATCACCAGACCGAGGATCAGCGCGACGAAGGCGACGCAGGTCAGGTAGAACAGACCGACCAGACTGCCCAGGTGCTGCAACGAATCCAGACCGTATTTGCTGGTGGTGAAGGCGATGGCACCGAACACGCCGATCGGCGCCAGCCGGACGATCATGCCCATGATGCGGAAGATCACGTGGCTGAGTTCGTTGATCAATCGCGAAATCCCGGAAGCCGCTTCGCCGACCAGATTCAGCGCACTGCCGAACAGCACCGAAAACAGCAGCACTTGCAGAATATTGTTGTCAGCGAAGGCGCCGATCACCGAGGTCGGGATCAGGTCCATCAGAAATTGCGTGGTGGTGTGCATGTGCTGGCCGCGCTCGGCGAGGTCGCCCATGTCGGCGCTGGAGAGCTGCTCCAGATGAATGTTCGCGCCGCTGCCAATGCCGGTGCTGAAGGCGAATACCAGACCGATCACCAGAGCGATGGTGGTCAGCACTTCAAAGTAGATGACCGACTTGAGGCCGATGCGCCCGACCTTCTTCAGATCGCCCGCGCCGCTGATGCCGCTGACCACCACACAGAACACGATCAGGCCAATGAGCATCTTGATCAATTTGATGAAGCCATCGCCGAGCGGTTTCAACTGGGCGGAGTATTCAGGAAGGGTCAGCCCGCAGACGATGCCGAGCATCAGTCCGAGAACCACTTGAAGGAAGATTGAGCGCGAGCACCATCTGAGCATGGGAGGAATCCTGGGTCGGTGTCCTGGCTGCCGTACGCGTGGCGCAGCGGATTCAGGACTTAATTATTGTGGTCTTACCGGTATGTCCAGTGCAGGCGCAGTCTAGGCGCAGGTTTCCGCGGATCGCAAGGGAAAATTAGGAAATTGGCATGACCGGTCTTACCAGTTGTCTGGATGGCCCGGTCTTGAACATTTGAGAAAAATCGGCGGCTATGCCTTTTTTCTGGGCGGGGCGTGATTCACGTCTTGATGACTGGTACATGTCTATCGACGATGCTCAGGATGAAAGTGATCTTTGAACGTTCTTCGGTTTTGCCCAGATAGACGTAAGGCAGACTTCTGATTTTTATACCGCCCAAATAGGCATGATTTTTCAGTTTGAGAGAAACAGCTGTATGTACACCCGTTAAGTTGTCCAGCGTTATAGCGGTGCCGCTACGGTCGACAAGAATAAACGTGGTCAAGTTGTCAATGTCTGGCTTGACGGCCTCGACGGTGTCCAGCCAGTGATTGCTGATTACCTGATTGAAATAGTTGCCCTGGTTTTTCACGGTGAGGATGTAGCCGTCAGGGGTATGACCGAAATGCAGCTTCAACGGTTTTATCCGGCCGCTCTGCTCGTTGTTCCGGATGCCGAGCAGGTGGGAGTGATCCCGTGTTTGCGGGCGTCCGGTATAGAAACCGCCGCTGAACAGACTGATGGTAGCCATCGCCGGTTTGCCGTACAGCTGTTCAAGAAAGCCGACCCTGTGGTCGAACATTCTCAGTGTTGCGATGAAAGATTTTTCGATATTGCTCGTCATGATGAAATCCATTTAACAAGTCGGGTTTCAGACTAAGCGGTTTTCATTTATGGCGGTTTGCATGTGTGTTGCAAGAGTTTGGTTTGAACAGAGAGATGAACAATCCTGCTGGACGGGATTAGCAGATTGCAGTTTTATTCAGGTGGTATTTTGATATTGAATTCATGGAAATAAAAAACCGGCCATAGTGACCGGTTTTTTATCGCGGATTAACGAGGCATCAAGCGCCGTACACCGGCAGTTTCTTGCAGATGGCTTTGACTTTCTCGCGAACGGCGTCGATCACCGCTTCGTTGTTCAGGTCAGCCAGGATGTCGCAGATCCAGCCAGCCAGCTCTTTGCACTCGGCCTCTTTGAAGCCGCGAGTGGTCACAGCCGGAGTACCGAAGCGCAGGCCGGAGGTGACGAACGGCGAGCGTGGATCGTTAGGCACGGAGTTCTTGTTGACGGTGATGAACGCTTTGCCCAGAGCGGCGTCGGCATCTTTACCGGAGATGTCCTGCTTGATCAGCGACAGCAGGAACAGGTGGTTTTCAGTACCGCCCGAAACCACGTCGAAACCGCGCGCGATGAACACTTCGGCCATGGCCTTGGCGTTTTTCACCACTTGTTGCTGGTAAGCCTTGAACTCAGGCTGCAGCGCTTCCTTGAAGCAGATCGCCTTGGCCGCGATCACGTGCTCCAGCGGGCCACCCTGGGCGCCCGGGAATACTGCGGAGTTGAGCTTCTTCTCGATCTCGGCGTTGGCACGGGCCAGGATCAGACCGCCACGTGGACCGCGCAGGGTCTTGTGGGTGGTGGTGGTCACGACATCGGCGAACGGCACCGGGTTCGGGTACACACCAGCGGCAACCAGACCGGCGACGTGAGCCATGTCGACGAACAGGTAAGCGCCGACCTTGTCAGCGATTTCGCGGAAGCGCGGGAAGTCGAGAATCTGCGAGTAGGCCGAGAAACCGGCAACGATCATTTTCGGCTTGTGCTCGACCGCCAGACGCTCGACTTCGTCGTAGTCGATCAGACCGTTGGCGTCGATGCCGTATTGAACGGCGTTGTACAGCTTGCCCGAGGAGGAAACGCTGGCGCCGTGGGTCAGGTGACCGCCATGGGCCAGGCTCATGCCCAGAATGGTGTCGCCACCTTGCAGCAGAGCCAGGTAAACAGCAGCGTTGGCTTGGGAACCGGCGTGCGGCTGAACGTTGGCGTAATCGGCGCCGAACAGTTCCTTGGCGCGGTCGATGGCCAGTTGTTCAACCACGTCCACGTATTCGCAACCACCGTAGTAACGCTTGCCCGGATAGCCTTCGGCGTACTTGTTGGTCAGGACCGAGCCTTGAGCTTCCATCACCGCTGGGCTGGTGTAGTTTTCCGAAGCGATCAGCTCAATGTGTTCTTCCTGACGCTGAGCTTCTTGCTCCATGGCGGCAAAAAGGTCGGCGTCGTACTTGGCAATAGTCAAATCACGGCTGAACATGGCGGTCCTCAAGGATCGGGGGCAGAAAAGGGGGGCATTCTAACCCAACCGCTTTTAGAAGGGCTATGAAACACAGTCAGGTTGTGGATAAGCGGGCTTCAAGCTGCAAGCTACAAGCTACAAGTCAAAAGCGCTTCGGCTTCCACTTGCAGCTTGCAGCTAACCTCTAGCAGCTCCTCTTCATGTTCAACTGACCTGAGCCGCCCGAAGCGGCTCAGGTCAGTCGAACATGAAGAGCGCATCGTTACAGAACTGCGCTTCAAACCGTCCCGCCGGCATAGGCCGGCCGAACAGATATCCCTGCACCTCATCGCAGCCATGCTCGCGCAGGAAGTCCAGTTGCTCATGGGTTTCCACACCCTCGGCGATTACCGCCAGGTTCAGGCTGTGGGCCATGGCGATGATCGCCCGGGCGATCTGCGCGTCCTGTTCCCCGGACGGCAGGCCGTCGACGAAAGTACGGTCGATCTTCAGCACGTCGATCGGGAATTGCTTGAGGTAGTTCAGCGATGAATAACCGGTGCCGAAGTCATCGACCGCGATGCTCAGGCCGAGGTTCTTCAGCCCGGCAAGAATCTGCATTGCCTCGCTGACTTCGCGCATCAGGATACTTTCGGTCAGCTCCAGCTCCAGACACGCCGGCGGCAGGCCGGTTTCGCGCAGGATCGTCGCGATTCGCGTGCCCAACTGGCCGTCGGAGAACTGCCGCGCGGAAATGTTCACCGAGACCTTCGGCACCCGCACCCGTTGCTGGTGCCAGGTTTTCAGCTGTCGACAGGCCTCGCTGATGACCCAGTCGCCAACGTCCACCACCAGACCAAGCTCTTCCAGCACCGGAATGAAATCCCCCGGCGGCACCAGCCCGCGACGCGGATGGCGCCAGCGCAGCAGCGCTTCGGCGCCGGTCAGGCGCTTGCCGTCGCCACTGAACTGCGGCTGGTAATACAGGACGAATTCGTTCTGCTCCAGCGCATGGCGCAGATCGCTTTCCAGTTCCAGACGCTCCAGCGCGCTGGCGTTCATGTCGGCCTGATAGAACTGGAAGTTGTTCTTGCCGCGTTCCTTGGCGTGGTACATCGCCGTGTCGGCGTTTTTCATCAACTGGCTGAGTTCATTGCCGTCCTGCGGACTCAGGGCGATGCCGATACTGGCGGTGACGAAGAACTCGCGGCCCTCGAGCACGAACGGCCGCACCAGGCTGGCGAGAATCTGCTCGGCTACGTGAATCGCCCGGTTCAGCGCCAGTTCGCGGTTGGAACGATGCTGCAGCAGCAAGGTGAATTCGTCGCCGCCCATGCGCGCCACGGTGTCATCGTCATCGACGCAGGCCAGCAGGCGCGTGGCCATGTCCTTGAGCATGCGGTCACCGGCGGCGTGGCCGAGGGAGTCGTTGATCGGTTTGAAACGGTCGAGGTCGAGGAACATCAGCACCACCCACGACTTCTGCCGTTCGGCCGCTTGCAGCGCGGTGTGCAGACGATCCTGGAACAGCGTGCGGTTCGGCAGGTGGGTGAGGGCGTCGTAATAGGCGAGGCGGTGGATGCGCTGCTCGCTGGCCTTGCGCTCGCTGATGTCGCTGAAGAAACACACGTAGCTGGCCAGATCGCCCTCGTCGTCGAGCACGGCAGTAATGCCGACCCACGCCGGGTAATGCTCGCCGTTACGGCGCTTCATCCACACTTCGCCTTCCCAGGTGCTGTGCTCGTGCAACTGCTTGAGCACGTAGCGCAAGTGCGCGTCCTGCTGCTCGTCGACGGTGAGCATGTTCGGCAACTGGTCGAGCACTTCGCCGACGCTGTAGCCGCTGACCCGACTGAACGCTTCGTTGGCCTGGACGATGTAGCCGGCCGGGTCGGTGATCAGGATCGCCGAAGTCGAGTGCTCGAATACCGTGGCGGCCATGCGCAGATCTTTTTCGGCACGGCGCTGCTGGCTGATATCGCGGCCGACACCGAGCACGCCTTCGAACGCGCCGTGTTCGTCCCACACCAGCACCAGGCGCAGTTCGATCGGAATCTTGCGGCCGTCGGCGCGCAGGCAATCGAAGAGGAACAGCTGCGTTTGCACCTGACTGCGCAGCAATGCCAGTTGCTCGGGCTTGTCCAGCGCCTTGCTGACGCGGTCCATCAGCACATGAATGCCGTTCAGTTGCCCGGGATTGGCGATGATCGATTGCCAGCCGTTCTGGAAAATCCATTCGGCGTTGTAACCGAGCACGGCCTGCACCGAGGGGCTGACATAGTTCAGCGAGAGCTTGCTGTCGGTGGAGAAAATCACGTCGCTGATGCTTTCGGCGAGCATGCGGTAACGCTGCTCGCTGTCACGCAGCGATTCGCTGGCCTCGATCTGTTCGGTGATGTCCTTGGCGACGCCGATGATCCGCGTGACCTGATCGTGCTTGTCCCGTGCCAGCGCCTGTTCACGGATGTCGAAGCGCCGCCACTTGCCGTCGCGATGGCGGAAGCGCAATTGGCATTGCAACAATTGGCTGTAACCGGCGTGACGCTGCAACTGCCGCGAGCGATGGTAATAGTCGGCGTCTTCCGGATGCAGAAGGATTTCCCAGAAGTATTCGCCCATCTGATGCAGTTCAGTGCGGTTGTAGCCCAGGGTCTGGCCGAGGTGGTGGTTGCTGAAAATCATCCGCTGGCTGATCACGTCCTGCACATACAGATGATCCGGTACGGTGCGCACCACGTCCGACCAGAAACCTTCGCGCTCCAGCAGCGACAGCTCGATCAGCTTGCGGCTGGTGATGTCGTTGATGCTGAGAATCACCGCTTTATAGTCGTGCTGCTCGCTCGGCAGGCGCAGGACCATCCACAGGTGCTGGTCGCGGCCATTGCTGTTGGGCAGTTTGATTTCCAGTTCCAGCTGCTTCTGCTGCTGCAGGACGGCGTCGAGGATCTGCTGACCGATCGCGCACTGCGGATGGCGCTGGCCATCGATCAGCAGTTGCCAGGCATCGTCGCAGGAATGCACATCGAGCAGTTGCAGGGCGACCTGGTTGACTTCGGTGACGCGCATTTCCGCGAGCAACTGCTGGCGCTGCTGCGGTTGGTCGAGCCAGGCCTTGAGCTGGTCACTGGTCTGGATCTGCGCCTTGTCGAACATCTGCTTGAGGCCGGACAGGTCAAGCACGCACAAGGCCACGCCGGTGCCTTCGAAAATATCCTGATAACGCCGCCGGCCTTCATGCACCTGGCGCTGGCGCCGACGCATGTTCAGCAGCGCGATCACCGGCAACATCGAGAACGCCAGGCCGAGCAGGCATTTGCCGATGAATGCCGGCAGCAATTCTTCCAGTACGCGCTGGCGGTCGAACAGCCCGCGCAGTTGCCAGTCGCTGCTGCTCAGCGGCACGGTCAGCACGGTGTTGGCGACATCGTCAGGCGTCAGCCCGCCAGCCTTGACCGAGGGCAGCCCGGCGTCGCGGCTGATGATCTGGTGATTGAGGCGGTTTTCCACCAGCCACAGCGGGCGCAGGGCGGTGGCGTCCTGTTTGGTCAGCGAATCGAAGAAGGTTGGCGTCAGGCGCAAGGCCCAGTAACCGCGACTGCTGCCGCTGGCCTGATGCAGTAGCAGATGCACCACCGAGCCGTCATCGGCATTGCTGAAGTAATGCGCCTGGGCACGGCTGCGGCGCACCAGTTCGGTCAGGTAATCGGCGTCGGAACTGTCGGTGGCGCTGTCGCTGATGATGCGGCCGGAGGGCGAGAGCAGGGCCATGCTGCGAAGATCGGGCAGCGAGCGTTGCAGTTTGCGCAGGAGCATCTGCTGTTCGTCGGCAGTTTGCGGTTGTTCGACGATCGGTAGCAGATTGAGGGCGATTTGCGCATTCAGCGCCATGTTCAGGCTGACCTGAGCGGCGAGGTCGGCGGTGTAATCGATGGTGTACTGGCGCTGGTTCTTCTGGGTTTCACGCAATTGATCGAGCAATTGCCAGAACAGCAACGCGAGCAATAACAGCACGAGGGTGGCCAGCGCACCCTTTAATGTCCCGCGCAGGGGCGAGCCGGGCGCCGGTGGGGTGCTGCTCACAGAGGCTGGCGGAGTGACATTGGTCAAGCTGTGATCCTGCGATTTGGCTGGACTGGCGCGACGTGCACTATAAGCCGGACGCCCGAAGGGCGGCTAGCATGCCTTGACTCGTGGCGAAGTGCCAGCCCCTCGCGGCTGGACTGCCTTCCAGCATTAAGGTAGCTTTGCCGGTTAGACCGGGGGCGTTCCAGCCCCTACAATCAGACTTTTTCCAGCGCGCACGCATTGATCGCGATCAAGTGAACGACGCGCACAGTCTGGCCAGGCATCGCCTGCGCTCCAATCATTCATCTGTCACTGACCCAAGGTTCTCCATGGCTCAATACGTCTTCACCATGCATCGGCTGGGCAAAGTTGTTCCGCCGAAGCGGGAAATTCTCAAGAACATTTCTCTGTCCTTCTTCCCCGGCGCCAAGATCGGCGTGCTCGGCCTCAACGGTTCGGGTAAATCCACGCTGCTGAAAATCATGGCCGGCGTCGACACCGAGTTCGAAGGCGAAGCCCGTCCGATGCCGGACCTGAACATCGGTTACCTGCCGCAAGAGCCGCAGCTCGACCCTGCCAAGACCGTACGTGAAGTGGTCGAGGAAGCGGTCAGCGTGATCAAGGATGCGCAAGCGCGTCTGGACGAGGTCTACGCGGCCTACGCCGACCCGGATGCCGACTTCGACAAGCTTGCTGCTGAACAGGCCAAGCTCGAAGCGATCCTGCAGGCCAGCGACGGCCATAACCTTGAGCGCCAGCTGGAAGTTGCTGCCGATGCGCTGCGTCTGCCAGCCTGGGACGCGAAAGTCGAACACCTGTCCGGTGGTGAAAAGCGCCGTGTCGCCCTGTGCCGTCTGCTGCTGTCCGCGCCGGACATGCTGCTGCTCGACGAACCGACCAACCACCTGGATGCCGATTCGGTGGCGTGGCTGGAGCATTTCCTCCACGACTTCCCGGGCACCGTGGTCGCGATCACGCACGACCGCTACTTCCTCGACAACGTCGCCGGCTGGATTCTGGAACTCGACCGCGGCGCGGGCATTCCTTACGAGGGCAACTATTCGGGCTGGCTCGAAGCCAAGTCCGACCGTCTGGCCCAGGAATCCAAGCAACAGTCGGCTCATGAAAAAGCCATGAAAGAAGAACTGGAGTGGGTGCGCAAAGGCGCCAAGGCCCGCCAGTCGAAATCCAAGGCACGTCTGCAACGCTTCGAAGAAATGCAATCGCAGGAATTCCAGAAGCGCAGCGAGACCAATGAGATCTACATCCCGGCCGGTCCACGCCTGGGCGACAAGGTCATCGAATTCAAGAACGTCACCAAGGGCTACGGCGATCGCGTGCTGATCGACAACCTGTCGTTCTCCATGCCGAAGGGCGCCATCGTCGGCGTGATCGGCGGTAACGGTGCCGGTAAATCGACGCTGTTCCGCATGCTGATGGGCAAGGAAACCCCGGATTCGGGCAGCATCGAAATCGGTGAAACCGTGCAGCTGGCCTGCGTCGACCAGAGCCGCGAAGACCTCGACGGCAGCAAGACCGTGTTCCAGCAGATTTCCGACGGTTCCGACCAGATCCGCATCGGCAACTACGAGATCCCGTCGCGCACCTACGTCGGCCGCTTCAACTTCAAGGGAGGCGATCAGCAGAAGTTCGTCAAGGATCTGTCCGGCGGTGAGCGCGGTCGTCTGCACCTGGCGCTGACCCTGAAGGAGGGCGGCAACGTCCTGCTGCTCGACGAACCGTCCAACGACCTCGACGTGGAAACCCTGCGTTCGCTGGAAGAAGCCCTGCTGGACTTCCCGGGCGCCGCCATTGTGATCTCTCACGATCGGTGGTTCCTTGACCGTGTCGCCACGCACATCCTGGCGTACGAGGACGACTCGCAAGCGGTGTTCTTCGAAGGCAACTACACCGAGTACGAAGCCGACCGCAAAAAACGCCTCGGCGAAGCAGCGGCCCAGCCACACCGGGTACGTCACAAGAAACTGGCCTGATTCGGTTGGTTGCAGAAAGAGCGGAGCCTTCGGGCTCCGCTTTTATTTGCCCTGGGCTTTTCCTGATAAACCGAGTTGCGGCTTTCGCGAGCAGGCTCGCTCCCACAGGGGTAACGCAATCCAAATGTGGGAGCGAGCCTGCTCGCGAAGACGGTGTAACTATTGGTGCAAGTCTTGAATCTGTGCTCCCCGCTCAGGTGCAAAAACGCATCAAAAACCCCTCGGATTTATATCCTGTGCACCATTTAATTTCATAACTGCGACATTCTGCTCTGTTCCTGTGCGCAATTCGTTTGTTACAGTCCGGCCCAATCTCCTCCAACGACAATAAATTTGCCGAGACTTTGCCCATGATCGAATCCGTCGAATCCTTCCTTGCGCGCCTGAAAAAACGCGACCCGGATCAACCCGAATTCCACCAGGCTGTCGAAGAAGTCCTGCGCAGTCTGTGGCCGTTTCTTGAAGCCAATCCGCATTACCTGACTTCAGGCATTCTCGAGCGTATCTGCGAGCCGGAGCGTGCGCTGGTGTTTCGGGTGTCGTGGGTCGACGATCAGGGCAAGGTCCAGGTCAATCGCGGCTTCCGTATCCAGATGAACAGCGCCATCGGCCCGTACAAGGGCGGCTTGCGTTTTCATCCGTCGGTGAACCTCGGCGTGTTGAAATTCCTCGCCTTCGAGCAGACCTTCAAGAACTCGCTGACTTCCCTGCCCATGGGCGGCGGCAAGGGCGGTTCGGACTTCGATCCCAAGGGCAAGAGCGATGCTGAAGTCATGCGCTTCTGCCAGGCATTCATGAGCGAGCTGTATCGCCACATCGGTGCTGACGTCGACGTGCCGGCCGGTGACATCGGCGTCGGTGCGCGGGAAATCGGTTTCCTCTTTGGCCAGTACAAGCGCCTGAGCAACCAGTTCACCAGCGTCCTCACCGGCAAGGGCATGACCTACGGCGGCAGCCTGATTCGCCCGGAAGCCACCGGTTTCGGCTGCGTGTACTTCGCCGAAGAAATGCTCAAGCGCCGCGGGCAGAGCGTGGAAGGCAAGCGCGTGGCGATTTCCGGTTCCGGCAACGTTGCCCAGTACGCGGCGCGCAAAGTGATGGACCTGGGCGGCAAGGTGATTTCCCTGTCCGATTCCGAAGGCACGCTTTACTGCGAAGCAGGACTGAGCGAAGAACAGTGGCTGGCGCTGCTGGAGTTGAAGAACGTCAAACGTGGGCGCATCAGCGAACTGGCAAGCGCCCATGGTCTGGAATTCCGCGCCGGCCAACATCCGTGGTCGCTGCCGTGCGACATCGCGCTGCCCTGCGCGACGCAGAACGAACTCGACGCCGAAGCCGCGCGCACTCTACTGCGCAATGGCTGCGTCTGTGTAGCTGAAGGCGCGAACATGCCGACCACGTTGGCGGCTGTGGATATCTTTATCGAGGCCGGCATTCTGTTCGCACCGGGCAAGGCGTCGAATGCGGGCGGCGTGGCCGTGAGCGGTCTGGAGATGTCGCAGAACGCCATGCGCCTGCTGTGGACGGCGGGCGAGGTCGACAGCAAGCTGCACGCGATCATGCAGTCGATCCACCACGCCTGCGTGCATTACGGCGAAGACAACGGTCAGATCAATTACGTCAAAGGCGCGAACATCGCCGGTTTCGTCAAAGTCGCCGATGCGATGTTGGCGCAAGGCGTGGTTTAAGCCGGTTCGATGCGGATCACTTCGATCAGTTGATCGCCGGCAGGCCGCTGCCAGAGCACTTCATCGTTGAGCCGGGCGCCGAGCAAGGCCCGGCCCAGCGGTGAGGCCCAGTTGATCAGGCCCTGACTGGCGTCGGCCTGATCCTCGCCGACCAGTTGCACGCGGTGTTCGGTGTCGTGTTCATCGGCATAAGTCACCCAGCTACCGATCTGCACCTTGTCGGTGGAAGTCGCAGCGACTGCAACTTGGGCGCTGCTCAGGCGTTGAGTGAAATAACGCAGATCCCGTTGCAGATCGGCCAAGCGTTGCTTGTCGGCCTGCTCGCCCTTGGCCGTTTGCTCGGCGTGCAGGCTTTGCAGCTCGGTGACTTTCGCCTGCAATTGCGCCAGACCTTGCGGGGTGACGTAGTTGGGCTGCGTGCTGACCTGACGTTCGACCGGCTGATCGGCCTGCGCGGCGGCGTTGTCTTCGTTGACGAATGCGCGACTCATGAAGTCCTCCTGTTAAAGGATTTGGGCCATGATTGCCGGCATTTGGTTTCACTGGATGTCTGCAAGCGACCTATTGCGAGCGATAGGCCCGCCCGACGTCCTGGTCCTTCTGCTGCTGCCAGGCGCGTTCGCGTTCGTCCCAATGCTCGTTGCGATATTGCTCGCGATCCCTGTTTTCCAGCATCGCCTGACATTGGCGGAAGCCGTCGACCCAGCCGTCGGCGTATTGCTGGTCCTTGAGATAGCGCGGCACATTTTTGCGAAACTCACCGCTGATCGAGCCCGCCGCTTGCCGGCCGCTGACGCAACCGTCATCGAAACCGTCGGCGAAGGCCGGTGGATAACCCTTGGCGATCAAGTCTTCATGGGTGGTCTGGCAACCGCCCAGCGCCATTACAACACCCAACAACCCCACGCACCGCCACATCGCACTCTCCCGCGCCGATACTCGGCTCATAAGGAAAGTCTAGAAGGGGATTCATGAGGCGGCTGTCGAACGCCTGTGAAAAATCCATTGCACACCACAAAGCCCCTGTGGGAGCGAGCCTGCTCGCGAAGGCGTCGTGTCAGGCAACACTAATATTGACTGACCCACCGCTTTCGCGAGCAGGCTCGCTCCCACAGGGAGATTTACACAGGCTCGGGATCAGTAGTGATACCACTTCACTTCAAGCATGACTTCCGTTTCCGGGCTGGCGAGCTGGCTGAATTCACGTTGCGCGCTCAAGCGCAAACCGAGGTTGCGCGACAGCTCCCACTGCTGATTCAGGCTCAGGCTGCGGCGTACTTCGCCGTTGAAGAAGTAGTCGCCCTTGGCCTCCAGGCTCAGATTGCCCAGCGGGTTTTTCCACAGCACGCCGGTGTTGAAGCCACCGGCCGGGGAAACAAACTCGGCGAAGTCATTGTTGTGTTCCACGCGCACCGTGCCCAGCGCAAAGCCGAGCACGTCTTCGCCCAACTGCCACGTGCCGCCGCCGCCACCGTTGACATGGCTGACCAGCGTTTCGTCGTCATGCTTGCCCGGCACGCGCTCAAGGCCACCGGTGACTTGCCACGACAATGGTTGCAGCAGCTCGTTGCGCGGTGTCAGCGAACGAATGGTCGCCAGATCCAGTTGCTGTAGCTGCCAGTCATTGCCTTCGTATTGGCGCAGCTTCAGTTGCAGGATCTCAATCTGCGCGCCGAGAGGAAAGCTTTCGGCGTTGTCATTGAGGTCGTGATAAGCCATGCGCAGGCCATATTCGCCGAACGCGCGATCGCCGCGCGTACCGAGGCCTGCCTGCCAGGTGCGGGACTCGTGGCCATCTTCGGGCAGACCGGGTTGCGGAATTTCCAGCTCCGGCGCCGGGTTCTTGTTGATCGCCCGCAGCAGTTCGAAACTGCGCTGCGCTCGTTGCGGGTCGCGCTCCTGACCGTTGGCGCGGTAGCGCTCCAGACGATAGGCGGCGTCGACGATCAGCGCCTGACGTGCGCGCGGCAGGGCTTTGAACGTTGGCTCTTGCAGGACTTTTTGATCGGCGCTGACTTTCAGCACCCATTGCTGTTCATCATCACTCAACGGCTCGGCGCGGCTGAGCAGCTCACGTTCGCGGGACGGGCGATATTCGATGTGCTCGACCAACCCGGCCTCTTTCACCGCTTTGACGGTGTCGGTCGGGATCGCGGTCAGCGGGAATTGTTCGGTCAGGCGCAGGCTCGGCCGCGCCACTTGCAGCAGTTCCAGCAAGCGATACGAGCAGTTTTCATCAAAGAAGAAATAGTCGAACTGGATCTGCTTGAGCTCCCACACATGTTCGACCATGCGTGCGGTTTCTTCCTGAGTCAGGTTGAGGCGGTATTCCCACAGATCGCGGTTTTCCAGGCTGCGGTATTCCGACAGTTTTTCCTGGTACGGCACCAGCGCGAACAGCCCCGGGTAGCCGCCCATCAAGCCTTTCCAGGCATACAGAATGCTGTTGTCCGAGCCTTCGATGTAGGCGCCGAAGTTGATCGCGTAGCTGAGCAGAGAGGTCTTGTCGGCCTGCACATCCGCCTGATCGATGCGCAGCAGGGTGTGGCCGAACATCGACGACGGGCTGTTGAGATACGCCGCCGGGAAAATCATCACCGCGCTGTGCGGCGAGACGTCCTTGAACCATTGCTTGTATTCGGCGCATTCCGGCGCTGGCAGGTCAGCGAGATTGAGCTGCGCTTTCAGCCAGCGCGTGCGCGCCGGGTATACACATTGTGCGTGCTGCTCGCCGAGGCTGGCCGGGGCGAACAGCGCCTGCACGGTGGCGGCCAGTTCGCGGTCCGGATGCTCGTTGCCGTCGGGCGCGAGAAAGAACTTCTTGTCGCTGACATAGCTGCGCCAGCCGCCAAGCTTGGCGGTTTCGTAATGACCGAGGGAAATCCAGAAGCGGTCGTTGGCCAGTTGCTGCAAACGTTGAGGATCGATGTGAGGCGCGGCGGACAGCGGGGCGCAGACACAGAGCGCCAGCCAGGCAAGGCGTTTGAGCATAGGTGGCAACTTAAGTCGAAAGAAAAAAAATCCCGGATCGGGGGTAATCACTGCACCCTGTGGCGAGGGGATTTATCCCCGCTGGGCTGCGAAGCGGCCCCATAAGCTGTGTCACCAATGCGTCGGATACATCGCATGCACAGGTTTTACGACTGCTTCGCAGCCGAACGGGGATAAATCCCCTCGCTACAGACCGTATTCAAAATAAAACCCGCTTCCCGAAGGAAGCGGGCGGGGTCGAGCTTAAGCCTGAGTTGCGTACTTGGCCAGACGTGGGTCCGACTTCAGTACTGCCAGGGTGTTGGTATGCACGTCTTCAGCGGTCACGTCAGCCTTGCTGAAGATCTGCTGGAAGTGCTCGTGGGTCACTTGCGCGAAATGCGCGCGATCTTCCGGTGCTACGCCCAGTACCACGGCATAGGTGGTCAGCGCTTCGCCGTTGCCTTTGGCCATGTCTTCGGACAGCTCGTTCATCATGCCATTCATGGCGAACCAGGATTTGCCGCCATAAGTCAGGGACGCGTTGGTCGAGCAGCCGTTGGTGCCGGAAGTCATACCGAAGGTAGCGTTACCGGAAGTGCCGTTGGTGGTGGAAGCAAGGAAGTGCGCCGGAGTGCCACGCTGACCTTCGAACAGCATGTTGCCCCAACCGCAATCCGGGCCGCCCGGGGCTTGCGCCATTGCGTTGATGGATACAGCGGTGAAGAGAGTACCGAGAAGAATCCGTTTCATAGCTTTGTTCTCTTTATGTGCATACCAATGGACAGGGTTCTGGCCCTTCGCGCTCTGCCCGAGGACAAAGCCGAAAGTGTCAGTGGGCCGGTATTAGTTCCAGCCGCGCAGTTTGGAGTTTAGGCACGTTCCAGCGGTTCCGTGACTTTTTGCAAAATATTTGGAATAAACCTCTGATTTATCGGGACCCGTCGGCCGGCCGCGCGCTTGTCTATGCTTTGTCATGTGGCGCGCCTTGCCAGTGGGGCACGGGCAGCGCCAGAATGCCGCTACCTGCCCCGCCTGATTGTTAAGGAAGCCCGATGCCTGATCCTGTTGCTGCCAGCCTGCGTCTTGCGCCCGAAGCGCTGACTCGTCCGTTTTCCGCTGAACAGTTCAGCTTCAATAGCACCAATGATCTGGAGCCCTTTCGCGGTGTGCTCGGCCAGGAACGCGCGGTCGAAGCCTTGCAGTTCGGTGTGGCGATGCCACGCCCCGGTTACAACGTATTCGTCATGGGCGAGCCCGGCACTGGCCGTTTCTCGTTCGTCAAACGCTACCTGAAAGCCGAAGGCAAGCGCCTGCAGACCCCGGCGGACTGGGTCTACGTCAACAACTTCGATGAGCCGCGCGAACCGCGTGCACTGGAGCTGCCATCGGGCACGGCGGCCTCGTTCATCGGCGACATCAACGGCCTGATCGACAACCTGCTGGCGACTTTTCCAGCAGTTTTCGAACACCCGTCCTACCAGCAGAAAAAAAGCGCCATCGACCGCGCCTTCAATCAGCGCTACGACAAGGCGCTGGACATCATCGAGCGCCTGGCCCTGGAAAAAGACGTCGCCCTGTACCGCGACAGCAGCAATATCGCCTTCACCCCGATGCTCGACGGCAAGGCCCTGGATGAAGCCGAATTCGCGCAGCTGCCGGAAGCCGAGCGCGAGCGTTTTCACGATGACATTTCCGGCCTCGAAGAGCGCCTGAACGAAGAACTCGCCAGCCTGCCGCAGTGGAAGCGCGAGTCGAACAATCAACTGCGTTCGCTCAACGAAGAAACCATCACCCTGGCCTTGCAGCCGTTGCTGGCGCCGCTGTCGGAGAAGTACGCAGAGAACGCCGGGGTCTGCGGTTACCTGCAAGCGATGCAGGTCTACCTGCTGAAAACCGTGGTCGAACAACTGGTCGACGACAGCAAGACCGACGCCGTCGCGCGCAAGTTGCTGGAAGAACAATACGCACCGAGCCTGGTGGTCGGGCATCCGGCCAGCGGCGGTGCACCGGTGGTGTTCGAACCGCATCCGACCTACGAAAACCTGTTCGGCCGCATCGAGTACACGACCGATCAGGGCGCGCTCTACACCACTTACCGGCAGTTGCGTCCGGGTGCGCTGCACCGCGCCAATGGTGGTTTCCTGATTCTCGAAGCGGAAAAAATGCTCAGCGAGCCGTTCGTGTGGGATGCGCTCAAACGCGCCCTGCAATCGCGCAAACTGAAAATGGAATCGCCGCTGGGCGAGATGGGCCGCTTCGCTACCATGACCCTGAACCCGCAGCACATTCCGCTGCAGGTCAAAGTCATCATCATCGGTGCGCGGCAGCTGTATTACACGCTGCAGGATCTCGATCCGGACTTCCAGGAGATGTTCCGCGTTCTGGTCGACTTCGACGAAGACATCCCGATGGTCGACGAAAGCCTCGAGCAGTTCGCCCAGCTCCTGAAAACCCGCACTTCGGAAGAAGGCATGGCGCCGCTGACCGCCGATGCGGTGGCGCGGCTGGCGACCTACAGCGCACGGCTGGCCGAGCATCAGGGGCGCTTGTCGGCGCGCATTGGCGATCTGTTCCAACTGGTCAGCGAGGCGGATTTCATTCGCCATCTGGCCGGCGATGAAATGACCGACGCAGGCCATATCGAACGCGCCCTGAAAGCCAAGGCCACCCGCACCGGGCGGGTCTCGGCGCGGATTCTCGACGACATGCTCGCCGGGATCATCCTCATCGACACCGATGGCGCGGCAGTCGGCAAGTGTAACGGGCTGACGGTGCTGGAGGTCGGCGATTCGGCGTTCGGCGTGCCGGCGCGGATTTCCGCCACGGTCTACCCGGGCGGCAGCGGCATCGTCGACATCGAGCGTGAGGTCAACCTCGGCCAGCCGATTCACTCCAAAGGCGTGATGATTCTCACCGGTTATCTGGGCAGCCGTTACGCCCAGGAATTCCCGCTGGCGATCTCGGCGAGCATTGCGCTGGAACAGTCGTACGGTTACGTCGACGGCGACAGCGCATCGCTGGGCGAGGCGTGCACGCTGATTTCGGCGCTGTCGAAAACCCCGCTCAAGCAATGTTTTGCCATCACCGGTTCGATCAACCAGTTCGGCGAAGTGCAGGCAGTCGGCGGGGTCAACGAGAAGATCGAAGGCTTCTTCCGCCTCTGCGAAGCACGCGGTCTGACCGGCGAGCAGGGCGCGATCATTCCCCAGGCCAACGTCGCCACGCTGATGCTCGATGAGAAAGTCCTCGCCGCCGTGCGCGCCGGGCAGTTCCATGTGTATGCGGTGCGTCAGGCCGATGAGGCGCTGAGCCTGCTGGTGGGCGAGCCGGCCGGGGAGCCGAACGCCGATGGCGAATTCCCCGAAGGCAGCATCAATGCCCGAGTGGTCGAGCGCCTGCGCGATATCGCCGAGATGATCAGCGAAGAGGACCTGAAAGAGGCCGAGAAGGAACTGGCGCAGGAGGCTCTCGCCGAAGCCAAACCGGCCTGATCAGTTCACGCCAGACCCTGTGGGAGCGAGCCTGCTCGCGAAAGCGCTGTATCAGTCGACGAATGAGTCGGCTGATCCATCGTCTTCGCGAGCAGGCTCGCTCCCACAATTTCTTTTCCAGATTGATCTCTGCGGGGATCTTCGGGGAATGTGCCACTACTCTGGCGCCAATATTCACACAATGACCATTCGGCGCCTTCTGGTTCCATTTGGCTTGCGCGGGACACTTTTCTTCTATTCTCAGGTCAAGGATATCGACAGTATCACTGGATCGAGCCAGTCCTCCCGTGGGGGCTGAATACCGGCTTTACCGAGGGTCGCCGCCATGTCGCGCAACCTCTGTCTCACCCGTCAATGCCTGGGTCTGGTGACCCGGATCGAATGCGCCGTCAAGCCGCTGGCCGGCGACAACGGCATGTGGACGCTGCTCTTCGCGGCCGGCATGGCCGGCGAACAACCTTCCGCGATCAAAGCCCAGGGCCCGTTCCACGGCCCGGTCGCGGCCGAGTCGATTCTCGACACCATCGTTGAAAGCCTGACCTTGCATGGTTACGAACTGGCCGATGATCCGCAGATCTGGAGCCTGCACTTGCAAGCGCAGTTACGGCAGATCAACGGCGGCCGTGGGCGCAGTCTCAACGGTTAAGGCGCCGTCTGGTCCGCCGGCGCCTTGTCGAGCTTGACCTCAAAGCCGTATTGCACGGTGGCGAGGTCGGTGCGCTGATAGGTTTCCACGCGAGTCGGGCGTCCGTAAAAATAGTGCACGCCGAGTAGCGCCGGGCCTTCGGTGCTGGCGTCGTGGCTGACCGAAAGAATCTGCTTGAGGTAATGGCCACTGTCGTCCTTGACGAAGAAACGCCATTCGTTGGCCGGGAAGGTTTTCAGGTCGACTACCAGCGTGTTGTCCTTGATCGCCAGGCCTTTGGGCAATGACTGCGCGTCGTAGGATTGCTTCGCCACCGTGGCCAGGAACAACGGCATCGAGCCCACGGCAATCGCCGGGGTTTCCGGAAACAAGTTCAGATCATAAGTAATCGTCGCTTGCAGCGGATCGACCTGGTACGCCTCGGGCGGCAGTTCGATCGGCTCGTCGAGTTTGCCGCCGCGCTTTTCCGTGAAGAAGGTCACGGGACTGACGCCGGGGTTGAGTTCGTCGCCAAGCAATTCGTCATTGAAGGTGCGGCGGTGGGAAAACTCGATACGCGCCGCGCTCGGCTCTTCCACCGATTGATGAATGCGCACGCCGGCCTTCAATTGTTCCTCAGTCAGGTCCGCGCCTTTGAGCCAGTTGGCGGCGAGATCGTCATACACCACCACGGGCAGGTCCAGCGGCTGCACGGCTTTGGCCGTGGTGTGCGGATTGAAGGTGCGCACCGGCAGATCCAGGGATTTGCGCGTCACCGTCGCCGAGGAGAAGTCGAGCACGCTGACTTCCAGTGTCTCGATCGGGCCGTGGAAATACACCTTGTTGTAGCGACGCGGGTGGTCTTTCTCGAAGGCTTGCTGGTCGTCGCTGAGCTGTTTTTCCAGGGTGTCGCTCCAGCTCTTCTGCTTCTGTAACTGCGTGAGTTGTTTCTGGTAAAACGCGACCTGCTCTGGGCTTTCGTTGATCGAACCGGCGCGCACCAGGTATTGGCCGCTGGCGTCGCGGGCCTGGACGATCAGCGGATTGATCCGGGTTTCGGCGACTTCCGCTGCCAGCGGCAGGCTGTTGCTGACTTCGACCTCGGCATAGTTCTTTTCCAGCTTGAGCAGTTTGACGCTGAGGTTGTCGTTCGTGCGGGTCTGGCCGACGTCTTTCTGTGTCAGGTCGAAACTGTACAGGCGACGTGGCGCGATCACTTCGACCTGGCCTTGCAGGCTGACCGGTTGCGGCAGGCTTTTTTTGTCGACGTTGAGGCCATCGATGAACGGGTAGGTCACCGTCAGGTCATCGGGGTTGGTCACGTTGGAGCTGGACGGGCTGAGCTGAATGCCGGGGTCGGTTTCCGACCACTCCGGCTGCCAGGCGATCACGCGTTTGTTGCTCAGCGTCACCGAGTGCCACTCGATGCCGTGCGGGAACAGGAACCCGCCGGGAATGTTCAGGTTGAACGGGAATACCGGTTGCAGATCGGTCAGGTAATCCGAGCTGGCGTCCTTGTGCAGCACGAACAGACCGTTGATGAAGGTATCGACCAGCGCTTGCGGGGTAGGGTAGTGCTTGAGCACGGCGAGGGCGTCTGCGCCGTATTCGGTGTGCGGCGCGATGTCGTCGAGCTTGAGCCGGGCGCGTTCGAGCAACAGCAGCGAGCCGCCGAGTTCGGTGATGGCGTCCTTGAGCTTGGGATCGCTGATCGTGTCCAGTGACTGTTCGAAGGTGGCGGTCTTTTCGTCGAGGTTGGCGACTTGTTTTTCATCGCCGGGCGAGCAACCGCCGATGAGCAAGGCGAGGCAGATACCGGCAGTCGTCAAGGCTGATCGCACATCCATTTCCACGCGTCCTGTCCACTGTCATTGGGCTGTCAATGCTTTGGACACTAGCAGAAAAACTTTGTCACACACACGCAGGTGGCGGATTTTCCGGCGGTTTCTGGCTGTCACAGCGGGCTGTTATACTCGCCGCCATTTCCAGCCCCTTGTGTGAGAGTCAATGGAACGCTTTATCGAAAATGCAATGTACGCCACCCGCTGGCTGCTGGCGCCGATCTACATCGGCCTGTCCCTCGGTCTGCTGGCGCTGGCATTGAAGTTCTTCCAGGAAATCATCCATATCCTGCCCAACGTCTTCGCCATGGCTGAATCGGATCTGATTCTGGTGCTGCTGTCGCTGATCGACATGGCGCTGGTGGGCGGTCTGCTGGTGATGGTGATGATTTCCGGCTACGAGAACTTCGTCTCGCAACTGGACATCGACGAAGGCAAAGAGAAGCTCAGCTGGCTGGGCACCATGGACTCGTCGTCGCTGAAGATGAAAGTCGCGGCGTCGATCGTGGCGATTTCTTCGATCCATCTGCTGCGCATCTTCATGGATGCCAAGAACGTCGATCCCGAGCATCTGATGTGGTACGTGATCATTCACATGACTTTTGTGGTGTCCGCGTTTGCCATGGGTTACCTGGACAAGGTCACCAAGCACTGATCAGCCGATCAAGGCAAAAAAACCGCCCGTCTGTTGCGAAACAGACGGGCGGTTTCGTTTGTGGCTTGTGCTTTCAAGCGCAGCGGCCTATGCCTGTAACGGTGCGATTCGCCACGGCGTGAGGTGCTTCCATGAACCTGCAAGAGTTGAACGCGTTTGCTGTTGCCAAAAAGGTCGACGAGTTGAACCTGATCTCCATGGAAGGAGGCATTTACCTGTTGGAAGCGAGGATGCATGGGACGGCGTATCCGTTGAGCGATCTCAAGGGCAATATGCTGACGCTGCGCTCAGTGGAGCACGCGCGGGATCTGCTGCATGCCTTCCCGGTTCTGCCATTCAACCTTGTGCACACCTCAGTCCATGACGAAATGTGCGGGCTGGTCGCTGACCTCGATGAAAGCCTGAAAGTGCCGCTCGCCTGGCGCTCGGCCCTGTAGGCTCGGCCCCAAGTCCGGGGTATCTGTGCTAGTCTGCTCGCCCTTTTGGTTCCGGGCGCGCCGGGACGCGCTGTGCACGCACGGCAAGTCCTGTGGCCGTCCGCACAGCGGAGCAGTGTCATGTCCGAAGTAAATCTGTCCACCGACGAAACCCGCGTCAGCTACGGTATCGGCCGTCAACTCGGCGACCAGCTGCGCGACAACCCGCCACCGGGTGTCAGCCTGGACGCGATCCTGGCCGGTCTGACCGACGCTTTCGCCGGCAAGCCAAGCCGTGTTGGCCAGGAAGAAATGTCCGCCAGCTTCAAAGTGATCCGCGAGATCATGCAAGCCGAAGCAGCTGCCAAGGCTGAAGCTGCGGCTGGCGAAGGCCTGGCCTTCCTCGCCGAAAACGCCAAGCGTGACGGCATCACCACCCTGGCTTCCGGCCTGCAATTCGAAGTACTGACTCAGGGCGACGGCGCCAAGCCGACCCGTGAAGACCAGGTGCGTACGCATTACCACGGCACGCTGATCGACGGCACTGTGTTCGACAGCTCCTACGAGCGCGGCCAGCCTGCAGAATTCCCGGTTGGCGGCGTGATCGCTGGCTGGACCGAAGCGCTGCAACTGATGAATGCCGGCAGCAAATGGCGCCTGTACGTGCCGAGCGAACTGGCTTACGGCGCCCAAGGCGTCGGCAGCATCCCGCCGCACAGCGTTCTGGTGTTCGACGTCGAGCTGCTCGACGTTCTGTAATACCGAGCCTGCCTTGATGGCGGGCTACAAAATGTGGGAGCGAGCTCGCTCGCGAAGGCGGTTTTTCAGTCGACTCATTCGTTGACTGATTTATCGCTTTCGCGAGCAAGCTCGCTCCCACAGGTTTTTTTAATGCTGCTCATATTTCGATCTTGTTGTGCAGCTCATTGGTCGGGCGCAACGCCCGGGCATAGCAGAACAGGAACAGATTGCGCACCAGCTCCTTGAGCACCAGCGGCTCGCTGGAATTGAGGCTGCTGACGTCCAGATCGCCTTGATCCTGCAGCTCATGCAAGGCTTCTTCTTCAAGCACTGCGCAGACTTCGCCGGTTTCCCGATGGAGGATTCTGAGGTAAGGGTGTGGGCGATCCAGCCAGGCGTCGATCAAATAAGTCATGGGGTTCATCTCCTTGAAAGGTTTCAATGAGAATAATTCTTATTCATCAAATAGCAAGTGCCTATTGGCGGATCGTGGAGTTTTCCGGGTAAAGGTTGTGTCAGGTCAAAATGACTGGCTGATGGCCATGCGCGGATTCATTGAGCCGAAGCGGGGAGGGCAAAGCTCCATCCCACGGCTGGCGCAGGATGGATGACGCAAGGCTCAGACTTTTCTGACGAACTCGGATTTGAGCTTCATCGGACCGATGCCGTCGATCTTGCAGTCGATGTCGTGATCGCCATCGCACAGGCGGATGTTCTTGACCTTGGTGCCGACCTTGACCACCAGCGACGTGCCTTTGACCTTGAGGTCCTTGATCACGGTGATGGTGTCGCCGTCCTGCAGGACGTTGCCGACCGAATCTTTCTTCACGGCATCATCAGCCGCCACTTCGGCTTCGCCGCTGGCAGACCACTCGTGGGCGCACTCGGGGCAGACCAGTTGGGTGCCGTCTTCGTAGGTGTATTCGGAATTGCATTTCGGGCAGGGTGGCAACGTGCTCACTAAGGTTCCTTAGGTATCAGGAGGGCTAAAGGGCGCACATTGTATAGGGTTTTAGCTTTTCAGGCAGGCAAAAGCAAAAGATCGCAGCTTCGACAACCCCCGTAGGAGCTGCCGAAGGCTGCGATCTTTTGATCTTGTTTCAGCAATATCAGTGCGTGCGGGCGACCGCGAACTCGCTCAGTTCCACCAGCGCATCTCGGTATTCGCTAGCGGGCAGCGCCTCGAGGCACTTGATCGCGCGTGCCACGTAATCGCGGGCCAGCTGCGCGGTGTACTCCAGCGAGCCGGACGCTTCGACGGCGATGCGGATGCTTTCCAGGTCTTCGATCCCGCCTTTCTGGATCGCCTGACGCACCAGTGCCGCCTGTTCGGCCGTACCTTCGCGCATGGTGTAGATCAGCGGCAGGGTTGGCTTGCCTTCGGCCAGATCGTCGCCGACGTTCTTGCCCAGGGTTTCCGCGTCGCCTTTGTAATCGAGCAGGTCATCAACCAGCTGGAACGCCACACCCAGGTGATCGCCGAACGTGCGCAGGGCTTCGCTCTGCTCGGCGGTCGCGCCAGCCAGGGCGGCGGCGCTGTGGGTCGAGGCTTCGAAGAGCATCGCGGTCTTGCCGCGGATGACTTCCATGTAGGTTTCTTCGCTGGTGCTGGCGTCACGCACCTTGGACAGCTGCAACACTTCGCCTTCAGCGATGATCCGCGTGGCTTGAGACAAAATCTTCATCACCGGCATCGAGCCCAGTTCGACCATCATTTCGAACGAGCGCGAATACAGGAAGTCGCCGACCAGCACGCTCGGGGCGTTGCCCCACATGGCGTTGGCGGTGGAGCGGCCACGGCGCATGCCGGACATGTCGACGACGTCGTCATGCAGCAGGGTCGCGGTGTGCAGGAATTCGATGGTGGCGGCCAGCAGGCGCATGTCGTCGCCTTCGCGACCCAGGGCCTTGCCACACAGCAACACTAATAAAGGACGCAGGCGTTTGCCGCCGGCCGACGTGATGTAATCGCCGATTTTCGATACCAGCGGCACTCGAGACGTCAGCTGCTTCTTGATGATGCCGTCGACGGCGCTAAAATCGTCCGCCACCGCGCGGTAGAAAGCTTGGGGTTGCATCAGCGAGAGTCGCTCCAGAAGGGTTGCGCGGCATGCTAGGACCCCCACCCAGACCTGTCAAGGCACGATCAGGCACTGTGAAAGCTGCTGCGCTCGGCAATCCTGCGTCAAAAACAGGCTCGGAATGCTCATTTACAACCCGTAAACTCCGCTTCCTCGCCTGTTTTTTCCTTGTCTTGCCTTCGCTCGCGACGCTTTCACAGTGCCTGTCGGCCACTTGCGCGAGGCAGATTGCTTGCGTACAATCGCGCACCCTGAACTTCCTGGGCAGCACCTGCCTTACGCAATTGCACTTGGGCCGTTCCAGCCCCATGCAGCCATGCCAGCCAATACCTCTTCTTATAAAGAGCTGGGTGAGCAGGATTATCGGAGAAATACCATGTACGCAGTAATCGTTACCGGCGGTAAGCAATACAAGGTCGCTGAAGGTGAATACCTGAAGATCGAAAAACTGGAAATCGCTACTGGCGAATCCGTGACTTTTGATCGCGTTCTGCTGGTCGCCAACGGCGACGACGTGAACATCGGCGCACCAGTTGTTGCTGGCGCAACCGTCAAGGCTGAAGTGATCTCCCAAGGTCGTCACGATAAAGTCCGCATCATCAAGTTCCGTCGCCGTAAGCACCACATGAAGCGTATGGGCCACCGCCAGTGGTTCACCGAGATCAAAATCACCGGTATTCAGGCTTAATTACAGCCTAATTCCTCACTAGGAGAATTGAACTCATGGCACACAAAAAAGCTGGTGGTAGTACCCGTAACGGTCGCGACTCAGAAGCCAAACGCCTTGGCGTGAAGATGTATGGCGGCCAGGTCATCAAGGCCGGCAACATCATCGTGCGTCAGCGCGGCACCCAATTCCACGCTGGCTACGGCGTTGGCATGGGCAAGGATCACACTCTCTTCGCTAAAATCGAAGGCGTGATCAAGTTCGAAGTAAAGGGCGCCTTCGGTCGTCGTTACGTGAGCGTAATCGCGGCTTAATCGCGAGATCGCTGGAGAAGCCCTGTCTTGCGACGGGGCTTTTTCGTTTGTGGGGTGAGTCTCTTGCAAAGCTGTTTGTATGGGCTGTCGGCGTGCGATGCAGGTCGTGTCTTGGGGTCGCTGCGCTCATTTTTGCAAGAGTCTTATGTCTTGATTGTTTTTCGGCTCGTCCGTACGGCGAGAGGCGTTGGTTATGAAGTTTGTTGATGAAGTATCGATTCGCGTAAAGGCCGGTGACGGTGGCAACGGTGCCATGAGTTTCCGCCGGGAAAAATTCATTGAAAACGGCGGCCCGAACGGCGGTGATGGCGGTGACGGCGGTTCCATCTACATGATGGCCGACGAAAACCTCAACACCCTGGTCGACTACCGTTACACCCGTCACTTCGATGCCGAGCGTGGCTCCAACGGCGGCAGCACCGACTGCACCGGCAAGAAGGGCGAAGACCTGATCCTGCGCGTGCCGGTCGGCACCACCGTGATCGACTCTGCCACTCAGGAAGTCATCGGCGACCTGACCAAGGCCGGTCAGAAACTGATGGTAGTGCAGGGCGGCTGGCACGGTCTGGGCAACACCCGTTTCAAATCCAGTACCAACCGTGCACCGCGTCAGACCACGCCAGGCAAGCCGGGCGAGCAGCGCGACCTGAAACTGGAAATGAAAGTGCTGGCCGACGTCGGTCTGCTGGGCTTGCCGAACGCCGGTAAAAGTACCTTTATCCGTTCGGTCTCGGCCGCCAAGCCGAAAGTCGCCGACTACCCGTTCACCACGCTGGTGCCGAACCTGGGTGTGGTCAGCGTCGATCGTTGGAAGAGCTTCGTCATTGCCGACATTCCGGGTCTGATCGAAGGCGCTTCCGACGGTGCCGGCCTGGGCATTCGCTTCCTCAAGCACCTGGCGCGTACGCGTCTGCTGCTGCACCTCGTCGACATGGCGCCGCTGGATGATTCCAGTGCTCCGGACGCGGCTGAAGTGATCGTCAACGAGTTGATCAAGTTCAGTCCGTCGCTGGCCGAGCGTGATCGCTGGCTGGTGCTGAACAAGTGCGACCAGATCCTTGAAGAAGAGCACGATGCTCGGGTCAAGGAAATCGTCGATCGTCTGGAGTGGACCGGTCCGGTGTACGTGATCTCGGCCATCGCCAAGATCGGTACCGAGCGTCTGTGCCACGACATCATGCGTTACATGGAAGACCGTGCCGATCGCCTCGCCGCAGATCCTGCGTACAAGGAAGAGTTGGCCGATCTCGATCAGCGCATCGAAGACGAGGCCCGTGCGCAGTTGCAGGCGCTGGATGACAAGCGTGCCCTGCGTCGCAGTGGCGTGAAGTCGGTCCATGACATCGGCGACGATGACTGGGACGAAGAAGATGTGGATGACGAAGACGGTCCGGAAATCATTTACGTGCGTGACTGATCCGTTGCGATAAACTTGAACGCCGCTCAATCGAGCGGCGTTTTAGTATCCGGAAATCGATCGTTGGTCAGCAATCGCCACGATTAACGTCACGGGCAGTGCCAGGTCGCGCTGCCCTCAAGCTAAGGTTGAAGATGATGCGGAGCAAGGTGACAGGTGCGCAGCGTTGGGTCGTGAAGATCGGCAGCGCTTTGCTGACAGCTGACGGCAAAGGGCTGGATCGCGCGGCAATGAGTGTCTGGGTCGAGCAGATGGTGGCGCTGCATGAGGCGGGCGTCGAGCTGGTGCTGGTGTCCTCCGGGGCGGTGGCGGCCGGCATGAGTCGCTTGGGCTGGACCGCACGACCCAGTGCCATGCACGAGCTCCAGGCGGCCGCTGCAATCGGTCAGATGGGGCTGGTGCAGGCGTGGGAGTCGAGCTTCGCCGAGCATGGCCGGCACACTGCGCAGATTCTCCTGACCCACGACGACCTCTCCGACCGCAAGCGCTACCTCAACGCCCGCAGTACCTTGCGTGCACTGGTCGAGCTGAAGGTCATTCCGGTGATCAATGAAAACGACACTGTGGTCACCGATGAAATCCGTTTCGGCGACAACGACACGCTGGCGGCGCTGGTGGCCAATCTGGTCGAGGCCGATCTGCTGGTGATCCTTACCGATCGCGACGGCATGTTCGACGCCGATCCGCGCAACAATCCCGAAGCGCAGCTGATTTATGAAGCGCGCGCCGATGATCCGACGCTTGATGCGGTCGCCGGCGGTACCGGCGGTGCGCTGGGGCGTGGCGGCATGCAGACCAAGCTGCGCGCGGCGCGACTGGCAGCGCGTTCCGGTGCGCACACCATCATCGTCGGCGGGCGGCTTGAGCGCGTGCTTGATCGTCTCAAGGCGGGCGAGCGCATCGGCACGCTGCTATCGCCGGAGCGCGGCATGCTTGCGGCGCGCAAGCAGTGGCTGGCCGGTCATCTGCAAACCCGTGGCACTCTGGTGCTGGATGAGGGAGCGGTGTCGGCGTTGTCCAAGGGCAACAAAAGTCTGCTGCCGGTGGGGGTGAAGCTGGTTCAAGGCAGTTTCCGTCGCGGTGAGATGGTCGTCTGCATAGCGCCGGATGGTCGGGAGATCGCTCGGGGTCTGGCCAATTACAGCGCCCTGGAAGCGCAAAAAATCATCGGTCAGTCGTCGGATGCGATTGTCGGTTTGCTCGGTTACATGGCGGAGCCGGAACTGGTTCACCGTGACAACCTGATTCTGGTCTAAGGAAAATTCGATGCGTGTAGCGAAAGGATTGTTGGGCCTGCTGATGGCCATGCCATTGCTGGCCTCGGCCGAGGAAATCGGTCAGGTGTCGACGGTGTTCAAGTTTGTCGGGCCGAATGACCGGATCGTGGTCGAGGCGTTCGATGATCCGAAAGTCGAAGGCGTGACCTGCTACCTGTCACGCGCCAAGACTGGTGGAGTGAAGGGTGGTCTCGGTCTGGCCGAGGATCGTGCTGAGGCGTCGATCGCTTGTCGCCAGGTCGGGCCGATCAAGTTCAAGGGTGAGCTGAAGGATGGCGATGAGGTGTTCAAGGAGCGCACTTCGCTGGTGTTCAAGACCATGCAGGTGGTGCGTTTCCTCGACAAGAAGCGCAACACGCTGGTGTACCTGGTCTACAGCGATCGCTTGATCGAGGGCAGTCCGCAGAATGCGGTCACGGCCATCCCGATCCTGCCGTGGGTGCCGGTCCAGCAATAAGCGTCATCAATCCGAACTGTGGGAGCGAGCCTGCTCGCGAAGAGGTCATGTCGGTCGATAGAAATATCAACTGGCAGATCGCATTCGCGAGCAGGCTCGCTCCCACATTTTTTTGCCTGTAGCTTGTTAAATCACAGGCAATAAAAAACCGACCCTGAGGTCGGTTTTTTAATGACTACGTCGATTAAGCGGCTTCTTTCAGCGCTTTGACGTGGCCATTCAGACGGCTCTTATGACGAGCAGCCTTGTTCTTGTGGATGATGCCTTTATCGGCCATACGGTCGATAACTGGCACAGCCAGAACGTATGCAGCTTGAGCTTTTTCAGCGTCTTTTGCGTCGATGGCCTTAACTACATTCTTGATGTAGGTACGAACCATGGAACGCAGGCTGGCGTTGTGGCTGCGACGCTTCTCAGCCTGTTTTGCACGTTTTTTGGCGGAAGGTGAGTTGGCCACCGTCGAGCTCCTCGAAAGACTTTTTAGGAAATAGCAAACAAAATAGGCCGCGAATCATGCCGATGAAGACTTGTCTTGTCAAGGGCACTTGAATCGTTCCGCTAAGTGGTAGGTATAAAGAGGCGGGATATTTATTTCCGGCGCTTGACCTGTAAACTCGCGAGCTTTGGCTCTGTGCTGTTGCGGCGCGGAGTATCGCACAAGTAGGCGCATTGTTCGCCTGCTGTTTATCGACAGGCACAAACTCTCTCAATGAATCTGCTCAAATCGTTGGCCGCCGTCAGCTCTATCACGATGCTTTCCCGGATTCTGGGTTTTGTTCGTGACACGCTGATCGCGCGGACATTCGGCGCCGGGATGGCCACGGATGCCTTCTTTATTGCGTTCAAACTGCCCAACCTGCTGCGGCGGATCTTTGCCGAAGGGGCTTTCTCCCAGGCGTTCGTGCCGATCCTGGCCGAATATAAAAGCCAGCAGGGCGAAGAGGCGACGCGCACCTTCATTGCCTATGTATCGGGCCTGTTGACGCTGGTGTTGGCGGTTGTGACTGCACTGGGCATGATCGCCGCCCCTTGGGTGATCTGGGCCACGGCGCCCGGTTTTACCGATACCCCGGAAAAATTCCAGCTCACCTCCGATCTGTTGCGGGTGACCTTTCCTTATATATTGCTGATCTCGCTGTCGTCGCTGGCCGGCGCGATCCTCAACACTTGGAACCGCTTCTCGGTGCCGGCCTTCGTGCCGACTCTGCTCAACGTCAGCATGATCGTGTTTTCGCTGTTCCTCACGCCGTACTTCGATCCACCGGTCATGGCCCTTGGCTGGGCGGTGTTGGTCGGCGGTCTGGCGCAGTTGCTCTATCAGCTGCCGCACCTGAAAAAGATCGGCATGCTCGTGCTGCCGCGCCTGAACCTGCGCGACAGCGGCGTGTGGCGGGTGATGAAGCAGATGCTGCCGGCGATTCTCGGTGTTTCGGTCAGCCAGATTTCATTGATCATCAACACCATCTTCGCCTCGTTTCTGGTCGCAGGTTCGGTGTCGTGGATGTATTACGCCGACCGTTTGATGGAATTGCCGTCGGGTGTGCTGGGTGTGGCTCTCGGGACGATTCTGCTGCCAACACTGGCCAAGACCTACGCCAGCAAGGATCGCCACGAGTATTCGCGGATCCTCGATTGGGGGCTGCGCCTGTGCTTTGTGCTGGTGCTGCCGTGCGCATTGGCGCTGGGGATTCTTGCTGAACCGCTGACTGTTTCATTGTTTCAGTACGGCCAGTTCAGTGGCTTTGATGCCGAGATGACCCAGCGTGCGCTGATTGCCTATTCGGTCGGCCTGCTCGGGATTATCGTGATCAAAGTGCTGGCGCCGGGCTTTTATGCGCAACAGAACATTCGCACCCCGGTGAAAATCGCGATTTTCACGCTGGTCTGCACGCAGTTGTTCAACCTGGCGTTGATCGGCCCACTGGCCCATGCCGGCCTTGCCTTGGCGATCAGTGCCGGTGCTTGCCTGAACGCCGGGCTGCTGTTCTATCAACTGCGCAAGCAAAAGATGTATCAACCGCAACCGGGCTGGGGCAAATTCGGCTTCAAGCTGGTCGTTGCAGTGACCGTGATGTCGGCGGTGTTGCTGGCCGGCATGCATTTCATGCCCGCCTGGGATGAGGGGCATATGCTCGAGCGCTTCCTGCGCCTGGGCGCACTGGTGGTGGCCGGTGTGGTGGCGTATTTCGGTATGTTGCTGCTGCTGGGTTTCCGTCTGCGCGACTTCAATCGCAAGGCCTTGAGCTGAGGTTTCAGCCTTCATGAGCAGGCATGAGCCGGCGGTTTTGTCGGCTCGTTCACTTTGCGTTACGGTGTTGCCTGTCGTCGGCCGTCGGGTGTGGTTATAATCGACCACTTTATGAGCAAGAAGCGCGTTATGCAGCTGGTTCGAGGCCTCCACAACTTGCGCCCCCAGCATCGGGGCTGCGTCGCCACTATTGGCAACTTTGACGGTGTTCACCGTGGTCACCAGGCTATCCTGGCCCGGCTGCGTGAGCGTGCGCTCGAGTTGGGCGTACCCAGCTGCGTGGTGATTTTCGAGCCGCAGCCACGGGAGTTCTTTGCCCCCGACACCGCTCCGGCGCGTCTGGCGCGGTTGCGTGACAAGCTGCAGTTACTGGCCGCTGAAGGCGTCGACCGGGTGCTGTGCCTGGCGTTCAACCAGCGGCTGAGCAAGCTCAGCGCCAGTGAGTTCGTCGATACCATTCTGGTCGATGGCCTTGGCGTGCAGCATCTGGAGGTCGGTGACGATTTCCGTTTCGGTTGCGACCGCCTCGGCGATTTCGATTTTCTGATGCAGGCCGGGCAGGTTCACGGTTTCACTGTCGAAGCTGCGCAAACCGTTGAGCTGGACGGCATTCGCGTCAGCAGCACGCAGGTGCGCAACGCCTTGGCTGCGGCCGATTTTGCCTTGGCCGAACGCCTGCTCGGCCGTCCGTACCGCATCGCCGGTCGCGTATTGCATGGGCAGAAACTGGCCCGGCAACTGGGCACGCCCACTGCCAACATTCAACTCAAGCGTCGTCGCGTGCCGTTCACCGGGGTCTATCTGGTGAATGTCGACATCGACGACAAGACCTGGCCCGGTGTCGCCAATATTGGCGTGCGCCCTACGGTGCAAGGGGATGGCAAAGCCCACCTCGAGGTCCATCTGTTAGATTTTGCCGGCGATCTGTATGACCGACGTTTGACGGTGGTTTTCCACCAAAAGCTGCGTGAAGAGCAGCGCTTCGCCTCTCTGGAGGCATTGAAAACGGCGATCAATGCGGATGTCGCCACCGCCCGTGCACTAGCCGCACCTAGCGCCCATCGCTAATGAAGAGCCTTAAATGACCGACTATAAAGCCACGCTAAACCTTCCGGACACCGCCTTCCCAATGAAGGCCGGCCTGCCACAGCGCGAACCGCAGATCCTGCAGCGCTGGGACAGTATTGGCCTGTACGGAAAGTTGCGCGAGATTGGCAAGGATCGTCCGAAGTTCGTCCTGCACGACGGCCCTCCGTACGCCAACGGCACGATCCACATCGGTCACGCACTGAACAAGATTCTCAAGGACATGATCATCCGCTCGAAAACCCTGTCGGGTTTCGACGCGCCGTATGTCCCGGGCTGGGATTGCCACGGCCTGCCGATCGAGCACAAGGTTGAAGTGACCCACGGCAAGAACCTCGGCGCGGATAAGACCCGCGAGCTGTGCCGTGCCTACGCCACCGAGCAGATCGAAGGGCAGAAGTCCGAGTTCATCCGTCTCGGCGTGCTGGGCGACTTCGCCAACCCGTACAAGACCATGGACTTCAAGAACGAGGCCGGTGAAATCCGCGCCCTCGCCGAAATCGTCAAGGGTGGCTTTGTCTTCAAGGGCCTCAAGCCGGTGAACTGGTGCTTCGATTGCGGTTCGGCTCTGGCTGAAGCGGAAGTCGAGTACGAGAACAAGAAGTCCTCGACCATCGACGTTGCGTTCCCGATCGCCGACGAAGCCAAACTGGCTGCGGCCTTCGGTCTGGCCTCGCTGAGCAAACCTGCTGCGATCGTGATCTGGACCACCACCCCGTGGACCATCCCGGCCAACCAGGCGCTGAACGTGCACCCGGAATTCAACTATGCCCTGGTCGATATCGGCGACAAGCTGCTGGTGCTGGCTGAAGAGCTGGTCGAAGCCTGCCTGGCGCGCTACGGCGTGCAAGGTTCGGTCATCGCCACCACCACCGGTAAAGAGCTGGAGCTGATCAACTTCCGTCACCCGTTCTACGATCGTCTGTCGCCGGTATACCTGGCTGACTACGTTGAGCTGGGCGCTGGCACCGGCGTGGTTCACTCCGCCCCGGCCTACGGCGTGGACGACTTCGTGACCTGCAAGAAATACGGCATGGTCAACGACGACATCCTCAACCCGGTACAGAGCAACGGCGTGTACGTGCCGTCGCTGGAATTCTTTGGTGGTCAGTTCATCTGGAAGGCCAACCCTGCCATCGTGGAAAAACTGACCGAAGTCGGTGCGCTGATGCACACCACCGTCATCGAACACAGCTACATGCACTGCTGGCGCCACAAGACCCCGCTGATCTACCGCGCTACTGCGCAGTGGTTCATCGGCATGGACAAGGAGCCAACCAGCGGCGACACCCTGCGCGTGCGCTCGCTCAAAGCCATCGAAGACACCAAGTTCGTTCCGGCCTGGGGCCAGGCGCGCCTGCACTCGATGATCGCCAACCGTCCGGACTGGTGCATCTCGCGTCAGCGCAACTGGGGCGTGCCGATCCCGTTCTTCCTCAACAAGGAAAGCGGCGAGCTGCACCCGCGTACCGTCGAGCTGATGGAAGAAGTCGCCAAACGCGTTGAAGTCGAAGGCATCGAAGCCTGGTTCAAACTCGACGCTGCCGAGTTGCTCGGTGATGAAGCGCCGCAGTACGACAAGATCAGCGACACCCTCGACGTCTGGTTCGACTCCGGCACCACGCACTGGCACGTCCTGCGCGGTTCGCACCCGATGGGCCACGAGAGCGGCCCGCGTGCCGACCTGTACCTGGAAGGTTCCGACCAGCACCGTGGCTGGTTCCACTCGTCCCTGCTGACCGGCTGCGCCATCGACAACCACGCGCCATATCGCGAGCTGCTGACGCACGGCTTCACCGTCGATGAGTCCGGGCGCAAGATGTCCAAATCGCTGGGCAACGTGATCGCGCCGCAGAAGGTGAACGACACCCTGGGCGCCGACATCATGCGTCTGTGGGTCGCTTCGACCGACTACTCCGGCGAAATGGCGGTGTCCGAGCAGATTCTGCAGCGCAGCGCCGATGCCTACCGTCGTATCCGTAACACCGCGCGCTTCCTGCTTTCCAACCTGACCGGTTTCAACCCGGCTACCGACCTGCTGCCGGCCGAAGACATGCTGGCGCTGGATCGCTGGGCGGTGGATCGCACGCTGCTGCTGCAACGCGAGTTGCAAGAGCACTACGGCGAATACCGTTTCTGGAACGTGTACTCGAAGATCCACAACTTCTGCGTGCAGGAGCTGGGTGGTTTCTACCTCGACATCATCAAGGACCGCCAGTACACCACCGGCGCCGACAGCAAGGCCCGGCGCTCGTGCCAGACCGCGCTGTTCCACATCTCCGAAGCGCTGGTGCGCTGGATCGCGCCGATCCTCGCCTTCACTGCTGACGAACTGTGGCAATACCTGCCGGGCGAGCGTAACGAGTCGGTCATGCTCAACACCTGGTACGAAGGCCTGACCGAGCTGCCGGAAGGCTTCGAGCTGGGTCGCGCCTACTGGGATCGCATCATGGAAGTGAAGGTTGCGGTCAACAAAGAGATGGAAATCCAGCGTGCGGCGAAAGCCGTCGGTGGCAACCTGCAGGCCGAAGTGACGCTGTTTGCCGAAGAGGCGCTGAGCGCCGATCTGGCCAAGCTGAGCAATGAGCTGCGCTTCGTCCTGATCACCTCGACTGCCAGCGTTGCACCATTCGTGCAGGCTCCGGCCGATGCAGTGGCCACCGAAGTCAGCGGTCTGAAACTGAAGATCGTCAAATCGGCGTTCCCGAAATGCGCGCGTTGCTGGCATTGCCGCGAAGACGTCGGCGTGAACCCGGAGCATCCGGAAATCTGCGGGCGTTGCGTCGACAACATCAGCGGCGCGGGCGAGGTTCGTCACTATGCCTGATGCCGTTGGCCGTTTCGGACGGCTGAGCTGGCTGTGGTTGAGCTTGCTGGTTCTGGTCATTGACCAGGCCAGCAAGTTCTACTTCGAAGCCAAGCTTGAAATGTTCCAGCAGATCGTGATCATTCCCGACCTGTTCAGCTGGACCCTGGCCTACAACACTGGCGCTGCCTTCAGCTTCCTCGCCGACAGCTCCGGCTGGCAGCGCTGGCTGTTTGCCCTGATCGCGATTGTGGTCAGTGCCGTGCTGGTGGTCTGGCTCAAGCGTCTGGGCCGCAACGACACCTGGCTGGCCGTCGCCCTGGCGTTGGTGCTGGGTGGCGCGCTGGGCAACCTGTATGACCGCATTGCCCTGGGCCATGTGATCGACTTCATTCTGGTGCACTGGCAGAACCGCTGGTATTTCCCGGCGTTCAACATTGCCGACAGCGCGATCACCGTTGGCGCGATCATGCTGGCACTGGACATGTTCAAATCGAAGAAAACCGAAGAGGCTGCTCATGACTGAACCGCTATCGACTGAGCAACGCATCGGCCAAAACACCGAAGTCACCCTGCACTTTGCCTTGCGCCTGGAAAACGGTGACACCGTCGACAGTACCTTCGAAAAGGCCCCGGCGACGTTCAAGGTCGGCGATGGCAACCTGCTGCCGGGCTTCGAAGCCGCATTGTTCGGCTTCAAGGCCGGCGACAAGCGCACCCTGACCGTCGAGCCGGAAAACGCTTTCGGTCAGCCGAACCCGCAGAACGTGCAGACCATCCCGCGTTCGCAATTCACCGACATGGAGTTGTCGCCGGGTCTGCTGGTGATCTTCAACGATGCGGCCAATACTGAGTTGCCGGGTGTGGTGAAGGAATTCGATGACACGCAAGTGACCGTCGACTTCAACCACCCGCTGGCGGGCAAGACGCTGACCTTTGACGTGGAAATCATTTCCGTCAAAGCGATCTAAAAATGCAGGAGTGAGCCTCTGTGGCGAGGGGATTCATCCCCGCTGGGGTGCGAAGCGCCCCCAGACCAGTCAACGGATTCTGAGATAAGTCCGTTGACGGTCTACGACTGCTAAGCAGCCGAGCGGGGATGAATCCCCTCGCCACAACAAGCAGGTCTCCACAGTCTGTTTTCCATTGTTTTCGCGCGCAAGACACGAGGCACAGCATGCAAATCAAACTCGCCAACCCCCGTGGCTTCTGCGCCGGTGTGGACCGGGCGATCGAAATCGTCAACCGCGCCCTGGAAGTCTTCGGGCCGCCGATCTATGTGCGTCACGAAGTGGTGCACAACAAGTTCGTCGTCGAAGACCTGCGCAGCCGTGGCGCGATTTTCGTCGAAGAGCTCGATCAGGTACCCGATGACGTGATCGTCATTTTCAGCGCCCACGGTGTTTCCCAAGCCGTGCGCAACGAAGCCGCCGGTCGTGGCCTGAAAGTCTTCGATGCAACCTGCCCGCTGGTGACCAAGGTGCACATCGAAGTCGCCAAATACAGCCGCGACGGTCGCGAGTGCATCCTGATCGGCCACGCCGGTCACCCGGAAGTCGAAGGCACCATGGGCCAGTACGACGCCAGCAATGGCGGCGCGATCTACCTCGTTGAAGACGAAAAGGACGTGGCCGCACTGCAGGTGCGCGATCCGGAAAGACTCGCCTTCGTCACCCAGACAACCTTGTCGATGGACGATACCAGCCGTGTGATCGATGCCCTGCGAACGCGCTTCCCGGCCATCGGTGGTCCGCGCAAGGACGACATCTGCTACGCCACACAAAACCGCCAGGACGCCGTCAAGCAACTGGCCGACGAGTGCGACGTGGTACTGGTGGTCGGCAGCCCGAACAGCTCCAACTCCAACCGTCTGCGTGAACTGGCTGAACGCATGGCGACTCCGGCGTACCTGATCGACGGTGCCGAGGACCTGCAACAGAGCTGGTTCGACGGCGTCGAGCGCATTGGCATTACCGCTGGCGCCTCGGCACCGGAAGTGCTGGTGCGTGGCGTCATTCAGCAATTGCAGGCCTGGGGCGCGACCGGTGCCGATGAGCTGGCTGGCCGTGAGGAAAACATCACGTTCTCGATGCCGAAAGAGCTGCGCGTCCGTTCGATCTGACCTTTCTGCTTTTGTCGCATAGCGCCTGTTCGGTCTCCTGACTGCCCAGGCGCACGCGACCGGTTGCTGCCAGCACGATCTGCCGCTGGCTGACCGGTTCGCGCGGCGAGCAGATGTGTATTGTCCCCGCCTGAAATCGCCGTCCCGGCATCAGCGGCTGTCCCAGATGACTGAACCGCACATAGCGGCTCACCCACCAGTTGCCGACAATTGGCACCTTCGCCTCACTGGCGCGTTCAACCAGCAGCGGATTGCTGCCGTCCTCCGGCCCCCTGCCGCTTCGATCCAGAATGATCCGCCAACCCTGACTCCAGTCACCGTCGATGCCATGGATCACCACGCTCTGATTGTGCGTGATCGCCAGTGTGCGAGCGTGGCGGATGCCTTCGAGCAGCGACTGCGCCGCGTGGTCGCGTTGAGTCGCCTGTTTGAGCGCGGCGAACGCCGGGCTGACCAGCAGCAGAACAATTGCGCCAATCGCCAGTCCCATAAGCAGTTCAATCAGACTGAAACCGTGTTGCGGCATGAAAAATCCCTCCGTGGCATGGTATGAGCAGCGCAATCCGTGCGCCGCGCAGGGCAAATCAGTCGGCGGGTGCCGAGCGAATGTTCTAGCGTGTAAAAGCAGGTATAGCCGACAGCAACGGAGGGCATCGATGGATCTTCGTACAAAAGGTTTCACGCTGGTCGAGTTGCTGGTCGCCATCGCGGTATTCCTGATATTGATCACGCTGGCGGTGCCGGCCTTTACCCGTACGATCCAGAGCAGCAAGGCGGATACCGAAGTCGGCGACTTGCAGCGGGCGATCAATTTCGCTCGCCTCGAAGCGATCAATCGCGGCGTGACCACGCGTCTGCGTCCGACCGCTGGCGGCAGTGTCTGGACCGGTGAGCTGGCGGTCTACGACAGCACTGGCAATCCGGCCAATGTGTTGCGGGTTGTTCCAGCGATGAGCAGTGGCGCGACTCTGACGCTACCCTCAGGAGTGACCGCACTGGATTTCAACAATCTTGGTGGTCTGGCGGCACCGTCGACGGCGGTAGTCATCGGTTACACGCTGGGCACGCAAAGCAGGACGCTGAACGTGTGTTTGAACGGACGCATTCAACTGGGTGGAAATTGCGGATGAGGGCAGGGAGCAAAAACGCACAGGAGGGCATGACGCTGATCGAAGTGCTGGTCGCGCTGCTGATTCTTACGGTCGGGCTGTTGGGCGCAGCGGCGGTGCAGCTCAATGCGCTGAAGTACACCGACAGTTCGCGGATGACCAGTCAGGCCAGCTTCATCGCCTATGACATGATGGATCGCATCCGCGCCAATTCCGGCGCCAACTACACCGTTACGCCACCGACCTCGGGCAATCTCAGTAATGCGCGGGACCAGGACCTCTACGACTTCACCACCAACATCGCCAACTTCGGCGGCCCGACCGCGACGGGCAGCATCACCCTCAACCAGCGGGTCTATACCATCACCATTACCTGGAGCGACGCGCGCGCGGCGAACGCTGCCAGTGCCCAGCGCAGTTTCGTGTTGACCAGCCGGGCGGCGGTCGATCCGGTGGCCACGCCATGAAGCACACCAGCCGTGGTTTCGGCCTGATCGAGTTGCTGATAGCTCTGGCTTTGGGGTTGATCGTCGTACCCGGTGTGGTGCAGATTTTCATCGCCGCAAAAAACACCTACGTCAGCCAGAACAGCGCCGCAGCGATGCAGGAAGATGCGCGCTTCGTCCTCAGCAAAATGATTCAGGAAATCCGCATGGTCGGCATGTTCGGCTGCCTCGGCACCATCGTCGACTCCAGTTCGGCAGGGGATTTCAACGCCGCGCAGCTCATCCCGATCAACTGGGATAACGCCAGTCTCAAGCTGACCCTGGTCACCGCCGATGTCGGCAGCGGCGGGGGCACACCGACCTGGACGGTAGTTTCCGATTGTCGCAACAGCGCGGTCGCCTACAGCGGATTGCGCAGCCCGACCACGGGGCAGATCGCGTTCCCGATCCGCCGTCTGGTCTACAGCTTCAGTAACAACCAGATTCTCATGGGCACCGGCAGCGGCAATCCGGCGCAGCAAGTGCTGGTGAACAATGTCAGTGCCTTCAACGTCACCTTTGGTCTGGCCAGCTCGGCGACCGACGTGGCGGCCTCGACCTACAGCAGCAACCCCGGCGATCCCGCGCGCATTCGCAGTGTGCGCCTGAGCCTGACCCTCACCGACCCGAACAATCGGGTGCGCAATCAAACCTTCAACGTGGTTGCGGCATTGCGCAACCGCTTGCCATGAGGGGGCGGCGATGAGGATTTCCTTGCAACAACATAAGGCCCAGCGCGGCATGGTCTTGTTGGTCAGTCTGGTGTTTCTGCTGTTGCTGACATTGATCGGTTTGTCCTCGATGCAGAGCGCCAACCTGCAAGAGAAAATGGCCGGCAGCGTAAGCCTGCGCAATCAATCATTTCAGGCGGCCGAAGCGGCATTGCGTGTGGGCGAAAGCGCAGTACAACTGGACAGTTATTCGTTGGCGGTGTGCAGCGGCACGAGTCAATGCCTGCCGCCAGCGGAGTCGTCAGTGGTCAGCTCGGCAGGTTTCAATTCGACCTCCGGAGTGACCTGGATCGCTGCCGGTAATGGCTTTTATGGCGTGCAGAACATCGGCACGACCCTGACGGCGGTGAACGTGCCGAGTAACACCTCGGCAACCCTGTATCGAGTCACTGCGGTTGGCATCGCCGGCAATTCGCGTAGCGTGGTGGAGAGTGTCTATGCGAAGTATTGAGCGCGGCCTGTCGCTGCTGGTCGGCATGCTCCTGAGCCTTTATCTGGCGGCACCGGCCTGGGCTTTCACGCCGTCCGATTCGCCATTGCTGAGCGCGGCTGCGGTGGCGCCCAACGTGATGCTGCTGATCGATGATTCGGGGAGTATGAACAGCATCATTTACGCCGCCGAATTCAACCCTAACGTCAACCGCACTCCCGCCCGCCAGTGCAATGCCTTCCTCGGATTGTGCTCTGCACTCAATGCGCCGCAGATTACCGGCGACACGGTGTTTCTATCGAGCCTGCCAACCTCCGGCTGCTCGGGAGGCGCGTATGCGTTCTACAACAACAGCGTGGCGCCGTTGTGCCTCAAGCTCCCCGACCCCGTAGGCAACGAGAACACTCGGTATTCCGCCGATTACATTTCCTACATAGTCAGCCTCGCCAACAGCAACGGCACCCGCGACTTCACCACGGGGGCGATTCCCAACGATTACCGGATGAACGTGGCGCGCAACGTTTCCACCGCACTGGTGAGCAGCAACCGCACCTTGCGCATGGGCCTGTCGACATTCAATCCGGCGACCAGCAGCAACCCGGGCAACGGCGGTTTCATCGCTCGCTCGATCACCGATTTGTCACCCGTCGCGGGCAGCGTCACCCAGGCCCAGGCAGACACCAACTACAACGCGCTGATCTCATCGATCAACGGCTTGAACGCCGTGGCCAACACGCCATTGGCCGAGAGCTATTACGAAGTCACGCGCTACATGCGTGGCTTGGCGCCTTACTACAACGGCACGCCGGCGACCTATACCAGTCCGATTCAATACCGCTGCCAGAAAAACTACGGCGTGGTGATTACCGATGGCTTGCCGACCTATGACCGTACCTTCCCGACCAACGATCCGCTGGGGGGCAGTCGGTTGCCGAACTGGGATGGCGTGAATAATGACGGCGACAACATCAACGGTGACGGCGAAGGCGACACGCTGTATCTGGATGACATAGCCAAATTCGCCTTCGACATCGACATGCGCTCGACCGGTACCGACGCCGCCGGCAAGAGCTGGAACGCGGTGGATTTTCCCAGGCAGAACATGAACACCTACACCGTGGGTTTCGCTGCGGATAACGATATGTTGTCCGACGCCGCCAGTTATGGGCAGGGCAGGTATTACCAGGCGACCGACAGCTCCGGGCTCAATGCGGCGTTATCGTCGGCACTGAGCGATATCACTTCCAAGGCCGGCTCCGGTGGTGCCGGTGTTGCCAGCAGCAGTACGTTGACCAGTGGCAGCAGTTTTTACCAGACAACCTACGATCCCAAGGATTGGCGCGGCACGATCAGGTCGTTTGGATTCACCTCGACCGGAACAGTGAATACCTCGGCTGTGCAATGGACGACCGACACCACCATCGTGCCCTCTGCCACCGCGCCGACTTTCCAGTCATGGAACACCGCGAGCAACACGCCAATTGCCCTGGCACTTCTCAACTTTTCCCCGGCGCAGCAGACTACGCTGAATCAGGGGTTGCCCGCCGGAATCAACGGCAATGATCTGGTGGAGTGGAGCAAGGGGACCAACAAGGCCGGGCTCAAGGTGCGCACTGCGCTGCTCGGCGACATCATCAATTCGCCGCTGGTGCTCGCGTCGCCTTCGGACAAGACCGCATCCGACCTGACGGGGGACAGCAGTTACACCAACTACCTGACGACCAAGGCTGCGAACATGAATACCAGCCTGGTGGTGAACGCCAACGACGGTTTCGTCAACGTGATCAACTCGGCGAACGGCACCCGCCGTTATGCGTATATGCCCTCCAGCGTTCTGCCTTCCTTGCGTCTGATCGCGGACACCAATTACGTCAACGGCGTCAGCCACAAGTTTCTCGTGGACGGTCAGGTCGGTGTGTTCGATGCACAGGCCGGCACTACCTGGAAAACCCTGGCCATTGGCGGAACGGGGGCCGGTGGCAAAACCTTCTACGGGCTGCAACTGTTCGATGCCTCGGCAGGCAACGTGATCAAGGCACTGTGGGAAGTCAGTGCGCCGGCCACGGCCAATGCGTCGAATGCTTTCAATGATCTGGGTTACGCCTACGCGCGTCCGGAAGTGGCACGCTTGGCCAATGGTCGCTGGGCGACATTCATCGCCAATGGTTACGGCAGCAATTCGGGGGTTGCAGCGTTGTATGTGCTGGATGCGCTGGATGGTTCGCTGATCAGGAAAGTCGTCATCGACGGCACGGAAACCGGCAACGGTCTGTCTTCGGTAAAACTCAGGGTCAATTCCTCGAACGTGGTGCAGGCTGCGTATGGTGGAGACCTGAAGGGACGCATGTGGAAGTTCGACTTGAGCGCGACGGCGCCGGAAAGCTGGGGCGTGGCGTTTGCCGGCAAGCCTTTGTTCACCGCCCCAGGCGGAGCAACGCAGCCGATCACCGCGCAACCGCTGCTGGCGGACAACCCACAGGGCGGCAAGCAGGTGTTCTTTGGCACCGGCAAGTTCAACGAGACTGCCGACAAGAGCAACAAGGATCTGCAGGCGTTCTATTCAATCTGGGACGCAGAGGGTGGGGCCGGACAAATCACCGTCAGCAGTTTGCAGGCACAGGCGATCACCGGTTCGTTCTCCGGCAGTTCCGGGCAGTTCCTGACCACCAGCCAGAATGAAACGACGTATCCGGGAGAAAAAGGCTGGTATTTGCCGCTGGTGTACAACAACGTGCTGACCGGCGAGCGAGTGATCAACCAGGCCAGCATTGTGCTGGGGCGAGTCGTTTTTACCACCGCCAGCGTCGATACCACCGACCCTTGTTCGAGCTTTGGTACGGGCAGGTTGGTCGAACTCGATGCGTTCAACGGTAAGATGCTCAACTACGCCGTGATTGACACCACTGGCGACCGTTTGGTCGACAGCAATGACATGATATCCAGTGGCGTGATTTTTACCGGCGGCATTCCGACCCTGAACTTCATCTCCGCTAACGGCGAGCGCAAGGGCACGACTGATACCAGCGGCGCGGTCACGGTCATTGTGGAAAAAGGTGGCGGCGGCAGCCGTCGTATCATGTGGCGACAAATCCAGTAAGCGAGAATTTGAGGCATGCGCAGATCCAGCCGAGGCTTTACCCTGATCGAGATCATGATCGTCATCGCGATTATCGGGATCATCCTCACCATCAGCATCCCCAGCTACAACGAATACGTGAAGAAGGGCCGTCGCGCCGAAGTGGTCTCGCTGCTCTCGGAGCAGGCGCAGACCCTCGAACGCTTCTACACCCGCAACAATGTCTACACCGGCGTCACCGGACTGAGCACGGGCAATGATTTCTACACCATCACCCCGACGCTGACCGACCAGACCTTTGTGCTGACCGCGATTCGTAAAACCGGTTCGGCCATGGCGACCGACAAGTGCGGGGATTTCACCCTGACCAACACCGGCGTGCGAAGCATGAACAATGCGACCAGCGGAGTGACCGCCAAGGATTGCTGGGGCCGCTGACGCACTCTCTTTCGGGCGCCTTTTGCGCCCACTGTCTTTTTTACGGTTGGATCGAACATGACCAGGCAACAGCAAGTGGTGATTGTCGGTGGCGGGGTGATTGGCCTGCTCACTGCCTACAATCTTGCCTCCGAAGTGCGCAGCGTAGTGCTGCTGGATCGCTCGAATGTCGGCCAGGAATCGTCCTGGGCTGGCGGCGGCATCGTCTCGCCGTTGTACCCGTGGCGCTACAGTCCGGCAGTCACCGCGCTGGCGCATTGGTCGCAGGATTTTTATCCACAGCTCGGCGAGCGCTTGTTTGCCGCCACGGGGGTTGATCCTGAGGTGCACACCACTGGTCTGTATTGGCTGGATCTGGATGATGAAGCCGCAGCCCTGGCCTGGGCCGAGCGGGAAAATCGGCCGCTGCGGGCTGTGGATATCTCGGCGGCACATGACGCGGTGCCGGTGCTCGGCAGCGGTTTCAGCCGAGCGATCTACATGGCCGATGTCGCCAACGTGCGCAATCCACGGCTGGTCAAATCGCTGAAAGCCGCGCTGCTGGCGCTGCCGAATGTGACGATTCATGAGCAATGCGAAGTCAGTGGCTTCGTCCGCGAGGGCGAGCGCGTGGTCGGCGTGGAGACTTCGACGGGGTTGATCAATGGCGACCAGATTGTGCTGACGGCGGGAGCGTGGAGCGGTGATCTGCTCAAGACGCTGAACCTGACGCTGCCGGTCGAACCGGTCAAAGGCCAGATGATTCTCTACAAGTGCGCGGCTGATTTCCTGCCAAGCATGGTGCTGGCCAAGGGGCGTTATGCGATCCCGCGTCGCGACGGTCACATTCTGATTGGCAGCACGCTGGAGCACGAGGGTTACGACAAGACCCCGACCGATGTAGCGCTGCAAAGCCTCAAGGCCTCGGCGATCGAATTGTTGCCGGCGCTGGCGGATGCCGAAGTGGTCGGGCACTGGGCGGGACTGCGGCCGGGGTCGCCGGAAGGCATTCCGTTTATTGGCCGGGTGCCCGGGTTCGAGGGGTTGTGGCTGAACTGCGGGCATTACCGCAACGGGCTGGTGCTGGCGCCGGCATCGTGTCAGTTGTTTGCTGACGTGATGCTGGGGCGGGCGCCGATTATTGATCCGGCGCCGTATGCGCCTGAGGGCCGGATTTAGTCAGAGGCTGGTAGACCGCCTTCGCGAGCAGGCTCGCTCCCACAGGAATACTCATTCCAAATGTGGGAGCGAGCCTGCTCGCGAAGGGGCCTTTAATCCAGGCCCAATTTCTTCAGCCGATAACGCATCGACCTGAACGACAGACTCAACCGCTGCGCCGCAGCCGTGCGGTTCCAGCGGGTTTCCTCCAGCGCCTGCAAAATCAGTTTGCGCTCGACGCTCTCCAGATAATCCTCGAGGTTGTCGATCTGTGTCAGATCGGCCATCGCCCCGTCCGCCGTGCAATTGCCTTCGCTCAAGCGCAGATCCTGCGCCTCGATCGTACGGTTTTCACACAGGGTGTGCGCGCGTTCGAGGACGTTCTCCAGTTCGCGCACATTGCCGGGAAAGCGATAGTTCTTCAGCGCCTCCAGCGCTTGCGGGTGCAGGCGCGCTTCGGGTTGTCCGGTGTCTTTGGCCAGGCGCTTGAGCACGTGCATGGCAAGCGCCTCGATGTCGTCGCGGCGTTCGCGCAGGGACGGCACGCGCAGTTCGATGACGTTGAGCCGGTAATACAAATCCTGGCGGAAGCGTTCGGCCGAAACTTCGGCTTCAAGGTCTTTGTGCGTGGCGCAAAGGATGCGCACGTCCACCACCGTTTCCTGCTGGCCACCGACGCTGCGCACGGCTTTTTCCTGAATCGCTCGCAGCAGTTTTACCTGCATCGACAGCGGCAGGTCGGCGACTTCATCGAGAAACAGAGTGCCGCTATGGGCCGCTTGAAACAGCCCGGGCTTGTCCTCGACGGCACCGGTGAAGCTGCCTTTGCGGTGACCGAAGAACTCGCTTTCCATCAGCTCTGACGGAATCGCCCCGCAGTTCACCGGCACAAACGGCTGGCTGGCGCGCGGACCTTGTTCGTGGATCAGACGGGCGACCAGTTCTTTGCCGCTGCCGGATTCACCACTGATGTACACCGGCGCTTGACTGCGTGCGAGCTTGTCGATCTGCCTGCGCAGATTGGCCATCGGCGGCGAGTCGCCCAGCAAGCGTCGCTCGATTGCCGTGCTCAAGCCGCCCGCTGTCGGCAGGCGCAGCGCCGAGCTGACCAGTTCGCGCAAGCGCGGCAGTTCCACCGGTTTGGTGAGGAAGTCGAACGCCCCGGCCTTCAGCGCATTGATCGCAGTTTCCAGGCTTCCGTACGCCGTGATCATCGCCACCGGCAGGTGTGGATCGCGTTGCTGAATGTGTTGCACCAGCTCCAGCCCGGTGCCGTCGGGCAGGCGCATGTCGGTCAGGCACAGGTCAAAGTGCTCGCGCTGCAACAGCGCCTGAGCTTCGCCCAGATTGCGTGCGCTGAAGGTCTCGAGTTTCATCCGTCCCAGGGTGATTTCCAGGAGCTCGCGGATATCCGGTTCGTCGTCGACGATTAGAATTTTTTGCCGTGGGCTTGTATTCAACTTTGTTTCCGTCCGTGAGCAAAAGTGATGCAAAAGCAGCCGCCGCCTTGGCGTGATTTGAAGTCTAGGCGTGCCTGGTTGCTTTCGCACAGCTCACGGGACAGATAAAGGCCAAGACCGGTGCCCTGGCTGCTGGTGGTGAAGAACGGCTCAAACAGATGCGCCTGTTCCTCGGCCGACACGCCGGGGCCGTTGTCCTGCACTTCGAGCACTGCCAATTGGCTTTCGGGGTCGACGAACAGTGCCAGCCAGACGTCGGCCTGCTCGTGCAGTTGGGCACTGTGACGCCAGGCGTTGCGGATCAGATTGTCGAGAATCTGCCGCAGCTGGTTGGGGTCCATCAGCGTGGTGAAATCGCCGGAATTGATTCGCAGATGAATGTGCTGGCGCTCGTTGGCCTGCTCGCGGGTTTCGCCGACGAAGTCTTCCAGCCACGGCTTGAGGTCCAGCCGTTGCGGCGCGCTTTGCTGGCGGCGGGACAGTTGCAGGACGTTTTCGATGACTCGGTTCATGCGCTGGGAGTGGTCTTGAATAATCTGCGTCAGACGCCGATCTGCGCTATCGAGTTCCTCGGACTCGGCCAACAGCTGCGCGGCATGACTGATCGCGCCCAGTGGATTGCGAATTTCATGGGAGATGCCGGCGGTCAAACGCCCGAGCGCAGCGAGCTTGAGTTGCTGCGCCTGTTGGGTGATTTGCGCCAGGTCTTCGAGAAACACCAGCGTCTGCTGGTTCGGACTCTGCTCAAGGGCGATGAAGCTGGGTTGCAGCTCAAGGCCATTGCCGGGGATTTTCAGGCTCTGCGGGCGCAAGGTCGGGTTGTTGCGCCACAGTTGCAGACGCTCGACCAGTGCTGGCGAATATTCGTCGACCAAATGACCTTGCAGGTGACTATGCCCGAGCAGACTCTGCGCACTGTGATTGGCCAGTTGCACCCGGCGTTGCTCGTCGAGCACCAGAATCCCCGTGCGCATGCGTTGCAGGATCAACGCGTTCAGCGCCTCCAGGCTGACCACCTCGCTGGCGCGCTGTTCGGCCAGGGTCTCGCTGACTTCGAGGCGGCGGATCAGCCCTTGCACCAGCAATGAGGCGGCGAAGCACAGCGCGCCGAGGGTGCCGGCTTGCAAGTAGGCGTTGGCGCTCAAGGGGCGGCTGAGCCCGAGCAGAAAGCTCAGGCCGACAATGCCGATCGCCGCAATGGCGGCAATCAGCAGGCCGATGCGTCGGCGCAGCAGGGTGTTGCTGATCGCCACCGAGACCACCAGCAAATTGCCCAGCGCACTGGCCACGCCGCCCGCCGCGTAGAACAGGCCGCACAACAGCAGCACATCGACGAGCGCCAGGGTGAACAACTGCGCCGGGCGCCGGGTGTTTTCAAGGAACACCACCAGCAGCATGTTGATGATCAGGTACAGCCAGCTGCCGCCGCGCAGCAGGTCGTCGTTGGCTGACGTCAGCAGGCGGTTGTCCATGTTGCTGGAGATCAGCAGCACCAGAGTGATGCCGACACTTAAACGGTACAGGTGATAAAGGCGCAGCAGACGCTGCGCCTGTTTCTGGTCGGCGTTGGCGGCCTCAGCGACCACTGGCGTCCGGGCCTTGCTCGAGATGAGCCTGGCTGCAATACCACTGTTGCTGGTTGCCCAGCGCGCGGTCGCGCGGCAGGTGCACGCCGCAGTGGGCGCAGCGCACCATCGGCGGCGCGTCCTGTTCGCGCGGCGATCGGGTGGACGAGGCGGGGGCCTTGAATTTGCGCCAGAGCCAGATGGCGGCGAAGATCAGGGCAATCCAGAACAATAAACGAAGCATGATGAGCGGCTTTTCGACTGATGATCCGGCAGTTTAGCCAAGGACCCGATCAGCGCACAGCCTATTAAAGCGCGGCAATAAAAAAGGGAGATCTGCAGATCTCCCTTTTTCGTACAGCCGGTGTGATCAGTCGAACACGCCGAAGGTCATGTAGCTGAACCACGAGCGATCGGTGTCGCTGGATTCCGGCTCTGGCTCTTCGATCACGTCGCCGTTTTCGTCCTTAGGCTTGAGCTCGTTCGGGATCGCATCTTTCGCGTCCTGGAACTGCTTCTGCACGTCCTGGTTGGCGCGGGTTTCGCCCGGCGGCAGCGGTGGACGCGATTCGATCAGGCCCAAAGTTGCCTTGCTCAGGAACGAACGGTTGTCGGCCTCGGCTACACGTGGCACGAACTGGCCATCTTGCAGGCTCGGGTGGTCCGGGTAGTTGAGCTTCAGGGTTTCCAGGCTGGTGGCTGCCAGATCGTCGAGATGCAGACGCTGGTAAGCCTCGGTCATCACCGCCAGGCCGTCGCCGACCGATGGGGTTTCCTGGAAGTTTTCCACGACATACTTGCCACGGTTGGCAGCGGCTACATAAGCCTGACGGGTCAGGTAGTAGTCGGCGACGTGGATTTCGTAGGCGGCCAACAGGTTGCGCAGATAGATCATGCGCTGCTTGGCGTCCGGCGCGTAGCGGCTGTTCGGGTAGCGGCTGGTCAGCTGCGCAAACTCGTTGTACGAGTCGCGGGCGGCGCCCGGGTCACGCTTGGTCATGTCCAGCGGCAGGAAGCGCGCCAGCAGGCCGACGTCCTGGTCGAACGAGGTCAGACCCTTGAGGTAGTACGCGTAATCCACGTTCGGATGCTGCGGATGCAAACGAATGAAACGCTCGGCGGCAGACTTTGCAGCTTCCGGCTCGGCGTTCTTGTAGTTGGCGTAGATCAACTCCAGCTGAGCCTGATCGGCGTAGCGACCGAACGGATAACGCGACTCCAGAGCCTTCAGCTTGGCTGTGGCGCTGGTGTAGCTGTTGTTGTCCAGGTCAGTCTGAGCCTGCTGATACAGCTCGGCTTCGCTGAGGTTTTCGTCTACGACTTCCTTCGATGAGCAAGCAGCGGTCAATGCGAGGATGGCGATCAGCAGCAGGTGTTTCACTTGCATGGCGGCTTGCGTCCCTATGACGGCCGCTGTCTTGGGCGGGGCCGTCCTGTTATGATGAGCGCCCCGTTGAAAAGCCTCGGGGCAAAAGACGCCGTATTTAACCACAAGCGCGCAGCCGAAACCAAAGGCTGTGCCGACGCCCAGTCCGAGCATGTCCGATAAAATTGAACTTCGCGCAGAGGTGCCGTCCGAATTGGGCGGCCAACGCCTCGATCAAGTCGCCGCCCAACTCTTCGCTGAGCACTCACGCTCGCGCCTTTCCGCCTGGATCAAAGAAGGTCGCCTGACTGTGGACGGGGCGGTGATCCGCCCGCGCGACATTGTGCATGGCGGTGCCGTCCTTGAGCTGACTGCCGAGCAGGAAGCCCAGGGCGAGTGGATCGCCCAGGACATCGAGCTCGACATCGTCTATGAAGACGACGACATCCTGGTGATCAACAAGCCTGCGGGCCTGGTGGTGCACCCGGCTGCCGGTCATGCCGATGGCACCCTGCTCAACGCTTTGTTGCACCATGTGCCGGACATCATCAATGTCCCGCGCGCCGGCATCGTGCATCGTCTGGACAAGGACACCACCGGTCTGATGGTGGTGGCCAAGACCATTCAGGCGCAGACCAAACTGGTTGCGCAATTGCAGAGCCGCAGCGTCAGCCGTATCTACGAGTGCATCGTGATCGGCGTGGTCACCGCCGGTGGCAAGATCAATGCGCCGATCGGTCGTCACGGCCAGCAACGCCAGCGCATGGCAGTGATGGAAGGCGGCAAGCCTGCCGTCAGCCATTACCGCGTGCTCGAGCGTTTCCGTTCCCACACCCACGTGCGGGTGAAGCTGGAAACCGGTCGGACCCACCAGATCCGTGTGCACATGGCGCACATCAACTTCCCGTTGGTCGGCGATCCGGCCTACGGCGGGCGTTTCCGCATTCCGCCTGCGGCCAACCCGACCATGGTGGAATCGCTCAAGCACTTCCCGCGTCAGGCGCTGCACGCGCGCTTCCTTGAACTCGATCACCCGACGAGCGGTGAGCGCATGAGCTGGGAATCGCCGCTGCCGGAAGATTTCGTCTGGCTGCTGACCCTGCTCAAGCAGGATCGCGAGGCCTTCGTCGGATGAACTGGCTGACGCCGGACTGGCCTGCGCCGGCCAGCGTCAGGGCCTGTGTCACCACCCGCGAGGGTGGTGTCAGCGAGGCGCCGTTCGACAGCCTGAATCTGGGTGATCACGTCGATGATCGCCCGCAAGCGGTGGCCGAAAATCGTCGCCGCTTGACCGAGCACTTCTCCATACAGCCTGCCTGGTTGCAGCAAGTGCACGGGATCACCGTTGCCCATGCTGATCCGGGCATCGTTGCGACTGCAGATGCCAGTTGGACCACAATGCCGGGTATTGCCTGCGCGGCGATGACGGCGGACTGCCTGCCGGCGTTGTTCTGCGATCGTGCGGGCACTCGCGTAGCGGCGGCCCATGCCGGTTGGCGTGGCTTGGCAGCGGGTGTGCTTGAAGCCACCCTCGACAGCCTCGATGTTGCGCCTGAAGACGTTCTGGTCTGGCTCGGCCCGGCCATCGGCCCGCAAGCCTTTGAAGTCGGCGCGGAAGTGCGCGAAGTCTTCGTCAAGCAGTTGCCGGAAGCGGCGACAGCCTTCGTGCCGAGCCACAACCCTGGCAAGTTCATGGCTGACATCTATGAATTGGCGCGCCTGCGTCTGGCAGCCCGTGGTGTAACAGCGGTTTACGGCGGCGGTTTCTGCACCGTGACCGATCCGCGCTTCTTCTCCTATCGCCGTGCGTCGCGCACCGGTCGTTTCGCCTCTCTTGTTTGGCTCACCCGCTAAACTCTCTGATCTGCATCAACTCTCCGACGCTTGAATCTCCCAGAATCGACCGCATCTACAGTGGTATCTGGCAGGTTTCTTTATTCAGGATGGTTTCTTAGGTCCGGCCTGCTCAAAAGGAAGGTGACCCATGCGTATTGACCGTTTAACCAGTAAATTACAGTTGGCCCTGTCCGACGCCCAGTCGTTGGCGGTTGGCCACGATCATCCGGCCATCGAGCCGGCGCACTTGATGCAGGCCATGCTTGAACAGCAGGGCGGTTCGATCAAGCCGCTGCTGATGCAGGTAGGCTTCGACGTCAACAGCTTGCGTAAAGAGCTGACCAAAGAGCTCGACCAATTACCGAAAATCCAGAACCCGACCGGCGACGTCAACATGTCGCAGGATCTGGCGCGCCTGCTCAATCAGGCCGACCGTCTGGCTCAGCAGAAGGGCGACCAGTTCATCTCCAGCGAACTGGTGCTGCTCGCTGCGATGGACGAGAACAGCAAGCTCGGCAAGTTGCTGCTCGGCCAAGGCGTGAGCAAGAAAGCCCTGGAAAACGCGATCAACAACCTGCGTGGTGGCGAAGCGGTAAATGACGCCAACCACGAAGAGTCGCGGCAGGCGCTGGACAAATACACCGTCGACCTGACCAAGCGCGCCGAAGAAGGCAAGCTTGATCCGGTGATCGGCCGTGACGACGAGATCCGCCGCACCATTCAGGTTCTGCAACGCCGTACCAAGAACAACCCGGTGCTGATCGGTGAACCTGGCGTGGGTAAAACCGCGATCGCCGAAGGGCTGGCGCAGCGCATCATCAACGGCGAAGTGCCGGACGGCCTTAAAGGCAAGCGCCTGCTGTCGCTGGACATGGGCGCGCTGATCGCCGGCGCCAAGTATCGCGGCGAGTTCGAAGAGCGCCTGAAAGGCTTGCTCAACGAGCTGTCGAAGCAGGAAGGGCAGATCATTCTGTTCATCGACGAACTGCACACCATGGTCGGCGCCGGTAAGGGCGAAGGCTCGATGGACGCCGGCAACATGCTCAAGCCTGCGCTGGCTCGCGGCGAGTTGCACTGCGTCGGCGCGACCACGCTCAACGAGTATCGCCAATATATAGAGAAGGACGCGGCGCTCGAGCGGCGTTTCCAGAAAGTCCTGGTGGACGAGCCGAGCGAAGAAGACACCATCGCGATTCTGCGTGGCCTTAAAGAGCGTTACGAGGTTCACCACAAGGTGGCGATCACCGACGGCGCGATCATTGCCGCGGCGAAACTCAGCCATCGCTACATCACGGATCGGCAGTTGCCGGACAAGGCCATCGACTTGATCGATGAGGCCGCCAGCCGTATCCGCATGGAGATCGACTCCAAGCCGGAAGTGCTCGATCGTCTGGAGCGGCGCCTGATTCAGTTGAAAGTGGAATCCCAGGCGCTGAAGAAAGAAAGCGACGACGCAGCGAAGAAACGCCTGGAAAAACTCCAGGAAGAAATCGAGCGTCACGAACGTGAGTACTCGGATCTGGAAGAAATCTGGAACTCGGAAAAAGCCGAGGTGCAGGGTTCTGCGCAGATCCAGCAGAAGATCGAACAGTCGCGCCAGGAATTGGAAGCCGCACGCCGCAAAGGCGACCTGAATCGCATGGCGGAGTTGCAGTACGGGGTGATCCCCGATCTGGAGCGCAGCCTGCAAATGGTCGACCAGCACGGCAAGAGCGAAAACCAGTTGCTGCGCAGCAAGGTGACTGAAGAAGAGATTGCCGAAGTCGTGTCGAAGTGGACCGGCATCCCGGTGTCGAAGATGCTCGAAGGCGAGCGCGACAAGCTGAGGAAGATGGAGAGCCTGTTGCACAAACGGGTCATCGGTCAGGAAGAAGCGGTCGTGGCTGTGGCCAACGCCGTGCGGCGTTCCCGCGCCGGGTTGTCCGACCCGAATCGTCCGAGCGGCTCGTTCATGTTCCTCGGCCCTACCGGTGTTGGTAAAACCGAGCTGTGCAAGGCCTTGGCCGAGTTCCTCTTCGATACCGAAGAGGCGATGGTGCGGATCGACATGTCAGAGTTCATGGAGAAACACTCCGTGGCTCGTCTGATCGGTGCGCCACCGGGCTACGTCGGCTATGAAGAGGGCGGTTACCTGACCGAAGCGGTGCGTCGCAAGCCGTATTCGGTAATCCTGATGGACGAAGTCGAGAAGGCGCACCCGGATGTGTTCAACATCCTCCTGCAAGTGCTTGAGGATGGCCGTCTGACCGACAGTCACGGGCGTACGGTGGACTTCCGCAACACGGTGATCGTGATGACCTCCAACCTCGGGTCGATCCAGATCCAGGAACTGGTCGGTGATCGTGAGGCGCAGCGTGCTGCTGTGATGGACGCGCTGACCTCGCACTTCCGTCCTGAGTTCATCAACCGGGTCGACGAGGTGGTGATCTTCGAGCCGTTGGCGCGGGATCAGATCGCCGGGATTACCGAGATCCAGTTGGGTCGCCTGCGCAGCCGTCTGGCCGAGCGCGAGCTGAAGCTGGAGCTGAGCCCGGAAGCGATGGACAAGCTGATCGCCGTCGGTTACGACCCGGTGTATGGCGCACGTCCTTTGAAACGGGCGATCCAGCGCTGGATCGAAAACCCGCTGGCGCAGTTGATCCTGTCGGGTCATTTCATGCCGGGCGACACCGCCACCGGCAAGGTCGAGAACGACGAAATCGTTTTCGGCTAAGCCTCAGCGGCAATGAAACCGGTAAGGCCTCGCATTGCGAGGCCTTTTTTTCGCCAGGCTGTTGAACTCAAAGGAAAAGGCTTGTAAAGTGCGCCCCGCAGTCAGTCACCGGCAGCGTTTCAACCCACCGGGTTGGAATCTGAAATAAGTTGCAAATCATTAACTTGAAAGCAATTTAGGGGGTTGACAGAGGTGTTCTAGGTTGTAGAATAGCGCGCCTCAGACACACGAACGCAGCGATGCGTACGGGTGGCGAGATGCAACAAAGCTTCACCGTTGTAAATTGAAATATGTAGTTCCGTGATAGCTCAGTCGGTAGAGCAAATGACTGTTAATCATTGGGTCCCAGGTTCGAGTCCTGGTCACGGAGCCAATTTCAAACCGGGGTATAGCGCAGTCCGGTAGCGCGCCTGCTTTGGGAGCAGGATGTCAGGAGTTCGAATCCCCTTACCCCGACCATATTTGGGTCGTTAGCTCAGTTGGTAGAGCAGTTGGCTTTTAACCAATTGGTCGTAGGTTCGAATCCCACACGACCCACCATTTTTGAAACCAGTTTGCGCTGGGATCGAATCTTAAGATCAGAGGCCAAAAGCGCTGATCGAAGAAGGCGATCTTTGAAAGGTCGCCTTTTTTTTACCGGGGTATAGCGCAGTCCGGTAGCGCGCCTGCTTTGGGAGCAGGATGTCAGGAGTTCGAATCCCCTTACCCCGACCATATTGAAAATCCTCGTATCGAAAGATACGGGGATTTTTTTTGCCTGCCGAAAGGCTAATCCCTTCAAGTCGTCATACAACCTGCCGATAGCCCGCTAACACGAGGGGACTGCCAACGCTTCGCCCCTTGATCTGGCCATTACAAGAATAAGGGCGTTCGTCATGTTGCTTCGTCAGTTGAATATTGCTCCCCGGGCTGCCCTGGGATTTGCCCTGATCGCGGTGTTGGTGGCCTTGCTCGGCGTGTTTGCGCTGGGACAGATGTCGAGTATTCGCGACAGTGAGGTGGCGGTGGAGAACCGCTGGTTGCCGAGCATCCGTGGCGGCGACGAGATCCGCGAACTGATGCTGCGCATCCGCACCATCTCCCTGCGCATGGCGCTCGATCAGGATCCGGCCAATATCGCCACCTATCGCGGCCAGATGGACACCCGCGACAAGGAACTGAGCGAGAAGATCGCCGCCTACGACAAACTGGTCGACACTGCCGAAGGTCAGCAGCTGTATGACCAGTTCAAGAAAACCTTCGCCGCCTATCGCACTGGCATTGCCCAGTCATTCACCCTTGCCGAGCAAGGCAAGCGTGACGAGCTGACCAAATTGCTCCTGGTTGACATGAAGACCGTGGTCGACGGCTCCGGCAAACAGCTCAATGATCTCGCCGATCTGTTCGCCCGCCAGGTCGCTGCCGAAAGCGAGAAGTCCGCCGCGCATTATGAAACCTCGCGCACCATCGTTACTCTTTTCATTGCCTTGGCAGCGCTGGCCACGGTGGCGCTGGCGATGTTGCTCACGCGCAGTATCGTGCGCCCGCTGAGCAGCGCCGTGGATGCCGCTGAAAGTGTCGCTAAGGGCGATCTAACCCGACCGATCGAAACCCATGGCAATGACGAAGTCAGCCGCTTGCTCAAGGCCTTGGCGACGATGCAACAGAACCTGCGCGAGACCCTGCAAGGTATCAGCGGCTCAGCTACGCAACTGGCCACCGCCGCGGATGAACTGAGCGCCGTTACCATCGACAGCACCCAAGGCTTGCAAGAGCAGAACAACGAAATCGAACAGGCCGCCACTGCGGTTAACGAGATGACCGCTGCGGTGGAGGAGGTCGCGCGCAACGCGGTGTCGACGTCCGATGCCACGCGCCAGTCCAGTCAGTCGGCGCAATTGGGCCAGGAGCGCGTCAGCGAAACCGCCAGCGCGATCAATGCGCTGGCCAGTGATGTGCAGAACACCGGTGAACTGGTGCAGTCGCTGGCCAATCAGTCGCAGGACATCGGTAAGGTTCTGGACGTGATTCGCGCCATCGCCGAGCAGACCAATCTGCTGGCGCTCAACGCCGCCATCGAGGCAGCACGCGCCGGTGAAAGCGGTCGCGGCTTTGCGGTGGTGGCCGACGAAGTGCGCGCACTGGCGTATCGCACCCAGCAATCGACGCAGGAAATCGAACAGATGGTGCAAGGCATGCGCAGCGGTTCGAGCCAGGCGCTGGAGTCAATGCAGGCCAGCGCATCTCGTGCGGCGAGCACGCTGGTTCTGGCAGAGCGGGCGGGTGAGGCGTTGGTGACGATCACGGCGTCGGTGCACGAGATTCACGAGCGCAACCTGGTGATCGCCAGCGCTGCCGAGGAGCAGGCGCAGGTGGCGCGGGAAGTGGATCGCAATCTGGTGAATATTCGCGACCTGTCGGTGCGTTCGGCTGCGGGGGCTGATCAGACCAGCGCATCGAGCCACGAACTGTCGCAACTGGCCAATGCGCTACAGGGCATGGTGCGGCGCTTCCAGCTGTGATGAACAGCGATTCATTGCAGGCCTTCGCCCACTGATTTGAGAACAGCACGAAACAATGTGGGAGCGAGCCTGCTCGCGAAGGGGCCGGATCATTCAACGACAGTGTTGACAGACCCACCGCTTTCGCGAGCAGGCTCGCTCCCACAGGTTGGCGTTTTAGTGCAGTTTCAGACGCGGCTCGGTGCCACGACCAATCTTGCTGCCCAGCATCAGCATCGCCGTGCGGAACGGCCCGTACAGCGCCATCTGGTGCATACGGTACAGCGACACATAGAACATCCGCGCCAGCCAGCCTTCGAGCATGACGCTGCCGGTCAGGTTACCCATCAAGTTACCCACAGCAGAAAAACGCGACAGCGAGATCAGCGAGCCGTAGTCGGTGTATTTGTACTCCGGCAGGGTCTTGCCTTCGATGCGCAATTTCAGCGACTTGGCCAGCAGCGACGCCTGTTGATGCGCCGCTTGTGCCCGTGGCGGCACGTTGCGATCGGTACCCGGTTGCGGGCAGGCCGCGCAGTCACCGAAGGCAAAGATGTTTTCGTCGCGCGTGGTTTGCAGAGTCGGCAGCACTTGCAGCTGATTGATGCGGTTGGTTTCCAGACCGTCGATGTCCTTGAGGAAACCCGGTGCGCGAATGCCGGCAGCCCAGACTTTCAGGCTGGCCTTGATCTCGTTGCCATCGGCGGTGATCAGGCTGTCGGCAGTCACTTCGCTGACTGCTGCGTTGGTCATCACATTGACCCCGAGCTTTTCCAGGGTCTTGTGCACCGGCCCGCTGATGCGCTCCGGCAGGGCAGGCAGCACCCGTGGGCCGGCTTCGATCAGCGTGATGTGCATGTTTTCCGGTTTGATCCGGTCCAGACCATACGCGGCCAATTCATGGGCGGCGTTGTGCAGCTCTGCCGCCAGTTCGACGCCAGTGGCGCCAGCGCCGACGATGGCCACGCTGATTTGCTCGACCACATCGGTCTGCCCGGCGTGGGCGCGCAGATAGTGATTGAGCAATTGCTGGTGGAAGCGCTCAGCCTGTTTGCGCGTATCGAGGAACAGGCAATGCTGCGCCGCGCCCTGGGTGCCGAAATCGTTGGTGGTGCTGCCCACGCTGATCACCAGCGAGTCATAAGCCACTTCACGCGCCGGCACCAGCTCGACGCCGTTTTCGTCATAGGTCGCGGCCAACTGGATTTTCTTCTGCGCGCGATCGAGCCCGCTCATGCGCCCGAGCTGGAACTCGAAGTGGTTCCATTTCGCCTGGGCGACATAGTTGAGTTCGTCTTCGGAGGAGTTCAGGGAACCGGCGGCCACTTCGTGCAGCAGCGGCTTCCAGATGTGGGTCAGGTTCGCGTCGACCAGCATCACGCTGGCCGTGCCGCGCTTGCCCAGAGTCTTACCCAGGCGGGTAGCCAACTCCAGACCGCCGGCGCCGCCGCCGACAATGACAATACGATGGGACATAGGGATAACTCGCAAGGTTTTTAAAGGAAATCGGTGCGGTTACCCGAGGGAGCGCAAGGCAGCTCATAACGTCAGGTAACTGATAAATCGGCTCAACAGGCCCAGACCAATGGTCACTGCCAGCACCAGCACCAGGAGCATCCACGGCCGGAAAGGCCGGCGCTCGACACGGTGTTGGGACAGTTGCAGGTACTCTTCGACATGCTTTTGGTCTTCGGGGTTCAGGCGGCTGGTCATATTTGCCTCGTCAGGTAGACGTTACTGAATGAGCACAGGCTACAGCGGTTTTCAGCCCGGATTGAACGCAGCGTAGCCACTGTCCGGAACCGGTTCGACGCACACGCTATCGTCGAGACGAATGATGCCGCTTTGTAACACCCGGGCGGTGATCCCGCCATGCCCGCGCACGGCTTGAAAAGTGCCCGGGCCGAGGTTGTTCTGCAAGCGTGCGCAGGGCTGACACCAGCCAGTGGTTTCGAGTATCGCTTGCCCGATGCGAAAGCGCCGCCCCTTCAGGCTAAACAAATTGATTCCGCTTATAACGAGATTGCGCCGCAGATCTTCAGGCCGGACCGGCTGGTCAGCGGGACGGCCCATCAATGCATTGATCACCGCCAAGTGCTCCCACTGAATCAGCGTCACCTGTCGCGCATTGCGAACGCCCGGGCGGGCGTGGTCGCCGGTGAGCCCGGCTTCCAGCCGCGCCTCGACCGCGTCGAGCTCAAGCATCGGCCCACGGGATGCTGGACGCACGCCGATCCAGCGCACACGACCGGTTTGCGGAACCTCGGCGATCAACTGCTGCAGCGGCGTCACAGGCTGATGCCCACGTCGAACACAATGCTGCGGCCGAGGTTGCTGCGCAGAAAGTCCGGTGCGTCGGGGTGGGCGAACAGCACACGGGCGAATGTCGGGCCGACCAGCGACAGCGAGCGCCAGCCCTGACGCAGATATTCGGTCGGTGGCGGGAAATGACTGTTGAGGTCCAGCACTTCGCGTTTGAGGCTGGGGAAGGCGATGATGTCCAGCTCACCCAGATCCATGCCGCGTTCCTTGTAGTTGTGCGCCTTCTTGCGCAGCGTTGGCGCCAGACGCAGGAGAAATTCATTGGCCGGGATGCGTTTGGGCTTGGCTTCGCGGCGCACCAGTTGGCTCAGGGAGAACGCACTGCGCCGACGCTGCAACTCGTCGCGCCATTCATCATTGAGACGGCGGCCTTCATCGAGGACGAAAAAAACTTCGAAATTGGCATCGCGGAACAACACGTCCGGCGGCTCACCGGCCGGGGCGAATTCGTCGGCGCGGTAGGGGATGTTCAGACCTTGCAGCAGGCGCTGGCAGACCCAACGCTCACGCTCCCATTTGCGGGCATTGGACAGGAACGCATTGGCCTGCTCGGCCGCGATGGTCAGCAGGCGTAAATAATCTGAATCATCCATAAGCCCAAGCTTAGCGTCCAAATGCGACAAGCAGATAGCTTTGCATCGGTCCAGATAGAAACGTCGCGCGATTGCGCCCTTGTAGGAGCTGCCGAAGGCTGCGATCTTTTGCTTTATAAACAAGATCAAAAGATCGCAGCCTTCGGCAGCTCCTACAAAAAAAGCGTGTCGAGTAGCAGGTGAGGGAATCATGATCGGCGCCGAACTGCTTTCAACGGCAAGCCTGACGCTCGGCTGGCTGATTTATCTGTCGGTGCTGCTCTGGGCGATCATGCGTTCGCCATGGGTCGAGCTGTTCAGCGACAGTCGCCGGCAGCACTTGCTGTTCGGCACGGTGTTCGCGCTATTTCTGCTGTGGCTGGTGCGCAGGGATTTCGACACCGGCGTGTCGTATCACTTTATCGGCATGACGGCGGTGACGCTGCTGCTCGATTGGCCGCTGGCGATCGTCGGCGGGCTGGTTGCGCAGATGGGGCTGGTGCTGCTGGGGCGTCAGGACCTGGCTGCGGTGGGCGTCAATGGCGCGTTGCTGATTCTGCTGCCAGTGCTGATCACCGAATGCGTGGCAATCCTCGTGGAGCGTGCGCAACCACGAAATCCGTTCGTTTACATCTTCTGTTCCGGTTTCTTCGCCGCTGCGTTGTCCGGCCTGTTGTGCCTGATTCTGAGTCTGACGTTGCTGTGGTACGACGGCCTCTTCGCCATGCCGGAATGGCTGGAAGATTTCGTCGGCTACCTGTGGTTGCTGCTGTTCCCCGAGGCCTTTATCAACGGCATGGTCGTCAGCGCGTTGGTGGTGTTCTGCCCGGAATGGCTGGAGACCTTCAACCGCACCCGTTACCTTTCAGCGCCGTGGAAGGACGACGATCCGAAGTCTTGATCCACATCAAACCGGCCATGCCGCAGAAATTTCATGCTCACGCAAATCCCTTCAGGAGCAGTGGCATGGGCGTGTACGAATGGGCGCGGCAGGAAACCCGGCAGAGTCTGGAGCTGGCGCAGGAAGTGGGCTTTGACCCGGGCCTGAGTTTGCGCGCCCTGCTCAGCGCCGTGGTGCAGCAGAGCAAGGCCGTGCGCAATGCCGAAGACCTGGCCGACGAGTTGCGCTTTCTTGCGGAGAACCTCGACGACAGTCAGGACTACGGCTTTATGCGGCCCTGATCAGCGATCAGTGACGCGGATCGAAATCGCCGGAAAACAGCTCGTCTTCGGCATCCGGGGCGACCGGAATCTTGTGCTCTTCTGAGGCCCAGGCGCCGAGGTCGATCAGTTTGCAGCGGTCGGAGCAGAACGGACGGAATTTGTTCGCCGGGGTGAATTCGACGGGGGCGCCGCAGGTTGGGCATTCAACGGTTGGAATCTGGCTCATGCTTGGCCTCCGGATAAAGTCAGATAAAAGTGATGCAGACGCTCGACTTCGCTGTGCAGCCAAGAAAGGTCGCGGTCGTTGACGATCACGTCGTCGGCACGGCTCACGCGGTCTTCACGGCTCGATTGCGCCTTGAGGATCGCCTGCACCTGCGCTTCGCTGGTCTGGTCACGCTGCAAGGTGCGTTCGATCTGCAGTGGTTGCGGCGCATCGATGACCAGAATGCGCTGAGTCATCGCGTATTGCCCGGACTCGATCAGCAGCGGTGAAACCAGAATCGCGTAAGGCGATTTTGCCTGCGCCAGATGATGAGCGATTTCTTCGCCGATCAACGGATGCAGCAGCGCTTCAAGCCAACGCCGCTGTTCAGGGTCTTCAAAAATCAGTTTGCGCAGGGCGGCGCGGTCCAGCGTGCCGTCGGCCTGCAACACGGCGGAACCGAAATGCTCGGCGATTTTCGCCAGCGCCGGACGCCCCGGCTCGACTACCCAGCGCGCCGCATGATCGGCATCCACCACATGCACGCCGAGGTCGATGAAGTGCTGCGCCGCCGCGCTTTTGCCGCTGCCGATGCCGCCGGTCAGGCCGAGGATCCAGGGTTTTTCCACAGGGGTATTCATTTCAAACCGACAGACTGCCAATAGAAGTCGGTTATTTGACCACCCCAGAGCAAGGCAATCCAGCCGGCAATTGCCAGAAAGGGCCCGAAGGGGATCGGCGTCGAGGTTTCCTGGGCGCGCAGGCGCAGCATGACGACGCCCAAAATCGCTCCCACCAAGGATGACAACAGAATCGTCAGCGGCAGAATCTGCCAGCCACCCCAAGCGCCAAGCAAGGCCAACAGCTTGAAATCGCCGTGACCGATGCCGTCCTTGCCGGTGAGCAGTTTGAACAGCCAGAACACCGACCACAGCGCCAGATAACCCGCGACTGCGCCCCACAATGCATCTGGCAACGCCACGAACACGCCGAAGCTGTTGACGATCAGCCCCAGCCACAGCAGCGGCAGCACCAGCACGTCGGGCAGCAGCTGATGTTCGCAGTCGATCAGACTCATCGCCAGCAAGCCCCACGTCAGCAAAATCAGCAAGCTCGCCGGCCAGCCGAAGCCCAGATGCCAGGCGATGAATGCCGAGAGCAGGCCGCAGGCCAGTTCGGTCAGCGGGTAACGTCTACTGATCGGCGCCGAACAGGCCGAGCAGCGCCCGCGCAGCAGCAGATAACTGAGCAGCGGAATGTTTTCCCACGGGCGGATCCGGTGTCCGCAATGCGGGCACGCGGAGTGCGGCAGCATCAGGTTGTAGGTCGGCACGGGCGTTTCGCTGGGCAGGCCGAGCACATCATGGGCTTGCTGGCGCCAGTCGCGCTCGAGCATTTTCGGCAAGCGCCAGACCACAACATTGAGGAAGCTGCCGACCACCAGCCCGAGCAGCAGCGCGCTGACCACAAAGGCCAGCGGATACACGGCAAACAGTTCATCGATAGGCATGTCAGATCGCTGAGCCGAGTTGGAAGATCGGCAGGTACATGGCCACCACCAGTCCACCGACGATGACCCCCAGCACCACCATGATGAACGGCTCCATCAGGCTGGTGAGGTTGTCGACCATGTTATCGACTTCTGCTTCATAAAAACCGGCGACCTTGTCGAGCATGTCATCCAGCGCGCCCGATTCCTCGCCGATGGCGGTCATCTGCACCGCCATATTGGGAAACACACCGGTGCTGCGCATGGAGAAATTGAGCTGCATGCCGGTCGAGACGTCCTGCCGAACCCGTAGCACCGCGCGCTTGAACACCACGTTGCCGGTGGCGCCCGCCACCGAATCCAGCGCCTCCACCAACGGCACACCGGCGGCGAAAGTGGTCGACAGGGTGCGGGCAAAGCGGGCGACGGCGGACTTGTACATCAAAGTGCCTACCAGCGGCAGCTTCAGCAGCCAGGCATCGCGCCGGTCGCGCAGGGCCTGCGAGGTCTTCAGCGCGTGACGAGTGCCGAAAAACGCTGCCACCAGTGCAAACAGAATCGCCCACCACCACTGCTGCATGAATTCCGACAGGCTGATGATCATCAGGGTGAAGCCCGGCAGTTCTGCGCCGAACCCGGAGAATACCGACTGGAACTGCGGCACCACTTTGACCAGCAGAATGCCGGTCACCACCGCCGCCACCAGCACCACGGCGGTGGGGTAGGTCATGGCTTTCTTGATCTTGGCCTTGAGCGCTTCGCTTTTTTCCTTATAGGTCGCCACTCGTTCGAGCAACGTGTCGAGGGCACCGGACTGTTCGCCGGCGTCGACCAGGTTGCAGTACAACTCGTCGAAGTATTGCGGCTTCTTGCGCAGGGCCGTGGCGAAGCTGTTACCGGCGGCAACTTCCTGTTTGACCTCATCGACCAGCTTGCGCATGGCCGGGTTTTCGAAGCCTTCGCCGATGATGTCGAAGGACTGCAACAGCGGTACACCGGCCTTCATCATCGTTGCCATCTGCCGGGTGAACAGGGCGATGTCCTGCGGTTTGATGCGTTTGCCCAAGGTCAGCAGGGAGGCGGACTTCTTGCGCACCTTGCCCGGGTTGATCCCCTGTTTGCGCAGCTGCGCCTTGATCAGTGCGGGGTTCTGTCCGCTTAGTTCGCCGCTGACTTTGCTGCCTTTGCGGTCGGTGCCTTCCCAGGCGTAAATGCTGACTTTTGCTGCCTTGACCGCCATGTTCAATCCTTGGTGACCCGGTTGATTTCCTCAAGGCTGGTGATGCCTTGCATGGCCTTGTACAGCCCGGAAGTGCGCAGATCGGCGAAACCGTCGCGGCGCATCTGAATGTCGATTTCCAGCGAATTGCCTTCGGCCATGATCAACCGTTGCAGGTCCGGTGTGTTCTTTACCACTTCATAAATCCCCACGCGTCCTTTGTAACCGCCGTTGCAGTGATCGCAACCGACCGGCTCGTAGATCGTGAAATGGCCGATGCGTTCCTCGGGGAAGCCTTCCTTGAGCAAGGTTTCGTGCGGGATTTCCAGCGGCCGCTTGCAGTGTGCGCACAACTTGCGCGCCAGGCGCTGGGCGATGATCAGGCTGACCGAGGTGGCAATGTTGAAACCGGGAATGCCCATGTTGTGCAGGCGTGTCAGGGTTTCCGCTGCGCTATTGGTGTGCAGGGTCGACAGCACCAGGTGGCCGGTCTGCGCGGCCTTGATCGCGATCTCGGCGGTTTCCAGGTCGCGGATCTCGCCGACCATGATCACATCCGGGTCCTGACGCAGAAACGAGCGCAGCGCCTGGGCAAAGTCCAGCCCTTGGCGGGGATTGACGTTGACCTGATTGATGCCTTCCATGTTGATTTCCACCGGGTCTTCGGCGGTGGAAATGTTGATGTCGACGGTGTTGAGGATATTCAGCCCGGTGTACAGCGACACGGTTTTACCGGAGCCGGTGGGGCCAGTGACCAGAATCATCCCTTGCGGCTGTTTCAGCGCGGCCAGGTACAAGGCTTTTTGTTCGGCTTCGTAGCCCAGCGCATCGATGCCCATTTGTGCACTGGACGGGTCGAGAATCCGGATCACCACTTTTTCGCCCCACAGGGTCGGCAGGGTGTTGACGCGAAAATCGATGGATTTGCTTTTCGACAGGCGCATCTTGATCCGCCCGTCCTGGGGTTTGCGTCGTTCGGAAATATCCAGACTGGCCATCACCTTCAGGCGAGCGGCAATACGCCCGGCCAACTGGATCGGCGGCTTGGCCACCTCGCGCAGCATGCCATCGGTGCGCATACGCACCCGGTAGTTTTTTTCGTAAGGCTCGAAATGCAGGTCGGAAGAGCCGCTCTTGATCGCGTCGAGCAGCATCTTGTGCACGAAGCGTACGACCGGGGCATCGTCGGCATCGAGGCCGCCGATCACGTCCTGTTTGTTGTCATCAATGGACTCGACGTCGAGGCCGTCGAGATCGACATCGGCCATTTCTTCCAGACCCGAGGCGTGGCTGTCGAAGAACTTGTCGATGGCGTCACTGAGCTTGTCGTCCTCGACCAGAATCGCTTCGGTGCTCAGGCCGGTGCTGAACTGGATGTCGCTGATCGCCTGCTGATTGCTCGGGTCGGAAAGGCCCACGAACAGTTTGTTGCCGCGCCGCCACAAGGGCAGGGCGCAATGCTGACGAACCAGTTTTTCACTGACCAGGCCCTTGGGCTGAGTCTCTTTGTCGAGGCAATGCAAATCGAGCAGGGCCATGCCGAAATGTTCGGAAGCGATCTCGGCAATTTGCCGGCTGTTGACCAGTTTGTTGTGTACCAGGTAATTGACCAGCGACACGCGATTGCGCTGGGCCTGCGCCCAGGATTGCCGGGCACTTGTTTCCGTGAGCAGTTCGGCCTGGACCAATTGCTTGGCCAGACCGCTCAGAGCGATGTCATTCATGGGGATTCCGCACGCTTGCCGTTCATGACTTATAGCCTAGTCAAGTGACAGCGCCAAACACGGCCGGTGCAGGTGACAAAAAGTGTCAGATAGTGCGGTCGCGGGTGTAGGAAACGGCGCAGGAAATTGCGCGCGCCCAGCAGGCGGGGCCTGAAAGGCGTTGGCATGGGCTGTGCTGAGCCTTGTTCAGATCATGAGATTTCGACTCATGCATGGAGCGTGTCTATGAAAAAACAACAAGGTTTCACATTGATCGAGCTGCTGATCGTCGTGGCGATCATCGGCATTCTGGCGACTATCGCCCTGCCGCAGTATTCGAAGTATCAGGCGCGGTCGAAGGTGACGGCGGGGCTGGCGGAGATTAGTGCATTGAAAGTGCCGTTCGAGGACACGATCAATCAAGGCACAGCTCCAACTCTGGCCAACGTTGCCAATGGTGCGACTACTACCTCCAACTGTACGTTGGCAGTTACAGGCACAGCCGCGACTGGCGAAGGCACGCTTACCTGTACCCTGCTCAATGCACCAGGTCCGGTGTTAGGTAAAACCATTACGCTTTCTCGTTCCGGGGCGGCGACGGGGAATACCTCCGGTGTTTGGACGTGTGCGACGACGGTCAACTCTGATTATTCTCCGCGCGGTTGCACGGCGAGCGGTACGTAATCACAAAGGTGAATAATCAGAATGCCCCGCATTGCGGGGTATTTTTGTATCTGCGATCACTTAACAAAAGCTCCAATAATTTCAGCAGCTTATGAACTTTCCGAAAAACCGCAACTTGCATGCGAAATTGCGTTGAGTCATGCATTTTGCATGAAAACGAAAATCAATGTTTTTTATAACTCATTGTTTTTAAACAGTTTTATGCGACTGAAAAAGTTGGCACAGCGTTCGCAATATCTCCGGTAACCCTGCTGACAAGCGTTACAGCAGACTTCCAGTAAAAACAGGAGTTACTCGTATGAAGAAGTTCGCTATCACTGCCGCTGCTACCGCTCTGACCCTGACCATGGCTGGTGGCGCTTTCGCCCAGTCCGCTCAGGCTACCCAGGCGCCAATGGTTCTGGCTGCCGGTGAAGTTACCGAAATGAAACAAGATACCAGCGACACCTGGATCACCACCAAGGTCAAAGCTGACCTGGTTACCGAAAAAGGCATTCCAGGCACCGACATCAAAGTCGAAACCAACAAGGGTGTAGTTTCCCTGTCGTCGACCACTGCGGTAACCGAGTCGCAGAAAGAAGTCGCCGTAGGCATTGCCAAGAAAATCAAAGGCGTTAAAGCGGTCTCCGCTGATGGCCTGAAAGCCGAGTAAGGCAAGACTTCTCGCCTGAACCGGGAGAAGACGCGACAGACGGGCCGAGCAATACGTCTGCCGCAACTTTAGAGTTCATGCGAACGGTCACACGGATGTGACCATTACAGGCCCCGGCACTTGTGTCGGGGCCTGTTCTATTTGGAGAATCAAAAGATCGCAGCCTTCGGCAGCTCCTACAGGGAAATGCATTCCAAATGTAGGAGCTGCCGAAGGCTGCGATCTTTTGCTCTTCTCAGTTACCGCGTTTGCTGTTGATCTGCCGCAGGCGATTGCCTTCGAAACGCAGGTATTGATACATGCCGTTGTTCGGGCCGTAGGTCCATTCCTCGACCTGAAACTCTTCGCGGCGATTGGCGCTGCGCTTGTAGCCGAGCACATCGCGACTGACCGGCTCGCCACATTTTTGCAGCACTTCGCTGGCGCGGTCGCCGAGGCTGATCAACTGGCTGCCGCAGCGCAATGTATCCGAAGCCGACGCGTGGCCGGCGGCGCAGGTCAGCGCGAGCACAGCCAGCCAGTTACGCACGGTCATTCGGCATCCAGGTGCATTTGCGTCACCACACGGCCGTCGCTTTCGGCCTCGCCGAGGTTGGCGTCGATGAAATACACGCGGTCATCCTCGAGCTTGCCCTTGTCGACCAGGTAATCCTTGATGGTGCTGGCGCGATCCTGGCCCAACTGGCGCAACAGCACCTCGCTGCCGCTCCAGAACGCGATCACGCCCTGGCGCATTTTCGCCGTGCGTTCTTCCTTGCCGAGGTCTTTCCATTCTGCCGGTGGCTGGGTTTTCAGGCGGGTGCGGTAAATCCCTTCGAGCAATGCGCCTTTCTCGCCTTCGGGCACTTGCAGCAGCGAGGCCTGGGCCGGGACCTTGTCGCCACGGCGCTGGAGCATCTTGTAATAGTTGTATTGGTATTCGCGTTCCAGGCGTTGCTCGGCGAGCAGTGGCCCATCACTGCTCTTCGCGGCAGTGCCTTCGATTTCCAGGCGCAGCGCCGGACGTTCCTTGAGCGCTTGCGACAGTTTCACCAGCGCCGCTTCGGCGTCTTTGCTCAGATCGCTGGAGCCCGGCGCGAAGGACACCGTGCCGAGGTCTTCGGAGCCGCCGCCACTGACCAGCCCGCCGATCATCTTGAACGGCGCGGCGGCAGCTTTGACGATCAAATTGCGCAGGGTCTGCCAGACGATCGGCATGACGCTGAACTGTGGATTATTCAGGTCGCCGGTCACCGGCAATTCGATGGAGATCTTGCCGTCGACGTCCTTGAGCAGGGCGATCGCCAGTTTCAGCGGCAGACTCACTGCATCAGGGCTGTCGACCTTCTCGCCCAGTTGCAGTTGCTCGACGACGACTTTGTTCTCGGCTTTCAGTTGGCCTTTGGTGATCAAGTAGTGCAGATCAAGGTTGAGCCGGCCCTTGCGGATGCGGTAGCCGGCGAACTTGCCGGAGTAGGGCGTCAGGGTGGTTAGCTCGACGCGCTTGAAACTGGTGGCGATGTCGAGACTGGCCATCGGGTCGAACGGATTGACCGCACCCTTGATGGTCACCGGCGCATAGCGGTCTACCTTGCCTTTGATGTCGACGCTGGCCGGTTTTGCCTGACGGCTGTCGATGGTGCCGATCTGACCGTTGAGCTGCTGCACGGCGGTGGCGAAATTCGGCGTCAGGCTGAAGTCGGCGAAGTTGGCCGAGCCGTCGTTGATCGCAATCGCACCGATGTGAATGCCCAGTGGTTTGTCCTTGCTGGCCGGTTTGGCTCCGGCAGGTTTGGTGCCGCTGTCGGCCGGTTGCGGGATCAGCAGGTCGTCGACGTTGGTGGTGCGATCGTCGTTGATCATGAAGCGCACATACGGCTGCAACAGGTTGACCTTGTCGATCGACAGGCTGTCGCCGTGCTGATAGTTGATACCGTCGACCACGACTTGCTGCCATTTGAGGAAGTCGCGGGTCTTCAGCGTATCGAGGGTGTGCAGTTGATCGATCTGCGCGCGGCCGGTAACACTGAGGGCCAGTGGCTCGGTGCTCTTCAGGTTGACCTTGAGGTCACTGCCGAGCATGCCGCTGCGCAGTTCCAGGCGAATGAACGGGTTGATGTAGGACTGCGCGACACGCAGGTCGACGTCCTCGGTTTTCACGTTGAGCTGCGCGTTGACCGGGGCCAGATTAACCGTGCCGTCGGCGCTGATCTTGCCTTGCTTGCCCAGGCCGCTGTCGAGCTTGAGCTTGAAAGGCGAGCCGTTGAGGCTGTCGAAATCCTGCAGGTCGACGTTCAGCGGAGTGATGTCCAGCGCCACCGCCGGTTGCGCCGAGCGGTCGGCGAGATGGACCGTGTAGTTACGCAGTTGCACATCCTTGACCAGCACCTGCCATGGCTTGCTCGGGGCGCTTGGCTCAGGTTTCGGCGAGTCGGCGGCGGCCGGTGTATCCGTAGGTTCGGCAGCGGCTTTGGCCGCCGGTTTCGACGGTTGGCTGGCGAACAGCTTCTGCCAGTCCAGTTGGCCGTCGGCTTCCAGCGCCGCCCAGGTTTCCAGTTTGTTGCTGCGGATCTTGCCGACCACCACTTGCTGCTTGGCCAGGTCCAGCGAGGTTTCGCTGACGTCGAGGCGTTCAAGCCTGGCCAGCGGACGTCCGTCCGGAGCCTTGATGGCGAATGGCGCAATGCTCACCGCGACGTTGTTCAGCAGCAGTTCGGTTTGTTTCGACAGGTTGAGTTTGTACTCGGTGCTGAGGCTGACCACGCCGTTTTCCAGCACCAGCGGCACGGCGTCGCGCACGTAGGGCCAGAAGGATTTCATCTGGCCATCGGTGACTTTCAGCGTGCCTTCGGAGGTGAACGGGATCAGGCTGAAATTGCCGGTCCAGTCGATCCGCCCGCCAGCGGGGCCGATGGCGACGAGGGTCATGTCGGCGCTGTCCTCGGGCAGGGTGCTGAGGTTTTTCAGCTCGAAACTGAGGTCGTCGTAAAGAAATTCGATCGGCTCACTGGGCCGCATATCCTCGAAATGCACCACGCCGCCGGCCAGTTTGATGTTGTCGATACGCAGCGGGAACGGCTTGGCGTCGGGATCGGCGGGTGTCGGCTCGCTCGGCGGCAGGTTGAACAGGCCGAGCAGGTTGAGCTTGCCGTCCTTCGCGAAGAGGATTTCGCTTTTGGGTTTGTCCAGTTCGATGTCGGACAGATGCAGCGCTTTGGTCCACAGGCTGTCGATTTGCAGGTTGGCATAGAGGCGATCGAAGCCGACCTGCTCCTTGCCCGGTTCGCCGATGATCAGGCCCCACAGGGTGACCTCAAGGCTGAAGGGGTTGAGTTCGATACGCTGCAGATGCGCCGGCACCGTGGCGTAGTTGGCCAGTTGCTGGTTGGCCACGCGCAAGGTAATGCCCGGCAGGATCAGAAACCCCAGCAGGCTGTAGAGGGCCAGGGCTGTCAGCAGTGCGCCAATCGCGCGAATCAATCCTTTGGGCATGTGCGGCTTCATCTGTCTGAATCGGAGTGCCTTGGAGTATGGCACGCGATTCTGGTTCCGAAGTGCTTGATGTGGGACAGGATTGTTCAGAAATATTGAACACCACATAACCCTGTGGGAGCTGGCTTGCCAGCGATTGCGGTGGCTCAGACAACAATGATGTAGATCGACGTACCGTCATCGCTGGCAAGCCAGCTCCCACAGGTTATGACTTCAGTCGAGGATCACAGCTGTAGAATGAGCGTCTTCAACGGTGGCTGCTGGTCCCGCGAGGGAAAGTCGGCACCCGGGGTCATCACGCTCCATTCGCGCACCGGGCGGCCGGCCTTTTCGGCGCAGCGCAACACTTGTTCGCGCCAGTCGTCCATGCTGACTTTCGCCAGGTTGTTGCAGCAGATCAGCACGCCGTTGTCAGCGGTGGTCAGCAGCGCGGGTTTGAGCAGGCTCTGATAATCGCGCAGCAGATCGACGGTGCCGAATGCACTTTTCGCCCAGGCCGGCGGATCGAGCAGGACCAGATCGTATTGGCGCTGTTCGAGGCGCTGATAGCTCGGCAGCTTCTGCCCGCGACGCACGCTGATCGGCAGGCCAGCGAGCTGACGGATCGCCGGAAAGTAATCGGACTGAATGAATTGCATCGGCGGCAGCTGCGGGTTGAGCAAACCATTCTCGCGACCGACCGCCAGATTGCCCTCGGCAAAATCGAGGTTGCACACCTCGCGCGCACCGCCCGCCGCTGCACTGAGGCCAACACCACAGGTGTAAGCGAACAGGTTGAGCACGCTTTTGCCTTGCGCGTGGTCCTTGACCCAGCCGCGCGTGTTGCGCAGGTCGAGGAACAGCAGCGGATCCTGCCCGGCATGGCGCCCGCGCACGCGATAGTTCAGCCCCCATTCGTGCCCGACCAGATCCGCCAGTGCGGCGTCATCGGCTTTATAGACGCTGTCCTCACGATCGATCCGCGAGTTGCCACGGGAGCGGTCGTTGTAGACCAGCAGGGTGTCGAAGCCCAGGGTCTGGTTGACCATGGCGTGCAGTTGCAGCAGGTCGTCACGTTCGAGCGTCTGGTGAAAACTCTGCACCAGCAGTTGCGGGCCGTAGCGGTCGATGGTCAGGCCGCCGGCACCTTCCTGGCTGCCATGGAACAGCCGATAGCAATCGGTGCCCTGGCTGTGCAGCGCAGCGAGCAGGTCCTGGCGTTGATCGAGGGCGGCGCGCAGCGCCTGATTCAAGGAAGACATGCGGGCGCCTTGCTGAAAAAACGCGAAGCTTAGCAGTCGGGGAGCTACAAGCGGCAAGTTTCTAGCTGCAAGCTAAAAGCGAAAAGCTGCGCGGACCGCTTTAGCTTGCAGTTTGTAGCTAGAAACTTGCAGCTCTCAAGTATTGAGCCGCTTGTCGACGAGGTCCTGCACCACACTTGGATCAGCCAGCGTCGAAGTATCGCCAAGGCTGTCGAGCTCATTGCAGGCAATCTTGCGCAGAATCCGCCGCATGATCTTGCCCGAACGGGTCTTCGGCAATGCCGGCGCCCACTGGATCAGGTCCGGTTTGGCGAAGCTGCCGATCTCCTTGCTGACATGCGCCAGCAGGTCCTTCTTCAGCTCTTCGTTGGCCTCAGTGCCGTTCATTGGCGTGACGAATGCGTAGATGCCCTGGCCTTTGACGTCGTGGGGATAACCGACCACGGCGGCCTCGGCGATGCTGTCGTGCAGCACCAGGGCGCTTTCCACTTCGGCGGTGCCGATGCGGTGGCCGGAGACGTTGATCACATCATCGATGCGTCCGGTGATCCAGTAATCGCCGTCCTCGTCACGGCGGGCGCCGTCGCCGGTGAAGTAGTAGCCGGGATAGGGTTTGAAGTAGGTGTCGATCATCCGCTGCGGATCGCCGTAGACGCTGCGAATCTGCGCCGGCCAGCTCGATTTGATCGCCAGCACGCCACTGCCGGCGCCTTTGATTTCCTTGCCGACTTCGTCAAGCAACACCGGTTGCACACCGAACATCGGTTGCGTGGCGCAGCCGGGTTTGATTCGTTGGGCGCTGACCAGCGGGCTGAGCATGATGCCGCCGGTTTCGGTCTGCCACCAGGTGTCGACGATCGGGCAGCGCTGTTCACCGACAGCATTGAAATACCATTCCCACGCTTCCGGGTTGATCGGCTCACCGACGCTGCCGAGCAATCTGAGGCTGGCGCGTGAAGTTTCCTTCAACGGTCCGGCGCCTTCGCGCATCAGCGCGCGCAGCGCGGTCGGTGCGGTGTAGAAAATGTTGACCTTGTGTTTGTCGATAACCTGCCAGAAACGCGAACTGCTCGGGTAGCTCGGCACGCCTTCGAACATCAGTGTGGTCGCACCGTTGGCCAGCGGCCCGTAGACGATGTAACTGTGGCCGGTGACCCAGCCGACGTCGGCGGTGCACCAGAACACTTCGCCGTCGCGGTAGTCGAGCACATATTTGAAGGTCATCGCCGCTTGCAGCAGATAGCCGCCGGTGGTGTGCAGCACGCCTTTGGGTTTGCCAGTGCTGCCGGAGGTGTAGAGGATGAACAGCGGATCTTCGGCGTCCATCGGTTCCGGCGGGCAGTCGTCGCTGACCTCACGCACGGCCTGGTGGTACCAGAGGTCACGGCCCTCGACCCAATCGACCTGGCCCTGCGTGCGCTCGACCACCACGACGGTGCTGACGTTCGGGCAACTTTGCAGGGCTTTGTCGACGTTGTTTTTCAGTGGCACGAAGCGGCCGCCGCGCACGCCTTCATCGGCCGTGATCACGGTACGGCAGTCGGCGTCGAGAATTCGATCACGCAGGGAATCCGGAGAAAATCCGCCGAACACCACCGAATGGATCGCGCCGATTCGCGCGCAGGCGAGCATGGCGTAGGCGGCTTCGGGGATCATCGGCATGTAGATGCACACCCGGTCGCCTTTCTTTACGCCACGGCTTTTCAGCACGTTGGCCAAACGGCAGACGTGGTGATGGAGTTTGTTGTAAGTGATCTGCGCCGACTCGGCTGGGTCGTCGCCTTCCCAGAGCAGGGCGGTCTGCTCGCCGCGTTGCTTGAGGTGACGGTCGATGCAGTTGTAGCTGACGTTGAGCTTGCCGCCGGCAAACCAGGCGGCTTCTCCGGTTTTCAGGTCATAGCGCTGAACGGTCTGCCACGGCGTGCTCCAATCGAGGAAACGCGTGGCCTGCTCGGCCCAGAAGGCGCTGGGGTGTTCAATCGATTCGCGGTACAGGCGCCGATACTCGTCCTGGCTCAACTGAGCGGCCTGGTGCACGGCATCGGCTTTGGGGAACGTGCTGATATCGAACATGACGGTTCCTTATTCTTGTGGTGCGACACGAATAAAGATGCGCCGAGCGCTGCACAGGTTCAAGTCATGCGCCAAAACAACTGTGGGAGCGAGCCTGTTTGCGAAGGCGGCGGATCAGTCAACACAGTGTTGAATGACGCACCGATTTCGCGAGCAGGCTCGCTCCCACAGGGGAACAGCGTTGTGCCCTAAGGCTTTGATCAGCCGCGGTGACGCCCGCGGAAGTAGTTGATCAGGCCTTGAGTCGAGGCATCGTCAGCCACGGTCTCGTCGCTGCCGACCAGGCGGTTGTAGACGCCTTTGCCCAATTCCTTGCCCAGTTCTACGCCCCACTGGTCGAAGGCGTTGATGCCCCAGACCACGCTTTGCACGAACACTTTGTGCTCATACATCGCAACCAGCGCGCCGAGGCGACGCGGGCTGATGCGTTCGACCACCAGGGTGTTGCTCGGACGATTGCCCGGGATCACCTTGTGCGGCGCCAGTTTGCGCACGTCGTCTTCGCCCATGCCTTTGTCGCGCAGCTCGGCTTCGGCTTCCGGCAGGGTCTTGCCGAGCATGAGCGCCTGGCTCTGCGACAGGCAGTTGGCGTACAGCCACTGGTGATGGTCGGAAACCGGGTTGAAGCTGACGATCGGCACGATGAAGTCGGCCGGGATCAGTTGGGTGCCCTGGTGCAGCAACTGGTGGTAAGCGTGCTGACCGTTGCATCCGACGCCGCCCCAGATCACCGGGCCGGTATCGGTCGACACCGAGGTGCCGTCCTGACGCACGCTCTTGCCGTTGGACTCCATGTCCAGCTGTTGCAAGTGCTTGGTGATGTTGCGCAGGTAGTGGTCGTACGGCAGGATCGCGTGGCTCTGCGCACCCCAGAAGTTGCCGTACCACACGCCGAGCAGGGCCAGCAGCACTGGCATGTTCTGTTCGAACGGCGCGGTCTGGAAATGCTGGTCCATGGTGTAGGCACCGGACAGCAGTTCTTTGAAGTTGGACATGCCGATGGCCAGCGCAATCGGCAAACCGATCGCCGACCACAGCGAGTAGCGCCCGCCGACCCAGTCCCACATCGGGAAGATGTTTTCTTCGCGAATCCCGAAAGCCACAGCGGCGGCGTTGTTGCTCGACACAGCGATGAAGTGGCGATACAGCTCGGCTTCCGAGCCGCCCTGCGCCAAGTACCAGGCGCGGGCGGCCTGCGCGTTCTTCAGGGTTTCGAGGGTGTTGAACGACTTCGACGAAACGATGAACAGCGTGGTCTCGGCGCGCAGTTTCTGCGTCAGCTCGTGGAATTCGCTGCCGTCGATGTTTGCCAGATAGTGGCAACGTACGCCTTTCTGCGCGTAGGACAGCAGCGCTTCGGAGACCAGCTCAGGACCGAGGAACGAACCACCGATACCGATATTGACCACGTCAGTGATCGGCTTCTCGGTGTAGCCACGCCACAAGCCATCGTGAATGCGGCCGACCAGATCGGTGATCTGGTTCAGCACCTTGTGCACTTCCGGCATCACGTTGACGCCGTTGACCGACAACTTGTCGCCGACCGGGCGGCGCAGGGCGGTGTGGAGTGCCGGGCGGCCTTCGGAGGCGTTGACGATTTCGCCGTCGAACAGCGCTTTGATCGCGCCCTTCAGATCGACTTCATTGGCCAGGCCCACGAGCAGGTTGCGGGTCTCGGCGTTGATCAAATTCTTCGAATAGTCGAGAAACAGACCGCAGCTGCTGAGGGTGAACTGATTGAAACGCTGCGGATCGGCGTTGAAGGCTTCGCGCATGCTGAAATCCTGCATGGCTTGGCGGTGATCTTTCAACGCTTGCCAGGCGGGCAGAGCGGTAACGTCGTGAGGAGTGCGGTAGTACGCCATCGCTGCGGTTTTCCTTTTTACTTGAACGGCCTTTTGAACACGGTACAGATCAACCACGGGTATTTAGCGCATGGGATCAACTGCGTCGACACGAGATCTGGACACAGGGCGAATACAGTAAACCTCGCGCTGCGTTCTGTCTTGACTTTGTCTGACCAGATCCCTGTACTTTTTTAACATCCGCAAAGGAATCTGGCCGACAAACGGAGGGGCCGGAAGACTTTCGCCCAACCGGCATGGACCCAAAACACCTGTGGGAGCGGGCCTGCCCGCGAAGGCGGCGTGTCAGGCAACTTATAAGTCGCTGATACACCGCCTTCGCGAGCAGGCTCGCTCCCACAGGGAAATTCGTTGCTGCTTAAATCGGGCTATCGAGGTTCAGGTGCAGGTTGTCGATCAGCCGCGTAGTGCCGAGGAACGCTGCCGCCAGAATCACCAGATCGCGATCTTCCGCCGTCGCCGGACGCAAGGTCAGGCCATGGCGGATTTCCAGATAATCCGGACGCAGCCCTGCCGCTTCCAGCAGCTGCAACTGCGCAGCGATCAGCGCCGGGTAATCGCGCTCACCTTGCTTGATCGCTTCGGCAATGCTGCTCAGCACGCGATACACCACCGGTGCCACGGCGCGCTGATCTTCACTGAGGAAGCCGTTGCGCGACGACAGCGCCAGACCGTCCGCAGCACGCACGGTCGGCTCGCCGATGATCTGGATCGGCATGTTCAGGTCATGCACCAGTGCGCGGATCACCGCCAGTTGCTGGTAATCCTTCTGGCCGAAAATCGCCAGGTCCGGCTGGACCATGTTGAACAGCTTGCTGACCACCGTCGCCACACCTTCGAAGTGCCCCGGACGGCTGGCGCCACACAGGCCTTCGGACAATTGCGGCACGCTGACCCGGGTTTGCCCGGCCATGCCGTCCGGGTACATCTCTTCAACCGTCGGCGCAAACAGCAGGTCGCAACCGGCTTCGAGAAGCTTTTCCTGATCGGCGGTGAGGGTGCGCGGGTATTTGTCGAGGTCTTCGCCGGCGCCGAATTGCAGCGGGTTGACGAAAATACTCGCAACCACGAAATCGACTCGCTGGGTAGCTTTGGTGATCAGGGCGACGTGGCCGCTGTGCAGGTTGCCCATGGTCGGCACGAAGCCGATGCGCTTGCCTTCACTGCGCGCGCGGGCGACGGCGGCGCGCAGTTCGCGTACGGTTTTGACGGTGTTCATGCAGAGAATCCGTGTTCGATGCCGGGGAACGTGGTGGCTTTGACTTCGCTGACGTAAGCCTTCAGCGCGGACTGGATGCTGTCCTGACCTTGCATGAAGTTTTTGACGAATTTGGGTACGCGGCCGGTGATCGACAGGCCGAGCATGTCGTGCAATACCAGCACCTGGCCGTCGGTAGCGTTGCCGGCACCGATACCGATCACCGGAATGCCCACGGCCTGGCTGATTTCTGCCGCCAGTTCGCTCGGCACGCACTCGAGCAACAGCATGGCCGCACCGGCCTGCTCCAGCGCGATCGCATCGGCACGCATCTGCCGCGCCTGATTCTCGTTGCGGCCCTGCACTTTATAGCCACCGAGGATGTTCACCGCTTGCGGGGTCAGGCCCATGTGCGCACACACCGGCACACCGCGCTCGGCGAGCAGGCGAATCGACTCCGCCAGCCACAGCTGACCTTCGACCTTGACCATGTGCGCGCCGGCCTGCATCAGCATGGCGCTGTTGGTCATGGTCTGTTCGAGGGTGGCGTTGGCCATGAACGGCAGGTCGGCGAGGATCAGGGCATCGCCATTGCCGCGCTTGACACTGGCGACGTGGTAGGCCATTTCCGCCGTGGTCACCGGCAGGGTGCTGTCATGACCCTGCAGAACCATGCCGAGGGAGTCGCCGACCAGCAGCACTTCGACACCGGCCTCGTTGCAGGCGTGGGCGAAGGTCGCGTCATAGCAGGTCAGCATGGTGATTTTTTCACCTTTCTGCTTGAGGCTCTGGAGCGTGGTCAGGGTGATGGCTGGCATGTAAAAAATCCTCGTTCAGGCGCTCTGGAAACTGCTGCGAGTCACGCGCGTGATTCTTCATCTACTCAGGCGCACGGTCTTGTGTCGTGCTTTGAAAGGCCTGGATTGCGCCCGTTCATACCGGGTTGGCGGCAGCGGGACGCCTATAGTCGTGATGAGCCAACAGGAAGTCAATTGCGTGTGTTACCGCATTGTTACGCGGGCGGTGTTACCGGCGTTACTGATGCGATTCAGCGGCGCGGCGGGCCTGATTCGGGGGATTTTTGTCTGACAAAAACTGGAGATTGGCAGGTGACCTGTGGCGAGGGGATTTATCCCCGTTGGACTGCGAAGCAGGCCCAAATCTGACCAAGCTGTACACAACATGGGGCCGCTCCGCGACCCAACGGGGATAAATCCCCCTCGCCACACAACCACATTTCACAGCAGATTTTTGTCAGGGCTGGGAGAGGCGTTCAAGGCCGACAAACGGGCAGGCGGCCAGCAAGTCTGTCAGCGTGCGGCCATCGGCAAGACGCAGATCCTGCGGTGCCAGTTCAGCGAGGGGATAAAGAACGAACGCCCGCTCCTGAATCTGGTAATGCGGGATCTTCAGCCGTGGCTCATCGATCAGGCGATCGCCGAACAGCAGAATATCCAGATCCAGCGTGCGTGGCCCCCAGCGCTCAAGACGCTCGCGGCCCTGAGCATTTTCGATCGCTTGCAAGGCGTCGAGCAGCTCGATCGGTGCGAGCGAGCTGTCGAGGGCGGCGACGGCGTTGGTGTAACGCGGCTGGCCCGGCAGCAGCGAATCGCTTTGATAAAAGGCTGAGACGCCGGCAAGACTCGTCTGCGGCAATTGCCCCAGCGCCGCAATGGCGCTGCGCAACTGGTCGGCCGGGTCAGCGAGGTTGCTGCCCAGGCCGATGTAGATGCGTTCCATCGCTTACTCGCCCGTCGCGCTCGAAGCACCGGCGCGCTTGCGCTTGGAACCGCCGCTGCGGCGACGTTTGCGCGGTGCGCCGCTGGCATCGTCGCCCTTGCCGCTGAGGTCGCGGATCATGTCGCGACGCTCGCTGTCATTGGCGTCCTGATAATCGGTCCACCACTCGCCGAGGCCATCGGTCTCCTCGCCGGCGCTTTCACGCAGCAGGAGGAAATCGTAACCGGCACGGAAGCGCGGGTTGTCCAGCAACAGATCGGCGCGTTTGCCACTGCGGCGTGGCAGGCGTTCCTGCATGTCCCAGATTTCGCGGATCGGCATGGTGAAGCGCTTCGGAATCGCGATGCGCTGGCACTGCTCGGCAATCAGCTCGTGAGCGGCTTCCTGCATCGCCGGAATCGGCGGCATGCCACGTTCCTGCAGACGCAACACTCGCGCCGGCAGTGCCGGCCAGAGCAGGGCGGCAAAGAGGAACGCCGGGGTCACCGGTTTGTTCTGCTTGATGCGCAGGTCGGTGTTGGTCAGCGCTTCGCTGATCAAGGTGTGGGTGTATTCCGGATTGTATTCCAGCGCTTCGGCACTGGCCGGGAACAGCGGGGCGAACAGTTGCAGATCAACCAGCATTTCAAAGGTGATCGCGCCGTGCCCGGAGAGGAACAGCTTGAGCACTTCTTCGAACAGTCGCGCCGACGGAATCTCGCGCAGCATCGGCGCCAGCTCACGGATCGGCTGCACGGTGTGCTTCTCGATGCCGAAGTTGAGCTTGGCGGCGAAACGCACGGCCCGCAGCATGCGCACCGGGTCTTCCTGGTAACGCTGCTTCGGGTCGCCGATCAGGCGGATCAGGTGATTGCGGATGTCGTGCACGCCGTTGGCGTAATCGAGAATGCGCTCGCTGACCGGGTCGTAATACAGGGCGTTGATGGTGAAGTCGCGACGTTGCGCGTCTTCTTCCAGGGTGCCGTAGACGTTGTCGCGCAGAATGCGCCCGCTCTCGTTGCGCGAAGACTGGTTGCTGTCTTCGTCGTCTTCGTTGACCGGGTGATTGGCGCGGAAGGTCGCGACTTCAATGATTTCGCGACCGAAATGGATGTGCACCAGCTTGAACCGGCGGCCGATGATTCGCGCATTGCGGAATTCGGCACGCACCTGCTCGGGGGTGGCGCTGGTGGCGACGTCGAAGTCCTTGGGCGTGATGCCCAACAGCATGTCACGCACGCAACCACCGACCAGATAAGCCTGGTAACCGGCACCTTGCAGGCGTTCGACGATATTCACCGCATAGCGGCTGAATTGCGTTTTCTGCAGCGAATGTTGGCCGCTGTTGAGCACTTCAGGGGTGCTGCGGATGTGTTGCGTACGACGCACGGGAGTTCGGAATGACTGGAACAGCTTCTTCAGCATGGGATGCACTGTTTGAAGGAATGTTCGGCCATACCAAAAGAATGACCGCATGATGGGCGCAGATTCTAGCATTTAGTCGGGGGATGGTGTAGGACGCGGCAGATATGAGCTGCAAGCCCCAAGCTACAAGGGTCGAGCGAGGAAAACGGGGGGATTTCACGGAAGGCAGAAACTACAAGGGGAGCCGAAGCTCCCCAAGAAGTAGTTGCGTGCTCTTTTTATTATTGATTCGGGCTTCTTGTTTTTGTTGAGTGCCCTCGCCACGAAGTGTTTCCTTCGTGACCCTCCCAATCGGGAGCCAAGAGCAAACGGATTGCTTTGGTCGCTGAATTGCAGTGATCTGTCGATCCAACCAGTACAGGCTCTGTCTTAGGACAGTTTTTGTTGTTCTCGGCCTGGTCGTGGGGCAAGCCCCAAATACAACGCCTCTCCAAAAGAATCAGTTAGCTGCGCCTCTCGCCGTCTTGTTTTTATTGTGCGTGAGTCGATTCGTCTTATTTTTATTGTCTTGTGCATTGCTTGTTATTGTTCTTGTACCAAACATATAGCAGGGTGCGTGCCAACTTTTGCCAAGCCCAGTAAAACAAGGGGTTAGGTCGATATAACCATTTTGCAGGGGCGAAAAAAAGCCGGGGTTTCGTTACCGATAACCCCGGCTTCTGTTACGTGAATCGACTGCGGTAACAGTTTTTTCACATTGTCATGCGTTACCCGCGCACGCGGTGGGTAACGCTCAGCTCTCGCTGGCAACCCCGGTCTTGCGCCGTGGAATGCCCAGACGCTGGCGGCGTTCCCACAGGCATTTGCGGCTGACGCCGAGTTTGCGTGCCAGTTCGGTCTCGGTCATGTGGTCCTGATGCTCGAGGACGAAATGCTGGAAATAGTCTTCCAGCGACAGATCCTCGGTCGGCTCATGGCTGCTGTTGCTGGCGTTACCGCCGGTTTGCGGCGGCAGACCGATGAACTCGTCGTCTTCCAGATCGCTCAGCTCGATGTCGATGCCCAGCAGGTCGGCCGAGATCTCCGGGCTTTCGCTGAGAATCACCGCGCGCTCGACGGCGTTTTCCAGCTCACGCACGTTACCCGGCCAGGAATAGTGCCGGATCGCCTGTTCGGCATCGGTGGCAAATTTCAGGTCGGTGCGATTGATCCGCGCGCTCTGGCGAGCGAGGAAGGCATTGGCGATTTCGTTGACGTCGGCGCCACGCTCGCGCAGCGGCGGCAGCTTCAGGGCAATCACGTGCAGACGGTAATAAAGGTCTTCACGGAACTGGCCGATTTTCGCCAGGCTCTTCAGATCGCGGTGGGTTGCTGCGATCAGGCGCACGTCGACTTTCTGTGACTGCACCGAACCTACGCGGCGGATCTCGCCCTCCTGCAGAACCCGCAGCAAGCGAGCCTGGGCTTCGAGGGGCAGTTCGCCGATCTCATCGAGAAACAAGGTGCCGCCGTCCGCCGCTTCGACCAGACCGGCGCGACCGGCACTGGCACCGGTGAACGCGCCTTTCTCGTGGCCGAACAGTTCGGATTCGATCAGGCTTTCCGGAATTGCCGCGCAGTTCACCGAAATCATCGGCGCCTTGGCGCGTTTCGACAGATTGTGCAGAGCGCGGGCCACCAGTTCTTTACCGGTGCCGGACTCACCCTGAATCAACACGTTGGAGTCGGTTGGCGCGACTTTGCGGATCTTGCTGTACAGGTCCTGCATCGGTGGGCAGGAGCCGATGATGCCAATTTCACCATTGCTGTTATCCACAGCAGCTTTGCCAGTGCCAGCGGCAGGCTTGCTCGCCGTGGCTTCGCCGGCAGCCGGCGCCGACTGGCGATCGCGCAGGATCCGCGCAACCGCCTGGAGCATTTCATCGTGGTCGAACGGCTTGGCGATGTAATCGACCGCGCCCATTTTCATCGAGTCGACCGCCGAGCGCAGGCTGGCGTAACTGGTCATGATCAGCACCGGTGTGCCCTGGCCGAGCTTGATCAGCTCGGTGCCCGGAGCGCCCGGCAGGCGCAGGTCGCTGACGATCAGATCGAACGTAGGAATGGTGAAGCGTTCTTGTGCTTCCTGCACTGATCCGGCTTCGCTGACCTGGTACTGGTTGCGTTCCAGCAGGCGGCGCAAGGCGGAGCGGATAATGGTTTCGTCTTCGACGATCAAAATGTGCGGCATTGATTCGATACTCTCGACGGTCTCAGTTCACAGCGGACGTCGCTTCGACATGACGCGGTAAGGTCACCCGGATACGGGTGCCGCGTTGGCTTTGTACATCAGCCGGGCTGTCGATGGTGATTTGTCCATAATGCTCTTCAACGATGGAATAGACCAGTGCAAGGCCCAGACCGGTGCCTTCACCCGGATCCTTGGTGGTGAAGAAAGGTTCGAACAATCGGTCCATGATGCTCGACGGAATGCCACTGCCTTCGTCTTCGACGATCAGATCGACCGTGTGTTCGCCGGCTTCGCTCTTGACCCGTACCGCACTGTGCGGCGGCGAGGCGTCGCGGGCGTTGGAGAGCAGATTGATCAGCACCTGGGCGAGCCGTTGCGGGTCGCCTTCGACCCAATGATCGGGATCGCACAGGTTGTAGAACTGCACTTCGAAATTGCGCCGGTTCAGCGCCAGCAGGCCGATGGCATCCTGCGCAACTTCGGCCAGACACACCGGTTCGTCGCTGTGCTGATGGCTGCCGGCATGGGCGAAGCTCATCAGCGACTGGACGATGCGCGAGACGCGTTTGGTCTGCTCGAGAATCTGCCCGCTGATTTCCGTCAGCTCGCCGTCGTCTTCACGCTCTTCGCGCAGGTTCTGCGCCAGGCAGGCGATGCCGGTGATCGGATTACCGATTTCGTGGGCCACACCCGCTGCGAGTCGGCCGATGCTGGCCAGCCGTTCGGAATGCACCAGTTTGTCTTCGAGCATCTGCGTTTCGGTCAGATCCTCGACCAGTAACACCAAGCCACTGTTACCCGGGGCCAACGGCTCGTCGATCGCCGCTTTGTGCAGGTTCAGCCAGCGGGTCTGACCATCGAGGGCCAGGTGCTGTTTGTGCAAATGCTCGTCGGGCAGGTTGATGAAGCCTTGCAGCAATTCTTTCCACGGGTTGGCGATGGTGCTCAGGCGCGAACCGACCACTCGCTGTGCGGCGATGCCGGTCAGCTCTTCCATCGCCTTGTTCCACATCAGGATCTCCTGATCCTTGGCCAGCGAGCAGACGCCCATCGGCAGTTCCTGCAAGGTCTGGCGGTGGTAGCGGCGCAGGGCGTCGAGCTCGGCGGCCAGGCCGGTGAGGCGCGAGTGGTAATCCTCGAGACGGCTTTCGATGAAGTGAATGTCTTCGGTGACGTAGTTTTCGCCGCCAGCCTTATAGGGCAGGAAGGTTTCCACCATATCCTGCGCAACGCTCGGGCCCATCAGGCCGGACAGGTTGGCCTCGATGCGGTCGCGCAAACGGCGCAAGGCGTAAGGCCGGCGTTCGTCGAAGGGCAGATACAGATCGCGCAAGGCTTGCTCGACCTCTTTCTGCGCAGCCTTGGCACCCAGCGGCTTGGCCAACTGCGTGGCGAACTCCTGCGGCGAGGCGGCGTGCAGTTCGCGGCGTTGCGGGCGGCGCACGTTATCCACCGCACAGGCTTCGGCGGCGCTGGCTTCTTCCGGGCTGGCGTTGGTAAACAGCGAGATCAAAGTGAACATCAGGACGTTGGCGGCCAGCGAGGCGATGGCTGCCATGTGCCAACTGGTGTCGTCGAGCACGTAGATCATGTTCAGCAGGGGGATATAGAAGCCCTGCAGATTGCCGACCAGCGGCAGCAGCATGGTCACCACCCAGACCGTGATCCCCGCCAGCAGACCGGCAATGAAACCACGGCGGTTGGCGGTCGGCCAGTACAACACCGACAACACCCCGGGCAGAAATTGCAGAGTCGCAACGAACGCGACGATGCCGAGGTTGGCCAGATCCTGTTCGACGCCGAGCATCAGGTAGAAGCCGAAGCCGGCCATGATGATCGCCACGATCAGCGCCCGGCGGGTCCATTTCAGCCAGCGGTAGATATTGCCCTCGGCCGGCGGTTGATAGAGCGGCAGCACCAGATGGTTCAGCGCCATGCCCGACAAGGCCAGGGTGGTGACGATGATCAGGCCACTGGCGGCGGACAGGCCACCGACGTAGGCGAGCAAGGCCAGCGGTTTGCTGTTGGCGGCGATGCCGATGCCGAGGGTGAAATATTCCGGGTCGGTGGTGGCGCCGAGTTTCAGCCCGGCCCAGAGAATCAGCGGTACGGCGAGACTCATCAACAGCAGAAACAGCGGCAGGCCCCAACTGGCGCTGACCAGCGAGCGCGGATTGAGGTTTTCCGTAAAGGTCATGTGATACATGTGCGGCATCACGATCGCCGAGGCAAAGAACACCAGCAGCAGCGTGCGCCACGGACCTTCCTGCAACGGCGTGTGCAGGGCGGCGAGGGCGGTCTGGTTTTGCAGCAGCCACAGTTCGAGCTGTTGCGGGCCGTCGAACACGCCATACAGCGCGTACAGGCCAACGCCGCCGAGAGCGATCAGTTTGATGATCGATTCGAAGGCAATCGCGAACACCAGCCCTTCATGTTTCTCGCGCGTGGCGATGTGCCGGGAACCGAAGAAAATCGTGAACAGAATGATCAGCGCACAGAACGCCAACGCCACGCGGCTCTGCACACGTTCGCCGGTGAGAATGCCGATCGAGTCGGCCACGGCCTGAATCTGCAAGGCAAGCAATGGCAAGACGCCAATCAGCATGAAAATCGTGGTCAGCGCACCGGCCCAGGTGCTGCGAAAGCGGAAGGCAAATAGATCGGCCAGCGACGACAGTTGATAGGTGCGGGTGATCTTCAGGATCGGATAGAGCAGCACCGGCGCCAGCAGGAATGCACCGGACACGCCGAGATAACTGGACAGAAAGCCGTAACCGTACTGATAGGCCAGGCCCACCGTGCCGTAGAACGCCCAGGCGCTGGCATAAACCCCCAGCGACAGGGTGTAGGTCAACGGGTGGCGAATGATCGCGCGCGGGATCATGCCCCGTTCGCTGACCCAGGCAACGCCGAACAGCGCCGCCAGGTACGCGGCGCTAATCAGGATCATCTGGGTCAGGCTAAAGCTCATCGGCATCTTTTTGGCTCTGCAGGATGAAGGTCACGACAATCAGGATCAGCCAGAGCAGATAAGGGCGATACCAGGCGCCCGTCGCGTCGATCCACCAATCCATGATGGCGGGGGAGAACAGGTAGATCCCGACGACCAGAAGCAGGACCAAGCGATAGATGTACATCCCGGCCTCTCTTTTTTATGCGCGTGCCCGAAAACGTGCGGCGATGGTAACGGATGGGCGCGCGACTGCAAGTGTCGTCATTGCAGTTGCGCTTCGGGCAGGGTCAATGTGCGCGGGATCCGGTCGGCATCCCAATGCGCGCTGCCCCAGGCCAGCAGTTCGCGCGGCGAAGCGTGTGCCAGTTCGGTGCCGGGATTTTGCCCCAGCGCGCGCAAGGCCCGCAGCAGCAACGGCGTGGCCTGATCGGCTTCGAGCGGCGGCGAGCGGTAGGACTTGCCGAGTTTGTTGCCGTCCGGCTGGGTGATCAGCGGCAGGTGCAGATAGCGCGGCTGTTTCAGGCCGAGCAGTTCTTGCAGGTACAGCTGACGCGGCGTCGAATCGAGCAGGTCAGCGCCGCGCACGATGTCGGTAATGCCTTGCCAGGCGTCGTCGAGCACCACGGCCAATTGATAAGCGTAGAGACCATCGCGACGACGGATAATGAAATCGCCGACATCACGGCCCAGGTGCTGGCGGTATTCGCCCTGCACGCGATCAATGAAGTGGTATTCCAGCTCCGGCACGCGCAGGCGGATCGCGACGTCGTGCTGATCATGGCCGGCATTGCGGCAAAACTCCGGATAAATCCCGTGATAGGGCTCCAGTTGTTTGCGCGAGCAGGTGCAGGCGTAGGCCAGGCCATGGTTGAACAGGCTGTCGAGCACTTCGGCATAAGCCGCGTGTCGATCGCTTTGGCGGACCATTTCGCCGTCCCATTCGAAACCGTAGCTTTCCAGCGCCTTAAGAATCGCCGCTTGCGCACCGGGCTCTTCGCGCGGCGGATCGAGATCTTCCATGCGCACCAGCCAGCGCCCACCGACGGAGCGGGCGTCGAGGTAAGACGCCAACGCAGCGACCAGCGAACCGAAGTGCAGGTGGCCACTGGGGGTGGGGGCGAAGCGGCCGATGTAGGCGGGGGATTTGGCAGTCATGGAGGCGATAAAGGCTATTCAGAATTTGAGCAGGTTACCTCTGTGGGAGCGAGCCTGCTCGCGAAAGCGCTGTGTCAGGCAATAATGAGCTGTCTGAAGGGACGCTTTCGCGAGCAGGCTCGCTCCCACAGAGGCAGAAGCAGGTTCCGCGGGCAAAACACAGAAACAAAAACGGAGCGTTCGCACGCTCCGTTTTTCGTTCAGGCCGAGATTACTTGCCGACCTGCTTTTCCTTGATTTCCGCAAGGGTCTTGCAGTCGATGCACAGATCCGCTGTCGGGCGGGCTTCGAGGCGCTTGACGCCGATCTCGATGCCGCAGGACTCGCACCAGCCGTACTCTTCGTCTTCGATCAGTTGCAGCGTCTTGTCGATTTTCTTGATCAGCTTGCGCTCGCGGTCGCGGGCGCGCAGTTCGAGGGCGAACTCTTCTTCCTGGCTGGCACGGTCGGCCGGGTCAGGGAAATTGGCCGCTTCGTCTTTCATGTGATCAACCGTGCGGTCGACTTCCTGCATCAAGTCCAGTTTCCACTTGTTCAGGATCTTGGTGAAGTGCGCGCGCATTGGAGCGCCCATGTACTCTTCACCCGCCTTCGAAACATAAGGTTCGAAGCCGCTGATCGTGTCTTTCTGCTGTTGCTTTGCTTGGGTGGACATGAAATAGACCGCCTCTACTCTTGTAATCCATTGCGCAGGATTGCTCCATCACCGACACCTGCCGGCCCTGCGGCTGCAAGCGGGCGAACTTACCAGATCAAATCAGCCTGCGCTACTCCCGGATGTCGAGCCCCCGGCGAGTGGCGCTTGCAGATGTCTGACAAGCCGTGTCTGTGGGAAGGGAGACCTGTTCAATGACTGATTTTAGTCAATCCTGGAGCGTACGTTCAGATCGTTACAGTCCAGCGTTCTTGAGGCTGTGACCTTCACGGGTTCTCGCTCGTTCCGGCAGACAGGTAGAATCGTCTCTTTTTTCCGTCAAAGGCATTCCAATGGGCCCCTACAGTGCGCGCAGTCGTGCGATCGAACCGTTCCATGTGATGGCGCTGCTGGCGCGGGCCAATGAATTGCAGGCCGAAGGCCACGACGTGATCCATCTGGAAATCGGCGAGCCGGACTTCACCACCGCCGAGCCGATCATCCGCGCCGGACAAGCTGCGTTGAGCGCCGGCAAGACCCGTTACACCGCCGCCCGTGGCATTCCCGAACTGCGCGAGGCGATCGCCGGTTTCTACCAATCGCGGTACGGCCTGAATATCGACCCACGACGGATTCTGATCACGCCGGGCGGCTCCGGCGCGCTGTTGCTCGCCAGTGCCCTGTTGGTCGATCCGGGAAAACACTGGCTGCTCGCCGACCCGGGCTACCCGTGCAATCGGCATTTCTTGCGGCTGGTCGAAGGCGCGGCGCAATTGGTGCCGGTCGGGCCGGAGGTGCGTTATCAACTGACCCCGGATCTGGTCGAGCGGCATTGGGATCACGATAGTGTCGGCGCCCTTGTCGCTTCGCCGGCCAACCCGACGGGCACTTTGCTGACCCGCGATGAACTGGGCGGATTATCCACAGCGATCAAGGCCAGGCACGGGCACTTGGTGGTGGATGAGATCTACCACGGCCTGACCTACGGCACTGATGCCGCCAGTGTGCTGGAAGTCGATGACAACGCTTTTGTCCTCAACAGTTTCTCCAAGTATTTCGGCATGACCGGTTGGCGCCTGGGCTGGTTGGTCGCGCCAGAAGCGGCGGTCAGCGAGCTGGAAAAACTCGCGCAGAACCTCTACATCAGTGCGCCGAGCATGGCGCAGTACGCGGCGCTGGCCTGTTTCGAGCCAGCCACCATCGCGATTTTCGAAGAGCGCCGCGCCGAGTTTGCGCGCCGTCGCGACTTCCTCCTGCCGGCGCTGCGTGAACTCGGTTTCAACATCGCCGTTGAGCCGGAAGGCGCGTTTTATCTGTACGCCGATATCAGCCGTTTCGGCGGTGATGCCTTCGCATTCTGCCGACATTTCCTCGAAACCGAGCACGTTGCCTTTACGCCGGGACTGGATTTCGGTCGTTATCAGGCCAGCCATCACGTGCGTTTCGCTTACACACAGAACCTCGCACGTTTGCAGGAAGCCGTGGAACGCATCGCGCGCGGCTTGAAGAGCTGGCAAGGCTGATGCGCTTTTATCCTGCTCTGGAAGAAGCGCGGCTGATTCGTCGTTACAAGCGTTTTCTCGCCGATATCGAGACCGTTAGCGGCGAATTGCTGACCATTCACTGCCCCAACACCGGTTCGATGCTCAATTGCCAGGTCGAGGGCGGGCAGGTCTGGTTCAGTCGCTCCAATGACCCGAAACGCAAATTGCCCGGCACTTGGGAAATTGGCGAAACCCCGCAGGGCCGGCTGTTTTGCGTCAACACCGGGCGCGCCAACGGCTTGGTGGAGGAAGCCTTGCAGGCCGGCGTGATCACCGAGTTGAACGGCTTTACCGCGTTGAAGCGTGAGGTTGCCTACGGACAGGAAAAAAGCCGCATCGACTTCCGCCTCGAATACCCCAGTGGGCCGGCGTATGTCGAAGTCAAAAGCGTCACCCTCGGCTTCGACGGCACGGCGGTGGCGGCGTTTCCCGATGCGGTGACCCAGCGCGGCGCCAAACATCTGCGCGAGCTGGCGCATCTGGCGCGCGACGGCATTCGGGCGGTGCAGTTGTACTGCGTGAACCTCACCGGCATCGATGCCGTGCGCCCGGCCGAGGAAATCGATTGGGCTTACGCCGAGGCGCTGCGTGAAGCGGTCGCCTGCGGTGTTGAGGTGTTGGCCTACGGTGTGCGCCTTGACCACGAAGAAATGGTCATCGACCGCCGACTCGACGTGCGGCTAAACGGTTAAACGTCGACCCACACGCCTTGTGTATCTTCCCGGCATTCAATTGCCGTGAGCGACTGCCCGGCGCAGGGGCCGGCGACGCATTCGCCGTCCTCGATCAGAAACAGTGCGCCATGGGTAGCGCACTGGATCAGGCTATTGCTCGGATCGAGAAACTGGTCGGGCTGCCATTCCAGCCCGACGCCCCGGTGCGGGCAGCGATTGAAATAGACAAACACCTTGCCGCCACGACGCACGGCAAACAGCTTTTTGCCTTCGATTTCGAAACCGCGACTGCCGGCTTCGGCCAGATCGCTGCCGGCGCAGAGAAACTTCATGGCTATCCTCAAATGTCCGCTCGTGTCTGGATATGTCCGAGCTTGACGTTCAAATGCAAACAATTATCAAATGGCGACCTTCTCCCACAGGGAGTCTGGCCGTTGCCGAGGATACTTGGCTCGCTGCGCCGATGCCCGGGAAACCTTGTTCAAGGAAGCTGCGTATGCGCCTGAAAACCCGCGTTGCCGTACTGTGCGTCGGCCTTTTTCTCAGCCATCAGGCGAGCGCAGCGGATTTACCGCAACGCTGGGTCAGCGCTGGCGGCGCGCTGTCGGAATGGGTCAGCGCGCTGGGTGGCGAGTCAAAACTGGTTGGGGTCGACACCACCAGTCAGCATCCCCAATCGTTGCAGGCCCTGCCGAGTATTGGTTATCAGCGCAGCCTGTCGGCCGAAGGCATCTTGAGCCTGCGCCCGGACATTCTGGTCGGTACCGAAGAAATGGGCCCGCCGCCGGTTCTGGCGCAAGTCAAAGCGGCCAAGGTCAAGGTCGAGTTGTTTTCAGCCCAGCCTGATCTGCCGACATTGGAAAAGAATGTCACTCATCTGGGCCAGTTGCTCGGCGCACAAAGCCAGGCAGCGCAGCTGCTGCAGAGTTATCAACAGCAGCTCCAGGCGCAGAAAGCGCGCGTTGCCCAAGTGCAGGCCACGCAGAAAGCTCCGGGCGTGTTGCTGTTGCTCGGGCACGCTGGCGGCAAGCCGTTGATCGCCGGCAAGGACACTGCCGCCGATTGGTTGCTGCAACAGGCTGGCGGGCACAACCTTGCGACGCATAGCGGCTACAAACCGTTTTCTGTCGAATCCCTCGCCAGCCTCGATCCCGAAGTGCTGGTGTTCGCTGACCGTGCGCTGACCGGCGAGGCCGCAAAAGCGGCATTGTTCAAGGAAAACCCGATCCTCAATTCCAGCCGTGCTGCCAAGAGCGGGCGGGTGATGGAGCTGGATCCGACGCTGCTGGTTGGCGGTCTCGGGCCACGGTTGCCGGCTGCTTTGCAAACCCTGACGGACGGTTTCTACCCGGCCAAGGGCGGCCAATGACCACACTGGTCAAACCCCGTGGCTTGTTCATCGGCCTGACATTGTTGTGTCTGCTGGCGATCTGGCTGTCGCTGGCATTGGGGCCGGTGAGCCTGCCGCTGTTTGACACTTTGCGCGCCGCGCTGCGTCTGGTTGGCGTGCCGCTGGCGCCGGAGGGGCTGGAGCAGGCCGAGCTGATTCTCGGCCAGATCCGCCTGCCGCGAACCTTGCTCGGCTTGGCGGTCGGTGGCGTGCTGGCGCTGTCCGGCGTGGCGATGCAGGGTCTGTTTCGTAATCCGCTGGCCGATCCGGGGCTGGTCGGGGTGTCCAGTGGCGCGGCACTTGGCGCAGCGATTGCGATTGTCGGCGGTTCTTTATTCGGCGGCCTGCCGGAGTGGTTCGGGCCGTATCTGTTGTCGGTGTGTGCGTTTCTTGGTGGTCTTGGGGTGACGGCGCTGGTCTATCGGCTGGGCCGGCGCAACGGTCAGACCCACGTGGCGACCATGTTGCTGGCCGGTATCGCGCTGACGGCGCTGGCCAGTTCGGCGGTCGGCCTGTTCACTTATCTGGCCGATGACGCGACGCTGCGCACCCTGACCTTCTGGAACCTCGGCAGCCTCAACGGCGCCAGTTACGCGCGGCTGTGGCCCTTGCTGATCATCACCATCGGCGTGGCGCTGTGGCTGCCGCGTCGGGCCAAGGCATTGAATGCCTTGTTGCTCGGTGAATCCGAGGCCGGTCATCTGGGCATCGATGTCGAACGGCTCAAGCGCGAACTGGTGTTCTGTACAGCGCTGGGTGTCGGCGCGGCGGTGGCGGGTGCGGGCATGATCGGTTTTGTCGGGCTGGTGGTGCCGCATCTGGTGCGCCTGCTGGCCGGCCCGGATCACAAAGTTCTGCTGCCAGCCTCGGTGCTGGCCGGTGCAAGCCTGTTATTACTCGCCGATTTGGTGGCGCGCTTGGCGCTGGCGCCGGCGGAGTTGCCGATCGGCATTGTCACCGCGTTTATCGGCGCGCCGTTCTTCCTTTATCTGCTGCTGCGAGGGCGTGCCTGATGTTGTCTGCGCACAATCTGCATGTCCGCCGTGGCCGCAAGGCTGTGCTCAGTGGAGTCACGCTCAGGCTCGAACCCGGTCAAGTGCTTGGCGTGCTGGGACCGAACGGCGCCGGCAAAAGCACCTTGCTCGGCGCCTTATGTGGTGAGTTGCCCGCCAGCGACGGCAATGTCTCGCTCGATGGTCAGACGTTGAGCCACTGGAGCGGAACGCAGCGGGCACAACGACTGGCGGTGTTGCCGCAGGTGTCGACGCTGGATTTTGCCTTCGCCGTGGAAGAGGTCGTCGGCATGGGCCGTTTGCCGTACCAGACCGGGCGCGTACGCGACGACGAGATTGTCGCGGCAGCGCTGGCCGCCGCCGATGCCGGGCACCTGAGTGGGCGCAGCTATCTGGCGTTGTCCGGTGGCGAGCGTCAGCGCGTGCATCTGGCGCGGGTGCTGGCGCAACTCTGGCCGGGTCAGGCCGGGCAAACCCTGTTGCTCGACGAACCGACATCCATGCTCGATCCGCTGCATCAGCACACCACCTTGCAGGCGGTGCGCGAGTTCGCCGATCGCGGCGCGGCGGTGCTGGTGATCCTGCATGATCTGAATCTGGCGGCGCGCTATTGTGATCGCGTGCTGTTGCTGGAGGAGGGGCGCCCGGTCGCGCTGGATACTGCGCAGCAGGTGCTGCGTCCGGAAACGCTCAAAGCGGTGTTCGGCCTGGAGGTTTTGGTGCAGTCGCACCCGGAGCGTGGGCATCCGCTGATCATCGCCCGCTGAATCATCATTGAGGTGTTGCATGCGTGGATTGTGGTTGTTGGCGCTGGTGTTGCTCGCGGGGTGTCAGCACGTGGCGGCTCCGCCAGTGGGCGCTGATATCCGCGATCTGCGCAGCGGCGAGGTACTGAGTGTGCAGCAACTGTTGGAGCGTCTGGCTGAGCCTGAGCGTTTGATCATCGGTGAGCAGCACGACAACGCCGATCACCATGCCGCACAGTTGTGGCTGTTGCAGTCGCTCGGCGAGCAGCGAGCGCAAGGCAGTCTGCTGCTGGAAATGCTTTCGCCGGTTCAACAAGCGAAAGTCGATGCGGCACGCCAGTCGAAATCCGTTCCGGCAGATCTGCCCGCGGCATTGGCCTGGCAAGAGGGCTGGGACTGGAATCTTTACGGGCCAATCGTGCGCTTTGCCCTGTCGCAGCCGTATCCGTTGCTGGCGGCCAATCTCGATGACAGCGAAATCCGCGCGTTCTACCGCAATCCACCTGCTCTGAACGGTCCGCGCAGCAATTCGCTGTCGGTTAAAAAAACTTTGCTTGGGCAAATCAGTGAATCCCACTGCGGCTTGCTGCCCGAATCACAGATGCCTGCGATGTTGGCAATTCAGCAGCAGCGTGATCGACGCATGGCCGAACGCATGCTGGCGGCGCCGATGCCTTCGATTCTGCTGGCCGGTGCCTGGCATGCGCGCAAGGATGTCGGCGTGCCGCTGCATCTGTTGGATCTCGGCGCTGGCAAGGCGCCAATCGTATTGATGCTGGCCGAGCAGGGCGCTGCGGTATCGGCGGCGATGGCCGATTACGTCTGGTACACGCCTGCCACGCCGAAGCCGGATTACTGCGAGCAGATGCGCCAACAATTCGCTAAATGACTTTTCCACAGGCAAAAAAAGACCCGGTAAAAAACCGGGTCAAATAACCGTGATTAGCCTGATGAGGAGATAATCTGAGAGTCCGAACCAAGGGCTTTTCAGAATATCGACTGATCTCGCGACCAGTTGTGATAATCATAGCGATTCTCATTACCGCGTCAACCGCTGATTTCGCAAATCTGTAATTTAGTTTTGCGAGCGGTGGTGAGGCCCTGTGAATAAAGGGCATTGCGCTAGGTGCGCTGCGTCGTCAACTGCGTGATCTGGCGATTCAACTGGCCGATGCGTCGAGCCATTCCCTCAATCAGGCTATGGGCGATCTTCGGATTGCTGCGGGTCATGCTCAAAAATTGATCACCGGGAATCAACATCACCGTGCTCGGCACGGACGTCACCACCGAAGCGTTGCGCGGCTCGCCGGTAAACAACGCCATGGCGCCGAAAATCTCGTCCTTGGCCACGTCGCCTACCTTGTGCCCGTCGAGGAACGCCTCGGCATGCCCGTCAATAATCACAAAGACATGATCCGCTGCATCGCCCTGTTGGATCAGCACGGCGCCGGCCTCGACCCGTTTGAAGCCGTTGGTGCTGCGAAACTCCCGAGGTTTCAGCTCGGCCACGGCATGGGCGAGCAGCGCCATTTGCCCGAGCAGATAGCTCAGCAACTGCTCCGCTCGATCAGGGTCGGCATACAAATGCTGCAAAACCTCAGCGCGCCCATAGGGCACCAGGCGCACAGCGCTGTCGCTGCAAATGCGGCAGTCGCTCCATTGCTCGCCACGTTGCAGGCCGAGCAGATCACCTTCCTGCCAGTAGAACAGCGCACGGCCCGCGATGCAGCCATGTACCACGCCCTCGCTCAGCAGAAACAACTGATCGCTCGGCACCTGTGCAAACATATCGTCCGTTGCCTCCAGCTCGATGACCGGCGCGCACGGCGACAAATCCTGCAGCCACTGCCCAGGAAGATTCTGCAAGCGATTGATCAATGCGTCGGCGTGGGCCGATTGTTCCCCCAGTAAATACATGGCGTCAGCGCCTGTTCAGTTCTTGTGGCGCGCGGAAATGGCTTCGAGCTGTTTGTTCAAGGCGTCCTTGCGCTCGGCGGGGATATCGTTCCAGTGCACGTCCATCAACGCGCCCTCGATCGCATACAACAACACCTTCGATGCGCGAAACCCCCGAGTACGCACGGCCCGGTAGGCATCCACTGCACCGAGGCGACGCAAGTCCGAGGCGCTGTGGATGCCCACGGCATGCAGCCATTGCGCCGATGTCTTGCCAAGATTTTTCAGGTGTTGCAGTTCATCATTCATCAAGCCTCCTTGCGACGGCCGAATGGTGCGTGGGCGAGCTTCTCAGCAGTGTAGCCATCAGTAGGAAAAGCGTGGTTGTTTGGTCGGATTCGACGCAAAAGCTTCTAAGAAAGGGGGGTAAAGGAGCTGCGAACGCAGAGGGAAGCGAGTTAGGCGGGTAACAATGTACAAGCGAGCCTGCTCGCGAAGAGGGCGTATCAGACACAATCGATATCAGCTGACACTACGCCTTCGCGAGCAGGCTCGCTCCCCCAGGGGAAAGGCGTGGTGTCAGGAAGATTTCCTGGTTTCAGCGGGTGCGATAGCGCAGCCGCGTGCCGAAATTCATCGACATCAGAATCTCGTCAGCACTCAGCTCCGGCGGAAAGTACGCCCCGGAGATTTGCGCATGGGCCAGGCTGGCGCCTTCGAGCGAAGCCTTGCGGAAGTCGATGCCGCGCAGATCGGCGGAGCGGAAGTACGCATCGCGGAAATCCACGCCGTCGGCGTTCAGCTCGCGCAGGTCGAGACCACGGAAATCGCCGCCGACCATGTCGATCGGACCATCCAGTGGCCGTTCCTTGTTGAAGCCTGCGACGTCATCTTTGTGCAGCAGGGCGTAAAGCGGAGTGTCGAGCAGTTTGGGCTGGCTCATGTCAGATCACCTGTTGGTTTTATGACGCCAGTATAGTGCCACTATTTGACGGCCGTGAAGCGGGCGAGGGCTTCACGGCCGAAATAGTTTTTTACAGGCCTGGCAGGCGCTGACGAATCTGCGCGACTACGGTATCCAGTGTCCCGGATTCATTGGTCTGTACGCGTTTGCTGCGCAGGATTTCTTCCGGCGTCAGCGCTTCGCGATTCGCCTGCTGCGCTTCGATCACGGCGAGGGTGGCGTCGGACGGATCTTTCTGGTCGGCCTGACGCATCGCCAGCCAGCTCTCGATCACCGCTTGCGGGGCGTTGCAGTCGAGGATCAGGAATGGCGCGCCGGTGGCTTCGGCAATCTTCGCCGCGTTATCGCGCTGCTCGCGCTTGAGGTAAGTCGCGTCGATCACTACCGGGAAACCAGCGTGCAGAATTATCTCGGCGATTTCGTGCAGGCGCGCGTAGGTCGCGGCGCTGGCGTCGGCGCTGTAAATGCCGGCCTGCACATCGTTGGTAACCGTCTGCTCACCGAACAGGCGCTTGCGCTCGACATCGGAACGCAGGCGAATTGCGCCCAGTGCTTCGACCAGTCGCATGGCCACATGGCTCTTGCCGACTGCGGAAACACCGTGGGTAATTGCCATGAAGCGCGAAGGAATGGTGCTGTAGCTTTCCGCCAGGTTGGCGTAGTTGCGGTACTGGCGCAGGGTGGTGGCGCGCTGCACCGCAGTCGCGTCGGCCGGCATGCTGAACAATGCCACCTTGGCTCGCACCAGCGCGCGGTAGGCTTTATAGAAGTTCAGCACTTCCAGGCCCTCATAGTCGCCGGTCAGTTCCAGGTACTGGCTGATGAGGCGACGCGCCAACGATTTCAGGCCACGGTCTTCCAGGTCCATGGCGAGGAAACCGGTGTCGGCCCAGACATCAGTGAAACGGAATGGCTCGTTGAACTCGATGCAGTCGAAGATCACCACGTTGCCGTCGATGACCGTGGCGTTGCCCAGGTGAATGTCGCCGTGGCATTCACGGGTAAAACCTTGCGCCTTGCGCTGGGCGAACAGGGGCTTGAGGCGCTCGAAGCTGCTTTCGGCCCAGGCTTTCAATGCCTCAAGTTGCAGCAAGTCGTTTTTGTCGCTGAGGAATGGCAGGATCTGCTCGAAGTTTTGCGCGACCGGCGCCATCACGCTGTCCGGTGTGCCGGCGTCGTGTTCGGCCGGGACTTTCGGTGCGTGAAGGTGGAAGTGCGCGATCTGCTCAGCCAGAGCATCGATGTGCTGAGTAGTCAGCTCGCCATTGGCTTGCAGGGTGCTGAGCAAGCCGCTCTGGGGGAACTGGCGCATTTTCAGCACGTATTCGATAGCCGGGCCGTCGCCGCCCAGTTGTGGTGCTTCGACGCTGCCGGTTACCGGCAACACGTCCAGATACAAATCAGCGGTCAGACGCTGGTTCAGGCGCAGCTCTTCCGCGCAGAAATGCGCGCGTGCATCGAGGCTGGTGAAGTCGAGAAAGCCGAAATTCACTGGCTTCTTCACTTTATAGGCGAAGGGGCCAGTGAGGATCACCCACGAGATGTGAGTTTCGATGACCTGAAATCCTTCGACGGGATGCGGGTAGAGGGCCGGGTTTTGCAGGGCAGCGATCAGGGACTGGCTCACGGGCGATCCTTCAGAGACGGGGGAATTCGAGGCGGCCATTATGGCTGCTTGCCCGCCTGACGCAAACCTCCGCGCGTGCCTGTTGAGGATCGATAAAGTGCGTATAATCCGCCGCCATGACTCGATCCCGATCCCCCCGTACCAAGAAAAAACCACCAACCAAGGGCCTCAGCCCATGGTTGAGCTGGGCCATTAAACTCAGCCTGGTCGGCCTTGTAGTGCTGGCCGGCTTCGCCGTTTACCTCGATGCCGTGGTGCAGGAGAAGTTCTCCGGCAAGCGCTGGACCATCCCGGCCAAGGTATACGCGCGCCCGCTCGAGCTGTTCGTCGGACAGAAGCTCAGCAAGGACGATTTCCTCACCGAACTCGATGCCCTCGGCTATCGCCGCGAAGCCGTGAGCAATGGCCCCGGCGCCGCCGCCGTCAGCGGCAATACGGTTGACCTGAACACCCGTGGCTTCCAGTTCTATGAAGGCCTTGAGAAACCGCAACCGGTTCGCGTGCGCTTCTCCGGCGATTACGTTGCTGAGCTGTCCGCGACCAACGGTTCGAAGCTGTCGGTGGTGCGCCTCGAGCCGCTGATGATCGGCGGCATTTACCCGAAAAATCTTGAAGACCGCATCCTGATCAAACTTGATCAGGTGCCGCCGTACTTGCTCGAAACCCTGATCGCCGTGGAAGACCGCGACTTCTATAGTCACTGGGGCGTATCGCCGAAATCGATCGCCCGCGCGGTGTGGATCAACACCTCTGGCGGCAAGATGACTCAGGGCGGCAGTACGCTGACCCAGCAGTTGGTGAAGAACTTCTACCTGACCAGCGAACGCAGCCTGACCCGCAAGCTCACCGAAGCGATGATGGCGTTGCTGCTGGAACTGCATTACGACAAGAAGGAAATTCTTGAGGCCTACCTCAACGAAGTCTTCGTCGGTCAGGACGGCCAGCGTGCGGTGCACGGTTTTGGTCTGGCCAGTCAGTTCTTCTTCGGCCAGCCATTGTCCGAGCTGAAACTGCATCAAGTGGCGTTGCTGGTCGGCATGGTCAAGGGGCCGTCCTACTACAACCCGCGTCGCAACCCGGAGCGCGCGCTGGAGCGGCGTAATCTGGTCCTCGACGTGCTGGCGCAGCAAGGCGTGGCAACCCCAGAACAGGTCGAGGCGGCGAAGAAAATGCCGCTCGGTGTGACGACTCGCGGCAAGCTCGCCGACAGCTCGTTCCCGGGCTTTATCGACTTGGTCAAACGTCAGTTGCGCGAAGACTACCGCGACGAAGACTTGACCGAAGAGGGTCTGCGCATCTTCACCAGTTTCGACCCGATTCTGCAGATGAAAGCCGAAGCCTCGGTCAACGACACGTTCAAGCGTCTGGCCGGGCGCAAGGGCTCCGATGACGTCGAAGCGGCGATGGTCGTGACCAACCCGGAAACCGGTGAAGTCCAGGCGATGATCGGCAGCCGTCAGGCCAGCTACGCCGGGTTCAACCGTGCACTGGATGCGGTGCGCCCGATTGGTTCTTTGATCAAACCGGCGGTGTATCTGACCGCGCTCGAGAAGCCGAGCCAGTACACGCTGACCAGTTGGCTGTCGGACGATCCGCTTTCGGTCAAGGGCGCCAACGGTCAGGTGTGGAAGCCGCAGAACTACGATCGCCGCTCCCACGGTACGGTTTTCCTCTATCAGGGCCTGGCGCATTCCTACAACCTGTCGACCTCGCGTCTGGGCCTGGAAGTCGGTGTGCCGAATGTGCTCAAGACCGTGGGTCGCCTGGGCGTCACTCGTGAATTCCCGGCGTTCCCGTCGATGCTGCTCGGTGCCGGCGGCATGACGCCGATCGAAGTGGCGACCATGTATCAGACGCTGGCCAACGGTGGTTTCAATACGCCGATGCGCGGCATTCGCAGCGTGTTGACCGCCGAGGGCGAGCCGCTCAAGCGTTATCCCTTCCAGATCGAACAGCGCTTCGATCCTGCCTCGATTTACCTGATCCAGAACGCCATGCAGCGGGTGATGCGTGAAGGTACCGGCAGTTCGGTTTATAACGTGCTGCCCAAGACCCTGACCCTGGCGGGCAAGACCGGTACCAGTAACGATTCGCGCGACAGCTGGTTCGCCGGTTTCAGTCAGGATCTGCTGGCGGTGGTCTGGCTCGGCCGCGATGACAACGGCAAGACGCCGTTCACCGGGGCCACCGGTGCGTTGCAGGTCTGGACCAGTTTCATGCGCAAGGCCGATCCGCTGCCGCTGGACATGCCGCAGCCGGACAACGTCGTGCAGGCCTGGGTCGATTCGCGCACCGGCCAGGGCTCCGATGCCAACTGCCCCGGCGCGGTACAGATGCCGTATATTCGCGGCAGCGAACCGCCACCCGGCGCCGCGTGTGCAAGTGAAACCCCTGCCTCGCCGGAGTCGGTGATGGACTGGGTCAAGGGCTGGATGAATTAAGCAAAGAGGGTTTCAAGTGAACAAGTGGTTGATTCCAGCGGTGACCGCCGTGGCTTTGCTCAGCGGCTGCTCCACCGTACAGCGTGGTTCGATTCCGGTAGTGGATTCGGGTACGGCCGTGTCCAATAGCGAACGCATCGGCGCCAATGGCGGTTTCCGCCAGACCACGGTCAAGCGCCCGGCGCAGGGCCAGCCTCAGGCGATTCCGCAAGGCGATACCGGCGTGGTGGTGATGGTGCCGGGCGGCGGTGCTGCGGTGTCGACACCGATCAGTTCTTCGCCGATCGTCCCGGGGCCTGCATCCGGCGGTATCACGTCGGGGCCGTACAACCCATCGGCGGTTGAGTCGGCGCCGATCAACTCCGGCAGCTACAGCATGCCGTCGACGCCAAGTGGCATTCCTTCGGCCAGCAGTGGCGGCGGTCTGTCGGCGGATGAGCAACTGGACGGCCCGGTCCTCGCCTTGCTGACCACCGCGCAACAGCAGCAGGCCGGCGGCGACCTCAACGGTGCCTCTTCCAGCCTGGAGCGGGCGCAACGTGTCGCCCCCCGTGAGCCACAAGTGCTGTACCGTCTGGCGCAAGTACGCATGGCTCAGGGCGATGCACCGCAAGCCGAGCAATTTGCCCGTCGTGCGCTGACCATGGCCAACGGTCGTCCGGATCTGCAAGCCAGCCTGTGGGAAATCATCGCTCAGTCTCGTGAGAAACAAGGCGATTCCGCCGGCGCCGCACTGGCCCGTCAGAAGGCCAAGGTTTCCCTGTGATGGATGTGCGCTTCCCGAAAATCGCCGATCAGCTGTTGCTGATCGAACGCGAGCTGCGCACCCAGGGTTGGTGGGATGAAGTTCAGCCGTCCGCCGAAGCCCTGAGCAGTGTCGAGCCGTTTTCGGTCGACACGCTGGACTTCGAGCAATGGCTGCAATGGATCTTCCTGCCGCGCATGAAGCTGATCCTCGAACAGGATCTGCCCTTGCCGAACGCCTCGGGCATTCAGGAAATGGCGGAAATGGTCTTTGCCCAGCGCAACCTTGGCGGCAAGGATCGTCAATTGCAGGTGCTGCTCAAAGAGTTTGACCTGCTGATCACTGCATCCCGCTGAACGCGGTTGTGTAGGAGCTGACGAGTGCAACGAGGCTGCGATCTTTTGATCTTGCTCTTCGAACAAGTCAAAAGATCGCAGCCTTCGGCAGCTCCGACACAGCTCCTTCGCCGCGATTACGAGCAGTTCTCGGCAATCTGCTTCTGCGCTTCGACGATGCGTTCCTGACGCTGTGTATCGTCGAGCCTGCGCACATCCCCCTCGACCTCCTCACGCAAACGCGGATTGTTCTGCAGTTGCGCCAGGTTTGTGCGCGCCTGCTCGCAAAACGCCTTGAGCTGCGCTTGCTGTTCGGCGACCTGTTTTTTCACCTTGGCATCAATGGCTTGCTGATCGCCAAGTACGCCGCCGCCCGGCATCGGCGCCGCTTTCGGAGTGGGCGAGGAGGGCGTCTGCAGGGTCGTGGACGGTTGGCCCTGCGGCGGCTGTGCATCGAAATGCGTGACACCCTGGGCATCGACCCATTTGTAGATTTGAGCGGCCGAGCACCATGGGCTGAGGCCGATCAGCAGAGTGAGGAGGAGCGTTCGCATGCTGATTCCTTGGCAAAAATGCGCAATTGACGCTAACAGAGTAGCGCTTTTCAGGTTTTTTCTTGCGTTCTCATGTGGTTACCCACAATTAACCCAACAGACGACTTGACTTGCAGAGGGCGAAACAGAAGAATCCAAAGTCCGCTGTAGAGGGACTGCCAGAAGCAGACCCACTCGGTAGATCATGAGGCGCACATCCGCGCCGACCTGTTACACCCGCAACGCGTTACCTCGCGCTGGGTGGGAAAGGCCCGCAACACTTGGGACGATCCCAATACTTGCTCAGTCAGTGCTGACGTAGTCGGCGACCACCGTCGCTCATGCTCTGCCGAGAAGTAAACCTATTAAGACCCGCCCCTTTTTTGTGGACGGTATTCTGGCGTTTTAGAGGTGAACAACGTGGAGCTTTTATCTGGCGGTGAGATGCTCGTCCGCTTTTTGCGTGACGAAGGCGTCAAATATATCTACGGGTACCCGGGTGGTGCTCTCCTGCATGTTTACGATGCCCTGTTCAAAGAACCGGAAGTGACCCACATCCTGGTTCGTCACGAACAAGCGGCGACCCATATGGCTGACGGCTACGCCCGTGCCACCGGTAAAGCCGGCGTGGTATTGGTCACATCCGGTCCAGGCGCCACAAACGCCATCACCGGTATCGCCACCGCCTATATGGACTCGATTCCAATGGTGATCATTTCCGGTCAGGTGCCAAGCACCATGGTCGGCACCGACGCGTTCCAGGAAACCGACATGATCGGTATTTCCCGGCCGATCGTGAAGCACAGCTTCATGATCAAGCACGCATCGGAAATCCCGGAAGTCATGAAGAAGGCTTTCTACCTGGCGCAATCCGGTCGTCCGGGTCCGGTCGTGGTCGACATCCCGAAAGACATGACCAACCCGGCCGAGAAGTTCGAATACGTTTTCCCGAAAAAAGCCAAGCTGCGCTCCTACAGCCCGGCCGTTCGCGGTCACTCCGGGCAGATTCGCAAGGCAGCAGAAATGTTGTTGGCGGCCAAGCGCCCGGTGCTGTACTCCGGCGGCGGCGTAATCCTCGGTAATGGCTCCGCGCAACTGACCGAACTGGCGAAAATGCTCAACCTGCCGGTGACCAACACCTTGATGGGCCTGGGCGCGTTCCCGGGCACTGACCGCCAGTTCATCGGCATGCTCGGCATGCACGGCAGCTACACCGCGAACCTGGCGATGCACCATGCCGACGTGATCCTCGCAGTGGGCGCACGCTTCGACGATCGGGTGATCAACGGCCCGGCGAAATTCTGCCCGAACGCCAAGATCATCCATATCGACATCGACCCCGCTTCGATCTCCAAGACCATCAAGGCCGACGTGCCAATCGTTGGTCCGGTCGAGAGCGTCCTGACCGAAATGGTCGCGATCCTCAAGGAAATCGGCGAGACCCCGAACAAGGAGTCCGTAGCCAGTTGGTGGAAGCAGGTCGATGAATGGCGTGGTGATCGCGGCCTGTTCCCTTATGAAAAGGGCGACGGCAGCAAGATCAAACCGCAAACCGTGATCGAAACCCTCTGCGAAGTGACCAAGGGCGACGCCTTTGTGACCTCCGATGTGGGTCAGCACCAGATGTTTGCCGCGCAGTACTACACGTTCAACAAGCCGAACCGCTGGATCAACTCCGGTGGTCTGGGCACGATGGGCTTCGGTCTGCCAGCAGCGATGGGCATCAAACTGAGCTTCCCGGACGACGACGTTGCCTGCGTCACCGGCGAAGGAAGTATCCAGATGAATATCCAGGAGCTGTCGACCTGCCTGCAATACGGCTTGCCGGTGAAGATCGTCATCCTCAACAACGGTGTGCTGGGCATGGTTCGCCAGTGGCAGGACATGAGCTACGGCAGCCGTCACTCGCACTCCTACATGGAATCGCTGCCCGACTTCATCAAGCTGGCTGAGGCCTACGGCCATGTTGGTGTACGCATCACCGAATCGAAAGATTTGAAGTCGAAGATGGCCGAAGCCTTCGCCATGAAGGATCGCCTGGTGATCATCGATGTTGCGGTCGACACCAGCGAGCACGTCTACCCGATGCAGATCAAAGACGGCTCCATGCGCGATATGTGGCTGAGCAAGACGGAGCGTACTTAATCATGCGGCACATTATTTCCCTGCTTCTGGAAAACGAACCCGGCGCTCTGTCTCGCGTAGTCGGCCTGTTCTCGCAGCGCAACTACAACATCGAAAGCCTGACCGTAGCCCCGACCGAAGACCCGACCCTGTCGCGTCTGACGCTGACCACAGTGGGCCACGATGAAGTGATCGAGCAGATCACCAAAAACCTGAACAAGCTGATCGAAGTGGTCAAGCTGGTGGACCTGTCGGAAAGCGCTCACATCGAACGCGAACTGATGCTGGTCAAGGTCAAGGCCACTGGCGCCCAGCGCGCCGAGATCAAACGCACCACCGATATCTACCGTGGACAGATCGTCGATGTCAGCGCCAGCGTGTATACCGTTCAGTTGACCGGTACCAGCGACAAGCTCGACAGCTTCATTCAGTCCATCGGCACCGCATCGATTCTGGAAACCGTCCGCAGTGGCGTGACCGGCATTGCTCGCGGCGACAAAGTACTCAGCATCTAAACCAAATTAGCGCATGGCCTGAACGGCCGGATATAAGGGGAAATTCATGAAAGTTTTCTACGATAAAGACTGCGACCTGTCGATCATCCAGGGCAAGAAAGTTGCCATCATCGGTTACGGCTCCCAGGGCCACGCTCAAGCGTGCAACCTGAAAGACTCCGGTGTCGACGTTACCGTCGGTCTGCGTAAAGGCTCGGCCACCGTTGCCAAAGCCGAAGCACATGGCCTGAAAGTGACCGACGTTGCTTCCGCTGTTGCCGCTGCCGACCTGGTCATGATCCTGACCCCGGACGAGTTCCAGTCCTCGCTGTACAAGAACGAAATCGAGCCGAACATCAAGAAAGGCGCCACCCTGGCCTTCTCCCACGGCTTCGCGATTCACTACAACCAGGTTGTTCCGCGTGCCGACCTCGACGTGATCATGATCGCGCCGAAAGCCCCGGGCCACACCGTGCGTTCCGAGTTCGTCAAAGGCGGCGGTATCCCTGACCTGATCGCGATCTACCAGGACGCCTCGGGCAACGCCAAGAACGTTGCGCTGTCCTACGCTGCTGGCGTCGGTGGCGGTCGTACCGGCATCATCGAAACCACCTTCAAGGACGAGACCGAAACCGACCTGTTCGGCGAACAAGCCGTTCTGTGTGGCGGTACCGTTGAACTGGTGAAAGCCGGTTTCGAAACCCTGGTTGAAGCTGGCTACGCGCCGGAAATGGCCTACTTCGAGTGCCTGCACGAACTGAAGCTGATCGTTGACCTCATGTACGAAGGCGGTATCGCCAACATGAACTACTCGATCTCCAACAACGCCGAGTACGGCGAGTACGTGACCGGCCCGGAAGTGATCAACGCCGAATCCCGTCAGGCCATGCGCAACGCCCTGAAACGTATTCAGGACGGCGAATACGCCAAAATGTTCATCAGCGAAGGCGCAACCGGCTACCCTTCGATGACCGCCAAGCGTCGTAACAACGCCGCTCACGGTATCGAAGTCATCGGCGAGCAACTGCGCTCCATGATGCCGTGGATCGGTGCCAACAAGATCGTCGACAAAGCCAAGAACTGAGTCGTCGTTCCTTGTACGAAAAACGCGGCCTCGGCCGCGTTTTTTCGTTTGGGCCGGTGCTTCTGGTATAAAGCTGCATCGTTTGTGGCCGAACTGTCGTCCTCAAGCCTCTGTCGAATTTTTTCCAAACCGTTGCAAGGTAATGTCCATGAGCGAACGTCCCGAAGAGCCGAACAAGGCTTCCGACGCCGAAAGCCTGCTGCCCATCGATGAACACATCGAAGAAGGGCACGACGCTGAAGGTCGTAAAGTCCGGCATCGTGGTATCTATCTGCTGCCGAACCTGTTCACCACTGCCAACCTGTTCGCAGGCTTCTATTCCATCATCAACTCGATGAGCGCACAGGCCGCGTTGAGCGCCGGCGACTCGGTGAATGCGAGCAAGTACTTCGCCTTCGCTGCGATCGCGATTTTCGTCGCGATGGTGCTCGACGGCCTCGATGGTCGCGTGGCGCGCATGACCAATACCCAAAGTGCCTTCGGCGCCGAGTACGACTCGCTGTCGGACATGGTCGCCTTCGGCGTAGCGCCGGCATTGCTGGCCTTCGGCTGGGCGCTGGGAGACATGGGCAAGGTCGGCTGGATGGTCGCCTTCATATATGTAGCGGGTGCGGCGTTGCGTCTGGCGCGTTTCAACACCCAGGTCGGCACGGCGGACAAACGCTACTTCATCGGTCTGGCCAGCCCGGCGGCGGCAGGTGTGGTGGCCGGTATTGTCTGGGCGTTCAGCGATTACGGCATTCAGGGTTCGAAGATGTCGTTCCTGGTGGCCTTGATGGTGGCGGCGGCCGGCATGCTGATGGTCAGCAACATCAAGTACAACAGCTTCAAGGAGCTGGATCTCAAAGGTCGCGTGCCGTTCGTGGCGATCCTGGCGGTGGTGCTGGTATTCGCTGTCGTGTTCAGTGATCCGCCGCGCATTCTGCTGCTGGTGTTCCTCGCCTATGCGGCGTCCGGTCCGGTGCAATATCTGTTGCGTCTTCGTCGTCACAAAAACGCCGAGTGATGTAATTTCCCGCATACTCCGCAGTCTATGGGTGCACCTGTCCTCCAAAGCTGCGGAGTTGTCATGTTGATCAAGATCCCCAAAGCATCCGACTGCCATGAGTCGGATGTCACGCCTGAAGCCATTTATCTCTCCCGTCGCCAATTGCTCGGCGCCACTGCTGCCGGTATTGCCGTGAGCAGCCTGCCGCGCTGGGCCAGTGCCGCTGATGCCCCTCGCTACTCTGATGTCGAATCCGGCAAGGCTCCGGCCTGGTTTGCCGAAAAGCTCCCTTCTACACAATGGGGGGCGGTCAACGTCAAGGATGAGGCGATCACGCCTTATAAAGACGCGACGAACTACAACAACTTTTATGAGTTCGGTACCGGCAAGGGCGATCCGGCGAGGAACGCTGGCGACCTGAAAACCGAACCCTGGAGCGTGGTGATTGACGGGGAGGTGGGTAAGCCAGGGCGTTACGCGCTGGAAGACTTCATGAAACCGTATCAGTTGGAGGAGCGTATCTATCGTCTGCGCTGCGTCGAGGCGTGGTCGATGGTCATTCCCTGGATCGGCTTTCCCATCTCGGCCTTGCTCAAACAGGTCGAGCCGACTTCCAAGGCCAAGTACATCCGCTTCGAAACCCTGCAGGATCCCAAGAGCATGCCCGGCCAGCGTTCCGGTTTTGCCTTGATCGACTGGCCGTATGTCGAAGGCTTGCGTCTCGATGAGGCGATGAATCCTTTGGCGATCCTCGCGGTGGGCATGTATGGCCGCGAACTGCCGAACCAGAACGGCGCACCTTTGCGTCTGGTGGTGCCGTGGAAGTACGGCTTTAAAAGTGTGAAGTCCATTGTGCGCATCAGTCTGGTCAGCGAGCAGCCGAAGACCACCTGGCAAAGCATTGCTGCCGATGAGTACGGCTTCTACGCGAATGTGAATCCTACCGTCGACCATCCACGCTGGACCCAGGCGCGCGAGCGGCGCTTGCCGAACAGCCTGTTCAAACCGAATGTGCGCGATACACAGATGTTCAACGGCTACTCGGATGAAGTCGCTTCTTTATATACAGGGCTCGATCTGCGGAAGAACTACTGATGCGTTATCCGTTCTGGCGAGTGGGCGTTTTCATTGCTGCGGCGGTCTGGCCATTGCTGTGGTTCTATCAAGCGTTCGCCGATCTGCTCGGGCCTGATCCGGGCAAGGTGCTGGTTGATCGTCTCGGGCTTGGCACGCTGGTGTTGCTGTTGATCACCCTGAGCATGACTCCCCTGCAAAAGCTGAGCGGCTGGGCGGGGTGGATTGCAGTGCGCCGGCAGTTAGGGCTTTGGTGTTTTGCTTATGTGACGCTGCATCTGTTCAGCTATATGGCGTTTATCCTCGGATTCGACTGGTCGCAGTTGGGCGTTGAGCTACGCAAGCGGCCTTACATTATTGTCGGTGCGCTGGGCTTTCTCGGATTGCTGATACTGGCGGTGACATCGAATCGTTATAGTCAGCGTCGTTTGGGCGCTCGCTGGAAGAAGCTGCATCGCCTGGTTTACCTGATTCTCGGACTTGGTTTGCTGCATATGCTGTGGATCGTGCGGGCCGATCTGGAAGAGTGGACCATTTATGCCTTTATAGGTGGCATGCTTTTGCTGCTTCGTCTGCCGCCGGTGATGAAGCGAATCCCGCGTTTACTGGGTAAAAAGCAGAATCTGCAAGAAAA
>NZ_CP162738.1:237500-1185000 GCF_054667565.1 Pseudomonas sp. S3_G06
AAAAGCGCGCTTGACTGCGAGACAGACACGTCGAGCAGGTACGAAAGTAGGTCTTAGTGATCCGGTGGTTCTGTATGGAAGGGCCATCGCTCAACGGATAAAAGGTACTCCGGGGATAACAGGCTGATACCGCCCAAGAGTTCATATCGACGGCGGTGTTTGGCACCTCGATGTCGGCTCATCACATCCTGGGGCTGAAGCCGGTCCCAAGGGTATGGCTGTTCGCCATTTAAAGTGGTACGCGAGCTGGGTTTAGAACGTCGTGAGACAGTTCGGTCCCTATCTGCCGTGGACGTTTGAGATTTGAGAGGGGCTGCTCCTAGTACGAGAGGACCGGAGTGGACGAACCTCTGGTGTTCCGGTTGTCACGCCAGTGGCATTGCCGGGTAGCTATGTTCGGGAAAGATAACCGCTGAAAGCATCTAAGCGGGAAACTTGCCTCAAGATGAGATCTCACTGGAACCTTGAGTTCCCTGAAGGGCCGTCGAAGACTACGACGTTGATAGGTTGGGTGTGTAAGCGCTGTGAGGCGTTGAGCTAACCAATACTAATTGCCCGTGAGGCTTGACCATATAACACCCAAGCAATTTGCTGACCTGAGAAGGCACCAGATTGCGGTGTGTGAAGACGAAACGAACCGAAAGTTCGAAGCGCACAAACACCGAAAGCTGTCACATACCCAATTTGCTGAAGCGAGGCCATCTGGTCACGAGTCAGTACCCGAATTTCTTGACGACCATAGAGCGTTGGAACCACCTGATCCCATCCCGAACTCAGCAGTGAAACGATGCATCGCCGATGGTAGTGTGGGGTTTCCCCATGTGAGAGTAGGTCATCGTCAAGATTAAATTCCGAAACCCCAATTGCGAAAGCAGTTGGGGTTTTGTTTTGCCTGGGAAAAAGTTTTCAGCGCTATGGCGAACAAAATTGCACAGTTATTTTCGAAGCAGAACACTAGAATAGCCCCATCTTTATCGGAGTCAGAGCCTGTATGTCAGAATCGGTTGACGCCCCCGGGCTGTCAGATTTACCGCTGGAAGACTTGATAGCGTGCCACGAGTGCGACCTGCTGATGCGCAAGCCGACACTTGCCCATGGTGAGAAAGCGCTCTGCCCGCGCTGTGGTTACGAACTGTATGCCCATCGCCATAACGTGGTGCAGCGCAGCCTCGCGCTGGTGATTGCGGCATTATTACTTTACGTACCGGCAAACTTTTTACCCATCATGCAACTCAATATCCTCGGGCAATCTTCGCAGGATACGGTCTGGAGTGGCGTGGTCGGTCTGTTCAACACCGATATGCAAGGAGTGTCGATTGTCGTCTTCCTTTGCAGCATGGCCATACCGTTACTCAAGTTGTTGTGCCAGCTGTTTGTCCTACTGACGATCCGCTTCAATGTCGGCCGTAGTTATGGCTTGTTGCTCTATCGTATTTACCACCACCTCAGAGACTGGGGCATGCTCGAGGTCTACCTCATGGGCGTCCTTGTCGCGATCGTAAAGCTGGCGGATATGGCAGCCATCACCGTCGGCCTCGGGCTGGCATGTTTCATTGGCTTGTTGTTGGTACAAGTCTGGCTGGAGGTGGTGATGTCACCGCATCAGATCTGGCAGGCATTATCAGGAGAGGATGCCCATGCGGGCGATTGATGCGGGCATTCTGGTGTGCACCGAATGCCACGAACTGAACAAGCAGGAAGCTGACGTCGATGAGCAGAGCTGTACCCGCTGCGGCGCGCAGGTTCACGCTCGCCGCCCCAACAGCCTGACCCGTACCTGGGCGCTGTTGATCACGGCAGCCATTATCTATATTCCGGCCAACGTCTTGCCGATCATGACGGTCAGCTCCCTGGGCCAGGGTGAACCGAGCACCATCATGTCCGGCGTGATTGAACTGGTGCAGCACGGCATGATTCCGATCGCAAGCGTGGTGTTCATCGCCAGTATTCTGGTGCCCACGTTCAAACTGGTCGGCATCGCGTTGTTGCTGTTTTCCGTGCAGCGCCGGCAGCCATTGTCGGCCCGTCAGCGCATCTGGATGTACCGATTCATCGAGTTCATTGGCCGCTGGTCGATGCTCGATATTTTCGTGATCGCCATTCTCGTGGCGGTCGTCAACTTCGGCCGGATAGCCAGTGTCGAAGCCAATCTGGGCGCCGTCGCCTTCGCCTCTGTGGTGATTCTGACGATGCTCGCCGCAGTAACTTTCGATCCCCGACTGATTTGGGATAACACGGAGTCGGACGACGACCATGACTGATTTGCCTGTAGCGAAAACCCGACCGGCTTCGAACTGGTCGGCCATTTGGGTGCTGCCTCTGATCGCGCTGATCATCGGCGGCTGGCTCGGCTGGCGTGCTTATTCCGAGACTGGTATCGAGATTCAGGTGCGCTTTGAAAGCGGCGAAGGCATCCAGGCCAACAAGACTGAAGTGGTCTACAAAGGCATGCCGGTCGGCAAGGTCAAGACGCTCAAGCTCGACGATGAGGGCAACTCCAAAGGGGTGATCGCCACCATCGAAATGAACAAGGACGTCGAGCAGTACCTGAAGACCAGCACGCGGTTCTGGCTGGTCAAACCGAGCGTGACCCTGGCCGGTATCACTGGTCTGGAGACATTGGTCTCGGGTAACTATGTCGCGATCAGTCCCGGTGAAGGCGAGCCCGTGCGCAAGTTCAAGGCACTCGCCGAAGAGCCGCCGCTGTCCGACGCCAAGCCCGGTCTGCACCTGACCATCAAGGCCGATCGCCTCGGCTCGCTGAATCGCGGCAGCCCGGTGTTCTACAAGCAGATCAAGGTCGGTCAGGTCAAAAGCTACGTGCTTTCCGAGGATCAGAGCACCGTTGAACTGAAGGTGTTCATCGAGCCGACCTACGCCAAACTGGTGCGCAAACACACACGTTTCTGGAACGCCAGCGGCATCAGCATCGACGCCAACCTGTCCGGAGTAAAAGTCCGTAGCGAGTCCTTGGCCAGCATCGTCGCTGGGGGCATCGCCTTCGCCACGCCGGAGAATCGCAAGGACAGCCCAGCGACTGATCCGAGCCTGCCGTTCCGTCTCTATGAAGACTTCGACGCCGCCGCCGCCGGGATTCGCGTGAAGGTCAAACTCAGTGATTTCGAGGGCCTGCAGGCGGGTCGCACACCGGTGATGTACAAAGGCATTCAGGTCGGCAACCTGAAAGCGCTCAAAGTCGATCCGGACCTGAACAGTGCAACAGCCGAGCTGACCCTTGATCCGTTGGCCGAAGACTATCTGGTTGAGGGCACGCAGTTCTGGGTGGTCAAACCGTCGATTTCCCTGGCGGGTATTACCGGCCTGGAAGCGCTGGTGAAAGGTAACTACATCGCCGTGCGTCCGGGCGACAAAGGCGCTGCGCCGAAACGCGAGTTCGAGGCGCGACCGAAAGCACCGCCGCTGGATCTGCGTTCGCCGGGCCTGCATTTGGTGTTGTTTACCGATTCGCTGGGTTCGATCGATGTCGGCAGTCCTATTCTGTACAAGCAGGTCAAGGTCGGTTCGGTGCAGAGCTACCAGTTCTCCCGAACCAAGAAGCAGCTGGTCATCGGCGTGCACATCGAGAAGGAATACGAAAACCTGGTCAACGCCTCGACGCGTTTCTGGAATGTCAGCGGCATTACCCTCACGGGTGGCTTGACCGGCGGCATTCAGGTCAAGAGTGAATCTTTGCAAACCCTGATGGCCGGCGGTATCGCCTTTGAAACGCCGCAAGCCAATGCGCCGTTGAAGAAACGCATACCGCGCTTCCGTCTGTTCGCCGACCACGATGAGGCGAACAAGAAAGGCGCGGTAGTGACGATCAAGGTTGATCGCGCTGACGGCTTGAGCAGCGGTACGCCGGTACGTTTCAAGGGGCTGGATGTCGGCAAGATTGAAAGCGTCGATCTGACCGATGACATGCAGTCGGTAATCCTCACCGCACGCATCACCGAAGTACCGGAAAAGATCGCCCGGGTCGGCAGTCAGTTCTGGGTGGTCAAGCCGGAACTGGGCCTGATCAAGACGCAGAATCTGGAAACGCTGGTCACCGGAAAATACATCGAAGTCCAGCCGGCGGCGAAGAATCTCGGCCCGCAGAAGAACTTCGTTGCCTTGGCCGAGGCGCCGGAAGTCACCAAGCAAGAAGCGGGTCTGAGTCTGGTGTTGAGCGCCGCACGTCGTGGTTCGCTTAAGCCTGGCGTACCAGTGACCTACCGTGAGATCACCGTCGGAAAGGTGACCGGTTATGAATTGGGCCAGACAGCTGACCGTGTGTTGGTGCACATCCTGATCGAGCCGAAGTACGCGCCACTGGTGCGCAGCGGCAGCCGCTTCTGGAACACCAGCGGCGTGGGCTTCGATTATGGGTTGTTCAAGGGCGTGACGGTGCGCACCGAGTCGCTGGAGACACTGATTCAGGGCGGGATTGCCTTCGCCACCCCGGATGGCGAGCGCATGGGCAATCCGGCGCGGGCGGAGCAGACGTTCCCGTTGTTCGACAAATTCGAGGATGAATGGCTGACCTGGGCGCCGAAGATTCAGCTCGGTAAGTAACCTGAAGTTTATGGGGCGTCTATCAAGACGCCTTCGCGAGCAAGCTCGCTCCCACATTTTGTATGCGTTTCTATGTGGGAGCGAGCTTGCTCGCGAAGAGGCCCTCTGATTCAACCCAAATCCCAGGCGATAAAAAAGGGCCGCGATCCCATCAGATCGCGGCCCTTTTTTTGCCTTCAGCTAAAGCCGATCAAACCGCATCCAGCTCCGGCTCATCGGCCTGCACATTCAGCGTGGCCTTGACCACATCATGGCGGCGAATGTACTTCCAGTCCGCCTCATCGATGTAGATCCCCGCCGGGCCGCTGCCGCCTTCCAGGTCGATCGCGACACTGGCGCAGACTTGCGGCTTCACACTCGCCAGAATCGGCACGAAGCCCAGTTGCAGACTGGTTTCCAGCAGCGCCGCCTGGTTCTTCTCGTCGATGTCCGCCGCCTCGTCGAGGTAGTACGGCAGACGCACGCGGCCGGCCAGGTCGCGATCCATCAAGTGCAGCAACAAGTACATGTTGGTCAACGCCTTGATGGTCATGGTCGTGCCGTTGGACGCCGCGCCGTCGATGTCGGTGTGGATCACCGGTTGGCCGTTGACCTTGGTGATCTCGAAAGCCAGTTCGAACAAGTCCTTGAGGCCGAGCTGGTTGTGGTTCGCTGCCACCAGCCGCGCGAGGTATTCCTTGGCCTCTTCGTTCTTGTTGTCCTGCTCGGCGCTCTGGCTGAGGTCAAACACCGACAGTGTTTCGCCTTCCTCATACTGGCCGGCGCTGTGGATGATCTGGTCGATGTGCTTGAGCGCTTCCTTGTTCGGCGCGAGGACGATGCGGAAGCTCTGCAGGTTGGAGACCTGACGCTTGTTGATCTCGCGGTTGAACAGCGCCAGTTGATGCTCGAGGCTGTCGTAATCGCTGCGGATGTTGCGCAGGGTGCGGGCGATGTCGGTGACCGCCGCGCGCCGCGCCTTGCCCAAGGTCAGCGCTTCATCGGTGCGGTGTGCGTAAGCGTTGATCAGCAGCGACAGACGCCGCTCCATGTCGTCTTCGCTGTCGAACTTGGCCACACCTTTCAGACGCACCTGCGCGTACAGCGCCTCGATCTGCCCATCGGCGCGCAGCAGACCCTGCCAGCTGTCCTGATAGTCGTTGAGCAGCGGCAGCAGGTTGTCCATCGAGTCATCGACCGGATCCATGAACGGCGTTCCGAACGGCAGGTCCGCTGGCAGCAACTGACGACGGCGCAGCGCGTCGTCGAGGGTGCGCTGCTTGGCTTCCATGTCGGCGATCTGCCGGCCGACCAGTTGCAGCTTGGCCGACAGTTGCTGGACGCGCTCGGTGAAGGCATCGCTGGAGCGCTTGAGTTCGTCCTGCGCAGCTTCCATCTGCGCCAGTTGTTCGAGTTTGTCGCTTTCTTCGGCGCTCAGGGTCTGGGTGCGACGGAAATCTTCCAGCGCTTTCTGCGCGTCCAGTACTTGCTGATAGAGCGCTTCGGTCTGGGTCTTGCTTGCGGCGCGGTCGGCGGCCACGGCTTGCTGGGTTTTCAGTTGCTTGAGCTCTTTTTCCAGACGCTCCTTCTGATCGCGCAACGCGGCGCGGTCGGCCAGCGCTTGCAGGGCCGGCGGCTCGATGTGCGAGATGTCGATCGATAGGCCCGGCACTTCGAAGCGCTCGCCTTTGAAGCCGTCAAGAATCAGCTCGACCGATTTGACCCACTCACCGTTCTCGTCGAGGGTGATGCCGTGCTCGCCCAGCGGCAGGCTGAACAGCGCGCTGTTGAACAGGCGCATCAGGCGTTCGACGTCCTGTTGCGAGAACTCTTCGCGCAGACGGGCGTAGCTGTTGTTGTCGGCGTGATCGAGTTGTTGCTTCACCGACTTCAGGCGTTTTTCCAGATCGCGCAGACGCTCTTCGAGGTCTTCGGCGCTGAACTGACGCGACTGCGCCAGGGCACCGGCCAGTTCATCGTGAGCATCCTTGGCGGCGAGCAATTGTTGCTCGAGCACTTTGACGTCATCGACCAGCGCGAAGCGGTTCTTCAGCACCGACAGCTCACCGAGCCAGCGCTGAATGCCGGAAATCTCCCGCTCCAGACGCATCAGTTCCTGGGTGCCGCCGCGCTGATCGTTTTGCAGATCGTCCTGCTCGCGACGGTAGTGCTCGGCCTGGATGGTTAGCTCTTCCTTGCGCGCCGTGGCGTAGTCCGACCAAGTGCCGAGCAACGAGTCGAGCAGCGGTGACAGGCGATGCAATTTGCCGCGCAGCACGTCGCGCTGTTTCACGCCGTTGGCCAGCGCTTCAACCAATGGACCGGCGGCGACCAGCGAGTTGTAGTCCTGCTCCATGCGCCGCACATCGCGGAAGGCTTCTTCGCACGCGGCGATGTAATCGACGCTGCCGGAACGCAAGCTGTGTTCGAAGGCATCGAGGAACAGTTGCTTGAGCTTGGCCGCGGTGATTTCACGCATGTGCAGCAGGTTGATGAACAGCGCACGGAAGGTCTTCAGGCTCTGCTCGCTGGTGGAGCGCAGCGGGATCAGGGTCAGGTCGAGCGGGATTGACGTGTGGCCGCCAACCAGCAAGCGGCGCAGTTCATCCGGCTTGAGTTCGTAGGCTTTCAGGCCTTCTTTTTCGAGATTGCTGAACAGCTCTTTCTGACGCAGGCAAGTGTCGTTTTTCTGGTAGTGGGCCAGATCGAGCTTGCCGGCGTAGGCGAAGAACTGGTGGCCGAAACCGCCGCCCGGGCCGCGACCGACCACGCCGATTACGTGGGGGCCGTGGGGCAGGTTGACTTCGACGAGGATGTAACTGGTGTCGGAGGCGAAGTAGAAGCGCCGCGATTGTTCGAGGCTGTACTTGCCGAAACTCATGTCGGACATGCGCGCCAGAATCGGAAACTGCAAAGCGTTGATCGACGCCGATTTCCCGAGGTTGTTCGCGCCATACACCGACAAGGGTTCTTCCAGCGGGAACAGGCCAAGGCTGTAACCGGCGGTGTTCAAAAGGGCAAAGCGGCGGATGCCGTAGCGTTCCTGGCTCATGCATCGGACTCCTGTTCTTCGGCAATGGCGCGGGCCAGTGCGTCTTCTTCGCTTTCTTCTTCAAACTCGCTCAAATCCAATGGATCGTCGGTTTCGAGGAATTTCGCTTCGGCTTCTTCGTCGATCAGCACCGGCGCCGGCAGCGGCAGAACGCTGTGCACGCTGGCTGCGAGGTCGCGGTCCTGCTGTACCGACAGGCACACGTCGAGGAAACGGTGCATCGGCGGCAGGAAGCGGTAGACACCGTTTTCTTCGCCGGCAAAACCAAGCTGGGTCATGCGGCGCATGATTTTTTCTTCGAGTTCTTCGACGGTCTGCACTTCGGCCTGGATGAACAGGTCGCGGTACTTGTCCAGCAGCGACGGCAATTCTTCGCGGCCGAGGCTGCCGCCGTCGAGCACGGCAATCGGGTCGCGGCCCTGATCGGCCAGGTGCTCGACGAGGATGAAGGTGAACAGCGCCAGACGCTGGGCGGTCTTGTTCACCGCTGCGGCGGCCATGTCCGGCACGAAATAGTAGAAGCCACGGGTGTCGCAGACCAGTTCAAAGCCCAGCGCCTTGAACAGCGTCCGGTACTGGTCCTGGAAATTCGACAGTTGTGCGTACAGCTCGGGATCACGGCGGCTGACGTGGTAACCCTTGAACAACTCGCGGAAAGTCGGCGCCAGTTGCGACAGTTCGGAAAGATCAAGATGCATTTGGGATGCTCGCAGAATCCTCGGCGGCGGTATCGCTGGCCGAGAGCAGGGCGAAGGAGCGCAGGCTGACCTGGTGCTCGTGAGTGTGGTATTCGCGGCGTTCCAGACGCTCGCGCTTGAAGCGTTTTTCCCGCGACAGGCGCGAGAACCAGTAAAGCAATTCGTCGGTGGCGCCGTCCGGTTCCTGCTCCAGCAGCCAGGTCATCAGGTCCGGCATCGGCAACGATTCTTCGCAACGATCGACCATCTCGCGCACGGTGCGGGGGGCTCGTGGCGCGTCGCCCGCCTTCTGGGTTTTGTGCGCCTTGGGGAAGCGCGCCGGTTTCGGCTCGAAACGCGCCAGCGCATAGACGTAGGCTTCGACCTGACTGGCGCTGCCGAGGAAGGTGCTTTGCGGACGGGTGAACAGCGGCATCGCCGCTTGCGGCACGGCGTCGATGCCTTTACGCCGGATCGCCGCCAGCGCCAGTGCGGCGCCACGGGTCACGGCGTTGTGCCGACGCGCTTCTTCACGCAACGGCAGCAGCAGTTCGCGGGCATGGCGCAGGGTCAGTTGCGCGCTGGTCTGCATTTCGAGGATGCGCGCGTGGGTGCGCAGGAGCATGTCGTCATCGACCAGATGGCCGAGGCGCTGCTGTTCGCTGAGCATCTTCAGTAGCACCGTTTCGACCTTGCGCACGCCTTGTTCGAAGGCGCCGTCGGCGTTGACCAGATCAATCATCGGCTCGACGTATTCGTCCCACGTCGCCAGCACTTCGGCGTAACGCTGACGCAGCGGAATCTGCCGGTCGCTGGTCTTCGCCCGTTCGGCGACTGCCACCAGGGCCTGTTCATCGTTGTCGAGTTTCTTCAGTACGTCGCGCACGCGCATGTCGAGCAAGCGCAGCTGGCGCGCCAGATCGTTGCCGTCACGAACGTCGAAAGCGTCCTGGATATAACCGGCCAGACGCTCCAGGTGACGCAAATAGGCTTCGATTTCCAGGCACAGACCGAGGCGGTGTTCGCGGCGCAGGTAGGCGAGGAAGTCGTGGATCTGCGCGTTGAGCTCGAAACGGTTCGGGCTTTTCGCCACCGGAACCAGAATATCGAGGCGAATCCACACGTCGAGCAGGCTGGTGATGTCCTGCGGCGTGCTGTCGAGTTGTTGGGCTGCCAGTTGCGTGCGCAGTTCGTTGAGGCTCAGGGTGCCTTGGTCGAAGTGCTCGCACAGTGGCTCCAGAAGTGCCCAGTGTTCAGCGAGGGCGCGCAAGACGCGCTTGGGTTCGATCATCGGAATGGCCGGCTGGTTGGCGATTAAAAGCGGCGATTGTACTGCATCACAGGCGCGGCGATTCACTCTCGGGACGGGCTGTCGCATTCTTTGCCAAAAGGGCAGCGGCGCAGCGCAGCGCGGGGTCTCGATCAACAGCGAGCGATCTTGTGCGAAGGGCGGTAGAATCAGCGCACTTTCCGTTATCCACAAGTGGCCGACCTTTGCTTATCGAGTCCCGCCGCCGCGCCTATTTGAACGCCATGCAGGTGGTCAACTGGCTGCCGCGCACCGAACTGCCTTTCGCCGCACCGTCGCGGCCCGAGCTGTTGGAGATGCCCGAGCCTGAGCTTGAGGTACCGGTTGTTCCGGCGCCTCTGGCCGAAGCACCGGCGCAGCCTGCCGCGCGTCAGGCCGAGCGACCGAAAATCGAGGTGCCGCGTCCGTCGCTGGCCAGTACCCGCAACGGTGCGAAACCGGTGGAAGAAGTCGACGACACGCCGGTGGTGGTCAAGCCAGCGCCAGTGCCGCCACCGCGTTTCGCCCTGCAACTGCTGCGCGCCGGGCGTTGCCTGCTGCTGGTCGAGTTACCCACAGGCGAAGCGTTTCAGAGTCGCGATCCGGCCTACCTGCTGCTCAAGGACATGCTGCGCGCCGCCGGTCTACCGGATGCGCCGCAAATCGTCGGCGAACCTGTGCGCTGGCCGTGGCTCAATCGCGGCACGCTGGATCAAGGCCCGGAAGCGGCGCGCGATTTCGTGCAGGGTTTCCTCTCGGTGCAGATGGAAGCGGCGCCCTGCGCCTGTCTGTGGCTGATCGGCCTGCCGGCGGTGAAATTTGCCGGGGAAGCGGACGCCGAAGCGTTCAATAGTGAATTGCAGATCGAAGGTCTGGGCCTGGCTTGGGCGATTCCCGGTCTGGAACTGTTAATGGAAGAGCCACAGCGCAAGGCCGCTGTGTGGCAAGCCATGCGTCGGCTGATGGCGCGCTGGAAACAATCCGATGAGTGAGGCTGTAACCTTTCGCCCGATGACCGAGGCGGACCTGGACGCTGTGTTGAAGATCGAATACGCCGCGTACAGCCATCCGTGGACCCGGGGGATTTTTCTCGATGGCCTGGGCAAATACCAGATCTGGCTGATGTTCGAAGGGCAGCAGCAGGTGGGCCACGGTGTGGTGCAGATCATTCTTGATGAGGCGCACCTGCTCAATATCACCGTCAAGCCGGAAAATCAGGGGCGCGGGTTGGGGCTGACATTGCTTGAGCATCTGATGTCGCGAGCGTATGCGGCTGAGGCTCGGGAGTGTTTTCTTGAAGTGCGCGACAGCAACACGGCTGCGTTCAAGTTGTATGAGCGGTATGGCTTCAACGAGATCGGCCGGCGTCGCGATTATTATCCGGCGGTGGGTGGGCGTGAAGATGCGGTGGTGATGGTCTGTACCCTGGTTGACTGAGGCCATGTAGGAGCTGCCGAAGGCTGCGATCTTTTGATCCTGTTTTTGTAAGATCCAAAGCAAAATCAAAAAATCGCAGCCTTCGGCAGCTCCTACAGGGGGCAAATTTCAACTCAGCGGATCAGCGCTTGCCATCCAGCGGATCCAGATCCGCCAGTTCCGCCTCATCCAGCCCGTCACCGCCGCCGATGTCATTTTCATCGACCACGCTTAGATCCCAATCCGCCTGATTACCATCGCCGACTTCCTCGGCATCGCGCGCACCATCCTCGCGAATCAACGTTTCCGGGCTCAGGTCATCGTCAGTCGGCTGGTGATCGTCCACCGAGGCCCCGGTCATACCCGCCTCACGCACTCGCTCAGCCGGCATCAATTGTTCACGTTCACGCTCGGGCAGCTCATCGCCGATCTTCGCGCTGGGCTCTTCATCGTCGAAATCCAGCTCGTGCACCGAGCCCATGCGGTCTTCGTTATCATCGATGGGTTCCGGTTGCACCGCATCATAAGGGCGTCGTGAATCAGTCATGGCAATTCCTCATAGTGTGGGCCTTACTGAGTGGACTCACCGGGCGCGCGAGAATTCCAACGAAAACACTTTGCGCTGGCGGCGTGACTTCGACGGGTGGTCGTCTATCAAACCTGCGCATCTTTCTTGAGGCCTTATCCATGCACGATCTACAAGACCTGATTGATAACAACGAGCGTTGGGCTGACGCGATCACCAAGGAAGACCCGGATTTCTTCGCCAAACTGGCGCGCCAGCAGACTCCGGAATATCTATGGATCGGCTGCTCCGACGCACGCGTACCGGCCAACGAAATCGTCGGCATGCTGCCGGGCGATCTGTTCGTGCACCGCAACGTGGCCAACGTCGTGCTGCACACCGACCTCAACTGCCTGTCCGTGATCCAGTACGCGGTTGATGTGCTAAAGGTCAAACACATCCTCGTCACCGGCCACTACGGCTGCGGCGGCGTGCGCGCATCGATGCAGGATCGCCAGTTCGGCCTGATCGACGGCTGGCTGCGGTCGATCCGCGATCTGTACTACGAGAAACGCGAGGAGCTGGCCAAGCTGGCGACCGAAGAAGAGCAGGTCGATCGCATGTGCGAACTCAACGTGATCCAGCAAGTGGCCAACGTCGCGCACACCAGCATCATCCAGAACGCCTGGCATCGCGGGCAGCCGCTGTCGATCCACGGCTGCATCTACGGCATCAAGGATGGCCGCTGGAAAAGTCTCAATACCACCATCAGTGGTTTCGAACAGTTGCCGCCGCAATACCGTTTGCGTCCGGTCGGCGCGCCGTAACCGCAGCTTTCAGCTTCGGCCTGGATGCCGCCAGCGCTGTAAAAAGCGCTGGCCTTCAGGCGTGGGTGGTTCATCGTAACCGGTGATCCACCCACGGCAACGCGACGAACCGCAATCACAGGCGAACTGGCGTAGCAGTTTGTCTTCGGTCGATGCGTAATCGATGCTCAGATGTTCGCCGCTGTGGATATCTTTCAACGCCCACAGCCACAATTCGCTCATGTCGAGAAATACATTCGGGTCGCAGGCGTGTTCCAGCACCCCGCAAAAGCGCGGATCGTAAACGTGGATGCCGGTTTGCAGCTGACGGGTCTGTCGACAGCGATAGGGCAGCAATTGCCCGGAAACCCGGCACATTCGGCTGATGCGCAGAAACTCACGGCGCGCGACCACTGCCGTGGCGACGCCTCGTTCGTTGTGGATGATCTGGAAGTCGTCGCAGGATGGAAAACCCAGCCGCACCGGAAGTCCGGCGAACGGATAGATGCCTTCTGTGTCGCGCGGCAGGTGCCGGCCCATGGCTTGATTGTTCATAACGATCCTTGTTGTTGAGTGTTGCCTCCGGATTGTGCCCATGCCTCGCCAGGCGAAGCATGATTGGATCCAAGCGTCGCGCAATTGAAGGTACCGGTCTACTGTCAAACCTGACAGGCGCGATCACCGTTGGCCCGCGTCAGCATTGGCTGACACGGGGGCTCCGGCAGCGATTACAGAGCGGGTGCGGGCACGGCGGCCGCAGGCAAGGGCGCTTTCAGCTGTTGCAGTTGCGTCTTGACTGGTGGCGTGGCGCACTTGGCAGCCGCTTCTTCGACGCTGAGGTTGCGGATCGAGGTGTAGAACAACTCGCAGGTTTTGACCTTTTGCGTCACCTGCCATGTTTGCGTGCAACTGTTCAGCGTGGCCTGCGCATCGCTGCCCGGCTTGCTGCCCATCCCGGCCTGCCAGCAAGCCGCGCTCAAATCCTGGCCCATGACTTTCAGGCCCGCCGCGTCAGCCTTGGCCTGGGCATCGTCGCCGGTATAGCTCTTCGGATCGGCGGCGTACCAGATATAGCTCGGATGGTTGGAACCGAGCACTGGCACATTCACCCCTTCGGCCGGACTGATGCTTGCCAGCCCCAATACGCCCACCGTCGGCCCATATTGTTCCTTGATCCAGTTGCGCACCGGCGCCCCGAACGCAACCATCGGCAGCGTCGTGCCGCTGGCGGTCTGGCTGAACTGCTTGACCAGCGTGGTCTGGTAATCCTTGAAGTAGTCGTAGACGTCCTCCAGCTCCCCGCCGGCATTGGACGGCGCGGCGATCGGCGCGATGTCGATGATGGTCTGATAAGCCGGCGTCTGCCCGGCAGGGATGCCGTTATCGGTCAGCAAAGTCGCCCAGCGATCGGTGGTGTTCGAGCGCAGGTAGTCCTGCGCCTGGGTCAGCGAGTAGTCAGGCGGGAAGTGCAGCAACTCGACGCTCTTGCGATTCTCCAGGGCCATGCCCAACGGCAGGAACAGATACCAGCTATAGGCCCATTTGCCATCGGCATTCAACTTGCTGGCGCCGGCATAAGCCAGATCGCCGGCGTCGAGCAACGCCGACAGCGGCTTGTCATAGCCGTCCGGCACTCCGGTGATCTCGGCGTAGAGCTGATCGTTGTCGGTCTTCACCAGCACCTTGGCATCGGCGTAACCGTCTCGCTGTACGCTCTGGCTCAGGTAGTGAGCAACGGTCTGCTCCAGCGTCCAGTTGCGAAAGCAGATCACGCTGCAATTGTTGGGGTAGGCGAAGAGCCGGGTGACGCGCTCGGTGCTGCCCAGTTTCACGTCGATATCAGCGTGGACGGCGGCGCTTAGCGTCAGTGCAACGAGGGTAAGTCCTGCGAGTTTGAACATGCTCAGATCCTTTTCAGCGTGGGTTCCCCTTGATTTGGGGGCGCTTCATAGTGGATCAGCGGTGTTTGACAGAAAAGCGGTTGAGTATGGATTTCATGATTTCCACGCCAGACCTGTGCAAGCGAGCGCTCGCTCCCACAGGCCTGGCTCGTTTTTGCTACGGCATCACCGGCGGCGTATACGCCAATGTCGTCCCCAGCGCCCACAACAGCAGCAGCACCAGTGGCGTGTGTACCAGCAGTTGCACGAACGAGAAGCCTATCAAGTCCCGCGCCTTCAACCCGAGCACGCCCAGCAGCGGCAGCATGTAGAACGGGTTGATCAGGTTCGGCAGGGCTTCGGCGGCGTTGTAGATCTGCACTGCCCAGCCGAGGTGGTATTGCAGGTCATTGGCGACTTGCATCACGTAGGGCGCTTCGATGATCCATTTGCCGCCGCCGGACGGGATGAAGAAACCGAGAATCGCCGAATAGACGCCCATCAGCAGCGCGTAGGTGTCGTGGGAGGCGATGCTGACGAAGAAGGTCGAGATGTGATGCGCGAGGGTTTGCGCATCGGCGCCTTTGACTGTGGTCATCAGCGCGGCGATCGAGCCGTACAACGGGAACTGGATCAATACGCCAGTGGTGGTCGGCACCGCACGGGCCACCGCATCGAGGAAGCTGCGCGGGCGCCAGTGCAGCAGCGCGCCAAGCATGATGAACAGGAAGTTGTAGGTGTTCAGGCCGGAAATCGCGGTAATCGCCGGTTTGGTCGAAAACTCGTGAAACAGCCATCCCGCCGCCAGCAGCACCAACACGATGATCAGCAAAGGGCTGTGTTCCAGCCATTCGCCGGGGCGCGTGCGCGGTTGCAGTGGCGGCAGGTTGAACGCCGGGTCGATGCCGCAGGCCTTGGCGTCGCGTGCCGAGTTCGGCCCGGGCGCGGTGGCGTAGGCGATGATGATCGAGATCACGATCAGCGCCAGCAGCATGACCCCGGACTGCCAGAGAAAAATGGTTTCGGTGAACGGGATCACGCCAGTGATCGACAGGATCGACGGCGGCAGGCTGCCCGGGTTGGCCTGCAACTGTGCGGCTGACGATGACAAGCCCAGCGCCCACACCGCGCCAAGTCCCAGGTATGCCGCAGCACCGGCCGCGCGGTAATCCATTTTCAGGTCGGTGCGGCGGGCGAGGGCGCGTACCAACAGCCCGCCGAATACCAGCGACAGACCCCAATTGAGCAGCGAGGCGACCATCGAGATCAGCGCTACCCAGGCCACGGCGGAGCGGCCGTTCTTCGGGATGCGTGCCAGTTTGTCGATCAGCTTGACCGCGGGCGGCGAGCTCGCGACGACGTAACCGCCGATCACCACGAAGGCCATCTGCATGGTGAACGGGATCAGGCTCCAGAAGCCGTCGCCGAAGGCCATCGCTGCAGCGGTGGGTTTGGCGCCCATGGCCAGAGTGGCCAGCGCAACGATGATCACGGCCAACGCGGCGAATACCCAGGAGTCGGGAAACCAGCGTTCGGCAAAACTGGAACAGCGCAGGGCAAAGCGCGCGGAGCGGCTATCTTCGATATCAACGGCCACGGGAAGTACCTCGGATTTTTTATGGTTATTTTGATCCGTGGGAGCAGTCGCCCGGCTCGACCCACAGAGATCCCCTGTGGGAGCGAGCCTGCTCGCGAAGACGTCGGCACATTCAGCATCGGGTTGTCTGAACTGACGCTTTCGCGAGCAGGCTCGCTCCCACATGGGCAGCTGGTCGGTGTTGGCGTGGTCCCTTGGACAGGCGCTAACAGTAAATCAAGCGCCGCCCTTTTGTTGAGCAGGTTTTCGCAAACCGAGACTATGGTCTGACGGGTTGTCGATCCGCGCTTTTGCGTAGACCATGAGCGCCTTGTTTTTTGCCGATGCCTGAGTTCTTTGTCATGACTGCCAATTCTCCAGCCCGACCGGCGCCGTTCAGCCGTGCCGATTACAAGACCCTCGGCCTTGCGGCGCTCGGCGGGGCGCTGGAAATCTACGATTTCATCATCTTCGTATTCTTCGCACTGACCCTGAGTCAGTTGTTCTTCCCCCCGGAAATGCCCGAGTGGCTGCGTTTGCTGCAGAGTTTCGGCATCTTCGTCACCGGTTATCTGGCGCGGCCTCTGGGCGGGATTCTGATGGCGCATTTCGCCGACCGTCTGGGCCGCAAAAAGGTGTTCAGCCTGAGCATCCTGATGATGGCGCTGCCGTGCCTGCTGATCGGGATCATGCCGACCTACGCGCAGATCGGCTATTTCGCGCCCTTGCTGTTGCTGGCGCTGCGCATCCTGCAAGGCGCTGCGGTGGGTGGTGAAGTGCCGAGTGCCTGGGTGTTCGTCGCCGAGCATGCGCCTGTCGGCCATCGCGGTTACGCCCTCGGTTTCCTGCAAGCCGGCCTGACCTTCGGTTACTTGATCGGCGCACTCACCGCGACCTTCCTGGCGCAGGTTTTCACGCCTGCGGAAATTCTCGATTACGCCTGGCGCTATCCGTTTCTGCTCGGTGGCGTGTTTGGCGTGGTGGGCGTTTATCTGCGCCGATGGCTCAGCGAAACCCCGGTGTTCATGGCCATGGAGGCGCAACGCGAGGCGCGGGTCGAATTGCCGCTGCGCACGGTGTTGCGTGAGCATCGTCTGGCCATGCTCCCGGCCATGTTGCTCACCTGCGTACTCACCTCGGCGGTGGTGGTCTTCGTGGTCATCACCCCGACCATGATGCAGAAAACCTTCGGCATGACCGCCAGCCACACCTTCGGCCTTAGTGCCTTGGGCATCGTTTTTCTGAATATCGGCTGCGTGATCGCCGGTCTGCTGGTCGACCGCATCGGCGCCTGGCGCACGGTCATGCTCTACAGTCTGTTGCTGCCGCTGGGCATTGGCGTGTTGTATGGCTGTCTGATCATGGGCGGCCATTGGATCGGCATGGCCTATGCGGTCGCCGGTCTCGCTTGTGGGGTAGTGGGTGCGGTGCCTTCGGTGATGGTCGGGCTTTTTCCGGCGCGGATTCGCGTGTCGGGCATTTCCTTCACCTACAACATTGCCTACGCCGCCTGGGCAAGTATCACACCGCTGTTGCTGATAGGTCTGATGCCGTGGAGCCCGTGGGTCTGCGTGATCTTCTGTGCAGTGATGGGCGCGGTGGGAGTTCTGACAGCGGCGTATTTCGGTGCGCGCATGCCACGTACCGGACCGTGTCAGGCTGCCGGCGCTGCCTGAACCACAAGCGCCGGATTATTTTCGACTGACGGGTCTGGCGCTGGCTTCAGAAAAGCTGTGCAAGGCCGATGGCTAGGTTGTATCCGCTAACTACCCTGCCATCGGTGCTTTCCCATGTTCAATAAACGCTTGAAACAAGAGCTGGCCGCTCTGCGCGAAGAACTCTCCAGCCTTGTACAAGTGAAGGAAAGCCTGGAAAGCGAAATGCTCGCGCTGACCCTTGAGCCCGACGGGCGGATTCGTTCGGTCAACCAGAATTTTCTCGATGAAATGCTCTACAAGAGCCAGGACCTGGTCGGCCGGGCAATTGAAGACATCGTGCCGGCCCACGTCAAAACCGACGAATTCCATCAGCGCTTCAAGAACTCGATGAGCCGTGGCGAGCACTTCGCCGGCGCCGTGCGCCTGTTACGCGGCAATGGCGATGAGGCGTGGCTGCGTTCCATCGTGCAACCGGTGCGCTCGTCCGATGGCCGGATCAGACATATTTCCTTCTACGCCAGCGACCTGACCCGCACCATCGAAGCCTCCCGCGAGCATGAGAACCTGATCGGCGCGCTGGTGCGCTCTACCGCCGTGATCGAGTTTGATCTCAACGGCAATGTGCTCAGCGCCAATGACCGCTTCCTCAATGGCATGGGTTACAGCCTGGCGCAGATCAAAGGCAAACATCACCGCACGTTCTGCGCCCCGGAAGAATACAACAGCGCCGAGTACCAGAATTTCTGGCGGCGCCTGAACAGCGGTGAGTTCGTCGCTGGTCGCTTCAAACGGATCGACAGCCATGGTCGTACGGTGTGGCTGGAGGCGTCCTACAACCCGGTGGTCGATGCCAACGACAAACTGTACAAAGTAGTGAAGTTCGCCACGGTGATCACGGATCAGGTCAACCGCGAGCAGGCGGTTGCCGACGCAGCGAGCATCGCTTACAGCACCTCGCAACAGACCGACAGCACCGCGCAACGTGGCACCACGGTGGTCACCGAAGCGGTCAACGTGATGCGTGATTTGTCGCGGCACATGCAAGCCGCCGGCGAAGGTATCGAGGCGCTCAACGAGCAGTCGTTGGTGATCGGCACGATCGTCAAAACCATCAGCGGCATTGCCGAACAGACCAACCTGCTGGCGCTCAACGCCGCGATCGAAGCCGCCCGGGCCGGCGAGCAGGGCCGTGGTTTTGCCGTGGTCGCGGACGAGGTTCGGCAACTGGCCTCGCGCACCAGCCAAGCGACGGACGAAATCGTCGGCGTGGTACGGCAGAACCAGGAAATGGCGCGCAATGCCGTGGCGCTGATGACCGACGGCAAGCTCCAGGCTGAACAGGGCCTGGCGCTGGCGGCGGAGGCGGGCACGGTGATCGTCGAGATTCAGGACGGTGCGCAGAAAGTGGTGGATGCGGTGGGGCAGTTTGCCAATCAGCTCTCTCACTGATCGACACTGACCAAGTGTGGGAGCGAGCAGGCTCGCTCCCACAGGTTCTGTGTTTCTCCAGTGGCAGCGCTACAATCGGCTCCTTTTCCTCCGGAGCAGATTCCCATGAGCGTCTCCCACCGCCGCCCGGTGCCTCTGAACAAAGCCTACCGCCTGCTCAACCACGGGCCGACCGTGCTGGTCAGCGCCGCCCATGACGGCCAGCGCAACATCATGGCCGCCGCCTGGGCCATGCCGCTGGATTTCGAACCACCGAAAGTCGCCGTCGTCCTCGACAAATCCACCTGGACTCGCCAGTTGCTCGAAGCCTCCGGCACTTTTGTGCTGAATGTGCCTTGCGTCAATCAGGCAGATATCGTGCAAACCGTCGGCAACACCTCCGGCCTGGAAATCACCCGCAACCAAGGTCAGGACAAGTTTCAGGCGTACGGCCTGCAAACCTTCGCTGGCGAACAGGTTGAAGCGCCGCTGCTCGAGGGCTGTGTCGCCTGGCTCGAATGCCGCCTGCTGCCGGAGCCGCGCAATCACGAGCAATACGACCTGTTCCTCGCCGAAGTCATCGCCGCCCAAGCCGATGAGCGTGTGTTCAGCGATGGGCGCTGGCATTTCGAAGGGCAGGATGGATTGCGTACCTTGCACCACGTTGCGGGCGGGCATTTCCTGACGATCGGGGATGGGGTGGATGGCAAGACGTTGGCGGTCTGATTTACTCCCGGGAGAAGGCCTGCTGCTCGGCAGGCCTTTTTCAATGCAGTGTTTCAGTCCCCCAACGCTTCTCCCTCACGCCGAGGATCGGCACCCCCGTCAAGGTCGCTTTGCCCTGCGCATCCTTCACCCGCACGATCGCTTGGGTGCCGCTGGTCATGTCGATTTCGCTGAGCGTGTGGCCCTTGTCCTTGAGTGCCTGAATCAGCGCCGGGCTGAACTGTCCCTGTTCCAGTTCGGTGGGGCCATTGCGGCTGCCGAAGTTGGGCAGGTTGATCGCACTTTGTGCATCGAGGTTCCAGTCGAGCAGGCCGATGGTGGTTTTGGCCACGTATTCGATGATTTGCGAGCCGCCGGGCGAGCCGACTGTGGCGACGAATTCACCAGTGTTGCGATCAAAGATCAGCGTCGGCGCCATCGACGAACGTGGGCGTTTGCCCGGTTCGACGCGGTTCGCGACTTTCTGCCCGTTCTCTTCGGGGATGAACGAGAAGTCGGTCATCTGGTTGTTCAGCAGAAAACCCTGAACCATCAGGTGCGAGCCGAACGCGGCTTCGATGGTGGTGGTCATCGAAACGGCGCCGCCGAGATCATCCACCGCGACCACTTGCGAGGTCGAGATGCGCAACGGCGAGCGGTCCGGTGCGTAGGCAACCTGTACGCCCGGCGGTGTGCCCGGTTTGGCGCTGCCCATGCTGCGCTCGCCGATCAGGCTGGCGCGGCTGGCCAGATAGGCAGGATCGAGCAACCCTTTGACCGGCACCGGGACGAAGTCGGTGTCGGCCACGTATTGCGCGCGATCGGCATAGGCCAGACGCTCAGCCTCGGCGATCAGATGCACCGCTTGCGGCGCCGGTTCAATGCCGGCCGGCCTGTTGCTGTTCACTGGTTTGAGCGGGGTCAGCGACAGGCGTGGATCGCGAGTCTCCAGCGCCTGCAACGTGCCGAGAATCTGCGCCACGGCGATCCCGCCTGACGACGGTGGCGGCATGCCGCAGACCTGCCAACGCTTGTAGTCGGTACACAGCGGCGCGCGTTCCTTGGCCTGATAGCGCTGCAAATCGTTCAGCGACAGGCTGCCGGGGTTGGCGTGCTGTTGAGCCTTGGCGACGATCTCTTCGGCGATCGGACCTTTGTACAGCGCATCGGCACCTTCGCTGGCGATACGTTTGAACACGGCGGCCAACTTCGGGTTCTGCAGGCGCGTGCCGACAGCTTTGACGCTGCCATCGTCATTCAGGAAGTACGCGGCCATGTCTGGCGACTGGCGTATCAGTGGATCGGCAGTCAGCAGCGAATGTAGACGCGGGGAAATCGCAAAGCCTTGCTCGGCCAATTTGATCGCCGGCTCAAACAGCTTCGCCCACGGCAAGCGACCGTGTTGTCGATGCGCCAGTTCCAGCGCACGCAATACCCCGGGCGTACCGACCGAACGTCCGCCAATCTGCGCTTGCGTAAAGGCCATCGGTTTACCGTCAGCCTTCAGGAACAGCTTCTCGGTGGCCCCGGCCGGCGCCGTTTCGCGGCCGTCATAGGTGCGCACCTGCTTGCCATCCCACAACACAATCATCGCCCCGCCACCGATCCCGGAAGACTGCGGCTCAACCAGCGTCAACACCGCCTGCATCGCAATCGCCGCATCAATCGCCGAACCACCCTGACGCAACATCTCCCGCCCGGCTTCGGCCGCGAGTGGATTGGCAGCAGCGGCCATGTGTTTATTGGCGTGTCGGGTTTGCAGATCAGTGCGATAGCCGGATGCAGCTTCCGGTGCCAGCGGCAAGGAAGAAGAGGGCGGGGCGTTGCATGCGGTGAGGGTCAGAGCGCTGATGAGCAGTGTCAGGGCTGGCAGGCGAAAGCGCTTCAAGGGCTGGGCTGGAAACACGCGGGCTCTCCGTCCGTGGGGTAGAAGTCTTGGGGGACTTTATCGGGCGGGCGGGCGGGGTGCAAACCGCGTGGGGATTTGATGCTTGGTCAATCGTCCTCGACGGTACGTTCTAAACCCGGTTGGTTGCGATGGATTCAGTCGAATCAATAATGTCTTTGGTTGTAGTTCTTCGCCCCGGCTGGAGTACTTTTCGTACATTTCTCCTACAGAACTTTCAGGTCGACAACCTACGCGCCGCTGCCTGAGGATGTTTTCTGTAGTGTTTTCCAGGATGGATATCAGATGAAGAGGATGAGTCCGTTGCCATTCGATTTTATTTTCAGTTGGCCATTGTCATGAGCATTTCCGATGAGGACCGCGATTTTCTGGTCGCGTTGGGCAGTCGCATTGCACATTTACGCACGGTGCACGAGATAACACAGACGCGGTTTGCAAGAGCTTTAGGTCTTTCCCGGCAGACCTTTCAGGGTTACGAGGAGGGCTCGCGCAGCATGCCGGTCACGACACTGGTGAAGATGGCATTTGCGCTTCGCGTTCCCGTTGAAGACCTGCTCGGGGTTCCCTCGTACACGGAGACGCCCAGGCGCAGCTTGACCTCGACGTGGTATCGACGGCTGCAGTCCATCAATGAGCTTTCGAAGGTCCAACAGAAGGTGATTGCGCAGATGCTTGACGCGCTGATCGCACAGGCAGGGACCAAAACGAGCAACGAAGAAACAGAAGTTTGAAGTAACCCAAAGAACGCGGAACCAAGGTGCGCGAACACCCTGGCCCGCTAACCACGAAGCAGCTTAGAAGGAGCTGAACCATGGCTAAAACCAATCATACGACATCAACCCCCATCACTGAACGCCGGTTGAAAATCGCCGCAGATTTTTACCCGGTCCACACCAAGGAAAAAACCTACAGCCCCGCCAAACCCGTACCCTGGATCAGACTGCGCGGCCTGTGGTTACGGCAGGCAGGATTCGAGGTGAACGAGAACGTCAAAGTGCGTGTGATGAAAGGGTGTCTGGTGATTACAGCGGAATAGATGAATCGTCCAAGTACAGCCGCAACGCCAGTTGCGTAGGAAAAACGCCGCTAACCCTCAAGGGATAGCGGCGTTTTTTCTGAAATAGCGCTTTTGATTATTTAGAATTTTATGGCGGGTGGGGCCTGTAATACCTAGCTAAGAGCCTGGTTGTGAGGAAGGCATTATTTTGAATTTGATATTTGGCTTATGTGAAAAAAGGCGAATTGCAAACTGTAAGAAAGTCTGACGGATGAGCGGCTGCGAGCCCACTGATCAATCGAAAGGGCTGAAGATAGACCTTCTGTGGGTGGGGAACCGGAGGGGAGATTATTGCAGGCATAAAAAAACGGCCTACCTTTCGGTAAGCCGTTTTTAGTACTTGGTGGCTACACAGGGACTTGAACCCCGGACCCCAGCATTATGAATGCTATGCTCTAACCAACTGAGCTATGTAGCCAAGTGGCGCGCATTATTCCCCTGAAATGGCAAAGCGTCAAGCGTAAATCGAAAATATTTCTTCCTGTTTTCAACTGCTTATCCTCCAGCCCCGAAAATCGGGGCCGGGGAGGGCGTCAGCGCAGTTGGAATCTGGCGGTATTGGCGCTCAGGGCCTCGCTGCCCTGGCTCAAGGTGTCCGCTGCGAGGTTCACCGCACGTGCGCCTTCAAGCAAACGCACCGCCGCTTGGTCGACCTGCTGGATATTGCCGCTGACTTCGTCGGCGGTGCTGGCCTGTTCCTCAACCGCCGTGGCGATTTGCGCCAGGGTGTCGGTGACACTCTGTACGGCGCTGGCGATTTCTCCCAGGCGTTCGCCCAGTCCGGTGACCGCCTCGGCATCCGATTGCGCTTGGCCGCAGGCGGCCTCCATCAGGCTCACCGCTTCGTTGACCGTGGCGCGCAGGCTGTCGACGGTGCCGGCGATCTGCGCGGTGGACGATTGCGTGCGTTGCGAGAGGCTGCGCACCTCGTCGGCGACCACGGCAAAGCCGCGACCCTGTTCGCCGGCGCGGGCGGCTTCGATGGCGGCGTTGAGCGCGAGCAGGTTGGTCTGCTCGGCGACGCCGCGAATGGTGTCCACGACCAGTTGAATCTGCTGGCCTTGCTCGCTGACCCGGCCAAGCGCGGCGGCGGTGTCGTTCAGGCGCTGATTGAGCTGCTGAATGCTGGCCGTGGTGCGCTGGCTGTCGCGGCTGCTGTCGGCGGCGATGCGCCGGGTTTGCTGGGCGCTGCCGGAAGCCTGTTCGCAACTCTGCGCGACGCCTTGCGAGGTCGCGGCCAATTGCGTGGCGGCAGCGGCGATCTGGCTGATCTGCAACTGCTGCGCCTCAACTTCACCGAGCGCGCCGCTGGAGTGTTGGTTGAGGCTGCGCACCGCGTTGCTCAACTGCGAGGTCTCGTGGTCGGCGCCGAGCATGCTGCTGCGCAGCTGCACCACGGCGACGTTGAGCGCGGTGCTGATCGCTGCCAGCTCATCGCGCCCCACCACCGGCACTTGCAGGCTCAGGTTGCCGTCGCGCAAGGCCTCAGCGAGCAAGGTGATGCTGCTGGCACTGCGGCGGATCGAGGCTTGCAGGCAGACGAACAGGTACAACGCGGCCAACAGCAGGCAACCGAAGATTGCGGCGACAACAATGAACTGGCGGATCGCCGAGCTGTAATACGCATCAAGCCGCTGATCCAGCGCGACCAGGGATTGCTGGCGCAGGGAAGCGAGGTCGGTGAGCAGCGCGTCGAGGCTGCGTTCGAAGTCCTCTGGCTTGAGGTTGATGCTGCCGCCAAACACACCGTCGTCGAGGACTTTCAGGCCGCTGTCGAGGTGTTTCAGGCTGTCGTGATACTGACCGGCCCAGGCTTGCAGCTCGACTGGCAGACGCGCCTCCAGCAGGCCGGCGGTTTTCACCAGTTGCTCGCGGGCGTCACCAATGCGGCTGCGCAGGTCGCGCAACTGCAGGCGGCTCTGCAGGGTGAACTGCCCGGAGACCACCGAGGCCTGGCCGACCGCGGCGAGACGGCCGACCCGCTCGATCAGGTCCGGTGCGTGTTGCGTGGAAATCTGCGTCAGCAGGTAGGTTTCCAGCCACGGCGCGAGGGTCAGGCGATTGTCCATCACAATCTGCTCGCGCAAGGCTTGCAGCGCGCCCAAGGCATTGGTGAAGCGGTCATAACCGTCCGGCCACCAGCCGACATTGCTGAGGCTTTTCGTATCCAGGCCATTGAGTGCGGTTTGCAGCGCCTGAAAGCGTTCGAGGATTGCGCCGTCGGCACCTTGCTGGTTCAGGGCATTGCCCAGCTCGGTGGTGGCTTGCAGCACCGCCGGTTGCACGCCGTCGAAGGCAGCCATGGCGGCGAGGGTGGCCGGTGTCGGCTGGCGATTGGTCTCGGTGGCGCGCCAGCGGGCGGCGCGGTCGCGTTGCGCGGCGAGCAGGTTGTCCAGCGCATCCAGCGCGAGCAACTGACGCACGCCGGCACGTTCGCCCGAAATCAGGTTGAGCTTCTCGCGATAGTCATGGCCGATCATCAACAGGCTGCCGGCCAGCGGCAGAATGAACAGCAGAAACAACAATTGGAATTTACCTGCGAAGCCAAACCGCCCCAGCAATTTGATCCCCGGTGAAAGGAAAGCCTGCATGCCTCATGACTCCTCTGGACACCACGCACCATTGGCGTGCATCGCGAACCTTTCGGCTGCGGCCTGTGCCCTCTAAAAGGCCTCGAAAGTTCACCCATGCCCGCTCTGTAGGCCGGCTCTGTAGCGAAACTTCCCATTGTCGAGCGCCTTTGTAAGGCGATCGTGTTCAAGGGCAGAAGCAAGGCAAGATTCAGACCATGGCGTTGCGCTATCACTTTCGCCACCAGCGATCCCCTGTAGGAGCTGCCGAAGGCTGCGATCTTTTGACTTTGATGCTTAGAAGCAAGATCAAAAGATCGCAGCCTTCGGCAGCTCCTACACGGTGGTGTGTCATCAATAACTTAGTTAGCTGGCTAAGGGGATAGCGCTGGCGCACCGAAAAATGGCACATTGGCGCACCTGCCTGCGGGCACCCATCTGCTGTCCGGAATTTTCCATGGCTATCAGCAACGTTCAGACCGCCGCTGCCTCGGCGACCGCTGCTCCGCAAAGCAGCCCCTTGGTGATGCGCATCATCGGCGCGGTGGCGCTGGCGCATCTGATCAATGACCTGATCCAGTCGGTGCTGCCGTCGATCTACCCGATGCTCAAAGCCAATTATGGCCTGACCTTCACCCAGGTCGGCCTGATCACCTTGACCTTCCAGTTGACCGCGTCGCTCTTGCAGCCGTGGGTCGGTTATCACACTGATCGCCACCCCAAACCGTGGCTGTTGCCGGCGGGCACGGTGTGTACGTTGATCGGCATTCTGATGATGTCGGTGGTCGGCAGCTTCCCATTGATTCTGCTGGCGGCGGCGCTGATCGGCATTGGCTCGTCAACCTTTCACCCGGAAGCCTCGCGTGTTGCGCGACTGGCCTCGGGCGGCCGGTTTGGTCTGGCGCAATCGACCTTTCAGGTCGGCGGCAATGCCGGCTCCGCGTTCGGCCCGTTGCTGGCGGCAGCGATCATCATTCCCTTCGGCCAAGGCAATGTGGCGTGGTTCGGTCTGTTCGCGGTGTTTGCGCTGTTTGTGCTGTACCGCATCAGCCGTTGGTACGCCAATCACCTCAACCTGTTCAAACTCAAGGCCGGCCAAGCGGCGACGCACGGCTTGTCGAAGGGCAGGGTGACCAGTGCGCTGGTGGTGCTGGGGCTGCTGGTGTTTTCCAAGTATTTCTACATGGCCAGTTTCACCAGCTACTTCACCTTCTACCTGATCGAGAAGTTCGACCTGTCGGTTGCCAGCTCGCAGCTGCACTTGTTCCTTTTCCTGGGCGCAGTGGCGGCGGGGACGTTCTTCGGTGGACCGATTGGCGACAAGATCGGGCGCAAGGCAGTGATCTGGTTTTCCATCCTGGGGGTGGCGCCATTCACCTTGATCCTGCCGCATGTCGATCTGTTCTGGACCAGCATTCTCAGCGTGGTGATCGGCTTCATTCTGGCGTCGGCATTTTCGGCGATCGTGGTGTACGCGCAGGAACTGGTGCCGGGTAATGTCGGGATGATTGCCGGGATCTTCTTCGGACTGATGTTTGGTTTCGGCGGGATTGGCGCGGCGCTGCTCGGGCATCTGGCGGATGTGCACGGGATTGAGTATGTGTACTTCCTGTGCTCGTTTCTGCCGTTGTTTGGTGTGTTGGCGATCTTTTTACCGCGTACTAAAAAAGCTTGAGATCAAAAGATCGCAGCCTTCGGCAGCTCCTACAGGGGATAGATGTACATCTGTAGGAGCTGCCGAAGGCTGCGATCTTTTAACAATCTTTCGGGCACAAAAAAGCCGCGTATCAAACGCGGCTTTTTCTTGCCCGGCTGTTGCTTAGACGTTGAAGCGGAAGTGCATCACGTCGCCGTCCTTGACGATGTAATCCTTGCCTTCCAGGCGCCATTTGCCGGCTTCTTTGGCGCCGGCTTCGCCCTTGTACTGGATGAAGTCGTTGTAGGCGATGACTTCGGCACGGATGAAGCCTTTTTCGAAGTCGGTGTGGATCACGCCGGCGGCCTGTGGGGCGGTGGCACCGACCTTGACGGTCCAGGCGCGGACTTCTTCGACACCGGCGGTGAAGTAGGTCTGCAGGTGGAGCATTTCGTAGCCGGCGCGGATTACGCGATTCAGGCCAGGCTCTTCCAGACCCAGGGCCTCGAGGAACATGTCCTTCTCTTCGCCGTCGTCGAGCTCGGCGATTTCCGCTTCGATCTTGTTGCACACCGGAACGACCATGGCGCCTTCTTCTTCGGCGATGGCCTTGACCACGTCCAGGTGCGGGTTGTTCTCGAAGCCGTCTTCAGCCACGTTGGCGATGTACATGACCGGTTTGGTGGTCAGCAGGTGGAAGCCCTTGATCACGGCTTTCTCATCCGCGCTCATGTTTTTCATCAGGCTGCGTGCCGGCTTGGCTTCGGTGAAGTGCGCGATCAGTTGCTCGAGCAAAGCCTTCTGAACCACGGCGTCCTTGTCACCGCCCTTGGCGTTGCGCGCGACTTTCTGCAGTTGTTTCTCGCAGCTGTCGAGGTCGGCAAAGATCAGTTCCAGGTCGATGATTTCGATGTCGCGTTTCGGGTCGACGCTGTTGGAAACGTGGATCACGTTGTCGTCTTCGAAGCAGCGCACCACGTGAGCGATCGCGTCGGTTTCACGGATGTTGGCCAGGAACTTGTTGCCCAGGCCTTCACCTTTCGAGGCGCCAGCGACGAGGCCGGCGATGTCGACGAACTCCATGGTGGTCGGCAGGATGCGCTTGGGATTGACGATGGCCGCCAGGGCTTCCAGACGCGGATCCGGCATCGGCACAATGCCGCTGTTCGGCTCGATGGTGCAGAAGGGGAAGTTCTCGGCCGCGATACCGGATTTGGTCAGGGCGTTGAACAGGGTGGACTTGCCGACGTTAGGCAGGCCGACGATGCCGCAATTGAATCCCATGGTGTTTCCCCTCGGGTAAAAGTCAGGCCTTCTGGCTGTGCAGGTTTTTCATCGCGCGGTTCCATTCCCCGGCGAGGATATCCGGCAGCACGCCGAGGGCAAAGTCGATGCTGGCATCGAGTTTTTCCTGTTCGGCGCGTGGCGCACGACCCAGGACGAAATTTGAAACCATACTGGCAACGCCCGGGTGGCCGATGCCAAGCCGCAGGCGGTAGAACGTATTCTGATTGCCCAGTTGCGCAATGATGTCGCGCAACCCGTTGTGACCGCCATGGCCGCCGCCCTGCTTGAGCTTGGCAACGCCCGGAGGCAAGTCGAGTTCGTCATGCGCCACGAGGATTTCTTCAGGCTTGATGCGGAAGAAACCGGCGAGTGCCGCCACGGCCTGGCCGCTGCGGTTCATGTAGGTGGTGGGAATCAGCAGACGAACATCCTGACCCTGATGCGAGTAGCGCCCGGTCAGGCCGAAATATTTGCGATCAGCCACAAGATTCACATTCTGTGCGTGGGCGATGCGCTCAACAAAAAGGGCCCCTGCGTTATGCCGGGTCTGTTCGTATTCAGCGCCTGGATTTCCCAGGCCAACGATCAGTTTGATGGCAGTCACGATAGGGGCCCTTCCTTGGAGTGGTGGATAACATCGCCGTGATCGGGGAAAGCGGCGAAAGTGGACGAAAAATGCTCATTTACCATGGATGTAAACTCCGCGTTCTCGCCCGCTTTCTCGCTACGTTCCAGTCCGCGATGTTACTTGCTCACTCCGGCATGACAGAGTGAATTACTCTGCTGCGCCTTCTTCGGTAGGTTCTGCAGCAACACGTGGAGCGTGGACGTTGGCAACAGCCTTGTCATCGCCGTGTGCCAGAGCAACGAACTCAACACCTTTAGGAGCTTTGAGGTCCGACAGGTGGATGATGGTGCCGATTTCAGCTTTCGACAGATCGACTTCGATGAACTCAGGCAGATCTTTTGGCAGGCAGGTCACTTCGATTTCAGCAACAACGTGCGAAACTTCGCCGCCTTTCTTCACTGGAGCTTCTTCGCCAACAAAGTGTACAGGCACGATGGCGGTCAGTTTCTGGCCGGCAACAACGCGTACGAAGTCAGCGTGCATCACGTGGCCTTTGGCCGGGTGACGCTGCAGCGCCTTGATGATGACGTTCTGCTTGGTGCCACCAACGTTCAGCTCGATGATGTGGCTGTAAGCCGCTTCGTTTTCGAGCAGTTTGGCAACTTCTTTGGCCAGCATGCTGATGGATTCAGGGGCTTTGTCGCCACCGTAAACTACAGCTGGAACCAGGCTTGCGAGACGACGCAGGCGGCGGCTCGCACCTTTCCCCAGGTCGGAACGCACTTCAGCATTCAGAGTAAAATCGTTCATTTTGTATCTCCAAAATAGCCATGACCGAGTGGCGTTTGCGACCAGCGCCGAACACGGTATGGGCAAAAAAGCCCCGCCCCGACAGGAATGCCGGGGCGGGGCGCTTTTCGTCAACGAGACATTTCGCGAAGGGCAGGGCCCTTAACGGAACATCGCGCTGATCGATTCTTCATTGCTGATGCGGCGAACCGCTTCGGCAACAACCGGTGCGATATCCAGTTGACGGATACGTGCACAGGCTTGTGCTGCAGCGGACAGCGGGATGGTGTTGGTCACCACCAGCTCGTCCAGCACGGAATTTTCGATATTCTCGATGGCCCGGCCCGACAGCACAGGGTGTGTGCAATAGGCAAAGACCTTGGCTGCGCCATGCTCTTTCAGGGCCTTGGCCGCGTGGCACAGGGTGCCGGCGGTATCGACCATGTCATCGACGAGAATACAGGTACGCCCTTCGACATCACCGATGATATGCATCACTTCAGAGTGATTGGCTTTCTCACGGCGTTTGTCGATGATCCCGAGATCGACGCCCAGCGACTTGGCAACAGCCCGTGCACGCACGACCCCACCAATGTCCGGAGACACGATCATCAGGTTTTCGAAGCGCTGATCTTCGATGTCATCCACCAGAACCGGGGAGCCGTAGATGTTATCTACCGGAATATCGAAGAAGCCCTGAATCTGGTCAGCATGCAGATCAACCGTGAGAACACGGTCGATGCCGACTACGGTAAGCATGTCAGCAACGACTTTCGCGCTGATAGCCACACGTGCGGAACGCGGACGGCGATCCTGACGGGCATAACCAAAATAAGGAATAACAGCAGTGATACGAGTAGCCGAGGAGCGGCGGAAGGCGTCAGCCATCACTACCAGTTCCATCAGGTTATCGTTGGTCGGAGCGCAGGTCGGCTGAATAATGAAGACGTCTTTACCGCGAACGTTTTCATTGATCTCGGCTGTGATTTCGCCGTCGGAAAACTTGCCGACAGAGATGTCACCGAGAGGGATATGCAGCTGACGTACGACACGCCGAGCCAGATCGGGGTTGGCATTCCCCGTAAAGACCATCATCTTGGACACGCGCAGTACCTAGAGGCTGAGGGTAACCTGGATGAGTAGAGAAAATGGCAGGGGCGGCTGGATTCGAACCAACGCATGGCAGGATCAAAACCTGCTGCCTTACCGCTTGGCGACGCCCCTGTATCTGTTGCTTTCAAGTGCCGGGCACTTGATTTTCCTTTAGAACAGACTTTGCAGCTTGCGATGCAACATCGAAACGTTGCTTCCTTTCGCTACAAACCCTGTAAGGGTCTCTGTCAGAAGGGCCGAGACTTTATCAGCTTCAGCTTTGCTTGGGAAGCCCCCAAACACACAACTTCCAGTTCCGGTGAGCTTTGCTTCGGTAAATTTACCTAACAAATCCAATGCGTTACGTACCTCTGGATAACGCCTTGCTACCACCGGCAAGCAGTCATTTCGACTGTTTCCCTCGGGAACGGGGCGCACTTTAATGGGCGGTGTGTTACGTGTCAACAAAGGATCGGAAAAAATTTCTGCCGTACTAACAGCGACTTGCGGCACGAGCACCAGATACCACGGTTCTTCGGGGTCGACCGGGGTCAGTTTCTCGCCGACGCCCTCGGCAAATGCCGCATGGCCACGGACGAACACCGGTACGTCGGCACCGAGTGACAGGCCCAGTGCCGCCAGGCGATCTTCATCCCAGCCCAGTTGCCACAAATGGTTGAGCCCGAGCAGGGTCGTCGCCGCATTCGAGCTGCCGCCGCCAATGCCGCCGCCCATGGGCAGGACTTTGTCGATCCAGATGTCGATGCCGAGCGCGCAGGCGGATTGTTGCTGCAACATCTTCGCCGCGCGCACGATCAGGTTGCTGTCGTGGGGCACGCCGGCGAACTCGGTGTGCAGTTGAATCACGCCGTCATCGCGCACGGCGAAAGTGAGTTCATCGCCGTAATCGAGGAATTGAAACAGCGTCTGCAATTCGTGATAACCGTCTTCACGGCGACCGAGAATGTGCAGCATCAAGTTGAGTTTGGCCGGCGAGGGCAGGGTCAGGCGTGCAGCGGTCATGCTTTATTGCCCCAACTTGCGCGGTTGCCAGGTCTTGATCACCAGCGTCACGTCGAGGTCGGTGCCGTGCAGCTTGATGCGCTCGGGGAGCCAGTAACCATTCTGTTCGGTGTAGGCGGTGTATTCGACTTTCCAGCCGTCCTGCTCAAGGCTGGCCAGACGACTGTCGGCGTCCAGGTTCAAGCGACTTTTGCTTTCCGGAGCGGGCAGGCCACGAACCCACCAGGCCAGATTCGACACCGGTAATTTCCAGCCCAGCTGTTCTTCTAGCAGAGCTTCGGGTGATTGCGATTCGTAGCGGCCCTGGTTGGCGACTTCCAGCGACACCTTGCCCGGACGCCCGGTCAGGCGTGCCGCGCCGCGACCCAGCGGGCCGGACAGGCGAATGTCGTAGTAGTCCTGACGCTGCAGCCAGAACAGTGTGCCGCTGCCGGAATCCTTCGGCGCGCGGATGCCGATCTTGCCGTCGATCTGCCAGCCGTCGAGGCCGGTCAGTTGCTGTTTGTTTGCCGCCCACTGGGCCGGGCTGCCGTGGCCCTCGACCGATTCGCGAGTGCCGAAACCCGAGCAGCCGGCGAGCAGGGCGATGAAGCTGAAAACAATAACGTGGCGCAAAAGCATGGTTTAAAGATTCTCGGATCCGGTCAGGCGCTTGATGGTGCTGCGCAGAATGGTGCTGTCGGGCTGATCCTTGAGGAACTTGCCCCACACTTGTTTGGCTTCGCGTTGATTGCCCTTGGCCCAGAGGACTTCGCCAAGGTGCGCGGCGACTTCGTGGTCGGGGAAGCGCTCGAGCGCCTGGCGCAGGTATTTCTCCGCATCGTCCAGATTGCCCAGGCGATAGTTCACCCAGCCGAGGCTGTCGAGTACCGCCGGGTCTTCCGGATTGATCTGGTGCGCCTGCTCGATCAGCGTTTTCGCTTCAGCGTAGCGGGTGGTGCGATCGGACAAGGTGTAGCCCAGCGCATTCAGCGCCATGGCGTTGTCCGGGTCGCGCTTGATGATCAGGCGCAGGTCTTTCTCCATTTGCGCCAGATCATTGCGTTTCTCCGCGAGCATGGCGCGGGTGTAAAGCAGGTTGAGATCGTCCGGGTATTTCTGCAGCGCTTGTTGCAGAACCTTCCAGGCCTTGTCGTCCTGTTTGTTGGCCGAGAGGCTTTCCGATTCGATCAGATACAGCTGAATCGCGTAATCCGGTTGCTCGTCACGCTCGGCCGCCAGTTTGCTCTGCGCTTCGGCGGTCTTGCCGTTGCTCATCAGGATATCGGCCTGACGCAGCTGTGCCGGCAGATAGTCATTGCCCGGGCCGACCTGTGCGTATTCGATGAGCGCGCCTTGCGGGTCGTTGCGCTCTTCGGCAATCCGGCCGAGGTTCAGATGTGCCGAATCGACGTGGCTTTCGCGAGCGATCAGGTCTTCCAGATAACCTTTGGCCTCATCCCACGCCTTGGCTTCCAGGCACACCAGTGCCAGCGAATAACGCAGTTCGTCGTCTTCCGGGTATTGCTGAACGAGGGTGGAGAATTCGGCCTTGGCGTCGTCCATGCGGTCCTGTTCGACCAGCATGCGCGCGTAAGTCAGGCGCAGGCGCTTGTCTTCCGGGTATTTCCTGATGCTTTTCTGCAACAGCGGCAGCGCTTCGTCGCCACGGTTGAGCAATTGCAGCAGGCGCGCACGCAGCAGGATCGGTGCAATTTCGCCGTCTTCCGGTGGGTTGTCTTCGAGCAGAGTCAGCGCGCCTTGATTGTCGCCGTCCTGCTGCAACAGCAGAGCCTTGCCGAAAATCAGCTGATTGTTGTTCGGGTGGCGCTCAAGCAAACGGTCGAAGCTTTTCATCAGACCGTTGCGGGTTTCCTGATCGGTGTCGGCGGCCGACAGTGCGAGGAAGTCGAAATGGGTGTCGCCCTTGCCCTGCAGGACTTTCTCCATGTAGACCATGGAGTCGTCGTAACGCCCGGCGCGAGCCAGTTGTACGGCAGCGGCGCGTTGCGCTTCGAGATCGTCCGGGGCATTGCGGGCCCAGATCAGCGCGGTGTCGAGGGCCGGTTGATCGGCGCCCAGATATTCGGCGATGCGGAAAGCCCGCTCGGAGACGCCCGGATCCTGGGTGTTGATGGCCTGGGTCACGTAGTTGTCCAGGGCAATGTCGAAACGATTGCGCTGGCCAGCGAGTTCGGCGCTCAGCAGGCTGAACACGGTTTCCTCGCTGAATGAGCCGTAAACCTTGGGCTTTTCAGGTGCGGGCGTGGTGTCTTCGACCGGCGGGGTGCCGTCCGGCGCAACGGGCGCCATGGCCTGGCAGCCGCTGAGGAAGACAAAAGCGAGGAGCAACGCGGAAGATCTATTCATATAGGAAGAGGACGACTAACCTGCGGTCGGATCATCATGACACAAGCCTTCGGCCAAACATAACCGAGACTCAATTGTGGCCATTATAGGGGCTGACGATTGGGACAATAGTCAGCGGTAGTTGTTCTGAATCTTTCGAAGTAGGACAATTGCCGGCTTCACGTCACCACCAGCGACCTTGAATGGCCTTCCTTGCACTCGGTATTAACCACAAGACTGCTTCAGTAGACGTCCGCGAGCGCGTGGCCTTTACCCCTGAGCAGCTGGTGGAGGCCTTGCAGCAGCTCTGCCGACTGACCGACAGCCGCGAAGCTGCGATCCTCTCCACCTGCAATCGCAGTGAGCTTTATATAGAACAGGATCAGCTCTCGGCCGATGTCGTGCTGCGCTGGCTGGCCGATTATCACCATCTGAGCCTGGACGAGCTGCGCGCCAGTGCCTATGTGCATGAAGACGATGCGGCTGTTCGTCACATGATGCGCGTCGCTTCCGGGCTCGACTCGCTGGTGCTGGGCGAACCCCAGATTCTCGGCCAGATGAAATCGGCCTACGCCGTGGCCCGCGAGGCCGGCACCATCGGTCCGCTGCTGGGGCGGCTGTTTCAGGCGACGTTCAATGCCGCCAAGCAAGTGCGTACCGATACCGCGATCGGCGAGAACCCGGTGTCGGTGGCGTTTGCCGCAGTGAGCCTGGCGAAACAGATTTTCAGCGATCTGCAACGCAGCCAGGCGCTGCTGATCGGTGCCGGCGAGACGATTACGCTGGTCGCGCGCCATTTGCATGAGCTGGGGGTCAAGCGCATCGTCGTTGCCAACCGCACGCTGGAGCGCGCCAGTCAGTTGGCCGAGCAGTTCGGCGCTCATGCGGTGCTGCTCTCGGACATTCCGGCGGAGCTGGTGCGCAGCGATATCGTCATCAGTTCGACCGCCAGCCAGTTACCGATCTTGGGCAAGGGTGCGGTGGAAAGTGCGCTGAAGCTGCGCAAGCACAAGCCGATCTTCATGGTCGACATTGCCGTACCGCGCGATATCGAGCCGGAAGTCGGCGAGCTCGACGACGTTTACCTGTACAGCGTCGACGATCTCCACGAAGTGGTCGCCGAGAACCTCAAGAGCCGTCAGGGCGCTGCGCAAGCGGCGGAGGAAATGGTCTCGGTCGGCGCCGACGATTTCATGGTGCGCCTGCGCGAACTGGCGGCAGTCGATGTGCTCAAGGCCTATCGTCAACAGAGCGAACGCCTGCGCGACGAGGAGCTGCAAAAAGCCCTGCGTCTGCTGGCCAACGGTGGCAACGCCGAAGACGTGCTCGGGCAACTGGCCCGTGGCCTGACCAACAAACTTTTGCATGCGCCCAGCGTGCAGTTGAAAAAGCTGTCTGCCGAAGGCCGCCTCGATGCGCTGGCCATGGCCCAGGAACTCTTTGCCCTTGAGGGCTCACCGGATAGTTTTTCGGATAAAAAACCGCAATGAAAGCGTCACTGCTCAACAAGCTGGACATTCTCCAGGACCGTTTCGAGGAACTGACCGCGCTGCTCGGCGACGGTGAAGTCATTGCCGATCAGGCCAAATTCCGCGCCTATTCCAAGGAGTACGCCGAACTCGAGCCGGTAGTGGCCGCCTATAAAAAGCTGCTCGGCGTACAAAGCGATCTTGAAGGCGCGCAGGCGCTGCTCAAGGACAACGACCCGGACATGCGCGAAATGGCCGTGGAAGAAGTTCGCGAAGCCAAGGAGTTGCTGGTCACGCTGGAGTCCGATCTGCAGCGCATGCTGCTGCCTAAAGATCCGAATGACGGGCGTAACGTGTTCCTCGAAATCCGCGCCGGCACCGGTGGCGACGAGGCGGCGATCTTCTCCGGCGACCTGTTTCGCATGTACTCGCGTTATGCCGAGCGGCGTGGCTGGCGCGTAGAGATCCTCTCGGAAAACGAAGGCGAACACGGTGGCTATAAAGAAGTCATCGCGCGCATCGAAGGCGACAACGTTTACGGCAAGCTGAAATTCGAGTCCGGCGCACACCGCGTCCAACGTGTCCCCGCCACCGAATCCCAAGGCCGGATCCACACGTCGGCCTGCACCGTGGCGGTGTTGCCGGAGCCGGATGAGCGCGAAGCCATCGAGATCAACCCGGCGGATCTGCGTGTCGACACTTACCGTTCCTCTGGCGCCGGTGGTCAGCACGTCAACACCACCGATTCGGCGATCCGCATCACCCACATCCCGACCGGCACCGTCGTCGAGTGTCAGGAAGAACGTTCCCAGCACAAGAACCGTGCCCGGGCGATGGCGTGGCTGTCGGCGAAACTCAACGATCAGCAGAACGCTGCGGCGGCCAACGCGATTGCCAGTGAGCGCAAGTTGCTGGTCGGTTCCGGCGATCGATCCGAGCGTATCCGCACCTACAACTACGCCCAGGGCCGTGTCACCGACCATCGCGTCAACCTGACCCTGTATTCGCTGGATGAAATTCTCGCCGGTGGCGTTGAAGCTGTGATCGAGCCGTTGCTGGCCGAATATCAGGCTGACCAACTCGCAGCGATAGGTGAATAAATGACCATCATCGCCAGCCTGTTGCGCGCTGCCGAGTTGCCGGACTCGCCGACGGCTCGTCTGGACGCTGAATTGCTCCTCGCCGCCGCACTGGGCAAGTCGCGCAGCTTCCTGCACACCTGGCCCGAGCGCATCGTGCCGAGCGAGGCTGCGCTGACCTTTGCCGAGTATTTGCAACGCCGCCGCAGTGGCGAGCCGGTGGCCTACATTCTCGGCCAGCAGGGCTTCTGGAATCTCGATCTGGAAGTCGCGCCACATACGCTGATTCCGCGTCCCGATACAGAACTTTTGGTAGAGGCAGCCCTTGAGCTGCTGCCGGCAACCCCGGCCAAGGTTCTTGATCTGGGCACCGGCAGTGGCGCGATTGCTTTGGCATTGGCCAGCGAGCGCCCGGCGTGGAAGGTCACCGCTGTGGATCGTGTGCTTGAAGCCGTGGCCCTGGCCGAACGCAATCGCCAGCGTCTGCACCTGAACAACGCTACGGTGCTGAGCAGCCATTGGTTCAGCGCCCTTGAAGGCCAGCGCTTTCAACTGATCATCAGCAACCCGCCGTACATTGCCGCCGCCGATCCGCATCTGGTCGAGGGCGATGTACGCTTCGAACCGGCCAGTGCGCTGATCGCCGGTGAAGATGGCCTCGACGATCTGCGCCTGATTGTTGCGCAGGCGCCGGATCATCTTGAAGCCGGCGGCTGGCTGATGCTCGAACACGGCTATGATCAGGCCGAAGCCGTGCGTGATCTGCTGCTCACTCGTGGCTTTGAAGAAGTCCACAGCCGCACCGATCTGGGCGGCCATCAACGCATCAGTCTGGGGCGCCTGCCGTGCTGAATGATCAGGAATTGCTGCGCTACAGCCGGCAGATTCTGCTGCAACACGTCGACATCGACGGGCAACTGAAGCTCAAGGCCAGCCGCGTGCTGATCGTCGGCCTTGGCGGTCTCGGCGCGCCGGTGGCGTTGTATCTGGCGGCAGCCGGCGTCGGCGAGTTGCATCTGGCGGATTTCGACACGGTCGATCTGACCAACCTGCAACGGCAGATCATTCACGACACCGACAGTGTCGGCATGTCCAAGGTCGACTCGGCGCTCAAGCGCCTTGGCGCGATCAATCCCGAGATTCAACTGGTCGCCCATCGCCAGGCGCTGGACGCCGATTCCCTCGCCGCAGCGGTGGCGGCGGTGGATCTGGTGCTCGATTGTTCGGACAACTTTTCCACGCGCGAGGCGGTTAACGCCGCTTGTGTTGCCGCGTGCAAGCCCTTGGTCAGCGGTGCGGCAATTCGTCTGGAAGGGCAGTTGTCGGTGTTCGATCCAAGGCGTGCCGAAAGCCCTTGCTACCACTGCCTGTACGGACACGGCAGCGAAGCCGAACTGACCTGCAGCGAGGCCGGCGTGGTCGGTCCGCTGGTTGGTCTGGTGGGGAGCTTGCAGGCGTTGGAAGCGTTGAAGGTGCTGGTCGGCTTTGGCGAGCCATTGGTGGGGCGTTTGTTGCTGATCGACGCGCTGGGTTCGCGCTTCCGTGAGCTGCGGGTCAAGCGTGATCCGGGCTGCAGCGTCTGTGGCGCGCGCCATGCGTGAAGCGCCGATCGGCGTGTTCGATTCCGGGGTCGGCGGCTTGTCGGTCCTCGGCGAAATTCAGCGCTTGCTGCCCAACGAATCGCTGCTTTATGTCGCCGATTGCGGGCACATTCCTTACGGCGAGAAAACCCCGGAATTCATCCGCCAGCGTTGCAGTGCGATGGCAGGATTTTTTCGCGAGCAGGGTGCCAAGGCTTTGGTGCTGGCCTGCAACACAGCGACCGTGGCCGGTGTGGCCGATTTGCGTCGTGATTTCCCGGACTGGCCGATTGTCGGCATGGAACCGGCGGTCAAACCGGCCGCAGCGGCCACGCGAAGCGGCGTGGTTGGCGTCCTGGCCACGACCGGCACGTTGCAGAGCGCAAAGTTTGCCGCGTTGCTCGATCGTTTCGCGGCTGACATAAAAGTCATCACCCAGCCCTGTCCGGGACTGGTCGAACTGATCGAAACGGGTGATCTGCACAGCGCCGAATTACGCACTTTATTGCAAGGTTACGTCGCTCCATTGCTGGCGCAAAACTGCGACACAATCATTCTTGGCTGCACCCATTATCCCTTCCTCAAGCCGTTACTCAGGTCGATGATCGCCGACGATGTCAGCCTGATCGATACCGGAGCTGCCGTGGCCCGGCAGTTGCAGCGCTTGCTCGCCGAGCGTGATCTGCTAGCGCAACGTCCGAGCCAGCCGGTGAAGTTCTGGACCAGCGGCGATCCGCAATCCCTCAGAAAAATCCTACCGTTGCTGGGCCAAACTGCGTCGAATGTGCAAAACTTCGACTTGTAAAAAAAATGTGAAATAACTTAAAAAACGCTGAACTTCTGACCAAGCGCGGATTTCTATAGCGACAGCAGCAACTAAAAACCAAACGATCGTTCCGGAAAAGGAAGTTTCAAAGTGAAGCGACTATTCTGCTTGGCCGCGATTGCGGCCGCACTGATGGGGCAAAGCATTTCTGCACAAGCCGCTGGCGTTGAATTCGCCGTCGGCGGTACCAGCGATTCGACAATGACGTATCGCTTAGGCATGAATTTCGACTGGGACAAGAGCTGGCTGCAGAGCGACGTTGGTCGCCTGACCGGCTACTGGAGCGGTGCGTACACGTATTGGGAAGGTGACAAGACTTCCAGCAACAACAGCCTGTCGTTCTCGCCTGTATTCGTTTACGAGTTTGCCGGTCAGTCGGTCAAACCGTACGTTGAAGCGGGTATCGGCGCGGCGTTCTTCTCCAACACCGAATATGAGAGCAACAAGCTGGGCGGTTCCTTCCAGTTCGAAGACCGCATCGGTGTCGGCCTGCGCTTCAACGGCGGTCACGAAGTCGGCATCCGCGCCACGCACTACTCCAACGCCGGCCTGTCCAGCGACAACGATGGTGTAGAAAGCTACGCGCTGCATTACACAATGCCGCTGTAACACGCCGCTACGCGGAACCAACGTGGGAGCGAGCCTGCTCGCGAAAGCCGAGTGTCAGTCAATTCAAATGGTGGCTGACACACCGCCTTCGCGAGCAGGCTCGCTCCCACAGTTGTTTCTGCGTTGTCAAAGAAATCAGCGGTAGGCTGTCGCAATACCCCGGCGCTCTTCGATGCACTCCGGCGCGCCCATTTCAAACTCGCGGCAAATCAGCGGGCGTCGTTCATAGATCGTGCACATCATGCTGTCGCGATCCAGCGCCGCGCACCAGCCGTCGTCCAGACGCAGCATCACTTCACCGCCCCATTCATCGGTATCGATAAAGCGATCAGGCACGCCGGTGTCGGTGATCAGCATCACTTCGAGCTGGCAGCAGCACGCCGCACAGGTCGAGCAGGTGACCGCCGGTTCGGCAATTTGGGTGTGGGGGATGGTTTTCATCGTGGCAGTGTAAGGCAGTGATCGCCGTGGGTGTGAAAGCGCTGACGGACGCTCACGGCGCCAGACGCCGCGCCATCAAATGCAGCAGTGGGAACAAGCCTGCCCAGAGCAGCCCGATAACGATCAGCGTCGCCGCCTCGCCATAGGGAAATTGCACGCCTGCCAGGCGTCCGCCAGCGTAGTACGACAATGCGCCGCCCAACGCGCCAAGTCCGCTGGCCAGCCACCATGGCCGCGCGCTCCAGGCCAGGCAGTGGCGCAACGTGGTGGCGAGCAGCGCCCACAGCAGCATCAGCCACAGCGGAATCAGCGGTGACGCGTCTGCAAAGCGGAACACGTCGAGGTAACGCAAGACGCTGTCCACCGCCGTGCCGACAATCACTATGCACAGAATCAAACGACCTTCCGCCGCCCAACTGCTGATCCAGCGCAGATGAATCACCAGCACCGCCACCGCCAGCAACAGCCATAAACTGTTGCCGCCGAGCACGCAGGCCAGCCAGCCGAGCTGAAACAGCACGGCATTGGCGATTTGCTCACGCATCGAAGCGCCCGAGCAACGGCGCGGTCATCGCCGCCGGTTTGGCCAGCAGCAATTGCGCGGTGCCGATGGTGCGTTCGAGGAATCCGCCCTCGCAATAGCACAGGTAAAACTCCCACAGGCGCAGGAAATAATCGTCGTAGCCCAGTTCGCTCAGGCGACCATGGGCGAGGCGAAAGTTCTCGTGCCACAGGCGCAGGGTCTTGGCGTAATGCAGGCCGAAATCTTCCATGTGCAGCAGGTTCATGTCGGTCTCACGGCTGACCACATCGAGCATCTTGTGCACCGAGGGCAGGGCGCCACCGGGAAAGATATAGCGCTGGATAAAGTCGACGCTGCGCTTGGCCTGTTCATAGCGTTGTTCGCGAATGGTGATCGCCTGGAGCAGCATCAGGCCGTTGCTCTTGAGCAACTGCGCGCATTGCTTGAAGTAGGTGGGCAGGAACCGATGGCCGACCGCTTCGATCATCTCGATCGACACCAGTTTGTCGTACTCGCCGCTCAGGTCGCGGTAATCCTTGAGCAGCAAGGTGACGCGGTCCTGCAAGCCCAATTGTTCGATGCGTTTGGCAGTGAACGCGAACTGCTCTTTCGACAGCGTCGTGGTGGTCACGCGGCAACCGTAATGCTGCGCCGCGTACAACGCCATGCTGCCCCAGCCGGTGCCGATTTCCAGCAGGTGGTCGCTGGGTTTGAGCGCGAGTTTCTGGCAGATGCGTTCAAGTTTGTTCAGTTGCGCCTGTTCCAGGGTGTCGCTCGGCGAAAGGAACTGGGCGGCGGAATACATCATGGTCGGGTCGAGAAACTGTTCGAACAGTTCATTGCCGAGGTCGTAGTGCGCGGCGATGTTTTTCTGCGAACCCTTGCGCGTGTTGCGATTGAGCCAATGCAGGCCTTGCACGAAGGGCCGGCCCAGACGCGCCAGGCCACCTTCCATGGCGTCGAGTACATCGAGATTGCTGACGAACACGCGCACCACAGCAGTCAGGTCCGGCGAACTCCAATAGCCGTGGATGAATGCTTCGCCGGCGCCGATCGAGCCGCTGCTGGCGACCATGCCCCACAGGGCCGGGTCGAGTACATGGACTTCGCCGAGCAGAGCACTGCCCGGGGTGCCGAAAAGCATTTGTTCGCCATCCTCGACGACCATCAATTGTCCGTGTTTAAGCTGGGCCAATTGGCGCAACACGCCACGGCGCAGCAGCGAGCCGGTCAAACCGTTGGTGCTGAAGCGACCGAGCGGCAGGCTAGAGGATTTCATGGTGCGGCTCCTTCGGAGGCACAGTGGCGGTTTTAAAGCTGCCGTCGGCAGCCTGGTGAGGGAAGATCGGCGCGCGCTTGAGCAGCAGTCGCAGTGCTTGCCAATAAATCGCCAGAGCGGTTTTTGCAGTCATCCACGGGAAGCGCCGCAGGTAGCGATGCAGGCTGCGACGATCGAGCGGTTCACGGCGCAGATTGAGCGTGGCGTCGAACAGTTTCTCGTTGCCCTGCCAATCGGCCATGTGCACGCCAAGGCTTTGCGCAGCGGGGCTGAAGCTCATGCGGTATTCGAGGTCGCGGGGCAGAAACGGCGAGACGTGAAACGCCTTGGCCACAGCGAAATGCTGATGGAAATCCACCAGGCTGGTCGGCGTCTGCGCCGGCAGCACATAGTGATAACGCTCGCGCCATGGCGTGTTGGTCACTTCACAAACGATCGCCGCCAGTTGCCCGTCGGCTTCATGGCAGTAGAAGAAACTCACCGGATTGAACGACAGCCCCCAGCTGCGCGGCTGGGTCAGCAGGCATACCGCGCCTTGTGGCTCATGACCGATGGCTGCGCCGACCTGCTGGCGGACCGCGTCGATCAGGCGCATGCCCTTGCCGGTGAAGGCTTTGAGGTAATCGGTTTCGCGAAATGCGAACGGCGCGAAGCGGCTGCGCCCCGCCAGTGGCGACAGGGCCAGCACGGCATCCTGCTCGCTCAGATCGAGATAGAGCAGGCCGATGCGGTAGCGGAATTCGTGGCGGCGCGGCGAAAAACGTCGATGGCCGATGACGCCGTTGTACAGAGCGCTGTTCACAGGGTTTCACCGAACGCGGCGGCTACGCGCAGCCCGCTGACCACGCCGTCTTCGTGAAAACCGTTGGCCCAGTAGGCGCCGCAATAATGTGTGTGCTGCTCGCCATCGAGTTCGCCCCAACGGTTTTGCGCGGCCGCTGCGGCGAGGGTGTATTGCGGGTGGGCGTAGGTATAGCGGGCCAGTACCTTGTCCGGGCTGATGCCGGCAGTCTGGTTGAGGCTGACGCAGAACGTAGTGTCGCTCTCGATGCCCTGCAGGATGTTCATGTTGTAGGTGACCGCCGCGCGCGTATGGCCGGCGCCCCCGAGGCGATAATTCCAGCAGGCCCAGGCCAGTTTGCGCGTCGGCAGCAGGCGCGTGTCGGTGTGCAGCACGACATCGTTGTCGGCGTAGAGCAGGGCACCGAGAATCGAACGCTCGGCGTCGCTCGGGTTGGCCAGCAGGTTCAGCGCCTGATCGCTGTGACAGGCGAACACCACTTTGTCGAAATGTTCGAGGCCGGCCGGGCTGTGGATAACCACGCCGTGCTGGTTGCGCTCGACGCGTTTGACCGGGCAGTTCAGACGTATCCTGTCGCTGAACGAAGCGGTCAGCGGTGCGATATAGGCACTGGAACCGCCTTCAATGACCTGCCACTGCGGCCGATCGCTGACCGACAGCAGGCCATGATTCTTGAAAAAGCGCAGGAAAAACTGCAGCGGGAAATTGAGCATTTCCGCCATCGGCATCGACCAGATCGCCGCGCCCATCGGTACGATGTAATGCAGGATGAAACGCTCGCCGTAGCCGCCGGCCTTGAGGTAATCGTCGAGGGTGGTGTCGGCGGCGATGCGCAGTTCGATCAGGTCGCGCTGGGCTTCTTTGTTGAAGCGCAGAATATCGCGCAGCATGCCCCAGAACCCCGGCGACAACAGATTGCTGCGCTGGGCGAACAGGCTGTTGAGGTTGTTGCCGTTGTACTCCACCCCAGTGTCCGGGTCGGTTACCGAAAAGCTCATTTCGGTCGGCTTGAACGCCACGCCGAGCTGGTTGAGCAAGCGAATGAAGTTCGGGTAGGTCCAGTCGTTGAAGACGATAAAACCGGTATCGATGGCGAACGATTGCCCGCCCACGCTGACCGGTACGGTGTGGGTATGGCCGCCGACCCAGTCACTCGCTTCGAACACGGTGATGTCGTGGCGGCGGTTCAGCAGGTAGGCGCAGGTGAGCCCGGCGATACCGCTGCCAATTACGGCGATTTTCATATCGGGTCCCGCTGCGGTGGGTTCTTGCGCACCATGCGTTTGCCGATCGCCAGTTGCGCGCGAGCGGGCAGCTTCGACAACGGCCACAGCGCGGCCATGAACAGCCCCGGGAAGGCAATTTCCAGCGGACGGTCCTTGAGTTTGGCGAAGATGTGCCGCGCCGCTTTATCCGCAGGCCAGCTCAGCGGCATCGGGAAATCGTTCCTTTCGGTCAGCGGCGTTTCGACAAAACCCGGGCTGATGATGGTGACTTCAATGCCTTCATCCGCCAGATCGATGCGCAGCGATTCGAACAGGTAACGCAGCCCGGCCTTCGATGCGCCGTAGGCTTCGGCCCGTGGCAGCGGCAGGTAAGTCACCGAGCTGGCCATGCCGACCAGATGCGGCGCGGTGCCTTTTCGCAACAGCGGCAGGGCGGCTTCGATGCAATAGCTGCTGGCGAGCAGATTGGTGCGCACCACATGCTCGATGATCGACGAATCGAACTGGCGCGCGTCGACATATTCACAGGTGCCGGCGTTGAGAATCACGCTGTCCAGCGAACCCCAGGCCTCGGCGATCTGCTCACCGATTTCGCGCACGGTCTGACTGTTGGTCAGATCGCCGGGCACCACCAGCACCTGGCCCGGGTAGCGCTGGGACAAAACCTTGAGCGGCGCGGCCGAGCGCGAGCTGACCGCCAGGTGTGCGCCGCTTTTCAGAATGTCCTCACACAAGGCTGCACCGATGCCACTGCTGGCGCCGGTCAACCAATACCGCCGTGGAGGTGTACGACTCATCCCATTCTCCTTTTCAGCCAGGCAATCACCCGGCCCAATATTGGCAAGTGTTCATACAGCAGCGCCCCGGCATCGAAATAATCCCGATGGCGATAAACCTTGTCGCGCCAGAGCAGGTGCGAACAGCCACCGACCCTGATTTCCCGGCCCTTGGCCAGGCGCGGATGGCGATAACTCATGACCCAGCGCAGGTAACCCTCACCTTCGCGGATCTGGTCAAAACCGTGAAAATCGAAACGCAGATCGCTGACGTTGGCGTACAGCTCACTGAAGTAATCCCGAAGTTGTGCCAGGCCCTGAACTTCGTGCAGCGGATCGGTGAAATGAATGTCGTCGCTGTACAGCTCGCCGAGGCGATGCAGGTTGTCTTTGTTCAACCCGCAAAACTCGCGGGCGAAGCTGCGCAGGAATTCACTCATCGCTGCCGCCCACAGGCTGGCGCGACGGCAGGTTCTTGAACGCCGTCAGCGCACGCTCGCGTGAAGTGCTGAGGTTGACGATCGGGGCCGGATAATCGGCCACGCCGAACAGTCCTCCGGCTGCCGCCGGATTGTGCACTTCCTTCTTGTTGAGCCCGGCCAGTTCCGGCAACCAGTGCTTGATGAACACGCCTTCGGCATCGAATTTTTCCGACTGGCTCAACGGGTTGAAGATACGGAAGTACGGCGCCGAGTCGGTGCCGGTCGATGAGCTCCACTGCCAGCCACCGTTGTTGGCCGCCAGGTCGCCGTCGATCAGGTGGCGCATGAAAAAGCGTTCGCCCTCGCGCCAGTCGATCAACAGATTTTTGGTCAGGAACATCGCCACGACCATGCGCAGGCGATTGTGCATCCAGCCGGTTTCGAGCAATTGGCGCATCGCCGCGTCGATGATCGGCAGACCGGTGCGTGCCTCTTGCCAGGCCTTGAGTTCTTCCGGCGCATCGCGCCAGGCCAGCGCCTCGGTTTCCGGGCGGAAGGCGCGATGCCGCGAGACGCGTGGATAGCCGACCAGAATGTGTTTGTAGAACTCGCGCCACAGCAGCTCGTTGATCCAGGTCACTGCGCCGACCTTGCCGCTTTCGAACTCGCCCTGATTGCTTTGCAGTGCAGCGTGCAGGCACTGGCGTGGCGAGATCACCCCGGCGGCGAGGTACGCCGACAATTGGCTGGTGCCGGGTTTGGCCGGGAAGTCGCGTTCGCTGCGGTAATAATCGATCTGCGCGTCGGTGAAGGTGTCGAGGCGGCGCCGCGCCTCTTGCTCGCCGGCCGGCCACAGGGCGCGCAGGGATTCGCTCGGCGTGGCGAAGCCTTTGACCGCCTCGGGAATTGCGTCACTTTCGATATCCAGCGCGGCCTGTTTGCCCGGTGCTTTGATCAATGCCGGCATCGAGCGGTGCAGGCGTTCGTAGCAGACCTTGCGGAACTGACTGAACACCTGGAAGTAGGTGCCGGTCTTGGTCAGGATCGTGCCGGGTTTGAACAGCAACTGATCCAGATAGCTGTGGAACTCGATGCCCTCGGCCCGCATCGTTTCGGCCACGGCTTCATCGCGGCGGCTTTCGTGGACGCCGTATTCCTCGTTGACGTGCACCGCCTCGATCTTTAATTGCCGGCACAGCTTGAGCAGTTCTGCTGGCGCCTGATCCCAGTGCGGCGCGCTGCGAATCAACAGCGGAATGTTCAGCGCGCCGAGGCTCTGGCTCAGTTCGCGCAAATTGCGTAGCCAGAAATCCACTTTGCACGGCGCATCGTCGTGCTCCAGCCATTGCTGCGGACTCAACAGATACACTGCCACAGTCGGGCCGCGCGCTGCGGCGGCCGCGAGGGCGGTGTTGTCATGTTGGCGCAGGTCGCTGCGCAGCCAGATCAGTTGCATGTGATTAAACCCATCATCAAATCAATCCGCGCTCGAGCAGCGCCTGGTGTGCGGCAAGCGGATCTTCAGCCAGGAACAGATCGGCAGTCTGGGCGGTGCGTGCGGACAACTCGGTGTGGTGAATGTGCACCGTGGGGCCAGCAATCAAGGTCGGGCAATTGACGTTCGCCAACAGCTTGGGCAGCTGCGCCAGTTGCATGGCTTTGCTCGAATACAGCAGCACGCCACGGGCTTGCAGATGCTCGACGGTCAGCGCCAGTTCACCGGCCGGCAGTGGCCAGTCGAACACTTGCACCGGGCAATCGGCACTGCTGATCAGCCATGCGCACAGCCACAGATGTGGCTCCAGCGGCAGGTCGGAATGATTGATCAACAGCAGCGGCGCCGAATGCAACTGGCGGTTGTTATGGTAGATGCGTGCGCCGAATTTGCTGCGCAACCAGGAAAAGAAAAACGTCCGTTCCATCTGTGCGCCGAACTGGCCCTGCCAGCGCTGTTCGAGCTCGGCCAGCAGCGGCATCAGCAATTGCTCGCACAACGTCCGTGGCGGATACAAGGCGATGGCCTGATTGACGCTGTCATCCAGCGCGCGCTCATTGAGCGAGGTGACCGCTGACAACAACGTCTGATGCAGACGCTGCCAATCGTTTTCCACGGTTTCCGTGAAGGCCTGCGGCGCATCGAGCAGTGGCTTGACCTGGCTGACCGCAACGCCACGGTTGAGCCAGGTGAGGATGGCCATGATTCGCTGCACATGTTCAGCGCTATACAGTCGATGGCCCTTGGGCGTGCGCTGGGGCACCACCAGGCCGTAGCGACGTTCCCACGCGCGCAGGGTGATGGCGTTGACGCCGGTCTGCCGCGCGACTTCGCGAATCGGCAACCAGCCCTCGTCGAGGGCTTTCTTGAAGTCGGCGCCGAGGTCTTCCCGGGCGCTGCTGTCGGTTTTATCGTTCATTAGATCGCGTTTCGCAGACTGAGGTTTTCCGGATGCGGCTGCAGGTAAACCTGCTGCGCGATGTACGGGTCCGGATGGAGTCGAAAGTGGTGTTTGAGCAGCGTCAACGGCACCACCAGCGGCACGATGCCCTGGCGATACTGGCCGATGATCTGCTGCATTTCCTGTTTGTCTTCGGCGCTCAGCGATTGTTTCAAATAACCGCTGAGGTGCAGCAGCACGTTGCAATGGGTGCCGCGCGTGGCGCATTTCTTCAGCGCGGCCATCAGCTCGCTGAAGTAGCGCGGGCCGAGCTCGGCGGGATCGCTGTCAGCCATGTTGCCGAGCATCTTGCCGAGGTTTTTGTATTGCAGCGGGTTGTGCGCCATCAGCAGGTACTTGTAGCGCGAATGGAATTCGGTGAGGGCGCGGCGGCTCAGGCCTTCGGCGAGCACTTGTTGCCAGGCGCTGTAGGCCAGGACGCGGGTGATGAAGTTTTCCCGCAGCACCGGATCGTTGAGGCGCCCGGCTTCTTCCACCGGCAGATCCGGATGCTGTGCACAGAATGCCTGCGCATAGATGCCGCGTCCGCCACCGTTCACTGGCGCGCCGTTGTCGTGATAGACCTTGACCCGTTCCAGCCCGCAGGAGGGCGACTGCTGCATGAAGATGTAGCCGGACAGGTCCTGCAACTCGGCGGCCATTTTCTCGCCGTACTCGGCCAGCGGCCTGGTGACGTTGATGGTCCGGTCGACGGTGCCGACCGCCTCGGGTTGTTCAGGGTCGCCGACCAGCCGGATCGGCTCACGGGGAATGCCCATGCCGATGGCGACTTCCGGGCACAGCGGGACGAAGTCGAAATATTCGGTGAGGGTACGGCTGCACAGCCGCGATTCCTTGTGCCCACCGTTGTAGCGCACTTCTTCGCCCAACAGGCAGGCGCTGATGGCGATCTTCGGCTTGGACAGGGAAGCAGTAGACATGAGCACCTCGAATCTATACCTGTACAGAGAGTTATCTCTGTACAACTTTTCCTCAGCATAGATCGATGGATGTACAAGTCAAATGATTTGTATAAGATTTTTGTGCGGCGTTGATCTGTGGGAGCGAGGCTGCTCGCGAAAGCAGTGGGGCAGTCTACGAATTCGAATCTGATACAGCGCTTTCGCGAGCAGGCCCGCCACCACAAGGGAAATCTATTTCCAGCCGAGTAACCAGAGCTTGCTGTCTTTGAGCACCTGCCAATCCAGCCGCTCGCTACGCTGGGTCAGCACCGCCTGCAATTCAACTTCCAGCACCGTACCTTCCTCGTCGCGGATCAGTTCGGTGACCAGAAAATGTTTTTCGCGATTTTGCGGATAGGCTGCTGTCCACTTCGACAGCAGCAATTTGCGCGGATTGATGCGATTCATTGCAGGTGTTCGTGCAAGCGACGTGCAGCCTCCTGACCACTGAGCCAGGCGCCTTCAACGCGGCCCGACAGGCACCAGTCGCCACAGGCGTACAGGCCCAGATCGACATCGGCCAGTGTGGTCCATTCATGGCCAGTGGCGGGGCGGGCGTAGAGCCAGCGGTGGGCGAGGCTGAAGGTCGGCGCAGGCATGGCGCTGTGCAGCAGTTCGGCGAAAGCACCGTGCAGATGCTCGATCACCGCCTCCTTGGAGAGGTCGATGTGTTGCCGGCTCCAGGCGCTGGTTGCATGCAGCACCCACGTGTCGAGAGTGCTGTCGCGCCCGGGTTTGCTGCGGTTGCGCGCCAGCCAGTCGAGCGGGCTGTCCTGCACGAAGCAGCCTTCGATTGGCGTATCCAGCGGGGTTTCGAAGGCGAGAGCGACGGCCCAGGTCGGCTCCATTTTCACCCCGGCAGCGACGCCGGCAAGTTTCGGCGCGGCGGCCAGCAACGCGGTGGCTTGCGGTGCCGGTGTGGCGATCACGACGTGGCTGAAAGGGCCGTGGGTGCAGCCATCGGCGTCCTGCAGATGCCAGTGCTCTTCGCCGCGATAGACCTCGGTGATGCGGCAGGCAAACTGCACGTCCAGGCCATCGAGCAGGCCGCGGGTGATGGCGCTCATGCGCGGCGTGCCGACCCAGCGGGTCTGCTCGTCCGGCGACATGTTCAGTTGGCCGCCCTGGAAGGTGTACAGCTGCGGCGCCCACTCGGCGGCCCAGCCCTGGCTCTGCCAGCGCTGCACTTCGGTGACGAAGCGCCGGTCACGCGCGGTGAAGTATTGAGCGCCTAGGTCCAGCGAGCCGGCGTCGCTGCGCTTGCTCGACATGCGCCCGCCGCTGCCGCGGCTTTTATCGAACAGTTGAACGGTATGCCCGGTCTCTGTCAGAGCCTGAGCGGCGGAGAGCCCGGCGATGCCGGTGCCGATGATTGCGATAGGTACAGTCATAGGGGCCTCGTTTACCTTTCTGTACAGACTACGCCGTCGATCAAACCTGTACAATTATGTTTTTTGGTATAACTTCTAGCGTTCTCGTTCTGACAGCTTGGCCTATTGTTAAACCATAGAGCCTGCCCGATCGAAAAGATCCCTGCCTATAAAAATAGACTAGTGATCCGGGTTAAACGCCACGCGAGGAAGATGTCATGCACATATTGCTGACCGGCGGTACTGGTTTGATCGGACGTCAGCTCTGCCGGCACTGGCTGGAGCAGGGCCATCGGCTGACGGTGTGGAGTCGCCGCGCGGAAAAAGTCGCGCAGATCTGCGGCGCGCAAGTGCGCGGAATTTCGCGTCTGGAGGACCTCGGCGAAGAGCCGCTGGATGCGATCGTCAATCTCGCCGGTGCGCCGATTGCCGACCGCCCCTGGACCCATCGACGCAAGGCGTTGCTATGGAGCAGCCGCATCACCCTGACGGAAACGCTGCTGGCGTGGCTGGAAACTCGTGCGCAGAAACCGTCGCTGCTGATTTCCGGCTCGGCGATCGGCTGGTACGGCGACGGTGGCGAACGCGAGTTGACTGAAGAATCGCCGCCCGGCATCGACGACTTCGCCAGTCAGTTGTGCATCGCCTGGGAAGAAACCGCGCTGCGTGCCGAGAATCTCGGCATCCGTGTGGTGCTGGTGCGAACCGGTCTGGTGCTGTCGGCCGAGGGCGGCTTTTTGTCGCGGCTGTTGCTGCCGTTCAAGCTCGGGCTGGGCGGGCCTTTGGGCAATGGTCGGCAGTGGATGCCATGGATTCACATCGACGATCAAATCGCCCTGATTGATTTTCTTCTGCACCGGAATCAGGCGAGCGGTCCTTATAATGCCTGCGCGCCGAAACCTGTGCGCAACCGCGAATTTGCCAAGACGCTGGGCAGTGTGTTGCACCGCCCGGCGTTCATGCCGATGCCGACCCTGGCGCTGAAGGTCATGCTCGGCGAACTGTCACTGTTATTGCTCGGCGGCCAGCGCGCCACGCCGGCACGCTTGCTCGAAGCGGGGTTCGCTTTCCGCTTTACGGATTTACGCGCGGCTCTGGATGATCTCTCCAGCCGCCTCTGAAATAGGACGTTGCATGACCGATCACGCTTTGCTTCTGGTCAACCTGGGCTCTCCGGCCTCCACCTCGGTGGCCGATGTGCGCAGCTACCTCAATCAATTTCTTATGGACCCGTACGTGATCGACCTGCCATGGCCGCTGCGGCGGTTGCTGGTGTCGCTGATCCTGATCAAGCGCCCCGAGCAATCGGCCCATGCCTACGCCTCGATCTGGTGGGAGGAGGGCTCGCCGCTGGTGGTGCTCAGCCGCCGCTTGCAGGAGCAGATGACCCGGACGTGGAAACACGGCCCGGTGGATCTGGCGATGCGTTATGGCGAGCCGTCGATCGAAACCTGTCTGCTGCGTCTGGTCAAAGCGGGACATAAGAAGATCACGCTGGCGCCGCTGTATCCGCAGTTCGCCGACAGCACCACGACCACCGTGATCGAAGAAGCCCGGCGCGTACTGCGCGAGAAGAAGCTCGATGTGCAGTTGTCGATCCTGCAACCGTTCTACGATCAGCCGGAATACATCGAAGCACTGGCCGCCAGCGCGCGTCCGCATCTGCAGCAGGATTACGATCATCTGCTGCTGAGCTTTCACGGCTTGCCGGAGCGGCATCTGAGCAAACTCGACCCGACGGGCAATCACTGCCTCAAGGGCGCCGATTGCTGTCAGACCGCCTCGCCGGCGGTATTGGCAACCTGTTACCGCGCGCAGTGTTTCCGTACCGCCGCCGCCTTCGCCAAAACCATGGGCCTGCCGGACGGCAAATGGTCGGTGTCGTTTCAGTCACGCCTGGGCCGGGCGAAATGGATCGAGCCGTATACCGAAGCGCGGCTGGATGAACTGGCGAAAAGCGGGGTGAAAAAGATTCTGGTGATGTGCCCGGCGTTCGTCGCTGACTGCATCGAGACGCTGGAAGAGATTGGCGATCGCGGTAGGGAACAGTTCCGCGAAGCGGGGGGCGAGGAACTGGTACTGGTGCCGTGCCTGAACGACGACCCGCAATGGGCCAAGGCGCTGGCGACCCTCTGCGAAAGAGCGCCGCTGGCCCTCTGAGCAAGCCCGCTCACACAGTGATCGTTCCCACGCTCTGCGTGGGAATGCAGCCCGTGACGCTCCGCGTCACTGGACACCGGAGCGTCACCTTGAGGCATCCCCACGCGGAGCGTGGGAACGATCATTGCGGGGGGTTAAATCAGTGGCTCATCCGCCTTCTTCTGCTTCCAGCCGTCATTGCCCGGCAGGATCAGGTTCAGCGCAATCGCCACCACCGCGCACAGCGCGATGCCTTTGAGGCCGAAGTCATCCGGACCGGTGCCGGTGCCGACCAGCACACCGCCAATGCCGAACACCAGCGTCACCGAAACAATTACCAGATTGCGCGCTTCGCCCAGGTCGATCTTGTGGCGGATCAGGGTGTTCATGCCCACCGCTGCGATCGATCCGAATAACAGGCACAGAATCCCGCCCATCACCGGCACCGGAATGCTTTGCAGCAGCGCGCCGAACTTGCCGATGAACGCCAGGGTGATGGCGAAGATCGCCGCCCAGGTCATGATTTTCGGGTTGTAGTTTTTGGTCAGCATCACCGCGCCGGTCACTTCGGCGTAAGTGGTGTTGGGCGGGCCGCCGAACAGGCCGGCAGCAGTGGTGGCGATGCCGTCACCGAGCAGGGTGCGATGCAGGCCCGGCTTCTTCAGGTAATCGCGACCGGTCACGCTACCCACGGCAATCACGCCGCCGATGTGCTCGATCGCCGGGGCCAGCGCCACCGGAACAATGAACAGAATCGCCTGCCAGTTGAACTCCGGCGCGGTGAAGTGCGGCAGAGCGAACCATGGCGCTGCAGCAATTTTCGCTGTGTCGACCACGCCGAAATAGAACGACATGGCAAAACCCACCAGCACCCCGGAAATGATCGGCACCAGACGGAAGATGCCTTTGCCGAAGACCGCCACGATCAGCGTGGTCAGCAGCGCCGGCATGGAAATCATCATCGCCGTCTGATAGTGGATCAGTTCAGTGCCGTCACCGGCCTTGCCCATCGCCATGTTCGCGGCAATCGGCGCCATGGCCAGGCCGATGGAGATGATCACCGGACCGATCACTACCGGCGGCAGCAAACGGTCAATGAAGCCGGTGCCTTTGATCTTCACGGCCAGGCCGAGGAAGGTGTAGACGAAACCGGCCGCCATCACCCCGCCCATGGTCGCGGCAAGACCGAACTGGCCCTTGGCGAGAATGATCGGCGTGATGAAAGCGAAGCTCGACGCCAGGAACACCGGCACCTGTCGCCCGGTGACGATCTGGAACAGGATCGTCCCCAGACCCGCGGTGAACAGTGCCACGTTCGGGTCCAGGCCGGTGATCAGCGGCATCAGCACCAAGGCGCCGAAGGCCACGAACAGCATCTGCGCGCCGGACAGCACCGTGCGCCAGAGCGGATCGTTGAACTCTTGCTGCATGGTTACGCGTCCTTCTGCTTGGTGCCGAAGATCTTGTCACCAGCATCGCCAAGCCCAGGAATGATGTAGCCGTGCTCGTTCAAACGTTCATCGATGGACGCGGTGTAGATGGTCACGTCCGGGTGCGCCTGTTCGACGGCAGCAATGCCTTCCGGCGCGGCCACCAGGACCATGGCACGGATGTCGCGGCAACCGGCCTTTTTCAGCAGGTCGATGGTGGCAACCATGGAACTGCCGGTGGCGAGCATCGGGTCGATGATCATCGCCAGGCGCTCGTCGATTTCCGGTACCAGTTTTTCCAGATAGGTGTGCGCTTGCAGGGTTTCTTCGTTGCGGGCAACGCCCACAGCGGAGACCTTGGCGCCCGGGATCAGGCTCAGCACGCCTTCGAGCATGCCGATGCCGGCACGCAGGATCGGCACGACGGTGATCTTCTTGCCGGCGATCTTCTCCACCGACACGGTGCCGCACCAGCCGGCAATGTCGTAGGATTCGAGCGGCAGATCTTTTGTAGCTTCATAGGTCAACAGGGCGCCGACTTCCTGAGCGAGCTCGCGGAAATTCTTGGTGCTGATGTCAGCGCGGCGCATCAGGCCGAGTTTATGACGGATCAGCGGATGGCGGATCTCGAGGATGGGCATGGGAAAGGCTCCGGCGGCGGGCAAAAAAACCGGCCTAGATTAATCTATCCGAGGGTGATGTCCTATAGGACATTCTGTACGTTAGTCCATAAGAGCTTGATTCGACCTCGCGGGATGCGTACCTTTGCCCGCTTTTCCAATTCCGCCAACCCCTGGAGAGCGCCATGTCCGCTGATCTCGAGCATATCCGTCAAATCATGCGAGAGGCTGACTGCCTGTACACCGAGTCTGAAGTCGAGGCGGCCATCGCCCGCGTCGGTGCACAAATCAACGAGCAACTGGCTGACAGCAACCCGGTGGTGTTCTGCGTGATGAACGGCGGCCTGATCTTCTCCGGCAAACTGCTGACGCATCTGCAATTCCCGCTGGAAGCGTCCTACCTGCACGCGACCCGTTATCGCAACGAAACCAGCGGCGGCGACCTGTTCTGGAAAGCCAAGCCGGAAGTTTCGTTCATCGACCGCGACGTGCTGATCATCGACGACATCCTCGATGAAGGTCACACCCTGGGCGCGATCATCGACTTCTGCAAACACGCCGGCGCGCGCAAAGTACACACCGCCGTGCTGATCGACAAGGATCACGACCGCAAGGCGCGCCCGGACCTGAAAGCCGATTTCGTCGGCCTGCCATGCATCGACCGCTACATTTTCGGTTATGGCATGGACTACAAGGGCTACTGGCGCAACGCCAACGGGATTTACGCCGTTAAAGGCATGTAATCCGCGCCTCAATCTAAATGTGGGAGCGAGCTTGCTCGCGAAAGCGGTGTATCGGTCGACATCTGTTTTGAATGTCAGTCCGCCTTCGCGAGCAAGCTCGCTCCCACAGTGTTTTTGTGTGTGCTGATCCATCCGCGTTACCCATGCTAGAGTGCTCGGCCCCGCCCTCCGGAGCCTGTCATGCGCCTCTTGATCCGCAGTCTCGCCGCCCTGTTGCTGTCTCTCAGCCTGCCGCTGTCCGCCGCGCCGATGCACAGCCAGTTCCTGCCGCCGGACGATCTCACCCTGCGCGACGCTGAACCCGAGCAACAGCAACTGCTGCAGGTCAGCGAGTATTCGGTGGTGGTCGGTGCGCAGCGCCAGTCCAATCAGCAGCCGATTCCGGTCACCTCGTCCTTGTTGATCCGCCTCAAGGGCAAGTCTCTGAACAAAGGCGCGAACATCAACCAGGTGCTGGTGAGTTTCGACGGCGAAAGCAAGAGCCTGAAGAAACCGGCCTATGACGATAAAAGCAAAACCCTGACGCTGTTCTATCCGCTCGCTCAATACCGCGTGGTGATGGATCTGCTGCGCAACGACACGGTGTATGTGCAGTTCCTCAGTTATGCCAATGGCCATATCTGGGCCGATCTTCATACCGGGGCGATTCGTCCGCGTTGAGCCGGGCGGCCGGGCAAGGGTAAACTGCCCGCCCCGTGTCATGTCTGCGAGCTGGAGTCGGCAATGCGTAAAGATAAGAAACAAGTGATTGGTGACGAGATCGGCGATGAGCAGATCAAGCTGTTCCTCGATTTTGAGCCGGTCGACGCCACTTCGCCGTCGCTGCACAAACTGATCAAGGCCTATCGCGGTTTGCGCATCGATGATTTCGAGCGCTTTCTGGGCTTCTTCGTTGCGGCGGGTTATGACGTTGATGGCAAGGATGAGCAGGGCAAGACCTTTGTTGACCTGATCGCCGATCAGCGCAACGCCCCGGAATACATTGAACTGATCGAAAAGTCCCGCGGTTAAGGGCAAAAGACAAGATCAAAAGATCGCAGCCTTCGGCAGCTCCTACATGGGATTTATGTTGGCCCTGTAGGAGCTGCCGAAGGCTGCGATCTTTTGATTCTGGCGTCCGTAAAAAACGCCCCGATTGGGGCGTTTTTCATGCCGCAAGATCAAGCGAAGCTTGGTGTCTCGCTGCTTTCTTCAACCAGTTCCAGGGCGATGTTGTTCTGCGTGTTGATCTTGCGATACAGCGCAGCATCGGTTTCCAGAACCTTTTCACGGGCCGGGAAGATTTCCGCGAGTTTGCTTGCCCACTCGCCTGACGCCTTGGCCGGGAAGCACTTCTCGATCAGTTCGAGCATGATCGAAACGGTCACCGACGCGCCTGGCGAAGCGCCGAGCAGGGCGGCGAGGGAGCCGTCTTTCGCTGCGACCAGTTCGGTACCGAACTGCAGGATGCCGCCCTTTTTCGGGTCCTTCTTGATGATCTGCACCCGTTGGCCGGCCACTTCCAGGCGCCAGTCTTCGGCTTTCGCCTGCGGGTAGAAACGCCGCAGGGATTCCAGACGCTGTTCCATTGACTGCATCACTTCGCTGACCAGGTACTTGGTCAGGTCCATGTTGTTTTTCGCCACCGCCAGCATCGGCCCGATGTTGCCGGCGCGCACCGACATCGGCAGGTCCATGAAGGAGCCATGCTTGAGGAACTTGGTGGTGAAACCGGCGTATGGCCCGAACAGCAGGGATTTCTTGCCGTCGACGACGCGAGTGTCGAGGTGCGGCACCGACATCGGTGGGGAACCCACGGCCGCCTGGCTGTAGACCTTGGCCTGGTGGTGCTTGACCACTTCCGGGTTATCGCAACGCAGCCACTGGCCGCTGATCGGGAAGCCGCCGAAGCCTTTGCTTTCTTCGATGCCCGAAGCCTGCAGCAACGGCAGGGCCGCGCCACCGGCACCGAGGAAGACAAACTTTGCGTCGACTTCGCGGGTGTTGCCGTTGTTGACGTCCTTGATGCTGACGGTCCAGCCGGCGCCGTTACGCTTGAGGCCGGTCACGCGCTTGCAGTATTTGACCTGGGTGTCCGGAGCACTGCTCAGGTGCTTGAGCAACTGATTGGTCAGCGCGCCGAAGTTGACGTCGGTGCCGTTCATCACGCGAGTGGCGGCGAGGACTTCGTCGGGCGAGCGGCCCGGCATCATCAGCGGCATCCATTCGGCCATCTTGCCTTTGTCTTCGGTGTACTCCATGTCGGCAAACGCGTGGTGCTTGCTCAACACGTTGAAGCGCTCCTTGAGGAACGACACACCGCTTTCGCCCTGAACGAAACTCAGGTGCGGAACCGGGCTGATGAAGGATTTGCACGAGCCGAACGTGCCCTTTTTGGTCAGGTACGACCAGAACTGCTTCGACACCTCGAACTGGGTGTTGATGTGCACGGCTTTCTTGATGTCGACGCTGCCATCGGCAGCCTGCGGGGTGTAGTTCAGCTCGCACAGGCCGGCGTGACCGGTACCGGCGTTGTTCCACGGATTGGAACTCTCGGCGGCGCCGGAATCCATCAGCTCGACGACTTCCAGCTTGATCGCGGGGTCGAGCTCTTTGAGCAGTACGGCCAGGGTGGCACTCATGATGCCGGCCCCTACCAGAACTACGTCGACTGCTTCGTTATGCGCCATTTAACGCGTCTCCCAAATCTGCAGCACCAAATTGTCGGCATGGCTGCCAGGCGTTCCAGGGCAGGTCAGTGGGCCCGGGCTATCCGTGGTCAGGTTGGCCATGTCCGAATCTTCGCAATTTTTCGCAACTTCGACGGATGCGTGCGGCCTGGTTTCAAGCGTTCCATGAACGCATTTTCACGCAGGGCTGGCAATTCGACTTATGGTCGAGTCATCCGTTTTCGTGCAACCAAATCCGTAGCGGACAGGCTTCAGGCTCCGATGTTCGAGGTATACCCGGTCCTGTGTCGTTGGGCTGTTTCGGACGCTAATGGTGCATGTTCAGACGCAAAACTATTCATTTGCTCGCCACACTCTTGTGAAGTTGTGAAAACCCGTTTTTTTCACGCTCTTTTGAAGACGTGAACCTCAAAAAAGGGCTGCCTTGGCCTGGCACCTGCCCGCTAGGGCAAAACAACGCGGTGGCCGAGCGAATGACAGCTCTGCAGATTCGCGAAAAGCGGGTTTTTGCCGGAAGAACAGGCAAGCGCGCCAACTTCACTCGATCTGTGTGGGCGGCTCTCTGTGGGCGATTTTGATGTCGATGCATGCGCATTGACGCTGTTGCGGGGCCCGATCAGGAGACGTCCTTATAATCGGGGGGAGATTGTAGCGAAGAAATGCGCGCAGTTGCTCGTGTTTAATGACTTTTATTAGGCATCCGGTCAGATGCTCAACTGCACCTGACCCCGTGCGCGCATTTGTCGCGGTACGACCCGGGCGCTGGCGGGGAGCGGCTGGTTCAGCCAGGTCAGGCGGATTTCTTCGATTTCCACCCAGCCGTCGCCCATCGGTTGCAGGCTGCACTGCTTGAAGGCCTGGCAACGGCCGTTGCGGTCGAGCAGGGCGAAGCTACGATGCAGCGGGCGTGGGGCGAACAGCGAGATCAGATAGCGCATGGCAGAGTTCCTTGAAGGAGGACTGCTTTGAAGCTTGTCGGCAAGCCATGACGCCAGGGTGTATGGACGGTGAAGAATGTGTGACAGGAACCGCTTTCGGTGGGGTTTGTCTGACATTGCAGTATTCACTGTGCGGCGCTGGTTACGCGCAGTGGCCCACCGCTATACTGCCGGCCTGTTTGTGCCTGATTCTGGAGAGAAGAGCATGTTGCAACGCCTGTTGTTCGGTTTGATCACTGTCGCCGGTTTGACCCTCGCCGGCTGCGCCCACAGCCCGCAACAACTGAATCCGGAGCCGAAGCTGACCACGCAACTGCCAGCGGTCGGTCGCGGCCAGCCTGTCATCGTGCGTGTGGTCGACGGTCGTCCGTCGCCAACCCTCGGCACCCGTGGCGGTCTGTACCCGGAAACCAGCGCCATCACCGTACAGCGCGAGCAGATCCTGCCCAAGCTGCAGGCCCAGGCCGAAGCCGCCGTGCGTCTGCTCGGCTTCACCCCGACCACTAACGCACCCAACGCGCCGCAGCTGACCGTGACCCTGGCCGAGCTGAAGTACCAGTCGCCGAAAGAAGGCATGTACGTGACCGAAGCGACCATCGGCGCGACCTTCCGCTCCGACGTGCAGAACGCCAACCGCCGCTACAGCGGCCGTTACGGTGCGTCGCTGGACCAGCGCTTCGGCATGGCGCCGAATCAGGAGACCAATACCAAACTGGTCAGCGATGTATTGAGTGATGCGCTGACGCGTCTGTTCAAGGACCCGACCGTGGGTCAGGTGCTCGCTGAGTAAGTTTGCAGCGAATGTGAAAAAGCCCGGGGCCAGTGATGGTTCCGGGCTTTTTTGTGGATCTGAGATTTGTGTCGTATGGGAAATCGATTCCCCTCACCCCAGCCCTCTCCCGAGGGAGAGGGAGCCGATCGCGTGTGCTTCAAAACCTGAATTCGGCGCGGTATCTCATGTCGGCGCATCTACCGCAAACACCTCGGTCAGTCCCCTCTCCCTCTGGGAGAGGGCTAGGGTGAGGGTGCTTTTGACGTTCAGGCAGCCTGAGAATAGAAATCAAGCACGCTCACGCCAGTCAGCAAATCGGTCTCGGGCAAGTCCGCATGCTGATGCCCGCCCAGCGCGCAATACACCAGCCAGTGCCGGTCCTGCACGTTGAAGGCGAGGCTGCCGACCAGGCTTTGCTGGTCGTCGTAAGGAGTGATGAGGTACAGGCGATCCTGGTTTTCCGCGTGCAGCATGTCGCATTCCATTCGGGTTTCGAGGCGCGCAGGGTGAAGCATCCACGTGACGATGCCATGACACAGGACAGCCATCGGTCGATTGTCAGGTTATTTGTCGCAAAGGCTGGGGCAGGGCGTCAGGGTTTGGGTAGAATCCGCGCCGCGGTCGTCGGTCTGGCGTCTGCCACACCGGTTAAGTTCGAGGTCTGTGATGTCGCTGCACTTGATGACGCTGTTTACCGCCCATCCCGCCAAGTTGATCAACCTGCTGGCCTTGCTGCTGGCCTTTCCGGGCAGTTGGCTGCTGCACGCGACCCGCCGCCGTGAGCAACGCGCGCAGGCCAGTCTGGCGGCACAGCGCCAAGCGCAGCCGAATGCCGAGCCGATGCTCGATTGGGCGACGTTGCGCATGAACCGGTTTTTCTATCGTTTTGGTTTTGCTTGCCTGGGGCTTGCTTTGATCGTCTCCTGGATCAGCACCCGCTTCTGAAGCAATAGCAAACCTGTGGTGAGGGGATTTATCCCCGCTGGACTGCGTAGCAGGCCCTGTTTTTCTCAGGTAAAAACTTGGGAGCGCTGCGCACTCCAACGGGGATAAATCCCCTCGCCACAGCTGTTGCCTACAGCGGCAATCCAGCCTTGACCCGATACTGATTGCGCACCGGCGTCGCATATTGCAGCACCAGGTACGGCCGATGCTCAGCGGGGCAGGCGTCCAGTCGGCTCTGCCATTCATCCTGCGCCTTGGCCAGTTCGTCAGCCGGGAACACCTCGGCCGCTTTCGGCACGTTCAGTTGCGAATCGGCATCCGCCCACTGCGCGTACGCCAGGTAATGCACCGGGAACAACCGGTAGCCGCCGAGAATCTGCTTGTCCATTTCGATCGCCAATTGCTTGGTGTCTTCGAACACCTCGGTGATCGGCGCGGCAAAGTTCACGTGGACCCGGCCCTTGTAGCCGGTGATGCCCTTGGCGATGCTCACGTCATCCTCGCCCGGCGCCTTGGCGTAGGTGCCGGTGGTGGCGCGGATGTATAGCTCGCGGGCCTTGGCCTGATCGCACGGGTCGTACTCATAGCTGATCGACACCGGCGTCACGTTGAGCGAGCGGATCACTTCGCCGAACGGCTCGTCCTTGCGGCTCATGTGGAACATCTTGAGGATCGCCGACTCGGTGCGGTCGTCGCCGTCCTTCGCCCGACCTTCCGCCTGAGCAATCCAGATCGAGGCGCAATCGTTGCGTATCGAGTGATTGATGTACGCCGACAGCAATTGATACGCCGCCATTTTCTCGCGACGGCCGGTGATCGAACGGTGGACGATGAAGCTCTTGTTCAAGCGCATCAGGTCACTGACAAACGGCTTTTGCAGCAGGTTGTCGCCAATCGCGATGCGCGGTGTCGGCAGGCCGGCGTGGTATACGGCGTAGTTGACGAAGGCCGGGTCCATGACGATATCGCGGTGGTTGGCGATGAACAGGTAGGCGCTGCCGGACTTGAACTGCTCGACACCGGTATACGTTACGCCGTCGGTGGCGCGCTCGATGGTGTGGTCGACGTAGAACTCGACTTTGTCCTGTAAGGTAGCCACGGAATTCACGTCGGCAAACTCACGACGCAGCCGATGGGCTATAAGAGGTTTGAGCATCCAGCCGAAGGCACCGGCAAAACGCGGGAAGCGGAAGTGGGTGAGGATATCTAGAAACGCCTTGTCGCCGAGCAGCCTTGCCAGTACCGCAGGTACTTCGCTGTCGTCGTAAGGTCGGATGGCATCGAATTCGCCCATCATGCTCTCTTGTTGGAAACGGCTAGGGTAAGTAAAGGGTTTGATCGAAAACCCGCGGGGCACGGTCTGAAAAGTAGTCAGACAAAAATAGCCCTGCAAATAGACCGGCGATTATACGCACAAGTCACTGGGGAGACCGCGATGCTGGAAAATGCACTGTATGAATGTCCGTATTGCGGTGAGGAAATCGAGACCACTCTGGATTTGTCCGCTGGGGATCAGACGTATATCGAAGACTGCCAGGTGTGCTGTCGTCCGATCACCTTTGTCCTGCAAGTACATGAAGAAGAGTGGCATCTGGAAGTCTTCAGCGAAAACGAGTGAGGGCCGCGTATGCAGCGAATCTACGAACCGGCGAACCTGATGGAGGGTGAAATGCTCAAGGGCATGCTTGCCAGTGAGGGGATCGAGGCGCATCTGATCGGCCGTGATCTGGTGGGCGGTGCGGGTGAATTGCCGATCTTCGGCCTGCTCTGGCTGTCGGTGGATAACGATCAGGCCGAATACGCCCGCGAGTTGATCACCGCGTACAATGCCGCGCTGCCGCTGCCCGGCGACGAACCGGAAAGCTTTCCCGGCACGCTGGTCTGTTAGGCTGGCCTTCGTTTTATTCAGAGTCGTGTTGCCCCATGTGTGGACGTTATGCCCTGTTTCGCTGGAACCGCGAGTTCGCGGCCCTGCCAGGTTTTCCCGCCGATCAGCAGGCGCAGTGGAACATTTCTCCGAATGACTCGGTGTTGATGCTGCGTGCCGAAGAAGATGGCCAGCGCACCTTGGCCCGTGCACGCTGGGGGCTGACGCCGCCGTGGCTGACCGATCTGTCGAAGACCCCGGCCCATGCCCGCGCCGAAACCGTGGCCGAGCAGCCGATGTTTCGTGAAGCGCTGCGTCTGCGGCGTTGCCTGCTGCCGGCTAACGGTTTCTACGAATGGCGCGGCATCCAGCGCAAGCGACCGTACTGGTTGACGCCGGGGGAGGGCTCGTCGTTGTTTTTCGCCGCGATCTGGGAAGCGTATCCGGTGCAGGAACAGGTCTGGCTGAGCACGGCAGTGATCACTCAATCGGCGGCGAGTCAGCGGCGACCGTTGATTCTCGATGAAGCGGGGCAGGCTGCCTGGCTTGATCCTGAAACGCCGCTGCATGTCTTGCAGGGTTTGCTCGCCAGTGAACCGGCGGCGCTGCGCGAGCGGGTGCTGGCGAATCTGGTGAATGATCCGAAGTTGAACGGGCCGGAGTGCCTCACCCCGGCTTGATGAGTGATCTGTGCCGGCATATTCGCGAGCAGGCTCGCTCCCACATGTGAATGCAATCCAACTGTGGGAGCGAGCCTGCTCGCGAAGAGGATCTAAAGATCAGACCTTGAACTGATTGATCAACCGCCGCTGCTGTTCCGCCAGTTTGGTCAACCCGGCGCTCGCCGAGCTCGATTCATCCGCACCGCCCGCCACTTCATTCGCCACCTTACCGATGTTGATCACATTGCGGTTGATGTCGTCGGCTACTGCACTTTGCTCTTCCGCCGCACTGGCAATCTGCGTGTTCATGTCGTTGATCACCGACACGGCCTGAGTAATGGTCTCCAGCGCTTCGGCCGCTTTCGCCGCGTGCTGCACGCTTTCGTCGGTGCGGTTCTGGCTGTCTTCCATGACGCGCACCACATCGCGGGTGCCTTGCTGCAATTGCTGGATCATCGCCTGGATTTCTTCAGTGGCCTTCTGGGTTTTCTGCGCCAGATTGCGCACTTCATCTGCGACCACGGCAAAACCGCGACCCTGCTCGCCGGCCCGGGCGGCCTCGATTGCCGCGTTCAGTGCCAGCAGGTTGGTCTGTTCGGCGATGCCGCGAATGGCGGTGAGGATGGCGTTGATGTTTTCGCTGTCCTTGGCCAGCGTCTGCACCACCTCGACAGCCTTGCCGATTTCCACCGCCAGTACGCCAATCGAATTCGATGTGTCGCGCACGATCTGCATGCCTTGGCTGGCGGCCTGATCGGCGTGGCTTGCCGCTTGTGCTGCCTGGGTGGCGTTGCGCGCGACGTCCTGGGCGGTGGCGGTCATTTCCTGCACCGCGGTCGCTACCTGATCGATTTCGGCCATTTGTTTCTGCACGCCGATGTTGGTGCGAATGGCGATGTCGGCGGTGTGTTCCGAGGAATCGCTGACGCTCTGCACCGAGGTCACCACTTGCGTAATCATCGCCTGCAACTTGGCGAGGAAGGTGTTGAAGCCTTTGGCAATCGAGCCCAGTTCATCGCTGCGGTCGCTGCTCAAGCGACGGGTCAGATCGCCTTCGCCCTGAGCGATGTCATCAAGCATGGCGACCATTTGCTTGAGTGGCCGCGCAATGCCGTGACCCACCAGCCAGATCACCAGCAGGCCGATGCCGGCGATGATCAGGCCGACCATGGCCATGCCGAAGGTGTCGGATTTGCGCTGGGCATCAAGATCAGCCTGGAGGTTTTGCAGATCGGCCATGACCGCGTTTAGCGGCAATTGCAGCATCAGTGTCCAGCGTGCGTCGGTCTGGCCGATGCCGAACGGCAGGTACAGTTCGATGCGGCCCTTGGCCTGATTCACCGAATAGGTGACCTCGTCGCGCTTGAGATTGGCGAGACTGCTGGCCTGTTCGGCGTCGAGGATGTCGCTGACTTTTTCACCAAATTTGCTCGAGTCCTTGGTGTAGGCAACGATCCGCCCGTTGCCGCCGACCAGAGCCATTTCACCGGCGCCGCTGTAAAGCTTCTGGTTGGCGGCGAGCAGCATGTCCTGAATGAAGTTCACCGAGAGGTCGGCGCCGACGATGCCCTGGAACGCGCCGTTGACCATGATCGGTTCAATGAACGAGGCGAGCATGACAATCTTGTCACCGACCTTGTACGGTGCCGGGTCGATCACGCAGGCTTTCTTCGTCTCTTTCGAGCACAGGTAGTACTCGCTGGCGCGTATGCCGGTGGACAAGGTTTTCTGGTCGTCGACATCGGCCAGTTTGTCCACGCCCAGGCTGCCGTCGGTATTGCGGAACCACCACGGCAGGAAACGTCCATTGGCTGGATCGATACCGACCACGGCGCTGCCGATGTAGGCCGCGTCATTGTGGTCCAGTGCGTTTTTTTCCCAGCCGATGTATGTGCCGAGAATTTTCGGGTTCTTTTCGACGTTTTCCTTGATCAGGCTGATCAGTTGCTCGCGGCTGACGCTCAGGCGCGGCTGGCCGTCGGCGGCGGTTGTGCCGAGCAGGGCGTTGACCCGTACCAGGCCGCCGGCAATCAGCAGCGGCGCTTCGAGTTCGCGCTGGATCTGGCTGACCTGGGTCTGCGCCAGCGAAGTCAGGCGCTGTTCGATGACTTGCTCGAACTGCGCCTGGGTGCGCTGTTGCACCATTTCTTGCGTGCGAGCGCCGGAGAACAGCGCGTACAGCACCAGCGCCGCGACCACGCTTAGAACGATGGCGCCGGCCAGAGCGGCGACGGAAAACTGGATCGACTTGAACTTCATGGGAGCTCCGCACGCAAGAGGACAATCTGCGAGGGATTTATCGGCGCGGTGGGCGCGGCCATTAGAGACGCTGGTCGGAATCGGCCCGCGATGTCGCTGATGGATCGGTGCACGGCGGATTCAATGCGCCTTGAGGAATTTCCAGCCAGACTTGCGGCCTTAGGTGGATGTACGCGCAATGCGTCCGTTGTATCTGGCGCCAATACAATTAGCCGCCTAGGATACGCCTCAGGTTTTCAGGGAGCTTTTGAATGAACAAGACATTAGTGGTAAGTGCTTTGAGCGCAGCGCTGTTGCTGGCCGGTTGTCAGTCGGTCAACACCACCAGCGGCGGTGCCGTGGGCGTGGAGCGCAAGCAGTACATGTTCAGCATGCTGTCCTCGCAAGAGGTCGATCAGATGTACGCGCAGTCGTATCAGAAGACCGTCGGCGAGGCGTCGAGCAAAGGTGTGCTGGACAAGACCAGCCCGGAAGCCAAGCGCGTGCAGACCATCGCCAACCGCTTGATCGCCCAGGCGCCGACCTTCCGCCCGGACGCGGCGCAGTGGCAATGGGAAGTCAATCTGATCAAGAGCGATGAGCTCAACGCCAACTGCGGTCCCGGCGGCAAGATCATCTTCTACACCGGGCTGATCGACAGTCTGAAACTCACCGACGATGAAATCGCTGCGGTCATGGGCCATGAAATCGCCCACGCCCTGCGCGAGCACGGTCGTGAAGCGATGTCCAAGGCTTACGGTATGGAGATGGCGAAGCAGGGCGCCGGTGCCTTGTTCGGTCTGGGTCAGGACAGCCTGGCGCTGGCCGACACCGTGGCCAACTACGGCATGACCTTGCCCAACAGCCGCGCCAACGAAAACGAAGCCGACCTGATCGGCCTGGAACTGGCCGCCCGCGCCGGTTACAACCCGAACGCGGCGATCACCCTGTGGGACAAGATGAGCAAGGCTTCCGAAGGCGCGCCACCGGAATTCATGAGCACTCACCCGGCATCGAGCAGCCGCATTGCTGCGTTGCAGGCAGCGATTCCGAAGGTGATGCCGCTGTACGAAAAAGCCCCGAAGTCTTAAAAGTCGAAGGACACAACGATTCTTCAGGTTGGGAGGGCTGTTGTGGCGAGGGGATTTATCCCCGATGGGCTGCGAAGCAGCCCCCAAAACCTGCAAATGCGCTATGTATGACACTCTGAGGCAGCAGGTTTGGGGGCGCTTCGCGCCCCATCGGGGATAAATCCCCTCACCACAGGTTTTGGGTAGTTCAGTAGACGGGGTTAAACCCAGCCGCTGCTCTGCATGGCCTTGTATACCGCAACAATCGCCAGAATCATGAACGCCGAAGCCGCGAGGCGGCGGATCAGGGTCAGCGGCAGTTTCTCTGCAGCAAAGTTACCCGCCAGGACCACCGGCACGTTGGCAATCAGCATGCCCACGGTGGTGCCGATAATCACCAGCCAAAGTTCCGGATATTGCGCGGCGAGCATCACCGTGGCGATCTGCGTCTTGTCGCCGATTTCCGCGATGAAGAACGCGATCAGCGTGGTCAGGAACGGCCCGAACTTGCGCGCCGTGCTGGCTTCGTCGTCATCCATTTTGTCCGGGACCAGGGTCCACAGCGCCGTGGCGGCGAAGCTGGCGGCGAGGATCCAGTGCAGGACGGCGTCGGAGAAGAAACTGCCGACCCAGGCACCTACCGCACCGGCTGCTGCGTGGTTGGCCAGAGTCGCGGCAACAATCCCGGCGATGATCGGCCAGGGTTTGCGAAAGCGAGCGGCGAGAATCAGCGCGAGCAGTTGCGTCTTGTCGCCGATTTCGGCCAAGGCAACGATAGCGGTGGGAACGAGTAGCGAGTCCAGCATCAGGGATTTCCTAAGGGGCGGGTCGACACGGCTATGACACGTACAGCCTTCCCGCCCCGGGTAAGGTGTGCGTGTCATAGGTCTTGTCAAACCCTGCGATCCGTCTGGTGCGGACGCTTGGGTCGCATACGCCATGATCTGAGGATCAAGTATGTTGACGTATGCCGGACGAGCTTGGCGCTCGTGGGAGACTACTCCCCTAGGACGGAGCGGATTCTGCCTAGGCAAATCCGATTGGGCAAGAACAAATTTTCAACCGCGCTTGGCCCGGTAAATCCGGAAACCATTGCCTTCAGCCTTGATCGCACACACGCCCAGGTGCTCCTCGATCAACGGCTGATACTTGAGGAAGCTGTTCGCCACAAGGCGCAGTTCGCCACCGTTTTTCAGATGTTTCGCCGCTTTTCGCAGCAGGTTCTCCGTAGCGAAATAATCGGTGTGCACGCCGACATGGAACGGCGGATTGCTCAGAATCGCGTTCAAACCCATCGGCGCGGCATCGATGCCATCACCGGTCAGCACTTCGGCCTCCAATCCATTGGCGGCCAGGGTCAGACGGCTGCTGGCGGCGGCGAACGCGTCGACATCCAGCAACGTCACCTGATTGTGCGGATAGCGACGTTTCACCGCAGCCCCGAGCACGCCGGCGCCGCAACCGAAGTCGAGCAGATGGCCGCTCGGCAGTTTGTCCAGATGCTCCAGCAGCAGGGCGCTGCCGCGATCCAGGCGCCCATGGCTGAACACGCCCGGCAGGCTGATGACTTTCAACGGCCCTTCGGCCAGCGGCAGTTCGTAAGTCTGCGCCAGGCTTTCCAGCGGTTTCGCTTCAGGCGCATTGGCCACGGTGACTTGCCAGAGCTGGCAGTGGCGAGCGCTGTCGAGTTTGCGTGGCTTGCCGAACGGGTTGAGCTGTTTGGACGCGCCTTCGATGCCGCTGCGTTTTTCCCCGACCAGAAACACCTCACGCCCGGCCAGACGCGACGCCACGGCGTTGAGGATGTAGTCGGTCAGGTCCTTGGACTTGGGCAGGAACACCACAGCGCTGTCGAACTCGCGCTCCGGGACATTCACGCCGAACTGGCTGCGGCCCTCGAAACGCGCGTCCAGTGCGGCTTGGTCGCCAGCGTGCCAGCACCAGCCGAACGCATTCGGCAGACGCCCGAGCAAATCATCGGCGGGCAGGCCGGCCAACAGCAGCGAACCCTGGAATAACTCGGCCTGACGAAGCAGTACTTCACTGCGCGGATCCATAACTGCTCCTTGAAAAAAGTGCCGCAGTTTATCAACTGACGACCCGCAGCGCCTCACCGCTGAAGAACGCCTGGGCGTTTTCGCTCAGTTGCCCGACGATACGCTGGCGCGCCTCGCGACTGCCCCAAGCGTTATGCGGGGTGACGATCAGGCGCGGGATATCGGCGGCGAGCAGCGGATTGCCCTGGGTCGGTGGCTCGACACTCAACACATCGGTCGCCGCACCGCCGAGGTGGCCGCTACGCAAAGCGTCGGCCAGCGCTTGCTCATCGATCAGGCCGCCCCGGGCGGTATTGACCACAAATGCGCCGGGCTTCATCGCGGCCAGTTCGCGGGCGCCGATGAAATGCCGGGTGTGCTCGTTGAGCGGGCAGTGCAGGGTAAGGGCGTCGATCTGCGGCAGCAGTTCTTCCAGCGGCAAGCGATCCGGTCGAGCAGGGCGCCCCGGAATCTGCCCGAGCAAAACGCGCATGCCGAACGCCTCGGCCAATCGCGCCACGGCACCACCGAGCTCGCCATGGCCGAGCAGGCCGAGGGTTTTGCCTTGCAGTTCGACGATCGGGTAGTCGAGCAGGCAGAACTGCTTCGCCTGCTGCCAGCGGCCTGCGCCCACAGCCTTTTGATAGTCGGCCAGGCGCGTGGCGAGGTTGAGCAACAGCATGATCGTGTGTTGCGCCACCGACGGCGTGCCGTAAGCCTGGCAATTGCACACAGTGATGCCGTGGGCGCGGGCGGCAGTGAGGTCGACATTGTTGGTGCCGGTGGCGCTGATCAGGATCAGTTTCAGTTGCGGGTTGGCAGCCATCGCGGCCGCGTCGATCACGACTTTGTTGGTGATCGCCACACTGGCGCCGTGCAGGCGTTCGCTGACCTGTTCCGGCAGAGTCTGGGCGAACAGCTGCAAGTCGCTGAAGCATTCGCGCAACGGACCGAGGTCCAGATCGCCGAGGTCCAGCGAAGGGTGATCAAGGAATACCGCGCGGCGCGTGTTCGTCATCAACTGTACCTTTTGTGCTGTGAGCGGAGGGCGTACTCTGCCGAGCGTACCAGATGAAACAAATCGTTACGCTGACCCCACAGTGGACACATAACCCTGTGGCGAGGGGATAAATCCCCTCGCCACAGGACTGTGTTCTTTACAGATGTTTTATTGACCAAGCTGCCACAAAGGAGCCCCCATGTACTGGACCGAGTTCTTGACCGTTGCCCTGATCCATCTGCTCGCCGTGGCCAGCCCCGGCCCGGACTTTGCCGTGGTCGTGCGCGAGAGCGTGACCCACGGGCGCCGCGCCGGCACCTGGACCGCGCTGGGCGTGGGCTCGGCGATTTTCCTGCATGTCGGCTATTCGTTGCTCGGCATCGGTCTGATCGTGTCGCAATCGATCGTGCTGTTCAACGCGCTGAAGTGGGCCGCCGCCGCGTATCTGCTTTACATCGGCTTCAAGGCCTTGTGCGCGCAACCGGCGAAAACCGTCACCGATGACTTGCACCGGGAAACCGGCGTACGCACCGCGCGGGGCGCGTTTACCTCGGGCTTCGTCACCAACGGCCTGAACCCGAAAGCCACGCTGTTTTTCCTCTCGCTGTTCACCGTGGTGATCAACCCGCACACACCGCTGGCGGTGCAGGCCGGTTACGGCGTTTACCTGGCGGTGGCGACGGCGATCTGGTTCTGCCTGGTGGCGATGCTGTTCAGCCAGCAACGCGTGCGCGCCGGCTTCGCCCGCATGGGCCACTGGTTCGACCGAACTATGGGTGCCGTGCTGATTGCTCTCGGCGTGAAAATCGCGTTCACCGAGATGCACTGACCGGGCCGCATTGTTCTCTTGTAGGAGCTGACGAGTGCAACGAGGCTGCGATCTTTTGATCTTGTCTTTTCATAAGCAAATCAAAAGATCGCAGCCTTCGGCAGCTCCTACAGGGGCCATATCCAATTTCCAGACACCTGGGGGGCTGGCGCAAAGCTAGCATTTGTACGGCTCTGCAAATCATTCCTTTGGCTGATTTTACTGTCATGCAGGCGCACTAGAGTACGAATCTCTCCGCCAACACCGTGCAGTCAGAAAAGGGATTCTTATGTTGCAGACTCGGGTCATTCCGCCGGCCGATGGGGCCTACCAGTATCCATTGCTGATCAAACGGCTGCTGATGTCCGGCGCCCGTTACGAGAAAACCCGCGAAATCATCTACCGCGACCAGTTGCGCTACAGCTATCCGACCCTGATCGAGCGGGTTGCGCGGCTGGCCAATGTGCTGACGGCTGCTGGCGTGAAGGCCGGTGACACCGTGGCGGTGATGGACTGGGACAGCCACCGTTACCTGGAATGCATGTTCGCCATTCCGATGATCGGCGCGGTGATTCACACCATCAACGTTCGTCTGTCGCCCGAGCAGATCCTCTACACCATGAACCACGCCGAGGACCGCTTCGTGCTGGTCAACAGCGAGTTCGTCGGGCTGTATCAGGCCATCGCGCCGCAGCTGACCACGGTGGAGAAAACCCTGCTGCTGACCGATCTCCCGGAGAAAACCGCGGAGCTGCCGAACCTTGTCGGCGAATACGAGCAACTGCTGGCCGCCGCGAGTGCGCAATACGATTTTCAGGACTTCGACGAAAACTCGGTCGCCACCACGTTCTACACCACCGGCACCACGGGCAATCCGAAAGGCGTGTATTTCACCCATCGGCAACTGGTGCTGCACACCATCGGCGTGGCGACGATCATGGGTTCGATCGACAGCGTACGGCTGCTCGGCACCAACGATGTGTACATGCCGATCACGCCAATGTTCCACGTCCACGCCTGGGGTTTGCCGTACGTGGCGACCATGCTCGGGCTCAAGCAGGTCTACCCAGGGCGTTACGATCCGGAATATCTGGTGGAGTTGTGGCGCAAGGAGAAGGTCACCTTTTCCCATTGCGTGCCGACCATCCTGCAAATGCTGCTCAACGCCAAGGCCGCGCAGGGTGCCGACTTCGGCGGCTGGAAGATCGTGATCGGCGGCAGCGCACTCAATCGCAGCCTCTATGAAAACGCCAAGGCCCGTGGCATTCAGCTGACGGCCGCGTACGGCATGTCGGAAACCGGGCCGCTGGTGTCTTGCGCGCACCTCAACGACGAACTGATGGCCGGCAGCGAAGACGAGCGCACTACTTACCGGATCAAGGCCGGCGTGCCGGGGCCACTGGTCGAAGCGGCGATTGTCGACGGCGAGGGCAATTTCCTTCCGGCCGACGGCGAAACCCAGGGCGAACTGGTGTTGCGCGCGCCATGGCTGACCGAAGGTTATTTCAACGAGCCGCAGAAGGGCGCCGAGCTCTGGGCCGGTGGCTGGTTGCACACCGGTGACGTCGCCACGCTCGACAGCATGGGTGTGATCGATATTCGTGATCGCATCAAGGACGTGATCAAGACCGGCGGCGAGTGGATCTCCTCCCTCGACCTCGAAGACCTTATCAGCCGGCATGCGGCGGTACGCGAAGTAGCAGTGGTGGGCATCGCCGATCCCCAGTGGGGCGAGCGTCCGTTTGCCTTGCTGGTGGTCCGCGAAGGGCAGGTGATCGGTGCACGGGAACTGAAGGAACACCTCAAGCCGTTCGTCGAACTGGGGCACCTGAGCAAGTGGGCGATCCCCAGTCAGATCGCCCTTGTTACCGAAATTCCCAAGACCAGTGTCGGCAAGCTCGACAAGAAGCGCATCCGCCTCGACATCACCGAATGGCAGGCCAACAACAGCACCTTCCTTTCGACGCTTTAGGTGCCTGCTGGCGCGCCGAAACCGGCGCGCCAGACCCACCAAGCAAGCGCTTGGCTTGTGAAATCGAAAAAATCAGCCATCCTTGCCGTGCCGACGTGTGTCGGACTGGCGAAAGGACTGTTCCAGAGTGGTTGGCGGCTGCAAATCACACTTTAGAGGGATCAAGCACTACCACCCGCTGGCTATAGTCCGCTTAAGGACTTTTTGAAAACGGAGCACACGCACTGAACGGGGCGAGCAACTCTGGAACGATTTCGGGCAGCCCTGGCGCCCGGTCCTCCACAGCGTTTTTAAAAGTACTCACTGCCATAACAATAATGCACATGGAGTAGCGTCGATGACCTCAGTAAACCAGTTCTGGCGCCGGGCGAAACTGCCTCTGGCGGTCAGTCTTGCCTCCTCGCTCGCCGGGCCTGCATTCGGCGTCAGTTTCAACGTCGGTGAAATCGAAGGCCAGTTCGACTCGTCCCTGTCGATCGGTGCCAGTTGGTCTACTCAGAGCCCGAACAAGAACCTTATCGGCGTCAACAACGGCGGCCGTGGCCTGTCGCAGACCTCCGATGACGGTCACGCCAACTTCAAGAGCGGCGAAACCTTCTCGAAGATCTTCAAGGGCATCCATGACCTCGAACTGAAATACGGCGACACCGGCGTGTTCGTCCGTGGCAAGTACTGGTACGACTTCGAACTGAAGGACGAGAGCCGCGAGTTCAAGGACATCAGCGACAGCAACCGTAAAGAGGGCGCCAAGTCCTCCGGCGGGCAGATCCTCGACGCCTTCGTCTATCACAACTACGCGATCGCCGATCAGCCGGGCTCCGTGCGTCTGGGCAAGCAGGTAGTGAGCTGGGGTGAAAGTACCTTCATCGGCGGCGGCATCAACTCGATCAACCCGATCGACGTCTCCGCGTTCCGTCGTCCGGGCGCCGAGATCAAGGAAGGCCTGATTCCGGTCAACATGTTCTACGTGTCCCAGAGCCTCACCGATAACCTCTCGGCCGAAGCGTTCTACCAACTGGAATGGGATCAGACCGTCGTCGACAACTGCGGCACCTTCTTCTCCCAGCCGGACATCGTTGCCGACGGTTGCGACAACAATTTGCGCGTACTGAACAAGCGTTCGCAGATTCCGGCGATCGCTTTGGGGCCGTTGGCCGCCAACGGTGTGAACGTCGACCAAGAAGGCGTGCTGGTGCGCCGTGGGCCGGACCGTGACGCGCGCGATAGCGGTCAGTGGGGCGCGTCCCTCAAATACATGTTCGAGCCACTCGACACCGAGTTCGGCGCCTACTTCATGAACTACCACAGCCGTGCGCCGATCTTCAGCGCCACCGGCGCACCGCAATCGGTCTACAACACCGCTGCCGCGCTGCCGGGGCCGTTTGCCGCGCTCGCACCGCTGCTGGTTGCGGGCAACTCCAATTACTTCATCGAATACCCGGAAGACATTCGTCTCTACGGTCTGAGCTTCTCCACCACCCTGCCTACCGGTACGGCGTGGAGCGGTGAGATCAGCTACCGTCCGAACGCGCCGGTACAACTGAACTCCACCGACATCCTGTTTGCCGGTGTGCGTCCACTGGGCGGCGCGCTGACCAACGCTTCGCTGCTCACTGGCGTGCCAGGCCAGGATCTGCATGGCTATGAGCGCAAGGAAATCACCCAGATCCAGACGACCTTCACGCACTTCTTCGATCAGGTCATGGGCGCCAGCCGTCTGACCCTCGTCGGTGAAGTCGGCGCCACCTACGTCGGTGGCCTGGAAAGCCGTTCCGACAAGCGCTATGGCCGCGATCCGGTCTACGGTCCGGGTGAGTTGCCGGCCACTGGCGGTATCGATACCTGCGCCAACATCCTCAACAACAGCACCATCAACGGCGCAGGCCCGGGTTCGCCGCAGAACAACCGCAGCCGCAATTGCGAAAACGACGGTTTCACCACGTCGATGTCGTGGGGCTACCGTGGTCGGGCGATCTGGGAATACAACGACGTGTTTGCCGGTGTGAACCTCAAGCCGAACGTGGCCTGGTCCCACGACGTGAGCGGTTACTCGCCAGGCCCTGGCGGCAACTTCGAGGAAGGTCGCAAAGCGGTCAGCCTGGGCGTCGATGCCGAGTACCAGAACACCTACACCGCGAGCCTGGCCTACACCAATTTCTTCGACGGCAAGTACACCACCGTGGATGACCGCGACTTCGTGGCGCTCAGCTTCGGCGTGAACTTCTAAGCACTGCATTTCAGGACGAACGAATTTATGAAAATAACAAAGAGTCTGTTCCACGCCGGTGTTCTGGGCCTGTCGCTGCTGGCGACCAGTGTCATGGCGGCGGTGCCTGCTGCCGAAGCGGACAAACTGGGCAAGAGCCTGACGCCGATGGGCGCGGAAATGGCCGGTAATGCCGACGGTTCGATCCCGGCCTGGAAACCACTGCCGAAGAATGCCGGCAGCGTCGACAGCAAAGGCTTCCTGTCCAACCCTTACGCCAGTGAGCAGCCGCTGTTCACCATCACCGCCAAGGACGTAGACAAGTACAAGGACAAGCTTGCCCCGGGCCAGTACGCGATGTTCAAGCGCTACCCGGAAACCTTCAAGATGCCGGTCTATCCGTCCCATCGCGGCGCCACCGTGCCGGATGACGTGTTCGCCGCGATCAAGAAGAACGCCACCAGCACCAACCTGGTGTCCGGCGGCAACGGTCTGGAAAACTTCGATACCGCCGTGCCGTTCCCGATTCCGAAAACCGGTGTGGAAGTGATCTGGAACCACATCACCCGCTATCGCGGCGGCAGCGTGACCCGTCTGGTGACCCAGGCCACGCCGCAACCGAACGGCTCGTACAGCCTGGTGTACTTCCAGGATCAGTTCGTGTTCCGCGACAAGATGAAGGACTACGATCCGGCGAACCCGGGCAACATCCTGTTCTACTTCAAGCAGAAAGTGACCGCGCCGGCGCGTCTGGCCGGTGGCGTACTGCTGGTGCACGAGACGCTCGATCAGGTCAAGGAACCGCGTTCGGCGTGGGTCTACAACGCCGGTCAGCGTCGTGTGCGCCGTGCACCGCAAGTGTCGTATGACGGCCCGGGTACTGCCGCCGACGGCCTGCGTACCTCGGACAACCTCGATATGTACAACGGTGCGCCGGATCGTTACGACTGGAAGCTCGAAGGCAAGAAAGAGATGTACATCGCCTCCGACAGCTACAAGCTCGACGATCCGAAACTGAAGTACTCGGACATCATCAAGGCCGGCCACATCAATCAGGACCTGGCTCGCTACGAGTTGCGCCGCGTCTGGCACGTGGTCGCGACCCTGAAGGAAGGCCAGCGCCACATCTACGCCAAGCGTGACTTCTACATCGACGAGGACACCTGGCAGGCAGCGGTCATCGACCACTACGACGGTCGTGGCCAACTGTGGCGTGTAGCCGAGGCGCATGCCGAGAACTACTACGACAAGCAAGTGCCGTGGTACGCCCTCGAAACCCTCTACGACCTGCAGTCCGGCCGCTATCTGGCACTGGGCATGAAGAACGAAGAGAAGCAGGCGTATGACTTTGGCTTCACCGCCACCACCAGCGACTTCACCCCGGCCGCTCTGCGTCAGGATGGTGTTCGCTAAACCTGCGTAAACCCGAGGCCGCATCCTCGTGAAAACGCCCCGACCGGTTCGGGGCGTTTTTGTGTCTGTAGCCTTTTTGTAGCCATTTGTAGCAGTGACCTTCATTACCTCTTCGTTTAAGGCTAGGCTGCGGACATCTGCAACGCCGCCAATCGCCTTCGAACAAGAGCCGGCCATGACTGATCTGTCCCCACTTCCGGGTCCCGCAAGCATCACTGTCGCAGCACTGGACGGGCGTTTTTTCCGCCCGCCGCTGCCTGATGGCTATGTCTTGCGGCCGCGCCTTTGCCAGCGTCTGCAGGCCGGGCTCGGAGGTCGGTTGCTGCTGGTCAGCGCCCCGGCCGGGTTCGGCAAAAGCTCGCTGGCGGTGGAGTTCTGTCAGAGTCTGCCGGCGCACTGGCAAAGTCTCTGGCTGGGCTTGAGTCCGCGTGACAGCGATCCCGGACGTTTTCTTGAGCGCTTGCTCGAAGGTCTGCAGGACTATTTTCCGGCCTTGGGCGCTGGTGCCCTCGGTCTGTTGAAAATGCGTCAGCGTCATCAGCCGTTTGCTTTCGAAGAATGGCTCGACGGTCTGCTCGATGAGCTGGCGCTGCATCTCGATCCTGCTGCACCGCTGCTGCTGGTCCTCGACGACTACCACCTCGCCCAGGGGCCGGTGCTGGATCGTTGCCTGCAATTCTTCCTCAATCACCTGCCCGATGGCTTGCTGGTGATGGTCACCAGCCGCCAGCGCCCGGACTGGCATCTGGCGCGTCTGCGCCTGTCGCGGCAGTTGCTTGAGCTGCACGAACAGGATTTGCGCCTGACCCACGACGAAGCCCTGACTCTGCTCGACCGCCACAGCATCTCACTGCGCGGCGAGGCACTGGAAAGCCTGATCCAGCGCAGCGAAGGCTGGGTCGCCGGCCTGCGCTTCTGGCTGCTGGCGGTGGCCGAGGCGGGCAACGATGCCGCGCTGCCGCAAGGACTGAACGGCGGCGAGGGGTTGATACGCGACTATCTGCTCGAAGAAGTCATCGATTGCTTGCCGGCCGAAGTGCAATCGTTTCTCTACGAAACCGCTCCGCAGGAACGCTTTTGCAGCGAGCTGTGCGACGCCGTCCGCGAAGCCCATGACAGCGCCGAGATCCTGCGCTTTCTGCTCGCCCACCAGGTGTTTCTTGTGCCGCTGGACGAGCACGGTCACTGGTATCGCTATCACCATTTGTTTTCTGACTTGTTGCGCAGCCGGCCGATCGCCCAGGCGATGGTGCCCAACGCCACCCTGCATTTGCGCGCCTGCCGCTGGTTCAATGCGCAGGGCCTGCTCGACGAAGCGGTGGAGCAGGCGTTGCGTGCCGGGCATCTCGACGTCGCGGCGAATCTGGTACAGAACCTGTCCGAAGAACAGCTGCTCGCCGAGCAGAACGTCGGCATGCTGCTGCGCTGGAAAATGGACTTGCCCGACAGTCTGCTGATCAGCACGCCTCGGCTGATCGTGCTCTACAGCTGGGCACTGGGCTTGGCCTGCCAGCTCGACGCCGCCGAAGAGTTGGCCAGCCATTTGAGCCGCTTCCTGCCGGCGCCTTCGGCCACCGCGCAGAAATCCATGCTGGCGCAGTGGCTGGCATTGAGCGGGATCATCGCTCGCGGACGCGGCCATCGCGAACTGACCCTGCGCTATTGCAGTGAAGCGCTGGAGAGCCTGCCGGCCAAGCGTTACGGCCAGCGGCTGATGTGCCTGTCGACCTTGTCCAATCTGGCCATTGCCGACGGAGATCTGTGGCGCGCCCGTGGGCTGAACCGCGAATCCCTCGAGCTGGCGCAACGGGTCGGCAATCCATTATTCGAAGCGTTGGCGCATTACGACAGGGCGCGGGTTTTGCAATCGCGTGGCGAGATTCTGCGCGCGCTGGATGAAGTGCATCAGGGCCTGGAGCGCTTGCGGGGTCTGTCGCCGCAACGCCTGTACGCCGTGCGCGCGCGGCTGACGTTGTACGAAGGTTTCCTGCTGGCGATGCGTTTGCAGCCGCAGGCCGCACGTGTACGCCTACTCGCCGGGATTGGCGAAGCACGGGCCTGTCGCGACATCAGCGTGCTGATCGGTCACTGCGTGATCGCCCGCCTCGACGGCGCTTGTGGCGAGTTCGCCAAGGCCTTCGCCGAACTCGCCGAGGCCGAACGCCTGATGCACATCTGGGACGTACCGCCGATCTACTATCTGGCGATGATCACCCTGGTCAAATGCGAACTGTGGCTGGCCCAGGGCCGCATCGATCTCGCCGAGGCGTGGCTTGCACGATTGGGCCAGACCTACACCGGCGAAAACGCTGCGGCACCGCCGGAGTTTCATCCACAGCTGCCACTGCACGTGGAACTGCAACAGGCGCTGCTCGATGTGATTCAGGAGCAACCGATGCTCGCCGAAGGGCGGTTGAACGTGTTGCATGAAAACGGCCAGCGGACCGGGCGGCAGTTGCTCAGTGTGATGGCGCTGACGCAGAAGGTGGCGCTGTTGCTGTCGAGTGGGCGCGAACCAGAAGCACGCAAAACGTTGAGCCAAGCTCTGGAAGCCGCTGCCGGCGGCGTCTTCCAGCCCTTCGATGCGCTGCTGAAAATTCATGCCGACTGGATGCGCGGGCAGTTGCAGGCGCTCATTTGCAACGCGGTGAGCCAGCAATTGCTCACGCACTTCCCAACAGCCGCGCCGCGCCCGACAGTGGAAAGCTCAGCGACCGAACAACTCAGCAGCCGTGAACTGGCCGTACTGCGTCTGATCGCTCAGGGTTGTTCCAATCAGGAAATCAGTGAGCAGTTGTTCATTTCGCTGCATACGGTGAAAACCCATGCCAGTCACATCAACAGCAAACTTGGCGTCGAACGGCGTACTCAGGCAGTGGCGCGCGCCAAGGAACTGGGATTGCTCTTTTGAGATCGCGCCATGACCCGGCAGAAAAACAAACGCCCCGAACCAATCGGGGCGTTTGTTTTCAGTTCACCGGCCGGGGGTGCAGGCCTGGCAAGTGAACAGGGCGTCAGGCCACCAGATCGTTGGCACTGAAGCTGTTCACACCCACCAGCTGGATTTCAAAGTCCGCGCCGGCATTGCCGCTGACGTTGCCCGACAGTACGTGGTCGACGAAGCGCAGTTGCCCGGCACCGGTGAAGTCATTGGCACCGATGAAGGTGAAACCGTCCATGCCGCCTTGCAGCAGGTTCGCATCGAATTTCGTCAGGTCGATTTTGTCGCCCTGCAGGCTGCTGAAATCGGTGATCACGTCACGGCTGGCGCCCACGCCCATGTCGGTAAGCGAGCTGAACACGAAGGTGTCGGCGCCAGCACCGCCTGTGAGCGTGTCCGTCCCCGCGCCGCCATCCAGTACATTGTTTGTGTCGTTGCCGTAAATGGAGTTGTTCAACCCGTTGCCGGTACCTTTGCTGGCGGACCCGACAAGATTCAGAATCTCCAGGTTGGCCCCCAAGGTGTAATCGACGTACGAATAGACGCTGTCGATTTCCGAGACCGACGTGCCGGTTTCGGTGACCACATCGCCGATGTTGTCGACGATATACGTGTCGTTGCCACCGCCGCCGGTCATGGTGTCAGCACCTTTGCCACCGTTGATGAAGTTGGCATCGGCGTTGCCGACCAGGATGTTGTCCAGGCCGTTACCAGCCAGGGTAAATGCGCCGGCGCCGAGTACAGTGACGTTTTCGACGTTTTGCAGGTTGCCAATGTTCAGATCAATGATGGTGCTGGTTGACGTCGCGTTGAACAGCGTGATCAAAGTATCGCTTCCTTCGTTGGCGTTTTCCTGGATCAGCGCCAGTTCGGCGTACTGGTCGAGGGCGTAGGCATCGCTGCCTTTGCCACCAATCATGGTGTCGACACCGGCACCCCCATTGAGTTGGTTATTGCCGTCGTTACCGGTCAGCAGGTTGTTCTGGTCGTTGCCGATGGCGTTGGTGCCGGCCGTCCCCGTCAGAATCAGGTTTTCCAGATTCGCACTGAGGGTGTAACTGACCGAGGCGCGGACCGTGTCGATCTCATTGGCCAGAGTGCTGGTTTCGCTGATCACGTCACTGACGTTGTCGACGATATACGTATCATTGCCAGTACCGCCCGCCATGAAGTCGGCGCCCGCACCACCGTCGAGGATGTTGTTGCCGGTATTACCGTAGATCACATTGTTCAGGGCGTTACCGTTGGCATGCAAGTGGCTGCCCCCGGCCAGGGTCAGGTTCTCGACATTGGTACCCAAGGTGTAATCAATGTAGGAGTACACCGTGTCGATTTCTGACAGCGATACGCCGGTCTCGATCACTGCATCGTTGATGTTGTCGACAATGTAAGTGTCATTGCCAGCGCCACCAGTCATGGTGTCTGCGCCCTGGCCCCCGTTGATGAAGTTGGCAGCAGCGTTGCCTACCAAGACGTTGTTCAGGCTGTTGCCGGCCAGCGTGAATTCACCGCCACCCAGCAACATGACATTTTCGACTTGCTGCAGATTGGTCAGATTCAGGTCGACGATGCTGGTCTGCGCGTTGGCGTTGTATTGGATGAGCAGCCTGTCGACGCCTTCGCTGGCGTTCTCCTGGATGAGTGCCAGTTCGGCGAACTGGTCGAGGGCGTAATCGTCATTGCCTTTGCCACCGATCATGGTGTCGATACCCAGGCCGCCATTGATCTGGTTGTTGCCGTCGTTACCGTAAATGACGTTGTTCAGCGCGTTACCAACGCCTGTAAGGTCAGTGCTGCCGACCAGTGTAAGGTTTTCGACATTGGCACTCAGATAGTGGCTTACGTAGGAGTAGACCGTATCGATTTGCGACGGTGTTGCATCGGTTTCGATGACCTGGTCGAGGATGTTGTCGACGATGTAGGTGTCGTTACCACCGCCGCCCTGCATGATATCGATGCCTTTGCCACCGTTGATGAAGTTGGCATCGGCGTTACCGATCAGGGTGTTGTTCAGTTCGTTGCCTGCCAACGTAAAGGCGCCTGCGCCCGACACGCTCAGGTTCTCGACGTTCTTCAAATTTGCGATGTTGAGGTCGATCGTACTGTTCAACGCGGTCGCGTTGAACAGCGTGATCAGGGTGTCGTTGCCTTCGTTGGCGTTTTCCTGGATCAGCGCCAGTTCGGCGGACTGGTCGAGGGCATACGCATCGTTGCCCTTGCCACCGATCATGGTGTCGACTCCGGCACCGCCATTGAGCTGGTTATTACCGTCGTTGCCTGTCAGCACGTTGTTCTGCCCGTTGCCGATCGCGTTGGTGTCGGCCGTGCCAGTCAGAACAAGGTTTTCCAGATTCGCACTGAGGGTGTAACTGACCGAGGCGCGGACAGTGTCGACCACCCCGACCAGATCCCAATCCTCAAAGATCACATCGCCAGTGTTGTCAACGATGTAGGTGTCGTTGCCGAACCCGCCTGCCATATAGTCGGCACCGAGGCCGCCATCCAGAATGTTGTTGCCCGCATTACCGTAGATAGCGTTGTTGCGTGCATTGCCGGTAGCGTTCAGATTTGCTTCGCCGGCCAGATTCAGATTCTCAAGATTGTCGCCCAGGGTGTAATCGATATAGGAGTAGACCGTATCGATCTCCGTAAGCGAGGCACCGGTCTCGATCACTGCGTCGTTGACATTGTCGATGATGTAGGTGTCATTGCCGGCGCCGCCGGTCATAATGTCGGCGCCTTGGCCGCCATTGATGAAGTTTGCGTCAGCGTTACCGATCAGGACGTTGTTCAGGCTGTTGCCGGCGATGGTAAACGCCCCCGCACCCAGCACGGTCACGTTTTCGACGTTCTGCAGATTGCTCTGGCTGAGGTCGATGAGGTTGTATTGCGCGTTGGCGTTGAAAAGCGTGATCAGCGTGTCGTTGCCTTGGTTGACATACTCGCGGATCAGTCCCAGTTCGGCACCTTGATCGAGAGCGTAAGCATCATTGCCATCGCCGCCGATCATGGCGTCAATGCCGGCGCCACCGTTGAGCTGATTATTGCCCGAGTTGCCGACCAGGATATTGCCGAGCGCGTTGCCAATAGCGTTGATGTCAGCAGTGCCGGTGAGAATCAGGTCTTCAACATTCTTACCCAGGGTATAGCTGATTGAAGACTGTACCGTATCGATCTCGCTGTACAGCGCACGGGTTTCGATGACCACATCGGCAACGTTATCGACGATGTAGATATCGTTGCCGGCACCGCCGGTCATGATGTCGGCCCCCAGGCCACCGTCCAGAACGTTATCGCCGGCATTGCCCGTGAGTTCGTTGTTCAGTGCATTGCCCGTGGCGGTCAGATTCGCAGCACCGGACAGCGTAAGGTTTTCGACATTGTCGCCGAGGGTGTAGTCGATATACGAAAAGACACTGTCGATTTCAGAGCGTGAGCTGCCGGTTTCAACCACCACATCGCCCGCGTCATCGACAATGTAGGTGTCGTTGCCGGCACCGCCAGTCATGGTATCGGCCCCGGCCATGCCATTGAGCAGGTTGTCCAGTGCGTTGCCGATCAATGTGTCGTTGAAACCGGAACCGACGGCGTTTTCGATCTTGGCGCCGAATGCAATCGCCAGCCCTTCGTTGAAGTCAGCGCCATCAGGGTCGCTGAAGACTTTGCCGATCTTGCTGAACGCGCCTTCGTTGAGGTCGATGCGCACGGCCGCTGCCTGGTTGCTGCCGTCGATCGCGTCGACACCGCCGGCGTCCCATATCGTTTCGAAAACCGATTGATTGGCTGCCCAGGAGTAGACGGTGTTGCCTGTCGCCCACATAGTATTGGCGCCGTAGAGGTTCTGGATCGCCAGAATGTCCAGCAGCATCGGAGTGGTCGGGTGGTAAGAGTATGAGTTGTTGTAACTCATGATCGTATGGGTAATGTCGTCCAGCGCCGGATCCATCGTCGTCGCGTTGCCCGGCGTCGGTGCGAACGGATGTTTGAGTCCGAGTGCATGTCCGATTTCATGAACGAATGTCATGAAATCGTAGGTACCTTTGACCGGCGATGGGTCATCGGTGTTCGGGCCGATCCAGATGTCGCCGGCATTGGGGGTGTCGCCCGGCGTGTATGCCCAAGCGGCAGCGTCGGCGTCCATGAGTGCGTAGCCGCCAAACCGGATGTCCCCAACGTTGGCCCAGTTGTCACTGGTCTGGCGGAAAGTGATGTCGGCCACTGCGCTCCAAGTGCTTAACGCGGCGGTCGCTGCGGCCCGCTGGGTCGCAGTCAGCTCGTATCCCGCTTCGTATTCATTGGCTGCGCTGTAATCTGACGCGAAATACGAATTTCCCAGGCTTATAAAGCTGTAAGTCAGGCTGACGCCCATTCCATCATCAGCCCACTTGGTACCGGATAGAAGACTGTCGAGATATTTGATTCCGGTCAGTGAAACATACTGGCTTTCGGTCGATTCGGTTGGGCGTGGCATTGCGCAATTCCTGAAATGGGCTGCGGCCCTTCCTGAAATGTGGCCGCTACAGACATTGATTTTGCACCAGTATTGGATGGTTTGACATCATTGGGCCACTATTTTCTGATTAGTGGCGTCAATTAACTGACCTGGCGTTATATATCGGCAGGTGCAGTAGAATCCTGAAGCCAATGTCAGTGCCGCCTGTCCAGGATCCTTCCATGTCAGCCTCAATCCCAGTGCTCATCCGCGAAACCTTCCCCGTCGGCCCTTTGCAGTGCAACTGCACCATCATCGGCGACCCGATCACGAAGAAAGCCATCGTCGTCGACCCGGGCGGCAACCCTGACCTGATCATGGCGCGCCTCGATGCCCATGGCCTGAAAGTCGTCAGCATCATCCATACCCACGCGCATCTCGATCACTTCCTCGCTTCCGGGCAGATGAAGGAGAAAACCGGTGCGACCCTGCATCTGCACAAGGAAGATCAATTCCTCTGGGACAACCTGGAAATGCAATGCCAGATGTTCGGTGTGCCCTACACCCCGGTGCCCTCGCCGGATCGCTGGTTGAGCGATGACGAAGAACTGGCCTGCGGTTGCGGCGTGGCACTGCATACGCCGGGCCATACACCCGGTTCCATGAGCTTTTGGTTTTCCGAGGCTAAGCTGTTGATAGCCGGCGACACGTTGTTTCGTCGCGGGGTAGGGCGCACGGATTTGTGGGGTGGCGATCAGGCGACCATCGTGCGTTCGATCAAGCAGCGGCTGTATACGCTGGATGAGGACGCAACGGTTGTCACCGGGCACGGTCCGGATACGCGTCTGGGTGATGAGATGCGCGAGAACCCGTTTGTGCGTGCCTGAATTTTTTGTCACGGGTGTGCGGCGGAATTTTTGCGCATTGTCATGATCCAACGCCCGCGCAGGTCCATTGATTGATCAGTGGCCGCTGCACCACAGAATGCAAAAAACCAGGAGCTCTCCATGTTCACCACGCGTCGTTTGATTATTGTCGCTACTGCCGTGGCCGTGCTGTCCGGCTGCGCCTCGCCCAATCCGTATGACAATCAGGGTCAGGCCGACGGTGGCTCGCAGGGCATGAGCAAAACCGCCAAATACGGTGGCCTCGGTGCGCTGGCCGGTGCACTTGCCGGTGCCGCCATCGGCCACGACAACCGTGGCAAGGGCGCCTTGATCGGCGCCGCCGTGGTCGGTGCTTCCGCAGCAGGCTACGGCTACTACGCCGACCAGCAGGAAAAGAAACTGCGCGCGAGCATGGCCAACACTGGCGTTGAAGTGCAGCGTCAGGGCGATCAGATCAAGCTGATCATGCCGGGCAACATCACCTTCGCCACCGATTCGGCGAACATCGCTTCCAGCTTCTATCAACCGCTGAACAACCTGGCCAACTCGCTAAAAGAGTTCAACCAGAACCAGATCGAAATCGTCGGCTACACCGACAGCACCGGCAGCCGCCAGCACAACATGGACCTGTCCCAACGTCGTGCACAGAGCGTGGCGACCTACCTGACCTCGCAAGGTGTCAGCGGTGCCAACCTGTCGGCCCGTGGCGCCGGCCCGGATAACCCGATTGCCAGTAACGGTGACGTCAACGGCCGCGCGCAGAATCGCCGGGTCGAGGTCAACCTGAAGGCAATTCCGGGTCAGCAGTATGGTGGTCAGCAGCAACAGCCGGGCACGGTACAGCAGTATCCGTAAGCGATTGCCTGATTGAAGAAATGCCCGGTCCTGTGATCGGGCATTTTTTTGTGTCATCTGTGCCGGCCCTTTCGCGAGCAGGCTCGCTCCCACATTTGAAATGCATTCCCCTTGTGGGAGCGAGCCTGCTCGCGAAAAGGCCGGCGAGGGCAGCGAAGATTGCAGATACAAAAAAGCCCCCGGACAACAGCATTGTCCGGGGGCTTTTTGTTGGGCGCGAAACCCGATTACTTCTTCAGACCATAATGCTCATCGAGCATGCCCGGCGAATTCGGGCTCTTCGGCGCGTAATCACGCGGTGGTTCCTGATCGCGCGGTGGCGTCAGGCGTTCGCGTGGTGCCTGCGCTGCGTCGGCGTGCAGGGCGGCGATCAGGCGCTGGCGGGTCTGCTCGTCCAGGGCCAGACGATTGGCGCCCTCGGCGAGGTGGTCCTGCACTTCCTGATAGCTCTGGGTCAGCTTCTTGACCAGCATCGCGGTGCTGTTGAAGTGGGTGACCACTTCGTTCTGATAACTGTCGAAACGCTCCTGGATATCATCCAGTTGACGCTGCGTGCGGCTCGGTGCGGCGTTCGGCGCAACGCGCGCGATCAGGAATCCAATGGCGACACCCACAACCAGGGCAAGAGTCGGTAACAACCAAACTAAGAGCGAGTGTTCCACGAGTCCTTCCTCTATAAACGGCTTTGCTTTACGTTAACGGCTCGAACCTGCGCTGTATACCGCGATTCACTCGCAATAGATTGGCACAGACAATTTGCTAGACGAGTCGACCCGATTCGAGGTCACGGAGTTCCTCCCTTGCTGATGCGTGAAACCCCTGTAGTGATTGACGGCCCGGTGGGTCAATTGGAAAGCCTTTACCTGGATAACGAGCAGCCGCGCGGCATCGCGCTGATCTGCCATCCGAACCCGGTGCAGGGCGGCACCATGCTCAACAAGGTCGTCTCGACCCTGCAGCGCACCGCGCGCGACGCAGGCCTGATCACCTTGCGTTTCAACTATCGCGGCGTCGGCGCCAGCCAGGGCACGCACGACATGGGCGCCGGTGAAGTCGATGATGCCCAGGCCGCCGCCGCATGGCTGCGCGAAAAACACCCGGACCTGCCGTTGACCCTGTTCGGGTTCTCCTTCGGCGGATTTGTTGCAGCAAGTCTCGGCGGCCGTCTCGAAGCCCAAGGCGTGCAGCTTGCACACCTGTTCATGGTTGCCCCGGCGGTGATGCGTCTGGGCGAGCAGGATCAACTGCCGCAGCACGGCGAGTTGACCGTGATCCAGCCGGAAACCGATGAAGTCATTGATCCGCAACTGGTCTACCAGTGGTCGGAACAACTCCAGCGCCCCCATGAGCTGCTGAAAGTGGCAGAATGCGGACACTTTTTTCACGGCAAGCTGACCGATCTCAAGGATCTGCTGCTGCCGCGTCTCTCGAATTGATTGCAGTCTGACAAGCGATTACCCATGACCAACCGTACCCGCATTCTCACCGGCATCACCACTACCGGCACGCCGCACCTGGGCAACTACGCCGGCGCGATTCGCCCGGCAATCCTCGCCAGCCGCGACAGCCAGGCCGATTCGTTCTATTTCCTGGCCGACTACCACGCCCTGATCAAATGCGATGACCCGCTGCGTATCCAGCGCTCGCGTCTGGAAATCGCCGCGACCTGGCTGGCCGGTGGCCTCGATGTCGATCGGGTGACCTTTTACCGCCAGTCCGACATCCCGGAAATACCCGAGCTGACCTGGCTGCTGACCTGCGTCGCCGCCAAGGGCCTGCTCAACCGCGCGCACGCCTACAAGGCGTCGGTGGACAAGAACGTTGAAACCGGTGAAGACCCGGATGCCGGCATCACCATGGGCCTCTACAGCTACCCGGTGCTGATGGCCGCGGACATCCTGATGTTCAACGCACACAAGGTGCCGGTCGGTCGCGATCAGATTCAGCACGTGGAAATGGCTCGCGATATCGGCCAGCGTTTCAACCATCTGTTCGGCCAGGGCAAAGAATTCTTCACCATGCCCGAAGCGCTGATCGAGGAAAGCGTGGCCACCTTGCCGGGCCTCGACGGTCGCAAGATGTCGAAGAGCTACGACAACACCATTCCGCTGTTCTCCAGCGCCAAGGAAATGAAGGACGCGATCTCGCGGATCGTCACCGACTCCAAGGCCCCGGGCGAAGCGAAAGATCCCGATAACTCGCACCTGTTCACTCTGTTCCAGGCCTTCGCCACCCCTGCACAGGCCGACGAGTTCCGCAGCGAGCTGCTCGGTGGTCTGGGCTGGGGTGAAGCGAAGAATCGCCTGTTCCAGTTGCTCGACAACGAGCTGGGCGAGGCGCGCGAGAAGTATCACCAGTTGATCGAGCGTCCTGCGGATCTGGAAGACATTCTGCAGATCGGTGCGAAGAAGGCTCGTGCGGTTGCGACGCCGTTCCTCAATGAATTGCGCGAAGCCGTTGGCCTGCGTTCTTTCGTCAATCAGGTACAGGTCGCCGCCACCACCAAAAAGAAAGCCGCGAAAGCCGCACGTTTCGTCAGCTTCCGCGAGGACGACGGCAGCTTCCGTTTCCGTCTGCTGGCGGCCGATGGCGAGCAATTGCTGCTGTCGCGCAACTTCGCCGACGGCAAAACTGCCGGCCAGGTGACCAAACAGTTGCAGTCCGGCGAGCCGCTGGACGTGCGTACTGAAGAATTGAGCTTCAGCGTCTGGCTTGCCGCTGAGTGCGTGGGCGACAGCCCGGCGTTTGCCGACATCGGTGCGCGGGACGCCGCCATCGAGGCGTTGCGCGTCGCACTGACTCCAGCTCAGGACTGATCGGCGGCACGACCCGACCAAGGGCCGATTGCCATTCCCACAGGCCGTCGCTACAGTGACGGCCCGTTTTTGTTGCCTTGCTAACGAATTATGACGCCCCTAGAACGATATCAAGCTGATCTGAAACGCCCGGACTTCTTCCATGACGCCGCGCAGGAAACTGCTGTGCGTCACTTGCAGCGTCTGTACGACGACTTGATCGCCGCTGACCAGAACAAGCCGGGTTTGCTCGGCAAGCTGTTTGGCAAAAAGGATCAGGCACCGGTCAAGGGCCTGTATTTCTGGGGCGGCGTCGGTCGCGGCAAGACTTATCTGGTCGACACCTTCTTCGAAGCGTTGCCGTTCAAGGAGAAGACCCGCACGCACTTCCACCGCTTCATGAAGCGTGTGCATGAAGAAATGAAAACCCTGGGCGGCGAGAAGAACCCGCTGACCATCATCGCCAAGCGCTTTGCGGCCGAGTCGCGGGTGATTTGCTTCGATGAATTCTTCGTCTCCGACATCACCGACGCGATGATCCTCGGCACGCTGATGGAAGAACTGTTCAAGAACGGCGTGACCCTGGTCGCGACGTCGAACATCGTTCCGGACGGCCTGTACAAGGATGGCCTGCAACGGGCGCGCTTCCTCCCGGCCATCGCGCTGATCAAGCAGAACACCGAGATCGTCAACGTCGACAGCGGCGTCGATTATCGTCTGCGTCACCTCGAGCAAGCCGAGCTGTTCCACTATCCGCTCGACGAAGCCGCGCACGAAAGCCTGCGCAAGAGCTTCAAGGCGCTGACGCCGGAGTGCACGGCGGCGGTGGAAAACGATGTGCTGATCATCGAGAACCGCGAAATCCGCGCTCTGCGCACCTGCGACGACGTGGCCTGGTTCGACTTCCGTGAACTGTGCGACGGCCCGCGCAGCCAGAACGACTACATCGAACTGGGCAAGATCTTCCACGCCGTGCTGCTCAGCGGCGTCGAGCAGATGAGCGTCACCACCGACGACATCGCCCGCCGCTTCATCAACATGGTCGACGAATTCTACGACCGCAACGTCAAACTGATCATTTCTGCTGAAGTCGAGCTGAAGGATCTGTACACCGGCGGACGCCTGACCTTCGAGTTCCAGCGCACGCTGAGCCGACTGCTGGAGATGCAGTCTCACGAATTCCTGTCGCGGGCGCACAAGCCTTAAACGGAGTTTCGGCAACGAAAAAGGGCCTGCGATTGCAGGCCTTTTTTATGCGCTGAAGTTTTTCCCTGTGGGAGCGAGCCTGCTCGCGAAAGCGCAGTAACTGATCGTTCCCATGCTCCGCGTGGGAATGCATCCCGTGACGCTCCGCGTCACTTGCGAGGCGGACGCAGAGCGTCCAGTGGCGGCATTCCCACGCAGAGCGTGGGAACGATCATCAGGCCGGATCAGGCAGCCTGCTGAAACTGCTGCCGATACTGATTCGGCGACAGCTCGGTATGCTGGCGGAACAGTCGCGCGAAGAAGCTCGCATCGTCGTAACCGACCTCATAACTGATGGTCTTGATGCTCTTGCGCGTGCCAGAAAGCAGGCCCTTGGCCGTCTCGATGCGCAGGCGCTGCAAGTAGTGCAGCGGTTTGTCGCCGGTGGCGGTCTGGAAGCGGCGCATGAAGTTGCGGATGCTCATGCCATGCTCGCGGGCGACGTCTTCGAAGCGGAACTTGTCGGCAAAGTGTTCTTCGAGCCACTGCTGGATCTGCAGGATGATCACGTCCTGATGCAGCTTTTGCCCACCAAAACCGATACGTCCCGGCGAATAGCTGCGCTGCACTTCGTAGAGAATGTCGCGGGCCACGGCTTGCGCCACGTTCGCGCCGCAGAAGCGTTCGATCAGATAGATGTAGAGATCGCAGGCCGAGGTCGTGCCGCCGGCGCAATAGAGATTGTCAGCGTCGGTCAGGTGCTTGTCCTGATTCAGATAGACCTTGGGGAAACGCTCGGCGAAGGCATTGAAGAAGCGCCAGTAGGTGGTCGCTTCCTTGCCGTTGAGCAGCCCGGCTTCGGCGAGCCAGAACACTCCGGTGGCTTCGCCGCATAACACCGCGCCGCGCGCATGCTGTTCGCGCAGCCACGGCAGGATTTGCGGGTAACGGCTGCACAGCGTGTCGAAATCGTCCCAGAACGCCGGGAGGATGATCACGTCGGCGTTTTCCAGGCCGCCGTCGACCGGCATCACTACGTCGCTGAAGCTTTTTACCGGTTTGCCATCCGGGCTGACCAGGCGAGTTTCAAACGCCGGTGTCAGGCCGTGGCCCAGTTGTTTGCCGTAACGCAGGCTGGCCACATGGAAAAAATCCTTGGCCTGCATGAGGGTGTAAGCGAAAACCCGGTCGATGGCCAGGATGCTGACGCGCCGCAAGGGCGGGGAGACGTGCTTAGACATAATTCAACTTTTGTTTTGTTTTTATAAGGGAAAGTGGTCACCAGACGGCTGGATCGTCTTATTTTTTGTCGGATGTGTCCAGTGTCCCGTAGCAGGAGTCGGGCTTAGTCTCTGAGAGCCGTATCCCTCCAACAACAAAGAAAGGTGCCGCATGATCCCCAGAACCCTGTTCAGCTCCGAGCACGAATTGTTCCGCGACAGCGTGCGAACTTTCCTCGAAAAAGAGGCCGTGCCGTATCACGCGCAGTGGGAGAAGCAGGGGCACATTGATCGCGCGCTGTGGAACAAGGCGGGGGAGGCGGGGATGCTCTGTTCGCATCTGCCGGAAGAGTACGGCGGGCTCGGCGCGGATTTCCTCTACAGCACCGTGGTCATCGAGGAAGTCGGGCGTCTGGGGCTGACCGGTATCGGTTTCTCGCTGCACTCGGACATCGTCGCACCGTACATCCTGCATTACGGCAGCGAGGCGCTGAAACACAAATACCTGCCGAAACTGGTGTCGGGGGAAATGGTCACGGCGATTGCCATGACCGAGCCTGGCGCCGGTTCCGACCTGCAAGGGGTGAAAACCACGGCGGTGCTCGACGGTGACGAATATGTGATCAACGGTTCGAAAACCTTTATCACCAACGGTTTTCTGGCTGACCTGGTGATCGTGGTGGCCAAGACCGACCCCAAGGCTGGGGCCAAAGGCACCAGCCTGTTTCTGGTGGAGGCGAATACGCCGGGCTTCGAGAAGGGCAAGCGCCTGGAGAAGGTCGGCATGAAGGCGCAGGACACCTCGGAACTGTTCTTCCAGGACGTGCGCGTGCCGAAGGAAAACCTTCTCGGCCAGGCGGGTGCCGGGTTTGCCTATCTGATGCAGGAGTTGCCGCAGGAACGTCTGACCGTGGCTATCGGCGGCCTGGCCTCGGCCGAGGCAGCGCTGCAATGGACGCTGGATTACACCCGCGATCGCAAGGCGTTCGGCAAGGCGATTGCCGATTTTCAGAACACCCGCTTCAAACTGGCCGAGATGGCTACCGAGATCCAGATCGGCCGGGTCTTCGTCGATCGCTGCCTGGAGCTGCACCTGCAAGGCAAACTCGATGTGCCGACGGCGGCGATGGCCAAATACTGGGGCACTGACCTGCAATGCAAAGTGCTCGACGAGTGCGTGCAACTGCATGGCGGCTACGGCTTCATGTGGGAATACCCGGTGGCCCGGGCGTGGGCGGATGCGCGGGTGCAGCGGATTTATGCCGGCACCAATGAAATCATGAAGGAGATTATTGCGCGGTCGCTTTGATGATCGTTCCCACGCGCAGCAAAGGAATGCCGCCGGGGACGCTCCGCGTTCCGCTGTTGAGGTAATCCGACTGGCCCCTTCGCGAGCAGGCTCGCTCCCACAGGCACAGTATTCCACTGTGGAAGCGAGCCTGCTCGCGAAGCTTTTGGCGGTCAGTTATGGCGCGGGATTCGGATGATCCCTGTGAATCGCCTCGATCCCGGCCAGCACTTCATCGGACAGTTTCAGATCAAAACTGGCAATGTTGCTGTCCAGCTGCTCCAGCGTCGTTGCGCCGATGATGTTGCTGGTCACGAACGGTTGCTGGGTCACGAAGGCCAGGGCCATTTGCGCCGGGTCCAGACCGTGTTCACGGGCCAGGGCTACGTAACGGCTGCACGCCGCCTCCGATTGCGGGTTGAAATAGCGGCTGAAGCGGCTGTAGAGGCTCAGACGGCCTTTCGGTGGTCGGGCGCCGCCTTCGTACTTGCCGGAGAGGAAGCCGAACGCCAGTGGCGAGTAGGCGAGCAGGCCGCACTGTTCGCGAATGGCGATCTCGGCCAGGCCGACTTCGAAGCTGCGGTTGAGCAGGTTGTACGGGTTCTGGATCGATACCGCACGCGGCCAGCCACGGGCTTCGGCCAGAGCCAGAAAGCGCATCGTGCCCCACGGCGTCTCGTTGGACAGACCGATGTGGCGGATCTTGCCGGCCTTCACCTGTTCGTCGAGGGCTTCGAGGGTGTCTTCCAGTGGCGTCAGATTCGCTTCGATCTTGTGCTTGTAGCCCAGCTGTCCGAAAAAGTTGGCGCTGCGTTCCGGCCAGTGCAATTGATACAGATCGATGTAATCGGTCTGCAGGCGCTTGAGGCTGCCGTCCAGTGCTTCGGTGATGTGCTGGCGGTTGTGGCGCAGGTTCTTGTCGCGGATGTAGTCGATGGTGTTGCCGGGGCCGGCGATCTTGCTGGCGAGGATCCAGTCGGAACGATCACCGCGACTCTTGAAGTAATTGCCGATGTAGCGCTCGGTGGTGGCGTAGGTTTCGGCTTTTGGCGGCACCGGATACATTTCGGCGGTGTCGAGGAAATTGATCCCCGCCTCTTTGGCCCGTTCAATCTGGGCGAAGGCTTCAGCCTCAGTGTTTTGCTCGCCCCAGGTCATGGTGCCGAGGCAGATTGCACTCACGTTCAGGTCGGTACGGCCTAGCTGGCGATAGTCCATCGGGTGCTCCTTGGGCAAAACAATCATAAAAGCAGGTTGAAAAATTTTTCGCAATCTGCATAATTGCCGACCTCTTTCTGCAGTGGAAGTGATGCGCCGCCGCCGAAGAATCTTGCCGTTGAACGGACGCGCCGACCCGAGCCCCCGAAAGCGTCTGTATCCGGCTGCCTTTGACTTGTCAAAGTACGCACTATTCAGTAAGATCCGCCGTCTTATTTACAGGCGGCCCCTGAGGCTATAAAGAATGAAAACTTTTACTGCTAAACCGGAAACAGTAAAGCGCGACTGGTTTGTCGTCGACGCTGCTGGTCAGACCCTGGGTCGTCTGGCCACCGAAATCGCGAGCCGTCTGCGTGGCAAGCACAAGCCTGAGTACACTCCTCACGTTGACACCGGCGACTACATCGTCGTCATCAACGCCGAGCAGATCCGTGTTACCGGCGCTAAAACCACTGACAAAATGTACTACTCCCACTCCGGTTTCCCGGGCGGCATCAAGTCGATCAACTTTGAAAAGCTGATCGCCAAAGCCCCTGAGCGCGTGATCGAGACCGCGGTTAAAGGCATGCTGCCTAAAAACCCACTGGGTCGCGACATGTACCGTAAGCTGAAAGTCTATGCGGGCGCTGCACACCCTCATACTGCTCAGCAGCCCCAAGAACTGAAGATTTAACGGAATAGTTCATTATGTCGGCGACTCAAAATTACGGCACTGGCCGTCGCAAGACCGCAACCGCACGCGTTTTCCTGCGTCCGGGTACTGGTAACATCTCCATCAACAACCGTTCGCTGGATAACTTCTTCGGCCGCGAAACTGCCCGCATGGTAGTTCGTCAGCCGCTGGAGCTGACCGAGACTGTCGAGAAGTTCGACATCTACGTCACCGTGATCGGCGGTGGTGTAAGTGGTCAGGCTGGCGCAATCCGCCACGGCATCACTCGCGCTCTGATGGACTACGACGAAACCCTGCGTAGCGCTCTGCGCAAAGCTGGCTTCGTTACCCGCGACGCCCGTGAAGTTGAACGTAAGAAAGTTGGTCTGCGTAAAGCGCGTAAGCGTCCGCAGTACTCGAAGCGTTAATTCCGCTTCCACGTTCAAAAAAGAACGCCCGCCTCCTCACGGAAGCGGGCGTTTTTTTATGCCTGCGATTTATCAAAGAATTGCGTTGTGACAACTTGCCACAGCCGTAGACCCCCTATACTCCAAGGCTTAAGGGGCTGAGCCCCGGGGAATTAACCTTGTCAGAATTGGGGGTTTTCATTACCATTCGGGCAAAATTTTTATAAGTAACATTTGATTTATTTAGTAGACGCCTGATTTAACAGGCCAAAAAAGCTGATGGGAGAGGACTGAATGAGCAATGACGGCGTGAATGCAGGCCGGCGTCGCTTCCTGGTGGCAGCCACATCCGTGGTGGGTGCTGCAGGAGCGGTGGGGGCTGCGGTCCCGTTCGTGGGGTCGTGGTTTCCCAGTGCCAAGGCGAAAGCTGCCGGTGCACCGGTGAAAGTGAATGTCAGCAAAATCGAGCCAGGCCAGCAGATGATTGCTGAATGGCGCGGCCAGCCGGTGTTCATTGTCCGCCGTACCGAGGAAATCCTGGGGAATCTCAAGAAGATCGAGGGTCAGCTCTCCGATCCGACCTCCAAAAACTCCACGCAACCCACTTATGTCGACCCTGAAGTACGCTCGATCAAGCCGGAAATTCTCCTGCTGATCGGGATCTGTACGCACCTGGGTTGCTCACCGACCTTCCGTCCCGAAGTGGCACCTGCGGATCTGGGCAAGGACTGGGTAGGCGGCTATTTCTGCCCGTGCCACGGTTCCCACTACGATCTGGCTGGCCGCGTCTACAAGTCGCAACCTGCGCCTTTGAACCTGCCAGTTCCCCCGCATTCCTATGAGACCGATGACCTGATTGTCATTGGCGTCGATACGGAGAAAGCGTGATGAGCAAGTTCATGGATTGGGTTGATGCGCGCTTTCCCGCGACCAAAATGTGGGAAGACCATCTCAGCAAATATTACGCACCAAAAAACTTCAACTTCTTCTATTTCTTCGGCTCGCTGGCGCTGCTGGTGCTGGTCAACCAGATCGTCACCGGCGTCTGGCTGACGATGAGCTATACGCCGTCGGCAGAAGAAGCCTTTGCTTCCGTTGAATACATCATGCGCGACGTCGAGTACGGTTCGATCCTGCGTCTGCTGCACTCGACCGGCGCCTCGGCGTTTTTCATCGTCGTCTATCTGCACATGTTCCGCGGTCTGCTCTACGGCTCGTACCAGAAACCGCGCGAGCTGGTCTGGGTGTTCGGCATGCTGATCTACCTGGCACTGATGGCCGAAGCGTTCATGGGCTATCTGCTGCCGTGGGGCCAGATGTCCTACTGGGGTGCTCAGGTGATCATCTCGCTGTTCGGCGCGATTCCGCTGATCGGCGATGACCTGACCCAGTGGATTCGTGGTGACTACCTGATCTCCGGAATCACCCTGAACCGCTTCTTCGCCTTGCACGTGGTCGCGTTGCCGATCGTGATTCTCGGTCTGGTGGTCTTGCACATTCTGGCGCTGCACGAAGTCGGTTCGAACAACCCTGATGGCGTGGATATCAAGAAGCACAAAGACGAAAACGGCATCCCGCTGGATGGCATTGCGTTCCACCCGTACTACACGGTGAAGGACATTGTCGGCGTTGTGGTGTTCCTGTTCATCTTCTGCTTCATTGTGTTCTTCTTCCCGGAAATGGGCGGCTACTTCCTCGAAAAACCGAACTTCGAGCCGGCCAACCCGTTCAAGACGCCTGAGCACATTGCCCCGGTCTGGTACTTCACTCCGTTCTACGCAATCCTGCGTGCGGTGCCGGACAAACTCCTGGGCGTTATCGCCATGGGTGCGGCGATTGCGGTGCTGTTCGTGCTGCCATGGCTGGATCGCAGCCCGGTGAGATCGATGCGCTACAAGGGCTGGCTGAGCAAAATCTGGCTGGTGGTGTTCTGCATCTCCTTCGTGATTCTCGGCATCCTTGGCGTTCTGGCGCCGACGCCGGGGCGCACGTTGCTGTCGCAGGTCTGCACCTTCCTGTATTTCGCCTACTTCATTCTGATGCCGTTCTACACCCGGCTCGAGAAGACCAAACCGGTTCCGGAAAGGGTGACTGGCTGATGAAAAAGTTATTTCTTGCTCTGATTTTTGCTGCGCTGCCTTCCCTGGTTTTTGCTGCCGAGGGTCATGGTCCGGAACTGGAAAGTGTCGATATCGACGTCTCCGACAAAGCCGCCCTGCAGGATGGTGCGCGGACCTTTGCCAACTATTGCATGGGTTGCCACAGTGCCAAGTTCCAGCGTTACGAGCGCGTCGCCGATGACCTCGGCATCCCGCACGAGTTGATGCTGGAGAAGCTGGTGTTCACCGGTGCCAAGATTGGCGACCACATGAACATCGGCATGCAGCCGGCCGACGCCAAGACCTGGTTCGGCGCAGCGCCGCCGGACCTGACGCTGGTAGCGCGAGTACGCGGCACCGACTGGCTCTACGGTTACCTGAAGTCGTTCTATGAAGATCCGGCGCGTCCATGGGGCGTGAACAACAAGGTCTTCCCGAACGTCGGCATGCCTAACGTGCTGGTCGGCCTGCAAGGTCGTCAGGTCGTCGGCTGCAAACAGGTGCAGATCGTCGAGGACGGCAAGAAGCAATACGATCCGCTGACCGGCACGCCGCTGACCCATGAAGCGTGCGATCAGTTGACCATCGTGCCGAAGTCCGGTGCTCTGAACGAAGAGCAGTTCGATGAGAAGGTCAAGAATCTGGTAACCTTCCTGGCTTACTCGGCTAACCCGGTTAAGCTGCAACATCAGCGCATCGGTACTTATGTCTTGCTGTACCTGGCGTTCTTCTTTGTGTTCGCCTACCTGCTCAAGCGTGAATACTGGAAAGACGTGCACTGATACGCTTCAAGCATTGCTGTTAATCGCGCGCGCCCAAGGGCGCCTCCGCTAAAGCAGGATCTGCTCAGTCAGACTCTGCGGGAGGTGCCCTCTGGGCGCGCGCGTTTTTCCGGTTCCGACAAATTCAACAAGCGAGGAGGATCGCCATGGGCGTGACCAATCGGTTGGCCTGTTACTCCGACCCCGCCGACCACTATTCCCACCGAGTGCGCATCGTGCTTGCAGAGAAGGGTGTCAGCGCCGAAATCATTTACGTGGAAGCGGGCCGACAGCCGCCTAAACTGATTGAGGTGAACCCTTACGGCAGTCTGCCGACGCTGGTCGATCGTGACCTGGCGTTGTGGGAGTCGACCGTGGTGATGGAGTATCTGGATGAGCGTTACCCGCACCCGCCGCTGATGCCGGTTTATCCGGTGGCGCGGGCCAACAGCCGTCTGCTGATCCACAGGATTCAGCGTGACTGGTGCGGGCTGGTGGATCTGATTCTGGATCCCAAGAGCAAAGAGGCCGCACGGGTCGTGGCGCGCAAGGAATTGCGCGAAAGCCTGACCGGCGTTTCGCCGCTGTTCGCCGACAAGCCGTTCTTCCTCAGTGAGGAACAAAGTCTGGTGGATTGCTGCCTATTACCCATACTCTGGCGTTTGCCGATTCTGGGTATTGAACTGCCGCGGCCGGCCAAGCCGCTGCTTGATTATATGGAGCGCCAGTTTGCGCGTGAGGCTTTCCAGGCGAGTCTGTCTGGTGTCGAACGCGATATGCGCTAAGGCTTAAGGAGCCGCTATGAACTCCAGTCGACCTTATCTGGTCCGCGCGCTCTACGAGTGGATTGTGGATAACGATTGCACCCCGCACATGCTTGTCAACTCCGAGTACCCGGCGGTGCAGGTGCCACAGGGTTTTGCCAGTGACGGCCAGATCGTCCTGAACATCTCGCCGAGTGCCGTGCGTCATCTGCACATGGATAACGACGTGGTGACGTTCGAAGGCCGCTTCGGCGGTGTTCCGCACAGTCTCTACGTGCCGATCAGCGCGATCCTGGGCATTTATGCGCGGGAGAACGGCCAGGGCATGGTGTTTGACCTCGAGTTGCCGATGGACGACGAGGAAGACATCGATCCGGATGACGACTCGCCGCCACCGGGCAGCGAGCCGCCACGCCCGAGTGGCCGGCCAAGTTTGAAGGTTGTGAAATAAAAAAAGGCGATCCGGATGGATCGCCTTTTTTGTGTCTGCCTTTTACGGTCAGTCGATGTATTCGAACAGCTTCACGATCTTCTGCACACCGGACACACCCTGAACCAGATTGGTTGCCTGAGTGGCTTCCTGTTTGGTCAGCAGGCCCAGCAGATAGACGATGCCGTTCTCGGTCACGACCTTGATACGCGAGCCCGGGATGCTGGCGTCGGTGAGCATCTGGGTCTTGATCTTGGTGGTCAGCCACGCGTCGTTCTGGCGCGCGAGCAGGGAGGAGGGTTGCAGCACTTGCAGCTCGTTGTGCACTTTCTTCACGCGCTGGACGTTGGCGGCGGCCTGTTCGGCTTTGGCCTTGAGGTCTTCGCGCGGAGTCTGGCCGGCGAGCAGGACGACGCCGTTGAAGCTGGTGATGACGATGTGCGAGTCGTTGTCCAGTGCCGGATCGGCCTTGGCGATGTTCACGCCTGCTTTGGTTTCGATCAGCGAGTCGTCGATCTTGCTGCCGAAGGTGCGCGTGCCACGGTCGTCTTCGATCGGCGCTTCACGGCTGGCGTTCACCACCGAGGTGCAGCCGCTGATGCCGAGGCACAGGGTCAAGGCCAGAAGGCCAAGGCGATTAGGGGTCATTCTTCACTCCCGAACAGTTGGCTGTCGATCAGATCGCAGAGGCAATGGATCGCCAGCAAGTGGACTTCCTGAATACGTGCAGTGACGTTGGCCGGTACGCGAATCTCGACGTCCTCGGGCAACAGCAGCGACGCCATGCCGCCGCCATCGCGTCCGGTCAAAGCTACGACAATCATTTCGCGATCATGTGCGGCCTGGATCGCTTGAATAATGTTCGCCGAGTTGCCGCTGGTCGAAATCGCCAGCAACACATCGCCCGGCTGGCCGAGCGCGCGGATCTGCTTGGAGAACACTTCGTTGTAGCTGTAATCGTTGGCGATCGAAGTGATCGTCGAAGTGTCCGTGGTCAGCGCAATCGCCGGCAGGCTCGGACGCTCGCGCTCGAAGCGGTTGAGCAGCTCCGAAGAAAAATGCTGGGCATCGCCGGCCGAGCCACCGTTGCCGCACGAGAGCATTTTGCCTTCGTTGAGCAGGGCGTTGACCATGATCTGGCTGGCTTGCTCGATGTGCGGTGCAAGTACGTCCATCGCCTGTTGCTTGGTGTCGATACTGGCCTGGAAAAGCTGGCGAATTCGGGATTGCATGTCCATCTGTGTGACCTTAAGTGGCGCGGCTGTTCGGCACGTGAATGTGCAGCCGGCAAAGCAAAGAGCAAAATGTGTCGGACGAAAACAGGGCAGGGTGCAGGCGATCAACTGTCGAAAGCATTCTGCAACCAGTTCAGCTGATTCGGGTGGCTGTCGATCGCCACCACATCGAAGCGGCAGGGGGAATTGGCCCAACGCGACTCGCGCTGAAGAAAATACTGTGCTGCAAAGATCAGTTTCTGCTGCTTGCGCTCGTCGATACTGGCGAGCGCGCCACCCCATTGAGTGTTTTTTCTGTAGCGAACTTCAACGAATACTACTGTATCGCCATCAAGCATGACCAGATCAAGCTCGCCGCGTTTGCATAACCAGTTCTGCGCCAACAGGCGCAGACCTTGTTGTTGCAGATGTTCGAGCGCTTGGCGCTCGGCATCCTTGCCGCTTTGCGAGCGTGACCTGTCGGACATCAGCGCGGAGTGTCCGGCAGACGCTGCACCTGACCGCTGACGAACTGTGCCCATGGCAGCTGGCGCACTACGCGTTGGGTCTGGGTCATGCCGAGGCTGCCCGACTGACCTTCGATGCGGCTGTCCGGCAGGGCCTTGAGTTGGCCAAGGCGCGGTGCCAGGCGATAGGCGTCGGCGCCCATGGCGTACAGGCGACCGAGGCTGCCATTGGCTTGCGGCCATTGCGCAGCTACTTGCTGGCGCAGCGGATCGCTGGTTTCCAGCAGCCATGGGGTTTCGCAGAAGCGAATGCCGTTCATGTCGTTGTACTGATTGACGTCGCCGCTGGCGCTGTACACATGGGAGGTCGCGTAGACGGGAACGTCACCGGCGTACTGGAAGTTCAGGGTCGGCTTGATCTGCTGGGCCTGTTGCGGCGTGGCGGCCAAGAAGATGAATTCGATGTCCTGACGACGCGAAGGCTGCGCGGCGACATTGGTGCCGGCAACATTCTGCAGGCTCTTGGCTCGAGCTTCGCTCTGACGCAGCTGGAACATGTCGGCGATCTGCTGGGCCAGTTGCACCGGCTGATCGACACGTTCGGTGGCAACGATGCTGCCGCCATTGGCTTGCCAGTCCTGGCTGAAGGCGCGCAGGACTCGATCGCCCCATTCGCCCTTCGGCACCATGATCGCGGCGCGATGCAGGCCGTCGGCACGAGCGCGACGGGAAACTTCGCGAGCTTCGTCTTCAGCAGCGAGACCGAACTGGAACAGTTGCGCCGGGCCTTGCTCGCCTTCGCTGTAGTTCAGCGCCAGGGTGGTGATCGGCAGTTGCGGGCGAGTGCTCAGTTGCTTGACCAGTGTTTTTTCCAGTGGGCCGACTACCAGTTGCACGCCGTCAGCCTGGGCCTTGCGATAGAACTCGTCCATCGAGGTCAGCTTCGAGCTGTCGTAGAACTCGATGGCAGGTGGGTTCTGGCCGGCCTGTTGCGCCTGATAATGCGCGGCCATGAAGCCTTCACGCAGCGCTTTGCCGACCGATGCCAACTGGCCGTCCTGTGGCAGCAGCAGGGCGATTTTGCTCAGGGGCTGGCTGGCCAGTTCCTTGAGTTTGGTCAATGGCAGCGGCAGGTTGACAGCCGCCGGGTGCTTTGGATTCTGCGCACGCCAGTTGTCGATTGCGGCTTGTTGCTGTTCCAGCGTGCCTGCGGTTTTCACCGCTTGCGCCAGAGCCATCCAACCGCCGAGATCGTCGGTGTTGTTCGGTTGCAATTGATCGGTTGGCAGCGACGCGATCAGGGTCCAGATCGCTTCGTGGTTCTTGCTCGCCGCTTCGCCTTCCAGCATCGGTGCAATGAACACACGCTCACGGGCAGCGGCCAGTGTCTGGCCATCGGCTTCAAGGGCGCGGGCGTGAACAGTGCCGGTACGCACTTGCTGCTCTTCCGGCATTTCCCCGAGCTTCTGGAAGCTCGGATGACTCAGGGCGGTCAGCGCAGCTTTCGGCTGATTGCGCGTCATGGCCAGTTCGGCGGACAGCGTATTGGCGAAAATCTGCTGGCCTGGCTTGAGTTGCTCCACCGGCACTTGTTGCAGGATTTGCGCGGACTGGCCGGCATTGCCTTGGCGGTAAGCCTGGTCCGCCGCGCTCAGGCGCAGCAGCGCGGCTTGTTCCGGGGTTTTAGCCTGGGCAGCCTGTTCGAGCAGTTGCTCGATGCTGGCGTCCGGAGTCCGTGGAAGTTCGCCAAGGCTGGAGGAAGGGGAGCTGGCACACGCGGCCAACAAGGCAGCGAGGCAGAGGGCAGTGAACAGCCGCAGGCAAGCGATCATGTAAGTGTTCCTGATACTCGATCAAATTAGCGTGGAATTGTACCCAAGCACTGGCCGGGGCGCGATGTTACTGGCGTGAATCGGTCAATTTAGCTGGAGTAAATGTTGCGGCAGCGCACAACCGGGCGAAAAACCGCGCTCGGCCGGAGCGCATCGCAAACCTCATGACGCGCTACAATGGCCGCTTTTACCGATCACGAGGTGTGCGCTTTGACTGCTCCAGGTCCTTTGAATTCCGCTGCTGGCTCGCTTTATGTGGTGGCGACGCCCATCGGCAACCTGGACGACATCAGCGCCCGGGCCTTGAAAATCCTCCGTGAAGTGGCCCTGATTGCAGCGGAAGACACGCGGCATTCGGCGCGCCTGATGCAGCACTTCGGCATCGGCACGCCCTTGGCCGCATGTCACGAACACAACGAGCGGGATGAGGGTAGCCGCTTTATTACCCGGTTGCTGGCGGGCGACAACGTCGCGCTGATCTCTGATGCCGGCACGCCGCTTATCTCCGATCCGGGTTATCACCTGGTGCGTCAGGCCCGTGCGGCCGGCATCAACGTGGTGCCGGTGCCGGGTGCCTGCGCGTTGATCGCAGCGCTGTCGGCGGCGGGCTTGCCGTCCGACCGTTTTATCTTCGAAGGCTTTCTGCCGGCCAAGTCGGTCGGACGCAAGGCGCGTCTGGAAGCGGTTAAAGAAGAGCCGCGCACATTGATTTTCTATGAAGCGCCGCATCGCATTCTCGAATGCCTGCAGGATATGGAAGCAGTGTTTGGCGGCGAGCGTCAGGCTCTGCTGGCGCGGGAAATCACCAAAACCTTCGAAACCCTCAAAGGCCTGCCGCTCAGCGAACTGCGTGCGTTCGTCGAGTCCGACAGCAATCAGCAGCGCGGCGAGTGCGTAGTGCTGGTGGCCGGCTGGACCGCGCCGGAGTCGGAGGACGCGGTCAGCAGCGAAGCCATGCGCATCCTCGATCTGCTTCTTGAGGAAATGCCGCTCAAGCGCGCCGCCGCACTGGCAGCGCAAATCACCGGCGAGCGCAAAAACGTGCTGTATCAGGTGGCGCTGGATAAACAGAAAGGCGTGTAAGCCTTCGCCCATGGCGTTCTTGAGGGTTTTAGCGCTTGTTCTTCCGGCGCTCTGCCGTTAACCTTCGCGGCGGAGAGTCGATCGGACAGTCGCTGCCCTCTATGAAAATTAGGGGGGGAGGAAAGTCCGGGCTCCATAGGGCGAAGTGCCAGGTAATGCCTGGGAGGCGTGAGCCTACGGAAAGTGCCACAGAAAATAACCGCCTAAGCGCGCAAGCGCCGGTAAGGGTGAAAAGGTGCGGTAAGAGCGCACCGCACGTCTGGCAACAGTTCGTGGCTAGGTAAACCCCACTTGGAGCAAGACCAAATAGGGTCCCAAGGCGTGGCCCGCGCTGGGACCGGGTAGGTTGCTAAAGATGTCCAGTGATGGCCATCGTAGACGAATGACTGTTCAAGACAGAACCCGGCTTACAGATCGACTCTCCACCTTTTTCTTCCCTGCTTGAAACAATGAAGACGCGGCTGTGTAATATCAGCTGGCCTGGTCTGAAATTCCGGCAGCGGCAAATGCGGTAATAGCCTTTTCCCACCCTGCTTCAATCAACAGCCGAAGCGCCTTTGTAATACCGAAAAAATCTTACTCTTAACAAACTACTTTAACTTTCGAGCGCAGCTTTCAGTGCTGCATCAAGTTATTGACCAAAACTTCACGTCAGATTCTCGTTGAGCCTCCTTTTACGTCGCTAAATCTCCGTTCTGTAAGGCTTTTCCTTTAATCCGCGCCTTGACGGTGTGGTGGGCGCATTCCTATAGTGTGCGCAAGTGGCGGAAAGTGGCATGAAGTGGGTTTTTTGAGCTCAAAACGATAAAAATTGGAGAAACGCTGACGTGTTTCGCGGAGCTAACGCTATCAGTCTCGATGCAAAGGGCCGTCTCGCCATGCCGAGCCGGTACCGTGACGAGCTCGATTCGCGCAGTTCCGGCCAATTGATCGTGACCATTGATGCCGTTGATCCATGCCTGTGTGTCTATCCGCTCGATGAGTGGGAAATTATTGAAACCAAGTTGCGCGCACTCCCTTCGCTTCGCGAAGAGAACCGTCGCCTGCAACGTTTATTGATTGGTAATGCCGTCGACCTCGAACTCGATGGCAGTGGTCGTTTCCTGGTTCCGCCGCGTTTGCGCGAATACGCCAAGCTCGATAAGCGCGCGATGCTGGTCGGCCAACTGAACAAGTTCCAATTGTGGGACGAGGATGCATGGAATGCGGTATCTGCCGCTGACCTTGCTGCTATTCAACAACCGGGCGCGATGCCTGATGAACTGCGTGATTTGATCCTGTGACTATTGATAGCGGCTTTAACCACATCACCGTACTGCTTGACGAAGCCGTCGAGGCTCTCGCCGTACGTCCTGATGGCTGCTATCTGGACGGCACGTTCGGGCGCGGAGGGCACAGCCGGTTGATCCTCAGCCAGCTCGGGCCGGACGGTCGACTCATCGGATTCGACAAGGATCCTCAAGCGATTGCCACCGGGCAAACGCTAGCGGCCGAAGACGGCCGCTTTGTCGTTGTGCAGCGCAGCTTTGCCGAGCTCGGTTCGGTGGTTGCCGAGCAAGGCCTGACCGCCAAGGTCAGCGGCATTCTGCTCGACCTCGGCGTGTCGTCGCCGCAGCTCGATGACGCCGAGCGCGGCTTCAGTTTCCTCAATGACGGGCCGCTGGACATGCGCATGGACCCGTCCCGTGGCATCAGCGCTGCCGAATTCGTCAACACCGCGCCGGTGGAAGAAATCGCCCGGGTGTTCAAGGAATACGGCGAAGAACGTTTCTCCGGGCGCATGGCCCGTGCCGTCGCCGAGCGTCGTGACATCAAGCCGTTCGAGCGCACCGCCGATCTGGCCGAAGTGCTGAAAGTCGCCAACCCGGCGTGGGAAAAGGGCAAGAACCCGGCCACCCGCGCATTCCAGGGTTTGCGCATTCACGTCAATAACGAACTCGGCGATCTGGAAGCCGGTCTCGACGCCGCGCTGGAAGCGCTGGAAGTTGGCGGCCGTCTGGTGGTCATCAGCTTCCACTCGCTGGAAGACCGCATCGTCAAACTGTTCATGCGCAAGCTGGTGAAAGGCGAGGCCGACAATCTGCCGCGCAACCTCCCGGTTCGCCACGTCGCCTTCGAACCGAAAATCAAAATCCACGGCAAAGCGCAGACGGCCTCCGACGCCGAACTCAAAGCCAACCCACGTTCCCGTAGCGCCGTCATGCGTGTCGCGGAGAAGTTGCGGTGAGCAAGCTTTTCGCCAAACCACTGCCCGGCGGCAGCTTTCTGATGCTGCTGCTGTTTATCGGCGTGCTGTTTTCGGCCATTGCCGTGTCGTACAGCGCGCACTGGAACCGGCAGTTGCTCAACACCCTTTATAACGAACTCAGCGTGCGCGACAAGGCGCAGGCCGAGTGGGGCCGGCTGATTCTCGAGCAGAGCACCTGGACTGCGCACAGTCGTATCGAAGTGCTGGCCACCGAACAATTGAAGATGCACATTCCTGGCGCGGCTGACGTGAAGATGGTGGCGCCATGATGAAACTCGAAGGCGCACTGTTCCCATGGCGCTTCCGCCTGATGGTGGCGCTGCTCGGTCTGATGGTCGCGGCGATCTGCTGGCGGATCATCGACCTGCAAGTGGTCGACCGTGACTTCCTCAAGGGCCAGGGCGACGCGCGCAGCCTGCGCCACATTCCGATTCCGGCGCACCGTGGCCTGATCACCGACCGTAACGGCGAGCCTCTGGCCGTCAGTACGCCAGTGACCACGCTGTGGGCCAACGCCAAGGAAATGCAGTCGGCCAAAGAGAAGTGGCCGGCACTTGCCGCCGCGCTGGGCCAGAACCCGAAAGCGCTAAGCGAGCGCCTCGAAGCCCAGGCCAACAAAGAATTCATTTATCTGGTGCGCGGGCTGACCCCCGAGCAGGGCCAGGCTGTGCTCGATCTGAAAGTGCCGGGCGTCTATGGCATCGAAGAATTCCGCCGCTTCTATCCGGCCGGTGAAGTCACCGCGCACATGGTCGGCTTTACCGACATCGACGATCACGGTCGCGAAGGCGTCGAGCTGGCCTATGACGAATGGCTGGCCGGGGTGCCGGGCAAACGACAAGTCATCAAGGATCGCCGTGGCCGGCTGATCAAGGATGTTCAGGTCACCAAAAACGCCAAGGCCGGCAAGCCCTTGGCGTTGTCGATTGATCTGCGTCTGCAATACCTGGCCAACCGCGAACTGCGCAACGCGATCATCGAGAACGGCGCCAAGGCCGGCAGTCTGGTGATCATGGACGTGAAGACCGGCGAGATCCTGGCCATGGTCAACCAGCCGACCTACAACCCGAACAACCGTCGCAACCTGCAACCGGCGATGATGCGCAACCGCGCCATGATCGACGTGTTCGAGCCGGGTTCGACCATGAAAGCCATTTCCATGAGCGCGGCGATCGAAACCGGCCGCTGGAAACCGAGCGACACCGTCGAGGTGTATCCGGGCTCGTTGCAGATCGGCAAATACACCATCAAAGACGTGTCGAAGACCGAAGGGCCGGTGCTCGATCTGACCGGCATCCTGATCAATTCCAGTAACGTCGGCATGAGTAAAGTCGCCTTCGATATCGGCGGCGAAACCATTTTCCGTCTGGCGCAGAAAGTCGGCCTCGGTCAGGACACCGGCCTGGGCTTCCCCGGCGAACGTGTCGGCAATCTGCCGAACTACCGCGAATGGCGCAAGGCTGAAACTGCAACCTTGTCTTACGGCTACGGTATTTCCGTGACCGCGATCCAGCTGGTGCATGCGTTCTCGGCACTGGCCAACAACGGTCGCCTCGCGCCGCTGACGCTGATCAAAACCGACAAGATGCCGCAGACCACCCAAGTGCTGCCGGAAGCTGTGGCAAAAACCATGCAGGGCATGTTGCAGCAAGTGATCGAAGCGCCGCGCGGCGTGTTCCGTGCGCAGGTGCCGGCTTATCACGTCGGCGGCAAGTCGGGTACCGCGCGCAAGACCTCGGTCGGCACCAAGGGCTACGCGGAAAACTCCTACCGTTCGCTGTTCGCCGGCTTCGGCCCGATGAGCGATCCGCGTTACGCGATTGTTGTGGTGATTGATGAACCGACCAAGGCCGGTTACTTCGGTGGCCTGGTGTCGGCGCCGGTGTTCAGCCGTGTGATGTCCGGCACCCTGCGCCTGATGAACGTGACCCCGGACAACCTGCCGACCACCCAACAGGCCAATGCCACCCCGGTCGTTCCGCTGAAAGCCAATGGAGGGCGCGGCTGATGTCATTAAGTCTGAACAAGATATTCCCCCACGCCGGCCACGATCTGTTGATCCGTGAACTGGCGCTGGACAGCCGCAACGTGCGCGCCGGCGATCTGTTTCTCGCCGTGCCCGGTGGCCGCTTCGATGGCCGTGCGCACATCGCCGATGCCTTGCAACGCGGCGCGGCTGCCGTGGCTTATGAAGTCGAAGGCGCCACCGTGCTGCCGATCACTGACGTGCCGCTGATTCCGGTCAAGGGGCTGGCGGCGCAGCTGTCGGACATTGCCGGGCGTTTTTACGGTGAGCCGAGTCACCACCTGAACCTGATCGGCGTCACCGGCACCAACGGCAAGACCAGCGTGACCCAACTGGTCGCGCAGGCGCTGGATCTGCTCGGCCAACATTGCGGCATCGTCGGTACGCTGGGTTCCGGCTTCTATGGCGCGCTGGAAAGCGGCCTGCACACCACGCCGAATCCGATTGCCGTGCAAGCGACCCTGGGTGATCTGAAAAAGGCCGGCGCGAAAGCCGTGGCCATGGAAGTGTCGTCCCACGGTCTGGATCAGGGCCGGGTCACCGCGCTGGCGTTCGACGTGGCGGTGATGACCAACCTGTCCCGCGACCATCTGGATTATCACGGCACCATGCAGGCGTACGCCGAGGCCAAGGCCCGGCTGTTCGCCTGGAATGACCTGAAGTGCCGCGTGGTCAACCTCGACGACGATTTCGGCCGGCAACTGGCGGCGGAAAAACGCGAGTCGCGTTTGATCACCTACAGCCTGCTCGACAGCAGCGCCTACCTGTTTTGCCGCGAAGCGCAGTTCGACGACCACGGCGTACGCGCCACGCTGGTCACGCCGCAGGGCGAGCATCACCTGCGCAGCACATTGCTCGGGCGTTTCAACCTGAGCAACGTGCTGGCCGCAGTCGGCGCCTTGCTCGGTCTGGATTACGCCCTCGACGAAATTCTCAAAGTGCTGCCGAAGCTCGAAGGCCCGGCCGGGCGCATGCAGCGTCTGGGTGGCGGCACGCAGCCGCTGGTGGTGGTCGATTACGCCCATACCCCGGATGCGCTGGAAAAAGTTCTCACCGCACTGCGCCCGCACGTCAAAGGCCAACTGCTGTGCCTGTTCGGCTGCGGCGGTGATCGCGATCGTGGCAAACGTCCGTTGATGGCCGAAGTGGTCGAGCGTCTCGCCGACCAGGTGCTGGTCACCGATGACAACCCGCGCACCGAAGATCCTGCGGTGATTTTCGACGACATCCGTGCCGGTTTCACCGCTGTGGATAAAGTCACTTTCGTCGCCGGTCGCGGCCAGGCCATTGCGCAATTGATCGCCGGCGCGACCGCTGACGACGTGATTGTGCTCGCCGGCAAGGGTCACGAGGACTATCAGGAAATCAACGGCGTGCGCCATGCGTTTTCCGATCTGGTCGAGGCTGATCATGCCCTGACCGCGTGGGAGGTGGCCCATGCTTAAGGCCCTGACACTCAGCGAATTGACCAACGCACTCGAAGCCCGTTTGATCGGCGCTGACGCGAGTTTCGACGGCGTCAGCATCGACAGTCGGGCGATTCAGCCGGGCCAGTTGTTCATCGCCCTGACCGGCCCGCGTTTCGATGGTCATGATTATCTGAACGACGTTGCCGGCAAAGGTGCCGTGGCGGCACTGGTCGAGCGCGAAGTCGCCGACAGCGCGCTGCCGCAATTACTGGTCAAGGACACCCGTCAGGCCCTCGGCCAACTCGGCGCGTTGAACCGTGCTGCGTTCACCCAGCCAGTGGCGGCAGTGACCGGTTCCAGTGGCAAGACCACGGTCAAGGAAATGCTCGCGAGCATCCTGCGCACGCGCGGTCCGGTGCTGGCGACCCGTGGCAACCTGAATAACGACCTCGGCGTACCGCTGACCCTGATCGAACTGGCGCCGGAGCACACTTCCGCCGTGATCGAACTGGGCGCTTCGCGTCTCGGTGAAATCGCCTACACCGTCGGCCTGACCAAGCCGCACGTAGCAATCCTGAACAACGCCGGCACCGCTCACGTCGGTGAGTTCGGCGGTCCGGAAAAAATCGTCGAAGCCAAAGGCGAAATCATCGAGGGTCTGGCCGCCGATGGCATCGCCGTGCTCAACCTCGATGACAAGGCTTTCGGTATCTGGAAGACCCGCGCTGCCGGTCGTCAGGTGCTGACCTTCGCCCTGAGCAACAGCGAGGCGAATTTCCACGCCAGCGATCTGGCCACTGATGCCCGTGGTTGCCCGGCGTTCAACCTGCACACCCCTGAAGGCAGTGAGCGCGTGCAACTGAACCTGCTCGGTACTCATAACGTCGCCAATGCCCTGGCTGCCGCCGCTGCTGCCCACGCCTTGGGCGTGTCGCTGTTCGGCATCGCCACCGGACTGGGCGCGGTGCAACCGGTCAAGGGTCGCACCGTCGCGCAACTGGCGAAAAACGGCATGCGCGTGATCGATGACACCTACAACGCAAACCCCACCTCGATGTGCGCGGCCGTTGATATACTCGCCGGCTTTTCCGGCCGCACCGTCCTGGTGCTCGGGGATATCGGCGAGTTGGGCGACTGGGCGGAGCAGGGGCACCGCGACGTGGGCGAGTACGCCCGAGGCAAGGTTTCCGCGCTTTACGCGGTCGGGCCGAACATGGTCCACGCGGTGAACGCTTTCGGTGAGCAGGCGCAGCACTTCGGCACCCAGGCCGAGCTGATCCAGGCCCTCGCCGCCGAGCAGGACACAAACACCACCATTTTGATCAAGGGTTCGCGCAGCGCAGCGATGGAAAACATCGTTGCGGCTCTGTGCGGGTCCAGTCTGGAGAAACATTAATGCTGCTGCTGCTAGCGGAGTATCTGCAACAGTTCTACAAAGGCTTCGCGGTCTTCCAGTACCTGACCCTGCGCGGGATTCTCGGTGTACTGACCGCGCTGGTCTTGTCGCTGTGCTATGGCCCGTGGATGATCCGTACTCTGCAGAACCGTCAGATCGGCCAATCGGTACGTAACGACGGCCCGCAATCGCACCTGTCCAAATCCGGCACCCCGACCATGGGTGGCGCGCTGATTCTGTCTTCGATCGGCGTCAGCACCTTGCTCTGGGCTGACCTGAGCAACCGCTACGTCTGGGTGGTGCTGCTGGTGACCCTGCTGTTCGGCGCCATCGGCTGGGTCGACGATTACCGCAAAGTCATCGAGAAAAACTCCCGTGGCCTGCCGAGCCGCTGGAAGTATTTCTGGCAGTCGGTGTTCGGCCTCGGCGCAGCGATCTTCCTTTATATGACTGCGGCGACGCCGGTGGAAACCACGCTGATCCTGCCGATGCTCAAGGACTACAGCATCCCGCTGGGCGCCGGTTTCATCGTGCTGACCTACTTTGTGATTGTCGGTTCGAGCAACGCGGTCAACCTGACTGACGGCCTCGACGGCCTGGCGATCATGCCAACCGTGATGGTCGGCGGCGGCCTGGGGATTTTCTGCTACCTGTCGGGTAACGTGAAATTCGCTGAATACCTGCTGATCCCTTACGTGCCCGGCGCGGGCGAGCTGATCGTGTTCTGCGGCGCGCTGATCGGTGCCGGCCTCGGTTTCCTCTGGTTCAACACCTATCCAGCGCAGGTGTTCATGGGCGACGTCGGTGCCCTGGCACTCGGCGCGGCACTGGGAACCATCGCGGTGATCGTCCGTCAGGAAATCGTCCTGTTCATCATGGGCGGCGTGTTCGTGATGGAAACCCTGTCAGTGGTCATTCAGGTTGCCTCCTTTAAGCTGACCGGTCGCCGCGTGTTCCGCATGGCGCCGATTCACCACCACTTTGAACTCAAGGGCTGGCCCGAGCCGCGCGTGATCGTCCGTTTCTGGATCATCACCGTGATTCTCGTCCTGGTCGGCCTTGCCACCCTGAAGCTGAGGTAGAACGAGTGTCTCTGATCGCTTCTGACCACTTCCGCATCGTTGTCGGCCTCGGCAAGAGCGGCATGTCCCTGGTTCGCTTCCTGGCGAACCGGGGCACGTCGTTTGCTGTGGCCGACACGCGGGAAAATCCACCGGAACTGGCCACGCTCAAGCGTGACTATCCGCACGTGGAAGTGCGTTGTGGCGAGCTGGACGTCGAATTCCTCTGCCGTGCCGACGAGCTCTACGTAAGCCCCGGCCTGGCGCTGGCGACCCCGGCCCTGCAAGCCGCCGCTGCCCGTGGCGTGAAAATGTCCGGCGACATCGAACTGTTCGCGCGTAATGCGCGGGCGCCGATCGTCGCGATCACCGGTTCCAACGCGAAAAGCACCGTCACTACTCTGGTCGGCGAGATGGCGGCTGCGGCCGGCAAGTGCGTCGCCGTTGGCGGCAACCTCGGCACGCCGGCGCTGGATCTGCTCAGCGATGATGTCGAGTTGTACGTCATGGAGTTGTCGAGTTTCCAACTGGAAACCACCGACCAGCTCAACGCCGAAGTCGCCACCGTACTGAACATCAGCGAAGACCACATGGATCGCTACAGCGGTCTGCCGGCGTATCACTTGGCCAAGCACCGGATTTTCCGGGGCGCGAAGCAGTTTGTGGTCAACCGTCAGGATGCCCTGAGCCGTCCATTGATCGGTGAAGGTCAGCCATGCTGGACCTTTGGCCTGAGCAAACCGGATTTCAAGGCGTTCGGCATTCGCGAAGAAGACGGCGAGAAGTACCTCGCCTTCGAATTCCAGAACCTGATGCCGGTGCGTGAACTGAAGATTCGCGGTGCGCATAACCAGTCCAACGCTCTTGCTGCATTGGCACTGGGTCACGCTGTGGGTCTGCCGTTCGACGCCATGCTCGCGGCGCTGCGCACGTTTGCCGGGCTCGAACATCGCTGCCAGTGGGTGCGCGATCTCGACGGCGTGGCCTATTACAACGATTCCAAAGCCACCAACGTTGGCGCCGCTCTGGCCGCCATCGAAGGTTTGGGCGCAGACATCGACGGCAAGGTCATTCTGATCGCCGGCGGTGACGGCAAAGGCGCCGAATTCAACGATCTGCGTGATCCGGTGGCGGCCAACTGCCGCGCTGTGGTGCTGATGGGCCGCGACTCCGACAAGATCGGCGCAGCCATCGGCGATGCCGTGCCGCTGATCCGCGCGTCCTCGCTGGTCGACGCCGTCGCGCAATGCCGCGCCGCTGCCCAATCGGGTGATGTGGTGCTGCTGTCTCCGGCCTGCGCCAGTTTCGACATGTTCAAGAATTACGAAGACCGTGGTCACCAGTTCGTCCGCGCTGTGGAGGAACTGGCATGAACCTGAGAAACATCATCAAGCCGTACCCGTCGCCGCTGATCACCGGGCGTGGCATCGACCTCGATTTCCCGATGCTCGCCGGTTGCCTGGCGCTGCTGGGTCTGGGGCTGATCATGATCGCCTCGGCTTCCACCGAAGTGGCGGCGGCGCAGTCGGGCAGTCCGCTGTATTACATGATTCGCCACCTTATCTATGTGGTGCTGGGCCTGGGCGCGTGCATCGTCACCATGATGATCCCGATCGCCACCTGGCAGCGCCTCGGCTGGATGATGCTGATCGGTGCGTTCGGCCTGCTGGTGATGGTGATCATCCCCGGCATCGGCCGCGAAGTGAACGGTTCGATGCGCTGGATCGGTTTCAGCTTCTTCAACGTGCAGCCGTCGGAAATCGCCAAGGTGTTCGTGGTGATCTACCTCGCCGGTTATCTGGTGCGCCGGCAGAAAGAAGTACGCGAGAGCTGGATGGGCTTCTTCAAGCCGTTCATCGTCCTGCTGCCGATGGCCGGTCTGTTGCTGATGGAACCGGACTTCGGTGCCACCGTAGTCATGATGGGCGCGGCGGCGGCGATGCTGTTTCTTGGCGGGGTCGGGCTGTTCCGTTTCTCGCTGATGGTGGTGCTGGCGGTTGGCGCGGTGGTTTTGCTGATCCAGATGCAGCCCTATCGAATGGCGCGTCTGACCAACTTCGCCGACCCATGGGCCGACCAGTTCGGCGCCGGTTATCAGTTGTCGCAGGCCTTGATCGCGTTTGGTCGCGGCGAGTGGCTGGGCGTCGGCCTGGGCAACAGCGTGCAGAAGCAGTTCTACCTGCCGGAAGCGCATACCGACTTCGTGTTCTCGGTACTCGCCGAAGAACTCGGTGCGGTCGGTTCGCTCTGCACCGTCGCGCTGTTCGTGTTCGTGTGTATTCGCGGCATGTACATCGGCTTGTGGGCGGAGAAGGCCAAGCAGTTCTTTGCCGCTTACGTGGCTTACGGCTTGTCCTTCCTGTGGATTGGTCAGTTCCTGATCAACATCGGCGTGAACGTCGGCCTGCTGCCAACCAAGGGTCTGACCTTGCCGTTCCTCAGTTACGGCGGCAGCTCGCTGGTGATCTGCTGCGCCTGTCTGGGGCTGTTGCTGCGCATCGAATGGGAGAGTCGAACCCACCTGGGCAGCGAAGAGATGGAATTCCAGGAGAGCGACTTCGCCGAGGAGCCGACTCATGGGCGCTAACGTATTGATCATGGCCGGCGGTACCGGCGGCCACGTGTTTCCGGCGCTGGCCTGTGCCCGCGAGTTTCAGGCGCGCGGCTACACCGTGCACTGGCTCGGCACGCCACGCGGGATCGAAAATGAACTGGTTCCGGCGGCAGGGCTTGAACTGCACCGGATCAACGCCAGCGGTCTGCGCGGCAAGGGCAAGCTGTCGCTGCTCAAGGCGCCGCTGATGCTGCTGAAATCGGTGTGGCAGGCGCGGGCGATCATGCGCCGTCTGAAGCCGGTGTGCGTGGTTGGCTTTGGCGGATATGTGACCGGCCCAGGTGGTCTTGCCGCGAAACTGGCTGGCGTGCCGGTGATCGTTCACGAGCAGAACGCTGTCGCCGGCACCGCCAATCGGTTGCTGGTGCCGTTCGCCGCCCGAGTGTGTGAAGCGTTCCCCGACACCTTTACTCTGTCGGACAGCCGCCGTACCACCGGTAATCCGGTGCGCAGCGAGCTGTTCCTCGAAACATCGCGACCGGCGCTGGCCGGGCGCAAAGCGCGTTTGCTGATCCTTGGCGGCAGCCTGGGCGCAGAACCGTTGAACAAATTGCTGCCTGAAGCCCTGGCCCAAGTCGCTGCCGACCTGCGCCCGGAAGTGTTTCATCAGGCCGGCAAAAATCACGATGAAGTGACTGCCGAGCGTTACCGCGCCGTGGGTGTGGAAGCGCAGGTGCAGCCGTTCATCAAAGACATGGCCCAGGCCTATGGCTGGGCTGACCTGGTGGTGTGCCGCGCCGGTGCGTTGACCATCAGTGAGCTGGCGGCCGCCGGTCTGCCCTCGATGCTGGTGCCTTTGCCCCACGCGATCGACGATCACCAGACCCGCAACGCCGATTATTTGGCCCGCGAAGGCGCTGCCTTCCTGATGCCGCAAAGAACGACTGGTGCCGCGGATCTTGCCGCGCGCCTGACAGAGGTCTTAATGCAACCGCAACGACTTGAAGCAATGGCCCAAGCGGCCCGCCGACTGGCCAAACCCGATGCCACCCGTAGCGTGGTCGATACCTGTCTGGAGGTGGCCCATGGTTGAGAATCAGAAAGCCATGCCACAACCGGAAATGCGCCGCATCCGTCGCATCCACTTCGTCGGCATCGGCGGCGTGGGCATGTGCGGCATTGCTGAAGTGTTGCTGAACCTGGGCTACCAAGTCTCCGGTTCCGACCTGAAGGCGTCGCCGGTCACCGAGCGTCTGGAAACCTTCGGCGCGCAGATCTTCATCGGTCACCGTGCCGAGAACGCCGCTACCGCCGACGTGCTGGTGGTGTCGAGCGCAGTGAACACGTCCAACCCGGAAGTGGCGACTGCCCTTGAGCGCCGCATCCCCGTAGTGCCGCGTGCAGAAATGCTCGCCGAGCTGATGCGCTATCGCCACGGCATCGCCGTCGCCGGTACCCATGGCAAAACCACCACCACCAGCCTGATCGCTTCGGTGTTCGCGGCCGGTGGTCTGGACCCGACATTCGTGATTGGTGGTCGCCTGAATGCGGCGGGCACCAATGCCCAGCTCGGCACCAGCCGTTACCTGATCGCCGAAGCCGACGAAAGCGATGCGAGTTTCCTGCATCTGCAGCCGCTGGTGGCCGTGGTCACCAACATCGACGCCGACCACATGGCGACCTACGACGGTGACTTCAACAAACTGAAGAAAACCTTCGTCGAATTCCTGCACAACCTGCCGTTCTACGGTCTGGCGGTGATGTGCCTGGACGATCCGGTGGTGCGCGAAATCCTGCCGCTGGTGAAACGTCCGACCGTGACCTACGGCTTCAGCGAAGACGCCGACGTACGCGCAATCAATGTCCGTCAGCAGGGCATGCAGACCTTCTTCACCGTGCTGCGCCCGGATCGCGAGCCGCTGGATGTGTCGGTGAACATGCCCGGCAACCACAACGTGCTCAACTCGCTGGCGACCATCTGCATCGCCACCGACGAAGGCGTCAGCGATGAAGCCATCGTTCAGGGCCTGTCAGGCTTCCAGGGTGTTGGTCGACGTTTCCAGGTCTACGGCGAACTGCCGGTGGATGGCGGCAACGTGATGCTGGTCGACGACTACGGTCACCACCCGACCGAAGTCGCTGCCGTGATCAAAGCCGTGCGCGGTGGCTGGCCGGAGCGTCGTCTGGTGATGGTCTACCAGCCGCACCGCTACAGCCGCACCCGTGATTTGTACGACGACTTCGTCAACGTACTGGCCGACGCCAACGTGCTGCTGCTGATGGAAGTCTATCCGGCCGGCGAAGAGCCGATCCCGGGCGCCGACAGCCGCAAGCTGTGCAACAGCATCCGCCAGCGCGGTCAGCTCGACCCGATCTACATCGAGCGTGGCGTTGACCTGGCGCCGTTGGTCAAGCCGCTGCTGCGCGCCGGCGACATTCTGCTGTGCCAGGGCGCGGGTGATATCGGCGGTCTCGCGCCGAAGCTGTTGAAAAGTGAATTGTTCGCCGGCGCCGTGGCGGCGCCGGTCGAGGGGAAGTTGAAATGACTGCTGCCTACGCCAAGCTGTTCTCCACCATCGCGCCGAAAGACTTCGGCCGCGTCGCCGTGCTCTTCGGCGGCCTGAGTGCCGAGCGTGAGGTTTCGCTGAAATCCGGCAACGCCGTGCTCGAAGCGCTGCAAAGCGCTGGCGTCGACGCGTTCGGCATCGATGTGGGCGAAGACTTCCTGCAGCGTCTGCTCAGCGAAAAGATCGACCGCGCGTTCATCATTCTCCACGGTCGCGGCGGGGAAGACGGCAGCATGCAGGGCCTGCTCGAGTGCGCCGGTATCCCTTACACCGGCAGCGGCATTCTTGCTTCCGCACTGGCGATGGACAAGCTGCGCACCAAGCAGGTCTGGCACAGCCTCGGGATTCCGACGCCGCGTCACGCCGTGCTGTGCAGCGAAGCCGATTGTATTTCCGCAGCGACGGAACTGGGCTTGCCTTTGATCGTCAAACCGGCGCATGAAGGTTCAAGTATCGGGATGGCCAAAGTGAATTCTGCGTCCGAGTTGATCGACGCATGGAAAGCGGCCAGTACCTACGATTCGCAAGTGTTGGTCGAGCAATGGATTCAAGGTCCGGAGTTCACCATCGCCACCCTGCGTGACCAGGTGTTGCCTCCAATCGCCCTGGGTACACCGCACACATTTTACGACTACGACGCCAAGTACATCGCCAACGATACCCAGTACCGCATTCCGTGCGGACTGGACGCGGCCAAGGAACAGGAACTCATGGAACTCACGGCCAAGGCCTGTGAGGCGCTGGGTATCGCCGGTTGGGGCCGGGCGGACGTGATGCAGGACGCCGACGGGCAGTTCTGGTTCCTCGAAGTCAATACCGCACCGGGCATGACCGATCACAGCCTGGTGCCGATGGCGGCGCGGGCTGCCGGTCTGGATTTCCAGCAACTGGTTCTGGCCATTCTGGCCGCCAGCGTTGAAGACGCAGGCGCAACAGAGGCGCGAGGTTAAGACCATGCAAGGCGCTCATCTCAGACATCAGCCACCCGCACCCGGCCGCAAGCCGGTGCCGCGGGGTGCCAGCCGAATGGTGGCGAAAGAGCCGATGTCCGCGCGCCTGCCGAAAGCCAATTTCAGCTTTCTGAAAAGCCTGTTCTGGCCGGTGCTGCTGGTGGCGCTGGGCTTTGGTACTTACGAAGGCGCGCAGCGTTTGCTGCCGTACGCTGACCGGCCGATCAGCAAGATCGCGGTGCAGGGCGACTTGAGCTACATCAGCCAGCAGGCGGTGCAGCAGCGGATCGCGCCGTTCGTGGCGTCGAGCTTCTTCACCATCGACCTCGCCGGTATGCGTACCGAGCTCGAGCAGATGCCCTGGATCGCCCACGCCGAAGTGCGTCGGGTGTGGCCGGATCAGGTGGTGATCCGCCTCGAAGAACAATTGCCGGTGGCGCGTTGGGGCGACGAGTCGTTGCTCAACAACCAGGGCCAGGCGTTCACGCCCAAGGAACTGGCGAATTACGAACACCTGCCGCAGCTGTTCGGCCCACAACGGGCTCAGCAGCAGGTGATGCAGCAGTATCAGGTGCTGAGCCAGATGCTGCGGCCGCTGGGTTTTTCGATTGCACGCCTGGAATTGCGTGAACGCGGCAGCTGGTTCCTGACCACCGGTGCCGGCAGTTCCGGCCCCGGCATCGAGTTGCTGCTGGGACGCGGCAACCTGGTGGAAAAGATGCGCCGCTTCATCGCCATCTATGACAAGACGCTGAAAGAGCAGATTACGAACATTGCGCGCATCGATCTGCGCTACGCCAACGGCCTCGCTGTTGGCTGGCGGGAACCCGTAGCGCCGACGACAGCCCAACCCGCTGTCGCAAAGAATTAAGAAGAGGCAGGACCCATGGCAAACGTGCAAAGCGGCAAAATGATCGTCGGTCTGGATATCGGCACCTCCAAAGTGGTGGCGCTGGTAGGCGAGGTCGCGGACGACGGCCAGCTGGAAATCGTCGGGATCGGCACGCATCCGTCCCGCGGCCTGAAGAAGGGCGTGGTGGTCAACATCGAATCCACCGTGCAGTCGATCCAGCGCGCGATCGAAGAAGCCCAGCTGATGGCCGGCTGCCGCATTCACTCGGCGTTCGTCGGCGTGGCTGGCAATCACATCCGCAGCCTGAACTCCCACGGCATCGTCGCGATCCGTGATCGCGAAGTCAGCTCGGCGGACCTTGAGCGTGTACTCGACGCCGCCCAGGCCGTGGCGATCCCGGCTGACCAGCGCGTGCTGCACACCCTGCCGCAGGATTACGTGATCGATAACCAGGAAGGCGTGCGTGAGCCATTGGGCATGTCCGGCGTGCGTCTGGAAGCCAAGGTTCACGTGGTCACCTGCGCCGTCAACGCTGCTCAGAACATTGAAAAATGCGTGCGTCGCTGCGGTCTGGAAATCGACGACATCATTCTCGAGCAACTGGCCTCGGCCTACTCGGTGCTGACCGACGACGAGAAAGAACTGGGCGTGTGCCTGGTCGACATCGGCGGCGGCACCACCGACATCGCGATCTTCACTGAAGGCGCGATCCGTCACACCGCGGTGATCCCGATTGCCGGTGATCAAGTGACCAACGACATCGCCATGGCGTTGCGCACCCCGACCCAGTACGCCGAAGAGATCAAGATCCGTTACGCCTGCGCCCTGGCCAAACTGGCCGGTGCCGGCGAAACCATCAAGGTGCCGAGCGTTGGCGACCGTCCACCGCGTGAGCTGTCGCGTCAGGCCCTGGCCGAAGTGGTCGAGCCGCGTTACGACGAACTGTTCACCCTGATCCAGGCCGAGCTGCGTCGCAGCGGCTACGAAGACCTGATCCCGGCGGGCATCGTGCTCACCGGCGGTACCTCGAAAATGGAAGGCGCCACTGAACTGGCCGAAGAGATCTTCCACATGCCGGTGCGCCTTGGTGTGCCGCATGGCGTGAAAGGTCTGGATGACGTGGTGCGCAACCCGATTTATTCCACTGGCGTCGGTTTGTTGATGTACGGCCTGCAGAAGCAGTCCGACGGAGTTTCGTTCTCCGGCATCGGCAGCCGCGACAGCTACAGCAGCGAAGAGCCTCAGGCGCCGCTGCTGGACCGACTGAAAAAGTGGGTTCAGGGCAATTTTTAAAAGCAGCCTGGAGCGACAAGCTTCAAGCGGCAAGCAACTGCAGTAGATACACCGCTACAAACAGCAGTAGGCGAAAAAACTAGAGAATGTAAGGAGAGGGAAAATGTTCGAACTCGTAGACAACATCCCCGCAAGCCCGGTAATCAAAGTTATCGGTGTCGGCGGTGGCGGCGGCAACGCAGTCAATCACATGGTCAAGAGCAACATCGAAGGCGTTGAGTTCATCTGCGCCAACACCGATGCTCAAGCGCTGAAAAACATCGGCGCGCGGACCATCCTGCAACTGGGCACCGGCGTGACCAAGGGCCTGGGTGCCGGCGCCAATCCTGAAGTCGGCCGTCAAGCCGCTCTGGAAGACCGCGAGCGCATCGCTGAAGTGCTGGCCGGCACCAACATGGTGTTCATCACCACCGGCATGGGCGGCGGTACCGGTACCGGTGCAGCGCCGATCATCGCCGAAGTGGCCAAGGAAATGGGCATCCTGACCGTTGCGGTCGTGACCCGTCCGTTCCCGTTCGAAGGCCGCAAGCGTATGCAGATCGCCGACGAAGGCATCCGCATGCTTTCGGAAAGCGTCGACTCGCTGATCACCATTCCGAACGAAAAACTGCTGACCATCCTCGGTAAAGACGCAAGCCTGCTGTCGGCTTTCGCCAAGGCTGACGATGTACTGGCCGGTGCCGTTCGCGGTATCTCCGACATCATCAAGCGTCCGGGCATGATCAACGTCGACTTCGCCGACGTGCGCACCGTGATGAGCGAAATGGGCATGGCGATGATGGGCACTGGCTGCGCCAGCGGTCCGAACCGTGCACGTGAAGCCACCGAAGCGGCAATCCGCAACCCGCTGCTGGAAGACGTCAACCTGCAAGGCGCGCGCGGCATTCTGGTGAACATCACCGCCGGTCCTGACCTGTCCCTGGGTGAGTATTCCGACGTGGGTTCGATCATCGAAGCCTTTGCTTCCGAGCACGCGATGGTCAAGGTCGGTACTGTTATCGATCCGGACATGCGCGACGAGCTGCACGTAACCGTGGTTGCCACCGGTCTGGGCGCGAAAATCGAGAAGCCTGTAAAGGTCATCGACAACACCGTTCACACCTCGATGGCTTCGGCGCAGGTGCAACAACCGGCTCCGGCCCGTCAGGAGCAGCCAGCGGTGAACTACCGTGATCTGGACCGTCCGACCGTCATGCGCAACCAGGCCCAGGCCGGTGCCGCGGCTGCCGCGAAGATGAATCCGCAGGATGACCTGGATTACCTGGACATTCCGGCCTTCCTGCGTCGTCAGGCCGATTGATGGAATGTATCAGGGCTATGAAGGTGATTGGTGTTCAGCAAAGGCATGGTCTGCTATCATCGCCAGCCTTTGTTGATACCAGTTCGCAATTTGCGCTGAAGCGGCCCAAGCCATGATTAAACAACGCACACTGAAAAATATTATCCGTGCCACAGGTGTAGGCCTGCATTCCGGCGAGAAGGTCTATCTGACCCTCAAGCCTGCGCCTGTCGACACTGGCATTGTGTTTTGTCGCGCTGACCTCGACCCTGTGGTGCAGATTCCTGCCCGCGCGGAAAACGTCGGTGAAACCACTATGTCGACGACGCTGATCAATGGCGACGTCAAAGTGGACACGGTAGAGCACTTGCTCTCGGCCATGGCTGGCCTGGGCATCGATAACGCCTACGTCGAGCTCTCCGCGTCCGAAGTCCCGATCATGGATGGCAGCGCTGGACCCTTCGTATTCCTGATTCAATCGGCAGGCCTGGAAGAACAGGACGCCGCCAAGAAATTCATCCGCATCCTGCGTGAAGTGACAGTGGAAGATGGCGACAAGCGCGCCACTTTCGTCCCTTTCGAAGGCTTCAAGGTGAGCTTCGAGATCGATTTCGATCACCCGGTATTCCGGGACCGCACCCAGAGTGCAAGCGTGGATTTTTCCAGCACTTCGTTCGTAAAAGAAGTCAGCCGCGCTCGTACCTTTGGTTTCATGAGTGACATCGAGTACCTGCGCAAGCACAACCTCGCACTCGGCGGCAGCGTGGAAAACGCGATCGTGGTCGACGCTGATGGCGTGTTGAACGAAGACGGTCTTCGTTATGAAGACGAATTCGTCAAACACAAGATCCTCGACGCGATTGGCGACCTGTACCTGCTGGGCAACAGCCTGATTGGTGAGTTCAAAGGCTTCAAGTCCGGTCATGCACTGAACAATCAGCTGCTGCGCAAATTGATTGAGCAGACAGACGCTTGGGAAGTGGTGACGTTCGAAGACGCCAGCACCGCACCAATCTCTTACATGCGCCCGGTTGCGGCGGTGTAAGTAAAAAACCTCTCTAGTTTTTTGAAGGCCATCCTCGGATGGCCTTTTTTTATGCCCTTTCAAAAGCAAAAGATCGCAGCCTTCGGCAGCTCCTACAGGGGAACGCATTCCATATGTAGGAGCTGCCGAAGGCTGCGATCTTTTGACTTTAAACTGGCACTACAACGCGATTACGCCCGCCTTCCTTGGCCTGATACAGCGCTTTGTCCGCCGCAAACAGCAGCTGCTCCAGGGTCATCTCGCTCGCCGATGTCCACGTAGCAATGCCGATACTCACGGTCATCGCCCGCTCAGCGCCTTCAACCCAGGGCAAGTTTTCCACAGCCTGGCGAATCTGCTCGGCGATCTGCTGCGCCCCGGCGCTGTCGGTCTCGGCGAGAATCACCGAAAACTCTTCACCGCCATACCGCGCGACCAGATCCGCCGGGCGTCGCACGTTCGCCGTGATCACTTTGGCCAGTTCACGCAAGACCTGATCCCCAGCCTGATGGCCATGGCGATCATTGAAGGCCTTGAAGTGGTCGGCATCGATCATCATCACCGACAGCGGCTGGCCCGAGCGCTGGGCGCGGAACCATTCGTGGCGCAGGGTCTGATCGAGCATGCGCCGGTTGGCTACTCCGGTCAGATCATCGGTGGCAGCCAGTTGCGCCAGTTCGCGTTCGGCGCGATGGCGCAAACGCAGTTCCCGAGCGAGCAGCCAGGTCAGCCACAACAGCCCCAGGCACAACACGCCGGTGGCGCCGCTGATCAGGATCGCCGTGCGCCGCCAGGTGCCGAACACCTCCTCGCTGGACAGCGCCACCATCACCGTCAACGGCAGGTTGCCGACCCGCGAGTAGGTGTAGAGCCGCCGTTGTTTATCCATGGTCGAGGTACTGGTGAAACTGCCGCTGCCATCGCGGTCGTTGAGAATCCGCACGACGTTGGGCCGGTTGCCGAAACTCTTGCCGACCGAATCGCTCTGCAGATACGGCTTCTGCGCGAGCAGCACGCCATCGCTGTTGATGATGTTCAACGTGCTGTCGGTGCCGATGTCGAGGCTTTTGAACAGGTCGTCGAAGTAGTCGAGTTTCAGCGACGCCACCGCCACGCCGAGAAATCCGCCGGTCTGGGAGGAGATGCGTCGGCTGAAGCTGATGCGCCACTGATCGGCCTCTTCGCAATCGCAGCGGGTCTTGAACGGGCGGCTGATGAACATGCCGATGTCGCGGTTGAATGCGTGGGCGAGAAAATAATCGCGGTCGGCGAAATTGCCCGGTTTCGCTTCGATGCGCGAGAAGTCGGCGATCACCTCGCCATGCTTGTCGAGCAGCAGGATGTCGCCCTTGAAGCGCGCGGTGGCAGAGCGATCGAACAGCGCCAGATGACGGATCTGCGGCGAGACGTTCTGCAGGTCGTCACGCTGAGCGGCGGCGATCAGCCCTTGCAGCGTCAGGTCGTACAGCTCGACGGTGCGCAGCACATCGGCGTCGATCAATTGCGCGATGGTCGTGGCGCGGCGCGTGGCGACTTCCTGCGCACTGGCGTACTCGCGGATCAGCAGGAAGGTGACGATGCACACCATCGCAATCACGGTCAGCAGGCTGCCGAGGATCAGCAGGCGCTCGGGGCGACCGGTAAGGCCTGTGATGGAAGGCGTGCGGCTGGTGATCATGATGGGGGTTCGGGTTGGGGGATTCTAACAAGCGTAGTTGCACTATGAGCCTGCTCACACCTGTAGGAGCTGCCGAAGGCTGCGATCTTTTGATTTTCAAGAGCAAGATCAAAAGATCGCAGCCTTCGGCAGCTCCTACCAATAGGTTCAATGTTGATTGGGCTTCAGCCTGGTAGCGATCTTAGAAGACGTTGACCGGGTAGTCGATGATCACGCGGTATTCATCTGTATCCGAATCAATCGCGCCGTAGCCGTTGCCGCCCCGGTTGGTGGCCCATTGCAGGCGCACCGCGAGATCCTTGGCCTGGCCGCTTTGTACGACGTACTGCAAATCGATGTCGCGTTCCCAATGCTTGGCGTTGCGGCCATCGGCGCTGTACCAGCTCGAATAGCCTGCGCTGTTAGGGTCGGCTTTGGTCAGGTCGACCGTGCCGCGCGAGTAGGACAGCGCCGAAGTCAGGCCGGGCATGCCGACACCGGTGAAGTCATAGGCGTACTTGAGCTTCCAGGAGCGTTCGTTCGGGCCGTTGAAGTCCGAATACTGCTGCGAGTTGTCCAGATAAACGCTGTCGCCCTGGCTGATGTAGTCGAACGGCGTGTTGCCGTTGACCCGCTGATACGCGGCAGTGACGCTGTGGTTGCCGATGCCGACGGTGAGATGCGTGCTCCAGGTGTTGTTGTCGATGTTGCCCAGCAGCGCATCACCGGAGTCTTGCGTGTGATAGAAGTGCACGCCCGGGTTGAGGCTGACCAGATCGTTCAGTTGCCAGGTGTAGTCGAGGTCGTAGTAGTACTGGTTCCAGATGTCCTTGAGCTCGGACGCGTAAAGGCTGCTGGTCAGGCCCTCAACGCCGCTCCAGGCCACACCGGCCCAGTTCAGGTGCTGGCTTTCGTCGCCGTCGGCGAGGGTGCCGTATGACGTCCCGATGCGGGTATGACCACTCTGGTTATAGGGTTTGGTGAAACTGGCCTGGCCACCTTCGATCAGCCAGCCGTCGAAGCTGTGGTTGCTCAGGCTGATGCCACGGAAGGTCTGCGGCAGCATCCGCGTGTCACCGCCGGCGATGACCGGGTTGGTGAGGAACAGATCACCGGCCTTCAACTCGGTATCGAAGGCGCGCAGCTTCAACGTCCCGCCTGCGGTGGAGAACGAGCCCGGCGCTTTGCCGTTGCCATCGCTGATCGGCAGGATGCTCGAACCGTCGGTACCGCCACCACCGTCGAGTTTCAAGCCGAGCATGGCGTGGGCATCGAAGCCGAAGCCGACCGTGCCTTCGGTGTAGCCAGACTGGAACACGCCGAGAAAACCCTGACCCCACTCGATATTGTCGTCGGCCTTCTGCAAGCGGTTGCGATTCATGTAGTAGTTGCGGGCGTTGAGGTTGAGGCTCGAGCCTGCGACGAAGCCCTGTTGGGCAGACTCATCGGCGTGGACAGCGGGGGCAATCGTTGCGGCAATTGCAATGAACAGCGGGGTGAGGCGGGCAGGGTAAAACACGTGCGGTGGAGCTCCTTGGGTCAGCGGGCCGCTCTGGTTCTTGAGCGGCTTGATGTTTCTTGTTGTTACAGACGCGCCAGACGACTTTCAGACCACAACGAAAAAAAGGCCGCTGAATGGCAGCGGCCTGGAGTGACGACGGTTGAACGGGAAGAGCCAAACAACCGCGTCGAGGGAAACCTTTCGCGGTGAGACTCAGCTGTCTTTCTCGAGCGCTTGAGCCTGGGAAGTAGCGGCCTGCGGGGATTGCGTCGCGTCTTGAGCCTTGGCCATCACTTCGGCCTGATGCTGATCGAATGCCTGCGCACGAGCGACGTTGTGCGCCACGAACGCTTGCGATTCTTCAGCCATCGCCATCGGCGACAGAATCAATGAGGACAAAACGAATGCGCTGGCAATACCCATACTGTTGGACATCTTGAAAACCTTCTCGCTTGGCGAGTGCTGTTTGGTGCGGGCAAAGATAAGGTTGCCGGCAGTCGGGAAACAGCGTGATTTTCATAAATGACTGTTACAGCAAAAGCAAAGATCGGCACGGGTAACAACCCGCTCTGTGCGTGATGGTGGCCTGCGGTGAGGGGATTTATCCCCGTTGGGCTGCGAAGCGGCCCCAAGAATTCCAGCCTCAAAGATTCTTGGACCTTGTGCACAGGATTTGCGACTGCTGCGCAGCCGAGCGGGGATAAATCCCCTCGCCACAGGGCTTGGCTGAGCATTCAGACCGGGAGGTTGATGCCGAAGGTGTTCATCCCCCGATCACTGCGCACAAACACATCTCCGCCATGCATCAGCGCAATCGCCTTGACGATGGCCAGCCCCAGCCCGTGGTTATTGCCGCTGTTGCTACGCGAGGCATCAACCCGATAAAACCGCTCGAACAACCTCGGCAGATGCTCGCTGGCAATCGGCGTCCCGGGATTGGCCACGCCAATGCTCACCTGATGTTCTTCAACTTCGATGCGCACTTCGATCACTTGACCCGGTTCGGTGTGCTGCACCGCATTGCTGAGCAAATTGATCAACGCCCGGCGCAAATGCGCGACCTCGATCTGCACCTGCGCATCGCCGCTGACCTGCACTTCAACCCGCGCGTCTTCAAGGATGAAATCCAGATAGTCCAGCGTCGTCGCCACTTCATCAGCCAATGACGTCGAGGTCAGTTTGGTCGCCTTGTTGCCCTGATCGGCGCTGGCCAGAAACAGCATGTCGTTGATGATCGAGCGCAGCCGTTCCAGCTCTTCGAGGTTCGATTGCAGCACTTCGAAATAGTGTTCGGCCGAGCGCCCGCGAGTCAGCGCGACCTGGGTCTGGCCGATCAGGTTGGTCAGCGGCGAACGCAGTTCATGGGCGACGTCGGCGTTGAACGATTCCAGCCGTGAATAGGCCAGTTCTACCCGTTCCAGGGTCGAGTTGAACGACTCGACAAACTGTTCCAGTTCCGGCGGCAGCGGCGACAGGCGCAAGCGTCCGGCGCGCAGTGGTGGGGCCAGACGCTGGGCTTCCTGCGATAGTTTGATCAACGGCTTCAGACCGATTCTTGCGACCCAATAGCCCAATGCAGAGGCCAGCAGCACCCCGACAATCGCCAGACTGATCAGGGCGATGAGCAAGTGATGCTGGGTCTGATGCAGCGTCTCGGTGTCGATGCCGATCATGAAACGCAACGGCGGGCGCTGATCCTTGGCGGGGAACTGACTGACCAGCACTTTCAGTGGGTAGGGTTGATCGGGCAGTTGCAGATCGTGCATGCCCAACGGGCCATTGATGGCGGCACGAATCTGCGGGGTGAGATTGCCGTATTCGTAGCGCGGATCACCGCTGCTGATCCAGAAGCTGATGCGCTTGTCTTCCTCACCGAGCAGTTTGAGCTTGTTGTTGATCTTCACCCAATGCTCCGGCGTGCCGTAACGCCCGACGGTGGATTCGAGCACGCTGTACCGCGCATCCAGCTCGGCTTCGGGCAACAATCCCAAGCCCTTGTCGACCTGCTGATACAGCGCGCCGCCAATCAGCAGAAACACCAATAGCGCCACCAGCGTGAACATGCCGCTCAGGCGCAAGGCGATCGAGTTACTGGACACCACGGCTCTCCAGCACATAACCCATACCGCGAATGGTGTGCAGCAGCTTTTCGTTGAACGGCCCGTCGAGCTTGGCGCGCAGGCGTTTGATCGCGACTTCGACGACGTTGGCGTCACTGTCGAAATTGATGTCCCAGACCATTTCCGCGATTGCGGTCTTCGAAAGGATTTCGCCCTGGCGACGGGCGAGCACGCTGAGCAGGGAAAACTCTTTCGCGGTCAGATCCAGGCGCGTGCCGGCGCGGGTGGCCTTGCGGCTGATCAGGTCGATCCACAGGTCGGCGATGGTCACTTGCACCGGCTCATGGCCGCCGCTGCGGCGGGTCAGCGCTTGCAGGCGGGCGACCAGTTCGAGAAAGGAAAACGGTTTGCCGAGGTAATCGTCGGCGCCGTCGCGCAGGCCCTTGATGCGGTCTTCGACGCGCTCGCGGGCGGTGAGCATGATCACCGGGGTCTGCTTGCGCGCACGCAATGCGCGCAGTACGCCGAAGCCATCGAGCCCCGGCAGCATGACGTCGAGGACGATCACGGCGTAGTCGCATTCCAGCGCCAGATGCAGGCCTTCGACACCGTCGCGGGCAAGGTCGACGGTGTAGCCCTGTTCGGTCAGGCCTCGGTGCAGATAGTCCGCGGTTTTTTCTTCGTCTTCGATAATCAGAACGCGCATGACCGCCTCAGTCTGTGGTCGCCAGTGCCGTTGCGGGCGTTGGGGCTGGTGGGTGTGAGTGCCGGTGAAACAGCCGCTCGAGCCATAAGTATATGACCGGCGTGGTGAACAGCGTCAGCATCTGGCTGACCAGCAAACCGCCGACCACGGCAATGCCCAACGGCTGGCGCAGTTCAGCGCCGGTGCCGTAACCGAGCATCAGCGGCAACGCACCGAGCAGGGCGGCGAGGGTGGTCATGATGATCGGCCGGAACCGGGTGATGCACGCTTCGAAAATCGCCTCCTGCGGCGTCAAACCACGCTGGCGCTGCGCCTCGAGCGCGAAGTCGATCATCAGAATGCCGTTCTTCTTGACGATACCGATCAGCAGCACCAGGCCGATCAACGCCATGATCGAAAAGTCCTGGCCGCAGATCCACAGCATGATCACCGCGCCGAGGCCTGCCGCCGGCAGGGTCGAAATGATCGTCAGCGGATGCACGAAGCTTTCATAAAGCACGCCGAGAATGATGTACACCGCCACCAGCGCCGCCAGAATCAGCCACGGCTGGCTGGCCAGCGAACTCTGGAACGCCTGCGCTGCACCCTGGAAATTGCCGCTGATCGCGGTGGGCATGCCGATCTCGGCCTTGGCCTGGTTGAGCTGAATCACCGCATCGCCCAATGCCACGCCAGGGGCGAGGTTGAATGACATGTTGGCGGCGGGGAACATGCCGTCGTGAGCAATCGACAGCGGGCCGATGGTTGGCGCGTCAAACCTTGCCAGCGCCGACAGCGGCACCATCTCGCCGCTCAGTGGCGAGCGCAGGTAGAAATAGTTGAGGCTTTCGGCCTTGCCGCGCTGTTTGGTATCCAGTTCCAGAATCACGTTGTACTGGTTGACCTGGGTCTGGAATTCATTGATCTGCCGTTGGCCGAATGCATCGTACAGCGCCTCGTCGACATCGCTGGCGGTCAGGCCGAAACGCGCGGCGGCGCTGCGGTCGATGCTGATGTGAGTGATGCTGCCGCCCAGTTGCAGGTCATTGGATATGTCGCGGAATGCCGGATTGCTGCGCAGTTTTTCGGTCAGGCGCTGGGTCCAGGTGGCGAGGGTCGCGCCGTCGTTGCTCTTGAGTACGTATTGGTACTGCGCACGGCTGGGGCCGGAGCTTAGGTTGATGTCCTGCCCGGCGCGCAGATACAGGACGATGCCGGGGACTTTCATCAGTTGCGGGCGGATGCGGTCGATGAACTGGCTGGCGCTGACATCGCGATCGCCACGTTTTTTCAGGGCGATCCAGAAGCGCCCGTTGGCGATGGTCTGGTTGCTGCCGGAAACCCCGACCGAGTGCGAGAACGCCTGCACCGCCGGATCGGCTGCAACGATTTCGGCCATCGCCAAGTGTTTTTTCACCATGTCGCCGTAGGAGATATCCGCAGCGGCTTCGGTGGTGCCGAGGACAAAACCGGTGTCCTGCACCGGAAAGAAACCCTTGGGAATAAAGATGTAACCGGCAACAGCCAGCGCCAAAGATAAGCCGAACACACCAATCATCAATTTCTGATGATCGAGGGCGCGGCGCAGGCCCTTTTCGTACCAGCCGAGCAGGCGTTCGCTGAAACCGGGTTTGGCGTTGGCGTGATGTACCGGCTTACGCATAAACAGCGCGGCAAGGGTTGGCGCCAGGGTCAGCGACACCACCACGGAAATCATGATCGTCGAAGTCGCGGTCAGGGCGAATTCCTTGAACAGCCGCCCGACTACACCGCCCATGAACAGCAGCGGAATGAACGCCGCCACCAGTGAGAAACTGATCGAAACGACGGTGAAGCCAATCTCGCCGGCCCCCTTGATCGCCGCCTCGCGCATGTCATCGCCGGCCTCGAGATGGCGATGGATGTTTTCCACCACCACGATCGCATCGTCCACGACGAAGCCGACCGCGACGACGATCGCCACCAGCGTCAGGTTGTTCAGGCTGAAGCCGAGGATGTACATCAGGGCGAAACTGGCGATCAGCGAGACGCCGAGCACCGCCGAAACAATCAGCGTCGCCGATAACTGCCGCAGGAACAGCGCCATCACCGCGACCACCAGCAGGATCGCGATCAGCAAAGTGATTTCCACCTCATGCAGCGAGGCGCGAATGGTCTGCGTGCGGTCAATCAGGGTTTTCACCTGCACCGAGGCCGGCAGCATCGCTTCGAGGCCGGGCAGGGCGGCCTGAATGCGGTCGACGGTTTCAACAATGTTGGCGCCGGGCTGGCGGAAAATCACCAGATTCACGCCGGGGCGATCTCCGGCCCACGCCTGCACGTAGGCATCTTCCGCACCGTTGACGACTTTGGCGACATCGCGCAGGTGAACCGGGGCGCCATCCTTGTAGGAAACGATGAGCTCGCTGTAGTCCTCGGGGTGGAACAGCTGGTCGTTGGTCGACAGCGTCGAGATGCTCGATTCGCCGTACAGCGCACCTTTGGCCAGATTAAGACTGGTTTGCTGGATCGCCAGCCGAATGTCGGCCAGCGTCAGGCCGATGGCCGCGAGTTTGTCCGCCGAGGCTTGTACGCGAATCGCCGGGCGTTGCTGACCGGTGATGTTGATCTGGCCGACGCCGTCGACCTGACTGATCTGACGCGAGAGCAGGGTTTCCACCAGGTCGCTGAGTTCGGTGCCGGGCATCTGTGTCGAGCTGACACTGAGGATCAGCACCGGGCTGTCGGCCGGGTTAACCTTCTTCCACGTTGGCAGCGTCGGCATGTCTTTGGGCAACTTACCGGCGGCGGTGTTGATTGCCGCCTGTACTTCCTGAGCGGCGGTGTCGATGCTTTTATCGAGGGTAAATTGCAGGGTCAGCAGAGTTGAGCCCAGCGCGCTGCTGGAGGTCATCTGGGTCATGCCGGGGATGGCGCTGAATTGCACCTCCAGCGGCGTCGCCACCGAGGACGCCATGGTGTCGGGACTGGCGCCGGGTAACTGCGCCGACACTTGAATCGTAGGAAATTCCGCTTCCGGCAGTGGCGCAATCGGCAAACGCGGGAAGGCAATTACGCCGACCAGTACCAGAGCGAACGTCAGCAAAATCGTCGCCACCGGGTGATCGATGCACCAGGTCGAGATGCCCTTGTGCGAGTTCATGGCTTCGGCTCCGCCTGCACCACTTGCGCTGGCTCGCTCATGACTTGCACGCTCGAGCCCGGTTTGAGTCGCGACTGGCCGTCGGTCACCAGCACGTCACCAGCGTTGACACCTTTGATGATGTCCTGGCCGCTGCCCTGATAAACCATTTGCACCGGCACCGCCTCGACCTTGTCGTCCTTCACGCGGTAAACAAAGTGTTGTTCGAGGCCACGCTGTACGACGGTGGGCGGAACCACCAGCGCATCTTTATCCACAGCGGTCTGAATTTTTACCGTCACCAGCAAACCCGGCCAGAGCTTCTGGCTGGCATTGGCGAATTCGGCCTTGGCGCGGATGGTGCCAGTGTTGGCGTTGATCTGATTGTCGATCAGGGTCAGCTGACCTTCGCCGAGCAGATTGCCGGTTTCGCCATCAGTATCGGCTCCGATGTAGGCCTTGACCGGGGCGCGTTGCGGATCGCTGATCAGACTCTGCAGGGTCGGCAGCATCTGCTGCGGCAGGGAGAACTCGACGGCGATCGGGTCGATCTGCGTGACGGTGAACAGGCCCTGGGTGTCGGTCATGCGCAGGAAGTTGCCTTCATCGACCGTACGAATACCGACGCGCCCGGTGACCGGGGAGCGAATCTGCGTGTAGGACAGTTGCACCTGCGCCGCATCGATCGAGGCCTGATTGCCTTGCGCGGTGGCTTTGAGCTGATTGACCAAGGCCTGTTGCTGGTCGAAGGTCTGTTTCGATACGCCGTCATCGACGCTGAGCAGTTTGTAGCGCTTGAGATTGACCAGCGCGACCTGCAACTGCGCCTGACTCTCCCCCAACTGCGCCCGGGCCTGATCGAGGCTGGCGCGGATCGAGCGGTCGTCGATGGTCGCGAGCAGGTCGCCTGCTTTGACCACTTGACCTTCCTTGACCAAGATCTTCGTCAGGATCCCGTCGATCTGCGGGCGCACCACCACGCTGTGCAGCGACAGCACCGAGCCGATGCCGCTGGTGTAACGCGGCACGTCTTTGGCGCTGACCGTTACGACGCGTACCGGGATGGCGGTCGGACTGGCCAGTTTGGTCGGCGCTGGCTTGAGCGCGAACCACAGGCCGGCGGCTGCCAGCAGAATCAGGAGAGTGGCCAGCAGGATTTTAGTTTTCTGGATGGACATGCGCGGCGCCGAAGTCTGGAGTTTGGGCAGATTGACCAGTTATAAACCGGTCAGGCGGTCGGCAGGGTGACGGCTGGCTGTCAGGATTGTCAGTTTCGTTTGGATAGATGGGGAGTAGCAATGTGCGGCGATGGTCTTGTGTTGGATTCGCCCCTCACCCCAGCCCTCTCCCCAAGGAGAGGGAGCCGATTTGTGGGCTTTTCGAACCTGAGTTCGACTCGGTATCCCGTGTCGGCGAACCTCGAGTAAACACCTCGGTCTGTCCCCTCTCCCTCGGGAGTGGGTTAGGGTGAGGGGAAAACCGTTCAGCGCATCGCGCAAATCTTCAGATGCCGAGCCAGAGCGCACAGGTATACTGCGCGCCTTTGCGGCTCACTGATCGGGCCGACTTTTTGTTCCCGGAGCTTTTATGACTTCCCCGACCCAACCGCCGGTTGACGACGCTGTGAGCGACGTCCCGGCTGAAGTGGCTGACGCCAGCGAAACCAAGGCCGAGATTCCGGCGTTCAAGTTCCCGTTCAAGCCGGGCGAGCTGGCTTCGGCGAAAGGCTCGAATCAGCCGTGGTACAAGAATGGCGCGAAGAATGGCCATACCAAAACCCCGGGCATGGCGCCGCCGGGTACGCGTCGGTCGATGGGCAAGCGCTGACATCGGAAAGTGATGGTGGCGGCCTCTTCGCGAGCAGGCTCGCTCCCACATTGGATTTGTGTAGAACCCAAACCTGTGGGAGCGAGCCTGCTCGCGAAAGCGACAGCCGCTACAGCACAAATATCAGATCAAGCCGCGCGCAATGAAATGAACGCATAAGTCTGCGCCGGTTCCGTCACTACTTGCCCGCCCGCAGCCAGCACTTGCCCGGCGACATCATCGCCGGACAAATGAAACAGCCATTCACTGGTTCGCGCCGCCAGCGGTTGCGCGCTCACCTGGTCGATCACTGCCGCAAAGGCATCCATGTTCGGCAAGTACGCGGTGAACCCGTCGCCCTTGAGCGCCGTGGTGCGAATCCCCAACGTTGCGCAGATCGCATCTTTGAGTTTGATGTCATCCCGATCCGCCTGACGCGAACGCTGGATCAGCTCAACCAGTTCCCGATCAACCAACTCACCGCCCACAATCAGCTCCGGCCCCTGCTCCCAGGACTCTGGCGGGCAATCCTTGGCAGCTGGATTGAGCGGGATGTGCGGATTGATTTCCGCCGGGTAAATCCGGCACACCAGCGGGCGCCGCTCGTAGATTCGGCAGCGCTTGTCGTCGTCAAGATTCCGGCAGGGGCCGACGTTGTAGGCGGCAAAGGTGATCGCCACATGAGCATCGGCAGTGCCACTGCGGACCACTGCCGAACGGCGCTCGGCATGTTCGCGCTGCTGCGCCGGCAGGCCCAGGCCATTGCCGAGAAACGCCTCGACCAGCACGATCACCTGACCGCCATCCGCCGCCCACATGCGGGCCTCGGCGAGCGTCAGCGGGACATGGTGATCGGTACAGCATTTGCCGCAACCTACGCAGGAAAACGTCGTATTCATTGAGCGATCTGTCTTCAATCAGGGTGTGAAACGACGGCAGAAAACCATCGCACAGAACCGGATCGAAGCAAGGACTGCGCCACTCAGTGGGTTTTCGTGACCGGGCGAATCGCATCCCACTCGGTGACGTACGCGGTTTTCGACTGTTTGTTGTACAGGCACAGCTCGCTGCCTTGCTGGCCTTTCATGTGTTTTTGCGGGTATTGGCCTTGCAGCAGAACGGCGGTGTAACCGACGCGGTCGTCGAATTGCGCAGGTGTGCCGACCGGTTTGACGTTTTTCAGACCGCTGGCCTTGGTGCAACTGGCGAGCACGGTCTTGTCGTAAGCGGCCCAGGCGTCGGGGCTGGAGGCGTGGGCCTGGGAGGCCAGGGCGGTGAGGCTGAGCAGGGCCAGGGTGAAGGCTTTCATGGTTGGGCATCCTTGGTTATGGCCAAGGTTTGAGTCTGCCTGAAGAGTTTTGTTGCCTGGGGCACCGCTAAAAGATCGCAGCCTTCGGCAGCTCCTACATGGAAATGCGGTTTCCTGTAGGAGCTGCCGGAGGCTGCGATCTTTTGACTTTGATCAGTCCGGCACCAATTCCCGGCGGACCACATACATCCCGACACTCTCATACAACCGCCGCGCCCGCAGGTTGTCCTCCAGAACCCGCAAATCGACAAACCCCTCGCCTCGCTGTTGAAAGACGCTGAAGGCATGCAGCAACAACGCCCGCCCAAGGCCCCGGCCCTGCATTCGTGGATGCACCACCAGACTCTTGATATACGCACTGGTCCAGCACTGCGCCACGCCCACCACGCCCTCGGCATCGCAGGCCACGAAACACAATGCTGGATCGTATTCAGGGTCGCTGGCAAAGCGCTGACGCCAGTCGTGCAGTGACGGCACTCGACCGCCACCTTCCAGCTGTCCGAGCTGCATCAGCTGATGCACTGCCGGCGCCAGCTCCTCGCGGTAGACGGACAACTCAATCCCCTCCGGCCACTGCGCATCCGGCAGAACCCCACTCAAGTCGCGGCGCAGCAGAAAGCAAAAAGTCTCGGCCAAGACTCAGTGCCCGTTGGCCGCGACGTGCTTGGCGGCTTCGATCAGGCGTTGGGTCAGCTCCGGTGAGGAGAACTTGGTCAGCACCGCATTGGCACCGGCCAGCCGGGCCTTTTCACTGTTCATCGCGCTGTCGAGGGAGGTGTGCAGCAGCACGTACAGGTGAGCAAAGTCCGGGGTCTCGCGCAGGGTTCGGGTGAAGGCGTAGCCGTCCATTTCCGACATTTCGATGTCGGAGACGATCAGGTTGATCTGCTGCGCGGTGCCTTGCAGGTCGAGCAGGCAGTCGATGGCTTCCTTGGCACTGCGCGCGGTGTGGCATTGCAGGCCCAGATTGCGCAGGGTGTGCACCGATTGCTGCAGGGCCACCTGGCTGTCGTCGACCACCAGAATGCGCGCGTTGCCGAGCACTTCGGCGTCTTCCATGGTCAGGTCGGTGGGCGCCATTTCGATCTGCGCCGGGGCGATGCTGTGGATGACTTTTTCGATATCCAGCACCTGCACCAGCGTACCGTCCACCGAGGTCACGCCGGTGATGTAGGCGCGCGAGCCGCCGGAGCCGAACGGTGGCGGCTTGATGTCGGTGGTCAGGCAATGGACGATCTTGCTCACCGCCTGCACATGCAGACCCTGCTTGGAACGGCTGACATCGGTGACGATCAGGCAGCCACCGTTGGGATCTTCCAGCGGCCGCTCGCCGATCGCGCGGCTGAGGTCGATCACCGACAGCGATGCACCGCGCAGGGAGGCGATGCCTTTGACGTGCGGGTGCGACTCCGGCAGCTTGGTCAGCGGCGGGCAGGGGATGATTTCACTGACTTTCAGCAGGTTGATCGCCATCAGCTTGCCGCTGCGCAAGGTAAACAGCAGAAGCGAAAGTGAATCTGCGCGGGCTTTGGTGGAGGACATAAGAACCTTCTGTGGGGCGAGAGTGTAAATCGCCAGAAACCTTTGATGCCGTGTTATCGGCGTCAGAAGGTTGGGCTTTAGCTCAGTTGTTGGCTGGACAAAAAACATCTGTGGCGAGGGGATTCATCCCCGTTGGGTCGCGTAGCGGCCGCAAAAGACGGGACCGCTGCGCAGTCCAACGGGGATAAATCCCCTCGCCACAGGTCATCAAGCAAGCTACATGGCGCGGTTATTTCATGCCCAAACGCTTGGCCATCCGCCCAAGATTCGCCCGATCCACCCCCAACTCCCGCGCCGCACTCGCCCAGTTATCCTGGTGACGCTCCAGCGCTGCAATGATCAGGCGCCGCTGAAACTCATCGGTGGCACTGCGCAGATCCCCGCTGATTATCGGCAGCACGTTGACCAAGTCAGGGTTGGCAGGCGCAATCACGTTATCCACAACCTCACGGGGCAAATCCAGATCCGCCGCGCTCAGACTCAAAATCTTCGGCCGCACTTTGCAGTTACCCAGCGCCTTCAGCGCACTGCGCCCGATCAAATGCTCCAGCTCCCGGACATTCCCCGGCCAGGTGTAGGCCAGCAGCGCTTCCTGAGCATCACTGTTCAAACGCAGGCTATTGAGGCCCATGCGCGAGCGGTTCTGCTCGAGAAAGAAACCACTGAGCAGCAACACGTCGCGCCCGCGATCGCGTAGGGCCGGCACCCGCAGCGGGTACACGCTCAAGCGGTGATAAAAGTCGGCACGGTAGCGACCGCTGCGCACTTCTTCGGCCAGATCGCGATTGGTCGCGGCAATCAGACGCACGTCGACCTGGTGCTCCTTGTCCGAGCCCAGGCGCTGCAATTGACCGCTCTGCAATACGCGCAGCAACTTCGCCTGGACTGTCAGCGACAGCTCGCCGACTTCATCAAGAAACAGCGTGCCGCCATTGGCCAGTTCGAACTTGCCACGCCGGTCGCTGGTGGCGCCGGTGAAGGCGCCGCGCACGTGGCCGAACAGTTCGCTTTCCACCAGCGTGTCGGGCAGGGCGGCGCAATTGAGGCTGATGATCGGTTTGTCGGCGCGCGCGGAGGCGGCGTGGATGGCCTGGGCGACCAGTTCTTTACCGACGCCGGTTTCGCCGGTGATCAGAACAGTCAGATCACTGCCGCCGACCAGATTGATTTCTTCCACCAAACGTTTATGCGCCTTGCTCTGGCCGATCATTTCGCGGTGCTGCTGACCGCTGGCCTGACGGTAGACCTCGGCGCGCTGATGCTCGTCTTCGGCGCGGGTGGCTAGACGTTCGATGCGTTCGGCGGCGTTGACCGTGGCCGAGGCGAGGCTGGCGAAGGCTTGCAGGGCGTCGAGTTCGATCGGCTCGAAACGCTCCGGGTCCAGTGCGTCGAGGGTGATCAGGCCCCAGAGTTTTTCATCGACGAATAAAGGACAGCCGAGGCAGTCGTGAACTTCAAGATGATCGTCGAGGCCATCGACCAAACCGTCGTAAGGATCGGGCAAGTCGCTGTCGGCAGCGAAGCGCGTCGGCCCGGCGCCGGCCAGCAGGATTTCAAAACGCGGATGCTCGCTGACCTTGAAGCGCCGGCCGAGGGTGTCGGTACTCAAGCCATCCACCGCCAGCGGCACCAATGATTCGCCATCCAGACGCAACAACGCGGCGGCATCGCAGGGCAACAAGGCGCGCATGGCCTCGAGCAAACGCCGATAGCGCTCACCTTCGGGCAGTTCGCGGGAGAGGTCGGCGACCAGAGGCAGCAGGGCGGTAAGCAAGGATTTGGCGGTCATGGGTATGTAGTCAAAGAGACAAGGTGTAGTCGCGATGACTATACGTTCATTTGTGTCTAAATGACTACTAATGCCTCAAGTCGTTGAATTTAATGGATTAATTAGTTGGCACGAAAGCTGATATGCCTAAGGCAATCTTTCAAGAAAGCGCAGGAGTCACCTTATGCTTAGCGTCCAGGATCGTGCCATCATCAAATCCACCGTGCCTCTGCTGGAAAGCGGCGGCGAGGCGTTGATCACGCATTTCTACCGCATGATGCTCTCCGAATACCCGCAAGTGCGCCCGCTGTTCAACCAAGCGCATCAGGCCAGTGGCGATCAGCCGCGTGCCTTGGCCAACGGCGTGCTGATGTACGCCCGGCACATCGATCAGCTCGACCAGTTGGGCGATCTGGTGGCGAAGATCATCAACAAACACGTCGCCCTGCAGATTCTGCCGGAGCATTACCCGATCGTCGGCACCTGCCTGCTGCGCGCCATTTCCGAAGTGCTCGGCGAAGAGATCGCCACGCCTGAGGTGATGAGTGCCTGGGGCGCTGCGTACGGGCAACTGGCCGACATCCTGATCGGCGCCGAAACCGCGATCTATGACCAGAAGGAACACGCTGTCGGCGGCTGGCGCGGTGCGCGGGAATTCATCGTCGCAGCGAAGGTGCAGGAGAGCGCCGAAATCACCTCGTTCTACTTCGAACCAGCAGACAAAGGGCAGATTCTTGCGGCCGAACCGGGTCAGTACATCGGCATGAAGCTGACCCTAGACGGCGAAGAAATCCGTCGCAACTATTCGCTCTCGGCACTGGCCAATAACGGTCAGTACCGCATCAGCGTCAAGCGTGAACCGAATGGCCGCGCATCCAACTACCTGCATGATCAACTGCACGTCGGCTCAAGCATCCAACTGTTCCCGCCGTCGGGCGAATTCACCCTGGCGGCCAGCGACAAACCACTGGTGCTGATCAGTGGCGGCGTCGGTATCACCCCGACGCTGGCGATGCTGGAAGCCGCGCTGGCCACCGAACGTCCTGTGCACTTTATCCACTGCGCACGCAATGGCAGCGTCCACGCATTCCGTGACTGGGTCGATGGGCTGGCGGCGCGTCATCCGCAACTCAAGCGCTTCTATTGCTACGCCGAAGAAGATGGCGTCAGCCCGGCGGCGGACAAGGTTGGCCTGCTCAACGAAGAACTGCTCGGCGAGTGGCTGCCGGCGCAGCGTGATGTCGATGCGTACTTCCTCGGGCCTAAAGGGTTCATGGGCGCGATCAAGCGGCATCTGAAAGCGTTGGGCGTTCCGGAGAAACAGAGCCGTTACGAGTTCTTCGGCCCGGCTGCTGCTCTCGAGTGAGCTGAAACCGAGTTGTCTCGTTCGCGAGCAGGCTCGCTCCCACCGGATTTGCGTTCGACGCAGTTCCATTGTGGGAGCGAGCCTGCTCGCGAATCTTCTGCGCGCCGCAAAGCCATGTTGGTTAATCATTCCTTAACCGCTCTATCGTTTATTGCCCCGGTGTAGACTTGCGACAATTTCAGCCGCCGGCCGGCTGGACCATGGACTTACAAAGGAAAGGCAATGAGCGAGGAAACGATGCGGTTGGGGCGTGAGCGGCGCTATCTGGTGTTGCTGGGGATCATCTGCCTGGCGTTGATCGGCGGCGCACTTTACATGCAGGTCGTGCTCGGCGAAGCACCTTGCCCACTGTGCATTCTGCAGCGCTATGCATTGTTGCTGATTGCACTGTTCGCCTTTATCGGTGCGGGCATGCGCAGCCGTCGCAGCATCACCGTGTTCGAGACGCTGGTGGTGATCTGTGCGATCGCCGGGGCTGGTGTGGCCGGGCATCACGTCTATACGCAGTTCTATCCGGCGGTGAGCTGTGGCGTCGATGTGCTGCAGCCGATTGTCGATGATCTGCCGCTGGCGAAGATCTTCCCGCTGGGCTTCCAGGTTGACGGTTTCTGCTCGACGCCGTATCCGCCGATCCTCGGCCTGTCGCTCGCGCAATGGGCGCTGGTGGCGTTCGTGCTGGTGGTCATTCTGGTGCCGTTGCTGACCTCGCGTAATCGAAAAGCGCTGCGCTGAGTCAACTTCTCGGCAGAGCTGCCGATAAACAAAACGCCCCGGTTTTCGCTGCTGAAAATCGGGGCGTTTTGCATTTCAGAGCGTTTGTGAAAACACCGTGACGAACGGCAATGAAGCGTGCGGCAAATGTGCGACATGTTGTCACACAGGGGCTGTCGCAGGGACTCGGGATGCGGCGGATTGGCCGCCTGTTACATAAAAACATTGGCCAGTTTTAGTGTTTTCGGGCTTGAGCACGGACGTACTAGAGCAGGCAGTTTTAACAGGCGCCGGCAGATGGGCGAAGCCCTTGGAACATCGGGCTTTGCGCCGCTCCAGCGTTTGTAGATCGGGTGCAGAGCTGTCTGATTTGAGGCGGTTACGCTGGCGGATTTTGCCGCTTTTATTGAGAAACGCTTTCGATAACTTGCGCAACTTTTGCAAAAATGGCGATGGATTGTTGCTCTGAGTGATAAAAATTATTTCGGGATAAGACATGGTGTATAGGGCGCTACCTATCTACAATCGCCCGCACTGAATTCCCGACGCTGTTCAGCCTTTATCAAGGAACTGATCAGGAGGTCGGGTGTCGAGCGAGCCGCGAGGTTTTCGAGACACCCTGGTGTCGGTGCCTTTCCAATTTTCCGCACCAAATGGAATTGGTCTGTAACAAGGCCTTTGACCACGAATTCGAATAAGAACTGAACGCTGTCCCAAGGTTTTGTCGAGCGTGTGACGCGCGACGGGCGGCCCTTATTCAATCCAAAGAAAATGCCAACCCTTGGCAGGGTGAAGTGTTGGCGATCAAAACCCAACTGCATTGCGCAAGCTGCTTTAGAGGTCGTGAGATGAGTAAAAACAGGTACCCCAGATTACTAGGCCTAGTGCCGCTGCTCGGCACGTTGTTGCTGGGAGGCTGCAACATGACCTTGCTCAATCCAACGGGCCAGGTCGGCCTGGAACAGCGCAACCTGATCATCACCGCCACGCTGCTGATGCTGTTGGTCGTCGTGCCGGTCATCGTCATGACCTTCCTGTTTGCCTGGAAGTACCGCGCTTCGAACAAGAACGCCGTGTACACGCCGAAGTGGTCGCACTCGACCAAGATCGAAGTGGCCGTATGGACCATCCCGGTGCTGATCATCATCGCCCTGGGCTACATCACTTACATCTCGACTCACGAGCTGGACCCGTATCGTCCGATCGAGTCTGACGTCAAGCCTGTGACCATCGAAGTCGTCGCGCTGGACTGGAAGTGGCTGTTCATCTACCCGGAACAAGGCATTGCCACGGTCAACAAGATCGTGTTCCCGGCGCACACGCCAATCAACTTCAAGATCACCTCCGATGCCGTGATGAACTCGTTCTTCATCCCGGGCCTGGGCGGCCAGATCTACGCGATGGCGGGCATGCAGACCAAGCTGCACCTGATCGCTGACCGCAACGCTGAAATGGACGGTATCTCCGCCAACTACAGCGGTGCCGGTTTCACCGGTATGAAATTCAAGGCTATCTCCACCACTCAGGAAGATTTCGACGCCTGGGTAAGTGAAGTCAAGAAGTCGCCTAAACAGCTTGATCAGGCTGAATACGCGGCCCTGGCCAAACCGAGCCAGAACAACCCAGTCGAACTCTACTCGTCGGTCACGCCGAACCAGTTCCAGATCATCGTCGACAAGTACGAAGGTATGAAGCCGGGCAAGCCGCTGAAGCACGAGAAGAAAGAGAAAGAAGTGGCGGCCACGGATATTGACGCGGGTTCGCATTCAGCTGCCGGGGCAGAGGAGTAAACGATGTTTGGTAAATTAAGTTGGGAAGCAGTCCCATTCCACGAGCCGATCGTGATGGTGACCATCGCCATGATCGCCCTCGGTGGTCTGGCGCTGTTCGCTGCGATCACTTACTTCAAGAAGTGGACGTACCTGTGGACCGAGTGGCTGACTTCGGTCGACCACAAGAAAATCGGCGTGATGTACATCATCGTCGCCATGGTCATGCTGCTGCGCGGCTTTGCCGATGCGATCATGATGCGTACCCAGCTGGCCATGGCCACCGAGGGTTCGCCTGGCTACCTGCCACCTGAACACTATGACCAGATCTTCACCGCTCACGGTGTGATCATGATCATCTTCATGGCGATGCCATTCTTCACCGGCCTGATGAACCTTGCAGTGCCGCTGCAGATCGGCGCGCGTGACGTTGCGTTCCCGTTCCTGAACTCCCTGAGCTTCTGGCTGCTGGTGTCCGGCGTTGTGCTGATCAACCTGTCGCTGGGTATAGGTGAATTCGCCAAGACCGGTTGGGTTGCGTATCCGCCGCTGTCGGGTCTGCAATACAGTCCTGGCGTGGGTATGGATTACTACATCTGGGCGCTACAGCTATCCGGATTGGGTACGACGTTAACCGGGGTCAACTTCCTCGCGACCGTACTGAAGATGCGTACCCCTGGCATGAAACTGATGGACATGCCGATCTTCACCTGGACCTGCACCTGGGCAAACGTTCTGATCGTGGCTTCCTTCCCGATCCTGACCGCTACCCTGGCACTGCTGACCCTTGACCGTTACATGGATTTCCACATTTTCACCAATGAACTTGGTGGCAATCCGATGATGTACGTCAACCTGTTCTGGGCGTGGGGCCACCCTGAGGTTTACATCCTGATCCTGCCGGCCTTCGGCATCTTCTCGGAAGTGATCTCGGCCTTCACCGGCAAGAAACTGTTCGGCCACCACTCGATGATCTACGCCTCGGGCGCGATCTCGGTACTGGGCTTCATGGTCTGGCTGCACCACTTCTTCACCATGGGTTCGGGTGCGAGCGTCAACGCCTTCTTCGGTCTGGCGACGATGCTGATTTCCATCCCGACGGGTGTGAAGCTGTTCAACTGGCTGTTCACCATCTACCAGGGCCGTCTGCGCTTCACCAGCCAGGTAATGTGGACTCTGGGCTTCATGGTGACCTTCGCCATCGGCGGCATGACCGGCGTACTGCTGGCCATCCCGGGTGCTGACTTCGTGCTGCACAACAGCCTGTTCGTGATCGCGCACTTCCACAACGTGATCATCGGCGGTGCGGTATTCGGTTACATCGCTGGCTTCGCGTTCTACTTCCCGAAAGCGTTCGGCTTCAAGCTGCACGAAGGCTGGGGTAAAGCAGCGTTCTGGTTCTGGATCTCGGGCTTCTTCGTCGCGTTCATGCCGCTCTATGCACTGGGCTTCATGGGCATGACCCGTCGTCTGAACGCTACCACCAACCCTGAGTGGGTACCGTACCTTTACGTTGCCATGTTCGGTGCGGTGATGATTGCTGCCGGTATCGCCTGCCAACTGATTCAGCTGTACGTCAGTGTGCGTGACCGCAACAAGCCAGAGAACGTTTGCGATCACGGTGACCCGTGGAATGCACACACCCTGGAATGGTCGACCTCGTCGCCACCACCGTTCTACAACTTCGCTGTGCTGCCTAAGGCTGACTGCATCGACCCGTTCACCGAAGCCAAGGAAAACGGTACTGCGTACCAGCGTCCGGCCAAGTACGAGCCGATCCACATGCCGAACAACACCGCCACTGGCGTGGTGATGGGCGCGCTGTTGACCGTCTTCGGTTTCGCGATGATCTGGCACATCTGGTGGCTGGCGATCGCGAGCCTGGTGGGCACCGTCGTTTACTTCGTGATCCACGCTGCACGTGACGACCAGGGCTATATGGTTCCGGTTGAAACGATCGAGCGTATCGAAGCCGAGCAGCACAAGCGTCTGGTCGCGGCAGGGAAAATCCCGGCCAATGCCACCCGTGTTGAAACCTCGTTGGAACAGGCTTAAACCATGTCGAACTTAGTGACCAATGTTGGACACGCCCATGGTGACCATGGGCACGATGACCATCACCACGACTCGGGCGAGATGACCGTATACGGTTTCTGGCTCTACCTGATGACCGACTGCATTCTGTTTGCGTCGATCTTCGCGGTGTACGCAGTACTGGTAAACAACGTTGCCGGTGGCCCGTCGGGCCACGACATCTTCGAACTGCCATACGTGCTGGGCGAAACCGCTCTGCTGTTGTTCAGTTCGATCACCTACGGCTTCGCCATGCTGGCGTTGTACAAGGGCAAGAAGCAGGCAGTCCTGGGCTGGTTGTTCATGACCTTCCTGCTCGGCGCGGGCTTCATCGCCATGGAGATCAACGAGTTCCACCTGCTGATCTCCGAGGGCTTCGGTCCTAGCCGTTCGGGCTTCCTGTCGGCGTTCTTCACCCTGGTCGGTACCCACGGTCTGCACGTTTCGGCCGGTCTGATCTGGATGGGCATCATGATGTATCAGGTCAACAAGCATGGCCTGACGTCGACCAACAAGACCCGTCTGAGCTGCCTGAGCCTGTTCTGGCACTTCCTGGACGTGGTCTGGATCTGCGTCTTCACCGTTGTTTACCTGATGGGGACTCTGTAATGGCTAACGCACACTCCCATGACAGCCACGATGCTGGCCACGGCAGCGTCAAGTCGTACGCCATCGGCTTCATCCTGTCGGTAATCCTGACCGTCATTCCGTTCGGTCTGGTGATGTACCCGACCCTGCCGAAGTCGACGACGCTGGCAATCGTTCTGCTGTTCGCAGTGATCCAGGTGATCGTTCACCTGTATTACTTCCTGCATCTGGACCGTTCCATTGCACAGCGTAACAACGTGATCGCATTCGTCTTTACGGCGATCGTGATCGTGCTGCTGGTTGGCCTGTCGCTGTGGATCATGTTCAGCATCCACACGTACATGATGGCGAAGTGAGGTAGACCCGATGTCGCTCAAGCACTTTATCCAAATCACCAAACCGGGGATCATTTTCGGTAACGTGCTTTCTGTGGCAGGCGGGTTCTTCCTGGCCTCGAAAGGGCATGTCGATCTGGCGGTGTTTCTGGCCGCCATGATCGGTACTTCCCTGGTCGTGGCCTCCGGTTGCGTGTTCAACAACTGCATCGACCGCGACATCGACCTGAAGATGGAACGCACCAAGAACCGTGTGCTGGTCCAGGGCCTCATCTCCCTGAAACTGGCCCTGGTTTACGCGACCATTCTGGGTGTTCTCGGCGTTGCCTTGTTGTACAAGGTGGCCAACCCGTTGGCTGCCTTGTTCGCAGTAATCGGCTTCATCATCTACGTCGGCTTCTACAGCCTGTACCTCAAGCGCAAGTCGGTTCACGGCACGCTGGTGGGCAGTCTGTCGGGCGCCATGCCGCCAGTGATCGGTTACGTTGCCGTGACCAACAGCTTCGACATGGCCGCACTGACCCTGCTGGTGATGTTCAGCCTGTGGCAGATGCCGCATTCCTACGCCATCGCGATCTTCCGTTTCAACGATTACCTGGCCGCATCGATTCCGGTGCTGCCAGTGAAACGCGGCATTCAAGTGGCGAAGAAGCACATCCTGCTCTACATCCTGGCGTTCCTCGTGGCGACCTTGATGCTGACCTTCAGCGGCTACGCCGGCATGAGCTACCTCGCCGTCGCCGCCGCCATGGGCATGTACTGGCTGTACATGGCCTGGACCGGCTACAAGGCAGTCGATGACACCGTCTGGGCACGCAAGCTGTTCGTGTTCTCGATCTTCACCATCACTGCGTTGAGCGTCATGATGTCCCTGGACTTCAAGGTGCCGACAGAGCTGTTGCTGACGTACGCGCCGTAAGGTTTGCAAGCTTCAGAAAAAACCCCGCACGTTGAGAGATGTGCGGGGTTTTTTGTTTATTCGAGCAGCAATTTGTTGATAGGCTATCTATAGTCAAGCTGCTTATAGTTTGACTATGCGAACAATCTTTTTTGAAACCACGATATTTACCACAAGCGTTGGCCGCTATCTGACGGACGACGAATATCGAACAATGCAGAACTACCTTCAGAGCAATCCGCTTGCGGGCGATGTAATGCCTCGAACGGGTGGCTTCCGTAAGCTGCGCTGGGCTGATTCTCGCCGTGGCAAGGGAAGACGGGGCGGCTTGCGGGTTCTCTACTATTGGCTTATGAATGATGGTCAGTTCTGGATGTTCGCCATTTACGACAAAGATGAGGTTGAGAAGCTGACTGCCGAGCAGGAGAGGGCACTCAGGACAGCCATTGATAAAGAGTTGAAAAAACGAGGTACCCCATGAAAAAACGCGACCTGTTTGCAGAGTTAATGCAGGGCGTTGATGAGATGGCGGCTCAACGCGAGGGCAAGATCACACTGCGCAATACAGTGCTTGAGGACAAGCCTGTACCTGAAGTGGGCGCACAGGAAATTGTGGCTCTTCGAGAAAAACTGCATATGTCTCAAGCTGTTTTTGCCAGTCGAATCAGGACAAGTCCAAACACCCTTCGAAATTGGGAGCAGGAAAAGTCGAAGCCCAATGCTCAAGCAGCCTTATTGATACGACTGGTTGAAAAATTTCCAGATATGGTTGAGCGCTTGAACACTGTTTGAGCGCCGCTGAAGATCAGCTTGTGGTCCGGGGCATCCGAAGGTTTGGGGCTTTTTGTTCCATCTACGCTGGTTGCACAACTTACGCAAACACCCTAGATTTGGATCCAACCCCGACAGTAGTAGCTCCACGCCATCCCCCGGTGGTCGACTGTCCTAACCCGTGCATTGATCAAAAGGCTGGGCGCAATGACCGAACGGATGACCTGCGATGAGCGCTTTATCGCCCTGGCCGAAGAACTCAACTACGACATCTATGGCGAGAACACCGCCGGTGGCAATTACGCGCCGCTGATCCGTCATCACGATGAGCTGTACATCAGCGGCATGGTGCCGCGGGTCAATGGCAAGATCCTGTATCCCGGTCGCGTGGGGCTGGAATTGAACCTCAAGGATGCGCAAGCCGCGGCGAGCATCAGCGCCATGCGTTGCCTGGCGCTGATTGTCGATGCGGTCGGTTCGCTGGACAAGATTCGCGCGTTGTTGCGTGTCACGGTGTATGTGAAGTCGACTGCTGACTTTGTCGACCTGAGCGAAGTGGCCAACGGCGCTTCGGACGTGTTCAGCCATGTGCTGGGCGATGCCGGACGGCATACGCGCACGACCATCGGCGTGTATCAGTTGCCGAAGAATGCGGCGGTTGAAGTGGACATGATTGCGGCGTTGCATCCTTCGGCTTGAGGTTCCCGCCTCAAACAAAAAGCCCCGCCTGATCAATCAGCGCGGGGCTTTTTCACAAGTGCTTGGCAGATTACTGCGCCGCGATGCTGTAACCATCAAACGCCGTTTGCTGCTGCAGGGCGGTGATGATGTTTTTGCGGTTCACCGCCTGTTCCGTACCGGCGTTATCGACGAAGGTTTCGCTCTCCAGCTCGGCTTCATCGCCTTCACCGACGAAGGTGAAACCGAGGAATTCCAGTGCCTCACGATCAACATTCAGACGCGAACGCGGCGTGCGCATTGGCAGGGTCACGCTGGCGCCGTCCTTGCTGATGGTGAAGATTTCCACTTCTTTCTTCTTCGCAGCTTTGCTCTTGCCGCCGCTCGGATTGCTGATCGCCTGATGGGTCTGATTCAGCACCTTCAGCGCCAGACCATAAACGATTTCCTGAAACGCCGGATCGTCCTTGAAGCTGGACAGAATGCGCCCGATCGAGAACTTGCTGCTCAGGTCTTCCAGCGCGGCGATGTCGGCTGCCTCGGCGTCTTTCAGGCGCTTGAGTTCGCCCATCAGCTCGTACGCCTTGTCGTCATCAAAACTGTCATGCGCCTGACGGATCGCCGCACGCAATTCGCGGATCTGGTCGCTCTCGCGGGTCGACTGGAACGCGTCGAGGACCATCTCGCTGATGATTTTGGCTTGAGGCAGGTGTTGTGAAAGATTGATGGAGTTTTCGTATTCCGCTTTGGACGACTGGGTGACTACGGATTCAGCGGTGTTGAAATCGGACATTGAAATTTCACTACTTTTTAACTTGAGTTGAGGCGAGAAAGCACGAGGTCTTTTTCAGGCCGACTAATTTAGGGGAGCGGGGCGGCGTTGTCACGGAGCAACGGTCTGGTGGTCGGGATTTTTCCACTGCGCGCTATTTGCGGCGCTGACGTTCCATGGCAATCACGGACTTCTCGAAGCCCAGGCCGGCGAAAAAAGCTTCAGCGCCTTCGCGTCCAGCGCGCAGCACCCAGGTGATGTCCGGGTTGTCACCCATGACGTACTCCACCAGTGCCCGCCCGATTCCTTTGCGCCGATGCTGGTCATCGACCACCACCATAGACAGATAGCCGTTGGAGACCTCATCGGTAATTGCTCGAGCGAAACCGACAATTTGCTCGCCCAAGAGCGCAACAGCTGTACGCTGCGAATTGTGAATCAAGCGAGCAAAAGATTCGGCATCGCCAATGCGATGGCCCCAGCCATGCTGGCTGAGAAACAGCCTCGCCGATTCTGTTTCGCCGGGATGCAAGTCGCGCACGGTAAGGCTGTCGTTCATGGGATATTCAAGTCCTTATCAATTTCCATCGTGATTGATTACGGCCGGCCGACGTCAGGTTTCCCCCAAGTACGCATCGCAAACTCGACAAACCGTCTCAGCTTGGGCAATCGATAGCGATCCTGCGCATACAACAGATGCATCGGCCTGCTCGGCGGTTGGTAGTCCGTCATTACCCTGACCAGTTTGCCGTCGCGCAGATCCTGCTCCACCAGCGCGTCGGGCAGCATCATGATGCCCATGCCGTTGCGCGCCGCCTGGTGCAGACCGGCGGAGCTGTTGATCAGCATCGGCCCGCTGACGTCGACGAGGACTTCACCTTCCGGGCCGCTCAGACGCCAGCGTTTTTCCACCGATTGCCAGTCATCCCCAGCCGGGTAGGCGAAGGACAGGCAATCGTGTTGCTGCAAATCCTGTGGCGTGTGCGGCATGCCGCGCCGCGCGATGTAGTCGGGGGAGGCGCAGACCGTCAGGGTGTAGTCGATCAGGGGGCGGGCGATCAGGTTGGATTGGTCGAAATTGCCCAGGCGGAATGCGACATCGAGGCCGTTCTCCAGCAGATCCGGACGGCTGTTGGTCAGTACCACGTCGAGCTTCACTTGCGGATACAGCAAGGAGTATTCGCTGAGGGCCGGGGTCAGTCGTTCGACGCCGAAGGTCAGTGGCGCAGTGATACGCAGCAAGCCGCGCGGCTCGTCCGACGCTTGTTCGGCAAGGCGTTCGGAGTCGGCCACCAGGCCGAGCACTTCCAGGCAGCGCTGATAATAGACGCTGCCGAATTCGGTCAGGCGCTGGCGGCGCGTGGTGCGTTGCAGCAGTTGCACGCCGAGCCGTTGCTCCAGCGCGCGCAGATGATTGCCCACCATCGTCGTCGACATTTCGCACTTCGCAGCGGCGGCCGTCATGCTCCCGGTTTCGACCACTTTGACGTAGACGCCCATCGACTGAAACAAATCCATTATCAAGCTCGGCTTTTAAATGATTGAAGTTTTTCCGGGTTTATCCAGCTCAGGTGGCTAACCATACTGCAAAAACACCGACCTGCAATGGAGTTTCACGTCATGACCGCCGCCCTGATGAACACCTACCAACCACTGGCCCTGAGTTTCACCAAGGGCCTGGGCACGCGCCTGTGGGATCAGGCGGGGCGCGAATATCTGGACGCTGTTGCCGGTGTGGCAGTGACCAATGTCGGCCACTCGCATCCGCGCATCGTCGCGGCGATCAGCGAGCAAGCGGGGCTGCTGCTGCACACCTCAAACCTGTACAGCATCGACTGGCAACTACAGCTGGCCAAACGGCTGACGGCGTTGTCGGGGATGGAGCGCGCGTTTTTCAACAACTCCGGCGCTGAAGCGAACGAGACGGCACTGAAACTGGCGCGCCTGTACGGCTGGCGCAAAGGCGTCGAGCAGCCGCTGGTGGTGGTCATGGCCAACGCTTTCCATGGCCGCACCCTCGGCACGCTGTCTGCCAGCGATGGCCCGGCAGTGCGCCTGGGATTCAACGAACTGCCGGGGGACTTCGTCAAAGTGCCGTTCGGCGATCTCGCCGCGCTGGAGCAAATACAGCGCAAACACGGCGCGCGCATCGGGGCGATTCTGGTCGAACCGATCCAGGGCGAAGGTGGCGTACAAGTCGCACCGCCGGGTTATCTCAAAGCCCTGCGCGACCTGTGCAATCGCCACGCGTGGCTGCTGATGCTCGATGAAATCCAGACCGGCATCGGCCGCACCGGGCAATGGTTCGCCTGTCAACACGAAGGCATCGTGCCCGACGTCATGACCCTGGCCAAAGGCCTCGGCAATGGCGTGCCGATTGGCGCCTGCCTGGCCCGTGGCCGCGCGGCGGACCTGTTTACCCCAGGCAGCCACGGCAGCACCTTCGGCGGCAATCCACTGGCCTGCCGGGTCGGCTGCACGGTGCTGGACATCATCGAGGAACAAGGTTTGCTGGAGAATGCGCGGGTGCAGGGCGCACGGCTGCTGGAACGCTTGCGCGCCGAATTGGCAGACAACCCGAACGTGCTGGCAATCCGGGGGCAGGGCCTGATGATCGGCATCGAGCTGAAACAACCGGTGCGCGACCTGCCGCTGATCGCTGCGCGGGATCACGGCTTGTTGATCAACGTGACTCGTGGCAAGACCATCAGGTTGCTGCCGCCGTTGACGATTGATGAGCGCGAGGTGGGGATGATTGTCAGAGGGGTCGGGCGGACGTTGTCGTCAGCCCTATCTGCATAATCACTGCTGCGGAGTGTCTGGTAAGGACAGCGAATTGACTGTCCGCAAAAGTGACTCATAGTCAGTCAGACCTATCATCACAACCGGTTCGGCACCGCGCCTGGTAATCAGCAACGGTTCGCGATCATTGGTTGCTTGGTCCATCGACAAGGCCAGGTGAGCTGTGGTTTTGCTGAAGGTGATGGTTTGCATGATGTGGGCCTGCGAGTGGTTGGTACACAGCGAGGTCGACTGTGATTGCGCCCAGTATCACTTAAGCACTTCGGAGACGTTTCCGAGAGGCTTGTAATCCTTATCTGCTGTAATTGTCAGCAGGTGGAGTGCCCGTTGCCGGGCCCTCCACCTATACTCAGATCTGGTTTCAGTCTGGCCCATCTCCCAACTCCGGCGCCAGCATTCTCGTCTTCTCCGCCCCATTCGAGTTGTGCTGAACAATCTCGCTCGGCTGCCCCTGTTCATTGAAAAACACCTGTCCGATCCCCGCCGAATTCCACAGCCGCTCCCCGGCCTCGGCATGTTCCGGCGTATATGGGACGATGCGCATCAAGCGGCGTTTGGTGAACCAGTTCAGCGGCGAGCGCGGTGAGTAGAGCCAGCGGTTGAGGCGGTCGAACCATTCCAGCAGCGTCGGTGGGAATTCGTTCTTGATGCCGCTGCTGGTGATCTGCCAGATCCGTGGGCCGGCCTTGCGGTGGCGGATCAGGACTTCGTAGACGAAGGAATAATGCACATCGCCGGACAGCACCACGTAGTTTCCGGGTGTGCGCGAGTGTCGGAAAATGTTCAGGATCACCTGTGCCGCGCCGCGATGGGCCATCCAGTTTTCCGCGTCGACCAGCAGCGGATAACCGCACCAGCTGAACACCTTTTGCACGGTTTCAATCAGCTTCACGCCAAAGATCGGCGCCGGCGACACGATGATTGCCGAAGGGTGATCGAGCAGTTCCTGTTGCAGTTCGCTCAAGGCTTCCCAGTCGAGCAGGCCCGACGGTTGCTTGAGCGCCATCTCGCTGCGCCAGCGCCGGGTGCGCGTGTCGATCACCACCAGTGCCGGACTGCTCGGCAATACGAAATGCCACTGCTGAAAACGCAGCAACTGATCAATCAGATTGTCCTGCACTGGCATGTCCAGATAGCCGTCATCACCGCTGGCGCTCAGTTGCGCGGTCTGTTCCAGCATTCCTTTGAAAGCGTCCGGATTGTTGCCCCAGCCCTGACACAACAGATAAGCAATCAGCGCATTGCCAATGATGCGTTTGGAGAACGGATGGCCGTAGGCCGTTTCCTCCCATTGCGCTGAGAGATTCCAGTCATCGGTGATGTCGTGATCATCGAAAATCATCAGGCTCGGCAGATGCGCCAGTGCCCGCGCGACGTTGCCCAGGCCAGCCTTGAAGGCATCGATGCGCGTCTGCTCGAGGTTGTAGCGCTTGCGGCGTTCCGGCGTCAGCGTCGGCGCGCTCGGATTGATCAGCGACCACGGCGTCGGCGACCACACCAGCATATACATGGCCATGACTTCGGCGAATGTCACCAGGTGATTGTCGGCGCTACTGCTGGTGAAAATCGGCTTACGCGCGCCACCGAAAAATCGCTCGCGCAAGGTCTCGTTGCTCTCCAGCGCCGGTAACAAATCCGCACGGTGGTAGTAGCTGGCCGGGTGCTCATAGAGCTTGGCGCTGTCGCTGACCACGGCACCGTCAAGGTGCTCATCGAACAGACCCAGACGCTCGATCAAGGCATGAATCGCCCGCAGCATCGGCCCGGCGACGTCGTCGGCATAGACCTGATCACCACTCATCATCAGCAGCGCCGGGCGCCGTTGCGCATCGGTTTCGTCGGCCAGCAATTGATCGACGCAGAGCAAACCGTCGGTTGCCGGATGATGCGGCTTGCGGCAGGAGCCGTGGAGCAATTGATCGATCCGCGAACGCACGACGAGGTTCGCGCAGGTAGCGCCGGGGTAAAGCAGATGAGGCGCCCACTCAGCCATACCGATGGCGTCATCGATCAGCAGGTCGTAAGCGATAAACGTGTCGCAGGGCAGGGCGCATTCAAGTTGGACGTCGATCAGATGCACGAACGCATGACGGCCTACGGCAATGACCGTGCATTTCGCTGAGTCGAGCGGGATATCTCCTACACCTTGCAGGCGCAAGGTCAGCGTCAGTTTACGCGAGCCCACCAGCCACAGCACCACGCGCGTCGGCTCCAGCCGCCGCAGCAGCGGGCCGGCCAGTACAGGAGGCAGCGAGGTGAGGTCATCAGGTGTTGAAAACATCGAGGGCAAAGCTCAAGGCGCACAGGCCGGCGATGATAGCGCAGCCGGCGCCTTGATCCCTTAAATCAGCCTTAAGAGTCGGCTTTTTGCAGTTTCAGCGCCAGCAAACGCCATTCCCCGGCCGTCGCGTCAACTCTCGGCAGCTCTTGCACAGAGCAATCGAAACGGTAGGTGACATCGTCGCCATTCATGTTGCGCGCGGTGACGCTGTTGCTGAAGCTGTAGACCTGATCCTTGTAGCGATGGCTGACCAGCGCTTTGCTGTCGGCAAAACGCGCCGACGCGGGATAGCGCAGGGTGCTGGTGACAAACGGGCTGCACATGACATACGCGATCATCGACTTGTCGGCCTGTGCGTCGCCGCGCAACTTCTTGTTCAGCGCGGCCAGGGCCATGCGACCCTCGTAGTCGCTTTGATTCAGCACCGTCTGTACCGCCATTGATTTCGGCGCTCGGCTGACGTTATTCGGCAACAGTGCGGAGTCCGGGGGGGAAGGCTTGTCGTCCGCTTCGATGGCAGCAAAAACCGGCGCATCTTTCAGTTCAGTGGCGGGCGTGACTGCCTCGGCTTCAGGCAACACAGAGGTCGACTCGACGACTGGCGTGTTTTGCGCCTGCGCCGCCTCGTGATCGAACGACGAGGGAAACAGCGAGAACGTGATCGACAACATCACCAGCCCGACAATGAACCCACCCGCTGCGCCAACGATGTTGCCGTAGAAAATGTTCCAGCTGCCGCGGTTCTTCACCACCCAGCGCCACATGAAACCCCAGACAGCAACGAACGCCAGAAGACGCAAAAACTCCATTTGATCCTTTCCTTACCTTTCAACAATCCAAGCGCGGCGCGAGACGATCAGCGAGCCCCGACGATGCGCGGCAAGATAGCAAAATAGACGCGCCGTCCGGCTACGGCTGCGGAAAATAATTCGCCGCCAGAAAAATCAACGTGACCATGCCTGCGGCAACGCCACAGACCCCCGCGAGCAGTTGACGTGCAACCGGATGCGCCGGCTGTCGACGCTTGGCGATCCACAACCACACACCCGCCAGAACGCCCGCGCTGGTCATGAACACCACCAGGCTGTTATGCAGTCCCGGCGCTGCCATGGTGGTGCCGAACAGCCCGTCATAAAGCAGTGTGAAGACAATGCCCGCCACCACAGCGCTACCCGCTCCGGCGAGGTTTGCCAACAACAGATTCCAATGCCCGCGCTGTCGCACCACCCAGAACCACATTGCCGCCATGACCACCAAACACAACACAGCATCCATCGGATTTCTTTCCTTGCCACGAAACAGAGGCGACAACTTGGTCGCCTGTTGAGAGTGGACGGCACGATAGCAAAATAGTAGCGTCGCGCCATGCCTTCTCTGTAATGGACTACCCATGTTTTCCACAACTCGTTTGCTGCAACTGCTCGGCGCTCTCACCCTTGCCATCTCCATTACCCCAGCCTTCTGCTTCGCGAAAGAACACCCGCAAGCCAGCTGGAATTACTACCTCGCCAATTGCCAGCGGATGCAGGAGACAATCGCCGACGTCCAGAGCGGTCGCGTCTCCGCTGCCTATGCAGCCACGTCGGGCCTGCAAGACAGCCTCGCCTCCATGAACGAGCGCCGCCTCAACCTGCTACCGCAACACCTCGACTCCAGCGAGTATGCCCACTGCGAAAACGTCGCCGCCCACGCCGAGGCAACCCTGGCCCAAGGCAAAGCCGAGTTCGCCGCGCAAATGCAACGGGGTGTGGAGGAGGGCCGTATTGCGCACCAGAACTCCCCCGCCTACCAACGTGCCCGTTCCCTCGGCTACAGCGACGTCGGCGACATCTCCTTCCTGAAACTGCACGAAGACACCGACGGCGAAGCCCGCCTGAAAACCATGCTCATCACCGTCGACGAAATCTGCGGCCAATACTTCCGCGCCACGCAATACGTGAAGCCCTATGTGATCTACACGGTGCGACCGTCGGATGGCGGCTGTGGCGAAGTGAAGCGTGTTGCGATAGTTGGCGGCGGGCAACCAGAGAAGGGCGACTACATCGATCCCAATGGTGAGTTTCAATACATGGGCTGGAAACAACTGGTTGGCGCTGACGGCTTTCCAACGGATATTCGAGTACTGAAAGCGCGTCGCTGATCGGACGAGATAGCGGCATGGCTGTAGCGCGGCACTCAAAGAATGTCGCGCAAATACCCCTTCAGCGCGAGCAGCGGCTGACCCAGCTGCTCCACCGACCGCGCCTGAGCCAACTCCGCCGACAACTTGCGCAACTCCCGCCCCAACGGCTTCTCGACCCCACCCAAGGCATCCAGCGCCAGGTTCAGGCATTCGTTCATCTTGAACTGAATGGCCTCGACATCGCCGCGTTTCACCAGTAGCTCGAAAACATCTTTCTGGTAATCGCCCATGACCATGTCATCGCGCAGGATCGGGCTCAGGCCTTCTTCTTCGTAGGCGAGTTTGAGGGAGAAGAGGGCGACGGTTTCCAGTGAGGTTTCCATGGGGATGTCTGTCAGTGAAGTGAAGGGTTTGAAACCAATGCGCGAAACGCCAGAGGAAGTTTGACGTGCGGGCGTGATTATACGGGCGGGGATCGCATGCGAGGCAACCAGCAATCGGGCATCTAAAACCTACAAACTCGCGCAGCATTGACATCCACTTTGATACGACGCTTTGATTACTAACACTGAACATCAGCGGAGTGACCATCATGGAATACGACATGAAACTGATCGACGACGCCGTCCTTGCTCTCCTGGCAGCCTATAGCTCCGACGACGGCAATGCGTGGAAGGGCTATGACTTCGAGATCATGAACCGCTTGCACGAGCAGGGTTTGATCAGTAATCCGGTTAACAGGAACAAGTCGATATGGTTGACGAAGGAAGGGGTGGAGCGGGGGCGGGAGATTGCTGAGCGGATGTTTGCAGTCAAGGAGTAGGGAGGAGCCGCGTCCCATTCTGAAACTTGAGTTGATGGCAAGGTAGAAAACGCCAGCGAAGTACCAACCGCGTTAACCCAAGCAACAGGTAGCGCGGTCTGGTGATCGAGCACTTTTTTGAATGATCGGATGCGGCCGTCCAGGCTGAATTTCGTGATAGGTTTACCTCTCGAAAAGGATTTTTTTGACAGGAGTCATCCATGGCTAACCCAGCCGCTCGTAAAAGCGATCCCTCCAGCTGTCCTGTTCCAGGGCACGGAACGAACCCCATCGCGACAGGTTCGCCCGACGTGTTCTTCGATGGTTTGCCCGCAGCTCGCCTGCCGGTGGTATTGCAGGCGAAGCGGTAGCGAGTTCACTGGATGAAGAGTTAGAGGAGCTCACACATTGGGATATCTTCTGACCGAGCCACAACTGACAAAAGTTAGAGCCGCTCTTTCCGAGCCATTCAATGATTTTCCCGTGGAATATGATTATTTGGCGAATAAGGTGAGAGGTGTCGACCCTGAAATCCTTTACTCAATTCTTTATTCAGAGGTCGCGCCGGTGTGCTTTACCAATCTCGTTGCACCTGTGCCTCCGATATGGACGGGTTTCGACCCCGACATACTGAGAGAGTCGATTGAGGAAAGGCTGGCAGCTAGAGAGCGAAACTGGTTTCGTCGCCAGTTCGATAAAGTGCTGGTTCGTTGGTTGAAGTACCACTACGCGTACATCTGGGAGGAAATCGAAAGTAGGCTTTGAGCTCGAACTAGCCGGGATCAGGCGATTATGACAGGGCGTTTGGCAAAACCTGCGGCACGTAACCGATCCGGCCAGTTCCCCAGCGTCAGGACATGGAGTCAGAGCAATTACTGCAGGTTCGATTGAGGTTTTTTGATGGGCTTGTTGCCCTAGACGGTTGGGCATTAGGCTAGCCGGTGGCGCGTTGGCCCCGGCGCCGCAAGAGTGAAAAGCTGGTTGCCCTGATTGTTTTGGAAAAAAGACAAAAACAACCCTCCACTTTCCACCAGACGAAAAAAAAGGCCCTGCTTTCGCAAGACCTTTTTCTCTGTGTTGGTGCCCCGAGGGAGACTCGCTTGTTCCAGATATCCTGTGGTCTGTAGAGGATTCCGAAAGTTTGGGATACAAGCTGGGATACACGGTGTGCTCTGTTAGCCTTCTCATCCTTTCGCCGGGCTGTATCGACGACTGATTGCGACCTAAAGTTTCTGTATAGGGAAGTCGGGTTGTAGCAAATCAGCTATCGAAACCAAGAGCTCATCGATCGTCCACGGTTTCTGAAGGTAGACCGTAGGAGCAGACACTGTTGCAGGCAATAGTTCGTAACCGGACATCAATAATGTTTTGACGAACGGCCACTTTTCTCTGACCAGTCGAATAAGCTCCATCCCGTTGAGCTGCCCCGGCACGCCGTAGTCAGCGATCACAAGGCAGCAGTGCTTGCTTGATTGCAAGAGATACACCAGCGCGTCATCGGCTGACTCAAACGTGACGGCCTCCGCGCCTAACTCCTCCACGATGTGTTGGGTAATCCTACGCAGAGTCGGATCGTCCTCGATGATCAATATCTCACCATCGATTCGTCTCATTCCTTCCCAGTTTGCGATCATAGATGGCCTTATCATCGCCTTAGGCGGACGAACGTGAAGGTGAAGTCTAGCGCCAAACTGCCTCGCTTGTTTTCCGAACTTTTGGCAACGAGCAAAACGGGTCCGGATCGCCTGGCGATTGAAAAATAGCCGGGGGCCCCTGGCGATATTGAGTAGACACGGGGTCGGAAACCCGCGGGACTTCGTTAGTGGAAGGTTTTCAAAGTTACTGAAATTTCAGTCATTGAAATCGAAAGAATTCTGCTGAAAAGAGGCCATCGTTACCGCATTGGTAACGATGGCCTTTTGTGTCGATGATTATGGACACCTTGGGCCGTCAACCGAGTCAACCTGTCAACCAATGGAGAAACATCAGCCACTACCAAGGTCGCGCGGGTTTTGTGCCCCGTGTCATTCAGAAATGCTCAGGGTCCCCGGCGACCTCCCATCATCTTGCGCAATTGCACTGGTGAACTGTGTGTTCACCCGGTTTACCTGTTCACTAAGCTGGGCACCTGTCCGCTAACAAAGTCCGGCGGGTTTCCGACCCCGTGTCTCAATGAAGACCTGCGGGGCCCCTTGGCTGACCGCAGGAGATGCACCTGAAGTTCGCTGGAGGGATTGATGCTACCGGGGAGCGGGGCTAGTATCTATTGAAAATGCGGTGTAACTGGTGTAACTGGTGTAACGAGAATTTATAACCTATTGTATTTATTGAATATTATTGGTGTTACATCGATTTGGCACACCTGTTTTCAAGCGTGTAACTGAGTCAAGTGGTGTAACCGTTTCAGGTGAGTACATTAGGGAAGACGAGAATATGTAGCAAGCTGAAGGCAGGGCGCTCCAACTGGCTGACCGCCCGTTTGTAGTGGTAGCCATCGGAAATCATCTGGCATCAGGCCGTCAGTTGTATCAGCAATTTGCATGCAGTCTCAAAAGATTGCTATCGGCCAAATACAGCCATTCGTCGTAGTCAGTTCTACGCCACACAGCCAACACAGGCCACAGCTCCTCTTGGGGTGAAGGGCTTACCGGTACTCTGCCGGTGTACTTACTCGCCCGTCAGTTCCCCCCGATTTGTTATTTGCCACATCAAGCTCTGCGATTTCTATACCCGGTTATGATCAAGGCATTAGACCTCAACAGTGAGCACCTCAATGATCGAGCAAGCATCAGAGATACCATCGCCAGCATACTTTCGCGCTGTTTGCCTAGACGGGGCGCCAGCGGCAGCATTGGAGCTCCTATGACCGGCGAAGAGTCCAGCGAAATGCTGGAAGGCCTGTTTGAATTGGTCAAAGAGATCCGATCGGCGCCCACACCTAGAACTCGGCTTTCACTCTACGAAACGAAAATGCTTCGGGACAAAGGCGTGACGATCACTGACCTTGGCGACTACGCACTGTTGACCGAAGGCCGCAATTACGGACGGATCGAGCGTTACATCGAATGGCTCGCCGAACAGGCGGATATCCCTGCCCGCAGTCTGCTGTACAGGCCGCAGCACATCGGTGATGACACGTGCGGCTTCTTCGGTTTCCAAGTGACTGACGCAGTTGGCTTACTCATTTACATGGAACAGCTAGGAATTATGGTCTCCGCCGCGTTGTTGGTGGATGAACTTCTTCCAGGGCTTGAGGTGCGAACGCTGCTCACAGAAGCCGAGCATTCGATTCTGACCTACAAGCTGTGGACTGGCAGGCGGCTTATGGTCATCAGGTCAACTGCCAAGCGCGTTCCGGGCTCCGAATCGGTGGAGACCTTCCGAAGTCCTGCGGGGTACCGCTACAAGATGGTTAGGCAGGACGGTCAAGCCCTATCCTTGGAAGTGAGGGGGCCCAAGCACCGCCAGCTCAAACAGGAAAGCATTGAGTGTGACTACTGCGGCTTGTCATATCTTTCCAACACGCCGGCGGAGACAAGGATACATCGGCAAGTCCATCGCCGAGCCGCACAATTGCTGGATCCAGTTCCGAACACCAGATTCGCCAAACGTCTGGCAGAGACAGATCAGCCCATAATTGTCGACTCCAAGGCTCCCATGTGGATGCAAAAGGAGATGTACCGACGTGCTGTCAAATTCAAGCGCGAATTCCGGTACGACTTCGTTCAATGGGCCGGGGACGATGTAAACCCGGTAAAACTTGGCTGGCATGGACACTTGTTCCCGGCCGGACCAGACGGCACCATCGCTGGTGCATGTGCATTCTCGAATGAGCATCCAGGGCCGGGCGGCGTAGAGTGGACGCTTGCGTGGGTATGGGTCGCACCCAAATACCGGGGGCAAGGACTGCTTAAAGCGCATTGGTCTGGCTTCGTAGAGCGGTACGGAAATTTCTTCATCGAACCCCCACTGTCCGAAGCCATGCAGGGATTTGTCCGTTCGCACGGTACTGAGAGCCAAATAGCACTTCTAGACGCGTAGGCTAGTTTGAGGAGTAACTGACTTCGCCGGACGGGCAAGTGCTCCCACAGACCAAAGTGCGTTTGAGGCCCTAAAGCCAACGGCCCATACCGGCCAGAAGCGGCCCTTCGTGCCCGGCATCACATGCATCAATCGGCCGCTAGCGAAGATTGTGCAGTTGTCCGAGTGCTGCCGTCTGCCTAATGGCTGTGCAGGTCGCTGGCACAATTGGAATCGCTCTCTGGAAGCATTCGTCGAAATTAAAACTATAATCTGTAGCCAATTTAGATTGGTTACAGATTATTCGAAAGATTAGAAACGAATGAAACGAACCTATCCACGCTCCGAATCATTGGATACTCTGTCAACAAAACAAGCCGATGATGGCACCTAACTCGCTTCTTCAAAAGGATATCGTGTGGCAAGCCTAAAGGTTTTTATATCGTCAACCTGCTACGACCTCCACTCCTTGAGAGGGCAGTTGCGAAGCGTGATGTTAGGGTTTGGTCATGAGCCTATTATGAGTGATCAAGCTGAAGTTATTTTTGACCCCCAAGTTCATACTCATACCAGCTGTCTTCGAGAAGTGAAAAACTGTGACGTAGTCGTTCTCGTTGTGGGCTCTCGGTTCGGCGGAACCATCATCCCCAAAGCACTCGAGCAAATAGATCTTGAAAAAATCAATGACATGAGTCGGTCGGATAGATTCGGGGAGGGCGGATACAAAATCTCAATAACTCAAGCGGAAATTTTACAAGCTATACAGCATGGGATTCCCGTATTTGCTTTTGTTGATTCAGGGATAATGAGGGATCATTTGACCTATGAGAAAAACAAAAACAAAGACATAATTAAAGAGATTGAATTTTCATCGATAGATAAGCCAGAAACGGCCGCTTATATATTTGAATTCATAAATTTCTTACGTTTACGGAATGAGAATAACAGTATTTTTGAGTTTTCAAGATTCGAAGATATTGAAATGCAGTTAAAAAAACAATGGTCGGGTCTTTTTCAAAGATTGCTGAGCGAGCAGCGTTTAAAAACAACCGATGGAAGAAGCCTTGACTTGCTAAGTAGTCAAATCGCGGATCTGAAAGCCGCCGTGCTCGGCTCTATCTCTAGTGGTGAACTGAAAGAAACTGCGAAAGGCGCTATCCGCTTTCGCACCCTTGTGGACTTTACCTATAGTCTGATAAACGAAATAGCCCCTGAAAAATTTGACACTCTAATTAAGTCTACCGACTCGCTGAAGCAGATATTGTCTGAACTGGGAATTGCAAATTTTGTTCAGCCGGATCGCACTAGGGATAGATATTCAGCTAGCAGTTCTATTCTTATTAATGCAAATGGCACGTATTTCAGAGTAAGAATCCCTTTGCATCGAATTTATCGACTTCAGGAAGAATGGAATGACTTTAAGGAGTTGGGGGAGGAGGCAAAATCCGCGATCATTAATGCAATACTTGACAGTCGCGCTGGAAGGCCGGCATCACTTATCACGCATTTTAATGAGCCTTATATTGAGGATAGCTCCGAACCATCTGATGGCGTAGTTGAAGTTCGTGATGAAGAGGTATCTTTTCTAGAGTACATTGACACCCAACAAGCTCGAAAACACCAAATTCATAGTTTATTGATGGCGTTTATTGATTCTGATCCTGTTATGTCGAAACTCAATTTGGAAATACAAGTCAGAGCGGAAGAAGTTCTTGTTGTTAAAAGAACGGGTGAGGAGGAGATGAGATTTACATTTCCTTATAAAGCAAATCGTGGAGCTGACACCTCCTCTGTTGTAGGTTCCATAATAAGTCGAATGAAAGTCGCCATTTTATAATGTTAAGCTAGCTTTTTCCTTAGTTCGTCAAGAGCGATTGGCTAAGGGCACTCTAAAATTCATGAAGGCGAAAATCAGTCTGATAGGCTTTCGGCCTGAAGCATGCCCCTCTTAGAGAGAGGGGCGGGCAGAATATATACGAATAAAACATTAAGGCATTGAAAGCGCTTCGAGGATATTTTGAGTGACGTATTCAAGTACGTCTGGCATCTCTAGTGCGATGGGAGCCATAGCAATGAAGCGTTCATGATTGTATGAGTGATATCCGTTTAGTTTAGCTGTCGCCAAAAGAGAAGCATAGGACATGTAGCCGTAAGAGTGCACACTTCTAGCTTTTTCAACCTCTTCATCTGTAAGAGTGTTGAGTACCTCAAGGCCAACCTCAACTTCATGTAGCGCGTAGGCGGCAGTGCCAACATTCGTTTTATATATATAGTCACCCGGAGACATTTTCGTAGCGGTTAGATAGTGCTTTAATGCCCTTTGTCGATCACCTAGGCCGCTCGAAATTAGCCCTCCATGATTATAAACATCGGCGAGTTTTACTCCAAAGCTAATTAGTTTTTCAAAGTCGGCGTAAGCTATTTCATAAGAGCGTGTTTCTCTGAGTGCACTAAAAACCTGGCCAGGTGTTCGCGTATTGAAATGCCTCACTTTCAATTCCGGATCCCTCCCCAGCTCTGATGATGCGAAACGAGCCAGCTCTATGGTGTGCACAGGATCTAATGTCACGTCTTTTTTTGCAAACAAACTCAGATCTTCATTGCAAAAAACTCCACCGAGAACGCCCAACTCCGGAAGCTCATCTGCAAGCTTATCAACAAAGTCATTTATAGACTCTTCGTTGTAGCTTTTTTCTGTTCCTACTACGCATATTGACGATCTATCCAAAACTTCAACATTGCGAGAGCTTTGAAACTCAGTTTGTGCAGCACGGTAGAGTCTGGCCAAAGCATTGTTTAATGATGCTGTTCCATATTTCCTTAAGTATTCAGGCTCCCGTGTAAAGCGCACAACAAGGGCGTAAGGTTTATTGGTTTCCGGGTTGGATTTCAAGAAGTCTTGGATTGCCTCTGCTCCGCCGGTACGCAAATTATCATTAATTACTGGGAAGTACCTAGATGAGTTTGGAAGTAGATGGCCAATGCTTCCCGCAGGGATAGCTTCCAAAATTGATCCAACCTCAAGGCTAACATTTAAATCGTCAATTGAATCGATGGAGGCGAAAGAGATTTCAGGCTGGCAGTCAAAAACCACAATTCTGGCGCTTTCAACTCGGGGATACGTTCCTAAGGTTCGAGTGGTGCGACCATCGTTCACTGAAAACTTTTTATAACCTGAAAATTTCGGGTTGAAAACTTTGAACTCTTGCCCTGTTGAAACTCCTACATTGGACCCTATGTCAATGGCTATCACGCCAGTATTTAAATCTTGTTCTATAACTCGGCCGCACGAGGAAAGTATCTCGTCATAAAATATCGCTTGATTTCGACCTGCGGCTTTAGCCCGATATAGCGCGGTATCGGCTCGGTCAAGTAAAGCTGCAGAGGGGTCTGATGCAGAGTCTGATGAGGGGGAGTGGCTATGTAACGCCACTCCAATGCTAGTGGTAACGGTTCTGTCTTGTGTTTGAGGAAGATTAAGGGCTGTAGTATCGCTACTTTCGGATAGCCAATCCCACTCTTTCTGGGTAGGAAGTACTTCTTCGGAAATACTAGACCTAAATTCATCCGCCCAAATTTTGAATTGCTCCTTAGTGGCGTTCGCACTAACCAAGATCAAAAATTCTTCTCCGGACGGATGCCCTACATATATATTTGGGTCGTATGAGGAGATGCTCTCAATTTTGAGGGCGGTTTCCTCTAGTCTTTTGCCAAATGTTTTCAGTACTTGGTCTCCATATAGGTGCCCCCAAGTGTCGTTAACCTGTTTGAAATAGTCTATATCTAATGCCATTACAGCAAGTTTTCTTGGGTGTTTGCTTTCTTGTGCTGCTACATAAGATGAAGGTAGCTCTGATATCTTTTGCATTTCAGCTATCAATGTGTTTCTAAAAGCATCTTTGGCAAGTAAGTGTGTGAGCGGGTGGTGTGACACCTTGTACGCATTCGAAGCACTCTCATGAATTCTTTCAATTCGTGCTCTATATTTTCGTCTTTTTTCTATTTGTGGTGATTTTGCAAATGTTAGAGACACGGTTACATTTGTGTCGGCCAAATGGAACCAAGCTGTCAAGCTGTTAGGTGCATGATAAGAAACTAACTCGGTCTTGGACCTCTCCAAGGCTGGCACCTCAGTGGACTCGGCGGGCTTGGAAGTGAATATGTTTATCCAACTTTTATTTTTGCTAAAGTGAAGCTCGCACTCACAGTCATCACGAAACTCGAATATTAGCTCATCATAAAAGATTCTAAGTTTGTCAATTTTCATATGGCCACATTAGTTTTTGTTGGATAATACGCAACCACAGAGTGCGCGGTGAATTCAGCAACTGTCCTGTCTGATTTACTCAGAGGCTGAAACGGAGGCATCGGTCAGCTCGTATAGTCATGATTTGAGGGGTGGGCACGGCCTTGAAAAGCCGGCTTGTTAAATTGCACCTTAATGCTATAGAGATTAGCCCTGTTTTGCCGCTAAGGAAGGAGCGTATTGACGAGTAGTAACTCCCACACGTCGTAGGTTTAATATTTAATCGCTCACGTACCCGCGAGGCGATGTATTCCCGAATAAGGTTTTTCCCGGTTAGAAGCTCGAACAAAACCGAGAGGCTTTCACACGTGGCCTGCAGAGTGTTGTCCGGTTTCCCATTGAATCGGCCAACCGACGCAGTTACCAATTTCGTCATGGTGCGTTCCTTATCGTCAAACTCTAAGCAATCCTTGGAACAAAACGCCATCATACTATCTGAATTTCACTATCACTCCAGGCCAAAATGATTGCGCTTTCAAGCGAGACTTGCCTGTGTGGTTTGGTCGATAGAAGAGGTTCGTGAAGAACGGTTATCAGCCGATCTGTGCTCCGGGTCAAATTCCAGGTTATGCCAGTCACGCAGAGGGCGTCGCCAAGGCTGCAACGGTTGTTAAATACTTAGGCTGGATCCGCGCAGCCTTAGGAGGGGGAACATCCTGTAAGAAGGTCAAGCAGTCTAGGCATCAGGCAACATAGAAGCCTGTGAAAAGATCAAAAACACCGAGGGCGGTAGCTTCATTGGTAGAGTGGCCGGTGGTGGTGCTACAGACGTGGTTATGCAGCGGAGCGCCATAGTGCTGCTTTCCAGCACGACCGTGCTGTTGTAGGTAAACCAGGAATACTAAAATGACAAAAAGGGCCCTTCTGGACCCTTTTTCAGATGCAACGACCTTACTTTTTCAACCAGCTTTCAACCTCATCGGAACCGTGCTTGCTTTTCCATTCCTTCAGCGTCTTGTGATTACCGCCTTTGGTTTCGACCACTTCGCCAGTGTGAGGGTTTTTATACGTCTTCAGCTCGCGAGGTTTACGCGTGCCTGGCGCCTGAACATGAGCTTTGCCGCGTGCGCTGCTCTGTGGGTCTAGTAGGTTGATGATGTGCTTGAGGCTGAAACCGTACTGGGAGAGCAATTCACGAAGCTTGGTTTCAAATTCGATTTCTTTTTTCAGTGCACCGTCGCTCTTCAGAGCTTCCAGCGCCTGAAGCTGTTCGGCCAAGTGTTTTTCTAGCTGACGGTATTCGGCAAGTTTTGACATTATTGCTTCCTTATTTATTTTTGAAGATATCTATCTGAATAGCATTGCAGCATAGAGTTCAGGTTACTTTCGACCTTTTAACTGGCTTTCGATGAGGCTCATTTCGTTCTTGATTAAGTTGACGGTTAGTGTCTGGACTTTAGAAGCTTTGCCGGCTTTGATATCCACGACCTTCATTAGCGCCGTCAAATAACTTTTGCGCGCTTTCAGGGTGTCAGTCCAGCTGGCGATGTTTTGTATGGGTGTAAACATGATTTATTTAATCCGAGGGTCACTAACCAGCCCGCGTCGGCGGGCTATTTCGGGGTCATGCTGCCAGCAAATCTTCCAATGAAATATCACGGGCTGCAGCGGCCAGTTCTGAGTTATCAAGGTCCGAATGAAAAGGGCCGAATCGAGGTACATCCAGCTTGGAGAAACCGTATCCCGAGCCCCCCTTTTGGTAGCTCACGGCAATTATCCGTGCGCCTATAGCTATGAGTTGATCTGTAACGGCATTCCACTCTTCGTCTAACGTAAGCCCTACTGCGCTCAGGGCCGCGTTTTTCGCTTCGTTTGCTCGCTGCTTGGCGTTTGAGATTTGCGTTTCAAGGGAGTCAAGTTCCGCCTGTAAAGCCACGAGGATGAGCTCCTGCCTTCTAACGTGCTCATCTGTGGTTGCGAGTTGCTTGGCCGCCTTCTGAATTTCGCCGTTGGCAGCTTTCTCGCCTTCGCTGTCGCCACTGGCGAGACTTCTGGCATACAGACTCGCAGCGTCTCTTTCTGCTTGCTGCGCTTTTTCCAGGGATTGCTCCGCATCCGTCTGAATCGTCAGAAGGCGCTCATTCAAGTGCGACTGTGTCCGTTGCAACGCTTCAACCTCAGCAGCAGTTTCGGACATGGCTTGGATCGACTTCGTTTTGATCTCGTCAACCTGCTCCATGCGTTCCAAATACGCGATCTTTGTTTCAGTGCGTTCAAGCTCGTATGGGATAGCTCGCAAGCGGCTGTTGGCAGATGATAGCCGCTCCATAGCTTCACGCCCCTCAGGGCTTCCTATCATGTTGCCGTTCGGGCTGTAGTTGCTGGGGGCGTTGCGCCACTCGGCCTCCAGAACAGGAAGACTGTTTTCGATAGTTTCGCGCTCAGCGACCAGAGCGGCTCGTTGCTGTTTCAATTCATTCATTTTCATTTTCATTTTCATTTTCATGTTCATGGTCCTTGATGAGTTTTGATTACATTGATCTGGCTGGCGAGGCCGGGAGTGCGCCGGCGTTACCTCGATCAGCTGAGATGCCCTCAGGCAGCCCGAGCCTCGCTGTCATCCGTTCCCGGAATAGCCTTCACGATGTAGCAGCGCTGTTGGCCTAAGCCGGGCAATCGCACCAGACTTGATGCCTTGCCGTCGCTGCTCGGCTCCAGCACACCGCGTTGCAAGAGTTCCTTGTTTACTGCGGTAAGGTTCATGCCCCGGAAGATCTCCGAGCGCCAAGCCTCGGTCAGCACGTAGTAGGTATTTGTGGTGTGCAGGGTGTCGCCCATGCCGTGCTCCAGCGTCTTGCGAAAGCCGAGGCGGTCGATCGTGCGCGGGCCGTGTTCGTCGATCTTGGCTGCAGTCGATTCCCAGCGGGTGAAGCGGCTTTCGCCGAAGCGCTCAATGAACTGTCGCAGCCTCGCCGATATTGCATCGCCCTCGAAATTACCGGCGCCGCCACGTTCGTTTAGCCAAGCACTCAGGCACACGCGAGCGGCCGTGGTGGCGGTCCCGTCCGGCCAGCCGGTGATACCCATGGCGGTGGCCAGCTCGCCTGCGGCTGCCGCGAGACCGAAACGCGCGGCAGCACGGTGCGCCTGCCCACTCGCGGATGCAGGAAGCGATTTAGCAATAAAGCTTTCCAGCGTGCGGCGCAGGATCGCCGCCCAGCCGTGGCGTCTGCCGGGTTCGCACAGCGCCGTCAGAAATGCAGTGAGCGGGGTGCCGTAGTATTTCGCTACGCGGGCTTTGAGCGCATCGGAGAGCGCTGCCGCATCCTCGAAACCGTTGAGCGTGTCGAACATACCGAGGCCTTTGCTCGCATCGGCCGGAACGGCGAGCATGCGCACCTCCATGCCCGCTTTCAGTTCCTTGTTGGCTTCGGCCATGTGCTGCGCCAAAGTCTTCTCGCCTGTGGAGAGGAACAGCAGGCGCCACTCTTGTACCTGTCGGCCTGCTTGGCCTCGGTCATTGGCGCGAGCCTTCCCCGTGCCGTTGCCGAGCATGTAGACCGTTTCGCCAATGATGCGTGGATCACACATGCCGATTTCATCCAGTACCAGGAGTCCATCAGAATGCGCGGCAGCGATGGACTCCAGCGCGTTGTCAGTCGAGCGCCACGAACGCACCAAGCGCGGTCCGCCATAGATCGAGGTGGCAACTTGCAGGTGAGTGGTCTTGCCGCCGGAGCTGTCGCCGTATAGGTGGAAGCCGCCCGACTCATGGCCGAGCATGTGTAGCAGCGGACCCGCGAACGCCACCCCGACGACAAAAGCTAGGCGATGATTGCCAACGCACAGTGCGCCGATCTGCTGTTGCCATTGTTCGAGCGTGCCCGCTTCGCTGATCGGTGGAAGCTGTGCACCGGCGTCATAGAAGTGCAGATGTTCGCTGTGCGTGCCAACCTGGTGCTCGGGCAGGAGAAAGGCGCTGTCATGCCAGCCTAAACGAGTGACCAGACGCGCGCGTTGTGCACTGTCGAAACCACCGAGGTAACTCTGCAGGTCGTTACGTGCGTTGCGTCCCGAACGACTGCCGGCGAGGCGCAAACCCATGTCTACCAATGGACCGAGCACGTCCTTGCCGAAGTCACCGGTCATGGTGCGCGCCGGGATGTTCCAGCGCTTTTTGGTGCCATCGGGATCGTCGAACTCGACCAGCAAGCCCCAGTTGTGTCCCTTCTCGTCACGGGTGCGGGCGAGAATGGCCAGAGGCGAACACACCGGGCGTGCCTCTCCATCATCACCTGCATAAAACACGCCCTCGGACGTCAGGCGAAAGCCACCCGGCATCAGATCGTTTTTCGATTTGGTAGGGCGTTTTGCCGCTGCTTTAGGCTTCGCTTCTGGCTCGGATTCAACTGGAGCAGCAACCACCTTCTGCTCGATCACGCCGAACAGCTCGCCGCTGCTTTCCAGTTCGGCGAAGTGGGCGGCTGTCCAGCCTTTGGCGAGGGCATCGGCGGCATCATCACCGTCATCCCATTGACCACCTTTGGCAAACGCGGCGCGGTCATTCTTCAGCGTGGGCTTGCGTTTGAACACGTCCAGCGCGACGACCCGAACCGAGCCGGCGCCGATATCGCGTAGCTTCTCGGCAACGGTGGCCATGCAGGTTTTGCCGCTATCGTCGTTGTCCGGCCACAACACAACATCGCGGCCTTGGAGCGGCGTCAGGTCGGCTTTGTGCCATGAGTTGGAACCGTTCGGCCAGCAGGTGGCCACGTAGTCCGGCAACAGCTCGCAGGCCGCATCGGCCGCTTTCTCGCCTTCGCACAGAATTACAGGTGCATCACCGCGCTGGGCCAGTTCATCAAGGCGCAGCAGCGGGCGCGGATCCGCGAGACCCTGCCAGCGCCATTGTTTGTTTTGGCTGTCGGCGCGCTGACACCACGTCAGGGGTGCAAAGACCTTCTTCGGCTCGCCGTCTTCATCGGCGCCGAGGTCGAAGCGATACAGCGCCATGAGGGGCTGACCCTGCGCGTCGCGATAGATCCATATATTGGACGGAACACCATGATCCCGGTGTTTAGCCGGACACTTGTTCATAGCCTCTGTCGGGATCGGCAGGATCGCATTCCATGTCGGCGCCTTGGGCTTGCTCGGTGCGGCCTTCGTCTTGGCGGCGCCGGGCGCAACGTTCAGCCAGCCCGCCAGCTTGTTGCAAGCTTCGACATCGGTGCCGCCTTCTAGATAGCGCACCAGATCGATCAGGTCGCCGCCCTTGTCGCTCGTGGCGAAGTCGGCCCAAGTGCCCTTGCTCAAATTGACCTTGAGCGATCCGGCGCGCTTGTCGCTGCGGGTTGGATTTGGTGCGGTATATTCCTTGCCGCCGTCCACGCGCTTGCCATTGGGCAGCCAGTGCGACAAGACACGATCAATGTCTTTCAGAGCAGCGGCTTTTACGTCAGCAAAGCTCGGGCGCTTCACGGAGTTGTTCTGGCGGTGGTTCATAGCGCACCGCCTTTCTGCGCAGCAGGCGTCGAGGTGTTGTCACCGTGCATGGCGAGCGTCTTGATCAGCCCGAGGGTGCCGCGCACATCCCAGAGGACGGCGGCAATGATGTGATTGGCAAGGCGCGAGGATTCGTTTTCGAAGTGATCTTCAAGCAGGGTCAGCACTGAGTCAGCACGGTCGATGGCACAGGTGATAGCGTCGATCGGTACGCCGGCTTCTGCTTTTGGATTCACGCAAAGCAGGTCTTCAGGCAGCGAGAAACTCAGGGCGTTGTTCATTGGGCGCCACCTGCGATTTCGAGTGCGCGGGCTTTGGCCATGTGAGCGTTGTAACGGGAGAGACGTGTAGCGAGGCTGGAGTTCGCGTGTAAAGCGGCGAGAGCCATTGCACGGTGTGCAGCGGCGCGAATTTTGGGCGGATTGAGTGCAGGCATGGGTGACGCTCCAAGTTTGAGGATGGAGCTGCCACTGATCGTCGCCAAACGATTTAAGGTGGCAGCTGTGCGCAGGTTGGCGAACCGGGAACTTGGAACCCGGCAGACCCGAAGGTCTCCCACGCACAGCTGCCATAACACGAAACGGCGGGCACAAAAAAAGCGCCTGCTGTCGGTTGGGGCGCCTGTGCGCCAAGTATCTCGGGTCGCCAAACCCGGTCGCTGAATTTGCAGCGACGATCAGAGAGTAACGTCCGTTTTTCCAAAGTGCAACTGCGCTGATGGCTTGCGGTTTTTTCAGGTGCGGCATAAATTGTTCGTGCATGTAGATTGACCTCAACGCCTCCGGATCGCCCCCGGAGGCGTTTTCATTTCAGGCATGGGCTTCCCAGCGCAGGGAGAGAAGGGGCAGAAATCCGCCGCTGAGCATGGAGCGGGCGTCTTCGTAAGCGTCAACCTGCTGGCCTTCGTCGACGACAACGGCCCCGGTCTTTTCGCAGTGGAGGGAGAGGGCGCACCAGGTGCCGTCGGCCCAGCTGAGCACGCTGACAACGCGACCTTGCCTGTCCTGCTGGCTGCGGTAGCGTTCAAGACGCTGCATGATGCGAGACGAGAAACCGATCCGACGCAACACGGAAAAGGGGTGCATCAAAGCGTTGTTTGCAGTCTTGTGGCTCATGCAGCCACCTGATCACGTGCCTCGATGCGGCTGCGCGCCCACGCTTGAACTTCGGAAAGGACCCAGGCGACAGGGGCGCCGCGTGCGTTGCTGTTGCTCAGTTTGACGGGCTGCGGAAAGCCGCAGTCGGTGCGCTGCATCAGTTTGTAGATGGTCGAACGCTTCATCCCCACGATGCTTTCCACTTCCCGCATGCGGATTAAGGTTGAAGCGGCATCAAAAAGTGAGGCGGCGTTGGCGGGAGTATTGCGGGGAAAATCGGTGACAGAGGTGTTCATAGGTATTGCTCTCGATTGATTTGGACAACGAGAGCAATGGTCTAGAAATTGGTCGGCGGTGAGCAGTTCACTTCCATTTGAAATGAAATTGAAATATCGGTCACACCACAAAATTGCGCTTGAGGATTCCTTCCACGCTTTTGCGGGTTAGCGCTTTTTCTGTTTCCATTGTCACCCACTCAGCGCGCTGTTTGAGTGGTTTGGACACCTCCCGTTCCAGCCAGGCGTGAACCGCCGTGGTCACGTTTCGCCGTGACATTCCGCTAGACACGTAGTGTCGACCTTGCCTAATGATTGCTGTATCCCGTGCGCCTATTTCTTCGTTACGCTCTATTCCGCTGATGATGCCCCCCTTAGTGCGGATAGCGTTCTCGATTGCCCTGTAAGCGATTGGGGTCAGCTCGTCACTGATCAAGCAGGGTAGGGATGTTATGGGCTCCAAAAACAGCACGTACTGGTCCAATGCCTCAATACGTTCGTTAGGATCGACCTGTCTTTCCACAACCTGACAATAAAGGTCCCACGGCCAATCCGTCGGAGGCTCGGCAACATGCGACCAAGCCTCTTGTTCGGTGGAGCGCATCCAATCAGCTAAGGCGCTCAGCGCTTTTACTGCGCAGGCCATGACGTAGGCTGCATATGCCTCGCGTTCCGAGGCTGAATGACACTTGCTGTATTGGCGAACCCAATGAGCGAGACGGTTTTTTTTGTCGGTTGAGGCGTACTGAAAAATAGCCTCCTCATGCATCGTTGTCTGGATGCACATGCTGCTCATGTCGCTGCTAATGTCGCCGGTCTGGATGCGAATGCAGCACTGATTGATCAGATCGCACACGTCAGTGATCTGTTCATTGCAGAACTCGTAGAGTGGCTGCTCTGAGAGATATTGGATCAGGCCAGCGGTTAGCGCCGAGTGCAAGATCGGGTGGGTATCAATCATGCGAATGGCTCTCGACGTGCAACGCGCTGTCCCGCGCCCTGCGGGTTGGAAGCGTAGCCAGCGAGCTTTGCGCCATGGGCAAGTGTTAGGGAGTGTCTGCCCGTAGCAGGCAAGGGGCGTGATGTAGCGTTACACAATCGGCGTGCGTTACATCGAGTGTGCGGAATGGCGTGCTGGAGTGTAACGGGATTGAAAGCCAATGAATCCGGGGGGTTGGCCGGCATCGTTACACGAGTAACACTTGTTACACGGATTTTGAAGGTGGTATGGATAAGTGCATTCATACCGATCTTCCAAATTGTCCCTTGATCACCTTTTCGCTTGCCAACGCATCAAGGTGATCTGCATACCACTGCATCATCTTCACCCGGTGCTCAAGGTATTGAGCCTTGTTGTATACCCCGGATATTCCCTCTTCTTTGTGAGCAAGCTGCGCTTCGACATGCTCTTTCGGCCAGCCGTGTTCCCTGAGCAGAGTGCTGGCGGTGTGACGAGTACCATGACCAACCAAGCGACCTTTGTAACCAACCGTCGCGAAGACTTTATTGATGGTGTTTTCGCTAATCGTTGGATTCTTAGCGCCCACACCAGGGAACAGCCAGCGACTACGACCTGTGAGGCTATGAAGTTCTTTGAGAGCGGAAAGCGCTTGCTTAGGGAGTGGACACACAAAGTCTCTTCGCATCTTCATCTTGGCGGCAGGTGTCGTCCATAGCGCTTTATCAAGGTCGAACTCTTTCCATTCAGCTAACCGAACCATGCCCGGTCTAGATGCGGTCCAGATACAGAGCCATGCTGCAGTCCGGGCCGTCAGCCTGCTGGGAGTGTTTTTGAGTGCTCGAAGGAATTCTGCCAACTCAGGCTCAAGCAAATGAGGATGCTGCTGAGTCTTCGGGGCTTGGGCTGCAATATCTCGTAGGCGACTGCCCGGATCGTTTTCCGTGAGGCCCAAACCGATGGCTCGCCCGAATATCTGATTGATCCAAGTGCGACACTTTTCCGCCACGTTGTGTGCGTCCCGGGCTTCGATGGATGCTTGGAGTTCCGCGCAATCGGTACGGGTGATTTCGTCTAGAGGCTTATCTCCCAGTGCCGGGAGTATGTCTTTGTCGAGGTAGGTGCGGATTTTATTGAGAGTGGAGGGTGCGAGACCCTTTTCCTCTTTTGCCTTCAGCCAGGCATCAGCGGCAGCTCGAAAGGTTCGGGTCTTGGCCGCATCGATAGCAGCTTTCGCGGATCGCTTTTGTTCAAGGGGATCGGCACCGCTACTCACTACTTTGCGTAGATCGGCAGCTTTGTCCCTTGCCAACGCGCCACTAACTTCCGGGTAACCCCCGAGCCCCATCCAAGCCCAATTGCCCGCCGGACGTTTGTAGCGGAGCTGCCAGGATTTACCACCATCAGGTTTAACCCTGAAGTAGAGGCCGTTTCCGTCCAGCTCCCTGTATTCCTTTGATTCCGGCTCCAATCCCGCAAGTGTAGTGTCAGCGAGAGGGCGGCGCTTGATGTCTGCGCGCTTCATCCTTGTATCCCAAAGTTCGGTATTTTTCTCAGGATACAAGCAGGGATACAGGGATACAACGGATAAGGGGAGACAGGGATAAACAGACAGGCACAAAAAAACCGGCCAAGTGGCCGGTTTCTCTGGGTCTGAGAGGCTGGTAGAGACTCTCAGATACTGCTATGTGGTGCCCCGAGGGAGACTCGAACTCCCACTCCTTTCGAAAACGGATTTTGAATCCGCCGCGTCTACCAATTCCGCCATCAGGGCTCAATGGCGGCGAAGTATAGAGAGGTGATTACCGTTGGTCAATCACGTTTCATGGTCAATTTTTGATATTTCCGCTAGACTTTCCGGCCCTGCTAGACGAACCCCATCATGCGCGTTGCTGACTTTACTTTCGAGCTTCCTGATTCGCTGATCGCCCGCCATCCGTTGGCCGAGCGTCGCGGTAGTCGCCTGCTGACCCTTGATGGGCCGAGCGGCGCCCTGGCACACCGTCAATTCACTGATTTGCTTGAGCATTTGCGCCCGGGCGATTTGATGGTGTTCAACAATACCCGGGTGATTCCGGCGCGGCTGTTCGGGCAGAAAGCGTCCGGCGGCAAGCTGGAAATTCTCATCGAGCGCGTGCTCGATGCGCACCGCGTGCTGGCGCATGTGCGCTCCAGCAAGTCGCCGAAACCGGGTTCGAAGATCCTTATCGACGGCGGTGGCGAAGCCGAGATGCTGGCGCGTCATGATGCGTTGTTCGAGCTGGGTTTCGCCGAGGAAGTCTTGCCGCTGCTCGACCGCGTCGGGCACATGCCGTTGCCTCCTTATATAGACCGCCCGGATGAAGGCTCGGATCGCGAGCGTTACCAGACCGTGTACGCCCAGCGTCTGGGTGCGGTCGCAGCGCCGACGGCGGGGCTGCATTTCGATGAGCCGCTTATGCAGGCGATTGCTGCCAAGGGCGTCGAGACTGCATTCGTGACGTTGCACGTGGGCGCGGGGACGTTCCAGCCGGTGCGTGTCGAGAAGATCGAAGATCACCACATGCACAGCGAGTGGCTGGAAGTCGGCCAGGATGTGGTCGATGCGGTCGCTGCGTGCCGTGCGCGGGGCGGTCGGGTGATTGCGGTCGGCACCACCAGCGTGCGTTCGCTGGAAAGCGCGGCGCGCGATGGTGTGCTCAAGCCGTTCAGTGGCGACACCGACATCTTTATCTATCCGGGCCGGCCGTTTCATGTGGTCGATGCCCTGGTGACCAATTTCCATTTGCCGGAATCCACGCTGTTGATGCTGGTTTCCGCGTTTGCCGGTTATCCCGAAACCATGGCCGCCTATAAGGCCGCCGTGGAAAACGGCTACCGCTTTTTCAGTTACGGGGATGCGATGTTCATCACCCGCAATCCCGCTCCAACTGCCCCTGAACAGACAGGCCCAGAGGAAACAGAATGAGTCGCGAATGTCGAATGTCCTTTGAGCTGCTGGCCACCGATGGCAAGGCTCGTCGTGGTCGCCTGACCTTCCCCCGTGGCACCGTCGAGACCCCGGCGTTCATGCCGGTCGGCACGTACGGCACGGTCAAGGGCATGCTGCCGCGCGACATCGTCGCCACGGGCGCGGAAATCATTCTGGGCAACACCTTTCACCTGTGGCTGCGTCCCGGCACTCAAGTGATCAAGGAACATGGCGACCTGCACGATTTCATGCAGTGGAAAGGCCCGATCCTCACCGACTCCGGCGGCTTCCAGGTGTTTAGCCTCGGCGCGATGCGCAAGATCAAGGAGGAGGGCGTGACCTTCGCTTCTCCGGTCGACGGCGCCAAAGTGTTCATGGGTCCGGAAGAATCGATGCAGGTGCAGCGCGATCTCGGTTCCGACATTGTGATGATCTTCGACGAATGCACGCCGTATCCGGCTGACGAAGACGTCGCGCGGGTATCGATGGAGTTGTCGCTGCGCTGGGCGCAGCGTTCGAAGAATGCCCACGGCGACAACACCGCAGCGCTGTTCGGTATCGTCCAGGGCGGCATGCATGAAAACCTGCGCATGCGCTCGCTCGAAGGCCTCGACAAGATCGGCTTCGACGGCCTCGCCATTGGCGGTCTGTCGGTGGGCGAACCGAAGCACGAAATGATCAAGGTGCTGGATTATCTGCCGGGCCAGATGCCCGCTGACAAACCTCGTTACCTTATGGGCGTTGGCAAACCGGAAGATCTGGTTGAGGGTGTGCGCCGCGGGGTGGACATGTTCGATTGCGTGATGCCAACCCGTAATGCCCGCAATGGGCATCTGTTCATCGATACCGGTGTGCTGAAGATCCGTAACGCGTTCCATCGCCATGATGAATCGCCGCTGGATCCGACCTGCGATTGCTACACCTGCCAGAACTTCTCGCGCGCTTATCTGCATCACCTGGACAAGTGCGGCGAAATGCTCGGCAGCATGCTCAATACCATCCATAACTTGCGCCATTATCAGGTGCTGATGGCTGGTTTGCGCGAGGCTATTCAACAGGGTACATTGGCCGCCTTTGTCGATGCCTTCTACGCCAAACGCGGACTTCCCGTCCCGCCTTTGGACTGAGTTTTCTGACCCCAAGATTCAACATTTGCAACTGGAGTGCTAAATGAGCTTTTTTATCTCTAACGCCATGGCTGACGCAGCTGCACCGGCTGCTGCAAGCCCAATGGGCGGCGGCTTCGAGTGGATTTTCCTGGTCGGCTTCCTGGTCATCTTCTACCTGATGATCTGGCGTCCACAGGCCAAGCGCGCCAAAGAGCAGAAGAACCTGCTGAGCAGCCTGCAGAAGGGCGACGAAGTCGTGACCACTGGCGGCATCGCCGGCAAGATCACCAAGGTTGCCGATGACTTCGTGGTTCTGGAAGTGTCCGACACCGTGGAAATGAAGTTCCAGAAAGGCGCCATCGCCGCCACGCTGCCAAAAGGCACGCTGAAAGCGATCTAAGAGCAACAACTTCTACTCAATCGACGGGGCGCGCAAGGCGCCCCGCGTTCATAACGGGCGGCGTGATGCTGAACAAATACCCTCTGTGGAAATACATTCTGATCCTGGCGGTGCTGGCGATCGGTCTGATTTATTCCGCTCCCAATCTTTACCCCGATGACCCGGCCATTCAGATCAGCGGCGCCAGCACGGCTCTGCAGGTCAATGACGCCGATCTGGCTCGCGTCAGCACAGCGCTGAAAGAGTCCGGCATCAACGTCAAGGCGGCAACGCTGACGGCGGGCGGCAAGGGCGGTCTGATCCGTCTGAGCAAGGCTGAAGACCAGCTGCCGGCCAAAGACGTTGTACGTAAGGCATTGGGTGATGACTACGTCGTCGCGCTGAACCTGGCACAGACCACCCCGCAATGGCTGCGCAACCTCGGTGCGCACCCGATGAAGCTGGGTCTGGACTTGTCCGGTGGTGTGCACTTCCTGCTCGAAGTGGACATGGACAAAGCTCTCGATGCGCGCCTGAAAGTCTACGAAGGCGACGTCAAAAGCCTGCTGCGCAAAGAGAAGCTGCGCTATCGCAGCCTGCCGCAACTGGGCGGTGCCATTCAGTTGGGCTTCAGCGATGAAGACTTCCGCGAACAGGCCCGTGCGCTGATCCGCAAGAACTTCAACGATTTCGACATTGTTCCGGCCGACCTCAACGGTCAACCGGTGCTGCGTCTGGCGATGACCCCGGCCAAGCTGGCGGAAATCCGTGAATACTCCATCAAGCAGAACCTGACCACGGTACGTAACCGCGTCAACGAGTTGGGTGTTGCCGAACCGATCGTGCAGCGTCAGGGCGCCAACCGCATCGTGGTTGAGCTGCCGGGCGTGCAGGACACTGCCGAAGCCAAGCGTATTCTCGGCAAGACGGCCAACCTTGAGTTCCGTCTGGCCGCCGAGCCGGGCGCTTCGAAAGCCACTTCCGAATCGTTCGAATTCCGCGAGGGCAACCGTCCGCCAGCACAGATCGAGCGTGGTCTGATCATCACCGGTGACCAGGTCACCGACGCCAAGGCCGGTTTCGGCGAGCACGGCACGCCTGAAGTGAACATCCGTCTGGATGGCCACGGTGGCGAGCTGATGAGCCGCGCGACCCGTTCCAACGTCGGCCGCAGCATGGCGGTGATCTTCATCGAACAGCGTCCGGTCACCACTTACACCAAACAAGTGGTTGATGGCGTCGAGAAAGACGTTGCGGTGCAGACGTTCAAGGAAGAGAAGAAGATCATCAGCCTGGCGACCATTCAGTCGCCGCTGGGTGCGCAATTCCGCATCACTGGCCTGAACGGTCAGGGCGAGTCGTCCGAGCTGGCACTGCTGCTGCGTGCCGGTGGTCTGGCTGCACCGATGTACTTCGCTGAAGAGCGCACAATCGGTCCGAGCCTGGGTGCTGACAACATCACCAAAGGTATCGACGCTTCCCTGTGGGGCATGCTGTTCGTATCGCTGTTCATCATCGCCATCTACCGCTTCTTCGGCGTCATCGCCACCGTCGCGCTGGCGGTGAACATGGTGCTGCTGCTGGCGTTGATGTCGTTGCTGGGCGCCACGCTGACCCTGCCGGGTATCGCCGGTATCGTCCTGACCATGGGTATGGCGGTCGACGCCAACGTACTGATCTTCTCGCGGATTCGTGAAGAGATCGCCGCCGGCATGACTGTGCAGCGGGCAATCAACGAAGGCTTCGGCCGGGCATTCACCGCGATTCTCGACGCCAACCTGACCACCTTGCTGGTCGGCGGCATTCTCTTCGCCATGGGCACCGGCCCGGTGAAGGGTTTCGCAGTGACGATGTCCCTCGGGATCTTTACCTCGATGTTCACGGCCATCATGGTGACCCGCGCAATGGTCAACCTGATCTTTGGCGGACGTGACTTCAAGAAGTTGTGGATTTAAGGGGCTGCCATGTTACGTACAATCAACTTCATGGGCGTTCGCAACTTCGCGTTCGGCGTCACATTGCTGCTTACCGTCATTGCCTTGTTCAGTGTCGCCACCAAGGGCATGAACTGGGGCCTGGACTTCACCGGCGGTACGCTCATCGAGCTGACCTACGAGCGTCCGGCCGATGTCACCAAGGTGCGCGAGCAACTGGCGACCTCCGGTTATCACGAAGCCGTGGTGCAGAACTTCGGTGCGACGACCGATCTGTTGGTGCGCATGCCGGGTGAAGACCCGCAGTTGGGCCATCAGGTCGCAGACGCATTGCAGAAAGTCGGCGGCGACAACCCGGCGACGGTCAAGCGTGTCGAGTTCGTCGGCCCGCAGGTCGGTGAAGAGCTGCGCGACCAGGGCGGCCTCGGCATGCTGCTGGCGCTCGGCGGCATCCTGATCTACCTGGCCTTCCGCTTTCAGTGGAAGTTTGCGGTCGGCGCCATTGTCTCGCTGATCCACGACGTCATCGTGACCGTGGGTATCCTCTCGTACTTCCAGATCACCTTCGATCTGACGGTGCTGGCAGCGGTGCTGGCGATCATCGGTTACTCGCTGAACGACACCATCGTGGTTTTCGACCGGGTGCGTGAGAACTTCCGCGTGCTGCGCAAGGCGACGCTGATCGAGAACATCAACATCTCGACCACCCAGACCCTGCTGCGCACCATGGCGACGTCGATCTCCACTCTGCTGGCGATCGCGGCGCTGCTGTTCTTCGGTGGCGACAACCTGTTCGGTTTCTCCATCGCACTGTTCATCGGTGTACTGGCGGGTACCTACTCGTCGATCTACATCGCCAACGTGGTGCTGATCTGGCTGAACCTGACCACCGAGGATCTGATTCCTCCGGCTAACACCGACAAGGAAGTCGACGACCGTCCATAACGGCCAGCGATTTTTCCGGCTGTCAGCCAACAAAAGGCGCGAGTTGAACTCGCGCCTTTTTTTGTGCTCCAAGGCTGGGAGAAGCGCGGGCGCGTCCCGCATGTGATGGTCAGGAGGTTCATGTGAACAAGTCGTTGCTGGTTGGTGCGGTATTGGGTGCTGTCGGTGTCACAGCCGGGGGTGCTGTTGCCACCTACAGCCTGGTTAAAAGCGGCCCTGAGTATGCGCAAGTATTAGCCGTTGAGCCGGTCAAGACACAGATCAAGACTCCACGTGAAGTATGCAAGGATGTAACGGTGACCCGTCAGGCACCGGTAAAAGATCAACACCAGATCGCCGGTACCGTGGTCGGCGCGCTGGCCGGTGGTTTGCTGGGTAACCAGATTGGCGGCGGTACCGGCAAGAAGATTGCCACGGTGGCCGGTGCGGTCGGTGGCGGTTATGCGGGCAACAAGGTGCAGGAGGGCATGCAGGAGCGTGACACCTACACCACCACGCAAACTCGCTGCAACACGGTCAATGACATCAGCGACAAGGTCGTCGGTTACGACGTGCGTTACTCGCTTGATGGCAAGGAAGGCAAAGTGCGGATGGATCGCGATCCGGGCAACCAGATTCCGGTCGACAAGGAAGGCAAGCTGATCCTGTCGCAGAATGAGCCGGCTCAGTAAGGATTTACGGTTGTGAAAAGAAGCACCCTGCGGGGTGCTTTTTTTATACCCGCGATTCAGGGCAGCGCGCGATTCTCACCTGTGGGAGCGAGCCTGCTCGCGAATGCGGTCCAACAGTTGATATTTCCTTTGTTGACACGCCCATTCGCGAGCAGGCTCGCTCCCACAGGGAATTGTGCTGTTTGGAATTGCAGGCATAAAAAAGCACCCCGAAGGGTGCTTTTTGGTTTCGCGTAAAGCTTAGCGCTTCAGCGAGGCCGGCAGATGCGGCTGGATCGCCGTCAGAACTGCCTTGAAGCATTTGGTGTTGCCGGCAACGATGTGGCCTTTCTCAAGGAAATCGTGGCCGCCGGTGAAGTCGCTCACCAGGCCGCCGGCTTCTTGAATCAGCAGGGCGCCTGCAGCCATGTCCCACTCGGACAGGCCCGATTCCCAGAACGCATCGAAACGACCGGCAGCTACGTAAGCCAAGTCCAGGCTCGCCGAACCGGCGCGGCGGATGCCGGCAGTTTGGCCAACCAGGGCGCGGAACATGCCGAGGTAGTTGTCGAGGTTGTCCATCTGGTCGTCACGGAACGGGAAGCCAGTGCCGAGCAGAGCGCCGTCGAGGCTGGTGCGACCACTGACGCGCAGGCGACGACCGTTCAGTTGAGCGCCGCGACCACGGCTGGCGGTGAATTCTTCCTGGCGGACCGGGTCCAGAACTACTGCGTGTTCCAGGCGACCACGATATTTGCAGGCAATGCTCACTGCAAAGTGCGGAATGCCACGGAGGAAGTTGGTGGTGCCGTCCAGCGGATCGATGATCCACAGGTACTCTTCGCCTTCGATGCCGGTGCCAGCGTGCAGGCCGGTTTCTTCACCCTGAATCGAGTGATTCGGGTAAGCCTTGCGCAGGGCATCGATGATTTTCTGTTCAGCGGCGCGATCGACCTCGGATACGTAATCCTTGGCGTCTTTTTCGTCGACCTTGATGGTATCCAGGCGCTCGATGGAGCGGAAGATCAGTTCACTGGCGCTGCGGGCGGCGCGCAGCGCGATATTCAGCATGGGCTGCATGGATGTGTCACCTAAGGTTGTTAAAGAAAGCCGCGCATTCTATCAGAACTTTTCTTCAGGTGAAGGACGCTGTTCGCTTTCATAGCTTAACGGTAGGCTGTTCTGTAAGATTTGCCCCCCTTTCCTGTGTCCGAGAGCGCCTCCCTTGCTGCAGAACATTCGTGTCGTCCTGGTCAACACCAGTCACCCCGGCAACATCGGCGGGGCCGCGCGCGCCATGAAAAACATGGGTCTGTCGCGACTGGTGCTGGTCGAACCGCGGGTCTTCCCGCACCATGAGGCCGACGCCCGCGCCTCCGGTGCTGGTGACATCCTTGAAAACGCGCAAATCGTCGCCACCTTGGAAGATGCTCTGGTCGGCTGCAATCTGGTGCTCGGCACCAGCGCCCGCGACCGGCGCATTCCCTGGCCCCTGCTCGATCCGCGCGAATGCGGCAACAAAGTGGTTGAGGAAGCCGGGCAGGGCGCCGAGATTGCTTTGGTGTTCGGCCGTGAAGATTCCGGCCTGACCAACGAAGAGCTGCAGCGATGTCATTTTCACGTGCACATCCCTTCCGACCCGACCTTCAGTTCGCTGAATCTCGGGGCGGCGGTGCAGGTATTGAGTTATGAAGTGCGCATGGCCTGGCTGGCCGCACAGGGTCAGCCGAGCAAGGTCGAGAAAGAAGAAGTGGCCTCGGTGAAAAGCGCCGAGCTGGCGACCATGGATGAGCTGGAGCGATTCTATGAGCACCTGGAGCAGACACTGGTTGCCATCGAATTCCTCGACCCGGAAAAGCCACGCCACTTGATGGCGCGCCTGCGCCGGTTGTACGGACGCAGCTCGGTCAGCCGGGCGGAAATGAATATTTTGCGTGGCATCTTCACGGAAACCCAGAAAGCGGCCCGTGGCGAGCTTCTAAAGCGGAAGGATTGAATGATGTTTGAGCGTTTGCGTGAAGATATCCAAAGCGTATTCCATCGAGACCCGGCGGCGCGTAACGCTTTTGAAGTCCTGACCTGCTACCCCGGCATGCATGCGATCTGGATTCATCGTTTGGCCGGCATGCTCTGGCGCAACGAGTTGAAGTGGCTGGCGCGACTGGTGTCGAACTTCGGTCGCTGGCTGACCGGGATCGAGATTCATCCGGGCGCCAAGGTCGGTCGGCGGTTCTTCATTGACCACGGCATGGGCATCGTTATTGGTGAAACCGCCGAGATCGGCGACGACGTCACCATCTATCAAGGCGTGACCCTCGGCGGCACCAGCTGGAACAAAGGCAAGCGCCACCCGACTCTCGGAGACGGCGTTGTAGTCGGTGCCGGGGCCAAGGTTCTCGGTCCGTTCATGGTGGGTGCCGGCGCCAAAGTCGGCTCCAACGCTGTGGTCACCAAGGAAGTGCCGCCGGGCGCCACGGTGGTGGGGATTCCGGGGCGGATCATCATCAAGACCGACGAAGAGCAGGACGCCAAGCGCAAAGCCATGGCGGAAAAGATCGGTTTCGACGCCTACGGTGTCAGCGAAGACATGCCTGACCCGGTGGCCCGGGCCATCGGCCAATTGCTCGATCATCTGCAAGCAGTGGACGGGCGCCTGGAAGGCATGTGCGGCGCGCTGAAGGATCTGGGCAGCAATTACTGTGCGAAAGATCTGCCTGAGCTGCGCGAAGAAGACTTCGCTTGCGTCAAGGGCAAGGACGAATCGAAAGCCGGCTGAACTGCGGCGCTGCTTTTCGCGAGCAGGCTCGCTCCCACAAGAGCAATGCATTCCAATGTGGGAGCGAGCCTGCTCGCGAAGAACGATCACGCGGTTGCGCTGGCTGTCCGCGCCCCGTCTTTGCTATAGTGCGCGCGCTCTTTTGCGGGTAAACCCGACTACAGCACTAGGTCTTATAGTTGACTTAAATGCTCGGGAATTGCATACTCCCGCCCATTCCGAACTCCGTGGTAACTGTCCATGCGACTGACTACAAAAGGCCGATACGCCGTGACCGCCATGCTTGACCTGGCGTTGCACGCGCAGCACGGGCCGGTGTCTCTGGCCGATATCTCCGAGCGCCAAGGCATCTCCCTGTCCTACCTCGAACAGCTGTTCGCCAAGCTGCGCCGCAGCAACCTGGTTTCCAGCGTTCGCGGTCCGGGTGGTGGCTACCAGTTGTCCCGCGACATGCAGGGCATCCAGGTCGCCCAGGTGATCGATGCGGTGAACGAATCGGTCGATGCCACCAAGTGCCAGGGCCAGGGCGATTGCCATTCCGGCGATACCTGCCTGACCCATCATCTGTGGTGCGATTTGAGCCTGCAGATTCACGAATTTCTGAGCGGTATCAGCTTGGCCGACCTTGTGACTCGCCGTGAGGTACAAGAAGTGGCCCAGCGTCAGGACCAGCGCCGTTGCAGCAGCAAGGCGCCACGCCTGGACAAGATTGAAGCGTCCGCCGTCGAATGACAGCCGAAGAGCTACCCGCGGCACGCCAGCCCTGATTTAGGAGATAGTCCATGAAATTGCCGATTTACCTTGATTACTCTGCAACCACCCCGGTTGATCCGCGCGTTGCGCAGAAAATGAGTGAATGCCTGCTGGTCGACGGAAACTTCGGTAACCCGGCGTCCCGTTCCCACGTGTTCGGCTGGAAGGCTGAAGAGTCTGTCGAAAACGCTCGTCGTCAGGTGGCCGATCTGGTCAATGCCGACCCGCGCGAAATCGTCTGGACCTCCGGTGCCACCGAATCCGACAACCTGGCGATCAAGGGCGCGGCACATTTCTACGCCTCCAAGGGCAAGCACCTGATCACCAGCAAGATCGAGCACAAGGCTGTCCTCGACACCATGCGCCAACTGGAGCGTGAAGGCTTCGAAGTGACGTACCTCGAGCCGACCGAAGACGGTCTGATCACCCCGGCAATGATTGACGCCGCACTGCGCGAAGACACCATTCTGGTGTCGGTGATGCACGTCAACAACGAAATCGGCACCATCAACGACATCGCCGCCATCGGCGAGATGCTGCGCGCCAAAGGCGTGCTGTTCCATGTCGACGCGGCTCAGTCCACCGGCAAGGTCGAAATCGATCTGCAGAAGCTGAAAGTCGACATGATGTCGTTCTCCGCCCACAAGACTTATGGCCCTAAAGGCATCGGCGCGCTGTACGTCAGCCGCAAGCCGCGTGTGCGCATCGAAGCGACCATGCACGGCGGCGGTCACGAGCGTGGCATGCGTTCCGGCACCCTGGCGACCCACCAGATCGTCGGCATGGGCGAAGCGTTCCGCGTAGCCAAGGAAGACATGGCCGCTGAAAACGTGCGCATCAAAGCCTTGAGCGATCGCTTCTACAAGCAGGTCGAGCATCTGGAAGAGCTGTACGTCAACGGCAGCCTGACCGCCCGCGTTCCGCACAACCTGAACCTGAGCTTCAACTACGTTGAAGGCGAGTCGCTGATCATGGCGCTCAAGGATCTGGCGGTATCGTCCGGTTCGGCCTGCACCTCGGCTTCGCTGGAGCCTTCGTACGTACTGCGCGCCCTGGGCCGCAACGACGAACTGGCACACAGCTCGATCCGCTTTACCTTCGGCCGTTTCACCACCGAAGAAGAAATCGACTACGCCGCGCAGAAAGTCTGCGAGGCCGTTACCAAGCTGCGCGCTCTGTCGCCGCTGTGGGACATGTACAAAGACGGCGTCGATATCTCGAAAATCGAGTGGGCGGCACACTAACTATAGAAGCCGCCGGATACAGATCCTGTAGCGACGCGGCGTTAACGCAGCGCAGTTGCAGGGTCTCAAGAGCGGCCCTGATGAGTGAGGATTGAGAATCATGGCTTACAGCGAAAAGGTCATCGACCACTACGAAAACCCGCGCAACGTCGGCAAGATGAACGCGGAAGATCCTGATGTCGGCACCGGCATGGTCGGCGCTCCGGCGTGCGGCGACGTGATGCGTCTGCAGATCAAGGTCAACGATCAGGGCGTTATCGAAGACGCCAAGTTCAAGACCTACGGTTGCGGTTCGGCAATCGCCTCCAGCTCCCTCGCCACCGAGTGGATGAAGGGCAAGACCCTGGACGAAGCCGAAACCATCAAGAACACTCAGCTGGCCGAAGAACTGGCTTTGCCGCCAGTGAAAATCCACTGCTCCGTGCTCGCTGAAGACGCTATCAAGGCGGCAGTTCGCGATTACAAGCAGAAGAAAGGCTTGATCTGAATTTCAAGATTCGGCGACGAGTAAGGAGTCAACGATGGCTATCAGCATGACAGAAGCGGCTGCTCGACACGTGCGGCGCTCCCTCGACGGGCGCGGCAAAGGTGAAGGGATTCGTCTGGGTGTTCGCACCACAGGCTGTTCCGGCCTTGCCTACGTGCTGGAGTTTGTCGACGAGGTAGTGGCGGAAGATCAGGTGTTCGAGAGTCACGGCGAAAAAGTGATCATCGACCCGAAAAGCCTGGCCTACCTGGACGGCACCGAGCTCGACTTCGTCAAGGAAGGGTTGAACGAAGGCTTCAAGTTCAATAACCCCAACGTGCGCGGTGAATGTGGCTGCGGCGAAAGCTTCAACATCTGAGGCTGGTCGTGGGTATTCCTTGTCATTTCGCTTTATTCGAGCTGCAACCGAGCTTCCGCCTGGATCTCGAGCAGTTGGCCACGCGCTACCGTGAGTTGGCGCGCGGCGTCCATCCTGACCGTTTTGCCGATGCATCCGAACGCGAGCAGCGCTCGGCGCTCGAGCAATCGGCGCGGCTCAACGACGCCTACCAGACGCTCAAGAGTCCGGCCCAGCGCGCACGCTACCTGCTGAAAATCAGCGGGCATGAAGTGCCGATGGAAGTCACCGTCCACGATCCCGAGTTTCTTCTGCAGCAGATGCAATGGCGCGAAGAACTCGAAGATCTGCAGGACAGTGCCGATCTCGACGGTGTTGCGGTATTCAAGCGGCGTTTGAAGGCAGCTCAGGAACAGCTCAACGAAAGCTTCGCAGCCTGTTGGGATGATGCAGCGCAACGTGAACAGGCCGAACGCCTGATGCGGCGCATGCAGTTCCTCGACAAGCTCACCTACGAAGTGCGCCAGCTGGAAGAGCGCCTCGACGATTAACCCAGTGCTGCCCTGATTGCACGCTGACAGACAGACAAGACCTGATCACCATGGCTCTACTGCAGATCGCCGAACCCGGCCAAAGTCCTCAACCGCACCAGCGTCGCCTGGCTGTGGGCATCGACTTGGGTACTACCAATTCGCTGGTCGCTGCGCTGCGCAGTGGTCTTTCCGAACCGCTGGCCGACGCCAACGGGCAGGTCATCCTGCCGTCCGCCGTGCGTTATCACGCCGACCGCGTCGAAGTCGGTGAGTCCGCCAAGCTGGCAGCAGCCTCCGATCCCCTGAACACCGTGCTCTCGGTCAAGCGCTTGATGGGTCGTGGTCTGTCCGACGTCAAGCAATTGGGCGAGCAGTTGCCGTATCGCTTTGTCGGCGGCGAATCGCACATGCCGTTCATCGACACCGTGCAAGGCCCGAAAAGCCCGGTCGAAGTTTCCGCCGATATCCTCAAGGTCCTGCGTCAGCGCGCTGAGGCGACCTTGGGTGGCGAGCTGGTTGGCGCGGTGATCACCGTTCCTGCCTACTTCGACGATGCGCAGCGTCAGGCCACCAAAGATGCGGCCAAGCTCGCCGGTCTTAACGTGTTGCGTCTGCTCAACGAGCCGACTGCGGCTGCGGTGGCTTACGGTCTGGATCAGCACGCTGAAGGTCTGGTGGCGATATATGACCTGGGCGGCGGTACTTTCGATATTTCCATTCTGCGTCTGACTGGCGGCGTCTTTGAGGTTCTGGCCACTGGCGGCGACAGCGCGCTGGGCGGCGATGATTTCGATCACGCGATTGCCGGCTGGATCATCGAGAGCGCTGGCCTGTCCGCCGATCTCGATCCGGGCGCACAGCGCAATCTGCTGCAAACCGCCTGCGCTGCCAAAGAAGCCCTGACCGATGCGGCCAGTGTGGAAGTGGCTTACGGCGACTGGAAAGCCCAGTTGACCCGCGAAGCCTTCGATGCGTTGATCGAGCCAATGGTCGCACGCAGCCTGAAAGCCTGCCGCCGCGCCGTTCGCGATTCCGGTATTGAACTGGAAGACGTCCACGCCGTGGTCATGGTCGGCGGTTCGACCCGAGTGCCACGTGTGCGTGAAGCCGTTGCCGAAGCCTTCGGTCGTCAGCCTTTGACGGAAATCGACCCGGATCAAGTGGTGGCCATCGGGGCCGCGATCCAGGCTGACACCCTGGCTGGCAACAAGCGCGATGGCGGCGAACTGCTGCTGCTCGACGTGATTCCGCTATCCCTGGGGCTGGAAACCATGGGCGGTCTGATGGAAAAGGTGATTCCGCGCAACACTACCATTCCCGTCGCCCGCGCTCAGGATTTCACCACCTATAAAGACGGCCAGTCGGCCATGGCGATCCACGTGTTGCAGGGTGAGCGCGAGCTGATCAGCGATTGCCGCTCTCTGGCACGTTTCGAATTGCGTGGCATTCCGGCAATGGTGGCGGGCGCGGCGAAAATTCGCGTGACCTTCCAGGTCGATGCCGACGGTCTGCTCAGCGTGTCTGCCCGTGAATTGGGCTCGGGCGTTGAGGCGAGCATTCAGGTCAAACCTTCCTATGGTCTGACCGATGGCGAAATCGCCAAGATGCTCAAGGATTCGTTCCAGCACGCCAATGACGACAAGGTCGCCCGCGTTCTGCGTGAGCAGCAAGTCGATGCCCAACGCCTGCTCGAAGCGGTGCAGGGCGCGCTGGAGGCCGATGGCGAGCGTTTGCTCGACGCCGAAGAGCGCATGGTCATCGAACTGCAAATGCAGGAACTGGCCGAACTGATGAAAGGTACTGATGGTTACGCCATCGAGCAGCAGACCAAACGTCTGTCGCAAGTGACCGATGCTTTTGCTGCCCGCCGCATGGATCTGACGGTGAAAGCCGCTCTGTCGGGGCGCAACCTGAATGAAATCGAGGATATCTGATGCCGCAGGTCATTTTTCTGCCCCACGAGAAGTTCTGCCCTGAAGGCATGGTGGTCGAGGCTGCGCCCGGCACATCGATTCTCGAACTGGCCCACGAACACCATATCGAGATGGAAAGCGCATGCGGCGGCGTCTGCGCCTGCACCACGTGCCATTGCATCATCCGCGAGGGTTTCGACTCGCTGGAAGAGGCCGACGAGCTGGAAGAAGACTTCCTCGACCGTGCCTGGGGCCTTGAGGCGCAATCGCGTCTGGCTTGCCAGGCCATCGTCGGTGAGGAAGACCTCACCGTCGAGATTCCGAAATATTCGCTTAACCATGCGGCTGAAGCGCCGCACTGACTGGTAAGACTGTCATGAGCTACGGTTGGAATGATGTTCAACGCATTGCAGAAGAGCTGGCCGAGGCCCACGAGGGACTCGACCCGTACTCTGTAGGTTTTGTCCGTTTGCAGCAGATGATTCTTGAACTGCCTGACTTCGATGCTACTTCCGGCCGGGTCGGCGAGAAGGTGCTCGAAGCGGTTCAGGAGCTCTGGGCCGCAGAATTGGACTGATCGTCTCGCAGGTTAGGCAATACCCAAGAACCCGCGTATAATTCGCGGGTTTAATTTTTCGCAAATTACCGTTTCTGGAGTTACATCATGGCTGTTCAACGTACTTTCTCCATCATCAAGCCTGACGCCGTTGCTAAAAACGTGATCGGCAAGATCACCACTCGCTTCGAAGACGCTGGCCTGCGCGTTGTAGCTTCGAAACTGAAGCAACTGTCCAAAGCCGAAGCCGAAGGCTTCTACGCTGAGCACAGCGAGCGCGGTTTCTTCGGTGACCTGGTTGCATTCATGACTTCCGGCCCGGTTGTCGTTCAGGTTCTGGAAGGCGAAAACGCTATCGCTCGCAACCGTGAGCTGATGGGCGCTACCAACCCTAAAGAAGCTGCTGCCGGCACCATCCGTGCTGACTTCGCTGAATCGATCGACGCCAACGCCGTTCACGGTTCGGACTCCGAAGCTGCTGCCGCTCGCGAAATCGCTTACTTCTTCGCAGCTACTGAAGTAACCACTCGCTAAGCATTGCTTGCAGAGTGAAGGTGAATCCATGACTACATCGACTGTTAAAACAAACCTGCTGGGTCTGACCCAGCCGGAAATGGAAAAATTCTTCGACTCAATCGGGGAGAAGCGTTTCCGTGCCGGTCAGGTAATGAAATGGATTCACCACTTTGGCGTCGATGATTTCGACGCCATGACGAACGTCAGCAAAGCCTTGCGCGACAAGCTCAAGGCCATTGCTGAAGTGCGTGGTCCGGAAGTGGTCAGCGAGGACATCTCCAGCGACGGCACCCGTAAATGGGTGGTGCGCGTGGCGTCCGGCAGCTGCGTCGAGACCGTGTACATTCCCCAGGGCAAGCGCGGCACCTTGTGCGTTTCGTCCCAGGCAGGCTGTGCCCTGGATTGCAGTTTCTGCTCCACCGGCAAGCAAGGCTTCAACAGCAACCTCACCGCCGCCGAAGTCATCGGTCAGGTGTGGATTGCCAACAAATCTTTCGGCAGCGTCCCGGCCACCGTCGACCGCGCCATCACCAACGTGGTGATGATGGGCATGGGCGAGCCGTTGCTGAACTTCGACAACGTCGTCGCCGCCATGCATCTGATGATGGATGACCTCGGCTACGGGATCTCCAAGCGCCGCGTGACCCTGTCCACCTCGGGTGTGGTGCCGATGATCGATGAGCTGGCCAAGCACATCGACGTGTCCCTGGCGTTGTCCCTGCACGCACCAAATGACGCATTGCGTAACCAATTGGTGCCGATCAACAAGAAATATCCGCTTAAGATGCTGCTCGAGTCGTGCCAGCGCTACATGTCCGCCCTTGGCGAGAAACGTGTGCTGACCATCGAGTACACCTTGCTCAAGGACGTCAACGACAAGCTTGAGCACGCGGTGGAAATGATCGAGTTGCTTAAAGATATTCCGTGCAAGATCAACCTGATCCCGTTCAACCCGTTCCCGCACTCCGGGTACGAGCGGCCGAGCAACAATGCCATCCGCCGCTTCCAGGATCAGTTGCATCAGGCCGGTTTCAACGTCACTGTGCGCACCACCCGTGGTGAAGACATCGATGCCGCATGTGGTCAATTGGTAGGGCAGGTGCTGGATCGCACCCGTCGCAGCGAACGTTACATCGCCGTGCGCGAGTTGAGCGCCGACAGCGATCTGGCACAGAACGCCGCGAACACTAACTAAGAGAGGATCTCTATGTCCCTGCGCTTTGCGCTGCTGTTGCTGTTGGCCAGCCTGTGTGCTGGTTGTGTCCTGTCGGGTGACTACAACCCGATGAAGACCAGCAAGGGCCGCGATGAAGCGCGGGCTGCCTACGTGCAGCTGGGGCTGGGCTATCTGCAGCAAGGCATGACCGAGCGCGCCAAGGTGCCATTGAAGAAAGCGCTGGAGCTGGACGGTTCCGACCCCGATGCCAATGCGGCCCTCGGTCTTGTATTCCAGGCTGAAATGGAGCCCGCGCTTGCCGACGAGCACTTTCGCAAGGCCCTGTCCTCACGTCCCGCCGATGCGCGCATCCTCAACAACTACGGCAGTTTTCTCTACGAAGAACAGCGCTACAAGGAAGCCTACGAGCGTTTTGAACAAGCGGCCGCCGATACCCTGTATCCTGAGCGCTCGCGGGTCTTCGAAAACCTCGGCATGACCGCCGCCAAGCTTGGCCAGCGTGATCTGGCCCAGCAACAGCTGGAAAAATCCCTGCGCCTGAATCGCCAACAACCACGCGCATTGCTGGAAATGGCTGAGTTGTCCTTCGAAGACAGGCATTATGTGCCCGCGCGTGACTATTACGACCGTTTCAGCCAGCTCACCGAACAGAATGCACGTAGTCTATTGCTCGGCGTTCGGCTGGCAAAAGTGTTTGAAGATCGCGACAAGGCAGCCAGTTACGGTCTGCAATTAAAACGACTCTATCCCGGTACGCCGGAATATCAGCAATACCTGTCGGAGCAATGATGAAAGCGGCGCATCCCGAAGTTGTAGCAGCGAATCGCGTAAATCCCGGTGAGACCCTGCGCCAGGCCCGCGAAAGCAATGGCTGGTCGCTGGCCGAAGTGGCCCTCAAGCTCAACCTCACCGTGACATCCCTGAGCAATCTTGAAGCCGGCGCTTTCGACAAGCTGCCGGGGCATACCTTCGCTCGCGGTTACATTCGCGCCTATGCCAAATTGCTCGGCATGGACCAGACCGTTCTGGTTCAGCAGTTCGACCAGTCCACCGGCACCGACTCCCAGGGCAGCAACGTTCACGCCCTCGGTCGTATCGAAGAGCCGGTGCGGGTTTCCCACACCATTTTGCGTATCGTCAGCCTGTTGTTGCTGATCGCGGTCATCGGCGGCGGATTCGTCTGGTGGCAGGATCAGACCTCCCAGCGCACCCGCGATCTGACCAGCCTCGCACCGGAGCACGTCGAAGTCGAAGGCGCTGACGGCACCACGCAGATCCACCCGATCGACGAGCCGGAAGACCAGGCTGTCGCCGAAAATCAGGCTGACAATTCGACATCGCTGGCCTTGCCGCAGTCGGAAACCAGTGCCGAATCGACCGGCGCCGAATCTGCTGCGCCAGCGACCGAGCCAACTGCGCCGGCAGTTGCGCCAAGCGCTCCGGCACAGACGCCTGCGCCAGTGGTGGCGGCTCCGGCCACTCCAGCGCCGAATGTCCCAGCGACACCTGCCCCGACCGCGCCGGTTGCTCAAGCGCCAAGCGCTGAAGCAGCCGCTCCGGTTGCCGGCGAAGGCCAGGTGCAACTGCAGTTCACCGGCGATTGCTGGGCACAGGTGACCGATGGCCGTGGCAAAGTGATTTTCAGTGGTCTGAAGCATAAAGGCGACAGCGTGAGTGTTTCCGGAAAACCGCCGCTTGCCGTACGTCTGGGCGTCGCCCGTGCAGCACAGGTCAGCTACAACGGCCAACCGGTCGATATCGCTCCGTTCACCAGTGGCGAGACTGCTCGCCTGAAGTTGGGTCAATAAGTCATGCACGGCGAATCTCCAATCAAACGTCGCGAATCGCGCAAGATCTGGGTCGGCAACGTACCGGTGGGCGGCGACGCGCCGATCGCTGTGCAGAGCATGACCAACAGCGATACCAATGATGTCGCCGCGACCGTGGCGCAGATCAATCGTCTGGAAGCCGCCGGCGTCGACATCGTTCGCGTCTCGGTGCCGGACATGGACGCCGCCGAGGCGTTCGGCAAGATCAAGCAACTGGTCAAAGTGCCGTTGGTGGCTGACATCCACTTCGACTACAAAATCGCCTTGCGCGTGGCCGAACTGGGTGTGGATTGCCTGCGCATCAATCCGGGCAACATCGGTCGTGAAGACCGTGTGCGTGCCGTGGTCGATGCGGCGCGTGATCGCGGCATTCCGATCCGCATCGGCGTCAACGCCGGTTCGCTGGAAAAAGACCTGCAAAAGAAATACGGCGAGCCGACCCCGGCGGCGCTGGTCGAATCCGCGCTGCGCCACGTTGAACACCTCGAACGCCTGAATTTCCAAGACTTCAAGGTCAGCGTTAAGGCCTCCGACGTGTTCATGGCCGTCGAAGCCTACCGCTTGCTGGCGAAAGAAATCGTTCAGCCGCTGCACTTGGGTATCACCGAAGCTGGTGGTTTGCGTTCGGGCACGGTGAAATCCGCCGTGGGCCTAGGTATGCTGCTCGCCGAAGGGATTGGCGATACTATCCGCATCTCGCTGGCGGCCGACCCGGTCGAGGAAGTGAAGGTCGGTTACGACATTCTCAAGTCTTTGCATCTGCGTTCCCGTGGCATCAACTTCATCGCCTGCCCGAGCTGCTCGCGGCAGAACTTCGATGTGGTGAAAACCATGAACGAGCTGGAAGGGCGCCTTGAAGACCTGCTGGTGCCGCTGGATGTCGCGGTCATCGGTTGCGTGGTCAACGGCCCCGGCGAAGCCAAGGAAGCCCATATCGGCTTGACCGGCGGCACGCCCAACCTGATTTACATCGACGGCAAGCCGTCGCAGAAGCTGACGAATGACAATCTGGTGGACGAGCTGGAAAAGCTGATCCGCCAGAAAGCGGCCGAAAAGGTCGAAGCTGACGCTGCCGTTATCGCGCGCGGCTGATCGAACGAATTAAGGAAATTTTGTGAGCAAGTCTCTGCAAGCCATTCGTGGCATGAACGACATCCTGCCCGAACAGACCCCGCTGTGGCGTTATTTCGAAGGCACCGTGGCGCGTCTGCTGGATAACTACGGTTACAAGCAGATCCGCATGCCGATCGTCGAGTTCACCGAGCTGTTCAAGCGCTCGATCGGCGAAGTCACCGATATCGTCGAAAAAGAGATGTACACCTTCGAAGACCGCAACGGTGATTCCCTGACCCTGCGTCCGGAAGGCACTGCGGCCTGTGTGCGCGCAGTGCTCGAACACGGCATCACCGGCGGTGGTCAGGTGCAGAAACTCTGGTACATCGGCCCGATGTTCCGCCACGAGCGTCCGCAGAAAGGCCGTTATCGCCAGTTCCACCAGATCGGTCTGGAAGTGTTCAACCTCGACGGTCCGGACATCGACGCCGAGCTGATCATCATGACCTGGCGCCTGTGGGGCGAGCTGGGCATCCGTGATGCGGTCAAGCTCGAACTCAACAGCCTCGGTACCAGCGAATCCCGTGGTCGCTATCGTGAAGCGCTGGTCGAGTACCTCTCGGCGCACCACGACAAGCTCGACGAAGACAGCCAGCGTCGTCTGAAAACCAACCCGCTGCGCGTGCTCGACACGAAAAATGCCGACACCCAGGCCGTGCTGGTCGATGCGCCGAAAATGGCCGACTACCTCGACGACGAGTCCCGCGCTCACTTCGAAGGCCTGAAGGCGCGTCTGGATGCCGTTGGCATTCCTTACGTGCTCAATCCGAAACTGGTGCGTGGCCTCGATTACTACAGCAAAACCGTTTTCGAATGGGTCACCGACAAGCTCGGCGCCCAGGGCACCGTGTGCGCGGGCGGCCGTTACGACGGTCTGGTCGAGCAGATGGGCGGCAAGCCAACCCCGGGCGTCGGTTTCGCCATGGGCATCGAGCGTCTGGTATTGATGCTCGAAACCCTTGAGCAGATCCCGCAGGAAATTGCCCGTCAGGTCGACGTCTACCTCTGCGCCTTCGGTGAAGAAGCCGAGCTGGCCGGTCTGGCCCTGGCCGAACGGGTTCGCGATGAACTTCCAAACCTGCGCCTGCAAGTCAATGCCGGCGCCGGCAGTTTCAAAAGCCAGTTCAAGAAGGCCGACAAGAGCGGTGCGCTGTACGCATTGATCCTCGGTGACGACGAAATGGCCCAGCAAGTGGTAGGTTTCAAACCCCTGCGTGGCCAGGGCGAACAACAAAGCATTGCCTGGGATGCGCTCGCCGCTCACCTGGCCACCTGCGTCGTGCAGGGTTGAAGCTGTCTTAACAGCCGATTTAGCGATTAAGGAGTATTGGGGTGTCGAGTACCGAAGACGAACAGTTGGCGGATTTGAAGGACTGGTGGACACGCAACGGCAAACCTCTGGTCACCGGCGGCCTGTTGGCGCTGGTCATCGTGTTCGGCTGGCAGGCATATCACAAATACCAGAGCAACCAGTCGCAAGGCGCCTCGGTGCTCTATCAGCAATTGCTGGAAACCACGCTGACGCCTGACGGCAAGCCTGATGCCGCCCGCGTTGCGGATCTGGCCGGCAAGCTCAACAGCGAATACGGCGGTTCGGCCTACGCGCAGTACGGCAGCCTGTTCGTCGCCAAAGTAGCGGTCGACAGCGGCAAGCTGGACGACGCGGCAACCGAACTCAAAGCCATCGTCGACAAGCCGGCCAACCCGGCGCTGGGCGAAATCGCCCGTCAGCGTCTGGCGCAGGTACTGGGCGCGCAGGACAAGGCCGAAGACGCCCTGAAACTGCTCGACGGCGATGCCGACAAAGCGTTCCTGGCCACTCGCGAAGAACTCAAGGGCGACCTGCTGGTGCGCTTGGGCCGTACCGATGACGCGAACAAGGCGTATCAAAAAGCCAAGGCGGCACTGTCGGATGAAGCGGCGGTCGGTGGCCTTCAAATCAAGCTCGACGACCTGGCCAAAGGGGATGCGTGACGTGATCCGTTGGAAGCATGCAGCATTGCTGGCTCTGGCCCTTCTGGCCGCGGGTTGCAGCAGCAACAGCAAGAAAGAATTGCCACCGGCCGAACTGACCGACTTCAAAGAAGAAGTGGTTCTGCAGAAGCAGTGGAGCCGCTCGATCGGTGACGGTCAGGGCGAAACCTACAACATGCTGGTGCCGGCGATCGACGGTGACACCATCTACGCCGCCGATGTGACCGGTGTGGTGATGGCGCTGGATCGCAGCAACGGCGAGGTGAAGTGGGACCAGGATCTGGAACTGCCTGTCTCCGGCGCCGTTGGCGTGGGTTACGGTCTGGTACTGATCGGTACCCTGCGTGGCGAAGTCGTCGCTCTGGACACTAGCAATGGTGAAGAGAAGTGGCGTGCCCGCGTCAACAGTGAAGTCCTCGCGCCGCCGGCCAACAACGGCGACGTAGTGGTCGTGCAGACCCAGGACGATCGTCTGATCGGTCTGGATGCTGCCACCGGCAATCAGCGTTGGGTGTATGACAGCACCCCCGCGGTCCTGACCCTGCGTGGCACCAGTGCTCCGCTGGTCACCAACCGTCTGGCCGTAGCTGGCCTGTCGACCGGTAAAGTGGTCGCGCTGGACATCTCCAACGGCGTGCCGGTGTGGGAACAACGCATTGCCATTCCACAGGGTCGTTCGGAACTGGAGCGCGTGGTCGACATCGACGGCGGTCTGCTGCTGTCCGGCGGCACGCTGTACGTGGCCAGCTATCAGGGTCGCGTTGCGGCACTGGACCTGGAAAGCGGTCGTCAACTGTGGCAGCGCGATGCGTCGAGCTATGCCGGTATCGCTCAAGGTTTCGGCAGCGTCTACGTGAGCCTGTCTTCGGGCACCGTTGAAGGCGTCGACGAGCGTTCCACCACCGCACTGTGGAGCAACGACTCGCTGGCTCGCCGTCAACTGTCGGCACCGGAAGTGTTCTCCAGCTATGTAGCTGTGGGTGACCTGGAAGGTTATCTGCATCTGCTGAGTCAGGTCGACGGTCGTTTCGTCGGCCGTGAGCGCATCGACAGCGACGGCCTGCGTGCCCGTCCGCTGGTGGTGGGCGACACGATTTATGTGTATGGCAACAGCGGCAAACTGGAAGCCCTGACCATCAAGTAACAACTATGCTTGGGGTTCATCCCCAAGCGGCCCTGCATCAGCAGGGTTTGCAGCGCCCCCGGGTGTTGCCCCGAGCACCAGCCGCTGCCTCGCAGCGGCTTTTGTATTTTCTGAAATAACGAAGTGGAGAGCCGCATGGTTCCCGTAATCGCCCTGGTGGGCCGACCGAACGTCGGCAAGTCCACCTTGTTCAACCGCCTGACCAGGACGCGTGACGCCATCGTCGGCGACCTGTCCGGTCTGACCCGTGATCGCCAGTACGGTGAGGCCAAGTGGCAAGGGCGTTCCTACATTCTGATCGACACCGGCGGTATCTCCGGTGACGAACATGGTATGGACGAAAAAATGGCCGAGCAGTCGCTGCTGGCCATCGAAGAAGCCGATGTGGTGCTGTTTCTGGTAGATGCCAAGGCCGGTTTTACCGCTGCCGACCAGATGATCGCCGAGCATTTGCGCAAACGTAACAAGCGTTCCCACGTGGTGGCCAACAAGGTCGACAACATCGACCCGGAAATGGCCCGCGCCGAATTCGCCCCGCTGGGCATGGGCCACGCGATCCCGATCGCCGGCGCCCACGGCCGTGGCATCACGCAACTGCTGGAAGCCGCTCTGAGCGAATTCCCGCGTGATGATGACGAGCCGGCTGAAGGCGAAGAGGAAGAAGTCGTTGCCGAAGGCGAGGAAGCCAAGCGTATTCCTGGTCCGAGCGAAAAAGACGGGATCAAGATCGCCATCATCGGTCGTCCGAACGTCGGCAAGTCGACCCTGGTCAACCGCATGCTCGGTGAAGACCGGGTCATCGTGTATGACCAGCCGGGCACCACCCGCGACAGCATCTACATTCCGTTCGAGCGCAATGAAGAGAAGTACACGCTGATCGACACCGCCGGTGTGCGCAAGCGCGGCAAGATCCACGAAGAAGTCGAAAAATTCTCCGTGGTCAAAACCCTGCAGGCGATCAAAGACGCCAACGTGGTGATCTTCGTCATGGACGCCCGCGAGGGTGTGGTCGATCACGACTTGAACCTGCTGGGCTTCGCGATCGAATCCGGTCGTGCGCTGGTCATCGCGATCAACAAGTGGGACGGCATGACGCCGAGCGAGCGCGACTTCGTCAAAGTCGAGCTGCAACGCCGGCTGTTCTTCGTCGACTACGCCGACATCCACTTCATCTCGGCCCTGCACGGCACGGGCGTGGGCAACCTCTACGCCTCGGTGCAGAACTCGTTCAAGTCCGCTGTGACCCGCTGGCCGACCAACCGCCTCACCCAGATTCTCGAAGATGCGGTGGGCGAGCACGCGCCACCGATGGTCAACAACCGCCGGATCAAGCTGCGCTACGCCCACTTGGGTGGCGCCAACCCGCCGATCATCGTGATCCACGGTAACCAGATCGAGAAAGTGCCGAAGTCGTATGTGCGCTATCTGGAGAACACTTACCGTCGTGTGCTTAAGCTGGTTGGTACGCCGATCCGCATCGAGTTCAAGGGCGGCGAGAACCCGTACGAAGGCAACAAGAACACGCTGACCGACCGCCAGGTCAACAAGAAGCGTCGCCTGATGTCGCACAACAAGAAAGCCAGCAAGAAGCGCCGCGACAAGAAGTAGAAGCAGCTGCGAGTTTCAAGCTGCAAGCTGCAAGTAAAAGCGGTAAAGCAGAGAGGGCTTCGTATGAAGCCCTTTTTTGTGGGCGCGGGTTTTTGCTTGCAGCTTGCAGCTTGACGCTTGAAACTTGCAGCTCACCTGCAAGGGGCCTCCGATGATCACCAGCAAGCTGCCGAATGTCGGCATCACTATTTTCACGCAGATGTCTCAGCTCGCGGCGCAGACCGGCGCGATCAACCTGTCCCAGGGTTTCCCGGATTTCGACGGCCCGCAGTCGTTGCGTGATGCGGTCGGGCGGCATATCGCCAGTGGCCATAACCAGTATTCGCCGATGACCGGTTTGCCGGCGTTGCGTCAGCAGATCGCGGCCAAGATCGCCCGCAGCTATGGTGTGACAGTCGATGCCGATCATGAAGTGACGGTAACGCCCGGCGCGACCCAGGCGATCTTCTGCGCGATTCAGGCCGTTATCCACAGCGGCGATGAAGTCATCGTGTTTGATCCGTGCTACGACAGTTACGCACCGGCAACGCAGCTGGCGGGTGGTCGTTGCGTGCATGTGCAGCTGAATCCGGTCGATTTCTCCATCGACTTCGACCAGCTCGCTGCGGCCCTGAGCCTGCGGACGAAAATGATCGTCATCAACACCCCGCACAACCCTAGCGGCGCATTGATCAGCCGCGCCGAGCTCGATCAACTGGCGGCGTTGATCCGTGATCGCGACATCTATCTGATCAGCGACGAAGTCTACGAGCACTTGGTTTTCGACGGCGTGCCGCATGTCAGCGTGCTGGCCCATGAAGAGCTGTATCACCGCGCGTTCGTGGTCAGCTCGTTCGGCAAGACGTACCACGTCACTGGCTGGAAAACCGGCTACGTCGTCGCCCCGCCAGCGCTGACAGCCGAATTGCGCAAGGTGCATCAGTACGTCAGTTTCTGTGGTGTCACGCCGCTGCAATACGCGCTGGCCGATTACATGGCCGAGCACCCGGAGCACGTTGAAGAGCTGCCGGGTTTCTATCAGGCCAAGCGCGACCTGTTCTGCGATCTGCTCGCGCCGTCGCGCTTCAGCTTTACCCGAGTCACCGGCACCTATTTCCAGTTGGTCGATTATTCGCAGATCCGCCCTGATCTCAACGATGTCGACATGGCCATGTGGATGACCCGCGAGCACGGTGTCGCGAGCATTCCGGTGTCGGTGTTCTACAAGACTCCACCGCAAGGCCAGCGCCTGATACGCCTGTGCTTTGCCAAACGCGAGGAGACGCTGCGTGAAGCAGCGGAAAAGCTATGCGTGATCTGAGTGCATTGCCGGACCTGACCCTGGCGCTGATCCAGACCAGCCTGGCCTGGCATGACCGCCAGGCCAACCTCGAGCATTTCGAGCTGTTGCTTGAGCAGGCGCAGGGCGCCGATCTGATCATCCTGCCGGAGATGTTCACCACCGGGTTTTCCATGGAGTCCGAAACCCTCGCCGAAGCGGAAAACGGCCCGACCAGCAAATGGCTGCGGGCGCAGGCGGCCAAGTTCGATGCGGTGATTACTGGCAGCGTGATCATTCAGGCGGCTGACGGCAGCCATCGCAACCGCTTGCTGTGGGCGCGGCCGGACGGCGAAGTGCTGCATTACGACAAGCGTCACCTGTTCCGCATGGCCGGCGAGCACAACCATTACACGCCGGGCGAGCGGCAGGTGCAGTTCGAGCTCAAGGGGTGGCGGATTCGTCCGCTGATCTGCTACGACCTGCGCTTCCCGGTGTGGAGCAGGGACGCGCAGGACACCGATCTGCTGCTGTACACCGCCAATTGGCCGGGCGCACGGCGTCAGCACTGGAACCGCCTGCTGCCGGCACGAGCGATTGAAAATCTCTGCTACGTGGCAGCGGTCAATCGGGTGGGCAGCGATGGCAAAGGCTTCGCCTATACCGGCGACAGTCAGGTGCTGGATTTCCAGGGCGAGACGTTGCTGGCGGCGGGGGAGGCGGATGGCGTGTTCAAGGTGATTCTGGAAGCGGCGCCGTTGGCGGCGTATCGCGAGCGCTTTCCGGCGAACCTGGATGCCGACACGTTTGAGTTCACCTGATACTCCCAGCGCCTGTCAGGACGCCTTCGCGAGCAGGCTCGCTCCCACAGGGAAATGTGTTCCAAATGTGGGAGCGAGCCTGCTCGCGAAGGGGCCATAAAAGTCAGCCAGAAACCTGTAGGCAAAAAAAGGCCCCGGAGTTTGCACTCCGGGGCCTTTCGCATTTCAGCGGTCGATTACGCTGCTTTTGCCTCTGGCTGGCTCAGCGAACGGTTCAGTGCGCTGAACAATGCCTTGAAGCTGGCGGTGGTGATGTTTTCATCGATACCCACGCCGTGCACCGCACGTTCACCGTTCACCCGCAGTTCGATATAGGCCGCCGCTTTGGCATTGGTGCCGGCGCCGATCGCGTGTTCGTTGTAGTCCATGATTTCCACCGGAATCGGCAGGCCGGCGACCAGTGCTTCCAGCGCGCCGTTGCCCTTGCCGCGCCAGTGCAGGTTGGTTTCGCCCTGACCTTTGCTCGCCACTTCGACTTCGACGGCGCTGTTGCCGTTCTCTTCCTGCAAACGATGGCTGACCAGTGCGTAAGGAGTGTTGGCCTGCAGGTATTCGCTGATCAACAGCGAGTGAATCTGCTTGGCGGTCATTTCCAGGCCCAGGCGATCGGTCTCACGCTGCACCACCTGGCTGAATTCGATCTGCATGCGCCGTGGCAGGCTGATGCCGTATTCCTGCTCCAGCAGGTAAGCGATGCCGCCCTTGCCCGACTGGCTGTTGACACGGATCACCGCCTCGTAGCTGCGACCGATGTCGGCCGGGTCGATCGGCAGATACGGCACTTCCCACAGGGTGTCCGGTTTCTGCTGGGCGAAGCCTTTGCGGATCGCGTCCTGGTGCGAGCCGGAGAACGCGGTGTGCACCAGATCGCCAACGTATGGATGACGAGGGTGCACCTGAATCTGGTTGCACTCTTCGACAACTTTGCGCACGCCGTCGATGTCGGAGAAGTCCAGCTCAGGGTCTACGCCCTGGGTGTACATGTTCAGCGCGACGGTGACGAGGTCGACGTTACCGGTGCGCTCGCCGTTGCCGAACAGGCAGCCTTCGACGCGATCGGCCCCAGCCATCAGGCCCAGCTCGGTGGCCGCGACGCCGGTGCCACGGTCGTTGTGGGTGTGCAGGCTGATGATCACGCTGTCACGACGGTTGATATTGCGGCCGAACCACTCGATCTGGTCGGCATAGATGTTCGGGGTCGCGCACTCAACGGTGGCCGGCAGGTTGAGGATCATCTTGTGCTCAGGCGTCGGGTTCCACACCTCGATCACGGCGTCACATACTTCTTTGGCGAATTCCAGCTCGGTAGCGCTGAAGGTTTCCGGCGAGTATTCGAAGGTCCACTCGGTTTCCGGCTGCATGGCCGCATATTTGACGAACAGCTTGGCGGCGTTAACCGCGATGGCCTTGATGCCGTCCTTGTCCTGGTTGAAGACGATGCGACGGAAAGAAGGCGAGGTGGCGTTGTACAGGTGAACGATGGCTTTCTTCGCCCCGCGCAGGGATTCGAAGGTGCGCTCGATCAGGTCTTCACGGCCCTGGGTCAGCACCTGAATGGTGGTGTCGTCGGGGATGTGGCCTTCTTCGATCAGGGTACGCACGAAGTCGAAGTCGGTTTGCGACGCGGCGGGGAACGACGCTTCGATTTCCTTCACGCCCACCTGCACCAGGGTTTTCCAGAAGCGCAGCTTCTTCGCCGCGTCCATCGGTTCGATCAGCGACTGGTTGCCGTCACGCAGGTCGGAGCTGCACCAGATCGGCGCGGCGTCGATGGTTTTCGACGGCCAGGTGCGATCCGGCAGGTTGATGACGGGAAACGCGCGGTATTTCGAAGACGGGTCTTTGAGCATGCTCATCGGGAAATTCCTTGTTGTCTGGGCCGAAAAGAGGCGGCCTGCCGGTTGAACGAATGTTCTTGGAAAAGCGTGGGACGAGGCGCAGCGATTCAGCCTGGCAGTCGTGCACTGACGAGGCACAGGCTGCGGTGCTGGCGAAGCTGAATGAGGGTGTGAGAGGTTTTCATGGCTTCAACCCTAACCGCGAGGGGAAAGGATGGCAAGCAGTCGTAAAAAATTGAGAGGAATACTCGGGAAGAGAGTTTTTGCGGGATTTTATTGCGCTTAAGGCGGTGGAAGTTGTTGATGTTTGCGTAAGGCTAGAGTGGGGCGCAATTGAGTTTTTGGAGATTCATTGAGTATGGCGGTGTTTTATAGGCGGCCTTCGCGAGCAGGCTCGCTCCCACGCAGGATCTTATTGACATCAAAGATACCCCTGTGGGAGCGAGCCTGCTCGCGAAGGCGCCGGTAGCCCAACCAATGATTCAGGGTTGAAAAGCCCCAATGAAAATCGCCGGATCCACCCGCGCATCATTCAGGCTGACGTTCCAGTGCATATGCGGCCCGGTCGCGCGGCCGGTCGCGCCGACCTTGCCCACCACCGCGCCACGGGCCAGTTGCTGGCCGTTCTTCACGTCGATCTTCGACATGTGGCAGAACATGCTGATAAAGCCCTGGCCATGGTCAACGAACACCGTGTTGCCGTTGAAGAAGTAATTGCCGATCAGAATCACCTTGCCCGCCGCCGGGGTCTTGATCGGCGTGCCCGCGGGCACTGCGAAATCGAGACCGGCATGAGGATTACGTTCTTCGCCATTGAAGAAACGACGCACGCCAAACTTGCTCGACAGCGGCCCGTTGACCGGTTTGTCCAGCAGCAGATTGCTCGGCGTGTTCGGGCTGAAACTGCGGTAAGCCGCGATCTGTTCCGCCAGTTCACCCTCAATGCGCTTGAGGTTGTCGGCGTTCGGATTGACCTGCTGTTTGTTCTTCAGGGTGATGTGCTGTTCCGGGTATTTCTTGCTGCCCACGGTGAATGGCAGATTGCGCCCGCCACTGCTGATCTGCTGCGCGCCAGGCTTGACCGTCAGCGGCACGCCAACGATTGCCAACCAGTTGTTCTGCTCTTTGACCACCAGCACCGGTTTGCCCTGATAAGAAGCTTTCGGCGCCTGCGCGGCAGTGCCCAGATCCACCACGGCGACGCCGCCCGGCACCGGTTTGTTCAGCAGCCGGGTGATGTAACTGTCGGCGTGGGCGTTGAAGGTCAGGCAGAGCAACAGCAGCGAAGCGAGAAAACGCGGCATGGATCAGTCCAGTAAAGAGAGGGTGACGGGCGTCAGGTGATTGTCCTCGACGCGCACTTGCAGTTCGCCTTCGCCGAGCTTGGCTTTCAGACGCTGGCCGGTGTGGGTCTGCGCAGCGTTGCGAATCGCGTGGCCGCGCTCGTCGAGCAGAATGCTGTAACCGCGACCGAGAGTCGCCAATGGGCTGACCACGTGCAGGGTCTGCATCTGACTGTGCAATTGCTGCCGACGCTGTTTCAAAGCATCGCGCATGGCCCGGGGCAGGCGTTCGGCAAGACTGTCGAGGCGCTGGCGAAGCATGGCCAGTTGGCGCCCCGGATGTTGCCCGGCGAGACGGGTTTCCAGGCGGATCAGGCGTTCGCGGCGGGTATTGAGGCTGCGTTCGAAAGCCCGGCGCATGCGCATGTCCAGATCATCCAGACGCTGCGCCTGCTGGCGCAGACGTTCGCCGGGATGGCGCAACCGTCGCGCCATGCCTTCCAGACGCAGGCGATCACGCATCAAGCGATCACGCATGCGCATCACCAGACGCCGGTGCAGGCTCTCGACCTGACGAATCAGATGGCTGGAATCCGGGGCGAGCAGTTCGGCGGCGGCCGAGGGCGTGGGGGCGCGAACGTCGGCGACAAAATCGCTGATCGAAACATCGGTTTCATGGCCGACGGCACTGACGATCGGCGTGACACAGGCATCGACCGCGCGCGCCACCGCTTCCTCGTTGAAGCACCAGAGGTCTTCCAGCGAGCCGCCGCCACGGGCGAGGATCAGCGCGTCGAAGCCGCGGGCATCGGCCATTTTCAGCGCGCGGACGATTTGCGCGGTGGCCTCGCGGCCCTGTACGGCGGTCGGAATCAGGGTCAGTTGCACCTGCGGCGCACGGCGGCGGAATACGCTGATGATGTCGCGAATCACCGCGCCGGTTGGCGAACTGATGATGCCGATGCGCTGCGGATGCGCGGGCAGCGGCACTTTGCGTTCGGCACTGAACAGGCCTTCGGCGCTGAGCTTTTCCTTCAGCGCATCGAAGGCCAGACGTAGCGCGCCGTCACCGGCCGGCTCCACGGTGTCGAGGATCAGCTGATAGTCGCCACGGCCTTCGAACAGCGAAACCTTGCCGCGCACCTTGACCGCCAGACCGTCCTTCAACGCTTGGCGCACGCGGGCCGCGTTCTGCCGGAACAACGCGCAACGCACCTGCGCGCCGCTGTCCTTGAGGGTGAAGTAGACGTGGCCGGACGCCGGACGTGCGAGGTTGGAAATTTCGCCTTCGACCCAGATGTTGCTGAACACGTCTTCAAGCAACACCCGCGCGCGGCCGTTGAGCTGGCTGACGGTCAGGACTTCACGGTCTAGGCCAAGTCTTGCAAAGGGATCTTTAATCATGGGGCGCAGTTTAAAGGCATTCTTCTGCTCATTGCACGAACCCTGTAGGAGCTGTCGAGTGCAACGAGGCTGCGAGCTTTTGATCTTGCTTTTTCAACATCAAGATCAAAAGATCGCAGCCTTCGGCAGCTCCTACAGGGCGAGTGTCAGTCGTAACCGTCGGCGGTCTTATAAAGGAAACGCGTTGATGAGCGTGATGGAGCTGTTGGGGGCGTGGTCGTGGGGCGCTGGCGGTTGGGCGGTCATCGGGGTGGCCATCGCCCTGGCCTACATCGTCTTCGGCATCGCCGGTTTCGGCACGGCGCTGGTTGCGGGGCCGATGCTGATTCTGTTCATGCCGCTGTCGAAAATCGTGCCGTTGCTGGTGCTGCTGGATTTCGTCGCGGCATTCGGCAATCTGCTGCCCTCGCGCCGGGACGTCGCCAAGCCGGAATTGCTCTGGCTGCTGCCGTGCATGGCGATCGGCTGCACGTTGGGGGTGATCTTCCTGCTGAATCTGAAATCCGATCTGTTACTGCTTTTGATGGGGCTGTTTATCAGCGCCTATGCGGTTTACAGCCTGTGGGTGAAAGCGCGGCCGGCACAGTTGTCGGCAGCGTGGGCGGTGCCGATGGGCACAGTGGGCGGGTTGTTCGGCGCGTTGTTTGGCAGTGGCGGCTTTCTTTACGCGATCTATCTGAACAGCCGTTTACCCAAGGAGGCAGCGCGGGCCACGCAAAGTGCGTTGATCAGTTGCAGCACCGTGGTGCGCTTGAGTCTGTTTGTCATCGCCGGTGTGTATGCCGAGCTACCCTTGTTGATGCTGGCGCTGTGTCTGTTGCCGGCCATGGCGCTGGGCTTGTGGATCGGCAGGCGGCTGAGCATGAGATTGTCGCGCGAGGCGTTTGTGCGGCTGGTGACTTGGCTGGTGCTGGCCAGCGGCATCGCGTTGATCGTGCGCTATTTCAGCACTTGACCGGATTTCTTCAGGGATTAAGCTGCCGGCCTTCAGGGCCTCTTCGCGAGCAAGCTCGCTCCCACATTGGCATGCAATCTCTGTGGGAGCGAGCTTGCTCGCGAAGGCGTCAGAAGTCACACCGCAGGATTTCCCATGAACTCGCAAAGCATCATCGTCCCGAAAATCTCCACCCTGCCGGTGCACGAGCCCCGGGCGCGGGCGATCGTGCGCTGGCTGGTGCGCAAGAACATCATCGAAGAACAGCTGACCACCTGCGGCCGCACCGGCAACCGTATGGCGCACGCCATCGCTGATGGTGCTCGCGCTGTGGTGCTGTACCCCGAAGCGCTGCCGTTCGGCGAGCCGATCAATGGCCTGGAGATCGTCACCAAACGCTGCATCTATACACCGGCCAAGGGCTTTCTCGAGGAGGCTGGTTGCGCCGAGTGCCGCCGCGAAGTGGGCGAGGCGCTGTTCGAAAGTCTTGAAGACTGGTTTCCAGGGCGCACCGACAATTTCACCTGCCCCGAATGCGGGCATGAGGACGACATCAACGGCTTCCTGTTTTTGCAGGAGTGCGCGTTTTCCAACCTCGGCTTCATTTTCAACAATTGGCTGGAGGCGGGGTTCAAGCAGAGCTTTATCGACGAGTTCGCCGATTGGCTCGATCAACCTGTCTCTTGGGTCAAGGTGGAGCTGTAGGGCCGGGCTTTTCCATCTATCAATTAGGCTGAGTTTTACATTGAACAGCAGGGGGTGTCTGACTATAATGGCGCGCTTCCATTTTCCCGCTCGGGAGCCCCCGCGATGCTGCGTATCAGCCAAGAAGCTCTGACATTCGACGACATTCTCCTAGTGCCCGGTTATTCCGAGGTGCTTCCCAACGAAGTCAGTCTCAAGACCCGTCTTACCCGTGGCATCGAACTGAATATTCCTCTGGTTTCTGCCGCCATGGACACCGTTACTGAAGCCCGTCTGGCAATCGCCATGGCTCAGGAAGGTGGCATCGGCATTATCCACAAGAACATGACCATCGAGCAGCAAGCTGCCGAAGTGCGCAAGGTCAAGAAGTTCGAAGCCGGTGTGGTCAAGGATCCCATCACCATCGAGGCCGATGCCACGGTGCGTGATCTGTTCGAACTGACCCGTCTGCACAATATCTCCGGCGTTCCGGTCTTGCACGATGGCGACCTGGTCGGCATCGTCACCTCCCGCGACGTACGTTTCGAAAACCGTCTGGAAGCCACTGTCCGCGAAGTGATGACGCCTAAAGAGCGTCTGGTCACGGTCAAGGAAGGCGCCGACAAGAACGACGTACGCGAACTGCTGCACAAGCACCGCATCGAGCGCGTGTTGATCGTCGACGACAAATTCGCCCTCAAAGGCATGATGACCGTCAACGACATCGAAAAAGCCAAGGCCTACCCGCTGGCCAGCAAGGACGATCAAGGTCGTCTGCGCGTTGGCGCTGCGGTCGGCACCGGTAAAGACACCGGTGATCGCGTTACTGCACTGGTCAACGCCGGCGTGGACGTGGTGGTGGTCGACACCGCACACGGTCACTCCAAAGGCGTGATCGACCGCGTACGCTGGGTCAAAGAGAACTTCCCTGAAGTGCAGGTGATCGGCGGCAACATCGCCACCGGCGCTGCCGCCAAGGCCCTGGCCGAAGCGGGCGCCGACGCAGTCAAGGTCGGTATCGGCCCTGGCTCGATCTGCACCACCCGTATCGTCGCCGGTGTCGGCGTGCCGCAAATCAGCGCCATCGCCAACGTTGCCGCCGCCCTTGAAGGCGCTGGCGTGCCGTTGATCGCCGACGGTGGTATCCGTTTCTCCGGTGACCTGTCCAAGGCCATCGTGGCCGGTGCGTCCTGCGTGATGATGGGCTCGATGTTCGCCGGTACCGAAGAGGCCCCGGGCGAGATCGAACTGTTCCAGGGCCGTTCGTACAAGGCTTATCGCGGCATGGGTTCGCTGGGCGCCATGTCCCAGGCTCAAGGTTCGTCCGACCGTTACTTCCAGGACTCCTCGGCAGGCGCCGAGAAACTGGTTCCGGAAGGCATCGAAGGCCGTGTGCCGTACAAAGGCACCCTGAGCGCGATCATTCACCAGTTGATGGGCGGCCTGCGTTCCTCGATGGGTTACACCGGCAGCGCCAACATCGAAGAAATGCGTACCAGGCCCGAGTTCGTGCGGATCACCGGTGCCGGCATGGCCGAGTCCCACGTTCACGACGTGCAGATCACCAAGGAAGCGCCGAACTACCGGGTCGGCTGACGCCGACAGCTCTAAGCCACAAGTTACAAGCTGCAAGCGGTGCTGCGTCAGAGCAGTGCCGCTCGGCTTCCGATTACTTGCAGCTTGCAGCTTGAAGCTTGCAACTGCTTTTCAGAGTTTCTTTCATGGCCCTCGACATTCACGCTCACCGCATCCTGATCCTCGACTTCGGTTCGCAATACACCCAGCTGATTGCCCGCCGCGTGCGCGAGATCGGCGTGTACTGCGAACTGCACCCGTTCGACATGGACGAAGATGCGATCCGCGAATTCGCCCCTAAAGGCGTCATCCTCGCCGGCGGCCCCGAGTCCGTGCACGAAGCCAACAGCCCGCGCTGCCCGCAGGCAGTGTTCGACCTCGGCGTTCCGGTGTTCGGCATCTGCTACGGCATGCAGACCATGGCCGAGCAACTGGGCGGCAAGGTTGAAGGTTCCGAACTGCGTGAGTTCGGTTACGCCCGCGTTGACGTGGTCGGCAAGAGCCGCCTGCTCGACGGCATCGAAGATCACATCGACGCCGACGGCCTGTTCGGCCTCGACGTGTGGATGAGCCACGGTGACAAAGTCACCAAGATGCCGGAAGACTTCCACATCCTCGCCAGCACCCCAAGCTGCCCGATCGCCGGGATGTTCAACGACGACCGCGCTTACTACGGCGTGCAGTTCCACCCGGAAGTGACCCACACCAAACAGGGCGGTCGCATCCTGTCGCGCTTCGTGCTCGACATCTGCGGTTGTGAAGCCCTGTGGACGCCGTCGAAGATCGCTGAAGACGCCATCGCCAACATCCGCGCCCAGGTTGGCACCGACAACGTGCTGCTGGGCCTGTCCGGCGGCGTTGACTCCTCGGTGGTTGCCGCGCTGCTGCACAAGGCCATCGGCGATCAGCTGACCTGCGTCTTCGTCGACAACGGCCTGCTGCGTCTGCACGAAGGCGAGCAAGTGATGGCCATGTTCGCCGAGAACATGGGCGTCAAGGTAATCCGCGCCAACGCTGAGGAGCAGTTCCTCAACAACCTGGCCGGCGAAGCCGACCCGGAAAAGAAGCGCAAGATCATCGGCCGCACCTTCATCGACGTGTTCGATGCCGAATCCTGCAAGCTGGACAACATCAAGTACCTGGCTCAGGGCACCATCTACCCGGACGTGATCGAGTCGGCAGGCGCGAAAAGCGGCAAGGCCCACGTGATCAAGTCGCACCACAACGTGGGCGGCCTGCCGGAAGAAATGAACCTGAAACTGGTCGAGCCACTGCGCGAGTTGTTCAAGGACGAAGTCCGTCGTCTGGGCCTGGAACTCGGCCTGCCGTACGACATGGTCTACCGTCACCCGTTCCCGGGCCCGGGCCTGGGCGTGCGCATCCTCGGTGAAGTGAAGAAGGAATACGCCGACCTGCTGCGTCGCGCCGACCACATCTTCATCGAAGAACTGCGCAAGGCCGACTGGTACCACAAGGTCAGCCAGGCGTTCGTAGTATTCCAGCCAGTCAAATCGGTCGGCGTGGTCGGCGATGGCCGTCGTTACGCCTGGGTCGTGGCCCTGCGCGCCGTGGAAACCATCGACTTCATGACTGCACGTTGGGCGCACCTGCCTTACGAACTGCTGGAAACCGTTTCCGGCCGCATCATCAACGAAATCGAAGGCATCTCCCGCGTCACTTACGACGTGTCGAGCAAGCCGCCGGCGACGATTGAGTGGGAATGATCCCGCTGCGGTTCGAATAACGAAAAACCCTTGGTGTGAAGCCAAGGGTTTTTTCGTTTCAGGCCCCTGCAAACAGGTCAGGCGGGTAAACGACTTTGCAGGGTCATGCCGAGCTCGATCAGGCGCTCGGCTACTGCGGCGATGTCGCGGAATATCATGCCGGTGATGCGGCGCATCGACTGGTCCCAGATATAAAACCGGCCATCTGCGGTGCAATGCACCCTTGTTTGCACGATGTTGCTGGCGCTGTTGCGCCGCACGAGTGTGTATGTGCCGGGTTCTGTTTTCCGTATCACGAACATGCCATTGCGATGCAGAAGCTTTTCCAGCGTAGCGTCATTCCATGGCGGCACGGGGGCCTTGACCTGCAATCGCAGGTCAGCGAACAGAGGGTCGAAGGCGTTGCTTGTCGTCGCCCCGTTGTGAAACGGACCGCGAGCGACTTCCACTCCCGGGTCAATCCTGACGTCGGCTGCCTCGTCGGGCCAGACTTCTTCGATGCGCAAACCGATACCGCCCCTGAGTTCGCTTATGCCTGGCAGGTCCCTGAAGGTATTGGTGTTCGTGGCATCGACCAGAGCCACCCACTTGCCGGGTCTGTTGAGGAGCTTGTCACGCTCCATGATCTGCGTTGCCAGGCGGGTCTTGATCATCTGCTCTTCGATCGAAGTGAGTGGGACTTTCAGCGTGCAGGTTTGTGCTGCGTCCAGTCCATGGACGCGGACGCCATTGGCTTGGGCAGACCTGATCAATTCGAGCATGTTGAACCGGTTCTCAGGGTCGGTACCCAGGCTGGACAAATAGGTAGTGAGGTCCTCTGACATGTCTCCAGAGAGGTAGAAATGGTTGAGGTCCTCTTGGGCGAAATCACTCAGCAATCCACGCACGTAGAGCGTTCTGATATGCCGCGCGAACGTTGGCATGTTCTCGATCATGAAGCGCATGCTGGCGATGCGATCGAGGGTTTCTCCGACCGCCAGTCCATCGGTATTGGCAAACATCAGATCTATCAGCTCTTCGGTTTGCATCAAGGGATCAATTTGCGGAATGAGCGGCCGTCCCGGCAGATTTGTCCATTTCAGCTCTCGAAAGAATTCTCCGGCGTTGTTCAGCAGTGCTGTTCGTTGTTCGCTGAAATGCGCCTGATAACGATCGGTAGCCAGTAAATAACGGCGTCCAGCGCTTGTTGACTCGGCAGAAGCGTTGGGCAAGTTCATTGCCCATCTCCTCATTCCGGGTTTTTCCGTCTCTGAAATATCTTTGAGCGCCGTAACCAGGCGCAGCGGGCACGGAACGCCTGGAAGCGGTTCGACGCGTGGCAGATCCACCGATGGTGTTGCCTCAGAAGGGCTCAAATCTGTCTCCGGCGCACACGCCTTGCCCACGCATTGGCCGCCTCCGCGCAGCCGCAGCGCAGGCATGCGCTCCCACTTGCCAGCGCTTCCCAGGCGGACCGGCAACGAATAAGCGAACTGGTTGGGGCGCTCGGGATCGATGATTGCCCAGTTGCCGCTGTCCTGCGAGTCGGCGAAGTAGCGCACGTAATAGGCATCGCCATCCATTTCGATGGCATGACCGGGCTCGTTGTCGAGGCGGTAAATGCCTTCGTATTTCCCCGGCGTCGCCTCTACGGAATGTTGCGCAAGTAACTCGTTGCATCGATAGCTGGCAGGTACTTGTGGAAATGTCGAACCTTGCCGTGTAGCAGGCGTATTCAAGGGCTCAGTGACGTCGACGTATGTCGCCCCGCTGGGGATCTCGTTTGCCAACTCGCTGCTTGCTTCTTCAGCCGCTGTGACGGGTGGCGGATCCACAGGTGGCAATAATCGCGTGTCAGCCGAGGCAAGCTCGACCAGACCACGCATCTCTTCAGCCTCGGCATACTCGACCTGTGGGCCAACTTCCAGCTGCGCGCCAGTACCGATCAGGAACGGCACATTGAATACGGTTTCGATCGCGCTGAGCACTGCACCGATAACCCCGGCTCTACGCTCGGCTGCCGTAATGCCGTTGATCGCCTGATCGATGTTCAGCCCCATGTTCGCGATACCGGCGCCAATCAACGGCAAAGCCACCGGCCAGCCCACGGCCGCCATCGGGCCGAACACCTTCAGGCCGGCGCTGAGATAACCGGTCCAGAGTTTCTTGCGCAGGTCACTGTTGGATGTGAGCACCAGATGCGCCTCGGCAGCCATGCCCGCACGGGTCGACTCGCTTAACCAAGTGAAGGCGTCACCGCTGATCGCAACGTTGCTGCGGTTGATCATCCGGTGATCGCTGTGGCCCCAGGTGTTCACCAGGCGGTTCATCAGATCAGTGATGTTCTCAGTGATATGATTGCTGTCATCCAGCGAGAAGTGCTTGAGAAACAAAGGGCGTTTCTGCTCTGAATTCATCTGTTCGAGCAACCACCAGTGCAGATCCGCCGCAGTGTCCATCAGCCGAAAGGCCTGGGCTTGTCCCGGCAGGTAAAGGGTCTGCCGGCCACTGTCTTCGACCAGACGCAGCACGTTAGTGGCGACGTGACCGTCCAGATCCAGCGTGCGCACTTGCGCGCCGACCGGGTACGTCGATCGGAGCATTTGCAGGGTTACCGGCCAGGTCACGGGGCCGATCAGCGAGGTGACGATGCGTTGAAAATCATTGCCGTCAACGTCCCCCTGTTGCAGCGCCTGCACCGCCTGACCGAGGAAGTTGCACTTGGCCAGGGCGCGGAAGTCTTCCGACGAGGTTTGCCAGAATTTGGCCAATTGATCGCTGTAACGCGTGCTGAAATCGACGGCCCAGAATGCCTTCAGCACATCGCTGCCAAGCAGTCGCACTTCGTTGTCCTGATTGAAATTCTCCGCGTCCGGGCCATCCGAGTAGAAGCCACAGTAAAGGCCCAGCAAATCTGCGTTGTCTTGATCGGTCGCACGAAATCGATGGATCACCAACTGCGTGAGGGTGAGCGTTTCATAAGGCTTTTCCAGCAAGTGTTCCCAACCGGTAAAGGTCAGCGTGCTGCTTTGCGCCGTTTTGAATCGATGGAAATAAACCTGGTCGGGATCGAGGCCGGATAGCCCTTTGTCGGTCAGCAGTTCGATCGCAACTTGCCTGGCCGCATCGAGCAGACTTGGGCAGTTCTGCACAATGGTAGTGGCGATGGCTTTGAGGGCGGTTTTGTCCGCTGCGTTTGGCAGCAGACGACGTTCGGGAGCGGTCATGCAGGCGTTCATCCTTGAGACACAAAGGCTGAAGATGACCCAAGTGCTCAAGGGGAGGGTGTTACTCGGCTATTGCGTGTTGCGTATCGAAAGATATTGCCTCAGCGCCGCGCCACATCCGAAAAATAGAACTTGTCCAGCGTATGTCGCGATTCGGTGTATTCGAACTGGCGGCCGTCCTGCAGGAAGGTCTGGTTGCTGACCACGATGACATGGCTCTGGCCGTCGAGGTCCAGGTGTTGTTGGTCGTCCTTGCTGCACGGCACGGCTTCGATGGTGCGCTGGGCGTAGGCGATCTGCAGTTGCAGGGTCTGTTCGATGTGGGCGTAGATCGAATGTTCGGCGATGTCTGCTGACAGATCGGGGATGACGTCGCTGACGAAGTGGTTGATGTCGAGGATGACGCGTTTGCCGTCGATGCGCCGTACCCGCTTGATGCGGGTGATCGGGCTGCCGGGTTCGGCATTGATATGTTCAAGCAATGCACCTTCAAGCGGCACCTGACACATCTCGACCACTTCGGTGCTGACGTCGTTGCCCAGTCGCGGGTGGGTCTCCTGGAAGCTGACGATGCCGCCGAGCTGGAATTCGATCGGGTTGGTCGACAGCACGAACGCGCCTTTGCCGTGAATCTTCTGAGCGAAACCGCGCTCCTGCAACTGGTCGATGGCCTTGCGCACCGTGCCACGGCTGGCCTGATAGGTGTCCATCAGTTCGGTTTCGGAAGGCAGCCGGGCGCCACGCTCCAGGCGCTGGGTGGTGATGCTGGCAAGCAAATCGCTGTAGATCTGGTTGTATTTGCTCATGGCTGGACTCTGTGCCGACGGTGCTCAAAAGCCCGAACCTTAAGGGCAGGGTAGGGGTTTGTCCATGCGGACGAAGGAAAACATCTTAGGTCAGAGTAGGAAGAATCCGCGTTTTTCTGACGTTCATCCACGGATGCAAACTCGTACAGACGAGTTGTTGCATTAACTCGTACAGACGAGTATTTTTCGTTTCGGCGTGCTGCCAATAACAACAATCCACGACGGAAGAACAAGCATGAGCCATGACTATCCGAACATCGCCAAGGAGCTGCTGGAAAGCCTTGGTGGCCGTGACAACATCGAGCAGGCGGCGCATTGCGTGACGCGTTTGCGCCTGGCGCTGAAGAACCCCGCGCTGGTGAATGTGGCCGCGCTCAATGGCGTCGATCTGGTCAAGGGTTCGTTCTTCACCGGCGGGTTGTATCAAGTGGTCATCGGCCCGGGTGATGTTGAAAAGGTTTATGCCGAACTGCGCCAGCAGACTGGCCTTGCGGCATCGACCATCGCCGACGTTAAACAGAAAAGCGCCGAGAAGATCAACGCCATGCAGCGGCTGGTGCGGGTGTTTTCCGATGTGTTCATGCCGATCCTGCCGGCGCTGATCATTGCCGGCCTGTTGATGGGCATCAACAACCTGCTCGGCGCCAAGGGCATGTTCATCGAGGGCCAGACCCTGCTCGATGCCTATCCCAACCTCGACGGGTTGTGGAGCCTGATCAATCTGATGGCCAACACCTCGTTCGTGTTCCTTCCGGCGCTGGTCGGCTGGTCGGCAGCCAAGCGTTTCGGCGGCAGCGAAATCCTCGGCATCGTCCTCGGTCTGATGCTGGTGCACCCGGACCTGCTCAACGCCTGGAATTACGGCAAGGCGGTGGCCGGGCTGGACGGGCAGCAACTGCCGTACTTCGACATCCTCGGCCTGTTCCAGGTGGAAAAGGTCGGTTACCAGGGGCAGATCCTGCCGATCCTGCTGGCGGCGTACGTAATGAGCGTGATCGAAAAATGGCTGCGTGCACGCGTGCCCAACGCGGTGCAGTTGCTGGTGGTACCGATCACCACCATCGTTGTCACCGGCGTGCTGGCGTTGGCGATCATCGGCCCGGTGACCCGGCATATCGGCATCTCCATCACCGAAGGGCTGGTGATGCTGTTCGATCTGGCGCCGCTGGTGGGCGGTCTGATTTTCGGCCTGTTATATGCGCCGCTGGTGATCACCGGCATGCACCACATGTTCCTCGCCGTGGACCTGCAATTGATTTCGAGCCAGGGCGGCACGTTCATCTGGCCGATGATTGTCATGTCCAATCTGGCGCAGGGCAGTGCGGCATTGGCGGTGTTCTGGATGACGCGCAATGCGCGGGACAAGAGCATGGCCTCGACCTCGGCGATTTCTGCGTATTTCGGCATCACCGAGCCGGCGATGTTCGGCGTCAACCTGCGCTACAAATTCCCGTTTTACGCCGCGCTGGCCGGTTCCGCGCTGGGCTGCATGTTCCTCTCGCTGAACAAGATCCAGGCCTCGGCCATCGGCGTCGGTGGCCTGCCCGGTTTCATCTCGATCGTTCCGCAGTTCATCCCGATGTTCGTCATCGGGATGCTGATCGCCATGCTCGTGCCGTTTGCCCTGACCTGCGTGCTGAGCATGAAGATCGTCCGTCCGGGTTACCGGGTTGCCTGAAACTCAACTGTAGGAGCTGCCGGAGGCTGCGATCTTTTGATCTTGCCATTCAAAATCAAAAGATCGCCGCCTTCGGCAGCTACTACACGGCTCCAAAATTCAAGAGGAAATCCGCCATGCAAGACTGGCAACGTTCGGTGATCTACCAGATCTACCCGAAGAGCTTTCACAGCCATGCGGGCAATGCCACTGGCGATCTGCTCGGCATCGTCGCCAAGCTCGATTATCTGCAATGGCTGGGGGTCGATTACCTGTGGATCACGCCGTTCCTGCGCTCGCCGCAACGCGATAACGGCTACGACATCAGCGACTACTACGCGGTTGATCCGAGCTACGGCAGCATGGCCGACTGTGAACTGCTGATCGCCGAAGCGGGCAAACGCGGGATCAAGCTGATGCTCGACATCGTGGTCAACCACACCTCGATCGAGCACGTCTGGTTCCAGCAGGCGCGCAGCAGCCTCGACAACCCTTACCGCGACTTCTATATCTGGCGCGACCAGCCGAACAACTGGGAATCCAAGTTCGGCGGTTCGGCCTGGGAATACGAAGCGCAGACCGGCCAATATTATCTGCACCTGTTCGACCACACCCAGGCGGATCTCAATTGGGACAACCCCAAGGTCCGCGACGAAGTGTTCAAGATGATGCGTTTCTGGCGCGACAAGGGTGTCGGTGGCTTTCGTCTGGACGTGATCAATCTGATCTCGAAACCGGCGGACTTCCCCGAGGACGACAGCGACGGTCGGCGCTTCTACACCGATGGGCCTAACGTGCATGCGTACTTGCAGCAAATGCACCGCGAAGTCTTCGAAGGGCATGAGCTGATCAACGTCGGCGAGATGTCATCAACCCGCCTCGAACACTGCATCCGCTACTCCAATCCGCAGTCGAAAGAATTGTCGATGACCTTCAACTTTCATCACTTGAAGGTCGATTACCCGAACCTTCAGAAGTGGGTGCGCGCCGATTTCGACTTCCTCCAGCTCAAGCAGATCCTGTCCGACTGGCAGACCGGCATGCAGGCGGGCGGTGGCTGGAATGCGCTGTTCTGGTGTAACCACGATCAGCCTCGCGTGGTCTCGCGGTTCGGCAATGACGGCGAATACCGCGAGCTGTCGGCGAAGATGCTCGGCACTGCGCTGCACTTTCTGCAGGGCACGCCCTTCGTTTATCAGGGCGAAGAATTGGGAATGACCAATCCGGGGTTCGAGAGCATCGAGCAATACCGTGACGTCGAAACCCTGAATATCTTTCGCCTCAAGCGTGAAGCCGGCACCAGCGACCTCGACAACATGGCGGCGATCATGCAGAAGTCCCGCGACAACGGGCGCACGCCGATGCACTGGCACGCCGGGCACAACGCCGGCTTCACTCGCAGCGAACCATGGATTGGTGTGTCGGCCAATGCCGCACAGATCAATGTCGCGCATCAACTGCACGACCCGGAATCGGTGCTGCATCACTATCGGCGCCTGATCGCTTTACGCCGCACTGAAGCGTTGATCTCCGATGGCATCTATCGCCAGTTGTTGCCCGAGCATCCACAGGTCTGGGCGTACCTGCGCGAGGGGACGGGAGAACGCTTGTTAGTGGTGAACAACTTCTATGGCACTGCCTGTGAGGTCGAGCTACCGGCGCTGCTCGACGAAGCCCAGGAGCAGCGCTTGTTGATCAGCAATTACCCGGACTGCCCGCAACGCACGAGTTTGCTGCAGTTGCGACCTTACGAATCCTTCGTGCTGCACCTGACCGACCCCTGATTTTTTAACTGAATAACAACCTTTGAAAAAACACGCAGAACGCTGCGCGGGGGATTTGTGCGCGCTGAATTCCTGCAACCACACAATAAAAACAACGGGTGGCATATATGAGAGCAACCATAAATTACAGTCTGGCAGTCGCGGGGATTTGTCTGGCAATGCCCACGTCATCACATGCGCTGGAGTTCGGCGGCTATCTGCGCAGCGGGGTCGGTACATCGGTCAACAGCAGCAGCCAGTCGTGTTTCCAGTTGCCCGGCGCGCAGACCAAATATCGCCTCGGTAACGAGTGCGAGCAGTACGGTGAGCTCGAGCTGCGCCAGGATCTGTACACCCTCGACGACGGCTCGGTGCTGAGCGTCGACGGCATGGCCTCGCTGTATAACCGCTATGACCGCAGCCTGACGTTCAAGGAAGACAACGGCTCGATTCGTTTGCCGCAGGCGTATGCGCAATGGTCGGCGATGCCCGCGCTCAACGGCGGCTCGCTGTGGGCAGGGCGGCGTTACTACAAACGTAACGACATCCATATTTCCGATTTCTATTACTGGAACCAGAGCGCCACCGGTGCAGGCATTGAAGACGTGTTGCTCGGTGGCCTGAAATACAGCTACGCCTTTTCGCGCAAGGACAATCTTTACCAAAAGGATTACATCAACCGCCATGACTTCAATGTCGGCGGTTTCAACAGTAACCCGGGCGGTGAACTGGAGTTCGGCCTGAGTTACATCGACAAGCCCGACAGCCGCGATGCCCACCGTGGCTGGGCGATCACCACCCAGCACGTGCAGCAGGACTTTTTCGGTGGCAAGAACAAACTGGCGCTGCAATACGGCGAAGGGCCGGGCACCGGATTGGGCTATACCGGTAACGTCAGGCTCGATGACCGCAACAAGAGCTATCGCATCGTCGAATTCTTCGACTGGCAACTGACGCCGCGTTTTGGCGGACAATTCCAGGCGGTGTATCAGAAAGATATTCGTCAGGGCGGCGCTGACCAGAACTGGCTGTCACTCGGCGTGCGCCCGGCCTATGCGCTGAGCGAGCAGTTCAAACTGGTGACCGAACTGGGGCACGATCAGGTCGAGGCGGCGGGCGGCACGCGCAAGCTGAGCAAGTTCACCTTCGCGCCGACCTGGTCACCGAAAGGCCCGGAATTCTGGGCGCGGCCCGAAGTACGTCTGTATTACACCTATGCCAGCTGGAACCAGGCAGCCAAGCGTGCCGCTAACCTGTTGGCCAAAGGCTCGGCACTCTCCGACACGGGCGCCTTCGGCAACGCGCGGCACGGCGCCAATGTCGGCTTGCAGGTTGAGTACTGGTGGAAATAAGCAAAGCGGCTGCGACCGCTCATTCAATCAATACAAGCTCAGGTGATGTCATGGCCACACCCCAACAATTGCAGCTGCTGGCTCCTTTATCCGGCGTGCTGATGGCGCTGGACCAGGTGCCCGATCCGGTGTTTGCCGGGCGGATCATCGGCGACGGTTTGTGCATCGACCCGACTTCGTCAACGCTCTGCGCACCGTTGGCCGGTGTGGTCAGCGATGTGCAGGCCAGCGGGCACGCGCTCACCATCACCAGTGATGCGGGTGTGCAGGTGTTGATGCACATCGGCCTGGACACGGTGAATCTCGCCGGCGAAGGATTCACCCGCCGCGTTGAAGCGGGGCAGCGGGTCGAAGCGGGGCAGGCGCTGATCGACTTCGATGCTGACTACATTGCCCTGCACGCGCGCAGTTTGTTGACCTTGATGCTGGTGGTCAGCGGCGAGCCGTTCGATTCACTCGTTGGCTCAACCGGGTTGGTCGAGGTGGGCCAGCCAGTGCTGGACGTCGTCGTCGGGGCAGCCGTCGGCGAACACCCAGCGCCGGTGCCGGGCGACGCGGTGTTCTCGCAGCCGATCAACCTGCCCAATCCCAATGGCCTGCACGCGCGGCCGGCGGCAGTATTTGCCCAAGCGGCCAAAGCATTTTCAGCGACCATTCATCTGCACAAGTTGCAAGCCCAAGCCAACGGCAAATCCCTGGTGGCAATCATGGCGTTGCAGACGGCCCATGGCGACAGCGTGCAGGTCAGCGCCGAAGGTGAAGATGCCGTAGCCGCCGTCGATGCGCTGACACGCTTGCTGAGCGAAGGCTGCGGCGAAGCGGTGACAGCGCCCGCACCGGTCGAAGCCGACGCAGCAGAAATGCCGAACATCCTGCGCGGTGTCTGCGCCTCGCCCGGTTCGGCGTTGGGGCAAGTCATGCAGATCGTCGAAGCGTCGCTTCTGGTCAACGAGTTCGGCGCCGAGCCGCCAGTTGAACGGGAGGCGTTGAGCCAGGCCCTGATCGAAGCCGACATGGCCCTGCAACATCTGCGCGACACCGCCAGCGGCCAGGCGCAAGCGGAGATCTTCAAGGCGCATCAGGAACTGCTGGCCGACCCGAGCCTGCTGGATCAGGCCCGGGCGCTGATCGACGCGGGCAATAGCGCGGCGTTTGCCTGGAAGACCAGCACCGACGCAACGGTGGCGATGTTTCGCTCGCTGGGCAATGCCTTGCTGGCCGAGCGCGCGGCGGATCTGGATGATGTCGGCCAGCGCGTACTGAAGCTGATCCTCGGTGTTCACGAGCAGACGCTGGAGTTGCCGGACGACACCATTCTGATCGCCGATCAGTTGACTCCTTCACAAACTGCCGGGCTCGATACGCGCAAAGTGCTCGGGTTTGCCACCGTTGGCGGCGGCGCCACCAGCCATGTCGCGATCCTCGCGCGAGCCTGCGGTTTGCCGGCGATTTGCGGCATGCCGCTGCAAATGCTCGGGCTCGGCAACGGCACGCGAGTGCTGCTCGATGCCGACAAAGGCGAATTGCAGTTGCACCCGGACGCCGAGTCCATCGATCAATTGCGCACGCGGCATGAGCGCCAGCGCCAGCGTCATCAGCAGGAACTGGCCCAGGCCAGCGCGGCGGCCTGCACCCGTGACGGTCAGCACATCGAAGTCACCGCCAACGTTGCCTCGCAAGAAGAAACCGCCCAGGCCATGGAGCTGGGCGCCAATGGTGTGGGGCTGCTGCGTTCGGAGTTTCTCTACCTCGGCCGTCAGCAAGCGCCGAGCCATGACGAACAGCTGGCCACCTACAGCGCCATCGCGCGCACCATCGGGCCGGCACACAATCTGGTGGTGCGTACCCTCGATGTCGGTGGCGACAAACCGCTGGCTTATGTGCCGATGGACAGCGAAACCAATCCATTCCTCGGTTTGCGTGGCATTCGTCTGTGTCTTGAGCGACCGCAACTGTTGCGCGAGCAGTTCCGTGCAATCCTCGCCTGCTGTGAACTGACGCGTTTGCACATCATGTTGCCGATGGTCACGAATTTGGCCGAACTGCGTCTGGCGCGGCAGATTCTTGAGCAAGAAGCGCGGGCGCTGGGCCTGGCGCATCTGCCAAAGCTGGGAATCATGATCGAAGTGCCCGCCGCTGCGCTGATGGCCGATGTGCTGGCGCCGCACGTGGATTTCTTTTCCATCGGCACCAACGATCTCACCCAATACACCCTGGCCATGGATCGTGATCATCCGCGTCTGGCCAGTCAGGCGGACAGCTTTCACCCTTCGGTGCTGCGCCTGATTGCCATGACGGTGAAGGCTGCGCATGCCCACGGCAAATGGGTCGGCGTCTGCGGTGCGATGGCGTCTGAACGCCTTGCGGTGCCGTTGCTGCTGGGGCTGGGTGTGGATGAGCTGTCGGTGAGCGTGCCGTTGATTCCGGCGATCAAGTCGGCGGTGCGCGAAGTGAACCTGGCCGACTGTCGAATCATCGCGGAACAGGTTTCGAATCTGGAAAGCGCCACTGATGTCCGTGAAGCCTTGCAGCGCTTTCATGAGGCGAACATCGCTGCCTCGCCGGTTATGGAGAATTGAACATGTTCGACAAATTGCAGCAGGCATTCTGGAAAGCACTGACGCCGGATTTGGTACCGGACGAGGCAAACATTACCGCCGATGCGGTTGCCGGCTTGAACGCCGAGATCGTCGCCGCGCTGGGCGGTGTGGATAACCTCAAGTCGCAGCAACCGCTGGCGCTGACCCGGGTGCGCGTGACGCTGCACGACGCGGCCTGTGTCGACCGTCAGGCGTTGAGTATGGCCGGTGTGTCGGGCGTCATGTGCCTTGAGGGCGGCGTGCTGCACCTGATTACCGGGCTGCGCGCATAAGGCCGACAAGACGTGCGGCCGCAGGTCGCCCTTACTGTTTCTCAACTGCGGGTGTATCGTATTCGCCTTTTTGCGGATCCCTCGGGGTCTGTCGCTGATACGTGAGGTAGTTGAGTTCATGTCCTTTACCCGTCGCCAAATCCTCGGTGGCCTGGCCGGTCTTGTTGTCGTTGGCGCGGGCGCGGGAGGCGCGTCGCGTTACTGGCTGGGCAAGATGGCCGACGCCGAGGCCGGCCACGACTATGAACTGATCGCCGCGCCCCTCGACGTCGAGCTGGTGCCGGGGCACAAGACCGAGGCCTGGGCGTTCGGCCCGTCGGCGCCGGGCACCGAGTTGCGTGTACGCCAGGGTGAATGGCTGCGGGTGCGTTTCATCAATCACCTGCCGGTGGCGACCACCATCCACTGGCACGGCATCCGCCTGCCGCTGGAAATGGACGGCGTGCCTTACGTGTCGCAATTACCGGTATTGCCGGGCGAATACTTCGACTACAAATTCCGCGTGCCGGACGCCGGCAGCTACTGGTATCACCCGCATGTCAGCAGCAGCGAGGAACTGGGGCGCGGGCTGGTCGGGCCGCTGATCATCGAAGAACGCGAGCCGACCGGGTTCAAGTACGAGAAAACCCTGAGCCTGAAGAACTGGCACATCGACGAGCAAGGCCAGTTCGTCGAGTTCAGCATCCCCCGCGAAGCGGCCCGTGGCGGTACCGCCGGGCGCCTGTCGACGATCAATGGTGTACCGTTGCCGGTGATTGATCTGCCGGCCGGGCAGATCACCCGGGTGCGTTTGCTCAACCTCGACAACACCCTGACCTATCGCATCAATATTCCTGGGGTCGAAGCGAAGATCTACGCGCTGGATGGCAACCCTGTCGAGCCACGACCATTGGGCAAGGAATACTGGCTCGGCCCTGGCATGCGCATTTGCCTGGCGATCAAGGCCCCGGCGGCCGGTGAAGAGTTGTCGCTGCGTAACGGCCCGGTGCGTCTGGGCACGCTGCGTTCAGTCGCCAATACCGACGCGCCGACGGACTGGCCGAAAGCCCTGCCGGCCAACCCGGTGGCCGAGCCGGATCTGGCCAATGCGGAGAAACTCAACTTCAATTTCGAATGGGTCGGCTCGGTCTCGGTGAACACCGAAAACGGCAAACCGCCGAGCCTGTGGCAGATCAACGGCAAGGCTTGGGACATCACCGACAAGACCTGTGCTGACCGACCGATTGCCAGCCTGAAACTGGGTCAGAGCTATATTTTCGAATTGAAGAACATGACCCAGTACCAGCACCCGATCCACCTGCACGGCATGAGCTTCAAGGTGATCGCGTCGAACCGGCACAAAGTCGTGCCGTACTTCACCGACACTTATCTGCTGGGCAAGAACGAGCGTGCGCAAGTGGCGCTGGTGGCGGATAACCCGGGGGTGTGGATGTTCCACTGCCATGTCATCGACCACATGGAAACCGGCCTGATGGCCGCGATCGAGGTGAAGTGATGCGCCAGATCCGCCCGGCGGCGATCATCGACCGCAGCCGCGACCGCGACTTCATGCGCGAAGCCCTGACCCTCGCCGCACAGGGCGCCGCCCTCGGTGAGGTGCCGGTGGGCGCGGTGCTGGTGCAGGATGGCGTGGTCATCGGTCGCGGCTTCAATTGCCCGATCAGCACCAGCGACCCGAGTGCCCACGCCGAAATGGTCGCGATCCGTGCGGCGGCGCAGGAGGTGGATAACTATCGTCTGCCGGGCAGCACGCTGTATGTAACGCTGGAACCGTGCAGCATGTGCGCCGGGCTGATCGTGCATTCGCGGGTGGCGCGGGTGGTGTACGGCGCGCTGGAACCCAAGGCCGGGATTGTGCAGAGTCAGGGACAGTTTTTTACCCAGGGCTTTTTGAATCACCGGGTGTTGTATGAGGGCGGGGTGCTGGCTGAAGAATGTGGTGCGGTGCTGACCGAGTTTTTCCGCGCCAGACGCGCAAAACCTGCTGAATAAACACAGGTTCAATGTGGGAGCGAGCCTGCTCGCGAAAGCGTCGGTACATTCAAAATGAATGGTGACTGACACACCGCTTTCGCGAGCAGGCTCGCTCCCACAGGTGGATCTCCGTTGTTGGGGAGATTGAGTTATTTCTTCGCGACGATAACTGCCCGCATCGGCGCCGGCAGCCCTTCAATGGTTTTGCTGTGGTCTTCAGGATCCAGAAAATCACTCAGCGACTGATACTTCATCCACTCCGTCCCGCGTTGTTCTTCCACCGTCGTGGTACTGACATCCACACAACGAATATCGCTGAATCCGGCTCTGCGCAGCCACAATTCCAGCGCCGGCACCGACGGCAAAAACCACACGTTGCGCATCTGCGCGTAGCGATCTTCCGGCACCAGCACTTGGTGCTTGTCGCCTTCGACCACGAGGGTTTCCAGCACCAGTTCGCCGCCTTTGACCAGGCAATCCTTCAGCGCCAGCAAATGCTCGATCGGCGAGCGACGGTGATAGAACACGCCCATGGAAAATACTGTGTCGAAGCCTTCCAGATTCGGCGGCAGGTCTTCAAACGGGAACGGCAGGTGCCAGGCATTCGGCTCGGACAGGTAACGCTGCACCGCCTGGAACTGGCAGAAGAACAGCCAGTTCGGGTCGACACCGATCACGCTGTCGGCACCGGCGCCGAGCATGCGCCACATGTAGTAGCCGTTGCCGCAGCCGACATCGAGAATGCGTTTGCCCTTCAGGTCCAGGTGTGGGGAGACGCGCGACCACTTCCAGTCCGAGCGCCATTCGGTGTCGACATGCACACCGAAAAGATCGAACGGCCCCTTGCGCCACGGCGACAAGCCCATCAGCGCGGTGCGCATCTGTGCGCGAGTGTCGTCGTCGCAATCGGTGTCGAGTTTCAGGCCGTTGAGCAGGTCGATTTCGCTTGGCTGGATCTTCGGCAAGGCGTCCAGCGCACTTTGCCAGCGCTCCAGATCGCCATGGCCTTTGTCCATTTTCTTGTCGAGTTGCGCTTGCAGCGTGTTGGCCCATTCGGCCAGCGGAGTACCGGCCAGACGGCGGGCGAGGGGGGACAGATCAATCATGGCAAGGCAATCAACGAGGCAAAGTTAAGACACTGGAACCACGGCACGACTTTCGAGAACCCGGCGGCCAGCAGGCGTTCGCGGTGTTCTTCGAGGCTGTCGGGCTTCATGACGTTTTCGATGGCGCTGCGCTTCTGGGCGATTTCCAGTTCGCTATAGCCGTTGGCGCGTTTGAACGCCACGTGCAGATCGGTGAGCAGCGCATGCTCTTGGCCATCGTTGAAGCGCAGCTTCTCCGAGAGAATCAGCGCGCCGCCGGGCAACAACGATTGGCGAATGCGCGAGAGCAACGCGGTGCGCTGGTCCGGGGCGATGAATTGCAGGGTGAAGTTCAGCGCCACCACCGAGGCCGGTTGAAACTCCAGCGCGAGGATATCGCCCTCGATCACCTCGACTGGCAGCAACTCCTGAAACATCGAATCCTGACCGTTGAGGTACTCGCGGCAACGCTCGACCATCGCCGCCGAGTTATCCACAGCGATGACCCGGCAACCGTCGGTGCGCACATGACGGCGCAGGGCTTGAGTCACTGCGCCGAGCGACGAGCCGAGGTCATAAAGCACGCTCTCTGGCTGAGCGAACTGCGCCGCGAGCACGCCGAGGTTTTCGACGATGGTCGGGTAACCCGGCACCGAGCGCTTGATCATGTCCGGGAACACCCGCACCACGTCTTCATTGAAGGCGAAGTCAGGCACCTGGGCCAAAGGCTGGGCGAATAGGCGATCGGGTTCTTTGCTCACGGCGGCGTCCGGCGGTGTCGGTGGAAAAGGCCGGCATTTTAGCCAAAGTGGCGCGGGGATGCTTGGGTTGTCTGATAAAGCACCGAGAGGGGTGTAATTTCTCGCCGTCAGGGATATGGCTTTCGCGAGCAGGCTCGCTCCCACAGGGGATCGCGGTGTCCTGTGGGAGCGAGGCTGCTCGCGAAGAGGCCAGCGCGGTTTCCCACCGTCAGTTCACCGAAATGGCGCAGTCAAAGGTTTCCACTGGCAGCACTTCCGGAGCCCACGGTTGTTGCGAGGTCAGGCGCAAACGCCCGGTGCCGGCCGCGAAGGCCTGGAAGCGCCAGGTCGAAACCCCCGCTGCGCCCACCACGCCGGCATCTTCCGGATTGCTGTAAACCTCCGGGCTGAGCGCGCGCAACACGCCGCCAGCCGAATCCTGAATCGCCCAGCGGTAGCCGGTGGTCGGGTTGCTTGGCAGGCTGATGATCAGGTTTTGCCCGACGTTGAGCCGTACGGGGCATTCGCTTTGTTTTTCCACGGTCACGTTGTGTTTCGGTTGCGTGGCGCAGGCGGCCAGCAAGGAAAGGGCGAGGGGGACAAACAGGCGAATGGGGGACATAAGGTCAGCAGCTCCGGCGGTTACGACGAACGGCGAGCATAACTGAAGATGAGACGAAGTGTGACAGTCAGGGAGTTCAGTGTTGGCAGCACTGAAGCCATCGCTGGCAAGCCAGCTCCCACAGGTTTCTCGGTTAACCACAAGATTTGTGGGCACCATAGAACATTGGGGGAGCTGGCTTGCCAGCGATAGCGGTACATCAGGCACTACATGATTGTCAGAAGAGGACCTTCGCCACGTCCGCAAACCGCTTGGCAAAGTGCACGGTAATCCCTTCCTTCAGGTAATCCGGCAATTCCTCAAAGTTACCCCGGTTCGGCTCCGGCAGAATCAATTCGAAAATCTTCTGCCGCCGCGCTGCAATTACCTTCTCGCGCACGCCGCCGATCGGCAGTACATGGCCGGTCAGGGTCAATTCGCCGGTCATCGCCACGCCTTTTTTCGGTGGCTGATTACGTGCGAGGGAGAGCAGGGCGCTGGCCATGGTTACGCCGGCGCTCGGGCCGTCCTTCGGCGTTGCGCCTTCCGGTACATGCAGGTGGACGAAGGCTTCGTCGAAGAACTTCGCATCACCTCCAAATTGCTTGAGGTGCGAGCTGACGTAGCTGTAGGCGATCTCTGCCGATTCCTTCATCACATCGCCGAGTTGCCCAGTGAGCTTGAAGCCGCGGTTGAGTGTATGAATTCGCGTGGCCTCGATCGGCAAGGTCGCGCCGCCCATGCTGGTCCAGGCCAGACCAGTGATTACCCCGGTGCCGGACAGCACTTGTTCGTTGCGGAACACAGGATGGCCCAGCGAGGCTTCGAGGTCTTTCGGGCCGAGTTTGATCACCGCTTTCGGATCGTCGATCAGCTTCATCACCGCTTTGCGTACCAGTTTGCCCATCTGCTTTTCCAGCTGCCGCACGCCGGCTTCACGGGCATAGCCGTCGATCAGGGCTTTGAGCGCGGTGTCGCTGATGCTCAGGCTGCCTTTTGATACGCCGGCCTTTTCCAGCAGTTTCGGCCACAGGTGACGCTTGGCGATGGCGACTTTTTCTTCGGTGATGTAGCCGGACAGGCGAATCACTTCCATCCGGTCCAGCAACGGGCCGGGGATCGAGTCGAGGGTGTTGGCTGTGCAGACGAACAGCACCTTCGACAGATCCATGCGCAGGTCGAGGTAGTGGTCGAGGAACTCAACGTTCTGCTCAGGATCGAGGGTTTCCAGCAGCGCCGAGGCCGGGTCGCCCTGGTAGCTCTGGCCCATTTTGTCGATCTCGTCGAGCATGATCACCGGGTTCATCACCTCGACGTCTTTCAACGCCTGCACCAGTTTGCCCGGCTGGGCGCCGATGTAGGTGCGGCGATGGCCCTTGATCTCGGCTTCATCGCGCATGCCGCCGACGCTGAAGCGGTAGAACGGCCGGCCGAGGGATTCGGCGATGGATTTGCCAACGCTGGTCTTACCCACGCCTGGCGGGCCGACCAGCAACACGATCGAGCCGCTGATTTCGCCTTTGTACGCACCAACAGCGAGGAATTCGAGGATGCGATCCTTGATGTCGTCCAGACCGGCGTGATGCTTGTCGAGGATTTTGCGCGCGTGCTTGAGGTCGAGTTTGTCCTCGCCGTACACGCCCCACGGCACCGATGTTGCCCAGTCCAGATAATTACGCGTGACGGCGTATTCCGGCGAGCCGGTTTCGAGGATCGACAGTTTGTGGGTTTCTTCCTCGAGGCGCTTCTGCACCTGGGCCGGCAGGGTTTTGCCTTCGAGACGCTGCTGGAACTGTTCGAGGTCGGCGCTGCGGTCGTCCTTGGTCAGGCCGAGTTCCTGCTGGATGACCTTGAGCTGTTCCTTGAGGAAGAACTCGCGCTGATGCTCGCCGATCTTGCGGTTCACTTCGGCGGAAATCTCTTTTTGCAGACGCGCGACTTCGACTTCCTTGCGCAGCATCGGCAGGACTTTTTCCATGCGCTTGAGCATCGGCACGCAGTCGAGCACTTCTTGCAGCTCGGGACCGGTCGCCGAGGTCAGCGCGGCGGCAAAATCGGTCAGCGGCGACGGGTCGTTGGGGCTGAAGCGATTGAGGTAGTTCTTCAGCTCTTCGCTGTATAGCGGGTTGAGCGGCAGCAGCTCCTTGATCGCGTTGATCAGCGCCATGCCGTAGGCCTTGACCTCGTCGGTCGGCTCGGTGGGCTGGTGCGGGTATTCGACTTCGACCAGGTACGGCGGGCGATGGTGCTTGAGCCACGTCTTGATGCGCACACGGCTCAGGCCCTGGGCGACGAATTGCAGTTTGCCGTTTTCGCGGCTGGCGTGGTGAACCTTGACCAGCGTGCCGTATTCGGGGAGGGCGCCGGTGTCGAAATGGCGCGGGTCTTCCTGGGGCGTGTCCATGAAGAACAGGGCCAGGGAGTGGTGTTCGGATTTGCTGACCAGTTCGAGGGTTTCGGCCCACGGCTCTTCATTGACGATGACCGGCAGGACCTGGGCCGGGAAGAACGGACGGTTGTGGATCGGAATGATGTAGACCTTGTCCGGCAGGTTTTGCCCGGGCAGTGCCAGGCCGGTGCCGGAGGAGGTGTGTTCGATGTGATCGGTTTCGTAATCGTCGTGGTTGTCCGGGCGATCTTGCTGGTCGGTCATGGGGCACCTGCGCAATGGGGTATGGGGTCTTAGATGGGGCAGGGGTGGGGTGGTTTCAATGGGGCGGGTGTGTTTCTGCGTGTGTGTTCAGGTTTGCAAAGTTTTTGACCTTGTTAACCTTGGCGGCCTTTGGGCGGTGGCGAGATCCTTTAGGTCGGCACGGGTGCCTATTGAAATCTAACAATGTCTGCGCACAAATAGCAAAAAGCGCTAGTCTTGGTTAGCTTTAACTATTAAATGGAGTTTTGATGGATCCCTATCGTAATCCGTTCGCCCCCGGGGCTGGTTTTCCACCACCGGAGCTCGCTGGCCGAGACTCTTTTCTCGAAATGGCTCGGATTTCCTGCGGCCGAGCAGTGAGGGGCAAACCTGCACGGTCGCTGATGCTCCTTGGCCTTCGTGGAGTGGGCAAGACGGTACTCCTGAATGAGATCGGCAATATCGCCAGACAAGAGGGGATGCTCGTTTCCCAGCTCGAAGCTCCGGAGAAAAATACACTTTCCACTCTTCTTTACCCTGAACTGCGACGCGTAATGCGTTCACTTTCGGGATTCGAAGGAGCAAAGCACATTGCCACCCGGGGTATGAGCGCCCTGCGCAATTTTGCCTCGATATTCAAAATCGATATCGGTGGCGTTGAGGTGGGCGTTGAGGGTGCTGAACCTGGGCTTGCTGATAGCGGCGATCTGCAACATGATCTTCCAGACCTGTTCGGTGTGATTGGCGAGGGCGCTAAAGCCGCTGGCAAGGGATGGGTGCTGCTCATCGACGAGGTTCAGTACCTCTCGGAAGGCGATCTGTCGGCACTTATCGTTGCGATGCATCGAATGGCCCAGCGCGGGTTGCCTGTGGTTTTGGTTGGGGCAGGACTACCACAGGTTGCCAAATTGGCTGGTGAGGCGAAGTCCTATGCAGAGCGACTTTTCCTCTACCCGCCTGTAGGCGCGCTGGACGAAGAAGCAGCAAAACTTGCTGTTCGAAAACCCGTCGAGGAGGAGGAGCAGACGATCGAAGACGCTGCCCTCCAAGCGATTGTCGCGCGAACGAGGGGCTATCCGTTTTTTCTGCAGGAATGGGGTTCAACTTCATGGGATGTTGCTGCCGGCCCCATGATCACGCTCGCTGATGTCGAACGCGCTTATCCAGAGACTATCGCCGGACTCGATGCCGGCTTCTTCAAGGTTCGTTATGACCGGCTTACCAAAGCCGAGATCCAGTTTGTGATGGCGATGGCCACCCTTGGTGATGGGCCCTATCCTATGGCAGGTATCGCCAAGGTGATGGAGCGTGATCAATCATCGTTAGGCCCGGCCCGGGCCAATATCATTTCCAAAGGTATGATCTACAGCACCGACCATGGTTACCTTGATTTCACCGTTCCTCTTTTCGCGGAATACCTTCGCCGTCGTGGCGAATGAAAATCAGTGGTAGCGCCTTATGTAGTCAGCCGCCGAATTCTTTCCGAAAGTTCTGCCCCGCTTACCTGCCGGTACGCATGGATCAAGAGCATGGGCAGTACTCGATCTTGCGCTCATTGTGGAGCTGCCGAAGGCTGCGATCTTTTGATTTTGATTTTGTGTGGAAGCGAGCCTGCTCGCGAAGGCGGCCTGAATTTGACTAGGTTCCTGGAGTGAATGAAGGTTCCGAAGAATCCGCCGAATTCTGCGATCTTTTGATCCTGGTTCAAAAGCCAGATCGAAACATCGCGCCTTCGCATCGCTAGGCTATAACGCATCCCCTCATTTAATTCTATTTGTTATAGCTGCCTGTCAGATATGACAGTTACGCGCTTATCGATTTTACAGCACGATTGTCCTTCCACTTCGCAATGCAGACGGAACGGATTATGAAAATCGAGAAGGTTAGAACTGCTAAAACGTCAAACACATTCACGGCCACAATTGAGAAGCGCGCGGATTTCGCCGCAAACAGTTTCAGCGTCTATTTCGATGGCACGTATTACCACTGCTATCAATCAATACGCTCCGCTCGGAGTGTTCCTCGTGCCTGAGGTGTATTGGCAACTGACGATCCTTGACTCGCTGTATCGATACAAGGCGGCCAGTCTGGATTTTTCGCAAACATCCATGACCTGCTCAAATTGCTCGGCAGTTGCCTCGACGCGCCACTGTAGTGTCTGGCCTGTCTGACAATTGGATGCGCCAGGCGTGATGTTCATGGATTTCAATTCATTGAGCGCTGCACTGCAGTCTTTTGCCTGCTCTGCGTTATTGTCAGCCTGCGCAGGGATCCAGGCACTGAGTGCGAATATGGCAGCCAGCAGGGCGATACGCAGTTTCGAATAAAGGCTCATACAGAAGGTCCCCACAACCAGCGTTGTCAGATCGGCCACGTCAGTCCCTGAACCACAAAGAATCCATTACAGGTGAGTTCCCGCGTGTCATTCGTGTGCTGTGCTTTGCCGGAAAATTTGTAATCTTTGAGGTCGTATCGGTACACGAAGTTACTGATTTGAGTCACCGCGATAATGGAAGAAGTTGTCGTTTCAAATTCATAGGGACGAGGATCGGCTCGGTCTATGACAATCGTTTCTGAATAGCGCAAAGGGGAAGGATCCTGCGGGTAGCGAAGCGAGATGGAGATGATTCGCGCGCCCGACAAGCTGTCGTTGTGGCGGAAAGAAAAGTCGTATCCCCCTAACACGTTGATGGAAATGGATGTGCTTGAAGTGCTGTAGCTGGTCAAGTCCAGATAATTACCGCTGATGGTGCCTTTGACATCAGTTTCAATAGAGCCGAACGCGAAGACGGCGTTGGGTACGTTTGGGTTTGCCATGAGACCTGCCTCTGTATGATCCGAATAGTGAAGAGGCAAGTCTGGGTAAAAGCGTAAAAGCTGTGAACTGTAATACCTGACAGTTTTTTATTCTTGTTCGCGATAGTTATTCAGGCCCAGCGCATTTTCCGAACGCTACCGACCCGCCTGTCGGAAAACTCCGGCGTATTGATCAGCGTCAGCAGGACGAACCTGTTCACAACCGCTACCACAGGTTTATTCATTGCCTGCCAAGTTGCGCCCACAAAAAAAGGCGATGTCCTTCACGGAACATCGCCTTTTCAATACCGCCAGCTAACGCTTATTCCGGCAGTTTGTACGCAATGATGTAGTCACCCATCTTGGTACCCAGCGAGCCATGGCCGCCAACAACGAGCAACACGTATTGCTTGCCGTCCTTGCCGGTGTAGGTCATCGGAGTCGCTTGACCACCCGCAGGCAGGCGCGATTTCCACAGTTCTTTACCGGTATTCACGTCATAGGCGCGCAGGTACTGGTCGAGGGTGCCGCTGAGGAAGCCGACGCCGCCGGCAGTGACCATAGAACCGCCCATGCTTGGTACGCCGAGGGTGAAGCCGATCGGGATTGGCGAGCTGTCGCGGCTGGTGCCGTTCTTGCGTTTCCACACGACTTTGCCAGTGGTCAGGTCGATACCGGCGACGTAGCCCCAGGCCGGGGCCTGGCACGGTACGCCGAGTGGCGACATGAACGGGTGCATGATCACCGCGTAAGGCGCGCCGGTGTTTGGCTGCACGCCCGAAGTTTCGCTCTCGCGCTTGCTGCCGGCTTCGACTTGCTCGCGTGGGACCATTTTCGAGACGAAGGCCATGTAGTTCGGGCTGGTGAACAGCAGCTGGCGAACCGGGTCGACCGAGACGCCGCCCCAGTTGAACACGCCGACGTTACCCGGATAGATCAGGCTGCCCTGTTCCGATGGCGGGGTGTACTGGCCTTCGTAACGCAGTTCCTTGAACTGGATGCGGCACAGCATCTGGTCGAACGGGCTGGCGCCCCACATGGCTTTTTCGGTGAGTTCCGGGGCCAGCAGGTTGAGGTCCGAACGGGCCTGGGTCGGTGCGGTGTGGTCGCCTTTCACGGCGCCTTGCGGTACCGGGATTTCCTTGATCGGAATGATCGGCGTGCCGTCACGACGGTCAAGGACGTACAGGCTGCCCTGTTTGGTCGGAGCGATCAGCGCAGGTTTCACGCCGTCGGCGGTTTTCATGTCGAGCAGGGTTGGCTGGCTGCCGACGTCCATGTCCCACAGGTCATGGTGGGTGAACTGGTAGTTCCAGCGCACCTTACCGGTGGCCAAGTCCAGTGCGACGAGGCCGGCGCTGAATTTCTCCGCGCCCGGGGTGCGGTTGCCGCCCCATTGGTCTGGAGTCTGGTTGCCCAGTGGCAGGTAAACCATGCCGAGTTTTTCATCGACGCTGGCCAGCGACCACATGTTCGCCGAGTTGCGGCTGTAGGTTTCGCCCGGGGCCAGAGGCTCGGTGGCGTCCGGCTTGTCGCTGTCCCAGTTCCACACCAGGTGACCGTCGCGCACGTCGAAGGCGCGGATCACGCCCGATGGCTCATTGGTCGATTCGTTGTCGGTGACGTGACCGCCCATGATCACCAGATCACGGGTAATCGCTGCTGGCGAGGTGGAGTAGTAGCCGCCAGCGGTGAACGGGCCGATGCCTTGGGTCAGGTCAACCACGCCTTTGTTGCCGAAGCCTTCGCAGATCTTGCCGGTGTCGGCGTTCAACGCAATCAGGCGGGCATCAGCGGTTGGCAGGTACAGACGACGCGGGCAGGCCTGAGCAACAGCCTGGCCGGCTTCGGAGATGACAGCGGAACCGGCGTTTTCAGACTTGGCATAGGCGGCTTCGTCGTAATACGAAACGCCACGGCAAGTCATGTGGGCGAAGCCCTTGAAGCCGACCGGGCTCTTGATCTGTGGATCGAAGCGCCAGATTTCCTTGCCGGTGTCCGGGTCCAGTGCCAGCACTTTGCTGTGCGCGGTGCAGGCGTAGACCATGCCGTTGGCTTTGAGCGGGGTGTTTTCGTTGGTCAGCTCGACCGGGTCATCGGCGGTTGGCAGGTCGCCGGTCTGGATGCGCCAGGCTTCTTGCAGCTTGCCGACGTTTTCCGGGGTGATCTGCTTGAGCGGCGAGTAGCGGTCACCGAACTCGGTGCGACCGTACGCCTGCCAGTCGCCATCCGGCATGGCCGGTGCGGTGCTGGTCATGTCCGCGCTGTCGCGGCCCAGTTCGCCAAAGGTTTCGCCCGGGTGGGTGAAGAGGCTGGCCAGAGCGGTAACGCCGGCCAGGATAACCGCCACGGTCAGACCGCCAGTGCCGATTTTCGCCGGGCCGTTGAGCAGCAGCGGACGACGGAACCACGGCAGCAGCATCACGAAGCCGAGGACAAACCACAGCGCCAGACGCGGCACCAGTTGCCACCAGTCCAGACCGACTTCCCACAATGCCCACACCGTGCTGGCAAACAGCACGATGGCGTACAGGCCCAGTGCCGCGCGGCGGCGCATCAGCAGCAGAACGCCGGTCAATGCGATGCCGATACCGGCCAGCAGATAGTAAAGCGAGCCGCCGAGCATGCTCAGCTTGACTCCCCCGGCCAGCATGGCCAGGCCCATCAGTAGAAGCAGGATGCCGAGCAGGCCCGGTAGCAGACGGCCCCGACTCGAAGCACTTTCGGTGCTCATAGTGTGATTCTCCGTGACGTTTATGTAGTCCCGCGCTGTAGTCACTTTAGATGACGATTTGGCGCAGGCATGGTTCAGATAAAAACTTGTTCGGCTATCGAATTTCATGGATCCCTGTGGGAGCTGGCTTGCCAGCGATGGCGATTGCACATCCAACAATGAAATCGCCAGACAGATTGCTATCGCTGGCAAGCCAGCTCCCACAGGGCCTTGTGGCGTTTTTTAGAACGACGACTGGATCTTGATCCCGCCGATCAGGGCGTCGTCGACGTCGTTTACGCCACCTGGGTGGCGGATGTATTGCAGGTTCGGGCGTACGGTCAGCCAGTTGGTTACGTGCACGCCGTAATACAGCTCGGCGCTGTATTCGGTGTCCTGCGGTGGCAGGAACGCCGGATTGTCGTAGTCGTAGACGGCGTTGGCGCGGTTGGCCATTTCGGCGTTCTTGCGATAGGCCGGGTTGACGTGCACACGAGCGAGGGCGAAACCGATGTCATCCTTGGCGCGGGCATCGAACGGACCTTTGTAGGTCAGGCCGGCCTGCACGTAGTTGTCGATGGCGTTGGTTTTCTTGTCATGCATCGTCGCGTTGGCAAACAGGCTCAAACCGCGCGAGTGGTCGCTGGCGATACTGGTCACCTGCTGCTGAATGCCCAGCCACACGCCGTGCTTGCTCGACGCGCTGCGATAGGCTTCGCCGCTCAACGCTGCCGGTTGGTCATTGCGGTCTTTATAGACGTCGGAGGCCTTGGCATTGCTGTAGTAGTAACCGGCGCGGTATTCGCCCGGCAGGCCGTTGAGCTTCGGCGTCCACACCAGTTCGACCGGCAGGATCGCGCCTTGCGTGCCGCTGCCGCTGAGTTTGAAACCGTTGCCGCGATCGAGGTTCGACGGGTTCTGCTCATAAGCGCCGATCTGCGCATACAGCTCCGGCGTCAGGTGATATTTGACCCGCAGCGCCCATTGGCTGACCGGCCAGTTGTACCAGATGCCGCCGACCCAGTTGCCAACCTGCGAGCCGCAGAACGCGAGGTTCTGGAAGTCGCAAGGGAAGCTGTTGAAGTCTTCGCCTTCGCCGAAACGGCCGACCTTGATGTCGAGCTTCTGATCGAAGAATTTCTGCTGGTACCACATCTGCGTCAGGCGCGTGGTCTGGCCACGGCCCCAGACTTCCTGGGCGGAAGTGAAGCCGCCAACGCGTGGATCGTTGATGCGGTCGTTGCTGATGTTGTTGCCGCTGCGTTTGGTGATGGTCAGCTGAAATTCGGCGTCGTTCCAACCGAGGATCTTCTGCAGATCCAGATGGGTGCCGAGGCCGAACTGGTCGCTGTAGCGGGCAGTGCGGTCGTGGTCGTAACCGCCGTGCAGGTTGCTGCCCATTTCGCCGGTGTAATCGAGTTTGAAGTCGTAGCCTTTTTCCGCAAGTTGCGTGCGCGTGCCGCTCCAGTCACCGAGCATGTACGGTGATTCACTGTCGAAGGCCGGCGCCGCGTGGGCACAGGTAGCCAAGCCAAGGGCGGTGCAGCCGCCAAGGGTGCGCAGGGCAGAGATAGCGCTGTCTCGGGAGAAGGAAAAGTCAGGCATGAAGAAGTCTTTTTTTGATGTTTTTCGAGTGCAGGCCGAGCGCTTCAGATTGTCGCAGGCAGTGAAGCGTTTCAGCGGAAGGGCGGCAGGATAATGATCTGTAACAAATTGAGAAAGGGCTTTTGCAGACATGCAGCGTTTCGGATTCGGTAACAGTGCGGCAAACGGGCGCATTGTGAGTCGGGCCACAGCCTGCGACCTTCCCGGGTTGGCCTACATTTGCAGGAAGGCCTTCCACCCGCTCGGCCCCTCGGCTAAGGTGCGCGGCTTCTGCATATCACTTCGCCCAAAGGCCCGGCATGAACGAACAATCCCCCGATCCGCTGCACGGCGTGACCCTCGAACAGATCCTCAATGCACTGGTGACTCACTACGAGTGGTCGGGGCTGGCCGAGCGTATCGACATCCGTTGTTTCAAGAGCGATCCGAGCATCAAGTCGAGCCTGACCTTCCTGCGTAAAACCCCGTGGGCGCGGGAGAAGGTCGAGCGCCTGTACGTGAAGCTGATGCGCACCAAGCGACCGCTCTGAGATGGACAGCGCGAGGCGCCAACGCCTGATCACCGGCCTGGCCGTGCTGGGCTGGGCAGGGCTGGCAATTCAGCTGTACCTGATTCTCTTCGCACGATTGAGCATCGGCGCCAGCCTGCTGGGCGGGCTGGTGAGTTTCTTCAGCTACTTCACCATATTGACCAACACCCTGGTGGCGACGGTGCTGACCTGCGCGGTCACCGAGCGCGAATCCGCCGCGCGGCGCTGGTTTCTGCAACCGTGGGTCAGCAGCGGGATCGCTGTGAGCATCGCCGTCGTCGCTCTGGCCTACAGCATCCTGCTGCGGCATTTGTGGCATCCCGAAGGCTGGCAGTTTGTTGCCGATGAATTGCTCCACGACGTCATGCCATTGCTGTTTCTCGGCTATTGGTGGTGCTGCGTCCCCAAAGGCACGTTGCGCTTGTGGCACTTGCCGCTGTGGCTGATCTACCCCTTGGTGTATTTCATCTACGCCTTGCTGCGCGGACATCTGCTCGGCGCCTATGCGTATCCGTTCATTGATGTCGCGGTGTTGGGTTATCCACAGGTGCTGGCAAATGCCGGGGGGATATTGGTGGGGTTTGTGTTGGTGGGGTTGCTAGTGACTGGTCTGGATCGATTTCGGCCGTAACGATCAAAAGATCGCAGCCTTCGGCAGCTCCTACATTTGGAATGCATTCCCCTGTAGGAGCTGCCGAAGGCTGCGATCTTTTGCTTCTCGGATTTACTCTTCCTCGGAAGTGCCTTCCGCCCGCCAGTAGCCAACAGCCTTGATGAACTGTTCATCGAGCCCATGCTCATCGATCAGCACCCGGCGGATCTGCCGTGAGACCTTGGTCTCGGTCGCCACCCAGGCGTAAAGATTGCCCTTGGGCACCTGCAGTTGTTTGACCGTCGTCAGCAGGTTGTCCTTGCCACCTTCACGCAGCACCCAGATCACATTGAACTGCGCCGCGCTTTGCAGCACTTGCTGCTCGGCACCGTTTTCCACTTCGATCACCACGAGTGCCCGGCGATTTGCGGCCAGACCTTCGAGGCGGCGGGCGACGGCGGGGAGGGCGGTTTCGTCGCCGATCAGCAGATAGCTGTCAAAGATGTCCGGCACGATCATCGAACCGCGCGGCCCGCCGATATGCAGGAACTGCCCCGGTTGCGCCTGTTCCGCCCAGGTCGAGGCAGGGCCGTCGCCGTGCAGGACGAAATCGATGTCCAGCTCCATTTTATCCAGGTCGTAACGACGCGGCGTGTAGTCGCGCATCTCGGGCATCGGCCCGTTGTCCTTGCCGGCGCCCAGTTGCATCGTCTCCAGCGCGGCAGCCTGTTCGGCGTTCTGCGGGAACAGCAGTTTGACGTGATCGTCCGTGCCCAGGCTGATGAACCCGGCCAGTTCCGGCCCGCCGAGGGTGATGCGGCGCATGCGCGGGGTCAGGTCGGTGACGCGCAGCACTTCAAGCTTGCGCCGTTTGATTTCGTGCATCACGCGGTGAATGGTTTGGTTATCGACTGCAGTCATTCGGCTTTCTCCGTGGCAGGTTGAACGGCAGGGCCGTCGACGATGGCTTTGGCGGTGTCGTTGAGCAGGTCGCGTACGCGCAGGATTTCCTCGGCGCTCCAGCGCCCATGGTGCAGCTGCAAGGCATGGCGCAGGTTATGCACCGCTTCGTGGATTTCCGCCGGACGATCATGCCCGCGCAGCGAGCGCTTGCTGACGTCGATGCGCATGCGGACGCCGTCGAGCGCCACCGCTTGTTCACTTAAAGACAAACGACCGGCGTCGGTGACGCTGTAACGCTTTTTGCCTGCCTCGGCATCACCGGCGATCAGATCGCTCTCTTCCAGAAAGGTCAGGGTCGGGTAGATCACCCCGGGGCTGGGGCTGTAGGCGCCGTCGAACATGCCTTCTATCTGGCGGATCAGGTCGTAACCGTGGCAGGGCTGCTCGGCGATCAGCGCCAGCAACAGCAATTTCAAGTCGCCGGGGGCAAAGACTCGCGGGCCGCGGCCGCCGCGTTCGCGACCGGGGCGCTTCTCGAAGCCGTCGCGGCCATCGCCATGCTCGCGGTGGGGGGAATGATGGTCTCTCATTTCGCTTCTCTCTCGTCGTATTTAGATACAACTTAAGATATATCTTAAGCGCTGTGCAAGACGTTTTTGGCCTCTGGCGACGCTCGACGGACGAGCGGTCAGCGTGAAAAAAGCCACAAAACTCTTTCCGATCAAAAATAAAAAGGCGTGACCTTAAAGTTAAAGTTATCGCTCTAGTTGTGCTTGAGTATATATTCTAATTTCTCGCAAGTTGCCGCGTTAAAGCGGCTAAGTTGCTGTATGGTTTTTTTTCCTGTAACTGTGTGTAGGGCGCAACTTACAGCGAATGTTGCAAGTATCTGTTTTTTGTTCTTTTTTCTGGCGGGGTGTGGGGTTGTTTAACTACGAGTTTGTCGGAAGTTGCCTGCTTACATTCCAGAGGCAACAGTCGATGATGCCCGGCATTGAAAGTTCAAGTTGCTTCAGCGGTCGACGAGCAAAAGGTTTGTGAACTTTCAATGACACCCCCTTATATAAAGCAAACAGGTACTGAACGATGTTCAAGAAAATCGCAATCGCTGCTCCACTGGCTCTTCTGGCAATGTCCTCCACGGCCTTCGCGGCGAATGAAGCCTCGCATACCATCAGTCTTGTCGCCACAGTGCCAACCACCAGCTTCTATGTGGTGCCGGTCGACCCTGATCTGGTCAACAAGGACCAGGACATGAGCTACAACCCTGCCACCGGCAAGATGACCGAGGTCAAAGGTTACTTTGACGTACGTAACACTGACGGCTCCGTTCACGCCAGCCTCAATGGCATCCCTATGCTGCAATCGGGTGTCGATCAGATTGCCCTGGACGTTGAATTCAACGGCAAGATTCTTACCCAAGTGCCACAAATGGTTGTGGGTGAAGATGAATCCGACAGTAGCTACCGCGCATTGCTGAAAATCGCTCCGCGTGCCAGCTCCACATACGCGCCGGGTGATTACACCGGAACTATTGCAATGGTTTTCGATGCGGTACCTCCGGTCGGTTCGCGCTGATCGCATGATCGTCTGCTAGACGCCCACCTTCACCGTGGGTTTGACCGCGGGGCAAACATCCGTGTTTGCCCCGACGGACTTTCATTGTCTGAAAATCAGAGTACGAGTTCATGTTCCCGATGACACCCATCGCGGCTGCGCTTGCGCTGTTGTTCTGTGCCAGCGCAGTCATGGCTTCCGACGCCACCGGTACCACGCCACGCAGTTTGCTGGCGCAGGCCAAAGGCTTGCCGGCGGATTTCGAGGAGCATTTCTTTGATGTACCGCTGGCGGTGCGGGTCGAAGTCGATCAGCAGCCGCTGGGCGAAGCCATGGTGGTGCTGTCGCGAGATGACCGCATCACGCTTCTCGAATTCACCGATACCAGCGAAAACCGCTTTGGCCCGGCCGAGCGGGAAAAGTGGGCGAGCTACCTCAAACCCGGTGTGCCTCTGGGCGCGTGCAGCGGTTCGTGTCCCGATCAGTTTCTGGCGGTGCACTACAACCTGCAAAGTTCGCTGGTTTCGATCCTCACTGAAAATGCCGAGCGCGATGTTCAGGCCAAGCGTTATTACGAGCAACCCGATGGCGGCAGTCGTGGCCTGATGGTGCGCAATCAACTCAATCTCAATGGCGGTCAGGATCAGGATCTGGGTGGGCGCTTCGGCCTGGAAGCCAGTTCCAGTCTGGGCAACTGGAGCCAGACCCTCAACCTGCAAATGGCCCGGCTCGGCGGTCCTGACACCAAGCTGTATCACGCCGTGCATGAGCTGCACACCCAGCGCGAACTGCAAGGCAGTTTCTTTCGCCTGGGCTATTTCACCCCCAATTCCGAAGGGCTGATGCGTCAGCCGCGCACGTTCGGCACCAGCCCCGACACCGCTGTAGGCCTCATGTATGGCAGCTCCGACAGTCTGGCGATCAACACGCCGATGCCGAGCGTGTATCCGATCTACGTGACCGCCAATCGTCAGGGGGCTGTGGAAATCTGGCGCAATGGTTTGCTGATCAACACGCAATCGGTGCCCGCCGGTCTGCAGTCGCTCGATACGCGGCCGCTGCCGGGTGGCATTTACGAAGTGGAGGTTCGCCTGATCGAGGACGGCCAGATCACCTCCACCACGCAGGAACTGGTCTACAAGCCGAGCAACTGGCGCAACCTCGATGAGCGCTGGCGCTACAACGTATTTGCCGGCGAAGAAAGCAAACTGTTGAGTAACTGGGACAAGCAAAGCAGTGGCAGCCCGACCGCCGGTGCATCGCTCAACTATCTGTTGCATCCGCGGGTGATTCTCGGCGCATCGGCGCGGCAAATTCGCGAAAAGCTGCAGTACGGCACATCCATCGACTGGACGCTGGCCAACCACCTCAGCCTGTATGCCAATGTCTACAAGACCGAGGATTACGGCACCGGTCTGGATCTGCAAAGCCTGTACAACTACGGCGCGGGCAGTCTGGTGATCAGCCACAACCGCAGCTGGCTCGACACCACCAACACCTACGAAACGCTGCCCGACGGCACACGCGTTCGTCCGCGTAACGTGTTCGTCGGCCAGACCAGCAATTCATCGCTGGCGCTCAATCATCGGGTGAGCAGCAAGAGTTCGGTCAATGCCCGGGTTTCGCACAGCGAAGGCAATGTCGAAGGCATGGGCCTGGATCTGGGTTGGACCCAGCGCACTGTGCTGCTGGGCAGTGATGCCAGTTGGCGCATGTCGGTCTTTGATCGTCCGGGCAGTTTCAGCAGCGGCGATGCGCGCAATCGCGGGATCGATCTGAGCATCAATCTGGCGCTCGGCGCGCCCGGTCAGCAGCTCACCGGCAGCATCGGCTCACGCACCGCCCGTGATGGCGAGCGCGACAACAACGCCTCGCTCGGCTGGCGCAAGGATTTCAAGGATCACGTGCTGCAAAGCGTCTCGGTCACGGCGCTCACCGATACCTACGGCCTGGGCATGTCCAGCCTGGCCAATTTCCGCACCGATGCGGTCAACGGCGATGGCTTTATTCAACGCTCGTCCTACAACGGCAATTTCACCGGCGGCCTCAACCTCGACAGCACGCTGGTCGTCGGTGGCGAGCAGATGCTCATGACCAATCACAGCGAAGTGCGCGGCGCCGGGATGATCGTCGATGTCGAATCGGACATCGACGACATCGTCCTGCGTGCCGACGACTATAGCGGGAGCAGCGCTGCCTTGAAGCCGGGGCGCAATTTCATCCCGATCACGGCCTATCAGAACAGCTCCGTGAGCTTCGACTTCGAGGGCAATAACGTGCCCGCAGCGACCATCGAGCCGGCGCGCACTCGCTATCACCTGAACAAGGGCGGGGTGGAGTATCGCAAGATCCGTGTGATGAAAACCCTGACGGTGCTCGGTCGCCTGATCGATGAAGCAGGGCGGCCGCTCAAGGGCCATCATGTGATCAACCATGCCAGCCGTGGCGTCACCGAGGTCGACGGGTTCTTTTCAATGGAGATGAACGCCGGTTCGCCGACCCTCGAAATCCGTCGCGATAATCGCTTGCTGTGTCAGTTCCGCCTCGATGCCAACCAGTACCGCAGTGAAAACAACGTCCTGATGATAGGCGATCTGCGCTGCACGCCAGACACCGTGGCCGACGTCGGTGTCACCGCGCAGAAGGCGGGCTGAACCGATGACCAGGTCCACATTTGGGCGACACGCGCAGCAGCAATATCAGCGTTATCCGGGAAGCCGACATGAACGTGCGCGCCGGCGCCTTGTTCCTTTTTTTCATGGAGTTGAAGTGATGAACCGTGGTTTTTTGCTGGGCGTGCTCAGCGTGTTTTGCCTGACGGCGCAGGCCGGGCCGCAGATCAATGTCGGTACGGTGTACGACTATATGGATGGCGACAAGAGTACCTATCTGAAACGGGTGTTCAACAGCGGCGATGCCACCGCGTTCGTCAAGGTAAACGTTCTGGAGATTGTCTACGATGCCGACGGCACGCCGAAGGAAATCCCGGTTGAGAACGCTGCCGACGGCGCTTCGCGCAACGGCCTGATGGCCAGCCCGGCGCGGCTGATCGTCCCGGCCGAGGGCATGCAGGGCACCCGCTTGCTGTACATGGGTGAACGCGATCGCGAGCGTTACTTCCGCGTGCGATTCGTGCCGGTGGTGCCGGAAATGGAAGACGAGTTCGCTGTCAGCCAGGAAGAACGGGAAGACTACAAAAAGGCACTGACGGCCGGGGTCAACGTGATGACCGGTTTCGGCACGGTGTTCTTCGTACGGCCCAAGGACGCACGGTTCGCCACGACGATCAATGAAACCGACAGCCGCTACGAATTGCGCAATGACGGCAACACCGTGGTGATTGTCGACGAGTTCAGAAACTGCTCGTTGAGCGACGAAACCGACTGCGGTGTGACCACCAAACACCATGTGCTGGCGGGCAAGACGTTCGCTTTCGACAAGGAAAAGGGCCGTGGGTACCGCTTCTTCCTGATCGAAGGCAGCGAGAAGAAGACCCTGACGGTCAGCAGCCGCTAGGTCTGCTTTTCATTGACGCAACGGGTAACCAACATGATCAAGCAATGCACCGTCGTCGCGCTGATAGCCGCGGCGGCTCTGACCAGCGATGCGGCCTGGGCGGCTCGGGAAGCACACACGTTCGAAGTGACAGTGGAAGTGCCAAACCGTTCGTTCTACATCATTCCGGCGGTGCCGGACTGGATTCACCGACCGCAGCGGCTCGACTGGAATCACTCGACCTCAAGCCTGGGCAGTGTGCGCAAGTACTTTGATGTGCGTCACGACACCAGTGCGATTGAAGCGCGGCTGGAATCCGCGCCCTACCTTTCGAACGGTCGGCCGGCAGACGATATCAGTCTGCGCGTGACCTTTAACAAGGTGGAGCTGAGCGCCGAGATGGCGCCGCGCGAGGTGGTGTCGCAGGCCGAGGCCGCTGCGGGGACACGGGTGCTGTTGCAGATCGACCCGATCAGCCCGGAGGGCGGCTACCGCCCCGGGGATTACGCCGGCAACGTGCTGTTGCTGTTCAGTGCCCGAGCGCCTGGCGAGTGAGATGGCTCGCGCAATGCTGGTATCGAAGTATTTTCTGGAGACCACCCATGATTTTTTCTAGCGCCCCGGGCATCCGCCCATGGATCGGATTGCTGTTGACGTTGTTCAGCGCTGCGGCAGCGGCCGAAGTGCACAACATTGATGCCACCTTCGAGCCGGACTTTGCCAATCCGCAAAAAAATCAGTTCAAGAATCAGACCCCATCCGAAGGTTTCTGCCGTCAGGTCCCGGCAGCGTGCGAGTCTTTGGGGCTGTTCAGCCTGATCGCGCACATCCCGTTCGCCGCCAATGCGCCGATTCAGGCCAACCATGCGGATCCGCGCCAGGGTGGCATGGCCAAAGTGCCGTCCGAATGGAGGACTGTTTCGGTGACCAACGCTGCCGGTGATAGCCACGTTGTCGAGGTGAGAATCGCCGGTGTTGGTCACGAGGCGGGCTTCCCGTTGCCGGTCGTCGAGTTGACCGGAGGCGGCTGGTGGGATGACTTATGGGAAGGCGGCGGCTGGGTCTTCGCTCCGCCACCATGTCTGAGTGTCGGTACCTATACAGCGGGACATTATGGTTACAACAGTTTCTGGAGAGTTCCGGAAGGGGCGGGGGTGTGCGCCAAGAAAGCTCTGTTCGATATCCCGCTTGGCATGAACTATCAGTATTTCGTCTACGCCTACGAACTGCGCACGCCGGATCCGCTGAAAATGGATGCTGGCGACTACACCGGTGCCATTACCTACACCGTCGGTCCGAACATGGATTTCGACATGGGCGATGTGATGATCCCGAGCGACTCGATTCTGACCCTCAATTTCAATCTGAGGGTTACGCACACCATGAAGGTCGATATTCCTCCCGGCGGCAACCGCGTGGCGCTGCAACCGGTGGGCGGTTGGCAGTCGTGGCTGAACGAGGGCCGCAAGCCGACCCGACTGATGCGTGACCAGACGTTCAATATCTCGGCCTCGAGCCGCTTCAAGATGAACATCGAGTGCCAGTACTTCTTCGTCAACGACTGCTTGATACGGGAATCGAGCACCGGCCATGCGGTACCACTGGAAGTCAGCGTCAGCCTGCCTAACGGGCTGACCGATGGCGCCGGACAAGCGGTCAATCGCCGGCGATTGCTGCGCGATGGCACGGGCACCGAGTTGTTTCAGCCGAGCTTTTATCTGGACCGCAAGGTGGGCACGCTGCATTTCGAAGTGGCCCGCGATGCGGTGGAAAGAATGATCAGGGAAGGGCAAGCGCGCAGCTATTCGGGCAATGTCACGGTGATCTGGGATTCAGAGGTAGGTTAAGCGCGATTCCGGTCAAGCAACCCATGCGAGTCTGGCTGCGTTCAGACGCTCGATCGGGCCCCAGCGACTCGCGCGGCTGCACGGGGCCAACCTGGCAGGACCCCTCGCGGTGTATGCGACAGAAGCAAGAGCAGTAATGCGATGTCATCCGGACAGGATTGCCAACTGCGCCGGCCCGGTGGTAACCACGGGTGGATTTTCCGCCGGACGACATTGCGAGTCACTGCCCGGTTGCAGATACGGCGTGAGAATCGGCGCCATGCCCTTGAGCACTTGCGTGGGCAGGGCCGAGGTGAACTTGAAGTTCTCTGCCGAGCGACCTGGGACGAACGCGGTAAGCGTGCCGAAATGGTGATCGCCGATGTAGAACACGAAGGTCGCCGTGCGGTTGATCGACTTCGAACTGATGATCCGCCCGCCGGAGCCGATCGCCGCAATGCGGTTGTCGCCGGTGCCGGTCTTGCCACCCATGGCCAGCGGCGTGCCGTCGGGCAATTTGAAACTGCCCGACAACCGTTTGGCGGTACCGGCATCGACCACTTGCGACAACGCCTCGCGCATGGCCCGGGCGACTTCCACCGGCATCACCCGTTTACCCACGTGCGGGTCGTTGACCAGTCTGGTTTCGTACGGCGTATCGGCGGCGAAATGCAGGCTGTCGATGCGCAGCGTCGGCATGCGTACGCCGTCGTTGAGGATGGTGCCGATCAGCTCGGCGAGCGCCGCCGGGCGGTCGCCGGAACTGCCAATGGCAGTGGCCAGTGACGGCACCAGGTGATCGAACGGGTAGCCGACTTTCTGCCAGCGCTGATGAATGTCGAGGAACGCTTCGATCTCGAGCATTGTGCGGATGCGGCTGTCGCGCGCGCCTTTGTGCCGGCTCTTGAACAGCCAGCTGTAGACTTCCTGACGTTCAAAATGGCTGGCCTTGACGATCTCGCTGAAGGTCGCTTCCGGGTGATGCAGCAGATAACCCATCATCCACAGGTCCAGCGGATGCACCTTGGCGATGAAACCCTGGTCGGGCAAATCGTAACTGCCGGGGCCGTAGGCATCGTAGAGGCGGATCAGGCGGTCATCGGTGAGTTTCTCCTTGAGCCTGGCGCCTTTGAGGTGGGCGCGAACAAAGCTGTTGAAGTCTTCCTGGCTGGCATCCGGCAATAGATAACGGTGCACCGCTGCCATGCGAATCGGCGTCGGGCGGATGCTGTCGAGGAAGGTATCCAGGCGCGCCTGGGTGTCCTTGTTCTTGTACTTCTTCCAGAACTTGAGCAGGAACGAGGTGCCTTCGCGGTCGGCGAAACTGGCCAGATATTCCTGACGGCGCGGGTCGCGATCATCCTTGAGCAATTCGCCGTTGGGGCCTGAGTAGGTGGTGTAACGGACGATGTCGCGCATCAGCCGAATGAACGGCAGGTTGATCGACTCGCGCAGCGAATCGCGCAGGGTCGGCAGGCGACCGTTGTCCTCTTTGCGGAAGTTGTTGAATCTGTGCAGGCCGCCGCCGGTAAAAAACGCCTCGCCGGGGCTGGCTGAATATTTGCGATCCAGCGCGGCGCCGAGCAGCTTCGACAGATCGTGATCCTTGTTCTGGATCAGGTAGTCGATGACCCAGCGGCTGAGGCGGTCCTGATCGGGCACTTCGACTTTTTTCAGTTCCGGTCCGCTCATCGTGCCGTATTTGTCGTGCAGCTCGGCGACGATTTGCAGGTACGTGGTCAGCACACGCATTTTCGCCGTGGAGCCGAGTTCGAGCTTGCTGCCTTCGTTGATGTCGAACGGCTGATCGGTGCTGTCGGTCTGCACGCGTACGCGCGAGCCGTCCGGGGTCAGTTCGAACAAGGTGAAGCTGTAGCGCACTTGCGTGGTGCTGGTCGGCGTCAGCAGGCGTTCGCCGAGCAGACCGATTTCCGCGGCATAGGCCGGGTCGGCAAGTTTTTTCAGATAAGCCGTGGCCTGGGTTTGCAGATCGCCCTGCAGGGTGCTGGTGGCTGACAGGTCGAGACGATCGAGGTCGTAAAGCGGCCGGTTGAGCATGCTCGCCAAACGACTGCGGGCAACGCTGATGCCTTTGTTGGTTTCAATCGGCTGCATCGTTGGCTGGGTCTGCCAGTCGCGGTATGACACGGTGCTTGCCAGCGCGGCGTCGGCCAGAGCGCTGTCGATCACGCCGTTCTGCTTGAGCAGGCGCAGGTGGCTGTCGGTGAGGCTGGCCAGTTCCTCGCGGCCCTTGGTCAGGTAATGCGAAGGGCGGCGCTGGGCGATCATCAGCGAGAGCATTTCGCGCAGGGCCAGGCCTTTGGCGGCCATGGTCTGCGGATCGGTCTTCGGGCTGTTCAGTTGCTCGTTGGCCTTGTTGAAATCACTGCCGTACCAGACTCGCAAACCTTCGGCCATGCCGTGCACTTCACCGTGGCCGGGTACCGCCGAGAGCGGCACGCTGTTGAGATAGTCGCGCACGATGTTCTGCCGCGAACCGAGGGTCTCTGGGCCATCCTGATAGGCGCGCACGCTGGCGGAAACCATCTGGCGGATCTTCTCCGCGCCCGACACGGTCAGGCCATCGGGCGAGTGGCGATACTTTTCCAGTTGCGTCGCCAGGGTACTGCCGCCGGCCGATTGCCCGGGCAGGCGCAGCAGTTTCGCCACTTGCGACCACGCGGCCATGCCGAAACGCGGCCAGTCCACCGCCGGGTTGGCCAGCGGTTGTTTCGGATCGAGCAGAAAGCGGTTTTCGATGAACAGCAAACTGCTGACCACCACCGGCGGAATCGCCGCGAAGTCGGCATACAGTTGCTGCGGATAGTTGTATCGATACAGCGGCGCGCCTCGGCAATCGGTGATCGACAGCCCGGCCTGAATCTTTTCCGAATACGGCACGAACAGGCCTTTGTCGGTGTAACCGAGCAGGGCAGGGGAGAAGCGTGTCTGCTCGGTGATCACATAGTTGCGCTTGAGCAGACGCGGCAGGAATTCGTCCAGAGAGCTGTAACCCAGGCGCAGATCGAACGGGCCGTTGCCCGGATAACGAATCGCTTCGCTGGGGCCGGGTTCAAGTTTGTAGGTCAGCGAAGTGGCGTACTGGCTCAGCTCCCGCGCCTGAAAGCGCGAGGTGCGCATTTCCTTGGACGCGGCGAGTCCCACCACCACCGCAATGATCAAAAACAGCAACCAGAAAGCCTTCCACCCGTGCCGGTTGCGACGGGGTTTTTCAGGGACAGGCGCTTCATTCACACTTTCAGTCTGAACCACGGTTTTACTCGAATCGGTTTGCCACAAAGCGCCCATAGTCGACTGATCCATTCACGCAGATTGATCGGACTTGTCTGAAGCTTAGACGGTGGTTGAAGCCGGTGAAAAAAATGTGAAGAGCGGAGCCGGCGCTTTGTCTGAATAAAACCGGAACAAACACTGTGGCGAGGGGATTCATCCCCGCTGGGCTGCAAAGCAGCCCCAAAACCTGCCACCACAGTTTCTACAGGCACACCGCGTGTGAGCAAATGGCGACTGCTGCGCAGCCGAGCGGGGATAAATCCCCTCGCCACAAGGATGCTGTTCACATTCCAAGGATGTGTCTGCGTGAGCAATGGACTCCCTGTGGCCAGCAGATTTATCAGTCTTGCGGGAACTCCCGTGGCGAGGGGATTTATCCCCGTTGGGCTGCAAAGCAGCCCCAAAACCTGCCACCACAGTTTCTACAGGCCCACCGCATGTGAGCAAATAGCGACTGCTGCGCAGCCGAGCGGGGATAAATCCCCTCGCCACAAGGATGCTGTTCAAATCCCCATGATGTGTCTATGCGAGCAATGGATTCCCTGTGGCGAGGGGATTCATCCCCGTTGGGCTGCAAAGCAGCCCCGAAACCTGCCAGCACGGTTTCTACAGGCCCACCGCATGTGAGCGAGTTGCGCCTGCTGCGCAGTCGAGCGGGGATAAATCCCCTCGCCACAAGGATGCTGTTCAAATCCCCATGATGTGTCTGTGCGAGCAATGAACCCCCTGTGGCGAGGGGATTCATCCCCGCTGGGCTGCGAAGCGGCCCCAAAACCTGCCACCACAGTTTCTACAGGCCCACCGCATGTGAGCAAATGGCGACTGCTGCGCAGCCGAGCGGGGATAAATCCCGTCGCCACAAGGATGTTGTTCAAATCCCCATGATGTGTCTATGCGAGCAATGGATTCCCTGTGGCGAGGGGATTCATCCCCGTTGGGCTGCAAAGCAACCCCAAAACCTGCCACCACAGTTTCTACAGGCCCACCGCATGTGAGCAAGTTGCGCCTGCTTCGCAGCCGAGCGGGGATGAATCCCCTCGCCACAATAGATACACCTATTCCATAGAACTATGGCGCTCAGAGCCAGCAGGCATCCCAAAGCGGGTAGTCACCGAGGTTATCGACCAGCCCGGCTCGCAAAGGATTATTGATGATGTAGCGGGCAAAGGGCTCCAGGTCCTCGCCGTCACGGATCGCACGGTCGTGGTAGCCGGTTTGCCACAGCGGTCCGTGACGTCCGGTTTTTCTGTTAACCGCATGCGTACAGCGAGCCTTTACACCGCCGATGACTTCGCCAAGTGAGCCTCGTTGCAATTGCATCAGCCAATGAAAGTGGTCAGGCATGACAACCCAGGCGATGGATTGCGCGACTCCTTGCTCATGAGCCCGGCGCAGTTCGGCAACCAGTAATCGGCCGGTCTGCCAATCTGCAAATACGGGCTGGCGTTCGTGGATGACTGAGGTGATGAAATAGGCACGACCGTTTTCCGAGAAACGACCTTGGCGCAGACGGTGGGAATTGGGGCGGACTGGCATGTGAGCTTCCTTGCATGTGCTCCTGGCTTTTTCAAAGGTTAGTGGTTGGCCGCCCCGGTCGGCGCTGCAACTGTTGAACGAAATTTCTGAATCCGTAGGGCGATTTATCCGTGATCAAGCGAGGCGAGACATCACACAGTGGATCAAATGCCCCAGAGCTGAAACATGACGCTGCACCATCGCTGTGCAATACTTCGCGGCTTTTTCAGTGGCGACTTTTCCTACGGAATGCAGGTAATGCCTCTCCGAGGAACCCACTATTGCCGAGAGTTGTCGCTGAATGTTGTGACTTTTAGAGTGAAAAATCCTGCCCTGAGCTTTTTATACTGCATGCCCCGCTGATCTTTCAGGCCCGCCCTGCAAGACGCGTCTGCCCACGAAGCCGACGCGGTTTCCTGCCCAGCCAAGGCCTATCGGCCGACGCTTCGAAACCCGGTGGTCATATCCAATAACAAGACGAGGTTGTACCCCTATGCCAGTTGGCAATCATCTGCCGCACGGCGACACCGCTTCGGGCGGTCCGCTCAAACGTGAACTCGGCGAACGGCATATCCGCCTGATGGCGCTCGGTGCCTGTATCGGCGTCGGCCTGTTTCTCGGTTCGGCCAAAGCCATCCAGATGGCCGGTCCGGCGATCATGCTTTCCTACATCCTTGGCGGTCTGGCGATCCTGGTGATCATGCGCGCCCTTGGCGAAATGGCCGTGCATAACCCGGTGGCCGGTTCGTTCAGCCGCTACGCGCAGGATTATCTCGGTCCGCTGGCAGGCTTTCTCACCGGTTGGAATTACTGGTTTCTGTGGCTGGTGACCTGCGTCGCGGAAATCACTGCGGTGGCGGTGTACATGGGTATCTGGTTCCCCGATGTGCCGCGCTGGATCTGGGCCCTGGCGGCGTTGATCAGCATGGGCTCGATCAACCTGATCGCGGTGAAAGCCTTCGGCGAATTCGAATTCTGGTTCGCCCTGATCAAGATTGTCACCATCATTGCCATGGTCATCGGCGGCATCGGCATCATCGCCTTCGGTTTCGGCAATGACGGCGTGGCGCTGGGCATTTCCAACCTGTGGGCCCACGGCGGTTTCATGCCCAACGGCGTGACCGGTGTGCTGATGTCGCTGCAAATGGTCATGTTCGCCTACCTCGGTGTCGAGATGATCGGCCTGACCGCCGGTGAAGCGAAGAATCCGCAAAAGACCATTCCTGACGCGATCGGCTCGGTGTTCTGGCGGATTCTGCTGTTCTACGTCGGCGCGCTGTTCGTGATTCTGTCGATCTACCCGTGGAACGAAATCGGCACCCAGGGCAGCCCGTTCGTGATGACCTTCGAGCGGCTGGGCATCAAGACCGCCGCCGGTATCATCAACTTCGTGGTGATTACTGCGGCGCTGTCGTCGTGCAACGGCGGCATCTTCAGCACCGGGCGCATGCTCTACAGCCTGGCGCAGAACGGCCAGGCCCCGGCCGGTTTCGCCAAGACCTCGAACAACGGCGTGCCGCGTCGGGCGCTGTTGCTGTCGATCGCGGTGTTGCTGCTGGGCGTAGTGCTCAACTATCTGGTGCCGGAAAAGGTCTTCGTCTGGGTCACCTCGATTGCCACCTTCGGTGCGATCTGGACCTGGGTGATGATCCTTCTCGCCCAGCTGAAATTCCGCAAAGGCCTGAGCGCCAGCGAACGTGCCGGGCTCAAGTACAAAATGTGGCTGTACCCGGTCAGTTCGTATTTCGCCTTGGCGTTTCTGGTACTGGTGGTCGGCCTGATGGCGTACTTCCCGGATACCCGCGTGGCGCTGTATGTCGGGCCGGCGTTTCTGGTGTTGCTGACGGTGTTGTTTTACGTGTTCAAGTTGCAGCCGAACCAGGTTTCGCAAGACGCGGTGCGTTCGATTTCGTAAGTTCCAGCCGCTGAAAAAAACAAAGCCCCGGTCGCAAGATCGGGGCTTTTTTGGTTCGAGCGAGCTGATCGCCAGTCTTACGCCGCTACCACTTCCTGCGGCTCAAAACTGTCCGCCCGCGCCATCTGCCACATCCGCGAATAGAACTCGCCATTCACTTCGCCGGTAAGCAGTTCCCCCGGTTTCAGAAACACATGCAACTGCGAGAACAGTTTGATCTCGGTTGCCGACATGCGACGCACCAGATGCTTGGCCGACAGTTGCGAAGGATGATCAAGCCCGGCAGCAGCGAGCATCTCCGCCAGCGCTTTGAGCGTGCTGCGATGGAAGTTGTAGACGCGCTCGGCTTTGTCCGGCACCACCAGAGCGCGTTGGCGCAAGGCGTCCTGAGTGGCAACGCCGGTCGGGCATTTGTTGGTGTGGCACGACTGCGACTGGATGCAGCCGATGGCGAACATGAAGCCGCGCGCCGAGTTGGCCCAGTCGGCGCCGATGGCCAGCACGCTGGCGATGTCGAAGGCGCTGACGATCTTGCCGCTGGCGCCGAGTTTGATCTTGTCGCGCAGGTTCAGGCCGACCAGCGTGTTGTGCACGAACAGCAAGCCTTCGCGCATCGGCACGCCGATGTGGTCGGTGAACTCGACAGGCGCTGCGCCAGTGCCGCCTTCCTTGCCATCGACGACGATAAAGTCGGGAAGGATGCCGGTTTCCAGCATGGCTTTCGCAATGCCCATGAATTCCCACGGATGGCCAAGGCAGAACTTGAAGCCCACCGGCTTGCCACCGGACAGTTCGCGCAGTTGCTGGATGAACTGCATCATCTCGATCGGCGTTGAAAACGCACTGTGGCGCGACGGCGAAACGCAGTCTTCGCCCATCAGGATGCCGCGGGTCTCTGCGATTTCTTTGGTGACCTTGTGCTTGGGCAGGATGCCGCCGTGGCCGGGCTTGGCGCCCTGGCTCATCTTGATTTCGATCATGCGCACTTGCGGATTCTGCGCCTGCGCGGCGAAGCGCTCCGGGTCGAAACGGCCGTCGCTGGTGCGGCAGCCGAAGTAGCCGCTGCCCAGCTCCCAGGTCAGATCGCCGCCGTGTTCGCGGTGATACGGGCTGATGCTGCCTTCACCGGTGTCGTGGGCAAAGTTGCCGAGTTTCGCGCCCTGGTTCAAGGCGCGAATGGCGTTGGCGCTGAGCGAGCCGAAGCTCATTGCCGAAATATTGAAGATCGACGCCGAGTAGGGCTGCGTGCACTGCGGCCCGCCGACAGTGACGCGGAAACCGTTCGGGTCACTCAACGGCGCCGGGCGCATCGAGTGGCCGATGAATTCGAAGCCGGACTGGTAGACGTCGATCAGCGTGCCGAACGGTTTGTCGGCGGTTTCGTTTTTCGCTCGCGAGTACACCAGCGAACGCTGGGCGCGGGAAAAGGGCAGGGCGTCGCTGTCGGATTCGAGTAGATATTGACGAATCTCCGGGCGGATGCCTTCGACCAGATAACGGATGTTGCCCAGAATCGGATAATTGCGGCGCACTGCATGGCGCGTCTGCAACAAGTCGAACACGCCGAGCAGGCTCAGCACCCCAGTGACGGCAGTGATCGGCCACAGCCAGTCATGTTCGAGAAAGGGCAGGCTGGCGAGGGTGAAAATCACACAGATGGCAAAGAAGGCGTAGCGGCTCAGCAGCGACAGGCTCATACGGGTTCCTTGGTTCGGACTCAATTTTGTGCAACGGCACGCATTTCTGTGGGAGCGAGCCTGCTCGCGAAGACGGCGGACCAGCCAACCTTGATGTCGGCCATGCGGGCCTCTTCGCGAGCAGGCTCGCTCCCACAAAAAGCGTTAAGCACACTGTTTCAGGCGTTCTGCGCCTGCAGAAAAATCGAAAACAGCTCGGACTGGGATTTGATCCCCAGCTTGCTGTACATGTGTTTCTTATGGACTTTCACGGTTTCCACGGAGATTTCCAGCTTGCGGGCGATTTCTTTGCTGGAACAACCGCTGAGCATTAAACGCCCGACGTCCAGTTCCCGCGCGGTCAGTTGTGCGCCTTTGAGCTGTTGCACCGACGCTTCCAGTTGCACCCGCCAGTCTGCCTGCGCAGGTGCGACGGCGAGGGCCACGGTTTCGTTGATCTCGTATGGCAAGCGCTGGCGCAACAGACCCAGCACCCACGGTTGAATCAAAGACAGCAAAGCGATCTGTTCACCAGTGAAACGTTTTTCACTGCCCAGCGACAGGCACAGCGTGCGCTCGCCTTCGAGCTGGCAATTGAACTGGATTTCGTCGGCCACCACATTCAGACGAAAGTATCGCTGGTAGTACTCGGTCAGCTCGAAATGCTCCGGCGCGACTTCCGAGAGGCGATACAGGCCGGTGCGCGAGTGCTCGCGGCAGGCGATGTAGAACGGATCGAGCAGATACAGCCCGCGCAGGTAATCCTGGAACAGCGGGTCCGGGCTGCCGTCCTCGCCGGGGCATTCGGCGAAGACTTGCGGATGCTGATCGGCGCTGAACAGCAGCACCACCCAGCTATCGAACGCCACGTACTGCTCTAGCAGGCGCACCAGTTGCGCCCAGAAATTCGGCTTGTCGAGCGCGTCGATCAATTGCCCGACGGCGCGGTGCCAAGTGATGTCATTCAACGAAAGTGTCATCGATCTACCCCTATCGGGTTACCCCGGCCGCGTGATTCCCTGGCCGGTTGCTTGCTGCGCATACTGGCCCACAGACAGGCACCGGGCAATCTTTCCGGGCCGGGCCACATAACAAGGGATAACCATGAAAGTCGAACTCGCCCAACTGGCGGGCCGTGACAACGACACGGCTTACAACCTGCAACGCGCACTGGCGGCGATTGCTGCCTGCGCGGCCGACACGCAGATGATCGTGTTCCCGGAAACCCACCTGATGGGCTTCCCCAACGCCGAAACCGTGGCGCAGATCGCCGAACCGCTCGACGGCCCGACCGTCAGCGCCGTGCTCGCAGCAGCGCGTGAGCGTGACATCGCTGTGGTGATCGGCATGGCCGAGAACGACAACGGCCGCTTCTACAACACCACGCTGCTGATCACACCCGAAGGCATCGCCCTGAAATACCGCAAGACCCATCTGTGGGCTTCGGATCGCGGCGTGTTCGAAGCCGGCGACCGTTACGCCACCTGCGTGTGGAACGGTGTGCGCGTGGGCCTGTTGGTCTGCTACGACATCGAGTTCCCGGAAACCGCCCGCGCCCTGGCGCAACTGGGTGCGGAATTGCTCATCGTCACCAACGGCAACATGGACCCGTACGGCCCCACCCACCGCACCGCGATCATGGCCCGCGCCCAGGAAAACCAGGCGTTTGCGCTGATGGTCAATCGCGTTGATGCAGGGGATGACGGCCTGGTGTTTGCCGGCGGCAGTGCGCTGGTCGATCCGCTGGGGACCCTGCTGTTCGAGGCTGGACGCGAAGAAGGGCGGTTCAGGGTCGAGCTGGATTTCACGCAACTGGAGATTGCGCGCAAGGATTATCGCTATCTGGATGATCAGCGTTTGAAGTTGCCGGGGGAGGTGGTGGAGCAGGCTTCTGGTCTGCGCGAGCTGCTGATTCCTTGACCTGCTGTACCTGATCGTTCCCACGCTCTGCGTGGGAACGCAGCCCGGGACGCTCCGCGTCCCAAGAGCGGACGCAGAGCGTCCATTGAGGCATTCCCACGCAGAGCGTGGGAACGATCAGCCACACCCGAAATTTTTGCCGAACCCGGCTCTGCCATAAATCCAATAACATTCGGAGTAAGTCGCCCATGGCTCGTTTGCAACGCACCCTTTCGCTAGGGTCGGTGGTGCTGTTCGGCATCGCCTACATGACGCCGATCATTGTCCTCGGCACTTTCGGCATCCTCGCCCAGTCCACCGCCGGCATGGTGCCGGCCGCCTACCTGACGGCGCTGGTGGCGATGTTCTTCACCGCCATGAGTTACGGGCGCATGGCCGCTGCCTTTCCGGTGGCCGGTTCGGCTTACAGCTACGTGCGCAAGGCAATCAGCCCGAAACTCGGTTTCATTGCCGGCTGGGCGGTGTTGCTCGATTACCTGTTCCTGCCCATGGCCATCTGGCTGATCGGCGCCGCTTATCTGGCCTCGGCGTTCCCGTCGATCCCGCAGTGGATCTGGGTGCTGGCGTTCATCGGCATCACCAGTGCGATCAACATCGTCGGGCTGAAACTGGCCAACGGCATCAACGCCTTGCTGATGCTGGTGCAGTTCCTCGTATTGATTGCCTTCGTTGCGCTGTGCGTGCACTACATCGGCGGCGATGCGAGCACGCCGCTGTGGTCGATCAAACCTTTCTTCAACGGCGACATGCAGATGCCGCTGATCATGAGCGGCGCGGCGATTGCCTGCTATTCATTCCTTGGCTTTGACGCAGTCAGCACCCTGACCGAAGAGACCCGCGATCCACGCCGTACCATTCCCCGAGCAATCATGCTGATCACCTTGATCGGCGGCCTGATCTTCGTTGGCGTTTCATACTTCGTGCAGATCGCTCATCCATCGTTCCAGTTCGACAGCGTCGACTCGGCAGCCTATGAAATTGCGCGCAACATCGGTGGCGACCTGTTCGTGTCGATTTTCCTGATCGGCCTGATTGTCGGCCAGTTCGCCTCGGGGCTGTCGGCCCAGGCCAGCGGTTCGCGACTGTTGTTCGCCATGGGCCGCGACGGCGTCTTGCCGAAGTCGTTTTTCGGCACCTTGCACGCGCGCTTCGGCACCCCGGTCAACAGCATTCTGTTGTGCGCGGCGGTGGCGTTGCTGGCGCTGAAACTCGACGTTACCACCTCGACCTCGTTCATCAACTTCGGCGCGTTCCTGGCGTTCAGCCTGGTCAACCTGTCGGTGATCTTCCATTACTGGATCGGCGGCGAGAAAAAGGGCCCGCGCGAGTTGCTGCTGTTTTTGCTCTGCCCGCTGATCGGCCTGGTCGCCGACCTGTGGCTGATGGTCAGCCTTGATCATCTGGCGGTCTGGCTGGGGCTGAGCTGGCTGGCGATTGGTGTGGTGTATCTCGCCGTGCTGACGGGTGGTTTCCGCCGTCAGCCGCCGGAACTGGATTTTCAGGAAGCGACCTGAGCTTCGTGGCTTGGCTTCCCTCTGACGGGCATGGGATCCTTGGCGCCTTTGCGCCAAGGGATTCCTTTATGTCGACCATTCATATCGCCGCAGCCCTGTTGCTCAACGCTCAAGGCCAGACCCTGCTGGTGCGCAAGCGCGGCACCACGGCGTTCATGCAACCGGGTGGCAAGATCGAGGCCCATGAGCTGCCGATCCACGCCCTTGCCCGAGAGCTGGAAGAAGAATTGGGTCTGCAGATCGATCCGACGCAGGCGATTTTCCTCAACAGCTTTTCCGCCCCCGCCGCCAACGAGCCGGGCTTCATCGTCCATGCGGAAATCTTTCAACTGACCATCGATTGCGATGTCTGCCCGGCGGCGGAAATCGAAGAGGTCATCTGGGTCGATCCGGCTACTGATCCGGCGCTCGAGCTGGCGCCATTGACACGCGAACACATCCTGCCGTTCTATCGCCGTTCATTGACTGCACTCGCCTGATCATTCCCGCAAAGGACTCCGCCATGATCCCGCTGCAAGACTTGCTGATATTTGCCGCCGCCGCATTGCTGATGGTGCTGACGCCGGGGCCGAACATGATCTATCTGATCTCGCGTTCGATCTGTCAGGGGCGCCGCGCCGGAGTGACTTCGTTGCTTGGCGTGGTCGGCGGGTTCTTCGTGCATATGTTCGCCGCGGCGGCGGGTTTGACGGCCGTTTTTCTGGCTGTGCCGATGGCTTATGAAGTGTTGAAATGGGCCGGCGCGTTGTACCTGCTGTGGCTGGCCTGGCAAGCGCTGAAACCCGGCGCACGTTCGCCGTTCGAAGCGCAGCAATTGCCGCCGGACTCGTCGCGAAAATTGATCACCATGGGCTTTCTCACCAGCGCGCTGAACCCGAAAATCGCTGTGTTCTACCTCTCGGTGTTTCCGCAATTCATCAGCCCCGAACACGGCTCGGTGTTCACCCAAAGCATCATTCTCGGCCTGACGCAGATCAGCGTCAGCTTCAGCGTCAATCTTTTGATCGCGCTGTTCGCCGCAGGTATCGCCTCGTGGTTTGTGCGCAACCCGACGTGGCTGGCGATGCAGCGTTATTTCATGGGCCTGGTGCTTGGCGGCCTCGCCGTAAGGCTGATGCTCGAACAACGCCGGACCGCCTGAGGTGTGGATCGAACGGCTGGATGCCAGCCATGCCCTGGCTTACCGCGAACTGATGCTTGAAGCCTATGACCGGCATCCGCAAGCGTTCACCTCCAGCGTGCGCGAACGCGCGGTGATGCCATTGAGTTGGTGGGAAGGGCGCCTGACCAGCAAGCTCGATGTGGTGCTGGGGGCATTCGATGCCGGGACGTTGGCCGGGATTGTCGGCCTGGCGTTCGAACCGCGCGAGAAGGCGCGCCACAAGGCCACGCTGTTCGGCATGTATGTCTCGGCGGATTTTCGTCGCAAGGGTCTAGGGTTTGATCTGGTCCAAGCGGCTCTGTCCGAGGCGCAAAAGCATCCGGCGCTGAAACTGCTGCAGCTCACCGTCACCGCCGGCAATGACGCGGCTTTTCAGTTGTACCAGCGTTGCGGCTTCATTCAGTACGGTCTCGAACCACTCGCCGTGCGGGTGGGCGAAGACTACTTCGACAAGATCCACATGTGGCGCCAGCTCTGACCCACCACGACAATCCTTGTGGGAGCGAGCCTGCTCGCGAAGGCGTCCGTCCAGCCGACATCATCGCTGAATCATCCACCGCTTTCGCGAGCAGGCTCGCTCCCACAGGGGGAACTCTTGCTCGGAAAAATCAGCGTACGGCGCTGACACCATCGAGGGTCGAAAACGAGGTGTCCTTGGCGGTCAGGAGGAAATCGCGCATGTACGGCGCGTCGAGCATGTCGGTGCGAATCGCCGCGTACAGCGTCGCGAACAAGCCCTTTTCACCTAACCGTTTGCCCTTTACATAGCCGCGCGAGCTGTATTCATGCAGCGCCCAGTGCGGCATGCCGCAGACGCCACGGCCGCTGGCGACCAGTTGCATCATCATCACCGTCAGTTCTGAAGTGCGCACCTGCGCCGGTTCGATGTCGGCCGGTTCGAGGAAGCGGGTGAAGATGTCCAGGCGATCGCGCTCGACCGGGTAGGTGATCAGCGTTTCCGTCAACAAGTCTTCAGGAACGATGTACGGCTTGCTCGCCAGCGCATGCTGGTTGGCCACGGCGAGCATGGCTTCGTAGGTGAACAGCGGCACGTAAGTGATGCCGGCAATTTCCAGCGGATCGGAGGTCACCACCAGATCCAGATCGCCACGGGCCAGTGCCGGCAGCGGGGCGAAAGCAAAACCCGAAGCCAGGTCCAGCTCGACTTCCGGCCAGGCATCGCGGAACTGGTCGATGGTCGGCATCAGCCACTGGAAGCAGCTGTGGCATTCGATCGCCATGTGCAGACGCCCGGCGGTGCCACCGGCCAGCCGACCAATGTCCCGTTCCGCAGCACGCAACAGCGGCAGAGTGGCATCGGCCAGTTGCAGCAGGCGCAGACCGGCGCTGGTGAAGCGCACCGGTTTGGTCTTGCGCACGAACAACTGCATGCCCATGCGCTCTTCCAGCTCTTTGAATTGGTGCGACAGTGCTGACTGTGTCAGATGCAAACGGTCGGCGGCGTCGACCAGGCTGTCGGCCTCGCGCAGGGCATGCAGGGTTTTCAGATGTCGGATTTCAAGCACCGGCGGGCTCCATGAAGAAAACTTGTGACGAATGCGTGGAAGGTGAGTTTGTCTCATGAGGAACGCTTTGTCGATCTGCCGGCCAGGATCCGGCGATGCAATCGACAGCCGACCGCTCGGCACTCTTCATCAAACTGTCATGCAACTGTGGCAGCGCGCTTGTACGAACTTCATCAGACTCGCGCTCTACTGGGGTGCTGCGTTTTGGTGTTTTTCATGTTCAAGAGATTGTTTTCAGTCGCGGCCGCGTTGGCCGCGCTTTTGTTCGGGGCCGGCTCGTTTGCAGCCGGACGCTGCGATGTCAACGTGCCGACCGAGCACGCCGAGCTGGCGCAGGTCAGTCTTGCCTATCAGAGTATCGGTCGTGCATCGGACCCGGCGCTGTTGCTGGTCATGGGCCTGGGTGGGCAGTTGATTCACTGGCCGGATGAAGTGGTTGTCGCTTTGTGCCAGCAGGGTTTCCGGGTGATCCGCTATGACAACCGCGACGTCGGCCTGTCGACCTGGCGGCAGGCGCCGATCGAGGCCAATCTGACTTTCGAAGTGCTGCGTTACAAGCTCGGTCTGCCGGTGTCGGCACCGTACAGCCTGACTGACATGGCCGACGATGCGCTGGGCTTGATGACCGCGCTGAAGGTCGAGCAATTCCACGTGCTCGGCGCGAGCATGGGTGGAATGATCGCCCAGCACATGGCGGCGATGGCGCCGCAGCGGGTGGAAAGCCTGACGCTGATCATGACCACTTCCGGCGCTGAAGGCCTGCCGGCGCCGAGTGCGGCGCTGGTGCAGTTGCTCTCGCGGCGGGGTGCGCCGAACCGTGAAGTGGCGCTGGAGCAACAGGCCGATCTGCTCGCGGCACTCGGTAGCCCGGCGGTAAACGATGATCGCCAAGCGCTGTTGCAACAGGCGGCGGCGTCCTACGACCGCGCGTTCAACCCCGAAGGCGTCAAACGGCAGATCATGGCGATACTTGCCGAACCCAGTCGCGTGGCTTTGCTCAATCAACTGCGAGTGCCGACCTTGGTGGTGCATGGCACGGCAGATCCGCTGCTGCCGGTGATGCACGGCGTACATCTGGCGGCGCACATTCAGGGCAGTCAGTTGAAACTGATTCCGGGGCTGGCGCATCGTTTTCAGGAAGCGTTCAAGGAACCGTTGCTGGCGGCGGTGCTGCCGTATCTGCAGGCGCATCGCGAGGATACTTCGCATTGGGCGCAGGTCGATCCGGCGGCGCCGAACAATCTGCTGTAACAGTGCCAGCATCCTGTCGCCAAAAAAATATCAATGTGCCACTATTGTTTGCCGCGTTGTTGCCGATAAGGCGCAGGAACGTTTTCAGACATAGGGACTTGATCCATGATTTTTCGCGCTACACGTCAATGGGCCGCGCTGGCTCTGCTCGCCGTACTGACTCTCACCGGCTGCGCTCATGTGCAACCGCCCGTGGCCCTGGACAAACAGTTCTGGGATGCCAAAGAGCCGACCATCGGTGTGGCCATTACCGTCGTACCGTCGCCGGTGCTGGCGCTGACCGGCAATCAGGGCATCCTCGATTACGCCATCAATGCCGGCGTCAACAGCAAGCTCAGCGCCAATGTCGAGACCTGGCAGGTGCGCGATCTGGAAACCCTGCCCGACGCCATCGTCGCCAAGCTGCAAGCCAAGGGCTACAAGGCCAAGCGCATTGATGAAAAGGTCGATCTGAAGACCTTCAAGGAAGTCGATTTCCGCGAGGGCTACATGACCAAGGACCTGTCGCCGATGAAAGCTGCCCACGGCATCGACCGTCTATTGCTGGTGTCGATTTATGCCACCGGTGCCACCCGCAGCTACTACAGCATCGTGCCCACCAGCGTGCCGATGGCCCAGGTCGGCGGCCAGGGCATGGTGATCGATCTGTCGGACAACAAACTCTTGTGGTACCAGCCATTCGCCGCTGTGCAAGCCGCGCAAGGCGAGTGGGACGAGCCGTCCTACACCAACCTGTCCAACGCGTTTTATCAGGCGATGGATAACAGCCGTCAGCAAATGATCGCCCCGTTCGCGCAATGAAACGTCTGGCGCTGACCTTCGCGGCGATCTCGCTGCTGGCGTTGCCTGGCTGTGCGCAGAAACCGGCACCCGAGGCCGGTTTCAAGGATCAGGCCGCCATGAGCTATGTGCAGGCACACGGGCTGAAGGTCGACGTGCAACTGCCGGCGGAATTCGTCGGCGCCAGCACGGTGATCGACAGCAAGGCGGCGGTGAACGCGGCCAATTCCAGCTACACACTGGTGTCGAGCTCCGGCGCTGGCGCCGGGTTGGCGGGGATTCTGGTGGCCAGCCTGATCAACACGCAAATGGGTTCCGGTACGTTACAGCGCGATGCCGAAAAAGCCGCGCTGAACGAATCGCGGCCGCTGGCCGACCTGCTTGCTGGCGTGCCGTTGCAGGAGCGCTTGCAACAGCGTTTTCAGGCGGCGTCGCAGGTGTCCGGATTCAAGCAGGGGGCAGGTGCGGTCACGGCACGCTTGCTGATCGAACCGAAGCTGATGCTGACGCCCGATCGCGGCAGTTTTGTGCTGGTCAATCAGGTGCAATTGCAGGATATCGCCGGCTTGCCGCTGTACCGCATGCGCATTGAAGTGGCCAGTCAGCCGATTCGTCGTTGCGGCAAGCAATGCATCGATGACGGCGCTCTTGACCTGGCCAAGGTCACCGCCGTGCTGGACGAATGCATTGATGAATCCATGCGCGTATTGAGCGCCGACCTGATGCAACCGACGCCACCGCCCGCCGCGCAGGAAACCCTGCGTTACGTGCTCGACGGCCAGCGCGTGGTCGAGCGCGGTTATCAACTGGCGCAGAACGGCAACTACTGGCGCTACCGCAATCTCTACGGTGCGGTGAAGTCAGTGCCGGTGCCGTTCGAGGATGCCTTGTCGTCCGCGCAACTGGCCCGAGTCTACGGTCGCTAGAGGCAGATGCGCGTGGGTTCAGGCATGCAGCCGGACCCACACGCTGACCAGCACCGTCGCCGCTATCAACCAGGCCACCGCCGCCACCGCCAGTGACGCTTCCAGGCGCATGCGGTCGACCATCACGTACAACGTCGCCAGATAGACAAAGTAGGGAATGATCGACCACATCCCAAACACGATCGTGGTCTTCAGGTCGTCGACCGAGCGGCCCTTGCCGACGATGTAGTGCGCAATCAGGGCAAAGGTCGGGAACAGCGGTACCAGCCCAGCGATGTAGTAATTTCTGGTCTTGGACAGTGCCGCGAGGATCAGCACCACTGCGGCGCCGATAGCGGCTTTGAGAATCAGATCCATCAGTGGCTCAGCCCGTACTTTTTGACTTTGTCGAACAGCGTGGTCTTGGCCATGCCCAGTTCCTGGCTGGCCTGGGTCAGGTTGCCGCCGCTGCGTTGCAAGGCGTCGACCAGCAGATTGCGCTCGAACGCTTCCACCGCTTCGGCAAACGCCATACCCTGGCCGGCGCTGGCCCCGGACTTCTTGAAGGCCGGCAGGCCGAGGGCGAAGCGTTCGGCGACGTTGCGCAGTTCGCGCACGTTGCCCGGCCAGTCGTGGCTCATCAGGTTCGACAGGGTCTGGTTGTCCAGCTCCGGCAGCGCGCGGTCGAAGCGCAGCGCCGATTGCTGGGTGAAGTGTTCGAACAGTTGCAGGATGTCTTCGCGGCGTTCGCGCAGCGGTGGCAATTCCAGGGTCACGACGTTGAGGCGGTAGTACAAGTCGCTGCGAAACTCGCCGGCCTTGCTTGACTCATCGAGGTCGGATTTGGTCGCCGCAATCACCCGGCAATCCACCGCCACACTCTGGTTCGAGCCGAGGCGTTCGAGGGTGCGTTCCTGCAATACGCGCAGCAGTTTGATCTGCAACGGCAGCGGCATGCTTTCCACTTCGTCGAGGAACAGCGTACCGCCGTCGGCGTGCTCGATCTTGCCAATGCGGCGTTTGCCGGCGCCAGTGAAGGCGTTGGCTTCGTGGCCGAAGATCTCGCTTTCAAAGAGGTTTTCCGGCAGGCCGCCGCAGTTCAGCGCGACGAACTGTTTGCTGTGGCGCCGACTGAAATCGTGCAGGCAGCGAGCGACCAGCTCCTTGCCGGTGCCGGTCTCGCCTTCGATCAGGACGTTGGCCGAAGTGTCGGCGACGTTGGCAATCAGTTCGCGCAGGTTCTGCATCGCTGGTGAACGGCCGATGATCCGCCCTTCAAGGGAGTCGCGTTCAGTCAGTTGTCGACGCAACGAGGAAACCTCGCGGGCTAGGCTGCGTTGCTCCAGCGCCCGCCGCGCGACGTCTACCAGACGCTCCGGCGAAAACGGTTTTTCCATGAAGTCGTAAGCGCCTTTCTGCATCGCGCCGACAGCCATGGAAATGTCGCCGTGGCCGGTGATCAGCACTACCGGCAGGCTGCGATCACGCTGCTTGAGGCGGGTGAGCAATTCCAGGCCATCGATACCCGGCAGGCGGATGTCGCTGATGACGATGCCGGCAAAGTTGTCACCGACCTGCGCCAGCGCTTCTTCGGCACTGCCGACGCCGATGCACGGAATGTCTTCGAGGGTCAGCGCCTGTTGGCAGCCGAGCAGCACATGGGGGTCGTCTTCGACAATCAGCACACTGAGTTCAGGGTTCATATTGGCTCGGCAGAAAGAGGGCTTACCAACGGTAAACTGAGGACGAAAGTGGTGCCACCGCCGGCCGGGTGTTCGACACCCAGGTGCCCGCCGGTAGCGGCGGCGAGGCTGGCGGACAGGGTCAGGCCCAGTCCCAGGCCTTGCTCGCCGGGCTTGGTGGTGAAGAACGGTTCGAACAGATGCTTGCGCGCTTCGGCGTCGATGCCGTGGCCATTGTCGCGCACCCGCAAGCGATACTTGCCGTTGAATTCTTCACCCTCCAGCCACAGCTGCGGCTGCGGTTGCGCGTGCGTGGCGTCGAGGGCGTTGCCGATCAGGTTGACGAGGATCTGTTCGAGGCGGGTCTGATCGATCAGCAATTGCACATCGGCAAACTGCCGGTGAATCTGCAGCGCGGTGTTTTCCACGCGCGCGCCGAGCACTTGCAAGGCGGCGTCGACGGCTTTGCCGAGACTGGCCTGACCCTTGTTGTCGCCGCGCCGGGCAAACGAACGCAGGCTGGCGGTGATCCGGCCCATGCGGTCGATCAGGTCGTTGATGGTCTTGAGGTTGGTGCTGGCGACGTCGAGCTGGCCGCGCTCGAGAAAGCGCACGGTGTTGCCCGACAGCGTGCGCATCGCCGCCAGCGGCTGGTTCAGTTCATGGGCAATGCTGGTCGACATCTGGCCGATGGCGGCGAGTTTGCCGGCCTGCACCAGTTCATCCTGAGCGCGGCGCAACGTCTCTTCGGCCTGGCGGCGCTCGCGGATCTGACTCTTCAGGCGTTCGTTGCTGGCGCGCAGATCGGCGGTGCGTTCGGTAATCCGACGTTCGAGTTGGCTGTTGGCTTCCTGCAAAGCTTCGCGGGCGGCGAGGCGGGTGGCGAGGACTTTGCGCCGCTCGTTCCAGGCAATCAGCAGGAAGGCGAACAGGGCAAACGCAACGGCCACCAGAATGCCTTGGTTGACCGCTTCGCGGCGCAGGTCCTGCAACGGCGTGAGCAGGGTGAAATTCCACGGCGTGTCACTCAGCAGTCGGGTTTGCGCCAGATAGCTGATGTCGTCTTCGTCGGGCTGCAATTCGCTGTTGGCCGGGAAGGTCAGTTTCTCCACGCCTTCGGCCAGTGTCTCGCGGGCCAGCGGTTGCAGTTCGTTGAGTGGAAACCAGTAGTACTGCAGGCTGCGAGCGAGTTTTTCCTTGACCTCGTCGCTGAGCGGGATCACCGATTTCAGCCGCCTCGCCGGATCGCTGGAGAGAATGATGATGCCGTTCTCATCGCTGACGAACGCCTCCAGACGCGCGCGCTGCCAGCGTTCTTCCATGGCTTCCAGACGCACCTTGACCACCGCGACACCGATGATCTTGCCGTGCTCTTCGAGGCCGTGGGCAAGGTAGTAACCGGGTTCGCCATTGGTGCTGCCGATGCCATAGAAACGCCCGGGCTGGCCGCGCACGGCGTCTTTGAAATAGGCGCGGAAGGACAGGTCCTCACCCAGATAACTGTCGACATCGCGCCAGTTGCTGGTGGCCATGACCCGGCCGGTGGTGTCCATGACGTAGATGGCGCGGCTGCGGCTGCGGCGGTTCAGGCCTTCGAGGTAATCGTTGACCGTCTGCCGGTGCTCCGGGGTCGGGTCGGCCAGCAACTGCGGCACACTGGTTTCGAGTTCCAGCAGACTGGGCAGGTAGGTGTATTTGCTGATCTCGCTTTCGACCGCGCGGGCGTGCAGTTCCAGCTGACGCTGACCGTTCTCGCCGAGGCTGCGGATGCCGAAGTGTTCACTGGTCCAGAAGCCGATGAAACCCAGCCCGACCATCAGGGCGATGATCAGTGGCGGCAGGAACAGATGACGGATCAGACGGGGCTTCACGGCAAGTGATGGCTCTGCAGCGCGATAAAGAGTGGGGTCGCATTTCATCACAGATGCCTTGGGTCAACCACAACACTTGTTGTGCATCACCATTGGTTTGAGGTGAACCCTGTGGCGAGGGGATTTATCCCCGTTGGGCTGCGAAGCGGCCCCGGCATTTCATGGTCAAACCGGATTTAACGGTTCGACGACTGCTTCGCAGCCGAACGGGGATAAATCCCCTCGCCACAGAAGCTCGCCACACCACAGGGTTCTGCGTGGTTTTTTAGTGCTGCAGGATTTTCTCGAGGAAGTGCTGCGCGCGTTCGGAGCGGGCGCTGATGTCGCCGAAGAATTCCTCTTTCGGGCAGTCCTCGATGATCTTGCCCTGGTCCATGAAGATCACCCGGTCCGCCACTTTACGGGCGAAGCCCATTTCGTGGGTCACGCACATCATGGTCATGCCTTCGTGCGCCAGTTGCACCATGACGTCGAGCACTTCATTGACCATTTCCGGGTCGAGCGCCGAGGTCGGTTCGTCGAACAGCATGACGATCGGGTCCATCGCCAGCGCACGGGCAATCGCCACACGCTGTTGCTGACCACCGGACAGTTGCCCCGGATGCTTGTGGGCGTGCGCCGACAAACCTACGCGCTCGAGCAGTTGCAGACCTTTTTTGGTCGCCTCTTCCTTGCTGCGTCCGAGCACCTTGATCTGCGCGATGGTCAGGTTTTCGGTGATGGTCAGGTGCGGGAACAGCTCGAAATGCTGGAACACCATGCCCACGCGCGAACGCAGTTTCGGCAGGTTGGTTTTCGGGTCAGCGATCGACGTACCGTCAACCACCACGTCACCTTTCTGGAACGGCTCCAGGGCGTTGACGCACTTGATCAGCGTCGACTTGCCTGAACCCGACGGGCCGCAGACCACGATCACTTCGCCTTTCTTGACCTCGGTGCTGCAATCAGTCAGCACCTGGAAGTCCCCATACCACTTGTTGATGTTTTTGATAGAGATCATACGGCGAACCTTTTTTGCAGACGCTTGACCAACCGCGAGGCGGCGAAGCTGATGATGAAGTACACGAGACCGGCGAAAATCAGGAACTCATTGGAGCGGCCGATGATGTCGCCGCTGGCGCGCGAGGCGTTGAGGAAATCCACCAGGCCCACGGTGTAGACCAGCGAGGTGTCCTGGAACAGGATGATGCTCTGCTGCAGCAGCAGCGGGGTCATCTTGCGGAACGCCTGCGGCAGGATGATCAGGCGCATCATCTGCCCGTAGTTCATGCCCAGCGCTTGCGCGGCACCCATCTGGCCCTTGGAAATCGACTGCACACCGGCACGGACGATTTCGCAGAAGTACGCCGCTTCGAACATCATGAACGCCACGACGCAGGAGGTAAACGCACCGATCGGCGTGTCTTCGCCGGTGATCCAGCGCAGCACGAACGGCACCGCCAGGTAGAACCAGGTGATCACCAGCAGCAGCGGAATCGAGCGGAAATAGTTGACGTAGGCGCCAGCGATGCTCGACAGCAGCTTGTTGTGCGACAAACGGCACAGCGCGAGGATCGTGCCGAGAATCATCCCGCCGATCACGCCCATGGCCATCAGTTTGAGGGTCATCACCATGCCGTTCCACAAACCGGGAATGGCCGGGACGATGCCACTGAAATCGAATTCCATTATTTACCCCCCACGGAGATCAGGCCGGGCACTGCGACTTTCTTCTCGACCAGGCGCATCAGCAGCATCAGGCTCATGTTGAGGGTGAAATAGATCAGCGTTGCCAGGGTGAACGCTTCGAACAGGTTGGCCGAGAACTCGGCGGTCTGTTTGGTCTGCGCCAGCAATTCCATCAAACCGATCAGGGACGCCACGGAGGAGTTCTTGAACACGTTGAGGAATTCCGAGGTGAGCGGCGGAATGATGATCCGGTAGGCCTGGGGCAGCAGCACGTTCCAGTAGATCTGTGGCAGTTTGAAACCCATCGCGCGGGCGGCGGATTCCTGGCCACGAGGCAGCGCCTGGATACCGGTGCGCACTTGCTCGCAGACACGGGCGGCGGTGAACAGACCGAGGCAGACGACAACGCTCAGGTAGGCCGAAGTAGTCGGGTTGAGGTCCTGCTTGTACCACTCCTGCAGATCCGGCGGCAGCAGATCGGGCACCAGGAAGTACCAGATGAACAGCTGCACCAGCAGCGGCACGTTACGGAACAGCTCGACGTAGCAGGTCGCAATGCCCGATACGATGCGGTTCGGCACGGTGCGCATGATGCCCAGCAGCGAGCCGAGCAGCAGGGCGATGATCCACGCCACGATGGCGATGGCAATGGTCCAGCCCAGACCGGAGATGAACCAGTCGAGATATGTCTCGCTGCCCACGCCGGTGGACTTGAAGAACACGCCCCAGTCCCAGTTGTAATTCATTAGGGTCTCCCCTCGATTCGATCGATGTACAAGTGCCCGCCTGGGGAACTCCGTTCCCTCCCCAGTCTTTTTTCAAAGACCGGGCACACGCGATCGGCTCGACAGCCACCGGTTCGAGTGTTTCCAGAAAAATGCCAGCAGGGAGTGACCATCCCCTGAAAAGGCAGGCGCCTCCTCAGGGGATAAGGTTAGTCAGAAAATCAGGACTTCTTGTCGTCAGCCGCTTTGTCGGTCGGATTGGCGATCAGGGTCTTGAGCTCGTCGCTCATCGGGAAGTTCAGGTTCAGGCCTTTTGGCGGAATCGGCTGCATGAACCACTTCTCGTAGATCTTGTTGATTTCGCCCGAAGCGTAGGTGGCCTTGATCGCGTCATCCACAGCCTTTTTGAACGGCTCGTCACCTTTGCGCATCATGCAGCCGTAGATTTCGTACGACTGTGGTGTGCCGGTCACTTCCCAATCGGCGGCTTTCTTGGCCTTGGCGGCTTCGCCGGCCAGCAGCGCGTCATCCATCATGAACGCAACGGCACGGCCCGATTCCAGCATCTGGAAGGATTCGCCGTGATCTTTGGCGGAGATGACGTTCATGCCCATCTGCTTGTCGGCGTTCATCGCCTTGAGAATGCGCTCGGAAGTGGTGCCGGCGGTGGTCACGACGTTCTTGCCTTTCAGATCGTCGAAATCCTTGTACTTGGAATCTTTCTTGGACAGCAGACGGGTACCGATTTCGAAGATGCCGACGGAGAAGTCGACCTGCTGCTGACGCTCGACGTTGTTGGTGGTCGAACCGCACTCGACGTCCACGGTGCCGTTCTGCACCAGCGGGATACGGGTCTGCGAGGTGACGAGGTTGTATTTGACTTGCAGGTTCGGCAGGTCGAGGTCTTTCTTGATCGCTTCGACGATCTTCAGCTGGATATCGTGCGAGTAGCCAACCGGCTTGCCGGACGCATCAGCGATGTAGGAGAACGGAATGGAGGCGTCACGGTGGCCCAGGGTGATGACACCGGACTCTTTGATCTTCTTCAGGGTGCCGGTGAGTTCGGCGGCGAAAACTGGCGTGCTGATCAGAGCGGCAGCAATGGCTGCGCCCAGGATATGGGGAACGATGCGCATCAAATTTTCCTCGACATTGTTTTTTTTATGGAGCCAGTTTGTCGGCCCTTTTTGTGCTTCGAATGCCTGACGGCTCCTGAAGGTGTTGGCACAGCAGGCATTCGTCGAGAGAGTGTAGAGCATGAGTCGTGCCAGAGCAGTCGAAGTCAGTTAAGCGATTGTTTTATAACGTTATTAAAGTTTTATGGCGGTAATTTGTTGAAGATGAGATCCGGTTAACCGAATCGACTGTGGAGTCGCGTTCGGAAAACCGAATGAATCCTTGCGGGCTCACTCTCACAAGGAACAGGCGAATGCCGCAGGTACGAAAAAGCCCCTGAATCTCTCGATTCAAGGGCTTTCGTTTGAACGGTGAGATCAAGCCGCCTCGATCTTCCGGTTCTGCTCAACCTTGCCCAGATACGTCGACAGCTTCTGCTGTTCCTCCGCTGTGGTGAACAAGCCTAGCTTGGTGCGGCGCCACAGGATGTCGTGCGCCGTAGTGGCCCACTCTTCGCTGCACAGGTAATCGACTTCGCGGGTGTAGAGCCCGCCGCCGATGTGTTCGCCCATGTCGGCCAGTGTTTCCACGCCTTCGAGCATGCGCCAGGTGCGGCTGCCGTAGGTGACGGCCCAGCGCCGGGCGATTTCGCTCGGAACGAAGTCGAACTTGTCGCGGATTCGAGCGCTCAGCGCCTCTGGCGTGGTCATGTCTTCGCCGCCGGGCAGGGTGGCGGTGGCAGTCCAGCTCGGGCGCATTTGGGTGAAGAACGGCATCAGTTGCGCCATCGCCGATTCGGCGAGTTTGCGGTAAGTGGTCAGCTTGCCACCGAACACCGACAGCAACGGCGCTTCCTCAGCACTGCCCGACAGCGCCAGGGTGTAATCGCGAGTCACTGCCGACGGGTTGTCGGATTCGTCGTTGCACAGCGGGCGAACGCCCGAGTAGCTGTGCACGATGTCTTCACGGCTCAGCTGCTTCTTGAAGTGAGCGTTGACAACCTTCAGCACGTAATCGGTTTCGCCTTCGGTGATCGCCACTTTCGCCGGGTCGCCGGTGTACTCGCGGTCGGTGGTGCCGATCAGGGTGAAATGGTTCAGGTACGGAATGGTGAAAACGATGCGTTGATCTTCGTTTTGCAGAATGTGCGCGTGCTCGCCTTCATACAGTTTCGGCACGATGATGTGGCTGCCCTGAATCAGACGGATGCCATACGGCGATTCCATCTTCAGGTCGTCACGGATGAACTTGGCCACCCATGGGCCGGCGGCGTTGACCAGAGCCTTGGCTGTGATCGAAAACAAACTGCCGTCGGCGCGCTCCAGATGCAGATGCCACAAACCTTTGCTGCGGCGGGCACTGACACAGCGGGTCTGGGTATGCACGTGCGCACCTTTTTCGCGGGCGGCCATGGCGTTCAAGACCACGAGGCGGGCGTCATCGACCCAGCAGTCGGAGTATTCGAAGCCTTTCTTGATTTCGCTTTTCAGCGCGCTGTCGGCGCCGAACTTCAGGCTTTTCGAACCCGGCAATTTTTCGCGCTTGCCGAGGTTGTCGTAAAGGAACAGGCCGGCACGAATCATCCACGCTGGACGCAGGTGCGGGCGGTGTGGCAGGACGAAACGCATCGGTTTGACGATGTGCGGCGCTTTCGCCAGCAGCACTTCGCGCTCAGCCAGTGCTTCACGCACCAGACGGAATTCGTAATGCTCCAGATAGCGCAGGCCACCGTGGATCAGCTTGCTGCTGGCCGAAGAGGTGTGGCTGGCCAGGTCGTCTTTTTCGCAAAGGAACACCGAAAGACCGCGACCGGCGGCATCCGCTGCGATCCCTACGCCGTTGATCCCGCCGCCAATCACGGCAACGTCATAGATCTCGGAGAGAGGGGGCGTACGCAAGGTAGAGGTGGACATCGGCTGGCCTCGGTTCTTTTGGTTTTATGTCTTGGAAATCGAACATTAATGTTCATTTGCGAAAATGGTAGCCGATAAACACGCGCGCAGCCAGTCGCGTTCGATTGAAAAAACTCATCGAAGGGCCGAGAAAGGAAAATATCCGAACATTAAAAGCAAAAGATCGCAGCCTTCGGCAGCTCCTACAGGAGGAAATGCATTCCAGATGTAGGAGCTGCCGAAGGCTGCGATCTTTTGATGCCTGGAAGCGTTAAACGACTTCCAGACGAATCTTGTGCTGACTCAGCAACTGCGCCAGCGCCGGTACCGGCTGCTGATCGGTGACCAGGCAATCGATCAGGCTGATCGGCCCCAGTCGAATCATCGCGTTACGCCCGAACTTGCTCGAGTCCGCCGCCAGGATCACCTGCCGCGCATTGGCGATGATCGCTTGAGAAACCCGGACTTCCTGATAATCGAAGTCGAGCAGGCTGCCGTCCTCATCGATCCCGCTGATCCCGACCAGTGCGAAATCGACCTTGAACTGATTGATGAAATCCACACTCGCCTGACCGACCACACCGCCGTCACGCCGCACGTTACCGCCAGTCAGCAGCACATCGAAATCATCCTTGGCGCTGAGCATCGAGGCGACGTGCAGGTTGTTGGTGATGATTTTCAGGTGGCTGTGATTGAGCAGGGCGCGGGCGATCGATTCGGTGGTGGTACCGATATTGATGAACAGCGAGGCGTGATCGGGGATTTGTGCGGCGATGGCTTCGCCGATGCGTTGTTTTTCGTCGCGCATCTGATCGGCGCGCATCGCATACGCGGTGTTTTCGACACTGGAATCGTACGCGGCGCCACCGTGGTAGCGACGCAGCAGGTTGGCTTCCGCGAGCTGATTGATGTCGCGGCGGATGGTTTGCGGGGTGACAACGAACAGCGTGGCCATTTCCTCGATGCTCACATAGCCGCGTTCGCGGACCAGCTCGAGGATTTGCTGCTGACGGGGAGGCAGATTCATGGGGCTTCCTTTGGGCTGCCGTGCAAAATTTGCCCATGATGCCGCAGGAATCCGCTCCCGACCAGTTAGATACCTATGTGTAACTCAAGGCTGGCTTATTCAGCGTCCTCACGCGCCCAGTCACGGGTGCGGCTGACGGCTTTTTTCCAGCCTTTGTAGAGTTTCTCTTTCTCGACTTCGTCCAGGCTCGGTTCGAACTCGCGCTCGATCACTGCTTTGCCGCGCAGTTCTTCCAGGCTGCCCCAGAAGCCGCAGGCCAGGCCGGCCAGATAAGCCGCGCCGAGTGCGGTGGTTTCGCGCATTTGCGGGCGTTCGACCTGGGTGCCGAGGATGTCGGCCTGGAACTGCATGAGGAAGTTGTTCGCCACCGCGCCGCCGTCCACGCGCAGGGCTTTCAGGCGTTCGCCGGAATCCTGTTGCATGGCGTCGAGTACGTCGCGGGTCTGGTAGGCGATCGATTCCAGCGCGGCGCGGATGATGTGATCCACGCGTACGCCGCGCGTCAGGCCGAACAGCGCGCCACGGGCATACGGGTCCCAGTACGGTGCGCCGAGACCGGTAAACGCCGGCACCAGATACACGCCGTTGCTGTCCTTGACCTTGTTGGCAAAGTACTCGGTGTCGTGGGCGTCGTTGACGATTTTCAGTTCATCGCGCAGCCATTGCACGGTCGAACCGCCGTTGAACACGGCGCCTTCCAGAGCATAAGCAACTTCGCCGCGCGGGCCGCAGGCGATGGTGGTGAGCATGCCGTGCTGGGATTTCACCGCTTTGTCGCCGGTGTTCATCAGCAGGAAGCAACCGGTGCCGTAAGTGTTTTTCGCCTGGCCTGGCTCCACGCACATCTGGCCGAACAGTGCTGCCTGCTGGTCGCCGGCGATACCGCCGATGGCGATGCCGCTCTTGGTGCGACCGTAGATTTCCGAGGAAGCTTTGACCTCCGGGAGCATCTCGCGGGGGATGTCGAGGATCTCCAGCATCTTCGAATCCCACTCCAGCGAGTGAATGTTGAAGAGCATGGTGCGCGAGGCGTTGGTGTAGTCGGTGACGTGCACCTTGCCGCCGGTGAATTTCCAGATCAGCCAGCTATCGACGGTGCCGAACAGCAGTTCGCCGTTGCGCGCACGCTCGCGGCTGCCTTCGACGTTGTCGAGGATCCACTTCAGTTTGGTGCCGGAGAAGTACGGGTCGGTGACCAGGCCGGTGGTGTCACGGATGTAGTCTTCGTGGCCATCGCGCTTGAGCTGCTGGCAGATCTCGGTGCTGCGACGGCACTGCCAGACGATCGCGTTATACACCGGGCGGCCAGTGGTCTTGTCCCAGACCACGGTGGTTTCCCGCTGGTTGGTGATACCGATCGCGGCGACCTGGTCATGATGCAGGCCGGCTTGGGCCAGCGCTTCAACCATCACCGCGCTCTGGGTGGCGAAAATTTCCATCGGGTCATGCTCGACCCAACCGGCCTGCGGATAGTGCTGAACGAATTCGCGCTGCGCGGTGCAGACCACGTTCGCGTCGCGGTCGAAGATGATCGCGCGGGAGCTGGTCGTACCCTGATCAAGGGCAATGATGTAGTTCTTGTTCTGAATGTCGGTCATGTCGATTGCCTTGGACGAAAAAAACGAGAGTGGGCCGTGGCGCAGGCTCGGATGGGCAGGAGCCGGCGCCGACTGTTTCAAGAAGTTCTTGGTTTGCCGTCAATGGCCGGTTCTGCATCCTTTGTAGCAGGTGTGGCGCCGGTCAGGTGACGGGCAATCAGCCCGCGATACCCGGCAGCGCCGAGGCAGGCACCGACAATCGGTGCAAAAATCGGAATCAGGAAGTACGGAATATCACGACCACCGGTGAAGGAAATTTCACCCCAACCAGTAAAGAAAGTCATCAGTTTCGGACCGAAGTCACGCGCGGGGTTCATGGCGAAACCGGTCAGCGGGCCCATCGCACTGCCGATCACGGCGATCAGCAAACCGATCAGCAGCGGCGCCATCGGGCCGCGCGGCAGGCCGTTGTTGTCATCGGTCAGGGCCATGATCACGCCCATCAGGATCGCGGTGATGATCATCTCGACCAGAAACGCCTGGGCCGTCGACAGCACCGGGTTCGGGTAGGTAGAGAACACCGAGGCCAATTCCAGGCTGGCAGCCGAGCCACGAACCATCTGGTGGGTTTGTTCGTAATCGAAGAAGAGGTTGCTGTAGAGCGTGTAGACCAGCAACGCGCCGCAGAAGGCGCCGGCAATTTGCGAAAGGATGTAGAACGGCAGTTTGCGCTTTTCGAAGTCAGCGAAGATTGCCAGAGCGATGCTCACGGCCGGGTTCAGGTGCGCGCCGGAAACCCCGGCGGTGAGGTAGATCGCCATGCTCACGCCGACGCCCCAGATGATGCTGATTTCCCACAGGCCGAAGCTGGCGCCCGCGACTTTGAGCGCGGCGACACAACCGGTGCCGAAGAAGATCAGAAGGGCGGTGCCCAGAAATTCGGCCATGCATTGGCCGGAAAGCGATGGTTGCGGTAAAGCAGCTGTCATTGAAAACCTCGGTTCTTTTTCTTGTGTAGCGCCTTGCCAACGGAGCAGGGCGCGATCTTCACCGGGTCGGAATCCCCATTCGGTTCCCGGGTTACTGCTGGGTACTGCGCGGAACATGATTCTTACATTATTCAGATTCGAAAAAATATAGACAAGAAACAAACCTGTCAAAGGTCGAAAGTGAACCGTCGGTCACAATAAAACTATTCGCCGTATGAATGATCAGCGCGGCGATCAGCTTGAATGCAGCGCGAAGCCACGGGATTCGCGGCCTGGAATAGAGCCTTTTGCCCAACGATGACCTAGAATCCGCCGCAGGTTTTTCTAAGACTGCCGAACCCGGAGCTGCCATGACCCCAGCGTTGGACTTGTTGAAAAAAGTTCGTGCCGAACATCGCGTGCACAGTTACGAACATGATCCGAAGGCCGCGTCCTACGGGCTGGAGGCAGCAGAGAAGCTCGGGCTCGCACCGGCGCAAGTGTTCAAAACCTTGCTGGCCGCCAGTGAAAAAGGCGAACTGCTGGTGGCTGTGGTGCCGGTCGTCGGAACGCTCGATCTCAAGGGGCTGGCCCATGCCGCTGGAGTGAAGAAAGCTGAAATGGCTGATCCCGCTGCCGCGCAACGCTCCACCGGCTACCTGTTGGGCGGCATCAGCCCGCTCGGGCAGAAGAAGCGCCTGCGCACCTTCATCGACAATTCCGCTCAGGGGTTCGCAACTATCTATGTGAGTGCCGGGCGGCGAGGACTTGAAGTGGAACTGGCGCCAGCAGTATTGGCTGAGCACACCCAGGCGCAGTTCGCCGATATCGGCCGCGCGTAATAGTCGCGCCGGCTGTATGAAGAAAAAATTGCGCTTCTGTCACTGGCACTGATCCGGGCCGCCGTTGCATGCTCGGTCGACCAATTCAGGGAGAAAATCATGCAGCTTGCGTTTCATCAGGTCGACGCGTTCAGTGATCGGCCGTTCAGTGGCAACCCGGCGATGGTCTATCGGCTCGACAGCTGGCTGGCCGATGACTTGATGCAGAAGATCGCCGCCGAACACAACCTGGCGGAGACTGCGTTTCTGGTGCGCGAAGGTCAGGCCTGGCATATCCGCTGGTTCACCCCGAGCACCGAAGTGCCGCTGTGCGGGCATGCGACGTTGGCCAGCGCGTTTGTACTGTTCGAAATCTATAAGGAAAGCGCCGAGCGCATCGACTTCACCTGCAAGTCAGGTCCTTTGAGTGTCAGCCGTGAAGGCGACCGCTTGTGGCTGGATTTCCCGACCATCGTGCCGTCGGAAATCGGCGTGACGCTGGATGTCGAGCGGGCGCTCGGCGTTGAGGCTGTCGACGTTCTCGGCTCCAACGAACTTTTCGTCGTGCTGGATTCGGAACAGGCGGTGCTCGACTGTAAACCGGACATGGCGGCGCTGGCGAAACTGCCATGGCTGGGGGCGATTGTCACTGCGCGTGGCAACCAGCATGACTTCGTCTCGCGCTATTTCGCCCCGGCCATCGGTATCAATGAAGACCCGGTGACCGGCTCGACCCATTGCAGCCTGATTCCTTACTGGGCCAAACGTCTGGGCAAATCTAACCTGACCGCGTGCCAGCGCTCGGCGCGGGGCGGGGAGTTGTTCTGTCGGTTGGAGGGGGAACGGGTGAAGATTGGTGGCAATGCGACGCTGGTGGCCAGCGGTACCCTGTTTTTAGGCTGAGGCAATACCAACTGTGGGAGCGAGCCTGCTCGCGAAAGCGCTCTTTCAGTCAACATCTTCGGCGACTGAAACACCGCATTCGCGAGCAGGCTCGCTCCCACAATTTTTATCCAGTGCGGATCAAAGGCTGGTGCTGAATCGACGGACGCCGTTTTCCACCGCCGGAATCTGTGCCGCAGTGCTCCCCGAAGCCTGGAACAGCACCAGGTGATCCGCCGCTACGCGAATCCCGACCTGCGCGCCAACCAGATGATCGGCATGGCTGGGGAAGATCGATTCCAGTTGTGCACCGGTCGGCAGTTGCAGGCGATACAAGGTCGCCGCGCCGAGGAATGTCTTGCCGACAATCTGCGCCTGCAATGCGCTGTCCGGTGCATAAACAATGTCATCCGGACGCAACAGCACATCCACCGCACCGCCGATCGGCCAGGTGTAGGCGCGATTGCCGCGCAGCTCACCCAGCTCGGTCTGCACCGATTCCGGGGTGACGAGCTGGCCGCGAATGAAATAGCCCTGACCGATGAAACTGGCGACATATGGCGTCGCCGGTTCGTGATAGAGGTTGTAGGGCGTGTCCCACTGTTCCAGCCGACCTTCCTTGAACACACCAACGTGATCGCTGACGGCAAAGGCTTCTTCCTGATCGTGGGTGACCAGAATCGCACTGGTGCCACGGGCCTTGAGAATGTCGCGCACCTCATGGCTGAGCTTGCGGCGCAACTCGCCATCGAGGTTGGAAAACGGCTCGTCGAGCAGCAACAGCTGCGGTTCCGGCGCCAGGGCGCGGGCGAGGGCGACCCGCTGTTGTTGGCCGCCGGACAGCTCGTGCGGAAAGCGCTTGCCGAGGTTTTTCAGGTTGACCAGTTCCAGCAGCTCTTCGACCACGCGCGCCTTGTTCGGGTGCTTGCGAATGCCGAAAGCGATGTTGTCAGCCACGTTCAGGTGCGGGAACAGTGCGTAGTCCTGAAACACCATGCCGATCCGGCGTTTCTCCGGCGCCAGGGTGAAACCGGCGCTGGAGAGGGTTTCGCCACCGAGGGTGATTTCGCCTTCGTGCACCGGTTCGAAACCGGCGATGGCGCGCAGGGTGGTGGTCTTGCCGCAGCCGGACGAGCCGAGCAGGCAGCCGATGTCGCCAGCGTTGAGGTGCAGATTGAGGTTCTGCACCACGCGTTGATCTTGGTAGCCGCAAGCGAGGTTGCGCAGGTTCAGCAGTAATTCATGGCTCATGCGTGGTGATATGCCGGTTCGACGAGGAACTCGAGCAGGGCCTTCTGTGCGTGGAGACGGTTTTCTGCCTGATCCCAGGCGACGGAGCGCGGGTCATCGAGCAGGTCGAGACTGATTTCTTCGCCACGGTGCGCCGGCAGGCAGTGCATGAACAGCACGTCCTCGGCAGCGAGGTCGAGCAGGGCACGGTTGACCTGAAACGGCGCGAACAGCTTGAGGCGCTTGGCAGTTTCCTCTTCCTGGCCCATCGAAGTCCAGACGTCGGTGCTGACCAGATGCGCACCACGCACGGCGTCTTGCGGATCGCGGACGATGGTCACGCGATCACCAGCCTGGGCGACGAATTCCGGGTTCGGCTCGTAGCCTTCCGGGCAGGCAACGCGCAATTGGAAGTCGAACTGGATCGCCGCTTCTATATAGCTGTTGCACATGTTGTTGCCGTCACCGATCCAGGCCACGGTCTTGCCCTGGATCGAGCCACGGTGCTCAAGAAAGGTCTGCATGTCGGCGAGCAGCTGGCAAGGGTGCAGATCATCGGACAGGCCGTTGATCACCGGCACCCGCGAGTTGGCGGCGAATTCGGTGAGGGTGCTGTGGGCGAAGGTGCGGATCATCACCGCATCGAGCATGCTCGACATGACGATGGCGCAGTCGCTGATCGGCTCGCCACGGCCCAGTTGAGTGTCGCGCGGGGACAGGAAGATTGCCTGGCCGCCGAGCTGGATCATGCCGGCCTCAAAGGAGATCCGGGTACGGGTCGAGGATTTTTCGAAGATCATCCCCAGGACGCGGTTTTTCAGAGGCTCGAACAGTACGCCGCGGTTACGCAGGTCCTTGAGCTCAACGCCTCGACGGATCACGCTGACCAGCTCTTCGGGCGTGCAATCCATCAGGGAGAGAAAGTGCCTTGCGCTCATCATTGACTACCTTTTTGCTACAGACCGCAGATGCTCAAAGCCTTGTTTAACGGAACAACGGGCGAGACCTGCGGCGTAAGCCGCACGGGGCGACGAAATAGGGGAAGGCGCGATATTGACACTAAATGTCGCGTTTTTCCAATAGGCTACTTTTTCAGCGGGGTTCGGAGCGCGGACCGAGCATTTCGATCACGCATGTTGAAGCCGGATTCAGTACAGCGGTGAGCCTCTTTGTACACTGGCCCCGCAGCCCTTGGCAATGCGCCGCGACGGCATCGCAGCTGTCCTGGTCGGTTTGCGAGTGCTGTGCCACGGATTCGCTTGGTCGGATGTTCAGACTGAAACATTTGCTAAAGCAAAGTGCTGGGTTATAAATAAGTTTCGAGCGACGCAGGAAGCCTCCGCATGGAATCGAAAGAACAACTGTTAATGGAGCTGCTGGGCCACACGGCTCGCTCTCTGACCCACCTCACCGCGTCAGTCACCTCGATGTCTTTCGAGTTGCTGCGCAGTGACGACGAAGTGGTCAAATCCGCCGGTCGACACATGATCGATCGCATGGCCACCATCAGCGCCGGGCTTGATGAGCACTGGCGTTTGATCGGCGAGCTCACCGGCGTCCACATCGCCCATGAGCAGATAGAAACCATCCAGGAAATCCAGCTGGCGGCACCGCCGCAGTTGCCGCCGAACTGATCGCGGCGATTTATCGGCTGTCCTGATAACCGTCGATTCACAAGACGAACGTCGCTGGCGCCGCCTCTGCACACGGGCCATAGTTTTGTTCCCGCGGGCGTGATTGCCTGCTCCCGAACAAGACAGAGACTGGCCATGACCAAGACTCTTCACCACCGTGCATGCCACCTGTGCGAAGCCATTTGCGGCCTGACCATCGAAACCACGGAAACCGATGGCAACGTCGCGATCACCTCGATCAAGGGTGATGCCCTCGACACCTTCAGCCGCGGCCATATCTGCCCGAAAGCCGTGGCCCTGCAGGATATCCAGAACGATCCCGATCGCCTGCGCCAGCCAATGCGCCGCGTCGGCAGCGAATGGCTGCCGATCGAATGGGACGAGGCGTTTGCGCTGGTGTCCGAGAAACTCGCGGCGATTCAGGAACGTCACGGGCAGAACGCCGTTGCGGTGTATCAGGGCAATCCGAGCGTGCACAACTACGGCCTGATGACCCACAGCAATTACTTCTTGGGGTTGCTGAAAACCCGCAATCGCTACTCGGCAACGTCGGTCGATCAACTGCCGCACCACCTCAGCAGTTACCTGATGTACGGCCACGGTTTGCTGTTACCGATTCCCGATATCGATCACACCGACTTCATGCTGATCCTCGGCGGCAATCCGCTGGCGTCCAACGGCAGCATCATGACCGTGCCGGACGTCGAGAAGCGCCTGAAGGCGATTCAGGCGCGCGGCGGCAAAGTGGTGGTGGTCGATCCGCGCCGCAGCGAAACCGCAGCGATGGCTGATCAGCACGTGTTCGTCCGCCCGGGCGGCGATGCGGCGTTGTTGTTCGGCATGCTCAATACGCTGTTCAGCGAAGGCCTGACCCGCGACAGTCATTTGCCGGTCGATGGCCTCGACGAGGTGCGCAACGCCGTGGCTGCGTTTAGCGCCGAAGCGATGAGCCCGCTCTGCGCAGTGCCGGCCGAGCAGATTCGCCAACTGGCGCGCGACTTCGCTGCCGCACCGAGTGCGGTCTGCTACGGGCGCATGGGCGTCTCGACGCAGGCGTTCGGCACCCTCTGTCACTGGGTGGTGCAGTTGATCAATCTGGTCACCGGCAATCTCGACCGCGTTGGCGGTGCACTGTGCACCGAACCCGCTGTGGATCTGGTGGCGTCGACCTCGGGCGGGCATTTCAACAAATGGCAGAGCCGGGTTTCCGGGCGTCCTGAATACGGCGGCGAGTTGCCGGTCTCGGCGCTGGCCGAAGAAATGCTCACCGACGGCGAGGGGCAGATCCGCGCGCTGATCACCGTCGCCGGCAACCCGGTGTTGTCGACACCCAACGGCCGGCAACTGGAGCAGGCGCTGGACGGCCTCGACTTCATGCTCAGCATCGACCTATACATCAACGAAACCACGCGCTATGCCGATCTGATCCTGCCGTCGACCTCGGCGCTGGAAAACGATCACTACGACACCACGTTCAATCTGTTCGCGGTGCGTAACGTCACCCGCTTCAATCGCGCCATCCTCGCCAAGCCCGAGGGTGCACTGCACGACTGGGAGATCTTCGTCGGGCTGGCCAAGGCCTTCGCTGAAAAAACCGCCAAGGAGCTGAAACCGACCATGCCGCCGGCGAACATGATCGACATGGGCCTGCGCATGGGCCGCTATGGCGATGCATCCGAACACAAGCTGTCGCTGGCGATGCTGTTCGATCATCCGCACGGCATTGATCTGGGGGCGCTGAAGCCGAATCTGGCGTCACGTCTGAAAACGCCGAGTCAGCGTATCCAGGCCGCACCGCCGGAAATTCTCGCCGACCTCGCACGCTTTGCCGCGTTGCAGGCGCCGGCAGCCGATGAATTGTTGATGATCGGTCGCCGCCATGTACGCAGCAATAATTCGTGGATGCACAATTTTCATCGGCTGGTGAAGGGCAAGCCACGGCATCAGTTGCTGATGCACCCGGATGACCTGGCCAGCCGTGGTCTGGCCGATGGGCAGCGGGTTCGGGTGAGTTCGCGGGTCGGGCAGATCGAGGTGGAAGTGCTCGCCAGTCTCGACATGATGAAAGGCGTGGTCAGCCTGCCCCACGGTTGGGGCCATGCGCGCCCGGGTGTGCAGATGGCAATCGCCAGTGGCCAGCCGGGGTCGAGCGCCAACGACCTGACCGACGAGTGCCAGCTCGACGAACTGTCGGGCAACGCGGCGTTGAACGGTGTGCCGGTGACCGTGGCGGCGGCTTGAGCGGGTCTGTCGGGGAGACCGAGCATGGCGCTCGGGATTCCGTTACAATGCGCCACCGTGCCGACCTCTGAGTCGGAAAGTTCAGCCGAGGTGCTCCATGGATATCATCGAAACGATTAAAGAGCAGATTGCCAACAACACCATTCTGCTTTACATGAAAGGCTCGCCGAATGCCCCGCAGTGCGGCTTCTCCGCAAAAGCTGCGCAAGCCGTGATGGCCTGTGGTGAAAAGTTCGCGTACGTGGACATCCTGCAGAACCCGGAAATCCGCGCCAACCTGCCGAAATACGCCAACTGGCCGACTTTCCCGCAACTGTGGGTCGGCGGTGAGCTGGTCGGCGGCAGCGACATCATGACCGAGATGGCTGCAGACGGTTCGCTGCAAAGCACCATCAAGGCGGCTGTGGAAGCGGCAGCGGCGAACAAGTCCGAAGCCTGATTCTACTTTCATATAGTTTCGCTCGACGACGCGTCTCCTGTAGGGGCTGTCGAGTGAAACGAGGCTGCGATCTTTTGATCTTCGGCCAACAAAAAGCCCCGCACCTCGAAAGAGGGCGGGGCTTTTTGTTGGTTATACGAGTTGACTGAGTATCAAGGCTGAAATCGATAAAGATCGCAGCCTCGTTTCACTCGACAGCTCCTACTCTTCGCCCATCTGCGACTGCAGATAGTTTTCCAGGCCGATCTTGTCGATCAGGCCGAGCTGGGTTTCCAGCCAGTCGATGTGTTCTTCTTCCGACTCGAGAATGTCTTCGAGCAGTTCACGGCTGCCGAAGTCGCCAACGGTTTCGCAATGGGCGATGGCGGCTTTCAGGTCGGCATGGCCGGTCTTCTCGATGCGCAGGTCGCATTCGAGCATTTCGCGGGTGTGCTCGCCGATGTGCAGCTTGCCCAGGTCCTGAACGTTCGGCAGGCCTTCAAGGAACAGAATGCGCTTGATCAGCTTGTCCGCGTGTTTCATCTCGTCGATGGATTCGTGGTATTCGTGCTTGCCGAGCTTGTTCAGACCCCAATCTTCATACATGCGTGCATGCAGGAAGTACTGATTGATCGCGACCAGCTCATTGGCAAGGATCTTGTTGAGATGCTGGATGACTGTGATGTCGCCTTTCATGATCGGAGTCCTGCCCTGTATTAACCGTATATAAGGCGGAGTTTGAGCTTGGCAGTTATAAGTGTCAAACCTAAGTTATTGAATAATAAATGAAAATTAATCGGAATAAGAATGTTTGTGTTCCGCGTCTGGACGCTAAGCAATTGATTTTCAGGCATAAAAAAACCGGACATCTAGTCCGGTTCTTTGAAATGGGGCATTTACGCAGCAGTAAATTCTACCGGGTAAGGGATCGCGGCCTGGGCGGTTTGCAGCTTGGTCAGGGTTTCGCGCACCACTTCCTTGGCAAGGCAGGCACATTTGCCACACTGGCTGGCGACGCCGGTGGCCTGGCGAACTTCTTTGTAGCTGCAGCAACCTTCATAGATCGCTTCGCGGATCTGTCCGTCGGTGACGCCAGTGCAGAGGCAAACATACATAAGTAAGAACCGTCGCTGGTTGTGACTCAATTGCGATGGATCTTAATGTTAACGAGAATGATTGTCAAAGTGCTTTCGGAACGCTTCGCAGCCAATTTCCCAGCGACTGACGAACGGTATTTTCCAAATGCTCGTCTGACCCCATGAATACGCAGTGGACAACCGAACAGGGAAAATCCGTTACGGACAGGCCAAACACGCAGTGTATGATGGTCGTCCCTTGCGAAGAGGGTTCGTGTCACAGGGCTGTCGCCTGAGGGTGACAGGCTGGCCCGGACCCTGAACTTCAAGTTTTTACACCAGGAGATATCAATGAGCGTACTCGTAGGCAAACAAGCCCCAGACTTCACCGTCCCGGCCGTACTCGGCAATGGCGAGATCGTTGACAGCTTCACCCTGTCCTCGGCCATCAAAGGCAAATACGGCCTGGTGTTCTTCTACCCGCTGGACTTCACCTTCGTCTGCCCGTCCGAGCTGATCGCTCTGGACAACCGCATGGCTGACTTCAAGGCGCGCAACGTTGAAGTGATCGCTGTGTCGATCGACTCGCACTTCACCCACAACGCTTGGCGCAACACTCCAGTGAACAATGGCGGCATCGGCCAGGTGAAATACACCATGGCTGCCGACATGAAGCACGACATCGCCAAGGCATACGACGTTGAATCCGAAGGCGGCGTGGCTTTCCGTGGCGCGTTCCTGATCGACGACAAAGGCGTGGTTCGCTCGCAGATCATCAACGACCTGCCGCTGGGCCGTAACATGGAAGAGCTGATCCGTCTGGTCGACGCGCTGCAATTCCACGAAGAGCACGGCGAAGTCTGCCCGGCCAACTGGAAGAAAGGCGACAAAGGCATGAACGCTTCGCCGGAAGGCGTTGCGGCTTACCTGACCGAGAACGCTGCGGCCCTGTAAGGCGCAACGTCGAGGTACAAAAAAACCGGCCCATGTGGCCGGTTTTTTCATGCGCGGGATTTGTTCGTCGAGGATCAGTCGTCGAAGTCTTCCCAGCCGCCCATCTGCTTCCAGCGATTGACGATGCCGCAGAACAGCTCAGCGGTCTTTTCGGTGTCGTAACGCGCCGAGTGCGCTTCACGGCCGTCGAAATCGATGCCGGCGGCCTGACAGGCTTTCGCCAGCACTGTCTGACCGTACGCCAGACCCGCCAGGGTCGCGGTGTCGAAACTGGAGAACGGGTGGAACGGGTTGCGCTTCATGTCCAGGCGCGCAACTGCTGCGTTGAGGAAGCCCAGGTCGAAACTGCTGTTGTGCCCGACCAGAATTGCCCGCTTGCAGCCGTTGGCTTTCAGCGCCTTGCGGATGCCACGGAAGATGTCGGTCAGCGCGGTTTCTTCGCTGACGGCCATGCGCAGCGGATGATCGAGCTTGATCCCGGTGAACTCCAGCGCTGCCGCTTCAACGTTGGCGCCTTCGAATGGCTCGACGCGGAAGAAGTAGGTGTGATCCGGGTAGACGAAACCCTTTTCATCCATGGCGATGGTGGTCGCGGCAATCTCCAGCAAGGCATCGGTGGCTGCGTTGAAGCCACCGGTTTCTACGTCGACGACAACCGGCAGGTAGCCGCGAAAACGCGCTGCCATCGGATGACGGGAACCGCCGCCGCCACCTTGACCGTCCAGTTCATCGTCGAAATTGTCTTCACTCACGCGTGTTCCTCCAGCAGGCGCCAGCGCAGTTTTTCACCGGCGCGCAGCGGGATAACGGTCAGCTCGCCAAATGGCAGACTGGTCGGGGCGGTCCATTCTTCACGGACCAGGGTGATGCGATCGGTATTTGCCGGCAGGCCGTAGAAACGCGGGCCGTTGAGGCTGGCGAAGGCTTCGAGCTTGTCCAGCGCGTTACGCTGTTCGAACGCTTCGGCATACATCTCGATGGCGGCGTAAGCGGTGTAGCAACCGGCACAACCGCAGGCGGCTTCCTTGGCGTGCTGGGCGTGGGGCGCCGAGTCGGTGCCGAGGAAGAACTTGGCGCTGCCGCTGGTGGCGGCGTCGAGCAAGGCTTCCTGATGGGTATTGCGCTTGAGAATCGGCAAGCAGTAGAAGTGCGGTCGAATCCCGCCGACCAGCATGTGGTTGCGGTTGTACAGCAGGTGATGCGCGGTGATGGTCGCGCCAACGTTGGCCGAAGCCTCGTTGACGAACTGCACGGCGTCGCCGGTGGTGATGTGTTCGAACACCACTTTCAGCGTCGGGAAACGCTCGACTACGCGGCGCATGTGCTCGTCGATGAAAATCTTTTCGCGGTCGAATACATCGACGTCGCCACGGGTGACTTCACCGTGGATCAACAGCGGCATGCCGACTTCGGCCATGGCTTCCAGCGCCGGGAAGATCTTGTCGATGCTGGTCACGCCGGAATCGGAGTTGGTGGTCGCGCCGGCCGGGTACAGCTTGGCGGCGTAGACGAAACCGCTGGCCTTGGCCTGACGAATTTCTTCCGGTTGGGTGCGGTCGGTGAGGTACAGCACCATCAACGGCTCGAACTGACTGCCGGCCGGGCGGGCAGCGAGAATGCGCTGACGATAGCCGTCGGCTTCAGCGGCGTTGCGCACCGGCGGTACCAGGTTCGGCATGATGATCGCGCGCCCGAAGGTGCGGGCCACATCGGCAACGGTATTGGTCAACACGGCACCATCGCGAAGATGAATGTGCCAGTCGTCGGGACGCAGCAGGGTCAGGCGGTCGGACATGAGGGGATTCCAGGCGGGTCAAACTGAGGCGAATGCTACCGGAAAAGACTCTTGCAGGCACCCGCTATCAAGTTTTGCCACACGCGTCCGATATCCCGAAGGTATGCCGTAAACATTGTGTGAATCGGTGTTTGTGTTTCACAAGCCAATGGAGCCTCCCGTGCGCCAGCGTTATTTAGCCCTGCTCAGTGTGTTTGCCAGCCTTCCCGCGATGGCGCTGACTTACCAGACCCGTCTGGAGAACATTGAGTGGACGGTCGCCGGCGACCAGTTCGAATGCCGCCTGACCCAGCCGATCACCGATTTCGGCTCGGGCGAGTTCGTGCGCAAGGCCGGTGAGCAGGCGATCTTTCGCCTGAACGCCTACAACGCCATGCTCGGCGGCGGTTCGGCGACCTTGCTCGCTGCCGCAGCACCTTGGCAGCCAGGGCGTGGCGACATCAATCTGGGCTCTGTGCGTCTGGGCAGCGGCAATGTGTTGTTCAACAGCTCGCAATCTCAGGCCGGGGGATTGATCAGCGGTCTGCTGGACGGTCGCAGCCCGGTGGTACGCCGTGCGTCTGGCGATGGCCGCGTCTCCGAAGTGCGTTTGTTGCCGGTGAAATTCAGCAAGGCGTTCAACGACTATCAAGGCTGTGTGGCGAAATTGCTGCCGCAGAATTTCGACCAGATCAAGCAGTCGCAGATCGGCTTCCCCGGCGAAGGCGTTGAGCTGGACCCGGCTGCCAAGGCCAAGCTGCAAGTGATGCTCGAATACATGAAGGCCGACCCGACGGTGAACCACATTGACCTCGACGGCCATTCCGACAACAGCGGCAATCGTCTGACCAACCGCGAATTGTCGCGCCGCCGCGCGCTGGCGGTGGTGGATTTCTTCAAGGCCAACGGCATTCAGGAATCGCAGATCACCGTGCGTTTCCACGGCGAGCAGTATCCGATCGTGCCCAACACCAGCAAGGCCAATCGTGCGAAGAACCGTCGGGTCAACGTGAAACTGTCGCGCGTCGCACCGACTACCGCCCCGGCTCCGGCGCCGCAAGCGAGTACGCCGGCCACGGCCGCAACGACTTCCTGACTCGCCGGTCATCGTCGCGCTCTCGACAGATTCTGTCGCTTTGTCGTCTTAAGCTGTCGCGCCTCTGTAAATTATCGCGTTTGAGCGGTAGACTCCCCGGCTTTCCGTAGAACCCCGTGGAGTGATGGCATGGCGGACGTAAACAAGGTCGTTCTGGCGTATTCCGGCGGCCTGGACACTTCGGTGATCCTCAAGTGGCTGCAGGATACTTATAACTGTGAAGTGGTGACCTTCACCGCTGATCTTGGTCAAGGCGAAGAGGTCGAGCCGGCCCGCGCCAAGGCTCAGGCCATGGGCGTCAAAGAAATCTACATCGACGACCTGCGCGAAGAATTCGTGCGTGATTTCGTGTTCCCGATGTTCCGCGCCAACACCGTTTACGAAGGCGAGTACCTGCTGGGTACTTCCATCGCCCGTCCGCTGATCGCCAAGCGCCTGATCGAAATCGCCAACGAAACCGGCGCCGACGCCATTTCCCATGGCGCCACCGGCAAGGGCAACGACCAGGTGCGTTTCGAACTGGGCGCCTACGCGCTCAAGCCAGGCGTAAAAGTTATTGCCCCTTGGCGCGAGTGGGACCTGCTGTCCCGCGAGAAGCTGATGGACTACGCCGAGAAGCACGCGATCCCGATCGAACGCCACGGCAAGAAAAAATCTCCGTACTCGATGGACGCCAACCTGCTGCACATCTCTTATGAAGGCGGCGTGCTGGAAGATACCTGGACCGAGCACGAAGAAGACATGTGGCGCTGGACCGTCTCCCCGGAGAAGGCTCCCGACACCCCGCAATACCTGGAACTGACCTACCGCAACGGCGACATCGTCGCACTGGACGGCGTCGAAATGACCCCGGCCACCGTACTGGCGACGCTGAACAGGATCGGCGGCGAGCACGGCATCGGTCGTCTCGACATCGTCGAAAACCGTTATGTCGGCATGAAGTCCCGCGGCTGCTACGAAACCCCGGGCGGCACCATCATGCTGCGCGCTCACCGCGCCATCGAATCGATCACTCTGGACCGCGAAGTCGCTCACCTCAAAGACGAGCTGATGCCCAAGTACGCCAGCCTGATCTACACCGGTTACTGGTGGAGCCCTGAGCGTCTGATGCTGCAACAGATGATCGATGCTTCGCAGGTCAACGTGAACGGCGTAGTGCGCCTGAAGCTGTACAAGGGCAACGTCATCGTCACCGGTCGCAAGTCCGACGATTCGCTGTTCGACGCCAACATCGCCACCTTCGAAGAAGATGGCGGCGCTTACAACCAGGCCGACGCGGCGGGCTTCATCAAGCTCAACGCGCTGCGCATGCGCATTGCTGCCAACAAGGGCCGCAAGTTGTTCTAAGCGGCTCAGACCCACGCGCAATAAAAAAGGCGGCCAGTTCAGGGCCGCCTTTTTTTTCGGAATTTTCATCGGGTTCATCAAGCCGTTTCTCTTGTCTGCCCGCTTGCGGGATGTGCCACGCCTGTCAGCTGGTTCGCCCCAGCAGGGTAACTGTCTGTGTGCACAGGTTGTAAACGACACACAGTGTTGCACCTGAGCTTTTTTTCGCTTGTTTGATCTGTTGCAGCGAAGTATGCGCCAGAGAGTCCGAAACATGATTCGACAGAAAAACCAGCACTCGCGGATTTTTTTTACCGGCGCTCCGAAGAGTGTCGAGAATCGCATCGAACTCCCTGGACGCATCAACGTCCCGGGCGTCGATGATGTTCAGTTCGCTTATCAGCGGTGACAGTTTGATCGTCTGCACCACGGGGTTCGCTTGGCCATCGATATCGGTTGGTGGGTCAGGCGCGTTGTGAATCCTGCATGGACGCTGGAATCCGCCGCTCCCAGTGTTGCTGGACACGACGCAGCTGGTTATCTCGAAAGCGCACGATCCATCGGTTTTTCGCAACGGTACTTTTCGTTCGCTGTCGCGTTCCGAATGTTCAGCCGCCTTCAGGAAATTTTTGTCCTTGCCGAAATCCGAGGGCGAGTAGAGTGAGCGGTGGTTGAAGTTCAGCGTGATAAAAAAAGAAATAACAAGTAAAACGGAAAGCTGATCAGAAACCAGACATAAATCTCCCGGTCCTTGTTGTCGAGAAACGGCAGCGATACCGCCGCTGAAGTTTCCGAGATAATGGCGAATATCGCGATGACGGTCATTGGGTTCGTGATCTTGTTCGTTATCTTGAGCATGATTCAAGTTCTATGCTGTTTGTTTGAGGTTGAATATTTCTATATATAGCAAAAGCCTTCATTGAAGTTTCAGGCTGTTGTTTCAAGTTTTATAGAAGGGCTGCCGGTGCGTCGAATATGCAGTAGCGGCGGTTCGTTACGTCATATGTCGAATCGGCAGCCGGCAAAAGTGGTCCAGGAAATTTCAGATGGCTCGATTGGAATTCGCAGCTGCGTAGGACGTGTGCGCAGTAAACGGAAATTCGCTGCGGTCTTGAAGGACGGGAAGCAGTTGCGATGGATGCGACGGGACCTATTTGTGGGAATTATCCTCAATGCCTGTAGGGAATGTCTCTCGATGCAAATGCGTGTAAAAGTTGCCATCCCTTGAAGCAAGTGACTGGGATATCGTGCGTGTTCTAAAAATTCGAACAGCGAAAACTGGACTTGCCCATGAATAAAGTGCTGATCGTGGATGACCACCCCGTCATTCGACTTGCGGTACGTATGCTGATGGAACGGCATGGCTACGAAGTCATTGCAGAAACGGATAATGGCGTTGATGCACTACAAATTGCTCGTGAACAAATACCGGATCTTGTCATTCTGGATATTGGAATACCCAAACTCGATGGACTGGAAGTTATTGCTCGCCTGACTTCCACCGCCATGCCGGTGAAAGTGCTGGTGCTGACTTCCCAGGCTCCCGGACATTTTTCAATGCGTTGCATGCAATCGGGGGCAGCGGGTTATGTGTGCAAGCAGCAGGATCTGACCGAACTGCTGAGTGCGATCAAGGCAGTTCTGTCCGGCTACAGCTATTTCCCCAATCAGGCCCTGCACACTGTGCGTACCAGTCTGGGCAATGCGAGTGAGGCGGACATGGTTGATCGTCTGTCCGGGCGGGAAATGATGGTGTTGCAGCAATTGGCACGCGGCAAGACCAACAAGGAAATCGCAGACGGCATGTTTTTGAGCAACAAGACTGTAAGCACTTACAAGACTCGCCTGTTGCTGAAACTCAATGCGCGTTCTCTGGTTGATCTGATCGAGTTGGCGCAGCGCAACGGCCTGGTTTGAACGATTCGACAGCTGAGACCGTCATGGGCCGATCAAGCTCGGTTGTCGCAGAAAATGAAAAGCCTCCGCTTCGGGAGGCCTTCAGGTATCACAGATCAAAATCGTAATCGGCCAATTGCCTTTGCAGTCGGCGCTCCTCAAGCAGGTTGTCGATTGTGCGACGCTTGCTGAGGTTGGTCTTCGCCACCTCGACCACCGGTTCGACCTCATCGGCCTCGACGGCAATAAAATCTTCTTCTACATCCAGTTGCTCTTTGTCGGTACTCATGAAGTCAACTCCCGGCTAAGACTGCCTTTGGCGCTCCTTATATCGACATTACTGCGGCGGGTAAAAAAGATTTTTTCAATCGATGGATACGAAAAACCGATGACGGCTCAATCGTCAGAAGTTTTATGTTTGTATTCGCACAAATCTTCGATGCGGCAGCTGCCACAGCGCGGTTTACGCGCCAGGCAAACATAGCGGCCATGCAAAATCAGCCAGTGATGGGAGTCGAGCAGGAATTCTTTCGGTACAAACTTCATCAGCTTCATTTCAACTTCCACCACATTTTTCCCCGGCGCGATGCCGGTGCGATTGCTGACGCGGAAAATGTGCGTGTCGACCGCCATGGTCAATTGACGGAAAGCGGTGTTGAGCACCACGTTGGCGGTCTTGCGCCCGACGCCGGGCAAGGCTTCCAGTTCTTCCCGGGTTTGCGGAACTTCGCCGCCGTGGCGTTCAACCAGCAAACGGCAGGTTTCAATGACGTTCTTCGCTTTGCTGTTGTAGAGGCCAATGGTCTTGATGTACTCCGACAGCCCCTCTACACCCAGCGCATGAATCGCGGCGGGTGTATTGGCGACGGGAAAGAGTTTGGCCGTCGCCTTGTTGACCCCGACATCGGTGGACTGCGCCGAAAGAATCACCGCAATCAGCAGCTCGAACGGCGAAGAGTAGGCCAGTTCGGTTTTCGGCTCGGGATTGTCTTCGTGCAGTCGGCGAAATATCTCAAGACGTTTTGCAGCATTCATGGGCGATGCGTTTCCTTGATGACAGAGTTGCGGGGTGTCCACGCCTGACGTACGGCGAGAAGCAGGCCCAGTAAAACCAAAGCGCCGGGGACCAGCGTAAACAGCTGCAGCCCATCGGGGAACAAAACCAGACCTTGCCAATGCTCCGAAAGACCTCGGCCAAGGCTGCCATAACCGATGATCTCGCGCAGCCCGCCGACCACCAGCATGAGCGCGCCGAACAAGGCGCAGCGTATTAAGCTGACAGCGACGGGCTCGCGGAAGGCACCGTGGTATTCAAGCACGACGCAGTGCAAGGCGATCAGCCCTATGTAGAGCTCAGACGTCTGCTGCCATGACAAAAACCAGCGTTGCGCCATGATGTTTGCGCAACTGGTCAGCGTCGCGGCAAGTATCAGGCTAGCTAGCAACGCACGGGTGCCCGTCAGGCGTTCGCGCAGCGGCGACATGCAAACGGCAAAAACGCCAAGTACCGCGCCGAGCATCAAGGTTATCCCCAGTGCAGCGCTGAGTGTTTGTGTGGCGCCCAATAGCGGCACCAGCATCAATAAACCTACCGTGCGTTTCATGAGCCAGCCCCTAACAGCAGCGCCTGATGCTCATCGAAATAACGCAGTGCGTCATGAATCGCGTTGATGGCGGCACGGGAGGTAATGGTCGCGCCAGCGATTTGATCGAACTCCCCCTGATCCTTTTTCAGCGCCCAACCGGCGTCTGTCGGCTCAGTTCGGGATTTACCGAGGAAGGTCTGAAGCCAGGCATTCGGCCATTCACCGATGTGACCACCCAATCCCGGCGTTTCGCGCTGCTCAAGGGTTTTCACGCCTAGAACTCTGCCGTTTGCATCGATGGCTATCAGCAGTTCCAGAGTGCCTGCGTAACCTTCGCTGCGACTGCGCAACAGCACCGCAACTGTCTGTCCGGAGCGGGTCGCTCGATAGCCGCCTGACAGCGTGCTATGGCGCAAAGCAGGCTCGGCGAGCGTCAGTGGTTGCTCCAGCGGCTGATTGTCGTAGAGCGCGGCAGGCATGACATCGAGCAATTGGCGGCTATCGAGCAAGCGCTGCTCGCTGGCAATCTGCGGTGCACTGCTGCGCTGCAGCACGTATGTTGCGCTCGCGCCAATGAGTGCCAGCAGCACCAGGGTCGCGAGACTTGCTGAGCGGTTCACGCGTTCACCTTCGACTGGCGGCTGGCGGCGAAGCGCTCCAGCGTCGGCACCAGCAGATTCATCAGCAATACCGCAAACGCGACGCCGTCCGGGTAACCACCCCAAGTGCGAATCAGATAGGTGAGCAAGCCGACGCCAATGCCGAACAGCAGGCGGGCGAGGGCGCTTTTCGCGCCGGACACAGGTTCGGTCACGATAAAAAATGCACCGAGCATGGTCGCGCCGCTGAGCAGATGAAACAGCGGCGAACCATGGGAATCCGAACCCGAGCCGTTCCAGCACAACAGGCTGATGACGAACAGGCTGGCGAGCATCCCCACCGGTGCATGCCAGGAAAAGATCCGCCGCTGCAACAGCAGCAGGCCGCCGAGCAGAAACGCCAGATTCACCCATTCCACACCGCGCCCGCCGAAGCGGCCGAAGGCCGGGTTGCTGGCGAACAGCTCATCGATGGTCAGGCTTTTATTGATGCGCAGACTGTCCAGTGCCGTGGCCTGCGCCCAGGCGTCCGGTGCTGGAGCCGGGTTGAAAACCTGTTGCAACGCCGAGAGGAAATCGAGGCCATGACCGGGCCAATGGGTCATCGCTTGCGGAAACAGCACCATGCTCAGGGCAAAGCCAAGCATCGCCGGGTTGAACGGATTTCTGCCGACGCCGCCATACAGGTGCTTGCCGAACAACAAGCCTGAAGCGGTCGCCGTGACCGTCAGCCACCAAGGGCAATAAGCCGGCAGCGCAACGGCCAGCAACATTGCACTGACCAGCGCGCTGCCATCACGCAGTGCCGCTTGCACCGCTTGCCGACGCAAATGGGCGACCCCGGCTTCGACGAGCAAAGCACTGGCAACCGCCAACAGCAGATTGATCAACACGCCCCAGCCATACAGCCAGAACAAAGCGAGCAGCCCCGGCAGCGCTGCGAGCAGCACGGTATTCATCGCCTGTTGCAGGCGATCGTCCGCTGCCTCAAGGGGTGGCATGGTCTTGCACCTGGCGCTCGGCGTCAGTCACGGCTTGCTCCAGTGCTGCGATCTGCTCCGGCGCAGCCTCCGCTGCCTGAGCCTTTTTCAACTCGGCGCGGCGCATGGCCAACTGGATCTTGGCTCGCTTGAGTTCGGCGTCGTTGCTCGCAGCAGAGACGGCGGGAATCACCGGTTGGCTGCTTTCCAGCTTCGCCAGTGCTTGCTCGGCGGCTTCGAATTGTTGCTGCAGGACGATCAGTTGCGACTGCTGTTCGAACGTCGGCGGATGGCCGAAAGCTTTCAGCGATTTATGCAACTGAGCCCGACTCATCGCCACATCGACCTTGGCCTTCTTCAGCGCCGCATCGGCGTTCGCGGCTTTTTGCGCACGCACCCGCTCCAGCGCAGCCTGCACCGGGTCGGCGGTCGAGACTTGCGGTTGTGCCGCACGCGCGGCTCGCGCTTCACGTTCAGCCTGCTTTTGCTGTTCTTCACGCAGCAGGCGCTGGTTGCGGCGCTCGAAACGCTGGCGCGCATGGTCACGTTTGATCGCGCGGGCGCGCTGTTCTTCGAGATCAAATGCGAGACCGCCAACCACTGGGATCGTGTTCGCAGGCAAAGGATGCATTTCGATGCAGTCGACCGGGCACGGCGCAACGCACAGATCACAACCGGTGCACTCGTCGATCAGCACCGTGTGCATGAGTTTTGCCGCGCCGACGATGGCGTCGACCGGGCAGGCCTGAATGCACTTGGTGCAGCCGATGCATTCGGCCTCGCGGATGAAGGCGACTTGCGGCGGTGCCGGGCCACGGCTGATGTCCAGTTCCAGGACCGGTATTTTCAACAGCTCGGCCAGGGCAGCGATGGTTTCATCGCCGCCCGGCGGGCACTTGTTGATCGGCTCGCCGTCAACAATGCCTTGCGCATAGGGTTTGCATCCGGGATGGCCGCACTTGCCGCATTGGGTCTGCGGCAGCAGGGCATCGATGCGTTGAATCAGACTCATGTTTTGATCAATCCACTGAATCCGAGAAAAATCACTGCGATCAGTCCGGCGCTGATCAGGTCGATCGGCAGGCCGCGAAAGGGCAGGGGAATATCGTTGTCGACCGTGCGCTCGCGCAGGTCGCAGAACACACTCAACACCAGCCAGAAACCCAGCCCGGCGCCGAGGCTCAACGCCGTCGCGTGCAGCAGGCCTTGATCGTTTTGCGCATTGATCAACGCCAGCCCGAGTACGCCGGCATTGCCGAGCAGCAGCGGCCACAATCCTTCGAACGGCCAATCCGGCAGCCCGCGCGCCAGCAGTTTCAGCAGCGGCGCGATCAACAACACACTCAACGGCAGAAACACGAACAGGCGCAGCGCTTCAAGCTGCAACGGCAGCAGTATCCACTGCCAGATCGCCTGACCAATAACGCTGACTACCAGCATCAGGCACAACGTCGCCAATCCCAGCGCATGTACCTGGCGTCGGCTGCCCGCCAGCAGCGGAGCGACGCCCAGCGGCCAGTGCAACACGAAATTGTTGAGCAGCGCAGCACTGATCAGCGTTAACACGAGTTCGGTCATGGTTCTGCCAGCGAAACGGGCGGGTGTCTCTTAAGGGTAGGCACTATCGGGCCAGATATGAAAAATCCCACCGGCATGCAGAGCACGTCGGTGGGATCGTTTTGCGGCAACGTCTTACTTGATGCGCTGACCTGGCTTGGCGCCGCTGTCCGGGCTCAGCAGGTAGATCTCTTCACCGCCGGGGCCGGCTGCCATCACCATGCCTTCGGAAATACCGAACTTCATTTTCCGTGGCTTGAGGTTGGCGATCATCATGGTCAGGCGACCGTCGAGCTTGGACGGGTCCGGATACGCGCTCTTGATCCCGGAGAACACGTTGCGTTGCTCGTCACCGATGTCGAGGGTCAGGCGCAACAGCTTGTCCGCGCCTTCGACGTGTTCGGCCTTGACGATCAAAGCGACGCGCAAATCGATGGCGGCAAAGGCATCGAAATCGATTTCCGGCGACAGCGGATCCTTGGCCAGTTCGCCGTTGCCCGCAGGGGCGGCTGCGCCAGTGTCGGTCTGGCTGGCGGTCAGGTCTTCCTTGGAGGCGTCGGTCATGGCTTGCACTTTTACCGGGTCGATGCGGGTCATCAACGGTTTGAATTCGTTGAGCTGGTGATTGGCCAGCAGGGTGGTGTGGTCATTCCAGGTCAGCGGCGCGACGTTGAGGAACGCCTCGGCATCAGCGGCCAGCAGCGGCAGTACCGGTTTGAGGAAGATCACCAACTGGCGGAACAGGTTGATGCCGGTGGCGCAGATTGCCTGGACTTCATCCTGCTTGCCTTCCTGCTTGTTCAGCGACCACGGGGCCTTGTCGGCGATCCACGCGTTGGCGCGGTCAGCCAGGGCCATGATTTCACGCATGGCGCGGGCAAAATCGCGGGCCTCGTAGGCGTCGGCAATGCTCGGCGCGGCGGCGAGGAAAGCCTCGGTCAGCTCCGGCGCGGCATTGTTGTCGACCAGCAGGCCGCCGTTGCCTTTGTGGATAAATCCGGCGCAACGGCTGGCGATGTTGACCACTTTGCCGACCAGGTCGGAGTTGACCTTCTGCACGAAGTCTTCGAGGTTCAGATCGAGGTCATCGACGCCACGGCCGAGCTTGGCTGCGTAGTAATAGCGCAGGTATTCCGGCGACAGATGATCGAGATAAGTGCGGGCCTTGATGAAGGTGCCGCGCGACTTGGACATTTTCTGACCATTGACGGTCAGGTAGCCGTGCACGTTGATGCCGGTCGGCTTGCGGTAGCCGGCGCCTTCGAGCATCGCTGGCCAGAACAGCGCATGGAAATTGACGATGTCCTTGCCGATGAAGTGGTACAGCTCGGCAGTCGAATCCTTGCCCCAGAACGCGTCGAAGTCCAGCTCCGGCGTGCGGTTGCAGAGGTTCTTGAAGCTGGCCATGTAACCGATCGGCGCATCCAGCCACACGTAGAAATACTTGCCCGGTTCGCCCGGAATCTCGAAACCGAAATACGGCGCATCGCGGGAAATGTCCCACTGCTGCAGGCCGGCATCCAGCCATTCGGCGATCTTGTTGGCCACGGCGTCCTGCAGGGTGCCGCTGCGGGTCCAGGTCTGCAGCATCTGCTGGAAATCCGGCAGCTTGAAGAAAAAGTGCTGGGAATCCTTGAGCACCGGGGTGGCGCCAGAGATAGCCGACTTCGGATCCTTCAGGTCGGTCGGTGCGTAGGTCGCGCCGCATTTTTCGCAGTTGTCGCCGTACTGGTCTTCGGTGCCGCATTTCGGGCAGGTGCCCTTGATGAAGCGGTCGGCCAGGAACATTTTCTTTTCCGGGTCGAAATACTGGGTGATCGAGCGCTGGGCGATGTGCCCGGCGTCACGCAGCTTGAGGTAGATCTGGCTCGACAGCTCACGGTTTTCTTCGGCGTGTGTGGAGTGGAAATTGTCGAAATCGACGAGGAAGTCGGCAAAGTCGGCGCTGTGTTCAGCCTGCACGTTGGCGATCAGTTGTTCCGGGGTGATGCCTTCCTTTTCCGCGCGCAGCATGATCGCCGAACCGTGGGCGTCGTCGGCGCAGACATAGATGCATTGGTTGCCGCGATGCTTCTGGAAGCGCACCCACATATCGGTCTGGATGTATTCCAGCATGTGGCCAAGGTGGATCGAACCGTTGGCGTAGGGCAGGGCGCTGGTGACGAGGATCTTGCGTGGCTCGGACATGGGGCTTCGCTACTTGATGAAACGGAGGTCGGCCACTATAAAGCGCCGGCGCATATTTTTCACCCCTGCGCCACTGGGTACTTTGAGAGCTCGTGTGGTGAGGGGATTTATCCCCGTTCGGCTGCGCAGCAGTCGTGGATATCGTTACACACGCAGCTCCTGATGTACCGGGGGCGTAGGTTTTGGGGCGGCTTCGCCACCCAACGGGGATAAATCCCCTCACCACAGTGGCTTTTCAGCGCAAGTAATCTGTTCGCCTCAAATCGGTGTCCAGCGTACGATAGCCGCCATCTTTTCCAGTCTTGTTATCGGAGTTGCCCATGAGCGCCGTCACTCGCGCAGCGGTGGAAGCCGTCCTCAGCCAATACACCGACCCTTACCTGAACCAGGACCCGGTCAGCGCCGGGTGCGTGAAAAACATCGAGATCATCGGTGACCGCGTCAACGTGCAGCTGGAAATCGGCTACGCCGCCGGTTTGTTCAAGAGCGGCTGGGCGCAATTGCTGCAACTGGCCATCGAAAACCTCGACGGCGTGGTCATCGCCCGCGTGGAGGTCACCAGCGTGATCGCCGCGCACAAGGCCCAGGCGCAGATTCCCGGGCTGGCCAACGTCAAGAACGTCGTCGCCGTCGCGTCCGGCAAGGGCGGCGTGGGCAAATCCACTACCGCTGCCAACCTCGCGCTGGCGCTGGCCCGTGAAGGCGCCAAAGTCGGCATCCTCGACGCCGATATCTACGGCCCGAGCCAGGGCATCATGTTCGGCATTCCCGAGCGCACCCGGCCCGAGGTCAAGGATCAGAAGTGGTTCGTGCCGCTCAAGGCCCACGGTGTGGAAGTCATGTCGATGGCGTTCCTGACCGACGACAACACGCCGATGGTCTGGCGCGGGCCGATGGTTTCCGGGGCGCTGCTGCAACTGGTCACGCAAACCGCGTGGGGAGATCTGGATTATCTGGTCATCGACATGCCGCCAGGCACCGGCGACATCCAGCTGACCCTGGCGCAGAAAGTCCCGGTGGCGGGCGCGGTGATCGTCACCACGCCGCAGGATCTGGCGCTGCTCGACGCGCGCAAAGGCGTGGAAATGTTCCGCAAGGTCAACATCCCGGTGCTGGGCGTGGTGGAAAACATGGCCGTGCACATCTGCTCGAACTGCGGGCATGCCGAGCATCTGTTCGGTGAAGGCGGCGGCGAGAAACTGGCGACCCAGTACGGCGTCGAACTGCTGGCCTCGCTGCCGCTGTCGATGCTGATCCGCGAACAGGCCGACGGCGGCAAGCCAACCGTGATCGCCGAGCCGGACAGCCAGATCGCCATGGTCTATCAGGAACTGGCCCGCCACGTCGGCGCGCGGATCGTGTTGCAGGAAGCGGCCACGCCGGCGATGCCGAATATCACCATCAGCGACGATTGATCCATCGGCAGCGCTGAAAAACCTGTGGGAGCGAGCCTGCTCGCGAAAGCGGTAGATCAGACAACCAATGGGTTGAATGACACACCGCATTCGCGAGCAGGCTCGCTCCCACATTTGTTTCAGGGTGACAGTCAGATCCGCAACCCGCCATCCATCTCCAGAATCCGCCCGGTGTAGTAGTCGTTCTCGAAGATATACGCCGCTGAATGGGCAATCTCCTCAGGCTTGCCCATGCGCTTGAGCGGAATGCCCGACGTCATCTTTTCCAGCGCTTCCGGCTTCATGCCCAAAGTCATTTCGGTTTCGATGAAGCCCGGCGCAATGCCCGCGACGCGAATGCCGTAACGCGCCAGCTCCTTCGCCCAGGTCACGGTCGCCGCTGCGACGCCGGCCTTGGCTGCGGAATAGTTGGTCTGGCCGACGTTGCCCGCACGGGAGATCGACGAAATGTTGATGATCGCACCGCTGTTCTTCAGCTCGACCATCTTCGCTGCGACTTCACGGGTGCAGAGGAACACGCCGGTCAGGTTGACGTCGATCACCGCCTGCCACTGCGCCAGGCTCATCTTGGTCATCTCACCGTCCTTGACCTTCAGCAACAGACCATCGCGCAGGATCCCGGCGTTGTTGATCAGGCCGTGGATGGCGCCGAAGTCTTCCGCCACTTGCGCGACCATGTGCTCGACCTGTTCTTCATTGGCGACGTTGCACAGGTAGCTGCGCGCTTCGACACCTTTGGCTTTGCAGGCGGCCACGGCGGCGTCGAGTTTTTCCTGATTCAGATCGACCAAGGCCAGTTTCGCGCCCTTGCCGGCGAAATACTCGGCCATGGAACGGCCCAAACCCTGGCAACCGCCGGTGATAATGATTACTTTGTCGTTGAGTTGCATTCGCATGTCCCGCTGGCAGGTCTGAGTTGTTTTTGTTGTCGGCAACGCTCGATCGGCACCGGTCAGGCCTGATTGCACACGAACATTTGCCCGATGCGCGCCGGTTACTTTTCGCTGCGCGCCTGTCCGTTTTCTAGACGGAACCCATTTAAGGAGTCACAAATTGAGCGCTGAAGTGGCGAAGAATGCCCGAGAATTGCTTCTCAAGGAATACCGTGGAGTGCTGTCGACCCACTCCAAATCGATGCCGGGTTTTCCCTTTGGCTCGGTTGTGCCGTATTGCCTGGACGAGCAGGGTCGGCCGCTGATCCTGATCAGCCGCATCGCGCAGCACACGCATAACCTGCAGAAAGATCCGAAGTGCTCGATGCTGGTGGGCGAGCGCGAGGCCGACGACGTGCAGGCGGTCGGGCGGCTGACCTATCTGGCCCAAGCGCAGAAACTCGAAGACCCGGCCGCGATCGAGGCTGCCGCCGAGCGTTATTACCGCTATTTCCCCGACTCGCAGAATTATCACCAGGCCCACGATTTCGATTTCTGGGTGCTCAATCCGGTGCGCCATCGCTACATCGGCGGCTTTGGTGCGATCCACTGGATCGATAACCTGACTCTGGCTAACCCGTTCGCCGGCAAGGCTGAAATCAGCATGGTCGAGCACATGAACAGCGATCACGCCAAAGCCATTGCCCATTACGTCGAGCTGACCGGGCTGTCCAACAGCACGCCGGCGCAACTGGCCGGGATCGACAGCGAAGGCATGCACCTGCGCATTGGTCAGGCCGTCTATTGGTTGCCCTTCGCGGCACCATGTAATACGCCGACACAAGTGCGCGAGGCCTTGGTTTCTCTGGCTCACGCCCAGTCCTGGCCGAAAAAAGCGCAAAGTTAAGCTTGAATTCACGCAAGGGCGACGTCATCTAAGGCTTACTGCAAGGCATTTCTTGCGTTGAGGAAACTTTGATGCGCCCTTTTCTGTTGCTCTTTCTGCTGTTTCCAGTGCTGGAGCTGTTCGTATTCGTCAAAGTGGCAGGCTCTATCGGGTTCTTCCCGGCCCTGCTGCTGATCATTCTCGGCTCGATGTTCGGTGTGTTCGTGCTGCGCGTCGCCGGTCTGGCCACCGCATTGCGTGCCCGGGAGAGCCTGAACCGCGGCGAATTGCCCGCGCAGACCATGCTCGAAGGCCTGATGCTGGCACTGGCCGGCGGCCTGTTGATCATTCCCGGCTTCATCAGTGACGTGGTCGGTCTGGTGATGCTGTTGCCGGTCACCCGTCGTCTGCTGGCGAACAAGATGCGCCAGCGCGCTGAAGACCAGGCGATGCGCCAGCGTGCCTTCGCCGACGACCTGCAACCCCGTGGCGGCCCGGCCCCGCGCGAGCCGCTCGGTCGAGAGCCGAATGTGATCGAAGGCGAGTTCGAACATCGCGACAACAAGTGACATCAGCATCGACACGGCACCTGCGGGTGCCGTGCTCGTTTATGGCTGTTATTTACCGTGTCTGGATGAAAAATTTTTTCCGCCAGCCCTTGTAATCGGCTTGTACGCCCCTATGTATCGGTCACCGAAAGGTTTCCGGTATTCAAACCGGACAGACTTGCGCGGTTCGCTCGACGGACCGCAACCGGCGCAGGCCGGATTCGTTAAACCCGCCGGGACTACACCGGCCGATGAAAACCACAATTAGGAGAGATCGACAATGAAGCTTCGTCCTCTGCATGACCGCGTCGTCATCCGTCGCAGCGAAGAAGAAAAGAAAACCGCTGGCGGTATCGTCCTGCCAGGTTCGGCTGCTGAAAAAGCCAACCACGGTGTGATTCTCGCTGTAGGCCCGGGCAAAGCTCTGGAAAACGGTGAAGTGCGTGCACTGTCCGTGAAGGAAGGCGACAAGGTTGTGTTCGGTCCTTACTCCGGCAGCAACACTGTGAAAGTCGATGGCGAAGACCTGCTGGTAATGAGCGAGAACGAAATCCTCGCGGTTATCGAAGGCTGATATCCCCGTTCATTTTCCCGCTACTACAAAGTATTTAAGGAATATCGATCATGGCTGCTAAAGAAGTTAAGTTCGGCGATGCCGCCCGTACCAAGATGCTCAAAGGCGTCAACGTTCTGGCTGACGCGGTAAAAGCGACCCTGGGCCCGAAAGGCCGTAACGTGGTTATCGAGAAGAGCTTCGGCGCTCCAACCATCACCAAGGACGGCGTTTCCGTCGCCAAAGAAATCGAACTGGATGACCGCTTCGAAAACATGGGCGCGCAGCTGGTCAAAGACGTTGCCTCCCGTGCCAACGATGACGCTGGTGACGGTACTACCACCGCTACCGTTCTGGCTCAGTCGATCGTCAACGAAGGCCTGAAAGCCGTCGCTGCCGGCATGAACCCGATGGACCTCAAGCGCGGCATCGACAAGGCGACCATCGCCATTGTCAAAGAGCTCAAAGCCCTGTCCAAGCCATGCGCTGACTTCAAAGCCATCGCTCAGGTCGGCACCATCTCGGCCAACTCCGACAACTCCATCGGCGACATCATTGCCGAAGCCATGGAAAAAGTCGGTAAAGAAGGCGTGATCACCGTTGAAGAAGGCTCGGGCCTGGAAAACGAACTGTCGGTTGTAGAAGGCATGCAGTTCGACCGTGGCTACCTGTCGCCATACTTCGTCAACAAGCCGGACACCATGGTTGCCGAGCTCGACGGCCCGCTGATCCTGCTGGTCGACAAGAAGATCTCGAACATCCGCGAAATGCTGCCAGTGCTGGAAGCCGTTGCCAAAGCCGGCCGTCCGCTGCTGATCGTGGCCGAAGACGTTGAAGGCGAAGCCCTGGCGACTCTGGTTGTGAACAACATGCGTGGCATCGTCAAAGTCGCTGCCGTCAAGGCACCGGGCTTCGGCGACCGTCGCAAGGCCATGCTGCAGGACATCGCTGTTCTGACCGGCGGTACCGTTATCTCCGAAGAGATCGGTCTGAGCCTGGAAAGCACCACCCTGGAGCACCTGGGTAACGCCAAGCGCGTGACCCTGTCCAAGGAAAACACCATCATCGTTGACGGTGCTGGCGTGCAGGCAGACATCGAAGGCCGTATCGCTCAGATCCGCGCCCAGGTTGCCGAAACTTCCTCGGACTACGACCGTGAAAAACTGCAAGAGCGTCTGGCCAAGCTGTCCGGCGGCGTTGCAGTGATCAAGGTTGGCGCTGGTTCCGAAGTTGAAATGAAAGAGAAGAAAGCCCGCGTTGAAGACGCCCTGCACGCAACCCGCGCAGCCGTTGAAGAAGGCGTGGTACCTGGCGGTGGCGTGGCGCTGATCCGTGCTCTGGAAGCACTGACCGAGCTGACCGGCGACAATGCTGACCAGAACGTCGGTATCGCTGTGCTGCGTCGCGCTGTTGAAGCGCCGCTGCGTCAGATCGCTGCCAACTCCGGTGACGAGCCAAGCGTAGTCGTCAACGAAGTGAAGAACGGCAAAGGTAACTTCGGTTACAACGCTGCTTCCGGCGAATACGGCGACATGATCGAAATGGGCATCCTGGACCCAACCAAGGTAACCCGTTCGGCTCTGCAAGCTGCAGCCTCCATCGGCGGTCTGATCCTGACCACCGAAGCAGCGGTTGCCGACGCACCGAAGAAAGAAGGTGCAGCTGGCGGCGGTATGCCAGACATGGGCGGCATGGGTGGCATGGGCGGCATGATGTAAGCCAGCCCCGGCCCTGTAACGCAAAACCCCGCCTGTGCAAGCAGGCGGGGTTTTTTATTGCCCGAATCTCAGACTTACCCACATCCCCTGTGGGAGCGAGCCTGCTCGCGAAAGCGGTCTGTCATCCGACATACAAACCAGTTGGCCCGGCAATTCGCGAGCAGGCTCGCTCCCACAGGTGCTTTGTTTCAGGCATTGACCGGCTGTGTGTTCATCGCCGTCGAAGTCTTGCCAGCCGGGCGATACAGCACCCAGTAATAAGCCCCCAGGCAAATCAGCCAGCAAAAAATCGCCGTCCACACGTTGTGCGAAAAGAAGTGCGCGCCTTGCATCATGCGACTGATCGAGAACACCGAACCCAGCGCAAAGGCGAACACAAACGCCTGCCGCGCCAGTCGTGGACGGCGGTCACGCAGCACGAAGAACAGTGCAAACAGAGTGAACCCGGTCGCCGCATGGCCACCCGGCCAGCAACGTCCCGGCTTGTCCGTGGCGGGGCGATGCTCCATCAGTTTGCTGTAGGTCTCGTGACCGCCGAATTGCTCCAGGCTCCATGGGCACTGCACGGCGGTGACGGCTTTGACCGGCGTAACAAACGAAGTCGCCAGCCCCAGCGACAGCACCAGACAGCCCAATTCACGCTTGAACGGTTTCAGCCGTTCGATGAAAAACGCACCGATGAAACCCAGAATGGCAAACACCGAGAAGCCGATCACCAGCTGTTTCGCCCGGTCATGCAGGATGTCTTCAAGAAAATAGCTGTGCCGCCCGATGAAATCGCCGGCCACCGGGTCGTAGAACATTTGCGCCAGAACCATGTCCAGATCGGTCAGTTCGAGCAACAGCAAAATGATCGCCGCCGCTGCGGGAATGCCCAGACACAACCACCAGTTCAGCGGTCTTGAAGCGGGAAGGGCAGAGGTCGACACCATGGCAGGTTCCTTGGTCGATGAACGGAGGAGAGAGCGTAATCGCGCGGAGTCTGCGCGCACTGGCGTCGGCGATTTGTTAACCGAAAGTGAAAAAAACGTCGCAGCGCGCGCAGTGCAGGTTTATCGAAAAACGCCCCTAGCCCTGAGCCACACTTGGCCGTAAGCTGCGCGGGCCAAGACGGCCGTTACCCCGTTCGGAGGAGATGTCCATGCGAATTCTGCTGGTCGAAGACAACCGTGACATCCTGGCCAATCTGGCCGATTACCTGGGCATGAAAGGCTATACCGTCGACTGCGCACAAGACGGCTTGTCCGGTCTGCATCTGGCGGCGACCGAGCATTACGACTTGATCGTGCTCGACATCATGCTGCCCGGCATCGACGGCTACACCTTGTGCAAGCGCCTGCGTGAAGACGCCCGGCGTGATACGCCAGTGATCATGCTCACCGCCCGTGACCAACTCGACGACCGTCTGCAGGGCTTCAAGTCCGGTGCCGACGATTACCTGATCAAACCATTTGCGCTGTCCGAACTGGCCGCCCGCGTCGAAGCGGTCATGCGCCGTGCTCAGGGCGGCGGTCGCCGGGCATTGCAGGTCGGTGATCTGAGCTACGACCTCGACACCCTGGAAGTGACCCGCGAAGGCAAGCTGCTCAAGCTCAACCCGGTCGGTCTCAAGCTGCTCGCGGTGTTGATGCAGAAGAGCCCGCACGTGCTGCGTCGGGAGATTCTCGAGGAAGCGCTGTGGGGCGATGACTGCCCGGACAGCGACAGCCTGCGCAGCCATGTTCACCAATTGCGCCAGGTGATCGACAAGCCATTCGCCAAGCCACTGCTGCACACCGTGCACGGTGTCGGTTATCGCTTGGCCGAGGGGCGAGATGGAGTTTAAGCAGAGTCTTTCCCAGCGGATCATCATCGCCTTTGCGCTGATGAGCGCACTGGTCGCCGGCGCATTCGCCATGGGTATCGTCGCGACGGTGCACCTGGTGGAAGAGAAACTGATTTCCGCAGGGCTGGGCGGCGACCTGCAACGCTTGCTGCTGATGGACAACGTCTCCGACTGGAGCCATCGCCCCGAGCCGGATCAGTTGTTCTATTTCAGTGGCGGGCCGGGGGATTTCGACCTGCCCAAGGATCTGCGTCACCTCGATGCCGGTTTCCACGAGGTCTTTCGCGAGCAGCTGTCCTATCACGCCATGGTCGAAGTGGTGGATGGTCGGCGTTATGTTTTGCTGCAGGATCAAAGTGATTTCGAAGAGCGCGAGCGCGTGCTGTTTGCCGTGGTGCTGGTGGGCTTCGTGCTTAGTCTGGCGCTGGCGGTGTTTCTTGGCTGGGTGCTCGCGCGCAAGGTGATGGCGCCGGTGGTGCGCCTGGCGCGGCAGGTCCGTCATCGCGACCAGCTGCTGGGGCTGGCGCCACCCTTGGCGCCAGACTACGCGGCGGATGAAGTCGGCGAACTGGCGGTGGCGTTCGATGCCACGCTGGGGCGCTTGCGTCAGGCGCTGAACCGCGAGCGTTTGTTCACCAGCGACGTCAGCCACGAATTGCGCACGCCACTGATGGTCCTCGCCAGTTCCTGCGAACTGCTGCTGGAAAACCCCGGTATCGATCAGCGTGGTCGCGCTCAGGTCGAGCGTATTGCCCGGGCCAGCGAGGAGATGCGCGAGCTGGTGCAGACTTTCCTGATGCTGGCGCGCGCACAGAACGAAGAGGCCGGCGCCGCGCCGCAGCAGAACCTCACGCAAGTAGCCGAAAGCCTGCTGTGCCTGTGGCGCGAACCGATCGAGCGCAAGGGCCTGACGCTGATGTTCGAGCCGGGTGATCCACCGGACACACGTTACAACGCGACCTTGCTCAATGCGGTGATGGGCAACTTGCTGCGCAACGCACTGCATTACACCGAAGAGGGCTTCATTCGCCTTTCCCTTACCGCCAAAGGCTTCATCGTCGAGGACTCGGGGGTGGGTATTCCCGAGGAAAAACGCGAGGCAATGTTCGAGCCGTTTGTGCGCGGTAGCGAGAAACGTGGCGAGGGTCTGGGCCTGGGCCTGTCGCTGGTCCAGCGCATCTGCGAAAACCAGGGGTGGACAGTCAGCCTGAGCACGATGGACCCCAATGGCTGCCGATTCGAGGTAGATCTTGGCGTGAATACCGGCAAATAGTGGCTCGAGGCTACTCCCGCCCACCTGTCTAAATCCTGTATAACGTTGTAATACTTTGCAGATTTACCTGACAGAATTTTCACAATTGGATGACCTGACACTGACACACCGCTGCTTAAGGTGGTGTCATCAGAACAGGAGTCCAGATGATGGCCGACCCGATCAAGCTCGATTTTTCCGAAAAGTACGACGACCAACACGCACAACGTTACCTGCGCAAGCACAAGGAAAGCCTTGGCCGCCGCCTGTCGCACTGGCGCGACGAGCAATTGGGTCGCAAGGCTCTGGCGCTGGCGGGGGATCCCGGTCTGGTGCTGGATCTGCCCTGCGGTGCCGGACGCTTCTGGCCAATGCTCGCGGAAAAGCCCAACCGGGTAATCATCGGTGCGGACAATTCCGAGTCGATGATCAACACCGCGCTGCAAGGGCAGCCAGCCGATGTGGTCAAGCGCGTACAACCGCTGCACACCTCGGCGTTCGATATTGCTTTGCCGGATAACGCAGTCGACAGCATCTTCTGCATGCGCCTTCTTCACCATATCGGTGAAGCCGAGCACCGCAAGGTGATCCTGCGCGAATTCGAGCGGGTAACCCGTGACAGCGTGATTGTTTCATTGTGGGTCGATGGCAACTTCAAGGCGTGGAAGCGCAAGCGCGCCGAGCTCGACCGGCCGAATCGTGATTACCAGAATCGCTTTCTGATTCCGGCGGCGACGATCGAAAAAGAATTTGAACAGGCGGGTTTCCGCATTCAGGAACAACTGGACTTTATACCGCTCTATGCGATGTGGCGGGTTTACGTATTACGCAAGAGGTAGAGGATGGCAGTGCAAGCAGCGGTTGAAGCGAATATCGCTCCACAGGATGGTTTCGATTATTACTGGGCCCAGCGTGGCGATTGGGTTGAAGAGCCCAACGTGCGCCGCGGTGGCGAAAGTGGTGTGCAGCGCATCGTCGGCCGTGACGGCCAGTTGCTTTACGCCAAACGCCAGACCGGGCACATCTATCGCAGCTGGTTGCACCCCTTCGGTCGCCCGACCGTATTGCGTGAACTCGATGCGCTGACCGGCGTAAGCAAACTCGGCGTGCGTGTTCCGCAAATCGTTTTCTGCGGCGCTCAGCCTGATCCGCAACACAAGTGGCGCGCACTGCTTGTCACCAAATCCCTCGACGGTTTCCAGGAGTTGGAGCAGTGGCTGGCCGCTGCCGGTGGTCGCGATCAATGTGGCGACGTGGTTTACGAGAAAGTGCTCAAGGACCTCGCTGAAAACCTGGCGCGCATGCACAAGGGGCGCTGGCAGCACAGTTGCATCTACATCAAACACGTTTTCGTTCGCGTCACCGGTGAAGGCGAAGCGGCGCAGGTTGAAGTGGCGTTGATCGATCTGGAGAAGTGCCGCCAGCGTCTGACCCCCTATCGCGCCGCACAGCATGACATGAAGCAACTGCGTCGCCATTCGTCGTTCCGCGATGCCGACTGGAAAAAACTCGTCTACTTTTATGAGACGGCGTTTGGCAGCGCTATCAAAGGTTTATAGCGATGAAACTCGAAATTGCACGAGGTTTGTTCCTGGTCGGGGCCTTGGCAGTTGCTTCACTGGCGGTGGCTGCCTGGGAGCAGCCGCGCATGCAGGTCATAGGAGCGTCCGGGAACGACGCTCATTGTTCTGTTCCACGGGTGGCGAAAGCCTCCGTGGCGACCCAGCCCGATCATGATTTGCTGTTGTTCATGTTCGGACTGTCTCAGGGAATGAGGCCAGCCAGTTGAAACGATTGAAGCCCAAATAAAAGGCCTCGCAATTGCGAGGCCTTTTTTATTCCACAACTTTCAAAATACATATCGCCCTCTGTGGGAGCGAGCCTGCTCGCGAAGGTGTGTCAGTCGACATCAATGCAACTGAACTACCGCATTCGCGAGCAGGCTCGCTCCCACAGGGAAATGTGCACTATCTGGCATCTGGCTTAGCCAGGAAGGTATAAACACACGGCAGCACGAACAACGTAAACAACGTGCCAATCGACATCCCCGTGGCAATCACCATGCCGATATCAAAGCGGCTCACGGCGCCCGCGCCGGTGGCCAGAATCAGCGGCACCATGCCGAACACCATTGCCGCCGTCGTCATCAGCACCGGGCGCAAGCGAATCGCCGCTGCCTCCTCCACCGCTTCACGGGCGCTCAGGCCCTTGTCCTTGCGCAACTGGTTGGCGAACTCGACGATCAGGATGCCGTGCTTGCTGATCAGGCCGATCAGCGTCACCAGCCCGACCTGGGTGTAGATGTTCATGCTCGACCAGCCGAGGAACAACGGGATCAGCGCGCCGCAGATCGACAGCGGTACGGTCACCAGAATCACCAACGGATCGCGGAAGCTTTCAAACTGTGCGGCCAGCACCAGAAAGATGATCGCCAATGCCAGAGCGAAAGTTACCCACAATGCGCTGCCTTCCTGCACGTACTGGCGCGAGGCACCACCGTAGTCAAAGGCAAACCCGGCCGGTGCTTCTTCGCGGGCAATCTGTAACACGGTGTCGATGGCTTCGCCCATGCTCACCAGCGGGAAACCGGAAATCTTCGCTGCGTTGAGTTGCTGGAACTGATTGAGCTGGCGCGGTCGCGCGCGGTCGCTGACCTTGATCAAGGTCGACAGCGGCAGCAATTCGCCTTGAGTGTTTTTCACGTAGTAATTGTTCAGCCAGTCCGGGTTGTCGCGGTAGGCCCGTTCAACCTGGGCGATGACCTTGTAGCTGCGCCCGTCGATGGTGAAGCGGTTGATCTCCGCCTCGCCGAGCAAGGTCGCCAGCGTGCTGCCGAGGTCGAGCATCGACACGCCCATCTGCGCGGCCTTGTCGCGGTCGATATCCACGACCACTTCCGGCTTGTCGAACGCCAGATCGAGGTCGACAAAGGCGAACTTGCCTGACTCCATGGCGCGTTTCTCGATGCGCTCGGCGACTTGCAGCAGCAGCTCGTAGTCATTGGCGGTGTTGACCACGAATTCGAAGGGCAGACCCTCACCGGTGCCGGGCAGGGAGGGCAGGTTGAAACCGAAGATCTGCAGGCCGGGAATGCTCTCCAGTTTGCTCTGCACCTCGGGGAGGATTTCCATCTGCGTGCGGCTGCGCTCGTTCCATGGCTTGAGCAGGAACCCGCCGATACCGGCCTGCACGCCGTTGTAGCCGTTGATCTGGAACGAGGAGTAGTACTCGGGAAACTCCTTGAAGATGGTGATGAATTCGTCGGTGTAGGTGCTCAGGTAGTCGAGGTTGGTCGGCTGCGGTGCGCTGGCCATCATGAAAATGATGCCTTGATCCTCGTCCGGGGCCAGTTCCGACTTGGTGAACTTGAGAAACACCGGAATCAGGCACAGCACGATCACCGCAAACACCAGCACCACCGGCCGCGTATTGAGCGTGCCGTGGAGCATGCTTTGATAGCGGCGCTTGAGGCCTTCAAAGACGCGGTCGAGGCGATGGGCAAGGCCGCTGGGATTCTCTTCGTGGCGCAGCAGAAACGCGCACATCATCGGCGACAGCGTCAGGGCGACGACGCCGGAAATCACCACTGCGCCGGCCAGGGTCAGGGCGAACTCCTTGAACAACGCCCCGGTCAGCCCGGTGAGGAAACCGATCGGCGCATATACCGCCGCCAGAGTGATGGTCATCGACACCACCGGCATGGCAATTTCCCGGGCGCCTTCCAGGGCGGCATCGAACGGCGTCTTGCCTTCCTCGATGTGCCGGTGGATGTTTTCCACCACGACGATCGCGTCGTCCACCACCAGACCGATGGCCAGCACCATCGCCAGCAGCGTCAGCAGATTCATCGAGTAACCCATCATCTGCATGAAGAACATCACGCCGATCATCGACAGCGGAATGGTCACCACCGGGATCACTACCGAACGCAGAGCGCCGAGAAACAGGAACACCACGACGATGACGATCAGCACCGCTTCGAACAGGGTTTTCACCACCTCATCGATCGAGGCCTGAATGAACAATGTCGCGTCGTAGGCGATTTCGCTTTTCAGGTTCGGCGGCAGCTGTGCTTCCAGCTCGGGCATCAGCTTGCGCACTTCTTTGATCACGTCCAGCGGGTTGGCGCCGGGGGTGGCCTTGATGCCGATGTACACCGACGGCGTGCCACCGAACGAGCTGATCGAGTCGTAGTTTTCCGCGCCCATCTCCACCCGCGCGACATCGCGCAGCAGCACGCGGCTGTCGCCATCGACCTTGAGCGGAATCGCCGCGAAGGCTTCGGCGGATTTCAGTTCGGTGTTGGCGTTGATGCTGGTGACGGTGTACTCGCCTTTCACCTCGCCGGCGGCGGAGAGGAAGTTGTACTGGCGCACCGCCGCAGTCACGTCGGCGGCGCTGAGGCCGAAGCCGGCGAGTTTCACCGGGTCGAGCCACAGACGCATGGCGAACACCTGATTGCCGAGAATTTCCGCTTCGGCCATGCCCGGCAGCGTCGCCAGTTTCGGCTGGATGACCCGCGACAGGTAATCGGTGATCTGCGGGTTGCTCAAATCCTTGCTGAAGAAGCTGATGTACATCAGCGCCGAAGCGTCGGCGGATTCCTTGCTCAGCACCGGGTCTTCGGCGTCCTGCGGCAGCTTGTTTTTCACTTCGTTGGCCTTGGCCAGCAGTTCGGTGAACAAGCGGTCGGTGTTGGCACCGATGCGCGCGTAAATCGAAATCACCGAGAAGTTCTGGCGGCTGACCGAGGTCATGTAATCGATGCCCTCGGCACTGGCCAGGCTCTGTTGCATCGGCTGGGTGATGTAGCCCTGAATGGTTTCGGCGTTGGCCCCGGGATAAGCCGTGGTCACCGTGATCAGGGCGTTTTCCATTTGTGGGTACTGGCGCAGCGGCAGCTTGCTCCAGGCCTGGAAGCCCAGCAGCACAATCAGCAGGCTGACCACGGTGGCGAGCACCGGGCGGCGGATGAACGGATCGGTAAAAGCCATGGGAATTCCTTGATCAGTCGGCGCGAGGCGGACTGTTCTGCTCGCCGAGGGTCTTGTCGTCGCTGATGGCGATGTGGGTACCGTTGTCCAGTTTGATCTGGCCCGCTGTTACCACTTGTTCGCCGCTCTGCACGCCCTTGTTGATCATCACCAGGCCATCGCGGCGTTCACCGGTCTCGACGAAACGACGTTCGGCGATCAGCAGCGGTTGGCCGTTGTCATCCTTGGCGACGCTGCCGTCCTCGGCCTTTTTCTGCCCGACCACATAAATCGAGTTGCCGTACAGGGTGTAGGTGATCGCGCTTTCCGGCACGACGACGTGCTTTTGCGGATCAGGCAGCAGCACTTCAAGGCTGGCGAACATCCCCGGCAGCAGCTTGCCGTCGGGGTTGGCCAGGGTGGCGCGGATGAGGATGTTGCGCGTGGTGCTTTCGACGATCGGATTGATCGCGCTGATCTTGCCGACGAAGGTCTGCCCCGGATAAGCGGCGACGGTGAACTGTACGGGCTGGCCGATAGCGAGTTTCGGCACCGATTGCTCGGGCACGTAGAAGTCGGCGTAAAGACTGCTCAAATCCTGCAACGTAGCGATTTTGGTACCGCTGGCGAGGTAGTCGCCAACGTCGACCTGGCGGATGCCGATGGTGCCGCTGAATGGCGCGAGGATGCGTTTTTTCGCCAGCGACGCGTTGAGCTGATTGACCGTGGCCTTGTTCTTTTGCAGCACGGCGGAGAGGCGGTCGTACTCGCCTTTGGAGATCGCGCGGCTGTCGACCAGTTGCGCGCCACGGCCGAAGTCCAGTTGCGCCAGGCCCAGATCAGCCTTGGCGGTTTCGAGCAGGGCGGTTTCCACGGCGCTGTCGAGTTGCAGCAACGGTTGCCCGGCCTTGACCTTCTGCCCGGATTCGAATTTGAGTTCAGTGACGGTGCCGGCGACTTCCAGACTCAAGTCGACACCTTGCAGCGCCTTGAGCGTGCCGACGGTGGGCAGGCGCATCTGCCACGGCTGTTCGCCGGCAGTGGCCACGGCGACGCTGATCGGCGGCTTGGGCTTGGAAAAGCCCTGGATCATCGTGTAGATCGAAAAGGCTTTGTATCCGCCCAGTACCAGGACGATCAGCAAAACAACACCCAACATGATCAGCATGCGGCGACGCAGCATATTTCCATTTCCTTGGATAAATCATGAGACAGGCGGGCACATTACTCCGAGTCAGGTGGGGATTCCAACTGGCAGTGTTTACAGGTGCAGCGGGACACAATCCTGTGGTGAGGGGATTTATCCCCGTTGGGCTGCGAAGCGGCCCCCTGAATCCTTCAGTCATACCGCAATTGCAGTTTTAAGGGCGGCTGCGCCACCCAACGGGGATAAATCCCCTCGCCACAGGTTGATTGTCAGCCACGGGGCTTGTTGTCAGGCCATCAAGTGCAGATGGTTGTCCCAGAGCCCCGCCGGCAATTCCAGCGGCTTGGCCAGCAGCTGTTCCTGCCGGCAATCGTAGTAACGGCAACGGCCCTGACCCGAGGTCACGACAAAGCCATCCTTTACCGCACCGACGCCGGCGCAATCAGGCAAAGGCGCATCGAGGCGCAGTTCGCCGCTGTCCAGATCCCAGATAAAGAAGCGATTGCCGCGCGGCGCTGTCAACGCGACCAGACGCAGGTCGCTGTGCACCGCGACGCTGGCGGTGTAGTGCCCCATCGCCTGCAACTGATCTTCCGCTACGGGGAACGCCACGAACGCTTGCCCGGGTCGCTTGATCGCCAACAGCTCCGAGCGCTCGTGCGACGGCCCCATGAATTGCTGACCGGCAACGATGGTGCCGTCACTGGCGATGCCCAGGTGGCGCACGCTGTTCATCTGCTGGGCGAGGGTTTCCTTGCTCAGCAACGTGCCGTCGCGCTGCATCAGCACCAGGCTCGGCTCCATGGCGTTGAGGTTCATATCGACGCGGCTTTCCGCCTCGGTGCGAATCCCGCCGTTGGCCACCACCAGCGTCTCGCCGTCGGGCATCCACGACACCTGATGCGGGCCGAGGCCGTGGGTAGAGATCTCGCCCGTGTGCACCAGCCGTTCGCCCTCGAATTTGTACACGCCGAGCAGGCCACGGCCGGGATCGCTCGTGTCGTTCTCGGTGGCGTACAGGTATTCGCCGTCCTTGTGCACCACGGCGTGGCCGTAGAAGTGCCGGTTCGGCTGCGAGGTCACGGTCTGCAGCAACGTGCCGTCGCGCAGGTCGATCAGGTAACTCTCGGTACCCGGACGCCGTGCAACGAACAGCGCCAGCGGCTGCGTCGGATGATTGATGATGTCGTGGCAACGCTGGCCGACGTGGGTGGCGAACACCCGCGTACCGTCGAGCCGATAGCCGACGGCGTAATGCTTGCCGTCAGCATCGTCGCGCGCCGACAGCAACAGCGGGCTCTGATCCTTGCGTTTGAACAGCGTCCAGCCGCCCAGCGTCACTGCTCCCAGCAGTGCACTACCTAAAGTCAGAACCTGACGTCGCAGCATGGCACTTGCCCTCATCAGTCACCGTCGTTGGCGTTGAAGCCCAGTTGGATGCCCAGCGCCTTGGCCAGTTCGCCTTCGTGCAGGCGATGGACGACGTTGAGGCTGTCGTAGATGTCGTTGAGTTGCTGACGACCGGCGTCGTCTTCGAGCATTTCGCCCAGCGAGCGCTGGGTGCTGTCGAACAGCTTCAGCGACGCGGCATAGGCGGCGTCGATCTTGTCCGCCAACGGTTTCTGCTCCGCCGGCAGCAGACCGCGCAGGCCTTTGTTGTCGACGCCTTCCCACACGGTTTTGGCAGCGGCGAGGCTGGCTTCCAGCGCCGTCAGCGACGACTGGCTGCGCCACGCATCCGCCTGGAACGGCTGCGGCACGCCTTTGCTCTGACGGCCCATCGGCGTGCCGAGTTTTTTCTTCAGGGTATCCAGTGCAGTCACTTGTACGCGCAGCAGATCGGCGATCGCTTCGTGGGAGTCGGCGTAGCGCTGGTTGGGGAACTTGCTCATCTGCGCGAGCATGCCGTCGGTGTTGTTCCAGCCCTGCAGGATCTCTTCGGCCAGTTGCTTCTGGCGTTCGCCGATGGCGATCAGCAGCGGGCAGTATTTGGCTTTTTGCGCGTCGTTGGCGACGTCAGGCTTGGCGTCGAACAGGATGTATTCGTAAGCCGACAGGCCTTGCACCACGACGCTGGATTTGGCCAGTGCGGCGGCGTCGATCTGCGGCTGGGCGACGACCAGTTGCTCGACCTGACGGCCGACGAGGTTTTTCTTGTCCGGCCAGAACTGCACTTGCCACGAACGATTGCCCTCGGCCAGCGGACCGATCAGCAGCGGTTGCAGTTCGGCCCAGGCTTTCTGCGCGTGAAGGAAGTCGGCACGGGCAGTTTCCAGGCTTTCCTTGCCCTGGCAATAGGCGAGGGCGCTGACCGCCAGTTGCCGGTCGGCTTCGACCCAACGGGTGTAGGTCGGCAGGATCACCGATTTGGCGATCGCCGCCGAAGTGACCGCTTGTGGGTCCTGCGGCGAGCAGGCGCCGAGGGCGAGCGCGGCAAGGCTGGTGAACAGTAACTTGGGACGGAACATGTCGGGCTCCCGATGTTTTTTCAGTATTTAAAGTGAGTTCAGAAACGCCAGCAACGCAGCGCGCTGCTCGGCATTGAAAGACAAAACCTGTTGCTGCGCCGCCGTCGCTTCGCCGCCATGCCAGAGCACCGCTTCGAGCAGGTTGCGTGCGCGGCCGTCATGCAAAAACTGGGTGTGACCGCTGACCGCTTGCGTCAGACCAATCCCCCACAACGGCGGGGTGCGCCAGTCGCGGCCGGAGGCCTGAAATTCCGTGCGGTTGTCCGCCAGGCCTTCGCCCATGTCATGCAGCAGCAAGTCGCTGTACGGACGAATCACCTGATTGGCCAATTCCGGTTCGGCGGCATCGGCGGCGGTGGTGTATTTCGGCGTGTGGCACGACTGGCAACCGGCCTGGAAAAACAGATTTTTGCCGGCCAGCACCTGTGGATCGTTGACGCCACGGCGCGCCGGCACTGCGAGATTGCGGCTGTAGAACAGCACCAGCCGCAGGATGTTGTCGCTGACTTCCGGTTCGCCGTCCGGGCCATTGCCGTTCGGCGCCTGTTTGCAGGCAGTCTGCGCCTCGGTGCAATCGTCGAACGGCCGCAGGCTGGTGGTCAGGCCCATGTCACCCGAGAACGCATGAACATTCTGTTGATTGAGATTCGGCTGCCCGGCTTTCCAGCCGAACCGGCCGATGACGGTTTTCTGCAACTGGTCATCCCAGACACGGTTGGGCCGGCCGTTGATGCCATTGTTCTCTTTCGCCTGGGCGGTGGCGTTGGCGAGGATCGCTTGCTCAGGGATGGCTTCGAGCAGGCCCAGACCAATCATCGGCGGCGCCACCCGCGCGGAAAAACGCGTGTCCGGGTGCATCGGGCCGTAACCGAGTTGAGTGATCTGCAGGGTCGGTTTGCGCAACTCGACCTCGGTGCCGTCCTTGAAACGCACCAGCACTGGCGTGTAGTCGACACGCACTTTGCCTTCCGGGGCGACGCCGGGCACGGCCATGTCCTGGAGCTGCCCGCCATACACCGGCTCCGGAACCACGCCGAGCTGTTCGATGACTTTGGCGTAGGGCGGTGCGTCGGGAATCGACAGGCGTACCAGCATCGACACTGCATTGCTTGCATCAGGTGCCGGCGGATGCCCGCGACCGTCCTTGATGTGGCAGTTCTGGCAGGCGTTGGTATTGAACAACGGGCCGAGGCCGTCGCGCGCCGTGGTGGTCGACGGCGCGATCACCCACGGGCTGCGAAAGAAACTGTTGCCGACACTGAAATCCACGCGCCGCGAGGGCGGCAGGTTGGCCGATGGCAGGGAAAAGGCGTTCTGATCGCTCTTGCGCACAGTTGCCGCACCGCCCGAACGCGCTTCCCCCGGCTCGGCCTTGGTGAAACGCGGGGCGTCATCGCAGGCACTCAGGCCCAGGGCCAGCAACAGTGCGGACAAGCGAAGCGGCAACGACAGCATCAGACATCCTGCAAACGGGCGAAAACAAAGGCGCAAAGTCTAACAGGGCGGGGGAGTTTGAATAAGAGGAATTATCGTTTGCTTGATATCGCGCAAGCTTTGAAGCGCATGCCAACACTGTGGGAGCGAGCCTGCTCGCGAAAGCGATGCCCGACGCGCTGAAAATGCTGCGCCGGATAAAGCCTTCGCGAGCAGGCTCGCTCCCACAGGGATAGTGGTGTGCCAATAATGAAAAAGGCGACCCGAAGGTCGCCTCTTTTTGAGCGGACGCTGCGATCAGAACTCGTGATCGGCGTTGTCCGGATTCAGGTCGCTGATGCCCAGTTTGCCCGCAGCCGCTTCGATCGAGCCGGTCTGCTTGACCAGCGCGGCGATGGCGTCGCGGACCACCTGGTTGCCAGCGGTGTTGCCGGCGGCGATCAACTGGTCGTAGTGCTCACCCTTGTTGGCGTGATCGACCATGACCTGGATCTTCGCTTCGGTCGCGGCCAGATCGGCTTTCAGCGCGGTGTCGGCAGCCGGGTCGGCCTTGGCCACCAGCGACGACAGGCTGGCGCCGGTCAGCTTGGTGCCGTCAACACGGGTGTACTCGCCCAGGTAAACGTTACGCACGCCTTTGGCGTCGTAGAAGTGCGAGTAGTGGGTGTTGTCGCTGAAGCAATCCTGCTCGTCTTCCGGGGAGTTGGCTTCCAGGGAAACCTTCATGCGCTCGCCCGCCAGTTCACCCAGGGACAGGCTGCCCATGCCGAAGAGCATTTTGCGCAGGCCGGTTTCGCCTGGCTCGGCTTCCAGGGTGGCGCGGTAGTTGTCGGCCACGTTCGGCTTCCAGTTGCCGACCATTTCTTCCAGGTCGCTGACCAGCAGTTGGGTCACGGCTTTCAGGTAGGCACGACGACGCTCGTTATGACCACCGGTGGCGCCGGCGCCTTCCAGATAGTCCGAGGCCGGACGGTTGCCAGCGCCAGGGCCGGTGCCGTTCAGATCCTGGCCCCAGAGCAGGAATTCGATCGCGTGGTAGCCGGTGGCAACGTTCGCCTCGGAACCGCCCAGCTCGTTGAGGCTGGCGAGTTTTTCCGGGGTGATTTCTTTCACGTCGACTTTGTCTTCGCCGACCTGCACTTCGGTGTTGGCGATGATGTTGGCGGTGGCGCCCGGGTTACCCAGTGCGTGCTCGTAGGATTTGTCGACGTAGTCGATCAAGCCCTCGTCCAATGGCCAGGCGTTAACCTGACCTTCCCAATCGTCAATGATGGTGTTGCCGAAGCGGAATACTTCGCTCTGCAGGTACGGCACGCGCGCGGCAACCCAGGCAGCCTTGGCGGCTTTGAGGGTGTCGGCGTTCGGCTTGGCGAGGAACGCGTCGACCGCGCTCTGCAGGGTTTTCGCGGTGGATTCGGCATCGCTGTAAACGGCGAAGACCATGTCGGCGTAGTGCGCGACCACAGCCTTGGCGGCGGCATCGTCAACTTTACCGGCGGCAGGAGCAGGTGCAGCGGCAGGGGCTGGAGCTGGAGCAGCACTGCTGGAAGCCGGAGTCATTTCGGAGGCTTTTTCTTTGTCCTTGCCTTCGCCGCAACCGGCGAGGGAAATAGCGATGGCCAGCAGACTGGCGGTAGCCAGAGGCATACGAATCATGGCGAACATCCTGCTTCGGTAGTTGAGTGGACTGGCGCCGGTGGCGCGCAAAACTGCGACATAATGCAAATCTTTCGCATTATGTGTAAAGGCGTGCTTGGAAATATTTCTTATTTGCGCAAGAAGATCAAAAGATCGCAGCCTCGTTTCACTCGTCGGCTCCTACAGGGGGAACGCATTTCAAATGTAGGAGCTGCCGAAGGCTGCGATCTTTTCGCTTTATAAAATAGCCGCGTTGCTGCGTTGCGCCTGCTTGAGGTAAATACCCAGCTCCCGCGCCGGCAGCGGTTTGCTGTAGTGGTAGCCCTGACCTTCGTGGCAACCCTCGGAAATGATGTAGGTTTCCTGCTCGGCGGTTTCCACGCCTTCGGCAATCACCTGCATGCCCAGGCTCTTGCCCAGTTGGATGATCGCGCGGACGATGGTCGCGTCATCGTCGTCATCGAGCAGGTCCTGCACGAAGCTCTTGTCGATCTTGATCTTGTCCAGCGGCAGGCTTTTCAGATAACTGAGGGACGAGTAGCCGGTGCCGAAGTCGTCGATCGCAATCAGCGCACCGGAGCGGCGCAGGCTGAGCAGATGCTGGGCGGCGGTGGTGATGTCTTCCATCAGGCCGGTTTCGGTGACTTCCAGTTCCAGGCTGCGCGGCGGCAGGCGGTACATCTGCAGCAGGTTGTTGACCACCCGCGGCAGCTCGGCATGATGCAGTTGCACGGTGGACAGATTGACCGCCATGCGCAGATCGACAAAACCCTGATCGTGCCACTCGCGCAATTGCTTGCAGGCCTGATCGAGCACCCACTCGCCGATGGCGATGATCGTGCCGTTCTGTTCGGCCAGTGGGATGAACAGGTCCGGCGGCACCAGCCCGTGTTCCGGATGTTGCCAGCGGATCAGCGCTTCGACGCCGACCACGCGGTGATCGCGATAACTGATCTGCGGTTGGTAGACGAGGTAGAACTGGTCGCGGATCAGCGCATCGCGCAGGTCTTTTTCCAGCTCGCGACGACGGCGCATCTCGCTGTCGACGCTGGCGATGTAGAACTGATAGCGATTGCGCGAGCGGGTCTTGGCCAGGGTCATGGTCTGCTCGGCTTTCTGCAACAGCTTCTCGGTGCTGTCGCCGTCCTCCGGAAACAGGGTGATGCCGATGGTCGCGCGCAGGCGGATCTCCTGATCGTCGAGGGCGAAGGGCGCCTCGAGGTCATCGAGAATGCTTTGCGCCAGTTCTGCTGCTTCGTAAGGTTGTTCAATGTCGGCCTGCACCAGCGCGAACTGATCGCCGCCCAGGCGAGCGAGGGCGCCGAGACGACCGCTGTGGGCACGTAAGCGATCGGCCAGGGCCAGCAGCAATTGGTCGCCGGTCTGGTAGCTGAATTGCTCGTTGATGCCCTTGAAGTCATCCAGGCCGACGCACAACACCGCGACGCGGCGCTGCAATTTGCCGGCATCGACGAGAATCTTGTCCAGTTGCTGCTGCAATTGCTGGCGATTCGGCAGGCCGGTGAGGAAATCGTACTGGGCCATGCGCAGCAGGCTGTTTTCCGCTTCGTGGCGCAGGTGGGTGTTGCGTTCGATGGACTCGAGCAACTGGTTGGCGGTGTTGATCCACAGGCCCAGCTCGTTTTTTTCGTGGCCCTTGATCTGCGGAATCTTGTGCTCGCTGGGACGATCGGGGTTGATCTCGGTGAGGTGCTCGATGATTCGCGACAGCGGTTTGGTCAGCAGCCAGTGATAGACCAGATACAGCACCAGCCCCAATGCCAGCGCACGCAGTACGCCGGAGATGAAAATGATCACCGAGCTGACGATAAACCCTTCGCCATAAGTGGCGGTGTCGAGTGTGATGCTCAGGTCGCCGTAGTACTCGCTGTAAGGGCCACGGCCGACCAGCTGCGTGGTGAAGGTGCGTTCCTGGCCGAGAATCAGGTCGGTCAGCCAACGGCTGTTGGAATGCTGCAGCTCGCGGGATTTCTGCGCCAGCATGGCTTCGTTGGGGTGGCCGATGGAGGCCTGACGCACGGCGTCGTCCTGGAACAGCCCTTCGATCACCTGCATGCCCATTTCCCGATCCAGGCTGTACACGGCCTGGGTCGAGGGATCGCGGAACATGTCGAGGATGCGCTCGGCGTCGCCGGCCACAGCCTGACGGGTCTTGTAGGCATCGAAGACAATCTGCGCGCAGCTCAAGACTACGCCTACGATCAATGCCGACAGGAGCACGACCCGGAGCAACTTCACCGACAAGCTGTTCTTGAGTTCCAGCTTCAAAGGGTTATTCCTTGTTCCGTGCGGGTAGCGTCAAGTTGCCATGAGTATTGGCAATCCCGGGTTGGCAGTCAAAGGGACAATCGGGCACGGGAAAAGTCGCCGTGATCCTGGCCGCAATGTCGTCATTTGAGTAATAGCTCTGAATTAACTGTGTCGGTTGCAGTTGCCTTCAACTTGAGCACTGGGTCAAAGATTTTTTCCTGCCTGTGATGGTAGTCGGCTGGGGGCTGGCGGCAAACGGCGCGAAGCTGCTTTTATCGTGCGAGAAACGCCATGCGCCGGGCATAAAAAAACCCGACCGAAGCCGGGTTTCTCGTCTGGCGCGAAGCTTAAGCGGTGAAGGTCTTGCCTTCGAACTGCTCGGCCACGAACTTCCAGTTGACCAGGTTCCAGAACGCTTCAACGTACTTCGGACGCAGGTTGCGGTAGTCGATGTAGTAAGCGTGTTCCCAGACGTCGCAGGTCAGCAGCGGGGTGTCGCCGCTGGTCAGCGGGTTGCCGGCGCCGATGGTGCTGGCCAGGGCCAGGGAGCCGTCAGCCTTTTTCACCAGCCAGCCCCAGCCGGAACCGAAGGTGCCGATCGAGGTTTTGCTGAATTCTTCCTTGAACTTGTCGAACGAACCGAACGCTGCGTTGATGGCATCTGCCAGGGCGCCGGTTGGCTGACCGCCGGCGTTTGGCGCCAGGCAGTTCCAGTAGAAAGTGTGGTTCCAGACCTGAGCGGCGTTGTTGAAGATGCCGCCCGAAGAAGTCTTGACGATTTCTTCCAGGGTCTTGCCTTCAAACTCGGTGCCTGGCACCAGGTTGTTCAGGTTCACGACGTAGGTGTTGTGGTGCTTGTCGTGGTGGAACTCCAGGGTTTCCTTGGAGATGTGCGGCTGCAGGGCATCGTGTGCGTAAGGCAGCGGCGGCAATTCGAAAGCCATGATGATTCTCCTAATCAGGTCTGTTGCGGTGAGCGCAAGGCCGATCACGGGCGGCCGGAAATGCACCGGCGAGTTTTTACTCTTTGCGGCGCAGGGTTCGGATCATAGCACCGGGGTCGCGCCTTAACCACGCAACAACTGTGTGGGATAGAGGTTCCAGAGCCTTTGGCAATTATTCATCCGGCGATGATCAGCTGTGCGGCCACGGCGAACATCATTAACGCCACCACCAGATCGAGAATGCGCCACGTGCTCGGGCGTGCCAGCCATGGTGCCAGCCACGCCGCGCCGAGGGCCAGGGTGAAAAACCACAACAGCGAGGCACTCGCCGCGCCGACCACATAAGCCCCGGGCACCGATTGCTGCGCGCCCAGCGAGCCGATCAGCAAAACCGTATCGAGATAAACGTGGGGGTTGAGCAAGGTCACCGCCAGCGCGCTGAGCATGACCGCTCGCAGCGAGCGCACGGTCTGGTTCTCGCCTTGCTCAAGGCTCTGTTTCGAGCAGGCCCGGCGCAGTGCCTGGCTGCCGTACCAGATCAGAAACGTCGCACCGCCCCAACGGGCGATCGCCAGCAGGGTCGGGTTCTGCGCGAGGATCGTCGCCAGGCCGAACACCCCGGCCGCGACCAGAATTGCGTCACACACCACGCACAATGCCGCCACCGGCAAATGGTGTTCACGGCGCAGGCTTTGCGCCAAGACAAAAGCGTTCTGCGTGCCGATCGCCATGATCAGGCCGAACGCCACCAACAGGCCGTTTACATAGCTTTGCCACATGAGAGAAATCCTTGAAAGAGAGTACTTGCTGGCTATTCTCCGGTGTGACGCTGTATAAGAAAAACCAATAGTGCTGATCGCCCATTAGGAAAACTGATGTTCGACTATAAATTGCTTTCCGCGCTCGCCGCTGTGGTCGAGCAGGCCGGATTCGATCGCGCTGCACAGGTGCTGGGCCTGTCGCAGTCGGCGATCTCACAGCGCATCAAATTGCTTGAAGCGCGGGTCGGTCAGCCAGTGCTGGTGCGCGAAACACCGCCAGCGCCGACCGAAATCGGCCGGCGTCTGCTCAACCATGTGCAACAGGTGCGGTTGCTTGAGCGCGACCTGCAATCGGTGGTGCCGGCGCTGGACGAAGAAGGCCTGCCCGATCGCCTGCGCATCGCCCTCAACGCCGACAGCCTCGCCACATGGTGGGCCGAGGCCGTCGGCGATTTCTGCGCCGAGCAGCATTTGTTGCTCGACCTGATCGTCGAAGACCAGACCGTCGGCCTCAAACGCATGCGTGCCGGTGAAGTGGCCGCGTGTCTCTGCGCCAGCGAGCGCCCGGTGGCCGGCGCACGCAGCGTATTGCTCGGCGCAATGCGTTATCGGGCGCTGGCCAGTCCAGCCTTCATCGCCCGGCATTTTCCCGATGGCGTGCGCGCCGAACAGCTGCCGCGCACCCCGGCGCTGGTGTTCGGCCCGGACGATTTTCTCCAGCATCGCTATCTGGCGCTGTTGGGCGTCGACGGCGCGTTCGAGCATCACTTATGCCCGTCTTCCGAAGGCTTCATTCGCCTGACCGAAGCCGGTCTGGGCTGGGGCCTGGTGCCAGAGTTGCAGGTGCGCGAGCAATTGCAACGAGGGGTGCTTCGCGAATTGCTGCCAGATAAACCGATCGACGTGCCGCTGTACTGGCATCATTGGCGCAATGGCGGCCAGTTGCTCAATCTACTGACCGAACAACTGCTGCGCTCCTCAAAGCAATGGCTAGTGGCTTGAACGCAGCTGCAAGCGTCAAGCTGCAAGCGGCAAGAACACGCACCGTTTCAACTTGCAGCTGAAAGCTCGAAGCTTGCAGCTGCTTCCCTGGAGTTTTTGATGAAGATTTTGGTTACCGGCGCCAGCGGCTTTATTGGCGGGCGCTTTGCGCGTTTCGCCCTGGAGCAGGGCCTTGAAGTGCGGGTCAACGGTCGCCGGGCCGAGAGCGTCGAGCATCTGGTGCGCCGAGGCGCGGAGTTCGTGCCGGGCGATCTGACCGACGCCGATCTGGTGCGGGATCTGTGCAACGATGTCGAAGCCGTGGTGCATTGCGCCGGTGCTGTCGGTGTGTGGGGGCGTTATCAGGACTTTCATCAGGGCAACGTCGAAGTCACCGAAAACGTCGTCGAAGCGTGCCTCAAGCAGCGGGTGCGGCGGCTGGTGCATCTGTCGTCGCCGTCGATCTATTTCGATGGCCGCGACCATCTCGGTCTGACCGAAGAGCAAGTGCCCAAACGCTTCAAGCATCCCTACGCCGCGACCAAATATCTGGCTGAGCAGAAGGTCTTCGGCGCACAGGAATTCGGTCTGGAAACCATCGCCCTGCGCCCGCGTTTCGTCACCGGTGCCGGCGACATGAGCATCTTCCCGCGCCTGCTGAAGATGCAGCGCAAGGGCCGCCTGGCGATCATCGGCAATGGCTTGAACAAGGTCGATTTCACCAGCGTGCAGAACCTCAGCGAAGCCATGCTCAGCAGCCTGTTGGCGCAAGGTTCGGCGCTGGGCAAGGCCTACAACATCAGCAACGGCACGCCGGTGCCGCTGTGGGACGTGGTCAATTACGTGATGCGGCGGATGGACGTCGATCAGGTGCGCAAATATCGCTCCTACGGTCTCGCGTACAGTGTTGCGGCGCTCAACGAAGGCGCGTGCATGCTCTGGCCGGGACGCCCTGAGCCGACCCTGTCGCGCCTGGGCATGCAGGTCATGAAGAAAAATTTCACCCTCGACATCAGCCGCGCCCGGCATTATCTCGACTACGATCCGAAAGTCAGCCTGTGGGCTGCCCTCGATGAGTTCTGTGCGTGGTGGAAAGCCCAGGACATCCGTTGAAACGATTCGGCCGGGCGGCAATGAACCGCCTTGCGGGTTGAGGGTCAATGCCTGCGGCTGCGGCGGTTATACTTCGCAGCATTTAGCCATCACCGCGTTTGCCAAAGGTTGCCTCAATGTCCATGCGAAACGATGCCCACGACGACGATTTCGACAACGTGCCAAGCCTGCGCGCCGACCCGTTCGATGACGATGACATCGCGCCCGGCCCCCGCACTTCCGTGCATTCGCGCAGCGCGCCAGTGGTCAAGGTCAAGGCCGCCAGCACCGGGCCGCTGTGGGCGCTGGTCGGCGCGTTGTTTTTTGCCTTCATCGGTCTGGCCTGGTGGAGCTTCCAGCAGATTTCGTTGATGGAACAGCAACTGGTCGCCACCCAGGAAAGCTTCGCCCGCATCAGCGAGGAAGCGGCGGGGCGCCTGCAGGATATTTCCGGCAAGGTTGTCGCCAGCCAGAGCAACGTCAGCAGTGACAGCGAAGCGCTGAAGCTGCAAATCAAGCAACTCGAAGGCAAGCTGCTCGACCAGAGCAAGCAGCAGCAAGGCGTGGCTGGGCAGGCCAGCGAACTGGACAAGCGTCTGGCGCAGATGACCGCGCAGACCACCGAACAACAGAACGCCAATACGCAGTTGCAGGCTCAGGTCAAAGCCTTGAGTGCCGAGTTGGCGACCATCAAAAGCACTCCGGCCGATACCAGCAAGGTCGATGCGCAGTTGAAAGCCTTCGACGCCCAGTTCAAAAGCCTCGGCGCCGATATCGCCGCGCTGAAGAAACAGGGCAATCCGAGCGCGGCGATCGATCGTCTGGAGCAGGACATCGTGGTGTTGAAAAGTCAGCAGGACAACCGCCCGGCAGCGCCACAGGGTGGCGGCAATACCGCCGAGTTCGATGCGTTCCGCGCGCAGATGACCCGCAACCTCAACACCTTGCAGGCGCAGATCCAGAATCTCCAGCAGCAGATCAATTCCCGCCCGTAAGCGCTGAGCGAGGCTGGCGAGCGTTGCTTGCCAGCTTCACGGCGCAATGTTCAGAAACGCTCTGAATATCTCTACATGACCGCAAGCCGTCTACGCTCTTGAAACACCAAAAAGAACGAGGGATGCGCTATGGGGTTTTTGCATAAAGTGGCCTGGCTCGGCCTGATGTTGTTGGCCGGCTTCGGCCAGGCCAGCGCCGCCACCGCCGCCAAGGATGACAGTCAGGCCGCCATTGCCCTGCTGGAAAAAGCCTTGGCCTACTACCACGACAATGGTGACAAGGCGTTCGCCGCGTTCAGCCGCCAGGGTGAGTTCGTCGACAAGGATCGCTACGTGTTCGTCCTCGACACCAAAGGCGTCATGCTTGCCAGTGGCGGGCCGTCGTCGGCGCTGATCGGTCGTGATGTCAGCGAAGTGCTCGGGCCGGATCTGCAGAAGGCGTTCAAGGATGCGCTGAAAGTGCCGGAAGGCAACGGTATCCAGCAGGCCGAATACCGCTGGCAGAACTGGGCCGACGGCAAGGTCGAGCGCAAGCATGTGTTCTACCAGCGCGTCGGGCAGCGCATTCTCGCGGTGGGTTACTACCTGCCACGGGCCTCAGCTGAGCAGGCCAAGGCCTTGCTGGACAAAGCCGCGACGGATCTGACCAAGAACGAGAAGGGCACGCTGACCGCGATCAACTCACTCAAGGGCGGTTACTTGCAGGATGACCTGTATGTCTTCGTGGTCGATCTGAACAATCAACGCTACGTCGCCCACGGCACCAATCTACGCTTGATCAACACTGATTTTGGCAAGGTCAAGGACCCGGAAGGCAAACCGGTGGGCGAGCCGATTCTGGCGCTGATCGGCAAACAGGATGAAGGCGAATACGAATACCGCTGGAAAAACCCGGTGACCGGCAAGATCGAGGACAAGCATGCGTACCTGAAAAAGGTCGGGCACTTTCTCGTCGCGGTGGGCTACTACAGCCCTTGAGCGAACACTGTTCCCTTGTGGGAGCGAGCCTGCTCGCGAAGCAGTGTGTCATTCAGCTATGTGTCGGCTGACACCGCGCCTTCGCGAGCAGGCTCGCTCCCACAGTGGTATTTGTTGCGGCAATTATTTCGCGCCGTGTTCGCGCCCGCGCAACAGGTTGTTCGGCATGGCAATCGCCGCCGCCAGCCCCAGCAACGACACTGCCGTGCTGACCCAGAGCAAGTGGCGGAAGGTCACCAGCAGCTCCGCGCGCAAGGCGTTCTGCGCTTCGCCGGGTGCTGCGTTCAGGCCATCGAGCAGAACGTTGCCCGAATGCCCTTCGCTGATCAGCGAGCTGCTCGCAAGGTGGGCAAAACTGGAATCGTGCAGCAACGCCAGCAGCAGCGCCGACATCAACGCCACGCCCACCGCGCCGCCCAGTGAGCGGAACAGGTTGGTGGTGCTGGTGGCGACGCCGATGTCGCGTTGTTCCACCGAGTTCTGCGTGCCAACCAGCGAGGTCGGGAACTGCATGCCGCCAGCGATGCCGCTGAGCAGCATGAACAGACCGCTGAGCAGTGTCGCTTGTGGCGGACTGAAGGCCATGCCGAGAATCGAGATCGGCATGAGGATCGCCCCGGTGAGAATCTGCGGTTTGTAGCGTCCGGTGATCGAGGTGCGGCGGCCGGCGAAATAGGCGCCGATCGGCAAGCCCATCGCCAGTGGCAGCAAGTGCAACGCGGCGCTGTCGGCGCCGGCGCCGGTGACGCTTTGAAAGCGCAACGGCATCAGCACGATCAGCGAGATGGCCTGGAAACTGGTGAAGAAAATCGTGCACCAGCACAACAGGGCATTGCGGTTGGCGAACAGGTGCATCGGCAGCAACGGCTCCCGCGCCCGGCGTTCATGCCAGACGAACAGCGCCAATACCACCACGGCACAAGCGAACAGGCCGAGCACTTCGCTGCTGCGCCATGAATGACCCTGGCCGACTTCGGTGATGCCGAGCAGCAACGCGGTCAGGCCGATGATCATCAGCACCGTGCCGAGGTAATCGATCACCGGTTTGCGTTGCGGAATCGGCAAGCCGCGCAGATTGCGCCGAGCCACCCACCAGGCGCCGAGGCCCAGCGGCAGGTTGATCAGAAACACCCAGCGCCACGACAGGTATTCGGTCATGTAGCCGCCGAGCACCGGGCCGGCAACGCTGGCCACGGCGTACATGCTGCTGAAATAACCCTGATAGCGCCCGCGTTCACGTGGCGGGACGATGTCGCCGATGATCGCCTGACTCACCGAGATCATGCCGCCGGCGCCGATGCCTTGAAGGATTCGTGCCAGCACCAGTTGTTCCATGCTCTGCGCCATGCCGCAGAACAGCGAGGCAAGGGTGAACAGGCCCATGCCGAACAACATCAGTTTGCGCCGCCCGTAAAGGTCACCGAGCTTGCCGTAGATCGGCACCGCCACGGTCATCGCCACCATGTAGCCGGAAATCACCCAGGCCAGCAGGCTGACGTCCTTGAATTGCGCGGAGATCGCCGGCATCGACACGGCGACGATGGTCTGGTCCAGCGCACCGAGGAAGATCGCCATCATCAAGGCGACCAGCACGCTGCGAATGGCCGGTTTGGGCGTTTCAGGCTGATTGAGAGTGGTCACGGAAAACCTGCGGGCAGTGATGGACCCGCGCGGCCTTCGCGCGCGGGTGGATGCTCGCAGTGTAAGTCGGTAGGAAGCTATTCGATAGCCTCGTACGGAAGCCCGACGTAATTTTCTGCAATGGTTTTTTGCCCTGCTTGCGAGCTGACAAAGTAGTCCAGTTCCGACGCGCTGATGCGCTGGCTGAATTCATCGTGCTCGTCGAAGCGATGCAGCATCGACGTCATCCACCAGGAAAACCGTTCGGCTTTCCATACTCGGCGCAGGCAGATCTCCGAGTATTTTTCCAGCAGATCAGTGCGATCTTCGCGATAGACCTTCAGCAGAATATTGAACAACGTGCTGACATCGCTGGCGGCCAGGTTCAAGCCCTTGGCGCCAGTGGGCGGTACGATATGGGCAGCGTCGCCGACCAGAAACATCCGGCCGTATTGCATTGGTTCGACGACAAAACTGCGCAGCGGCGCGATGCTTTTTTCGATCGAAGGACCGGTCACCAGTTTTTCCGCGAGGGCATCCGGCAGGCGTTTTTTCAACTCATCCCAGAAACGCTGATCGCTCCAGTCATCGACGTTTTCATCCGCCGGCACTTGCAGGTAATAGCGGGTACGGGTGGCCGAACGCATGCTGCACAAAGCGAAGCCGCGTTCGTGGCGGGCGTAGACCAATTCATCGTGGACCGGCGGTGTGTCGGCAAGAATGCCCAGCCAGCCGAACGGGTAGACCCGCTCGAAAATCTTCAGGCAATCGGCCGGAATCGACTGCCGCGCGACGCCATGGAAACCATCGCAACCGGCGATGTAATCGCCATCAACGCGCCAGCTTTCACCGTCCTTTTCGAAGGTGACAAAAGCTTCGTCGCTTTTCATGCCATGGGGAACGACATTGCTCGCTTGATAAATTGTTGGCGCGCCGGCCTCCCGACGAGCGGCCATCAGGTCGCGGGTGACCTCGGTCTGGCCGTAGACCATTACTGTTTTGCCGCCGGTAAGCGCATGCAGGTCGATGTGCACCTGACGCCCGTCCAGCGCCAGATCGAAGCCGCCATGAACCAGACCTTCGGCATCCATTCGCTGACCGACGCCGGCCTCACGCAGCAGCTCTACCATGCCTTGTTCAAGCACACCGGCACGGATGCGCCCAAGAATGTAATCGGGCGTCTGGCGTTCGAGGATCAGGGTGTCGATGCCAGCGTTGTGCAGCAACTGGCCGAGGAGCAGTCCGGAAGGACCGGCGCCGATAATGGCGACTTGGGTTTTCAGGGTTTTCATTGTTTTTATGACTCGCAAGCTTCACGCAGCAACAACCGGTGAATGATTTTATGGATCGAGTGCTTGCATTTTTCCCTTGCGGGTCTGTCAATTGAAGGTGAAAACTGAGCCGATACCTGTACATTCTGCCAATCGGTGCGATTATCGCCCAAAAACCAGAGGCCTGGATTGAAGTATGAACAAGCCTGCCCTGCCTTCGATTCCGGTGTTCAAGCTCTATGGTGAAAGCCTGGACTGGCCGACCCCGGACTTGCTGCACTGTGAAACCATTTCCTCGCGCAGTCGCGAACATCAATGGGAAATCAAACCTCACCGCCACGCGGATCTGTGCCAGCTGCTGTTCGTTTTCAAAGGTCAGGCAGAGCTCGAAATCGAAGGCCAGCGCACGCAACTCGAGACTCCGGCGATACAGGTGCTGCCACCGTTGTCGGTGCACGGCTTTCGTTTTTCCGAGGATGTTGAAGGCTTCATCGTCACCTTGGCCACGCCGCTGATCAACCATTTGCAGGCGCAACTGGGCGATTCGGTACACGCGTTGGCCCGGGCGGAAAACTACCCGGCCGGCAAGGATGGCGATTATCTCAACAGCCTGTTTTCAGCGTTGCAGGCCGAGTACAACGGCCATCAACCGGCGCGGGAAATGCTCATGCATTCGCTGGTCAGCGTGATCATGGTCTGGGTCAGCCGCCAGGCGATCGTTCGTCACAAGGCCAGCCAACGGCCGCAACGCCAGCGCGAATACCTCAACGGTTTCATTCAGTTGGTGGAAGAGACTTACCGCCAGCACGTCAAGGTCGAAGACCTCGCCCATCGCCTGGGCATCTCCGTGTCGCACCTCAACGGCACCTGCCGTGAACTGGCCGGGCAACCGGCGTTGCAGATCATGCACGAGCGTCAGTTGCTGGAAGCCAAGCGCCTGCTGACCTACACCAGCATGACGATTTACGAGATGTCGGAGCTTTTGGGTTTTTCCGACCCGACCAACTTCACCCGGCTGTTCCGCCGCCGCGTGGGAATTTCGCCAAAGGCGTTCCGCGACCGCTTGAAGGCCGAGCAACAACCTTAAAAGCACCACCCAACACCTGTGGGAGCGAGCTTGCTCGCAAAGGCGGAGTGTCATCCAACAAACAGGCTGACTGACCCACCGCTTTCGCGAGCAAGCTCGCTCCCACAGGGTTGCATTCCAGCTCAGGTCTATCAGCGCAATGCGTTCAGCGTGGCATTGTGCGGAATACACCGCTCGTAGTTGCAGCTCGCATACTCGCGCGGCAGCTGGCGCAACTGCTCGACCCGCCAGGCAGCGGTGCCGTACAGCGCCAGCGTGGCGGCGCAGGTGATGAAGATGGCGGCGTACCTTTTTGTTTTGATGTTCATGGTGTTCGACCTCTGAACGTCTACCTTGCGGTATTACTTTGAGCATAGGTCAGGCAGGCGCAGCTGCAAGCTTTAAGCGGCAAGCGGCAAGCGGCAAGCTGTCACGACGCGGTCAACTTGGCGCTTGTGGCTTGAGGCTCGCAGCTTCATCCCACGCGGGATTTTCAGGAAAGCGCCGAACCAGAAAGTCGAGCATGCTGCGCAGTGCCGCCGGCATGTGTTTACGTGAGGCGTACACCGCGTAGATATTCATCTGGCGCGGTTCTGCGTGTGGCAGCAAACGAAGCAGCTCGCCGTTGTGAATATGCACGCCAGCCTGGTAGGTCGGCAGCATCGCCACGCCCGCGCCGGCCAGGGTTGCGCGCAGAAGGGTGCTGGCCTCGTTGGCGCTGATATTGCCCTGCACCGGTACCGAAACCGGTTCGCCATCCTCCTCGAAATGCCACAGGCTTTTGCCGAAATAGGAATGGGTCAGGCAGTTGTGTCGGCTCAAATCCTCAACCGTCTGCGGCGCCGGATGCTCAAGCAGATAAGCCGGCGCTGCGCAGACCACCGAGCGGCACACGGTCAGGCGCCGGGCGATCAGATTCGGATCAAGATCATTGCTGGTGCGAATCGCCAGATCGATGCGTTCATCGACCAGATTCACCGTGCGGTCGAGCATTTGCAGATCGATACTCACGCCGGGGTAAAGCTTGACGTATGCCGCGACCGCATCGGCCAGTTGCGCCTGGCCAAACGAGGTGCTGACGCTGATCCGCAGCAATCCGCGCGGCGCGTCATCGGGTTCGCTGACGGCGGCCTGCATGTCGTGCGACAGGTCGAGCATCTGCCGGCAGCGCGGGAGGATTTCACTGCCAGCGGCGGTCAGGCTCAATTTGCGCGTGGTGCGGTGCATCAGCCGCGCGCCGACCCAGTCTTCCAGCTCCGCCAGATAGCGCGACACTACCGGCCGCGACAGGTCGAGGTGGTCGGCCGCCGCCGACTGGCTGCCCAGGTCCACCACCGTGACGAATACCCGCATTGCTTGAAGCCGATCCATGATTTGCCCGCTTTCAGAAACAAACTATGTCCAAGCATCGCATTTTTTGTACTGAGTCTGGCAACTAAGCTCTGTTGCATCGCCAGACTGGCATTCGTAATCCGGAGCAACAAATGATCGGCTTCACCCCCTTCAAACGCGTTCTGCTCGCCGCAGCATTTTTCGGCTTTGCCGCCCAGGCATCCGCCGCCGAGCTGAGCCTCGATGTCTACAACCCGGGCACCGAGGCGATTTTCCCGGTCAGCTCGGTGCTGGTCAGCGGTGAGAAAGAAGCGATTCTGGTCGATGCGCAATTCGGCAAATCCCAGGCCAAACAGGTGGTGGAGAAGATCCGCGCCAGTGGTAAACAGTTGACCACCATCTACATCAGCCACGGTGATCCGGATTACTACTTCGGCCTCGACACCCTGACCAAAGCATTCCCGCAGGCGAAAGTATTGGCTTCGCAGCCGACCGTCGATCACATCAAGCACACCGTCGACGGCAAACTGGCCTACTGGGGGCCGAAAATGGGCGCCGATGTGCCGGCGAAAACCATCGTCCCGGACGTGCTCAAGGGCGACAGCCTGACCCTCGAAGGCAAGCAATTGCAGGTGATCGGCCTCGACGGCAAGCAACCGGATCGCAGCTTCGTATGGATCCCGTCGCTCAAAGCAGTGGTCGGTGGCGTAGTGGTCGCCGAGAACATTCATGTGTGGATGGCCGACACCCAGACCGCGCAATCCCACGCCGACTGGCTGCACACCCTGCACGCCATCGAAAGCCTGAAACCGCAAACCGTAGTACCCGGCCATTTTCTGGGCGACAGCAGCCGCTCGCTGGCCAGCGTGAAATTCACCGCTGATTACATCAAGGCCTTCGATGCCGAAACCGCCAAGGCCAAAGACTCTGCTGCACTGATCGCAGCGATGAAAAAACGCTATCCGCAACTCGGCGAGGAAAGCTCGCTGGAGCTCAGCGCGAAAGTCGCCAAGGGCGAGATGCAGTGGTAAGCCGAACCTGAACACGCAGCATTTTCAAGCCAACTGGAGAATGTCATGAGCAAGATTGCAATCATTGGTGCCACCGGCCGTGCCGGTAGCCAACTGCTGGAAGAAGCCGTGCGTCGCGGCCACAGCGTCACCGCCATTGCCCGCGATACCTCAAAGGTCGGTGATCGCGCCGGTGTCGTCAGCAAGAGCCTCGACGTGCTGGATTCGGCGGCGCTGCAAGCGGCGGTGGCCGGTCACGACGTGGTGATCAGCGCAGCGCATTTCGCCACCGTCCCGGCCTCGGCGATTGTCGGACCGGTGAAGCAGGCAGGCGTGAAGCGCTTGCTGGTGGTCGGCGGCGCCGGTTCGCTGTTGCTGCCGGATGACACGCGAGTGATCGACAGTGCCGGTTTCCCGGCCGAATACAAAGCCGAGGCGAACGCGGGGGCGGCGTTTCTTGATGCGTTGCGTCAAGAGCAGGAACTGGACTGGACTTTCCTGTCGCCGTCGGCGGAATTTGTCGAGGGTGAACGCAGCGGCCAGTATCGCGTCGGCAAGGATCATCTGTTGGTCAGTGGCGATGGGCGTAGCTGGATCACCTTTGCCGATTACGCGATTGCAATGATCGACGAAGTGGAAACGCCGAAGCATTCGCGCCAGCGTTATACCGTCGGTTACTGATCAGAAATGCTGTCCCTGTAGGAGCAGCCGAAGGCTGCGATCTTTTGATTTTGCTTTTCAAGATCAAGATCAAGATCAATTTCAAGATCAAGATCAAGATCAAGATCAAGATCAAAAGATCGCAGCCTTCGGCAGCTCCTACAGGGGTATAGCGGTGTTCAGCGGGTATGTGCCTGCTCAACCAGCCAGAGCATCAGCTCCTCAAGTTGCGGCGAGGGTTCGGCTCCAGCAGGCATTACCACGTAATACGCCAACCCCGTCTTCACCTTCAACGCAAACGGCATCACCAGCCGCCCGGCGTTCAGATCATCGCCAATCAGCGACCAGTCTCCGATCGCCACGCCCGTGCCATGGGAAGCCATCGACATCGCCTGATCCAGCGTTTCGAAATGCTGCCCGCTGCCAAGGTTGCCCAGGCGCAATCCCGCTGCATCGAGCCATACCGACCAGTCCTGAATGTCGTGGGTCGGGTGCAGTAACAGATGCTCTTGCAAATCCTGCGGTGAATTCAGCGCGGGCGAACCCTTGAGTAATTGCGGCGAGCAGACCGGTGTCAGTTGCTCGTCGAACAGATGCAGCGCGCCTGGCGAATGGTCCGGCGGCGGGCCGTAGATCACGGCGGCGTCGAATTGCTCGCGCTGGAAATCCACGCCGTGTTGCAGCGACGCCGTCAATTTGACCGGCACCTCCGGGCGTTCCTTCTGCCATTGCAGCAGACGCGGCAGCAGCCAGCGCATCACGCAGCTCGGCGCCTTGAGTTGCAAGGTTTGCCGCGTCAGACCGATCTGCTCGGTCGCTTCACTGATCAGCCCGAAGACCTTTTCCACTTGTGGCAGCCATTCGCGGCCTTCGGCCGTCAGCGCCAGACCTCGGGCCAGACGAATGAACAACGGATAACCGAGCTGTTCTTCGAGCCCGGCGATCTGCCGGCTCACCGCGCCCTGAGTGATGTGCAACTGCTCGGCGGCGCGAGTGAAATTGCAGCATTGCGCGGTGATCCAGAACGTATGCAGAGCGGGCAGGGGTGGCAGGCGTTTCATGGCGATCCGAGGTATGACGTGGCGACATGGCTAGTATGACTTTTAATCGATTGTTGCTGCCAGTTGCGCACCGTTCCAATGGGCACTCCACGGACCCTGTGGGAGCGAGCCTGCTCGCGAAGACGGTTCAAGGTTCGACACGGATGTTGGCTGGACCGCTTATTCGCGAGCAGGCTCGCTCCCACAGGGAGTGTTCAGTGAATGAAAGGGCAATCAACATGGCAACGTGCGGCGAAGTACTGGTCAAGCTGTTGGAGAATTACGCGGTCGAGCAGGTGTTCGGCATTCCCGGTGTGCACACCGTCGAGCTGTACCGAGGCCTCGCGCGCTCAAGCATCAACCACGTCACGCCTCGTCATGAACAGGGCGCCGGGTTCATGGCTGACGGCTACGCGCGTACCAGCGGTAAACCCGGTGTGTGTTTCATCATCACCGGCCCGGGCATGACCAATATCACCACGGCCATGGGCCAGGCTTACGCCGATTCGATTCCGATGCTGGTGATTTCCAGCGTGCAGTCGCGCAGTCAGTTGGGCGGTGGGCGCGGCAAGTTGCATGAACTGCCGAACCAGAGCGCACTGGTCGGCGGCGTCGCAGCGTTCTCGCACACGCTGATGTCCGCTGCCGAACTGCCGGTGGTGCTTGCTCGCGCTTTCGCGCTGTTCCAGGCCGGGCGACCGCGTCCGGTGCATATCGAAATTCCGTTGGACGTGCTGGTGGAAGAGGCCGATGAGTTGCTCGCCAGCCTGCCGGTGAATATCGATCGCGCCGGCGCCGCACCGGCTGCCGTGGCCCGCATGAGCGAACTGCTAGCCACCGCGCAACGTCCACTGATTCTCGCCGGCGGCGGTGCTATCGACGCAGCGCCCCAGCTGACCCGACTCGCCGAATTGCTCGACGCTCCAGTGGCGCTGACCATCAACGCCAAAGGCATGCTGCCGACCAGCCATCCATTGTTGATCGGCTCGACGCAAAGCCTGGTCGCCACCCGCGCACTGGTCGCTGAAGCCGACGTGGTGCTGGCGATCGGGACCGAGCTGGCCGAGACCGATTACGACGTCACTTTCGCCGGCGGCTTCGAGATTCCCGGCAAGCTGCTGCGCATCGACATCGATGCCGATCAGACCGTGCGCAACTACCCGCCGCACGTCGCACTGGTCGCTGATTCGCGCAACGCCGCGCAAGCATTGCTCAGCGCCTTGTCGCACCAACCGCTGGCCGAGCGCCGCAATGATTGGGGCCAGGTCCGCGCCGCGCGTCTGCGTAACGAATTGGCGGCGAGCTGGGATTCGCCAACGCTGGCGCAGACGCGTTTGCTTGAAACCGTGCTGCACGAATTGCCCGAAGCGGTGTTCGTCGGCGATTCCACGCAACCGGTGTATACCGGCAACCTCACCTTCAACCCCGAGCGTCCGCGCCGCTGGTTCAACGCATCCACCGGTTACGGCACCCTCGGCTATGCGTTGCCGGCGGCGATTGGTGCGTGGCTCGGCGGCCAACTCGACAACGGCGCGCGCCCGCCGGTGGTGTGCCTGATCGGCGACGGCGGCTTGCAATTCACCCTGCCGGAACTGGCCAGCGCCGTTGAAGCGCGGGTGCCGGTAATCGTCCTGCTGTGGAATAACCAGGGTTACGAGGAGATCAAAAAGTACATGGTCAACCGCGCCATCGAACCGGTCGGCGTGGACATCTACACCCCGGATTTCGTCGCCGTGGCCAAGGGCCTCGGTTGCGCCGCGCAAGCCATCAGCAGCATCGCCGAATTGCGCGCAGCGCTGCGCGAGGCGACGGACCGGCAAGGCCCGACGCTGATTGAAATCGACCAGAACCAGTGGATGCAGGCGGTGGCCCAATGATCAGTTTTCCAACCACACTCGACGGGCTCTACATCAACGGTCAATGGTCGTCGGGCCGCGAGCATCTACGGGTGATCAATCCCGCTACCGAAGCGCTGCTGACCACCGTCAATGGCGGTGACGAACACGCCGTCGACCAGGCGATCAGCGCGGCGACCGAAGCGTTCGAACACTGGTCGAAAACCACCGGCGCCGAACGCGCTGCGATCCTGCGCAACATTGCCAACGGCGTGCGCAACGGTCGCGATCACTTGATGAACCTGCAGTCGAGTAACAACGGTAAACCGCAGTTCGAAGCGGCCATCGATGTCGATGACGTGATCGCCACTTTCGACTATTACGCCGAACTCGCCGAAGGCCTCGACGCCGGGCAGGACAGCAACGTGCCGCTGCCCAGCGATGACTTCAGCGCACGCCTGCGTCGTGAGCCATGCGGCGTGGTCGGGCTGATCGTGCCGTGGAATTTCCCCATGGTCACCACCGCATGGAAACTGGCGCCAGCGCTCGCCGCCGGTTGCTGCGTGGTACTGAAACCCTCTGAAGTGACGCCGCTGCCGGAGCTGGAACTGGCCGCGATCATCGCTGCATCCGGGCTGCCCGACGGCGTGTTCAATCTGGTCTGCGGCACCGGGCTGGCGGTGGGCGCGCCGTTGTCTGCCGATCCTCGCATCGCCAAGATCTCCTTTACCGGCAGCAACGCTGTGGGTGTGCAGGTGATGCAACGCGCTGCTGAAACCGTGAAGGGTGTGAGCCTGGAGCTGGGTGGCAAATCTTCCTTGCTGGTGCTGGCGGATGCCGATTTGGATCTGGCGGTGGAACTGGCGTGTGGTGGGGCGTTCTTCAACGCCGGGCAAATGTGCTCGGCCACCAGTCGGGTGCTGGTTGCCGAGGAATTGATGGATGAATTTCTTCAGCGCCTGCAAAAACGTGCGGAGGCGATCCGAGTCGCTGATCCGTTTGATGCGGAAGTGGAGATGGGCGCGCTGGTCAATCAGGCGCAGTACCAACGAGTGCTTGGGCATATTGATCGCGGTTTGAGCGCCGGGGCGAGGTTGGTGTGCGGCGGTAATCGACCGGCGCATTTGCCGCGCGGTTATTTTCTGCAACCGACGGTGTTCACCGACGTGCCGCTGGACAGCGCGTTATGGCGTGAAGAGATTTTCGGTCCGGTGGTGTGTGTGCGCAGTTTCGCCAGTGAGAGCGAGGCGATTGCGCTGGCCAACGACACGCAGTTCGGCCTGGTCGCGAGTGTGGTGACACGCGATGCTGCAACGGCGGATCGCGTGGCCAATGCCTTGCAGGCAGGGCTGGTGTGGATCAATGCTCCGCAGGTGATCTTCCCGCAGACGGCGTGGGGCGGTTACAAGCAGAGCAGCGTCGGCCGCGAACTGGGGCCTTGGGGGGTGGCGGCGTTTTTGGAGATCAAGCACGTCGTGCGAGCGGTGTAGAAGCCTGCCCTCACCCCAGCCCTCTCCCGGGGGAGAGGGAGCTGACCGAGGTGTCTTGCGTTCTCCGTCGACCTGAAAAACCGAGTCGATTATGGATTTGAAGGTCATCAACCCAACGCTGGGTTGGCCTGGCTTGGCTGATTCCGGATTCAGCACCGATATCGCAAATCGATGAACCTCTTCAATATCCCCCAATCGGTTCCCTCTCCCTCTGGGAGAGGGCTAGGGTGAGGGGCTTCTATGGAGTTACACCGACAGCCGCAACCGCGCCAGATCCCGCAACGGCGGCGCGCCAAACAGTCGGCTGTACTCACGGCTGAACTGCGACGGACTTTCATAGCCCACCCGATACCCCGCCGCCGAGGCTTCCAGCCCTTCGGTCAACATCAGCCGCCGCGCTTCTTGCAGGCGCAGCTGCTTCTGATATTGCAACGGACTCATCGCGGTCATCGCCTTGAAGCGGTGATGCAGGGTCGACACGCTGAGGTTCACTTCCCGCGCCAGATCATCGATGCGCAGCGGCTGCTCGAAGTTGCCGTTGAGCCATTTGATGGCCTGGCTGATGCGATGGCTCTGACTGTTGGCAATCGCAATCTCATACAAACGATGACCCTGCGGACTACGCAGCAGGCGATAGAGAATCTCCCGGCGAATCAGCGGCGCGAGCATGGCGATGTCTTTCGGCGCGTCGAGCAGCCGCGCCAGACGCAGCACCGCGTCGAGCATGGCGCTGTCGATTTTTTCCACGTACAGACCACGTCCGGTCGGCCGCGTCGGTACGCCCATCGGGCCGGCGTCGGCGATCAGCGCGGTGATTTCGGTCGGGTCGATATCCAGGCGCACGGCGAGGATCGGTTCCTCTGGCGAGACGTTGACCACGCGGCCGCTGAGTGGCATCGAAACCGACACCACCAGATAGTTCAGCGGGTCGTAGTTGAAAAACTCGTCGGCCAGGCGGACCTCTTTGCGCCCCTGCGCCATGATGCACAGCGCCGGCTGCGCGAGTACCGGGGCAAAGTCATGGGACTGGGTGTGGCGCGACATCACCAGCGAACCGATCGCGGTCTGGTAGCTGCCATCGTCGCTGGTGTTGCGGCGGATGATCGCCGCCAGCTCCGCACGCTGCTTTTCCATGTCGGCGCTGGGTTCGGCTTGAAAACGATCGAATGACGTCATGCACGGCATCCTCGGCAAGTGAGGGGGGAATGCAGCAGAGCATATGTTTGTGCAAGCAGCAGCGGTAGACACATTCTGCCAAATGCTTGCCTGATTCTGCATCGCGATATCCATCAGCATCGACGCGATGCCTGTGTGTAGGAGCTGCCGAAGGCTGCGATCTTTTGATTTTTGTTTTTCAGATCAAAAGATCGCAGCCTTCGGCAGCTCCTACAGGGCAGCGGCGCCGGCCGGGGTTTTGGCAAGTCTCGCAGGATTGTGCAACGCGAAGGCAGGAATCGACTAACGGCGCTGCGGCCCCGGCCCTTAATCTTTGCTTCAGTCGCAGCCCGTCCCCCGGCTGCCACGCGATTTCATGGAGGGTTGATCATGTCCAAGCAAATGCCTGTCAGTCATATGGCCTTCGTTCGTGCCCAGGCCGGGCGTTCGGCGGAACTCGGCGTGCGCCTGAGCGCGTTGATCGAGGTCTCGCGCGCGGCGCCCGGCTGCCTGAGTTTTTCCCTGCAACAATCGCAGTGCGACGCCGACCTGTGGCTGGTCAGCGGCTACTGGAGCAGTCAGCAGATGATGACGACTTATTTCAACAGTCCGTCAATGGAAGTCTTCGCCGAGCTGGTGCAGGACCTGGTGGTCAACAGCCTCGACTTCCACACCTTCAGGGACGTTTCCGCCGTGCAGGCCCTCGGTCAATGCGCCGCGCCGATACACAAACTCGCCGGTTGAGGGTTTAATGTCCGGCTTATTTGATTGAGCCAGGATCCGCGACATGGCACGTAAAGAGTTTGAACGCTTCGAAGCAGTCTCCGCAGTCGTCCCCGTCGAGCTGGGCGGCAACAAGGGTTATTACGCGGCGATCGCGGTAAAGGCCCTGGTTGATGGCGGTGCACCACGTTTTCACAAATTGCTCAACGAGCAGGTGTTTGCCGGCGCCATCGCTGCCGATGAAGCAGCGATCAACGAGCTGGTTAAACTCAAGGGCGTCACTGATGACGCCGAGCTGATCTGGTAGTTATTTCTGCACCCCGGGGCGCCACATCTTGAACAGAGCCTCAGGCCCCAGCTGGAAATAATCTGCCGGCCCACCGCCGCGCAAAATCGGTTGTGCGGCGGCGGTGTCGTAGATGCCGTCCTTCAGCAGCCATTTGGCGATGTGCACCGCAACCACCTCACCGAGGATCAGCCAGCTCGGTACGGTTTCGCCATCGGCGCGTTGCAGCTGGATGATCTGCGTGACCTTGCACTCGAAGGACACCGGGCTTTCGGCCACCCGTGGTACTGAAATCACCTTTGACGCCACGGTCGTCAGCCCCGCCAGTTCAAACTCGTTGACCTCAGGCGCAACCATCGCGCAGCTCTGGTTCATCTGCTCGGCCAACGGGCGCGTGGCGAGGTTCCAGACGAATTCGCCGGTCTGTTCGATGTTGTTCAGACTGTCTTTGCGCCCGACGCTGGAAAAACCAATGATCGGCGGCACGTAGTTGAAGGCGTTGAAGAAACTGTATGGCGCGAGATTGAGCCGGCCTTCGGCATCCTGGGAGGAAATCCAGCCGATGGGCCGCGGGCCGACGATGGCGTTGAACGGATCGTGAGGCAGGCCGTGGCCGTTGGCGGGTTCGTAGAAGTGGATGTCATCGGGCATGGGGAGCGGATTCCTGAGCTGCATTCGGATGCAGCCATAGTGCAAGGACCCGGCGCATATTTCCAGCCAGACGCGAGACCCCGTAGGGTTCGTGGCAGGACACAGATTTTGTGGCCTGCCAGCGAAGTAGCCCTATCAGTCAGTCACGATCCGCGAATGCTTCTGGGTGTCTTTCATGGTGATGTACACCAGCAGCGACACGGCAATGCACGCGGTGACGTACCAGTAGTAACCGGTTTCCATGCCGATGCTCTTGAACCACAGCGCGATGTATTCGGCAGTGCCGCCGAAGATCGATACGGTCAGCGCGTACGGCAGGCCAACGCCCAGGGCGCGGATTTCGGTCGGGAACAATTCGGCTTTGACCACCGCGTTGATCGAGGTGTAGCCGCTGACGATGATCAGCGCCGCCATGATCAGGAAGAACGCGCCCCACCAGGTCTGGATGGTGTGCAGGGTCATCAGGATCGGCACGGTGAAGATCGTACCGAGCACGCCGAACGCGATCAGGATCGGGCGACGACCGATCTTGTCCGACAGGCCACCGATGATCGGTTGCAGGCACATGAACAGGAACAGCGTGGCGGCGGAAATGGTGGTCGAGTCGGAGATGCTCATGCCGACCGTGTTCACCAGGTATTTCTGCATGTAGGTGGTGTAGGTGTAGAACGCCAGGGTGCCGCCCATGGTCAGGCCGACCACGGTCAACAACTCTTTCGGGTGGCGCATCAAGGTGCGCATCGCGCTTTCCTTGGATTTTTCTTTCTTGGTGAACGACTCGGTTTCTTCCATGCCGCGACGCAGGTACAGCGCCACGACCGCACACAGCGCACCGATGGCGAACGGGATACGCCAGCCCCACGCGTAGAGCTGTTCGGTGGTCAGCATGTTTTGCAGCACGATCAATACGCCGAGGGCGATGAGCTGCCCGGAGATCAGGGTCACGTACTGGAAGCTGGAGAAGAAGCCGCGACGTTCCTTGGTCGCCATCTCGGACAGATAAGTCGCCGAGGTGCCGTACTCGCCGCCGACCGACAGGCCTTGCAGCAGGCGGGCGAACACCAGCAGGACCGGCGCGCCGATGCCGATGGTTTCATAGTTCGGGCTCAGGGCGATCAGCAGCGAGCCGAAGCACATCAGGTACACCGAGGCCATCAGCGCTTTCTTGCGCCCGACCTTGTCGGCGTACATGCCCATCAGCCAGCCACCAATCGGACGCATCAGGAAGCCCACGGCGAAGATCGCAGCGGTGTTCATCAGTTGCGCGGTGGTGGAACCGGCGGGGAAAAAGGTTTTCGCGAAGTACAGGGAGAAGGCGGCATACACATACCAGTCATACCACTCGACCATGTTGCCGACAGAGCCGCTGAAGATCGATTTGATCCGGCTGGCGGTGGTTCTCGGTTTGGCCGGCACGGCAGCCGACCCAAGGGGCAGGGCGTTGGAGTTATCCATTGAAGGATCCTTCGTTTAATTGTTTTTGTGGAGCGCGTCGGAACGCAGCCTGCCAGGGCTATAGCAGGAGGTGTGCCAAGGGGTGAGGGGCCGGTTTAGAGGGGGTGGCGGGGAGGAGTGAGCGGATTTGTGCCGACTGATTGGGCTGAGTGAGCGGATTTCCGCTTACCGCGTGAAGATCAAAAGCCCCTCACCCTAGCCCTCTTCCAGAGGGAGAGGGGACTGACCGAGGTGTTCTTGTGGGTTACATCGACCTGCAATATCGAGTCGAATACAGATTCGGGAAAGCATGGAGATCGGCTCCCTTCCCCCTCGCCCCCTGGGGGAGAGGGCTGGGGTGAGGGGGATGGATTTCAGCTACACCACAAATCTCTGCCTCACTCCGCCAGAAACATCTCCCGACTCAACCCATGCCGCTGCATCTTTTCATTGAACGTACGGCGCGGCAGTTGCAGTTCTTCAAGCACCGCTTTCACATCACCTTTGTGCCGGGTCAACGCCGCGCGCAGGCATTGCGCTTCGAACGCTTCCTGCTGCGCCGCCAGCGATTGCCCTGGATCGATTCCGGCGACCGGTTCATCAAGCCGCAGTACCTGACGCTCGGCAACGTTGGCCAGTTCGCGCACGTTGCCCGGCCAGTCATGGCTGAGCAGGTGACTGAGCTGCGCACCGGTCAACGGCGGAAAGGTCCGGCCCAGACGCTGGGCGGCATTCTGCGCAAAGGTCTCGAACAGCAACGGAATGTCTTCGCGGCGATCGCGCAGCGGCGGCAAGCGCAGTTCGGCGACGTTGAGGCGATAAGCCAGGTCCTCACGAAAACGCCCGGCGCGGGCTTCATCGAGCAGGTCCGGTTTGGTCGCCGCGACGATACGCAAATCGACGCGAATGCTCTGGTTCGACCCCAGCCGTTCAAGCTTTTGCTCCTGCAAGACCCGCAGCAATTTCACCTGCTGGGCCAGCGGCATGCTTTCGATCTCGTCGAGAAACAGCGTGCCGCCATCGGCGTATTCCAGCTTGCCGATGCGCTTGCCCGAGGCGCCGGTAAACGCGCCGCTCTCATGGCCGAACAGTTCGGCCTCGAATAGTTGCTCCGGGATCGCCGCGCAGTTCAGCGCCACGAAAGGTTTGCCGGCGCGCGGGCCGAAATCATGCAGGCAACGCGCGACCAGTTCCTTGCCGCTGCCGGTTTCACCACGGATCAGCACGTTGACCGGCAACGTCGCCAGATCCAGCACTTGCCGACGCAATGTCTGCAAGCCGCGGGACACGCCGAGCAGCGTCGCATCGAGCTTTGCGCGGTTGTCGGCCAGTTCGTGCAGGGCACGGTTTTCCAGAACCAGGCGGCGTTTGTCCAGCGCCCGGCGCAGGCTGCCGAGCAGGGTTTCCGGGCTGAACGGTTTTTCCAGAAAGTCGTAGGCGCCGTCGCGCATGGCTTCGACCGCCATCGGCACATCGCCATGGCCGGTAAGCAGAATCACCGGCAGATCGGCGTCGCGCTGTTGCACTTGCGCGAGCAATTGCAAACCGTCCATGCCGGGCATGCGCACGTCGCTGAGGATCACCCCGGCAAAATGTTCCGGGAGCGCGGCGAGGCATTCTTCGGCACGGCTGAACAATTGCACCTGAAACCCCGACAGGCTCAGCCACTGTTCAACGGCGTCGCGAATGCTGCTTTCGTCGTCGACCACCATCACCGAATTGAGCATCAGATGTGTGCCTCCAGATCGATTGGCAGGGTCAGGCTGAACACCGCGCCGTGGTCGCCATTCTCGACGCTCAGGCGCCCGCCGGATTCATGCACGATGGCGAAGGATACTGCCAGCCCCAGGCCCAGACCATCGCCCACCGGTTTGGTGGTAAAGAACGGATCGAACACCTGGCCCAGATGTTCCTCGGCAATGCCGCCGCCGTTGTCGCTGACGCTGAGCCGCCACAATTGCTCATCGGCCTCCAGACGGATTTCCAGGCGCTTGCAGGCTTTACCCTGCATTGCATCCAGCGCATTGCGCAGCAAATTGATCAACACCTGTTCCAGACGAATCGCGTCACCGCGCACCCACGCCGGGCGGGTCAGATGCAGCACCAGGCTGACCTGTTCGTCACGCAGCCGCGCATCGAGCAGTTGCAGCGACTGATCGACAACCGTCGCCAGATCCAGACGTTCGCGCAGGCCGCTCGGGCTCTTGCGGGCGAAAGTCTTGAGGTGGCCGGTGAGGGCAGCCATGCGCGTGAGCATGTCATCCACCGGTTTCAGCGCCTTGTACGCGTCATCGACGCGGCCATGTTCGAGCAGCAGGCGCAGGGTGGCCAGTTGCATGCGCTGAGCGGTCAACGGTTGATTGATTTCGTGGGCCAGCGCGGCGGACATCTGCCCCAGCGCGGCGAGTTTGGCCGACTGCACCAAACCTTCCTGCGCGGTGCGCAAGTCGCGGGTGCGCTCCTCGACCAGACGCTCGAGTTCTTCGCGATTGCGCTGACGGACCTTGGCCAGCCGCCAGCGCTGATTGAGAAACAGCAACAAGAACACCAGCGCCAGCCACACACCGGCGGCGGCCAGCGCGGCGTTGCGCAAATCTTCGAAGGCCACTTGCGGGCGGCGCAGCAGATGCAGGGTCCAGCCTTCGGTCGCCAGTGGCAGCGATTCCCATAAATAGTCCGCCGTGCCCTGCGGACCTTCGACCCGGCGCAGATCGCTGTTGTCATCGAAGCGCCGTAGCGGCAAATGAGTCAGCGGCAGCAGCGATTGCTTGTCGTACTGACGCGTGCTTTTGATCTCGGTCAGATCATCGGCGCTCAGCGGCCGCAAGGCGCGATAACGCCAGCCCGGCTGATTGGCGATAAAGATGATCCCGCGTGCATCGCTGACCAGCAGCGTGTCGCTGCCCTGGCTCCATTCGCGTTCCAGTTCGGGAAATTCCAGCTTGACCACCATCGCACCGAGAAACTCGTCGTGGTCACCGAGCACCGCGCTGGAAAGGAAATAGCCGGGAATGCCGCTGGTCACGCCCACTGCGTAGAAACGCCCGGTGCCTTGGGTGCGGGTCTGGCTGAAGTAGGGGCGGAAGCCGTAATTGTGGCCAACGTAACTGCTGGGCAAGCGCCAGTTGCTGGCGGCCACGGCCAGGCCTGTGCGATCCAGCAGTTCAAGGGTCGAGGACTGCGCCGCACCGTTGATTTTTTCCAGCTTCACATTCAATGCCGCTTGCTGCGCAGCATCGACCGGGCCGGCCAGGGCCGAACGCAATTGCGGGTCCAGCGCCAGCACGGCGGGCAGGGCGCGATAGCGGTCGATCAGGGTGTGCAAGGAGTTGGCGTACAACCCCAGTTGCTGATTGGCGCGGGCGGCGTCTTCTTCCAGCGCCTGACGCTCGGCGTGGCGCATCGCGAGCGTCGCGGCAATGACCGTGCCGGCGATGATCAGCAGGGAATACGACGACAGACGCAGGGTACGGGAAGTCGGCAGCATGCTGGTCTAACGGATGGTAGGAGGAGCGGCACGATAGCATGCAGATCGCGTTTCGCTACGTGATCGCACGTCACCGGCTATCCCTTGAGTCTTGCCTGTGTGTTCTTGAGATGGCCGATAGTGACATCGGTGGCCCTGCGAATGCTTTGCAGTGTATCGCCCGGTGCATTGCCAAAGAACCTGCTCAGCAATCTGTATGTATGGATGGAGGTACGCCCCGCGTCATCAAACGCCTGAGTAATTTCGTCGACGTTTTTGTTCAGTACATCAATCATCCCGTTGATGAACGTTTGCGCTCTCTCCACTTTCTCGGGACTGAGCGGGGCGCCTGCGCCGGATATCTCATGCAGGATCTCGAACGTGCCTGCCAGAGTACTGAAGGCGGCGCTGGCTTCGCTGGCAGCCGAAGGTGCGGCGTATTTCGCTGCAACACCGGCGCCCGCCGTCGCGACTTCCTTGGCGCCTCTCAGCCAGCCAGCCTGGTTCAGCGTTATGATGCCTCTGCCGATGGCCCTGAATTTGTTGAGCGCATAATGACCGTAGTTGCTGCTCTTGTATTCGGACCGACCCACAATTCGGCCCGGATCAAGCTTGCCCGCCTTGAATTTGACTGACGCGCTGAAGCTCATGCTGTCTGCGACGTAATCCACTCCCACGCTGACGGCTTTTTTTGCCAGCACGCCGAGAAACACCCCGAACGCTACACCGACCGGGCCGGTCACGCTGCCCAGCGCCGCCATCGTTGCGCCGATTCCGATGCCCGCCGCGTAACTGACGGCCTGCCCTCCGATATGTGCCGCGGTTCTGAGGGCCGCGGACTTCCCGTGTTGTGCTGCCGAGCGGTGGTTATCAATTTGCTGATCGGCTTCCTGAGCCCTTCTGGAGGTGAGCTTGAGAATATCAAAATGCCGATCGATGGCTTTTGATAACCGCATGTTCGCTTGGTACTGTCGCTGTTGTGAGGCGCTCGCTGCTTTCCTGGCATCCCGTTCTTCGGGCCTTTCTATGTGAAAAGCGTCCAGCAGGGATTGGCCGTCCTGATCAGAGAATTTGATTGGGTTGTTGGCAACGAACGAGTACAGATTCAACCCATCCACATCCCCCGCCGGATCTGCACTGACCCAACGCTGCAACCATGGCGCGTAATAGCGGGCGCCGTAGTAGTACAAACCGCTGACATCCATTTCCTTGCCGGAGTAACGGACGAAGCGGTATTCGATTTCCGATTCCGGGGCCACCCATGCGGTTTCGCCGAACGGGTAATAGCCTTCTGCGCTGGTGACCACAGCGTCTTTGTTGAGCTCCATCACGCAAGAGCCGAGGTGGTCTTCAAGGGTGTAACGCAGTTGGGTCTTGTCGGCTGGCCCCGCTTGCACCCAATGCAGGCAGCGCGCATTACCGAGGCTGATGATGTGCAGTTCTTCGCCATTGTCCTTGGTGCGGATTTCCAGGCCGGGCAGGTAGCGCACTTTATCGACGTGGTTGACACCCCTGGCGACCGTTTCGCGGTATTTGAGTACCCGCACGCCCTGGCTGTAGCGGTAATACTCAGTGTCGTTGGCGCTGTCCTTGCGAATCACCAGATCTATATGTTCCAGCTCGTCGCGATTGTTCCAGTGCAATGTCGGACCGTGCCGCAGCCTGCATTGATTGCCGTGCAAGTCGAACCAGCTGCCAAAGTCCGGTTGGTCATCGCTTTCCCAGCGCACTGCGCGGTTGCTTTTGTCATCGACGCGCATACGCCTCGTGCGACCGCCGCCGTCGCGCTGATGACGCAATTCGGTCAGATTGCCGCCGTCGTCGTAGCTATACGTCTGGGTGTAGTTGAGGCGGTTTTGCTCGTCGGGCGGTCGCGGCAGGCCGGGAATTTCCGGGGGCAGGGCGTCGTCATGACCGGTCGCGCGGATCAACCGATACAACGAGTCGTAGATGAATGTGCGGTGGCCATCGACCCGCTGGTTGGCGAACCAGGTAGGCTCGAAGGCGCGGTCTTCGATGCGGGTGATATTGCCGACGCGGTCGTAGAAGTAGGCGAGATCCTGCAATCTGGGCTGACCGGGTTTCTGACTGATCCGCGTGCGCAGGCGTCCGTCCGCCGGGTCGTACGTCCACTGACTTAGGACACCGTTACCGGCCAGTTGCGAGGTGATCTGATTGTTCGCGTTGTACTGCGCATCCCGCAGAACCTGTGTGACCTGCTCCCCGACTTGCAGCTCCACCTGTTTGAGCTGGCCGGCAAGACCGTAGCTTGACGCTCTGCGATAACCACCGGCATCGGTCTGCTGCAGCACAGCGCCCAATGGGCTGAAGACCTGATGGCTGGTGAACGCTTCGTTATCGTGAAAAGTGCGCTTTTCCACCAGTGCCTGTCTGGTGAGGGCATAGCTGGTGATATCCAACGAGCCTGACGGATCTGTCTGCCGGATCAACCGGCCGCGCAGGTTGGAGCACGCTCCGGCAGAACCGGGGGCGTAAGTGAAGGTATCGAGCTGATTTTCGCCGTTTCCCGAGACTTCGAGCTGCACCAGGCGCAATTGCTCGTCAAAGGTTGATTGCCAGACATGGCCACGCTCGTCCCAACGGTGTCTGGGCTCTCCGTCCCTGCCCAACAGGGCCAGGCGCCAGCCGCTATCCCGGCTGCTGGTAAACACGGCGATACCGTTCAGCGAAAACACGCTGGTGCTGTTCGCTATCGGCAGGCGTGGATCCTGTTGCGCGACCATACGCCCGGCGACATCGTGGCGCTGGCGGGTCACAAGAGCTCTCGGCGTGTCATCCGCCACGGTACGCAGATAAGCGACCTGGCGGACTGGCAGGCCACGTGCGTCGGTGACCGTCAACGCAGGAGTGCGCGAATGAACGGTATCGAATTTCATTGGTGTGGATATGTATGTCGGGTGAATGGCCTGACAAAGTCCTGAAATGCCGCTTTGAACCTGGATTTCGGTTGAGCTTGTTTGCGCAAAAAACGGTTGTCTGTGAGTGCGTCTTCCTTGTACCAACTCATCATGGTCTGGCTGGTTTCGATAAATCCCAAAACCTTACTGGTTTCCTCTCGAAGGGCTTCGAGTCGGATAGGCCCCGCAGCTGTTGAGTGGCCTGCATTAGGTATCACAAGACCTGCATCGAACGTGTTTCGCCCCAGACGCCTGTACGCTTTTTCGGCGATGGCCATTCGGGAAGTGAGGGCTTCTTTCCAGTCTGCAAGCATGGTTTCGATTTTCTGAATCTTTACCGGATCCAATCCGTTTTTGATGTCCTCGGCTTCTTGTACACGTTGCCCCATATTGAGCGTTGCGCCGACGCCTCCAATAACTGATCCGACGACGTAGTTCATAAATATCAGGCTTGCATTGGCCGGGCTGGTATCCAGTCGACCCTGTGTGAGACCGATCTTTTCATCAATGGCTGCGACGCTCATTGCTGACGTTTGTGGAATCAAGGGCTTGATCAGATTTGCAGGGGACATGAGGCGATCAGCAAGTTCCCCCGTGATGGTGCCGGCGATGTTCCCGCCGACCAACCCTTCGAGAAATGGTGGTTTACCCTGTTCAGTAAAATTGACCATGTGCGGGTTGTCGGGAAGCATTGAGCCTATTTTCGCACCGAGGTAAAGGCCGCCGAGGAAACCGGCAGCGGCATTGATGCCTTCTCCCGCGAAATTCCCCAGCAATTCGACACCGTATTGTCCGTGTGAGAAGTTCTGAATCTGTTCTTGAGCAGTAACAGAGTAATCACTAAGAACGGTCAGAAAGTTTGCGAAGTTGACAATCTCATGTCCTTCTCGGCTGTTCCCCTGCACATCCACAAAAGAGACCGGGTTGTTACCGACAAAACCATACAGATTCAACCCATCCACATCCCCCGCCGGGTCCGAACTGACCCAACGCTGCAACCACGGTGCGTAATAGCGGGCGCCGTAGTAGTACAAACCGCTGACATCCATTTCCTTGCCGGAATAACGGATAAAGCGGTATTCGATTTCCGACTCCGGCGCCATCCACGCGGTTTCGCCGAACGGGTAATAGCCTTCTGCGCTGGTGACCACAGCGTTTTCATTGAGCTCCATTACGCAAGAGCCGAGGTGGTCTTCGAGGGTGTAACGTATCTGGTCGTCTATCGGCACTGAACGTTGCGCCCAATGCAGGCAGCGCGCGTTACCGAGGCTGATGATGTGCAGCTCCTCGCCGTTGTCCTTGCTGCGAATTTCCAACCCCGGCAGGTAGCGCACCTGGTGGAAGTGGCGGACCTTGTCGGTGAACCATTCATGACATTTGAGGACCCGCTGGCCGGCGCTGTACTGGTAATACTCGGCATCGTTATCGCTGTCTTGACGGATAACCAGATCCACGCGCTCCAGCTCATCACGCCTGCTCCATTGCAATGACGGACCGTGGCGCAGCTTGCGTTGATTGCCGTGCGGGTCGAACCAGGTACCGAAGTCCGGCGGCTCGTCGCCCGTTTCCCAACGCACCCCGCGATTGCTTTGATCGTCGATGTATATGCGCCGGGTGCGGCTGGCGCCGTCGCGCTGATGACGCAGTTCGGTCAGATTGCCGCCATCGTCGTAGCTATACGTCTGGGTGTAGTTGAGGCGGTTTTTCTCGTCGGGCGGTTGCGGCAAGCCGGGAATGTCCGGGGGCAGGGCGTCGTCATGACCGGTCGCGCGGATCAGGCGGTACAGGGAGTCGTAGTCGAATTCACGATGGCCGTCGACCCGTTGATTGGCGAACCAGACGGGCTCGAAGGCGTGGTCCTCGATGCGAGTGATGTTACCGACGCGATCGTAGAAATATTGCAGATCCTGCAATCTGGGGTGAGCGGTTTTCTGACTGGTGCGCGTATGCAGGCGTCCGTCGGCCGGGTCATACGTCCACTGACTCAGGACACCGTTACCAGCCAGTTGGGAAATGATCTGGTTGTTGGCGTTGTACTGCGCATCCTGCAGAACTTGCGTGGTGTTCGCCTTCACTTGCAGTTCCATTTGCCTGAGTTGCCCGGCGAGACCATAGCGCGATGCTCTGCGATGGCCGCCGGCATCGGTCTGTTCAAGCACGGCGCCAAGCGGACTGAACACCTGGTGGCTAGTGAACGCTTCGTTATCTTGAAAAGTGCGCTTTTCCACCAGTGCCTGTCCGGTGAGGGCATAGCTGGTGATATCCAACGAGCCTGACGGATCTGTCTGCCGGATCAACCGGCCGCGCAGGTTGGAGCCCGCTCTGGCAGAACCGGGGGCGTAAGTGAAGGTATCGAGCTGATTTTCGCCGTTTCCCGAGACTTCGAGCTGCACCAGGCGCAATTGCTCGTCAAAGGTTGATTGCCAGACATGGCCACGCTCGTCCCAACGGTGTCTGGGCTCTCCGTCCCTGCCCAACAGGGCCAGGCGCCAGCCGCTATCCCGGCTGCTGGTAAACACGGCGATACCGTTCAGCGAAAACACGCTGGTGCTGTTCGCTATCGGCAGGCGTGGATCCTGTTGCGCGACCATACGCCCGGCGACATCGTGGCGCTGGCGGGTCACAAGAGCTCGCGGCGTGTCATCCGCCACGGTACGCAGATAAGCGACCTGGCGGACTGGCAGGCCACGTCCGTCGACGACTGCCAGCGTCGGCGTGCGCCAGTGCAGGGAGGCGGTCATGCTCCCGACTCACTCGAGGACACCACCTCTTCGGCGGTGTCGTTGAAGTCTTCGCTGGTGTGATACCAGGGATGATAAGTCTCGCGGGAAAAGTCGCCTTTGGCGTTGACCAGCCTGGTCGGACGCCCCGGCGCGTCATAGAACAGCTGATCGAAGAGCCCGAGCTTGCGCAGGGATTGATCATTGACGTAGCGGTGGGTGTTGGCGAAAAACGGCCGGTATTGGCGCTGCGGCAGACCTTTGTTGTTGTACTCGACGCGTTCGCTGATACGCCAGCGTGTCTGCGTCGGTTGCTCACCTTCTTCGATGAGCAATTCACCATCCTCGCCCACCACATAAGCCAGCCCCGGGTCGACCTTTTGCTGGGTCTGCAGTACCCGACCAAAGCCATCTACGCAGGTTTTGACGATCTGGATCTGCGCGACGATGGGGTCTGTGGGGTAGCGGTCGGCGCTGAGCACCACGGTGTGTACCGGTTCTCGGTAAGCCAGTTCAATGGCCTCGATCAATTGCTGGTCTTCAGGCGTCAGTGCGTGGCTTTGCGCAAGTCGGCGACGGGCACTGGCACGGATCTGCCCGCCGGGCAACAGGTCGCCTTGCATGATCGACCGGGTTTGAAGGGTGGAGGAGGGGATTGATCCCATCCAGCTAAACGGGTTTTTGTGCAGAGTACTTGCTGCTTTGCCTACGGTGTCCTCTGGAAACTGGATGGCGTATTCCGGACTGGTGTCCGGCAAGGTCCAGCCAACGCCCAGCTTCTCGAATCCGGCAGGTTCACCATTCTCGGTACCGTAAAAGCTGACGACCAGTGGCTGCCCGGAAGGCTCGTAAATGACTTCTTCGAAGTTGTCGTTGGCGTCCTTGATCAGCCTGGGTTTGAGGGCGTGGTAATCGAACTCCGCTACCTCAACCGCACACCCGTCGGGCAATTCCACGCGCATCACCGCCAGGTAGTGTTGATCGTATTCGGCCTTGGTCACGCCATGGCTTGGCGTTTCATTGAAATCGAGCACGTTGTAGAACGCTTGCAAGCCGCCGTACCGAGCCAGATTGAACCGCGACGACCATAGGTTTTGTTCCTCGCTCGGCGGCGTTTCGAACAGCAGTTGCATGGGGTCGTAACCAATTGCCGCGAGGGCCTCGCGGATATTCAGGTCCGGCACAATGCTGTAAGCGTCCAGCGCGGTTTTATCCAGCAGGGCAAGCTCCAGAGAATGTGACAGGGCTTCGAATCCGGCGACGCCGTCATCCAGTTCAATGCCCTCTACGTCCACATAGCGCTGTATGGATTGGGAAGTCAGTACCCTTTCGACGGCCCATTCTTGCGTATCCTGCCGCTCTCTCAGTGATTCGAAAGACACCCGTGCCGGGTTCAACTCGCCGGGGAGCGTACCTTTGGCCAGTTTCAGCGCATCGCCCCGTTCCAGATACGGCAAGCCCAATCGCCACTGCTGTGGCTCTGGCAGATTGATCAGACGTGCACGGGTTTCACTGATGTAAAAGTATTGCTGCGCCTCGTCGTGAGCGTCGGACCACCATTGATTCAGATGGTCTTCGGTGAAGGGGGGCGGGCTCTGGGCGGTCAACCTGCGCGCATAGCTCACCGTAAGTGCGTGGGTCGCGGCGCCATAAGCGTTCCAGCGCAGGGTGACATCGTGGCGGCACAGCGGGTCGTTGATAAAGCCGTCGTACTGATAGCTGATGGCTTCGACCTGAAGGGGCAGCAGAACGGCTGCGGCATATGGCCCCTGCGGCCGCACCTCGCGAACCAGATAGCGCTTCTCTTCTACCGAGTACAGCGCGGCTGCACCGGGCGCCTGCGCATCGGCGCGGTAGGGGAAAATTTCTGTTCGAGCGACCGAGCCAACCAGTGCCTGCGCAATCCGATAGCGACTGTCGGACCCCTCCGGGGTGACGGGCTCATCCATTTCACCTTTGGGGTGGTAACGACTGAACAGGGTTTCGCCCAACGGGCAGGCGTCCACGTCCGCGCTGAAATAATCGTCGCGGGAGCGATTGATTTCCTGACCGTTGTGAAACCAGGTGCATGTTTGCACCGGCTCGCTGAAGCCAGGCTCTGAAGGATCGGTTCCAACCTCGCAGTCAAGTTGCTGCAAGTAGCCGAACCCGCGAAATTCCCTCTCCCTGCCGTCGTAGAACCCTTCGCGCCAAGTGAACGACTGGGTCAACCGGTTGCCGGTGATCTCGTCGTGCTGCTCCTGTTTTTTCACCACGGCCAGCGGAAATGGCAGATGACATACCGGTGCACGCTCAAGCGCCAGCAGCCGCTCCTTTTCATCCAGCCATTCCTGAGCCGAGCTGCGATAAGTCACGCCGCTGGAACAGCCCATGTTGTTGTTACTGTTGACCAGCAGGTAGGGCTTGGCTGCAACAAAATCGTAGCGCCAATGCCGCGGCTGGATATGCGGCACCGTCAAAATCAGGCTGGCGCAACCGAGGCCTTGCAGGTCGGCGAAACTGACCTGGCACAAACGGTCATAGCGCACGTCTTCAGGCCACGGCACGCTGACGGGAATCTGCTCCAGACCATTGCCGCCCCGGTTCAGGTAAATGTCGAACCCTTCGGATTTGAGATAGATCAGCGCGGGCGCGCCGGAGCCATCGAGATCGGCCAGACGTACTCGCGAGGCGTCGAATTCTTCATGGGTGAAGGGCAGGGCGCTGATCTTGCGACCTTGACCGAATGTGCCATGACCAAGATTCGGCCAGCAGCGGACCTCGTCATGGCGGATGCGGCACAGCTCGGGCATGTCGCTGCCAAGCAGGTTGCCCAGAAGCACCAGTTCGCTTCGCGAGTTGCTGAACACCGGCAGACGGTCGTCTGCGTATTCATGGGGTATTTCCTGTGCGGCGGCGAAGCCGTGTTCGCGCAGGCTGGCATAGAGGCGCACACGGTCGGGGCTGATGCGGGCCGCTGACATCAGCCCGTCGCCGCTGAAATCCCCCATGGTCAAAGTCAGATCCTGGTGTTCCCTGGGAAACGTGTCGAACGCGCTGAACAGTTCGAATTGGCGCTGCGCATTCAGCGCATGGAAACCGCAGTAACCCAACCGGGCGATGATCAGGTCCAGGCGCCCATCACCGGTCAGATCCAGCAGTTGCGCCACGGCGCGGTTACGATCTGCCACCGGGATCCTGTCCAGCAGAGCCCATGGGCCGTAACCGATCAATTCAGTGCCAGGCGCCGCGCGCAGCGGCTCGCGGTAGTACCAGGCGTTGTCATAGCGGCAGAGAAAACCCGGCACGCCCTCGCCATACAGATCGACGCATTGGTAGAACCCGCTGTCTTCGATGCCCGGTTGAGTCTCGTTTTCCAACAGGCGTGCAGGTGTCTTGTTGATCTCGAAGGGCGAGTATTCGAACTCTAGCGGCGGTGAATGCTCGACATTGCCTTGCGCATCGAAGGCCTGGTAGTGCGCCGCGGTGATCTGACTGTAGGCCCACGGCGCAGTGTTCTGGATCGGTCGATATTCCAACAGCAGGCGACGTACAAGCTTCGCCTCTGTCGCCAGCCCTTCGGGGAAGTGATGAAACATCAACACTTGCTGGCACAGCCTGCGGGTGCTCAGTTCAAAACCCTGGCCATAGGTGGAAAACGGATCCGGTCGCAGCCGCCAGCGGTTCACTTCTTCGTAGCTCGGGACCTCGGTCAACGAATTGCTGCGTTCGCCGTAATCGAACACCAGTTGAAAATGCCATGGCAGATCCGTCGGTCGGTCAGTGTCCCAGCTGTAAAGGCGATCGCTCGCCGTGGCATTGCCGTAACACACCCGTCGCAGATAGCGCTGGGCGCGGTAGTCGTGAATCGGGTCTTGCTCGTCAGGCTGATCGTCGGCCTTGTACTCGTAGCAGATGTGTTCGCCATGGGCGTTCATGCTTTCACATAAAAGCCAGCCGCTGATGCGTGATGGGTCGTCGGGGTCGGCACGGCGGGAGGCGGTGGTTTTGCCGTAGACATGCAACGTACCGTCGGCGCCATGGATCAGCCAGAAGGGGGCTCCGCCGTCAGCCGGATACCAGCATTCGCGCAGGGAAAAATCACTTTCGATCCGCGCCCGGTAAGTCACGACGTTGTGTTCGGGAATGGGACGGTCTCTGTAGCTGTGTTCCGTGCGCGACTTCAGGTTTCCTCCATCATCGAGCTCCGGCATCCACACCTCGCCGTCATGCCCGATGATTTCATCGTGCTCGGCATAACGTGGGACACCTTTATTGGTGCGGCGGCTGATCTGGCTCAGGCCCAGGTGGCAACCAAGGCCAAACGAACCGTTACCGCTCTGGCTGTTGATTGACAGGGGTATTTGCGGGTCGTAACCACGACCGCTCGATAGCGGAATCGGCAATTCGCATCCAGCCGAGGCGGTCGGCCCTACCGCGCTCCAGCTTTTGCCGATGGTGGCGATCGATGAGCTTCTGGCGATGGAAGGAGCTGTGATGCTGAGGTCTTGATCGGCCATGGTCGAGTCCATTCGCGCTACATAGGGCGTATGGATAGACGCTAACAGGAGTGGGCCTAAGATGGACCTGTCAGATCTGACAGGTGCGCAAGATCGTTTTCTGTGCTTGGGCGATTCTTTTATCGCAATTGGTTTGAACACACAAAAACGGCCGGGGCATCTTTGCGGATGCACCGGCCGTTTTCATGATGCCAGAAGCTTACTGCACTTCTACCGCCAGGCTTTCGCTGATCTTCTGTTGCCAGATCGCCGGGCCAGTGATGTGTACCGACTCGCCTTTGCTGTCCACCGCTACGGTGACCGGCATGTCCTTGACCTCGAACTCGTAGATCGCTTCCATGCCCAGCTCGGCAAATGCCAGCACCTTGGACTTCTTGATCGCTTGCGCAACCAGGTAAGCGGCGCCGCCGACAGCCATCAGGTACACGGCCTTGTTGTCCTTGATCGCTTCGATCGCGGTCGGGCCGCGCTCGGATTTGCCGATCATGCCCAGCAGGCCGGTCTGCTCGAGGATCTGGCGGGTGAACTTGTCCATCCGCGTTGCGGTGGTCGGGCCGGCCGGGCCAACCACTTCGTCACCGACCGGATCAACCGGGCCGACGTAATAGATGAAACGACCTTTCAGATCCACCGGCAGGGTTTCACCCTTGTTGAGCATCTCGACCATGCGCTTGTGCGCGGCGTCGCGACCGGTGAGCATCTTGCCGTTGAGCAGCACGGTTTCGCCCGGCTTCCAGCTCTGCACCTCTTCCGGGGTCAGGGTGTCGAGGTTGACGCGACGGGCCGACGGGCCGGCTTCCCAGACGATTTCCGGGTAGGCGTCCAGCGGTGGCGCTTCCAGCGAGGCTGGACCGGAACCGTCGAGCACGAAGTGTGCGTGACGGGTGGCGGCGCAGTTGGGGATCATGCACACCGGCAGCGAGGCAGCGTGGGTCGGGTAGTCCATGATTTTCACGTCGAGCACGGTGGTCAGGCCACCGAGGCCCTGGGCGCCGATGCCCAACTGGTTGACCTTTTCGAACAGTTCCAGACGCATTTCTTCGATGCGGTTCTGCGGACCACGGGCCTTCAGCTCGTGGATGTCGATGGATTCCATCAACACTTCCTTGGCCATCACTGCGGCCTTCTCGGCGGTGCCGCCGATGCCGATACCCAGCATGCCCGGTGGGCACCAGCCGGCGCCCATGGTCGGCACGGTCTTCAATACCCAGTCGACGATCGAGTCGGACGGGTTGAGCATGGCCATTTTCGACTTGTTCTCGGAACCGCCGCCCTTGGCCGCCACGTCCACTTCCACGGTGTTACCCGGGACGATGGAGTAGTGAATTACGGCCGGGGTGTTGTCTTTGGTGTTCTTGCGAGCGCCTGCCGGGTCGGCAAGGATCGATGCCCGCAGGACGTTTTCCGGCAGGTTGTAAGCGCGACGCACGCCTTCGTTGATCATGTCGTCCAGGCCCATGGTGGCGCCATCCCAGCGCACGTCCATGCCGACACGGACGAATACGGTGACGATACCGGTGTCCTGGCAGATCGGGCGATGGCCGGTGGCGCACATGCGCGAGTTGATCAGGATCTGCGCCATCGAATCACGGGCCGCTGGCGATTCTTCGCGCAGGTAGGCTTCGTGCATCGCCTGGATGAAATCCACGGGGTGGTAATAGGAAATGAACTGCAGGGCGTCGGCAACGCTCTGAATCAGGTCATCTTGCTTGATCACGGTCATGAGTCGCGCTCCTCTGAAAACGGTGGGGAAGCTACAGGCTTCTAGCTTCGAGCGGCAAGTTAAAGCATTACGCGGACAGCTTGAGCTTGCCGCTTGAGGCTTGCGGCTTATGGCTGTCCCTTTGTGGCGCGACGCTAAAAAGGCGCGGCAGTATACCGCGCCTCGGTGGTGGGGGCACATTGGCTTTTGGTCGGATGACCCTGTGGCGAGGGGATTTATCCCCGCTCGGCTGCGCAGCAGTCGTAAAACCTGTGAGCTCAGAGTGATTGACCGGTTGCAAGGGGCCACTTCGCAGCCCATCGAAGATAAATCCCCTCACCACAGGGACCTGGTGCAGGCATCAATGCAGCTCAATCAGGTCATGCATTTGACGTCAATTTTCGAGCCCGAAAATCGGTGGTCATTTAGCGACCGGCCCTCTAAAGTGGCATCCGGTCTGTAGAGTAGGACACTCGGTCAGCCTCCTATCGCACGGTGAGTCAACGATTGACCCATAACGCCATTCAACGCCTTTTGCTCAAACGCTTCGCCCTCGCTGCGGCCACCTACGGATTGGCTTTGCTGCTGCTGTGGCTGGCGTTTTTCACCGGGCATTATCAGCAATCTCTGAGTGGCGTGGCCATCGGCAGCGCCCTGGTGGTCATCAGTCAGGCGAGCCTTTTCGCCATGTTCTGGAGCGGGCGCAACCAGCGCTTCGCCGACCCCAGCCTGACCGAAGCGCAAGTGCTGATGGGCCTCGGCTGGCAGACGTGGCTGATCGCCCATGTCGACGAGGCACGCGGCGCGTTTCTGGTGTTTTATGTGCTGATCCTGCTGTTCGGCCTGTTCCATCTCACCCGACAGGTGTTCATCCGCTGCGCGCTGCTGGTGTTCTTCAGTTTCTCCGCGATTACCCTGTGGGACGCTTACCATTTCCGTCTGGCGGAGCCTGCGCTCGCGGCGTTGCAAGTGTGCATTCTGGCGATGGTTTTGGCGTGGCTGGTGCTTTACGCACGCTTTGTCCAGGTCTCGCGGCAACGTCAGCGTCAGCGCCGGTTTGCCTTGCAGGCGCATCAGGACACCCTGCGCGGGATGATGCGCCAGCTTGAGGATCTGGTGGCCACCGACGAACTGACCGGGCTGTTCAATCGCCGGCATTTCCTGCGCATCGCCTCGCGCGAGCTGAATGCGCTGGACAGCGACGTGATGCACGGGCTGGCGCTGATCGATCTGGACCACTTCAAACGCATCAACGATCTGCACGGCCACGCCGCCGGCGATCAGGTGTTGCAGGCGTTTGCCGGTGTGGCGCAAGCCTGCCTGCGCGACGGTGACGTGCTGGCGCGCTATGGTGGCGAGGAGTTCGTGGTGCTGGTGCCCGACTGTGATGCTGAACGTCTGACCGCGTGTTGCGAGCGTTTGCGCATCGCCTTCAGCGAGGTGGAATTGATGGGCCTGCAAGTGCGCAACCTGAGCCTGTCGGCGGGCATGACCCTGCTGGCGGTCGGCGATGATCTGGACGAGGCGTTGCAGCGCGCCGATCAGGCGTTGTACCGGGCCAAGCGTGACGGGCGCAATCGCTGTGCCGCCGCGTGGGAGAACGTCGATGCCTGAATTGCGTGTCGGTGATCGGCAGTGGACGGTTGAGGCGGGCAGCAATCTGCTCGATGCCCTCAACCACAACGGCGTCGCCGTGCCCTACAGCTGCCGCGCCGGCAGTTGCCATGCCTGTCTGGTGCAATGCGTGCAAGGCCTGCCCAGCGACAGCCGTCCGGACGCCTTGAGTGCCGAGCAACGTCAGGACGGGTGGCGCCTGGCCTGTCAGTGTCAGGTGGTCGAAGACTTGCAGGTACACACCTTCGACCCGATCAGCGACGGTCGCCCGGCCTTGGTCGAAGCGCTGGACTGGCTCAGCGATAGCGTTCTGCGCCTGCGCCTGACCCCGCAGCGGCCATTGCGCTACAGCGCCGGCCAGCATCTGGTGTTGTGGATCGGCCACATCGCCCGGCCTTACTCGCTGGCGAGCCTGCCGCAAGAAGACCGCTTTCTTGAGTTTCACCTCGACTGCCGCCAGCCCGGCGAATTCGTCGATGCCGCCCGCAAGCTGCAAATCGGCGACTCGATCCGCCTCGGCGAACTGCGCGGCGGCGCCTTGCATTACGATGCGGACTGGCACGCCCGGTCGCTATGGCTGCTGGCCGCCGGTACCGGTTTAGGTCCGTTGTTCGGTGTGCTGCGCGAAGCCTTGCGTCAGGATCACCAAGGCGCCATCCGCGTCATTCACCTGGCCCATGACGAACGCGAACACTATCTGGCCAAACCCCTTGCCGCATTGGCCGCGCAGCGGGAAAACCTCAGTGTCGAGCTGTGGACCGCGGCCGAGTCGGCCGCCGCTTTGGCGCAACTGCGCCTTGTTTCCCGGCAGACCCTGGCCTTAGTCTGCGGCTCGACGGCCAGTGTCGACGCCTTCGCCAAGCGTCTGTACCTGGCCGGATTGCCGCGCAATCAACTGCTGGCCGACGTGTTTGTGAGCCGTGGTTGAGCGCTGATTTTCAGACGCGAGACACGCCATGACCGAAGCCATCCTGCTGGAACGCGAACGCGGTTTGCTGACCTTGCGCCTCAACCGCCCGGACAAGAAAAACGCCCTGACCCGCGCCATGTACAGCCGCCTCGCCGAGGCGCTGAAACAGGCCAACGATGACCCGCAAATCAATGCCGTGCTGATCAGCGGCAGCGCCGAGTGCTTCACCGCCGGCAACGACATTGCCGACTTCCTCGAGCAACCGCCGAGCGACCTCGACAGCCCGGTGTTTCACTTCATGCTTAACCTGCTCGAATGCCGCAAACCAGTGATCGCCGCAGTCGCCGGTGCAGCGGTAGGCATCGGCACGACGATGTTGCTGCACTGCGATCTGGTCTATGTCAGCCGCGACGCCAGGCTGCGCATGCCGTTCGTCAACCTCGGATTGTGTCCCGAATTCGGTTCCAGCCTGATCCTGCCGCGTTTGCTCGGGCAGGCGAAAGCGGCTGAGTTATTGCTGCTTGGGGAAGGCTTTAACGGCGAACAGGCTGTGCAGTGGGGGATCGCCACACAAGCGCTGGACAGCGGTGAAGCGGCGTTGAGCAAGGCGCGAGAAGTGGCGCTGCGGTTTGATGAATTGCCGGCCGAAGCGGTGCGCATCAGCAAGCAATTGATGCGAGCGCCGGATCGGGATCTGGTGCGCAAGGTGATCGAGGAGGAGGGTGCGTTGTTCACCCAGCGCCTGCGTTCGCCGGAGGCGGTGGCGGCGTTGAGCGAGTTTTTCGGTGAAGGTCAAGACGCCTTCGCGAGCAGGCTCGCTCCCACGGGGGAACGCATTTCAAAGTTGGGAGCGAGCCTGCTCGCGAAAGGGGTTGACCAGACCATAAAACTCTCAATCAGGGGCAGCCGGTAAACTCGTCGCCAGGTCACTCGATCAACCCACGGCCGACGCATTGAACCTGTTGCCCGTCGACTTGCCTTTGGCCGAGGAACGTCATTTTACCTTCACCGATTGCAACCCCAGTCCAGATCCCCCTCTCCAGGTCGAACACTCGCCAGCCTTTGCCATCCGCAAAATCCGTATCCAATTTGCCGTCATCGGTGAATCTGGCAATAACATGGTTAAAACCAGAGGACACTTGACTCAGCCCGGCAACAAGTATGTGTCCGCTGCTCTGGATGGACGCGTCAAGCCATAAGGTGTCAATGCCTTGCAGTCTGCTCAGAAGTGGTTTGCCTGCGTTGAACTGGGTGTTGGGTTTGCCGTCGGATTCCCGGCTGATCAATACGCCATGGTGTGCAGGCTCCGTATACCCAACGGATAACAGCCGCTTATTCGTCTGCCCGATAACTTTCAAGACATTGACGCTCAGCGAGTTCTCTATCGGATCCATCACTTCAAAGCCATCAACGGCGAACGAGTCATCAATTTTCCCGGTAGCAGTCAAGCGGTTGAGTACTGCCCGGTAAGGATGATTGCCACGTACACAGCCCGCGAGCACGTAGGTCCCATCCTGTTTTGCCAATAGATCGTATAGCTCCGTGTGAGTGAAATTCGGGTGGAGAACATAGGCGATTTCTCCCTCGTTAAATTCAATATCCCGTGTGCCGTCAGGCAAGAGCCGAATGACGGCTGTCGCCACTTTGTTTCCATCCCGATCTACGGTGGTATGCAATACGATCTTGCCGTCAGGCAGAACGGTCGACCGCTGGCTACCGGTTTTTGAGTTCGCTGCGTTGGGTAGTTGCTGGTGCTTCTGATGTGCCGTGTCGTCATCCGAGAGGTAAACGGCGACTTTGCCGGTTTTGTTGAATGCCGGATCAAGGTTGCCAGCGACGTCGAGACGCGCGACCCCTATGGCACGCTTGAGGTTAGCCTGAAAGAAATTGCCGATGAGCAGCAGTTTGCCGTCGGCCTGCTCCACTATTTCGTTAGCGAAGGAATGCGATCCTTCTCCGTCCTCAAATTGACCGGTTACGTAGCCACTCTGGCCAAATTGAGTGTCGTGTACGCCGTTGCTATCCAGTCTGATCAAGTAGTAGGCATCACCGTTCGATTGGCCTACGCTCCCCGCGATATAGGTGCGCCCTGATTTGTCGACCATCACCCCCCGCAGGACAAGGTTTCCTGAAAAATCGGGAGGTTTTTTCGGAGTGGCAACGCCCTGATTGCCAAACGTTGGATCGAATTTACCTGGCGAGATGTTTGCCGCAACGTCCATCTTCAATCCTCCTTGATCACGAGTCGTGTCCAGTCTTGAGTGATTGGGTGGTGCAGTAGCACGCTAGTCAAGAATGGCTCTTGCAACAACTGACAGAACTGACAGTTGACGTTCTGTGAAAACTGGTTTTCAGCGACATGCAGGCAACAAAAAGCCCCGCCATTCACATGGCGGGGCTTTTTGCGTTTCAGCGGCCGGTCACTCAGACCTGCGGATCACCGACATGCAGGATCTTCATGCCGTTGGTGCCGCCAGTGGTGTGGTAGCTGTCGCCCTTGGTCAGGATGACCCAGTCGCCTTTTTCCACGACGCTGCGCTTGGTCAGTTCGTCGATGGCTTTCTGGCTGACTTCGTGCGGTTCCAGCGAGGCCGGGTCGAACGGGATGGTGTAGACGCCACGGAACATCGCCGCGCGGGCCTGGGCTTCGCGGTGCGGGGTGAACGCGTAGATCGGCACCGAGGAGCGGATACGCGACATGATCAGCGGGGTGAAGCCGCTTTCAGTCAACGCGATGATCGCTTTGACGCCCGGGAAGTGGTTGGCGGTGTACATGGTCGCCAGCGCAATGCTCTCGTCGCAGCGGCTGAATTCCTTGCCGATGCGGTGGCTGGAGGTCTTGCCGGTCGGGTGCTTCTCGGCGCCGACGCAGATGCGCGCCATCGCCTGCACGGCTTCCAGCGGGTAGAGACCAGCGGCGGATTCGGCCGAGAGCATCACGGCGTCGGTGTAGTCGAGCACGGCGTTGGCCACGTCGGACACTTCGGCGCGGGTCGGCATCGGGTTCTGGATCATCGACTCCATCATCTGCGTCGCTACGATCACGGCCTTGTTGTGGCGACGTGCGTGCAGAATGATTTTCTTCTGAATGCCCACCAGCTCGGCGTCGCCGATTTCCACACCGAGGTCGCCACGGGCAACCATCACTGCGTCGGAGGCCTTGATCAGGCCATCGAGGGTTTCGTCGTCGGCTACGGCTTCGGCGCGTTCGATCTTCGCCACCAGCCAGGCTGTGCCGCCGGCTTCGTCGCGCAGTTGACGGGCGTATTCCATGTCGGCGGCGTCACGCGGGAAGGACACTGCGAGGTAGTCGACTTCCATTTCGGCGGCGAGCTTGATGTCGGCCTTGTCTTTTTCAGTCAGGGCCGGGGCAGTCAGACCACCACCGCGACGGTTGATGCCTTTGTGGTCGGACAGCGGGCCGCCGATGGTCACCACGCAATGCAGCTCGGTGGCAGTGGCGGTTTCAACACGCATCACCACGCGGCCGTCGTCGAGCAGCAGCTCGTCGCCCACGCCGCAGTCCTTGACCAGATCCGGGTAGTCGATGCCGACCACTTGCTGGTTGCCTTCGGTCAACGGATGGCTGGTGGAGAAGGTGAACTTGTCACCGATCTTCAGCTCGATCTTCTTGTTGGCGAATTTGGCGATACGGATTTTCGGGCCTTGCAGGTCGCCGAGCAGGGCGACGAAGCGGCCGTGCTTGGCAGCGAGGTCACGCACCAGTTTCGCGCGAGCCTTGTGCTCGTCGGGGGTGCCGTGGGAGAAGTTCAGACGGGCAACGTCCAGACCAGCCAGAATCAGCTGTTCGAGAACTTCCGGCGAGTTACTGGCCGGGCCAAGGGTAGCGACGATTTTGGTACGACGGACGGACATGCAAAGACTCCTGAGTTCAAGCGCAGGCAGAGGCTACTATGCTCGAAGGGTGTAGTCATTGTTCGAATGCACTACTTATCGTTTTCTTTATTGAACGTGGCAACTTCGGGACAAACGCGCCTGAAGATTTTCGACCAGGGGTCGATACAGAGCACAAGACAGGAGAACCCCCATGCGATTGTTGCCCATTGCCGCCCTTGCCCTCAGCGTCCTCGCCGCGACGGGCTGCACCCGTTGGTCGATGAACCATCATTTGAACAACGCCTACAGCGCCTATGAACGTGGCAATTGCGAGCAGGTCATGCTTGAACTGTCCAAAGTAGAACGTGCCAGCCGCGCCCGCCCGTACGTGTGGCCGGAAGTGTCGATGATGCGCGGCCAGTGCCTGGAACGGCAGAAGCTGTACATCGACGCGGTGCAGACCTACCAGTTCATCATCGCTTCGTACCCCAACAGCGAATACGCCTACCGCGCCCGCGCGCGTCTGGAAACCTTGCAGAGCCTGGGCCATTACCCGACACGCAGCGCCGCTGCGGTGGTGCGGCCGACACGCTTCTGACGGTACTGTCGTACAAAATCTGGCCGTCTGTACAAGCTCCGCTATAGTCAAGTAAACCGCTTGCGAGGCTTGTCTCGACGGCGGCGCAACACCTGCGACTGGCAGTGGTAAAAGTGACGGCGATTGTCGCGACCGTCACACCGGAAGCGGGGAGAGCGGGCCTGCCTAAAGGCTCGTTCCGAAGCACAGGTGCGGCTCCTTGCGGAGCCCTGCATGGCGTACAGCACATCATGTTTACCGACCGCCGGATCGAACGGCACCAGTTGCCGTATTACCTCAGAGTGTTCAATAGCATTACCGACAAACCCGTCGGCTTTCTCGGCAACGTGTCTGCGGACGGGCTGATGCTGATCAGCCAGTTGCCGATGATGATCGGCGCAGATTTCCAGTTACGCCTCAAAGTCCCGGCCCGCGATGGCAGCCAGCAAGTTATCGATTTCAGCGCCTGCTGCGTGTGGTGCCATGAAGACGCCACACCGCTGCATTACGACGCAGGTTTCATCCTGCGGCGTGCGCCGGCGGAGTTCGGCGAGCTGGTGCTGGCGCTGAAGCAGTACTTCAGTTTTCAGCCGTTGCCGGCTTCTGCCTGAACAGCAAAAGATCGCAGCCTGCGGCAGCTCCTACAGGGGAACGCATTCCAGATGTAGGAGCTGCCGCAGGCTGCGATCTTTTGATCTTGACATCACGCCACCGCGATCGCCCGCTCCTGATCCAGCGCCTTCTCCGCCAGCAATAACCCCATCTCGCTCAACTGATAGATCGCCATCGCCAGATGTCGCGGCTTGTCCTCGAGGCTGTCCGCCAAGTCGAGCAGCAGAATGCTGACCGAAGAAAAGGTTTCGTAGGTTTGAATGGCCATCGCTTCGGGGTTGATGTCGGGCGCGACCATGAACATCTGCATGCCGCGATCGACGGAATTGCACGACGGCGCAGCGCCGGGTTTTTTCAGGTAGTGATCGAGGGCTTTTTCAGCGGCCTCGTGGAGTCTGGTGGAATCGGGGGAAGCGTAGGGGGAGGTCGAGTCTTCGGTTTCAGGGGGATTGGGTGTTGGTTTGATCATGGTGATAACCCTTGGTTGGGGCCTTCACCCCTCGCGACTAAACGAAAGGGTGGCGGCTGGACGCAGGTTAGTCGACCGGGGGTATCACCAAAAACCGGCGCGCCGAAGCGCCCTGCGTACAGCCACCATCGAGTGCGGGGATAGGGATTACCCGACTGGATGACGCTTATACACCTTGATGACAAACCCCCGGGCGACTAAACCCGACCACTGATTGGCAGCGGCACGGATCACGTTACGGGGCAGCTTCAAAGCGCACAAGCCGGCGGATTCTGAGTGATGTGTAGGCAACGGCGCAACCTGATGTAGCCGCGTGTTAACGGCTGAAGGACGTCAGCATGTTGCAGTGTGGGAATAGTTACCGTTGATCGGGACTGTCAGGTTTTACAGGTGTGCTCGCTTGGGCCGTTGTGGCTTTCTGCACCGAACGAACCAGTGCCCCCGGGGGTTTCATGACTGACGATACTGAACAATTGCCCGAAGGCATTACCTTGATAATTGATCAGCCCGCCAATGGCGCTGTAATCGACGTGAGCCAGACAACTATTTCCGGCAGAGGTCTCATCTGGAACGAAGATGTGCGTATTACGATCACCGGGAACTTCACGCCGCTCAGGTTCACGACCCACGCGAGTCAGGGTGTGTGGAGCTTTACGTTGCCGCATTACATGCCTGCTGGCGCTGTCGGTATAACGGCCTTCAGCGTGATCTATGAAACAGCGGTCTCGGTCACCACACAGTTTCCCGCGCCGATCATCGAACCGCAGGAAGGTACTGGCAGCCAAGTCAACGGTAGCGGTCTGCCTGATACTCGAATCGAAGTAACAGGAACTGGCGCAGGCGAGAAGCACGCTTTCGGAATAACTACCGTCGCACGTGATGGCAGGTGGAACTCCCCAGCTTGGCTGCCGGGTTTCGAGCCTGACGATAGAGATTACGAATATGTTGCTCTGGCGCGCTTTTCTATCGGGAATCAAACATACACTTCAGAAAAATCCTTACCGCAAACCTACACCTCTGGATTACGCATACCAGTCATTGAATTACCACGGCCGGGTGATATCCAGGATGTGGCTTTTTCGCTTTCCGGCACTGCTGGCGTAGTTGGTGCAACTGTGAAGGCATTCATCGATTTCACAGACGTGCAGGTAGGGCAAAGTGGCAAGTTGACTGAAGAGGAGTGGGTTGTCCCATTGAACCTGGAACCGGGTGTTCATTCGCTGACGGTGTACCAGGATAATGGCATTTTGAAGTCAAAACGTAGCGTCGCAAGGGCTGTAAAAATCCGTCCCATGCAATTGCCAGCGCCCTCTGTAGTCTTTCTTCCTGATGGCGAAATACGGTTTTCCGGTACTGGCCTCACCGATGCGATGGTCGATATCAAAATCCTCGGCGGCCCGGGCGGAACGGAGCCTGTATCGGTAAAAGTAGCAGGGGGAAATTGGGAAACAACAGCGCTGGACTGGAAGCCGGGCGACTTCCAATTGAGTGCCCGACAACGAGTCCCCGACAACAGCGGCGGCTGGATCGAATCATTGCCACTTCTCTTCACGCTCAGCAAGGAATTACAACCTGTCAGAGAGGTTACTGATGACGGCGAGTATCAACCCACCTTCAGCGGCGAAGGGGTCGACCGCGCTACCGTCAGCCTTTTTGCCGGAGCCGAAATAGCTACGCCTGTTGTCGTCAGAAACAGGCTGTGGTCCACGCAGGCTCTGGAATCCTGGGGGCCGACGAACAAACGGAAAATATCGATCCGACAAGAGCTGGACGGTTCTGAAGGCTGGATGGAGTATGAAATCAGCATCCTGCCTCGCGAACCCGGTCTCGATGTCCCTCCCGAGAACGGGCTCACGCCGATCTTCAGCGGTACCTGCTTCCCCGGCGCGTTGGTGAACATCACGTTCAGCGACAGCGGCTCCTCGTTTGCAGCGACGGTCACCGGGGAAACCTGGACCTTCCGGCGCCCGACTCCATTTACGGATGGGGTGCGCTACACCATCGAAGCGAAGCAGACAGTCGTCGGACTCACATCGAAGCCGGGCTCCCTGACGTTCACGGTCTACAGGGAACGGCTCAAACCCGCGATCAGAACGCCGCTGCCCGAACAGGAAACGGACAGTGATCTGACGGTGACCGGTGACTTCGGCATGGCAGGCGCTTCGATGCAGCTTTGGGACGCGCAGGAAGGCAAGCGCTTGGGTGAGCCCGTGATTCTCGGGCAGGACGGCCCGTGGTCTGTGTCGCTCACCGGACTCGCCATCAAGACATGGTTCATCACCGCGCAGCAAACCCTCAACGACCGGGCCTCACCAGACAGTGAGGTGCGCCAATTCGACGTCGTCGTCATGCCGCCCGAGTTCGTGCGGCCGCTTCCTGGAGGCGATCTGACGCGCACGGCAGTTCTGTCGGGTACAGGTCGGCGAGACGGGTTGGTTACCGTTTGGCGCCGCGGGCTCGATGAGCCGCTGTTGCGCGATGTCCAGATCGGTGTGAACGGTACGTGGGAAGCCAGCGTTGTGCTGGAGGTCGGAGACGAAATCCTTTGGGCAACTCAGACGTTCGAGGGAAAAACGTCAAAACCCGGCCCTGACGTGCCGTGTCGGGTCGTACCCGTCGCGCCGATGCCCGAATCACCCACTCCCGAAGAATTCCTTGGCGCTACGGTGACGGTGTCCGGGTTCGGCGTTTCTGGTGACCTGATCACGCTCAAGCGCGGAGAATACGTATTGGGCACGGCCCCGGTGCTTGACGACGCGAGCTGGTCAATCCCGGCAACGCTGGAGCTACCCGATGGGGCGGTGACATTGAGCGTTGTGGCCTCCAAGGGTGAGTTTCATTCTGTCCCCAGCGAGTGGGAGAGTCAGGTGAGGCTTTTCCTTCCGCAATTCACATACCCAAGGCCAGGTTCTTGGGTTTCTCCGGTGGCGGCCTTCACGGGCTCGGGCAGACCGGGCACGGGAATGCTGATGAGCTGGTACAACCCGGATGTCGTGCTTGCCGGCCCCGTTGCGGTCACTGACGCCGGCTGGACAGCTACGCCGGCGGAGCCGCTGCCCATCGGCGCCCAATGGTGCCGTTTCCGGCAAACGTCCAGCACAGGGACGCCGATGTCAGACGATGCAGAAAGCGGGCGTTTTGATGTGCCGGCCGAGTCGCCTGACCATTCTCACAGGTAGTTCCGATAAACGGTCATGAGGACTGTCATTTATGACAGTAGACCGTTGCTGTGCTGGAGCGTTGAATGGGCGTATCAGCCGGTGCCGGTGAGGTTGCTCGCCAGCGCACATCACCTGTTCAAGGACTGACAGCATGACCATGAAAAATACCGCGAAACGCCCCAGCCTGGAGTTGTTCGAGCAGGTCTTCGGCGAGCAGCAGAGCCAGGAAAATCTCGCCGGTCTGAGAAACTGGCTGGAAAGCGGCGGCTCGATTTTTCCCTTGGTGGAAAAGGGGCCCGTGGGACTGGCCAGAGACTTTGGAATCAGCATCGAGGAGGCGAGGAGGTTTCTGCGTCGGGCCAATGCTCTGGCCATTTATCTGCGCCGGCAGTTTATCGAGCAGTCATTGACCGCCCAGGCTCGACCGGCACCTTACGCGGCGGGGGGGTTCAATACCGGGCCCAATTACGAGCTTTTGTTCAGCCCGGCATATGACCAGTTCGCACCCGTTGGCGCGCTTGAAGATGCCACGGGAGTAGTCGCCTATCTGGTAGAACTGTGGAGGTGGGTCGAGAACAACGTCGAAAAATATGGTAACCCCGATGAGGCGATCGGCACGATTCCACTCCATACGCGTCGTGCCGATATCAAGGAATTAGCCATCGACCACAACGCGATGCACCAGACGGTTTCTGCTGTCAACATTATCATCAAGGTGCTGGAAAGGTTTATCGACAAAACAGAGTTGGAGCTGGAAGACGCCTTGATCCAGCGGCGCTACCCCAATGGTCTGCCGTATTTCAAGCACTGGGCAACCATCAATGCGGTGGTTGCTGATCGCGGTCTTTCAGTGGGACATTTTGCCCGCTGGACAGATATCGAATACCCCAACTTTCTGATTCCGCACGCTTGGGATGACGATGCCGGCCGTGCGCTGGCTCATGCCTCGCGGCTGGGGCCGTTCCAGCGAGAATTGTTGACCGAGGACCTCATTCCCGACGACGTCGACACTGACATCAGAGAGGCATTCTACTTTAGGAATTACGGTACAACCGGGTTGGACTGGCAGAACCTCAATCAAGTGGCCTTTTTCGCTCAGCGCACCAGACTGGATGCCGAAGGAGTGGAGGCTTTTCTGTCGATTCGTCGTTATGCACCAACACGGTCGGCTAACGTGAAAATCTATGGGCCGACCGACGATCAGGAAAGCGAGCGTTCCGGTTCGGTGTACATCAACGGCGGCGAATCACCCGCCGTCAGTGTCAATTACGAAAATCTTCTGCACCGTTTGAGCGAATCCCCCATGGTCCCGGGGCGATACGACCGGATGAACCGCAAGCGGCGCCTGGATCTATGGCTGAAGCTGCCTCCCGAGGAGGTGGACTCGCTGCTGGTGGCCGCTTTCAATGCCGAGTGGGCCGGCATCCCGGATGCCCCTGACAAACCCGAGAAACCCGCCATCCGGCTGACCGACCATACCGTGCATGCGTTGGGGTTGTTCCAGACCCTGCGTGAAGGCTTCGACTGCAAGGCTGCGGATTTCGCGGTGTTCATCGACAAGTTCTCGATCTATGGCCGCGGGCAGGCACCTTCACAATTCGATCAGATCTTCAATAACGTCCAGGGCGACTACCGCGATCCATTGCTGCTTGATAACGGCGAGTTTCCATTGCTGCCGGCGCAAGGTGTGCCGGAAATTACCGTCAGCCGAATCTGCAGCGCGCTGGAAATCGACCTGCAGACATACCAGTATCTGGCGCTGGCGATTGCCCGTGCCCATGGCCGAACCAACACGCTCGTGCGCAGCCCGGAGATTCTGTCGGCGTTTTACCGACTGGTGAAATTGCCACGCTTGTTGGGCATGACGCCTGTCGAGGGGCTGTTGATGCTCATGTTGCTTGGCCGGGAGGCTTGGGCTGACGGTCTGGCGGGCGTTCCGGTGATCAAAGGAGAACCCGCGGCCGGTGACACTGTGCCCGATGTACTGAACCTCATTTCGGCATTGGCTGCATGCCGGTACTGGTGTGGAACGCGCGATTTACCGGTGCTGTGGATGCTGCAGCAGGTGGCGGATCCTCAGGTGTCCAATGTGGCGGACGAGCCTGAACTGCGTTTGTTCGAGCAGGTCCGCAATTTGCTCGGCGAGGCATTGTTGACTCATACCGGTTTCCTGACCGCCGGCGTGCCCGCGCTGGTAGGCCGCAACTGGACGGATCTGCTGTCTTCGCTGACCGACCCTTTGGGCCTGGTGAAATCTCGAGACGGAACCGATGACCAATACGTTGGCTTCGCCAGGGTGGAACTCGACAAAGCGGTCAGGGAGGGGCTGGATGAAGATGACATCAGCGTGCGTACTCCCATTGTCGAGCTCATGCTCACGGTTCTGCTGCAGGCGCGTGCCGCTCAGCTTTCGGTCGCTCGTGAATGTCTGGCTGTTTATACCGGGCTCGATGCAGAGCGGGCGCTGAGGGTTTTGAACTGGGCAGATTCGAGCGTTTATGAGCTGTTGGTCAGAATTGTCGAGCATGCGGGAGACGACTGGGCACTGTCACGCGGCCTGACGGAGGAATCTCTTGATCCTTTGTTTTCATTGCTGGCTGACATGCGTCGGCGCAGCGCTGTCGTGGCCGAACTCGACATCAGCCTCGAAACACTGGATGCGCTTCTCGATTACGGGCTCAACGATTGGTGGGAGCAGGATCAGCCCCATGACTTTAGCGTCGCTACCCTGTATTACCTGACGGTTCTGACTCATGCCTTGAAGATCAGCGAGCAGCCTCATACCGAGATGCTTGAGTACCTGAGGCAGATCAGGGAATGGGGTGATCCGAAGGATTTATCCACCGATGCGCTGCGCCTGGCGCAGCAGGCATCGGAAGTCTGGCTGGCACGGTTCTTCGACTGGAGCGAGCAGGAGGTGCATGAGTGCATCGGTCGGATCGACCCGCAATATGGACTCTTGAAGAACCTCAAGCAGCTCGACTTATTGGTTCGGGTGCTCGAACTCGCTGCCCATACCAATATGGATGCGCTGACCATTTTTCTGCTGGGGACGCTGCCCGAGGCCGTCGACAAGGCTTTTTACAAAAGCGCTGCCGAGCATGCCTCATTGAGCCTGTCGGAAACGGCGCCTGCAGTTCGCCTATCCGCAGAGCTTCGCGCGCCGCTCATCAACATGCAGATCGAGGTGGATAACACCGAGGTGATTGCCGGTAGTCCAGGCCAGATCATTTTCACTATCAAGCTGACTGACCAGGATGGCAAACCGCTCAGCGGTGTGGTCATTCGCGGACAGGCCAGTCTCGGCACGCTGGTCATTGGCAAAACCCAGCCAATAACGGGTATCGCCACGGCAACCTACACGCCTGGAAAAGTCATGGGGGCTGAGCGTCCCCTGTTCTGGGTGCCATTGATCACGCCGCAGGAGGGGCCGCTCATCCAGTTGACCGACGACGGTCTGCTCCTGGATTTCCCCTCAGCCTTCATGTCCAGAGTACCCACGAGCGTGGTTCCAGAACGGCAAGCGGTCGAGTTGACCGCGGTTCTCATGGATAGCTTCGGCAATCTGGGCAAAAACCGCTGGGTGAGTTGGTCCGCAACAGCCATCGGTGACGAGCGTTTACTGGCCGTTGAGGTGGTAATTCAGCCCCAGCAGGGGCAGACCACTCAGCAAGGCGTTGCCCGAGCGGTTGTCTCAAGTCCCACCGGAGGCACATTCATTTGCAGGGTGCTCTCGGAAACCAGCGAAAAAAGTGTGGATTTTGAAGTGATTCGGTTCGCACCTCTTCCTGCTTCCGAATGAAGCATGACGTTTGGGTATCTCCCCGCCAGAAGGTAAAGATCATGAGCCAAAGCATCATCAATGATTTGCTGGAACAACGTCGCGCTGCGTTGACGGATTATTGCCTGGGCCATTTCGGCGAGAGCGTTGGTCGGTTCAAGATCATAAGAAACGCTGAGCACCTGAATGAATTGTTGCGTCTGGACTCACTCGACACGCAGAAAGTACCTGGTGCCCTGGGTGCCGAGGCGATCAGTTGCGCGCAGAAATTCATCAACGCCGCCTACCGCAAGCTTGAGCCGGGTTATTCGGAAACAGAATTTCCCGAAGAAGATCTGAAACGCTGGAAACTGCTAAGCAATTATTCGGGCTGGTCGGCCTCGATGTCGCTCCTCGTCCAGCCGGAAAACTTCATGACACCGTTCGCAAGGCCGCGCACGACTCGTTTGTTCCAGACGCTTATGACGGATCTGAATCAGACGCGGCTGAGCAGCGATTCGGTATTGATAGCTTTGCGCAATTACCTGAAGTCCTTTGAAGAAGTCTGCAACCTGGAAGTCATCAGTGCTTTTCTGAATGGCAGTACCGCGGTGGACGGGCGTTATTTCTTTGTTGGCCGCGAGCGTGTTGCGCCTTATCGATATTTTTGGCGCGAAGCGCGGATCGAATTGACGCCTACCTGCACCGACGTCAACCCTGCGGCATGGAACGAGTGGGAGATGGTCGATGCAGGGGCGACCGGAACCGTGTTGGATATGCGGCCGGTGTTCTGGAACGGTCGGCCGTGTCTGGTCTGGGCTGAGCTTTCGGAAAAACTCGGGGACAAAGGCAAGGATGGCTATGTTCCGTACAAGGTAAACATCAACATAGCCTTCAAATCGCAGAACGGAGACTGGTCGCCTGCAACAAATTTGCAAAGCATTGGAGATCTCGACGCGCCTCCGCCAGCCGAGAGCCGTTTGATTGCCACGGTCCGTGTTACCCCAAGTCAGCCCAATGGCGTTCTCGGCGTGCTGTTTTTCAACGGTGCTGTAGCGCAGACGCCGGTGGTGCGCGATACGCTGTTTCGCTCTGTCCCGACCTATGAAGAGGGTTGGCTGGAAATGCTGGAGCAGCGTTTCGACAGCGTTCTGACGGTCCAGCATTCGTTGACTGAGCAAACCCGGCCAAAAATGGTCACGACGGTCCAGACGCCCGGGACGTTGACTGAGTTCTACGAACTGGATGCTTTTATGCTGACTCACTCCACGGGAGACATCCTGTTTGTCAGGGGCATTTGCAGGCCAAATAGCACCGGGGGCGTGGCAACCGTTGATTTCGATTTGACGCTGACCAGCCAACCCTCGGTCGGGGATCCGAAAGAAACCAGTGGAGCGTATTCGACAGACGGTGGATGGGCCACCGACTGGCTTACCTACACGCGTGGTTCAGGCGGCTTCACCAGCCCCATTACCTTCACTTTCGGCGCGACTACTGCCTCTGCAACCTATGGCCGTAAACAGTTCGTACTGACAATGACCGCCATCGTCGGTTTCGACCCTGCGGTGCTGGAAAAGAATCGGCATGACGCGGCGCAGTTTCTGGCCTTCAACACGCCGGGAACATTGGCACGGGTACGCCTCAATTCGCTTTTCGGTCCGCGGTTGGTCGGCCTCGCCAACATTTCCGTGGATGCGGTGCTCGACTGGACGACACAGTTTCTGCCTGAACCGATCTCGGAAGCCGGGCCGGTCAGTGAGCCTAACGGTGCCTTCAATGGTGCCAATGGTCTGTATTTCTGGGAACTGTTCTTCCATCTGATCCATCTGGTGGCTATCCGCTTTCGCGACGAAAATCGTTATCGCGAGGCCGAAGCCTGGTGGCGCAGGGTGTTCGATCCGCAAGCGATCGCGCAGGCTTCGGATACCCCGCAGCCAAGCGACCCACGCGACTACTGGCGCTGCCGGCCGTTGGTGAGTCCTGGCAATGCCGGCCCTGAGTGTCTGGTGGAAGAAGATCCGTACGCCATCAGTTACGCGGCGCCAAAGCATTTTCAGATCCTGACTTTCCTGGAGTACGTCAAGAATCTGGTCGAGGAAGGGGACTGGTATTACCGCCAACAGACTCGGGACAGTCTGGTGCTGGCCAAGGAGTGTTACGTGCAGGCCCAGAACTTGATGGGCGACCCGCCTTCGTCGCGCTCGGTGACTGATTGGCAGACACAAACGCTCGGCGCGCTGATTGACAAGAGCGACGCGCGCCCGACGCTGGAAGCATTTGAGAGAACGCATCTGTATTCCCTTGCAGACGTGCCGCCTTCGGCTGATTTCGCACCCGTGATGGGGCTGCTGGCTACCCCACCATTCAAACTGCCGACCAACGAGCGCTTGCTGACGCTGTTCCAATTACTTGGGCAACGCCTGTACAACTTGCGTCATTGGTTGACCATTGACGGAAAACCGCTCGACCTGCCTGTGTATGAACCGCCGGGTGATCCTGCGCAACTGTTGCTCAATCTCGCTGCCGGAAGCAGCGCCGGGCCGCAGCGAATGGGGGGGCGGCCAGTCATCAACGGTTATAGCTGGCGAGTGACCAGTGAATTTGCACTGCGTTCTGCGCAAGAGCTGCAGAGTCTCGGCAGTGAGATGCTGCGCTTCATGGAACAGCGCGACACGGCACAACAGGTAGAGCTGCAGCAGCGGCATCTGGTTGAACAGGCCGAGTGGACGAAAGCCATTCAGGAAAAATCCCTGGCTCAGATGAATGCGACGCTGGCGGCCTTGCGCCAAAGTCACGCCGCCGTAAAGCAACGCGCCGATGAATACGCCGCCTGGTTTGACGAGAACGTCACGGCAGAAGAATACAAGGTCATGGATGACCTTCACGCTGCCAAAGAACTCAATCAGAGCTCGGTCGCCGTTCAGGCTGCTGCGGGGGGGATTTCGGTCATTCCCAAAGTCTTTGGCGCGGCCAACGGCAATGCTTTTCCAGAAGGTGTTTTGCATGCCATCGCACAGGGCTTGCAGATCGCCTCCCTGGGCAAACAGGCAGATGCGGAAAAAAGAGCGGTGACCGAAGGCTATCGTCTGCGTCGCCGCGAGTGGGGTTTGCAACGCAACCTGGCACTCGCCGAACTGCAGGCGCTGGATGAGCAGATCAATGCGCAGGTGATAGCTGTGGATGCCGCCCGGGCCAGTCTGCAATTAGTCCTGCAAACCAATCTCCAATCCATGGCCGTGTACGACTTCCTGCAAAAACGCACCGCCCACAGCCAGCTTTACGACTGGCTGCTAGCACAACTCAAGGCGTTGTACTACCAGGCTTATGATGCAACCTACAGTCTGTGCATCAGTGCCCAGGCATCGCGCATCGCGCAAACCGGTGATTACGATTCACAGTCACCTTTGCCTCAGGCCTGGTCCGAGAAGCATCACGGTTTGCTCGCTGGCCAGCAGTTGATCGACTTTCTGATGCGTGAGCAAAGCAATCACTTGCAAGACTTCAAGCGATCCATCGAGCGGGCCAAAACGATTTCCGTTAGGCAGCTCTTCGATGATGCGGTCGAGCCTCAGGCTGCTGCCCCCAACTGGGCGCAGGCGCTTGAACAACTGCAGAATGGCGGAAGGCTGGCCTTCTCTGTAAGTGAGCTGAACTTCAATCGCGACCATCCCGGCGAGTACTGCCGGCTGATCCGATCGGTTGAAGTGGACTGCCCGGCATTGCTCGGACCCTACGAAAACCTCAGGGCCACGTTGACCCAGACCGGCAGTCGCACCGTGGTTCGGCCAGTGCCGCGGGCGGTGGAATATCTGCATGACCCCGACAGCACCACGCCACCTGCCGATGTACTGTTCAATACGCGCTCGGGACAGCAAATCGGTATTTCCAGTGGGGTTGCTGATGATGGGCGCGTCATGGAGGACCAGGATACGGGTCTGCTTCGTGCCTTTGAGTCTTCCGGGGCCGTTTCCTCTTGGGAAATCCATTTTCCGCGGTGTCGCGAACCGGCACAATCTGCGGTGCTTGCGTCCATTACAGACCTCATTGTTACCCTCCGTTTTACGGCCAAGGCTGGTGAGCCGACCTTCACCCTGGCGGTGGAAAATCTGGTTGAAGCCAGAGTGAATGCTCTGCAACGTAATGCCGAACGGAGCCATCATCATGCTTGACTCCAGTATTCAGGCCGAGCGGAATTTGATCATCAATGGTGACTTCTCTCAGAGCCTCGCGCAGTGGAAAAGGGGGCCCGTCAACCCAAGCTACGTCGTAACCAAGGGAGAGCAACTGGAGGGTGGCGAGCGCGTGAATATCCTGTCTGCTCTCGACGGTTCTTCCGCTTATCAGGAAGTCACCTTGTTCAAGAGCGCCAGCGATGACGTCAGGTATGTCATCAGCTTTCTTTGTGAAATGGACCACGAGGAGGAGGGCCTGCTGGAGCTGAGTGTGGCCGGACTGCCTGTTACCCAGCAAATTCCCTTGCACCCGAGCGTGCGCCGTGATCGGCATGACGATCTTCTGCGCCAGCGCGCTGGCCTGCCTCGCCTGTTCAAACCGCGCTCGTACCAAGTGGATGTGACATTGCCGCTTGTGGACACTCACATTCTCAAAGTCCACGCCATCAGTCCGGTCAACAAAGAGGGCGACTACTTCTCCTCGTTGCGTATCACCCGGATCAATCTTCAGTTGCACTTGCCGGCGGCGCAGGTGTTGATCCTGGAACTGGACGGGCAGCAATTGCCACTGGACCGTGCCGTGCCTCTTTGTCTGGGCGCGCTGGGTTCGGCAGCGCATCGTTTCAAATGCATCCATGCTCAGGATGATGCGTGGCGGGGCACGCGGGCGTCCCTGCACAACAAAGCCAATCCGCAGGGCGCAATTGTCGCCGATCCAGACTGGGGCAAGGACAAACCGCTGGATGACTCCTGGAGCCTGGTTTGCCCAGAGATCGACGGCGATCCCCCGTACCTTTTCAACCTGCAGTTATCAAACGAGTTCCATGCACCCGTGCTGGATATTCCGGTCTCATTGGGTGACCACCGCCTGAAGTTCATTCAACTGAAAGAGGCGGCGCATTACGTGGTGATGGAGTATGACCAATCCATCAGGGTCGGCGTCTGCGTTGGCTCGCATTACACCGACAAGGCACAGGAAGGAAGGACAGTCACCTGGACGGTAAAAGACACTGACGTCAAAACCACGACGTCGACCGATCACGAGGGCTGGGCCTGGTTTGAACAAAAACCGAGCGCTGCCGGTGATGTGCGTATTGAAGCCTCGGTCGAGAGTCTCTATTACGCTAGCGGCGCAGTGACGGAGGTCTTTGAGGTCAAGGTCCTCGCGACCGACCCGTTGAAGGAGGTTCGCACGATCACTGAAGCCGGAGACGAGCAGCCGTGGGAACTGAAGGGCTACCCCAATCGCGGGACGACCTGGCATTTGCAGATCCGGTTCCCCGACGTGCTTCGAGGCACCGAGGTGGCGCTGCGATGGAATGGCGAGCCTGCGGAGAAACTGGGCGTTACTGTTTCGCCGCCGCTCGAAATACCTGTTCGTATAGGGGCGGATGGATTACTTGCCTATCGTCTGGATAACGATGACAAACAGGATGGCCAATTTTCCTTGCGGTTGACCTCTGGCCACCTGTTGGAAGGCTCGCCTGCCAAACCGATGTCGCTGGCACGCAACGTGGTCATACCCGGTCAGGTGCGGGGGCCTGACAGGATTTGCGTGGTGGATGAAAACGAAAGTGCACGGATGTGGGTGCAGGTGCTGCACAGGACGACATCAGGAACAGGTGAACCGGTAGAGGGCGCGTTGGTTTTCTGGAAGGAGCCGGATGGGAACATGCCGATGACTCTGACAGGCACTGGCGGTTGGGCCAGTCATCAGTATCAGCCTGCAAGTGCCGGAGACCATCGCGTCATTGCCACCATCAAGGCTCACGAAGAAGCCGAGCCGAGCGAGAAGGAATTCATCGTGAAGGCAATTGCGACCAGCCTCTGGAAAGAGCATGTCGCAATAACCCTGGACGGCGAAGCCGTCGATCTGCAGACCATTGGTCTGCTGTGCCGACATGGCCATACGCACACTCTCAGGGTCACCCCTGTTCCCGGCAGCCCATGGATCGGCACCAAACGCATCAGCCTTGATTGGCGAGAGAACGACCCACTGATCGGCCTGAAACCTGCTGATCCGGGCATTTCTTTCCCGCTGGGGGCTGATGGACTGACATGGAGCCTGTCTTCCAGCGCTGCCGACAGTCGCAGCAGCCCCTTTGAGTTGCGTTTGCGGGCCGATGACGTTGCAGATGATCGCGAGTTGTGCGGGCGATTCATCAATCCGGATCTGACCCGTGAGCTTGGCGTCAGGCTGGATCGGGTAACGGCAGCACTCGATGGGCAGGAGCTATATCCCTGCCTCGGTGCGGATCATCAGTTTACGGTCTGTCTCAATGAGCTAAGCCCGCTGGTGGGCCTGTCAGCAGCGCTGGAGTGGTCGGGAACGCCTGCCGATGAACTGAATGCGATCGTGAGTCCGCCCTTGGCGCAGTCTCAAGCGCTTGGTGCAGAGGGCGCTTTCTGGCAACTCGACTTGCGCAGCAGCACAAAAGCGGGCGACTTTGCGCTCGCTGCAAACCTGCCCCAATTGGCATTCCTCGCACCCGTCACACCAATGGAATTGGGACATAACGCCTTGAGTTTCAATTTCATACTCGAGTCACCGGTGGATCCGGTAGTCGATCTCGATCAGGCCTGGACATGGGCTAATGTGGTGTCGCGTTTTACCGCAGAGGCAGTTGCCGATGTGCCGGTTACCTGGCACTCGGGCGCAGCCCCCGTAGTGGTCAACACGGACAGCGATGGCAATTCCGGCTTCGCCGTGCTTCCCGCGACCATCGACATGCATACGGTGCAGGCCACTTTGCTCAGTCTTTACGACAATACCTCAGAGCAGAGAAGCGCCACCTTCAAACCGTTGGCAGAAGATCTCTGGCCTCGAGTCAACGTCAGTTTCGATGGTCAGACCAGTCAGGTCTGGGGTGACACCACCGGTTTCCCCCGTCGTAAAGGCAGGCACAGTATCGTGGCGTTTTTCCCGGAAGAATTTAACGGGCAGACCGTACGTATGGGGCATATCGGCACTGCGCCTGCGGTACTGGGCAATAGCTATGAGCCAGAGCTGGGCGTGGCGCAGGTTGTCAGGAATGGAATGGCAAGGTTCGGGTTGCGCGCGGGAGATTCCACGGACGGCAGTTTCGCCTTGCGACTTTGCGCCGAACGGCTGGCACGGCTGTCGCCGACCAACGCGATGTCGCAGGGTGCAGGTTCGCGGGTGATGAAAATCGGATTGACGGCCAGCAATGCCGGTTCGCAGCTGCTTTGGGGAGATGTCTTTGAACAGACGATCCAGGTCGTCTCGTCCATCAGCGCAAAACCCATGGCAGGGGTGCTGGTGACATTTACGCACACTGACCTTGGCGTTTTGAACGCCGAGACCGACTTTTACGGGAGGGCAACAGTACGCTTTGTTCCCACAACGCCAGGTTCCAGTCAGGTCATCGCAACAGTTGGGGATGCTGGTAATACGGCTTCGATTGCAATGGATCTTGTCCTCGCCCAACCGAGGCAGATCGCAGAACTTTATGAACCGTCCGACGCCCGGCAGTCTGCCGACGAACCCCGGGTGCATGCAAAAGCGAGAGTGGTGTCTGCGTTGACCGCACAGCCCTTGGCCGGAGTGCTCGTGACGTGGGAGTTTGGCGGGCACATAGTGAGCTCGGTAACCGATGACGAGGGAATTGCCGACTGGACTTTCATGGGTTTGAGTGACGGCGTTCTGTCAGCGACCGTTGAAGGCGGGCTGGCCGGTTGGGATATGGCTGTATTGACCTATACCGGGCAAGTGCCGGTGATTGAATCGCTCAGTTGCGACAGGGCAATGATCTATCGTGCAGACGAAGTGAATGCCTGGGCAGTGGTGAAACTCAACCCGCAAGGCACACCCGTAACAAACCTGCCGGTCAATTGGCGATACGCCGGAAAGTCGCTGCCCACATCGATTTCCGACGAGTACGGGATCGCTCCGGCATCATTTCTGGCTGCTGAAGTCGGGGAATTTGATCTCGAGGCCTGGCTGAATCCGGGCGCGGTTTCCCTGGCAAAGATCAACGTGGTTGCCCGGCCTAGCGTTATCTTGCGTTCCATTTATGCCGTGCCCCTCATCGGGCAAGTAGGCAAGCCTGTGACGATCGCAGTGCAGGTCGTTAAAAACCTGACCGAGCCAGTGGTCGATATGAGCGTGCTCTGGACCGTTGATGATGTTCCGCTGAGAGGGACTGTCAGCGATGACAAGGGATGGTCGAAGGTCGTCTTCGAACCTGTTGAAACTGGCTCGGTTGTTGTCAGTGCAAGCGTGAAAAACCCTGTGGGAACAACCCAGATGTCATTGACTCTGGTCGTAGTCTGAGCGTGCGGTCGCGCTATATCGTGGCGGATTTTTTCCAGCCAAGATAGCGGCTCACTAACGCGGCTCCCAACTCCGCGGGCCGAACATCCATCACGACAACTCCATGAGCATTCAACTGTTCATGGAGTTCTATCCCTTCATTCAAATAATTCACCGTGCCGCAGTGGGCCAATGCTTCGGGCAGTGTTTGCACTGGCGTCTGGCGTAACGTATCCAGCGCTTCCTCGCGCAGGCTCGCCACCAGCACCCGGTGCTGCGCGCTCAGGCGTTTGACCGCGCCGAGCAGTTGATCATCGTCATCGCGCAAATTGGTCACCAGCACTACCAGCGCGCGGCGCTTTTGTCGCGTCAGGAGTTGGTTGACGGCGGCCTGATAATCAGCCGGATGCTGTGTGCTGTCGAGGTCGTAAACCGTGTTCAGCAGCACGTTCAGTTGCCCGCTGCCTTTGACTGGCACGACATCGCGCGGTTGATCATCGGCGAACGTACTCAATCCCACCGCATCGCCCTGGCGCAACGCTACGTAACTGAGCAAGAGACAGGCATTGAGCGCGTGATCGAAGTGCGACAGCTCACCATCGTGACTGCGCATCTGCCGGCCGCAATCGAGCAGGAAGATGATCTGTTGATCGCGCTCGTCTTCGTACTCGCGGGCAATCGGCGTGCGCTGGCGGGCGGTGGCTTTCCAGTCGATCTGGCGCAGGCTGTCGCCCTCGCGAAATTCGCGCAACTGATGGAACTCCTGACCCTGACCGCGACGTTGTCGCTGGCGCACGCCGAGCTGGCTGAGCCAGTTGTCGACGGCGCGCAACTCACCGCCGTAAAGCCGGGCGAAGTCCGGGTAGACACGGGTCTCGTCGCGGACGCTGAGCAGGCGTTTGCCGGACCATAATCCCAAGGGGCTGGGCAGGTTGACTTCGCACTGTTCGAAGCTGAAATGCCCGCGTTCGAGAGGTCGCAGACGGTAGCTGATGTGACTGACATGGCCGGGTTGAAGCTCGACAAGCATTGGCAGATGTTCAAACGCGAGGCCGTCTGGAACGTGGTCGAAGAGACCAATGGACAATGGCTCGGCAAACTCATGGGCGATTTGCAGCTTCACCTCTCCCCAGCGCCCGAGTGCCAGGCTGCCGGGCATCTGCCGTTTGATGCGCGGCGAGGGCAGGCGTCTGAGACGTACGGCGTCGATAACCGCCAAGGCCAACAGCGCCAGGAGCAACCCCCAGTTGATCGAAATCAGGCTCGACGGGAACTCTCTGCCAAGTGCCTGAAAGGCGCCGAGCACAATGCTGACTAACAGCAGCAGCGCCAGCCAGATCAGCAGCAGACGCGAGGGTTTCACAGGCGCGGCGCCGGCACTTGATCGAGCAATTGCGCGAGCACTTGATCGACCTGCAGGCCTTCGATGTCCAGCTCCGGTGCGATGCGCACGCGATGGCGCAGCACCGCCAGCGCGCAGCCTTTGATGTCATCCGGAATCACGAACTCGCCGCCGCGCAACAATGCCCGGGCACGGGCACAGCGAACCAGTGCAATCGAGGCGCGCGGTCCGGCGCCGAGGGTTAGCCCCGGCCAGGTGCGCGTGCTGCGCGCCAGGCGCACGGCGTAATCAAGGACCTGATCGTCCAGCGGCAGATCGCTGGCAATACGCTGCAACGCCTGCACGTCTTTGGCTTGCAACACTGTGCGCAGCGGTTGCACATCGAGCATGTCGGCGCGGGTCGAACGACAGACCTGACGGACCATGTTCAGCTCCTGATCGGCGTCGGGATAATCCATGCGCACCTTGAGCATGAAACGGTCGAGCTCGGCTTCCGGTAGCGGATAGGTGCCTTCCTGTTCGATCGGGTTCTGCGTCGCCAAAACCATGAACGGTTGCGCGATGGGCAGGGCGCGACCTTCGAGCGTCACCTGACGCTCCTGCATGGCTTCAAGCAATGCCGCCTGGGTTTTTGCCGGGGCGCGGTTGATCTCGTCCGCCAGCAGCAGGTTGGTGAACAGCGGGCCTTTGCGCAGCTTGAACTGCTCGGTCTGCAGGTCATACACGGCATGGCCGGTAACGTCGCTGGGCATCAGGTCCGGGGTGAACTGGATGCGCGCGAACTCGCCGCCGAAGCATCGCGCCAGTGCCCGCACCAGCAAGGTCTTGCCCAGACCGGGCACGCCTTCGAGCAGCACGTGGCCGCCGGCGATCAGCGCGGTCAGGACATCGTCGACCACCGCTTCCTGGCCGATCAGCGCCTTGTTCAATTCGTTGCGCACTGCCTGCGCCAACTGGCTGGCACGCTGGCGTTGCTGAGCGGCGTGCGTCGCGCTGCCGGGCTCGATCTGTTCAGTCATAACGCGTTCCTCAAGGTTTGCAGGTGAGCGACCTGACGGCTGAATTCGACGCTGGACAAACGCTGCTTCGGTCGTGGGCTCAGGGCCTGGCTGATGGCGCGGGTGGGTTGCCGAGTCAGGCGCGATAACGCTAGCCACTGTTCGGCGACATTCAATTGATCGAAACCGGGATGGCGGCGGCGGGCGCGGCGCAGGATGTCTTGTTGCAAGGCTTGCAGCAGCGCCTGCTGGCCGTTGTGGCGCAGGAGGAAGTCGGCGCTGGCACGCAGATGTTCGAGCAATTGTCGGCGACCCGCTGGCGCCGGCATTTGCACCGGGCCGTGGCGTACGCCGGCCTGCCACAACCACAGGCCGATCAAGGCGAGCAGGGCGACGATGGCCTGCGGGAAGTAGCGCCAGAGCAAGGTCCACAAGCCATCGTGCGCCGTGTTGTAAATCAGCGTGACGTCGGTGTCGGCGCTCAGGTACCAGAGCAGCCAAGCGTTGTCGTATTTGCCGATAGCGCCGGTTTTCCAAAGCTCGGCATCGGTGACCACGGTGATCGTGCCGAGGCCGTACACCCGTTGCATCATGTGCGTGGCTTTGGCGCTGTTGGCCCAGGCTTGCGCGACATTGTTCGGGTCGTCGAGGTGGAAGTCGGTGTCGAAACCGGCGTAGGCCGGCGCGTCCTCGTCTTCCAGGTACAGTTTGGTCAGTTTCGGGAAGCGGTCCTTTTCCACGTCCACTGGTGGATCTTTCAATTCCTTGCTCAGCGATTGGTGCAGTTGCACCTTATCGAGCAGCAGATCATTGCTTTGCCCGGTTTGCGCATCCCACAGCGATTCAGCGACAAATACCAAGCGTCCGCCGGCGCGAGTCCAGTTCAACACCTGATCGACTTCACGCGGCGTCATCCGCGCGCGCTCGCCGAACAACAACAAGGTGTGGCTGTGCGGATCAATCTGCGGCAGCACCGCCAAGGTCTCGGCGTGATTGACCGCGAGGCCGCGCTCGCGCAGGAACATTTCTGCCGCCAGATAAGGATTGGCTTGCGCGGCAGGCGAGGGGCCGTGATCGACGGTTTCCTGATAGGGCCGGGCTTTGAGGTAGAGGAACAGACTCAAGCCGCCAAGCAGCAAAAGCGCCAGCGTAGCCAACGACCAGCCGATGCGCCGGTTCAATGCCCGGATCCTTTGCCGAACAATTCACGCCAGCCGTTGCACAGCTCTGCTTGCAGGTGCGCAGCTGGAACTCGGTGCCCGTAGGCCATGTTCTGCCAGTGAACAGTGAGGTTGCGGCTGTAGGCGAGCAGGTCCGGGCGTTGCAATTGCTCGATGCGGTTGAGGATCTGGCTCTCGGTGTCGGCGGCTTTCAGCGTCAGGTCGAAATCATGCAGCAGACGGCTGAGCAGGCCGCGATAGAGCAGGCCCAGCGCGGCGCGAGGTTCGCTCAGCCACAATTGTTCGGCGCTGGCGGCGAGGTCATCCGGCAGGGTTTCACGGTTCAGATCGAGGCCGAAGACTTGTGGCGACGCCGGCGGTTTGCTGCGCGCTGGCAGGTTCGGGCGGCGGTTGACGAACGCCCCGAGGAATTCGCGATAACGCCAGACCAGCCAGCCCAGCGCAGCGATCAGCGTGCCCCACAACAGCACTTCAATCACGCCGGCGAGGGTATCGAGGTGCCGACCGTCGAGCCAGCCGAGCAGCGTTTTCAGCCACTGCGGAGCCTCACCCGCTTGCGCGTCTTTGGCCGGACTCGCCGGGTCGTCGCCAAAGCGGTAACGGGTGACGCTTTCCTTGTTCTTGAACGGCGGTTGCTCGAGCAGCGACTGAATGCTGTCGCGCGATGCCTGACTGGTCAGCGGCTGATTGAGCAACCGTGGAGCATCCGGCGCATCGCTGGCCCACACGGGTTGCAGATTCGGCAGCAGCAGACACGCCCCCAGCAACACGCCGAGCACGCCGTTGTTCAAGCGCTGGCGCAGACGGCGGAAGACCAGTTCAATGTCCCAGGCTTCCAGTTGCGTGCGGCGGTTCAGGTACAGGCTGAAACCGCAGGCGACATACACCGGTCCCCAGGCCACCAGGATCAGCGCGTAAAAAACGTTGGTCAGGTGCTCCAGCCAGCGCCAGTCCTGATCAGCGGCGAGCAGCAGTGACTGCCAGTCCCAGTCGGTTTCGATCTGCTGCGGCAAGAGCATGTAGAACAGCAGCATCAAGCCGATCCACAGCGCGGTTTCCAGATGCACGCCGATAAACGTCAGCCATTGCGCGGCGCCGCCGTTGCGTTGCAGCAGCACCTGCAGACGTTGTTGTCTGGCCTCGCCGTCGAGACCTTCGAGTTGCGTCACCGGCAGCACAAAGCTGCGGCTCAGGCTCAGCCGGCGCCAGGTCAGACTGGCCAGCAGTTGCGGCCTGAGCAGGCGCGGCCATTCACGCAAGGCTTGCTTGAGCGTCGGGGTTTCGCCGAACAGCGCTTTGGAGAGGATGTACAGCGGCAGGCGTTCGTAGGCCGGTTTCAGCCACCAGAAAATGAACACCGCCAGTGATGGCGAATCCCACAGCAACAGGCTGAGCAGGGCGAACAGCGGCAGGGTGACGATCGCCCAACTGGTCATCAACAACCGCCGATGCTGCTGGCTCATCAATACGCCCAGGTCCATGGCTTCCCAGGTCGTGCGCGGGCGGATCACTACGCTGGCGTCACTCAGGCGCATGGCGGGTCCTTCCGGCAAACAGCAGATACACCGCGACGGCCAGCCACAGCGCGGTGCCGACGGCGTATTTGGTCAGCGGCGTGACACTGGTTTTCGACGACCAGTAAGCCTCGATAAAGGCTGCGATCAACAGGAACAGCATGGCCCCACACACCAGCAACACACTTTTGCGCGCCGCCAAGCGCAGCGCCTCGCCCCATGTCAGGCGTCCGGGGGCGATCAGCGCCCAGCCCAGCTTGAGGCCCGCCGCGCCGGCGAGGGCAATGGCGCTCAGTTCGAACGCGCCGTGACCGATCACGAACGACCAGAAGGTCTGGCCGAAACCGATCTCGCTGAGATGCCCGGCCACCGCGCCGATGATCATGCCGTTGTAAAGCAGGAAAAAACCGCTGCCCACACCCATCAGCAAACCGCTGGCGAACGTCTGAAAGGCGATGCCCGTGTTGTGCATCACGTAATAGCCGAACATTACCCAGTCTTCGCTGGCCGCCCGTTCCGCCGAGCGGCCGAGGTGGCCGGCAACGGGGTCGTACATGCCTTGCATCTCGCGCACCTGCTCGGCCGGGATCAGGTTGTAGATCAGTTCCGGGAACAGATAAACCAGCACGCCGAAACCGATCAGGCTGCCGAAGAACAACAGGCTGGCGGCCGCAACGAAGCGCCATTGTTCGCGCACCAGTCGCGGGAAGTCGGCGAGGATAAAGCTGATGATTTGCGCCCCGAGCCGACTGCGATGCCGATAGAGCTGTTGATGGCCGCGCAGTACTTGTTGTTGCAACGAATCGATCAGAAAACTGCTGTAGCCGCGCGCCTGGGCCAGAGCCAGATGTTGGCAGAGACGTCGATAGGCCTTGGGAAAATCGCTGACTTGCGCCGTATCCTTGCCGTGTTCGAGGCGTTCGAGCGCCACGGCGAAGCGCTCCCATTCGGCCTTGTGGCGACTTTCGAACAGGCTCTGCTTCATGCGCTCGGCCCCAACAGGCCGCGCGCGATGCCGTTGAGTTCAGACACGGCTTTGGGCGCAGAGATGTGCAGCGGCTGCGCCAGCAATGCCGCCAGCTCGTTGACCCGTGCGGGTGACAGTTCAGCCTGACGCTCGGCGAAACCGAGCACCGCGCGTTGTTCGCTCAAGGTCAGCGGAACGGGGCTGCGGCGAGGTTCAGCGTCAGGCAGTTGCGGGCGGCTCAGCGGGCGCTCGCTGTAAACCACCAACGTGCCGGCGGCAATATCGCCGAGGCGTTTGAAGGTCGGGTGTTGCAGGCAACTGAGCGCACCGAGGAAATAGCCGAAGGGCAGTAGATCGACAAAGCGCAGCAGGTTGCGCAATAGCGAGGCCGACCAGCCGATCGGCGTGCCGTCATCGTGTACCACGCGCAAACCCATCCATTGCTTACCCGGCGAGCGGCCCTGGCGCAGCACCTCGAACAAGACCATGTACCACCAGCTGATGGCAAACAGCAGCAAGGAACCGAGGCCCATGCCGAGCTTGCCGAGAAATGCCAGCGCGATGAACAGCACGCCGAGGATCAAGCCGCGAATGCCCAGATCGATGGCAAACGCCACCGCGCGCACCATCAACCCGGCGGGGCGCAGTGGCAGGTCGATCCCTTCCGGCGTTTCGACCTGATGGCGCGTATCCAGCGGTGCTGTCCTTCGCGGTGCTGTGGGCTCGAGCATGGGCTACCTGATGTTCGCCTGTTCGGGGGGCAAGTGCGCCTGATGCTAGCAGCCTCTCGGGTGTGGGAGCGAGCCTGCTCGCGAATGTGGTGGATCAGTCAGCCTATGTGCAACTGACGGAAAGCCTTCGCGAGCAGGCTCGCTCCCACAAGGGCAATGCATTCCAGTTGTAGGAATCTGGAGAAATTGCTGTTCGAGGGCGACCAGGCTGGCCGTGGCAACCCTGAAACGCCTAGACTTCGCCGATCTTCTGTTCAGGATTCGCCCGTGACTTCAATCTTCTGGTACGACTACGAAACCACTGGCATCAATCCGCGCAACGACCGACCGCTGCAGGTGGCCGGTATTCGCACCGACCATGCACTCAACGAGATCGACGAGCCGGTCAACCTCTATTGCCAGCCCAGCGAAGACATCCTGCCGCACCCGGCGGCATGCGCGATCACTGGCATCACCCCCGGTCAGCTCGCTGAAAAAGGCCTGAGCGAAGCCGATTTCATGACTCGCGTGCATGCGCAACTGGCCACACCGGGAACCTGTGGCGCCGGTTACAACACCTTGCGTTTCGACGACGAGATGACCCGCTACAGCCTGTATCGCAATTTCTTCGACCCCTATGCCCGTGAATGGCAGGGTGGCAACAGTCGCTGGGATCTGATTGATGTGGTGCGCGCCGCTTACGCATTGCGCCCGGACGGTCTGGTCTGGCCGACCGATGATGAAGGCCGCGTGACCCTCAAGCTTGAACGCCTCACGGCGGCCAACAATATCGATCACGGGCACGCTCACGAAGCCCTGTCGGATGTGCGCGCCACCATCGCGTTGGCGCGGCTGATTCGCGAGAAACAACCCAAGCTCTACGAGTGGCTGTTCCAGTTGCGCAGCAAACAGAAGGTGATGGATCAGATCCGCCTGTTGCAGCCACTGGTGCATGTGTCCGGGCGTTTCTCGGCGGCACGCAGTTATGTCGGCGTGGTGCTGCCGCTGGCCTGGCACCCGAAGAATCGCAACGCTCTGATCGTCTGTGATCTGCATCTTGATCCGCAGGGGTTGCTGGACCTCGATGCGCAAGCCCTGCGTCAGCGTCTTTATACCCGTCGCGATGAGTTGGCCGAAGGTGAGTTACCGGTACCGCTCAAGCTGATTCATATCAATCGTTGCCCGGTTGTAGCGCCGCTGGCGGTATTGCGCGCACAAGACCAGCAGCGCCTTGGGCTGGACATGGCGCTTTATCAGGAGCGGACAGTGCGACTAACTGACGCACAACAAGTCTGGAAAGATAAAGTCGCGGCGATTTATGCCAGCGAAGATTTCACTCCCAGCGAAGATCCCGAGCAGCAGTTGTACGATGGATTTATCGGTGATCGTGATCGTCGTTTATGCGAACAAGTTCGAACGGCCGACCCTGCGCAATTGGCGCAAGAGCAGTGGCCTTTCGATGATGAACGTTTGCCTGAATTACTTTTTCGATATCGAGCACGCAACTTTCCGGAGACCCTGGATGTGGCCGAGCAAGAGCGCTGGAAATTATTCTGTCAGCAGCGCCTGACGCAACCCGAGGCAGGTGCGCCGAATACCGTGCAGTCATTTATCGAGGCCGCCGAGCAATGGTCGCTTAGTGCGTCACCGATGCAGCGAGAGGTGCTCAATGACTGGCAGAATTATGTCCAGGCATTACGCAAACGTTTGAATCTGTGAAATTGAACATGCCCGGACAATGAATTACGGGCATAAAAAAACGCCAGCGCTAGCTGGCGTTCTTTTGTTCGCGGATCGCTCGGCGAAAGTGTCGCGGCTTAGCCCAGCAGGGTAGCCCAGCCTTCAACCACGTCGCCGCCCCACTTGGCTTTCCACTCTTTCAGAGTCTTGTGGTTGCCACCTTTGGTTTCGATGACTTCACCGTTGTGCGGATTTTTGTATTGCTTAACTTTGCGTGCACGCTTGGTGCCGGTAGTTTTTACTGCGCCGCCACGTGGAGCCTTGGATTTGGCTTCTGGATCCAGCAGCGCGATGATGTCACGCAGCGACTTGGAGTATTCACCCATCAGCGTGCGCAGTTTGCCTTCGAATTCCAGTTCGGCTTGCAGTTTGTCGTCTTCGGACAGGTTCTTCAGACGGGCTTGCAGCTCTTTGATGGCTTCTTCGGTGGCGCGATATTCGTTGATCAAGGACATGAGTACTACCTTTTGTAGAATGCTGAATGACAGGGGACAGTGCCGCAATAATAGTCAGGCTGTTTCATCAAGTAAACATTTAGATCGGGTTTTTATTTAAATGAGTTACAGGAATTAGCCGCGATTTGAATGTTCAGTTAAATAATGTGATGCAGTCAGCACAGATATTTACAGTTGTCTGACAAAAGCCCTTCTAAAGCGTCACGGTCTTGACGTAAGACCTGCGTCAGAAAGCCGTTTCGCCAGGCTTTGTTCCACCCGGCGCGTATGCGTACTGCAGTTTTCCTGCGCAGTCGCTAGAATGGCGGCCTTTGTGAAGTTCTGGAGTTTCCCCCTCATGCGCACTTTTCGGCTGGTGATCTCTTGCCCGGACCGCGTTGGCATCGTTGCCAAAGTCAGTAATTTTCTGGCCTCTCATAACGGCTGGATCACCGAAGCGAGCCACCACTCTGACAATCAAGTGGGCTGGTTCTTCATGCGTCACGAAATCCGTGCCGATTCCCTGCCGTTCGGTATTGAAGAGTTGCGCGAGAAGTTCGCGCCGATCGCCGAAGAGTTCTCGATGGACTGGCGCATCACCGACACCGAGCAGAAAAAACGCGTGGTGCTGATGGCCAGCCGCGAATCCCACTGCCTGGCCGACCTGCTGCACCGCTGGCACAGCGACGAACTGGATTGCGAAATCTCCTGCGTGATCTCCAACCACGACGACCTGCGCAGCATGGTCGAGTGGCACGGCATCCCTTACTACCACGTGCCGGTCAATCCGCAGGACAAGCAGCCGGCATTCGACGAAGTGTCGCGCCTGGTCAAACAACACGACGCCGAAGTGGTAGTGCTGGCGCGCTACATGCAAATCCTGCCGCCGGACATGTGCCGCGAATACGCGCACAAGGTCATCAACATTCACCACAGCTTCCTGCCATCGTTCGTCGGCGCTAAGCCGTATCACCAGGCATCCCTGCGCGGTGTGAAGCTGATCGGCGCGACCTGCCACTACGTGACCGAAGAGCTGGACGCCGGCCCGATCATCGAGCAGGACGTGGTGCGTGTCAGCCACAGCGACAGCATTGAAGACATGGTGCGTTTCGGCCGTGACGTCGAGAAGATGGTGCTGGCCCGCGGCCTGCGTTATCACCTGGAAGACCGCGTGCTGGTGCACGGCAACAAGACGGTTGTGTTCTGATCGAGCACGCCACGCTTGAAAAACCAGGGGCCTGGGCGTTGAATCGCTCAGGCCCTTGTCATTTGAGCCCGAGGAAAAGCCATGAGCGATCCACTGGACAAAGCCACTTCAAAAGCGCCCGCCACCCTTGGTGAAGGTTGCCTGAGTCGTTACGACCCGGAGGACATGAGCCCGGACGACGGCACCGAATTCCCCGGCGCCGCCGAGCTTTGGGAGCAACTTCAGCAAGAGCAGGACGAACCTAAGAAGCCTGCCTGACGTTCATCAACTTCTTCAGCAACGGCTTGCCCAGCATCAACACGAACACCGGGCCGCCAACCAGCAGATAGAAGTAATACGTCACGACGCGCCAGATCAGGATCGCCGCCGCTGCGGTGGATTTGCCCACCATCGGTGCGAGCAGCGCGGCCGAGGTCAATTCTGCGGCTCCCGCGCCGCCGGGTAGCAGGCTGAACTGGCCGGCGCCGAGCGAGAGCATCTGCACCAGAAAACTCCATGCCCACTGCAAATCCGCGCCGAGCCCGCGCAAGGCCAGATACAGCACGCTGTAGCGCAGCAACCAATGCACGCAGGTCAGAGCAAAAACCTGAACCAGCGTTTGCCAGGGCAGTTTCAAGGTATCGGTAAATGCCGCGAGGAAGTGCAGCAACTTGCGCGCCCAGCGACGGCGAGTGCGTGCCGTGATGTTCATCCCTGCCAACAGCCGCCCGCTCAGGCGAATCAATGCGCGGTGATAACGCGCAATCAACACGCAACTGAACAAACCGCCAAACAGCGAAACGGCGCTGACGGTCAGCAGCCACTCGAGACGATCGCTGAGGTGCTGGAACAGCGCGTAAATCAGAATCCCGCTCAGGGCGCAGAGAAAGAACAGCAGATCGCTGAGCTGATCCATCGCAAACACCGCGCTGCCCCGCGCCGGACGCACGCCGCAACGGGCGAGCAGAGCCATGATCGTCAGCGGCCCGCCGCTGCCACCCGGCGTGGCGCAGTACGCGAACTCGGCCGCCATCACCACGCCGAGACTTTTCAATGGCGCGACCTTTTCACGCTGGTCGCCGAGCAACAAACGCAGGCGCAACGTATTGATGCCCCAGCACAGCAGGATCATGCCGAACATGATCAACAGCCAGTTCAGCGGGAAGCTGCGCAGGCGCGCCCAGGTTTCGCCGCCGCCGAGCAGCACCGGAATCAGCACCGCCGCGAGCAGGCCGATCAGCAACAACAGGCTGCGCTTCATGCTGCACGTTCCAGTTGTCCGCGCTGTCGGGCCAGCCAGTCGATCTTGGTCAGCGGCACGCGTCCTTCCGCCAGCAGCCGCTGCAACGTGTGCAACCAGTAATCGCGAGAAAAGCGGTGACGCATGTCCACCGGATGCAGCCCCAGGCGAATCACCGATGCCTCGCGCCAGCGCTGTTCACGCTGGTCGCTGACGATTTTCGATAAGCCGCGCCGCCAGGCACTGCGCGCACTCCACACCAGCCCCGGTGCATTGATGGCGCTGAAGTCGGGCAAGCGATAAAGGTGCTGCGGATCGCTGGTGTAGCTGAGCGGCAATTCGCGCAAGGCCTGGCGGGTGCCGTCGCTCATCAGCCAGGCCGGGGCGACGAAACCCTGCACCGGCCAGTCGTAGCGCTGAAACATTTCCAGACCCGCATGCAGGCGGGCCAAGGCTGCTTCGCGGGACAGGCGATAGAACTCGCCTTCGTGGGTGTAGACCCGGCGCATGAACCAGTCGCGCGGGTTGTTCGGCAGGGGTTGCTGATCGTCGTGGTAGTAACCGTGCAGCGCCAGTTCATCGCCTCGGGCGACCCTGGCATCGAGCACTCGGCGAAACTCAGGGTTGTCATCGAGTACATCGTGGCGATGGAAGTCCGGCACCACCAGCCACGTCATCGGCACATCACCCAAGGCATCGACAGCCTCGACGAAGGGCTGGTAATCCGCCCACGTCGAGGGCGCCACATCATGCAACACCAGGCAAACAGCTTTCATTTCTTCAACCATTGGCCACCCGTGGCAGCGTATGGCCGAGCACGGCGTGGTAGTGGCTGAGCAGGCTGTCGACCACGGTGTCCCAGGCGTAATGCCGTTCGACGTGCTGGCGCGCCTGTTGACCGAGCCGATCGCAGCCGCGACTGAACAGCTCACGCACGGCATTGGCCATGGCCTGGGGATTGTTCGGCGCGCAGAGCAGACCGCAGGAATCGTTGACGATCTCTTCAAACGCCCCGGCCGCAACCGCCACCACGGGAATGCCGCAGGCCATGGCCTCAAGGATGACCAGTCCGAAGGTTTCCTGGTCGCCGGCATGCAGCAGCGCATCGGCGCTGGCCATCAGCCGCGCGACTTTCGGCGCCGGGCAGAATTCGTCGATAACGCTGACGTTGTCCGGCACCGCTGCGGGCATCGACGAGCCGACCAGCAGCAAGTGGTAACGCGGACCAAGCCGTTGCATGCACTTGAGCAGCACCGGCAGGTTTTTCTCCTTGGAACCGCGCCCGGCAAAGATCAGCAGGCGGGTGTCTTCAGCGATTCCCAGCTCGGCACGCAGGCCGGGGTCGCGGGCGTCGGGATGGAAAGTGTGCAGATCCACGCCCAGCGGTTGCACATGGACGTTGCGCACGCCAAGCCCGATGAGCTTGTCGGCCATGACCTGGCTCGGCGCGAGCACACGATCGAAATTGCCGTACAGACGAGTCACGTAAGCCTCGACATTCGGTGTGACCCAATGGCCCATGCGATTGCCCGCCAGCAGCGGCAGATCCGAGTGATAAAAGCCGATCACCGGCACATCCAGCTGCCGCCGCGCATCCAGCGCCGCCCATGCGGTGAGGTAGGGATCGCCGACTTCAATCAGATCCGGCTGCAAATCCTGCAGGACGTTTCGCCATGGCGCCAGGCGCAGGGGGAAGCGATAACCTTTGCCGAAGGGCAGGGCGGGCGCCGGAACCGTGTAAATGCCGTCGTGTTCACCCAGTCTCGCGCCGGGGATCAGCAGGCTGTGGCGAATGGCGTTGCGCTCGCCAAGGCGACGGTGTTTGGCATCCAGATAAGTCCGCACGCCTCCGCTGGCCGGGGCGTAGAACATGGTGATGTCGGCGATATGCACGGTGAGCAACCCTCCGCTGTGTTGTTCTCCCTTGATTGACCTTTATCCAGAATAGATGTTCGGTCGGGATTGCGCGGTGGGGGGGTGGTCGGGTTTTGTTGGAAGGTAGATATTCGCGAGCAGGCCCGCTCCCACAATGGAATGCATTTTCCCTGTGGGAGCGAGCCTGCTCGCGAAGAGGCCAGTCGCCGCAGCTTAAATCCTGAAGCTGCCCACCAGTTGCTTGAGACGCGAAGCCTGCTGCTCCAGATCCGAGCACGCGCGCAAGGTCGCTTGCAGGTTCTCTACACCCTCCTGGTTCAGCGTGTTGATCTCGGTGATATCGACGTTGATCGACTCAACCACCGCAGTCTGCTCCTCGGTCGCGGTTGCCACCGACTGGTTCATCCCGTCAATCTCGCCAATGCGCAGGGTCACGCTGTTCAGGCGTTCGCCGGCAAGGTTGGCGATCTCGACGCTGTCCTGGCTGTGGCGCTGGCTGTCGCTCATGGTGCTCACCGATTCCCGGGCGCCGACTTGCAGCTCCTCGATCATGGTCTGCACCTGTTGTGCCGATTCCTGCGTGCGGTGCGCGAGGTTGCGCACTTCGTCGGCCACCACGGCGAAACCACGACCGGCCTCACCGGCGCGCGCGGCTTCGATCGCCGCGTTCAGCGCCAACAGGTTGGTCTGCTGGGAAATACTGGTGATCACCTCGAGAATCTGGCCGATGTTGACGGTCTTGCTGTTCAGCGACTCGATGTTGGTGCTCGACGCGCTGAGCATGCTCGATAGCTGATTCATCGCCTTGATGCTGCGCTCGACCACTTGCTGGCCATCCTCGGCCAGACCCCTGGCATCGCTGGCCTGATTCGACGCTTGGGCGGCGTTGCGGGCAATTTCCTGGGCGGCGGCGCCGAGCTGATTGATCGCGGCGGCAACGCTGCTGGTGCGCGAGGCTTGCTGGTCGGAGTTGTACATCGACGAATTCGACGCAGCGACCACGCGCAGCGCGACCTCGTTGACCTGGCCGGTGGCCGAGGACACTTCGCGGATCGAGCCGTGAATACGCTCGACGAAGCGGTTGAACGCGGTGCCGAGGATGCCGAATTCATCGTTATTGACGATGTTCAGGCGTTTGGTCAGGTCGCCTTCGCCGTCGGCGATGTCTTCCATGGCGCGGGTCATCACGTGCAGCGGCTGGATCAACAGGCGGATCAGCATGCCGAGCAGGGCAATGATGATTGCCACGGCAATAATGGTTGCGATTACCGCTGAAGTACGGAATTCGCTGAGCATCGAGTAGGCCTGATCCTTGTCGATCGACAGACCGATGTACCAGTTCACCGACGGCAGGCCCTTGATCGGGGCGAAGGTGACGATGCGGGTTTTACCGTCGACGCTCACTTCGCTGAAATCGCTGCTGATGCGCGGCGTGTCCTGCGGATAGGCTTCTTTCAGCGATTTCATCACCAAAGCCTTGTCCGGGTGGACGAGAATCTTGCCGTCGGCGCTGATCAGAAACGCATAGCCCATGCCGTCGAAATCCCGTGCGGCGAGGGTGTCGACCAGCGATTGCAGGCTGAGGTCGCCGCCGACCACGCCGACGCTCTGCCCGGCCTTTTTCGACGCGGTGGCGATGGAGATGATCAACTGGCCGGTGGCCGCATCAATGTAGGGTTCGGTCAGGGTCGAGGTGCTGCTGCTTTCGGCACCTTTATACCAAGGGCGTACGCGCGGATCGAAACCGTCCGGCATCTTCACGTCCGGGCGGATGGTGAAGTGGCCAGTGGCATCGCCCAGATAGCTGGCCATGAACGTCGAGGTCAAGCTTTTCTGTTCGAGCAGGCTGGCGACCGTGGCAGGTTCCGGGTTGATGGCGATGTTCTGCGCGGCGTTCTCGATCAGCAGGATGCGCCCGCTGAGCCAGGTCTGGATATTGCCGGCGGTGACCTCGCCCATTTCATTGAGGTAGTTGTTCAGGTCATCGCGGATCGCATTGCGTTGCAGCCAGTCGTTGTACAACGTGAACGAGGCGAAAGCGGCAATGACGATGAGAGCGGCGGCAAGCAAAATCTTATGGCTGAAGCGCAGGTTTTTGTTCATGGCTTGGGGTTCCGCTAAGGTCTTAATGTCCTGGGCGTGCTTTGATAGAGACGCGCACTATGGGCAAGGTTGAAAAACTGATATTTCCGGCTCTCCTTAGGGAAATGTCCGACCCGATTTTCTGATGGGTCTATCCAATTTATGTATCGGCCATGTGTCATCAAAGATTAACCATTGGGTGAGAAAATGCCTGACTCCTCGCAACTCGTTATCGGCGCTGGTCCGGCCGCGCAACCCATCGCTCAGGCCATGCGCCTGGCCAACCGCCACGGGCTGATCGCTGGCGCTACCGGCACCGGTAAAACCGTGACCTTGCAGCGCCTGGCTGAAGCCTTCAGCGACGCCGGTGTGGCGGTGTTCGCCGCAGATATCAAAGGCGACCTGTGCGGCCTCGGTGCTGCCGGCAACCCGCAGGGCAAAGTGGCCGAGCGCATCGCCGGCATGCCTTGGCTCGGTCATACGCCGCAGGCTTATCCCGTGACGCTGTGGGACATCCACGGTGAATCCGGTCATCCGCTGCGCACCACGCTGAGCGAAATGGGTCCGCTACTGATCGGCAGCCTGCTCGAGCTGACCGACAGTCAGCAGTCGGCGCTGTACGCGGCCTTCAAGGTGGCGGATCGCGAAGGGTTGTTGCTGCTGGATCTCAAGGATCTGAAAGCGCTGCTCAATCACCTCAAGGACAATCCGCAGTTGCTCGGCGAAGACGCGGCGCTGATGACCACCGGTTCCAGCCAGGCGCTGCTGCGCCGCTTGGCGACGCTGGAACAGCAGGGCGCCGAAGCCCTGTTCGGCGAGCCGGCGCTGCAACTTGAAGACATCCTGCAACCGGGCGCCGATGGCCGGGGACGCATCCATCTGCTCGACGCCAGCCGTCTGGTGCACGAGGCGCCGAAGGTTTACGCAACGTTCCTGCTGTGGCTGCTGGCCGAGTTGTTCGAGCAACTACCCGAGCGCGGCGATGCTGACAAGCCGCTGCTGGCGCTGTTCTTCGATGAGGCGCACTTGTTGTTCGGCGACACGCCCAAGGCGTTGCAGGAACGCCTGGAACAAGTGGTGCGTTTGATTCGTTCCAAGGGTGTTGGCGTGTACTTCGTCACCCAGTCGCCAGCGGATCTGCCGGATGACGTGCTGGCGCAGTTGGGCTTGCGCATTCAACACGGCCTGCGTGCGTTCACCGCCAAAGAACAGAAATCCCTGCGCGCCGTGGCGGATGGTTTTCGGCCGAATCCGGCGTTCGACAGTTTGTCGGTGCTGACTGAGTTAGGTATTGGTGAGGCGCTGGTCGGCACGCTGACCGAGAAGGGCACGCCGGAAATGGTCCAGCGCGTGCTGGTGGCGCCGCCGCAATCGCGGATCGGCCCGCTGACTGAAACCGAGCGAACCGTGCTGATCGCCGGCTCACCGTTCAAGGGCCGTTATGACAAGCCGATCGACCGCGAGTCGGCCTATGAAATCCTGATGGGACGCAAAGGGCTGGCGCCCGAGGCTGAAACACCAGCGGGCAAAGCTGCGGCCGAAGAGCCGAGCCTGGCTGACCGCGCTGGCGAATTCCTCGGCACGGCGGCAGGGCAGGCGCTGAAATCGGCGATGCGCCAGGCGGCCAATAATCTCGGCAAGCAGTTGGTGCGCGGGTTGATGGGGTCGCTGCTCGGCGGCAGCAAGCGCCGCTAAAAGCAAAGATCGCAGCCTTCGGCAGCTCCTACAGTTGAAATGCATTCATTCTGTAGGAGCTGCCGAAGGCTGCGATCTGTTGCTTTTGCTTCAGGCTTTACCCTTGGCATGCGCCGCCAACCGCTCCAGCGCCGCGCGCAATCCCGGATCGCTGATCCCGTCGGCCGTCGATTGAATCGTCTCCGCCGCACTGCTGGACAAATCCATGGTGTGTCCAACCGCCCGGTGCTGGATGATCGGCGGGCGCACGCTGAATTTGATCCGGGTCAGGTTGGCGAACTCTTCGAACAATTGCAGTTGTCGTTGCAGACGTTTCTGCTGATAGCGCAGTCGCGTCGCCCAATGGCCGTCAGTGACCACCAGCGACAGCTCGCCTTCGCGCCACTTGGCTACCCGGCAATGCTCGCGAGCGGCCGGTTGCAGCTGGCTTTCGAGCAGGCGCTGCAAATGCTCCAGACGCTGGGCATGGCCGAGGATGGCTTTCAGCGGTTTGGCTTCACGTAACAGAACGGCGGGTGCTCTGGCCGTGAGAGGGCGAAACGCCATGATCGAACACCTGAAGGAACAGAGGCGCCATGGTAGCAGAAAGCTGCGGAACCTCTGGGCCATTGCTTTTGTCCCTGATTTGCTCATTAAATCAACGCCTGACTTCTTTCCCCCGACGGGTTGAAGTTGAGCAAAACGCCCCTATTTTAAGTGAGCCCCGTCAAAGCGCAGTGCCAGCATCGTGGAACATCGCCACTTTCCTCACCACCGTTTCCGGGTAGAATGCTCGTTCGCATGCGGCCATGAGGGCTGCACGGGCGACTCACGGGGCCGCCCTCCATCCCTTTAGTGTGGAAGATCCTGCCGATATGTTTGCGCCTTTGTTAAAGAAACTTTTTGGAAGCAAGAACGAGCGTGAAGTCAAACGCATGCTCAAGACGGTGCAGCTCGTCAATGCCTTCGAAGAGCAAATGGTGGCCCTTTCGGACGATCAATTGCGCGCCAAGACCGCCGAGTTCAAGGCCCGTATCGCCAAAGGGGAAACCCTCGACAAGCTGTTGCCGGAAGCCTTCGCCGTCGCCCGCGAGGCCGGCAAGCGTGTGATGGGCATGCGCCACTTCGACGTACAACTCGTCGGCGGCATGACTCTGCACGAAGGCAAGATTGCCGAAATGCGCACCGGTGAGGGCAAGACCCTCGTGGCCACCCTGGGTGTTTACCTCAACGCACTGTCCGGCAAGGGCGTGCACGTTGTGACCGTGAACGACTACCTGGCCCGCCGAGACGCCAACTGGATGCGCCCGCTGTATGAATTCCTCGGCCTCACTGTCGGCGTCGTGACGCCGTTCCAGCCGCCGGAAGAGAAGCGTGCCGCCTACGCCGCCGACATCACCTACGGCACCAACAACGAATTCGGTTTCGACTACCTGCGCGACAACATGGCGTTCAGCATGGATGAAAAATTCCAGCGCGAACTCAACTTTGCCGTGATCGACGAAGTCGACTCCATCCTCATCGACGAAGCGCGTACCCCGCTGATCATTTCCGGTCAGGCCGAGGACAGCTCCAAGCTGTACATGGAGATCAACAAACTGATCCCGCAGCTGGAACTGCACGTCGAGGAAGTCGAAGGCCAGGTCACCAAGGCCGGCCACTACACCGTTGACGAAAAGACCCGTCAGGTCGAACTCAACGAAGCCGGTCACCAGTTCATCGAAGAAATGCTCACCCGCGTCGGCCTGCTGGCCGAAGGCGAGAGCCTGTACTCGGCGCACAACCTTGGCCTGCTGACCCACGTCTACGCCGGTCTGCGTGCGCACAAGCTGTTCAACCGCAACATCGAATACATCGTCCAGGACGGTCAGGTCGTGCTGGTCGACGAACACACCGGTCGTACCATGCCGGGTCGTCGTCTGTCCGAAGGCCTGCACCAGGCTATCGAAGCCAAGGAAGGTCTGAACATTCAGGCCGAGAGCCAGACCCTGGCCTCGACCACCTTCCAGAACTACTTCCGTCTGTACACCAAGCTGTCCGGCATGACCGGTACCGCCGACACCGAAGCGTTCGAATTCCACCAGATCTATGGTCTGGAAGTCATGGTCATTCCGCCGAACAAGCCGTTGGCGCGTAAAGACTACAACGACCTGGTGTTCCTCACCGCCGAAGAGAAATACGCGGCGATCGTGGCCGACATCAAGGAAAGCATGGCTGCCGGTCGCCCGGTGCTGGTGGGTACCGCGACCATCGAGACCTCCGAGCACATGTCCGAATTGCTCGTCAAAGAAGGCATCGAACACAAGGTTCTCAACGCCAAGTTCCACGAAAAAGAAGCTGAAATCATCGCTCAGGCCGGTCGTCCGGGTGCGCTGACCATCGCCACCAACATGGCCGGTCGTGGTACCGACATCCTGTTGGGCGGCAACTGGGAAGTGGAAGTCGCTTCGCTGGAGAACCCGACCCCTGAGCAGATCGCCCAGATCAAGGCCGACTGGCAGAAGCGTCACCAGCAAGTGCTGGAGTCCGGCGGCTTGCAGGTGATCGCTTCCGAGCGTCATGAATCGCGCCGTATCGACAACCAGCTGCGTGGCCGTGCCGGCCGTCAGGGCGATGCCGGTTCGAGCCGCTTCTACCTGTCGCTGGAAGACAGCCTGATGCGCATCTTCGCTTCTGACCGGGTGAAGAACTTCATGAAAGCCCTGGGCATGCAGCCGGGCGAAGCGATCGAGCACCGCATGGTGACCAACGCGATCGAGAAGGCGCAGCGCAAGGTTGAAGGCCGCAACTTCGACATCCGCAAGCAACTGCTCGAGTTCGACGACGTCAACAACGAGCAGCGTAAAGTGATTTATCACATGCGTAACACGTTGCTGGCCGCTGACAACATCGGTGAGACCATCGCCGACTTCCGTCAGGACGTGCTCAACGCTACCGTCAGCGCGCACATTCCGCCGCAATCGCTGCCAGAGCAGTGGGACGTGGCCGGTCTGGAAGCGTCGATCGAAAGCGATTTCGGCGTGAAACTGCCGATCCAGCAATGGCTCGACGAAGACGATCACCTGTACGAAGAAACCCTGCGCGAGAAGCTCATGACCGAGCTGATGGCGGCGTACAACGAGAAAGAAGACCAGGCCGGTGCCGAGGCGCTGCGCTCGTTCGAGAAGCAGATCGTCCTGCGCGTACTCGACGACCTGTGGAAAGACCACCTGTCGACTATGGATCACCTGCGTCACGGCATTCACCTGCGTGGCTATGCGCAGAAGAACCCGAAGCAGGAATACAAGCGCGAGTCGTTCACGCTGTTCTCCGAACTGCTCGACTCGATCAAACGCGACTCGATCCGCGTGCTGTCGCACGTTCAGGTTCGCCGCGAAGATCCGGAAGCCGAAGAGCAACGCCTGCGTCAGGAAGCCGAAGCACTGGCGGCGCGCATGCAGTTCGAACACGCCGAAGCGCCTGGGCTGGATCAGCCGGAAGCCCTGGGTGAAGAGGTCGATGTGACACTGGCCACTGCCGCTGCCCCGGTGCGCAACGAGCAGAAGCTGGGCCGCAACGAGCTGTGCTACTGCGGTTCGGGCAAGAAATACAAGCATTGCCACGGGCAGATACAGTAAAACCCGTTTCAATCGCTGAACACCCCGCGCCGCGACCGGCTCCTGCCGTCGCGGCGTTTTGCCATTTATCCCACCGTCCTTTCCCGTGGCGGTGCTGACATCATTGAGTAAGGAGCGCATTCATGGCTGTTGGTCTTGGTCCTTTGCCAACGTTGCACCCGGTTGCCGGTTTTGAACTCGGTATCGCCTCGGCCGGCATCAAGCGCCCGGGGCGCAAGGATGTAGTGGTGATGCGCTGTGCTGAAGGTTCGACCGTGGCTGGCGTGTTCACCCTGAACGCGTTCTGCGCCGCGCCGGTGATCCTAGCGAAAAAGCGCGTGCACAATGCCGTGCGGTACTTGCTGACCAACACCGGCAATGCCAACGCCGGCACCGGCGAGCCTGGCTTGGCGGCTGCCGAGCGCACCACCGCTAAGTTGGCCGAGCTGACCGGCGTCGATGCCAGCCAGATTCTGCCGTACTCCACTGGCGTCATCGGCGAGCCGCTGCCGGTCGAGAAGATCGAAGGCGCGCTGCAAGCCGCGCTGGCTGATCTGTCGGAGAACAACTGGGAAGCCGCCGCCACCGGCATCATGACCACCGACACGCTGCCCAAGGGCGCCAGCCGCCAGTTCGAGCATGACGGCGTAACCATCACTGTCACCGGCATCAGCAAAGGCGCCGGCATGATTCGCCCGAACATGGCGACCATGCTGGGTTACATCGCTACCGACGCCAAAGTCTCCCGCGAGGTGCTGCACAACCTGATGCTCGACGGCGCGAACAAGTCGTTCAATCGCATCACCATCGACGGCGACACCTCGACCAACGACTGCTGCATGCTGATCGCTACAGGCAAGGCCGCGCTGCCGGAAATCACCCGTGCTGAAGGCGAGCTGTTCGCCAAGCTGAAGCAAGCGGTGTTCGAAGTGTGCATGGACGTCGCCCAGGCCATCGTGCGTGACGGCGAAGGCGCGACCAAATTCGTTACCGTTGAAGTGAATGGCGGCGGCAACCACCAGGAATGCCTGGACGTCGGTTACACCGTGGCCCACTCGCCGCTGATCAAGACCGCGCTGTTCGCCTCTGACCCGAACTGGGGCCGTATCCTCGCTGCCGTGGGTCGTGCCGGCGTGCCGGATCTGGACGTGAGCAAGATCGACGTGTTCCTCGGCGACGTGTGCATCGCCAGCCGTGGCGCCCGCGCCGCGACCTACACTGAAGCCCAAGGTTCGGCGGTGATGCAGCAGGAAGAAATCACCATTCGCATCGAACTGGGTCGCGGTGATTGCAGCGAAACCATCTGGACCACCGACCTGTCGCATGAGTACGTGAAGATCAACGCTGAATACCGCACGTGACCTGAACGGTAGGAGCGGGCTGCTGGCCTCTTCGCGAGCAAGCTCGCTCCCACAGTGGTTACGGCCGTTCACAAATATTGTGTACACCTCAGAACCTGTGGGAGCGAGCTTGCTCGCGAAAGCGGAGGTTGCGACACAATAAATCTTGAAGTTTCCTCTGACGAAAAGGCGCCACACCATGTCCCTGCACCTGATCATCGGCGACAAACTGCTTTCCTCCTGGTCCCTGCGTGCGGCACTGGCGCTGGACCTGACCGGCGCACCCTACAGCGAAGAGCTGATCAAGCTCGGCAAGCCCGACACCCGCGAGCGCCTGCTCAAGCATTCGCCGACCGGCAAGGTGCCGCTGCTGCAGACCACCCGTGGCACCATCGCCGATTCGCTGGCCATCGCCGAATACCTCGCCGAACAGTTTCCGTCCGAGCAACTCTGGCCGAGCGATACCTTCGCCCGCGCCCAGGCCCGCTCGGCCTGCGCACAGATGCACAGCGGCTTCTTCGCCATGCGCAATCACATGCCGTTCAACCTGAGCCAGGACGCACCGCTGAACCCGGTGCCGCCAGAAGTGAAGGTCGATATCGAACGCATGCTCGCGCTATGGGCCGAATGCCGCGCGGCGGCGACGGAAGAGGGGCCATACCTGTTCGGTCGTGTCAGCATCGCCGACGCCTTTTTCGCGCCGATCGCCGTGCGCCTGCGCACCTATCAGGTGAAGCTGCCAGCGGTCGACGAAGCTTATGTTGAAACCGTCTACCAATGGCCCGCCTTCAAGGCATGGCAAAAGGCTGGACTGGAGGAATTGAATCCGTGAAACGCGTCCATGTCGCCGCTGCCGTCATCCGTGACGGTGCCGGCAAAATTCTGATCGCCCGCCGTGCCGACACTCAGCATCAGGGCGGTTTGTGGGAATTTCCCGGTGGCAAGGTCGAGGCTGACGAGTCTGTCGAATCGGCACTGGCTCGCGAGCTGCACGAAGAGCTGGGCATCGTCGTTAATGCTGCGCGGCCGCTGATCAAGGTTCGCCACGATTACCCGGACAAACAGGTGTTGCTGGATGTCTGGGAAGTCTCGGCGTTCAGCGGCGAGCCCCACGGTGCTGAAGGCCAGCCACTGGCTTGGGTCACTGCCAGGGAATTGATCAACTACGAGTTCCCGGCGGCCAATCAGCCGATCGTCGCGGCGGCGCGCTTGCCTGCCGAATACCTGATCACACCGGAAGATCTGGAAGGCCCGGCACTGTTACGCGGCATCCAGAAGGCGATCGCCGGCGGCATCAAATTGATCCAGCTGCGCGCACCCAACGGCTACGACCCGAAATACCGTGATCTGGCGGTGGATGCGGTGGGCCTGTGCGCCGGCAAGGCGCAGTTGATGATCAAAGGGCCTTTCGAATGGCTCGGTGATTTCCCGTCTGCCGGGTGGCACATCACCGCTGCCCAACTGCGTAAATACGCAGCGGCAGGACGTCCGTTGCCGGCGGAGCGTTGGCTCGCGGCGTCGTGCCATAACGCTGAAGAGCTGGCGCTGGCCGAGCAGATGGGCGTCGACTTTGTCACCCTGTCCCCGGTGCAGCCGACGCTGACGCACCCGGATGCACAGCCGTTGGGGTGGGAGCAGGCACAGGCGTTGATCGACGGTTTCAGTGAACCGGTGTTTCTGCTCGGTGGAGTAGGGCCGGCGGAGCGCGAGAAAGCCTGGGGTGTTGGGGCTCAGGGTGTGGCGGGGATTCGGGCGTTCTGGCCAGAAGCTTGATTCTCGATTGAGGCTAGCGGCCTCTTCGCGAGCAGGCTCGCTCCCACAGTGGATTGCATTTCTCCAGTCAGAATGCAGGCAAATGTGGGAGCGAGCCTGCTCGCGAACGCGCCCTGACAGGCGCTACTTTCCTCCAGGTTTCGCCGCCGGCTGCCACAAAATCTCCGCCACCCCCTGCCGCCGCGCAATCAACCGCGCCACAACAAACAGCAAATCCGACAACCGATTGATATACGCCAGGCCAACCCCGGCCAATGGCTCAACCGAGTTCAAATGCTGACAGCGGCGCTCGGCACCGCGCGCCAGACTGCGGCAGACATGCGCCTGCGCAATCAGCATCGAACCGCCCGGCAAGATGAAGTTCTCCAGCGGCCCAAGCTCTTCATTCCATACATCGATCGCCGCTTCCAGCCGCTCGATTTCGGCCTCGTTGAGAGCCTGATATTCCGGCATCGCCAGTTCACCGCCGAGGTCGAACAGGCGATGCTGACACGGCGCCAGCACTTCGATGATTTCATTCAGCCCCGGATGCACTGCGCGCTCGGCGAGCAAACCGGCTAGCAGCACGCCAACCTGACTGTTCAGCGTATCGACCTCGCCGATCGCCTCGATGCGCGGGTGATCCTTGGGAACGCGGCGGCCGTCACCGAGGCCGGTTTCGCCTTTGTCGCCGGTGCGGGTGTAGATCTTCGACAAGCGAAAGCCCATGGGTTACCTCGGTAGTGGATTGGTTTCGGTGGTCAACGGCGCAGGTTGCGCCAGCGGCAGACGCAGGGTGAAGCAAGTGCCCTGGCCGGGCGACGACTGCACTTCCATTTGGCCTTTGTGATTGTTGGTGATGATGAAGTACGACACCGACAGGCCAAGCCCGGTGCCCTGGCCGATTTCCTTGGTGGTGAAGAACGGCTCGAAGGTACGCTTGCGCACGTTCTCGCTCATGCCGATGCCGTTGTCTTCGACTTGGATCTCGGCCCACGGCGGATTAAGCCGGGTGCGCAGAATGATCCGGCCCGGCTCGCTGTCGTCTTCGCGCTGGTGAATCGCCTGCGCGGCGTTTTTCAGCAGATTGAGCAGCACCTGTTCCAGCTCGTTGGCGGTTCCCGGCACTGGACCCAGTGCCGGGTCGAACTGGCGGATGATCGCCTGGCCCTTGAAGTCGAAACCGATGGCCAGATCGAAGTCGTTACCGGCGATTTCCACGGCTTGATCGATCAATGCCGGCAGATCGCACGGCGCCATTTGCCGGGTGCTGCGGCGGCTGAAGCTGAGCATGTGCGTGACGATCTTCGCCGCGCGGGCGCCGGCCTGCTGGATGCCGTCGAGCAATTGCGGGACTTCGCGGCCTTGCAGGTAGCGGTTCACCGTGTCCAGTTCGATGCCCAGTTGCTCGGCGGTCTCGATGTTTTTCGGCAGATCCGCCGACAGACGCCGACGAATGTTCTGCACGTTGTGCAGGATCGCGCCGAGCGGGTTGTTGATTTCGTGGGCCATGCCGGCCGCAAGGCCACCGACCGAGAGCATCTTTTCTGACTGCACCATCATTTCTTCCAGCGACAGACGCTGAGTGATGTCGTCGATACGGATCACCACGCCACGCCCGGCACCGCCCATCAGCGGATAAAACGTCAGCGCGTAATGCTTGGGTTCATCGTCCTTGAACCACGTCACTCGGTCGACTTTGGCCACGGTGTGCTGTTCGACGGTGGCCTTGAGCTGCGGCAAGAATGGTTTGAGCGGTTCGAAGGCGAGGAAGATCGGTTGGTTCAAAGCCTCATCCAGGCGTGTGCCGGAGAGGGCGCTGGCCTCTTGGTTCCATTGAGTGACGTAGAGCTGCTCGTCGAGGGCGATCAGCGCCGAGGGCATCGAGTCGATGATGCTGTTGAGATAATTCTGGAAGCCGGTGAGTTTCTTCTCGATCTTGCTGCGCACCTGGACTTCCAGTTCCAGTTTGCGGTTGGTGTGGCGGGTTTCCTCGGCCAGCCCCTGCGCCTGATCGTAGGCGGCCTGCGAGTCGTCGCGGGCGCGTTTGAGTTGCTGCTCGCGGGCTTCGATGCGCGAAAGCATGGTGTTGAACGCCTCGGCCAGGCTGCCGATTTCGTCGTGATTGCCGCGTGCAGCGCGCAAGGCGTAGTTCTCTTCGCGGGTGACCTGCCGGGACAATTCCTCAAGCTGATGAATCGGCCGGGTAATCAAGCGCTTGATCTGCCGGGCGATGACCAGCCACAGCAGTACGCTGAAGATCAGGATGCCGAGGCTGGCGGTCAGAGTGCCGGTGTAGAACGCCATCGGCAGTTCGCTGCTGGCGACCAGCAACAGATGCCCCGGCGCGGCACCGGGGCGGGGCAGGGTGATCAGTTGGTTGCTGCGGAACTCGGTGAGTTGCCAGGCTTCGACGTGGCGGTAGCGCTCGGGGAGGCTGAGTTTTTCGCCGCGCTGCACTTGCGCCAGGCGTTCACCCTTGCCGTCGTACAGGGCGGCGGCGCGCAGCGGTGAATAACTGTCGAGCTCCTTGAGCAGGCGCTCGGCGCTGCGCGGCGACTCCAGCGCATCGCTGACCAGACTCGGATTGGCGATCAGCCGGCCGATGGTCTGCAGGGCCTGAGGCGCCATGCTTTCCTGAGAAATGTAGTAGGCGGCGCTGATAAAGGTCAGGTTGGCGACCAGCAGAACCGTGGTCAACAACACCAGCAGGGCGGCCAGCAGTTTCTGGCCGACCGGCAGGTTTTCAAGGCGCTGGCGCAATGGCATCAGGTTTATCGCAGCAGGGGAACAAGTGGTCAGCCTAGCGGCTGCTCAGTCGCTGGGCAATCCACGCTTGTGCAGATGAGCGATCAGGCGTTGCTGCAACTGGTGCAGATGCGGCAGATGCAACTGATGGCGCTCGGCAACTTTGCAGGCGTGGCCCAACAGATAGCTGATCTCGGTGCGGCGCTGGTTGGCGACGTCCTGATACATCGAAGAGTAATTGGCAGCGGTGGCGTGGATCACTCGTTCGACTTCCGCTTGCAGGTTTTGCGCCGCAGCCGGCTGGCCGCAGCTCTCCAACAGTTCAGCCAGTTCGGCGCAGAGCGTGGCGACTTCGCAGTGATGCTCGCTCAGCCCGCCGTTGCGGCAATCGTGCAGCACGGTCAGCGGGTTGATCGCGCAGTTCAGCGCCAGTTTGCGCCACAGTCGAGTGAGGATGTCAGCGCTCCACTCATGGGGGATGTTCGCCGCTTGCAGATCGTCCAGCCAGACCGGCGCCAGCGGATTTGCGCCATCGCCCAGCCAGTTGAACCCGTGACCGGCGAACACTACGCGCCAATCGCCATCGCGGAACGCACCCTCGGTGCTGGAGGCGCTGATGCAGCGTGCCTTCGGCACCCGCGCGGAGACGGCGTCCTGACTGCCGAGGCCGTTCTGCAGGAGGATCAGTTCGGCGTCCGGAGCGAGGCGGGAAGCGAGGCGGGCGACGGCCTCTTCGGCGTCATAGGCCTTGCACGCAACCAGCAATCGGCGAATCGGCTCGGGGCTGTCCGGGGTTTCGCCGGGAACTGCATAGGTATGAGCTTGTCCGTTTTCTACCAGGGTCAATCCGCCCACTGCCTCGTAGCTTTGCAAGCGCGCCGCATCACGCAGGATCAGGCGCACCGGCAAGCCGGCGCGAGCCAGACGGGTTGCCCAGAGTGTGCCGAGGCTGCCGGCGCCAAGTACGTGCCAGGTGGTCGACATCAGTTTTTTGCTCGATTGCTTGCTGGCATGTGCGGCTCGCCGTATCGGTAGGAAAAGACCCGTTATAATGAGCCCGATTTTAACCGCAAGCCAAGCGCGCTCCATGCACATCGAGCGCGCCTTTTTATTGGAGAGATTACATGCCGTCGTTCGACGTGGTATCCGAACTGGACAAACACGAACTCACCAACGCGGTCGAGAACGCCGTGAAGGAACTCGATCGTCGTTATGACCTGAAAGGCAAAGGCAGCTTCGAGTTCAAGGAAAAAGACCTGACCGTCAGCCTCACCGCCGAAGCCGCTTTCCAGCTCGAAGCGATGATCGAAATCCTCAAGCTGGCGCTGACCAAGCGCAAGATCGACGTGCAGTGCCTCGAGGTCAAGGATGCTTACGCGTCCGGCAAGCTGATGAAGCAGGACGCCATCCTCAAGGAAGGCATCGACAAAGAGCTGGCGAAGAAGATCGTCGGCCACATCAAGGAAGCCAAGCTCAAGGTCCAGGCCGCGATTCAGGGCGAGCAGGTGCGTGTCACCGGCAAGAAGCGCGACGATTTGCAGGAAGCCATCGCGGCGCTGCGTGCCAAGGAATTCGGCATGCCGCTGCAGTTCAACAACTTCCGCGACTAAGCTTGGTCTGAAGGCTATGTGGGAGCGAGCCTGCTCGCGAATGCGGTGTTTCATTCAGCGAAAAGTTGACTGACACGCCGCATTCGCGAGCAGGCTCGCTCCCACAGTTGTTTTGAATACACCCCGGGAAGCCGGAAATCAGGAGATAGAACATGGATTTGAATGCGGAAGTGGACCACCTGGTCAAGGCGTCCCAGGCGTGGATCCCGATGATCATGGAATACGGCAGCCGCGTGCTGCTGGCAGTAATTACCCTGGCCATCGGCTGGTGGCTGATCAACAAGGTCACGCAAAAACTCGGCGGTCTGCTCGCCCTGCGCAATGCCGACCTCGCGCTGCAAGGCTTTATCAGCAGCCTGGCCAACATCATTCTCAAGGTGCTGCTGATTGTCAGCGTCGCGTCGATGATTGGCGTCGAAACCACCTCGTTCGTCGCGGCCATCGGTGCTGCGGGTCTGGCGATTGGCTTGGCCTTGCAGGGCAGCCTGGCGAACTTCGCTGGCGGCGTGCTGATTCTGCTGTTCCGCCCGTTCCGCATCGGTGACTGGATCGAAGCCCAAGGTGTAGCGGGCACCGTCGACAGCATCCAGATTTTCCACACCGTGCTGCGTACTGGCGACAACAAGACCATCATCCTGCCCAACGGCAACCTGTCGAACGGCATCATCACCAACACCAACCGCCAGCCAACCCGCAAAGTCGTGTTTGATGTGGGGGTGGATTACGAAGCGGATCTGCAGAAAGCCCGTCAGGTATTGCTGGATCTGGCCAAGGATCCCCGCGTCATGCAGGACCCGGAACCACAGGCGGTGATTTCGACATTGGGTGATAGCTCGATCACTGTCTCCCTGCGGGTGTGGGTGAAAACTGCGGATTATTGGGATGTGATGTTCATGTTCAATGAGCAGGCGCGTGATCGTTTGAAGAGTGCTGGTATTGATATTCCATTTCCGCAGCGGGTTATACGTGTAGTGCAAGAATCGGCGACACAATGATAGGTTGCTAGCTAACTACTTGCTTTGTTAGTCAGTCTTTTAAATAAGTGAAAATAAAAAAGGCCCATCGAAGATGGGCCTTTTTTTATGCTTTGAAACTAACCGCTGACAATTACAGGATGTTCAGCGGGTACTCGGTGATCAGACGGAACTCTTTGACATCGCCTTCACCTTCGTCGGCGTTAGCAACGTGCCAAGCTTGACGAATGCGGAAGGACAGGTCTTTAGCCGGACCGCTTTGAACAACGTACTTGGCTTCAAAGTTGGTTTCGTGGTGTTTGCCATCTTCACCATACAGACCGGCGTAAGCGCTGCCCGCTGGAGTGTTGGTACCGTCGATATCCCAACCTTTGACGTAACGAACCATGAAGCTCAGGCCAGGAACGCCGTACTCGGCCATTTTCAGGTCGTAACGGGCTTGCACGGATTTCTCGCCAGCGCCGTTGAAGTCAGAGTACTGGATGGAGTTGGCAAGGAAGATCGAGTCGCCACCACGGTTGTTCTTGCCCACGCCGATGTAGTCGAACGGGGTGTCGCCGTTGACCTTCTGGAACGCCAGGGTGAAGGTGTGCGCTTTGAGGAACGACAAAGCGGTTGCCAGCGAGAACGTGGTGTTGCTGATGTCGCCCGCTTCGGCGCTACCGGTGTCGGTGGTGCGGTAGATGTTGAAGTCGGTGTTCAGCGAAGTATCACCACCGAACGGGGTGGTGAGGTTCACGTTGGCGTAGTACTGGTTCCAGATGTCTTCCAGCTTGGCGCCGTACAGCGATGCAGTGAGGTTGTCAGTGATCGAGTACTTGCCGCCGAAGTAGTCGATGTTGTTCGCTTCAACACCGGCGTAGGTAGCGTAGAGGCCGCCATCGCGTGCGTTCTTGTCCTGGCTGGAGCCGGAGTAGAAGTGGCCGGCTTCCAGGTCCAGATCTTTCACTTCGCTGCTCTGCAACTGGAAGCCAGTGGCAGTTTGCGGGAGGATGCGGGAACCGCCGACAGCGAACACTGGCGAAGTGCTTGGCTGCATGTCGCCGAATTTCAGTTCGGTCTTGGAGACGCGGAACTTGATCGAAGCGCCTGCCTTGCCCTGACTGTCATTGACGTCACGGGCATAGCCGTTGGCCTTGACGGTATCGCTACGGCTCATGTTGCCAGTACCGGAAGTACCGTCACCGCCATCCAGTTTCAAGGCCAGATAGCCGTAGGCATCAATACCTACACCCACGGTGCCCTGGGTATAACCGGAGGTGAAGTTGCCGAGGAAACCCTGGGTCCAGTCTTTCTGGTCACGGCCACCGTTCTTGTTGTCGCGGTTGAAGTAGTAGTTCTTCAACGTCTCGGTGAGTGTCGCGTCTTCAACGAAACCTTTGGCTTCTGCCTGGTCACTTACAAACGGGGCGGCCGTAGCCAACTGCGAACTGGCTGCTGCTGCAACTGCCAGTGCGATCATGCTCCACTTCATCACGCGCATCGTGATTTGCTCCTTTGGTTTTAGAAGAGTACTGCCGTCCCACCTGTTTTATTATCTGGGCGGCTCTTTCTTTTGTGTCGGCGCAAACTTATATCACGCCGACAATGTTGGCGATACTTGCGAAACCAACCTTTCAGCTTCTTTACGGCGTTGTCGCAAAGGGAGCGCTGGATGTCGCAAATTCACAGTACCGATGCAGCCGGACTGACAACTTTATCGCTGTTTCCGGGCCTTTTGCATCGCTAAAAAAGAGTCCCTGGCAAAACACTTGAATCTCCATCGGGCAACCCTGCCACTGTTTTTATTGGCTTCAGGCGACCACTTCCAGTGGTGCGCTTATAGTCCATACCGTTACGAATGCAACAAGCGTGCACAAACCGCAAAATCGCTGCGGTTATTTTTTTTCTGGGCGTCCGGATATGTGAAAACCTTGTGAAAACGGGGCCTCGGGGCTGTTTTGTTGCGGGCTTGACGACGATCTCCCAATGGTGTTGCAACGCACCAAAGGCGCGCAGGACAACCAAAAACGTTACCGGTTCACCCCGCATTGAGTATTTGGCGGATGCCCGACCCACTGAGCGTAGACGTGTTGTGCAGTTTTGGTGCAAAAAGATCACAATCGGGCCCGAGTAAAACTGGCGCCGCCCGATTCGAGGGTCGACAGATCAGGGGTTTTCATGCGGATCTTCACGTCAAGGCTCATGTCCGGGGCTGTATTGGTGCGTCGGCGAGATAAATGTCTTATGTAGGCGCGCTTACTGAATTACTGTCGGAGGGAAGCGTGAAGCCCGCTGCATTCGCAGGTATGCTGCCGTTCTGTCGCTTGGCGCGCTGCTTTTACGGCGCCGCCGCTAAGCTGAGTCATAGGATCAGCGGGAGTGCTCACAGTGTTTGCTTTGGATTCACGACTTCAACAGGACGCCCTGGTCATCGGCGACTTTCCGTTGTGCCGGCTGTTGCTGTCCAACGACAGCAATTACCCTTGGTTCATCCTGGTACCTCGTCGCGAGGATATCAGCGAGTTGTTTCAGTTGGATGTCGCCGATCAGCAGCAGCTCTGGCGGGAAACCACCACCCTTGCCGAGTTGCTCAAGGATTCGTTCGACGCCGACAAGCTGAACGTGGCAACCCTGGGTAATGTTGTCAGTCAGTTGCACATGCATGTCATCGTGCGTAAACGCGACGATGCCGCCTGGCCGGCGCCGGTCTGGGGCAGGCACCCGGCCAATCCGTACAGCGCGGAACAGGTGGCAGCCATTCGCGAACGCTTGCGTCTGGTGCTGACCGAAGAATTCACCTTTGTGGAGGGCTGAGTCATGAGCCTTGAAGAACGCGTTACCGATTTGGAAAGCCGTCTGGCCTTTCAGGATGACACGATTCAGGCATTGAACGATGTGCTGGTGGCCCAGCAGAAAGTCATCGAGCGCCTGCAATTGCAGATGGAAGCGCTGATCAAGCGTCACGAAGAAATGGTCGGGCAGTTCGGTGCTTTTGAAGAAGATGCGCCACCGCCGCATTATTGAGCCATTCGCCAAGCATAAAAAAACCGCGGACAGCCAGGCTGTTCGCGGTTTTTTTTTGCTTTGGATCAGCGACGCGGCAGAGCGGCGATCACGTCCTCGGCTTGCAGGCCCTTGTCTCGGTTCATCACCGAGAACTCGACGCGCTGGCCTTCGACCAGAACACGGTGGCCTTCGCCGCGAATGGCGCGGAAGTGCACGAAAATATCATCGCCGGAATCCCGGGAGATAAACCCGAAACCCTTGGAAGTGTTGAACCACTTCACGGTGCCGGTATCGCGATTGCTCATGTCATAGGTAGTCGGCGCAGCGGCCGGTGACGATTTGTAGAAGCTGACAGCCAAATGCAGCAGCACGGCAACCAGGGCGATCACCAGGCTGAACAACACCGCCGGTTGGCCAGCGATGACCGGCATCGGCGCGATCAGGGTCAAAGTTTGCAGGACGACGGTCAGGACCAGAAGGGCGCTGACCAGATTTTGCAGATGCTGGCGCGGGCCTTTGTTCCAGTAGGGAATCACTGGAGCGATGACCAGGTTCAGCAGGCCGAAAAAGGCCAGGTAAAGTGCATCGGGCTGTTGCAGGTAAGGAACGGCTTCGGCTTTCAGGCTGGGTATGAACGACAGCAGCAAGGCTGCTGCGCCCATTAGCAGGTGGACGATTTTCAACATTTTGATTGGCTCACGTTATGACGGCTCACAAGGAAGAGCTGAAGGCGCACGGTTCGCTTCAGGACAAAATAAGAGGCGGTGGACACGTACACGGCATCAGCCTATGCGCAACGCCCCGGAAAATAGGGCATGGCGACACACTGCCTATTTAACAGCAAAGCCTGCGGCTACTCAAATCAGCCCGGCCAGCGGCAGAGAAACGGTCGATTTGTCGCAGTCAGATCACGGATTGATAGCTGCGAGCGGGCGCTTGCCTTGCTAAAGTGGGGTTGAACCTGCTGGATGAATTCAATCACTGTTAGGGGGTAAGCATGGCAATTGATATCGGTATCAGTGAAGAAGACCGCAAATCCATCGTCGAAGGGCTGTCGCGGCTGCTGTCGGACACCTATGTGCTGTATCTGAAAACCCATAACTTTCACTGGAACGTCACCGGCCCGATGTTCCGCACGCTGCACCTGATGTTCGAAGAGCAATACAACGAGCTGGCGCTGGCCGTCGATTCGATCGCCGAGCGTATCCGTGCGTTGGGCTTCCCGGCGCCGGGTGCTTACGCGACCTACGCGCGTCTTTCTTCTATTAAAGAAGAGGTCGGCGTGCCAAGCGCCGAAGACATGATCAAGCAATTGGTCGAAGGCCAGGAAGCGGTGACCCGTACCGCGCGCGGCATTTTCCCGCTGCTGGACAAGGTCAGCGATGAGCCGACTGCTGACCTGCTGACCCAGCGTATGCAAGTGCACGAGAAAACTGCGTGGATGCTGCGCGCTCTGCTCGAGGAGTGACCCAGCCGCTGCGGACGGCGTGAGGTCGTCCGCATGCTCTCCAGACTCTTACCGTTGTCGTTGGCTTATCCTACGAGGCTGGTCAACAAGTCGTATGGCGCTAACTTTGTCACTGGGTTTTTATGAAGGCGCAGGATGTTGCCTTATAAATCAGCAGTCATGGCAAAGGAGTGTCAACGCTATGGTAGAAGGAGACAGGCGAAGCGACAGGATGTCGGCTTCGCGGCACGTAATTAAAGTCGACCCGTTTGTCAGCGAGTTCGACATGAATCTGATCCGGCCGTTGTCGCGATCGATTCGCCTCAACGGTTTTGCGACCTGCCTGCGCCTGGAGCAGGTCTACTGGAATATTCTCGGCGGCATGGCCGAGGACAATCATTGTTCGGTCAGCACACTGTTATCCCACGTCGATCGCGAGGTGCATCTGCGTTACGGCGGGGTGAAGAATTTCAGTGCGCTGGTACGGGTGGTTTGTGTCATGAACGGGATCAAAGATCTCGCACCCGCCGTTTCGCGCTGAAACGGCGGTTGCAACGAGGTTGCGGGCTGTGCAGCGTTACGGCTGCACAGCCCGCATTTAATCGATATAATCCCGCGCTTTCGCCGCAAAGCCCTGCGCGCGGCAGCAATCTGATCGCCGAGACACCTCCATGCCAATGTACGATTACCAATGTGCTTCCTGTGGTCATCAGTTGGAAGCCATTCAGAAGATCAGCGACGCACCGTTGGTCGATTGCCCTGCCTGCCAGGCGCCCGAACTGAAGAAGCAGCTGTCCATGCCGGGTTTTCGCCTCAGCGGCAACGGTTGGTACGAGACCGATTTCAAGACCGGAGCCAAGAAGAATCTGGCCGGTGGCGACAAAGCTGACTAGGGTTCCAACCCTGAACGAACGACACGCGTGAGTTTCCGCCTTGCTTGATCGCAGCGGGATCTCCACCGAATTTCGAATTACGAGAAGCGAACCACACCATGATGCGCAGCCACTATTGCGGCCAACTGAACGAAAGCCTGGAAGGCCAGGAAATTACCCTTTGCGGATGGGTTCACCGTCGCCGCGACCACGGCGGGGTGATTTTCCTCGACATCCGTGATCGTGATGGTCTGGCCCAGGTGGTGTTCGACCCGGATCGCGCCGAGAGCTTCGCCGCTGCCGATCGCGTGCGTAGCGAATACGTCGTGAAGATCACCGGCAAGGTGCGTCTGCGTCCGGCCGGCGCGACCAACGCCAACATGGCCTCGGGCATGATCGAAGTGTTGGGTTATGAACTGGAAGTGCTGAACGAGTCGGAAACCCCGCCGTTCCCGCTCAACGAGTTCTCCGACGTCGGCGAAGAAACCCGCCTGCGCTATCGCTTCCTCGATCTGCGTCGTCCGGAAATGGCCGAGAAGCTGCGTCTGCGTTCGCGCATGACCACCAGCATCCGTCGCTTCCTCGACGAGAACGGCTTCCTCGACGTCGAAACGCCGATCCTGACTCGGGCCACTCCGGAAGGGGCGCGTGACTATCTGGTGCCGAGCCGTACCCATGCCGGTTCGTTCTTCGCCCTGCCGCAATCGCCGCAGCTGTTCAAGCAACTGCTGATGGTGGCCGGCTTCGACCGTTACTACCAGATCGCCAAGTGCTTCCGTGACGAAGACCTGCGTGCCGACCGTCAGCCGGAATTCACCCAGATCGACATCGAGACCAGCTTCCTCGATGAAAAAGAGATCATGGGCCTGACCGAGCAGATGATCCGCAACCTGTTCAAGGAAGTGCTGAACCTGGAGTTCGGCGAATTCCCGCACATGACCTTCGAAGAAGCCATGCGCCGCTACGGTTCGGACAAGCCGGACCTGCGTATTCCACTGGAACTGGTCGACGTTGCCGACCAGCTCAAGGAAGTCGATTTCAAGGTGTTCAGCGGCCCGGCCAACGATCCGAAGTGCCGCATCGCCGCACTGCGCGTTCCAGGCGGGGCGAGCATGCCGCGCAAGCAGATCGACGACTACACCAAGTTCGTCGGCATCTACGGTGCCAAGGGCCTGGCTTACATCAAGGTGAACGAGCGTGCTGCCGGTGTTGAAGGCCTGCAATCGCCGATCGTGAAAAACATCCCTGAAGACAAGCTCAACGTGATCCTCGATCGCGTTGGCGCAGTCGATGGCGACATCGTGTTCTTCGGTGCCGACAAGGCCAAGATCGTCAGCGAAGCCCTGGGCGCGCTGCGTATCAAGCTCGGTCACGACCTCAAGCTGCTGACCTGCGAGTGGGCACCAATGTGGGTCGTCGACTTCCCGATGTTCGAAGAGAACGACGACGGCAGCTTCTCGGCGCTGCACCACCCGTTCACCGCACCGAAGTGCACCCCGCAGGAGCTCGAAGCCAACCCGGCCGGCGCACTGTCCCGTGCGTACGACATGGTCTTGAACGGCACCGAGCTGGGCGGCGGTTCGATCCGTATCCACCGCAAGGAAATGCAGCAAGCGGTATTCCGCCTGCTGGGCATCAACGAAGCGGAACAGGAAGAGAAGTTCGGCTTCCTGCTCGACGCACTGAAGTATGGTGCACCGCCGCACGGTGGTCTGGCCTTCGGTCTGGACCGTCTGGTGATGCTGATGACCGGCGCCCAGTCGATCCGTGAAGTGATTGCCTTCCCGAAAACCCAGAGTGCTGCCGACGTGATGACGCAGGCTCCGGGCGTAGTGGATGCCAAGGCATTGCGCGAGCTGCACATTCGCCTGCGCGAAACGCCAAAGGCTGAGTAAGACGGGCCTGAAGGCGCATCTTCGGATGCGCCTTTTTTCTTTCTCAGGTCGAATTTTTCAATTGCCGGCCGCTGCACCAGCAGGGCGGGCAAGGTTTCAAAGAGCATTCGGAGCAAGTTATGGCAGGTCATTCCAAGTGGGCAAACATCAAGCACCGCAAAGAACGTCAGGATGCCAAGAGGGGCAAGATCTTCACCAAATGGATCCGTGAACTGACCGTTGCGGCCCGTCAGGGTGGCGGCGATCCGGGTTCCAACCCGCGTCTGCGTCTGGCTCTGGACAAGGCGTTGAGCGCCAACATGAGCCGCGACATCATCGACCGTGCCGTCGCGCGCGGTGCCGGCGCCACTGAAGCGGACAACGTTGAAGAACTGACCTACGAAGGTTACGGCCCGGGCGGCGTGGCGGTGATGGTCGAGTGCATGACCGACAACCGCAACCGTACCGCCGCAGCCGTGCGTCATGCGTTCAGCAAGTGTGGCGGCAACCTCGGCACTGACGGTTCGGTGGCGTATCTGTTCGAGCGCAAGGGCCAGATCAGCTTCGCTCCGGGTGTCGATGAAGACGCACTGACCGAAGCGGCACTGGAAGCCGATGCCGATGACGTGGTCACCCACGACGACGGTTCGATCGATGTATTTACCTCGTTCACCGGTTTCTATGCGGTGCGCAACGCGCTGGAAGCGGCCGGGTTCAAGGGCGACGACGCGGAAATCGTCATGCAGCCAACCACCAGCGCCGAGCTGGATCTGGAAGGTGCGGAGAAGGTGCTCAAGCTGATCGACATGCTTGAGGACCTGGACGACGTGCAGAACGTCTACTCCAACGCGGATATCCCGGAAGACGTCGCCGCTCAGCTTGGCTGATAAGCGACTAGTCTTCCCTGTGGGAGCGAGCCTGCTCGCGAAAGCGGTGTGTCATTCAGCACCTGTATCTGCTGACATACCGCCTTCGCGAGCAGGCTCGCTCCCACATTTGCTATTGGCTGTCAGGTAAATCGTTTTATGAATCTGCAGGCGTTATGACTCTAATTCTTGGTATCGACCCCGGTTCGCGCATCACCGGTTACGGGATCGTTCGCGATACCGGGCGCGGCGGCTGCATCTATGTGGCCTCGGGCTGCATTCGCACCGGCTCCGGCGAGCTGCATGAACGTCTGCAGATCGTCTATCGCGGCGTGCGCGAAATCATCAAGACCTACGGCCCGGTGACCATGGGCATCGAAAAGGTGTTCATGGCGAAAAACGCCGACTCGGCGCTGAAGCTCGGACAGGCACGGGGCGCTGCGATTGTCGCCGGCGCCGAAGAGTGTCTGGAAATCGCCGAGTACACCGCCACGCAAGTCAAACAGGCGGTGGTCGGCACCGGTGCGGCCAATAAGGAGCAGGTGCAGATGATGGTCATGCACATGCTCAAGTTGACGAGCAAGCCGCAGATCGACGCCTCCGACGCCCTCGCGATCGCCATTTGCCATGCGCACACGCGCTCAAGCCTGCTGCCGCACGGGCTGGGAACCGCACGCAGTCGTGGCGGGCGCCTGCGTCTCTGATAGCATCAGCATCAATTTTCCTGAAAGTGGTTTTGCGGTGCCTGTGTTGCCGGCGCGCAAGCCACCTTCAATCGTCGCCAGCCCACGGCTGGCCAGCGCTCAAGGATTCAAAACGTGATTGGACGCTTGCGCGGCACCCTGGCTGAGAAACAGCCGCCGCACCTGATTCTCGATGTCAATGGCCTCGGCTATGAGGTGGAAGTGCCGATGACCACGCTTTATCGGTTGCCGTCGGTCGGTGAACCGCTGACCCTGCACACCCATTTGGTCGTACGCGAAGATGCGCAATTGCTCTATGGTTTTGCCGGCAAGCGTGAGCGAGACTTCTTTCGCGAGCTGATCCGGCTCAACGGGGTCGGACCGAAACTGGCGCTGGCGTTGATGTCGAGCCTGGAAGTCGATGAGTTGGTGCGCTGCGTGCAGTCTCAGGACACTTCGGCGTTGACCAAGGTCCCGGGGGTTGGCAAGAAAACCGCCGAGCGTTTGCTGGTGGAATTGAAAGACCGCTTCAAGGCCTGGGAAACCTCGCCGGCGATGTTCGCGCTGGTGCCGAATCAGCCGGACGGCCCGGCACCGGTCAACAGCGCCGAGACCGATGCGGTCAGTGCGTTGATCTCGCTGGGCTACAAGCCGCAGGAAGCGAGCAAGGCGATTTCCGCGATCAAAGACAAGAACCTGAGCAGCGAAGACCTGATCCGCCGCGCTCTGAAGGGAATGATTTAAGTGATTGAAGCTGATCGTCTGATCGCCGCCGCGCACAGCCCGCGCGAGCGCGAAGAAGTCCAGGACCGGGCCATCCGCCCGGTCAGTCTGGCCGACTACATTGGCCAGCCGACCGTGCGCGAGCAGATGGAGCTGTTTATCCAGGCTGCCCGTGGCCGCAGTGAATCCCTCGATCACACCCTGATCTTCGGCCCACCGGGGCTGGGCAAGACTACGCTGGCGAACATCATTGCCCAGGAAATGGGTGTGTCGATCAAGAGCACCTCCGGGCCAGTGCTGGAGCGTCCGGGTGATCTGGCCGCGTTGCTGACCAATCTTGAGCCGCACGACGTGTTGTTCATCGACGAAATCCATCGTCTGTCGCCGATCGTTGAAGAAGTGCTGTATCCGGCCATGGAAGATTTTCAGCTCGACATCATGATCGGCGAAGGGCCGGCGGCGCGCTCGATCAAACTGGATCTGCCGCCGTTCACGCTGGTCGGCGCCACAACCCGCGCCGGCATGCTGACCAATCCGTTGCGTGATCGCTTCGGTATCGTCCAGCGCCTGGAGTTCTACAGCACGGCGGATCTGGCAACCATCGTCAGTCGTTCGGCAGCCATTCTCGGTCTGCCGCTGGATCCGGAAGGTTCGTTCGAGATCGCCCGTCGCGCCCGTGGCACACCGCGAATCGCCAACCGTCTGCTGCGGCGGGTGCGCGATTTCGCCGAAGTACGCGCCAAGGGTCACATCACCAAAGCGGTGGCGGATCTGGCGCTGAATCTGCTGGATGTCGACGAACATGGTTTCGATCATCAGGACCGGCGTCTGCTGCTGACCATGATCGAGAAGTTCGACGGCGGCCCGGTCGGTATCGACAGTCTGGCGGCGGCGATCAGTGAAGAACGCCACACCATTGAAGACGTGCTCGAACCGTATCTGATCCAGCAGGGCTATATCATGCGCACGCCTCGGGGCAGGGTAGTGACGCGGCATGCCTACCTGCACTTTGGTTTGAATGTTCCGTCACGCATGGGCGAGATGCCCGTGGCAGACGAGTTTCTCGACGCCGTCGACGATTGATACACATTTGCTGGTGATTTATTCAGGGTTTGTACTGTCAGACGACGGTACTTTTGCGTTAAAGCTTTGAAACCACGAAAAACAGTTGTCTGGCCGGATTGGCAACCTGAGGAGTAAGCACTAGAGTATGCGCGCGCAAAACGGGCTTGAGCCGTTCGCACATCGTTGTCGCGTTTATTACGAGGACACCGATGCGGGCGGCATCGTGTATTACGTTAATTACCTCAAGTTTATGGAACGGGCTCGAACCGAGCGGCTGCGGGAACTGGGCTTTGCCCAATCTGTGCTTGCCGGAGAGGACCTGTTGTTCGTCGTGCATTCCAGCGAAGCGCGCTACCACGCGCCGGCGCGACTGGACGACGAATTGCTGGTAAGCGCTGATGTAATCGAATTGAACCGTGCCAGCCTGCGCTTCAAACAGCAGGTCAGGCGGGCCACGGATAATGTGCTGCTCTGCGAAGGGCAGTTTTTGGTGGCCTGCGTGCGCACCGACAGTTTGAAACCCCGGGCCCTTCCCGAAGACCTGCGTGCGGCCTTCGCCGACGCGGTCGGCCCGGGTACACACTCAAAGCAGGAGATAAAGCGTGGAAGCTAACGTCGTCGACCATTCCTCCATGTGGAGCCTGGTCAGCAATGCCAGCATCGTGGTGCAGTTGGTAATGTTGACCCTGGTGGCCGCATCGGTGACCTCATGGATCATGATCTTTCAGCGCAGCAATTTGCTGCGCGCCGGTCGACGCGCCCTGGAGAGCTTCGAAGAGCGCTTCTGGTCGGGTATCGACCTGTCCAAACTGTACCGTCAGGCTGGCAGCAACCCTGATCCGGATTCGGGCGTGGAGCAGATCTTCCGTGCCGGCTTCAAGGAATTCTCCCGTCTGCGTCAGCAGCCAGGTGTCGATCCTGAAGCCGTGATGGAAGGTGTCGCCCGTGCCATGCGCGTGGCCATCTCCCGTGAAGAAGAGAAACTCGAGCAGAGCCTGCCGTTCCTCGCCACCGTCGGTTCGGTCAGTCCGTACATCGGTCTGTTCGGTACCGTGTGGGGGATCATGAACTCCTTCCGCGGTCTGGCCAGCGCTCAGCAAGCGACCCTCGCCACCGTTGCTCCGGGTATCGCCGAAGCCCTGATCGCCACCGCGATCGGCCTGTTCGCTGCGATCCCGGCGGTCATCGCTTACAACCGTTTTGCTGCGCGCAGCGAAACCTTGCTGGGCCGCTACTACACCTTCGCCGATGAATTCCAGGCGATCCTGCACCGCAAAGTGCACACCAGCGAAGAATAAGCAGGTATTTCCCGATGGCTTTAATCGCTCGAGCTCGCAAAAAGCGCAAGCCGGTCGCCGAGATGAACGTGGTGCCCTACATCGACGTGATGTTGGTGCTGCTGGTCATCTTCATGGTGACCGCGCCGATGCTCAATCAGGGCGTGAAAGTTGATCTGCCCAAGGTTTCCAGCGAAGCCTTGCCGCAGGACAACAACACCCAGGTCCTGACCATTTCGATCAAGGCTGACAAGACCTACTACTGGAACCTTGGCAGCGAAGTCGACACCGAGAAGCAACAGGACAGGGCCATGACCCTGCCACAGATGACTGACGCGGTGACGAAGATCATCCGTGCCGGCACCGAGGGCGGCAAACGCACCCAGGTGTTCATTCGTGGCGACAAGACTGTCGACTACGGCGCCGTCATGGGCGCCATGGGCGGGTTGCAGAAAGCCGGGGTCGGTAACGTTGGTCTGATTACCGAGGCCCCCTGATGCAGCAACAGCGAGAGCCGTCCGCCTCGGAAAGCTACTTCTGGCCTAGTGTTCTGGCAATCGTCCTGCACGTGCTGGTGTTCGGCATGCTGTTCGTCAGTTTTGCCTTCACGCCCGAACTGCCGCCGGCCAAGCCGATCGTCCAGGCGACTCTGTACCAGCTGAAATCGAAAAGTCAGGCGACCACCCAGACCAATCAGAAGATTGCGGGTGAGGCGAAGAAATCCGCCGCGCGCCAGACCGAAGTCGAACAGATGGAACAGAAAAAGATCGAGCAGGAAGCGGTGAAAGCGGCGGAACAAAAGAAAGAGGAAGCGGCTCAAAAGGCCGAGGAAGCCAAGAAGGCCGACGAGGCGAAGAAAGCGGACGAAGCGAAAAAGGCTGATGAAGCCAAGAAAGCCGACGACGCGAAGAAAGCCGAAGCGAAAAAGGCCGAAGAGAAACAATTGGCTGATATAGCCAAGAAGAAGGCCGAAGACGAAGCGAAGAAGGCTGCTGAGGAAGAGGCGAAGAAAGCCGCTGCCGAAGAAGCCAAGAAGAAGATCGTCGAAGACGCGAAGAAGAAAGCCGCCGAAGACGCCAAGAAGAAAGCTGAAGCTGAAGAGGCGAAGAAGAAAGTCGCCGAAGACGCGAAGAAGAAAGCTGCTGCCGATGCTGCGAAGAAGAAAGCGCAGGAAGCGGCACGCAAATCCGCCGAAGACAAAAAGGCCCAGGCCCTGGCAGATCTGCTTTCCGACACGCCGCAGCGTCAGCAGGCCCTGGCCGATGAGCAGGGTGACGAAGTTGCCGGCAGTTTCGATGACCTGATTCGCGCTCGCGCAGCAGAAGGCTGGGCTCGTCCTCCTTCGGCGCGCAAAGGCATGACGGTCGTGCTGCAAATCGGCATGTTGCCGGACGGTACGGTGACCTCGGTCAGCGTGGCCAAGTCCAGCGGTGACGGTCCGTTCGATGCTTCGGCAGTCGCGGCAGTGAAGAATATTGGACGTTTGACAGAAATGCAGGGAATGAAGCCGAGCGATTTCGCTCCGTATCGTTCATTCAAGATGACATTCACACCTGAGGATCTAGCCTTGTGAGAAACCTTCTTCGAGGAATGCTGGTCGTGATCTGCTGCATGGCAGGGATCGCGGCGGCAGATGAAAAGAACATTCTGGTCACCAGCGGCAGCGATCGGGCTACTCCGATCGCCGTCGTACCGTTCGGCATGCAGGGCGGCGCCGTGCTGCCGGATGACATGGCTGAAATCATTGGCAACGACTTGCGCAACTCGGGCTATTACTCGCCGATTCCGAAAGCCAACATGATCAGCCAGCCAAGCCAGCCGAGCGAAATCATCTTCCGTGACTGGAAGGCGGTGGGTGCTCAGTACATGATGGTCGGCAGCATCGCTCCAGCGGGCGGTCGCCTGCAGGTGCAGTGGGCACTGTTCAACGTCGCCACCGAACAGAAAGTGGCGGACGGCAGTGTCTCCGGTACTACCGACCAGATCCGTGACATGGCGCACTTCATTTCCGATCAGTCGTTCCAGAAGCTGACCGGCATTGAAGGTGCCTTCTCGACGCGCCTGCTGTACGTAACGGCCGAGCGCTTTTCCGAGAAGAACACCCGTTACACCCTGCAACGCTCCGACTATGACGGCGCACGCGCAGTGACTCTGCTGCAATCGCGCGAGCCGATTCTGTCGCCGCGTTTTGCACCGGATGGCAAGCGTATCGCCTACGTGTCGTTCGAGCAGAAGCGTCCGCGTATCTTCATGCAGAACATCGACACCGGTCGCCGTGAGCAGATCACCAACTTCGAAGGCCTCAACGGCGCGCCAGCCTGGTCGCCGGACGGCAATCGCCTGGCGTTCGTGCTGTCGAAAGACGGTAACCCGGACATCTACGTAATGAACCTCGGTTCGCGTCAGATCAGCCGCGTAACCAACGGCCAGGGCATCAATACCGAACCGTTCTGGGGCAAGGATGGCTCGACCATCTATTTCACCTCGGACCGTGGCGGCAAGCCGCAAATCTATAAAACCAGCGTCGGTGGCGGTGGTGCCGAGCGTGTGACGTTCGTGGGCAACTACAACGCCAACCCGAAACTGTCGGCTGATGAAAAGACTTTGGTGATGATCCATCGTCAGGATGGCTTCACCAATTTCAAGGTGGCAGCTCAGGATCTGCAGCGAGGTAGTGTAAAGATCCTCACTGATAGCACTCTGGACGAGTCACCTACTGTTGCGCCCAACGGCACCATGGTAATCTACGCCACCCGCCAACAGGGCCGGGGAGTCTTGATGCTCGTGTCCATTAATGGGCGCGTGAGGCTCCCGCTTCCTACCGCTCAAGGCGAAGTCAGAGAACCGTCCTGGTCCCCTTACCTGAAGTGAGCGGGCGCTACACGTTTTACTTAACACACTGGGGTTCATTAGGAGTTTCACGATGGAAATGCTGAAGTTTGGTAAATTTGCTGCGCTGGCTCTGGCCATGGCTGTAGCTGTAGGTTGCTCGTCCAAAGGCGGCGACAACGCCGGTGAAGGCGCTGTTGATCCAAACGCTGGTTACGGCGCAAACACTGGTGCCGTTGACGGTTCCCTGAGCGAAGAAGCTGCTCTGCGCGCAATCACCACCTTCTACTTCGAATACGACAGCTCGGACCTGAAGCCAGAAGCCATGCGCGCTCTGGACGTTCACGCCAAAGACCTGAAAGCAAACGGCGCTCGCGTTGTTCTGGAAGGCAACACCGACGAACGTGGTACTCGTGAGTACAACATGGCACTGGGCGAGCGTCGTGCGAAAGCCGTTCAGCGCTACCTGGTACTGCAAGGTGTTTCCCCAGCTCAGCTGGAACTGGTTTCCTACGGCGAAGAGCGTCCAGTTGCTACCGGCAACGACGAGCAGTCCTGGGCCCAGAACCGTCGCGTCGAACTGCGTAAGTAATTCGATATGCGAACGTGCCGTCGTGCTGTAACTGTTCTGGCTCTCAGCCTCGCGCCGCTTGCGGCGTGGGCTGCGGTTCCTGTGGTCGATGACAACTCCGGTTATAACAATAGCGGGAGCAGTTATCCGCCTGCGGGTTACGGTACGAACGGCGCCTATGCCGGGGGAGCGGCTTCGGCCCCTGCCTCGGCACAAGGCATGCTGTTCAACCAATTGCAACAGATGCAGGATCAGATCTCGCGCCAACAGGGCGTGATCGAAGAACTGCAGAATCAGGTTTCGCGCATGAAGCAGGAATCCCTGGAGCGATACCAGGATCTTGATCGGCGCATAGGATCCGGCGTTGCACCAGCCGCGACTCCCGAGAATTCTTCTGCCGGTGGCGATGCAAGTGCTGCTGCCGGTGCTGCCGCAGGCGCGGGTGCTGCTGCGGCAGCCCAGGCCCCTGCTGCGGGTAGCGAACCGGCTGATCCGGCCAAGGAAAAGCTGTATTACGATGCCGCTTTCGACCTGATCAAAGCCAAGGATTTCGACAAGGCCAGCCAGGCCTTCGCCGCTTTCCTGCGCAAATACCCCAACAGCCAGTACGCGGGCAACGCCCAGTACTGGTTGGGCGAAGTGAACCTGGCCAAGGGTGATCTGCAAGGTGCAGGTCAGGCCTTTGCCAAGGTTTCGCAGCTGTATCCCAAGCACAACAAAGTGCCGGACTCGCTGTACAAGCTGGCTGACGTAGAGCGCCGCCTCGGTCACACCGACAAGGTCAAAGGCATTCTGCAGCAGGTGGTGTCCCAATATCCGGGCACTTCCGCCGCGCAGCTGGCCCAGCGTGATTTACAGCGCATGTAAGCCTGTTCATCCGTGTTTTGAAGAAACCCGCGCTTGTCGCGGGTTTTTTCGTTAGAATTCACGCCCTTTTTCTGAAACACGCTTCTTGTGGTCTACGCGTTGGCGGGATTGCCTGAAGTGCCTGACGGAGGCGGACAGCCTGTTTAGCTGTTACGCCCGTGGCGACTATGCAAGACACATTGAGAATTACCGAAGTTTTCTACTCGTTGCAGGGTGAAACTCGGACTGCCGGGCTGCCCACGGTTTTCGTGCGCCTGACCGGTTGCCCGTTGCGTTGCCAGTACTGCGACAGCGCTTACGCGTTCAGCGGCGGCACCGTCCGCACCCTCGACGACATCCTTGAGCAAGTGGCCGGATATCGTCCGCGCTACGTTTGTGTCACCGGCGGTGAGCCGTTGGCTCAGCCGAACGCCATTCCTTTGCTTGAGCGGTTGTGTGATGCCGGTTACGAGGTCTCGCTGGAAACCAGCGGCGCCCTCGACGTATCCGCTGTCGATCCGCGTGTCAGTCGCGTCGTCGATCTGAAAACGCCGGGCTCGAAAGAAGCCCATCGCAACCGATACGAGAACATCGAACTGCTGACCCGCAACGATCAGGTGAAGTTTGTCATCTGCTCGCGGGAAGACTACGACTGGGCGGTTTCCAAGCTGATCCAGTACGGTCTCGACCAGCGCGCCGGCGAAGTACTGTTTTCGCCGAGTCACCACGACCTGAATGCTCGGGAACTGGCGGACTGGGTGGTGGCGGACAACCTGCCGGTACGCCTGCAATTGCAGCTGCATAAATATCTTTGGAACGACGAGCCGGGGCGCTGAGATGACTGAACAACTGAACACTACTCAAAAACGTGCGGTGATCCTGTTGTCCGGCGGCCTCGACTCGGCCACCGTGGTGGCGATGGCACGCGCCGAAGGCTACGCCTGCTACACCATGAGCTTCGATTACGGCCAGCGCTCGCATGCCGAATTGCACGCCGCCGCCCGCGTTGCTCGCGACCTGGGTGTGGTCGAGCACAAGGTCATCGGGCTGAACCTCAATGGCATGGGCGGCTCGGCGCTGACCGACACCAGCATCGACATTCCGGAAGAGCTGGGCGAAGGCATTCCGGTGACTTACGTGCCGGCGCGTAACACGGTTTTCCTGTCGTTGGCATTGGGTTGGGCCGAAGTGCTCGGCGCGCGCGATATTTTCATCGGCGTCAACGCAGTGGATTATTCCGGCTACCCGGACTGCCGTCCCGAGTTCATCGAGTCGTTCGAGCGCATGGCCAACCTGGCAACCAAGGCCGGCGTGGAAGGCAACGGCTTCCGCATTCAGGCGCCACTGCAAAATCTCAGCAAGGCGCAGATCGTCCAGGCTGGCGTGAAGCTGGGCGTGGATTATGGCCTGACGGTTTCCTGCTATCAGGCCGACGATGAAGGCCGCGCTTGCGGCAAATGCGACAGCTGCCGCCTGCGTGCGGAAGGCTTCGCGGCAGCTGGTGTGGAGGATCCAACCCCTTATTTTTGATCTTTTTCAAAAAAGGTGTTGAATAGTCCTTAAAAATCAGTATTATACGCGCCACCACACAGCGGGTCGTTAGCTCAGTTGGTAGAGCAGTTGGCTTTTAACCAATTGGTCGTAGGTTCGAATCCCACACGACCCACCATATTTGGCGGTTTAGAAAATCCGGAAGGCCCACGAAAGTGAGGATTTCCGGGTTTTTTTTTGCCTGCAATTCAGGCGTTCGATGTTTCAGCGCGGCCACACCTGACGCAGGTCAGAATCATCTTTTGTATCAACGGGATATTCTGTAGCCTTGCGCAGCTTCAACGCTGTCCCGTGCCTGATGATACTCACTCTCCCGGCGGTACCCTCTAGTGGTCCGGAGCCGGGTGTATACTCGACTTTCGCGCGAATGCGCCTGCAGGTCTTGCGAACATGACGCAGATTTCCGAACGCCTTCTGGTTCAAGCCCACCTCGACGCCAAGCAGCCTAAACCGCTGACGGCAGAAGAGGAGGCTTATTACCGTTCCGCCATCGCCGCCGAGCTCAAGGCTCAGGACGCGGTGCTGGTTGCCCACTTTTATTGCGATCCGGTGATTCAGGCCCTGGCCGAAGAAACCGGCGGCTGTGTTTCCGACTCCCTGGAAATGGCCCGCTTCGGCAACGCCCATCCGGCCAAGACCGTGGTGGTCGCCGGCGTCAAGTTCATGGGCGAGACGGCAAAAATTCTCAACCCGGAAAAGCGCGTGCTGATGCCAACCCTGGAGGCGACCTGCTCGCTGGACCTGGGTTGCCCGGTCGATGAGTTCTCGGTGTTCTGCGACCAGCACCCGGAACGTACCGTCGTGGTGTATGCCAACACTTCCGCCGCGGTGAAGGCTCGGGCTGACTGGGTGGTGACTTCGAGCTGCGCACTGGAAATCGTCGAAAGCCTGATGGACAACGGCGAGACGATCATCTGGGGCCCGGACAAGCACCTGGGCACTTACATTCAGCGCAAGACCGGTGCCGACATGCTGCTTTGGGACGGTGCCTGCATCGTCCACGAAGAGTTCAAGTCCAAGCAGCTCGAAGACATGAAAGCGCTGTACCCGGACGCAGCGATTCTGGTGCATCCGGAGTCGCCGACTTCGGTGATCGAACTGGCGGATGCCGTCGGTTCTACCAGTCAGTTGATCGCCGCCGCGCAAAGCCTGCCAAACAAGACCCTGATCGTCGCCACCGACCGTGGCATCTTCTACAAGATGCAGCAGCTGTGCCCGGACAAAGTCTTCATCGAAGCGCCTACCGCCGGTAACGGCGCGGCTTGTCGCAGTTGCGCACATTGCCCGTGGATGGCCATGAACACCCTTGAGCGCACGCTCAAGAGCTTGAAAGAAGGCACCAACGAGATCTTTGTCGATCCGGCGCTGATTCCTCAAGCGATCCGCCCATTGAAGCGCATGCTGGACTTCACCCAGGCAGCGCGGATGAAGCTGGCCGGTAACGCCTGACTACCCTTTGTAGTAGAGAGCCCTGTGGTGAGGGGATTTATCCCCGTTCGGCTGCGTAGCAGTCGTTAAGCAACGCACGCGGTGTGTCTGATACGCCGCGGTGGTTGATTTTGGGGCGGCTTCGCCACCCAACGGGGATAAATCCCCTCACCACAGGCCGGCTCTTGAGTATGGAAATTATTTGCTCTTCTTCGGGATCCGCACCACACGGGTATCCGAATAGATGTCATGCCAAGTGCGTTTCTGCTTGTCGAACAGCGACCAGAAGAACCCCAGCCCGACACACAACCACGACGCGATCGACACCATAAAGCGCAACAGCGCCTGCCACAGGCTGATGGCCGTGCCGTTGGCGTTCTGCACGCGGATCCCCCACACCTGCATGCCCAGTGTCTGCCCGCCGTGGGTCCAGAACTTGGCGAAGAAGCCGAACAATACCAACAGCAGCACTGTGGAATACAGCGGATCACCATCGAGCTGGCCGGCGTCGGTTATCACCCGCAGGCGTTCTTCGCCAATGATCGCCGCCTGGATCAACTTGTAGATGAAGCCGGTGACGATCAGCAGGGCGGTGCACAGCAGGAAGTCGTAGAACATTGCCGCCAGACGACGACCGAGAGCAACGGGGGGAAAGTCCCCTTGCGGCGTGAGCAGGTGTTTCGACATGGCAGCCTCGGGACGCGAATGGAAGCGCCATTTTACGGATTAGCGCGCACAAAAAAGCCCCTGATATCAATATCAGGGGCTTTTTCGTATCAGAAGATCAGGCTTCTGCTTGTACTTCGTCAGCCTGCATGCCTTTCTGGCCTTGCACAGCAACGAAAGTCACTTTCTGGCCTTCTTTCAGGCTCTTGAAGCCGTTGCCCTGAATGGCGCGGAAATGTACGAACAGATCCGGACCGCTTTCTGGAGTGATAAAACCAAAACCTTTCTCGTCGTTAAACCACTTGACGGTACCGCTCTGACGTGTGGACATTTCTTATTTCCTTTGACGCATAAATTGATGACAGCCCCTTTCACATGAAAGAGTACTGGAGCTGGTTGCAAGGAGTAAGAAGACGTCGAGCGGGATGTAGCTAACTTGTAGGCTACTGCCCAGGTCACGATTCCAAGCTGACCCATGCAAACACAGTGGACAAACTCTACGCCAACTACGGGAGAAAAAACAAGCCCTGCGAAGGCCCCGGTTTTACTGCTCTTCATGGCATTTCGTCAGCAAACTAGTTCAGTCTTAGACGATTGTCTGGTTCTATTTTCAGCAAGCGTTATAAGCAACGTTCATATTCGAAACGGATGTTAAAAAACGCACTGTTTTATGGCGATTGCGTTACACATTAGTGCACGTTTAACGCAATCGCGTTACTTATAGAAACAGTCGATCAACCGCGATAGTAGCGTTGTGGAACAAATGGCATTTTGCTTACAAGCATTTGCACCTTTTTCCCACGGACGATGGCCCACACAGGTGTATCGAGCGCGACGTAAGCGGTGTCAAGGTATCCCATCGCCAATGGCCCGCCCAAGGTCGGACCAAAGCCGCCGCTGCAGACGCTGCCGATGATCTCGCCGGCCTCGTTGACGATTTCTGCGCCTTCACGCACCGGGGTGCGCTCCTGCGGCAGCAGGCCGACGCGTTTGCGTGACACGCCATTTTGTTGCTGCGCGAAAATTTGCTCGGCGCCCGGGAAGCCCCCGGCCCGTGCGCCATCGGCGCGGCGTGGCTTGGAGATCGCCCACAGGAGGCTGGCTTCGATCGGTGTGGTCTCGGTGTTCATGTCATGGCCGTACAGGCACAGGCCGGCCTCCAGACGCAGCGAGTCGCGGGCGCCAAGGCCGATGGCCTGGACCTCTGGCTCGGCTAGCAGGGCACGGGCTAGTTTCTCCGCTTCAGCGGCCGGTACCGAGATTTCGAAACCGTCTTCACCGGTGTAGCCCGAACGGCTGACAAAGCAGTCCACGCCCAGCAACGACACGCGGTTGAACTGCATGAACGTCATCTTCGCCACGTCCGGCGCAAGACGCGCCAGCACGGTGACGGCTGCCGGACCTTGCAGGGCGAGCAGGGCGCGCTCTTCGAACAGCGCCGTAATGGTGCACTGATCGCCGACGTGTTTTTGCAGATGCGCGAGATCCTGATCCTTGCACGCGGCGTTGACCACCAGGAACAGCTCGTCATTGCCCAGATTGGCGACCATCAGGTCATCGAGAATGCCGCCGCTTTCGTTGGTGAACATCGCATAACGCTGCATGCCCACCGGCAGGTCGACGATGTCCACCGGCACCAGGGTTTCCAGGGCTTTGGCCGCATTGGCGCCGGTCAGACGAATCTGGCCCATGTGCGAGACGTCGAACAACCCGGCTTGCTCACGGGTGTGCTGGTGTTCTTTCATCACGCCGAGCGGGTATTGCACGGGCATGTCGTAGCCAGCGAACGGCACCATGCGCGCGCCGAGTTCGAGGTGCAGTGCGTGCAGCGGGGTTTTCGACAGGTGTTCGGTGGTCATGCGGGACTCCTTGATTCATACCAATCCTCTCCCACAGGGAGAGGGGGCTAATTAGCATTCGATAATGTTGACCGCCAGGCCGCCGCGGGCGGTTTCCTTGTATTTGCTTTTCATGTCGGCGCCGGTCTGGCGCATGGTGCGGATGACTTTGTCGAGGGAGACGAAATGCTGACCGTCGCCACGCATGGCCATGCGCACGGCGTTGATCGCTTTCACCGAGCCCATCGCGTTGCGCTCGATGCAAGGCACCTGCACCAGACCGCCGATCGGGTCGCAGGTCAGGCCGAGGTTGTGTTCCATGCCGATTTCCGCAGCGTTCTCGACTTGCTGCACGCTGCCGCCGAGCACTTCGCACAAGGCGCCGGCCGCCATCGAACACGCCACGCCGACTTCACCCTGACAACCGACTTCGGCGCCGGAGATCGAAGCGTTTTCCTTGTAGAGAATGCCGATTGCGGCAGCGGTCAGCAGAAAGCGCACGACGCCGTCGTCATTCGCCCCGGGAATAAAACGCATGTAGTAATGCAGCACCGCCGGAATGATGCCCGCCGCGCCATTGGTGGGCGCAGTGACCACGCGCCCGCCGTTGGCGTTTTCTTCGTTGACCGCCAGTGCATAAAGATTGACCCAGTCGAGTACCGACAGCGGATCGCGCAGGGCAGATTCCGGGTTCTTGCACAATTGCCGATGCAGCGCCGCCGCACGGCGCTTGACCTTCAAGCCGCCCGGCAAAATGCCTTCGTTACGGCAACCAGCGGCAACGCAGTCCTGCATCACCTGCCAGATTTTCAGCAGGCCAGCGCGGGTTTCGGCTTCCGGGCGCCAGGCGCTTTCGTTGGTCAGCATCACCTGGCTGATCGACAGCCCATAGGTGGCGCAATGACCGAGCAAATCCTTGGCACTTTTGAACGGGAAGGTCAGCGGCGTGGCGTCTTCGACGATGCGATCGGCGCCGGCAGCGTCTTCATCGACAACGAAACCACCGCCGACCGAGTAGTACTCGCGGCTGCGGATCTGAATCCCCGCCGCATCGAAGGCGCGGAAGATCATGCCGTTGGGGTGATAGGCCAACGGTTTGCGGATCATCGCCAGATGTTCTTTCTCGTTGAACGCGATGCTGTGTTCACCGAGCAGATTCAGTCGGCCATTGCTGCGAATTTCTTGCAGGCGCGCGGCGACGGTTTCGGTGTCGACTGTGTCCGGGTGCTCGCCTTCAAGGCCAAGCAGCACGGCTTTGTCGCTGCCGTGACCTTTGCCGGTAGCGCCGAGCGAACCGTACAGCTCGACACGGACGCTGGCGGTGCTGGTCAGCAGGTTTTCACGGCGCAAGCCCTCGGCGAAGCGCGCAGCCGCGCGCATCGGGCCGACGGTGTGGGAACTGGAGGGACCAATGCCAATCTTGAACAGGTCGAACACGCTTAACGACATGGGGGCTCCTGCGGAGCAGTTGTGAGCTTCAAGCTGCAAGTAAAAGCGGATCGGGTTTTCCTTGCGGCCTCTATAAGGCCTCAGTGCATGCAGCAAGACACAAGCCGCAAGTTAAAAGCAGATCAGCCCTAACTTGCAGCTTGCAGCTAGAAACTTGCAGCTGCCGCTCTTAAGCGTAGCTTTCGATCGACGGGCAGGCGCACACCAGGTTGCGATCGCCGAAGACGTTGTCGACGCGGCCGACCGGCGGCCAGTATTTGCCTTCGATCAGCGACGCGACCGGGTACACCGCTTGCTCGCGGCTGTACGGGTGGGTCCATTCGCCAACCAGTTCCGCTGCGGTGTGCGGGGCGTTTTTCAGTGGGTTGTCTTCCTTGTCCAGGGTGCCGTTTTCCACTGCGCGAATTTCTTCGCGGATGCGGATCATCGCGTCACAGAAGCGGTCCAGTTCTTCCTTGGATTCGCTTTCGGTCGGCTCGATCATCAGCGTGCCGGCGACCGGGAACGACATGGTCGGCGCATGGAAGCCGAAGTCGATCAGGCGTTTGGCAACGTCATCGACGCTGATGCCGCTGCTGTCTTTCAATGGACGCAGATCGAGAATGCACTCGTGCGCCACCAGGCCGTTGCTGCCGGTGTACAGCACTGGGTAATGCTCTTCGAGGCGACGGGAAATGTAGTTGGCGTTGAGGATCGCCAGTTGCGAAGCGCGCTTCAGACCGGCGCCACCCATCATGCGGATGTACATCCAGGTGATCGGCAGAATGCTTGCGCTGCCGAACGGTGCCGCGCAGACCGCGCCTTCCTTGCGTTCCATCTGGCCGTGGCCGGGCAGGAACGGGGTCAGGTGCGATTTGACGCCGATCGGACCGACGCCCGGGCCGCCACCGCCGTGCGGGATGCAGAAGGTTTTGTGCAGGTTCAGGTGCGAGACGTCGCCGCCGAACTTGCCCGGTGCGCAGAGGCCGACCATGGCGTTCATGTTGGCGCCGTCGATGTACACCTGGCCGCCGTTGTCGTGAATGATCGCGCAGATTTCGCGAATGCCTTCTTCGAACACGCCGTGGGTCGACGGGTAGGTGATCATCAGCGCGGCGAGGTGTTCGCGGTGCTCGATGGCTTTGGCGCGCAGGTCTTCAATGTCGACGTTGCCACGGGCATCGCACGCGGTGACGACCACGCGCATACCGGCCATTTGCGCAGTGGCCGGGTTGGTGCCGTGGGCCGACGACGGGATCAGACAGATGTCGCGGCGCTCATCGCCACGGCTCTGGTGGTAGGCGCGGATCGCCAGGAGACCTGCGTATTCACCTTGCGAACCAGCGTTCGGCTGCAGCGAGATCGAGTCGTAACCGGTGGCGGCGCAAAGCATCGCTTCCAGCTCATCGGTCAGTTGCTGGTAACCGGCGCTTTGGGCGGCCGGGGCGAACGGGTGCAGTGCACCGAATTCGGCCCAGGTCACCGGGATCATTTCGCTGGCGGCGTTGAGTTTCATGGTGCACGAGCCCAGCGGGATCATCGTGCGATCCAGCGCCAGGTCCTTGTCCGCCAGTTTGCGCAGGTAGCGCATCAGCTCGGTTTCCGAGTGATAACGGTTGAACACCGGGTGGCTGAGGATCGGCGACTGGCGCACCAAAGTAGCGGGGATGGTGCTCTGCACCGAGGCGGCCAGCGCAGCGAAGTCCGGCAGGGTCTTGCCGTCGGCGAACAGCCCCCACAGGGTTTCGATATCAGCCTGAGTGGTGGTTTCGTCGACCGACAGGCCCAGACGTTCAGCGTCGATCACACGCAGGTTGATCTGCGCAGCGTGCGCCTTGTCGTGCAGCGCGGCGGTGTGTGCGCCGGTAGCAACGGTCAGGGTGTCGAAGAAGTTTGCCTGCTCGACTTGAGCGCCCAGCGCGGTCAGGCCCTTGGCCAGAATCGCGGTCAGGTGATGCACGCGGTTGGCGATCTGGGTCAGGCCTTTCGGGCCGTGGTAGACGGCGTACATGCTGGCGATATTGGCCAGTAGCACCTGGGCGGTGCAGATGTTCGAGGTGGCCTTCTCGCGGCGGATGTGTTGCTCGCGGGTCTGCATCGCCAGACGCAGGGCCGGCTTGCCGAAACGGTCAACCGAGACACCGACCAAACGGCCCGGCATGTCGCGCTTGAACGCATCTTTAGTCGAGAAGTAAGCGGCGTGCGGGCCACCGAAGCCCAGCGGCACGCCGAAGCGTTGCGCCGAACCGATGGCGACGTCGGCACCGAATTCGCCCGGTGCGGTCAGCAGCGTCAGGGCCAGCAGGTCGGCGGCCACGGCCACCAGAGCGTTGGCGGCGTGGAAGCGCTCGGTCAGCTCGCGGTAGTCGAACACATCACCGTTGCTCGCCGGGTATTGCAGCAGCGCGCCGAAGAACGGCGTGACGTCAGTCAGTTCGCGCTCATCGCCCACGACCACATCAATACCGAGCGGCTCGGCACGGGTGCGCAGCACGTCGAGGGTCTGCGGATGGCTGTGGATCGAGGCGAAGAACTGGTGGCTGCCCTTGTTCTTGCTCAGGCGTTTGCAGAAGGTCATGGCTTCGGCAGCGGCGGTGGCTTCGTCGAGCAGGGAGGCGTTGGCGATCGGCAGGCCGGTGAGGTCGCTGATCATGGTCTGGAAGTTCAGCAGCGCTTCGAGACGGCCCTGGGAAATTTCTGGCTGGTACGGGGTGTAAGCGGTGTACCAGGCCGGGTTTTCCAGCAGGTTGCGCAGGATCGGCGACGGCGTGTGGCAGTTGTAGTAGCCCTGGCCGATGTAGGTTTTGAACAGTTGGTTTTTGCCAGCGATGGATTTGATCATCGCCAGGGCGTCGGCCTCGCTGAGGCCGTCGTCCATGCCGAGCACGCTGGTGCCCTTGATGCTTTCCGGGATGACGCTGGCGCTCAGGGCTTCGAGGGAATCGAAGCCGAGGCTGTTGAGCATGGCTTGCTCGTCATCGGCGCGCGGGCCGATGTGACGGGCGATGAATTCGTTGGCGGTGCCGAGATTGATGGCGGTCATGGGGTAATTCCTCAGGCTTCGGCTTGGGCTTTGATCAGACGGTCGTAAGCGTCCTGATCGAGCAGTTTGCCGACAGCGGCGGCGTCGCTTGGCTGAAAGCGGAAGAACCAGCCTTCGCCCAGCGGATCTTCGTTCACCAGCTCAGGAGCGTTTTCCAGCGCCGGGTTGACTTCCAGCACGTCGCCATCGAGCGGCATGTACACGCCGCTGGCGGCTTTCACCGATTCCACGGTGGCGGCTTCAGCGCCTTTTTCGTAAGCCTGCAGCTCAGGCAGTTGCACGAACACCACGTCGCCCAAAGCGTTCTGCGCGAATGCGGTGATGCCGACAGTGACACTGCCGTCGGCTTCGGTGCGCAGCCATTCGTGATCTTCAGTAAAACGCAACTCGCTCATGGAAACTCCTCAGGGGCCAGACTCGTCTGGTGGACGCGGTGGAAAGCTTGGGGCGGGGAAGCCCTTTATAGATGAGGAGGCAGGTAGCAAGAATGCGGCCAAGGTTGATTTATCTATATAAATCAATGGCTTGGATTTTTCAGGTGGGTGTCGGCAGGTTGCGCCTGTAGCGAAATCGCTACAGCTTGGGCCGAGGAGAAAAGCTTAATCGGATCAAAGCGTTGCGCAGCGCTGGTCACAGGCGGGTGTAGCGATATCGTTCCGCTGTAGCGCTTTCGGTACAGGTGGAGGTCGTTTTCAGCGTGGCGATATCATTCCTGAATTGAACGCCGGACTGTAGGAGCTGCCGAAGGCTGCGATCTTTTGATCTTGATCTTAAAAAACAAAATCAAAAGATCGCAGCCTTCGGCAGCTCCTACAGGGGATCGGTGGTGAGTCAGGGTTTATTGGGAATGCCGTATTTGCGCAGGCGATGGGCGATAGCGGTGTGCGAGGTCTGCAAGCGGCTCGCCAATTGCCGGGTCGAGGGGTAGCTGACGTAGAGCTTTTCCAGCAGCTCTCTTTCGAACGATTCGACCGCTTGCTCAAGGCTGTCGACATCGGTATCGGCCTGGCGCGCCACCGAAGTGCCGGCGATGTCGAGGTCACCGATATCGACCAAGCTGCTCTCGCAGATCGCTGCTGCGCGAAAAATCACGTTCTGCAATTGCCGCACGTTGCCCGGCCAGCGATTGCCGAGCAGCGCCGGATAAGTCCCCGGTGCCAGGCGGCAGACCGGGCGCTGGATCTGCGCACAGGCCTGCTGCATGAAATAACGCGCCAGCAGCAGGATGTCCTGACCGCGTTCACGCAGCGGCGGCACTTCGACGTTGAGCACGTTGAGGCGATAGAACAGGTCTTCGCGGAACAGCCCTTCGCTGACCATTTTTTCCAGATCGCGGTGGGTCGCGCTGAGGATGCGCACGTTGACCTTTACTTCCCGATCACCACCGACGCGGCGGAAGCTGCCGTCGTTGAGAAAACGCAGGAGTTTGGCCTGCAAGTACGGCGACATCTCGCCGATCTCATCGAGGAACACCGTGCCCTGGTTGGCCAGTTCCATCAGCCCCGGTTTACCGCCACGTGCAGCGCCAGTGAAGGCGCCGGGGGCGTAGCCGAACAGTTCGCTCTCGGCGAGATTTTCCGGCAGCGCCGCGCAGTTGAGGGCGAGAAACGGAGCGCTGTGCCGTGCACTGATGGCATGGCAAGCCCGGGCGACGAGTTCTTTACCGGTACCGGTTTCGCCTTGAATCAACAGTGGTGCATCAAGGGCGGCGACGCGTTGCGCGCGGGCCTTGAGTGTGCGGATCGCCGGAGACTCGCCGAGCAGCGCGTCGAAGCCTTCGGCATGATCGTGGTGCAGTGCCGAGAGTTGTTCGCCGATGCGGTTCGGTTGATACAAGGTCAGCAGGGCGCCGGCGTCGGTGATCGGCGTGGCGTCGAGCAGCAGGGTCTGGCCGTTGACGGTGATCTCGCGCAGCGGCAGGCGAAAGCCGTTTTCCAGCAGGGTGTCGAGCAGACCGGGATCGTTGAACAGCGCCGAGACGCTTTCACCGGCCGGTTCGCGACCGTACAGGGCAATCAACGCCGGGTTGGCCAGCAGCACCTTGCCGGCGCTGTCGAGGGCCAGCACCGGGTCGGTCATCGCCGCGAGCAAAGCATCGAGCTGCAAGTGCCGACGCTGGCCCGGCAGGATATCGACAACGGTCACCGCTTCCACGCCGAGCACGCGAAACAGCGCATCTTTCAGTTCTTCGAGCACTTGCGGGCTGAGGGTCGGCGCGTCGATGTAGACGTTCGGCGGAATCATCTCCACCGCATCCAGATTGAGATTGCGCCCACCGAGGATAGCCAGGACTTCCTGGGTGATGCCGACGCGGTCGATGAAGCTGACGTGGATACGCATGGGGGCGGTTCAGTGATCTGCAGAGCGGAGGGGGCAAGTATGCCTTGGGGCGGGCTAATGGTGAAATCTGTGTCCCTGCGCTGATCGTTCCCACGCTCTGCGTGGGAATGCCGCCACGGACGCTCCGCGTCCGCTGTGACGCGGAGCGTCACGGGATGCATTCCCACGCAGAGCGTGGGAACGATCAGTGTGGTGGATTCGGGTTATTCGAAATGCTCGAGGTTCACCGGATCCCCTGACTGCATATTCAACTTCTGCCGAATGTCTTCAAACATCAGATCGTAATGCTTGTGCACCGAGCCGATCTGGCTGTGGGCCTTGGGGATTCCGTACTTCTCGGCGATCCGCGTGACATCGCGGGCGAAGTTATAGGCCTCTTCCTTGGGCAGGAAAAACGTCTCCTTCATGTCCTTGCCCTGCATGCTGCCGTGCAGGGTGAACTGAATCCCCTTGCCTTTCTGCGGATCGGTGAACACTTCATAGTCCAGATGCACGTTGTAATTGACGTCATCCGGCGTCAACGCGTGCCGCTCGATGTGCAGATGACCGGGTTCGAACTGGGCCATTGAGCTACTCCTTTCAAGGCATGGAAGCGGGGCAGGCCTTGAGCCTGCCCCGGCGTTTATTGTTATCGGTAGCTGATCCCCGGCTTCGCCGTACTGACCCGCGTACCGGCGGTGCCCTGGACGATGGCTTCGATATCGGCCAGCGAACCGATCACCGCGACCTTGCCAGTATGGCGCGCGAATTCGCAGGCTGCCTGCACCTTCGGCCCCATTGAGCCGGCGGCGAAGCCGAGGCGTTCGAGTTCGTCCGGGTGGGCTTCGGCGATGGCTTTCTGGGTTGGTTTGCCATAGTCGATAAAAGCCGCGTTGACGTCGGTGGCGATCACCAGCAGGTCGGCTTCCAGTTGCTCGGCAAGCAACGACGAACACAGGTCCTTGTCGATCACCGCCTCGATGCCCTTGAGGTTGCGCTGCTCGTCGTACATGGTCGGAATCCCGCCGCCACCGGCGCAGATGACGATGCTGCCCTTGTCCAGCAGCCACTTGATCGGACGGATTTCGAAGATGCGTTTCGGCCGTGGGCTGGCGACCACGCGGCGGAATTTGTCGCCATCGGCAGCAATTGCCCAGCCTTTTTCGGCGGCGAGTTTTTCCGCTTCGGCTTTCTCGTACACCGGGCCGATCGGCTTGGTCGGGTTCTTGAATGCCGGGTCGTTGGCGTCGACCTCGACCTGGGTCAGCAGGGTGGCGAACGGCACTTCGAAGTCGAGCAGATTGCCCAGTTCCTGTTCGATGATGTAGCCGATCATGCCTTCGGTTTCGGCGCCGAGCACGTCCAGCGGGTAGGGAGTGACAGAGGTGTAGGCCGCCGCTTGCAGCGACAGCAGACCGACTTGCGGGCCATTGCCGTGAGCGATGACCAGTTGGTTGCCGGGATGGATCTTGGCGATTTGCTCAGTGGCGATGCGGATATTGGCGCGCTGGTTGTCAGCGGTCATCGGCTCACCACGGCGGAGCAGGGCGTTACCGCCCAGGGCTACGACGATACGCATGGTGCATGTCCTTTTTCGTGTTGATCGTTCCCACGCTCTGCGTGGGAATGCCGCCACGGACGCTCTGCGTCCGCTGTGACGCAGAGCGTCACGGGATGCATTCCCACGCGGGAGCGTGGGAACGATCATCTTCAACCAGTTAGAGATCAGCCAGGGTCGAGACCAGAATCGCCTTGATCGTGTGCATGCGGTTTTCCGCTTGCTCGAAGGCGATGCAGGCTGGCGACTCGAACACGTCGTCGGTCACTTCGATGCCGTTTTTCAGGTGCGGATACTGCTCGGCGATCTGTTTGCCGACCTTGGTGTCGCTGTTGTGAAAGGCCGGCAGGCAGTGCATGAACTTGGTACGCGGGTTGCCGGTGGCTTTCATCAGGTCGGCGTTGACCTGATACGGCAGCAGTTGCTGGATACGCTCGGCCCAGGCTTCCACCGGTTCGCCCATCGATACCCAGACATCGGTGTGAATGAAGTCGACGCCTTTGACCGCTTCTTTCGGATCTTCGGTGAGGGTGATGCGCGCACCGCTTTCTTCGCCATATTTTTTGCAGCGCGCCACCAGATCGTCCAGCGGCCACAGGGCTTTCGGTGCGCAGATGCGCACGTCCATGCCCAGTTTGGCGCCGATCAGCAGCAGCGAGTTACCCATGTTGTTGCGCGCGTCGCCCAAGTAGGCGTAGCTGATTTCGTGGATCGGCTTGTCAGCGTGTTCACGCATGGTCAGCACGTCGGCGATCATCTGGGTCGGGTGATATTCATCGGTCAGGCCGTTGAACACCGGCACGCCGGCGAACTTGGCCAGCTCCTCGACGATTTCCTGTTTGAAGCCACGGTACTCGATGGCGTCGTACATGCGCCCGAGCACGCGGGCGGTGTCCTTCATGCTTTCCTTGTGGCCGATTTGCGAGGAGTTCGGGTCGATGTAAGTGACGTTGGCGCCCTGGTCATAGGCCGCCACTTCGAACGCGCAACGGGTGCGGGTCGAGGTCTTTTCGAAGATCAGGGCGATGTTGTTGCCCTTCAGATGCTGTTGCTCGGTGCCGGTGTATTTCGCGCGTTTCAGATCGCGGGACAGGTCGAGCAGGTAACGCAGTTCACGTGGGGTGTGGTGTTCCAGGCTGAGCAAATTACGGTTGTGGATATTAAACGCCATGATGATTCTCCTTGCCCGACACTGTGAAAGCTACTGCGCTCGGAAATACTGCGTTAAAAACAGGCTCGGAATGCTCATTTACAATCAGTAGACTCCGCTTCCTCGCCTGTTTTTGCCTTGTCTTTCCTTCGCTCGCTACGCTTTCACAGCGCCGGGTCGTGTTAAGAAAAAGTTAGTAATCGATTGGGTCGCGGATGATCGGGCAGGTCATGCAGTGGCCGCCGCCACGGCCCCGGCCGAGTTCGCCGGCGCTGATGGTGATGACCTCCACGCCAGCCTTGCGCAGCAGGGTGTTGGTGTAGGTGTTGCGGTCGTAGCCGATGACCACGCCCGGTTCCATGGCCACCACGTTGTTGCCGTCGTCCCATTGCTCGCGTTCGGCGGCGAAGCTGTTGCCGCCGGTTTCCACCACGCGCAGTTTCGGCAGGTTGAGCGCCGCAGCGACGGTGTCGAGGAAGCTGCCTTCTTCGCGGCGGATGTCGATGCCGCCCTGTTTGCTTTCGTCAGGGCGCAGGGTGAAGGCGACGATCTGGTTGACCACTTCCGGGAAGATCGTCACCAGGTCGCGGTCGCAGAAGCTGAACACGGTGTCCAGGTGCATTGCTGCGCGGGACTTCGGCAGGCCGGCGACGATGACTTTTTCCACCGCTTTGTTGTTGAACAGGTTCAGCGCCAGTTGGCCGATGGCCTGACGCGATGAACGCTCGCCCATACCGATCAGCACCACGCCGTTGCCTATCGGCATGACGTCGCCGCCCTCAAGGGTGGAGTTGCCGTGATCCTTGTCCGGGTCGCCGTACCAGATCTCGAATTCGGCGTTGGTGAACTGCGGATGGAATTTGTAGATGGCGGTGGTCAGCAGGGTTTCCTGACGGCGCGCCGGCCAGTACATCGGGTTCAGCGTCACACCACCGTAGATCCAGCAGGTAGTGTCGCGGGTGAACTGGGTGTTGGGCAGCGGCGGCAGGATGAAGCTGGAGTGGCCGAGGAAATCGCGGAACATCTGGATGGTCTTGCCACCGAAGCTGTCCGGCAGATCATCGGCCGACACGCCGCCAATCAGGAATTCGGCGATGTGCCGTGGCTCAAGGCTTTTCAGCCAGGATTTCACTTCGCTGATCAGGCCCAGGCCCACCGAGTCGGCCGTCACCTTGCGCTCAAGAATCCAGTCCAGCGCTTCGGGAATGGCGACGATGTCGGTCAGCAGGTTGTGCATTTCCACCACGTCGATGCCGCGCTCGCGCATCTTGGTGACAAAGTCGAAATGGTCGCGCTTGGCCTGCGCCACCCACAGCACGTCATCGAACAGCAGTTCATCGCAGTTGTTCGGGGTCAGCCGCTGATGGGCCAGACCTGGGGAGCAAACCATGACTTTACGCAGTTTCCCGGCTTCGGAGTGGACGCCGTACTTCACTTTTTCCGTGGTCATTTCTGTGTTCCTCCAGATGACAATTCAATCAGGGGTTACAGCGTCAGGAAGCCATCGTAGAGACCGTAGGCCGCCACCACGGCGCCCACGACCACTGCGGCGAAAATCAGCTTCTCGACGTTGGTGAAAACCGGTTGTTTGAGTTCCAGCTTGGCCTTGGCGAACAGGATCGCGCCGGGCGCGTAGAGCAGGGCCGACAGCAGCAAGTACTTGACCCCGCCGGCGTACAACAACCACACCGCATAGATCAGGGCGATACCGCCGATGATCAGATCCTTGCGCCGCTCGGCGGCAAAGCCTTCGTAGCTCTCGCCGCGCACCGCCAGCAGCAGGGCATAGGCCGCCGACCACAGGTACGGCACCAGAATCATCGAGGTGGCGAGGTAGATCAGCGACAGGTAAGTGCTGGCCGAGAACAGGGTGATGATCAGGAACACCTGCACCATGGCGTTGGTCAGCCACAGGGCGTTGACCGGCACATGGTTGGCGTTTTCCTTGCGCAGAAACTCCGGCATGGTGTGGTCTTTGGCGGCGGCGAACATGATCTCGGCACACAGCAGCACCCACGACAGCAGCGCGCCGAGCAGCGAGATGATCAGGCCGACGCTGATCAGCACCGCACCCCAGTGACCGACCACATGCTCAAGCACGGCGGCCATCGACGGGTTCTGCAGTTTCGCCAGTTCCGGCTGGGTCATGATGCCCAGCGACAGCACGTTCACCAGCACCAGAAACAGCAGCACGGTGATGAAGCCGATCACCGTAGCCTTGCCGACATCCGAGCGTTTCTCGGCGCGGGCGGAGAAGATGCTTGCGCCTTCGATGCCGATGAACACCCAGACGGTGACCAGCATCATGTTGCGCACCTGGTTCATCACACTGCCCAGGTCGGGGTTCTTCACGCCCCAGATGTCGGCGGTGAAGATGTCCAGTCTGAACGCGAAGACTGCGATCAACACGAACAGCAGCAGCGGCACGACCTTGGCGACGGTGGTCACCAGGTTGATGAACGCCGCTTCCTTGATCCCGCGCAACACCAGAAAATGCACGCCCCACAGCAGCAAGGACGCGCCGATCACCGCCGCCGGGGTATTGCCTTCGCCGAAGATCGGAAAGAAATAGCCAAGGGTGCTGAACAGCAGAACGAAGTAGCCGACGTTGCCCAGCCAGGCGCTGATCCAGTAGCCCCAGGCTGATGAGAAACCCATGTAGTCGCCGAATCCGGCCTTGGCGTAGGCGTAGACACCGCCGTCCAGGTCAGGCTTGCGATTGGCGAGGGTCTGAAAGACAAATGCGAGGGTGAGCATGCCGACTGCGGTGATGGCCCAGCCGATCAGCACTGCACCGACGTCGGCGCTGGCGGCCATGTTTTGTGGCAACGAAAATATCCCGCCGCCAATCATTGAACCGACTACCAGTGCAACCAGTGCACCGAGTCTTAGTTTTCCGGGCGCTTCAGACATTTGCATGACTCCATTGCAGGAAAGGAGAGCTCACAGCCTAGTACTGTTGTCTGTTCGAACAGCTGACATGGATCAGTGCATGGTCACATTCCATTGTTAATGAATGACTTGTGCGCCCGTTGCGGGCATAACGCTGTAGCCTCAAAGGCCCATTCCAGAACCGTTTCGCTGAGGCAGTCGAGAATAGCTATTAATGCTTTTGAACTATGACGCTAGTTGCTTTTCAGCGATTGGCAAATGTCGGTCATCTGTTTTCAGCACAGAATCGAATAATCAAGATCGGCGCACAAAACTGACTTAATGTGCTACGCCTTATCGTGGTCGGCTATATATAACGCTGCGAGATTCGGCATTACCTGATAAACGTCATCTACCATTAGGCTTTTAGTCGGCTGTTGTTACAAATAAACAACAACGACTCTTTCAAGGAGATCTGCATGTCGCAACCGACGCAAAAGCTGCGCCTTGGTGCGTTGATCGCGCTGGTGGTGGGGTCGATGATCGGCGGGGGGATTTTCTCGTTACCGCAAAACATGGCGGCACGCGCCGATGCAGGGGCGATCCTGATCGGTTGGGGCATTACTGCGATAGGCATGCTGACGCTGGCGTTCGTCTTTCAGACCCTGGCCAATCGCAAGCCGGAGTTGGACTCAGGCGTCTACGCCTACGCCAAGGCCGGGTTCGGCGATTACATGGGTTTTTCGTCGGCGTGGGGTTACTGGATCAGCGCCTGGCTGGGCAACGTCGGCTATTTCGTCTTGCTGTTCAGCACCCTTGGCTATTTCTTCCCGGTGTTCGGTCAGGGCAATACGCCGATCGCAATCGGCTGCGCCTCGGTGCTGTTGTGGGCGGTGCATTTTCTGGTGATGCGCGGGATCAAGGAGGCGGCGCTGATCAACCAGTTGACCACCGTGGCCAAGGTTGTGCCGCTGATCATGTTCATCGTCATCGCTGCGGTGGCATTCAAGGCTGACATCTTCACCCGCGACATCTGGGGCCGCAGCAACCCGAACTTCGGCGGGGTGATGGATCAGGTGCGCAACATGATGCTGGTCACCGTGTTCGTGTTCATCGGCATCGAAGGCGCCAGCGTCTATTCGGCTCGCGCAGAAAAACGCAGCGACGTCGGCCGCGCCACGGTGATCGGGTTTCTCGGCGTGCTGGCGCTGCTGGTGCTGGTCAACGTGCTGTCGCTGGGGATCATGAGCCAGCCGGAACTGGCCAATCTGCAGAATCCTTCGCTGGCAGCGGTGCTCGAGCACATCGTCGGGCCGTGGGGCGCATTGCTGATCAGCGTCGGGTTGGCGATTTCCTTGCTCGGTGCATTGTTGTCCTGGGCCTTGCTCTGCGCGGAAATCCTTTTCGCCACGGCCAAGGACAAGACCATGCCGGCATTCCTCAAGAAGGAAAACAAGAACCACGTGCCGGTCAACGCGCTGTGGCTGACCAATGTGATGATCCAGATTTTCCTGCTGATCACACTGTTCTCGGCGGGGACTTACACCAGTCTGATTTACCTGGCGTCGTCGATGATTCTGGTGCCGTACCTGTGGTCAGCGGCCTACGCGGTACTGCTCAGCGGGCGCGGCGAAACCTACGAACACGCCTCGGCCGAGCGCACCAAGGATCTGCTGATTGGCGGCATCGCCCTGGTTTACGCGGTGTGGCTGTTGTACGCCGGCGGGGTGAAGTATCTGCTGCTTTCGGCGCTGCTGTATGCGCCGGGGGTAATTCTGTTTGCCAAGGCCAAGCGTGAACAGGGGCAGCCGGTTTTTACCACGGTGGAGAAAGGGATTTTTGCTTGCGTGGTGATCGGTGCGGGGCTGGCGGCGTATGGGTTGTATAGCGGGGTGTTGAGTTTGTAGGCGGGTTTGCTTTGGCCGGGCAGGCCCCCTTCGCGAGCAGGCTCGCTCCCACAGGACTACGCGAATCCATGTGGGAGCGAGCCTGCTCGCGAAGGCGGCCTCAAAATCACCACTGCGCCCGATGTGACCCCAATTCGGCGGCGGGCAAATCCCACCGCACCGCCGCCCCGCTGATCTGCACCGGTACGCGCAACCGCCGCGCCGGCCCCCACGCGGTGTGTTCAATCGCCGGATCCTGATCCTGCGCTTCTTCGGCCCGCAGCGGGTCATGCGTCCCCGGCCCATGCTCGAGCAACAGCTTCGCCGTCCGTGCCAGCGACAACCGCGCCGACCCCCCGCGACCGCTGGCCAGTCGTTCAGTCAGCAGCCTTATTGCACTCGCCGCCATCAGATACCCGGTCGCATGATCCAGCGCCTGCACCGGCAGCGGCGTCGGTTTATCGCTGTGCTTCCAATGCTGTCCGGCCTCGGCGATGCCGCTGCTCATCTGCACCAGGCTGTCGAAACCCCGGCGGTTCTGCCAGGGGCCGCTCCAGCCGTAGGCGTTGAGACAGACGTCGATCAGCCCCGGTGCCAGTTGCCTTCGGCGTTCAATACCAAACCCCAGATTTTCCAGCGCATCGGCGCGGTAGCCGTGCAGCAGAATGTCGGCGTCTTTCAACAGGCCTTCAAACACCGCGCGATCCGCAGGAGCCTGCAGATCCAGCCGCGCACAGCGTTTGCCCACGGTCATTTCCGGGACCACACCGGGTTCGTTCCAGCTCGGTGGATCGATGCGCAAGACGTTGGCGCCCAGCCCGGCGAGAAAGCGGCTGGCGGTGGGGCCGGCGAGGACGCGGGTCAGATCCAGCACCTTGACCCCGGCCAGCGGTCGTGCGATCGAACCTTGCCATGGGCTGCGGTTCTCGTCCGTCTGCTCGATGAACTGCACCAGCGCTTCGGCATTCACCGCCAGCCCTTGCGGATGCTGCTGCCACTGCGCCCAACTGCGCATTTCGGCGGCGCAGCCCTTGGCATCGATCACCGCCTGTTCAAGCTCCGCGCTCGCCCACTGTGCGACTTTCGCCGCCATTGCGGCACGATCGGCGCAGGCACCGAGCACGCGTTCTGCGGCGGCGCGGTGGTGCGGGGCGTTGGTGTGCAGACGGATCCAGCCGTCCCGGGTCGCATAGTCGCCGGCGATCGCATCCCATAAGGGCGGCACCTGCCAGCCGATCGGGCGCAGCGAGGTGGAGAACCATAACGAGGCCAGACGGCGGTCGACTGCAACCGCAGGCAAATGCCCGGTTTGCTGGTGAAGCAATTCGCTGAGCGCTTGCCCGGCAGCGGCGATGCTGGCGCAGGCCAGCTCGGTCACGGCGAACGCCGAGGGCAGGGCGCCGTCACCGGTGAAGGGGATCGGCGTGTGAGGCAAGTCGAGTGCGGTTTGGATGGACGTGAGCAGATCAGTCATCGGAGGCCCTCCGGAACGAGAGGGCGATGATAGTGCAAAAGAATCGCGGTTTAGATGAAACCAGGGTGTGAACCCGTTTCCCCTGTGGGAGCGAGCCTGCTCGCGAAGGCGTCGTGTCAGTCAACACAGATGTTGGATATGACGACCGCTTCGCGAGCAGGCTCGCTCCCACAGGGATTTATGCTGGATAGTTACACGCGAAACTGATCCATCAATTTCATCTGCTGGCTCGCCAGGCTGTTGAGCTGGCTGCTGATCGCTGCCGATTCGGTGGCCTGTTCGGTCAGGGTTTCGGTGACGGTGCGAATCGCCGAGACGTTGCGGTTGACCTCTTCGGCCACTGCGCTTTGCTCTTCGGCGGCGCTGGCGATCTGCAGGTTCATGTCGCTGATCACCGTCACCGCGTCGCTGATCTTGCCCAGTGCATCGACCGCCTGACGAATCTGCCCGGCATTGTTGTGCGCCTGGGTCTGGCTCGAGTGCATGGTCGCGACCACGCCACGGGTGCCGGTCTGAATGCGCTCGATGACGATGCGGATTTCTTCCACCGAATCCTGCGTGCGCTTGGCGAGGTTGCGCACCTCGTCGGCGACCACGGCAAAACCGCGACCGCTTTCGCCGGCGCGGGCGGCTTCGATGGCGGCGTTGAGAGCCAGCAGGTTGGTCTGTTCGGCGATGCTGCGAATCACTTCCAGCACCGAGCCGATCTGCTCGCTGTTGACCGCCAGCGCTTCGACTTCGGTCACCGCTTTGCTGACTTCATCGGCCAGTTGATTGATGTCGCGGGTGCTGCGCTCGATGATCGCCATGCCGTCCTTCGCCGACTGATCGGCGCCCTTGGCGGCGTTGGCGGCGTTCGAGGCACTGTTGGCGACGTCGTGGGCAGTGGCGCTCATTTCGTTGGACGCGGTGGCGACCTGATCGATCTCGCGGAATTGCACCTGCATGCCTTCGCTGGTCTGGCGGGCAATTTCCGATGACTGATCAGCCGTGCCACGTGCTTCGGTGATGCTCTGTTTGATCTGCGCGATGGTCGGTTGAAGCTTGTCGAGGAAGCGGTTGAACCAGTTCACCAGTTCGCCCAGTTCATCTTTCTTGCTGTAGTTCAGGCGCTGGGTCAGATCGCCTTCGCCGCTGGCGATGTTCTTCAACATGTCGGCGACGCTGTTGATCGGACGGGTGACGCCGGAGGCGGTGAGCCAGATCAGCAGCAGGCCGACCAGACCGGCCACGCCCGCCACCAGCAGGGCAGTGATGACGCCGGTTTGTTGCGCGTCATCCAGCACCGCTTGCAGTTTCACCGAGTCGGCCAGCAGCACGTGCTCGGGCAGGTCGATGACCACGCCCCAGGCGCGCGAATTGCCGATCGGGTCGACCGGGTAAACCGCGCGAATCAGCTCGCCCTGTTGGAGAATTTTTGCCGTGCCGCTGCCGACCAGTTGCAATACATCCTTGCCATCGGCGCCGAGGGTGTCGCTGATTTTTTTGCCCACTCGCGTCGGGTCAGCACTGTCGGCCGCCAGCACGCCGCTGCCGGAGACGATCAGCATGTGCCCGGCGTTGTTGAACAGGCTGCGCTGCGAGTCGACGGCGGCGGCTTGCAGGGCGTCGAGCGCGATGTCGACACCGACCACGCCGATCGCTTTGCCGTCGGCCAGCAGCGGAACGGAAATGGTCGTCATGAGCATTTCCTTGCCACCGACGGTGTCGGCATAAGGGTCTAGCAGGCAGGTGCGTTTGTTGTCGCGAGGGCAGGTGTACCAACTGTTGTACGGCGTGCCGCTGACGCTGAGGGTGGTTTTGGTCAGGTCGTCTTCGACCATGATTGTATTCAGCGCGGCGCCGGCGGCACGGCTCCAGTACGAGGCGAAGCGCCCGGCTTCGTTGGACTGCCGCGCGGCATCGTTGGCGAATTCGCTGTCCTTGCCGTCGAGGCCGTTGGGTTCGAAGGCCAACCAGATACCGAGGACTTTATCGTTGCGCTCGAAAGCGGTTTTCAGACTCTGGTTCAACTCTTCCCGAACGGCGCCGGCTTCGAGTGAACGCTTGGCCGCCATCGTCCGCAGATCCTTGATCTGATCGGCGAGGGCGGTGACCACCAGCAGGCTTTCACCAAAGGTTTTCTGCACCCGCACCGCTTGCTCGGCGGCCTTGGCCTGCAACAGGTTCTGCACGCTGGCGGTGAGCAACTGGTTGCTGGATTGACTGACCAGCGCGTCGTTCTGGTTGGTCTGGTAGATGTTCATGCTGACAATCAGCGCCACCACTCCGAGCAGGCACAGGCCGGAGAGCAGGACGATTTTCAGGCGAATGGAAAGAGAGTCGAACATGGGGCGATCTCGCGAATGGAATAAATAGGTGGCTGGGCCGGGAGCCCGGTTTGCCAAATCCATTCAGCGCCATTCAATCCTCATCGGCGTTAAGCGAAACGGCATGAGGCGCTTGCCGACGGACGGTCGCTGCTAAACGTTTGCGCAGGGGAAAATGCTGAAAAGGCTTTAATTACAGGGATGTTTCACTACCGCGACGGGCGTCTCCGGGCGCGACCAGATCCACAGGTTGCCCAGGCCCATGCCGGCAATCGCCAGATAGATCGGCCAGCCGTGATCGAGCATCACCAGCATCAACGTCGCACACAGCAGCATGCTGACGGTGGCACTGAGCTTGGCCTTGCGCGCGATGATCCTGCCGTTGCGCCAGTTACTGAGGATCGGCCCGAACAGGCGATGATTCTCCAGCCACGCACTCAAGCGCGGCGAACTGCGGGTCGCGGCCCACGCGGCAAGGAGGATGAACTCGGTGGTCGGCAGGCCGGGCACGACGATGGCGATCAGGCCAATGCCGAGGCTGACATAGGCCAGCAGGCCGAACAGCAGACGGGCGAGTTTTGATGGGGCGGGTGCGGGCATGGCTCAGCGGTGGCTTCTGAAGCGGAACGGGGATCTTACAGACTTACGCAGACCCCTGTAGGAGCTGCCGAAGGCTGCGATCTTTTGATCTTTAAAGCAACATCAAAAGATCGCAGCCTTCGGCAGCTCCTACACAGGGATATTCGTGGCGCTCAGGCCACTTCGGCTTCTATGGCATAAGCCCGCTCCAGCAGCACGGTGAAGCGGTTGAACGCATCCAGTGCACCTTGATCAACTTCCGCCTCTTCCTCCGCCGTGAACGGCAACGCATCGAGGGTGCGCACAAAGCTTTTCCAGCCCTCGGCGCGGCCACCTTGCGGTTCTGCGAGATGCCGGGCACCGAAGGTTTCGCTCAGCTCCAGTGCCACGGCACGCTTGATCAGGAACGCCGCGCCGAGCTTGGAACCCTCGGAAACAAAGATCCAGCCCAGCGCCCGCGCCTTGCTCGGGTTTTTCAGCGCGCCGGCCACCGGGGGCGGGACATCGGTGTCGAGGTCGGCGAGGTCAGCCCTGGCCGCTTCAGCGCGGCAACGGGCCGGCAGATCCGGGACGATCGCGGTCAGTTCGGCATCGTTGTACAGCTCGACCAGTTCCGCCTGGAACAGGTATTGCGCGACGACGAAACGGGCGAAGCTGGCGCGGGTTTCGAAGGGTGCGTGGGCTTTGACCAGCGCATCGAGTTTGCTGTGCGGCTCATGGGTGATCTGGTTCAGGCGTTGCGAACGCAAGGTTTTTTCCGAGGCAGTCATGGGGTGTCCTTGATAAATGAGGCGCTTGATAACAAGACGTACGGGCGGGCGGCGGACAGTAAAAAAACCTCACTGCGCGGCGCGAACACGCGCAATGAGGCCGGGCGGATCAGATGTCCCAGATCAGGTTGATCGCGAAGTTGCGTCCCGGTTGGGTCAGCCGATCGAGGTTGGCCGGTTGCGTCACCGAGGCTTCGCCAACGCTGTCGTAACCGCGCACGTCATCCCACAGCCAGTACTTCTTGTCGGTCAGGTTGTAGACGCCGCCGCTGACGGTGACGTCGTCGGTCACCTTGTAATAGCCGGCCAGATCGAGAATGCCGAAGCCCGGGGTTTTGAACTGACTGCTGACGCCGTCCGGCGATTTGAAATTGCTGTCGTCGACGCGGTCCTTTTTCTTCACCACGGTCCAGCTCAGCAGACCGCCATAGTTGTCCTGGTCGTAACCGAGGCCGAACACGCCGGTGAGCGGGTTGACGCTGTTGATCGGCTCGCCGTTGTCGCTGTTGCGCCCGTAGGCGTAGGCGATCGAACCTTGGGTATACAGGCCTTGCGGCGCGCCGAACGCGTCCAGATTCAAGCGACCTTTGACTTCCGCGCCCTTGATGGTGGCGCGCTTGATGTTGTTGCTCTGGAAGGTCAACCGATCATCGCCCGGCTTGACCGCGTCCTCGTTGATGAAATCGCGGTACTTGTTATAGAACACCGCGACGTCGAACGAACCCTGCTCGAAATTCCCGCGCAGGCCGGTTTCGAAGCCTTTGCTTTTCTCCGGCTCGAGGCCAGAATTTGGCGCAACGGTATAGCCGGTGGCGCTGTTCTCGAAACGCCCGTACAGCGATTTTGCCGTGGGCGTGCGGAAGCCTTCGGCGTACTGGCCGTACCAGGTGTAGTTGTCCGTCAGCGCGTAGGTCAGGCCGAATTTCGGCGAGACTTTGTGCCAGGTCTTGTTCTTGTCGCTGACCGTGCCTTTGCCATCGGCATTTATGGTGTTGAGGAATTCCCGGGTGATGTGCGGCTTGAGCTGGGTGTAGTCGTAGCGCAGGCCCGGCAGGAAGGTCCAGTCGTTCCAGCTGATCTGATCCTGAGCGAACAGGCTGTAGGTGTTGATGGTCGGATCGGGGAAATCAGAGGCCTTGGCCAGTACATCCGCCGCACTGGTCGCGCCAATCGCCGTGCAGCCACGGCCGACCGCCAGGCATGTGCCGTCGCCGCTGCGTGAACCGGTGACTTTCTGCTGTTTGATCGTGGTGCCGTAAGTCAGCAGGTGATCGGTGTCACCGATGGCAAAGGCCTTGTCCAGTTGCGCGTCGAACACCCACTGTTTTTCTTCGTAGATCGTGTCGCGGGTACGCAGCACTTTACGAGTGATGGGGTAGTAGAACTCTTCGGTGCTCTGGTCGGTCTTGGCGATCTGGTGGTTGAGGCTCCACTTGACGTTATCGACCAGCAGGCTGTCGAGGGCGAACGAGTGTTCGATGCCGAAACGCTCGCGAGTGATGGTGTCGTTACCGGTGCGCCATTGGTACATACCGCCGGGCAGGACGCTGCTCGGGATGGTCGGCGCACCATTGGCGTACGGGCCGCCGTAGGCACTTTTCTGGTCGGTGTCGCGATCGTCCTTGTACTTTTCGTAGGTCAGGCCCAGGCGCGAATCGTCGTTGTAGTTCCAGCCGAGCTTGGCCAGGACGTTGGTTGCGCGCACGTCTTCCGGGTTGGCGGCAGTGCGCGCAAGGCCGGTGCCGTTGTTGCCGCCGAAGGACTCGGTTTCGTGTCCGTCTCGCTGGCTGTAATGCAGCAGACCGTCGAACTCACCGCTGCGCCCGGCGACGGTGGCGGACTTCAGCCAGCTGTCATCGGCGGAGCTGTAACCGCTTTTCAGGCGCGCGCCGACGTCCTTGCCCGGTTTGATGATGTCGTCGGCGTCCAGCGTGTAGTAGCTGACCGCGCCGCCGATGGCGTTGCTGCCGTACAGCACCGAGGCCGGGCCGCGCAGGATTTCCACGCGCTTGACGATTTCCGGGTCGACGTAGTTGCGCTGGCTCTTGGCATACGGGCCGTTGAAGAAGCCGTTGGGGATTTCCACGCCATCGACTTGAGTCAGGATGCGGTCGCCGTCGATACCGCGAATGTTGTAGCCACTGATGCCGCCGCGCTGACCGGCACCGCCAACGGAAACGCCTGGCTCGTAGCGCACCAGATCCTTGATGGTATTGACGTTGTTGCGGTCAAGCGCTTGGCGATCCTGCACGCTGACCGTCGAGGGCACGCTGTTGACCGACTGTTCCTGGCGAGTGGCGCTGATGGTCACCTGATCGAGATTGAGGGTGCCGCTGCTGTTGCGTTTTTCCAGCACGACATTGTTGTTGCTCAGCTTGCGAAAGCTCAGGTTGGTCCCCACCAACAGGCGCTCGAGGGCTTTCTCCGGCGGCAGCGAACCGCGCACGCCCGGCGACGAGACGTTCTGCCCCAACTCGGCCGGCAATCCGACCTGCCAACCGGTCACGGCGGTAAAGGCATTCAATGCCGAAACCAGTGGTTGCTGGCCGATGGCGAAGGCGTAATCGCCCATGTTGCGCGCCGGTTGCTCGGCGGCGGCGAGCAGCGGCGCGGTGCCGGCCATGAGAATCGCCGCAGTCAGCAGCGACAGTACGCGGGAAGGGGAAGCAGTCTGGCGGGTTAGGCGTGAGGACATCGATAGCGCTCCGTGTCGCACGAATCTTTATAGGTGCTGATCGGCATGGTTAGATGCGAATCAATTGCATTGGCTATAACGAGACGTACTGCCATTGGCTATCGAGTAAAAATAGTTCTCATTCAGTTCAGAATCACCAGCGCAGGGAATTCCTGCAGGCGCGCCGAGGTGATGTGGGCGAGGGAGCGGACCACGTCGAGCGGCTGGTCGAGACGGTAATTGCCGGTGACGGCGACGTCGGCCAGTTGCTCGTTGTTGTTGATGATCCAGCCCGGATAGTAGCGGCGCAGCTCGGCCAGCACCTGATTCAGCGGGCAGTTCTCGAACACCAGGCGGCCTTCAACCCAGGCCAGATCGGCATTGGCGTCGAGCTTGGCCGGGCGATCAAATCCGTTGGGACCGATGCGAATGCTTTCCCCGGCGCGCAGGCGCACCCGGGCATCGTTGTGGGTGGCGCGCAGATCGACATCGCCACGCTGCACGTTCACTTGTGCGACCCCGTCGAGGTAGCGCACGGCGAATGCGGTGTCGTGCACGCTAGCCGTTACCGGACCTGCGTCGATCTCCAGCGGCTGATTGCGCCCGCTGGCGATCTCGAAAAACGCCTCGCCCTGAAACAGCCGCGCCACGCGCTGTTGATCGTTGATGGTGCTGGAAAACGCCGAGTTGGTATTGAGCAGGACCTTCGAGCCGTCCTCCAGTTGCAGCCGCTGACGCTCGCCAACCACGGTGAGGTGATCCGCTTGAATGCGCATCGGCAAATTACTGAAACTGAACAGCCCGAGGATCAGCACCGCAGCGGTAGCCAGCGGTTTCCAGTGCGGGCGCAAGCGTTTGAGAAAAGTGATTTTTACCGGTTTTGCTGCCAGAGCCTCGGCGCACAGTGCGACTTGCGGGCCGTCCCAGATCGCCTGGGCCTTGGCGAATGCTTCGGCATTCAACGGATCAGCCGCCAGCCAGGCATGAAATTGCCGGGTCTGTTCCTCATCCGGGCTGCCGAGCACGATGAGCCAGTCCAGCGCCTGGTCCATTGCAGCTGCAGCGTCCCGCGCCAAATCGGGCGAAGGCGAGCGGTGGGTGTCCGTCACGGTGGTTCCTCAGGGCTTCTGGCGAAGCAAGGCTTCTGGCGAAGCAGTTTCTAGCTTCAAGCTGCAAGCTGCAAGCCGGATGGGTTACTGCATTTCGTTTTTGCTTGCCGCTTGGAGCTTGCAGCTCAAAGCTTGCCACTGCCGTTATGTCGTTCGGCAACGCCGATGCAGATCGACATGATCAGTTTCAGTTCCTTCTGCACGGTGCTCAGCGAAACATCAAGTTCATCAGCGATTTCCTGATAGCTGTGCCCGTGCAAACGGCTGAGGATGAAGATCTGCTGCTGGCGCGGGCTGAGTTGGCTGAGGCTCACGTTCAAACGCTCCAGCAATTGTTCGGCGTGGGCGGCGTCTTCGGCGCTGCTGGCCGGCGCGGCGATGCTCTGCACCACGTCCTGTGGTACATCGTCGACCATGGTCCGCGCATGAATCTTGCGCGCGCGCAAATGATCCAGCGCCAGATTGCGCGCGGTCTGGAAGACAAAGGGTTCAAGGTGATCGATGGCCCGCTCGCTCAACGCCCGGGTCACGCGCAGGTAGGTCTCCTGCAACAGGTCTTCAGCGGTGCTGTGATTGTTGACCATCCGTTCCAGCGTGCGCAGCAGGGAGGTGCGCTGGGCGAGGAAGACGTGGTTGAAGCGCGATTGACTCACGGGAGGACCTGATCCATTTTGAGCGAATGATAATGCTTATCATCCAGCTGAATGGTCAAGTGCTGATTTCCAATTGAAATCGGATCTCCTGTGGGAGCGAGCCTGCTCGCGAAGGCATTGTGTCAGTCAGCTCCATATTGACTGACAGATAGCTTGCGCGAGCAGGCTCGCTCCCACAGGGTTTGGGGCCGGCCGGGATTATTCGGCGTTACACAACGCCAGGCAGTTATCCAGCATGCGGTTGGAGAAGCCCCATTCGTTGTCGTACCAGGCCAGCACTTTCAGCAACTTGCCACTGACCTTGGTGTGGTTGGCGTCGAAGATTGACGACAGCGGGTTGTGGTTGAAGTCGCTGGAAACCAGCGGCAAGGTGTTGTAACCGAGAATCTTCGAATGCTGGCTGGCCGCTTTCAGCAGGGCGTTGACTTCGTCGGCACTGGCTTCTTTCTTCAGTTGCACGGTGAGGTCGACCAGCGACACGTTGATCACCGGTACGCGCACAGCCATGCCGGTCAGTTTGCCCGCCAGTTCCGGCAGCACCAGGCCTACCGCTTCGGCTGCGCCGGTCTTGCTCGGGATCATGTTCTGCGTGGCTGAGCGGGCACGGTACGGGTCGCTGTGATAGACGTCGGTGAGGTTCTGGTCGTTGGTGTAGGCGTGGATGGTGGTCATCAGGCCGCTTTCGATGCCCAACTCGCGATGCAGCACCTGCGCCACTGGCGCGAGGCAGTTGGTGGTGCACGAAGCGTTGGAAATGATCTGGTGCGACTGACGCAGAATGTCGTGGTTGACGCCATAAACGACGGTGGCGTCGGCGCCTTTGGCCGGGGCAGAAATGATCACCTTGCGGGCGCCGGCGCTGATGTGCGCGGCGGCTTTGGCACGGTCGGTGAACAGACCGGTGCATTCGAACACTACGTCGATTTTTTCAGCGGCCCACGGCAGGTCGGCCGGGTTGCGAATGGCGCTGACCGCGATGCGGTCGCCATTGACCGTCAGGCTTTCGTTATCGTGCGCCACTTCGGCGTCGAAAGTGCCGTGGACGGTGTCGTATTTAAGCAGATGGGCATTGATCGAACTGTCACCCAGATCGTTGATCGCGACGATCTGCAGGTCTTGACGATAGCCTTGGGTATACAGTGCGCGCAGGACATTACGGCCGATGCGGCCGAAACCATTGATTGCAATTCGAAGAGTCATGGAACAGCGCCGCCGTCGTTTTGTTGTTGGAATTACAAGATTATTCGCATAAAAATAGAAAACAAGCCTTTTTAGTGGCAATATTTTGTTTTATCTACAACGAGTGACCTGAATCAACTGGTCCGAATGGTCAAAAAAGCCGTCTGTCATTCCAACAACAACGGCGTTTGATCAGCATAGACAATCAGGTCGCCACATCCGTTAGCCTGGAGTTCTACACATGCATCCCCGCGTTCTTGAGGTCACCGAACGGCTTATCGCCCGCAGCCGCGCCACGCGTCAGGCTTACCTTGCATTGATTCGCGGCGCCGCCACCGACGGCCCGATGCGCGGCAAGCTGCAATGCGCCAACTTCGCCCACGGCGTGGCCGGTTGCGGCACTGAAGACAAGCACAGCCTGCGGATGATGAACTCGGCGAACATCGCCATTGTGTCTTCGTATAACGACATGCTTTCGGCGCACCAGCCGTACGAAGTCTTTCCACAACAGATCAAGAACGCCCTGCGCGAAATCGGCTCGGTCGGCCAGTTCGCCGGCGGCACTCCGGCCATGTGCGATGGCGTGACCCAGGGTGAGCCGGGCATGGAACTGAGCCTGCCGAGCCGCGAAGTCATCGCCATGTCCACCGCCGTGGCGCTGTCGCACAACATGTTTGACGGCGCGCTGATGCTCGGCATCTGCGACAAGATCGTCCCGGGCCTGATGATGGGTTCGCTGCGTTTCGGTCATCTGCCAACGATCTTCGTCCCGGGCGGGCCGATGGTTTCGGGAATTTCCAACAAGGAAAAAGCCGACGTCCGCCAGAAGTACGCCGAAGGCAAGGCCACCCGTGAAGAGCTGCTGGAATCGGAGATGAAGTCCTACCACAGCCCGGGCACCTGCACGTTCTATGGCACTGCCAACACCAACCAGTTGCTGATGGAAGTCATGGGCCTGCACCTGCCGGGCGCGTCTTTCGTCAACCCGAACACGCCGCTGCGCGACGCGCTCACCCGCGAAGCCGCGCATCAGGTCACGCGCCTGACCAAGCAGAACGGCAACTTCATGCCGATCGGCGAAATCGTCGACGAGAAGGCGCTGGTCAACTCCATCGTTGCCCTGCACGCCACCGGCGGCTCGACCAACCACACCCTGCACATGCCGGCCATCGCTATGGCCGCTGGCATTCAACTGACCTGGCAGGACATGGCCGACCTCTCCGAAGTCGTCCCGACCCTGAGCCACGTCTACCCGAACGGCAAAGCCGACATCAACCACTTCCAGGCAGCGGGCGGCATGTCGTTCCTGATCCGCGAACTGCTCGGCGCCGGCCTGCTGCATGAAGACGTCAACACCGTGCTCGGCCATGGCCTGAGCCAGTACACCAAAGAACCGTTCCTCGATAACGGCGAGCTGGTCTGGCGCGAAGGCCCGACCGACAGCCTCGACGAAAACATCTTGCGTCCGGTGTCCCGTGCGTTCTCGCAAGAGGGCGGCTTGCGGGTGATGGAAGGCAACCTCGGTCGCGGCGTGATGAAGGTTTCCGCCGTTGCGCTGGAGAACCAGATCGTCGAAGCACCGGCGATGGTGTTCCAGGATCAGCAGGACTTGGCGGACGCATTCAAGGCCGGTCTGCTGGAGAAGGATTTCGTCGCCGTGATGCGCTTCCAGGGCCCGCGTTCCAACGGCATGCCCGAGCTGCACAAGATGACGCCGTTCCTCGGCGTGCTGCAGGATCGCGGCTTCAAAGTGGCGCTGGTGACTGACGGGCGCATGTCCGGCGCGTCGGGGAAAATCCCCGCAGCGATTCACGTCAGCCCGGAAGCTTATGTCGGTGGCGCTTTGGCGCGCGTGCAAGAGGGCGATATCATCCGCGTCGATGGCGTCAAAGGCACCTTGGAACTGAAGGTCGACGCCGCCGAATTTGCAGCGCGCGAACCCGCCAAAGGCCTGTTGGGCAACAACATTGGCAGCGGCCGCGAGCTGTTTGGCTTCATGCGCATGGCCTTCAGCTCGGCGGAGCAGGGCGCCAGCGCCTTCACTTCTGCCCTGGAGACGCTTAATTGAAACTGGCTTTGGTCGGTGACATCGGAGGAACCAACGCGCGGTTCGCGTTGTGGCAAAACCAGCAACTGCAATCGGTTCAGGTGCTGGCCACAGCCGACTTTGCCAGCCCGGAAGAGGCAATCGCTCTGTACCTGAGCGGGCTCGGTCTGGCGCCGGGCTCGATCGGCTCGGTGTGCCTGTCGGTGGCAGGTCCGGTGAGCGGCGATGAATTCAAATTCACCAACAATCACTGGCGGCTCAGTCGCAGCGCGTTCTGCAAGACCTTGCAGGTCGAGCAGTTGTTGCTGACCAACGACTTCTCGGCGATGGCGCTGGGCATGACCCGCTTGCAGCCCGGCGAATTCCGCGTTGTCTGCGAAGGCACGCCGGAGCCGTTGCGCCCGGCGGTGGTGATCGGCCCGGGCACTGGCCTGGGTGTCGGCACCTTGCTCGATCTCGGCGAAGGACGCTTTGCCGCGTTGCCGGGCGAGGGCGGCCACGTCGACCTGCCGCTGAGCAGCCCGCGCGAAACGCAACTGTGGCAACACATCTACAACGAGATCGGCCATGTCAGCGCGGAAACCGCGTTGAGCGGCGGCGGCCTGCCTCGACTGTACCGGGCGATCTGCGCGGTTGATGGCCATGAGCCGAAGCTGGAGACGCCGGAAGCGATCACCGCCGCGGGCCTTGCCGGTGATCCGATTGCTTTGGAAGTGCTCGAGCAGTTCTGCTGCTGGCTCGGTCGCGTCGCCGGCAACAACGTGCTCACCACCGGCGCGCGCGGCGGGGTGTTCATCGTTGGCGGGGTGATTCCACGCTTCGCCGATTTCTTCCTCGCCAGCGGCTTCGCCCGCTGCTTCGCCGACAAGGGCTGCATGAGCGATTACTTCAAAGGCATCCCGGTGTGGCTGGTGACCGCGCCGTATTCCGGCCTCGTTGGCGCCGGTGTGGCGCTGGATCAAGCAACACCTGTATAGAGATCGTTCCCACGCTCCGCGTGGGAACGCCTCAAGGGACGCTCCGCGTCCAGTGACGCGGAGCGTCACGGGCTGCATTCCCACGCAGAGCATGGGAACGATCAACAGGCGACAAATTTTCCAGGTTCATCAGGCATAATCCGCCCCAACTCCAACAACAAGGATGCCTTCGAAGTGAGCTCAGTCAACAAGTCGATATTGTTGGTCGATGACGACCAGGAAATACGCGAGTTGCTGGAAACCTACCTGACCCGCGCCGGGTTCCAGGTGCGGGCCACCGCCGATGGTGCCGGTTTTCGTCAGGCGCTCAACGAAGCGCCGAGCGATCTGGTGATCCTCGATGTCATGCTGCCCGACGAAGACGGTTTCAGCCTGTGCCGCTGGGTACGCCAGCATCCGCGTCAGGCGCAGGTGCCGATCATCATGCTGACCGCCAGCTCCGACGAAGCCGACCGGGTGATCGGTCTGGAACTCGGCGCCGACGACTACCTCGGCAAACCGTTCAGCCCGCGCGAACTGCAAGCGCGGATCAAGGCCCTGCTGCGTCGCGCACAATTCGCCCACGAACGCAGCGGCAGCGAAGTGCTGGTCTTCGACGACTGGCGCCTGGACACGGTCAGTCATCGGCTGTTCCACACCGACGGCGAGGAAGTGATCCTCTCCGGCGCCGATTTCGCCCTGCTGAAACTGTTCCTCGATCATCCGCAGCAAATCCTCGACCGCGACACCATCGGCAACGCCACCCGTGGCCGCGATCTGATGCCCCTCGATCGCATTGTCGACATGGCCGTCAGCCGTTTGCGCCAACGCCTGCGCGACACCGAAAAACCGCCACGGCTGATCCGCACCGTGCGTGGCAGCGGTTATCAGTTGGCAGCCAATGTGGTTGCCGGCAATGCTCACTGAGTCGCTACGCAAATTTGCCAACCGCATACCGGTGCCGCGCTCGCTGCTCGGGCGGATGCTGCTGCTGACCCTGCTTGCCGTGTTGTTCGCGCAGACGCTGTCGAGCGTGATCTGGGTATCGCAGTTGCGCGCCACTCAACTCGAAGGCCTCGTCACCAGTGCCCGCAGCCTGGCGCATTCGATGACTGCCAGCGTCAGCTATTTCCGTTCCTTGCCAGTGGCCTATCGACCGCTGGTGCTCGATCAGTTGCGCAGCATGGGCGGCACCCGATTTGTCGTGACCCTCAACGATAAGCCGCTGGGCATGGACGTGCTGCCGGTGACGCCGCGCAAGGCTGCGGTGATGCAAGCGGTGGACGAAGTGCTGCGCCAGTCTCTGGGCCATGACACGGATATTTCGGTGACCTTCGTCAGCCCCGAAGACCTGCGCATTTTCAACGCAGGGTTGAAACTTGATGAATTGCCGCGCTCCTGGGCGCATTACGCGTTGACGCTGGAGCCGGTGAATCCGCCGGTGCTGGTCACGCAGATTCAAATGGCTCCGGGGGAATGGCTGTACATCGCCTCGTTGCTGCCCGAGCCGTACACCAGTCTCGAAGAGCAAGGCCTGCCGGCGCAGCAGGTGTGGTTTATCGTCCTCACCAGCGGCTTCTTGCTGTTGTTCATCGGCCTGCTGGTGCACTGGCAGAGCCGGCCGCTCAAGCGTCTGGCGCGGGCAGCGCGGGATCTGTCGCTGGGCGCCGACGTCGAGCCGGTGGCGGAGGGCGGTGGCAGTGAAGTGGTCGAAGTCGGTCGCGCGTTCAACACCATGCGCGAACGCATCAGCCGCTACCTGACCGAGCGCAGCCAGTTGTTCAGCGCGATTTCCCACGACTTGCGCACGCCGATCACCCGTTTGCGTTTGCGCGTCGAGCTGCTCGAGGACGAACAGCTGCAAGCCAAATTCGGCCGCGATCTGGATGAACTCGAATTGCTGGTCAAAGGCGCGTTGCAATGCGTGAAAGACACCGACATCCACGAGAACATCGAGCCGGTGGATCTCAACCATGTCCTCGATTGTCTGGTCGAGCCGTATCTGGCGCCGAACGGCAATGGCCGCGTCACTCAGCATGGCCGCGCGCTGTCGGCGTATCCGGGCAAGCCGCTGGCGCTCAAGCGCTGCATCGGCAACCTGATCGACAACGCCTTGAAGTATGGACAGAACGCGCACCTGCACATCGATGACGATGACAGCGCCTTTGTTCTGCATGTCGATGATGAAGGGCCGGGCGTGCCGCAGCAGCGGCTGGAGCAAGTATTCGAGCCGCACTTCCGCCTGGCGGGGCAGCAGCAGGGATACGGACTCGGTCTGGGTATTGCGCGCAACATTGCCCATAGCCATGGCGGCGAGGTGACGTTGCAGAACCTGCGTGAAGGTGGGCTGCGGGTGACGTTGCAGTTGCCGCGCAGTGTTGATTAGTCAGACCGCGTTATCGTTCTTCGCGAGCAGGCTCGCTCCCACATTCGCCCGCGTTGTGACGGTTGGAATGCGTTCGCCTGTGGGAGCGAGCCCGCTCGCGAAGACGTCAGACGCATCAATCCAAATGTCACAGGCCAGTGACAAACCCCGTCCCCTTCGTTACAAGCCCGCCCCGGCCCGTTGTTTAGACTGCCCGCAGTCCTAACAACAAAAAAGGGTCACGCCATGGACACCTTTCACCCAGACTTCAGCAGTTGGCTGAACGCCCCTGCCCACCAGCAATGGCTCGCTACCGAAGGCCTGCGTCTGCTGGATTTCGCCAAGGCATCACGACTGCCCGAAGGCTTCGGCAACCTCGACGAACGCGGCCGTTTGCCAGCGCACGCGCAAGCCGAGACCATGAACACCGCGCGCATGACGCACAGCTTCGCCATGGCGCACATTCAGGGCCTGCCGGGGTTTGCCGAGCTGGTCGACCACGGTATCGCCGCGTTGCGCGGGCCTCTGCGTGATGCGCTGCACGGCGGCTGGTTTGCGGTGGCCGAACATCGCGACGACAACACCGGCAAGAACGCCTACCTGCACGCCTTTGTCGCGCTCGCCGCCAGCTCTGCCGTGGTCGCGCAACGGCCCGGCGCCCAGGCTTTGCTCGATGACGCCATCGACATCATCGACACTTATTTCTGGAGCGAAGAAGAGGGCGCCATGCGCGAATTCTTCAACCGCGACTGGAGCGAAGAAGAAGCCTATCGCGGCGCCAACAGCAACATGCACGCGACCGAAGCATTCCTCGCGCTGGCCGATGTCACCGACGATCCGCGCTGGTTGGTGCGCGCCCAGCGCATCGTCGAACGAGTGATCCATGGTCACGCTGCAGCCAACGACTACATGGTCATCGAACACTTCGATCGCGATTGGCAACCGCTGCGCGAATACAACCACGACAATCCGGCTGACGGTTTCCGTCCTTACGGCACCACGCCGGGCCACGGTTTCGAGTGGGCGCGCTTGCTCCTGCATCTTGAAGCCGCGCGGGTGCAGGCCGGCATGCTGACGCCGGGCTGGCTGGCCGTCGATGCGCAAAAACTCTTCGAAAACAATTGCCGCCACGGCTGGGATGTCGATGGCGCGCCGGGCATTGTCTACACCCTCGACTGGGATAACCGGGCCGTGGTCCGCCATCGCCTGCACTGGACGCATGCCGAAGCCAGCGCCGCCGCCAGTGCCTTGCTCAAACGCAGCGGCGACGCGCAATACGAAAGCTGGTACCGGCTGTTCTGGGAATTCTGCGAGACGAATTTCATCGACCGTTGCAACGGCAGCTGGCACCACGAACTCAATCCGCAGAATGTCCCGAGTGCCGATATCTGGCCGGGCAAGCCCGATCTGTATCACGCCTGGCAGGCGGTGCTGATTCCGCGATTGCCGCTGGCGCCGAGCATGGCCACAGCTTTGGCGCGGTTGTCCCGGCCTGTTGCTGTGTAACCATGTCGTGACATTTACGCGTCCCTTCGTTACCTGCGAAGCGAAACGCTCTGTTTAAACTCCGTGCAGCGCAAGCACCAGACTTGCAATGCATAACAACAAGAAAGGTACATCTCGAATGAATGCGATTTCTCGCCTCGCTACTGTCATTTCTGTCGCCTCCCTGTTCCCGCTCGCAATCCTGCCGCTCAGTGTCTCCGCTGCCGATTCCAAAGGTTCGGTGGAAGTCGTGCACTGGTGGACTTCCGGTGGCGAAAAAGCCGCTGTCGATGTGCTCAAGGCCCAAGTTGAAAAAGACGGTTTCACCTGGAAGGACGGCGCTGTCGCCGGTGGTGGCGGTGCGACTGCCATGACCGTGCTGAAAAGCCGTGCCGTTGCCGGCAACCCGCCAGGCGTTGCTCAGATCAAAGGCCCGGACATCCAGGAATGGGCGTCGACCGGCCTGCTCGACACCGACGTTTTGAAAGACGTCGCCAAGTCGGAAAAGTGGGACAGTCTGCTCGACAAGAAAGTCTCCGATACCGTGAAGTACGACGGTGATTACGTGGCCGTGCCGGTGAACATTCACCGCGTGAACTGGCTGTGGATCAACCCGGAAGTCTTCAAGAAAGCCGGCATCACCAAGAATCCAACCACCCTCGAAGAGTTCTACGCAGCCGGCGACAAGCTGAAAGCGGCGGGCTTCATTCCGCTCGCCCACGGCGGTCAGCCTTGGCAGGACAGCACCGTGTTCGAAGCGGTGGTGCTCTCGGTCATGGGCGTGGATGGCTACAAGAAAGCCCTGGTCGATCTCGACAACAAGGCGCTGACCGGCCCGGAAATGGTCAAGGCGCTCACCGAGCTCAAGAAAGTCGCGACCTACATGGACGCGGACGGCAAAGGCCAGGACTGGAACCTCGAAGCGGCCAAGGTCATCAACGGCAAGGCCGGCATGCAGATCATGGGTGACTGGGCCAAGTCCGAATGGACCGCCGCCAAGAAAGTCGCCGGCAAGGACTACGAGTGCGTAGCGTTCCCGGGCACCGACAAGGCGTTCACCTACAACATCGACTCGCTGGCCGTGTTCAAGCAGAAGGACGCAGGCACTGCGGCCGGTCAGCAGGACATCGCCAAAGTCGTGCTGGGTGAGAACTTCCAGAAAGTCTTCAGCATCAACAAAGGCTCGATCCCGGTACGCAACGACATGTTGAACAACATGGACAAGCTCGGCTTCGACTCCTGCGCACAGACCGCTGCCAAGGACTTCCTCGCGGACGCCAAGTCCGGCGGCCTGCAACCAAGCATGGCGCACAACATGGCGACCACGCTGGCCGTGCAGGGCGCGTTCTTTGACGTAGTCACCAACTACATCAACGACCCGAAAGCCGACCCGGCCGATGCGGCGAAGAAACTCGGCGCGGCGGTTCAGTCGGCCAAATAGGCGCCTTGACGGCGAGCTGCAAGCTTCAAGCTTCAAGCTGCAAGTTAAAGGCTTGCGCGCTGCTGGTCTTGTAGCTTGCAGCTTGCAGCTGTTCTTCTCTTTCTTTTCTGGATTTGCTCATGAGTTCTGTTGCTGTGTTCAGCAAGGCCTCGCCGTTCGATGCATTGCAGCGCTGGCTACCAAAACTGGTGCTGGCGCCGAGCATGTTCATCGTGCTGGTGGGCTTCTATGGCTACATCCTGTGGACGTTCATTCTGTCGTTCACCACCTCGACTTTCCTGCCCAACTACAAGTGGGCCGGTCTGGCGCAATACGCGCGGTTGTTCGACAACGATCGCTGGTGGGTGGCGAGCAAGAACCTCGCCGTGTTCGGCGGCATGTTCATCGGCATCACCCTGGTGATCGGCGTGTTGCTGGCGGTCTTCCTCGACCAGCGCATCCGTCGCGAAGGCTTTATCCGCACCATTTACCTGTACCCGATGGCGCTCTCGATGATCGTCACCGGTACCGCGTGGAAGTGGCTGCTCAACCCGGGCATGGGCCTGGACAAATTGTTGCGTGACTGGGGCTGGGAAGGCTTCCGTCTGGACTGGCTGATCGACCCTGATCGCGTGGTCTACTGCCTGGTGATCGCCGCTGTGTGGCAAGCCTCGGGCTTCATCATGGCGATGTTCCTCGCCGGCCTGCGTGGCGTCGATCAATCGATCATCCGTGCTGCACAGATCGACGGCGCGAGCATGCCGCGCATCTACTGGAAAGTCGTGCTGCCAAGCCTGCGTCCGGTGTTCTTCAGTGCGGTGATGATCCTCGCGCACATCGCGATCAAGAGCTTCGACCTCGTTGCGGCAATGACCGCCGGCGGTCCGGGTTATTCCTCCGACCTGCCAGCGATGTTCATGTATTCCTTCACCTTCAGTCGCGGCCAGATGGGCATGGGCTCGGCCAGTGCGATTCTGATGCTCGGTGCGATCCTCGCGATCATCGTGCCTTACCTGTATTCCGAGCTGAGGACCAAGCGTCATGACTAGTCTTGCTGCCAAACCCGCTATCAGCTTGAGCCGCATCGCAATCTATGCGGTGCTGATCCTTGCGGTGTTCCTCTATCTGGTGCCGCTGGTGGTCATGTTGCTGACCAGCTTCAAGACCCCGGAAGACATCAGCACCGGCAACCTGCTGAGCTGGCCGACCGTGGTCAGCGGCATCGGCTGGGTCAAGGCCTGGGCCACGGTTGACGGCTACTTCTGGAACTCGATCAAGATCACCGTACCGGCGGTAATCATCTCCACCGCCATCGGTGCGTTGAACGGTTACGTGCTGTCGATGTGGCGCTTTCGTGGTTCGCAGTTGTTCTTCGGTCTGCTGCTGTTCGGCTGCTTCCTGCCGTTCCAGACCGTGCTGCTGCCGGCCTCGTTCACCCTCGGCAAGATGGGCCTGGCGAGCACCACCACCGGCCTGGTCTTCGTGCACGTGGTCTACGGTCTGGCGTTCACCACGCTGTTCTTCCGCAACTACTACGTGAGCATTCCCGACGCGCTGGTCAAGGCTGCGCGTCTGGATGGCGCCGGGTTCTTCACGATTTTCCGCCGCATCATTCTGCCGATGTCGACGCCGATCATCATGGTCTGCCTGATCTGGCAGTTCACCCAGATCTGGAACGACTTCCTGTTCGGGGTGGTGTTCTCCAGCGGTGATTCGCAACCGATTACCGTGGCGCTCAATAACCTGGTCAACACCAGCACCGGCGCCAAGGAATACAACGTGGATATGGCAGCGGCGATGATCGCCGGCCTGCCGACCCTGCTGGTCTATGTGGTCGCAGGCAAGTATTTCGTGCGCGGGCTGACGGCCGGCGCGGTCAAGGGGTAATCATGGCTACGCTTGAACTTCGCAACGTAAACAAGACCTACGGGGCCGGCCTGCCGGACACCCTGAAGAACATCGAACTGTCGATCAAGGACGGTGAATTCCTGATCCTCGTCGGCCCGTCGGGCTGCGGCAAATCGACCTTGATGAACTGCATCGCCGGTCTGGAAACCATCACCGGCGGCGCGATCATGATCGGTGATCAGGATGTCAGCGGCATGAGCCCCAAGGATCGCGACATCGCCATGGTGTTTCAGTCCTACGCGCTGTACCCGACCATGAGCGTGCGCGAGAACATCGAGTTCGGCCTGAAGATCCGCAAGATGCCGCAGGCAGCGATCGACGAAGAAGTCGCCCGCGTCGCCAAGCTGTTGCAGATCGAACACCTGCTCAATCGCAAGCCGGGCCAGCTCTCCGGTGGTCAGCAGCAGCGCGTGGCGATGGGTCGTGCTCTGGCGCGGCGGCCGAAGATCTATCTGTTCGACGAACCGCTGTCGAACCTCGACGCCAAGCTGCGCGTCGAGATGCGCACCGAAATGAAACTGATGCACCAGCGCCTGAAAACCACCACGGTCTACGTAACCCACGACCAGATCGAAGCGATGACCCTGGGCGACAAAGTCGCGGTGATGAAGGACGGCATCATTCAGCAATTCGGTACGCCGAAAGACATCTACAACAACCCGGCCAACCTGTTCGTGGCGAGTTTCATCGGTTCGCCGCCGATGAACTTCATTCCCCTGCGTTTGCAGCGCAAGGACGGTCGTCTGCTGGCGCTGCTCGACAGCGGCCAGGCGCGCTGCGAATTGCCGATGAGCATGCAGGACGCCGGGCTTGAAGACCGCGAAGTGATCCTTGGCCTGCGCCCGGAGCAGATCGTTCTGGCGAATGGCGAGGGCAATGGTCTGCCGAGCATCCGTGCCGAAGTGCAGGTCACCGAACCGACCGGTCCGGACACCCTGGTGTTCGTCAACTTGAACGACACCAAGGTCTGCTGCCGACTGGCGCCGGACGTGGCACCGCAGGTAGGCGAAAGCCTGACGCTGCAGTTCGATCCATCGAAAGTGTTGTTGTTCGATGCCAATACCGGTGAGCGTCTGGGCGTTGCGGGCCAGGTGCAGACAGAGACCCGGTCGGCGAACGTGGCGCAGTTCAAAGGGCGCTGAAGTACAAAATGTGGGAGCGAGCCTGCTCGCGAAAGCGGTCTGACATCCAGCATTGATGTCGCCTGTTCCACCGCATTCGCGAGCAGGCTCGCTCCCACAAAGGAGCACGCGGTGCCCGGCCTGTCGAGCACTGCAATTTATGTAAACCGCGTTAGATAAAAACAGTTAATAACAATAAAGACGAGGATGTAGGGATGAAAAAGAAACACGTCAATGCCCGGTTGATCTGCCAGGTTTCTGCGGCAGCTGCACTGGTGCTGGCCGGTAATGCGATGGCGGCGGATGCGTTCAGCTCCGACTCCAAGTGGATGACCGGCGACTGGGGCGGCGAGCGCACCAAGCTGATCGAGCAGGGTATCGACATCAAGGCCGACTACGTTGGTGAGATGGGCGCCAACCTGAACGGTGGCTACAACGACGACAAGACTGCGCGTTACGCCGACCAGTTCGGTCTGGGCGTGGCCCTCGACCTGCAGAAACTGTGGGGCTGGGACAACACCCAGGCGAAGATCCAGCTGACCAATCGTAACGGTTACAACATCTCCAACGACCGCGTTGGCGATCCGCGTGCCGGCACCCTCAGCTCCTCGCAGGAAGTCTACGGCCGTGGCCACATGGTGCGTCTGACCCAACTGTGGATCCAGCACCAGTTCTTCGACAACAAGCTCGACGTCAAGGCCGGTTACTTCGGCGAAGGCGAAGACTTCAACACCTTCCCGTGCGACTTCCAGAACCTGGCGTTCTGCGGTTCGCAAGTGGGTAACTGGGCGACCAACATCTGGTACAACTGGCCCGTCAGCCAGGCCGCGATCCGTGTGAAGTACAACATCAACGACGAGCTCTACGCGCAAATCGGTGCGTACAACCAGAACCCGTCGCAGCTGGAACACGGCAACGGCTTCAAGCTCAGCGGCAGCGGCACCAAAGGTACGGTGCTGCCGGTTGAATTGGTGTGGTCGCCGAAGGTCAACAGCCTGCCGGGCGAATACCGCGTCGGTTACTACAAGAGCACGGCCGATGCCGACGACGTTCGCGAAGACGTCAACGGTTTCGACGCGGCAACCACCGGTGACGACTACAAGTCGCACAACAGCAAAAGCGGTTACTGGTTCGTCGCGCAACAGCAACTCACCAGCCACAACGGTGATGCGACTCGCGGTCTGAACATCGCTGCCAACGCGACTTTCCACGACAAGGACACCAACTTCATCGACAACTACCAGTCGGTGATGTTTGTCTACAAAGGCCCGTTCGACGCGCGTCCGAAAGATGACATCGGTATCGGCGCTGCGCGTATCCACGTCAACAAGGACGTCAAGCGCAACGCTGAACTGCTGAACGCTGCCAACGGTGTGTCCGACTACGACAACGCCGCGTTCTCGCCGATTCGTGAGACCGAATACAACTACGAGCTCAACTACGGCATCCATGTCACCAACTGGCTGACCGTGCGTCCCAACCTGCAATACATCACCCATCCGGGCGGTGTGGATGAAGTCGATAACGCTTTGGTCGCTGGCCTGAAAATTCAGTCAACGTTCTGACGCGTCTGCGATAAGCTCCTCTCTATGTGCGCATTTTGCGGACAGCCAAGGCTGTCCGCTTTTTTTTGTGACACAGGTCAGATGTGTTGCTTGATGATTTTTTGTGGCTGGAGAATTTTTTGTGGCGAGGGGATTCATCCCCGCTGGGCTGCGAAGCGGCCCCAAAGCCATCCACTGAGGTGTATCAGCGAGAGGCCGTTTTCCAGGTTTGCGACTGCTTCGCAGTCGAACGGGGATAAATCCCCTCGCCACAGTATTCAAGGGTCACAAAGGTAATTGTAACTCCATGATTTTCAGGACCGTAGCCAATGCATGAGCATCCGCTGCAACGCTTCTTCAAATCCCTGCGCGAGCGGCCGGTGTTCGCCTGGGAGCGCTATCAGACGCGCGACGTGTTGGTGATCGATCATCCGCTGTGTCAGGCGGTGTTCAGTCGTCAGGGTGCGCAGTTGCTGCACTTTCAACCGCGCGGGCAGAAGCCGTGGTTGTGGTGCGCGGCGAAGTGGCCGCATGTCGGCGCGATTCGCGGTGGCGTGCCGGTGTGCTGGCCGTGGTATGGCCGTCATCCGAGCGAAAACGCGTGGCCGTCCCATGGTTGGGCGCGACTGCTCGACTGGAAACTGCTCGACAGCAGCAGCGCCGAAGACGGCGTGCGCCTGCACTGGCAATTACAGCTGTGCGATTGGCAGGTCGACCTGCACGCGCACCTGGGCGAACGCATGGAATTACGCCTGAGCACCGAGCATCAGGACGACATGCCGTGCCAGTTGAGCCAGGCTTTGCACGCTTACTGGCGTATAGGCGATGTTGGTGAGATAGCGCTGTCTGGGCTCGAAGGCGCGCAGGGTTATGACCAGTTGAATCGTCAGGTTTGCCAGCAGGAAGGCGAGTTGCGGGTGGATGGCGGCTGTCAGCGGGTGTTCCAGCATGACGGCGAATTGCAGCTCAAGGATCACGCCTGGCAGCGCGAGTTGTGCATCGATACCGGTGACAGCGGCGACACCGTCGTCTGGCATCCCGGCGCGCGGCCGTTGCTGGGGGTGAGCTGGGACGAGGTATCGGAATTCGTTTGCGTAGAAGCAGCGGCGGGCGGCACCGACAGCCTGCACCTGGCGCCGGGGGAGAAGGCACATTTGAGTTTGCAGGCGTGGGCGGCGGCTTGATTGAAAGCCCCGCGGCGAGTCGACTGGCCCTTTCGCGAGCAGGCTCGCTCCCACAGGGGAATGCATTCCAAAATGTGGGAGCGAGCCTGCTCGCGAAGAGGGCGGATCAGTCAGCCGAGATTCCGGATCAATTGAACTCGTCACCCACCGGATACCGGCTGGCATTCAAGCTCTCTTTGATCTTGCGCAGATGCGGCTGGAAATCCACGCCACGGCGCAGGGTCATTCCCGTTGCCAGCACATCCAGCACCGTCAACTGAATGATCCGCGAGGTCATCGGCATGTAAATGTCGGTGTCTTCCGGCAACGGAATGTTCAGGCTCAAGGTACTGGCCTTGGCCAGCGGCGAATTCTCCGCCGTCAAGCCCAACACCGAAGCGCCGTTTTCCCGGGCAATCCGCGCCACTTCCACCAGCTCGCGGGTACGCCCGGTGTAGGAAATGATCACGAACAGCTCACCGGTGTGCGCCACCGAAGCAATCATTCGCTGCATCAGCACATCGGCATGCGCAGTGACCGCAAGGTTGAAGCGGAAGAACTTGTGCTGCGCATCCAGCGCCACCGGGGCAGAGGCGCCGAGGCCGAAGAAATGGATCTGCCGGGCCTGGATCAACAGGTCGACGGCGCGGCTGATCAGGTTCGGGTCGAGCGCCTGACAAGCGCTGTCCAGGGAAGCGATGGCGCTGCCGAAAATCTTCTGCGTGTACGCCTCGGGATTGTCATCGGCCTCGACCGCGCGGCTGACATACGCCGCGCCACTGGCCAGGCTCTGCGCCAATTGCAGCTTGAGTTCGGGGTAGCCGCTGACACCGAACGAGCGGCAGAAACGGTTGACCGTCGGTTCGCTCACCGAGGCGGCCTGGGCGAGGGCGGCGATGCTGAAGCGGGTGGCCTGCTGCGGGTTGAGCAGGATCACCTCGGCGACCTTACGTTCGGCCTTGTTCAGCTCTTCAAGGCGACTCTGGATCTGTTCCAGTAAATTTCGCACGCGGTCCATATGGAATTCCTGATTCACCGACGCAGAGTTGCGTCGGGCTATGCAAATTGGGCCTTTGATATGGCCCGTGACGGTGGCCTATCCTACTGATGCGTCCGGGCGACCACCACTCGGATTGAGTATTCTGCGAAAATGTTGTGGTTATTACTACATTTTCCCTTGAGTGATGCCTTGAAAAAAGGTATTTGTAGCTTAACTTGATAAAAGAACAAACATCATGCCTTCCATTACGGTTGAACCGTGCACCTTTGCCTTGTTCGGCGCGCTTGGCGATCTGGCCCTGCGCAAGCTGTTTCCTGCCCTGTATCACCTTGACGGTGCCGACCTGCTGCACGAGGACACGCGCATCATCGCGCTGGCCCGTGAGCCCGGCAGCGAGCAGCAGCACATGGCGTTCATCGCCGCCGAATTGCGCCGTTACGTCGGCAAAGAGCTGAACGAAACCGTGGCCGAGCGCTTTCTCGCGCGCCTGACCTACCTGCACGTCGACTTCCTCAAGGCTGAGGATTACGTGGCGCTGGCGGAACTGGCCGGCAGCAGCCAGCGCATGATTGCCTACTTCGCTACTCCGGCGGCGGTGTACGGCGCGATCTGCGAGAACCTCGAGAAAGTCGGTCTGGCCGAAAACACCCGTGTAGTGCTGGAAAAACCGATCGGCTCTGACCTGGAGTCCTCGCGCAAGGTCAACGACGCCGTCGCGCAGTTTTTTCCGGAAGACCGCACCTACCGCATCGACCACTATCTGGGCAAAGAGACCGTTCAGAACCTGATCGCCCTGCGTTTCGCCAACAGCCTGTTCGAAACCCAGTGGAACCAGAATTACATCTCCCACGTGGAAATCACCGTGGCCGAGAAGGTCGGCATCGAAGGCCGTTGGGGCTATTTCGACAAGGCCGGCCAACTGCGCGACATGATCCAGAATCACCTGTTGCAGCTGCTCTGCCTGATTGCCATGGACCCGCCGGCCGACCTGTCCGCCGACAGCATCCGTGACGAGAAAGTGAAAGTGCTCAAGGCGCTCGCGCCGATCAGCCCGGAAGGCCTGACCACACAAGTGGTGCGCGGCCAGTACATCGCTGGCCACAGTGAGGGCAAATCCGTTCCGGGTTACCTCGAAGAACCGAATTCCAACACCCAGAGCGACACCGAAACCTTCGTCGCCCTGCGTGCCGACATCCGCAACTGGCGCTGGGCCGGCGTGCCGTTCTACCTGCGTACCGGCAAGCGCATGCCGCAGAAGCTGTCGCAGATCGTCATCCACTTCAAGGAACCGTCGCACTACATCTTCGCCCCGGAGCAGCGTCTGCAGATCAGCAACAAACTGATCATCCGCCTGCAACCGGACGAAGGCATTTCCTTGCGCGTGATGACCAAGGAGCAGGGCCTGGACAAGGGCATGCAACTGCGCAGCGGGCCGCTGCAATTGAATTTCTCCGACACCTGGCGTAGCGCGCGGATCCCCGATGCCTATGAGCGGTTGTTGCTGGAAGTGATGAACGGCAATCAGAACCTGTTTGTCCGTAAAGATGAAATCGAAGCCGCGTGGAAGTGGTGTGACCAGCTGATCGCCGGTTGGAAGAAATCCGGTGACGCGCCCAAGCCGTATGCGGCCGGGTCGTGGGGGCCGATGAGCTCCATTGCTTTGATCACGCGGGACGGGAGGTCGTGGTATGGCGATATCTGATGTGCAACTGCCGACGGGCGTGACTGCCCGCGAATTCAACAGCCCGGTGCTGCTCGCCGAAGGCCTGGCGCTGAACGTTGCCAAGCAACTGAGCGACGCCATTGCTGCACGCGGCAACGCGGTACTGGTGGTGTCCGGCGGGCGCAGCCCGGTAGCGTTCTTCCAGCACCTGGCGAAGCAGGAGCTGGACTGGTCGAAGGTCGTTGTGACCTTGGCCGACGAACGCTGGGTGCCGGTGGAACATGCCGACAGCAATGCCGGCCTGCTCAAGCAGTATCTGCTCAAAGGCCCGGCAGCCAAGGCGCAGTTCCTCAGCCTCTACAGCGCGGCGGCCAACGTCGAGCAGGGTGCGGAACAGGCCGATCGTCTGCTCGGCGAACTGCCGCCGATCGACGTGCTGGTATTGGGCATGGGCGATGACGGTCACACCGCGTCGCTGTTCCCCGACAGCCCGAACCTCGCCGAAGCCCTGCAAGCCGATGGCACACGCCGTTGCTGGCCGATGCTGGCGCCCAGCGTGCCACGTCAGCGCCTGACCATGAGCCGCGCGCTGCTGGCCTCGGCCCGGCACAAGATTCTGTCGATTTCCGGTCAATCGAAACTGACCACCCTGAATGCCGCGCTGGCATCCGATGACGTTGCGGCCATGCCGGTGCGCGCGTTTCTGCAACCCACGTTAGAGATTTACTGGTGCCCATGAGCCAAGGAACAGCCGCTATGACAACCCCATCCCCGACCGTTTCCATGGCGGACAAAGTTGCCCTGATCGACAGTCTCTGCGCCAAGGCGCGGATCCTGCCAGTGATCACCATCGCCCGCGAACAGGACGTGCTGCCACTGGCCGACGCCCTCGCTGCCGGTGGCCTGACTGCGCTGGAAGTGACCCTGCGTTCGCAGTTCGGCCTCAAGGCCATTCAGATCCTGCGCGAACAGCGCCCGGAACTGATGACCGGTGCCGGCACCGTGCTCGACCGCAATATGCTCGCAGCGGCGGAAGCGGCCGGTTCGCAATTCATCGTCACCCCGGGCATCACCCGTGACCTGCTCGAGGCCAGCGTCGACAGCCCGATTCCGCTGTTGCCGGGCATCAGCAACGCTTCGGGGATCATGGAAGGCTACGGTCTGGGCTATCGCCGCTTCAAGCTGTTCCCGGCGGAAGTCAGCGGTGGCGTGGCGGCAATCAAGGCGCTCGGCGGCCCGTTCGGCGAAGTGAAGTTCTGCCCGACTGGCGGCGTCGGCCCGGCCAATATCAAGAGCTACATGGCGCTGAAAAACGTCATGTGCGTGGGCGGTAGCTGGATGCTTGATCCGGAGTGGATCAAGAACGGCGACTGGGCGCGCATTCAGGAATGCACCGCCGAGGCCCTGGCGCTGCTGGACTGATCTTTACCCCTACACCTCGTTGTGTGCTTTACGGCTTTATGGTGCGCTTGGTCGGCGCACCTTTTTTTGCGCTGAAAAAACTGCCGATACATGCCGCGATACATAGTTACTGCACGCTGGCTTTTTCACGGGGTTAATCTGCGTCCATCTTATGGAAGAGAGAACGCCTCATGGACGACCGTCAGTCTCTGACCCTTACACCACAATCCCGTTATCAACCGCAGCAACTTCCCCTCGGCCGCCCCGCAGCCGATTCCCAAGTGCGCAATATCAGCCAGGGGGTCCAAGGCCTGCCGCTGATCCTGCGTCTGTCGCTGGTCGATGCGATGACCAGCGAGCCAGTCATCGGCGCGCTGGTGCGCATTCAACAGCGTGTCGATGGCGACACCAGCCTGGGCGGCAGTCAATCGACCGACAGCCATGGCATCGTCCGTTTCACCAGTGTCTATCCGGATCGGCCGGCGCACGGCGCTGCTTGCCTGAAGCTGAACGTATTCATTCCCGGCGACGAAGCAGGAGCGCAAGCTCACCACGAGGCCTGGGCCGGCACCTTGCACCTCCCAGGCCGCTGCGGCTGTGAAGCTGCCGCCGAGGACGCCTTGCAGTTGGTATTGCAGCCGATCGCCGGCGCCGATCTTGAAGACGGCGCCTTCGCCTGCCTGACCCTCGGCATCGACACCTTCGCCGTGTCGTCGCAGCTTGGCCTTGAAGGCTACGAAAAAAACTCCGGAGCGCCGTTCTAGCGCAGTTGGTTCAGCGCCCGAACCAGCTGCTCCATCTCGCCGGCCGTGGTGGTCAGCCCCGGGGTGATGCGAATGCACGGCCCGCACGCGGCGCCGGTGCGCACCACGGTGAACAGGTTGAACTCGCTGAGCAGCCGCTCGGCCATGGCCTGTTGATCGGCATGCCGGGTGAAGCGCAGCGCGGTGATCCCGCAATACAGTTGCGGATCGTCCGGAGTCAGCACCTCGATGCCCGGCAGGTGCCGCACGGCGCTGACCCACAGGTTGCGCAGGTAATTCAGGCGTGGGCTTTTGGCTGCTGCGCCGCCGAGGGCGTCGTGCTCTTCGAACACCAGCGGCAAGGTCATCAGCGCCGGGATGTTCGGCGTGCTGTACGAGGTGCGCGCGCGAATATCGCTGACCGGGTAATGCATCTCGCCCATGTCCGGATCGATATCAGCCAGACGCTGCGGGGCGATATAGATGAAGCCAAGGGTCAGCGGTGCGCCGATCCATTTGTGCAGGTTGTAACCGGCGAAAGCGATGCTCAAGGCTTGCAGGTCGAATTCAATCTGGCCGAGAGCGTGGGCACCGTCGAGGATGATGTCGACACCATGCTCTTTGGCCAGCGCGGCGATGGCCTGCACCGGCATGACCAGACCGGTGCGATGGGTGACATGGGTCAGCGCCATCAGTTTGAGTTTCGGGTGGCGGGTGAAAGCTTCGCGGTAGCTTTCCAGCAGGCTGTCGAAACTGGCGGGATGGTGGTGGGTAATCTCGATGACCTCAACGCCACGCTGTTGCGCCAGCCAGCGCATGGCGCCCTTGACCGTGTCGTATTCGAGGTCACAGATCAGCACCTGATCGCCCGGTTGCAGGCGATTGTAATTGCGGATCAGCGATTGCAGGCCTTCGGTGGCATTGCGCGTCAGCGCCACGCTTTGCGCGCGCACGCCGATCAGTTCGGCCAGTTGCGCGCGAATCTCAAGGTTGTCGTGCTGTTCAAAGCGCTGGCGCACATAAATCGAGTTGCTGGTGTTGATCAGCTCGATATTGCGCTGGTACTCCTCGATCACCGTGCGCGACATGCGCCCGAAGTAACCGTTTTCCAGATTGACCGGGCCGGGCTGCACATCGTATCGGTCGGCGAATGTCTGCCAGAAGGCTTCGTCACGGGCGCGGCGGGTGTTGTCAGGCATGGTCGGCAAGGCTCAAGAGGGAAGGGCGCGTCAGTGGCGCGGGGCGGGTTTGCCGTGTTTGGCGCGCAGCGGTTCGAGCAGGTCGGACAGGCCGTTGTGGTCGATCTCCTGCATCAACGCCAACAGGCCACCGAGTTCACCGTGGGGAAAGCCTTCACGGGCGAACCAGTTCAGATAGGGGCCAGGCAAGTCGGCAATGATCCGCCCTTTGTATTTGCCGAAGGGCATCTCGCGGGTGATCAGCAGTTCGAGTTTTTCCGGATTCATCAGCACGCTTCATCGATTCACATGACAGCCTGGAAAATACAGGCATTCTGCATGCAGGCCAAATGACAGATCATGCAAAAAACCAGCATACAGATGGTTCAATCTTTCTTAAGTAACTGAAAAAAAAGACATTTTTACCTGAAGCGAAGCTGGCACGCACACTGCAATATCCCTTGCATCTTCAACCCATCGCAAGGAATTGAAAAATGACCGACATGAATAAAGAAGCCATTTCTGTACTCAACGACCTGATTGAAACCTGCAAGGACGGTCAGGAAGGGTTCAAGACTTGCGCCGAAGACATCAAGCACCCAGAACTGAAAACCCTGTTCGTGCAGCGCTCCGCCGATTGCGCCACCGCAGCAGCCGAGCTGCAGGCTCAGGTACGTTCGCTGGGCGGTGATCCGGAAACTTCGACCAGCGTTGCCGGTGATCTGCACCGTCGCTGGGTCGACGTCAAATCCATGTTCACCGGTAAAGACGAAGAGGCTGTGCTTAACGAAGCCGAGCGCGGTGAAGACCATGCGCTGAAGGCTTATCGTGAAGCGATCGAGAAGATCAACAAGCACAATCTGGTTGGCATCAAGGATCTGGTTGAGCGTCAGTACCACGGCGTACAACGCAACCACGACCAAGTGAAAGCCCTGCGTAACCAGGCTCGTGCGAACTCTTAAGCTGCACTGAAACAACTGTGGGAGCGAGCCTGCTCGCGAATTCGGTGTGTCATGCAATGTTGCTTTTGCTGACACGACCACTTCGCGAGCAGGCTCGCTCCCACTTTTATTTTGTGCGACTGATCAGCCGATACTGATCGCCGGCAAAGTCGGCAACGTCACCGTCTGCTGTTTACGTGGCGCGAGAATCTCCGCCTCGCCATCCACCACCAATTCATCACGCTGATTGAATACGCGAGTGGCAATGCGCACGCGGAATTTCGGCAGTTTCTCCAGAATCTCCAGGCGCACCGTCAGCGTGTCGCCGATCTTCACCGGCTTCTGAAAGCTCATCTGCTGACCGATATAGATAGTGCCCGGCCCAGGCAGCTCGCAGGCTACCGCGGCACTGATCAGCGCACCGCTGAACATGCCGTGGGCGATGCGTTCCTTGAACATGCTGGCGGCGGCAAATTCGGCGTCCAGGTGCACCGGGTTGTGGTCGCCCGACATCGCGGCGAACAGCTGAATGTCGCGCTCTTCGACAGTCTTGCTGTAGCTGGCGGTCTGGCCGACTTCAAGGGCTTCGTAAGGGATGTTGGTAACCTGGGTCATCGGTTTCGATTCCTGTGACGGATTTCAGTGAATCCACAAAAAAAAATTATTCGCTGCGCTGTGGGCGCCGGTGGCTCAGGGCCTGGTCGATCCAGGCGAGCACATCGGTAGTCACTTCGTCGCGATTGCTTTCATTGAACAATTCGTGCCGGGCCTGCGGGTAGATCTTCAGTTGCAGATGCTGGCTGCCGGCCCTGCGCAAGGCATTGGCCAGATCTGTCAGACGCTTGCCCTCGCTCACCGGATCACATTCACCGCCAATCACCAGCAGCGGCAGGCCCGGATCGATCTGCGCGAGATTGGACGCTTTGCTGATTTGCTGCAACCCACCGAGCAGGTCGATCCACAGCTGATTGGTGCAGCGAAAGCCGCACAACGGGTCGGCGGCGTACTTGTCGACCTCGGCCGAGTCGCGGCTCAGCCAGTCGAAACGGGTGCGCACCGGTTTGAATTTATTGTTGAACGAGCCGAACGACAGCCATTCGATCAATGCACTGCGGCCCTTGCCGCCCTGGCGCAGTTTTTCCAGCCGGGCGATCTGCCGGGCGGCGCGGTACAGCGCCCCTGGCTGGTAATTCGAGCCGCTGAGAATCGCCCCGTGCAGACTGGCGCTGTGGTGCAGCAGATAGGCCTGGGCGATGTAGCTGCCCATGCTGTGGCCGAGCAGGATAATCGGCACGCCGGGATGTTGCTGGCCGATGTGCTGATTGAGGCTGGCCAGATCGCCGACGACCTTGCGCCAACCGTCGTCATCGGCGAAATGGCCGAGGGTGCCGTTGTCGGCGGTACGACCATGGCCGCGCAGATCCGGGGCGTACACGCCATAGTCTTTGTCGCAAAACGTGTCGGCGAGCCGCGCGTAGCGAGCGCTGTGTTCGGCCATGCCATGGGCCAGCAAAATCACCGCTTTCAATGGCGCGGCCGGCAGCCAGCGGTTGACGTACAGGCGGCTGCGGTCACTCGCGTCCAGCCAGAAGGTGTCGTGGGTCATGGCGATTCCTTTGCTCAGCATCGCCACAGTGTATAGCGCGTCTGATCAGCTCACGCCACGGCAGGAAGATTCACGGGATCAATGAGGGCTTGCGTCATATTTGCCTCAATGGCCATAGCTGCTAGTGTCCGTGAAGCTCCGCTTTGTGCTTTTCGCCTTCCATGGACGAAGCAGAAACGACAGAAAGCGGCTCCCGGATCGGCTCAGGTAAAGAGGACAAGAACAATGCAACCTGATTTCTGGAATGACAAACGCCCGGCCGGCGTACCGCTGGACATCGACATGGGCGAGTTCAAGTCGGTCATTGAAGTGTTTGAGCGTTCCTGCAAGAAATTCGCTGACCGCCCGGCGTTCAGCAGCATGGGCATCACCCTGACCTACGCCGAGCTCGAGCGCCAGAGCGCGGCGTTTGCCGGATACCTGCAGGCCCATACCGATCTGGTGCCGGGGGATCGCATTGCGGTGCAGATGCCCAACGTTCTGCATTATCCGATTGCCGTGTTCGGCGCGCTGCGCGCCGGGCTGATCGTGGTCAACACCAACCCGCTGTACACGCCACGGGAAATGCGCCACCAGTTCAAGGATTCCGGCGCGCGCGCGCTGGTCTATCTGAACCTGTTCGGGCAGAAAGTCCAAGAAGTGCTGCCCGACACCGACATCCAATATTTGATCGAAGCGAAGATGGGCGACCTGATGCCCACCGCCAAAGGCTGGCTGGTCAACACCGTGGTCAGCAAAGTGAAGAAACTGGTTCCCGAGTATTCGCTGCCGCAAGCCACTTCGTTCAAAAGCGCGCTGCGCATGGGCCGCGGCCTGGGCATCAAACCGCTGAACGTCGGCCTCGATGACATCGCCGTGCTGCAATACACCGGCGGCACCACCGGCCTGGCCAAGGGCGCGATGCTCACCCACGGCAATCTGGTGGCGAACATGCAGCAGGTGCGCGCCTGTCTGGCTCAGCTCGGCGCGGACGGTCAGCCGCTGTTGCGCGAAGGCCAGGAAGTGATGATCGCGCCGCTGCCGCTGTACCACATCTATGCCTTCACTGCGAATTGCATGTGCATGATGGTGTCCGGCAACCACAACGTGCTGATCTCCAATCCGCGCGACATCGCCGGCTTCATCAAGGAACTGAAGAACTGGCGCTTCTCGGCGCTGCTGGGTTTGAACACCTTGTTCGTTGCGCTGATGGATCATCCCGATTTCAAGACCCTGGATTTCTCCAGCCTGAAGCTCACCAACTCCGGCGGCACTGCGCTGGTCAAGGCCACCGCCGAGCGCTGGGAGCTGATGACCGGTTGCCGTATCACCGAAGGCTACGGCCTGACCGAAACCTCGCCGGTGGCGTGCACCAACCCATACGGCGATCAGTCGCGCCTGGGCACTGTCGGCCTGCCGGTGCCGGGCACGCTGGTGAAAATCATCAACGATGACGGCGTCGAACAGCCGCTGGGCGAGCGCGGCGAGCTGTGCATCAAAGGCCCGCAGATCATGAAGGGTTACTGGAACAAACCCGAAGCCACCGCCGAAGTGCTGGATGCCGAGGGTTGGTTCAAGTCTGGAGATATCGCCGTGATCGACCCCGACGGTTTCGTGCGCATCGTCGATCGCAAGAAGGACATGATCATCGTCTCCGGCTTCAACGTTTATCCCAACGAAATCGAAGACGTGGTCATGGCCCACCCGAAAGTCGCCAACTGCGCGGTCATCGGCGTGCCGGACGAGCGTTCGGGAGAGGCGGTGAAGCTGTTTGTGGTAGCGCGGGAGAGCGGGGTCAGCCTGGAAGAGCTGAAGGCTTACTGCAAAGAGAATTTCACGGCCTACAAGGTGCCGAAGCACATCGTGTTGCGTGAGTCGTTGCCGATGACGCCTGTAGGGAAAATTCTGCGGCGCGAGTTGCGGGATATCGCATAAAGGTTACAAGCGAAAAGATCGCAGCCTTCGGCAGCTCCTACAGGAAACGCATTCCAAAATGTAGGAGCTGCCGAAGGCTGCGATCTTTTGCTTTTACACCCCATGACTACGGGGCTTTCACGGTTTAATAGGATTTTTGCTCTAAAATGACCGCTGGCAAGTCTTGAGTCATCAATATGACTGTAGGGCCCACGTTTGGCTCTGGTCGACCCTTGGCAAAGCTGCTACTCTCGGCGCGCTTTGTGACTTCTCGGCCTGTAAAACGCCGGATTCACCAATACAAAACACACACCAATAATAATCGCATCAAATGCGGTGAAGAATTCGCGTTGCTGAGGAGTGGGCTTCCATGATCGAAGACTTTTGGAAGGATAAGTACCCGGCTGGAATCGCAGCCGAGATCAATCCAGACGAGTATCCGAACATTCAGGCAGTGTTGAAGCAATCCTGCCAACGCTTCGCCAACAAACCGGCTTTCAGCAACCTCGGCAAGACAATCACCTACGGTGAGCTGTACGAGCTGTCCGGTGCCTTTGCCGCGTATCTGCAACAGCATACCGACTTGCAGCCCGGTGATCGAATCGCCGTGCAACTGCCCAACGTCCTGCAGTATCCGGTCGCGGTCTTCGGCGCCATTCGCGCCGGGCTGATCGTGGTCAACACCAACCCGCTGTACACCGCGCGGGAAATGGAACACCAATTCAACGACTCCGGCGCCAAAGCCCTGGTGTGCCTGGCGAACATGGCGCACCTGGCCGAAGCCGTGGTGCCGAAGACCGGCGTCAAGCACGTCATCGTCACCGAAGTCGCCGACCTGCTGCCGCCGATCAAGCGCCTGCTGATCAACAGCGTCATCAAATACGTGAAGAAAATGGTCCCGGCCTATCACTTGCCCAAAGCCATCAAATTCAACGACGTCCTGAGCAAGGGCCACGGCCAGCCAGTGGCCGAAGCCAACCCGGACAGCGGCGATGTCGCGGTGCTGCAATACACCGGCGGCACCACCGGCGTAGCCAAGGGCGCGATGCTGACGCACCGCAACCTGGTCGCCAACATGCTGCAATGCAAGGCGCTGATGGGCTCCAACCTCAACGAAGGCTGCGAGATCCTGATCACGCCGCTGCCGCTGTATCACATCTATGCGTTCACCTTTCATTGCATGGCGATGATGCTGATCGGCAACCACAACATCCTGATCAGCAACCCGCGCGACCTGCCGGCGATGGTCAAGGAGCTGTCGAAGTGGAAGTTCAGCGGTTTTGTCGGTCTGAACACGCTGTTCGTGGCGCTGTGCAACAACGAAGGTTTCCGCAAACTGGATTTCTCCGCGCTGAAAGTCACCCTGTCCGGCGGCATGGCCCTGCAACTGGCGGCAGCCGAGCGCTGGAAAGCCGTGACCGGTTGCGCCATCTGCGAAGGCTACGGCATGACCGAAACCAGCCCGGTGGCCACGGTCAACCCGATCCAGCACATCCAGATCGGCACCATTGGCATTCCGGTACCGTCGACCCTGTGCAAAGTCATCGACGATGCCGGTGTCGAGCAGCCGCTGGGTGAAATCGGCGAGCTGTGCGTCAAGGGCCCGCAAGTGATGAAGGGTTACTGGCAGCGTCAGGAAGCCACCGATGAAATGCTCGACAGCGACGGCTGGCTGAAAACCGGTGACATCGCGCTGATCCAGCCGGACGGCTACATGCGCATTGTCGATCGCAAGAAAGACATGATTCTGGTGTCAGGCTTCAACGTCTATCCGAACGAACTGGAAGACGTGCTGGCGACTTTGCCGGGCGTGTTGCAGTGCGCGGCGATTGGCGTGCCGGACGAGAAGTCGGGTGAGGCGATCAAGATTTTCATCGTCGCCAAACCGGGCGTGACCCTGACCAAAGAGCAGGTCATGGACCACATGCGCGCCAACGTTACCGGCTACAAGGTGCCGCGCTCGGTGGAGTTCCGCGATGCGCTGCCGACTACCAACGTCGGCAAGATCCTGCGCCGCGAATTGCGGGATGAAGAGCTGAAGAAGATCAAGGCCAAGTCTGCCGCGTAAATAAAAAGCCCCGCAGATGCGGGGCTTTTTGTTGGTGAACTGATCGTTCCCACGCTCCGCGTGGGAATGCCGCCCCGGACGCTCCGCGTCCAGCACTGCAGGGACGCAGAGCGTCCCGAGATGCATTCCCACGCAGAGCGTGGGAACGATCAAGTGCAAATCCTACTGACGAAACGGCGCAAAATTCACATTGGTCCCCGCCGGTCGCATGTCCTGCAGATACGAATCCTTGTCCGCACTCAATTCCAGACTCAGCGCCGCCTTGCGTTTGCCTTCGTTGCGAATCACCAGGCCTTCGAGCTTTTCGCGCAGGAACACCGTCGGCACTTTCAGGTGCAGCAACTCATCGGTGGCCGGGGTGTGCAGCAGCAAGTGAATCCACTCGTACTGACCGATGGCCAAGCGCGACACCGGCAGGTCGAACCACCAGATATTGCGGTTACGGTTCAGTTCGGCGAAGTGGCAGTTGTTGGTGCCGAGCACGGCGCCGCCCAGTTCCTGGTTGCGACGGGCGATGGCCTGGGTTTTATTGAGCTTCATGACATTCCTGCGAATCGGTGTGCCGGGCTCAGCGCCCGTAGGCTGAGCATTCTCGGGGCAACGCCGGCAAACATAAAGCGCAACCTGCATGCCACGACGAAATGCCGGCAAAATAAATGAAACTCGGCGCAAAGCGCACCGGTCAATCGTTACGTAATGACTTTTCTTCCCTTTATGCTTCACGGAGAAACACCATGAGTAGCACAGGCGATAAAGTAAAAGGCATGGCCAACGAAGCCGTCGGCAACGTCAAACAAGGCGTCGGCAAAGCTACTGACAACGACAAGCTGCGGGCTGAAGGCAAAGTCCAAGAGAAAAAAGGCGAAGCCCAGCAAGCGGTCGGCAACGCCAAGGACGCTGTGAAAAAAGGCGTCGACAAGGCCTAAGCGAGCCTTGAACGAATCACACGAGCGGCCATCCAAGGATGGCCGTTTTTGTATCAGAACCCTGCGGTCATCCGCCAAAGGCTCGTCAACTAGGCTACCTTGAGGTAAAAAACGGCCCCTGAGTCGCCACGACTTCAACCTTTTGCGGCGCAAGGAGACGCGAATGATATTCCCGGACATGAAAGGTCTGCCCCTGCACCGGGTGATGGTGCGCACGGTCACTGAATTCGTCGATGACGAAATGTCGACCTACGCCTCGGCGCTGGCCTACCAGATGCTGTTCTCGCTCTTCCCGTTCATTCTCTTCCTGATCGCCCTGATCGGTTTCCTGCACCTGCCGGACTTTTTCTCCTGGCTGCGCCTGCAATCTGAACTGGTCCTGCCGCCGCAAGCGCTGGAGCAGGTCAATCCGGTGATCGACCAGTTGCAGCAATCCAAGGGTGGCCTGCTGTCCATCGGTATCGTCATCGCCCTGTACACCGCGTCCGCCGGCGTGCGCCTGATGATGAGCGCGATGAACGCCGCTTACGACGTGGTCGAAGGCCGACCGGTGTGGAAGCGTTTCCCCTTGTCGATCGTCTACACCGTCGGCATTGCCGGCATGCTGCTGATTGCCGCGGCGCTGATGGTGCTCGGGCCGCAGGTGATGGGCTGGATCGCCGCACAAGTGGGGCTGGAAGACTTCATCGTCACGGTGTGGACTATCGCGCGCTGGCCGGTGATCGTGATTCTGATGATGGTCGCGGTAGCGCTGATCTATTACGTGATGCCTGACGTCAAACAGGACTTCCGTTTTATCACCCCAGGTTCGGTGCTGGCCGTGGTGGTGTGGATTCTCGCTTCACTGGGCTTTGCCTTCTACGTAAAAACCTTCGCCAACTACAACGCGATGTATGGCAGCATCGGGGCGATCATCGTGCTGTTGCTGTATTTCTACATTTCCGCCGCGGTGCTGTTGCTCGGCGCAGAAATGAATGCAGTGATCGAGCACATGTCCGCCGAAGGCAAGGACAAGGGCGAAAAGGCCCCTGGCGAGCCCGACGAATCCACCAAACAACACGTCTCGGGCCTGGGCCGCGATCATTCGCTCAAGCCGGACACTGACGAAGCGCGACCATGATTCGTGAAATTCTGAAAATGGGTGATGAGCGCCTGCTGCGCATCGCCGCGCCGTTACCACCGGAAATGTTCAACAGCGCCGAGCTCTGGCAATTGATCGACGACATGTTCCAGACCATGGAAAGCGTCGGCGGCGTTGGCCTCGCGGCGCCGCAGATCGGCGTCGACCTGCAACTGGTGATCTTCGGCTTCGAACACAGCGAGCGTTACCCGGATGCTGAAGCAGTGCCGCAGACGATCCTGATCAATCCGCTGATCACGCCGTTGAATCCGTTGATGGAAGAGGGCTTTGAAGGTTGTTTGTCAGTGCCGGGCCTGCGCGGTGCGGTGGATCGCTTTCAGCAGATCCGCTACGAAGGCTTTGATCCCAAGGGCGAGCCGATCGTGCGCGTGGCCTCGGGGTTTCATGCACGGGTGGTGCAGCATGAATGCGATCACCTGATCGGCCGGCTGTATCCGTCGCGGATTACCGATTTCAGCAAATTCGGTTTTACCGAAGTGCTGTTTCCGGACCTTGATCCCAACGTTGACGATTAACCAGAATCAAAAGATCGCAGCCTTCGGCAGCTCCTACAGGGATCGGTGTAGGAGCTGCCGAAGGCTGCGATCTTTTGATCTTCAAACTAGCCCCATCGCAATCATCGGTTTGCTCCGCGCATACCGGCTCAACCGCTCGGCCATCGCCTGCGGCAGCGGCGGATTGAAACTGAAGCCACGCCGCTCATAAAACCCGCGCAGATCCGGATGGCAGAACAGCCACACCGGCTCGTCCACCTTAGCAACCGCCGCTGCGATCAGTTGCGCAGCAATTCCCTGCTCGCGACACCCCGGATCAACAAACAACCCCGTCAGCCAATGCCCGCCCGATACCGGACGCAGGCACAGCGCCGCAACGATCTCGCCGCGCCGCGCTACCCACAACTGCGCCTCGCGCACAGCTTTCATCGACGACTGGTGGCTGCGGTAGAACTTGTTCATCAGCGGCCACAACGATTCGTCGAGCTGGCTGTAGTGGATATCGGGCATAAGGTCGGCTGTTGTGCGAAAAGCGCCGATTATAAAAGAACGCGCGCCACGGGATAGGTGTATACCTGAACTCACACCCCTGTGAGTGGAGTACCAATCATGTCCAAAGGTATGGATTCAAAGAAAGCCGCGAAGAAGAAACCGGCCAAGACCGCCATCGAAAAACGCGCAGAGAAGAAAGCCAAGAAGGTCGACATTTTCGGCCATTGATCAAACCCTTCGGAAGCCCGGTTGCGGGCTTCCGCTTCGCTGGCGAAAACGCCCGTTTTCACCACACTGTTTCCCGCGCTGAACCGTTTCTTGTGCAAAAAATGCCAGATACTGGCCGACTAGTGGCCTTGCGCCCGGCGTCGGGATGGCTATGCTTTGCAGGTAACTAACCATGTCGACCGTCATGCCAAAAGGGCGCGGTACCGGGTTGGTCCGTGATTCATGCTGCCAGAGTGCGCAATCCAAGGCACCGACACTGAACCAACAAGGAGCGTCATCTAAATGGAAGTTCTTCTACGCGTTAGGGCTGGCCCGCGTGCGGGCTATCAAGAAAAGGATGTCTTGATCAGAGCGTCGCTGCTGGGACCCTCCGATTGATCATCATTTATCACCTGACAACTTCCTCCCGTGGAGGAAGGCGTGTGCCTGTTCTGTGGAACGTAGTGATGGATCTTGCAAGACCTGAACTTTCATCAAATCAAAAGAACGCGCGGAAGGTGATACAACCATGTTCAACCTACATCACAAGGCTGACCTGCGGGAAATCGAGCGTTTCAGCTGTGCGCTGACCGAGGCCAACGCGAAAATAGAGGCAATCAGCCGCTCGATGGCGATGATCGAGTTTACCCCGGACGGCATCGTTCTCGACGCCAACGAGAACTTCTGCAAGACCATGGGCTACAGCGCCGAAGAAGTGCGCGGCAAACACCATCGGATCTTCTGTGAAGAAAGCTTCTACCGCAGCGAGGACTACGCGAAGTTGTGGCGTGACCTGGCCCGTGGTGAACCGCTCAGCGGCACTTTTCTGCGTTTGAACAAGAGTGGCCGGGAGATCTGGCTTGAAGCCAGTTACATGCCGGTGTTCGGGCCCGACAAACAGGTCAGAAGTGTGATCAAGGTCGCGGCGGACATCACCGCGCGCATCAACAAAGAACATGAAGAAGAAGCCATGCTGGCGGCGATCGGTCGTTCCATGGCGGTGATCGAGTTCACCCCCGAAGGCAATGTCATCCGCGCCAACGACAACTTTCTGCAGACCATGCAGTACGCGCACCCTGAAATTGTCGGCCAGCACCACAGTCTGTTCTGTCACCGTGCCGAAGCCGAATCTGCGCAGTACAAGGCGTTCTGGGCTTCGCTCAATCGCGGCGAATATCACTCGCACCGTTTCGAGCGCAAGAACAAGTCCGGGCAGATGGTTTACCTGGAAGCCTCGTACAACCCGCTGTTCGATGCCAAGGGCCGCTTGTACAAAGTGGTCAAGTTCGCCAGCGACATCACCCGGCAGATGACCACTCTGCAGAACGCTGCGGAATCGGCCCACAGCACCTCGGTACAAAACGACGCCTGCGCGCAAAAAGGCTCACAAGTCGTGCAGCAGACCGTGCAGATCATCCAGGACATTTCCCGCGATCTGAACGAAGCGGCGGTGAGCATCGATGCGGTCAGCAAACAGTCGGACATCATCGGCACCATCGTCCAGACCATTCGCGGCATTGCCGATCAGACCAACCTGCTGGCACTCAATGCCGCGATCGAAGCGGCGCGTGCCGGTGAGCATGGACGCGGTTTTGCCGTCGTCGCCGATGAGGTGCGCAGCCTCGCCGCGCGGACCAGTCAGGCCACTCTGGAAATTGTCGACGTGGTGCGCAAGAACCACGACCTGTCGCTGAGCGCAGTGTCGAGCATGCAGTCGAGCCTGAGCCGCACCGGGCTGGGCGTGGAGCTGGCGAACGAGGCGGGCGAGGTGATCCTCGAGATTCAGCAGGGCTCGCGGCATGTGGTGGATGCGATCAGTCAGTTCAATGAAACCCTGCAATTGAACTGAGCTGTTCAACGTCACCAATAGCCAATGTGGGAGCGAGCCTGCTCGCGAAAGCGTTATGTCAGCCAGCACATGTCTTTCTGATACGACGCCTTCGCGAGCAGGCTCGCTCCCACAGTTGAGTCCTGCGTTGGCCTTCAACGATGAGCAATATTCTCCAGCGCCAGATTACGCGTACGCGGGCCGAACCAGCCGATGGTCAGCATCACGATCAGCATGCTGCTGACGATGAACGCCAGTACCCCCGGCGTGCCGAAGTTATCCAGGAACATGCCGATCAGCAGACTGCTGAACACCGTCGACAAGCGACTGAACGAATAGCAGAACCCGACCGCGCGGGCGCGGATGTTGGTCGGGAACAGTTCGCTCTGGTAGGAGTGATAACTGAAGCTCAGCCAGGCGTTGCAGAAGGTGATCATTACCCCGCAGAAGATCAGCCCGAATGCGCTGCTCTGCAGGGCGAACAGGGTGCCGAAGGTCATCGCGCCGAGGGCAGAGCCGACGATCTGCCATTTGTTTTCGAAGCGGTTGGCGAACTTCACGAACAGCAACGGCCCGAGCGGGTAGGCGAGGGTGATGATGAAGGCGTACATCAGACTGTGGGTGACACTCACGCCTTGCCCCGAAAGCAGCGCCGGCAACCAGTTGCCGAAACCGAAGAAACCGATCGCCTGAAAGATGTGGAAGACGATCAGCATCAACGCGCGGCGGCGGTACGGCGGCTGCCAGATATCGGCGAAACGGCCCTTGCCTTCGACATCCACCGGCACCGGTTCCGGCGCATCCAGCGCCTGGCCGTGATCCTTGGCGCAGCGCGCTTCGAGGTTATCGAGAATACGCTTGGCTTCATCGAAGCGACCATGCTGCGCCAGCCAGCGCGGCGATTCCGGCAGACGCTTGCGCAGCCACCAGATAAACAGCGCAAACACCGCGCTGGCCAACACTACCCAACGCCAGCCGGAAATGCCGAACGGCGCTTGCGGTACCAGCCACCACGACATCAAAGCCACCGCCGGCACCGAGAGGAACTGCACGAAAAACGCGAAGGCAAACGCCGAGCTGCGCATGCGCTTGGGCACCAGTTCCGAGAGGTACGCGTCGATGGTCACCAGCTCGATTCCGAGGCCGATGCCGACCAGAAAGCGCATGCCGATGATGCCCAGCGCTGAGGTCTGGATCCCCATCAGGACTGTCGCCACCGTGTACCAGATCAGCGCGAAGGTGAAGATTGCCCGGCGACCGAAACGATCCGCCAACGGACTGAGCAGGCTGGCGCCGAGGAACAGGCCGAGGAACGTCGCCGAGGCGAACGCCGCCTGATCGGAGAAACCGAACACGCCTTGCTTGCCCGTGGCGAACAAGCCGTCGCGAATCAGCCCGGGACTGATGTAGGCGGTCTGGAACAGATCGTAGAGTTCGAAAAATCCGCCGATCGACAGCAGCGCCACCAGGCGCCAGATGGTGGCGACAGCGGGCAGCCGATCGATGCGGGCGGAAATTGCGGCGGCGCGTACCGGGTCGATGCCATCACTGGGCGCGGCGGCGGGAGTGTGAGCAGTCATAAGCTGATCCATTTTTTATTGATGGAAAAGCTTAGCCTGCTATCGGTGTTGGCGGATTGTGAATACCAGCGGTTTACCCGGTCAAACCGCTGATTTCTCGCAATATCTGCTTACGAATTAGCGATTTATGCCGCAGCGGCAGAATCCGGCAGCGCCGAGTTCGGCAGGCCGAAGATGCGGTCGAACAGCCAGTTGAATACGAAGGTGTAGCACGGGATGAAAATGATCAGCGCCAGATCAAGCAGGAACGCCTGCACCAGACTGATGTTCATCCACCACGCAATCAGCGGAATCAGGAACACGATCAGCGTCAATTGAAAGCCGACCGCGTGGGCGATACGCCGTCTGACCGTGCGGGTGCGCGAGACCTGGCGACTTTCCCAGCGCTCGAACAACGAGGTGTAGATGAAATTCCAGGTCACGGCGATGCTTGTGATGATCACCGCCAGCGGCCCGGTGCTGCCCGGCGACGTGCCCGACAGCAATGCCAAACCAAGGGCCGAGAAGGTCATGCCGATCACTTCGTAGAGCGACACGTAGACCAGTTTGCGTTTCACGCCTTGCATGCAGATTTGCCTCTTTCTTGCCGAATGTTGGCCAGCAGGGCTGGCGAAGGCGGCGAAAGATAGCTTCAATAGACCTGACAGAAAAAGTCGGTAGCTTTCAGTTTTATTGATAGGTCAGGCATTTGAATTTCAGCAGCGACAGCATCGAATTGTTTTTGGCGGTGATCGAACGCGGCTCGTTTTCCGCTGCGGCGCGGCAGTTGGGCAAGGTGCCGTCGGCTGTGAGCATGGGCATTGCCAATCTTGAAGCGGAACTCGGTTACCCGTTGTTCGACCGCAGCCACCGCGAGCCGCAACCCACGGCGATGGCGCAGTCGTTGGTGCCGCACGCGCGACTGATCGCCGAGCAGCTCAAGCAGTTGCAGGTGCACGCGGTGGAGCTGTCGCTGGGGCTGGAAAGCAGGTTGTCGATCGGCGTGGTCGCGGACATCGATCGGCGGCGCTTGCTGGCAGCGATCAAGGTGATTGCCGAGCGGCATCCGTTGCTCGATATCGAAGTGCTGACTGCGCCACAGGATGATGTGCTGGCGATGTTGCACAGTGGCCGGGTCAGCGTGTGTCTGGCGTTCGCCGGTTTGAGCGTGAATGCGCTGGAGCGGTTTCAGTTTGTCGGCAGCGAACGCATGATCGCCACGCTGGCGGCGGACAGTCCGTTGTTGCAGGGACGGGATGTGTATCTGGAAGATCTGGTGCAGGTGCGGCAGATCATCGTCGCCAGCCGTGACTTGCCGATCAGCGAAACGCGGCCGTTGGTGGCTGAGTCTTACTGGCGTACGGACAATCTTGAGACGGCAATGGAGATGGTCGAAGCGGGATTGGGCTGGGGTAATTTCCCGCTGTCGGTGGTACAGCCGTGGCTGGAGGCGGGACGCTTGAAACGGCTGAATTTTCGCAACATCGAAAATGGCCTGGTGCTGCCGGTGCACGCGGTGTGGCTCAAGAGCCAGCCATTGCAGAAGGGTGCGCAGGCGTTGGTTGACCTGCTCAGCCATTGAACTTGGTAGAGATCCCCTGTGGGAGCGAGCCTGCTCGCGAAGGCGTCGTGTCAGCTGCATCAATGCTGACTGACCCACCGCTTTCGCGAGCAGGCTCGCTCCCACAAGGGTTGTGTTGCAACTCAGCATTTGTGAAGGGTCAGGTACTCTCGCGCACCTTAAGCTCAAACCCCATGTCCTCCACCGGCCGCGCCACTTTGTTACCCGCCATCAACGTCAGCATCTGCTCCGCCGCGCGCCGGCCGATCGCCTCGCGCGGGGTGTTGATGCTGCTCAGGCGCGGCACCATGTGTTCGGACATCGGCAAATCATTGAAACCGAGGATCGCCACCTGCTCGGGAATCTTGATGCCGTTACGCAACGCTTCCAGCAGCGCGCCTTGGGCCAGGTCATCGTTGCCAAAGAAGATCGCATCGACGTCCGGATGCGCCGCCAGCAATTGCAGGAACAGCTCGCCGCCCAAGCCCACCGACGAAGCACGCGGTGTCAGCACTTCCAGATCCGGGTCGTAACGGCCCGCCTTCTGCAACGCCTTGCGGAAGCCTTCACCGCGCAACAACGTGCGCTGGTCCAGCTGCGCGCCGATGTAGGCCAGACGCTTGCGTCCACGAGACAGAAGATGCTCGGCGGCAGTTTCCCCGGCGCTCAACTGCGAGAAACCCACGCAATTGACTCCGGCAGCACTGTCCAGCTCCATCATGTACACGCAAGGAATGTTGCTGGCCTCGATCATCCGCCGCGAACTTTCCGTGCGATCAAAACCGGTCAGCAGAAAGCCGCGAGGCTGATAAGCCATGTAGTTGCGCAGCAGGTTTTCTTCTTCATCGCGAGAATAGTGAAAGTTGCCGATCAGCACTTCGAAGCCCTTGGGTGTCAATACCCGATGAATGGCTTCCAGCGTGTCGATGAACAGCAGGTTGGACAGCGACGGCACCAGCACCACTACCGAATGGCTCTGCGCCGAGGCCAAAGCACGGGCGGCAGGGTTGACCACATAGTTGAGTTCGAGCGCGGCTTTCTGAACTTTTTCCACCAGTTCGGTGGCTACCGTGCTCACCCCGCGCAAGGCGCGGGACGCAGTGATCGGGCTGACGCCGGCCAGGCGGGCTACTTCATTAAGGGTCGGACGGCCGGTGGTGCGGGTATTTTTATCGTTCTTGGGGGAGGTCATCGGGCGGCTTGCCAAACAAAAATCAAGGCACTAAGGTAGCGCTGTCCTGATGCAGCTGCAAATGCGTGAGCGCGGTCCTGCCTGATCAGTGCTCTTTGGCGTTAGGAACAAACCTGCTGCAACCCAAAAAAACGACAAGAAGGCGTCGGCAACTTCTGCCTGTGCACTAGAGTCATAGCTAGCAAAGGTAGCGCTGTCTGCGCGCTGAGGTGTTATATGAGTCATCCCATCACCGCCCTGGTCATCATGGGCGTTGCCGGTTGCGGCAAGACGTGCGTCAGCCAGGCCCTGTGCCAATTGAGCGGCGCCACTGCCATTGAAGGCGATACTTTTCATCCGGCCGCGAACATCGAAAAGATGAGCGCGGGGATCCCCCTGAACGACGAAGACCGCGCTGGCTGGCTCGACAGCCTGTGCGATGAACTGCGTCGCGTCGATGCCCAAGGCCAGCGCCCGGTGTTGACCTGCTCCGCCCTTAAACACAGTTACCGCGAACGTCTGCGCAGTGCCTTGCCGGGCCTTGGCTTCGTGTTTCTTGAACTGACCCCGGAAGTCGCCGCCGAGCGTGTATCGCACCGCCCGGGCCACTTCATGCCGGCGACGTTGATCGAAAGCCAGTTCGCCACCCTCGAATCGCCCAAGGGCGAGCCGCTGACCCTGCCGCTTAATGCCTCGATTCACAGCGTCGAAGAGCTGGCCCTGCAGGCTCACGTCTGGTGGCAGGCCAACGGTCTGAAACAGGCGGTATGAGTATGTTGAAAAAGACAGCGCTGTCCTCCCGACTTCTGTTCAACCCGCTTTAATAACAACAACAATCCAGGAGACACCCCCCATGTTTGGCATGTCCCACGAGACGTTCCTGCTGCTCGATGCGGTGGTCACGGTAATCGGCCTGATTATCTTGATCACCAAATTCAAGATTCACCCGTTCATAGCCCTGACCATCGCCGCCGCGTTCCTTGGCCTGACCTCGGGCATGCCGATCAACACCATCATCAAGGCGTTCCAGGACGGCTTCGGTGGCGTGCTCGGTTTTGTCGGCATCATCCTCGCCCTGGGCACCATGCTCGGCAAAATGATGGCCGAATCCGGCGGCGCCGATCAGATCGCCCAGACCCTGATCCGCGCCTTCGGCAAGGACAAAGTCCAGTGGGCAATGATGTTCGCCGCGTTTCTGGTGGGCATTCCGCTGTTCTTCGAAATCGGCTTCGTGCTGCTGATTCCGCTGGTGTTCATCGTTGCACGCCGTACCGGTGTGTCGATCATCAAGATCGGTATCCCGCTGCTCGCCGGCCTCTCTGCGGTGCACGGTCTGGTACCGCCGCACCCGGGCCCGCTGCTGGCCATCGGCGTATTCGGCGCGGACATCGGCAAGACCATTCTCTACGGTCTGATCGTTGCACTGCCGACCGCCATCATTGCCGGTCCGATCTTCGGTACCTTCATCGCCAAGCACATCCCGGGTCACCCGAATCAGGAACTGGTCGATCAACTGGCCCGTGAAAACGACTCGGCCAACCTGCCGAGCTTCAGCATCACCCTGGTCACCGTGCTGCTGCCGGTGTTCCTGATGCTGCTGAAAACCTTCGCTGACGTGGCACTGCCGGACGGCAACTTCTTCCGCATCTGGATGGACATGATCGGCCACCCGATCTCCGCACTGCTGCTGGCGTTGCTGCTGTCGCTGTACACCTTCGGCTACAAGCAGGGCATCGGTTCCAACCAGATGCTCAAGTGGCTCGACGCAAGCCTGGCGCCTACCGCTGCGATCATTCTGATCATCGGTGCCGGCGGTGGCTTCAAGCAGATGCTGGTGACCAGCGGCGTGGGTGACGTGATCGGCCACATGGCGGTCAGCGCGCAGATTTCGCCGATCCTGCTGGCCTGGCTGGTGGCGGCGGTAATCCGTATCGCGACCGGTTCGGCCACTGTGGCGACCATCACTGGCGCGGGCATTGTGGTGCCGGTTGTCGGCATGATTCCGGGCGTCAACCGTGAGCTGCTGGTGCTCGCCACCGGCGCCGGTTCGCTGATCCTGTCCCACGTCAACGACGCCGGTTTCTGGCTGGTCAAGCAGTACTTCAACATGACCGTGGCCGAAACGTTCAAGACCTGGACTGCGATGGAAACCATTCTGTCGGTGGTCGGCCTGGGCTTTATCCTGCTGCTGTCGCTGTTCGTATAAGCGACGCTTTGCAGACACAAAAAAACCGCAGCGATGCGGTTTTTTTGTGTCCTGAGTGAACGGTTCACTGAAAGCCATTGTGGGAGCGAGCCTGCTCGCGAAGGCGTCGTGTCAGCTGCATCTATGCTGACTGACCCACCGCTTTCGCGAGCAGGCTCGCTCCCACAGGGGACAGGTGTCAGGCAGGGGATTTCGGATTGAAGCCATCCGCGCGGAACATCCCGCGAATCCCGCGTACAGCCTGACGAATCCGGTCCTGGTTTTCGATCAGCGCGAAGCGCACGTGGTCATCACCGTACTCACCAAAGCCAACCCCCGGCGAGACGCAGACCTTGGCCTCGGCCAGCAGTTTCTTGGCGAACTCCAGCGAACCCAGATGCGCATATGCCTGGGGAATCTTCGCCCAGACGTACATCGACGCTTTCGGGTTCTCGACCATCCAGCCCAGCTCATGCAGGCCCTTGACCAGCACGTTGCGCCGCTGACGATACTGCTCGGCGATGTCGCGCACGCATTGCTGATCGCCTTCCAGCGCGGCAATCGCCGCCACTTGCAGTGGGGTGAAGGTGCCGTAGTCGTGGTAGCTCTTGATCCGCGCCAGGGCGCTGACCAGTTCCGGGTTGCCGACCATGAAACCGATGCGCCAGCCGGCCATGTTGTAGCTCTTGGACAGGGTGAAAAACTCCACCGCAATGTCCTTGGCCCCCGGCACCTGCATGATCGACGGCGCTTTCCAGCCGTCGTAGACGATGTCGGCGTAAGCCAGGTCGTGGATGACCAACACGTCGTATTGCTTGGCCAGGGCGATCACCCGCTCGAAGAAATCCAGCTCCACGCATTGCGCGGTCGGGTTCGACGGGAAGCCGAGGATCATCATTTTCGGCTTGGGGATCGAACCGCGAATGGCGCGCTCCAGCTCATCGAAGAAATCCACCCCCGGCACCAGCGGCACCGAACGCACCTGAGCGCCAGCGATCACCGCACCGTAGATATGAATCGGATAACTCGGGTTCGGCACCAGCACCGTGTCGCCCTGGTCCAGTGTCGCCAGCATCAAATGCGCCAGGCCTTCCTTGGAGCCGATGGTGACAATGGCTTCGCTTTCCGGGTCGATATCGACTTCGTAGCGCTGCTTGTACCAATTGGAAATCGCCCGGCGCAGGCGTGGTATGCCTTTGGACGTCGAGTAACCGTGGGTGTCCTCACGTTGGGCGACCTGCACCAGTTTTTCGACAATGTGCGGCGGCGTGGCGCCGTCGGGATTGCCCATGCTCAGGTCGATGATGTCTTCACCACGGCGGCGAGCGGCCATTTTCAGCTCGGCGGTGATGTTGAAAACGTAAGGGGGGAGTCGATCTATGCGCGCAAAGCGGCGCGGCGAACCTTGTTCGGCCATTGTTGCCTCGGATAACGTAAGCGCCCGGAACCGTCCGAGCGACGCTGGTCACTGCGGTGACCTGTGGCGGAAGATAAGGGCAGTGATGGCATACTGTCCAGCGCGGTTGTAAACATTTTTTTCAAGGAAAATCGGTCAATGGAATTCACCAGCGGCTTCTTGCTGAGCCTTTCGCTGTGCCTGGATATCGGCGTAGCCAACATCGCGATGATCACCCTGGCCATGCAGCGCGGCTACTTTCAGGGCTTCGCCCTGGGCCTGGGTACCTGTGTCGGCGACCTGATTTACGCGGTGCTGGCGCTGGCCGGCATGACCGTCCTGCTGCAATACGAAACCGTGCGCTGGGTCCTGTGGATTGGCGGTTCGGCGCTGCTGATCTACTTCGCGGCGAAGATGATTTATTCGGCGATTCACCACGAAGCGCTGCTGGCGGAAACGGCGGAAGTGGGGCAGAACTCTCATCGCAAGGAATTCTTTCGCGGCATCTTCCTCGCCATGTCGTCGCCGAGTGCGATTCTCTGGTTTGCTGCGGTTGGCGGCACGTTGATCGCCCGATCCGGTGGCGGTGGTCCGTTGAGTTCGGCGCTGTTTCTCGGTGGTTTTCTCTGCGCCGGGCTGCTGTGGTCGGCGGGTCTGTGCTTCGCTGCAAGCCACGGCGGCAAACTGCTGGGCGACAAGCTTCTGCGCTACTCCTATCTGGCATCGGCGGCGATCTTCTGTTATTTCGCGGTGTACGTGATCGTTTCCGGCTACAACGAGTTCGTCGGCTCGGGCGCCGTCGAGCAGTTGCACTCGCTGTAAACGTGCGAAACGGGTCGGGCTTTCTATACTCCCAGCCGAATCCACTTTTCCGTTCTGAGGAGTCGCGTCATGGATGAACAACAACGCGTCGAGATAACCGAGCCTCGCTTCGAACACGGGCAATTCCTGCTGATTGCCGGTTTCGGCGGGCGATTCACTCAGGAGACCACCGAAGACATTCCCGCGTTGTGGGAAAAGCTGATCCCGCACTTGGGAAAAATCCCCGCGCAAGTCAACGAAATAACCTACGGCGTTTGCTGCAATGCGGACGGCGAGGGCGGTTTCGAATACATCGCCGGGGTGCAGATCGACAAGCTCGACGACCTGCCGGAAAAGTACCGCTGGGTTGAAATCCAGCCGCAGAAATATGCGGTGTTCGAGCACAAGGGGTCACTGGCGCAACTCCCTGACACCTTCCAGTACATCTGGAACACTTGGCTGCCGCAGTCCGGCCACGAAGCGGCGGACGCCCCGGAATTCGAGCGCTACAGCGAGGATTACAACCCGAAACTCAATACCGGCACCCTGGAAATCTGGCTGCCGATCAAGGCCTGAGCGGCGTAACAATCGAGGTGGAGCATGTCCGCCCCGTTGGTTCTGCATTATGCTGGCGGGCCTTGTTTCCACAGATTTTTGAGCTGCCATGAACACCGTGATCCGCAACGTCAGCGCCGCCGACCTCGACCGCTGCTACGCCATCGAAACCGTCGCCTACGAAGGCGACGAAGCCGCCACCCGCGAAAAGATCGCCACGCGCATCGCCACTTGGCCGGACGGCTTCATCGTCGCCGAGGTGGACGGCGTGGTCGCCGGTTTCATCAATTCCGGCGCGGCGTTCGACGTGCAGATGTCCGACGAGGCCTTCAAGGAGCTGATCGGCCACGACCCGAAAGGCCCGAACGTGGTGATCATGTCGGTGGTGGTGCACCCGGATTACCAAGGGCAGGGCCTGGCCAAGCGCCTGCTCGGCGAATTCATCGAGCGCATGCGCGCCATGGACAAAGCGACGATTCATCTGATGTGCAAAGAGCAACACATTGCGTTGTACGCCGGATTTGGCTTTGCCTACATCAAGCCGTCCGAGTCCGACCACGGCGGCATGGCGTGGCACGAGATGATCCTGACCCTCTGAACTTCAATCAAAACTGTGGGAGCGAGCCTGCTCGCGAAAGCGGTATTTCAGCTAAGCAAGTGTCGACTGACACGATGCCTTCGCGAGCAGGCTCGCTCCCACAGGGTTTTGAGGTGTTTGTAGTTACGCGGTTAGTAAAGGCTTTCACGCACCCGTTTCGGCGCTTCCCGATCGTAGGTGTCGGCGTCGAACTGGCCGTCATTCAGGCGCTTGTGAAATGCGCCAGCAGATGGCAAGGCCGAGCGCGGCAGGTGCGTTTCGGGATTCCACGCATCCGAGCGGACAAAGGCTTTCGAACAGTGAAAAAACGCCGCGTCCACCGTCACCAGCAACACAGTTTTCGCCGGTTTGCCATTCACCGCGAAACTCTCCAGCAACGCCGGTTCATCGCTGATCAGGGCCGTGCCATTGACCCGCAATGTTTCGCCGATCCCGGGAATGATGAACAGCAGCGACACCCGCGAATCGTGCAGCACATTGCGCAAGGTATCGATGCGGTTGTTGCCCGGGCGATCCGGCAGGGCCAACGTGTTTTGATCAATGATCCGAACAAACCCCGGCGCATCACCGCGCGGCGAGTTATCGAGGCCATCGGTCCCCACCGAGCTGACGATCACTAGCGGCGACAGGCGCACCATCGCCTGATAATCCTCGTTGAGAAAGCCGATCTGCTTGCGCACCGCACGTTCGTGGGGCAATCCGTAAATAGCTTCCAGTGCTTCGATTGAGTCAATCATCGTTATCCCTCTACGATTTAAAAAAACAGCCCCATCCGCCGCTCGTACCCAATCCGGCCCTTGTACGCTTCACCGCTGTCGACATAGCCATGCCTGGCGTATAGCGCAATCGCCGCCTCGTTATCAGCGTCCACCGACAATTCCAGCCCCTTGATCTCCGGCCACGCTTCACGGGCGACAGCGGGCAGCGCTTGCAGGCACGCCTTGCCGTAACCCTTGCCCTGCGCGCGCCGATCGACCTGCAGAGCATGCAATGTGGCGCTGTGTTCGTCGGCCCAGTCGGGCAATACCGGCGGGCGCTTGAGCAGCAGAAACGCCACCGGTGCGTCGTCCGCCAGCAGGGCAAAACCCTTTACGCCGGGGCCGGGTTTCGACAGCAGGGTGTGCAGGGCACCGTGGATGTCTCCGGAGAACTTGATCTGCTCGGGGTGAATTTCAATCGACTCGACTTGCTCACGCTGCAAAGGGCTGAGGCTGTCGTAAGGCACGAGTTGGGCTGACACGGGAATTTCCTTTTTCCTACAAGGATTGAAGCTCGGATTCTAGCGACATTGTTGTCGGCGAAATTTTTTTGTTTGCCCTGTCGATCTGCGCAAAGGGCAAACGACTAAGGGTGTCTTCACAACAAAAAACACGGAGAACACCATGAGCGCACAAAGCGAAATCCAGACCCTGATCAATACCTATCGCGAAGCGGTAATGGCCAAGGACGTCGAGAAAGTCATGGCCCTGTACGCCGACGACATCGTCTCGTTCGATGCGATCAAGGCCCTGCAATTCAAAGGCAAAGCGGCCTACCGCGCGCACTGGGTCGAGTGCATGGAAATGTGCCCCGGCCCGCACATCTTCGAGTTCCACGAAATCGCCATCGAACGTGCCGACAACATCGCTTTCGCCCATTGGGTGGCCAACTGCGGCGGCACCAATGACAAAGGCGAAACCCAGAGTTGCTGGATGCGCGTGACCGCCTGTTATCGGCAGGTCGGCGGAGCGTGGAAGATTGCCCACGAGCACTGGTCGGCACCGTTCGATCCGATGAGCGGCTCGACGCTGTTCGATGTAACCCCCTGATCTTCAGCCATAGTTGATCCGTTCGAATCAGGAGATCGCCATGAAATACCTATGCCTGGTCTACAGCGATGAACGCCTGCTGCACACCTCGCCGGACAGCCCGGAGGACGCTGAATGCTGGGCCTACGCCGAGTCGATTCAGGGCAGCGGGCGGATGATCGCCGCCGAAGCGCTGGAATCGGTAGAAACCGCCACCACGGTACGCATGCGCAACGGCAAGGTGTCGATCACCGACGGGCCTTTCGCTGAAACCAAGGAGCAACTGGCCGGTTTTTACCTGATCGATGCCAAGGATCTCAACGAAGCGATTCAGGTCGCCGGCAACATTCCGGCAGCGCGGGTCGGCAGCGTTGAGGTACGTCCGGTGCGGCAGTTGAATGTCTGACGTCAGGGCGCGGGTCGAGCAGGTCTACCGCGAGGATTCGCGGCGGATTCTGGCCACGCTGATCCGCCTGCTCGGTGATTTCGACCTCGCCGAAGAAGCCTTGCACGAGGCGTTCTTCGTCGCGGTCGAGCGCTGGCAGCGCGATGGCGTGCCGGACAACCCGCGCACCTGGCTGGTCTCCACCGGACGTTTCAAAGCCATCGATGTGCTGCGCCGGCGCGCGCGGTTCAAGGCGTCGCAACCGTTGCTGCTGGCACAACTCGATGAACTCGAACAGGCTGACTGGAGTGGCGAAGACGTGGAAGACGATCGCTTGCGGCTGATCTTCACCTGCTGCCACCCGGCCCTGGCGGCGGATGCGCAGGTGCCGCTGACCTTGCGCGAAGTCTGCGACCTCACCACCGAAGAAATCGCCCGCGCTTTTCTCTCGGCGCCGGCGGCGATTGCCCAGCGCATCGTCCGCGCCAAGGCCAAGATCCGCGACGCGAAAATCCCCTATCAAGTACCCACGCTGAACGAATTACCCGAGCGCCTCGACAGCGTATTGCGGGTGATTTATCTGGTGTTCAACGAAGGCTATTCGGCCTCGGTCGGTGCCGAGCTGACCCGCGATGATCTGACGCGCGAAGCGATTCGGCTGGGGCGCTTGTTGATGGAGTTGCTGCCGGAGCCGGAAGTCATGGGTCTGCTGGCGCTGATGCTGCTGCATGAATCACGCCGGCCGGCACGCACCTCACCGAGCGGTGAACTGGTATTGCTCGACGATCAGGATCGCTCGTTGTGGGATGCCGGGTTGATGGCCGAAGGCTGCGCGCTGGTCGAGCGCGCGCTGAGTACGCGGCGGTTCGGGCCGTATTGCCTGCAAGCGGCGATTGCAGCGGTGCATGCGGAAGCGCCGTCGGCGGCGCAAACTGACTGGCAGCAGATTGTCGGTCTGTACGACGTGCTGCTGCGCGCGGTGCCGTCGCCAGTGATCGAGCTGAACCGGGCGGTGGCGGTGGCGAAGCGGGATGGGGCGTTGGCCGGGTTGTTGGTGATCGAAGGGATTCTGGCGCGGGGCGAGTTGCAGGATTACCACTTGGTCCATTCGGCGCGGGCGGAGTTTTGCCGGCAGTTGGGTCGGGTGGAGCAGGCGCGCGCGGCGTATCAGCGGGCGCTGGAGCTGACGCGGCAGGAGCCGGAGCGGCGATTTATCGAGGGGCGACTGAGGGACCTGGGTTGATCTGGAAGCTGCGTCGGTGCGGTTGGCCCTTTCGCGAGCAGGCTCGCTCCCACAGGTGAGCGCATTTCAAGTGTGGGAGCGAGCCTGCTCGCGAATGGCAGCACCGCTTATTCAAGCATCTTGCTGAGCAACCAGCTCCCCGCCGGCCCCGGCGGATACAAGCGCGACCACAACGCATCGACAAACACCGGTTTCGGCCAGCCGCGCACGTCGAGCTCTATCAGCAAATCATTGGCATAACGCTGCACCAGCCACCTCGGCAACGGTGCCCAGCCAAAGCCTTTTTCCGCCATTTCCAGCAGCATCAGGTAACTCGGCGCCGACCACACCCGGCCTTTGCCGCGACTGTCGTAGGGATTGACGATGGTCGCCAGCCGCAATTCGCGATGTTGCTCGAGAATCTGCTGATCGACATGCTCAAGCTTCGCCAGCGCATGCTCACGGCTGACAAACAGGGCTATCTCCGTGCGCTCGGCCACAGTGGAGGTCACCAGATCCGGCGGGTAGTTGTCTTGCATTTCCGCGAAGGCCAAATGCGCTCGGCCGCGCTGGACCAGTTCGATCAGGTCATCGCATTCGGCAATCAGGCATTCCAGCTCAAGCTCCGGATAACGCTGCTCGAAACCCACCAGCGCCGCCTCGAAACGATACGACTGGTAGGTATCGGAAATCGCCACCGTCAGCTTCGGTTCCACACCTTGCACCAATTGCCGCGCGCTCATCTCCAGACGACTGGTGGCGGCCAGAATCGCCTCGGCTTTTTGCAGCATCACGTGGCCGGCGGGGGTGAGCGTGGGCTTGCGGCTGCTGCGGTCGAATAGCTGCAAATCCAGATCAATCTCGAGACTGGCGACCGCGGCGCTGATGGTCGACTGACTGCGGCCCAATTTGCGCGCCGCTGCGGAAAACGAGCCTTGCGTCGCTGCCTGCACAAATGCCAACAGCACTTCCTGCGAAGCCATGAACTATCGCCTTGATCGATGGTTATTGGTTATGAAGTATCGGTATTCAGTTAGATCATGGCAACCATCGTCAAACAAGGAGTCAGGCCATGACTGCCCACAAGTCCATCACCGAACGTGTTTTTCAGGCTATCGGTTTCGAATTTCTCGCCATCCTCATCTGTACCCCGCTGCTCGCCTGGATCATGCAAAAGCCGCTGCTCGACATGGGCGCGGTGACCGTGTTGATCGCGCTGCTGGCGCTGGCGTGGAACGTGGTGTTCAACCGTTTTTTCGACCGTGCATTGGCGCGGATGAATCTGCCGCACAACGCCTGGGTCCGTGTAGTGCATGCGCTGTTGTTCGAAGGTGGACTGATCGTGATGGGCGTGCCGCTGATAGCCTGGTGGCTGTCGGTCAGTCTGTGGCAGGCGTTGTTGCTCGACATTGGCGTGCTGCTGTTCTTCCTGCCGTACACCTACGTCTACCACTGGGGTTATGACGTACTGCGCGAGCGCTTCATGGCCCGCCGCACATATGAAAGCTGAGGTAGCCCTGTGGCGAGGGGATTTATCCCCGTTGGGCTGCGTAGCAGACCCGATTTTGGGGCCGCTCCGCAGCCCAGCGGGGATAAATCCCCTCGCCACAAACAGTCTGTTGGTTGAGGTCAGAGAAACATGCCGCCAGATGCCTCGACCCGCTGACCGTTGATCCACTGCCCACCCTCTGACAGCAGCAGCGCCAGTGCACCGCCAATATCATCCGGCAGCCCCACACGACCCAGCGCGGTGTTGCTGGCAACCATCGCGTTGACCGCGCTGTTGTCGCGCACCGTGCCACCGCCGAAATCGGTTTCAATCGCACCCGGCGCCAGAACGTTCACGCCAATCTGCCGTGCGCCAAGCTCCTTCGCCTGATAACGCGTCAGCACTTCCATCGCGCCTTTCATCGCAGCATAAGCGCCGTAACCGGGCAGGCTGAAGCGGGTCAGGCCGCTGGAGACATTGACGATGCGCCCACCGTCGTTGATCAGTGGCAACAGTTGCTGGGTCAGGAAAAACGGCCCTTTCAACTGCACGTTCATCAGCAGATCGAACTGCTCCGGGGTGGTTTCGCTGAACAGCGCATGCACGCCGACCCCGGCGTTGTTGATCAGGAAATCAAAGCGCTGACGCTCAAAGGTTTGCCCCAATACCTGTTCAACCTGCGCGGCAAACGCGGCGAAATTCTCGCTGCGGCCGACGTCCAGTTGCAGCATCGCCGCTTTCGCGCCGAGCGCCTGCAATTCAGTGACCAGCGCCTGGGCCTCGTCGGCGCGGCTGTTGTAGGTGCCGATGATGTCGATGCCTTGCGCGGCGAGGTGCAGGGCGGCGCTGCGGCCGAGGCCACGACTGGCGCCAGTGATCAGTGCGATTTTGCGGTTCATGCTGACTTCCTCGATTGCGTTGAATGGGATGGAAGAAGTTTATTTATCCGCCCTGAGGTGATAAACACGGCAAAAGCGGAATCACTGATCGGCTCAGCCGAACAATCACCGGGGCTTGTCATGAACAAACTGGAACTGCTGCGCACCTTCGTCCGGGTCAGCGAACTGTCGAGTTTCACCCTCGCCGGGGAAAGCCTCGGTCTGCCGCGCTCCACGGTGTCCGAACAGGTGCAGGCACTCGAAGCCTTGCTCGGCACGCGGCTGTTGCAGCGCACCACGCGCAAGGTGCAGGCCACTCAGGATGGACTGGTGCTGTATGAGCGCAGCAAGGACTTGCTTTCGCACATGGATGAGATCGAAGGGTTGTTCCGTCAGGACGAGGCTTCGCTGACCGGGCGCATCCGCGTCGACATGCCGAACATCCTCGCGCGACGCTTGATCATGCCGCGCCTGCCGGAATTCATGGATCGCCACCCGAATCTGCAGATGGAAATCAGCAGTACCGACCGGCGCGTCGATCTGCTCAGCGAGGGTTTCGACTGCGTATTGCGCATCGGCGCGCAGCCGGATCAGTCGGTGGTCGCCCGGCATCTCGGCGACTTCCCGATGGTCAATTGCGCCAGCCCGGCTTACCTGCAACGTTACGGCGTGCCGCAGACCATCGAGGATCTGGCGCAGCATCGGCTGGTGCATTACGTCGGCGTACTGGGCTCGCGTTCCGAGGGGTTCGTCTATGAGGAAAACGGCGAGGTGCGGCGCGTGGCGATGGCCGGCAGTGTCACGGTCAACAGCACCGATGCCTATGAAGCGGCGTGCCTGGGCGGCTTCGGCCTGACGCAGGTACCGCGCACCGGCATGCAGCCGCATCTGGAGAATGGCGAACTGGTGACCGTACTGCCACAACACACCGCACCGCCGATGGCGATTTCGTTGCTGTACGCACGGCAACGGCATTTGCCGCTGCGGGTGCGGGTGTTTATGGATTGGCTCGGCGATGTGGTCCGCTCAACGCTCTGATATTGAGCACATTGCCCCTGTGGGAGGACTGTGTTGTGTGTGGGATTTGCGCTCAATAATCCCCACGCTTGCGAAACGCCCAGCGCCCGGCAATCACGGTGAACGTCGCTACCAACGCGACCAGCACCCAAAATCCATGCGGGTCCTGGGACAGCGGCACACCGCCGACATTCATGCCGAAAAAACCGGCAATGATGTTGATCGGCAAGGCCAGCACTGTCACCACCGTCAGGGTGAACAGCGTGCGGTTGCTCTGTTCGTTGAGGTTGGCGGCGATTTCTTCCTGTAACAGTTTGATCCGTTCGCCGAGGGCTGTGAGGTCGTTGATGATCAGCGCAAACTCCTCGGTGGATTTGCGCAACTCCTTGACGTCCTCCTTCTGCAACCACGGCGGCGGACGATTGAGCAGGCGCAGCAGCGAACCCGGCTCCAGCGCCAGCAGCCGTTGCAGACGCACCAGCACGCGACGGTTGGCGCCAAGTTCGGCGCGGTTGGTCGACAGGCGCGAGGAGAGCAGTTCGTCTTCGACCTGATCAACACTCAGACTGGTCTTGCGCACGATCTGCGTCAGCACTTCGCCCTGATCGCGCAGCAAATGCACGAGTAGTTCCGAGGGCGAGCGAAAGCATTCGCCGGCCTTCACCGACGAGCGCAACTTGTCCACCGAGTGCAGCGGTTGCAGGCGCGCGCTGACGATCAGTTTGCTGCGCACGCAGACCCACAGCGTCGACACGTCGGAGGAGACCATGCTGCTGAGGTTGAACACCACATCGTTGACCACCGCCAGCAGCGCCGAATCGACATGCTCGATGCGCGTCGAACGCGAACCTTCGTGCAGCGCTTCGAAAAACTCCTCGGGTAATTGCAGATGACTTTTCATCCAGCGCTCGCACGCGGCGTGGGCCAGGTTCAGGTGCAGCCAGAGAAACTCTTCGCTGTCGCCGTCGTCCTGCAAGCAGCGCAAGGCCGTTGCCGAATCGATCTCGCGCCCGCGCTCACCGGGTAGAAAACGAAAGCCGTAGAGCAAGCCAAACAGGTCCGGGGCGCGATGGCTGATATCGAGGCTGTGGTTCATGGCGGCTCACTGCGAGGAAAGGTGTCTGGTGGGGGAGTTTCAGGTTCACCTGAGCGGCATCATCGCAAGCCGATATGACCGTTTTGTGACAGCAAAGTGACAGCAAATCAACGCGTTACCGACTGTCGGAAGATTCTCAAGAAGCCCTCTGGCGCGCCGATCTCAGGTGAGTCAGGTTGCGCGCCATCGGCCCTTGGCCATGGTACGTCGACAGGGAAGTCCGGCCATTTTTCACGTCCGCTCGGGCGTGCCTCATCCCTGCTTCGAGTACCTTGCAATGCTGCAAAAATCCCTGAGAACGCAAATTCTCGCCCTGCTGAGCGGCAGTCTGCTGGCGATATTGTTGATCGCGCTGGCCTGCTTTCATTTCCTCTCCAACGGCGTGCAAAGCTATAGCCAGTTGATCGCCGGCCCGTTGCACACGTCGCAACTGATCGATGAAGCCAACCTGCAATTCAAAGTGCAGGTACAGGAATGGAAAAACGTCCTGCTGCGCGGCAAGCAACCGGCGGATCTGGCGAAATACTGGAGCCAGTTCGAAGAGCGTCAGCGCGACGTGCAGAATATTCTCGGCGAACTGGCCGGCCAGAAAGGCATCGAGGCAACTCTCAAATCCCGCATCGAACGTTTGCGCGAGGCGCATCGCCAGTTGGGCACGGCCTACCAGAAAGGCCGCGATGCCTACGTCGCTGCCGGTGGTGATCCGAGCGCCGGCGACGCAGCGGTCAAAGGCGTTGATCGCGCCACCAGCGAGCAGATGAGCGCACTGGTCGCCGAGCTGCGCGAGCAGGGCACCGCGCAATCGGCGTTGATCAGCGCCAGCGCTGAGCGCACCGTGTGGCTGGGGCTGCTGGTGATGCTCGCGTCGGGCTTGTTGATCGGTCTGCTGAGCCTGTGGCTGGTCAGCCGCAACCTGATCGAGCCGATCCGCAACCTCATCGATTACGTCACCCGCTTGAGCCGTGGCCAGTTGGCTGAACGTGTTGTCAGCGAGCGTCGCGATGAACTGGGCAACCTCGCCGCCGCAGCGAACACTCTGCGCGATTTTCTGGCGGACACCTTCACTCGCTTGCAACGCAGCGCCGGTGATCTGGACAGCGCCAGCGGCGAGTTGAACGCCATTGCCACGACCATGGCCGGCGGCACCAGCGAGCAATTCAACCGCACTGATCAAGTGGCCACGGCGATGAATGAAATGTCCGCCACCGCCCAGGAAGTCGCCCGTCATGCCGCCGATGCCGCGCGTGCTGCCGACGATGCCGATCAGTCGGCGCAGCAGGGTGAAAAGGTCATGCAGACCACCATTCACTCGATCACGCAGATGCGCGGCGAAATCGCCAACACCGCCACGGTGATTCGTCGCCTGGAAACCGACAGCGGTCGTATCGGCAAGGTGCTGGAAGTGATTCGTGGCATCGCCGAACAGACCAACTTGCTGGCGCTCAATGCGGCCATCGAAGCGGCGCGGGCGGGCGAGGCCGGGCGTGGTTTTGCCGTCGTCGCCGATGAGGTGCGCAACCTCGCTCAGCGCACGGCGGAGTCGATCATCGAGATCAACCAGATCATTCAGAACGTGCAGACCGGCGCTGTCGATGCCGCGCAGGCTATCGAGAGCGGCCAGGCGCGCAGTGACGAAAGCGTCGAGCAAGTGACCCAGGCCGGCGCGATGCTGGAGCGCATCACCTTGGCGGTGGAGGCGATTCGCGACATGAACCGGCAGATCGCCACGGCCGCTGAGGAGCAGACTTCAGTGGCCGAGGATATCTCGCGCAACCTGACTGAAATCACCGCGATTGCCAGCACCAACCTGGACAACGTGCAGCGCACCGAAAGTGCCAGTCAGAACCTGCATGGGTTGTCGGGGCAATTGAATGAGGTGACGGCGCGGTTGAGTGCTTGATTGCGAGTTCAAGCGTCCGGCAACTTTCGTAGGTCCTCGCCTGCTCGCGATAACGGTGGAACAGTCAACATTGATGTCGCTGACACTCCGCTTTCGCGAGCAGGCTCGCTCCCACATGATTTACGGCAGGCATGAAAAAGCCGCACGATTTTTCAATCGTGCGGCTCTTTAACAGCTGTCTATCAAGTGTCTTGCTTGTTGCTCAGCACTTTACCGGTGGTGGCATCAAAGTCCACGTCGAACTCTTTGCCGTCAGCGGTTTTAAGTTCAACTTCATACTCATAACCATTGAAGTGGTTATCCAGGTCGGTGTCGGTAATCGTTGCGCCCGGGTGCAGTTTCAGTGCTTCGGCGTTCATCGATTCCAGCGACTTGATCTTGCCGTCCTTGACCAGTTGCGGGATCTGGTCGATGCGAACATCAGCCTGAGCCAGGCCAGCGGTGAGGGTCAGGGCAGCGGCGGTAAACAGGGCAGTCAAAGTTTTCATCGGTTCATTCCTTGGCAGTGCGTTGAAGTGGTTGATCTGTGTAAGTGGGTTCAGATTAACCAGCGCAACTTAATTCACCCTTAAATCTCTGCTCCGCGATAAAACTGCTCTTTGCGGGAGCGAGCCTGCTCGCGAAGCAGGCGACTCGATAACAACTTAGAAACCGTTCTTCTTCAGAACCTCATCAACACTGCCAACAGCCGGACGCTTGTAAAACTTCAACAGTTCACTGGCGCGGTTGGTAAAGATGCCGTCGACACCCGCCGCCATGACTTTCTCGTAGTCCACCGCCTCGTCGACCGTATAAACATGTACCAGCATGCCCTGATCGTGGGTGTACTGATTCATCCACGGTTGCACCAGATCGGAATAGCTCTGATCACCACCATGGGTCAGCTTCGCCGAAGGGCCGGTGCCGATCGCGCCCTGGGCCTTGGCGTAGTCCACCCATTGCTTGAATTCCGCTTCCGACTTCGGTTCCTGCTTGCCGTAGAAAACGTTTTTGTCTTTCTCGCCGGACGCGGCAAACGTCACCGCAGATTTAGGCTCGATGCTGCCTTCGCCGACCCACAACAGCAGGATCTTCGGCACTTGCGGCATTTCCTTTTCCAGCAATTGCAGGCTGTTCTTATCGAAGGTCTGCAGGATCACCTTGCCTTTGCCCTGACCGACGCCGAGCGCACTTTTCGCCAGCTTCGAACCGGCCGGACTGAGCCAGCCGCGATCCTGCAGTTTTTCCTTGAGGTCATGTTCGATGCCGGGAAACAGCTGCGGCTCTTTGGTTTCGATGTACAGGCCCGGCTTGTGCTGCGGGTTGGCGCGGGCGATGTCGATGATTTCATCGAGGGTAAGAATCTTCAGCCCGGCGTAGGAGGGGCGTGCGCGGTCAGGATATTTGCTGTTGAACCAGCTGCCGGCATCAAGGGTTTTCAGTTCGGCCATGGTGAACGCGGTGGCCGGGCTGTCCTTGCGCTCGGGGAATTTACTGGCGACGTCGGTGGTGCGTTGCAGGTTGTCGTCGTGCAGGGCGAAGAGCACGCCGTCCTTGCTGCGCTGCAAATCCATTTCCAGGTAATCGGCGCCGAGGTCACGGGCCAGTTTGTAGGCCGCAGCGGTGGATTCCGGGGCATCGAACGACGCGCCACGGTGGGCAATCACCGCTGGATGCGGAATGCCATGGGCGGCAGCGATTGCCTTGGGCTCCGGGTGGCTGGCGGCATGCGCCTGACCGAGGCCGAACAACAGACTCAGCACCAGAGCGCTTCGGGTAAAAGTGGCAGGCATGGTCGAGTTCCTTTCGCAGGTTTTTTTCGAGACGTACCTTTTAACAATTGAAGCGCCGCAGGGCTATCGCCAGACCGACATAAACCGAGCAAAACGGAAATTTCCTGCACTTTTGTGGCGCTGTTTGCAGTACGCTTGCCCACGGCATATGCCCCGGCAGAGGGCGCGCCGCTACATTGCCCTGCGTGTAAACCATCGATCATCTTTCGTGAGGTTTACCATGCGCATCACCTCCCAGCTCATCTGCCAGGCCGCCGACGATCTCAAAGGCTTCGTCGGCCTCAACCGCAAAACCGGCCAGTACATCGTGCGCTTCAGCGAAGATTCATTCGGCATGGACGTGGCCGACGACGGCATCATCCCCGCCAGTGAATTCGTCTGGGCGAAGGCGTCGGAAACCACCATGACCCTCAAGCGCGAATTGATTCAGTTGCTGCTCGATCAACACATCGACGACCGCATCAACATCACCGAGCCGCTGCGGGTTTACATGAGCAAGGTTGAAGTGCCGGAGATTGTTGCGGTGCGGAGTCTGGTGCGCGGTTGAGGTATTGCAGCGTGGTTGCGGGCCTCTTCGCGAGCAGGCTCGCTCCCACAGGGATTTCGTGAACGCCACAGATCCAATGTGGGAGCGAGCCTGCTCGCGAAGGCGGCGTTGTGGGCGCCGCCAACCTCAATGGCCGAATGCATAACGCTCAATCCCGCAATCCGCAGGCTTCGATAAATGCGCGAACCAGCGGTGGCATTTTTCCTTTTAGTGCGGCGCGTTCCGGCTGGAACAGCGTGGCGACGAAAAACGGATGTTTTTTCAGTTCGATAGCGCGCAGATCCCCCGCTGAATCACGGCCTACCGCTTGTAGCTGATCGCTCATCAAATGCTGTTCGAACTGCGGATTCACGCCGTAGCGGCAGCGATAGCCTTCTTCAATTTCAGACTTTTCGTACGCCTTGGCGATCAACGAACCGGGCTGGAGGTGAATGACGTCGATGGCTTCAACCAGCGAGCAGCTCAGCGGCGTGAGCACTGCGCGTTCGGATTCTGGCGAGGTTTCCCCATGCTCGGCGTCGGCCCAGCCCAGCACATTGCGCGAATATTCCAGAACCGCGTGCTGAAAACCGCCACAGGTGCCGAGGAAAGGTCGCCCTTGCTCGCGGGCAAAGCGGATGGCGCGTAGCGCACCGTCTTCACTTTTATAAGGGCTGGCGGGTACACACCAGAACCCATCGAATTGAGTCAGCGCAGTGTCGGTGCCGATCTCTTCAGTGGCCAGCCACTCGAACTGCACGGTGCGTTGCAGGTGTTCGGCGACCAGGCCGAGTGCAACCGGGATCGCTTGATGAGCGGTGACTTGGGGGTCGTAATCGCCAACCAGGGCGATGCGGACGGCGCGATTTTCCATGGGATTTCCCTGCGCTTGCTGATGGATGGCAGTCACTATAGATCGCGTGATTGCCATCCCACTATCCCGAGTTTCACCTGGTGACTGAGACTACCGCCATTACCCCGGCACCCGCTCATTGGCAAACATGCTCACCGCATCCACCGCCTCACTGGCGCCATCGCGAATCTGCAGAATCACCGTGCCGGCCTGATTGGCCAGTTCCACGCCTTCTGCGGCGCGGTCGCGGGTGCCTTGCATGCTTTTGATCGCCTGCCGTGTTTCGCTCTGGATCAGGCTGATCATGGTGGAGATCTCCGCGGTGGAACCGCTGGTGCGCGCCGCCAGTTGCCGTACTTCATCGGCCACCACGGCAAAGCCGCGGCCCTGTTCACCGGCGCGCGCGGCTTCGATGGCGGCGTTGAGGGCGAGCAGGTTGGTCTGATCGGCGATCGCGCGGATGGTGTTGACGATGGCGGTGATCTGCTCGGAGCGGTCGCCCAGTTGCGCGATCAGCGTTGAGGACTGGCTGATGTCCTCGGCGATTTCGCGCATTTCGCTGGCAGCCTGTTGAATCACTTGCGTACCTTGCTCGGCGACTTTTCGAGTTGCTACCGAGATGTGGTAAGCGGTGCTGGCACTGCGCGCGTCCTGTTCGTGTTGCTCGACACGGGCGGTAACGTCAGACGCGAACTTCACGACTTTGTACAAACGCCCCGAAGCGTCGTAGACCGGGTTGTAGTTGGCCTCCAGCCAGACGATCTGACCGCGTTTATCCACGCGCTCGAACTGCCCGTGGAAGAACTCGCCCTGATTCAGGCGCCGCCAGAAATCCTGATAGGCGCCGCTGTTGACCAGCGCCGGGGTGCAGAACAAGCGGTGATGCTGGCCCTTGAGCTCTGCGAGGCTGTAACCCATGCGCGTGAGAAAATTCTGGTTGGCGGTAAGAATATTGCCGTCGAGATCGAACTCGATCACCGCCATCGCGCGATCAATCGCCTGCAGTTTGGCGTTGGCCTCGTTCTCCTGCTGCACCTTGGCGGTGACATCCATCGCGTACTTGACCACTTTGATCACCCGTCCCGACGCATCCTTGATCGGGTTGTAACTGGCCTCGAGCCAGATCGGCTGGCCTTTGCTGTCGACCCGTTCAAAGGTGCCGGACTGGAACTGACCGTTTTTCAGGCGTGACCACAGCTCGGTGTATTGGGCACTGCGCCCGAACTCTGGTGTGCAGAAATGCCGGTGCGGCTGGCCGATCGCCTGGGCAGCCGTGTAACCCATGGTCTTGAGGAAATTGTCATTGGCACGCAACACCACGCCATCAAGATCGAACTCGATCACCGCCATCGAACGGTTGATCGCTTCGAGCATTGCAGCCTGGTCAAAAACGGTGTGTTGCAGTTCAGCGAGGGCGGCTTTCTGGCGATTGAAGAACATGCTTGCGATACTCGGGAAGTGGGGAAAATCAAAAGGATTCAGTCCCTATTCCTGCGCCGGCAGACCGAAATGCACGGACGGCATTCGGTGGTGACTGCTCAATGCCAGCGTTCCGTTACTGGCAGATGGCTACTTATACAAAACTTAATAAAGTTGTACAAGGAAGGAATTTTTCACGAGTTTGTATAACTTTTTGCGAAATTAGTTGTACGCGGCTCGCCGCGCCAGTGATTCACCGCTGATACAGTGCCAGGAACATCTCCAGCGCCGACTCGGCAACTGCATTCTGCGCGTCTGGATCAAGGGCCGCGCGACCCAGCGAGATCTGCGGCCAGAACGCGAATGCCTTGAGCAAACCTTGTACTTGATGCGCGGCAAATTCTGGATCCACCGGTTTGAGCCGTCCGTCGGCTTGCGCCGCGCGTATCCAGACAGTCAGGCCTTCCTCGCGCTCGCCCATGCGCTCGATCATGTTCTGCGCACGTTCGGGGGAATGAATGGTTGCGGCAATCGCCACCCGGGCGAGGGTGAGAAAATTCTCGTCAGCCATCATCTGCACTTTTTGTTGCAGCATCAGGCGCAGCTGCTCATGCAGCGGTCGCTCGCGGTCGTAGCTCACCGATGGCTCGGCAATGATCCGCGCCCACAACTGATTAAGGATCTCGGCGAACAGCTCTTCCTTGCTCGGGAAGTGGTTGTACACCGTCCGCTTCGACACCCCCGCCGTGGCGGCGATCTTGTCCATGCTGGTGATTTCGAACCCGTGGGCACGGAATTCGGCGATCGCCGCCTGGATGATGGCTTCGCGTTTGCGGTCGGTGAGGCGTTGTGGAGCGGTCATGAGCGGACTTCGGCAGAGAAGGGGGGAAATTACACTCGGCAGTTTACTTGGCGCCGGCTTTGATGCAACCTAGAAACTACACCGCTCAGTGTAATGTTGCGTTAATCCTCGCACCTTACAAACCAGAGCGTTTGGCCTTTGCGTGCAGCTTGGCCATTTTCATTTCCCGTGGAATACCGTGCAGCACACGGTTTTTCGGAGTCGTTCAGTCATGGCCAATCCAGTCTCTCTCCCGGACAACACACCCACGCTTGAAGCCTCGCGCCAGGATCAAGGGCTGTTTCGCAATCATGCGCCGGTGCAGCGCGAAGGGGTACGCAAAATGCTGCGGATCATGTGGAACATGATTTTCCACAAACCGCGCGACACCCGTCCGAGCGCCGCCATTCCTGTGCAGCCGCTTACTCGCGAAGATCTGCTCGCAGCGCCCAATCACAGCGTTTACCGCTTGGGGCACTCGACGCTGTTGCTGAAGATGCGCGACAAATTCTGGATCACCGACCCCGTCTTCGCCGAGCGCGCCTCGCCGGTGCAATGGGCTGGCCCGAAACGCTTCCACCAACCACCGATCAGCATCGACGAACTGCCGCCGATCGAAGCGGTGATCCTCTCGCACAATCATTACGACCATCTCGACTACGAAGCGGTACTCAAACTCGCCGCCAAAACCACTTACTTCCTGACTCCGCTGGGCGTGGGCGACACCCTGATCAAATGGGGCATCGACGCCAGCAAGGTGCGCCAGTACGACTGGTGGCAGGGCACCGAAATCGCCGGTATCCGCTTCATCGCCACCCCATCGCAGCACTTCTCCGGCCGTGGCCTGTTCGACGGCAACAGCACGCTGTGGGCGTCATGGGTGATGATCGACGCCGACACACGAATCTTCTTCAGCGGCGACAGCGGTTACTTCGACGGCTTCAAACGCATCGGCGAACAATACGGCCCGTTCGACCTGACCCTGATGGAAACCGGCGCCTACAACGTCGAATGGCCCCACGTGCACATGCAACCGGAAGAAACCCTGCAAGCCCACATCGACCTCAAGGGCCGCTGGCTCTTCCCGATCCACAACGGCACCTTCGACCTGGCCATGCACGCCTGGCATGAACCTTTTGACCGCATCCTTGCGCTTGCATGGGAACGCAGTATTGCGATTACCACACCGCGGATGGGGGAGGCGTTCAACATTGCGCATCCACAACGAGGGAGTGCGTGGTGGATGGCGGTTGAAGAGGAGAGTGATGCGGTGGTACAGAACGCATGAATCCGTTCAGTTGGTGAGGGGTGTCCCCCTCGCCAGCTTAATCAGCCATCGCATAATCCCCACGCCCCACCGATTCCCCCGCCATACCCTGCGCCCTGACACTGCGCCCCGGTGCAAACCCCGGGAAGAACACCAACCCCTGCGCTTCAAACCGATAAGCCAGTGCCAGTCTCGCGGCGTCCGCCACGTCCTGCTGCGCTTCGAAACGCTGGATATCTGCCACTGCCACTTCGGCCTCGCGCGACAGTTGTTCAACGCTCCAGCCCAGCATGGCGCGGGCCTGGACGCAGTGGGTCGGGGTGAACTGGAAAAGGGCAATGCGTTCGAGGACGTGGTTCATCGCAAGAGAGGCCATGGTGTGCTCCGGGCTCAAAAGTGCTGATTGAAAATATACTGTGTTTTTGTACAGTTGTTTTCGGCCGGGATCAAACGCATTTTTCGAATTTGCCTAGTTCGTCGGCTCCAACCAGACGGACGGTGCCTGTCCCAGCACACGCCGAAACATCGTCGAAAACGCCGCCGGGCTTTCGTAGCCGGAGTCCAGGGCGATCCGCGTCACCGCTTCCCCCGCCGCCAACCGTGCCAACGCCTGCACGACGCACGCCTGCTGGCGCCACTGACGAAAGCTGAGCCCGGTCTGCTGCCGAAACAATCTGTTAAAGGTGCGCAAGCTTATGTGTAACTGATCGGCCCAATCCTGCGGCGATTGGTGGGCATTGGGCATGTTCAGAAAGGTCTGACACAGACTGAGGAGCTTTCCTTCGGCTGGCATGGGAATGTGTAGGGCAAGGGGCGCGCTGCGTGCCAGTTCATGCAACAGCAAGTTGATCAGCACACCGTCGCGTCCGGCCTGGTCGTACATCAGTGGCACGTCCACCGCTTCCATCAGCAAATGCCGCAGCAGCGGCGACACGTTGAGCACTTGGCAGTCCGACCCCAATTCCACGTTGCCCGGTTCGATGTAAAGGCTGCGCGTGCTCACCCCGAGCATCAACACCTCGTGGGCCACGCCCGGCGGAATCCACACCGCGCGCTGCGGCGGCACCACCCAATTACCGTTCCGGGTGCTGACTTGCATCACGCCTGTTGCGCCGTAGAGCAATTGGCCACGGCGATGCGTATGAAACGGGAGTAGGTGGCCGTGGGAATAATCGGTACCGATGGCCACGACCGGGCGAGGCGTGTCATCGAGCTGATTGATCGAAATATTGCGCATCAGGCGTGTTCCAGCGATTGGCGTAAACGCGAACATTATTGGCCCAACTACTGAAGCCGGCCAGTGCATCACGCTCTAATGTCCTGGCTCCCCGATCCTGGACGCCCACCATGTTCTACCTCCTGCTTACACTGTTCGGTTGCCTCACCGGCATCAGCGCCGTGCTCTTCGGTTTCGGCGGCGGCTTCGTCATTGTGCCGCTGCTCTATCGGATGCTCACCGCCAGCCACGCAGCCGGCGACCCCATCGCGCAATCGGCCATGCACATCGCCGTGGCCACCTCGACCTGCGTGATGATCGTCAATGCCTTGATCGCCACACGCAAACACCAACGCGCTGGCAATCTGCTCCGGGACTACCTCTGGCCATTGGGCGGGTTTATCGGCGGGGGCGCTGTCGTCGGTGCAATCGCTGCGATGTGGGTCAGCGGTCAAATGATCCGCTACGCCTTCATCGCCTACCTGGGCGTGACCATCGTCGATTGCCTGCTGCGCCGAGGATTTCTCACACAGTCCCAAACCACATTCCCACGGCGACTGACCATGACGGAAACATCCGCCGGCGGTGTAGGTATCGGCGCCATCGCAACCTTCCTCGGCGTAGGAGGAAGCGTCATGACCGTGCCGCTGCTGCGCCGTTGCGGGTTGAGCATGTCGCAAGCCACATCGCTGGCCAATCCGCTCAGCGTGCCGGTAGCGTTGGCCGGCACACTGACGTACATGGCGCTGGCCGGTTTCACCGGGGCTGATCTGGGCGTTTGGTATATCGGGTATGTCGATGTGCTGGCGTTTGCGCTGCTGACGGTTGGCTCGTTGCTGGGGATCAGATTGGCTGCGCGATGGATTGGGCGGATACCGGATAGAATGCATGCCCAGATCTATGTTGGCTTACTTATGCTAGTGATGCTGGGTATGTGGACGAGATGAGCTAATGCGGTCAACCGGGTTAATCTTGCTGAGGTCAAACAGAACACACGGGGAACGTCATGTCGATCAGTGAAAGTGACTGGAAGAAATTCAAGCAACTGCGCAAAGTCGCGCTCGACCGTTTTTGCCAAGGTGTGCTCGCCGATACCAAGACAATCACACTGCACGGTGCGCTGTCGGCCCATGCCCGCTACGGCATGATCTACGGCTTGATCAATGATCGAAACCGCGACATGGCTCGCATGTTCGATGGACTGGCTCGTTCCTCCGCGCTTTGGAAACTGACGCTCATGGTCTCGCATGATTTATTGACCCATGCGGAGTTGTCGATTCTGAGCGAGGAAGTGCAGAAGCTGACTTCTGATATTGAACGTCGGGCTTACGAAATTGAGTGGGTCGAAGAGATCGTTCGAGATGACTGACCCAATGTCACCCGCGCTTCCAAGAGAACCTGAATGTTGATCTTCAATTGCACCGAAGCCGCCAGTAAGTTCTTCAGCCGTGTTCATAAAGGCCAAACGATCACGCCGGTGGACACCAAACCGCCGTCATCAGTTATTGAGGATGATGAGCAGAACGGCGCGGACGAACAGTGGTTGGTTCATGCGATCACTGTGCAGCGCAAACATGTGTTGTTGGTCCTGCACATCAAAACCCGCTATTGCGTGATCCTGGCTGATGCCAAAAAGGCCGATGATCACGAGTTCGTTCTGCGCTTCACCGAGCGTTGGGTGAATGGCCTGATGATCAATGCCCAAAACCATGGCCTCGGACATTGGCTAGACCCCGAGGTGATGTTGGCGCGGATGCAACAGACTTGTGAGCACCAGCGATTCTATCGGCGCGGCCATCGCAGCGCGCAAAAACACATTGATGAAATTGCCTGGTGTTTCCGCAACAAGGTCGCTGGAACAGGGTGCTTGCCACCCAATGAAGTCACGGCGATGGTTTTCGACGAACAAATGAACGACACGCCAAGAAACAGCAAGGGAGCCAAGTCCTACTACTTCCCGGACGAGGAAATGACGCTTCACTGGCTGCGCCATTATTGCTTCCTCGATGATGTCCAGCTGCACGCTGCGAAAGAGCGTCGGCATCAAGTCGCGCGGGAGATCGCGGAGATGGAGCGCAAGGCTTTTAGGGAAGAGTATGAGAGGCAGAATTCTAGGAACTGAGTTTGGCCCGTCACCATCTGCGACGCTTTTTTACGGGCAACGGCCCGCTCATTCAAGGATGAAACGATGCATCTTGGACTGTTGCGCATCAACTTGGCTTTAGCACTTATAGCTTTATGTCTCTCACCGCGCGCCTGGGCCGAAGACAACAGGCAAGTCTTCACCGGCACCTTGGGTAAAGCCGCGATTGTTGTTGAACTCGACGCGCGCTACAACGAAGGCCGTTATTTTTACCGAAAATACCGAACCGACCTTGCGCTGGAAACTAGTAAAGACGGCGACGCGTTGGTGATGCTGGAAGGCGCTGCAATGGACGGTGACTCGCGCCCGACCTTGCGCTTGCTGCCCACACTCAGCGGTTGGAGCGGCGAGTGGAAGGCTCCTTCCGGAAAAACGCTAAAAGTAGACTTACAACCCGCCAGGCTTCCTGATGTTCCTGCAGATGCCGCGCCTTATCTGGCGCAACTGCATGACACGCAGCCCTACGAATACCTGCGGCTTCAGGGTTTGCTGTTGAAGAAAGGCAAGACCGAAACCTTCATGGGCTACACCCTGCAATGGTGGAGCGAGCCGAAGTCGGGGGCTTCGCTGTTTGAAGTGGTATCGGGTTACGCCCCGGCAGCGCAGGAACGCATCAATCAATATTTGAGGGCGCGGTTATGGAGCGAAGTGTCGCAGCATTACGGTTGTTCGGGGAGTTACAGGCAATCCGCGCAGCCGCTGTGGATGTCGTCTTCAGTCATGAGCGTGCGAGTTTCCACCGAGTATTATTGCGGCGGTGCGTATCCTGATCAAAATAATGAATCGCTGAACTTCGATACGCGGACTGGGCACCTGTTGAGCCTTGAAGATGTGCTGTGGGTGGGCCAGGGCGAGCCGCTACATCATGAAGAATCACCTGACGCATCTTCGGAGGAAATCTCCAATTACCGCGCCAAAGAACTCGCCCCTTGGCTCGTCGAACAATTGTCGAAGCGTTACCCTACCGAAATGACCGTTGTCGCTGAGGGCGAAAATGATTGCGGCTATGACGAGCCAGAACCCTGGCAATTTCCTATGTGGCAGTTTGGAGAAAAAGGCGTCACCTTTTTTCCGTCCTATCCGCATGTCATGGCAGTTTGCGGATACGTCGAATGGGGCGTTCTACCCTATGGTCTGCTCAAGCAGCATCCGGGTGCCGTGAAACTGCAACTGCCCGAAAGCTAACTTTCATTCCAACCCCGGCGCTTCACGAATAATGAAGTGATCCAGGTTCTCGATATTGGCATTGAAGACCTCGAAAGGCTTTTCGGGGTTCTTCTTGCCGGGCACCTGCTTCAACTCCGGCGTCACCCCATAGAAGAAACAGAACAACGCCTTGTCGCTATCCACCGCGTGCTTGATCTCCTCCAGAAACGCCTTGCGCTTGCGGTAGTTGTCGATGAGCTTTTTGTTCAGATAAACGCTGACCGGATACGGCTTCTTCTTACTGTCCTCGGGCTTCTTGAACCAGACCTTGTCCTCGAAGTCGATTCGAAAACTGGCACTGTGGAAGTCCTCGATCTTCTTGATCCGCCCCCAGTAAATCAGCCCCTTGTTGTCCGTCAGATACTCGATCTTCTTGAAGAACGAACTGTACGGCGCCGTATGCTCGCCAATCTTCAACGGCATGCGCTTGAGCAAATCCTTGTCGGCGAAGTTGGAAACAAAACACTCCACCGGATGCGCAAACACACTGGTCTTGTCCGGCGCCGACTCACGACCCACCGACTCTTTACCACTGTCCGCCGCCGCCCGCACCGGGTCATCGCGCAACACATCCGCCGCCCCCGCTGGCGTGACAGGCTTGCGTACATACTCACGCCGGGTCAGCAATAACTCCGATGGGAAATGCTCCTCACGCCCGTCATCCACCTCGCCATCCGCCGTTTCAACGCCAGACGCTGAAGCCTTCAAACTCACGTACGGACAACCCGCCACATGCTGCGTGGTCGGCAGATTCTTGAAGTGCGGCGTGCGCACATAATTCACATTCTTGGCGTTGAACGTACCCAACTCATTGGAAGCCTCGAACGCCGAACGACAAGCATCGTTGGGGCACTGGAAGTGTTCCTTCGCCGAGTCAAACGCCACCGTCTCATCGAAATTGAGATCGCGAACATCATAGATCGACAACTTGTCGTCGAGGCTGAGGCAGTAGGCGAGATCGAATTTCATTGGGTACCTGCTTCTAAGGCGATAAATGAACAAATTTCATCCTGTAAAACTATATCGTTTCACTAGTTTTGATGACTCAACAGCATCCCGTACATTTCCAGATGTTTCGGTGTTTAGATAAACCTGCACAGCACCTTGTAGTACTCTGTTTACAGAAGGTTGGTTATACCATGCCTGTTGTCGCATTTCTTCAAGCAGGGTGGCCATGTCTGACGTATTGGCATGTTGCTGCAAGAAATTTGACCAATTTTCAAATACTTCTGGTGCACCAGTATTTATCGTTAGTTGCAAGAGTAGTTCTCGGAAATACCTTTGTTCTAGAAGTTCATTTTCTTCATCTGATAAACTTATTTTTATAATGCGGTATGTATTAATGAATCGCAGTACCCTCCGAGGCGTGTTTCCAGAAAAAGGTGCCAACTGGCTTAGGAAATCTCGTTCGGCACCACTAAAGCTGAGCCTGGTTGCACGATGATTGAAGTCGGCGGAGATACTATTTTGTTCGTCACGACCGACTTCTTCGGATATTGAGTTTGTATAGTCGATAGTTTGGTTTAGATGAGAGTCTGCATTTTTGTCTGGCGTAAGCGAAGGGTTTGATGTCGAGTTTTTGCTAATTCTACGAATTCGCGACTCCAATAGTGCTGAACTAGCATCATCGCTCATCGGCCTTACCCAGTAAGGGATCTGAAATATTTTCTCCAGGTAGTCATGTGCTGTTGCCCCATTTTGATTCTCTACGCTTTCATTTTGCGGGATGTTGAGCAAGTCGGGATAGTGCTTTGCCAATGCACGATTGACCCATCGTACATCTGCCGCGACGAAAACAATGAAAAGTGGAAAGCCTAGTAATAAATGCACTGCTTGAAGTACTTCAACTACTTTTTCAGGGGGGCAGCGATCCAAATCGTCAATAAAAAGTACTACTCTCTTGAATGATTGGTTTTCAGTAGTTGAGGTGGATTCTAACAATGAGCCGAGTTTTTCTTTGTCTGCGTCTTTGAGGTAATTTTTTTGCTCGTCTAATAGATCTAGCAGCCTAATTTTGAAGCTTTCATCAAGGTATTTATTATTTGTAGGTTCAGAATCCGCTCTTAAACCTCGAGACAACTCTTCAAAGTCCTTACGAATAGTCGCAACAAGCCCTAAATGGCTAGCGTAATGACCATCGTTGGCCCGCTCACGGATAAAGCGTAGCATTCGACCTCGGCCTGTCCCTGCATCAAATTCACGCGTAGCCTCAACTACTTTTTCTGTGGTTGTCGTCAGCAAGCTTCGAGCAGCATCTACATCAGCCACTAGGCTAGAGAGTGACTGCGAACGTGAAATATTTTGCTGATGGATGACCTCTTCAAAGGTTTTACGGAAATCTGCTACTTCATTTACAGCTTTACGAACTCTGTTCGTCAACCAAGCAATTCCCGATGTGATGCAGAGAATTGGTGTGCTTAGTGTTAGTAGTTCTTTGGTTAGTGACTGTATTTCAGTTTGGAATATTTCGCTAAGTATTAAATAAGTTTTTGAGACTGCGGGAGGTAAAATTAAAATGATAGCTAACCCAGTTAGAACGACGGGCCAGCTTCCAAGACGCTGAAATAAGCCTTTTTTTATTGCTTTGGTTCGAGCTTTTTGAGTGTTTAGGCTATCAATTGTATCTTTTAACTTTTCGGTATTGTCAAACAGTTCTCCTAAGCCTAGAGACTCAGTAGCCGTTTTAATTTTTCTCCAGGTTATTTTGCTTTTTAATGTTTGGGCTACGGCTTGCCAAAATAATTTAGTATTTTGCTCTGCTTTTTCCAAGCGCTCGGTGGCGACAGCTTGTGCTTTACGACAATTAACAAGCTCTTCTGCTGCTTCTAGTGCTAGCTCTTGTGAGGTTGAGAGGTTCTCAAAAAGTTGTTCTGATAAGATTTTTCTTTTTTCAGCCGTTTCTTTTTTACTTATCCACTGATCAAGCTCTGTAAATATATGGTCGACTAGGCTTGCCCAAAGATTGTTTTCGACAAAATGCCAAGCATTGAAGCGTATAAGCACGGTGTCGGCAGATTGCTTTTCAATTTCTTGGTAGATTAAGCGCATAAAAAAAGATTTGCCAGTGCCCCAGTCCCCTAAGATGCCTATAGCTAATGGAGGTTCATCAGTATGAATAGCAAGTGCTGCCATTGCTTTGGCTTCATCTAATACGCCGATTTTGTCTTCCAATCCTATTGCCCAAGGGTTGTCGCTGTGGAATAGAACTTCGAGAGCTTCTTCGTTTTCGATCTGTTTTATTTTATTTTGTGCAGGGTCGGATTTTTCTGATGTGTTTTTAAAGTGTTGTGATCTTTGGGTGTGTGTTATTAATCTTTTAGTGTTTGGTCTTTCTGAAGTTTGGAGCAGGTCTGCAAGTTGCGTTGCCTCTGCAGGAGTTAGCGGTGAGGTTAGATCTTTACTGTGTAAATCTTTTCTGTTGTTTATCGTTCCAAAAGAAAAAATAGTATCTCTTGGGATTGGTGGTTCTAGCCAGCAACGCTCTTTAACTCCGATTCGGTAGTTTTTGCCAATATTATTGTCTCTCACCGCAAATACTTCACCGCTTTCGATTTCTCCCCAGCCCCGTAACCCGCCGTTCGCATGGGCTTGCCAAAAAAAAACCAAATCGCCTTCACGTACTAAATCTTGATAACCTGAAATTTCCCAAGGCACCGTATCATTGCGCTCTTTTGAGGAAAGCCATCTCCGTTCAAACGAACTATCTGGAGTGTATTGAAATACCCAGGCGCATCTGCCTTTCTTGGTGTCGGAGAAAGTGTCGAGGTTAATGAGATTTTTTTTAGCCAGTATCTCAATGATTTTACTCTTAACATTAGCTCCAATGTTTTTGGCTGGTTTGTACCCGTTAATTCTTGGCAGTCCAATCTCATCAAGAACTGTGGAGATGTTCTGCATTCGAAATTCAACTGATCCTTTACTGCGATCGGCTAGCGCGCCATCGCGGAGGATACGATTCTCTTCAGTTTTAATGAATTTCTGGCCACTCTGTTCGCGTGACAACATACTAAGATAGGCATCCACTGCTGCCTCAATCTCCAAGTCACTCCAATCGCTGTTGCTTTTTTCCGTATCCATACATTCGCCGAGGGTTGAGAACCCTCGGACGATACTGAGTGGCCATCACATTTGTCTACGAAAAATCCTACAGAAAATAGCGGTGAATCCTGCGCGACCCTTCAAACCCATCTCTAACCCATCGAGTGTTTCGCAGACTGAAACACCTGAGTAAGCCTTCGCCACCATGGCTTCTCTACCGAAGCTCGTCGTGGATGTTGAATATTTAACAGGTAAGGCATATCCCTTAGCCGAATCCAGCCCTCATCCTGCCAATGCAGCAAACTCAACGACATCTCCGGCCAATCCAACAAGCTCAACATTGGCCGATTTGAATCTCCCGAATCCGCAGCGTCACGCAAGGTCGGCACGACCTCGTTGGTGAGCCATTCACGCAATAACCGATTTCCCGGAACGTAGTGATAGACCAACAGCGCATAAACCCCAGACTCACTGAGCATCAGATGCTGTTCAGGTTCTCGAAAGTACTCAATCCACATAACGCGGCGCTGGTCGCTATCTAGCTTGTTGACCACCCGATCATTCAGGTGGAAGCCCATCAAACGGCCAACATCCCGGGCGGAGAACCATGGCTGATTTTCGAGTAGAAGGGCATGTAGAGAAAGGTTGTGGCGAGAGAAAACAGTTACCGAGCATGGATCCGACATATCTATGACCTCTACGTTATGGATTTTGGGCGGGCCTGACCCCAACGTAGAGCGGACTTAAAAAATCCCAACGAGCAGAGCAGTTGTCACCGACGAATTACGCGTCTGTGTCACTGACGAAGCTTTCTACGTTGGGCGTTTCTTAGGCACCTGCCACAGAGCTTAGTAGTGCTCGCAGCAGGCTTCAATGGGAAGCGACTGTAAGTGCTGTAGGAGATTGAGCGCTGTGACGTAGGCGTAAAAAGGCTCGCCGATCGCCCACAAAAAAGCCCCGATCAGATCGGGGCTTTTTGCTTTCTCGATTCGCCGACTCAAACCGCAATCGTCAAATCATGCCAAGCGAGACTATTAATCCCAGCTCAGAGCACCACCAGTTTGGTATTCGATCACGCGAGTCTCAAAGAAATTCTTCTCTTTCTTCAAGTCCATAATCTCGCTCATCCAAGGGAACGGGTTAGTCGTCCCCGGATACTCTTCCTTCAAACCAATCTGCGACAACCGACGGTTCGCAATGAACTTCAGATAGTCCTCCATCATCGCCGCGTTCATACCCAACACCCCGCGAGGCATGGTATCCCGTGCGTATTCAATCTCCAGCTGCGTACCCTGCAGAATCATCTGGGTCGCTTCTTCTTTCATCTCAGCATCCCACAAATGTGGGTTTTCGATTTTGATCTGGTTGATCACGTCGATGCCGAAGTTCAGGTGCATGGATTCGTCGCGCAGGATGTATTGGAACTGCTCGGCGACGCCGGTCATTTTGTTGCGGCGGCCCATGGAGAGGATCTGGGTGAAGCCGCAGTAGAAGAAGATGCCTTCCAGAACGCAGTAGTAGGCGATCAGGTTGCGCAGCAACTCTTTGTCGGTTTCCGGGGTGCCGGTTTCGAACTTCGGATCGGAGATCGAGCGGGTGTACTTCAGGCCCCAGGCTGCTTTTTTCGCGACCGATGGGATCTCGTGGTACATGTTGAAGATTTCGCCTTCATCCATGGCCAGCGATTCGATGCAGTACTGGTAGGCGTGGGTGTGGATCGCTTCTTCGAAAGCCTGGCGCAGGATGTACTGGCGGCATTCCGGGTTGGTGATCAGGCGGTACACGGCCAGGACCAGGTTGTTGGCAACCAGGGAGTCGGCGGTGGAGAAGAAGCCGAGGTTGCGCATGACGATGCGGCGCTCGTCGTCGGTCAGGCCTTCCGGGTTTTTCCAGAGGGCGATGTCGGCGGTCATGTTGACTTCTTGTGGCATCCAGTGGTTTGCGCAACCGTCCAGATACTTCTGCCAGGCCCAGTCGTACTTGAATGGCACGAGTTGGTTGAGGTCGGCGCGGCAGTTGATCATGCGCTTTTCGTCAACGGCGACACGGGCGGAGGCGCCTTCGAGTTCGGCGAGGCCTTCGGCGACGTCGAGGGAGTTCAGTGCAGCCTTGGCGCGGGCCACGGCGGCCGAGTCGTCGGCGGTGACGGCGCGGGCTTCCAGCGCTGCGGCGCCGCCGGCGTTGTCGAGGCGGTCCATGTTGGCTTCGCTTGCGTGGCCGGCGTTGGCGCCTTTCACGGTTGCGACTTCACTGTCTTCTTTATCGAATTCGTCCCAGCTCAGCATGACGTGTCGTCTCCTGCGTGAGGGCTTGTGCCCGTGTGAAACCTGAAGGGTTGGTTTTTCACACGGCCAAACAAGCCGCGTTGGATGTCGTTTTTTGCAGCGCTGCACGCAGGCAAATAAACAGAAATTTTGACGGGTTCCGAGAGCCTCTGATGGGCGCAATCAGCGTCGGGCACTGTTGCGGGGCTTCAGAATGGCTTTTGCTCCCTGTAAGGGAATATTGCTGACCCGTATAGGGCGGCATTATAGGGAAATTTTTACCGGCGTGGTGCGGCGAATCGGCTCATGGCGAGGCCGAGGAGGGGGTGGATTTCGGTCCGACCGAGGGATTACAGGGCTTTGCGCGGAATTGGCCCGAGCAGATTTTTTTTCGTTAATTTTTTGGCAGGTGGTTTTTTGTTTAAAAAATAGCCAGAAAATCGGGTTTTTCACTATATCTAGTGTTTTGCAAGCGTTTTTCACGGCTCCAGACACAACTGAGCCCGACCGAAGCCGGGCTGGAATCGACCCTCAATGTAGCGCTGAGCGATCCGATTCGGTGCAGTCTGATTCAGTTCGTGCAGCCGTTGCCCATGATGCTGTAGCGCAAGATGTGGCGTTGGCCTTTGGAGTCGTCGTATTCCATTTTTGCCGGTACTACTTCGCAGACATTCGGAACGTCGCTCATCGATACAACTTTGGCGATGTCCAGATGCGTGGAGTAAGTGTATTCCTCGATGACCGGTTGTTGCTGTGCGACATCAGTCGGGACCTCATCTGCCATGGCGGTTGCGCACAGACTGCTGAGGGCCAGAACCAATAAAGCTTTCATTTCTAATTCACCTTTTTGAGGTCGAGTGGGGTCACGCAACCTTTTTAGGGTTGCGTGTGGAGCTTGAGTATTTGATTCGTTACTTGGAGAGCTGGATTAACGGCCTTCGTGGGGGCTGTAACGTTGTTAATCGCGGTTGCCTTGTTGGCGAGGTGAATTTTAGGGCGGTGGGATGCAGGTAAACAGGGGCGGTTTTGATAAACACTTTTGATAGATTTGGTAACAATCGATTGAGGTCTTGGTGTCTGGCCGGATGGGATTTGCCTGACGGACCGCGTTGACTGCATCGCTGGCAAGCCAGCTCCCACATGGAATGCGGACATTTTGTAGGGGCTTGTTACTACCATCGTCGAATGGTTCTATGGCCCCCACCCGGCTACAACGGGGTCATACAAAAACAACTATTACACCGAGGTAGGAAAGATGAGTGCGGCTTCTCTGTATCCCGTTCGTCCCGAGGTTCTGGCAAACACGCTGACTGACGAGGCGACTTACAAAGCCATGTACCAGCAGTCGGTCGTCAACCCTGACGGCTTCTGGCGCGAGCAAGCCAAGCGTCTGGACTGGATCAAGCCTTTCACCACGGTGAAGCAGACGTCGTTCGACGATCACCATGTCGACATCAAGTGGTTTGCCGACGGCACCCTGAACGTTTCCTACAACTGCCTCGACCGCCATCTGGCCGAGCGCGGCGACCAAGTCGCAATCATTTGGGAAGGCGACGATCCTTCCGAAAGCCGCAACATCACCTACCGCGAACTGCACGAGCAAGTGTGCAAACTGGCCAACGCCCTGCGTGGTCAGGACGTGCACCGTGGCGATGTGGTGACCATTTACATGCCGATGATTCCCGAAGCCGTGGTCGCCATGCTGGCCTGCACCCGGATCGGCGCGATTCACTCGGTGGTGTTCGGCGGTTTCTCGCCGGAAGCCCTGGCCGGTCGCATCATCGATTGCCGTTCGAAAGTGGTGATCACCGCTGACGAAGGCATCCGTGCCGGCAAGAAGATTTCCCTCAAGGCCAACGTCGACGACGCCCTGACCAACCCGGAAACCAGCAGCATCCAGAAAGTCATCGTCTGCAAGCGGACCGGTGGCGACATCAAGTGGAACCAGCATCGCGACATCTGGTACGAAGACCTGATGAAGGTCGCGGGCACCGTTTGCGCGCCGAAAGAGATGGGCGCCGAAGAAGCGTTGTTCATCCTTTATACCTCCGGCTCCACCGGCAAGCCGAAGGGCGTGCAGCACACCACCGGCGGTTATCTGCTGTATGCGGCGATGACCCACGAACGCGTGTTCGACTACCGTCCGGGCGAAATCTACTGGTGCACCGCCGACGTCGGCTGGGTCACCGGCCACAGTTACATCGTCTACGGCCCGCTGGCCAACGGCGCGACCACCGTGCTGTTCGAAGGTGTGCCGAACTACCCGGACATCACCCGGGTGGCGAAGATCATCGACAAGCACAAGGTCAACATCCTCTACACCGCGCCGACCGCGATCCGCGCGATGATGGCCTCGGGTCAGGCTGCCGTGGAAGGCGCCGATGGCAGCAGCCTGCGCCTGCTCGGGTCGGTCGGTGAGCCGATCAACCCGGAAGCCTGGGACTGGTACTACAAGAATGTCGGCAAGTCGCGTTGCCCGATCGTCGATACGTGGTGGCAGACTGAGACTGGCGGCAACATGATGAGCCCGCTGCCGGGTGCTCACGCGCTGAAGCCGGGTTCGGCGGCGCGTCCGTTCTTCGGTGTGGTGCCGGCGCTGGTCGACAACCTCGGCAACATCATCGAGGGCGAGGCCGAAGGCAATCTGGTGATTCTCGATTCGTGGCCGGGTCAGGCGCGTACGCTGTACGGCGATCACGATCGTTTCGTCGATACCTACTTCAAGACCTTCCGTGGCATGTACTTCACCGGTGACGGCGCGCGTCGCGATGCCGATGGTTACTACTGGATCACCGGGCGCGTGGACGACGTGCTCAACGTCTCCGGCCACCGCATGGGCACCGCCGAGATCGAGAGCGCGATGGTCGCGCATCCGAAAGTTGCCGAAGCTGCGGTGGTGGGTGTGCCGCATGACATCAAGGGGCAGGGCATCTATGTCTATGTGACTTTGAAGAACGGCGAGGAGCCGACCGAGCAATTGCGTCTGGAGTTGAAGAACTGGGTGCGCAAGGAGATCGGCCCGATCGCTTCGCCGGACGTGATCCAGTGGGCACCGGGGCTGCCGAAGACCCGTTCGGGCAAGATCATGCGCCGCATCCTGCGCAAGATTGCCACGGCGGAATACGATGGCTTGGGCGACATCTCGACCCTGGCGGATCCGGGTGTGGTGCAGCATTTGATTGATACGCACAAGACCATGAATGTTGCTTAAGCGTTAGAAACATAGGAGCCCTGTCCGGTGATGCCGGGCGGGGCTTTTTTGTGTCTGGTGAATTTGTGTCGATCGGGCTGGCCTCTTCGCGAGCAGGCTCGCTCCCACAAGGAAACGGGCGCATTTCAAATGTGGGAGCGAGCCTGCTCGCGAAGGCGATCTGTCAGACACCGCAGTAGTCAGCTGTAGGAAACCGCAACACCCCAACCAATAATTATCGATCTGCACCGTCAGACCTTTCCCGCTGTTACCCGCCACAACCCAATGTGTAACCGCCCGCGCCAAACCGGGGCGAAGGGAAACGCGGTGCGCCGTTTTAGAGCCGCCAAAGCCCCGCGGAAAAATAAGACATAACGCTGCGCTTGCCGGATTAGAAGGGTTTGCGAATAATGGGCCCGCAACTTGCAATATGTATCGGTTCACTGTCTTTCGCTCTTGCATGAAATTGCAGGGCTGTCAATGAGCTCAAACCGCTTTCTCGGTGCATCTGTAATTAGTTGTCGCATTGAAGAAATATCGGCTTCGGGCCTGTCGTTAGAATGCCGATCACTCGCTCATCGTGGCTGACGTTGAAATCGCCTGCGGTTTCAACGGGAAATTTCCGCCGATGCGCAACCGATTTCCGATTCACCCATTCGCATATTGGGCTGTCGCTCACTCTGCCGTTTTTGCCCTTTACCGATGGAGTCCCAAGATGAAGAAACTTGTGCTGCTTGGCGCCCTGGCACTGTCCGTGCTGTCGCTGAATGCCGTCGCTGACGAAAAACCTGTGAAGATCGGCATCGAAGCGGCTTACCCTCCATTCGCTTCGAAAGCACCGGACGGCAGCATCGTCGGTTTCGACTACGACATCGGCAACGCGTTGTGCGAAGAGATGAAGGTCAAGTGCGTGTGGGTCGAGCAAGAGTTCGACGGTCTGATCCCGGCTCTCAAAGTGCGCAAGATCGACGCCATCCTGTCGTCGATGTCGATCACCGAAGATCGCAAGAAGTCGGTCGACTTCACCAACAAGTACTACAACACCCCGGCGCGTCTGGTCATGAAGGCCGGCACTCAGGTCAGCGAAGGTCTGGCTGAGCTGAAAGGCAAGAACATCGGCGTACAGCGTGGCTCGATCCACGAGCGTTTCGCCCGCGAAGTTCTCGCTCCACTGGGCGCCGAGATCAAGCCGTACGGCTCGCAGAACGAAATCTACCTCGACGTGGCTGCCGGTCGTCTCGACGGTACCGTGGCTGACGCCACCCTGCTGGACGATGGTTTCCTGAAAACCGACGCCGGCAAAGGCTTCGCGTTCGTTGGCCCGGCCTTCACCGACGTCAAATACTTCGGCGACGGCGTAGGTATCGCAGTACGCAAGGGCGACGCCCTGAAAGACAAGATCAACACTGCCATCGCGGTCATCCGCGAAAACGGCAAATACAAAGCAATCCAGGACAAGTACTTCGCCTTCGACATCTACGGCAAGTAAGACGTCTCTGCGACAAGTCCGAAATGGCGCAAGCAACAGAATCTCTGCGGTTTGCGCCATTTTTTCATCCCAACTTTCGAGGACCTGAATCATGTTGAAAGGCTACGGGGCTGTCATCCTCGATGGCGCATGGCTGACGCTTCAGCTCGCCTTGTCGTCCATGGCTCTGGCCATCGTTCTCGGGCTGATCGGTGTCGCGTTGCGCCTGTCGCCGGTGCGCTGGCTGGCGTGGCTGGGCGACCTGTATTCGACGGTGATCCGCGGCATTCCCGATCTGGTGCTGATCCTGCTGATCTTCTACGGCGGTCAGGACTTGCTCAACCGCGTCGCGCCGATGCTCGGCTATGACGACTACATTGACCTGAACCCGCTGGCCGCCGGTATCGGCACCCTCGGTTTCATCTTCGGTGCGTACCTCTCGGAAACCTTCCGTGGCGCGTTCATGGCGATCCCCAAGGGCCAGGCCGAAGCGGGCATGGCGTACGGCATGAGCAGTTTTCAGGTGTTCTTCCGGGTGATGGTGCCGCAGATGATTCGTCTGGCGATTCCCGGCTTCACCAACAACTGGCTGGTACTGACCAAGGCCACCGCGCTGATTTCCGTGGTCGGTCTGCAAGACATGATGTTCAAGGCCAAGCAGGCGGCGGATGCCACGCGCGAGCCTTTCACCTTCTTCCTCGCAGTGGCGGCGATGTACCTGGTGATCACCAGTGTTTCGTTGCTGGCATTGCGTCACCTTGAGAAGCGCTACTCGGTAGGCGTAAGGGCGGCTGATCTATGATCTTCGACTACAACGTCATCTGGGAGGCACTGCCGCTGTACTTCAGCGGCCTGCTGACCACCCTCAAATTGCTCGCGCTGTCGCTGTTCTTCGGTTTTCTCGCGGCGTTGCCGCTGGGGCTGATGCGCGTCTCGAAAAACCCGTTCGTCAACGGCGCCGCATGGCTTTACACCTACGTGATTCGCGGCACGCCGATGCTGGTGCAGTTGTTCCTGATCTACTACGGTCTGGCCCAGTTCGAAGCGGTACGCGAAAGCTTCCTGTGGCCGTGGCTGTCCAGCGCAACGTTCTGCGCCTGCCTGGCTTTTGCCGTGAACACCAGCGCCTACACCGCGGAAATCATCGCCGGCAGCCTGAAAGCCACGCCGAACGGTGAGATTGAAGCGGCCAAGGCCATGGGCATGTCGCGCTTCAAACTGTACAAGCGCATCCTGCTGCCGTCGGCCCTGCGCCGCGCGCTGCCGCAGTACAGCAACGAAGTGATCATGATGCTGCAGACCACCAGTCTGGCGTCGATTGTGACCTTGATCGACATCACTGGCGCGGCACGTACCGTCAATGCGCAGTTCTACCTGCCGTTCGAGGCGTACATCACCGCCGGCGTGTTCTACCTGTGCCTGACCTTCATTCTGGTCAAACTGTTCAAACTGGCCGAGCGTCGCTGGTTGAGCTACCTCGCGCCACGGAAGCACTGATATGCAACGCATCGACCATGTATTGCCGTGGAGCCACTTGGGCAGCGAGCGCAAGGTTTCGGTTTTCCGTTTCGGCAGCGGCGAGCGCAAGGCCTACATCCAGGCCAGCCTGCACGCCGATGAACTGCCGGGCATGCGCACCGCCTGGGAGCTGAAAAAGCGCCTCGGCGAACTCGAAGCCCAAGGCTTGCTCAACGGCGTGATCGAGCTGGTGCCGGTGGCCAATCCGATCGGTCTCGGGCAATTGCTGCAAGGCAATTTCCAGGGCCGTTTCGAGGCGGGCAGCGGCAAGAATTTCAACCGTGATTTCGTCGAGCTCAGCGCGCCGGTCGCGGCGGCACTGGGCGACAAGCTCGGCGATGATCCCCATGCCAACGTGCGCCTGATCCGTCAGGCAATGGCCGACCACTTGGCCGGCTTGCCTGAAGCGAGCAGCCAGTTGCAAGGCATGCAGCGTGTGCTGCTCAGCCACGCCTGCACCGCCGATGTGGTGCTGGATCTGCACTGCGATGCCGAAGCCGCGCTGCACATGTACGCGCTGCCGCAGCACTGGCCGCAGTGGCGTTCGCTGTCGGCGCACCTGAACGTCAAGGTTGGTTTGCTCGCAGAAGATTCCGGCGGCAGCTCGTTCGATGAAGCTTGCTCGTTGCCATGGCTGCGCCTGTCGCGGCAGTTTCCCGATGCGCAGATTCCGCTGGCGTGTCTGGCGACGACCATCGAGCTGGGCGGGCAGGCCGACACTGGCCGCGTCGAAGCCGAGGCTTATGCCGAAGGCATTCTGGCGTTCCTTGCCGAGCAAGGCCTGATCACCGGCGAGTGGCCGGACCCGCCCTTCGAACCGTGCGAAGGCATGCCGTTCGAAGGCACCGAATTGTTGTTCGCACCGCACCCCGGTGTGGTGAGTTTTTCCCGCAAGCCCGGCGAATGGGTCGAGGCGGGCGATGAGATTTTTCAAGTGATCGACCCTGTGTCCGATCGGGTCAGCACGGTATGTGCTGGTACGTCCGGGGTGCTGTTTGCCATTGAACGGCTGCGCTATGCCCAACCCGGTTTCTGGCTGGCCAAGGTGGCGGGGCGCGAAGCGCTGCGTCACGGGCGCTTGCTCAACGACTGACTGACTGTTTTTGTGAGAACCGACCGCATGTACAAACTTGAAGTCCAAGACCTGCATAAACGCTATGGCAGTCACGAAGTGCTCAAGGGCGTGTCCCTGAAAGCCGCCGCCGGCGATGTGATCAGCATCATCGGCTCCAGTGGCTCCGGCAAAAGTACTTTCCTGCGCTGCATCAACCTGCTCGAGCAGCCGCACGCCGGCAAGATCCTGCTCAACAACGAAGAGTTGAAGCTGGTGGCGAACAAGGACGGCGCGCTGAAAGCCGCTGATCCGAAGCAGCTGCAACGCATGCGTTCGCGCCTGTCGATGGTGTTCCAGCATTTCAACCTGTGGTCGCACATGACCGCGATTGAAAACATCATGGAAGCGCCGGTGCACGTGCTTGGCGTACCCAAGTACGAAGCGCGGGAAAAAGCCGAGTACTACCTGAACAAGGTTGGCGTGGCCCATCGCAAAGACGCGTTCCCGGGGCACATGTCCGGTGGCGAGCAGCAGCGTGTGGCGATTGCCCGGGCGCTGGCGATGGAACCGGAAGTGATGCTGTTCGACGAACCGACCTCGGCCCTCGACCCGGAACTGGTCGGCGACGTTCTGAAAGTCATGCAGGCGCTGGCGCAGGAAGGCCGCACCATGGTCGTGGTGACCCACGAAATGGGCTTCGCCCGTGAAGTGTCGAACCAGTTGGTGTTCTTGCACAAAGGCGTCGTCGAAGAAAGCGGCAACCCGCGCGAAGTGCTGGTCAATCCGCAGTCTGAGCGTTTGCAGCAGTTCCTGTCGGGCAGCCTGAAATAAATCAGGGCTGCCGTTGTGCACCAGATTAGGTCATGCTTCGCGATCTTCTGGCTGGCTCAGATCCCCTGTAGGAGCTGCCGAGTGCAACGAGGCTGCGATCTTTTGATCTTGTTTTTCAAAAATCAAAAGATCGCAGCCTTCGGCAGCTCCTACATGGATCTGTGTCGGACTCAGGATTTGTATTCATTTCCGGGCTAGCATTGGCCCATGCCTTCATCACCGTTGTTCGTTTCGGATTGCCCGCCCATGACTGCCCATCGAATTGGTTTCCTGATTTGGCCCAGCACTAAAGCGTTGACGCTGGCGCTGGCGGAGGAGGCCTTGCGTGTTGCGCAGCGGGTGCACCCGGACGTGGTTTACGAACTGTCGTTCTTGCAGGCCGAGCCGCAGAGCGAAGGGGCCTGGCAATTGCCCGGCGAACCCTGGGCCGGCAAGCTCGAGAATTTCCAGAAACTGTTCCTGCTCGCCGACGAGCCGCCGACCACCCTGGCGCCGGCGCTGAGCAGTGCGCTCAAGCAACTGGTGCGTGCCGGTTGCGTGATCGGTGGTCTGTCGGCCGGTGTCTATCCGTTGGCCCAGCTCGGTTTGCTCGACGGTTATCGCGCCGCTGTGCACTGGCGCTGGCAGGACGATTTCGCTGAGCGCTTCCCGAAAGTCATCGCCACCAGCCATCTGTTCGACTGGGATCGCGATCGCCTGACCGCTTGCGGTGGCATGTCGGTGCTCGACCTGTTGCTGGCGGTGCTGGCCCGTGATCACGGCGCCGAGCTGGCCGGTGCGGTGTCGGAAGAACTGGTGGTCGAGCGCATCCGCGAGGGTGGTGAGCGTCAGCGCATTCCGTTGCAGAATCGCCTCGGCTCCAGCCATCCGAAGCTCACCCAGGCGGTGTTGCTGATGGAAGCCAACATCGAAGAGCCGCTGACCACCGACGAAATCGCCCAGCACGTGTGCGTATCCCGTCGGCAGTTGGAACGGATCTTCAAGCAATACCTCAACCGCGTGCCGAGCCAGTACTACCTGGAATTGCGCCTGAACAAGGCCCGGCAAATGTTGATGCAGACCAGCAAGTCGATCATCCAGATCGGCCTGTCGTGCGGCTTCTCCTCGGGGCCGCACTTCTCCAGCGCCTATCGCAATTTCTTCGGGGCCACGCCGCGCGAAGATCGCAACCAGCGACGCAGCAGCAGCCCGTTCGAATTGTCGTCAGTGCCGCCGGAGCGTGGCTGAGCGCGGATCGACCCTCAATCGGTTTCCATGCCGCCGGAGAAGTCATGGAAATCTTCAATCGTCTGATACGCGGTGTCGTTGCTCGACTGCTGCTCCAGCAGGCGCAATTGATACGCCGCCTCATACCGCTGCAGGCGCTGCAAACTTTCGGCAGTCAGCGGGTTGTCGCTGAAGTCGTATTCGGTCAGCACTTCGCCGGGCTGTAAAGGAAACTCGCCCGGCAACTCGGTAATCGCGTTCCCGGACAAGTCCGCGTACATCAGTCGAGGCAGTTTGAGCAGACCGTCAGGCACCTTGTTCAAGGCGCAATTGCCCAGGCGCACATCGGTCATCTGCGGGAAATGACTCAGATCCGGAGCCATGTCGAGCGGATTATCGCTCAGGTCCACGGAACTGAGGTTCCTCAGCGTTGCGAATGCTTCTGCGGTCTGCGCAGTCAGCGTGATCTCACAGCCAGGCAGATACAGACTGCGCAGCCGGTCCATGGCGAATATCCGGGTGGGAATCTCGCCCAGCGGGTAGTCGCGGATGTCGATGCCTTTGAGCTTTGGAAACAACTCCAGCAGACGATCGATCCGAGGCGGGGCGGACGCCGTGGTGGTCAGTTTCAATTGATCGATATGGTCAAAACGCGCGGTCAGCGGCGGCAGCTCGCCGGTAAACGACAACTCGCAGCTAACTCCCGGACCTGTCAGGTACGAGGGGGCACGGCGCAGATCGTCTTCAAGGTTTTCCCTGAAATGCTGGCGGTTGAGTTTTTCTCTGGCTGCCGCGTCGGTCGCAAGCGGCATCTGCGTGTCAGTATCGTTGGGAGTCTCGTTGGCCCAGCTATCCAGGCGGTCGAGCAGGCTGGTGAGATCGGTTTTGCGGCGCATCAGCTCAAGACGTCCATCGACCAGCGTTCCCGCAAGCTTGTAGACCAGATCGTTGGCATCGAAGCCGGACAGCGACGGGTAAAGGCTTTGCGCCAGATCGATGTCGTCCTGTTGGACCCAGACACCGAAATTGTCTGCCTTGGTCTGGAAAGCGGCTTTGACACGTTCTCTGGAAGCAACCGACAACGGGTTGGCGCCCAGTTCAATGCCGCGACCGGAATAACGCGTCAGCTCCGTCGGCACTTCGATGATGTTGTTGTCGCTCAGCAATGCAACTTCCAGCTGCGGTAGCTGTTCCAGGCCGGCAGGAACGCTATCGATTCCGGTGCTGGTCAGATCGATGAACGTCAGGTTCTGCAGTGCCGACACATCCGGCGTGACCTGCAGCGGATTGCTATACAAGTCCAGGGACTTCAAGCGGGTCAGCGTGGACAAGACCGCTTGTCCGACAGGATCCAGTGTGATCTGGCACTTGCTCAGCATCAACGTTTCCAGCGACGGCAGGCTTTGCAGCGCTTGCGGCATCCGGCCCAGAGAAAAATCCTGCAGTTCCAGACCCTGCATGCCGCTGAAGCTTGTGAGAAAACCGTCGGAAACCTTCAGTGCCGGATTGCCCTGCAGACTGAGATGGGTGATGTGACTGAAGTCGGTGGCCAATTGCGGTAACTCACCGGTAAATGCCGCATTGGCAGTGAAGGTGTTGAGCCGTAATGCTGAATTGTCGGTGCGCCTGCCGCGCCATAGTTGTTCGAGGCTTTCGCTGAATTTTTGTCTCTCGGTGAGTTCTGCGGCTTTTTCCTGCTCAGTCCATGGCCGCTCTGTCGATGGATTGTTGACTGGCAGACGCTCACGCCATGCGTTGAGATCGCCAATCATGCGGGCGATTTCGCCCTCCCACCTGATCAGTTGCGCCGTGCCGGTCTGTAATGTCCCGGGCAGGCGATAGATCATGTTGATCGCAGCGTTTTCTCCAAGTCGCGGGAACAGTCTCTGCGCCATGGCAATGTCAGCCGATGGCGGCTTGATCCGGAAGTTGCGCCCGTGTGCCGCGTAGTAGAACTTGACGCGCTCGCGGGCATTTATCGACAGAGGGTTGTCGTTCAGATAGATGCCGTCGGCCCTATTGGGCTTCAGGCTGAAGATAGCGTCCGGCAGCTCGGTAATCTGGTTGTTGGCAAGCGAGAGCTCTCGCAGCAACGGATGCTCGGCGATGCCCTTCGGCACGCTGGTCAGATCGGTATGGCCAAGCAAAAAGTTGGTTACCTTGGGCAGGGTTGTCAGATCGGGCGCGTTTGACAGTGGGTTGTGGCTCAGATCGAGCAACCGCAACTCGGACAGAGTGCCGAGTACTTGCTGCCCGGCAGGTGTCAGTGTCAGCGCGCAGTCATTCAGTTTGAGCTCTTTGAGATACTGCAGGCGGCCGACGAATGCGGGTATGTCATAGAGCGTGAAGGCTTTTAATTTCAGTGTCTGAAGATTCGGGAACAAGGCAGTGAACGGCTCCAGTCCCGCGGTCGTCACGTTGCCGGTGAGCTTGAGGCTGGTCACGTGATCGAAGTTGACACTCAGGCGCGGCATTTCGCCGAGGAACTTCAGGTCTGCCGCAAACAATGCGCTGCGCTTGCCGCTTCCCATCGATCTTTCGCTCCAGAAATCCTCCAGCAATTGCTTGAAGTCCGAGCGTGCGGATCGTTGCGCCAGATGCTCGCTTACGCTCAAGGCCTGGCCTGTGACCGGGTGCGCGGACGGAATTGCCGAGGCCCAGCGGGTCAGGTCATCGCGCATCTGTTGCTGCTCCGCTTTCCAGCGAAGGAGCTGTTTGCGGCTGTCGCCCAGATTGCCGGGCAAGTCGTAGATCATCTCGCTGGCCTCCTGCTTGTTCAAACCGGGAAACAGCTGCCGGGCGAGGCTGACATCCTGCTCGGGCGCCAGGACGTCAAAGTCGTTTCGATGGATGCGGAAGTAGTTTTTGACCTGATCGCGCGTTGCTGCCGATAGCGGATTGTCGGCAAGGTCAATGCCGTCACTGCGCTCGGCGGGGAGGTCGAACAGCGCCTCCGGCAATTGCGTGATGCGGTTGCCCGAGAGGGCTGCGGTTCGTAACCCCGGATGGCTGCTCAGTCCTTCGGGAACGACGGTCAACCCGCAGTTGGACAGGTCGAGATGGAACAATTCCGGCAACAGGTTCAGGTCGGGGAACGTTCCCAGCGGATTGTTGCTCAGGTCCAGCGTATCCAGGGCGGTGAGTGACAGCAGCGCAGCCTGGTTTTCCGGGGTCATGACCACGCCACAATTCTTCAGCTCCAGATCGGTCAGCCGAGGCAGTTTTGCTTCGCCAAGCGCCAGCGGTTCCAGTTCGAAGCCGCTCATTTTCAGCTTGGCAAGGTTGGGCAAGCACTCCACGAAGCGCAGGGCGGCGGTGATATTGGCGTTGCCAACGAGGTTCAACCGGGTAACGCGCTCCAGACCGGTGCTGAGTATCGGCATATCGCCACTGAACGTCGCCGTTGCCCTGAGTTCTTCAAGGCGCGGGTACGTGGGCGGGCTGCGCCAGAATTGTTCGATCTGTTGCGCAAAGTCTCGTCTGGCATCCAGTTCGCGGGTCTGCGTCTCGAGCGGCAGACGTTCTCCCGATTCGGCGGCAGTTACGGCGGCCTGGTTGATCCATTGGTTGAGTTCGAGATTCAGTACGCCGAGCTCATTTTCCCAGCGTGACAACTGTGCACCGCACTCGGCCAATGGCCCGGGCAATCGGTACAAAACCCGTGTCGCGCCTTCGGTATCAAGGGAAGGGAACAAGGCGATGGTGCGCTGCAGATCCTCCTGCACAGGCCGGACCCCGAAGTGCTTGCCGGTGTGCTCGTAAAACACTTTGACCCGTTCGCGAGAGGCCGTGGTCAACGGGTTGTCTGCAAAGGTGTAACCATCGCTGAGGGAGCTGGCCAGATTGAAGAACTTTTCCGGTATCCGCGTGATGCGGTTGCGATCGAATTGCGCCGAGATCAATCGCGGATGATCCAGCAGGTCGTCGGGCACCGTATGAATGCCGGTATCCGACAGATTGACGTAGCGCAACGAGGGCATCGCGTGCAGGTCCGGCGGCAAGCCCAACGCATTGCCTTGCAGATCGAGCAGGGTAAGTTGTGGCAAGGAAGCCAGCACCGACTCTGTGACCGTTGTCAGGCTCACTCGGCAATCGCGTAAACGCAGTTCGCGCAGCGAGGGCATTGAAGTCAGTGCTTGCGGCAGGCTCGGCAGGTTGAGGTTGCGCGCATCCAGTCTCCGCAACTGACTGAACGACTGCAAAAAATTGTCAACGGAAGTGGTCATCGGGCTGCCATCGATGACGAGCGAGGTGATATGGCTGAAGTCTGCCGACAACACCGGCAAGTCGCCCATCACCGCAGGTGTAAGGTCCAAGGCATACCCGGCGGCAAGACCCTGCCGATCGAGGCTCGTGACGAGCTCCCGCCTCCAGCCTTTGAGCAATTGCTCCCTGAGCAGCCTGCGATTCTGGATTTCGGCGCGCTTCTCCAGCGGCGTCAGCGCTGTGCCGGTTTCGGGATGCAAGGCGGGCGGATTGTTGGCCCAGACATGCAGCTCGTTCTGCAATTGCAAGTAGTCATTTTGCAAGCGAAGCATTTCTGCGCGCGGGCCTGCGGGACTGCTGCGCATGCTTTCGGCGAGAAAGCGCATCTCATGGTTCGACATCCGTGGATAGAGCACCCGTATGTCTTCTTCGAGGATGTGCGGTTGGCCAGCGGGGCGGGGCGGACGCGGCGCCTGCTGGGGATAACCATCGGTTCCCAGCAGGCGCAGCGTGTCGACTGCCGGCGCTTGGGACGGCGTATCGGCAATCACCTGACGCCACTCGTTGCGCTCAAGCGTACGTTCGCGAATGGCCGCCTTCAGCGCCTGACTCTGACCGATGCGCAGGTCCAGGCTCTGGCGCTCACTGTCGGGCAATGCGTACAACAGGCTGGAATAGAAATCCGCGAACGAATGCAGCTGCTGCCCGCGATCGTCGTAAGGTTGATATTGACCATCGTCTCGGCGCACCAGCACCTTGTATTCGGGCGCATCGTCACGGCCGATGGTGTCCAGTAATGTGCCCTCGTAGCGCCCGTCACGGATTTCGATGCGCACATCACCACTCCAGCCCGGCAACAATTTGAGGCTGTGCAGCGCCAGAGAATCAGAGTCGGGGTTGCTCACCGAATCCAGCTCAAGGCCTTCATACGAGCGGGTAACGCGCACCTCGTCACTGGCCATCTGCATGAGCGCCTGTTGGCGCGCCGGCAATTGTCCTTCGCTGATCTGCAGCAGTTCGCTGCCGGTCGCGGTATCGAGCAGTTCGCGGGTAATGCTGGCCGGCAATTGCGGAGGGTGAGTCTCGAGTCGTGCCGCCAGCGGGTCGTCGAGGTGCTGAAGGGCTTGATAGCGCGACTCGAACAGCGCGCTTGTGTTGCGTCTGGCGAGGTCCGCCACTTGCTTGCGCAGGTTCTGGCTGCGGACCTCGATGGACGGCGTCGGTCCGGCGAAGGGCTCGTCCAGCAAGGCTTTGATCTGCGTCTCGTCGAGGGTTTGGAGCAGGGTTTTGAGCACGTCGCCACCGATCAGTTCGCCCTGGCGCAGTTCGGTCACGGGCAGGGTTGTGTCGGCAGACGATTGCCACAGTTGCTCGCCTTGGCGATCGAGCAGACGCAGGCATTTGTCGCTTGGCCAGCGACCGTATTCGCTGAGCACCTGCAGCTGCATGGTCGGGTCGGCGCGCAGAAAAACGTCGGCGTCATCGCTGTCGAGCTGGTCGATGAAACGTTGCAACTGCTGATCAAGCTTGAAGCGCTGAATGCTGTCGGCCAGCAGCGGCGGGACCTTCTGCTGCTCGACATGCATTTTGCGCAACGCGTCTTCGCTGGTTCCGCTGATCTGCAGGACGGTTTCACGCTCGCTCGCGGACAAGCTCTCGACCGCAGGGCCGATACGGCGCAGCGCGGTTGCGCCATCCCACTCCAGCGGTTGCTCGAGTTCAGTGTGCCAGGCACCTTCGCCGTTGTGGCGCAGCACCGGTTGGTATGCGTCAGGGCGACTCGGATGTTCGATGCGGTACTGCCCCGGCACCTGGCTTTCGGTGACTGCAAAGTGCGCATCCTCCAGTGGCAACAGGCGCTTGTCTTCATGGGTATGCAGACCCAGTGCATCGGGTTGCGAATCAGCACTCGGGCGCTGCGGATGTTTGTAGCGTTCGAGATCCGGTTGCCAATAGCGGGTGTCACCATTGGCCAGTTGTACCGGTTTGAAGCGGTCGATGAACGCCACGATTTCCTTGGGCAATACCTTGCGAAACTCGGCCGCGCCAATCGCACCGCCGACGGCGAACATGCCCAACTGGATCATCGATTCCACGGTGCCCATCAAGTGTTCGACCGCTTCGGTCGTGCGTCCCTGCGCCCACTCGACAATGCCTTCGAATACTTCATCGAGCATCTGATAGGCCATGTACGCCATCATCGCTTCACCGAGCACCGGCACGAAGGGCGCGACGATCATCGCCGCGGTCTGGGCGATGGAAGAGAGGATGTTGACCAGCGAATCCCAGAATGCCCAGCGCGCCCTTTGATCAACCAGGGCAGTCGGTACGGCAATGGTTCGGGCGTCATTGAAAATCTTGTTCAGCTTTTCCTGGTACAGGTGTTGCCAGACATCGTCGTAAAACGGCGTCAGCGCAGTCTGCAGGTCGGGCCGCTCCACCGGGGCTTCGCGCCACGCCGGCAGCGGGTCGCCGGGTTCGTGCGGATGCCAGCGGATTTCACTCAGCCGGCTGTTGAGAGTGCTGAAGAAGAAACCGCGCTGGTCGTGGTTGACGAAGCGGCTGAAGAATTGCTGATAGTCCCTGGAGCGCAACTGGCGCGTCAGTTCCACAACCATTTCCAATGGCGAGGCGTACTCCTTGAACGGATGTTCGGGGTCATCCGGGACGTAGGCGACGACGCGCGCTGCATTGCGTGTCATGTACAGGTCCGGGGCGAATACCACGATGCCGGTCAGCGGTGCGCAAAGCATCGTCATGTCATGACACAGCAGCGGGGCGCCATGCACATGCAGGCCTTTCACGCCGTCGAGCATGGCCTCGATCGTGCGTAACGCGTTTTCCGAGACATCGCGGTTCATCCGCGCCCATTGCAGGGCAGACTTCATCGCGGCCTTCTGGCTGGCGTCGATCTTGCCGCGCAAGACCGACGCGACCATCGGATCGGAATAGCCCAGATTGTCTTCCAGACTGGCTTTGTATTTCGCGCCGATATCCAGTCGACGGCACAGTTTTGTGAAAGCGGAAATGCTCAGTTTCGCCTTGATCTCGGGCAGGGTTTCAAACTGTCCTGTGGCCGAGGGGGCGCTGGTGAATGTCGACTCGGCTTCGAAGGCGTTGTCTTCGGTTTCCCTGTCTTCGAAGTTATGCAGCGCAGCTTCGAGCAGTGACACGGACCAGGCGCGGGCGCCGGTGCGGATCGGAAACCACGGGGTGGTAGCGGGAATGTACAGGCGCACGTAGGTGTTTCTGACATCCAGCTCCAGATCGAAGCAGCTTTTCAGCTCGGCCTTGAGCAGGGGCTCGGCGAAGGCCGCAGCGTCCTGCAAGTGCTCCAGGCTTTTATCGACCCGGCTCTGCGCGGTGATATGCGCCGCCCCAAGGCTTTTCATCAGCGCGTGCTGTTCGGCTGGCGCGTTCTTGAGCGCGGCCGGCTGTTGCGGGAGGCTGCTTTTCAGTGCTTCTCGCCGAGTGGCTGAGGTGTCGCCCAGCCAGGCCGGAATCGCGTTTTTCAGTGGTTGATAATGCTCGTCCGCATGGTGCGCGTCAGTTGCGTCATCCGGGATTGCCGATGGGGGTGCTTCAGACAAATGCATGGCCATTCCTTGGCGTTGGGAAGAACCCTCAGCAAATCAGCAGCCAGCGCACCTCGTGCGGTAGATATTTATGTCTCTGCCGTGGGGGCTGACTTGGTATCCTGCGCGGCCTGCCGCAAATCGGCCGCGCCCGGTAAACTGCGCCTTTGCGACGCTATATGTCGCATTGCCGTAAACCCGGGAAAATCCGGGGTTTGCGCTATAAGAAGTTGTCGCTTGGCGACAAGGCCGGGCACCCAACTGTCCTTACAATCCCCTCATCGCTCGCCAGTTCCAGGCGGGTGTTCCTCTTCAGGAGACTCCGATGTCCGTTGAGCACGCTGCGGTACAACGCGCCGATTTCGACCAGGTAATGGTTCCCAACTACGCGCCTGCCGCTTTCATTCCGGTGCGTGGCGCCGGTTCCCGGGTCTGGGATCAGGCCGGCCGCGAGCTGATCGACTTCGCCGGCGGGATTGCCGTCAACGTCCTGGGCCACGCGCATCCGGCGCTGGTCGGTGCGTTGACCGAACAGGCGAACAAGCTGTGGCACGTGTCCAACGTGTTCACCAACGAACCGGCTCTGCGTCTGGCGCACAAGCTGATCGACGCCACGTTTGCCGAGCGCGTGTTCTTCTGCAACTCCGGCGCCGAAGCCAACGAGGCCGCATTCAAGCTGGCCCGTCGCGTCGCATTCGACCGTTTCGGCAGCGAGAAATACGAAATCATCGCCGCGCTGAACAGCTTCCACGGCCGTACCCTGTTCACCGTCAACGTCGGTGGCCAGTCGAAGTACTCCGACGGTTTCGGCCCGAAAATCACTGGCATCACCCACGTTCCCTACAACGATCTGGCGGCGCTTAAAGCCGCGGTTTCCGAGAAGACCTGCGCGGTGGTGCTCGAGCCGATCCAGGGCGAGGGCGGCGTACTGCCGGCCGAGCTGGCTTACCTGCAAGGCGCCCGCGAACTGTGCGACGCGAACAACGCGCTGCTGGTGTTCGACGAAGTGCAGACCGGCATGGGCCGCAGCGGCAAGCTGTTCGCCTACCAGCATTACGGCGTGACCCCGGACATCCTCACCAGCGCCAAAAGCCTGGGCGGTGGTTTCCCGATCGCGGCAATGATGACCACCGAAGCGCTGGCCAAACATCTGGTCGTCGGCACCCACGGCACCACTTACGGCGGCAACCCGCTGGCCTGCGCCGTTGCCGAAGCGGTGATCGACGTGGTCAACACCCCTGAGGTGTTGAACGGCGTGAACGCCAAGCACGACAAGTTCAAGACCCGCCTGCAACAGATCGGCGAGAAATACGGCCTGTTTACTCAGGTACGCGGTCTCGGTCTGCTGATCGGTTGCGTGCTGAGTGACGCCTGGAAAGGCAAGGCCAAGGACATCTTCAACGCCGCCGAACAGGAAGGCCTGATGATTCTCCAGGCTGGTCCGGACGTGATCCGTTTCGCCCCGAGCCTGGTGGTGGAAGACGCCGATATCGACGCCGGTCTCGACCGCTTCGAACGTGCCGCAGCGAAGTTGACGCAAGCCTGATGGACCTTTCGGCGCCTGGAGTTTTTCCGGCGTCGAACCAATTTTTGATACCGGGCACATACACCTGTTGGATTGAACCTGTGGTGAGGGGATTTATCCCCGATGGGCTGCGCAGCGGCCCCAGATTTTTGGGGGGGCTTCGCCCCCCAGCGGGGATAAATCCCCTCGCCACAAGTCCCATTCCTGCATCGATCTTTATGTGGGCCCGGTTTTTTCTGTGAATATTGAAGAGAAAGGAGTGACACCATGCTGGTGATGCGCCCCGCGCAAATGGCTGATCTGGGCGAGGTACAGCGTCTGGCTGCGGACAGCCCGATTGGTGTCACTTCCTTGCCGGATGACGTGGAACGTCTGAGCGACAAGATCGCCGCGAGCGAAGCTTCGTTTGCCGCCGAAGTGAGCTTCAACGGTGAAGAGAGCTACTTCTTCGTTCTTGAAGATTCCACTACCGGCAAACTGGTCGGCTGCTCGGCCATCGTCGCTTCGGCCGGTTATTCGGAGCCGTTCTACAGCTTCCGCAACGAGACTTTCGTCCACGCCTCCCGCGAGCTGAAGATCCACAACAAGATCCACGTGCTCTCGCAGTGCCACGACCTGACCGGCAACAGCCTGCTGACCAGTTTCTACGTGCAGCGCGAGCTGGTCGGATCGCCGTGGGCCGAGCTCAATTCCCGTGGCCGTCTGCTGTTCGTCGCCAGCCACCCGGAGCGTTTTGCCGACTCGGTGGTGACCGAGATCGTCGGTTACAGCGACGAGAATGGCGACTCGCCGTTCTGGGATGCGATCGGGCGTAACTTCTTCGACCTCAACTACGCCGAGGCCGAGCGCCTGTGCGGGCTGAAAAGCCGCACCTTCCTCGCCGAGCTGATGCCGCATTACCCGATCTACGTACCGCTGCTGCCGGATTCCGCCCAAGAGGCGATGGGCCAGGTGCACCCACGTGCGCAGATCACTTTCGACATCCTGATGCGCGAAGGTTTCGAGACTGATCACTACATCGACATCTTCGACGGCGGCCCGACCCTGCATGCGCGGGTTTCCGGGATCCGTTCGATCGCCCAGAGCCGCGTGGTGCTGGTGAAGATCGGCGAGCCGGTCAAAGGCGCCGGACGCCAGTACCTGGTGGCCAACGCGCAGTTGCAGGATTACCGCGCGGTGTTGCTGGAGCTGGATTACGCGCCGGGCAAACCAGTGACGCTGGATATGGAAGCAGCCGAAGCCCTGGGCGTCGGTGAAGGTGCCAGCGTGCGCCTGGTGGCGGTTTAACGCCTTAGCGAGTTTCACGGGTGGCGCGAGCGGCCCGTTTGAGGAGATAGCATGATTGTTCGTCCCGTACGCAGCAGCGATTTATCCGCGCTGATCGACCTGGCCCGCAGCACCGGCACCGGCCTGACTACCTTGCCGGCCAACGAAGAGCGCCTGACCCACCGGGTCGGCTGGGCTGAGAAGACCTTTCGCGGCGAAGCCGGGCGTGGCGATGCCGACTATCTGTTCGTGCTCGAAGACGATGACGGCCGCGTGGTGGGGATTTCCGCCATCGCCGGCGCGGTTGGTCTGCGCGAGCCCTGGTACAACTTCCGCGTCGGTCTGACGGTCAGCGCTTCGCAAGAGCTGAACATCTACCGCGAAATCCCGACGCTGTTTCTGGCCAACGACCTGACCGGCAATTCCGAGCTGTGCTCGCTGTTCCTGCACGCCGATTACCGCAACGGTCTCAACGGCCGGATGCTGTCCAAGGCGCGCATGCTGTTCATCGCTGAGTTCCCGGAGCTGTTCGGTAACAAGATCATCGCCGAAATGCGTGGCGTGTCCGATGACGCCGGGCGCTCGCCGTTCTGGGAAAGCCTCGGCCGCCATTTCTTCAAGATGGAATTCAGCCAGGCCGATTACCTGACCGGCGTCGGCAACAAGGCGTTCATCGCCGAACTGATGCCGAAATTCCCGCTGTACACCTGCTTCCTCTCGCCGGACGCGCGCAACGTCATCGGCCAGGTGCACCCGGACACCGAACCGGCGTTGGCCATGCTCAAGAGCGAAGGCTTCAGCTATCAGGGTTACGTCGACATCTTCGACGCCGGCCCGGCCATCGAATGCGAAACCAGCAAGATCCGCGCGGTGCGTGACAGCGAAGCGCTGGTGCTGGCCGTCGGCACGCCGGGCGATGACGCCACGCCGTTCATCATCCATAACCGCAAGCGTGAGGATTGCCGCATCACGGCTGCGCCAGCGCGTCTGGCTGCGGGCACCCTGGTGGTCGATCCGCAGACCGCGAAACGTCTACAACTCAGCGCCGGCGATCAGGTTCGCGCCGTGGCGTTGTCCGCTGCACGGGAGTCGAAATAATGAATTCGCTATACATCGCAGGTGAGTGGCTGGCCGGTCAGGGCGAGGCCTTTCAATCGCTGAACCCGGTAACCCAGCAAGTGCTGTGGGCGGGCGAGGGCGCCACTGCCGCGCAGGTCGAATCGGCGGTTCAGGCTGCTCGCCAGGCATTTCCTCAGTGGGCACGTCGCACCCTTGAGGAGCGCATCAGCGTCCTCGAAGCTTTTGCTGCTGCGTTGAAAAACCACGCTGACGAACTGGCTCGCACCATCGGCGAAGAAACCGGCAAACCGCTGTGGGAAGCTGCGACCGAAGTCACCAGCATGGTCAACAAGATCGCGATTTCGGTGCAGAGCTACCGCGAGCGCACCGGCGAGAAGAGCGGCCCACTGGGCGACGCCACCGCCGTATTGCGCCACAAGCCCCACGGCGTGGTCGCGGTGTTTGGTCCTTACAACTTCCCCGGCCACCTGCCTAACGGTCATATCGTCCCGGCGCTGCTGGCCGGTAACAGCGTATTGTTCAAGCCCAGCGAACTGACGCCGAAAGTCGCCGAGCTGACGGTCAAGTGCTGGATCGAAGCCGGTCTGCCGGCAGGCGTGTTGAACCTGCTGCAAGGCGCGCGGGAAACCGGCATCGCTCTGGCGGCGAACCCGGGTATCGACGGTCTGTTCTTCACCGGTTCGAGCCGCACCGGCAATCACCTGCACCAGCAATTCGCCGGGCGTCCGGACAAGATTCTGGCGCTGGAGATGGGCGGCAACAACCCGCTGGTGGTCGATCAGGTCGCTGATCTGGACGCGGCGGTGTACACGATCATTCAGTCGGCATTCATTTCCGCCGGCCAGCGCTGCACCTGCGCCCGCCGTCTGCTGGTGCCGCAAGGCGCGTGGGGCGACAGCCTGCTCAAGCGTCTGGTTGAAGTCAGTTCGACCATTGAAGTCGGTGCCTTCGATCAGCAACCGGCACCGTTCATGGGCTCGGTGATTTCCCTCGGCGCGGCCAAAGCGCTGATGGATGCGCAGGAACAACTGCTGGCCAACGGCGCGGTGGCGCTGCTGGAAATGACTCAGCCACAAGCGCAGTCGGCTTTGCTGACTCCGGGCATCGTCGATGTGACGGCCGTGGCCGAGCGACCGGACGAAGAACTGTTCGGGCCGTTGCTGCAAGTGATCCGCTATGCCGATTTCGGCGCGGCGATCACTGAAGCCAACAACACCGCTTATGGACTGGCCGCCGGTTTGCTCTCCGATTCCGAAGCGCGTTACCAGCAGTTCTGGCTGGAAAGCCGCGCCGGCATCGTCAACTGGAACAAACAGCTGACTGGTGCCGCGAGCAGCGCGCCATTCGGCGGCGTCGGCGCCTCGGGCAACCACCGCGCCAGCGCCTACTACGCAGCGGACTACTGCGCATACCCAGTGGCGTCGCTGGAAACCCCGAGCCTGGTGCTGCCTGCTGCCCTGACACCCGGCGTGAAAATGGCGTGATGCCCATTCGCGAGCAGGCTCGCTCCCACAGGGAAATGCATTCCAGTGTGGGAGCGAGCCTGCTCGCGAAGGCCGCGCCTCGGTCTTAAAGAATAGTTACTGAAGCCTATAACAACAGATTCTCGTGGAGCCTCGCTGATGAAATCCTATGAAGTCAATTTTGACGGTCTAGTGGGGCCGACCCATAACTACGGTGGTCTGTCCTACGGCAACGTCGCCTCGCAGAGCAATAGTCAGCAATCCTCGAATCCGAAGGAAGCGGCGCTGCAAGGTCTGGCCAAAATGAAAGCGCTGATGGACATGGGCTTTCAGCAAGGCGTGCTGGCTCCGCAGGAACGTCCTGATGTGGCGGCGCTGCGCCGTCTGGGCTTCAGCGGTACTGACGCGCAGCTGATCGAGCGCGCCGCCAAAGAAGCGATGCCGCTGCTGGTCGCCAGTTGCTCGGCGTCGAGCATGTGGGTGGCCAACGCCGCCACGGTCAGCCCGAGTGCCGACACCGCTGACGGCCGCGCGCACTTCACCGCCGCCAACCTCAATTGCAAATATCACCGCAGCATTGAACACCCGACCACCAGCCGCGTGCTCGGCGCGATGTTCGCCAATCAACAGCACTTCGCCCATCACGCCGCATTGCCGGCAGTGGCGCAGTTCGGCGACGAGGGCGCGGCCAACCACACGCGTTTCTGCCGTGAGTACGGCGAAGCGGGCGTCGAGTTTTTCGTGTTCGGCCGCAGTGCGTTCGACAACCGCTTCCCGGCACCGCAGAAATACCCTGCACGCCAGACCCTCGAAGCCTCGCAAGCCGTGGCACGTCTGCACGGTCTGCGTGACCAAGGCGTGGTCTACGCGCAGCAGAACCCCAACGTTATCGATCAGGGCGTGTTCCACAACGACGTGATCGCCGTGGGCAACGGTGAAGTGCTGCTCTATCACGAGGATGCCTTCCTCGAGACCGACAAGATGCTTGCCGAGCTGCAAGGCAAACTGGCCAAGGTCGGCGGCAACTTCCAGTCTGTTTGCGTGCCGCGTTCGGCGGTCACTGTGGATGACGCGGTGCGTTCCTACCTGTTCAACAGCCAGTTGCTCTCGCGTGCCGATGGCTCGATGCTGCTGATCGTGCCGCAGGAATGCCAGGCGAACGAACGCGTCTGGGCTTATCTGCAAAGCCTGACCAGTTCCGGCGGGCTGATCCGCGAAGTGAAGGTCTTCGATCTCAAGCAAAGCATGCAGAACGGCGGTGGCCCGGCGTGTCTGCGTCTGCGCGTGGCGCTGAATGAAACCGAACTGGCGGCGGTCAACCCAGGGGTTATCATGACGGCCCCGTTATACGGTTCGTTGACCGCATGGGTCGAAAAGCACTACCGCGACCGCCTGAGCGAAACCGATCTGGCGGACCCGCAGTTGCTGCTTGAATGCCGGACGGCACTGGATGAACTGACGCAAATCCTTAAACTGGGCGCGGTTTATCCCTTCCAGATCAATTGATCGCCGGCGCGCTGCCTGAACGCGGCGCGCGGCGTGTCACCCCAAGAGAGTAAAAACATGAGCGATTCCCTGCAGCTGATCCTTGAAGACACCGACGGCACGCAATTGCAAACCTCGTGCACCCGCGTCGCGGTGATGTGGCAAGGCAAAGAGCTGTGGATCCAGCAGGACGGCCGTGGCCAGCTGCTGATCGGCGTGGACGTCGAGGAAGGTGACGAAGAGTACGCCAACCTGCTGCTGCGCCCATTGGCGACTAATCTGGTAAGTCTGCAACTGGAAATGGAACCGGCTGACCTCGGCGCTGACGAGGATCACGTACACGGCCCGGATTGCAACCACGACCACTAAGGAAACCGCTCTATGCTCGCCCTCGGCAAACTGCTTGAACTGACCCTCGCCGGCCGCGAACCGGCGGAGAAGACTCAACTGACTGTCGAAGGCGTGCGCATGCGCTGGTTGAGCGAAGGGGCGCTGGAAGTGCGGCCCCCGGAAGCGCGCGACAATGGCCTGGACCTGCTGCTGTCGGCAGGCATCCATGGCAACGAAACGGCACCGATCGAGTTGCTTGATCGGCTGCTGCACGACATCGCACGCGGCGATCTCAAGCCGCGCGCACGCATTCTGTTCCTGTTCGGCAACCCGGAAGCGATTCGCAAGGGCGAGCGTTTCGTCGAGCAGGACGTCAATCGGCTGTTCAACGGCCGCCACGAACAAAGCAGCGGCTCGGAAGCGTTGCGCGCCTGTGAGCTGGAACGGCTGGCGGCGAGTTTCTTCAGCAAACCCGAGCGCGAGCGTCTGCACTACGACCTGCATACCGCGATTCGTGGGTCGAAGATCGAACAGTTCGCCTTGTACCCGTGGAAGGAAGGGCGCCAGCATTCCCGTCGTGAGCTGGCACGCCTGCGCGCCGCCGGCATGGAAGCAGTGCTGTTGCAGAACAAACCATCCATCGTCTTCAGTTCGTACACCTACGACAAGCTCGACGCTGAAGCTTTTACCCTGGAACTGGGCAAGGCGCGGCCGTTCGGGCAGAACGATGGCGTCAACGTCTCACTGCTGGAAACCCGTCTGAAGCAGATCATCGAAGGCACTGAGCCGGAGACAGAAGAAGGGCTGGACGGCTTGCAGCTGTTCAGCGTGGCGCGGGAAATCATCAAGCACAGCGATGCGTTCCGCCTGAATCTGCCGGCGGATATCGAGAACTTTTCCGAGCTGGAACCGGGTTATGTGCTGGCCGAGGATCTGGCCAATACCCGTTGGGTGATCGAAGAGCAGGGCGCGCGAATCATCTTCCCCAACCCCAAGGTCAAGAATGGCTTGCGCGCCGGCATCCTGATCGTCCCGGCCACTGACGAAAACCTCGCCTGACGTGCCGGTTAACGCAAACCACTGTGGGAGCGAGCCTGCTCGCGAATGCTGACTGTCTGCCAACATCTATGGAGGCTGACACAGCGCCTTCGCGAGCAGGCTCGCTCCCACATTTGAATCCGGGAGGGGCTTGAGTCCCCACCCGGCCTGGTGCAGTCAGACCGCTACAGCACGCGGCTCGGTTCGACGCAACGCGCGAATCTTCTGCAAAGTATCGGCGCAAGTCCGCGCTGCTTCCTGACCCTTGTGCACAAAGTGCTCGAAGAAGAACTTCTGATGCTCTTCGCCCGAATGGAAGTGATGCGGGGTCAGCGACACCGAGAACACCGGCACTTCGGTTTCCAGCTGCACCTGCATCAGGCCGCTGACCACCGATTGCGCAACGAACTCGTGACGGTAAATGCCGCCGTCCACCACCAGGGCGGCGGCGACGATGCCGGCGTAACGGCCGGACTTGGCCAACAGCTTGGCGTGCAGCGGCATTTCAAAGGCGCCGCCGACTTCGAAGAAATCGATGTCCGACTCCTGATAACCCTGCACCAGCATTTCAGCGACGAAGCCTTTGCGGCTCTGGTCGACGATTTCCTTGTGCCAGCAGGCCTGGATGAACGCGACGCGCTCGCCCTGTGGGTGTTTGCTTTTGCTGTCGATAGCGGTGGGTTGCATGTTCTGACTCCTGTTTGTGTGAAAAACAGGGCGTTATGAATCGAAAGGGATGCAAGGTGCGAACGCAGGCACGAATGCACGCGGACGGCCCTTTGGCGTCGATCCCGTTCTCTCTTCATCCGGACTATGACCGTCGGCCCCGGGATCACACCGGGTCTGCTGACCTTGCCGATGCACCCGATCCAAGCCGTGTGCAACGCCAAGCGCTCGCGGGCTATGCGCATTGCGCGCAATTACCGCCGGTGGGGAATTGCACCCCGCCCTGAGAACGTTTTCGCCGCCCATAGGCGGGCGGCGGCAAGTTTGTAACACATATTTCCCGGCCATGCACATGACACTGTGGGAGCGAGCCTGCTCGCGAAAGGGGCTTCACATTCAACGCATATGCTGCCTGTTACTCCGCTTTCGCGAGCAGGCTCGCTCCCACATGGATTGTGCTTTTTCCTGAGGGCGGTGATTTTTCCGCGTTCAAGGGTTGATTAATCTGCGCGATGACCGCAGTAATTCCACTTCACAAAGGGATTTCCCCATCTGACCAGAGGCCAGGTTCATGAGCGTTATTGATCTTCGCAGCGACACCGTCACCCAACCGACTCCAGCCATGCTCGATGCGATGACCGCAGCCGATACCGGTGACGACGTGTATGGCGAAGATCCGACGGTCAATCGCCTCGAGGCCGAACTGGCCAAACGCCTGGGCTTTGCCGCTGCGCTATTCGTGCCGACCGGGACCATGAGCAACCTGCTCGGCCTGATGGCGCACTGCGAGCGTGGCGATGAGTACATCGTCGGTCAGCAGGCGCACACCTATAAGTACGAAGGTGGCGGGGCGGCGGTGCTCGGTTCGATTCAGCCGCAGCCGCTGGAGGTGCAGGCCGACGGTTCACTGGATCTGGATCAGGTTGCGGCCGCGATCAAACCGGACGATTTCCATTTCGCCCGCACGCGTTTGCTGGCGCTGGAAAACACCATGCAGGGCAAAGTCTTGCCGCTGGAATATCTGGCGCGCGCGCGACGCTTTACGCAGGAACACGGCCTGCAATTGCACCTGGACGGCGCGCGGTTGTACAACGCGGCGGTCAAGCTCGGCGTCGATGCCCGCGAGATCACCCAGCATTTCGATTCGGTGTCGGTGTGCCTGTCCAAAGGCCTCGGCGCGCCGGTCGGCTCGGTGCTGTGCGGCTCCGAGCAACTGATCGGCAAGGCGCGGCGTTTGCGCAAAATGGTCGGTGGCGGCATGCGTCAGGCCGGGTTGCTCGCGGCGGCTGGCTTGTACGCGCTCGATCATCACGTCGAACGGCTGGCGGATGACCATGCCAACGCGCAGTTGCTCGCCGAGGGTCTGCGTGAGGCCGGTTTCGTCGTCGAGCCCGTGCAAACCAACATGGTCTATGTGCAGATGGGCGACAAGGCCGCAGCACTCAAGGACTTTGCCGGCGAACGCGGGATCAGGCTCAGCGCCGCTGCGCGCTTGCGCATGGTCACGCACATGGACGTCAGCCGCGCGCAAATCGAACAAGTGATCGCGACATTCGTCGAGTTTTCACGCAAGTGACAGCGTCAGCCGTCCAATTGACCGTTTCTATCGTATAAACACGCTGTACCCCGCGCGCAGGGCCGATATAATGCGGCCCTTTGCCGTCGCTTCGTCTCACGACGTTTCGAACAGGCCTTTGGCCGCAGCCTCCGTGGAAGAACCTAATGAAAAGCGCAGAAATCCGTGAAGCCTTCCTTCGCTTCTTCGAAGAGCAAGGCCACACCCGTGTAGCCTCCAGCTCTTTGATTCCGGGCAACGACCCAACCCTGCTGTTCACCAACGCGGGGATGAACCAGTTCAAGGACTGCTTCCTGGGCCAGGAAAAACGTGCGTACACCCGTGCCACCAGCAGCCAGAAATGCGTGCGCGCCGGCGGCAAGAACAGTGACCTGGAAAACGTCGGTTATACCGCGCGTCACCACACGTTCTTCGAAATGCTCGGTAACTTCAGCTTCGGCGACTACTTCAAGCACGACGCGATCACCTTTGCCTGGACCTTCCTGACTGGCGTGCTCAAGCTGCCGAAGGAAAAGCTCTGGGTCACCGTCTACGCTACCGACGACGAAGCGTATGACATCTGGACACAGAAAATCGGTGTGCCCGCCGAGCGCATGATCCGCATCGGCGACAACAAGGGTGCGCCGTACGCTTCCGACAACTTCTGGACCATGGGCGATACCGGCCCGTGCGGCCCGTGCACCGAGATTTTCTACGATCACGGCGAGCACATCTGGGGCGGCCCGCCGGGCTCGCCGGAAGAAGATGGCGACCGCTACATCGAAATCTGGAACAACGTGTTCATGCAGTTCAACCGCACCGCCGATGGCGTGTTGCATCCGTTGCCAGCGCCGTCGGTGGACACCGGCATGGGCCTGGAGCGGATCAGTGCGGTGATGCAGCACGTCAACTCCAACTACGACATCGACCTGTTCAAGAACCTGCTCAAGGCTTCGGCTGAAGCGATCGGCTGCGAAAACGGCGATCAGTCCTCGCTCAAAGTCGTCTCCGACCACATCCGTTCCTGCGGTTTCCTGATTGCCGATGGCGTGCTGCCGTCCAACGAAGGTCGCGGTTACGTGCTGCGCCGGATCATCCGTCGCGCCTGCCGTCACGGCAACAAGCTCGGCGCCACCGGCAGCTTCTTCTACAAGATCGTCGCGGCGCTGGTTGCCGAGATGGGCGAAGCCTTCCCGGAACTGCAGAAGCAGCAAAGCAACATCGAACGCGTGCTCAAGGCTGAAGAAGAGCAGTTCTCCAAGACCCTGGAGCACGGCCTGAAAATCCTCGAGCAGGATCTGGCCGAGCTCAAAGGCACCGTGGTGCCAGGCGACGTGGTGTTCAAACTCTACGACACCTACGGTTTCCCGATGGACCTGACCGCCGACATCGCCCGCGAGCGCGGCCTGACCGTCGACGAAGCCGGTTTCGAGCGCGAGATGGAAGCGCAGCGTGTTCGCGCGCGTTCGGCCAGCTCGTTCGGTCTGGACTACAACACCTTGGTCAAGGTCGACGTGGCCACCGAGTTCACCGGTTACGCCGCCACCAGCGGCTCGGCGAAAATCGTTGCCATCTATAAGGATGGCCAGTCGGTCGACGTGCTGAGCGAAGGTCAGGAAGGCGTGATCGTGCTCAACCAGACGCCGTTCTACGCCGAATCCGGTGGCCAGATCGGCGACTGCGGTTTCATTCAGGCCGGCAGCAGCCGCTTCGACGTGCGCGACACCACCAAGACCGGCGGCGCATTCCTGCACCACGGCGTGCTGGCCTCGGGCAGTCTGACCATTGGGGCGCCGGTGGAAACCCACGTCGACGCCGAAGTGCGTCACGCCACCGCGCTGAACCACTCGGCTACGCACTTGCTGCACGCCGCGCTGCGTCAGGTGCTCGGTGAGCATGTGCAGCAGAAAGGTTCGTTGGTCGACAGTCAGCGTCTGCGTTTCGACTTCAGCCACTTCGAAGCGATCAAGCCAGAACAGATCAAGCAGCTGGAAGACATCGTCAACGCCGAGATTCGCAAGAACTCCGCCGTTGAAACCGAAGAAACCGACATCGAAACCGCGAAGAACAAAGGCGCCATGGCGCTGTTCGGCGAGAAGTACGGCGACAGCGTGCGCGTGCTGAGCATGGGCGACTTCTCGGTCGAACTGTGCGGCGGTATCCACGCCAACCGTACCGGCGACATCGGCCTGCTGAAAATCATCAGCGAAGGCGGCGTGGCATCGGGCGTGCGTCGTATCGAGGCAGTCACCGGTGCTGCGGCGCTGGCCTACTTGAACGCGGCGGAAGAACAACTCAAGGAAGCGGCCAGCCTGGTCAAGGGCAGCCGCGACAACCTGATCGACAAGCTCTCGGCGGTACTGGAGCGCAACCGTCTGCTGGAGAAACAACTCGAGCAGTTGCAGGCCAAGGCAGCCAGCGCTGCGGGCGACGATCTGTCGGCCTCGGCGGTGGACGTCAAGGATGTGAAGGTTTTGGCCGCCCGTCTGGACGGTCAGGATGGCAAGGCGCTGCTGGCGCTGGTCGATCAGCTGAAAAACAAACTCGGCCGCGCAGTGATCCTGCTCGGCGGTGTCCATGAGGAAAAGGTCGTACTGGTTGCAGGCGTAACCAAGGACCTGACTGGCCAACTCAAAGCCGGTGATTTGATGAAACAGGCTGCTGCGGCAGTGGGCGGGAAGGGTGGTGGTCGTCCGGACATGGCGCAGGGCGGCGGTGTCGATGCCGCTGCGCTGGATGGCGCGCTGGCGCTGACCGTTCCATTCGTCGAGCAGGCTTTATAAGACGGCTCGCCGGCCCCGCAGTCTAGTGGCGGGCCCGGCGACTGTTCGAAAGATTATTGGGCGCCCTTCATGGGCAGAGGCGGCTTTGAAATGGCTTTGATCGTACAGAAATTTGGAGGCACCTCGGTCGGCACTGTCGAGAGAATCGAGCAGGTCGCCGACAAGGTTAAGAAATTCCGCGATGCCGGCGATGACCTGGTGGTTGTGCTGTCTGCAATGAGCGGCGAAACCAACCGTCTGATCGATCTGGCCAAGCAAATCAGTGGCGAGGCACAACCGGTTCCGCGCGAGCTGGACGTGATCGTGTCCACCGGTGAGCAGGTGACGATTGCCCTGTTGGCCATGGCGCTGATCAAGCGCGGTGTGCCGGCGGTGTCGTACACCGGTAATCAGGTACGGATCCTGACTGACAGTGCGCACAATAAAGCGCGTATCTTGCAGATTGATGACCAGAAGATTCGCGGTGATCTGAAGGCTGGTCGCGTGGTGGTTGTCGCCGGTTTCCAGGGCGTCGATGAGCACGGCAACATCACCACCCTCGGTCGCGGCGGTTCCGATACCACCGGCGTGGCACTGGCGGCGGCCTTGAAGGCGGATGAATGCCAGATCTACACCGACGTCGACGGTGTCTACACCACCGACCCGCGTGTGGTGCCGGTCGCTCAGCGTCTGGACAAGATCACCTTCGAAGAGATGCTGGAAATGGCCAGCCTCGGTTCCAAGGTGCTGCAGATCCGTGCGGTGGAATTCGCCGGCAAGTACAACGTTCCGCTGCGCGTACTGCACAGCTTCAAGGAGGGTCCGGGCACCCTCATTACTATTGATGAAGAGGAAACCATGGAACAGCCGATCATTTCCGGCATCGCTTTCAACCGCGATGAAGCCAAGCTGACCATCCGTGGCGTGCCAGACACCCCGGGCGTGGCGTTCAAGATTCTCGGCCCGATCAGTGCCGCGAACATCGAAGTCGACATGATCGTGCAGAACGTCGCGCACGATAACACCACCGACTTCACCTTCACCGTGCACCGCAACGACTACCAGGCCGCACAGACCGTGCTGGAAAACACCGCTCGCGAGATCGGTGCCCGTGAGGTCGTCGGCGACACCAAGATTGCCAAGGTCTCGATCGTCGGCGTCGGCATGCGTTCCCACGCAGGCGTGGCCAGCCGCATGTTCGAATCCCTGGCGAAAGAAAGCATCAACATCCAGATGATCTCGACTTCGGAAATCAAGGTGTCCGTAGTGATCGAAGAGAAATACCTGGAACTGGCTGTGCGCGCGCTGCACACGGCTTTCGAACTGGATGCTCCGGCCCGTCAGGGCGAGTAATCCGCTTCTGTGAAGGGCGCGGTCTGACCGCGCCCTTTATTTTTGAATGGCGCGAGCCCCGGAACTGTTCTTTTGCTCGCGCTGGTCAATACTCAGGCATGTAGGGCTACGATCGCTGCGGTTGTAGGTCGGGTGCCTTTTTTTTGCAGACTGTTGTCCCTGAAATGAATGGCGTAAGGAGAAAGGTATGCTGATTCTGACTCGTCGGTGCGCGGAAAGCCTGATTATCGGTGACGGCGAAATCACCGTGACCGTGCTCGGCGTCAAAGGAAACCAGGTGCGTATCGGCGTCAACGCTCCGAAAGAGGTTGCGGTGCACCGTGAGGAAATTTACCTGCGTATAAAGAAAGAGAAGGACGAAGAACCAAGCCATTAATTTTTATCGATTTTTATGTTTGCAAACGGGGAAGAAGCTGGTTAATATACGCCCCGTGTTGCGGAGAGCTGGCCGAGTGGCCGAAGGCGCTCCCCTGCTAAGGGAGTACACCTCAAAAGGGTGTCGGGGGTTCGAATCCCCCGTTCTCCGCCATTATTTGCTTAGTACGTCGTAATCTGGCTTCTTCTGTAAGTTGTTGAAATTACTAGAAAAAGTGTTTGACATAGAGATTAGACGGCCTATAATGCGCGGCAACAAATGCACTCGTAGCTCAGCTGGATAGAGTACTCGGCTACGAACCGAGCGGTCACAGGTTCGAATCCTGTCGAGTGCACCATTTAAGAGTTATTTGCTGTAAGGTGAGTAACTCGGCTTCAGCCAGTTGTGGTCTGGTTTAAAAACACAAAATGCACTCGTAGCTCAGCTGGATAGAGTACTCGGCTACGAACCGAGCGGTCACAGGTTCGAATCCTGTCGAGTGCACCATATACCAAGAAGCCCGCGTTTAACGCGGGCTTTTTGCTGTCCGGGATTTGGCTTTTCCCTTCACACACCCTCTTTCATCAAAATCAATTTGAGCACTGCGGCCTCGCTTGAGGTCGTAACGATAGCTCGTGGTCGACGTGCGCGTGTTGATCTTGTCGGGCTTGCCCAGTGCGCTTTCGACGTCCCGCTGGCTCATGCCGGCAATTACTCGCCGATTGATGATCGCTTCGCGCCGCTGTTTGTTATCGATCAGGTTTCCACATTTGTGTTCGCTGCCGCCGACGATGCCTGGTTCGCGTCCGCTGTCTTTCATGCCGGTCACGGCTTCGTGATTGAACTCCGGCATGATTGCGACCCAGCCAGGTGAATACGGGTGGACCTCCTGAATTGAGAGCTGCTCGCCGGTTGCGCAGCTCATCGATGTGAATGTGACGCTGCCGTCAGCGGCCTGGCAACGATGAAGTGTGGTGGCGTTGGCAGGCGTGGTGTGGAGCAGGACGGTCAGTAGATATAGCGCGGGTTTTGCTGGCATTCGATGTCCTCCGTGACGATCTACGCTCAAGGGTAGTCGCTGCTTTTTGCGTTGCCGGTGTGTTTTCTTTTCAAGATGAGTCGTCGCATTTGCACGGGTCAGGCAGGTGCTCAGGTTTGTTTCGCAAGCGCTTGTTTCAGCCGTGATTTTTTCAACGTTTTAAACCGTCAGGCGTGTATCATTGCGCCCGTCAGCCCCGCCGGGGCTTATGGAAAACCTCCATGGACTTACCCAGTAGTTGTTCAGTAAACCGTTTCACCAATCATGAATTGACTGATTGATCCTTCCGGCGTGCCCCGCTGCTGGGAGTGGAGTTCGCCTATGTCCGAAATCGAAGTAAAGAAAACACAGGAAAGCCTGCAGGACCGCCTGGCTCAGGTCGTCGAGTTGCTGCAGCGCCAACGTGTCGTTGAAGACCTGACTCATCGCCAGGAAGGTCCGCATCACGACCGCGTGGAAAACCTGGTTCACCGGCAAAACCTCGTCGAGCTGCAACGCAAGCTCGATGACCTGCACTCCGCCGACGTCGCCTACATTCTCGAAGCCTTGCCGCTGGACGATCGTCTGACGCTCTGGCAACTGGTCAAGGCCGACCGCGACGGCGACATTCTTCTTGAAGTATCCGATTCCGTCCGTGAGACGCTGATCGCCGACATGGACGATCACGAGCTCCTGGCTGCGGCCAAGGACATGGACGCCGACGAACTCGCTGACCTGGCCTCCGAGCTGCCGCGCGACGTTGTCCATGAGCTGATGGAGAGTCTGGATAACCAGCAGCGCGAACGCGTGCGCTCGGCCCTCTCCTATGACGAGGATCAGGTCGGTGCGTTGATGGACTTCGAGATGGTGACGATCCGTGAGGACGTCAGCCTTGAAGTGGTTCTGCGTTACCTGCGTCGCCTCAAAGAGCTTCCCGGTCACACCGACAAACTGTTCGTGGTCGATTACGACGGCGTGCTCAAGGGCGTGCTGCCGATCAAGCGTCTGCTGGTCAACGATCCGGAGAAGCAGGTCGCCGAAGTCATGGCCAGCGATCCGGTCAGTTTCCATCCTGACGAAGACGCCTACGACGCCGCTCAGGCATTCGAGCGTTACGACTTGATCTCGGCGCCGGTGGTCGACAAGAACGGCAAACTGATCGGCCGTCTGACCATCGACGAAATGGTCGACCTGATCCGTGAGGAAAGCGAAAGCGAAGTCCTCAACATGGCCGGTCTGCGCGAAGAGGAAGATATCTTCGCCTCGGTGTGGAAATCCCTGCGTAACCGTTGGGCGTGGCTGGCGGTGAACCTGATCACTGCATTTGTCGCATCGCGGGTGATCGGTCTGTTCGAAGGTTCGATCGAGAAGCTCGTGGCACTGGCGGCGCTGATGCCGATCGTGGCGGGTATCGGCGGCAACTCCGGCAACCAGACCATCACCATGATCGTGCGCGCCATGGCGCTGGATCAGGTCAGCACCGGCAACACCTCGCGCTTGATGCGCAAAGAGCTGGCGGTCGGTTTGATCAACGGTCTGGTCTGGGGCGGGGTGATCGGTGTAGTCGCGTACATGCTCTACGGCAGTTGGTCGCTTGGCGTGGTGATGACGGCAGCGATGACGCTCAATCTGTTGCTGGCGGCGTTGATGGGCGTGTTGATCCCGATGACGCTGGCCAAAATGGGCCGCGATCCGGCGATGGGCGCCAGTGTGATGATCACCGCGATGACCGACAGCGGTGGCTTCTTCATCTTCCTCGGGTTGGCGACAATCTTCCTGCTCTGACCTTGTGCAATGAAAAGCCCGTCAAATCGACGGGCTTTTTTGTGCCTGCCACACTCAATTGCCAAGCGGCCATCTGTCATATTGCGGGCAAAAAAAAGCCAGCAATCATGCTGGCTTCAATATGTTCGGTATAACTCAGGACGCGTCTGCGGCCATTTCTGCGTCGTGTGCGATCAGCGACACCAGGGCGTTCTGCTGACGGTGCGACAGCTGACGGAAGCGTTGCAACAGCTCGCGCTCGTGCAGCGACAGCTCCGGGCTGTCCAGGCGCATGCTCAGCTCTTCGCCCAGTGCGCCTTCCTGAATAAGACTCTGCTCAAGGCGCGCAATGATCTCGGAGTTCATGCTGCGATGATGATTGCGAGCCACCTCGGCAATGCGTTCACGCATTCCGTCTGGCAGACGTACGACAAACTTGTCAGCCGTACGGCTGGAATAAATTGCCTGTTTCAATGGGCGCATATATTTAACCGGTTAGTTCAGGGGAGCGGTTCTCGGGATTGGCCGCAGGATGTGTGGTAGGACAAGCATCCGGACCAATTGGTTCAACCTGAATTGTTAAGAGGCCGGCATCATGCCTCAAAATTGCCAGATCATTGGCGTCAATTCTGTGACAAATATTGAGCCGGGTAAAGGCGTAATGCCAGCACCAATTGTCAGAAATGCGGACTGGTTGGAAAACTTTCCATCCTTCCGTATCGCTGCCCGTTTTCGCATGCACATCTGTTGATGTCCGAAGACCTCAGAACGTGCATGCTATGCGGCTCGCTATTCTTGATCCCTATGTGTACAGGATAGTGGCAATTTGCCGATTTACTAGAGGCAGCACCCGTCGGAGGGCGTTTTCGGGATGGATGGCAAGCTTTTTTACCTGATGGGGCCGTCCGGTTCGGGCAAGGACAGCCTGATCGAAGCAGCGCGTGAGCCATTGCGTGAGTTGAACTGTGAAGTGATGCGCCGGGTGATTACCCGATCAGCGGAGTCAATTGGCGAAGATGCAATCGGCGTGACGCCTGAAGAATTCGACCGGCGACAGCACGCAGGCGCTTTTTCCTTGGCCTGGCAAGCCAACGGTCTCTCTTACGGCATTCCAAGGGAAATGGATGAATGGTTGCAAGCGGGCCGGCACGTACTGGTTAACGGGTCGAGAGCGAACCTGCGTCAAGCAATGGAGAAATATCCAACGCTGGTGCCGGTTCTGCTGACAGTCAACGATGAGGTCCTGCGCAAGCGCTTGCTCAGCCGTGGTCGGGAGACCCCTGAGCAAATCGATGCGAGGCTGGCTCGCAATGCGTTGTTCAAAGACCGAAGATCCAGCGACAGCCCCGTTCATCAGATCGACAACTCTGTTGACCTTGCTACCGCGGTCTCTTCGTTACTGGAATTGGTTCGGCTCAACGCAGAACCGGATCGAACTTGATCTTGCGCCCGGCAATCAGCGCCAGCACAAACAGCACCGCAAACACGCCACAGCCAACCAGAGGCAAGGTGACTTCCGTCTCCTCGAACAGCGCCAGATGGGTAACGCCACTCAGTAAAGCGAGGATCAGAAATCCCGTCGCTGATTTGGACATGTTGTACTCCTGAAGATATTTCAAAAAACCAGACGTTCGGTGGTTGGCGCCGAGGCTTGCTCAGGCTCGCTGACCATTTGTGTAGAAGCGTCGCTGCGATCACTCAACACGGCCCACTGCGGCGCTTTCTGCACTTGCAGGTAATGCGGCATGCGCTGCGCCACTGGCTGCTCAACGTCAGCCTTGGGAAAAAAATGTGATCCGAGCAAGACAGCCAGAGCCGCTGCGTTTGCAAGCAAGAGGGTGCTGTTCATGGCACGACGCTCCAAATTGTTCTTTTTGATAGAACAGGCATAGCAGTCGCCGTGCCAACTGTGTAACGGCTGATAAGTCCTTTAAAAACAAGGGTTTGGTATGTTTTTTCCGGCGACGCTGATTGCAATCTGCAATGACCGCATTTCCGCGCAGTGCAATTTGCCCGGTAAAAGTTCCCGCAATCTTCCAGGGCGCTTGCCTACACTTAAAAAGCCCTACGGACGACATGACAAAACAGGGGCTGGCCGTTAACATGCACGCCGGCTGTCGCGCCGCATACAGCCCGCGTCAATCAGTGTCTCAGTAGCTCAATTGGATAGAGCATCCCCCTCCTAAGGGGAAGGTTGCAGGTTCGAACCCCGCCTGGGACACCACCTCTTCAAAAACGAAAAGCCCCGCTTCACTTAATCGTGTGGCGGGGCTTTTTGCGTTGGAGCGCTGGCGAGCTTTACAGCAACTCCGAACGGCGCAACGCCTCGATGGTTTCAATCAGGTCGTCGTACGCCACCGGTTTGCCCAGATGCTGATCGAACCCGGCTTCCCGGGACTTCTGCATGTCGCTCTGAGTGCCATACCCGGTCAGGGCGATCGCCGGTACGTTTTTCACCAGCGGCAGCTTGCGCAGGGCAGCCATCAGTTCATAGCCGGTCATGACCGGCATGCCGAGGTCTGAGATGATCAGATCGTAGCGCGTGCTCTCAGCGGCTTTCAGCGCTGCCACGGGATGGTCGAAGGCCGTCACTTCGGCGTCTTCCATCTCCAGCAGCAGCTTCAAGGTCTCCAGCACTTCCGGCGAGTCGTCGACCAGCAGAATGCTCAAGCCATCGAGCTTGCCGGAAACCGGTTCAACCTCGGCTGTTGCAGCGGTTTCTTCGACATCAGTCGACAGCGGCAGGCGAACGGTAAAGGTACAACCGGCGCCCAGTCCCGGCGAAGCAACCTTCACCGTGCCGTGCTGGGCTTCGGTCAGTTGCCGCACCAGTGACAGGCCGATGCCCAAGCCTTCACGTTGATGGTTGGTGTGCTGTTTTTCCGCCTGGCCGAACAGATCGAAGACGTGTTCGAGGTTTTCCGCAGCGATGCCGACGCCGTTATCCTTGACGTCCAGTTGCGCCATTTTCCCGCTCTTGCTGGCGATCAACTCGATGCGCCCGCTCGGTGGTGTGAACTTCAAGGCATTGTTGACCAGATTCCAGATGATCTGCTCGACCCGTGTCGGGTCGGCATGAATGATCAACGGTGCTTCAGGCAATTGCAGGTCGATGCGCGTGGCATGCTGTTCATTCAGCACTACCGTGTGGATGTCACGCAGAACCGCGCTCAGATCGACACGCGCCAATTGCAGTTTGAGCTTGCCGGTGCGTACCCGTGCTACATCAAGCAGGTCGTCGATGATCCGCGCCTGGCTGTTGACGGCATCGCAGATGGTATTGACCGCTTTGGTCGCCGGGCCGGCAGTACGGATCATCGGCAGGCGCCGCAGCAGTTCGGCGTTGAGCTGGATCAGGTTGAGCGGGTGCTTGAGTTCGTGGGACATGACCGCGAAGAACTCATCACGCAGGGACACCGTATTGCGCGTCTGCGCCAGTTCCTTGCTCTGTTCATCCTGCTGGCGCTTGTGTCCGGTCAGGTCGCGGGCGATTTTTACATAGCCCTGCAAGCGGTCGCCGCTGAGCAGGGTGACCTCGCCGCTGCAGAAGAAACGGCTGCCATCCTTGCGCACATGCCAGCGCTCATCCTCCGAGCGGCCGTGCTGGCGGGCGGTGGATAGTTCACTTTCAGCCATGCCAGCAGCACGGTCTTCGGCTGTGAAGATGAAGTCGTAGTACTGACCTTCGGCCTCGTTTTTGCTGTGGCCAAAGATCAGTTCAGCGCCTTTGTTCCAACTGGTGATCGCACCCATTTCATCGAGGATGATAATCGCGTAGTCACGCGTACTCTCAGCGACCAGACGCATGCGTTCTTCGCCCAGGCGCAACTCTTCCTCGGCTTCGCGGCGCTTGCTGATGTCGATGAAGGTCAGCACCGTGCCGTCGATATGGTCTTCGCTGGAACGATAAGGCAGCAAGCGGGCGATGTACCAGCGGTTATCGGTACTGCTGACCTCGCGTTCGATCATGTTCAGCGATTCGAACACTTGCGCCGCATCCTCGGTCATCGCCGGGTAATTCAGGCGATGGGTGATATCCAGCAGTGAACGGCCGGTGTCTACCGGCAACATGCTGAAGATGTCGGTGGCGCGCGGCGTGAACCATTTGATACGCATGCTGCGATCAACGAACACCGTAGCAATGTCAGTAGAAGCGATCAGATTGGTCAGATAATCGTTGATCTTGTCGGTTTCTTCGACTTTGGTCTTCAGCTCGTAGTTGACCGTCAACAGCTCTTCATTGATTGACTGCAACTCTTCCTTGCTGGTCTCGAGCTCTTCGGTGGCCGAGCGCAGTTCTTCGTTGATCGCCTGCATCTCCTCGTTGGAAGCCTTGAGCTCTTCGCTGGAGATTTCCGACTGTTCGATGGTGTCCTGCAAATGCAATTTGGTGCGTTGCAGCTCACGTTCCAGATTCGAGAGCACTTGGCTTTCAGTCTGCAGCACCGTGGTCAGCGCCTGCTCGTGCGCGTCGATCTCCGTTTCATCGAAGGTCACCAGCACGCACTCGCTGTCGAAGTCGTCGTCCTTGTACGGCTGCGCAATCAGCGTGATGCGGTACTGACGCTCCTCGCGCTTGAGCAGCACTTCACGCGAGCGCACGGTAAGGTTGCTTTGCTGCACCTGGAACAGCGTCGTGCGGATTTCCAGGCGCAGTTCCGGCAGGATCAGCGTCAGCAAGTTGCGTGACAGCTCGCCGCCGACATGCCGCAGGAAGCGCCCGGCGGCTTCGCTCATGTGAAGGATATCGGCGTTGGTGTCGACGATGATGCTCGGCGGGGCGAAGCGTTCTATGGCGCGGCGGTGGATATCGGCAAACGACAGCTTGACGGGCTCGATGGCTTTCGATGGCGGTCGGGAAACGCTGGTGCGCATGTAACCGCCACGCGGCATGGTCGGGGTGCGGCGGCTGTTCGCGGTGCCGGTCTTGGCGCGGAAGATGCGGTTGCGCTTGTCCACGGGCGCGAACAGTTCATGGCAGGCATCGGCGCTTTCCGAAGTGCCGAGAAACAGGAAACCACCCGGTCGCAGGGCGAAGTGGAACATCTGCAGGATTTCCCGCTGCACCTCGCGATCCAGGTAAATCAGCAGATTGCGGCAAACGATCAGGTCGATCTGCGAGAACGGCGGATCGGACAACAGGCTGTGCTTGGCGAACAGCACTTTCTCGCGGATTTCCTTGCGAATCCGGTAATGCTCATTGTCCTTGACGAAATAATGCCGAAGGCGTGTTGGCGGTACGTCGGTGACGATGGCTTGCGGATAGGTGCCGGCGCGGCCAGTGGTGATCGCGCGTTCGTCGATATCGGTGGCGAACACTTGCAGGTTGGCCTTGCTGCTTTGTACCTGCATCTGATCATCGAGCAGGATCGCCAGGCTGTAGGCTTCTTCGCCGGTCGAGCAGCCGGCAGACCAGATGCGCAGTTCTTCTTTTTCCGACGAGTCGGCAACCGATTGCACCAGTTGCGGCAGCACATCGCGCTCAAGGGCTTCGAAGGCTTCGCGGTCACGGAAGAAGTTGGTCACGCCGATCAGCATATCGCCGAGCAGGGCCTTGGATTCTTCCGGGGTATTTTGCAGGTAGTCGTAATAGGCGCCGAGGTCAGACTGGCTGGTGACCTGCATGCGCCGCTCGATGCGGCGCAGCACGGTGGCGCGCTTGTAGTGTTTGAAATCGTGACCGGTGCTGCTGCGCAGGTACAACAGGATTTCATGCAGGCGTTGTTCGGCGATCGACGCTTCGTGTTCGTTTGCAGGCTTCAAGGCTTTCAGGTCGGGATCATTGGCGCTGGGTAATTTGATGTTCTGAGAGTTGCGCCACAGCTCCATCAGTTTCTGCGGCATCTCGACCACTGGCAGTATCAGATCGACCATGCGCGTCTCGATGGCGGCACGCGGCATGCCGTCGAACTCGGCGTCTTCCGGCACTTGCACCAGCGTCACGCCACCCTGTTCCTTGATTCGCGACAAGCCCACCGCACCATCGGAACCGGTGCCTGAAAGCACCAGGCAAAAAGCCCGCTCGCGATGCACATCGGCCAGATCGCGGAAGAACAGGTCGATGGCAGTGTGGCGCGCTTGCGGTGAGCCAGCGGGGCTGACGCGCAGGTAGCCGTCATTCATCGTCAGCGAGTGCGCCGGAGAAATCACGTACACGCAGTTCTTTTCGATCGGCACCGGCTGCGTCACTTGCAGCACCGGCATGCGCGTCGATTCCTGAATGATCTGGTCGGCGATGCTCTGGTGATCGGGCGACAGGTGCAAAATGATCACGAACGCCATGCCACTGTCCTTCGGCATATGCTCGAAAAACAGCTTGGTCGCTTGCAGGCCGCCCGCCGAGGCGCCGATGCCCACCACGGGGAAATTCAGGTGGCTGGGTGTCAGGTCCTTGCGTTCGGGCGCAGAGGGCGAGGCAGGGGTTTTCGAGGTCATCACTTCGGCCTTTTTTGTGGCGGTACAAGCGTATCGCGGACGTCCGGGGGCGCAGGTAATTGAGCAGAATAAACCTCATTTGCTAATCTGCCTGCACTTTTGAAGGACAAATGTGCTGCCTGTGTTTTTGACATCCGGTGATTGGCAACCGTGCCGATTAATTTTCCGGCGTGATGATCGGTGGTCAGTCGTCGTTGATTTCGATCCTCGGACGCTTCGACAATCTCAACGAAGAATCTTGAGCACCACCCTCAGGCCCCGGGATTTTTGGCCGATAACCCGAACGGTGAGTTCAGACTCCAGCGAAATCGCTTGATGGCGCATGGCCTCCGGCTATCATCTGCGCGCCTGAAATCGCCTCGGTTCGTTTTCTTCAATTGCCTGGAAATCTTCGATGTCGTCGTATCACCAAAAAAGCTTTCTGATCGTCGATGATTTTTCCGATTTCCGCAGTTCCGTGCGTTCGATGTTGCGTGAGCTCGGCGTCAAGGATGTCGATACTGCCGACACTGGGGAGCAGGCGCTGAAGATGTGCTCGCAGAAGTCCTACGATTTCATTCTTCAGGACTTCCACCTCGGCGACGGCAAGAAGAATGGCCAGCAGGTGCTCGAAGACCTGATGTCGGAAAAGCTCATCAGCCACGAAGCCGTTTTCGTCATGGTCACCGCTGAGACCAGTCAGGCGATGGTGCTCAGTGCGCTGGAGCACGAGCCGGATGCGTACCTGACCAAGCCGTTCAACCGTTCCGGACTGGCCCAGCGTCTTGAGCGTCTGGAGCAACGCAAGACGTTGCTCAAACCGATTCTGCAGGCCCTCGATCGCGGTAAGCCGGTCGAGGTGCTCAACGCCTGTATTGCGTTGTGCAAACAGGACATCCGCTATTCGCCGCTGTGCCTGCGCTACCGCGCCGACGCCCTGCGCGACATGAACCAGAACGAAGCGCTGGAGCGGCTCTACGACGGCATCATTGCCGACCGGCCGTTGCCGTGGGCCTTCGCTGGATTGGGCAAGTTGCTGTTCAAGCGCGGGCAGGTCTCGCAGGCCAAAGAGGTCTATGAAAAGGCCTTGAAAGTGTTCCCGATGATGCCGGCACTGTATGACGGCATGGCTGATGTGCTGGTGGCCGAAGGCGACAGCAAAGGCGCGCAGCGGGTGCTCGAAGAAGCGATCCGTCTGTCGCCGCTGGCGGTGCGCCGCCAGGCTTTGCTCGGCAAACTGGCGATGGCCAACGAAGATTTCGAAACCGCCTCGCGGGCTTATCGTCAGGCCGTGGCGCAGGGCGCGCAGTCGCGTTTCAAGGACCCGGAAAGCAATCTCGGCCTGGCGCACGCGCTGATCAGCAAGGGCAGCGATCGCGGTCTCGACACGCGCACGCGGCTGGAGATCAACACCACCCTCAGTGCCGTGGCCAAGGAGAACCCGAGCGATCCCGGCCTGCAAATTCGCGCGCGGCTGATGAAGGCCACCAGCCTGTTGCTCAACGACGCTGAAACCGCCGACAAACTCACCGAACAAGCACTGATGCGCCTCGATGGCATGGAGCAATTCATGAGCCCCGAGGCGGCGTTGCTGGTGGCCAAGCAGTTGCAGATGCTCGGTCAGGCCGAGGCGGGCACTTCGATGCTCAAGAGCTGCGCGGAGATTTACGGTGATGACCCGGCGGTGATGAAAGACATCGCCAAGCTCACCGACGATCCGACCATTCTCAGCTCGAGCAACGCTGCGGCCGATCTCAACCGCCAGGGCGTGCGCGTGTACAAGACCGGCAATCTGGTCGAGGCCCGCGAGGTGTTCCGCAAGGCGCTCAAGCTGCAACCGAAAAACATCAGTATTGCGCTGAACCTGGCCCAGTCGCTGCTGCACGGCACCGACACCAGTGTGCCGTCGGCGGAGCTGGAAGAATGTCGGGCCTGCCTGAAACTGGTGGGCCTGATGCCCGACACCGACGCGCGGTTTGCGCGTTATCAGAAGCTGAAAAGCAAGGCGTTTGGCGAATGAACCCAATTGATCCGGCGCTGGATTTTTCCACGGTGATTGCCTCCACCGTCCACGACATGAAGAATTCCCTGGCCATGCTGATGCAGGCGCACAGCCAATGGCTCGCGCGTCTGCCCAAAGAGCTGCGCGACGGCTCGGAGCAGGGCGTGATCGACTTCGAGTTCGCCCACCTCAACGGCATGCTGGTGCAGTTGCTCGGGCTGTACAAACTCGGCGTCAACCAGTTGCCGCTACAGCCGGCGTATCACGAACTCGATGATTTCATCGAGGCGCAACTGGCCGCGCATCAGGAAGTGTTTGCCAGTCGCGGCATCATCGCCACCTATGAAGTCGATCCGTTGAGCCCGCTGGGTTTCTTCGATCGCGAGCTGATCGCTTCGGTGCTCGGTAACTGCATCAACAATGCGATCCGTTACGCCCGCGAGTCGTTGCTGATTACTGTCAGTGATGAAGCCGGGCAACTGGTATTGAGCATCAACGACGATGGCGACGGCTATCCAGCAGAGATGCTCGAGCGTCAGGCCGATTATGTGCAGGGCATCAATCACAGCAGCGGCAGCACCGGCCTCGGTCTGTATTTCGCCAATCGCATCGCCGCGCTGCATCAGCGCATCGGCGTGGAAGGGCGCACCGAAATCAGCAATGGCGGGCCGTTGGGTGGTGGGGTATTCAGCCTTTACCTGCCGTGACAGGCTTTTTGTTTGACGCTGCTTGATATTCCGAACAGCCGCAGCCTATTTTGTCCGGGTCGCCGTTCGCGGCTCGCACAACAACAAGGATTGCGTCATGACAACCGATGGCCAGGGTTCACTCGCGCAGCGATTGACCGGCATTGATGAGATTGAATGTGTCACCCCGGATCTGAACGGTGTGCCACGGGGCAAGGTGATGACCGCCGAGGGTTTTCTCGAAGGGCGGCGTTTGCAGTTGGCGCGGGGTGTGCTGCTGCAATGCATCATGGGCGGCTATCCGCCGGCGCGGTTCTACGGCAGCGATGACGGCGATCTGGCGCTGGTCGCCGATCCTGCGCAGATTCACCGTTTGCCCTGGAGCGACGAGCCGCGCGCCATGGCGATTTGCGACGCCGACGAACTGAGCGGGGAGAGCTCAAGTCTGTCGACCCGTGGCCAGCTCAAAGCGGTCATCGCCCGTTACGCCGCGCACGGTCTGGCGCCGGTGGTGGCGACCGAGCTGGAATTTTTTGTCTTCGCACCGAACAACGATCCGACTCAGCCGTTCCGTCCGCCGGTCGGCCTCGACGGCCGTCGCGAAGATGGCCAGTCGGCGTTCAGCGTCGGTTCCAACAACGGTCTGCGGCCATTCTTCAGTGAAGTGTATAAGTGCATGGCAGCGCTCGGCCTGCCACGCGACACCTTCATGCATGAAATGGGCGTCAGCCAGTTCGAGATCAATCTGCTGCACGGCGACCCGCTGCTGCTGGCCGATCAGACGTTCCTGTTCAAGCACCTGCTCAAGGAAGTCGCGCTCAAGCATGGCCTGAGCGTGGTGTGCATGGCCAAGCCGCTGGCACATACGCCGGGCAGCTCGATGCATATTCACCAGAGCATTGTTGAAATCGGCAGCGGCAAGAATGTCTTTACCGACTCGAACGGCGAGCCGACGGCGATGTTCCGCCACTTCATCGGCGGGCAACAGGCAGGCCTCGCCGATTTCACCGCACTGTTTGCGCCCAACGTGAATTCCTATCAGCGCCTGTGTCATCCGTACGCGTCGCCGAACAATGCCTGCTGGTCCCATGACAATCGCGCCGCCGGCTTGCGTATTCCCGCCAGCTCGCCGGTCGCACGTCGGGTCGAAAACCGTTTGCCGGGCGCCGACGCCAACCCTTATCTGGCGATCGCCGCCAGTCTGGCTGCGGGTTTGCACGGCATCGAACAGGAACTGGAGCCGAGCGCGGCAATCCAGGGTGAGTTCGCCGTGCCGGATAATCTGGCCTTGCCGTGTACCTTGCACGCCGCGCTGGAGCGTCTGAAACGTAGCCAGTTGGCGAGGGAACTGTTCGGGTCGGAGTTCATCGAAGGCTACATCGCTTCGAAGACCATGGAGTTGACCAGCTTCTTTGATGAAATCACTCCCTGGGAGCGCCGTGTGCTGGCCGCCCAGGCCTGACGTATCGCTGCTGCCGGGCTGTCGTTCTGACCGCCCGGTATTTACTGCAAGGAGCCGCTCGGAACGCCGATGCGCCAAATCTGGAAATCCTTTCGAGCGCTGTATTTCGCCTCGCTGATGATGTTGATCGGCTCAGGCCTTCTTTCTACTTATCTGGCTTTGCGTCTGGCTGCCGACAACGTCGACGGGCTGTGGGTCGGTGCGCTGATGGCGGCCAACTATTTCGGTCTGGTGCTGGGCGGCAAGATCGGCCATCGCCTGATTGCCCGGGTCGGGCATATCCGTGCCTACTCGGCGTGTGCCGGGATCGTCGGCGCGGCGGTGCTCGGCCATGGGCTGGTGGACTGGCTGCCGGCGTGGCTGGTGCTGCGGACGATCGTCGGTCTCGGCATGATGTGTCAGTACATGGTCATCGAGAGCTGGCTCAACGAGCAGGCCGACGCCAATCAGCGTGGACTGGTGTTCAGCGGTTACATGATCGCCTCGTATCTGGGCCTGGTGCTGGGTCAGCTGATTCTGGTCATGCACCCCGGCCTCGGGCTGGAACTGCTGATGCTGGTGGCGCTGTGCTTTGCCCTGTGTCTGGTGCCGGTGACGTTGACCCGACGGATTCACCCGGCGCCTCTGCACCCGGCGCCGATGGAGCCGCGCTTCTTTATCAAACGCGTACCGCAATCGCTGAGCACAGTGCTCGGCGCCGGTTTGATCATCGGTTCGTTTTATGGTCTGGCGCCGCTGTATGCCTCGCAACAGGGGCTGACGACCGAGCAGGTCGGTCTGTTCATGGGTAGCTGCATTTTTGCCGGTCTGCTGGTGCAGTGGCCGTTGGGCTGGTTGTCCGACCGTTATGACCGCGCGCTGCTGATTCGCTGCTTTGCCGGGTTTCTGGCCGTGGCGGCGTTGCCGTTGGCGATCATGCCGCAGGTGCCGCTGGAGGTGTTGTTCGTCGTTGGTTTCTTCTGTTCGCTGGTGCAGTTCTGCCTGTATCCGCTGGCGGTGGCGTTTTCCAACGACCACGTCGAAGGCGATCGCCGCGTGTCACTGACCGCCATGTTGCTGGTGACTTACGGTGTTGGCGCGAGCATCGGGCCGCTGCTGGCGGGTGTGCTGATGAAGTTTCTCGGCAGCCAGAGCCTGTATGCGTTCTTCAGTTTCTTCGCGTTGGTGCTGGTCTGGCGGATTCGTCCGAAAGCAGTGACCAACCTGCACCAGGTCGACGACGCACCGCTGCATCACGTGGCAATGCCGGACAGCATGTCGAGCTCGCCGCTGGTGGCGGCGCTTGACCCGCGTGTCGATGAGCAGGTGGTGCAGGAGCAGATGGTGCAGGATCCGGCGCCGGTCAATCCTGAGCCTGAGCCCGAAGCGCAGCCGGAAGCAGTCGTTGAAACCGAACTGGACAGCGGCAATGACGATAAGCCTGCGCCAGATATCAGTGGTGGCAGGCCCTGAACCGAAGGTAAACATCGGCGCATAAAAAAGGGCAGCCCTGTGAGGGACTGCCCTTTTTTTGATCGCTGTGACTCAGAGATCGTCTTTGTCGAAACGCCGTGCTTCACGCTGCAACTGATAAACAAAACGCTCGACGTTGCGCGCAGCCTGGCCACTGATGTTGTGGAAGCGCAGACCGGCGAAGGTGATGTTGAGTTTTTCTTCGAAGTGCAGGTAGCGCAGCTCGACCGACGTTGGCTGATTGCCGAACAGCGGCGGGGCGATCAGACGATCGTAGACCTGGCCCAGTTGCAGGCGATCAGTGATGTCGCCTTCGAAGCGGAACTTGCAACCGGTCGCGGAAATGTCCAACAGCTTGCCGTGGATAGGCGCCTTGAGCTTTTCGCCGCCCAGTTCGACGCTGACCAGATCGGTGAGTTTCAGCGCAGCGCGGAAGGCATTGCGGCGCTGGTGGTAGACCACTTCGCTCGGCAGGTCGCCGGTGTAGAAACGGTCGCCGTCGGATTCTTCGATGTTGAGAGTGCCGTTGCATTCCCAGGCGATGCGCACGCCGTCATGAAAGCCTTCGACCTTGAACGGTTCGCCAGCCTGGAGGAAGCGCTCTCCATCGCGCGGGATCATTTCGTCCAGCGCAATCGTTGCGGTTTCGCGGTCGACCTTGATCAGGTAACTCTGAAAGCGCTGGCTGCGTTCATGGAAGGTGATGATCAGCGGATCGTGGCTGTCTTGCAGCTGGCGCAGGTTGCTGGAGATTTCCAGTGGCGTGGTGAGCACCTTTGGAGGCTGCGGAGCATCATCCGCGCTTAGGGTGTTGGACACGGTTCTTCAATCTCCAGACAAAATAAGACGACTGGCCAGTATTTTGCCAGCATGTTGCGCAAGTGGATAGTGCAGGGCCAGCGAATGGCTCATGCCTGGCTGAGCGTTCGCGGCTTGACCGGTTTGGCAAAGGTGCCGCTGGCGTCATACAGCGCTGGCGGCTCGCCGCCGGTGAGGATCTTCAGCTGATTGGCGGTGGTCGCCTGCTGGATCTGGATCGACTGGCCGTTCTTGACGTTGGCAGCCTGGCACTGGGCGATCAGCGCGGTCAGGGCATCGCCCTGGGCCAGCAACTGGTCGCCAATGCTCGACTGGCTGGCCAGTTGCTCAAGACCTGTGCGATCGGTCGGCAGGTTGAGGCTGGCGAGGATTTCGCTGCGCTTGCGGCCATGCTGCTCGAGCAGAATGATCAACGCTTGCTTGGTCGCCAGAATTTCTTCCAGCAACGGCATGTCACGACCATGCAAAGCGAGGGATTCGGTTTGCAATAACTCCAGCAATTGTTGCGCTGGAGCAAAGTCGTCGTTGATCAGTTGCAATAAGTTAGTGTCGTGCATAGCTGGCCTTGGGGTTTAAGCGTCCAAAAGCCTGGCGCCGGCAAAAGCCTAGCGCTGGGCTTCGAAGTTGAGCAGTTTGCTGGCTACACGGTTGCTGTCGACTTTATAGCTGCCATCGGCAATCGCGGCTTTCAACTCGGCCACACGGGCTTTGTCGACAGCAGGCTGATCGCGCAGCTTGTCAGTGACCTTCTGCAACTGTTGAGCCTCATTGCTGAGGTGTACCGACTCCCCGCTTTTGGCGACATTGGCCTGTTCGGCCTGGGTATTCAGCGGCGCGGAGGGGCTGTTTTCAGCGCTTTCCTTGGCGTTGCTGGTACGTGTGCTGCCGGTTAGTGACGAGGAACTGTTCAATCGGTTGAAATCGATAACCATGATAAAAAACCTCTGGGAATTTGGACGCTTGCCATGTTTTCGGCTATCCCCTGAAAAACTTTAGGCCCAATCAACCATAAGCTTGCATGCGCCGTTGCGAGACCTGCTGCGGCACAGTTTAGGGAAGCGACGGGATCGGCGCCAGTTTTCTCCACGAGGCTTTTACATGGCCACTTCGACCTGTCCCGGCGCAATCACCTGCGCCTTGATAACTCTTTGAGAATTAAGGTTTTTTACGCGAATCTGTTCTTTCATGCCGCCATTGGAGAGCGCTTCCCCCGGCATGCGTACGGCAAGGGTGCCGCTGCGCGCAGTGATCACCACCTGGTCACCCTTGCGCACCACTTCGGCCTGTTCCAGATGCACCAGGGTGATGACCTGATCGGCGACCGTTGGTCGGGTAAGTTTCTGCCCGATCGCTTCGTCGACGGAAGTCAGGAAACCCTGGTTGATCGTGCTGACGTCGCGCTCGCGCAAGGTCACATCCTGCGGCTCGATAATGCCGGCGCGTTTCAGCGGACGGGTGGTCGTCACGATCTCGCGAAACAGGCGGACTTGAGCGGGTACGAACACCGTCCAGGGCGAACTGCCTTCGCAGCGAACCTTCACCGTGACGCGGCCCAGCGGGCGTGCCGGGCTCTCCAGTGTGGCTGTCAATTCCTTGTCGCACATGGGCATGCGCATGCGCGGGTCGAGCTGGTTGACTTCGATTTCGTAGCGGCCTTCGGTTTGACTGGAAGCCAAATAGTCTTCTACGGTGAATTCAAGAAAGCCCTGAGTCACGCCGATAAGCATATCAGGCAAGGTAACCGCATCTGCATGGGCAGGACTGCCAGCAAGCAAGCAGCAAACGGCGGACACCGCGCAAAGCCCTTTGCGAAGGGAGGATGTCAGGCGTCGGGAAAATGTCGTTTGAGCGTTCATACGAGTTAAAAAGCAAGCGCCGTGCCGTTTAGCAATGAATGTGCGTCGCAACAACACTTGGCGTTGGTGTAGGAGTCTGGGCATGGCTGGTGTAATGGATTCGGTGAACCAGCGCACGCAACTGGTAGGGCAGAATCGCCTCGAGCTGCTGTTGTTCCGTCTCGACGGGCCGCAGCTCTATGGGATCAACGTGTTCAAGGTACGGGAAGTGTTGCAATGCCCGTCGCTGACGTTGATGCCCAAATCCAGTCCTGTCGTGTGCGGGGTAGCGAATATACGGGGAGCGACCATTCCGATCCTGGATCTGGCAATGGCAACGGGCTCCGGTGCGTTGAAAGACAAGAACAGTCCGTTCGTGATCATCACGGAGTACAACACCAAGACCCAGGGTTTCCTGGTCCGCTCGGTGGAGCGCATCGTCAACATGAACTGGGAAGAGATCCATCCGCCACCCAAGGGTACCGGTCGCGATCACTACCTGACCGCTGTAACCCGGGTCGACAATCAGTTGGTCGAAATCATCGACGTCGAGAAGGTGCTGGCCGAAGTGGCGCCGACGCCGGAAGCGATTTCGGTGGGCGTGGTCGATGTCGAGACGCAGACCAAGGCGTTGTCGCTGCGGGTGCTGACGGTCGATGACTCGTCGGTGGCGCGCAAGCAGGTCACGCGTTGTCTGCAGACCATCGGTGTCGAAGTGGTGGCGCTGAACGACGGCAAGCAGGCGCTGGATTACCTGCGCAAGCTGGTCGACGAGGGCAAGAAGCCGGAAGAAGAGTTCCTGATGATGATTTCCGACATCGAGATGCCGGAGATGGACGGGTACACCCTGACGGCGGAAATCCGCGGCGACGCGCGCATGCAAAAGCTCCATATCATCCTGCATACTTCGTTGTCGGGGGTATTCAATCAGGCGATGGTGAAGAAAGTCGGTGCTGATGACTTTCTGGCCAAATTCCGTCCTGATGACCTCGCATCCCGGGTAGTCGACCGGATCAAAGCAGCAGATATCAGCTAGGGACCTTCTGTCCCTGGCGGTCAACACGATTTAAGAGGCGGCATCATTGTCTACGGGTAATTTGGATTTCGAACAGTTCCGGGTCTTCCTGGAAAAAGCCTGTGGCATTCTGCTCGGTGAAAACAAGCAGTATCTGGTCTCGAGCCGTCTCAACAAACTGATGGAGCAGCAAGGCATCAAGTCCCTGGGTGAGCTGGTACAGCGCATCCAGACCCAGCCGCGCAGCGGTTTGCGCGAGCAGGTGGTCGATGCCATGACGACCAACGAAACCCTGTGGTTTCGCGACACCTATCCGTTTGAAGTCTTGAAGAACAAGGTACTGCCGGAAGCGATCAAGGCCAGCCCCAACCAGCGTCTGCGGATCTGGTCGGCGGCCTGCTCGTCGGGACAGGAACCGTACTCGCTGTCGATGTCGATCGACGAGTTCGAGCGCAGCAACCTGGGTCAGTTGAAGATGGGTGTGCAGATCGTTGCCACCGATCTGTCGGGCCTGATGCTCAACAACTGCAAGACCGGCGAGTACGACAGCCTGGCGATCGGTCGCGGTCTGTCGCCGGAACGCCTGCAACGCTACTTCGACCCGAAAGGGCCGGGGCGCTGGGTGGTCAAGGCGCCGATCAAGAGCCGGGTGGAATTCCGCTCGTTCAACCTGCTCGACAGTTACGCAGCGCTGGGCAAGTTCGACATCGTGTTCTGCCGCAACGTGTTGATCTACTTCTCTGCCGAAGTGAAGAAGGACATCCTGTTGCGCATTCACAGCACGTTGAAGCCGGGCGGGTACCTGTTCCTTGGCGCTTCGGAAGCGCTGAACGGATTGCCGGATCATTACCAGATGGTTCAGTGCAGCCCGGGGATTATCTACAAGGCGAAATAAGCGGTTTGCAGTGATACAAAAAACGGGAGGCCCGCAAAGGCTTCCCGTTTTTTTATGCCCGAATTATTTTCCACGAGCACCACAAACCCCCTGTGGGAGCGAGCCTGCTCGCGATAGCGGTCTGTCCGTAAGACAGTTGGCGCCTGACACGCCGCCTTCGCGAGCAGGCTCGCTCCCACAGGGATCTGCGCTGACCTGGCAAGGACGGCAAGCGGCAGAAAAGCGGCATCCGGCGGTAACCGGTTGCCGCTTTTCTGGCATTGCCGCTTTGCCTGTCAGGCGCAAAGCCCCGGAATACGGGGCTTTGTTCATTTGGCACGGCGCTTGCTAAAGCTCAGATACGAAAAACCGGTCACCTGAAGGTTCCCGACATGAGCATCAGCTTCGACAAAGCGCTGGGCATTCACGAAAAGGCATTGGGCTTCCGCGCTCAGCGTGCCGAAGTGCTGGCCAACAACATCGCCAACGCCGACACCCCGAACTACAAGGCGCGGGATCTGGATTTCTCCAAAGTGCTCGAAGCACAGACCGAGAAGACCAAGACCGGCGGCCACTTTGCCCTGAACATGACCAACAGCCGGCACATCGAGGCTGAAGGGCTGGGCAATGGCGACGAGTCGCTGATGTATCGCACGCCGATGCAGCCTTCGATCGACCAGAACACCGTCGACGCTCAACTGGAACAGTCCAACTACGCGGAAAACGCCGTCGGCTTCCAGGCCAGCTTCACCTTGCTCAACAGCAAATTCAAAGGGCTGGTGTCAGCCCTGCGCGGAGAATAATCCATGTCCCTGTCCAGCGTTTTCAACATTGCCGGCAGCGGCATGAGCGCGCAGACCACACGCCTGAACACCGTGGCTTCGAACATCGCCAACGCCGAAACCGTTTCGTCGAGCATCGACCAGACCTACCGCGCGCGCCATCCGGTATTCGCCACCATGTTCCAGGGCGGCCAGGCCGGCGGCAGCAATTCGCTGTTCCAGAACCAGGACGCGGCCGGGCAGGGCGTGCAGGTGCTCGGCGTCGTCGAAGACCAGAGCAATCTTGAAGCGCGCTACGAGCCGAACCATCCGGCTGCCGACGCCAAGGGCTACGTCTACTACCCGAACGTCAACGTGGTGGAAGAAATGGCTGACATGATTTCTGCGAGCCGCTCGTTCCAGACCAACGCGGAAATGATGAACACCGCCAAAACCATGATGCAGAAGGTACTGACCCTCGGTCAGTAATAAGGGGCGACTGCCATGAGCGTTACGGATACCACCAGCAGCCTGAGCATGAACGACATCCTGGCCAACTCGTCGAAGAAGGCCAGCAGCACTACGTCGGGCGGCATCGCTTCGGCGACCAACAGTGCCACCGGCGGCCAGGCGCTGGGCAAGGATGCTTTCCTGCAATTGCTGGTCACCCAGCTGAAAAACCAGAACCCGCTCGACCCGCAGGACAACAGCGCGTTCGTTGCGCAACTGGCGCAGTTCAGCAGCCTTGAAGGCATCACCACGCTGAACTCCACCGTCAGCGGCCTTGCCGGCAACTACAACTCGTCGCAAGCGCTGCAGGCTTCGTCGCTGGTCGGTCGCAACGTGATCGTGCAGACCAACACCGCGCAGCTCGATGACCCGAGCAAAGGCCTGACCGGTTCTGTCAGCGTGCCGTCGTCGATTGCCGGAGGCACCGTGACCATTACCGACAAGGACGGCAAGACCGTGCGCACCATCGACCTGGGCAGCCGCGCTGCCGGCGATGCCAGTTTCACTTGGGACGGCAAGGACACCGCCGGCACCGTGGTTCCGGTCGGCACTTACACGTTCAAGGCCAGCGCACCGATCAACGGCACCGCGACCGACCTGGCGACCTACCTGCCGGCGACCGTCAACAGCGTGACGATCAGCCAGACCGGTGGCGAGCTGATGCTCAACCTGGCCGGCAAGGGCACCGTTGCCCTGTCCAAAGTACAAACCATTGGTATATAGAGCCGACTAACCCGGCACGAAGGAGTGGAACATGTCTTTTAACATCGGCCTTAGCGGTCTCTATGCCGCCAACAAACAACTCGACGTAACCGGCAACAACATCGCCAACGTCGCCACCGCCGGTTTCAAATCCTCGCGCGCAGAATTCGAAGACGTCTATTCGTCGACTCGTCTGGGCAGCGGCAGCAAAGTGATCGGCAACGGCGTGCGCCTGGCCAACGTTTCCCAGCAGTTCACCCAAGGTGACATCAACAACACTGGCAACGTGCTGGACATGGGCATCAACGGTTCCGGCTTCTTCACCATGAGCAACAACGGCTCGATCTCGTACACCCGTGCCGGTACGTTCAAGGTCGACAACGCCGGTTACATCACCAACACCGACTACACCTCGCGTCTGCAAGGTTACGGTGTGGATGCCAACGGCAAGATCATCAACGGTGTGTTGACTGACCTCAAGATCGATACTTCGAACCTGGCGCCGAAGTCGACTTCGGCGGTGACTTCGAGCATCAACCTGAATTCGTCCGCCACTAAAATCATCGACACGGGCGCCACCCCCGTGGTGTTCGATCCGTCCAAGCCTGAGACTTACACCAAATCGTTCAGCACCCCGATCTATGACACGCAGGGCAACGCGCATGTTATGGATCAGTATGTAGTGAAGACCGGTGATAACGTCTGGAAGGTGTACACCTTGGTTGACGGCCGTAACCCGGATGCTACCGGTAGCGATCCAACCAAGACTCCACCAGTGGCTTCAACACTGACGTTCGACAGTTCCGGCAAGTTGCTTCAGGTCAGTACGCCTAATCCGGCAGACCCGACCAATCCGATTATCAGCAGTGATTTGACCCTGAACAACTGGGTGCCAGGCACCGTGACCAATGGTAATTTCACGCCTAATGGCGCTTCGGCCAACCCGAATGGCGTGACCATTTCGATGGCCAAGACCACGCAGTACAACGCTGATACCTCGCGCACGATTCCGACTCAGGATGGTTACGCCACCGGCCAGATCACCAACCTGACGATCGATGGCACCGGTACGCTGTTCGCCAACTTCAGCAACAACCAGAGCAAGGCGATTGGTCAGGTTGCACTGGCCAGCTTCACCAACGAACAGGGCTTGCAGGCTGTCGGTGGCACTAGCTGGAAAGAGACTTTCGCTTCGGGTATTCCGGGCTACGATGCGCCGAAGACTGGTACGTTGGGTGAGGTGGTGTCCAACTCGCTGGAAGAGTCGAACGTTAACCTGACCAACGAGCTGGTTGACCTGATCAAAGGTCAGAGCAACTATCAGGCGAACGCCAAGACCATTTCGACTCAGAGCACGATTATGCAGACCATTATTCAGATGACCTGATTGATCTATTGGCTCTGCATCACTAAAAACCGACGTCCTGAGGCGTCGGTTTTTTTGTGCGCGCTAGCACGCTGCGCATCGATTTTTTTACCGTTCGTCGTCTGGGGTGGTGTGGAAATTGCTGCGTCTGCGGACTAGAGCAGCCACCGTCAAACTTTCGACCGGTGTTCGTCACGGTGTGGCAGTAGGCTGCGCCGACATGGAGGTCATCAACGCTCTTAGGATGGAGTACCTGTGAACAATCTCAAAGCTGTCCGTGCGCCGATCCAGGTGCTGCAACTGACAAGCCATAGGCCCGCCGAGCAGGCAGAGCCAGTGAATCCTTCCTGCGTAATCAGATTTCGTTGCCTATCGGGCTGGTCGCTGGTGTCGCGTGTACGCACCGTTGCTCGTCGTACCGCATCGAAGGCGCTGCCTTGCCTGCTCAATACAACACGTAACAATGCCCAGTGCATGCTCAGAGAGGGGCGACCCCGAAGCGCCTGGCGTCTTAGCGCAGTTTCCGACACACACACAAGGAAGATGTAATGGCAGTTATATATGGCACCAACGCTGCGGATACCCTGTTGGGTACCGCTGGTGATGATCAGATTCGGGGCTATGCCGGGGATGACGTGTTAAATGGCGGCGCTGGTAACGATGTATTGATGGGTGGGGAAGGGGCCGACCAGATCAACGGCGGTTCGGGAGTTGATATAGCCAGTTATGAGGATGTGACTAATGTCATTTCGGTAACGCTGAATCTCAAGACAGGTGTGCACACCGGCGCCGCCAAGGGCGATACGTTCACCGATATCGAAGTGTTTCGGGGTACGAACTGGGCGGACACTTTCGTCAGTGGTTCCGGAGCCGACACCTTTGATGGTCTTCAGGGAAATGACACGCTTAGCTACGCAACATCTGACCAGGCTATCAATATTTTTTCCTCTGTCGGGGCTGCTGGCACGGGTACCGGTGGGGACGCCCAAGGCGATTCATTCACCAATGTTGAAACCATTGTCGGTTCGGCATTCAACGATACCTTCACCCTCACCGGCGGTGGGCTGACGCTTAACGGCGGGGCCGGCAACGACGTTTACATAATCAACGGCAATACCAACGCCAGCATCATCGAAGCAGCAGGCGGCGGTGACGATGAGGTTCGCACCACGCAAAACACTGCTTATCTGGCGGTAAACGTCGAGCGTCTGACCTTTACCGGCACGGGTAACTTCAAAGGCGTTGGCAACGCCGGCGACAATGTCATCACCGGAGGGGCAGGTGACGATGTCTTGACGGGTGGCGCAGGTGCCGACCAATTGTCGGGAGGGGCCGGTTTCGATATCGCAAGTTATGAAGAAGTGGTCAATGGCGTTCCCGTGACACTGAACCTCAAGACCGGGGTCAACACAGGCATTGCGCTAGGCGACAGTTACTTCGGCATCGAACTCTACAAAGGTACGAATTACGGCGATACCTTTGTCAGTGGCGCGGCAGCCGATAACTTCGACGGTCTGCAGGGCGCGGATACGCTCAGCTATTCGACGTCGGATCAGGCCGTCCACATTCTGTCCTCCGTTGGCGGTGCAGGTACCGGTACTGGCGGAGATGCACAGGGGGACTCGTTCACCAATGTTGAAACGATTGTCGGTTCAGCGTTCAACGATACCTTCACCCTCACCGGCGGCGGACTGACACTTAACGGCGGGGCGGGTAACGATGTTTACATAATCAGCGGCAACACTAACGCTGGCATCATTGAAGTGGCAGGCGGCGGCGACGATGAGGTGCGCACCACACAAAACACCGCATATCTGGCGGCAAATGTCGAACGCCTGACCTTTACGGGGGGCGGGAACTTCAAGGGCACCGGTAACGCTGGTGACAACATCATTACGGGCGGCGCGGGTGACGACGTATTGATCGGGGGGCAGGTGCAGATCAATTGAATGGTGGTGCCGGCTTCGATACCGCCAGCTATGAAGATGTTGTTAATGGCGTCGGTGTGACGCTCAATCTCAAGACCGGCAGTAATACCGGCATTGCCTTGGGAGACAGCTACTCCGGTATCGAACTCTACAAGGGAACGAACTACACAGACACGTTTGTCAGCGGTGCGGCTGCCGATGCCTTCGATGGGCTTCAGGGTAGCGACACCCTGGACTATTCGACCTCTGCCGAGGCCATAAACATTCTTTCGTCCATTGCTGGAGCCGGTACTGGCTCTGGCGGCGATGCCCAAGGTGACTCGTTCACCAATGTCGAAACCATCGTCGGCACGGTATTCAACGATACGTTCACCCTCACCGGCGGTGGACTGGTGCTCAACGGCGGTGCGGGCGACGATGTTTATGTTTTAAACAACAATGCCAACGGCGTCATCATCGAAACAGCTGGCGGTGGTATCGACCAACTCTTCACCAATAAAGTCGACATGACGCTGGCTGCCAACGTTGAACGCCTCACTTACACCGGTACCGGCAACTTCACGGGGCGGGGCAATGCCGGAGATAACGTTATTACCGGCGGCAGCGGCAACGATGTGTTGATCGGCGGAGCAGGGGCAGATCAGCTCATCGGCGGCGCCGGTCTGGACACTGCCAGCTATGAAGATGAAAGGACCGGTGCTGGTGTGACCCTAAATCTGAAGACTGGCGTGCACACGGGCATGGCTCAGGGAGACACTTTCGAGAGCATCGAGGCAATCCGGGGTTCGGCCTATGGCGATACTTTCTTCGCCGGTACTGGAGCCGACACGCTGGATGGCGCGGGTGGTCTGGACAAGCTGGATTACGCGGATTCGTCCCAAGCCATCAGCCTGTCCATTGCCAACGGTGCCGGCACTGGCTCGGGTGGTGACGCGCAAGGCGACCAGTTCAGCAATATGGAGTGGATTGGTGGCTCGGCCTATGCAGACCGGTTCTCAGCGACTGCTGGAACAATCACCGTCAGTGGCGGGGCGGGCGACGACGTTTACGTCGTCGATGCCAGCGGGGTGATCAACGCCATCGAAGTTGCGGGAGGGGGTGATGATGAGATACGTACCAGTCAGGCCAGTGGTGTGCTGGGGGCGGAAATCGAACGATTGACCTATACCGGCAGCGGCAACTTCACCGGGCGGGGCAATGCCAGTGACAACGTCATCACCGGCGGTGCGGGTAACGATGTGCTCATGGGGGGAGCGGGCGCTGACCAGTTCATCGGCGGGAGTGGTATCGACACTGTCAGCTATGAGGATGACCCCACTAAAGCAGGGGTAACCGTCGACCTGAAGAATGGCGTTCATACAGGGATAGCTGCCGGTGATACCTTCTCCGGCATTGAAGGTTTCCGTGGTTCAGCCAATGGCGATACGTTTGTCGCCAGTCTTGCGGTCGATACCCTTGATGGCGCTGGCGGCATCGACAAACTGGATTACTCCAGTTCCGCCCAGGCCATCACCCTGTCCGTTACCAATGGCGGCGGCGTTGGAGTGGGCGGCGATGCTCAGGGCGACGTGTTCAGCAACTTCGAGAACATCATCGGTACAGCTCAGGATGATCAGTTCACCCTCGCAGCGGGCTCGATGACGTTTGCCGGGGGGGCAGGTAACGATGTCTACATCGTTAACGGCACGGGTGCATTGACTGTCATCGAGACCGTCGACGGTGGCTATGATGAAGTGCGCACCAGCCAGGCCAGCGCTACATTAAGCGCTGGCGTAGAGCGCCTGACCTATACCGGAACAGGGACCGGCAACTTCACGGGGAGAGGTAACGCCAGTGATAACGTCATCACTGGCGGTAGCGGCAATGACGTACTCATGGGCGGTGGCGGTGCCGATCAATTGATCGGCGGCGCCGGTAATGACACTGTCAGTTACGAGGATGATTACAGTGGCGTCGGCGTGACGCTGAACTTCAAGACCGGCGTACACACCGGGATTGCCGCCGGAGACACCTTTTCCGGAATCGAGACGTTCCGGGGCTCCTCCTCCAACGACACTTTCGTTGCAAGTGTCCAGGCCGATGTGTTTGACGGCGCGGGCGGCACCGCTGACAAGCTGGACTATTCCGGATCTGCTCAAGGTGTCGTTTTGACGGTCGCCAACAATGCGGGGTCAGGGGTTGGCGGTGATGCGCAAGGCGATGTGTTCAGCAATTTCGAGAACATTGTCGGGACTGCTCTGGATGATCAGTTCACAGTCACTGCCAGTACGATGAACTTTACCGGCGGACAGGGCAATGACGTCTACTTTGCCACGGGCACCGGTTCGGTTCTGGTCACTGAGCTGGCGGGAGAGGGTGATGATGAGGTACGCACCAATCAAGTCAGTTACACCTTGAACGCCGAAGTAGAACGGTTGACCTATACGGGAACGGGCAACTTTACCGGCCACGGCAATGTGGGCGACAACATCATCACCGGAGGGGCAGGCAATGACGTCCTGTTTGGTGGTCTAGGAGCGGATCAATTGATTGGCGGTGCAGGTTTCGACATTGCCAGTTATGCCGATGGCGGCATGGCGATTGTCAGCACTAAAACTGGCGTTGCCAATGGAGGCTCGGCAGCAGGGGATACCTATAGCAGTATTGAGCAGATAAACGGCTCCAATGCCGGCGATATTTTCATCGGCGGCGCGGGTGCGGATCGCTTCGATGGCGGTGCCGGTGTCGACTTCCTCAGCTTTGCCTATGAAACCGAGGGTGTCACCTTCAATCTCGGCGCTCCGCCTTTGACCGGTGTGGGGGCAGGTGACGTGTACACCTCGATCGAGGCTTTCCTGGGTTCCAACTATGCGGACACCTTTACCGGCAGCACTGCAGCAGCTGAAAGCTTCGTAGGTGGAGGCGGTGCGGACGTGCTGTTCGGCGTCGGACGCGGCGATGCGGCCTGGTATGTCAACAGTTCGGCAGCCGTGCAGGTCAACCTGTTGACCGGTGCAGGCATCGGAGGTGATGCCGAGGGGGATGTGTTGAGCAACATCGACAACCTGGTCGGTTCTGCATTCAGCGATACGCTGACAGGTAACGCGCTAGCTAACATGATCGAAGGCGGAGACGGAAACGATATCATTGACGGTGGCGACGGCAACGACATTCTGTACGGCAATAGCTTCACCATCACGGGGGCGTTGACTGGCCAGCCTGCTACCGACAACCAGGCAGACATTATTCATGGTGGCAACGGTAACGACTACATTGCAGGTTACGTACTTGATGCAGGATCGCTTTACTACGGCGACGGCGGTAATGACCGGATTACTGTCGTGTCCGCGATTGCAGACGGTGGCGACGGCGATGACGAGTTAATAGCCATCGGCAATGGTTATGAACTACATGGCGGTGCAGGAAACGACAAACTCTATCTGAGCGCTTCGGGTGATGGCTATGGTGGTGAAGGAAGCGATCAGTATTTCGTCGCCTCGAAGACCATGGTGGCGATTTTCGATGACGGGGTTACCGGTACTGACACTGTTACCCTGAGGAATATTCAGACTTTCAATGATGTTGTACTCAAATCGAATGACTTGGGGGTCTACATTTTCAATCGCGCCGATGTCGAAAGTGGCAATCTCAACTCCGGTGTCTTCCTCAAAGATTGGAATGCCGGCGCCAACAACATTGAAAAGTTCTACACCAACAACGGTGAGTCCTTCACTATTCCTGTCGTAGGGCAGGCAATGACGGAGTCATTCGCAGTTTGACGAAGGCGTTGTAACCCAGATAACGGTGAAGCCTGAACTCAGGTTTCGCCGTTTTTTTCGGCTACGATATTTGCCACGGATAAAGAAAACCCCCAACAAACCAGAAGTCTGTCGGGGGTTTTCTTTTGTCTGAAGATCCCAGGCGTCTCGCAACGCCTGAAATCAGCTCAGCTTATTGGCAAGCTTCGCAATCCGGCTCGTCAATCGCGCAGGCCTTTGGCACTGGCGCAGGACCTGCCGGAGCGGCCAGGACCGAATCGTCGCCGTGGTTGCCGCCGCTAGAAACAGCGTTCAGCTTGCCGGTGTTGATGGTCGACTTCTCGGTGCTGGTCGCGGCCAGGGCACGGAGGTAGTAGGTGGTTTTCAGACCACGGTACCAGGCCATGCGGTAGGTCACGTCGAGCTTCTTGCCCGATGCGCCGGCGATGTACAGGTTCAGCGACTGGGCCTGGTCGATCCACTTCTGACGACGGCTGGCGGCGTCAACGATCCACTTGGTGTCCACTTCGAACGCGGTCGCGTAGAGCTCTTTGAGTTCTTGCGGGATGCGCTCGATCTGCTGCACCGAACCGTCGTAGTACTTCAGGTCGTTGATCATGACCGAGTCCCACAGACCGCGAGCCTTCAGGTCGCGAACCAGGTACGGGTTGATCACGGTGAATTCGCCCGACAGGTTCGATTTCACGTACAGGTTCTGGTAGGTCGGTTCGATCGACTGCGAAACGCCAGTGATGTTGGCGATGGTCGCGGTCGGTGCGATGGCCATGATGTTCGAGTTACGGATGCCTTTCTGTACACGGGCGCGAACCGGTGCCCAGTCGAGGGTTTCCTTCAGGTCGACGTCGATGTACTTCTCGCCACGCTGTTCGATCAGGATCTGTTGCGAATCCAGTGGCAGGATGCCCTTGGACCACAGCGAACCGTTGAATGTCTCGTAGGCGCCGCGCTCGTCGGCCAGGTCGCAGGAAGCCTGGATCGCGTAGTAGCTGACCGCTTCCATCGACTTGTCGGCGAACTCGACGGCAGCGTCGGAGCCGTAGGCGATGTGCTGCAGGTACAGAGCGTCCTGGAAGCCCATGATGCCCAGACCGACCGGACGGTGGCGGAAGTTGGAGTTCTTCGCTTGCGGCACCGAGTAGTAGTTGATGTCGATCACGTTATCGAGCATGCGCACGGCGGTGTTCACGGTGCGTTGCAGCTTGGCGGTATCGAGCTTGCCGTCGACGATGTGGTTCGGCAGGTTGATCGAGCCCAGGTTGCAAACGGCGATTTCGTCCTTGTTGGTGTTCAAGGTGATCTCGGTGCACAGGTTCGAGCTGTGGACCACGCCGACGTGCTGCTGCGGGCTGCGCAGGTTGCACGGGTCTTTGAACGTCAGCCATGGGTGGCCGGTTTCGAAGAGCATGGACAGCATCTTGCGCCACAGGTCTTTGGCCTGGATGGTCTTGAACAGCTTGACCTTGCCCGGGTACTCGGTCAGCGCTTCGTAGTACTCGTAGCGCTCTTCGAAGGCTTTACCGGTCAGGTCGTGCAGGTCCGGTACTTCGGATGGCGAGAACAGGGTCCACTTGCCGTCATCGAAGACACGCTTCATGAACAGGTCAGGGATCCAGTTGGCAGTGTTCATGTCGTGGGTACGACGACGATCGTCACCGGTGTTCTTGCGCAGCTCGATGAACTCTTCGATGTCCATGTGCCAGGTTTCCAGGTAGGCACACACAGCGCCTTTGCGCTTGCCACCCTGGTTCACGGCCACAGCGGTGTCGTTCACCACTTTGAGGAACGGCACCACGCCTTGCGACTTGCCGTTGGTACCCTTGATGTACGAACCCAGCGCACGAACCGGCGTCCAGTCGTTGCCCAGGCCGCCAGCAAATTTCGACAGCATGGCGTTGTCGTGGATCGCGTGATAGATGCCCGACAGGTCATCCGGCACGGTCGTCAGGTAGCAGCTCGACAGCTGTGGACGCAGGGTACCGGCGTTGAACAGGGTCGGGGTCGAAGCCATGTAGTCGAACGAGGACAGCAGGTTGTAGAACTCGATCGCACGGTCTTCTTTCTGCTTCTCTTCGATCGCAAGGCCCATGGCCACGCGCATGAAGAAGATCTGCGGCAGTTCGAAGCGCACGCCATCCTTGTGGATGAAGTAGCGGTCGTACAGGGTCTGCAGGCCCAGGTAGGTGAATTGCTGATCGCGCTCGTGGTTGATCGCCTTGCCCAGTTTTTCCAGGTCGAAGGTAGCCAGCACAGGGTTCAGCAGTTCGAACTCGATACCTTTTGCGATGTAGGCCGGCAGGGCCTTGGCGTACAGGTCGGCCATTTCGTGATGGGTGGCGCTTTCGGCGACTTCGAGGAAGTTCAGGCCTTCGGCACGCAGGGTGTCCATCAGCAGGCGGGCGGTGACGAACGAGTAGTTCGGCTCGCGCTCGACCAGGGTACGGGCGGTCATCACCAGGGCGGTGTTGACGTCGGTCAGGGCCACGCCGTCGTACAGGTTCTTCAGGGTTTCGCGCTGGATCAGGTCGCCATCGACTTCTTCCAGACCTTCGCAGGCCTCGGTGACGATGGTGTTCAGGCGGCCCATGTCCAGCGGCGCGAGGCTGCCGTCGGCGCGGGTGATGCGGATCGACGGGTGCGCGTTGACTGCTGCTTCGGCAGGAGCGTGAGCTGCGCGCTCTTTCGAACGGCCGTCACGGTAGATCACGTAGTCGCGTGCAACTTTCTGCTCGCCGGCACGCATCAGGGCCAGTTCGACCTGGTCCTGGATTTCTTCGATGTGGATGGTGCCGCCCGATGGCATGCGACGCTTGAAGGTCGCGGTGACCTGTTCGGTCAGGCGCGCAACGGTGTCGTGGATTCGCGACGAGGCGGCAGCGGTGCCGCCTTCAACTGCGAGGAACGCTTTGGTGATAGCGACGGTGATCTTGTCATCGGTGTAAGGAACGACAGTGCCATTACGCTTGATCACGCGCAGCTGGCCAGGCGCGGTGGCTGCCAGATCCGAAGTCGAATCGGCGGCCTGCGGCAAGGTGCCCTGCGGGTTCTCGCGAGTTGTGTCGGTTTGCATGGGGGGTGGTCTCCACATTCTCTATGTTTGTTTGGCACCGTCATGGTGCTCACCGTTCTGTACCGAAGCACTGCAACCGACGGGCGTCGGCATTACAAACTTCGGAACAGTAGGAAAAAGGCTGCAACGCCGCATCCTTGCCGAAGTTTTGGTTACGAGCCGAAGCTCGCCACCGGATTCCTTCGCGGGTGGCAGTCATGACTGCAACACCCATACCGTTTTGTCCGTTTCGGACCAAATAAAACGGTGCCATCCGCCAGTGCGGTTTGGGCTTGAAAAAACTCGCTTGTTCTACCGGAAACTGGCCATAAAGCACTTGAGTTTCAGGTCTGAAATGTGGTTGGGCGTTTTAGGTGAAAACCCTATATGTAGGGTCTCTGTTTTCGCCGTGCTACAAGATAATGCGTTTCAGGGGGGGATTGCAACGTACTACCTGTGGATAAGCCTGTGCGTAATTTGTGTAAGAAACAGGGAAAACGCGTGTAGGCCGCGAACCTGCTGAGCCAGACCGTTTGTCACTGTTTTTTTGCCTGGAAAAACGCTTCAGCGGTTTTTTAAGGGCGCGAACCCTATCACAGAATTCGGCCTTGTCCGAACGCATTTACCGACTTGTTTTCCGGGTGAGCGGCGTTTATACAATCGCTGGGTGCATGGGCATTTTTATCCTCCTGAAACATGACAGATGATCGGGAGGTACACGCAGGATTGTGGGAGCGAGCCTGCTCGCGAATCGGTTGACCGCTGAGCATTCAGGTTGGAGCAACAGACGCTTTCGCGAGCAGGCTCGCTCCCACAGGTTTTGTCCGTGTCAGGCGATTGTCTTTCTTCTTTTAATAAAAACAGCAAGCAGAGGTCACCGGTGGAGCAACAAACCTGGCAGGTATTGATCGTCGAGGATGACCAGCGACTGGCCGAGCTCACCCGCGATTACCTGCAAGCCAATGGCCTGCGCGTGGAGATCGAAGGCAACGGTGCGCTGGCGGCGGCGCGGATCATCAAGGAGCAACCGGATCTGGTGATCCTCGATCTGATGCTGCCCGGCGAGGATGGCCTGAGCATCTGCCGCAAGGTGCGCAGCCAGTATGACGGGCCGATCCTGATGCTCACCGCGCGCACCGATGACGCTGATCAGATCCACGGCCTTGACCTCGGTGCCGACGACTATGTGTGCAAACCGGTGCGTCCGCGCTTGTTGCTGGCGCGCATCCAGGCGTTGCTGCGACGCAGTGACACACCGGAGCCGGTCGCGGAAAAATCCCGGCGCTTGCAATTCGGTCCACTGGTGGTCGACAACGCGTTACGCGAAGCCTGGCTGAGCGACAACGGCATCGAGCTGACCAGCGCCGAGTTCGACCTGCTGTGGCTGCTGGTGTCCAACGCCGGGCGGATTCTTTCCCGGGAAGAAATCTTCACTGCATTACGCGGCATCGGCTATGACGGTCAGGACCGCTCGATCGACGTGCGCATCTCGCGTATCCGCCCGAAAATCGGCGACGACCCCGATCATCCGCGCCTGATCAAGACCATTCGCAGCAAAGGCTATCTGTTCGTCCCGGAAGCCTGCGCAGACCTGGCGCTGTGAATTCGATCTTCCTGCGCATCTACGGCGGCATGTGCGCCGCGCTGATTCTGGTGGCGGTGCTCGGCGTGCTGGCGCTGAACCTGCTCAATCAGGTGCGCAGCGAGCAATACCGCGAGCGTCTGGCCCACGGCACCTTCTCGCTGATGGCCGACAATCTGCAACCGATGAACCAGACCGAACGCCATCGCGCGTTGCTGGTGTGGGAGCGGCTGCTTGGTATACCGCTGACACTGAAGAAGTTCGCCGAAACCGACCTCGATCTGGCCCAGCGCACCCGTGTGCTGCGCGGTCAAGCGCTGGTCGAGCAAACCGGGCCACATGCGGCCAAGGTTTATCGGCTGGTCAGCGAAAAAGAGCAAATGATGCTGGTGGGCGAGGTACAGCAAATCAGCGAGCAACTGGCCCGGGCGACTATTTATCTGCTGGCCGATGAACTGGTGCGGGTGCCGGTCGGCGAACAGCCCAAACGTCTGGCACAAATAAAGAAAGAGAAGGGTTTCGGCTTCGACCTGCGGCTGGTCACGGTGAATGACGCCGACATGGACGAGGACCAGAGCCGCCGCGTGGCCGAGGGCGACACGGTGATGGCGCTGGGCAAGGGCGGCGATTCGATCCGCGTCTTCGCTGGCATGGTCGGTACGCCGTGGGTGCTGGAAATCGGCCCGCTGTATCAAATGAATCCGTACCCGCCGGAATGGCTGGTGCTGATTGCTGCGCTCGGTCTGACGCTGATCGGCCTTATCGTTTATCTGTTGGTGCGTCAGCTCGAGCGACGTTTGCGCGGCCTCGAAGCGGCGGCCACGCGGATCGCCAAGGGCAGCCTGGAAACCCGTGTGCCTGCGCGCGGTGCCGACTCGGTCGGGCGGCTGGCGTCGGCGTTCAATGGCATGGCCGAGCACTTGCAACAGTTGCTGGCGATCCAGCGTGAACTGGTGCGCGCGGTGTCTCACGAGCTGCGCACGCCGGTGGCGCGGCTGCGTTTCGGTCTGGAAATGATCGGCACGGCGACCACTCCGCAAGCGCTGGAGAAATACCGCGAAGGCATGGATCACGACATCGAGGACCTCGATAAGCTGGTCGACGAAATGCTCACCTACGCACGACTGGAGCAGGGTTCGCCGGCGCTGACCTTCCAGCGCATCGATCTGGATGCGCTGGTCAATCAGGTGATCGCAGAATTGGCGCCGCTGCGCGCCGAGGTCACGGTACAGCGCGGATTGTGTCTGTCATCGGCCGACAACGACGGCGCCTGGGTCGAGGCCGAGCCGCGTTATTTGCATCGGGCGCTGCAGAATCTGGTGGGCAACGCGATGCGTCATGCGCATTCGCAGGTGACGGTGAGTTATCAGGTCGGCCAGTTGCGTTGCCGGATCGACGTCGAGGACGACGGACCGGGCGTGCCGGAAGTGGCGTGGGAGCGGATCTTCACGCCGTTTCTGCGCTTGGACGATAGCCGCACGCGGGCCTCGGGCGGGCATGGCTTGGGGTTGTCGATTGTGCGGCGGATCATTCACTGGCACGACGGCCGCGCGATCATTGGCAAGAGCAAGAGCCTGGGTGGGGCGTGTTTCAGTCTGAGTTGGCCGAGGAATCAGGAGCGCCGCTGAGATTCGGGATACCGCCTTCGCGAGCAGGCTCGCTCCCACATTTGAAATGCAATCCCCTGGGGGAGCGAGCCATAACAGGCAATGCAAGACTTCAGGCTTGAATGCTGACCAGACTCAACAACTGCCCATCTTGCACTGCAAACTGCGCCTCCAGCTCCGATCCGTTGCGCCATTCGCTGGACAAATCAGTCAGCAACCGCAGCCTGACCTGACCCGCCGCAGTCCATTCCAGCACTTCGGCATGCTCGAAATAAAAACGCTGCTGCACGATCGGGTACAGCGCTTTGAATAAACTCTCTTTCACCGAAAACGTCAGGGTCACCCGCAGCGCCAGTTGCTCCTGAGAACCCGCCGCCATGCGCTGCATTTCCGCCGGGGTGAGAATTTCCCCGGCCAGACGTTCGGCGCGCTCGTGGCTCAACAGGTTTTCCAGATCCATGCCCAAGCCGCGCCAGTGCTGTTTGTTGGCGACAATCGCCGCCGCGCGGCCAGTGCTGTGGGTGATTGAGCCGCAGATGTGCGCCGGCCAAACCGGCGCGCGGTCTTCGCCAATCGGCGGGACGATATTCAGGCCTTCGAGTTGTTGCAGCGCGGCCCGCGCGCAGATGCGTCCAGCGAGAAACTCGGCCTGGCGCTTGGCCACCGAGCGCTGAATGCTCGGCGGCGCCGGCACAGCGCTGCGCTGGAAGTCATCGCCAAGCAGGCGTGTCGGGTCGAAGTGGGTACTGAGCAGCACGGTGTCGGCCAGGACCGTCGGCAACGGCCAGTGGCTGTCGAGCGCAGTGCAGCAGGCGGGCAGGGCGGGGGTGGTATGCATGGCGGGCATTTTGCCGGTTAGTCGGGGCGAGGTCGAGATCGGCGGTGAAGCCTTCGCGAGCAGGCTCGCTCCCACAGGGGATCTTCTGTGCGACAGGGATCCAATGTGGGAGCGAGCCTGCTCGCGAAAGCCGCGCCTCGGCGTTACTGACTCAACCGAAAATTTTCTTGAAGAACGCCTGCATATCCGCCCACGACTTCTCGTCCGCCGCCTTGTTGTAACCAATGTCCGGCCCGCCATGCTCGCCATGGCTCAGGCGATCGGCATCCGGATTGCTGAAACCATGCTTGGCGCCATCCAGACTGACGAACTGGTAGTCCGCCCCGGCCTTGTCCATCTCCGACTTGAACGCGGTGACGTGGTCCTGAGTGACCATGCTGTCCAGCGCACCGTGCTCGACGAGGATTTTCGCCTTCACACTGCCCGGAGTCGCCGGGGTCTTGGTTGCCAGCGCGCCATGGAAACTCACCACACCGGCCAGCGGCACACCCTGACGCGCCGCATTCAGCACCACGGCGCCACCGAAGCAATAACCGATGGCGGCAATCCGGTTCGGGTCGGTCTGCTTTTGCTTCTTCAATAGATCGAGCCCGGCGGCGAAGCGCTTGCTCGCCGCATCGGCGTCCTTGGTCGCTGCCTGCATGAAGGCCATGGCGTCTTTCGGGTGCTCGGTGTTTTTGCCGTCGCCGTACATATCGATGGCCAACGCGCTGTAGCCGAGTTCGGCGAGATCCCGCGCGCGGCGCTTGGCGTAATCGTTCAGCCCCCACCATTCGTGGACCACGACAACGCCGGGGCGTGGGCCTTTGATCGCGTCGTCATAGGCGTAGTAGCCGATCAGTTGGCTGCCGTCGGCGCTTTGGTAGGGAATTTCTGCAGTCTTGATCGCAGCCTGGGTGAAGCTGCTGACTGCCAGCAAAGTGAGGGCGAGGAACAGGCGCATGGTCGGGTCTCCTTATTGAAAGTGGTCAGAACAGCCTAGTCGATCCGGTTCAGGTCAGGTTCAGAGACGGTTCAGGGGCCGTACAGGGGCGGCTCAGTAACCTTGCGCCATACCCAAACAGCACTGTGAAAGAGGAAATACCCATGACTCGTTTAAACAAACTGCTGCTGGCTTTTACCCTGTTAGGCTCCAGCATCGCGGCCAACGCCGACGACACCAGCAACTTCGCCGGCCTGACATTCGGCCAGACCAGCGACAAGATCGACAAGTCCCACGCGCTCAACAACAATCTCGGCAACCCCAACGTCACCGGGGCCATCGACGGCAACAACACCTACGGCATGCGCCTCGGTCAGCAAAACAGCCAGGGCCGCTACTACGCCACCTACGACAACGTTTCCGGCTCGCACAATGGCGTTAAACTGCGCCAGGAAAATCTGCTCGGCAGCTATGACCTGTTCTACCCGGTGGGCGGCAGCACCAAACTGTTCGGTGGCGCCACGGCCGGTCTGACCAAGCTGACGCAGGATTCGCCGGGTTTCAGCCGTGACAGCGACATCGGTTACGCCATCGGTGGCCAGGTGGGTGTGTTGCAGCAAGTTTCGCAGAACACCTCGATAGAACTCGGTTACCGTTACCTGCGCAGCAACGCCAGCACCGAAATGAAAGAGAGCGGCGGCAGCAAACAGGGCTCGCTGGGCTTGACCAGCAGCGCGCAGACCTACCTGTCGGCCAACTACTATTTCTAAGCGGTTGTCGCAGTTTGAAGTGTGGGAGCGAGCCTGCTCGAAAGGGGTGTATCAGCCGACACTTGCTTGGCTGATCCACCGGATTCGCGAGCAGGCTCGCTCCCACAGGTAGTTGCCTGGAGAGTTCAAGTGATAGGGAGAAAGGCATGAAACTGTTGGTCGTCGAAGACGAGGCGCTGTTGCGTCATCACCTGCAAACCCGCCTGACGGAAAGCGGTCATGTGGTCGAGTCCGTGGCCAATGCCGAGGAGGCGCTGTACCAGACCGGCCAGTACAACTTCGATCTGGCGGTGATCGATCTCGGCCTGCCGGGCATGGGCGGCCTCGACCTGATCCGCCAGTTGCGCTCGGGCGGCAAGACCTTCCCGATCCTCATACTCACTGCGCGCGGCAACTGGCAGGACAAGGTTGAAGGACTCGCCGCCGGTGCCGACGATTACGTGGTCAAGCCGTTTCAGTTCGAAGAACTCGACGCACGCCTGAACGCATTGCTGCGCCGCTCCAGCGGTTTCACCCAGTCGACCATCGTCGCCGGGCCGTTGCTGCTCGACCTCAATCGCAAACAGGCCAGCCTCGATGAGCAACCGCTGGCGCTGACCGCTTACGAATACCGCATCCTCGAGTACCTCATGCGCCATCACCAGCAAGTGGTGCCCAAGGATCGCTTGATGGAGCAGTTGTATCCGGATGACGACGAGCGCGATCCGAATGTCATCGAAGTGCTGGTCGGCCGTCTGCGCCGCAAGCTCGAAGGCCCGGCCGGGTTCAAACCGATCGACACCGTGCGCGGCCTCGGTTACCTGTTCAATGAGCGCTGCACTTGATCCGTTCCCTTCGCGTTCGCTTGATGCTCGCCGCCACCACGTTGGCGGTATTGTTCATGCTCGCATTGTTGCCGGCGATGCAGGGCGCCTTCAGCCTTGCCTTGCAGGACTCGATCGAACAACGCCTGGCCTCCGACGTCACCACATTGATCTCCGCCGCCCGGGTGGAAAACGGTCGGCTGGTGATGCCGTCGCAATTGCCCGACGAGCGCTTCAACCTCACCGATTTCCGTTTGCTCGGCTATATCTACGACCGCGACGGCAAACTGGTGTGGCGCTCGAAAGCCACCCAGGAAGAACAGATCAACTACAAACCGCGTTACGACGGCCTCGGCAACGAGTTCGCGCGGATTCGTGAAGCCAGCGGTCAGGAGTTCTTCGTCTACGACGTCGAAGTCAAGCTGCTCGGCGGCAAAAGCGCAGCGTTCAGCATCGTCGCTCTGCAACCGGTGCGTGAATACGAAACCACCCTCGAAGGCCTGCGCGAAAATCTCTATCTGGGCTTCGGCGCGGCGTTGCTGGTGTTGCTGGCGCTGCTATGGATCGGCCTGACCTGGGGCCTTAAGGCGCTGCGCCGCTTGAGCCAGGAACTCGACGAAATCGAAGGCGGTACCCGCGAAAGCCTGACGGAAAAACACCCGCGTGAACTGCTGCGCCTGACCGGCTCGCTCAACCGCTTGCTGCTCAGCGAACGCCAGCAACGCAGCCGCTACCGCGACTCCCTCGACGACCTCGCCCACAGCCTGAAAACCCCGTTGGCGGTGCTGCAAGGCGTCAGCGAAGACATGGCCCAGCGTCCCGCAGACCGCGATCAGGCCTGGGTGCTGCAAAGTCAGATCGAACGCATGAGCCAGCAGATCAGCTACCAACTGCAACGGGCCAGCCTGCGCAAAAGCGGCCTGGTGCGTCATCAGGTGCGCCTGCAACCAGTGCTCAAAAGCCTCTGCGATACGCTGGACAAGGTCTACCGCGACAAACACGTGCGCGTGACCTTTGATCTGCCCGAGCATTGCTACGTGCCGATCGAGCAGGGCGCCTTGCTGGAAATGCTCGGCAACCTGCTGGAAAACGCCTATCGCCTGTGCCTCGGCGAAGTGCGGGTCAGCGTGCGCGAGTCCTTGGCCGGGATCGAATTGTGCGTCGAGGATGATGGCCCGGGCGTGCCCCTCGATCAGCGTGCGCGGATTCTGGAACGCGGCGAACGCCTGGACGCCCAGCATCCCGGGCAGGGCATCGGGCTGGCGGTGGTCAAGGACATCATCGAAAGCTACAACGCGCGTTTGGCTTTGGGGGATTCACCGATGGGCGGGGCGGCGTTCAGGATTCATTTTCCGGCGGTGTGAATGAAGCGGCCCTCACCCTAACCCTCTCCCAGTGGGAGAGGGAACTGACCTAAGTGTCTTGAGAAATTTATCGACCTGAGCAACTTGCAGTGGATATGGATTCACTGAATAACTGTCAGGCCGGTCCAGATCTTCAGCATCCCCAGTCAATCCCCTCTCCCTCTGGGAGAGGGTTAGGGTGAGGGGCTTTTGATCTTTCACAACTCCTGTGCCCGATAAGCCCCCGGTGTCAGCCCCGTCCATTTCTTGAATGCCCGGTGAAACGCCGAAGGCTCAGAGAACCCGAGCTGCTCGGCAATCTGTTGCAACGACAGATCCGCCCGGCCCAGATGGTAGATGGCGATATCCCGCCGCAGCTGATCCTTCAGCTCCTGAAAACTGGTGCCTTCCTCGCGCAAGTGCCGGCGCAAGGTCTGCGGGCTGATATGCAGATGCGCCGCAACCGCTTCCAGATCCGGCCAACTCGCAGCGTCGCGGCTGAGCAAGCGGCGCAGGCGGCTGCTCAGGCTGTCGCCGTCGTCCGGGCGCGAGAGCAGGTCGGCGGGGGAGCGTTCGAGAAAATGTTTGAGCGTGCGTTCGTCCTGCAACAGCGGCATGGCCAGGTAGCGACTGTGAAACAGCAGGCTGCTTTGCTCGGCATCAAAGGTCAGCGGGCAGGGGAACAGCAGATCGTATTCGCCGCCGTGCTCGGGGCGCGGATAGCTGAAAGTCGCCTGCTCGAGGCGAATGCGCTGGCCGATCAGCCAACTGCCGAGGCGGTGCCAGATCACCAACAGACTCTCGCTGAGAAAATGATCCGGGTCCCACCACTGCGCGTCGTCCAGACTCAAACGCACCCATTCGTCTTCGCGGCGCAGGGTCAGGCGTGGGGAGTCGGGGAACAGGCTGTAAAACAACAAGCCACGTTGCAGAGCCTTCTCCAGGTTGCGGCAGTGAATCGAGGCGTGGCACATCATGGCGAAGCTGCCGGGCTTGCTCGGCGCGCTGCCGAAACCCAGGTATTCGTCGTCCAGCGCCAGCCACAAACCCTGAATCAGCCGGGTGAACTGCTCCGGGGCAATCCGCGCGCGGGGCTCGTCGAGCAATTCCGGGCTGATCCCCAGTTGCTGCAACAGGCCTGAATAATCCAGGCCGCGCCGGCGTGCGCCGCCAAGAGCGGCACGGGCGAAATGGCTGGCGATGGTGCGTTCGCGCATAAGCGGCAATCCTTGTTCAGGCACCGATCGTAATGGCGGGCCGGCAACGCCACAAGGCGGATTTCCGCCAAATTGCAGGACGCTGAACGCTCAGTTGGCGGAAATCCGCCATGCCTCAAGTCACTGATTGGCGTCAGGAAAATCCCGCAGGCCCTGATATCAAAAGGCTTGCTGCCATCCGCACCAATCTGGCACGACGTTTGCGATACAAGCCACAGAAGCGTGCATTTCTCCGACCGGGAAAAATGCCGTTCCAACAACAAATCCCTCCAGTGCAGGAGGGTTCGCAATTAAGGTTCAGCGCTCGACAGATGGATGTTGCCGCTGGACGCTTGAGGAAACCTGCAATGACGACTCGTCAGCCACTGTACAAATCCCTGTATTTCCAGGTGATCGTTGCCATCGCCATCGGCATCCTGCTTGGTCACTTCTATCCGCAGACCGGTGTGGCCCTCAAGCCACTGGGTGACGGCTTCATCAAGCTGATCAAAATGGTCATCGCCCCGATCATCTTCTGTACTGTTGTCAGCGGCATCGCCGGCATGCAGAACATGAAGTCGGTGGGCAAGACCGGCGGCTACGCGCTGCTGTACTTCGAAATCGTTTCCACCATTGCCCTGCTGATCGGTCTGGTCGTGGTCAACGTTGTGCAACCGGGCGCCGGCATGCACATCGACGTCACCACCCTCGACGCCTCGAAAATCGCCACCTACGTGACGGCCAGTAAAGACCAGAGCATTGTCGGTTTCCTCCTCAATGTGATCCCGAACACCATCGTTGGCGCGTTCGCCACCGGTGACATCCTGCAAGTGCTGATGTTCTCGGTGATCTTCGGCTACGCCCTGCATCGCCTCGGCTCGTACGGTCGTCCGCTGCTGGACATGATCGATCGCTTCGCCCACGTGATGTTCAACATCATCAACATGATCATGAAACTGGCGCCACTGGGTGCGTTCGGTGCCATGGCGTTCACCATCGGTGCCTACGGTGTCGGCTCGCTGGTGCAACTGGGCCAGTTGATGATCTGCTTCTACATCACCTGCGTTCTGTTCGTCGTGCTGGTGCTGGGTGCGATCTGCCGGGCTCACGGTTTCAGCGTGTTCAAGCTGGTGCGCTACATCCGTGAAGAACTGTTGATCGTACTGGGCACGTCCTCGTCGGAATCGGCACTGCCACGCATGCTGATCAAGATGGAGCGTCTGGGCGCGAAGAAATCCGTCGTGGGTCTGGTGATCCCGACCGGTTACTCGTTCAACCTCGACGGTACTTCGATCTACCTGACCATGGCCGCCGTGTTCATCGCCCAGGCGACCGACACGCACATGGACATCACCCACCAGATCACCCTGCTGCTGGTGCTGCTGCTGTCCTCCAAAGGCGCGGCGGGTGTGACCGGTTCGGGCTTCATCGTGCTGGCCGCAACGCTGTCGGCGGTAGGTCACCTGCCGGTTGCCGGTCTGGCGCTGATCCTCGGTATCGACCGCTTCATGTCCGAAGCCCGCGCCCTGACCAACCTGGTCGGTAACGCTGTTGCGACCATCGTCGTCGCCAAGTGGGTCAAGGAACTGGACACCGATCAACTGCAGACCGAGCTGGCTTCCGGCGGTCGCGGTATCTCCGATGAGCGTGAAGAAGATGACCTGGGGGTGGCTGAAGGCCCAACCCCGAGCAATGTGAAGTAAATACAAGAACTGCGCATCAGTACGATGTGAGGTTGTAAAAAATCCCTTGTGGTGAGGGATTTACCGCCGATGGACAGCACAGCGGGCCTCTTCTTCCAATTCCAGAGAAGGGGCCGCTTCGCGACCCAACGGGGATAAATCCCCTCGCCACAGGGGTTTTTTCTTGCCCGGAATTTGAGCGCAACGGTCACACCTGCTGACATTTGCGGTGATTGCCGCATCGGCGATGGCTGCCTAGGCTGAGTACATCGCCCAAGGAGTTCGCCCATGTCTGCACCGCTGGCCTCACTGAAGATTCTCGATTTCTCGACCTTGCTGCCGGGGCCGTTCGCCTCGTTGCTGCTGGCGGACATGGGCGCCGAGGTGCTGCGCATCGAATCGCCGACGCGTATGGATCTGCTGCGGGTGCTGCCGCCGCATGATGGCGGGGTCTCGGCCAGCCACGCTTATCTGAACCGCAACAAGCGCAGTCTGGCGCTTGACCTGAAACAGCCCGAAGCGCTGCAGATCATCAAGCAACTGCTGGGCGAGTACGACATCGTGCTCGAGCAGTTTCGCCCCGGGGTGATGGAGCGCCTGGGCCTGGGTTATGAAGCGTTGAAAGCGACCAATCCCAAGCTGATTTATGTGTCGATCAGCGGTTACGGCCAGACCGGGCCGTACAAGGAACGCGCCGGGCATGACATCAACTATCTCGCGCTGGCCGGGCTTGCCAGCTATACCGGGCGCGCCGACAGCGGGCCGTTGCCGTTGGGCATGCAGGTGGCGGACGTGGCGGGCGGCTCGCTACACGGCGTGATCGGCTTGCTGGCAGCGGTGATTGCCCGCCAGCAAACCGGTCAGGGCACCCATCTGGATGTGAGCATGACCGACTGCGCGTTCAGCCTGAACGCCATGGCCGGCGCTGGCTATCTGGCCTGCGGCGCGGAACCGGGCCGGGAAGACCAGATGCTTAACGGCGGCAGTTTCTATGACTATTACCGCACCCGGGATGGGCGCTGGATGTCGGTGGGCAGTCTGGAGCCAGCGTTCATGCAGCAATTGTGCACGGCGCTGGGCCGGCCGGAACTGGCGGCGCAAGGGTTGTCGCCCAGGCCTGAGCAACAACAAGCCTTGAAAGAGGCGTTGCGGATCGAATTCGAACGGCATGATTTTGCAGAACTGTGTGAGTTGTTCGCCGGGGTCGATGCCTGTGTCGAGCCGGTACTGAGTCTGGGCGAGGCGCTGCGCCATCCGCAAATGCAGGCGCGGAAGCTGGTGACCCAGGTGCCGCGCGGCGATGGCACGACGCAGGCGCAGATGTCCTGTCCGTTGAAATTTTCTGAGGCGTTGCCGGCGCCGAGGCATGTTGGCGCGGGGTTGGGGCAGCATACGGATGAGGTGTTGGGGGAGCTGGGCTTGAGTGCTGGGCGGATCGCCGAGTTGCGTTCGGCCAAGGTGATTCTGTAGCGCCCATGCCGCCGCCTTCGCGAGCAGGCTCGCTCCCACATTGAAATGCATTCCCCTGTGGGAGCGAGCCTGCTCGCGAAGGGGCCAGTCAGGGCACCGCAGAAAGCAACTATTCCACCCGCATCTCACCACTGAACACCAGCGTACTGCGGCAGCGCCGGCACAGATACCGCCGCCCTTGCCGCACCAGGCCATGGCGCTGGGCGGTAAACGGGAAATCACTGTCGGGGCACGGGCATTTGTAGATATAGCGGGTCACGCTGCGCCGCTTGATTTCATAGGTATGGCAGCGGTCCGGCGGCAGTTCGTAGACGCCGCGCATGATCAGTTGCCACTCCTCGCCATGGGGCTGGATGCGGTCGCCGAACAGTTGATGCGCGATCAGGTGGGCGACTTCGTGAGCCACGGTCTGCTTGAGGAAGTGTTCGGTGTTCTCCCGGTACAGCTGCGGATTGAAGCGCAGCAGGTTCTCGTGCAGATGCGCGACACCGGCTTTCTGCCCGCGCAGCTTGAGGCTGACGACGGGGCGTTTGAAGGAGCGTTTGAAAAAGGATTCAGCGAGTTGGTAACAATCTTCGACGCGGGTATTGAGTTGCTCGGGCATGCTTGATGGATCTCCAGAGACGCCGAGTATGCCGCAACCCCGGCGACTTGCGAATCGCTGACCTGCCGAATGGTCGTCGCCCAACGAGAAGGCCGCCTTGCGGCGGCCTGTATTGGCAGATGTTGTTTTTCTCAGGGAGGAAACAGGTCAGTTGGTATAGACCGGGCCGACACCCAGGCCCCAGACAATCACGGTGAACGCCATGATCGCCACCAGCACCACCAGCCCAACCGCGAGCACCGAGCTGGAAAACAGGAAACCTTCATCCGAAGGGATGTTCATGAAGGTCGGCAGGCCGACATACAACAGATACACCGTGTAGCAGATGGCCGCTGTGCCGACGATCATCCCCAGCCACATGTGCGGATACAGCGCCGCCAGACCGCCGACAAACAACGGTGTCGCGGTGTATGTGGCAAAGGCTACGCAACGGGCCAGGCTTGGATTGGCGTCATAGGTTCGTGCCATCCAGTGCACGAAGGCGCCCATCACCGCGACCCCGCCGAGCATCGCCAGGTACGACATGATGGTCATCCACAAGGCGCTTTCGAACGTGAGCATCACCGGCGCGCGGTTGCCGATCACCCAACCGACCTGGGTCGTGCCGATGAACGCCGACACAGCGGGGATCGCCGCCAGAATCAGCGTATGCGTCAGGTACATGTGGCTGATACTTTCCTCTTGGTCGCCACGGATCTCCTTCCATTCCTGATCGGGGTGGGTAAACAGTCCCACTACGTGATGGATCATGCCATTCACTCCTCTTGTCATTGCCATCGCCCCCCAACGGAGCGCCTACGGGCCAAGATGGCCGAGCAAATACAGGTCTTCAGATGTGTGCGACCTTATGTCGCAGTATAGAAAGGACTCCAGCGCACCGGTATGCCGGGCTTAGAGCAAATCGCGCTGTAAACGGGATGAATAATCGCCTCGGGGTCTTGCGGGGAAGGCATTCTTGAGGTTGAAACACTTTTGTGGCGAGGGGATTTATCCCCGTTCGGCTGCGCAGCAGTCGCCAGGCCATTCAGCGCGCAGTGTCAGGCGATACGAGTTCTCAGGTTCTGGGGCTGCTTCGCAACCCAGCGGGGATGAATCCCCTCGCCACAGATGCTTCGCGCTACTGGGGTTTGTGCGTAAAATGCCGGCTTTTCGTCACACCTCACGGATTTCGCGTCATGGGCACTCTTACGGTCAACCAGAACAAACTGCAAAAGCGCCTGCGCCGCCTGGCCGGCGAAGCGGTCGCCGATTTCAACATGATCGAAGACGGCGACAAGGTCATGGTCTGCCTGTCCGGGGGCAAGGACAGCTACACCATGCTTGACGTGCTGATGCACCTGCAGAAGGTTGCACCAATCAAGTTCGACATCGTCGCGGTGAACATGGACCAGAAACAGCCGGGCTTTCCCGAGCACGTGCTGCCGGCCTACCTGAAAGAACTGGGCATCGAGTATCACATCGTCGAGAAGGACACTTACTCGGTGGTCAAGGAACTGGTGCCGGAAGGCAAGACCACCTGTTCGCTGTGCTCGCGCCTGCGTCGCGGCACGCTGTACACCTTCGCTGACGAAATCGGCGCGACGAAAATGGCCCTCGGTCATCACCGCGACGACATCGTCGAAACGTTCTTCCTCAACATGTTCTTCAACGGCACCCTGAAAGCGATGCCGCCGAAGCTGCGCGCCGACGATGGCCGCAACGTGGTGATCCGCCCGCTGGCGTACTGCAACGAGAAGGACATTCAGGCCTACTCGGACCTCAAGCAATTCCCGATCATCCCGTGCAACCTCTGCGGCTCACAGGAAAACCTGCAGCGCCAGGTGGTCAAGGAAATGCTCCAGGACTGGGACCGCAAGACCCCGGGCCGCACCGAATCGATTTTCCGCAGCCTGCAGAACGTGGTGCCGTCGCAACTGGCCGACCGCAACCTGTTCGACTTCACCAGCCTGAAGATCGACGAGACCGCGGCTTCGCGTTTCGTCAATGTCGTCAATCTGTAAACACAACCTGTAGAAGCGAGCCCTGTGGTTGAGGGGACAGCTTCTGCATGGGTTATTCATTTCCAAACCTCAGGAGAGGGCATGCGCGATTACAAGTGGCTGCACGAATACTGTCTGAACCGTTTCGGTTCGGCGGCTGAACTGGAAGCCCATCTGCCCGTTCCCAAGACCCCCGCACAACTGCGCAAGATCCGCGACGACCGCTACCTCTCGACCATGGCCCTGCGGGTTTTTCGCGCCGGGCTCAAGCACAGCCTGGTCGACGCCAAGTGGCCGGCGTTCGAAGAAGTGTTCTTCAAGTTCGATCCGGAAAAAGTCGTGCTGATGAGCGCCGAACACCTCGAGCGGCTGATGCAGGACGCACGGATCATCCGTCACCTCGGCAAACTGAAGAGCGTGCCGCGCAATGCGCAGTTCATCCTCGATGTGGAAAAGGACAAGGGCAGCTTCGGCGCGCTGATCGCCGACTGGCCAGTGACCGATATCGTCGGCCTGTGGACCTACTTGAAAAGGCACGGCCACCAACTCGGCGGGCTGTCGGCGCCGCGCTTTTTGCGCATGGTCGGCAAGGACACATTCGTGCCCAGCTACGACGTGGTTGCGGCGTTGAATGCGCAGAAGATCGTCGACAAAGTGCCGACCAGCCAGCGTGATCTGGCAACGGTGCAGAACGCGTTCAACCAGTGGCACGAACAGAGCGGCGGACGGCCGATGAGCCAGATTTCGATGATGCTCGCCTACACCGTCAACCATTAAAACCGCTGCGCTGCATTCGCGAGCAGGCTCGCTCCCACAGTGCATGCCAAATGTGGGAGCGAGCCTGCTCGCGAAAGCGGTTGTTCAGGCGACGCTGATCTCGCCTTCACCCGCCAATTTGCGATTCAACTGATAGCGCCAGCGCACATACAACAGCGCCGAGCAGAACACTGCCAGGCTCGCGGCCATTTCCAGCAGGCCGAACAGCTGCCGGTTGGGGTCGTATGCCGCCAGTGCGCCTTTGATGAAATACAGGTTCACCACAAAACACATCCACGAATGGCCACGGGCGCTGCCCATGATCATCGCCGGGGCGAGCACCAGCCACGGGATCAGCTCGACCAGCAGAATCACCCACGGCCGCGCGCCATGCAGGTCGGCGAACAGCAGGTAATAAGCGGCGAGCAACCCGGCGAGGGCGAAAAAGCTCAGCAGGCTGAGCACGCGCATCGCCTTCACTCGTGGCTCAAGCCACTCTACCGAGGGCAGGATTTTCGGCTTCTTCGCCATCAGCCCACCAGCTTCTGCGCGGTTTTCGCCAGACGCAGACCCAGTGCGCGGCACAGCGCCACTTCGTGCTGATCGAGACCGTTCTTGCCGTCGGCACCGGCGTGATGGCTGGCGCCATAAGGCGTGCCGCCACCTTCGGTTTCGAGCAGCGCCGATTCACTGTAGGGCAGGCCGGTGATCAGCATCCCGTGGTGCAACAGCGGCAACATCATCGACAGCAGCGTGGTTTCCTGACCGCCGTGCAGGCTGGCGGTGGAGGTGAACACGCCGGCCGGTTTGCCGACCAGCGCGCCGGTCAGCCAGAGGTTGCTGGTGCCGTCGAGGAAGTACTTGAGCGGCGCGGCCATGTTGCCGAAACGCGTCGGACTGCCCAAGGCGAGGCCGGCGCAGTTCTTCAAATCGTCGAGGCTGGCGTAGAGCGCGCCTTCATCGGGAATGTCTGCCGCCACCGCTTCGCACTCTGTGGAAATCGCCGGCACCGTACGCAAACGCGCCTCCATTCCGGCCTGCTCGACGCCACGGGCGATTTGCCGGGCCATCTCGTTGGTCGAACCGCTGCGGCTGTAATAAAGAACCAGAATGTACGGCGTGCTCATGGCAACAACTCCAGCACGTTTTCCGGTGGGCGACCGATGACGGCCTTGTCGCCGACTTCCAGAATCGGCCGCTCCATGAGTTTCGGGTGTGCGGCGATGGCGTCGATCAATTGCTGCTCGCTGAGGCTGGCGTCGGCCAGGTTCAGGGTTTTGTATTCCTCTTCACCGCTGCGCAGCAGCTGCCGCGCGCTGATCCCGAGCTTGCCGAGCAGGGCCTTGACTTGCGCGGCGTTCAGCGGCGTTTCCAGGTAGCGCACGATAGTCGGCTGCAAGCCGCGGGCTTCGAGCAGTTCCAGCGCGGCGCGGGATTTCGAGCAGCGCGGATTGTGATAAAGCGTCAGATCGGTCATGGCGGGTCGCTTCTGGCGTAAAGTGGCGGCTATTCTAACTGTGCGGCGCGCAATCCAGAACCGTCAGAGGCGATGGGTCGCAGGCGCTTTCGAATTTTCACAAGGAACACGACATGACACGGCGATTGGCAGCGGCATTGACGATAATCGGGGCGTTGATGCTGGGGGGCTGCGGCAATGATTACGGCATCGACCAGAACGGCCAGAAGGTTGCGTCCGAACGTCTGGACAAACAGTGGGTGGTGCTTAACTACTGGGCCGAATGGTGTGGCCCGTGCCGTACGGAAATCCCTGAGCTGAATCATTTGGCTGATGAGCTCAAGAGCAAGAATGTCGGGGTGTTCGGGGTCAACTTCGACAACGTTCAGGGCGCGGAATTAAAAGAGGCGAGTGAAAAGCTCGGCATCAAGTTCACCGTGCTGGCGCAGGATCCGGCCGAGCTGTTCGACCTGCCGCGCAGTGAGGCGCTGCCGGTGACCTTCATCATTGATGACAAGGGCAAGGTGCGTGAACAGTTGCTGGGTGAGCAGACGGCGGCGGGGGTGCTGGCGAAGCTGGAGGCGTTGCGGAACAAGTAACCTGTGGCGAGGGGATTCATCCCCGTTGGGCTGCGTAGCAGCCCTGAATTTGCAGTTCGCCTGGAACTGCGCAGGGGGCCGCTTCGCGACCCAACGGGGATGAATCCCCTCACCACAGGTAACCCCCTGCGGGCGTAGAAGGGGCTCAGCCCTCTTCCAGCCACCAGCGCAACGGTTTGCCTTGAGCCGGCCAGAAGCGTATCTGCTCGATTGGCGAAATGTCCCAGCGCTCGACTTTTTCCAGCGCCTGCAAGAAGCGTTGTTCCTGCTCCATCAACGCCGGGGCGCAGAGCTTGCGAGTCTTGCCGATCTTGCCGAAGCTCAGCTTGTCGCCGTCCTGCGTATACGGCGCGAACCAATGGTTGCAGCCGCCGTTGCCGTAGGCGCGGCCGTCATCGCCGAGGGTCACGGTCAGATGGCTGTAATCCATCAGTGGCCGCTCGCCGATCCATTCCAGAATATAGCTGCGGTTGTGCTGCAGTTGCACCGGCTCTGCGGCGCAACCAACCAGGCCGACACTGATCAGTGCGGTCAGGGCGAGGCGTTTCATCACGCAGGCTCCTGGCATTTCGGGCACAGGTGCTTGTCGCCGACGGCTTTCCAGCCCAGCTCGGCGATGCGCGCGGTGGCGGCAGGTTTCTCGGCGGTCTTGCCGAGTTTGGCATCCACGGCGAATTCGAAGCTCAGCTCTTTCGCGCAGCTGTCGCAGTTGACCTGCCAGGTGTGAATGGCCAGTTCGCCGAACACCGGGCCTGTGGTCATTGCGGTCCATTGGCCTGGCGGATTGATCAGGTGGCGCACCGTGTCGACGGTCAGGCGCATGGACAAATCCTTGCTGCCTTTGAGCGTGACCAACAGGGCATCGCCGATACGGATCGAGCCACCGTTGCCGGTCACCTGATAGCGGCCCGGAACCAGGGCGCGGCATTCGGTGAGGGTGTGTTGCGGGTTCATCAGGGTGTAGCGGAAATCGTGTTCGACCATGGGTCCTCCAAATATGCGCGACATGCTAGCACGGGCTCGATTGCAGAATGATGCACGCGTGCGACCTTCGATCCGGTTCAAATGCGCCGACAGTCATGGCAAACTGCCGGCCCCCGAATCTGAAGGAACGGAACATGGCGCTGATCGAATGTTATGAATGCAAGCGGAGCATCAGTTCCGAAGCGCTGGTGTGCATTCACTGCGGCGCGCCGATGGCCGAGCACGCCGCCATGCAGGCGCAATCGACGGCGGCACCGGTGCAAGCCTCGACGATTTCCTTCGGCAGCCTGCCACGCAACAACGCAGTGCCCGAGGCGGTTGCGCCGCCAGTGCCCGAGCCTTTACCCAAAGTGATGCCGGCAGCGGCGGGACGTCGCCGTCGTCAGCAGGCTGCGGAACAAGCACGCCAGGAACAACAACCGCTCAACGCCGATGGCAGCCGCCCGGTGGAGGGCTGGCTGAAAATCATGGTGTTTCTGCTACCGGCGTTTTTTGTCTGGTTCCTGCTGCGCAACGGCCATTCGAGCAAGCAGCGCCTGCTCGGTTTCGGCTGGCTGGGCTTGCTGATCCTGGCGTCTTCGCTGTCCAAGTAAAACGGTTCAACCCTCGACCTGGTTCTGCGGCGCACCTGCCGCCCAGGTCGCGATGTTGTGCAGGGTGGTCGCGGCAATCGCGCCCAGCGCCTCGCGGGTCAGAAACGCCTGATGCGCGGTGATGATCACGTTGGGAAACGTCAGCAGACGCGCCAGCACATCGTCCTGCAACGGCAGGTCGGAGCGATCCTCGAAAAACAGCTGCGCCTCTTCCTCGTAAACATCCAGCCCCAGATAACCGAGTTGGCCGTCCTTCAGCGCGTCGATCAGCGCTGGCGTGTCGACCAGCCCGCCGCGCCCGGTGTTGATCAGCATCGCCCCGGCCTGCATGTGCGCCAGTGAGTCGCGATTGATCAGGTGCTTGCTCTGTTCGTTGAGCGGGCAATGCAGGCTGATGATCCGTGATTGCGCGAGCAACTCCGGCAGGCTCAGATAACGTGCGCCCAAGGCCAGCACCTCGGGATTGGGATACGGATCGTAAGCGAGCAGTTCACAGCCGAAGCCGTGCATGATTTTCGCGAACGTTGCGCCGATCTGTCCGGTGCCGACGATGCCGACGGTCTTGCCGACCAGATCGAAACCGGTCAGGCCATGCAGGCTGAAATCGCCTTCGCGGGTGCGGTTGTAGGCGCGATGCAAACGACGATTGAGGGCGAGGATCAGCGCCACCGCATGTTCGGCCACGGCGTGCGGCGAGTAGGCCGGCACGCGCACGACGGCCAGGCCAAGGCGTTTCGCCGCCGGCAGGTCGACATGGTTGTAACCCGCCGAACGCAGGGCAACCAGCCGCGTGCCGCCGGCAGCGAGGCGTTCGAGCACCGGGGCGCTGAGGTCGTCATTGATGAACGCACAGACCACTTCGTGCTGCTCGGCCAATGCCGCCGTATCGAGGCTGAGCCGCGCCGCTTGAAAATGCAATTCAAGCCCGGCCGGGCAGTCGGCGCCGAGAAAGCTGTCGCGGTCGTAGGTCTGGCTGCTGAAAATGATCGTGCGCATGAATCCTCCTGGAACATCGACGCGGGCCGCAATCGCCCGCGACAACTGTAGCGCTTTGCGCGCGCCGTGCCTTGCCGTGGATCAGGCGCTGATGCGCGCCTGCGCCGCGAGTCGATTGATCGAGCGCTCCAGTTCATCCAGTGCGGCGGCGGCTTTCGGATCGTCCTGCTTGAGCAGGGTTTCGCTGCGCTGGCAGGCGGCGCGCAGTTGTGGCACGCCGCAATAACGGGTCGCGCCATGCAAGCGGTGCACGCGTTCGAGCAGGGCATTCTGGTCGTGGCTGTCACGCGCGGCGCGTATCGCTTCGCGGTCGGCTTCCAGCGACGCCAGCAGCATGGCGAGCATGTCCGCCGCCAGATCCGCCTTACCGGCCGCCAGACGCAAGCCTTCTTCGTGATCGAGCACTGGCAGTTCCTGCTGACTCGCCGTGCTGTCGCCGCTGCGCTCCGGGGCCTGATTGCGCAGGGCCAGTCCGGTCCACTTCAACACCACCTGCGCCAGTTGCCGCTCGCTGATCGGTTTGGTCAGGTAGTCGTCCATGCCGCTTTGCAGCAGCGCGCGTTTTTCATTGGCCATGGCATGGGCCGTGAGGGCGACGATCGGCAGCGGCGTGCAATGCCGCTCGCTTTCCCACTGGCGAATGGTTTCAGTGGTCTGGCGACCGTCCATGCCCGGCATCTGCACGTCCATCAACACCAGATCGAAAGATTCGCTCTGCACGGCTTTGACTGCTGCGTAACCGCTTTCCACCGCGAGCACGCGGGCGCCCATGTCTTCGAGCAGGGTCTGCACCAGCAGCAGATTCGCCGGGTTGTCGTCGACACACAGCACGCGCGGCGCACGGCTGGACAGCGGCTCGCCCGGTTCGCTGCGGGTCTGGCGCGGATTGACCAGATCGGACAGCGCCCGGCGCAATTTGCGCGTACACGCCGGTTTGGCCTGCAGCTGGCTGTGCGGGTTGGGTACCGACAGGTGAAACAGCGTCTGTTCGGTGGTCGGGCACAGCACCAGCACTTTGCAGCCCAGGTGTTCGAGGTCCCAGATGTGCTGGTTCAAACGCTCCGGGAGCATGTCGTTGCTGGTGATACCGATCACCGCCAGATCGATCGCCTGATCGGTCTGATGCGCGCCGGTGACGCCATTGCTCAGGCTCTCCAGAGTGTTGAACGGCGTCACTTGCAGTCCGCAGTCTTCCAGCTGATGTTGCAAGGCCTGACGCGCCAGTTCGTGATTTTCCAGCACCGCCACACGGCGCCCGAGCAATGGCGCGGCGGGCAGGTCTTCGGCATCGTCGCGGGTCTTGGGCAGGCTCAGGCTGATCCAGAATTCCGAACCTTCGCCCGGCGTGCTGTCGACGCCGATCTCGCCGCCCATCTGTTCGATCAGGCGCTTGGAAATCACCAGCCCCAGGCCGGTGCCGCCGGGTTGGCGCGACAGCGAATTGTCGGCCTGACTGAAAGCCTGGAACAGCGCGCGGACATCCTGACTCGACAGACCGATGCCGGTGTCCTGAATGCTGATGCGCAGTTGCACGCTGTCTTCGTGTTCGTCTTCGAGCATCGCCCGGGCGACGATGGTGCCTTCGCGGGTGAACTTGATCGCGTTGCTGACCAGATTGGTGAGGATCTGCTTCAGGCGCAGCGGATCGCCGACCAGCGACAGCGGCGTATCGCGATAGACCAGGCTGACCAGCTCAAGCTGCTTGGCGTGCGCGGCCGGAGCGAGGATGGTCAGGGTGTCCTGCAACAGGTCGCGCAGGTTGAACGGAATGTGATCGAGTACCAGTTTGCCGGCCTCGATTTTCGAGAAATCGAGAATCTCGTTGATGATTCCCAACAGGCTGTCGGCAGACTTTTCGATGGTGCCCAGATAGTCGAGCTGGCGCGGGGTCAGTTCGCTTTTCTGCAACAGGTGAGTGAAGCCGAGAATGCCGTTGAGCGGCGTGCGGATCTCGTGGCTCATGTTGGCGAGGAATTCGGATTTGATCCGGCTGGCTTCCAGCGCTTCTTTGCGCGCCAGGTCCAGCTCGATGTTCTGTATCTCGATGGTTTCCAGATTCTGCCGCACGTCCTCGGTGGCCTGATCGACGCTGTGCTGCAATTCTTCACGAGCGTTCTGCAGGGTGCCGGCCATGCGGTTGATACCCGAGGCCAGTTCATCCAGTTCCTGGCTGCCGAGGGGCGGCAAGCGGGTTTCCAGATGACCGTCCTTGAGCTGCGCAACTGCTTGTTTGATCTGGCTCAGCGGACGATTGATGGTGCGGCCCATGCGCAATGCGAGGAGGGCGGCGCCGGCAAGTCCGGCGGCGATCAGCAGCAGGCTAGCGAACAGGCTGCGATAGCCGCGCAGCAACATGCCGTTGTGCGACAGCTCCAGCTCGACCCAGCCGAGCAGGCGTTCGGATTCTTCGGGAATGATTTCGCCGGCGAGGTTGCGGTGCTTGCCGAACACCGGCATCAGGTAGCGCGTCGCGTCATTGCCGCTGCGTCGTTGCAGCAGCGCGCTGTCGCCGCTTGGCGCTTGATTGAGCATGGTCGGCCCGGCGTGGGCCAGTGGCGAGCGGTCCGCCGCGAGGAAGGTCACCGCGCGCACGTCGGGTTGTTCAAGGGACTGGGTGGCGATGCGTTCAAGCAGATCGGCGTCGCCGTGACCCATCGCCGGCGCCACCAGCGGCGCCAGTTGCTCGGCGATCATTTCGCCGCGCTGCATCAATTGGCTGTGCAGGTCGGTCTGCTGCGTCCAGGTGAAATAGCCACCCAGCACCAGCGCCATCAGGCTGGTCGGCAACAAGGTCAGCAACAGCACGCGACCTTTGATTCCCAGTTTCTTGAGCACGCCTATCTCCCGCATCCCGCTGATCTGTTGACACATGCGTGCATCCGGCACGCGACATGGGCGCAGTGTAGCGATTTGCAGGCGGGCAATCTTGCGGAAAATGCAGCGCCGCCCACGCACTCGTTCGTCCGACAGGCCAAGCTTGTGTTGCCCGCTGTCGGACAATCTTGAATAATCCGCCAACTGAGAATTACTTGCAGATACTCATGACTCCTGTTTCCGTTGGCCAGCCACGCATCCTTTCCATTGAAGACGATCCGGTCCTCGGCGCGTATGTGCACGAGCATCTGGGCCGCAGCGGTTTTCAGGTGACCTGGTGCCAGAACGGCCAGGAAGGTCTGAACATCGCCCAGCGTCAGCCTTTCGATGTCGTGCTGATGGATATTCTGCTGCCGGGGCTCGATGGTCTGCAGTTGTTGACGCAATTGCGCCAGAGCCATTCGACGCCGGTGTTGCTGATGTCGGCGCTGGGTGCCGAGGCCGATCGCATCAGCGGTTTCCGCCTCGGCGCCGATGACTATCTGCCCAAGCCGTTCAGCATGGCCGAGTTGCATGTGCGCATCGAAGCGATCCTGCGCCGGGTGGCGCTGGATCGGCGCCCGCCTGCGGTTAGCGCTGCGGTGGTCAGCGGTACCCTGCGTTTCGATGACGAACAGTGCGATGTGTTTTTCCGCGAGCAAGCCGCCGGGCTGACCCGCAGCGAATTCCGTCTGCTGGAAACCCTGCACCGCAACAACGAGGAAGTGCTGAGCAAGGCCTTCCTTTATCAGCACGTCCTGCAACGCGGCTTTGCGGCGCACGACCGCAGCCTCGACATGCACATCAGCCAGATCCGTCGCAAACTCAAAGCCATCGGTTACACCGAGCGCGAAGTGCGCACGGTGTGGGGCAAGGGCTACGTCTTGAGCGGCGCCGATGAAACTGTCTGAACTGCCGGGGCGGCATTCGCTGTTCTGGAAACTGGCGTGCCTGCTGGTGGCGTTCTGTCTGCTGATGATCTGGCTGAGCTGGTCGTGGGGCCGCTACATGGAGGAGCGCAATCAGTTTCTCTCCAGTGACGCGCGCAGCACCCTCAGCCGTTATGCCGCGCAAGCCGAACAGGCGTGGCAGCGCGGCGGGCGCAATGGCGTCGATGACTGGTTGCAGAGCATGGAATTGCGCGAGGCCAGTTGGGTCGGCGTGATCGGCGCTGATTTGCAGTCGCTGAGCAGCCAGCCGTTGAACGCCGCGGAGGTGCAGCACCTGACCTTCCTGCGCGGCCTCGACTGGCCGATCCACAAGAAGGGCCGACCTTGGCTGCGGGTACCGTTCCCGCAGGATCCGGCCGCCGGCATTCTGGTCATCGAGTTGCCCGAGCGCTTTGTTCCGGGCAAGTACCGTGTGTTCTGGCGGGTGATCACCAACGGCGTGATTCCCGGGTTGTTCACTCTGTTGCTCTGCGTCGGCTTGTACCGCCTGTTGGTGGTGCCGCTGAACAACCTGCGCGAACAGGCCAACGCCTGGCGCGCCGACCAGTTGAATGTGCGCCTGTCGAGCGGCATCACCCAGCGCCCGGATGAACTCGGTGAGCTGGCGCGGGCCTTCGATTCCATGTCCGAGCGCCTGCAAAGCACGATCGCCTTGCAGCAGCAGTTATTGCGTGACTTGTCCCACGAACTGCGCACGCCGCTGAGCCGCCTGCGCGTGGCCAGCGAAAGCGAACAGAGCCTGGCGCAACTGCGCGAACGCATCGGCCGCGAAGTCGACGGCATGCAACGTTTGGTCGAAGACACCCTGCAACTGGCCTGGCTCGACACCGACCGCTCGCCGTTACCAAATGAAGCGATCCAGATTCAGGCCCTGTGGGAAATGCTCACCGACAACGCCTGTTATGAAAGCGGCTGGCCGAGTCTGCAACTGCAATGCTCGGTCGAAGCATCGTGCTGGGTGCGCGGCAACCTCAATACCCTGGCGCAGGCGCTGGAAAACATCCTGCGCAACGCCATTCGTCACTCGCCCGAGGGCGGCATCGTGCGTCTCGATGCACGGCGCGATGGCGAGTATTGGCATTTGTGGCTGGAGGATCAGGGCGGCGGCGTGGCTGACGAAGATCTTCAGCGGATCTTTTCGCCGTTCATTCGATTGGACGGATCGAGACCCGGGGATGGTGGGTTTGGGCTGGGATTGAGCATTGCGCGCAATGCGGTGCAGCGCCAGGGCGGGTTGCTCTGGGCGGAAAATACCGGGGCGGGGCTGCGGTTGAATTTGCGCTTGTTGGCGGATGACGGCGTCGCCCATGCGGACGCCTTCGCGAGCAGGCTCGCTCCCACAATGGCTGTGCATTCGCCGCAGATCGCATAAGCAACACTCATCCCCTGTGGGAGCGAGCCTGCTCGCGAATTCCAAGCAGCACCACGAGAACTGAGTGTTGCGCAAATAAAAGTCTCACCACTGGTGAGACTTTTGTCCCTTATTCCCATAAACCATAAGCACCGCACTTTGCGTGATATGGCCTGCGCGGGTTTGCCGGTATGATAGGCGCCCCCGCACGTCTGGATTGCGAATACGCCATGACCCTGCAGTACCCAACCATCGCCGATTGCGTCGGCAACACGCCGCTGGTGCGTTTGCAGCGCCTGCCCGGCGCCACCAGCAACACCCTTTTGCTCAAGCTCGAAGGGAACAACCCGGCGGGTTCGGTCAAGGACCGCCCGGCGTTGTCGATGATCACTCGCGCCGAGTTGCGCGGGCAGATCAATCCCGGCGATACGCTGATCGAGGCGACCTCCGGCAACACCGGCATCGCGCTGGCGATGGCCGCTGCGATCAAGGGTTACAAGATGATCCTGATCATGCCGGACAACTCCAGCGCCGAGCGCAAGGCGGCGATGACCGCTTATGGCGCCGAGCTGATCCTGGTGACTCAGGAAGAGGGCATGGAAGGCGCCCGCGATCTGGCCCAGCGTATGGAAGCCGAAGGCCGTGGCAAGGTGCTCGACCAGTTCGCCAATGGCGACAACCCGGAAGCGCACTACACCACCACCGGCCCGGAAATCTGGCGTCAGACCCAGGGCAGCATCACCCATTTCGTCAGTTCGATGGGCACCACCGGCACCATCATGGGCGTGTCGCGCTACCTCAAAGAGCAGAGCGACAGCGTGCAGATCGTCGGTCTGCAACCGATGGAAGGCTCGGCCATTCCCGGCATCCGCCGCTGGCCGCAGGAATACCTGCCGAAGATTTATCAGGCTGACCGCGTCGATCGCATCGTCGACATGGCGCAAAGCGAAGCCGAAGACGTCACCCGGCGCTTGGCCCGCGAAGAAGGCATCTTCTGCGGCGTGTCCTCGGGCGGTGCGGTGGCAGCGATGCTGCGCTTGTCCAAAGAAGTTGAAAACGCGGTGATCGTCGCGATCATCTGCGACCGTGGCGACCGTTACCTGTCGACCGGCATTTTCGACGCGCCGAACTGATGGCCAAACACGAGAGAGGCCTGCGCTTCCAGCCCACCGGCGGCAGCAAGGCGCCACAGATCCCGACCGGCAAAAAGCAGCGCTTGAGTATCGAGCGCCTGGCCAATGACGGTCGCGGTATCGCGTTTTTCGAAGGCAAAACCTGGTTCGTCCTCGGCGCCCTTGCCGGTGAAGAGGTCGAAGCACGGGTGCTCGGCGCCCACGGCAAAGTGGTCGAGGCGCGTACCGAACGGGTATTCATTGCCAGCGAATTGCGTCGTCCGGCAGCGTGCGCGCACTTTGGTCGCTGTGGCGGTTGCAGCGTTCAGCACTTGCCCCACGACGAACAGCTCGCCCTGAAACAGCGCATGCTCGCCGAGCAATTGTCGCGGGTGGCCGCTGTCGAACCTGAAGAATGGGCGGCGCCGCTGACCGGCCCGGAATTCGGTTACCGTCGGCGCGCGCGGATCGCCGTGCGCTGGGACATGAAGGCAAAGAAACTCGAAGTAGGTTTCCGCGCCGCCGGCAGTCAGGACATCGTCGCGATCAGCGAATGCCCGGTGCTGGTACAGCCCTTGCAGCCGATCATGACCCGCTTGCCGGAGATGCTGCGGCGCCTGAGCAAACCGCAAGCGTTGGGCCATGTCGAGTTGTTCAGCGGCTCATCACTGGCGGTATTGCTGCGACACATGGCGCCGTTGTCCGAAGCGGATCTGAGCATCCTCAAGGATTTCTGCCGGTTTCATGAAGCGCAGTTGTGGTTGCATGGCGAAGGTGAACCGCAACCGGTCGAGGCCGGTCAGAGCCTCGGTTATCGCCTGGAACAGTGGAATCTCGAGCTGGCTTATCGGCCGGGAGATTTTGTTCAGGTCAACGCCGGGGTCAACGAAGCGATGATCGCCCAGGCGCTGGACTGGCTGAAACCGACGGCTGAAGAACGCGTGCTCGACCTGTTTTGCGGGTTGGGAAATTTTGCGCTACCGCTGGCCAAAAGCGTCCGTGAAGTGGTGGCTGTGGAGGGCGTGCAGACCATGGTCGAGCGGGCCGCTGCCAACGCCGTCAGTAACAATTTGCATAACACAAAGTTTTTTCAAGCCGATTTATCCCAGCCTTTGAGCGATGCCCAGTGGATCGGAAACGGCTTTTCTGCGGTACTCTTGGACCCACCGCGTGACGGTGCTTTCGAGGTGGTGCGCAAGCTCGCGACCCTGGGTGCCAAGCGGTTGGTATACGTGTCGTGCAACCCGGCCACGCTGGCGCGCGACACGCAGGAATTGATCAAGCAGGGCTACCGGTTAAAACGTGCCGGGATTCTCGATATGTTTCCTCAGACGGCACATGTCGAGGCCATGGCGTTATTTGAAGCGAGCCAGGACGGCTCGTCTGAATCCGTCTGATCTGTCCGCGCAGCGCTCGCCTGAGCCCCGCGAGCGCGAACGGACACTGAGGATCAGCGATTTGACGCATTGAATCTGCGTCGTAGGGAAGGTAAAGCAGCATGGTACAGGTGAGAGCACACCAGCCGATCAACACCGACGGCAGTATCAATCTCGAGGCCTGGCTCGATCACGCGGTCAGTGTCGATCTGGCACTGGATCGCGAGGCCTTGAAAGAAGCCTGCGAGTTCGCTCGCGAGGCCGAACAGCAGTCCAATGCGAAAAAGAACCTGTGGGCCGAAGGCTCCGGCAGTTTCAGCACGGGCCTTGAGATCGCCGAGATCCTCGCCGACCTCAAGCTCGATCAGGATTCACTGGTCGCCGCCGTTTTGTATCGCGGCGTGCGCGAAGGCCAGATCGAGCTGGCGGCCATCGGCCAGCGCTTCGGTCCGGTAGTGGCCAAGCTGATCGACGGCGTGCAGCGCATGGCGGCCATCAGCGCCAGTCTCAGCCCACGGCAATCGATGGTCATGGGCACGCAAGGGCAGGTCGAGAACCTGCGCAAAATGCTCGTGGCCATGGTCGATGACGTGCGCGTTGCGCTGATCAAACTGGCCGAACGCACCTGCGCCATCCGTGCGGTGAAAACCGCCGACGATGAAAAGCGCAACCGCGTCGCTCGCGAAGTCTTCGACATCTATGCGCCACTAGCCCATCGCCTCGGCATCGGGCACATCAAATGGGAACTGGAGGACTTGTCCTTCCGCTATCTCGAACCCGATCAATACAAGCAGATTGCCAAGTTGCTCCACGAGCGGCGGCTGGACCGCGAGCGCTTCATCAGCGACGTGATGACCCAGCTCAAGGACGAACTGCAGGCCACCGGCGTCGACGCCGACATCAGCGGCCGGGCCAAACACATCTACTCGATCTGGCGCAAAATGCAGCGCAAGGGTCTGGAATTCAGCCAGATCTACGACGTTCGCGCGGTGCGCGTGCTGGTGCCGGAAATGCGCGACTGCTACACCGCGCTCGGCATCGTCCACACACTGTGGCGGCACATCCCGAAAGAATTCGACGACTACATCGCCAACCCGAAAGAGAACGGCTACCGCTCGCTGCATACGGCGGTGATCGGCCCGGAAGGCAAGGTCCTCGAGGTGCAGATCCGCACCCACTCCATGCACGAAGAAGCCGAACTCGGCGTCTGCGCGCACTGGCGCTACAAGGGCACCGACGTCAAATCCGGCTCGAACCATTACGAAGAGAAGATTTCCTGGCTGCGTCAGGTCCTCGAATGGCATGAAGAGCTGGGTGATATCGGCGGTCTGGCCGAGCAACTGCGCGTCGACATCGAGCCTGATCGGGTTTACATCTTCACTCCTGACGGTCACGCCATCGACTTGCCGAAAGGCGCAACGCCGCTGGATTTCGCCTATCGGGTACACACCGAAATCGGCCACAACTGCCGGGGCGCGAAGATCAACGGCCGTATCGTGCCGCTGAACTACAGCCTGCAGACCGGCGAGCAGGTCGAGATCATCACCAGCAAGCACGGCACGCCGAGCCGCGACTGGCTGAACCCGAACCTCGGTTACGTCACCACCTCGCGGGCGCGGGCGAAGATCGTTCACTGGTTCAAGTTGCAGGCTCGCGATCAGAACGTTGCGGCCGGTAAAACCCTGATCGAGCGCGAACTCAATCGCCTCGGCCTGCCGGCGGTGGATTTCGACAAGCTGGCCGAAAAGGCCAACATGAAAACCGCCGAAGACATGTTCGCCGCCCTCGGCGCCGGCGACCTGCGTCAGGCGCATCTGGTCAACCTTGCGCAGCAACTGGTCGAACCGGAGCGCGGCAACGAGCAACTGGAGCTGATCCCGCGCAAGGCCACCGGTTACAAGCCGGGCAAGCGCGGCGATATCCAGATCCAGGGCGTCGGCAACCTGATGACGCAAATGGCCGGTTGCTGCCAGCCACTGCCGGGCGATGCGATTGTCGGTTACATCACCCAGGGCCGTGGCGTGAGCATTCACCGCCAGGACTGCGCCTCGGTGCTGCAACTGGGCGGGCGCGAACCGGAGCGGATCATCCAGGTCAGTTGGGGGCCGGTGCCGGTGCTCACCTATCCGGTGGACATCATCATCCGCGCCTACGACCGTTCCGGGCTGCTGCGTGACGTCTCGCAGGTGCTGCTCAACGAGCGCATCAACGTGCTGGCGGTCAACACCCGCTCGAACAAGGAAGACAACACTGCGCTGATGTCGCTGACCATCGAGATCCCCGGACTGGATGCGCTGGGACGGCTGCTGGGGCGGATTTCGCAATTGCCGAACATCATCGAAACCCGGCGTAACCGCACCCCGTGATGCAATTGATTGTTCCCTGTGGGAGCGAGCCTGCTCGCGAAGAGGGCGTGTCAGTCGACATCTTTGTTGCAGACACAGCGCCTTCGCGAGCAGGCTCGCTCCCACAATGGTTTTGTGGTGAGACAGAAAAATGATGTACAGCCTCGAAGACCTGCTCCACCTGATGTCCCGTCTGCGCGATCCGCAGTTCGGCTGTCCGTGGGACATCAAGCAAACCTACGCGACCATCGTCCCGCACACCCTCGAAGAAGCCTACGAAGTGGCCGATGCCATCGAACGTGGCGATCTCGACCATTTGCAGGGCGAGTTGGGCGATCTGTTGTTTCAGGTGGTGTATTACAGCCAGTTGGCCAAGGAAGAGGGGCGGTTCGAATTTGCCGGGGTGATCGACAGCATCACGCGCAAACTGATCCGCCGTCATCCGCATGTGTTCCCGACGGGCGATCTGTACGCGCCGCTCGACGTGCCGCGCTTGAGCGAAGAGCAGGTCAAGCAGCGCTGGGAAGAGATCAAGGCCGAAGAGCGCGCCGAGAAAGCCTCGGCGCCCGAGCAGTTGTCCTTGCTCGACGACGTGCCGGCCACGTTGCCGGCATTGTCGCGCTCAGCCAAGTTGCAAAAACGCGCCGCGCAGGTCGGTTTCGACTGGCCGGATGCTTTGCCGGTGCTCGACAAGGTGCGCGAAGAGCTCGATGAAGTGCTCGAAGCCATGTCGGAAAATGATCCGGTGGCGGTGGCCGACGAGATCGGCGATCTGCTGTTTTCCGTGGTCAATCTGGCCCGGCATTTGAAAGTCGATCCGGAAACCGCCCTGCGCGGCGCCAATGGCAAGTTTGAACGACGTTTCCGTTTTATCGAACAGGCATTGCGCGACACCCACCGTCCCATGGAAGATTGCACCCTCGAAGAGTTGGACGCCCTGTGGGGCGAAGCCAAACGCCAGGAAAAGAATGAGCCCAGCTGCGGCTGAGCCGTTGCCCAAGTGAGTAAGCATTGATGAGCCTTTCCCTTCGCGACCAGTTGCTCAAAGCAGGCCTGGTCAACCAAAAGCAGGCCAAGCAGGTCAGCAAAGACAAGCAGAAGCAACAGCGCCTGGCCCACAAAGGCCAGGCCGAGCTGGACGATTCGCAGCAGCGCGCCGCCCAGGAAGCCATGGCCGAGAAGGTCAAGCGCGACCAGGAGCTGAACCGTCAGCAGCAGGAGAAGGCCGAGGCCAAGGCCCGCGCTGCGCAGGTCAAGCAGTTGATCGAAGTCTCGCGTCTGCCCAAGCTGACCACCGAGGACTACTACAACTTCGTCGATGACAAGAAGGTCAAGCGCATCTCGGTCAACACGCTGATGCGCAACAAGCTCAGCAGCGGTTCGCTGGCGATCGTGCACCACAATGGCGGTTATGAAGTGATTCCCCGTGAAGCAGCGCTGAAGATCCAGGAGCGCGACCCGCAGCGCATCGTCCAGCTCAACGTGCAGACCGAAGAGGTCAACGCCGAGGACGATCCGTACGCGGCGTACCAGATCCCTGACGATCTGATGTGGTAAATCCACGGCTGTAACAACGACGAACCCCGCTCATGGCGGGGTTTGTCGTTTTCAAATGCTGTGTTGTTTCAGGCGGACTTCAGTTCTCTTTGTTGCTCCTGCACTTCCAGTTCAGCCTTGTAGTTATGCGCATCGATCTCGTTGTGGAACATGCCGACAAGCAAGTCTTGTTGATGCACATCCCAGATACGGATGCCGGCGGCCAGGCCTTCGTGGGACATGTGTGAATCGTCGCGTTCAGTTACTTTTACAGTCATCTGCTAGCTCCAGATCTCAAGTTACTGCACCAAGGCGTGTGCAGGACTCTGTTATAGGATTTGTTAGTCAGCTAAGTAAACCGCCAATTGGCGCAAGGTGTTGTTGCGGATTTCGCAACAGTGCTGGAGGCCGCGTAAACCGCGACATTCGGTCGCAGGGTGGTAAGTTTCATGACAGAAGTTTCATCTCCCGAGCCCCCCGGAAACCCACTGTGGGAGCGAGCCTGCTCGCGAATTCGGTGAGTCAGACGACGATAGGGTGACTGGAGTATCGCCTTCGCGAGCAGGCTCGCTCCCACAGGGTTTTGCGGTGAACCTGCTATTTTCTGCAGACGAAAAAAAACGCCCCGAACCAGTCGGGGCGTTTTCATGTGTGGCTCAGCGGTGGGGAATTACTTGCCTTCCCAGCGCTTCAGTACCAGCGTGGCGTTGGTGCCGCCAAAGCCGAAGCTGTTGCTCATCACGGTGTTGATGGTGGCGTTCTCGCGGGTCTTGGTCAGCACCGGCAGATCGGCCACTTCCGGGTCGAGCTCGTCGATGTTGGCGGAGCCGGCAATGAAGTTGCCTTCCATCATCAGCATGCAGTAGATCGCTTCGTGTACGCCGGCGGCGCCCAAGGAGTGACCGGACAGGCTCTTGGTCGAGCTGATCGCTGGAGCCTTGTCGCCGAACACTTCACGCACACCTTTCATTTCCGCAACGTCGCCGACCGGAGTCGAAGTGCCATGGGTGTTCAGGTAGTCGATCGGGGTGTCGACGGTGGACAGCGCCTGCTGCATGCAGCGGATCGCGCCTTCGCCGCTCGGGGCGACCATGTCGTAGCCATCGGACGTTGCGCCGTAGCCAACGATCTCGGCGTAGATCTTCGCGCCACGGGCCAGAGCGTGTTCCAGCTCTTCGACGACAACCATGCCGCCGCCGCCAGCAATGACGAAACCGTCGCGGTCCTTGTCGTAGGCGCGGGAAGCTTGTTCCGGGGTGTCGTTGCGCTTGCTGGACAGAGCGCCCATCGCGTCGAACAGGAACGACTGGCTCCAGTGCTCTTCTTCACCGCCACCGGCGAAGACGATGTCCTGCTTGCCCATCTGGATCTGTTCCATGGCAGTACCGATGCAGTGAGCACTGGTGGCGCAGGCAGAAGCGATGGAGTAGTTCAGGCCCTTGATCTTGAACGGCGTGGCCAGGCAAGCGGAAACGGTGCTGCTCATGGTCCGCGTGACGCGGTACGGGCCGACGCGCTTCACGCCTTTCTCGCGCAGGATGTCCAGCGCTTCCATCTGGTTCAGCGTGGAAGCACCACCGGAACCAGCGATCAGGCCGGTACGCGGATTGGACACCTGCTCTTCGGTCAGGCCGGAGTCAGTGATGGCGTCTTTCATGGCCAGGTAGGCGTAAGCCGCTGCATGGCCGACGAAGCGATAGATCTTGCGATCGATCAGCTCTTCAAGGTTGAGGTCGATGGAGCCGGAAACCTGGCTACGCAGACCCATTTCAGCATATTCCGGGTTGAACCGGATGCCAGGGCGGCTTGCACGCAGGTTAGCGGAGACGGTCTCTTTGTCATTGCCCAGGCACGAAACGATGCCCAGACCAGTGATAACGACGCGGCGCATGCGAATAACCCTTAGAAGTTGTCAGTGGAGGTGAACACGCCGACGCGCAGGCCTTCGGCGGTATAGATTTCGCGTCCGTCGACACTGACCGAACCATCGGCGATGGCCATGTTCAGCTTGCCCTTGAGGACGCGTTTGATATGAATGTTGTAAGTGACTTTCTTGGCGGTCGGCAGCACCTGACCGAAGAATTTCACTTCGCCCGAACCCAGCGCACGGCCGCGGCCCGGCAGGCCTTGCCAGCCCAGGAAGAAACCGACCAGTTGCCACATGGCATCCAGACCCAGGCAGCCCGGCATTACCGGATCGCCTTCGAAATGGCAGGCGAAGAACCACAGGTCAGGGGTGATATCCAGCTCGGCGACCAATTCACCTTTGCCGTACTTGCCGCCTTCTTCGCTGATATGGGTGATGCGATCCACCATCAGCATGTTCGGGGCGGGCAGTTGCGCGTTACCTGGGCCGAACAGCTCACCGCGACTGCAGCGCAGCAGGTCTTCCCGAGTAAAGGCGTTTTGTTTGGTCATGCGAGCTCCTCAATAATCCCATGCGGCAGGTGGGGCAGATCTTCCCGACCGTTCAAGGCGTTCATGCCTCGAACCGGCAGCCTACTCATAGACTATTGCGTTGTGGTGAAAGTCACAGCACCAAGGACATGAATGTACACTTGTGCACTGAAATTTTTAATCAAGCCCCTTTTGGGGCTCGTTCGGGTGCCTAAGACTGCCGCACTTTCGCTTTTCACGCCAGTCGCAGATGGTCGAAAGGCCCACACTACGACACCCAGCGCTGCAAAATCTGCTGCAGGTCATTGCGTTTGAACGGCTTGGCCAGGTAATCGTTCATCCCCGCTGCCAGACAGGTTTCGCGATCGCCCTGCAAGGCGTTGGCGGTCAGCGCGATGATCGGCACATCGCGGCGTCCGGGCAGGTCGCGGATCTGCCGCGTGGCCTCGTAGCCGTCGATGATCGGCAGCCGGCAATCCATCAGAATCACTTCGAATTCGCCACCCTCGGCACTGCGCACCGCTTGCGCGCCATCGGTCGCCACGCTGACCGCAAAGCCGAGGCTGCGCAGCATCGCTTCGATCACGGTCTGGTTGACCGGGTTGTCTTCGACCAGCAACACATGGCGTCCTTCGCCCTGACCACTGCCGTTCAGGGTGCGCGGCGCGGCCAGCGCTGGCATTGCCTGCTTATACAGCGCCAATGGAATTTCCAGAGTGAATACCGAACCGCGTCCTTCCTCACTCTGTGCGCGCAAGGTGCCGCCCATGCGTTCGGCCAAAGTCCGTGCGATCGGCAGACCAAGACCGGTGCCACCGTAGCGACGGGAGATCGAACTGTCGGCCTGCTGGAAGGCATTGAACATCAGCTCCAGACTTTCCGAAGAAATGCCGATGCCGCTGTCGCGCACCGAGCAGGTGAACCACAGCAGTTCATGATCCAGCGATTGCCATTGCGCTTCGATGCTGACCCGGCCCTGCTCGGTGAACTTCAAGGCGTTGCCAACCAGATTGACCAGAATCTGCCGGATCCGCGTCGGATCGCCCTGCACCTGCAAGCCGCGCATGTCGTCGGGAATGCGCAGATTCAGCGCCAGGCCTCGCTGCACTGCGCTGTGCTGGAACGATTGCGCGCAGGCGCCGATCAGCTCGGCGAGATTGAACGGGATGTGCTCCAGCTCCAGCTCCGAACGCTCGATTCGCGAGAAGTCGAGAATGTCATTGATGACCTTGAGCAGATGTTCGGTCGACTCCGAGGCGAGCGCGGCGTATTCGACCTGCTCCTCGGTCATCTCGGTGGTTTCGAGCAATTGCAACATGCCCAGCACGCCGTTCATGGGCGTGCGCAGTTCATGGCTCATCATCGCCAGGAAATCCGATTTGGCGTTGTTGGCCTTTTCTGCTTCCTCGCGGGTCTGGATCAGTTGCGCCATCGCCTGCTGCTGTTCGCGACTGGCCTGCTCCAGCGCCTGGGCGAGGTTATTGATGTGCTGCGACAGCGCACCCAATTCAGTGTCATCGACAATCGGCAGCGGGGTTTTGTAATCGCCTTCCTGAATCGCCTTGACCGCATCGCCGATGTCACGGATCGGCTGCGACAGACTGCCGGCCAAACGACGGGCGACGACGAAAGTGAAGAGCAGGGCGAACAGCGCGAGAATCCCGGCCTTGAACAGGATCTCCTGCTGGCGCTGACTGAACGCATCGTTGGACAGGCCGACGATCACTCGCCCCAGATAATCCTCGCCGGCGGCGCTGTTGCTGACCTTGCCGTCCTGGAAGAAGTCGTTGTGCAAGGCGATCCGCTGCAAACGCACCGGTGCCTGGAACACTTCGACCTGATGCGGGCGGCTGTGGCTATCAGCCGGTTGTTCGACATACACCAGAATCCGGTTGGCGCTGTCCTGCACTTCGAGAAAACGCACGTTGGGCGTGGCCAGTGTCGCCTTGAGCAGGCTTTCCAGCACTTCGTTGTTGCCGGAGATCACCCCGTATTCCGTGGCCGGGGCGAGTTGGTTGGCGATCAGTTGGCCGGTGTGGTTCAGCTCCTGGCGCAAATCCTGGATGCGCACGAAGGTAAAGAAGCTGATCAACAGCAACGTCAGCAACAGCGCCGGGCCGAGGCTGATCAGCTGCGTGCGGGTGTTGATGTCCCAACGGCGACGAAAACTCATGGGCGGCGCTCTCCTTCGGCCAAGGCACTGGCGACAGATGCTTCATTCAGCGGTTCGATGCCTAAGGAACGAGCCACCTGCGCATTACTTGAGACTTTGAAACGAGCGGGGTAAAGCGTTCGCGGCCATGCGCTGGTCGGCTGATCGAGCAGATGGTCGAGAATCGCCAGCCAGTCGCTCTGGTCGCTGTAGGTGCTGGCGAGGCTGCCAGCGCGAACGAATGCAATGTTGGGGCCGATCAGCGCAACCTGCCGCGAGTAGCTGCTGAGCAGGAGGTTTTTCGCCGTTTGCGAGTTGTACAGATCGGGGTCATCCAGGCCGAGCAAGACGTCGCTGCTTTTCAGCACCGCTTGCAGCGGACGGCTGTCGTGAATGTTGTCCCAGCGCTGGCTGACAATCTCCAGATTCAACGGCCGTGCAGCCGCGCGCAATTCGTCAATGAGGAATTCGCCGTGCTCATCGAACAGCACGCCGACCCGCCGCGCCTGCGGCAAGATCCGCCGGATGAGTTGCAGTTGCCGGCTCAGCGGTGGGTCGCTCCAGAGCAGGCTCAGGCGCGCCGGTTGGGCATCGGCGAAACGCTGGCGCGCCTGCAAGCGGCTGATGCGCAACACCAGCGTCGACGGGCCTTGTGAGTCTTGCAGACGCCAGTCGAGGCTGGGCAGGTCTAGGAGGATCAAGCGCAGACTGGCCGGCAGTTTGCCCGGTGCCGGCAAACTGGCCAGCGGCTGGAACCGCACATTGTCGGTCGGGCGCAGTTCACTCAGCGCTTGTACGAAGGCCTGCACGCCGGGGCTTTCCTCGGCGCCGGTCAACAGAATGTCTGCCGCTTGCACCGCGACACCGTGCAACCACGCGGTCAAGAACAGGCAGAGCCCGGCCAGCCAGTGGCCCAGGGTGGGCGTCTTCCGTGACGGGCCGGTGCGCATCCTAGAACTCCAGCTCGGCACTGAAATACATCACCCGGCGTTCATCGTAATTATTGTCGACGAAAGTATTCGGCTGATGGTCGAGGCGCTGTTGCAGCACGCCGGCCAATTGCAGCTGAGCTTTGCCAATGGCGATGCGTTTGGCGATGCGCGTGTCGACGCGTTCGAAGCGATAGCCGTTGAGCGCGTTGTCGCCGTAATAGAAGAGGGCGCTGTTCCAGCCATGGCCCCAATTGCGCAGCCAACCGGCGGAACCGCTGTTGCGCGAGGTGAACTGTTGGTCCAGCGGATTGCTCGCCTCGGCGTCGATGAAGGCGTAGGTCAAACGCAAGCGATCGGCGCTGCTGAGGCGCCAGTCGAGTTGCGTTTCGGTGCCACGAAAGCGCGAGCTGTTGGCGTTGCTGGCGATGTACTGGTTGTTGCGCAGCGGCTCGCTGATCATCCCGGTGATTTCGTCGTAGAACAGCTTCACGTCCACGGCCAGTCCGAGTTCGGCGAAGTAGCCGTTGTAGCCCAATTCCCGCGAGCGCATGTGTTCCTGATCGAGATCACCGGGGCCGCGTGTCTTGACGAAATAACGCGCCGACGACTGGCCGTAGGCCGAGGGTCGCAGGTTGCTGACCTGATAGCTCCAGTTGACGTTGTTCTCGAACATGTCCGGCGAACGGATCGCCTCCGAGTACACCGCGCGCAGGCCATGACGCGGGTTGATCAGGTAGTTGACCGCGAAGCGCGGGGTCAGCGAACTGCCGATCAGTTGCGTGTCTTCGAACATCGCTCCGCCCTGCACCAGCCAGTGCTCGGTGGCGCGCCATTCCAGTTGGCCGAAAGCGCGCCAGGTGGTGTCGTCGAGGGTGCCGTTGAAATAGGTTTCGGAATCGGCGCGGTCGTAGCGGTAATTCAGGCCGCTGACCAGGCGCAGGCTGTCGGCCAGGCTGAGGGTGTCCTGCAGCTCGAGGTCGTAGCGCGATTCGCGGGCGCTCTGGTCGATATCGCCGCACAAGGTCTGGCTAGCGCCGTTGCGCCATTGCTCGAGCACCTGATTGGCCAGCGCCATTTCCTGCGGCGTGCCGGGTGCCGCGCCGGGGCCGGTGAACTGGGTGATGTTGCGCGCCAGCCGTTCGGTGTAATTCGGGTTGAGCTGCCACAGCTGCGCCAGCTCGGGGCTGAACGATACCTCGGCATCGCAGGCGCGCCAGACTTGCTGGCGATCCCAGTGCTGCGCCGAACCTTGCACATAAAGGCTGTGTTCGGGGTTGATATCGAGGTTCCAGCGCACCGAACCGGCGTAATCCTTGGCCACCACGTCGGAATTGTTCCCGGCGTCGGTAATCCCCGAGAACACCGGGCGGTAGGTATAAGGTCGCTGATTGCTGCCGTCCTTGGCGTTGAGCTGCCAGTCGAGGCTTTGCCCTTCATTGAGGTCGTGGCTGACCGCCAGGCTCAGACGATTCAAGCGCCGACTGTCGCGATAATCGGCGCCGTTGCGGTCGCTGTCGAAACCGTCGTCTTCCTGACCGGACAGCGACAGGCGCAGATCGCCGCCATCCCAACCAGTGCCCTGGCTGGCATAAAAGTCGTTGATGCCACGCTGGCCGCGAGTGATCTTCAAACGCGTGCCGTGGCCGTCGGCCGGGTGGCGAGTGATGATGTTGATCACTGCCATCAACGCGTTGGCGCCGTAGCTGACGGTGTTCGGGCCGCGAAACACCTCGATCCGTTCGATGTCTTCCATCGCTACCGGAATATCGCTCCAGTCCACCGTCGCCAGGCCGGCGCGGTACACCGAGCGGCCATCGATCAACACCTGCATGCGCCGTGCTTCGCTGGCGTTGGTGCCGTGGTAATTCACCGCCGGCTGATTGCCGTTGATGCTGCCGACCATCATCCCTGGCACCAGTCGCAGTAGCTCGCTGATGTCGCGGGCACCGCTGGCGCTGATCAATTCGCTGTCGAGAACGGTCATGCTCCCGGGCACTTCCGCTGGCGTCTGTTTCAGCCGCGTGGCTGTGAGTACCTGCGGCAGCGTCTGGCTGTCGACGAACAGGTCGTCCGCCAGCACCAGCGGGCTGAACAGCAGCGCCAGTAGCAGCGGCGAGCGCGGGGGAGGAGGGCCAGAAAACACGACACAGCCTGCAGAGAGAAGAATTGGCGCGCATGTTAACCGAGGGCGGCGACTTTTCCAGTGACGTTGCAGGCATTTTCCTAGGTTTTATTGGTCTTCTTCCTACAAATGTCGGTAATTGTTGCTGGGGCTGGCCGCGACGGGGTCGCGCCGTATAATGCCCGGCATCGCCACTGGTATGGATTAACGGATTGCATATGACTGAACAGCGCCCGATTGCGGTCCTGGGAGGCGGAAGTTTTGGTACCGCCGTGGCCAATCTGCTGGCCGAGAACGGCCATCAAGTCCTTCAGTGGATGCGTGACCCCGAGCAGGCCGAGGCCATCCGGGTCAACCGCGAAAACCCGCGTTACCTCAAAGGCATCAAGATTCTGCCGGGGGTGACTGCTGTCACCGACCTGCAAGCCACTCTCGATGCCTGCGATCTGTGCTTTGTCGCGCTGCCATCCAGCGCCTTGCGCACGGTACTCGCCGCCCACGCCGAGCGTTTGAGCGGCAAGATGCTGGTCAGCCTGACCAAAGGCATCGAAGCGCAGACCTTCAAACTGATGAGCCAGATTCTCGAAGAGATCGCCCCGCAGGCGCGCATCGGCGTTTTGTCCGGTCCGAACCTGGCACGGGAAATCGCCGAGCACGCGCTGACCGCCACGGTGGTCGCCAGTGAAGACGAAGAACTGTGCAAAGCGGTGCAAGCCGCCCTGCACGGGCGCACCTTCCGCGTCTACGCCAGCGCCGACCGTTTCGGTGTCGAGCTGGGCGGGGCGTTGAAAAACGTTTACGCGATCATCGCCGGCATGGCGGTGGCATTGGAAATGGGCGAGAACACCAAGAGCATGCTGATCACTCGCGCCTTGGCCGAGATGACCCGCTTCGCCGTGAATCAGGGCGCCAACCCGATGACCTTCCTTGGTCTGGCCGGGGTTGGCGATCTGATCGTCACCTGTTCATCGCCCAAAAGCCGCAACTACCAGGTCGGCTTCGCCCTCGGTCAGGGCTTGAGCCTCGACGAAGCGGTGTCGCGTCTTGGCGAGGTCGCCGAAGGGGTCAACACCCTCAAAGTGCTCAAGGCCAAGTCCCAGGAAGTCGGCGTGTACATGCCGCTGGTCGCCGGGCTGCACGCGATCCTGTTCGAGGGACGCACGCTGGAGCAGGTGATCGGTCTACTGATGCGTGCCGAGCCGAAAACCGACGTCGACTTTATTTCCACCAGCGGTTTCAACTGATTCAGCTGTTACACGGACAGGAAGCAAGCCATGAACGATCCGAAAAGCGAAACCCAGTACGAATCCATCCTCCTGCGGGTGTTGTGGATGATCGTTTATCTGCTGGTCTGGCAAGTCGCGCAATTCATCCTCGGCGCGGTGGTATTGGTGCAACTGATCTACCGCCTGATTTACGGCGCACCGAGCGCCAGCCTGATGAATTTCGGCGACAGCCTCAGCCAGTTCCTCGCGCAGATTGGCCGCTTCGGCACGTTCCACAGTGACCAGAAGCCCTGGCCGTTCGCCGACTGGCCAGCGCCGCGCACCCCGGAAGGGGAAGCGCCGCACACCGTCGCCCCGGCCGCGCACCCGGTGCGCGATGAGGAGCCCAAACTATGAAACTGTGGGTATTGCGTCATGGTGAGGCGGTGCCTCACGGCTCGAAAATCGATTCCGAGCGCGAGCTGACCGAGCATGGTCGTAACGAAGTCCTGCGCAGCGCCGCGCATCTGATCGGGCAGCCGCTGACGGCGATTTACGCCAGCCCTTATCTGCGCGCGCAGCAAACCGCGCAGATCGTGCGCGAGGCACTGGGGTTCGAGCCGGAGATCCGTACGGTCGAGTGGCTGACGCCGGAGAGCGATCCGGACAAGGTCGCCGAGCAATTGGTCGCGGTGAGCAATGTGCTGCTGGTCAGCCACAACCCGTTGGTGGGCAATCTGCTCAGCTATCTGCAGCATGGTGCCGGGCATCCGCCGGAGCGGGTGAGTACGGCGGGGCTGGCGGAGCTTGAGCACAGCGAGCTGCTGATTGGCTCGATGAAGCTCAATAGCCTCAAGCACCCTTAAAAGCAAAGATCGCAGCCTTCGGCAGCTCCTACAGAGGAATGCATTCCAATGTAGGAGCTGCCGAAGGCTGCGATCTTTTGATCTTGTTTCTTTTGGTAAAAAATTCAACCAAGCACTTGCTTGGTTGACTACGCTTGCTCCAGACCAAAAAAACAGGAGCGAGTCGCATGTCTGCCGCCTTCCGTTTGCCGCTGGACGTGTTCTACGAACGGGAAGCCCGGCATCCGCGCCAGCGCTTTCTCGTGCAGCCCATCGGTGGCGGTCAGGTCGAGACGCTGACATGGGCCGATGTCGGCCATCAGGCCCGCTGCGCCGCGCACTGGTTGCGCGCACGGGAGCTGCCGCCCGGCAGCCACATTGCGCTGATCTCGAAAAACTGCGCGCACTGGATCATCGCCGATCTGGCGATCTGGATGGCCGGACATGTGTCGGTGCCGCTGTACCCCAATCTCACCGCTGAATCCGTTGCGCAAGTGCTGACTCACTCGGAAAGTGCGCTGGCGTTCATCGGTAAGCTCGATGACTGGGCAGGCATGGCGCAAGGCGTGCCGACGGGTTTGCCGACCATCAGCCTGCCGCTGCATCCGCCCGGCGAGTTCGATTACAGCTGGGCGGACCTGCAGAGCTGTTCGCCAATCCAGGACGATCCACGCCCCGCCGCCGGACAATTGGCGACGATCATCTACACCTCCGGCACCACCGGCCTGCCCAAAGGCGTGATGCACAGTTTCGCCAATCTCGGTTTCGCCACCAGTCGCGGCACGCAGCTGTTCGGGCTCAACGAGAACGATCGGCTGCTGTCGTATCTACCGCTGTGCCACGTTGCCGAGCGCATGTTTGTCGAATTGGCCTCGATCTATACCGGGCAGACAGTGTTCTTCGCCGAAAGACTCGAGACTTTCATCACCGATCTGCAGCGCGCGCGGCCTACGGCAATGTTCGGCGTGCCGCGTATCTGGACCAAATTCCAGATGGGTGTTTACAGCAAGATCCCGGCGCAGCGCCTGGATTTTCTCCTCGGGCTGCCCTTCATCGGCAAGCGGGTCGGGCACAAAGTGCTCGCCGGGCTCGGCCTGGATGCCTTGCGCGTGGCGTTGTCCGGCGCTGCGCCGGTACCGCAGACCTTGCTCGCCTGGTATCAGAAACTTGGCCTCGATGTGCTGGAGGTGTACGGCATGACCGAGGGCTGCGGTTATTCGCATATCTGCCTGCCGGGGCAGTACAAACAGGGTTGGATTGGTCAGCCGTGCCCGGAAGTCGAGGTGCGCATCGATGAGTTCGGCGAAGTGCAGGTGCGCAGCCAGGCCAACATGCTCGGCTATTTCAAAGAACCGCAGAAAACTGCTGAGACGCTGACTGCCGACGGCTTTCTGCGCACCGGCGACAAGGGCGAGCAGGACAGCGAAGGGCGCCTGCGCCTGACCGGGCGACTCAAGGAAATCTTCAAGACCAGCAAGGGCAAATACGTCGCACCGGCGCCGATCGAAAATCGCCTGGCCGTGCATTCACGCATCGAACAAGTGTGCGTGGTCGGCGATGGCCTGAGTGCACCGCTGGGGTTGTGCGTGCTGTCCACCGTCAATCAGCAAGAGCCTCGTGCCAGTCTGCACGCGAGCCTGGAAAAGCTGCTGGAAGAGGTCAACGCCGCCCTCGACAAGCACGAACGCCTGCACCGACTGGTAGTGGTCAAGGACAGTTGGGCGGTGGATAACGGCTTCCTCACGCCGACCCTGAAAATCAAACGCAACGTCATCGAAGACCGCTACGGCGCACGCTTCGAAGAATGGAGCGCGCGCAGCGAGGCGGTGCTGTGGCAGGATTGAGCATCGATTACAACAACAAAGGAAGTCTGCGATGAGCTTGTGGCGTACTACTCCCGACATCGAACAGTTGAATGCGATCCAGAAGAACACCATTGGCGAAGTGCTGGATATTCGTTTCGAAGCCTTCGACGAACAGTCGCTGACCGCGAGCATGGTCATCGACCATCGCACCCACCAGCCTTACGGTCTGCTGCATGGCGGCGCATCGGTGGTACTGGCGGAAACCGTCGGCTCGATGGCCAGTTATCTGTGCATCGATGCCAGCAAGTTCTATTGCGTCGGCCTGGAGATCAACGCCAACCACTTGCGCGGCTTGCGCAGTGGGCGGGTGACGGCGGTGGCCACGCCGATTCATATCGGGCGCACCACGCATGTCTGGGACATCCGTTTGACCAGCGATGAAGGCAAGGCCAGTTGCGTATCGCGCCTGACCATGGCGGTGGTGCCGCTGGGGGAACAGCCGCCGCTGCGTTGACAGGTTGTAGATCAAAAGATCGCAGCCTTCGGTGTTGTGGTCTTTTGCTTGCGAAGCGTCTCCACCACCATTTCTGGCAGTTATGGTCATTGCTGCGACGCCGGCTCTTGCGGACAATCAACGCCACGATTCCCGCTCATGGATTTGCCCGCATGTCGCAACCGATCTTTTTCGCCCACGCCAACGGCTTCCCTTCGGGGACCTATGGCAAGTTGTTCGCGGCGCTGGCGCCGGAGTATCGGGTCGTGCATCTGGAGCAGCACGCCCATGACCCGCGTTTTCCGGCGGACGACAACTGGTACAACCTGGTCGATGAACTGATCCATCACCTGGAGCAGCAGGAACAGCCGGTATGGGGCGTCGGCCACTCCTTTGGCGGTCTGCTGCACTTGCACGCGGCGTTGCGCTGTCCCGAGCTGTATCGCGGCGTGGTGATGCTCGACTCACCGGTGCTGACCCGCACCGATCAGTGGGTGATTCGCGCGGCCAAGCGCTTTGGTTTCATCGACCGGCTGACCCCGGCCGGACGCACCCTCGGGCGCCGTGAAGAGTTCGCCGATCTCGACAGTGCACGCAGTTACTTTTCCGGCAAAACCCTGTTTCGCGGCTTCGACCCGGAATGCTTCGATGCCTACCTGCAACATGGTTTGCATCAGGTCGACGACAAGCTTCGTCTGCGTTTTGACCCAGCCACGGAAATCAGCATTTATCGCGGCGTGCCGCACACCAGTCCGGGGCGCACCCGCCAGTTGCAGGTGCCGCTGGCCATCGTGCGCGGGCACAAGAGCCGGGTGGTCATGCGCCATCACACACGTTTCGTCTCGCGCCTGCCCCAGGGCGAGGCGCTGAGCATGCCCGGCGGGCACATGTTTCCGCTGGAGCGCCCGCAGGACACGGCTCGGCTGCTCAAGAATCTGTTCATGCGCTGGGAACAGCGGCAGAACAAGGATTGCGCATGAGCCCGACCTGCGAAGAAGTGCGCCTGAACCTGCCGCATATCGAGTTGGCCGCGCATCTGTTCGGCCCCGAGGACGGCCTGCCGGTGATCGCGTTGCACGGCTGGCTCGACAACGCCAACAGCTTCGCGCGGCTGGCGCCGAAGCTCCACGGTTTGCGTATCGTCGCGCTGGACATGGCCGGCCACGGTCATTCCGCGCATCGGCCGAACGGCGCCGGTTATGCCCTGTGGGACTACGCCCATGATGTGCTGCAAGTCGCCGAGCAGCTGGGCTGGAAGCGTTTCGGCCTGCTCGGACATTCAATGGGCGCGATTGTCTCGATGGTGCTGGCCGGTTCGCTGCCTGAACGCATCAGCCATCTGGCGCTCATCGATGGCGTGATTCCTCCGACAGACAAAGGCGAAAACGCCGCAGAGCGCATGGGCATGGCCCTGCAAGCGCAACTTGATCTGCGCGAAAAGCGCAAACCGGTCTATACCACCCTCGAGCGTGCCATCGAGGCGCGGATGAAGGGCCTGGTGGCAGTCAGTCGCGAGGCCGCCGAACTGTTGGCCCAGCGCGGTTTGATGCCGGTCCCCGGCGGTTACACCTGGCGCACCGACAATCGCCTGACCCTGCCATCGCCGCTGCGCCTGACGGAAGAACAGGCAATGGCGTTTGCCTCGCGCGTCAGTTGCCCGGCGCATCTGGTAGTCGCGGCGGATGGCATGCTGGCCAGGCATCCTGAGTTGCTGCAGCGTCTACCCTTCAGTCACGAACAGTTGCCGGGCGGGCATCATCTGCACCTGAATGACGAGGCTGGCGCAGGTCTTGTAGCAGACTGTTTCAATCGCTTCTTCGCCATGCCTTGACTTGCTACCGGCAACTGCCGAGGCTGGGCGGGTTGAAACAGGAGACAAACTTGATGGATTTCTATACCGCTGCGACCCCGACCCGCCCAGCCATGACCGTCCGGTGAGCCTGACTATGCGGCCACTCAGTCTTTTCGCGCTGTGCTGCTTCAGCTCCTTGTCCTTCGCTGCCGATGTGCCGGGCAGCCAGGATCTGCAAATCGTGCCGCGTCTGGCCGACGCACAGATCGTCGACTATCGCCCGGCGGCCGAGCTGGAGCGCATCTACCCGCTGGGCTCGATCCGCAAGATCAGCGGCCAGTTGCGCTTCGACGGCCAGGTCACCGCCCGCGGCCAGACCACCTCGGTAACCTACGAGTTGCCGCCGGAACATTCCGCCACCGAAGCCTTTACTGCCGCCCGCGAAGCCCTGCAACAGCAGGATGCCGAATTGCTGTTCTGGTGCCAGGCCCGCGATTGCGGCGAAAGCAGCCTGTGGGCCAACGAGGTGTTCGGCAACGCCAAGCTGTATGGCTCTGACGAACAACAGGCCTATCTGTTGCTCAGGCTGGCGGCGCCAAAGGACAACACGCTGGTGGCGCTCTACAGCATCACCCGCGGCAATCGCAAAGCCTATCTGCATGTCGAGCAGTTCGAGGCGACTGCGCCGTTGGGCGAGTTGTTGCCGACCTCGGCGACCCTGCTGCGCCAGTTGAAAAGCACCGGCGAGCTGGATTTCCCGAAACTCGCTGATGAGCCGGATGCCACCTGGCTGCGCCTGATTTCCCGTGGCCTGAATCTCGACACGACCTTGCGGGTCACGGTTTCCGGGCCCAAGGCCGAAGCCTGGCGCCAGGCGTTGATCACTCAGGGTGTGCGGGCGACCCGGATGGAAACCGGCAATCTCGAAGGCTCTGGCCTGCGCATCGACCTGTTGCGATAAGCTGTGCCGGGCGAGCACGCACGCGGTGTTCGCCTACTCTTTCGCTGACTGACTTTGCCGGGACTTTCCATGCTCAATAACGATCGCCTGCTGGTGCAGATTCTGCTGCTGGTGTTGTTTGGTGCCAGCCTGTGGGTGATGGCGCCGTTCTGGTCGGCGCTGTTCTGGGGCGCGGTGCTGGCGTTCGCCAGTTGGCCGCTGATGCGTTTGTTGACCCGCGCGCTCAATGGCCGCGAATCGCTGGCCGCGTTGATCCTGACACTGGGCTGGATGTTGCTGGTGGCGGCGCCGCTGGTGTGGCTGGGTTTCAATCTTGCCGATCATGTGCGCGATGCCACGGCATTCATCAAGGATGTGCAGGTCGACGGTTTGCCGGAAGCGCCCACCTGGCTTGGCAGCGTGCCATTGGTTGGTGAGCGACTGGTGGCGATGTGGGACAGCATCGATCAGCAGGGCGCGGCGTTGATGGTCTCGATCAAGCCGTATCTGGGCCAGGTCGGTAACTGGCTGCTGGCGCGCAGTGCGCAGATCGGCGGCGGGATTCTCGAGCTGACGCTGAGCCTGGTGTTCGTGTTCTTTTTCTACCGTGACGGGCCGCGACTGGCGGCGTTTGTGCACAGTCTGTTGCAGCGCTTGATTGGCGATCGTGCCGGTTATTACATCGAATTGGTGGCGGGCACGGTGCAGCGGGTGGTCAACGGCGTGATTGGTACGGCGGCGGCGCAGGCGGTGCTGGCGTTGATCGGCTTTTTGATTGCCGGGGTGCCGGGGGCGCTGGTGCTGGGGATCGTCACGTTTATGCTGAGTCTGATTCCGATGGGGCCACCGCTGGTGTGGGTGCCGGCCACGGCTTGGCTGGTGTGGAAGGGTGAGTACGGGATGGCGATCTTCCTCGGGATCTGGGGGACGTTCATCATCAGTGGCGTGGACAATGTGCTCAAGCCGTATCTGATCAGCCGTGGCGGCAATCTGCCGTTGGTGATTGTGTTGCTCGGGGTGTTTGGCGGGTTGATTGCGTTTGGCTTTATCGGGTTGTTTATTGGGCCTACGTTGTTGGCGGTGGCTTATAGTCTTTTGACGGATTGGAGTAAGAGTCAGGCTCGGGTCTAGGGGGGGCTTGGCGGCCTTTGGGCCGACCATGCTTGGGTTTGTCTGGTGTGAATATCCGAATGTTTCGCTGCGGCGGCTGGCGGTTTCGCCTGACGGCGACTTACTTTTTTACAAGCGCCAAAAAAAGTAAGCAAAAAACGCTAGCTCCTGCGTTCGGCCCTCGCAGGCTCGGGTTCCTTCGCTGCGGGACTGATCCGGGCGCAGCGGCTACGGTTTGCTTCGCTGCACCTCCTTCCGCTGTGTCTGGCTGCGCCAGACGGTCGCTGCGCTCCCACGCCCGGATCAATCCCTCCACTCAGCCTTCCGACGTCGCCGGTGGATCAAGATCAAGAGCACTCGAGCTTGCGCTCATTGTTGAGTGGGGCGGCTTCGCCGCGGGCAGCGGCGCTGCTTTGCTTTGGCTTTTGATTTTGTGGGAGCGAGCCTGCTCGCGAAGGCGGCCTGGCAGCCACCCATATCTCTCTGAAACCACTCGATCCCTGTGGGAGCTGGCTTGCCAGCGATAGCGCCCTCACATCCAACCAATATCTGCCGAATACACTCAGTTTCATTGTGGGAGCGAGCCTGCTCGCGAAGAGGCCGATACATTCAACCAAGGCATTGAATCATCAGACGCTTTCGCGAGCAGGCTCGCTCCCTCTTCAAGTCGGCTGAGCCTCAGCCCCGTGGCAAGCGGACAATGGCGGTCAGCCCGCCACCCGGTGTTTCTTCCAGATCCAACCGCCCACCCAGCCGCTGCGCGGCTTCGCGGGCGATGGTCATGCCCAGTCCCACGCCGCCGGAGTTGCGGTTGCGCGAGCCTTCCAGTCGGTAGAACGGTTCAAACACGGCTTCACGCTGGTCCTCAGCAATCCCCGGCCCGTGATCAATCACCCGAATCAGCAATTCTTCGCGCTGTTCCAGCAGTTCAATCCGTGCCTGTCCGGCGTAACGCAGGGCGTTGTCCAGCAGGTTGTTGATGCACGAGCGCAGCGCCATCGGTTGTACTGGCAAAGGCGTGCAGTGGCCGCTGACCTGTACATCGGCGCCCTGGTCCTGAGCGTTTTCGCACAGCGATTCGACCAGCGCCTGCACGTCCAGCAACTGCAAGGCTTCGCTGGTGCGTTGTTCGTGCAGATAGGTGAGGGTGGCGTCGAGCATGCCGATCATGTCGTCCAGGTCCTGGCGCATCTGGCTTTGCAGTTTGTCGTCGCTGATGTTTTCCAGACGCAGTTTCAGCCGTGACAGTGGCGTGCGCAGGTCGTGGGAGACGGCGCCGAGCATGCGCGCGCGTTGCTGGACCTGTTCGCGGATGCGCCGTTGCATGAGATTGAAGGTGTACGCCGCTTGCCGGGCTTCGCGCGGGCCGGATTCGTCGAGGGGGTCGCTGTCGAGGTCTTCGCTCAGGCGCTCGGCGGCGTCGCTCAGGCGCTGGATCGGCCGGCTGAGCAGCTTTGCGCCGTACCATGCGGCAATCATCAGGGTGATGAACTGGAAGGTCAGCGGCACCACCGGCCCACCGAACCAGGGGCGTGTTTGCCTCGGTGGGTAAGCAGCGGTGTGCATGGGCGGTTGGCCGTCGATGTGCGTTGAGAACTCGGGCGGCGGTGGGGGCGGAGGAGGGCCGTAGAGTCTGAACCAGGCGAAGGCCAGCAGGTGCGCCAGGACAATCGCCACAAACAGCACCCCGAACAGGCGACCGAACAGGGTGTCGAAGCGCGCCTTCATCAACCGATGTCCCGTGCGTCGAACAGGTAACCCTCGCCGCGCACGGTCTTGATCAGTTGCGGGGCTTTCGGGTCGTCGCCGAGTTTCTGTCGCAGGCGCGAGACCAGCAGGTCGATGCTGCGGTCGAAAGCCTCGATCGAGCGACCACGAGCGGCGTCGAGCAGTTGTTCGCGGCTGAGCACGCGGCGCGGGCGTTCGATGAAGACCCAGAGCAGGCGGAATTCGGCGTTGGACAAGGGCACTACCAGGCCATTGTCGGCGACCACTTGGCGCAGGACGCTGTTCAGGCGCCAGTTGTCGAAGCGAATGTTCGCGCGCTGTTCGCTGCGGTCGTCGCGCACGCGGCGCAGGATGGTCTGGATGCGGGCGACCAGTTCGCGTGGTTCGAACGGTTTGGCCATGTAATCGTCGGCGCCCAGTTCGAGGCCGATGATGCGGTCGGTGGGTTCGCAGCGGGCGGTGAGCATCAGGATCGGGATGTCCGATTCGGCGCGCAGCCAGCGGCACAGCGACAGGCCGTCTTCGCCGGGCAGCATCAGGTCGAGGACGATGACGTCGAAATGTTCGCCCTGCAGCGCCTGGCGCATCGCCGCGCCGTCGGTGACGCCGCTGGCGTGAATGTTGAAACGGGCGAGGTAATCGATCATCAGCTCGCGGATCGGCACGTCATCGTCGACGATCAGCGCGCGGATGCTCCAGCGCTTGTCGTCTTTGCTTTCATCCGTCACGGTTGTCGGGGTGCTGTGCATGGGGCTGTTCACTACCAGGGGTGGTTTCAGCATAGGCGTCCGGCCGAGAGGCGGGAAGTGCTGTTGTAAGGGCGTATTGCGCAGGGCGAGGCTAACCCGGGTGCGTGTTGCCGGCGTGTCGGCTGTGTATCGAAGTCGACACAATAGCCGTGCGGGCTAAGCTGATAACCGCCAGCGCGACGATTTACCGATCATCGGGTGCCGCGCCGCCGCCGGTTCCGCTACAATGCGCGCCGTTTTCGACCAGCCTGAGAGCCCATCCATGTCCGCCTGCCAGACTCCTATCATCGTCGCCCTGGATTTCCCCACCCGTGACGCCGCACTGAAGCTGGCCGACCAGTTGGACCCGAAACTTTGCCGGGTCAAAGTGGGCAAGGAACTGTTCACCAGCTGCGCGGCGGAAATCGTCGGCACCCTGCGTGACAAGGGTTTTGAAGTGTTTCTGGACCTGAAATTCCACGACATCCCCAACACCACCGCGATGGCTGTGAAAGCCGCTGCCGAGATGGGCGTGTGGATGGTCAACGTGCACTGCTCCGGTGGCCTGCGCATGATGGCTGCCTGCCGTGAAGAGCTGGACAAGCGCAGTGGTCCGCAACCGTTGCTGATCGGCGTGACCGTACTGACCAGTATGGAGCGCGAGGATCTGGCCGGTATTGGTCTGGATATCGAGCCGCAGGAACAAGTGCTGCGTCTGGCGGCGCTGGCCGAGAAGGCCGGGATGGACGGTCTGGTGTGTTCGGCGCTGGAAGCGTCGGCGCTGAAAACCGCGCACCCGTCGCTGCAACTGGTGACCCCGGGGATTCGCCCGGCGGGCAGCGCGCAGGACGACCAACGGCGCATTCTGACCCCGCGTCAGGCGCTGGATGCCGGTTCCGATTACTTGGTAATCGGCCGTCCGATCAGCCAGGCAGCAGATCCGGCGCAGGCGTTGGCCGCAGTCGTAGCCGAAATTTCCTAAAGCTTATTGAAGATCCGACTGTGGGAGCGAGCCTGCTCGCGAAGAGGGAGTGTCAGTCGGCATCATTATCGACTGATCCACCGCTTCGCGAGCAGGCTCGCGCCCACATTGGTTTCAGGCGGGCCTTAAACCTTCAACACCAACTTGCCAAAGTTCTCGCCGTTGAACAGTTTCATCAGCGTCTCCGGGAACGTCTCCAGTCCCTCAACCACATCTTCCTTGCTCTTGAGCTGCCCGTTGGCCATCCAGCCGGCCATCTCCTGGGCGGCGCTGGCGAACTGCCCGGCGTAGTCCATCACCACAAAACCTTCCATCCGCGCGCGATTGACCAGCAGTGACAGGTAATTGGCCGGGCCTTTGACCGCTTCTTTATTGTTGTACTGGCTGATCGCGCCGCAGATCACCACGCGCGCCTTCATGTTCAAGCGGCTCAGCACCGCGTCGAGAATGTCGCCACCGACGTTATCGAAGTACACGTCCACGCCTTTCTGGCATTCGCGCTTCAGACCGGCCACGACGTCTTCGGCCTTGTAATCGATGGCGCCGTCAAAACCCAATTCGTCGATGAGGAATTTGCACTTGTCGGCCCCGCCGGCGATGCCGACGACGCGGCAGCCTTTGATTTTGGCGATCTGCCCGGCCACGCTGCCCACCGCACCGGCCGCGCCGGACAGCACCACGGTGTCACCGGCTTTCGGGGCGCCGACGTCGAGCAGGGCGAAGTAGGCGGTCATGCCGGTCATGCCCAGTGCAGACAGATAGCGTGGCAATGGCGCGAGTTTCGGGTCGACCTTGTAGAAGCCGCGCGGCTCGCCGAGGAAATAATCCTGCACACCGAGGGCGCCATTGACGTAATCGCCGACGGCGAAGCCAGGATTGTTCGAAGCGATGACTTTTCCCACGCCCAGTGCGCGCATGACCTCACCGAGACCGACCGGCGGGATGTAGGACTTGCCTTCGTTCATCCAGCCGCGCATGGCCGGGTCGAGGGACAGGTATTCGTTTTTCACCAGAATCTGTCCCGCCTGTGGCTCGCCGACCGGTACTTCCTGATAAGTGAAAGTCTCGCGGGTCGCGGCGCCCACCGGGCGTTTGGCGAGCAGGAACTGGCGATTGGTCTGGTTGGTCATGACAGGCACTCGAATGGAATGAAGCCTTGTTGATAGCTCTTCAACGGCGATGTCGCAAGGTTGGCTGATACGGCGAATGCGAGTCGATCCAGTGCAGTGATGGTGACGGGGCGGGTTTCATCACTGCGGCGCATGCGCCGGTAAACAGCGATTGCATAGTGCTGACGTGCTTTCGCTGCCCTTGGCTATGCTGCGACGCCAACATCTCTCAGTTTTTTTGCATTCGAGGACATACCCATGAGCATGACGTTTTCCGGTCAGGTGGTTGTAATCACGGGAGCCGCCTACGGCATCGGTCGCGCGACAGCCCTGGCGTTTGCCGCCGAAGGCCTGAAAGTGGTGGTGGCTGACCTCGACGCGGCTGGAGGCGAAGGCACGGTTGCGCTGATTCGTACCGCCGGTGGCGAAGCGTCCTTCGTGCGCTGCGACGTGACGGTGGAAAGCGATGTAAAAAATCTGATGGATGAGGTGATCAATACCTACGGTCGTCTCGACTATGCCTTCAACAACGCCGGGATCGAAATCGAGAAGGGCAAACTGGCCGACGGTACGCTGGACGAGTTCGACGCGATCATGGGTGTCAACGTCAAAGGCGTCTGGCTGTGCATGAAGTATCAGTTGCCGTTGCTGTTGGCGCAGGGAGGTGGCGCGATCGTCAACACGGCGTCGGTAGCCGGGCTGGGCGCAGCGCCGAAAATGAGCATCTACGCGGCATCGAAACATGCGGTGATCGGCCTGACCAAGTCGGCGGCGATCGAATACGCGAAAAAGAAAATCCGCGTCAACGCAGTGTGCCCGGCAGTGATCGATACGGACATGTTCCGCCGTGCCTACGAAGCCGACCCGAAGAAGGGCGAATTCGCCAACGCCATGCACCCGGTCGGGCGCATTGGCAAGGTCGAGGAAATCGCCAGCGCGGTGCTGTATCTGTGCAGCGATGGCGCAGCGTTCACCACTGGGCATTCGCTGGCGGTGGATGGCGGCGTGACAGCGTTCTGAAAGTTGCCGTAATTTTAAGAACCCGCCTGCGTGCGGGTTTTTTGTACCTCGCGGTTGGTCCGTGTGAATACCGCTAAACAATGTGTATCAAACCGTTAGAACTGCCGCATTTGGCGGTGTTGTCGCACAGCCTCGGCGGCGCGGCTGTGATTTACTGCTGCCAGCAAAACTGACAGGAGTTTGCGAGCTCATGGAACTGAGAATTGATCGACAGGCAATGGTGCCGGTCGTGCAGCAGATCGTCGACGGAATGACTGACTGGATTGTGCAAAGCGGTATCCCGCCGGCCACCCGGTTGCCCTCCGTACGGCAAATCGCCCGGGGTAATCTGCTCAGCCAGTCGTGTGTCGTCGAAGCCTGCGAGCGCCTGGTTTCGCAGGGCGTATTGAGCACGCGTCAGGGCGCGGGATTCATCGTCGCGGCCTCGCCGCCGTTGCGCGAAACGGACTCGGAACTGGCAGTGTTCGAGGGCCGCCATGCGTGGTGTGATGAGGTGAGCGCTTCGACGGGCCGCTTGATCTTGGGGCAAGGAGGCTTGCCGCCGAGCTGGCGTGAGCCCGACGACCTCAGCTACGCATTACGCGAGGTGGCGCGCACCGACATGGCCAGCCTGTTCAACTACAGCTCGCCGCTGGGCCTGCCAGCGTTGCGCGAGCAAATTGCCAAGCGCCTGAAACTGCTGCATATCGACGCCTGCAGTGCTCGGCTCATGAGTACCAGCGGTGCCAGTCATGCGCTGGATCTGATCGTGCGCACCCTGTTCAAGGCCGGCGACTGCGTGGTGGTGGAAACGCCTGGTTATGCACCGTTGTTTGACCTGCTGCGCCTGCACGGCGTACAGATGCTCGAAGTGCGTCGGACACCGAGCGGGCCGGACATCGACATGCTCGAGTCAGTGCTGCGTCAGTTTCGTCCCACTGCCTTGTTCATCGGCAGCCATCACCACAATCCCACCGGCAGCTGCCTGACGCCTGCGGTCGCCCAGCGTATCGTGCAGTTGAGCCAGACCTACGACCTGCGCGTGATCGAAGATGACGTCTACGCAGATCTGCACACCGGCAGCGGTACGCGGTTGGCGGCGCTGGACCATGGCGGCCGGGTCATTTATGTCGGCAGCTTCTCCAAGACACTGAGCAGTTCGTTGCGGGTCGGCTTTGTTCTGGGCGACAGCGAACTGCTGAAGCGCCTGGCCGAGGTCAAGATGATCAGCAGCCTGGGTTGCTCGAGGCTGGCCGAGGCGGTGCTGGCCAGGCTGATGGCGACCGGTGCGTATCGCAAACTGGTGCAGCGCCAGCGCCAGCGCTTGAATGCCGATCGCGCGGCGGCCTTGCAGGCCCTGGAAGATGCCGAGTGGGAAGTGTTCGGCAAGCCGGTTGGCGGCCTGTTCATCTGGGCGCGCGCACGGTCGAGCGATCAGGCGTCGGTACGCAGGCAGGCCCAGCGTTGCGGGCTGGAGTTATCGGCAGCGGATGCTTTCAGTCTAAGCGGTGAGTGCGGTGACTGGCAGCGCATCAATGTCGCCTGCGCCTGCGACCCGCGCGCCCGGCAGTTTTTTCGCAATACTTGCGCGGATCGACCTCCAGCATTCTGAAAACGACGCGGGCGTAGCTTTTTGCCATTATTCCGACGCCAGAGTCTTGTGCTGGTTCGAGCCCGTTGCGAATCTTCGGCAACAGACTTTGGCAGGGGACTACGCGCAATGATTTCGGCCGTGCAAGGACGTTTTGCCAACCTCGGTATGGCGAAAAAACTGGGTATCGGATTTGTGCTGGTCTTGCTGCTGACTGCATTGGTCGCGGCGATCGGTGTCTGGTCTCTGCAAACCATCAGCCTGCGTTTCGACGGCTTGAAGCAGATGTCCGCGCTCAACAGCGGCCTGCTCAAGGTGCGCCTGCTCGAGCAGGAATACGCCCTGCGCGGCAATCCGAAAACCGCCGATGCCTTGCGCGAAGGCGTCGATGGGCTGATCGCTCTTGCCGGCGAGCTCAAGGCACATTCCCCGGCCAATGTGCCGGTGATGAGCGATGTCGAGCAAGCCCTGGGCGCGTATCGCAAGGCCTTCGATGAGTTCGTCTCGCTGAGCCAGGCCAAGGACCTTGCGCTGGAGATGGCCAGTTGGTCGGTGTCCAGCGTGGCCAATAACCTCGACGTGTTGCAGAGCGGGCTGGCCGATGATGGCGCTTATACGTTGAAAGACACCGAGGGCAAGGACGGCGCGCAGTTCATCGAACAGGCCAATCAGGTCAGTCAGGTCTCGCGACTGATGCTGCAGGCGATGAACGAAGCGCGGGTGCGTCTGGATCAGAGCCGCAAGGGCGATGCCGACAATGCCAGCCAGGGCAACATCGAACAGGCCGCGCAAGCACAGGAGCAGGCCGAGGCGCTGAAAACCACGGTCAAGGACGAGGGCTATCTGACGGTGCTCAACGAAGTGTCGGGGCATATCGCCGGATTCAACGAGAAACTGGCTGAGTACACCGGTTTGCTGGCGCAAGAAAAAACGGTTTACGACCAACTGCATCAGCGCGCGGCGCAGGTGGTGGACCGGGTCAATCAGGCCTATGTCGCCGAAGATGCTTCGATGCAGGCAGAGCTGAAAAAGAATACGGTGTTGATCATTGGCTCTTCGGCGCTGGCCTTGTTGGTCGGATTACTCGCCGCGTGGCTGATCACGCGCCTGATCGTTGCGCCGCTGCGCAGTGTCATTCGTGTGGCGCAACAGATTGCTGCGGGTGATCTGACGGCGAAGGTCGAGGTGACGCGCCGCGATGAAATGGGTCAGCTGATGTTGGCGATGCAGCAGATGGCTGCCGGCCTCGGCACGATTGTCAGCGGCTTGCAGGCCGGGATCGAGCGCTTGGCCGGTTCCGCGCAATCGCTGTCGGCGGTGACCGAGCAGACCAATCTGGAGGTCAACAGCCAGAAGGAGGAAACCGAGCAGGTCGCCACCGCCATGAACCAGATGACCGCCACCGTGCATGACGTTGCGCGCAATGCCGAAGAGGCGGCGCTGGCGGCGCAGACGGCGGATGACAAGGTCGAGAGCGGCCAGCAGGTGGTGCGCCAGAGCATGGCGCGGATCGAGCAGTTGGCGGATTCAGCGACCTCGGCCAGTTCCAGCATCGAGAGCCTCAGTGCCGAGATCCAGAATATCGGCACGGTGCTTGAGGTGATCAAGAGCGTGGCCGAGCAGACCAATCTGTTGGCGCTGAACGCGGCGATCGAAGCAGCGCGGGCCGGCGAGCAGGGCAGGGGGTTTGCGGTGGTGGCCGATGAAGTGCGTGCACTGGCGCGGCGCACGCAGCAATCGACCGAGGAGATCGAGCGCTTGGTCAGCGCCTTGCGAGCGGCGGCGCAGTCGTCGGTGCAGCAGATTCGCAGCAGTGGCGAGCTGGTGAAGCTGGCGGTCAGTGATGCGTTGCAGACCGAGAGTGCGCTGGGGAGTATTGCGGCGGCGGTGTCGTTGATTCAGCAGATGAATCAGCAGATCGCGGCGGCGGCGGAGGAGCAGAGTTCAGTGGCGGAGGAGATCAATCGCAGTGTTACGCAGATTCGTGCGAGCGCGGATCACTCTTCCGTGGCCATGCGTGGGAATGCGGCTTCGAGTGTTGAGCTGGCGCAGTTGGGCGGGGAGTTGCGCTCGATGGTTGGGCATTTTCGGCTTTGAGTCTTGGCGGCCTTTGGGCTGACCAGGCTCTTGGGGTTTGGGTGAATATCCGCTTTTGCTTTTCTGTGGGAGCTGGCTTGCCAGCGAAGGCGGCCTGACAGCCGACCGATTTTTAGCTGAGAACACTGCTTCCCAATGTGGGAGCGAGCCTGCTCGCGAAAGCGGTCTTCAAGTCACATCCTCTTTCAAGTCGGCCACAAAAAAGCCACCTGTAACGGTGGCTTCTTTACCAGTATTCGCGCTTCAGTCGTAAATCACTTTCTTCTTCCAGTCCGCATCGGCTTCGACATCCTTCAAGCCGGCGGTCAGTTGGTTTTCTTCACCTTCCACCGGGGCAATCTTGTCCATGACCTGGGCGTTGGCTCGGGCGAGGAGTTTTTCCAGGTATTGCAGTTGCTCGGCATACATCTGCGGGTCCTGCTGTTTGCGCAGGTATTGCACGCCGCGTTCGAAGGCGAGGCGGGCCTGGCCGGGTTGGTTTTGTTGCAGTGACTGTTGGCCGAGGTTGTTGAAGAACTCGATGTGCAGCAGCACGAGGATGTGGCGCACTTCGCGAATCCATTGTTTGGCTTCGTTCGGTGGCAGGAAACCGTCGTGGGCGGCGCGGGTGATCTGGCCGTGCAGGGCTTCGAGGAGGAAGCGCACGTCTTTGGCTTTGGCTTCGGTCAGGATCGGCGCGGGCGGGTTGTTCACCGGGATCGATTCGCCTTGGGCAACGAGGGCGCTGAGTTCGGTGATGCGGGCCTTGGTGGTTGCGCTGGTCTTTTCCAGATTGAGCAGGCGCTGGCAGACGTTGAGTTCCAGGCGGGTCAGCAGCAGTTTCAGCGCCGGGGTCATGAACTGGCCGGGGAAGGTTTCGGTCAGTTCGCCGCAGCGGCGCAGGCGGTCGTTGAGTTCGACTTTGGTGCGGGCCTTCTCCAGTTTGTTGTTTTCCACCACATGGTTCATGTAGCCAATGGCGATCAGAATTGCGATCCCGGCTACGACTAGCAGGGTGATCATGAGTGGTGTCACCGGTAAGACCTCTTCATAGGGTTCGCATGCGAGTGTAGTGGCTGGGCATTTAGGCGCCTAGCGCCGATCGACGGGTTTGATCGGCTGCTGCAATCTGTATCGGCCGCCAGCTGTATAGATGAATGCTGGCGCTTGATGTGCAGATTGCCATCATGTGCGGTGACTATAACGTCTTGGCGAGTGGCGGAATATAGGCGTCAGGTTTCGGACGACGGAAAAGCCCTACGCGGCCCGTAATCCAGGTCGAAGTCATTGATTTAAATAAATTTATATCAGGGGGTTGACGACCCCTCAATCCATCCATAGAATGCGCGCCACTTGCAGCGTAAAGCACACAGCGAAACGCGGCAGGGAGTGAATGTTGTAGTGTGTCCCCTTCGTCTAGTGGCCTAGGACACCGCCCTTTCACGGCGGTAACAGGGGTTCGAGTCCCCTAGGGGACGCCAATGCGGGAATAGCTCAGTTGGTAGAGCACGACCTTGCCAAGGTCGGGGTCGCGAGTTCGAGTCTCGTTTCCCGCTCCAATTTTAAACAGCAGTGCTTTCGGGCGGTGCTGAGTGAAACCAGAACCAAATCTTCGGATGCGGATCTGGACACCGAAACACACACCATGTGTTCCGGGTAGCGTGTCCCCTTCGTCTAGTGGCCTAGGACACCGCCCTTTCACGGCGGTAACAGGGGTTCGAGTCCCCTAGGGGACGCCATTTGCGGGAATAGCTCAGTTGGTAGAGCACGACCTTGCCAAGGTCGGGGTCGCGAGTTCGAGTCTCGTTTCCCGCTCCAATTTCACAAAAACGCCGATCAGTAATGATCGGCGTTTTTGTTTGTGCGCGTTTTGTGGCGGCAATAAAAAAGGACCTTTTCACAGGTCCTTTTTTAATTTGAGCCCGGTCATCAATGATCGGGCTCAGGCAGGGCTTTACAGCTTCGGCAACTGCCCGACACGCCCCATCATTTCCGTGACGATCTGCAGATCCAGCAGGAACTGCTCGACGGTCTTGAATTCGCCATCGGTGTGGCCGGTGTACTTGGCCTCAGGTCGCGCCAGGCCGAATTGCACGCCGTTCGGCAATTCGTGAACCGACGTCGCACCAGCGGAAGTACCGAATTCCGATTTCATACCGAGGTTTTCGCTGGCTACGGCAAGCAGCGCCTTGACCCACTCACCCTCGGGGTTGCGATACATCGGCTCGGCCACGGAATAGTCGAACGCTACAGCGACATGAGTCTTCTTGCTCCAGGCGTCCAGTTTCTCAGCGATCTCAGCCTTGAGCTTTTCCGGAGACTTGCCCTTCGGTACGCGCAGATTCACCGCCAGCTTGAATGTTTTGTCATCCTCACCGACGTAGGTCGGCGAGGTGGTCAGTGGCCCCATGAACGAGTCAGAGAAACCGACGCCAAGTTTTTTGCCCAGATAATCCAGGCCCCAGTTGTCATCGGCATAACGCGCGGCATCGGTGAACTGGTTGTGCTTGAGCGCGACTTTGCCGTCCAGGCTGTTGATGAAACTCAGCATCCGCGCGACCGGGTTGACGCCGGACTCTGGTTCGGAGGAGTGCGCAGAAACCCCCGTCACGGTCAGTTTGACGTCTTTACCATCAACCTTTGCCGCGACTTCGAAATCGCCGCCGTTGGCCTTGGCATAAGCGTCGCCGGCCTTTTGCAGACTGGCGGCGAGCTCGGCTGGCTTGTCGGTTACAAGTGTGACCACCGAAGCGGACGGAATCTGGTTGGTCGCTTTGCCGCCAGTCATCGAAACGATTTCCGCACCGTTGCCCTCGGCTTTGCGCTTGGCGAAGTTGGCCATGACGGTGCCGTAGCCTTTCTCGGCAATCACCACCGGATAACCGCCGTCCAGCGCCATGTTGTAGGTTGGCGTGGGATTGCGTTCGAAGTAATAAGGAATGGCGTCGCCACTGGTTTCTTCGGTGGTGTCGACCAGCAGCTTGAAGTTACGCGCCAGGGGCAGCTTCTCGTCCTTGATCACTTTCATGGCGTACAGCGCGACGACGATAGCGTTCTTGTCATCCTCGGTGCCGCGACCGTACATGCGATCGCCAATCAGCGTGACTTTGAACGGGTCGAGTTTGGTGCCGTCCTTCAGCACCCAGTTTTCCGGCGTTACCGGCACCACATCGGCGTGGGCATGAATGCCAACGACTTCGTCGCCTTTGCCGTCCAGAGAAATTTCGTAGACACGGTTATCGACATTGCGGAACTTCAAACCGAAGGATTCGGCGAGTTTCTGGATCTCGCCGGCAATCTTGATGAATTCCGGGTTGTCGTGTTGCTCCACGCCGTCCTTGCGGAAGGTCGGGATCTCGACGAGTTGGCGCAGGGTTTCCAGTGCAGCCTTGCCATATTTCACGCGGGTATAAATGCCCAGCAGACGGTGAATTTCATTCTGCTGTTCGGCGTTCAGGGTCTTGTTGTCGAGGAAGGCGCGGATGGACGGGTTGAGATTATCCGTCTTGGCCAGGTCGCTTTTCGCCAGGCTGCCGAGGAAGCTGCGGAAGTCCGTCAGGTTCTTGCCGTCGAAGGATTTCAGGATCGCTGCGCTTTGCTCGGCAGTGATGTTGGCTTGTGCGGCGCTGGTAAACGCTGTGAGGCTGGCCATGACGAGCGTGGCAGCGGCCAGTTTTTTCAGGGAAAAGACCATGTAACAGGCATTCCTTTGCTAGAGATTGGGAAAAAATGTCTGACGCTTGCGGCAGAAACATTTTGCAACCTACCACCATGAGCAGGTGAAGAGGGAGTCACAAACTTGATCTGTCGCACAGAAATGCAAAAGAGGCGCACAAATGAAAAAGTCCCGGCAGCTGATGCAGGGACTTTTTTTGTGCGAGTTACATCGACAGCATCAGGCGTCCGGCAAACAGAATGAGGATGACGCCCATGCTGCGCTCGAACCAGTGTCCAAGGCGCATGAACAGCAGGCGCACTTTGTTGCTGGAGAAAAACAGCGCGACGATCACGAACCACAGCGCGTTGACGAAGCACATCCACAAGCCATAGAACGCCTGGATCTGCAGCGGTGTGCTGGCGCTGATGATCGTGGTGAAGATGGCCAGGAAAAACAGCGTGGCCTTGGGGTTGGTCGCGTTGGTCAGAAAACCGGTGCTGAATGCCTTGAACAGTGACTGTTCAACCAGCGGCTCATCGGCGGTTTTTTCGCCTTCGACGCTGCTCTTCGGTTTGCTGCGAATCAGGCTGACGCCCAGATAGAGGATGTAAGCCCCACCGACCACTTTGGCCACAGTCAGCAGCCACGGCGTGGTGTGCATCAAGGCGCCGACGCCGAGCAAGGTATATAGCACGTGCACGGAAATCCCCGCGCCGATGCCCAGCGCAGTGCAGATGCCGACGAGGCGACCGAAGCGCACGCTTTGGCGGATGGTCACGGCGAAGTCCGGACCGGGCGCAACCACGGCGAGAAAGTGGATGGTGGCCAATGCGAGAAACTCGCCCAGGTAATTGGAAAGCATGTCAGCTCCAGAAAGTCAGAGGGGAGGCATTGCCGCGATAGCCGACAAAGAACGACAGGCTCAAACGCGGATCGGCCACGCCCGGAGTCACCGAGTGCATGCGCCGCGAATTGAACATGATGAAATCGCCGGGCTGCGGTCGTACTTCGAGGGCGGGCGGCCCCAGCAGCGACGGCTCGATGCCATAACTGTCGCCGCGCATTTCGTCGAATTGATCCGGGGTGATGTGGTCGTTCCACATCTGCAAGGCGCCACCCTCGGTGGGCATATTCAGGTAGACGTTGCAGGCAAATTGCGCCTCGAGGCTGCGCGCCTGAAAACTGTCCGGGGCGTCCTTGGCGAAGATGTCGTGATGAGCAAGAAAGCACACGCCGGGTTTGACCACGCGCGACAAGCCGACATACATCTTGCGCCCGTAGAGATTTTCCAGATGCGCGCCAGCGGGCCAGGATTCGTCGAGCATGCAGCGCAACGTGTCGATCGGCGAAGAGTAGGGCGCGCAGCGCTGGCGCAGTTCGTCGATGTTGCGGGTGGCGCGTTCGAAGTAATCCTCGATCAGCAGCGGCTGGTTTTCCGCCTCGTAAAAGGCCATGCCGATGCGGCCGATACTCGGCGCGTTGATGTAGCCTTCAAAGCCTGGGGCGAGGATCTTGTCACCGATCTCAATCGCCAGCGGCTCGGGCAGAAAGCGTTTGACGCGGATGGCGAGGACTTCTTCGTTGGCCAGTTTTTTTATGCACGTCTCATCGAGACGCTCGACGTCTAGCATCATTTGTTTTAGGTCCATCTATCGATAGTCAACGGAACCGGCGAGTGCGGTTCCCCGGCGTCGGACGCTGCGCGACGGCAACGTCCGAAATGCTCAATCCACGCTGTAGTGGACGGACAGCGTGCCTTTCTTCTGTGAAAGGGACGCGATCGTGACTGTGCCCAGATCCTTCAGGCTGCGTACGTGGGTGCCACCGCAGCCATAGGCTGGCAGCTCACCGAAACTGATTTCCCGCGCGCCCTCGCGCAGTGAAGTCAGACGCGGCAGATCGTGTTCGATCCACTGCTCGATACCGGTTTGCACGGTTGGCGCATCGACTTCTTCCGCGCCATCGCCCGGTTTGAATTGCACCCGGCCTTCGTCCGGCCAGTGGTGCGCTTTGATCGGCATCCAGCCCATGGCCTGAATGAAATGACCGATCAGGTGCCCGGCCGAATGCATGCGCGTGTTGAAGCGGCGGCGTTCTTCATCAATGCGGATGACGGTCATGCCCAGCGGCAGCGGGCGGTCGACGAAATGCACAATGCACTCCGCTTCCTGCACCACGCGCGACACCCGGCTTTCACCGATCCAGCCGGTGTCGCAAGGCTGACCGCCGCCCTGGGGGTGAAACAGAGTAGCGCGCAGCACTACGGCGAATTCGTTCTCGTGGGGTGTGCAGTCGAGGACTTCGACATTCGCCTTGAGGTCGTCACTGTGAAAAAACAGGCGAAGCGTCATATTCCATGCCCTGATCGAAGTTCTGTTTTTATTATATGAATCGTGCAATAACGTGATAATCCATTCGAACATCAAAGGACTTGTGCGTCGTGAGCATCAATCTTCCGCTGCCGCTGCTGGGTGAAATGGCGATTTTCGTCAAGGTTGTCGAGACCGGCAGCTTCTCTGAAGCGGCGCGGCAGATGGGTTCCTCACCCTCGGCGGTCAGTCGCAGTATTTCCCGCTTGGAAAAGGCGTTGGCCACGCGCCTGCTGCAACGCACCACGCGCAAACTGCGCTTGAGCGATGGCGGCGAAGAGGTGTTCAAGCGTTGCCAGGAAATGGTCAGCGCGGCCAGATCGGTGATGGAAATCAGCGGCCAGTTCACCCACGAAGCCGAAGGTCTGGTGCGGGTCAGCGTGCCGAAAGCGGTGGGGCGCTTTGTGATTCATCCGCACATGCCGGAGTTTCTGCGCCGCTATCCCAAGGTTGATGTGGAGTTGCTGCTGGAAGATCGTCAGGTCGATCTGATCGATGATCATGTCGATCTGGCGATTCGCATCACTGATCGTCCGCCGGCGGGTCTGGTCGGGCGGCAGTTGCTGACCATCGATCATTTGCTTTGCGCCACGCCGCAATACCTGGCCGAACATGGCACGCCGACGCATCCTCACGATTTGCTCAACCACAGTTGTATTTATCTGGGCGAAACGCCGAGCGATGCGCGCTGGAAGTTCAAGAAGGGCAGTAAAGCTGTCACGGTCGGGGTGCGTGGGCGTTATGCCGCCAATCACACGGGTGTGCGCTTGGGGGCGGTGTTGCAGCACATCGGGATTGGCAGTCTGCCGTATTTCACGGCGCGTTATGCGCTGGAACAGAAGTTGATTGTGCAGGTGTTGCCGGACTGGACGTTTCTTGCTTCCTATCATGGCGGGTTGTGGTTGCTGCATTCGCCGACGCGTTATCTGCCGCCGAAGTTGCGGGTGTTTATTGATTATCTGGTGGAGTGTTTGCAGAAGGAGCCGACGTTGGGTAGGCCCGGGAAATCTGCCGGTGGGAGCAATGCGGCTGTGGCGTATGAGCTGCCGGAGAGTGAGGGGTTGCTTTGAGGTTTTTTTGGTGGGACTTGGCGGCCTTGGGGCCGACCAGGTTCTTGGGGTTTTGGGTGAATATCCGTTTCTGCGGGTGTTGCGGCTGGCGGTTTCGCCCTTACGGCGAGTCACTTTTTCAGACGCCAAAAAGTAACCAAAACGCTAGCTCCTGCGTTCGGCCCTCGCAGGCTCGGGTTCCTTCGCTGCGGGATCGATCCGGGCGCAGCGGCTACGGTTTGCTTCGCTGCACCTCCTTCCGCTGTGTACGACTGCGTCGTACGGTCGCTGCGCTCCCACGCCCGGATCAATCCCTACGCTCAGCCTTCCGACGTCGCTTATGGATCAAGATCAAGAGCGGTACTCGAGCTTGCGCTCATTGTTTTGAGTGGTGAAAAGCGTGTGGTCTGCTTTGGATCTTTGTTGGATTCGCCTCTCACCCCAGCCCTCTCCCCGAGGAGAGGGAGCTGATTTGTGTGCTTTTCAAATTCTGAGTTCAACTCGGACTTTCACATCGACGTAACTCGCCCAAACACCTCGGTCAGTCCCCTCTCCCCTCCGGGAGAGGGCTAGGGTGAGGGTGTTTTTGATCTAGAAAAAAAGGCCCGCATGGAATCACCAGTGCGGGCCTTTCGATTACCTGTCGATATCAGTGCTTGCTGTCCTGCGCCGACATGGCCAGCAGTTGTTTTTCCTGGTTCCAGTCAAACGGTTCGTCGTTCTGTTCGGCTTCGTAGCGGCGTTCTTCGAGGGCCTGGTAGAGGTCGATTTCTTCGTCGGAGAGGTAGTGCAGGCAGTCGCCGGCGAAGAACCACAGCAGGTCGCGCGGGATCAGGTGGGCGATTTGCGGGTAGCGGCTGATGACTTGGGTGAGGATGTCCTGGCCCAGGTATTGGCTTTCGATAGGGTCGATCGGCAGGGAGGCCAGCAGTTCGTCGAAGCGCTCGAGGAACAGGGCATGGCTTTCTTCGGGCACTTGTTCGGCCTCACCTACGGCGACCAGGATACTGCGCAGGTGGTCGAGCAACACGAGATGATCGGCAACGACGTTGGACACGAGATAAGTCCTCAAGAGCAAAACGGGCGCGGGAGTATAAAGCCCTCGCGCCGTTTTTTCACATAAACCGGGATCAGCGGACTTTGCCCGCTGCCTGGGTCAGTTCCTCTTTGGCGAAATCATCGACGTCGATCACCTTGCGGCGGGCCGCTTCGGCGTCGCGCAGGCTTTGCGCTTCGACGGCTTGCAGTACGCCGGCTTCCAGTGCGGCATCGATGGCGTGTTCGCCGGCTGCCGGTTTGACCTGGCCGCTCTTCAGTGCGGTGTGCAGTTTCTTGTGCAGCGGTTGCGCGGCGTTAAGCAGGTCGCTGGCGTGTTGCAGCGCGCCCACGGCATCGTCCGCCGATTGCGGGCGGTAGCAGCCGGCGAGCAGTTCTTCCAGGGCCGGATCGCCTTTGGCGCGACCGATGACCGCAGCGACTTCGGCGCCGAGTTTGTCCGATGGGCCTTTGTGACGGCGCCCGAACGGGAAGACGATGACCCGCAGCAGGCAGCCGAAGACTTTGTTCGGGAAGTTGCTCAGCAGTTCATCCAGCGCACGCTCCGACTGGCCGAGGCTTTCTTCCATGGCCCAGCGGAACAGCGGCTCCATGTACGCCGGCGAATCCAGGTCGTGATAACGCTTGAGCGCGGCGGAGGCCAGATACAGGTTGCTCAGTACATCGCCGAGGCGTGCCGACAGACGTTCGCGGCGTTTCAGTTCGCCGCCCAGGAGCATCATGCTGAAGTCGGCGAGCATGGCAAATGCGGCGGCCTGACGGTTCAGCGCGCGGAAGTAGCCCTGACTGATCCTGTCGCCCGGCGCATGTTCGAAATGACCGAGCCCGAGGTTCAGCACCAGTGTGCTGGCGGCATTGCTGACGGCAAAACCGATGTGCTTGAGCAATAGGCCGTCGAATTCCTTGAGTGCCTGATCCTTGTCCTCGCGACCGGCCAGGGCCATTTCCTTGAGCACAAATGGATGGCAGCGGATCGCGCCCTGACCGAAGATCATCAGGTTGCGCGACAGGATGTTCGCGCCTTCGACGGTGATGAAGATCGGCGCGCCGTTCCAGCTGCGGCCCAAGTAGTTGTTCGGCCCCATGATGATCGCTTTACCACCATGCACATCCATGGCGTGGCTGATGCATTCGCGGCCGCGTTCGGTGAGGTGATATTTGAGGATCGCCGACAGCACCGATGGTTTTTCACCCAGGTCCACCGCGTTGGCGGTGAGCATGCGGGCGGCGTCCATCATCCACGCGTTGCCGCCGATGCGCGCCATGGCTTCCTGAATGCCTTCGAACGCGGACAGCGGTACATTGAATTGCTCGCGAATCTGCGCGTACTGGCCGGTGACCAGACTGGTGAACTTGGCCGCACCGGTACCGACGGCTGGCAGCGAGATCGAACGCCCGACTGACAGGCAGTTCATCAGCATCATCCAGCCCTTGCCGAGCATTTCCTGACCACCGATGAGGTAGTCAAGCGGAATGAACACGTCCTTGCCGGAGTTCGGGCCGTTCATGAACGCGGCGCCCAGCGGCAGGTGTCGACGACCGATTTCCACTCCTGCGGTATCGGTCGGGATCAGCGCCAGACTGATGCCGAGGTCCTCTTCCTCACCGAGCAGGTGATCCGGGTCATAAGCCTTGAATGCCAGGCCAAGCAGGGTAGCGACCGGGCCGAGGGTGATGTAGCGCTTTTCCCAGTTCAGGCGCAGGCCGATGACTTCCTGTCCTTCCCACTGGCCTTTGCAGATGATCCCGGTGTCGGGCATCGCGCCGGCGTCGGAACCCGCCAGCGGGCCGGTGAGGGCGAAGCACGGGATATCGTCGCCACGCGCCAGGCGCGGCAGGTAGTGATTACGTTGTTCATCGGTGCCGTAATGCAGCAATAGTTCGGCCGGGCCGAGGGAGTTGGGCACCATCACGGTAGAGGCGAGGTCGCCGCTGCGAGTGGCGAGTTTCATTGCCACTTGGGAGTGAGCGTAGGCCGAGAAGCCTTTGCCGCCGTATTCCTTGGGAATGATCAGGGCGAAAAAGCCATGTTCCTTGATGTGCGTCCAGGCCTCGGGCGGCAGGTCCATGGACTGGCCGATCTGCCAGTCGCTGACCATCGCGCAGAGTTCTTCGGTCGGGCCATCGATGAAAGCCTGTTCTTCTTCAGTCAGTTGCACCTTGGGATAGGACAGCAGTTTGTCCCAGTCCGGACGGCCGCTGAACAGCTCGCCGTCCCACCACACGGTGCCGGCATCGATCGCGTCGCGTTCGGTCTGCGACATCGGTGGCAGGGTTTTCTGGAACCAGTTGAACAGCGGCGCGGTGAAGTGCTTGCGGCGCAGGTCAGGCAGCAACAATGGCGCGGCGACCACTGCCAACAGGACCCAGAAGACAAACAGCAGCCAGCCCGGCGCGTGACTGAAAATCCCCATGGCGACCAGATAGGCCGCAACGATGCCCAATGCGGGCAGCGGGGCGATGCGTCGATGGGCGAGATACGCCACGCCGACGATCAAAACCAGTATCCACAACAACAGCATATTCAGTCCTCCGTGAACCAAGGCAAATCGACCCTCCAGAGCTTAGACGGCATCTGCAAATAAGGGTGGTCAGAGCATGGTGATTGAAATCGTGGGAAACCCCGGATGGTTTTCGTAGGTTCGGTGGGCAACACGTGTGGGAAATCGTTCGTTGCTGCGCAGCTTTGCTTTCAGGTTTGGCCGAAATGTCGTTATCTCTGTGCTCAGGCTGTCGCTAGACTCGTGACTCATCCAGGAGATTGCCGTCATGCACGAGTATCTGAGCCCCGGCCGCTTCATCGATAGTGACCACCCGGCGGTGGTGGAGTTCGCCGAGCAGCATCGCGGTGCCAGTAATGATCCGCGTGAGCAGGCGATCAGTCTGTATTACGCCGTGCGCGAGGCGGTGCGCTACAACCCGTACACCTTCAGCCGTGATCCGCAAACCCTGCGCGGCAGTTACGCACTCGCAGCAGGGGAGAGTTACTGCGTGCCGAAAGCCACGCTGCTCGCCGGTTGTGCACGGCATTGCGGGATCCCGGCGCGCATCGGTCTGGCCGATGTGCGCAATCATCTGTCGACGCCACGTCTGCTCGAGTTGCTGAAAAGCGATGTGTTCGCCATGCATGGCTACACCGAGCTGTTTCTCGATGGTCGCTGGGTCAAGGCGACGCCAGCGTTCAACCAGCAACTGTGCGAGTTGTTCAACGTCGCAGCGCTGGAATTCGACGGCATCAATGACAGCGTTTTCCATCCGTTCAACCGTGACGGCGCGCAGTTGATGGAGTATCTGCTCGATCACGGCCAATTCACCGATGTGCCGGAAACCTTCTTCTTCGAGCACCTGCAAAAGTGCTATCCGCATCTGTTCAGTGAGCAACTGCCGGTGCTGCTGGGCGATATGCAGGCCGATTTGAGTCGCACCTGATCCGGCGTATGCTGGCCGTCCACTCACTTGCAAAGAGGCGGTCATGCTGAAGATCTGGGGACGGAAAAATTCATCGAACGTCAGAAAGCCCTTGTGGGCTGCCGAAGAGCTGGGCCTGGCGTACGAGGCCATCGATGCCGGCGGCGCGTTCGGTGTGGTCGACACGCCCGAGTACCGCGCGATGAACCCGAATGGCCGGGTGCCGGTGATCGAGGATGACGGTTTCGTGCTGTGGGAATCCAACGCCATCGTTCGCTATCTGCTGGCCAAACACGCCCCGGACAGCGCCTGGTATCCGGCGGATGCGCAAGCCCGCGCCACGGCGGACAAATGGATGGACTGGACCACGTCGAGTTTCGCCGGGCCGTTTCGCACGGTGTTCTGGGGTGTGCTGCGTACGCCTGCGGAGAAGCAGGACTGGAAGGCGATCAACGCCGCGATCAAGGAATGCGATGAATTGCTGAACATGGCCGACCATGCCTTGATCAGCCAGCCTTATCTCTCCGGCAATGACATCGGCATGGGCGACATTCCGCTGGGCAGCTTCATTTACGCCTGGTTCGAAATGCCCATCGAGCGCGCTCCGCAACCGCATCTGCAAGCCTGGTATGAACGTTTGAAGCAGCGTGCGGCCTATCAGAAGGCGGTCATGACCGCGTTGACTTGATAATTACTATCGACAGACTTGACTGTACTTGTGCGGCGGCGGCAAGCACCATTGCGAACTTGCGCCGCGGTTGTTTCCCTCGCCGCCCGCCCTTATTTACTTCTTTCCTTCCTTCTTGGTGCGTAAATCCGATATGAGTTCCGCTCTGTCCATCCGGCAGCTAACCAAAACCTACGGCAACGGGTTCCAGGCCTTGAGTGGTATCGATCTGGACGTCGCCGAAGGTGACTTTTTCGCCTTGCTCGGCCCCAACGGCGCCGGCAAATCCACCACCATCGGCATCCTCTCGACCCTGGTCAACAAGACCAGCGGCACCGTGAATATTTTCGGCAATGACCTGGACAAGAACCCGGCGGCGCTCAAGCGCTCGATCGGCGTGGTGCCGCAGGAATTCAACTTCAACCAGTTCGAAAAGACCTTCGACATCGTCGTGACCCAGGCCGGTTACTACGGCATTCCGGCGAAAGTCGCCAAGGAACGCGCCGAGCAGTACCTGACCCAGCTCGGCCTGTGGGACAAGCGTGATGTGCCGTCGCGTTCGCTGTCCGGCGGCATGAAACGGCGTCTGATGATTGCCCGTGCACTGGTGCATGAACCGCGCCTGCTGATCCTCGATGAGCCGACTGCGGGCGTCGATATCGAACTGCGCCGTTCGATGTGGACCTTCCTCACCGAGCTGAACCAGAAAGGCATCACCATCATCCTGACCACGCATTACCTGGAAGAGGCCGAGCAGCTGTGCCGCAACATCGGCATCATCGACCACGGCACCATCGTCGAAAACACCAGCATGAAACAGTTGCTGGGCCAGTTGCACGTGGAAACCTTTTTGCTCGACCTGAAACACGACTTGCACGTTGCGCCGCAATTGCTCGGCTACCCGGCCCGATTGCTCGACGGCCACACCCTGGAAGTGCAGGTCGACAAATCCATGGGCATCACGGCGTTGTTCACCCAGTTGGCGCAGCAGAACATCGAAGTGCTGAGCCTGCGTAACAAAACCAATCGCCTCGAGGAGTTGTTCGTGTCCCTGGTGGAGAAAAATCTGTCGAAGGTGGCGGTATGAGTTCCGAGTTCGGTCCCAACCTCGTCGCCCTGCAAACCATCGTCTACCGCGAGGTCAAACGCTTCATGCGGATCTGGCCGCAGACCCTGCTGCCGCCGGCGATCACCATGGTTCTGTACTTCGTGATCTTCGGCAACCTGATCGGCCGGCAGATCGGCGACATGGGTGGCTTCACCTACATGGAGTACATCGTGCCGGGTCTGATCATGATGTCGGTGATCACCAACTCCTACGGCAACGTGGTCTCGAGCTTCTTCGGCAGCAAGTTCCAGCGCTCGATCGAAGAGCTGATGGTTTCGCCGGTGTCACCGCACACGATCCTGATCGGCTTCACCATTGGTGGCGTATTGCGCGGTCTGGCGGTGGGGCTGATCGTGACGATTCTGTCGCTGTTCTTCACAGATTTGCAGGTGCATCATCTCGGCGTGACCATCCTGGTGGTGGTGCTGACCGCGACAATCTTCTCGCTGCTGGGCTTCATCAACGCGGTGTTTGCGCGCAACTTCGACGATATTTCGATCATCCCGACATTTGTGCTGACCCCGCTGACTTACCTTGGCGGCGTGTTCTACTCGATCACCTTGCTGCCGCCGTTCTGGCAGACCGTGTCGCTGGCCAACCCGGTGCTGCACATGGTCAACGCCTTCCGCTACGGCATCCTTGGTGTCTCGGATATCCGCATCGGTATCGCCATTACCTTCATGCTGGTGGCAACGGTGGTGCTGTATCTCGGCTGTGCGCGGTTGCTGGTGAGCGGGCGCGGGATGCGTACCTGATCCCGACCGCAGCGCTACCTTCGCGAGCAGGCTCGCTCCCACACTGGAATGATGTTCTCTGTGGGAGCGAGCCTGCTCGCGAAGGGGCCAGCCCAGACACAACAAAAAACGGCCTCCCATCGCGGAGGCCGTTTTGCATTCATTTCTGCCGGCTTTTCTTGCGCCGCCGCCATTGCCGCGCCACCCACCAGCGCCAGTACAGCATCACCAGAAAGTAGGCGAGGACGCCCAGCACCAGGCCGACGACCACCGAGCCGAGCAGAAACGGCTGCCACAGCGTCGACAGCTCACCGCTGATCCATTCCCAGGTCAACTCGTCCGGCAGATGCCGCGCCGGCACATCCATCAGGAACGCCCCGGCCTGGTAGGTGCAGAAAAACACCGCCGGCATGGTGATCGGATTGGTCAGCCAGACCAGACTCACCGCGATCGGCATATTGCCGCGCACCATCACCGCCAATGCCGCCGCGACCAGCATCTGCGCGGGTATCGGCAGGAATGCCGCAAACAGGCCGACCGCCATCGCCCGGGCGACCGAGTGGCGGTTGAGATGCCAGAGGTTCGGGTCATGCAGCAACGTGCCGAGAAAGCGTAAGGATTTGTGTTCCCTGATGCTCGTCGGGTCGGGCATGTAACGTTTGAATAAGCGCCGGGGCATAAGGCTTCTCGGTCGGTTAAGGCGGCAAGTATGTCTGGATTCTACGAACCGCCCATTCAGACTTTGTGACAATTGTTGACGACGGTGGTGCCGCACACCCGCTATGCCTAAGGAGCGAACTCTCAAGGACGGGCATATGCGCACAGGGATGATGGCGCTGGCAGTCGGTCTGCTGGCCCCGGTTTTTTTGCCGGCCTTGCCGCCGGTCGGCTTGCTGGTAGTGCTGCCAGTGGTGGCGCTGATGCTGCTGCCGTTTCGCAGCTATCCATTGGCTTCTTTGCTGTTTGGTTTCACGTGGGCTTGTTTCAGTGCGCAGTGGGCGCTGACTGATCGCTTGCCACCGGGCCTGGACGGCGAAACCCGTTGGCTTGAAGGGCGTGTGGTCGGCTTGCCGCAACACAACGATGGCGTGGTGCGTTTCGAGCTGGCTGATGCGCGTTCACGCCACGAAAAGCTGCCATCGCTGCTGCGCCTGGCGTGGTACGCCGGGCCGGCGGTGAATAGTGGTGAGCGTTGGCGTCTGGCGGTGAAATTGAAGCGCCCGAGTGGCTTGCTCAACCCGGACGCCTTCGATTACGAGGCCTGGCTGCTGGCGCAACGGATCGGGGCGACCGGCACGATCAAGGATGGCCAGCGCCTGGCTGAGGCCCGGTATGCATGGCGCGACGGCGTTCGCCAGCGCCTGCTGGCGGCCGATGCGCAAGGACGAGAAGGCGCACTGGCGGCGCTGGTGCTTGGTGACGGTTCAGGCCTCAGTCGCGAGGATTGGCAGGTACTGCAAGACACCGGGACCGTGCATTTGCTGGTGATCTCCGGCCAGCACATCGGTTTGCTGGCGGCTGTGATGTATCTGCTGGTCGCCGGGCTGGCGCGTTTCGGAATCTGGCCATTGCGCTGGCCATGGTTGCCGTGGGCGTGTGGCCTGGCCTTCGCGGCGGCGCTGGGTTACGGCTTGCTCGCCGGCTTCGATGTGCCGGTGCAGCGCGCCTGCGTGATGGTGGCGCTGGTGCTGCTGTGGCGCCTGCGTTTTCGCCATCTCGGCGCATGGTGGCCGTTGCTGCTGGCATTCAATGGCGTGCTGCTGCTTGATCCACTGGCCAGTTTGCGTCCCGGCTTCTGGCTGTCCTTCGCCGCAGTGGCGGTGTTGATCTTCACCTTCGGCGGGAGGCTGGGCGCTTGGCGTTGGTGGCAGACCTGGACTCGCGCGCAGTGGCTGATCGCGATCGGTTTGTGCCCGGTGCTGCTGGCGCTGAGCCTGCCGATCAGCGTCAGCGGGCCGGTAGCCAATCTGCTGGCCGTTCCGTGGGTCAGCCTCGTGGTGCTGCCGCCGGCATTGCTTGGCACGCTATTGCTGCCCGTGCCTTATGTCGGCGAAGGGCTGTTGTGGCTGGCCGGTGGTTTGATCGACTGGCTGTTTATCGGGCTGGCGCTGATTGCCGGGCAATGGCCGGCGTGGATACCTGCCGCCATTCCATTGTGGGCGCTGGTCTTGGGCAGCCTCGGCGCGTTGTTATTGCTGCTGCCCCGTGGCGTGCCGCTGCGTCCGTTGGGCTGGCCGCTGCTGTTGCTTCTGGCATTGCCGCCTCGAGAGCAAACAGAAGAAGGGCGGGCCGATGTCTGGCAACTCGATGTTGGCCAGGGCCTGGCCATTCTCATCCGCACCCGCCATCACGCGCTTCTCTATGACGCCGGCCCGCGTTTCGGCGAGTTCGATCTCGGCGAGCGGGTGGTGCTGCCAGCGTTACGTAAACTCAATGTGCAAGCGCTCGACCTGATGCTGCTCAGCCACGCTGACGCCGATCACGCTGGCGGCGCTCGGGCGGTAATGCAGGGATTGAAGGTGCACCGCGTGGTCAGCGGCGATGTGCCAAACCTGCCGCCGGAGCTGAACGCCGAAGCCTGCGCAAGTGGCGAACAATGGCAGTGGGACGGCGTGCAGTTCCAGCTCTGGCAGTGGTCGGCGGCCGATGACAGCAACCAGCGCTCCTGTGTCTTGCAGATCGAGGCCAACGGCGAACGCCTGCTGCTCACCGGCGACATCGACACTCACGCCGAGCGCGTTCTGCTCGACAGCCCACTGGCCGTGCCGACGCAGTGGCTGCAATCGCCACATCACGGCAGTCGCAGTTCATCATCGATGGCGCTGTTGAAAGCCTTGCAGCCGGAATCAGTGCTGATCTCCCGCGGTCACGGCAACTCGTTCGGTCATCCGCATCCAACCGTGCTTGCGCGCTACCGCAAGCAAGGCCTGCGCATCTACGACAGCGCCGGGCACGGTGCCATTCATCTGCAACTGGGCAGCTTCAAACCGCCGTGGACGATGCGTCAACAGCGGCGTTTCTGGCGCGATCCGCCCGTCCCGGGCCGTTGATCGGTGCCAGCATGGGTGCCACCTCACGGTCGTCGGGGCGGCGGGTCTTAATCGCGGATCGGTATGGTAAAGTGGCGCACTTTTTCGAGGGGACTGTCACTGTGTGGGAATTGGTCAAATCCGGCGGCTGGATGATGTTGCCGATCATTCTGAGTTCCATCGCGGCCATGGCGATCGTCGCCGAGCGCCTGTGGACACTGCGCGCCAGTCGCGTCACCCCCGAGCATCTGCTGGGTCAAGTCTGGGTCTGGATCAAGGACAAGCAGCTCAACAAGGAAAAACTCAAGGAGTTGCGCGCCAACTCGCCGCTGGGGGAAATCCTCGCCGCAGGCCTGGCCAATTCCAAGCATGGTCGCGAGATCATGAAAGAGTGCATCGAAGAGGCCGCCGCGCGGGTCATTCATGAACTCGAACGCTACATCAACGCGCTCGGCACCATCGCCGCCATGGCGCCGCTGCTCGGCCTGCTCGGTACCGTGCTGGGCATGATCGACATTTTCAGTGCCTTTACCGGCTCCGGCATGACCACCAATGCTTCGGTACTGGCCGGCGGTATTTCCAAAGCACTGATCACTACCGCAGCGGGCCTGATGGTCGGGATTCCAGCGGTGTTCTTCCACCGCTTCCTGCAGCGCCGCATCGACGAGCTGGTGGTCGGTATGGAGCAGGAAGCAATCAAACTGGTGGAAGTGGTGCAGGGCGACCGCGATGTCGATCTGGCCGAGGGCAAAGCGTGAAATTCCGTCGCAAGCCCCGGGAAACCGTAGACATCAACCTCGCGTCGCTGATTGACGTGGTGTTCATTCTGCTGCTGTTTTTCGTGGTCACTACCACTTTCACCCGCGAAACCCAGCTGCGCGTCGACTTGCCCGAAGCGGTCAGCGGTTCGCCTGCCGAAGATCAGCAGGTCAAACAGCTGGACGTCGCCATCAGTGCCGAAGGCGTGTTCTCGGTGAACAACAAGATTCTGCCGAAGAATGATCTGGCGACGCTGATGGAAGCCATGCAGAAAGAATCCAACGGCGACACCAATATGCCGCTGTCGATCAGTGCCGATGGCAAGGCCCAGCATCAATCGGTGATCACCGCCATGGACGCGGCCGGCAAGCTCGGTTTCAGCCATCTGCGCATGACCACGGTCGAGGCGGCGCCGAAATCCTGATGAGCCTGTCCGATCGCCTGCTCGCCGCGTGGTATCAGGGGCATCCGGCCCTGACGCTGCTGCGGCCACTGGAAATGCTGTATCGCCGCGTGGTGATCAACAAGCGTCAGCGCTTTCTCGACGGCGAAGGTGAAATCTACCAATCGCCGGTTCCGTTGATCGTGGTCGGCAATATCACCGTTGGCGGTACCGGCAAGACGCCGATGATTCTCTGGCTGATCGATCATTGCCGACGCCGTGGACTGCGCGTTGGTGTGGTCAGTCGCGGTTATGGCGCCAAACCGCCGCAACTGCCGTGGCGGGTTGAGGCCGAGCACAGCGCCGAGATTGCCGGTGACGAGCCGCTGCTGATCGTCCAGCGCACCGGCGTGCCGCTGATGATTGATCCCGATCGCAGCGCCGCCGTCAAAGCCTTGATTGCCAGTGAGCCACTGGACCTGATTCTGTCTGACGACGGCATGCAGCATTATCGTCTGGCGCGGGATCTGGAACTGGTGCTGATCGATGCCGCACGGGGCTTGGGCAACCAGCGCTGTCTGCCGGCCGGGCCGTTGCGTGAGCCGGTCGAGCGCCTGCAAAGTGTGGATGGCGTGCTGTTCAACGGTGCCCTTGATGATCGCGACGATGGTTTCGCCTTCCGCCTGCAACCCACCGCACTGGTCAATCTGCGCAGCGGCGAGCGTCAGTCGCTCGAGCATTTCCCGCCCGGGCAAGCGCTGCACGCGGTGGCCGGGATCGGCAATCCGCAACGTTTCTTCAATACCCTCGAAGCGCTAGACTGGCGCCCGGTTCCGCATGCGTTTGCCGACCACGCCGAGTACAGCGTGCAGGCCCTGAATTTCACCCCGTCATTGCCCTTGGTAATGACCGAAAAGGACGCGGTGAAGTGCCGTGCCTTTGCTGCTGCCGACTGGTGGTATCTGGCGGTCGACGCCGTGCCGTCGCCGGCCTTCGTGGCTTGGTTCGACACCCAGCTGATGCGCCTGTTGCCGGATCGTCTGCTGCCTTAACTCTTTTATTTCTGGGAATGTTCATGGACACCAAACTGCTCGACATCCTCGCTTGCCCCGTGTGCAAAGGCCCGCTCAAGCTCAGTGCCGACAAGACCGAACTGATCAGCAAGGGCGCCGGCCTGGCCTATCCGATCCGCGACGGCATCCCGGTGATGCTGGAAAGCGAAGCGCGCACCCTGACCACCGACGAGCGTCTGGATAAATGACCACAGCCTTCACCGTTGTCATCCCGTCGCGGTTCGCCTCGACCCGTCTGCCGGGCAAGCCGTTGCTGGATATTGCCGGCAAACCGATGATCCAGCATGTCTGGGAACAGGCGAGCAAAAGCAGCGCGACCCGCGTCGTTGTTGCAACTGACGATGCACGCATCGTCGAGGCATGCAAAAGCTTTGGCGCCGAAGTGGTGCTGACCCGTGAAGATCACAACTCCGGCACCGATCGTCTGGCCGAGGTCGCAGCGAAACTTGGCCTTGCGCCTGATGCGATCGTGGTCAACGTCCAGGGCGATGAGCCGCTGATTCCGCCAAGCGTGATCGATCAGGTCGCCGCTAACCTTGCTGCCCATACCGAAGCGCGCATGGCCACGCTGGCCGAGCCGATCGAAGACGTGGAAACCCTGTTCAATCCCAACGTGGTCAAGGTCGCCAGCGATATCAACGGCCTCGCGCTGACCTTCAGTCGAGCAACCTTGCCCTGGGCTCGCGATGCATTTGCCAAGAGTCGCGAACAACTGCCGGAGGGCGTGCCCTATCGCCGCCACATCGGCATCTACGCCTACCGCGCCGGGTTCCTTCAGGATTTCGTCAACTGGGGCCCATGCTGGCTGGAAAACACCGAATCCCTCGAACAACTGCGTGCCTTGTGGCATGGCGTGCGCATCCATGTTGCCGACGCGCTGATCGCGCCGCCGACCGGTGTCGACACCGTTGAAGACCTGGAGCGGGTTCGTCGCCTGCTGGGGGCTTGATGCGCGTTCTGTTTGTGTGTCTGGGCAACATCTGCCGTTCGCCCACCGCTGAAGGCGTGTTGCGCCACAAGTTGCGTGAAGCCGGGCTGGCGGATGTGGTCGAAGTGGCCTCCGCGGGCACCGGTGACTGGCACGTCGGCAACCCGCCGGACAAGCGCAGCCAGGCGGCGGCGAAACTGCGCGGTTATGACTTGTCGACGCAACGCGCGCAGCAGGTCAGCCGGGCCGATTTCGCCAGCTACGACCTGATTCTCGCCATGGACAACAGCAACCTGCGCAACCTCAAGGCCCTGCAGCCGTCCACCGGCAGAGCCGAGCTGGATCTGTTTTTGCGTCGTTATTCCGGGCTGCTCGATGAAGTGCCGGACCCGTATTACGACGGTGATCAGGGTTTCGAGCAGGTGCTCGATCTGATCGAAGCGGCCTGCGACCAGTTGCTGATCGAAGTGAAGGGCCGTTTATGAGTTTGCAGGTCCAACCGCAAGTATCTTTGCAGGCCTTCAATACGTTTGGCGTCGATGTGCGCGCGCAGCTGTTTGCCGAAGCCCACAGTGATGACGATGTCCGCGAAGCGCTGGCCTATGCCGCTTCCCATGACGTGCCGTTGCTGGTGATCGGCGGCGGCAGCAACTTGCTGCTGACGGCGGATATTCCAGCGTTGGTATTGCGCATGGCCACGCGCGGCATCCGCGTGCTCAGCGACGATGGCAGTCGCGTGGTGGTCGAGGCGGAAGCCGGCGAAGCTTGGCATCCGTTCGTGCAGCACACGCTGGCCCAGGGATTTGCCGGTCTGGAAAACCTCAGCCTGATTCCCGGCACCGTCGGCGCCGCGCCGATGCAGAACATCGGCGCCTATGGTGTCGAGATCAAGGACGTGTTTGCCGGCCTGACTGCGCTGGACCGCGAGAGCGGCGAGCTGCGGGATTTCAGCCTGGAGCAGTGCAATTTCGGCTACCGCGACAGCCTGTTCAAGCAGCAGCCGGGACGTTGGCTGATCCTGCGGGTGCGCTTCACGCTTGATCGCGCCGCGCACCTGCATCTGGAATACGGCCCGGTGCGCCAGCGCCTGAGCGAGCAGGGCATCGAGCAGCCGACGCCCAGCGACGTCAGCCGCGCCATCTGCAGCATCCGCAGTGAAAAACTGCCGGACCCGGCGGTGCTCGGCAATGCCGGCAGCTTTTTCAAGAATCCGCTGGTGCCTGCCGCTGTGGTCACGCAGATCAAGGCGCAGCACCCGGATCTGGTGGCTTACCCGCAAGCGGATGGGCAGATGAAACTGGCCGCTGGCTGGCTGATCGAACGCGCCGGCTGGAAAGGCTTCCGCGACGGCGATGCCGGCGTGCACAAGTTGCAGGCGCTGGTGCTGGTCAACTACGGCACGGCCACCGGCCTGCAACTGCTCGACCTGGCGCAACGTATCCAGAAAGACATCGCCGAGCGCTTCCATGTCGAACTGGAAATGGAGCCCAATCGGTATTGAAGCAGCTGCAAGTTTCAAGCTTCGAGCGGCAAGCTGCACTGCGTCATGAGCTATCAGCCGCTCTTGCTTGCAGCTTGTAGCTAGAAACTTGCAGCTAAAAAGCCCTGTATAAGCAGGGCTTTTTTGTTAATGCTGGGTTAACTTAGCCGCCTAACGATACCAATCATTTGCTTCACCCAAGGCGCGGTTGCGAGCTGCAATCTGCGAGCGAATCAGACGCGCCTTCACTTTGAGCTTGCAGCTTGCAGCTTGCAGCTTGTCGCTAAGATGTAACCCATAACCACTAAAAAATATGCGGGCGTGCCCATGATTACCCTGAAACTCAACGGTCAAGACCACTCCCTCGATGTCACCGAAGACATGCCGCTGTTGTGGGCGATTCGTGACGTCGCCGGATACAACGGCACCAAATTCGGTTGCGGCATGGGCCTGTGCGGCGCCTGCACCATCCATATCGACGGTTTGCCGGCACGCAGTTGCATCACGCCGATCGGCTCGGTAATCGGCCAGAACGTCACCACCATCGACAATCTCCACGCCGACCCGGTAGGCAAGGTCGTGCAGCAAGCCTGGCTCGACAGCGCCGTGGCTCAATGCGGTTATTGCCAAGGCGGGCAGATCATGTCGGCCACCGCTCTGCTGAAAACCAACCCCAACCCGAGCGACGAGCAGATCGAAGAAGCCATGGTCGGCAACATCTGCCGCTGCGGCACCTACAACCGGATCAAAACCGCGATCCGCCAGGCCTCCACCCACCTGAAGGAGGTGAAGGCATGAGCCGCGTCCCGAATGATTTCGCCCTGAGCAACCTCAGCCGCCGTGGTTTTCTCAAAGGCGTCGGCGCCACCAGCGCGCTGGTCCTCGCCGCGAGCTGGGGCTGGCAGGATGCGTTGGCCGATGACGCTGCGAAGAAATTTGGCGCCGACGGCATGCCCAATGGCTGGATCGACGATCCCAAGGTCTACGTGAGCATTGCTGCCGATGGCAGCGTCACCGTGGTGTGCAACCGTTCGGAAATGGGCCAGGGCGTGCGCACAAGCCTGAGCATGGTAGTGGCCGATGAACTCGAGGCCGATTGGGCGCAGGTCAAAGTGCAGCAGGCGCCGGGCGACGAAGTGCGCTTCGGCAACCAGGACACCGATGGTTCGCGCAGCATGCGTCACTGGTACGAGCCGATGCGGCGTTGTGGCGCCGCCGCGCGGACCATGCTCGAACAGGCCGCCGCTGCGCGGTGGAAAGTGCCGGTTGGCGAATGCCATGCGCAACTGCACAAGGTCATTCACAAACCGTCCGGCCGTGAATTGGGTTACGGCGAACTCGCCGCTGCCGCCAGTGCGCTGGCAGTGCCGGCGCGTGACAGCCTGCGACTCAAGCAGCCGTCGGAATTTCGCTACATCGGCAAGGAAGGCACCAAGGCCATCGACGGTGCCGACATCGTCAATGGCCGCGCAGTGTACGGCGCCGACGTGCATTTCTACGGCATGCTCTACGCCACTATCGCTCGCCCGGCAGTGTACGGCGGCAAGGTCAAAAGCCTCGATGACAGCGCCGCGCTGAAAGTCCCCGGCGTGCTAAAAGTCATGCAGATCGAAGGCCGGCCATTGCCGTCGGAGTTCCAGCCACTGGGCGGCGTCGCGGTTGTGGCCAGCAACACCTGGGCGGCGATCAAGGGTCGCGAGGCGCTGAAGATCGAGTGGGACGACGGCCCGAATGCCAGTTATGACTCGATTGCCTATCGCAAGGAACTCGAAGCCGCGTCGCTGAAGGCCGGCAAAGTGGTGCGCAATACCGGTGATATCGACAAGGCCTTGAGCGGCGCTGCCAGCACTCTCGAAGCGTCGTATTACCTGCCGCATCTGGCGCAGGCACCGATGGAACCGATGGTTGCCATCGCCCGTTACAAGGACGGCGTCTGCGAAGCCTGGGCGCCGAGTCAGGCACCGCAGGTCACCCGTGAGCGCATCGCCGAACGCCTGGGCGTGCCGTTCGAAAAGGTCACCTTCAATGTGACATTGCTGGGCGGTGGTTTCGGGCGCAAGTCGAAACCGGACTTCGTCGTTGAAGCCGCGATCCTCGCCAAGGAGTTTCCGGGCAAGGCTGTACGGGTGCAGTGGACCCGCGAAGACGACATCCACAATTCGTATTTCCACACCGTGTCGGCGGAATATCTCAAGGCCGGCATCGACAAGAACGGCATGCCGTCCGGGTGGCTGCATCGCACCGTAGCGCCGAGCATCACCGCCTTGTTTGCGCCGGACATGAACCACGAAGCGGCGTTCGAGCTGGGCATGGGCTTTACCAACATGGCCTATGCGATTCCCAACGTCCGCCTGGAAAACCCCGAAGCCAAGGTACACACCCGCGTCGGCTGGTATCGCTCGGTGTCGAACATTCCCCACGGCTTCGCGATTCAGAGTTTCGTCGACGAACTGGCGCACAAGGCCGGGGAAGATCCGCTCAAGTACCAGATCAAATTGCTCGGCCCGGACCGGCAGATTGATCCTCGCACCTTGAGCGAAGAGTGGAACTACGGCGAATCGCCCGAGCGTTATCCGATCGACACCGGGCGCATGCGCACCGTGCTGGAAACCGCCGCCAAGGCAGCCGGATGGGGACGCAAACTGCCCAAGGGCCGTGGCCTCGGTCTGGCAGTGCATTACAGCTTCGTCACCTATGTCGCGGCGGTGATCGAAGTCGAGGTCAAGGACGATGGTTCGCTGATCGTGCACAAGGCCGACATCGCCGTGGACTGCGGGCCGCAGATCAACCCTGAGCGCATCCGTTCGCAGTTCGAAGGTGCGTGCGTCATGGGCCTGGGCAACGCCGTGCTCGGTGAGATCAGCTTCAAGGACGGTAAGGTCCAGCAGGACAACTTCCATATGTACGAGGTCGCGCGCATGTCGCTGGCGCCCAAGGAAGTCGCGGTGCATCTGGTGACGCCGCCGGGTGACGTGCCGTTGGGTGGCGTTGGTGAGCCGGGTGTGCCGCCGATTGCCCCGGCGCTGTGCAATGCGATCTTCGCCGCCACCGGCAAGCGCATCCGCAATCTGCCGGTGCGGTATCAGTTGCAGGGCTGGCAGAAGGCGCAAGCGTAATGGACAGCGTCGATCTCAACGTCCTGCGCAGCGTCCTCGAGTGGCGCCGCGCCGGACAGCGGGTGGTGCTGTTCAGCGTGGTGCAGACGTGGGGCACCGCGCCGCGCTCGCCCGGTGCCATGCTCGCCTTGCGCGAGGACGGCGTGGTGATCGGCTCGGTGTCGGGCGGCTGTGTCGAGGATGACTTGATCGCGCGGCTGCACGACGGCCGCATCGCCACCGACGGCCCGCCGGTGCAGATGATCACTTATGGCGTGACCCGCGAGGAGGCCGCGCGTTTCGGTCTGCCTTGCGGTGGCACCCTGCGCCTGACCGAAGAGCGCGTCGGTGACCCCGCGTGGGTGGCCGAGCTGCTGCAGCGGTGCGAAAACCACGAAATCGTTGCTCGGGAACTGAACATCGAAACCGGCGAGGTGCTGCTGGTTCCGGCGAGCAAGTCCGATTCGCTGGTGTTCGACGGCAAGATTCTGCGGGCGATTTACGGCCCGCGCTGGCGCTTGTTGCTGATCGGTGCCGGGCAGTTGTCGCGCTACGTCGCCGACATGGCGCGGCTGCTGGATTTCGAAGTGCTGATCTGCGATCCGCGCAGCGAGTTCGTTTACGGCTGGGAAGAGCAGCATGGCCGTTTCGTCGCCGGCATGCCGGATGAGGCTGTGCTGAACATTCAGACCGACGAGCGCACGGCGATTGTCGCCTTGACTCACGATCCGCGCCTGGACGACATGGCTTTGCTCACCGCGCTCGATTCGCCGGCGTTCTATGTCGGCGCGCTCGGCTCGCGGGTCAACAGCCAGAAGCGCCGGGAAAATCTGGCTCAGCTAGGCTTGTCGCAAGCATCGATTGATCGCTTGCACGGGCCGATCGGCCTGCACATCGGCAGTCATTCGCCGGCAGAGATCGCCTTGTCGTTGCTGGCGGAAATTGTCGCGATCAAGAACGGTGTGGAGCTGAAACAGAAAAAACCGCTGGAGGGTGCATGAGCCAATCCATCGCAGTGATTGTGCTGGCGGCGGGCGAGGGCAAACGCTTTCGCCAGATCGCCGGCCCCGACAAAGACAAATTGCTCGCTGACTGTACCGGGCGTGACGGCGCCGTGCGCTCGGTCATCGAGCAGGTGCTGGTGAACCTGCCGGCCAGTCTCGACAAACGTGTACTGGTCACCACCGAGGCTCGACCGCAGGCGATGCGCATGGCTCAGGCTTACGGCTGCGACGTGGTGTCGATCGAATCGACCGGCATGGGCGACAGCATTGCCGCAGGTGTTGCCGCTTGCCCGGACGCTGATGGCTGGTTGATTGTGCTCGGCGATATGCCGTTTATTTTGCCCTCGAGTATCGAGCGAGTGCTCGCGGCGATGGCTGATGACGCGGTGAGCGTGCCGGTGCTGGGTGGCGAATTTGGCCATCCGGTGGGGTTTGGTCGTTCGTTTGGCGCGCAATTGCAGGCGCTGACCGGTGACCGTGGTGCACGGCCGTTGTTTGCGCAGGGACGGGTGGTGGAAGTGGCGGTGGATGATCCGGGGGTGTTGTGGGATATCGATGTGCCTGAATCTTTGGTATCTCCTCAGTCCTGAGCCGTGTTGAAATCCCTTGTGGGAGCGAGCCTGCTCGCGAATGTGATGGTTCAGTTACATGAATATTGTCTGACCCAGCGCTTTCGCGAGCAGTCTCGCTCCCACAAAGATTCCGGATGATGCTGGAATTTCAGGCATAAAAAAGCCCCGCCAGGCTTTCACCAGGCGGGGCTTTTTAATGGCTTCAGGAATTACACGAGTGGTTTAGGCTCGTGCTCTTTTTCCTGAGCTTCTTCGCGCTGTTCAACCGCGTCCTGAACGGAGCGTGGTGCTTCAGCGATGACCGCTTCAACCGATGCTTCTTCAGCGACCGGGGCAGGAGCTGCCTCGGTCACTTCAGCTGCAGGGGCCGGTTCGGCAGCCACAGGGGCCGCAGCGGCAGCCAGTTCGGCTTCCTTCTGCAGACGCTCGGCTTCACGCTTGCGACGACGCACTTCACGCGGGTCGTTTGGCGCGCGGCCGTTCGGCGTCAGGGCGCTGACCGGAGCCGGCGCTTCAACCACTGGCGCTGGCGCTTCGACTGCGGCTGGTGCTTCTTCAACCTGAGCTTCGGCAACCGGAGCTTCAACTACTGGTGTCGGCGCCGGCTCTGCTGCTGCAACTACTGGCTCGGAAACCATGGCTTGCGGCACTTCGGCTTCAGCGACTGGCGCTGGGGCTTCGGTGACGGCTGGCTCGGCAACCCAGTTGAACGCAGTCTGCTCTTCGCGAACTTCACGCACGGTTTTGGTCACGTTTTCGCTGACGGTTTCTACCGCTGGCTCAGTGATGGCCGTTGGTGCTTCGACGACAGCTTCCGGTTCGGCAGCCGCTTCAACCTGAGGTTGAGCTTCGCGGACCGGAGCGACTTCGATTTCCGGTGCAGCAGTCACTTCCACTGGTGTCGTGGCTTCGACAACCGGCGCTTCGACTGGAGCGGTTTCCAGTGTGGCGGCGGTGGCGCGTTCAGCCTGCTCGTGGGCTTGGGCTTCTGCCGGAGCGCTGATGGTGCTGCTGGCAACGGCGGCGGTGACGGCCAGGCCAGCGGCCAGATCGGCAGTGCTTGGCTCGCCAGCGTTTTCAGCGGACTCGGACTCTTCCGAACCTTCGATCACGTTGCCGTTGGCATCACGTTGACGCTCGCGACGGTTGCTGCGACGACGCTGGCCACGGGAGCGACGACGTGGACGATCGCCTTCGGCGTTGTCCTGACCGTCTTCCGGCAGTTGCTCTTCGTTGTTGCTGTTCACTTCTTCTTCAGCGACGGCAGCAGCGGCCTGCTCGGCACGCGGTTGACGCTCTTCACGCGGCGGACGCGGAGCGCGTTCTTCGCGTGGCTGACGGGCCGGACGCTCTTCAGCGGTCACGGCAGCAACGGCTGCGGCTGGCGCGGCGTCCAGTGGCTCGCGCAGTTCACGCACGCGTTCTTCACGCTCGCCACGCGGCTTGCGATCTTCACGTGGGGCACGCGGTGCACGTTCTTCACGCGGGGCACGTGGTGCGCGCTCTTCGCGGGCTACCGGCGCTTCGCTGCGGGTTTCACGCGGCTCGCGGGCTTCACGTGGCTGGCGCTCTTCGCGCGGCTCGCGTGGTGCGCGCTCTTCACGTGGAGCACGTTCTTCGCGCGGCTTGCGTTCTTCATCGCGACGACCGTTACGGTTGCGGCTCTGCTGGCGACCGTTGCGACGCTCTTCGTTGCGGGCAGGACGCTCGGTGGCAGCCGGTTTCGCAACCGCGACCGGTGCGGCTGGCTCTTCCTTGGTGGCGAACAGGCTGACCAGCGACTTCACCAGACCCTTGAACAGGCTTGGCTCAGGCGCGGCAACCGGTGCAGGAGCAGGTGCGGCAGGGGCAACTTCAGTCGGCACCGGTGCGTTGGCACGGGCCGGCGCAGTCTTCACTGCAGCTTCCTGGCGAACCAGAGTGCGAGTCGCAGCGGCTGGCTGGACTTCTTCGACTTCGGCAGCGGCGGCAGCGATTTCGTAGCTGGACTGGTTGGTCGCGGCTTCCGGGCTGTCGTCACGCAGGCGCTGAACTTCAAAGTGCGGCGTCTCGAGGTGATCGTTCGGCAGAATGACGATACGGGCACGGGTGCGCAGTTCGATCTTGGTGATCGAGTTGCGTTTTTCATTGAGCAGGAACGCAGCGACCGGGATCGGCACTTGCGCGCGAACTTCGGCGGTGCGGTCTTTCAGGGCTTCTTCTTCGATCAGGCGCAGAATGGCCAGCGACAGCGATTCAACGTCACGGATGATGCCGGTGCCGTTGCAACGCGGGCAGACGATGCCGCTGCTTTCGCCCAGCGACGGACGCAGGCGCTGACGGGACATTTCCAGCAGGCCGAAACGCGAGATGCGACCGATCTGCACGCGGGCGCGGTCAGCTTCCAGGCATTCGCGGACTTTCTCTTCCACGGCGCGCTGGTTCTTGGCCGGGGTCATGTCGATGAAGTCGATGACGATCAGGCCGCCGATGTCGCGCAGGCGCAACTGACGGGCGATTTCTTCGGCGGCTTCAAGGTTGGTCTGCAGGGCGGTTTCTTCGATGTCGCTGCCTTTGGTGGCACGCGCCGAGTTGATGTCGATCGACACCAGGGCTTCGGTCGGATCGATGACGATGGAGCCGCCGGAAGGAAGTTCGACGACGCGCTGGAATGCGGTCTCGATCTGGCTTTCGATCTGGAAACGGTTGAACAGCGGCACGCTGTCTTCGTACAGCTTGATCTTGCTGGCGTACTGCGGCATTACCTGGCGGATGAAGGTCAGGGCTTCGTCCTGGGCTTCAACGCTGTCGATCAGCACTTCGCCGATGTCCTGGCGCAGGTAATCGCGGATGGCGCGGATGATCACGTTGCTTTCCTGGTAGATCAGGAATGGCGCGGAGCGATCCAGCGAGGCTTCTTTGATGGCGGTCCACAGTTGCAGCAGGTAGTCGAGGTCCCACTGCATTTCTTCGCTGCTGCGGCCCAGGCCGGCAGTGCGCACGATCAGACCCATGTCGGCCGGAGCAACCAGACCGTTCAGCGCTTCACGCAGTTCGTTGCGCTCTTCGCCTTCGATGCGACGGGAGATGCCGCCGGCACGCGGGTTGTTCGGCATCAGTACGAGGTAACGACCGGCGAGGCTGATGAAGGTGGTCAGGGCGGCGCCCTTGTTGCCACGTTCTTCTTTCTCGACCTGAACGATGACTTCCTGGCCTTCGCTCAGGACGTCCTTGATGTTGACGCGGCCTTCGGGGGCTTTCTTGAAGTATTCGCGGGAGATTTCTTTGAGGGGCAGGAAGCCGTGGCGCTCGGAGCCGAAATCGACAAAGGCAGCCTCAAGGCTTGGTTCGATGCGAGTGATACGGCCTTTATAGATGTTGGCCTTCTTCTGCTCGCGTGCACCGGATTCGATGTCCAGGTCGTAGAGGCGCTGGCCATCTACCAGTGCAACACGCAACTCTTCGGGTTGAGTTGCGTTAATCAGCATTCTTTTCATGTAGTACCGTCGGTTTCCGGGCTGCCGGAAACGGCGTTCGGCACACACGACTTCTCACGGTCGGTGTCAGGTGCGTCGGGAGTGGTTGGCCATTCCCGTGTCCAGCGATGTGCGGCCAATTGGGCCGATACCGCGACGTACGCGTCCTGCTTGCTGTGGCTACTTAAGCACTCAGTCAGGAGGAGGAATCAACCAGCGGCTGTGGACGAGATGAAGCGTCTTGATCAAAGCTTGTTGCTACACAGTCCGGCGGTTGTGCATCTCCACCCTACACGTATCCCTGATAATTCGGGTGCTGCCGCGCGCAGAATCCGCAGCGGGTTGGCATTTACCGTGAGCTCCGAAAGGGGAGGTCACGCATCATGGCTAATTCAGGCGATGTTTCCGAAGCAATCGCTCGGGGTCATTTGCAGTCGACTGCACTTTGTGAACTGGCCTTGAATGTTGCCTGCCGGGCGAGTGAGAACTCTGCTCGGCGGTGTAATTCAGGCCTCATGTCACCTGCGCTCGTTACAACCGCAAACTCCACCGTTACGTAGCGAAAGCCCCGTAGGACGGCCTCGCGCCCTGGTGAATTGCGTTGGTCAGGGCCGGTCTTTGACCGTGGTTCCGCTGTCCAGGCCGCTTTTGGCGGCGTTCGCGACTATAGCAGCAATGATTAAGTGCTTCAATTCCATAAAAATTGTTATCATCCGCGGCATGACAACTACTGCCCCTTCGACTCCAGGCGTTCAACTGCTTGAAGTCTCGCCGGAGTATGCCGGCCAACGAATCGACAACTTTCTCCTCGCCCGGCTCAAAGGCGTGCCCAAGACCTTGATTTACCGCATTTTGCGCAAAGGCGAAGTGCGCGTGAACAAAGGTCGGATCAAGCCCGAATACAAGCTGCAGGCCGGCGACATCGTGCGCGTGCCGCCGGTTCGCGTGCCTGAGCGCGACGAACCGGTGCCGCTGGCCCAAGGGCTGTTGCAGCGCCTGGAAGCCTCGATCGTCTTCGAAGACAAGGCCCTGATCGTGATCAACAAGCCCGCCGGCATTGCGGTTCATGGCGGCAGCGGGCTGAATTTCGGCGTGATCGAAGCCTTTCGTCAGCTGCGTCCCGATGCCAAGGAGCTGGAGCTGGTTCACCGTCTCGACCGTGACACCTCCGGCCTGCTGATGATCGCCAAAAAACGCAGCATGTTGCGCCATCTGCACGAGCAACTGCGTGGCGATGGCGTCGACAAGCGCTACATGGCGCTGGTGCGTGGCAACTGGGCAACCTCGATCAAGCAGGTGCGCGCACCGTTGCTCAAGAGCAATCTGCGCTCCGGCGAGCGCATGGTTGAGGTCAATGACGAGGGCAAGGAAGCCCTGACGCTGTTCAAGGTGCTGCGCCGCTTCGGCGATTTTGCCACCATGGTCGAGGCGAAACCGGTTACCGGTCGTACCCACCAGATTCGCGTGCACACCTTGCATGCTGGCCATTGCATTGCCGGTGACAGCAAGTATGGCGACGAGGATTTCACCAAGGAAATCCGCGATCTGGGTGGTAAGCGCCTGTTCCTGCACGCCTACATGCTGACCGTGCCGCTGCCCGACGGCGGCAAGCTGAATCTGCAAGCGCCCGTCGACGAAATGTGGGCCAAGACCGTGGAGCGATTGAGTGCGCCCATCTGATTACAAAGTGCTGATTTTCGACTGGGACGGCACCCTTGCCGATTCCATTCATCGGATCGTCGAGGCGATGCACTCGGCGTCCGGGCGTTCCGGTTTCGAGCTGCGCGATGACTTCGCCGTCAAAGGCATCATCGGTCTTGGCTTGCCGGAAGCGATTCGCACCCTGTATCCCGAAATTAGCGACGCAGAGATGCTCGCGTTTCGCGAGTACTACGCCGATCACTACATCGCTGCCGAAGCCGTGCCTTCGCCGCTATTCGAGGGCGTGGTCGAGTCGATGGCATCGTTTCGCGAGCAGGGTTATCACCTGGCGGTAGCGACGGGCAAAAATCGTCGCGGTCTGGATCGGGTGCTCAAGGCCAATGGCTGGGAAGATTATTTCGATATCACCCGCGCTGCCGATGAAACTGCCAGCAAGCCACACCCTCTGATGCTTGAGCAGATTGTCAGCCACTGCGGCGTACGCCCGGAGCAGGCGTTGATGGTCGGTGATTCGTCGTTCGATCTGCTGATGGCACGCAACGCGGGGATGGATTCGGTGGCGGTCAGTTATGGCGCGCAATCGATCGAGTCCCTGCAACAGTTCGAGCCGCGCCTGTCGATCGACCGTTTTTCTCAATTGCACGCCTGGCTGGGTCAGCGGGCTTAATACGTTTTTGCTGGGGTAGATGGCATGACCGACGAATGGAAAGCACCGGCCAAGGCAAGTGCCGACGACGGTGACGCGAAAAGCTGGAAGCTGTTGGAAAAGACTTTGCTGGCCGGTGTCCAGGAGCAGCGTCGGTCGCGGCGTTGGGGGATTTTCTTCAAGCTGCTGACGTTTGTTTATCTGTTTGTTGCTCTGCTGTTGTTCACGCCGCTGATGGACATGGAAAAAAGCGCCACCCGCGGTCCGAACTACACGGCGTTGATCGAGATCGACGGAGTGATCGCCGACAAGGAGCCGGCCAGCGCTGACAATATCGTTGGCAGCCTGCGCGCGGCGTTCGAAGACAAAAAGGTCAAGGGCGTAGTCCTGCGCATCAACAGTCCGGGCGGCAGTCCGGTGCAGTCCGGTTATGTCTATGACGAGATCAAGCGTCTGCGTGGCCTGCACCCAGAGATCAAGCTCTACGCAGTGATTTCCGATCTTGGTGCTTCGGGCGCCTATTACATCGCCAGTGCGGCGGATCAGATCTACGCTGACAAGGCCAGTCTGGTCGGCTCGATCGGCGTGACGGCGGCGGGTTACGGTTTCGTCGGCACCATGGAGAAACTCGGCGTTGAGCGTCGCACCTACACCTCGGGCGAGCACAAGGCATTCCTGGATCCGTTCCAGCCGCAAAAGCCTGAAGAAACCGCATTCTGGCAAAGCGTGCTCGACACCACGCACAAGCAGTTCATCAACAGCGTCAAGCAGGGTCGTGGTGATCGCCTGAAGGACAAAGAGCATCCGGAGCTGTTTTCCGGGCTGGTCTGGTCGGGTGAGCAGGCGCTGCCGCTGGGTCTGATCGATGGCTTGGGCAGTGCCAGTTCGGTGGCGCGTGATGTGATTGGCGAGAAGGAGCTGGTGGACTTCACCGTGCAGGAATCGCCGTTTGATCGCTTCTCGAAAAAGCTCGGCGCCAGCGTGGCCGAGCAGTTGGCGATGTGGATGGGGTTCCACGGGCCGTCGTTGCGGTAAGACGTTTGAAGGTCGAAAGATCGCAGTCGGCGGCAACTCTTGCACGGATCGGTGTAGGAGCTGCCGAAGGCTGCGATCTTTTGCTTTTAAGGGATTTGCACGCCTTCGACCAATAACATATCGGTCAGGCGAATCAGCGGCAGGCCGATCAGGCTGGTGGCATCCGGGCCTTCGGTCGATTGAAACAGGCTCACGCCCAGTCCCTCGGCCTTGAAGCTGCCGGCGCAGTCGTACGGTTGCTCGATGCGCAGGTAACGTTCGATGCGCGCCGGATCCAGCTGACGCATGTGCACGGTAAACGGCACGCAGTCGACCTGGCATTGCCCGGTCTGGCTGTTGAGCAGCGCCAGACCGGTCAGGAAGGTCACGCTCGCGCCGCTCGCCGCCATCAATTGCTTGCGAGCCTTCTCGAAGGTGTGCGGCTTGCCGATGATCTGTTCGCCGAGGACGGCGACCTGATCCGAGCCAATGATCAGATGAGCAGGGTGGCTGTCCGCCAGGGCGCGGGCTTTTTCCTCGGCGAGGCGTTTGACCAGATCGATCGCGGACTCGCCCGGGCGGTGGCTTTCGTCGATGTCCGGCGAGCTGCAGACGAACGGCAGGTGCAGGCGGGCGAGCAATTCACGGCGATAAGTCGAGCTTGAAGCGAGTAATAAAGGCAGCATGGACGTCTCCTGAGGCAGGTGCGGATTCTAGCGGAGGCGCGCAAGTGACGGACAGGGCACAATTTCCTTTGACATGGGTGGGTGCATCCCTATAATGCTGCGCCTATGTTGAATGACCCGATTCCACCTCACGTTGACCCGCGCAAATTGGCTGACCGTGGCACCACCCTTCAAGGTGAACTGCTGCTGGCCGATTTGAAGAGACTTTGCGACCCGCTTTCCGACGATGTCGGTACGGTGCAGGCCAAATTCGTTTTTGAACGAGATGAACGTAAGTCTGTGGTCATCCACAGCTTTATCGACACCGAAGTCAAAATGGTTTGCCAGCGTTGTCTTGAGCTGGTCACCCTGCCGATCCACAGCGAATGCAGTTACGCGGTGGTGAAGGAGGGTGCGAATACCCAGTCGTTGCCGAAAGGTTATGACGTGCTGGAACTGGGCGAAGATCCATTGGATCTGCAGTCACTGATCGAGGAGGAGCTTCTGCTCGCCTTGCCCATTGTGCCTGCTCATCATCCGGAAGAATGCCAGCAGCCGGCGGGAGCAGATGAGCCCGAACCGAGCGAGGACGAGGTAACGCGGTCCAACCCGTTCAGTGTATTGGCGCAGTTAAAGCGTGACCCAAACGTTTAGGAGTTAATCAATTATGGCTGTTCAGCAGAACAAAAAATCCCGCTCTGCCCGTGACATGCGCCGTTCGCACGACGCTCTCGAGGCTAGCACCCTGTCTGTAGAAAAAACCACTGGTGAAGTTCACCTGCGTCACCACGTATCGCCAGAAGGCGTATACCGTGGCCGTAAAGTGATCGACAAGGGCGCTGACGAGTAATCACTTGTCTGCTCAAGTCATCGCGATTGACGCAATGGGCGGGGACTTCGGTCCCCGCAGCATTGTTCAGGCCAGTCTCGCTTGCCTGTCTGCTACACCCTCGCTGCACCTGACCCTCGTCGGTCAACCCTCCCTTCTTGAAGAACTGATCCACGGCCAGTCGGCTGCCGATCGCGCGCGCCTGACGATTGTTGCGGCGAGCGAAGTCATCACCATGGATGAAAAACCCGCTCAGGCCCTGCGTGGCAAGCCGGATTCGTCGATGCGTGTGGCCCTCGAACTGCTGCGCGATGGCAAGGTGCAGGCCTGTGTCAGTGCCGGCAATACCGGTGCGTTGATGGCCTTGTCGCGTTTCGTGTTGAAGACATTGCCCGGCATTGATCGGCCGGCCATGGTCGCGGCGATTCCGACGCAGACCGGTTATTGCCAGCTGCTCGATCTGGGCGCCAACGTCGATTGCAGTGCCGAGCACCTGTTGCAGTTCGCGGTGATGGGTTCGGTGGCCGCGCAGACCTTGGGTATCGCCCGTCCGCGTGTGGCACTGCTGAACATCGGCACTGAAGACATCAAGGGTAATCAGCAGGTCAAACTGGCCGCCACGCTGTTGCAGGCGGCGCGCGGGATCAACTACATCGGCTTTATCGAAGGCGACGGCTTGTACCGCGGTGAGGCCGACGTGGTGGTGTGTGACGGCTTCGTCGGCAACATCCTGCTCAAGTCCAGCGAAGGTCTGGCGACGATGATTGCCGCGCGCATCGAGGCCCTGTTCAAGAAAAACCTGGCGTCTCGCGCAGTGGGTGCCTTGGCACTGCCGTTGATGAAACGTCTGCAGGCTGATCTGGCCCCGGCGCGACATAATGGCGCAAGCTTTCTCGGCTTGCAGGGCATCGTTGTGAAAAGCCACGGATCGGCCGGGGTACAGGGCTTTCAGAGTGCCATTCAACGGGCGCTGATCGAGATTCAGGAGAACCTGCCCGAGCGTCTCCACGGTCGTCTGGAGGAACTGTTGTCTTAGGCGTTTTCGTCGGACAATGCTTAAATGTGACCGCCCGGTTCAAAGGGCCATCCAAACTGTCAGTTTCTGGCGTCCCGAACAGGGCGTTATTTTCCGACGACAAGATCATTAGGGGCTTGTTACATGTCTGCTTCCCTCGCATTCGTCTTTCCAGGACAGGGTTCGCAGTCCCTCGGCATGCTGGCCGAGCTGGGCGCGCAACATCCGCTGATCCTCGAAACCTTTCAAGAAGCCTCTGCTGCGCTGGGCTACGACCTGTGGGCACTGACCCAGCAGGGCCCGGAAGAGCTGCTCAATCAAACCGATAAAACCCAACCGGCCATTCTGACCGCTTCGATCGCCCTATGGCGTCTGTGGCTGGCCGAAGGCGGCGCGCGTCCGGCATTCGTCGCCGGTCATAGCCTGGGTGAATACAGTGCGCTGGTCGCCGCTGGCAGCCTGACCCTGGCTGATGCGGTCAAGCTCGTCGAGCGCCGTGGCCAGTTGATGCAGGAAGCGGTGCCGGCCGGGCAGGGCGGCATGGCCGCGATCCTCGGCCTGCAAGATGCCGACGTGCTGGCTGCCTGCGCCGAAGCGGCGCAAGGCGAAGTCGTCAGCGCGGTGAACTTCAACTCGCCGGGCCAAGTGGTGATCGCCGGTGCCAAGGCGGCTGTCGAGCGCGCCATCGAAGGTTGCAAGGCCCGTGGTGCCAAACGCGCCATGCCGTTGCCGGTGAGCGTGCCGTCGCACTGCGAGCTGATGCGTCCGGCTGCCGAGCGTTTCGCCGAATCCATTGCCGCCATCGACTGGCAGGCGCCGCAGATCCCGGTGGTGCAGAACGTCAGCGCGCAAGTGCCGGCCGATCTGGAAACCCTCAAGCGTGATCTGCTCGAACAGCTCTACAAGCCAGTGCGCTGGGTTGAGTCGGTGCAGACTTTGGCCGCCAAGGGCGCGACCAATCTGGTCGAATGCGGCCCGGGCAAAGTCCTCGCTGGCCTGAACAAACGTTGCGCCGAAGGCGTTTCGACTTCCAATCTCAATACCCCAGACGCCTTCGCTGCCGCTCGCGCAGCGCAGGCCTGAATCAGGAGAAACTTGCATGAGTCTGCAAGGTAAAGTTGCACTGGTCACCGGTGCAAGCCGCGGTATCGGCCAGGCCATCGCGCTGGAACTGGGTCGTCAGGGCGCCATCGTTGTCGGCACCGCGACCTCCGCGTCGGGCGCCGAGCGGATTGCCGCGACCCTGAAGGAAAACGGTATCCAGGGCGCCGGTTTCGAACTCAATGTCACCAGCGACGAATCGGTCAGCGCCGTGCTGGCAGGCATTCAGGAGCAGTTCGGTGCCCCGGTGGCGATTCTGGTCAATAATGCCGGCATCACCCGCGATAACCTGATGATGCGCATGAAAGACGACGAGTGGTACGACGTGATCGATACCAACCTGAACAGTCTGTATCGCCTGTCCAAGGGCGTTTTGCGTGGCATGACCAAGGCGCGCTGGGGTCGAATTATCAGTATTGGCTCGGTGGTGGGTGCCATGGGCAACGCTGGCCAAGTAAACTATGCAGCCGCCAAGGCCGGTCTGGAAGGTTTCAGCCGGGCGATGGCGCGTGAAGTCGGTTCGCGTTCGATTACGGTCAACTCGGTAACCCCAGGGTTCATCGACACCGATATGACCCGCGAGCTGCCTGAAGCACAGCGTGAAGCCTTGCAGACGCAGATTCCGCTGGGTCGTCTGGGGCAAGCTCAAGAGATCGCGTCCGTGGTCGCTTTTCTTGCATCCGACGGTGCGGCATACGTTACCGGGGCTACAATCCCGGTGAACGGTGGGATGTACATGTAAGTAAAATGTGACGGATTGCTTCAAAAAAATGTCATACGAGCTGTCTAAAATCCGTTATAAAGCTGCAATCTATTTATAGGCAGAGGGCCGCAGGGTTTGAGGAGTGAAGCTTTCAGTTGAAAAACTGAAAAGGCTTTCTATACACTTACCCACTGGCCAGCTGCCTGAATTTGTCCATTAGGAGTGAAAACAAGGTATGAGCACCATCGAAGAGCGCGTCAAGAAAATCGTTGCCGAGCAACTGGGTGTTAAAGAAGAAGAAGTGGTCAACACCGCTTCCTTCGTAGAAGACCTGGGTGCCGACTCCCTTGACACCGTTGAGCTGGTGATGGCTCTGGAAGAGGAATTCGAGACCGAAATCCCTGACGAAGAAGCTGAAAAGATCACTACTGTACAAGCTGCAATCGACTACGTTACCAGCCACCAGGCGTAACAGTTTGTAATCGTTGCTTGCTGTCATGGAAAAACCGCACTGCCATCATGGCGTGCGGTTTTTTCTTTAGGCCTGATGCAAAGTCGTCATTTGAAAAAGGAGAGTGCTGTGTCGCGTAGACGCGTCGTAGTCACCGGTATGGGTATGTTGTCGCCACTGGGCACGGATGTGCCGAGCAGTTGGCAGGGCATTCTGGCTGGCCGCAGTGGCATTGGTCTGATCGAACACACCGACCTTTCTGCCTATTCGACCCGCTTCGGCGGTTCGGTCAAAGGCTTCAATGTCGAGGAATACCTGTCGGTCAAGGAAGCGCGCAAGCTCGACCTGTTCATTCAGTACGGCCTCGCCGCAGGCTTTCAAGCCGTGCGCAATGCCGGTCTGGAAGTCACCGATGCCAACCGTGAACGCATTGGCGTGGCCATGGGTTCGGGGATTGGCGGTCTGACCAACATCGAAGAGACCAGCCGCACCCTGCACGAGACCGGTCCGCGACGGATCTCGCCGTTCTTTGTGCCTGGCTCGATCATCAATATGATTTCCGGCTTCCTGTCGATCCATCTGGGCGCACAGGGACCCAACTACGCCATCGCCACCGCGTGCACCACCGGTACGCACTGCATCGGCATGGCGGCGCGCAACATCATGTACGACGAAGCCGATGTGATGATTGCCGGCGGTGCGGAAATGGCTGCCTGCGGTCTGGGCATGGGCGGCTTCGGCGCGTCCCGTGCGCTGTCGACGCGCAACGACGAGCCGACCCGCGCCAGTCGTCCATGGGACAAGGGCCGTGACGGCTTCGTCCTGTCCGACGGTGCTGGCGCTCTGGTTCTTGAAGAACTGGAACACGCCAAGGCCCGTGGCGCGACGATCTACGCCGAGCTGATCGGTTTCGGCACCAGTGGCGATGCGTTCCACATGACCTCGCCACCCGCCGATGGCGCCGGTGCCGCGCGCTGCATCACCAATGCCCTGCGCGATGCGAAAATCAACGTCGACCAAGTGCAGTACATCAACGCCCACGGCACCTCCACCCCGGCCGGCGACCTTGCCGAAGCCAATGCGATCAAGTCGGTGTTCGGCGATCACGCCTACAAGCTGGCGGTCAGCTCGACCAAGTCGATGACCGGCCACCTGTTGGGTGCGGCGGGCGCGGTCGAAGCGATTTTCAGCGTGCTGGCGATCAACAGCCAGGTGGCACCGCCGACCATCAACCTTGATGAACCGGACGAAGGCTGCGATCTCGATTTCGTTGCGCACACCGCGCGTAACATGGACATCGATGTCGTGCTGTCCAACTCCTTCGGTTTTGGCGGCACCAACGGCACGCTGGCGTTCCGTCGGTTCGCGGGCTGATGGACAGCTGGGTCGACGGTCAACCGGCTGACGCGCTGTCGCTGAAAGATCGCGGCCTGGCTTACGGCGATGGTCTGTTCGAGACCATTGCCGTGCGCGGTGGTCAGCCCGTCCTGCTGGATCGACACCTGACGCGCCTGGCCGATGGCTGCGCGCGTCTGGCCATTGCGACCGACCTCGAGCTGGTTCGCCATGAGCTGCTCAGCTATGCCGCTGCGATGGGCGAGGGCGTGCTCAAGCTCATCCTCACGCGTGGCGACGGCTTGCGCGGTTATGCGCCCGATCCTGCGGCGCAGGGCCGACGCATTCTGCAAGGCAATCCGCCGGCGGCTTATCCCGCTGCCCATGCCGAGCACGGCATCCGCCTGTATCCCTGCAACACGCGTTTATCTACGCAGCCGTTGTTGTCCGGATTGAAACATCTGAATCGACTGGAACAGGTGCTCGCCCGCGCCGAATGGCAGGACAGCGAACATGCCGAAGGCTTGATGCTTGATCAGGCCGGGCGCGTCGTTGAGGGCGTGTTCAGCAATATTTTCCTGGTGCGCGACGGTGGTCTGATCACGCCCGACTTGAAGCGCTGCGGTGTCGCTGGGGTGATGCGCGCGGAAATTTTGTTTCAGGCCGAGTCGCTGGCCATCCCCACGCAAATCGCCGATATCAGCCTCGAACAGCTGCAATGGGCTGATGAAGTGTTTGTCTGCAACAGCGTTTATGGCATCTGGCCGGTACGCGCCTGTGCTGCACTGAGCTGGCCGGTTGGCCCGCTCACCCGTAAACTGCAAACCATTGCCCGCGCGCTACTGGATGCTTGATTCGTGAGACGTAAACTTTTGCTGCTGCTGGAAACCGGACTGGTTCTGGCAGGGCTGCTGTTGGGCGCCAGCGCCTGGAAAATTCATTCGGCGCTGGAACAGCCCCTGAACATCCCGCAGGAACAACTGTTGGATGTGCCGAAAGGCTCTACACCGACCCGTACTTTCCTTGAACTCGAAACCGATGGCGTCATCAAGGACGCGTTCTGGCTGCGCGTCTACTGGCGCTTCAATCTTGCCGGCACGCCGATTCATAGCGGCGAGTACCGCATGCAGCCGGGCATGACCGTCAACGGTCTGATCGATTCGTGGAAGCGCGGCGACGTGGTTCAGTACAGCCTGACCCTGGTCGAAGGCTGGACTTTCCATCAAGTGCGCGCCGCCCTGGCCAAGGATGACAAGCTCGAGCAGACCCTCACCGGTCTGAGCGACAGCGACGTGATGGCGAAGATCGGCCACAAAGGCTTGTTCCCTGAAGGTCGGTTTTTCCCGGACACCTATCGCTTCGTGCGCGGCATGTCCGATGCCGAGCTGTTGAAGAAAGCCTTTGATCGTCTCGATGAGGTGCTCGCCAAAGAGTGGGCGCAGCGTTCTGCCGATGTGCCTTACAGCGAACCTTATCAAGCGCTGATCATGGCCTCGCTAGTCGAGAAAGAGACCGGCGTTCCGCAGGAGCGCGGGCAGATTGCCGGCGTCTTTGTACGGCGCATGGCGCTGGGCATGCAGTTGCAGACCGATCCGACAGTGATCTATGGCCTCGGCGATCGTTACACCGGCAAGCTGACCCGCGCGCATCTGAAAGAACCGACGCCCTATAACACTTACGTGATTCCCGGTTTGCCACCGACGCCGATTGCGATGGTCGGGCGCGAAGCGATTCATGCTGCGCTCAATCCGGTGGAAGGCAGCAGCCTGTATTTCGTCGCCCGTGGCGATGGCAGCCATGTGTTCTCCGATGATCTGGATGCGCACAACAACGCAGTGCGCGAATACCAGCTCAAGCGCCGTGCCGATTACCGTTCCAGCCCGGCACCAGTAACCGCGCCGGCCACCGATGAGGCCATTCCGGCGGCCTCGCCGAACACCGCGCCCGAGGTGCTGCCCGAAGTGCCATCGAAAGCGCCGCCGCAAGATCCGGCGCCAGCCCAAGAACCGGACGCCGCTGCACCGCAGAACGCGCAATGACTTTGATGAAGGACTGCCTGTGACTGGCTTGTTTATTACCCTGGAAGGCCCGGAAGGCGCGGGCAAGAGCACCAATCGCGAATACCTCGCCGAGCGCCTGCGCGCCGCCGGTATCGAAGTGCTGCTGACCCGTGAGCCCGGCGGTACACCGCTGGCCGAACGGATTCGTGACGTGTTGCTGACCCCGGCCGACGAAGTGATGCATCCGGACGCCGAGCTGTTGCTGGTGTTCGCCGCGCGCGCCCAGCATCTGGCCGAGGTGATTCGCCCGGCGCTGGCCCGTGGCGCTGTGGTGCTGTGTGATCGTTTCACCGATTCAACATACGCCTATCAGGGCGGCGGTCGTGGTTTGTCGCTGGAACGCATCGCCACCCTGGAAACTTTCGTGCAGGGCGACTTGCGGCCCGATCTGACACTTATTTTCGATCTGCCCGTAGAGATCGGTCTAGCCCGCGCCAGTGCCCGTGGCCGACTGGATCGTTTCGAACTCGAAGGCCGGGCGTTTTTCGAGAACGTGCGCAATGCGTTCCTGAAGCGCGCCGAAGCCGATCCTTCGCGCTATGTGCGCATCGATGCTGGTCAGCCATTGGCCAAGGTCCAGCAATCGCTGGACACCTTGCTGCCGAATCTGCTGGAGCTGGCTCGTGGCTGAGGCCTATCCATGGCAGGACAGCCTCTGGCAGCAACTGGCCGGACGCAGTCAGCATGCCCACGCGTACCTGCTGCACGGTCCCGCCGGTATCGGCAAGCGTGCTCTGGCCGAACGCTTGATGGCCAGCCTGCTGTGTCAGCGTCCTACGCCTGAGGCGTGCGGCGAGTGCAAATCCTGCCTGCTGCTCAAGGCCGGCAGTCACCCGGACAATTACATTCTGGAGCCGGAAGAGGCGGACAAGGCGATCAAGGTCGATCAGGTTCGTGATCTGGTCAGTTTCGTCGTGCAGACCGCGCAGCTCGGCGGGCGCAAGGTGGTTTTGATCGAGCCGGTCGAGTCGATGAATATCAACGCTGCCAACGCCTTGCTCAAAAGCCTTGAAGAGCCGTCTGGCGATACGGTGCTGCTGTTGGTCAGCCACCAGCCGAGCCGTTTGTTGCCAACCATCAAGAGCCGTTGCGTGCAGCAGGCCTGCCCGCTGCCTGGCGAGGCGATGAGCCTGCAATGGCTGGCCCAGGCGCTGCCGGATTGCGCGGAAGACCAACGCGTCGAACTGCTGACGCTGGCCGCCGGGTCGCCGCTGATGGCGGTCAGCCTGCAATCGCAAGGTGTGCGTGAACAGCGCGCGCAAGTGGTCGAAGGCGTGAAGAAGTTGCTCAAGGGCCAGCAATCGCCGACGCAACTGGCGGAAGAGTGGAAAAGCATTCCGATGTTGCGTCTGTTCGACTGGTTCTGCGACTGGTCGAGCCTGATCCTGCGCTATCAACTGACTCAGGACGAAGCCGGCCTCGGCCTGGCCGATATGCGCAAGGTCGTGCAGTACCTGGCCCAAAAGAGCGCGCAGGGCAAAGTGCTGGATATTCAGGACTGGATTCTCGCCCAACGGCAGAAAGTGTTGAGCAAGGCCAACCTCAACCCGGCCCTGTTGCTGGAAGCATTGTTGGTGCAATGGGTGGGATTGCCTGGTCAAAGATAAGAATGTGTACCTAGACTCTGAAGATCAGCAGTGGAGGTGAACATGATTGAACCTGTCAGCCCGGGGCCGCGTAACGGCATCTTGTCCCTGACCATCAAGGACAAGTCGGTGCTTTACGCCGCCTACATGCCGTTCATCAAGAATGGTGGTCTGTTCATCCCGACCAACAAAAGCTACCGGTTGGGCGACGAGGTGTTCATGCTGTTGCACCTGATGGATGAAGCGGAAAAAATCCCCGTCGCCGGCAAAGTCGCCTGGATCACCCCCAAAGGCGCACAAGGCAATCGCGCCGCCGGTGTCGGCGTGCAGTTCAATGACGGCGACGACACCGCGCGCAGTCGCATCGAAACTCATCTGGCCGGAGCGCTGAAATCCGACCGTCCCACTCATACGATGTAAGTTGCAGTCCTTTTTATGCTCGTAGATTCCCATTGTCACCTTGACCGTCTCGACCTCGCCGCCCATGACGGCTCGCTGGATGCCGCACTCGCTGCGGCCCGCGAGCGTGGGGTCGGACACTTTCTGTGCATCGGCGTCAGTGCCGACAACGCCGCCGACGTCAAAGCCCTCGCCGAGCGGTATGCCGATGTTGATTGTTCGGTCGGCGTGCATCCGCTGGATGTTCAGCCGGGCGCGGCACCTGCGCTGGACTGGCTTCTGCACGAACTCAATCATCCGAAAGTGGTGGCGATCGGCGAAACCGGTCTCGACTATCACTACGAGCCGGAAGCCGCCGAGTTGCAGCAGGAGTCGTTTCGCCTGCACCTGCAAGCGGCGCAGCAGACCGGCAAACCGGTGATCATCCACACCCGTGGCGCCCGTGCCGACACCCTCGAACTGCTGCGCGAAGCGGCGCTGCCCCAGGCGGGTGTGTTGCATTGCTTCACCGAAGACTGGGACATGGCCAAAGCGGCGCTGGACATGGGCTACTACATTTCCCTGTCGGGCATCGTCACGTTCCGCAATGCCGACGCCTTGCGTGACGTGGCGAGCAAGGTGCCGGCCGATCGCTTGCTGGTGGAAACCGACTCGCCGTACCTGGCGCCGATCCCGTATCGCGGCAAGCCGAACCTGCCGCAGTACGTGCGCGAAGTGGCGGAGTTTCTGGCGATGCTGCGTGGTGAGAACTACGAGCGCTTTGCCGAGCAGACCACAGAGAACTTCAAGCGTCTGTTCCCGCTGGCGAGTGTTAAATCTGCCCTGTGACGGCTGGCCAAATCGCAGGCAAAAAAAACCCGGGTTCTGGGGGGTGAATCCGGGTTAAGACCATTAGGAGTAAAACAAAGGCACGCGGTCCGTTGGTACCTTTACCGGCACGACACTTGGGGGAGATGTCGCCCGACAGTTCAAGTATTGATCAGTCTGGCGTGCAGTCCAGTGAGCCGGTCGGGGTTTTTAAACAAATTTGGAATACGTTTGCTTCAGTTGAGTTCTCATTGCACCCGAATCGTTCTCGAAATGAACAAGAAACACAGATTTGGTCGATGAACCGTGCTTTTTTGCGCAAGTTAGGCATAATACGCGGCTTCGATTTTGACCCTTCAGACCTTTTTCTTATGCATAAAGAACCTCGTAAGGTCCGTGAATTTCGTCGCCGCGAGCAGGAAATTCTCGATACCGCGCTCAAGCTGTTCCTCGACCAGGGTGAAGACAGTGTCACCGTCGAGATGATTGCTGATGCCGTGGGTATCGGCAAAGGCACGATCTACAAGCACTTCAAATCCAAGGCGGAGATCTACTTGCGCCTGATGCTCGACTACGAGCGCGATCTGAACGAGCTGCTGCATTCGGCGGATGTCGACAAGGACAAGGAAGCGCTGTCGCGCGCCTACTTCGAATTCCGCATGCGCGACCCGCAGCGCTATCGCCTGTTCGACCGTCTCGAAGAGAAAGTGGTCAAGGGCAATCAGGTGCCGGAGATGGTCGAGGAGCTGCACAAGATCCGTGCCTCGAACTTCGAACGCCTGACCCTGCTGATCAAGGGTCGCATCAGCGAAGGCAAGCTCGAAGACGTGCCGCCGTACTTCCACTACTGCGCATCCTGGGCGCTGGTGCACGGCGCGGTGGCGCTGTATCACTCGCCATTCTGGAGCAATGTGCTGGAAGATCAGGAAGGCTTCTTCCAGTTCCTGATGGACATCGGCGTGCGCATGGGCAACAAGCGCAAGCGCGACCCGGAAACGCCGAGCACCTAAGTCATTCAGCGGGCTGATTGCGCCGTGTTTTCACAACATGGCGCAATAGCGCAGGAATATACTCAGGCATAGGGCTTGCTAAAACCTGATTTCTCAGTCAAGTTTTGCTCGCTCGATTTTCTTTCGCCGGAGTGTTTCATGATCGTTGACCGTCAAGGCAGGCGTTTTCGCAATCTGCGCATCAGCCTGACCTCTGCCTGCAATTACGCCTGTACCTACTGCGTGCCCAACGGCAAGCGGTTGGTCGCTGCGCAGGATGAACTGTCGGCCGAAGCCATGGCACGCGGCGTCGAATACCTGATCGAAGCGGCCGGCATCGAGCGCCTGCGCATCACTGGCGGCGAGCCACTGGTCAGCCCCAAACTCGAATCGTTCATGACTGCCGTCGGCCAGATGGGCCTCGACGACATCAGCCTGACCACCAATGGTCAACTCCTCGCGAAAAAACTGCCGCTGCTGGTCGACGCCGGTCTGCGTCGAATCAACGTTTCCCTCGATACTCTTGATGCCGCTGCTTTTCGTAGCATCGCCCGTGGCGGCGATCTGGCCAGCGTGCTCGATGGCATGGATCAGGCTGCCGCCGCCGGGATGAAGATCAAGGTCAACATGGTGCCGTTGCGCGGGCAGAACCTCGATCAGGTCATGCCGTTGCTTGATTACTGTCTGGAGCGCGGCTTCGAACTGCGCTTCATCGAGCTGATGCGCATGGGCCACCTGGCCAAGGATTCCAATGCCTTCCTGCAGCAGTTCGTCAGCCTTGAGCAGTTGCTCGGCCTGATTGGCGAGCGCTATGAATACGCCCAGACCGACGCACCGGTGGACGCCACGGCTGTGCGCTATGCGATTCCCGGTCGCGGCAATTTCGGGGTGATCGCCAACGAAAGCGTGCCGTTCTGCCGCACTTGTTCGCGCTTGCGCCTGTCATCGACCGGTTGGCTGCATGGCTGTTTGTCGTCGAGCAACCGCCACTATGTCGGCGATCTGCTCGACAAGCCGCGCCACCAGGCTTTGCCGGCGCTGCAACGTTTGCTGGTCAAGGCGTTGGGTGACAAGCAGGAGGTGGCGTTCTCTGGCGGCGCTACTGTCATGAAGATTATTGGCGGCTGATCGGCCGCTTTCGCGAGCAGGCTCGCTCCCACAGGGGAAAGCCTTTTACTGAATTTGCCGAGCTGGCGCAAAAGCTGCATCCAACGGCCATTCGCCGGTTTTCCGACACCGGCTTCTGGAGGAATAGGATGCGTAGCCTGGTTTTGCTGCTGGCCGTTTTGGCGCTTGGTGGCTGCATGAATGTCAGCGATATGGCCGAAGGCACTCGGTATCACATGAGCGATGCGGGGCTTCTGGACCATAGCGACAGCCGCCGGGTGAACAATATCCGCATTCAGCCGGACTCGTTCATCTTCATCGCCCAGGGCGCGTTCGCACCGCCGGGTGGTTCCTATCCACGGCCGAACGTGGTCGCCGAAGAAGCCTTCAAGGGCTTTGTCGAATATTTCCCGATGGTCCGCCGCGCCCGTGCGCCGGAAGGCCTCGATCAAGCCATGGGCGAAGCCCGTGATGCCGGCGCGCATTATCTGCTGTACACACGTTTCGCCAAGGCTGACGACCGCATCGGCAACTCTGACGAGTGGCTGGACCAGGAAGCCGTGGATCGCCTCGGTATCGACGGCGGCGTGATTCAGATCATGTTGATCGAGACCAGCACCCAGTATTTGATTGATACTGCACGGATCAAGAGTCGTGGCGGTTTACTGACGTTCCATGACTCCAAACCCGAAGACCTCATCGGTCCGCCGCTGGCGCAATACGCACGCAGCCTGCTGGGGATCGGCGACCAGTAATCAAGGAGTACGCCATGAGTGACCCGCAAACAGCCAATGACCTGCTGGGGCAGATCCCCAAGACCAAAGGCCTGCCACCGGTGCATTTGTGGAACCCGGATTTCTGCGGCGATATCGACATGCGCATCGCCCGCGACGGCACCTGGTACTACCTGGGCACGCCGATCGGGCGCAAGCCGATGGTCAAACTGTTCTCCACCATCATCCGCCGCGACGGCGATGATTATTTCCTGATCACTCCGGTCGAGAAGGTCGGCATCAAGGTCGATGACGCGCCGTTCGTAGCGGTTGCCGTGGAAGTGCAGGGCGAGGGTGAGGCGCAGGTTCTGCGTTTTACCAGCAACGTCGAGGAAACCATCGAGGCGGGGGCTGAACATCCGATCCGCGTCGAGATCGATCCTGAGACCCAAGAGCCTGCGCCTTATGTGCATGTGCGCAGCAACCTTGAAGCGTTGATTCACCGCAATGTGTTTTACCAGTTGGTGGAACTGGCGGTGAGCCGCGAGATCGACGGTCAGCGCTGGTTGGGCGTGTGGAGTGGCGGCGAGTTCTTTCGCATCGGTCTGGAACCTTAAAGATCGCAGCCTTCGGCAACTCCTACATGGCGTACACCTGTAAGAGCTGCCGGAGGCTGCGATCTTTTTTCGTTGACACCTAATCATATGATGATTAGCGTAGGCATCCATCGCGATTCGCCTTGAGGTGTACATGTCCAGCAGCTTTCATGCGTCGACCGTTGACTGGCTGGGCAGTTGGATTGCTGCCGGTCAGGTCAAGCCGGGGCAGACCATCAAGGTCGAGGCGGATCTGGGCGAACAGCTTGGTGTCAGCCGCACGGTGATTCGCGAAGCCATCAAAACCCTCGTCGCCAAAGGCATGCTCGAAGTCGGACCGAAAGTCGGCACGCGAGTGTTGCCGGTCCGGCGCTGGAATCTGTTCGATCCGCAAGTGGTCGGTTGGCTATCGCGCAACGGTTTGCCGGAAAACTTCGTCGATGACCTGCTGGATTTGCGCCGCACCATCGAGCCGATGGCGGTGCGCTGGGCCTGTGAGCGGGCGACGCCGGAGCAGATCGAAGCGGTGCAACTGGCCTTCAATGCACTGGAACGTGCGGTCGACGGCGGCATCGATTACAACCGCGCCGACCAGGCCTTCCACGAATGCATCCTGGCCGCCAGCCATAATCAGTTCATCGAACAAATGGTCCCGGCCCTCGGCGCGTTGCTGGCGGTGTCGTTCGAAGTCTCCGCCGCCGACCCCGATGAACTGCGCCGCACCTTGCCGATCCATAAAGACATGGCTGACGCCATCGCCGCGCGCGATTCGACCCGTGGCGTGTGGGCGTGCATGACCTTGATCGACAACGCCGATCTGGCGATAAAACGCTTTTATCCGAAAGTCATGGCCAGTAGAAAAGCTAGCTGAAAATGTCGAGACATCCTGTGGGAGCGAGCTTGCTCGCGAATGCGTCAGGTCAGATAAATCATCATTGACTGACACTCCGCCTTCGCGAGCCAGCTCGCTCCCACAGTAAAACAACAACTCAGAAGGACTTGATATGCCGTTCACCGCACTGACCCAACATCGCGCGCAACTCGGCGAAGGCCCGTTCTGGGATGCGCCGACCCAAGCGCTGTACTGGGTCGATATCGCTGGCAAACAAGCGTTGCGCCTCATCGGTCAAAACGTGCAGATCTGGCAGATGCCGGAGCACATCTCCGCCTTCATTCCCTGCGCCAGCGGCGATGCGTTGGTCACGCTCAGCAGCGGTGTCTATCGGCTGGATCTCGATTCACCCGGCCTCGAGCCCCGCTTGACACTGTTCTGTGTCGCCGACCCGCAACCGGGCAATCGCCCCAACGAAGCCCGTTGCGATGCCTTGGGCCGCTTGTGGCTTGGCACCATGCAGAACAACATCGGCGAGCACGGCGAGGATCTGCCGCTGGTGCGCCGTTCCGGTGGCCTGTTCCGTATCGATCCCGATCAGCGCGTCACACCGCTGCTGCTCGGCCTGGGCATTCCCAATACCTTGTTGTGGAGCGACGACGGCACCACGCTGCTGTTTGGTGAAAGTCTCGACAGCACGCTCAATCGATATTTCATCCGCACCGACGGCAGTCTCGATGCTCCGCAGGTCTTTTACTCATCCGATCAGAACGGCGGCCCCGACGGCTCGGCCATGGATGCTGAAGGCTACGTGTGGAATGCGCGTTGGGACGGCAGTTGCCTGCTGCGCCTGACGCCGGACGGGCAGGTCGATCGCAAAATCGATCTGCCGGTCAGTCGCCCGACCAGTTGCGTGTTTGGTGGCGAAGACTTGAAAACCCTGTTCATCACCAGTGCCAACAGCCCGCTGAATCATCCTCTGGACGGTGCGGTACTGAGCATGCGCGTTGATGTTGCAGGAAAACTCTGTACGCGTTTTGCTGGCTAGATCCCAAAATATGGGATGCAAAATTATATATTGAGATTATTTGGCGGTCGGGTTTATAGTCGGCTCCAGCAGTAACACGCACTCACACTTAAAAAGAACAAAACTGGTGAAGTGATGCAGCGAATTCTTCTCGCCCGCGCAAGCGGGATCCGCCTTTCGCCACGGCACAATGCCGGCGGAGATGCTTGCCTGTTTGTTTTCCCGAGCCGTCAGAACCGGTCATCGACCGATGGCCGGTTTTTTTGCGCCTGCGTGCAGGAGGCCTGAGCCATGGCTGAAGCGCTGACATTGCCGGCAGTGCCGCTGCCGCCGAAAGGCGAGCGCCTGAAAAACAAGGTCGTGCTGCTGACCGGGGCCGCTCAGGGCATCGGCGAAGCCATCGTCGCCGCCTTCGCCTCGCAGCAAGCCAGATTACTCATCAGCGACATCCAGGCCGACAAGGTCGAGCAGGTCGCCGCTCTCTGGCGCGATCAGGGCCATGACGTGCAGGCGCTCAAGGTCGACGTGTCGAATCAGCAGGATCTGCACGCCCTGGCCCGACGCGCCGTGGAATTGCATGGCCGCATCGACGTGCTGGTCAACTGTGCCGGGGTCAATGTGTTCCGCGATCCTTTGCAGATGACCGAAGAGGACTGGCGCCGCTGCTTCGCCATCGATCTGGACGGCGCCTGGTATGGCTGCAAAGCCGTGCTGCCGCAGATGCTCGAGCAGGGCGTGGGCAGCATCATCAACATCGCCTCGACCCATTCCAGCCACATCATTCCCGGCTGCTTCCCGTACCCGGTGGCCAAGCACGGCTTGCTCGGCCTGACCCGCGCGCTCGGCATCGAATACGCGGCCAAGGGCATTCGCGTCAACGCCATCGCGCCGGGCTACATCGAAACGCAGCTGAATGTTGATTACTGGAATGGCTTTGCCGATCCGCACGCCGAGAGGCAGCGCGCCTTCGACCTGCATCCGCCCAAGCGCATCGGCCAGCCGATCGAAGTGGCAATGACGGCGGTGTTTCTGGCCAGCGATGAGGCACCGTTTATCAACGCTTCGTGCATCACTATCGATGGTGGCCGCTCGGTGATGTACCACGACTGAATAAAACGGATCTCCAGCGCTGAACTACGCTTGAAATCCAATCATCATACGATATGACTATTTTCAACCAGCTTCACTGAGAACACGGCTTCAACGCTTTTCAAACCTTGCTCAAAAAAAATAACAAGGAGTCATCTGATGAAACGTCGTTTCGGGATTCGTACCCTGTGCAGCACTGCCCTGGCGGTCACTGCGTTCAGCCTGAGCAGTGCGCTGCTCGCCGCCGACGCGGTGAAGATCGGTTTTCTGGTCAAGCAGGCCGAAGAACCGTGGTTCCAGACCGAATGGGCTTTTGCCGAAAAAGCCGCCAAGGACAAAGGCTTTGAACTGATCAAGATCGCCGTGCCGGATGGCGAAAAGACCCTTTCGGCGATCGACAGCCTGGCCGCCAACGGCGCCAAGGGCTTCGTGATCTGCCCGCCGGACGTGTCTCTCGGCCCGGCCATCATGGCCAAAGCCAAGATCAACGACTTGAAAGTGATTGCCGTCGACGACCGTTTTGTCGATGCCAACGGCAAGTTCATGGAAGACGTGCCGTACCTGGGCATGGCCGCGTTTGAAGTCGGCCAGAAGCAGGGCGCCGCCATGGCCGCCGAAGCGAAAAAGCGTAACTGGGACTGGAAAGACACCTACGCGGTGGTCAACACCTATAACGAACTCGACACCGGCAAGAAGCGCACCGACGGTTCGGTCGATGCCCTGAAGAAGGCCGGCATGCCCGAGGATCACATCCTCTTCGCCGCACTGAAAACCCTCGACGTACCGGGCAGCATGGACGCCACCAACTCGGCGCTGGTGAAACTGCCGAGCGCGGCGAAAAACCTGATCATCGGCGGCATGAACGACAACACCGTGCTCGGCGGCGTGCGCGCCACCGAAGCGGCCGGTTTTGCCGCGAGCAACGTGATCGGCATCGGCATCAACGGCACCGACGCCATCGGCGAATTGAAAAAGCCTAACAGCGGCTTCTTCGGTTCGATGCTGCCAAGCCCGCACATCGAAGGCTACAAGACCGCCGAGATGATGTACGAGTGGATCACCGCCGGCAAAGAGCCGCCGAAGTACACCGCCATGGATGACGTCACCCTGATCACGCGCGAAAACTTCAAGCAAGAGCTGGAAAAAATCGGCTTGTGGAACTGAGGCAGCGACGGCCCGGGCAGCCGGGCCGTTTTTCGGTGTGAAGAGGTGGCTTTATGCACGCGCAAGTACAGACACAAGAACAACACGGCGCCAGCGGCAGCCTGCGCTTCAACGGGATCGGCAAGACCTTTCCCGGCGTGAAAGCGCTCGACGGCATCAGCTTCGTCGCCCACCCCGGTCAGGTTCATGCCTTGATGGGCGAGAACGGCGCGGGCAAATCGACCCTGCTGAAGATTCTCGGTGGTGCTTACATTCCGAGCAGCGGCGAGCTGCAGATTGGCGAGCAGGCGATGGCGTTCAAGTCCACCGCTGACAGCATCGGCAGCGGCGTCGCGGTGATTCACCAGGAACTGCATCTGGTCCCGGAAATGACCGTGGCCGAAAACCTGTTTCTCGGTCATCTGCCGGCCAGTTTCGGCCTGATCAATCGCAGTGAGCTGCGTCAGAAAGCCTTGAATTGCCTGAAAGGCCTGGCAGACGAAATCGATCCGCAAACCAAAGTCGGACGCTTGTCGCTGGGGCAGCGGCAGTTGGTGGAAATTGCCAAAGCGCTGTCGCGCGGCGCCCACGTTATCGCTTTCGACGAACCGACCAGTAGCCTTTCGGCACGCGAGATCGATCGCTTGATGGCGATCATCGGTCGTCTGCGCGACGAAGGCAAAGTGGTGCTCTACGTGTCCCATCGCATGGAAGAGGTCTTCCGCATTTGCGACGCCGTCACCGTGTTCAAGGACGGCCGCTACGTGCGTACCTTCGACGACATGAGCCAGTTGACCCACGATCAACTGGTGACCTGCATGGTCGGTCGCGACATTCAGGACATCTACGATTACCGCCATCGTCCGCGTGGCGCCGTGGCGTTGAAAGTCGACGGTCTGCTCGGTCCGGGCCTGCGCGAGCCGATCAGTTTCGAAGCGCACAAGGGCGAAATCCTTGGCCTGTTCGGACTGGTCGGGGCAGGGCGCACCGAGCTGTTTCGCCTGCTCAGCGGCCTGGAGCGCAACACCGCCGGCCGTCTCGAATTGCGCGGTCATGAGCTGAAACTGCGCTCGCCGCGTGACGCGATTGCCGCCGGCATTCTGCTCTGCCCGGAAGATCGCAAGAAAGAAGGCATCATCCCCCTGGCCAGCGTCGCCGAGAACATCAATATCAGTGCCCGTGGTGCGCATTCCGGGCTCGGCTGCCTGATTCGCGGCCTGTGGGAAAAGGGCAACGCCGACAAGCAGATCAAGGCCCTGAAAGTAAAAACCCCGCACGCCGGCCAGCAGATCAAGTTCCTTTCCGGCGGCAATCAGCAGAAGGCGATTCTCGGCCGCTGGCTGTCGATGCCGATGAAAGTCCTGCTGCTCGACGAACCGACCCGTGGCATCGATATCGGCGCCAAGGCCGAGATCTACCAGATCATTCATAACCTCGCCGCCGACGGTATTTCGGTGATCGTGGTGTCCAGCGATCTGATGGAAGTGATGGGCATTTCCGACCGCATCCTGGTGCTGTGCGAAGGCGCCCTGCGCGGCGAAGTCAGCCGCGACCAGGCCAATGAATCCAACCTGCTGCAACTGGCTTTGCCACGCCACCGCGCTGACGGCGTGGCGAACTGAGAGGTGACTATGATGACTACGCAAAACGAAACCCTGCCGACCGAGCGCAAACCGCTGGACATGCGGCGCTTCCTCGATGACTGGGTCATGCTGCTGGCGGCGATCGGCATCTTTGTCGCCTGCACATTGCTGATCGACAACTTCCTCTCGCCGCTGAACATGCGTGGCCTGGGCCTGGCGATTTCCACCACCGGTATCGCCGCGTGCACCATGCTTTATTGCCTGGCGTCCGGGCACTTCGACCTCTCGGTCGGCTCGGTTATCGCCTGTGCCGGCGTGGTCGCGGCGGTGGTGATGCGTGACACCAACAGCGTGTTCCTCGGGGTCAGTGCGGCGCTGGTGATGGGCCTGATCGTCGGGCTGATCAACGGCATCGTGATTGCCAAGTTGCGCGTCAATGCCCTGATCACGACGCTGGCGACCATGCAGATCGTTCGCGGTCTGGCCTATATCTTTGCCAACGGCAAAGCGGTCGGCGTTTCGCAGGAATCGTTCTTCGTCTTCGGCAATGGCCAGCTGTTCGGCGTGCCGGTGCCGATCCTGATCACCATCGTCTGCTTCCTGTTCTTCGGCTGGCTGCTGAACTACACCACCTACGGGCGCAACACCATGGCCATCGGTGGCAACCAGGAAGCGGCGCTGCTGGCGGGCGTCAACGTCGACCGGACCAAGATCATCATCTTCGCCGTGCACGGTGTGATCGGTGCGCTGGCGGGTGTGATTCTGGCGTCGCGGATGACTTCCGGGCAGCCAATGATCGGTCAGGGTTTTGAACTGACGGTGATCTCGGCTTGCGTGCTGGGCGGGGTTTCGTTGAGTGGCGGCATCGGCATGATTCGCCATGTGATTGCCGGGGTGTTGATTCTGGCGATCATCGAAAACGCGATGAACCTGAAGAATATCGATACGTTTTATCAGTATGTGATTCGGGGTTCGATTCTGTTGCTGGCCGTGGTCATCGACCGCTTGAAACAGCGCTGACACAAGCACTTCCCTGTGGGAGCGAGCCTGCTCGCGAAGGCATTGGCACATCCAGCGTTGATGTGTCAGGGATACCGCCTTCGCGAGCAGGCTCGCTCCCACAGTTGATCGCGCCATTCCTGCCTTCTGTCATCTCCCTTAAATAATTCTTGCTCGTCAGCGACCGTTTCGGTTATCAATTTGTACATGATTAGACAGGTACGATTCGACAAGAAGCAAAGGGTGGTCGACGAGCTCGTCCGACGCATCGAGAGCGGCCTCATGGAGGACGGTTTTCTGTTGCCCGGCGAACATCAGTTGGCTCAAGAATTCCAGGTCAGCCGTGGCACCTTGCGTGAGGCGCTGGCCGAACTGAAGCGGCGTAATTACATCGCCACGCAGAGCGGTGTCGGCTCCATCGTCACTTTCGACGGTGTCGCGCTGGATCAGCGCAGCGGCTGGGCGCAGGCATTGGCCGACAGCGGGGCGCTGATCAATACCGAAGTGTTGCGCCTCGAAGCGGTGACTCGCCCGGATCTGCTGGTGCGTTTCGGCACCGATCAATTCATCACCCTCGACCGTCGCCGGCGCGCCACCGACGGTACGCTGGTGTCTCTGGAACGATCCTTGATGCCGGCCAACGGCGGCCTGGAAAGCCTGCCTCGCGTCGGTTTGATCGACAATTCCCTGACCATCACCCTGGCCGCCTACGGCTATATCGGCGAGCGCGGCGATCAGTGGATCGGCGCCGAGCCGCTGAATGCCGAAGACGCCGAGCTGCTCGGTCGCCCGGTCGGCACGGTGTTTCTCAAAGCCCTGCGCACCACCTACGACCGGCAGAACCGTTTCATGGAGCAGGTTGAAAGCCTGCTCGACCCGGTGCACTTTCGTCTGCACCTGCAATTCGGAGAATCGAAATGACCGCGCTCAATCGTGCGCTTGGCGCTTTCTATGGTCTGGCCCTGGGTGACGCGCTGGGCATGCCGACGCAATCGCTCGATCGCGAAACGATCAAGGCGCGCTTCGGCCAGATCACTGATCTGCAAGACGCCGGCCCACTGCAACCAATCGCCGCGAACATGCCCAAAGGCTCGATCACCGATGACACCGAGCAGGCGATTCTGGTCGGCGAATTACTGGTCGAAGGCCACGGCCGCATCGAGCCGGCGGTCCTCGCCCAGCGCTTGATCGAATGGGAAGCCGAGATGCAGGCCAAAGGCTCGCAGGACTTGCTCGGCCCCTCGACCAAACGCGCCATTGAAATGATCCTCGCCGGGCATTCGCCGGAAGAAGCCGGGCGCTACGGCACTACCAACGGCGCGGCGATGCGCATCACCCCGGTGGGCATTGCCGCGAACGTGGCCGATCCGCAGCGCTTCATTGCGGCGGTCGTGCAGGCTTGCCAAGTGACGCATAACACCACGCTGGGAATTTCCAGTGCGGCGGCGGTGGCGGCGGTGGTCTCTGCTGGCATCAATGACGTCGATCTCGGCGAGGCGCTGAACCTCGGCCAGCAGATCGCCCAGCAGGCCGAAGCCCACGGGCATTGGGTGGCTGGCGGGCGCATAGCCTCGCGTATCAGTTGGGCGCGCAGCATCAGTGTCGACAGCGACAAGGCGCTGCTGGCGGATCTGCTCTACGACGTAATCGGCACATCGGTGGCTTCGCAGGAGTCGGTGGTGGTTTCATTCGCCCTGGCCCAGCAAGTGGCCATCGGTGAAATGACGGCATTCGAAGCGCTGTGCATGGCTGCCAGCCTGGGCGGCGACACGGATACCATCGCGGCGATTCTCGGCGCCATGCTCGGGGCTTGCCTGGGCCTTGAGTGCTGGCCGGAGCAGATGATCGAAACGGTGAAAGCTGTTAATCAGCTGGAGCTTGAGCCTTTGGTGCAGGGGCTGTTGGCCTTGCGCTGACTGGCTGGCCTCTTCGCGAGCAGGCTCGCTCCCACAATTGGAATGCATTTCCTTGTGGGAGCGAGCCTGCTCGCGAAAGGGGCGGCGCATTTCTAAAGAATTCACACAGCAATGGATCGCACAGACAGGCCTCGGAAGGCCGGTTGTCTTGTTGTTTTGCATCATTGCCACAACCACAAAAAAGGCAAACAGGAGCATTTTTCATGAGTTCATCAACCGCCGGGCAAAGCGTCGGGCAATTGGAAACCCGGGGCATCGAGCCGGTACCGGAAGCCGAGTGCAACGGTCATCCGCTGCAACTGTTCTGGGTCTGGTTTGCGGCCAATATTTCCATCCTCGGCCTGCCGCTGGGCGCCACGCTGGTGGCGTTTCGCGGATTGGCGATCTGGCAGGCGATCATCGTCGCCATCCTCGGTGCCGCCGGCTCATTTGCCGTGGTCGGGATCATCTCGATTGCCGGGCGGCGTGGCCGCGCGCCGAGTCTGACGCTGTCCCGGGCAATTTTCGGCGTACGCGGCAACATCGGCCCGACGCTGGTTTCGCTGATGTCGCGTCTGGGTTGGGAAACCGTCAACACCACCACTGCGGCGTTTGTCCTGCTGTCGCTGTGCTCGATCCTGTTCGGCTCGCCGGTCGAGGCGAAAAGTGCGCCGGTACTGACGCTGATCTTCATCGCCATCTTCGTCCTGCTGACGTTGGCGGTGTCCGGCCTCGGCCACGCGACTTTGCTGGTGATCCAGAAGTGGGCGACGTACGTGTTCGGTGCGCTGAACATTCTCGTCGGTGGTTTCCTCTGCGCGACCATCGACTGGAGCGCGGTATTCAACGCCACGCCAGCACCACTGAGCGCGATGATCATCGGCATCGGCACCATGGCCGCCGGCACCGGCATCGGCTGGGCCAACGCCGGTGCCGACATGTCGCGCTATCAGCATCGCAGCGTCAAGGCTGTACGCCTGGTGGCGTCGGCGGCGTTCGGCGCGGGCATTCCGCTGGTGCTGCTGATCACTCTCGGCGGCTTGTTGTCGGTCGGCAACAATGATCTGGCGTCGGCGACTGATCCGATCGTGGCGATCCGCGACATGCTGCCGACGTGGATGGCCGTGCCGTACCTGATCACCGCGTTCGGCGGCCTGCTGCTGTCGAACAACCTGTCGGTGTACTCCGCCGGCCTGACCACGCTGACTCTGGGCCTGAAGGTCAAACGCGTCTACGCGGTCGTGGTCGACATTGTCGCGATCTTCGCCGGTTCGATCTACTTCATGCTGATCGCCGACAGTTTCTACGGCCCGTTCATCACCTTCATTTCCCTGCTCGCAGTGCCGATCACTGCCTGGGTCGGGATCTTCGTCGTCGACCTGATTCATCGCCACTACTACAGCCCCAAAGACCTGCTCGACGTCAGCCCGAGCAGCGCCTACTGGTATCGCGGCGGCATCGAGTGGCGCGCATTTGGCGCGTGGGCGATCGCCATCGTGCTTGGTTTCAGCTTCACCACCATCGGCACCACGGCGGAAAACGTCTGGTTCAAGGGCTTTCTGTCCGACTCCTGGCTAGGCCACAACGGCCTCGGCTGGATCGTGACCTTCGTCGTCGCCGGTGGCATTTACCTGGTACTTGGCGGTGCGAAAGATCGCCGCGCCGCGCAACCCGAGAATGCTCATGCCTAAGATGTTGCACACCGGCCAGGTCATCATCGACCTGGTCATGGCCGTGGATAAACTGCCGCAGATAGGCGGCGACGTGCTGGCGCAGTCGGCGGGGTTCGAAGCTGGCGGCGGTTTCAACGTGATGGCCGCTGCGGTGCGTAACGGTCTGCCGGTGGTTTACCTCGGTCGCCATGGCACGGGGCGTTTTGGTGACCTGGCGCGCCAAGCGATGCAGGCGGAAGGTATCTGCATCGGCATCCGCGAACCGGCCGAGCGCGATACCGGTCTGTGCGTGGCGCTGACCGACGCTTCGGCTGAACGCAGTTTCATTTCCTACATCGGCGCTGAAGGCGAGGTGACCGAGGAGGACCTGAACAGTGTGGCTGCCGAGCCCGGCGATTACGTTTATCTCAGCGGTTACAGTCTGCTGCACGAGGGCAAGGCGCAGGCGTTGCTCGACTGGACGCTGGCGCTGCCGGCGGCGGTCAATGTGGTGTTCGACCCGGGGCCGTTGGTGGAGTCGCCCGATGCGCCGATGATGCAGACGTTGCTGCCGCGCATCGATGTGTGGACCAGCAACAGTGTCGAGGCGCTGCGGTTTACCGGAGCCGATGAGATTGGTATCGCGATGGATCGCCTCGCGGAACTGCTGCCGGAAAGTGTGCTGATGGTCGTGCGCGACGGGCCGCAGGGTTGCTGGATTCAGCAGCGTGGCGAGCGTCGACAGGTGCCGGGGTTTGCTGTCAAAGCAGTGGACAGCAATGGCGCTGGTGATGCGCATGCCGGGGTATTTGTTGCTGGATTGGCGCAGGGGTTGGAGGCACCGGAAGCGGCGCGGCGGGCGAATGCGGCGGCGGCGCTGGCGGTGACTCGCTGGGGGCCGGCGACTTCACCTGGGGCGACTGAGGTGGATGCTTTTATCTGTCAGTCCTGCGGCGATTGAGCCGAAGCCTTCGCGAGCAGGCTCGCTCCCACAGGTACGATGCAGTGCCCAATGTGGGAGCGAGCCTGCTCGCGAAGAGGCCGTGGGGGGATGGCGCAAAACTTAGCCCGCCTTGCGCAACGCCTCAATCAACTCCTGCTTGCGCATCGACGAGCGCCCCGGAATGTTCTTCGCCCGGGCCTCTTTCATCAGGCTATCGACAGTCTGCGTATCCTTCGAAGTCTCGCTGTTGCGTGAATGGCCCTTGCGGCTGGCCACCGCGCGGCGCGATGACTCTTTGCGATCTTCCGACTTGGCACTGGCGGGCTTCTTGCGACCCGAACCGCCGGACTTTTCACCGCCACCGGACTGTTTGTTCACCGTCGCCCAGGCGCGCGCCTCAGCTTCATCTTTCGACACGCCTTTTTTCTCGTAGCTGTCTTCGATGTGCTCGGCTTTGCGCTTCTGTTCGCTGGTGTATTTGTCTTTGCTTCCACGAGGCATGGGATTTCTCCTCAAGTTGCGGATCCGGCCGCTCGCCGCTGCGACGGCGAGCGGCTTGGCACTACTGCATATCCAGTTTGCGCGCCGCTTCGACGCCGGCAGAACTGAGCTTGATCGGCAGGTTCAGCGAGTGTTCGCCCGCTTCGCTCATGGTCACATGACCATGATGAATCAGCCCGCGATCCTGCAGGGCGGCGAGGGCGCTGGCCACGACTTTCTCGCCCCGGTAATTGTCCAGCACCTCCTTGCCCAGGCCGTTGGGATGGGCGTGCAGCAGGCGGGTGAGGACTTCTTTTTCCAGGTCTTTGTCGACGTTCATGGTTACCTCTTCATGGGAGTGAATAGGGCGCTCGCGTCGGCGAACTACTGACCGGCACCTTCGGAACCGGAGCCACCAGTGGTGGTCTTCGAGCCGACACCGGGGCCGGCATTGTCAGGCGCAGTGCCAGGAGAATCAGGCGTGTTCATGCCACCCTGACGCCCCGGATCACTGCCTTGAGTGCGCGGGTCGGTGCCGGTGGCGGGTGGCTGATTGATCAGCGGCACGCCGGAACCATCGGTATTCATCCCGGGGGCACTGTTGATGGCGGGCGCGCGTGGCGGGGTCGGATCGGTAGGGCCGGTGCCCGCTGCCGTGGACGAGGCGGCGAACACCGCAGGGCAGAGCAGGGCGCTGAAGACTAAAGCGGTCAACCTTGACGGGATCATAGGGCTTCTCCAGTGATTGGAATCCTTACACTGGATTGGTCAGCCCTGATGACGGATTGGTGCCTGATGATCGACGAACGGTCTTCGCCGGGGTCATGTGGCTGCTGTTCAGACGATGCCTATTTCCTCCTTGAACTGCTCCATGAAACCCTTCAGTCGTTGATGACGAATGTGCGCCAGGCGCTGACCGGTCACCGTTTGAAAACCGTCGGCCAGATGTAGCAGTTTGGTCTGGAAATGATCGAGGCAAAAACGCGTGTCATCGTACTCACGCTCAAGCGCTTCGGGATCCTGCGAGTCGTACAGCGCCGAGCCCATGCGTCCGGCCACATAGAAGGTTCGGGCAACACCGAGCATGCCCAGCGAGTCGAGGCGATCGGCGTCCTGGACGATTTTCGCTTCGAGCGTGATTGGGTGATGTTGGCAGAGAAGCTGTGGGCTTCGATGGCGTGGGCGACGTTGCTGATTTTCTCGTTGGGCCAGTCCAATTCCTTCAGCACGGACGAAGCTTTGTCCGCTGCCAGACGCGAAGCTTGCGAGCGAAGCGGCGAGTTTTTTTCGACCGATACGCAGTCGTGCAACAGCACCGCTGCGAGCAAAACCTCCAGATCGCCGCCTTCGGTTGCATGCAGGGTGCGTGCGGTGTGCCACACCCGCTGCAGGTGGGCGACGTCGTGGGCGCCGTCATCTGACGGCTCCAGTGTGTGCCTAATAAGCGCTGATGCCAGTGCTTCCATCGGCGCAAAACAGTTAACGGTCATAAGCATCCTTTCAGAATTTGCGATATCAACTGTGGGAGCGAGCCTGCTCGCGAAAGCGTCATTTCAGTCAGATGTTGATTCAACTGACGGAATGCTTTCGCGAGCAGGCTCGCTCCCACAAGGGCAACAGTGTTCAGTAAATTGGGCAGGTCAGTATGTTTTGCCATGTGACGAGCGCCGCTGCGCGCCTTAGTATGGCGCTTTAATTTGCAGACAAGGCCTGTCCATGACGATCGAAATCCGCCCGGCGACCCCCAGCGATGCGCCGCAAATCCTCGCCTTCATCACCGAACTGGCAGATTTCGAGAAGGCCCGTCACGAAGTCATCGCCAGCGTCGCCGACATCGAACGCAGCCTGTTCGGCGAAGGCGCCACCGCCCACGGCCTGATCTGCCTGCGCGACGGCTCGCCGATCGGCTTCGCGGTGTTCTTCTTCAGTTATTCAACGTGGCTGGGCAGCAATTGCCTGTACCTCGAAGACCTCTACATCACCCCCGAACAACGAGGCGGCGGCGCCGGCAAAACCCTGCTGCGCCACCTGGCAAAAATCGCCTGCGCCAATGACTGCGGCCGCTTCGAATGGAGCGTGCTGGAATGGAACACCCCAGCCATCGAATTCTATAAATCGCTCGGTGCGCAACCGCAGGAGGAATGGGTGCGGTATCGCATGGATGGCAAAGTGTTGCGCGAATTTGCCGAGGGCTGAGCACAATGATGGCAATCTACTGCTGATTCAGTTGTCGCCACCGCTCTAGTCCGGCATTCTGTGCGCCATTTTTGCGCGCTCACGGACGACACCTGCAATGCATCTGGCAAAATTTCTCCGCGCCTGTGGAGCCCTCGCTGCGTCAATGAGTGACCAGCTATGAGCGGACTGCAGGCGTCCATGCGTCTGTATGGTCTGGTGAAAACTACCGGCTCTTCTGACGACCCGAATCGACAGGCTGTGGAAATTCTCTGCATGGCCCAGCGCACTGGCGGCGTGGCTATACGGGCTTTCGTGTCGCGGCTCGACGCTGAGTTGATGTCGCGCAGCGCCGGCCTCGGCGAATACCGTGTGGTAGCGCTGAGAACCTTTGATCCAACTGCGATTATCGACGCTCATCGAGGCTGGCTGATGCTGCACATCTGTTGCGGTTTTGTCGCTCTCGCCGGTCATTCTCTGTTGAAAAACGGTGCGTTGATCCCGATGGGCTGGCACGTCTACTCCGAAGTAGGGCGCTGGACCTCCAGGCATCATCTGGACCTTGGCGTGGAAATGGGCGACTTGCTGCAATCGACTTTCGAGCGCAATCACCTGCGCAACTACAACGCCTGGCTCAACGAACTTGATGATGCAACGCCTGCCGAGTTGAGTTGGCAAGCCAACGAAGCCTGGCGTGCCATACAAACCGCGACATCACCTGAAAGCCGTGAGCATTGTCATGCTTTGTTCGACCCGGTCGACAATCGCTGGCGCTTTGCCGCGACCGACATCGACATCTATCAGCCATCCCCGGCACCCCTTAAGCAAGGAGCTTTGAATTGAGTGGTAAACCCGCAGCTCGCGTCTCCGACCCAACCGCCTGCCCACTGCCAGGTCACGGCGCCAACCCGATTGTCTCCGGCTCGCCGGACGTATTCTTCGACGGCCTCGCTGCTGCCCGCATGACCGATAAATCAGCGTGTGGCAGCCCTATCACCGGAGCGGTCTCCGGCACTGTTTTCATTAACGGCCTGAACGCCGCGATTCTCGATAGCACTGGTGGGCATGGCAATGTCGTGATCGGTGGCTCGGGCACGGTGATCATCGGCCAAAGTGGGGGAGGGGCCGCATTTAGTGGGCTGTTGCCGATGCCTGTGCATTTCACTGACAGGTTGCAAGTAGTCAATCAGGACACCGGAGAGCCGGTCTCTTATCACCCTTACATCATTCAGCGGGGTGACGGCAGTGAAGAGTCTGGCGTGACGGATGCGGCGGGATTTACCCATACCGTCAGTTCTCACCTGGCTGAGACGATTAAATTACTTGTGGAGTAATTAGAGATGGCAAATGGAAGTGCTACAGCAGAGGCTCCACCACCGCCAATGGCGAAAAGGGATCCCGTGAGTCATACACTTACTTGCAAGACAGATCAATCGGTCAAGCAAGTAACAGTAAGCATCCGCGATGCAATGGTTTTTCTTGTTGGTGGAGCTGGCGATCAGGAACGGTATTACGTTGATGGTCCCAATCACAATGTCGACTATGTGCGAGACATGGTCGACGCGGACATCGAAGCACTGGAAATACAGAAATCTTGTACGACGTTGCCTCTTGGTTATAACTCATTTATGAGTGAGGAGGATTTGGAGCGTAACGTTATTCGAAAAATTCCAAGTTGCAATACTGCGATTTATATCATTGGCCACAGTTTGGGTGGCTGGAACGGTGCTCATTTGTCTGCCGTTTTAACCGAGCGCGGTTTCAAAATAAAAATTTTGGTGACCCTGGATCCCGTAGGACACGGCAAAATCGTATATGGTATTTCGAAAATATATCGTCAGGTTCCCAAGCCTAAAGCGCAGTATTGGGTAAATATCAGGGCAGCCGCGGTCGATTGGAACCTGTCAGATCTGGTTGCAGACTTCGGTGAGCAATGGGAGATCTCCGAAGGACCGAACGTCATGGGGCGGCTCGATATCAATCACGCAGATGCCAACTCTATGTATGCTCACGCCTTGCCCGGTGGAAAGTCAGCGCGACAGATTGTAGCGGAGTCAATATTCAAGTGGATTAAGGGGTAACAACCTGTGAAGGTTTTAATCTTGACAATATGTATGTCGGTTCTCTCGGCTTGTTCTTTGAATCATGGTCGGCCCATTGCTAACCTTAAATACGAAAAGACAGAGCGGCTTCGTACTACCGGAATTTATCAAGTTTATTTCAAGTCCGACGTGGAACTTCTCGGCCTGTTCAAGTCGTCTATAGGGCGTGGGCTGGTCTGCTCGTTGACAAATGACCTTGATTTTTCTCAGGCACATCGAATTAAACAGTCCGGCTTCGGGTTTATCGAGAGGGTTTCGCCGGACTCGTTAACTTACAGGGCAGATGTCATTTTTGACGAGTCGGTAGACGATGAGGGGGGAGAAAGGCGCCTGAAAGGGGAAACACTGGATCCCTTTTTAAAAGCCAGAGATTCCTTTTCCTGTGTGTATAGAGTCCACTCCACTACATACAAGACGTATTTTTCCAAGATTATGCGGGTACCTAGCGCGGATTTGCTGACAACTGAACCTGCAAAATAAAAACTATCCCGTCCGGCCTTGCCTCTTTCGAGGGCCGCTCTCCCTGAATTTTTCCCGACCGCAGCGGCATGGCGAACCTTGCATTTTTGTCCGTGCAAGCCTGACTCGGCCCTTCCCGGCATTCGATCGCCATCGTTGCAGCCCAAGGGCGGCGTTTTGAGTGAGGTGATACCGTTACTGTTGATGCTTCCCATAATGTGGGATTGATATTTATATATTGAGATTTCCCGTCCCTCGGGTTTATAGTCCGTCGCACTCACTGCCAAAAACAAAACAGGTGAAGCGATGCAGGCGCAATTGATCGCGCTCGATTGGGGGACGACCTCATTACGTGCTTACAAACTCGCGGCGGACGGTGTGGTGCTGGAGCAGCGTGCGCTGTCGTCCGGGATCATGCAGTTGCCCAAGACCCCGCGAATCATCCACGGCCGTGAATGCGCCGATGGTTTTGAACTGGCCTTCGACGAAGCCTGCGGTGACTGGCTCGATGCGCAGCCGGATCTGCCGGTGATCGCTTGCGGCATGGTCGGCAGTGCGCAGGGCTGGCGCGAGGCGGCTTACTGCGAGACGCCGGCCGACGTCGCCCATCTCGGAAATTCCCTACAAACCGTTGTCAGCTTGCGCGGTACGCCGGTGCATATCGTCCCGGGCGTGATCCAGCGTTCGCGTCTGCCGAATGTAATGCGTGGCGAAGAAACCCAAGTCCTCGGCGTGCTGCAGAGTCTGCCGGCCGAGGCGGGTAGCGATCTGCTGATCGGCCTGCCCGGCAGCCACTCGAAATGGGTGGAAGTGGTCGATGGCCGCATCACCCATTTCGACACGTTCATGACCGGCGAAGTGTTTGCCGTGCTCAGCGAGCACAGCATCCTCGGTCGTACCCAACAACCGAGCGCGACCTTCGATGCGCAGGCGTTTGATCGCGGCGTGCAGATCGCGCTGTCGGCGGATGCCGAGCTCGGTGTGCTGTCGACCTTGTTCAGCGCCCGTACCCTCGGTCTTACCGGCGAACTGAGCCCGACTGCTCAAGCGGATTATCTCTCCGGCCTGATGATCGGCCATGAGCTGGCCGCACTCGCCAACGTGCAGAGGCGCCGGCGCAAACAAGCGAATCTTCCATCGATCGTGCTCATCGGTAATGCGCAGCTGTGCGCGCGTTATCGCCGTGCCCTCGACGCCTGCGGCTTTGCTCAGGTGACGCTGGCCGAGCAGGCCACCGAGCGTGGCCTGTGGCAACTGGCGCGTGCCGCCGGACTGATCGATTCCTCATCCCGTTAACCCTGACTGGAGGCCTGACATGCTCAAGCAAGCACTGGCACAAAACGGTCTGATCGCGATTCTGCGTGGCCTGCAACCGCAGGAAGCGGCGGCTGTCGGAGAAGTCCTGTATTCCGCCGGATTTCGCGTCATCGAAGTACCGCTCAATTCCCCATCGCCGTACGAAAGTATCCGCATCCTGCGTGACGCGCTGCCCGCCGATTGCCTGATTGGTGCCGGCACGGTGCTCAGCCCCGAGCAGGTCGAGCAGGTCAAAGCGGCTGGCGGCCAAGTGATCGTCATGCCGCACAGCGATGCCAAAGTGTTGCGCGCGGCGAAAGCGGCGGGGCTGTACCTGTCGCCGGGCGTGGCCACGCCGACCGAAGCCTTCGCCGCATTGGCCGAGGGCGCGGACATTCTCAAGCTGTTTCCGGCCGAGCAAATGAATCCAGCGGTCGTCAAAGCCTGGCTCGCGGTATTGCCAGCCGGCACGGTGCTGGCGCCGGTCGGCGGCATTACGCCGGACAACATGCAGGCCTTTATCGATGCCGGTGTGAAAGGTTTCGGTCTCGGTTCCGGCCTGTTCAAACCGGGCATGACGCCCGAGCAGGTGGCCGTCAACGCCAAGGCCTACGTGGCTGCCTGGAAAGCCCTGCGTTAAGACTTTTTGGCGCTGTGTGCGCTGCATCTAATAAAAGCTGCATTTACAAAAGAGAGCAGAGATGAAAATCACCAAACTCACGACCTTCATCGTTCCGCCGCGCTGGTGCTTCCTCAAGGTCGAAACCGACGAGGGCGTGACCGGTTGGGGCGAGCCTGTTGTCGAAGGGCGCGCGCATACCGTAGCGGCTGCGGTGGAAGAATTGTCCGACTACCTGATCGGCAAAGACCCGCGCAATATCGAAGACATCTGGACCGTGCTCTATCGCGGCGGCTTCTACCGTGGCGGCGCGATTCACATGAGCGCGCTGGCCGGTATCGATCAGGCGTTGTGGGACATCAAGGGCAAGGCCCTCGGTGTGTCGGTCAGCGATCTGCTCGGTGGCCAGGTGCGCGACAAGATTCGTGTCTATTCGTGGATCGGCGGCGACCGTCCGGCCGACACCGCGCGTGCGGCGAAAGAAGCGGTGAGCCGTGGTTTCACGGCGGTGAAAATGAACGGCACCGAAGAACTGCAGTTCCTCGACACCTTCGAGAAGGTCGACCTCGCCTTGGCCAACGTCGCCGCCGTGCGTGATGCGGTCGGGCCGAACGTCGGTATCGGCGTCGACTTCCACGGCCGCGTGCACAAGCCGATGGCCAAGGTGCTGATGAAGGAGCTCGACCCGTACAAACTGATGTTCATCGAAGAACCGGTGCTCAGCGAAAACTACGAAGCATTGAAAGAACTGGCGCCGCTGACCAGCACGCCGATTGCCCTCGGCGAGCGGCTGTTCTCGCGCTGGGACTTTAAACGGGTGTTGAGCGAAGGCTACGTCGACATTATCCAGCCGGATGCCTCCCACGCCGGCGGCATCACCGAAACCCGCAAGATCGCCAACATGGCCGAAGCCTACGACGTCGCGCTGGCGCTGCATTGCCCGCTAGGCCCGATCGCCCTGGCGGCCTGTTTACAACTGGACGCGGCTTGTTACAACGCCTTCATCCAGGAGCAGAGCCTGGGCATCCATTACAACGAGAGCAACGACTTGCTCGACTATGTGAAGGATCCGCGCGTCTTCGACTACGACCAAGGCTTCGTCAAGATCCCGAACGGCCCGGGGCTGGGCATCGAGATCAACGAGGAATACGTGATCGAACGCGCCGCCGTCGGCCACCGCTGGCGCAACCCGATCTGGCGTCATGCCGATGGCAGCTTTGCCGAGTGGTGATCTCCTGATTCAGCACTGATCCCTGTGGGAGCGAGCCTGCTCGCGAATGCAATGTCACATCCGCCATCCACGTGACTGACCCGACGCTTTCGCGAGCAGGCTCGCTCCCACAGTTTGATCTCCAGGGAGAGGAGATCTGCGTCATGACCTCAACAAACATAAAAAGAGGCATCTCTCATGCAAACGCATACCCTCTCCGGGCAGGCGTCTTTAGTCACGCCTAGCCGCAAGCGATTTTTCATCATGGTGTTGCTGTTCATCACCGTGGTCATCAACTACCTCGACCGCAGCAACCTGTCGATTGCCGCGCCGGCGCTGACCAGTGAGCTGGGCATCGATCCGGTTCACGTCGGTCTGATCTTCTCCGCCTTCGGCTGGACTTACGCTGCCATGCAGATCCCCGGCGGCTGGCTGGTCGATCGCGTGCCGCCGCGCATCCTTTACAGCGTCGCGCTGCTGCTGTGGTCGGTGGCCACGGTGATGCTCGGGTTCGTCAGCAGCTTCATCGCCCTGTTCGTGCTGCGCATGGCCGTCGGTGCGCTGGAGGCGCCGGCCTATCCGATCAACAGCCGCGTGGTCACCACCTGGTTTCCTGAGCGCGAGCGCGCCACGGCGATCGGTTTCTACACCTCCGGACAGTTTGTCGGTCTGGCTTTCCTGACCCCGGTGCTGGCGTGGCTGCAACATGCATTCGGCTGGCACATGGTGTTCGTCGCCACCGGCGCGGTGGGCATTCTCTGGGCGCTGATCTGGTACGCGGTGTATCGCGAGCCGCGCGATTTCAAAGGCACCAATCAGGCGGAAATCGACCTGATCCGCGAAGGCGGCGGGCTGGTGGATATCCAGGCCGAGACGGCCAAGGCCAAGGCCAGATTCAGCTGGACCGATCTGGGCATCGTCCTCAGCAAACGCAAGTTGTGGGGCATCTACCTTGGCCAGTTCTGCCTGAACTCGACGCTGTGGTTCTTCCTCACCTGGTTTCCGACCTATCTGGTGAAATATCGCGGCATGGACTTCATCAAGTCCGGTCTGCTCGCATCGCTGCCGTTTCTTGCCGCGTTCGTCGGTGTGTTGTGCTCGGGATTCTTTTCCGACTTCCTGATCCGTCGCGGCTACACCGTGGGCTTCGCACGCAAGTTGCCGATCATTGGCGGGCTGTTGATTTCGACCTCGATCATCGGCGCCAACTTTGTCGAGTCGACGCCGCTGGTGATTGCCTTCCTCGCGCTGGCATTTTTCGGCAACGGGCTGGCGTCGATCACTTGGTCATTGGTGTCGACACTGGCACCGGCGCGGTTGCTCGGTCTGACCGGTGGCGTGTTCAACTTCATCGGCAACCTCTCGGCGATTGCTACGCCGATCGTGATCGGCTTCCTCGCCAGCGGCGATTCGTTCGCGCCGGCGATCACCTACATCGCCGTGCTCGCGCTGGTCGGTGCCTTGTCCTACGTGCTGCTGGTGGGCAAGGTCGAGCGTATCGAGTTGTAGTGCTCAGTCTCGGGCGACCATAATGCCGCCCGTTCCTTCGCTCAACGGTAAAAGGCTGGATATGCAGGAAGACGCCCCGGAAAAAACCAAGGACGCCACGCCCACTGGCACCCAGACCCTGCTGCGCGGCCTCGGTGTGGTGCAGGCGGTGGCCAGTGGCGCGCGCGATCTCAAGGAGATTGCCCGGCTGATCGGCACCACGCGCAGCACCACTCATCGCCTGGCCAGTTGCCTGGTCGACGAGCGTTATCTGCGCGTGGTGCCGCAAATCGGTTATCTGCTCGGGCCGAAACTGATCGAACTGGGCTTTCAGGCCCGCGAAGAGTTGCCACTGGTGACCCTGGCCGGGCCGTATCTGGACGAGCTCTCGGCACTGACCGGCGACACGGTACATTTAGGGATCAGGGAAGGCGACGAAGTGCTGTACCTGCTGAAGAATCCAGGACGCAACGGCCCGGAAATGCGCTCGCGGGTCGGCCATCGCATGCCGCTGGTGCGCACCGGGATCGGCAAGGCGTTGATGCTCGATGATTCGCCGCAGGACTGGCGGCGGCTGTACGACATCAGCCTGCCGGCGGGTGGCAAAAGCCAGTTCTGGCCGCAGCATCCCCAGCAGTCGTGGGAACAGCTTGAGCAGCGCATGGGCGAATACGTTGCCGGTGGCTACGCGTTCGATCTGGAAGACAACGAACCGTCGATCCGCTGCGTGGCGGCGCCGATTCGCGATGCGAGCAAGGGCATTGTCGCGGCGATCAGTATCGCCAGCACCGTGCCGTACATGCCGCTGGAAAAAATGGCCGAGTTGATCCCCCTGCTCAAAGGGGTCACAACCCGGCTGTCGGCGGAGCTTGGCTTGAAGGTTTAGCCGTGAGGGTTAGGCCTTCAGCGTCGCCATGTCGATGACGAAGCGGTACTTCACATCACCGGCAATCATCCGCGCGTAGGCTTCGTTGATCTGGCGGATATCGAGCATTTCGATGTCGCAGGTGATGTTGTGTTCGGCGCAGAAATCCAGCACTTCCTGGGTTTCGGCGATACCACCGATCAAGGAGCCGGCCAGCACGCGGCGGCTCATCACCAGTTTGCCGGCGTGAACGGGCGGGTTCACCGGCTCGATCAGGCCGACCAGAATGTGCACACCGTCGAAACGCAGCGTGTCGAGGTACGGGTTCAAATCGTGTTGCACCGGAATGGTGTCGAGCAGGAAGTCGAAGTAGCCGGCCGCGGCCTTCATCTGCTCGGCATCGGTGGAGACGATGACGTGATCGGCGCCCTGACGGCGACCTTCTTCAGCCTTGCTCGCCGAGCGGGTGAACAGCGTGACTTCCGCGCCCATCGCCTTGGCGAACTTGATGCCCATGTGGCCGAGGCCGCCCATGCCGAGAATCCCGACCTTGTCACCGGCCTTGACGCCGTAATGCTTGAGCGGCGAGTAAGTGGTGATACCGGCACAGAGAATCGGTGCGGCGCTGGCCAGAGCCAGTTTCTCGGGGATGCGCACAACGAAGTGTTCGCTGACCACGATGCTGTCGGAGTAACCGCCCATGGTGTTGCTGCCATCGACCCGGTCCGGGGTGGCGTAGGTCATGGTCGGGCCTTCGAGGCAATATTGCTCGAGGTTCGCCTGGCAGGCGTCGCAGCTGCGGCAGGAGTCGACCATGCAGCCGACGCCAACCAGATCGCCTACCTTGTGACGGGTGACATTCGCACCGACAGCGGTGACTTTTCCGACAATCTCATGGCCGGGCATCAGCGGATAAACGGCGATGCCCCATTCGTTGCGTGCCTGATGGATGTCGGAATGGCAGACGCCGCAGTAGAGAATTTCGATCGCCACGTCGTCGGCGCGCGGGCTGCGGCGTTCGAATTTCATCGGGGCGAGGGGAGTGGTGGCCGATTGGGCGGCATAGCCGATGGCGGTGTACATGGGTGACCTCGCAAAAACAGTGACAAGTGAGGCGGTGAATTCTGGCCGCCAGAGGCGGGGGCGGCCATGACGATTTCTCCGGGTCTCATGCCTAATCCTCCGGCATGCGGGTTTCGGCGATCGCATTGGCCAGCGGATCTGCGATGATGTTTTCATCCCTTTTTCCGTGAATTTTACGAAGACCTATTCGATGCAGTTGACCCGTCATCTTGATGCCAATGCCCGGCTGGTTTCGTTGATCGAACCGCTGGCGCTGCGCGATGGCTACAGCCAGACCGGCCTGCCCGGTGTGCAGATTTTGCGCGCCAGTTGCGACGTCGCCCGTGGCCCGCATATTTACGAGCCGAGCCTGATGATCATCGCCCAGGGCAGCAAACTGGCGTTCCTCGGCCCACGAACCATGGAATATGGCGCCGGGCATTACCTGATCCAGGCGCTGCCGGTGCCGTTCGAATGCGAAACCTTTGCCTTGCCCGACGCGCCATTGCTTGGTGTGTCGGTGGCGATCGATCGTGTCCTGCTCGGCGAACTGGTGCTGGCCATGGGGCTGGCGCCGGGTCGGCATATTCCGGCGCAGACGCCGGAGTCGATGACCTCGGTGGTGCTCGACGATGGCATGCGCGGTTGTGTCGAACGGCTGCTCAGCTGTCTGCACGATCCGCTGGAATGCCAGATTCTCGGCCCGGCACGGGTTCGCGAGTTATTGTTCGTCGCGCTGCGCGGGCCGCAAGCGGATGTGTTGCGGGCGTTGGTCGAGCAACAAGGGCAATTCGCCCGGGTGGCGGCATCGATCAGCCATCTGCATGCACATTACACCGAACCGCTGAATGTCGAGACATTGGCCGGTTGCGCGAACATGAGCGTGTCGACCTTTCATGAGCATTTCAAACGCAGCACGCTGTTGTCGCCGGTGCAGTATCTCAAGCGTTTACGTTTGTTGAAGGCGCAGACGCTGCTGGTGGCGGAGGGGCTGGGCGTGGCGCAGGTGGCGCATCGGGTGGGGTATCAGAGCACGTCGCAATTCAGTCGCGAATACAAGCGCTACTTCGAACGCAGTCCGGGGGATGAGCGCGCTGCCTGATCCGACGATATCCCCTGTGGGAGCGAGCCTGCTCGCGAAGTCGGTGCATCAGTCGACATCATCTTCATATGACACACCGCTTTCGCGAGCAGGCTCGCTCCCACAGTTGTTTTGTGGTGTCAGAGGAATTTTGGGCAACAAAAAGGCCCCCATGTCGGGAGCCTTGTTGTTCAGCGTTTCGACTTACATGTTCGGGTAAGTCGGGCCGCCGGCACCTTCCGGTGCGACCCAGGTGATGTTCTGCGCAGGGTCCTTGATGTCACAGGTCTTGCAGTGCACGCAGTTCTGGGCGTTGATCTGGAAGCGCTTCTCGCCATCTTCCTTGGTGATCACTTCGTATACGCCGGCCGGGCAGTAGCGCTGCGCCGGTTCGTCGTACAGCGGCAGGTTTTTGCTGATCGGGATGCTCGGATCGGTCAGCTTCAAGTGGCACGGCTGCTCTTCTTCGTGGTTGGTGCCGGAGATGAACACCGAGCTGAGTTTGTCGAAACTCAGTTTGCCGTCAGGTTTCGGGTAGTCGATCTTCTTGCAGTCGGCCGCGAGCTTGAGGCAGGCGTAATCCGGCTTGGTGTCGCGCAGGGTGAACGGCAGTTTGCCGCCGAAGATGTTCTGGTCCAGCCAGTTGAAACCACCGCCGATGATTGCGCCGTACTTGTGAATCGCCGCGCCGAAATTACGGCTGGCGAACAGTTCTTCGTGCAGCCAGCTGTTCTTGAACGCGTCGACGTAAGTGGTCAGTTCGACGGTGCAGTCCTGCTCGGCGAACAGCGCATCTGCTACCGATTCAGCCGCGAGCATGCCGGACTTCATCGCGGTGTGGCTGCCTTTGATCTTGGCGAAGTTCAGGGTGCCGAGGTCGCAACCGATCAGCGCGCCGCCCTTGAAGACCATTTTCGGCAGCGAGTTCAGGCCGCCCTTGGCGATGGCGCGGGCGCCGTAGCTGACGCGCTTGCCGCCTTCCAGATATTGCTTGAGCACCGGGTGATGCTTGAGGCGCTGGAACTCATCGAACGGCGACAGGTAAGTGTTGCTGTAGGACAGGTCGACGATCAGACCGACTACCACCTGATTGTTTTCCAGGTGATAGAGGAACGAGCCGCCGGTGTTCTCGGTGCCCATGATGTCCAGCGGCCAGCCGGCGGTGTGCACCACCAGGCCTGGCTGATGCTTGGCCGGGTCGATTTCCCAGATTTCTTTCAGACCGATGCCGTAGTGCTGAACGTCGGCATCGCTGTCGAGGTTGTAGCGCTTGATCAGTTGCTTGCCGATGTGGCCACGGCAGCCTTCGGCGAACAGCGTGTATTTGCCACGCAGTTCCATGCCCGGGGTGTACAGGCCTTCTTTCGGATGGCCTTCACGGTCGACGCCCAGATCACCGGTGATGATCCCGCGCACCACACCGTTTTCATCGATCAGCGCTTCCTGAGCGGCGAAGCCCGGGTAGATTTCCACACCGAGGTTTTCCGCCTGCTGAGCCAGCCAGCGGCACAGGTTGCCCAGGGAGATGATGTAGTTGCCTTCGTTGTGCATGGTCTTGGGCACAAAGAAGTCAGGAATCTTCTGCGCGCTGTCAGCGTTTTTCAGCACGAAAATGTCATCGCGTGTGACGGGCGTGTTCAGCGGCGCGCCGAGCTCTTTCCAGTCCGGGAACAGTTCGTTCAGGGCGCGGGGTTCGAATACCGCACCGGAGAGGATATGCGCGCCGACTTCGGAGCCTTTTTCGACCACGCAGACGCTGATTTCCTTACCGGCGTCAGCGGCCTTCTGCTTCAAGCGGCAGGCGGCGGACAGACCAGCGGGGCCGGCACCGACGATGACGACGTCGAATTCCATGTATTCGCGTTCCACAGGCTATCTCCTACTCAAGGCTCAACAGTTTTTTTTCTAATATGGAGGTTTGATCTCGCATCCGTATTGCCTTTACGTTAACGTCAAAGGGAATATTGGCGAATCCACCTTTCTCTCTAGGCGGCGCATTATATCTACACCACTCCGAGCGTCCAATACAAACGTTTGTTTGAATCGCCTCCAGCCCTGATAAATCAAAGAAGCGCGGCTTATGACAGGGCATTTTGGCGTATTGACCAGAATGGGCGTTCCGGTCAAGATACGGGCGGTTTTGCGCTCGCCGTAGGCAGACTGGCGGTTTCAAGAGCACCTCTAAAGACAGGGCACAGGCAGTAGACGGTGATGCGCAGCGCAAGTCCGGCGCGCAGTTTACACAGCGTGAGAATGAATGACCCGATAGTCACCCCTGACGAACGGTCACCTCCCTTCGCGAAGTGAATCACCTCACATTTAAGCCGGCGTTTTTAGAGGTGCCCTTGTCGCCCGATGAGCATCATCCGCCAGGTTCGCCTAGGCGACTTTCTTTTCACCGGAGAGTAACGAGGAATCCATGAAGGTTCTTGTAGCTGTCAAACGCGTTGTGGATTACAACGTCAAGGTTCGCGTCAAGGCGGACAATTCCGGCGTCGACCTCGCCAACGTCAAGATGTCGATGAACCCATTCTGCGAAATCGCCGTGGAAGAAGCCGTACGCCTGAAAGAGAAGGGCGTTGCGACTGAAATCGTCGTCGTCTCCATCGGCCCGACCACCGCTCAGGAGCAGTTGCGTACCGCGCTGGCTCTGGGTGCCGATCGCGCCATCCTCGTCGAATCCGCTGAAGACCTGACCTCGCTGGCCGTGGCCAAGCTGCTCAAGGCCGTCGTCGACAAGGAACAGCCGCAACTGGTGATCCTTGGCAAACAGGCGATCGACAGCGACAACAACCAGACCGGTCAGATGCTCGCGGCACTGAGCGGCTACGGTCAGGGCACCTTCGCTTCGAAAGTCGAAGTCTCCGGCGACAGCGTTGCCGTGACCCGCGAGATCGATGGCGGCGCGCAGACCGTTTCGCTGAAACTGCCGGCCATCGTCACCACCGACCTGCGTTTGAACGAGCCGCGCTACGCGTCCCTGCCAAACATCATGAAAGCCAAGAAGAAGCCTCTCGAAGTGCTGACTCCGGACGCTTTGGGCGTTTCCACCGCCTCCACCAACAAGACCCTGAAAGTCGAAGCGCCGGCTGCACGCAGCGCGGGTATCAAGGTCAAGTCGGTGGCTGAACTGGTCGAGAAACTGAAAAACGAAGCGAAGGTAATCTAATCATGACTATCTTGGTAATCGCTGAACACGACAACAAAGTGCTGGCCCCGGCCACGCTGAACACCGTGGCCGCTGCTGCCAAAATCGGCGGCGACATCCACGTTCTGGTGGCAGGTCAGGGCGCAGGCCCGGTGGCTGAAGCCGCGGCGAAAATCGCTGGCGTGAGCAAAGTCCTCAACGCTGACAACGCCGCGTACGCGCATCAGTTGCCGGAAAACATCGCGCCGCTGGTAGCCGAGCTGGGCGCTGGTTATAGCCACATCCTCGCTGCCGCCACTTCCAACGGCAAAAACATCCTGCCGCGCGTTGCTGCTGCGCTGGACGTTGACCAGATCTCCGAGATCATCTCGGTTGAAAGCGCTGACACCTTCAAGCGCCCGATCTACGCCGGTAACGCCATCGCTACCGTGCAATCGACCGCCGCGATCAAAGTGATCACCGTGCGTGCCACCGGTTTCGATCCGGTTGCTGCTGAAGGTGGGTCGGCTGCCGTTGAAACCGTTGGCGCTGCCCACGACGCCGGTACTTCGAGCTTCGTCAGCGAAGAGCTGGCCAAGTCCGATCGTCCTGAGCTGACCGCTGCCAAGATCGTCGTTTCCGGCGGTCGCGGCATGCAGAACGGTGACAACTTCAAACACCTGTACGCGCTGGCCGACAAGCTCGGCGCGGCTGTTGGCGCTTCGCGCGCTGCGGTCGACGCAGGTTTCGTACCGAACGACATGCAGGTCGGTCAGACCGGCAAGATCGTTGCGCCACAGCTGTACATCGCCGTCGGCATCTCCGGCGCGATCCAGCATCTGGCCGGCATGAAAGACTCCAAGGTGATCGTTGCGATCAACAAGGACGAAGAAGCGCCGATCTTCCAGGTGGCCGATTACGGTCTTGTGGCGGATCTGTTCGAAGCAGTACCTGAGCTGGAGAAGCTGGTCTAATCCGGCGGCTTCACTTATAAAGAGCCCGGCCTGTTGGTCGGGCTTTTTTTTGTCTTGGATTTGACTGGGGAGCGTTTTGCCATGGATCTGCGCTGCGGATGGTTGTTGGGATTGGTGCTGTTGCCAGGTTTGGCCATGGCCGCGGGCAAGTGCGAGCGCCTGGTCGTCACCGGCAGCCCTGACGCGCCGCCGTACCTGTGGCAGGACCCGCAAAACCCCAAGCGCTTGATCGGTGCCAGTGCCGATCTGTTGCAGCAAGTGGCCAAGGATCTGGGCATCAAAGTCGACCTGCTCTACGCCGGCAAACGCTCGCAGGCGCTTGATGAAGTGCGCAGCGGACGCATGGACATGCTGGCCGATGCGCCGCTGACGGTAAATGAGCTGGAAAACCTCGACTATATCCATCCGCCACTGCTGGAAAACGACTATCTGGTGTGGACGCGCAAAGGCTCGACGCTGACCTATGCCGAGGCCAGCGACCTGAAAGGCCATGTCGGCGCGTTGTCGGAAAAGTCTCGGATGACCCAGGCATTCGGCACTTTCGCCGAACAGAATCTGACCCTGACCCGCACAGTAAACCTTACCCAGGCACTACAGAAACTGCTGTTGGGCGAAGTGGAATATGTCCTCGCCGGGCGCTACTCAGGCCTTGCCGCCGCGCAGACATTGGGCATGACCAGCGATCTGCTGGCGTTCGAGCAACCCATCGATCGTCCGGGGCTGTTCCTCGCGGTTTCGCATAACTCGGCCTGCAACGATCCGTGGTTGCGCGGACAGCTCGCCAAAAAGATGACAGAATTGCCCGCGTCCGGACTGACGGAAGCCGCGCTGCAACGCAACATCGAGCGCTGGAAGGCGCAACAGCAACAGCCGCCACAACCTGTCAGTGCCCCAAAACAGTAGGGATTCTTAGTGAGTATTCGACCTCTTTTCGCGGCTGTGGCCGTTCTGGCCCTGGCCGGGTGCGCAACCGATCCGGCACCCAGTGAACAAATGCGTTTGACCGAACAAGCCATCGTGCAGGCCAAGGCAGTCGGCGCCACCGCTGACGAAGTGCCGGAAATGCAACTGGCCGAAACCAAGTACAACCGCGCCAAAGGCAACATGGCGGACGAGTCCTATCGCAACGCGCGCATGCGTGCCGAGCAGGCCGAACTGGATGCGCGTCTGGCTGAAGCCAAGGTGCTGACGAAAAAAAGCGAAGAGCAGCTGAATGTGCTCAATACCCGCATTGTCCGCCTGCGCAAGCAGCTGCAACTGGGGGAAGCGCAATGAGCCTCAAGTCCAACGCTCTCGGCATTCTGCTTGTTGCCGGTTGCGCCAGCCTGTACGGCTGCGCCGGCCAGCACAGCGAGGCGGCGCTACAACAGGCCGGCGCTGATTTCCAGAAGGTCAAGGAAGATTCCAACGTGCTGCGCATCGCGCCGAAGGACGTGATCCGCGCCGGCGAGTCCCTGGCCCGCGCCGATCGGCTGTCGACCTATTGGGGCAGCGGTGCCGACGTGGTGCATTACGCCTACCTGAGCCAGCGCTACAGCGAAATCGCCCGTGAGCACACCAATCAGGCGCTCAACGAGGAGCACGCCGCCAAGCTCGAGCTTGAGCGGCAACGCCTGCAACTGGCCCTGCGCGAATCGAAACTGCTCAGCGTGCAGCAACAAGGCAAGTGGCTGGAGGAACAGATCGTCGCGCTGGCCACCACTCAGACCGATCGGGGTCTGGTGATGACCCTCGGCGACGTGTTGTTCGACACCGGCCAGGCGGAACTGAAAAACTCGGCCAACCGCGTCGTACTGAAGATCGTCCAGTTCCTGCAACTGAATCCCAAGCGCGTTGTGCGCATCGAGGGTTACACCGACAGCACCGGTGGCAGACAGGAAAACCTCAAACTGTCTCGCGATCGTGCGCAATCGGTGGCTGACGTGCTGGTCGATCTGGGTATCGATGAAAAACGTATCCAGGTTGAAGGTTACGGTGATCAGTTCCCGGTCGACGCCAATGCCTCCGAGCGTGGACGGGCGCAGAACCGCCGCGTAGAAATCGTGTTCTCTGATGAAAAAGGCCAGCTCGGCGCCGCCCGCTAAGGGCTGCGTCTCTGGAAAGCCCGGACTGTCATGCAGTGCCGGGCTTTTTTGTGTCTGTCGATTGCCGCGCAAAACCGTACAGATGGGGCAGACACCGCACTGTACGGTCGAGTAATCTGGCAACTGTCCCAGTACACTTCTAAACTGTTCCGGTATTGTTTCAGACAAGAATAAAACGCCCGTGAAATCGAGTGCTGCGTCATGACCAATCTCTTGCTCTACCAACGTATTGCTCAGCAACTGGCCGAAGACATCCGCCGTGGTGTTTATCAACCGGGGGAGCGCGTGCCTTCGGTGCGCAAGATGAGTTCGCAGCTCAACGTCAGCCATGCGACGGTGTTGCAGGCTTACGCCAACCTTGAGGATCAGGGCCTGATCCGCGCCCGGCCACAGTCGGGTTACTACGTACACCAGACCCCGGCGCTGACCGCGCCGACGCCGGACATTGCCCGGGTCGAACGGCCGGGGCTGGTGACGCGCAGCAGCATCATTCAACAGGTATTGGTCGAATCCCGCCGCGAAGGCGTGTTTCCGCTGGGCGCTGCGGTGCCGAGTGTCGATTATCTGCCGGTGCGCGCGCTGCATCAGCAATTGGCCAAGGTCACCCGCTTCCACAGCCCTCGGGCGTTCAGCTACATGTTCAGCCCCGGCTTCGAACCGCTGCGCCGGCAAGTGGCGATCCGCATGCGTGACGCTGGCGTGGTGGTCGATCCATCGGAAGTGGTGATCACCCACGGCTGTGTCGACGCCTTGCAGATGTCGTTGCGCGTGCTGACGCGGCCGGGCGATCTGATTGCTGCCGAATCGCCGACCTATTACGGCCTGCTGCAACTGGCCGATCTGCTCGGCCTGAAAGTCATCGAAATCCCCAGCGACCCCGCCACCGGCATGAGTCTGGAAGCCTTGCAACTGGCCGCCAACCAATGGTCGATCAAGGCGCTGGTGCTGACTACGCGCCTGAGCAATCCCCTTGGCGGCACCATGCCGGAAGAGCGGCAGAAACAGTTGCTGCGCCTGGCCTCGGATTTCGACATTCAGATTGTCGAAGACGATATCTACGGCGAACTGATGTTCGAACAGGGCCGCACCAAAGCGCTGAAAGCCTACGACCGCCTGGATCGGGTGATCTACTGCTCAAGCTTCTCCAAAACCTTGTCACCGGGTGTGCGCATCGGCTGGATGATCGCCGGCAAATACCAACAGGAAATCCAGCGCCTGCAAACCTTCAGTACCCATTCGGCGTGCAGCGTCACGCAGATGGCGATTGCCGCGTATCTGGAAAACGGCGGTTATGACCGGCATTTACGCTACATCCGTCAGGAGTACCGGAAAAACCTCAGCGCGTTCCAGCTGGCGGTGCAGCAGCACTTCCCCGAGGGCACGCAAATGTCCCGGCCCACGGGCGGTTTCATCCTCTGGGTGAGCTTGCCGGGGCGGGTCAACACTCAGGAATTGCATGTCCGCGCGCTGCAACAAGGCATCAGCATCGCGCCGGGGCTGATCTTCAGTAATACCGAGCAGTTCAACCACTGTATCCGCCTTAACTGCGGCATTCCGTGGAACCGCGAAGCGGAGCGGGCGCTGATGACGCTGGGTCTGTTGGCCACCCAGCTGTGTCAGGAAACCGCTGGCGGATTCTGAACGGGGAGGGCGGTGAGGCTTGTCATGTGACGCACAACAGGCGAGCATGTGGCCCTCTGCCGTTAGTTCGTTGGGTCCATGAAAGCCATTGTTCCTGCCGCGTGGGTACTGCTGGGTTTGCTGATGATCGGCCAGGCGCCGGGTGTCCTGGCGGCCGCAGCCCAGGAAAAACCGGCAGCGACCAATACCACGAACAAAGCCACCAAAACCGCGGCTCCGGCAAAAAAAGCCCAGGCGAAAAAAAACGCCACGGTGAAGAAGCGCCGCCCGGTTGCTTCGAAATCGAAACCCGCCAGCGAAGTGGCCAAGACCAAATTGCCGCCGGCAAAACTCGATCTCAGCCTGCCCAAAGATATGGTTGAAGAGTTGAAGCCACAGGGCACCGTTGAGCTGCCCAAACGCGAGGCCATCCTGCCGCAGATGTTTGGCGAGAAAGATAACGGCTTCCAGCTCAACGGCCGTTTGCTCAGCAACGAAATGCAGTTGCAACTGCGCAACGAAGCGCGACGCGATGTGGAAGGTGCGGCGCTGGATTTCGAATTCAAGCAATAGATGCTGCCCTCTGCAACGCGCAGAGCAGACGCTTCGTCGGAGACTGCCCGGTCACTTTTACTTATCGTTGAAAACCCGCTCGTAGCAATTTGAAACAGTCGTTTTAGCGGTTACTCTGTTTCCCGTCTCTTTACACATCGCCCGTCGCGAGGATCTGTTCGTCATGAAATGCCGTGAAGGCTGTGGCGCTTGCTGCATTGCCCCCTCCATCAGTTCGCCGATCCCCGGCATGCCCGATGGCAAGCCCGCCGGCGAACGTTGCGTGCAACTGTCGGTCGATAACCTGTGCAGCATTTTCGGCCGTCCGGAACGTCCGGCTGTGTGCTCGGGCTTCGCTGCGGATGTCGAGGTGTGCGGCAGCAGTTCGGAAGAAGCGATCAGATTGATCGGCTGGTGGGAGCAGATGACGGCGGCGTGATGTGTTCACCAACGGAACTTCAACAATAAGGAATAAGACTATGGGTTCGCTGCACCGTATCGCTGTGTTGTGTGGTCTGACTGCCGTACTTGCCACTTCGGTCGCTCAGGCGGAAGACTGGAAAGTGGCCAAGAACGAAGACGGCATCAAGGTTTCCCTGAGCGAAATACCCGGTTCGGACTACAAGTCCTACCAAGGCGTCGCGCTGATGAAAACCACCGTCGCCAAACTGCGCGCCTTGCAGGAAGACGTCTCCGGCGCCTGCGCGTGGATTCACGAATGCAAGAGCCAGAAACTGCTCAAGCACGAAGGCGATCTGAGCTGGACCTATTCGCAATTCAACACGCCGTGGCCGGTGACCCCGCGTGATTCGGTGCTGAAGATCACCACCGTTGAGGGCGCCGATGGCAGCCTGACCCGTAATCTTGAAGGCGTACCGACCTATCTCCCGGAAGAAAAAGGCTTCGTGCGGGTCCAGCAAGTCAAAGGCTTCTGGAAGTTCGTGCCTAAAGGCGATCAGGTTGAAGTGACTTATCAGGTGCACACCGAGCCGGGCGGTAGCGTACCGGCCATGGTCGCCAACAAGTTCGTGGTCGATGCGCCATTCAATACCCTGAAAGCGCTGAAAGAACGCGCCGAGAAATAATCAATTCGCTGTAAGCAAAACGCCCCGACCGGTTCGGGGCGTTTTGTTTTGTCTCTAAATTGTATTTCCAGATATGCGTTGCACGAAATTTTCACAAAGTCTCCAAGACAATTCGCCCGCACTTGTTACCTGCCATAGCGCTGCCAGCCCTTTGAATGAAAGTCTTGAAGAGCAGGACAGTAATCAATGGCAATGGTGTGAACGATCGTGCAACATTTGCGCACCGCGCACGCCCCGGGGTCTGGACTGACCAATAGAGGGCCTGGCGCCGCTGTATTTTTGCAACTTCAACTTCCAATGGGTCCTAAAACGACATGGCAAACCCGGACGCCCTGAATCAGCAGCGATCTTCTGCTCGCCTGCTGCAACCGACCGTCAAATCGCATCTGGCCTACACGCTGCTGTGCGCACTGGTCATGATGGTCATGTTTTCCGCGCTGCGCCTCGCGCTGCTGGTCTACAACCGCGAGATGATCCTCGACACCCCGGCCGCGACCTTCCTCGAAGCGTTCGTCAACGGTCTGCGTTTCGACCTGCGCCTGGTGGTCTATCTGTGCATTCCGCTGGTGCTGGCACTTTTCAGTGCCCGGGCCATGGCCGCGCGCGGTTTCTTCCGTCTGTGGCTGACCGTCGCGTCGAGCATCGCGCTGTTCCTCGGCCTGATGGAAATGGACTTCTACCGCGAGTTTCACCAGCGCCTCAATGGTCTGGTGTTCCAGTACGTGAAGGAAGACCCGAAAACCGTAATGAGCATGCTCTGGTACGGTTTCCCGGTGGTTCGCTACGTGCTGGCGTGGGTGATCGGTACGGTCATTCTGACCCTGGCGTTCAAAGGCGCCGACCGCGCCACCCGCCCGCGCGGACCGTTCAGCGGCGGCAGCGTCAGCTCCCGTCAGGTTGCGCCGTGGTACACCCGCCTGGCGGTGTTCGTGGTTTGCCTGCTGATCTGCGTCGTCGCCGCTCGCGGCACCCTGCGTCAGGGCCCGCCGATGCGCTGGGGTGACGTCTACACCACCGATTCCAACTTCGCCAACCAGCTCGGCCTCAACGGCACGCTGTCGCTGGTCGCCGCAGCCAAGGCGCGCATGGGCGAAGACCGCGACAACATCTGGAAAGCCACGCTGCCGCAGGAGCAGGCGCAGCAAGTGGTGCGCGACATGCTGCTGATGCCGGACGACAAACTGGCCGATGCCGACATCGCCGCTGTTCGCCGCGACTACATGCCGCCGGCCGACAAGACCCTGCCGATCAAGAACGTCGTGGTGATCCTGATGGAAAGCATGGCCGGTCACTCGGTCGGTGCTTTGGGCGCGCCGGGCAATATCACCCCGTACCTGGACAAGCTGTCGAAGGAAGGTCTGCTGTTCGACCGTTTCTTCTCCAACGGCACCCACACCCATCAGGGCATGTTCGCGACCATGGCCTGCTTCCCCAACCTGCCAGGTTTCGAATACCTGATGCAGACCCCGGAAGGCAGCCACAAACTGTCCGGCCTGCCGCAGTTGCTCAGCGCCCGCGACTATGACGATGTCTATGTCTACAACGGTGATTTCGCCTGGGATAACCAGTCGGGCTTCTTCAGCAACCAGGGCATGACCAACTTCGTTGGCCGCAACGACTTCGTCAATCCGGTGTTCTCCGATCCGACCTGGGGCGTGTCCGACCAGGACATGTTCGATCGTGGCCTGCAGGAATTGAAGGCGCGGGAAAACGGCAAGCCGTTTTACGCATTGCTGCAAACCCTGTCCAACCACACGCCGTACGCCTTGCCCACGCCATTGCCGGTCGAGCGCGTGACTGACCGTGGCAGCCTCAACGAACACCTGACCGCCATGCGCTACTCCGATTGGGCACTCGGCCAGTTCTTCGAAAAGGCGCGCAAAGAGAAGTACTTCAACGAAACCCTGTTCGTCATCGTCGGCGACCACGGCTTCGGCAACGAGCGCCAGATCACCGAAATGGACCTGGGCCGCTTCAACGTGCCGATGCTGATGATCGCCCCGGGCATTCAGCAGAAGTTCGGAACCCGCGACCACACCGTGGGTACGCAGATCGACATCGTGCCGACCATCATGGGCCGTCTCGGTGGCGAAGTGCGTCACCAGTGCTGGGGTCGTGATCTGCTCAACCTGCCGCAGGGCGACACCGGTTTCGGTGTGATCAAGCCATCTGGCAGCGAGCAGACCACCGCCATCGTCACCGCCGATGAGATTCTGGTGCTGCCGCGTGACAAGGACATGGGCCCGAAAATCTGGAAATATCAACTTGGCGCCAACCCGCACGCCGAAGTTGTACCGGACGCGCCGCGCACTGCCGAACTCAAACTCAAACTTGAGGCGTTCCTGCAAACCGCGACCAAGAGCCTGCTCGATAATACCGCCGGTGTCATTCACGGCAAGCCGGACTGATCACTCCTTAAAGTCCACGCAATAAAAAAGAGGCCCTTGAACAAGGGCCTCTTTTTTTACAGCTTCAAATCGTCATATCTTGCCGAGTAACAACAGCACCAGCAGCACGACCAACACCACGCCGATAATGCCCGACGGGCCATAACCCCAACTTCTGGAGTGCGGGAAGACCGGCAGACCACCGATCAGCAACAGGATCAGGATGATGATTAGAATTGTGCCCATGGGTGATTTCCTTGTTCAGAGTCTGGAAGAGTCTTGATGCTCAGTGGGCAGCTGGAGAGCAACTAAATTCCAGCCGGCTTACATGTTCCGACTTGCGCCGGTGAAAAATAATTCAATGTTTTTTTAATGTATTTGGATTGCTCGGTTATTTCCTTTAAAGCAGAAAAGCAATAGATCGCAGCCTTCGGCAGCTCCTACAGGAGACCATCCCGAAAACGATGACGGCTGGAATCTTTTGATCCTCCATTCAGCAATTGGATGGAGCGTGGGCGGCAGTCGAACCTTCGCTACACTCGGCGCATCTCTCCCGGAACAACAAGGCTGTCCGCTATGCAAAATCGCATGATGATCACTGGTGCAGGCTCAGGCCTGGGTCGCGAAATCGCCCTGCGCTGGGCCCGTGAAGGCTGGCGGCTGGCCTTGTCCGATGTCAGTGAACCCGGCCTGCAGGAAACCCTGAAACTGGTGCGCGAGGCGGGCGGTGACGGCTTCATTCAGCGCTGTGACGTGCGCGATTACAGCCAGCTCACCGCCTTCGCCCAGGCCTGCGAAGAGAAGCTCGGCGGCATCGACATCATCGTCAACAATGCCGGCGTCGCATCGGGCGGATTCTTCAGCGAACTGTCCCTGGAAGACTGGGACTGGCAGATCGCGATCAACCTGATGGGCGTGGTCAAAGGCTGCAAGGCGTTCCTGCCGCTGCTGGAACAGAGCAAGGGCAAGATCATCAACATCGCCTCCATGGCCGCACTGATGCAAGGCCCGGCGATGAGCAACTACAACGTGGCCAAGGCCGGCGTAGTGGCGTTGTCGGAGAGTCTGCTGATCGAACTGGCGCAGCAGGAAGTGGCGGTGCATGTGGTTTGCCCGTCGTTCTTCCAGACCAACTTGCTCGATTCTTTCCGTGGCCCGACCCCGGCCATGAAAGCCCAAGTCGGCAAGTTGCTGGAAAGTTCGCCGATCAGTGCCGCCGACATCGCTGACTACATCTATCAGCAAGTCGCCGCCGGTGAGTTCATGATCCTGCCCCACGAACAAGGGCGCATGGCCTGGGCGATCAAGCAAAAGAATCCGCAACTGCTCTACAACGAGATGACTTCCATGGCCGAGAAAATGCGCGCCAAGGCCAAACAAAACAACGCTTGATCTTGTTCGATGCCCGCCGCGTCGTTAGGGTGGCCGCCATGGTCACCCTGTCGAGACGCCTCCATGCTCAATTACTTGTGGTTCTTCCTTGCAGCGCTGTTTGAAATCGCCGGCTGTTTTGCCTTCTACATGTGGCTGCGCCAGGGCAAGAGTGCGTTGTGGGTGATTCCCGCGTTGCTCAGCCTGACCCTGTTCGCGCTGTTGCTGACCCGTGTTGAAGCGGCCTACGCCGGGCGCGCCTATGCCGCGTATGGCGGGATCTACATCGTTGCTTCGATTGGCTGGCTGGCGGTGGTCGAGCGGGTGCGTCCGCTGGGCTCGGACTGGATCGGCATGGCGCTGTGCGTGGTCGGTGCCAGCATCATTCTGTTCGGGCCGCGCTTTTCCGCCGCCTGAGGCTTTTGTGCGAAGCGTCTGACAGCTGTGGGCGTGGGCAGCTGTAGGGCAAGACTGATTTGCTCGTCGTGGATTGTGAAGACGCTGTAAGCCGCGCATCTTCAGGGTTTGCCAGTCCTGAAGGATGAATCCCATGCTTGTACTCAGCCGTGTGGTCGGTGAGTTGATTTCAATCGGAGACGACATCACCCTGCGTGTTCTGTCGGTCAACGGCTCCAGCGTGCGCTTCGGCGTCGAGGCGCCGAAAAAGGTCCATGTACACCGCGCCGAGGTCTATGACCGGATCAAGCGCAAGGAGGCCGCGGCGAAGGCTGGCTGACGGTTTCAGTCGAACAGATGCTTGGGTACGTCGTGCTTGAGCATCAGCTGGCACTGTTCGCTTTCCGGGTCGAACACGATCAAAGCCTGGCCTTTGGTCAACGCCTGGCGCACGCGCAGGACGCGGGTTTCCAGCGGGGTGTCATCGCCGTTGTCGGTACCGTCGCGGGTGACGAAATCCTCGATCAGGCGGGTGAGGGTGTCGACTTCAAGCGCGTCGTGGGGAATGAGCATGGGCACCTCGGTCAAATCAATGTCGGGATGCTACGGGGATTGGGTTCTGCCTGCCAGTTCTGTATCGGTCTTGCCGGCCCATTCGCGAGCAGGCTCGCTCCCACATTTGAATGCGATCCCCTGTGGGAGCGAGCCTGCTCGCGAAGGCGGTTATCTGTTCCGAAGGCTCAACTGTCAGAACGCTGCCCAACCAGACTGTCCACCGGCGGCACGCGGGTTTCGCTTTCCATCTGCGTGTCATGCTCGATCTGATGGCTGAAGCGATCCAGTGAAGCATTGGCCGGCGCCGCATCGCTGGCGAAGACCGGCGGGCTCAGAATGTACGCGCCGAGCAAGCGACTGAGCGCCGCCAGGCTGTCGATGTGCGTGCGTTCGTAGCCGTGGGTGGCATCGCAGCCGAAGGCGAGCAGGGCGGTGCGAATGTCGTGGCCGGCGGTGACCGCCGAGTGCGCATCGCTGAAGTAATAGCGGAACATGTCACGGCGCACCGGCAATTCGTGTTCATCGGCCAGACGCAACAGATGCCGCGACAGGTGATAGTCATACGGCCCGCCCGAATCCTGCATCGCCACGCTCACCGCGTGTTCGCTGGAATGCTGGCCGGGGGCGACCGGTGCGATGTCGATGCCGACAAACTCGCTGACGTCCCACGGCAATGCCGCCGCTGCACCGCTTCCGGTCTCTTCGGTGATGGTGAACAGCGGATGGCAATCGATGTTCAGTTCCTGGCCGCTGTCGACAATCGCCTTGAGCGCGGCGAGCAGCGCTGCGACGCCGGCCTTGTCGTCGAGGTGGCGCGCGCTGATATGCCCGCTTTCGGTGAACTCCGGCAGCGGATCGAAGGCCACCACGTCGCCGACATGTATGCCCAGCGATTCGCAATCGGCTTTGGTCGTGCAGTAGGCGTCCAGACGCAGTTCGACGTGGTCCCAACTGATCGGCATTTCATCGACCTGGGTATTGAACGCATGCCCGGACGCCATCAGCGGCAGCACGCTGCCGCGAATCACGCCGGTGTCGGTGAACAGGCTGACCCGGCTGCCCTCGGCAAAGCGGCTCGACCAGCAACCGACCGGGGCGAGGGTCAGGCGACCGTTGTCTTTCACCGCACGCACAGCAGCGCCGATGGTGTCCAGGTGCGCCGACACCGCGCGGTCAGGGCTGCTCTTTTTGCCCTTCAAGGTCGCGCGGATGGTCCCGCGCCGGGTCATTTCAAACGGAATGCCCAGCTCTTCGAGACGCTCGGCGACGTAGCGCACGATGGTGTCGGTGAACCCGGTAGGGCTGGGAATGGCGAGCATTTCCAGCAGGACTTTTTGCAGGTAAGCCAGATCCGGTTCAGGGATTTGTGTGGTGATGGTCATGGAAACTCCTGATGGGTTGAGCACACCGATGGTTTCGATGAGAGAAAGATTTGTGGCGCCTGATGCAACCCTTTCGCGAGCAAGCTCGCTCCCACATTTGGAATGCATTCCCCTGTGGGAGCGAGCTTGCTCGCGAAGGCGTCAGTGGAGGCGCTGCATAATCAAGAGACAGCCGGCTGACTATGCGGAAACAACAGATCGACAAAGCGTTCCGCCGTCGGCTGCGGTTCATGGTTGGCCAGGCCGGCGCGCTCATTGGCTTCGATGAACACGTACTCGGGCTGATCCGCCGCCGGCACCATCAGATCGAGCCCGACCATTGGAATGTCCAAGGCCCGCGCCGCGCGCACGGCCGCGTCGACCAGGGTCGGATGAAGAATGTCGGTCACGTCTTCCAGCGTCCCGCCGGTGTGCAGGTTGGCCGTGCGCCGCACGAACAGATGCTCGCCGGCCGGCAGGATGCTGCTGTAGTCGTAACCGGCCGCATGCAGCGTGCGTTGGGTTTCGTGGTCCAGCGGAATCTTGCTTTCGCCACTGGTGGCGGCTTGCCGGCGGCGGCTTTGCGCTTCGATCAGCGCACCGATCGAATGCTGACCATCGCCGACCACTTCGGCGGGCTTGCGAATCGCCGCCGCCACCACTTCAAAGCCGATCACCACGATGCGCAGATCAAGGCCTTCGTGGAAGCTTTCCAGCAGCACGCGACTGTCGAACTGCTTGGCGGTTTCGATAGCCTTCTGCACTTCTTCGATGGTGCGCAGATCCACCGCGACGCCGTGGCCCTGTTCGCCATCGAGAGGCTTGACCACCACCCGTTGGTGCTCATCGAGGAAGGCCAGGTTGTCGTCGGCATTGCCCGCCAGTTGCTGCGCTGGCAGTTTCAGACCTGCGCCTTTCAGCACCTTGTGGGTCAGACTTTTGTCCTGGCACAGGGTCATGCTGATCGCACTGGTCAGATCGCTCAGCGACTCGCGGCAGCGCACGCGACGGCCGCCATGGCTAAGGGTGAACAGCCCGGCGTCGGCGTCATCGACTTGCACGTCGATGCCGCGTCGATGCGCCTCTTCGACGATGATCCGCGCGTAAGGATTGAAATTCGCCTCCGGGCCCGGGCCGAGAAACAGCGGCTGGTTGATGCCGTTCTTGCGCTTGATGGCGAAGGTCGGCAGGTTGCGGAAACCCAGTTTGGCGTAAAGGTTTTTCGCCTGACGATTGTCGTGCAGCACCGACAGATCCAGATAAGCCAGGCCGCGACTCATGAAGTGCTCGACCAAATGTCGCACCAGCACTTCGCCGACGCCGGGGCGCGAGCAATGCGGGTCGACCGCCAGGCACCAGAGGCTGCTGCCGTGTTCCGGATCGTTAAAGGCTTTTTGATGATTGAGGCCCATGACACTGCCGATCACCGCGCCGCTGTCTTCGTCTTCCGCCAGCCAGTACACCGGGCCGCCCTGATGATGTGGGGTGAGCAGCTCCTGATCGATCGGCAACATGCCGCGCGCCTGGTACAAACGGTTGATGCCCTGCCAGTCGGTTTCGCTTTGCGCACGGCGAATGCGGAAGCCGCGAAACACCCGCGTGGCCTGCCGGTAATCGCTGAACCACAAACGCAGGGTGTCGGATGGATCGAGAAACAGCTGCGTCGGCTCGAGGCCGAGAATCTGCTGCGGTGCGGCAACATACAGGGCGATGTCGCGCTCGCCGGGTTGCTCGTTGAGCAGCTCCTGCGCCAGCGACGCCGGGTCGGGAAAGGTGTGGCCGATCAGCAGCCGGCCCCAACCGCAATGCACGGCAATCGGGGCGCTGGCAAGCTCGCTGCCGTCTTCGGCCAGGCGCGCCTGCAAACGTTCATACGAGGGGGCCTGACCACGCAACAGGCGTTGGTTGATGGACGTGGCATGGGGTTTCATCAATCAGATTCCTTGTTCACTGAGCCACAGGTTCAGGGCCGCCAGTTGCCACAGTTTCGAGCCGCGCAATGGGGTCAGCTGGCCTTGCGGATCAGTCAAAAGCTTGTCGAGCATGCTCGGGTTGAACAGGCCGCGATCCTGGCTCGGATCCAGCAGCAGCTCGCGCACCCAATTGAGTGTGTCGCCCTGCAAGTGCTTGAGACCCGGCACCGGGAAATAGCCTTTCTTGCGGTCGATCACTTCGCTTGGAATGACCCGGCGCGCAGCTTCTTTCAGCACTTGCTTGCCGCCATCGGGCAGCTTGAATTTGCCCGGAACGCGAGCCGACAGTTCGACCAGTCGATAATCGAGAAACGGCGTACGCGCTTCCAGGCCCCAGGCCATGGTCATGTTGTCGACGCGTTTGACCGGGTCATCGACCAGCATCACTGTGCTGTCCAGACGCAGCGCCTTGTCCACGGCAGCATCGGCGCCGGGCTCGGCAAAATGCTGTTTGACGAAGTCGCCCGCCGCATCATGATCGACCAGCCATTTCGGCTGAACTGTCGCCGCGTAGTCGTCGTAGCTGCGATCGAAGAACGCGTCGCGGTAGGCCGCGTATGGGTCCGCCGCGCCGTCGACCTGCGGATACCAGTGGTAACCGGCAAACAGTTCGTCTGCGCCTTGGCCGCTCTGCACCACTTTGCAGTGCTTGGCCACTTCACGGGACAACAGATAGAACGCGATGCAGTCATGGCTGACCATCGGTTCGCTCATTGCGCGGAAGGCGGCGGGCAGTTGCTCGATGATTTCTTTCTCGTCGATGCGCAACTGGTGGTGGCGGGTGCCGTAGTGCTTGGCGATCAGGTCCGAATACTGGAATTCGTCGCCGCGCTCGCCGCCGGCATCCTGGAAACCAATGGAGAAGGTCGACAGATTTTCTACGCCGACTTCGCGCAACAGGCCGACGAGCATGCTCGAATCGACACCGCCCGAAAGCAACACACCGACATCCACTGCCGCACGCTGACGGATCGCCACTGCTTCGCGGGTGCTGCCGAGGACGCGATCGACCCAGTCTTCCAGATTGAGGTTTTTCTCGTCTTCATTTGGGCCGTAGGGCAGGGTCCACCAGGTTTTCTGCTCGGTGCCGCCATCGGCTTCAACGCGCATCCAGGTGGCCGGCGGCAGTTTTTCAATACCGGCCAGCAAGGTGCGCGGCGCAGGCACCACCGCATGGAAATTCAGATAGTGATTGAGCGCCACCGGATCAAGAATCGGGTTGATATCGCCGCCCTTGAGCAATGCCGGCAATGCCGAAGCGAAGCGCAGGCGTTGGCCGGTTCGCGACAGGTACAGCGGCTTGACGCCGAGACGGTCGCGGGCGATGAACAGACGCTTGGCATCGCGCTCCCAGATGGCGAAGGCGAACATGCCGTTGAGTTTCGGCAGCAGTGCCTCGCCCCAGGCGTGATAACCCTTGAGCAGCACTTCGGTGTCGCCACCCGAATAGAAGGCATAACCCAGTGCTTCAAGCTCTGCGCGCAGTTCCGGGAAGTTGTAGATCGCACCGTTGAACGCCAGGGACAGGCCCAGTTGGCTGTCGATCATCGGCTGCGCCGAGCCGTCCGACAGGTCCATGATTTTCAGGCGTCGATGACCCAGGGCAATCGGCCCTTGGGCATGGAAGCCCCACGCGTCAGGGCCGCGAGGGGCCAGGTGATGGGTGATTCTCTCGATCGCTGCAAGGTCTGCAGGTTGTTGATCAAAACGTAACTCGCCAGCTAATCCGCACATAATCCAAAAAGGCCTTGTGTCTGCGGGGGTCAAGCGTATTTACCGCGAATCAGGTACCAATGCTGTACCGTTTTTTTGATAAATCCGGCTTTTTCATGTTCCGCGAGGTCACTCGCAAAGCTGATTCGCCCGGCATCGGTTGAAAGCAGAACCTGGGCACTGCGTCTGAGCTGCAAGGTAACGATTCCCATATCCCCGCACATCACGCATATCACGATCAGGTGTGCCTGATGTTATGCATCTGGCGATACTGAATCTTCGCCTGCCGCAGCCCCTTCAACCAGTGGCGCTTGGCCCCTGTTTCGGAACGGATGTGCAGCTCTGATCTATCACCCGAACCTTTCGGCGCGAAAACGTCATCAGAGCGCGCCGCCGTAGTAGGTCTGGCTTTTTCGAGTACCTGCAGAGCGCGATCGTTCAATAAAACTTCCCGCGACGCGTCCGTCCCCTTCGGTTGCGACCACGCGGGAGCGAAAATGGCCGTACTCCCGGACCCAGCGAACGACCGCCGTGGGGCCGTTGGATACAGCCCCGGAAATGTCATTTTGCGTTGATCGACTTCGTTGTCGGGATCGTATCTGAGGGTGGCATGTATCGGCTGAGATCTTTTTTTCTAAACAGTTTGAGAATCATCTGTTGGCAAGGCTTTTCAATGCACAGATGCAGGCCGACGGATATGCTGATGACACCTCCTAGAAATAAAGCCTGGTGAAGTATGACAAAAAACATCGATTCACCAGTATGAGGTATGTACATCGCACCAAGGAGAACATGGATCAAATACAAGGCGTACGATGCTTCGCCTAGTAGAACGATCTTTTCCCCGGAAAGGAATCGGGCTACGTGGGTTTTGTTGGAGATGACGATACTCAGTATGAGTAACGTGTACGGGACAGCGTAAGCGGCGTCCCACTTGAAAGCACTGCCGGCAACGGTCAAAGAAGTTGCCAGTGTGAATATATAAGCGATACATGCGTAAGTTAGCGCGCTCCACATGTAATTGGTTGTTCGTGTCGGTTTGAAAAAACGCTGATAATAAATCGCCGCGAGTATTCCCAGCATAAAGTCGAGAGATCTGTACGCCGGCCCTCGGTATAGCCAGCGATGCGAAGATCCTGGTTCGGTGGCCACGAGACCGGCGCGCTCAGGTGCTGAAAAGTAGATTGCAATAGCGATTTGAGCGACAACTATGAGCGTCGCGGCTATCATCAGTTTGTATCGGTCGGTGGAAATTCCAACTGCTTTAAGTGCTGGAATCAGAAACGGAAACAATAAGTACAGGAACACCTCGACGCTGATGCTCCATGACGGGCTGTTTAGCCCCATAGCGACAAACAGATCTCCACTCCATGCCTGAGTTGCGGTGAGGTACGGCGCGATTGGAATGGAGCCACCCGAATTCATCCAGGAAAAAATTATTATAAGAGCGTACAGCGGATATATCCTGGCGAATCTTGAAAGCAAGAAGCGTGGTGTTGATTGCAATGGCCGTGACTCAAATCGCTCCAGATAGTTGTACGCAATTATAAAGCCTGAGAGAACGAAGAAAAAAGTAACGCCATTAAATCCGGAAGTTTGCAGTAGTAAAATATTTTGATTTTGCGTTTTGATCGGGAAGTGAGAGAAAAAAACCATCAGGGCCGCGAAGAACCTCAGTCCGGTAAGCGCCGGTATATTTCCGCTTTTTTTGTTAGGTTGCAACATCGCAGCTGTCCATTGAGTGTATGGCCGCAATTCTACCTTAGCGCCGCTCTAAATGGACGATGTTGCATTTTAAAATGCCACTATCCAACCCTGGCAGCTGTCGACGCTCCCTGATGTCTCTGAACAGCCGGGTATACGGGTTGCGCTGAATGCCAGTACGGTTGGGGCTTGCCGTGTGATGCAGGGCTATTTTTTCCATACAAAAACACGTTTGATCTGCGCGGATTCTGCGCAGGAATTTGAACTGTTACTGGCCGTCCGGTACCGCTAGAGTCGAGGGTTCGAATCGCAATAAAGGACTATTGCCATGCCCAGCCAAGACAAGACCCATCCGCAGACTCAGGACTCGGTCCTGAGCACCCTGTACGACGCTACCGGTGATCTCGATACCGCTGAAAGCCTGGAAAAAAGCTTGCCGGCGTATCTGCTCACGGCTTCTGCGGCCACGCTGAACAAGCTGGATGAAATCAATCGTGAATTGCACACCCTGCAAGTAAAAGTCGACAAGGATCTGACCCGGCTCAAACCATTGCACAGCTTCTGCATCAGCGAACTCAACGCCGCGCTGAACGAGAAATGGCCAGCGTCCTATGACGTGGGCGAGGATGTGCTCAGTCTGCCGGGCGTCGATTGCGGCTGCGATGGGAAGGCGACGGATCAGGCCGATATCGACTTGGTCGAACACGCGACGCAGACCCTGTTGCAAGCAGCCATGCAGAATTTCACCGAAGACGAGGAGCAGGCCGATGGTTTCCCCGCCGGCAGTCTGGTGCGCGTCAAAAGTGTGCCCGCTGGCGTGAAAGATCTGACGCCGGCAGCGTTCGCAGCGTTGTGCCGCAAGCTGGATCTGGGCAAGAAATACCAGGAGCATCTGCAGCAAGTGTTCGGTCTGCGTGATGACTGCGGCAAAGTCGTAGCCACCAGTGCCATGACTCGCGATATCGCCGCATTGAAGCAATCGCTGCTGGAGCTGGACGCTCATCTTGCGCAGCTCAAGGGCGATATCACCGCGGCAGGTTTGCGCATGCTGCAGGATCTGATGCTGGCCGAGGGCGTCGCTTCGGCGCAAAACCTGCGCTACGGCAAAGACCCGATGATCATGCAGGGCGTCAGAATCCTCGACAGCTGCGTTTGGGGCGTCGTCGTATTTTCCAAACGCTCCGTGGAACAGCACCCTGAGGATGGATGCATGGTGTATATGCCCGGCGAGCCCGAGCGCGCCGTGTATGAGTACCCGAGTTTCAACGCGTTCAAGCGCTACCTCGCGCAACAACTCAAAAGCACGGAATATCAGGGGTATTTCGCCGGCAGCCTGGATGAAGATGACAAGGCGGACTTCTTCAAGGCGTTAGCTGAAAAGCCTGACCTGGGCGTCGTCGAGCATTGGCCGATCGATGTGCCGCTTTTCGATTTCATGGTGCAAAGCCATGTCGGAAAATTGCAGATCGACGCGCGCAAACTGGCGGTGCCAACCGCTGATATCGATGAAGAGATCCGACAGAAACGTCTGTTGGATTTCATTCAACGCGGGGTGACCGTGGCGTCGGTGGCAGGGCTGTTCGTGCCGGTCCTGGGACAATTGATGATGGGCGTCGCGGTCGGGCAGTTGCTCGGTGAAGTGTACGACGGCGTCGAGGACTGGCGCCGTGGTGATCATCAAGAGGCGCTGTCACATCTGCTCAGTGTGGTAGAGAACATCGCATTGATGGGCGTTTTTGCCGGCGCTCAGAAGGCGCTGGGAACACTGGGCAAAAAGCTCCTGCGTGCGCATCCGGAGTTCTTCGCGCAGTTCACCGCGATTCTTGATCGGGCAGGCAAGCCGCGCCTGTGGAAGCCTGATTTGAGCCCGTACGAGCATGCTTTGCCGGCCGGATTCACCATCGGTGCCGGTTCAAAGGAGTTCTACCAGATCGGCAACAAGACCATCGGCCGCCTCGAGCATCGCCTGTTGGCTGGCAACTTTGATATCGACACTCAGCACTGGCGCCTGGAACACCCCGCACGCGCCCAAGCCTATGCTCCGGAACTGATCCGCCACGTCGAGGGTGGCTGGCGCTTACCCGCTGAAGAGCCCGAAGAATGGGGCAGCAGCGCCTACACGCTCAAGCGCATCGATCCGCAGTTGAGCGAATTTGCTGACAGCGATCTGGATATCCTTCGCCGGCTGAGCAACACCTCGCAGCAGACCTTGCTGGAAACCTTCAACGACAATCTGAGCCTGCCTGTACGCCTGCGCGATACCGTCGAGCGCGTGCGCATCGAGCGCCAGTTTCGTGAGTTGACCACGGAACTGGAAAACGGCGAGATCCACTCCGAGCAGCCTCTTGAAGAACAGATGCATGCCTTGACGAAACTGCCGGGCTGGCCGACTGACCGGTACCTTGAGGTGATCGGTCATGAGGGAGACGTCGAAACCACTTACCCAGCAAACACCACGCTCGACGATACCTTGGGAGTGCCGGTCACCCAAGGTCAGTTGGCACTCGGGCGCTTGCTGCAAACCGTCATCGATGGTCTTTACGAGCATGAAGTCGAGGCCTTGCTCGGCGGCAAAGTCGCAAAAAGCACGCAAGCACCTGCGCTGGCGAAAAAACTCGGTGCTGCGCTCAAGTCCGATTACCGCGCGGCGTTCGAGCGGATGTACAAGCGCTATGACCACAGTGACGCGCAGGACCTGGGCAAATTACGCCAGGTCTTCGCCGACATTCCGGCGCGCCATGGTCAAAGGCTGATCGACCGTGCCTCGACTGTCGAGCGCCTGCACTTGCGCTCGACCGGGAGCGCGCCCTTGCGGCTGGGGCAGCGGACGCGGGCCGGTGTTGCCGAGGTGCGGCTTGACCGGGCGCTGAGCGGGTTGCACTGGTCGTGGCTGGCCAATGCTGACACCGACAGCCTGGCCATGAAATTACTGCCGCGCCTGAGCGGCTGGAACGCGCAGCTGCGTCTGCAAATGCGCGACAAGGCCTTGACCGGACCGATCCTCGAAGACATCGGCGATGCGTCGGCGACTTCGGAAAATACCGGTTATCTGGTGAAAACCACGCAGGGCTATGAGGCGTTTGGCGGCGACAAAAAATCCTTGGGCAAGGTGGCATCCGGCCCCGACGCTTTGTACATGGCCATCCTCAAGGCATTGCCGCCACGTCAGCGGGCAGCACTCGGGTTTGCCGATACCGGACAGGTCAGTACGCAACAGTTACGCAAAAAGCTGCTCAACGTTGCCCTCGACGAACGCGAGTTCACTGCGCGGGCATTGCGCGGCGGCAGTACGGAGTCACTTCCCGTCGAGCCGGCCTGTGTGCAAGGCGATCAGGTCCCCGTGGCTGGCCATTCACGCAAACTGCTGCGCAAAGTCCGCAGGCTTTATCCGCGTCTGAGCGAGCCGCAGCTCAATCAATTGCTCAACGAACTGGGTGATGATCCGTTGAGCCGTGCGACCCGGATCAAAGCCCTGCGTCAGGATCTGCAAACCCTGCGTGACGCGCTGTTTGTCTGGAGTGAAGATGGCGCCGCGCTGCAAGCCATGGGGGGCGATCTGGCCGAAGCGCGGCACAGTCGGAAAATGGCTGCCGAGCTGATCGAGGAAGCGTTTCGACGCTTTCATTGGGCCGCCAACGAGGAGGGAAAGAACCTCTGTACCCTCGATCTTGACGGCATGCGCATCGGTAAGGTGCCAACATTGCCGCCGTCGGTGAGCTTCGACCACATAGAGCAATTGTCGATGCGCAACATGGCGCTGGGTGATGATGTCGCGCACTTCCTCAAGTCCTTCAAACAGCTCGAGCTACTGGAACTGGGCAGCAACACGATCACCCGGTTGCCTGAAGTGTTGTCGCACATGCCGCGTCTGCAACGGCTGAGCCTGGCAAACAATCAGCTCAAGCTCACCGAGCAGACACTGGCGAAGCTGAACAGGCTGAGCACGTTGCGCTACCTGAATCTGGACAAGAATCCGTTGGGCGCCACCCCGGATTTCAGTCAAATGACGCAACTGCGCCGCTTGTCCCTGCAAGAAACCGGCATCACGGAACTGCCAGAAGGCCTGTCCAATTCCGTCCACATTGAATTGATGAACCTGACCGGGAATAAAATCAAAGAGCTGCCCGACTGGTTATTCCAGAAAACACGCCATTTCACCAGCGCACTCAAGCTGGGACTGAATCCTTTTTCCGAACGCAGCAAAACGCATCTGGAAAACTATCGCGATAATTTCGGCATCGGTATGGACTACCTCCCCGATGACATCGCACGGATGAACGAGCAAACGGCGCGCTCGCTCTGGTTGACCAAGGTCAGTGGCGAAGAGTGGGCAGAGCAGTCGCGCATCTGGGCGGCATTGCGTAGCGATCAGACGGCCGATGGCTTGTTCACTTTGCTGGCGCAACTGGGTGATACGGCGGACGGCAAACTGGGCAGCGCTGACATGCAGCGACGCGTCTGGGCGGTACTGAAGGCGGCGGAAGCTGACGAGCCACTGGGTCGTCAACTGCTCGACATCGCGGCCGATCCGCTTCATTGCACCGATAACGCGGCGCTTGTCTTCAGTCGCCTTGAAGTCGCAGTAGAAGTGGAGCGGGTAAGCAGCGCCGCAAGTGGTCGCAGGGTAACAGCCAAGGCTCTGTTGGAACTGGGTCGCAGTCTGTTCAGGCTGGACAGGCTGGAAGAAATCGCCCGGGAGCATTCGCTCCGGGCTCCAGAGGTTGATGCGCTGGAAATGAACCTTGCTTATCGCATCGGTCTGACCGATGAGCTGGGGCTGCGCGGTCAACCGAAAGGTATGCTGTTCGATGCCCAGAGTGGCGTGACAGCCGCTGATCTTGAGGTCGCCAGAAATCGCGTGATGACTGCCGAACTTTCCCCGCAATGGCTGGATTACATGCAGGGGCGCACGTTCTGGCGTGACTATCTGCGACGCACATTTGTCCGCAAGTTTGCGTTGATCGATGACGCGTACGACCCGCAAATGAGCGCACTGTTCGACAAGAAGGATACGCTGCCCTCTGGCGATTATTTAAGTCAGAACCAGGCACTCAAGCTGGAAAAGGACCAGGCTGAAGACGTGCTGTTCAAGAGCCTGACGGAAGACGCGATACGGCTGATGGATCTGGGCATCTGCGAAATGCCCGATACGTGAAATTCACTTGCCGCGAATCAACTGCCTTAACGCGAAACGGTTGGGATGACAGGCTTCGGCTACGCTGCGCGGCAACGGCAGCGGCTCGTTGTCCAGCCACGCGGCGAGCAGCTCGCCGGACAGCGGCGCGGTGATCAGTCCGCGAGAACCGTGGCCGCTGTTGACGTACAGACCGTCGAGCCACGGGCAGGCGAGGTCCGGCACTTGCCGGGCGTCTTTGCTCAACGCTGCGTAGGTTTGATTGAAGGTTTGCAGATCAGCGAGCGGACCGACAATCGGCAGGTAATCGGGGCTGGTGCAGCGGAAGGCGGCGCGGCCCTCAAGATTCTCCAGTGGCTGCTCGTTGGTGTTGAGGCGGGTCAGCAGGTCGCTGGAAATTTCTTCGAGCATCGCCAGATTGCCTTGGTGCTCGGCACTCGTGGGCGTCAGGTCGTCGCTGTTGAAGTCGAAACTGGCGCCCAGCGTGTGCTCGCCCAGACGCGCCGGGGCGACGTAGCCCTCGGCGCACACCACGGTGGCCAGCGCACGACTGTCTGCAGTCTCAGCCAGACGCGTGATCTGCCCGCGAATACGCTTGAGCGGCAATTCTGCACTCTGGGCAAAACGTTTGATTTCGGCGGCTCCGGCCAGGATCACCACCGGCGCACTGGCGAGCAAACGTTCGCCGTCGAAGGCTTGCCACAGGTCTGCGACTTTGCGCAGTTCCAAAGCTTCGTGATGGCTGAGCAACTCAATGTTGGTGTGGGTCGCCTGGGCCTGACACAACGCCGGCGGATGCACCCAGCCGCCTTCGGGGTAGAACAAGCCGCCGTGGGCCACGCGGACACCGGCGCGGGCCTGGGCTTCAGGTTGCTCCAGCCACTGCAAAAGATCTTCAGGAAACGCCGCCGCCAGTTGCCCGTGGCGCTCGGCTTCCTTGGCATTGAACGCCAGTTGCAGCACGCCGCAGTCATCCCAGTCGCTGCCGCGTTGCAGGCTTTCCAGCAGGCGCCGGGTGTAACCGAAGCCGCTGACGATCAACTGCGACAAGGCAGTGCCATGGGCGGACAGCTTGAGATAGAGCACGCCCTGCGGGTTGCCCGAGGCTTCTTGCGCGACGGCCGCGTGACGCTCCAGCAGACTCACTTGCCAGCCGCGCGCCGCCAGACTCGACGCCGTCGCGCAGCCGGCCAGGCCGGCGCCGATCACCAGCGCCCGGCGCTCACCGCGCAACGGAGCAGGGCGGGCGAACCAGGGTTTCGCCGGCACTGGCGCAGCCACCTCGGCGGGCCAGCCGAGGAACTCGCCACGCAGGATTTCCCACTTGTGGCCGATGCCCGGTGTGCGCTTCATCTTGAACCCGGCAGCGTTGAGCAGACGGCGGACCCAACCGGTGCTGGTGAAGGTGCTGATGGTCGAGCCCGGCGCAGCCAGGCGCGCCAGTTCGACGAACAGCTCGGCAGTCCACATGTCCGGGTTTTTCGCCGGAGCGAAACCATCGAGGAACCATGCGTCGATCTGTGCATCGAGTTGCGGCAGTTGCTCCAGCGCATCGCCGATCAGCAAGGTCAGCGTCACTCGACCTTCGGCCAAAGTAATGCGCTGAAAGCCTTGATGAATCGCCACGTAATGCCTCAGCAACTGATCCGCCAACGGCTTGAGTTCCGGCCACAGCGCCAAGGCCCGACGCAGATCCGCAGGCGCCAGCGGGTACTTCTCGACGCTGACAAAATGCAAGCGCGCGCCGGCCACTGCGTGTTGTTCGAACAGCTGCCAGGCACAGAGAAAATTCAGTCCGGTGCCGAAGCCGGTTTCGCCAATGACCAGACGTCCATCCGCCGGCAGCGCAGCGAAGCGTTCGGCCAAACGGTTCTGCTCAAGAAACACGTAACGGGTTTCCTCCAGCCCCGATTGGTCGGAAAAGTACACGTCATCGAACACCCGCGATCGTGGGCGTCCCTGATCGTCCCAGTCGAGTTGGGCGTGGGGCATTTCGGCTTTCATGGCAGGCTCGGCAAACACAAGGCGGCCATTCTAGCCGATCACGCGCGAGCTGCCTGATCCAGCACAAGACGGGATTTGGGCGTGTCAGGGAAAATTTCAAAAGATCGCAGCCTTCGGCAGCTCCTACAGGGAAACGCATTTGGAGCTGCCGAAGACTGCGATCTGTTCAGGTGCTGCAATCATCCGCTAGTCTTGCTGAACCCTGGAAGGAGCCGTCCCATGTTTGAATCCGCTGAAATCGGTCACGCCATCGACAAAGACACTTATGAGGCGGCGGTCCCTGCGCTGCGTGAAGCCTTGCTGGAAGCGCAGTTCGAGTTGCAGCAGCAGAAGCGCTTTCCGGTGATCATCCTGATCAACGGCATCGAAGGGGCGGGCAAGGGCGAGACGGTCAAGCTGCTCAATGAATGGATGGACCCGCGCCTGATCGAAGTGCGCACCTTCGACCAGCAGACCGATGAAGAACTCGCGCGGCCACCGGCGTGGCGCTACTGGCGCATGCTGCCGGCCAAGGGGCGGATGGGCGTTTTCTTCGGCAACTGGTACAGCCAGATGCTCCAGGGCCGGGTGCACGGACTGTTCAAGGATCCGCGTCTGGATCAGGCCATCGCCGGCGCCGAGCGTCTGGAAAAAATGCTCTGCGATGAAGGCGCACTGATCTTCAAGTTCTGGTTTCACCTGTCCAAGAAGCAGATGAAAGCGCGGCTCAAATCGCTGGCCGACGACCCGTTGCACAGCTGGCGCATCAGTCCGCTGGACTGGCAGCAGTCGCAGACCTACGACAAGTTCGTCAAATACGGCGAGCGGGTGTTGCGCCGCACCAGCCGCGATTACGCGCCGTGGCATGTCATCGAAGGCGTCGATGCCAATTACCGCAGCCTGGCGGTGGGCAAGATTCTCCTCGAAGGCCTGCAAAGTGCGCTCAAGCGCGCCGACGTCAATCCCCACGAAGTCAGTGCCGCGCCGCTGGGCACGCCGGTCGATCAGTTGAACCTGCTCGACAGCCTTGACCTGACCCAGCGTCTGGACAAGAAAGACTATGAAGAACAACTGATCACCGAACAGGCGCGTCTGTCCGGGCTGATGCGCGACAAACGCATGCGCCGCCATGCGCTGGTGGCGGTGTTCGAGGGTAACGACGCGGCGGGCAAGGGCGGGGCGATTCGCCGCGTGGCAGCCGCGCTCGATCCGCGTCAGTACAGCATCGTGCCGATCGCCGCGCCCACCGAAGAAGAGCGCGCGCAACCCTACCTGTGGCGGTTCTGGCGACACCTTCCGGCGCGGGGCAAATTCACCGTATTCGACCGCTCCTGGTACGGGCGGGTGCTGGTCGAGCGGATCGAAGGCTTCTGCACCCCGGCCGACTGGCTGCGCGCCTATGGCGAAATCAATGACTTCGAAGAGCAACTGGCCGATGCCGGCGTCATCGTCGTCAAGTTCTGGCTGGCTATCGACAAGGACACGCAGATGGAGCGCTTTCAGGAGCGCGAAGAGATTTCCTTCAAGCGCTTCAAGATTACCGAGGACGACTGGCGCAATCGGGAAAAGTGGGACGACTATCGCCGGGCGGTCGGCGACATGGTCGATCGCACCAGCACCGAGATCGCGCCGTGGACGCTGGTCGAGGCCAACGACAAACGCTGGGCGCGGGTGAAAGTGTTGCGCACCATCAACCGCGCGCTGGAAGACGCGTTCGAGAAATCCGACAAGAAGGCCAAGAAGCACAAGGACTGAGGCGATGGCCGCGCATACGCCGGGTGAATGATCCTCGCGGTCGGCAAGAAGGTGGACTTATGCTCAGGTCCACTCTCAACCGACAACAACAATGAGGTATGCCATGCGTGAAGTGGTGATCGTCGACAGCGTGCGGACCGGCCTGGCCAAATCCTTTCGCGGCAAGTTCAACCAGACCCGCCCCGATGACATGGCGGCCCACTGCGTCAATGCCCTGCTGACCCGCAACGATATCGACCCGGCCAGCGTCGAGGACTGCATCGTTGGCGCCGGCTCCAACGAGGGCGCGCAGGGCTACAATATCGGCCGCAACGTCGCGGTGCTGTCGCGCCTGGGCACCGGCACCGCCGGCATGACCCTCAACCGTTTCTGCTCCTCGGGCTTGCAGGCCATTGCGATTGCCGCCAACCAGATCGCCTCCGGTTGCAGCGACATCATCGTTGCCGGCGGCGTCGAGTCGATCAGCCTGACCCTGAAAAGCGTCAACACCGATCACCTGATCAACCCGCTGCTCAAGCAACAGACTCCCGGCATCTACTACACCATGGGCCAGACCGCCGAAGTGGTGGCGCGCCGTTACGGCGTCAGCCGCGAGGCCCAGGATCGTTATGCGCTGCAAAGCCAGATGCGTACGGCCCAGGCCCAGGCTGCCGGTCTGTTCGATGATGAAATCGTGCCGATGGCGGTGAAATACCGCGTCGAGGACAAGAACAGCGGTGAAGTGCAGATTGTCGACGGCGTCGTCGAGCGCGACGACTGCAACCGCCCGGACACCACCTACGAAAGCCTTGCCGGTTTGAAACCGGTGTTCGCCGACGACGGTTCGGTGACGGCGGGCAATTCCTCGCAGCTGTCCGACGGTGCCTCGATGACACTGGTGATGAGTCTGGATAAAGCGCTGGAGTTGGGGCTCAAACCGAAAGCGTTTTTCCGTGGTTTCACCGTCGCCGGCTGCGAGCCGGACGAAATGGGCATCGGCCCGGTGTTCTCGGTGCCGAAACTGCTCAAGGCCAAGGGTTTGCAAGTGGCGGATATCGATCTGTGGGAATTGAACGAGGCGTTCGCTTCGCAGTGCCTGTACAGCCGCGACCGGCTGGAGATCGACAACGACAAATACAACGTCAACGGCGGCTCGATTTCCTTCGGCCACCCGTTCGGCATGACCGGCTCGCGTCAGGTCGGGCATCTGATTCGGGAATTGCAGCGGCGCAATTTGCGTTACGGCATCGTCACCATGTGCGTGGGTGGCGGGATGGGGGCGAGCGGGTTGTTTGAGGCGGTGCGCTAAAGGATTGGTTGCCTGTTCAGGCCCCTTCGCGAGCAGGCTCGCTCCCACAGGTGATCGCATTCCCCTGTGGGAGCGAGCCTGCTCGCGAAGGCGCGCCACGGTTCAGCGGCTGGAACCCTGCCGCTGCATCCGCGCTATATAAGCCTGAATCTCCCGCTCGATCACCTGACTGTCATACGGCCCTTCGAGGGTATTTTCCCGGGTGCTGAAATACAGCTCGCCATTGACCCGACACACGCGGTCGCTGCGAAAACGGGTGGCGGGGGCGCTGTCCTCGGCGCGCATGGCGTACATGTCGGTCTCCCTGATCAATGCGTTGAAAAGTCTGCAATCAGCTTATGCCTGAAGCACTTGGCGCGCCTGCCCGGCCGATCAACGGCGGCGTGCCGGTTTACTGCTGCGACCTGCACAGTTTCATTCGCGGCCTGCCGGCAACTGTCCCTGTGTTGTGCGCAGCCGGACGCCTAGAATGAGTGCTCTTGTCAGCAGGCTTTTGGGGTTCGCATGCACATTTCATCGGGGCGCTGGGTGTACGGACTGTTCCTGGCGCTGCTGACCGCGTTTCTGTGGGGCATCCTGCCGATCAAGCTCAAACAGGTATTGCAGGTGATGGACCCGGTCACGGTGACCTGGTTTCGCCTGATGGTGTCCGGTGGCTGCCTGTTCATCTATCTGGCGTCGGTCAAGCGCCTGCCAAGTCGCAAGGTGCTCGGGCCGAAGGGTGGCTGGCTGGTGCTGATGGCGGTACTGGGGCTGGTCGGCAATTACGTGTTGTACCTGATGGGCCTCAACCTGCTCAGCCCCGGCACCGCGCAATTGGTGGTGCAAATGGGCCCGATCATGCTGCTGATCGCCAGTCTGTTCGTGTTCAAGGAGCGCTTCAGCATCGGCCAGGGCATCGGCTTGCTGGTGTTGCTGATCGGCTTTGGCCTGTTCTTCAATCAGCGCCTGGCCGAGCTGCTGACTTCGCTGTCCGACTACACCGCCGGCGTGCTCTTGGTGCTGCTGGCGTCGACGGTCTGGACCTTCTATGCGCTGGGCCAGAAGCAATTGCTGACGGTGTGGAATTCGTTGCAGGTGATGATGGTGATCTATCTGTTCTGCGGGCTATTGCTGACGCCGTGGGTGCATCCGCTTGAAGCGCTGAACCTGAGCCCGTTGCAGGGCTGGCTGTTGCTGGCGTGCTGCATGAACACCTTGATCGCCTACGGCGCATTCGCCGAGGCACTGGCGCACTGGGAAGCATCGCGGGTCAGCGCAACATTGGCGATCACGCCGCTGGTGACATTTGTTGCGGTGGCGATTGCGGCGCGGATCTGGCCGGACTACGTGCATGCCGAGCAGATCAATGCGCTGGGCTATGGCGGGGCGGTGCTGGTGGTGCTGGGCTCGGCGCTGGTAGCGCTGGGGCCATCGTTGATTGCCGGGCTCAGGGCGCGACGGGCCAGGACTGTGCCTGGCTGAAGATCGGCGGCGCCTGAATTCGCGAGCAGGCTCGCTCCCACTTTGCAATGCAATTTTCCTGTGGGAGCGAGCCTGCTCGCGAAGACGGATTTTCAGGCGCTAAATGACTCAGCCCTTGGCGCCAGCCTCGATCATGTTCTCCGGCCGCACCCAGGCATCGAACTCTTCATCAGTCAGATAACCCAGCTGCAACGCAGCCTCACGCAAAGTCAGCCCTTCGCTGTAGGCCTTCTTGGCGATCTCCGCCGACTTGTCATAACCGATGTGCGGGTTCAGCGCGGTCACCAGCATAAGCCCACGTTCCAGATGCTTGGCCATGACCTCGGCATCCGGTTCGAGCCCGGCGATGCAGTGCTGCTGGAAGTTGCTGCAGCCATCACCAAGCAGACGGATCGATTGCAGCAGGTTGTGGATGATCACCGGTTTGAACACGTTCAGCTGCAAGTGCCCCTGACTGGCGGCAAAACCGATGGCCACGTCGTTGCCGAGCACCTGACAGGCGAGCATCGACAGCGCTTCGCACTGGGTCGGGTTGACCTTGCCGGGCATGATCGAGCTGCCCGGTTCGTTGGCCGGCAGCTTCACTTCAGCGAAACCAGCGCGAGGACCTGAGCCCAGCAGACGCAGGTCGTTGGCGATTTTCATCAGCGCCACGGCGAGGGTTTTCAGCGCACCTGACAGCGTTACCAGCGGCTCATGACCGGCCAGCGCGGCGAACTTGTTCGGCGCGGTGACGAACGGCAGACCGGACAGTGCAGCGAGCTCGGCGGCAATCGCCTCACCGAAACCGTGCGGCGAATTCAGCCCCGTGCCGACGGCGGTACCGCCCTGAGCGAGTTCGCAGACCGCCGGCAGCGCGGCACGAATCGCGCGCTCGGCGTAATCCAGTTGCGCTATGAAACCGGACAGTTCCTGACCGAAGGTGATCGGCGTCGCGTCCATCATGTGCGTGCGTCCGGTCTTCACCAGCTTCATATGGCGCGCCGCCAGTTCAGCGAGGCCGCCGGACAGCTCGGCGATCGCCGGCAGCAGTTGTTCCTGCACCGCTTTGGCGGTGGCGATGCTCATGGCAGTGGGGAAGCAGTCGTTGGAACTTTGCGAGCGGTTGACGTGATCGTTCGGGTGCACCGGCGACTTGCCGCCGCGCGGGTTGCCGGCCAGTTCGTTGGCGCGACCGGCGATCACTTCGTTGACGTTCATGTTGCTCTGGGTGCCGCTGCCGGTCTGCCAGACCACCAGCGGGAACTGCTCGTCATGCTCGCCGGCGAGCACTTCATCGGCGGCCTGTTCGATCAGGCGGGCGATGTCGGCAGGCAGGTCGCCGTTGCGGTCGTTGACCCGTGCGGCGGCTTTCTTGATCAGCGCCAGGGCGTGCAGCACCGGTAGCGGCATGCGTTCCTGACCAATGGCGAAGTTGATCAGCGAGCGTTGCGTCTGAGCACCCCAGTAAGCGTCGTCCGGGACCTCGATCTGGCCCAGGCTGTCGGTTTCGATACGGCTCATCGTGCACACTCCTGTTGGTCTGTTGGCGCAATTTAGGCCGGCGTCGGCCCGGGTGGTTCCATCGGCTCGATTGTTGACCGCAAAACCCCGCCAATCAAGCGCGGCAAGGGCCGGGGGTTGAGCCATAGCGATTGTTAGGCGCAGAATGGTCGCCCTTGGGGTTCGACCTCGCTTTGCTTAAAGGAAACTCGATGACTCGTCTTCGCGCCATCTGTACCGCGGTTGCACTGGTTTGCGCCAGCGGCCAGGTGCTTGCCGATACCGCCAGCCACAACGCCAGTGCCGAAGCTTTCCTGACGCTGGCTCACGCTGACAAGCTGGGTACCCCGGTGTACATGCAAGTGCAGCAAATGTTCGCCCAGCGCTTTGAACAGACCAAAGCGCCTGAGTCGAAGAAAGCCGTGCTCGAAACCTACCAGGCCAAGGCCAACGCTGCGCTGGACCAGGCCATCGGCTGGAACAAGCTCAAGCCCGACATGGTCAAGCTCTACACCAGCAACTTCAGCGAATCCGAGCTGAAAGATCTGGTTGCCTTCTACCAGTCGCCACTGGGCAAGAAAGTCCTGGAAAAAATGCCGCAGCTGACCCAGCAGTCGGCGCAGATGACCCAGGGCAAACTGGAAAGCGCGGTGCCAGTGGTCAACAAGCTGCTCGACGACATGACCAAAGAGCTGACCCCGGCCGCGGCGCCAGCCAAGAAGAAGTAAGCGGAGTTCGTGATGACCATGCAACAACGCATCGAATCGACGCTGGCCCTGTTACAGCCTGAGCACCTGCAAGTGCTCGACGAAAGCCACATGCACAGTCGCGGGTCACAGACCCACTACAAGGCGGTGGTGGTCAGCGCGCAGTTCGAAGGCCTGAACCGGGTCAAGCGCCACCAGAAAGTCTACGGCACGCTCGGCGAGCTGATGGGCGAGTTCCATGCGTTGGCGCTGCACACCTACACCCCGCAGGAATGGGCAGAGATCGACGGCGCCCCGGCGTCGCCGACCTGTGCTGGCGGTAGCAAGCACTGATTTTGGATGTGGCGGGATTTTTGTGGTGAGGGGATTTAGCGAAACGTCGCACCGCCCCGTTCGGCTGCGCAGCAGTCGTAAACCCTGTAACCACGGTCCTGGCAGAAGGAACGGGGCTGAATGGGTTTAGGGTTGCTTCGCCACCCAACGGGGATAAATCCCCTCGCCACAGGTTTTGTGTTGTCACAGAAGACTGAGCAAATCCAAAACACATCATGTTTTTGCTAGAATCCGCAACGCGCCGCTTAGCCGGCGCGTTTTTTTTGAATCCGGTTCACCCTTTGCGAGGGTAGCCACCTGGAGAAATACCCATGACACAACCGATTGTCGTGGCGGCACTGTACAAGTTCGTCACCCTCGAAGATTACGTTGACCTGCGCGAGCCACTGCTGCAAGCGATGGTCGACAACGGCATCAAAGGCACGCTGCTGATCGCCGAAGAAGGCATCAACGGCACGGTTTCCGGCAGCCGCGAAGGCATCGACGGCCTGCTCGCCTGGCTCAAGAACGATCCGCGCATGGTCGACATCGACCACAAGGAATCGTACTGCGACGAACAGCCGTTCTATCGCACCAAGGTCAAGCTGAAGAAAGAGATCGTCACCCTTGGCGTCGAAGGCGTCGACCCGAACAAGAAGGTCGGCACCTACGTCGAACCGCAGGACTGGAACGCGCTGATCAGCGACCCGGAAGTGCTGCTGATCGACACGCGCAACGATTACGAAGTGTCGATCGGCACCTTCGAAGGCGCCATCGATCCGAAAACCACCAGTTTTCGCGAGTTTCCCGACTACATCAAAGAACACTTCGACCCGGCCGTGCACAAGAAGGTCGCGATGTTCTGCACCGGCGGCATCCGTTGCGAGAAAGCCTCGAGCTACATGCTCGGCGAAGGTTTCGAAGAGGTTTACCACCTCAAGGGTGGCATCCTGAAGTACCTCGAAGAGGTGCCGCAGGAAGAAACCAAGTGGCGCGGCGACTGCTTCGTCTTCGACAACCGCGTCACCGTGCGTCACGACCTGACGGAAGGCGACTACGATCAATGTCATGCCTGCCGCACGCCGGTCAGCGTTGAAGATCGCGCCTCCGAGCACTACGTCGCCGGCATCAGTTGCCCGCACTGCTGGGACAAGCTCAGCGAGAAAACCCGGCGCAGCGCCATCGATCGGCAAAAGCAGATCGAACTGGCCAAGGCGCGCAACCAGCCGCACCCGATCGGCTACAACTATAAGCAAGCATCCACCGAGGCTTAACCATGTCTGCGCGCCTGCTCTATGTGATGGATCCGATGTGTTCATGGTGCTGGGGTTTTGCTCCGGTGGCCAAGGCACTGGTCGAGCAAGCGCAGGCAGCCGGGGTCGAGCTGCATCTGGTGGTTGGCGGCTTGCGCACCGGCAGCGGCTCGGCGCTGGAGCCGACCACGCGGCGCTATATTCTCGAGCACTGGCAAGCGGTCACCGAGGCCACCGGCCAGCCGTTCAAGTTCGATGGCGCGTTGCCCGACGGTTTTGTCTACGACACCGAGCCTGCCTGTCGCGCGATTGTCACCGCGCGCAGTCTGGCGCCGGATTGCGCGTGGAAACTGGTCGGGATGATCCAGCAGGCGTTTTACGCCGAAGGTCGCGATGTCACCCAGGCCAGCGTGCTGGTCGAACTGGCGGAGCAGGCCGGCGTGCCGCGTATTGAATTCGCGGCGTTGTTCGATCATGCCGATCAGCACAAGGCGACCCAAGCCGATTTCACCTGGGTACAGGATCTGGGCATCGCCGGTTTTCCGACCCTGCTGGCCGAGCGCAACGGGCAACTGGCGCTGCTGACCAACGGCTATCAACCGCTCAGCGAGCTGTCGCCGTTGCTCGGCCGCTGGCTGGAGCGCGCGGCCTGTGTCTGACCGCGTCGATGACACGCCAGCCGTAGAGCGTGTCGACCGGCTGAGCTGGGCTGAAGTCCGGCGTCTGGCACTGCATCACAAGAAATCCCTGTGGATCGCCAACGGCGTAGCCGTGCTGGCGACGCTGTGCAGCGTGCCGATCCCGTTGCTGCTGCCGTTGCTGGTCGACGAAGTGCTGCTCGGCCACGGCGATGCCGCACTGAAAGTCATGAACCATTTTCTGCCGAGCATGTGGCAGCAGGCGGCGGGTTATATCGGCCTGATGCTGGTGGTGACCCTGACCTTGCGTTGCAGCGCCCTGTGTTTTGGCGTGTTGCAGTCGCGGCTGTTCGCGCGCCTGGCCAAGGACATCGTCTACCGCATTCGCGTGCGCCTGATCGAGCGGCTCAAACGCATTTCCCTCGGCGAATACGAAAGCCTCGGCAGCGGCACGGTGACCACGCACCTGGTCACCGATCTGGACACCCTCGACAAATTCGTCGGTGAAACCCTCAGCCGCTTCCTCGTCGCGATGCTGACCCTGGTCGGCACCGCCAGCATCCTCATGTGGATGCACTGGAAGCTGGCGCTGCTGATTCTGCTGTTCAACCCGTTGGTGATATACGCCACGGTGCAGTTGGGCAAGCGCGTCAAACACCTGAAAAAACTCGAGAACGACAGCACCTCGCGCTTCACCCAGGCACTGAGCGAAACTCTCGATGCGATTCAGGAAGTGCGCGCCGGCAACCGCCAGGGCTATTTCCTCGGGCGCCTCGGTTTGCGCGCGCAGGAAGTGCGCAACTACGCAGTCAACTCGCAGTGGAAAACCGACGCCTCGAACCGCGCCAGTGGTTTGCTGTTCCAGTTCGGCATCGACATCTTCCGCGCGGCGGCGATGCTCACCGTGCTGTTTTCCGACCTGTCGATCGGGCAGATGCTCGCGGTGTTCAGTTACCTCTGGTTCATGATTGGCCCGGTCGAACAGCTGCTCAATCTGCAATACGCCTATTACGCAGCGGGCGGCGCGCTGACGCGGATCAATGAACTGCTGGCGCGCGCCGACGAGCCGCAGTATCCCGGCGGCGTCGATCCGTTCAAGGGGCGCGACACCGTCGGCATCGAGGTACAAGGCCTGAGTTTCGGTTATGGCGACGAGTTGGTGCTGGACCAGATGAACCTGTCGATCCTGCCCGGCGAAAAAGTCGCGATCGTCGGCGCCAGCGGCGGCGGCAAAAGTACCTTGGTGCAGTTGCTGCTGGGTCTGTACACGCCAGCGGCCGGGACCATTCGCTTCGGCGGATCGACCCAGCAGGAGATCGGTCTGGAGACCGTGCGCGAGAACGTCGCGGTGGTGCTGCAGCATCCGGCGCTGTTCAACGACAGCGTGCGCGCCAACCTGACCATGGGCCGCATGCGCAGCGACGAAGCCTGCTGGCAGGCGCTGGAAATTGCGCAAATGGCCGCGACCATCCGAGCGCTGCCCGCTGGCCTCGATAGCATCGTTGGTCGCTCCGGCGTGCGTTTGTCCGGAGGTCAGCGCCAGCGTCTGGCGATTGCGCGGATGATTCTCGCTGAGCCGAAAGTAGTCATTCTCGACGAAGCCACTTCGGCCCTCGATGCCGCCACCGAGTACAACCTGCACCAGGCGATGGCGAAATTTCTCCATGGCCGCACCACGCTGATCATTGCCCATCGCCTGTCGGCGGTGAAACAGGCGGACCGCGTGCTGGTGTTCGACGGCGGGCAGATCGCCGAGGACGGCGACCATCGCCAACTGATCGCCGACGGCGGTCTGTACGCCAAGCTCTACGGCAACTTGCAACAGCACTGATCGAAACCCTCGCCGACCTGTCAGAGGTTCTGCGCGCGGTGTAACGCCGCGCCTTGCCTTGAACGAGAACCCCACCTAGTCTCGTCATAGCGAATTCGCCCGGAAGGCGAGCGGGCAGTGCTCATGCAAGGACTCTCATGAAGCAAAAGCAGACTCTGGGAACACCACGGTTGTTGGGTATCGTCTGGCCCTTTATTGCTGTCGTGGTGTTCCAGGCATTACTGGGGGGCGTGAGCCTTTACGTGCTTTCGGCCGTGCGTGGCTACGTCGCTGGCGAAAGCCTGTGGTCCAAGGGCCAGAAAGACGCCATCTATTACCTCAACCTCTACGCCGACAGCCGTGACGAGGCGATCTATCGCAAATACCTGACGGCGATCGCCGTGCCCCAGGGCGGGCACCAATTGCGCCTGGCGCTGGATCGTCAGCCGCCGGATCTGCAAGCGGCGCGCGAAGGCATTCTCAAGGGTGGCAATCATCCAGACGATGTCTCCAGCGTCATCTGGCTGTACCTCAATTTCCGCCACTACAGTTATCTGGAAACCGCGATCGATCGCTGGACGATTGGCGATGCCTATCTCGACCGACTGCACGAAGTCGCGCAGGAGATGCACCAAGGCATTGCGCAGAACCAGGCCAGCCCGGGCGATGTGCAGCGCTGGAAGTTACAGATCTTCGCCATCAACGATGCAGTCACCCCAGCGGCCAAGGCTTTCAGCGATGCCTTGGGCGAAGGCTCGCGGGTGATCATGCGCCTGTTGTTGTTCACCAACCTGGCCACCGCGCTGGGTCTGATCGCGCTGGCGCTGTGGCGCACGCACAAACTGCTCAAGCAGCGCCATGAGTTTGCCCAGGCGCTGCAACTGGAAAAGGATCGCGCGCATATCACTCTGCAGTCGATTGGTGATGGCGTGATCACCACCGACGTCAACGGCGCGATCGATTACATGAACCCGGCCGCCGAGGCCATGACGCACTGGAAGGCCGAGCAGGCGGCAGGGCTGCCGTTGTCGGCGCTGTTCAACCTGCTTGACGACAACGCCCAGACCGAAGGGCTGACGTTGATCGAGCACATTCTCAGTGGCCAGCTCAGCGGCGGCAGCGAACATTCCAAGCTGATCCAGCGTCTGGACGGCAGCACCCTGTCGGTGACCCTGGTCGGCGCGCCGATCCGCAATGCCGGGAATGTCAGCGGCACGGTGCTGGTGCTGCACGACATGACCCAGGAGCGGCAATACATCGCCAATCTGTCCTGGCAAGCGACCCACGATGCCCTGACCGGGCTGGCCAACCGCCGCGAATTCGAATATCGCCTCGAACAGGCCTTGCACAAACTGACGCGCCAGCCCGGGCGGCACGCGCTGATGTTCCTCGATCTCGACCAGTTCAAACTGGTCAACGACACCTGCGGGCACGCGGCGGGCGATGAACTGCTGCGGCACATCTGCACGCTGCTTCAATCAGACTTGCGCGAGGGCGATACCCTGGCGCGACTGGGCGGCGATGAATTCGGGATTTTGCTCGAGAACTGCCCGCCGGACATCGCCGAGAAGATTGCCGAAAGCCTGCGCCAGACCGTGCAGAACCTGCATTTTGTCTGGAAGGGGCGGCCGTTCCTGACCACGGTCAGTATCGGCCTGGTGCATGTCGCGCAGAATCCGACCACCCTCGAAGCCTCCCTGCGTGCGGCGGACATGGCTTGCTACATGGCCAAGGAAAAGGGCCGCAACCGCGTGCAGGTCTACCATGCCGATGATTCCGAACTGTCCATGCGCTTCGGTGAAATGGCTTGGGTGCAACGGCTGCACATGGCGCTGGAAGAAAACCGCTTTTGCCTTTATGCCCAGCAGATCGCGCCACTCAAGCCGCAACCCGGCCAGGCTGGACACATCGAAATTCTCCTGCGTTTGCATGATGAATCCGGGCGGATGATTTTGCCTGACAGCTTCATTCCGGCAGCGGAGCGATATGGTTTGATGACTCAGTTAGATCGCTGGGTAGTTGAAAATGTTTTCAAGGTTATTGCCCAGTGTATTGAACAGGAACATGAACTTCCTTTGGCGATGTGTGCGATTAATCTGTCAGGCATTACTATAGGAGATGACGCGTTTTTGCACTTCCTGCGGGAACAGTTTGTTAACTACGCTATACCGCCTGAAATGATTTGTTTTGAAATTACTGAAACCAGTGCAATCGCAAATCTTGGCAGTGCAATTCGTTTTATCAATGAACTCAAAGGCTTAGGTTGTCACTTTTCTCTGGATGACTTTTGTGCCGGAATGTCTTCATTCGCTTACTTGAAACATTTGCCTGTAGACTTCCTGAAGATCGACGGGAGTTTCGTCAAGGATATGCTGGACGACCCGATTAATCGGGCAATGGTCGAAGTGATCAATCACATCGGCCATGTTATGGGTAAGCAGACAATTGCCGAGTTTGTTGAAACTAACCAGATCGAACAGGCATTGCTTGAAATAGGTGTGGATTACGCTCAGGGGTATGTCATCGAGCGTCCGCAATTATTTACCTGTGACAGTTTGCAAAGTCGCCCTGCCAGACCGCAGCCGTTGTTGTTCAAAGCGCCTGGCACGTTCCGTTGAAGTCTCTCGCCGATCCTTGCCATCACAACTCAAAAGGAGCCGAACAGTGATCGACACATTCAACCGAACCGGACCCCTCATGGAAGCTGCAAGTTATCCTGCCTGGGCGCAACAGCTCATCAAGGATTGCAGCGAGAGCAAGCGCCGGGTTGTCGAACATGAACTTTATCAGCGCATGCGCGACAACAGACTCAGCGCGAAAACCATGCGCCAGTACCTGATCGGCGGCTGGCCGGTGGTCGAGCAGTTTGCCTTGTACATGGCGCAGAACCTCACCAAGACCCGCTTTGCCCGCCATCCCGGCGAAGACATGGCGCGGCGCTGGCTGATGCGCAACATCCGCGTCGAACTCAACCATGCCGACTACTGGATGCACTGGAGCCGCGCCCATGGCGTCAGCCTCGAAGATCTCCAGGCCCAGCAAGTGCCGCCGGAGCTGCATGCTCTGAGTCATTGGTGCTGGCACACCAGCTCGGCGGATTCGCTGATCGTGGCGATTGCCGCGACCAACTATGCGATCGAGGGGGCGACCGGGGAGTGGTCAGCGGTGGTCTGCTCGACCGGGGTCTACGCGGCAGCGTTCCCGGAAGAGGACCGCAAGCGCGCGATGAAGTGGTTGAAGATGCATGCCCAGTACGACGATGCCCACCCGTGGGAAGCGCTGGAAATCATCTGCACCCTGGCCGGCATGAACCCGAGCAAGGCGTTGCAGGCCGAGCTGCGGCAGGCGATCTGCAAGAGTTATGACTACATGTACCTGTTTCTGGAGCGGTGCATGCAGCTGGAGACTTCGGAGCGCTTGCTGGTCAACCGCGAGCGCCGGACCGTAACCGAAAGCTGATCGAACTGTGGGAGCGAGCCTGCTCGCGAAAGCGGTGGGTCATGCAACGAATCGTTGTCTGACCCTCCCTCTTCGCGAGCAGGCTCGCTCCCACAATGATTTTCAGCCAGCCATCGCCAGCCGGTTCCGCCCCTCGCGCTTTGCGACATAGAGCGCACTGTCGGCCCGGCGCAGCAAGCTGTCCGCCGACTCGCCCGGCAGTAACGTCGAGCATCCCAGGCTCACGGTGATCTCGATCAACTGGCCATCGGCAAAGTATTCCTCCGACTGCGTCGCTTGGCGCAAACGCTCGCCGACCATCGCTGCCGCTTCGCGGCCGGTGTTGGACAGCAGGATCAGAAACTCTTCGCCGCCATAACGGAACACCATGTCGACGTTGCGCAGTTGCGCCTTGATCGACGCGGCAATGGCTCTGAGCACCTCATCACCGGCGCCATGCCCGTGGTCATCGTTGACCCGTTTGAAGTGGTCGATGTCGAGCATCAGCACCGACAGCGGTTGCGCATGGCGGCGCGACATGTCGATCTCGCGCTGCAAGGTCTGCTCCATGGCCACCCGATTGCCGGCACCGGTCAATGGGTCGCGCAAGGCACTTTGCGTCGCAGCGCGGTAGAGCAGAGCGTTGCGCATCGGGTACAGCAGGCAGGACAGCAGCGACTCGAGGTCGCCCTGTTCCTTGTCGTTGAAACGCTGATTGCGGCGGAAGACCAACTCGCCCATGTGCTCGCCTTCGTGGCTCAGGGTGTAGCTGACCGAATGGTGGCCGCGTGCACCGAACTCGAGCCGCAAGTCACTGGCCTGATGCACATAGCTCAGGGCGTCCAGTGGCACCAGGCGTTGGATTTCGCGGAAGAACAGGCCAAGTATGCGCTGAGGCTCCAGGCTGGTTTGCAGTTGCAGGCTCATTTGCTGACGCAGTTGCGCCAGGCTGGTCGGGCGCTCGATCAGCGCCGGTAGTTGACCGAAGCCCAGGCGCTGCAATTTGGCACTGTCAAAGTCAATTGCATGGGTCTGGGAAGGAGATTTCATATGGCGTGAGCCCCTAAGCAGTAAGTCTGTCTTACAGGCTGGGTGAGAGCGGCTATGGGCTGCGCGTCGTACTGATCCATCAGTCCCGTAGGACGTTTGGCGTAAGTTTAGTCTGCCGCAAGACGATCAGTCAGCTATCGAAATCGGCGTTTGCCCCATGGCCATCACACGGCATGTTTTGAGGGAATTTAGAGCGAAAGGCGTGCCATTCGGTTCGATTTAATTTAAATCTTTTCGAATCAATGACTTGCTGGCGGATGCCGGGCGGCCGCGCTGGGTTATTGGCGGCTTTGTGACGGTTATGAGCGGCAATGGCTTGCCGCGACAGCATTCTGCCGCGGCAACAAATGCGACGTATGGCGTTATTGGGCGTTGAAAGCCTGGCCATTGACGCCCGCGCTGTCCGGGCCCATCAGGTACAGATACACCGGCATGATCTCTTCCGGTGTCGGGTTGTTCAACGGATTTTCCCCCGGATAAGCCTGCGCGCGCATGCTGGTGCGCGTACCGCCCGGGTTGATGCTGTTGGAGCGTACCGGCGCAACGCCTTCCACTTCATCGGCCAGGGTTTGCATCAGGCCCTCGGTGGCAAATTTCGACACACCGTAAGCGCCCCAGTACGCGCGACCCTTGCGCCCGACGCTGCTGGAGGTGAACACCACCGAAGCATCCTGGGACAGCTTGAGCAACGGCAGCAGGGTGCTGGTCAGCATGAACATCGCGTTGACGTTGACCTGCATGACACGCATGAAGTTTTCGCCGGACAGTTGTTCGATCGGCGTGCGCGGGCCGATGATCGAAGCGTTGTGCAGCAGGCCGTCGAGATGGCCGAACTCGGTTTCGATCATCGCGGCCAGCTCATCATATTGATGGGGCAGGGCGGTCTCGAGGTTGAACGGGATCACCGCCGGTTGCGGGTGGCCCGCTGCTTCGATCTCGTCGTAGACCTCGGTCAGATTGGCTTCGGTCTTGCCCAGCAGCAACACGGTGGCACCGTGGGCGGCATAGGTTTTCGCCGCAGCCGCGCCGATGCCACGGCCGGCACCGGTGACCAGAATGACCCGATCCTTGAGCAATTCAGGGCGAGCGGTGTAATCAAACATAAAAACCTCACAATCCATTTCATGAAGACCTGCTTCACCCCTGTGGCGAGGGGATTTATCCCCGTTCGGCGGCGAAGCCGTCGCAAAACCTGTGTGTCACATCGCCTGGATAACAGCGGGGGGCCGCTTCGCAGCCTAGCGGGGATAAATCCCCTCGCCACACAGGGAGCTTGCAGCAGTCAGGTCGGCCGCTTCGCAGCCTAGCGGGGATAAATCCCCTCGCCACACAGGGAGCTTGCAACAGTCAGGTCAGCAGCTGCACAGCGCGCTGTCGAGTACCTTGCGCAACTCCAGCGGGTGATCCACCACCACGTCCGCGCCCCAGTGCCGTGGGTTGTCATCCGGGTGGATGTAGCCGTAGGTCACCGCAGCGGTTTTGGTGCCGGCATCGCGGCCCGATTCGATATCGCGCAGATCATCGCCGATGAACAGCACGGTCGACGGATCCAGATCAAGCATCTTGCAAGCGAGGATCAGCGGCTCCGGGTCCGGCTTGCTGTTCTTCACATGATCCGGGCAGATCAGCAGCGCCGAACGCTCGGCCAGCCCCAGACGTTGCATGATCGGCTCGGCGAAGCGCACCGGTTTGTTGGTGACCACGCCCCATATCAGGTTGGCCTTTTCGATGTCGGCGAGCAGTTCGCCCATGCCGTCGAACAGTTTGCTGTGCACCGCGCAACCGACCAGATAGCGCTCAAGAAACTCCAGACGAAGTTCTTCGAAGCCCGGCGATTCCGGATCCATCGAAAACGTCACCGCGACCATGGCCTGGGCCCCGCCGGAAATCTCGTCGCGGATGTGCTTGTCGTTGATCGGCGGCAGACCGCGATCGGCGCGCATCGCCTGGCAGATGGCGATGAAGTCCGGCGCGGTGTCGAGCAGGGTGCCGTCCATGTCGAAAAGTACCGCTCTGATGGCCATCGGCTTATTCCTCGCGCAGGGTCTGGATCATGTAGTTGACGTCAACGTCGTTGGCCAGCTTGTAGTGCTTGGTCAGCGGGTTGTAGGTCAGGCCGATGATGTCCTTGACGGTCAGGCCAGCCATGCGGCTCCACGCGCCGAGCTCGGACGGGCGGATGAATTTCTTGAAGTCGTGGGTGCCGCGCGGCAGCAGCTTCATGATGTATTCGGCGCCGATGATCGCGAACAGATACGCCTTCGGGTTGCGGTTGATGGTCGAGAAGAACACCTGGCCGCCCGGCTTGACCATGCGGAAACAGGCGCGGATCACCGAGGATGGATCCGGCACGTGCTCGAGCATCTCCAGGCAGGTGACCACGTCGAACTGCTCGGGCATTTCCTCGGCGAGGGCTTCGGCGGTGATCTGGCGGTATTCGACGCTGACCCCGGATTCCAGCTGATGCAGTTGCGCGACCGCCAGCGGCGCTTCGCCCATGTCGATGCCCATCACCGTGGCGCCGCGCTGGGCCATGGCTTCGCTGAGGATGCCGCCGCCGCAACCGACGTCGAGGACTTTCTTGCCGGCCAGATTGACCCGCTCGTCGATCCAGTTGACCCGCAGCGGGTTGATGTCGTGCAGCGGCTTGAATTCGCTTTCACGGTCCCACCAGCGATGGGCCAGGGCTTCGAATTTGGCGATTTCGGCGTGGTCGACGTTGCTCATGTTCAATTCCTCGAAAAACCTGAAAAGGGCTGTAGCCGCGGATATAGCGCCGCGGTGTTTACGATTCGGTGTGGCCGCTGATGCGCTGGCCCCAGTGGCGGGCGGTCGCGCCCAGCTGTTGTTCGTCCATGCGGGTCAGGCGCCGGTCGTCGAGCAGTTGCTTGCCGGCAACCCACAGGTGTTTCACGCAATCACGGCCGGTGGCATAAATCAGCTGCGACACCGGGTCATACACCGGTTGCTGCGCCAGACCGGACAGGTCGAAAGCGACGATGTCTGCGGTTTTGCCGATCTCCAGCGAACCAACCTGCGCCTCGATCCCCAGCGCACGGGCGCCATTGAGGGTGGCCATGCGCAAGGCGCGATGGGCGTCCAGCGCAGTGGCAGAGCCGGCCACGGCTTTGGCCAGCAGGGCGGCGGTGCGGGTTTCGCCGAGCAGGTCGAGATCATTGTTGCTCGCCGCGCCATCGGTACCGACAGCGACGTTCACCCCAGCCTGCCACAAGCGTTCGACCGGGCAGAAGCCGCTGGCCAGTTTCAGATTGGATTCCGGGCAGTGGATCACGCTGCTGTTGCTTTCTACCAGCAGCGCAAGGTCGTCATCGCTGATTTGGGTCATGTGCACCGCCTGGAAGCGCGGGCCGAGCAGGCCAAGGCGGCCAAGGCGCGCCAGTGGCCGTTCGCCGGTCTGCTCGACGGCCTGCTGCACTTCGAATGCGGTTTCATGCACATGCATATGGATCGAAGCGTCCAGCTCCTCGGCGATCACCCTGATTTTCTCCAGGTTCTCATCACCGACGGTGTAGGGTGCGTGAGGGCCGAAAGTAATCTTGATGCGTTCGTGATGCTTGAGATCCCCGAACAATTCGACGCCCTGACGAATGGCTTCGTCGGCACTGCTGGCGCCGGGGATCGGGAAATCGAGGATCGGAATGGCGATCTGCGCACGGATGCCGCTGTTGTGTACACGCTCGCTGGCGACTTTCGGGAAAAAGTACATGTCAGAGAAGCAGGTGATGCCGCCCTTGATCTGCTCGGCGATGGCCAGATCGGTACCGTCGCGGACGAAGTCCTCATCGACCCATTTACCCTCGGCCGGCCAGATATGATTTTCCAGCCAGGTCATCAGCGGCAGGTCGTCGGCCAGGCCACGGAACAGCGTCATCGCCGCGTGGCCGTGGGCGTTGATCAGTCCCGGCGCCAACAGAACATCCGGCAGTTCACGGATTTCCGTGGCGTTACACTTCAACGCTTCGGCGCGCGGGCCGATAAACACGATGCAACCGTCACGGATGCCCAGGCCGTGCTCCTTGAGCACCACGCCTGCGGGTTCGACGGGGACCAGCCAGGTCGGCAGCAATAACAGGTCGAGCGCAATGGCAGGTTTCGGCATCGAGGGTCGGTTCCAGTGCTTTTGTAAAGGATGGCGAAGTATACCCGAGCGTCTTCGCGGGGGGATCGCTATAATCGGCGGCTTTTGTTCATGAGTGCGGGGTGTGGGATGCGCGATCGACTGTTGGCTGCGGAGAAAGTGAAGGCCATCGATTGGCGTGATGGCGCGCTGCACCTGCTGGATCAGCGTATTTTGCCGTTCGAGGAAACGTGGATCGCCTACACCAGCGCCGCCGGCGTGGCCGAGGCGATTCGCTCGATGGTCGTGCGCGGCGCACCGGCTATTGGCATCAGTGCGGCTTATGGCATCGTCCTCGCGGCGCGGGCGCGGATTGCCGAGGGCGGCGACTGGTACGCGGCGCTGGAAGAGGATTTCGCGCTGTTGGCCGATTCGCGGCCGACCGCGGTCAATCTGTTCTGGGCGCTGGGGCGCATGCACGATCGCCTGGATCGGCTGAAAAGCAACGCCGATCCGCTGGCGGCGCTGGAAGCCGAGGCCATCGCCATTCATGAAAGCGATCGCGAGGCCAACCTGACCATGGCGCAGCTTGGCGTCGACCTGATTCGCAAGCATCAGGGCAACGCTCAAGCCATCCTGACCCATTGCAATACCGGCGCGCTGGCCACCGGCGGGTTCGGTACTGCGCTGGGGGTGATCCGCGCTGCTTATATAGAAGGCATGGTCGAGCGCGTTTACGCCGATGAAACCCGGCCGTGGCTGCAAGGCTCGCGCCTGACCGCGTGGGAGCTGGCCAACGAAGGCATCCCGGTGACCCTGAACGCCGACTCCGCCGCCGCGCACATCATGAAAACCAAAGGCGTGACCTGGGTGATCGTCGGCGCTGACCGCATCACCGCCAATGGCGACGTGGCGAACAAGATCGGCACCTATCAATTGGCAGTCAACGCCATGCACCACGGCGTGCGCTTCATGGTGGTGGCGCCGAGTTCGACCATCGACATGAATCTGGCCAGCGGCGATGACATTCCGATTGAAGAGCGTGATGGCGCCGAACTGCTGGAAGTCGGCGGTAAACGCGTCGGTGCCGATGTTGAAGCGTTCAACCCGGTGTTTGATGTCACCCCGGCGGATCTGATCGATGCGATCGTCACCGAGAAAGGCATCGTCGAACGCCCGGACACCGCGAAAATGGCCCAGCTGATGTGTCGCAAGCGCCTGCATTGATGCGGTGATTCTCAATGTAGGAGCTGCCGAAGGCTGCGATCTTTTGATCTTGCTTTTTACAGGTCAGGATCAAAAGATCGCAGCCTTCGGCAGCTCCTACAGGTGTTTGAGGCCCTAAAAGTCAATAAACATCCCCAAACCAAGCCTCAATTCTGCATTCAACCAAGCTCTGAGCTTCTGTCGTCCCCCTCAAGCCTGTCATCGGTCAACTAACTATGCTCCATGCGCATCTGGGGGATAGGTGCGTGGCGGCCTTTGTGATAACATCCGGCGTTTTCCGAGGCGGCTCCACGGAGCTGTCTTTACTGCGCAAATCCGCGATCCAATGTTGATTTGTCGTAAGTCGGCGCATGGCACTCGGCCGGCACCGACGAGCTTCGTTGCTCCCACATGGATATGACGAAGTTTCACCAGAAAAAGGAATCAGGCTTCTCATGGGCGAACTGGCCAAAGAAATCCTCCCGGTCAATATCGAAGACGAGCTGAAACAGTCCTACCTCGACTACGCAATGAGCGTGATCGTCGGCCGTGCACTGCCGGATGCGCGCGATGGCCTCAAGCCCGTGCACCGTCGCGTACTGTTCGCGATGAGCGAGCTGGGCAACGACTACAACAAGCCGTACAAGAAATCTGCCCGTGTCGTCGGCGACGTGATCGGTAAGTATCACCCGCACGGTGACACTGCCGTATATGACACCATCGTTCGCATGGCCCAGCCTTTCTCCCTGCGCTACCTGCTGGTCGACGGCCAGGGCAACTTCGGTTCGGTCGACGGCGACAACGCTGCGGCCATGCGATACACCGAAGTGCGCATGACCAAGCTGGCGCACGAGCTGCTGGCTGACCTGCACAAGGAAACCGTGGACTGGGTGCCGAACTACGACGGCACCGAACTGATCCCGGCAGTCATGCCGACCCGCGTACCGAACCTGCTGGTCAACGGTTCCAGCGGTATCGCCGTGGGCATGGCGACCAACATTCCGCCGCACAACCTCGGTGAAGTCATCGACGGTTGCCTGGCCCTCATCGACAACCCCGAGCTGACCGTCGATGAGCTGATGCAATACATTCCCGGTCCGGACTTCCCGACGGCTGCGATCATCAACGGTCGCGCCGGCATCATCGAAGCCTACCGCACCGGTCGCGGACGCATTTACATGCGTGCCCGCTCGATCATCGAAGACATCGACAAGGTCGGTGGCCGTCAGCAGATCGTCATCACCGAGCTGCCTTACCAACTGAACAAGGCGCGTCTGATCGAGAAGATCGCCGAGCTGGTAAAAGAGAAGAAGCTCGAAGGCATCACCGAGCTGCGCGACGAGTCCGACAAGGACGGTATGCGCGTCGTGATCGAGCTGCGTCGCGGTGAAGTGCCTGAAGTGATCCTCAACAACCTCTACGCCCAGACCCAGCTGCAATCGGTATTTGGCATCAACATCGTCGCGCTGATCGACGGCCGCCCGCGCATCCTCAACCTCAAGGATCTGCTGGAAGCCTTCGTCCGTCACCGTCGCGAAGTGGTTACCCGTCGTACCGTGTTCGAACTGCGCAAGGCGCGCGAGCGCGGGCACATTCTCGAAGGCCAGGCCGTTGCGCTGTCGAACATCGATCCGGTAATCGCCCTGATCAAGGCTTCGCCAACGCCGTCGGAAGCCAAGGAAGCGCTGATCAGCACGCCTTGGGAATCCTCGGCTGTGGTGGCGATGGTTGAACGCGCCGGTGCCGATTCGTGCCGTCCGGAAAACCTCGATCCGCAATATGGCCTGCGCGAAGGCAAGTACTTCCTCTCGCCAGAACAGGCACAAGCGATTCTGGAACTGCGCCTGCACCGTCTGACCGGTCTGGAGCACGAGAAGCTGCTGGCCGAGTATCAAGAGATCCTCAACCAGATCGGCGAGCTGATCCGCATCCTCAACAGCGCTGTGCGCCTGATGGAAGTGATCCGCGAAGAGCTGGAAGTGATCCGCGCCGAATACGGCGACGTGCGCCGCACCGAAATTCTCGATGCCCGTCTCGACCTGACCCTGGGCGACATGATCCCGGAAGAAGAGCGCGTCGTGACCATCTCCCACGGTGGCTACGCCAAGACCCAGCCGCTGGCTGCGTACCAGGCTCAGCGTCGTGGCGGCAAAGGCAAATCGGCTACCGGCGTCAAGGACGAGGACTACATCGCTCACCTGCTCGTCGCCAACAGCCACACTACGCTGCTGCTGTTCTCCAGCAAGGGCAAGGTGTACTGGCTCAAGACCTACGAGATTCCGGAAGCATCCCGCGCGGCCCGTGGTCGTCCGCTGGTCAACCTGCTGCCGCTGGATGATGGTGAATACATCACCACCATGCTGCCGGTCGAGGAATACACCGAAGGTCACTACATCTTCATGGCCACAGCCAACGGCACGGTGAAGAAGACCCCGCTGGAATCCTTCAGCCGTCAGCGCAGCGTCGGTCTGATCGCGCTGGAGCTGGACGAAGGCGACGTGCTGATCTCTGCAGCCATCACCGATGGCGAGCGCGAAGTGATGCTGTTCTCCGACGGCGGCAAGGTCACCCGTTTCAAAGAGTCCGACGTGCGTGCCATGGGCCGTACCGCTCGCGGCGTACGCGGCATGCGTCTGCCGGAGGGGCAGAAGCTGATTTCCATGCTGATCCCGGAAGAAGGCAGCCAGATCCTCACCGCTTCCGAGCGTGGTTATGGCAAGCGCACCGCGATAACCGAGTTCCCTGAGTACAAGCGTGGCGGTCAGGGCGTGATCGCCATGGTCAGCAACGAGCGTAACGGTCGTCTGGTCGGCGCAGTGCAGGTGCTCGACGGCGAAGAAATCATGCTGATCTCCGATCAGGGCACCCTGGTGCGTACCCGTGTCGACGAAGTGTCGAGCCTGGGTCGTAACACCCAAGGTGTGACGCTGATCAAGCTGGCCAAGGATGAAACCCTGGTCGGCCTGGAGCGGGTTCAGGAGCCTTCGGAAATCGAAGGCGAAGAGCTCGAAGGTGAAGAGGGCGAGGAAATCGCAGGCAGCATCGGGATCGACGAGGCCGCAGACGATCAGCAACTCGACGCCGCAGCAGACGAAGAACCGCAGGAATAAGCGGACAAACGAGGGGGCGGATGAAGATTCGCCCCCTTGTTATTTGTCTGCTACGAATTTTCGACATCATGGAGATCCCCTGTGGGAGCGAGCCTGCTCGCGAAAGCAGGCGCTGCGGTACCTCTGAGGCACCGCGGTGATGCATTCGCGAGCAGGCTCGCTCCCACAGGGTCATGTTGATCGGTAGTGTGATTTATTGCGTGATACCACCAAATCAGAGCGAGATTGGATGTGAGCAAGCGAGCCTATAACTTCTGCGCCGGTCCGGCGGCGCTGCCTGAAGCTGTCCTGCAGCGCGCCCAGGGTGAACTCCTTGATTGGCACGGCAAGGGTCTGTCGGTCATGGAAATGAGCCATCGCAGCGATGAGTTCGTGTCCATCGCCACCCAGGCCGAGCAGGATCTGCGTGACCTGCTGAATATCCCGTCGAACTACAAAGTGCTGTTTCTGCAGGGCGGCGCCAGCCAGCAGTTCGCACAGATCCCGCTGAACCTGTTGCCTGAAGGCGGCTCGGCCGACTACATCGACACCGGTATCTGGTCGCAGAAAGCCATCGAAGAAGCCTCGCGCTATGGCCACGTCAACGTTGCTGCCACTGCCAAGCCTTACGACTATTTCGCCATTCCTGGCCAGAACGAGTGGAACCTGTCGAAAGACGCCGCTTACGTTCACTACGCGCCGAACGAAACCATCGGCGGTCTGGAATTCCAGTGGATCCCGCAAACCGGTGACGTGCCGCTGGTCGCCGACATGTCTTCGGACATCCTCTCGCGCCCGGTCGATATTTCGCGTTTCGGCATGATCTACGCTGGCGCGCAGAAGAACATTGGCCCGAGCGGCATCGTCGTCAACATCATCCGTGAAGACCTGTTGGGCAAGGCCCGCTCGCTGTGCCCGACCATGCTTAATTACAAGGTCGCAGCTGATAACGGTTCGATGTACAACACCCCGCCGACGCTGGCCTGGTACCTGTCCGGTCTGGTGTTCCAATGGCTGAAAGAGCAGGGCGGCGTCGAAGCGATTGCCAAGCTCAACGACGTCAAGCAGCGCACCCTGTACGACTTCATCGATGCCAGCGGCCTCTACAGCAACCCGATCAACAAGTCGGATCGCTCGTGGATGAACGTGCCGTTCCGTCTGGCTGATGATCGTCTGGACAAGCCGTTCCTTGCCGGTGCCGACGAGCGCGGCCTGCTCAACCTCAAGGGCCACCGCTCGGTGGGCGGCATGCGCGCCTCCATCTACAACGCCGTCGACATCAACGCGGTCAACGCGCTGGTGGCCTACATGGCGGAATTCGAGAAGGAACACGGCTGATGTCCGAGCAAGAACTCAAGGCACTGCGCGTTCGCATCGACGCTCTGGACACCAAAGTCCTCGAGCTGATCAGTGAGCGTGCGCGTTGCGCCCAGGAAGTCGCCCGCGTGAAGATGGCCTCGCTGGCCGAAGGCGAAGTGCCGGTGTTCTATCGTCCCGAGCGCGAAGCTCAGGTGCTCAAGCGGGTGATGGAGCGCAATCAGGGGCCGCTGGGCAACGAAGAAATGGCGCGGCTGTTCCGCGAAATCATGTCGTCGTGCCTGGCGCTGGAGCAGCCACTGAAAGTGGCTTATCTCGGTCCTGAAGGCACCTTCACCCAAGCGGCAGCGATGAAGCACTTCGGCCACGCAGTGATCAGCAAGCCGATGGCGGCAATCGACGAAGTGTTCCGTGAAGTGGCGGCCGGTGCGGTGAATTTCGGCGTGGTGCCGGTGGAAAACTCCACCGAAGGCGCGGTCAATCACACGCTGGACAGCTTCCTCGAGCACGACATGGTGATCTGTGGCGAAGTCGAGCTGCGCATCCACCATCATTTGCTGGTCGGCGAAAACACCAAGACCGACAGCATCAGCCGCATCTATTCCCACGCGCAGTCGCTGGCTCAGTGCCGCAAGTGGCTGGACGCGCATTACCCGAATGTCGAACGCGTCGCGGTGTCGAGCAACGCCGAAGCGGCCAAGCGGGTCAAGGGTGAGTGGAATTCGGCAGCGATCGCTGGCGATATGGCGGCGGGGCTGTACGGCCTGACGCGCCTGGCGGAGAAGATCGAAGATCGCCCGGACAACTCGACGCGCTTCCTGATGATCGGTAACCAGGAAGTGCCGCCGACCGGCGACGACAAGACTTCGATCATCGTCTCCATGAGCAACAAGCCCGGCGCGCTTCATGAGCTGCTGGTGCCGTTCCACGACAATGGCATCGACCTGACCCGCATCGAAACCCGTCCGTCGCGCAGCGGCAAATGGACTTACGTGTTCTTCATCGACTTCGTCGGCCACCACCGTGATCCGTTGATCAAAGGTGTGCTGGAAAAGATCAGTCAGGAAGCAGTAGCACTCAAAGTGCTGGGTTCCTACCCGAAAGCAGTTCTCTAAGGGGCGGTAGCAAATGAGTGGCAACTTCCTCGCTCTGGCACAGCCGGGCGTGCAACAACTTTCGCCGTACGTTCCGGGCAAGCCTGTGGACGAACTGGCGCGCGAGCTGGATCTGGATCCGGCAAAAATCGTCAAACTGGCGAGCAACGAAAACCCATTGGGCGCCAGTCCGAAGGCATTGGCGGCGATTCGCGAAGAGCTGGCCGAGCTGACTCGTTATCCGGACGGCAATGGTTTCGCCCTGAAGTCTCTGCTCGCCGAGCAGTGCCGCGTCGAGCTGAATCAGGTCACGCTGGGCAATGGCTCCAACGATATTCTTGAACTGGTTGCGCGTGCCTATCTGGCGCCGGGCCTGAATGCGGTGTTCAGTGAGCACGCGTTCGCTGTGTATCCGATTGCTACCCAAGCTGTCGGTGCGCAGGCCAAAGTCGTTCCAGCCAAAGACTGGGGCCATGACCTGCCGGCGATGCTTGCGGCCATCGATGCCAACACCCGCGTGGTGTTCATTGCCAACCCGAACAACCCGACCGGCACCTGGTTCGGCGCAGAAGCGCTGGACGAATTCCTGCAGGACGTTCCCGAGCATGTGCTGGTAGTCCTCGACGAGGCTTACATCGAGTACGCCGAAGGCAGCGATTTGCCGGACGGTCTCGACTTCCTCGCCGCCTACCCGAACCTGCTGGTGTCGCGCACCTTCTCCAAGGCCTATGGCCTGGCCGCGCTGCGCGTCGGTTATGGCTTGTCGACACCTGTGGTGGCGGACGTGCTGAACCGTGTTCGTCAGCCATTCAACGTCAACAGCCTCGCGTTGGCGGCGGCGTGTGCGGCGCTGAAGGACGAGGAATATCTGGCACAAAGCCGTCAGCTCAACGAATCCGGCATGCAGCAGTTGCAGGCGGGTTTCCGTGAGTTGGGGCTGGGCTGGATCGAGTCCAAAGGCAACTTCATCTGCGTCGATCTCGGCGAGGTCGCGGCGCCGATTTTTCAGGGCTTGCTGCGCGAAGGCGTGATCGTGCGTCCGGTGGCCAATTACGGCATGCCGAACCACCTGCGGGTGACCATCGGTCTGCCGGCGGAAAACAGCCGTTTCCTCGAGGCGCTGCGCAAGGTTCTGGCTCGTGGTTGATGTCACTGCGCTGCAACCTGCTGCACCTATGATCGGTCGCCTCGTGGTGGTCGGTCTGGGGTTGATCGGTGGTTCGTTTGCCAAGGGTTTGCGTGAAAGCGGCCTGTGCCGTGAGGTGGTTGGTGTTGATCTCGACCCGCAATCGCGCAAGCTCGCGGTCGAATTGGGTGTGGTCGATCGCTGCGAAGATGATTTGGCGGCGGCTTGCGTCGGTGCCGATGTGATTCAGCTGGCGGTGCCGATTCTGGCCATGGAAAAACTGCTCGCACGTCTGGCTGTCATGGATCTGGGGCGGGCGATTCTTACGGATGTCGGCAGTGCCAAAGGCAACGTGGTGCGCGCGGCGACCGAGGCGTTCGGCGGCATGCCGGCGCGCTTCGTCCCCGGGCACCCGATTGCCGGTTCCGAGCAGAGCGGGGTGGAAGCCTCGAATGCCGAGCTGTTCCGCCGGCACAAGGTGATCCTGACGCCGCTCGAGCAGACCGATCCTGCCGCGCTGGCGGTGGTCGATCGGCTCTGGCGCGAACTGGGCGCCGATGTCGAGCACATGCAGGTCGAGCGGCACGACGAAGTGCTGGCCGCGACCAGTCATTTGCCGCACCTGCTGGCTTTCGGTCTGGTCGATTCGTTGGCCAAGCGCAATGAAAATCTGGAGATCTTCCGTTACGCTGCCGGTGGTTTTCGCGATTTCACAAGAATCGCCGGAAGCGACCCGGTGATGTGGCACGACATCTTCCTCGCCAACCGCGAGGCTGTCCTGCGCACACTCGATACATTTCGCAGCGACCTCGACGCCTTGCGCGACGCGGTCGATGCAGGGGATGGGCACCAATTGTTGGGCGTTTTCACGCGCGCCCGGGTTGCCCGCGAGCATTTCAGTAAAATCCTGGCCCGCAGGGCCTATGTGGACGCTATGAATTCCAACGATCTGATCTTCCTGGCTCAACCTGGTGGCCGCCTGTCCGGTCGGATTCGCGTACCGGGTGACAAATCGATTTCCCACCGTTCGATCATGCTCGGCTCGCTGGCCGAAGGCGTCACCGAAGTCGAAGGCTTCCTCGAGGGCGAAGACGCCCTGGCGACCTTGCAGGCGTTTCGCGACATGGGCGTGGTCATCGAAGGCCCGCATCACGGCCGCGTGACCATCCACGGTGTCGGCCTGCACGGCCTGAAACCTGCGCCGGGCCCGATCTATCTGGGCAACTCCGGCACCTCGATGCGTCTGCTCTCCGGCCTGCTGGCGGCGCAGAACTTCGACAGCACCTTGACCGGCGATGCTTCGCTGTCCAAGCGTCCGATGAATCGCGTGGCTAATCCTCTGCGAGAAATGGGCGCCGTGATCGAAACCGCTGCCGAAGGTCGTCCACCGATGACCATTCGCGGTGGCCACAAGCTCAAGGGCCTGACCTATACCATGCCGATGGCCAGTGCCCAGGTGAAATCCTGCCTGCTGCTCGCCGGTCTCTACGCCGAAGGAAAGACCACCGTCACCGAACCTGCGCCAACCCGCGATCACACCGAGCGCATGCTGCGTGGTTTCGGCTACCCGGTCAGCGTCGACGGCGCCACGGCTTCGGTCGAGTCCGGCGGCAAGCTCACCGCGACTCACATCGAAGTGCCGGGCGATATCTCGTCGTCGGCATTCTTCCTCGTCGCGGCCTCGATCGCCGAGGGTTCCGAGCTGGTGCTTGAGCACGTCGGCATCAACCCGACCCGTACCGGCGTGATCGATATCCTGCGTCTGATGGGCGCCGATATCACTCTGGAAAACCAGCGTGAGGTCGGTGGTGAGCCAGTGGCTGACTTGCGCGTGCGCGCAGCTAAACTCAAAGGTATCGAGATTCCGGAAGAGCTGGTGCCGCTGGCGATCGACGAATTCCCGGTCCTGTTCGTTGCTGCTGCGTGCGCCGAAGGGCGTACCGTGCTGACCGGCGCCGAAGAGCTGCGGGTCAAGGAATCCGACCGGATTCAGGTCATGGCGGACGGCTTGCTGGCGCTGGGCGTCAAGTGCGAACCGACCCCGGACGGCATCATCATCGACGGCGGCCAGATCGGCGGCGGTGAAGTGCACGGTCACGGCGACCACCGTATCGCCATGGCCTTCAGCGTTGCCTCGTTGCGCGCTACCGCACCGATCCGCATCCATGATTGCGCCAACGTCGCGACCTCGTTCCCCAACTTCCTCGCGCTGTGCGGGCAAGTCGGCATTCGTGTGGCACAAGAGGCTCAGTCGTGAAAAACATTGCACCGGTCATCACCATCGATGGGCCAAGCGGCTCCGGCAAAGGCACGGTCGCCGGGATTCTGGCCAAGCGTCTGGGCTGGAACCTGCTGGATTCCGGTGCGCTTTATCGCTTGCTCGCGTTTGCTGCGCGCAACCATGGCGTCGACCTGACCAATGAAGAGCTGCTGAAGACATTGGCCGCTCATCTGGATGTGCAGTTCATCGCCGCGACCGAAGGTCAGCTGCAGCGGATCATTCTCGAAGGCGACGAAGTCAGCGATGTCATTCGCACCGAAAGTGTCGGTTCCGGCGCCTCGCAAGTGGCTGCGCTGCCCGCCGTGCGGGAGGCGCTGCTGCAGCGCCAACGTGCGTTTCAGGAAGGGCCGGGCCTGGTGGCCGACGGTCGCGACATGGGCACGGTGGTTTTTCCGGATGCACCACTGAAGATTTTCCTCACCGCCAGTGCCGAGGAGCGGGCGCGCCGTCGATATTTGCAGTTGAAGGGCAAAGTCGAGGGTGTTAGTCTGTCGAGTCTGCTAGATGAGATCCGTGCACGCGATGAGCGTGACACCCAGCGCGCAGTAGCCCCGCTCAAGCCGGCGGCCGACGCGATTCAGCTGGATTCAACGGAGCTTTCCATCGATCAGGTGCTTGAACGCATCATGAGCGAGATCGCCATTCGCGATATCGCCGGGTGACCAAGAAGGTCGCAGGGGACCAGTCATAGTCCTGCGGTGCTTCTTTTAAATGAAACTAACCCACACCGTCTGGGGTGTGGAGATGGGCGTTTACTTCGCCCTCATCTACAGGAATTAAAATGAGCGAAAGCTTTGCGGAACTCTTTGAAGAAAGCCTGAAAACCCTGAACCTTCAGGCAGGCTCCATCATCACCGGTGTTATCGTTGATATCGATTACCAGGCTCGCTGGGTAACCGTTCACGCTGGTCTGAAGTCTGAAGCACTCATCCCGCTTGAGCAGTTCTACAACGATGCTGGCGAACTGAACATCAACGTTGGTGATGAAGTTCACGTTGCTCTGGATTCGGTTGAAGACGGCTTTGGCGAAACCAAGCTGTCCCGTGAAAAAGCCAAGCGCGCTGAATGCTGGATCGTTCTGGAAGCAGCCTTCGCAGCCGAGGAAGTGGTCAAGGGCGTTATCAACGGTAAGGTTAAAGGCGGCTTCACTGTCGACGTTAACGGCATCCGTGCGTTCCTGCCAGGTTCCCTGGTTGACGTCCGTCCAGTGCGCGACACCACGCACCTGGAAGGCAAAGAGCTGGAATTCAAGGTCATCAAGCTGGACCAGAAGCGCAACAACGTTGTCGTTTCCCGTCGCAGCGTCCTCGAAGCCGAGAACTCCGCCGAGCGTGAAGCTCTGCTGGAATCCCTGCAGGAAGGCCAGCAAGTCAAAGGTATCGTCAAAAACCTCACCGATTACGGCGCATTCGTCGATCTGGGTGGCGTGGACGGCCTGCTGCACATCACCGACATGGCCTGGAAGCGCATCAAGCATCCTTCCGAGATCGTCAACGTTGGTGACGAAATCGACGTCAAGGTTCTGAAATACGATCGCGAACGCAACCGTGTTTCCCTGGGCCTGAAGCAACTGGGCGAAGATCCATGGGTTGCTATCAAAGCCCGTTACCCAGAAGGCACTCGCGTTACCGCTCGTGTAACCAACCTGACCGACTACGGCTGCTTCGCTGAGCTGGAAGAAGGCGTTGAAGGTCTGGTACACGTTTCGGAAATGGACTGGACCAACAAGAACATCCACCCTTCGAAAGTCGTACAAGTCGGCGACGAAGTGGAAGTCATGGTTCTGGACATCGACGAAGAGCGTCGTCGTATCTCCCTGGGCATCAAGCAGTGCAAGTCGAACCCATGGGAAGACTTCTCTGGCCAGTTCAACAAGGGCGACAAGATCTCCGGCACCATCAAGTCGATCACCGATTTCGGTATCTTCATTGGTCTGGACGGCGGCATCGACGGTCTGGTTCACCTGTCCGACATCTCCTGGAACGAAGTGGGCGAAGAAGCCGTACGTCGTTTCAAGAAGGGCGACGAGCTGGACACCGTTATCCTGTCGGTTGACCCAGAGCGCGAGCGCATCTCCCTGGGCATCAAGCAACTGGAAAGCGATCCGTTCTCCGAGTACGTCTCGGTTAACGACAAGGGCGCTATCGTGACCGGTACCGTGAAAGAAGTTGACGCCAAAGGCGCCATCATCGTTCTGGCCGACGACATCGAAGCTACCCTGAAAGCCTCCGAAATCAGCCGTGACCGCGTTGAAGACGCGCGCAACGTTCTGAAAGAAGGCCAGGAAGTTGAAGCCAAGATCATCAGTGTTGACCGCAAGAGCCGCGTAATCCAGCTCTCGATCAAGTCGAAAGACGACGCTGAAGAGAAAGAAGCCATCCAGAGCCTGAAAGCAGCTCCGGAAGGCGAAGCAGCTGACACCACTATGGCGGCACTGCTGCGTCAAGCAATGGCCAAACAGAACTAAGTTCTGTTTGATCGTAAAAAAGGGCGACTTCGGTCGCCCTTTTTTTGTGCCTGCGATTTGCTCTTTGTACGTCCGTGCATGAAACCAATGCCGACGCCTGCGGGTCTGTTTCTTTAATCGGATCAATCGCCTATTCGCGACTAAGCTTGATCTTGAGCATTAGTCGTCAGGCTTGCCTGGCATAAGGAAGTGGATGAACAAGGTACTTGTTGTTGCAATGGTCTTGGCGCTGGCAGGTTGCACCACCAGTGCGAAAACCCATGCGGTGCGCGGCGTCAGTGGTATCGAGGTCGACTGTTCCGGGCTGGGTTCCGGTTGGGAAAAGTGCCAGAAGCGTGCAGCGAAGGAGTGTAAAGGCAAGGGCTATAAGGTCATCACCCGTTCTGACGATGCCAAAGATGAAGACGAATACCCGTTTGGCTTTAATCCGGCGGGCTTCGTGACCCGGACCATGCTGGTGATGTGTCGTTAGGGCAGCGGCGAGCCGACTCGCCACTGGAGTGCCCTGAAAATGGGCGTTTTGACCCCGGGAAAGATATGTCAATCCCTGGGCTGTTCAAATTCTTCCGGGCATGCTAAAACCTTTCAAGCGCTGATCTAGCTGCTTGAAAAAGAAGGGAAAAATATGACGAAGTCGGAGTTGATCGAACGAATTGTCACCCATCAAGGGCTACTCTCATCCAAGGATGTGGAGCTGGCCATCAAGACCATGCTTGAACAAATGTCTCAGTGCCTCGCCACCGGTGATCGTATCGAGATCCGTGGTTTCGGCAGCTTCTCCCTGCACTACCGCGCACCGCGCGTCGGCCGCAATCCAAAGACCGGCCAGTCGGTAAGTCTGGACGGTAAATTCGTGCCGCATTTCAAGCCGGGCAAGGAATTGCGTGACCGCGTGAACGAAGAAGAGGAGGAGGGCGCTTGATCTTCGCTATTCAAATTCAAGGGGGCGTGGATGCGTAACCTCAAACGCATACTGCTTGGCGTTTTTCTTCTGCTGATGGTTCTGATTGTTCTGGCGTTTGTGCTGGAAAACCAGCAATCGGTTTCGCTTTTGTTTCTGGGTTTTACCGGCCCGCAGTTGCCGGTGTCGGTTGTTGCGGTGTTGGCGTTGCTGATTGGTATGTTGATTGGTCCTGTGTTGGGCTGGTTTCTTGGACGTTCGTCCAGAGCTGCACGCAAGCGACTCGTCTGAGAGCGACAGGCGCACGGCATCTGTCGAAATTGCGCCTCAGCCTGTCTTTATCCATTAGTAAAAGCATCATTAAGCTGTAAAATGCGTCCCTTGTTCGATCGTGCCGTATTGCATGTCGATTCAGACTGACTCTGACGGATGCCAATTAGTGGCTTCTGCATTCATGGATTAGACCGCGCTCTCTGGCAGCGCTGTCCGCAGCTCAAGGGTATCGCTTCGCGTGAAAATTCTAGTTACCGGCGGTGCCGGCTTCATTGGCTCGGCAGTTATTCGTCATATCATCTCCAGCACACGTGATGCAGTCGTTAATGTCGATAAGCTGACTTACGCCGGCAATCTAGAGTCCCTGAAAGACGTTAGTCGGAATTCGCGTTACGCCTTCGAGCGCGTCGATATCTGTGATCGTGATGAAATCGATCGTGTGCTGCGTGAGCATCAACCCGATGCCATCATGCATTTGGCCGCAGAGTCCCACGTAGACCGCTCCATCTCCGGTCCGTCTGAGTTCATCCAGACCAATATCATCGGTACTTACACGCTGCTCGAAGCAGCGCGCCATTACTGGGCTGCGTTGGATGGTGAGCGCAAAGCGAATTTCCGCTTCCATCACATTTCGACCGACGAGGTTTACGGAGATCTCGAAGGTCCGGAAGACCTCTTCACCGAAACCACGGCTTATCAGCCAAGCTCACCCTACTCGGCGAGCAAGGCCAGCTCCGATCATCTGGTTCGGGCCTGGGCACGCACTTATGGCTTGCCTACGCTGGTGACCAACTGCTCGAACAACTATGGGCCATGTCACTTCCCTGAGAAGCTGATCCCGCTAATCATTCTCAATGCACTGGAAGGCAAGCCGCTGCCGGTGTACGGCAAAGGCGATCAGGTTCGCGATTGGTTGTATGTCGAAGATCATGCTCGTGCATTGTACAAGGTCGTGACCGAAGGCATCATCGGTGAGACCTACAATATCGGTGGACACAACGAAAAACAGAACATCGAAGTGGTGCATACCCTGTGTTCGTTGCTCGATGAGTTGCGACCTGATTCGGCCCATCGTCCCCATGCCACACTGATTACCTATGTGCAGGACCGCCCCGGGCATGATCAGCGTTATGCAATCGATGCCAGCAAGATCCAGCGGGAATTGGGTTGGGCGCCTGAAGAGACCTTCGAGACCGGAATTCGCAAGACTGTCGAGTGGTATTTGAACAACGCTGATTGGGTTGAGCACGTGAAGAGCGGCAGCTATCAGCAGTGGATCGATCAGAACTATACGGATCGCTCGAACAACGCATGAAAATTCTGCTGCTGGGCAAGAACGGTCAGGTGGGCTGGGAGCTGCAACGCTCTCTGGCTCCGCTTGGAGAGTTGATTGCACTTGATCGCCATCAGGCCGGTGGATTGAATGGCGATCTGTCGAATCCCGAGGCTCTTCGCGCGACGATTCGGCAGGTGCAGCCCGACGTTATCGTTAACGCTGCTGCTTACACTGAGGTTGATAAAGCCGAATCGGAAACCGAGCTGGCTGGCCGTGTAAACGGCATTGCAACAGGTGTAATGGCTGAAGAAGCCGTCGCCTCCGGTGCCTGGCTGGTTCATTACTCAACCGAATACGTTTTCGATGGCCAAGGCACTACTGCGTGGCGGGAAACGGATGCCGTTGCGCCGGTGAATCATTATGGCTTCAGTAAAGTCGCTGGCGAGCAGGCAATCACTGCATCGGGCTGCAGGCACCTGATCTTCCGTACCAGTTGGGTTTATGGTGCTCGCGGTAACAATTTCGCGAAAACGATGCTGCGGTTGGCCAAGGATCGGGAAACGTTGAGAGTGATCGCAGATCAGATCGGAGCGCCTACCGGTGCAGATCTGATAGCCGACGTAACGGCTCAGGCTCTTCGCCAAGCGCTGCAACAGCCGGAGCTGGCGGGTTTGTACCACCTGGCAGCCGCTGGTGAAGTGTCCTGGCATGGCTACGCAAGCCACGTGATCGCTTTCGCTCAAGCCAATGGTGAATTACTCGCCGTGAAGGCTATCGAGCCAGTCGAAAGCGCTGCCTATCCGACGCCCGCACATCGACCGCTGAACTCGCGTCTGGATACTCAAAAGCTGCGCGCTACTTTTTCTCTACACTTGCCGGATTGGCAAAGTGGTGTAACCCGAATGCTCAGGGAAATTCTGAATAAATGATCAAGACCAATCGTAAAGGCATCATTCTCGCTGGTGGCTCCGGGACACGTTTGCATCCGGTCACGCTGGGGGTGTCCAAGCAGCTGTTGCCTATCTACGACAAACCGATGATTTTCTATCCGTTGTCTGTGCTCATGCTCGCGGGCATACGAGAAATCCTGATCATTTCAACCCCTGAAGACTTGCCCAATTTCCGCAAGTTGCTGGGCGACGGCAGTCTGTATGGCATCGAGTTGAGTTATGCCGAACAGCCGAGCCCGGACGGCCTTGCGCAGGCGTTCATCATCGGCGAATCGTTTATCGGTAGCGACCCTTGCTGCCTGATTCTCGGCGACAATATCTTTTACGGTCAGTACTTCACCGAAAACCTGCGCTCGGCCAACGCTCAGGCCTCGGGCGCGACAGTGTTCGGCTATCACGTGTCCGACCCGGAGCGTTTCGGAGTGGTGGAATTCGATGCCAATGGCTGCGCGCTGAGCATCGAAGAAAAGCCACTGAAGCCGAAATCCAACTACGCCGTGACCGGGTTGTACTTCTACGATAACCAGGTCGTCGAAATCGCCAAGAACATCAAACCGTCGGAGCGGGGCGAGCTGGAAATCACCGATATCAATCGGGCATATCTGGAGCAGAAAACCCTTAACGTAGAAATGTTGGGGCGCGGTTTTGCCTGGCTGGATACCGGTACGCATGACTCGCTCCTGGAAGCCGGGCATTTCGTCCACACCATTGAGCACCGTCAGGGGCTCAAAGTCGCTTGCCTTGAAGAAATTGCCTACCACAACGGCTGGATCAGCGCAGAGCAAGTCGAAGCTCAGGCGCTGCGCCTGAAGAAAACCGGTTACGGGCAATATCTGCAGAAGCTGCTCGATCAGCCAGTACGTTGACGGGCGCGGTTTATCGAGCGCTGTTTGTAGCATTCTGTCGAGGTATCAATTGCGATTGGCGCTGTAGAATGGCAGGCAATTACGCAACGTATTCCGCGCTCGCGAGGGCGCATGTGTCATCGGTCCCGTTGTCTTGAGATCGAGAGGCGGGGCAAGGATTCTGCACTGGGTTTGGTGCAGTTGGATTGCAAACATAATTGAGACTGCTTTCCTGACAATCATTGACGGGAGAGAGGGTTAAGGACTTTGAGCATGGAACTGATTCCCGTAATTTTGTCTGGCGGAGTGGGCAGCCGGTTGTGGCCTGTATCCCGTGAAGCCCATCCCAAGCCCTTCATGGAGTTGCCGGATGGTCAGAATCTGATCCAGAAGACGTTCCTGCGCGCCTCACGGCTGGACGGTGTGGTGGAAGTCCTCACCGTGACCAATCGTGAGCTGCTGTTCAAGACTGAAGATGAATACGGCCTCGTCAACACGGCCAGGCACGCGCAGGGCTTCATTCTCGAGCCGTTCGGGCGCAATACTGCGGCCGCAGTCGCGGCGGCAGCCTTGCAACTGGAGGCCACCCATGGCCCTGATGCGCACATGCTGGTGCTCGCAGCCGATCATTTGATTCAGGACGAAAAAGCCTTTGCCGCGGCGGTGTCCAATGCCGTGGCGCTGGCCACTGAAGGCTGGCTGGTTACGTTTGGCATTCAGCCGACCTATCCGGAAACCGGTTTCGGTTACATCGAAGCGCAGAAAGAGGCGCCGCTCAAAGGCGGGCTGAGGGTCGCCCGGTTTGTCGAGAAGCCTGATCTGCAGACTGCACAGAACTATGTCAGTGCTGGCAACTATTTCTGGAACTCGGGCATGTTCTGTTTCCGTGTAGGCACCGTCCTGGAAGAGCTTCGGCTGCACGCTCCAGACGTTGTCGAGGCGGTCGCGAAGACCATCGAGGTATCTCGCCTGACCTCCTCCAACAAATATCGTTGCCTGGCGCTGGACAGCGAAAGCTTTGCGCAGGTGCCGGATATTTCCATCGACTATGCCTTGATGGAGCGTTCCCAGAAAGTCGCAACCATTCCGTGCGACATCGGCTGGAGTGACATCGGTTCATGGAACGCGGTGAGCGAACTGACGGCCCCGGACGAGAATGGCAACCGCTTCGAAGGCGAAGTGCTGTCCCATGGCTCGCGCAATAATTATGTGAACAGCGAAGGGCGTCTGACCGCGCTGGTCGGTGTGGAAGACCTGTTGGTCATCGACACGCCTGATGCGGTGATGATTGCTCATAAAGATCACGCTCAAGACGTGAAACACATCGTCAATCAGCTCAAGGCGTGCAGCCATACCGTGCATTTGCTGCACCGTACGGTCCACCGTCCATGGGGGACCTACACCACCCTGGAAAACGGCGAACGCTTCAAGATCAAGCGGATTGTCGTAAAGCCCAAGGCGTCGCTGTCGCTGCAGATGCATCATCACCGCAGTGAGCACTGGATCGTCGTCAGCGGGATGGCGGTCGTGGTCAACGACCAGCAGGAACTGATGCTCAACACCAACGAGTCGACGTTCATCCGTGCCGGTCACCAGCATCGCCTCATGAACCCGGGCGTCATTGACCTGGTGCTGATCGAGGTGCAGAGCGGCGATTATCTGGGTGAAGACGATATCGTCCGCTTTGAAGACAATTACGGCCGCGTCGACAAATAACAGCGCGGTGGCAGCCATAGGCCTGACCGGCGATTTTTTACCGGTCGGGCTTATTTGCATGTGACATTGCGCGACTTCACTCCCTATCGATGATTCACAGCTGCGGCATTTACCGGCGGCTGTCTCGGATTCCCAGGCAAGAGATCGAAATGCATACCCCTATCAAGACCCGCTGCTTCAAGGCTTATGACATCCGTGGTGAAGTACCGGTCGATCTGAATGAGGATGTCGCTTACCGGATCGGCCGGGCCATGGTCGTTGAGTTGCAAGCCAAAAGCATCGTGCTGGGGCGCGATATGCGACTGGAAAGTCCGATGCTGGCCGAGGCGATGGCCCGTGGACTGAGAGAGGCAGGTGCCGATGTCATCGACATTGGCCTGTGCGGAACTGAAGAAGTCTATTTCGCCACCAGTGCCTTCAATGCCGATGGTGGCGTAATGATCACGGCGAGTCACAATCCCAAAGGCTATAACGGGATGAAACTCGTCAAGTCGCAGTCACGTCCCATCAGCGGTGACACCGGGCTGAACGCCATCCGTGATCGGGTAGAGAGTGGTGACCTTGGCGCGTTGGCGGATGCCGTAGGTAATGTGCGTGAGGCGTTCGTTAAAAGCCGTTACATCGACCACTTGCTGACTTACATCAACGTGGCGAACCTCAAGCCGCTGAAGATCCTCGCAGACCCTGGCAACGGTGCTGCCGGGCCGGTCCTGCAGGAGTTGATGGGCAAGTTGCCATTCGAATGGACGCTGATCAATGCCGAGCCGGACGGTCACTTCCCCAATGGCGTGCCCAACCCTCTGTTGCCGGAAAATCGCGAGCTGACGCGCCAGGCATTGCTTGAAAATGGCTGCGATGTCGGGTTGGCCTGGGATGGGGATTTCGACCGCTGTTTCTTTTTCGATGAAACAGGCCGGTTTATCGAAGGTTATTACCTGGTCGGTCTGCTGGCGGAAATGCTCCTCAAGCAACACCCGGGCAGCAAGATCATTCATGACCCGAGGCTGACCTGGAACACCATCGAGCAGGTCGAGCAAGCGGGCGGGGTACCGGTGCTGTGCAAGACCGGACATGCCTTTATCAAAGAGCGCATGCGTATCGAGGACGCCATTTATGGCGGCGAAATGAGCGCCCACCACTATTTCCGTGATTTCGCCTATTGTGACAGCGGGATGATCCCCTGGTTGTTGGTCACGGCCCTGATGTCCAGCACTGGCAAGAGCTTGGCGCAACTGGTCGATGAGCGTATTGCCGCTTATCCATGCACCGGCGAGATCAATTATCGCGTTGAAGATGTGCCGGCGATGCTGCACAAAGTCCTGGAGCATTTCCTGCCGCTCAATCCCGCGCTCGACAGGACTGACGGCATCAGCGTGTCGTTTGCCGACTGGCGCTTCAACCTGCGTGGCTCCAACACCGAGCCGCTGTTGCGCCTCAACGTCGAAACCCGTGGCGATCAGGCATTGATGTGGGCGCGTCTGAAAGAGATCGAGTTGTTGATCAAAGGGGCTTGAAGCTTCGCCCGTCTGGTATTCAGCAGCGCCCGTGCTTTGGTGAGCGAAGCACAGCGATGCGGGCGCGGGTTGCGAAATATCATTTCTATAGGTTGCCATTTTGAAAACGGTTTTATTGCTAAGCACGTACCCGATTGCCAGTCCCCGCCACGGCGGACAGGTCCGGGTCGCCAACATCGCCAAGACCTTTCGCGAAAATGGTTGGGATGTAACTCATTTGGCGGTATATGAGCCGGAAGGTTATCCGCCATCTACCCTGGGTGCCAACGATGTCAGCTTTCCGGCTGGCAGCGATTTCAGGAAATACAAGGGCACGTATGTGCCACTGATCAACGATTTGCTGTCCGGGGAATTCGCAGCGTCGGAGCAGGGCGGGTTTGCTGACATTCTCAAGAAACTGCCGCCAGTGATCGACGTCATTCATGTCGAGCAGCCATGGCTATGGCCGCTGGTGCTGAAGATCCGCCAGATGCCGCAATACGCCAATGCGTGCCTCATTTACGGTTCGCAGAACATCGAGGCTCCGCTGAAGCAGGAGATTCTCGACAGCTATGGCATCAAGGGCGCCGAATCGGTGATCGCCGACATCGAGACGCTCGAGCGCAAGGCAACGCTGGAAGCAGATATTGCCGTGGCGGTAACCCAGGCCGATTTCGATATTCTCAAGGGCTGGGGCGCGAAAAGACCGCTGCTGGCGTCCAACGGTATCGCGCCGTGGTCGGCCAGGGCGGAGTTGCTCGTCAGTTGGAAAGAGCGGCTGCCGCAGTCGCCCTGGATTCTCTATGTTGCCAGTGCTCATCCGCCCAACTTCAAGGGTTTCAATGAATGCCTCGGCAGTTCTCTGGCGTGCATTCCTCCGGACAGCAAACTGGTGGTGGTCGGCAGTGTATGTGAGCACCTCGAAACCACACTTCGCGACAGTCGCTGGGGGCAACTGAACCTGTCGCGCCTGCAACTGCTGTACATGCTGCCGGACGAAGATCTGGACGCCGTCAAGACACTTGCGCACGCATTTCTGTTACCGATCCCCCACGGCGGCGGCTCGAATATCAAAACCGCCGAAGCCATTTACTCTGGCAAGTACGTCATCGGAACCGAAGCGGCATTTCGTGGTTTTGAACAGCATCTTCTGCTTCCCGAGATCAGCGTTGCGCGTACGCCACACGAGTTTCATGCGGCAATCCGCGCGCGTCTCACCGGGCCTGCGACGATCAGTGGTGACGGCCCGGACAGAGCATCGCGTGAGCCATTGACGTGGGCTCGGAGTCTGGAATCAATTCCGCGTACAGCGGCAGACGTTATCGTTCAGAAGGCGCAAGCATGACCACTTGGTTTGATGTAACAACCATTCTTGGCTGGCGTCGGCCAGCCGTAGGCATTATTCGTACCGAGGCAGAGGCTGCGGCCCATGCGCTCGAACTGATCGCGGCGGGGGAAGAGGTGAAGTTCTGCTTCTTCAGTCATGCCACCGGATACAGCGCGATCGATGCGGCCGACGTGGCAAAAACCCTGAAGAGAATTTCCGGGGTTCACGCGGCAGCGCCAGGCCGGACAGTTGCCGGCACTACCAATAAACGTTCGATAGAGGCGCGCCTGAAAGAAAAGGCGACCAAGGTACTGAACCGCCTGCCTCCCAAGTTGAGCGGGCGTATCTATCAGTTTTTCCAGCTGCGCCGTACCTCCATCGTGGAAGCGGTGATCGGCGTCCGCCATTTGATTTCGGCCGCACGGGCTTTTTTCAAACCGGCCCAGCGCAGCCATGTATTCAATCCTGCATCACGCAAAGTGCACAGTGGCGGCCATCCCTTTGCCAAAGGTGACAGCTATATATCGGTGGGGCTGGACTGGGACAATAAAGACCTTGTACATCTCTATGAGTTGAAGAAACAGGTCGGTTTGCGCGTCATTCTCTTCTGCTACGACGTGATTCCGGTGAGACTGCCACACTTGTGCGTGGGTGATGTTGCGGCCAAGTTTGCCAATTACTTTGCTGACGTCGCCTGGTGCGCGGACAAGATCCTGTGCATTTCCGAATGCACGCGCAAGGATCTGATCGCGTTGCTCGACGAATTGGGTGCACCGGTTCCTGAAACGGCGGTGGTCAAGTTGGGCTGTCAGCTGTCTCACGAGTTGAGCGACGCCGTCAGCCCTGACGTCGAAACATTATTGAAAGAGCGTTTCGTCCTGTTCGTTTCCACGATCGAGCGCCGCAAGAACCATGAAGTGCTTTACCGCGCCTATACCCGCCTGATCGATAGCGGTGTTCAGGATCTGCCTAAACTGGTCTTCGTCGGAATGCCGGGTTGGGGCGTGGGTGACTTGTTATCGGACATCTCGCTTGATCCGAGAACTCAGGATTACATACGCATTCTCAATAACGTTTCGGACTCAGACCTCATGCACTTGTACCGCAACTGCATGATGACTGCGTTCCCTTCATTGTATGAAGGATGGGGATTGCCTGTTGCCGAAAGTCTGGCTGCCGGCAAGTACTGCCTGGCCTCCAGTGCGGCTTCGATTCCGGAGGTAGGCGGGCAGCTGCTGGACTACCTGGAGCCATGGGACGTGTCGGCTTGGGTGGCTGAACTGCATAAGTATGCGTTCGATCCGCTGGCGCTGGCGGCCAAGGAAGCGGCGATCAAACGTGATTACAAACCCGTTGCCTGGAAAGAGACGGCGCAGTTTGTTTTCGATAGCTTGAAGTAACGATTACAGCATGCGGTGGATCAGGGTCGATCCGCCGCATGCTGGTATTTAGGCAATCGTATTGGTGTTGAACAGATTCAGCGACTTGAGAATCTCGGGCGTACCGAGCAATTCGGGGCTTGCTGACCATTTCTCGATGATGGTCGCAAAATGGTCGACCGCTGAAATGATCACCTTCGCCCGAAGCGCGACAGGCACCGCATGCACAAGTTTATGGGCGTAGTTCTCGGCCGTGAATGTCTCCTGTGCCCACGTTTGCGCCTGCTTGCCGATATCGATCGCCGAGGAGGGGCTGCTGCGCAGTGATAGAAGGATCTTCTTCAGATCTTCTATTTCCCTTTCAGGCGATACCTTCAATACGTACTGATCGGGCAGTTCGCTGTAAAAGCCGGTGTCGGTAACGATGGTGGCTTTACCGTACAGCATCGCTTCGATCGCAGAGGCTGAAGCCGCTTCGAGGCTGGGCCAGCGCAGGCAACTGATAACGTCAGCTTCGCGAATGGCCTCTGACAAAGCGGCGTCATCGACTTCGTTGGAAATAATCAGCTCGACCCCGGCTTTGGCGGCCATTTCGGTCAATTTCCGTTCGACATCCGGAAGGATCGCCCCCACCAGACGGTAACTCACGTTCTTTCGAAGTGAGGCGTTGCTGGCAATGGCCTTGATGCAACTTTCAACGCGTTTGTTGGGGTTGACGTGGCCGATGGTCAACAACCGCAACTTGCGATTGTCATTTTGTACCGGTTGCCCGTCGACAGCCCCAGGAGCATCGTAGGCCAGCGGCGTCACAAAAACCGGACCCGCGCACGCGGCCATTACCCGCTTGCATCCCCAGTTGCTATGGGTAATCACGCCGGTGGCCATCGAACTGATCCATTCGGTCAGCGGTGCGGTTTCTCGCGTCGAGTTGATGAAGGTCGTACTGTCGCTGACGTTGAAGTAGTCGGTGGCGATTCTGCGTCCGTACCACTGCGTCAGGATGTGATGGGCCTCATCGCGCCGTTGCTGCGCCCAACCCCAGAAAAGATGGCCGAGGAAGAAGTCATGCAGGCAGACAATGCCCGGGGCTTTGTGAAGCCAGGCCACGCCACCTTCGTGAAACTCGTAGTTGTCGCCGATCTGGTAGACGAGGCAGTCAGCGTCCGCCACTTCGGTGCCAACCCGCTCTTCATCCGTCCAGGCAATGACAGTGCAACCGAAGTCATGAGCCTCTTTGTCGAGAACATGCGGGCTTTCAGTGCGCACCAGCACAATGTGGTGCTGCTGACTGAGCAGGGCGCGAACCACGAGACGAGTCATCCTTCCGATGGCGGAGGATTTGACGCCGGGGGTAAAAATGACCAGTTTCATTTAAGTAGCGCCTCTATGGTCTCGGGCCAGTTGATGCCCAGGGTATTCCACAGCGCCTCCGCGCCTTCGCCGTATTCGATGGTTCGGGTTTTGCTTTCGAATGCCGCATTCATCGCTTCTGCCAGACTTTCTGCAGTGGGTTCTGCTCGCCATCCGGACTCCTGTGGATTGACCAGGCCCAGAATGCCACCGCTGTCCGTCGTCGTGATCAGTGCTTTGCGCGCAGTGGCGGCTTCCATCGCGACGTAACCCAGGGAGTCTTCATCGAACGGAATGTAAGCAACGGCGAGTGCACGATTGACATAATTGACGTAGGTGGAGCGCGGCAGGAATCCAAGGTCAAGTTTGACGCGATCATGAAGGCCGAATTCATTGATGATCGAATGCAATTGCAGCGTGTCGGCGTGCGACTCGGGAGGCCCGGCAATGACCAGCTTGACCCGTTTGTCGGCTTTGGCAAGTGCTCGCAGCAGCAAATGCTGACGCTTCATGCCGTTGACGCGTCCGCCGGCAAATATGTAATCGTCATATTCACCGCCGGTGAATGCTTCAGGATCGTTTACAGGCGGCAATAACACCTGCGAGTCGAAGCCGTTGTACTTGAACAACCGCTGCCTGGTCACTTCGGAGTTGGTGTAGATGCTGCGGCTCTCCGCGAATGTTTCGTTGTCCGCGTTGATAATGGCGTTGCGAATGTCGGTGCCGCTTTTGTCTGCCGGCAGGTTGGTCTGGCCGACGTCGTAAAGGTCATAGGCCTGACGATACTGGTGCAGCAGCCACAGTGATTTGCGGTGGTGGCGAACCAGGTACGCCGGGAATTTCAAGGCGATGACGTGATCGGTATTGAAGATTTCCAGCGTGCGGGTCAGCAGCATCTGGGAGGGGATGCGCGATGCCGGTTCCCACTGAGCCGGGATGCGCATGACTTCGGCGTCGTGACCGGCCATGAGCAGGTTTCTTTGCAGATTGACCGCCAGTTCTTCGGCGCCGCCCCAGATGAACGGAGCCATGTTGTTCACAATCAGGACTTTCATGCCAACAGACGCTCCAGCACATGTGACCAGGAAATTTTCAAGTCAACCAGGCGCTGCCGGGCATTCTTGCCCATGGCTTCGGTCAGACTTCGATCCCTGTAAAGTTTGTCCATCGCAGCGGCCAGAGACTCTGGAGTCGGCTCGGCGATATAGCCGTTATAGCCATCCTGCACCAATTCCAGAACGCCACCCGAGTCGGTAGTGGTGAGAATCGGCTTTTCCGCGTGACTGGCTTCAAGGCTGGGATAGCCGTAGGAGTCTTCATCGACCGGAAGGTAGGCGGCAGCCAGGCAAACCGACAGCTGCGCAACCTTTTCTTCTTCGGTGATCCAGCGATCATCCAGGGTCACTCGGTCTGAAAGGCCGTACTCTTCGATTTTTTCGCGCAGGGCGATACCGTAGTCAGGACCCGCGCCCGTACCCAGCAACCGCAGGCGGACCGGCGTCGTCGTATAGTTCAGTGCGTCGATCAGCAGGTGTTGGCGCTTGTGATGTTCGAGGCGGCAGATGTAAGCGATTTCATCGTTGTAGCCAGCGCAAAAAAAACGCTCCGACTCGAAGACCGGAGGGTAAAGCACCTCGCTATCGAAGTCGTTGTAGGTCTTGAGGCGCTTGGATACGACCTTCGAATTGGTGAAGATTGCCTTTGCTTCGCCCAGGGCTCTGGTATCGGCATCCACCAGCGCATCGCGAATTGCGCGATGCTTGGCATTGTCCGGGAAATCGCGGTACGGGCTGTCCCACATATCGTAGAACGCACGAATATGATGGATGAACCAGAGGATCTTGTGCGGATGGGGAATCAGGTGCGACTGTGGCCGGAAACATATCACCCGGTCAGCGCTCTGCAGATCGACCCAACGCAACGCCATCATCTGTTGAAACAACAGATCCGGCGCATCCAGTTCGGGCAAGTAGACGACTTCGACCTGATGGCCGGCTGCCGTCAGCGTGGAGGCCAGCCAGTCGACAATATTCCTTCCGCCCCCTCTGATGAAGGGCACGAATGTGGAGCAAAGGGCGATTTTCATCAGTCGGCCAGGACCTCACGCAGGCTGGCTGCAATTCTGATGATGTCATCCTGAGTCAGGTCCTGATGCGTCGGCAAATTGATGCCCCGTCCCGACCACAAGTCTGCAACAGGGTAGGTACTGTCTTCCTTGTACGGTGGCAGCACGTGCATCGGGTAGAAGACCGGGCGGGTTTCGATACCCATGGCATCAAGCTTTTGCATGACTTCGTCACGTTTGTGCTCGTCGCCATCGCTCAGGAAGATGTTGTACATCCAGAAAACCTGTTTGGCCCAGGAGGCCTCGGTCGGCAACACGATTTTGCCAGCAAGCTCGGCCAGCGCTTCGTTGTACCAGCCAGCGAGCCGATCACGATCAGCCAGGGCAGTATCAATGTTTTCCATTTGCGCCAGACCGATCGCTGCCTGAATGTTGGTCATGCGGTAGTTGTAGCCGACCACTGGAAACCAGTAACGACGCTTCGGATCCATACCCTGACCACGGAACAGGCGCAGTTTCGCTGCCAGTTCATCATCGTTGGTGGTAATCATGCCGCCTTCACCGGTGGTGACGATCTTGTTGCCAAAAAAACTGAAGGTTGCGCACGTGCCGAGGCTGCCAACCTTGCTGCCCTTGACCTCGGCGCCATGTGCTTCGGCCGCGTCTTCCACTACCCACAGGTTGTGTTTGCGGGCGATGTCGTTGACGACATCCATCTGCGCAGGGTGACCGTACAGGTGCACCGGGATGATGCCTTTGGTCTTCGCGGTGATCTTGCTTTCGATTGTCTGCGGATCGATGTTCATCGTATCGGCGCACACGTCCACCAATACTGGCGTCGCTCCGCAGTAGCGCACGGCATTGGCAGTGGCAATGTAGGTCACTGTCGGAATGATGACTTCATCGCCCGGTTGCAGGTCGAGCACGACCAATGCGAGGTGCAGTGCAGTGGTGCCGTTGTTGGTCGCGATCGCATGCTTGACGCCGCAGAATGCTGCGAAGCTTTCTTCGAAGGCGCCGATGTATTTGCCGTTCGAGGAAATCCAGTTGGTATCCAGGCAATCCAGCACATACTTACGTTCGTTTCCGGCAAGCTTCGGTTGTGCAACAGAAATACGATTCATGCTTGTTCCTTCAAATTTTGTGTAGAGCTTTGGCTGGCACGCCTACGACTGTGGTTGCCGACCCGATGTTCGAAATGACGACGCTGCCAGCACCTACCATCACCGACTCACCAATATGAACCTCGGGAATGATTTTGCTGCCGACACCGATAAAGCTGAAATTGCCCACATGCACATTGCCCGCCAGCGCGCATTGCGGAGCAATATGGACCGCCTCGCCAATCACGCAATCGTGATCGATAGTGGCGCCGGTATTGACGATGCACAGGTCCGAAATTTTCGCCTCGGCGTTGATAACGGCGCCAGCCATGACGGCGATTCCCCTTCCCAAATTAGCTGAAGGTGAAACCACTGCTGCCGGACTGATCGCATTGATCAGGCCAAACCCTAACTGGGCCGCCTTCGCGGCCAGCTTGTTTCGCACTGAATTGGACCCGATCGCGATGAACGCCTTTTCGTAGCCATCCTTGCGAAGCGCCGCAAGGTGTTCGTCATTTTTAAGTACGGGAACTCCCAGGCAGGTATCCGGACTGTCCGGATTACCTACGCAGTAAGCGACGCTATCGCCTTGGGCTCGCAGCAATTCGATACACACCTTGGCGTGCCCGCCGGCACCGACGACGATCACTTCACTTTTCATGCACCTTCACCTCTGGCTTGTCGAGGAGCGGCCGTGGCCTCGCCCTGAAGCGAATCGACAGCCGGTTGACGGTCGACGCCCGCACATTTCTGTTCGATACGGTCCAGTTGTTGTTGCAGGCTTTCCAGCGAGTGCTGGCCGGAAAAGATTTTTTGCGACAGTCGGGTCTGTATCTTCGCCGAGTTCGCCAGGCGCTGAAATTCGAGAACGATCTGCTGGTGCTGCTGGTACTGAATTTTCTGCAGCTTGGTGAACTCTTCCAGCATTTCCTGGCGGAGGGTGGAGGTGAAGTAGTTGCGCAGGCGGAACAATAGTGGGCGCGTGACCGGTCGGGCCGCTCTGACAAGGCGATGCGCAATACGCACAAGCGCCTGTTTCGTATAGTGGCGTACGATCAGTTTCATGCCTGGCTTGGTCGCTACGACCTCCGCCGGGACATCAGCCCCCGTTTCAATGAGGTTCTTGGCGTGCAGGCGGCTGGAGGCCAGCGTGAAAGCCACTTGTATATCCACGCCGTTGCGCTTAATGCTGTTCATCTGCCTCAAGCTCCGAAATAAGCCGCGGTGACCGTCGCCGGGTCGCCATCCATTTTTATTTTCCCGTGCTCAAGCCACAGCACTCGATTGCAGGTGTGCATGACAAGTTCGCGTGAGTGGCTGGCAATCACCAGGATATTGGTCGATTTCACCAGCTCGTTCATGCGGATTTCGGCTTTGTGCTTGAAGCCTTCATCACCCACCGAAAGCCATTCGTCCATCAACAGGATTTCCGGTTTTATCGTCGTCGAAACCGCAAACGCCAGACGCAAGTGCATCCCTGACGAATAAGTGCGGATCGGCATGTCGACGAAATCACCAAGCTCGGAGAATTCGATGATCTCGTCGAGCTTTTCGGCGATCTCCGACTTGGTCATGCCAAGAATGCCGCCGCGCAGGAAAATGTTTTCGCGGCCGGTCGCTTCCGGATCCGTACCCAGTGATATGTCGATCAACGAGCCGATTTCTCCCTTGATCACGGCGGTGCCGGAGGAAGGTTCGTACACGCTGCTGAGCAAGCGCAGCAGGGTGCTCTTGCCTGCGCCGTTGTGTCCAAGGAGGCCGACCCGATCCCCGTCGCGGAGGGTGAACGTCAGGTCTTCCAGAGCTCTGACAATCACTCGGCCCTGTTGATCCGCACCTAACTGACCGCCGGTAGCCACTTGCATCAGACGCTTTTTCAGCGAGCGCCCGTTCGCGTTATAGATCGGAAAATCTACACAGACATTTTTGAATTCGATCAAGGACATTAGTCGTTCTTCTCAGAGCCAGTATGCGATGCGGCGCTTGTAACGGCCGTAAACCACGAGCGCGAAAGCCCAGCCGACGACGGCCATGCCCAGGGAAACCCACCAGTTGGTGGCGGTGGGCAACTGCCCGATCAGCGGGGATCGAACCACCGACATGACATGGTAGGCCGGGTTCAGATCAAGCAGGTACAGACCTGCCCGTTGCGGCAGCAAGCTTGGCATCCACATGATTGGCGTGAGGTAAAACACGACTTGCAACAAACTTCCGACAATCTGGGGCAGATCACGGTAGCGCGCACACAGAATGCCCAGCAGAAGGGCGATCCAGGTCAAGTTGAGCAGTGCCAGGAAAAAACCCGGAATGCTGATCAGGGCCAACCAGGTCAGCGGTTTGCCGACGGCCAGCAGTACCAGTGGAAAGATCACGATGTTGTGACCCAGAATCAGGATGTTGCGCCAGATCATGCGCATGATGTGGGCAAACAGGGGGATCGGTAATTGCTTGATGATGCCTTCGGCGGCAATGAAGCCGGTGCAGCCTTCGGTGATCACCGTCGACATGAAGCTCCAGAGAATCATGCCGATAGCGAGAAAGGGCAGGAATTCCTGAATCGGAGAATTGAAAATCTGACCGAAAACCACACCGATGGTGGCGATCATGACGCCCATGCTGATAGTCAGCCAGAACGGTCCGAGTGCCGACCTTCTATAGCGCTGTCGAACGTCCTGCCAGCCTAGCATCCCTACTAAAGCGTACCGTCTCGTCGCGGCGATGATGTCCGACACGGCGATACTTACTGAACCATTGCGCATTAATAGCACCAGATTGTTGATCAAAAAAACACGCCATTTTAGGCTTGGGTGCGGGGAGTGTCACTCTTTCTGAGTTATTTCTTTATTGCCTGTCGCACGAGCTGGGGGATTTCGATCGGTAGCAGCAACTTCTTGATTTATATATCCGTGTAGGCGTGGCATGGATCGGGCAGAATGCAATCCTCGACGTGCGGAGGAATGTCATGGGCTGCTGGCATAATGATCCTGTTACGCCTGGCGAACAGCTTTGGTATCGTCGTTCCGAGCCGCATTCTGTATGATCTGCAAGATTTCATGGCTCTTCGACTTAGAGCTCAATGGGCGCACATGACACAACGGAGCCTGGCAAAGGCTCTCTAATGGAGTTTAGAGGATTCGCATGAAAGCTATCGTTACCGGCATTACTGGGCAAGACGGCGCCTATCTGGCGGAACTGCTGCTGGAAAAAGGTTATACGGTGTACGGCACCTACCGTCGAACCAGTTCTGTCAACTTCTGGCGCATTGAGGAGCTGGGTATTGAAAAGCATCCCAATCTGCATCTGGTCGAGTACGACCTGACCGATCTGTCGGCCAGCATCCGTCTGCTTCAGACCACTGAAGCGACTGAGGTTTACAACCTTGCAGCCCAGAGTTTCGTTGGCGTGTCATTCGATCAGCCTCTGACTACCGGTGACATTACCGGCATGGGGTGTGTGAACCTTCTGGAAGCGATCCGGATCGTCAATCCGAAAGTGCGTTTCTACCAGGCGTCGACTTCCGAGATGTTCGGCAAGGTGCAGGCGATTCCACAGATCGAAAGCACACCTTTCTACCCGCGCAGTCCTTACGGCGTTGCCAAACTGTACGCGCACTGGATGACCATCAACTACCGCGAGTCCTACAACATCTTTGCCACCAGCGGCATTTTGTTCAACCACGAGTCGCCACTGCGCGGACGCGAGTTCGTTACCCGCAAGATCACCGACTCCGTGGCGAAGATCAAGCTGGGCCTGCTCGACAAGATGGAACTCGGCAATCTGGACGCCAAGCGTGACTGGGGCTTTGCCAAAGAGTACGTCGAAGGCATGTGGCGCATGCTGCAGGCAGACGAACCGGATACTTTTGTACTCGCGACCAACCGTACCGAAACCGTGCGCGATTTCGTGACCATGGCCTTCAAGGCTGTCGGGATCGATCTGGCCTGGAGCGGTGCGGCTGAAGACGAGAAGGGCACAGACCTGGCGACTGGCAAGGTGTTGGTCACGATCAACCCGAAATTCTATCGTCCTACCGAAGTCGAGCTGTTGATCGGCAACCCTGCCAAAGCCAAAGCGGCGCTGGGCTGGGAGCCAAAAACCACGCTTGAAGAGCTGTGCCGCATGATGGTCGAGGCGGATCTGCGTCGAAATGAGAAAGGGTTTTCGTTCTGATGAGTATTGCCGGTAAACGCGCGTTGATCACAGGTATTCAAGGTTTCACCGGGCGGTACATGGCTGCCGAGCTCAAAGCCGGTGGTTATGAAGTGATAGGGATGGGTACACAACCGTCGGATGAACCTGGCTATTATCAGGTTGATCTGGCTGACGGTTCTGCCTTGCGCGAGTTACTGGCAACTATTCAACCCGACGTGGTAATTCATCTGGCCGCACTCGCCTTTGTGGCTCACGGTGCGGCCGATACGTTCTACCGTGTCAATCTCATCGGCACCCGTCACCTGCTGGAAGCCGTCGCAGCTTGTGGCAAGGTGCCGGACTGCGTGCTGCTGGCAAGCAGTGCCAATGTCTATGGCAATGCTTCGGCGGGGTTGCTCAGTGAATCCACACCGCCAGCGCCGGCCAACGATTACGCAGTCAGCAAACTGGCCATGGAATACATGGCCAGTCTTTGGCATAACCGCTTGCCGATAGTGGTGACACGTCCTTTCAATTACACCGGTGTCGGCCAGGCCGAGAGCTTTCTGCTGCCGAAGATCGTCGCTCATTTCCGGCAGCGTGCGGACAAGATCGAGCTGGGCAACCTTGATGTATCTCGCGACTTCAGCGATGTGCGTGCTGTGGTCAAGGCTTATCGCGGTTTGATCGAGGCGCGGCCTGTTGGCCAGACGGTCAATGTGAGTTCGGGCAAAAGTCATTCCCTGCGTGAAGTGATCGACATGTGTTCGGCTATCACGGGGCATCAGCTTGCAGTCGAAGTGAACCCGGCGTTTGTCCGAGCCAACGAAGTCAAAATTCTGTGCGGCGACAATACCCGTCTTTGTGGGCTGGTTCAGGGCTGGGACACGCCAAGGCTGGAAGAAACTCTGAGCTGGATGCTTGCGGCGGAATAAATGAAGCTAGTTCTTTCAGTTGAGCCGATCCGCTTTCCGCTGACTGGCATCGGTCGCTATACCTATGAACTTGCGCTGAGACTTCAGCAAAGTCCTGAAATTACCGACCTGCAATTTTTTGCCGGTCGACGTTTTCTGCCTGAACTTCCCACCGCTTCCAATGAGTCGGGCAGCGGTTACGGCTTGAAGCGCGCGGTGCAGAAGAACTTTCTGGCGGTGGAAGCTTATCGGTTGTTAATGCCGATGTTGCGCAAGGCTGCCCTGAAAGGGCATGGGGATTTTCTTTACCACAGCCCCAATTATTATCTGCCGCCTTTTGCCGGGCGCAGCGTGGCAACGTTTCACGATCTGTCGCCCTTCACCTGGGCGCATTGTCACGCGCCGCAGTTAGTCCGTTACCTGCAAAAAGAGCTGAAAACCACACTGGTCAGGGCCGATGCTTTGATCACTGATTCGGAATTCACGCGACAGGAACTGGCCAGCTATTTTTCCTGGCCCATCGAACGAATCCATACTGTGCCGCTGGCCAGCTCTCCGGAGTTCTTTCCTCGCGCGCCGCATGAGCTTCGCGATGTGCTTGCACGCCATGGCTTGAAGCCCGATGGCTACACGCTTTTCGTCGGTACGATCGAGCCGCGCAAGAACATCGAGACGTTGCTCGCCGCCTATGGTCGATTGCCCCTTGCATCGCGAACCCGTTGGCCGTTGATCCTTACTGGGTATCACGGTTGGCGCAACGACGCGATTCACGAGAAGCTCGAAAGCGCCAGGCGTGAAGGCTGGGCGCATTATCTCGGATTCGTTCCCAGTGCAGACTTGCCCCTGCTGTTTGCCGGTGCACGTCTGTTCGCGTTTCCGTCGCTTTATGAAGGTTTCGGTCTACCGGTTCTGGAAGCCATGAGCTCCGGGGTGCCGGTGGTCTGCTCCAATAGTTCCTCGCTGCCTGAGGTGGCGGGTGATGCTGCGCTGATGTGCGCCGCGCTGGACGTTGAAGCGCTGACCGGTCTTATCGAGCGCGGGCTGACCGATCAATGTTGGCGCGATGCCGCCGTCATCAAGGGAATGAAGCACGCGCAAGGCTTTTCCTGGGAGCGTTGTGCTCGAGAAACCCTGCAGGTCTACCAAAAGGTTATCGACGCCAAATGATCAAGGTTCTGCACTTCTTCAAAACCTATTACCCGGAAACGATGGGCGGGATCGAGCAGGTCATTTTCCAGATAGCCCAAGGCGGCGCGGAACACGGGTTTTCCTCCGAAGTGCTGTACCTCAGTGAGCGGGGCGCTGCTCGTAATGAACCAGTGGGTAATCACCTGACCCATCGCTCCAGGCTGGATATGCATGTTGCCTCGACGGGATTCTCTCTGTCCGCGTTCAAGGACTTTTCGCAGTTGGCCAAAGAGGCTGATGTGGTGCATTACCACTTCCCTTGGCCTTATATGGACCTAGCCCATTTTGCGACTCGGCATGGCAAACCCTCGGTACTCAGTTATCACTCCGATATCGTCAAGCAAAAGACACTGCTCAAGTTGTATCAGCCACTGATGAACCGCTTTCTCTCCAGCGTGGATTGTATCGTGGCGTCTTCACCTAACTACGCGCAAAGCAGTCCGGTGCTGTCACGGTTCCGCGACAAGGTCGAAATCATTCCTTATGGGTTGGACAGGGCTACCTATCCGGTCGTCCCCGAAACCAGGCTTGATTTCTGGCGGAGCCGGGTAGGTTCGAAGTTCTTCCTGTTCGTCGGTGCCTTGCGATATTACAAGGGCCTCGATTACCTGCTGGATGCGGCAAAGATCAGCGGATTGCCAGTGGTGATCCTCGGGGGTGGGCATCAGGAGTCCGAACTAAAAGAGCAGGCTACGCGGCTCGGCCTTGCCAATGTGCATTTTCTGGGAGGCTTGGGTGATGAGGACAAGGCTGCGCTGTTGACGCTGTGTTATGCCTTTGTATTTCCATCACACTTGCGTTCGGAGTCATTTGGCATCTCGCTGCTTGAGGCGGCGATGTACGGCAAACCGCTCATTTCCTGTGAAATCGGCTCGGGTACAACCTTTATCAATATCGCTGGTGAAACCGGTCTCGTGGTCGCTCCGCGCAGCTCTGACGGATTGGCTGAGGCAATGAATCGGCTTTGGCATGACACCCCGTTGGCTCTGCAGATGGGGCGTCAAGCAATGCAGCGATATAAAAGCGTGTTTGCAGCTGAAAACATGGTGAAGGCCTACGCCGCTGTCTACCGCAAAGTCATCAAGGCTAGTGCTTCCGCGCCCCGCGTGATTGAGCGCTGACTGTCTGTCAGATAGCAGCATCACAGGCGTCCAGGATTTTCTAACGCCTGTTTCCGCTATTGGCTTCAGCTCAATGTTGTCTGGAGATGTGGATTCCTTCCAGAATTGCGGACAATCCGAAATAGTTGTCATCGGTCAATGAGCTGAACTCGATGACGTTGGGGCCGTGGTGCAGTACGCCTTGATCAATCACTGCCTTGAATTTGCCCATTTCGCCCCACGAAAGAATAACGGGTGAACCATTGATCGATATCGCCATGCTGTTCATGATCGCATTGTTTAGTAGCAGACTGAATCTGCCCTCGAGAACGTATTGCCGACCATCTTTCGGAGCGAACCTGAATATCAGGCTGGACTGCTTTTCGCTCTTCCAGGCTGATGGCTGGTGATGAAAGTATTTCACATCCCAACTCGTTTCGCGCCAGCCTGACCCTTGAGTTGGAAGTTCCATGCTCCACCATTTCCCGAATGACCACCGATAGTCATCGTTGACGACCATGTCCTTGAAGCGGATGAAGTGAGTCTTTTTATTCATTACATCAACGATGCTTTGATAGCGGTCGGGCAGCACGTTCGCAGGCATTACTGGCTTAGTGATGTTGGATGCATCTGTGGAGGACTCAGCCTGCGTTTGCCTGCCGATCTCTACAGTGACGATATCCGATTTTGCAATGATAAGGCTCTTCGGCTGGGTTGTAGTCGGAAAGCCAGGGCCACTAACCGACGTTGGATATTCGAACGTCCAACCGTTATCGCCCTGGATGCATCGACCTTTTCTTTGTACGGCGTCGGTCTGCTGCCATTCGCCGCTGGGCATGTGACAGACCTGAATGTTTGAGACGGGTTTGCCGTAAAGGTATGAAAGCGAACCGTTAAGGCCGTCGGCGATAAACATCCATGTATGGTTGAGCTGATTGCCGTAATCAAGAATCAGCATTGTCCTGTTGTTGAGTTGCCCGTCGAAGTGATTGGCAATGTCTTTCAGGATACCCATCTGTTTTTTTGAGATTTCAACGTAGTGGTGAAACTGATAAAGCTGAAATGAAATGCCAGTGACAAACAGAAAACCTATGCAGGCATTGGTAAGCGGTCTGGAGAGACTTAAGCCGGTGTTGATGACCGCGAGCCACAGCAGAACTGCGCCCGGCGTGGCGAACAGAAACGTCCGCTGATTTATGACGAGGTGCGCGCCGGAAAGTAAAAACGGAGCATAACCTAGCAGCAGTAGCGCCAATCCCGATAGCGCGAGCCGCGCATTCATTGACAGATCGGCAAAGCGCGCTGGTCCAGCCGGTTGAGCGTAACGCTTGGCGAGAAGGATGATGAGGAGAGTCAACAGCAGGCTGCTGGTGATCAGATAACCGTAGTTAACAAATTCCAGAACGGTGATTCTGGCGGCATCAAACCAGCCACCAAGGCTACTGCGCATCAGTCCAACGCTGAACAGCTTGGGAAAGTTGGCGGTCAGGGTAGATACGAGATCCTTCCCGGCCAGACTGCTTTGATAGCTTTTCACCAGGGGCGCGGTATGTATGACGTAAGCCAGATAAACGCCCACGCCGAGCAGCCAGATTCCGTGGTTAGTTGCCTTGTGCAGCACTTGTTGCAGTGCGCGCTTCATGCCTACTTTTGAATAAATGACCAGTGCCGGAATACAAGCGAGCAACAACGACGCTTCGTACATGAAGCAGGCGGCAGAGAAAAGAGTGGCGCCAAGAGTGCTGACCAGTCCCGCATGAAGCTTGCGTTGCAGGTTCAGAGCAAAAAGGAACAAGGCGCTGCCCAGCAGAGCCAGGCTGAGTGCCCAATTGATATGAATCGCGCGAAACGACAGCTGCATGGTATCCGCGGGATAGATGATCACCAGAACACTGGCAATCATCCCTAACTTCATACTGCCTGTCAGATTTCTCAGGAGGTAGCTGACCGCAGAGCCTTTGATGACCAAGGCAATCATCAGCAATACATGCCAGTAATCGAACGAGTTGCTGTCCAGCCAGTAGGCAACAGCCTGAGGGAAAATCGTCAGCGGTCGGAGCGCGTGGGGTGCAAGAGGGCTGGTGGTTCCGGTGAAAAAGAACACACCGTTATTGACGAACAGGCCCAGAATTCCCCATTCCTCCAGCAAGCCTGTCAGGGCGAATCCGAAGGGCAGCCAAAGTATCAGTACCACAACTATGGCAGGCAGGATATCGGCGAGACAGCGGCTCGTAAATGTGTGCCGGGAAAGCGTGCCTGGCTCGCTAGTCTTTACCGAAGACTTCGTAATCATTGCAAATGCCTTTGCGCGATACGCCGGGATCCAGGTAGGCCAGTCCTCGGCGGGAATAATTTAAAGTTGCCGGTATCCCGGATACCTGCGAAGAAGCATCCAGGATCAAACGGCTTGTCGGAGCTACGGGTCAGCGCTGCTTGGCTATTTTTACCCAGTCCAATCTGGCTGAAAGTCCGTAGTAGTTGTTATCCACTGCCGACACGAACTCGATGACATTGCGCCCGGTCTTGAGCAATTGCGGATTCAAATCACCTCCGAAGCTGCCGTCCGCGCTCCACTGCACCGGTATGACGGTACCGTTGACCAAAACCTGCATTTCGGCACGAATTTTTTCATTGGCAAATGCGTTGAACAGACCACTGATTGCGTAAGGGCCCGGGGTCGGCGCCAAGTCAAAATTCAGTGTGGCATGGGGAGCGTTTTTCCAGGCGGACGAGGTATGCCCGACTCGGCTTGCCTCCCATTCCGTGTTGCGCCAGCCAGATCCTGCAATAGGCGCGTCCAGGCTCCAGTATTTGCCGAAGCCCCAGAAGTATTCGTCTCGGTGTTCCTGAGTGCGGAACGTGAAGAAATTGAACCACGGTGCACTTTCAGTAATGCCATGCAGTCGCGCTGAAATCGGCAATACATTGGAGGCAAGGTTGCGACGGTAGACCTCCAGTTCCGGTGTAGTCGGTGCCGGATCTGGTTTGCCAACGGCGACCGTCACGACGTCGGCTTTTGCCAGTTTCCTGTCAGGTAGTTGCTGCGTAGTCGCAACTCCCGGGCCGCCAGCGGGGGTTGGATAGTGAAATGTCCAGCCCTCTGCGGTTTGTTCACAGGTACCCTTGCGTGCCAGCGAGTCGGTTTGCTGCCATTCATGACTCGGCATATAGCAAACCTCGAGAGTGTCGACAGGCTTGCCGTAGATGTGGAAAAGAGCCGCTGAAAGATTGGGGTTCAAGAACATCCAGTCATGGTTCAGCTCATTGGAATAATCAAGGATCACCAACGTTTTATTGACAGCATTGCCATCGAAATTTTCGACGATGTCTTTCAGCACGCGTTGTTGTCTTTGCGAAATGTCGATGTAGTGCTGAAACTGGAACAGCTGGGCCGCCAGACCTGTGCAAACAAGCAGTGCCGCCACAGCCGTGCTGGCGATCTTCGAATAGCGGTCCACAGCGACAAACAGGGCGAGGAAGAACAGGGTTGCGCCAGGCGCTGCGTAGAGGAAGGTCCGCTGGCTGACCGACATGTGAGCGAGGTTGAAGATGAAGGGCAGGTAGCCCATGCAAATCAGCAACAGGCCAACGACGATCATGCGACCCAGCATGGACCAGCTACGGCCGTTTTCGTTTGCGGAAGTCAGGGCGGTCGACTTACGGGCGACGACCTGGATCAGAACCAGCAGCACCAGAGTGGCGAGGGCCAGATACCAGTAGCTGCTGATTTCGCGGAGCGTGATGCGTACAGCGTCTATCCAGCCACCGATGATGCTGTGTCCCAGGCCCAGAGTGAAAATCTTGCTGTAGTGGCTCTTCAGCGAGGCCAGGGCGCTATCGCCGACGACTGCGCCTTGATAGGTCTGGACCAGCGGAGCGGTATGGATGACGTAGGCGATGTAGGCGACCGCTCCGGCGGCCCAGATCAGGTAGTGGGCGAAAAATCGCTTGAGATGGGGTATCAGCCCGCTGAAGCCGACTTGAACGAAGACGACCAGTGCCGGAATAGCGGCCAGCAGCAAGGCGACTTCATACATTGCGCAGCCTGCAGCGAGCAGGAGGCTGGAGAGAATGCTGAATGTAAAAGCGCGCGCGCGACTGCGCTGGTCAAGCGCATGCAAAAAGGTGACGCTGGCGAGCAGAACCAGACTCAATGCCCAGTTGATGTGAATCGATCTGAACGACAGCTGCATGGTGTCGGCAGGAAAAACGATGACCAGAATGCTTGCCAGCATGCCCCATTTCAATGCGCCCGTGATGCGCGTGGCGATGACGCTCAGCGCCCATCCCTTGATGACCAGAGCGATGATCAACAGCACATGCCAGTAATTGAACGTGTCCGGGTCCAGAAAGTAGCCAAGAGCGTGTGGGAAAATGGTCAATGGGCGCAGTGCATGTGCCGGCATCGCACTGGTCACATCGGTCACGAAAAACACGCCGATTCTGCTGAACAGACCGATGACACCCCATTCTTCGAGCAGGCCTGTCAGCGCGAAGCCAAACGGCAGCCACATGAAAAAGACTGTCAGTAAAGCCGGGCCGAAATGCGCCAGCAAAGTCAGCGCCGTTCTGCGCTGCAACGACGACGTCGGCGTGAACGCCAGATTAGTTGATGTCATGGGGCGCCTGTTAATCCTTCGCGGGCTTGGTTTTATGAGTTGCCTTAAGAACGACTTTGTTTAGAAGGTAACTTGAGGGTAGGAGAAGCAATATGACCAGAATCGGTGCAACAGCCTTGTGCATATTCAAGTGCTCGACCAGCACATTGAGTAAAACTGCGCCGAGTACGTACTGCACGAGATAAATGGTCGGATAAACAAGCATGCCGATCACCGAGTGCTCGACCTTGAACACGACTTTCGAGTTGAAGAAGTAGGCAAAGACTATTCCGGCAACATAGGCGATCGCATAGGCTATCTGGTAGTTGATCACATAGCTGAGCAACAGATAGAGGCAGTAGGTTATTCCGGTATTGAGCCCGCCGCCGATCAGGAAGCTGATCCAGCGGCGAACTTGCGGATTGTTTTTCAGTGTGGTCACGGCGCGCTTTTTTTGGCAGTCAGCTTGGTGAACTCTGAATAATCACGGATGTAATCGTCAGCTTCGTAATAGTCCGAGGTGAACACCAGCAGTACCGCATCTTCGGAATATTTGTACTGGATACCCCAGGTCAGTGGCGGCAGATAGATGCCTTTGTTCGGAGCGTCGAGCAACACTTCGGCACGGTTGGTGCCGTCATCTACTACTACTGCGCAACTGCCTTTGACGCAAATCAGGAACTGGTGGCACTTGTGGTGGGCATGCTCGCCGCGGGTTTTCTGGCTCGGAACATTGAACACGAGAAAGTAACGCTTGGGGGTAAACGGAATTTCCTTGTGAAACTCACCTACGGAGAGGTCGCCGCGCATGTCCGCAATGTATTTGAAGCGGTGGGTGGTGACATCGCCGACGCCGATACGCACTACCGCATCATCCTGCTCCTGGGTTTTGACAGCAGGAGTCTTGGTGGCATCACTGGATGCGGAGTTTTCCACGTAGCCAGTTATACGCGCCGGAGAGCCAGTCACGATGGCGTACGGAGGTACGGACTTGGTAACGACCGCACCTGCACCCACCATTGCGCCGGTACCGATGGTGATGCCAGGCAGAATGACCGCGCCGCCGCCAATCGAGGCGCCGTCCTGGATGACCGTCTGCGAAAACGACTCCGGATATACCTTGGAGCGTGGGAACTTGTCGTTGGTGAACGTGGCGTTCGGGCCGATGAATACGTCGGAACCGATCCGCAAGCCGTCCCACACGTAAACACCGGACTTGATGGTGGTGCGATCACCGATCACCACGTCATTTTCAATCAGTGAGTGCGAGCAGACGTTGACGTCGTCACCGATCACCGCGTCCGGGAAGACCACAACGTATTGCCAGATGCGAGTGTTCTTGCCGATCTTCGAACTCTTTACATCGGCGCTGGCGTGGATGAACGGCTCAATCATTGGAATGTTCCTTGTTGTCGAGTTTCATGCAGACGATGGCAAGCGGTCGCTGCTTGCTGTTTTCGTAGGCGCGCCAGGCATAGGTGCCCACGAGCCCCAGGCCGAGCAGATTGAGTGTGCCCAACAAGAGCACCACCAGCATGGTGGCGGCATACCCTGGCACTTCGATAGCTCCAGACAACTTCGCAATGACCACCATGAAGCCGATGAACAGCGAAATGAGCGAACCCATGGCGCCCATGCGTGTGAGCAGTCTGATCGGGTAATCGGTAAACGCGAACACACTGTCCATCATGTACTCGAGTTTCTTCTTGAAGGTCCACGCCGATTTGCCTTCCAGGCGTGTCTGCCGTTCGTATTCGATGAACTTGCGCCGGAAGCCGAGCCAGAAAATAAGCGCAATCAGCGACGAGCGCGACTCGTTCAGCTGCAGCAACTGCTCGCGAAACGCCTTGTTGCAGCCGAAGATGTCGACCCCTCCTGCAGGCATGTCGTGCACCACCAGGCGGCGATACAGGCCCCAGAAGATCGACGACGCCATCCGGCTGGAGAACGGATCCTGGCGGGCATTGCGCGTACCGATGGCAACGTCGCATTCATCGTCGGACAGCGACTTGAAAAAACTGATCAAGAGTTCTGGCGGCTCTTGCAGGTCGGCGGCCATCACTCCGAAATAATCACCCTTGGCAGCCATCAGGCCGGTGCGAATGGCAGGGAACGACCCGAAGTTGCGCGAGTGCGCGAGCAATTGTGCAGAAAACTTCATGCTACCCAAAGCCTGTTTGAGCAACAGGAACGAGTCATCAGGGCTGCCATCCACCACAAACACCACCTCGAGCTGATTCTCGAGTGTGGTGTTCATGTCGGTCAGAGCCTGGATCAGCCGGGGAATCGAATCAGCGTTTTTATAGACTGGAACGATGACGGAATATCTCATGCAGTCCATCCATTGACGGCTGCAATCACGTTGCTGACTTCGGCGTCGGTCATTTCCGGGTAGCAAGGCAGCGTGAGGATGACCGAAGCCAGTTGCTCGGTGTTGACCAGGTTGAGACCGGCGAACTGTTGGCCGAATACCGGCTGCTTGTAGTCGGGGATCGGGTAGTGCACGTCGGAGGCGATCTGCGCTTCACGCAGGTGTTTTTGCAGAGCGTCACGTTTCGGCGACTTGATCACGTACAGGTGGGCAACCGAGGCCAAGCCCGTGTCTGGCGCGTGGTTGATGTCACCGTGGCGAATCTCGGTGCGGTAACGCTGGGCGATTTCGCGGCGGCGCGCATTACCCTCATCAAGGTGCGGCAGAAATTCGGACAGGATGGCCGCCTGCATTTCATCGAGGCGACTATTGCGGGCGCCTGCGAGCTCCACGCAATACTTGGATGACCACCCGTATTGGCGCAATTGCGCAACACGCTGGGCAATTGCAGCCGAATTGGTCACGACAGCGCCGCCGTCGCCCAGGGCTCCGAGATTCTTCGTGGGATAGAAGCTGAAACTGGAAGCGTCCCCGAAGGTACCCACCCGCTGACCATCGCGCTCGGCGCCATGAGCCTGGGCGCAATCTTCCAGCAGAGCAACCTTGTGCGCCGCGCAGTACGCGGCGATGGCCTTGATGTCCGGCACTGCGAGACCGTACAGGTGGGTAACGACAACGGCTTTGGCCCCGGTTTCGATCGCTTGCTTGACGCTCGCCAATGTGACCACATGAGTGTCCAGGTCGACGTCCATGAACAGCGGAGTTGCGCCGATGGCCAGTACCGATGTGGTGGTGTACATGCCGGCATTGGCCACTGTAGCGACCTGATCGCCTTCAGCGACACCGAGTGCCTTGAGCGCCAGCTCGATGGCGTCGGTTCCATTGGCGACGCTGATGCAGTGTCCAGCCTGCAGATATTCTGCGAATGCTGTTTCAAAGCGTTTGACTTCCGGCCCTAATACCACCCAACCGCTGTCGACCACGCGCTGCACCGAAGCGTTTATCTGCGACTTGAACTTGTCGATCTTCGCTGCGAGGTTGTTGATCTGTTGCATGGGTGCTCTCCATTTCGAAGCAAAAGGCGTCTGCTATCTTGATTTTGGCCGGTGTTAGCCGAGATTTGACGTGATGACGGAGCTGAAATCCTGTAACTGCGAGCGCTCCGATCACTTTTCCGCACGGATTCTATCCGTACCCTGAGTCCGCTCCAACAGCAAAGTGCAATTAGCGCCAGTGTTTGGCTTTGCGGTAGATGCGACTTGCACGATTGCCATCGCCACAGAAGTGGCTATGACGTTGTCGATTCAATAAACTGCCCGCCTCGTGCGCTAGCCGATCGATTTCCTGGCATCGCGCCAGAAGCGCGGTTCCGCCACTTGCAACAGCGTCGCTGCAGTGTGTTTGCAGTATCCATTTCTTCCAAGGGTCGCCCATGAGCACCAAGACATTTCTGGTAACGGGTGGCAGCGGTTTCGTGGGCCGGGCATTGATCGGCCGATTGCTTGCGTCAGCGGACTGCCATGTCGTGGCCCCTCTGCGCCGCGCCGAAACGGCTACGGATCCTCGCATCCATTCGGTCCAGTGGTCCGGTCTTGGCCGCGGGCAGGATCTATCGGAGGCAATGCAGGGCGTCGATTGCGTCATCCATACTGCGGCTCGGGTGCATATCATGAACGAGGTGGTCGCCGATCCGCTGGCAGCGTTCCGTCTAGCCAATGTGCAAGGCACTCTGGACCTCGCACGGCAAGCCGCGACGGCCGGAGTGCGGCGTTTCATCTTCGTCAGTTCTATCAAGGTCAACGGGGAGGGCACTGCGCCCGGGCGCGTGTACACGGCCGATGACATACCTGCGCCGGTCGATCCTTACGGCATCTCCAAGCACGAAGCCGAACAGGCGTTGCTGTCTTTGGCGGCCGGCACCGGCATGGACGTGGTCATCATTCGCCCGGTGCTGGTCTACGGCCCGAGCGTCAAAGCCAATTTCCTCAGCATGATGCGCTGGCTATATCGCGGCGTGCCACTGCCGTTCGGTGCCGTCGACAATCGGCGCAGCCTGGTGGCGCTCGATAATCTGATCGATCTGGTGCTGACGTGCGCCGAGCACCCGGCAGCTGCAAATCAGGTGTTTCTAGCCAGTGATGGTGAAGATGTCTCGACCACTCAGCTGTTGCGCAGGCTCGGCACCGCGCTTGGCAGACCGGCCCGGCTATTGCCGGTCTCCGTCGGCTTCATGAGCGGTGTGGCCAGATTGCTGGGCCGTGAAGCGCTGTCGCAAAGACTCTTCGGTTCTTTGCAGGTCGATATCAGCAAGAACCGCCAACTATTGAACTGGGTGCCTCCAGTGGCCCTTGATCGCGCCTTGAACCTGACGGCGCAGCATTTTCTGGATACTCGCCAAAAATGAATTACGGATGGTTCATCGCGATCATTGCACTTCTCTCCCTGACGCTGACCTGGGCTTTGCGTCACTACGCTCTGGCAAGAAGCCTTATGGATATTCCCAATGCGCGAAGCTCGCATTCGGTGCCAACCCCGCGTGGTGGCGGGGTGGCGATTGTTCTGACGTTCTTGTTGGCAATGGTGTATCTGCTGTGGCGGGATTTGATCGCGTTCGCGCCGTTTATCGCTATCGCCGGGGCGGGGGCGCTGGTCGCCGTGGTTGGGTTCATGGATGACCATGGACACATCGCTGCACGCTGGCGCTTGCTGGGGCATTTTGCTGCGGCGACCTGGTTGCTCTGGTGGTTAGACGGACTCCCTGCCCTGCAGTTCTGGGGCGTGGTGGTTGACCTGGGTGTTGTCGGTCATGTGCTGGCGGTGTTTTATCTTGTCTGGCTGCTCAATCTGTACAACTTCATGGACGGTATTGACGGTATCGCCAGTGTCGAGGCCATTTGCGTATGCCTCGGCGCCTGTCTGCTTGGCTGGCTGGGTGGTTGGCCGCAAGTGGTCTGGGCGCCGCTGCTGCTGGCAGTGTGCGTCGGCGGTTTTCTATTCTGGAATTTTCCGCCCGCTCGGATCTTCATGGGCGATGCCGGCAGCGGATTTCTCGGTATCGTGCTGGGAGGCTTGTCGCTGCAGGCGGCATGGCAGAGTGCCGAGCTGCTATGGGGCTGGCTGATTCTGCTCGGCGTGTTTATTGTCGATGCGACATTCACGCTGTTCCGGCGCTTGCTGCGCGGCGATAAAGTTTATGAGGCGCATCGCAGTCATGCCTATCAATATGCCTCTCGTCGGTTTGGCAGTCATCTGCCCGTCACTATTACCGTTGCCGTGATCAATATGTTCTGGTTGTTGCCGATTGCCGTGGCCGTTACGCATTTCGGACTGGACGGGAGCCTGGGCGTTTTTGTCGCCTATGCTCCTCTGCTGTGGCTTGCAATCGCATATCGTGCCGGCGAACTGGAAAAGAACTGAAAGGCCACCCCGTCACGGCTCTGTCATTTGGGTTTACAGTGCATGCCAGCAGTTCAGCAGAGGATTACAGCAGTTGAAGGGAGAGAACTGAGTGTTTGAAGAGTTGATGGACAAGGTTCGGGAGCGGCTCGTCGCATTGCCGAGGCGACGCAAACGCCTGATTCAGGTGGCAACGGACATCGTCCTGGTCTGGGCAGCCCTGTGGCTGGCGTTCATCGTCCGCCTGGGCATCGATGACATGTATAACCCGTTCAGAGTGCATGTCTGGCTGTTTGTCTGCGCCCCCGTCGTCGCTATCCCCCTTTTCATTCGCTTCGGCATGTACCGGGCTGTCATGCGGTATTTCGGCAATGACGCGCTGATTGCCATTATCAAGGCGGTAAGTCTTTCTTCGCTGATCCTGGCCGTTGTCGTGTACTGGTACAGCAACCACGAGGCCGTGGTACCGCGTTCGATCATTTTCAATTATTGGTGGTTGAGTCTGGTCATCATTGGCGGACTGCGCTTGTGTATGCGCCAATACTTCATGGGTGACTGGTTTACTGCAGCGCAACATGTGCCCTTTACCAATCGTGATAACGGCTTGACCAAGGTTGCCATTTACGGCGCGGGCGTCGCAGGCAATCAGCTGGTTGCCGCGTTGCGCATGGGCAAGGTCATGCGCCCGGTGGCTTTCATTGACGATGACGCCAGTATCGCTGACCGATCGATCTCGGGTCTGCATGTCTACAAACCCAAGCACATTCAGGAAATGATCGACGTTACCGGAGCCCAGGAAATCCTGCTGGCCCTGCCATCCTCCACCCGGGCCAGACGGCGGGAGATTCTCAACCTGCTCGAGGGTTTTCCTCTGCATATCCGCAGCGTGCCGAATTTCACCGATCTGGCCAGCGGAAGGGTGAAAGTCGAGGACATTCAGGAAGTCGACATCGCTGACTTGCTGGGGCGCGACGCAGTGCCAGCGCAACCGGACCTGCTCCAACGCTGCATCAGGGGCAAAGTCGTCATGGTGACCGGTGCCGGTGGCTCGATCGGCTCAGAGCTGTGCCGGCAGATTTTTGCCCTGGGCCCGACCACACTACTGCTGTTCGATCACAGTGAATTCAATCTCTATAGCATTTTGTCCGAACTGGAGCAGCGTGGGTGCAGGGAGTCGGTCAAGGTGCGTCTGTTGCCCATCCTCGGTTCCATTCGCCATCCGGACAAGTTGCTGGATGTGATGAAAACCTGGCAGGTCGACACGGTTTATCACGCAGCGGCTTACAAACACGTACCGATGGTCGAGCACAACATTGCCGAAGGTGTACTGAATAACGTGATCGGCACCTTGAATACCGCGCAGGCAGCCCTGCAGTCAGGTGTGGCCAATTTCGTGTTGATTTCTACCGACAAGGCCGTTCGCCCGACCAATGTTATGGGCAGTACCAAGCGCCTGGCCGAGCTGGTTCTGCAAGCGTTGAGCCACGAGATCGCTCCGGTCCTGTTTGGTGACAAGTCCAACGTTTCACGGGTCAACAAAACCCGCTTCACCATGGTGCGGTTCGGCAATGTGCTGGGGTCTTCCGGTTCAGTGATCCCGTTGTTCCACAGTCAAATCAAATCTGGCGGTCCTCTGACGGTGACCCATCCGAAAATCACCCGCTATTTCATGACCATCCCCGAGGCGGCCCAATTGGTGATTCAGGCCGGCTCGATGGGACAAGGCGGCGATGTGTTCGTGCTGGACATGGGCGAGCCGGTGAAGATCGTCGAGCTCGCCGAGAAAATGATTCACCTCTCGGGTCTGAGTATCCGCTCCGACCGCAACCCGCAAGGCGACATTTCCATCGAATTCACCGGATTGCGTCCCGGCGAAAAGCTCTACGAAGAGCTGTTGATCGGCGACAACGTTGCCGCAACACCGCATCCGATGATCATGACGGCCAATGAGGATCATCTACCTTGGGAAGTGTTAAAGGTTAAGTTGGCCAGTTTGTTGGCGGCGGTTGATGAGGATGATTACTCTCGCGTTCGCCAGTTATTGCGTGAAACGGTCAGCGGCTACTCCCCCGACGGCGAAATCGTCGACTGGATCTACCAGCAACGTCGTCTCGAGCCCTGATTGTTTCACATCCTGTAACGCTCGCATTTTTGACTTAGCTCCATCATGACCTAGGTTTGGAGAGCAGCTTGGGAAAAGTTGCTTTCTAAAACGATGATGGAGCGTCACTTATGCGTACCGGTTATTTCTACTCGCTGATTTTTGCTTTCCTCACCAGCGCCTCGATCGCTGCGATTGCTGCCCCTGTAGCGCCCACCGAGACAACAAAAGCGCCGTTGCTGATGGATGCAGCTGCGCCCTCGGCAAGCGCGAAGGTCGATCTCAACGGCGCGGATGCGGCGACGTTGCAGAAGGAGTTGGCGGGTGTGGGTGAGGCCAAGGCACAGGCGATTGTTGCGTATCGTGATACAAACGGGCCGTTCGCGTCGGTGGATGAATTGCTGGAAGTGAAGGGGATTGGCAAGGCGATTCTGGATCGCAATCGTGAAAAGCTGGAAGTGAACTAAGCTGACAGTTCAACGCCGAGAGGCCGGTCCTTGACCGGCCTTTTTATTGGGTGATGATCGGGTGGATGCCTGAACGCTGAAAATTACGGGTATCATATTGTGCCTTGATTATGCCTATAATAATTACGCTCGGGACTGATTCAGCAGTCGAATCGCCGCACACCGATGCACGTCGAATTTTGAATTGATAGGGGTAACCACGGTATGAACCAACGTCGAGTCGTCGTCACGGGCATGGGCCTGGTTTCACCCTTGGGCAGTGATGTTGAAATTGTCTGGCAGCGTTTGCTGGCCGGGCGTTCCGGGTTGCGCAACCTGCCAGATGCGGTTGTGGCTGACCTGCCGACCCGGGTCGGCGGGAGTGTGCCGACGGTGGAGGAGGACGCGGAGGCCGGGTTTGATCCGGATCGTGCGACGCCGCCCAAGGAACAGAAGAAGATGGATCGCTTCATCATGTTCGCCATGGAAGCGGCTCGGCAGGCGCTGGAGCAGGCCGGTTGGCATCCAGCCGACGCCGAAAGCCAGGAGCGCACTGCGACAATCATCGGCTCGGGCGTCGGTGGTTTCGGTGCGATTGCCGATGCGGTGCGTACCACCGACAGCCGTGGCCCTCGGCGGTTGTCGCCGTTCACCATTCCATCGTTTCTGGTAAATCTCGCGGCGGGTCATGTGTCGATCCAGCATGGCCTCAAAGGACCGTTGGGCGCACCGGTTACCGCCTGTGCCGCCGGGGTGCAGGCGATCGGTGATGCCGCGCGGTTGATCAGGGCGGGGGAGGCGGACATCGCGGTGTGTGGCGGCGCGGAAGCTTCGATTGATCGCGTCAGTCTGGCCGGTTTCGCGGCGGCGCGGGCGCTGTCCAGCGGCTACAACGACACCCCGGAAAAAGCTTCGCGTCCCTTCGACAGTGGGCGCGATGGTTTCGTGATGGGCGAGGGCGCCGGTCTATTGGTCATCGAGTCGCTGGAGCATGCGCTTGCACGCGGTGCGAAGCCGCTGGCCGAACTGGTCGGTTACGGCACCACCGCCGACGCCTATCACCTGACCGCTGGCCCGGAAGACGGCAGCGGCGCACGCCGGGCGATGCAATTGGCACTGGCTCAGGGCGGTGTAAAGCCGGAGCAGGTGCAGCATCTCAACGCACATGCGACGTCGACGCCGGTCGGCGATTTGGGCGAGTTGGCGGCGATCAAGGCGTTGTTTGGCACGCAGAACAAGATCGCCGTGACTTCGACCAAATCCGCCACCGGTCATTTGCTCGGCGCGGCCGGCGGGCTGGAGGCGATTTTCACGCTACTGGCGATTCGGGATCAGGTAGTGCCACCAACGCTCAACTTTGAAAACCCGGATCCGGCGAGCGAAGGGGTGGACATTGTCCATGGCGAAGCGCGATCAATGGCGATCGAATATGCGTTGTCCAACGGCTTCGGTTTCGGCGGGGTCAATGCGAGCGTGTTGTTCAAGCGCTGGGAAGGTTAATCGCTCGATTGCTTGAGATGTTCGCGGGTGACGTCGAGGATGCGCTGGGCGAAGTCAGCATCCGCGACGCTGCGTGACAGCAGCAGTGCACCGGCCAGGGTCGCCATGATGACAATGCTGTGATCGGCGCTGTTCTCGCCTTCGAGCGTGCCCTGAATTTGTCCGAGGCGAGCATTGAGGACTTCGTCACTGGTGGGGCTTGGCTGGCCGCGCAGGCCCAGCTCGGAGGAAATGGTCAGCAGCGGGCAGCCTTCGTGGGGCGAGGTTTGATGCCACTCCGACAGGTAGGTGTCGATGAACACTTGCAGCGGGTTTTCCTGCGCGAAGATTTCTTCGCACAGGCCCGCGACTTGCTCGCCGGCCTCTTGCAGGGCTTTTTCGACCAGTTCTTCCTTGGATCTGAAGTGCGAGTAGAAGCCGCCATGGGTCAAGCCCAGGGCTTTCATCAAAGGCTGCAGGCCGGTGGCGCCGATACCGTCCTTGCGAAATCGGGCGGAAGCTTCCTTGATGATGCGTTGATGGGTCTGGGCTTTGTGATCTGGCGAGTAACGCATGTGGAGCTCTCCGCGACGATGCTGCCATCTTAACCACGGAAGATTAAATGGTGACTGTACTTCTAAAATCTAAACAGCCTGCGGGTAAGTCCGATTGTGCTGAAAAAACAAACCCCGCCATTGCGGCGGGGCTCGTATCAGCGGTCTTGTGCATCCTTGGCATCCGCTTCGGCATTGCGCTGTGCGACGCGCTTGCGTTCTTCATCGGTCAGTTCGACCTTGTTGGCGGTGTCGCGCAACATCATCAATCCGCCGACAATCGAGCCGATCGCAACGACCAGAATCAACCAGGCATACCAGGGCATAACGGCTCTCCTTAATGGCAGCTCGACGGGCGAGGACTTCGCCGTGCGATGCTGCATACCACCTTTGAGCGAAACGACTTCGCGGTGGTTCCATTCTAGGCCGCTTATGCCCGGCACACCCGAACAGTGTTACAGACCGGTCAACATCGCATCCGCCGGCGCATCGGCACGCAGTTGCCCGGTCAGCATGAAGTAGCAGAACCCGACCGCCATGAAGCCGAGGAAAATCAGCCCGATCAGCGTGTTGAACCACGCCATCGCCACCAGGCAAACCACCGCCAGTACCAACGCGATCAGCGGAACCAGCGGATAGCACGGCGCGCGGAAAGTGCGCTCCAGATTCGGTTCCGATTTACGCAGTTTGAACAGGCTGAGCATGCTCATGATGTACATCACGATCGCGCCGAACACGGCCATGGTGATCATCGCTGCGGTGAGTGTCATACCGCCGAGGTTGATCAGGCCGTCGCTGTAGATCGCCGCGATGCCGATAAGCCCGCCAGCGATGATTGCGCGGTGCGGGGTCTGGAAGCGCGACAGTTTTGCCAATGAGGCGGGCAGGTAACCGGCGCGGGCGAGGGCGAAGAATTGTCGTGAGTACCCGAGGATGATGCCGTGGAAACTGGCGACCAGGCCGAACAGGCCGATCCACACCAGCATGTGCAGCCAGCCGGAGTTGTCGCCGACCACGGTTTTCATCGCCTGCGGCAGTGGGTCGTTGATGTTGGACAAGGTGCGCCAGTCGCCAACACCGCCCGCGAAGAACATCACGCCCATGGCCAGCAGCACCAGGGTCAGGATGCCGCTGATGTAGGCTTTTGGGATCGTGCGTTTCGGGTCCTTGGCTTCTTCGGCGGCCATGGCGGCGCCTTCGATGGCGAGAAAGAACCAGATCGCGAAGGGAATCGCCGCGAACATGCCGGCAATCGCCGGCGCGCCGAAGACATCGGAACCGGCCCAGCCATTCAGGGCAAAGTTGCTGAAGCTGAACGCCGGCGCGACCACGCCCATGAACACCAGCAACTCAGCCACCGCCAGCACGCAGACGATCAGCTCGAACGTCGCGGCCAGTTTCACCCCCAGAATGTTCAGGCCCATGAACACGATGTAGGCGCCGACCGCCGCGTGTTTCGGGTCCAGTGCCGGAAATTGCACATTCAAGTAAGCGCCAATCGCCAAAGCAATCGCTGGCGGGGCGAAGACGAATTCGATCAGCGTGGCCAGTCCGGCGATCAATCCGCCTTTTTCGCCAAACGCGCGGCGGCTGTAGGCAAACGGCCCGCCGGCATGGGGAATCGCGGTGGTCAGTTCGGTGAAACTGAAGATGAAGCAGGTGTACATGGTCGCGACCATGAACGAGGTCACGAGAAAACCCAGCGTACCGGCCACGCCCCAGCCGTAACTCCAGCCGAAATATTCCCCGGAAATCACCAGCCCCACGGCAATGCCCCACAGGTGCAACGTGCCCAGCGTGGGTTTGAGTTGTGTGTTCATGCGCTTGCTCCCTGAAGGATTGGAAAGCTTCGGGGGAGGGCGTGTGCAGTGGGCGTGCCATCGCAGTGAAACAAGTCGTAATAAGTTGAAAGCTGTCGTATCGGGAATGTTCGCAGCTGGATGAGCGATTTTTGTGCGCCAGTTGGGAGCAGCGGAGTCTGTTATGCCGCCTTCGCGGGCAAGCTCGCTCCCACAGGTTTTTGCGTCGTCCGCAGAGTTCGATTCCGGCACGGAACCTGTGGGAGTCGGGCTCGCCCGCGATGAGGTCCGACCTGACGCTGCAAAAACCTGCTGTAACGCCGGCATAAACCCACTCTTTACGCTTTCTTTATGACCCACGCCGCGCCTCGCTCTCGTTCCTTTACAGCCTCCTTCCCGACAATCGCTGCACACACGGCAATACGCCGTTACACGGAGATCTTCCATGAGCGTTCTGGACGGGGTGTCACTGCTGTTGGCAGTGGGGCTGTTCATTTATCTGTTGGTTGCGCTGTTGCGCGCGGACCGGAACTAGGAGCGGCTATGCACAGTTATGACTATTGGCTGATCCTCGGGTTTTTTGCGCTGGTCCTGCTGCCGGCGCCGTTCCTTGGGCGCTTCTATTACAAGGTCATGGAGGGCCAGCGCACCTGGCTGACGCCGATTCTCGGACCGGTCGAGCGCGGTTGCTATCGTCTTGCCGGGGTCGATGTGCAGACGGAGCAGAGCTGGCAGAAGTACACGCTGGCGCTGTTGGCGTTCAACCTTGCCGGTTTCCTGCTGCTGTTTGCGATTCTGCTGTTCCAGGATCACCTGCCGCTGAACCCGCAAAACCTGCCCGGCCAGGAATGGACCCAGGCGTTCAACACCGCGGTCAGTTTCATGACCAATACCAACTGGCAGTCCTACAGCGGTGAAGCGACCCTCAGCTACCTGAGCCAGATGGTCGGTCTCACCGTGCAGAACTTCGTCAGCGCCGCCACCGGCCTCGCCGTACTTGTCGCGCTGTGCCGTGGCATCGGCCGTAAGTCGGCGCAGACCCTCGGCAACTTCTGGGTCGACATGACCCGCGCCACCCTCTATGGCCTGCTGCCGCTGTGCCTGCTGCTGGCGCTGTATCTGGTCTGGCAGGGCGTGCCGCAAACCTTCGCCCAGTATGTAAATGCCGTGACCCTGCAAGGCGTCGATCAAGTGATCCCGCTCGGCCCGGCTGCCAGCCAGATTGCGATCAAGCAGTTGGGCACCAACGGTGGCGGTTTCTTCGGCGTCAACTCGGCGCATCCGTTCGAGAACCCGACCGCGTGGAGCAACCTGTTCGAAGTCGCCTCGATCATTCTGATCCCGGTGGCGCTGGTGTTCACCTTCGGCCATTACGTCAAGGACCTGCGTCAGAGCCGCGCGATCATCGCCTGCATGCTGGCGTTGTTCCTGATCGGCGGTGCGACATCGTTGTGGGCCGAGTATCAGCCGAATCCGACCCTGAACAACGCCGCTGTCGAGCAGACTGCGCCGCTGGAAGGCAAGGAAGCGCGCTTCGGTACCACCGCGACGGTGCTGTGGTCGGTGACTACCACGGCGGCTTCGAACGGCTCGGTCAACGGCATGCACGATAGCCTCAACCCGCTGAGCGGCATGGTTGCGCTGGTCAACATGATGGTCGGCGAAGTGATCTTCGGCGGTGTCGGTGCCGGGCTCTACGGCATGTTGCTCAACGTGCTGATCGCGGTGTTCCTCGCCGGTCTGATGATCGGTCGTACGCCGGAATACCTCGGCAAGAAGCTTCAAGCGCGTGAGGTGCAATTGTTGGTGGTGACGCTGCTGGTGATGCCCGTCGGCGTGCTGGTGCTCGGCGCGATTGCCGCCACGGTTCCCAGCGCTGCAGCAACCATCAGCAACCCCGGCGCGCACGGTTTCAGTCAGTTGCTCTACGCCTACACCTCGGCGAGCGCCAACAACGGTTCGGCATTTGGTGGCCTGGGCGCGAACACGCCGTTCCACAACCTGATGCTCGGTCTGGGCATGTTGATCGGCCGCTTCGGCTACATCCTGCCGGTGCTGGCACTGGCCGGTAGCCTGGCGATGAAGAAAAGCGCACCGGTCGGCCAGAACAGCTTTCCGACTCACGGCCCGCTGTTCGTGACCCTGTTGACCGTGACCATTCTGCTGGTGGGCGGCCTGACGTTCTTGCCGACGCTGGCGCTCGGTCCTGTCGCCGAACATTTAAGTATGGGCTTCTAAGGAATCCATCATGAATATGCCTGCAATCAAACCCGCCGCCGTCAAAGCGCCGGAACAAGCCAAAACCGCGATCTCGGCCCTGTGGCGCCCGGCGCTGGTGCAAGCCTTCGTCAAGCTCGACCCACGGCAGCTGGCGCGTTCGCCAGTGATGCTGGTGGTCGAACTGACGGCGATTTTCACCACCGTGCTGTGCTTCATTCCGGACGCTGATGTGCCGACCTTCGTCGCCGCACAAATCGCTCTGTGGCTGTGGTTCACCGTGCTGTTTGCCAACTTCGCCGAAGCCTTGGCCGAAGGTCGTGGCAAGGCTCGCGCCGACAGCCTCAAGGCCGGCAGCGAAGGCCTCAGCGCCCGCTGCCGCCAAGCCGATGGCAGCTTCAAGATCGTGCCGGCTGCCAGTCTGCGCAAGGGCGACGTGGTGCGAGTCGAAGCCGGGGAAATGATCCCCGGTGACGGCGAAGTCATCGAAGGCATCGCGGCGGTCAACGAAGCGGCGATCACTGGCGAATCGGCGCCGGTGATCCGCGAGTCTGGCGGCGACCGCTCGGCCGTCACCGGCAACACGCGGTTGGTGTCCGACTGGCTGCTGGTGAAGATCACCACCAACCCTGGTGAATCGACCCTCGACCGCATGATCGCCCTGGTCGAAGGCGCCAAGCGTCAGAAGACCCCGAACGAAGTCGCGCTGGATATCCTGCTGATCGGCCTGACCCTGATCTTTCTGCTGGTGGTCGTCACCCTGCAACCGTTCGCGCATTTCGCCAATGGCAGCCTGCCGCTGGTGTTCCTCGTGGCGTTATTGGTCACGCTGATTCCGACCACCATCGGCGGTCTGCTGTCTGCCATCGGTATCGCCGGGATGGATCGCCTCGTGCGCCTGAATGTGATCGCCAAATCCGGTCGCGCAGTGGAAGCGGCGGGTGACGTGCACGTGCTGTTGCTCGACAAGACCGGCACCATCACCTTCGGCAACCGTCGTTGCAGCGCGGTGTATGCCGCGCCGGGTGTGACCGGGCGTGAGCTGGCCGAAGGCGCGCTGTTCGCCTCGCTGGCCGATGAAACCGCTGAGGGCAAATCGATCGTCGAGTTCCTCCGTGGCCTGCATCCGCAACCGGAGCCGGCCCCGGAAACCCTGACCGCCGTGCCGTTCAGCGCGGAAACCCGCTTGTCCGGCGTCGATTATCAGGGCCGCGTGTATCGCAAAGGTGCGGTGGATTCGCTGCTGGCGTTTCTCGGTCAGCAACGTAGCGATCTGGCCCCGGCGCTGGCGCGGGAAATCGACAAGATTGCCCAGAGCGGTGGCACGCCGTTGCTGGTCTGTGCAGACGGTAAGTTGCTTGGCGCGATCCATCTCAAGGACGTGGTCAAGCCAGGCATTCGTGAGCGTTTTGCCGAGTTGCGCAAACTGGGGATTCGCACGGTGATGGTCACCGGCGACAACCCGCTGACCGCTGCTGCGATCGCCGCTGAAGCGGGCGTCGATGATGTGCTCGCCGAAGCCACGCCGGAGAAGAAGCTCGCGCGGATTCGTCACGAGCAGAACGACGGCCGCCTGGTCGCCATGTGCGGCGACGGCGCCAACGACGCCCCGGCCCTGGCCCAGGCAGACGTCGGGATGGCGATGAACGATGGCACGCAAGCGGCACGCGAAGCGGCGAACATGGTCGATCTCGACAGCGACCCGACCAAGCTGCTCGACGTGGTGCAGATCGGCAAAGAATTGCTGGTGACCCGTGGCGCGCTGACGACCTTTTCCATCGCCAACGACATCGCCAAATACTTCGCGATTCTGCCGGCGCTGTTCGCCTCGATTTACCCGCAGCTGGGCGTGCTGAACATCATGCATCTGAGCAGTCCGCAAAGCGCGATTCTCTCGGCCATTGTGTTCAACGCGCTGATCATCGTTGTGCTGATTCCACTGGCATTGCGCGGCGTGCGCGTGCAGGCGGCGAGTGCGGCGGCGTTGCTGCGGCGCAATCTGCTGATCTATGGCGTCGGCGGGATTGTCGTGCCGTTCTTGGGGATCAAGGTGATCGACATGCTGCTTACGGCGTTGCATCTGGTGTAACGCTTTCGCGAGCAGGCTCGCTCCCACCTGAAACTGCATTCCCCTGTGGGAGCGAGCCTGCTCGCGAAGAATGCGCCACTGCTTATCTGACTCAACACAGTACTGGTTTCTGAATCGAGGATTCTGCAATGTCCACAATGATACGCCCGGCCCTGACCCTGTTGGCGCTGATGACCCTGATCACCGGCGTCGCCTATCCACTCGCGGTCACCGGCATCGCCCAGGTCGCTTTCCCGGCTCAGGCCAACGGCAGCCTGATCCACGACGCCGACGGCAAAGTCCGCGGCTCGGCGCTGATTGCTCAGGATTTCAGCGGTGACAACTGGTTCCACCCGCGCCCGTCCGCCGGGGCTTTTGCCACGGTCGCCAGCGGCGCCAGCAACCTCGCGCCGAGCAATCCGGCCCTGGCGACCCGCGTAATCGAAGACGCGCAAAAACAACAAGTCGCTGGGCAGGGGCCGGTGCCATTGGCCTTGCTGACCACCTCCGCCAGCGGCCTCGATCCGCACTTGCCACCGGCGGCAATTGCCTATCAACTGGCGCGTGTCGCGGCGGCGCGCAATCTGCCGGTGTCGACCTTGCAGCAACTGCTCGATAAGCACATCGAACAGCCGCTGGTGGGGCCGCCGGTGGTGAATGTGCTGGAGCTGAATCTGGCACTGCAAAACCTGTAATCGGCGGCGCGGCCATTCGCGAGCAGGCTCGCTCCCACCTTTGGAATGCATATCCATGTGGGAGCGAGCCTGCTCGCGAAGGCGCCCTGACAATCACCGCATAAACATCAGAAGAAAGAGAGCATCCCCAGCATGAGCGACTCCGGCCGCGCCGACGCATTGTTAGCAGACCTGCCCCGCGATGGCCGTGGCCGGCTCAAGGTTTTCCTCGGCGCGGCGCCCGGGGTCGGCAAGACCTACGCCATGCTTCAGGCCGCGCATACGCAACTGCGCCAGGGCGTGAAGGTTCTCGCCGGCGTGGTCGAAACCCATGGCCGCGCCGAAACCGAAGCCTTGCTCGGCGGCCTGCCGCAGCAACCGCTGGTGCGCAGCGAATACCGTGGCGTGCTGCTTGAGGAAATGGACCTCGACGGCATTCTCGCCGCCAAACCGAAGCTTGTGCTGGTGGATGAACTGGCCCACAGCAACGCCCCCGGCAGCCGTCACGCCAAGCGCTGGCAAGACATTCAGGAACTGCTCGCCGCCGGCATCGATGTGTTCACCACGGTCAACGTCCAGCACCTGGAAAGCCTCAATGATCAGGTGCGCGGCATCACCGGCGTGCAGGTGCGCGAAACCCTGCCGGACTGGGTCCTGCAGGAAGCCTTCGAGCTGCTGCTGATCGACCTGCCGCCGCGTGAATTGCTCGAGCGTCTGCGCGAAGGCAAGGTCTACGTGCCGGAGCAGGCCCGCGCGGCCATCGACGCTTTTTTCACCCAGACCAATCTCACCGCACTGCGTGAACTGGCGATGCAGACCGCCGCCGCGCAGGTCGACAACGATCTCGCCCAGGGCTATCGCCAACTCGGTCAGGCCGCGCCGGCGGTGCGCGGGCGTTTGCTGGTCGGCATCGATGGCGATGCGCAGGCCGAACGGCTGGTGCGTCACGCCAGCCGCGTCGCCCAGCGCCGGCATCTGCCGTGGAGTCTGGTGCATGTCGACAACGGCAGTGCCCGTGACGAGCAATCGCGGTTGCGTTTGCAAAGCGCCCAGCAACTGGCCGAACGCCTCGGTGGCGAAGTGGTGCTGTTGCGGGCGGGCGAAGTGGCGAAAACCCTGATTCAACACGCCGCCGAGCGCCGCGCCAGTCTGTTGCTGGTCGGCCAATCGCGGCCACGTCTGCGCCGTCGACTGTTCGGCGGTGGTCTGGCGGCGCGCCTGCTGCGTCAGGCTCACGGTCTGGAAATCAACGTGCTCGACAGTGATCACGAGCAGCACCAACCGCGCCCGCGCAATTCAGTCACGCTGGTATGGTTCGACTACGCGCTGGCGCTGGTCGCGACGTTGTTGGCCACGGCCTTGGCCTGGGCGGTGTCGAGTGTGTTGCCGTTGCCGAACATCTCCTTGGTGTTTCTCGCGGCGGTGTTGCTGGTGGCGGTGCGCAGCAGCCTCGGCCCGGCGCTGGCCTGTGCGGCGCTGTCGTTTCTCACCTACGATTTTCTATTCATCCCGCCGAATTTCTCGTTCAGCATTCAGCGCGAAGAAGACGTGCTGACGCTGCTGTTCTTCCTGTTGATGGCGGCGCTCACCGGCAACCTTGCGGCGCGTCAGCGGCGGCAGTTGCAGGCTTTGCGCGATACCCAGGAAGAGACCAGCGAACTGCTCGACCTGTCGCGCAAACTCACCGCCGCGACGGATCGCCAAGCCGTGATCAGCGCTGCCGCGCAACACCTCGAAGGCTGGAGCGATGTGCAATTGTGCTTGCTCAACCGCGACGGCCAGGGCGGCTGGAAAGTCGAAACCGGCGGGCCACTGCAATTTACCGAGGCCGAACGCGCCGCCGCCGATTGGGCCTGGCAACACGATCAACCGGCGGGCAAGGGCACCGGTACCTTGCCGCTGGGGCGTTGGTGGTGGTGGCCGTTGTCGGTCGAGGACGGGCCGCTGGCGTTGCTTGGTGTTTGCGCCAAGGAAGGCCAGAGCTTGAGCGGTCAGCGCCGACGTTTGCTCACTGCGCTGAGCCAGCCGTTGGCGCAAGCCCTGGCCCGCGCGCAATTGGCCGATGACCTCGAAGCGGCGCGTCTGCACGGCGAAACCGAACAGTTGCGCAGCGCTTTGCTGGCCTCGGTGTCCCACGATTTGCGCACGCCGCTGACGGCCATGCGCGGCAGCATCGACAGCCTGTTGGCCCTCGGCGAAGCGATCCCGCTGGAGGATCGCCGCGAGCTGCTCGAAGGCACCCGCGATGAGGCCGAACGCCTCGACCGCTACATCCAGAACCTGCTCGACATGACTCGCCTCGGCCACGGCGCCTTGAAGCTGGCGCGCGACTGGGTATCGCCGGCCGATATCGTCGGCAGTTCGCTCAATCGCCTGCGCGCCGTGCTGGCGCCGCTGCAGGTCAGCACCGAAGTGCCGGCCGAGCTGCCGTTGCTGTATGTGCACGCGGCGTTGATCGAGCAGGCGCTGGTCAATGTGCTGGAAAACGCCGCGCGATTTTCGCCCAGCCACGGTCGCCTGCAACTGCGCGCCGGCGCCGATGAGCAGGAGATTTTCTTTGCGGTCAGCGACGAAGGCCCGGGGATCCCTGAAGAGGACCGAGCGAAGATTTTCGACATGTTCTACACCGCCGCGCGCGGTGATCGCGGCGGGCAGGGCACGGGGTTGGGGCTGGCGATCTGTCAGGGCATGGTCGGCGCCCACGGCGGGCGTATTTCCGTGGCGGACGGCATCGACGGGCGCGGCACCTGCATCACCTTGCACCTGCCGTTGCAGGCGCAGCCGGGGATGGACGGTGAAGCTTGAAGTCGACTGCGCTACTCTCTTGCCAATCTATTGTGTTGATGTGAATTCATGAGCCAGACCGCGACCATTTTGGTCATCGACGACGAACCGCAGATTCGCAAATTCCTGCGCATCAGCCTCGCTTCACAAGGCTACAAAGTGCTCGAAGCCGGCACCGGCGCTGAAGGCCTGGCACAAGCCGCGCTGAGCAAACCGGACCTGGTGGTGCTCGACCTCGGGTTGCCGGACATGGACGGTCAGCAGGTCCTGCGCGAATTGCGCGAATGGGCGACCACGCCGGTGCTGGTGCTGTCGGTGCGCGCCAGTGAAGGGCAGAAGGTCGAGGCGCTGGATGGTGGCGCCAATGACTACGTGACCAAGCCGTTCGGCATCCAGGAATTCCTCGCCCGGGTCCGCGCGTTGTTGCGTCAGGCACCGGCGGGGGAGGCGCAGCCAGCGGCGCTGAGTTTCGGCCCGTTGACCGTGGATCTGGCCTATCGGCGCGTGCTGCTCGACGGCGCCGAAGTCGCCCTGACCCGCAAGGAATACGCGGTGCTGGCGCAACTGGCGCGGCATCCGGGGCGGGTGATCACCCAGCAGCAATTGCTCAAGGATATCTGGGGACCGACGCACACCGAGGACAGTCATTACCTGCGCATCGTGGTCGGGCATCTGCGGCAGAAACTGGCGGATGACCCGACCCGGCCGCGGTTTATCGTGACTGAGGCGGGGGTGGGGTATCGGTTGTTGAGTGAAGCTGGCTGAGCTGACGCTTTCGCGAGCAGGCTCGCTCCCACAGGGGAATGCATTTCAAATGTGGGAGCGAGCCTGCTCGCGAAGAGGCCATCAAATACTCCGAAAAATCCGCATCAGTTCAACCCTGCTCCTGCTCATACCGATCCAGCGTATCACTGGCAATCTGTCTGCCCAGCGCGATCAACTCCGGCGCTTTGTAGAACTCGAAAAACCGGCATACCCGCTTCGGCACGTTGATCAGGATATCCGGCGGATACCCGGCGATCTTGTACTGCGCCAGTGAGGTCTGCATCACCTCGAAACTCTGGTTGATCAAATCCAGCAGCGACGCCGGCCCGACGTTATCGATGATGAACGAACCTGTGGCGGATTTCGGCGCGCCTTCGCGTTCCGGGGCGGCGGCCGGTTGCTGGCTTTCCGGTTCGACGCCTTCGAGCCACGGATTGATCTCCGCCGCCTCGGCGCGCAACGCTTCCTGTTCCAGCTTCAACAATTGTTCGGCCTGTTTACGGCGGAATGGCAACTTCGAACCCATGGATTTGATCAGACTGTCGAAGCGCGAACGGAACGCCGCCGGCCGCTCAATCACCGGCAACTTGTACTGGCGCTGATTGGTGGCGTTGAGGTTGACCGCGATGATCAGGTCGCAATGGCTCGATACCACCGGAACGATCGGCAACGGATTGAGAATGCCGCCGTCGACCAGCATGCGGTTGCCCTGCATCACCGGGGTAAACAGGCTGGGAATCGCCGCCGAGGCGCGCATGGCCTGATGCAGGCAGCCTTCCTGAAACCAGATTTCCTGCTGGTTGGTCAGGTCGGCGGCGACGGCGGTGTAGGGGATGCGCAGGTCTTCGATGTTGATCTCGCCGACGATCTTGCGAATCTGCCCGAAGACCTTTTCACCGCGAATCGCGCCGAGACGGAAACTCACATCGACCAGGCGCAGCACGTCGAGGTAATCAAGGCTTTCGATCCAGCGCCGGTACTCATCCAGTTTGCCGGCGGCATAGATCCCGCCGACCACCGCGCCCATCGAACAACCGGCAATGCAGGCGATGTCGTAGCCGCGTCTTTCAATTTCTTCGATAACGCCGATATGGGCATAGCCCCGGGCGCCACCGGAGCCCAGCACCAGTGCGACACGCTTTTTCATCAAACTTCCTCCCGACAAGCCTGCACAATGCACGCATCGGCCAAGCGGCTCAATCGCCAAGGTCGTTGCGTGAAGCAGTGACGTCGTTTTTCGTTCGCGGCGCACGCTTGCGCGCTATGCTCTGCGCCACGTGGTTTGACCGATCAGCGAGGCACTTTTTCGCCGCTTGACCGTCTTACCTGCACGACTGTTGACCTACCTTGAGGTGTGAGTGATGAAAGCCTGGATCTGTGTACCGTTGATGGCTCTGGTTCTGGCCGGTTGCGCCGGCAAAACCGCGTACCGCGACAGCTGCGGCAGCCAACTCGACGCGGCCTGGCACGAACTGGACCTGGCCAAGGCTGAAGGCTTCGCCGGCACCGTCAGCTATTCCAAAGCGCTGTCGCTGCTGACCGCCGCCAAGACCCAGCAACAATTCGAAGGCTTCGAAGGCTGCAGCAAAAAAGCCGAGAAAGCCCGCTTCTACATTCGCGAATCCCGCGCAGGACGTTAAAAAAGCAGCTGCAAGTTTCTAGTTGCAAGCGGCAAGCTTGAAGCAAACGCATTCAGCTTGAAGCTTGTAGCTAGAAGCTTGCAGCCGTCTACGGAGTAGACCCCCATGATCGATCGCTTGGTGGCTCATGTTTTGAGCCTGGATGTGCGGCTGCTGGCATGTCAGGCGCGCTTGACTGCGCGCACTGATCCCGAGGCGTTGCATGATTTGCGCACTACGGTGCGGCGCTTGCGCAGTCTGTTGCGGCCGTTGCGCGGCTTGCCGGGTGTCGAGCAACTGGAGGCGGCGGCTTCTGCGGTGGGCGATCTGACCACACCGTGGCGTGATCGCGAAGTGCTGGCGGCGTATCTGCTCGAGCATCATCAACCCGAGGCTGCGCAGCGGCGTCTGGCGCAAATGGCCGAGGCGTATCCGGCGCTGGCGGCGAGTGCGGAACTGGCTTCGTTGCTGATGATTCTCGACGCATTTCCACGGTTTCTGCGCGCGTCCGAGCGTCAGGGCTTACTCAAGGATCTGGGTAAACGCATTGAAAAACGCTTGGGCAAACAATGGCAGAAACTCGATGCGGCGCTGCACGATCCCGCCCATGACCGCCATCGTCTGCGCCTGCTGATCAAGCGCGTGCGCTATGGCATCGAAGCCTATCCCGAGCTCGATCGCTTGCCGAAACCGGCTTACAAACGCCTGAAATCGGCGCAAGGCGCATTGGGCGACTGGCACGATTGCTGGCAATGGCTGGCGCGTGCCGAGCAGGAGGCTGATCTGCAACCGTGCGTGGCCACCTGGCAGGCGGGGTTGATCAAGGCAGAGCTGAAGGCCGATCAAGTGCTGGAAAAGCTCAGCGTGACGTGTTTCAAACATTCCTGAAGATGACTCCGTTCCCCTGTGGGAGCGAGCCTGCTCGCGAAGGGGCCGTGTCAGTCGCAATCGTTGTTGACTGATCGACCGCTTTCGCGAGCAGGCTCGCTCCCACAAGGGAATTCGTCGTTACACGAATCGGGTCAAGGCCTATCTGTCAGCCCATTTGACCGGAATAGACGCTGCGCCGCCGCCCGGGGCTCGGTAAGATCCGCGCATTCCTTTCTCGTTTTCCGAGGTTGTCATGCGCTTTTGCGATCTGCTCGATGCTGTCCGCCAACAACCTGAAGTAATCATCCCCGCCGAATGGGGGCAGGGCCGTGCGAGTTTTGGCGGGCTGGTGGCCGCGCTGCAATTTGAAGCCATGCGCGCCAGGGTGCCGACGGAGCGCCCCGTGCGTTCGCTGGCGATTACCTTTGTCGGTCCGGTCGAGCCGGAGGTGCCGGTGAGTTTCGAAGTCGATGTGCTGCGTGAAGGCAAAGCGGTCAGTCAGGTGTTGGGTCGCGCCATGCAAAATGGCCAAGTGGTGACGATCATTCAGGGCAGCTTCGGTGCCTCGCGGCCTTCGGAAGTCGCCGTCGAAGCCTACCCGGCGCCAACGATGAAGCACTGGGACGAATGCCAGGAGCTGCCCTACATCAAAGGCGTGACCCCGGAATTCATGCGCCATCTGGCGATGCGCTGGAGCGTCGGCGGTATTCCGTTCTCCGGCACGGCCTCGCGCTTGATGGGCGGCTGGGTGCGGTTGCGTGGGGATGTCAAAGAGGAGCCGGTCAACGAGGCGCATCTGCTGGCGCTGGTGGATGCCTGGCCGCCGGCGCTGTTGCCGTATCTGAAGAAACCGGCACCGGGTAGCACGCTGACTTGGACCATCGAATTCGTGCAGCCGTTACACGACTTGAGCACGCTGGATTGGTGCCAATACTTGGCCGACATCGAGTACGCAGCCGACGGCTACGGCCATGTCGCCGCGAAGTTGTGGAGTGCGAAAGGGGAGTTGATTGCCATGAGTCGGCAGACCGTGACGATCTTCGCCTGACTCAATGCCGACGGTGGCGCTCACGCCAGGCGCGCCACCAGCCACCGCTGAGAAAGAACCGTGGGAACGTCAGAAACTGCTCGACCAGCAAACGTGACACGGCATCTTTGCGATCACTGAACGGCTCGGAGGCTTGCGCCTCCAGGCCGTGACCGTGGCGCTGCAGACCCAGCGCCGCGACGATACCGATCACGCCGATGGCGACGCTGGCAAGGCTCAGGCTGAACACTCCCGACACGATCAACAGAAACGCCACGATGAACAACGGCACGGCAATCAAGTGCAGGACCAGATTGGTCGGATGCTGATGATTGCCCGGGTATGCGCGCCATTGCCACGCGGGAAGGTTGGGGTGACGTTTGCCCATGTTTGCTACTCCTCGATCCATGTTGAACTTCATGGTTGAAGAATAGGCCCGGGCGCGGAGGGCGGCGAATCAAGGTTGGCTATTGAGTTGATAGCGGCAATGGCAAAATTTGATGTCGCCTGAGCGGACGCCATCGCGGGCAAGCCCGCTCCCACAGTGTGCTCGGTGTACGCACAATTGTTGATTGTAGAAAATCCCTGTGGGAGCGGGCTTGCCCGCGAATAGGCCATCAGAGTTTCAACTGACCTATCGCCTTGTTCAGTTCCCCGGCCAACGTCGCCAACTCATTACTGGTCGTCGCCGAATCCACCGTCTGCTGCACGGTGTTCTCGGTCACGTCACGAATACTCACCACCGCCCGGTTCATCTCCTCGGCAACCTGACTCTGCTGTTCCGCCGCCACGGCAATCTGCGTGTTGCTTTCGCGCATCTGCGCCACCGCTCCGGTGATTTCCGCCAGCGCCGCGCCAGCCTCCTGCGCCTGCTGCACGCAGTCGTCGGCCTTGTACGAACTCTCCTGCATGAAATCCACCGCATCGCGGGTGCCGGCCTGCAACGCGGCGATCATGCCGGTGATCTCGTCGGTGGACGCCTGCACGCGCTTGGCGAGGTTGCGCACTTCATCGGCGACCACGGCAAAGCCGCGCCCCATCTCCCCGGCTCGGGCCGCTTCGATCGCCGCGTTGAGCGCGAGCAGGTTGGTCTGTTCGGCAATGCTGTGAATCACGCTGACCACGCCGTTGATCTTCTGGCTGTCCTCGGCCAGGCGTTGAATCATTTCTGCCGTCTGCTGCACGCCGCTGGACAACCCGGCAATCGATTGCTGCACCCGCGCCACCACCTGCTGACCGCTTCCAGCGAGACCATCGGCGGTTTTCGACAGATCGCGGGTGGCGCCGGCGTGTTGCGCGATGTGATAAACGGTGGCGGTCATTTCGTTGATCGCGGTGGCAGCCTGATCGGTTTCGCTTTGCTGGCCGAGCATGCCGTGGCGCACATCATTCATGCTCGAGGCCAGCCGCGCAGCGCCGTCATCCAATTGTCGCGCGGTGCTGGCAACGGTGGTTACGACGCGTTGATAACCGGCCTGCATGGCGTTGAAGGCATTGGCCATCTGCCCGACTTCGTCCTTGCCCACCAGCGGCACACGAGCAGAAAGATCGCCGGTTTTTTCAACGTGCAGCATCACGTCTTTCAACGTGTTGAGCTGGCTGAGCAGAAAGCGGATCAACAGTTGCGAGGCGCCGAGCATCGCCAGCATCAGGACGAAGACCGCCAATGCATAGTTGGCGAAACGCTCGCTGAACACCTGGCTCAGGCTCGGGGCATAGGCGATGACCGCCACTTGCTCACCGTCGGCACGGCTGAACACTTCGGCGCCCATCAACGGGTCGTCGCCGAACAGTGGCATTTCATTGATGGCGTTCCAGCCGTTGCTGCCGCTGATTTCCAGCAGCGGTTGATCATTGAGACGCGGCGCTTCACCGCGCTTGAAGGTCAGCACCTGGGCGGATTTGGGCAAAGCTTGCCCGGTCGGCCAGGCCTTGAGCAACTGCGCCTGCGCCTGCGCGGACACCTGCGCGGCGTGGCTACGGGCCTGTTGTTCGAGATGCACGGCGTACAAAACCAACAGCAGGGTGGTGACAAAGGCGACCGCGTTGACCGCCCAGAATTTAAATTTCAGCGAGATGTTGCTAAGCCAGGCACCCATGGAGGTCTTCTCTGATAGCGGAAACAGTTTTGGCAAGGTGCCATTATTGTGCCGCTATGCAGGTTCGGGGGTTTTGATATGAATCAACAGGGCGCATTGTTCCCCCTTGTGGGAGCGAGCCTGCTCGCGAAGAGGGCGTGTCAGTCAACATCATTGCCATCTGAACCACTGCTTTCGCGAGCAGGCTCGCTCCCACAAGAGAATTATGGTGTGTCAGGGAGGGCGGGGAGGTTGTAGAACGCCCGGGCACACGCGGTGGTATGTGCGGCCAGCGCTTCCTCGGTCTCGCCGCGATGCAACGCCACTTCGCGCAGCACTTCGCTCAGATACGCCGGCTCATTGCGGCCGTTTTTCGGCTTCGGCCGCAACGTGCGCGGCAGCAGATACGGCGCGTCGCTTTCCAGCATTAGCCGTCCCGCTTTGATCTCTTTGACCAGCGGATGCAGATGCGTGCCCCGGCGTTCGTCGCAGATCCAGCCGGTGATGCCGATGTGCAGATCCAGATCGAGGTAGCTGAACAAGGCCTTTTGCTCGCCAGTGAAGCAGTGCACCACCGCCGCCGGCAGTTGATCGCGGAAGTCCTTGAGGATCTCCAGCAGGCGCTGGCTGGCATCGCGCTCGTGCAGGAACACCGGCAATTGCAACTCGACGGCCAGCGCCAGATGTTCTTCGAGAACCTTTTCCTGTTGCGGGCGCGGGGAGAAATCGCGGTTGAAATCCAGCCCGCATTCGCCCACCGCGACGACGTTGGATTCGTTCAACAGACTGCGCAAGCGGCGCGCGCTGTCAGCGTTCCAGTCGCTGGCCGAATGCGGGTGAATACCGGCGGTGGCGAACAGCCGTTGGCCGCTTTCATCCAGTTGCCGGCACAGTTCCAGCGCCTGCTCGCTGCCCTCGACGCTGGTGCCCGTCAGCACCAGTTGGCAGACGCCGGCGGCGTAGGCGCGGTCGAGCACGGCCTGGTGTTTGTCGGCGAAACTGGGGTTGGTCAGGTTGACGCCGATATCGATGAGTTGCATGGTGCTACCTCGGGCCGAAGGCCGGAAAGCATATCAGAGCTGTAGATTTATAAGAAAAACCAAGAACTACAAAGACTTATGGCTGTCTGTTGAGGCCGCGGGGGACTCCGGGGTGGCGACAATGCCATCACTGTGCCAGTCTCTCGCACTTTACCAGCGCACAAAGCGCTCTGTTTTCGTCGGTGATATCGTCTCTTTTGCGACGCGATCGCCCCGTATTCTTTTCGGAGAGTGGATGCATCGTCCCTCGGTTCTGCTGCTGTTATGTGCTGCGTTACTGCTGCCGATGACGGCGGTCGCACGCCTGCCCGGGCCGCTGCAAACCGTGCCGGCGAGCAAGGTTCGCGACCTCTCGGACATTCGCAGCAGCCGCGTGCTGCGGGTACTGGTCAATCAGAGCCGCAACAGCTCCGGCGAAGTCCAGGGCCAAGCCATCGGTGTCGAGTACCACCGATTGCGCGCGTTCGAGCAATACCTCAATGGCCATGCTCGTGACGGCCAGGAAGTCACCCTCAAGATCATTCCCAAAGCCAAGGATCAGTTGCTCGGCGCCTTGCAACGCGGCGAAGGCGATATGGTCGCGCCCGGTGAATTGCTCGATTTGCCATCGGGCTATGCGGTGGCCAGCAGTGAACCGATTGCCAGCAACGTGCCGCTGGTGCTGGTCGGCATCAAGGGCCAGCGCCGTTACACCAAGGTCGAGCAACTGTCCGGCAAAACCCTGGCGCTGCCCACCGGTAGTGCGGCGGGGGAGGTGGTCAGTCAGCTCAACCAGAAACTGGCGCTGCACAAACTCGCGCCGATCAACATCGAATGGGTCGATCCGACGCTGGCGGTGGAGGATGTGCTGGAGATGGTTCAGGGCGGGATTTTCCACCTGACCATCGTCGAGCAACCGATTGCCGAGCGTTGGGGCAAGATCCTGCCGAAGCTGCGTCTCGATCGGCAACTGAGCCTCGGCGAGCCGGGCGAGGAGCATTGGTTCGTGCGTCGCGATGCATCGATGTTGCGCGCGAGCATCGATCGCTTCCTCACCGGTTACAAAAAACCGTCGGACGAAGACGCGGCGTTTCTGCGCATCTATCGACGCCTGTATCAGGTGCACAATCCGCTGGCCAAAGCCGATCGCCAGCGTCTGGAAAAACTCCGTCCGACCCTGCAGAAGCATGCCGACGCGCAAAACATGGACTGGCTCAATCTGGCGGCGCTGGCGTTCAAGGAATCGCGTCTGCAGCCCAACGCTCGCAGCGGCAGCGGTCCGACCGGGCTGATGCAGATCACCCCGTCCGCCGCGCAGCGGGTCGGCGTGAGCAATATCCAGAATCTCGATGCGAATGTGCAGGCCGGCGCCAAATACCTGGCGATGATCCGCCGCAAGTTCTTCAGCAGCCCGAAACTCAACGAGCGTGAGCGCATGGCTTTCACCCTCGCCGCGTACAACATCGGCCCCGAGCGCGTGCAGGGTATGCGCGCGGAAGCCCGCCGCCGTGGCCTCAATCCCAACCAGTGGTTCTTCCAGGTCGAGCGCATTGCCATGGAGCAGGTGGGGATGGGCGCCGTCAGCTATGTTAATAGCGTGAACAAGTATTACCTGGCATTCGACCGGGAGCGAGAGTCGCTCGAGCCCCGGCAGCAGAAAGTGGTCACACGGAAATAATCTAACAATTCGATTGTTATGGCGAAATTTTTGCGCTTTAAACATGAAATAAACTGATTAATATAGCGACCAACCCAAACACACAAACACTTCTGCACAACAAGGAATGCACCATGAGCTCTCTGATCAACAAGGTTCTGTTCACCCGCGCCGGTTACGGCCTGACTGTCCTGCGCATTGCTGTCGGCGTGATCTTCGCCGCCCACGGTTCGCAGAAACTCTTTGGTCTGTTCGGTGGTTACGGCCTGGCCGGCACCGCACAATGGATGGAAAGCATTGGCCTGACCCCCGGCTACCTGATGGCCTCGCTGGCTGGCGGTACCGAGTTCTTCGCCGGTCTGGCGCTGATCATCGGCCTGCTGGCACGCCCGGCGGCACTGGGTCTGGCGTTCCTCTCGCTGGTGGCGATCTTCTCGGTGCACATCGGCAACGGTCTGTTCATGGCCAACAACGGTTACGAGTTCGCCCTGGCTTTGTTGGCCGGCAGCATCGCGGTACTGATCGAAGGTGCCGGCAAGCTCTCGGCGGATCGTGCCATCGCCGGTTGAAGGCTCTGGCTCAAGGCAAAGGCCCGCATTGCGCGGGCCTTTTTTGTTGCTGGCGATTCTTGACACTGATCGGTCACGTTCTCTAGGATGTTGCCCATGCGCCGATTTAAACAGCTACTTGCGGGGCGCCAGGTGACTTCTACAGTTACCGTCAGAAGCCGGAACAGGGCTTCGAAATACCGCTAAAGCGCTGGTTCGGTGTTGCCTCTCACCTGCCATGCAGAATTTTGAGGCAGAGACACGACACGATGAACGCACTACGCCCTCCAGCACGTCCCGCGCCGATCACGGCACATGTCACCCAGCGCAACCCGAAAATCCTTCTTGGCGGCAAACACCAGCCGACGCTGTTGCGTTATCTCGATGGCTGGCCACGTCGCAGCGGCGGTCCTGCCGCGTTCCTGATCCAGTTTGTCGATGACGGCGAGTCGCTGGCGCGTTTTGCTACGGACAGCTTCGATCTGGCGGTGATTCAGGCGCCGAGCGCAGAAGATGCGCCGGAGATGATCAAGCAACTCACCCGCGTTGCACGGCAGGGCCTGATCACTCGGCGCTGATCAGTCTTACGGGTATTCAATCGCAACGATGTAAACGAACTGCTCGCCGGTCGGCGTCTGCACCCGCACTTCCGCGTCGAGTGCCTTGCCGATCAGCGCGCGGGCGAGCGGCGAGTCGATGCTGATCAAACCCTGTTTGAGGTCCAGTTCATCGGGGCCGACGATGCGGTAGCGCGACTGCTTGCCGTCCTCGTCTTCGATGGTTACCCAGGCGCCGAAGTAGACCTTGTTCGGGTCGCTGGGTTTTTCGCTGACCACTTTGAGCGCTTCCAGGCGTTTGGTGAGAAAGCGCACGCGACTGTCGATTTCGCGCAGCATCTTCTTGCCGTAGGTGTACTCGGCGTTTTCCGAACGATCGCCCTGCGCCGCCGCTTCACTCACCGCCTGGGTGACCTGCGGGCGACGCACATGCCACAACTCATGGAATTCGGCGCGCATCCGCGCTTCACCCTCGGGGGTGATCAGCGCGGTGCCGGCGGTGCGGGGAGGGCGATAACGGCTCATGGCGACTTCTTGTGATTAAGACCGCGTGAGTCTATCAACCCTCGCGCAACACTGTCAGCGGGCTGGCGTTCAGTGCCCGACGCGTGCCGAACACACCGGCACCACCAATCAGCGCGGCGCCAATCAGCGGTAGCACCAGCAGCCATGGATGCGGATGCCACGGCAAATCGAAGGCGAAGCGATACAGCACCAGGCTGACCACCTCCGAACCGATCGCCGCGAGCAAGCCGCTGACCGCACCCAACAAACCGAACTCGATACGCCGCGCCTTGATCAGCAACTGCCGCTCGGCGCCCAGCGCACGCAACAGCGCCCCTTGGCGAATGCGTTCATCCAGCGTCGCTTGCAGACCGGAGAACAGCACCGCCATCCCCGCAGCCAGAACAAACAACAACACATATTCCACCGCCAGGGTGACCTGAGCGAGGATGCTGCGCAGCTGTTCGAGCAACGCTTCGACCTGCAGGATGGTCACCGCCGGGAAGGTCCGCGACAACTCGACAATCTGCTGATCATGCCCCGAAGCCAGATAGAAACTGGTCAGGTAGGTCGCCGGCAGATCCTTCAAGGTGCCGGGCTGGAAGATCATGAAGAAGTTCGGCTGGAAATTGTCCCAGTTGATCTCGCGCAGGCTGGTGACCTTCGCCTCCCGATTGACCCCGCCGACGCTGAACACCATGTGATCGCCGAGTTTGAGTTTCAGGCTTTCGGCCACCTTGCCTTCCACCGAAACCCCCGGCACGTCGTCGGACGGCTGGCCGCTCCACCACGAGCCGGCGGTGAGCTTGTTGCCGGCCGGCAGATCCGCCGCCCAGGTCAGGCTCAGGTCACGCTGAATGGCGCGGTCACCGGCGGAGTCCTTGCTGACGATTTGCTGCACCGCCTCGCCATTGATGCTGATCAGTCGTCCTGGCACCACCGGATACAACGGCGCCGCTTGCGCGGACACCTTGATCAGGTGATCGGCGAAAGCCTGTTTGTCCGCTGGCAGGATATTCAGCGCGAAGTAGTTCGGCGCGTTTTTCGGTAGCTGGTTCTGCCAGGTGTCGAGCAGTTCGCCGCGCAGCAGCGCGATCAGCGCCATCGACAACAGGATCAGACCGAACGCCAGCGACTGCCCGGCCGCCGCCAATGGATGCCGCAACAACTGGCCAAGGCCCAGACGCCATGGCAACGAGGCGCGGGCGAGCAGGCGGCGCAGGCTTTGCAGCAGCAACAACAGCAGGCCGCCCAGCACCAGCGCGGCGACCACGCCGCCGCCAAGCAGGGCGAAGGTCAGCAGCAGGTCGAGGCTCAGACGCCACATGATCAGGCCCAGCGCACCCAGCGCCGCGCCATAGACCATCCATGTGCTCGAGGGGATCGGCAGCATGTCGCGGCGCAACACCCGCAGCGGCGGCACGCGACCCAGTGCAGCCAATGGCGGCAAGGCAAAACCCGCCAGCGCCACCAGCCCGGTGCCAATCCCGGCCATCGCCGGAAACAGCCCGCCCGGCGGTACGTCACTTGGCAGCAAATCATGCAGCAGGGCGAACAGCCCCAGTTGCGCCAGCCAGCCGAGCAGCGCGCCACTGATGGCGGCAACCAGGCCGAGCACGGTCAGTTGCAGGCTGAACAGCACCATGGTTTCCCGGCGCGACAAGCCGAGGCAGCGCAGCAAGGCACTGGCGTCGAAACGTCGACTGGCGAAACGGTTCGCCGACAACGCCACGGCTACGCCAGCCAGCAATACCGCAACCAGACTGGCCATGTTCAGGTAGCGCTCGGCCTTGCCCAGCGCGCCGCCAATCTGTCGGTTGCCGTCGCGGGCATCCTGGATTCGCTGGTTTGCAGCGAGGCCCGGTTTGATCAACTCACGATAGGTTTCCAGCGTCTGCGGTTCACCGCGCCACAGTTCTCGATAGCTTACCCGGCTGCCCGGTTGCACCACGCCGGTGGCGGCGAGGTCGTCAAGATTGATCAGCACCCGTGGCGTCAGGCTGTAGAAGTTGCCAGCGCGATCCGGCTCGTAGGTCAGCACGCGGGTCAGCTTCAAGGTCTTCATGCCGACGTCGATGCTGTCGCCGATCTTCAGATCCAGCGCGGTCAGCAGACGTGCCTCGACCCAGGCTTCACCGGATTGCGGTTCGCCGCCGACTTCTTCCTGGGCAAAGGGTGCGGGCGCGCTCTTCAGCTCGCCACGCAGTGGATAGGCGCGGTCGACGGCTTTGATGCTGGATAACTGAATGCCGTTGTCGGTGGCAATGACGCTGGAAAACTCCACCACTTGTGCATGATTGAGGCGCAGTTCGGTGCCGCTGCGGATTTGCTCCTCGCGGGCCGGCGAGCTGCCTTCAAGGACCAGATCGGCACCGAGAAACTCGGTAGCGCGCAGCATCATCGCGCCGTTGAGGCGGGCGCCGAAGTAGCCGATCGCGGTGCTCGCCGCGACGGCCACCACCAGCGCAAAGAACAACACGCGCAACTCACCGGCGCGGGCATCGCGCATGAGTTGGCGCAGGGCAAGGCTGAACAGACGCAACAGCGGCAGACGTGCCATCAAGGCTCCAGAGGGGCGACCAGCAGCCCGGCTTCAAGACGGATCAGGCGCCGGCAGCGATGGGCCAGGCGTTCGTCGTGGGTCACCAGCACAAGGGTGGTGCCGCGTTCCTTGTTCAATTCGAACAGCAAGTCGCTGATGCGCTCGCCGGTGTGGCTGTCGAGGTTGCCGGTCGGCTCGTCGGCGAACAGCACGTCCGGTTCGGCGGCGAAGGCGCGGGCGATGGCCACGCGCTGCTGTTCACCGCCGGAGAGCTGGCGCGGCGAGTGGGTCAGGCGCTGGCCGAGGCCGACGCGCTGAAGCAATTGCGTGGCGCGCTCGCGGGCATCTTTGCGGCCGTCGAGCTCAAGCGGCAGCATGACGTTCTCCAGCGCATTGAGGCTGTCGAGCAACTGAAATGACTGGAAGACAAACCCGACGTGCTCGGCGCGGATTCGTGCGCGCTGGTCTTCGTCGAGATTGCTCAGGCCCTGGCCGGCGAGGGTGACTTCGCCGCTGCTCGGCAGGTCGAGACCGGCGAGCAGGCCGAGGAGGGTGGATTTGCCGGAACCGGACGCGCCGACGATGGCCAGGCTGTCGCCCTTGTTCAGTTCCAGGCTGAGTTCGTGCAGGATAGTCAGTTCACCTTCCGCGCTAGGGACCACTTTGCTGAGGTTCTTCGCGGTGAGAATGCTTGCGCCCATGGAGAATCCGATGCGTGTATGGTTTTTGAGTGCTGGCCTGGCCTTGATGTGCATGGCCCAGAACGCAGCGGCGGGTACTGTCCTGATCGTTGGCGATAGTATCAGCGCCGGTTTCGGCCTGGATACCCGTCTGGGGTGGGTGTCGCTGCTCGAGCAGCGCCTCAAACAAGAGGGTTTCGACGATAAAGTGGTCAACGCCTCGATCAGTGGCGACACCAGTGCCGGAGGCCAGGCGCGGCTGCCGGCGCTGCTTGCAGAGCATAAGCCGGAGTTGGTGATCCTCGAGCTGGGTGGCAATGACGGCCTGCGCGGGATGCCGCCAGCGCAATTGCAACGAAATCTTTCCTCGATGATCGACAGCTCGCGGCAGAGCGGCGCGAAAGTGCTGCTGCTCGGCATGCAGTTGCCACCCAATTATGGCAAGCGCTACACCGATTCGTTCGCCGAGGTTTACGGCAAGCTCGCCGCAGAGAAAAACATCCCGTTGGTGCCGTTTTTTCTCGAAGGTGTCGGTGGTCATCCGGACCTGATGCAAGCCGACGGTCTGCACCCGGCTGCCGGGGCTCAGGGCAAGTTGCTGGAAAATGTCTGGCCGACGCTAAAACCGCTGTTATGAGGCTTTTCTAGAGGCAGGCTTTCGGCTAATGTGGCGCCCCCTAATTTGGAGCCCCCGATGCCGCGTCCTGCCTGGTCCCTGTTTGCCTACCAACTGATCGAGCCTGACGAGCAGCTGGATCTGTTCGCCTGCCAGGAAGTGCGGGTGCATCTGGTGACGCGTCAGCTGGAACTCGGCGGCTCGGCCGATCGCACGCTGTGCGGCACTCTGCTGCCGGCGCAACCGCGCTGGTCGAATGTTGATCGCCGGGTGTTTCAGGATCAGCGCCTTTGCTCGCTGTGCCGGGCGATTCTCGAATCGCAGAAGCGCGGTACGTCGCCGATCTGGCCCGAGCTGCGATTCGAACTCTGAGCGCTCAAGATCAAAGTGCGGGAGCACCCTGTCGCCAATAGCGGTGCTACCTCCCCGAATCCCCAAGCCGCGGTGTACAATCGCGCCCTTATACCCTTGATGATCATGCGAAGGATTTTCCGGATGTTGCCGCGCTTTCCTGCCGTCACCCGCTGCCTGTCACTTGCCGCCCTGTGTGTGGCCGGTCCCGTTGCTGCATTGGAGCTTCCCCTGCCACCACCCGGCGAGGACATCGTCGGCCAGGTGCAGGTGATCAAAGCCAAGTACGAAGACACCTTCGCCGACCTGGGCACCACCTACGATCTGGGCTATTCGGAAATGGTTGCGGCCAACCCGGGCATCGATGCCTGGCTGCCTGGCGCCGGTACCGAGATCGTCCTGCCGACGCGCTTCATCCTGCCGCCGGGCCCGCGTGAAGGCATCGTCATCAACCTCGCCGAATACCGTCTCTATTACTACCCGAAAGGCCGCGACGTGGTGTACACCTTCCCGCTGGGTATCGGCCGCGAAGGCTGGGGCTCGCCGATCGCGCACACCTCGATCATCGCCAAGACACCGAACCCGACGTGGACGCCTCCGGCTTCGATCAAGGCCGAACACGCCGCTGACGGTGATCCGCTGCCGAATGTGGTGCCGGCCGGTCCTGATAACCCGCTGGGGCCGTTCAAGTTCACCCTCGGCACACCGGGCTACCTGATCCACGGTTCGAACAAGAAGTTCGGCATCGGCATGCGCACCAGCCACGGCTGCTTCCGCATGTTCAACAACAACGTGCTGGAAATGGCCGGCATGGTCCCGGTCGGCACCTCGGTGCGCATCATCAACGACCCGTACAAGTTCGGTCGCAGTGGCGGCAAGGTCTATCTGGAAGCGCACACGCCGCTCGACGACAAGGGCAACCCGTCGGTAGTCGACAAGCACACCGCGGTAATCAACGCGATGCTCAAGCGTGAAGACATCACCAGCAACCTGCGCATGAACTGGGATGTGGTGCGTGATGTGGTCGCCGCCGAAGACGGCCTGCCGGTAGAGATCGCCGTGCCGAATACCTCGGCGCCAATGGTGAGCAGTGCACCGATCGATCTGCAGCAATAAGAGCTGATTGAAAACCCGCCGATGCGTGCAGCGTCGGCGGGTTTTTTATTGCGCGGGGAAAAGCACCGGGCACAAAAAAGCCGACCCGGAAAACCGGATCGGCTCGATAACAATCCCGAGGGATTATTACTTGCGGCTAGCTTTTTCCAGCATGCGCAGAGCACGCTCGTTAGCTTCGTCAGCAGTCTGTTGTGCTTTTTGAGCAGCAGCCAGAGCTTCATCAGCTTTACGGTAAGCTTCGTCTGCACGAGCCTGGGAGCGAGCAGCTGCGTCTTCAGTAGCGGTCAGACGTGCTTCGGTTTCTTTCGATGCGCTGCTGCAACCGGTAGCCAGAACTGCGGCCAGAGCCAGAGCAGAGAATTTCAGAACGTTGTTCATCGTGTTCCCCTTCAAGGACTTTCAAATTAAGTGGCTGTCTCCTCACGATTGAGGAAATAGCCGGCGTACATACTACCCATTACTTGTAGTAAGTAAACTGACGTAGCGCAAGAAGCAAAAAAAATTGTAGGCGTTGATTCTTTTTCGAGCAACTTTTAACTGCGCTGTATAAAAAATATCCAGCTGCAAGCCCCGGCGTGAGCGACTCAAACGGAAAAAGTTCCCGCCCTCGTGCGCTGTTTTTGCGACTTCGGCTAAAGTCTTTCTAAATGAATTCGTCCACACTTTTGTTCAGGTTCTGCGAAGCGCTTCGCGTATCTTTGTTGATGTACAGGTGACTTTAAAAAAGGTCGCACGTCTTAAGTCTCAACATTCCGGCAATGTTCAGGCAAACGGCACGCAAAGATTGTCTTGCGGCCGAACCTGCGACCATCGATGCCAATGCACGCAAACCATCCGATGACGAGCGTACCTTGAGCATTTTCGCCAATGGTGCCTACTATTCAGCAGGTGTCAGATTGCGCGAGATCGGTGTGGCTCTTCTCAGTGTCCATCAGGCACGGGGTGGCGTAGATGTTCCTTCGCCGGAAAAACATCGGTAAGGTAGGGGTCACAATTCAAGACCCGCGAGGAGTAGTGATGAGCGAGGCGTTGTCCATCCACCATGACCAGGCTGGTCATCAATTCGAGACCACTGTGGACGGTCATCGTGCTTACCTGACCTACATGGATCTGGGCAAGCAGACCCTGGATATCTACCGCACCTTCGTGCCTAATGCCCTGCGCGGCCGTGGCATTGCCGCAGCGCTGACTGAACGCGCGCTGCAATACGCCGAAGAAATGGGCTACACGGTGATCCCGTCTTGCTCCTACGTCGAGCGCTACATGGAACGCCATCAGCGTCGCGCCGCGAAGATCTGAAACGCACACACAAAAACGCCGGACAATGTCCGGCGTTTTTTTATGCCCGTAAAACACAGCTTACGTGCGCTGACGCTTCGGCAATACGTCCTTGAGCTTGGCATGCATGCTGCGCAAGGTGTTTTCGGTAGCGGACCAATCGATGCAGGCATCGGTGATCGACACGCCGTATTGCAGGTCGGCGAGGTCTTTCGGAATCGCCTGGCAGCCCCAGTTCAGGTGGCTCTCAACCATCAGGCCGATGATCGACTGGTTGCCTTCGAGGATCTGGTTGGCGACGTTTTCCATCACCAGCGGTTGCAGGGCCGGGTCCTTGTTGGAGTTGGCGTGGCTGCAATCGACCATGATGTTCGGCTTGATCTTCGCTTTGTTCAGCGCCTGCTCGCACAGGGCCACGCTGACCGAATCATAGTTCGGCTTGCCGTTACCGCCACGCAGCACCACGTGACCGTAGGCGTTGCCTTTGGTGGTGACGATCGACACGCCACCTTCCTGGTTGATGCCGAGGAAACGGTGCGGGCTGGACACCGACTGCAAGGCGTTGATCGCCACGGTCAGGCCGCCGTCGGTGCCGTTCTTGAAGCCGACCGCCGAGGACAGGCCGGAAGCCATTTCGCGGTGAGTCTGCGATTCGGTGGTACGCGCGCCGATGGCCGACCAGCTGATCAGATCCTGCAGGTACTGCGGGGAGATCGGGTCGAGGGCTTCGGTCGCGGTCGGCAGGCCTTTCTCGGCCAGGTCGAGCAGCAACTGACGACCGATGTGCAGACCGTCCTGGATCTTGAACGAGTCGTCCAGATACGGATCGTTGATCAGACCTTTCCAGCCGACGGTGGTGCGCGGCTTCTCGAAATACACGCGCATGACCAAGTACAGAGTGTCGGAGACTTCCTCGGCGAGCACCTTGAGGCGATCGGCGTATTCGTGGGCAGCCTTGATGTCGTGAATCGAGCACGGGCCGATCACGACGAACAGACGGTGGTCGGTGCCATCGAGAATGTTGCGAATGACTTCGCGGCCCTTGGTGACGGTGCGCAGGGCGGCGTCGCTCAGGGGGATATCACGCTTGAGCTGATCGGGAGTGATCAGGGTCTCGTTAGAGGCGACGTTTAGGTCGTTGATCGGTAAATCAGCCATCGTTTACTCGTCAGGTCACGGGTGCCGGCCGCCAGCGATCCCCGCGCGGCGGAGCACAGCAGATTTAGCGCGTCGGGGGAGCCGAACCTTAGCGCGTCAGAGGCGGCTCGACAATGGGCAAACCATGCTTTAGTCCAGCGCTGGCTGCGCAAAAGCCTTGCGCAGGTTGTCGTGGGAGAACTCTTCGGCGTGCTCCTCGACCCATTGCAGGGCCAGCGCCTGACTATCCTGCAGATCGTCGTGGCTGTCCTGCATGCGCGAATAGCGTTCGATCTGACACACCTGCTCACCCATTCGCGCGCTGAACAGGGTCTGTTCGTCAGTGAAGGCAATGCCCACCAGATAGCCTTTTTTACGCCGCAGACACCAGGCCACGTAGCCCGGGCAACAGAAGTCGGCATTCAGCGTCGGCATGCGTACTTGCAGCGCAGTGCCATGGCGCCAGGCGCGGTGGTAATTGCAAGCGATGCCGCCGAGGCTGATAGTGTGCAGCTGTTGTCTGGAAATGCATTCAGGCTTGAGTAACGTCAATTCAACCGGCACTTCGTCCGGATGAGGAATGAAACGTCCCATGAGCACAGACTCCCTGTGTCGGCCATCTGACATTGTTTCCCCCAGTATAGTGGTCGAATCCGAGCTGACCGACTTCGACGCCGACCAGCGGCTGCTGGCGATGCGCGGGGTTTCTCTGGTGATCTTCACCAGCGTCGGCTGTGCCAGTTGTCGTTATGCCCGCGAGGTGTTGCCGGGATTGCCGCTGGCGATCGATCGGCTGTGCTGGATCGACGCCGGCGACAATGGCGGGCTGGTCGCGCGTTATCAGGTGTTTCATTTGCCGGCGCTGTTTGTGGTGCGCGACGGCGAGTTCTTTGGCGCAGTGTACAGCCGCCTGACGGTTGCCGAGCTCAATCAGGCAGTAGCGCAGGCGCTGAGTCGAATTGCAGAGGAGTTGCCATGAGCGAGACAGTCAGCAAACCGGTGGTGGGGATTATCGGCACCGGTGCAATCGGCGGATTCTACGGAGTGATGCTGGCACGTGCCGGTTTCGACGTGCACTTTTTGTTGCGCAGCGAATTCTCGGCAGTGGCTGAGCGCGGTTTGCAGATCAACAGTGCGGTGCACGGGCCGATGACGCTGAATCCGGCCAATGCCTATTCCGCTGCCGAAGACATGCCGCCCTGTGACTGGCTGCTGGTCGGCACCAAGACCACCAGCAACGCCGGTCTGGCCCCGGCGATCATTCAGGCCGCCAAACCTGACGCAAAAGTGCTGTTGCTGCAGAACGGTCTGGATGGCGAAGACAGCCTGCGGCCACTGTTGCCGGATTCGCTGCATCTGCTCGGTGGTCTGTGCCTGATCTGCGTGCACCGCGAAGGGCCGGGGCAGATCACCCATCAGGCTCTTGGCGCGGTGAATGTCGGTTATCACAGCGGCTCGGCCATTGATGAAGTAGCGCGCATGGCGATCGTCGAGGAGGGCGCCGGGCTGTTCCGTGCCGCCGGCATCGACTCGCAGGCGATGGCCAACCTGCATCAGGCGCGCTGGCAGAAGCTGGTGTGGAATATCCCCTACAACGGCCTTTCGGTGTTGCTCGGCGCGGGAACGCAAGCGCTGATGGCCGATGCCGACAGCCGCGTGTCGATTCAGGCGTTGATGGCGGAAGTGGTACAGGGCGCCCGGGCCTGTGGATACGAGATCCCGCCCGGCTATGCCGAGTACCTGTTCACCATGACGGAAAAAATGCCCGATTACTGGCCGAGCATGTACCACGACTTTGCACACAAACGCCCGCTGGAGCTGGAGGCGATCTACGCCCGGCCACTGGCGGCGGCGAAAGCGGCGGGCTGCGAGTTGCCACGCATCGAGGCGTTGTATCGCCATTTGGGTTTTATCGACCGACGCAATACTTGAGTCGTTTTCTTGCGGACCGGTAAGGGACGTTGTGCGTGTCTAGCCCTGTGCGCGTATAGCATAGTTAAATGCTAGTCGTGGCCGAGAGCCAAGGGCTGCGAGTGGCTGTTCAGCAGTTGGGGCATAGGCGGCGTATGCTGGTATTCCGTCCCTGGGCAGCTATTTCTCAGCTTCCAGAACAGTGATATTCGAGCCCCGTCTAGCCCAGATATTTCCGGATGGAGGACGCTAGCCATTTTGGCGTCTACCCTGTGACTCGGTGCTGAGGAAGGCGAATCATGAGAGGCGCCTGTCTGTAACTGACCGCCACCCACATAGGCGCGTTTATGTGTCGCAGAAATTGTCATTTGATGATGGTGCTCAGTATTGCCGGGGTACGAAAGACAACTTGACAATCGCTAGCTCATACGAGTTGGCCGAGCGCTGAGCCGGCAGCGAGTCGGATAGATGGGAAAATCATAGCTTTGTTGAAAGTCAATATTCACCTACCATTACGGCAGGCTGAGAATTTTTTGGAGCAATGTTTTGCTATTAAATGATGAAGAGATACGGGTAGCGGAGCTCGCCGGGCAGATAAGTTTTGGTGTCTCCTTCAGTTATCGACAGATTCAATCTTCTTCCGTCGATCTAACAGCAGGGAGGATATATGTTCCCGATAGAATAAAGGAGATTAACAAGGTTCAGGATTTTTCTGACTTGGCGATACGTCAGTGCAGTATAGGGGCTGGAGAAACCATAATTATTGAGTTGGCAGAGGATATTCAGCTAAGCAAGGACATTGGAGGTATACTCCTGCCGCCTAATTCGCTCACAAAGAGTGGTATTATTATGACTAATCCGGGTCATATCGATCCTGGCTACTGCGGTAAGCTAACCGTTTGTCTCATAAATATGGGTAGAGCTGCAGTTACAATAGAGTCAAATTCCGTTGTCGCAACACTGCTTCTATTTAAGCTAGGGTCGTCCTCTGCCGGATATCAGAAAGGACCGGGTGTGGGAGCAAGTCTAAAGCAGCTTTCTAAGTTGTCTAAGGATTTTGCCAATATTTCAGAGCGTTCGTTTGACTTCATAAAAAGAGCTATATGGGGGCACTTGGTGACTGCGTTGGCGGTAATATCGTTGGCGATTGCTGTTTTAGCTATATTTGTCCCTGCTGTACTCCCTGTTTTGACCGGTTTATTAGAGAGTAAATACAATGAATCCAAAAATGCTCAAGCCATCGAGAAATTGGAAGAACAAATAAAAACTCTACAAAGCCAGCTAGGAAAAGCGCCACCTAACCTAGACGCAATCACGGTCATGCCTGCTTCCGCAGCCTCACCTGTGGTCCATGATACGGTGGCAAAATGAAAGTTTCTAGTCCGCATATTAGGTGTATTGCCAAAACATCTGCTGACTTTAATGCTATTCAGGAGTTCTTGGATTCTGAGAGTGTAGAATGGAAAAAGAGCGCGGACTCTAATGGTTGTGATGACTTGATAGAGTTTTCTGGAAGAATTTGTTATATGTCGTTCGGTGATCGCCAATCCCCAAAAAATAATAAGCAATACATACGTAATCTCATCGACAGTGGTCATGGTAGTGTGCTGGAACACGTAAATTGGACTTTCGTTGCTTCGGGTGTGTCGCGAGGTTTTACTCATCAGTTGGTGAGACATAGAGCAGGCTTTTCATATAGTCAGCTTTCCCAACAGTATTATGATGAGTCTGATGCTGATTTCGTTGCTCCTCCATCGTTAAAAAAAGATACTCCTCTATACAAAAAATGGCTTAAGGGTATGCACTCTTCGGTTAAGCTGTATAGAGAGTTGATAAAAAGCGCGGAGGAACTTTCGATAAGTCCCTTTTTTTCCAATAAGGAACGGCTGCGCGAGTTAAGAACGACTGCGCGTTCAATTCTTCCTAATGCAATTGAAACAAAAATTGTGTTCACTGCAAATGCTAGAGCTATAAGAAACTTTCTCGTTACGAGAGGGGCGATAGAAGGAGATTGGGAAATGCGAGATGTATCCAGCCAAATTCTAAGAATAGTGCAAAAAGACGCACCTTCTCTCTTTCAGGATTTTGAAATTTTCACCCTGGCGGATGGTAGTTGCTCGGTAATTAAGCAGTCTTAATTGAGCTTCTACTCTTTTATAAGATACTGGTGTCGGAGCGGTATCGGCGCTGACCCCATAACAGCCGTCTTAACTCGAAACTGACACTTACTGACGATTTCTGCCGCCACAGGAGTCATTGGCGGCAGTGGTTTTTGGAATCTGAAGCCTCTTGGACTGGGGCACGTGAATAGGCCCGTGAAATGGTTGCTAACGGCACCACGGTCGTGGCATCAGCGCCGATCTAGAGCCTTTTCATTCAGGACGTTGCGTCGCACGTCGTACTCGCCAAGGCACTGCTAAGCTGAATCAATCTCCGCCATCGTTGGCTCGCGAGGAGGTCCCATGATTCGCTCAATGCTGTATGCCACCGACCTCGGTCTGTACGCACCGTTCGTGATGCAGCATGCCCTGGCCTTGGCGCGCACCTTCAATGCCGATCTGTATGTAGTACACGCGGTGGAACCCATGGGCCTGTTTGCCGAGTCGGTGCTGCAAAGCTATCTCGACGAACAGGCATTGAACGAATTCCATAGTCAGGGTCTGAAAACAGTCATCGCCAATATCGAACAACGGGTGCTCGACAGCTTTCGTGAAGAACTGGGGGACGACGGCGAACAGGATCTGCAGCGCATTCGCGCGGTGCGCGTGCTGCAGGGTGATCCGTCGCAGGTGATTCTCGACCAGGTGCACAAGCTCTCGGTCGATCTGCTGATCGTCGGCAGTCACAGTCATGGTGTCGGTGCGGAAACACCGTTGGGGCGCACGGCGGCGCGGGTTCTGCAGTTGGCCAAGGTGCCGGTCTATCTGGTGCCGCTGATGGAACGTCGGCGGCGTGAGGATCGCTGAAGCAGGAATAATGGCGTTTTGATAAAAAAGTTCTAGATTTATTCTTCGAACCATTAATATAGTTATATACCGTCGCTGATGCCCGTGGCGTCTACCTGCTTTGAGGGATTGATATGAAGCTTCAACAACTGCGCTACATCTGGGAAGTGGCGCACCACGACCTCAACGTTTCCGCTACCGCTCAAAGCCTGTACACCTCGCAACCGGGCATCAGTAAGCAGATCCGCCTGCTGGAAGACGAGCTGGGCGTCGAAGTCTTCGCCCGCAGCGGCAAGCACCTGACCCGCGTCACCCCGGCCGGCGAGCGGATCATCACCACCGCTGGCGAGATCCTGCGCAAAGTCGAAAGCATCAAGCAGATTGCCCAGGAATTCTCCAACGAGAAAAAGGGCACCCTGTCGATCGCCACCACCCACACCCAGGCGCGTTATGCGCTGCCGCCGGTGATCAGCAATTTCATCAAGCAATACCCGGACGTGGCCCTGCACATGCATCAGGGCTCGCCGATGCAGATCGCCGAAATGGCCGCTGACGGCACCGTCGATTTCGCCATTGCCACTGAAGCGCTGGAGCTGTTCGGTGATCTGGTGATGATGCCGTGCTACCGCTGGAACCGCTGCGTGGTCGTACCCCATGGCCACCCGCTGACCAAGCTGCCGAAGCTGACCCTCGAAGCGCTGGCCGAATATCCGATTGTTACTTACGTGTTCGGTTTCACCGGCCGTTCCAAGCTCGACGAAGCCTTCAGCCATCGTGGCCTGACGCCGAAAGTGGTGTTCACCGCTGCTGACGCCGACGTGATCAAAACCTACGTGCGTCTGGGGCTGGGCGTAGGCATCGTGGCTAAAATGGCCGTCGATACCAAACTCGATAACGACCTGGTGGTGCTGGATGCCAGCGAGCTGTTCGAGTCGAGCATCACCAAGATCGGTTTCCGTCGTGGCACTTTCCTGCGTGGCTTCATGTGCGACTTCATCGAGAAATTCGCCCCGCACCTGACCCGCGAAGTCATGGCCAAGGCCATTCAGTGCCACAACAAGCAAGAGCTCGAAGAGCTGTTCGACGGCGTCGAACTGCCCGTTCACTAAGCACCCGCTTCAGAGCACCTCGGTGACAGCAAACTGTTGCCGGGTGCCCGCCACCAGAATCTCCACCTCATCGCCCTCGAACTTGCCCAGCAGGCTTTTGCCCAGCGGCGAGCGCGGGGTGATGACGGTAACCGGCTGACCCACCACGTCGACTTTCAGCCCCGCCGCATCCGGCGCCAGAAACAGCCATTGCTCGCGACCCTTTTCGTCCTCCAGACCGAGCAGGGCGCCGACTTCAATGCCGCGATTTTCATCGTAGGCACGCAACGTCAGGTTCTGACACAGCGCCAGTGACTGGCGGATTTCCTCAACCCGCTTCGCCTGACCCGCCGCCAGATACGACGCCTCCAGCCCCAGCGTGTCGTATTTGTTTTCGGCGATGTTTTCTTCGTGGGTCGCGGTTTCGTAAGCGGTTTGCGCGGCGCGCTCGGCGATGTCGAGGTCGATGCGCAGCTTGTCGAGAATCAACTGGTGGACGCTGTGTTTGTTCATGATCAATCGCAGAATTGCAAAACGTTGGCGCGGCTCTTTTCGGTCGGCGCGGTCTGGTCCTGCTGCAGCCAGAACTGGCATTTCGGATTGGACGCGTTACGCGAATTGGCGCGCGCCTGATCCAATCGGGCCTGCTGTTCATTCTTGCGCAGGTTTTCTTCGTACTGTTGGAACAGCGGACTTTGCGGCGGAATGTCCGGCTGAACCTGCACGGGCGCCACAGCCGGGGGATTGACGCGCTGCTGCACCGCTTGCGCGACAGGGGCCAGTTGCTCGGGAAAGATAAAGCGCGAAAGCAGCCAGCAGGTCAGCGCAATCGCCAGGAACCCCAGCCACAGGCCCAGCGCAATGCTGCCGGTCAGATGCAGCGCGCTAAGCTGAACAGGCAAGGGACGACGGGGATTGGGACGGTAGGGCATAGCGGCCTCCTGGCGGATGGTTGCGGGCAAGTGGCGATTGTCGCACGAAGATTAATCGCCGTCGGCTCTTCTGCGCGAGCGCATTTATGCGGACAATCGAGGTTTTTTGCCAACGGGAGAACGGCATGCCTGAAGCGAAACCCCGCTGGGACATTTTCTGCACCGTGGTCGATAACTTCGGTGACATCGGCGTGACCTGGCGCCTGGCCCGGCAGCTGGTGGCCGAGCATGCCTTGCCGGTGCGCCTGTGGGTGGATGATCTGCGCGCGTTCGAGCGCCTCTGTCCTGAGATCGATATCGATCTAGCGCAGCAGTGGCAGCAGGGCGTCGAGGTGCGTCAGTGGCCGAGCGAATGGCTACACGCCGAGGCGGCCGACGTAGTCATCGCCGCCTTCGCCTGTCAGTTGCCCACTGATTACATGGACAGCATGGCCGCGCGGAAAACGCCGCCTCTGTGGCTCAACCTCGATTATCTCAGCGCCGAAGACTGGGTCACCGGCTGCCACGGCTTGCCGTCGGTGAAATACAAATCGGTGCAGAAGTTCTTCTTCTTTCCGGGCTTCAAGCCGGGCACCGGTGGCCTGCTGCGCGAACGCGGACTGCTCGAACAGCGTCGGCAGTTTCAGCAGGATCGGCCGGCCCAGCGACATTTCCTGCAAGCCTTGGGCATCGATCCTGCTCCGAACGCGCAACTGATCTCGCTGTTTGCTTATGAAAACCCCGGGCTGGCCAGTTGGCTGGACGTGCTGGCGGCCGATGCGCGGCCGACTCACCTGCTGGTGCCTGAAGGGCGGATTCTCGGCGATGTGGCGCGCTGGCTGGAGGTGGAAACCCTGACGGTCGGCGCGATTCACGTGCGCGATTCGCTCACCGTGCAAGTGCTGCCGTTCGTCCGTCAGGACCAATATGACCATCTGCTGTGGTGCTGCGATTTCAACGCGGTGCGCGGTGAAGATTCATTCGTTCGCGCGCAATGGGCTGGGCGGCCGATGCTCTGGCACATCTACCAGCAGGACGATGACATCCATCTGGACAAGCTCGATGCTTTTCTCGCGCTCTACACTCACGACCTTTCACCCGCTGCGGCGCACGCGATGAACGGTCTGTGGCGAGCGTGGAGTGCCGGGCAACCGATCGGCGAGCACTGGCTGGCGGTGCGAAATCATTGGCCGGAACTCGAGAAAAACGCCGAGGCATGGTGTCTGGAACAGGCCTTGCAGGCGGATCTTGCCACGGCGCTGGTACAGTTTTATGTAAATTGGATATGATACGCGGCCTAGATTTTTGTAAATCCCATCCAAATTCGGATATTCGCAATGAAAACTGGTAAAGAACTCAAACCCGGTACCGTGATCCGTATCGACAACGATCCTTGGCTGGTTCAGAAAGCTGAATTCACCAAGTCGGGCCGTAACAGCGCGATCATGAAGACCAAGCTGAAGAACCTGCTGACCGGTTACAAGACCGAAACCGTTTACGGTGCGGACGACAAACTGGACGACGTGATTCTGGATCGTAAAGAAGCCACCCTGTCGTTCATCAGCGGTGACACCTACACGTTCATGGACACCACTGACTACACCATGTACGAGCTGAACGCCGAAGACATCGAAAGCGTTCTGCCTTTCGTTGAAGAAGGCATGACCGACGTTTGCGAAGCCGTGTTCTTCGAAGAGCGCCTGGTTTCCGTAGAACTGCCGACCACCATCGTGCGTCAGGTTGACTACACCGAAGGCTCCGCTCGCGGTGACACTTCCGGCAAGGTGATGAAGCCTGCCAAACTGAAGAACGGTACCGAGCTGTCGGTTGCCGACTTCATCGAAATCGGCGACATGATCGAGATCGATACCCGCGAAGGCGGTTCCTACAAAGGCCGTGCGAAATAAGCACTGCTTTTTGCGGAAAGAAAAAACCCGACCATTGAGTCGGGTTTTTTTGTGCCTGTAAGAAACACTCGGAACCCTGTGGGAGCGAGCCTGCTCGCGAACGCGGTGTGTCATTCAATGAAGCTATGTCTGACGGGACGCTTTCGCGAGCAGGCTCGCTCCCACAATGGGACGGTGGTTACTTCAAGTGTTGCTTCAGTTCTTCAGACGCCTGCAACATCGCCGAGCGCACCGCCGGTACCTGGCTGACCACGTTGAGCAAACCGTAATCGTGGATCATGCCGTTGTAGCGCACCGACGTTACCGGTACTCCGGCCTCGTCGAGTTTGCGTGCGTAAGCTTCGCCTTCGTCACGCAGCACGTCGGCGCTGGCCGTCTGCACCAGTGCTGGCGGCAGGCCTTTGAGCTGTGCGGTGGTGGCGCGCAGCGGTGAAGCGTAGATCTCGTTGCGCTGTTTGGCGTCGGTGGTGTAGTTGTCCCAGAACCACTTCATCATGTTGCGGGTGAGGAAGTGCCCTTCGGCGTACTGGTTGTACGAACCGGTGTCGAAGTTGGCATCGGTCACCGGCCACAGCAGCACCTGGAATTTGATCGCCGGGGTGCCCTTGTCCTTGGCCATCAGCGCAACCACTGCGGCCATGTTGCCACCGACGCTGTTGCCGGCCACGGCTAGGCGCTTGCCGTCGACATTGATCTCTTTACCGTGTTCCGCCACCCATTTGGTCGCAGCGTAGGCCTGGTTGATCGCCACCGGGTAATGCGCTTCCGGCGAAGGGGTGTAATTGACGAACACCGCCGCCGCCCCCGAACCGACCACCAGATCGCGCACCAGACGTTCGTGAGTCGGGAAGTCCCCCAGCACCCAGCCGCCGCCGTGGAAGAACATGAACACCGGCAGCTCACCCTTGACCCCGGCCGGCCGGACGATGGTCAGGCTCAGCGATTGACCATCGACCTGGATGGTCTTCTCGCTGACATCGGCCTTGGGCAACGTCAACTTGACCCCGGACTGCGCGCCGACCAGCACGGCGCGGGCATCCTTGGGCGACAGCTGCTCGATCGGCTTGCCGCTGCCAGAATTCAGCGCATCGAGGAATGCCTGGGTGTTGTGTTCGACATCACCGGCGAAAGCGCTGTGTACCGACAGGGCGAGAAGGGTACCGGTCAAGACTTTGCTGAAAGTGTTCATGTTCATTTTTCCTTGTTCGGGCCGGGGGCTTGAGTGATTACACAGTCACGTGCAGACGGACATCGACGTTGCCACGGGTGGCGTTGGAGTACGGGCAGACCTGGTGAGCGGCGTCGACCAGCGACTGCGCATCGGCTTGTTCCAGGCCCGGCAGGCTGATGTGCAAATCAATGTCCAGACCGAAACCGCCAGGGATTTGACCGATGCCGACATGGGCGGTGATTGACGCGTCGTCAGGAATCTTGCGCTTGGTCTGGCTGGCGACGAATTTCAGTGCGCCGATGAAGCAGGCCGAGTAACCGGCAGCGAACAGTTGCTCAGGGTTGGTCGCCGCACCGCCAGCACCGCCGAGTTCTTTCGGGGTGGCCAGTTTGACGTCGAGTACGTTGTCGCTGGAGATCGCACGACCGTCACGGCCGCCAGTGGAAGTTGCGATTGCGGTATAGAGAGTTTGCATGGTGTGAGCCTCATTGGTTGTGGTTTTGCGCGCTAATTGTTTGCGCGCTAAGTAGGTGTGAAGAGAATGTATAGCGCTAATGTTTAGCGCGCAAGATAAATTTTTAATAAAAATCGCGGTTTGCTCAAGGGCATAGCGTGGAAGGGGCGGGTAAGGCTTGATTTAGAGCGCTTGACGAGGGAATGCAGGCGGGAAAAATATTTTTGTTGGCGCTGAAATCACTGTGGGAGCGGGCTTGCCCGCGAAGACGGAGTGTCAGTCAAAATGATGTCGGCTGACAGGTCGCCATCGCGGGCAAGCCCGCTCCCACAGGGACAGTGTTGTGCTCGGAAATGAGGATCAGGTCAGGCTGTCTTGCAGATGTCCGCGCAGCGCTTGCAGCTCGGCCTGCAACTTCTGCAGACGTTCAAGGGTGAAACCGCTGGCGCCAAGAATGCACTGCGGCACGGTCTGCGCTTTGTCGCGCAAGGCGCGGCCCGCTGCGGTCAGTTCGACAATCACCACCCGCTCATCTTCGCGACTGCGGGTGCGGCTGAGCAGGCCTTCGGCTTCCAGACGCTTGAGCAATGGCGTCAGCGATCCCGGATCGGTCAGCAGGCGTGCGCTGATTTCTCCGACAGTCAAACCGTCCTTCTCCCACAACACCATCATCGCCAGATACTGCGGATAGGTCAGGCCCAGCGCCTGCAACAGCGGCTTGTAGACCTTGGTCATCATCAGCGAGGTCGAGTGCAGGGCGAAGCACGCCTGATTGTCGAGCAGAAGGTCGTCGCAGTTGTCGCGTTCGCAAGTCATGTCAAAGCCTTGATCGTTGATCGTTTTTTAATCTAGCGCTCGAATCTTTAAGGCGCCAGATAAATATGTCCGGCGTCAGTGCCGGGCGAATTGCCGTTGCAGCGCCAGATCCCACGGCGGCACCGGGCTGAAGCGGGTTTTCAGGTATTCCAGCAACAACCGACTGCGCGAATGGACCTGCTGTTCCATGCGCAGCGCGTAAATACCGGTGGACTCCGGCGGCGGCAGGCCGTTTTCGCAGAACAGTGGCACCAGTTCGCCACGCAGCAAGTATTCGCTGGCCAGCCAGGTCGGCAGGTGTGCGACGCCCAGACCCGCCGCCGCGCCACACGCCAGAGCTTCGGCATTGTTGGCGCTCAGGCGCACCCGCGATGGCCGGTGCAATTGCATTTGCCCGTCCACTTCGAATTTCCAGGCAAACGGCGGCGCAAGGCCCTCCCAGTCGAGCCCGTCGTGTTCACTCAACTGCGCCGGGTGCTCGGGCACGCCACGCTGCTTGAGATAGTCAGGGCTGGCGCAGGCGACGCGGACCATGCTCGCCAATGGCGTGGCGACCAGGCGCGAGTCAGCCAACTGGCCGGTACGCAGCACCAGATCGACCTTGCCCAGGCTGCTGCCGGCCATGTCGCTGAAGCTGTCGATCAGGTGCATCTGCACATCCAGTCCCGGATACAGCAGGAGAAAATCGGCAATCACCGGCGCCAGATGCCGCCGCCCGAAAGCTGCTGGCGCATCGATGCGGATCAGACCTTCCGGTGCGCTGCTCAATGACACCGCTTCGGCACGCGCCAGTTGCAACTCGGCGATGATCCGCCGCGCCCGTTCGGCAAAGGCCAGGCCGGCCGAAGTCGGCAGCACGGCATGGGTGCTGCGCACGAACAGCTGACTGCCGACGGCACTTTCCAGGCTGTCGATGCGCCGGGCCACGGCGGATGGTGTCAGCGGATGGCGGCGCGACGCGGCAGAAAAACTGCCACTCTCCAGCACATCGATAAACAGGCCGAGCTGATCGGTCAATTGGTTGGGATTCATGGAAGTTACGCTTGTGCAAAATCGGCACAGCCATTGTGCGTTGCTATGCGTTTCCCCGCTAGGCGCGAGTGCGTAGCATTGGCCGCCTGTCGTTAGAGGATTACCGTTGTGATGGATTTTCTGTTGTACCTGCTGTTCGGCGCCGCCCTGGGCACATTGGGCGGGATCTTTGGCATTGGCGGTGGCTTGATTGCGATTCCGTTGCTTGGCGTGTGGTTTGGGCTTGATCAGCAAATCGCCCAGGGCACGGCGCTGGTGATGGTGGTACCGAACGTGATGCTGGCGCTGTGGCGTTATCACCAGCGCAATCGCATCGAATTGCGCCATGCGCTGCCGTTGGCGGTGATGGGTTTCTGCTTTGCCTGGCTCGGCTCGATCTGGGCGGTGGGCATCGATGCGCAGACCATGCGCATCGGATTTGTCGCCTTTCTGGTGGCGCTGTCGGCCTACAACCTGTTGAAGATGTTCGGTCCGCGACCAGCGCCGACTGCCGAGATGCGCTATTCGTGGCCGTGGTTGGGCGTGCTTGGCGCCGCCTCGGGGACCATGGGCGGCTTGTTCGGCGTCGGCGGCGCGGTGGTGGCGACGCCAGTGTTGACCAGCCTGTTCGGCACCAGCCAAGTGGTTGCTCAGGGCTTGTCGCTGGCGCTCGCCCTGCCGAGCACTGGCGTAACCCTGGTGACCTACGCCGTGCACCACGAAGTCGACTGGATGATCGGCCTGCCTCTGGCGGTCGGAGGTCTGCTCAGCATCAGTTGGGGCGTGAAAGTTGCCCACGCCATGCCGGAAAAACTCCTGCGTGGGCTGTTCTGCGGCTTTCTGGTGCTGTGTGCGGTGATGCTCGCGTTTAAAGTTTGAAGCCCTCGACGATGTGCTCGGCCAGGCACTCGGTGATCGGCGACGGGTTGTTCAAGTTGCGGATCAGCATGATGCTCGCCTCGGGCAACAGTGGCAGGTCTTCGACGGCGCCAAGGATGCGCATGTCGGGGGTGATCAGGCTCTCCAGTTGCGCGGTGATCGCCAGCCCCGCGCTGACTACCGCCATCAGCGCCGACAGGCTGCTGCTGTTGTAGGCGATGCGGTAATCGCGGCCCATCGCGTCCAGCGCATTGCACGCCCACAGGCGGCAGAAACAATCACTGTTGAACATCGCCAGGGGCAGCGGCGTCTGTTCGTGGGCGCTGAAGTTCTGCGCCTCGGCCCAGACAAAGCGCTCCTTGCGCAGCAACTGGCCGATCTCGTTGCCCGGCTCACGGGTGACGATCGACAAGTCCAGATCGGTGCGTTGCAGCAACTGCTTGCTCGACTCGCAATGCACTTCGATCTGGATCAGCGGATAGAACTGCGCGAACCGCGACAGGATCCCCGGCAGAAAACGCATCACGTAATCATCCGGCGTGCCGATGCGCACGGTGCCGACCATGTGCGGCTCGCGCAGGGTGTTGAACACCTCACTGTGCAGTTTGAGGATGCGCCGCGCGTAACCGAGCAGCACCTGGCCTTCAGCTGTCAGCCGCACCTGACGGCCATCGCGCTCGAACAGCTGGCGCTGCAACACGTCTTCTTCCAGGCGTTTCATCTGCATGCTCACCGCCGACTGGGTGCGGTTGACCATCTCGCCAGCACGGGTGAAACCGCCCTGATCGGCAATCGCGACGAAGGTGCGCAGGACATCGGTATCGATACTGGGGTAGGCGGACAATTGATGAATCTCCGTGATGCATGCCATCAGAAACATTCGTTGGATTGATCTTAGCGCCGGCGCGAGACTTGAGCCATCCACAAAAGGAGGCAAGACGATGAAAGGTCAAAGAGAGTATGCAAGCCAAGAACAGCTGTCCGGCCATGGCCATATCGTGTCCGATCTGCTGCACAAATTCAGCCGCTGGTATGAGCTGCATCGTGAACGGGAAATGCTCGCCGGTCTGAGCGATGAGGCGCTGAAGGACATCGGCATCAGCCGCGCCGATGTCGAGCATGAAACCGTGCGGCCGTTCTGGGACGACCCGATGCATAAATGATGAGGCTATCGCTACACAAACCCCTTTCAGGTGAGGTAGGTTGCGAGCAGACATGGAGGAATAAATGCCCGCGACAGTGTCCTTTTCCCTCAAACAGGCGCGACGTCTGGCGCTGGCTGCCCAAGGGTTCAACGGGCGCCAGCCGCCGACCGTCAATGCCAGTCATCTCAACCGGCTGATCGAACGGCTGGGTCTGCTGCAAATCGATTCCGTCAATGCCGTGGTGCGCTCGCACTACCTGCCGCTGTTTTCCCGTCTCGGTTCCTACCCCTCTGACTTGCTCGACCAGGCTGCCTGGAGTTCGGGCCGTCGGCGCACGCTGTTCGAATACTGGGGCCATGAAGCGTCGCTGTTGCCGCTGTCGATGTACCCGTTGCTGGGCTGGCGTATGCAACGGGCCAAGCGTGGCGAAGACATCTATCAGCAATTGGCGAGGTTTGGTCGCGAACAGCAGGAAACCATTCGCCGCGTGCTGACTGCGGTTGAGGAGCGGGGCGCGCTGGGTGCCGGCAGTCTGTCGACCCGCGAAGACAAGGCCGGGCCATGGTGGGACTGGAGCGCTGAGAAACATGCGCTGGAATGGTTGTTCGCCGCCGGTGAGGTCACAGTGTCGGGGCGACGCGGTTTCGAGCGCTTGTACGATTTGCCCGAGCGGGTGATTCCTGCTGCGATCCTGCAACAGCCCACGCCGGACGAGGCCGAGGCGCAACGCGGTTTGCTGTTGCATGCGGCGCAAGCATTGGGCGTTGGTACGGAAAAAGACCTGCGTGATTACTTTCGCCTGAGCCCTGCGGATGCTCGGCCGCGTCTGGCTGAGTTGGTTGAAGCTGGTCAATTGCAGATGTGTGAAGTCGCCGACTGGCGGCAGATCGCCTATTGCCTGCCGGAGCCCAAAGTGCCGCGCAAGGTCATCGCCAGTGCGCTGCTATCGCCGTTCGATTCGCTGATCTGGGAACGCAGCCGCACCGAGCGCCTGTTTGATTTCCGCTATCGCCTGGAAATCTACACACCGCAGCCTAAGCGGGTTTACGGCTATTACGTGCTGCCGTTTTTGCACAACGAGCGGATCGCCGCGCGGGTTGATCTGCGCGCCGAACGGGCGGCAGGACAGTTGGCGGTGCATGCGGTGCACGAGGAAGAACCGGGGCTGGACGAGGAGGGCATGCTGGCGCTGGCGCTGAATTTGCGGCGGATGGCGGGTTGGCTGGGTTTGGCGCGGGTGCAGTTGAATTGTCAGCGCGAGAGTGCGGCTCGGCTCAGAGTCGCGTTCGCGCAGGTTGAGGGTATCTGAGCTGGCCCCTTCGCGAGCAAGCTCGCTCCCACATTGGTTCTGTGTAGGCCACAGGTCCTGTGTGGGAGCGAGCTTGCTCGCGAAGATGGCGACTCGGTCTAGCGGCGGACTTGCTTCAGAGTCTCGGCAATCAAAAACGCCAATTCCAGCGACTGATCGGCATTCATCCGCGGATCACAGTGGGTGTGATAACGATCGGACAAGCCATCCTCGGTAATCGGCCGGGCGCCGCCGATGCACTCGGTGACATTCTGTCCGGTCATCTCGATATGGATGCCGCCGGCATAGCTGCCTTCCGCTTCGTGCACCTGGAAGAACTGCTTCACCTCGCCAAGGATCTGAGCGAAGTCACGGGTCTTGTAGCCGCTGCTGGCCTTGATGGTGTTGCCGTGCATCGGGTCGGAGCTCCACAGCACCTGCTTGCCTTCGCGCTGGACCGCGCGGATCAGTGCCGGCAGATGATCGCCGACCTTGTTCGCGCCCATCCGTGCGATCAGGTTCAAGCGGCCCGGATCGTTGTCCGGGTTGAGCACGTCGATCAGGCGGATCAGGTCATCAGGGTTCATGCTCGGGCCGACTTTGACCCCGATCGGGTTGTTCACCCCCCGCAGGAATTCAACGTGCGCGCCGTCGAGCTGACGGGTGCGGTCGCCGATCCACAGCATGTGCGCCGAGCAATCGTAGTAATCGTTGGTCAGGCTGTCGCGGCGCACGAAGGCTTCTTCGTAATTCAGCAGCAGCGCTTCGTGGGCAGTGAAGAAACTGGTTTCGCGCAGTTGCGGCGAGCTGTCCATGCCACAGGCGCGCATGAACGCCAAGGTTTCATCGATGCGGTCGGCGAGGTGGCTGTACTTCTCGGCCAGCGCCGAGTTGGCGATGAAATCCAGGTTCCACTTGTGCACCTGATGCAGGTCGGCAAAACCGCCCTGAGCGAAAGCGCGCAACAGGTTCAGGGTTGCCGTGGACTGATGGTAGGACTGCAGCAGACGTTCCGGATCCGGCACGCGGCTCTTTTCGTCGAAGCCGATGCCGTTGACGATGTCGCCACGGTAGGCCGGCAGGGTCACGCCGCCGATGGTTTCGTCGTTGGCCGAACGCGGTTTAGCGAACTGGCCGGCCATGCGCCCGACCTTGACCACCGGGCAGCCAGCGGCGAAGGTCATGACGATTGCCATTTGCAGCAACACTTTGAAGGTGTCGCGGATCTTCGCGGCGGAAAATTCGGCGAAGCTTTCCGCGCAATCGCCGCCCTGCAACAGAAACGCGCGACCCTGGGTGACTTCGGCGAACTGGCGGCGCAGCTCGCGCGCTTCGCCGGCGAACACCAGCGGCGGATAGCTGGCCAGGGTCTGCTCGACCTGGCGCAGGTGCGCGGCGTCGGGGTATTGCGGTTGTTGCTGGATCGGCAGGGCGCGCCAGCTGTCAGGGCTCCACGGTTGGCTCATCACGGTCTCGAAGTTCATACGCAGGGAAGCGCCATGTTAGCAGCAATTAGTGCGTGACCTGCTCCCGCCCCATCGCCGACAATCGCCGCTTTGCCACGGCGCCACAGCGGTGCCATCGCGTCACCGCGCCCGGTGACCATCAGGAGACGAAATGACTGAGGAGCGCGTCGAGCATCTGCTCGCCGAAGTACAGGATGAGTTCGGCGTGATTCGCGTGCTGGAAGTGGCCGATTACCGCTTTCTCGAGTTCGGCGATGCGATCGAGCAGAGCTGCGTGTTCACTGCCGACCCGAGCTGGCTGGAGTACGACTACACCCGCGCCATGCTGATCGGCGCGCTGTGCCACGAGCAGCCGGAGAGTGCGCTGTTTCTCGGTTTGGGCGCGGGCACGCTGACCCAGGCTTGCCTGAAGTTTCTGCCGCTGGAAGACGTCGAAGCCATCGAACTGCGCCCGGACGTGCCGCGCCTGGCCATCGAATATCTCGGTCTGGATGATGATCCGCGTTTGTACATCCGCGTCGGCGATGCGCTGGAATTGCTGCCGACTGCCGAGCCGGCGGATCTGATTTTCGTCGACCTCTATACCGATGTCGGTCCCGGTGTCGGGCATCTGGCCTGGAGTTTTCTCGGCGATTGTCAGAAGCGCCTGAATCCGGGCGGCTGGCTGGTGATCAACCAGTGGGCCACCGACGATGGCAAGCCACTGGGCGCGGCGTTGTTGCGCGGGCTCTATCACCGGCATTACTGGGAGTTGCCGGTGAAGGAGGGCAACGTGATTCTGATTGTCCCGGCGGATCTCGATCAGGCGCTGGACATGCAGGCGCTGACCCAACGGGCCGAAGCGCTGGCGCCGCAGCTGGGGTATTCGTTGCATTCGTTGATCAACGCGATTCGCCCCGCAACCTGAGTGGCGACTCGGTCAACTGTAGGAGCTGCCGAAGGCTGCGATCTTTTGATCTTGATTTTTTGAAGATCAAAATCAAAAGATCGCAGCCTTCGGCAGCTCCTACAGGGGGGCACTCATCAGATGCCTTTGAAGATCCCCGGCCTCCGCTCCACCAACGACCGCACCCCCTCCCGGGCATCCTCAGTGGCGAGCAACTTCTTCACCAGCGCCGGTAATGCCTGCGCCGCCGCTGTCTCCCCCTCATAGCGCGCCTGTCGCGCTGACATCAAGGTCGCCTGCACGCCCAGCGGTGCCTGCCGGGCAATCCGTTCGGCCAGCTCGATCGCGCGGGGCAGCAAATCTTCGCTGGCCATCACTTCCTGGACCAAGCCCAGATGCAACGCATCGTGGGCATCAAATTCATCGCCAGTGAGCAACCAGCGCATCGCATTGCCCCAGCCGGCAATCTGCTGGAAACGCAAAGTCGCGCCGCCAAACGGAAAGATCCCACGCTGTACTTCCATCTGCGCGAAGCGAGTGTTGCTCGCGCACAGGTTGATGTCTGCCGCCAGCATCAGCTCGATGCCGATGGTCAGGCAGTAACCCTGCGCGGCGACGATGACCGGTTTGCTCACCCGTGGGCCGACGAAAACGCCCCAGGGATCGCAGCCGCCGCTCGGAACCTGCCAGCCTTCGGCCAGGGCGGCGCTGGCATTGACCAGATCAAGCCCGGCGGTGAAGTGCTCGCCGTGGCCGAACACCACGGCGACCCGCGCTTCGCGGTCGGCTTCGAATTCGCCGTAGGCCAGGCTCAGGTCGTTGAGCAGGTCAATATCGAAAGCGTTGCGCTTGGCCGCCCGATCGAGGCCGATCAAGTGCACATGACCACGACGTTCTCGGCTGACGCGGCCGGCGCAGGGCTGATTCATGGTTAAATCCTCAAGCGGGAAGGGCGGGTGCGCGGCGCTTTGCCGCAGGTCGGTGAACCGTTTAAGCGTCATCGCCCGCAGGGCCGGGCCTTTGCAAAATAGACCGTTGCGCGATTATCCGCAAAACCCCGTTACACGGCGGTGACACACGGATAAGGGCCACAAAAAAAGCTCCCTTTTCGGGCGAAATCCGGTATAGTGCGCGCCGGCCTTTAACCGGGCCGCGTTTAGGTAGCGCATTTCCCGAAGTCAGCTTCGGCTGCACGTCCGCATTGCGGGCTCTTCCTTGACGATTCATCTTCATTCATTCGTTTTCGCAAATCCCCGCCGACAAAGCTGCCAGGGCGACTCTTGAGTCTCAACACGGCATGCGCAGCTTTGGAGCATGGGTCTTTGCGGATGCACTTAGAGGCAGACCCATGACCCAGGAAACCGGCGGATTCGCCGCTTTTAATCTCAACCCGAATATTCTTGCAGCCGTCGCAGCGACTGGCTACGAAGAGCCTTCGGCGATTCAGCAGCAATCGATCCCGATCATCATGGCCGGCCAGGACATGATTGGCCAGGCGCAAACCGGTACCGGTAAAACCGCCGCGTTCGCACTGCCTATTCTGCACCGCATCGATCCTGCCAAGCGCGAACCGCAAGCCCTGATCCTGGCGCCAACCCGAGAGTTGGCGCTGCAAGTAGCAACCGCTTTTGAAACCTACGCCAAGCAAATGCCAGGCGTCACCGTCGTGGCTGTCTACGGCGGCGCGCCGATGGGCCCGCAACTCAAGGCAATCCGTAATGGCGCACAGATTGTTGTCGCTACTCCGGGTCGTCTGTGCGACCACCTGCGTCGCGACGAGAAAGTCCTGTCGACCGTGAACCATCTGGTTCTCGACGAAGCTGACGAAATGTTGAAGCTGGGCTTCATGGATGACCTGGAAGTCATCTTCAAGGCTCTGCCATCGACCCGCCAGACCGTGCTGTTCTCGGCGACCCTGCCGCAGTCGATCCGCGCCATTGCCGAACGCCACCTGCGCGATCCGCAACACGTCAAGATCCAGACCAAGACCCAGACCGTTACCGCGATCGAACAGGCTCACCTGTTGGTTCACGCTGACCAGAAAACCTCGGCCGTACTCAGCCTGCTGGAAGTCGAAGACTTCGACGCGCTGATCATGTTTGTGCGCACCAAGCAAGCGACCCTGGACCTGGCCAGCGCCCTCGACGCCAAAGGCTACAAAGCCGCCGCGTTGAACGGTGATATCGCCCAGAACCAGCGTGAGCGCGTGATCGACTCGCTCAAGGATGGTCGTCTGGACATCGTTGTTGCCACCGACGTTGCTGCCCGTGGTCTGGACGTTCCGCGCATCACTCACGTGTTCAACGTTGACATGCCGTACGACCCGGAATCCTACGTGCACCGTATCGGCCGTACCGGCCGTGCCGGTCGCGAAGGTCGTGCACTGCTGCTGGTGACTCCACGTGAGCGCCGCATGCTGCAAGTGATCGAGCGCGTAACCGGTCAGAAAGTTGCCGAAGTACGCCTGCCAGACGCTCAAGCCGTTCTCGATGCACGCATCAAGAAACTGACCAACAGCCTTTCGCCGCTGGTCGCTGATGCCGAATCGACTCACGGCGAACTGCTTGATCGCCTGACTGCCGACATCGGTTGCACCCCGCGTGCACTGGCCGCTGCGCTGCTGCGCAAGGCTACCAACGGTCAAGCGCTGAACCTGGCCGCAATCGAGAAGGAACGTCCACTGGTGCCGAACAACGCACCGCGTGGCGACCGTCCTGAGCGTTCCGGTGATCGTCCTGATCGTGGTGACCGCGAGCGTCGCGCGCCAATGCCTTTGGGCGAAGGCCGTGCTCGTTGCCGTACCGCGCTGGGTGCGCGTGACGGTATCGCTGCGAAAAACCTGCTGGGCGCCATCCTCAACGAAGGCGGTCTGGCCCGTGAAGCGATCGGTCGCATCCAGGTGCGTGACAGCTTCAGCCTCGTCGAACTGCCGGAAGAAGGTCTGGAAAAACTCCTGACCAAGCTGAAGGACACTCGCGTGGCTGGGAAGCAGCTGAAGCTGCGTCGCTACCGCGAAGATTGATCCGCCCTTGGGCTGATTGATCGAACATAAAAAATCCCCGACTGGTTCGGGGATTTTTTTTGCCTGTTCATCGGGCGACACAACCCCTGTGGGAGCTGGCTTGCCAGCGATGACGTCAGCCGAAGCGATAAATATCCATACCCAGCGCCCCCATCGTGAAACCCTGATGCGCCACGCTGAAAACCCCGCCAGCACCGCGAGCAAAATACAACGGCAACAGATGCTCATCACTGGGGTGACTGCGCACGGCATTCGGCGCCTGCTGGCGATAATCATGCAGCGCCGTTTCATCGTCGGCCGCCAGCTTGTCGATCATCCAGTCACGAAAATCCCGCGCCCACGGTTCAATGCTTTCCGGGCCGGCATGCCAGTCCAGCTCGCGGAGGTTGTGGGTGATGCTGCCGGAGCCGATCAACAGAATGCCTTGCTCACGCAGGCTCGCCAGCGCACGGCCAACCCGGGTCTGCAACGCCGGCCCGCCACGACTCGGCAACGAGACTTGCACCACCGGAAGGTCGGCCTGCGGATACATCAACGACAGCGGCACCCAGACACCATGATCGAACGGTCGTTGCGGATCGAGCCGCGCCGGCAGGTCATTGGTGTTCAACCGCTCAGCCACCTCTGCGGCCAGTTGCGGATTACCCGGGGCCGGGTACTGAACCTCAAACAGCGCACGGGGGAAACCGCCGAAGTCGTGCCAGGTTTCCGGATGCGGGTGGCTGCTGACCAGCAGTTCCTGGCTTTCCCAGTGCGCCGAGACGATGACGATGGCTTTGGGGCGTGGCAGTTCAGCGGCCAGTCGCGCCAGTGCCGGGCCGCTGGCACCGGGCTCCAGCGCCAGCATCGGTGAACCGTGGGAGATAAACAGGCTGGGCAACATGGACGGGCTCCTGAGCGCTAAGATGAACCATCTTCAGTCAGATCATCGATCTGAATCCAATATAAGTTTCTGCGGTTTTTCATCGGTTTTTCGGGAGTGAGCCATGCAGCCTGAGTTTTGGTACAAGAAATGGGATTCGAACCAGATCGGCTTTCATCAGTCCGAGGCCAACCCGTATTTGCAGCGCTACTGGCCGGAGCTGGCGATTGCACCGTCGGCACGCGTGCTGGTGCCGCTGTGCGGCAAGAGTCTGGACCTGCTCTGGCTTGCCGGGCAGGGACATCAGGTGCTTGGAGTGGAGCTAGCGGAAAAGGCTGTCGAGGAGTTTTTCAGCGATCATCAATTGCAGCCGCAGATCAGCGAGAAGGGCGCATTCAAGGTTTATCGCAGTGATGCCATCGAACTGTGGTGCGGGGATTTTTTCGCGCTGACGGCAGAGGATGTTGCCGGTTGCACCGCGCTGTATGACCGCGCCGCGCTGATTGCCTTGCCGGACGCGATGCGCCAGCGCTACGCGGCGCATCTGCAGCAGTTGCTGGCGCCGGAGATGAAAGGGCTGGTGATTACCCTGGATTACGATCAGACGCAGATTCCCGGGCCGCCGTTTGCGGTGAATGATGATGAGGTGCAGCGGTTGCTCGGCCAGGGTTGGCAGCTGCAGAAACTGGAAGAGCGAGATATTCTGGCTGAGAGCCCCAAGTTTCAGCAGGGCGGGGTTGAGTGGTTGATGGAGAGGGTTCATCGGGTTTCTTCCAGATAGTTTTCTGTCAGCAGCTCCGGCGTCTTCGCGAGCAGGCTCGCTCCCACAGTGGGATGCATTCCAAAGGTGGGAGCGAGCCTGCTCGCGAATGGGGCTTTGCCGACAACGCATGATCTGGAGATACAAAAAAGGCCCGCATCGCTGCGGGCCTTCTTTTTCACTTCGGTCAAATCAACCGCGACGACGCAGTGCGTCAATACGCTCTTCCAGCGGCGGGTGGCTCATGAACATGCGGGCGAAGCCCTGTTTGATGCCACCGTTGATGCCGAAGGCGTTCAGGGTGTCGGGCATGTGCACCGGCAGGCCCTGTTCGGCGCGCAGACGTTGCAGAGCGCCGATCATCGCGCTGGTACCGGCCAGGCGGGCGCCGGCTTCGTCGGCACGGAATTCGCGCTTGCGCGAGAACCACATGACGATTGCGCTGGCGAGGATGCCCAGCACCAGTTCGGCGAAGATGGTCGCCACGTAGTAGGCGATGCCCTGACCTTCTTCGTTCTTGAAAATCACCTTGTCGACGAAGTTGCCGATGATTCGCGCGAAGAACATCACAAAGGTGTTCACCACGCCCTGGATCAGCGCCAGCGTGACCATGTCGCCGTTGGCGACGTGACCGATTTCGTGGGCCAGTACGGCTTTCACTTCATCGGGCGAAAAACGCTCAAGCAGGCCCTGGCTGACCGCGACCAGCGCGTCGTTCTTGTTCCAGCCGGTAGCGAAAGCATTCGCTTCGTAGGCCGGGAAAATCCCGACTTCAGGCATCTTGATCCCGGCTTCGCGGGACAATTGCTCGACCGTTTGCAGCAGCCATTGCTCATGACGGGTGCGTGGCTGGCTGATGATTTGCGTGCCGGTGCTCATCTTCGCCATCCACTTGGAGATGAACAGCGAGAACAGCGAGCCGGCGAAACCAAAGACCGCACAGAAAACCAGCAGCTGACTGAGGTCGAGGTCGACCCCGTTGGCCGCCATGAACCCGTTGAAGCCGAACAGGCTCAGGGTGATGCTGGCTATCAGCACGACCGCCAGGTTAGTGGCCAAAAACAGCAGGATGCGCATCATGGTTGTAGAACTCTCCTCAAGCTAAAGATGTAGCGTACTGCGGGGTATATAAGGTGCGGCACCGGGCTATTCAACCGAGTGACTATTTCAAACTGTGTCCTACAGCGGTTTCCTGAGCAAAAAGAAAATTCCCACCCTCGATTCCGACACGGATGACACAGCCTTTCGCCCCGCCGCCATTAGGTCAGACACGTCTGTACGGCTCGCATCGCAAGTGTAGAAGGGCTGCAAAGGCGCGGAACAAAGATGTGTTGCTGAATCAGACAGTGCGCAACAGCCAATTCGTTGCGCACTGCTGGCCCATTACTGGCGGTAGGACTTGAGGAAGTTGCCGATGCGGCCGATGGCCATTTCCAGATCATCGACGCGGGGCAGGGTGACCACGCGGAAGTGATCCGGCCACGGCCAGTTGAACGCTGTGCCCTGGACCACCAGCAGCTTCTCGGAAAGCAGCAGATCAAGCACGAACTTCTCGTCGTTGTGGATCGGGCAGACCTTCGGGTCGATTTTCGGGAACGCGTACAACGCGCCCATCGGCTTCACGCAGCTGACGCCGGGAATATCGTTAAGCAACTCCCAGGTGCGGTTACGCTGCTCCAGCAGGCGACCCTGCGGCAGCACCAGATCGTTGATGCTCTGGTAGCCCCCTAGCGCGGTCTGGATCGCGTGCTGGCTCGGCACGTTGGCGCACAGGCGCATGTTGGCCAGCATGTCGATGCCTTCGATGTAACTCTGCGCGTTGTGTTTCGGCCCGGAAATGGCAATCCAGCCGGAGCGGAAACCGGCCACGCGGTAGGATTTCGACAGGCCGTTGAAGGTCAGGCAGAGCAGGTCCGGCGCCAGAGAAGCGGTGCAGATATGCACGGCGTCGTCATAAAGAATCTTGTCGTAGATCTCGTCGGAGAACACCACCAGATTGTGCGCGCGGGCGATTTCCAGCATGCCCAGCAACACTTCCTTCGAGTACACCGCACCGGTCGGGTTGTTCGGGTTGATGATCACCATGGCCTTGGTGTTCGGGGTGATCTTGGCCTTGATGTCGGCCAGATCCGGGAACCAGTCGGCGCCTTCGTCGCACAGATAATGCACGGCGTTACCGCCAGCGAGGCTGACGGCAGCGGTCCACAGCGGATAGTCCGGGGCTGGCACCAGCACTTCGTCGCCATTATTGAGCAGCGCCTGCAGCGACATCACGATCAGCTCGGACACACCGTTGCCCAGGTAGATGTCTTCGATGCCGACACCTTCAACCTGCTTCTGCTGGTAGTACTGCATCACCGCCTTGCGCGCGCTGAACAGGCCTTTGGAGTCGCTGTAACCCTGCGCGGTCGGCAGGTTGCGGATCACGTCCTGGAGGATTTCGTCCGGCGCTTCGAAACCAAACGGCGCCGGGTTGCCGATGTTCAGCTTGAGGATGCGCTGGCCTTCCTCTTCCAGTCGTTTGGCGTGCTTGAGCACCGGGCCGCGAATGTCGTAGCAGACGTTGGCGAGCTTGTTCGATTTGCTGAACTGCATGGCGATGTGATCCCGAAAATGAACGATCCAGGCGGCAAATGGACAACCGTACTGGGATTGCTGCGTCTTCGCACAGGCGGAGGTCTGGCGCTTTTGCGCTCAGAATCCGTTTGAATGCGCCCGGTCTGGCTGCCAGACTGGCGCGTGACGAGGCGCAATCATACGTGCCGCCCGATCCGTGGAAAAGGTACAGATCGGGCTTTTTCAGCCGCTGAGGTGTGATGATGGAAAAGTTGCAGAAAACCCTGGAAGAATGGCGTGCCATGCTCGACCCCGAGCAGTACAACGTCTGCCGTCTGAGTGCCACCGAGCGTCCGTTCTCGGGCAAATACAACGACACCAAAACCGACGGTGTCTACCACTGTGTGTGCTGCAACGAGCCTTTGTTCGATTCGAAGACCAAATTCGATTCCGGCTGCGGCTGGCCAAGTTTCTATCAGCCGATCGGCGAAAGCGCGATGACAGAAATCCGCGACACCAGCCACGGCATGATTCGCACCGAAGTGAAATGCGCGCGCTGCGATGCGCATCTGGGGCACGTATTCCCGGATGGCCCGCCACCGACCGGCCTGCGTTATTGCATCAACTCGGTGTGCCTGAATCTCGAGCCGCGCGAATAACCGAAACAGGCGACATTGCGTCGCCTTTTTATCGAGCAATTAGATTGCACGCAATTCAATTGCTCGTTATGTTTGCGCCTTCCTCACCATTGCGGAGCCGACCCATGAGCGACAACCTGCTGAATATCCCGTGCACCACCATCAAGGGTGAGCAAAAGACTTTGGCCGATTTCGCCGGTAAAGCGGTGCTGGTGGTCAATACTGCGAGCAAGTGTGGCTTCACTCCGCAATACAAGGGCCTCGAAGATCTCTGGCAGACCTACAAGGACCAGGGGCTGGTGGTATTGGGTTTCCCTTGCAACCAGTTCGGCAAACAGGAGCCGGGCAATGAGGGCGCCATCAGCGAATTCTGCGAACTGAATTTCGGCGTCAGCTTCCCGCTGTTCAAGAAGATCGACGTCAACGGCGCCGATGCTCACCCGCTGTTCGTGCAGTTGAAGAAGCGCGCCCCGGGCCTGCTCGGCTCGCAGGGCATCAAGTGGAATTTCACCAAGTTTCTGATCGGCAAGGATGGCCAGTTGGTCAAGCGTTTCGCCCCGACGACCAAACCGCAGGACCTGAGCGGCGAGATCGAAGCTTTGCTGAAATGAGCCAGCCGGGTGACTCGCTGAGGCTCGACAGCCAGTTGTGCTTCAAGCTTTACGCGGCCTCGCGGGCGGTGATTCGTGCCTACAAACCGATGCTCGATCAGTTGGGCCTGACGTACCCGCAGTACGTGGCGATGCTGGTGCTGTGGGAATGGCAGGATGCTGCGCCGGAGCAACCGACGGTCAAGGCCTTGGGCGAGCGTCTGGCGCTGGACTCGGGGACATTGACGCCATTGCTCAAGCGTCTGGAGCAGATCGATCTGGTCCAGCGTCGGCGCTCGGCACGTGATGAACGCGAAGTGCATTTGAGCCTGACCCCTGCCGGAGCAGCATTACGCGAGCAGGTCGGGCCACTCAAGGCGCGCCTGCTCTGCGACAGTGGCGTTGATCTTAACCGGCTCAACGACTTGCGCGCCGGCCTCGATCATTTGCTCGGGCAAATCAAAGCGCTGACGTAGTCGGCATCCACTGATCGAGCAGCGCGGCGAGTTCTTCGCGGCGAAACGGTTTGGCCAGATAGTCGCTCATGCCCGCCGCGCGGCAGCGTTCGCGTTCCTCGGACATGGCATTGGCGGTCAGCGCGACAATCGGCAGATTCGGCCAGCGCCCGCTCTGGCGAATCTGCCGACTGGCTTCATAGCCATCCATCACCGGCATGTTGCAGTCCATCAGCACCAGATCGAAATCGGCAAACTCCAGCTGATCCAGCGCCTCGGCGCCATGCCCCGCCACCACCACATCGCAGCCAAGCTTGCCAAGCATGCCTTTTGCCACCAGTTGATTGACCGGGTTGTCCTCGACCAGCAGCACCTTGCCCCGGCGCGCGGACGGCGAGGCGTCCGCTTGCGCTTCGGTGAGGGCGGCGACCTCCGGTTGCAGAATCCGTCGCAGATGCTGGTACAGCGCGTTGCGCGCCAGCGGCCGGGCCTGCTGCTGCAAGGGGGCGAGGGCGGCGGCTTCTTCGCTGGGCAGAAAACTGCCGTAAGCAGTCACCAGCAGAATCGGCGCGGTGATGCTCGGGCGCAGACCGAACAGGCATTCCGGACAATCGGTGATCAGCACATCCGGATTCAGGCCCAGCAGCGAATCATCAATGGTGCGCTGCGTGTATTCCAGGCCCCACACCGGCAACAGGCTTTTCAGCAATTCCGCCAAGCCACTGCTGGCAGCGGTGATGGCGAGAACCTTGCCGCGTAACGGTATCGGCGGCAGCGCGCGGGTGTGAGAGGGCAGTGGCAGTTCGGCGCAGAACTGGCTGCCGAAGCCGCTTTCGGAACTGATGGTCAGCCGACCCTGCATCGCTTCGCACAGGTTGTACGTTAGCGCGAGCCCCAGCCCGGTGCCGCCGTACTGACGGGTGATACCGGCGCCGGCCTGGGTGAACGGCTGGAAGATTTTCACCTGCGCTTCCTGGGCGATGCCGATGCCGGTATCGCAGACTTCGATGCGCACGCCACCCTTGTGTGCCGACAGGCGCACATCGACCCGACCGAAGCGGGTGAATTTCAGAGCATTCGACAGCAGGTTGCTGACGATCTGCCGCACTCGGGTCGGGTCGCCCAGTACCAGCGCCGGGAAGTGCGGCTCGATCAGACAGGTCAGCTCGACGCTCGGCGCGGCGTTCTGCGAGAGCAGGTTGGCGGTGTCTTCGATCAGCGAGCCGAGGTCGAACGGGATGTTTTCCAGCTCCAGTTGCCCGGCGTCGAATTTCGACAGGTCGAGAATATCGTTGAGCAGTTCCACCAGCACCTTGCCCGAGTCGTGGGCGATCGACAGCTGTTGCTGCTGCTCGGCGTTGAGCGGGCCGTCCAGCGACAGCGCGATCATCCCCAGCAAACCGTTGAGCGGTGTGCGGATTTCATGGCTCATATTGGCCAGAAACGCCGAACGCGCTTCGGCCATGTCCAGCGCGGTGCGGCGGGCCACTTCCAGTTCTTCGTTGGATTGACTGAGGCGGGCGTTGATTGCCTTGAGTTCGGCGGTGCGCGCCGAGACGATGTCTTCCAGTTGCGCGAGGTATTCGGTCAGGCGGTTTTCCGCGGTGCGCCGCTGCTGGATTTCGGTGGCGATGTTCTCGAACTGCTGATTGGCGACCTTGACCAGCACGCCGATCTCATCGTTGCCGTGGCCGGCGGGGCACTCGAGCGTGGTCGGCTCGGCGCTGCGCGGGTCGCGGCCGCTGAGCTCACGGATGACCCGCACCAGTGGCTTGGTGAGCATCACGTAGAACAGCGCCAGGAGGATCCCGGTCAGCAGCAGACTGCGGGCGAAACCGTTGAGCAGGGTGACTTCCGCGCGGCGCAAGAAGCGGCTGCCAAAGGCGTAAGTGTCGACTTCCAGTTTGAGGACGCCGAGGGATTCGTTGGGCAAATGGTCGAGGTACAGGCGATCTTCGAAATGACGCTTGGCGCCGAACAGGAAGTCGCTGATCAGCCGATAGCTGCTCTGCAGTTCCGGGCGTTTGACGTTGGCCAGGACGGTCTCGTTGTTGTCGATCAATTGCGCGGCGATGATCGCCGGCGAGCGCAGCAGGCCGAGGGTGAGCTCCTGCGCCAGTTCGGCATCGATGTTGTAGGCGATGCGCGAGGCCGGATTGTGGCTGATTTCCAGCAGTGCGAGGATTTCCCGGTTGATGGAAGCGTCTTCGCTGGCATAATCGATGCCGATCTGCAGCAGACTGAGCAGGGTGCCCAGAATGAACCCGACCAGCACGGTAAGCCTGGCTTGCTTGTAAGACAGCCGGTGGGTGAATTTGATATCCATGGGTTGTTGAACCACTTCCGTTTCCCTTCGCTGCTCAAGCATAGTCGATCATGCAGGGATACCGAGGTTCCCGAATCGCCTTGTAACAAGGCTTGCTGAGGCGATTTTATCTGTATGTCGGCGCTGGATCGTCATCATCACTGTGAAAGTGCCCGAGGAGAAGACGTGGATTCCCGATTGAATGCTTTTCTTGAACGCGCCGAGTCGGTTCTGACGCGAATCGAACCACTGTTGCCGGCACCGCGCCCCGTCATTGACTGGAACACATGCCTGGCAGCGCGCTGGCAGCGTGACGGTCGCAGCGGCTACCTGTTGCCGCTGGAAGTCAGCCTCGACATGCGTCTGTCCGACCTGATCGGCGTCGACCGTCAGCTGGAGCAGTTGGGGCGCAACACGCAACAATTTCTTGATGGCATGCCGGCCAACCACGCCTTGCTCTGGGGTTCGCGCGGTACCGGCAAGTCTTCGCTGGTGCGTGCGTTGCTGGCCGAGCACGCCGGTGCCGGCCTGCGTCTGATCGAGATCGAACGCGATCACTTGGCTGACCTGCCACGGGTGGTCGAGCAAGTCGCCAAATTGCCGCAACGTTTCGTGCTGTTCTGCGATGACCTGTCGTTCGAATCCGGCGAAGGCGACTACCGCGTGCTGAAAAGCGTGCTCGACGGTTCGCTCGAGCAGGCACCCGACAACGTCTTGCTGTACGCCACTTCCAACCGCCGCCACCTGGTGCCGGAAAAGGAAAGCGACAACGAAAACTGGAAGCGCGTCGACGGCGAACTGCACCCGAGCGAAGCGGTGGAAGACAAGATCGCCCTGTCTGACCGTTTCGGTCTGTGGCTGTCGTTCTACCCGTTTACCCAGGAACATTTTCTCAACGTCGTCGAGCACTGGATCGGCCAGTTGGCCGCCGAGGCCGGCCTGAGCTGGCAGCGCGACGAAGCACTGGACATCCTCGCCGTGCGCTGGGCCACCGGCCGCGGTAATCGCAACGGACGTTGCGCGTATCAATTCGCCCGCTACTGGGTGGGACTGAAATTGCTGGAGCACAAGGCATGATTGATTTGCAACAAAGCGGCCAGGGCCTCGAAGGCTACGGTATGTTGGCCGCGCAACTGGAATCGCTACTGGCGGACGAGCGCGATTTCATCGCCAATGCCGCGCAGTTCTCGGCGTTCCTGTTCAACCAGCTCGATGATCTGAACTGGGCCGGTTTCTACCTCAATCGCAACGAAGAGCTGGTGCTCGGCCCGTTTCAGGGCCAGATCGCTTGCGTGCGCATCCCGTTCGGGCGCGGTGTGTGCGGCGCTGCTGCTGCCAGCCTGCAAACCCAGCGCGTCGAGGATGTGCATGCTTTCCCCGGTCACATCGCCTGCGACAGCGCGTCCAATAGCGAACTGGTTGTGCCGTTGGTCAAGGACGGACGCCTGATCGGCGTGCTCGACCTCGACAGCCCGAAGCTGGCGCGTTTCGGCGCCGAGGATCAGGCCGGCATCGAGCAACTGGCGGCGATTTTCCTGCGCCTGACCGACTGCTGATCAACCGCTGAGGCCAGCCTTGTGCAACAGGCTGGCCGTATCCACGCTGTCGATTTGCGCGGGATCAAGAAACCGCGTCGCGTACTGCAGGTACACACCCTCATTGATGAACAGGCCGAACAGCGGCGCATCGATGTGCGCTTCACGGCACATGGTCGCCATGATCCCCAGCGCCTCGCTCAACGACTTGGCTTTCTTGTAAGGGCGATCGGCGGCAGTCAGCGCTTCGAAAATATCGGCAATCGCCATCATCCTCGCCGGCAGGCTCATCTCCTCGCGTTTCAGCCGTTTCGGATACCCGGTGCCATCCATTTTTTCATGATGACCACCGGCGATCTCGGCAATGCTGTCCAGGTGGCCGGGGAAGGGCAGGTGGCTGAGCATCATGATCGTCTGCACCATGTGATGGTTGATGATGTAGCGCTCTTCACGGGTAAGGGTGCCGCGGGCGATCTTCAGGTTGTGCAGCTCGCCGCGGTTGTACTTGTACTCGGGTACATCGAGTTTGAAGCCCCAGGGGTTGTCCTCGGGGATCAGCTCGTTCTTGTCGCGTTCGATCAGATGCTCGGGTTTGTCGGCGAGCAGTGTTTCACTGACGGGCAGCGTCGCCGCCGGTGTTTTTGCCTGGCGGCGGTTTTCTTCCCATGACACACCGAGGCGATCATCCAGTGTGCGCAGCCATCTGCGTTGCGCGACTTGCTCGAGGCGCAGCAGATCGGCCTCGGCCATGGCCTCGCCACCGAGATTGCAGCGGGCGACAAAGGCGAAGTCGTCGTCGAGCATCAGCAACTCACTATCACGGGCGCGGGCCAGCGCCGCTTCGTCTCCACCGCTTGCCAGCGTCTGCCAGTAGTTGATCCACACGTCACGCTTGAGCACCTCGAAGCGGGTGCGGATTTCGTGGATGCGGTCGTTGATGGTCTCGAGCTTGGTGGCCTTGTCGACTACGTATTCCGGCGTCGTGACCTTGCCGCAATCGTGCAGCCACGCTGCGATGTGCAACGCCTCCCATTCATCCTCGCTCGGTTGGTAAGCGCTGAACGCCGGGTCCTGGCTTGCCGCAGCGGCCTGGGCGAGCATCAGCGTCAATTCCGGAACCCGCTGGCAGTGGCCACCGGTGTAGGGGCTCTTGGCATCGATCGCGCTGGCGAGCAGTTGGATGAAGGCATCGAGCAGTTGTTTCTGCCGCGCTTGCAGACGCTGACTTTCGATGCTCACCGCCGCCGCGCCGGACACCGCCTGCAAGAAGGCGATACGATCGGGGCGCAGCTTTTCCAGATCGCCCGGCGCGCCGCTGTCATTGACCAGCAGAATCAGCAGGCCGATGGTTTCGTCGTGCTGGTTGTGCAGGCGGATACCGATCAAGTGGATGCGCGGTGATTCCATGGCCAAGAGGATTTTCTGCAAGTCGCCGGCCTGATCGAAGCCCAGATGGCTGACGGTATTGTTGGCGCTGGCCAGTTGCTCGAACCACGCCGGGCCGGTGTTCTTATGCAGCTCGCGTCCCTCAATGTCGAACGCCTCCAGCTTCCGCGGCACGCCATCAATCACCAGTCCATAAGGTTCCATGCGCGCGCCGTCGGCTTCGCGCAGGTAGATCAGACCGGCCTGTGCCTGAGCGATCTGCACGGTTTCGAACAGCACGCGTTCGAGTAGCGGGGCAAAACGGGTTTCGGCGCAAAGGCTGTCGGTGATGCGGAAGAAACTGCCGAGGGTTTCTTTCATCCGCGCCATCGACAGGCTCAATTGATCGACTTCCAGTACGGGCGAGCGGCGCGCCAGCGGGGAACTGAAGTCGAAGCTGCGGATGGCGTCGGCTTCTTTGACCAAGGCATGCAGCGGCTTGACCAGAATCCGCGAAATCACCCAGCCCAATGGCAGGCACAGCAACAGGATGGCGAGGGTGATCAGCGCGCCTTGCCAGCGCATCCGGAACGCATCCACCAGCAATTCGTCTTCCGGCACCAGCAGCGCCAGTTGCAGACCTTTCGGCCCGCCTTCCTCGATGCTGGTGCGCGCGACGATCCATTGCCGATCGTTTACTTGCAGACGCTTGCCGATAGTGTCGGAGCTGAGCAGCGCGTTCAGCTCAGGGCTGAGATCGGCCGCTCTGGCCAGACGCGCAGTGCGGTCATCGATGATCAGGCGATGGCTGTCGTGATAGGCCACGGCGTTGCCGTCGGTGTCGTACAACGCGATTTCTGTCGAGGGCGTGACCCGGTGCTTGCCCAGGGCGGTCGACAGCGAAGCGAGGGTCAGATCGGCGCCGATCACGGCATTCTCGCCGCTGCGCCGGGCCAGCGTGGTGCCGACATTGTGGGTCGAGAAAAATACATAGGGCTCGGTGGTGATCTGCCCGGCCTGTTGCAGGGCGTCGCTGAACCAGGTCCGGCTGCGCGGATCGTAAGGCTCGTCTGGATGATCGCGGCGGCTGAGCGGCGTCAGTGCCTGATCAAAGAACAGTGATTGCGAGCGTACAGTGCCTTGCGGCTCGTGCTCGATGCTCCAGACCTGATAGGCCGCCGCTTCAGGCGCCTGAAGCTGTGCCTTCAGAGCCGGAGTGCGCAGCGCGCGCACCATGAAGAAATCGCCATTGGCGTAACCCAGATACAACGACGCCAGCGCCGGGTTATCGGTGAGCGACTGGCTGAAGGGTTTGAGCAACGGCAGGCGTTGTTGCAGATCGCTCGCGTGGGCCGCCGGGGTGTCCGCCAGCAGGCTCAGCAGGTTGCGGATCGGCTGATAGGTTGCCTGCAGATCGAGGCGTACATCCTGCTCGATGCGGTCAAACAGCTTTTCGCTGCTCGACAGGATGATCTGCGTGGTCTGGTGATAATTGAACAGGCCCAGCACCACGCCCGTAAGCAATAAAAGAAAGGTGAACATGACGCTGATGTGCACGTGCAGCGGCAACCGGCGTTGCTCGGGGCGCAGTGGGCTGTGCATTGCTGGCTCTCCATGAATGTTTAACTCACTGCTCAGCGTCCAAGCATAGTTAAGACTCGCTGTCTGTGCCTTGATCGGCCAGGGTCAATTGCTGCTGCAGGGCCTGCGCCAGTTCGAGCATCGCCTGACTGGTTGCCGCCCAGCGACGGGCAATCTCCTGTGATGCGAGCGCTTGCTCGCAAGCGGCCTCAAGCTCATCGCAACATTCGATCAACCGCGAGGCCTGCGCGATGCGTGCTGCGCCCTTGATCTTGTGCGCAACCACCGCCAGCGCTTCGCGATCATCCTCGGGTGACAGCCTGAGCAGTTCCTCGCGGTCGAGGCGGCTGCTCTTGAGCAGCTCCACCAGCATGCGTCGGGTTTGCCCGGGGTTGTTGCCGGTCAGCAAGCTCAGACTTTGCAGATCGAACACCGAGGCCGGTGAAGCCGGCGTGATGCCGTCGATCCACTGTCCGAGCAGGGTCAGACTCAACGGTTTGAACAGGCAGTCGTCCATGCCGGCGAGCTTGCAGCGCTGGACTTCTTCCGGCTGAGCATTGGCGGTGAAACCCAGCACGGTGCACGGCGGGCGATGGTTTTGCAGTTCAAGCTGGCGAATCCCACGGGTCATGTCATAGCCGTTCATCAAGGGCATGTTGCAGTCGACGATCACCAGATCGAAATGATCGGCCTTCCACCGTTCGAGGCCGCTGCAGCCATCTTCGGCAATGCTGAAGCGATGTCCGAGAAACTCAAGTTGCTGACACATGAGCAGACGGTTGGCCGGATGGTCGTCGACAACCAGGACATGTAACGGCATGGTCGCGGGCTTGATCAACGGTTCGCTTTTCGGCGGATTCGCCTTTGCCGGCAGGCTGTCCAGCGGCAGCGATATGCACACCTGAGTGCCGATGCCGGGCTGGCTGCTCAACTGCAGTTGTCCGCCCATCATTTCGCACAGGTTGCGACTGATGACCAGCCCCAGTCCGGCGCCGTTTTTTGCCTGCCGACTGCCGTTTTCCGCCTGCGAGAATGGCTCGAACAAGCGCTGTTGATCTTCGGCGCTGATGCCTGAGCCGCTGTCCTGCACGGTCAGCTGCATCAATGTTCGCCCAGCAGCGTCTGCCGGGATCAGGTCGAGGGTGATCCGCACGTGGCCACTGTCGGTGAACTTGATAGCGTTGCTGACCAGGTTGGACAGCACCTGCTTGAAGCGCAGCGGATCCAGATGCACATCCACAGCCGGGTGCGGCGGGTTGAAGACGACTTGCAAGGCAAGGTTTTTCTGCCGCGCGAGGCCGTCGAAGATGCGTGCAACGGAGGTCACGGTATCGACCAGATTGATCCATTCCGGGGACAGGCTCAGACGCCCGGATTCGATGCGGGCAATGTCGAGGATATCGCCGATCAGCCCGAGCAGATCCTTGGCCGAATGGTAGGCCGTGTCGATCGATGCGCGATCGGGGTGTTGCGGATCGATGCGTCGCAGGGTCAGTTCGAGCATGCCGATTACGGCGTTCATCGGCGTACGGATCTCATGGCTCATGGTTGCCAGGAAGGTACTTTTGGCCCGGTTCGCCTCGTCCGCCTGTTCTTTCGCCGCACGCAGTTTTTCAAACAATTGGCGGCGTTCACTGATGTCTATCCAGCCGCCGATAATCCCTTGAACGTCACCGCTGGAGTCGCGGTAGGGAAGAATCCAGTGGTAAATCGTCAGACGGCGGTTGCCGATGTGCAGGGGCCGGTCGAGGATCAACGGAATGCCTTCGGCAATGACTCTCTGGTAATCGGCCTGGAATGCCTCGGCCTCGCATGCGTTGCTCAAGGTGCCCTGCATCACGCCTTTGCCGATGATGTCCTCGCGTCTGGCGTTGAACGCTTCGAGATAACTGTCGTTGCAACTTTGCAGCAGACCCTGGCGATCTCGCACGTAGATCGGGTGCGGCGTGCCGTTGACCAGCGAGCGCATGAACTCCAGTTGATCGTTCAGCGCACGTTCGGCAGCCTGGCGTTGTTTGATCTGGTGGCGCATGTAGGCGTTCCAGGTCAACAACAGCAGCAGGATCAGACCGGCGGCTGCGACTACTTGGTAGAACAGGCGCTGGTAGTTTTGCCAGATGTTCTGTGATGCCGTGGAGTAACCGCGCCAGCGGCCGTTGATCACGCCGAGCTCCTCGGGAGCGATGCTCAGCAGCGCCTTGTTGATGATCGAGGCCAGTTCGGTGTTGTCACGGGCGGTCGCCAGCGAGAAGGCTGCCTGACTGGTGCCGATCGTGGTGGTGATTTGCAGTGGCCGATCGAATATGCGCGAGGAGATGAAATAGTTGGCGATCACCAGCGAGTTCACCGCACCGTCGACATGGTTGTCGGCGAGCATCGACACGGCGCTGAACGTGTCGGGGGTTTCGATCAGTTCGATGCCCGGAAAATTCTCATGCAAGTAGGCGACCAGCGGATTGCCTTGGGCGATCGCCAGACGCTTGCCTTTGAGTTGGCCCAGATTGGTCGGGCTGTCGGCGCTTTTGCGGGTCAGCAGCACGTAGGAATTTTCCAGATACGGGCGACTGAAGCTCAGGTTTTTTTCACGTTCGGCGCTGGGCAGCAGGGCGGCAATCAGATCGGCTTTGTGGTTGTCGATCTGCCTGATCATTTCCGCATCGTTGCGGCTGCGCTGAACCTCGAAACGCAGGCCGGTACGCAAGCGGATCAGCTCGAGCAGGTCGGCGCTGATGCCGCGGAAATTGCTGGCGCTGTCGAAGAAGGTCAACGGTGCGTAAGCTTCATTGACCACCACGCTGACGACGGGATGCTGCTTGAGCCACTTTTCCTCACGATCAGTCAGCTGCAGTTTTCTGTCAGTGAGCAGCAGGTCGCTGCCGGCGCTCCAGCGCTTGGCGATGTCGTCGCGCTGACTGCTCGGGATCGCTGCGAGCACCGTGTCGATGATGCCCAGCAGCTGCGGATTGCTGCGCCGCACGGCGAAGCTGAAGCCATGGGCTTCCTGCTTGCCGAAGTTGGCCATACGGACATTGTTGAGATAGCCCTTGTTGATCATGTAATGGGTGGAGAGGGTGTCGCCGAGAAACACATCGGCCTGGTCGAAGGCCACCGCGTTGATTGCGTTCTGGTAGGACGGATAGCAGGTGATCAGCGCTTTGGGATACAGCGCTTTGATCTCGGGCACCGGCAGGTAGTGATACACCATGCTCAGGCGCAGCCCGGCGAGGCCTTCGGTCAGCGAGCGGGTTTCGTCCTCGCGGGTTACCAGTACCGGCTGATCGATCGCATAGGGTCTGGAAAGCGCGAGGTTGGCATTGCCTGCTTCGTAGCCGTTGGCTGTGCCAAGCAGGTCGATCTGGCCATCGATCAAGGCGCGAATTGCAGCCTCGCGCGAGGGAAAGCGTTGCACGCGAATCGGCAAACCGGTGGCCTGACCGAGAATCCCTGCGTAATCGGCGGTCAGTCCCTCGTGGTCCTGGCCACTGACGGTCATGTCGAATGGCGGGTAATCAGGTGCGGAGGTACCCAGTTTCAGTTCGCTGCGAGTCTGCAGCCATTGCCGTTGTGACGGCTGCAGGACCGTTTGAACGGCCTCGGTGGCCGAGCGGCTGAGCAATGCATAGTCCGGTGAAGCGCTTGGCGCGGCGAGGGCATTGGCGCTCAGGTACAGAACAGCGCTCAAGGCAATCAGGTAGTCCTTTACACGGCTGGGCATGCGGAGTCTCACACGAGTGCGTTACGTTTGGCCATCTCGATAAGTTCTACAAGGGATCTGGCTTTGAGTTTTTGCATCAGACGCTTTTTATAAGTGCTGACGGTCTTGTTGCTCAGAAACATGCCCTTGGCTATTTCCTTGTTGGTACGTCCCTGAGCAAATAACTGCAATACCATCAGTTCGCGGTCATTGACGGATTTGAACAGTTCAAGTTCAGCGTATCGAGTGTCGTCGGCGCGCACCGGATTAAGCGCTTGACTGGGGAAATAGTTATAACCGGAAAGTACCGCTTTGATTGCGCTGACCAATTCGCTCAAGTCTTCCTGCTTGCAGACATATCCCGATGCGCCGGATTGCATGCAACGAATGCCGAACAGCGTAGGACACTGCGCCGTCAGAATCAGAATCTTGAAATTCGAACCCATGGTGTTGAAGCGGGCCAGCACTTCGAGGCCGTCCAGCTTGGGGATGCTGATATCGAGAATGACCAGGTCGGGCATGCATTCACGGACCATCTGCATGGCATCGACACCGTTATCGGTCTCGCCGACGACCTTGTAGCCTTCATGTTCCAGGAGCATTCGCACGGCGAGGCGGATGACCGGATGATCGTCCACAATAAAAACGGAGTTCATAAATAGAGTCCCATGCAAGCATGAATAAAGCGCGCACCTTAGCTCAGATGCATGAGCACTCGCATGGACTGGTAGTGTCGCGACTACGTTATCGGATTAATCCTACGCGTAATGAGGAAAGAGACTACGTTGAAATTAGGTTCGGCGTAAGGAAGGGCGAGCAATCAATTGACCGAAGATTGAAATGATCCGAAGGCCAATATTGATATTCAATTATTTGTCGGTGTTTAAAGTTGTGTTTAATCAGCGGTGTTTATTTGATCGGGTTAATGGGTCAAGCGTAGTTGAATCTCACCTGGTTCACAGGGGCATTCAGCAAAACTCTCATGGTGGTCAGCCGGTCAGATCAGTGACCGGCTGACCCCTCAAGACTCAGTGACTTGAACGCCCGGTCATTTCCAGTGCCATGTCACTGGCGTAACTGTCGGTCATGCCGGCGATGAAATCGATCATGCGCAGAAACGAGCTGTGCAACGAACCCTGCGGATCCGGCGCATTGTTGCCAAGCAAATCGAGGATGCGCCGGCTCTTGAACGACGGCGTGCGACCGTTGTGCTGCTCCAGCGCGGCGCCGCAGAACGAATTGAGCAGGATCTCCAGCGTCGTGTACGCGCCGATCTCATGCAGGGTCTTGCGTTTGTCCTGAAAGATTTTCTTGCGCGCGATGTCCTTGGCGTTCAACACGCAGCGCTTCGCCGGCCCGTGCATGTGTTCGACCAGATCGCCGTGCAGCGTGCCGGCGAGCAGAGCATCCTGCTGTTCGACAAATGCCCGCGCTGCCGCGTTGGTCAGGTGCTCGATGGCCTTGCCGCGCAGGATCGCCAGTTTACGCCGCCGGGAATCCTGCGGGCCGAGCTGGCGATAGGTTTCCGGCAAATCGTCGCCGACCAGACCGAGCAGCAGTGACTCGACCTCGGCATATTCGAGCAGCTCCATTTCCAGACCGTCTTCGAGATCGATCAGCGCATAGCAGATGTCATCGGCCGCCTCCATCAAGTACACCAATGGATGGCGTGCCCAGCGCTGGTCTTCGATTTGCGGCAGGCCGAGCTTGTGAGCGATCTGTTCGAGCAGCGGCAGCTCGCTCTGATAGCAGCCGAACTTGTGTTTCTTGTAGCCGAGGGAGTCGGCGTGGCGCGCGGTCCACGGGTACTTCAGGTATGTCCCCAGCGTCGCGTAGGTCAGGCGTGTGCCGCCGTCGAACTGGTGATATTCCAGCTGCGTAAGCACGCGAAAGCCTTGAGCATTGCCTTCGAAATTGAGGAAATCACCACGCTCGGCCTCGCTCATGCCGTCCAGCCAGCCACGCCCGGCGGCTTGTTGAAACCAGTGGCGAATCGCGTCTTCGCCGGAATGGCCGAACGGCGGATTGCCGATGTCATGCGCCAGGCAAGCCGATTGCACGACCATGCCGAGGTCGGCCGGGTCGCACCAGTCTGGCAGCGCGCTGCGCAAGGTTTCACCGACACGCATGCCCAGCGAACGGCCGACACAACTGACTTCCAGCGAGTGGGTCAGGCGGGTATGAATGTGATCGTTGCTGGTGACCGGGTGCACTTGGGTCTTGCGCCCGAGGCGGCGAAAGGCACCGGAGAAAATGATGCGGTCATGGTCTTTGTGAAAAGGGCTGCGGCCGAGTTCTTGTGGGCTGTGCAGCGGCTTGCCGAGGCGTTCGCGGTTGAGCAGGGTAGGCCAATCCAAGGCTGATTCTCTCCGTCTGGTGACTGATCGCCCTAGCTTCCCGGTTCGGCTGCGCGCCTGCAAGCGGAACTACAGACCCGCCGCATCGATATCGATCAGCAACAGCCGTTCGCCGTTATCGAAAAACTGCCCCGCAGTCAGGCAATACTGGTTGCTGGTGGCATCGCGATAGGTGTTCGACAGGGTCAGGCGGCGTTCTTCCCAGCCTTCGGCCAGCAGATGATAGAAGTACGGTCGCCACGACCAGTTGTGCCCCAGATAGCGGTCATCGGCGAACCAGCCGTCATGGCGCCATTCGAGGTTGGGCGTCAGTTGCGTGCCGTGGCGATCGCACTGATAAAAGCGCAGCAGCCAGGGAAACGCCTGCAATTGCGGCAACGCACTGAGCGGGGCGCGGGCCTGCGCCCATTGCTGCAGAATCGCCATCAGTTCGCTGAGCTGCTGACGCATCTGCATCAGCTTTCCGCGCTCGCTGAGTTTCTGTTTTACGTAGCGCTGCCTGAGTTGGGCGAAATGCGCGACGAAAGCATCCGTAGCGAAGAAGTCTTCCTGCGCCCGGGCGAAAAGAAAACCTTGTACGTAGCGCGAGCCGCACTCCAGGGCGAAATTCAGCTGTGCTTCGGTTTCGACGCCTTCAGCGATGATCCAGCAGCCGGTTTTTTCGGCCATCTGCGCAAGTGCTTTGACCACGTCACTGCTCGGTCCGCCGAGGGCCGCAGCCTGAAACAGGCGCATGTCGAGCTTGAGAATGTCCGGTTGCAGGGCCAGTACCCGATCCAGCTGCGAATAGCCGGCGCCAAAATCATCGATGGCGATTCTCGCCCCTGCGTTACGGTAGCGCCCGACCACGTGGGCCAGGCATTCGCTGTTACCGCCCAGTTCGGTGATTTCGAAGACGATGCGCTGCGGATCAACCTGGTGTCGCGCCAATTGCTTGAGGCTTGGCAGCGCTTGATCGGCGCGCAGGCGACTGATCCAGCGTGGCGACATGTTCAGGCTGAGGAACCACTCCGCCGGCGCTTCATGCAGGCGGCTGAGGGCGTGGTCACGGATCTGCCGATCGAGACGGCGCAAGGCGGTGGCCGGGGTCCGTGGGTCGGCGAACAATGGCCCGACCGAGGTCAGTTGACCATCGCTCTGGCGCAAGCGACCGAGTGCTTCGACACCAGCGATGCGGCCTGTGGCGGTATCGATGAAAGGCTGAAAACAGGCGAGCGGTTGCCCGTCGATCACGGCAAGTCCTTAATCTTGTTTTTGGTTTGGCCGCGCTTGCCGGATAGGCACGCGGGATGGAATCTCCCGATAAGGAGATTCATCCCGGCGCTATTGCAAGAATGTAGCCAGATGGGCGCTTCAGCGTTTGCCCGAGCTGTGCATGACCAGTCTGATCAGCGGCCCAAGCGTCGTGCCCAGACGCAGCAGTCGCGTCAAACCGCCACCACTGCTGCGTTTCGAGCCTTTGCCGGTGAGGAAACCCAGCAGCGTCACCGCCGCCACGCCCCACAACGGCGCGTGCTTGATGCCAAAACCGTCCTGCACGTTCTGCTTCATGCCACGCATGCGCTGCAACGGTTGCAACACTTGCGCGGTTTCGTGGCGGATTTCCTGACGGTGCATTTCCATGCGCAGGCGGATCAGCGCCTTGCGCATTTCCCGGCGTGAGCTGTTGTGCGGAAGTTCAGGCAGGCTCATGGCAGCAGGCGCTCCCGGTCGTTGGCCAGCTCTTCGAGCGTGCCGTGGAAAGGCGAGGACTCATCGAAAATCGCCGCTTTGAGGCGTAGGCCGCAGAAGATCGACGCCAGCGTGTAAAACACGCACAGGCCGATGATCGCTGCCAGGCGGTAGGTGTCCCAGAAGATGATCATCACCAGCGTCGACAGACCCACCAGCAACAGCAGGGCAAACACCAACGCCAGGCCGGCGAACAGCAGCAGGCTGACAGTGCGTGATTTCTGCTCCTGCAGTTCGATGCCGAACAGCTCGACATGACTGTGCAGCAGGCCCAGAACGGCAGCGCCGAGGCGACGCGTGGAGGAGGCGGTGCCCGCAGTCGGGCCGGATTCACCGATCGACATGATCAGCGCCGAGTTGCCAGCAGGCCGATCAGAAAGCCGACGCCGGCAGCGATGCCCACCGACTGCCATGGGTTGGCCGATACATAGTCTTCAGTAGCGGTGACCGCCGCCTGACCGCGTTCGCGCAAGGTGTCTTCAGTCACTTTCAGGGTTTCCCGGGCACGCAGCAGGCTGTCGTGAATCTGGGCACGCAGCTCATCGGCCTGATCGCCAGCGAGGGTCTTGGTGTGCTCGAGCAGGCGTTCGGTGTCGGCGACCAGAGTCTGGAAGTCGTTCATCAGGATTTCTTGAGCAGTCTTTGCCTTGATGCTGGCCATGGGTGGATCTCCGTAGGTGGCTTTGAAGCGTTCGAGTATGAGCCTTGCGCGAAGGTTCAGTGCAAATGCCTGGTACAACTTTTGCTGTGTCGTGGTGCGTCGCTCGGCGTATGTGCGCTGTTGCCGGGCGTCCGAGCAGAAAACTCTAATTCATTTGCTCGCGGTTCGTGATCGGACATCGATATATGCGCCAAATCAGTTCATCAACCCTGCCGTTGGATATTTGATGAGTCGTAATTTGGTGCATGAAATGCCCGCATGAACCGCTTTGGTGCCTTTTAGCCTTGGGTCTGCCTCCTCATGGAAAATCTGCAAAGCGCTGTGGACTCGCTGGTTCACAGCTCCAACACGTTGTTCATTCTGATCGGTGCGGTGATGGTACTGGCGATGCACGCCGGTTTCGCCTTTCTGGAGGTCGGCACGGTCCGGCAGAAGAATCAGGTTAACGCGCTGGCGAAAATCCTCAGCGACTTCGCCGTCTCGACCCTGGCCTATTTCTTTATAGGCTATTGGATCTCCTATGGCGTCACCTTCATGCAACCGGCGGCGGTGCTCGCGGCTGACCACGGCTATGGCCTGGTGAAGTTTTTCTTCCTGCTGACCTTCGCTGCCGCGATCCCGGCGATCATTTCCGGCGGCATTGCCGAACGCGCGCGTTTCGTCCCGCAGTTGTGCGCGACGGCGCTGATCGTGGCGTTTATCTATCCGTTTTTCGAAGGGCTGATCTGGAACGGCAATTTCGGCTTGCAAGGCTGGCTGACGGCGCAGTTTGGCGCGGCATTCCATGATTTCGCCGGCTCGGTGGTGGTGCACGCCGTGGGCGGTTGGCTGGCGTTGGCCGCTGTTCTGCTGCTCGGCCCGCGCAATGGTCGCTATCGCGATGGGCGCCTGGTCGCGTTCGCGCCGTCGAGCATTCCGTTTCTGGCACTGGGCTCGTGGATCCTGATTGTCGGCTGGTTCGGCTTCAACGTGATGAGCGCGCAAACCCTGCAAGGTGTCAGTGGCCTGGTCGCGGTCAACTCGCTGATGGCCATGGTTGGCGGTACCGTCGCGGCGTTGATCGTTGGGCGCAACGACCCTGGCTTTCTGCACAACGGCCCGCTGGCCGGGCTGGTGGCGATTTGCGCCGGCTCCGACCTGATGCATCCGGTCGGTGCGCTGGTAACCGGCGCGATCGCCGGAGCCTTGTTTGTCTGGTGCTTTACCGCTGCCCAAGTCAAATGGCGCATCGACGATGTGCTGGGCGTATGGCCGCTGCATGGTTTGTGTGGCGTGTGGGGCGGGATTGCCTGCGGCATCTTCGGTCAGTCTGTGCTGGGTGGCCTGGGCGGTGTCAGCCTGATCAGCCAGTTGATCGGCACTGCGCTTGGCGTCGCGGTCGCGCTGGTCGGCGGCTTCGTCGTCTACGGCGCGATCAAGGCATTGCATGGGCTGCGCCTGAGTCAGGAACAAGAGTATTACGGCGCCGACCTGTCGCTGCACAAGATCGGCGCGGTGAGTCAGGACTAGATTTCCTCATCATTGGCTCCGGGATAGAAACCGTGGAGCAGGCGATAGCGATCGATACGCACTTGATCGACCTTCTCCTGCACTTTGTGTGCGGGCAGGCCAAGCATGATCAGCGCGTGTGAAGCGAGCATCAGGCTTGACTCCAAAAGCTCCGGCACCACCTCGGTGGCGCCCGCAGCTCTGAGTTCCGCCGATTGGCTGTCGTCACGGGTGCGTACCAGAATCGGCACCTGTCGGTTGAGTCGCCGGGCTTCGCGCAGAATGCGCAACGCCACGTCGCTCTGATCCACGGCGATTACCAGCAGCCGGGCGCGCAACAGGCCAACCGCAGTAAGCAGATCGCCACGCGCCGAGTCGCCGTAATGCACGTCGCTTTCCGCAGATGCGGCTTCCTGCACCCGCACCGGATCGTTGTCCAGCGCAACATAGGCTTGCCCGGCGTTGCCCATGAAGCGGCCGATGGACTGGCCGACGCGCCCGTAGCCGCAGATCACCACGTGCTGGTCGAGGTCGGCGTTGAGCGCGCTGATCTGTTCGATCTGCGCCTCCTGATTGGGCTTGCGGTGCAACACGGCGGCGATGCGCGGCGCCGCACGCAACAGCAGTGGCGTGAGCAGCATCGAACAGAACGTCGCTGCGAGCAGCAGGGCGCCCGGTTCGGCCGGCAACAGGCTGTTCTGCTGCATCTGCGCCATCAAGGCAAAACAGAACTCCCCACCCTGGGCCAGGGCCAGACCGCTGCGCCACGCGGTTTCGCTGTCACTGCCGCGCCATTTCACCAGCAGCGCGACCACGATGCCCTTGATCAGCATCAGGCCGAGCGTCAGGCCGATGATCAACAGGCTGTGACTGACGAACAATTGCAGGTCGATCAGCATGCCGATGCTGACGAAGAACACGCCGAGCAGAATGTCGCGAAAGGGCCGGATGTCGGCTTCGATCTGGTGCCGGTAATGGCTTTCCCCGAGCAACATGCCGGCGAGGAAAGCGCCGAGTGCAGGCGACAGCCCCAACAAGTGCGTGAGCCAGGCAGTCAGCAGCACGATCACCAGCGCCAGCAGGACGAACAGCTCCGCAGAGCGCGAGGCCGCCACCTCATGAAACAGCCGTGGCAATAACCAGCGACTGGCGAGCAGCAGGCCGAAGAACAGCACCACGGTTTTGCCCAGGGTCAACGGCAAGGCCCAATACCAGGCCTGCTCGCTGGTGCCGGCGAAGACCGGAACCAGTGTCAGCAGCAATACCGCGACAACGTCCTGAAACAGCAACACGCCGACCGCGTTCTGGCCGTGGCTGCTGAATACTTCACCAAGACTGCCCAGCTCCTTGGTCACGATCGCCGTGGATGACAGCGATAACCCTGCCCCGAGTAACAGCGCCGGCATCAGCGGCATGCCCAGGCCCATCAACAGTGTGCCGAGCAGCGCTGTGCTGATCAGCACTTGCTGACTGCCGAGGCGAAACACCACCTGACGCAGCGCAATCATCTTCGACAGGGAGAACTCCAGACCCAGCGAAAACAGCAGAAACACCACGCCCAGCTCGGCGACATCCGGCAGATGTTCGCTCTCGTTGACCCAGTCGAATGCGTTCGGCCCGACCAGTAAGCCCACGCACAGGTAACCCAGCACCGGCGGCAGTCGCAGGCGCCGGAACAGGGCAATCACCACCAGGGATGAGGCGAGGATGATCAACAGATTTGCAAACACGGGACACTCCGCTGTCAGGGCGTTGGCCTCTGAAGCGTAGAGGCAAAAAGTCCGCGAGGATGACGCATTTGCAATTTGCGGTGAATGATTTGCGTCAGGATTTTGCGCCGGCAGCGTTCGGGCCTTTGGGCGGCGCCGGGTCGACGAGGGTTTAGTGGCGTCCTAGAATGGGCTCACTTGTTTTCCGGTAATGCCGTCATGTCTCCAGAATGTCAGCTGTTCGGCACCCTCGGGTGTCATCTGTGTGAAGTTGCCGAAGCCGAGCTGATGCCCTTCGTCGAGCATGGTCTGCTGGTTGAATTGGTGGACATCGCCGAAGACGAATCGTGGTTCGAAAAATACAGCTTGCGCATCCCGGTACTGCGGCGGGTTGACACTGGCGCTGAGCTGGATTGGCCGTTCAGTGGCGACCAGGTAGTGGCATTTTTAGGCTGTTGATATTGCCTTGATCCTTCCGCTGGTCGCAGCGATACATCCTTGCGTTGGCGCTCGCTGAATTCTTCGGTTACTGTATGTCCATACAGCAATCGAGTCAGAGGGATGAACCGTGGTCAATGTCGAACAGTTGAAGAGCAGCGTTAACCGGATGTCGGTCGACGTGGTGCGCGAGGCCGTCCTCGAATTGCGCCTGGACGGGCTGGTCACGGAAGGCAAGACGCCGTTCAACAAGCTGCATTTCAACACCTGCTTTGCCGAGATCGAAGCCCTGTTCCAGCGCGCCGGTTATCACAAACAACTGGATGTGGTCGGTTATCAGGGCCTGTTGTACGCGTTGTACGACCCGGGGCGTTGGGAAGCGGTCGATGTGTTGCGCTGGCTGAAGGAGTTCACCGAAGCGGCGGCCCTCAAGTCGATTCCGGCCTGATCAAACTGCGCTAGGTGGCTTTGCCTCACTGTTGGATAATGCCGGCCTGCATTGAGGATTTCTGTTTCGTATGACCAGTCCCGTATTTTCCGCTGCGCACAATCAGGCCAGCACCTTGTACTTGCCGCCCGGTCCCTGGCTGACGGTACTCGATTGCCTGTGCGAGCACTTCAGTGCCATCGGCCGCGAACAGTGGCTTGACCGGATTGCTCGCGGACGGGTGCTGGATGCGCAGGGCCAGCCGATTGCGCTGGACTTGCCGTACAGGGAAGGGCTGCGCATTCATTACTTTCGTGAGGTGCCGGACGAAAAGCCGATCCCGGTTCTCGAGTCGATTCTCTATGCCGATGAACACTTGGTGGTGGCCGACAAACCTCACTTTCTGCCAGTCACCCCGGCCGGAGCATATGTCGAACAAACCCTGCTGCGGCGGCTGATCCGTAGGCTGGACAATCCGCATCTGGTGCCGCTGCACCGCATTGACCGGCACACCGCAGGGCTGGTGATCTTCTCGGCCAATCCGCAGACCCGCTCGGCCTATCAGTCATTGTTCCCGACCCGGCAGATCGACAAGCGCTACGAAGCGATCGCCCCGGCGCTGCCCGAGCTGGATTTCCCTTTGGTGCACAAGAGCCGTTTGATCGATGGCGAGCCGTTTTTCCGTATGCAAGAAGGGCCTGGCGCCTGCAATACCGAAACGGCGGTCGAAGTGCGTGAGAAAAATGGTGATCTGTGGCGCTATGGCCTGTATCCCGTGACCGGCAAAAAGCATCAGCTGCGGGTGCACATGACGGCGCTGGGCGCGAGTATTTGCAACGATCCGTTTTATCCGACTGTGTTGAAAGATGTCGAGGACGACTACGCCAACCCGTTGAAGCTGCTTGCGCAAGGCCTGCGCTTCATCGACCCGGTGACCGGTGAGTTGCGGGAGTTCGAGAGTCAAATCACCTTGCAGTGGTAATGCTGAAACTGCTTTCCGAGCGCCCATGAAAAAGCCCGCATGACAATGCGGGCTTTTCTGTATCCGGTAACGACGCGGAGCCTTACAGCTCTTTAACGGTACGAACCTGATCCTTGTTGATGCGGGTCTCTTTGCCGTCCAGCTGCTGGAACTCGTAGAAGCCCGAATCATCATCGTATTTCGGGGTGTCGACGGCCTGGATTTCGCGACCGTCATTCAAGGTGATCACTGTTGGCGAGGAGCAACCTGCGAGGGTTGCCAGGCCCAGTGCGAGCATGAAAGTGGCGAGGGTCCGTTGAGTCATGAGTGTGTCTCCGAATGGGAAATCTTCTGGTTACTGAGCTTGAGACGTAAACAAGGCGTGAGAGTTCCTTGGATAATGTCAGTCTGACACAGTGTTGTGCAGATGTAACAATTCCGGGGTGTTGAGGTTGGCCAGTCGCGGGTCGTTGTCAGGGCATTGCAATGCGACGGCGCCGAGGCTGCGCATTACCCGCCCCGGGCTGCGCTCGCCTGCATTCCAGGCTGCTTCGAATGCCGGCAACAGCGCCACGGGAATCACGCACAGCAGCGGTTCCCAGTGCTCGCCGTGGCGCAGCATTAAAGGTTTTTCACGTTGCAGATCGGCAGTAATCAGCATGTCTTCGAGCAAGGCCTTGTCGATTCGCGGCACATCACATGGCAGCACCAGCAGATGCGCATGGCGCGCCGCTTTCAGCCCGGCACGAATACCGGCCAGCGGCCCGGGGAAATCGCCTTCATCATCCATCACCAACTGATCGGCAAACCCGGCATAACGCTCGCGATTGCGGTTGCAAGAGATGATCAGGTCGTCGGTCAACGGCCGTACCTTGCGCTGCAGATGCGCGATCAACGGCTCGCCCAGCCACTCGATAAGCCCCTTGTCCTGACCGCCCATGCGCTGGCCGCGTCCACCCGCCAGAAGCAGGACGGAGCAGGGCGGCAATTGACTGTTCGAGGGCATGACGACTCTCCAGAGGGGCGGCGGGAAAATGAGCCGCTGTGATATAACACCGGGCTGTTTCCCCTACAACTGGAAGAGCCTATGAAAGCCAAGGCTGATGTACCTTTCGTGCCGCTCAATATTGCGGTGCTGACTGTCAGCGACACCCGAACCCTGGAAACCGATACCTCCGGCCAGGTCTTCGTTGATCGCTTGATCGCGGTCGGTCACGCGCTGGCCGAGCGGGTTTTGCTTAAAGATGATCTCTACAAAATTCGCGCGCAAGTCGCCAACTGGATTGCCGACGATGTGGTTCAGGTTGTGTTGATCACCGGCGGCACCGGCTTCACCGGGCGTGACAGCACGCCGGAAGCGGTGGCATGCCTGCTCGACAAGCAGGTCGACGGTTTTGGCGAACTGTTCCGCCAGATCTCCGTGGCCGATATCGGCACTTCGACTGTGCAGTCCCGGGCCCTGGCTGGTCTGGCCAACGGCACGCTGGTGTGCTGCCTGCCAGGTTCGACCAATGCAGTGCGCACCGGTTGGGACGGCATTCTCGCTGAGCAACTGGACGCCCGTCATCGTCCCTGCAACTTCGTCACCCATCTGAAGCAGGCGGCGCCTTGTGAATCCCGTGGGTAAGCCGGGCAAGACCGGCAGTTTGCTGCCTGTCGAAACGGCGCTCGAGCGCTTGCTGGCCATGGCCGATGCGTCGCGCATTGTCGAGCGCGAGCACTTGCCGCTGGCTCAAGTCGAAGGGCGGGTGCTGGCGGAAGATCTGATCTCGACACTGAATCTGCCGCCATGGCCGAACAGCGCCATGGACGGCTACGCCTTGAACCTGGCGGATTGGCAAGGCGAGCCGCTGCCGGTCAGTCAAAAGGTCTTCGCCGGGCAATCTCCACTTCCTTTGGAGCCAGGCACCTGCGCACGCATCTTCACCGGGGCACCGCTGCCGCCGGGCGCGGACTGTGTCGAGATGCAGGAAAATGCTGAAGTCCAGGCCGATGGCCGAGTGCGCTTTCTTGAGCTTTTGAAAGCCGGGCAGAACATTCGTCCGCAGGGCCAGGAAACCACGGTCGGCGAATTGGTGCTGCAAGCTGGAACCCGGCTCGGACCGATTGAGCAGGGCCTGGCTGCTTCGCTTGGCTGTGCCGGCCTCAATGTCGTGCGCAAACCTCGCGTCGCTGTTTTGTCCACCGGCGACGAGCTGGTTGAACCCGGCCAGGCATTGGGTCCGGGCCAGATCTACAACAGCAATCGCGTACTTCTGTGCAGCTGGCTGCAGCGTCTGGGTTGTGAAGTGATTGATGGCGGAATTCTCCCGGACGATCTGCCCACCACGCGGGCGCGGCTGGGCGAATTGCAAGGCGTCGATCTGATTCTGTCTACCGGCGGGGTCTCGGTCGGTGAGGCGGATTTCCTCGGCATTGCCCTGCGTGAAGAAGGCGAGTTGGCCCTGTGGAAGCTGGCCATCAAGCCCGGAAAACCATTGACGTTCGGTCATTTTCGCAACGTGCCGGTGATTGGCCTGCCCGGCAATCCCACCTCGACGCTGGTGACGTTCGCCCTGCTGACGCGGCCTTATCTTTTGCGTCGCCTGGGTGTGCAAGATGTCGAGCCGCTCAAGTTTGCAGTGCCAGCAGGTTTTGTCTGGCCGGTGGCCGGCAACCGTCGTGAATATCTGCGCGGGCGCTTGGAACAGGGGCGGGCGATCATTTACCGCAACCAGAGTTCGGGTGTGCTGCGTAGCGCCGCGTGGGCCGACGGTTTGGTGGAAGTCCGAGAGGGCCGCACGCTGAGCGAGGGTGATGAAGTGAGCTTCATTCCCCTCAGTGACCTTCTGGGGTAGGCCATCTCGTCCATGCACGCGTCGGCTGATACGCACGGCGCGTGCAACGAATGATTCGGTCAGTTGCTGATCAACGTCACCAACTGGTCGAATCGGCTGTTGGCCACCCATCCCAGCAGTCCAAGGATGACAGCGGTGGCACCCGCCGAATACGCCAGACGGTGTTTGATCGTCCGCACATCATTGAGCACTTCGTCCATGTCGCGGCGCATGTATTTGAAGTGAGTCTCCAGCTCGCTGAGTCGGGGTTCCATATCAAACTCTCCAGGGGTCTTGGCGCTGTTACAGAAGTCTGGTTTCTTGCTGGCACGACTTTCGGCGAGAGCGGCGACCGGGCTCACCGGTGCCTTGGTTTCATGGTTGCGCATGGAAGTACTCGCTGGTCGTAGCAACTGCACGCTTGCTGATTATTCCATTGCTCGATTCATGGAAATGAATCGCGGGGTATCCGTTCATTACCGGCACATCCTTGTGTTATTGAGTTGAAAGTTGGTGCTGCCGGCACACGGTGACCCAATGATCGGACGGGGTCAATTAAGCCGATTCCTCTTGTTCCGTACGAAAAAATACCGCTGTGTAGGACGCTGGCCGTTTGAACAGCAATTAATTGCCATCCCTGCGGCTTTTTTAACGCGCGCAGTGGTCAAGATGTTTCAATCGATTTCAATTCTTGGAGTGACGTTATGAGTGAACGCCGGGCACTGCTGATCTTGCATGGCAAACAGGCACTCAACGAGGATGTCCGCGCTGCCGTCGAAGCCAAGCGTGAGCAAGGCTGGGAACTGGCTGTCCGAGTGACCTGGGAGGCCGGCGACGCCCAGCGTCTGGTCGAGGAAGCGTTGGCGGCCGGCTACAGCAAAATCATCGCCGGTGGCGGTGATGGCACGTTGCGCGATATTGCCGAGGCGCTGGCTCAGCATCCGCAAAAAGCCAGTCTTGTGTTGCTGCCGCTGGGCACCGCCAATGATTTTTCCCGCGCCGCCGGTATTTCCCTGGAGCCGGCCGAAGCCCTTGAGCTACTGGACATTCAGCCCTCGGATATCGATCTGGGCGAGGTGGGCGGGCAGATTTTCCTGAACATGGCGACCGGCGGATTCGGTAGCCAGGTGACCGCCAATACTTCGGAAGACCTGAAAAAGGTCTTGGGCGGCGCCGCTTATCTGTTTACCGGCCTGACCCGGTTCAGCGAACTGCATGCCGCTTACGGCGAGTTGCAGGGGCCGGACTTTCATTGGCAGGGTGAACTGCTCGCACTGGGAATCGGCAACGGACGGCAGGCGGGCGGCGGCCATGTGCTGTGCCCCGAGGCGCGAGTCGACGATGGTTTGCTGGACATCAGCATTCTGCCGGCACCGCAGGAGCTGGTCGGCACGCTGAAGAATCTGCTGAGCGAGGGCTTCGGCCTCGACAATATGTTTGTGCGGGCGCGATTGCCGTGGGTCGAGATCAAGGTCGCCGAAGGGCTGAGCATCAATCTCGATGGCGAGCCGCTGGAGGGCGACAGTCTGCGATTTGTTGCGAAACCTGCAGCGTTGCAGGTGCATCTGCCGAAGGACTCGCCGTTATTGGGCCAACAACCGTCAATCAGTCATCAAGGCTGATGATCTGCTCACGCACGGCGAACAGCACCAGACCCGCCACGTCATAGATCTGCAAGCGCTTCATGATCTGTGCGCGGTGGGTTTCGACGGTCTTGACGCTCAAGCCCAAGCCGTTGGCAATTTCCCGGGTCGATTTGCCGCGCACGATCAGGCGAAGGATTTCCAGCTGGCGCGCGGTCAGATTGTGCGAATCGGCGACGTCCGGCTGGCTTTTCTGGTTTCGCGTCAGTGCCTGATTGATCACCGTATGGGCAATGGCCGGGCTGAGGTAGCGTTCGTTGTTGCGCAGGGCTTCCAGCGCGTGCTCGAGCTCGGTGGCCGTGGTGTCCTTGAGCAGGTAGCCATGAGCGCCGGATTCCAGTGCCTGCATGATCAGCGCCGGATCGGTGTGCATCGACAGAATCAGCACTTTGCTCTGCGGCCGCACGCGCTTGAGCCGTTGCAGCGCTTCCAGGCCACCGGTTTCTCTCATCGAGATGTCCAGCAATACGATGTCCGGGCTCAATTGCTCGACCATTTCAAGCAATTGCGAACCATCACTGGCTTCGCCGATTACCGCGTAACCGGGAATATCCAGTACCAGAGCGCGCACGCCGGCTCTGATCAGCGAGTGGTCATCCACCAGAAGTAAGTTACAAGTCAACGCATAACCTTATTCGTACTGGCCCGTTCGAGTGCCCGAGGCGCCCACGGGAAAAGTGCTTCGATTCGAGTGCCTTTGCCCGGCTCGCTGATAACGCTCAATGTGCCGCCCAACTGTTCGATACGCTCGGCCATTCCGGCCATGCCGCGTTGACCTTCTCTGGCCGGGTCGGCCGCCGGGGCAAAACCCAGGCCGTCATCACTGATCAACAGCGTCAGACCTTGCGGCAATCGCTGTACCCGAATCAACAGGTTTTTTGCCTGTGCGTGCCGGAGGATGTTGGTCACGGCTTCCTGGGCGATGCGAAACGCGGCGACGGCCATTTCCTCGGGAATGCCGTTGAGCCGCTGCTGGCAATCGAGACTCCAGTTGACCGGCGTGTTGGCCAGTGTCTTGAGCAAGTGCGCACGCAGGCTGGCTTCGAGGCCCAGGCTGGTCAATTGACGTGGATTGAGAATCGCCGAGACGTCACGCACCTTGTTCAGGGTTTCATCCAGCGTGTCGCAGAGGACCTTGCATTGTTCCTGCAGATCTTCCGGCAGGCGGCGTTTGAGCCAGTCACTTTGCAGCTTGGCGGCGGTGAGCAACTGGCCGATATCGTCGTGCAATTCACGGCTGAGGCGATGTCGTTCGTTCTCCTGGACTTGCAGCAGTCGATCAGCCAATTCTTGTGGCTGAAACTTGATCGATTTGCGCGACAAGCGATATTGCACCCAGACGCACGCGGTGGCGGCGATGTCGAGTGCCAGCAATCCCAAGGGAATGCGCGCGGAAACAACATACGCCAGCAGACTTCCCAGGGTCGCCAGAACACACAGAACCAGTGTGAAGCGCCGGGCGTTTTCCCGCGAGGGTGGCCATGTGATGAGTGACTTGAGACTGGCGTACATAACGGATGGAGCCAATGGATGTTCGCTGCGGGCAGACCGACCGGTGACTGGCGGATCTCTGTGTGGAAATACTGTCAATTATGTTATTGATTCATACCGCATTCGTTAAGCAATCATTGACCGGCAATAACATTGCTAATGAAACGCTGGAGTCACTGTGCCATTAAACGGCAGGTAATTAACCGGCGGCATAATACCACTTAACATACCGTTGGTCGCGGTCGCTATATATGTCCATTCAGTCAGGAAATACCGAATCGTGGACGCAAGTTCCATATTGGAAAAAGTTGGAGTTTTTGTAGTTGGACGACTTCGATTCTGCCTGGAAGTGTCTCTGGGAGCACACAGGGAAAACCCTGATGGCGGCATCTGGAAATCAGCCGTTGGTCGGGCAGATTATTTGCCCCGGATTGTCGCTGGCAGGTATGCACTATTCAATTACGACAGTTTCGCGGCCTGTTTTCTCAAGCCTGGTGCGCTATCAGGGACGTAGAGAGCAAACGTTTGCTCATCATCTTCGGTTCGTACGTGTCCTGGCCCATTTGTGCCGCGAAGGCCTCAAGCAGGGCTGTCTGCTCGCTGCCATCAAGGCTCAGTTGTCCGGTTTTATGATCGACCAGCTCAAGCTGCCATGCCATCAGGGTGAAACAGTCTCGCAAGGCATCGAGGGCCTGTTCGTGCAGGTCGACGCGATCCTGGGTCAGATTCAGCAGACTGTAGATGTGCAGGGAAAACTCGGAGATTGCTTCCAGTGCCAACGCTTCGGCGCGGCCGGCCAGCTTCAACAGAGTGCCGAGCATGCAGTCGATGGCATCCTTGTCATTGCTGATCAGTTGCAGATGGCTCAGGCATTCTTCGGACTTGGCGAGAAGCGTTTCGGCCTCGACCAGAAATTCGGGGAAACGTTGCGCCCAGTCTTTACGGTCGATTGGCATGTTCATCTCCACCACGTCGTGTTGGTTGACGGATGGCCGTATGTGGCGACGATCGTGAATCGTCGGCAGATCGCGCCCGGCGGTGCAGGTGCACGGACCGAGGGGTTCCAGAGGGTGGGTTGCCACTGAATTGCGATCGCACACAATAGCCTGACTCCGTTCATGCAATGAGAATGGCGTCACAGTAATGGCTATTGGAAATGGCGAATATCAGGTTGGGCCTGATTGATCCTAGGGGAATCCCTTAGGCGCGGGAACCTAACGTGCAAACCGAGGTCGCGCCGCAATGAATCTAGCAGATGAAATCACGATTGCCAGTAAAGCATGATGTCAGTGTGACATCAATGGTCGTTTATGGCATTTTTAGCGGCGCGCTTTACAGCAATCAAGATTAGCTGAATGCAGCCGATAAACCCCCATAGTGAATTCATCAGAACAAGCCCAGGAGTCATTGATGGCCGGCATTCTCGACACGGTAGACCAACGCACGCAACTGGTGGGTGAGAATCGCCTGGAAATCCTCATGTTTCGCCTGGCCGGACGCCAGCTGTTCGCGATCAACGTGTTCAAGGTTCAGGAAGTGCTGCAACTGCCCAAGCTGACCCTGATGCCGCAGCGTCATCCTTTCGTCTGCGGCGTGGTCAATCTGCGCGGACAGACCTTGCCGGTGATCGACCTGTCCCAGGCAATTGGTATGCGCCCACTGGTGCCGGGCCCGAACAGCACGATCATCGTCACCGAATACAACCGTTCGGTGCAGGCCTTCCTCGTTGGCGGCGTCGACCGCATCGTCAACATGAACTGGGAAGCCATTCTGCCGCCGCCGACCAGTGCTGGCCGCCAGCATTATCTGACCGCGATCAGCAAGGTCGACGATCAACTGGTGGAGATCATCGACGTCGAGAAAGTCCTCGCTGAAATCGTCCCGTACAACGCCAAGGTGTCGCGCGAGAAACTCGACGACCCGGTACTGGAGCGCGCCCGTGGCCGCGAAGTGTTGCTGGTGGACGACTCCAACGTAGCGCTTTCGCAATTGCGCGATACTCTCGGCCAGCTCGGGGTGAAAATGCACATTGCCAGCGACGGTTTGAAAGCCTTGAACATGCTCAAGGCCTGGGCCGATACCGGCGTGCACATGACCGATAAACTGCTGATGATCTTCACCGATGCGGAAATGCCGGAAATGGACGGTTATCGCCTGACCACGGAGATCCGCAACGACCCTCGCCTGCGTGGCCTGTACGTCGTGCTGCACACCTCGCTGTCCGGTAGTTTCAACGACTCGATGGTGAAGAAGGTCGGCTGCGACAACTTCCTCTCCAAATTCCAGCCGGACAAACTGGTCGACGTGGTGCGCCAGCGTCTGATGCTCGACGTCGTGCCAGCCTGAGACACGCACATTTTGCTACCTGTGGGAGCCTGCTCGCGAAAGCGCTGGGTCGGACACATTGATGGTGAATGTGCCGGCCTCTTCGCGAGCAGGCTCGCTCCCACAGAAGTGTATTTACATTAATGACGGCTTTGATTCGGTATTGAAGCTCGTATAGGGTGGCGTTTTTCCTCCAAGGAAGCTGGCCATGCTGCGTCTGAGCGCGCTTTATCGTTACCCGTTGAAATCCGGCAAGGGCGAAATCCTGCAAAGCATCGAGCTGGACAAGCTCGGGCTGGCAGGCGACCGCCGCTGGATGCTGGTGGACGAGGCCAGCGGGCGCTTTCTGACCCAGCGTGCCGAAGCGAAGATGAGTCAGTTATCGGCGTTATGGAATGCCGGCGGCGGTCTGACCCTCAGCGCTCCCGAGCAGGGTTCTATCGAAGTCGCGCTGCCCGCGGCCGACGCCGAGCTGCGCGGTGTGACGATCTGGCGTGACACCCTGCGGGTGCCGGACGCCGGTGATCAAGCCGCGCGTTTTGTCAGCGACTTCCTTGGCAAGCCGACACGTCTGGTGCAAATGCCGCTGGAGCGGGCACGCACCACGCAGTCGGGTTTCGGCAAGGATGACGATCAAGTGGCGTTCGCCGACGGTTATCCATTGCTGCTGATCGGCGAAGCTTCGCGGCTGGCCCTCTCGGAAACGGTAGGGCGAGAGCTGGAGATGCTGCGCTTCCGTCCGAATCTGGTCATCGAAGGCAGCGCACCTTACGCCGAGGATCAATGGAAACGTATTCGCATCGGCGATATCGAGTTTCGCGTGGTCAAGCCGTGCGCGCGTTGCATCATGACCACTGTTGACCCGCAAACCGGTGAACGCAGCGCCGATCGCGAGCCGTTCGCGACGTTACAGAAACATCGCTCAACCGCCGATGGCGCGATGTTCGGACAGAATCTGGTCAACGACGGCAACGGCCGCCTGGAAGTCGGCATGCCGGTGGAAATTCTCGAATAGAGTTTCCCCTGAAACGAAAAATGCCCGGGTCTTTTGGACGCGGGCATTTTTTTGCGCTGTGAAACCGGCGGGATCAGCCGCGGTATTCGCACAGGTAAGCGGTATCGACCGCGACCTTCAGCTGGAACTTGCTGTTGGCCGGGACGTTGAACTGGCTGCCGGCGGCGAAGGTTTCCCAGTCGCTGCTGTCTGGCAGTTTTACGCTCAGCGCGCCGGAAACCACATGCATGATCTCGCGCTGGCTGGTGCCGAATTCGTATTCGCCCGGGGCCATGACGCCAATGGTCGCCGGACCTTCAGCGGTGCCAAAGGCGATCGACTTGACGGTGCCGTCGAAGTACTCGTTGACTTTAAACATGGGCGGATTCCTCGAAAAGGGCTTAAAAGGGGGCGGCCAGTATGCACAAGGCTTTTCGCGCCGTCACGCGTCTAAAGCGGCAGGACCAGCGGCAATAACCGTGCGGTATTGCGGGCATCTTCCAGCGCGCGATGTTGTTGGCCGTTGAACTGCATGCCCGCCAGTTGCAACGCGCCGTTGAGCCCCAGCGGTCGTTCCAGGCGCCGGGCCTTGGCGAAGCGCTGTTTGAGGTTCATGTGCGGGACTTTGCTCAGGCCGCTGTCGATGTTCAGGCGCTGCCACTCCTGGAGCAACTGCTGGCGATCGTAACCGCCCCAACTGGCCCAGCCTTCAAGGCGAGCCTGATGCTGCGCCAGCCAACGCTCAAAGGCCGGCCAGACTTCGCTCAGCGGTTGCGCCGAATCGATGTTGGCCTGAGTGATGTGTGTCAGCTCCCGACAGAATGGCGTCAGCAATGGCCGGCGGGTCGGTTTGACGAAGCGCTGGAAGTGATCCTGCTCGCGCCCGGCGCGGTCGACCAGGGTCGCACCGATCTCGATAATTTCCATTTCCGTGACCGGCCAGCCACCCTCGTCTGTGGTGGCTTCCAGATCTATGACCAGCCAATGGGGCATCGCAGGGTTCCTGATTTCCGCGTTCTGATTTATCAGAGCGTAGTCAAACCCCGCGCTTGTGCCCGGGCGACTACTCGACCTGCAACAGAACCTGACGATTTTTTACCTGATCGCCGACCTTCACTTGCACCCGTTTGAGCACGCCATCGATGCCGGCCTTCAACGGATGCTCCATTTTCATTGCCTCCAGCACCACCAGCAATTGACCCTTGCTGACCGTACTGCCCTCGCTGACCAGCACATCGACAATGGCACCGTCCATCGGGGCTTTCAGGGTGCCGGAGGCGACGCTGGTCTGACTGTCGATCGGCGCATGAGTTCGATCCTCCATGCGCAGGCTGCCCGGATGGGTGAACAGCCACAGCTGCCGATCGTGCAGACGATAGGCGTGGCGCTGGCGCAGACCGTCGACTTCGATGGTGATCGATTGCGCGGCGTGCTCAATGATTTTCACCGCCACAGTGCTTTCGCCAGCCTGCACGACCAACTCGCCGGGTTTGCGCGCCAGCACCGCCAGCGTCCAGTCCTGCTCGTCACTGCCGAGTCGATAGTGCAACGGCACGCTAGCGTTGTTGCGCCAGCCGTTCAGCGGGGCGCGATGGGGCAGGGCGCTGGCCTGGTAGAACAACGCCACGGCAATCGCCAGTTGCGCCGTCGTCGGCACATAAGTGATGAGGCTGGCATGGCTGGAAAAATGTTGCTGGATGAAAGCGGTGCTGAAGTCGCCGCTGATGAACTGCGGATGTTGCAGCAGGCCTTCGAGCAAGCGTTGGTTGCTTTGCACGCCAAGCAGCACGGTGTCCTGCACCGCACGCAACAATTTGCGTCGCGCCTCTTCGCGGGTGGCGCCGTGGGCGATCAGTTTGCCCAGCAGCGGGTCGTAGAACGGGCTGACCGACTGACCTTCAAGCAGACCGTGATCGATGCGCGCACCGTGATCCGAAGCCGGTTGCCATGCGGCAATTCGGCCGGTTTGCGGAAGAAAATCCGCAGCGGGATCCTCAGCGTAGAGGCGCACTTCCATGGCGTGACCGTCGAGGCGAATCTGTGCCCGCGTCAGCGGTAGCGGCTGGCCCTCGGCAACCAGCAACTGCCATGCGACCAGATCGAGGCCGGTGATCATTTCCGTCACCGGATGCTCGACCTGCAGACGGGTGTTCATCTCCAGAAAGTAGAACTGCCCGCGTGCGTCGAGGAGGAACTCCACGGTGCCGGCGCCGACATAATCCACCGCGCGCCCGGCCTTGAGTGCCGCTTCGCCCATGGCCTGGCGCAGCTCGGCGGTCATCACCGGGCACGGCGCTTCTTCGATGACTTTCTGATGACGGCGCTGGATCGAGCAATCGCGTTCGCCGAGGTAGACCAGATGGCCGTGCTGGTCGCCGAATAGCTGCACTTCGACGTGACGCGGTTCGATCAACGCCTGCTCAAGAATCAACTCGTCGCTGCCGAAACCGTTCATTGCTTCGGACCGCGCGGTGCGCAGTTGCGCCGCCAGTTCGCTGGCCTCGTGCACCAGGCGCATGCCACGTCCACCGCCACCGGCACTGGCCTTGATCATCAGCGGATAGCCGATGCGCTCGGCTTCGGCCAGCAGGGTCGCGTCGTCCTGCGCTGCGCCTTGATAGCCGGCAATGCATGGCACGCCGGCGTCGAGCATGGCGATTTTCGACAGGCGTTTGCTGCCCATCAGTTCGATCGCTCCGACGCTGGGGCCGATGAAAGTCAGCCCGGCTTTGGCGCAGGCGCGGGCGAAATCGGCGTTTTCCGAGAGAAAGCCGTAGCCCGGGTGAATCGCGTCGGCGCCGCTGCGGCGGGCGGCGTCGAGGATCGCCGCAATGTTGAGGTACGACTGCTGCACCGGCGCCGGGCCGATATGCACGGCTTGGTCGGCCATTTGCACGTGTAGCGCATCGGCGTCGGCGTCGCTGAACACGGCGACTGTGCGATAACCCAGCGCCTGGGCCGTGCGCTGGATGCGGCAGGCGATTTCACCGCGGTTGGCGATCAGGATTTTGTGGATGGCGGGCATGGTGGGGTTCCTGAAATGATAGCGGTGAATGGGGTGGCCTCATCGCGAGCAGGCTCGCTCCCACATTTGGAATGCATTTCAACCTGTGGGAGCGAGCTTGCTCGCGAAGCTTTCAGATAGCCCACCGCGGTTTACGCTTTTGCATAAAGGCCAAGGTGCCTTCGATCCCTTCGTCTCCAGTCACTGCCGCGCTGAACCACTGCGCCGCGTCATCGAGCAATTCATTCGACGGCTGCCCGGCACTCGCCAACAGCAATTTCTTGGTCATCGCATTCGCTTCCGGTGCGCAGCGCAGCACCTGTTGCAAGACCTCATCCAGTCGCTCGGCCAACGCTTGCGCATCCTGTTCAACGAAATGCACCATCCCCAATCGCTGTGCCTCAGCGCCATCGAAACGCGCCGCCGTCAGCGCCAGTCGCCGGGTTTCGGTCAAGCCGATCCGTTGCACCACAAACGGTGCGATTTGCGCCGGGATCAGGCCGAGGCTGGTTTCCGGCAAGCCGAACTGCGCCTGGTGATCGCTAATCGCAACATCGCTGACGCAGGCCAGACCGAAGCCGCCGCCGAGCACCGCGCCTTGCAGCACAGTGATCAGCACCTGCGGCGTGTGCTGGGCTTCCTCCAGTAACGCACCGAACGCCCGGTTCAACTCGCGATAAGCGTCCGCGCCCTGAGCCCGTGCGCTGGCCATGTCCTTGATGTCGCCGCCGGCGCAAAAATGCCCGCCGGCACCGCTGAGCACCAAGGCCCGCACTGTGCGGTCATCGTGCATCGCCGTCAGCACCGCGCGCAGTTCGGCGACCATTTGCAGGCTCATCGCGTTGCGGCTGTCCGGGCGGTTGAGGGTGATGTGCAGCACGCCGCCATGCAGTTCCAGCAACAGCGTCTGGCAATCGGGCAGGCGGCTCATTTCTTTTTCCCCGGCAGGATGCCCATCAGCTTGCAGATGATCCCCAGCATGATTTCGTCGGCGCCGCCGCCAATCGATACCAGGCGCACATCGCGATAGGCGCGGGCCACCGGGTTGTCCCACATGAAGCCCATGCCGCCCCAATATTGCAGGCAGCTGTCGCTGACTTCACGGCCGAGGCGTCCGGCCTTGAGCTTGGCCATCGACGCCAGGCGCGTGACGTCCTGACCTTTGATGTACTGCTCGGTGGCCTGATAGACCAGCGCGCGCAGGCATTCGATTTCGGTCTGCAATTCGGCGAGGCGGAAGTGGATCACCTGGTTGTCGATCAGCGCGTTGCCGAAGGTCTTGCGCTCCTTGCAGTACTCGATGGTGCTGTCGATGCAATATTCCAGGCCCTTGATCATGTTCGCCGCGCCGAACAGGCGTTCTTCCTGGAACTGCAGCATCTGCATCATGAACCCGGCGCCTTCATGGCCGATGCGATTGCGCTGCGGCACGCGCACGTTGTCGAAGAACACCTGCGCGGTTTCCGAGCTGCGCATGCCGAGCTTGTCCAGGTGCGAACTGAGGCTGATCCCCGGGGTGTTCATCGGCACCATGATCAGCGACTTGTTGATGTGCGGCTTGTCGTCCGAAGTGTTGGCCAGCAGGCAGATGAAATCGGCGCTCGGCGAGTTGGTGATCCACATTTTGCTGCCGTTGATCACGTAGTCATCGCCGTCCTTGCGTGCTGTGGTTTTCAGCCCGGCGACATCGGAGCCGGCGCCGACTTCGGAAACGCCGATGCAACCCACCTGTTCGCCCGTGATCGCCGGCCGGAGGAATTCTTCGCGCAGTTCGTCGGAGCCGAAGCGGGCGAGGGCGGGTGTGCACATGTCGGTCTGCACGCCGATCGACATCGGAATCCCGCCGCAATGAATGGTGCCGAACTCTTCGGCGGCGACGATCGAATAGCTGTAGTCGAGGCCCATGCCGCCGAATTTTTCCGGCTTGGAAATGCCCAGCAGACCCAGCTCGCCAGCCTTGCGGAAAATCTCGTGGATGGGAAAGCGCCCGGCCTTTTCCCATTCTTCGACGTGCGGGTTGATCTCGTGCGTGACGAACTGGCGGACGGTGCGGCGCAGGGCTTCGTGTTCCGGGGTGAAGATCATTGTTGTTGTTCTCCGTAGGATCCGTGGCGGTCAGAAGCGGCTGACGCCGAAGCTGTTGGGTTGCAGCTTGCGCGTGTCGGCTTCGTGGCAGATATCCAGCAAGTAACCGAGCAGGGTGCGGGTGTCGCGCGGGTCGATCAGGCCGTCGTCCCACAGGTTGGCGCTGCCGTACAGGGCGGTGGATTGGCTGTCGAGTTTCTGCGCGGTCATCTGTTCGAGCATGTCGAGCATTTTCGGATCCGGCTCGATGCCGTCCTTGAGCTGTTTGGCTTCGGTAACGATGCGCAAGACCTTGCCGGCCTGTGCGCCGCCCATTACTGCCGTGCGGCTGTTGGGCCAGGCGAAGATGAAGCGCGGATCGAGCCCGCGCCCGCACATGGCGTAGTTGCCGGCGCCGTAGGAACCGCCGACGACAATGGTCAGTTTAGGCACCCGTGCGTTGGCCACCGCCTGGATCAGTTTCGAGCCGTGCTTGATCACGCCTTGCTGTTCCGATTCGGTGCCGACCATGAAACCCGTGGTGTTGTGGAAAAACAGCAGCGGCGTCTGGCTCTGGTCGCACAACTGGATGAACTGCGCCGCCTTGCTCGCACCTTGCGGGGTGATCGGTCCGTTGTTGCCAATGAAGCCGCAGGCGCGGCCCTGGATTTTCAATTGGCCGCAAAGGGTTTGCTGATCGAACTCGCCTTTGAATTCGAGAAAGTCCGATTCATCGGCAATCCGCGCGATAATTTCGCGCACATCGTAGGGCTTTTTTGCATCGTCCGGGATCAGCCCGAGCAGTTCGTCGATGGGGTAGAGCGGTTCTTTGAATTGCGGCTGCGGCAGCCACGGCAGCTGCTCGTTCCAGGGCAACATGCGCATGATGTCGCGGACCTGGCGTATGCCGTCAGCGTCGTTTTCAGCGAGATATTCGGCAGTGCCGGCGACCTGCGCGTGCATCTCGGCGCCACCGAGTTCTTCATCGGTGGCCACTTCGCCGGTCGCCGCTTTGAGCAATGGCGGGCCGGCGAGAAACAGCTTGGCCTTGCCGCGCACCACCACTACGTAATCCGATAACCCCGGTTGATAGGCGCCGCCTGCGGTGGCCGAGCCGTGTACCACGGTGATCTGCGGCAAACCCATGGCTGACATGCGCGCCTGATTGGCGAAACTGCGCGCACCTTCGACAAAGATCTCTGCCGCGTAGTTGAGGTTGGCGCCGCCGCTTTCAGCGAGGGTGATCATCGGCAGTTTGTTCTCCCGCGCGATCTGTTGCAGGCGCAGGGATTTTTTCAGGCCGCTCGGCGAGATCGTGCCGCCCTTGATCGCGCTGTTGTTGGCGACCACCATCGCGCGGATGCCGCAGACATAACCGATGCCGGCAATCAGCCCGCCACCGGCCGAACTGCCGTCCTTGTCGTCGTGCAATTTATAGCCGGCGAGGCTGGCCAGTTCGAGAAACGGCGCGCCGGGGTCGAGCAACAGGTTCAAGCGCTCGCGGGGCAACAGTTGCCCGCGTTTGCTGAATTTGTCTTTGGCTTCGGCGGCCTTGTTCAACAGGTTCTGTTCAAGCTGCTGCACCTGCTCGATGGCGGCGAGCATGGCCACGCGGTTGCGCGCGAACGCTTCGCTGTGCGGATCGAGTTGCGACTGAATCTGCGCCATGGCTTATTCCTTGTCCTTGAGCACGTCGGGACGCAACACTTCTGGTAAATACGCGCGGTGAAAACCGTTGAACGATTCGCTGTGGCTGGCCTTGTGCAGCGGCCAGGCACGACTGCCGAGGCTGGCGGCGCCGTCGATTTTTACCGTGGTGCCGCTGATGAATGCCGCCGCCGGGCTGAGCAGAAACACGATCGCCGCACTGACTTCCGATTCGGTGCCGATACGCTTGAGCGGCACATGCTCGCGCAGGGTCGGAATCACTGCTTTGAATGCGCCCTCGTAAGTGTCCATGCCGCTGGAGGCGATCCAGCCCGGCGCCACGGCGTTGACCCGGACCCCGGCGTAACCCCACTCGAACGCGGCAGTCTTGGTGAAGTTGTCCATGCCCGAACGCGCGGCGCCCGAGTGGCCCATGCCGGGCATGCCGCCCCACATGTCAGCGAGCATGTTGACGATGCTGCCGCCGTGTTTGCTCATCGACTGGTTGAACACTTCCCGGGCCATCAGAAACCCGCCGACCAGATTGGTCCGCAGCACGGTTTCAAAGCCCTTCTGATTGATCGAGGCCAAGGGCGACGGATACTGGCCGCCGGCATTGTTGACCAGACCGTGGATCGGCCCGTGTTCGGCGATCAGCTCTTTGACCAGTTGCTTGACCGCTTCTTCATCGCGGATATCGCAAGCCTTCCAGTGCGCGCGGCCGCCGTCCTCGGCGATTTCGGCGGCGACTTTTTCCAGCTTTTCCGGCTTGCGCCCGACCAGCAGCACATTGGCGCCGAGGGCCGCCAGTTCATGGGCGGTGCAGCGACCGATGCCGCTGCCGCCGCCGGTGACAATCAGGTTCTGGCCGCTGAACAGATCGGCGCGAAAAATCGACGCGTAAGCCATGCACACCATCCTCTAGTCGAGCTGTTCGGCGATGCTCTGCGGCACCGGGATCTGGATTTCCAATAGTTGCTGGGCGAAGGCTTTGCCTTGCGGGTCGATGCGCAGACTGGCGACACCGCCACCGCCGAGGGCGTTTTCCAAAAGAAAGTTGAGGCTGTGGGTGCCGGGCAGATACCAGCGTTCGACACGCCCGAGAAGCGGATCGAGGACGTGGCGCATCCAGTCGACCACCACCGAAGGGGTCAGCGCTTCGGCGATCCATGGCAGGTAATCGGGATGGCGCGGCATCACGCCGATATTGCTGTGGTTGCCCTTGTCGCCGGAGCGCGCCACCGCCAGTTTCACCAGCGGCACACTGGCATCGGCGCGGCCCTGGGGTTTGGGTGGCTGATGGGCGAGCGGCAAATCTGCGCTGTCGAGGGCCACCGGGTCGGGGAGGGCGCAAGGATGACGTTCGCCTGCGATGTCGACTTGCAGGGCGCAGGCGCTTTTATCGACGAGGAACGAGAACAAGCGGATGACTGGGTACACGGTCGGACGTCCGCCGACAATGCCGGTCAGACCGGGCGCCATACCGGTCGCGGCCTGGGCGATCTCTTTGGAAAACAGCACCAGCGCGCGTTTGTCAGGGTGGCGCACGGCGATTTTGATCACCACTTCACGGCTGTCGCGGCGCTGGCCGTGGGGGCCGTAGGTGGCTTCGCTGCCGAGCAGTTCGACATGGGTTTCGCTGTACGGCGCCCAGCCGCGCAGGCTGAACATCTCGGCGGTCTTGTCGATGATCGCCTGACTGACCCGCCGCGCCTTGTCCACCGCGTCGATGCCGGCCATCAGGCAACTGGCGGTGCAGCGAAAACCGTCCGGGTACGTGGCGCTGACCTTGTATTTGTCGCTGGGTGGCAGGCCTTTGGCACCGTGCACCTGCACGACGTTTTTGCCTTGTTGCTGGAGTTTGACCTGAGTGAAATCGCAGATCACATCGGGTAACAGATAGGCCTGCGGATCGCCGATTTCGTAGAGCATCTGCTCGCCGACGGTCAGCGGCGTAACCAGGCCGCCGGAGCCTTCGGGTTTGCTGACGAGGAACTGGCCATCGGCGCTGACCTCGACGATCGGAAAACCGATGTGCTCGTAATCCGGCACCTCGCGCCAGTCGGTGAAATTACCGCCGGTGCACTGCGCGCCGCATTCGATGATGTGCCCGGCCAGCGCGGCCTGGGCGAGTTTTTCGTAGTCATGCCACGACCAGTCGAATTCGTGAACCAGCGCCGCACTGACCACGGCGCTGTCGACCACCCGGCCGGTGATGACAATGTCGGCACCCAGGCGCAACGCTTCGACAATTCCCGGCGCGCCGAGGTAGGCGTTGGTCGACACGCACATACGCGGCAATGGGGCGCCGCTGAACATTTCGCGGATATCGGCGGGGTTTTTGAGCTGTCCTTGCAAGTCGTCGCCGAGCAACACGGCGATCTTCAGCTGGACCCCAGCCTGGTCACAGGCCGCTTGCAGGGCCGTCGCGCAGGCCTGCGGATTGACCCCGCCGGCATTGCTGATCACGCGGATGTTCTGTTCGGCCAGTTGCGTCAGCAGCGGCGCCAGCACTTCAACGAAGTCACCCGCGAACCCGGCCTGCGGGTCTTTCAGGCGCGCGCCGGCCATCAGCGACATGGTGATCTCGGCCAGATAATCGAACACCAGATAATCCAGGTTTCCGCCGGAGACAAGCTGGGCGGCAGCAGTGGAAGTGTCGCCCCAAAAAGCACTGGCGCAGCCGATTCGCACGGTGGTTGGCATTTTTATCTCCGACTCAGGGACCTGCGACAGAAGTGTCTGGAGGCTACCAAGCAAGCGCTTGGTTTGCAAACAGGCGAAACATTCTTCTGCCCAAGCGCTTGCTTGGTGCCCGCGCGCGGCTTAAATTGCGCGCAACCCTGCGGTTACAGGGGGCAACACACTGATCGACTGTAGGAGAGAACGGGTGGACGAGCAAAAAGCCCTGCGGGTCATGCGCGAACTGGTCGACCAAGGCCAGTTGACCGACCCGGACAGCGCCCGCGGCAAATTGCTGCAAGTGGCGGCTCACCTGTTTCGCAACAAAGGCTACGAGCGCACCACGGTGCGCGATCTGGCCAGCGCTGTGGGCATTCAGTCGGGAAGCATTTTTCATCACTTCAAAAGCAAGGATGAAATTCTCCGCGCGGTGATGGAGGAAACCATCCGCTACAACACCGCGCTGATGCGCGCAGCCCTGGCCGAAGCCGGTGACGTGCGCGAGAAAGTGCTGGCGCTGATTCGCTGCGAATTGCAGTCGATCATGGGCGGCAGTGGCGAGGCGATGGCGGTGCTGGTGTACGAATGGCGCTCATTGTCCGAAGACGGCCAGGCTAAAGTCCTTGCTTTACGTGACGTTTATGAAGACATCTGGCTGCAGGTGCTGAGCGAGGCCAAGGATGCCGGCTATATTCGCGGCGACGTTTTTATTACCCGACGTTTCCTTACCGGCGCACTGTCCTGGACCACCACCTGGTTCCGTGCCGGCGGCAGTTTGAGCCTCGATCAGCTCGCCGATGAAGCGCTGATTCTGGTCCTCGAAGCGCGTTGAACGGTTGTCGGACCGGCCGACAAACTGGCTAAGTCGGCGAAACCGCCTAGCTTGAATGCATTGATCGCTATTTTTTTCGGGGAGTGGGGTGTTTTGAAGTCTTCGCCAATTCGGACAGCCGCCGGGCTGATGCTCGCTGCGCTGGCTGCGTTATGGGTATTGCCCGCTCAGTCAGCGCAATTGGTCCGGGTCGGCGCCGCGCATTTCCCGCCCTACACGATTCGCCCGGAAAACGGCGCCGATACCGGCCTGTTGCCGCAATTGATCGAGGCGCTGAACCGCTCGCAGAGCGACTATCAGTTCGTCCTGGTGCCGACGTCGATCCCGCGCCGTTTCGGTGATTTCAAGCAGGGCCGCATCGATATGGCGATCTTCGAGAACCCCGAGTGGGGCTGGAAGGACATTCCCCACGACGACGTCGACATGGGCCTGGAAGACGCCGAGATTTTCGTCGCGCAACGCGAAGACGGCCGCCAGCAAAACTACTTCTCGAGCCTGTCGGGCAAACGTCTGGCGCTGTTCAGCGGTTATCACTACGAATTCGCCAACTTCAACGCCGACCCGAAATACCTCGCGCACAACTACAACGCCACGCTGACCTATTCTCACGACAGCAACCTGCTGATGGTCCTGCGCGGACGCGCCGACATTGCCTTGGTCACCCGTTCCTATCTGTTCGATTACCTGCTGCGCAACGAGAAGGTCCGCGACGAGCTGTTGGCTTCGCAGCGCACCGATCAGATCTATCACCATTACTCGATTCTGCGGCCAAACGCTCCGATCACCGGCGAAGCCTTCGGCAACCTGCTGCAGCGCTTGCGCGACAACGGCGAATTGCTGAGGATTTTCGAGCCGTACAGGATTGCCGTGATGCCGGCGCCTCATCACTGAAGCGCTAATTGCCTCTCGCGCTTAAATTTCCCCTCCCGGCTCACGTCACTTCGTTGAACTGTCGACGATTACGTGAGCCCGACCCATGTCCAATCTGAATGACCTGACTGCCCTGGCATTGCCCTCGGGCAGTCGCTTGATCGCTGATGCTACCGAGAGCCGCTTGAGCCTGAGCCTGGACGGGCAACCGCTGATTCGGCTGCGCCTGGACCGCGAGGCCAATGGCCCGATTCAGCTTGATGAACGTTTTGCCCTGCCGCCCGGGCAAGCCTTGTGGGCCGCCTGTTATTGGCTGTTCGCCCGTGACCCGGCGTGCCAGCAATTGACCTGGCAACTCGATCAGCCACCGACCGAAGCCTTGCGCAGTGGTCTGCTGATCAATACCGAAGTCGCCGGTGAGTATCGCTGCGAGCGCACGCTGTTCTGGCAACTGCCGCAGCCGTGGCTGGGCACTTCACTGACCGGCAGCTATCCGCAGCAAATGGTTATCAGCCATGGCAAGCGCCATCCGCTGCGACCGGTGAAGCCGCGCGGTGAAGTCTACCGGCGTTTCGATGCGCGGCTCGGCGCGTGGATTTCCTTGCGAACGCTGGAAATCGAGGAAGATCTGTCGCGCTTCAATCGCTGGCAGAACAGCCCGCGCGTGGCGAGTTTCTGGCAGGAGGAGGGCAGCCTTGAGCAGCATCGCGACTATCTCAACAAGCTCGATGCCGATCCGCACACGCTGACGCTGATCGGCTGTTTTGATGATCAGCCATTCGCCTATTTCGAAGCCTACTGGGCCAAGGAAGATCGCATCGCGCCGTTCTACGATGCCGGCGATTACGACCGTGGCATTCACATGCTGGTCGGTGAGGAAAGTCATCGCGGCCCGCATAAAGTGGCGAGTTGGTTATCGGCGCTGGTGCATTACCTGTTTCTCGATGATCCACGGACCCAGCGCGTGGTTGCCGAGCCACGTGCCGACAACGCGAAGATGATCGGCCATATGCACAACCAATGCTTTCACTGCGAGAAGGAATTCGATTTCCCGCACAAGCGCGCGGCGTTGATGATTCTGGGACGGGAGCGGTTTTTTGATCGGTGCCGGTTGGCCTGATGTATTCGGCCTCGGAATTTCGTTGGGTCTGAGGCCGCTTTCGCGAGCAGGCTCGCTCCCACACTGGATTTGTGTCGTTGATCAAACCCTGTGGGAGCGAGCCTGCTCGCGAATGGCTTGACGCAGAATCCGGATCCTAACGACGACCGGCAATCACCGCATCCCGCCGACTGCCCGAGACCTTGCGGCAGTGCACCAGCGCATCACGAATCATGAAGTTGACCAGGGTGGGCGATACGCCCAGTTCCTTGGCGATGTCCTTTTGCGGCACGCCGTGCAGACGGTACATCTCGAAGGCATAACGGGTGCGGCTGGGCAGTTCGGTCAGCGCATCGGCGATGTGTTCCAGAGTCGAGAAGTTGATGTGCGAAGTTTCCGGCGAAGCGCCCTGAATCACCACGTTCAAGCCTTCCTCTTCCGGGCCTGAGTATTTCTGTTCGAGCGCCTGCTTGCGGTAGTGATCGATGGCGAGGTTGCGCACGATCTGGAACAGGTAGCTCAGCTGAGCCTTGATCGACGACGTGATCGGCGGCGCCGATTGCAGTCGGAAAAACGCATCCTGAACCACATCTTCGGCACGAGACCTGCAACCGGTAATGCGGGCTGCAATCTTGACCAGAATCAGTCGATTGTCGACGAATGCCTGAAGTAGCGGTGAATCGCACCTGCTTGTGGATACTTGTTCCGTCATGGAAATCACCTTGCTGCCAATAGGTTAGTGGGAGGGCCTCGGGGGACGGCGCCGTCCTACACATCGAGCGACAAATTATGTTGAATGATAATGATTGTCAAATGAGAAAGAGAGGTATTGCTGTAAGGCGATGTGTTTTGCCAACTGCGACACGCCGCCGCACCCCAGCCCCGCTGGACGTCGCGCCTGCCGACTAATTATTTCCCCACTCCATCCGTTCTCATTGGTGAATGGCCCGGGTGCAGATCCCCGGCCTCAGCGCATTCCGATGCCTTGCGCGGTCGGCACAGACCGCGCCCCGCACGCCTCTCGACAGGTGTGACGCAGCCACCCGATTCCACTTGCAAGCCGAATTCAGGCAGGAAACCTCATGACCGACGCGTTCGAACTCCCCAGCACCCTGGTCCATGCCCTCAAGCGTCGCGCGGCCCTGACGCCGGACCGACTGGCCTTGCGTTTTCTCGCCGAAAACCCGGAACAGACCGTGGTGCTCAGCTATCTGGAACTGGATCAACGCGCGCGCACCATCGCCGCTGCGTTGCAGGCTCAGGCTGGATTCGGTGAGCGTGCGGTGCTGCTGTTTCCCAGCGGCGCGGATTACGTCGCGGCGTTTTTCGGCTGCCTGTATGCCGGTGTGATTGCGGTGCCGGCCTATCCGCCGGAATCCGCCCGTCGTCACCATCAGGAGCGTTTGCTGTCGATCATCGCCGACGCCGAGCCCACGCTGTTGCTGACCAGCGCCGACCTGTGCGATGCCTTGCAACAAATCGACGGCGCGCCGCCGCTGTTGTGTGTCGACACCCTCGACAGCGCACTGGCCGAACAGTGGGTTGAACCGAGCCTGCCAGCCGAGCACATCGCCTTTCTGCAATACACTTCCGGCTCCACCGCGCTGCCCAAGGGCGTGCAGGTCAGCCATGGCAATCTGGTCGCCAACGAACTGCTGATCCGTCACGGTTTCGGCATCGACGTCAACCCGGACGACGTCATCGTCAGCTGGTTGCCGCTGTATCACGACATGGGTTTGATCGGTGGTCTGCTGCAACCGATTTTCAGCGGCGTGCCGTGCATTCTGATGTCGCCGGCCTACTTCCTCGGCCGGCCGTTGCGCTGGCTGGAAGCGATTGCCGAATACGGCGGCACCATCAGCGGCGGCCCGGATTTCGCCTACCGTTTGTGCAGTGAGCGGGTCAGCGAATCGGCCCTTGAGCGCCTCGATCTGAGCCGTTGGCGCGTGGCCTATTCCGGTTCCGAGCCGATCCGTCTCGACACCCTCGAGCGCTTCGCCGAAAAATTCGCTGCTTGCGGTTTCAGCGACAACAGCTTCATGGCTTCGTACGGTCTGGCCGAGGCGACCCTCTTTGTCGCTGGCACACCGCGCGGCACCGGCATCCCGGCGTTGCGCGTGGACGATCAGGCGCTGGCGCAAAACCGCGCCGAGCCGGGCGACGGCAGCGCGGTCATGAGTTGCGGCATCAGCCAGCCTGAGCACGCGGTGCTGATCGTCGAACCGAATACCCTCGAAGAACTCGCCGACAACGCCGTCGGCGAAGTCTGGGCCGCCGGCCCGAGCATCGCCCACGGTTATTGGCGCAACCCCGAAGCCAGCGCCAAGACTTTTGTCCAGCACGCCGGCCGCACCTGGTTGCGCACCGGCGACCTGGGTTTTATCCGTGCGGGCGAGTTGTTCGTCACCGGGCGCCTGAAAGACATGCTCATCGTCCGCGGACACAACCTCTATCCGCAGGACATCGAGCAGACCGTCGAGCGCGAAGTCGAAGTGGTGCGCAAGGGCCGCGTGGCGGCGTTCGCGGTCACTCACGACGGCGAAGAGGGCATCGGCATCGCTGCGGAAATCAGCCGCAGCGTGCAGAAAATCCTTGCGCCAGATGCGCTGATCAAAGCCATTCGCCAAGCCGTGGCCGAGGCGTATCAGGAGGCGCCAAGCGTGGTGGTGCTGCTCAATCCGGGCGCGTTGCCGAAAACCTCCAGCGGCAAACTGCAGCGCTCGGCGTGCCGCAATCGTCTGGCTGATGGCAGCCTCGACAGTTACGCGCTGTTCCCTTCGATCACAGCCGCAACGGAAAACGCGACCAGCAGCACTTCGGACCTTGAAGCGTTGATCGGGCAAATCTGGGCCGAGCAACTCAACGTCAAGCAGGTCAGTGGCGACGACCATTTCTTTCTGCTCGGCGGCAACTCGATCGCTGCCACGCAAGTAGTGGCGCGGGTTCGCGAAGCACTCGGTGTCGAGCTGAGCCTGCGCCTGCTGTTCGAAGCGCCAACCCTGTCTGCCTTCGCCGCCGCTGTGGCGCAGCTAAAACAGGACGGCGGCAGCGCTCAAGGTCCGATCAGCACCTTGTCGCGCAGCGAGCCGATGCCGCAGTCGCTGGCACAAAACCGTCTGTGGATCACTTGGCAACTCGATCCACAGAGCAGCGCCTACAACATTCCCGGCGGCCTGCGCCTGCGTGGTGAACTCGACGAAGACGCCGTGCGCAGCAGCTTCCAGCAACTGATCGAACGCCATGAATCACTGCGCACACGTTTCTTCGAACGCGACGGTGTGGCATTGCAGCAAGTGCTCGCCGCTGCCGAATTCAACCTGCATCTGATCGACATCAGCGACCTGCCAATGGCCGAGCGTGAAGCCCGTGCCGAGCAGATTCGCGAAGACGAGGCGCGCACTCGGTTCGATCTGGAAAAAGGCCCGTTGCTGGCGGTGAAACTGGTGCGTCTCGATGACGAAGAACATCAACTGCTGGTGACCCTGCACCACATCATCGCTGACGGCTGGTCGCTGAATATCCTGCTCGACGAATTCTCGCGTCTCTACGCGGCGGCAACCCAAGGTGCGCCGGCGACACTGGCCGCGCTGCCCACGCAATACGCCGACTACGGCAACTGGCAGCGGCAATGGCTGGCGCAAGGCGAGGGCGAGCGGCAACTGGCGTACTGGAAAGCGCAGTTGGGCGAAGAACATCCGCCATTGGAACTGGCCACCGATCACCCGCGCTCGGCCAGACACAACCACAGCGCCGCGCGCCACAGCGTGCGCTTGAGTAGCAAACTCAGCGAGGCGATTCGCCAGACTGCGCAGGCCCACGAAGCCACGCCGTTCATGCTTCTGCTCGCTGCCTTGCAAAGTTTGCTGCACCGCTACAGCGGTCAGCGCGACATTCGCATCGGCGTGCCCAACGCCAACCGTCCGCGCCTGGAAACCCAAAGCCTGATCGGCTTCTTCATCAATACCCAGGTGTTGCGCGCGCAAATCGATTCGCGCCTGACATTTGCCGAGTTGCTGAACCAGACGCGCCAGGCCGCACTCGGCGCCCAGGCCCATCAGGATCTGCCCTTCGAACAACTGCTCGAAGCGTTCCCGCAGGCCCGCGAACAGGGACTGTTCCAGGTCATGTTCAACCATCAGCAGCGCGACCTCAGTGCACTCAAGCGCCTGCCGGGTCTGCTCGCCGAAGAACTGCCGTGGCACAGCCGCGAAGCCAAGTTCGATCTGCAATTGCACAGCGAAGAGGATCGCAACGGTCGTCTGAGCTTGGCGTTCGACTACGCCAGCGAACTGTTCGACGCCACGACCATCGAGCGTCTGGCCGAGCATTTCCATAATCTGCTCAGCGAGGTCTGCGAACAGCCACAGCAGGCCATCGGCGATCTGCGCTTGCTGGCCGCCAGCGAGCAGAATCAGCAGAAGGACTGGAGCGTCGCTCCGTGCACCCCGGCGCAACAATGGCTGCCGGAACTGCTCGAGCAACAATTGCGCAACACCCCGCAACGCACCGCGCTGGTGTGGGACGGCGGTAGTCTGGATTTTGCCGAGCTGCACGCGCAAGCCAACCGGCTCGCCCATTACCTGCGCGACAAAGGCGTTGGCCCGGACGTGTGCGTGGCCATTGCTGCCGAGCGTTCGCCGCAACTGCTGATCGGTCTGCTGGCGATCATCAAGGCCGGCGGCGCCTATGTGCCGCTTGATCCGGATTATCCGGCCGAGCGTCTCGCGTACATGCTCCGCGACAGCGGCGTCGAACTGCTCCTGACCCAGACGCAATTGCTCGAGCGTTTGCCGGCCAGCGATGGCGTCAGCGTGATCGCCATGGATGCGCTGCACCTGGATAAATGGCCGAGCCAGGCACCGGAACTGCGACTGCACGGCGACAACCTCGCCTACGTGATTTACACCTCGGGTTCCACCGGGCAACCGAAAGGCGTCGGCAACACCCACGCCGCGCTGGCCGAGCGCCTGCAATGGATGCAGGACACTTACCGCCTCGACCAAACCGACGTGCTGATGCAAAAAGCGCCGATCAGTTTCGACGTCTCGGTGTGGGAATGCTTCTGGCCGCTGATCACCGGCGCGCGTCTGCTGCTTGCCGCCCCCGGCGAGCACCGCGACCCGCATCGCATCGCGCAACTGGTCCAGCAATACGGCGTGACCACGCTGCACTTCGTCCCGCCGCTGCTGGCGCTGTTCATCGACGAGCCGCTGAGTGCCAAGTGCACCAGCCTGCGCCGGGTGTTTTCCGGCGGTGAAGCCTTGCCCGCCGAGTTGCGCAACCGTGTGCTGACGCAACTGCCGGTGGTGCAATTGCACAACCGTTATGGCCCGACTGAAACCGCGATCAATGTCACCCATTGGCACTGTACAACTGCCGATGGTGAGCGCTCGCCGATTGGCCGGCCGCTGGGCAATGTGGTCTGCCGCATTCTCGATGCCGATCTCAATCCAGTGCCAGCGGGCGTGCCGGGCGAGTTGTGCATCAGCGGCATCGGTCTGGCTCGCGGTTACCTGGGTCGTCCGGCGTTGACCGCCGAGCGTTTTGTCGTCGATCCACTGGGCGAGCAGGGCGCCCGCTTGTACCGCACCGGCGACCGTGCGCGCTGGTCCTCGGATGGCGTGATCGAATACCTCGGCCGTCTCGATCAGCAGGTCAAGCTGCGCGGCTTTCGCGTTGAGCCGGAAGAAATCCAGGCGCGACTGCTGGCGCAAAATGGCGTGGCCCAGGCCGTGGTGCTGGTGCGGGAAACCGCTGCCGGTGCGCAACTGATCGGCTACTTCACGGCGACCGATGCGCAGGAAAATGCCGATGAGCAAATTATTCGGCTGAAAGATGCCCTCGCTGCCGAACTGCCGGAATACATGGTGCCCGCACAATTGCTGCGCCTTGATGCGATGCCGCTGAGCCCCAGCGGCAAACTTGACCGCCGCGCCTTGCCCGAGCCGCAATGGCAGGTGCGTGAACACGTCGAACCGGTCAGCGAACTGGAGCAACAAATCGCCGCGATCTGGCGCGAAGTGCTGGGTCTGAAGCAGATCGGCCTGCGCGATGATTTCTTTGCCCTCGGCGGTCATTCGCTGCTGGCCACGCAGATCATTTCACGCACACGTCAGGCCTGTGACGTCGAACTGCCGCTGCGCACCTTGTTCGAGCACAGCGAACTGGGCGATTACGCCGAACAGATTCGCCTGATCCAGGTCAGCGGCCGCACCAACCCACAGCTGCCGATCGGCACAGTCGACCGCAGCCAGGCTGTGCCGCTGTCCTATTCGCAGCAGCGCATGTGGTTCCTCTGGCAGATGGAACCGGACAGCCCGGCTTACAACGTCGGCGGCATGGCGCGCTTGCGCGGCGTGCTGCATGTCGAGCATTTCGAGGCGGCGTTGCAGGCGCTGATCCTGCGCCACGAAACCCTGCGCACCACATTCCCAAGTATCGATGGCGTTGCCCGCCAACAGGTGCATGCCGAGACCGGCGTGCGCATGGGCTGGAAGGATTTCTCCAGCCTGCCGGCAGAAGTCCGGGAGCTACAAGTGCAACAACTGGCCGATGCAGAAGCGCACCAGCCGTTCGATCTGGAAACCGGTCCGTTGCTGCGTGCCTGTCTGGTCAAGACTGCCGAACACGAGCATTACTTCGTCCTGACCCTGCACCACATCGTCACCGAAGGCTGGGCGATGGACATCTTTGCCCGCGAACTCAGTGCGCTGTATGAAGCGTTCGTCGATGAGCGCGAATCACCGCTCGCGCCGCTGCCGGTGCAATACCTCGACTACAGCGTCTGGCAGCGTCAGTGGCTGGAGTCCGGCGAGCGCCAGCGCCAGCTCGACTACTGGACCGCGCAACTCGGTCGCGAACACCCGCTGCTGGAACTGCCCGGCGACCGTCCGCGTCCACCGGTGCAGAGCCATCAGGGCGAGCTGTTCCGTTTCGATCTGAGCGACGATCTCGCTGCGCGGGTGCGGGCGTTCAATGCGCAAAACGGTCTGACCCTGTTCATGACCATGACCGCCGCGCTCGCCACATTGCTCTACCGCTACAGCGGCCAGACCGACCTGCGCATCGGCGCGCCGGTGGCCAACCGCATCCGCCCGGAAAGCGAAGGGCTGATCGGGGCGTTTCTCAACACCCAGGTGCTGCGTTGCCAGCTCGACGGGCAGATGTCGGTCGGCGAACTGTTCGAGCAGGTGCGCCACACCGTGATCGAAGGCCAGTCCCATCAGGATCTGCCGTTCGATCACTTGGTCGAAGCCTTGCAGCCGCCACGCAGCGCGGCTTACAACCCGCTGTTCCAGGTGATGTGCAACGTGCAGCGCTGGGAGTTCCAGCAGAGCCGCACCCTCGCTGGGATGACTGTCGAGTATCTGGCCAACGATGCGCGGGCGACCAAGTTCGACCTCAATCTGGAAGTCACCGACCTCGACCATCGCCTCGGCTGCTGCCTGACTTACAGCACCGATCTGTTCGACGAGCCGACCATCGAACGCATGGCCAGGCATTGGCGCAACCTGCTTGAAGCGTTGATCGCTGATCCGCAGCAACGCCTCAGCGAACTGCCGTTGCTCGACAGCACCGAGCAACAGCACCTGCTCGACAGCCTTGGCATCGAGCCGGGCGAGCATCGTCTCGATCAGTGCATCCATCATCTGTTCGCCGAGCAGGCACTGGCGCGCAAAGACGCACCAGCACTGACCTTCGCCGGGCAGACCCTGAGCTACGCCGAACTCGATGCCCGGGCCAATCGTCTGGCCTGGGCGCTGCGTGAGCGCGGCGTCGGCCCGCAGGTGCGGGTGGGGCTGGCGCTGGAGCGTTCGCTGGAAATGGTCATCGGCCTGCTGGCGATTCTCAAGGCTGGCGGCGCCTATGTGCCGCTGGATCCGGAGTACCCGCTCGACCGTCTGCATTACATGATCGAAGACAGCCGCATCGGTTTGCTGCTCAGCGATCGGGCGATGTTTCAGGCCCTGGGTGACTTGCCGTCAGACGTGGCTCGCTGGTGTCTGGAAGATGACAGCCCGGGATTGGCCGACTACCCGGCCAGCGAGCTGCCGTTTATCAGCCTGCCGCAGCATCAGGCCTACCTGATTTACACCTCGGGCTCGACCGGCAAACCGAAAGGCGTGGTGGTCTCCCACGGCGAAATTGCCATGCACTGTCAGGCCGTGATCGAACGCTTCGGCATGCGCCCGGACGACTGTGAACTGCATTTCTATTCGATCAACTTCGACGCCGCCACCGAACGTTTGCTGGTGCCGCTGCTCAGCGGTGCGCAGGTGGTGCTGCGGGCGCAAGGGCAGTGGGACGCGGAAGAAATCTGCGGCTTGATTCGTGCGCATCGGATCAACGTCCTCGGCTTCACGCCGAGCTACGGCAGCCAATTGGCGCAATTCCTTGCCACGCAGAATGACGTCCTGCCGGTGCGCATGATCATCACCGGCGGTGAAGCGCTGACCGGCGAGCATCTGCAGCGCATCCGCGCGGCATTCCAACCGGCGCAGTTTTTCAATGCTTACGGCCCGACTGAAACCGTGGTCATGCCGCTGGCCAGTCTGGCGCCGCAGGTACTGGAAGAGGGCGCCGGCAGTGTGCCGATCGGCAGCGTGATCGGGGCGCGAGTCGCCTACATTCTCGACGCCGATCTGGCCTTGGTGCCGCAAGGTGCGACCGGTGAATTGTTTGTCGGTGGCGCCGGTCTGGCCCAGGCCTATCACGACCGTCCGGGCATCAGCGCCGAGCGTTTTGTCGCTGACCCGTTTGCCGCTGATGGCGGACGCATGTACCGCACCGGCGACCTGGTGCGCCAGCGTGCCGATGGTCTGGTCGAGTATCTGGGGCGCATCGACCATCAAGTGAAAATCCGCGGTTTCCGCATCGAGCTGGGCGAAATCGAAACGCGCCTGCTCGATCACCCTTCGATCCGCGAAGCGGTGGTGCTGGCGCTGGATGCGCCGAGTGGCAAGCAGTTGGTGGGTTACCTCGTTAGCGATGTCGCCGGACACGGCGAAGCGCAACAGGCTGAACTGCGCGAAGCGCTCAAGTCGCACCTCAAGGCGCAACTGCCGGACTACATGGTGCCGACCCAGCTGATGCTGCTGGCAAGCATGCCGCTGACCGCCAACGGCAAACTCGACCGCCGCGCTTTGGCGGCGCCCGATCCCGAGTTGAATCGTCAGGACTACGTTGCGCCAAGTAACGAGCTGGAGCAGACCCTGGCGCGGATCTGGTGCGATGTGCTCAACGTCAGGCAGGTCGGCCTCAACGATAACTTCTTCGAACTCGGCGGCGACTCGATTCTGTCGATTCAGGTGGTCAGCCGCGCGCGTCAGCAGGGCATTCATTTCAGCCCGCGCGACCTGTTCCAGCACCAGACCGTGCAGACGCTCGCCGCCGTTGCCAGCCGCACCCAGCAAGTGACGGCCGAGCAGGGCTTGGTGGTCGGCGAGTCGCGTCTGACGCCCATTCAGCACTGGTTCTTCGATACGGACATTCCCCAGCGTCAGCACTGGAATCAGGCGCTGTTGCTGGAACCGACTGTGCGCCTCGAGCCGCAACGATTGCAGCAAGCTTTGCTGGCCGTGACCGAGCAGCACGATGCGCTGCGTCTGCGTTTCACTGAAACCGATGATGCATGGCAAGCGACGCATCAAGTGCTGTCGAGTGATGATCTGCTCTGGCAATTCAACGTCGATTCGCTGGACCGGTGCGAAGCCCTGTTCGCCGACGCGCAACGCAGTCTGCATCTGCACAACGGCCCGTTACTGCGCGCGGTGCTGGTCGATGTAGCGAATGATCAGCAACGTCTGTTTATCGCCATCCACCACTTGGTCGTCGACGGCGTTTCCTGGCGCGTGTTGCTGGATGATCTGCAAACCGCCTATCGCCAACTCGACGCTGCGCAGCCGCTGAAACTGCTGGCGAAAACCAGCGCCTTCAAGGACTGGGCCGCGCGTTTGCAGGCTTATGCCGGCAGCGAATCCCTGCGTGAAGAACTCGGTTGGTGGCAAACGCAACTGGCCGGGCCAAGCGCTGATCTGCCTTGCGAAAACCCGCAGGGCGGTAGGCAGAATCGTCATGCGCAAACCGTCAGCGTGCGCCTCGATGCCGAGCGCACGCGGCAGTTGCTGCAACAGGCACCGAGCGCTTATCGCACTCAGGTTAACGACCTGCTGCTGACCGCGCTGGCCCGTGTGCTGTGCCGCTGGAGTGGCCAGCCCTCGGCACTGATTCAACTGGAAGGCCACGGTCGCGAAACCCTGTTCGACGAGATTGATCTGACCCGCACCGTCGGTTGGTTCACCAGCGCTTATCCGCTGCGCCTGACTCCGCACAATGTCGAAGAGGCCGCCGGGCAGGGCGCTTCGATCAAGGCGATCAAAGAACAATTGCGCGCCGTTCCGCATAAAGGTCTCGGTTATGGCGTGTTGCGTTATCTGGCTGATGACGGCTGCCGGCAGAGCATGGCCGCGCTGCCGCAGGCGCAGGTCACCTTCAACTACCTCGGCCAGTTCGACCAGAGCTTCGGCAGCGATGCGCTGTTCCGTCCGCTGGATGAAGCGGTCGGTGCCGCCCACGATCCGCAGGCGCCGTTGCCCAACGAGCTGAGTGTCGACAGTCAGGTTTACGGTGGAGAACTGCTGCTGCGCTGGACTTTCAGTGCCAAGCGTTATGAGGCGCAAACCATTAACGATCTGGCCGCCGCCTACCTCGGTGAGTTGCAAAGCCTGATCGCCCATTGTCTGCAAGACGAAGCCGGCGGCCTGACGCCATCGGACTTCCCGCTGGCCAGACTGACTCAGGCGCAACTCGATGCGCTGCCGGTGCCAGCCGCGCACATCGAAGATGTCTACCCGCTGACACCGATGCAGGAAGGCATGCTCCTGCATACCTTGCTCGAGCCGGGCACCGGTCTGTACTACATGCAGGATCGATATCGCATCAACAGCGAGCTCGACCCCGAGCGTTTCGCCCAGGCCTGGCAAGCGGTGGTCGCTCGTCATGAAGCATTGCGCGCTTCGTTCTGCTGGAACGTTGGCGAAGACATGCTGCAAGTGATTCACACGCCGGGGCGCACGCCGATCGAGTATCTGGACTGGAGCGCCGTCGCCGAAACCGAGCAGGAACCACAGCTGCAAGCGCTGCTGAAAAGCGAGCGCGAAGCCGGGTTCGATCTGCTCAATCAGGCACCGTTTCACCTGCGCCTGATCAAGGTCGGCGCGGCGCGTTATTGGTTCATGATGAGCAACCACCACATCCTCATCGACGCCTGGTGCCGTTCGCTGCTGATGAACGACTTCTTCGAGATCTATACCGCCCTCGGTGAAGGTCGCGAAGCGCAGTTGAGCGTGCCGCCGCGTTATCGCGATTACATCGGTTGGCTGCAACGCCAGAACTTGGCCGAGGCGCGGCAGTGGTGGCGGCAGAATCTGCAAGGCTTCGAGCGCACCACGCCGATCCCGAGCGACCGGCCGTTCCTGCGCGAACACGCCGGTGAAAGCGGCGGCATGATCGTCGGCGACCGCTACACCCGCCTCAATGTCGAGGACGGCGCACGGCTGCGGGAACTGGCGCAGGCACATCAACTGACCGTCAACACTTTCGCCCAGGCTGCGTGGGCTCTGGTTTTGCGGCGCCTGAGCGGCGATCGCGACGTGCTCTTCGGCGTGACCGTGGCCGGGCGCCCGGTGGAGATGCCGGAAATGCAACGCACTGTCGGCCTGTTCATCAACAGCATTGCGTTGCGGGTGAAGATGCCGGCGGACGATCAGCGCAGCAGCGTGCGCCAGTGGCTCAGCGCGTTGCTCGACAGCAACATGCAACTGCGCGAGTACGAATACCTGCCGCTGGTGAATATCCAGGAACAGAGCGAATTGCCCAAAGGCCAGCCGTTGTTCGACAGCCTGTTCGTCTTCGAAAACGCCCCGGTGGAAGTCTCGGTGCTTGATCGTGCACAGAGCCTGAATGCGACCTCGGATTCCGGCCGCACCCACACCAACTTCCCGTTGACGGCGGTGTGTTACCCGGGCGATGACCTTGGCTTGCACCTGTCCTATGACCAGCGTTACTTCGACGAGTCGACGGTCGAGCGCATGCTCAGTGAGTTCAAGCGCCTGCTGCTGGCGCTGGTCGACGGCTTCCATGGCGACATGGCCGATTTGCCGCTGCTGGGCGACGAAGAACGTGACTTCCTGTTGCACGGTTGCAACCAGAGCGGCCATGACTATCCGCTGGAGCAAAGCTACGTGGCGTTGTTCGAAGCGCAGGTCGCGGCGCATCCGCAGCGCATCGCCGCCAGTTGCCTCGATCAGCAATTGAGCTATGCCGAACTGAATCACAACGCCAACCGCCTCGGCCATGCCCTGGTCGCTGCCGGTGTGCGCATGGATCAACCGGTGGCGCTGCTGGCCGAGCGTAATCTCGACCTGCTCGGCATGATCATCGGCAGCTTCAAGGCCGGCGCCGGTTACCTGCCGCTGGACTCGGGTCTGCCGAGCCAGCGCCTGAGCCGCATCATCGAGCTGAGCCGCACGCCGTTGCTGGTGTGCAGCGCAGCCTGCCTTGAGCAGGCGCAGACCTTGCTCGAAGAGTTTGGCTGTTCGAATCGTCCGCGCCTGCTGGTATGGGAAGAGGTGCAGGCATCGGTGGCAGCGACGCACAATCTCGGCATTCACAGCGGCCCGGACAATCTCGCTTACGTGATCTACACCTCGGGTTCGACCGGGCTGCCAAAAGGCGTGATGGTCGAGCAGCGCGGCATGCTCAATAACCAGTTGAGCAAACGCCCTTACCTCGACTTGAGCGAGGCCGATGTGATCGCGCAGACCGCCTCGCAAAGCTTCGACATTTCCGTCTGGCAGTTCCTCGCCGCGCCGTTGTTCGGCGCGCGGGTCGACATAGTGCCGAACGCGATTGCCCACGATCCGCAAGGTTTGCTGGGCCATGTGCAGGCGCAGGGCATCACCGTGCTCGAAAGTGTGCCATCGCTGATTCAGGGCATGCTCGCCGCTGATCACATGAGCCTTGATGGTTTGCGCTGGATGCTGCCGACCGGTGAAGCGATGCCGCCGGAACTGGCCCATCAATGGCTGCTGCGTTACCCGGATATTGGTCTGGTCAATGCTTACGGCCCGGCGGAATGTTCCGATGATGTGGCGTTCTTCCGCGTTGACATGGCCTCGACGCGCGGCAGTTACTTGCCGATCGGCACGCCGACCGACAATAACTTGCTGTACCTGGTCAGCGGCGCGCTGGAACTGGTGCCATTGGGCGCGGTGGGTGAATTGTGTGTGGCTGGCACCGGCGTCGGGCGCGGCTACGTCAGCGATCCGTTGCGCACCGCGCCGGTGTTTGTGCCGAATCCGTTCGGCGCGCCGGGCGAACGCCTGTACCGCACCGGTGACCTGGCACGGCGCCGCACCGACGGCGTGCTGGAATACGTCGGCCGCGTCGATCATCAAGTGAAGATTCGCGGTTACCGCATCGAGCTCGGTGAAATCGAAGCGCGTCTGCATGAACAACCGGAAGTGCGCGACGCGGCGGTGGGTGTGCAGGAAGGCGTCAACGGCAAGCATCTGGTGGGCTACCTGGTCGCGGCCGATGCAGCGCTCAATCCGGGCGAACGCCTGGAGCGGATCAAGCAGCGCCTGCGCGCCGAACTGCCGGAATACATGGTGCCGCTGCACTGGCTATGGCTGGAGCAGATGCCACTCAATGCCAACGGCAAACTCGACCGCAAAGCCTTGCCAACGCTGGAGATAGGTCTGTTGCAGAGCGAGGATTATCTGGCGCCGCGCAATCAGCTGGAGCAGACCCTGGCTGATATCTGGGCTGAGGTGCTGAAGGTGGAAAAGGTCGGCGTGCGCGACAACTTCTTCGAACTGGGCGGGCACTCGTTGCTGGCTACGCAGATCGCTTCGCGGGTACAGAAAGCCCTGCAACGCAACGTGCCGCTGCGCGCGATGTTCGAATGCAGCACGGTGGAGGAACTGGCCGAATACATCGATGGGCTGGCGGCCAGTGACATTACAGAGGAGAAGGTCGATCGGTTGAATGATCTGATGGCGGAGCTGGAGGGGTTGTAGTCCTCCGGCGCTTGGGCCGGCCTCTTCGCGAGCAGGCTCGCTCCCACACGGGGTCTGTGTTGTTTACAAAACCCCTGTGGGAGCGAGCCTGCTCGCGAATGGCGTCTGTACATTGCCGTACATTTCCATCCTTGACGATCAACAACCGGCAGCTCAGTCTGCCGGTTCTGTTTTTTCTCGCGGAGGTGGTCGATGCCCTTTTTCACGGTTGACGGACAAGCACTGCACTACATTGATCAAGGCACCGGCCCCGCCGTGTTGCTGGCCGGCAGTTATCTCTGGGATCAAGCGATGTGGGCGCCGCAGATCGCCGCGCTGACCCCGCACTATCGCGTCATTGCCGTGGATCTGTGGGGCCATGGCGAGTCCGGCAAGTTACCTGAAGGCACGACATCGCTGGACGACATCGCCCGACAGGCGCAGGCCTTGCTTGATCATCTGGACATCGACCACGTCACCCTCGTCGGGCTTTCGGTCGGCGGCATGTGGGGCGTGCGCCTGGCACTGTCCGCACCGCAACGTCTCAACGGTCTGGTGCTGATGGACACCTACGTCGGCGTCGAGCCGGAACCGACCCGGCAGTATTACTTCTCGTTGTTCAAGCAGATCGAAGACAGCGGCACCATCTCCGAACAATTGCTCGACATTGTCGTACCGATCTTCTTCCGCCCGGGCATCGACCCGCAGTCGGCGCTGTATCAGGACTTCCGCGCGAAATTGAAGAGCTACTCGCCCGAGCGTCTGCGCGACAGCATCGTACCGATGGGACGCATCACGTTTGGCCGCAACGACCTGTTGCCACGCCTGGACGAGCTGAACCAGGCGACGACGCTGGTGCTGTGCGGTGACCAGGACAAACCCCGGCCACCGTCGGAAGCACGGGAAATGGCTCAGTTGATTGGTTGCCCGTGTGTGCTGGTGCCGGAGGCGGGGCATATCTCCAATCTGGAGAATCCCGGGTTTGTCACTGAGGCGCTGCTGGCGTTTCTGGCCGAGCGCAACTGCTAGACCGAGTGAGCTTCATTCGCGAGCAGGCTCGCTCCCACAGTCAATCGCATTCCTTCAGCATGAATGCAATTTCTGTGGGAGCGAGCCTGCTCGCGAAGGGGCCTCTCAGGTCACCATGCAATCACGAGTGTGAAACTCATCTATAAAAGCATTTGATAAGGGAATGACGTGCAACAGTTCTGGTGGCGTGACCTCAGGGATCTTGAGGACAAGTGGGTCGGGTTGAGTATTGAGGTCAACCGACCGAAATCAAGCAAACCGCCGCTTCATCTGCAAAGTGGCAACAACGGGCGGATGAAGTTGATGCTCAATGAAAGCCCACTCTTCTGGGCGACCATTGCCACCTCATATTACGGTGCTTGGCTGGTTCGCAATCCGCGGCCCGTTCAACTGGAATCGCCATCCGTGCCATTCATCGGTTCGGCTGACGTTCAGGAGCACTTTGAATTACCCGTCCAAGAGCGCTTCCCGCGCTGGTGTCGCTATTTCATCAACCAGTTGATGAACAATCAGGCTGACTTTCTCTATCCCGGCCACTGGGTGGCGCGCCCTTTATTGACAGCAGTTAGCCGATACAAAACCGTCGCAGGTCGGCATGGCTGGTATTTTTCCACCCCGGCCGATGCGTCCAGTCATCTGCCAAACTGGTACGCGCGCGGCGAGGGCATTCTCGACAATGTGCAACCGCATACCGTGCATTGGCTTGATTGGGATTTGGGACACTTAATCGGTCTGCACACGGTTGACCCTTTAGCAGGTCGCCTCAAATGGTGGCGCAAAAAGCCAGGGAGGGCAGCTTGCCGCCGATCCTGCTCTGGTATGTGGGCGGACTGTGTTCTTACGTGATCATCGATGGACATTACAGATTGCAGGCCGCGCTCGATGAAGGTGTCAAACCTGATTTCATTGTCCTGAGTTCGACCAAAGCCCAGCAAATCAAACCATGCGAAGCAACGCAACAGCGCGTGTTCGGTTCGTTGATGTTGCAGAACGCGAGAAATCCCAAGTTCAACGTTCACACATTCAATCAGGCGCTGATCAATACGTTTGACGACCGTCCCTGGCATTGGGCGGGGACGCACGCCTGGGCCGGTATTTCCTCAGACCAAGCGTGGTGCGCTGAGGTGACAACTTTTCTCACGGAACAGGGAAAGACTGAGCACTTGCAGGACATTATCGAACGGTGTGAGTACTGATAGACCGCACCGGTCGGTGGTTGTGAAGGCTATTTCGGCCCGAGAATCTTCACCAACTTGTCCGGCGATGGCGCGCCTTGCTGCTGTTGCAGTTCGCCTTTGTCGTCCATGTAGAAAATCGCCGGGGTGGCTTGCAGTTCGAGGTCTTCCATCAACTGCATGTTCGCCGCGAGTTTGGTTTGCACGGCGACCGGAATGTCTTTCAACGCCTTGAGGGCGCTGCCCTTACCGGCGCTCTCATGATCTTGCAGGGCCTTGGCCGGGTCTTTCGCCGCCAGCAGCGCGGCTGATTTGCCCGGGCTGTCTTCGCGGATGATGCCGACCATGATGTGGCGCAACTGCACTTTGCCGGCCTTGACCCATGGCCGCGCCTGTTCCCAGAACATGTTGCAGTACGGGCAATTCGGATCGCTGAACAGGTACACCGTGCGCGATGCATCCTTGTTGCCGTCCTGAATCCAGTTGCTCGCCTCGAACTTGGCCCAGACTTCCTTGGACATCGGCGCGTAGACCAGTTTCTGCAAAGGCTCGCTGCTCAGGTCCTTGCCGTCGGCGTCGTACAGGTTACCCACCACGACATGTTTGCCGTCCGGGGTCAGGTACAGCGCCATGCCGCGATTCTGGTATTGCGCGGCGTACCCGCGCAGGCCATCGGGGGCGTCGAACTGGCCGACGATTTTCGCGCCCTTGGCTTCGATCTTTTTGATTGCGGCGGGCAGTTCTTCAGCAGCCTGCACCGACGGCAAGTGCAGCAGGGCAGTGCCCAGGGTCAGCGTCAGCAGGTGGCGGAGGCGGGGCATGGCAGTTTCCTTGCAGAGTTGGCCGGGGCAACGGCCTGATTCGGGCTTGAAGGCGAAGTGTCGAAGGTTTCCAGGGCGCGGGCGAGGCTGGCGTTCGACAGTTCACCGAGGTGACTGGTCAGCAAGCGACCGTCCGGGCTATAGAACAGCGTAGTCGGTAACGCCATGGAACCCACGGCCTGACCGAGACGGCCGCGGCGGTCGAACAGCACGTTGTTCAGGCTCAGGCCCTGGGTTTCCAGGAACGTCGCCACGCTTTGCATGCTTTCGGCCTGATTGACGAACAGAAATGTCAGGTCAGGGCGCTGTTGCTGGGCATTCTCCAGCACCGGCATTTCTCGCCGGCACGGCGGGCACCAGGTCGCCCACAGGTTGATCACCAGCGGCCCGCCCTGATACTCACTGAGCTTGATGGTTTCGCCAGCGGCGTTGCGCAGGGATATATCCGGCAGGCGCGTACCCTGTTCGTAGATATTCAGCGACAGGGTGGCAAGCAGCCAGAACGCCACGCCACTGACCACGCCGAAACCCAACGGTCGACGCAAAGCGGGCCGGCGCCAGCCGCGATACAACGCCGCCAGCAGCAGCACGATCACTCCGGGCCAGGCGAGGAAACCGCCGTCGCGCAGATCGATGATCTGCCACGGGTCATTGCGATAGTGCGACCAGTACAGCGCGACAAACGCAATGCGCGCCGCGAGCATGCCCAGCAAGAACAGGCTGAACAGCGCTGACTCGGGGTTATCGCCGCCGCGCTTGGCCACTCGCCAGCCGACAAATGTCGCCAACGCCAGAGCACTGATCAGCAGCAGGTGGTTGAGCGCGATGGCGAAGGTGCCGAGGGTGAACGTCAGCATCAGTTGGCATCTCGGGTGGCGGACCAGCGTTGCAGGAAGGTATCGGCATCGACCTCGCCGGTGATGCGCTGGCTGCGGCGTTCTTCGCCGTCAGCGCCGATCCAGATGAACGTCGGCGGCCCCGGCACTTTATAGCGACTGAGCAGCTCACGGCTCGCAGCGTTGTCGGCGGTCACATCCAGGCGCAGCAGGCGCACGTCGCTCAGGGCCTGCATGACCTTGGTCTCACCGAACACCTTCTTCTCCATGACTTTGCACGACACACACCAGTCGGCGTAGTAATCGAGCAACACCCACTGGCCCTGAGCCTTGGCCGCGTCGAGTTCGCGTTGCAGGGCGGCCGGTTCCTTTATTGTGCTGAAGGCATCGTGACCCGTTGGCGACGCGCTGGCGACAGGGCCGGCGCTGTAGACCTGCAATGGCTGATACGGATCATCACTGCCGCCCGCCGCACCGATCACCAACAAGCTGCCCCACAAACCGAGCAACAAGGACAGGGCGCCAAACATCTGCGCGACGCGGCCAAACCCTGCGGATTGTTTCCAGGCGCTGTAAGCGGCGATCAACAGCAGAGCGCCGCACAGCCCCAGCCACAACGACGGGTCCAGTACCGGGCGCAGCATCAACAATGCAGTGGCAAGAAAGAGGAAGCCGAATATGCCCTTGAGCAGATTCATCCACGCCCCGGGTTTCGGCAGGAAACGGTTGCCCACTGTGACCAGCAGCAACAGCGGCACACCGATGCCGATGCCCAGCGCAAACAGAATCAGACCGCCGTGCAACGCGTTACCGCTCTGCGCGATGTACAGCAGCGCGCCGGCCAGTGGCGCGGTCATGCACGGCCCGACCAACAGACCGGACAATGCGCCCAGCACACCGGCGCCGATCAGGCTGCCGCCGCTGCGGCTGCGCGACGCATGTTCAAGACGATCACGCAGGGCCACCGGCAGTTGCAGCTCGAAGAAGCCGAACATCGGCAATGCCAGCACCACGAAAATGGCGGCAAACGCACCGAGCAGCCAAGGATTCTGCAACCACGCCTGCAGGTTCGCACCGAGCAGCGCAGCAATCACGCCCATCGCCGCATACACCAGCGCCATGCAGATCACGTAGCTGCTGGCCAAGGCAAACCCGCGCCGTGGTGTGGCGCCACTGCCGACGATCATCCCGGCGAGAATCGGCAGCATCGGCAGCGAACACGGGGTAAACGCCAACAGCAGGCCGAGTCCGAAGAACACCAGCAGACTCCAGCCCAGCGCCCGTTGTTGCAGACTGCTGGCCAAAGCCTGATCCGGGGCTTCAGCGCCTGTTGTTGCTGCGGCTTTGCCACCCAGGTCAATCACCCGGGTTTGCGGTGGATAGCACAGACCGGCATCGGCGCAGCCCTGATAACTGACCTTGATCTGACCGCTGGCCGCTGCCGGGATTTTCACTTCCAGGCCTTGGCGGTACACCGGCTGCTCGCCGAAAAACTCATCGCTGTGGGATTCGCCTTCAGGCAACACCGGCTGCTGATCGGCGGCCAGCCCGTCGAATTTCAGGCGTTTCTGATACAGGTAGTAGCCGTCAGTGATCTGCCAGAACAGCTGGGTTTCGCCCGAGTCCAGAAGCTCGGAGGTGAGTACGAATGCCTTGTCGACGGGTAAAAAGTCCGGCTTGGACTCGAACGGATTGTTTCCGGCCTGAGCCAGACCGGAAACCAGTAGAGCAAACAGAAGAAAAAAATGACGCATGGAGGAGCCTTGTCCCTGTGCAAGTGGGGTGCAGGATGGGCGGCGGCGATTAACCGATAATTAACCCTATCCTACTAGGCTCGCCGGGATTGACCAATCAGCCACGCAGCAGGCCGGGCCAATTACCGTCATCAATGGTTCTGGGGCCGGCAACGAGTCGGTCGGACTGAATGTTGTAAGTGAGGTACTGATTGTTGGTCAGGAAGATATACCAGTAACTGTCTGCAAATGTCCGGTCATTCTGCGCCGCGGTGATTATCCGGTCCTTGTAAGGTTTCAGCGCGCCCAGCTGATATTCGCCGAAACGGTTGTACTTGACGGTCTTGGCCTTGTAGTCGAAAGACAAGTAGTGGCCGTCATCGAGGATGAATCGAAACAGGAAAGGGTGGCCGGTCAGTTGAAACCAGGTGCCGGCGATGATCTTGTCAAAATATGGAAGAATCGGCTTCCATACCGAGTCGGCTACCTTGTAGAAGGCGGCAACTTTATCGCTGTCCTGATCGTATTTGCAGACCATCGGAGTTGTTCCGTCATAAAAGAAAAGCCAGGCAATATCCTCGTCACTTCCGGCGTTCCAGCCGAAGGAAGTGGTAGTCAAGCCAAAGCGCAGATCTTTGGTATACGGGGCGAAGTTGTCCCAGTTGCCTGCCGTGGCGGTTGGATAATTGGACGGGACACTATTGTCGCCAAGATCAAAGCGCGAATAGGTATCGGTGTCCTTGAAGAAAAAATAAATTCGATCAGGGCCGGAACGCCAGTCTATGGCAACAAAGTTATTCAAGTTGGTCATGTTTGAAAGTCCATTTAAGTGCGGGGTTGAAGTTGCCAGTTGAAGCTAGATGAAGTTGCGTTGGCGATAAAGGCTGGAATTGTTTCCGGATGGGTAACGGGATAATAAAGTTTGCATGGCAGGCTCGCGTCGGTTGCTGGGATGCAACAACCTGACCGTATTTTCGTGCAGCTTTGCGAAGTCGACGTGTGCCGCCATAATTGCCCCTTAATCCTTGCCTGCTTCACTCGCCTTTTTTATTTCCGGAGCCCCTATGCACGTACTGGTTTGCGAAGACGATGAGCTGATCGCCAGCGGCATCGTCGCCGGGCTCAAGGCACAGGGCCTGACCGTCGAGCACGTCAACACCGCGTCCAAGGCGCGGGCGATGCTCAAGGTCGCCGAATTCGACGTGATGGTTCTCGATCTCGGGTTGCCCGACGAAGATGGCCTAAGGTTGCTCCAGCAATTGCGGCAGAGCGGCCTGGAAATCCCGGTTCTCATCCTCACTGCCCGTGACTCGGTGACCGATCGTGTCGACGGTCTGCAGGCCGGCGCTGACGACTACCTGCTCAAGCCTTTCGACCTGCGCGAACTGTTCGCTCGCCTGCAAACCCTGTTGCGCCGAGTGGCCGGGCGCAGTGTCAATCTGATCGAGCATGGCGCGCTTACTTACGACCCGAGCAGCCGCGAAACCCGCCTCGCCGGGCAACCGGTGGACCTGTCGCGCCGCGAGCAGTCGCTGTTGCAGGCATTGCTGCACAATCGCGGCCGGGTGCTGTCCACCGAGCAACTGAAGGACAGCGTCTACGGCTTCAACGACGAACTGGAAAGCAACGCACTGAACGTGCATATCCATCATCTGCGCAGCAAGCTTGGCAAAGGCATCGTCGAAACCGTGCGTGGTCTGGGCTATCGCCTCGGGCCTGCCGATGGCGGAGAGCAAGGCAAGTGATGAGTCTGCGCCTGCGCCTGAGTCTGACGCTCGGCGCTGCCTTCGCGTTGATCTGGGCGCTGGCGGCGGCGTGGATGCTCAGCGATCTGCGCAATCAGATGATGTTCTCCCTCGACCAGCGACTGGTCGCTTCGGCGCGCATGGTCGCCGGTTTGCTTGAGCAATTGCCGACGCTGCCGAGCAAGGGCGAGGGCACCCACTTCAGTGCTGAACAGCTGAACATTCCCGGCGGCATGGCCTGTCAGGTCAGCTCATTGCGCGGCGAGATTCTCGCGCGAAGCCACAACAACCCCGAGCAAGCGCTGGAAGCCGAGAAAATGGGCTTCCACGATCAAATGATCGACGGCGCACCGTGGCGCAGTTTCACCCTGGCCCGGGGCGATGTGCGCATCACTACGGCGGATCGGCAGATCGAACGCGAAGCCTTGAACATGTCGATTCTGCTCGCCGCTTCGGTGCCGGTCGGTGTGGCCTTGCTGGGTTGCCTGTGCCTGCTGTGGCTGGGCATCGGTCAGGGTCTTGCACCACTCAATCGTCTGCGCGAGGCGCTGATGCGGCGCAATGCCGATTCCCTTGAGCCCTTGCAGTTGCAGGCGTTTCCCAGCGAATTGAAGCCGTTGCTGGAAACCCAGAATCAATTGTTCCAGCGCATCGGCAAGACCATCGAGCGTGAGCGTCGCCTCACTGGTGACGCCGCGCATGAACTGCGCAGTCCGCTGACGGCGATCAAGACCCACCTGCAAGTCGCGCGCATGACCGACGGCAGTGCCCGCGATCAATCGCTGGCCCGCGCCGAGGATGGCGCCGATCGCCTGCACCGCACCCTTGAACAGTTGCTGCTGCTGGCGCGGGTCGAAGGCAGCCTGTCGTTCGATGACGGCTCGCAATGCAGCGCCGAGCAAGTGGCCAGACTGGCGATCCAGGACGCCACCGGCGGTGAACGGCTGCGGATCAAACTGCACGTGCCGGACGACCTGTCCGCCGCGCCGCTGCAAATGCCCGCGGTGCTGGCGATTGCTGCACTGCGTAACCTGCTCGACAACGCCCTGCGCCATACGCCTGAAGATTGCGCGGTCGAGGTCCATCTGGAAAACATCGGCAATCGCGTGCGTTTTGTCGTGCGTGACCATGGTCCTGGCATTGCTCCAGATGATTTGCAGCATCTGACCCAACGCTTCTGGCGCAACGGGCAAAGCACCGGTTGCGGGCTGGGGCTGGCGATTGTCCAGGCGATTGTTCAGCGCTGTGACTGCGCCCTGCATTTCGACAGCCGCCCGGATGGCTTGCGGGTGGAACTGACCATGCCGTTGCAAACCCTCTGATCTCACCTCGGATCCCCTGTGGGAGCGAGCCTGCTCGCGAATGCGGTAAGTCATCCAATATCGACGTTGACTGGTCCGACGCTTTCGCGAGCAGGCTCGCTCCCACAAAAGAACATGTTCTGGCACATCAAATGTAACTTCTCGGCGTTCGCTATCCGCCAGGGTTGGGGCTAAGGTCAACCCAGCTTTGACTCAAAGGATTGAGGGAACTGCGCCATGGAAGCACCCGTCTGCGTACGTTCGGCCACTCTGGCCGACTCCGGCATCATCAACCGTATTGTCGAGCGCTCGATCCGTATCGGATGTGCACTCGATCACCGCAACCATCCGCTTCTCGTCAGCGACTGGCTCAGCCGCTCCTCCGCCGATTTCATCAGTAGCCGGCTCGCCGACCCACACTTCTGTCTCTGCGTCGCTTTGCTTGATGACATACCGGTTGGTGTCGGCATGGCTCGGGTCGGTGGCGAAATCCTGCTGTGTTACGTCCAGCCGGAATCCTTTCGCCGGGGCGTCGGCAGGGCGCTGATGCACAATCTCGAGGGCTGGTTGCGCATTCGTGGTGTGCAGCATGTGCACCTCAACAGCACCCGCACCGCCGAGGCGTTCTATCGGCATCTGGGTTACCAACAGGCAGCGCCACCCGGCCACTCCATCGGCCTGCAAACCGTGCCGCTGCGCAAACCTTTGTCCTCACCGGCCGGACAACTCGATCAAGGGTGTAAATCCGCACCGCGCTGAAGCGTTTCCAGAACAGGAAAACCTGCAAGTGCGCCCCGCGACCGGAACGCGCACCTGTCGGTGTGCTGTTCTGGTCACTATCCATAGCGAATTGAGGGGTCGAGAGATGTCAGTCGCCACCAGTCTTATCGAAGCGTCGTCGGCCCGGGTCGCCTCGGCGCCGGCGGAAACGTTGTTCGAATTCAACGAATCACCGTTGTTGGCGCGGCAGAGCCGGCAGGAGTCCAACGCACGCAGTTATCCTCGGCGTATTCCCTTGGCGCTCAAGCGTGCCAAGGGCCTGTATGTCGAGGATGTTGAAGGACGTACATTCATCGACTGCCTGGCCGGCGCCGGCACGCTGGCGCTGGGGCATAACCACCCGGTGGTGATCGAGGCGATCCAGCAGGTGCTGGCTGATGAGCTGCCGCTGCACACCCTCGACCTGACTACGCCGGTCAAGGATCAATTCGTCCAGGACCTGTTCGGACTGCTGCCGACGGAGTTGGCGGCGCAAGCGAAGATCCAGTTTTGTGGCCCGACCGGCACCGACGCCGTGGAAGCAGCGCTGAAACTGGTGCGCACCGCAACCGGGCGCAGCACCGTGCTGTCATTTTCCGGCGGTTATCACGGCATGAGCCAAGGTGCGTTGAGCCTGATGGGCAGCCTGGGGCCGAAAAAACCATTGGGTGCCTTGCTCAGCAACGGCGTGCAGTTCATGCCTTTTCCCTACGATTACCGTTGCCCGTTCGGTCTGGGCGGCGCAGCGGGCGTCAACGCCAATCTGAGTTATCTGGAAAGCCTGCTCAACGATCCCGAGGCCGGCGTGCAATTGCCGGCGGCGGTGATCGTTGAGGCGGTACAGGGTGAGGGCGGGGTGATACCAGCGGATGTCGAGTGGTTGCGCGGCTTGCGCCGGATCACCGAGAAGGCCGGTGTGGCGTTGATCGTTGATGAGATCCAGAGCGGTTTCGCCCGTACCGGCAAGATGTTTGCCTTTGAACACGCGGGTATCGTTCCGGATGTGGTTGTACTGTCCAAAGCCATCGGTGGCAGCCTGCCGTTGGCGGTGGTGGTTTACCGCGACTGGCTCGACACCTGGCAACCCGGCGCCCATGCCGGCACGTTCCGCGGCAATCAGATGGCCATGGCCGCCGGTTCAGCGGTGATGCGCTATCTGGTGGAGCACAAGGTTTGCGAGCACGCCGCCGCCATGGGTGATCGACTCAGCGAGCATCTGCACATCCTGCAACGCGACTTCCCGCAACTGGGCGATATTCGTGGTCGCGGCCTGATGCTCGGCGTCGAACTTGTGGACCCGAACGGCGCGCCCGACGCGCTCGGTCATCCGCCAGCGTTTGCGCGTCTGGCGCCGCTGGTCCAGCGTGAATGCCTCAAGCGTGGCCTGATTCTGGAGCTGGGCGGTCGCCATGGCGCAGTGGTGCGCTTCCTGCCGCCGCTGGTGATCACTGCCGCGGAAATCGACCGGGTGGCCGAGATCTTCGGTCGCGCATTGGCCGCTGCCACCACCGCGCTGTAAATTTTTCCGCGCGGCGAACGTTCTTTCTACATACCCGGCTGCATTCCTTGTGCAGCCGACCTTACAACGATGGAGAACCAGCATGACGTCAGTATTCGACCGCGAGGACATCCTCTTTCAGGTCGTGGTCAACCACGAAGAGCAATACTCGATCTGGCCCGATTACAAAGCTGTGCCGCAAGGCTGGCGCACCGTGGGCAAGAGCGGCCTGAAAAAGGAATGCCTGGCCTATATCGAAGAAGTCTGGACCGACATGCGCCCGTTGAGCCTGCGCCAGAAGATGGATGCGCAAGTCCCGGCGCAATAAGCGACCGGACAAAAAGAACCCGCTGGACCAGTGATGGTCAGCGGGTTTTTCATGTCTGGAGAGTGACGTTGTGGGCGCAGGCCTCTTCGCGAGCAGGCTCGCTCCCACAATTGAAATGCGATCCCCTGTGGGAGCGAGCCTGCTCGCGAAGAACGATAACGCGGATTTACTGGAACTACGCTCCGCTCAACCCCTTGAGCAACAAATCCACATTCCCCTCCAGCTCCGCCAGCGGATCCGCCGCATCGGTACTCAACACCACCAGGCGGCTGCCGGATTCGGCAATCGCTGCTTTCACCGGCTCCGCGGGCTGGCGATGGTGCAGCACCACCGCCACGTCATTGTCCTTGAGCGTCGCTGTCAGCTTCTTCAACTCCTCTGGCGTCCACTCTGCATCAGGACGCGCGTCCTGTCCGGCCAGTTCAAGGTTGAGGCTGCCAATCAGATAGCCGAAGTGATCGCTCAGGCTCATCACGCTCAGGTTGTCCGCCTCGGCCAGACGCGCTTCGGTGTCCGCGCTGAGTTTCAGCAAACGCTGTTTCAACGCCGCCAGGTTGGCCTCGATCGCAGGCTTGGCGCTCGGCGCCAGGCGCACCAGGTCTGCGGCCATCACATCGGCCATGCGCCCCATGTTGTTGCTCGCCAGCCATGGCTGGCTGTTCAGGCCATCAACCTGCAGGCCCGGCTGCACGGCGATGCCGGGCAGGGCGCCGTCGACCGGGCGCGCAGCGTCGACTTCGACGATACGGATGTTGCTGCGCCGCGCGATCGGGTACAGCGGATCATCGGCCCACAGCGAACGCAGACCGATTACCGCGTCCGCGTCGGTGGCCAGTTTGCTCAGCGCCGGAGCGCCACGGCCGGTGAAATACGCGGTCTGGCGGCTGCCGGGCAGGTTGGCCGGCGCCGCGCGTTCGAGGTTGACGTTCGTGCCCTTGAGCAATGCCTCGCCCAATCCATAGGTGATCGGTAACGAGGCCAGAACGCGCAACGGTTTCGCAGTTTCAGCCGCCATCAACGGAGTGCAGACCACGCCACACAGGGCCATGGCCAGAGTCAGGTTACGCAATGAAAAAGCCATTTATCCAAGGTTCCCTTTCAGGCTGGGGACGACGCCGCGCGCAATGGCGGCGAGGGCGAAAGCGATGCCGGCGACCAGAATGATCGCGGCGCCGGACGGGATCGGCAGATCGAATACGATCGGCGCAAGAATCCCGCACAGGGTGCTGACGGTAGCGATCAGCACCGAGCACCAGAAAAACCCTTTCAGCGACTGACTGAGCAAGCGCGCCGCTGCCGCAGGAATCACCAGCAAGGCACCGACCAGAATCGCGCCAATCACCTTCACTGCCGCGACGGTGATCAAGGTCACCAGGATCACGAACAGGTAATCCAGGGTCTTCACCGCTACGCCACGCACCGCCGCCAGTTGCGGATTGAAACTGGCGAGCATGATGCGGTTGTACAGCGGCAGGGCGAGGGCCATGACCAGCGAACCGACGATGGCCAGCACCGCCAGATCATTGCCGTTGACGGTCAACACCGAACCGAACAGCACGTTTTCCAGAATGTGCACGTTGATTTTTCCGGCAAGAATCAGCAGCAGGCTCGCGCCCAGGGCCAGCGACACCGAGAGAAACACGCCGATCAGCGTATCCGGTGCCAGCCCTGTGCGGTTGCGCAAGTAATTGAGCAGGATGCCGAACAGCAGGCAGTAGCCAAACAGGCTGCCGTACGGGCCGGTGTAGGGTTCGCCGAGCAGGATGCCGATGGCGACACCGGTCAACGCGGCATGGCCGACTGCTTCGGAAAAGAACGCGAAGCGCTTGACCACCACCAGCGTGCCGAGCCCGCCCAGCACCGGGCCGATCAGTAGGCCGGCGAGCAAGGCGTTGACGACAAAACCGTAGGCCAGCGCTTCCGGCAGATAACCGGAAGACGCCCAACCCTGGACCATCAAACGAAAGGCTTCGTAGCTCATCAGACCGCGCTCCGTGGATGGGTGGAAAACAGCGTCAGCAGACGTTCCGGAGTCAGCGCCTGTTGCGGTGTGGCATCGAACAGCACGCGGCGGTTGAGACCGGTAACCCGATCGGCCAGCCGACCCACCGCCTCCAGGTCATGTTCGATCCACAACACCGTGATGCCCGCCGCGCGCCAGTCAGTCAGCAGACGTTCGAACACCTGGATCCCGGCCTCATCGAGGGCCGACATCGGCTCGTCGAGCACCAGCAATTGCGGCGCCGGAATCAAGCCCTGCGCGAGCAGCACCCGCTGCCGCTCGCCGCCGGACAGCGCGCCCATGCGGCGCTTGCGCTTGTCCTGCATGCCGACGCGCTCAAGTGCCTCGCCGATGGCGCCGGCGTAGTGTTTGCTCAAACCGAGAAAGGCTGGGCGGCGCTGACACATGGCGGCCATGAAATCGTCGACGGTCATCGGCAGGCCGCGATCGAACTCCAGCGCCTGCGGGACGTAACCAATGGTGCCAGGCTCGCCGGGCCAGTGCAGGCTGAGCTGGCCCTGATGCGGCATCTGCCCGAGCAGGGTCTTGATCAGCGAACTCTTGCCACCGCCGTTGGGGCCGACCAGCGCATGCACGCTGCCGGGCTGCACCTGGAAGCTGACCTTGTCGAGAATCGTCGTGCGCCCCAAGGTCAGGCTGATATCCGCAAACTCCAGCGCCGGCCCATTTTTCCCCTGCGAGAGCGAGCCTGCTCGCGGATGCGGTGTGTCATTCCGCGAAGATGTTGCCTGATCCGGCGCATTCGCGAGCAGGCTCGCTCCCACCGGGTTATCGGTGTTGTCAGGGATCAGAGTTTCTTTCGACGTCATGCCCCTGACTCCTGAATCGCCCGAACCACGGTGTTGAGGTTGCCGGTCATTTCCTTTTCGTACTTGTCGGCGGTGTATTCGCCGTAGGAAATGTGCGACAGCGGGTACAGCTTCACCCCGGATTCGCGCTGGATGGTGTCGACGTAGCTGGACGGGAAATCCATCTCCGAGAAGATCACTTTGACGTCGAGTTCACGCAACTGGTCGATGGTCTTTTTCAGCTGACTCGGGCTTGGCTCGATGCCGTGGGCGGGCTCGACCACGGCCGTCACTTCCAGACCGAATTCGCGCAAAAGATAGTCATAAGCCGCATGCACTGTGGCCACGCGCAGTTCGGCGTTGGGTGCCTGGGTCAGTTTGGCCAAAGCGTCGGCGCGCATCTGCCGCAGGCGTTTGCCATAGGCGCGGGCGTTTTGCGTGTAGATCTTGGCGTTGTCCGGATCGATCTTGCCCAGCTCGCGGGCGATGTTGTTGACCTGGGCGATGGAGGCGCTGATCGACAGGAACGTGTGCGGATTGACCACTTTGCCGGCGCCGCGCGCAGCGACACCGGTGGCCGCCAGCAATGGCACGTTCTCGTTGGCTTCGATGGTTTTGACGTTGGGTGTTTCGCTGGCGGCGATCATCCGGTCGGCGAAGTCGTCATGACCGACGCCGTTGAGCACGATCACGTCCAGTCCGCTGATGCGCTTGATGTCTTCGGCGCGCGGTTCGTAGGCGTGCGGATTAAAGCCCGCAGGAATCAGCGGCACCACTTCGGCCTTGTCGCCGACGATGTTGGCGACGTAGCTGTAATACGGATGCAGAGTGATGCCGATACGCAGGCGTTTGCCTTGCTCGGCGCTGGCCAACGGGCTCAGCAGGCAGGCGCACAGGCCAAGCAGAAACAGGCTTAACAAGGAACGGCGAGGAGATGAAATGGACATGGGCAAGCAGTCTTCTCTCGGATAAAGGCGAGGAATCAATGGCGATGTTCGCGGGTAACCCCGGCATCGAATTGCGCGACGATCTGTTTCCAGCCAGCGGCGGACAGCGCGGCGTCAGACAGATCTTCAGCAGGCGCGGGATCGGCGCTGCGCTTGAGCCAGATGTCCGGCGCCGCGTTGGCGTCAGTGCCGACACGCATCAGAAATGAACCGGCGACATCAGGCGTCGCACTACGGCCGAAATAGGCGCGTTCGGCGAGCATCTGCCATGCGTGACCACCACGGCTGACTGAACTGGCGTCCTGCGCGAACGGCGCGAAACCTTCGTCAGCGAGCATTTGTGGCGTCGGCAGGGCTTGTTGCTCTTCGCGCAGCAAGCGGATTTCGTCGAGGGTTACCCGCAGGTCGGCATAGATGCCTTGCTCGGCGGCGCTGAGATCGCGGCGGGCGTCGTACTGGTTGCTGGCGACCGGCTCCGGTTCATGGGAAACCCCGCGCCACGCCACCACCGAGCCGGCGACCGCGAGGATCAGCAGGCACAACAGCAGCACATTGAGGGTTTCATGGCCGGCGCCGGCCGGGCGTACCACTTGCGTCGTCGGGCTACTCATGGGGCTTCGATATCCGCCTGGTCGATTTCCACAACGTGGCCGGGGCCGGCGTCGAACAGCACATAGAACTCGCTGCCGGGTTTCTTGAACGTCAGCGTTGAGTCGTCACCGAGTTTGCCCGGCACCAGAATGGTTTCGTCGTAGCCGATCACGTCGAGGGTCACCCCCGGCGCGCCGCTGCCGTCGGAAAAACCGCCGGTGCATTTGATCTGTTCGGCATCGATGGCTTTGCATTCGCACATCGGGTTGTGCGCCAGGGCGCTGGCGCTGAAACCGGCGCTCAGCAGCAGCGCGGCGCTGGCGAGCAAACGGGTCTGAAGGGGTGAGCGAGTCATGGTTTGGCTCCTTGTTTGTTCAGCCACGCAACCGTGGCGGGGGAGGCTTGGCTCAGGGGAATCGCGGCTTGGTGCATGCTGCCGTCCCAGCCTTCCATGGTGATCCACAGCTCGGCGTCAGGTTTGGTCTTTGCCGGGATCGGCATTTGCGTGCCCATGCGATAAGGCGTACCGAAGAAGATCGTGCCAGCGGCGCGCAGACTGCGCGGCTTGCCGATGCGCAGGTAAGTAGCCTTGACCTGTTCGACGCAGGTATCACAAACGGCGGCAGTGAAATCCTTCATATAGCCGGCCGGACCGCTCAGGTGCGGTGCCTCGTCGCGCAGTTCGGCCAGGCGCAGGCTCCACGGGCCGACCTGAACCGTGCCTATTTCCCGTTGGCCCAGGCCACTGTCGCCGCGAAACAGCGAGGCATCGGCAAAGTATTTCGGCATGAAGCCCAGCGGGATCAGCAACAGCAGGACATTGATGTGGAAACGCCACTTGTGCCAGAAACGCGACAGGCGCGAGGGCGGTGTGACCGAGATGGCTTTGTTCACAGGCTCGCCTCCGAAGGCTCACGGCGCAGCGCCGGTTGGGCGGTGACGCGGTTTTTCTTGTCCTCGCGTTTCAGCGCATTGGCGGTGGCCAACGCGGTGCGCTTGGTCCAGATCAGCAGGCCGCTGAGGATCATCATGCTCAGCAACAGACCGAAGAAGAACCAGATCAGTTTGATCCAGATGCCGCCGAAGTCGCCGGTGTGCAGCGGGCGCATGGATTCGGTGACGAATTCCAGCGAGGACCGATCGGACAACAACCGTGAGGAGGCCATTTCGCCGTTGTACGGGTTGAGAGTCGCGGTCTGATACATCAGCGGATACCAGCCACGGCCGCTGACGCTCATGTGCGAGTAGGCATTGCCCGGCAGGTTGACGTAGCTGGCTTCCAGGCCCGGAATCTTCTGCTGGGCGATTTCGATGGCGCGGTCCAGGCTGATACGCGGCGGCGGGGTGCCGGCGGCCGAGATCGGCACACTTTCGCGGGACATCGCCGGAATGATCGGTTCGCTGGAAATGGAAATCTGGTTATCGAACAGGATCGCCTTGATCAGGAACCAGATGCCGGTGATGGAAATCACCGCGATGAACCAGATCGACCAGATGCCGCACAGGCGATGAAAGTCGCCCCAGAAAATCCGCGCGCCGTGGCGCACGCGCAGTGTCGGGCGCAGGAAACCTTTCCAGAAGCGCTTGTACACCACCAGCCCGGTAATCAGCGACACCAGCATCGGCACGCCGAGCAGCGACACCAGATACCAGCCCCAGCTGTAGCCATTGGTGAACGGCACCAGCCACCAGCCATGCAGGGCGCGCGTGAACGCTTTGAAATCAAAGGCCGGCGCGGTGCCCTGGATGACCCCGGTGTACGGATTGACATAGACCGTCAACGAGCGCCCGTCGGGGTAGCTGACTTCGACGTCGAGGGCAAAGTGCGACTCGTCCGGGCGATTGATGCTCTGCACCAGGGTATGCGGCTCGGCCTGTTTGATCGCGGCGAGAATCTGGTCGTAGCTAAGTCGCGGCGCATCGTCCGACGGTTGACTGGCGCGCATTTGCGGGTTGGCCAGCCAGACAATCTCCTGGCTGACCACCGCCAGCGTGCCGGTGACACAGACGATCAGCACAAAGAACCAGATCGGCAACGCCAGCCAGCTATGCACCAGGAACCACAGTTTGGAACGGGATTTCTTCGACATGATTGCGCGTCTTGATTGCGGTGGAAGGGGCCGGGCTACGGGCTTCGCAGCACGGAACTCCCCGGGAGGCCGTTCGTGGCTTTTGCCTACGCGAACGGCCTGCATTCCTATAAGACGGATGAGCGAAGAAAATCCCGAAAGCGGATATGAAAGTAAATGTTTCGCAATTACATCGACAGCGTGTATTTAGCGGTCGGTTCCAACAACAAGTCCTCAGTTTTGGTTGAACATTTCCATCGCCCGCTGGCGAATCTGCTCTTCGCTCAGATCTTCCTTGTGCGTGGCGAGAAACCACAGATGGCCGAACGGATCTCTCAAGGTACCGCTGCGGTCACCGTAAAACTGGTCTTTGACCTCGGAGACGCTTTGCGCCCCGGCATCCAGTGCTTGTTGAAAGGACTGGTCGACATCGGTGACATACAGGTGCAAGCCGATCGACACCGCCTGCTGTGGATTGCTCAACGGCCCTTGGTCGCAAGGCGTGCCGAGCATGATCGCGCTGTCGCCGATGCGCAGCTCGGCGTGGCCGATGTTGCCGTCGGGCATGGTCAGGCGCATGACTTCGCTGGCATTGAAGGCTTTCTTGTAGAACTCGATGGCCTCGGCGGCCTGTTGGATGCCGAGATACGGGGTAATGCTGTGATACCCCTCGGGAATGGGTTTGACGCTCATGACGTTCTCCCTGTTTTTGTTTTCAACAGACGTGGTTACACCGGATTTACCCGGAGCAATCACTATAGAACCGTCCTTACTGCACAGGTTTTCCGCCGACGAGCAGCAATCATCACTCATCGCGAAAGTGCGGGCCTGGCCCTCGATCACCGAGCATGTCGCCTTTATTGCGCAATGGACACGCCTCCATCGACAAACAGCCACAGCCGATGCACCCGGTGAGCTGATCGCGCACCAGCGTCAATTGCCTGATTCGTTCATCGAGTTCGCGCTGCCATTGTTCAGATAGCGTTTTCCAGTCAGCTGCAGACGGCGCGCGATCCTGCGGCAGGATTTTCAGCGCTTCGCCGATTTCCGCCAACGGTATCCCCAGACGTTGCGCGACTTTGATCAACGCCACCCGGCGCAGGACGGCGCGCGGATAGCGGCGCTGGTTGCCGGCATTGCGTTCACTCTTGATCAAACCTTTGGCTTCATAAAAATGCAGCGCCGTGACCGCGACGCCACTGCGCGCCGCAACCTCACCCACGGTGAGAGGCTTGTGCACCTGCTCCTTGCTGATCATGCGGAAAATACTCTTGACCTTGACTTAACTAGAGGTTTTACCCTGCAGCTCTTCGGGTCGCAAGGCTCGCTTCAAGATGAGTGGGGCTTTCCATGAGCAATCGCAGCTTTACCCAATTGATCGAATTCGAAATCGAACCCCGCCAGCAAGCAGCGCTGGTCACGGCACTGGCGACGCAGACCGAGGGGCTGGCCCAGCGTTACGACGGGTTTCTCAGCGCCAGCGTGCAGGCCAGCGACGACGGCCGCCGCGTGCTGAGCTTTTTGCAATGGCAGAGCCGCGAAGCGGGGGAGGCGGCGTTTCGCAGTTTCGAAAGCGGCGAGGAGGATTTCTGGCAATTGATCCGTACCCATCGGGCGAAAAACGTGACCTTCAACTCGTTCCAGGTGCACAGCAGTATCGCCCGCAGCCACGACGACGCGCTGCACTGCCGTTTGCCGGTCAGCCAGTATTAGCGCAAAGCTGATAGCCACTATTGAGAGCGTTGATTTCTGCGCGAGCGAGCCGGGGCGTAGCCTTTCTCCATCGACCCCACATTGCTCGCCAGGACGCTCCCATGAACCGTTTACTGACTGTTTCGCTGATGCTCGCTGTTTCCGTACTCGCCGGTTGTGCCGGCCATGTTTCGCCCGAGCTGCGCCCTTACACCGCTGAAGAATCCCGCGAACTGGCGCTGGAAGCGCTGAACCGCAGCGGCTTGTCATTCGACGAATACCACGCGAAAAAAGCCCAATTGCTCGGCCAGCCGCAGAAGACTTTCGGCTTCGACCAACAGGGTGAGATGAGCGCCGAACGTGCCATACAGCTGCACGGTCGTCCGAGCTGAAAGCAAACTGTACTGCTTGAAGTTTTCCCTAACTGTCCGTGGGTTTGCCGGGCCGTGTGGGATAGGGTCAACAGCTGAACGACCCTGGATGGACTGCCTCGATGAACCTCTCGCTTGATCTGCTGTTGGGCTTTGCCCTGTTTGCCCTTGTCACCTCTATCACACCGGGGCCGAACAACACCATGTTGCTGGCGTCCGGAGTGAATTTCGGTTTCAACCGCACCATTCCGCACATGCTCGGCATCAGCTGCGGCTTCTTCCTGTTGGTGGTAGCGGTGGGCTTCGGCCTTGGCGCGGTGTTTCAGGCCTATCCGATTCTGTATACGGTGCTGCGTTATGTCGGCGCGGCGTATTTGTTGTATCTGGCGTGGAAAATCGCCCACTCCGGCCCGGTCGGCGACAGTGCCCACGGCGAGGCGAAACCGATCAGCTATCTGGGCGCCGCGGCGTTCCAATGGGTCAATCCCAAGGCGTGGATCATGGCCATCGGTGCCATCAGCACGTACACGCCGATGCAGGGTTACTTCTATAACGTCGTGATCATCGCGGCGGTGTTCGCCATCATCAATCTGCCCAGTGTCGGCCTGTGGGCGGCGTGCGGCACGCTGTTGCGCAATGTGCTGAAAGATCCGCGCTGGTTGCGCGTGTTCAATTGGGGCATGGCGGCGCTGTTGGTGATCTCGCTGTATCCGTTACTTCTGGAAAGCTTTCACTGACGCATTGCTTCAATCGCCGGCCCGATGCCTGTTAAGCTCGGTTTCAGGAGCGTTCCTACGCACTTTTAAATGAAGCCCTACTTCTTTAACGGCATCCGATCAGGTATTGATGACGCTCTCGAACCCATGCACAGCTCACGAGGCTGTGCATTGTCGTTTGCAGACACGAGCCTCCTGATCCCGGAACACGCTCTGCGAGTCCTTTATGAACACACGTCCGTTGTATTTCGATTACGCCGCCACCACCCCGGTGGACGAGCGGGTCATCCAGGTGATGATCGAATGTCTGGGTTTTCACGGTAACTTTGGTAACCCGGCGTCCAGCTCCCACGCTTTCGGCCAGCAGGCCCGGCAGACGGTCGAGCAGGCGCGCCGGCAAGTTGCCGATCTGGTCGGCGCGCAGCCTGAGCAGATTGTCTGGACCTCCGGGGCCACCGAATCCAACAACCTCGCCCTCAAAGGCGTCGCTCAGGCCCGTGGCATTCCCGGCGGCCATATCATTACCAGTCAGATCGAACACAAGGCCATTCTCGACACCGCGCGGCAATTGCAGGACTCGGGCATTGCCGTGACCTATCTGGTGCCGGACGCCCAAGGCTTGATCACGCCGCAAGCGGTCAGCGAAGCGATGCGTGACGACACCTTTCTGGTCTCGCTGATGCTGGTCAACAACGAGTTGGGCACGGTCAACGATGTCGAGGCGATTGGCGAAGTGGTGGGCAGTCGGCAGGCGTTGTTTCATGTTGATGCGGCGCAAGGCGCGGGCAAAGTCGCGATCGAGCTGAGCCGCTGGCCGGTGGATCTGATGTCGTTTTCCGCACACAAACTCTACGGCCCCAAGGGCATCGGCGCCTTGTATGTCGGCCCGCAGGCGCAGCAACGCTTGCAGGCACAGATCCACGGCGGCGGTCATGAAGGTGGCCTGCGCTCCGGAACCCTGGCGACTCATCAGATTGCCGGGATGGGCGCTGCTTTCGCTTTGGCCGCCGACGCATTCGATGAAGAGAAAAAATCCATCATCGCTTTGCGCGAACGCTTGCTCGAACAGCTTTTGAAGTTGCCCGGCGTGCGCCTCAATGGCAGTGCCTCGCAACGTATTCCGCACACCCTGAGCCTGACCTTCAGCGAGGGCGAGTTCAACAGCGCCGCATTGAGCCATTCGATCGCGTTTTCCGCGACGTCGGCGTGTAATTCCGCAAGTAATGAGCCGTCCCACGTGCTGCTCGCGCTCGGACACGATGCGCGGCTGGCGGGGCGCACCATTCGCTTGAGCCTCGGGCGGTTTACCACCGTCGAGGATGTCGACAAGGCCGTTGACCTGATCACCACCGCCTGTGCCAGTGCCCCGGCATTCTGGGCGGCAGGGCTCTAAACAGCAGATGCTTTCCATGGCCGCGAAGGCTACGAACAATAACGATGACGCGATTAGCAGGAGACATGATGAGTTCCCACACCTTGACCGAAGGATCGGTGCCTCAGCGCCTGGCGCATACCCGTGAACTGATGCGCCGCGAAGGCATCCATGCGCTGCTGGTGCCGTCCGCCGACCCGCATCTTTCGGAATACCTGCCGGGTTACTGGCAGGGCCGGCAATGGCTGTCGGGTTTCCACGGTTCGGTCGGTACGCTGATCGTCACTGCTGATTTCGCCGGCGTGTGGGCCGACAGTCGTTACTGGGAACAGGCGACGAAAGAGCTCAACGGCAGCGGCATCGAACTGGTCAAGCTGCAACCGGGGCAACCGAGCCCGCTGGACTGGCTGGCGGAGCAAACCCCCGAGGGCGGCGTGGTTGCGGTGGATGGCGCGGTAATGGCGGTGGCTTCGGCGCGCACGCTGAGCAGCAAACTTGAAGTACGCGGCGCTCGCCTGCGCACCGATACCGACCTGTTGGAGGAAGTCTGGCGTGATCGCCCGAGCCTGCCGAACGCGCCGATCTATCAGCATCTGCCGCCGCAAGCGACCGTCAGCCGTGGCGAGAAACTGGCGAAACTGCGCGAAACCTTGCAAGAGCGCGGTGCTGACTGGCATTTCATCGCCACCCTGGATGACATTGCCTGGCTGTTCAACCTGCGCGGTGGTGACGTCTCGTTCAACCCGGTGTTTGTTTCGTTCGCCTTGATCAATCAGCAGCAAGCCACGCTGTTCGTGGCGCTGAGCAAGGTCGATGCCGATCTGCGCGCCGTGCTCGAGCAGAATGGCGTGACGCTGCGTGACTACAGCGAAGTGGCCGATGCATTGCGTGCGGTGCCGAGTGGCGAGAGCCTGCTGGTCGACCCGGCACGAGTGACCACAGGTTTGCTGGATCATCTGGACAGTGGCGTGAAACTGGTCGAGGGCCTCAACCCGACCACGCTGGCCAAATCGCAGAAAAGCGAGGCCGACGCTCAGCACATCCGTAAAGCCATGGAGCAGGATGGCGCGGCGTTGTGCGAATTCTTTGCCTGGCTGGAATCGGCATGGGGGCGCGAGCGCATCACCGAACTGACCATCGACGAGAAACTTACCGCTGCCCGTGAACGTCGCCCCGATTATGTTTCGCTGAGCTTCAACACCATTGCCGCATTCAACGCCAATGGCGCGATGCCGCACTATCACGCTACCGAAGAAGAGCATGCGGTGATCGAGGGTGATGGTCTGTTGCTCATCGACTCCGGTGGCCAATACCTTGGCGGTACCACAGACATCACGCGCATGGTCCCGGTGGGTACGCCGACGCAGGAGCAGAAACAGGACTGCACGCGCGTGTTGAAAGGCGTGATTGCGCTGTCGCGGGCACGATTCCCGAAAGGCATCCTGTCGCCGCTGCTCGACGCCATCGCTCGTGCGCCGATCTGGGCTGACAACGTCGACTACGGTCATGGCACCGGTCATGGCGTTGGCTATTTCCTCAACGTTCACGAAGGTCCGCAAGTGATCGCTTATCAAGCGGCACCGGCACCGCAGACGGCGATGCAGCCGGGGATGATTACCTCGATCGAACCCGGCACTTATCGCCCGGGCCGCTGGGGCGTGCGCATCGAGAACCTGGCGATGAATCGCGAGGCCGGCAGCAGCGAATTCGGCGACTTCCTCAAGTTCGAAACCCTGACGCTGTGCCCGATCGATACCCGCTGCCTGATTGCCGACCTGCTGACTCAGGAAGAAAAGCAGTGGCTCAATGCTTATCACAGTGAAGTACGCGAGCGTCTGAGTCCGTTGCTGGATGGCGCGGCGCTGAGCTGGCTGAACGAGCGCACTGTGGCCATTTGATCGATTTACCCAAGGCACCGCTCGCGATGCCTTGGGGCTCGGCTTCAATCCTGGCGCAATGCCTCTTCTACGAAGTCGAGTCGATCCTGACCGAAGAACAGCTGATCGCCGATGAACATGCTGGGGGCACCGAAGACGCCGCGCTTGATGGCGGCTTCGGTGTTTTCCTTGAGTGCGGCTTTTACTGATTCATCATTGGTCAGCGCCATTATCTCTTGGGGGTCGAAGCCGTTTTCAGTCAACACGGCGGCAATGGCTTGCGGATCGTTGAGGTTACGGCCTTCAACCCAAAGCGCCCTGAACAGGCAATCGACGAATTCGGCGAAACGCTGCGGCTGGCGCATCTGCATGCCAGTGACGGCACGCATCAATATCAGCGTGTTGATTGGAAAGTGCGGATTGAATCTGAGCTGGACGCCATAGCGTCTGGCGAAGCGATCGAGATCCTGAAACATGTAGCGACCCTTGGCCGGAATCATTGCTGGCGAAGCATTGCCGGTGGCTTTGAACACGCCGCCCAACAGCATCGGGATATAGATCAGTTCGTTCTGGGTATCGGCGCAGATTTTCGCTAGCTGGGTGTGCGCCAGATAGGTGGTGGGGCTGCCGAGGTCGAAATAGAATTCCACGGTTTTCGTCATGATCAAATCGCTCTCTTATTGTTGTAATGAGGGGGGAGGGCTTACCAGCGTTCGTTCCATGGGCGCAGGTCCAGCTCGAAGGTCCAGGCATCCCGTGGCTGACTGTGCAGATACCAATAGTTTTCAGCGATGTGCCCTGGATCGAGAATGCCGTCCTGATCCTTGGTCGCGTATTTCTCGGGAAAGCTGTCGCGGATGAAGTCGGTATCGATCGCACCATCAACTACGACGTGGGCGACATGAATGTTCATCGGCCCCAACTCTCTCGCCATGCTTTGCGCCAGTGCGCGGATGCCGTGTTTGGCTCCGGCGAAAGCGGCAAATCCAGAAGCACCGCGCAGCCCGGCCGTGGCACCAGTGAACAGAATCGTGCCGCGCTGCCGAGTGACCATGCGCTTGGCCACTTCACGGGCATTGAGAAAACCGGAGAAGCAGGCCATCTCCCAGATCTTGAAATATTTGCGCGCGGTTTCTTCGAGAATGCTGCAGGGCACGTTGGCGCCGATGTTGAAGACAAAGGCCTCGATCGGGCCGACGCGGGTTTCGATATCTTCGATCAAGGCGATGACGTCATCTTCCTTGCGCGCATCGCAGGCAAAACCATGGGCCTCACCGCCCTCAGCGATGATTGCGTCAACCAGAGGCTGCAATTTGTCGGCGCTGCGCCGGGTCACGCAGGCTATAAACCCCTCACTGGCAAAGCGCTTGGCAATTGCCCCGCCGGTGGCATCACCGGCACCGACAACCAACACGACCTTCTTGTTATTCATGGGTGAATCCCTTTGGGTTAACGATCGTTTAGTTAACGAACGTTATGCTAGGATTCGGGCAGCGTCAAGGCGATCTACTTCAGGAGATGACATGCGTTATTCGGCCGGACACAAATCGGAAACCCGCGAACGATTGCTGCAAAGCAGCGCGCTGTCGGCAAAGAAATCGGGGTTTTCCACGGTGGGCGTGGATGGCCTGATGAAAGCCATCGGTTTGAGTGGCGCCGCGTTCTACAGCCACTTTTCATCCAAGGATGCGTTGTTCGCTGCCATCGTCGAGCGAGAGTTGAGTGAAAGTCTTGAACGCCTTGGTGGCCAGGGCGGTGCAGATCGGCAGCGGCTGGAGCGTTGTCTGAAGCAGTACCTGAGCATGGCCCACGTCGAGCAACCCGAGGCCGGTTGCGCGCTGCCGACATTGGGCGCGGAGATTGCCCGTGCCGATGTACAGGTGCGTGAGCAGGCTGAAAACTGGATCTGCCGTCTTCAGCGGGGCTGGGCCGAGATACTGGAAAGCGAGAGTCTGGCCTGGTCGGTGCTGTCGCAATGCGTGGGCGCATTGGTGGTCGCGCGGATGCTGGCAACACCAGACGTGCAGCGTACGGTGTTGCGCTCGAGTCACGAGGAAATTACGCGTCAGCTCGCTTTGCCACGAGCCGAGTAGTTATTTGCAGATGACGATCATGCTGCGGCTGGTATAACCGGCGGGGTTCAAGCCGAACGGATAATCGCCAGGTTCTTCGACGGCGTCCCCGGATTTGGCGATCACCTTGTAGCCCTTGGGCGCGCAGGAATTGGCGGCGCTGGTGTAGCACTTGTCCCATGAGGATGAAAGTCCGGAACAGTTGATGTGCAGCCCCTTCTTGCCGCGTTTGACCTGGGTTTCCGAGGTCGCTGCGCAACTCGCGATCGCCAGCAGGGCGATCAATAGCAAAATTCGTTTCATTACCATCCTTAATAGCGGCCACGAGTCTGGTGCTCGGGTCTGCCTGTATTCGCTCGCGTTTGCAGCGTTGTGCCGTCCTTTGCAAAAAAATCCATGCCTGGCGATGGGTTACGAAGCTAAACATGGCCTAAATGAGCGCCAATTACCAGACCCCACTTTCTATTACGCTTCAGTCGGCAGCGACAGCAGGCTTTGCTCCGCTGCCCATGGTCATGGTTGCGCCCACTGACGCCAGAATAATGCACAGGATGGCCAGCCATTGTGACAATGAAAGGTATTCCTGGAGAAAAAGCAGACCTGATAGTGCTCCGAAGGCCGGTTCGATACTCATGAGCGTGCCGAAGGTGCGCGCGGGCATTCGCGTCAGGGCGACCATCTCCAGGGTATAGGGAAGGGCGGTGGACAGAATGGCGACGCCGATAGCGATCGGAATCAGCGATGGTGTAAGCAGCGCAGCGCCGGCATGAACAATGCCGATCGGCGCCACGAACAGCGCGGCGATCATCACGCCGAGGGCTGCCGTCGTCACCCCGTTGTCGGCGCCGGCCTTTTGCCCGAACAGAATGTACAGCGCCCAGCACACTCCGGCGCCCAGCGCATAACCCGCTCCGACCAAATCAATGCCGGCAGTGGTTGCCCCGGTAGGTATCAATAGAAGCAAGCCGGCCGCAGCAAGCGCAATCCATACAAAATCGATGGCGCGGCGAGAGGCATATATAGCTACAGCCAGAGGGCCGGTGAATTCCAGCGCAACGGCGATGCCCAGCGGCACTGTGCGCAGCGACATATAAAAGAGGAAGTTCATTCCACCCAATGCCATTCCGTAGACGATCACGGTACGAAGAGACTTGGCGGTCAGCTTTGCACGCCATGGGCGCAGTATCAGCAGCATGATCACGCTGGCAAAGATCAAGCGAAGAGTGGTTGTTCCTTGTGCGCCGATAATGGGGAACATGCTTTTGGCCAGAGAAGCGCCCGACTGGATGGACGCCATGGCTATCATGAGCAGGCAAACCGGAAACAATGTGGAAGCAAGGGAGCGAGGTTGATCATTCATTGCGCGGCAGCATCCAAGGCAAAAAAACAGTATTGTTGTGGTAGTGGGCAATATACTGCGCATTGGATGGGGGCGCGTCTATATATAGAAAGCGTTTTTGCTGAGTTGAAAGAAAAGCGAAATTAACGGTTGACGGCAGATACCAGAGGTCTATAATTCGCC
>NZ_CP162738.1:1190000-5037500 GCF_054667565.1 Pseudomonas sp. S3_G06
GGGGATAACAGGCTGATACCGCCCAAGAGTTCATATCGACGGCGGTGTTTGGCACCTCGATGTCGGCTCATCACATCCTGGGGCTGAAGCCGGTCCCAAGGGTATGGCTGTTCGCCATTTAAAGTGGTACGCGAGCTGGGTTTAGAACGTCGTGAGACAGTTCGGTCCCTATCTGCCGTGGACGTTTGAGATTTGAGAGGGGCTGCTCCTAGTACGAGAGGACCGGAGTGGACGAACCTCTGGTGTTCCGGTTGTCACGCCAGTGGCATTGCCGGGTAGCTATGTTCGGGAAAGATAACCGCTGAAAGCATCTAAGCGGGAAACTTGCCTCAAGATGAGATCTCACTGGAACCTTGAGTTCCCTGAAGGGCCGTCGAAGACTACGACGTTGATAGGTTGGGTGTGTAAGCGCTGTGAGGCGTTGAGCTAACCAATACTAATTGCCCGTGAGGCTTGACCATATAACACCCAAGCAATTTGCTGACCTGAGAAGGCACCAGATTGCGGTGTGTGAAGACGAAACGAACCGAAAGTTCGAAGCGCACAAACACCGAAAGCTGTCACATACCCAATTTGCTGAAGCGAGGCCATCTGGTCACGAGTCAGTACCCGAATTTCTTGACGACCATAGAGCGTTGGAACCACCTGATCCCATCCCGAACTCAGCAGTGAAACGATGCATCGCCGATGGTAGTGTGGGGTTTCCCCATGTGAGAGTAGGTCATCGTCAAGATTAAATTCGAAACCCCAATTGCGAAAGCAGTTGGGGTTTTGTTTTGCCTGCGGGAAAGTTTTCAGCCTGCTACCGGGGAAATTCATCCTGAAGTGGATGGCGAGTTTTGGTATGGTGCAGCTCGTTTTTTAACGGACTGATATCCGGCCCACGGATCGGCACTCATTTATGTCAAAGAGTTGCTGTAGAAATGCCTGAACCAATCCCAATCAAGGATCATGAAAAAGAGACGCGGCTGGTCAACAAACGATTGATCGCCTGCGCTCTGTTTGTCTTCGCCATCAGCTGCGCTCTGGTGGTGCGCCTGTACATCCTCCAGGTCGTGGAATTCGACTATCACTCGACCATCTCCGAAAACAATCGCGTCCATGTCCTCCCGATACCGCCGACGCGTGGATTGATCTACGACCGCAACGGTGTGTTGCTCGCCGACAATCGCCCCAGCTACAACCTGACCATCACCCGTGAGCGTGCCACCGACGTCAATCAAGAATTGGACGAAGTCATCAACTTGCTGCACTTGCCTGCTGAAGACCGCACGATATTCGACAAGGCGATGAAGCAATCCCGGCATCCGTTCACACCGGTCACCCTGTTTTATGAGCTGACGGAAGAGCAGATTGCCGTCCTGGCGGTTAATGAATTTCGTCTGCCGGGTATTGATGTCGAGCCGCAGTTTGTCCGGCACTATCCCCTTGGGGCCCATTTCGCCCATTCGATTGGTTATGTCGGTCGGATCAATGAAAAAGAATCGAAGACCCTCGATTCCGTTGAATACCGAGGTACGCAATCCATTGGTAAAACTGGTATCGAGCGTTTTTATGAAGCGCAGTTGCACGGCCATGTCGGTTACGAAGAAGTGGAAACCAATGCTCAAGGCCGCGTGCTGCGGGTGCTCAAGCACACGGATCCGGTTCCAGGTAAAAACATCATCCTTAGCCTCGATGTAAAGCTGCAGGAAGCTGCCGAAGCTGCTTTGGGTGACCGTCGTGGTTCAGTGGTAGCCCTTGATCCGTCCACGGGAGAAGTGCTGGCGATGGTCAGCAATCCGAGCTTCGATCCGAATCTGTTCGTGACTGGCATCAGCTCAAAGGAATATTCAGCGTTGCGTGATTCCATCGACCGTCCGCTGTTTAACCGCGTACTGCGCGGCCTGTACGCCCCAGGCTCGACGATCAAACCGGAAGTCGCCATCGCAGGGCTGGACGCAGGCGTCGTGACCCCGCAGACCCGCGTATACGATCCCGGCTACTACCAATTACCGGACTTCGATCACAAGTATCGCAACTGGAACCACAGCGGTGATGGTTGGGTGGACATGGACGCGGCGATCATGCGCTCGAACGACACCTACTTCTATGATCTGGCGCACAAGCTTGGCATCGATCGTCTGCACGACTACATGGCGATGTTCGGCCTTGGTGAAAAAGTCTCGCTGGACATGTTTGAAGAGTCCCCCGGTCTGATGCCGTCGCAAGCGTGGAAACGCGCTACACGGCGGCAGGCCTGGTATCCCGGCGAGACAGTTATTCTCGGCATCGGCCAGGGCTACATGCAGGTCACCCCGCTGCAATTGGCCCAAGCCACGGCACTGATTGCCAACAAAGGGATATGGAATCGGCCGCACCTGGCCAAGTCGGTCGACGGTGTAGCGCCGGTTGACGAGCACCCGATGCCGAACATTCTGCTCAAGGATCCGCGTGATTGGGAGCAGGTCAACCACGGTATGCAGATGGTCATGCACGATGCTCGAGGCATCGCCCGAGCGGCGGCTGCGGGGGCGCAATACCGCATCGCTGGCAAGAGTGGTACGGCGCAAGTGGTGGCGATCAAGCAGGGTGAGCGCTACAACCGTGAGAAAACCCTCGAGCGCCACCGTGACAACGCCCTGTTTGTAGGATTTGCACCGGCCGAACATCCAAAGATCGCCATCTCGGTAATGATCGAGAACGGCGAGGCGGGTGGTCGTGTTGCCGGTCCAGTAGTGCGGCAGATCATGGACGCCTGGTTACTCGATCAGGATGGTCACCTTAAACCTCAATACGCTGCGCCGAGCAAAGCGCCGGGCGATCCTCACGTCTGAGGCGTAACGGTTTCACAGCACAGGCTCCCGTAAGTGAGCCTGTGATTACGCACCGGGTACCGGGCAACTCATATCACCTTCCTCACATTTCAAATACTGCTTCAGCGTTTCTACTCTGGCCTTGGTTAACGCGTTAAGACAACTACTGTAAACCAATGGATAAACACTCCCGCCCGCCACCCCGGATGCCGAAAACTTGCACTCGGCATCCCGAAAGCTGACCCATGCCCGCTGCGCGTTGACCAGCAGCTTCTTTCCGTCCGGGTTGTCCTTAAGGCGCCCGGTGACCTGCTGATAGAGCGTATTCAATTCCTTGTCCGCCGCTTTGAAGGCTTGCCCCGCGCATTGATTCATCGTCGCCTGATCGCTGGCGTTGGCGCAATCAACGGCGGCATGGGCGAAAGGGGCAAACAAAAAAGGCACAGAGGCCATAAGCAAACGTACTGACATAAGGTTCTCGCTATCTCGAGTGGAAAGAGTGTATCGATTGTTATGTACGTAGCCGGGAGGCCTCAAGCAAGCGATCCGCAGTGGCGGTGATTTCCTCGCCTTCATGCAACTGCTCCAGCCAGTGTTCGGGAATCGCCCGAGCGCCGTAGTAAGCACCTGCCAACTGACCGACGATAGCAGCCGTTGTATCCGCATCATCACCGAGATTGGCTGCTTTCAACACCGCTTCGGCGAATGTCTGCGTATGGTGAAAGCACCACAAAGCGGCTTCCAGAGCTTGCACGCTGTAACCGCTGCCTTTGATTTCGTTTGCCGTTTTTTCGAGGTACTCACCTCGCGCAATCGCAACCACCTTAGGCTGGGAAAGCTGGAGCAGTGGCGACCGCCGAAGCTGTGTTTTCTCCGCTCCCTCAAGCGCTCGTGCGATCAGATCAGCCAGCAATTGGCAGCACTCGATTGCCTCCGGCGCCGCATGGGTTGTGCGCGAACTGTCGGCAGCTTGGATCTGGATCTGTCGAGCGTCCGGAAAATAAAACAGCACAACTGGTGCCAACCGCATCAGCGACCCGTTACCAGCAGTCAACGGATCAGTCGACCCTGCGAAAGGCTCTCCGGTTCGCTGATACTGTTGCAGCGCCTGGCTGACGGTCATGCCGATGTCGAAACATTCTCCGGTGGAGCTTAGGTATCCCCATTTCCACCAATTGAGATAGCGGCCCATCTGATCAGCCGCGTCGAAACCGTTTTTGCGCAGCAGGCTCTCAGCCAGGCACAGTGCCATTGAAGTGTCATCGGTCCATTGCCCTGGCTTGAGCTGGAACGGGCCACCGCCGACCATGTCGCTCAGCGGCTGGAATGATCCTCGCGGCTGGAACTCAACCGTTGTGCCGACCGCATCGCCGCAAGCCAGGCCGAGGAGGGCGCCGCGATACCGATCGGCAAGAGAGGGCTGCATGATTCGTCCTTGTTTCTGCGGATTCGCTGGAAAGATAACAGGTCATGCGGCGCCGATCACAGAGCGCAAACTACCGCAGAATGTGTCCGCTCGAATCGGTGTCTGCAGCGCTTCGATACAACTTCGCATTGGACATGTGGTCATACAAGCCTAGTGTTCAGAACAGGAGGTGACGTATGAAACCAGTACCTAACAGTTTCGAACGCAAGATCAAGCTCAAGGCGTCGCGTTCCCACGTCTGGCGTGCATTGGTCGATGCAGAGGCGTTTGGCCAGTGGTTTGGCGTGGCGCTCGAGGGCCGGCGTTTCATTGCCGGCGAGTGGACGCAGGGCCAGGTCACGTACCCCGGTTATGAACACGTATTGTGGAATGTGCTGATCGAGCGGGTCGAGCCGCAGCAGTTGTTTTCTTTCCGCTGGCACCCGTATGCGGTCAACCCGAAGATCGACTACTCACAAGAGCCGACCACGCTGGTCAAGTTCGAATTGCAGGACTTCGAAGACGGCACACTACTCAAGGTCTCGGAATCCGGCTTCGCGCACATCCCTGATATCCGTCAGAAAGAGGCGTATTACATGGACAGTCGCGGCTGGGAGGAGCAGTTGAGCAGGCTTGAACAGTTTCTCGCCGAAAGCGCCAGGGCTCGTGAAAGCGGCGGTGCCTGACAGGTCTAAGGGTTTTCGGAAGTGTTTGTATGGCGAATGTCTTACACGCGTTGGTAGCTTTTACGACTATTGCTGATTGGATCCACTGGGTAATCTACACACATCAACTGAGACACAGGGAGTGTTTCAGGATCATGGACGATCGACCATCGCAAGGATCGCTGCCGACAGGGAGTCGATAATGGTCTTGGGAAAAACCCGCTTCGGCGGGTTTTTTTTCGCCTGAATGCAGGAGCCGCCGAAGGCTGCGATCTTTTGATCCTGCCTTTGAAAGCCAAGTCAAAAAGATCACAGCCTGCGCGAATTTCACTCCATTACGAAGCAATCAACTGCCGCAACACATAATGCAGAATCCCCCCGGATTTGAAGTACTCAACTTCATTCAAGGTATCAATCCGGCACAAGACTTCAATCTTCTCCTGACGCCCATCCTCGCGAGTGATAACCAGCGGCAGGTTCATCCGCGGCGTCAGCTCGACGCCGGTCAATCCCAGAATCTCGAACGTCTCTTTGCCGGTCAGATTGAGGCTCTTGCGGTTCTGATCAAGCTTGAACTGCAACGGCAGCACACCCATGCCGACCAGATTCGAGCGGTGAATGCGTTCGAAGCTCTCCGCAATCACGGCTTTAACGCCCAGCAGATTGGTGCCTTTCGCCGCCCAGTCACGGCTCGATCCTGTGCCGTACTCCTGACCGGCAATCACCACCAGCGGCGTGTCCGACGCCTGATATTTCATCGCTGCATCGTAGATGGCCATTTTTTCCCCGGTGGGGATGTAAATGGTGTTGCCGCCTTCCTCGCCGCCAAGCATTTCGTTGCGAATACGGATGTTGGCAAACGTGCCGCGCATCATCACTTCATGATTGCCGCGACGGGAACCGTAGGAGTTGAAATCGCGCGGTTCGACGCCTTTTTCCTGCAGATACCGCCCGGCCGGGCTGTCGATCTTGATGTTGCCGGCGGGGGAGATGTGGTCGGTGGTCACTGAATCGCCGAGCAAGGCCAAAACCCGCGCACCTTTGACGTCTTTGACTTCCGGCAGCGGGCCGGAAATGTCGTCGAAGAAAGGTGGATGCTGAATGTAGGTCGAATCGTCCTGCCAGACGTATGTGGCCGCTTGCGGCACCTCGATGGCCTGCCATTGTTCGTCGCCGGCAAACACTTCGGCGTATTCCTTGTGGAACATCGCCGTATTGACCTGATTCACCGCTTCGGCGATTTCCCGGCTGCTCGGCCAGATATCGCGCAGGTACACCGGATTGCCCTGCTGATCCTCGCCCAGCGGTTCGCTGCTGATATCGGTGCGCACGCTGCCAGCCAGTGCGTAAGCGACGACCAGCGGAGGCGAGGCCAGCCAGTTGGTTTTCACCAGTGGGTGTACGCGACCTTCGAAGTTGCGGTTGCCGGACAGGACTGATGCGACGGTCAGATCGGCCTTTTGAATGGCTTTCTCGATCGGCTCCGGCAGTGGCCCGGAGTTGCCGATGCAGGTGGTGCAGCCGTAACCGACCAACGAAAAACCGAGCTGATCAAGGTACTGAGTCAGCCCGGCAGCCTTGTAATAGTCGGTGACGACTTTCGAACCGGGGGCCAGTGAGCTTTTGACCCAGGGCTTGCGCGTCAGACCTTTCTCGACGGCTTTCTTCGCCAGCAACCCGGCCGCCATCATCACGCTCGGGTTGGAAGTGTTGGTGCAGGAAGTGATCGCGGCGATGACCACGGCACCGTTTTTCAGGCGATAGGTCTTGCCCTCGTATTCGTAGTCCGCTTCGCCGACCAGATCGGCGTTGCCCACCGCCACGCCGCCACCGCCCTCGCTTTCCAGGCGTCCTTCTTCCTTGCTGGTCGGTTTGAATTGCAGGTCGATGAAATCACTGAAGGCCTGTGCGACGTTCGGCAGCGAGACGCGATCCTGCGGCCGTTTCGGCCCGGCCAGACTGGCTTCGACGCTGCCCATGTCCAGCGCCAGGCTGTCGGTGAACACCGGCTCCTGACCAGGCAGACGCCACAGGCCTTGAGCCTTGGTGTAGGCCTCGACCAGCTTCACCACTTCCGGCGGCCGGCCGGACAAGCGCAGGTATTCCAGCGTGACATCGTCGACCGGGAAGAAGCCGCATGTCGCACCGTATTCCGGGGCCATATTGGCGATGGTCGCGCGGTCGGCCAGTGGCAGGTCGGCGAGACCGTCGCCATAGAATTCGACGAATTTGCCGACCACGCCTTTCTTGCGCAGCATCTGCGTCACGGTCAGCACCAGATCGGTGGCGGTGATGCCTTCCTTGAGCTTGCCGGTGAGTTTGAAGCCGATCACTTCCGGGATCAGCATCGATACCGGTTGCCCAAGCATCGCCGCTTCCGCTTCGATCCCGCCAACGCCCCAGCCGAGTACGCCGAGGCCGTTGATCATGGTGGTGTGTGAGTCGGTGCCGACCAGCGTGTCGGGGAACGCGTAGGTGCGGCCATCCTCGTCTTTGGTCCAGACGGTGCGGCCGAGGTACTCAAGGTTGACCTGGTGGCAGATGCCGGTACCCGGCGGGACCACGCTGAAGTTATCGAACGCACTCTGGCCCCAGCGCAGGAAGGCATAGCGCTCGCCGTTGCGTTGCATTTCGATGTCGACGTTCTGTTCAAACGCACTGGCGCTGCCAAACTTGTCGACCATCACCGAGTGGTCGATCACCAGATCCACCGGCGACAACGGATTGATCCGTTGCGGGTCGCCACCAGCCTTGGCCATCGCCGCGCGCATTGCGGCGAGGTCGACCACGGCGGGCACACCGGTAAAATCCTGCATCAATACGCGGGCAGGGCGGTACTGGATTTCGCGATCGGAGCGGCGCTCCTTAAGCCAGGCGGCGATGGCCTTGAGGTCAGCGCCGGTGACGGTTTTTTCGTCTTCCCAGCGCAGCAGATTTTCCAGCAGGACCTTCAACGACATCGGCAGCTTGTCGAGGTCGCCCAGGCTTTTGGCGGCTTCCGGCAGGCTGAAATAGTGGTAGGTCGTGGCGTCGATTTGTAGGGTTTTCAGTGACTTCAGACTATCGAGGGACGGCATTACGATCACTCCTTTGAGTCCGCACGGCTACGGACTGAGGGGACGGGCAGAGCATTAAACCTAGCCCTGTTTTGAGTAGCTGGCTAATAACTGGACTCTATCGGCGCAACCATGGTTCCGACTTCAGCTATCATGCGCCGGTTTTCGTGACAGGCATTGCGGCAACGCAAGGCTTGAGCATCGCGCAGCGGCCGAATGATCGACCGCTGCCCAGGAGTAAGAATGAACACCCTATTCATGCATTGCCGGCCCGGCTTCGAAGGCGAAGTCTGTTCGGAGATTTCCGATCTCGCCGCCCGTCTCAATGTCGCCGGTTACGCCAAAGCCAAAACCGCCACGGCCTGCGCCGAGTTTGTCTGCACTGAAGCGGACGGCGCCGAACGCCTGATGCGCGGTCAGCGTTTCGCCGAATTGATCTTCCCGCGGCAGTGGGCGCGGGGCTTTTTCATTGATCTGCCGGAAAACGACCGGATCAGTGTGATTCTCGCGCACATGGCCGATTTCCCGGTGTTTGGCAGTCTGTGGCTGGAAGTGGTCGATACCAATGACGGCAAGGAACTGTCGAACTTCTGCAAGAAGTTCGAAGGCCCGCTGCGCAAGGCGCTGACCGCCGCTGGCAAACTGGTGGAAGACGCCAGCAAGCCGCGTTTGTTGCTGACTTTCAAGAGTGGCCGCGAAGTATTTCTCGGCATGGCCGATGCCGGCAATTCGGCGATGTGGCCGATGGGCATTCCGCGCCTGAAGTTTCCTCGCGAGGCGCCCAGCCGTTCGACCTTGAAGCTGGAAGAAGCGTGGCATCACTTCATTCCACGTGATCAGTGGGAAGACCGCCTGCACAGCGACATGACCGGCGTCGATCTCGGCGCCGCGCCGGGCGGCTGGACCTGGCAACTGGTCAACCGGGGCATGCTGGTGACGGCGATCGACAACGGCCCGATGGCTGAAAGCCTGATGGAAACCGGGCTGGTCCAGCATCTGATGGCGGACGGTTTTACCTTCAAGCCCAAACAGCCGGTGGACTGGATGGTTTGCGACATTGTCGAGAAACCGGCGCGTAACGCGGCGATGCTGGAAGAGTGGATCGGCGAAGGACATTGCCGCGAAGCAGTGGTCAACCTGAAGCTGCCGATGAAGCAGCGTTATGCCGAAGTGAAACGTCTGCTCGAGCGCATTGCCGATGGATTCAAGGCGCGTGGGATCAAGGTTGATATCGGCTGCAAGCAGCTATACCACGACCGCGAGGAAGTGACTTGCCATCTGCGCCGGCACGACACCAGGAAAACCAAAACGCGCTGATACAACACTGAACCTGTGGGAGCGAGCCTGCTCGCGAGAGCGGTGGGGCTGACGGATTGCCTTCGCGAGCAGGCTCGCTCCCAGATGGGTTGGACGATATCCCAAGCAATGCGCGACAATGCCGGCCAGTTTCTGGAGTGAACCATGAGTGAAATGATCGATACCCCGGTCGACGGCACCCTCGACGCCACCGGCCTCAATTGCCCGGAACCGGTGATGATGTTGCACCAGCACATCCGCGATCTGGTGCCCGGCGGCCTGCTCAAGGTGATCGCCACCGATCCCTCGACCAAGCGCGATATCCCCAAGTTCTGCGTGTTTCTTGACCATGAACTGGTCAGCCAGCATGAACAGGCCGGCACCTATCTGTACTGGATTCGCAAGAAGTCCTGACTCCGGGCAAAAAAAGACCTGCAAATGCAGGTCTTTTTTATGGGTGATCAACCCATCGAACGACTGATCCGAATCCGCTTGCGCGCGCTGCATGTCAGCCGGATCGACAGCATCAGTGCAGCGCAGCTCAAACCGACGATCAAACCCTGCCACAAACCGCTCGGCCCACGTGGCTCACCGAGCCAATCGGTCAGGCCCAGCGCGTAACCGACCGGCAAACCAATCCCCCAGTAGGCGAACAGGGTCAGGATCATCGTCACCCGAGTATCCTGATAGCCGCGCAGCGCGCCGGCGGCAGTCACCTGAATTGCATCGGAAAACTGGAACAGCGCCGAGTAGACAATCAGCATTGCCGCAATGTGAATCACCGTTGGATCAGCGGTATAGATCGCCGCAATCGGCTCGCGCAGCGCCAGCATCAGGCTCGCCGACAGGCAGGCGTAGGCCAGCGCCGTGCCCATGCCGACTCCAGCGGCAAAACGTGCCTCTCGCGGTTCCTCGCGGCCCAGCGCCTGGCCGACACGCACGGTGACCGCCATGCCCAGCGAATAGGGAATCATGAACACCAGGGAGCTGACGTTCAGCGCGATCTGATGCCCGGCCACCACCGTCGCGCCGAGGCTGCCGATCAGCAGGGCGATCACGGCGAAGATGCTCGACTCGGCAAACACCGCGATGCCGATCGGCAGACCAATCGACAGCAGACGTTTGATCACCGCCCACTGCGGCCAGTCGAAACGGCTGAACAGTTCGCTTGAGCGATAGGCTGGTGCCCAGCGTTCGTACCCGGCCAGGCCCAGCGCCATTACCCACATCACGATCGCCGTGGCCCAGCCGCAACCGACGCCGCCCATGGCCGGTACGCCGAAGTGGCCATAAATGAAGATGTAGTTCAGCGGGATGTTCAATGCCAGACCGCACAGGCCCAGCACCATGGCCGGGCGGGTGCGGCCGATGCCGTCGCTGGTGCAGCGCAGCACGTGATAGAAGGCCACCGCCGGCAAGCCGCTGGCGATGCCGTGCAGATATTGCATGCAGGGGCCGATCAGCTCGGGATCGACCTTCATCAGGTGCAGCACCGGTTCGGCGGCGACCAGCATCGAGGTGGCGATCAATCCGACTACCAAGGCCAGCCATAACGCCTGACGCACGATCGGGCCAATTTCGCTGTGCTTGCCGGCGCCGAAACGCTGGGCGACTTTTGGTGTGGTGGCCAGCAGGGTGCCAGTCATCAACAGAAACACCGGAACCCAGATCGAGTTGCCCAGTGCCACTGCCGCCAAGTCCTTGGGCCCGACGCGCCCGGCCATCACCGCATCGACGAAGCCCATGGCCGTGGTCGCCAGTTGCGCGATGATGATCGGCAGGGCGAGGGCGAGCAGGTTTTTCAACTCCAGGCGAATCCGCGCAGGGCGGCTCAGCGAGACGGCGACAGGTTGGTCAGTTACAGGGTTCACAGGCAAAGCGTCCAGAAAGTATTGATGCGCAGAGCGGCGCATTCTACGCCGCTGACGCCTCGGTCAGGAAATATCCTCTGTTGCGTATTTGTAAGCGCAAACCCTGCTGGCTGATCGACGCGTCAGCACCTAAACTGCCGATCCGCCCAAGGAGCCCGCCATGCTGATTGTTGCCGACGAAAATATCCCGCTGCTCGATGCCTTTTTTGCCGGTTTCGGCGACATCCGCCGAGTGCCGGGCCGCTCCATTGACCGCGCGACGGTCGAGCACGCCGATGTGTTGCTGGTGCGTTCGGTGACCCACGTCAATCGCGCGCTGCTTGAAGGCAGCAAGGTGCGCTTTGTCGGCACCTGCACCATCGGCACCGATCATCTGGATCTTGATTACTTCACCGAGGCCGGGATCTGCTGGTCGAGCGCGCCGGGTTGCAATGCCCGTGGTGTAGTCGACTACGTACTGGGCAGTCTGATGACACTGGCCGAAATCGAAGGGGCTGATCTGACGCAGCGTACTTACGGTGTCGTCGGCGCCGGTGAAGTGGGGGGGCGCTTGATCAAGGTCCTGAAAGGCCTGGGCTGGAACGTCAAGGTTTGCGACCCGCCGCGTCAGGCTGCCGAGGGCGGCGATTATGTCAGCCTCGAGCAGATCATCGAACAGTGCGACGTGATCAGTCTGCATACACCTTTGACTCGCAATGGCGACGACGCGACGTGGCACCTGTTCGATCAACAGCGTTTGCAGCAACTCAAGCAGGGTGCCTGGCTGATCAACGCGGCGCGCGGCCCTGTGGTGGATAACGTTGCGCTGCGTGAGGTGCTGCTGGAGCGCGAGGACCTGCAAGCGGTGCTCGACGTCTGGGAGAAGGAACCGGAAGTCGACCCTGCGCTGGCCGAGCTCTGCGTTTTGGCCACGCCCCATATTGCCGGTTACAGCCTCGACGGCAAGCAACGCGGGACCGCGCAAATCTATCAGGCCTACTGCGCTTTCAGCGGCCAACCTGCAGCTATCCAGCTCAGCGATCTGCTGCCAGCAACCTGGTTGTCGGAAGTTTCCCTGCACGGTGACAGCGATCCGGCGTGGGCGTTGGCGATGTTGTGCCGGGGCGTGTACGACCCGCGCCGCGATGATGCGGATTTCCGCCGCAGTCTGGTGGGGAATGTCGCCGAGCAGCGTGCGGCGTTTGACGTGTTGCGCAAGCAATATCCGGTGCGACGCGAGATCGAAGGGCTGAAGGTGCGAATTGAAGGTGATGCGCCCAGGTTGCGGCAGATTGTGGCGGCGCTGGGGGCAACCCGTGTCCTGTAGGAGCTGTCGAGTGAAACGAGGCTGCGATCTCTTGATCTTGCTTTTTGAAGATTAAAAGATCGCAGCCTTCGGCAGCTCCTACACGATTCGCAGCTAAATTACAGACATAAAAAACCCGGCCAATCAGGGCCGGGTCAGGAAGACGGTGGCTACATCACTCTTGTTCGGCAGGCTTGACCAATCGCTTCTCCAGTTCGCGGCAAGCGTCCTGGATCATGTCTTCAGTGATCGGTACTTCGCGGCCCTGCTCATCGATAATCGAGCAACCCAGAGACTGGTCGGGTTTGGTGCGGATCACTTCAATCTTGTCTTCGCTGCTGTGTTGCAAGGACATGGCCTGTCTCCTCATCAGGTTGTGTGCCTAAGTTAAAACCGCCACGTGACCAGGCTGTGACAACTCCCTGCGGTCTGTCGGCGGGCGGCATCTCTACTCAAACAGAAATGACCGCTCGTCTCAACCGCAACCTTAGACCAATCGTTTCTAGCATCCGGACATCCCGGGCATATTTAACCTGACTCATTGTGATTTACAGAGTTCCACCCCATCTGAGTCTGTAGGCTGGCCCGATCCATCTGCGCAGACGTGAACTCCATGATCTCCATGCTCTCTTCCCGACACCGGCGCGCCCTGCGCCTGACCAGTCATTTTCTCCTGCCGTACCGCTGGCATGCCTTCGGCGCTCTACTCGCGCTGATCGTCACCGCCGGCATTACCCTGTCGATGGGGCAGGGCATCAAGTTGTTGGTAGACCAGGGTTTCATGACCCGTTCGCCGCATCTGCTCAATCAGTCCATCGGCATTTTCATGTTGCTGGTGCTCGGGCTGGCGCTGGGCACCTTTGCCCGTTTCTATCTGGTGTCGTGGATAGGCGAGCGCGTGGTCGCCGACATTCGCCGCCAAGTGTTCAATCACTTGGTGTATCTGCATCCGGGCTTTTATGAGGACAACCGCAGCTCGGAAATCCAGTCGCGCCTGACCGCTGATACCACGCTGCTGCAATCGGTGATCGGCTCGTCGCTCTCGCTGTTCCTGCGCAATCTGCTGATGGTCATCGGTGGTGTGGTGCTGCTGTTCATCACCAATCCGAAGTTGACCAGCATTGTCGTGATTGCACTGCCGCTGGTGATCGCGCCAATCCTGATTTTCGGCCGCCGTGTGCGCAATCTGTCGCGCCAGAGCCAGGACCGTATCGCCGACATTGGCAGCTATGTGTCGGAAACCCTCGGCCAGATCAAAACCGTGCAAGCCTACAACCACCAGGTGCAGGACGAGCAGCGTTTCGCCTCGACCGTCGAGCAGGCGTTCGAAACTGCGCGCAAACGGATTTTCCAGCGAGCGTGGTTGATCACTTTGGTGATCGTGCTGGTGCTTGGCGCGGTGGCGGTGATGTTGTGGGTCGGCGGCATGGATGTGATGGCCGGGCGGATATCAGCCGGCGAGCTGGCGGCATTCGTTTTTTACAGCCTGATTGTCGGCAGCGCGTTCGGCACGCTGAGCGAAGTGATCGGCGAACTGCAACGCGCTGCGGGCGCTGCTGAACGCATCGCAGAATTGCTGCGCTCGGAAAACATCATCCAGCCACCGTCGACCGGACTGGTCACTTTGCCAGCGCGAGTCAAAGGAGAACTTGAACTGCGCGACGCGCGTTTTTCCTACCCGTCGCGTCCGCAAAGCTACGCAGTTGATGGCTTGAATCTGACGGTGAGGGCGGGCGAAACCCTGGCATTGGTGGGGCCGTCGGGCGCGGGCAAGTCCACGGTTTACGACTTGTTGCTGCGCTTCTACGATCCACGCGAGGGGCAGATTCTCCTCGATGGCGTGCCGCTGACCAGCCTTGACCCGCTGGATCTGCGCCGCTGTTTCGCCCTGGTCTCGCAAACCCCTGCATTGTTCTTCGGCAGTGTGGAGGACAACATCCGCTACGGTTGCCCGACGGCCACGCTTGAACAGGTCAAGGAAGCTGCGCGAATTGCCCACGCCCACGACTTCATCGAACAAATGCCGGACGGCTATCAAACTCATCTGGGCGACGGCGGCCTCGGGTTGTCCGGCGGTCAGCGCCAACGTCTGGCCATTGCCCGCGCCTTGCTGGTAGACGCGCCGATCCTGCTTTTGGACGAAGCCACCAGCGCCCTCGACGCACAGAGCGAGCATCTGATCCAGCAGGCCCTGCCAACGCTGATGGAAAACCGCACTACGTTGGTGATCGCGCACCGACTGGCCACGGTGAAGAACGCTGACCGCATTGCAGTGATGGATCAAGGCAAGCTGGTAGCGGTGGGGACACATCAGCAATTGATCGCCAGCAATCCGCTGTACGCACGGCTGGCGGCGTTGCAGTTTAATGATGGCCAGCCTGATTAACCGACCCAGTAACCGACCCAGTAATGCGCCATAAAAAATGCCCGTATCTCACGATACGGGCATTTTTCATTCTCCGGCGGTCGCTGCCTGCTCATTGATCATCAAAATACCGCTCATGCCAATCCACCAGCGGTTGCGGCGAGTTGAGCTTTTGCCCATAGATCACCGAGTAAGACAACACGTTCTGCACGTATTGACGGGTTTCGTCGAAAGGGATGCTTTCCACCCACACGTCAAAGCTCAGGTGATCAGCGCCGCGCAGCCACTGACGCACACGGCCGGGGCCGGCGTTGTAAGCGGCGGAGGCGAGCACGCGGTTGCCGTTGAACTGGCTGTGAACCTGGCTGAGGTAAGCGGCGCCGAGCTGGATGTTCTTATCCGGATCGAGCACTTGCTGCGGTGAGGCCAATGGAATGCTGAACTTGCGCGCGGTTTCCTTGGCCGTGCCGGGCATCAATTGCATCAGACCGCTGGCGCCGACGCCGGAGCGCGCGTCGTCCATGAAGGCGCTTTCCTGCCGGGTGATGGCGAACACCCAGCTCGAATGCAGGCCGCGAACCTTGGCTTCACGCACGAGGGTATCGCGGTGCGCCATCGGGAAGCGGATGTCCAGATCATCCCAGTACTGCGCCTGACTGATGGTGCGAATCGCCGGGAAGTACCATTTCAGGTCGTAGGCCAGTTTGGCCTGGGCGACCATTTCATCGCGATTGAAATGTCGGCTGACGTGATACCACTCGCGACGCCCGTCGACGATCTGCCCACGTGCATGAAACTCCAGCGCGCGACGTACGCCGGGGGTGTTACGGACTTTGTTGATCAACGCCTGGCTGAGCACCAGCGGCTTGTTGTTCAGCGAGTAAGGCGATTGTGAACGGTCTGCGGCGAGGAAGCCGTAGAAGTCTCGTTCCCGCGCCAGATTCTTGTACAGGGTCAGCGCTTGCGGGTTTTGTGGCTCGGCCAGTTCCAGGCTGCGCGCCTGCCAGTAGCGCCAACGGTTGGTGGTGGCCAGGTCTTGCGGCAGACGTTTGGTCAGCTCATAGGCATCATTCCAGCGTGCCAGACGCAAGAGCAGGCGCAGGCGCCATTCCGAGACGGTGTTGTCGCGCAGCTCCGGATCGTATTTGGTCATGACGTCCAGCGCGCGGCTGTCGAAGCGGCGCGCAAGGGTCAGGCCGATCTCGCGAGCAATCGCGACTTTTTCATCACGAGAGAAATGCATGCTGCTGGCGTAACCGTCGAGCAAAGCCATGGCCTTGTCCGGATCCTGCCGAGCGAGGCGGCGCAGGCCGAGGCTGACGACGTCTGACATCGGCTCGTCGGCCGGGGTGAAGCGCGACGGCTGGTTGAGCAGTTCGGGTTTCTGCGCCACGTCGACCAGCAAGCGACCGCGCGGAGCGAGGGTGGTCAGGCCGTTGATCAGGCTGTTGGCCAGCGGATAGTTGCGTGCCTGCGCGGCAAGTTTGGTGCGCTCCCAGCGTTTCTGCTCGGTGAGCTGGCCATCGGCGGCCCAGATTCCGAACAACGCGTCACACGCAGCCGGTTGCGATTTGCCGGTCAGCCAGAGTTTTTCCGCACTGGCATACCCTTCGGCTTTCTTGTCGTGGCTGATCTGGTACTGCGCGTTGAGGCAGTCCAGTTCGGTGAAATTCAGCTTCGGATCGTAATACTTGACGAAGGTCGCCCAGTCGCCACGGTCGGCGAGCCAGCGCAACCAGCGCAGTTTCATCCAATTGGCCTGCGGCAAATCACCGTGTTCGGCGAGGAATTTCTCGATCTCGGCGTTGCTCGCCGTCTTCAGACGCGCGGTCAGTTCGTCGTAAGCCAGATACGGTTCCAGCGGATAATCGGCCAGCGCCTGGCTGTAACGGAAATACGGGCCGGTATCACCCTTGGCCAAGGCGCGCTTGGCTTCATCGTAATACTGGCGTTGGGTGGACAAGTCCACCGCCTGGACGGATTGAGCGGCAGCGGCGGTAAGAAACAAGCAGGACAAAACGCTGAAAAGGCGACTGCGCATGAGACATCCGGGCAGAGAAATCATGACAAGTGCCGATCGGAATCCGCACTGAATTGCCTGTAGCTTAGCCTTTTGCCAGCAAGCGGCGAAAGCTTTGCGAGCCTCGCTGCACAAGTTCGCAACAAATGTTGTGCAGAGTGCTTCGACAGACAAATTGCCGGCCTGCTGAAGCCTCAAGTCAGGTAGAATGCGCGCCCGGTTTTTGGAGAAGCTCATGACCCTGCTCAAATTCAGCGATGTGTCCCTTGCGTTCGGCGCTATGCCGTTGTTGGACAAGGTGTCCTGGCAGATCGCCCGTGGTGAGCGGGTGTGCATCATCGGCCGCAACGGCACTGGCAAGTCCAGCATGATGAAACTGGTCAAGGGCGACCAGAAGCCCGATGACGGCTCGGTGTGGCGTGCCCCCGGTCTGAAAATCGGCGAATTGCCGCAAGAATTGCCAGTGGCCGACGACCGGACGGTATTCGACGTGGTGGCTGAAGGCCTCGATGGTGTTGGCGCCCTGCTCGCCGAATACCATCACCTGAGCCAGAACATCGTCACCGACGCCGATCTGGACAAGCTGATGCACGTTCAGCACGACCTTGAAGCCCGTGACGGCTGGCGCTTGCAGACGCTGGTCGACAGCACCCTCAGCCGCCTGCAACTGCCGGCCGACAAGACTCTCGCCGAACTCTCCGGCGGCTGGCGTCGTCGCGTGCTGCTGGCTCAGGCGCTGGTGTCCGAGCCCGATCTGCTGCTGCTCGACGAACCGACCAACCACCTGGACATCGGTGCGATTGCCTGGCTCGAAGAGGCGCTGAAAGACTTCCAGGGCGCCGTGCTGTTCATCACGCACGACCGTTCCTTCCTGCAAAACCTCGCCACGCGCATCCTCGAACTTGATCGCGGCGGCCTGATCGACTGGAACGGCGACTACGCCAGTTTCCTCGTGCACAAAGAGGCTGCGCTGGCCGCTGAAGAAACTGCCAACGCGCTGTTCGACAAGCGTCTGGCTCAGGAAGAGGTGTGGATCCGTCAGGGCATCAAGGCCCGCCGCACTCGTAACGAAGGTCGCGTGCGCGCGCTGAAAGCCCTGCGCGTTGAGCGCAGTGAGCGTCGCGAGCGTACCGGCAAGGCCAACATCCAGCTGGAAACCGCCGACAAGTCCGGCAAGCAGGTAATGGTCCTCGAGAATGTCAGCTTCGCGCATCCGGGCGGGCCGTTCCTGATCAAGGATTTCTCCATGGTCCTGCAGCGCGGCGACCGTATCGGTCTGCTCGGCGCCAACGGTACCGGCAAGACCACCCTGTTGAAACTGATGCTCAGCGGTCTGCAACCGACCAGCGGTAAGGTGGAAGAGGGCACGCGGATCGACGTGGCGTACTTCGACCAGTTGCGCCATCAGTTGGATCTGGAAAAAACCGTGATCGACAACGTCGCCGAAGGTCGCGACTTTATCGACATCGACGGGCAGAGCCGCCATGTGCTGAGCTATCTCGGCGACTTCCTGTTCAGCCCGCAGCGTGCACGCACGCCGGTCAAGGCGTTGTCCGGTGGCGAGCGTGCGCGTCTGTTGCTGGCGAAGCTGTTCAGTAAACCGGCGAACCTGCTGGTACTCGACGAACCGACCAACGACCTCGATGTGGAAACCCTCGAGCTGCTCGAAGAAGTGCTGCTGACTTTCAACGGCACCGTGCTGATGGTCAGCCACGACCGGGCATTCCTCGACAACGTGGTGACCAGCACCCTGGTCTTCGAAGGCGAAGGCAAGGTTCGTGAATACGTCGGTGGCTATCAGGACTGGATCCGTCAGGGCGGCTCGCCGCGTCTGTTGGGCGTGACTGAAAGCAAGTCGGGCAAGGCTGACCTGAACTCGGCGGTGGTCACCGCTGAGCCTGCTGCGGTGGCTGCGCCTGCCGCTGCCGCTCCGGTTGCCAAGAAGAAACTGAGCTACAAGCTGCAGCGTGAACTGGAAGCCTTGCCGGGCGACATCGACGCCAAGGAGCAGCAGATCGCCGCGGTTGAGGCGGAAATGGCTGAAGCCGGTTTCTACCAGCGTCCGCCGGCGGAAACGGCCAAAGTGATTGCTTCGCTGGAGCAATTGCAGGCCGAGCTGGATGCGTTGGTGGAGCGTTGGGCCGAGCTGGATGCCTGATTGCTGCTGATGTGAAAAAGCCCGGCGCTCAGTGATGAGCGCCGGGCTTTTCATATGTAACGCGATCTACAGGCTGAAACAAATCACCTGCGGTAGCGAGCCTGCTCGCGAAAGCGGTGTGTCAGGCAGTACTCATATTGAATGTGCCGACGTATTCGCGAGCAGGCTCGCTCCCACAAAGAGCAAGACAGATCAGCGTTTGACCAGGTGCACCGCCAGTACATCGCATGGCGCACCGTGCAGCACATCATTCGCGGTCGAGCCGAGCAGCAGTGCCAGGCCATGACGGCCGTGACTGCCGACCACGATCAGATCGCACGCTTGTTCCTTGGCGAAATGATGGATTTCCTGGCGTGGCTGGCCGTAGGTCAGATGGCAATTGGCGCCTTCGAGCTCGGGGTATTTCGATTTGAGTTTTTCAAGACGCTCCTTGGCCTGATCAAACTGCTGTTGTTGCAGTTGTGACAGGTCCATCGGCACGTCGCCACCGAAGGCCATGGCCATAGGTTCAACGATATGCACCAGCGACAACTTGGCAGCGTTGCTCACTGACAGCTCGCGGGCGCGGTGGATCACAGGGTCGCACTCTTCGGTCAGATCTACGGCGACCAGTATGTGGTGGTAGGGCATGAGGTGCTCCTCCTGAGGGTTCGATATTGGTAAGTATGGCTGGTTTCAAGCGCATTGGTTCGCAAGTGACACAATGGGCTCATCAAAAATCGGGAGTACAGATATGACGGTCTGGCTGGTGGTGTCAATCCTGCTGGTAGTTTTAAGTCCACTGGCATGGTTGCGCCCATCGCGCACGCAGAGCGGGCGCATGGCCTTGCGCATGGAGGCGCGACGCATCGGCCTGGCGATGCAGCTGGCGCCGCAGGAGTGGCCGCACTGGCTGCTGCCGGAGCCGCCGAATCCCTGCGCCCAGTACCACCGACCGCGGCGTGGCAGACAACCGGCGTGCTGGACCTATTGGCAGAAAACCCCGGGCGTGTGGGTCAATCAATGGCAAGAAGTCTGCGATGACCGGACCCTGCTCGATTATTTCGAAAAATTGCCGGGCAATGTTTTCAAGATCGAAGCGGACAAGCAGATGATCGCCTTGTACTGGGGCGAGAAGGGCGAGGCGACAGTTCTGCAGGATATCGACGCGACCCTGAAAGCACTGGCGTGATGCGCGGACTTTTCTCACTGCAACGGTGTGAAACGTCCGGCAGACGCGCAATAAAAAGCCCGACATGATTCGTCGGGCGGGTTGGCCAGGCAGGCCGGTAATCTTTTTTTGCGGCAGGCGCTTTGATCGCCCCGGCAAATTTCCTCGCAGTCCACCCAGCGTAGCCTTATGAACAGGGCTCGGGAGAAATTAGGGCGACTTTTCTAACTATTGATTCTATGAATGGCTCAACATCGAGACGGGTGTTGCTGCTCATCATGGTGCAGAAATGACTGCAAAGTCGCATTTCAGCCCGAATTTAGGGCGATTGACAATTGTCAGAAATTCCGTGAAGGTGACGTACCCGAATCAAACGGGCGTATGAATTGAGCGTTTGTCTTACAGAGTGCTCCTACAGAATCCCGACTATCGCGTTGGCGGGTGTGCCAGGCGGACGGTGTCAGTATCGACGAGCAAAGCGTCCTTCTGAGCCATAAGCCTGCGTCCGACGTGTACTGTTCAGCTTCCATATCGTGGAGATCAGTTGATGATTTACGAAGGTAAAGCCATCACGGTTAAAGCTCTTGAAAGTGGCATCGTCGAATTGAAATTCGACCTCAAGGGTGAGTCCGTCAACAAGTTCAACCGTCTAACCCTGAACGAACTGCGTCAGGCCGTAGACACCATCAAGGCAGATGCTTCGATCAAGGGCGTGATCGTCAGCAGCGGCAAGGACGTGTTCATCGTCGGCGCCGACATCACCGAATTTGTCGACAACTTCAAGCTGCCGGATGCCGAGCTGGTTGCTGGCAATCTCGAAGCCAACAAGATCTTCAGCGATTTCGAAGACCTCAACGTGCCAACCGTCGCGGCCATCAACGGCATCGCCCTCGGTGGCGGTCTGGAAATGTGCCTGGCGGCTGACTATCGCGTCATGTCCACCAAGGCCAAGATTGGTCTGCCGGAAGTCAAACTGGGCATCTACCCAGGCTTCGGCGGCACCGTGCGTCTGCCACGCCTGATCGGTGTCGACAACGCTATCGAGTGGATTGCCGCCGGCAAGGAAAACCGCCCGGAAGACGCGCTGAAAGTCAGCGCCGTCGACGCCGTAGTCGCCCCTGAAAAATTGCAGGAAGCTGCACTTGAGCTGATCAAGCGCGCCATCTCCGGCGAGTTCGATTACAAGGCCAAGCGTCAGCCGAAACTTGAAAAACTCAAGTTGAACGCCATTGAGCAAATGATGGCTTTCGAAACCGCCAAAGGTTTCGTGGCTGGCCAGGCCGGCCCGAACTACCCGGCGCCGGTTGAAGCGATCAAGACCATCCAGAAAGCCGCGAACTTCGGTCGCGACAAAGCACTGGAAGTGGAAGCTGCAGGCTTCGTCAAACTGGCCAAGACCTCTGCTGCGCAGAGCCTGATCGGCCTGTTTCTGAACGATCAGGAACTGAAGAAAAAGGCCAAGGCCTACGACGAAATCGCCAAGGACGTGAAGCAGGCTGCCGTACTCGGCGCTGGCATCATGGGTGGCGGCATCGCCTATCAGTCGGCCTCCAAAGGCACGCCGATCCTGATGAAGGACATCAACGAGCACGGTATCGAGCAGGGTCTGGCCGAAGCCGCCAAGCTGCTGGTCGGCCGCGTTGACAAGGGTCGCATGACCGCGGCGAAGATGGCTGAAGTGCTTAACGGCATTCGTCCGACCCTGTCGTACGGCGACTTCGGTCACGTCGATCTGGTCGTCGAAGCTGTGGTCGAGAATCCGAAGGTCAAGCAAGCGGTGCTGGCTGAAGTCGAAGACAAGGTCAAAGAGGACACCATCCTCGCGTCCAACACCTCGACCATTTCCATCAGCCTGCTGGCCAAGGCCCTCAAGCGTCCGGAAAACTTTGTCGGCATGCACTTCTTCAACCCGGTGCACATGATGCCGCTGGTGGAAGTGATCCGTGGCGAGAAGTCCAGCGAACTGGCGATCGCCACCACCGTTGCCTATGCGAAGAAAATGGGCAAGAACCCGATCGTCGTCAATGACTGCCCGGGCTTCCTGGTGAACCGCGTGCTGTTCCCGTATTTCGGCGGTTTCGCCAAGCTGGTCAGCGCCGGTGTCGACTTCGTCCGCATCGACAAAGTCATGGAAAAATTCGGCTGGCCGATGGGTCCTGCGTACCTGATGGACGTGGTCGGCATTGACACCGGTCACCACGGTCGCGACGTCATGGCTGAAGGTTTCCCGGATCGCATGAAGGATGACCGTCGTTCGGCCATCGACGTGCTGTACGAAGCCAAACGCCTCGGCCAGAAGAACGGCAAGGGCTTCTACGCCTACGAGGCCGACAAGAAAGGCAAGCAGAAGAAAGTCGCCGATCCGTCGGTACTCGAAGTGCTCAAGCCGATCGTTTACGAGCAGCGCGAAGTCACTGACGAAGACATCATCAACTGGATGATGATCCCGCTGTGCCTGGAAACCGTGCGTTGCCTGGAAGACGGCATCGTTGAAACCGCCGCCGAAGCCGACATGGGTCTGGTTTACGGTATCGGTTTCCCTCCATTCCGTGGCGGTGCGCTGCGCTACATCGATTCGATCGGTGTTGCCGAGTTCGTTGCCCTGGCTGACCAATACGCTGATTTGGGCGCGCTGTACCACCCGACCGCGAAGCTGCGCGAAATGGCCAAGAACGGTCAGAGCTTCTTCGGTTAAGCGCCCCCAATTAGAGTGAGAGTGAACTTATGAGCTTGAATCCTAGAGACGTCGTGATTGTCGACTTCGGTCGTACTCCGATGGGCCGCTCCAAGGGCGGCATGCACCGCAACACCCGCGCCGAAGACATGTCGGCGCACCTGATCAGCAAACTGCTGGAACGCAACAGCAAGGTCGACCCGGCGGAAGTCGAGGACGTGATCTGGGGCTGCGTCAACCAGACCCTGGAACAGGGCTGGAACATCGCGCGCATGGCGTCGCTGATGACCCAGATCCCGCACACTTCTGCTGGCCAGACCGTCAGCCGCCTGTGCGGTTCGTCGATGAGCGCGTTGCACACCGCTGCGCAAGCGATCATGACCGGCAACGGTGACGTGTTCGTGGTCGGCGGCGTCGAGCACATGGGCCACGTGAGCATGATGCACGGTGTCGATCCGAACCCGCACATGTCGCTGTACGCGGCGAAAGCCTCGGGCATGATGGGCCTGACCGCTGAAATGCTCGGCAAGATGCACGGCATCACCCGTGAGCAGCAGGATGCCTTTGGCGTGCGTTCCCACCAGTTGGCCCACAAGGCAACCGTGGAAGGCAAGTTCAAGGACGAAATCATCCCGATGCAGGGTTACGACGAGAACGGTTTCCTGAAACTGTACGACTACGACGAAACCATTCGTCCGGAAACCACCCTGGAAAGTCTGGCGGCGCTCAAGCCGGCATTCAATCCGAAAGGCGGCACCGTGACTGCCGGTACTTCGTCGCAGATCACCGATGGTGCTTCGTGCATGATCGTGATGTCGGCGCAGCGTGCCCAAGACCTGGGCATCCAACCAATGGCGGTAATCCGTTCGATGGCAGTGGCCGGTGTGGACCCGGCAATCATGGGCTATGGTCCAGTGCCGGCGACACAAAAAGCCCTGAAGCGTGCGGGCCTTGGCATCAACGATATCGACTTCTTCGAGCTCAACGAAGCTTTCGCCGCACAGGCCTTGCCAGTGCTGAAAGATCTGAAAGTGCTCGACAAGATGAACGAGAAGGTTAACCTGCACGGCGGCGCGATCGCCCTGGGTCACCCGTTCGGTTGCTCCGGTGCACGTATTTCCGGCACCCTGTTGAACGTGATGAAGCAGAATAGCGGCACCTTCGGGGTGGCCACTATGTGCATTGGTCTCGGCCAAGGCATCTCCACCGTCTTCGAACGCGTTTAAGCGTCTCGTCGATGGAAGCCGGGGCCCAGTGCCCCGGTTTTTGTTTTTGGGTTTTTTATTTATTTTTGAAAAGATTTCAGTGAGGGCCGAAGCATGCCGATACAACCTGGGCTCTACCAACATTACAAAGGTCCGCAATACCGTGTATTCAGTGTTGCGCGGCATTCCGAAACCGAAGAAGAAGTGGTCTTTTATCAAGCCCTGTATGGCGATTACGGCTTTTGGGTGCGCCCGTTGAGCATGTTCGTCGAGTCGGTCGAGGTTGACGGCGAGCAGGTGCCGCGCTTTGCTTTGGTGCAAGCCGAACCGAGCCTTTTTGACAAGGTTTGAGGCGACTGCGCAGACAACCCTGCGCTTGACCTCACCTTGTATCAACTATATATAGCGGTGCCGCGTCAGGCGCCAACCGCCTTTCACTTCTAGAATTCAGGAATTTTCTGATCCATGGGCAAATCGCTGGTCATTGTGGAATCCCCGGCTAAGGCCAAGACCATCAACAAGTATCTGGGTAACCAATACGTGGTGAAGTCGAGTATCGGCCATATCCGAGACCTGCCCACCAGCGGTTCGGCTAGCGCCAGCAAAGAGCCAGCCGCCAAGCGCGGCAAGGCGGCTGCGGGCGAAGGTCCGGTGCTCTCGCCGAAAGAGAAAGCGCGCAAGCAGCTGGTCTCGCGCATGGGCGTTGATCCCGAGCACGGCTGGAAAGCCCAGTACGAGATCCTTCCGGGCAAAGAAAAGGTCATCGAAGAGCTGCGCCGGCTCGCCAAGGATGCTGACACCATCTATCTCGCAACCGACTTGGATCGCGAGGGGGAAGCCATTGCCTGGCACCTGCGCGAAGCCATCGGTGGTGACGACAGCCGTTACAAGCGCGTGGTGTTCAACGAAATCACCAAGAAGGCGATCCAGGAAGCCTTCTCCGAGCCGGGCGAGCTGGACATTGATCGTGTCAACGCCCAGCAGGCGCGTCGCTTCCTCGACCGCGTCGTCGGCTACATGGTCTCGCCGCTGCTGTGGGCCAAGATCGCCCGTGGTCTGTCCGCCGGTCGCGTGCAATCGGTTGCGGTAAAACTGGTGGTCGAGCGTGAGCGCGAAATCCGTGCGTTCAATCCCGAAGAATACTGGGAAGTGCATGCCGATCTCGGCACTGCCAAAGGCTCGACCGTGCGTTTCGAAGTGGCTCGCGAAAAAGGCGAAGCCTTCAAGCCGCTGAACGAAGCCCAGGCCATGGCTGCGCTGGAGAAGCTAAAGTCCTCCAGCTACAGCATCGTCAAGCGCGAAGACAAACCGACCAGCAGCAAGCCGTCGGCGCCGTTCATCACGTCGACCTTGCAGCAGGCTGCGAGCAACCGCCTCGGTTTCGGCGTGAAGAAAACCATGATGATGGCGCAGCGTCTGTACGAAGCCGGCTACATCACTTACATGCGTACCGACTCGACCAATCTCTCGGCCGACGCCGTGGCGATGGCGCGCACTTACATCGAGGACGAATTCGGCAAGAAGTACCTGCCGGAAACGCCGAACGTCTACAGCAGCAAGGAAGGCGCGCAAGAGGCTCACGAAGCGATTCGTCCGTCCGACGCCAACACCACGCCAAGCAAGCTGGCGGGTATGGAGCGTGACGCCGAGCGTCTGTACGAGCTGATCTGGCGCCAGTTCCTCGCCTGCCAGATGCTGCCGGCGCAGTACCTGTCGACCACCGTCAGCGTCGGCGCTGGCGACTTCGAACTGCGCGCCAAGGGCCGTATCCTCAAGTTCGACGGTTACACCCGCGTGATGCCGCAGATTGCCAAGCCTGGCGATGATGACGTGCTGCCGGACATGGCCCAGGGCGATGTGATGAAGCTGATCAAGCTCGATCCGTCGCAGCATTTCACCAAGCCACCGGCGCGTTACTCCGAGGCCAGTCTGGTCAAGGAAATGGAAAAGCGCGGCATCGGTCGTCCTTCGACCTACGCTGCGATCATTTCGACCATTCAGGATCGCGGTTATGTGACCCTGCACAACCGTCGTTTCTACTCGGAAAAGATGGGCGACATCGTCACCGAGCGTCTGTCCGAGAGCTTCTCCAATCTCATGGACTACGGCTTCACCGCCGGCATGGAAGAGAACCTCGATGACGTGGCGCAGGGCGAGCGCGACTGGAAAAATGTGCTGGACGAGTTCTACGGCGACTTCAAGAAGAAGCTCGAAGTAGCGGAAAACCCGGACAGCGGCATGCGCGCCAACCAGCCGGTCATGACTGACATTCCGTGCACCACCTGCGGTCGTCCGATGCAGATTCGTACCGCATCGACTGGCGTGTTCCTCGGCTGCTCGGGCTACAGCCTGCCGCCGAAAGAGCGCTGCAAGGCCACCGTCAACCTGGTGCCGGGCGATGAAATCGCAGCGGACGACGAGGGCGAATCGGAATCGCTGGTACTGCGTGGCAAGCATCGCTGCCCGATCTGCAGCACGGCGATGGACGCCTATCTGCTGGACGAAAAGCGCAAGCTGCACATCTGCGGTAACAACCCGGATTGCGCCGGTTACGAAATCGAAGAGGGCAGCTATCGCATCAAGGGCTATGAAGGTCCGAGTCTGGAATGCGATAAGTGCGGCAGTGAAATGCAGCTCAAGACCGGCCGTTTCGGCAAGTTCTTCGGATGTACGAACCCGGAGTGCAAGAACACCCGCAAGCTGCTGAAGAGCGGTGATGCGGCGCCGCCGAAGATGGATCCGGTGAAGATGCCTGAGCTGAAATGCGAAAAGGTCAACGACACCTATATCCTGCGCGACGGTGCCTCCGGTCTGTTCCTGGCCGCCAGTCAGTTCCCGAAAAACCGCGAGACTCGCGCTCCGCTGGTGATCGAGATTCTGCCGCACAAGGACGAGATTGATCCGAAGTACCACTTCCTGTGCGAGGCTCCGCAAAAGGATCCTGACGGTCTGCCAGCGGTCATCCGCTACAGCCGCAAGACCAAGGAGCAATACGTACAGACCGAAGTCGATGGCAAACCGACAGGCTGGAAGGCGTATTACGACGGTGGCAAGTGGACTGTTGAAGACAAGCGCAGCGCAAAGGCCAAGGCTGAGTAAGCGCTAGTCTGAACAGCGAAAAGGCCGCATGAAACCTTGAGGGTTTCATGCGGCCTTTTTGTTTTGTGCTTGCGGTGGCATCGGCTGATCCACGACACTGTCCGACCCGTGTGAAGCAATTATTTCGTTGTGGAGGCTGCCGTCATGGCCCACGAACTCTATACCCGCACCAACCAGAAGATCTATTTCGCTGGGCTGTCACTCGAAGCTCTGGCTCGTGCTGAAGAAGGGCGGGCGATGAATTCTCTGGCGCTGATCCAGGCCGGGCGTGAGTCGGCGTTGTTCCACCTATACGGCGCGCTGCTGGGCTTGTGTCATGAGATCGCTGGCTTTTATCGTCTGCCGCAGGCCAATTCGCCGAGGGCAGAGGAGTTGCTGAGGCGCGAAGTGCTGGAATCGATAGCGATCCCGGAGCTGGCGGAAATGGTCGAGCTGGCCGGTAATCCGGAAACCTGGCTGGCGAAACTGCTGGCGGCGCACGCAGCACTGTTTCAGCCACCGAGGGCGCCACGCAAGCCGAAAGGCGACGTGACGCAGCCGCTGATCCAAGCGATTAATCTTGATGAAGAAGAGGCGCCACAAGAGCTCAGTCGAGATGAGCTGGAGAGCTGGCGGCAGAACCTCAAGGGCCTTGCCCTGCGTTTCCGGGAAGGCTTGAACGAGTGCTGAGGTAGTTTGGCGCAGTGGCAATCTGAAACATGCTGCTGGTCAAGATCCTGAGCGAAGCTCGAATGATGTCTATATAATCGCTGCCTTTCGTGGAGAACAGACCTATATGCCAACGTCCTTTCTAGAAATTGTCGAGTTACCAGACGGCCGAATCGAACTGCGCAGGGCTGAGGACGAAGGTTCTCTGGTGACGCTGGATTTCTCCGAGGATGCCAAAGCGTTCCTGCAGGGCCAGCACGTTGAAATCGCCAAAGCGATGTTGAGCGTCGGCGTGCAGATGGCAGGTCGTATGGTGGAAGGCGAGTTTGATAAGGAAGAGGGGCCGCGGGTTCTTCATTGATTCACGCTTTGGCCTTTTCTCGGTCGCTTGCGCTTCAGATCGGCTTCTCTGTCCCTGGAGAAGCCCTGCGCTTCACACAGCGCGCATTACCATCAATCAACCCAAACGAATGTTCAGGCTCTGCGCTTCGCCCGTACGCGCGGCGCTGATCAGTTGTTGCCGCGAATTGGCATTCAACGGGTTTAGCCATGTCACCACGGTGTGGCTGCGACCCAGTCGCAACGCTTCGCACGCCAGTTGCTGAGCACTTTGAGTGCCGCGCGGTTGCAGCAGTAGAATGCGTTCGCGATTCAGGCCGGCATCGCGCAGCCAGGTTTGCGTCAGGCTGGCGGGTGGGGCGATCAGCGTCAGCCAGCGCGCATCCTGATCCTCGCTCAATTCACGCAGGATCGGCGCTAGCAGGTTCAGGCAGTTCCCGGCCGCACCGCGCAGTGATAGCTCACTGAAGGCGTCAGGTTTGGCATTCCAGTCACGCTCGACCACGTCTTTGAGGATCGGCGCTATCGGCTGCGCCAGAAACGCTTCAAACAAAGGCAGTTGTGTTTGCTGAGGTGTGTGTGGGAACTGCATGGAGCCTCCTTTAGCGGCGAATGACGCCGACACTCAAGCCTTCGATCACCAGTTCCTGATCTTTCAGGTCGACTTCGATAGGGGCAAACTCGGGGTTTTCAGCGATCAGCCAGACCTTGCTGCCTTCACGCTTGAAGCGTTTGACCGTCACTTCGTCGCCGATACGCGCAACCACAACCTGGCCGTTACGCGCTTCGCGGGTGGTATGTACTGCCAGCAGGTCGCCGTCGAAAATACCGATGTCCTTCATGCTCATGCCGTGCACACGCAACAGGTAGTCGGCGCGAGGATGGAAGAAGGTCGGGTTGATGTTGCAGGATTCTTCGATGTGCTGCTGGGCGAGGATCGGCGCGCCGGCAGCCACTCGGCCAATGATCGGCAGGGTGGAATCGTCGGCCTTGGCTTCGAAGCCGGGAATACGGATGCCGCGGGAAGCACCTGGGGTCATCTCGATCGCGCCTTTGCGGGCGAGGGCCTTGAGATGTTCTTCCGCCGCGTTGGGCGATTTGAAACCCAGTTCCTGAGCGATTTCCGCACGGGTGGGCGGATAGCCGTTGTCTTCGAGGCAACGTTTGATAAAGGCCAGAATCTCGGCTTGGCGTGGCGTCAGCTTTAGCATATTGATCGCTCTGTCTTTTTATACAGTGACTGGGATTATATACAGTGAGGCGGTCTTGGCAATGGGCGTTTTTTTGCCGCCCGCCGAGCGGTCGCGCAGGGCACTTATTAATGCTGGCGCCTTGTGTGGTTAAATAGCTGACCGACCATTCCCAAAACGAACCGGCAGGCTTGACAAGGCACAGGCTGAAACGTATGTTTCAAACAAGTGTTTGTCAGGCGGAGTAGCCATGGCCCAGTCGGAAACCGTTGAACGCATTCTTGATGCTGCCGAGCAGTTGTTCGCGGAGAAAGGATTCGCTGAAACCTCATTGCGTTTGATCACCAGCAAGGCTGGCGTCAATCTGGCTGCGGTGAATTATCACTTCGGCTCGAAAAAGGCGCTGATCCAGGCGGTATTCTCGCGCTTCCTCGGTCCGTTCTGCGTCAGTCTCGATAAAGAGCTGGAGCGCCGTCAGGCCAAGCCTGAGAACAAGCCGACCCTCGAAGAATTGCTGGAAATTCTCGTCGAGCAAGCGCTCGTCGTGCAGCCTCGCAGCGGTAATGACCTGTCGATCTTCATGCGCTTGCTCGGCCTCGCGTTCAGTCAAAGCCAGGGCCACTTGCGACGTTATCTGGAAGACATGTACGGCAAGGTGTTCCGCCGCTATATGCTGCTGGTCAATGAGGCGGCGCCACGCATTCCACCGATTGAGCTGTTCTGGCGCGTGCACTTCATGCTTGGCGCCGCTGCGTTCAGCATGTCCGGGATCAAGGCCTTGCGCGCGATCGCCGAGACCGATTTCGGCGTCAATACCTCCATCGAACAAGTGATGCGCCTGATGGTGCCGTTCCTCGCTGCCGGCATGCGCGCCGAAACCGGCGTCACCGATACAGCCATGGCCAGCGCGCAATTGCGTCCGCGCAGCAAATCCATGCCGGTCGCCGCCAAGGTTTGACCGCGCACGGGTGGGCGCGGCAGCTGGTATCCGCTAAGCTAGCCGGTCATGCCGACTCTCGTACTGAACCCGATCTGCATGAATTCTGCTGACCGTCCGGGCATTGCCCACGGTAGCGATTGCGCGCAGATCGGGTTTTTCGTTTTCAAGGAATCTCTATGACTGCTGGCCTGCAAGGCTCGTTGATGGTGGACGTCGCCGGTACCTGGCTGACGGCCGAAGATCGCCAATTGTTGCGTCAGCCCGAAGTGGGCGGCCTGATTATTTTCGCCCGTAACATTGAGCATCCTCGCCAAGTGCGCGAACTAAGCGCCGCGATCCGCGCGATTCGCCCGGATCTGCTGCTGGCGGTGGATCAAGAGGGCGGGCGCGTGCAGCGCCTGCGTCAGGGTTTCGTCCGTCTACCAGCGATGCGCGCCATCGCCGATAACCCGAATGCAGAGTATCTCGCCGAGCAATGCGGCTGGATCATGGCCACCGAAGTGCTGGCGGTCGGGCTCGATCTGAGTTTCGCCCCTGTATTGGACCTGGACTATCAGCGCAGCGCTGTGGTCGGTACCCGTTCCTTCGAAGGCGATCCCGAGCGCGCAGCCTTGCTCGCCGGTGCATTCATTCGCGGCATGAACAGCGCCGGCATGGCCGCCACCGGCAAACATTTCCCGGGCCACGGCTGGGCCGAAGCCGACTCCCACGTGGCGATTCCGAACGACGAGCGCAGTCTCGACGAAATCCGCGCCAATGATCTGGTGCCCTTCGCCCGTTTGAGCAAGCAGCTGGCCGCCGTGATGCCGGCCCACGTCATCTATCCGCAAGTCGACTCGCAGCCCGCCGGTTTCTCCCGACGCTGGCTGCAGGAGATCCTGCGCGGCGAGTTGCAGTTCGATGGCGTGATCTTCAGCGACGATCTGTCGATGGCCGGCGCCCACGTGGTCGGCGACGCTGCCAGCCGCATCGAAGCCGCACTCACTGCTGGCTGCGACATGGGTCTGGTGTGCAACGACCGCGCGGCAGCCGAGCTGGCGTTGAGTGCCGCCCAGCGTATGAAGGTCAAGCCTTCCGCGCGCATCGCGAAGATGCGCGGGCAGGCCTTCGCCAGCACCGATTATCGTCAGGCTCCGCGTTGGCTCACCGCCCTCGGCGCGCTCAAAGACGCTCAACTGATCGATTAAGGATTTTTTCGTTATGACCGTTTACGCAATCATCGGCGGCACTGGCCTGACTCAGCTCGAAGGCCTGAGCATTCGCCAGTCGCTGGCAGTCGACACCCCGTACGGCGCGCCTTCGGCCGAGGTGCAGATTGGTGAGTACGCCGGCAAGGAAGTGCTGTTCCTCGCCCGTCACGGTCACCCGCATCGTTTCCCGCCGCACAAGGTCAACTACCGCGCCAATCTGTGGGCGCTGAAGCAGGCGGGTGCCGAAGCGATCATCGCCGTGAATGCAGTGGGCGGGATTCATCCGGCCATGGGCACCGGGCATTTCTGCGTGCCGCACCAGATCGTCGACTACACCAGTGGGCGCGAGCACACCTATTTCGCCGATGATCTGGAACACGTCACCCACATCGATTTCAGCTTTCCCTACAGCGAGCCGTTGCGTCAGCAACTGATTGCCGCGGTCGCCGCCGAAGGCTGCGAATACAGCGATCAAGGCGTGTACGCCTGCACCCAGGGTCCGCGTCTGGAAACGGTCGCCGAGATCGTGCGACTGGAGCGTGACGGCTGCGACATCGTCGGCATGACCGGCATGCCGGAAGCGGCGCTGGCCCGCGAGCTGGATCTGGATTACGCCTGTCTGGCGCTGGTGGTGAATCCGGCAGCCGGCAAAACCACCGAAGTCATCACCATGGCTGAAATCGAGCAGGCCCTGCACGACGGCATGGGCAAGGTGAAATCAACGTTGGCCCGGGTGCTGGCCAGCTAAGGACCGTCCATGAGCATTTTCATCGAGCGGCTCAAAGGGCTGACATGGACCCACGCATTCAGTAGCAAGGCGTTGGCCAAGGCCCGCGCTTATGCCGCCGATGACCGGGTCGAGATCCTCGAGATCGATGACAGGAAGATAGAGGCGTTCTGCGTCGGATCGCAACTTCAGGCGTATGAGCAAACCATTTACCTGTCAGAAGATCGGTTGGGATCGGTTAGCTTGCGATGTCTGTGCAGCTGTCCGGTTGCACTGGACTGCAAGCACAGCGCAGCGGTGCTCTATCACCTGCTGGGCACTGGCGAGGATGCGTCTGGAAGTGACGCGCAGACCCCGTTGGGACGAGCGCTGGAGCATTGGCTTTCGACAATTCCCGTGCCGGCCAAGCCCGCTGAAGAAAGTGCGCAAACCGCAGGTACGCGTCTGTTTTACAAGCTCAAACCGACGTCTGCGAACGGCAAGTGGCTGCTGGATATTTTCAAGGTCTACCAGCTCAAGAGCGGCGAGTTACGCGAAGTCAAACCGATGTACTCGCTCGCGGAAATGCTCATGCGCCAGCCGGGTTATCTGTCCGAGCTGGATCTGCGCATCGCCCGGCTGTTGGTCGCCATGCATTCCCATCACGCCTATTACAGCGGCTATCCGCTGGAAGGCAGCAGTGGTGCCGAACTGCTGGAAATGCTCCTGCGCACCTCGCGGCTGTTCCTCGACTTCGAAGACCTGCGAGCGCTGACACCGGGGGCGAAACGCGTCGGTCAGTTCTCTTGGGCCGAGCAGGCTGACGGCGGATTCCGCGCGCAATGGAGCAGTGCCGAAGCCGCGCAGGAAACCGTGCTGGCGCTGGAGCCGCTTTATTACCTTGATCGTGAGCAGCGCCAGGTTGGCCCGCTGTTCACTGAGCTCGAAGAAAAGCTCGCCTGCCATTTGACCCTGGCGCCAGACATTCCGGCGCGTCAGGCCATGCAGTTCAGCCATCGCATGAGCGCGGCGACCCAAATTGCGCCACCACACAAGCTCACTGAACGGATCATCGATGACGTGCTGCCGCAGCCGCAACTGACCCTGGTCAGCGGCCGAGAACGCTCGCGCTGGGAATATGTGCTGGAGCACCGCGCCGCTCTGCTGTTTACCTACAACGGTCATCCGGCGGTGGATCGCAACCCGGAGGTGATGATCCTCAACGGCAGCGAAACCCAGCGCATTCAGCGTCAACCGGCGCTGGAAAAGAAGCTGCGCCAGAACCTGCAAAAACATGGCTTCAAGAAAGCCACGCGCAAGAGCGCCATGGATCGTCCCGGCGAGATGTTTACCTTGCCGGATGATTCCGCCTGGCTCGGGTTCATGCACGAAGGGCTGGCCACACTGCGCGCCGCAGATTGGAAAATCGAGATCAGTCCCGGTTTCCATTTCGATGTACAACCGGTTGAACAGTGGTACGCCGAGGTCGAAGAAGAGGCCACGCATCAGTGGTTTGATCTGCAGTTGGGTATCGTCGTCAACGGCGAACGTTACAGCTTGCTGCCGATCCTTCTGCACCTGTTGCGGACCCAGCCGCGCTTGCTCGACCCGGTCAATCTGGCGCAGCGCAGCGATGATGAAAAAATCCTGATCGAGCTCAAGCCCAGCGGTTTTGGCGAACCGGCGGGCGCCAAAGTCGCGTTGCCGCTGAGTCGGGTCAAACCGCTGATGGCGACGCTGGGCGAGTTGTACCTGGGCGGCCATCAGGGTGATGCGCTGCGCTTGACCGCTCCAGACGCCGCGCGCCTGAGTATGCTCGATGGCGTGCCGCTGGATTGGCAGGGCGGAGAACGTCTGCGCACTTTTGCCAAGCGTCTGCAGAATTCCAGTCACGCCCAGGTTGCTGCGCCGGACGGCCTCAACGCGCAGCTGCGTCCGTATCAGCTCGAAGGCCTGAACTGGATGCAGACCCTGCGCGAGCTGGAGGTCGGCGGCATCTTGGGCGATGACATGGGCTTGGGCAAAACTTTGCAGACCCTTGCGCATCTGCTCACGGAGAAACACGCCGGGCGTCTGGACTGTCCGGCACTGGCGGTGATGCCGACCAGCCTGATTCCCAACTGGCTCGACGAAGCCGAGCGCTTCACGCCGCAGTTGAAAGTCCTGGCGCTGCACGGCACCGGGCGGCAAAAGGACTTTGCCAATCTGGGCGCATACGACTTGGTGCTGACCACTTACGCATTGCTGCCCAGGGATCTGGAGATCTTGCAGCCGCAGTCGTGGAGCGTGCTGATTCTCGACGAAGCGCAGAATATCAAGAACCCGCTGAGCAAAGCCGCCCAGGCCGCCCGTGACTTGCAGGCCCGTCAGCGCTTGTGTCTGAGCGGTACGCCGCTGGAAAACCACCTCGGTGAGCTGTGGTCGCAGTTCCATTTCCTCATGCCCGGCTGGCTCGGCGACAGCAAATCCTTTAACCGCGATTACCGCACGCCGATCGAGAAGCACGGCAATGTGCAGCGCATGCAGCACCTGACCGCGCGGATCAAGCCGTTTTTGCTGCGGCGCAAGAAGGATCAGGTCGCTACCGAGTTGCCACCGAAAACCGAGATCATTCATTGGGTCGAACTCAGCGATGGTCAGCGCGACGTCTATGAGACGGTGCGCGTGGCGATGGACAAAAAGGTCCGCGACGAAATCGCCCGCAGTGGCGTGGCGCGCAGTCAGATCATCATCCTCGATGCGCTGCTCAAACTGCGCCAGGTCTGCTGCGATCTGCGCCTGGTCAATATGCCGCTGACGGCGAAGGCGTTGCGCTCGGGCAGCGGCAAGCTGATCAGCCTGATGGAGATGCTTGAAGAATTGCTCGGCGAAGGTCGGCGCATTCTGCTGTTCTCGCAGTTCACCTCGATGCTGGCGCTGATCGAGCAGGAATTGCAGCAACGCGGGCTTGGCTACTCGTTGCTGACCGGCGACACCACCGATCGGCGCACGCCGGTGAGGGATTTCCAGGGCGGCAAGGTGCCGTTGTTCCTGATCAGCCTCAAGGCCGGGGGCACTGGTCTGAACCTGACGGCGGCGGACACGGTGATTCACTTCGATCCGTGGTGGAACCCGGCGGTGGAGAATCAGGCGACTGATCGGGCGTATCGCATCGGGCAGAACAATCCGGTGTTCGTCTACAAGTTGATTGCCAAAGGCACCGTCGAAGAGAAGATCCAGGCGTTGCAGCAGGAGAAAGCGGCGCTGGCCGGGGCGGTGCTTGAGGGTGGCACGACGGGCGGATTCAAACTGGAACAGAGTGATATCGAGGCGTTGTTTGCGCCGTTGCCGGTTTCGAAGGGTTGAGCCCTGAGTGACTGCGCAATATCCGATGACCCCATCGCTGGCAAGCCAGCTCCCACAGATATCGAGTTGAATCACAATCTTTGGTACAGCTCATAACCATGTGGGAGCTGGCTTGCCAGCGAAAGCTATCTAACCAGCGACGCCGATTTCAGCGCTTGTCGATCTTGTCCGGCAACGGCGCAAACAGCGCTTCAATATCATCGCTCTGCAACTTCCAGTCCCCGGCCTTGCGCCCATCGAGCACGCCCGCTGCCAGGTCTGACTTTTCCTTCTGCAGGTGCTGAATCTTCTCTTCCACTGTGCCCCGGGCAATCATCTTGTAGACGAACACCGGTTTCTCCTGGCCGATTCGATAGGCCCGGTCAGTCGCCTGATTCTCGGTTGCCGGGTTCCACCACGGGTCGTAGTGAATCACCGTATCGGCTTCGGTCAGGTTCAAGCCGACGCCACCGGCCTTCAGGCTGATCAGAAAAATCTGACGCGTGCCGCTCTGGAATTCCTTCACCGGTGTGCGCCGGTCGCGGGTCTGGCCAGTGAGGAGGGCGTAAGCGATCTTGCGTTTTTTCAATTCCTCTTCGATCAATGTCAGCATCGAAGTGAATTGCGAAAACAGCAGAATCCGCCGGCCTTCCTCGAACAACTCCTCAAGCATTTCCATCAGGCTGTCGAGCTTGCCCGAGGTGCTGCCGCGTGTGGGCAGGGTGGCGTCGTTGACCAGGCGCAGATCGCAGCAGACCTGGCGCAGCTTGAGCAGCGCTTCGAGAATGATGATCTGGCTGCGCGCCACGCCTTTGCGGGTGATCTCGTCACGGACTTTCTTGTCCATCGCTAGGCGCATGGTCTCGTACACGTCGCGCTGCGCTTCGTTGAGTTCGACCCAATGGATGATTTCGGTTTTCGGCGGCAGCTCCGTGGCGACCTGCTCTTTGGTGCGGCGCAGCAGAAACGGTTTTATCCGACCGTTGAGGTGTTGCAGTCTGACTTCACTGCCGCGCTTTTCGATCGGCACACGGTAATCGGCATTGAAGCTTTTCACGTCGCCGAGCCAGCCCGGCAGCAGGAAGTGGAACAGCGACCACAGCTCGCCCAAGTGGTTTTCCAGCGGCGTGCCGCTGAGGCACAGGCGCTGGCGCGCGTTCAGCTCGCGGGCGGCCTGCGCGGCTTTGCTGTTGGGGTTCTTGATGTATTGCGCTTCGTCCAGCACCAGCACGTGCAGCGGCTGTTTGGCCAGGCGCTCAAGGTCCTTGGGCAACAGGGCGTAAGTGGTGAGGATCAGGTCGAAGTCGGCCAGATTGTCGAAGTGTTTCTTGCGCGTGGCGCCATACAGGGCTAGCACTTTCAGTTGCGGGGTGAAGTGCGCCGCTTCATCTAGCCAGTTCGGAATCAGGCTGGTCGGCATCACCACCATGCACGGACGATCGAGGCGTCCGGCGTTCTTCTCGCTGAGAATATGCGCCAGGGTCTGTAGGGTTTTGCCCAAGCCCATGTCATCCGCAAGAATCCCGCCGACCTCCAGTTGCCGCAGCGATTGCATCCAGCTCAAACCTTCGAGCTGATACGGGCGCAGCGTTGCATTCAGACCTTGCGGCGCTTCGGCCGTGAAATCGCGGATGTCGCGCAGGCGCTGGGCGAAGGTGCGGATCTGCTCGCCGCCTTCCCACAACAGCGGCAGGCCTTCCAGCGAATTGAGCCGGGTGGCGTCAGCCTTGCTCAGGCGCAGGGTGGTTTCGCCCGGCTCCTGCAAATAAAACTCGCCCAGCGTCATCAATACCGGCTTCAAGCGACCGAGCGGCAGCGCCACTTGCAACGGCCCATGCTCGCTGGTGCGTTGCGGAATGTTGACCAGAATCAGCTCGTCATCGCGACGGCGGGCGAGGCGTTCCGGGTTGAGGATCTCGGTGTGCGAGCGCATCAGATTCAGCAGGATCGGCAGTAGGCTCAGGCGCTCGCCGTTGACGATGATGCCCAGCTCCAGATCGAACCAGTCGCGTTCCGGCGCCTGTTCGACGGTGGCGTACCAGTCGTCGACGGCGGTCAGGTCGAAACCGAATTCCTCATCGATCTGCAACTCCCAGCCCTGGCTGCGCAATTTCGGCAAGTCATTGAGCGTGAAGGTCAGCCAGGCGCTGTCGTTGACCATCTCGTAGAGTTCGCCGGCGCTTTCCGGCAGCGCTTTGCTCTGCCGGGTGGCGATGCGGAAACCGAGGATGCGCAACTGTTCGCGGTAGGACTGTTCGACGTCCGGGTGGCGTTTTATCCGCAGGGTCTGGGCTTCCTGACGGATCAGGATATCGCTGTGTTTTTGCCCGCTGACGTATTCGTCCAGATAGCTGAACGACAGCGCCGCGCGGTGCTGAATGTAGCGCTGCATCTTGCCGTTGCGCGGCTCGAAGGCGCTGAACTCGACGCTCGCCAGCCACAGGCGCGGCACCGGCTGCACGTTGTCCACCAGCACTTGCGGTGGCGCTTTCGGGCTGCGGTTTTCCAGCACGGCCTGGAGCTTCTCCAGCAGCTCGGCATCTTTAGCGGCGGCGGGGTAGTCGAGGGTTTCCTGGATTTTCAGCAGCACCGCCGCGCAGTGTTTGCAGTTGCTGCGCACCGGACAGGTGCAGGTGGCGTCGACCAGCAACAGCGTCGCTTTGGCTGACTCGCGCAGATGGATGGTCTGCCGGTAGACACTGCCGCCGGAGCCTTCGCAACTGGCGGTGATGGTCGCATCGCCGACCTGGGCGATGCGCACCCGATTCTCCAAAGCGTAGCGGCGGCCGCGCTCCAGACTCTGTTCTTTGAATCGGCTGACCCACGACGGGGCCAGCGGTTTGCTCAGGGGCGGCGGCATAAGGACTTCGATCAGTCCGGCACGACTTCAGGCGCTTCGCGAGGCGCTGGCGCGGTCAGGGAAGTGATCTTGATCAGCAGGGCCAGATGACCGTTGTCGAGGTAATTGAGCTGGCCGTTCTTGGTGTGGCTGTCCTGACGCAGGCGCTCACTGGCGGTGACCAAGCCATTGGCGTCGATCTGATTGACCCAGAAATCGGCGGTCACGTCGGTGAAGCGGCCGAGTTTCATTTCCAGCGTGCCCTCGATCGGGAACTGGCCGAACTGCTCCTGACCTTCGCTCACTGCGACTTTCGCCGGCGCTTCGCCGAGGCTCTGCTGCCAGGCTTTGTGCATCAGCACGGTGTACTCGCCGCTGGCGGTGAGTTTGTTCACTACATCATTCAGCGCTGGGGTGCGCTGGCTGTCGCTGCCCAGACGCTGGGCGCCTGCGGCCCAGTCTTCCGGGGCGGCGCGGCTGACGATGGCCGGGACGGCATTCTGGCGCACCAGGATCATTTCGACCTGATACGTGTCATCGGCAAACGCCGTCGGTGCTGCAAGTGCAAGCAACAAAGTCAGAGAGCGGAACAGGCGCATCGGGCGTCCTTCAAGCGGATTTCGGGATGAGACGCTCAAACAGCGCCTCGACAGTATTGAAACGTTCTTCCGGGCGCTCCATCGGCACCTGGAATTTAAACATCGTCGCGCCTTCGAACTTGTAGCGCTTGGGCTGCGTCTGGATCAGCTTGATCAGGGTCATCGGGTCAACCGGCGTCTGCGCTTCGAACTCGATACGTCCGCCTTGCGGCCCGCCGTCGACTTTCTTGATGCCGAGCTTTTCCGCCTGCAATTTCAGCGCGGTGATCCGCACCAGGTTCTTGGTCGGCTCCGGCAACAGACCGAAGCGGTCGATCATCTCCACCTGCAGGTCCTTGAGGCCTTCCTCGTCGGTGGCGGAGGCGATGCGTTTATACAGAATCAACCGCGCATGCACATCCGGCAGATAATCTTCCGGAATCAGCGCCGGCACCCGCAGATTGACTTCCGGGCCGCCGCCCAGCGGTTGATCGAGGTTCGGCTGCTCGCCCTTGCGGATCGACTTCACCGCGCGCTCGAGCATTTCCATGTACAGGGTGAAGCCGACGGCCTGAATCTGCCCGCTCTGACCATCGCCGAGCAGTTCGCCGGCGCCACGGATTTCCAGGTCGTTGGTGGCCAGCACGAAACCGGCGCCGAGGTCCTGGGTATTGGCGATCGCTTCCAGACGCTTTTCCGCGTCGGAAGTGATCTGCTGGCGCGGCGGCGTCAGCAGGTAGGCGTAAGCCTGGTGGTGACTGCGGCCGACACGACCGCGCAACTGGTGCAGTTGGGCCAGACCGAACTTGTCGGCGCGCTCGATGATGATGGTGTTGGCGCTCGGCACGTCGATGCCGGTCTCGATGATGGTCGAGGCGATCAGCACGTTGAAGCGCTTGTGGTAGAAGTCGCTCATCACCTGTTCGAGTTCACGTTCGCGCATCTGCCCGTGGCCGATACCGATGCGCGCTTCCGGCACCAGTTCGGCGAGGTCGGCGGCGCATTTTTCGATGGTCTTCACATCGTTGTGCAGGTAGTAAACCTGACCGCCACGCAGCAGTTCACGCAGCAGGGCTTCCTTGACCGTGCTCTTGTTCTGTTCCATGACGAAGGTGCGCACCGACAGGCGTCGCGCTGGCGGCGTGGCGATGATCGACAGATCGCGCATGCCCGACACCGCCATGTTCAGCGTGCGCGGAATCGGCGTCGCAGTCAGGGTGAGGATGTCGACTTCGCTGCGCAGGGCCTTGAGCTGTTCTTTCTGGCGTACGCCAAAACGGTGTTCTTCGTCGATGATCACCAGCCCGAGGTTTTTGATCTTCACGTCGTCGGACAGCAGCTTGTGCGTGCCGATGACAATGTCGATCTTGCCTTCCGCAAGATCGGCGATCGCCGCGTTGACTTCCTTGGCCGATTTGAAGCGACTCATCACTTCGACCGTCACCGGCCAGTCGGCGAAGCGGTCGCGGAAACTGTTGTAGTGCTGCTGGGCGAGCAGGGTGGTCGGTACCAGAATCGCCACCTGACGCCCGCCGTGCACGGCGATGAACGCGGCGCGCATGGCCACTTCGGTCTTGCCGAAGCCAACGTCGCCGCAGACCAGGCGATCCATCGGTTTCGGCGCGAGCATGTCTTCGCGCACGGCCTCGATGGTGGCTTGCTGATCGGGTGTTTCTTCGAACGGGAAACCGGCGCTGAACGTCGCGTAATCGGCCTTCGGATCGGCGAAGGCATAACCTTCGCGGGCGGCGCGACGGGCATAAATGTCGAGCAATTCGGCGGCGACGTCACGCACCTGCTCGGCGGCTTTGCGCTTGGCTTTCTGCCAGGTTTCCGAGCCGAGGCGATGCAACGGCGCGAGCGAATCGTCGCTGCCGGTGTAGCGCGCGATCAGGTGCAGGTTGGCCACCGGCACGTAAAGCTTGGCGTTCTCGGCGTATTCGAGGGTGAGGAATTCGGCGGCCTGATTGTCGATTTCCAGAATTGTCAGGCCAAGGTAGCGGCCGACGCCGTGATCGATATGCACCACCGGCGCGCCTTCACGCAGTTCGGTGAGGTTCTTGATTACCGCATCGTTGCTGACGTCGCTGCGCTTCTCGCGGCGACGACGTTGCATGACCCGTTGGCCGAACAGCGGACTTTCCGCCACCAGCGCCAGCGCCGGGTCGTCGAGCAGCAGACCTTCGTCGAGCGGGGCGATAGTGATCGCCAGACGATCCTTGCTGGCAACGAAGTCTGGCCAGCTGTCGACGGTTTTCGGCCGCAACTTCAGGCGTTCCAACAGTTCCAGCAGGACTTCGCGACGACCCGCCGATTCGGCGGTGAACAGCACGCGCCCGGGGAATTCTTCGAGGAAGCCGGCCAGCGCCGCCAGTGGTTGCGTGGCCTTGGCTTCGATGGCCAGGTCCGGCAGCGCATGGGCCGGGAAGCGCTCACGGCCGACGCCGCTTTCAACGTCTTGCTGACTTGCGACGACTCGCGGCCAATTCTTCAGGCGCGCGAAGCAATCTTCCACCGGCAGGAACAGTTCGGCCGGTGGCAATAAAGGACGCGAAGGATCGACGCGGCGTTCTTCGTAACGATTGCGCACGTCGTTCCAGAAGTTCTCCGCTGCCTGCTCGATGCCCGGCAGCGAGAACACCTGAGTGTCCTGGGGCAGGTAGTCGAACAGCGTCGAGGTTTCGTCGAAGAACAGCGGCAGGTAGTACTCGATGCCGGCCGGGGTGATGCCGCTGCTCAAATCCTGAAAGATCGGGCAGCGACGGAAGTCGACGTCGAAGCGCTCACGGAAACGCGCCTTGAAGCGGGTGACTGCGTCTTTCTGCAATGGAAACTCGCGGGCCGGCAGCAGCTTGACCGACTCGACCTTGTCGATCGAACGCTGGGTTTCCGGATCGAACGTGCGCAGGGTTTCGATTTCGTCATCGAACAGGTCGATGCGATACGGCAGTTTGCTGCCCATGGGGAACAGGTCGATCAGCGCGCCGCGTACGGTGAACTCGCCGTGCTCGTACACCGTGTCGACATAGCGATAGCCGCTGGCTTCGAGCCGCGCGCGCATCTGTTCGACGTCGAGCTTCTGGCCGATGTCCAGCACCAGGCTGCTGCCGAGGAGGAACTTGGTCGGCGCCAAGCGATGCAAAGCGGTGGTGATCGGAACCACCAGCACGCCGTGGGCCAGTTCCGGCAGGCGATACAGGCTGGCGATGCGCTGGGAGATGATGTCCTGGTGCGGCGAGAACAGGTCGTAGGGCAGGGTTTCCCAGTCGGGGAAATGCAGTACGGGCAAATCCGGGGCGAAGAAACTCAGCTCCTGTTCCAGCCGTTCGGCGCTTTGGCTGTCGGCGGTCAGCAGCAGGGTAAAGCGCTTGGCAGCGCTGGCAGCCTCGGCAATCGCCAGGCTGAGGGCGGCACCGGGCAGATTGCCCCAGTGCTGTTTACCTGCTTCGGCAGGGAGTAGCGGTAGACGCAGAACAGGCACGGAAGGTTGAGCTCCAGGCGTTGCGACAAAGTCGGTAATTGTAGCGGCCTCCGGTGCCGCCTGTCAGTTGCAGACTGCGTCTATCTTCATGGTTTGGACGAAATGTAGTGGTAACCATAAAAACGAGCACTTTTTTCATGGTTATGTAGTGCCGAAACCGGGTGGTGTTACGGAGGGTTACAGACATCGTCTAACAGTCGTCGAAAAATTGACTGCGCTGAAAGCCCCGGTTTTACTGGGCTGGAGAAAGGCGTAAATTTTTTGAACGGGAATTTGTTACCGATTGCGCGACAAGCGCGCATTGCTGAAAGGGCTTGTCGGCGGCATAATGTAGCCCCTTTTTTCTGCCCCTACATGTGGAAGGTTACCGTGACTCAGAAGCCCGACCAGTGTCTTGGTGAATGGATCGACCGTGAAGCACTCGCAGAAGCGATGATCCCGCTTATCGGTCAGCTCTACCGCAATAACAACGTGGTTAGCTCGATCTATGGCCGCAGCCTGATCAACCAGTCTGTCATCGCGATTCTCAAAGCTCACCGCTTTGCTCGCCACCGTTCTTCGGACGACAGCGAACTCTCCGTCCACGAAACATTCCCACTGCTCAAGGCCATGAGCGAGCTCAAGCTCGGCGCGGCGTCGGTGGATCTGGGCAAGCTGGCGTTCAAATTCCGCAATGAAGGCAACGGCCGCAGCGCCGAGCAGTTCGTGCGTGAAGAGATGGCTGACGTGGTTGGCCAGCAGAACGCTTCGGCCCGCAAAGGCACCGACGTTGTTCTTTACGGCTTCGGTCGTATCGGCCGTCTGCTGGCGCGTATCCTGATCGAGAAAACCGGTGGTGGCGACGGCCTGCGTCTGCGCGCCATCGTCGTGCGTAAAGGCGCCGAAAACGACCTGACCAAACGCGCCAGCCTGCTGCGTCGCGATTCGGTACACGGTTCGTTCAACGGCACCATTACCATCGACGAAGAAAACAACACCATCACCGCCAACGGTAACCTGATCCAGGTGATCTACGCGAAGAACCCGACCGAGGTGGATTACACCCAGTACGGCATCAAAGACGCGCTGCTGGTGGACAACACCGGTGTATGGCGTGACGCCGATGGCCTGGGTCAGCACCTGGCGTGCCCGGGCATCGACCGCGTTGTTCTGACCGCGCCTGGCAAGGGCAAGCTGAAGAACATCGTTCACGGCATCAACCACGGTGAAATCACCGCTGACGACAAGATCGTCTCGGCTGCTTCCTGCACCACCAACGCCATCGTGCCGGTGCTCAAAGCGGTCAACGACAAGTTCGGCATCATCAACGGTCACGTCGAAACCGTTCACTCGTACACCAACGACCAGAACCTGATCGACAACTTCCACAAGGGCGATCGCCGTGGCCGCAGCGCCGCGCTGAACATGGTGATCACCGAGACCGGTGCCGCCACCGCTGCTGCCAAGGCTCTGCCTGAGCTGGCCGGCAAGCTGACCGGTAACGCGATCCGCGTTCCGACGCCGAACGTGTCGATGGCCATTCTCAACCTCAACCTTGAGAAAGCCGCCACCCGTGAAGAGATGAACGAGTACCTGCGCTACATGGCGCTGCACTCCGAGCTGCACAAGCAGATCGACTTCGTCAATTCGCAGGAAGTGGTGTCGACCGACTTCGTTGGCTCGCGTCACGCTGGTGTGGTCGACGCTGAAGCGACCATCGTGCAGGACAACCGCGTCGTTCTGTACGTTTGGTACGACAACGAGTTCGGCTACAGCTGCCAGGTAGTTCGCGTAATGGAAGACATGGCTGATGTGAATCCGCCAGCGTTCCCGCGCTAAGCCTCAGGCTTGAATGAAAACGCCCCGGCATTTTGTCGGGGCGTTTTTGTTTGTGGGCCTGTTGGATCTTCTGTGTCCTTGCCGGCCTCTTCGCGAGCAGGCTCGCTCCCACACTGGATCAGTGTCGTTCACAATCTTCTGTGGGAGCGAGCCTGCTCGCGAAAGCATTCTGTCAGGCGCCGCTGGCTACCGAAGCCTGCGCCGTGCGCAACTCATGCCGGTTGCCACGGAACAATACCAACGTCGCAATCAACCCCAACACCGCCGCGCCACTGAGCCAGATCCCCGGTGCTGCCTTGTTGTCCAGCACATGAATCAGGTAGGTACACGCCGCCGGGGTAAAGCCGCCGAACGTCGCCGTCGCCAGGCTGTACGCCAGCGAGAAACCGGTCGTGCGCACTTCCACCGGCATGATCTCGGTCAGCGCCACCACCATTGCGCCGTTGTACGAGCCATAAAGAAACGACAGCCACAGTTCGACAATCAGCAAATGGCTGAAGCTCGGGTTCGCCACCAGCCACGACAGCGCCGGATACGCCGTGAGGATCGCCAGAATCGTCGCTGCCAGCAGTAAGGGTTTTCGGCCGATCTTGTCGGATACCGCGCCCATCACCGGTAGCCAGAAGAAATTCGACAAGCCGATGCACACCGTCACCAGCAAGGCGTCGAGGTCCGACAGATGCAACTCGGCCTTGCCGAACGTCGGCGTGTACGCAGTGATCAGGTAGAACGAAACCGTGGTCATCACCACCAGCGCCATGCCGGCAATGACGATGCCGAAGTTCTGCCCGATCGAGCGGACGATCTCGCCGAGGGTAGGGCGGTGGGTTCGCGCCTGGAATTCCGGAGTTTCTTCCAGCGAGCGACGGATGAAAAAAATCACCGGCACGATCATGCAGCCAATCAGAAACGGCACGCGCCAGCCCCATTCGCCCATTTGCTCCGGACTCAGCCAGTGATTCAGAGCAACGCCGAGCAGGCCGGCGAACACCACGGCTGCCTGTTGGCTGGCCGACTGCCAACTGACGAAAAAGCCTTTGCGCCCCGGCGTAGAAATTTCCGCCAGATACACCGACACGCCGCCCAATTCCACGCCCGCCGAGAAGCCTTGCAGCAGGCGGCCGAACAACACCAGTAGCGGTGCGGCGACGCCGAGCGTCGCGTAACCGGGCACGCAGGCAATCAGCACCGTACCGGCGGCCATCATCGCCAAAGTGATGATCAGCCCTTTGCGCCGTCCGTGACGGTCGATATAGGCGCCGAGGAAAATTGCCCCCAGCGGGCGCATCAGGAAGCCGGCGCCGAAGGTCGCCAGCGACAGCATCAGCGAAGCGAAGGCGCTGTCGGTGGGGAAGAAGGTTTTGGCGATGGCCGTGGCATAGAAGCCGTAGACCATGAAGTCGAACATTTCGAGGAAGTTGCCGCTGACAACGCGAAAGATCGCTTTGCCTTTGCCCGTGGTGGAGGACATGGGAGGTACTCACTGTTCAATTTTGTATAAAGGCGTTGCAGCCATGGGGAAGCGAGCGGGCGCTTGTAGTTCATAATGGCCGCCGTGGTTTTGCGGGGAGATGAAGAATTGTTAACTGGACGCTGGTGGGGGCCTGTGGTGTTGGCGGTGGCAATCGGCGGCTGCGGCACCGGCGATTCCCTGGAACAGGTTGGCGGTTCGACCATGGGCAGCACCTGGTCGGTCAAGTACGTGCGCCACGCCGGGGTCGCCGATCCTGCGCGGGTGCGCGGCGAAGTGCAGGCCATCCTCGGTGAAGTCGATCAACAGCTGTCGACTTACCGAAGTGACTCCGCCATCGAACGTTTCAACGCCTTGCCCGCCGATAGCTGCCAAGCCATGCCGGCAGCGGTGCTCGAATTGGTCCGCATCGGCGAACAGCTTTCAACGCAAAGCGAAGGCTCCTACGACCTGACCGTGGAACCGCTGCTGGACCTCTGGGGATTCGGCCCGCAAGGACGCGAAGAAAAGATCCCTGATGCGGCCGCTGTGGCCGAGGTCATGCAGCGGGTCGGCCATCAGCACCTGCGCATCGATGGCGAGCGGTTGTGCAAGGACGCCGCCGTCGAAGTCGACTTCAACAGCATTGCCGCCGGTTACGCCGTGGATATCATTGCTGCCAGATTGCAGGCCATGGGCATCGACAATTATCTGGTCGAAGCAACGGGCGAACTCAAAGCCCGCGGCAAGAAACCGGATGGTTCAGCGTGGCGCATCGCTCTCGAAGAGCCTCGCGATGACCAGCAAGTGGCCGAGCGGATTATCGATGTCGACGGCTATGGCGTATCCACCTCCGGTGACTACCGCCACTATTTTCTGCAGGACGGTCGGCGTTATTCCCACACCTTCGATGCACGCAGCGGGCGACCGGTCCTACACGACCTGGCGTCAGTCACGGTGATTCATCCTTCAGCGTTGATGGCCGATGGACTATCGACGCTGTTGCTGATTCTCGGGCCGGAAAGGGCGCGGGACTATGCCCAAAAACATGACATTGCTGCATTCTTTGTCTTGCGTGCCGATACAGGTTTCGTCACCCGCAGCAGTCAGGCATTTACGCAGCTTGTCGGTGAAAAAAACTGACCGAAGACAAGACGAAAGCTGGCGTTGTAGTGCAGGCAAAAGTAGCCTACGACGCGACCAAGGGTTAATGTGCGCGGCGTTGACGCTTCTATAGACTGTGTCCGGGTTCTTCACTGGCCCCCAATTGTTCCTTCGCGCCGCCGTTCGGCGTGATTTAGCCGCCGGTGCTGCTGGCACCGCGGCCTGTTCTGAGGAGTACGCATGGCTGTCTACAACTACGACGTGGTGGTACTGGGTTCCGGCCCGGCGGGAGAAGGCGCGGCAATGAACGCCGCCAAAGCGGGGCGCAAGGTCGCGATGGTCGACAGCCGTCGCCAGGTCGGCGGCAACTGCACCCACCTCGGCACCATCCCGTCCAAGGCACTGCGTCACTCGGTGCGGCAGATCATGCAGTTCAACACCAACCCGATGTTCCGCGCGATCGGCGAGCCACGCTGGTTCTCCTTCCCGGACGTGTTGAAAAGCGCCGAAAAAGTCATTTCCAAACAAGTCGCATCGCGCACCGGCTACTACGCCCGTAACCGCGTCGACGTGTTCTTCGGTACCGGCAGCTTCGCCGACGAGCAAACCATCGAAGTGGTTTGCGGCAACGGCGTGGTCGAAAAACTGGTGGCCAAGCACATCATCATCGCCACCGGTTCGCGTCCGTATCGCCCGGCGGACATCGATTTCCACCACCCGCGTATCTACGATAGCGACACCATCCTCAGCCTCGGCCACACCCCGCGCAAACTGATCGTTTACGGCGCTGGTGTGATCGGTTGCGAATACGCATCGATCTTCAGTGGTCTGGGTGTGCTGGTCGAGCTGGTCGACAACCGTGGCCAGTTGCTGAGCTTCCTCGACTCGGAAATTTCCCAGGCGTTGAGCTACCACTTCAGCAACAACAACATCACCGTGCGTCACAACGAAGAGTACGACCGCGTCGAAGGCGTGGACAACGGTGTGATCCTGCATCTCAAATCCGGCAAGAAGATCAAGGCCGACGCCTTGCTCTGGTGCAACGGCCGTACCGGCAACACCGACACGCTGGGTCTGGAAAACATCGGGGTCAAGGTCAACAGCCGTGGCCAGATCGAAGTTGACCAGAACTACCGCACCTGCGTGGAGAACATCTACGGCGCCGGTGACGTGATCGGCTGGCCAAGCCTGGCCAGCGCCGCCCACGACCAGGGCCGTTCGGCTGCTGGCAGCATCGTCGACAATGGCAGCTGGCGCTTCGTCAATGACGTGCCGACCGGCATCTACACCATTCCGGAGATCAGCTCGATCGGCAAGAACGAGCAGGAGCTGACCCAGGCGAAAGTGCCGTACGAAGTCGGCAAGGCCTTCTTCAAGAGCATGGCGCGGGCACAGATTGCCGGTGAGCCGCAAGGCATGCTGAAGATCCTCTTCCACCGCGAAACGCTGGAAGTGCTCGGCGTGCACTGCTTCGGTTATCAGGCGTCGGAGATCGTGCACATCGGTCAGGCGATCATGAACCAGCCGGGCGAGCTGAACACCCTGAAGTATTTCGTCAACACCACGTTCAACTACCCGACCATGGCCGAAGCCTATCGGGTAGCGGCGTACGACGGCCTCAACCGGCTTTTTTGACGGGCTCCGGCCGGTGGCCTGAGCCGGCCGGGGAGACCGATTTCAGCAATTCTCAAGGGTGGCAGTGGCCAAACCGGGAAAGTCTGTAATCAGGCTGTCAACGCCGAAGTCGGCGAGTCTGCGCATCAGCGCAGGCTCGTTGACGGTCCACACCGACACATGCAGGCCCTGACGCTGCGCCTTCTGCAGGCGTTCCGGCGTACACAGCGTCCAGTTCAAGGCGAGAATCTCGCAGCCGTAGCTCGCCGCGACTTTCAGCGGATCGAGCCAGGCATATTCGGCCACCAAGCCACGGGATACGTCGGGTACCAGATCCAGCGCTGCCTTCAAGACTTCCCGCGAACTCGAAGTGATCGTCACCTTGTCGAGCAGGCCGTGGCGCTGAGCCATTTCCCGAATCGCCAGCACGGTAGTCGCCGCGCGGGTGCGTGATGCGCTTTTGACTTCCAGCTGCCAGTGCTCGAAATCACATTGCTCGAACAACTCTTCTAGCGTCGGAATCGGGCACGGCTTGATCCAGCCCGGGCCGCCCTTGCGCGCGTCGTAGGTGACCAGCTCGGCAGCGGTGTGCTCGACGACTTTGCCGCGACGGTCGGTGGTGCGCTTGAGGGTCGGGTCATGGATGACCATCAGCTCGCCGTCCTTGGACAGGTGCAGATCCAGTTCGCAGCGGCGCACGCCGTGCTTGAGGCATTCCTGAAAGCTGCTCAGGGTGTTTTCCGGTGCTTCGCCCTTGGCGCCGCGGTGGCCGTAGATGAGGGTCACGGTGCTTCCTTAAGTTAAATGCCAGATTCGTTCTGTTCGCGGGCCAGACGGCGTTCCTGAGCCTGCTTTTGCAAGATGTAGCGCGCGAGCAATTGGCGCTGGGCATCGGTCGGACGCTCGAACTCGGTGCCGACGTCATACCCATCCCCCTTGGGATCGCAATGGGTGACCCGGGCACGCAGCAGCAGGCCGAGTGCCTGCGGCATCAGCACCAGTTTCACCGACAGGTGTGCGCCAGTGGCAATCGGGGTCGGGTACTGAAAGTCGATCCCGCCCTCGGAGATGATCACCGGCTGCGGCTCGCCGATGTGGCCGAGCACGGTCAGGGCGATCACCTGGCTGAGCAGGTCAATGCGTTTGTTCTGCGATTTGAGAAACGCCGCGATGGCGCGGTCGCGCTCGCTGATCTGCCGCAACAGGTGCTGCGACTCGAATTCGCTCAGGTGCAGTTCGCTGAGCAGGTTGAAGAGTGGGGAAGCATCCTGCAACACTTCCTGGCCTGCGGCTTCGGGAGCGGACAGGGGCCGAATTTCCAGTGCGATCGTGTCCTCGATACGGTAGTATTCGCGGCGATCTTCTTCATCTAATGTCGACATGGCGAACCCATGGTAGCGGCGGTGGTCTGAGTGTAAAGCTGGTTTTCGACCCCCGCCACAAGGACGTTCCTTTTCCCTCCGAACAAGCCCCGACATGTTCAGACCTCTCTTCGTATTTATCGGCACGCGTTATACCCGTGCAAAGCGTCGCAATCATTTTGTGTCATTCATTTCCCTGACTTCGATGATCGGGCTCGCCCTTGGCGTGGTCGTGATGATCGTCGTGCTGTCGGTGATGAACGGCTTCGACCATGAGATGCGCACCCGCGTGCTGGGCATGGTGCCCCACGCTACTCTCGAGACCGGCGAGCCGATCAATGACTGGCAGAGCCTGGCCGACAAGGTCAAGCAGAACCGGCAGGTGACGGCGGTGGCGCCGTTCACCCAGATGCAGGGCCTGCTGACCAACAACGGTCAGGTTTCCAAGGTGTTGCTCAATGCCATTGATCCTGCGCTCGAGCGCAATGTGTCGATCATCGACAACTTCATGAAGCAGGGCAAACTCGACGACCTGACACCGGGCAGCTTCGGCATCGTCATCGGCGACAAGGCGGCGACCAGGCTCGGCGTCGGCATTGGCGACAAGGTTACGTTCGTTGCTCCCGAGGTCAGTGTGACCCCGGCCGGCATGTTCCCGCGCATGAAGCGCTTCACCGTGGTCGGCATTTTCCATGTCGGCGCCGGTGAGCTCGACGGCTACCTCGGCGTGACCAATCTGCAGGATCTGGCGAAAATGCACCGCTGGAAAGCCGATCAGGTGCAGGGCCTGCGGCTGAAGTTCGACGACCTGTTCCAGGCGCCGCGCGAGGCGTGGAACATTGCCCAGCAGCTCGGCGAAGATCGTTACTACGCCCGCGACTGGACCCGCACCCACGGCAACCTGTATCAAGCGATCCGCATGGAAAAAGCCATGATCGGGCTGCTGTTGCTGCTGATCGTCGCCGTCGCCGCGTTCAACATCATTTCCACGCTGGTGATGGTGGTGAACGACAAGAAGGGCGACATCGCCATTCTGCGTACCCTAGGCGCGACTCCGGGCACGATCATGCGCACGTTCATGGTTCAGGGCACGGTAATCGGCGTGGTCGGCACGGCGATCGGCGCGGTGGTCGGGATCCTTGCGGCACTGAATGTCAGTGCGGCCATTTCGGCGCTTGAAGGGCTGATCGGCCACAAGTTCCTTAATGCTGACGTGTATTTCATTGATTATCTTCCTTCGCAGGTACAGAGCCAGGACGTCGTCATGGTCTGCGCCGCTGCGTTGGTCCTGAGTTTCCTCGCCACCCTGTATCCCGCCTGGCGTGCCGCGCGCACCCAGCCGGCGGAGGCGTTACGTTATGAGTGAGTCGGGCATGAGTGAACAAGCAATTCTGAGCTGCCGTAACCTGGGCAAATCCTACGAGGAGGGTCCGGAGTCGGTACAAGTGCTGGCCGGCCTGCAACTGGAGTTGCACCCGGGCGAACGTGTAGCGATCGTGGGCAAATCCGGTTCCGGCAAAAGTACCTTGCTCAACCTGCTCGGCGGCCTCGATACGCCTAGCAAGGGCAGCGTCTGGCTCGACGGCGAAGAGCTGTCGGCGTTAAGCGAGAAAAAGCGTGGCCTGCTGCGCAATCGCGCGCTTGGTTTCGTTTATCAGTTTCACCATTTGCTGCCGGAATTCACCGCACTGGAAAACGTCTGCATGCCGCTGCTGATCGGCAAGACCGCCATCCCGGAGGCGCGTCAGCGTGCCACGGCATTGCTGGAACGTGTCGGTCTCGGCCATCGTCTGGAACATAAACCGGCGGAACTGTCCGGCGGCGAGCGTCAGCGCGTGGCCATCGCCCGTGCCCTGGTCAACAACCCGGGGCTGGTAATGCTCGATGAGCCAACCGGCAACCTCGACCTGCACACCGCCGAAGGCATTCAGGATCTGATGCTGGAGCTGAGCACTTCGATGCGCACGGCATTCCTGGTGGTGACGCACGACATGAACCTGGCTCGCCAGATGGATCGCGTTCTGCAGCTGCAGGAAGGCTGCCTCACTCCCATCTGACTGGCTGAAACCCGGCGCCCGTAACGGCGCCGGGTCTTTTATTTCTACACGGTGCCCCAGCGAATGTTCAGACCGTTATCGATCTTTATCGGCACGCGCTATACCCGCGCCAAGCGCCGCAATCGCTTTGTTTCGTTCATTTCGATGACCTCGATGATCGGCCTCGCCCTCGGCGTGCTGGCGATGATCGTGGTGCTGTCGGTGATGAATGGCTTTCAGCGCGAAATGAGCTCGCGCATCCTTGGCATGGTGCCCCATGCGACCATCGTTGGCGTCAAGCCGATCGACGACTGGCAGCCGGTCGCTGCGGCTGCGATGAAAAATCCCGAAGTGACGGCCGCCGTGCCGTTCACCGAGATGGAAGGCATGCTTTCTTACAGGGGTTCGATGCAGCCGATTCAGATCAGCGGCGTTGATCCGGCCCAGGAAGGCAAGGTGTCGATCGTTGCCCAGCACATCGTCCAGGGTCGTCTGGATGCCCTGAAGCCGGGCGAATTCGGTGTGGTGATCGGTGAGATCACCGCGCGGCGTTTTCGCCTCAATGTCGGCGACAAGATCACCTTGATCGTTCCGGAAGTCAGTACCGCACCGGGCGGTATCACCCCGCGCATGCAGCGCCTGAATGTGGTTGGCGTGTTCAAGGTCGGCGCCGAGCTGGACGGTTCGATGGGCCTGATTCATGTCGCCGATGCCGCGACCATGCAGCACTGGCAGCCGAATCAGGTGCAGAGCGTGCGGCTGGCAGTCAAGGATCTGTACGCCGCGCCGAAGGTGTCTGCGGACATCGCCAGTGGCCTCGGCGCTGACTTCAAGGCTGACGACTGGACTCACACCCAGGGCAGCCTGTTCAGCGCGATGAAGATGGAAAAAACCATGATCGGCCTGCTGTTGCTGATGATCGTCGCGGTGGCGGCGTTCAACATCATTGCGACGCTGATCATGGTGGTGAACGACAAGGGCGCCGACATCGCGATCCTGCGCACGATCGGCGCTACGCCCCGGCAGATCATGGCGATCTTCATGGTGCAGGGCACGGTGATCGGTATTGTCGGCACCATCATTGGCGGCGTGCTGGGCGTGATTGCGGCGCTCAATGTCAGTGAGCTGGTCGGCTGGGTCGAGCGTGTGACCGGCCAGCATATCTTCAGTTCGGACGTGTATTTCGTCAGCAACCTGCCTTCGGAACTGCAGGGCGGCGATGTGCTGTTGATCTGCTCGGCGGGATTCATTCTGAGCTTCCTGGCCACGGTGTATCCGGCGTGGCGGGCGGCGAAGATCGAACCGGCGCATGCCTTGAGATATTCGTAAGCGACTCCATGCTCGTTCCCACGCTCTGCGTGGGAACGATCAGGTCCGAGGCAACTCGATTACAAACCGCGTCCAACCCGCTTCAGATTCGCAATGAATCGTCCCACCATGGGCACGCACGATCGACTGGGTAATTGCCAAGCCCAACCCCGCATGCTCACTACTGCCTTCCTGCCGCGCCGGATCCGCTCGATAGAAGCGGTCAAACAGACGTGGCAGTAATTGCGCTGAAACCCCCTCGCCACTGTTTTCGACGCAGACGCGCACGGTCTCCCCCTCGTCGACGATGCTCAAGCGCACATAACCCTCGGCCGGGGTAAACCGCAGCGCGTTATCCAGCAGATTCGACAAGGCCCGGCGCAACATGCCGCGATCACCTTTGATACGCGCCTCGCCTTCACGGCTCAAACTCACGCCAGCGTCTTCCGCCAATGGCGCAAAAAACTCCAGCAACATGTCAGCTTCATCCGCCAGTTCCAGCGGTTCGCGCTTGGGCATCAGCAAGCCGTGGTCTGCCTTGGCCAGATAGAGCATGTCGTTGACCAGTTGCGCCATCCATTGCAGTTCTTCGAGGTTGCTGTGCAGCGCTTCGCGGTATTCCTCCAGTGCCCGTGGGCGGGTGAGGGTGACCTGGGTGTGGGTCAGCAGATTCGACAACGGTGTGCGCAGCTCATGGGCGATGTCGGCGGAGAACGCCGAGAGGCGCTGAAACGAGTCGTCGAGGCGTGCGAGCATGGCGTTGAAGCTGTGGGCCATTTCCGCAAGCTCTGGTGGCATCTTCTCTTCAGGCAGTCGGGCATTCAGCGATTGCGCGGAAATCCCACGGGCCACTGCGCTCATCCGCCGCAACGGGCGCAGACCGCTGCGCGCGGCCCAGGCCCCGAGCACGGCAGTAGCCAGCGCCGACAGGCCGACGGTCAGCCAGATCAGATGCTGCATGCGCGTAAGAAAATGCTGGTGATGGGTGATGTCCAGCAGCAGCGTCAGTTGTGGCGAATCCGCTGTGTCCGGGTAGAGCGGGGCGCGCAGCACGCGGTAATCGGTGCCGTCATGGCTGATGGTAGACAGGCCGGTTTGCAGCGGCAGATTCTTCGGAATCTGCACCGAGCTGTCATACCAGTGCTGCCCGTCGCCACTGGTGATGCGCAACGACAGATCCGACTGACGGCTGAGTTCATCGGCCAGCCGCGCCTCGCGCTGGGCAGGTTGGAGATCCTGCAAGGCGCGGCGCAGGCCGATCAGTTTCGTCTCCAGTTGTTGCTGGTCAAGCTCGATAAAGTGCGCCTCGCTGGCGCGGTCGAACAGCACCCCGGCGAACAGCGAGACCACCGCAGTGCAAGCGGCAAACAACAGCGCCAGGCGCGTGCTCAAGGACCAACGACGCATCACAGCGAACGCTCTTCGAGCACGTAACCCATGCCGCGCACGGTGTGGATCAACTTGTTGGGGAAGTCATCGTCGATCTTCAGGCGCAAGCGGCGGATCGCCACTTCGATGACGTTGGTGTCGCTGTCGAAATTCATGTCCCAAACCTGCGAGGCGATCAGCGATTTGGGCAGGACTTCACCCTGACGGCGCAGGAGCATTTCCAGCAGGGCGAATTCCTTGGCGGTCAGGTCGATGCGCTGGCCGCTGCGTTCGACCCGGCGGCGGATCAGATCCAGGCGCAGATCGGCCAGTTGCAGACTGGTTTCCTGGGCGATTGCGCTGCCGCGCCGCAACAGGCTGCGCACCCGCGCGAGCAGCTCGGAAAAGGCGAATGGCTTGACCAGATAATCGTCGGCGCCCAGTTCGAGGCCGTGAACCCTGTCCTCCACGGCGTCTTTGGCGGTGAGAAAAAGTACCGGCGTGTCGAGGCCGGCGCTGCGCACCGCTTGGAGAATCTGCCAGCCACTGCGCCCGGGCAGCATTACATCGAGGATCAACAGCGCGTAGTCGCCGCTCAAGGCCAATTGCTGGCCGCTGATCCCGTCGGCCACCAGCTCGGTATTGAATCCGGCCTCGGTCAGGCCCTGACGCAGGTATTGGCCGGTTTTCGCTTGGTCTTCGACGATCAACAGTTTCATGGGCGACTCGGCCGGGGTTGGTATTTGGAAGGGCGAAGGCGTTATACCGTGAGATCCGGCGGTTAGCGCCAAGCTGACAAAGTTGTAATCTGCCTGTCAGGTCGATGCCAGCCCTGGGTGGTTAGAGTTTCCCACAGGCTGAACCTTCTCTTGTTGGAGTACGACCATGTTTTTGCGCACCTCCCTGAAAATAGCCGCCTGTCTGCTGGCATTGAGTACGCCAGCTTGGGCGACACCGGTGCACACCTTCGCCTTCGGCCAGCCGGCAGCGGCGAGCCAGGCCACGCGGACTATCGAAATCGTCATGGGCGACATGAACTTCGACCCGAAAGCCATACAGGTCAAGGCCGGTGAGACGATTCGCTTTGTGCTGGTGAATAAAGGCCAGTTACTGCACGAATTCAACCTCGGTGATGCGGCGATGCATGCCAGTCACCAGCAGGAAATGTTGCAGATGCAGCAAAGCGGCATGCTTACGCCTACCGGCATGAAAGAAATGTCCCACGACATGGCGGGCATGGATCACGCAACGATGGGCCATGGCATGCAGCATGACGACCTCAACAGCGTGCTGGTCGAGCCGGGCAAAACCGCCGAGTTGACCTGGACTTTCAGCAAGGCCACGGCGCTCGAGTTTGCCTGCAATATCCCCGGGCATTATCAGGCGGGCATGGTCGGCAAACTGACAGTCAGTCAGTAAGCACTCAAAGGCGCGGGCAAAGGCTGGTAGAATCCGCTGATTCTTCAGTCAGGTTTCCGCCATGCATCCCGCAGCCGAACATTCGCCGCTGGGCAAATCCAGCGAATACATCGCCACCTACACGCCGTCCCTGCTGTTCCCGATTCCGCGCACCGCGAAATGGGCGGAGCTAGGTCTGACCGCCGAAACCCTGCCGTATACGGGTGTGGATTTCTGGAACTGCTTCGAGCTGTCGTGGCTGCTGCCCTCGGGCAAGCCGGTGGTGGCGATCGCTGAATTCAGCATTCCGGCGGACTCGCCGAACATCATCGAATCGAAGTCGTTCAAGCTCTACCTCAACTCGCTGAACCAGACATCGTTCGCCGACGTCGCCACATTGCAGGCGACGCTGGTCAAGGATCTGTCCGCCGCTGCCGGCAAACCGGTGGGCGTGCGGGTGCGCAGTCTGAAAGACGTGGAAGCTGAAGGCGTGGTGGCGTTGCCGGGCGTGTGCATCGACGATCTGGATATCAGCGTGAGCAATTATGAACACCCGCGTCCGGAGCTGCTGCGTTGCGATGATTCGCGGATCGTTGAAGAGAGCGTGCACAGCCACCTGCTCAAATCCAACTGCCCGGTGACCAGCCAGCCGGACTGGGGCAGCGTGGTAGTGGAATATCGCGGCGCGGCGCTGGATCACGCCAGCCTGCTGGAGTACATCGTCAGCTTCCGCCAGCATTCGGACTTCCATGAGCAATGCGTTGAGCGGATTTTTCTTGATCTGCAGCGGTTGTTGAAGCCGGAGAAACTCACGGTGTTTGCGCGCTATGTGCGCCGGGGTGGGCTGGATATCAACCCGTATCGCAGCACTGAAGAGGTGCAGCTGCCGAATCACCGGCTCGTACGTCAATAAAGAAACGGAATGTGCGATATCCCTTGTGGGGGCGAGCCTGCTCGCGAATGCGGTGTTTCATTCAACGATGATGTCGACTGACACGACGCCTTCGCGAGCAGGCTCGCTCCCACAAGGGCTTGCATGCACATTTTGCAAATGAAAAAGCCCTGCCATCGCTGGCAGGGCTTTTTTTGTGCGGCGGGGCGTCAGATGCCCATGCTGCCCAGCGTATTCATGATATTGCGCAGAGTGCCGGCGATCGCCGGGTGTTCGACTTCGAAGCGCTCGACCGCCAGGTTCACGCCGTCGGCGATGCTCGCGTCCTGGGTGGCAGTTTCCAGCTGGATTTCCGATTCGATCTGCGCCATCAGCGCATGCAGATCCTCACGCTCGGCTTCCGACAGCGGTGGATTGTGTTCCAGCTGCTCGCGCAGGGTATCGAGCTGTTTTTGCAGTTCTTGGGCGGGCATGGTGGTTTCCTTTTATCAATAGGCACTGGCATTGACCGCAGCCACGCGCCAAAGGTCTATGGCTGACCTTTAGATTAATCCACTCTTGGTAAACCTGCATGACGCCGATCAGGGCTTTTCGCCTTTGGCGCGGCGCAGGCTGATGTCGGCGAGGCAGGCGTCCAGTTCGCCGAGATGATCGATTACCGAATGCACGCCCAGGCCGAACAATTGCACGGTTGCCTTGCCGCGCAACTGTTCGCGCTCCTTTTGCGAGAGCGCCTGCCATTCGCTTGGGTTAAGGCCGCACAGCGAGCCGCAGGACGCCAGACCAATTGTCCATAATCCGGCGTTCAGGCCGGCCTGTAACAGCCGCGGTTCACCGCTGACCAGTACGCAGCCATCGAGGCGATCGATGTTCAGATCCATCAATGCCTGCCAGCACGCATTGGGCGCTGGCCATGGATTCATTGTTGCTGAATGTTGCGGCGGTTTGATCCAGTCTGGCAGCGAGGCGGCCAGTGGCTGAGCGAGGGCAGGGGGCAATTCGTCGAGCCACGCGCAGGGAATTCCCTGGCGCTGCAAACTTTTCAGGCTATCGAGTGCGCCGGGCGTAGTTTGGGCATGTTCCGGCTGGGCGTTGAGCTCTTGCGCGGCGCGGGCACCGAAATCCACCAGGCAACCGCTCAGGCCGAACAGCACGGCAGTCAGGCCGGGCGCGGCGACGGGCAAGGTTTCGGCGTGAGTCATGGCAACGTCCCTGAAATAACGCTCAAGACTAGGGCGCTGGGGTGACAGTTGCATGACAGGCGGGTGAAAGCCGGCGTAGGAAACTTCCTGCATATCCTTGCAGCGGCAGACTGCCCAAATTGCCGTTTACGCTTATACTAGCGGCCTTAATGCCCGGGCCGAGAGGACCGCGCCAGTATCGAATCCAAGGAGTTTTTCTATGCGCTGGAGCCCTTCGCTCACTCAGCTAAGTGTATGTGCCAGCCTGTTGCTGGCGCCGTTCGCCACCCAGGCGGCCACCGAAGAAGACCCTTGGGAAAGCGTCAACCGGCCGATTTTCCAGTTCAACGACTTCGTTGACACCTACGCGCTGAAGCCATTGGCGCAGGGTTATGAGTTCATCACCCCGCAGTTCGTTGAAGACGGCATTCACAATATGTTCCGCAACGTCGGTGACGTGACCAACCTGGCGAACAACATCCTCCAGGCCAAACCGGCTGCGGCGGGCGTTGATACCGCCCGACTGATTTTCAACACCACCTTCGGTCTGCTCGGTTTCTTCGACGTCGGCACCAAGATGGGCTTGAACCGCAGCGACGAAGACTTCGGTCAGACCCTCGGTTACTGGGGCGTGGGCAGCGGCCCGTACGTGATGCTGCCGCTGATGGGCCCGAGCACCCTGCGTGACGCACCGTCGAAATACGTCGACAGCTTCACCGGCGCGTACCGCTACATCGACCACGTGCCGACGCGTAACTCGATCTTCGGCCTGAACATCGTCGACACCCGCGCCAGCCTGCTGTCGAGCGAGAAGCTGATCAGCGGCGACAAATACACCTTCATCCGCAATGCTTACCTGCAAAACCGCGAGTTCAAGGTGAAGGACGGTCAGGTCGAAGACGATTTCTGATTTCGACCGGCGACAGAAAGGCGACCCTCGGGTCGCCTTTTTTGTCCGCGCCAGAGCGTCACCGGCGACTGCCGCTACCTTCCATCGGGTTACCGTTGGAGCGGTTCTTATAACTCCCGGTGATTTGACAAACAAAGTCGTCAAGCGACAATCGGCGCATGCTTGAAACGCTCTGCGGATGGGAGTACCGTCTGCGCCTTAGAAGGGCACCTCTGTTTAAAACCGCGCGCCAGGCGAATGCTTGAAAGCGCTGCAACAGAGAGGCTAGAAAGCGAATCCAGTAGTCTGCGCAGGGCCGTTGCCCCGCTCACTACGCCAACCTAATTCTGGCGCCGTTTGCCCACATGCCAAAAACCAGTGCCACGCTGCTGATAATCGATGATGACGAGGTAGTGCGCGCGAGCCTCGCGGCCTATCTGGAAGACAGTGGTTTCAGCGTCCTGCAGGCCGGCAACGGTCAACAGGGTCTTCAGGTATTCGAGCAAGACGAGCCCGATCTGGTCATCTGCGATCTGCGCATGCCGCAGATGGGCGGTCTCGAACTGATCCGTCAGGTCACCGAGCGCTCACCCGATACGCCGGTGATCGTGGTCTCGGGTGCCGGGGTGATGAATGACGCGGTCGAGGCCCTGCGCCTGGGCGCGGCGGATTACCTGATCAAGCCTCTCGAAGATCTGGCTGTGCTCGAGCACTCCGTGCGCCGGGCCCTGGATCGTGCGCGGCTGCTGCTGGAAAACCAGCGCTACAGCGAGAAGCTGGAAAAGGCCAACCGCGAGCTCGAAGCCAGCCTGAACCTGCTCCAGGAAGACCAGAACGCCGGTCGCCAGGTGCAGATGAACATGCTGCCGGAAAGCCCGTGGAGCATTGACGAATTCAATTTTGCCCACCAGATCATCCCGTCGTTGTACCTGTCGGGTGATTTTGTCGACTATTTCCGTGTCGACGAGCGCCGGGTCGCGTTTTATCTGGCGGATGTTTCCGGGCATGGCGCGTCATCAGCCTTCGTCACCGTGCTGTTGAAGTTCATGACCACGCGTTTGCTCTTCGAATCGAAACGCAGCGGTACCTTGCCGGAGTTCAAGCCTTCGGAAGTGCTCGGTCATATCAACCGGGGGCTGATCAGTTGTAAGCTGGGTAAACACGTCACAATGGTCGGTGGAGTCATCGACGAGGAGACCGGTTTGTTGACCTATAGCATTGGCGGCCATCTGCCTTTGCCTGTGTTGTACACGCCTGACAGTGTTCGTTATCTCGAAGGCCGTGGCCTGCCGGTGGGGCTTTTCAATGAAGCCACTTACGAAGACCACGTGCTTGAGCTGCCGCCGACGTTCAGCCTGACGCTGATGTCTGATGGCATTCTGGACCTTTTGCCGGAAGCAACGCTCAAAGAAAAAGAGGCTGCTTTGCCCGAACGGGTGAAGTCAGCGGGCGGCAGCCTGGATGGTCTGCGGCAAGTGTTTGGTTTGGCCACGCTAGGGGAGATGCCGGATGATATCGCCCTGTTGGTGTTGAGCAGGAATCTTTAATGAGTACCGGTAGAATCCAGTTCGCCGAGCAGGACGGCACCTTCGTCCTGAAGTTCGTCGGTGAAGTTCGCCTGACCCTGTGTTCGGCGTTGGATGCGACTATTGAGAAAATCTTCACCGCGCTGAATTTCAACGCGATCGTGATCGATTTGACCGAAACCCGCAGCATCGACAGCACCACCTTGGGCCTGCTGGCCAAACTGTCGATCCTGTCGCGGCAGAAGGTCGGCCTGTTGCCGACGGTTGTCACCACCCACGAAGACATCACTCGGCTTTTGCAGTCGATGGGCTTCGAGCAGGTGTTCAACATCGTCAACCACCCGGTGCCGTGCCCGGAGTGCCTGGACGACCTGCCGGATCAGGACCAATCCGAAGAAGTGGTGCGAATCAAGGTGCTGGAAGCGCACAAGATTCTGATGGGCCTGAACGATTCCAATCGTGAAGCGTTTCATGATCTGGTGAATGCGCTGGAGCGGCATTGATCCAAGTGAATTGATGGTGCATGGCTGGCCTCTTCGCGAGCAGGCTCGCTCCCACAGGGAAGCGACGTCGATCACAAATCCCTCTGTGGGAGCGAGCCTGCTCGCGAAGGTGGCCACCACCGATTTCCAACAGCCACAAAAAAGGGCGAACCCTCACAGGTTCGCCCTTTTTGCATTCTACAGGCTCAAATCACAGCTTGGCCTGCAACAACGCTTCCAGCTTCTCCTGGTCGCGGGCGAACTGACGGATGCCTTCAGCCAGTTTCTCGGTGGCCATCGCGTCTTCGTTGGACAACCAGCGGAATTGCGCTTCGTTGAGGCTCAGGCGTGCTTCACCGGCATTGCCCGGTGCCAGTTTGCGTTCCAGCTTGCCGGTATCGGCGGCCAGCTTCTCCAGCAGTTCCGGGCTGATGGTCAGGCGATCACAGCCAGCCAGTTGTTCGATCTGGTTGATGTTACGGAAGCTGGCACCCATGACCACGGTCTTGTAGTCGTTGGCCTTGTAGTAGTTGTAGATGCGCGTCACCGACTGCACGCCCGGATCATCAGCGCCGGTGTAGTCGTTGCCGTTGGCCTTCTTGTACCAGTCGTAGATACGGCCCACGAACGGCGAAATCAGGAACACCCCGGCGTCAGCGCAGGCGGCCGCCTGGGCGAAGGAGAACAGCAGGGTCAGGTTGGTCTGGATGCCTTCCTTCTCGAGGATCTCGGCGGCGCGGATGCCTTCCCAGGTCGAGGCGATCTTGATCAGCACGCGGTCGCGGCCGACGCCGGCCTTGTCGTACAGCTCGATCAGACGATGCGCACGCTTGAGGATCGCATCCTGGTCGAAGGACAGACGCGCATCCACTTCGGTGGAGATGCGGCCCGGAACCACGTTGAGAATTTCCTTGCCCACTGCGACGCCGAAACGGTCGCTGGCCAGGCCGACATCGCCCTTGCAGTCGCGAACGCAATCGTTCAGCAGTTCGGCGTAACCGTGAATGGCCGAAGCCTTGAGCAGCAGGGAAGGGTTGGTGGTGGCATCGGTCGGTTTGACTCGGGCGATCGCTTCGAAGTCGCCAGTGTCGGCAACTACGGTGGTGAACTGTTTGAGTTGTTCCAGCTTGGAAGTCATGGGCGTGCTCTATCCTATGGGTCTGAAGACATTACCCGAGCGCTGACGGGCACTCAAGGGTGCATTCGTGGATCGATGGCCCCTGCGGCAACAACCTGAAAACGATTGTTTGAAAGGTGGGGCGCGGTGTCGCTGAATACGATGCCAAAACAGCCCACAGGTTCAAAGCAACCGACCTGTGAACAGACCGGTTGCCCAAGGCTTACTCAGCGTTCAACAGACCTTCTACCGACAAGCGCGCCGGTTTTGGCTGGCCGTCAGAGGTGAGAAAGCCGAAGTTCTTCTCGCGATCGTTGCTGCCCGAATCACTGTTCCGCCATTCATAGATAGAGGTCAGCGGAATATTCAGGCGTTTAACGTCGGTAATAAACGCGTTGATCTTGGTCGCTTGCCCCTCGGGACCACCGTTGGAGGCGAGGGCAGAAACACCCCATTCACTGATGACCCCCGGCAGATTGAAGTTCTGCTGGATGAACGTCTGCGCGTTGCTGATCTGCGTGGCGGTCATGCCGTAAGGGTGATAAGACACGGCGTTGAGGCATTTCGGGTACTCGCTGACGATACTTTTCATCGCCACCGTCGACGCCGAGCCGGCGCTTGGCGGCCGGGCGAAGCCGAAACCGACCCGTGGCGTCGTCTGCGGCTGACCTTCGAAGGCCTTGCACATGCCGGCCATGAACGGCACGAAGGTGGTATCGAAATTGCGCGTCGGCCAATAGGTTTCCAGATCCGGCTCGTTCCATATTTCGATCGCTACCAATTGCGAGCTCCAGGATTTTTCCAGCCCGGTCACGGTGTTGGCGAACTTACCGCCGGCGGCGTTCAGCTCCTCGGGCGATGTGGCCGGCAATGCCTTGATCGCGCGCACCGTCAGCAGCACCGGCAGGCCGGCGGAAGCGGCGGCGGCGAAGGCGTCGCTGACCTGTTTCTGATACGTCTTGGCGGTGAGGCTGTCGCTCCACACACCGAAGCGCACAAAGCTGAAGCCGGCGGCCTTGATTTGTGCGGCATCGGCGGCGGTAAAGCTCTGGATCTTCACCTGCACGCCGATGGTTTTCGCTGGAAGGTTGGGGAACAGCTCACTGGCGTGAACCTGGCTGGTGGCACCGAGCGCCATCAGGGCGAGGGCGGCGAGTTTATTGCGCTGTGCTGTTTTCATGTCTGCTCTCCTGAAGAGAATGACAACTACGAATATTTATCCCGTTACTCAATTTCCGATAACGGTGATGGCACTAAGTGCGCGAATGTTATTTTTTGTCAGGAAAGCAGCAACTGAAAATCACAGTTATTTTTAGTCCGCTAATTGTGGTTGGGGCGGCTTAAAACGCTGTGGTACTTAATGTTCCTGTACTAACAGGGCGAAGCTATTTCTGAGTGCAGGAAAGTCGTGAGGGTTCATTAACTTTCACGGCATGTTGGCTGTTTGATATTACACAGGAAAGCAAGACTTGTTCAAAAAGATCCTCGTTGTCTGCGTGGGCAATATATGCCGAAGTCCGACGGCTGAACTGCTGCTGCGCAACGCGCTTGGCCCATCCGCCATCACCGTGTCCTCTGCCGGCCTGTCCGCCCGCGTGGGCGAGGGCGTGGAAGCCTCGGCGCGGCAGGTTCTCGAAGAGCACGGGCATTGCGCCGAGGCTTTCAAGGCGCGGCAACTGACTTCGGACATCGTCAATGACTCGGACCTGATCCTGGTCATGGAAAAAGCCCACGTCAATCAAGTGCTGAAGATTGCCGCGCACGCCCGAGGCAAAGTGTTTCTGCTCGGCAAATGGCAGAGCGAGCGCGAAATACATGATCCGTATCGTCAAGGCAAAGCCGCGTTTATTCATGCCCACGCATTGATTGAAGATGCGGTTAGTTCATGGGCGAAGCGTCTCGCGAATTGATGAATCTTCTTCAGAACAGTAAATGGTAAGAACAGACTTATGCAGTTACCGTCCGTAATCGGCACCCGCGACAATGACCAAGACAGTATTGATCTGCTCGGCATCTTCGGCAGCCTGATCGATCAGAAGTGGCTGATCGGTGCGCTGACCGGTGCCTTCATGGTTACCGGCGTCGCCTATGCGGTGCTGGCAACGCCGGTGTACCTGGCGAACGCGCTGGTGCAGGTCGAACCGAAAAAGAACGACATGCTCGGTTTCTCCGACCTCAACAGCATGCTCGGCGGGCAATCGCCGTCGGTGACCGAAATCGGCATCATCAAATCCCGCGCGGTGATCGGCAAGACCGTTGACGACCTGCGCCTGGATATCGACGTCACCCCCAACACGTTCCCGTTGATCGGCGGCTTCCTTTCGCGGCGCTATCGCGGTGACAGCGAGACCAGCGTCGCGCCGCCGCGTTTCGGTTTGAACAGTTATGCCTGGGGCGGCGAGCGCCTGGAATTCACTCGGCTGCAATTGCCGAAAGACCTGCTCGGCAAGAAACTCACCCTGATCGCCGGCGAGCAGCAGCGTTTTCAGCTGTTCGATGAAAACGACAATCTGCTCGCCGAAGGCGTGGCCGGCGAAGCGTTTGCCAACAACGGCGTAGAAGGGCAGATCGCGCACTTGTCGGCCAACCCGGGCACACATTTTCAGGTGGTGCGCAATCCACGCATCGTGACCATTCAGGGCTATCAGGACGCGCTGGATATCTCCGAACAGGGCAAGGAGTCGGGGATCATTCGTCTGGCGCTGGCCAGCTCCGACGCGGCCGAGGCGGTGAAGATCCTCAACAAGATCGCCTCGCTCTACGTCGAGCAAAACGTACGGCGCACTTCGGCGGAAGCCGCGCAGAGCCTCGCGTTTCTGCAAAGCCAGTTGCCCCAGGTCAAGCGTGATCTGGCCAAGGCCAGCGACGCCTTGAATGCCTACCAGACCCACGGCAAGACCGTGAACATCTCGCTGGAAACCCAGTCGGTGCTGGGCCAGTCGGTGGCGCTGGAAACGCGCATCTCCGAACTGAAAATGCAGCAGGCCGAGCTTGATCGCAAGTTCACCAAACAGCACCCGGCCTATCGCGCCTTGATGACGCAGATCGGCGAATTGACCCAGCAGCAGAAATCCCTCGAGGGCAAGGTTCAGGACTTGCCGGCTACTCAGCAGGAATTGCTCAACCTGACCCGCGACGTCGAGGTGGCTTCGCAGATCTACACGCAGTTGCTGAACAAATCCCAAGAACTCGACATCGTCCGCGCCGGGGCCGTCGGCAACGTGCGCCTGATCGACACTGCCGATGTCGACCTGACCAATCCGATCAAACCGAAGAAACCACTGATCGTGCTGATCGCGACATTGCTCGGCGCGTTTGTCGGCGTGGCGCTGGTGCTGCTGCGCAAATCCCTCAGCCGAGGCCTTGAAGGCCCGGAAGGCATCGAGCAGTTGGGCCTGCCGGTTTATGCGTCGATTCCCTACAGCGCCTTGCAGGAAGAAGAGGACAACAAAAAGGGCCGCGCCCGCGACGGCGTCGACAAGCCGGCGTACCTGCTGGCGCTGCGCAACCCGACCGATCTGTCGATCGAATCGATCCGCAGCCTGCGCACCTGCCTGCACTTTGCCGGGCTCGATTCGACCAACAACCGCATCATGATTTCCGGGCCGAGCCCGCAGGTCGGCAAGACCTTCGTTTCGTCCAACCTTGCGGCGGTCATGGCCCTCAGCGGCCAGCGCGTGGTGCTGATCGATGCCGACATGCGCAAAGGGCACCTGCACAAAACCCTCAACACGCCGATCAGCAACGGGCTGTCCGACCTGCTGGTCAAGCGCTGCACCCTTGAGCAGGCGATCAACAAAGTCGAAGTCGACAACCTGCACTTCATCAGCCGGGGGCAAGTGCCGCCCAATCCTTCCGAATTGCTGATGCACGCCAACTTCCGCGAACTGCTGGCAGAACTCAGCGAGCGCTACGACTTGGTGATCATCGACACGCCGCCACTGCTGGCAGTTACCGATGCTGCCATCGTCGGTCGCGAAGCCGGCATCAGCCTGATCGTCACCCGCTTCGGCGTGAACCCGGCCAAAGAGATCGAACTGACCATTCGCCGCTTCGCCCAGAACGGCATCGAGTTGAAAGGCGCGGTGTTCAACGGCGTCGAGAAGCGTGCGGCCAGCTATTACGGCGGCACTGGCTATTACAACTACGAATACGCGTCCGACAAATCCTGATGGTTGCCGATTGTTCTTTCCTGTTTGAAGTGGGTGAGTTGTGAAAAAAATACTGCACGTGGCAGAGACGATCAAAGGTGGCGTGGCGACGGTGATCCGCACGATCTCGGCATCGCCCGAAGATGACGCAGCGAATTATCAACTGGTCTATCTGGTACCCGAGGATCAGGCCAGGGAGCTGCACGGCATCGCCCCGCAGCAGGTGCGCACCTTCCCGCGCAGCGGTCGCAACGTGCCATCGCTGCTGCGTTTCGCCTGGCGTCTGAGCCAGGTGCTGCTCAAGGAAAAACCCGACGTGGTGCATTTGCACAGCACCTTTTCCGGGGTGATCGGCCGCGTTGTGTGCGTGCTGTTGCGACCATGGCGCAAGCCGAAAATCGTCTACTGCCCGCATGCGTTTTCGTTCCTGATGGAAAGCTCGCCGACCAAGCAGAAGGTCTATGCGTGGATCGAGCGGGTGCTGCAGAAAGTCACCGACGTGATCATCTGCGTCAGCCAGTACGAGCTGGATAAAGCCGCGCGTTTCGGCATCGAGCGCAAGCGCATGAAGCTGATCTACAACGGCATTCACCACAAGGACGACGCACCGAAAAGCGCTGGCGCCGAGCCGATTCATCTGCTGTTCGTCGGGCGTCTGGATTACCAGAAAGGCTTCGACGTGCTGCTCAAGGCCTACGCCAAGGTCAATCGCAACGACCTCAAACTGACGGTGGTTGGCAGTGCGGTCAACGAAGACTCTGTCGAGTGCCCGCCGATGGATTCGGTCGAGTACCTGCCCTGGGTGACGCCGAGTGAAGTGCAGGCGCTGTATCAGAAAGCCGATGCGCTGATCGTGCCGAGTCGCTGGGAAGGCTTTGCCATGGTGCCGCTGGAAGGCATGGCCATGGGGTTGCCGGTGATTGCCAGCAACTGCACTTCGCTGCCGGAACTGGTCACCAACGAAGTGTCCGGCTACGTCTTTCCGTCCGGTGATCACCAGGCGCTGGCCGACGTGTTGACGATCATCCAGAAGCCGCGCCTGCTCGACCTCGGCAATGAAGGCCGGAGCATTGTCCGCGAACGCTTCAGCGCCGCGTTGATGATCCGCCAGACCTACGACCTGTATCACGCTCCCACTTATTAAGTAGAACTCAAGCTTATGAACGTAACGATTTTGCATGGCTACAGTGCGTCCAACTCCGGTGACGGTCTGCTCGTCGATCTGGCCATTGCTCTGGTGCAGCGTAACTTCGGTGACGACACCGCGATCAGTGTCGTGGCGTCCGACCCTGAGTCGTTCAACTATCTGCCGCACCCGCGTTTCGATGCGCCGGTGATGGCGGCCAAAGGTCTGGGCCGGGTCAAGCAAGCGGTGTTTCTCAATCAGTCCTACGCCGGGCTCGCCGATCTGCTGAAGAAGACCGATCTGATCGTCGGCGTTGGCGGCGGTTACATGCGTTCGAAAAGCGCCTTCGAGCACATCAAGCTGAAGCTCGGCCATGCCAAGCAACTGGAAACCGCGATTCTCAGCAAAGTGCCGTCGGTTTACCTGCCGCAGAGCATCGGCCCGTTCCACGGCGAGAGCAGCAAGATTGTCGAGCACTACGCCAGCGCCGATGCGGTGTTCGTGCGTGACAACCGTTCCTCGGCGATTTTTGACGCTTGCGAAAACGTCTACCGCGCGCCGGATCTGGCCGTGCAGTCGCTGGCGAGCAAGATTCTTCAGCAACCGAAATTCACCCGCTGCGCCGCGTCGCTGGCGACAGTCTGCGTGGTGCTGCGCAAGCCACCGGAGTGGAGCAAAGAGAAGAAGGTCGCCTACGTGGCGAATCTGAAACTGCTGCTGCAGCGTCTGAAGAACAAAAGCAAAGTGGTCTGCGCCGTGCAAAGCGCGGTACGTGGCAACGATGACGGCGCGTTCTACCGCGAGCTGGGCATCAACGAAGACCTGCTGTCGCTGAAGGCAACCATCGCCAAATACCAACCGGACCTGGTGATCTCGGTGCGTCTGCACGGCGCCATCGAATCGCTGCTCTCCGGCGTGCCGGCGTATCACATCAGCTACGAGCGCAAAGGCTTTGGCGCCTATCAGGACATGGGCGTCGAGGACTGGGTGATCAACGGCGGCGATATCGACGTCGACACCATCATCAACACCGTTTACGCACCGAATGCGCTGGCGGATTTCGGCAAGCGCCTGACCGACACCTGCCGCGAAATCGAAGCGAAAACCGTGGCCATGGACGAAATCATCAAGGGTGTCGTTCGATGATATTTCGGCTGTTGCTTCGCGGCGGAGCCTTGGGCGCGAAGTTCTTGCTGGTGTTGGCCATCACCCATTACCTCGGTTACGAGGCGCTGGGCTTTTATGGTGTGGTGGTCGCGGCGTCGTTGATCGCTTCGAAGTTCTACAGCGTCGGCTTCAGTTCCGAAATAAACCGGCTGATCAGCGTCGGCGGCAGTTCGCGGCGGGTGGTCGACAAGGTTCTGCTGCTGTATCTGGCGGTGGGGCTGTTGCTGTCGGTGCTGACGGTACTGATCTATTCGCTGTTCCAGTCGGTGGAAGCAACCGCCACGTTGATCCTGTGCGTGACGCTGGTGCTGCTCACCGAGCACCTGTCGTTCGAAATCAATTCCTTCGTGTTTTCCGCGCAGAAAGCCACCGCCGGTGCCTTGCTATTCTTCATCAAGACTGGCCTGTGGGCGGTGTTGGCGGTGGGCGGCATGGTGCTCGGCTGGGTCGCGGGCATCGCCAGTGTGTTGTGGCTGTGGGTCGCCGCCAACGTGCTGGTGATCGTCGCTGGTTATTTGATCGTGGTGAACGTGCACAAGGGCCGCGAAGCCGCGCCGCTGGACACCGCCACGGTGTGGAAGGCCGGGTTGCCGTTCTATCTTGGCACCGGTCTGATCGCCCTGAGTCAGTACGCTGAGCGCTTTCTGATCATCGACCTGGAGCCCTACGCCAGCCTCGGTAAATATGTGTATGCGTGGTCGGCGGCCAACACTTTGCAGGCGTTGTCCTATGCGGTGGTGGCAGTGGTCGGCATTCCGGTGTTGGCCAAGCGTTTCCAGGCCGATCAGCAGGCATTTACGGTCAGGCAACTGTTCGTCAACAAATGGGTGATGCGCTCGCTGGTGGTCTCCGCCGTTGTGGCCGTGGCGATCTATGTGTTTTTCAATGTGCTGCTCGATTACGTCGCCGCCAGCGTGCCGCGTCCGGATAACGCGCTCCTCGCGGTGCTGATCTTTTCGTTCGCCTTGCGGGCGATTGGCGACATTGTCTGGGGCGGTTTGATTGCCTCGAAAAACAGCCGGGTGTCGCTGGCCAGCGCGGCGCTCTGCCTGCTGATTTCAGTGCCGGTCAGCTATGTGCTGATCAAGCATTACTCGATCTATGGCGCGGCGTGGGGCAATGTTTTCGCCATCGTCGTGCAGCTCAGTGTGATTGCAGTGTTGACCCGTGTCACCGGCGCGAAAAAGGCTGCGCTGTCATGGGCCTGAAACTGCCGCGCATCGAGTTTCGTGGGCGCAAATTCGATTCGTCGATTTCCTTTCTGATTCTGTTCACCGGGCTGTTTCTGTCAGTGGCGATGCCGCTGTTGGTGCCGCGCGATCCGGGGCCGGATGCGATGACCTTGTGGTCGTCGTATGCGCGCGCCGACAACTGCAATTTCTGGAATCCGTTCTCGCCGGATCGCTCGTCCTACGAGTGTTCGGCGTTCCTGCTGCGGCCCACCGGGATCAACCTGACCAATGCCTGGGCCTACGGCATGTTCTGCAATTTCTTCCTCACCGCAATTCCGGTAGTGGTGTTCCGGCGCATGCCGTTGACCATTTTCGGCACCCTGTGCCTATGGGGCATCGTGCGTTCGTTTTTCCTCGAGAACCTGACCAAGGAAATCATCGTGTCGGTGGCGGTGTTGAGCATTCTGCTCAGCGCATTGACGCGCAAATATCGCGGCGGTTTTTTTCTTTCGGCGGTGATTTACGGTGTGCTGATCCGGCCGTACTGGATTCTGTTTTCGCTGTCGTGGGTCGGCGTCTGCGTGATGAAAAAGTACGTCTCGCGTTTCACCTTCTTTCTGATGCTGTTCCTGTTTTATCTGGCGGTGGCCATGGCCATTCAGCTGGCGCTGGGCTTTCCGGTGTCGTCGATCCGCGCCAGTAACAACGAGCTGCGCACGGCGGGCGAGGAGGGCTCGAAATCGCTGATCGTCTCGTGGCTCAGCGGCAGTGACTTCGTCTCCCAGGCACTGGATTCGATGATCATTTTCTTCCGCCTGTCGTTCCCGGTTGAGCTGATTCTGCTGTCCGGGCCGGGGCAGGTGATCTTTGTTGCGCTGATGATCATGACTGCACTGCTGCTGTTCAAGGTCATCACTTCGACCGACTACAAGGGCGCGCCGATCCAGACCAAACCCAAGGAACTGATCGCGATTCCGCTGGCGTTTCTGTTGGTACAAGGCTTGTTCGAGCCGGACTTCGGCTCCTTCGCCCGCCACTTCTCGATGGTCGTGCCGGTGTTGTTCGTTGGCCTGGGCTTGATGCTGCGCGCGAACAAACCGGCGCAGGTCGAATCAAGAATTCTCACTTAAGGCAGGTGCTCTATGTCGAGCAAGAAAAAATCCCTGGAGATCGAAACCCTGCGCGGCCTGGCGTGCCTGCTGCTGGTGCTCTATCACGTCATCGGCCCGCTGGGCGGCGGCTTGAAGATCGACATCGGCTCACCGTTCCGGGTCATCGCCGACTCGATGGTGTACGTGCGCATGCCGCTGTTCACGTTCATCTCCGGCTACATCTATTCGATCTACAAGATTCGCGGTAATGACTTTTCCGCCTTCTTCGCTGGCAAGGTGCGGCGGCTGATCGTGCCGCTGTTCTGCGTCGGCGTGCCGTTCTCGGTGCTGCAAGCGGTGGGGCCGGGGGTGAACAAGGACGTCGGCGTGATCGATGCGTTGTTGTCGTTCTGGGTACCGATCAACCACTTCTGGTTCCTGCAGGCGGTGTTCAGCATTTTCATCTTCGTCGGCTTGCTGGAGTGGCGCGGCCTGCTGCGTTCGGCGACGCGGTTGTATGGTTTGTTTGCGTTTGCGGCGGTGCTGTTCCTGCTGCCGCCGTTGCCGCTGGATGCGTTCGGTATCAACGGTGCGATTTACCTGCTGCCGTTTTTTGTTGCAGGGATGATCGGTCAGGAAAATGTCGATATTTTGAAGCAGCGTTTCAAAGTGATCGGGCCGCTGTTGTTTGTGCTGATCTCGCTGACGCTGTTGTACGTCGCGGCGATCGATCGTGAGCTGATTGTCGATCGCCGCAGCCTGATTGGTTTAGCTGTGGGTTGCGTGTCTTGCATCGCGTTGCTGTCGAGTGACATGCGCTCGAAAGCGCTGACCTGGCTCGGTGGATATTCCTATGCGATTTTCCTTTTTCATGTGCTGTTCGCAGCGACCTCGCGGTTTGTCCTCGGGCGCCTCGGCGTGAAGGATGAGAGCTTGCTGGTGCTCGGTGGTCTGAGTTGTGGATTGCTCGGGCCGGTGCTGTTGGCGATGGTGTTCAGCCGGTTCAATTTCACCTCGGTGCTGTTCCTTGGCGAGCGCGCGGCGAAGCGGAAACCGTTGGCGCCCATCACCCCGGTGGTACAGACGCAATCCTCCCTGTAGGAGCTGACGAGTGAAACGAGGCTGCGATCTTTTGATCTTTTGTCGTGGCTTGCGAAGGTCAAAAGATCGCAGCCTCGTTTCACTCGTCAGCTCCTACAGTGGATTCGTGCAAGTCACACCATCCTTGTGGGAACGAGCCTGCTCGCGAAGGGGCCATCTCGGACAAAGGAAATATTCAATGATGCCAGTAGACGCCCCTCCACCAGTCGCCACTTCGGCCATCACGGTAGACGATGCCCGCCAGCGTTTTGCGCAATGGCGCGAGGGCAAGGCCGGCAAGGTGTTGGCGGTTTCGGTGATCGGCGACAGCTACACCGCCGGGCAGGATTTCTACCTGAACAAACTGGTGCAGCGAGTGGCCGCCGAGGTGGGTTTTGCCGGCCCCGGTTACGTCGGTTTCAACCACGGCGCGGCGCTGGGCGGCACGCACTTCAAATACACCCGCAGCAGCGACAAATACTTCGGCGGCGGCTGGAAGGTTTCCGAGCTGGGCCAGGCCAGTCCGGACAGTCGCACGATCAGCGGCAAGCCGGGCGCCTGGTTGCAAGTCTCTGCCAGCCCTTCGCCGCGCATCGATACCACGGTCACTCAGGCGAAACTGTTGTATCTGGGCAACGGCGAAGCCGACGAGCTGCGCTATCGCTGGTCGCCCGCGCAAGCCTGGCAACCGTTGAAACTCGCAGGCTCGGGCGTTCAGGAAGTCGCGCTAGCGGGCGTTCCATCAGCCGCAGACTGGTCATTCAGACTGGAAGTGGTGAAGGGCGCGCCCACGTTGTTCGGCCTTTGGATGACGAATGATGAGAAGGGCATTCGGGTGTCGAAACTGGCGGCCTCCGGCGCGGCATCCGCGGATTTCTATCACGCCGGTCGACAGTGGCAGGCGCAATGGAAAGCGGTGGTGTCGAAGATCCCGGCCGACGTTTACCTGATCATGCTCGGCGGCAACGATCAGGGCTTCGGCGTCAAACCTGCGCAGTACCTGCAAAACGTTCAGGGCCTGGTGAGCATGCTGCGCGAGATTCAGCCGGCGGCGAGCATCAACCTGATCATGCGCCAGGACACCACGCGCTCCAGCGCTTATCCGATGTCGGCCTACGCGCAGGTGCTCGAACCGTGGGCGCGTGAGCAGCAGCTCGGTTTTGCCAACCTGCAATGCGCGTTCGGCCCCGACGTCAAACGCTACGCCAGCGCGATGATCGGCCCGGACAAGATTCATCCGTTGCCGGCCACGGGCGGGAAGGTGATTGCCGATTATTTTTATGGCTGGATCATGGGTACGAGTACCGGTTGCGACGACTCGCCACCATGATCGTTCCCACGCTCCGCGTGGGAATGCCGCCCGGGACGCTCCGCGTCCCTCCGCAGTGTGACGCAGAGCGTCACTGGATGCATTCCCACGCGGAGCGTGGGAACGATCAATGCTGACTGTGCCGCCGCTTTCGCGAGCAGGCTCGCTCCCACAATGGATTGGCGTGAAGCCCGGGTGATCAGGCGTCGTGTTTGAAGGCGTCGATGAGCCCCAGCAGTTCGTCAAGCTTGCGCGGCATCAACCGCGCATCACAGCGGGTCTCGACGTTAATGATGATCGCCGGGTCGTTGCAGCAGATGCGCACGCGAAAGCGCCAGTCGCTGAAGATCACTTTCAGGCCATCACGGTCATCCATTTCCAGCGCCTGTTCGCCATACAACGCTTTCAGGTGCGCGAGCAGCGGATAGGGATCACGCAGCGGCCGGCGAATATCGCCGGACGCAGGGAACACGCCGATTCGCTCCACCAGCAGAATCGTGCCCAGCCAGGTCTCGTTGGCGCTGGGCAGCGGTTGATGGCGCGACAACCAGCTCATCACCCCGAGGTTGCCCACCTCACGTTCAATCTCTGTCGAATGTTGTGCAATGTTCATGGTTGCCTGCCTCTGGTGGTGGGGAGTCGTCTCAGCGGCCCTTGAGGTACACGTTGTCGTAGCAGAAGTTGGTCGCCTGCAGATAACCCTCGGCATCGCCGCAATCGAAGCGCAGGCCTTTGAATTTGTAGGCCAGCACGCAGCCGTTTTGCGCCTGTTTCATCAGTGCGTCGGTGATCTGGATTTCGCCGCCCTTGCCCGGTTCGGTGTCGGCGATCAGGTCGAAGATGTCCGGGGTGAGGATGTAGCGCCCGATGATCGCCAGGTTCGACGGCGCGTCCTGCGGCGCCGGTTTCTCCACCATGTTGTTGACCCGGTAGATGCCCTCGGAAATCAGCTCACCGGCAATCACGCCGTACTTGTGGGTCTGGTCGGCCGGGACTTCCTGAATGGCGACGATCGAGCAGCGGAATTTCTTGTACAGCTGAATCATCTGCGACAGCACGCCGTCGCCTTCGAGGTTCAGGCACAGGTCGTCGGCCAGCACCACGGCAAACGGCTCGTCGCCGATCAATGGGCGGCCGCTGAGAATGGCGTGGCCCAGGCCTTTCATTTCCACCTGACGGGTGTAGGAGAAGGTGCAGGTGTCGATCAGCTCGCGGGTGCCGGCGAGGAATTTCTCTTTCTCGGTGCCACGGATCTGGTGCTCAAGTTCGTAGCTGATGTCGAAGTGGTCTTCCAGCGCGCGCTTGCCCCGGCCGGTGACGATGGCCATGTGTTGCAGGCCGGCGTCCCGCGCTTCTTCAACGGCGTATTCGATCAACGGCTTGTTGACGATCGGCAGCATCTCTTTCGGCATGGCTTTGGTCGCCGGCAAGAAACGCGTGCCGTAGCCGGCAGCGGGGAACAAACATTTACGAATCATAAAAGTATCCTGAACAGTCATGGAACACAGGCGACGGTTGCGCACCACAAAGTGGCGGCAAGTTTCAATGATTATTGAAGGCTTACTTTAATACCCGAGTCAGGTTGTTGCTGGCAATTAGTTGCGCTGTTAAAAAGCGCTAATGTTATGAGATGTCGACTACTTGGTTATTAGTTATTTTTAGTCGGTATCTGTCGATAGTGATAAGTGTCCAGGGAGTGCTAATAAGTATCCGTCAAACAGTTTGACCGGCAAAAATAATTATTGCCAGTGGTTGAACTAAATTTGTTTGAGGTTGTTGTCGCCCTGTTTGTGTGAATTGCTCCGCATATCCACCAGGCATGGCTTGACACGCTACCGGGTATTTATTCAATGACGGACCGCGCTATGAAGATTCTGGTAACGGGTGGTGCCGGCTATATCGGCTCGCATACCACACTTGCATTGCTTGAGGCAGGTTATGAAGTTGTCGTTCTGGATAATCTTTGTAACAGCAGCGACGCAGCACTTCACGCCGTTGAAGCCATTTGTGGGAAAAGTGCATGGATGATTCGCGGCGATGTCTGCGATCGGCCGCTGCTCGACCGGATTTTCCGCGAGCATCAGATCGACGCCGTGCTGCACTTCGCTGGGTTGAAAGCCGTGGGCGAGAGTGTGCGCAAGCCGCTCCAATACTACGAAACCAACGTCGGCGGCAGCATCACCCTGTGTCAGGCGATGGCAGCGGCGGGGGTGTTCCGGCTGGTGTTCAGTTCCTCGGCGACGGTGTACGGCGAGCCTGAAGAGATGCCGATTCGCGAGGATTTTCCTACGGGCAATCCGACCAATCCCTACGGTCAGTCCAAGCTGATCGTCGAGAACGTGCTGCGCGACCTGAGCCTCGCCGAGCCGCGCTGGAGCATTGCGCTGCTGCGCTATTTCAACCCGATCGGCGCCCACGCCAGCGGGCACATGGGCGAAGACCCCAACGGCATCCCGAACAATCTGGTGCCGTATATCAGCCAGGTTGCGGTCGGCAGCCTGCGCGAGCTGTCGATCTTCGGTAACGATTACCCGACCGCCGATGGCACCGGCGTGCGCGATTACATTCATGTCGTCGATCTGGCGGACGGGCATTTGAAAGCGTTGCAGTCGATCAGCGAGCGCACCGGCATTCACACCTGGAACCTCGGCACCGGCGATGGCTACAGCGTGCTGCAAGTGCTGCATGCCTTCGAACAGGCCTGCGGGCGGCCGGTGCCGTACCGGATGATGCCGCGCCGCGCCGGTGATATCGCCGAGAGTTTTGCCGATGCTTCGAAAGCGGCGAAAGAGCTCGGCTGGAAAGCCACGCGCAACTTGCAGGACATGGTTGCCGACACTTGGCGCTGGCAATCGAATCATCCCAATGGTTATTCGCGATGATGGCCATTTAGTCCGATGTTAGTTTCAGTCAGGTTGTTAGATAACGTCGGGAAATTACACTGGCAATGCCATTTGCAAATCCGTAGATATAAACCTGCCGTTCGACTTTAGCAGTTGCACAGGACTGTGAAAGAACAACGGATCTTGTTCGCGCTCTTTGCGGACTTGAAAGCTACCAGCTCTGACACAGATCTGTTTTTTAACAGTTCGAATGTTAGAAAGGAGTTGTTATGAAAAAAGTGATGGCAGTTGCCCTGTTGACGATGTTGAGCAACTGGGCTGCCGCCGCTGAAGCGCCGTTGACAGCGGTAACCAATGTAGGTGGCAGTGTGGCGGCTTCGCAAGCGCCCGCGGCCAGTACTGCAATGGTTGCCAGTGCTGTAGCGGCGTCCAACAGCGGTGGCAGTGCCAACGGCGGTACCACCGGTACGACGGGTACCACCGGTACAACCGGCACGCATAACTAACAGGAACATTTGTTAGTGCAGTACAGAGTCGCCCGACGCAAGTCGGGTGACTTTGTTTTTGGATTCGCCCTTGAATAGCGTAGTGCCATTATGACTCGTAGTGTTTATCTTTTAATGTTGGCAAGTCTCGCTTTGCAAGGTTGCATGTTTTCCCCCGGCCAGTACCTGAGCACCAGCGATATCACCCGCCAGGGTGCCAGCGAAAGCAGTCGGGTCGAGCTGATTCCGATCACCCCGAAGCTGATCGCCATGAACCGCGCCACCCAGAAGCGTGAGTCGCTGCCGGCGGAGCTGCTGGTGACGCCGGCGGAATATCGCATCGGCAACAATGACGTGCTGTACATCACCGTCTGGGATCATCCGGAGCTGACCGCCCCCTCCGGCGCGCAACAACAGATCGATGCCAACGGCCGTCTGGTGCGCTCCGATGGCACGCTGTATTACCCGTTCATCAAGGAAGTCCAGGCCGCTGGCCGGACTATCCAGCAACTGCGCGCGGACATCGAACAGCGCTTGTCGGCGTTCATCGCCGAGCCGCAGGTCGACGTCGCGGTGCTGCGCTTCGCCAGCCAGAAAGTCGTGGTCACCGGCGCCGTCACGAAGGCCGGCCCGCAAGCGATTTCGACCAATCCGCTGAGTGTGGTCGAAGCCCTCGGTTCTGCTGGCATCGACACCAATAACGCCGACTTGTCGGGCCTGCTGCTGACACGCAACGGGCGGGTCTATCCACTCAATCTCGACACGCTCAATCAGCAGGATTCCGAACTGCAGAACGTCTACCTCAAGGGCGGCGATCAGCTGTATCTGCCGTACAACGACAACAAGCGCATCTACGTCATGGGCGAAGTCAACCAGCCGCGCGCGCTGAGCTTCAAGACCGCGACCATGAACCTCTCTGACGTGCTCGGTTCGGTCGGTGGCCTGAGTCAGACCAGTTCCAACGGCAACGCGGTGTACGTGATTCGCGGCGTGGAAAACCTCGACGTCGAGCCGGCAAAGATTTATCAGCTCGAAGCCGAATCACCGACCGCCATGGCGCTTGCATCGCACTTTCAGGTGCGGCCGCAGGATGTGGTCTACGTCGGCCCGGCCAACGTCACTCGCTGGAACCGTTTCATCAGCCAGTTGGTGCCGTCGGCGTCGATTGTCGGCACCGGGGCTTCGGCAGCGAAGAACTGGAGCGAATACAGCAACAACAGCAAATAAGGCCGCCCGACTGTGAACCTATTGAAAGTGGGCGTCTGCCTGATGGCGGCCTCGTTGCTGTGCGGCTGTAACCCGCTGATGAGCGCATCGCTGAACAACCTCAAAGCCGCCGTCGTCGGCCCCGACGAGGTTGATGTGACAGCGGCCGAAGTCGCCGGGGTCAACTACCCGCAACTGAAACTGACCACGCCTTCTGGCTCAGGCGTGCTGGCGCTGGTGCGCGAGCGTGAAGACCTGCAATTCTGGGTCGCCTCCGGCAAGCAGGTTTTGCTGCTGCGCGATGGCCTCGCCGTGCGCAGCATCGGCCTCGGCCTGCAAGGTGATCTGGATGGCACGCGGCTGGCCGATGACTCGCCGTTCAAGCAAGGCCTGCATCACGTTGCCGACGGTTTCACCACACGGCGCTGGATCGATCTGTACAAGGGCCAGGAAGTCGGCGTGATCGTCAACAGCCGCTTTTCCCGCCGTTCCACCGAGACCCTGGAGATTCTCGACAAGGCTTACTCGGTGCTGCGCGTCGATGAACAGATCGACGCGCCAGCCATCGGCCTCAGTGCGACCAACCGTTACTGGGTCGACCCGCGCGACGGTTTCATCCTGCAAAGCGAGCAACAACTGACCTCGCAACTGCGCGTGAAGCTGGTGCAATTGACTCCTGACCGCAGGCATCTGCCGTGAAGCGCTTAAGCCTAATCGCGGCGGGTCTTCTGCTGATCGCAGGGGCGAGTCAGGCCGCCGTCACTGTGTCTGGCGACGTCGCCAATCCCGGTCCGATCGCGTTGCCGCCGGGTGGACGCCTGTTCGATGTGATCAGCGAAGCCGTGCCCAATGCCGAAGGCTATTGGCTGGCGGGCGGCTTGTTGCGCCAGTCGCTGGTCGAGGAGCAGACGCGGCTCAAGGTCGGCGTGCTGTTCGATCTCGAGGTGCTGCAACGCATGGCGACGCTGTTCGATCGGCCAAGCCGCGCGGCATTGGCGCAGCGCATTGCCGAAGAGGTTCGACAAATGCCAGTGACCGGACGGCAGATCGCTGACCTCGATCCGGTGGCGGTGGAAGTCGGCTTCGCGCGCAACATTCGTCTGGATGACGGCGATCGGCTGATCTATCCGAAACGGGTTGATGAAGTGCAGGTGTTGGGCGCGGTCACCGAGCCGTGCCACCTGCCGTACCAGCCATTGCAGGAGGCCCGCGAATATCTCGAAGGCTGCTCGATTCTCGACGATGCCGAGGCCGATTACCTGTGGTTGATCCAGCCCAACGGCGTGTCGCGGCGCGTCGGCATCGCCCACTGGAATCGCGAGTCCGGGCAGTTTCCGGTGGCCGGCAGCAGGATTCTGGTGCCGATTAAAAATGATGATCTAGATCCGCCTCTTCCTGAACTGAATCAGCAGTTGGCCGAATTCATTGCCACGCAGCTGGCCGAGGTGGTTCGTTGAAGTTACGTTTTGCAGCTGTGTTGTTATTGCCCTGCGGTCTGGCTCACGCCGAGCCGCGCGTTACTCAGAATGACTTCGGTGGCGCCGGTCTGTTGCAGACGCCAACGGCGCGCATGGCCCCGGCCGGCGAGCTGAGCGTCAATGCCAACCGCACCGACCCGTACAGCCGCTACAGCGTGTCGTTGCAACCGCTGGACTGGCTCGAAGGTTCGTTCCGCTACACCGCGATCACCAACCGGCCGTACGGCTCGGAGGCCCTCAGCGGCAGTCAAAGCTACAAGGACAAGGCGGTCGACGCCAAAGTGCGCCTGTGGCAGGAAAGCCACTGGGCGCCGGAAGTGGCGCTGGGCTTTCGAGATATCGGTGGTACCGGTTTGTTCTCCAGCGAATTCTTCGTCGCCAACAAGCGCTTCGACAATTTCGACTTCAGCGCCGGCATTGCCTGGGGCTACATCGGTAATCGCGGCGACTTCGACAACCCGCTGGGTTACGTCAGCAATCGCTTCGATACGCGCCCGGCGCTGGAAGGCACCGGTGACGTCAACTCCGGCTCGTACTTTCGCGGCAAGCCTTCACTGTTCGGTGGCGTGAGCTACCAGACGCCGTGGGATCGGCTGAGCCTGAAGCTGGAATTCGAAGGCAACGACTACAAGAACGAGCCGAAGGACAACGAGATCAAACAGGACTCGCCGATCAACCTTGGCGCGGTGTTCAAGGTGACCGATTCGATCGACCTGAGCGCTGCCTGGGAACGGGGCAACACGGCGATGTTCGGCGTGACCTTTCACACCAATTTCGTCAGCCGCAAGGCGCCGGCCAAGACCTACGATCCGACCCCCGAACCGCTGCCGGCGAAGGCGCCGACGACCTCAATGGAACAGGTCAACTGGGCCGATGTGTCGCGGCGTTTGCAGCAGAATGCCGGGTACAAGGTCGAGCGCATCAGCCAGCGCGATTCCGAACTGATCGTCTATGGCGAGCAGCAGCGTTATTTCCATTCGTCCAAAGCCGTTGGCCGCGCGAGCCGGATTCTCGACAACAGCGTCAACGACGACATCGACTGGTTCACCGTGGTCAACAAGCGCTACGACTTGCCGCTGGAAGAAACCAGCCTGCCGCGGCAGACCTTCCGCGAAGTGATCAACAACGAAGAGCCCTTGGAGGCGCTGCACCGCACCACCGAAATCAACCCGGCGATGCCGCACAACGAGAAGACCCTCTACACCGAAGCGCCGCAGCATTTCAGCTATGGCGTGGGTCTGGGCTTCAAGCAGAACGTCGGCGGCCCGGATGGTTTGCTCTATCAATTCAGTGCTGATGCGGACGCGGAATATCGCTTCAACCGCAACACCTGGTGGAGCGGATTGCTCAGCGCCAACCTGGTCAACAACTTCGACAAATTCGTCTACGACGCGCCGAGCGGATTGCCCCGCGTGCGCACGGATCTGCGCCAGTATCTGACCACCTCAAACACGACCATGCCGTTGTTCCAGCTCAGCCATGCCGAGCAGTTGGACAAGGATTTGTACGGCATGGTGTACGGCGGCTATCTGGAGTCGATGTTTGCCGGCGTTGGCGCGGAAGTGTTGTTCCGCCCGACCGGCGAGCGCTGGTCGCTGGGCGCGGATCTGAACTGGGTGCGCCAGCGTGATTTCGATCAGGGCTTTGCCTTGCGCGATTACTCGGTCGTGACCGGGCATATCACCGGCTATACCGATCTGCCGTTCGACACGCTGGCGGCGGTCAGTGTCGGTCGCTATCTGGCCGGAGACTGGGGCACCACCGTGGACATCTCGCGCGAGTTTTTCAACGGCGTGCGCGTCGGTGCCTGGGCAACCATCACCACGGCCAGCAGCGCCGAATATGGCGAAGGTAGTTTCGACAAAGGCCTGTACCTGTCGATCCCGTTCGACGAAATGATGAGCATGTCGACCATGCGCCGCGCCAACCTGGTCTGGGCACCACTGACCCGAGATGGCGGCGCCAGACTGAGCCGCAGCTATCAACTGCACTCGATGACGGATAGCCGGGAAGGGGACATGTTCTATCGCAACTTCGAGAAGATTACCGAGTAGGCGCCAGGGTCCGGGCGCAACTCGAACCCTGTGGGAGCTGGCTTGCCAGCGATGGGCCGCTCAATTACAACTCCATTGCCTGGGCTAACGCTATCGCTGGCAAGCCAGCTCCCACAATGATCCTGCGTGGTTGAGCAATACCGGTGTGCCAAATCCCGCGCACAAAAAAGGGGACTTTCGTCCCCTTGTGATCTGCAGCGCTAAGCCTCAGTAAATATCCTTCGACAACAACGTAAACGGCGTCTTCACCAGGATCTTCAGATCCAGCCACAACGACCAGCTGTTGATGTACTGCAGGTCGATCTCGACACGCTTTTGCATCTTGTCGATGGTGTCGGTCTCACCGCGGCAGCCGCTGATCTGTGCCAGGCCAGTGATGCCCGGTTTGATTCGGTGACGCGCCATGTAAGCGAGGATCTTGCCCGAGTAGTAATTGTTGTGCGCCACCGCATGCGGCCGTGGACCCACCAGCGCCATATGCCCCTGCAACACGTTGAACAACTGCGGCAGCTCGTCCAGCGAAGTTCGGCGGATAAAACGACCTACTGCGGTAATGCGCGAGTCATTGCGGCTGGCCTGTTTTACTTCGCGGTCATCGTGGACACGCATCGAGCGGAATTTCCAGACCTTGATCACCTTGCCGTTCCAGCCATGGCGGTCCTGCTTGAAAAATACCGGGCCGGGCGAGTTGATTTTCACCGCCAGAGCGATGATCAACAGCAGCGGACTGAGCGCGATGATCGCCAGGAATGCCACGGTTTTTTCAACCAGACTCTTGCTCAGGGCAGCGGTGGGGCGGCTGGTCAGCGGACTTTCGTTCAAGTAGATCGCCGGTAGGCCGTCCACGACTTTCACGGAGTGGTTGAGCAGGGTCAGGCTGTTCAAGTCCGGCACCCACACCACATCGACGTTGGCCCCGAGCAAATCGACATACATCGCTTCGATTTTCGCTGCTTCGCACAGCGGCAGGGTGATGTACAAGCGGCGGATGTCGTGGGCTTCGATCAGCTCGAGCAACTCATCCTGAGCGCCAACGACACGCGGTGCGTCGGAAGCGAGGACCGGTTTGTCACCGTTGCTGACCAGACCGATCAGCGGCAGGTTTTCCAGTTGGCTGAGCTTTTTCGCCAGGCCCAACGCCAATTCGCCAGTACCGACGATCAACGTCCGGTGTTCGCTTTTACGCGAACGCTGGTAGTACTTGGAAAACGCATGCAGCGGCGCGTAGAGGAACGCCTGACCGAGGAAGCCATACACCGCCCAGCTGAGAATCACCTGACGGGAAAACAGCTCATCGGCCTGGCAGACAAACGCGATGCACGCCAGCGCGGCCATGGTCATCGACCAGCCCATGAACAAGCGGCCGAGGCCGGTCAGGTAGTTGTCGCGTTTGCGATAAACGCCGCTGAATGTGTAAGCCGGCACCGAGGCCAGGACGGCGAGGGTGGCGCACATTCGGTAGTAGAACGCGACGGTGCCGGTGTGCTGTTCAGCGAGAATGAACAGCAGCGTCACAACGAAAGCCTGTGCCAGCGCCCATTGGCCCCAAAAGGTCAGTCCCTTGAGGCCCGTGCTTCGATTAATACTGAGAGAAAGATCCATACGATATCCCCAAAAGACGTCCATTCAGGTTTCAACAGTTGAAAGCCGAGTTGTTATGCAGACTTATTGTTTTTGTTTTAGCGAGTGTCTTGAGGTAACAACATCGAGAGCCGAACTGTCGTCAGCCAATAGACTAAGTTATTGCCGGGAATGGTGTCTGACGAGTTCTAACAAGATGGCACAATGCCAACTTTTTAATAATTAAATAGAAGGTTGTTAGAAAAGGTCGTAGAGCGGGGGATGAAAAAGCGAGGGAGTATTTGTTACTGTTGAAGGGTGGAGGCAGGGAAGCTTTTATTGAATCAGGGAGGGAAAACCAAACAGAGTGCTCTTCTTGTTGTTGTAGTCGCACTTTATATCTGTTTGTCTCGGTTTGTGTGTCGCTTGTGATTAAGCGACGACTTCCTGGATCAGGCAATATCCGCGATTTCTTACGGCTCGGAACAATCGCTCGCCATTACTTGCGCTCTTGAATTTATCCTGCAATCGGCTCAGGCACATTTCCAGGCCACGGTATTGCTCGGGTTCCCGACCAATGCTGATGATCAAGTCATCACGACTGACCACGCGCTCTTCATGGCTCAGCATTTTCCTGACCAGAGCGGTTTCCAAACCAGTCAGGCTGATCGCAACATTGTCCTTGAGCAACACGCCTTGTTCATCGTCAAGATGCCAGGTGTCGCTGCAAGGCTCAGTGCTCTCGCAGACATTGGAGATATGAGCGCGTTCTGCACTGCGTGTCGGGAAGCTTTGAAACGGATTGTCTGTTTGCGCAGCTCGCCATTCATTTTCAAGGGTGGCCAGTATGCGTTGGGTATCATGTTCGATACTGCGCGCAACATTCTTTCGGCTGAGGCTTGGGTAACTGAACTCCATGACCATCGGGGCGGAAGAGGGCGAAGCAACACCTTCAACAAACATTTGTGCCTGCGACGTGCCAAACGAATTGAAACGCTCACTGGACAAGATGCTTTCCAGTTCACGTTGCGACGTTGTGCTGTGCGTCACAACAACAAAATATTTTCTGGGGAGGGTTGTACTCGTTTCCATGTCTCTCTCCTAAATACACACCAAAATTGGCTAAAAGATAAATCGGCAGGCGAGCAATGACTTCCTCGGAAGTAATCGTAGGCAGGGTTCTGGCCGAAAATGGCCATCGATAAATTCCACTCGATCTGCTGCTATGTTATGGAGTTTTATTGTTATGTGGCGTGATGCCGTGCTCATTCAAGTGCTTGAGTTTTAATAAGTATGAGGCGCAATTGAAACGATATGGCTGCATCAGACGATCCTTCGTACGTATGCAAAAGGGAAGACTGCCCGAGACTCAGGCAGTCGATATCAGGCCCCGCATCAGGCGATAGCCGTAGCCGCGGATGCTCTGAATCGCGTTTGTACCATACATGTCCTTGATTTTTCCACGCAAGCGACTGATTGATTTTTCCAGTGCCCGAGGGTCGTAGAAATTGGTGTTGAGGCCCATGATGCTGGCGATTTCATCATGACTCAGAATGTGATTGCCGGTGTGCGCAAAGGCCTCGAGGATCTTCATTTCGGCGAAAGAGATATCCAGTTTGCGCCGACTGTCCATCAGGCAGATCCGCGTCGGATCAAGCGTGAGATTGATATCTCGTTGCCAGTCTTCGCTGTTGAAGAACTCCGCCAGCAAGTCTTCGCTGTCATCGCTCAATGTGTTGAGCTTGATACAGGCATCTGCCCCGGCGAGGAAATATTTGATCTTGTTGACGGCACCGCGGCCGGTAACGACAGCGCAAATAAGCGGCTTCAAGTTGTCATCGCGCAGGTTCTGCACCAGGGCCAGATTTTCTTCGATAGCTTGTGGATTATCGATGATGACAAAAATGGCGCGGTAGGAACCGATGTAACCGTGCTGCTTATATGAACGAGTGAAAGCACCTGTTTCCAGGATCATATCGGGCTGCACGTGCTTTGCGATCAGCGATCTGAAATGATCAGCCACACCCAGTGTACGACCCAGCGCAAGAACACCGGATTCATTATTTGTCGGGCGCGGACTTCTCGTCGCCAAGTTCCCTGAGAGCATCATGCGTTGACTCGAATTAGGTGCTGACATCGGGATGTTAAAGCACCGGTTCTTATCTGTGACTGACAATTGGTAACATTTGCGCGGATTTTAGACGTGTCTCCCGAGATTTCTAACAATAACTAAGCTTTTCAAGCTTTTAGTTGATTTTCTCGGGGTTGTGAACTAGCGCGTAGATGATGGCTATATGCAATGGTGCCACTATTTTGAGCTTGTGGCGATGGCTTTGTCTATGTCCTTTTGCCACTGATTGGCCATGTCAACAGTGTGTGAAGTTGATCACACTTCATATCTGAACTGAAATATTTGTAGTAATAGATGTAAATTTCTTCCGTTTAGTTCGTCGGCCGACGATTACTAACAGCTCTTGAGTCTAACTCTGCATAAACCCTATTCTTCCGGATCGGCGAATCGCTGTATGAATTACTTCAGATACTCAACCCCTGAGTGTTATTGACTGGTCGCTCACCCTGAGTGCTCTGACGGAGGATTAATGGATTTCTGGACCCTTTTCCAGGTATTGATATTGGGCGCGGTTGAAGGCCTGACCGAATTCTTGCCCATTTCAAGTACCGGCCACCAGATTATTGTCGCCGACCTGCTCGAGTTTGGCGGCGAACGCGCCATGGCGTTCAACATCATTATTCAACTGGGGGCCATTCTTGCTGTGGTTTGGGAATTTCGTCCGAAGATCTTCGAAATCGTCAAAGGCCTGCCCACCGAGCGCAACGCGCAACGTTTCACCCTTAATCTGCTGATCGCGTTTTTCCCGGCCGTTATCCTCGGCGTGTTATTCGCCGACGCGATTCATGAATACCTGTTCAACCCAATCACCGTTGCGGTGGCCCTGGTTGTTGGCGGCATCGTCATGTTGTGGGCCGAACAGCGCAGCCATGTAGTCAGCGTCGAACATGTCGACGACATGCGCTGGTCCCACGCGTTGAAGGTCGGTTTCGTACAATGTCTTGCGATGATTCCCGGCACCTCGCGCTCCGGCTCGACGATCATCGGCGGCCTGCTCTTCGGCCTTTCACGCAAAGCCGCCACTGAGTTCTCGTTCTTCCTCGCCATGCCGACCATGGTTGGTGCCGCCGTTTATTCCGGCTACAAATATCGCGACCTGTTCCAACCCAACGACCTGCCAGTCTTCGCCCTCGGCTTCGTCACCGCGTTCATCTTCGCCATGATCGCCGTGCGTGGCCTGCTGAAATTTATCGCCAACCACAGCTATGCCGCGTTCGCGTGGTACCGGATCGGTTTTGGTTTGTTGATTCTGGCGACTTGGGTGTTTGGCTGGGTGAACTGGACGGCGGCTGCTGCCGCTTGAGGCGTCAAGCCAGGCGAATCAAACCGCCTGGCTGGAGTGAGGGGAGGGCATCAACGACCTTCAAGCAACTCAGCCGCCTGATCCAGCAACGCCAACGGATCTTTTGCCTTGTGAATATCCACCGACAACAACTGACGGAATTTCCGCGCCCCCGGGAACCCGGTGCCCAGGCCCAGCACATGCCGCGTGATGTGATGCATCGCACCACCGGCCAGCAAATGCTCGGCGATATAAGGACGCAACTGCGCCAACGCCTCAGCACGACTAATCACCGGCGCCGAACTGCCAAATAACTGCTGATCCACCTCCGCCAGTAAATACGGATTGTGATAAGCCTCACGCCCGAGCATCACGCCATCGAATGTCTGCAAATGCTCATGGCAGGCTTCCATGGTCTTGATCCCGCCGTTCAGCACAATCTCCAGCTCCGGAAAGTCCGCCTTCAACTGCGCCGCGACGTCATAACGCAACGGCGGAATGTCGCGATTCTCCTTCGGCGACAACCCCTCCAGAATCGCAATCCGCGCATGCACGGTAAAACTCGTGCACCCTGCATCCCGCACAGTCCCGACGAAATCGCACAACTCGGCATAACTGTCGCGCCCGTTGATGCCGATCCGGTGCTTCACCGTCACCGGAATCGACACCGCATCACGCATCGCCTTCACACAATCGGCCACCAACTGCGGATGCCCCATCAGGCACGCGCCGATCATGTTGTTCTGCACACGATCGCTCGGGCAGCCGACGTTCAGGTTCACCTCGTCGTAGCCGTGTTCCTGGGCCATGCGCGCGCAGGCGGCGAGATCGAGCGGAACACTACCGCCGAGCTGCAACGCCAGCGGGTGCTCGGCTTCGTTGTGACGCAGGAAACGTTCATGATCGCCGTTGAGCAGTGCGCCGGTGGTGACCATTTCGGTGTAGAGCAGGGCGTTCTTCGACAGGAGGCGTAGGAAGAAACGGCAATGACGGTCCGTCCAATCCATCATGGGTGCCACACTGAAGCGTCGAGACGGCTCAGGCATGGATTTTACTGGGCTGAAGCTCTGATTCTGGACCATTTTACTCAACGTGTTTTCTGCGTGCTTTTGGGCGTTTTCAAGGGTTTTCGGGATCTGGTTGGTACGATGTACCCATTCGAAGCCAATGCGTACCACTTTCGTTTATGGCACCTGTAGGACATGAAAACTGGCCGATGGGAGCTCTGTGCTACACAGCGCAGCACCGCATCAGGCGCAATGGGTTGCAAGTCTACCAAGAGAGCCGGATTTACGCCCGGATACGGACTGCGCAATCGTGAATCAGAGCTGGATTGTTGGCCGAGGTTCTTGATGGCTACAACATCTTCATCGAGCAGGGGCCTGCATTCTGTCCAGCCTGGCATTTGCGCTAGGTCGAGACCTGTCGCCGTATGACGATTCCCAATCCAGCAGAAGACTGATTCGCCAGGCATTTGAATCCGCATTTTCAACCCCGTTTTCCGTCAGTAGCGATGTGCCACAAATCATGATGGCAATGCGTTATCACGCCGCTCAAAAAGTTCAACGATTATACAAAAATATAAAGTTGTACAAGTTTTCCCAAAATTAATAGCATCCCTCCAGACACCTTTGCTGAAACGATAAATCCAGCGTGCAAATGCTCTGTTTGCGAGGTGAAGGGTTTGTCTGCCGGTGCTCGCGTCGGGTCTCTTTTCGACGCTTCAACAGCATCGGCATTTGCATCTCCGGGACAGCTGGAGCGTCCCGTATTACGCCTTGGATGACGACCCCCGAATGTCTGGACGGTGACTGTGGTTACCGGAGATCAATTTTTGTGCCTGGCGTTTCGCGTCAGGACGTTTGAGGCTGAATATGGCAGTAGCATCGAATTTCCTCGGTGACATCAAAGTTTCCCGCAAGCTGGGAACCGGCTTCGGCATTCTTCTGCTGGCCGTTTTGGCGGTTGCCTTCATTGGCTATAACAGCAACAGCGTGCTGGTTGATCGCTTGAGTACGACGCGTCTGATCGGCACGTTGAATGACGCTACGCAAAATATGCGTCTGTCCGAGAAACAGTACGAAGCCGCCGCTGACGCAGCCTTCGCCGAATCCTATAACGCGCAGTTGAATGTCTTGCAGGGCCTTGTGGGCAAGGCGCTGGACACCTTGACCCGCGCTGAAAACCAGCAAGCCTTGAAGGCTTTGCAAACCACGATTGTTGCCTACGACCAGAAGGTCAAACGGCTGATCGCTGCCGATCAGTCGACCACGGATGCGCTGAAACCGCTGACGGCGCTGTCGGACAAGTACGCGCAAACTTTTGCCGGCATGCTTGAAGGCACCACGACCAGTGCCTTGGCGTCTGCCGATGGAGAAAGCGTTCGGGAGCTGCGCACGGTGGCCGATTTGCGCAATGGCATGACCACGTTTCGCCTGATGTTGCGTCGTTACATTGCGGTGCCCAACGACGTGAACAAAAAACTGCTGATGGAAACCATCGATAGCTTCTTGAGTGATATCACCAAGGCGCGCACCAACCTGCCGACGGCGCTGTCGAGCCAACTGGAAGAAGCCCACGCCGGCATGCGGCGTTATCGCGAAGTACTGGTGGAAGTGGCCGGGCTGTTTGAGCAGAAGCAGAACATGCGCGAGCAGGTCGACCAGGAAAGCAAGGCGATGGACAAGATCATGAGTGGCCTGATGGACACCCAGCAGCGTCTGGCGCATGAAGATCAGCGCTCAGCCTTTGTTCAGATGGCGGTATTGACCCTGCTGGCGCTGGCGATCGGGCTGTTTGCTTCGGTGGTCATCTCGCGTCAGATCACTGCGCCGCTAGCGCTGACGGTTGATCTGGCACGACGTATTGCCAAAGGCGACCTGACGGTACAGGCCAGGTCTGCGCGCAAAGATGAGTTGGGCGATCTGCAAAATGCGATGCAGGAGATGGCGCAGAACCTGAACACGCTGGTGCAAGGTATCGGCAATGGCGTCACGCAGATTTCCACCTCTGCGGAAAAGCTCTCGGCCATGAGCGAGCAGACCAGCGCAGGTGTACGTCAGCAAAAAAGTGAAGTGGATCAAGTTGCCACGGCGATGCACGAAATGGCTTCGACGGTGCAGGAAGTTGCGCGTAACACCACCGATGCCTCCGCTGCCGCGACCCTCGCCGATCAGCAGGCGCGCCACGGCAGCACGGTGGTCAAGCAGGCGACGGTGCAGATCAGCGAACTTGCCATGGCCATTGAGGAGTTGGGCGGTGCGATGAATGTGCTGACTCAGGACAGCGAGCAGATCGGCAAAGTCATCGATGTGATCAAAGCCGTCGCCGAGCAGACCAATCTGCTCGCGTTGAACGCCGCTATCGAAGCCGCGCGGGCGGGTGAGCAGGGTCGTGGTTTTGCTGTGGTGGCAGACGAAGTGCGCTCGCTGGCGCAGCGCACGCAGGACTCGACCAAGGAAATCGAAGCGCTGATCGTTACCCTGCAACAAGGCACGCAAGCGGCCGCGACGCTGATGACCTCAAGCCGCGAACGCACCCTCGATACGGTGGTACTGGCGCAGAAAGCCGAATTGGCGATTACCGAGATCAATCAGTCCATCGGTACGATCCAGGAGATGAGTCTGCAGATCTCGGCCGCCGCCGAGCAGCAAAGTGCCGTGGCCGACGAAATCAACCGCAGCATTGTCAGTGTGCGTGATGTGGCTGACCAGTCGGCTGTCGCCAGCGAAGAAAGTGCGGCGGCGACGATCGAATTGGCGTCCCTGGGGCAGGACCTGCAGCGAATGACCGCGCATTTCCGCACCTGACCATTTTACGTCGAGCACGCGGCGCCTTTGAATATTCAGGCGCCGCAGGGCTGCAGTTGTTGCCTGGTTTGCAGATGACGCAATCCTGCAACTGATCATTTATCACCATGGAAGGTTACAACCCGTTATCAGGGGTGTCATGACCGACTTTCCAAAATCATTCGCGTCTCCCGGTGGCTGCCAGGGCTGTAGGAACAAAGGCGTGCCAGAGATGGATTTCGCCTTCGCTTTCCAGCCCATTGTGGATCTGCGCGATCAAACGACGTTTGCCCATGAAGCGTTGGTTCGCGGCGTAAACGGTGAAGGCGCCTTGTCTGTCCTGGAGCAGGTGGACGATCAGAACCGTTATCGATTCGATCAACTGTGTCGTGTGCGGGCGATTTCCACGGCGGCTGACTTGGGCATGACGCAGTACCTGTCGATCAACTTTCTGCCGAACGCCGTTTACCGTCCGGAAATGTGTATCCGCAGCACATTGGAAGCGGCGCGCACATACGGCTTTCCGCTGGAGCGGCTGATCTTCGAGGCTGTGGAAGGCGAGCACGTCGAAAGCAACAAACACTTGATGAATATCTTGCGTGAGTATCGTGAGTTTGGTTTCAAGACGGCGATCGACGACTTTGGCGCAGGCTATTCCGGCCTTAACTTGTTGGCGGATTTTCAACCGGACCTGATCAAGCTGGATATGGCGCTGATCCGCAATATTCACCGTGACCGCGTACGCCAGACCATCGTGCGCAACGTGGTGAACATGTGTAGAGAGTTGGGCGTGGAAGTGATCGCCGAGGGCATAGAAGATGCCGAGGAAAGAGACTTTCTCGCCGATTGCGGCATTTATCTTATGCAGGGCTACTGGTTCGCCAGGCCCTCGTTCAAATCGTTGGCGCAGATCTCGACGAGTGCGTGGCAGGGGAGATCATCCAATCCGCGCTCTTGTGCAAAACATTGATCACCACGAACACTGGCTGCCGTCGGTGCCATGCGCCTGAATGCCGGTTGTTCTGCGGTCACGGGTTGCGTCGGGTTTCCTGCAGCGTAAATAGCCCCATGCCTGCGATCATCGCCAATACGAAAACGATTGCCTGCCAGTGGCCCGTCAACAGGATGGTCACTGCCGGGCCGGGGCAGATGCCGGCTATCCCCCAACCGACGCCGAACAGCAGGCCGGCCAGGAATGCATTCAGTTTGAGCATGCTCAGATTCCCGACACCGCGTGCATTGAGCGAACCGTTCCCTCAATGCGCGCGTCGGCCGGGTTCCGTGGCTTACTGCGGCACCGCAATCCACTCACTCAACGTCTGCTGATACTTGCCACTGACCTTGCTCAAATGCAGCCACTGATCGACATACAGTTTCCAGCTGATGTCGTCGCGCGGCAGCAAGTACGCCTTCTCGCCGTATTGCATGTACTGATGCGGATTCACCGCGCACAAACCGGGTTTGAGTTTCTGCTGATACAGCGCTTCCGAGGCGTCGGTGATCATCACGTCGGCTTTGTTGTCGAGCAGTTGCTGGAAGATCGTCACGTTGTCGTGCAGGGCCAGTTGCGCTCTGGGCAGGAAGGCGTGGACGAAGGCTTCGTTGGTGCCGCCGGCAGGTTCCACCAGGCGCACGTTGGGCTGGTTGATCTGGTCGATGGTCTGGTATTTGGACTGGTCGGCGCAGCGCACCAGCGGGATCTTGCCGTCGGTGTCGAGGGTGTTGCTGAAGTAGGCCTTTTTCTGCCGTTCCAGTGTGACCGAGATGCCGCCCATGCCGATGTCGCACTTGCCGGCCTGCATGTCGGGCATCAGGGTTTTCCAGGTGGTCTGCACCCATTGCACCTTGACGCCGAGGCTGTCGGCCAGGGAGCGGGCCATGCTGATGTCGATGCCTTCGAAGTCGCCGTCGCTGCGCTTGAAGGTGTAGGGCTTGTAGTCGCCGGTGGTGCAGACGCGCAACTGGCCTTGTTGCTGAATGCTGTCGAGGTGGGACGTGGCGGGGTCAGCGTGAGCGCCAGTCGCCAGGGTCAGCAGGCCGCCGAGGATCATCGTGCTTTTTAGTGTTGTCATTGAGATCGGGCTTCTGAAAGGGAAGGTGGCCCAGTGTAGTGAAAGCCTTCCACGGGTGTCATCCCGGGTCCGGACTCAATGTGCCCAGCCACGCCACCAGCGCCACGATCAACAGGGCAAGGGCCAGCTCCATCACTACACTGCGCCGCAGCGCGTTCGCGGCGATGAGGTGCTGGCCGTCGCGCAGCGATTGTTGCAGTGACGGTCCAAGATGAAAGCGGTTCAACGCAGCCAGCACCAGCATCACGGCAAACGCCAGCACCTTGATCGTAAGCAACTGCCCGTAGGTCCCGAACAGCACTCCGTCGAGCCTTGGGCCGACGATGAAGAGATAATTCATCACGCCGGTGACCGACACCGTCAGCACGATCAATGCGCCCACCCATTCGAAGCGTTTCACTGCATCGGCGAGCAGGCGAAAGCGTGTGTCACCGATCCGCCCGCTCGCCATCAACACCAGCGCCAGCAAGGCACCCAACCACGCTCCCGCCGCAAGCAAGTGCAAGATGTCGCTGAGAAAGTGCCAGAACCGCAGCCATCCTTCGTCCATCGCTCCGTGCCCGCTCCATGCCAGCGAAGCGAGGGCAATGGCGCCTGCCAACGACGCTGGCCACAGACTCGGCCGGATCACTACGATGGCCAGCGCTGTCATCCGCAGCGCCCACGCCAGGCCAACGTCCGTTTCCAGCAGCATCATCTGCAGGTGCGGCCACAACGCCGCGAGCTGGGTTTCGCCACTCATGGCGCGGGTCATCAGCACCAGCCCGGCCACTGACAGCAATGCCCCTGTCACCGCCATGCCCCGCAACAACGGACGGAACCGCAGCAGCGCGTTGAAGCTGTACAAGCCAAACAACGCCAGGCCGAACAACAGCAGCAAATCCACGTACAAGGCGAACCGCAGGATGATATTGAGCAGGTCCGCCATTGTTCACTTCACTTTGAACGTGACGTTACCGGTGATCGGGTGCGTGTCGGCGGACACCGCGCGCCACTGCACCTGATAGGTGCCGGCAGGCAGCGGGGCGAGCGGGGTGATCAGCATGGTTTTCGGATCGCTGCTGGCGCTGACCTTGGCTTTCATCGGCATCGGCGAGTGAGCCATGCCACCCATTTCGGTCATTACCAGTTTGGCCCCGGAGAACTGCGTGACCAGGTTCTCGGAAAAGTGCAGCTCGATCCTGTTCGGCGCGGCACCTTCCGCGCCTTCGGCCGGCGTTGACGAAAGCAGTTTCGGATGGGCCTGGGCGAGGGTGCTCAGGAGCAATCCGCTGGCGAATATCAGGGGCAGGGTCAATGTGCGCATGCAAGGTCTCCGGTTTGTTTTTGTAGAAAAATTCAGAACCACAGCCTGACGCCGAGGACGAGGCGCGCCTCACTGCGGTCCTCGTCTTCTTCGCGGGCATAGTCAGCGGTATTGCCGTAAGTGCGATTCCACGTCACGCCGATATAAGGCGCGAATTCGCGGCGGATTTCATAGCGCAACCGCAGGCCTGCCTCGGTATTGGACAACCCTGAGCCGATGCCTCGCTGCGGATCGTTTTTGCCGTAGATGTTGAGTTCTGCGGTCGGCTGCAGGATCAGTCGGTTGGTCAGCAGGATGTCGTAGTCGCCCTCCAGGCGTACCGCACTCTGGCCGCCCTCGCCAATGAAAGCCGTGGCTTCGGCCTCGAAGTTGTACAGCGCCATGCCTTGCACGCCGAACGCGGCCCAGGTTTGCGGTGCGCCGGGTTTGAAGTCCTGACGCACGCCGCTGACCACGTCCCACCATGGTGAAATCGCGTGGCCCCATAGCGCTTGAATTTCCGCGTCTTCAGTCTTGCCGTTGTTGCGCTCGCCTTCAGAGCGCAGCCACAGCCGATCGGTATCCCCGCCGATCCAGCCGGACAGATCCCAGGACAAAGCGCTGCCGTCATCGGCGTTCTGCCATTCGAGTTTGTCGGCAAGAAAGTAGCTGTTTATAACGCTGTCATGCACCTGATGACCGCCGGGGCTGGTGAACACCGCAGCGCGGTCGGCGTCGGTCACGGGCGGAATCGGCGTGCGGCTTTCGCTGGGCGCGGCGGGCTGCATCATGCCGTCGTCCATGCTTTGCATTGCCGAATGATCCATCCCGGGCATCTGGCTGTGGTCCATGCCGTGCATGGCGTCGGCGGCCATGGATGAGGTGCCGGCGAGCAGCAGCGAAAACACGCTGAGTCGAGTCATGATCGGCCTCTTCATTCTTCCACCCGCACTTCGCGGAACATGCCCGTTTCCATGTGATAAAGCAGATGACAGTGATAGGCCCAGCGGCCGAGGGCGTCGGCGGTGACGCGATAGCTGCGGCGGCTGCCGGGCGGCATGTCGATGGTGTGTTTGCGCACCTGAAAGTTGCCGTTTTCGTCCTCCAGATCGCTCCACATCCCGTGAAGGTGGATCGGGTGGGTCATCATGGTGTCGTTTACCAGCACCAGGCGGATGCGCTCGCCGTATTTCAGACGTAGAGGCTCGGCATCGGAGAATTTGATGCCGTTGAACGACCAGGCGAATTTCTCCATGTGGCCGGTCAGGTGCAGTTCTATCGTGCGGCCCGGATCGCGGCCGTCCGGGTCCTCGAAGGTGCTGCGCAGGTCGGCGTAGGTCAGCACTCGGCGGCCGTTGTTGCGCAGGCCGAGGCCTGGGTCGTCGAGCTTTGGCGCGGTGATCATGGCCTGCATGTCCACCAGCGGATTGTTGTTTTCACTGTCGGGATGGGCTTGCATCGGGCCCAGGGCGGAGTGATCCATGGCACTCATGTCCATGCTGCCGTGGTCCATGCCGCCCATGCCCATGTCGTCCATGCTCACCAATGGACGCGGATCCAGCGCCGGCACTGCTGCCGACATGCCGGCGCGTGTGGCGAGAGTGCCACGGGCGTAGCCGGTGCGATCCATTGCCTGGGCGAAAAGGGTATAGGCCTCGGTTTCAGGTTCGACGATCACGTCATAGGTCTCGGCCACGGCAATGCGCAGTTCATCGACGCTGACCGGTTTGACGTGCAGGCCATCGGCAGCCACCACAGTCATTTTCAATCCCGGAATACGCACATCGAAATAGGTCATGGCCGAGCCGTTGATCAGGCGCAGGCGCAGTTTTTCGCCGGGACGGAACAGCCAGGTGAAGTTGTCATCGGGCGCCTGGCCGTTGAGCAAAAAGGTATACGTGGCGCCACTGACGTCGGCGATGTCGGTGGGGTTCATGTTCATTTGCGCCCACATCGTGCGATCGGCAACTGTGGCGCCCCAGCCTTTTTCACTGACGTCGTTGATAAAGTCGCCAACGGTGCGTTTGTGAAAGTTGTAGTAGTCGGACTGCTTTTTCAGGGTCTTCATCAGGCTGGCCGGGTCTTCGTCGGTCCAGTCGCTGAGCATCACCACGTAGTCGCGATCGTACTGGAACGGCTCCGGCTCTTTGGCCTCAATGACCAGCGGCCCATAGACGCCGGCCTGCTCCTGTAAGCCGGAATGGCTGTGATACCAGTAGGTGCCGTGTTGCCGAACCTTGAACTGGTAAACGTACACGCCCCCCGGTTCGATGCCATGGAAACTCAGACCCGGTACGCCGTCCATGTTCGCCGGCAGCAGAATGCCGTGCCAGTGAATCGAGGTGTCGGCGGTGAGCCGGTTACGCACCCGCAGCGTCACGGTATCGCCTTCGCGCCAGCGCAAAAGCGGGCCGGGCAGGCTGCCATTGATGGTCATCGCTGTGCGTGCCGAACCCGTGAAATTGACCGGAGTTTCGCCGATGAACAACTCGAATTCGTTGCCGCTCAGTTCGTTGACGGGCGCGGCGCCGTTCAGCGCCCAGACCGGTGTCCGCCAGAGCCCGAGGCCACCGAGCAAGCTACCGGCGGCCAGGCCTTTGACAAAAGTGCGTCTTGTGAGAATGGAAGGCATGCGCTGGAAATCCCCGTCTGGCTCATGACAGAGAGACTAGCCAGCCCCGGCTTTCAGTTGGCTGAGGCAAACATTACAGTTTTGTCAGTTAACCTGGGCGGCTTACAGGCTCAACCCTTGCTGCACCACCTGCAGCAGATTGTTTTCCGTCAGCGCGATCGCATCCAGCTCCTGGCCGGTCTCGATAGTCTGCAACCACCAATGGCTTTCGCCATGCTCGTCAACCGTGCGCAGCAACGACTGATCGCGCCCCGGCACCTTGATCTCGACACGTCCGCAACCGTCCTCGGTGAACCGCGCAATCGGATCGAAAATCAGACTGTGATTGTTCGCTTCGATCACCAACTGGTCGATGGCGTAGTCGTGGCTTTCGCCGTCCGGCGAACTTTCGCAAACGTGCGTAGGATTGCGCCGAATCTTCAGTCCTACTTCGGTGACTGGCTGCAGCCAGCCCTCAATGCGGTGGTACAAGTCGTACACCTGAGCAGGCCAGCAATCGATTTCCAGCGCCGCATCAGCCTGGGTATGCCGTGTCTGCTTGAGTCTGGCGGCGAGTTCGTCTGCTTTACTCATGTCGGTTCCCTTGTTGGATGTCTGCCTGTTCAGCGTAGACCTTTGCACGACGCAGGGCCTTGCCTTGCGTCATGCGCTTGCAATACAAGCGTGTCGAAATCAGCACTGGCCAGGTCTGGCCAACAACGAAAACCACGGACGCAGGCGTCCCAAGGAACGGGTTAATGAAAAAGCTGTTTACAATTCTAGCGCTGATCGCGCTGACGGCCGGTAGCATCGGCATGAGTTCGGCGCGTCAGCCGGAGTCGAACAAAGCGCAGGCGGAATCGGTGGCGGGGGTGTTCGACTACTACCTGCTGGCGCTGTCCTGGTCGCCGACTTTTTGTCTGTCGCACAAGGACGACGCGCAGTGCACCGGCAAGGGTTATGGTTTTGTCCTGCACGGTTTGTGGCCGCAATACGCCAAGGGCGGCTGGCCAGAATCCTGCCCGCCGCTGACCAGGCTATCGGCGGCAGAAACCAGCAAGGGCCTGACGATGTACCCGACGAAAAAACTTCTTGATCACGAATGGTCCAAGCACGGTACCTGCAGCGGTCTTGGCGCGGAGGGCTATCTGGACAAGTCCGATCAGGCCCTCGGCGCGGTGAAGATTCCGCAGGCGTTACAGCCGTTCGGCTCGACGTCGTACTACTTCGAAGCGCAGGAGATTGTCGATCTGTTTCGCAAGGCCAATCCGGGTATTCCCGAAGACGGAATTGCGGTGGTTTGCAGCGGCCCGCAGCTGTCGGAAGTGCGGGTGTGCATGGACAGGGATTTGCAGTTCGGCGCGTGTGGCAAAGGGGTGAAGACGCAGTGTCGTGCGGGGGATATTCGGGTGCCGCCGGTACGGTGAGCATCAGTAACAGCCTATGAAAAGAGGCGCTCGCACGAGCGCCTTTTTTTCGCCTGACGATTTGTAGCGTTTGGCAAATTCGCGCATGCTGCGCGCCTCAAAGGATCTGCACGACACATTGCAAGGAGCTGTTCATGAGCGGAAAACCCGCTGCCCGCGTCACCGACCCCACCGCCTGCCCGTTGCCGGGACATGGCACCAACCCGATCGTCAGCGGCTCGCCGAACGTGAGTTTCGACGGACTGGCGGCTGCGCGCATCACTGACAAGTCCGCTTGCGGCAGCGCGATCAGCGGCGCTGTATCTGGCACCGTGTTCATCAATGGCCTGAACGCGGCGACGCTGGACAGCACCGGTGGCCACGGTAATGTCGTCATCGGCGGTTCAGGCACGGTGATCATTGGCGACACCGTAGTCGCGGCGCCTTTCAGTGGTCTGCTGCCGATGCCGGTGCACTTCACCGACAAGCTGAAACTGGTCAACGATGTGACCGGTGAACCGATGCCCAACCATCCCTACATGATCCAGCGCGCCGACGGGCGCATGGAGCATGGCGTGTCTGATGCCGACGGATTTACCCATGAAGTCAGTTCGCACCTGCCTGAAACCATCAAGCTGTTTCTGGAGGAGTGAGGCAATGACGGCTGAGACGGTAACGTGCGCGAAGGGCAACACTTACAAGCTGCACAAGGAGCATACGCTGACCGACAAGAAGGATGTCAGTGCCAAGCCTGTGCCGGTGGAAAGTACCAAGGCGATCGTGCTTTTTATTGGCGGGGCTGGGGATAAGGAGAGTTATTACTTTTCAGGGCCTTTCGAAAACGTCAGCGATGCTAAAACCGTTTTCGATAAGCGAAATGACGCGTTGGAGAAGGCGGGGAAGTATAAGTCCAAGTGGCTTGGTTATAACGAAGTGCGAGGGAAGAAGGACATTCAGAAAAATGTGCTTAGTTTGATTCCCTATAAATCCTGCCCCATCTTCATCGTCGGTCACAGTCTGGGCGGCTGGAATGGTGCGCATCTGTCCAGTGTCATGTCCGGGTGGGGCTACGAAATCAAGATGCTGGTAACGCTCGACCCAGTGGGGGAAGGCACGCTGGTCTGGCTAGGGTCCGACATTTATGGAGACAAGCCAACGCCGGTAGCTAATTACTGGATCAACATAAAGGCTGTGCCATCGAGGCCTGATCAATCCGACTCAGTAGCTGATTTCGGAGAAAAATGGCAGATCAATAGCGGGCCAGATATCAATGTGAATATGAATACGAACCACGCTAATGCTTCAGCGATGTTCTTGTCGCCCATCGCCCAAGGACGGTCAGTGAGTGACCTTATGTACGATGCAATCAACAAGGAAACCTGTTGAATGAAGAAGTTGTCGGTTGGGCTCATGCTCATTTTCTGTACCTCTTGCGCCAAGGATCACAGTGTTCCTCCCGCAAACCTGAACTTTCATACTTTAGAAAGGGAGGGCAATAGCTCCCTTTACGCTTTTTATTATGGCTCTGACGTAGATCTATTGGATTTATTCAACAGGGGCAAAAGGGTAGGTGCCGCTTCGACAATGCTGAAGTGCGCACTGGGTGAAGACAAGGATTTTTCGATTACTAACCGGTTCAGGTATTCCGCATACGGTTTAATCGACGAAGATGCGTCGAACAAAGCACGGGGCAGATTCAACTATGTAACAAGTGCCTTTTTAAGCCAAACCCAAGATAACGGCAGCACGCAGGACAATCTTTCAGTACCGGAACTCAACGACCTGCTATCCCGCAAAAAAAACATACCCTGCAAAGTCGTCATCACCGCCTTCGGCTACAAACCCTACTACTCAAACACCATGAACATCCCCGCCGCCGACCTGCTCCGCGAAATCAACAAACCCCAATAACCCTCCGGGGGGGATTCACGCAAATCCCCCCGCATCCACCCCCAACTCCCCACGCAAAAACTCCACCAACCTTCGCTGCAGCCCGCTCAAAACCCCCTCACGACTAACCAGCGCCAGTTCCGTCGGCGCCAACTCATGCATATCCGTACACACCTCATGCTCTGGCAAGACCGCTGACACCGGCAGCACCGAAATCCCCAACCCGGACGCTACCGCCGCTTGAATCCCGGTCAGGCTATGGCTGCCGAACGCCACTCTCCATGGTCGCTGCGCCACATCGAGCAAGCGAATCGCCCGTTGTCGGTACAGGCAGCCCTGCGGAAACAGCGCCAGCGGCAGCACACCGTCGCAGGTGTTGACCTCAGCGCCTTTGACCCACACCAGCCGTTCCGGCCAGGTGGCCCATGCCGGGCCGCTGTCGGGTTCGCGTTTGATCAGGGCAATGTCGATGTCGCCGGCGTCGAGGCGTTGGCGCAGGTCGAGGCTCATGCCACTGATGGTTTCCAGGCGCGCCTGCGGATGGTTGCGGGTGAAACCGGCGAGGATCAGTGCCATGCGCCGGGCGTCGAAGTCTTCCGGCATGCCGATGCGCAGCACTTCCAGGTCGACGTCACTGGCCAGCGCTTGCGTGGCTTCTGCGGACAGTGCCAGTAATCGGCGCGCGTAGTGGATCAGCAGTTCGCCGTGTTCGGTGACCGCGACGTTCACTCCGCTGCGGTCGCGAAGGAGTAGCGGGTGGCCGATCAGATCCTCGAGTTTGCGCACCTGCTGGCTGACCGTCGATTGCGTGCGGTGCACACGTTCGGCAGCGCGGGTAAAGCTGCCTTCGTCGACCACGCAGACAAAGGTTTTCAGCAGTTCCAGATCCAGCATGGCGGCGTTCCAGATAGTGGATTTGCGAATGACGATCGATTGTTTATTTAATTTCACACTATCACCGCACGCTCATATGCTGAAGTCCTCACTTTGGAGGAATCGACCGATGACCTTGAACAACACGCCGCGCCCGCAATGGCTGACCTTCGATTGCTACGGCACGCTGATTCAGTGGGATGAAGGACTGAAAGCCGTGGTCGAGAAAATACTCAGTGACAAGGGCGAGCACGCAGTCGACGCCCCTAAGTTGATCGAAGTCTACGACCGTCACGAGCATCGTCTGGAACAAACTCCGCCGCACCGTTCCTTTCGGGAACTGAGCACCCTCGGCCTGCACCTGGCGCTGGCAGAGTTGGGCTTGCCGAGCCAGCCCGAGGACAGTCAACGCCTGGCGACAGCCATCCCGAACATGCCGCCATTTGCCGAAGTGGTCGACACCCTCGCGCAGCTCAAAGCCTTGGGCTTCAAGCTGTGCATCGTCTCCAACACCGACGACGACATCATTGCCGGCAACGTTGCGCAGCTCGGCGGCCATATCGACCGGGTGATCACCGCGCAACAGGCCGGTGCCTACAAACCGGCGCCGCGTCTGTTCGACTACGCTCATGAGCAATTGGGCGTGACCCGGGATGAAGTGGTGCACATCTGCGCCAGCCCGACGCTCGATCACACGGCGGCGCGGGACATGGGTTTTCGTTGCGTGTGGATCGATCGCGGCACGGGTCGTCAGTTGTTGCCGGACTATCGCCCCGACGCGATCCTCTCCAGCCTCGATCAAGTGCTGCCGCTGTTCAAATCCCTCGGCTGGACCTAAGGAGAATTGCCATGGCTCATATCTTGAGCGGCACTGGCAAAGCCAGACCACGCGCAACGCTGCACCTGGAAACCGAGGCGATCATCACCGCCCGCAACGAACTTGCTGCGTGCTTTCAACTGGCCGCATTGCATGGTCTGGAGGAGGGCATCTGCAATCACTTTTCGGCGATGCTGCCGGGGCATGATGATCTGTTTCTGGTCAATCCGTACGGCTACGCTTTTTCGGAAGTGACCGCGCAGAATCTGCTGGTCTGTGACTTCGCCGGCAATGTGGTCGATGGCGATGGCGAGCCCGAAGCAACCGCGTTCTATATCCACGCGCGCCTGCACAAACAACTGCCACGGGTAAAAGTCGCGTTCCATACGCACATGCCGCACGCCACCGCGTTGTGCCTGTTGCAAGGCCCGCCGCTGCTGTGGCTGGGGCAGACCGCGCTGAAATTTTACGGGCGCACAGCGGTGGACGATGATTACAACGGTCTCGCGCTGGACGCATCCGAAGGCGACCGCATCGCCAGCGTCATGGGCGACGCCGACATTCTCTTTCTGAAAAACCACGGGGTGATTGTCGCCGCGCCGACCATTGCCGAAGCCTGGGACGATCTGTATTACCTGGAACGCGCTGCGCAGGTGCAGCTGCTGGCGATGGCCACTCAGCGCGAATTGAAACCGGTGCCCCATGCGATTGCGCAGCGCGCCTATGAGCAAATGCGTGAAGGCGATGCGCAAAGTGCCCGCGCACACCTGACCAGCGCGATGCGACGCCTGGCCCTGCACAACTGATTAACCGTAAAAGAGCAATCGTAAATAAATCGACGAAAAGCGATCATCCAAACTCGCGACGCGCCGATAACTGGGCGGGAGGCGGGCGTTTGCCCGGTACATCCCGGTGGGCTACGCTCACACATACAAGGGTTTCGGGCTCGCGCCCCTGTCGTACCTGCCCAGGACATGCTTTTGCCAATCCCCATTCACGATCCGCATCAGGCCCCCGGCACGCTCAAACGGTTGCCGCTTCGCAAAGCGGCGGTGCTGTTTATCGTTGCGGTGAGCCTGTGCCTGTGCGGTCTGCTGTACCTGCAACTGGAGCAGTCGCGGCGTCAGGATCTGGCGGTGGCGAAAATGGCCTCGGGCAACCTGACCCGGGCTATGGCGCAGCAGGCCGAGGACACCGTGCGGGCGGCGGATCTGGTGATGACCAGCCTGGTCGACTGGATTCAGGACGATGGTTACGGGGCGGCGCAGCGCCCTCGGTTGCAGCGGATCTTTGCCCGCCGCGCGCAGCAACTGGATCAGCTGCATGGCATCTTTCTCTTCGATCGCGAAGGGCAGTGGATCATCACCTCGTTCGCCGATCTGCCTCGTGGCAACGGCGTGGCCGATCGCGACTATTTCAAGTTCCATCAGCAGAATGCGTCGACCGTTGCGCACATCGGCCCGGCGATTCGCAGCCGCGAAAACGGCGAATGGATCATCCCGATTTCCAGACGCGTGAACGACCAGCTCGGCAACTTTCAGGGCGTGCTGATGGCGGGCATCCGCATGTCGTACTTCGATCAGTTCTTCAAAAGCTTCAGCCTCGATGACAGCGGCATCATGTTTCTGGCGCTGACCGACGGCACCTTGCTGGCGCGACGGCCCTTTGATGAGTCGTTGATCAATACCTCGGTGGCCCACGGCGAGATCTATCAAACCCTGTTGCCGAACGCTAACGCTGGCACCGCGATGCTCAACTCCGTGGTCGACGGCGTGACCCGCTTGTATGGCTATCGCCAGCTCGCCTCGTATCCGCTGGTGGTCTCTGCCGCGACGTCGCAAGACACGATTCTGCAGGGCTGGTATGACCGCGCATTTCAGTCCAGCGTGATTGTCGCGCTGGTGATTCTCGGGGTTGGCCTGTTCGGCTGGGTGTTCATTCATCAAGTGCGCGATGGCGAACGTATCGAGAAAAACCTGCGCAAGGCGCAACGGGCGCTGGAGCAGATCGCCACCCACGACAGCCTGACCGGGTTGGCCAATCGGCGCTTGTTCGAGCGCTCGCTGGACATCGAATTTGCCCGGGGCGCGCGCCAGGTCAGCCCGGTGAGCCTGATCATGCTCGATATCGATTTCTTCAAGCGCTACAACGACGCCTACGGCCATGTCGCCGGCGATCAATGCCTGGCGCAGGTGGCGCAAGTGGTGAAGGCCTGCTGCCAGCGCAAGTCGGATCTGGCGGTGCGTTACGGCGGCGAAGAATTTGCCGTGCTGCTACCGGACACCGACATCAACGGCGCGCTGGCGATTGCCGGGCAGATTCGGCGCAGCGTGATCGACAAGCACATCATCCACAGTGGGTCGCCGACCGGTTATCTCACCGTGAGCTTGGGCTGTTATGCGTTTATTCCACACGGCAACGACAGCCCGCAGGTGTTTATCCAGCGCGCGGACGCGGCGTTGTATCAGGCGAAAAATGCCGGACGCAACCGCGCGGCGGTGTATGCGCCGGAGGAAGGTTTTGCCGAGCTGATGCGGTCGGATCGCTGATTTTATCAATCAATGTAAATCGAAAGTGGGAGCGAGCCTGCTCGCGAAGAGGGCATGTCAGTCACCCTATTTGTTGACTGGTACACCGCTTTCGCGAGCAGGCTCGCTCCCACATTGGTCCGTGATGGACTCAGGACTATCCGGGATGGCTCTTGTTCGTTCAGCCGCCGGTGCCACCGCCCGCACCACCCGTGCCGCCGCCGGCCGAGCCGGTGCCGCCACCCGCGCCGGAACCCGAGCCACTGGCGCCGCCATTGGTGCCCGTGCCGGTGCCCATCCCCGAGCCAGTACCGGTGCCGGTGCCGTTATTGGTTCCGCCAGAACCAGTGCCGCCCGATGGCGAGCCCGGGGTGTTGTCTGGCGGCATGGTCGAGCTGCTGGCGCCGCCGGACTTGGTGCCCGTCGCATCGGTGCTGTCATTGGCCGCGAAGCTGGCGGCGGATGCCGTGGCGAGCAGGCCGGCCAACAATAACGAAGTGAGTTTGCGCGTCATCATGGTACGTCTCCTGATAAAGGGGATTACCTGATATTGGTCTTGCGCACTGAAACCTTGGTGCCCGTCGAGTGACGAGCGGTCAGTCGCTGCGCCAAGTGGCCTACCGTTCTTCTGCAATATTGGCTATTTGCCGAACCACCCCCGGGGACTAACGTAGCCACACATTCAATCGCTACCCCGGAGCCCACCATGCAACCTCGTGCCGATTTCTACACCGCTTCCCCCGATGCCATGAAAGCGATGATGGCGCTGGAAAATGCCGTCTCGAAACTGTCGCTGGAAAAGAGCCTGCTCGAACTGGTCAAGCTGCGCTCTTCACAGATCAACGGTTGCGCATTCTGCATCGACATGCACACCGCCGACGCCATCAAGGACGGCGAAACCCCACGCCGCCTGTTCGCCGTGACGGCATGGCGGGAAGCGCCGTTCTTCAGCGAGCGTGAACGTGCCGCGCTGCTGTGGACCGAGTCGCTGACACAACTGAGCCTGACCCACGCGCCGGACGAAGACTATGAAGTCGTCGCTGCGCAATTCTCGCCAAAGGAGCTGGTTGACCTGACCGTTGCGATCAACACCATCAACGGCTGGAATCGCCTGGCGGTGGGCTTCCGCAAACTGCCGCAGGCCTGAAACACTCACGCTATTCCCTTGTGGGAGCGAGCCTGCTCGCGAAGGCGACGTGTCAGTCACCATCATCGTTGCTGACATACCGCATTCGCGAGCAGGCTCGCTCCCACAGGGACCTGCTCAATGCCCATCGGAGCTCGGCGTCGTCGGTGGTTGCACCTTGCGCATCAAGAACACCATCACAGCGTGCATTGCTTTGTATTAATACGAAGCATTACTATTCACGCCCCTTTCTCACCACGCCGCCCATCCCCCATGCGCTCCCGCAGATCCGGCTTTTTCGAGCATTACGAAGAGTTGATCGGCACCTGGACTCGGCGCCTGCGCAATCGCGCGCAGGCCGAGGATCTGGCGCACGACACCTTTGTGCGGGTGCTCGAGGCGGATTCGGCGGCGGTGCAGCAGCCGCGTGCGTATTTGCACCAGACCGCGCGCAATATCGCCGTTGATGGTTATCGGCGGGAGGACCGGCGGGGCGCCCTGGAGTCGGAGGCAGTCGAGGACACTGCGTCGTCGGCGGGCGATCCGGAGCATTACATGCACGCGATCCAGTTGGCCGATTCCATCGAACGCGCGCTCACCGAGCTGCCGCTCAACTGCCGCAAGATCTTTGTCTGGCAGAAGATCGAAGGCCTGACTCAGGCAGAAATCGCCGAACGCCTGGGGCTGTCCAAGAACATGGTCGAAAAGTATATGATCCGCACCCTGCGCCATCTGCGTGAGCGGCTGGATGGCTTGCAGTCATGAGCGTTCGCACCTTTTCATTCTCAGCCGGACAGGACATTCCATGATGGAGACGGGTGATTGCGCCTGTGGGCAAGCGGCGGTGCGTGACGAGGCGGCGGCCTGGTTCGTGCGATTGCAGGAGCCGAATGTCAGCGTCGAGCAACAGCAGCGCTTCGAGGCCTGGCTGAACGAGCATCCGCAGCACCGCGAAGAATTCCAATTGCTGCAGGGTTTGTGGGCGGCGGCTGATCTGCTGCCGACGCCGCGTCTTCAGGCGCTTGCGCAAACTCCCCGCCGCGAACGCCGGCCGTTGTTGCGTTATGCCGTGGCCGCGAGTGTTCTGGCCGTGGCGCTGGGGCTTGGCTTGTTCAGTGGTTTGAATCATCCGGGCGCTTACCGCGCCGAATTCGCCACGGCGCCGGGCGAGCGCAAGCATGTGGCGTTGCCGGACGGTTCGCTGATCGATCTGAACAGTCGCAGCCGCTTGCAGGTGCGTTATGAGAAGGATCGACGGTTGATCGAATTGAGCGCGGGCGAGGCGATGTTCAGTGTTGAACACGACGCCTCGCGTCCGTTTATTGTCGAAGCCGGCAGCGGCAGGGTCACGGTCACCGGTACGCGTTTCGATGTGCGCCGCGATGCCACGCAGACCCGCGTGGCGGTGGAGCAGGGCACGGTGAAGGTGCAGGGAAGTGCTGCCCCGGACAACCAATTCATCAACCTCACCGCAGGCCTCGGCACTGCGGTCGATGCCCAAGGCAAGGTCCTGCCGGCCTACGCGGTCAACCCGGCGGAACTGACCGCATGGCGCAACGGCAAACTGGTGTTCAACAACGCCAGCCTCAGCGAAGTAGCGGCGGAAGTATCGCGCTATCGCGACAAACCGCTGACCGTATCCCAGCCGAACGTGGCCAGCCTGCGCCTGACCAGCGTGTTCAAATCCGACGACACCGACGCCTTGCTCAAAGCCTTGCCGAGCATCCTGCCGGTGACGGTGCGCACCCTCGCCGATGGCAGTCAGGAAATAATTTCCAGATAGCATTCAGGTTTTTTCCCCGTTCATCGTCTTCCTGTTCAACTGCAACTGGTTTGCATTAACAGCCGCACACTCTTGCGATCCACAGGACTCCGTACGACGTGAACACCACCACAATTCACAATAAAAAATCCCCTTGGTTGCTACTGGCCTTAGCGCTCGCGGTCACCACAGCAATGCCCGCGTTTGCCGCTGAAGCCATTCATATCCGCGCGCAACCGCTGGGCCAGGCCTTGAGCGAACTGGGCCAGCAAACCTCGCTGCAGGTGTTTTTCAGCCCCGAACTGGTGGCCGGCAAACAGGCGCCAGCGGTCGACGGCGACCTTTCGCCAGAGCAGGCTTTGCGGCAGCTGTTGCAGGGCAGCGGTCTCGATTATCAGATCAATGAAGGCTCAGTGACGCTCGCCCCAGCCGCCACCTCCACAGCCAGCAACGGCCCGCTGGAGCTCGGCGTGACCGACATCAAAGTGGTCGGCGACTGGCTCGGTGACGCCGACGCGGCGGTGGTGCAGAACCACCCCGGCGCACGTACGGTGATTCGCCGCGAAGCGATGGTCGAGCAGGGCGCGATGAACGTCAGCGACGTGCTCAAGCGCGTGCCCGGCGTGCAGGTGCAGGACTCCAATGGCACCGGCGGCAGTGATATTTCCCTCAACGTCGGCGTACGCGGTCTGACTTCGCGCCTGTCGCCACGCTCGACCGTGCTGATCGACGGCGTACCTGCCGCGTTTGCTCCGTACGGCCAGCCGCAACTGTCGATGGCGCCGATTTCCTCGGGCAACCTCGACAGCATCGACGTCGTGCGTGGCGCCGGTTCCGTGCGCTACGGGCCGCAGAACGTCGGCGGCGTGATCAACTTCGTGACACGCGCGATCCCGGAGAAAACCACCGGCGAAATCGGCACCACCCTGGAAACGACGCAGTACGGCGGCTGGAAACACATCGACACCGCATTTATAGGTGGCACCGCCGGCAACGGCATGGGCGTCGCGCTGCTGTACTCCGGCGTCAACGGCCACGGCTATCGCGAGCGCAACAACGGCAACGACATCGACGACGTGCTGCTCAAGACGCACTGGGCGCCGACCGACCAGGACGATTTCAGTCTCAATTTCCACTATTACGACGCCAGCGCCGACATGCCCGGCGGTCTGACCCAGCGTCAGTACGACGACAAACCGTACGAATCGGTGCGTGACTACGACCAGTTCACAGGCCGGCGCAAAGACGTGTCGTTCAAGTGGATTCGCCAGATCGACGAGCGCACCCAGGCAGAAATTCTCACCTATTACACCGACAGCTTTCGCGGCAGCACCATCGCCGCGCGCGATCAGCGCACCCTCAGCTCGTACCCGCGTTCCTACTACACCCTCGGCATCGAACCGCGCGTGTCGCGGGTGTTCGATGTCGGCCCGACCACCCAGGAAGTCAGCGTCGGTTATCGCTATCTGAAAGAGGCGATGCACGAAGAGTCGAGTCGTCTGGCGCTGGTCAACAACCAGCCAGTAGTCACGCCGACTTCCGACGGCCATGTGTTCCAGGATCGCACCGGTGGCACCGAGGCCAATTCGGTGTATGTCGACAACAAGATCGACGTCGGCAACTGGACCATCACCCCAGGCATTCGCTTCGAACACATCAGCACCGATTGGCACGACCGCGCCGTGCTCGACACCGCTGGCCGCCCGGTCCCGGAGAAAAACCGCAGCATCGAAAGCAACGAACCGCTGCCGGCGCTGAGCGTGATGTATCACCTGTCCGATGCCTGGAAGCTGTTCGCCAATTACGAAACCTCATTCGGCAGCCTGCAGTATTTCCAGCTCGGCCAGGGCGGTTCGGGTGACAGCACCGCCAACGGTCTGGAGCCGGAAAAGGCCAAGACCTACGAGATCGGCACGCGCTACAACGATGATGTCTGGGGCGGCGAGGTGACGCTGTTCTACATCGACTTCGATGACGAACTGCAATACATCAGCAACGATGTTGGCTGGACCAACCTCGGCGCGACCAAGCACCAGGGCATCGAAGCCTCGGCGCACTACGACATGGCGGCCCTCGATCCGCGCCTCGATGGCCTGACCGCCAACGCCGGTTTCACCTACACCCGCGCCACCTATGAAGGCGAGATCCCCGGCTTCAAGGGCCGCGATCTGCCGTTCTATTCGCGGCAGGTTGCCACGGTCGGATTGCGTTACGAGATCAACCGCTGGACGTACAACATCGATGGCTTCGCCCAATCGAAACAGCGTTCGCCGGGCACCGGTGTGAATGCGGATGGCAGCTTCAATGGCAACTACATCACTGAAGGCACGGCGGACGGGCAGTACGGCGACATCCCGGGTTACGTGACCTGGAACGTGCGCGGTGGCTACGACTTCGGTCCGCAGGTGTCGAACCTCAAGCTCGGTGCCGGGGTGAAGAACGTCTTCGACAAGCAGTACTTCACCCGCTCCAGCGACAACAACTCGGGGATGTATGTCGGCGCACCGCGCACGTTCTTCGTGCAGGCCAGCGTAGGTTTTTAAAGCACAAGATCAAAAGATCGCAGCCTTCGGCAGCTCCTACAGGGGAACGCAAATCCATGTAGGAGCTGCCGAAGGCTGCGATCTTTTGCTTTAGACCTTCAGAACTTTGCCGCCGATCGCCACAGCCACCAGCAACACCGCCATCAATCCAAAGGCAAAACTCAGACTGCTGGCATGCGCGACAAAACCGATCACCGCCGGCCCGGCGAGAATCCCGGCATAACCCAGCGTGGTAATCGCCGGTACCGCGATGCTCTCCGGCATCACCGTCTGCTTGCCCACCGCCGTGTACAGCACCGGCACGATGTTCGAGCAACCGGCGCCGACCAGCGCATAACCGAGCAGCGCCGCTTGCCAGCTCGGCGCGAAGGTGGCGAGAAACAACCCCGCCGCCGCCAACAGCCCGCCGAACAGAATGATCCGCGTGGCACCCAGCTTGCGCACGATGCGATCACCGAGCAGACGGCCGACGGTCATGGTCAGGGCAAACGCTGCGTAACCCAGGCCCGCGTAGGCCGTGTCGATCCCGCGTTCCTGAGCGAGGAACACGGCGCTCCAGTCCAGCGCCGCGCCTTCGGTGAGGAACACGATGAAGCACATGCCGCCGATAAACAGCACGATGCCATGGGGAATGGCGAACGCCGGGCCGGAGCTTTCGCTGCCATAGGGCAACATGTGCGGCACGCACTTGAGCAAGGCGCCGATCAGCAAAACCACTACCACCAGCATCGCCGCCAGCGGTGTCAGCCCGAGGCCGAGCAGGGCACTGACGCCCGCCGCACCGACAATGCCGCCGAGGCTAAACAGGCCGTGGAACCCCGACATCATGTGCTTGCCGCTGGCGCGCTCGACGATCACCGCTTGCAAGTTCACCGTCGAATCCACCGTGCCGAGACCGGCGCCGAACATGAACAGCGTGGCGATCAGCGCCGGGATCGACGACACCGTCGCCAGCAAGGGCAGTGCCGCGCAGATCAGCAAGGTGCCGGCGGTGGCCACACGTCGGCAACCAAAACGCGTGGCAAGAATCCCCGCCAGCGGCATCGCCAGAATCGAGCCGACGCCCAGGCACAACAGCAATAACCCCAGCGTGCCCTCATCCAGCCCGGCTCGCGCCTTGGCATACGGCACCAGCGGCGCCCACGCGGCGATGCCGAGGCCGGCAATGAAAAAGGCAACGCGCGTGGACATCTGTTGCAGGCGTCCGGGGACGAACGTGTCTTGGGGGTTGAGGCTGGTCATATCGATCCTTGGCAAAAAAACAACTGCATCCCGAGTGACATTCTGACGGCGTTGAGGTTCGATCTCAGGCCTTTCGGGGCATAACGGTGAACATCCTACCCTGTGGGAGCGAGCCTGCTCGCGAAAGCGGTGGGTCAAATATGGAATTGTCGACTGACGCACCGCCTTCGCGAGCAGGCTCGCTCCCACGCTGGTTTGCGGTTTACAGTCGAATTTTCGCCAGCATGGAATACGGGAACAAGGCATGACGAAGTTCTACGACGCACGCGGCAATATCTACGCTGTGGTCTCACCCCAAGCCTTGCGCGAGGTCGGGATTGCCTTGCCGGCCAGCGCCACCGAGTGCGCCGCATCTCGGCAGCACTGGAGCGAAGCCGCCATCGCCCTGTGCTGCGGCTGGCCCGCCGGCCAGCGTCCGGCCAACAGTAAACCCCACCGCAGCGACGGCCTGCTGATCGGCCCGTTTCAGGCATCTGCGCCGTTCGATGTGCTGATCGTCAACACTGACGGCAGTCTCGCCGAGCGCAGCGGTAACGGCCTGACGATTTTTTCTCAGGCATTGACCGAGCAAGGCTTGATGGCGGAGCAGGGCGCCATGCTGCGCGTTCATCATGACAAAGGCGCGGCGCTGGAAACCTCGGTGAGACCCGCCCAAGTCGAAGGCGTGCGCGGTTTTTGGCTCGACCTCGGTCAGCCCAAATTTGGCCCGGAGGTTGTGGGTGCGCATACGGTTGAAAGCGTTCAATTCAACAATCGCGACGTCAGCCAGGTCCAGCCCCTGGCGGAACTCGATCCTGACTGGGCACACAGCCAATTCGTCCGTATCGGCAATCCGCACTGTGTAACGCTGCTCAGCGATGCAAGCGCTTTGCCGAGCAATGAACAGATGCGTGAACCCACCTTGAACCAACGGCTTACAGCGATCGCCTATGCGATGCCCAACGGTGCCGGCAATCCGTGCCCGGCGGGCGTCAATCTGCAATGGGCCGTGCTGGCGTCGCCGCAGCAAATCCTCGCCCGTGTATTCGAACGTGGCGAAGGACCAACCGCATCTTCCGGCACCAGCGCCAGTGCGGTCGCGTGTGCCGGGTGGCGGGTGGGTTGGGTCGAGGCGGGTGAAGTGCGGGTGGTCATGCCGGGTGGCACCGCACCGGTTTTGCTTGAGGTTTCGCAAGGGGAGTTGCTGCGCGTGAGATTGTTTGGCACGGCGCGGTTGATCGCTTGATTCGGCCGACGCCATCGCTGGGATCTTCTGTGAGAGCGAGCCTGCTCGCGAAGAGGTCGGCACATCCAACATCGAGGCGCCTGGCATGGCGCTTTCGCGAGCAGGCTCGCTCCCACAGGTTTTGGTCTCGGCCCATCGGGTTCAGCGTACTTCTCAACTGAACTCCACTACCGGCATCTGCCGCTTCATCAACACCTTGCCGCCACGAATCGAATACAGCGGCAGGCCCTGGCTGCGGATCACTTCGTAGTCGCTGTCCGCCGAGAGAATCAGCAGGTTCGCCGGGCGGCCCTGTTCCAGTCCGTAGCGCTCGCCCAGGTGCATGGCTTTGGCGCTGTTGTCGGTGACCAGATCCAGCGCACTTTGCAGGTTGCGATAACCGAGCATGTGGCAGATGTGCAGACCGGCTTCGAGCACGCGCAGGATGTTGCCGTTGCCCAGCGGATACCACGGGTCGACGATCGAGTCCTGGCCGAAACACACGTTCATCCCGGCTTCGAGCAGTTCATTGACGCGGGTGACGCCCCGGCGTTTCGGGAAGTTGTCGAAGCGTCCTTGCAGGTGAATGCTTTCGGTCGGGCAGGAGACGAAACTGATCCCGGAATGGCCGAGCAGGCGGAACAGTTTGGCGCAGTAGGCATTGTCATAAGAACCCATCGCCGTGGTGTGGCTGGCGGTGACGCGGGCGCCCATGTCGCGGCTGCGCGCTTCTTCGGCGAGCACTTCAAGGAAGCGTGAATGCGGATCGTCAGTCTCGTCGCAGTGCACGTCGACCAGGCAGCCGGTGCGCTCGGCCAGGTCCATCAGGAACTTCACCGAGCTGACGCCCTGATCGCGGGTGTACTCGAAATGCGGAATGCCGCCGACCACGTCAGCGCCCATGCGGATCGCTTCTTCCATCAACTCGCGCCCGTTGCGGAACGACTCGATGCCTTCCTGCGGGAACGCGACGATTTGCAGGTCAATCAGGTGACGGCTTTCCTCGCGCACTTCGAGCATGGCCTTGAGCGCGGTGAGTTGCGGGTCGGTGACGTCAACGTGGGTGCGCACGTGCTGAATGCCGTGGGCGGCCAGGGCCTGAATGGTCTTCTTGGCGCGGGTCTTGGTGTCTTCTTCGGTGATGGTGACCTTGCGCTCGCCCCAGCATTCGATGCCTTCAAACAGCGTGCCGCTCATGTTCCAGCGCGGCTCGCCAGCGGTGAGGGTGGCGTCGAGGTGGATGTGCGGCTCGACGAAGGGCGGCACCACCAGATTGCCGCCGGCATCGAGGTCATCCGGGCCGAGGGTCGGCGCTTCGGTCTGACGGGCGATGCTGTGGATCAGGCCGTCTTCAAGGTGCAATTCGTGCAGGCCTTCCTGGTTGCGCAGGCGGGCGTTGATGATGTGCATCAGGCGAATCCTTTTTTATAGGTCTTGTAGTGGTGCGCTGACGCGACGGGCGCCGAGCACACCGGTGACGATGACATACGTTAGCGCGGCAGCGGCAATGCCTACCAGCGGCGCGACCCAGGGCGAACTGAATGCAGCGACGGTGCCAACCCCGTAGGCCCCGAGCCCCGGCCAGTTGAACGCCGGCAACCGTGCGTCGGCCAGGCGCGGATAGTGCCCGCGCCAGCGGTAGAAGAAGTCAGCCATGATCACCCCGCCAATCGGCGGAATCACCGTGCCGAGCAGAATCAGATACGGCACCAGCATGTCGTACATGCCGAGCAGGGCGAGCAGGGTGCCGATCACCGCGCCGCCCAGGGTCACGGTCTTGCGCCGACCGGTACGCAGCAGGTTGCAGCCGGCCACAGCGAAGTTGTAGATGGTGTTGTCCTGCGTACTCCAGATGTTCAGCAACAGCATGGCCATCGCGGCCATGGCGAAACCTTGCAACAGCAACACTTCAACCACATCCGGCTGTTGATAGACGATCGCGCCATATGCGCCGATCAGCACCATCAGGCCGTTGCCGATGAAAAAACCGATCAGGCTGGCCAGCACTGCCACTTTTGCCGAGCGCGAAAATCGCGTCCAGTTGGTGGCTTGGGTCGCGCCGCTGACGAAGGTGCCGAAGACCAGGGTGATCGCTGTCGACCAGTCCAGCGAACCGCTCGGCACCACGCTGAGCAAGCCTTCGAAGCCGCCGACTTTCACGGTCGCTGCCCACATCGACAACATCAGCAGCAACATCATCGCCGGCACCGCGATGTACGAGAGAATCTCCAGTCCGCGATAACCGATGTACGCCGTAGCGCAGAAGCCCAGACCGAACAGCACCATCAGGACCAGCACGGTGGTTTCATCGAGATTGAAATACTTGCCGATCACCACCGCTGCCGTCGCCGTGCCCCAGGCGTACCAGCCGATCTGGGTAAAGCCGAGGATCAGGTCGCTGAGCTTGCTGCCGACTTCGCCAAAACAGAAGCGGCCCATCAGCACCGAATTGAGGCCGCTCTTGAAGGCGATGTAACCCAAGCCTGCCGCGTACAGACCGAGCAGCAGGTTGCCGACAATGATCACCGCCATCATCTCGGCGAAACCGAACGCAACCCCGAGCTTGCCGCCGGCAAACATGGTCGCGGTGAAAAACGTGAAGCCCAGTAACACCATCGCCGTCGAGGCCAGGCCTTTGCGCGCGTGCATGGGCACTTCACTGAGCGGGTAATCGTTGCCGGAGGCGTTCTGCGTCATGGGGCAGTCCTTGCTGGAAGGGGAAGACGCAGAAGGGTTGCAGCGGTCGTGCCAAGCGACGCAAGTGACCGAATGTGGAGACGCGACTGGGGTTTTCAGCGCGAAAGCAGTGCACTTAATGCACCAGGAGCCCAATGTGGGAGCGAGCCTGTGATGTGCACGGCAGATGAGTCAAACCTGGCGCCGGACTCTTGTGGGAGCGAGCCTGCTCGCGAATACGGAGTGTCAGTCATCGAATAAATTGACTGGAACGACGCTTTCGCGAGCAGGCTCGCTCCCACAGGGGCGGGGAGATGTGTGTTGCTTATTCGCCGCGATAGATGCAGCCGCTGGTGCACGTCTCATGAATGCGGATCGCGCTGAGTTCCGGCAGCAACGGCTTCATCTCATTCCAGATGAATTTGGCCAGCACTTCGCTGGTCGGGTTTTCGAGGCCGGGAATGTCGTTCAGGTAGTTGTGGTCGAGGCGTTCGTAGAGCGGCTTGAAAATCGCTTTGATCTCGGAGAAATCGCGAATCCAGCCAGTGTGCGGATCGAGGTCGCCGCTCAGGTGCAGCGCGACCTTGAATGAGTGACCGTGCAGGCGTCCGCACTTGTGGCCGTCCGGGACATGCGGCAGGCGGTGGGCGGATTCGAAAGTAAACTCTTTGAAGATTTCCACGGTATTTTCGGCTCTGTTCAGATGGCGTTCGCCGCAGCGATTCGGGCAGGCGGCGAGTTTATCAGCTTGTCTTTGACCGTGCTGACTAAAGGGTCAGCAAGCGCTCGGCGAGGCGACCGTTGGCCGTCAGTTCGAGAAATTCGTCGCCCAGTCGGCGGCTCTCGTCCATCGCCGTGTGCCAGTATTTCTGCCGGCTCGGCGCATCGCCCATAAAGCGTTTGAAGTCATTACGATCGGGCAGTTTGCCGTAGGGCAGGCGCGCCAGATATTCCTTCGACGGCGCGACCAGCAGCACATCCTGCAGACGCTGCACCGAAGCGCGGCGCCAGGGCAGGGTCTTGTCGAACCAGCCGGGAATCACTCGATCGGTGAAGTGCGGATAGAGCACGATACCGTCGCCGCTGTAGGGCAGGTCGAGGTGGTAGTCGAGCAAACCGCCGTCGCGGAACGTACCCGCGCCGGCGCCGGGCAGGTCGCGCACGCCTTCCATGACCATCGGGATCGATCCGGAAGCGAGCAGGGCCTGGCGCAGGTTGCCGGTATTGAGCGCAACGAAACGCGAGGGGAAATCGCTCAAGGCATCAAGCGGCGGCGCCAGGCGCGGATCGTGGATGATCAGCCGTTCGAAGTGCCGCGACAGCCGCGCACGACCGCGCAGGTTGTCGGCGATCACCGAGCCCAACGCCAGACCGAGGCGCCCGCGATGGTCTTCAGCGAGGCGGCCTTGGCTTTTCACCACCATGATGTTCAAGCGGTAATCGGCGTTCTCGAGGATGCTCGCATCGCGGCCGTCGAGCAGGTCATTGAGCATGCGCTGCGAGCTCTGGCTGATCTCGGCCATGCTCACGCCTTTGTTGAAATTCTGCTCGGCGTAGAGCTGGCCGAGGCGGCGAATGCCTTCGGCGGCGTCCGGCAGGCAGGCGCTGGCGAAGCGCCAGGAACCCACCGAGGCGCCGATCAGCGAACGCTCACGCGGCGCACTCGGCAGCCACTCGCCGAACAACGCCAGATCGAGCCCCTGAATCCCCAACGCCTTTGGCCCACCGGCCGCACCGGGCAGGGTGCCGACGTCCGCGGCGTGCAGCCCCTGCGCACGAATCCGCGCCATGGCCCGCGGGCCGGCCTTGAGGGTGAGGGCGGGGAACTTGATGTGGATGGCGGTCATACCGGTCTCGATCGTTAGCAAGCTGGCGATTATAAGCACATGTTGCAGGCCCATGTAGGAGTGAGCCTGCCCCACAAGGGGGGCAGACGCAAACCAGTGTGGGAGCGAGCCTGCTCGCGAAAGCGGTGGGTCAGAAACATCGTTGCGGCTGACACTGCGCCTTCGCGAGCAGGCTCGCTCCCACAGGGGACCTTGCCAGCAATGGGGCACAATGATGGCCATTCAGTTTCAGTTAAGTTGACCCCGCTAAGGTGCCCACCGTAAGCAACATATAAGAATTCGGAGACACCCATGAAAACCCTGACTGCCCTGACCACTGCCTCGATCATCTACTTCACCGCCAGCACCGCATACGCGCGCGATCTCGGACCTGACGAAGCGCTTCGTTTGCGCGACGCTGGTACTATCGTCTCCTTCGAGAAGCTCAACGCCATCGCCCTGGAAAAACATCCCGGTTCGGAAATCACCGAAACCGAGCTGGAGGAAGAGTACGGCAAGTTCATTTACCAGATCGAACTGCGCGACCCGAAAGGGCTGAAGTGGGATCTGGAGTTGAACGCGGTCGATGGTGAAGTGCTCAGGGATCATCAGGATACGTAATGAAGCTGAATAGTCGCGCCACCCGCCTGACGGCGCTGGCGCTGGTGTTGTTGTGCAGCACGGCCATGGCTCGCGACCTCGATCAGGACGAGGCGCTGGCCCTGCGTCGCGATGGCGTGATCCTGCCGCTGGAGCAAGTGCTGCAGCAGGCCATGGATCGCTACCCCGGCGCCAAACTGCTGGAAGTCGAGCTGGAAGAAAAACACGACGTGTACATTTACGAAGTCGAATTGCTGACGGTCGAAGGCGTGGCGCGCGAGCTGCACCTGAAGGCCGATACCGGCGAGTTAGTCAAAGACAAGGAAGATTGATCGATGCGTTTGCTTCTGGTGGAAGACCACGTACCGCTGGCCGACGAATTGCTCGCCGGCCTGCAACGCCAAGGCTACGCGGTGGATTGGCTGGCCGATGGCCGGGACGCGGTGTATCAGGGCGGCAGCGAGCCCTATGACCTGATCATCCTCGACCTCGGCCTGCCCGGCGTGCCGGGGCTGGACGTGTTGGCGCAGTGGCGTGCGGCCGGACTGGCGATTCCGGTGCTGATTCTTACCGCGCGCGACTCATGGGCCGAGCGCATCGAAGGGCTGAAGGCCGGCGCTGACGATTACTTGACCAAACCGTTCCACCCGGAAGAACTGTACCTGCGCATTCAGTCACTGTTGCGCCGCTCCAAGGGCCAGGCCAACCAGCCGACCCTGCAAGCCGCCGGCCTGCATCTGGACGAAGGCCGCCAGTGCGTGGTTCGCGACGGCGCCGACATTCAACTGACCGCCGCTGAATTCCGTCTGCTGCGCTATTTCATGCTGCACCCGGAACAGATCCTCTCGAAAAGCCACCTCGCCGAACACCTCTACGACGGTGAGACCGAGCGTGACTCCAACGTCCTCGAAGTCCACGTCAATCACCTGCGGCGCAAGCTCGGCAAAAGCGTGATCGAAACCCGTCGCGGCCAGGGTTACCTGTTCGGCGGGCAAGCTTCATGAGATCAATCCAGCGCCGTTTGAGCCTGGGTTTGATCAGTGTGATGGTGATCGTCGGTCTGGTACTGGCGCAAACCAGCCTGTGGTTGTTCGAAGTCGGTTTGCAGCGCTACCTCGAAGCCGGCCTGCGCAACGACAGCGAAAGCCTGCTGGTGGCGCTGGTGCGCGGCCCGCAAGGTTTGCAACTGGATGAGCGGCATCTGTCGCCGGCCTATCAGCGGCCGTTTTCCGGGCATTACTTTCGTATCGATTTTTCCGACAGCCACTGGCGTTCGCGCTCGCTGTGGGATCAGGAACTGCCGCTGCTGCAACACCCGGGACTGCACAGCAATCTGCAACTGGGCCCGGGCGGGCAACGCTTGCTGATACTGCGCTCGGACTATCGGCGCCTGGGTCAGTCGATCTCTATCAGCGTCGCCCAGGATTACACGCCGGTCAGCGACAGCTTCCAGCGCATGCGCCAGATCGGCCTCGGCCTGGGGCTGGCGGCGTTGCTGCTGATCCTGTTCCTGCAACGCCTGACCGTGCGCCGCGCGCTGAAACCGCTGGAACGCGCGCGCGAACAGATCGCTCAGTTGCAGCAGGGCCAGCGCTCGCAACTCGACGATCAGGTGCCGGTGGAACTGGAGCCGCTGGTGGCGCAGATCAACCACTTGCTCGCCCACACCGAAGACAGCCTCAAGCGCTCGCGCAATGCCTTGGGCAACCTTGGCCACGCGCTGAAAACCCCGTTGGCGGTGCTGCTTAGCCTGGCCTCCAGCGACAAGCTCGATGACCATCCCGAGCTGCGCAGAATTCTCAAGGAGCAACTGGAACAAGTGCAGCAGCGCCTCAATCGCGAACTCAATCGTGCGCGGTTATCCGGTGATGCACTACCGGGAGCGTTGTTCGATTGCGATGCCGAGCTGCCGGGGTTGCTGGCGACCTTGAACATGATTCACGGCGAGCATCTGGCCTTGAGTTACGTCGCACCGCCGGGCTTGCAACTGCCGTGGGACCGCGAGGACTTGCTCGAACTGCTCGGCAACCTGCTCGACAACGCCTGCAAATGGGCCGATGCCGAAGTGCGCTTGAGTGTGATCGAAAGGTCAGACGGCTTTGCTCTGAGCGTGGAAGATGACGGCCCGGGGATTCCCGAGGAGCAGCGGTCTCAAGTGTTCAGCCGTGGCACGCGGCTGGATGAGCAGACCCATGGGCATGGGCTCGGCCTTGGGATCGTGCGGGATATCGTCGATACGTGGGGTGGCTTGCTGGTGCTGGGAGAAAGAGAGTGGGGCGGGTTGAAAGTGGTGATTGAACTGCCTAAGCGCTAATTGCCAAAACACCCTACATCCCCTGTGGGAGCGAGCCTGCTCGCGAATGCAATCTGTCAGATAAATGTTCGCTGACTGACACGACGCTTTCGCGAGCAGGCTCGCTCCCACATTGGGTTTTTGCGGTGGATTCTAGACCCGAAACTGATCCATCAACCGCTGCTGCTGATTCGCCAGACTGTTGAGCGACTGACTGACCCGCGCCGACTCGTTCGCCTGCCCGGACAGCGATTCGGTCACATCGCGAATTGTCGCCACGTTGTTGTTGATCTCCTCAGTCACTGCGCTCTGTTCTTCGGCAGCGCTGGCGATTTGCAGGTTCATGTCGCTGATCACCGTCACCGCATCGCCGATCTGCCGCAACGCGGTCACGGCCTGGCCCACCTGCTCGACACTGCCCTGGGCCTGACGATGGCTGTTACCCATCGAACCGACCACTTCCTGCGTGCCGTTCTGCAATTGCTCGATGACCTGGCGGGTTTCCTCCACCGACTCCTGAGTGCGGCGCGCAAGGTTGCGCACTTCGTCGGCGACCACGGCAAAACCGCGTCCGGCCTCACCGGCGCGGGCGGCTTCGATGGCGGCGTTGAGCGCCAGGAGGTTGGTCTGCTCGGCGATGGCACGAATGGTTTCCAGCACCGTGCCGATCTTCTCGCTGTTGGCGGCCAGGCCTTCGACCTGGACCATCGCTGCGCTCATGTCGGCGGCGAGGGTGTCGATGCTTGCGGTGGTGCGGTCGATCACGGTCAGGCCCTGACGGGTGGCGCGGTCGGCGTCCTTGGCAGCTTCGGCGGCCTGCGCGGCGCTGCGTGCAACGTCCTGGGCAGTGGCGCTCATTTCGTGGGACGCGGTGGCGACCTGATCGACCTGGCGATATTGCTGCTCCATGCCGGCGCTGGTCTGAGTGGCGATGGCCGAGGACTGGTCGGCAGTGTTGCGCGCGTCCTGCACCGAGCGTTTTACCTCGGCAATGATCGGCTGCAACTTGTCGAGGAACTTGTTGAACCAACCGGCCAATTGGCCCAGTTCGTCTTCCTTGTCATAGGCCAGACGCCGGGTCAGGTCGCCTTCGCCGCTGGCGATGTCTTCAAGCATGTGCGCCACACCGAGAATCGGCTTGGTCACGCTGCGCGCCATCAGCCACACCAGCAGCAGGCCGATCAGCGCGGCGAGCAGGCCCAGGCTCAGTTCGATCAGTGTGCCCGAGGTATTGCTCGCATCCAGTTGCTGTTTGAGCGCTTCGGCGCGGCTGACCAGGACTTTCTCCGGCACATCGAGCAACACGCCCCACGCCGGGCCGTCGGGAATCGGCTGGAACGGCGACAGCACTTTCAACTGGCCGTTGCTGTGCAGGCTGCTCACGCCAGTGCTCGCGGCGAGCAGGCGCAGCAACTCGCTGCCGCTGGCCTGATCCACCGCATCCAGGCGCTGGCTGAGTTTGCCGGCATCCGGGCTGTAACCGGCGAGCAGGCCGGCGGGGCTGACAATACTGACGGCGGTCTGACCGTCATACAGCTTGCGGCTGGCGTTCTGGCTGATCGCTTGCAGGCTGTTGAGGTTGATGTCGACCGACAGCGAGGCGATGACTTTGCCGTTGACCTGCAGCGGGAAGACGATGCTGGTCATCAGCACTTTGTGGCCGTCGATGACATAGAAGTACGGCTCGATCACACACGGTTTGAGCGTGGTGCGCGGGCAGGTGAACCAGGCGTTGGCGGCCTGACCGCTGGGGCCGGTGCTGGTGTCGCTCATGTCGCTTTCCGGCAGCGCCATCGAGGTGACTTTGCCCGGGGTCGGCTGCGACCAGTACAGGGCGAAACGGCCCTTGTCGTTGCTGCCCAGTTCAGCCTGATCGGCGAACAGTTCGTCCTTGCCGTCCAGCGCGTTGGCTTCGAACACCAGCGACAGGCCGAGCAGGTCCGGGTTGGCTTGCAGCGCGGATTTGACCTGACGGGTCATGTCCTCGCGCAGGTCGAAGGCATCGAGAAAACGCTTCTCGGCCTGCTCACGCAAAAACAGTACCTGCCGCGAGAAGCCGTGGCCGTACTGATAGGCGTCCATGAATTGCTGACGAATGCCGGCGGCCTGCACTTCACCTTGCGATTCGATCCGCGCCTGCGCCGACTCGGTGAGCATCTCCATGCTCGAGGCCTTGACCAGCGCCGAGCTGTGTTCCATGCGATACAGCGAAAGACCGACCAACAGGGTCACGATACCGGCCAGGCAGAGGCCGGCGAGCAGGGTGATTTTCCATTGGATGGAAAGTTGTCTGAGCGACATGGAAAACATCCTTATCCGATAAATATCTGAGACTTTGCACTGTAGCGGCCGCGTTTCGGCTTTCTTTATGCCGTGAGCGCAATATGACCGATTGCCGCATGCGGGGCCTGTGGTCCTGTGATCCTGTGATCCTGTGGTCCTGTAGTCCTGTGGCGAGGGGATTTATCCCCGTTCGGCTGCGAAGCAGTCGTGACATTTGCGTATAGGGTTATGATCGTTCCCACGCGCAGCAAAGGAATGCCTCAACGGATGCTCCGCGTTCGGCTCTGGAAGGGACGCGGAGCGTCCCGGGCTGCATTCCCACGCAGAGCGTGGGAACGATCAATCCCCTCACCACGGGGCTTTGACAGCGCCGCCACTCTGCGGCACAGTGCGCGCCCTCTAACAAGACCCTCTGTACACATCCGCCGGCCAACCCCGGGCGGACTCATCCTGTCTGGCGGTGTGTTTTCACCCGCAGTGTTTTTTGAGGTAGTGAAATGAATGCAGTCATAGCAGCCGTCGGCGTCATGCTGATCCTCAGCCTGTCGCGCGTGCATGTGGTGATCGCGCTGATCGTCGGGGCGCTGGTCGGTGGCCTGACCGGCGGTCTGGGCATCGACGCAACACTCAAGGCGTTCAACAGCGGCCTGGGCGGCGGCGCGACCGTGGCGTTGTCCTACGCCTTGCTCGGCGCTTTCGCCGTGGCGATTGCCAAGTCGGGCCTGGCCCATGCGCTGGCCGACAAGGCTTTGGCGATGGTGGATCGGCAGCATGCAACCGGCGGCGGTAACGTCAAATGGCTGCTGATCGGGCTGCTGTGGGTGGTGGCGATTGCCTCGCAGAACATCCTGCCGATTCACATCGCCTTCATTCCGCTGCTGGTACCGCCACTTCTATATGTACTGACCAAGCTGCAACTCGATCGCCGTTTGATCGCCTGTGTCATGACCTTCGGCCTGATCACCCCGTACATGTTCCTGCCGGTGGGCTTCGGCAACATTTTCCTCAACGAAATCCTGCTGGCCAACGTCGCCCGCAGCGGCGTCGACATCAGCGGCATCAATGTCACCCACGCCATGGGTATTCCGGCGCTGGGCATGGTTTTCGGCCTGGCGATCGCGTTCATCAGCTATCGCAAGAAGCGCGTGTATGACCTGGCGAAGATCGAACAGGTCGAGCAGACGGCGGTGCACTACAACCCGCTGAGCCTGATGATCGCCGGTGTGGCCATTGCTTCGGCATTCGTGGTGCAGTTGCTGCTGGACTCGATGATTATCGGCGCTCTGGTCGGGTTCCTGATTTTCTCGGTGTCGGGCATCGTCAAATGGCGCGAGACCGATGATCTGTTCACCGAAGGCATGAAAATGATGGCGATGATCGGCTTCATCATGATCGCCGCCTCAGGTTTTGCCGAGGTGATGAAAGCCACCGGGCAGGTACAGACGCTGGTCGAATCGTCGGCGGCCTGGATCAATCACAGCAAAGGCGTCGGGGCTTTGTTGATGCTGCTGGTGGGCTTGCTGGTGACCATGGGCATCGGTTCGTCGTTCTCCACCGTGCCGATTCTCGCAGCGATTTTCGTGCCGTTGTGCGTGCAACTGGGCTTCAGCCCGATCGCCATCGTCTGCATCGTCGGCACTGCCGGCGCGCTGGGCGATGCCGGTTCACCGGCCTCGGACTCGACCCTCGGCCCGACCTCGGGCCTGAACATCGACGGCCAGCATCACCACATCTGGGACACCGTCGTACCGACCTTCCTGCACTACAACCTGCCGCTGCTGGTGTTTGGCTGGGTGGCGGCGATGGTTCTGTAAGAATCCACAATTGCCCCTTGTGGGAGCGAGCCTGCTCGCGAAGGCGTCGTGTCAGTCGACACACAGGTTGCTGAGCCAACGCTTTCGCGAGCAGGCTCGCTCCCACAGGGGGGCGGCGATGTTTCAAGACTCAACTTTTGCTCCGGCGTGCCGTTAAAGCCTTTAACCACGCCAACAAAATCAAAAGAGTGAGTCCCCCGATGCGCCTGAGTCTCAAGGCTAAAGTCCTGTCCCTTGCCGTTCTGCCGGTGCTGCTCTTTGCGCTGGTCATCAGCGTGACCACGCTGTTCATCCTCCAGGAACAGGCGCGCAAGGAGGTCGAACAGACCCGCGAGCGGCTGCTCAGCGACGCCAAGGCCACCCTGCAAAGTTACGTCGCCGTGGCCATGACCACGATCAAACCGCTTTACGACGCCGCCGCACCGGGCGACGACGCGGCGCGGGCGCAGGCGATCAAATTGCTTTCGGGCATCCGCTACGGCAAGGATGGCTACTTCTTCGGCTACGACTCCGAGACCGTGCGTCTGTTCAAGGCCAACGACCCCGACGGCGTGGGCAAAAGCTTCAAGGACAACCGCGATCCGAACGGCGTCTACGTCAACCTCGGCCTAGTCAAAGTGGCCAAGGACGGCACCCACTATCTGCAATACAGCTCGCCGCTGCCGGGTAACGCCAAGGTGCTGGTGCCGAAGCTCGGCTACACCGAATACCTGCCGAAGTGGGACATGGCGGTCGGTACCTCGGTGAACCTCGACGGCATCGAAGCGCAAGTGGCGCAGGTCGAGGCGCAAGTGCAGGAGCGCGTGCAAGGCGTGGTGCTGAGCATTGTCGGCGTTGCGGTGCTGGTGCTGTTGGTGATCGCGGCGGCGGGCATGCTGCTGGCCAACACCATTCTCCGCCCGCTGACCCTGATGAAAGCCAACCTCGACGACATCGCGGCAGGCGAGGGCGACCTGACCCGGCGCCTGAACATCACCAGCCAGGACGAACTCGGCGAACTGGCCGGCTCGTTCAACCGCTTCGTCGACAAGATCCACGGCCTGGTTCGGCAGATCACCGAGATGACCACGCAACTGACCGGGCTGGTTACTCAGGTCTCGGAACAGGCGCAGCGTTCCGATCAGGCGATGGAGCGTCAACGCCACGAAACCGATCAGGTCGCCACGGCGATCAACGAAATGTCCGCCGCCGCCCAGGAAGTCGCCAAGAGCGCGCAAAACGCCGCCGTCGCCGCGCAGCAGACCGACGAAGAAGGCCAGAGCGCCAAGCGCGTGGTGGCGGGCAGCATCAAGCAGATTCATGCGCTGGTCGACGATATCCGCAACAGCGGCGTATCGCTGGACAGCCTGCAGCAGGACGTCAGTTCGATTGTCGGCGTGCTTGGGGTGATCCGTTCGATTGCCGAGCAGACCAACTTGCTGGCGCTCAACGCCGCGATCGAAGCGGCGCGCGCCGGTGAGGCCGGTCGTGGCTTTGCGGTGGTCGCCGACGAAGTACGCGCACTGGCCAGCCGCACGCAGATCAGCACCCAGGAAATCCAGGGCATGATCGACCGCTTGCAGGCCGGCACGCAGCAGGCGGTCGAAGCGATGCGCCGTTCCAGCGAGGCCGGCGACGGCACTTCGCAGCAAGCCAATCAGGCCGGTGCATCGCTGGACGCCATGGCGCAGTTGATCGCCACGATCAACTCGATGAACGCGCAGATCGCCAGCGCAGCGGAAGAGCAGACGGCGGTGGCCGAAGAGATCAACCGCAGCGTGCATCAGATTGCCGTGGCGGTGGACAGCGTCGCCGATGAAACGCAACTGGGGGCGCAGACGTCGCGCAGTCTGGCGGAGCTGGGGCAGCGGTTGGGCAAGCTGGTCGGGCAGTTCCGTATCTGATGGCCTGAAAAGCCCCTCACCCTAGCCCTCTCTCAGAGGGAGAGGGAACCGATTGGGGAATATTGCGGGATTACGCCGACCTGAAAGTCCTGCTTTGAATCCATAATCGACGCGGTTTTTCAGGTCGATGCAGTAGGTGGGACACCTCGGTCGGTTCCCTCTCCCTCAGGGAGAGGGCTAGGGTGAGGGGCTCTTGATCTTCAGGCTCTGTCCCAATAGGGAATCTCGCCAAAACACTCGACAAAAAAATCAATCACCGTCCGCACCTTCACCGACAACCTTCGGCTCCCCGGCCACAGCACGGCGATCTGCTGCGGTTCCAGACTGTTCGACACCTGATACTCCCCCAGCACCGGCACCAGCGTGCCTTCGCGCACCGCTTCGCCAATCAGCCACGACGGAAACATCACCAGCCCGAGGCCTTGCTGAGCGGCCTGGGTCAGGGTGTCAGCGTGGTTGCCGGTGATCGGGCCTTTGACGGTGTACGGCGTCCAGTCCTCGCCATCACGGCGGAAAAACCAGCGCTGCTGACCGGCCGCGCCTTTGTAGGCCAGGCACTGATGTTGCGCGAGTTGGTCGGGATGCTGCGGCGTGCCGTGGCGTTTGAGATAGGCCGGGCTGGCGGCGACCTGAAAGCGGTGCGGCGCCAGAATGCGTGCCTGCATGCTCGAATCGTGCAGCGCGCCGATGCGAAACAGCAGGTCGGCGCCTTCCTGTAGCGGGTCGACGTAATGGTCGGTTTGCTGGATATCCAGTTGCAGCTTCGGATAGCGCGCGCAGAGCTCGCCCAGCCAGGGCGTCAGATGGCGCTGGCCGAACACCACCGGGGCGTTGATGCGCACCAGTCCGGTGGGTTCGCTTTGCTGTTCCTGCAACGCCTGTTCGGCTTCCTCCAGTTGCACCAATAGCAGCCGCGCATGGTGGCCGAGCGTGCGTCCGGCTTCGGTCGGGGTGACGGCGCGGGTGTGGCGATAGAGCAATTGCTGGTTCAGCGCCTGTTCCATCAATTGGATCTGCCGCGAAATGGAGGAGGGCGCGACCCCTTCGCGGCGGGCGACTTCGGAAAAACTGCCTTGGTCGAGGACCGCCACAAACAGCCTTAACGCTTTGAATCCGAGTTCGTTGAGCCCGTGCATGCCATGTCTCGCTGTGCGTGATGCGCAAAAGTGTTGTCCGGATGCTCCCATTTATCGCACAGCGGCGCCAGCCGATAATCCGCGCCATTGTTTTTGAGCGTGGAAGGTTATGTATGCAGACGTTGGATGAAGGGGTGGTTGCTGCACCGGTGAAAAGATCGGTGTTGCGTCTGCTGTTGCTGCCGCTGGTGATCCTTGCCGGCATGGGCTTGTCGGTAGAAGCCGGATTGCTCGGGCCGCTGGGTGAGCAGGTCGGGCATTTGTGGGCGACGTTAAGCATCTTCGGCGTGGGTTCGGCGATCCTGTTTTTGCTCCTGCTGTTTGCCGGACCGCAAAAAGGTCCGGCGCTGACCGAGTTGCCGCGCTGGCAGTTGATCGGCGGTTTTCTCGGGCCGATCTACGTGGTGGTGCTGACGCTGGCGACGCCGCATATCGGCATCGCCATGACGATGATTGCGATTTTGTCCGGTCAGGTCGGCAAGAGTGTGCTGATCGACCATTTCGGCTGGTTCGGCGCGACACGCAAGAAGGTCAACGGCGAGCGCTGGCTGGCGTTGGGCTTGATTGTGGTGGCTTTGGTTCTGATTGCGCGGGGGTGAGTGATGGGTCTGGTGATTTTGTTGGCGGTGGTGGTGTTGGCCGGTGCGGTGTTGAGTGTGCAGGCTGCGATCAATGGTCGTCTGGGTGAAACGGTGGGGGTGCTGCGTAGCAGTCTGCTGACCTTTGCGGTGGGCGCGGTGGTGACCGGGTTGTTGATTCTGTTTTTCGAGCCGGCGCAGGCGGTGAGTCTGCTTGAGGTGCCGAAGTGGCAGTTGACCGGGGCGCTGTTCGGCGTGGTGTACATGATGGTGATGGTTGGCGCGGTGCCGGTGGTCGGGACGGCTGTGGCGACGGTGGCGGTGATTGTCGGGCAGTTGGGCATGGGGATGTTGATCGACAATTTTGGCTGGTTGGGGAATCCGGCGATCGGCTTGTCTCCGAGCCGGATGCTGGCCATGGTGTGTCTGGCGGTGGCTTTGGTGTTTATGTATCGGAGTTCGCGGCAGGCGCAGTGATTTTTGAGTACATATCCGGTGCTGCGGGTGTTGCCCTCCGCTCAGCCTGCCGACGGGCTCTGAGATCAAGATCAAAAGCTGTTCGAGCTAACGTTCATTGCTTTGTGCGGCGAACACCTGTGGGAGCGAGCCTGCTCGCGAAAGCCATCTCTGTGTCGCCCAATCTCTCAACAGTTGGCCAGCCTGCAACACCACCTTCTACACTGTCCCTTATGGCTTGCTCGCAAGCCTCAGACAACCACCACGCAAGGAGTCTGTCCCATGTCCGATAAAAAATGCGACTGCCCGGGCTGCAACTGCACGATCAAAGAAGGCGAACATTCCTACGCTGTACACGGTAAACACTATTGCTGCGAGGCTTGCGCTCATCACCACAAACACGGTGAAGAGTGTGCGATGAAGGGTTGCGGTTGCGCTCATCCGAAATAAGCGCGGCAAAAAAAAGTGGAGCCTAATCAGGCTCCACTTCCATTTTCAGACTGTCGTCTTCCTGTCGCTCAAAGTGCCTCACCGTGCCTTGCAAGGTTCGCCCTTCGACTTTGACCACCACAATCTTCGCTTGGTCGAGGTCTTCGGGTAGCGGTGCCTGGACGCACAGGGTGAAGCGATAAGGGTCATCCGCGACCGTTTCCAGTGCGACCGCGCAATTCACCGTTTTGGTGATCTGGCCGAAGAAGGTGGTCAGGCCGTAGTCCAGTCGGGCCGGGTGATAGGTGTCGGTCATCGGTCGATTCCCCCTGTCGATTGCCAAGCCTGCGGTGAAGGCGGTGGGGTCAGTTGGTCTGGCGCCAGGTGACGTTTTCCAGACCGAATTTTTCTGCCATCGGTTTGCTGGTCTTTTGCACTTTCTCGCGGCCGAAGCGCGGGATGCGACCTACGCCCGCGTCGCAGCTTGCCCAATGCCAGGCTTCGGCGTTGTCCATTTTGTCCGAGCGGATAATGAACGACTTGGGGGTGCCATGCAGTGTGTAGTCGATGACGTAAAGTTTTGCGTTGTTCATAAAGCCCGAATTCCTCCCTGTGGTATTAAACGGATCGCGCTGTGCCGGGAAAATTCATTCGGATTGTCCGACGGTAGCTATCGTTGGCGAGGGCGGGGCAGGCTGGTTACCATGGCGGCTTCGCCAACCCCCCTGTGAACGCTCGCCATGGCCCTCGCCGCGCCCCCTGATCTGACCGACACCGATGTGCCCGTGCAACCGCTGGCGCGAACCTATCCGCGTGGTTTGTTCATCGAGCCGCACGAGCATGTCTGGGGGCAGTTGCTGTATGCGATGAGCGGGGTGATGTGGGTGGAAACCCCGCACGAAGCGCTGGTGGTGCCGCCGCAGCGGGCGGTGTGGTTGCCGCCGGGAGTGCCGCACGGGATTCGTGTGGTGTCGGATTTGCAGATGCGCAATATCTACCTGCGCCCGGCGCTCGCGGCGACCCTGGATGCGACGGTGCAGGTGATCGAGGTCGGTGGTCTGCTGCGCGAGTTGATTGTCGGGCTGGTGGCGCAGGGCGATGCCGGCGAGGCCGAGTATTACGAGGCGCTGGTCGGGCTGGCGTTGCTGGAATTGCGCCGGGCCAGGCGTTCGCAACTGAAGATTCCGCTGCCGGATGAGTCCGACCGGCGTCTGATGAATCTGTGTCAGGCCGTGATGGCCGCGCCGTCGCTGGAGATCCCGTTCGAGCAGCATGCGCAGAACGCCGGGGCCAGCGTGCGTACGCTGGCGCGCTTGTTCAAGGACAGCCTCGGCATGGGCTTCGCCGAATGGCGGCGCCAGGTGCAGCTGGCGACGGCGGTGGCGGCGTTGATTCAAGGCGTGGCGGTGAGCGTCATTGCTCGCGAACTGGGTTATTCACCGAGCAGCTTCAGCGACATGTTTCGCCGAGAGCTTGGCGTGGCGCCTTCGCAATTCTCGGCAACTTGAACAGATCCCTGTGGGAGCGAGCCTGCTCGCGAAAGCTTTGCACCAGGCAATGAAGTGCTGACTGGAAGACCGCATTCGCGAGCAGGCTCGCTCCCACACGGTTCTATGGCGGCTGCAGAAGGTTTGTCCGAAATTCAGAAGTCCTTGGCCGATAGCGCCCCGGCTCATTCCCTAGACTCTGCCCATCACTTATCGCGGCGGAGTTCCTTTCATGAACTACCTCATTTCTCTGGCCATCGGCCTGGGCGTCGGCCTGCTCTACGGCGCGCTCGACTTCCGTTCTCCCGCACCACCGGCGATCGCGCTGGTCGGTCTGCTCGGCATGTTGGCCGGTGAGCAGTTGTGGCCGCTGGGCCGGCAACTGGTCGCTGGCTGGTGGTCCTGAATTTCCCTTTTTCCTTTCGGTGGATGTGCCCATGAAAGCGTTGCAATTCGATCAGACCGGCGACCTGTCTTCCCTGCGTTTCGTCGACGTTCCGACCCCGGTGCCCGGCGCCGATGAAGTGCTGGTGCAGATCAAGGCTGCCGGCCTCAATCCCAGCGATGTGAAAAACGTCCTTGGGCGTTTTCCTTACACCACGCTGCCACGGGTTCCGGGGCGGGATTTTGCCGGGGTGGTGGTCGAGGGGCCGCAAGCACTGATCGGTCAGGAAGTCTGGGGTACCGGGCGCGAGCTGGGCTTCTTCGCCGACGGCGCCCATGCGCAATTCGTCAAACTTCCTGCGAGCGGCGTGGCGCACAAACCGGTGCATCTGAGTTTCGCCCAAGCGGCCAGCTTGGGCGTGCCGTACACCACGGCGTGGGATGCGTTGGAACGCAGTCTGGTCAGCGCCGATACACGTTTGCTGGTGATCGGCGGCGGGGCAGTGGCAACTGCGGCTTTGGCCCTGGCAAAAGTGCGCGGCGCGCAATTGCTGGCGGCGGCGCGCCGGCCCGAGCAGGTCGCCGATCTGCAGCAGCAGGGCTATCAGACGATTCAACTGGATAAGCCAGAAGACCTCGGTGCCCAGGTCAATGCGGTGTATCGCGGCGGCGCCGATGTGATTTTCGACACCACCGGTTTCTGGCTGCCCGCCTCGGTGGCGGCACTGGCGACCTTCGGCCGCATCGCCATCATCGCCGCACCGGTCGACGGCCACGTGCAATTGCCGGCGCTGGCGCTGTATCGCAAGGGCGGTTCGGTGGTCGGGATCAACTCGTTGTTGTACGGCGTTGAGGCGTGCGCGGCGATGCTCGAGCAGTTCGGGCGGTTCTTCGATGAGGATCGCTTGCCACTGCCGCAGGGCCTGGTGGAGGTGCCGCTGGCTGAAGGGCCGGCGCGCTATGACGAGGTCAATCAGGGCGGCGGCGACAAGATCATTTTGCTGCCCTGACTCACGCAAACCCCTGTAGGAGTGAGCCTGCTCGCGATGACGGTGGATCAGTTAAACAGTCGGCGACTGACACACCGTTTTCGCGAGCAGGCTCGCTCTCACAGGAGACCACCGTACAAATGTGGGAGCGAGCCTGCTCGCGAAAGGGCCGCTCGGTCAGCACAAAAATCTGCGCGCTCGCGCTCTGCTAGAATCCGCCCCATTCATTGCCAGAGACTCTCCCATGAGCGAGCCGATTCGTCTGACCCAATACAGCCATGGCGCCGGTTGTGGCTGCAAGATTTCCCCGCAGGTGCTGGAAGTGATCCTCGCCGGCAGCGGCGCACAGAACCTCGATCCGAAACTCTGGGTCGGCAATGCATCGCGTGATGACGCGGCGGTGTATGAGATCGATGCCGAGCGTGGTGTGGTGTCGACCACCGATTTCTTCATGCCGATTGTCGATGACCCGTTCGACTTCGGCCGCATTGCCGCAACCAACGCGATCAGCGACATCTACGCGATGGGCGGCGATCCGTTGATGGCGATCGCGATCCTCGGCTGGCCGGTGAATGTGCTGGCGCCGGAAGTGGCCCGGGAAGTGATTCGTGGCGGTCGCTCGGTGTGTGACGCGGCGGGTATTCCACTGGCGGGCGGGCATTCGATCGATGCGCCGGAGCCGATCTTCGGCCTCGCCGTCACCGGGCTTGTGGAAAAGCGCCACATGAAGCGCAACGACACCGCTTCCGCCGGTTGCCTGTTGTACCTGACCAAACCGTTGGGCATCGGCATCCTCACCACCGCGGAAAAGAAGGGCAAGTTGCGCGCCGCCGACGTCGGTGTCGCCCGCGACTGGATGTGCACCTTGAACAAGCCCGGCAGCCGCTTCGGCAAACTCGCCGGCGTCACCGCGATGACCGATGTCACCGGTTTCGGCCTGCTCGGGCATCTGGTGGAAATGGCCGACGGCAGCCAGTTGACCGCGCGCATCGCCTACGACCGCGTGCCGCGTCTGGACAGCGTCGAGTACTACCTCGATCAGGGTTGCGTGCCGGGCGGTACGCTGCGCAACTTCGACAGCTATTCGAGCAAGGTTGGCCGCGTGCAGGAGTTGCACAAACGCGTGCTTTGCGATCCGCAGACCAGCGGTGGTCTGCTGATTGCGGTCACGCCTGAAGGCAATGACGAGTTCCTCGGCGTTGCCGCCGAACTGGGCCTGAACCTTGCGCCGATCGGCGAACTGGTTGAGCGACAGACGAACGCGGTCGAGGTGATTTGATGCTCCGCGACTGCACCGACTACCGCGACATTTTCCTCAACGACCGGCCGATGATGGATGCCCGCGCGCCGGTCGAGTTTCACAAAGGCGCGTTCCCCGGCGTGGTCAATCTGCCGCTGATGAATGATCTGGAACGGCAGAAGATCGGCACCTGCTACAAGCAGCACGGCCAGCAGGCGGCGATCGAGCTGGGCCATCAAATGGTGTCCGGCGCAGTCAAGGCCGAGCGCATCCAGGCCTGGGCCGACTTCGCCCGGGCTCATCCCGATGGTTATCTGTACTGTTTTCGCGGTGGCTTGCGCTCGCAGATCACCCAGCAGTGGCTGCGCGACGAGGCCGGCATCGACTATCCGCGTGTCGGCGGCGGCTACAAGGCGATGCGCAGCTTTTTGATCGACACCCTCGAGCAAGCCATCGCGCAGTGTGATTTTGTTTTGCTCGGCGGCATGACCGGCACCGGCAAGACCGAAGTGCTGGTGCAGTTGCGCAACGGTGTGGATCTGGAAGGCCACGCCAACCATCGCGGCTCCAGTTTCGGCAAACGTGCCACCGGGCAGCCGTCGAACATCGATTTCGAGAATCGCCTGGCGATCGACTTCCTGAAGAAACGCGATGCCGGGATCGAGCAGTTTGTGCTCGAAGACGAGAGCCGTGTGGTCGGCAGTTGCGCCTTGCCGTTGCCGCTGTATCAGGGCATGCAGCAGTACCCGATGGTATGGCTGGAAGATCGTTTCGAGGATCGTGTCGAGCGGATCCTGCGTGATTACGTCATCGATCTGTCGGCGGAGTTTGCCTCCCTCCACGGCGACACCGGGTTTGCGCTGTTTTCCGAACGTCTGCTGGAAAGCCTCAACAACGTACAGAAACGCCTCGGCGGCGAGCGCCATTCGCGGATGCTGGTGTTGATGGAGCAGGCGCTGGCCGAGCAGGGCCGCAGCGGCGCGGTGGACCTGCATCGCGGCTGGATCGAGGGTTTGCTGCGTGAGTATTACGACCCGATGTATGTGTTCCAGCGCGAGAAGAAGGGCGGGCGGATCGAGTTTGCCGGAGAGCGTCAGGCGGTGATCGAGTATTTGCGTGGGCGGGTGAGCCAGAAGGCTTGAGGCGCAAGCGACTGGCCTCTTCGCGAGCAGGCTCGCTCCCACAGTTGAAATGCGTTCCCCTGTGGGAGCGAGCCTGCTCGCGAAGACGCAATATCAGGCGCTACAAAACTCAGGTCGGGCAGGTGTCCTTGCCGTTATCCAGTCCCTGCTTGTAGCTATGACTCTGCAGACTGGCCTTGCCGTTGTGCCACTTCAGGGTCAGCACATACAGCGAGTCGAAGTCATCGCCGGCCCAGTCATCGGTGATTTTCTGCCGCTCGCCCACCGCATTGCCGGCGACCTTGTTGATCAGCTCCGGCAGATAACCGTGAGACCAGGCGGTGTAGATCGTCGAGTTGTGGTACTTCTCGTCCAGCAGCTCGCGGGCCAGATCGCTGGTGTCGTTGGCGGAGAACTCGATGTTCACCGGCAGGCCGAGCTTGATCGCGGCCGGGCTGATGGTCATCAGCGGACGAATGTAGCTGTAGGAATTGTCCAGCTCGCCTTCCTCGACGTTGCGCGTCGGGTTGGCGGCGAACACGTAATCAGCCTTGCCGAATTTTTCCGGCAGCAGCGTCGACAGGTCGATGGCGCGGTTCAGGCCCTGGCAGTTGAGCTGGCCGAGGCCGCCCTCGGGTTTCTCCGCGTGGCGCAGGAACACCAGCGTCTGCGTGCCGTCCGCCGGTTGTGCGCGGCTTTCGCTGGATTCGAGGGACAGAAAAAGCGCGCTGACTGCCAGCAGGGAGGGCAGGGCCACGTACGCGCGATGTTTGAAACGTTTGGCGAAACTCATCAGATTCGTCATCAATTCGAGGGTTCTTCAGCAAAATCGGTTAAGGCTGACAAACCTTGGCACCGCGGGCTCCCAGCACCGGGTGTTTCCCTGTCATGAACAGCTTCCTCTGCGAGAAAGGCATAACTCAGAGTCCTGTAACGCCGTTTGGTTCGTTCCAGGCCAGTGCGCAGCACTCTAGCGGCAACCTTTGCGGGCATGCAGGCAGGTTAGCGACAGGATGTTACGGTTCGTGTAGGCGCAGCGGCAGGCCTACTTTATGATCGGTTTTTCAATTTGTGACTGGATGCTTCCAATGACCGATCTGTCTGCATTCTCGATTACTCAGAAATGGCCGGCGCAGTACCCGGACTGGATTCAGCTCTACTCCCTGCCGACCCCCAACGGCGTCAAAGTGTCGATCATGCTCGAAGAGATCGGCCTGCCGTACGAGCCGCACCGCGTCGGTTTCGACACCAACGACCAGACCTCGGCGGAATTTCTTTCGCTGAACCCGAACAACAAGATCCCGGCGATCCTCGACCCGCATGGCCCTGAAGACAAACCGCTGCCGTTGTTCGAATCCGGCGCGATCCTGATTTATCTCGCCGACAAGAGCGGCCAGTTGCTCGCTCAGGAAGGCGCGCTGCGCTACGAGACCATCCAATGGCTGATGTGGCAGATGGGCGGCATCGGCCCGATGTTCGGCCAGCTCGGTTTCTTCAACAAATTTGCCGGTAAGGATTACGAGGACAAGCGCCCGCGTGATCGTTATGTCGAGGAGAGCAAACGCCTGCTGAATGTACTCAACACCCGCCTCGAAGGCCGCGACTGGATCATGGGCGAGCGCTACACCATCGCTGACATCGCCACGTTCCCGTGGGTGCGCAATCTGCTTGGCTTCTATGAGGCCGGGGATCTGGTCGGCATTCAGAATTTCCCCAACGTCACCCGAGTGCTGGAGCGGTTTCTTGCTCGCCCGGCAGTCATCCGCGGCCTGACTATTCCTTCCTGACTCACCGCGTGCCACCTGTAGGAGCTGCCGAAGGCTGCGATCTTTTGACTTTGATCCCAAAAAACAAGATCAAGAGATCGCAGCCTTCGGCAGCTCCTACAGGGATTGTTGCACCTGCGGTAACGCTCTCTTGATTGATCCAGGTTTGTCCCGCACCCGCCGCAAGGCATAAGCTTCGTCCCCTACGACTTTCGTCTCATCCGCTGTTTTCAGGAAAGGCCCCATGTCCAGTCAGTTCCCCGAAGCACGTCCCCGCCGTCTGCGCCGCAATGCGAGCCTGCGCAGTCTGTTCCAGGAAACCGAGTTCAGCCTGAACGATCTGGTCCTGCCGATCTTCGTCGAGGAAGAGATCGACGACTTCGTGCCGATCACCAGCATGCCCGGCGTGCAGCGCATTCCCGAGCGCAAACTGGCCAGCGAAATCGAGCGCTATGCCCGTGCCGGCATCAAGTCGGTGATGACCTTTGGCGTGTCCCATCATCTGGACGCCAATGGCAGCGACACCTGGCGCGAAGACGGTCTGGTCTCGCGCATGTCGCGCATTGCCAAGGACGCCGTGCCGGAAATGATCGTGATGTCCGACACCTGCTTCTGCGAGTACACCGATCACGGCCATTGCGGCGTGATGCACAACCACGAGGTCGACAACGACCAGACCCTGATCAATCTCGGCAAGCAAGCCGTGGCCGCCGCCCGCGCCGGTGCTGACGTGATTGCGCCCTCGGCGGCGATGGACGGCCAAGTGCGCGCGATTCGCCAGGCGCTCGACGCCGCCGGCTTCACGCAGATTCCGATCATGGCCTACTCGACCAAATTCGCTTCGGCACTCTACGGCCCGTTCCGCGAGGCCGGTGGCAGCGCGCTCAAGGGCGACCGCAAAAGCTATCAGATGAACCCGATGAATCGTCGCGAGGCCCTACGCGAATCGCTGCTCGATGAGCAGGAAGGTGCCGATGCGCTGATGGTCAAACCGGCCGGCGCCTACCTCGACATCATCCGCGACATTCGCCAGGCCTCGAACCTGCCACTGGCGGCGTATCAGGTCAGCGGCGAGTACGCGATGATCAAGTTCGGCGCCCAGGCCGGTGCGATCGACGAAGAGCGCGTGGTGCGCGAAAGTCTTGGCGCAATCAAGCGTGCCGGGGCGGATCTGATCTTCACCTACTTTGCGATGGATCTGGCACTCGCCGGGATCTAAGCCGCATCGCATAACCCCTGTGGGAGCGAGCCTGCTCGCGAAGCGTCCGGTCAAACACCACAAAAACCAAAAAGGCCCCGCAACCGTGAAGCTGCGGGGCCTTTTTTACGACGCAATCACGCTTAGAAGTCGATGGTCCCCGACAACTTCGCCACTCGCGGTTCGCCCTGGGTCAGGTAGCCGCCCTGAGCCGATTCCCAGTACTTCTTGTTCGCCACGTTCTCGACGCCGAACCGCACGGTCACGTCCTTCTCCGACACCTTGAACGCATAGCGCGCGCCCGCGTCGAAGCGGTTCCACGTCGGCAGGCTGAGGTTGTTCGCCGCGTCGGCGTATTGCCCGCCGGTGCGCAGCATCCGCGCGTTCAGCGCAACGCCTTGCAGGCCCGGCACGTCCCAATCCACGCCAGCGTTGAACTGGAAGGTCGGCACGCCGATGGCGTGGTTACCGTCGTTGGCGCCGTTGAGGGTGTTTTTCAGTTCGGTATCCATCAGCGTCAGGCCGCTGATCAGGCGCAGGCCGTCGATCGGCTCGCCGAACACGTTCATCTCCACGCCTTTGTTGATCTGCTCGCCTTCGCGGACGTAGGTGCAAGTGGTGGCGCTGTTGATTTCGCAGTAGCCGTCGCTTGGCTGTTCGATGCGGTAAACACCGAGGCTCGCACCGTAGGTGCCCATGTCGACTTTCACGCCCAGCTCGGTCTGCTTGGAGCGCTTCGGTGCGTAAACCTCGTTGCCGTTGGTCACGCGGAAACCGCCAGAGCTGGTTGGCGAAGTCGGTCCTTGGGCCAGGCCTTCGATATGGTTGGCGTAGAACGACACATGCTCCCACGGCTTGAACACGATGCCGTACACCGGCGTGGTGATCGACTCGTCGTAGCTCGACGAGCGCGGGCCGCTGCCGTAGCTGGCGTAGCTGTAACCCTGCACCACCAGTTGCTGACGACGCAGACCAGCGGTGACCAGCAGGCGATCATCGAAGAACCCGAGGGTGTCGGAAATCGCCACACTGCGGTTGAAGGTCTTGCCAACGATGCCTGGATCGTTGAGATCGCCACCGGCGAAGTTGCCGACCGGCGCTGGGGTAGTGATCGGGTGATAGATGTTGTTCGAGTAGCGGGTCAGGTCGAAGTCATAAGCACTGCGCTGCTCGGCCCAGATCCCGGTCAGGCCGAAATTCAGCTTGTGGCTGACCGGGCCGGTGTTGAATTTGCCGTTGAGGCCGGCCATGACGCTGGTGTTGTCCTCGTCATGCGGGACGAACGAGCCAGTGGTGAACGAGGCGCCGCTGTTGCCGACCAGCGTGGTCGAGTTATAGCGCCCGACTTCACGGGTGTGCTTGGCGCCACCGGCGGCGTAGGCGGTCCAGTTGTCGTTGAGGTCGTATTCGGCGCGGAGCATGCCGAAGGTGTCTTCGATATCCGTGTAACCCCATTTCGGCGCGTAGTTGGTGTCCGCCGATGGCGCGTCCGGGATGTGCGTGGCGGTGCCGAGGTTGACCGAGCTGCGGCCACCGTTGACGCGTTCCTTCTGATAGGCAAAGTCGCCGGACACCCGCAGCGCATCGCCGCGATAATCCAGGCCGATGGCGAACAGTTTCGAGCGCTGGTTCTCGTGATCGATGCCGGTGTCACCTTCGCGCTGCGACAGGTTGACCCGCGCGCCGAAGCGGTTGTCTTCACCGAAACGCTGGCCGATGTCGAAGTGGTGACCGATGCGGCCTTCGCTGTTGATGTCGGTGGTGTAACGGCGCAGCGGCACGTCGCCGGCGCGCTTGGGTTGCAGGTTGACGCCGCCGCCGATGCCGGAACCGGTTGGGGTCACGCCGTTGATGAAGGCATTGGGGCCTTTGAACACTTCCACGCGCTCCAGCGCGTCGGTGGAAATGATCTGACGGGGCAGCACGCCGTACAGGCCGTTATAGGAAATATCATCGCCATTGAGCGGCAGGCCGCGAATCATGAAGACCTGCGCCTGGTTGGAGAACCCCGAGGCCTGACGCACCGAGGAATCGTTGAGCAGCACATCGGCGACGTTTTCCGCCTGCTGATCCTGGATCAATTGCTCGGTGTAGGACGCTGCGCTGAACGGCACGTCCATCATGTCCTGATTGCCGAGCACGCCCAACTGGCCGCCGCGCGCGACCTGACCGCCAGCATAGACCGGGGGCAGGGCGTTGGATGCAGGGGCCTGGGCATTGACGTTGACGTCGTCGAGCACCAGCGCTTTGCTGTTGTCTTCAGCGGCGTGGGCGGTGACGGTCAGGGAGCACAGCAGAGCAAGCAAAGTCGGGCGGAACGGAGCGCCGAGTCGAGCAGAAGCGGGCATGTCGGATACCTGGAGGCGAGCGGCCAATGAAAAAATAAGGGCGGCGCGGAACTCCTTGCGCTAATGCGACTCCAGGCGCGAATGATAGGGTTTCGCAGTAACGTTTTGCAATCAGTTTGTCATCCGTAGGAGCTGCCGCAGGCTGCGATCTTTTTGATCTTAATGTTGACTTTGATCTGCAAAAAGCAAGATCAAAAGATCGCAGCCTGCGGCAGCTCCTACGGGGGTTGTGTATGGTGTTGTGGCTAATTTGATTGGATGGAGCAACATGCGATTACTCATTACTCTCGGCGCTTTGCTGCTGCTCGCCGGTTGCGCCAGCCAGCGCAGCAACGAACCTGCGCCGCGTCCGCCGGCTGAAGTGAAGGCGGAAATCGTTCGGCTGTTGCCGGCGAAAACTGCCGACCGTCAGGGCTGGGCCACGGACATCTACGCCGCGTTCGCCGCACAGGGCATCAACACCACCACGCAGAATCTGTGTTCGGTACTGGCCGTGGCCGAGCAGGAGTCCACTTTCCAGGCCGACCCGACAGTGCCCGGCCTGGGCAAGATCGCCCGCGACGAAATCGACCGCCGCGCCGCCAAGGTGCACATCCCCAGCCTGCTGGTCAGCGGCGCTCTGCAAGTGCGCTCGCCCAACGGCAAGAGCTACAGCGAACGCCTGAACGCTGCGCGCAGTGAAAAAGAGCTGAGCGCGATTTTCGACGATTTCATTGGCATGGTGCCGATGGGTCGCACGTTGTTCGGCGGGTTCAACCCGGTGCACACCGGCGGGCCGATGCAGGTCAGCATCGAATTCGCCGAGGAGCACGCCAAGGATTACCCGTACCCGGTGGACGGCACGATTCGTCGTGAAGTGTTCAGCCGGCGCGGCGGCATGTATTTCGGCATCGCCCATTTGCTCGGCTATCCGGTGAATTACCGCGAGCCGCTGTATCGCTTCGCCGATTTCAACGCCGGCTGGTACGCCAGTCGCAATGCCGCGTTTCAGAATGCGGTGAGCCGCGCTTCCGGCATCCCGCTGACCCTGGACGGCGACCTGATTCGCTACGACTCGATCATGCCCGGCAGTACCGAACTGGCGGTGCGCACCCTCGGCAAGTCGCTGGGCATGCGCAACCCGACGATTCGCGATCAATTGGAGAAAGGCAAAACCCTGGAATTCGAAGAGACCAAACTCTATCAGCGCGTGTTCGAACTGGCGGAGCGGGCCGAAGGCAAGGCGTTACCGCGCGCGGTATTGCCGGGGATTGTGCTGCAGAGTCCGAAGATCACCCGCAAACTCACTACAGCCTGGTTCGCCAAGCGCGTGGACGAGCGCTACAAGCGCTGCATGGCCAAGGCCGGATAAAACACGCAGACATAAAAAACCCGGCTGCGGGAGCCGGGTTTCTCTGCGGTGTTGCGCTTGCAGTCATGCATCAGGCAACACGGCGTTCGATCAGGCGATCCGAACCACCTTCGGCAACACGGCGTTCGATCAGACGATCCGAACCACCTTCGGCAACACGGCGTTCGATCAGACGATCCGAGCCACCTTCGGCAACACGGCGTTCGATCAGACGATCAGAACCACCTTCGGCAACGCGGCGTTCGATCAGACGATCCGAGCCGCCCTCGGCAACACGGCGCTCGATCAGACGATCTGAACCACCTTCAGCCAGACGGCTTTCGATCAGCTTGTCCGAACCGCCTTCGGCGATCATGGTGTGCGCCGGGGTGGCGGCGAAAGCGTTAACTGCGAAAACCGAGAAAGCGATGCTGAGAAGAGTCTGGCGTTTCATGATGGTGTGCTCCGGGGTGTTGTTGGTTGGTATGGAGCTGATGTTACGCCCGGAATTTTTTATGAGAACTTCATTGCCGTGATGGTGAACATCGACGTCGATGATGGTTGCGGACAACCGCGTAGCAGAGCCTCAGAGCACCTTCACCGCACGCCCGATCGCCTGAATCGGCCCGGTCGGTTTGCCAATCGGCGAGCCATTGGCGCCTTCCAGCGTCAGCTCAAACAGCTGGTTGGGTTGCAGCGGCGGCAGTTTGTCCAGCGGCACCGACAAAGCCTGCCCCGGCTTGACCAGCCCCAACGACACCGGCCCCGACCAGCCGTCAGCCTTGGTCCAGAACTCCAGCGCCTTGTCCGCCGGCACCTCGACCACTCCTAACGGGATCAACTGGATCTCCCGCGCATTGCTCGCCTGAATCACCCAGCCCGGCGCCTTGTCCTGCGGCGCTACCAGCACCACCAGATAACTCGGTTTCGGCGCAGTCTGGGTCAGCAGCATCGTGCCCAGAATCAGCGTTGCAGCCAGGCCCGCCGCACTCAAACCGCGCCACAGTGGCAGCAGGTTCCACCACGAAGTCAGTGGTTTCTTCACCGTCAGCCGTTCGAGACTGCGCTCGATGCGCGGCCATAACTGCGCCGAGGGTTGCTGAGGTTCGGCCAGATCGGTCAGCTCCAGCAGACGCCGCTCCCAGGCATCCACCGCTGCACGCAATTCGGGATCGTTCGGCAGGCGCCGTTGCACCTCGATGCGCTGCTCGAATGACAAGGTCCCGAGTACATATTCACCGGCCAGTTCATCCCGTTCCTGCGCTGATTCGCCGGTCATCCCATGCACTCCCGCAAAGCATTGAGGCTGCGCTTGATCCACGCTTTGACCGTGCCCAGCGGCGTGTCGAGGCGTGCGGAAATCTGCGCGTGGCTGTAACCGTCGACGTAGGCATGGAGGATGCAGCTGCGCCGCTGCGGTTCCAGTTGCTCGAGGCAGCGATGAATGCGTGCCGAGTGAACATCGACCGCCTCATCAGGCGCCGCTGCCTCATGTTCTTCACTGAACGGCGTTTCCCGACTTTGCTTGCGCAGCTGATTCAAGGCCAGATGCCGGGTCACGCTGAACATCCAGCCCCGCGCCGAACCCCGCGCCGGGTCGAACCCGGCCGCGCCGTGCCAGATCTTGATGAATGCCTCATGCACAATGTCCTCCGCCAGCGCCGTATCGCGCACCAGCCGCTTGGCCACGCCGAGCAGGCGCGGGCCTTCCTGCACATACAAATCGCGCAAAGCCGCGCGCTCGCCCCGGGCACAGGCTTTGAGGCGGGCTTCGTAATCGAAAACGGATTCGGCTAAAGGCATGGGGTGCAATCTAGCTCACATTTCCCAAACATCCAGACGCATTGTTCCCTGTGGGCGCGAGCCTGCTCGCGAATGCGGTGGGTCAGAAAGTAATAAGGCGACTGACACTCCGTCTTCGCGAGCAAGCTCGCTCCCACAGGATTGTGCACTGCTTCCGGAAATCAGTTCGCCGCCCAGAAAATATAATCCGCCTGGTACTTCACCACTTCCTGCTTGCCCTTGTTTGCCATGGTGCACTCACTGCCCGGCGCGACGCCGCCCTTGAGCGCGACACGCTGGATATAGCTGACCCCGGTCATCGCGCCTTTGCCCTCGGCCGGATTGGCCTTGACCAGTTGATAGGGCAGGTTGCCCGGGCTCGACGGTGCCACGGCGAGTTGTGTGCCGGTGACTTTCGAACCGTCCTTGGCTTGCCAGGTCGCTGGCGGGCCGAAATAGGTGCCGACCTGTTTGCCGCTGCGATCATTGAGCACCGCTTTCGGGCCGACAAAGGTCCACTCGGTCTGCCCGGCCATATTGGGCTTGTCGCGGCATTCGTAGGTGATCTCGCCAACCCCAGTGGTTTCCAGGGCAATCTTGTGCCCGTCCGGCACCTTGATCGCGTCGGGATAACTGCTCTGGGCGAAGGTGGTCGCGGTGAAGGCGAGCAAACCGGTGAAGCCAATCAGCTGGGTGATGTTCATCCGATGATTCTCCGAAAAGGGTAGGGCGCTGACAGCACCAGAGTGGGCTGTTACAGGGACTACCCGTGGCGGAGGCGATTGGATGCAGTGCCGGAAAAATAAATTTCAAACACCACCGATCAAACCTGTGGGAGCGAGCCTGCTCGCGAAGGCGTCGGGTCAGTCAGCACTTATGTGACTGACGCAGCGCATTCGCGAGCAGGCTCGCTCCCACAAGGCTCTCTGTAAGGCTTGAGGGCCGAGGCTTTCAGTAACTCTTGGGTGTACGGATGTTTCGGCGCAGCGAAAATCTCCCGCGACGAGCCTTGTTCAACCACCTTGCCGTCCTTGATCACCATCAAGTCATGCGCCAGCGCATGCACCACCGCCAGGTCATGGCTGATGAACAGGTACGTCAGCCCATGCCTGATCTGCAACTGGCGCAACAATTCCACCACTTGCTTCTGCACCGTGCGATCCAGGGCCGAGGTCGGTTCGTCGAGCAGGATCAGCGCCGGTTCCAGCACCAGTGCGCGGGCGATGGAGATGCGCTGGCGCTGGCCGCCGGAAAACTCGTGGGGGTAACGATGGCGGCTTTGCGGGTCGAGGCCGACTTCCTCCAGCACGCGAATCACCGCTGCCTCGCGCTCGGCCTCGCTGCCGATGCCGTGGGTCAGCAAGCCTTCGGCAATGATCTGCTGCACCGACATGCGCGGGCTGAGGCTGCCGAACGGGTCCTGAAACACCACCTGGATCTGCCGGCGCAGCGGGCGCATCAGGCGCTGATTGAGCAGGCTCAACTGCTTGTTGCCAAAACGGATATTGCCCTCTGATTCGACCAGTCGCAGGATCGCCTGGCCCAGCGTCGACTTGCCCGAACCCGACTCGCCGACGATGCCCAACGTCTTGCCGCGTTGCAGGGTGAAACTGACCCCGTCCACCGCTTTGATGTAATCCTGCTGACGGCTGAAGAGTTTTTTCGGCAGGGGAAACCACACCTTCAAATCATCCACTTCCAGCAGGTTGTGCTCGTACTCACTGGGCACTGGCGCGCCGCTCGGTTCAGCCTCGATCAACAAGCGGCTGTAAGGATGTTGCGGCGCCTGGAATAGCGTCTCGCAATCGGCCTGTTCAACGATCTCGCCTTGACGCATTACGCACACACGCTGAGCGATCCGGCGCACCAGATTGAGGTCATGGCTGATCAGCAACAGCGACATGCCGAGGCGCTGCTGCAACTCGATCAGCAGTTCAAGAATCTTCTGCTGTACGGTTACGTCCAGCGCCGTGGTCGGCTCATCGGCAATCAACAGTTCCGGCTCGTTGGCCAGCGCCATGGCGATCATCACCCGTTGGCGCTGACCACCGGAAAGCTGATGCGGATAGGCTTTCAAGCGCTGCGACGGCTGGCGAATACCCACCAGCTCGAGCAGCTCCAGGGTCCGCGTGCGGGCGGCGCGGCCCTTGAGGCCCTTGTGTATTTCCAGCACTTCGCTGATCTGTTTTTCCACCGTGTGCAGCGGGTTCAGCGAGGTCATCGGCTCCTGGAAAATCATCGCAATGCGATTGCCGCGCAAACCACGCATCTGCTGTTCGCTGGCGTGCAGCAAATCCACGCCGTTGTAGCGAATCGCGCCGCTGCTGCTGACGTTCTTGCCCGGCAACAAACGCAGAATCGAATGCGCCGTCACTGACTTGCCCGAGCCGGATTCACCGACCAGCGCCAGACACTCGCCACGGCGGATATCCAGGTTCACACCGTGCACCACTTCCTGCCCGGCGAAGGCGACGCGCAGGTCGCGGATCTCGATTAAATGGTCTTGCATGTCAGCTCCTCGGATCAAAGGCATCTCGGCACGCTTCACCGATGAAAACCAACAAAGACAGGATCAGCGCCAGGGCAAAAAATGCCGTCAGCCCCAGCCACGGTGCCTGCAGATTGCGTTTGGCCTGGCCGATCAACTCGCCCAGCGACGCGGTGCCGGCGGGCATGCCAAAGCCGAGAAAATCCAGCGCGGTCAGGGTGGCGATGGCGCCGGTGAGAATGAACGGCAGGTAGGTTAGGGTGGAGGTCATGGCGTTGGGCAGAATGTGCCGGCGCATCAGTTCGCTGTCGGTCAGGCCCAGCGCCCGCGCGGCTTTCACGTATTCGAGATTGCGTCCACGGAGGAACTCGGCGCGCACCACATCGACCAGCGCCAGCCAGGAAAACAGCGCCATGATCCCCAGCAACCACCAGAAACTCGGCGAGACGAAGCCGGACAGAATGATCAGCAGATACAGCACCGGCAGCCCCGACCAGATTTCCAGTACACGCTGCCCGAGCAAGTCGACCCAGCCGCCGTAGTAGCCCTGCAAGGCCCCGGCGAGAATGCCGATCAACGCGCTGATGGCGGTGAGGATCAGCGCGAACAGAATCGAGATCCGCGTGCCGAAAATAACCCGCGCCAGAACATCGCGAGCCTGATCGTCGGTGCCCAGCCAATTGCTCGAAGACGGCGGGCTGGGCGCCGGTTCGGTGAGGTCGTAGTTGACCGTGTCGTAGCTGAACGGGATCGGCGGAAACAGCATCCAGCCGCCCTGATCCTCGATCAGCTTGTGTACGTAGTTGCTGGCGTAATCCGGCTGAAACGGCAGCTCGCCGCCGAAATCGGTTTCCAGGTAATCGCTGAGGATCGGAAAGTAAAAAGCGTCGTGGTAGCGGATCACCAACGGCTTGTCATTGGCGATCAGCTCGCCACCGAGGCAGATCAGGCACAGGCCGATAAACAGCCACAGTGACCAGCGCCCACGGCGGTTGGCCTTGAATTGCGCGACACGGCGCTGGCCCAGAGGCGACAGTGTGAACATCAGGCAGTCCTCGCCGAGAAATCGATGCGCGGGTCGAGCAGGGTGTAGCAGAGGTCGCCGATCAGCTTGATCAGCAGGCCGAACAGGGTGAACAGAAACAGCGCGCCAAACACCACCGGATAGTCGCGCGACACCGCCGCTTCGTAGCTCATGCGCCCGAGGCCGTCGAGATTGAAAATGGTTTCAATCAGCAGGGAGCCGGCGAAAAACACTTCGATCAGCGCCGACGGCACACCCGCAACCACCAACAACATGGCGTTGCGAAACACGTGGCCGTACAGCACGCGCCGCTCGGTCAGGCCCTTGGCTCGTGCGGTGATCACGTACTGCCGGCTGATCTCGTTGAGAAAGCTGTTTTTGGTCAGGATCGTCAGCGTGGCAAAGCCGCCGATCACCAGCGCCGTGACCGGCAGCACGAGGTGCCAGAGGTAGTCGCCGACCTTGCTCAATGTGCTGAGGCTGTCGAAGTTGTCCGACACCAGTCCCTGCACCGGAAACCAGTTGACGTAGCTGCCCCCGGCGAACACCACGATCAACAGAATGGCGAAGAGAAACGCCGGCATCGCATAACCGACGATGATCGCGGTGCTGCTCCAGACATCGAAGGCACTGCCGTTCCTGATTGCCTTGCGAATGCCCAGCGGGATTGAAATCAGGTAGGTGATCAGCGTCGCCCACAAACCCAGCGACAGCGACACTGGCAGCTTCTGCACGATCAGGTCGGTGACCTTGGCGCCGCGAAAGAAGCTGTTGCCCAGATCCAGTTGTGCGTAGTTTTTCAGCAGCAGCCACAGGCGTTCGTGCAGCGGTTTGTCGAAGCCGTAATGGTGTTTGATTTCCTCGATCAGTGCCGGGTCCAGCCCACGGCTGCTGCGCCCGGCACCGCCGACCGCCGCGACTTCGCCGCCACCGCCCATGCTGTGCCCGCCAAAGCCTTGCAGGCGGGCGATGGCTTGTTCCACCGGGCCGCCGGGCGCGGCCTGCACGATAAGAAAATTCACCACCAGAATGCACAACAGCGTGGGGATGATCAGCAGCAATCGGCGACTCAGATAACGCAGCATGTCACTGGCCTCCCGCAAGCTGAGCGCTCATCTGCTGAGTCGTCAGCGGCCTGGCCGAGACTTCCCACCAGGTGTTGAGGCCTTCGTCATACGAAGGTTGCACGGCGGGCATGCCGAAGCGGTTCTGATACACCGTCGGCGTGCCTTTGGAGTAGTAGTTGGGAATCATGTAGTAACCCCATTGCAGCACCCGGTCGAGGGCGCGGGCGTAATGCACCATGGCTTCGCGGCTGTTGGCCTGGACCAGCCCGTCAATCAGTTGATCGACCGCTGGATCGGCCAGCACCATCGCGTTCGAGCTGCCGACTTGCGTGGCACTTTGCGAGCCATACAGGCTGTACAACTCGCGGCCCGGCGAGACGATCGGATCGCCACTGCGCGGGAAAGCGCAGACGATCATGTCGTAGTCGCGAGCGTTGAGGCGGTTGATGTATTGCGCTGAATCGATGCGGCGCAGATTGAGCGTGATGCCGATCTGCGCGAGGGTGCGTTTGAACGGCAGCAGCATGCGATCGAAGCCGCCCTGACCATCGAGAAAGGTGAATTCCAGCGGCTCGCCGGCGGCGTTGACCAGACGATTGTTTTTCGCCGTCCAACCGGCTTCGGCGAGCAGTTTTAGCGCTTGCAATTGCTTGTCGCGGATGTAGCCGCTGCCATCGGTTTTCGGCGCTTCATAGGCCGTGGTGAACACCTCGTCAGGAACCTTGCCGCGCAACGGTTCGAGGATCTTCAATTCCTCGGCATCGGGCAGGGCGCTGGCGGCCATTTCACTCTTGGGCCAGAAGCTGTTCTGACGCACGTAGAAGCCACGCATCATCTGTTTGTTGGTCCACTCGAAATCCCACAGCAGGCTGATCGCCTCGCGCACGCGGCGGTCCTGGAAGATCGGGTTTTGCAGGTTGAACACAAAACCTTGGGCGGCGGTGGGTTTGTGCGGCGCCAGAATGGCTTTTTGCAAGCGCCCGTCGCGCAGGGCCGGGCTGTCGTAGCCAACCACGTAACCCGAGGAAGAAAACTCGCGGTTGTAGTCGAACGCGCCGGCCTGCAACAGTTGGCGAGCGACGTCGGTGTCGCCGTAGAAATTCACCGTCAGGCTGTCGAAGTTGTACATGCCGCGACTGACCGGCAGGTCCTTGCCCCACCAGTCCGGGTCACGCTGGAAACTGATGCTGCGCCCGGCGTCGACCTTGCTCACCCGGTACGGGCCGCTGCCCAGCGGTGGCTCGAAGCCGCCACCATTGGCGAAGTCGCGGGTTTTCCACCAGTGCTCGGGCAGCACGCGCAGCGTCGCCAGATCCAGCGCGAGGGTGCGATTGAGGTTGTTCTTGAAGGTGAAACGGACCTGCCGTGGACCTTCGACCAGCACGTCCTGCACGTCGGCATATTGCTGGCGATAACTCAGGCTGCCCTTGGTCATCAGCAGGTTGAAGGTGTAGCGCACGTCTTCGGCGGTGATCGGCGTGCCATCGGCGAAACGTGCCTTGGGGTTGAGGGTGAAGCGCACCCACAAACCCTCAGGATCGCGCTCGATCTGCTGCGCAACCAGAGCGTAAACCGTGTAAGGCTCATCCAGCGAACGGAACGCCAGCGGCGCGTAGACCCAATCATTGACCTGCACCACCGAAATGCCCTGATCGGCATACGGCGTGATGTAGTTGTATTGACCGATCTCCATCGACGCACGGCTGAGCGAACCGCCCTTGGGCGCGTCGGGGTTAACAAAATCGAAATGCTTGAAGCCGGCCGGATACTTGGGCGCCTCGCCATACACCGTCAGCGCATAACTGCCGCCGGCCAGCGCCGAAGTGCCAATGCACAGCAGCGCACTGCCGAGCAGCAGGCCAGCCATGTTGCGCAAAAAACTCATGAAGTCACTCCTGAAAATCCCTGAAAGTCCACGGACCCAATGTGGGAGCGAGCCCTTGTGGCGAGGGGATTTATCCCCGATCGGCTGCGCAGCAGTCGCAAGATCAATGCATGCGGTACTTCTGATGCTCCGCGTTGGCAGGTCCTGGGGGCGCTTCGCACCCCATCGGGGATAAATCCCTTCACCACAAAGGCTCGCTCCCACAGAGGGATGCGTTTTATTTGGGGTTAGAAGTGGTAAGTCATGCGCGCAAACAATGTCCGGCCCAGCGGGTCGGTGTAGCGCGGGTCATAGCCGCTCTGGAAGTTGTAGGCCTGGTTGGAGAACGGCGGGTTGCGGTCGAACACGTTCTTCATCCCGGCATCAACGTCGAGCACTTTGTTGAAGGTGTAGCCGGCCGACAGGTCCCACACCGAATACGACGCCACCCGCGCGTGCGTCTCGCGGTCGTAATCGTTGTAACCGGTGGTGAAGCGGTTGGTCAGCGCTGCTCGCGCCGCACCGAGGCTCCAGCTGCCGGTGAGGTTGTGCTTCCAGCGCGCGATCACGCCGTCGCCCTGAAAGTCGCCGACCTTGTCGGTGAACGGGCCTTTGATGGTGCTCTGGAAGTCGTACTCGTCGACATAGGTGCCTTGCAGGCCGAGGCCGAACTGACCGTATGGCGTGTTCGGGAAGCGATAGTCGAGCGACACGTCGACACCATTGGTCTCGACGATGCCGAGGTTGGCGTTGCCGGTAACGATGTAGTTGAGCGTGCCGTCGGCGTTGCGCACGAAGCGGTCCGGGTAGGAGCCGGCCTGATCGAACACGGTGGATTCCGGGAACGGCTGGATCTGGTTGGAGATGTGAATCCACCAGAAATCCAGACCCACCGACAGATTGCTGATCGGCTGGTAGACGAAGCCCAACGTCACGTTGCGCGCCTTCTCCGGGGCCAGATCCTCGTTGCCGCCAATCTGGTTGAGGAATTGCTGACCGCAATCACGCCCGCCGTTACCGCCCGGTTGCACCACGCCGCCGGTACACAGCACGGGATCGTTGTAGAAACCCTGGGTGAAGGTGATGCTGCGCGGCGAATACAGTTCATACAGCGACGGCGCGCGGAAACCTTCGCTGTAGGCGCCGCGCACTACCAGCTCTTTCAACGGCTGATAACGGAACGAGTATTTCGGGTTGGTGGTGCTGCCGAAGTCGCTGTATTTGTCGTGGCGCACAGCGGCGGACAATTCAAGGCTGTCGAGCACCGGCACGTTGAGTTCGGCATAGGCGGCCTTGACGCTGCGATCGCCCTCGACGCTGCCGGCCGGGTCGATGCCGAGGCTCTGGATGTCGCCGGCGAACGACTCGAAGTCCTGATGAAATTTCTCCTTGCGGTACTCGCCGCCCAGCGCCAGACCGGACGGACCTGCGCCGAACCAGTCGCCGATTTCACGGCTGACGCGGCCATCGAAACCGGCGACGCGGCCCACGGCGGTGGAGTAGGCGCCGTGGTACGCGGCGGCATCGATGTACTGCTGGCCGGCAGCGGTCTGCGGGCCGAACGGGTTGAGCAGACCGCTGGCCAGCCCGTCAATCATCGCCTGGTCGCTGACATAACCACTGGTGACGCTGGAGACGATTTTGTTCTGGTTGTACGAGGCGCCGACGTTGTAATCCCAGCCGCCAACCAGACCATCGAAGCTCAGCAGAAAGCGCTGGCTGGTGTTCTGGTCTTTCGATTCACGCGGGCCGGCGGCAGTCTCGCGCCAGTTGACGTCGACCGGCTGCGTCGGGTCGAGGGCGAAATCGGTCGGCGCCGGGGTGATGCCGTTGCCGGGGTAGTAAGGCGACGAGGAATCCAGGCTCAGACCAGTCAGTGGCGCCGGGCCGACGGCGACGGCGTTGTTGTTGCGCGACCAGAAATATTCGAGGTTGGCGTTGTGATCATCGCCGAGCTTGGCAGTGGTCTTGCCGAAGAACGAGGTCTTCTCGGTCTGTGGCACCAGGTCGATGAATTCACGGGTGCTGAAGCGGCACAAGCCGTCGCGGGCGATCAGGTTGGGGCCGTTGCAGTTGCTGTTGGCCAACGGGTTGGTGGCGTTGCCGTTCTGGCTGTAGTTGCCGGGGAACGCGGTGCCGGAGGTCTGATCGAGACCGCGACCGGGCGCGTAGTCGGTGGCGAAGGAGCGGTCGTTGGCGTCGAGGTTCTGCTGCTTGTTGTAGTTGAACACGCCGAGGACGTTGAAGCGGTCTTCTTCCAGATCGCCGTAGCCCCAACTGGCGCTCATGTCCTTGGTCGCGCCGCCACCGCTGTGGGTCGGCGTTTCACCGCCGAGGGTCAACGCGCCGTCGGTAAGGGATTTCTTGGTGATGAAGTTGATCACACCGCCGATGGCGTCGGTGCCGTACAGGGCCGAGGCGCCGTCGCGCAGCACTTCCACGCGCTCGATGGCGGCAAACGGGATCATGTTCAGGTCTACCGCGCCGCCGGCCGAGTTGGTCCCCGACAGGGCATTGTTGGCCAGGCGTCGGCCGTTGAGCAGCACCAGCGTCTTGTTCGCGCCGATGCCGCGCATGTCGGCAAACGACGCACCGCCAGTGGCCGCGCCGACGGAGCCGGCGCTGTTGTTGATCGACTGGCTGCCGGTGATGCGCTGCACCAGTTCGGCGGTGGTGGTCACGCCCTGTTTGCGCAGCTCTTCAGCCTTGAGAATGGTGATCGGCACCGCCGTTTCCGCATCGACCCGGCGAATCGCCGAACCGGTCACTTCGACCCGTTGCAGTTGCGTGGTCGGCGCTGCCACGACAGCAGCTGCCGGCGTCGCGCTGCTGTCGTCCTCGGCCGCTTGCACGGTCCCGGCGCCCATCCCCATGGCCACCAGATACAGCGGAACGAAACGGTGGCGAGACATCGTTGCCACCAAAGGTTTGAGCGTGAAGCGTGGAGTGTTCATCAGCATGGTTGTTTCCGATTTTCAGACGTTATCGAATTGGCCTTGTGAGCCGCTCATTGCTCCGCTTCCGGTGATACCGCGCGCGGAAAACCACTTTCTTCAAGCAAGCCGATCCCCTCCGAAGACGCGTAGCGTTGTTTCGGTCGGCCGGGTGCGACGGGATTTCTTTTTTCAGCGGTGCCGGGCGGGTGTTTCATCACCCATCCGGCACCGCACTCAGTGGGTGGTCATCACCGAAATCTTGCTGATGCCGGAGCGTTCGATCGATGCCATGGCCTTGGCCACCTGGCCGTAATTGACGGCGGCATCGGCCTGCAACTGCACGCGCACGTCGGCGTCTTTGGCCTTGACCTCCTTGAGGCTGGCCTCGAGGGATTCCGGGGCCAGTTCGGTCTTGGCCAGATAGAACTTGCCGTCCTGATCGACGCTGACCACCACCGGGTCTTTCTTTTCGGCAGGGGCGACGGCGTCGGTTTTCGGCAGGTTGACCTTGATCGCGTTGGTCATCAGCGGCGCGGTGACAATGAACACCACCAGCAGCACGAGCATCACGTCGACCAGCGGCGTGACGTTCATTTCGCTGAGCACTTCATCGCTGTCTTGAGTGGAGAATGACATCAGCTGGCCTCCCGCACGGCGTTGGTGCTTTTGCTGGCAATGGCCTGGCGGCTGATGGAAAACGCACTGCGCGAGGCGAGGGCGTCGAAGTCGTGGGCGAAGTCGTCCATGTCCGCCGAGGCGAGTTTCAGCCGACGCAGGAAGAAGTTGTAGATCAGCACTGCCGGCACGGCGACGGCGATGCCCACGCCGGTGGCGATCAGCGCGTGGCCGATAGGCCCGGCGACCGCTTCAAGGCTGGCCGAGCCGGTTTCACCAATGCTTTGCAGGGCTTCCATGATTCCCCACACGGTGCCGAACAGGCCAATGAACGGCGCGGTGCTGCCGATGCTGGCGAGGATCGCCTGGCCGTTTTCCAGGGAGCGACGTTCTTTCTGGATCTGCTGGCGCAGGTTGCGTTCCAGGCGATCGGAACGGTTGATGGTGTGCGCCAGTTGCTGCGTGGTGCGCGGCGACTCTTCCACCAGCAGGGCTTCGAAACCGCTGCTGGCGATGCGCGCCAGCGAGCCTGGATACTGGCTGGCGTGTTCGGCGGCGGTGAGCAGGTCCGGCGCGCTCCAGAAGGCTTTGGTGAACTGTTTGTTCTGCGCTTTCTGGCGCAGGTACTGGGCCGACTTGACCAGCAGGATCGCCCAACTGACCACGGAAAACAGCACCAGGCCCCAGAGCACACCGGGGACAATCATCGAAGACAGTGAATCGTTCATGGCTACACCTCGCTTGCGTTAATCAGTAATGAGTCGGTTGCGCCGTCATTGCGGCAATTTGAAATCGATGGTCTGGGTGGCGAAGCCGTCGATCGGCGTGTCGCCGCGCTTGGCCGGAATGAACTTCCAGTTCTTCACCGCCGCGACGGCCGCCTCATCCAGTTGCGGCTTGCCGCTGGACTTGGTCACCGTCACGCTGCCGGCACGGCCGTTGGCCAGCACCTGAATGCGCAGCACCACGCTGCCTTCCCAATTGCGCCGCAGCGCCAGCGACGGATATTCCGGCGGCGGGTTGCCAAGGCTGGCCAGGCCGGATATCGCCGCCGACTCCTTGACCGGAGCGGGCGCAGCAGGTGGTGCCGGTGGTGCGCTTGGTGTTGTCGGCGCCGCAGGTGCGGCAGGTTGCGCCGGGGCCGGCGGCGCTTTCGGTGGCTCGACTTTCTTCACCGGTTTGGGTTTCTCGACCGGTTTGGGTTTTTCGATTGGCTTGGGCTTCTCCACCGGTTTGGGCGGCGGCTTGACCGCGTCCTCGTCCTCCACCGGCTGCTCAGGCTCCGGCGGCGGTGGAGGCGGGGGCGGCGGTGGTGGTTCCGGTGTCGGTGGGGCCGGAGGCGTCGGGCTGGTCAGCTCGACGGTCATTTCCGGGATTTCCGGCGGCGTCGGCAGTGGCTCAGGACGCGCCTGATGGAAGAACCACCACGCGCCGCCGTGTATCAGCGCCGACACGGCGATCAGCAAGAGCAACTGTGGTTTGTTCAACCCGCCGGGTCGTGACGTATTGGCTGTAAACGCCGGCCTGGCCATTGCCGGCGGGACCGGTGCTTGCCGCAACGGCCCCGGCAGGGTTTTGTGCTTTACCGCATCGTTCATTAAAGCTCCCTCGGGTCAGATGAAGGGCAATAAGGTGCCGTCCGAACATATGGCTGATGTTCGAGTGAGTAGGTGTAACTTTCTTCAAGGTGTACGCGGGCCGATAGTTGGACTATCTGTTTAAACGGCCTCGGACAAACTTAGTGGCTTAGTAGCATCTATATCGATTGTTCATTATCCATTCCGTGGCTTGTTGTTGTGTGGAGACGTGAGCTGTCTCAGGTTTGTTACAGTTTGCAACAGGTGTGCCAGATGTTGCTGAAACGGGTTGAACGCAAATCTTCGGTGTTACTGATGTCGCATTTATATAAGTTTCAGTTTCGCCCACTGTTTATTCGGCGCGAAGCGGTCCTCAAGTCCTCGCAGAAGGGCTTTTTCCAGAGCGAGTCAGAGGGAACGCTGTATCACGCCAATCGGCGGGATAGAGCGGCTGCTCGGTGATCAGGCTTAGCACCTATCGGTGCGTAGCGAATCGATTTGGTGCAGGTGAGTCATTCAGCGGTTCACAGGACATGTTCCTTATTTTGATTCTGGAGTTTTGGTTAACTGCATCACATTCGGGCGTGCGCTTTTGGTGCAACTTCAATGACGCAAAGTCATTGTTCGACAATCTTGTTGTTGTGCCTTTTATTAATTGCCGTATTTAAAAAATAAATAACACTCGGCGCTTGGCGATCGCTCGATCGCCAGGCACGCAAAGTGTGCATTGGGTTTCAGGTAATAAAGGAGAAACGCGCCAGGCTGAATAGGTTCGGCGGAACTTGGGGCTGGATTTGCGAGTAAGTCGGGTATGTCGTACGGCGGAGCATTTGAAGATTCACGGGTGAACTCCTTATTGCCAGCTCGGACAGGCGAACTTTTGGTTCGCTGTCGCACCTTACAAGAACGCGGATAGCGTTCGATGAATGCTCTTGGTGCGGGATGGGCACCGCCAGCGCTGATTGGCGAAGGTTGATTTCGCAAGTCGGCAGTGCATGGGAAAAACGTGCCAATCACGACACATTTGCAGAATTTTCTACGTCAGGCCAGCCAGCCATCTACCCTGTGCAAAGGCCTTATCGGGGGAACGGACATGTACCAGCTCTACGGGCACAAGAATTCCGGCGCGGCTGCCGTCGAGGCGGCACTGGAGTTGTGCCAGATCGCCTATCGCTTCATTGATACCGAAGCCAGCGCCGAGGCCGACGAGGCGCTGGGCAAACTCAATCCGCTGAAACAGATACCGACCCTGCAACTGCCCGACGGCAGCGCCATGACTGAAAGCGCGGCGATCCTGATTCACCTGGGCCTGACGTTTCCCAAGTCCGGCCTGCTGCCGAGCAAGGCTGCCGATCGTGATCAGGCGATTCGCGGCCTCGCCTATATCGTCAGCAATTGCTACGCGGCGGTCGGCATCATCGATTACCCCGAGCGCTGGCTGAGCACGCCCGACGAGAACGCACGGCAAAACCTGATCGCCGGCACGCGCCAGCGCCTGCACTTCAGTTGGGAGGTGTTTGCCGATCAGTTTTCCGGGGAGCTGTATCTGGATGACGAAACGCCCGGCGCGCTGGATGTGCTGGCGGCCGTGGTAAGCCGCTGGGCCGGCAGCCGCGAACACCTGCGCCGGACCCGCCCGGGCTTTTATGCGTGGCTGCAAAGGATCGACCGGCACCCGGTGCTGGCACCGGTCTTTGAGCGGCATTGGCCGGCCTGACAGGCGCGATCGTTCCCACGCTCTGCGTGGGAATGCCTCAACGGACGCTCCGCGTTCGGCTTTAGAGGGACGCGGAGCGTCCCGGGCTGCATTCCCACGCAGAGCGTGGGAACGATCATCACTGACCTGGCGCATTCGCGAGCAGGCTCGCTCCCACAAGGGGATCACGGCGGTGGGCTCATTCGCCGCGAATGTACTGCTCCAGCTGTTTGATCAGCTCGGCCTGTTCGGCAATCGCTTCTTTGACCAGGTCGCCAATCGATAGCAAGCCGATCAATTGCCCGTCCTCGACCACCGGCAAGTGGCGCAGGCGTTTGTCCGACATGATGCCCAGGCAGGTGTCGACGGTTTGTCGGGTATCCACGGTAATCACGTCCTTGACCATGATGTCGCGCACTGGCGTACCGACCGAAGAGCGCCCGTGCAGCACCAGTTTGCGTGCATAGTCACGCTCGCTGATGATGCCGACCACTTTGTCGTCTTCGACCACCAGCAAGGCGCCGACGTTTTTCTCGGCCATCTTCATCAGCGCTTCGAGCACCATGTGATCGGGTTTGATCTGGTGCACTTCCTGATTTTTCTGATCTTTGAGCTTGAGCAGTTGGGCGACGGTCTTCATGGCGGTTACTCAGGTGTTGTCGTTGTTCATCAAGCATCGTAGACGCAGCCGCGCAGAGCAAGGTGGCAAAGCGGCAGTTAGCGTGCAAAAAACGCCATTTGCCGGAAAAAGTTCTTTGTATCGGTAAATGAAGCGTCTTTGTATCGGTAAATGAAGCATCTGTGGCGAGGGGATTTATCCCCGCTGGCCGCGAAGCGGCCCCGCTTTTAATGAAAGGGCCTGCTGCGCAGGCCAGCGGGGATAAATCCCCTCGCCACAGATAAATCCCCCTTGCCACAGATAAATCCCTAGCCACAAATGCTGCGTAGAATGGCGTTCTGATTGAAACGTTGAGGTCGCAGTGGTGGATTTACAGCAGGGCTTCGTTCTGACCCGGCATTGGCGCGATACGCCGGTCGGCACCGAAGTCGAGTTCTGGCTGGCAACGGACGCCGGGCCGCGCCGCGTGCGTCTGGCGCATCAGCCGTCGGTCGCGTTTATTCCTGCCGCACAGCGAGAAGCGGCCGAGCGTCTGCTGCACGATGAAAAGAACGTGGAATTGCGACCGTTGGCCTTGCTCGATTTTCAGCATCGTCCGGTGCTCGGTCTGTATTGCCAGCAGCACGGCCAGTTGATGCGCCTCGAAACCGCGCTCAACCGCGCCGGCGTCGACGTCTTTGAAGCCGACGTGCGTCCCCCGGAACGCTATCTGATGGAGCGCTTCATCACCGCGCCGGTGCTGTTTGGCGGCACCCCGGATGCTGACGGAGTACTGATCAACGCCCAGCTGAAACCCGACCCCGATTACCGGCCGAAACTGCGCCTGGTCTCACTCGACATCGAGACCACCGAAAACGGCGAGCTGTATTCCATCGCGCTGGAAGGCTGTGGCGAGCGCCAGGTGTACATGCTCGGCGCGCCGAACGGCGACGCCAGCATTGTCGATTTCGACCTCGAGTACTGCGATTCGCGCACGCTCATTCTCAAGAAGCTCAACGACTGGTTCGCCCGCCACGACCCTGACGCAATCATTGGCTGGAACGTCGTGCAGTTCGATTTGCGCATCCTCCATGAACATGCGCGGCGTCTCGGCGTGCCGCTGAAGATCGGTCGTGGCGGCGAAGAAATGCAGTGGCGCGAGCACGGCAGCCGCAATCACTACTTCGCCTCGGCAGCGGGGCGGCTGATCATCGATGGCATCGAGTCGTTGCGTTCGGCGACCTGGAGTTTTCCCTCGTTCAGCCTGGAAAACGTCGCACAGACCCTGCTCGGCGAAGGCAAGGCGATCAACAATCCGTACCAGCGCATGGACGAGATCAACCGCATGTTCGCCGAGGACAAACCGGCGCTGGCCAAGTACAACCTCAAGGACTGCGAACTGGTCACGCGGATCTTCGCCAAGACCGAACTGCTGACGTTTTTGCTTGAACGCGCCAGCGTCACCGGTTTGCCCGCCGACCGCAGCGGCGGTTCGGTCGCCGCGTTCACCCATTTGTACATGCCGTTGATGCACCGTCAGGGCTTCGTTGCACCCAATCTGGGCACCAATCCACCCCAGGCCAGCCCCGGCGGGTTTGTCATGGATTCACGGCCGGGGCTTTACGAATCGGTGTTGGTCCTCGATTACAAAAGCCTCTACCCGTCGATCATTCGCACCTTTCTGATCGACCCGGTGGGGTTGATCGAGGGCCTGCAACACCCGGACGACGCTGACTCGGTGGCGGGTTTTCGTGGCGCACGCTTCTCGCGCACCCGCCATTGTCTGCCGTCCATCGTGGCGCGGGTGGCCGAAGGGCGCGAAACCGCCAAACGCGAGCACAACGCGCCGCTGTCCCAAGCGCTGAAGATCATCATGAACGCCTTCTACGGCGTGCTCGGCTCCAGCGGTTGCCGTTTTTTCGATACCCGACTGGCCTCGTCGATCACCTTGCGCGGCCACGAAATCATGCTGCGCACCCGGCAGTTGATCGAAGAGCAGGGCCATGCGGTGATTTACGGCGACACCGATTCAACCTTCGTCTGGCTGCGCCGCCTGCACGGTCAGGAAGAGGCGGCGCAGATCGGCCATGCGCTGGTCAAGCACGTCAATGATTGGTGGCGCGCGCATGTGCGCGAGGAATATGGGCTGGAAAGCGCGCTGGAATTGCAGTTCGAGATTCACTACAAGCGCTTTCTGATGCCGACCATTCGCGGCGCCGAGGAGGGCAGCAAGAAGCGCTACGCCGGCCTCGTCACCCGCGCCGATGGCAGCGAAGAAATGGTCTACAAGGGCCTGGAAACCGTGCGCACCGACTGGTCGCTGCTGGCGCGGCAGTTTCAGCAAGAACTGTATGAGCGGATCTTCCAGCGCAAGCCGTACCAGGATTACGTCCGCGATTACGTGCGCAAGACCCTCGCCGGCGAGTTCGACGATCGGCTGATCTACCGCAAACGTCTGCGCCGCACTCTCGACGATTACGAACGCAACGTACCGCCGCACGTCCGCGCCGCGCGGCTCGCCGATGACTACAACGCCGAGCAGGGGCGGCCCCGGCAGTATCAGAACGGCGGCTGGATCAGCTACGTCATCACTCTCGCCGGCCCGGAACCGCTGGAAGTACGCCGCGCCGCCATCGACTACGACCATTACATCACGCGACAGCTGCAACCGGTGGCGGACGCGATTCTGCCGTTTGTCGACGACGACTTCTCAACCCTGATCGGTGGGCAACTGGGCCTGTTTTGAGTCGAGCAGTTGCAGCGTCCATTCATCGAGAATGCCGTGGAAGTACCGCTCCAGCGCCTGATGGAACAGGCTGTCCTCGGCGCTGAACTGGGCGAACAGGGTCATCGAAGAATGAAATTTCAGGTCATCGGGATGGCCAAACATTTCTGCAATCGAGCGCTGCGGCACATTTAGGACCAGTTGCGTGCAGGTGCGCAGCCGCGCCCCGAGCAGGTCGTGGGCCAGATAAGCCTGGGCTTCTTCGGCTGAACCAATGGCGAAGCGTCGGGCCATTTCGCTGCCGCCCAATCCGGCGAACTGCGGGAAGACGAACCACATCCAGTGGCTGCGCTTGCGGCCCGTTTCGAGTTCGCGCTGGACCCGCTCGAACACCGGGTCCTGAGCCTGGACGAAACGTTGCAGGTTGTACGGGTCGTGCAGATCTGTGCTTCTCATGGCGAAGCCCTCGCAGTCGGCCGCTCAGACCATCGCCAGCCGCTGTTTGCGTTGAGGCGCCGGGAACACCTTGTCCAGCGCCGCCAGATCCCCGGCGTCCAGGTGCAACCGGGCCGCCTCGGCATTGAGTTGCACATGCTCCGGGCGCACAGCCTTGGGAATCGCAATCACGCCGCCCTGGCGCAGGAGCCACGCCAGTGAAATCTGCGCCGGGGTGGCGTTGTAACGACTGGCAATGTCTTGCAGAACCGGCTCGGCGAGCATCGCGCCGCCCTGGCCGATCGGACAGTACGCCATCAACGGCAGGCGCTGATGCTGGCACCACGGCAGCAGATCGAATTCGATGCCGCGCTCTTCGAGGTTGTACAGCACCTGATTGGTGGCGCAGGCCGAGCTGGAGAGTTCTTCGAGGTCGTCGACATCGAAATTCGACACACCCCAACGGCCGATCTTGCCGTCCTCGCGCAGACGCTCGAAGGCTTCGACGGTTTCCTCCAGCGGATACTGACCGCGCCAGTGCAGCAGATACAGATCGATGTAGTCGGTGCCGAGCCGACGCAAACTGCGCTCGCAGGCTTGCGGGATGCCCTGGCGGCTGGCGTTGTGCGGGTAGACCTTGCTGACCAGAAAGACTTGATCGCGCAGACCGGCGATGGCTTCGCCGACCACCGTTTCGGCACCGCCCTCGGCGTACATCTCGGCGGTGTCGATCAGGCTCATGCCCAGCTCGATGCCGGTGCGCAGCGCCGCCACTTCACGGCTGTGCGCCGAACGATCCTCGCCCATGCGCCAAGTGCCCTGACCAATCACGGGAACCTGCATGCCGGCCAACTCAAGGGTACGCATTCAAACCTCCTGCCTTAAAGAGTCGATATCTTTAGTGGGCAGCAGGATAGAGCAAGGGTTCCCGGAAGGAAGGGGGAGTCAAGGATGAAACCGGATCAATTGTGGTCATGAGATCTTGTGGCGAGGGGATTTGTGGCGAGGGGATTTATCCCCGCTGGGCTGCGAAGCAGCCCCAAAAACCTGCAATAGAACGCTTTCTGATACAACGCGTGTTGCAGGATCGGGGCTGCTTCGCATCCCAACGGGGATGAATCCCCTCGCCACGGGGGCGCATGGCAGGTTACTTGGCGGAGAACTTGAGGATCACGCTGTGGGCATAGGTCTGCCCCGGATCAAGCCGCGTGCTCGGGAAGTCCGGCTGGTTCGGCGAATCCGGGTAGTGCTGGGTCTCGAGGGTGAATGCGCCCCAGTGTGGATAGACCTTGCCGCCCTTGCCCTTGACCGTGCCGTCGAGGAAGTTGCTGGTGTAGAACTGCACGCCCGGCTCGCTGGTGAACAGTTGCAGGACGCGTCCGGATTGCGGGTCGCTGACTTCGGTAGCGAGCTTGCTGACATCGCCCTTGGTGTCCAGCGCCCAGTTGAAATCGAAGCCGCCCTGTTTCGGCTCGGCGAATTTCAGCTGCGGATGATCAGCCTTGATGTGCGTGCCGATCGCCGTCGGTTTGCTGAAGTCCATCGGCGTACCGGCGACAGGCGCCAGCTCCCCGGTCGGGATCAGTTTGGCGGTGACCGGCGTGTAATGGCTGGAGTTGATCATGGCGACTTGCTTGAGAATATCGCCATTGCCGGCGCCGGCCAGGTTGAAGTAACTGTGGTTGGTCAGGTTGAGCACGGTCGGTTTGTCGGTGCTGGCCTTATAGTCGATGCGCAGTTCGTTGTTGTCGGTCAGGCGATAGGTGACTTCGGTGGTCAGATTGCCCGGGAAACCCATCTCGCCGTCGGCCGACAGGTAGGTAAGGGTTACGCCTACCGAATCCTTGTCCTTGGTTTCCCTGGCCTTCCAGACTTTCTTGTCGAAACCTTCAGGGCCGCCGTGCAGGGCGTTGGATTTGTCGTTCTGCGGCACTTGATAGCGTTTGCCATCGAGTTCGAAAGCACCTTCGGCCAGGCGGTTGCCGAAGCGGCCGATGGTCGCGCCGAAGTACGCGGTGCCTTTCTGATAGCCCTGTACATCGTCAAAACCCAAGACGATGTCGTCGAACTTGCCGTGTTTGTCAGCGACTTTCAGCGCTTGCAGGGTCGCGCCGTAGGTGATCACGGTGGCTTGCATGCCGTGGCTGTTGCGCAGGATGTACTGTTCGACAGGCGTGCCGTCATTGGTTTTGCCGAAAGCTTTGTGTTCAGCGGTCAGGCCCGCCGCGTTGGCGGAAAGGGTAGCGATCATCAGGGACAGTCCGAGGCCGGAGAGCAGGTGACGGGATTGAAGCATGGTTGACCTTCCTTTTTGTTGTTGTTTTCGCATTGACCGTAGGAGCTGCCGAAGGCTGCGATCTTTTGATCTTGATCTTGATCTTGATTTTTAGAAGCAAGATCAAAAGATCGCAGCCTTCGGCAGCTCCTACATGTCACTAGTCATGCTATTTGAGTCGAGAGAGAAGATTTATAGCGGATTTACCGCTGTTGGCAAATATAAAGTCCGACTAATTGATATGGCGAAAAGCACCGAAGGTCGGCTCACCGCCCGGGCACTGCACTTTTTCGCAATCGGCGGCTCTATGCATGGCCAGGATGCGGTGACTCCCGCCGCACAGGAATGTGCCTGTCCGAGACTTCATGCCGAATGTTTTTGCCCTGATCACCGTCGCTCACCGCCGCCCGTGCCTGCTGCTGGCCTGCCTGTTGTCGCTGTTGCTCAGCGGCTGCAGCCACCAGAACGGCAACGGATTTTTCAATCAGATGCGTGAAGGGCAGCCGCAGGAATTTCTGCAGACCAGCGTCGACCGCATGGCCACCCTGGCGATGCGCGACAACCTCGACAGTCTCTATCGATTGATGGGCAAGCTTTACCTGCGCAACCCGGAAGAACTGCGCAAATCCGGTTTCCTCACCGTCAACGCCGCCGTGAAACAGGTGCGCCTCGCTGTCGAGCAACAGCAGCCGTTGCCCGTGCTGGGCGGGCGCAAGGACCTGGCGGCGCTGAGCTATGCGATGAGTCCGGAATTCCTCGGCGACCGCGTCGGCGCGTTCATCTATGCGATCGGCAGCATGCTGGTTACCGCCCACGGCAATCGCACCGAGTTCTACATGACCGACGCGATCAACCCGACGTTCGTGCACAACGCCGCGCGCAACATCGAAAAAGCCATGTGGATTTTGTCGCAACGGCAGAACAAGGAAGGCCAGCCGTTGCTGTTCTCCAACGAAATCTCGGAGGAGGGCAGCAACCTCAGCTTCGCCACCGAATTCAGCAAAATCGTCGCGCGCCTGGATCTGCTCACGCAGATGCTCGATGAGCGCTATCGCAGGATCGGCCTGAATTACGCGCAGAGTCTGCTGTTCTTGAATTTCCTGCCGGTGCAGTGAGCCCCGCAGGTTTGCTGTAGCGCAAAGATCCACTGTGGGATCTGCGGTGAATTCGATATGGCATAACGATAGACCGCATCGATATATGTGGTTATAAGAAAAATCGCTATGCTGCGGGCCAGATTTTCCTGTCGTTTTCTGGACGTTTGAATGGAATTGGCAAATTTCGGCCTGGTGATTGCCGGGCTGGTGGTGGGGTTTATCGTAGGCATGACCGGTGTCGGCGGCGGTTCGTTGATGACGCCGATCCTGCTGTGGTTCGGCATCAACCCGGCGACGGCGGTCGGTACCGACCTGCTGTACGCCGCGATCACCAAATCCAGCGGCGTCCTCGTTCACAGGAAGAACAAGAACATCGACTGGGCCATCACCGGCTGGCTGACCCTCGGCAGTGTGCCGGCCGTGGCCATGACCCTGTGGTTCCTCAGCACCCTGCACACCGCGCCGGACGCGATGAACGCCATCATCAAACAGGCGCTCGGCTTCGTCCTCTTCGCCACCGCCCTGGCAATCTTCTTCAAGAAACGCTTGCTCGAATTCGCCCACAAACGCGCGGGTGGCAACTACAACCCGAGCGGTTCGCGCCTGAATATCATGACGGTGATCACCGGTCTGATCCTCGGCACCATGGTCGCCCTGACCTCGATCGGCGCCGGCGCACTGGGCACCGTCGCCTTGTTCATCCTCTACCCGCTACTGCCAACCCGCCGCCTGGTCGGCACCGAAATCGCCCACGCCGTACCCCTGACCCTCGTCGCCGGCCTCGGCCACGCAAGCATGGGCAACATGGATTGGGGCGTGCTGGGCTTCCTGCTGATGGGCTCGCTGCCAGGCATCTGGCTCGGCAGCCACCTGACCGGACGCATCTCCGACGAAGTCCTGCGCCCGTGCCTGGCGACGATGCTGGTGTTGATTGGTTATAAGTTGGCGTTCTGATCCGTCGATGAATGAAACCTATGTCCACTGCGAAGGCCGTCTCGTCATCACCGTCGAGCCACGTGAGATGCGCATGAGCCATTGGCTGTACGCGCCGCGGTTAGTCGATCTGCAGCAGCAAAAAGTGCTGCTGGATATGAGCGAGAGTCTGTGGGATTTGCTCGGTACCGCCGACGAGACCGCCAGTGGCATCGAGCTGGTGCTGCGCAAGTACCCTGGCGACCGGGCGTCGGTGAGGTTGAGAGTTGATCTCGATAGCGGTGAACTCAAACTCGGTGGACAACCCGTCGCCCCCTCGCAATTGCTCTCGGCACTCGATTCAGCGCTGGAGTGAGGCGGCAGCTTGCGGCGAGCCGCCTCACCACGGGTTAGCGCTGAATGACGTATTTCATCACCACCACCGGCAGCTCCTCATAAATCAGCTTCTCGACTACTTGCCAGCCCAGTCGCGCATACAGTGACTGCGAAGTGTCGGTGTAAAGATATAGCTCAGGCACGCCCAGCGCCGCTGCTTCTTCAACACTCGATTGACCAGTTGCGAAGCCACGCCTTTGCCGCGGTGTTCGGCTTTGACGTAGACCCCGGCCAGCCACGGCGTCAGTTCCGGCCGCAGGTCAAGATCGCTGTCGATCAGCAAGGCACCGCCGAGCAGCTCCGCGCCTTCCAAAGCCACCACCACGCTGGGTATCTCGCCCTTGCCACACGCAGAGCGCATCAACTCGATGCGGGCTTCGATGCTGTCGCCTGGCGCGAAATCACCCCATTCCTTGAAGTTGAGTGTGGCCAGTTCTTCGATAAATCCGGGGTGGTTGCACAGATAGTCGATGTGCATGCAGGTGAACTCCATTTCATTGGCAGAGCAGCCACGGTAGTGCGCCGTTGGCCGGTAAGCAAATCGACAGCATGATCACGTCTGCCATGTTGCGCAAAGCGCTCCCTGACCTAAGCTTCTGACAGGGCAATGCCTTTTTGCCAGACGCCGCCGGAACAATCGCCACGATGCGCAATCAGTAGTGCGTGGATATCAAAAGGAGATGCGCATGCTCATCAGGTCCCTGACCCTGACCCTCTTGCTGGCAATCGCCGGCCCCCTGTTCGCCGCCGACAGCGATTCACCCCTGGCCGGGGACGTGGGCCGCGCCCGCCCGCTGATCGTGATTGCGCAAAGCACTGTCGACCCGGTCTGGCTGAGCCTGAAGAAGTCGCTGGAAGATCCGGCCAACAAAAAGGGCGTCACCGACCGCAACATCAAGGTCTACACCATCCTCAGCATGTCCGGACAGCTCGACGGCAAGGACATGGGCCAGCAGGACACCATGGCCCTGCTGCGTTCGCTGAAGCTCGGCGCCGGCGCTTATCCCAAAGTGTTCCTGGTAGGCAAGGACGGCGAAACCAAGCTCTCCGCCTCGGGTGATGAAGCCAAGGCATTGAGCCTGGCGAAAATCTTCGAAACCATCGACGCCATGCCCATGGCCGAAAAAGAAGCCGCCGCTGCGGCCGCCGCCGCACAAACGCCTGCCGCCACCGAGCCGGAACCGGCCAAAGGCGCGAAGGGCAGCAAACCGGCGAAACCGAGCAAACCGCCGCAGATGCCGGATGATTGATTGATTGCGCGTTGCGTGAGTGAAGCAAAATCCCTGTGGGAGCTGGCAAACCAGCTCCCACATTTTTTTGTGAAGTGCACAGTTCAAATGTGGGAGCGAGCCTGCTCGCGATAGCGGTTTTTCAGGCGCTGAAAGGTGACTGATCGAGCGCATTCGCGAGCAGGCTCGCTCCCACAAGTCATCTGCTGATCGAAAGTCATTGCAGCATGTGCCTGCCGAAATGTCTGACGCCAACACCCTTCAAACCCAGTGGATTTTTCCTGCAAGACGCGGCGGCCGTGGTGAACTGGTGCGTTGTGACGCAGAGGGATAACCTCTTTTGGCCGCTGAAAAACACAGTGGTCGGATGTGGAAGTCCGGTTGTTTGGTTACATCCATCAATGTCTCAAAAGCGCATGTCGACGGGTTTTATGTCAACATCGCCGCGTTTTGGCGGCTGTGCGCAGGAGCACTCTCGAGTGCGCCGGGTATTGGTGGGTTGGCCTGGTCTTCCACACCTGCGTACAGCTGCCACCCTCATGTGGAAGTGAGACAGGTAGTGTTTCCTACAATCCACAACGGTAATCAACATGAAAAAACACACTCCAAATCCCCCCGAATCCCCCATGGATTCAAGCTCCTTCGACTCCAATAATCCGCGTCTGCGCCACCCCGGCCAACCCGATCCCATCAGCCACGTCTTCACCATTCTCCCCGACATCGACACGGCGACACTGCTGAGCCATGCCTGCGAAACCCTTGCCTCACTGAACGTACTGACCACCGATCTGGCCTGCGAGTTGAGCGGTGCGCAGCGCAGCCTGACGTTGTCGATCCAGCAATTGGCGGTAGTCGGAGAACTGCTGGTCAACCGTGCGCTGGACAATCTCGATTCACCCGCAACGGCGACTCAACATTGAACAGGGAGGTTCTACCGTGGCGCGTTACATACCGATCACCGGGATTGACTGCAAAATTCCCTGTGTGCTGATCGACAGCGAAGCCCCCATTGACGTGTTGCACGGCACCGCGGCTTACCGCTTGCGCTGTGTGACGCAGCTGATGGAGAGCCTTTCGCTGGACGAGGGCAAGGGACAAGATGCATTGCTGTTGCAGGATTTCGCCCGGGTGCTGGCGATTCCGTTGCGCGATAGCTGTGACTTGATGGATGTCATTGGCTGGCGCTTGCAGGCGCAGCTTTAAGCGCTGAAACGAAAAAGATCGCAGCCTGCGGCGGCTCCTACAGGATCGGGTTTTCACTCGGTCAATGGAGCTGCCGCAGGCTGCGATCTTTTGATCTTTATTCGGTCAACTGACTGAAAATCTCATGCGCAATCTTCACCCGTTCGGCATTCGGGTAATTCTTGTTGGCCAGAATCACGATGCCCATGTCCCGCGACGGCACGAACGCCACATACGCGCCAAAGCCCCGCGTAGAACCGGTTTTGTTGAACAGCACGTTGGCCGGTTCAGCTTGCGGTGGAGTCAGCCATTCGACTTTGTGCGGCTCCATGGCCATGGGGGTCGAGTTGCCGTTTTGCAGTTTTTCCAGGCTGATCGGGTAGGCGTAGCGTTCCCAGCCCAGGCCTTGGGTCATGTCGCCGACGCGGTAATAACCGATGTGGGTGTTGGCGATGGCTTGGTGCAGATCAGGCGCAAGGCTGGCCGGTTGCAGCTGTGCCTGGACGTATCGCAGCAGGTCGGCGGCGCTGGTTTTGATGCCGTAGGCTTCGGCGTCGAGGGCGCCGGGGCTGACGCGTACCGGTTGGTCGGCGCTGTCGTAGCCTTGGGCATAAAGCTTCGACTGCGCTGACGGTACGCTGAGGAAGGTGTGCTGAAGGCCGAGTTTCGGCAGCAGGGTTTGCGTCATTGCCTGGTCGAACGGCTGGCCGAGGCTTTTCGCCGTCAGGTAGCCGAACAGGCCCAGGCTCGGGTTGGAATACAGGCGATGGCTGCCGGCGGGAAACTGCGGTTTCCATTGTTGGTAATAGCCGAGCATCCTGTCGGAAGAATCCGCCTCAGCGGGAAATTGCAGCGGCAGTCCGCCAGCACTGTAGGTGCCCAGTTGCAGCACGCTGATGTTGTCGAAGGCGCTGCCCTTGAGCTCCGGCCAGAGTTGGCTGGCCTTGCTCGACAGGTCGAGTTTGCCTGTGGCCTGGGCGTAACCGGCGAGGGTGGCGGTGAAGGTTTTACTCACCGAGCCGACTTCGAAGAGGGTGTTTTCGCTGACCTTTTGTGCGGTGTCTTTAGCGGCGACCCCGTAGTTAAAGTAATGCGCTTGGCCATTCAGGGTGATCGCTACGGTCAGCCCCGGGATGTTGTTTTGCTGCATGACCGGGGTGACGGCTTGGCTGACCAGTGCCTGCAATTGCGCATCCGTCGGCGTTGCGGCATGACAGGCAACGCTGCCGATGAACAGTGCGAAAGCGCTGTAGGAAAAGACCTTGCTCGGTTTTAAGGAACACATGATTGAATCACTCTCCATGAGTGTCGATTGTTGTATCCCGCTACACTGCGGGTGATTTTTCATCGGACGGCCGATCAGCGCGGCCAATTTAGGCACTTCGCCGGCCCTCGACAAACGATGAAAACTCGCATGAGCCATTAGAAAAATTTGAGGCAACGCATGATTCGACCGCAACTGCCGCTCAACGCTCTGCGCGCATTTGAAGCCTCGGCACGTCACTTGAGTTTTACCCGTGCTGCCGTCGAGTTGTGCGTGACACAAGCGGCGGTGAGCCATCAGGTCAAAAGCCTGGAAGCGCAGCTCAACCTGACCCTGTTCAAACGCCTGCCCCGAGGGCTGATGCTGACCAGTGAAGGCGAAACCTTGCTGCCGGTACTCAGCACATCATTCGATCATATTGCGCAGATGCTCGAGCGTCTGGCCGGTGGGCAGTATCGCGACATGTTGACGGTCGGCGCGGTGGGCACGTTTGCCGTGGGCTGGCTGTTGCCGAGGCTGGCGGACTTTCGGGGGAAACATCCGCTTATAGATTTACGTCTGTCGACCAATAACAACCGGGTGGATGTGGCGGCGGAAGGACTGGATTACGCCATTCGTTTCGGTGCTGGCGCCTGGCATGGCATCGAGGCGACACGCTTGCTCGATGCGCCGTTGTCGGTATTGTGCGTGCCGGAGATTGCCCGGCAACTGCACTCGCCGGCGGACCTGTTGCAGCAGACCTTGCTGCGTTCCTATCGCACCGATGAATGGCCGGAGTGGTTTCACGCAGCGGGCCTGGCGACGCAGGCCGCGCCACCGCAAAGCATCGTGTTCGATTCGTCGCTGGCAATGATGGAAGCCGCATTGCAGGGCGGCGGCGTGGCGTTGGCGCCGCCGCTGATGTTCGCCCGGCAACTGGCGGCAGATGCGATCTGCCAGCCGTTTGCGATCGAGATCACCACCGGCAGTTACTGGCTGACGCGGTTGCAGTCGCGAGCGGAAACGGTGGCGATGAAAGCGTTCAAAACCTGGTTGCTGCAAATTAATGCCTGATTCACCTCATTCCCTGTGGGAGCTGGCTTGCCAGCGATGGGGTCGCAATGGCCAACATTGATGCTGGCTGACCCACCGCTATCGCTGGCAAGCCAGCTCCCACAGGTTTATCAGTTGAATTACAGGGCCGGGCTTTAATCCTCGATTTTTCTCACCGCACCAGACACGGCCGCTTGTTATCGAATTTCCACCCCGGAATCAGAAACTGCATCGCCACGCTGTCATCCCGCGCGCCGAGGCCCATGCCTTTGTACAGTTCGTGGGCCTTGGCCACTTGATCCATGTCCAGCTCCACACCCAGCCCGGGTTTTTTCGGCACCTGCACGAGACCATCGACAATCTGCAGCGGTGCCTTGGTCAGGCGCTGACCGTCCTGCCAGATCCAGTGGGTGTCGATGGCGGTGATCTCGCCGGGTGCGGCGGCGGCGACATGGGTGAACATGGCCAGGGAAATATCGAAGTGGTTGTTGGAATGCGAGCCCCAGGTCAGGCCCCACTCGTGGCACATCTGCGCGACGCGTACCGAACCCTGCATGGTCCAGAAGTGCGGGTCGGCCAGCGGGATGTCCACAGACTGCAACTGAATCGCGTGGCCCATTTCGCGCCAGTCGGTGGCGATCATGTTGGTCGCGGTTTTCAGGCCGGTGGCGCGGCGGAATTCAGCCATGACTTCGCGCCCGGAGTAACCGTTTTCGGCACCGCACGGGTCTTCGGCGTAGGCGAGTACGTGGTGCTGATCGCGGCACAGACGGATCGCCTCTTTCAGCGACCAGGCGCCGTTCGGGTCGAGGGTGATTCGCGCTTCAGGGAAGCGCTCGGCCAGTGCCGTGACCGCTTCGATTTCGGCATCGCCGCTGAGCACGCCGCCCTTGAGTTTGAAATCCTTGAAACCGTACTTGGCGTGCGCCGCCTCCGCCAGACGCACGACCGCTTCGGCGGTCATGGCTTTCTCGTGACGCACACGGAACCAGTCGTTGTCGGCGTCCGGTTCGCTGCGATAGGCCAGATCGGTTTCGTGTTGATCGCCAACGTAAAACAGGTAACCGAGCATCTTCACTTCGTCGCGTTGCTGACCTTCACCGAGCAGCGCCGCCACCGGCACGTCCAGATGTTGGCCGAGCAGGTCGAGGAGGGCGGCTTCCAGGCCGGTGACCGCGTGAATGGTGATGCGCAGGTCGAATGTTTGCAGGCCGCGGCCGCCGGCATCGCGGTCGGCGAAGGTCTGGCGCACCTGATTGAGGATCTTCTGGTAGGTGCCGATGGGGCTGCCGACCACCAGATTGCGCGCGTCTTCCAGGGTCTGGCGAATGCGCTCGCCACCGGGCACTTCGCCGACGCCGGTGTGGCCGGCGTTGTCCTTGAGGATGACGATGTTGCGGGTGAAAAACGGCCCGTGGGCGCCGCTCAGGTTGAGCAGCATGCCGTCGTGACCGGCCACCGGAATGACCTGCATGTCGGTGATGATCGGAGCTTTGGCGGTGTCATGAACAGTCATTGTTGTTTTCCTTGTCGAGACGTAGTCAGGCGTGTTTCGGCGCGGCGTCGGCCACAGCCTTTTCAGCAGCGGGTTTCGGCGTGGTGCGTGCGGCGAAGACGATGATTGCGGCGATGATCGAGGTCGCGGCCAGACCATAGAGGCCGCCCTGGATCGAGCCGGTGTGTTGCTCCAGCAGGCCGAAGGTGGTCGGTGCGACGAAGCCGCCGAGGTTGCCCACCGAGTTGATCAGCGCGATCACTGCCGCCGCGATGCGTGCATCCAGATAAGCCTGTGGAATCGGCCAGAACAGCGACGAGGCGGATTTGAAACCCAGCGCTGCAAAGCAGATCGCGACGAAGGCAAAGATCGGCCCGCCAGTGGTGGACATGAACATCCCCGCTGCGGCGATCAACAGGGCAGTGGCGACCCACGCTTGCTGATGTTTCCACTTCGCCGACAGCGAGGCGAAGGCGTACATGCCGACGATCGACAGCAACCATGGAATCGAGTTGAACAGGCCGACCTGCACGTCGCTGAGTTCGCCCATCTTCTTGATGATGCTCGGCAGCCAGAAAGTCGCCGCATAAATGGTCAGCTGAATGAAGAAGTAGATCAGGCAGAACAGAATGATCTGCCGGTCCTTGAGCAGTTTGCCCAGCGACGGCCGGATCGGCGTCGCGGCTTCGCGGGCCTTTTGCTCGTCGTCGATGGCGCTGACCAGCGCATCCTGTTCGGCGCGGCTCAGCCATTTCGCGTCGTGGGGTTTGGCATCCAGCCAGAACCAGACAAACACGCACAGGCACACCGAGAACATCCCCTCGATGAAGTACATCCACTGCCAGCCGTGCATGCCCAGCCCATTGATCTGCAGGAGCAGACCGGACAGCGGACCGGAGATCAGCGAGGCCACGGCCGAGCCGCTGAGGAAGATCGCGATCGCCTTGCCGCGCTCAACGCCAGGCAGCCAACGGGTGAAGTAATAAATCACCCCGGGAAAGAACCCGGCCTCGGCGACACCGAGCAGGAAGCGCAGGATATAGAAGTGGGTTTCGTTCTGGATGAAGGCCATGCAGGCGGCGACTATGCCCCAGGTGAACATGATGCGGGTCAGCCAGATGCGTGCGCCGACTTTCTGCAAAAGCATGTTGGACGGCACTTCGAACAGCGCGTAACCGATAAAGAACAGCCCGGCGCCGAAGCCGTAGGCGGCAGCACCAATGCCCAGATCGGTTTCCATGTGCGTGCGGACGAAACCGATGTTCACCCGGTCAATGTAATTGACGATGAACATGATCACGAAGAGCGGCAGGACGTGGCGTTTGACTTTGGAGATGGCTGAGGCGAGCGTCGGATCGACGCTGTCCTGCATCCCGGAGATGGAGGTTTTCACGTGTGTTTCTCCCACTGATTATTTTTATGCGGGTAGGACTGTGTGTTGCGTTGTTGATAGACATCATACAACTGTGGTTTTTTGTCCTACAAGTGGGGAGGGCGATCAAATTCTTCTGATTGTTCGGTTTTTTATGCGAAAACCGGATTATAGCTCGTATTTATTGAACATTCCGCCAGTCGAGCGCAGCGCCTTTTTGAGATGTGAATGGTGATTCGTGGTGGCTGGCTATCAAAAATATTCGACGTAATTGAGTGTTGTCATACAAGTTGATGGCCCATCGACCGCTAAAATCCATCTCAACCGTCATCCCGCAGTGCTACGATCGGCAAGCCCCGATCACCGGAACCGATCATGCAAGAAGACCTCGACGCGCCCGCGCGCAAACGCACGCACAACCTCGCTCATGACCTGGTGGAAAAGCTCACCCAGAGCATCCTGCTCGGACAACTGTCGCCCGGTGACAAGCTGCCTTCGGAGAACTCCATCGTTCAGGAGCACGGCGTCAGCCGCACGGTGGTGCGCGAGGCCATTTCCAAGTTGCAGGCCTCGGGGCTGGTCGAGACGCGCCACGGCATCGGTACCTTCGTGATCGAGCGTGCAGCGGAGCAGGGCCTGCGCCTGAACGTCGATACGGCGCTCGGCGTGCGCAGCATTCTCGAATTGCGCATGGGCCTGGAGACGCAAGCGGCGGCGCTGGCGGCGCAGCGGCGCAGTGAGCAGCAGGTGCAGCAGATGCGTCAGGCGCTGGATGACTATCAACGGCTGCTGGCGAACAACGACAGCTGCGTGGAGGCCGATCGGCGTTTTCATCTGCTGATCGCCGAGGCCACCGGCAACGCTTGTTTCAGCGAGATCATGCAGCACCTGGGCAGTGCGATGATCCCGCGCAATCGCCTGAATGCCGCCGAGCGCGGCGCGGCGGATCTGAGCAAGCTCGGCCACTTGGCCAATCTGGAACACGAGGCGATTCTGAATGCGATCAAACGTCAGGACGCCGATGCCGCCCGCGCTGCGATGTGGCTGCACTTGACCAACAGTCGCGATCGTTTTATCGCCCAAGGCTGATGCCGCTGGTCTGATCCACCGCACGCCCTCAGCATCCGCGCTTCCAAGTAATACGCCCCGGATAATCCGGGCCAGTAATGTGAGGTGCAGCATGGCTGATGACTCGCTTGTTCCCGGTGGCATGGCGCCCACCGATCAGACCCGCCCCGTATCCGGCACCGACGAGCCGACCCTGAGCGATTACGACGCACCGCCGGGCATGGACCCGGGGCGCGATCCCCTGAGCGATGCCGACCGCCCGGATGACTGGAAGGATCCGCCGGATGACGAGGATGTACCGCCGGCGGATGAGCCGACACCGTTGTCGGATGATATGCGCTGAGGTCTGGATTATTCATTGAGTGGGCCGGCCTCTTCGCGAGCAGGCTCGCTCCCACAGTGGATGACACAAACTCCCTGTGGGAGCGAGCCTGCTCGCGAAGACGGCATCGGCTTCGCAGCAAATCACGGCCATGCGGCGAGTGCCAGACAAGATCGCCAGTCAACCAACACGCAAATCCCGCATCAACAACCCAAAGCGCAAATCCACCGCATCCGGTATCGGCACGTACACGGTGTGCCCGTCTCCCGGCGCCACTTTGATCGCTTGGCCGCTGACACTCTGCAATTCATGCAGATCAAAATGGAAATTGCCCATGGGCGTCATCAGTTCCAGATGATCGCCCACAGCAAAACGATTCTTCACTTTCACCTCGGCCAGGCGATCCCGGCGCTCGCCGGTCAGCTCGCCAACGAACTGCTGCCGCTCCGACACCGAACTGCCGTGCTGATAGTTCTGATATTCGTCATGCACATGGCGGCGCAGAAAACCTTCGGTGTAGCCGCGCTGGGCCAGCGACTCGAGATCCAGCATCAGGCTGCGATCAAACGCGCGCCCGGCCACGGCATCATCGATCGCCCGGCGATACACCTGGGTGGTGCGTGCGCAGTAGAAATGCGATTTGGTCCGGCCTTCGATCTTCAATGAATGCACGCCCATGCGCGTCAGGCGCTCGACATGCTGCACCGCGCGCAGGTCCTTGGCGTTCATGATGTAGGTGCCGTGTTCGTCTTCGAAGGCCGGCATCAATTCATCGGGGCGGTTGGCTTCCTGCAACAGGAAGACCTGATCGGTCGGTGCGCCGAGGCCCAGCGTCGGCTCGGGTTGAAAGGTCTGGACGATCTCGCCGAGCTGGTTTTCCGTGGCTTCCTGCGCCGTGTACTTCCAGCGGCAGGCGTTGGTGCAGGTGCCCTGATTGGCATCGCGCTTGTTCATGTAGCCGGAGAGTAGACAGCGCCCGGAATAGGCCATGCATAGCGCGCCGTGCACGAACACTTCCAGCTCCATGCCCGGCACCTGCTCGCGGATTTCACCGATTTCCTCGAGCGACAGCTCGCGCGACAGAATGATCCGGCTCAGTCCCTGTTGCTGCCAGAACTCGACGCTCGCCCAATTCACCGTGTTGGCCTGCACCGAAAGATGAATCGGCATCAGCGGAAAATGCCGGCGCACCAGCATGATCAGGCCGGGGTCGGACATGATCAGCGCATCCGGGGCCATCTCGATCACCGGCGCCAGATCCTTGAGGAACGTCTTCAGCTTGGCGTTGTGCGGGGCGATGTTGACCACCACGTAGAAGCGCTTGCCCTGCGCCTGCGCCTCACGAATGCCCAGCGCCAGGTTGGCGTGGTCGAATTCGTTGTTGCGCACCCGCAGGCTGTAGCGCGGCTGGCCGGCGTAGACCGCATCGGCGCCATAAGCGAAGGCGTAACGCATATTTTTCAGGGTGCCGGCGGGGGCGAGAAGCTCGGGGGCAATGAGAGTCTGCATTTGGCTGTCGGTCGCAAAAGCCGCGCAGGGTAGGGCAGCTGTCGCAAGGGTTTATTGATCTGCATCTATGCTCCATGAATAAACATGGCACTCGCGCGCTCGGCGGCTGACTAAGTGGGGCGGGCGTGCGTGACGCCTGACTGACATGGACCGGATATGAACGAAAAGAGTCTGCAATTCAAATCCCTGACGGTGCTGCTGGTGCTGGTCACGGTGGCCTTTATCTGGATTCTGCTGCCGTTTTACGGCGCGGTGTTCTGGGCTGTCATCCTCGGCATTCTGTTTGCGCCGGTACAGCGCAGGTTGCAGCAGAAGTTCGGCTGGCAACGCAACGTGACGTCGCTGTGCACCTTGAGCCTGTGCCTGGTGATCGCGATTCTGCCGGTGATCATCGTCAGCATCCTGCTGGTGCAGGAAGGCGCGACGGTCTACAAGAACATTGAAAGCGGCGAGCTGGACATCGCTGCGTATCTGGCGCAGTTCAAGCACAGCCTGCCGCCGTACTTTCAGCACTTGCTCGACCGCTTCGGCATGGGCGAACTCGACAGCTTGCGCGAGAAGATCGTCAAAGCGGCGATGCAGGGCAGCCAGGCACTGGCGACTCAGGCGTTCAGCTTCGGCCAGGGCACATTCGAATTCGTGGTGAGCTTTTTCATCATGCTGTATCTGCTGTTTTTCTTTCTGCGTGACGGCCCCGAGCTGGCGCGCAAGATGCGCACTGCCGTGCCGCTGGAAGAAAACCACAAGCGCCGCCTGCAACTGAAGTTCAACCGCGTGGTGCGCGCGACGGTCAAAGGCAACGTGGTGGTGGCCGTGACCCAAGGCGCGCTGGGCGGGTTGATTTTCTGGTTTCTCGATATTCCCAGCGCGCTGCTTTGGGCGGTGCTGATGGCGTTTCTGTCGCTGTTGCCAGCGGTGGGCGCGGGGATTGTCTGGGCGCCGGTGGCGGTGTACTTCCTGCTCAGCGGCATGATCTGGCAGGGCGTGGTGCTGGGCTTGTTCGGCGTATTCGTGATCGGCCTGGTCGACAACGTGCTGCGCCCGATCCTGGTCGGCAAAGACACCAAAATGCCCGATTACCTGATCCTGGTCTCGACCCTCGGCGGCCTCGCGGTCTTCGGCCTCAACGGCTTTGTGATCGGGCCGCTGATTGCCGCACTGTTCCTGTCGAGCTGGGCGCTGTTCGTCGAGACCAAGCCGAAGGTGCAACTGCCTTAAGCGTGAAACGTGCTGCTGGCGACCTGTTGCGACAAGGCCTGTGCTGCTGGCAAGGAGGTGAGCGGGCCGCTGATCGGCTCGCCATCGCGCACCAGATACCAGCAAGCGAGCAAACCGGATGCACGCAGCGAAGCGGGAACTGCGCTGCCGATCACCGACATGATTTGAACCTGTGCCATGGGAAACCTCCATCAAACTGATGGGGCTACCTTAGGGATTTGCCGGCACCACGGACAATCAACGCTTTCGATAGTGGTCATTGATGCCAGTGAGGTCTGGCGTCATTCCACCACTTGATCGAGCATGTGCATGACTTCGCGCTCATTGAGCAGGCCCTTGTGCACCAGGTTTTCGGCGAGCAGGGACAGCAGCTTGGCGCAGCGATGGCCTTCCAGATGCTTGAGCTCGGTAAGTGCGCTGTACACCTTGCTCGAGGTGCACAGACCGACGATGCGGTGCGGGTTTTGTGTGGGCATACAGTCGTCCTTGTTGTTATCGATCTGTTGTTTACGGACGGATTCAGATTGCGGTTCCGTCATGACAAAGCGGTGACCGTTTGATGAAAAAAGCCCGACGGTCGATTCCATCATGCCGACTTTAGCTGGTCGAACTGTCCTCACAGCGACCTTGGCGCGATTTTTTCAGACGTTGGCCGACCAACGGTCATAAAAAAGCCCCGCTCGAAAGCAGGGCTCTGTGTTGCGCTTACCAGCGCGGACCGCCGTAGTAGCCATGCGGGCCACCGTAGTAGCCGTGGGGACGGCCGTAATAACCACGAGGCGGGCCGTAATAGACGGGGGCCGGCTGCACGTAGACCGGTTGTTGTACATACACCGGCGCGGGTTGGTAGTAGACCGGTGGCGGCGGTTGCTGCACGTAGACCGGTTGCGGCTGAACATAAACCGGTTGTTGCTGCACATACACCGGCCGATCCTGGTTGATCAGTGCCGAGCCGATGATGGCCGAGCCGACGATCGCGCCAAACACTGCAGGGCCCTGCCAGCCATGGCCACCACCCGCTTCAGCCTGGCCGGTGACGGCAAGTGCGCCAATCAACAAAGCCATGATGGGAAGTTTACGAATCATGATAAGTCCTCGGTTCTTCGACCCGGCGCCGCAGCCTGAATCAGGCCCACAGTTGTTGCGGGGATACAGCTAAGACAGCAAATTTGCGAAATTCAGCACAGCCGCTGGGTAAATTTTGTGTAAGGTCTGTACCGGCTTCTTTACCCGGCTGCGCGGCGCCACAAACAAGCCTCAATGATGATTCAGAACCCGGTGGGCAGGCCAATCCCGTCTATCCGAAAGTGCGTTTGAAGGAGAAGTTTCATGCAGATGAACCCGAACAAAGACACCCAACTGTGCATGTCCCTGTCGGGGCGGCCGGGGAATTTCGGTCTGCGTTTTCACAACCATTTGTATGAACAGCTGGGCCTGAATTTCTACTACAAGGCGTTCTGCAGCCAGGACCTGACCGGCGCGGTCGGCGGCATCCGGGCGCTGGGCATTCGCGGCTGCGGCGTGTCGATGCCGTTCAAGGAAGCCTGCATTGCGCTGGTCGATGAGCTGGATGCGTCGGCGGCAGCGATCCAGTCGATCAACACCATCGTCAACACTGGTGGCCACCTCAAGGCCTACAACACCGACTACATCGCCGTCGCGCAATTGCTGGAAAGCCACGCGGTGCCGAAGGATTCCACCTTTGCCCTGCGCGGCAGCGGCGGCATGGCCAAAGCGGTGGCCAGCGCCCTGCGCGATGGTGGGTACAAGAACGGTTTGATTGTCGCCCGTAACGAACGCGCCGGCCGCGCCCTGGCGGATTCGCTGGGTTATCGCTGGCAGGCCGAGCTGGGTGACGAGCGCCCGCAGATGCTGATCAATGTCACCCCGGTAGGCATGGACGGCGGGCCGGAGGCGGGGCAACTGGCGTTTGAGCCTGAAGTGATCAAAACGGCTGAGACTGTATTCGACGTGGTGGCGATCCCTTCGGAAACGCCGCTGATCGTGCGGGCGCGGGCCGAGGGCAAGCGGGTGATCACCGGGCTGGAAGTGATAGCGATCCAGGCGCTGGAGCAGTTCGTGCTGTACACCGGCGTGCGGCCGAATGAGGCGCAGTTTGCGGCGGCGGTGGATTTTGCGCGTAGCTGATTGATCTTTTAGTGGCTGGGCTGGCCTCTTCGCGAGCAGGCTCGCTCCCACAGGTTGAGCGTGTTCCTCCAGTTGGAATGCGATTGAATGTGGGAGCGAGCCTGCTCGCGAAGGCGGCGGGTCATTCGAGGTCGTGGTGACTGACACTACGCTTTCGCGAGCAGGCTCGCTCCCAAAAAGGTTCTGTTGTGATTATTCGAGGCGGGCCAGGCGTTCTTCCAGTGCGGCGATCCGCGCTTCCAGTTCTTCGATACGCTCCAGGGACACGCCACTACTCGATCGCTCCCCAGGATTCTGCCGCGCCGCCAGGATCGCTTCGATATCCGCCGGATCGCCCAAGCCATGGGTATAACGATCCTCGCGCTGCCCGGCCTGACGCGGAATCAATACCGCCAGTCCGCGTGCAATCAGGCGTTCGAGCTGATGCACGACCTGCTCGGCGTCTTCGAACTCGTGCATGCGCCCGCTGCGGGTCAGCAGTTCGTTGACGGTCTGCGGACCGCGCAGAAACATCAGACCCGTCAGAATCACCTGCGCCGGCACCAGTTCCAGCGCCTTGTCGACCTTGTGCTCCCAGCGGTCGGCACGGCTGCCCATTACCAGCCGGGTAAAACCACGCCCCTCCAGAGCGCGCAGGCTCTGCCCGACCTGGCCCTGATTGAGGTTCATCACCGGTTCACGACTGGTTTTCTGATTGCAGGCCAGCACCAGTGCGTTGAGAGTCAGCGGATAGGTTTCCGGGCTGGTGGCCTGTTTTTCGATCAGCGCACCGAGAATGCGGATTTCCGTGGCATTGAGCCGTGGCTGGTCGGAGGTGGATTCTTGTTCGTTGCTCATCGCGCGTTCCCTCTGCAGTCGAAGCCGCCTAGCCTAATCCTTGCCAAACAAAAGGCAAGCCGTGTGCTCATCAAGCATGGCTATAATCGCCACCACGTATTACCCAGCCATCACATGAGATTGCCATGACCATTTCACTGTACGCCGCATCCGTCCCGGTTTTTCAACAAATGCTCAACGCCCTGAGCGATGTGCTGAAAAAGGCCGAAGCCCACGCCAGCGCGAAAAACATCGACCAGAGCGTCTTCCTGCAAGCGCGTCTGTACCCGGACATGTTCCCGCTGGTGCGTCAGGTGCAGATCGCCGTGGATTTCGCCAAAGGCGTGTCGGCGCGTCTGGCCGAAGTCGAACTGCCGAAGTACGACGACACTGAAACCACCTTCGCCGAACTGCAAGCGCTGATCGCCAAGGTTCTGGCCTTTATTGGCGAGATCAAGCCAGAGCAGATCGATGGCAAGGAAGGCATCGAAATCGTGACCCGTCCGGGTACGCCGAAAGAGAAGCGCTTCAGTGGTCAGGCGTATCTGCTGACTTACGGCTTGCCGCAGTTCTTCTTCCACGTCACCACCACTTATGCGTTGCTGCGTCATAACGGCGTTGAAGTGGGCAAGCGCGATTACATGGGCGCGTTCTAAACACCCGGACACGAAAAAGCCCGCCAAGGTTCGCGCCTTGGCGGGCTTTTGTTTTCCTGTGGGAGCGAGCCTGCTCGCGAATGCGGCGTATCAGGCGATATTAATGCTGAATGTCTCGCCCCTTTCGCGAGCAGGCTCGCTCCCACAAGGTAAGGCGGTTACGCCGTACGCTGAGCCTTCTCTTCCTCGCCCAGGCAAGCCGCCGCTGTAAACAGCACGTCAGTCGACGAGTTCAGCGCGGTCTCCGCCGAATCCTGCAGTACGCCAATAATGAAGCCAACCGCCACGACCTGCATGGCGATCTCGCTCGGGATGCCGAACAGGCTGCACGCCAGCGGAATCAGCAGCAGCGACCCACCGGCCACACCCGAAGCACCACAGGCGCAAATCGCGGCGACGACGCTGAGCAGGATTGCGGTCGGAATGTCCACGGCGATGCCCAAAGTGTGCACCGCCGCCAAGGCCAGTACGGTAATGGTGATCGCCGCACCGGCCATGTTGATGGTGGCGCCGAGCGGGATCGATACCGAGTAGGTGTCTTCGTGCAGGCCCAGGCGCTTGCTCAATTCCAGGTTGACCGGAATGTTCGCCGCTGAGCTGCGGGTGAAGAACGCGGTGATACCGCTTTCGCGCAGGCACATCAGGGTCAACGGGTACGGATTGCGGCGCAGCTTCCAGAACACGATCAGCGGGTTCATCACCAGCGCGACAAACAGCATGCAGCCCAGCAGCACCGCCAGCAGGTGCGCGTAGCCGAGCAGCGCGCCGAAACCGGAGGTGGCCAGTGTCGACGCGACCAGGCCAAAGATGCCCAGCGGTGCGAAGCGAATGACCACGCGGACGATCACGGTGACGCCGTTGGACAAGTCACCGAGCACTTCGCGAGTGGTGTCGCCAGCGTGGCGGATGGCAATGCCCATGCCGATCGCCCAGGCCAGAATGCCGATGAAGTTGGCATTCATCAGCGCGCTGACCGGGTTATCGACTACGCTCAGCAACAGGCTTTGCAGGACTTCGCCGATGCCGCCAGGCGCAGTCACGGCAACGTTTTCGGTCGATAGCACCAGATTCGACGGGAACGCCATGCTGGCGACCACGGCCACCACCGCAGCGCTGAATGTGCCCAGCAGGTACAGGAACAGGATCGGCCGGATGTGGGTTTCCTGACCGTGCTTGTGGTTGGCGATCGAGGCCATCACCAGCACGAACACCAGAATCGGCGCCACGGCTTTCAACGCCGAGACAAACACCTTGCCGATGAACGCGGTGGACTTCGCCAGCTCCGGTGCAATCAGGGCCAGGGCAATACCGGCGATCAGACCAATGACGATCTGGCTGACCAGACTCAGGCGTTTCAGGCGTTGCAGTAACGAAGGGGATGAAGCGGTCATAGCGGCATCTCTGTTTTTTATAGGGTGCGAAGCGCCGTGGGCAGTCACGAAACGCCTGTCGAAGTGACATCAACGCCGCCAAACGGCACGTTGAACATCTGTACGATTTTCAGGGCGCGGACTTTATCACAGCGTAGGCGTGAACCTTCAGACCTGTGACGATCTGCCACCGGATCGGCCCGGCAGATCGGCAGTTTTGGGCAACTCAGTGGGGACGCAGTCTGTTAAGCTTCGCCATCCTCATTTTCAAGTTCTGCCAGCGGGCCTCCGGGTCATCGCTGGTGTCGTCGTTTTGCTGGAGTTGCGCATGCTGTTGCCTATTCTTCTGTTGTCCGCCGCCGGGTTCACGGTGCTGACCACGGAATTCGTCATTGTCGGCCTGTTGCCGGCGATCGCCCGAGACCTCGAAGTCAGCATCCCGCAAGCCGGGCTGCTGGTGACCTTGTTCGCCTTTACCGTGGCGCTGTTCGGCCCGTTCCTGACCGCTTATTTCGCCCGTTTCGAACGGCGCAAACTGTTTATCAGCATTCTGATCATGTTCGGTCTGGCCAATACCGTTGCAGCGTTGGCGCCGAATATCTGGGTGATGGCCATCGCGCGTCTGATTCCGGCGTTGGGTTTGCCGGTGTTCTGGGCCTTGGCCAGTGAGACGGCGGTGGACATCGTCGGCCCGGATTTCGCCGGCCGCGCCATCGCCAAGATCGGTTTCGGGATCGTCTGCGCCACGGTGTTCGGCATTCCGGTCGGCACGCTGATTTCCGACGCGTTCGGCTGGCGCAGCGCATTCGGCATTCTGGCGTTGATCGCGTTTGCCAAAGCCTTGCTGCTGTTTGTCTACCTGCCGAAAACCAGTCTGCACCAGCATCAGGTCAGCTTCCGTTCGCAGTTCAAAATCTTGCGCAGCCCGCTGATGCTCGGCCATATCTTGTTATCGATTCTGGTGTTCAGCGGCATGTTTACCGCTTACACCTATCTTGCTGACATCCTCGAACGACTTGCCGGTTTCAACGGCACTGTGGTCGGCTGGTGCCTGATGGCGTTTGGCGCCGTCGGGCTGATCGGCAACACGCTCGGTGGGCGAGCGGTGGATCGGCATCCGCTGGGGGCGTCGGTGTTGTTCTGTGCGTTCATGATCGCCGGCATGGTTTCGCTGGTGCCGAACATTCATTCGCCGGTGGGTCTGGCGGTGGCGATGGGCATTTGGGGCGTGACTCAGGCGGCGTTGTTCCTGGTCAGCCACGTGCGCCTGATGAAAGCCGCGCCGGAAGCGCCGGCCTTCGCCGCGTCGCTGAACATCGCCGGAGCCAATCTCGGCATCGGCCTGGGCGCGATGGTCGGCGGCCGGGTGATCGACAGTGCCGGGCTGGGCTTCCTGGGCTTTGCCGCGGCCGGTTTCATTTTGCTTTCGGTGTTCCTCGCCATGGTGCTGATGACGCTCAAGCCGCGGGAAGTCTGCGCTTCATAACCCGGTAAACAGCTCGCGTCGGGCACCCTCGGTAATCGCTACGATGCCAGGGTGCTTGACCTTGCGTTCCACGGAAATGGCATAGAACGACTCGCTCACCGCGTCGGTCTGGCCGATCAATTCGACGCCGTATTGGCGCTTCACTTCCTCGGCAATCACGCTCGGGCCGATAAAGATCCCGCTGCCGGATTGGCCGAAGGCCTGCATCAAAGCACTGTCATCGAATTCGCCGACAATCTGCGGCTGGATCTGCTGTTCGGCGAACCAGCGCTGCAAACGGCTGCGCACCACGGTTTCCGCGCCGGGAATCAGCAGCGGTGCGCCGTGCAGGCTGCGCGGGAAATCCTGGCCATACTGCGCGGCGAGTTCGGCGGTGGCGAAAAAACTGATCCCGCATTCACCGAGCTTCTGGCTGTAGCCTTTGATGTCCAGATGCGAAGGCATCGGACTGTCGGAAATCACCAGATCCAGACGCTGAATGGCCAGATCGGCGAGCAGGCGCTCGAGTTTGTCCTCGCGGCAGGTGATGCGCAGCGGCTCGCTCAATTCCATGGTCGGCGCGATCAGGCGGTAGACAATGGATTTGGGCACCACGTCGGCCACGCCGACGCGAAAGAGGATCTGCTGCTCGTTGGGCTGCGCACGCAGCATCAGCTCCAGCTCGCCGCCCAACTGAAACATCTGCTCAGCGTAGGGCAGGGCCTGGCGCCCGGCTTCGGTGAGCTCCAGTTGTCGGCCAACCCGGCGAAACAGTTCTACGCCATAGGTTTGTTCAAGCAGTGAGATCTGTCCGCTGATGGTCTGTGGCGTCAGGTTCAGCTGCTCGCAGGCGCGGACGATGCTGCCGGTTTTGGCCACAACCCAGAAGTAATGCAGTTGTCGGTAATTAAGCATATCGGTCGCCACTTCGTGAAAACCGAAGTATAGCCGCTAAAAATACGAATTTTCCTGAAGTGTTCATCTCCCTAGAATGCCCAGCCATCGACGGCCGGTGTGTGCGCCTGTCTGTTCATTCGAAGGAAACCTTATGAAATACACATTTCCCGCAGTGATGTTTGCGTCTTTACTGGTTCTGGCCGGTTGTGATCAGGCGGAAAAAAGCGCCCAGCAACTGATGGGCGCGGCGGCTGAAACTGCCAAGCAAGCGATTGACGACACCCATAAAGCCGCTGAGCAAGCGCTCAGTGATGCCACCGGCGGTTTGATCGAGAAAAAAGAAACACCGGAAAAACAAGCGAAACAATCCGAATCTTCCTCCAAGACCATCTAAACCGTCTTAAACAGAGTCAGGACTGACCCATGGAATATCTGTTAGAACTCGCCGCCAGCCCCACCGCTTGGGTTGCTTTGGCCACACTGGTGGTAATGGAAATCGTGCTTGGCATCGATAACCTGATCTTTATTTCGATCCTGACCAACAAGCTGCCCGAACAGCATCGGCAGAAGGCGCGCCGTATCGGTATCGGCATGGCCCTGATTCTGCGTCTGGCACTGCTGAGCACCATCGCGTTCATCGTGCAGTTGACCGAGCCTGTGATCGAAATCCTTGGCCAGGCGTTCTCCTGGAAGGACATGATCCTGATCGCCGGTGGCCTGTTCCTGGTGTGGAAAGCCACGACCGAGATCCATCACAGCATGGACCCGTCGCCGGAAGACCCGAAAACAGCGACTTCGACCGTAACGCTTGGTTTTGCCGCAGCAATCGGTCAGATCCTGATGCTCGACATGGTGTTCTCGATCGACAGCATCATTACCGCTGTCGGCATGACCGAACACTTGCCGATCATGATCATTGCGGTGGTGGTGTCGGTGCTGGTGATGCTGCTCGCGGCTGATCCGCTGGCCAAGTTCATCAACGATAACCCGACGGTGGTCATGCTGGCGCTGGGCTTCCTGATCATGATCGGCATGACGCTGATCGCCGAAGGCTTCGGCGCCCACGTACCGAAAGGTTATGTGTACGCGGCCATGGCGTTCTCGGCGGGAATCGAAGTGTTGAACATGATGTCGCGCCGGGCGAAGCAGAAGAAGGTTGCTCAGCAGGCGTAACTGCTGAGAACACAAAAAACCGCCTGGGCTGGTTGAGCTCAGGCGGTTTTTTTATTCACCTTTTGCTGAGTTATCGAAAGCGCGGTGCTGCTGAGCGCTCTCATGAGGGAAGGACCTTGTTGGTCTTCAATGCGCAGCAACGTGCCGCACTGGGTGCTTCTCTGTCTTCTCAACCGGCGTCGTCTGCACCGGATGATGGCGTCGCGAAATCCGCAGCACGCCCCACAACATGGCAGTCGCCACGGCCAGCCAGCCGGCTATCAACATCACAATGGTCATGGTCAGGCTCATTGGTGCCTCCTCTTCGCCCTGCATCGGGCGCCCGCTTTTCGCAATTCGCTCTATTTCAGTGACAGTCTAGTCAATGGGGTGTTTCAAGCTATTGACCAAAGGTCGTTAGTCACCAATCAGTTTGCTCTATGCAATCGCCCGCTCTGCGGTTTAAGGCTATACCGCAGGCTGGTGCGGCTCTATGATCGCTGGCGTTGCCGGAACACGATGACCGGCGTCTGGAAGAGAGTGATTGATGGTGCAGGTATTTTCTCGAGTGCGCGGAGCGTTGCTTGCCGGCGCTTGCGCGGTGTTGCTGAGCGGATGTGCGGGCAGCGTAGCGCCAGAAGTCAAACGCTTGCCGGAGCGGGTTGAGCTCAGTGGCACCTTCTATCGTGGCGAAGCCAACCAGAGTGGGCCACAGGTGCTGGCCAGTCTGCTGTCGCAACAAGGCATCGTCATCACCCCGGGACTTCTGGAAAAACCGCTGCACTTGCCGGGCGCTGAGGACAAGCTGCAGCAGAACATGCAGAACCTCGCCCGCGAGTACGGTCTGGTGGTTTATCCGCTCGACAGCAAGCTGCCGGCCTTGCTGACCCAGGTCGCAGCGGGCTACCCGGTCATGGTGCGTTTCAGTGAAGGTTCGGCATTCTGGGCCGAGCCGCGTTACGCGATCCTGTCCGGCTACGATCGCAATAAACAGAAGGTCCTGCTGCGCGCCGGCATGAACCGTCGGCAGTTGATGGATTTCGGCAGCTTTCAAGCAGCGCTCGAAAAGGCCGGTGGCTGGGCGATCCTGATTCAGAAACCGTCGCAGATCCCGGCAGCCGTCGACCGCTCCCGTTGGCTGAAAGCCGCCGATGAACTGGCCCAGGCCGGTGAAGAAAACGCTGCGGCGCAGGCGCGAAAGGCTCTGGCGGCGCAATAAACCTCCGTTCGTCATCTGCCGGGCACGACTGCGCCCGGCCATCCTCTGAAGATTAATGCCCGTGCTTCGCGGGTGAATCAAGGAGGCAACATGGCAGATTCCCAAACCCCGAAAGGCCCGCATTCGTCCGAACATTCTGCGGGCGATGATCTGGGCTTCGATCCGGATTCGCCGGACCTTGACGATCCGCAAGTTGATCCGGTCGGTCCGGCCAAAGCACCGCTGGATGTCGAGCCCGGTAAAGATCCGAAGAAACCGGCCAAGCCCTATGATCCGTTAGCCGATCTGAAACCTTGATGTGAGGTGCGTATGAGTACCGATTCAAGCTTCGATGACCACAAACCTGACAGCGTGCCGACCACGTCGGAGCCGGAGGTTGATCCGGTGCTGGACCCGGACAGCCCGATGCGTGACCCGATGGCCCGGCCCAATGTGCTGACGCCGGAGGTTTCGCCAGAGCCGAGCTCGGGCGATGGCATCCCCGATGACGACAAGATGCCGCTGCCCAACGACTGATGCGCAGACGAAAAAAAAGCCCCGAAGATTCGGGGCTTTTTCATGAACGCTGGATTTACTTGGCCGCCTCGACTACGCCGCTCTGACGGCTCTTGAGGTTTTTGTCGGCTTTGTACTGCTGTGCCACCGCTGGAACACTGGCGCTGCGCCCGGTTTCCACCCAGCTGCGGATACGGCTGGCATCGGCAAAATGCGTGTATTTGCCAAACGCATCGAGAATCACCAGGGCGACCGGACGGTTGCCCATCTTCGTCACCAGCACCAGGCAATGGCCGGCCGGGTTGGTGAAGCCGGTCTTGGTGATCTTGATGTTCCAATCGGCCTTGTTGACCAAGTGGTCGGTATTGCGGAAGCCCAGGGTGTAGTTGGGCTTGCGGAACGCCACGGTCTTTTCCTTGGTGGTGGTCAGTTGCACCAGAAGCGGTTGCTTGTGCGCAGCCACCAGCAGTTTGCTCAGGTCGCGGGCGGTGGAAACGTTGCGCTCCGACAAGCCGGTCGGCTCGACAAAGTGCGTGCTGGTCATGCCCAGTGCCTTGGCCTTGGCGTTCATTGCCGCGATAAAAGCAGCGTAGCCGCCCGGATAGTGATGGGCGAGGCTGGCGGCGGCGCGGTTTTCCGAAGACATCAAGGCGATCAGCAGCATCTCGCGGCGCGGCAGCTCACTCTTGAGTTTGACCCGGGAGAACACGCCCTTCATTTCCGGGGTGTTCCTGATGTCGACATCGATCCATTCGTCCATGTTCTGTCGAGCTTCTACCACGACCAGGCCCGTCATCAGCTTGCTGACGGAAGCGATCGGCACGATCACGTCAGGGTTGCTGGAATAGATGACTTTATTGGTCTGCATATCCATAAGCAGGGCGCTGCCGGACGCGATCTTCAAAGTCGAAGCGTCACGTGGGGCAGCGGTGGTTTCCGCAGCGTTGATCGTTGGCGTGATGAATGTGCCTGTAACAGCAAACAACAGGCTCAGAATCGAGAGACGAATTTTCACGCGGGTGAACTCTAAAAGGTTGGGTATACCGTTAGTTTGTAACGGGTTATTTCTTAAAACCGGCGCATTTTAGGAGTATGGCTGAAGAACTGTCGATGGTTGTTTGTAAGACCTGAAAATCTCGTGAAAAGGCCTGTAAAAAGAGCGGTTTCCGGCGAACGGTTGAAGTTTTTTCTCAGGCACGAAAAACCCCGCACAAGGCGGGGTTCTGGCGCAGCGGAAAATTCCGATCAGACGTGCAGGGTTTCTGCGGCGTAGAGCGTGTTTTCCAGCAGGCAGGCGCGGGTCATCGGGCCAACGCCGCCCGGTACCGGGGTGATCCAGCCGGCGCGGGGCAGGGCGGTTTCGTAGACAACGTCACCGACCAGTTTGCCGTCGTCCTGACGGTTGATGCCGACGTCGATCACGATCGCGCCTTCCTTGATCCACTCGCCCTTGACCAGGCCCGGCTTGCCGGCGGCGACGACCACCAGATCAGCACGGCCGACGTGGCCCGCCAGATCCTTGGTGAAGCGGTGAGTGACAGTGACGGTGCAGCCGGCCAGCAACAATTCCATGGCCATCGGGCGACCGACGATATTGGAGGCGCCCACGACTACCGCGTCCATCCCGTAAAGATCAGCACCAGTGCTTTCCAGCAAGGTCATGATGCCTTTCGGGGTGCAGGGGCGCAGCAGCGGGATGCGCTGGGCCAGGCGGCCGACGTTGTACGGATGGAAACCGTCGACGTCTTTGTCCGGGCGAATGCGTTCCAGCAGCTTGGACGCGTCGAGGTGTTCGGGCAGAGGCAACTGCAGGAGCACGCCGTCGATGGCCGGATCGTCGTTGAGGCGATCGATCAGGTCGGTCAGGGCGTCCTGAGTGGTGTCGGAGGGCAGGTCGTAGGCTTGAGAGAGGAAGCCAACCTCTTCACAGTCTTTACGCTTGTGCGAGACATAAACCTGAGAGGCAGGATCGCTGCCGACCAGGATCACCGCGAGGCCGGGGGTGCGCAGGCCTTGCTGGCGACGCTCGGCAACTCGTTGGGCGATCTGCTGGCGCAGGCTGGCGGCGATCGATTTGCCGTCGATTAGTTGTGCAGTCATTGCGCGTGATTAACCATCGAGAGGGGAAAAAATGAGAACGCATTCTCGCATGTCGAGCGGTGAGGGCAAAGGCGCTTGGTCAGCAAATTCCTCTAACTCCTTTAATTAAATGAATTTTTTTCAAAAAGGATTTGACGACCTTTGGAGCCCTCTATACTATTCGTCGCACTTGTCGGGCACAGCCTAGCACTGGTTAAGAAGGTGGAGCGGAATCAAGGTTCTGCGACGCTGGAAAGCACTTAGTTTGTAGTCCTTTAAGAGTACAGATTAACAAGGCGCCCGTAGCTCAGCTGGATAGAGCATCCGCCTTCTAAGCGGATGGTCGCAGGTTCGAGTCCTGCCGGGTGCGCCATTAGGCAGCTTTGGCACAAGTAACGCGATATGGTGGGCGTAGCTCAGTTGGTAGAGCACGGGATTGTGACTCCCGTTGTCGTGGGTTCGATCCCCATCGTCCACCCCATATTTCGAAAGGCGCCAGATTTAACGGTCTGGCGCCTTTGCTTTAAAAGCTTCATCCGCGGATGTGGTGGAATTGGTAGACACACTGGATTTAGGTTCCAGCGCCGCGAGGCGTAAGAGTTCGAGTCTCTTCATCCGCACCAAATAAAGCTTCATCTGTGCCTCCGGCCTGATGAAGTTTCGACAAAGAAGTTGTTTGGCTTTTTTGTTACGCAATATGGTGGGCGTAGCTCAGTTGGTAGAGCACGGGATTGTGACTCCCGTTGTCGTGGGTTCGATCCCCATCGTCCACCCCATATTTCGAAAGGCGCCAGATTTAACAGTCTGGCGCCTTTTTTGTTTTAGCGGTTTCGAAATCCGGCCATGGCCGATTTCGAAGCGCAGGGCAGGGCACTTCATCGCTTTTAAAGGATCGGATGACGCTGAACTGCTCGTCGTTCCGGTTTTGCCGGAACGTCTGTCGGGGCGGATTTGATAGTTGCTTCTATATATAGAAGCGTTGCTGCAGAGCCCTGACGTGATCGCTTGTATTCGCCAGTGGAGTGCACGGCATTCGTGCGGCGCTCCCTATAAATTGCCTGCTGTTTTTTTACCCGTTTCCAGTAGGGTGACTTCTTGAGTTTGACCCACTAGAATGCATGCCCTTGATTCTGGGGTCGGAAACGGCCGGCTAACGTCTGTGCAACGAGGAATATCCATGCAAGTTTCTGTTGAAAATACTACTGCTCTCGAGCGCCGCATGAGCGTCACCGTGCCGGCAGAGCGCATCGAGACTCAGGTCAACAAGCGTCTGCAGCAGACTGCCCAAAAGGCCAAAATTGCTGGCTTCCGTCCAGGCAAAGTGCCAATGAGCGAAATCAAGCGCCGTTTCGGTGCTGATGCGCGTCAGGAAGCGGTAGGCGACGTCATCCAGTCTTCCTTCTACGAAGCTGTGGTCGAGCAGAAGCTCAACCCTGCCGGTTCGCCTTCGATCGAGCCAAAGTCGCTCGAAGCGGGCAAGGATCTGGAATACGTTGCTGTATTCGAAGTCTTCCCTGAGTTCACCGTTGCTGGCTTCGAAGGCATCACCGTTGAGCGTCTGAGCGCTGAAGTGGCTGACGCTGACCTGGACAAGATGCTCGACATCCTGCGCAAGCAGAACACCCGTTTCGAAGTGGCCGACCGTTCTGCGCAGAACGAAGACCAGCTGAACATCGATTTCGTTGGCAAGGTTGACGGCGAAGTGTTCGCTGGCGGCTCCGCCAAGGGCACTCAGCTGGTACTGGGTTCCGGCCGTATGATCCCGGGCTTCGAAGAAGGCCTGGTTGGCGCTAAGGCTGGCGAAGAGCGCGTTCTGAACCTGACCTTCCCTGAGGACTATCAGAACCTGGACCTGGCTGGCAAAACCGCCGAGTTCACCGTGACCGTCAACACTGTGTCCGAGCCTAAGCTGCCTGAGCTGAACGAAGAGTTCTTCGCTCAATTCGGCATCAAGGAAAGCGGTATCGACGGTTTCCGCACCGAAGTTCGCAAGAACATGGAGCGTGAACTGCGTCAGGCGATCAAATCCAAGGTCAAGAATCAGGTAATGGACGGTCTGCTGGCCACCAACCCGATCGAAGTGCCAAAGGCTCTGCTGTCCAACGAAGTTGACCGTCTGCGCGTGCAGGCTGTTCAGCAGTTCGGCGGCAACATCAAGCCAGACCAACTGCCGGCCGAGCTGTTCGAAGAGCAAGCCAAGCGCCGCGTCGTGCTGGGCCTGATCGTTGCTGAAGTGGTCAAGCAGTTCGACCTCAAGCCTGACGAAGCTCGTGTTCGCGAAATGATTCAGGAAATGGCTTCCGCTTACCAGGAGCCAGAGCAGGTCGTGTCGTGGTACTACAAAAACGAGCAGCAGCTGAACGAAGTGCGTTCGGTTGTGCTGGAAGAACAAGTTGTGGATACTGTTCTGCAGAAAGCTAGTGTGACCGACAAATCGGTCTCCTACGAAGAAGCAGTCAAGCCGGTAGAAGCTCCAGCAGCCGACTGATTGATTTTGCGTTAGAAGTGCACACCATAAGCCAGCTCTCGAGCTGGCTTATGCGTATTCAAGACATAACTATTTGGGAGCGACTGCAGAGCATGTTCCGTAATTCTTATATTCAGCAGAACTCTGATATCCAGGCCGCCGGCGGCCTGGTCCCGATGGTTGTCGAGCAGTCCGCTCGTGGCGAACGCGCCTACGACATCTACTCGCGCCTGCTCAAGGAGCGAGTGATCTTTCTGGTGGGCCCGGTAGAGGACTACATGGCCAACCTGATCTGTGCGCAACTGCTGTTCCTTGAAGCGGAAAACCCGGACAAGGACATCCATCTGTACATCAACTCGCCGGGCGGTTCGGTGACTGCCGGCATGTCGATCTACGACACCATGCAGTTCATCAAGCCGAACGTATCGACCACCTGCATCGGTCAGGCCTGCAGCATGGGCGCATTCCTGCTCACCGCAGGTGCACCGGGCAAGCGTTTCTGCCTGCCGAACTCGCGCGTGATGATTCACCAGCCACTGGGCGGTTTCCAGGGCCAGGCGTCGGACATCGAAATCCACGCCAAGGAAATCCTCTTCATCCGCGAGCGTCTGAACATGCTGATGGCCAAGCACAGCGGCCGTACTCTGGAAGAAATCGAGCGCGATACCAATCGCGACAACTTCATGAGTGCCGAAGCTGCGAAGGAATACGGCCTGATCGACGAAGTGATCAACCAGCGTCCAGCTTAATATAAGCAGCGCAAAACAGGCCTGATCGGCATGTCCGATCAGCGGCGGGCTTGAAAAAGCCCGCAATAGCCTTCATCTTGTGTTGCAAGCCTATCGGATTTGGATCGAACGAATGACTGACACCCGCAACGGCGAGGACAACGGCAAGCTGCTCTATTGCTCCTTCTGTGGCAAAAGCCAGCATGAAGTGCGCAAATTGATTGCCGGCCCCTCGGTCTTTATCTGCGACGAGTGCGTCGACCTGTGCAATGACATCATCCGCGAGGAGGTGCAGGAAGCACAGGCCGAAAGCAGCGCGCATAAATTGCCTTCGCCTAAAGAAATCAGCGGCATCCTTGACCAGTACGTCATTGGTCAGGAGCGTGCGAAAAAGGTTTTGGCCGTAGCGGTGTACAACCACTACAAGCGCCTGAATCAGCGTGACAAAAAGGCTGACGACGTCGAACTCGGCAAGAGCAACATCCTGCTGATCGGCCCGACAGGCTCCGGTAAAACCCTGCTGGCCGAAACACTGGCCCGCTTGCTGAACGTTCCGTTCACCATCGCTGACGCAACTACCCTCACCGAGGCAGGTTACGTGGGTGAAGATGTCGAGAACATCATTCAGAAGCTGCTGCAGAAGTGCGATTACGACGTAGAGAAAGCCCAGATGGGCATTGTCTACATCGACGAAATCGACAAGATTTCCCGCAAGTCCGACAACCCGTCGATCACCCGTGATGTTTCCGGTGAAGGCGTGCAGCAGGCCTTGCTCAAGTTGATCGAAGGCACGGTCGCTTCGGTACCGCCGCAAGGTGGCCGCAAGCATCCGCAGCAGGAGTTCCTGCAGGTCGACACCCGTAACATCCTGTTCATCTGCGGTGGTGCGTTCTCCGGCCTGGAAAAGGTCATTCAGAACCGTTCCACCAAAGGCGGCATCGGCTTCAACGCCGAAGTGCGCAGCAAGGAAGAAGGCAAGAAAGTCGGTGAATCCCTGCGTGAAGTCGAGCCTGACGATCTGGTCAAGTTCGGTCTGATCCCGGAATTCGTCGGTCGTCTGCCGGTCCTGGCGACACTGGATGAGCTCGACGAGGCTGCGCTGATGCAAATCCTCACCGAGCCGAAAAATGCTCTGACCAAACAGTATGCCAAGCTGTTCGAGATGGAAGGCGTGGATCTGGAATTCCGTTCCGACGCGCTGAAATCGGTCGCCAAGCGTGCTCTGGAACGTAAAACCGGTGCCCGTGGCCTGCGTTCGATTCTCGAAGGTGTATTGCTCGACACGATGTATGAGATCCCCTCGCAGTCCGAGGTGAGCAAAGTCGTGATCGATGAAAGCGTGATCGAAGGCAAGTCCAAGCCACTGTATATCTACGAAAACAGTGAGCCGACGGCCAAGGCAGCGCCGGACGCGTAGGTGTTCACAGCGCCGCAACAAAGAAGGGGCCTTCGGGCCTCTTTTTTTTTAAGTCGTTTTTTACCTCCGCTTTGCGCTTGTTTTTTTTCGAGGCAGCCCCCATCTTGGTTTCAAGCTTAATTCCATCTGATTACGGCCATACGGCCGCCGTAGAGGCGAGATCATGAAGACAACCATCGAATTGCCTCTCCTGCCATTGCGTGATGTCGTGGTTTATCCGCACATGGTTATCCCGCTGTTCGTGGGGCGCGAGAAATCCATCGAAGCCCTCGAGGCAGCGATGACGGGTGACAAGCAGATTCTGCTGCTGGCCCAGCGAAACCCGGCTGACGATGATCCCGGTGAAGACGCTCTCTATCGCGTAGGTACGATTGCCACGGTTCTGCAACTGCTGAAGCTGCCTGACGGCACCGTCAAGGTTCTGGTCGAAGGCGAGCAGCGTGGCACTGTCGAGCGCTTCAGCGAAGTCGATGGCCATTGCCGCGCCGAAGTGTCTCTGATCGAAGAAGTCGGCGCCGCCGAGCGTGAGTCGGAAGTCTTCGTGCGCACACTGCTTTCGCAGTTCGAACAATACGTTCAGCTGGGCAAGAAGGTCCCGGCTGAAGTCCTGTCGTCGCTCAACAGCATCGATGAGCCCGGTCGTCTGGTCGACACCATGGCCGCGCACATGGCGCTGAAAATCGAGCAGAAGCAGGAAATCCTCGAGATCATCGATCTGTCAGCCCGTGTCGAGCACGTGCTGGCACTGCTGGATGCCGAAATCGACCTGCTGCAGGTTGAAAAACGCATTCGCGGTCGCGTCAAAAAGCAAATGGAGCGCAGCCAGCGCGAGTACTACCTGAATGAGCAGATGAAGGCCATTCAGAAAGAACTCGGCGACGGCGACGAAGGCCACAACGAAATCGAAGAGCTGAAAAAGCGCATCGATGCTGCCGGCCTGCCGAAAGATGCGCTGGCCAAAGCCACTGCCGAGCTGAACAAGCTCAAGCAGATGTCGCCGATGTCGGCTGAAGCCACCGTGGTGCGCTCCTACATTGACTGGCTGGTGCAGGTGCCGTGGAAGGCGCAAAGCAAAGTGCGTCTCGACCTGGCTCGTGCAGAAGACATTCTCGACGCCGATCACTACGGCCTCGAAGAGGTCAAGGAGCGCATCCTTGAATACCTCGCCGTGCAGAAGCGTGTGAAGAAAATCCGTGGCCCGGTGTTGTGCCTGGTCGGTCCTCCAGGCGTGGGTAAAACCTCGCTGGCGGAATCGATTGCCCATGCCACCAACCGTAAATTCGTACGTATGGCCTTGGGCGGCGTGCGTGACGAAGCGGAAATTCGTGGTCATCGTCGGACTTACATCGGTTCGATGCCGGGTAGATTGATTCAAAAGATGACAAAAGTGGGCGTGCGCAACCCGCTGTTCCTGCTCGATGAAATCGACAAGATGGGCAGCGATATGCGTGGCGATCCGGCTTCGGCGTTGCTGGAAGTGCTTGATCCTGAGCAAAACCACAACTTCAACGATCACTATCTGGAAGTCGATTACGACCTTTCCGATGTGATGTTCCTGTGCACCTCGAACTCGATGAACATCCCGCCAGCGCTGCTGGACCGGATGGAAGTGATTCGTCTGCCGGGTTACACCGAAGACGAGAAGATCAACATCGCCGTGAAATACCTCTCGCCGAAACAGATCGCCGCTAACGGTCTGAAGAAGGGCGAGCTGGAGTTCGACGAGGAAGCCATCCGCGACATCATCCGTTATTACACCCGTGAAGCGGGTGTGCGGGGCCTCGAGCGGCAAATCGCCAAGGTCTGCCGCAAGGCAGTCAAAGAGCATGCGCTGGAAAAACGCTTCTCGGTAAAAGTGACAGCTGAGTTGCTTGAGCATTTCCTTGGCGTGCGCAAGTTCCGCTACGGCCTGGCCGAGCAGCAGGATCAGGTGGGGCAGGTGACTGGCCTGGCGTGGACTCAGGTTGGCGGCGAATTACTGACCATCGAAGCCGCAGTGATTCCGGGTAAAGGGCAACTGATCAAGACCGGTTCGCTCGGTGATGTGATGGTCGAATCGATCACTGCCGCACAGACCGTTGTGCGCAGCCGCGCCAAGAGCCTGGGCATCCCGCTGGACTTCCACGAGAAGCGCGACACCCATATTCACATGCCGGAAGGTGCTACGCCGAAAGACGGCCCTAGCGCTGGCGTGGGCATGTGCACCGCGTTGGTCTCGGCATTGACCGGCATTCCGGTGCGCGCCGATGTCGCCATGACCGGTGAGATCACTTTGCGTGGTCAGGTGTTGGCAATTGGCGGTTTGAAAGAAAAACTGCTGGCGGCACATCGCGGCGGAATCAAGATTGTGATTATTCCGGAAGAAAACGTCCGCGATCTGAAGGAGATTCCTGACAATATCAAGCAGGATCTGCAGATCAAACCGGTTAAATGGATTGACGAGGTCCTGCAAATTGCGCTGCAATACGCGCCGGAGCCCTTGCCGGATGTGGCTCCGGAGATAGTTGCCAAGGACGAAAAACGCGAGTCTGATGCCAAGGAAAGAATTAGCACGCATTAATACGTTTTAGCCTGGGGGGCTTTCCTTGACAGCATTTTAGAGCCCTTGTTATAAAGCGGCTCTTAAGTGTCTGTAGGCCATTCAGCACTCGTTTTTGCTTTCACCAAAAAACTTAGAAACATCTCAAAATAGATATAAGGGGACTTAGAGTGAACAAGTCGGAACTGATTGATGCTATCGCTGCATCCGCTGATATCCCGAAAGCTGCTGCTGGCCGTGCGCTGGACGCTGTAATCGAATCCGTCACTGGCGCTCTGAAGGCTGGCGACTCCGTTGTTCTGGTTGGTTTCGGTACTTTCTCCGTGACTGACCGTCCGGCTCGTACCGGTCGCAACCCGCAAACCGGCAAGTCTCTGGAAATCCCGGCTGCCAAGAAGCCAGGTTTCAAAGCCGGTAAAGCGCTGAAAGAAGCTGTTAACTGAGTTTCTAGGTTTTTACCCATCCGGGTCGGGGTCAAGCCTGACTTGGCAGCGGAGCGGTAGAGCAGGTGGCTGAAAGAGCCACCTGTAACGCCGGGATCGAGGGTTCGAGCCCTGTCCGCTCCGCCAGTTACGAGAAGGCGCATCCTCGGATGCGCCTTTCTTCTATCCGGATTCTACCCACGCTCCACGGTTGCCTAAATTGAAGTTCAACCGTTTCTGGGGGACGCATGCTGCAGAATATCAGGGACAATTCACAAGGCTGGATTGCCAAGACCATTATCGGGGTCATCGTTGCACTGATGGCCCTGACCGGTTTCGATGCCATTTTCCAGGCCACGACTCACAAGAACGAGGCGGCCAAGGTCAACGGTGACGAAATCAGCCAGAACGAGCTGAGCCAGGCCGTTGATATGCAACGCCGTCAGCTGATGCAACAGTTGGGCAAGGACTTCGATGCTTCCTTGCTCGACGAAAAAATGCTGCGCGAATCGGCGCTCAAAGGCCTGATCGACCGCAAGTTGCTGCTGCAAGGCGCCGAACAGGCGAAGTTCTCATTCTCCGAAGCCGCGCTGGATCAAGTGATCCTGCAGACGCCTGAATTCCAGGTCGACGGCAAGTTCAGCTCGGAGCGTTTCGACCAGGTGATCCGTCAACTGGGCTACAGCCGCATGCAGTTCCGCCAGATGCTGGCTCAGGAAATGCTCATCGGCCAATTGCGCGCTGGCGTTGCCGGCAGCGGTTTCGTCACCGACGCCGAAGTGCTGGCATTCGCCCGTCTGGAAAAACAGACCCGTGATTTCGCCACTCTGAACGTGAAGGCCGACCCGGCTGCGGTCAAGCTGACCGATGACGAGGTCAAGGCTTACTACGACGAGCACGCCAAGGAATTCATGACGCCGGACCAGGTGATCATTGATTACGTCGAGCTGAAGAAGTCGTCGTTCTTTGATCAGGTCGCAGTCAAGGATGAAGATCTTGAGGCGGCGTATCAGAAAGAGATCGCCAACCTGTCGGAACAGCGTCGTGCCGCGCACATCCTTATCGAAGTGAACGACAAGACCACCGAAGCGCAGGCCAAGGCGAAGATCGACGAAGTCCAGGCGCGTCTGGCCAAGGGCGAGAAATTCGAAGCGCTGGCCAAGGAGTTCTCGCAGGATCCGGGTTCCGCCAACAATGGCGGTGACCTCGGTTACGCCGGTCCTGGCGTTTACGACCCGGCCTTCGAAAAGGCTCTGTACTCGCTGTCGAAAGACCAGGTGTCCGAGCCGATTCGTACCGACTTCGGTTATCACCTGATCAAGCTGTTGGGCGTGGAAGCGCCTGAAGTGCCGACCCTGGCCAGCCTGAAAGACAAGCTGACCCGTGAGCTGAAAGCCGCTCAGGTCGAGCAGCGTTTTGTTGAGGCGACCAAGCAACTGGAAGACTCGGCGTTCGAAGCCTCTGACCTGGCGCAGCCAGCAGCGGATCTGAAACTGACCGTGCACACTTCCAAACCGTTCGGCCGTGAAGGTGGCGAAGGTGTTGCCGCCAACCGTGCCGTGGTCACTGCCGCGTTCAGCCCGGAAGTGATTGACGAAGGTGCCAACAGCACCGCCATCGAGCTGGACCCGGAAACCGTGATCGTGCTGCGTTCCAAGGAGCACCTGAAGCCTGCGCAACTGCCGCTGGAAAGTGTGAGCGCGGCAATCCGTACTCAACTGACCAAGGAGCACGCCAGTGCCGAGGCCAAGACCCGTGCCGAGAAGCTGATCGCTGATCTGCGCGATGGCAAGGCGCCGCTGGACAAGGCCATTGACGGTCAGAACTGGAAGATCACCGAAGCGGCCACCCGTGGTCAGGAAGGGGTTGATCCGGCTGTGCTGCAGGCACTGTTCCGTATGCCGAAGCCGGCTGCCAAGGACAAGCCGACGTTCTCCAGCGTTACGTTGCCGGATGGCAGCCTGATGGTTGTGCGACTCAACGGTGTTAACGAAGCTGCCGCGCCTACTGATGAAGAGAAGGCGCAATATCGTCGCTTCCTGGCTTCCCGTGAAGGGCAGCAGGACTTTGCGGCGTATCGCAAGCAGTTGGAAGCTGAGGCGGAGATCGAGCGGTTCTGATCTTTTGACTGACGTTTGAAGGAGCCCCGGCCTGGTTGGTCGGGGCTTTTTTGTTTTTTGGGCGTGGCGGCCTTTGGGCCGGCCATGCTGTTGGGTTTTGGGTGAATATCCGTTTTTTGCGGTGTTGCGGCTGGCGGTTTCGCCCTTACGGCGACTCACTTTTTTTACAAACGCCTAAAAAAAGTAAGCAAAAAAACGCTTGCTCCTACGTTCGGCCCTCGCAGGCTCGGGTTCCTTCGCTGCGGGATCGATCCGGGAGCAGCGGCTCCGGTTTGCTTCGCTGCACCTCCTTCCGCTGTGTCTGGCTGCGCCAGACGGTCGCTACGCTCCCACACCCGGATCAATCCCTCCGCTCAGCCTTCCGACGTCGCCGATGGATCAAAAGCAAGATCAGAAGCACTCGAGCTTGCGCTCATTGTTGAGTGGGGCGGCTTTGCCGCGGGCAGCTGCGCTGCTTTGCTTTTCTGTGGGAGCGAGCCTGCTCGCGAAGGCGGCCTGACAGCCGACCTGATCTTGAATTTTTACCTTTCTTTTGCATTTAGAACACGCCGGTCAGTTCTGGGGCGTTATGGCCGTCGAGCCGACAAGCCACGGCGAAATTGCGCGCGTTGATCGATCATTTGTCCACGCGGCTTTTTCCTGATGGCCATGACCGGTAAAGTTGTAATCGATTCTTGACACTATTCCATACGCCATGGGGCAACGATCTGTTGCACAATACGCCCCGGACTGTTTTCCCTCAGGATGTTCAATGTTGATTTCCACTCCCATGCGTGTTGTCGGGCTGGCGCTGTTGTTGACTGCGGTGGCCGGTTGTTCGAAGGACAAGCCGATCTATGAGCATGAGAACTTCGATGACTCCGGCACCTTTTCGCGCAATTACCCGGTGACCGACACCGCCAGTTGCGAAGCGGCCCGGCGCGCGTTGCTTAGTCAGGGCTACATCATTACCAGCAGTGATCCGAAACTGGTCAGCGGGCACAAGAGCTTCCAGCAGACCGGCGAGACCCATCTCGAGATCAGCTTCAACGTGGTCTGCGCCGAAGACGGCAGCGCCGGGCATCATGCGACGGTGTTCGCCAACGCCTTGCAGGATCGTTATGCGTTGAAGAAGACCAACAATTCCGCCAGCCTCGGTGTGGGTGTGTTGGGCTCGGTGTCGATGCCGATCGGCTCTTCGGACGATTCGATGGTCAAGGTCGCCAGCGAGACGGTTACTGCGCAGAAGTTCTACGAGCGCTTCTTCACGCTGGTGGAGCAGTTTTTGCCCGCCGATGCGAAGAAAGCGGCGCATATCGAAGAAAAACCGAAAACCGACCTCGGCGTGCCTGAGCCGAAGGTGACGCCCGCTCCGGCGCCTGCGCCACTGGTGCCGACACCGGCAGCGGAAACGGCCCCAGCGCCGGCTGCAGAACCTGCACCGGCCCCGGTTGAAGCCGCGCCGGTGAATTCCGAGCCGGTGGTACCGCCAGCGGAGTCGACGCCGATTACGCCTGCGCCAGCGCCCGTGGAAGAGCCCGCGCCGGCCAGCGAAACCATCACGCCACCGACCAACCCGGATATTCCTCCACCGTCCGAGCCGATTCCGGCGATGCCTGCGTCGGGCCAATAAGAGACCAAGCGAAACCCTGTGGGAGCGAGCCTGCTCGCGAATGCGGAGTGTCAGTCGACAGATGATCAGACTGACACACCGCCTTCGCGAGCAGGCTCGCTCCCACAGTGGTTTTCGGGTTGGCTTAAGATCTGGTTACACACCTGCGACACCATCGCCGCGATAAATCCCCAGCCACCTGCTACGTTTTATTCATGAAGGTCGCGTTTCACTTTTCCTTCATACGGGCACTTTATGCTCGGGGCACAGGTCGATTGATCAGGCCATTTTCATTGCGAGCAGTTGGGGGATTTATACGATGGATGAGTATCAGGAAGAACTGCTCGAATACCAGGCCTTTGAACTGGATCAACCAGAGCCGGCTGACGACGCAACCGAACTATAAGCTTCAAGCTTCAAGCGTTCGGCTGTGCTTGGCTCTCGCTTGCAGCTTGCAGCTTGCTGCTTGCAGCTTGCAGCTTGCAACTCACGCTCCCGAACGATGACTGCGCCGGAACTCGCCGGGCGTCTGCCCGCTCCAGCGCTTGAATGCACGCTGGAAGGCTTCAGCTGAGGCAAAGCCCAGCAGGTAAGCGATTTCGCCGAACGCCAGTTCGGTGTCGCGGATGTAGGTCATTGCCAGGTCGCGGCGTGTGTCATTGAGGATCGCGCGAAATTGCGTGCCTTCTTCAGCAAGTTTGCGCCGCAGGGTCCAGGTTGGCAGTTTCAGGCGTGCCGCGACTTCCTCGAGATCCGGCTCGCGGCCGCCGTTGAGCAGCGGGCCGAGCAACTGAGTTATGCGCTCGCGCAGGCTGCGGGTGCGGGTCAGTTGTTCCAGCTCCCGCTCGCACAATTGCAGCAGATGTCGCCAGGTGCTCGGGCAATGTTCGGGATTGCGCAGGGCAAGGCTGTTCAGGCTCAGGCGCAGCTGATTGCGTTCGGCGCTGAACTGGATCGGGCAGTCGCCAAGCATTGTGTAGGCGTCGCGGTAATCCGGCGCTTCGAATTCGATTTCGATTCTCTCGGCGCGCAACGTTTCGCCGCACAGGCTCGACAACTGATGCAGCCAGCCGGCGAGGATCGAGTCGACCACGAAGCGGTTATAGGTGTTGTACGGGCTGATCGAGTAGAAGCGCAGCCAGGCACCGTTGGCATCTTCATGAAAACTGGACTGCCCGCGATAGTTCGAGCCGTAAAGCGGCTCGAAGCGCGTCAGGCAGCGGGCCGCTTCACGCACGGTGGGTGCTTGCGCCGCAGTGATGCCGGCCAGACCGGCCTGATTCAAGCGGATCATCCGGCCCATGCGCAGGCCCAGGGCCGGGTCGCCGGTGAGTTGAATCGCCGCATGGCCCAGGCGCATGTAACGCGGGATCGACAAGCGTGCCCCGGCCTCGGCCAGTCGCGCGGCATCGAGGCCGTATTGCTCGAGCAGAGGCAGCGGGTCGGTACCGTGGCTGCGCACGGCGTCGGCCAGACTATGGACGAAGCCCACCGACAGATCCCCGAGGCGCATCGGCTGCGGCTTCATGGTTTACAGCCAGACGTTCAGCAAACGCGCACCACGGGCCTCGCCATCGGCGAACTGCTGGCCGTTGCTGCTGAGGAAGCTTGTGCCGGTACTCGGCTTGTCCCAGAACTGCCCGCGCATGAATACACTGACGCCGGCAATCGCGTGGCTGCTTGGCGGTTGCGCGGTGAGGGTCAGTCGATGCCAGGCTTGGCCTTCACTGAGGTCGCCGGGCTTGAGGCTGACCGAGCCCGGCGTGCTCGAACCCTTGTAGCCACGCCATGGCTTGTCCCAGGCGCCTTGACCAATAACCTGCGCCGGCACGGCCACCAGTTGCGCGCCTTGTTCATCGAGGGTGCGGTAGTTGCCGGGATACCAGCTGTCACTGCCGATCAGGATGCCCAAGCGTCCGGCCGGTGTGTCGACGACCTGGATGGCATGTTTGTCTTCGGCCTGAATCACACCTTGCTGATCAAAGATCGGATGCATCTGCCGCTGCGGCTGGCCCAACGGTACGCCGTCGCGACCAAACACCACGCTGCTGTTGAACAGGGCGCCGCTGCCGGGCTTGAGCCGGCCGTCGCGGATGCTTGGCTCCGGCAGCACGATGGAGCCGGCTACAAGGGTGACCTGAAACTCCTTGGCCAGACCGCCGAACAGCGCCTGGTAATCCTTGGCCATGGCCTTCGCTTTCATCCGCAGATAAGCATCGTTCAGCCGTTGCTCGCCCTTGGCCCGCAGCCACGCTCGGGCAAACAACAGCGGATTGCTCGCCGCCAGCCAGTTCAGTGCCTCCGCCAGGGTCGGCGCCTGATACAACTCGTCTTTCTCGCCGCTGATCATCAGCCAGGTGCCGACGTGCTCGGGCAATACCACCACGGTTTTTTCGTTGAGCAAGCCCTGATCGCGGGCCTGCTGCAGATACGCTGCGAGTTTGCGGTGCAGGCGTGCGGAGCTTTGGTAATCGGTGGGGAACAGTTCGGGCTGAATGCCGAGCAGATTGCCTCGGTCGGCGGGCGTGCCCTGATTGACGGCGAGCTTGATGCGCAGGTCCGACAGGTAATGCCCCGCCGGCCGGTCTGCCGCCCACATGGCGTAGGTGGTCAGGGCGGCAATGAGGGCCATGGAGAAAAACAGATACAGAAGTTTGCGCATGAAAACCAACAACAGCCGGGTACAGAATGTGCCGACTAGGGTAGGGCCCATGGCTCGGGTTGCCAAGGGGCGCTGCGCATTTGGATCAATAACTTGTCAGTTACGGTCATTGAGTGACAGCGGTGCGACTCTTAGTCTGTCGAACATGACTGACGGGGGACGCAGAGCTCCCGCAACTTTCCGTGATCGCTCGTTGTGGAGTTACCGATGACCGCCGCTCATTACCCGCATTTGCTGGCCCCGCTGGACCTGGGATTCACCACGCTGCGCAACCGCACCCTGATGGGCTCGATGCACACCGGCCTGGAAGAAAAGCCGGGTGGCTTCGAGCGCATGGCGGCGTACTTCGCCGAACGTGCCCGTGGCGGTGTCGGCCTGATGGTCACTGGCGGCATTGGCCCGAATGATGAGGGCGGCGTGTATTCCGGCGCGGCCAAGCTCACTATCGAGGAAGAGGCGCTCAAGCACCGCATCGTCACTCGTGCGGTGCACGAGGCGGGCGGCAAGATCTGCATGCAGATTCTCCACGCCGGGCGTTACGCCTACAGCCCGAAACAGGTAGCGCCGAGCGCGATTCAGGCGCCGATCAACCCGTTCAAGCCCAAAGAGCTGGACGAAGAGGGCATCGAAAAGCAGATCAGCGATTTCGTCACCTGCTCGGTATTGGCGCAAACCGCCGAATACGACGGCGTCGAAATCATGGGTTCGGAAGGTTACTTCATTAACCAGTTCCTCGCCGCGCACACCAACCACCGCACCGACCGCTGGGGTGGCAGCTACGAAAACCGCATGCGCCTGCCGGTAGAAATTGTCCGTCGTGTGCGCGAAGCGGTCGGGCCGAATTTCATCATCATCTTCCGCCTGTCGATGCTCGATCTGGTCGAAGGTGGCAGCACCTGGGATGAAATCGTCACGCTGGCCAAAGCCATCGAACAGGCGGGCGCGACGATCATCAACACCGGTATCGGCTGGCACGAAGCGCGGATTCCGACCATCGCCACCAAGGTTCCGCGTGCAGCTTTCAGCAAGGTCACGGCCAAGTTGCGCGGCTCTGTGAGCATTCCGCTGATCACCACCAACCGCATCAATACTCCGGAAATTGCCGAGCAGATTCTTGCTGAAGGCGATGCCGACATGGTCTCCATGGCCCGACCATTCCTCGCCGATCCGGACTTCGTCAACAAGGCCGCAGCAGGGCGTGCCGACGAAATCAACACCTGCATCGGCTGCAACCAGGCGTGCCTCGACCACACCTTTGGCGGCAAGCTCACCAGTTGCCTGGTCAACCCGCGTGCCTGCCACGAAACCGAACTCAATTACCTGCCGGTGCAGCAGATCAAGAAAATCGCCGTGGTCGGTGCCGGCCCTGCCGGTTTGTCCGCCGCCACCGTGGCCGCCGAGCGCGGTCATCAGGTGACGCTGTTCGATTCAGCCAGTGAGATCGGTGGCCAGTTCAACATTGCCAAGCGCGTACCGGGCAAGGAAGAGTTTTTCGAAACCCTGCGCTACTTCAACCGCAAGCTGCAAACCACCAATGTCGAGGTGTGCCTGAACACCCGCGTCGACGTGGCCAAGTTGGTTGACGGCGGTTACGACGAGATCATCCTCGCCACCGGTATCGCCCCGCGCGTGCCGGCGATTCCGGGCGTCGAGAATGCCAAGGTCCTGAGTTATCTGGACGTGATCCTCGAGCGCAAGCCGGTCGGCAAGCGTGTCGCGGTGATCGGTGCGGGCGGGATCGGTTTCGATGTCTCGGAATTTCTCGTTCATCAAGGCGTGGCCACCAGTCTGGATCGCGCGGCGTTCTGGAAAGAGTGGGGCATCGACACGCAACTGGAGGCCCGTGGTGGTGTGGCGGGAATCAAAGCGGCGCCGCATGCGCCGGCCCGTGAGGTGTTCCTGTTGCAGCGCAAGAAAACCAAGGTCGGCGACGGTCTGGGTAAAACCACCGGCTGGATTCATCGCACCGGTCTGAAGAACAAGCAGGTGCAGATGCTCAACAGCGTCGAATACCTGAGCATCGATGACCAAGGCTTGCACATTCGCATCGGCGAAAGCGGTGAGCCGCAACTGCTGGCGGTGGACAACATCGTGATCTGCGCGGGGCAGGATCCGTTGCGTGAATTGCACGATGGTCTGGTTGAAGCCGGGCAGAACGTGCACTTGATCGGCGGCGCGGATGTCGCGGCGGAGCTGGATGCCAAGCGCGCGATTAATCAGGGTTCGCGGCTGGCGGCTGAGTTGTAAACACATTCTGTAGGAGCTGCCGAAGGCTGCGATCTGTTGATCCTGATTTCAAAAGCAAGATCAAAAGATCGCAGCCTGCGGCAGCTCCTACTAGTATGTGGTCTTTTCCAGATTGTGCAGTGCCCATGCTTTTGCCTCCCCCCGACTGGCTAGCCCAAGCCCCCCTCGAACCGCTCCGTCTAGGCTGGCTGGCAGACGCCGGCATCGAGGTCGCGATCCTGCGCCTGGACCGCATCGACCCGCTGATCAGCGGCAACAAGTGGTTCAAACTCGTTGAACATCTCAAAGCCGCCGAGCGTGCCGGCGCCGAGGGCATCATCAGCCTTGGCGGTGCGCATTCCAATCACCTGCACGCGCTGGCGGCGGCGGGCAAGCGGTTGGGATTCAAAACCGTGGGGCTGCTGCGCGGGCACCCGCAGGACACGCCGACAGTGCTGGATCTGCAAACGTTCGGCATGCAGTTGCATTGGCTCGGTTACGCCGGCTACCGCGCGCGGCACGGAGCGGGATTCTGGGTGCCATGGCAAGCGCAATTTCCGACGCTGCATGCGGTGCCCGAGGGCGGTGGTGGACTGGCCGGCGCCTTGGGTTGCGCAGCGATCAGGCAGCAGGCCGAAGAGCAATTGGCCAAGCTGGGCTGGAATGATTTCGACGCCTGGTGGCTGGCCTGTGGCACCGGCACGACACTGGCCGGACTGGCGCTCGCCGAGCGAGGCAAGCGCGTGGTGTACGGTGCTCTGGCAGTGCCGGATGATCACGGCGTAGCGCCGAACATTGAGTCGATCCTCGCGCACGCCGCCGAGCCTGCGGCGGACTATCAACTGATCGATGCCAGTCGTGGTGGTTTCGCCAAAGTTGACCAGGCGTTGCTGACCTTCATCGATCAGACCGAGCAAACCAGCGGCATCCCTTTGGAACCGCTGTACACCGGCAAGGCCTTGCTGGCGCTCAAGCAGCATGTCGAGTCAGGCGAATTCGCGGTCGGCACGCGTCTGGTCTTTGCCCACACGGGTGGCCTGCAGGGACGGCGCGGATTTGCAGCGAAGTAGCCGATGGTCGCGATCAACACATGCCAACCTTCGGCGTGATGATATTTGCAATCAATCGAAGTACGAGTTTTATGGTTTATGACTTCTGTTTGTTGAAAGTTATTGTTGTACGTTGGTCTGCGCAGCGTAACTCTATGTTGTTTATATCTTGTGGTTTCTTTTGGTTTGAATAGTTTGTTGTGCGTGATTATTGTCGGGTCGGCTCTTTAGTTTGTTATTAAAGATCAAAACTATATTTATCAATTTGAGTGTGAATATGAAAAGTCCGATCTCGAAGCCTCGCCCTACTACCACGACGTCAAAGCCGGTAACACCAACAAAGCCAGTTGCGCCAACCAAACCAGTTGCGCCAACCAAGCCACTAATTCCAACCAAACCAGTGGCGCCGACCAAGCCGGTAGCGCCGACCAAGCCAGTTGCGCCAACCAAGCCAGTGGCCCCGACCAAGCCGGTAGCGCCGACCAAGCCAGTGGCGCCAACCAAGCCGGTAGCGCCGACCAAGCCAGTGGCGCCGACCAAACCAGTGGCGCCGACCAAGCCGGTAGCGCCAACCAAACCAGTGGCCCCGGTTGACACCAAGCGTCCGCCAATGCCATGGCCGACCCTTAACATCAACATCGATCCTGTGGCCTTGATAACGCTGATTCAAACAATTGGTGCGAAAGTCAATGTCGATGGCTCCACCACACTGCCTGACGGCAGCGTAGTCGCTGTAGATAAAACTTCGATCAAGCGTCCCGACGGTATCATTCAATATGAAGACGGCCGGGTAGAGTATCCGGACGGGCGAATCGTCTGGCCGGATAATACCGTTGAATATCCGGATGGCCGTATTGTCTGGGAAGATGGAACTGAACAATTGCCGGACGGAAGTGTTAAACATCCCGATGGTCTTGCGTACGATGCGCAAGGTAACCTTATTTCCGAATAAGTCATAACAAGCGATGTCTTTACTCAAGACAGTGCAAAAAAACACCGCTGATTGCCATCAGCGGTGTTTTAGTTTTCCAGCCTCAAGCGTTTTGCGGCATCTCCCCGTTGGCCAGACGCTTGTTGATGTCGGCGATCACTTCCGGCAGATCGCTGATGGTGTCGATCATGTAATGCGGCCGCGAATCTGCGAACAGCGCGTGGATGCGCTTGCGCTCGCTGGCCAGTTCATCGCTGCCCAGCGCGCGGAAACCCTCATAATCCAGACCCAGCGCGTTGCCCGAGCAAATCAGCGCAACCGTCCACATGCCGGCCCGGCGACCTTCGAGAATGCCCGGCACGGTGTCGTCGATCTTCACGCACGCTGCAACATCGTCGATGCCCAGAGCGATCACGTTGGCCAACGCTTGCGCCGGCCATGGACGACCGTTTGGCACTTCATCGGTGGCGACCACGTGGTCGGCGACGTAGCCGTTGCTGGCGGCGAGTTCGACAACTTTGTCCATCACCGCTTTCGGGTAGCCGGAGCAGGAACCGATCTTGATGCCTTGTGTGCGCAGTTGGGCGATGGCGTCCAGCGCGCCGGGAATCAGTGCCGAGTGCTCGGCGATTTTCTCGATCTGCAACGGCATGAAGCGGTTGTAGATAGCGGTGACGTCATCGTCGGTCGGCGTGCGACCGAACACCTTGCGATAACGCTCGGCCACTTGCGGCTGATCACAGAGGGTGCGGATGTGATCCCACTTGCCCATGCCCATCGGCCCACGGGCTTCTTCGATCGATACCTGAACATCGAATTCGGCGAAGGCTTCGACGAAGATCTGCGTCGGCGCGAACGAGCCGAAATCGACCACGGTACCGGCCCAGTCGAGGATCGCGGCTTGCAGCTTGCTTGGATTGGTGTAGTTCATGGCAATTAGTTCCTGATTTGAAAATGAGATCAAAATGTGGGAGCGAGCCTGCTCGCGAAAGCGGTCTGACATCAGCTTATGTGTCGCCTGGGACGACGCTTTCGCGAGCAGGCTCGCTCCCACAGGGGATTTGAGGTGAGGCTCAAATGTCGAGCACTTCCATTTCGCGCAGCACTTCACCCACTGCTGCTACGGCCTGGCGCATTTCGTCCGGGGTGACGTGGCCGATGCAGCCGACGCGGAAAGTTTCGACCTGGGTCAGCTTGCCGGGGTAGAGGATGTAACCCTTGGCCTTGACCCGCTCATAGAAGTCCTTGAACTGGTAACGCGGATCCTGCGGGGCATGGAACGTGGCGATGATCGGCGCCTGAATTGCCGCCGGCAGGAAGCTGCGCAAACCGAGCTTGTTCATCTCTTCCATCAGCGCCTGACAGTTGGCCGCATAACGCGCATGCCGCGCTGGCAGGCCGCCTTCTTCGCTGTATTGCAGTAGCGCTTCGTGCAGCGCCGCGACCACATGGGTGGGCGGGGTGAAGCGCCATTGCCCGGTTTTCATCATGTAGACGTGCTGGTCGTACAGGTCCATCGCCAGCGAGTGCGAGTTGCCAGCCGCGGCGGCCAGCGATTCCTTGCGGGCGAAGACAAAACCCATCCCCGGTACACCTTCCAGGCATTTGCCGGAGGCGGCGATCAGCGCGTCGAACGGTACTTTTTGCGCATCCACCGGCAACGCGCCGAATGAGCTCATGGCGTCGATGATCAGGCGTTTGCCGTGTTGCGCGACGACCTCGGCGATCTCGGTCAGCGGATTGAGAATGCCGGTGCTGGTTTCGCAGTGGATCAGCGCCACGTGGGTGATGTCAGCGTCGGCGCGCAGCAAGCGGTCGACGTCAGCGGCGGTGGTCGGTTCGTCTTCGGCGGTTTCGAAGGTGCTGAACGAGCGGCCGAGCACTTCGCAGATTTTCGCCAGGCGCTTGCCGTACGCGCCATTGATCAGCACGAGGATTTTGCCGTCGCGCGGTACCAGCGTGCCGATCGCCGCTTCGACGGCGAAGGTGCCGCTGCCCTGTAACGGTACGCAATGGTGGCTGGCGGCGCCGTTGAGGATGGCCAGCAATTGCTCGCACAGGCTGGCGGTCAGCTGGTTGAAGCGGTCATCCCACGAACCCCAATCGACCATCATGGCCTGACGGGTGCGGGCCGAAGTGGTCAACGGGCCGGGAGTGAGCAGAATCGGTGCGGCGGTACTCATTCGTGTGTCCTCGCGAAAACGCTGTGGGATGAAGCTACGGGGCCTACGTTGCAATTCGCCGTTGCATCAATCAAATTGTTTGTTGTTATGCCAGCCATCAGTGAGGGTTATCCATGAATCTGTTTCAGCTGCGCGCCTTCGATGCCGTGGCCCGCGAAGGCAGTTTCACCCGGGCGGCTGCGCGGTTGTTCATCAGCCAGCCGGCAGTCACCGGACACATCAAGTCGCTGGAGGAGCACTACCAGATCACCTTGCTGCGGCGCACCGCGCGACGGGTGGAACTGACCGAGGAGGGCACCAAACTGGCGGCGATCACTCGCGCCATGTTCGGCCTGGCGGAAGAAGCGCAGACGCTGCTCGAGGCCAATCGGCAGTTACTGACCGGGCGTCTGGAGGTGGCGGCGGACGGGCCGCACATGGTCATGCCGATGCTGGCAAGCCTGCGCGCACGCTATCCGGGGATCACCGTCAACCTGCGTCTGGGCAACGCGCAGGAAACTTTGGCGGCGCTGTTGTCGGAACACGCCGATGTCGCGGTGCTGACCGAGGTCGAGCCGCGCAAGGGCCTGCATCTGCAAGCGCTGAGCGAATCGCGGATCTGCGCGCTGGTGCCGGCGGGGCATCGCTGGGCGAATCGCTCCGGGGAAATGAAACTCAAGGAGCTGGACCAAGTGATCATGGTCCTGCGCGAGCCGACTTCGATCACCCGGCGCACGTTTGACCAGGCGTGTGCGCAGGCCTCGATTCAGCCGCGGGTGTTGCTGGAGCTGGACAGTCGCGAGGCGGTGACCGAAGCGGTCGCGGCCGAGTTGGGGGTCGGTGTGGTGTCATCGGTGGAGGTCAGTCATGACCCGCGCGTGGTGGCGATCCCGATTGCCGGGGAAGGGCTGGTGAACCGGCACATGATTGGCTGTATGGAGCGCCGGCGCGAGTTGCGCTTGATTCAGGCGTTTTTTGATCTGGCGCCAGACTGAAAACCGAGGCGACTCCTTCGCGAGCAGGCTCGCTCCCACACTACAGAGCGCGGTCCCATGTGGGAGCGAGCCTGCTCGCGAAGGGGCCAGTGCTGCTTACACAAGGCTCTCGCGAACCATATCGAGAAACGTCGCCACCACCCGCCGCGAACTCTGTTCGCGCAAGCACACCAGGGTTTCGGTCAGGCGCCTCGTGCAGTCGGTGATCGGCAACGCGCAGACCCGTGAGTCGGCGCCGAACTCCGCCGCTGAAACCACACCAACCCCGATCCCCACCACCACGGCTTCGCGCGCCGCTTCCCGACCTTCAACCTGAATTGCCGGGCGAATGCGCAAGCCCGCTCGGGCCATTTCCTCTTCCAGGGTCTGCCGGGTTACTGAACCGATCTCACGCAGCACCAGTGGCGTGTCATCCAGATCGGCCAGACAGATCGATTCGCGTTCGGCCCACGGATGATTGCGCGAAACGAACGCCACCATCGGATCGTTGCGCAACGGCACGCACAGCAAGCGTTCATCGGTTACGTCGCGGCCGAGCAGCGCCAGATCGGCCTGATAGTTGAACAGGCGAAACAGCGATTCATCGGTATTGCCGGTTTCGATTTTCACGCTGATCCCCGGGTAGCGCTCGCAGAACCGCGCGATCTGCGGCAACACGTGGATCGGCGCGTCCACGGCGAGAATCAGGCTGCCGGTCTGCAGGGCCTGGGATTCCTGCAGCAATTCCTGCGCTTCGGCTTCGATCACGAACAGGCGCTGGGTGATCGCCAGCAGGCGCTCGCCCAGGTCGGTCAGGCGCACGGAACGTTTATTGCGGTGAAACAGCAGCACGCCGAAGCGTTCTTCGAGTTTGCGTACCTGGTCGGAAATCGCCGGTTGCGTCAGATAAAGCCGCTCGGCGGCGCGGGTGAAGCTGCCATGGACGGCCACCGCATGGAACGCTTTGAGTTGGGCATGAGAGACGGACATGGTGGCTCCAGTAACAAGCTCAGCTTATGTGTGAAATACGATAAATCGATTTTATTTATTAAACAGTAATTGCTTTGATCGGCTCACGCCATCGCTGACTGTTCGGTCGAACAGCAGCGCCGGCCCATGAGCCTGTGCGTGCAACAGCAGACTCATCTGACCGTTATCGCCGAAGGGAAGGGGCGGTAACGCAGTGCTCAACAATAAAAAACACAGGCGTTTTTCTTAATCGATTCTGCCGGCACACTCACACCCTGAGGTCAGAACCACCATGAACAAGCACATCGGCACCCTGGCGCGTTGGCGCGTGCAGATCTTCGCTATTACCTGGCTCGCGTACGCCGCGTTCTACTTCACCCGCAAAGCATTTTCGGTGGCCAAACTGGGCATCGCCGAAGACCCTGATTTCACCCTCGACAAAATGGCCATGGCCAACCTCGACGCAATCTATCTGGCGGCGTATGCCCTCGGACAGTTCACTTGGGGCATGCTCGCCGATCGCTTCGGTCCACGAGTGGTGGTGCTTGGCGGTTTGCTGATATCCGCCGCTGCGGCGCTGGTGATGGGCAGTTTCGCTACATTGCCGATCTTCGCCACGTGCATGTTGATTCAAGGTTTGGCGCAGTCCACTGGCTGGTCGGGGCTGTGTAAAAACCTTGGCAGCTTCTTCCCGTCAGAGCAGCGCGGGCGCGTGCTCGGTTTGTGGAGTTCCTGTTACGCGTTTGGTGGTCTGGTCGCCTCACCGTTCGCCGGCTGGTGGGCCTACACGCTGGTCGGCACCTGGCACGCGGCATTCATTTCCAGCGCGGCGGTGGTCGCGGTGGTCGCCGTGCTGTTCTTTATCTTCCAGCGCAACAAACCGGAAGACGTCGGCTTGCCGGCGGTGGAGCCCGAGCCGGAACTGACCGCCGAAGAAACCGCAGCCAACAGCAAACTCAGCGTCTGGGAGCCACTGAAGGAAATCCTGCGCAACCGCACGGTGCTGGTGCTGGGCCTGGCGTATTTCCTGCTGAAACCGGCGCGCTACGCGATTCTGTTGTGGGGCCCTGTGATTGTTTTCGAACAGATGCCCAGTGTCGGCAAGGTCGGCGCGGCGATCATTCCCACCGCGTTTGAACTGGCCGGATTGCTCGGGCCGATCATGATCGGCCTGGCCTCGGACAAACTCTTCGGCGCCCGACGCATGCCGGCCTGCGTGCTGAGTCTGCTGGCGCTGACCGTGACGCTGGCGTTGTTCATGGCTGCGCTGAACACCGGCAGCGTGTTGTTGGTCGTCGCGTTGCTGTTCGTCATGGGCCTGACGTTGTATGGCCCGGACTCGATGATCAGCGGTGCGGCCGCCATCGATTTCGGCAAGGCCAAGGCCGGCGCCACCGCCGCCGGTTTCGTCAACGGCTGCGGCTCCGTTGGCGCGGTGCTCGGCGGTTTGCTGCCGGGCTACTTCGACTCGGTGACGGTGTTTATCGTCTTCGCCGGATGCGCGCTGTTCTCGGCGCTGGTGCTGTTTCCGCACTGGAACAGTCGGCCGGTCGGCGTGATGGAGCCGCGCGCGGCGATCCCCAACTGCCCGCTGAGCGTCAAACCGCTGCGTTCCTGAAACCCTTCGCCCCGTGGCCTGCTGCGCGGTGCGCGGCAGGCTGCGTCGTGGCTATCTGACTGGAGATTTCCCATGCGACCGTTCTGGCTCGAGCAAGCCTTGCAGGCCGACCCATCCGAGCAGTGTCCACCGCTGCAAGGCGAGGTGCGCACGGATGTGTGCATTGTTGGCGGTGGTTACACCGGATTGTGGACGGCGATCATGCTCAAGCAGCAAAACCCGGAGCTGGATGTGCTGCTGATCGAAGCAGACATCTGCGGTGCCGGCGCCAGTGGCCGTAACGGTGGTTGCGCACTGTCATGGTCGGCCAAGTATTTCACCCTGGAGCGCTTGTTCGGCGTCGAAGAAGCAGTGCGTCTGGTCAGGGAATCGGAGCGCAGCATCCATGCGATCGGCGAGTTCTGCGAGCAGTACGGCGTCGATGCCGACTACCGCCTCGACGGCACGCTGTACACCGCGACCAATCGCGCCCAGGTCGGCGCAACTGATGCGGTGATCGCGGCGCTGGAGCGGAACGGCATCAACTCGTTCAGCCAGCGCCCGCTCGCCGATGTGCAGCGCATGGCTGGCTCAGCGAAACACCTGGAAGGCTGGTTTTCCCCGGCGGCTGCCAGCGTGCAACCGGGCAAACTGGTACGCGGTCTGCGCCGGGTGGCGCTGCAATTGGGCGTGAAGATACATGAAGGCACGGCGATGACCGGTCTGGAAGAGGGCCGCCCGGCACGCATCCACACACACAGCGGCAAGGTCATCGCCGACCGCGTGGTGCTGGCGATGAATGCGTGGATGGCCCGCGCGTTTCCTCAGTTCGAGCGCAGTGTGGCGATCGTTTCCAGTGACATGCTGATCACCGAACCGCGCCCGGACCTGCTGCAGCAAATCGGTTTGACCAGCGGCGTCAGCGTCCTCGATTCGCGGATTTTCGTGCATTACTACCACAACACCCCGGACGGCCGGATCATGCTCGGCAAGGGCGGCAACACCTTCGCCTATGGCGGGCGGATGCTGCCGGTGTTCGATCAGCCGTCGCCTTACGCCGGATTGCTCAAGCGCAGTCTCGCGGATTTTTTCCCGGCGTTCGCCGAGGTCAAAATCGACGCGACGTGGAACGGCCCGTCGGATCGTTCGGTGACCGGTTTGCCGTTTTTCGGCCAGATGAGCTCGGCGGGCAATGTGTTTTACGGCTTCGGTTATTCCGGCAGCGGCGTCGGCCCGTGTCACATGGGCGGGCAGATTCTCGCCGCGCTGGTGCAGGGCCTGGATAACCCGTGGACCCGTTCGCCGCTGGTCAACGGGCCGCTGGGTTATTTCCCGCCGGAACCGATTCGCTACCTCGGCTCGCTGATGGTGCGCAACGCCATCCGCCGCAAGGAGCGCGCCGAAGATCACGGGCGCCGGCCTCGGCATCTGGACGTGCGCTTGGCCAAGTTCGCGGCGGCGGCGGGCAAGGCGGACAAAGGCTGAGGCGCCAATCAATGCTCGGCGCGGTGGCTCAGCCAGTCGAGCAACAGGCTGTCGCGCGCGGGTTCTGATTCGCGCTCCGGCGGCTGGCGTGCGTGGCTGAGGCACAGGATCGGTCGGTCCGGATCACTGTCGAGGAAACTCACCCACACTTCACTGCCGGCACGCGGTAATTGATCGACCGCGACGGGGCCGCTGAACCGGCTCATGGCGATCGGCAGCCACAGGGCGTCGCTGGCGGATTTATCCGCAGACGGCCACAGGCTTACAGCGAGGCAGCCGTTTTCGTCCACTTGCGCAGGTTGCCCAGGCGCACCCGCGACTTTCGCCAAGTGATAACCGGCAATATTCGGGCGAGCTTGTTTGAGTGGCGGACGGAAATCGGTCGACCAGGGCTGCGCAGTGAAGTCGTTGTGATAACGCTGAACGCTTGGCGTCGGGTCAAGGATCGAAGGGTGCTGCCCTTGGTGGCGCACGGCGCATATCAGCCATTGTTCGTTGAAATGATGGATCGGGTGATCGGCCACAAGCAGCAGTCGGCCACTGAGCAAATCGCTGCAATCACTGCGCCCGTGAATGGAACGCAACTGGCAGCGCTGGCGTTGCAGATGGCGCCGGCTGCGCTGTTCGGCGTGCAGACGTTCCGGCGATCGCGCGGGCATCGGCAACTCGGTCGAGACTTCGTTGGCGGCTTCGGCGTTGCCGGTTGGCTGGCCACGATTGCGCACCGCATGCAGCATCGGCACGGGCGCCGCGCGATGCTGTTGATAGAGTGCGCTGACGCAGGGCGATGGTGGTTGCTCATCAGCATTGAAAGGGATTTCAACCGGTTCCTGCGGCAGGCTCAGGCTGTCGTCGGCGAACACCACGACGTGTCCGTGCGGCCCGTGTTCGAAGTGATAGTGGATGCCTTCTTCTTCGCATAGCCGCTGCAGCAGGGCCAGATCGCTTTCTTCGTACTGAATGCAAAACGCCCTTGCCGGGTAGTGACCGACGCTCATTTCAATGCGGTAGCTGTGCGCTGGCAGGGCATGTTCCTCGAGCAGTTGTTGAATGATCTGCGGCACACTCAGGTGAGTAAACACGCGGCGCTTGTGCGCTTGCGCCAGTTGTTGCAGATGCGGCACCAGAATCAGTCGATAGCCGACCCGATGGGTCCCGCGATGTTCGCAGCTGGCGCTGGAAATGACGCCGTGGAACCCGTGCTGCTCACTGAGCCGCAGAAAGGCCGGCCTGTGCAGGAAGGATCCCGGAACGATGGCCGGGGCCAGGCCGAGCAGTTCGATGTCGAAACGGTAAGGCTGGTTCAGCGCTTCCTCGCCGCGAAAACGCACCACCGGCAGGCGCAATCCGCTGTCGGTCAGCGTAAGGGTGAAGGGACTTTCCTTGTCATTGAGCATTCGAGCAGGCCCTGTCAGGCGATACGGGGTTTCAAGGGTACGAAACCGTCGGCCTGAATGGTCATGTCAAAGGCGCTTTTCAGAATCCCCCTACATGCTTTGGTGAAGATGTCGATTCCGTCGGCTGTTTTTTTGGTCGATTGCCGACTTTAGGCCGTATAAACTTGCCGCCACGCGTCGGCCAATAGATGTCTCGGCGCCACAGATCAAGAGAGTGAGTAATGGGCGCACAGTGGAAGGTTAAACACAAAGAAGCGGCAGCCAACGCCAAAGGGAAGATCTTCGGCAAACTGGTGAAGGAAATCACCATTGCTGCACGCAACGGTGCCGATACCGCCACCAACGCACACCTGCGTCTGGTGGTCGAGCAGGCGAAGAAAGCCTCGATGCCAAAAGAAACCCTCGATCGCGCGATCAAGAAAGGCGCCGGTCTGCTGGGTGAAACCGTGCAATACCATCGCGTGACCTACGAAGGCTTCGCGCCGCATCAGGTGCCGCTGATCGTCGAATGCGTCACCGACAACATCAACCGCACCGTCGCGGAAATCCGCGTGGCGTTCCGTAAGGGCCAGTTGGGCGCTTCCGGTTCGGTGGCGTGGATGTTCAACCACGTCGGCATGATCGAAGCCGCGCCGGACAGCCCGGATGCCGATCCGGAAATGGCTGCGATCGAAGCCGGTGCCCAGGATTTCGAGCCGGGTGAAGAGGGCGCGACGTTGTTCCTCACCGACCCGACCGACCTCGACGCTGTGCAGAAAGCTCTGCCCGAACAAGGTTTCACCGTGTTGTCGGCGAAACTCGGCTACCAGCCGAAGAACCCGGTCAGCGGCTTGAGCGACGAGCAGATGGCTGAAGTCGAAGCGTTCCTCGAAGGCCTCGACAACCATGATGACGTGCAGGACATGTTCGTCGGTCTGGCTGGCTGATCTGTCGCGCCAGTAATGACCTCTTCGCGAGCAGGCTCGCTCCCACACTGGAATGTATTTCAACTGTGGGAGCGAGCCTGCTGGCGATTGACCGTGCAGCGGTCACAGGTTCTCCAGCACCTCGATCACTTCACTGAACCCCGGCCGCCCCAGCACATCGGCCTGACAGCAACGTCGTTCCAGCGCCTGCAGTTGCGCGCGGCGCTCCGTACTCAATCCTGAGTCGACACGCTCCAGCAATTCCCCCAACAACACACCGAACGCACGGACTTCCAGGCGCTGCAATGCGCGCGTCTGCACATCATCGCCGGTGGCATGAAACGACGCCGCGCCGAAATCCCCCAGCAGACAATCGCCCTGATCGTTCAACAGAATGTTGTGGCCATACAGATCGCCGTGGGTGATGCCTTGGCGGTGCAGGTGCTCGGCCGCTGAGGCGATGCCTTTGGCGACGCGCAGGGCGACCTCGGCGGAGAACCGGCGATCTTCGGCATAAACATCCCGCGAGCAGGAGTCCAGGCTGGGCAAACCGGCGAGATTGCCGAAGCTCGGATCAATCAGTTGCATCACCAGCCCCTGCTGTTGATCGGGATGGCCGCTGACGCGCCCTTCGATGCGGATCAGGTTCGGGTGCAGGCCTGCGGTGATGCAGGCGTTCATCTCATGCAACGGCGAACCGTCGCTGGTCATCTCGCCTTTGTACAGCTTCACCGCAACCGCCTGCGCCGTGCCATCGTCACGCTGCCAGACCGCCCGGGAAATCACCCCGGAAGCGCCTTCGCCCAGTTGCTGTTCAAGGCGCAGCGCCGACCAGTCGATCAGCGGCGTGGCCTCAAGTGCAGCGGCATCGGCTTCGGTCTCCAGCGGATTGCCGGCGTAGGCCAGCCAGGTCAGGCTCGGCAAGGTCAGCAACCACTGCGGCAGTTCGCTGAGTTGATTGGCAGCGATGCGGAGCAATTCCAGCCGATGGCAGTGACGCAGGGAGTCTGGCAGCGATTGCAGGCGATTGCCGGCGAGCATGAGCTTCTGCAAAGCGGGGCGTTCACCGAGTTCGCTGGGCAGGCTTTCGATGCGGTTATCGGTGAGGATCAGCCAGCGCAGCTGCGGCGGCAGGGCGGCACCGGGCACATTGACGATGCGGTTGGCCTTGAAGCCGACCATGGTCAGCGCGGGGCACTGGCCGAGGCAGGCCGGCAGTTCGCTGAACTGGTTGTCGGAGCAGAACAGCACGCGCAGGCGGGTCAGGCGATGCAGGTCCTCCGGCAGGCTGCTCAGCGCGTTGCCGCTGAGGTTGAGCACTTCCAGCGTGTCGGCCAGTTGGAAAATTTCGTTGGGGAATTCGGTCAGCCCGCAAGACAGGTCGAGGCGGGTAATGCCGGACAGCTCGCCGGCGCGCAGTTGAGCAAGGGTGTGCATGTCTGGTTTCGCTATTGATCGGTGGAGCGACGCGTGGGCGCTGGAATGGGCGACATGATAGCGGTAAAGCGGATGCTGAACGGATTTTGAGTTGTCCCGGGACCTTGTGGGAGCGAGCCTGCTCGCGAAAGCGGTGTATCAGTTAAATGAACTCTGACTGACATACCGCTTTCGCGAGCAGGCTCGCTCTCACAGGGTAGGGTGTCAGTTGGGTTCGTGGATTTCCTGCAACTGCCCCAACCGGCTGCGCGTGCGCGCCAGGTCGATGGCGTGACCTTCCAGGCTCTGGCCCAGCGGTAGCTGGCCGAGCAAGGTCAGGTGTTTGTCTTGGTCGTAAAGCACGTCAATCAGATTGATGAAGCGCTGCTGCACGGCGATCGGACATTCGCCGAGCTGCGGCAGGTCATCGATGATCCACTGGTCGAAACGCTGGCACAGTTGCAGATAATCCATCACTGCCGTTGGCTGTTCACACAGATCGTTGAAGGTGAACGCGACTCGCCGGCCTTGGCAAAAACGGGCCTGAAGCTGGCGCTTGCCAACTTCGAGGGCCAAGGCAGGCGCGTCGGCTGCTGGCAGGTCCAGTGTCTGACGTTGAGCTGATGTCGCTGGCCATACGTAATGTCCTTGGGTAAATACTTGATGCGTGTGTTGACGGTTGAGCGTGCGGTAGTCGTGGGCGCCGCCGACTTCCATCACTTGCATGCGCGTGTTGATCAGCTCGATCACCGGTTTGAAGCGCGCGTGATACAGCGGATTAGGCAGCAGGCCCTCGGGTGCATAGTTGGAGGTCACCAGCAGCATGATCTGCCGTTTGAACAGGGCCTTGAACAGCCGCGTGATCAGCATCGCGTCGCCGATGTCGTGCACATGGAATTCGTCGAAACACAGCACCTGGCAATCTTCCAGCAACTCATCCAGGGTGATTTCCAGCGCGTCTTCCTCCTGGCGATGACGGAACATGCCGTCGTGCAACCGGGCAAAAAACTGATGGAAGTGCAGGCGACGTTTGCGCGGGATCGGCAGTGCCTGGAAAAAACCGTCGAGCAACCAGCTCTTGCCGCGCCCGACGGCTCCGTACAGGTACAGACTCGGCGGGGTGTGGCCGCTGTCGCCGAGCAGCACGCTGGCTTGCTGCGCCATGCAGTCGATGACTTGCTGCTGACTGCGGCTGAGGGTGTAGCCCTGGCTTTTGGCCTTGTGGCGGAAATAATCGCGGATGGTCGCGGCATGAGCATCGTGCCCGGCGCTGGCGGGCAGGCCTTTGCCGAACAGGCGGCGCAGCAACGGCCAGCGTTGGCTCAGTCGTGATCGTTTCGGCGTTCGGGCGGGCACGCGGGACAGGCTCCTGGTTTCTCAGACCGGCTCCACAGCGAGCGCGGTGGCCCCAGTGTAACCAGAGCCCGGGCGTCGGCTCCATGAAATATGTGCACGGTCCCCTGTAGGAGCTGACGAGTGCAACGAGGCTGCGATCTTTTGATCTTGGTTGCCACCAACAGATCGCAGCCTCGTTGCACTCGTCAGCTCCTACCAGAGGTGGATTTCAGAACGGTGGCGATTGCTTGAGTAACTCTGCTGCCGGCGAGTCGGTCGGGCTGACCACCGCATAGTTGTAGCCCGGCCCTGACCAGTAATCGGCCTGCAGATCGCCATCGCTGCGCGAGCCACGCGGCAGCAGGGTGTTTTTCGGCCCCGGTGGACGCAGGTAAAAGCTCACTTTGTGACCGCTGCCATCCTCATACATCACCATCGCCGCCGCGCCTTCATCGGTGCTGAGCAAGCGCCCGCTGACCGGCTCGAATCCGGCAGCTTTCAAGTCCGGCAAGCGCCCGGCACCGCTGAAGTAGCGGTCGAGCCAATGCTGCATGTCGCCGTCGCTGTCGACCTTGTAATCGGCGGGCAGTACGCCTTGCTGGGCGATCAGGCGATAGGCTTGCAATGCGTCAGTCATCGGCAATGGCGCAGGGCGCGCCAGGGTCATTTCCCGCGCCTGCCAGCCACTGAAACCACCAATGCTCACGGCAATGAGCAGCACCGCCGCGCTGGCCAGGTGCCGACGGGACTGCTGGCGGCGGCGCTGGCGAATCATCATCGGGTCGAGCGCCGGATTGGCCGGTTGCTGCAAGGCGCCACTCAGCGCTGCGCGCAACTTTTGGGCATCGCGTTGCCAGGCGCGCACCTGAGCCGCTTCTTCAGGGTGGCTGGCCAGCCAGGTCTCGAGCACGCGCCGATCGGCGTTGCTGAGCTGGTGGTCGACGTAGGCGTGCAAATCTCGTTCGCTGGGAGGCAGGCTGATCATTTGAGTATCCGCAAGGAAGGGCTGCTGATTTCGCCGTCGCTGAGTTGGCGCAAGGCCTGGCGGGCGCGGGACAGGCGCGACATCACGGTGCCGATCGGGGCGCCGAGGATCTCGGCGACCTCTTTATAGGACAGGCCTTCCACCGAGACCATCAGCAGCAAAGCGCGCTGTTCGGTGGGCAGGCGTTCGAAGGCTTGCAGGGTCGACTGGGCAATCACGGTGCGTTCCACCGACGGCTCGGCGTCGTCACGACCTGTGAAAAATTCCAGCATCCGCGCATAGCGCCGCGAACGACGGTGCGCATCGAGAAATTGCCGATAGAGGATTGCAAACAGCCAGGCGCGCAAGTCGCCCTCGGCGCGTTTCTCGCCCCACGCCGACAGCGCCCGCTCGAGGCTGGCCTGGACCAGATCGTCAGCGCTGCTGCTGTTGCGCGTCAACGACACGGCGAAGCGGCGCAATCTGGGAATGATTTCTCTCAACTGTTCGTCGAATTCGCTCATGAATGTCTGCTGGTCGCTACGCTGTGGACTAGGAAGACGCCCGTCAGCGCAGGTTATTCCCCGTGCGCAAAAATAAATACCGCGCCGTGGAATAAACCCGGACGGGGTGCGTCTTGCTGACTCTTTCCACTTGTGGCCGATGGCCTGGAGATATTCATGGTTGATCGCTCGTCCCCCAACGCTGCACCGCCCGGCAGGCCGCCGCGCCAGCCACTGAGCGCCGCGAGCCTGGTTTTTCGCCTGGGCGGCATTGCCTTGATTGTCGCCGCTGTGGCCGGGGCGTTTGCCTACGTGCATGGCAACCTTGACCCACAACGATTGACGCCAAAAGCGTTGGTCGATGTGCTGGAAAAGAACAACGGCGTGCATCCCGGCTTTCGTCGCAATCACGCCAAGGGCGTGTGCGTGATCGGCCATTTCGAAAGCAGTGGCGAGGCGCGGGCATTCTCTACAGCACAAGTGTTCAACCTGCCGCAGACACCGGTGGTGGGGCGTTTCGCCTTGCCGGCCGGCAATCCCTATGCGCCGGACAGCGCCGTACCGATCCGCAGTCTGGCGCTGCGCTTCACCCAGGCGAACGGTCAGCAATGGCGCACCGGCATGAACAGCATGCCGGTGTTCCCGGTGGGCACGCCTGAAGCGTTCTACCAATTGCAGCAGGCGCAGTCGCCGGATCCAGCCACCGGCAAGCCCGACCCGACGAAGGTGCCGGCGTTCTTCGCCGCGCACGCGGAAGCCGTGCCGTTCTTGACGTGGGTAAAGACCGCCAAGCCTTCGGCCAGCTACGCGACCGAAACCTATAACAGTATCAATGCGTTCTATCTGGTCGATGGCAACGGTAAAAAGCAGGCCGTGCGCTGGAGCATGACCCCGTTGGCGCAGGACGCGGCAGGTGCCGCAGCCCCAGAAGGCGCCGATTTTCTCGAGAAGGACCTGGTGCAACGCCTGGCCGCCGCACCCTTGCGCTTCCAGTTGAACATCACGTTGGCCAACGCCGACGACCCGGTCAACGATGCCAGCAAGACCTGGCCCGCTAATCGCAAAGTGCTGAACGCCGGGACTTTGGTGCTGGAGAAAACCCAGCCGCAGCTCAGCGGTGAATGCCGCGACATCAACTACGACCCGCTGGTGCTGCCGGCCGGGATTCAAAGCTCGGAAGATCCACTGCTGGCCGCGCGTTCTGCCGGCTACGCCGATTCCTACCTGCGTCGCACCAGCGAAGTCAGCCAGTTGCCCGCCGCCAAACAGGAGGCTCGTCCATGAGCAAGCAACCGACGCATTTCGTTTTGCTGGCGCGCCTGCTGCACTGGCTGATGGCGCTGATGATCATCGCCATGCTGTTTATCGGTGCGGGCATGGTCACTTCGGTGTCGTCTCGCCATGAATGGCTGATTCATTTGCACAAGCCGCTGGGCATCGCGATTCTGGCGCTGGTGATCGTGCGCCTGCTGGTGCGCTTCACCACCCGCCAACCGCCGCTGCCGGATGATCTGCCAGGCTGGCAGGTGCTGGCAGCCAAGGCTTCCCACGTCTTGTTGTATGCGTTGATGCTGGTGTTGCCGCTGCTCGGCTGGGCGATGATCAGTGCCTCGGGCGAGCCGGTGATGCTCACGGCGTCGCTGCATCTGCCGTCGATTGTGCCGGCTGACGCGCAACTGTTTGCGGTGCTGCGCAAGTCCCATGGCTATCTGGCGTATCTGCTGTTTCTGACGGTGCTGCTGCACCTGGCGGCGGCGCTGTTTCATGGCTGGGTGCGTCGTGACGAAGTTCTCGACAGCATGTTGCGCGGGCGTGATCGCGGCTGACCCTGTAACGCAAAAGATCGCAGGTCGGCTGCGATCTTTTGTCGTTACAGAGGAGGGGATCAGCGCAGGGTGTCGACCATGTCGGCGAGGGTGGTCAGCACATCCTTGCCCAATTGCTTGGAACGTTTGCCCGACCAGCCGGTGATCTTGTCCGGGTGGTCGTCGTGGTCCTTGAACGGCATCTCCAGGGTCAGCGACAGGCAGTCGAATTTCTGCCCGACGCTGTTGCAGGCCAGGGTCATGTTGGCCTGTCCCGGTTCGTCGCGGGTGTAGCCGTAGGTGGTCTGGAAGTCTTTGGTGGTGTGCTTCAGATGGCTGCGGAAATGCTCTTCAAGCTTTTCGATGCGAGGTGTAAAGCCAGGATTACCTTCACAGCCGGCGGTAAAGACGTGGGGGATTTCCTCGTCGCCGTGCACGTCGATAAACGCATCGACGCCATATTTTTCCATCTGCTGCTGGACGAAAAGCACTTCCGGACTGATGTCCTGGCTAGCGTTCTGCCAGGCTCGGTTCAAGTCCTGACCCATGGCATTGGTGCGCAGATGGCCATGGAAGGCGCCGTCCGGGTTCATGTTCGGCACCAGATACAGATCGGCGCTGGCCAGCAGTTTGTTCAATACCGGATCGTCCTGGCGCTCCAGACGCTCAATCACGCCTTCCATGAACCATTCCGCCATGTGCTCGCCCGGATGCTGCTGGGCAATGATCCAGATCTTGCGCTGGCCTTCGGCACCGGTGCCTTTGCGCAGCAGCTGAATGTCGCGGCCCTCGACACTTTTGCCGGTCGCCAGCAATTCGGTGCCAGCCTTGCTCAGCGCCTGCTCGATCAACCAGTCGTGGCGGCCGCGGCTGTAGGGCTCGAAGTAGGCGAACCAGGCGTGGGTCTGTTCGGCTTCGAGGCAAAAGCGCAGGCTGTCGCCTTCGAAGCTGGTGGGGATGCGGAACCAGTTGACGTGGTCGTAGGAAGCGACTGCCTGATAGCCGGTCCAAGCCTTGTTATAGGAGGACTGGCTGGCGTTGACCAGACGAAACCAGTGTTCCTGATGCACATGCAGGCCGCTGGCCTTGAAATGGAACCACTGAAAATGAGCGCTGCGGGTGTCCGGGCGGATGGCCAGAACCGGATTGAGCGGGTTGCTGATGTCGATGACTTGGATATTGCCGCTGTCGAAATTGGCGCTGATGTCGAACGAAGATTTGGCCACGGTCATAATCGCTTCCAGAGCAGGATTTTTATGACCGGTACTTTACACGCAGGCAGGGCTGAAACCGAGGGGAATTGCGGGTGTAGCGGGGGGCGTCTTCCGTGACGCGCCAGCAGCTTAGAGGCTATGCGATTGATTCTCAAGTGCTGATTGCCATTAGTTTTGCCCAATGTGGCCGGGATCGGCTTGCCAATCAATATTCTTTTGCTATTATCCGCGCCATCGAATTTGCAGCACCCAAAGACTTCATTAGCCTGAAGACACAAGCCCGAAAAACGGGCAAAAAAAGACCCGGCAAAAAGCCGGGTCAAAAACCGTGATTAGCCTGATGAGGAGATAGTCCAGAAGACCGACCTAAGGTCTCTGGTCCATCGACTGATCTCGCGACCAGCTGCTTGCAATAATAATCATTATCATTTGCAAGTCAAATGTTTTTATCTGCGCGATGGGAAAATTCTTTCCTGTCCGCCCGTACCTTGTCCGCCGTGACTTCGTCGTTGTCGATCGAATGGTCGACCATCGCCCGCGCCATATCCACCATGTGCACCACCGAAAAGGCCAGATCGCGACTGGTGCCTTGCAGGTTTTCTGCGGCCTTGAACGCGGTGGCGGCTGCACATCGCAACAGATCCGAGGCATGCACCAGCGCTTCCTCGCCGCTGAGATGGCCTTTGACATTGAAAAAACGTTCGTCCGTCTCGGGTTCTGAAACAGCCGGTTTCAAGTAGTAATCCAGCGCGCGCTGTGCGGCGGCATTGCCTTGAGGGGAGGTGAAGCTGGTGTCGATTTGCAGATCGGGCAGGTCTTTGCTGCTGATGTTCATCATGAAACGTCACTCCATGTTCGATTGAAAGTCCGTTTCCTTAGGATAGTACCGCCTGTATTTGTGACGAGAATTTAAATACTACAATATGTGTTTTGCCGGTCGAAGACGTCCGCGTAAGGTGCGGCACATGGATAAATGGATTGAGTTGGTCAAGGCCAAGATGAGTGAGCTCAAAGTCACTCAAACAGAGCTCGGAGAGCGCGTCGGCATGTCCCAGGGCGGGATCGGTCATTGGCTGAACAAGCGTCGCGAACCCGGTGTTACCGAAATGAACCGCGTGCTCAAGGCGCTGGGAATGGACTTCCTCGAAGTCGTTCTGGTGATCCGCGAACCGCAGCCGACGCCGGAAGACGAAATGCCGCTGGCGCAGAAGTACAACCCGTACTTCCGTTATCCGGTCTGCGATTGGCGTGCACCGTGCGAAGTGCGTGACACTGCGGCGAGCTATCCCGGAGCATCAGCGAAGCAGCGCTTCGAACTCACGGATTACCACGCTCGCGGCGGTGCGGCATTCTGGCTGACAGTAACCGGGGATTCGATGACCGCGCCGAGCGGCCAGAGCGTTGCCGAGGGCATGCTGATTCTGGTCGATCCGGAGTTGGAGGCAGTGCCTGGCAAACTGGTGATCGCCCAGTGGCCGGACAGCGAAGAAGCGATTTTCCGCAAACTCGACGAGCAGGCCGGCCAGCGCTACCTGGTTCCGCTCAATCCAACCTGGCCGAAAACCCTGCTAACCGATGAATGCCGGATTATCGGCGTGGTGGTTCAGGCGACGGCGCGTTACTGAACGGATCGATCCTCGCTCAAGGCCAGGATCGATCCTTTTATTTCATCCCTCTTCCAGTTCAACCAAAGCGCTGCCTTCGCTGACCATATCGCCTTCCTGGCAATACAGCGCTTTGATCACACCGGCATGCGGCGCGCGGATGCTGTGTTCCATCTTCATGGCTTCAAGCACCACCAGTTGCGCCCCGGCCTCAACCGACTGTCCCGTTTCGATCAGCACGCGCACGATGCTGCCGTTCATTGGCGCGGTCAGACCGCCCTGATGGCTGTGGCTGGCTTCAACGGCACTGATCGGATCGAACGCTTCGATGCGCCGCAACTCGCCGTCCCATTCCAGATACAACGCGCCACCCTGACGCATCGCCCGCAATGTGCGGCGCACGCCGTCATGCTCGACGACCAGCGCTTCGCCCAGCAGTGTCGCAGAGGCCGCAGAGCCCAAAGTCAGCGCGCGATCCTGTCCCTCGCAGCTCAAGTGCAAGGTGATTTGCGCCGGCAAACCTGCGCGCAAACCACTGCCGCAAGACCAGGGCGAGGCGGGATCATCCGCCCGCGCACGCTTCGGCAAACTCTGCGCAAATGCCTGCGCCGCCGCTCGCCAGAACTCATCGCTCAACGTGCCCGGCGCTGGCAGCAATTGCTCCTGATAGCGCGGAATAAACCCGGTATCCAGCTCTGCCGCCGCAAACGCCGGATGCGCGATGATCCGGCGCAGGAAATTGATGTTGGTCTTCAGCCCGCCAATCGCAAACTCGTCGAGCATGCTCAACAGACGCAAGCGTGCCTGCTCGCGATCTTCACCCCAGGCAATCAGCTTGCCGAGCATCGGATCGTAGAAGGGCGATATCGCGTCACCTTCCTCAACGCCGCTGTCTACCCGCCGCCCCGGTCCCTGTGCCGATTCGCGGTACAGATCCAGACGCCCGGTGGCCGGCAAAAAATCATTCGCCGGATCTTCGGCATACAAACGCACTTCGATCGCGTGACCATTGAGCGGTACCTGCGCCTGGGTGATCGGCAGCGCTTCCCCACGGGCGACGCGAATCTGCCAGGCGACCAGATCCAGCCCGGTGATTGCTTCGGTCACCGGGTGCTCGACTTGCAGCCGCGTGTTCATCTCCATGAAGAAAAACTCGCCGCGCGCATCCAGCAAAAACTCCACGGTACCGGCGCCGACATAACCGATCGCCTGCGCCGAACGCACGGCCGCTTCGCCCATTGCCCGGCGCAACTCGGGCGTCAGACCCGGCGCCGGGGCTTCTTCGACGACTTTCTGGTGACGGCGCTGGATCGAGCAATCGCGCTCGTTGAGGTACAGGCAGTTGCCGTGCTGATCGGCGAACACCTGAATCTCCACATGACGTGGCTTGAGCAAATACTTTTCCACCAACATCCGCGAGTCGCCAAACGACGATTGCGCTTCGCGCTGCGCCGAGGCGAGGGCTTCAGCGAGTTGGCTGACATCCTCGACCACTTTCATGCCTTTGCCGCCACCCCCCGCAGTGGCCTTGAGCAGCACCGGATAACCGATGCGTTCGCAGGCTTCGCGGAAGGTGTCGAGGTCCTGCGCCTCGCCGTGATAGCCCGGCACCAGTGGCACGCCGGCCTTTTCCATCAGCGTCTTAGCGGCGGATTTGCTGCCCATCGCATCGATGGCCGAGGCGGGCGGGCCGAGGAAGATCAGCCCGGCGCCTTCGATGGCGCGGGCGAATCCGGCGTTTTCCGATAGAAAGCCGTAGCCGGGATGAATCGCCTGGGCACCGCTGGCCTTGGCGGCGGCGATCAATTTATCGATTTGCAGATAACTCTCGGCAGCCTTGCTGCCGCCCAGATCCACACGGATATCGGCCTCACGGCTGTGCCGCGCATCGCGGTCGGTGGCGCTGTGCACGGCGACGGTGGTCAGGCCCAAGGCCTTGGCGGTGCGCATAACCCGGCAGGCGATTTCGCCACGGTTGGCCACCAGCAGGGTGGTAATCACAGGTGCGCTCATCAACGCGACTCCTTGGTGGATGCGGCTTGCCAGTTCGGTGGGCGTTTTTGCAGGAAGGCGCGCAAGCCTTCCTGGCCTTCAGGGCTGACGCGAATCCGCGCGATGGCATTTTCGGTATAGCGGCGCAGGGCCGGGGTCAGCGCGCCGTTGCCGACTTCGCGCAGCAAGTCCTTGCTGGCGCGCATCGCGGCCGGGCTGTTGAGCAAAAGGTTGTCGATCCACTGTTCGACCTGTTGCTCCAGTTCCGCCGCAGGATAGCTTTCGGCGAGCAAGCCGATCTCCCGCGCCCACTGCCCGCTGAAGCGCTCGGCGGTCAGCGCATAACGCCGCGCCGCCCGCTCACCGATCGCCTGCACCACGAACGGGCTGATCACGGCCGGTGCCAGACCGATGCGTACTTCCGACAGGCAGAACTGCGCGTCATCGGCGCCGATCGCCATGTCACAGCAACTGATCAAGCCCAGCGCGCCACCAAACGCCGCGCCCTGAACCACGGCCAGCGTGGGGATTTTCAGTTTGGCGAGGTTGTACATCAGCTCGGCCAGCTCGCGGGCGTCGTCGAGGTTGGTGTGGTAATCGAGTTCCGCTGATTGCTGCATCCACGCCAGGTCGGCACCGGCACTGAAATGCTTGCCGCGCCCGCGCAGCAGCAGGAAGCGCAGGCTCGAATCGCTGGCCACCTTGTCGAGGGCGAGGATCAGTTCGCGGATCATCTCGGCGTTGAAGGCGTTGTTTTTCTCCGCGCGATTGAGCCATAGCGTCGCGAAACCGCGTGGGTCGTTTTGCAGTTCGAGGGTATTGAAGTCGTTCATCAGATTCTCCCCATCACATCCGGAACACGCCGAAGCGGCTCGGTTCGATTGGCGCGTTCAGCGACGCGGACAAGGCCAGGGCCAGTACGTCGCGGGTCTGCGCCGGATCGATGACGCCGTCGTCCCACAGCCGCGCGCTGGAATAGTAGGGGTGACCCTGTTCTTCGTACTGGTCGAGAATCGGCTGCTTGATCTCGGTCTCCTGCTCGGCGCTGAACGCCTGACCGCTGCGTTCGGCTTGTTCGCGTTTGACCTGCACCAGAACGCCTGCGGCCTGTTCGGCGCCCATCACGCCGATCCGCGCGTTCGGCCACATCCACAAAAAACGCGGATCGTAAGCGCGCCCGCACATGCCGTAGTTGCCGGCACCGAAACTGCCGCCAATGATCACGGTGAATTTCGGCACCTTGGCGCAGGCCACCGCGGTCACTAGTTTCGCGCCGTGCTTGGCGATGCCGCCGGCCTCGTATTTCTGGCCGACCATGAAACCGGTGATGTTCTGCAGAAACAACAGCGGGATGCCGCGCTGGCAGGCCAGTTCGATGAAGTGCGCGCCTTTCTGCGCGGCTTCGGCGAAGAGGATGCCGTTGTTCGCCAGAATCGCGATCGGGTAGCCATGCAGGTGAGCGAAACCGCAGACCAGCGTGGTGCCGAACAGCGCTTTGAATTCATCGAACACCGAGCCGTCGACCAGCCGCGCAATCACTTCGCGCACATCGAATGGCTGCTTGGCGTCAGCCGGAACCACGCCGTACAACTCGTCGCTGGCGTACAGCGGCGCAATCGGCGTGCGCTGCTGCACCTCACCGAGTTTGCGCCAGTTGAGGTTGGCGACGCTGCGGCGGGCGAGGGCGAGGGCGTGTTCATCGTTCTCGGCATAATGGTCGGCCACACCAGAAGTCTTGCAATGCACATCGGCGCCGCCGAGGTCTTCGGCGCTGACCACTTCACCGGTCGCGGCTTTCACCAGCGGCGGGCCGGCGAGGAAAATCGTCGCCTGGTTGCGCACCATGATCGCCTCGTCCGCCATCGCCGGCACATACGCGCCGCCAGCGGTGCACGAACCCATGACCACGGCGATCTGCGGGATGCCCATGGCGCTCATGTTGGCCTGGTTGAAAAAGATCCGCCCGAAGTGCTCGCGATCCGGAAACACTTCGTCCTGACGCGGCAGGTTGGCGCCGCCCGAGTCCACCAGATAAATGCACGGCAGGCGATTCTGCTGGGCGATGGTCTGCGCGCGCAGGTGTTTTTTCACGGTGAGCGGGTAATACGAGCCACCTTTCACCGTCGCATCGTTGGCGACGATCATGCACTCCACGCCTTCAACGCGACCAATCCCGGCGATCACCCCGGCAGCCGGGACGTCTTCGCCATACACGGCGTGAGCCGCCAGTTGGCTGATTTCGAGAAACGGCGAGCCCGGATCGAGCAAGCGATTGATGCGCTCGCGCGGCAGCAATTTACCGCGCGAGGTGTGGCGTTCCTGAGCTTTGACGCCGCCACCCTGCGCCACTTGGGCGAGCAGGGTGTGCAGCGCGTCGACCTGTTTGAGCATCGCCGCACTGTTGGCGGCGAACTCCGCTGAACGCGGGTTGAGCTGAGTGTGCAGAATCATGGGGCTTACTCCGTAAGCAGCTTCTAGCTACAAGCGGCAAGCTGCAAGTTGGGGCGAGAGCGTGGTTCTCTTGCAGCTTGTAGCTTGCGGCTTGCAGCTGACGAGATTCATTTCGTCTCGTTGAACAGTTCGCGGCCGATCAGCATGCGCCGGATCTCGCTGGTGCCGGCGCCGATTTCGTAGAGCTTGGCGTCGCGCAGCAGGCGGCCGGCGGGGAATTCGTTGATGTAGCCGTTGCCGCCGAGAATCTGGATCGCGTCGAGGGCCATTTGCGTGGCGCGTTCGGCGGTGTAGAGGATCACCCCGGCCGCGTCCTTGCGCGTGGTTTCGCCGCGCTCGCAGGCCTGGGCCACCGCGTACAGATAGGCGCGGCTGGCATTGAGCTGGGTGTACATGTCGGCGACTTTGCCCTGGATCAGCTGGAATTCGCCGATGCTCTGGCCGAACTGCTTGCGGTCGTGGATGTACGGCACGATCAGGTCCATGCACGACTGCATGATTCCGGTCGGGCCGCCGGAGAGCACCACGCGTTCGTAATCGAGGCCGCTCATCAGCACTTTCACGCCACCGTTGAGCACACCGAGGATGTTCTCTTCCGGTACTTCGACGTCATCGAAAAACAGCTCGCAGGTGTTGGAGCCACGCATGCCGAGCTTGTCGAACTTGTTGCTGCGGCTGAAGCCTTTCCAGTCACGCTCGACGATGAACGCGGTGATGCCGTGGGGGCCTTTTTCCAGGTCGGTCTTGGCGTAGATCACGTAGGTATTGGCGTCCGGACCGTTGGTGATCCAGGTTTTGCTGCCGTTGAGGACGAAGCGGTCGCCGCGTTTGTCGGCGCGCAGTTTCATCGAGACCACGTCGGAACCGGCGTTGGGCTCGCTCATCGCCAGGGCGCCGACGTGCTCGCCGCTGATCAGCTTCGGCAGGTATTTGCTTTTCTGTTCGTGATTGCCGTTGCGGTTGATCTGGTTGACGCAAAGGTTGGAGTGCGCACCATAGGACAACGCCACCGACGCCGAGCCACGGCTGATTTCTTCCATCGCCACCACATGCGCGAGGTAACCCAGACCTGCGCCGCCGTACTCCTCCGCCACGGTGATGCCGAGCAGGCCCATGTCACCGAATTTGCGCCACATGTCTGCGGGGAACAGGTTGTCGTGGTCGATCTGCGCGGCACGCGGGGCGATCTGATCGGCGACGAAGGACTGCACCTGATCGCGCAGCATGTCGATGGTTTCACCGAGGGCGAAATTCAGGGATGGATAGCTCATGAGGCACCTTTTGGCTTTTTTATCGGGTGGAGCGCACGACGAATCGGCGTTCAGCTTTACGTTAACGTAAAGCTTCCAGAGGTCGACTGTCAATCGCCTTTACGTAAGCGTCAACTTGGGCGAGAGTAAGGGCAGTTCAGGATCAGATATCGGTTTGTTTCTGGTGGGAGCGAGCCTGCTCGCGAAAGCGCTGTCTCAGTCGCCCTAAAGGGTGAATGACGCAGCGTATTCGCGAGCAGGCTCGCTCCCACAGGGATTCAAAACCGGGAAAACCCACTAATAAAGACAATAGGGGTCGTCATGGATCAACCCAGTGCAAACCTGCAGCGCAGCTACACCCGTGGCTCTCAGGACAAAGCCCTGCTGGCGATGACCATCGGTCAGCGTTTCGATCAGACTGTCGCGCAATACCCGGACGGCGAGGCTTTGGTGGTGCGCCATCAACGGTTGCGGTATTCGTGGGGGCAACTGGCCGAGGCGGTGGATGAGCAGGCCAGAGCCTTACTCGCGCTGGGCTTGCAGACCGGCGATCGCCTCGGCATCTGGGCACCGAATTGCGCGCAGTGGTGCATCACCAAGTTCGCCACGGCGAAGATCGGCGTGATCCTGGTCAATATCAATCCGGCCTATCGCTGCTCCGAACTCGAGTACGTGCTCAAGCAATCCGGCTGTCAGTGGCTGGTCTGCGCCGGAGCATTCAAAACCTCGAATTACCACGAAATGCTCCAGGGCCTGGCGCCAGAATTGGCCGAGCACGCCATCGGTCAGCTGCGCAGCGAACGCCTGCCGGAGCTGCGCGGCGTGATCAGCCTCGATGCGAATCCGCCGCCCGGTTTTCTGCCATGGTCGCAGCTCAGCGATCTAGCGGTCAGCGTCTCGCCCGATCAATTGCGTGAACGCAGTGCCAGCCTGCATTTCGATCAACCGGTGAACATCCAGTACACCTCCGGCACCACCGGTTTCCCCAAGGGCGCAACCCTTAGTCACTACAACATTCTCAACAACGGCTACATGGTCGGCGAAAGCCTCGGCCTGACGGCGGCCGATCGTCTGGTGATTCCGGTGCCGCTGTATCACTGCTTCGGCATGGTCATGGGCAACCTCGGTTGCGTCACCCATGGCAGCACGATGATTTACCCCAACGACGCTTTTGATCCGGCGCTGACCCTGCAAGCGGTGGCCGAAGAAAAAGCCACGGCGCTGTACGGTGTGCCGACCATGTTCATCGCCATGCTCGATCAGCCGCAGCGGCAGACCTTCGACCTGTCGAGCCTGCGCACCGGGATCATGGCTGGCGCCACCTGTCCGATCGAGGTCATGCGCCGGGTCATCAACGAGATGCACATGAGCGAAGTGCAGATCGCCTACGGCATGACCGAAACCAGCCCGGTGTCGCTGCAGACCGGGCCGGAGGATGAGCTGGAATTGCGCGTCACCACCGTCGGGCGCACCCAGCCGCAACTGGAAAGCAAGATCATCGACACCGCCGGCAACCTCGTGCCGCGCGGCACCATTGGCGAATTGTGCACGCGCGGTTACAGCGTGATGCTCGGTTACTGGAACAACCCGCAGGCCACCGCCGAAGCCATTGATGAGGCGGGGTGGATGCACACCGGCGACCTGGCGAGCATGAACGATGAGGGTTACGTCAACATCGCCGGGCGGAACAAGGACATGATCATTCGTGGCGGTGAGAACGTTTACCCCCGTGAGCTGGAGGAGTTTTTCTTCACTCATCCGGCGGTGGCCGACGTGCAGGTGATCGGCATTCCGTGCCCGCGCTACGGTGAGGAAATCGTCGCCTGGATCAAATTCCACCCCGGCCACAGCGCCTCGGAGCTGGAGCTGCAAGCCTGGTGCAAGGAACGCATCGCCCACTTCAAGACACCGCGTTACTTCAAATTCGTCGACGCGTTTCCGATGACGGTGACGGGGAAGATCCAGAAATTCAGGATGCGCGAGATCAGTATCGAGGAGCTGAAAACAATCGACCGATAACCACGTCTTCTGTGGGAGCGAGCCTGCTCGCGAATGCGGTGTGTCATTCAGCGCAAATGTGTCTGATACACCGTTTTCGCGAGCAGGCTCGCTCCCACAGGGATGCAGTGATAGAGAGACGAATCACAGAAAGCACAAAGGGGAGCCGAAGCTCCCCTTTAATTTGTCGTTGCGTGCTCTTTTTATTATTGAGGGTCGGTCTGTTGTTGTTTTTGGCAACCGTGGCCCTGTACAGCTTTTTGGCGACCCCCATCCGGGGTCAAGAGCAAACGTATTTTTTTGAGCGCTGATCTGCTTTCTCGTTTAACGATCCAACCGATTCGGGAGCTACCTGAGGGTAGTTTTATTGTTCTCTGCCCGGTTGCGGGTCACTCCTTAGAGCACCCTGAAAAGCACACCTTCTCCAAAAAAATCTGTTAGCTGCGTCTCTGCCGTGTTGTTCTTGTTATGTCAGAGTCGTTTCGTCTTGTTTTTATTGGTTTGCGGCTTTTTATTCTTGTTATGCGATAGAGATAGCAGGTGTCGTGCCAACTTTTAAAAGCCTTTATAAATCAACAACATAACTTTTTAAGGCTTTTTCGACTCCAGGCAAAGCCAGACAATTTGTTTCCGTGTTACTCGCTTTTGCCCACATCGCTGACGCAGCGGTAACACCTCACTGCGCGCTGCGCGCCTTGGCCACCCGCGAACCGCTCGGACGGCCGAGCACTGCGCTGATCTGCTGGCCCGCGGCAATCAAGGCGTCCAGATCGATACCGGTCTCGATGCCCAGGCCATCGAGCAGGTACACCACGTCCTCGGTGGCAACGTTACCGCTCGCGCCTTTGGCGTACGGGCAGCCGCCGAGGCCGGCGATAGAGCTGTCGAACACCGCAATGCCTTCGAGCAGGCTGGCATATATATTGGCCATGGCCTGGCCGTAGGTGTCGTGGAAATGCCCGGCGAGTCTGTCCCGTGGCACCTGCGCCGAAACCACCTCGAACAGGCGCCGGGTCGCGCCGGCCGTGCCGGTGCCGATGGTGTCGCCCAGCGACACTTCATAGCAGCCCATCGCGTACAGCTCGCGCGCGACCATCGCCACTTGCTCCGGCGCAACCGTGCCTTCATACGGACAGCCCAGCACACAGGAAACGTAACCGCGCACGGTAACGCCGTGTTGTTTCGCCGCTTCCATGATCGGCGCAAACCGCGCCAGGCTTTCGCTGATCGAGCAATTGATGTTGCGCTGCGAGAACGCCTCGGAGGCGGCGGCGAACACCGCGACTTCCTTGACCCCGGCGGCGAGCGCGTCTTCAAAACCGCGCAGGTTCGGCGCCAGTGCACCGTAGGTCACGCCGGGTTTGCGCTGGATCTGCGCGAACACTTCGGCGGATCCGGCCATCTGCGGCACCCATTTCGGCGAGACGAAACTGCCGACTTCGATGTAGCCAAGCCCGGCGGCGCTCAGCGCATCGACCAGTTGCACCTTGTCAGCGACGCTGATCGGCTGGGCTTCGTTCTGCAGGCCATCGCGCGGGCCGACTTCGATCAGGCGTACTTGGGAGGGGAGGGACATGGGTGGGACCTGCCTGTTTTTTTTGAGTTCACGAAGAACCCTGTGGGAGCGAGCCTGCTCGCGAAAGCGGTGGATCAGTCACCGTTAATGTTGGATGACAGAATGCATTCGCGAGCAGGCTCGCTCCCACAGGGGCGCCAGTGTGGGCTAGACCGCCTGCTGGCTCTTGAGCGTCTGCTCCAGCGCCTGTACGCAGCGCTCTTCGGCAGTGTCCAGCTCGAGCTTCATCTGTTCGATATCCAGCAGCTGCTGTTCGAGCTGTTCGCGGCGTTCGCTTATTTTCGCCAGCATGCTGTTGAGCTGTTTGGTGTTACCGCCGGACGGGTCGTAGAGTTCGATCAGCTCGCGGCATTCGGCCAGGGAAAAACCGATGCGCTTGCCGCGCAGGATCAGCTTCAGAGTGACCTTGTCGCGCGGCGAATAGATACGTTCCTGGCCACGACGCTCGGGGCTGAGCAGGCCTTGCTCTTCATAAAAGCGGATCGCCCGGGTGGTGATGTCCAGCTCGCGGGCGAGGTCGGAAATGCTGTAGGTCTGACTGCTCATGAAAGCGCTCGGAAAATGGGCATGGCGCTAAGCTAATCGGTGGTTTACGTTTACGTCAAGGCTCAAGATCCTCGCTGCGTTTGCCGGCCTATTCGCGAGCAGGCTCGCTCCCACACTGAATTGCATTTCACCGGAAGGAATGCAGTCGAATGTGGGAGCGAGCCTGCTCGCGAAGAACGATAACGCGGTAAAAAAGCCCTACACCTTCTCCAGCTTCTTCTCCTGCGCCGTCACCTGTTGGCACAACTCGATCATCTGCTCGCGCATCCAGCGGTTGGCCGGGTCCTGGTCGGTGCTTTCGTGCCAGTACAAATGCGTTTCCACCGACGGCACATCATTCACCGGCAAATTGAACGACTGCAAATCATGGCGGCGGGCGAAGCGTTCCGGCACGGTCATGACCATGTCGGTCTGCTGCATCACTTGCGAAGCCATCAGATAGTGCTGCGAGCGCAGGGCGATCTTGCGCTGGATGCCCATTTTGCCCAGCGCCAGATCGACATAACCCAGCCCGCTGCGGCGGCTGGAAATATGGATGTGAGTCAGCGACAGGTAGTCATCGAGGCTGAGTTTTTCCTTGCCCGCCATCGGATGGCCCTTGCGCATGGCGCAGACATAACGGTCGTCCATCAGCTTGACGTGGCGCACCTGCGGGTCGGTATTGAGCGGAGCATCCACGGCGAAATCCAGACGCCCGGCCGCGAGTTCCTTGGTGGTTTCCCGGCGTTTCGACAGAAAGCTTTCGATGATCACCGTTGGCGCCAGGCGGCGCAGGCGCTGGAACAGTGGCGGCAGAATGATTGCTTCCGTCAGATCGGTCATGCTGATGCGGTAAGTCTTGGCCGCCTGCGCCGGGTTGAAAATGCGGCTTTCCTGCACCGACACGCGCAGCAGCGACAGGGCGTTGCGCACCGGGCCGATGATGTTCTGCGCCATCGGCGTAGGCACCATGCCCTGAGCGGTGCGCACGAAGAGCGGGTCGTTGAAGGTTTCGCGCAACCGCGCCAGGGCGTTGGACACCGCCGGCTGGGTGATGCCGACAATCTGCCCGGCGCGGGTCAGGTTGGCTTCGGTGTAGATCGCGTCGAAGACGATGAAAAGGTTCAGGTCGACCTTGCTCAGATTCATAACGCGGCTTCTCTTGTTATTAAGTGCAAGTGTTTTGGGCTGACGATCAGCGGATCATATATTGGTGATGAATGTTTATACACGCCGAGAATAGGCTAGGTAAATGATCAGCGCTGTTCTAGCATCGATTGCATGACTTGAACAACCTCTGCCCGAGAAGGTAACTACCCATGGATTTCGCTTATTCGCCCAAGGTTCAGGAACTGCGTGAGCGCGTGACTGCGTTCATGGACACTTACGTTTACCCGGCCGAAGCGGTGTTCGAACGCCAGGTCGCCGAGGGCGATCGCTGGCAGCCGACCGCGATCATGGAAGAGCTCAAGGCCAAGGCCAAGGCTGAAGGGCTGTGGAATTTGTTTCTGCCTGAGTCCGAACTGGGCGCCGGCCTGAGCAACCTCGAATATGCGCCATTGGCGGAAATCATGGGCCGTTCCCTGCTGGGGCCGGAGCCGTTCAACTGCTCGGCGCCGGACACCGGCAACATGGAAGTATTGGTGCGCTACGCCAACGAAGAGCAGAAACAGCGCTGGCTCGAGCCGCTGCTGCGCGGCGAGATCCGTTCGGCGTTCGCCATGACCGAGCCTGATGTGGCGTCTTCCGACGCGACCAACATGGCCGCCCGAGCCGTGCGCGATGGCGATCAATGGGTGATCAATGGTAAGAAGTGGTGGACCTCCGGCGCCTGCGATCCGCGCTGCAAGATTCTGATCTTCATGGGCCTGAGCAACCCCGACGCGCCGCGTCACGCCCAGCACTCGATGATCCTCGTGCCGGTCGATACCCCCGGGGTGAAGATCGTCCGGCCGCTGCCGGTGTTCGGTTACGACGACGCACCGCACGGTCACGCCGAAGTGCTGTTCGATAACGTTCGGGTGCCGTACGAAAACGTCCTGCTCGGTGAAGGACGCGGCTTTGAAATCGCTCAGGGTCGCCTTGGCCCAGGCCGCATTCACCACTGCATGCGTTCGATCGGCATGGCCGAGCGTGCACTGGAACTGATGTGCAAACGCTCGGTCAGCCGTACCGCATTCGGCAAACCGCTGGCGCGTCTGGGCGGCAACATCGACAAGATCGCCGACTCACGGATGGAAATCGACATGGCGCGTCTGCTGACGTTGAAAGCGGCGTACATGATGGACACCGTCGGCAACAAAGTGGCGAAAAGCGAGATTGCGCAGATTAAAGTCGTCGCGCCGAACGTGGCCTTGCGGGTGATCGACCGGGCGATTCAGATGCACGGCGGGGCAGGGGTGTCGAACGATTTCCCGCTGGCCTATATGTATGCGATGCAGCGCACCCTGCGTCTGGCCGACGGCCCGGACGAAGTGCACCGCGCGGCGATTGGCAAGTTCGAGATCGGCAAGTATGTGCCGAAGGAGATGCTCCGCAGCGGCCAGTAACACCGCGTCACCTCCCCCAGTCTGATCGTTCCCACGCTCTGCGTGGGAATGCCGCCACGGACGCTCTGCGTCCACTGTGACGCGGAGCGTCACGGGATGCGTTCCCACGCGGAGCGTGGGAACGATCAGGCGTCAGGATCAATACACCCAAACCTCAACCCGCCGATTCTTGATCCGCCCTTCATCCGCGCTGTTGGTCGCCACCGGCATCAGTGCGCCGAAGCCACGGACTTCGCGCATGACCACACCGTTTTTGACCAGCTCGCGCCGCACCGCCATCGCCCGTAGCTTCGACGCCAGATCAGCCCGCGCCGGGTCATCCTTCAAATCACCAAACCCCACCAGCGTCACCGCCCGTTCGGTCTTGCCATGGCGCTTTATATAGTCGAGCACCCGCGCCAGATCCTGCCGCGCCTTGTTGTCCAGACTGGCGCTGCCCTCGGCAAAACGGAAATTCACTGTCAGACGCTGGGCATGCCGGCTGAGGGATTGGTAACCCTCGGGCATCAGCGCATTCGGCGCCACGCTCATGGCTTGCACGGTCTGGCTGACAAAACCGCTAGTCGCGACGATCGCCTGTCCCTCTGGACTTTGCGCGAACGTTGCCAACGCCTGCGCCCACGGATTCTGGCTGTCCGGCGGTAAATAAAAGAACAAGCGCCGCGACAGCGGATAATCTTCGGTGGCGATCAGACTGTTCAGCGGCAGCATCGCTTGCGAGGCGCCATCGGCAATCGCCACGGCTTTGGCCTGACGCACGTAAGGCAAGCCGATGAAGCCGATACCTTGCGGATCGGCGCTGACGGCGTCGGACAATTGCTCGCTGGATTCGAAGCGTTTCGCCGCGCTGCTGAGACTTTTCCCACGCCGGCTCAGGACCAGTTCCTTGAACGTGTCGTACGTCCCGGACTGATCATCCCGCGCATATAAATGAATGGCGCCGCCACGGCTACCGAGCTCTTCCCAGGTTTTCACTTCGCCGGCAAAAATCCGCGACAGTTGCTCGGTGTTCAACTGCTCAAGCGGGTTGGCCGGGTTGAGGATGATCGCCAGGCCGTCGATGGCAATGACTTGCTCGGCCGCCGGGCTCTTCAGATCGCCGAGGGCTTGCAGGGCAAGCAGTTCGCTGTCCTTGATCTCACGGGAAGAGGCGGCCAGATCGGCGCTGGCGTTTTTCAACGCGGCGAAACCGGTGCTGGAACCGTGGGCGGCGACTTCGATGATTACGCGTTGCCCTTGTGCGGTCTGGCCAACGATGCGTTGTTCGTTGGCGGTGTCCGGGGTTTCGCGGTGGATTTTCAGCAGGCCTTGTTCCTGCAACAGGCCTTCGACCAGCGCCGGGCCAAGTTCGGCGCCGATGGTGTTGGAGCCCTGAATGCGTAATGCCGGGCCGTTTTCGGGGATCGGCAGGGCGGCGGCGGACACCGACAGCCAGCCACTCAACAGGAAAACGCAGAGAACACGCAGGGTCATTCCGGCACCGAATCAAGCCAAGGGGATTGCCGGGGAGATTAAGTCAGGCGCGTGACCGAAATATGACAGGGGATTATCTGTGGGAGCGAGCCTGCTCGCGAAGGCGGCGTGTCAGTCGAAAAATTCGTCGCTGATCCACCGCATTCGCGAGCAGGCTCGCTCCCACAATGAAAATTCCCTCAGGCTGGATCAGCTCAGCTCAAGCCAGATCGGCGCATGATCCGACGGTTTTTCCATGCCGCGCAGTTCGTAGTCCACGCCGGCATCCTTGACCCGTGGCAGCAGGCCATGGGACGCCAGAATCACATCAATCCGCAGACCACGCTTCGGCTCATCTTCGAAACCACGGCTGCGATAATCGAACCAGCTGAACATGTCGCTCACGTCGGGGTTGAGGTGCCGATAGCTGTCGGTCAGGCCCCAATTCTTCAGGCGCGCCATCCACTCGCGTTCTTCCGGCAGGAAGCTGCATTTGCCGGTTTTCAGCCAGCGCTTCATGTTGTCCGGGCCGATGCCGATGTCGCAGTCTTCCGGGGAAATGTTCACATCACCCATCACCACCAGTGGCTGTTCATTGTGGAACTGGCTTTCCAGCAGCGCTTGCAGATCGCTGTAGAAACGCTCCTTGGCGGGGAATTTGGTTGGATGGTCACGGCTTTCACCTTGTGGGAAATAGCCGTTCATGATCGTCACCGGCACGCCGTTGGCATCGGCAAAAGTGCCCCAGATGAAGCGCCGCTGCGCGTCTTCTTCATCGGTGGCGAAGCCTTTATGGATGGCGATCGGTTCGTTGCGCGAGAGCAGGGCGACACCGTAATGGCCCTTCTGGCCATGGAAGTGCACGTGGTAGCCGAGGGCGCGGATGTCTTCGTGGGGGAACTGGTCGTCGTGGACCTTGGTTTCCTGCAGGCCGATCACGTCGGGCTGATGTTTTTCGATCAGCGCTGCCAGCTGATGCGGACGGGCACGCAGTCCGTTGATGTTGAAGGAAACAATCTTCATGGTCGGCAGTCCTGGCAAAAGGGCGATGCTAGCTGACATGGGGGAGATGGGCCAGTGTGGGACAAATCATTTTGCCCTGTGGGATTTGTGACGCCCTATGCAGCGCCTGTGTGGGAGCGAGCCTGCTCGCGAAGAGGCCGGCAAGATCGATGAAGATCCCGACTTGGTCTATACCTGTGAGGGGAACCACATCACCCGCCCAAGGTTCGTACCAACAAGCGCGCCAGCCTCCGAGCGCGCCCCCGGGGAGAATCACTGCAATGCCTGAAACCCAGACCGCCGTCGCCGACATCCACATGCTCGACCGCGGCTATTCACGCGAAGCCCGCTCGTTGCTGTATCAGGCCTATCGCCACGAGCCGACCTTCGGCTACCTGTTCGAAGCCGAGCGTCCCGGCTACGAACAGCGCGTGCGCGCCACGGTGCGCGAGTTGGTCAAACAGCATTTTCTCCAGGACCTGCCGGCGATCGGCCTGCTGGTCAACGACCGCCTGATCGGCATTGCCCTGATCGCACCGCCGCAACGGCGCTTGGGCGTTACCGAGAGCTGGGCGTGGCGCTTGCGCATGGTGCTCAGCACCGGTTTTCGCTGCACCCGGCGTTATCTGGAATACCACGATGCCGTCGCCGCGTGCGTGCCGGGTGACTCGGTGCACATGCTGCCGCTGCTCGGCGTTCACCCGCAGTTTCAGGGCAAGCACTACGGCGAACAGTTGCTCACTGCCGTGCACAACTGGTGTGCCGTCGATGAAACCTCGCAAGGGGTGGTGCTCGACACCGGCAACCCACGCTACCTGGAATTCTATAAAAGGCAGGGTTATCAGGAGATCGGCGAGGTTGCCGTCGGGCCGGTGCGCGAACACGTATTTTTCCACGCCAATCCGCAGGTGTTACAAACAGCAACGGGATAACGATCGAACTTCTTCACAAATTACCTGTTCTATCAGGCTCCCGAGCCCGTGATAGCATCCGCGCCTATGAAGTTTCCACGAAGATTTACCAGCGGCGTGCTGATGCTGTTATCCAGCTGCGCGGCGCTGGCGCAAAGTGAATTGGATGTACGGATCAAGCCGTCCAACGATGAACTCAAGGCCAATATAGAAGGCTATATCGGCAGCCTCGGCGATCGCGACGAAGAAGCCTTGCTGCGTTTCAGTCGCGGTGCCGAAGAGCAGGCGCGCAAAGCGGCGCAGGCGCTGGGCTACTATCAGCCGCAGATCGACAGTGACGTCAAGGGCGGGGAAAAACCGCGTCTGGTGCTGAACATCGATCCCGGCGAGCCGATTCGCCTGCGCAACGTCACCGTGCGTGTCGATGGCCCGGCGGCCTCGCTGAAATCCTTTCGCGTACCGAAAAGCGACCTGCTCAAGTCCGGCGCCGTGCTCAACCATGGCCGTTACGAAGACGCCAAACGAGTGATCCAGAACCAGGCCTCGCGCTTCGGTTACTTCAGCGGTCATTTCACCAGCCAGAAACTCATGGTCGATCCGCGCGCGGGCGTGGCCGACATCGAATTGATCTACGACAGCGGCCCGCGTTATGCGCTGGGCAAAGTCAGCTTCGAGGGCGACACGCCGTTCGACGAAGACCTGCTGCAACGCATGGTGCCGTTCAAGGCAGGCGAGCCATACGACTCGGAACTGATCGCCGAACTCAACCGCGACCTGCAATCGAGCGGCTATTTCGAAGGCGTGCGCGTCGATGCAGCACCGACGGCAGCGCAGAACGATGTGATTCCGGTCGCCGTCAAACTCGACACGCGCAAGCCGCGCACCATGGGCCTGGGCCTCGGTTATTCGACCGACGTCGGGCCACGGATCAAGGCCAACTGGACGCGCCACTGGGTCAACCCGCAGGGCGACAGCTATGGCTGGGAGGCCGAGCTTTCCGCGCCACGCCAAAACGTCGGGCTGTTCTATGACATTCCGCTCGACCCGCCGTTGACCGACAAACTGCGCTGGGCCGGCGGCTATCAGTTCGAAGACATCGAAGGCTCCGACACCCTCAGCAAGCTGCTGACCTTCGGCCCGGAATGGCACAGCAAGTTGCCCAGCGGCTGGCAGCGGGTGATCTCGTTGAAATGGCAACGTGAAGAATACGAACTCGGCGACGACTCCGGCCTGAGCACGCTGCTGATGCCCGGCATCAGTTATTCGTACCTCAAAAGTGACAACCGCATCGACCCGCGCAACGGCTATCGCCTGAGCTTCGAAAGCAAAGTGGCCAAGGAAGGCCTCGGTTCGGACAACAACCTTTTATATGGCACCGCGCTGGTCAAAGGCCTGACCACGGTGTTCGACAAGCACCGCTTGCTCGGCCGCGTGCAGGTCGGCGGCAGCGCCACTAACGGCTACAACTCTATTCCGCCATCGCTGCGCTTCTTTGCCGGTGGCGATCAGAGCGTGCGCGGTTACGACTATCAGAGCCTGTCGCCGAAAAATTCCGATGGCAAACGGATTGGCGGTCGCTACATGGTGGCTGGCAGCGTCGAGTATCAATACTCGATCGCCGAAAAATGGCGGGTCGCGACGTTCGTCGACCAAGGCAACTCTTTCAACAAACTCGAACTGCCCGACCTCAAGACCGGGGTCGGTGTGGGTGTGCGCTGGGTCTCGCCGGTTGGGCCGATCCGCCTTGACCTGGCCCATGCGCTGGACGACGACGGCGGCATCCGGCTGCACTTTTCCATGGGGCCTGAGCTGTGAAGCGTGGTGTGAAAATTACGGCGCTGACGCTGTTGGCGCTGGTCGTGTTGATCGTCTTGAGTATCTCCGCACTACTTGGCACGCAGGCCGGCAGTCGTTGGGCGCTGGGCCTGGTGCCGGGCCTGAGCGTGGAGAATTTCCACGGTCGCCTCGCTGGGCAGTGGAGCGCCGATCACCTGGTGTGGCAGCAGGACACCAGCCGAGTCGAGCTGAACAAGGCGATCTTCGCCTGGTCGCCACTGTGCCTGACGCGCATGACCTTGTGCATCGATCAGCTCAAGGCCGATCAGGTAATCCTGCAATTCCCGCCGAGCGAAGAAACCACCGAGAGCGGCCCGATCACACTGCCGGACCTGCAATTGCCGTTGGCCATTGAACTGGGCGATGTCGAAGTCGGCAGCCTGTTGTTCAACGGCAGCGAACAGCTCAAGGGCTTGCAACTGGCGGCGCACTGGACCGCTCAGGGCCTGCAGATCGACAGCGTGAAATTGCAGCGCGACGAGCTCAGCCTGAACCTGTCCGGCCTGCTGCAACCGAGCGGCAACTGGCCGCTGACGATTCAGGGCGATTTGACTTTGCCTTCTCCCGGCAGAGAGCCGTGGACGCTGGCGCTGAAAGTTGAAGGTGATCTGCTGAAAACCCTCAACCTGCACGCCGACAGCCGTGGCTACCTCGACGGCCAGTTGAACGGTGAACTGCAAGCGCTGGCGGAAAACCTGCCGGCCAAGCTGCGCATCACCAGCGACGCGTTCAAGCCGAGCGCCGATCTGCCGGACACCCTGCAATTCAATCAGCTTGTGCTCACGGGCGAAGGCGACCTGAAAAACGGTTATCAACTGCTCGGCAATGCCACGCTGCCCGCCGAGAAATCACCGGTGGCGCTGCTGCTCAAGGGCAAGGTTGACGCCAATGGCGCGCAGATCGCCGGCCTCGACCTCAACGCCAACGACACGCAAAGCCTCAAGCTCACCGGCAATGTCGACTGGAGCAAGGGCCTCAGCGCCCAGGCCAATATCAACTGGCAAGACTTCCCGTGGCACCGGCTCTATCCGGAAATCGACGAGCCGCAAGTCGCGCTGCGTACTTTCACTGGCGAAGTGTCCTACACCGACGGCCAGTACCTCGGTAATTTCGACGCGGCGCTGGATGGCCCGGCCGGCGCGTTCACCTTGAGCAGTCCGTTCAGCGGCAGTCTGGAACAGATCGCTTTGCCGCAACTGGTCATGCAGGCCGGGCAGGGCAAGGCCGAAGGGCACGTCAATGTGCGCTTCGCCGACGGCATCGCCTGGGATACCGCGCTGGATCTGTCGGCGCTCAACCCGGCGTACTGGGTCGCCGAACTGCCGGGCACTCTGGCCGGGCCGTTGCAGAGCAAAGGCGAGATGAAGAATGATCAGCTCAGCCTCAGCGCCGACCTCGACCTCAAAGGCAAATTGCGCGGTCAGCCGGCGGTCCTGCAGGCCAAGGCTGACGGCGCGGGCGAGCGGTGGAACCTCAACGCCCTGCAGATCCGCCTCGGCGATAACAGCATCAACGGCAAGGGCAGCCTGCAGGACAAACTCGGCGGGCAGATCGACATCAAGCTGCCGCGTCTCGCCCAGCTGTGGCCGCAATTGCGCGGTCAGGTCAACGGTCAGGTCAACGTCGCCGGCACGCTGGAGGCGCCGCAAGGCAAGCTCGATCTGCAAGGTTCGCAACTGGCCTTCCAGGACAATCGCCTGCAAAGCCTCAACCTCGACGCCACGCTCGACAGTGCGCAGCGGGCGAAGATCAATCTCAAAGGCAGCGGCATTCAGACTGGCGATACCTCGTTGGGCACCCTGACCGCCAGTGCTCAGGGCGATATCAAAAGCCAGAAACTCAACCTCGACCTGATCGGACCGAAGCTGAAACTGGCGCTGGGGCTGGACGGCAATCTGGACAAGGGCAACTGGCGCGGACGCTTGGCCAGTGGCGACATTCAGGCCGGTGGCCAGGACTGGAAGCTGCAAAGCCCGGCCAAGCTGGAACGCATGGCGGACGGTCAGATCAATTTCGGCGCGCATTGCTGGCTGTCCGGCAACGCCAGCCTGTGTGGCGAAGATCAGCGCCTGATGCCCGAGCCGAAGCTGCGTTATCACCTCAAGCAATTCCCGATCGAAAGCCTTGCGCAATGGTTGCCCAAGGACTTCGCCTGGCAGGGCCGACTCAACGCCGACCTGCAACTGGACTTGCCGGCGAGCGGCCCGAACGGCGTGGTCGGTGTCGATGCCAGCGGCGGCACCCTGCGCGTGCGCGACAAGGATCGCTGGCTGGATTTCCCCTACCAGACCCTCAAACTCAGCAGCAAGCTCACGCCCAAGCGCGTCGACACCGAGCTCAATTTTGTCGGCGGCAAACTCGGCGAATTGCTGGTCCAGGCGCAGCTCAATCCGCTGCCGAAAAACAAACCGCTGAGCGGCTCGTTCCGCCTTTCCGGCCTCGATCTATCGGTGGCGCGGCCGTTCGTGCCGATGGTGGAAAAACTCACCGGCCGGCTCAACGGCAGCGGCACTATTTCCGGTGGCCTGCTCGCACCGCTGGTCAACGGCACCGTGCAGCTCAGCGACGGCGAGGTGTCCGGCGCCGAACTGCCGATGGAGCTGCAGAACCTGCAACTGACGGCGGCGATCGCCGGCGAATCGGTGCGCCTGGACGGTGGCTGGGACAGCGGCAAGACTGGCAAAGGCAGTCTCAACGGCAACGTCGCCTGGGGTCAGGCACTGGTGGTCGATCTGGCGCTCAAGGGCACGCAATTGCCGGTCAGCGTCGAACCCTACGCCAAACTGGAAATGGCCCCGGACCTGAAGATTTCCATGGCCGGCGATGAGCTGAAAGTTGCCGGCAAGGTGCTGGTGCCGAAAGGCGAAATCACCGTGCGCGAGCTGCCGCCATCAACCGTGAAAGTCTCCGACGACACGATCATCGTTGGTGCGCAGACCGAGGAAGGCAAACCACCGATCGCGATGAAAATGGACATCGACGTGATCGTCGGCCAGGACAAGCTGAGCTTTGCCGGTTTCGGCCTGACCGCGAATCTGCAAGGTCAGGTGCACATCGGCGACAACATGGACACCCGTGGCGAACTCTGGCTCAACGACGGCCGCTATCGCGCCTACGGCCAGCGCCTGACGGTGCGTCGCGCGCGTCTGTTGTTCGCCGGTCCCATCGACCAGCCGTATCTGGACATCGAAGCGATCCGTCAGACCGACGACGTCATCGCCGGTATTCGCCTGAGCGGCAGCGCCGAACAACCGACCACGCAGATCTTCTCCGAACCGGCGATGAGTCAGGAACAGGCGCTGTCGTACCTGGTGCTGGGCCGTCCGCTGAGTACCGGCGGCGAAGATAACAATATGCTCGCGCAAGCCGCGCTGGGCCTGGGCCTGATGGGCAGCGCTGGGGTCACCAGTGGTCTGGCCAAGGATCTGGGTATTCAGGACTTCCAACTCGACACCCAAGGCAGCGGCAACGACACCAGCGTCGTCGCCAGCGGCAACATCTCGGAAAAACTCAGCCTGCGCTATGGAGTGGGTGTATTCGAACCGGCCAGCACCATCGCCCTGCGCTACAAGCTGAGCAAGAAGGTCTACGTCGAAGCGGCGAGCGGCGTGGCGAGCTCGCTGGATATCTTCTACAAGCGGGATTTCTAGCCCTCGCTCCCTTCAATGATCGTTCCCACGCTCTGCGTGGGAATGCCTCAAGGGACACTCTGCGTCCCCGCTCTCAAAAATGGACGCAGAGCGTCCCCGGCTGCATTCCCACGCGGAGCGTGGGAACGATCCCGCGTGGCCGGTCAGTGATTAATTACCTAGCCCCCTAACTATTGCGTTGACATTCGCTGCCTAAGCAGTAACATCTCGACATACATTCACTGCCTAGGCAGTTATCAGGTCGAGCCATGAAGCATTTCACCCCGGAAGAATTCAAACATTGCCACCTCGGCCTGTTGCTCGGCCGTGCCGCGTTGCTCAAGGACCGGATCATCGATACCCACATGGAACCCCACGGCATCACCGCCGCGCAGTTCAAAGTGTTGATCATCATGGCCCAGTTCGGCGTCGACACCCCGGCCGAGCTGTGCCGGCATCTTTCGCTGGACAGCGGGTCGATGACGCGCATGCTCGATCGTCTCGAGCAGAAAGCGTTCCTGATTCGTCAGCGCAGCGAAGGCGACCGCCGTCAGGTGGAGTTGAAACTGACCGAGCAGGGCCAGCAACTGGCTGATCGTCTGCCGCACATCGGTGCCGATGCGATGAATGAACTGGCCGGCGCGATCTCCCGCGAAGAGCTGAAAACCCTGGAATACATCCTCAAGAAAATCCTGCTGGCCGCCGGTGACCCGATCACCATCCAGCGTCTAGGTGATCACAATGAGCGCTAACACTTTGCGCAGCAGTCTGATGCTGCTGTTGTCGGCGATGATCCTCGCCGGTTGCGCCAACTACAGCGGCCTCGACACTGAAGGCCAGCGCCTCGACGCGAAGAGCCTGAAGACAGCGCAGTCTCTCGATGGCGTCACCCTGTCGCCAGCGGCGTGGCCGAAAAGCGATTGGTGGAGCAGCCTCGGTGATCCGCAACTCGACGGTCTGATCCGCGAAGCCCTGCACGACAGCCCGGACATGCAGATCGCCGCAGCCCGCGCTCATCAGGCCAGTGCCGCCGCCTATGCCGCCGATGCCGAGCGTTATCCGACCCTCGACGCCAGCGCTGGCATCAGCCGTTCGCGGCTGGCTCGTGATCAGGATCCGCTGGGGCAGGGCGGTGCCTATGCAACGGTGCGCAATGTCAGCGCCGGTTTCAATTACAACTTCGATTTGTGGGGCGGCCAGCGCGATGCCTGGGAAGCCGCACTCGGCGAGGCTCGCGCTGCTGAAGTCGACCGTCAGGCCGCGCAGCTGACCCTCGCCGCTGACGTCGCCCGTGCGTATAGCGATCTCGGTCAGGCGCACATCGTTTACGACCTCGCCAGCGAAGACCTCAAGCGCACCCGGCAAATGCTCGACCTCAGCCAGCGCCGCTTGAGTTCGGGAATCGACAGCCAGTACCAGTTTCAGCAAACCCAGAGTCTGGAAGCCAGTTCTCAGGCCAGCCTGATCGACGCGGAAAAACGCCTGAACAGCGCGAAAATCGCCTTGGCGGTATTGCTCGGCAAAGGCCCGGATCGTGGCAACGAAATCGCTCGACCGAAAGTCCTGCAAGCCAGCGCCGTGGTGGTGCCGTCGGTGTTGCCGGCGGAACTGCTCGGCCGCCGCCCGGATCTGGTCGCGGCACGCTGGCGTGTCGAAGCGGCGAGCAAAGACATCGATGCGGCGAAAACCCGTTTCTATCCCAACCTCAATCTGTCGGCCTCGGCCGGCGCCGAGTCGTTGCTGGGTGATGCGATGTTCGGTTCGGCCAGCCGCTTCTTCAACATCGCGCCGACCGTGTCGCTGCCGATTTTTGATGGCGGACGCCTGCGCGCCAACCTCGATGCGCGCGACGCTGATTACGATCTGGCGGTGGCGCAGTACAACAAAAGTCTGGTGAAAGCCCTCGGCGATGTCGGCGATACCATCAATCAGCTGCGCGATATCGGCCGGCAGATCGGCGCGCAGCAACACGCCACCGACATTGCTCAGGATTCTTACAACACCGTCGTCCAGCGTTACGGTTCCGGCATCGGCAACTACCTGGACGTGCTCAGCATCGAGCAGCAATTGCTCCAGGCCCAGCGTCAGCTGGCGACCCTCAATGCCGAGCAGATCGACCTGTCGATTCAACTGATGCAAGCGCTGGGCGGCGGCTTTCAGGGTGAAAACCTGAACGCAGCCAACGCCAGCCCAGCCTCGTCGCACTACTAATTCAAGGTATTTGTCATGGCCACTGCCGAAAACACCCAAGCTCAAGACAACACCCCGGACACCGGCAACCCGCGCAAACGCAAGGTGATGCTGCTGGCCCTCGCCGTGGTCGTCCTGCTCGCCATTGCCGGCGTCTGGGCCTATCACGAGTTCATCGGGCGCTTTAACGAAAGCACCGACGATGCCTACGTCAATGGCAACGTGGTAGAGATCACACCGCTGGTCACCGGCACCGTGGTCAGCATCGGCGCCGATGACGGGGATCTGGTCCAGGAAGGCCAGGTGCTGGTCAACTTCGACCCCAACGATGCCGAAGTCGGCCTGCAAAGTGCCAAGGCGAAACTGGCGCGCACCGTGCGTCAGGTGCGCGGCCTGTATAGCAACGTCGATGGCATGAAAGCCCAGGTCAACGCGCAGCAGGCCGAAGTGCAGAAGGCCCAGGACAACTACAACCGGCGGAAAAATCTCGCCCAGGGCGGGGCGATTTCCCAGGAAGAGCTGTCCCACGCCCGCGACGACCTGACCTCGGCGCAGAACGCTCTGGCCAACGCCAAACAGCAACTGAAAACCACCAGCGCACTGGTCGACGACACCGTGGTCTCGTCCCATCCGGACGTAATGTCGGCGGCTGCCGATCTGCGTCAGGCCTACTTGACCAATGCGCGCAGCACGTTGATCGCGCCGGTCACCGGTTACGTCGCCAAGCGCACCGTGCAGCTCGGTCAGCGTGTGCAGCCGGGCACCGCGTTGATGGCGGTGATTCCGCTGGATCAGCTGTGGATCGATGCCAACTTCAAGGAAACCCAACTGCGTGACATGCGCATCGGTCAGCCAGTGGATATCGAGGCCGATATTTATGGCGGCGACGTGAAATACAGCGGCACCGTCGACAGCCTCGGCGCCGGTACCGGCAGCGCATTTGCCTTGCTGCCGGCACAGAACGCCACCGGTAACTGGATCAAGATCGTCCAGCGCGTGCCAGTGCGTATCCACATCAATGCCGAAGAACTGGCCAAGCACCCGCTGCGTGTCGGTCTGTCGACCAATGTCGAGGTCAATCTGCACGACCAGAGCGGCCCGGTACTGGCCCAGCAACCGCCGCAAAAAGCCTCGTTCAGCACCAACGTGTACGAGCGCCAACTGGCCGAAGCGGACGCGATGATTGCCCAGTTGATTCACGACAACAGCGCAGCAGCAGGCAAGACCGCACAGCGCTGAGAGCACACCGGATCAGAAGCGGGCTCTGTGGTGAGGGGTTATCTGTGGCGAGGGGATTTATCCCCGCTGGACTGCGCAGCAGGCCCGTTTTTCCTGAGCCAAAAGAGGGGCCGCTTCGCGACCCAGCGGGGATAAATCCCCTCGCCACAAGGGCCTGCTACCACAGGGCCGGCTGTGTTCATCAGGCCGCAGCGACCATCAGGTTTCATAGGATTCACAATGAGCAATAACGCTTCTTTCACGCCGCCCAGCCTGTTGCTCAGCACCATCGGCCTGTCGCTGGCAACGTTCATGCAGGTGCTCGACACGACCATCGCCAACGTGGCGTTGCCGACGATTTCCGGCAATCTCGGGGTGAGTTCGGAGCAGGGCACCTGGGTCATCACCTCGTTCGCCGTGAGCAACGCGATTGCGCTGCCACTGACCGGTTGGCTGAGCCGCCGCTTCGGCGAGGTGAAGCTGTTTCTGTGGGCGACGATGCTGTTTGTACTGGCGTCGTTTCTCTGCGGTATCTCCACTTCGATGCCTGAGCTGATCGGCTTTCGCGTGCTGCAAGGCTTGGTCGCCGGGCCGCTGTACCCGATGACGCAGACGCTGTTGATCGCGGTCTATCCGCCGGCGAAACGCGGGATGGCCCTGGCGCTGTTGGCGATGGTCACGGTGGTTGCGCCCATTGCAGGTCCCATTCTCGGCGGCTGGATTACCGACAGTTACAGCTGGCCGTGGATCTTCTTCATCAACGTGCCGATCGGCATCTTTGCGGTGATGGTGGTGCGTTCGCAACTGGCGAAACGGCCGGTGGTCACCAGTCGCCAGCCAATGGATTACGTCGGTCTGATCACGCTGATCATTGGCGTTGGCGCGTTGCAGGTGATCCTCGACAAGGGCAATGACCTGGACTGGTTCGAGTCGAATTTCATCATTGTCGGCGCTGCGATTTCCGTGGTGGCGCTGGCGGTGTTCGTGATCTGGGAAATGACCGACCGCCATCCGGTGGTCAACCTGCGGCTGTTCGCCTATCGCAACTTCCGCATCGGCACGCTGGTGCTGGTCTTGGGTTACGCAGGCTTCTTCGGCATCAACCTGATCCTGCCGCAGTGGTTGCAGACGCAAATGGGCTACACCGCGACCTGGGCTGGACTTGCCGTGGCGCCGATCGGGATTCTGCCGGTGTTGCTGTCGCCATTTGTCGGCAAATACGCGCACAAGTTCGACCTGCGTCTGCTTGCCGGCATTGCGTTTCTGGCGATTGGCCTGAGCTGCTTTATGCGTGCCGAGTTCACCAACGAAGTCGACTTCCAGCACATCGCTCTGGTGCAGTTGTTCATGGGCATCGGCGTGGCGCTGTTCTTCATGCCGACCCTGAGCATTCTGATGTCGGACTTGCCGCCAAGCCAGATCGCTGACGGCGCAGGCCTGGCGACTTTCCTGCGGACACTGGGCGGCAGCTTCGCAGCCTCACTGACCACCTGGATCTGGATTCGCCGGGCCGATCAGCATCATGCGTATATGAGCGAAAGCATCAGCACGTTCGAGCCAGCTACCCGCGAGACCTTGAATCAGTTGGGCGGGGCGAGCCAGTCGGCGTATGCGCAGATGGATCAGATCCTCACGAGCCAGGCGTACATGCTCTCCACCGTGGATTACTTCACGTTGCTGGGCTGGGGATTCATGGGGTTGATTCTGATCGTGTGGCTGGCTAAGCCGCCGTTCGCCGCGAAGGCCGGGCCTGCTGCATCCGGTCATTGATTTTGCGGTGACTGCTAAAAGATCGCAGCCTTCGGCAGCTCCTACCGGAGAACGCATTCCAAAGTAGGAGCTGCCGAAGGCTGCGATCTTTTGATCTTCGCTTTAAATCGTTGGGGCGGGGAGGGCTGGCGGCGGGGCGAAATCGAACGGCGCCAAGGCATACCCGCTCTCATCCACCTGCAACGCCCAACCCTGACGATCCCAATCCCCCAGCACAATCCGCTTCGCCGCCTGTTCACCAAGCTGCAACTTGTGAATTGCCGGGCGATGGGTGTGGCCGTGGATCAGGGTTTTCACGCCGAATGCCTGCATCACTCGCGGAATCTCTTCCGGGGTGACATCGACGATGTCATTGGCCTTCATCCGCGTCTGCGCACGGCTTTCGCTGCGTAGCTTGCGCGCCAGTTTGTGGCGGCTGCGCAGTGGCAGGTGACGGAGGATGAAGAGGGTGATCGGGTTGCGCAGATAGCGGCGCAGTTTCATGTAGCCAACGTCGCGGGTGCACAGGCTGTCGCCGTGCATCAGCAGCACTGGCTCGCCGTAGAACTGCACGACACTCGGATCCTTCAGCAAGGTGCATCCGGCCTGTTTACAGAAGGCCTTGCCGAGCATGAAGTCGCGATTGCCGTGCATCAGAAAGATGGCCGTACCGCTGTCGCTCAAATCGCGCAGGGCCTGGCAGATGGAACGCTGAAAGGGCGTCATGGCGTCGTCGCCAATCCATGCCTCGAAGAAGTCGCCGAGGATGTACAACGCACTCGCCGAGCGGGCGCGTCCGGCGAGCAAATCCAGAAACGCCCGGGTAATGTCCGGGCGCTCCTCTTCCAGATGCAAGTCTGAAATCAGCAATATCACGCTGCGATGATCTCGGCTTTCTCGATGATCACGTCGTCTGCTGGTACGTCCTGGTGGCCGGCCTTGGAAGTGGTCGACACGCCTTTGATCTTGTCGACAACGTCGGTGCCGGCGGTCACTTTACCGAATACCGCGTAGCCCCAGCCCTGCACGTTCTTGCCGCTGTGGTTGAGGAAGGTGTTGTCGGCGACGTTGATGAAGAACTGCGCCGATGCCGAATGCGGCTCCATGGTGCGGGCCATGGCGACGGTGTATTTGTCGTTGGAGAGACCGTTGTCCGCTTCGTTCTGGATGCTTGGACGCTTGTCTTTCTTCTCTTTCATGCCTGGCTCGAAACCGCCGCCCTGGATCATGAAGTTGCCGATGACGCGGTGGAATACGGTGTTGGTGTAGTGACCGGCGTTGACGTACTCGATGAAGTTGGCAACGGTGATCGGCGCCTTTTCAGCGTTCAGTTCGATGACGATGTCGCCATGGTTGGTGGTCAGTTTGACTTGAGTCATGGTCATTACTCTTCATAGGGAATTCGTGGTTCTGGGACATTGAGCCCCACAACCGGTTCAGCCTGCTTCGGCCAAGGTGCGCAGTTTAGCGTGACAGGCGCGAATTTCGAGGCGGTTTTTCATTTCCCGGCGATTAAATGCGTGCCTTTATAAGAGCTGCTCTGTCAGGCCCTTGACAGCATCGGCTATGATAGCGGCTTTGTTTTGTCTGGCCCCTCTTTGCGGCCGCGCACCTGTACGTCAAGGATCCTATGAGCAAGCCCACTGTCGACCCTACCTCGAATGCCAAGTCCGGCCCTGCCGTGCCGGTCAACTTCCTGCGGCCGATCATCCAGGCAGATCTGGACTCGGGCAAGCACACCCAGATCGTGACTCGCTTCCCGCCGGAGCCCAACGGCTACCTGCACATCGGCCACGCCAAGTCGATCTGCGTCAACTTCGGCCTGGCCCAGGAGTTCGGTGGCGTCACGCACCTGCGTTTCGACGACACCAACCCGGCCAAGGAAGATCAGGAATACATCGACGCCATCGAAAGCGACGTCAAATGGCTGGGCTTCGAATGGTCCGGTGAAGTGCGCTACGCCTCGCAGTATTTCGATCAATTGCACGACTGGGCCGTCGAGCTGATCAAGGCCGGCAAGGCCTACGTCGACGACCTGACCCCGGAACAGGCCAAGGAATACCGTGGCAGCCTGACCGAGCCGGGCAAGAACAGCCCGTTCCGTGACCGTTCGGTTGAGGAAAACCTCGACCTGTTCGCGCGGATGAAGGCCGGTGAATTCCCGGACGGCGCGCGCGTGCTGCGGGCGAAGATCGACATGGCTTCGCCGAACATGAACCTGCGCGACCCGATCATGTATCGCATCCGCCACGCGCATCACCACCAGACCGGCGACAAGTGGTGCATCTATCCGAACTACGACTTCACCCACGGTCAGTCGGATGCCATCGAAGGCATCACCCATTCGATCTGCACCCTCGAGTTCGAAAGCCATCGCCCGCTGTACGAATGGTTCCTGGAGAACCTGCCGGTGCCGGCGAACCCGCGCCAGTACGAATTCAGCCGCCTGAACCTGAACTACACGATCACCAGCAAGCGCAAGCTCAAGCAGTTGGTGGACGAGAAGCACGTCAATGGCTGGGACGATCCGCGCATGTCCACGCTGTCGGGCTTCCGCCGCCGTGGCTACACGCCGAAATCGATCCGCAACTTCTGCGAAATGATCGGCACCAACCGTTCCGACGGCGTGGTCGATTTCGGCATGCTCGAATTCAGCATCCGTGACGACCTCGACCACAGCGCCCCGCGCGCCATGTGCGTGCTGCGTCCGCTGAAAGTGGTCATCACCAACTACCCGGAAGGCCAGGTCGAAAACCTCGAACTGCCACGCCACCCGAAAGAAGACATGGGCGTGCGCGCGCTGCCGTTTGCCCGGGAAATCTACATTGACCGTGAAGACTTCATGGAAGAGCCGCCGAAGGGCTACAAGCGCCTGGAACCGGCCGGTGAAGTGCGTCTGCGCGGCAGCTACGTGATCCGCGCCGACGAAGCGATCAAGGACGCCGACGGCAACATCGTCGAACTGCGTTGCTCGTACGACCCGGACACCCTCGGCAAGAACCCGGAAGGGCGCAAGGTCAAAGGCGTGATCCACTGGGTGCCGGCCGCCGCCAGCGTCGAGTGCGAAGTGCGTCTGTACGATCGCCTGTTCCGTTCGCCGAACCCGGAAAAGGCCGAAGACAGCGCCAGCTTCCTCGACAACATCAACCCTGACTCGCTGCAAGTGCTGACCGGTTGTCGCGCTGAGCCATCTCTCGGCAACGCACAGCCCGAAGACCGTTTCCAGTTCGAGCGCGAAGGCTACTTCGTCGCAGACCTGAAGGACTCGAAACCCGGTCAGCCGGTATTCAACCGTACCGTGACCCTGCGTGATTCGTGGGGCCAGTGAGTGAGTCAAGGAACTAACGTGCTAACGATCTACAACACGCTCAGCAAGAGCAAAGAAGTCTTCAAGCCGCTGGATGGCAACAAGGTGCGCATGTACGTCTGCGGGATGACCGTGTACGACTACTGCCACCTCGGCCACGGCCGCAGCATGGTCGCGTTCGACCTGGTGACGCGCTGGCTGCGCTTCAGCGGTTATGACCTGACCTACGTGCGCAACATCACCGATATCGACGACAAGATCATCAATCGTGCGCGCGAGAACGGTGAATCGTTCGAAGCGCTGACCGAGCGCATGATCGCCGCGATGCACGAAGACGAAGCGCGCCTGAACATCCAGAAGCCGGACATGGAACCGCGCGCCACCGATCACATCGCCGGCATGCACGCGATGATCCAGACCCTGATCGACAAGGGCTACGCTTACGCGCCAGGTAATGGCGACGTGTACTACCGCGTCGCCAAGTTCATGGGCTACGGCAAGCTGTCGCGCAAGAAGATCGAAGATTTGCGCATTGGCGCTCGCATCGAAGTCGACGAGTCGAAACATGACCCGCTCGACTTCGTCCTGTGGAAAGCCGCCAAGCCGGGCGAGCCGAGCTGGGAATCGCCATGGGGCGCCGGACGTCCGGGCTGGCACATCGAGTGCTCGGTGATGTCGACCTGCTGCCTCGGCGAGACTTTCGATATTCATGGCGGCGGCAGCGACCTGGAGTTCCCGCACCATGAAAACGAAATCGCCCAGAGCGAAGCGGCCACCGGCAAGACCTACGCCAATGCGTGGATGCATTGCGGGATGATCCGCATCAATGGCGAGAAGATGTCCAAGTCCTTGAACAACTTCTTCACCATCCGCGACGTGCTCGACAAGTACCACCCGGAAGTCGTGCGTTACCTGCTGGTATCGAGCCACTACCGCAGCGCGATCAACTATTCGGAAGATAACCTCAAGGACGCCAAGGGCGCACTGGAGCGTTTCTACCATGCGCTGAAAGGCCTGCCGAGCGTGGCGCCGGCAGGCGGTGAAGCGTTTGTCGAGCGTTTCACCACGGTGATGAACGACGACTTCGGCACCCCTGAAGCCTGCGCCGTGCTGTTCGAGATGGTCCGTGAAATCAACCGTCTGCGTGAAAGCGATCTCGATGCAGCGGCGGGGCTGGCGGCACGTCTGAAAGAACTGGCGAGTGTGCTGGGTGTGTTGCAATTGGAGGCGGATGACTTCCTGCAGGCCGGCGCTGAAGGGCGGGTCGATGCGGCGCAAGTGGATGCACTGATTGCGGCGCGTCTGGCGGCTCGGGCGGGTAAGGATTGGGCTGAGTCGGACCGGATTCGTGATCAGCTGACCGCGATGGGCGTGGTGCTGGAAGATGGCAAGGGTGGGACTACCTGGCGTCTGGCGGACTGAGGCCCAAAGCCCCTACCATGATCGTTCCCACGCTCTGCGTGGGAATGCCTCAACGGACGCTCCGCGTTCGGCTCTGTAGGGACGCGGAGCGTCCCGGGCTGCATTCCCACGCGGAGCGTGGGAACGATCGATGGAAACGCGATCCCTGTAGGAGCTGCCGAAGGCTGCGATCTTTTGATCTGGCTTTTAATTGCCAATCTGCCGCAACCGCTTGTAAAGCGTATTGCGGCTAACCCCCAGCCGCCGCGCCAGATGCGAAATATTCCCCCCGGCCGCCTTCAACTCCCTGTTCAAAGCCTCAACATCATTCAAATCCAGCCCCAGCGGCGCCGCTGTCTCCACCGGTTCCATCTCCAGGTCGACAAAAAAATCATCCGGCAAATGCTCAGGCCGCACCGGTTGTTCCTCGGCCATGGCCAGCGCCACCTGCATCACGCTGCTGACCTGACGCAAATTTCCCGGCCACGGATGCTTTTCAAACAGCTCCAACACCTCCAGGCTCAGCCCTGCCCATTGCGTCGGCTCGCGATGTTGCTCCCACAGCCGTTTGAACAGCGCCTGCTTGTCACTGCGTTCGCGTAACGGCGGCAGCTCCAGGGTCAGGCCGCCGATGCGGTAGTACAAGTCTTCGCGAAAGCGGCCCAGTTGTACCTGCTCGCGCAATGATCGGTTGGTCGCGGAAATGATCCGCAAGTCCACCGGAAACAACTCGCTGCTGCCCACCGGCTGCACGCAGCGCTCCTGCAACACGCGCAACAAACGCGCCTGAGTTGGCAGCGGCATGTCACCGATTTCGTCGAGAAACAGTGTGCCTTTGTCGGCCTTGCGGATCAGGCCGATGCTGCCTTTCTGGTTGGCCCCAGTGAACGCGCCTTTCTCGTAACCGAACAACTCGGACTCGACCAGTTCAGCGGGGATCGCCGCGCAGTTCACCGCGATGAACGCCTGTTTTTGTCGAGAGCTGGCTTGGTGCAACGCTTTGACGAAGACTTCCTTGCCGACCCCGGTTTCGCCGTGGATCAGCAACGGAATGTCTTTCTCCAGCAAGCGCTCGGCCTGGCGCACGGCTTTTTCCACGCGACTGTCGCCGAAATGCAGCGTATTGAGGCTGATCCCACTGGCCGGCGCAGGCTTGTCCTCGGCGACAAACACCCGCGCCTGCACCGGTGCCTGTTTCGGCCGTTTCAGCAAGCACTGGAAACGGTTGCGTCCGGAGGTCTGCAAGGCAAACGGCAGACCCTCGGGCTGGTTGATCAGCTCCAGCAGCGACACCTTGAACAGGCTTTCAACCCTGACGCGGGACAAACGCACACCGAGCAGATTGTCGGCGCGGCGATTGGCCGACAGCACCTGTCCGCTCTCATCGAAAATCAACAACCCGGCCCACTGGCTGTCGAGGTTGTTCAACCCGGTGTTGAAGGTCAGTTGAAAATGCTGGCCATGGAACAGGTTGAGGATCAGCCGGTTCTCCACGGTCTGGCTCATCATCTTGACCATGCCCAGGGTGTGCGAGGGCGGCAGGTAGCTGTCGCTTGAGACATCCAGCACGGCGATGACCTTGCGCTCGGCGTCGAAAATCGGCGCGGCGGAGCCGGTCATGAAGCGGTTGGCCTTGAGAAAGTGTTCGTCGTGTTCGATGTGCACCGCCTGCTCACAGGCCAATGCGGTGCCGATCGCATTGGTGCCGCTGCTGCGCTCCATCCAGCTCGCCCCGGCCTGAAAGCCCCGGGCCAGATTCGGCTCGATAAAGCGCTGCGTGCCCCACGAGGTCAGCACCTGGCCCTGATTGTCGGCGAGCATGATCAGGCAGTTGGAGTTGCTGAGGATGTTTTCGTAGTAGGGCAGGACTTCCTGATGCGTGGTCTGCACCAGCGAGTGATGGCTGTCGAGCAACCGCGCAATGCCGGCGGCGGGCAATTGATCGAAGGCCGGGGCGCTCTGGTGGTCGAGGCCGAACGCGCGGCAACGTTGCCAGGAGGTCTGGACGATCGCGTCGTGGGACAGCGGCGAAGCAGGTGCGGCCATGGGGGCGAGCCTCTGAGTGCAGCGATTTTATTATTGTTATGAACCCAATCTTCAAAACTACATAAATCCCCCTGTGGGAGCGAGCCTGCTAGCGAAAGCGTCAGTTCAGTCAATGGATTCATTGAATGACACACCGCTTTCGCGAGCAGGCTCGCTCCCACAGGGGATCCATTTTGCATTCAGGATTGGGCAAAAGCGTGCATAGAGTGTTGTTCACTATTGTTCATTGTCAATCACCCCGACTGTTCAAAAGTGTTCAGCTGTGAACGCCACCTCCCTGCCTAATCAACGATTTTCACGGCAAATCAACCACTTGCCATTTCTGGCACGAATGTCGCTCTGTTGCTCCGGTCGCTTGACTCCAAAAATAACAAAGGCCGAGCCATGTCACTCACCCTGGAGCACGTCAGCCGTACCGTCGAGGGCCAGATCTGGATCGACGATGCGTGCCTGAAATTCGAACCCGGATCCTTCAACGTTCTGCTCGGGCGCACGCTGTCCGGCAAGACCAGTCTCATGCGCCTGATGGCCGGCCTCGACAAGCCCGACAGCGGCCGCGTGCTGATGAACGGCGTCGATGTCACCCAGCGCCCGGTGCGGCTGCGCAACGTGTCGATGGTCTATCAGCAGTTCATCAATTACCCGACCATGACCGTGTTCGAGAACATCGCCTCGCCACTGCGCCAGGCCGGTATTTCGAAAGAGATCATCCACAGCAAGGTGCAGGAAACCGCACGCATGCTGCGCATCGAGAAGTTCTTGCAGCGCTATCCGCTGGAGCTCTCCGGTGGGCAGCAGCAGCGCACGGCCATGGCCCGCGCGCTGGTCAAGGATGCTGAACTGATCCTCTTCGACGAGCCGCTGGTCAACCTCGACTACAAGCTGCGCGAAGAGCTGCGTCAGGAAATGCGCGAGCTGTTCAAGGCCCGTCACACCATCGCCATCTACGCCACCACCGAGCCCAACGAAGCGCTGGCCCTCGGCGGCACCACCACCATCCTGCACGAAGGCCGGGTGATCCAGAGCGGGCCGTCGACCGAGGTCTATCACCAGCCGCAGTCGGTGCTCGCCGCCGAATTGTTCTCCGAACCACCGATCAACCTGATGCCGGGACGCATCGCCGGCAACGAAGTCAGCTTCGCCAACTTCGTACACTTTCCGCTGAACGTCGATCTGCGCCCGGTGGGGGAGGGCGAGTTCCGCTTCGGCGTGCGCCCCAGTCATATCTCACTGGTGCCGAGCAACGATGACGATCTCGAATTGGCCGTGACCGTCGAGGTCGCCGAGATCAGCGGTTCGGAAACCTTCCTGCATGTACGCAACGAGCACTTTCTGTTGGTGCTGCACTTGCCGGGTGTTCATGAATACGACGTCGATGCGCCGATCCGCATCTATATCCCGACCCACAAACTGTTCGTTTTCGATGCGCAGGGCCGTCTGGTGCAAGCACCGGGCCGGCGTGTCGCGAGGGTTGCCTGATGGCCGAAATCCGTTTGCAGCACCTCGCCCACAGCTACAGCAAAACCCCGAGCGGCGCCGAGGATTACGCGATCCGCGAGATGGATCACGTCTGGGAGCAGGGCGGCGCCTACGCCTTGCTCGGCCCGTCCGGTTGCGGCAAGTCGACCTTGCTCAACATCATTTCCGGCCTGCTCAGCCCGTCCCAGGGCCATGTGTTGTTCGACGGCAAAGCGGTCAATGACCTCACGCCGGAGAAGCGCAACATCGCCCAGGTTTTCCAGTTTCCGGTGGTCTACGACACCATGACGGTGTTCGACAACCTCGCCTTCCCGCTGCGAAACCAGGGCATGGCCGAGGCGAAAGTGCACAGCAAGGTGCAGGAAATTGCCGAAGTGCTCGACCTGCAGAACCTGCTGAGCAAGAAGGCGCGCAATCTCACCGCCGACGAAAAACAGAAAGTTTCCATGGGCCGTGGGCTGGTGCGCGACGACGTCTCGGCGATCCTCTTCGATGAGCCGCTGACGGTGATCGACCCGCACTTGAAGTGGAAACTGCGGCGCAAGCTCAAGCAGATCCACGAGCAGTTCAACATCACCATGGTCTACGTCACCCACGATCAGCTCGAAGCCTCGACCTTCGCCGACAAGATTGCGGTGATGTACGGCGGCCAGATCGTCCAGTTCGGTACGCCACGGGAATTGTTCGAGCGGCCGAGCCACACCTTTGTCGGCTATTTCATCGGCAGCCCGGGGATGAATCTGATCGAGGTGCAGCCGCAGCCCGGTGGCGTCGGTTTCGCCTCGACGCACCTGCCACTGTCCGACGCCTTGCAGCGCCATATCGAGCACGGCCAGTGGAAAAATCTCAAGGTCGGCATCCGCCCCGAGTTTATTCACGTGTGGGACGAGCCGTTTGACGACGCGATGCAGGCAAAAGTCGTACACGTCGAAGACCTCGGCACCTACAAGATCATGACCCTCAACCTCGACGGCGCACCGTTGAAAGTGCGCCTGGCTGAAGACAAACCAGTGCCGCAGGGCACGGCTTACATCAGTTTCCCGGCGCAATGGCTGATGGTTTATGCCGATGAATTTCTCCTGGAAGTCAGCGACGAGGAGGCGCAGCCATGAACAAAGTGCAGAACAACAAGGCCTGGTGGCTGGTGTTGCCGGTGTTCCTGCTGGTGGCGTTCAGTGCGGTGATCCCGATGATGACCGTGGTCAACTATTCGGTGCAGGACATCTTCGACCAGTCCAGCCGCTACTTCGTCGGTGCCGATTGGTACAAACAAGTGTTGCTTGATCCGCGCCTGCATGACTCGCTGCTGCGCCAGTTCATTTACTCGGCGTGCGTGCTGCTGATCGAAATCCCGCTGGGCATCGCCGTCGCGCTGACCATGCCGACCAAGGGCCGCTGGTCCTCGGTGGTGCTGATCATTCTGGCTATTCCGCTGCTGATTCCATGGAACGTGGTCGGCACCATCTGGCAGATCTTCGGCCGCGCCGATATCGGCCTGCTCGGTTCCAGCCTCAACGCGATGGGCATCAGCTACAACTACGCGGCCAACACCATGGACGCCTGGGTGACGGTGCTGGTGATGGACGTCTGGCATTGGACTTCTCTGGTCGCGCTGCTGTGTTTCTCCGGCCTGCGGGCGATTCCCGACGTCTATTACCAGGCCGCGCGCATCGATCGCGCCTCGGCGTGGGCGGTGTTCCGCCATATTCAGTTGCCCAAGCTGAAAAGCGTGCTGCTGATCGCGGTGATGCTGCGTTTCATGGACAGTTTCATGATCTACACCGAGCCGTTCGTGCTCACCGGTGGCGGGCCGGGCAATGCCACGACCTTCTTGAGTCAGACGTTGACGCAGATGGCCGTAGGGCAATTCGACCTCGGTCCGGCGGCGGCGTTTTCGCTGGTGTACTTCCTGATCATCCTGTTGGTGTCCTGGCTGTTCTATACCGCCATGACTCACTCCGACGCCAACCGCTGAGGCCCGGCCATGAGCAAGAAAAAGCTTATTCCGTTGCTGGTGTACATCCTGTTCCTGCTGGTGCCGATCTACTGGCTGCTGAACATGTCGTTCAAGAGCAACACCGAAATCCTCGGCGGCCTGACGCTTTTCCCACAGGAATTCACGCTGGCGAACTACAAGGTGATCTTCACTGATCCGAGCTGGTACACCGGCTACTTGAACTCGCTGTATTACGTCAGCCTCAACACGGTGATTTCCCTGAGCGTGGCGTTACCGGCGGCTTACGCGTTTTCACGCTATCGTTTCCTCGGCGACAAACACCTGTTCTTCTGGCTGCTGACCAATCGCATGGCGCCGCCGGCGGTGTTCTTGCTGCCGTTCTTCCAGTTGTATTCGTCTATCGGCCTGTTCGACACGCACATCGCCGTGGCCTTGGCACACTGCCTGTTCAACGTGCCGCTGGCGGTGTGGATTCTCGAAGGTTTCATGTCCGGCGTGCCCAAGGAGATCGACGAAACGGCCTACATCGACGGCTACAGTTTCCCCAAGTTTTTCGTGAAGATTTTCATCCCGTTGATCGGTTCCGGTATCGGCGTCACGGCGTTTTTCTGCTTCATGTTTTCCTGGGTCGAACTGCTGCTGGCGCGCACGCTGACCTCGGTCAACGCCAAGCCGATTGCGGCGGTGATGACGCGCACGGTGTCGGCATCGGGGATCGATTGGGGCGTGCTGGCAGCAGCGGGGGTGTTGACCATCCTGCCGGGCATGCTGGTGATCTGGTTTGTACGCAACCACGTGGCCAAGGGCTTTGCCCTCGGTCGAGTCTGAGGAGCTGATGATGGAATGGATGAGCTGGACGACACCGACCGCCGCGTTCTTCATCGGCATCGGTCTGATCCTGGTGGGCATGACCACCTGGGAATTGCGCTCGCCGAGCATCTTGCGGCGCGGGTTTCTGCCGATTGCCACCACCCGTGGCGATCGCTTGTTTATCGGTCTTCTCGGCAGCGCCTACCTGCATTTGCTGGTAATCGGCGTCACCGACTGGAGCATCTGGGTGGCGTCCGCGTTGTCCCTGGTGTGGCTGTTGGCTGTGATGCGTTGGGGCTAGTCGAATCGTTCGGCAACGCGGCTCCACAACTTAAACAGGAGGTCTCTATGTTCGATAAAAACAATAAGCTGCGACATAGCATTTCATTGGCAGCCGTGCTGGCACTCAGCGGTCTGAGCGCATCTGCCTGGGCCGACGCCTACGAAGATGCTGCAAAAAAATGGATCGGCAGCGAGTTCAAGCCCTCGACCCTGACGGCCGAACAGCAGCTCGAAGAATTGAAGTGGTTCATCAAGGCCGCCGAGCCGTTTCGCGGCATGGACATCAAGGTCGTTTCCGAAACCCTGACCACTCACGAATACGAGTCCAAGGTGCTGGCCAAGGCCTTCAGCGAAATCACCGGGATCAAACTCACCCACGACCTGCTGCAGGAAGGCGACGTGGTCGAGAAAATGCAGACGGTGATGCAGTCGGACAAGAACATCTATGACGGCTGGGTCAACGACTCCGACCTGATCGGCACGCACTTTCGCTACGGCAAGACCGAATCGATCACTGATCTGATGGCCAACGAGGGCAAGAACTTCACTTCGCCGACCCTAGACATCAAGGACTTCATCGGCATCTCCTTCACCACCGCGCCGGACGGCAAGATCTATCAACTGCCCGACCAGCAATTCGCCAACCTGTACTGGTTCCGCGCCGACTGGTTCGAACGCGCCGATCTGAAAGCCAAGTTCAAGGAAAAATACGGCTACGAATTAGGCGTGCCGGTGAACTGGTCGGCCTATGAAGACATTGCCAAATTCTTCAGCGAAGACGTCAAGGGAATCGACGGCAAACGCGTCTACGGCCACATGGATTACGGCAAGAAAGACCCGTCGCTGGGCTGGCGTTTCACCGATGCCTGGTTCTCCATGGCCGGTGGCGGCGACAAGGGACTGCCCAACGGCTTGCCGGTGGACGAGTGGGGCATCCGCGTCGAAGACTGTCATCCGGTCGGCTCCAGCGTGACCCGCGGCGGCGACACCAACGGCCCGGCGGCGGTGTTTGCCACCACCAAATACGTCGACTGGCTGAAGAAATATGCGCCACCGGAAGCGGCCGGCATGACTTTCTCCGAGTCCGGCCCGGTGCCGTCGCAGGGCAACATCGCCCAACAGATCTTCTGGTACACCGCGTTCACCGCCGACATGACCAAACCCGGCCTACCGGTGGTCAACGCCGACGGCACGCCGAAATGGCGCATGGCGCCGTCGCCTAAAGGCCCGTATTGGGAAGAGGGCATGAAGCTCGGCTATCAGGATGTGGGATCGTGGACGTTCATGAAATCCACGCCTGAGAAACAGAAACTCGCGGCGTGGCTGTACGCGCAGTTCGTGACGTCGAAAACTGTTTCGCTGAAGAAAACCATCGTCGGTCTGACACCTATTCGCGAGTCGGACATCAACTCGCAGGCGATGACCGATCTGGCGCCGAAACTCGGTGGTCTGGTCGAGTTCTATCGCAGCCCGGCCCGCGTGCAATGGTCGCCGACCGGTACCAACGTGCCCGACTATCCACGTCTCGCTCAGCTGTGGTGGAGCCATATCGCCGAAGCCGCCAGCGGCGAGAAAACACCGCAACAGGCGCTCGATGGCCTGGCCAAGGATCAGGACCGCATCATGGAACGCCTCGAACGCTCCAAGGCCCAGGCCACTTGCGCACCGAAAATGAACCCGGAACGCGATGCGCAATACTGGTTCGATCAACCGGGCGCACCGAAACCGAAACTGGCCAACGAGAAGCCGAAGGGCGAAACTGTGAGCTATAGCGAACTGCTGAAATCCTGGGCGGATGCGCGCAAGTGATGTTGGAAATGTGAGAAGCGAACGGCACCGGAAGGTGCCGTTTTTTTTGCTGCCTGATCTGCCGCTTTCGCGAGCAGGCTCGCTCTCACATTGGAGCGGTGCTACTCAAAATTGGTGGCACCCGAGATCCCTGTGGGAGCGAGCCTGCTCGCGAAAGTGGTGGGTCAGCCGACGCATTTTTAACTGACATGACGTCATTGCGGGCAGGTTCATCTCCAAACGGGATATCTGTAGAAATGACGGATTAAGAAACCACCGGTAGCTTTAGCTTTCGAAGGAGTCCAGCAAGACGTCAGGGAGTGGTGCATCAAAGTCATCGGGAGTTGTGTATCTGCCCTTCATTAAACCAGTACGTTTTACCGGCGGTTTCTCCTCGGTTATTTCGCTTTGGCGTTGCTCAGTCAATGTGCCTGAATCATCCAACAACTCTGAAAAGGTATTGCGCTTCATGGTTCGTGGATCTCCATTTGATAGGTGATCCGCAGATTTAACCGCAATTACCTTCTGCAGAATGTCAGCCATCGCTCACCGCTTTGCAGGCAAATTCCTAGAAAGGGGAGAGCGTTATAAGTCAAAAGATCGCAGCCTTCGGCAGCTCCTACAGACCGCATACCATTCCAATGTAGGAGCTGCGGAAGGCTGCGATCTTTTGATGTTGAATCCTGCAAAAACAAAAACGGCACCCGAAGGTGCCGTTTCCATTTCCAGCCAGATCAGCCGAGCAATCAGCCCGCCAGACCCGCCTGCTGTACCAGCACCAGCAATGGCTGCGGGTACACGCCCAGGAAGAATGCGACCAGGGCGATGGCCAGCAGCATCACGCCGCCTGCCTTCTGTTCCCAGTGCAGCTGGGCGTCGTGGCGACGCAGGTTAGGCTCGATCAGGTACAGGGTGACCATCACGCGCAGGTAGTAGAAAACGCCGATGGCGCTGCCCAGTACCAGTGCGCCGACCAGCCACCACTGACGCGTTTCGACGCCGCTGGCGATGATGTAGAACTTGCCGATGAAGCCGGCGGTCAGCGGGATGCCGGCCAGGGACAGCATCATCACGGTCAGTACGGCGGTCAGGTACGGACGGCGCCAGAACAGGCCGCGGTATTCGTACAGGGCGTCAGCGTCGCGGCCGTTGTAAGGCGAGGACATCAGGGTGATCACGCCGAAGGCGCCGAGGCTGGTGATTACATAAGTCACCAGATAGACGCCGATGGCTTCCACCGCCAGACCCTTGCTTGCCACCAGCGCGATCAGCAGATAGCCGAAGTGCGCAATCGACGAGTAACCGAGCAGACGCTTGAGGTTGCTCTGGGTCAGGGCCAGCAGGTTACCGAACAGGATCGAGGCGACCGCGATCACGCTCAGCACATCGCTCAGCACGCCACTGCTGGCGGCAGGGGAGAGCTGGAACAGGCGCACCATCACCGCAAACACTGCGACCTTCGAAGCGGTAGCGAGGAACGCCGCCACCGGTGCCGGTGCACCTTCGTAGACGTCCGGCGTCCACAGGTGGAACGGTACCAGCGACAGCTTGAACGCCAGACCGATCAGCATCATGCCCAGGCCCAGTTGCGCCAGCGGGCTTGGCAGGCCGGTTGCAGCCAGGGCCTGACCGATGCCGACGAAGCTCAGCGAACCGGCGTCTGCGTAGAGCAGCGCCATACCGAACAGCAGGAACGCGGAACCGGCGGCCGACAGCACCATGTACTTGATGCCGGCTTCCAGCGAACGCTTGTTGAAGAAGGCGTAAGCCACCAGACCGTAGACCGGTACCGAGAGCAGTTCCAGGCCAATGAACAAACCGGCCAGGTGCTGCGCGCTGACCAACACCAGACCACCGGCGGCGGCCATCAGGATCAGCAGGTACAGTTCTTCGCGATTGCCCGGGTAACCCGAACCGCCATCACCCAGATAAGCGTGGGCGAGGGTGACGCAGGCGAGCGTGGCGACCAGGATCATCGCCATGTACAGGCAGGCGAAGGCATCGATTTGCAGCAATGGGGTCACGGCCAGAGGCGCGACTTTCAACGCAGGCAGGATCGACAGCAGGGCCAGGTTCAGACCCGCCACCGAAATCAGGAAGGTCTGCGAGTGGTTGCGGCGCCAGGCGATTGCCAGCATCACCACGATAATGGTGAGGCTGGTGATCAACAGTGGCGCAAGCGCAATAAAGTGTTGAATCGTGAATTCCATAGCGCTCTTACCGGGCCGAAGCGAGTTGAGAGAAGGCGGTGCCGAGCCACTGCTGCACGCCATGCATGGTGGCGGCAGAGGTGTCGAGGAACGGTTGCGGGTAGACGCCGAGGTAAATCAGCAATACCGCCAGACCGAGCACCATGATCAGTTCGCGCGCGTCCATGCCGTGCAGCACCGCGTCGGATTTCGACGGGCCGAAGTAGGCACGGTGGATCATGATCAGCGAGTAGACCGAACCGAACACCAGACCGGACGTGGCAATCGCCGTGACCCATGGAGCGCTGGCGAAGGAGCCGATCAGGATCAGGAATTCGCCGACAAAGTTACCGGTGCCCGGCAAGCCCAGCGACGCCGCCGCGAAGAACAGGCTGATCGCCGGCAGGTAAGCGATACGCGACCACAGACCGCCCATCTCACGCATGTCACGAGTGTGCAGACGCTCGTACAACTGACCGCTGAGGATAAACAGCGCCGCTGCCGACAGGCCGTGCGCCAGCATCTGGATCACTGCGCCTTGCAGCGCCAGTTGGCTGCCGGAGTAGATGCCGATCAACACGAAGCCCATGTGGGAAACGGAAGAGAAGGCAATCAGACGCTTGATGTCGGTTTGTGCGAACGCCAGGAACGCGCCGTAGAAGATCCCGATCAGACCCAGGGTCATGGCGATCGGCGCGAACTCGGCCGAAGCGTTCGGGAACAGCGGCAGGGCGAAACGCAGCAGACCGTAGGCCGCGGTTTTCAGCAGGATACCGGCGAGGTCGACGGAACCGGCAGTCGGTGCCTGGGCGTGAGCATCAGGCAGCCAGGAGTGGAACGGTACGACGGGCAGCTTGACCGCGAAGGCGATGAAGAAGCCGAGCATCAGAATGTACTCGGTGGTCATCGACATCTTGGTTTTCAACAGGTCGGCGTAGTTGAAGGTGATCACGCCGGTGTTGTTGAAGTTGACCAGCACCAGACCGAGGATCGCCACCAGCATGATCAGGCCGGACGCCTGAGTGAAGATGAAGAACTTGGTCGCTGCGTAGATCCGGGTTTTCTTGCCGTCCGAAGAACTGTGACCCCAGAGCGCGATGAGGAAGTACATCGGCACCAGCATCATTTCCCAGAAGAAGAAGAACATGAACAGGTCGAGAGCGAGGAACACGCCGACGACGCCGCCCAGGATCCACATCAGGTTCAGGTGGAAGAAGCCAACGTGACGTTGGATTTCTTTCCACGAGCAGAGTACCGAGAGAATACCCAGCAGGCCGGTCAGCAGGATCATCAACAGCGACAGGCCGTCGAGGGCCAGGTGCACGTTGATGCCGAAACGCTGGATCCAGACATGCTTGAACTCAAGCGCCCAGGTCGGATCGGCGCCCGGCGCCGGTGCGAATGAATAGTCACCGTGGGCCCACAGCCAGAGGCCGAGCGCGAGTTCCAGGGTCATGGTCAACAGCGCAATCCAGCGCGGGAGGGTAGCGCCGAAGCGCTCACCCATCCAGCACAGCAGGCCGCCGATGAAGGGGATCAGGATTAGCCAAGGCAGAATCATGACGGGCTCGTTTCCTTTCGCAAATTCGCAAGGTTCATATCAGACCGCTACCAGCACGATGGCGCCGATCACCAGCACGGCACCAGCAGCCATCGAGGCGGCGTACCAACGCAGTTGACCGGTCTCGGTGCGGCTCAGGGCGGTGTGACCACCCTTGGCCATACGCGGGATCAGACCGATGGTCTGGTCGAGCGGGTCTTTGCGCAGTACATGGCTGATCGCAAGGTACGGCTTGACGAACAGTTTGTCGTAGATCCAGTCGAAGCCCCAGGCAGCGAACCACCAGGCCGAAAGGAAACGGCCGATGCCGCTGTTGGCGATTGCCGTGACGAAGCGACGCTTGCCGAGGAACAGCAGCGCTGCCAGCAGGATACCGGCCAGGGCGATGGCGCCCGAGGCGATTTCCAGACTGTGCTTGGCTTCGCCACCGGCATGGCCAACGCTTTGCGGCAGTACGCCGTGCAGCGGCGGCACGATCATCGCGCCGACGAAAGTCGATAGCACGATCAGTACCGACAGAGGCAGCCAGTGGGCAATGCCGTGGCCGGCGTGGGCTTCGGTCTTGGCTTCACCGTGGAACGCGATGAAGATCAGGCGGAAGGTGTACAGCGACGTCATGAACGCACCGACCAGACCTGCGTAAAGCAGACCCTGGTTGCCGCTGGCAAACGCTTCCCAGAGGATTTCGTCCTTGGAGTAGAAACCTGCGGTAACCAGTGGCAGAGCGGCCAGCGCGGCACCACCGACGATGAAGCTGGCGTAGGCCAGTGGCAATTTCTTCCACAGACCGCCCATCTTGAAGATGTTCTGCTCGTGGTGGCAGGCAACAATCACCGCACCGGACGCAAGGAACAGCAGGGCCTTGAAGAAGGCGTGGGTCATCAGGTGGAAGATCGCGCCTTCCCAGGCGCCAACGCCCAGCGCCAGGAACATGTAGCCGATCTGGCTCATGGTCGAGTAGGCGAGGATACGTTTGATGTCGGTCTGCACCAGCGCGGCGAAACCGGCCAGTACCAGGGTCACGCCACCGACGATGCCGACGAGGTGCAGGATGTCCGGCGCCAGCGCAAACAGACCGTGGGTACGGGCAATCAGGTAGACACCGGCGGTTACCATGGTCGCGGCGTGGATCAGTGCCGAAACCGGGGTAGGGCCGGCCATTGCGTCAGCGAGCCAGGTTTGCAGTGGCAACTGCGCCGATTTACCGACAGCACCGCCGAGCAGCATCAGGGTTGCCAGAACGATCCAGAAGTCGCCGACCTTGAAGTGCTCCGGCGCACGTACCAGCAGTTCCTGGACGTTCAACGTGCCCAGTTGCTGGAACAGGATGAACAGGCCGATGGCCATGAACACGTCGCCGATGCGGGTGACGATGAACGCCTTGAGTGCAGCGTTACCGTTGTTGCGGTTGCTGTAGTAGAAACCGATCAACAGGTACGAGCACAGGCCCACGCCTTCCCAACCGAAGTAGATGAACAGCAGGTTATCGCCGAGGATCAGGAACAGCATGCTGGCGATGAACAGGTTGGTGTACGAGAAGAAGCGCGAGTAACCGTCTTCGCCACGCATGTACCAGGACGCGAACAGGTGGATCAGGAAGCCGACGCCGACGACCACGCCGAGCATGGTCACCGACAGGCCATCCAGGTACAGCGCGAAGTTCGGCTGGAAGCCTTCCACCGACATCCAGCGCCACAGCACCTGGGTGTACACGCCACCCTCCGGCGGTGCGACGTTGAATTGCCAGATCACGTAAGCGGTGACGATAGCCGACAGGCCGATCGAACCGACACCGATCAGCGCCGAGAGGTTTTCCGAGAAGCGGCCGCGCGAGAACGACAGCAACAGGAACCCGATCAGAGGGAATACGAAAGTCAGAAAGAGTAGGTTCATCCGCGCATCTCACTGGCAGCGTCGATATCGAGCGTGTGGAAGCGGCGATACAGTTGCAGCAGAATCGCCAGGCCAATACTGGCCTCGGCCGCTGCAAGGCTGATCACCAGGATGAACATGATCTGTCCATCCGGCTGCGCCCAGCGGGCGCCCGCAACGATGAAGGCCAGGGCAGAGGCGTTCATCATCACTTCCAGACTCATCAACACGAACAAAATGTTGCGGCGGACCATCAGGCCGACCAGACCAAGGCAGAACAGGATGCCGGCGACGGCTAAACCATGTTCGAGAGGGATAGCAGGCATGTCTTACTCCTTCGCCTCGTTACGGCCCAAATGGAACGCCGTGACGGCTGCAGCGAGCAGCAGCATCGAGGCGAGTTCGACCACCAGCAGGTACGGGCCGAACAGGCTGATGCCCACGGCTTTCGCGTCTACGGTGGTGTGGCCGATGGCCTGGCCGCTCTGGTGAGCGAACAGCACATACAGCAGTTCGGCCAGCAGCAGCGCGGCAAGAATCACCGGTCCTGCCCAGATGCCGGGCTTGAGCCAGGTGCGTTCCTGCTGCACCGAGGCCGGGCCGAGGTTGAGCATCATCACCACGAACACGAACAGCACCATGATGGCACCGGCGTAGGCGATCACTTCCAGCACACCGGCGAACGGCGCGCCAAGGGCGAAGAAAGTCATGGCCACGGCGATCAACGAGATGATCAGGTAGAGCAGGGCGTGCACGGGGTTGGTGTTGGTGACCACACGCAGCGTGGACACCACAGCAATACCCGATGCGAAATAGAAAGCGAATTCCATCGTTCTTCCTTAAGGCAGCAAGCTCTTCACGTTGATCGGTTCGGCTTCGTTCTGCGCAGCGCCTTTCGGCTTGCCAGCGATTGCCATACCTGCAACACGATAGAAGTTGTAATCAGGGTTTTTGCCGGGGCCGGAGATCAGCAGATCTTCTTTCTCGTACACCAGGTCCTGACGTTTGAACTCGGCCATCTCGAAATCCGGGGTCAACTGGATCGCGGTGGTCGGGCAGGCTTCCTCGCAGAGACCGCAGAAAATGCAGCGCGAGAAGTTGATCCGGAAGAAGTCCGGGTACCAGCGACCGTCTTCGGTTTCAGCTTTCTGCAGCGAGATGCAACCCACCGGGCAAGCCACGGCGCACAGGTTGCAGGCCACGCAGCGTTCTTCACCATCGGGGTCGCGGGTCAGGACGATGCGGCCACGGTAACGCGGCGGCAGGTAGACCTGCTCCTCGGGGTATTGCAGGGTGTCGCGCTTGCGAAAGCCATGGCCGAAAACCATGACCAGGCTGCGCAACTGGGTACCGGTACCCTTAACGATGTCGCCAATATATTTGAACATGGGTCAAATCCTCACTGAACCGCAACCGCAGGCGTGTTCAACAACACAACCGCAGCGGTCACCAGCAAATTGATCAGGGTCAGTGGCAGGCAGAATTTCCAGCTGAAATCCATCACCTGGTCATAACGCGGACGCGGGATGGAAGCGCGCAGCAGGATGAACAGCATGATGAAGAACGCGGTCTTCAGTGCGAACCAGACGAAGGACAGTTGCGGCAGGATGCCGAACGGACCGTGCCAGCCACCGAAGAACAGGGTGACCAGCAGCGCCGAGATCAGGATGATGCCGATGTATTCACCGACGAAGAACATGCCCCATTTCATACCGGCGTATTCAATGTGGTAACCGTCGGCCAGTTCCTGTTCCGCTTCCGGCTGGTCGAACGGGTGACGGTGAGTCACGGCGACGCCAGCGATGAAGAAGGTACAGAAGCCGAAGAACTGCGGAATGATGAACCACAGGTTCTGCGCCTGGTATTCGACGATGTCGCGCATGTTGAACGAGCCGACCTGCACCACGATGCCCATCAGGGCCAGGCCCATGAACACTTCGTAGGACACGGTCTGCGCCGAGGCACGCAAGCTGCCGAGCAGGGCGAACTTGTTGTTGCTCGACCAGCCGGCGAACAGCACCGCATACACCGACAGACCGGCCATGGCGAAGAAGAACAGCAGGCCGATGTTCAGATCCGCCACGCCCCAGGTCGGGGTGATCGGGATGATCGCGAAGGCGATCAGCAGGGCGGACATGGCCACCACCGGCGCCAGGGTGAAGATCACCTTGTCGGCAAACGGCGGGGTCCAGTCTTCCTTGAAGAACATCTTCAGCATGTCGGCGGCGATCTGGAACATGCCGAACGGGCCAACGCGGTTCGGACCGTAACGGTCCTGCCACCAGCCCAGCAGGCGACGTTCGACAAAGCTGAGCAAGGCGCCTGCAACCACTACGGCCAGCAGGATCACGATGGCTTTGATGACCGTCAGGATCACATCGATCACTTCAGGGGTGAACCAGGTCATTGCGCTGCCTCCTGCAGACCGTCGACGGACACGCCGGCGAATGCCGGTGGAATGCCGGCGATGCCCGCAGGCAATGCCACCAGACCGGCGCCCAGTTCTTCATTGATGCGCAGCGGCAGACGCAATTTCTGGCCGGCCACGTTCAGGCTCAGCAGGGCACCGTCGTTGACGCCGAGGCGATCCGCTTCGGATTTCGCCAGCGCAACGTAAGGTGCCGGGATGCGTTCCTGTACCGGGGCGGCTTTCGAAGAGTTTTCTTCGCTGCCGAACAGGTGGAAGAACGGCACGGCTTGCCAGGTACCCGGCGCCGGATTGAATGCGCGCGGAGCAGCAGCGAACCAGCTCAGCGAATCACCGGTGCTTTCGATCAGGCGTGTGCCAGGGTCGCCAGCACGCAGATGACCACCGACTTCGTCCTGGAACTTGTTCCACGCTTGTGGCGAGTTCCAGCCCGGCGACCATGCGAATGGCACCTGCTGACGCGGTTCGGCGGAGCCCGAGTAACCTTCCATGGAGAAGGCGAATGCGGTGTCCTGGTCTTGCGGGGTACGTGGTTCGTGAACGCTGATGTCGGCGCGCATGGCGGTGCGACCGGAATAACGCAGCGGCTCACGGGCCAGTTTCAGACCCTTGATGCGGAAAGCAGCCGACGGTGCAGCATCGACGATGCGCGCAAGTTGCGCGGTGCTCGAGGCAACGGCGGCGGTGACGTGGTCGAGTTGCGTCCAGTCGATCGGCTGGTTCAGCAGGGTCGCGCGCAGGGCGTGCAGCCAGCGCCAGCCTTCGTGCACCAGAATGCTCGCGTCCATGTATTGCGGATCGAAAACCTGGAAGAAGCGCTGGGCGCGGCCTTCCTGGCTGACCAGCGTACCGTCGCCCTCGGCGAAGCTCGCCGCTGGCAGAACCAGGTGCGCGCGATCAGTGGTGGCGGTTTTCTGATGGTCAGCGACGATCACCACTTTAGCGGCGTTCAGTGCAGCATCGACCTTGGCGTTGGCAGTGCGGGTGTACAGATCGTTTTCCAGCACGACGATAGCGTCGGCCTTGCCATCGATGACCGCTTGCAGCGCGGCGTCGACCGATTCGCCACCGAGCATGGCCAGACCGAGGCTGTTGGCCTCCGGCACGATCAGGCTGATCGAACCGTTCTTCTCGCGCAGCTTCAGCGCTTTGGCGATGTTCGCGGCAGCTTCGATCAGGGCTTTGGAGCCCAGCGAAGTACCGGCGATGATCAGCGGGCGCTTGGCGGCGAGCAGGGCATCGGCAATGCGCTGCGCCAGTTCCAGGGCTTCGGCGTCCAGGCCTTCGACGGCTGGTGCGCTGGCATCCAGAGCATGCGCAACGGCGAAACCGATGCGCGCCAGATCGTCGGGAGCGGCGTGTACGCACTCTTCGGCAACGTCGTCGAGCTTGGTTTCGGCGAGGCTGGCGATGAACAGCGGGTTCAGCGCGTGCTGGCCGATGTTCTTCACCGCCGCGTCGAGCCAAGGCTGGACGCGCATGGCTTCGGCCATGTCTTCAGCCTTGCCCTTGACCGACTGACGCAGAGCCAGCGCCATACGCGCGGCGGTCTGGGTCAGGTCTTCGCCGAGGACGAAAATCGCGTCGTGGTCTTCGATGTCGCGCATGTTCGGCACTGGCAGCGGGCTGTCGTTCAGCACCTGCAGGACCAGACGGATGCGCTCCAGCTCGGAGGCTTCGATACCCGAATAGAAGTGCTCGGCACCAACCAGTTCGCGCAACGCGTAGTTGCTTTCGAGGCTGGCACGCGGCGAACCGATGCCGACGATGTTGCGCCCGCGCAGCAGGTCGGCGGCTTTGTCCAGCGCAGCGTCGAGGCTGAGCTTGGTGCCATCGGCCAGCAGCGGCTGACGTGGACGGTCAGTGCGGTTCACGTAGCCATAACCGAAACGGCCACGGTCGCAGAGGAAATACTGGTTCACCGAACCGTTGAAACGGTTTTCGATGCGACGCAGCTCACCGTAACGCTCGCCCGGGGAAATGTTGCAACCGCTCGAGCAGCCATGGCAGATGCTCGGGGCGAACTGCATGTCCCACTTGCGGTTGTAGCGCTCGGAGTGGGTCTTGTCGGTGAACACACCGGTCGGGCAGACCTCGGTGAGGTTGCCGGAGAACTCGCTTTCGAGGGTGCCGTCTTCAACGCGACCGAAGTACACGTTGTCGTGGGCGCCGAATACACCGAGGTCGGTGCCGCCGGCGTAGTCCTTGTAGAAACGCACGCAGCGGTAGCAGGCGATGCAGCGGTTCATTTCGTGGGAAATGAACGGGCCCAGCTGCTGGTTCTGGTGGGTGCGTTTGCTGAAGCGATAACGGCGCTCGTTGTGGCCGGTCATCACTGTCATGTCTTGCAGGTGGCAGTGACCGCCTTCCTCGCACACCGGGCAGTCGTGCGGGTGGTTGGTCATCAGCCATTCGACAACGCTGGCGCGGAACGCCTTGGATTCTTCATCGTCGATGGAGATCCAGGTGTTGTCGGTGGCGGGGGTCATGCAGGACATGACGATACGACCACGGGTGTCGTTCTCGTCGGTGTACTGCTTGACCGCGCACTGGCGGCAGGCCCCGACGCTACCAAGCGCGGGGTGCCAGCAGAAATATGGAATGTCGAGGCCCAGCGACAGACATGCCTGTAACAGGTTGTCTGCCCCGTCGACTTCGAGCGCTTTGCCGTCTACGTGGATAGTGGCCATGGTTCAAAGGTCTTCGTTGGCCCGGTGTCAGCGGGCGTGGCTAATGGAATCTTGTTATGCGTCCGAATCCAAACAGCCCCGAAGGGCGTCATCGGACGAAAGGCGAAGGGCACGGACCCTTCGCCTTATTAAGCGTTTACGCGCCGACTACGATCGGCCTTGCCAGAGGCGGGACGGCGGCGCTGACAGGCGCAATACCGGCTTCGAACTCTGGACGGAAGTATTTGATCGCGCTGCCCAGCGGCTCCACGGCACCCGGTGCGTGAGCACAGAAGGTCTTGCCCGGGCCGAGGAAACCGACCAGACCCAGCAGGGTCTCGATGTCGCCCGGCTGGCCCTTGCCCTGTTCGATGGCCATCAGGAGCTTGACGCTCCATGGCAGACCATCGCGGCACGGGGTGCAGAAACCGCAGGATTCGCGAGCGAAGAACTGCTCCATGTTGCGCAGCAGCGAGACCATGTTGACGCTGTCATCCACCGCCATCGCCAGACCCGTACCCATCCGGGTGCCGACCTTGGCGATGCCGCCGGCATACATTTGTGCGTCGAGGTGCTCGGGCAGGAGGAAACCGGTACCGGCACCGCCTGGCTGCCAGGCCTTGAGTTTGAAGCCGTCGCGCATGCCGCCGGCGTAGTCTTCGAACAGTTCACGACCGGTGACGCCGAATGGCAGTTCCCACAGGCCCGGGTTCTTGACCTTGCCGGAGAAGCCCATGAGCTTGGTGCCCATGTCTTCGGAACCTTCGCGGGCCAACGATTTGTACCAGTCAACGCCGTCGGCAATGATCGCCGGCACGTTGCACAGGGTTTCGACGTTGTTCACGCAGGTCGGCTTGCCCCACACGCCCACGGCGGCAGGGAAGGGCGGCTTGGAGCGCGGGTTGGCGCGGCGGCCTTCGAGGGAGTTGATCAGTGCGGTTTCTTCACCGCAGATGTAACGTCCGGCGCCGGTGTGGACGAACAGCTCGAAATCGAAACCCGAACCTAGAATGTTCTTGCCCAGCAGGCCGGCCGCCTTGGCTTCTTCCACGGCACGGTTGAGGTGCTTGGCGGCGGTGGTGTATTCGCCGCGCAGGAAGATGTAGCCACGGTAGGTTTTCAGCGCGCGGGCACTGATCAACATGCCTTCGATCAGCAGATGGGGCAGTTGCTCCATCAGCATGCGGTCTTTCCAGGTGTTCGGCTCCATTTCATCCGCGTTGCACAGCAGGTAGCGGATGTTGATGGATTCGTCCTTGGGCATCAGGCCCCACTTCACGCCAGTGGGGAAGCCGGCGCCGCCGCGACCCTTGAGGCCAGCGTCTTTGACGGTCTGGACGATAGCGTCCTGATCCATGTCGGCGAAGGCTTTGCGTGCAGCGGCGTAACCGTTCTTGGCCTGGTACTCGTCGAGCCACACGGCTTCGCCGTCATCGCGCAGACGCCAGGTCAGCGGGTGTGTCTCGGCCGAACGCTGGATGCGGTTGGCTGGACCAAAAGATGTCAGGGTCATACGTAGCCCTCGAGCAGTTTGGCCACGCCAGCAGGCTGCACGTCGCCAAAGGTGTCGTCGTCGATCATCAGCGCCGGTGCCTTGTCGCAGTTGCCGAGGCAGCAGACGGGCAGCAGGGTGAAACGACCGTCGGCGGTGGTCTGACCCAGGCCGATGCCCAGATTGTTCTGGATTTCGTTGACCACCGACTCGTGGCCGCCGATGTAGCAGACCATGCTGTCGCAGACGCGAATGATGTGGCGGCCGACCGGTTGACGGAAGATCTGGCTGTAGAACGTCGCCACGCCTTCAACGTCGCTGGCCGGGATGCCGAGGATCTCGCCGATCGCGTACAGGGCGCCATCCGGCACCCAGCCGCGTTCCTTCTGCACGATCTTCAGGGCTTCGATCGACGCCGCGCGCGGGTCTTCGTAGTGATGCAGCTCGTGCTCGATGGCCGAGCGCTCGGTTTCACTCAAGGTGAAACGGTCTGTCTGGATAAGCGTGCTGTTCATGCTTAGCGGTCCACGTCGGCCATAACGAAGTCGATACTACCCAGGTACGCAATCAAGTCCGCGACCATGCTGCCTTTGATCACCGAAGGGATCTGTTGCAGATGCGGGAAGCTTGGAGTACGGATCCGGGTACGGTAGCTCATGGTGCCGCCGTCGCTCGTCAGGTAATAACTGTTGATGCCCTTGGTCGCTTCGATCATCTGGAAGGATTCGTTGGCCGGCATGACCGGGCCCCACGAAACCTGCAGGAAGTGCGTGATCAGGGTTTCGATGTGCTGCAGCGTGCGCTCTTTCGGCGGCGGCGTGGTCAGCGGGTGATCCGCCTTGTACGGGCCTTCCGGCATGTTGCGCATGCATTGATCGATGATCTTGATGCTCTGGCGCATCTCTTCGACGCGGACCATGCAGCGGTCATAGGCATCGCCGTTGACGGCCAGCGGCACTTCGAATTCGAAGTTCTCGTAGCCCGAATACGGACGCGCTTTACGCAGGTCGAAATCGCAACCGGTAGAACGCAGGCCGGCACCGGTGACGCCCCATTCCAGGGCTTCTTTGGTGTTGTAGGCGGCAACGCCGATGGTCCGACCCTTGAGGATGCTGTTCTGCAGGGCGGCCTTGGTGTATTCGTCCAGACGCTTGGGCATCCACTCGACGAAATCCTTGACCAGTTTTTCCCAGCCGCGCGGCAGGTCGTGGGCGACGCCGCCGATGCGGTACCAGGCCGGGTGCAGACGGAAACCGGTGATGGCTTCGATCACCGTGTACGCCTTCTGGCGGTCGGTGAAGGTGAAGAACACCGGGGTCATGGCGCCGACGTCCTGGATGTAGGTACCCAGGAAGAGCAGGTGACTGGTGATCCGGAAGAACTCTGCCATCATGATGCGGATGACGTCGACCTTCTGCGGCACCTTGATGCCGGCGAGCTTCTCGACCGAGAGCACGTACGGCAGGTTGTTCATCACGCCGCCGAGGTAGTCGATGCGGTCAGTGTACGGAATGTAGCTGTGCCAGGACTGGCGCTCGCCCATCTTCTCGGCGCCACGGTGGTGGTAACCGATGTCCGGGACGCAATCGACGATCTCTTCGCCGTCCAGCTGCAGGATGATGCGGAACGCACCGTGCGCCGAAGGGTGGTTCGGGCCGAGGTTGAGGAACATGTAGTCCTCGTTGGCACCGGAACGCTTCATGCCCCAGTCTTCCGGACGGAAGCGCGCGGCTTCCTCTTCCAGCTGCTGCTTGGCGAGGTTCAGGCTGTACGGATCGAATTCGGTGGCGCGCGCCGGGAAGTCCTTGCGCAGCGGGTGACCTTCCCAGGTCGGCGGCATCATGATGCGCGACAGGTGCGGGTGGCCTTTGAAGTCGATGCCGAACATGTCCCAGACTTCGCGCTCGTACCAGTTGGCGTTGGGCCAGATGCTGGTGACGGAAGGCATGCTGAGGTCGCCTTCGGACAAGGCCACCTTGATCATCACGTCACTATTACGCTCCAGCGACATGAGGTGATAGAACACGGTGAAATCGGCGCCGGTCGGTAGCCCTTGACGCTTGGTGCGCAGACGCTCGTCCACGCCGTGCAGGTCATAGAGCATGACGTACGGCTTGGGCAGGTTGCGCAGGAAAGTCAGGACTTCAACCAGTCTGGCACGGGCCACCCACAGCACCGGCATGCCGGTGCGGGTTGCCTGCGCGGTGAACGCTTCGGCGCCAAAACGGTTGTTCAGTTCGACGACCACATCCTGGTCGTCTGCCTTGTAAGGCGGGATGTACAGAGCACTGCCTGTAGTCATGGTTATTTTTTCGCTTTCGGTCAACGTAAAGAATGAAGCCAGCTTCTCGTTACTAAGAACAGATCTGGATCAGACTTCGTCAGGGCTGCGCAGATTGGTGACTGCGATTCGCTGTTCGCGGCGCTGTTCCTTCTGCGATGGCATGTCGGCGCGGTACACGCCTTGATCACCAACGACCCAGGAAAGCGGACGACGCTCCTGTCCAATCGATTCCTGCAACAGCATCAAGCCTTGCAGAAATGCTTCCGGACGGGGCGGGCAGCCAGGTACGTAGACGTCCACGGGCAAGAACTTGTCCACCCCTTGAACCACAGAGTAGATGTCGTACATGCCACCGGAGTTGGCGCACGAACCCATGGAGATAACCCATTTTGGTTCGAGCATTTGCTCGTAGAGACGCTGAATGATCGGCGCCATCTTGATGAAGCAGGTACCGGCGATAACCATGAAGTCGGCCTGACGCGGCGAGGCCCGGATCACTTCGGCGCCAAAGCGCGCGATGTCGTGGGGCGCCGTGAAGGCGGTGGTCATTTCCACGTAGCAGCACGACAGACCGAAGTTGTACGGCCACAGGGAGTTCTTACGTCCCCAGTTGACCGCGCCACTCAGCACGTCTTCCAGCTTGCCCATGAAAATGTTTTTGTGGACTTGATCTTCTAACGGATCGGCAACGGTTTCCCGCTGGCCAATCGGATACTGCTCGTTAGGAGCATCGGGGTCGATCCTGGTGAGATTGTATTGCATTGCCAAAGCCTCATTGTTTCAGCTTCGCCTGCCGCTTGCGACGAGCTTCCGGAGCCCAGTCAAGGGCGCCCACTCGGAACAGGTAGACAAGACCTGCCAACAGAATTGCTATGAAAACGAGAGCTTCGACGAATCCGGTCCAGCCGCTTTCGCGGACGGACACAGACCATGCAAAGAGAAAGAGGGCTTCGATATCGAAGATCACGAAGAGCATCGCGACCAGATAGAATTTGGCTGAGAGCCGCAAGCGGGCGCCACCGGTAGGTAGCATGCCCGACTCGAACGGTTCGTTTTTGCTGCGACCCCAGGCTTTTGACCCGAGGAGGCTGGAGACGCCAAGCATGAAGGCACACAGGCCGACGACACCCAGAAGGAAAATGGCAAAGCCCCAGTTGTGGGCCATGAGTCCTGTCGCTTCGGGCATGCTGGTAATCCTTAACAGAGAGCAAAGGTCTCTGAGCTTGATAAAGAAATAAGGCAGTGACGATATGTCGCAGCAATCAATCGGGCTGATTTTATGGCTAAACACCCGGCAAGTAAAATTCCAAAGGCGAAATTATTTACCGGATTAAGGACATAGCGCTTGTCCGCAGCCCTGCGGCCCATGCGTTGCGGGCATTAGCCGGGTTTCCATCAATTATGTTTTGTAGAGTTTGCAACGAACATAGTTGCGGCTAAATGATAATTAATATCGTTTGGCGTGGTTTTGTAACTGTTTAACGAGTGAGTGGCTGGGAAGTTGTCTTACTTGCGCGTTACTGCAAGTAGCGAAGCCTACCGTTTTAACGGAAATTTCTGACGCTTGTAGCGCTTCAGATCAATGTTTCTTCTCGCGGCTGACGGTAGCCCTGTGGGAGCGAGCCTGCTCGCGAAAGCGAAGGATCAGCCTCCAGATGTGCAAGCTGACTTATCGCCTTCGCGAGCAGGCTCGCTCCCACAGGGGATTTGTAGTGTCTTTGAGATTCCAACAGGCAAAAAAACGCCCCGATCCAGTCGGGGCGTCAGTCTTGCGGCTCTGCGGTTAGCTTTTTATTCGATCCGCAAAGGCCGTTTGCTCAGGTGAGGCCGAATCAGTGGAACTGTTCTTCTTCGGTCGAACCGGTCAGCGCGGTCACCGAGGACGAGCCGCCCTGGATCACGGTGGTCATGTCGTCGAAGTAGCCAGTGCCCACTTCCTGCTGGTGCGCAACGAAGGTGTAGCCCTTGGCGGCGTCAGCGAATTCCTGCTCTTGCAGCTTCACGTAGGCAGTCATGTCGTTGCGGGCGTAGTCGTGCGCCAGGTTGAACATGCTGTGCCACATGTTGTGAATGCCGGCCAGGGTGATGAACTGATGCTTGTAGCCCATGGCGGACAGTTCGCGCTGGAACTTGGCGATGGTTGCGTCGTCCAGGTTCTTCTTCCAGTTGAAGGAAGGCGAGCAGTTGTACGACAGCAGCTGGTCCGGGTATTCCTTCTTGATCGCTTCAGCGAAGCGACGTGCTTCTTCCAGATCCGGCTTGGCGGTTTCGCACCAGATCAGGTCGGCGTACGGTGCGTAAGCCAGGCCACGGGCGATCGCTTGATCCAGGCCGGCACGTACCTTGTAGAAACCTTCCTGAGTACGCTCGCCGGTCACGAATGGCTGATCGTACGGGTCGCAGTCGGAGGTCAGCAGGTCAGCCGCGTTGGCGTCGGTGCGGGCCAGAATGATGGTCGGCGTGCCGGCAACGTCAGCGGCCAGACGCGCAGCGGTCAGCTTCTGTACGGCTTCCTGGGTCGGCACCAGAACCTTGCCGCCCATGTGGCCGCATTTCTTCACCGAAGCCAGTTGGTCTTCGAAGTGAACGCCGGCGGCGCCTGCTTCGATCATGCTCTTCATCAGCTCGTAGGCGTTGAGTACGCCGCCGAAACCGGCTTCAGCGTCGGCGACGATTGGTGCGAAGTAATCGATGTAGCCGTCGTCGCCCGGGTTTTTGCCGGCTTTCCACTGGATCTGGTCAGCACGACGGAACGAGTTGTTGATGCGCTTGACCACGGTTGGCACCGAGTCCACCGGGTACAGCGACTGGTCCGGGTACATCGATTCTGCGGAGTTGTTGTCCGCAGCCACCTGCCAGCCGGACAGGTAGATCGCCTGGATACCGGCCTTGACCTGCTGAACAGCCTGGCCGCCGGTCAGGGCGCCCATGCAGTTGACGAAATCTTTCTCTGGACGGAAGGACGGCTTGGCACCCTGGGTGACCAGGTTCCACAGCTTCTCGGCGCCCATCTTCGCGAAGGTGTGCTCTGGCTGAACCGAGCCACGCAGGCGGACCACGTCGGCAGCGGAGTAAGTGCGAGTCACGCCTTTCCAGCGCGGGTTCTCGGCCCAGTCTTTTTCGAGGGCTGCAATTTGCTGTTCGCGTGTCAGTGCCATGGAGATAAACCTCGTCGCGTCTTTTATGAAAAGTTGTTCTGCGGTGGAAAATTCCTGCGCTCGCTGACCAGAAGCTTAGGTGGTCAAGTCGGATTCGGCGGGGTAGGCGACGGGATGAACGATGGGCTCGAGGGGAAGTGAGCAGGTAGTGGCGGACTGCGGGGCGCATGCGGGCGTCGTGGGCCTTTATACGGACAACAGCGTGAAGCCGGGTTACCTAAATACGCTTCCGTCCCTCGGGACAACTTCGTTCCAGTCGGCAACCTCGTCAAACACACCTTTTGGGCGGTACAGACACGAAACGGCTCGCGGGGTAGGTGCGAGCGGCGCTTCGAAGGCCCTTGCCAGGGCCTCTGATTAGCGGGAGCGAGGCCATCATGCCTTCGCTTTTTTTTCGCGTCAAACGTTTTGTAGTGCTTTTTTCCAAGCACTACATCTTTCGTCTAATACGACTAATCAGTCAGTTTTCGGTGCTTTAGTCCAGCGTGTCGACTTTCACCCGCAAGGTCATGTCATCCCGGCCTTGAGTCGAGTAGCTGCGGGTCAGGCCCTGTTTATCGGCCTGAGTCTGGCTATTGACGCCTGCCAGAGTGATCCATTCACCGAGGCGCCCGGTGACGGTTGTGTCGGTGCTTTGCACGTTCACTACATCGGGACGTTCCTGGCTCATGCGGTCACGGTTGGTACTGATCGCCAGATGAACGGTCTCGCCGGTGACGCTGGCGGTGACGTAGAAACCCTGGGTGACGTTGCGGTATTGGGTCTCGCTGCTGTAACCGCCGTAGGAATCGCTCTGGGTGTTGGTGATCGGCACGCTCTGGCCGACCTGGATCAGCGCCGGAGTGCCTTCGCTGGTCTGCACTTGCTGAACGCCGCCGTTGCGGCTGGTGGTGCTGCGGCTGATGATCCGGGTCTGGCTCGGCTGGGCGCCATTGACCGCATAACCTTCGTCGCCGCGGCCATTGTTTTCGTTGGTGTCGACGGTGATCAGCAAGCGCTTCGGCGCGGTATCGAGTTGCGCCAGCAGATCCTTCAACTCCTGAATCTTGCCCGGCTCGGCCTTGACGATCAGCTGATTGCCGTAAGCGCTGACCTGACCGTCCTGGCCGATGAAATCCTGCGCCACTGGCAACATGTCAGCGCTGGTGTGGTATTTGAGGGGGACGATTTCTGTGGCTGCCAGCACCGAAAAACTGCAGCCGAGCAGCAGGGTGGTGAGCAGGGTGCGTAGGGACATGTCCGTTATCTCCGCGTTCGAAAGGCTTGATATTGCCAGTTTGTCGGCCCGGGGTGGGGCAAGTTGAATCGTAGACAGCAAAACGCCCCGGCATCGGTGGATGGCGGGGCGTTTGGTGGTGTTCTTGCGGCCTTTTGTGGTGAGGGGATTTATCCCCGCTCGGCTGCGCAGCAGTCGCCGACCCAGCGCGCTCGATTTAACTGACTCACCGAGTTTGCTGGATTTGGGGCTGCTTCGCACCCCAGCGGGGATAAATCCCCTCGCCACAGGGATCTAGAGGTCTCGGAATCAGGCCGAATGCCGAACCATGTCGACATGCGGAATCCCGGCCTCAAGAAACTCTTCGCTGACCAGACTGAAACCCAGGCGTTCATAGAACGCCGTGGCCTGCACCTGAGCGCTGAGCTTCTGTTGCTTCAAACCGCGTGCTTCAGCTTCGGCAATCACCGCTTGCATCAGCGCATCACCGACCTTCATTCCGCGCCAGTCTTTGAGCACCGAAACCCGGCCGATGTGCCCATCAGGCAGCAAGCGCGCAGTGCCGATCGGGAAGTCGCCTTCGAACGCCAGGAAATGCACGGCGCTCGCGTCATCTGCGTCCCACTCAAGCTCGGGTGGTACCGATTGTTCGGCGATGAACACCGTTTCACGAATGCGCCGGATCTCGGCGATATCCTTCTGCCAGTCTGCGACACGAACGCGAATTTTATTCATCGGCGAACCCCAGGCTCCCTTGCTTGACCAGTTCGCAAAGCAGGCTGCGACCGTCTTCGTCGCTCAGCCACTCGCCGAGGTTGTCGGCGTGCAGGGCGTCAGCGGCGCAGATCAGCTTCAGCAGTTCGCGCAGCTTGCCCGGCAGGTAACGGCTCTGGCCACTGGCGAACAGCAGCAGATCGTCGTCGACTTCCGACCAGGCCAGGCGCGCGCTCGGGTTGCGGATCAGCACGGCGCCGTCCTGCAGGGCGGCGAGGAAGTCTTCTTCTTCGACGTCTTCCGGGCCGACCACCAGTTCCGGGTAGCGCGGCTCGGTCATGTACTGGCCGAACCAGGTCAGCAGCAGACGCTCATCGCTCATGTGCTCGGCGAGCAGGCTTTTCAGGCGATCCAGCGCATCGTGTTGAATCTGGTGCGGATCGACCGCCGGCTTGGCGTCGGCATCGGTGTAGCGTTCTTCGTCGGTCAGGAACTGGCTGAGGAAGTCGGTGAAGTGGGTCAGCACTTCAGCGGCGCTTGGCGCGCGGAAGCCGACCGAGTAGGTCATGCAGTTGTCGACCGCGACACCGCAATGGGCCAGGCGCGGCGGTAGGTAGAGCATGTCGCCCGGCTCCAGCACCCATTCTTCGGTCTCGTGGAATTCAGCGAGGATGCGCAGGTCGGCGTGTTGCAGCAGCGGGCTCTCGGAGTCGCACATCTGGCCGATTTTCCAGTTGCGCTTGCCGTGGCCCTGCAGCAGGAACACATCGTAATTGTCGAAATGCGGGCCGACGCTGCCACCCGGTGCGGCAAAGCTGATCATCACGTCATCGACGCGCCAGCTCGGCAGGAAGCGGAAGTTTTCCAGCAGTTCGCTGACTTCCGGCACGAACTGGTCAACCGCCTGCACCAGCAGGGTCCACTCTTTCTCTGGCAATTTGCTGAACTCGTCTTCGGCGAACGGGCCGCGACGCAGTTCCCACGGACGCTCGCCGTGCTCGATGACCAGGCGCGATTCGACTTCTTCTTCCAGGGCCAGGCCGGCCAGTTCGTCGGCGTCGATCGGGCTTTCGAAGTCAGGAATCGCCTGACGGATCAGCAGCGGTTTTTTCTGCCAGTAGTCACGCAGGAATTCGCGTGCTGTGAGGCCGCCCAGAAGTTGAAGAGGAATATCGGAATTCATATGTAACCTATTGAAAAAAAGCACTTTTCAGACGGGAATAAAAACGCCCGGCGCGGCCGGGCGTCTCAAGCGGGGCAAACGGTCGATCAGATGCGTTTGGCTTGTGCCACAGCGTTGCCGATGTAGTTGGCCGGGGTCAGTTGCTTGAGCTCGGCTTTGGCTTCGGCTGGCATGTCCAGGCCATCGATGAAAGTCTGCAACGCTTCAGGGCTGATGCCCTTGCCACGGGTCAGTTCTTTCAACTTTTCGTACGGGTTTTCGATGTTGTAGCGACGCATCACGGTCTGGATCGGCTCGGCCAGTACTTCCCAGCAAGCGTCGAGGTCAGCGGCAATCTTCTGCTCGTTGAGCTCCAGTTTGCTGATGCCTTTGAGGCTGGCTTCGTATGCGATCACGCTGTGGGCGAAGCCGACACCGAGGTTGCGCAGGACGGTGGAGTCGGTCAGGTCACGCTGCCAGCGGGAGATCGGCAGTTTGCTCGCCAGATGCTGGAACAGTGCGTTGGCGATTCCCAGGTTGCCTTCGGAGTTTTCGAAGTCGATCGGGTTGACCTTGTGCGGCATCGTCGACGAACCGATTTCGCCAGCGATGGTGCGCTGCTTGAAATAACCCAGGGAAATGTAGCCCCAGATGTCGCGGTCGAAGTCGATCAGGATGGTGTTGAAACGCGCAATGGCATCGAACAGCTCGGCGATGTAGTCGTGCGGTTCGATCTGCGTGGTGTACGGGTTGAAGCCCAGACCCAACTCGTCTTCGATGAAGGCGCGGGCGTTGGCTTCCCAGTCGATCTGCGGGTAGGCCGACAGGTGCGCGTTGTAGTTGCCGACGGCGCCGTTGATCTTGCCCAGCAGCGGCACGGCAGCGACCTGAGCGATCTGGCGCTCGAGACGGTAAACCACGTTGGCCAGTTCTTTACCCAGAGTGGTCGGCGAAGCCGGCTGGCCGTGGGTGCGCGACAGCATCGGCACGTCGGCGAAACGGATGGCCAGTTCGCGGATGGCGTTGGCGGTCTGGCGCATCAGCGGCAGCATCACGTCGTCACGGCCTTCACGCAGCATCAGGGCGTGGGACAGGTTGTTGATGTCTTCGCTGGTGCAGGCAAAGTGGATGAATTCGCTGACCTTGGCCAGCTCCGGCAGCTTGGCCGCCTGCTCCTTGAGCAGGTATTCGATCGCTTTGACGTCGTGGTTGGTGGTGCGCTCGATCTCTTTGACGCGCTCGGCGTGCTCCAGCGAGAAGTTTTCAGCCAGTTCGTTGAGAACGGCGTTGGCCTCGGCGGAGAAGGCTGGCACTTCAGGGATGCCAGCGTGGGCGGCCAGGCGCTGGAGCCAGCGCACTTCAACCAGAACGCGGGCACGGATCAGGCCGTACTCGCTGAAAATCGGGCGCAGGGCCTGGGTTTTGCCGGCGTAGCGGCCGTCAACAGGGGAAACCGCAGTGAGCGAAGAGAGCTGCATGGGGTGTTCTCGGACAGTCGGGCAACGAAATGGGGCGCGTATCATACATGAAAAAATCCGCCGGTCCGTCGCCAACTGACCGGCGTATTACGCGTTACAGACTACAAAGCCTTCATGACGCGGCGTTTACTCGCTGCGCATCAACGGATAAAGCTCTTTAAGCAACTTGCGGCGGCTGATCACCAACTGCCAGCGATGACCACCGAGCTGACGCCACAGGCGCGCCGAACGGATACCCGCGAGGAGCAGGGCGCGGATCTTCGAAGCATTGCTCGGCTGCTGCAGGTTGCGCATGTCGCCGTGCACTTGAATGCGCTGGCGCAGCGTGCTCAGCGTGTCCTGATACAACGCACCGCAAGCGGCGACGACGTTTTCGTGGGCCGGGCCAAAATGCTCCACCTGCGACTGAATCTGCGGCAGGCGCTTGGCAATCGTCTCGAGCATGTCGTCACGCTTGGCCAGTTGCCGCTCCAGACCGAGCATCGACAGGGCGTAGCGCAATGGCTCGCGCTGCAAGGTGCTCGGATCGCGCTCCAGCGCGCCGATCAATGCGCGATAACCCTCGCGCAGATTGATGTCGTCGCCGCCGTACACGTCCAGCGTATCTTTCGGATCCCGCACCAACAGGCTGCCGAGCATGCAGCTCAGGCCCGCTTCGTTGGTCTGGCCGGTCTTGGCGATGCGATCGACCAGCACGGCGGCGAGAAACACACCGCCCAGCGCCGTCAGTTGCTCCTGAGTCGGGCTCATGCCTGGCCGCTCCACGGCTCGGCCACTTCGATCACGCCGCCGCCGAGGCAGATTTCACCGTCATAGAAAACGACCGACTGGCCCGGCGTCACCGCACGTTGCGGTTCGTCGAACACGGCGCGATAGCCGCTGGCGGTTTTTTCCAGGGTGCAGGCCTGATCGCTCTGGCGATAGCGCACTTTCGCCGTCAGGCGCAGCGGCTGGCTTAGATCGATCGGATTGACCCAGTAGATTTCCGAAGCGAGCAGGGCGCTGGAGAACAGCCATGGATGGTTGTTGCCCTGACCGACGATCAGCTCGTTGGTCTGCAGATCCTTGCGCAGCACGTACCAGGGCTCATCGCCAGCATCCTTCAAGCCGCCGATGCCGAGGCCCTGACGCTGGCCGATGGTGTGGTACATCAAGCCGTGGTGACGGCCGATGACTTCGCCTTCGGTGGTCTTGATTTCGCCCGGTTGTGCCGGCAGGTACTGCTTGAGGAAATCGCTGAAACGGCGCTCGCCGATGAAGCAGATCCCGGTGGAATCCTTCTTCTTGGCGGTGGCCAGTTCGTATTTCTCGGCAATCGCGCGGACTTCAGGCTTTTCCAGTTCGCCGACCGGGAACAGGGTCTTGGCGATCTGTTCGCCGCCGACGGCGTGCAGGAAATAGCTCTGATCCTTGTTCGGATCGAGGCCTTTGAGCAGTTCGGTGCGACCATCGATATCACGGCGGCGCACGTAGTGGCCGGTGGCGATCAGGTCGGCGCCGAGCATCATCGCGTAGTCGAGGAACGCTTTGAACTTGATCTCGCGGTTGCACAGGATGTCCGGGTTCGGCGTGCGCCCGGCCTTGTATTCGGCGAGGAAGTGCTCGAACACGTTGTCCCAGTACTCGGCGGCGAAGTTGGCGGTGTGCAGCTTGATGCCGATCTTGTCGCAGACAGCCTGAGCGTCCGCCAGGTCGTCCATGGCGGTGCAGTATTCCGTTCCGTCGTCTTCTTCCCAGTTCTTCATGAACAGGCCTTCCACTTCGTAACCCTGCTCGATCAGCAGAAGGGCAGAAACGGAAGAGTCCACGCCGCCGGACATGCCGACAATGACGCGCTTCTTGGATGTGTCAGAAGGGGCTGGATCACGCATAGGGATTCAATGAGTGTCTTGGAAAAGGGCGCGATTCTATCAGGCTCGCGGCCGCAAGGCTAAAGAGAAGGGCGGATCAGTTCGAGGCTGAAGTGATGACCGGCCAGATAATCGTCGATGCAACGGATGATCAGTTCACTGCGCCAGTTATCGCGCTGGGCGATTAATTCGTCGCGGGTCAGCCACTTGGCGCCGACGATGCCGTCGTCGAGTTGGTAATCCGGGTGATGCTGCACGGCTTTGGCGCTGAAGCATATGCGCTGGTAAGTCACGCCGTTGCTCGGTGCGGTGTACAGATAAATGCCGATCACGCCGGTGGGTTCGACGTCCCAACCGGTTTCTTCGAGGGTTTCGCGAATCGCCGCGTCGATCAGGGTTTCATCCGGGTCGAGATGACCGGCGGGCTGGTTGAGCACATTGCGCCCGCCCTTGTGCTCTTCGACCATCAGGAAACGGCCGTTGTCCTCGACGATGGTGGCAACGGTGATGTGGGGAAGCCATTCCATAAAACCTTCCTCAATATTCAGGTTAAAACCCGACCCCCTGTGGGAGCGAGCCTGCTCGCGAAAGCGGTGGGTCAGTCAATGAAGGTGCTGAATGATAAACCGCATTCGCGAGCAGGCTCGCTCCCACAAGGGATTTATGTTGTCAGTAAAAACACAAACCCCGGCACAAGGCCGGGGTTTGTGATGTTCCCATTACAACCTTAAACCAGCGCAGCAATCGCCGCGTTGAAGGTTGCGCTTGGGCGCATGGCCTTGCTGATCAGCTCGGCGTCGGCGTGGTAGTAACCGCCGATGTCGACTGGCTTGCCCTGCACGGCGTTGAGCTCGGCAACGATGGTCGCTTCGTTCTCGGTCAGGGTTTTGGCCAGAGTCGCGAACTGCGCTTGCAGTGCAGCGTCTTCGGTCTGGGCAGCCAGGGCCTGAGCCCAGTACATCGCCAGGTAGAAGTGGCTGCCGCGGTTGTCGATGTTGCCGACTTTGCGCGATGGCGACTTGTTGTTGTCGAGGAACTGGCCGGTGGCCTGGTCCAGGGTTTTCGACAGCACCAGTGCTTTCGGGTTGTTGTAGTTCACGCCCAGGTGCTCAAGGGAGGCGGCCAGGGCGAGGAACTCACCCAGCGAATCCCAGCGCAGGAAGTTCTCTTCAACCAGTTGCTGCACGTGCTTCGGCGCCGAACCGCCGGCGCCGGTTTCGAACAGACCACCGCCGTTCATCAGCGGCACGATCGACAGCATCTTGGCGCTGGTGCCCAGTTCCATGATCGGGAACAGGTCGGTCAGGTAGTCGCGCAATACGTTGCCGGTCACCGAAATGGTGTTCTTGCCTTCGCGGGTGCGCTGCAGGGTGTATTTCATTGCATCGACCGGCGCCATGATCTGGATGTCCAGACCGCTGGTGTCGTGATCCTTCAGATAGGCCTGAACCTTCTCGATCACTACGCCATCGTGAGCGCGCATCGGGTCGAGCCAGAAGATCGCCGGCGTGCTGCTCGCGCGAGCACGGTTGACGGCCAGTTTGACCCAGTCCTGGATCGGCGCGTCTTTGGTCTGGCACATGCGGAAGATGTCGCCGGCTTCGACAGCCTGTTCCATCAGCAGCTTGCCTTTGCTGTCGGTGACGCGAACAACGCCGTCAGCCTTGATCTGGAAGGTCTTGTCGTGGGAGCCGTACTCTTCGGCTTTCTTCGCCATCAAACCGACGTTCGGCACGCTGCCCATGGTGGTCGGATCGAAAGCGCCGTTGGCTTTGCAATCTTCGATCACGGCCTGGTAGATGGTCGCGTAGCAACGATCCGGGATCACAGCCTTGGTGTCGTGCAGCTGACCGTCGGTGCCCCACATCTTGCCGGAGTCACGGATCATCGCTGGCATCGAGGCGTCGACGATGACGTCGCTCGGCACGTGCAGGTTGGTGATGCCTTTGTCGGAGTTGACCATCGCCAGCGAAGGACGAACGGCGTAGACCGCTGCGATATCGGCTTCGATCTGCGCTTGCTGCTCGGCCGGCAGGGCCTTGATGCGCGCGTACAGATCGCCGATGCCGTTGTTCAGGTTGAAGCCGATCTGGTTCAGCACGTCAGCGTGCTTGGTCAGTGCGTCTTTATAGAACTCGGCAACGATCTGGCCGAACATGATCGGGTCGGAAACCTTCATCATGGTCGCTTTCAAGTGAACCGAGAGCAGCACGCCCTGGGCCTTGGCGCTTTCGATCTCGGCAGCGATGAACGCACGCAGGGCGTTTTTGCTCATCACGGCGCAGTCGAGGATCTCGCCAGCCTGAACGGTGGTTTTTTCTTTCAGAACGGTGGCAGCACCGTCCTTGGCGATCAGTTCGATCTTCACAGCGTCAGCGGCGTCGATCAGGACAGCTTTTTCGCTGCCGTAGAAATCGCCGGTGCTCATGTGCGCGACGTGAGACTTGGAGTCCTTGGCCCAGGCGCCCATCTTGTGCGGGTGCTTGCGCGCGTAGTTCTTCACCGACAGCGGAGCGCGACGGTCGGAGTTGCCTTCACGCAGAACCGGGTTCACGGCGCTGCCCTTGACCTTGTCGTAACGCGCCTTGGCGTCTTTGTCGGCGTCGCTGGTCACGGTTTCCGGGTAGTCCGGCAGGTTGTAGCCCTGCGCCTGCAGCTCTTTGATCGCGGCTTGCAGCTGTGGCACCGAAGCACTGATGTTCGGCAGCTTGATGATGTTGGCTTCAGGCGTAACGGCCAGGTCGCCCAGTTCGGCGAGGTGGTCGGCTACGGCTTTGTCGCCCAGTTGCTCGGGGAAGCTTGCCAGGATGCGTGCTGCAAGAGAGATATCGCGGGTTTCCACGGCGATATCGGCCGAGGCGGTGTAAGCCTCGATGATCGGCAGCAGGGAATAGGTGGCGAGGGCAGGAGCTTCGTCGGTGAAGGTATAGATGATCTTCGAGCGGGTGGGCATATTCGGATTAACTCTCTCTTCTTTGCTAAAGCGTGCGCAGAAACTCGAGGGGCGCCGGGTAAGCGCGTTCGTTCAAAGTCATCCATGAACCGAATGTCGAGATTCTTCGCGGTGATGTTGGGTGCATCAGTAGAGCGTCAAGCAGTCAGGCTGCGGTAACAACCCGACCAATCAGGCGGAAAGTCTCGTGCTAGAGAGGCCAGCCGTCGTGACCCTGTGGTCAGCGGGCGGCATTATACATAGGTAGCTGGCAATCTGCCGATGGTTCATATGCAACGATTCTCGTCCATTGGTCTAAAGGTCGCAGGGCGCGACCGGGCAAAGACTCGTTACGAATGCTGGAGTTTGGCGCTTTTCCCTTTGCTTTCAGGCTTGTACGAAACGAGATGTGCGCGGCGCAGGAACATAGGGTTTGCGTGTTGATTCAACTGGGTTACGCTCGAAGCAAGCCAGGTGTTCAATCCAAACAATGGAGTTCAGCATGGGTTACAAGAAGATTCAGGTTCCAGCCGTCGGTGACAAAATCACTGTCAATGCAGACCATTCTCTCAATGTTCCTGATAACCCGATCATCCCCTTCATCGAAGGTGACGGTATTGGTGTCGACATCAGTCCGGTGATGATCAAGGTTGTCGATGCTGCTGTTGAAAAGGCTTACGGCGGCAAGCGCAAGATTTCCTGGATGGAAGTCTACGCCGGCGAAAAGGCCACTCAGGTTTATGATCAGGACACCTGGCTGCCGCAGGAAACCCTCGACGCGGTCAAGGATTACGTGGTCTCCATCAAAGGCCCGCTGACAACTCCGGTCGGTGGCGGTATCCGCTCGCTGAACGTGGCCCTGCGTCAGCAGCTCGACCTGTACGTCTGCCTGCGCCCGGTGCGCTGGTTCGAAGGCGTGCCGAGCCCGGTGAAAAAGCCCGGCGATGTCGACATGACCATCTTCCGCGAAAACTCCGAAGATATTTACGCCGGTATCGAATGGAAGGCCGGTTCGCCGGAAGCCACCAAGGTCATCAAATTCCTTAAAGAAGAAATGGGCGTCACCAAGATCCGTTTCGACGAAAACTGCGGCATCGGCGTCAAGCCGGTCTCCCGCGAAGGCACCAAGCGTCTGGCGCGCAAGGCTCTGCAATATGTGGTCGATAATGATCGCGACTCGCTGACCATCGTGCACAAAGGCAACATCATGAAGTTCACCGAAGGTGCCTTCAAGGAATGGGCCTACGAAGTGGCGGCCGAAGAATTCGGCGCGACGCTGCTGGACGGCGGTCCGTGGATGCAGTTCAAGAACCCGAAAACCGGCAAGAACGTCGTGGTCAAGGACGCCATCGCCGACGCCATGCTCCAGCAGATCCTGCTGCGCCCGGCCGAATACGATGTGATCGCTACTCTCAACCTCAATGGTGACTACCTGTCGGACGCCCTGGCGGCGGAGGTGGGTGGTATCGGTATTGCGCCGGGCGCCAACCTGTCCGACACCGTGGCGATGTTCGAGGCCACCCACGGCACCGCGCCGAAATATGCCGGCAAGGACCAGGTCAACCCGGGCTCGTTGATTCTCTCGGCCGAGATGATGTTGCGTCATATGGGCTGGATCGAAGCGGCGGACCTGATCATCAAGGGCACCAACGGTGCGATCGGCGCCAAGACTGTTACTTATGATTTCGAGCGCTTGATGGATGGCGCGAAGCTGGTGTCGTCTTCCGGGTTCGGGGATGCGTTGATTTCGCATATGTAAAAGTTGCAGGTACGCAAAAACCGCCTGACTCGATGGGTTGAGTCAGGCGGTTTTTTTTGGATGGGTGTCTTGGGTGAGGTTGCTCAGCTCACGACAACAGCGTTACTGATGGCGTCCGTCGCGGCGGCAGCGGCTTCTGCCGCACCCCCAGCTTCATCCACTGTTTTTTTGTCCCGGATCGCGATTGCGTGCAGGCCTATTGGGCCTTGAAGGAGTTCGAAGTACACCTCCTGGCCGGCCTTTAGAGTTTTATAGCCATCCATCTGGATGGCCGAGTAGTGGGCAAACAGGTCTTCTGTCTGGCCGTTCTCGATAATGAATCCAAAACCCTTGGCATTGTTAAACCATTTCACCTTGCCGACAGCCATGCTCAAATCCCTCTGCAACAGACTCCATCGCTGGAGTATCATCCACGACATCCGCAATCGAATTCGATAAAAGAATTGACTCCGCGGATCTTTTTTACCCACTGTGGGCTCTATTGGTTGTAACACCGTTTTCCCGATAGTCAAGGTGACCGGGCAGTCGTAGTTGAAAACGTGTGCAACCGCCCCCACCACTGTATTCGCACAACTGACGAACCTTTTTTTCCATGCATGCAATCAGCCAGATTCGACTAACATTCAATCAGGATCGCCCGCTTCTCCAAAAGGATCTTCCACAGGAGCACGACGACGATTCGGCAGGCGTTGCTGTTCAGGAAGCAAAGCCCGCGTTACAGGCGCCGCCGATGTACAAGGTGGTTTTGTTCAACGATGACTACACACCGATGGATTTCGTCGTCGAAGTGCTCGAGGTGTTTTTTAACCTGAATCGCGAGCTGGCGACCAAGGTCATGCTGGCCGTCCATACAGAAGGACGGGCAGTATGTGGAGTGTTTACCCGCGACATCGCCGAGACAAAGGCCATGCAGGTCAACCAGTACGCCAGGGAAAGCCAGCATCCGCTACTCTGTGAAATCGAGAAGGACGGTTAATCGCCGACCACTTGGGTATGAGGTGAAGCTATGTTAAACCGCGAGCTCGAAGTCACCCTCAATCTTGCCTTCAAGGAGGCTCGTTCGAAGCGTCATGAGTTCATGACCGTCGAACATCTCCTGCTGGCCCTATTGGATAATGAGGCTGCCGCCACCGTTTTGCGTGCCTGCGGCGCAAACCTCGACAAACTCAAGCATGATCTGCAGGAGTTCATCGACTCCACCACGCCATTGATCCCCGTGCATGACGAGGATCGCGAAACCCAGCCAACCCTGGGCTTCCAGCGTGTCCTGCAGCGTGCTGTTTTTCACGTACAGAGCTCGGGCAAACGCGAAGTGACCGGCGCCAACGTGCTGGTCGCCATCTTCAGTGAGCAAGAGAGTCAGGCAGTGTTCCTGCTGAAACAGCAGAGCGTTGCGCGCATCGATGTCGTCAACTACATCGCCCACGGCATTTCGAAAGTACCGGGGCACGGCGATCACTCTGAAGGTGAACAAGATATGCAGGACGACGAGGGCGGTGAGTCTTCTTCTTCAGGCAATCCTCTGGATGCTTATGCGAGCAACCTCAACGAACTCGCGCGCCAGGGTCGCATCGATCCGCTGGTCGGCCGTGAATCGGAGGTCGAGCGTGTCGCGCAGATCCTCGCGCGCCGACGCAAGAACAATCCGCTGCTGGTGGGTGAGGCAGGCGTGGGTAAGACCGCGATTGCCGAAGGCCTGGCCAAGCGCATCGTCGACAATCAGGTGCCGGATCTGCTGGCCAATGCGGTGGTTTATTCGCTCGATCTTGGCGCTCTGCTCGCGGGTACCAAGTATCGCGGTGATTTCGAGAAGCGCTTCAAGGCGCTGCTCAATGAGCTGAAAAAGCGTCCGCAGGCGATCCTGTTCATCGACGAGATCCACACCATCATCGGTGCGGGTGCTGCTTCCGGTGGCGTGATGGATGCGTCCAACCTGCTCAAGCCGCTGCTGTCGTCTGGCGACATTCGCTGCATCGGTTCGACCACATTCCAGGAATTTCGCGGCATCTTCGAGAAGGATCGTGCCTTGGCGCGTCGCTTCCAGAAGGTCGATGTCGTCGAGCCGTCGGTGGAAGACACCATCGGTATCCTGCGCGGTCTGAAAGGGCGTTTCGAGCAGCACCACAATATCGAATACAGCGATGAGTCGTTGCGTGCCGCTGCCGAACTGGCGTCGCGCTACATCAATGACCGGCACATGCCGGACAAGGCCATCGACGTGATCGACGAGGCGGGCGCCTACCAGCGTCTGCAACCGGTAGAGATGCGCGTCAAGCGAATCGAAGTGCCACAGGTCGAGGACATCGTCGCGAAAATCGCGCGGATTCCGCCAAAGCACGTCACCAGTTCCGACAAAGAGTTGCTGCGTAACCTGGAGCGTGACCTGAAGCTGACGGTGTTTGGTCAGGACGCGGCGATCGATTCGCTGTCGACTGCGATCAAACTGTCCCGCGCTGGCCTCAAATCGCCGGACAAACCGGTCGGTTCGTTCCTGTTTGCCGGGCCTACCGGTGTCGGTAAAACCGAGGCCGCGCGACAGCTGGCCAAGGCGCTGGGGATCGAGCTGGTGCGTTTCGACATGTCCGAGTACATGGAGCGTCACACCGTATCGCGCCTGATCGGTGCGCCTCCTGGCTATGTCGGTTTCGATCAGGGCGGTCTGTTGACCGAAGCGATCACCAAGCAGCCACATTGCGTATTGCTCCTCGATGAAATCGAGAAGGCGCATCCGGAAGTCTTCAACCTGCTGTTGCAGGTCATGGATCACGGCACGCTGACCGACAACAACGGGCGCAAGGCGGATTTCCGCAACGTGATCGTGATCATGACCACCAACGCCGGTGCCGAAACGGCCGCGCGGGCTTCGATCGGTTTCACCCATCAGGACCACTCGTCCGATGCGATGGAAGTGATCAAGAAGAGCTTCACGCCGGAATTCCGTAACCGTCTGGACACCATTATCCAGTTTGGTCGCCTCAGTCATGAGGTCATCAAAAGTGTGGTGGACAAGTTCCTCACCGAGCTTCAGGCTCAGTTGGAAGACAAGCGTGTGTTGCTTGAGGTTACCGATGCGGCGCGTAGTTGGCTGGCGGCGGGTGGTTATGACTCGGCGATGGGCGCGCGTCCAATGGCGCGTCTGATCCAGGACAAGATCAAGCGTCCGCTGGCGGAGGAGATTCTGTTTGGCGAACTGGCCGAGCATGGCGGTGTGGTGCACATCGACATCAAGGACGGGGAGTTGACGTTCGACTTCGAAACGACTGCAGAGATGGCCTGACGGCTTGATGTGGATTGGAAAGGCGCCTTCGGGCGCCTTTTTGTTGTCCGGTGTTTTTGGGCTCTGGGTGTATATCCGTTGCTGCGGAGATGGCTTATTACGGTTTCGCCCTTACGGCGAGTCACCTTTTTCAAACGCCAAAAAGGTAACCCAAAACGCTTGCTCCTACGTTCGGCCCTCGCAGGCTCGGGTTCCTTCGCTGCGGGACTGATCCGGGCGCAGCGGCTCCGGTTTGCTTCGCTGCACCTCCTTGCGCTGTGTCTGGCTGCGCCAGACGGTCGCTGCGCTCCCACGCCCGGACCAATCCCTCCACTTAGCCTTCCGACGTCGCCGGTGGATCAAGATCAAAAGCACTCGAGCTTGCGCTCATTGTTTGAGTGGGGCGGCTTCGCCGCGGGCAGCTGCGCTGCCTTGCTTTTGCTTTTGCTTTTCTGTGGGAGCGAGCCTGCTCGCGAAGGCGGCCCGCAGGTCAACCCGTTTCTGTCTAATACGCGCGATCCAACCGTAGGGGCTGCCGAAGGCTGCGATCTTTTGATTTGCATGCTGTAAGCGCGAAACCGCCAGCCCCAAAACCTCAAAACGCAGATACAAAAACGCCCGGCATTACCCGGGCGTTCTGTATTGACTTGATTAACGAGCGCGGTAAGTGATCCGCCCTTTGCTCAAGTCATAGGGCGTCAGCTCGACGCGCACTTTGTCACCGGTAAGAATACGAATGTAGTTCTTGCGCATCTTGCCGGAAATATGCGCGGTTACGACGTGCCCATTTTCCAACTCCACACGAAACATGGTGTTGGGCAGGGTGTCGACGACAGTGCCTTCCATTTCGAAGCTGTCTTCTTTCGACATGCAGTAAAGCCCTCGGTATCCAATGAATGGCCCGGTGCAACTGCGCCAGGCAAAAGCGGCGTGCATTGTGCCCGAAAAATGGTGTTTACGCCAAGGGGTTTAGGCCGCAGGTTCAGTTCAGGATGACCCAGCGCTGATTGATCAGCAATTCGATGGGCCGATATTGCGTCTTGTAATTCATCTTTTTGCAGTTCTTGATCCAGTAACCCAGGTACACGGCCTCAAGGCCCAGACGCTGGCTCTCGGCGATTTGCCAGAGGATTGCGTAACGGCCGAGGCTGCGGCGCTCTTCGTTCGGTTCGTAGAAGGTGTACACCGCCGACAGGCCGTTGGGCAGCAGATCGGTGACTGCTACTGCGAGCAACCGTCCGTCGAGTCGAAATTCGTAGAAGCGCGAGAAGGGCAGGTCACGCACCAGGAACGTCGAGAACTGATCACGGCTTGGCGGGTACATGTCGCCGTCGGCATGGCGCTGTTCGATATAGCGCTGGTACAGGTCGAAATACTCTTCGCTGAAGTGCGGTTTGACCGGCTGCACTTGCAGGTCGGCGTTGCGTTTGTAGATACGCTTCTGCTGGCGATTGGCGATGAACTGGGCGGAGGGAATGCGCGCAGGCACGCACGCATTGCAATTCTGGCAATGCGGCCGGTACAGATGATCGCCGCTGCGACGAAAGCCCATTTCCGACAGGTCTGCGTAGACATGCACATCCATGGGCTGACTCGGGTCGAGAAACAGCGTCGTGGCCTGCTCCTCGGGCAGATAACTGCAAGAGTGGGGCTGAGTGGCATAAAACTTCAAACGCGCCAACTCGGTCATGAATCAACCCTCGGGATAAGCTGGTGGATTAAGTGTAAGCCACCTGCGCAAAAGTCGCTCAGCAAACCCAGGTCGCCGAATTCGGTTGGTCGAGATGGCGTTGCAGATAGTCGACGAATTCGCCGCGCGGAATGGATCGTGCACCGAGGCTGTGCAGGTGATCGGTCGGCATCTGGCAGTCGATCAGCACAAACCCGGCTGCTTTCAAATGCTGGACCAGCGTGGCAAAGCCGTATTTGGACGCGTTGTCTGCACGGCTGAACATCGACTCGCCAAAAAACAGTTGGCCCATTGCCAGGCCATACAGGCCGCCTACCAGTTGCCCATCGTCCCAGACCTCAACCGAATGAGCGAAACCGCGCCGATGCAGTTCTACGTAAGCATCCTGCATGGCCTCGGTGATCCAGGTGCCGTCGGCGTAATCACGCGGTGCAGCGCAGGCGCGGATGACGGCGTCGAAATCCTGATCGAAAGTCACTTGATAGCGTTGCTTGCGCAGAAGCTTGCCGAGACTGCGCGAGACGTGCAGTTCGTCGGGAAACAGCACGGTGCGAGGGTCTGGCGACCACCAGAGAATGGGTTGGCCTTCGGAGAACCAGGGAAAGCAGCCATGGCGATAGGCCTGGATCAGGCGGTCGGCGGACAGATCGCCGCCGGCGGCGAGCAATCCGTTCGGCTCGCGCATGGCTTTTTCCAGTGGCGGAAAGGTCAGGGAATTACGTTGTAACCAAGTCAGCATGGCATCCAGGCTTGCAGAAGGGGAGGGCGGTCAGAGGGCGTGCAGGCCCCGCGAAAGAGTTTGCCGCGAAACGGCGCCGCTGTCCTGCACAGTTGTCTGGTGCGGTGAGCGTCGAGCTGCAACTTGATGTGTCGCCCGTGGTCGTAAGCGTCGCCGTGTCGATGCTGTTGAGCATTCCTGTGAGCCCGATCCGGCCAGGTTCGCTACGTTCATCAAATACAGCTCATAAGCCTTTGTCACAAAAGGCAATGCATGCTCCAATTGCAAGGCGTTGCGCGTGCGATTGGCTATGCTCAAGGCTGGGGTCTGAAACATGGCGTCGGGCGCACAAACCCGTACAATGCCGGGTTGTGACGGCCTTTTCGCTGCGCACAGTGTTTATGGCTGTGTTTATAAAACCAGTGGCACAGTGTTAAAAGTAGTCCCAGTTGAGCTTTTCACCTTTTTTACCTGCCTGGATTGGGCAGTTTTTTATCGTCATTCAATAGATGGACGCGCCTCGGGCGCAGGAAAAGAAGCGTTTTGAAGAAGACCACCGAAGCACCCAAAACAGTCGTTCCGCTCTGGCGCCAGCAACTGCACTACCGGCTCAAGGAAGGTGCATTGATCGCCATCGGCGCCTTGTGCCTGTTCCTGATGATGGCTTTGCTGACTTACGGCAAGGACGACCCGGGCTGGAGCCATAACAGCAAGATCGACGATGTGCAGAACTTCGGCGGCCCGGCCGGCTCGTACAGCGCCGATATCCTGTTCATGGTGCTCGGCTACTTCGCCTATATTTTTCCGTTGCTGCTGGCGGTCAAGGCGTACCAGATCTTCCGTCAACGCCACGAACCATGGCAGTGGAGCGGCTGGCTGTTTTCCTGGCGCCTGATCGGTCTGGTGTTCCTCGTGCTCTCCGGTGCTGCGCTGGCGCACATTCATTTCCATGCCGCGACCGGTCTGCCGGCCGGCGCTGGCGGTGCCCTGGGCGAAAGCCTTGGCGATCTGGCGAAGAATGCGCTGAACATTCAAGGCAGCACGCTGCTGTTCATCGCGCTGTTCCTGTTCGGCCTGACCGTATTCACCGACCTGTCGTGGTTCAAGGTGATGGACGTCACCGGCAAGATCACCCTCGATCTGTTCGAACTGTTCCAAGGCGCGCTCAACCGCTGGTGGTCGGCGCGCACCGAGCGCAAGCAACTGGTCGCGCAACTGCGTGAGGTTGATGACCGCGTCCACGATGTGGTCGCACCGACTGTCACCGACAAGCGTGAACAGGCCAAGGTCAAGGAACGCCTGATCGAGCGTGAGCAAGCGCTGAGCAAGCACATGTCCGACCGCGAGAAGCAGGTGCCACCGGTGATCGCGCCGGCACCGGCCAAGGCCCCAGAGCCGAGCAAGCGCGTACAGAAAGAGAAGCAGGCGCCGTTGTTCGTCGACAGCGCGGTCGAAGGCACCTTGCCGCCGATCTCCATTCTTGATCCTGCGGAAAAGAAACAGCTCAACTATTCGCCTGAATCCTTGGCAGCGGTCGGCCACTTGCTGGAAATCAAGCTCAAGGAATTCGGCGTCGAAGTCACCGTTGACTCGATCCACCCGGGCCCGGTGATTACCCGTTACGAAATCCAGCCTGCCGCCGGGGTAAAAGTCAGCCGTATCGCCAACCTGGCGAAAGACCTGGCGCGTTCGCTGGCGGTGACCAGTGTGCGGGTCGTCGAGGTGATTCCGGGCAAGACCACCGTCGGTATCGAGATTCCCAACGAAGACCGCCAGATCGTGCGTTTCTCCGAGGTGCTGTCGACCCCCGAGTACGACAACTTCAAATCGCCGGTCACCCTGGCGCTCGGTCATGACATCGGCGGCAAGCCGGTCATCACCGACCTGGCGAAGATGCCGCACTTGCTGGTGGCCGGCACCACCGGTTCCGGTAAGTCTGTAGGCGTGAACGCGATGATTCTGTCGATCCTGTTCAAGTCCGGGCCGGACGACGCCAAACTGATCATGATCGACCCGAAGATGCTTGAGCTGTCGATCTACGAAGGCATTCCGCACTTGCTTTGCCCGGTAGTGACGGACATGAAGGACGCCGCCAACGCCTTGCGCTGGAGCGTTGCCGAGATGGAGCGTCGCTACAAGCTGATGGCGAAAATGGGCGTGCGTAACCTGTCCGGCTTCAACGCCAAGGTCAAGGAAGCCCAGGATGCCGGCGAGCCGTTGAGCGATCCGCTGTACAAGCGCGAAAGCATTCACGACGAAGCGCCGCTGCTGCAGAAACTGCCGACCATCGTCGTAGTGGTGGACGAATTCGCCGACATGATGATGATCGTCGGCAAGAAGGTTGAAGAACTGATCGCCCGTATTGCGCAAAAGGCGCGTGCGGCGGGGATTCACTTGATTCTTGCGACCCAGCGCCCGTCGGTGGACGTGATCACCGGTCTGATCAAGGCCAACATCCCGACCCGTATGGCGTTCCAGGTATCGAGCAAGATCGACTCGCGGACCATCATCGACCAGGGCGGCGCCGAGCAACTGCTCGGTCACGGTGACATGCTCTACATGCCGCCGGGCACCAGTCTGCCAATCCGTGTTCACGGCGCGTTCGTTTCCGACGATGAGGTTCACCGCGTGGTCGAAGCGTGGAAGCTGCGCGGCGCGCCGGAATACAACGACGATATCCTCAACGGTGTCGAAGAGGCGGGTAGCGGCTTTGAAGGCAGTAGCGGTGGCGGTGACGGTGATGATCCGGAAGCCGACGCGCTGTATGACGAAGCGGTGCAGTTCGTCCTCGAAAGCCGTCGCGCGTCGATTTCCGCTGTGCAGCGCAAACTGAAGATCGGCTACAACCGCGCCGCGCGGATGATCGAAGCCATGGAAATGGCCGGCGTCGTCACATCGATGAACACCAACGGTTCGCGTGAAGTCCTGGCCCCGGGCCCGGTACGCGACTGAAACGCAACGACTCGGGTGGCGCAATGACGCGCCACCCGCTCTCCCACGAGTATTCAAGAGGACTCTCATGCGCCTTATCCGCATGCTGTTGCCAGTACTGGCGCTGACCACACTCACGGCCCACGCCGATGAAAAGGACGTGGCGCGTCTGACCCAATTGCTTGAAACATCGAAAACCCTGTCGGCCAACTTCTCGCAGTTGACCCTCGACGGCACCGGCACCCAGTTGCAGGAAACCACCGGCAACATGACCCTGCAGCGTCCGGGTCTGTTCTACTGGCACACCAACGCGCCGGCCGAGCAGACCATGGTCTCCGACGGCAAGAAAGTCACCCTCTGGGACCCGGATCTGGAGCAGGCAACCATCAAGAAGCTCGACGAGCGTCTGACCCAGACGCCGGCGCTGCTGCTGTCCGGCGATGTCTCGAAGATCAGTCAGAGCTTCGATATCAGCGCGAAAGAGGCGGGCGGCGTGATCGACTTCACTCTCAAGCCGAAAACCAAGGACACCCTGTTCGACAACCTGCGCCTGTCGTTCCGCAACGGCCTGCTCAATGACATGCAACTGATTGACAGCGTCGGCCAGCGCACCAATATCCTGTTTACCGGGGTCAAGGCCAACGAAGCGGTGCCTGCGTCCAAGTTCAAATTCGACATTCCCAAGGGTGCCGACGTTATCCAGGAATAAACACCGGCCCCTTGTGTCAGGGCCTTTGTGGTGAGGGCCTGCTATTGAGGGGCTATTGTGACGAGGGGATTTATCCCCGTCCGGCTGCGCAGCAGTCGTCGCTTTTGGGACCGCTTCGCAGCCCAATTGGGGATAAATCCCCTCACCACAGGTTCTTCAGCAGATTTCAGAAAATCAGAGGTTTCAACGCTACGTGATGGATCTGTTTCGCAGTGCACCGATTGCTCAACCCTTGGCCGCGCGTCTGCGTGCAGCCAATCTGGATGAGTACGTCGGTCAGGAACACGTGCTCGCTCGCGGCAAGCCTCTGCGTGAGGCGCTGGAGCAGGGCGCGCTGCATTCGATGATTTTCTGGGGGCCGCCGGGCGTGGGCAAGACCACCCTGGCGCGCTTGCTCGCAGAAATCTCCGATGCGCACTTCGAAACGGTTTCGGCGGTGCTCGCCGGGGTCAAGGAAATCCGCCAGGCCGTTGAAATCGCCAAGCAGCAGGCCGGCCAGTACGGCAAGCGCACGATCCTGTTTGTCGATGAAGTGCACCGCTTCAACAAGTCGCAGCAGGACGCGTTTCTGCCCTACGTTGAAGACGGCACGCTGATCTTCATCGGCGCCACCACCGAAAACCCTTCGTTCGAACTGAACAACGCTTTGTTATCGCGTGCCCGCGTCTACGTGCTGAAAAGCCTCGACGAAGCGGCGCTGCGCAAACTGGTGCATCGAGCTTTGACCGAAGAGCGCGGGCTGGGCAAGCGCAACCTGACCCTGAGCGATGAAGGCTTCCAGATGCTGCTGTCGGCCGCCGATGGCGATGGCCGGCGTCTGCTCAATCTGCTGGAAAACGCCTCCGATCTGGCCGAAGACAACAGCGAAATCGGCATCGAGCTGCTGCAAAGCCTGCTCGGCGACACCCGTCGGCGTTTCGACAAGGGCGGTGAAGCGTTCTACGACCAGATCTCGGCCCTGCACAAATCCGTGCGCGGTTCCAATCCCGACGGCGCGCTGTACTGGTTTGCGCGGATGATCGACGGCGGCTGCGATCCGCTTTATCTGGCCCGGCGCGTGGTGCGCATGGCCAGCGAAGACATCGGCAACGCCGACCCGCGTGCGCTGAGCCTGTGCCTGGCGGCGTGGGAAGTGCAGGAGCGTCTCGGCAGCCCCGAGGGCGAATTGGCGGTCGCCCAGGCCATTACTTATCTGGCCTGCGCACCGAAAAGCAATGCGGTGTACATGGGCTTCAAAACCGCGCTGCGCGCAGCGGCTGAGAACGGCTCGCTGGAAGTCCCGCTGCACCTGCGCAATGCACCGACCAAGCTGATGAAGCAATTGGGTTATGGCGACGAATACCGCTACGCCCACGACGAGCCGGACGCCTATGCCGCCGGTGAAGACTATTTTCCGGAAGAACTCGAGCCGATTCCGTTCTATCAGCCAGTGCCCCGTGGCCTGGAGTTGAAGATCGGCGAAAAGCTCAATCACCTCGCTCAGCTCGATCGTCTGAGCCCTCGGCAGCGGAGAAAATAGTGGTCCCATTGGTCCTTGCAGTGTCGGTCGGCGGTGTTGCCGGCACCTTGTTGCGCTTCGCCACCGGTAATTGGGTCAGCGCCAATTGGCCGCGGCACTTCTATACCGCGACGCTGGCCGTTAATATCGTGGGCTGCCTGCTGATTGGCGTGTTGTACGGCCTGTTTCTGATACGCCCGGAGGTGCCGATCGAAGTACGCGCCGGGTTGATGGTCGGCTTCCTCGGGGGGCTGACGACTTTTTCATCCTTTTCACTGGATACGGTGCGCCTGCTGGAAAGCGGGCAAGTGTTGCTGGCCCTGGGCTATGCCGCACTCAGCGTATTCGGCGGGCTGCTCGCGACGTGGGCCGGCCTGTCCCTGACCAAACTTTGATAACGAGAAACCGACATGCTCGATTCCAAACTGTTACGTAGCAACCTTCAGGACGTAGCGGACCGCCTGGCTTCCCGTGGCTTTGCCCTGGACACCGCGCGCATCGAAGCGCTGGAAGAACAGCGCAAGACCGTCCAGACCCGCACTGAAGCACTGCAGGCTGAGCGTAACGCGCGTTCCAAATCCATCGGGCAGGCCAAGCAGCGTGGCGAAGACATCGCGCCGCTGATGGCGGACGTCGAGCGCATGGCGGGCGAGCTGAGCGCTGGCAAGGTCGAGCTGGATGCGATCCAGACCGAACTCGATTCGATCCTGCTCGGTATCCCGAACCTGCCGCACGAGTCGGTTCCGGTCGGCAAGGACGAAGACGACAACGTCGAAGTGCGCCGCTGGGGCACGCCGACTCAGTTCGATTTCGAAGTCAAAGACCACGTTGCCCTCGGCGAAAAGTTCGGCTGGCTGGACTTTGAAACCGCCGCCAAGCTGTCCGGCGCGCGCTTTGCGCTGTTGCGTGGCCCGATCGCGCGGCTGCATCGCGCACTGGCGCAGTTCATGATCAACCTGCATGTCACCGAACATGGCTACGAAGAGGCTTACACGCCTTATCTGGTTCAGGCTCCGGCGCTGCAAGGCACCGGCCAGTTGCCAAAGTTCGAAGAGGATCTGTTCAAGATTGCCCGCGAAGGCGAAGCCGATCTGTACCTGATCCCGACTGCCGAAGTGTCGCTGACCAACATCGTTGCCGGCGAAATCGTCGATTCGAAACTGCTGCCGATCAAGTTCGTCGCCCATACCCCATGCTTCCGCAGCGAAGCCGGTGCGTCGGGCCGCGACACGCGTGGCATGATCCGCCAGCACCAGTTCGACAAAGTCGAAATGGTCCAGATCGTCGAGCCATCGCAATCGATGGAAGCGCTGGAAGGCCTGACCGCCAACGCCGAAAAGGTTCTGCAACTGCTCGGCCTGCCTTACCGCACCCTGGCGCTGTGCACCGGCGACATGGGCTTCAGCGCGGTCAAGACCTATGACCTCGAAGTGTGGATTCCGAGCCAGGACAAGTACCGCGAAATCTCCTCGTGCTCCAACTGCGGTGACTTCCAGGCGCGGCGCATGCAGGCGCGTTTCCGCAACCCGGAAACCGGCAAGCCTGAACTGGTGCACACCTTGAACGGCTCCGGCCTGGCGGTCGGTCGTACTCTGGTTGCCGTGCTGGAAAACTACCAGCAGGCCGACGGTTCTATCCGCGTACCGGACGTGCTCAAGCCGTACATGGGTGGCCTCGAGGTCATCGGCTAAATGAAATATCTGCCGCTGTTTCACAACCTGCGCGGCAGTCGTGTGTTGGTTGTCGGTGGGGGGGAAATTGCCTTGCGCAAATCCCGCCTGCTGGCCGATGCCGGTGCGCTGCTGCGGGTGGTCGCACCTGAAATCGAAACGCAACTGGCTGAACTGGTCGCTGCCAGCGGCGGTGAATGCGTGTTGCGCGGTTACGCCGAAACGGATCTGGACGGTTGCGGGCTGATCATTGCCGCTACCGACGACGAAACGCTCAACGCGCAAGTCTCCACCGACGCCCATCGGCGTTGCGTGCCGGTCAACGTGGTCGATGCGCCGGCCTTGTGCAGCGTGATCTTCCCGGCAATCGTCGATCGCTCGCCGCTAATCATTGCCGTCTCCAGCGGCGGTGATGCGCCGGTACTGGCGCGCCTGATCCGGGCAAAAATCGAAACCTGGATTCCTTCGACCTACGGTCAATTGGCAGGGCTGGCTGCGCGTTTTCGCCATCAGGTGAAAAACCTGTTTCCGGATGTGCAGCAGCGTCGCGGCTTCTGGGAGGACGTTTTCCAGGGCCCGATTGCCGATCGTCAACTGGCCGGGCAGGGCGCTGAAGCCGAGCGCATGTTGCAGGCCAAGGTCGATGGCGAGCCAATGGTCACCACTGGCGAGGTTTATCTGGTCGGTGCCGGCCCGGGTGATCCGGATTTGTTGACCTTCCGCGCACTGCGTCTGATGCAACAAGCCGATGTGGTGCTCTATGACCGTCTGGTGGCGCCGGCGATTCTTGAGTTGTGCCGTCGCGATGCCGAGCGGGTGTATGTCGGCAAGCGTCGCTCCGAACACGCAGTGCCGCAAGATCAGATCAACCAGCAACTGGTCGATCTGGCCAAGGCCGGCAAGCGCGTGGTGCGGTTGAAGGGTGGCGATCCGTTTATCTTCGGCCGCGGTGGCGAAGAGATTGAAGAACTGGCGGCCCACGGTATTCCATTCCAGGTGGTGCCGGGCATTACGGCGGCCAGCGGTTGCGCTGCTTATGCGGGGATTCCGCTGACCCACCGTGACCATGCGCAGTCCGTGCGGTTTGTCACTGGCCACTTGAAGGATGGTTCCACCGATCTGCCATGGGCCGATCTTGTCGCCCCGGCGCAGACGCTGGTGTTCTACATGGGCCTGGTGGGTTTGCCGATCATCTGTGAGCAGTTGATCAAGCATGGTCGCGCGGCGGATACCCCGGCGGCGTTGATTCAGCAGGGCACTACAGTCAATCAGCGGGTTTTCACCGGCACGCTGGCGGATCTGCCGCGAATGGTGGCGGAGCATGAAGTGCATGCACCGACCCTGGTGATCGTCGGCGAAGTGGTACAACTTCGCGAGAAGCTGGCGTGGTTTGAAGGGGCGCAGGCGCAGGTCTGAGTCAGATCAAAAGATCGCAGCCTTCGGCAGTTCCTACAGAGGAACGCATTCTCATGTAGGAGCTGCCGAAGGCTGCGATCTTTTGCTTCTGCTGTTAGCCCTTTAACCAAACCCCTTTCCCGATCAACCGCGACCGGTCATGCGCTACGCTGAAATCCTGCTGCGGCCCCTTCGGCACCACGCCGGTCGGGTTGATGGTCTTGTGGCTGCCGTAGTAGTGATGCTTGATGTGCTGAAAATCCACCGTCTCGGCAATCCCCGGCCACTGATACATCTCGCGCAGCCAGTTCGACAGGTTCGGGTAGTCGGCAATCCGCCGCAGGTTGCACTTGAAGTGCCCGTGATACACCGCATCGAAGCGAATCATCGTGGTAAACAGGCGCACGTCGGCCTCAGTCAGATATTCCCCGCTCAGGTAGCGATTGGCACCCAGCAGTTGCTCCAGATGATCCAGTTCGGCGAAGACTTCATCGAATGCCTGTTCGTAGGCCTGCTGCGAAGTGGCGAACCCGGCGCGGTAGACACCGTTGTTCACCGCCGGGTAGATCCGCTCGTTCAGCGCATCGATTTCGTTGCGTAGCGGCGCCGGATAAAAGTCCAGATCGTTACCAGTGATCCCGTCGAAGGCGCTGTTGAACATGCGGATGATTTCCGCCGATTCATTGCTGACAATGCGCTTGAGTTTCTTGTCCCACAACACTGGCACCGTCACGCGCCCGGTGTAGTCAGGCGTGTCAGCGGTGTATCGCTGATGCATGAAATCGAAGCCATCGAGTTTGTCGCCCGTCGAACCGAGCGCCTTGTCGAAGGTCCAGCCGTTCTCCAGCATCAGCCAGCTGACCACCGACATGTCGATCAGACTTTCCAGCCCTTTGAGTTTGCGCAGGATCAGCGTGCGATGCGCCCAAGGGCAGGCGAGGGAAACATAGAGGTGATAGCGCCCGGCTTCGGCAGTGAAACCGCCTTCACCGCTGGGGCCTGGCTGACCGTCGGCGGTCACCCAGTTGCGGCGTTGCGCTTGTTCGCGCTGGAACGCGCCGTCCTTGCTGCTTTCGTACCACTTGTCCTGCCAGTGGCCGTCGACGAGTAAACCCATGATCAAGACTCCCAAAACCAATGTTCGTTGGAGTCGAGTCTATTCCGATGAGTTCGAACAAAAAGCGCAAAGATCGGGCGCTAATGATCGGTTAGATCGATGTGTTGCGCGCCGCCCAGTATTGTTCTGCGGTTGTGAAGGCCTGTTCGCGATTCTGACCGAGACCGCGCAGGGCGAGGGCCATGGTCGCAATCAAGGCCATTTGCGGGTAACTGTCGACCACATCGCCACGCCACACGGCTTTCAAGTGCTCGATGTCCAGCGAGGCGGGTTTGACGTGGCGCTGCGCTGACAGCTGCGGCCATTCTTCGTCCCAGCTCTGACCGCCGCTGGTGCCATAAAGGTGGCTGGTGGCGTCGGGGTTGATCTCGATTTCACCGCCATCGCCCTTGACCACAATTGCCGTGTCGCCGAGCAAGCCGCTGGCATCGCGATGCACCGCCTGGTAGCCCGGATGGAAAATGCTTTGCAGGCCACAACGCGCACCCAGCGGATTGAGAATCCGCGCCAGCGAGTGGATCGGCGACCGCAGGCCCAGGGTATTGCGCAGGTCGATCATCTTTTGCAACTGCGGCGCCCAGTCCACCAGCGGCATAAACGCCAGACCGCCGTTGTCCAGTGCCGCGCCGACCTGCTGCCAATTGCGGCACAGGGGAATGTTCAGTTCGCCCAGCAGTTGTTCGCTGTACAGACGCCCGGCCGTGTGTGCGCCGCCGCCATGCATGAAGATGCGCACGCCGTTTTGCGCCAAGCACTTGGCCGCCAGCAGATACCACGGCAGGTGGCGTTTTTTGCCGGCGTAGGTCGGCCAGTCCAAGTCGACATTCAATGCGGGCGCGTGCAAGCGTGCGCGCAGGGCTTCGGTGAAACCGGCCATTTCCTCGGCACTTTCTTCCTTGTGCCGCAGCAACATCAGGAAGGCACCCAGTTGCGTATCTTCGACGTGGTCATCGAGCACCATGCCCATGGCCTCGCGGGCTTCCTCGCGCGTCAGGTCGCGGGCGCCGCGCTTGCCCTTGCCGAGAATGCGCACGAATTGCGCGAACGGATGCTCGGCAGGCGTTTCGAGGGTCAAAGCTGGAAAATCGTTCATAGGCAATTCGTCGGTTTGGGCAGGCCCGCCAGTTTCGCGGCGAGTTTGGCAGGGGTGCCTTTGAACAGTCGGTTCAGGTGCAGGCTGTTGCCTTTGTCCGCGCCGAGTTTCAACGCGGTGTACTTGATCAGCGGACGCGTGGCCGGCGATAGCTGAAATTCGGCGTAGAAGCTACGCAGAAGCTCTAGGACTTCCCAGTGTTCGGGCGTCAACTCGATGTCTTCGGCGGCGGCGAGGGCGCTGGCGACTTCAGCCGACCAGTCGCTGAGGTCAACGAGAAAGCCGTCCTTGTCCAGTTCGATGGCGCGGGCGCCGACGGTCATTGAATTCATAGCCAGCTGTTGACCTTGGCGTGATGGATCGACAGTTCGACGAAGGCCGGGTAGTCAATGGCCTCGGCCCAGTCTGGAACCTCGATCGCACGCGCCTGTGCGTCCTCAACCAATACAAAAAGTTTGATTGGTCGCTCTTGCAGAGCAGAGAACGGCGCAGTGTTCGGTTGCAGCGCATACACCGCATCGCCGGACAACAACACGGCGTCGGCGCTGCCGAGCAGGCGCAGACAACTGCTCAGACGATCGTCGCCGAACGGGGAATGAGACAACACATGCAAAGTCGACATCAGAGGGTGATCACCTGATCGTAGCGGTCAATAAGGGCGGTGATTTGATCAGCGGCGAGTGGCTGCGCTTCGTCCAGCGACAGGTTGCCAAGACCGCGAGCATTGGCGCTTTCGGCGCAATAGAACAGCTCTTCGACACCAAACATCGGCAGCGCCTGCAGATTGGCGCTGAGGTCTTTCTGCTGCACGGCCTTGGCGTTCTGCCCGGCGGTCAATTGCAGCACGCCGTCATCGAGAAACAGCAAACCGATCGGTAGATCGAAGGCGCCACCGGCGAGCACGATATCCAGCGCTTCCCGCGCACCGGGGCCGGACCACGGCGATTGTCGGCTGATGATCAACAGCGATTTGGCCATGTTCAAGCGCCTCCGAAACAGATGAGCCGATCAGCGTCCTGCACGGCGTCGTGCAATTGACCCAGACCGGACAATTCCCACGGCGCGCTGAGCGAAATCGCTTCACGCTGGTAACGCTTGGCTTCTTCTTCGTTCAACACACCACGGCGCAAAGCGGCGGCGATGCAGACCACGCCGTCGAGTTGCTTTTCGTTGATAAAGGCGCGCCATTGCTTGGGCAAGTCCAGTTCATCCTGCGGCGTCACCACCGCATCGGAGGCGTTGAACACGCCGTCCTGATAGAAGAACAGCCGAACAATCTCATGGCCGCCGGCCAGCGCGGCCTGGGCAAACAGCAAGGCACGGCGCGAGGAGGGCGCATGGGCGGCGGAAAACAGCGCGATGGCGAACTTCATGATGGACTCGATCAGCGAAACTGCGGCCATGATAAAGCTTTATTGCGCGTGCCGCGAAATCTGGTAATACGCGGTTCCCTGTGGGAGCGAGCCTGCTCGCGAAAGCGTCGCCTCGTTCGAGATCAGTTTCGGCAGTCACGCCGCCTTCGTGAGCAGGCTCGCTCCCACGGGAGTGTTGCGGCGGCTGGATTACGGGGTGATGCCGTAAAGATCGCAATACTCGATCCAGCCCATCCCCGCCATTTCCGCCACTTCCCGATGCACTTCCAGCCGTTGCGCCTGATATTCCTCGGGCGAAGCAGCGGTCAGCTGCAATGTCAGCTCCCAAGCAAACAACCCTTGGCTTTCCGCCTCAGCCTCGAATGCTTCGTGCAAGCGTTCTTCGCGATACTGCGCCTGGGTTTCGCCTTTGGCCTGAGCCAGCAGCGGGTTGAGATGGTCGAGGGTTTCACGTAGTTCGGGTCGCGCATCGAGAAACAGTTTCAAAGCCTGTTCATGTCGCTGGTCGCTAGGCGCCATGTAATTTCCTTGTGTGACTGATGACCATAGGGTGCCGCACCTGCTTGCGCATGTCGCGCATAAAAACAGTAAAGCAGAACGATTTGCCGCGTCGCAGTGCTACAGTCCGCTTTTTTCTCGATGAGCAAATGCAATGCGAATGCTGATGGTAGTGCTGGCGGCGGCCCTGTTGGCCGGGTGCGCCGGTTCGGTGATGAACGATGCTCGCAGCAAGAGCCCGGACAAGGTCCTGACCTCGGACAAGCCGGAGAAAGACGTCGCCCGGTGCGTGCAATTCGCCTGGCAGGACGAAGCGGTGTTTGGCGTCGACGCGGCGGCCTATCTGGAACCGCGCGAGTCCGGCGGCACTACGGTTTATACGCGTTCGGCAGAGTCGTTTGTCGATGTGATCACCGAAGCGTCAGGTACGACCTTGAACTATTACGCGCAGAAGAGTGATTTTGTCGCGATGCGGCGGATGGCGGCGATGGCGACCTGCCTGTGATTATGGGGTGAAGCGGTTGACGCTTTCGCGAGCAGGCTCGCTCCCACAAGTTGTAATGCATTGCACTGTGGGAGCGAGCCTGCTCGCGAATACGGCATGACTCAATCGATCAGGCGCTTCTGAAAGTAGTGCCGCTTGTGCCCCGGTGGGTAGTCAACGATTTCCCCAAACTGGCTGAACCCCAGCTTCCTGTAGAACTCCGGCGCCTGAAAATCGAACGTGTCGAGCCAGAGGCCGTAGCAATTCTTTTCCCTGGCCAAGGCTTCCGCCTGAGCCATCAATTTCGAGCCGATCCCCTGTCCGCGACCCTGTTCCGGTACTGACAGCAGCTCGATGAACATCCAGCGAAAAATCATTCGCCCGTACAAACCGCCCAGTATTTCGCCATTCTGGTCTTTGACCATCAAGGCGAACGGCTCGGATTTAGAACCGCCGGTTTGAGCATCGTTGTACTCGATCAGTGGCTGCAGAATGGCCTGACGCTGTTCCTCGGTAGGATTCTGCGTCAACTCGATACGCAAATTCATGCATGACTTCCTTGTGTAATTGAACGCCCAGCCTAACGCGTCCGGGCAAATGCCTCCAAGCCCTTCGATCGAACAAGCGGAACCGTCAAACCAGCGTTGCGGTCTAGGCTTTTATCGCGTCTTTCCCTGAGCGCGATTGATGAGGAAATCCCGTGAATATTTTTGAAGCCCTGCGCGAAAGCCACGAGCGCCAGCGCACTTACGCCAAGGCTTTGATCGCGACCAGCGGCGACAGCCCTGAGCGGGTCGAGGCCTACAAGCAGCTCAAAGCAGAACTGCAAGCGCATGAAACCGCTGAAGAGCGGCATTTCTACATTCCGTTGATGGAAATCGATGAAGGCGTGGACCTGAGCCGCCACGCCATCGCCGAACACCACGAAATGGACGAGATGATGGAGGAGCTCGACGAGACCGAAATGTCCAGTCCGGCCTGGCTGGCCACGGCCAAAAAGCTTTCCGACAAGGTTCATCACCACCTCGAGGAAGAAGAGCACAAATTCTTCCAGATGGCCGGCAAGCTGCTCGACGATAAACAGAAAAGCCAACTCGCCGGGCAGTACGAAAAGGAGTATCAGGCGCAACTGTCTGAATGACCAAAGGCGACTCGGCGTGTAGGTGTTCAGCTACACGTTGAGTGCGATGCGTCGTCGAGCACTGGTTATGCATCCAGTGTTTCCGGGCTTTTTACGTCTTGCACACTGGGACTGTGACAAAAGCGCCGATGGACAAAAAATTCACCTCCGTTAGCTTGAAGGCCTCTCCTCGGGAAGGAGAGTTCTCAAATCAACGGAGTGAGCAAGATGAATCAGGCAATCCCACAAACCCAACTCAAACACGGTCGTGTCATCTCGCCAGCGAGTCGCGGCGCAGTGGCCATCGACCTCGGCCTGCTCGGCGCTTGGCAAGTCAATGAAATGGAAGGTGGCAAGAACTTTCCGGCCATGGACGCCGGACCTTTCCCGCAACCTTTCGAGACCGACTCGGACAGCGTCGCGCCGCCGGCCGATGGCTACATTCTCAGCGGCGGCAAGACCGATGCCCGCGATTGCGTCAATTACACCGACGACGAGATGAGCAAGAAGCTCGGCCGTTCATTCAACTGGCCGCTGCTGAATGTCGATCCGGGGCAGATTCTCGAGGTCAGCTGGGCGTACACCGCGCCGCACACCACCCGTGGTTATCGCTGGCTGATCACCAAAGACGGCTGGGATCCAAAGCAACGCATCAGCCGTGCGCAGCTGGAAACCCAGCCGTTCTTCGAAGATTTCTACCCGCAAGTGCCGTATTACAGCCATGCCGGCGAATTGAAGGCCAAGGTCGATCATCAAGTGAAGCTGCCTGCGAACAAGCAGGGTCATCACGTCATTGTGCTGATGTGGATCGTCGCCAATACCGGCAACGCCTTCTACCAGGCCTTCGACGTCGACTTTCAGTAACCGCGCAGGCTGAACGAGCCCGGTAGCGCTGCCGGGCTTTTTTTGTCGGCGCAATTGATCGACCATGGCAGTCCCCCCATGAAGACAGGATCAGACGCGATGTCCAACACAGCCGAACGGGTCAACATCGTCGACACTCAGGTGTTGTCCCACGACTGGTATCTGTTGAAGAAAATCACTTTCGATTACCACCGCAACAACGGCGAATGGCAGCGCCAGACCCGCGAGGTATACGACCGGGGCAACGGCGCGGCGATTCTGCTGTTCAACCGCGAAAAGCGCACGGTGGTGCTGACCCGCCAGTTTCGTTTGCCGGTGTTCGTCAACGGCCACGATGGATTGTTGATCGAGGTGGCGGCGGGGTTGCTGGAAGGTGCCGCCCCTGAGCAACGCATTCGTGACGAAGCCGAGGAGGAAACCGGTTATCGCGTGCATGACGTGAAAAAAGTATTCGAGGCGTACATGAGTCCCGGTTCGGTGACGGAGAAACTGCACTTCTTTATCGCTGAATACGACGCGGCGTCCAAAGTCAGCGACGGTGGTGGCCTTGAAGAGGAAACCGAAGAACTGGAAGTGCTCGAGTGGGGCTTCGATGAGGCATTGGCAGCATTTCAACGCGGCGAGATCTGCGATGCCAAGACCATCATGCTGTTGCAGTACGCAGCGATGAGTAACCTCTTCGCTTGATAAAAGATCGCAGCCTTCGACGCATTTTCAGGAGCTGCCAAAGGCTGCGATGGCTCAGCATACTGGCTGAACGGGGAGGCGCAATACGCAAAGCCGGCCATACTGCTTGTTGCTCCTGAAGCGTTGCCCTGCGTTTTGCGCAGTCCCCAAAAACAAAAAGAGATCGACTCATGAAGTACGAACCTTTGGCCAGATCGCTCATTGCGACCTCCCTGGCGCTCAGCTGTCTCATGGCTCACGCGGCATCAGTGGCTCCGGTGGCGGCGGAAAACGGCATGGTGGTCACCGCGCAACATCTGGCGACCCATGTCGGCGTCGACGTTTTGAAAAACGGCGGCAATGCCGTGGATGCGGCAGTGGCCGTGGGCTATGCGCTGGCGGTGGTCTATCCGGCTGCGGGCAACCTTGGCGGCGGCGGGTTCATGACTATTCAACTGGCGGACGGGCGCAAGACCTTTCTCGATTTCCGCGAAAAAGCGCCGCTGGCAGCGACCGCCAACATGTATCTGGACAAGGACGGTAACGTCATTCCAGAACTGAGCACCCGCGGCCATCTGGCCGTCGGGGTGCCGGGCACCGTGTCCGGCATGGAGCTGGCGCTGAGCAAATACGGCACCAAACAGCGCAAGGACATGATTGCCCCGGCGATCAAACTGGCCGAAGACGGTTTCGAGCTGCAGCAGGGCGATGTCGAGCTGCTCGAATACGCGACGGATGTGTTCAAGAAGGACATGCGCGATTCCGGCTCGATCTTCCTCAGCAACGGCGAGCCGATGCAGGTCGGGCAGAAACTGGTGCAAAAGGATTTGGCGAAAACCCTGCGGACGATTTCCGACAAGGGCGCCGACGGCTTCTACAAAGGCTGGGTCGCCGATGCCATCGTCACTTCCAGCCAGGCCAACAAAGGCATCATCAGCCAGGCCGACCTGGACAAATACAAGACTCGCGAACTGGCCCCGGTTGAGTGCGATTATCGCGGCTATCACGTGGTCTCGGCGCCACCGCCAAGCTCCGGCGGGGTGGTGATCTGCCAGATCATGAATATTCTCGAAGGCTATCCGATGAAGGACCTGGGCTTTCATTCCGCTCAGGGCATGCACTACCAGATCGAAGCGATGCGCCACGCGTACGTTGATCGCAACAGCTACCTCGGCGATCCGGATTTCGTGAAGAATCCGATCGAGCACCTGCTGGACAAGAATTACGCGACCAAACTGCGCAACGCCATCCAGCCGCAAAAGGCTGGCGTGTCGGCTGAGCTCAAGCCCGGTGTAGCGCCCCACGAAGGCAGCAACACCACGCACTATTCGATCGTCGACAAGTGGGGCAATGCCGTTTCGGTGACGTACACGCTCAACGACTGGTTCGGCGCGGGCGTCATGGCCAGCAAGACCGGGGTGATCCTCAACGATGAGATGGACGACTTCACCTCCAAGGTCGGCGTTCCGAACATGTATGGCCTGGTTCAAGGCGAGGCTAACGCTATCGCACCGGGCAAGGCGCCGCTGTCGTCGATGAGTCCGACCATCGTCACCAAGGATGGCAAAGTAGTGATGGTGGTCGGCACGCCGGGGGGTAGTCGGATCATCACCGCGACCTTACTGACCATGCTCAACGTCATCGATTACGGCATGGGCTTGCAGGAAGCGGTCGACGCGCCGCGCTTCCATCAGCAGTGGATGCCGGAGGAAACCAACCTCGAAGACTTCGCCGCCAGCCCGGATACGAAAAAGATCCTGGAAAGCTGGGGCCACAAGTTTGCCGGCCCGCAGGATGCCAACCACATCGCCGCGATTCTGGTCGGCGCGCCGTCACTGGACGGCAAACCGGTTGGCAAGAATCGCTTCTACGGCGCCAATGATCCACGGCGCAATACCGGCTTGTCTTTGGGTTACTGAGCGGAGTAAAAGAGTGGCGGGCGCAGGTCCGCCCCATCTCAAGGACTGATCAAGGAAGGCTCGACATGACCACCGCATTTCTGATCATCGATGTCCAGCAGGCGCTGTGTGCTGGTGAATATCAGTGCTTTGAAATCGACCGCGTAATCGCCACGATCAATGATCTGAGCCAACGCGCCCGCGACGCTGGCGTTCCAGTGGTGTTGATTCAGCATGAAGAAAAGGATGGTCCATTCGTGCATGGGGCGGACGGTTGGCAACTGGCCAAGGGTCTGCTGATTTCGACGGAAGACCTGCGTGTAGGCAAAACCACCGGGGACTCTTTCTATCAGACCGATCTCGGCAAGCTGCTGCCCAGCGAAGACTTCGAACGTCTGATCATCTGCGGCCTGCAAACCGATTACTGCGTCAACGCCACCGTGCGCAGCGCGCATTCACTGGGCTACGACATCGTCGTCGCGCGAGATGCGCATTCAACGGTCGATAACGGCAACATGAGCGCCGAGGATATCATTGCCGAACACAACAAGGACTTCGCCGCCCTGACCAGTTCCGTGGCACGAATCGACGTCAAACCGGCAGCCGAAGTGATCTTCTAAAATGCACATAAAACTCTGTGGGAGCGAGCCTGCTCGCGAAAGCGCTGTGACAGCCAACATCAAACCGACTGATATACCGCCGTCGCGAGCAGGCTCGCTCCCACAGGCATTTGGTCGGTCTCAAAATCAGAGAGCACCGCAGTCGGAAACGATGCACTAGGTTTGGACGCGATTCGCATCACGCAGCAACCGCTCGATCTGCGCCAATTCCCACGTGCTGAGCAGACTCACCGGGTCCGTGCCATAACGCTGCCACGTGTCCAGCGTCGCTTCATCCCCGGCGCAGTTGCGCGCGTATTCACAGTGATGCAAGTGTCCCTCGGCGAAGTCCAACAGCAGATGCCAGCCCTCGATGTATACGGTAATCAGCCCGGACTGGGACATTACCTCGCAGACTTCGAACCCAAGCACGCCCAGCGCAGCTTCGCGCAGGCGCTGACACACATCACGGGCGGACAAAAACGCTGACATGCTGCGACTCGATTCGATGGACAAGCCTGCAAGGATAAGGCCCGCGCCACCCCATGTCAGCGTTTCACTGGCCCGAGGCCGAACAATTCCGTAACATTCGCCTCCCTCTTTTTTCGCGAAAACAGCAGCCGTGCCCAGCGGCCGCTCAGTCAGGTAAGCCATGAAACCGATTCGTCTGCGCGCCGATGTCCTCGCCGGACTCACCACCTCGTTCGCCCTGTTGCCCGAATGCATTGCTTTCGCCCTGGTCGCGCATCTCAATCCGCTGATGGGCTTGTACGGCGCGTTCATCATTTGCACGCTGACGGCGTTGTTTGGCGGCCGACCGGGCATGGTTTCCGGTGCGGCGGGTTCGATGGCGGTGGTGATCGTCGCGCTGGTGGTGCAACACGGCGTGCAATATCTGCTGGCGACGGTGCTGCTCGGCGGTCTGATCATGATGGCGTTCGGGCTGTTGCGTTTGGGCAAACTGGTGCGCATGGTGCCGCATCCGGTGATGCTCGGCTTCGTCAACGGCCTGGCGATCATCATTGCGCTGGCGCAACTGGAGCACTTCAAAAGCGGCGAGCACTGGCTCAGCGGTACGCCGCTGTATCTGATGACCGGGCTGGTGCTACTGACCATGGCCATCGTTTACATCCTGCCGCGCGTGACCAAAGCGGTACCGCCGGCCCTGGTGGCGATCCTTGGTGTCGGCCTGCTGGTCTACCTGTTCGGGCTGCCGACCCGCACCCTCGGTGACATGGCGCACATTGCCGGCGGTCTGCCGACCTTCGCTTTGCCGGACATCCCATGGAATTTCGAAACCCTGCGCATCATCGCCCCGTACGCGATCCTGATGGCGATGGTCGGCCTGCTGGAAACCCTGCTGACGCTGAACCTGACCGACGAGATCACCGAAACCCGTGGCTATCCGGATCGCGAGTGCGTAGCGCTCGGCGCGGCGAACATGGTGTCCGGGGCGTTCGGTGGCATGGGCGGTTGCGCGATGATCGGGCAGACCGTGATCAATCTCAGCTCCGGCGGGCGCGGGCGCTTGTCCGGCGTGGTTGCCGGTGTGCTGATTCTGTTGTTCATTCTGTTTCTGTCACCGCTGATCGAGCGTATTCCGCTCGCCGCGCTGGTCGGGGTGATGTTCGTGGTGTCGCAGCAGACTTTCGCCTGGGCGTCGTTGCGGGTGATCAACAAGGTGCCGCTGCACGATGTGCTGGTGATCATCGCGGTGACCACCATCACCGTGTTCACCGATCTGGCCACGGCCGTGCTGTGCGGGATCATCATCGCCGCGCTCAACTTCGCCTGGCAGCAGGCCCGCGAACTGTATGCCGATGAACATCTTGAAGCCGATGGCAGCAAGCTCTATCGCCTGCACGGCACGCTGTTTTTCGCCTCGACCACGCCGTTTCTCAACCAGTTCGATCCGGCCAACGACCCGGCCAAAGTCACTCTCGATTGCCGGCACCTGAGCTTTGTCGATTATTCGGCGATCGCCGCATTGAAAACCCTGCGTGAACGCTACGCCAAGGCTGGCAAGCATCTACAAGTGTTTCATCTGTCGGAACGCTGCAAGAAATTACTCAAGCGCGCCGGCGTCGATCACGACTGACGCCGCTGGTTTTGCGTCCTTGAGCCAGGTCTTGCCGAGAATCCGCGAGACTTGTTCGGCGGAGTAGGGCTTGGCGAGAAATTCAAAACCTTCGTACCCGCTGCGCGCCAGTTCTTCGCTGTAGCCGGAGGTCAGAATCACCGGCAGATCGGGGCGGCGCTGGCGCAGTTCCTTGGCCAACGCGACACCGGTGATGCCCGGCATGACTACGTCGGAAAACACCGCATCGAACGCGCTGGCATCGCTACCGGCCAACTGCAGGGCTTCTTCGGCGTTGGTCGCCCACGCGGTTTCATAGCCCAGATCCTGGAGGATCTGGTTGGCGAAACGGCCGACATCGAGATTGTCTTCGACCACCAGCACCCGGCGTTTTTCGCACGCCGGCTGCACCTCGCCATTCTCCTCTGCCTCGTCCATTTCTGCCTCGATCGCCGGCACTTGCGGCAAATACAAGGTGAACTCGGTGCCTTGACCAAGGACGCTGGAAACATCGACGTTGCCGCCCGATTGCTTGGCGAAGCCGAACACCTGCGACAGCCCCAGACCCGTGCCTTTGCCGACAGCCTTGGTGGTAAAGAACGGCTCGAAGATGTGTTCGAGGGTGTGTGCGTCGATGCCGGCACCGGTGTCGGCCAGGGCAATCGACACGAAATGGCTGCTGGACCCAGCGTGGCCGCGAATCGGCGGCAGCGCTTTATGGCACTCCAGGCGCAATTTCAGTTCACCCTGACCATTCATGGCGTCGCGAGCGTTCAGGGCGATGTTGATCAATGCTGTTTCGAACTGACTGAGATCGACACGGATGTAGCAGGGGTGATCCGGGCGCTCGACGCACACGTGAATCTGCGCGCCGGTGACCGATTCGAGCATTTCGCCGATGTTGGCCAAACGTTCGCCGGCGTCGACTACCTGCGGATTGAGCGGCTGACGGCGGGCGAAGGCGAGCAACTGGCTGGTCAGCTTGGAGGCGCGCTCAACGGTGTCGGACACCGCGCGCATGTAGCGTTGGCGGCGTTCTTCCGGCAGGTTGGGCTGGCGCAGAAAATCCACCGACGAACGAATGATCGTCAGCAAATTGTTGAAGTCATGGGCGACGCCGCCGGTCAATTGGCCGATGGCTTCGAGCTTCTGCGACTGGCGCAACGCCGACTCGGCCTGGGCCAGACGCAGGCTGCGCTCTTCGACCCGTTGCTCCAGCGTGGCATTGAGTTCAGCCAATGCAAGCAGGCCCTCGCGCACGTTGGCGTCGGCGCGCACTCGCTCGATGTGCGCCCAGCAACGTTCGGTGACTTCGCTGAGCAGCGCCTGTTCGAAGCTCGACCACACACGCGGCACTTTGTCGTGAATGGCCATTAACGCGGTAAGACGACCTTGCTTGATCAGCGGCACGCAAATGGTGGCGGTGATGCCTATGCCCTGAAAGGTCGCTGATTCTTCCGGCGGCAATTCGCTGCGGTTGTCGTGGATCACCAGCGGTTGACCCGCGCGCAGAAGGCGTACGGCTTTCTCGCCGAAATCGCGCAAATGGTAGTGGCCGACGATGCTCGGCGAACCCGGCGCTGCATAGTCGCCGCGAATGGTGAAGCCATCCTCGTCGGCATCCATGTCGGCGTAGGCGCAATTGGACAGACGCAGTTGCTCGACCATCAGCCGCGTGCTTGCCGCCAGGATTGCTTGCGCATCCGTGGCATTGGTCACCGCTTCGCCGATGGCATCGAGGACGGCCAGGCGTCGGTTGAGATAAACGGTCTGGGTGGTCTCGGTGACGGTGTCGATCATGCCGACAACATTGCCGTGGGAGTCGCGAATCGGGCTGTAGCAAAAAGTGAAGAACGCCTGCTCCGGGCCTTTGCCGCGTTCGATCTGCAGAGCGAAGTTTTCGATGTAAGTGGCCTGGCCGGCGTACGCGGCCTCAGCAATCGGGCTGATCTCGTGCCAGGCTTCCTTCCAGATGTCGCTGAAAGGGCGCCCCAACGCGTGCGGCTTGTCGCCGAGAATCGGTACGAAGGCGTCGTTATAGAGTGTGATGAGTTGCGGGCCCCAGACGATCGCCTGAGGAAAATGCGAGGCGAGACTGAGCGAGACAGTGGTCTTGAGTACATCGGGCCAGTTTTCCAACGGGCCGAGGGGCGAATTCGCCCAGTCGTGACGGCGGATCTGCCCGGCCATCTCGCCGTTGTCTTGCAACCAGTCTGTCATGGGGTTCGTGTCTTTCCGGGCATTTGTCTGAGAACAAAGACCTGCGTACAGGCTGTTTGGTTTCAGCGCACCAGACACTGTTTGCGCTGCGAATTATTCTGACCTACATCATGGCAGCAAAAAACAGCGCTGGCGAAAAGAGCATCTTTTCGCCAGCGGATTTTTCTTCAGTTCGTGAGCGACTGCTCAGGCCTCGACGGCCGGGAAGTCAATGTCGGTCAGCGCCGTGTTGTTCAGGTAGTTGGTCAATGTCTGCACGGCCACCAGGGCAATCACTTCGATGATCTTGCGGTCATCAATACCGGCAGCGCGGGCAGCGGCCAACTGTTCATCGCTCAAGTGGCCACGGGTTTCGGTCAGTTGGCGTGCGAGGGCGGCGTAGGCATTCAGTTCGCCGTGACGTGCCGCGATGATGTCCTCCGCCGACAGCCCGGCTTTGCCGGCAAACACGGTATGTGCGGACAGGCAATAGTCGCAACCGTTGACCTGCGAAGTGGCGAGGTAGATGGCTTCTTTCTCTTTGCCGCTCAATGAGGTCTTGCCGAGGATGGCCGAGGCTTGCAGGTAAGTGTCGAATGCAACCGGCGCCTGGGCGAGGGTGGTGAAGACGTTGGGCAGGAAACCGATTTTTTTCTTCACGCCTTCCAGTGCAGGACGGGTGGCATCGGTGGCGGTGTCGAGGCTGATTGCAGGGATGCGGCTCATGGTGATTCTCCGAAATTCCGCAGCGAAGTGCAGCGGCGATGGAGAGATCTTAGGGGCTGCCAATGGCGCTTTGGCGGCAAATCGTCGAGGATATGCGGCAGATCGTCCAGATATGCCTTCGGGAGTCAGCCATGGATCGCCTTTCCACATTACTTAGTCATTTCGGTGTGAACGCCGGGACCTTTCATAGCGGCGCGTTTTGCGGCGTGAGCGTTCATGAAGGCGAACCGGTCGGCCATGTGCATGTTCTGCAAGCCGGGGCGTTGCTGCTCAAACCTGGCAACGAGCGGGAAATTCGCCTGGAAGAACCGTCGCTGATTTTCTTTCCCCGGCCCTTCACCCACCGGATGTCTGCCGACGAGGCCATGGCCAGCCAGGTGGTGTGCGCCTCGCTGACCTTCGACGGTGGCTCGGGCAATGCCCTGGCCGCCGCGTTACCGGACTATCTGGTATTGAAACTCACCGACATCCCGGAATTGCGCAGCACCCTTGACTGGCTGTTCAACGAAGCTTTTGAAGGGCATTGCGGGCGCGTGGCGGTGATGGATCGTCTGTTTGAATTGCTGGTGATTCTGCTGCTGCGCCATCTCATCGGCAGTCGAGATCAGCAACCGGGCATGATGGCCGGGCTGGCGGATCCGCGCGTGTCTCGCGCCTTGAACCTGATCCACGAGCAGCCGCACAAGCCTTGGAGTGTGGCCGATCTTGCGGCAGCGGCGAACCAGTCCCGCGCCGGTTTTGCCGAGCAGTTTCGCCGCGTGGTCGGGCAGACGCCGGCCGATTACCTGCTGAGCTGGCGCGTCAGTCTTGCGCAGAAACGCCTGCGCGAAGGCCGCCCGATTGCATTGATTGCCGAGGAGGTTGGATACGAAAGTCCGTCGGCGCTGGCCCGGGCCTTTCGGCGCAAGACCGGTCTCAGTCCACGGCAATGGAAAGCCGAACACTGAACATTATCTGGCAAATTTCTTCGCCCCGGCCACGCAAAGAATCACCCCCAGCGTGACGCCGAGCATGCCGACACTGACCTGCTCATGCAGCAACGTCGCCGCCAGTGCCAGACCAAAAAACGGCTGCAGCAACTGCAACTGCCCGACCGCTGCGATTCCACCTTGTGCCAGACCGCGATACCAGAACACGAAGCCGATCAGCATGCTGAACAGCGACACGTAAGCCAGGCACATCCACGCAGGCAAACTGATGTCGGCGAACGAGGCGGGCGCCAGCCACAGGCTCAGCACTGTCATCAGCGGTAACGACAACACCAGCGCCCAGCAGATCACCTGCCAGCCGCCGAGGCTGCGCGACAGTTTCGCGCCTTCGGCGTAACCGAGGCCGCAGGCCAGGATCGCCGCGAGCATCAGCAGATCGCCGGTGGGCGAGGCACTCAAGCCTTGGGACAGGGCAAAGCCCACCACCAATGCGCTGCCCAGCACCGAAAAGATCCAGAACACTGGACGTGGCCGCTCCCCACCACGCAAGACTCCAAACATCGCCGTGGCCAGCGGCAGCAATCCTACAAACACGATCGAATGCGCTGACGTGACGTGCTGCAATGCCAACGCGGTCAGCAGCGGAAAACCCAACACCACGCCCAGTGCCACAATCAACAGCGACAGCCACTGATGGCGCGACGGTTGCTGTTGCTTGAACAACAGCAGAAGTCCGACGGCCAGTGCGCCGGCGATCGCTGCTCGCACCACGGTCAGAAACACCGGATCGAATTCCAGCACCGCCAAACGTGTGGCCGGCAGCGAACCGCTGAAGATCAGCACGCCGATAAAACCGTTGATCCAGCCGCTGGTTTTTTCCAGTGCCGGGTGGGCCGCAGTCGATGTTGTGTGCATGTCGGTCGCGCTCAAAAAGTGGCTTGTGTCGCCGTGATCCTAGGGCCGAGAATCAGCACAATCAAAAAATTGTCATGGATACAGCCGACATGCCGCGTTCCCGTTACAAGACCCTGGTTGATCGCTATGCGGCAGACATTCGTGGCGGACGATTGGCGCCGGGCACGCGACTGCCAACGCATCGGCAGCTGGCGAGCCAGGAAGGACTGGCGCTGGTTACCGCTTCACGGGTTTACGCCGAGCTCGAAACGATGGGCCTGGTCAGTGGTGAAGCTGGGCGCGGCACGTTTGTCCGGGAAACGTCGCTGGCGCCGGGGCAGGGCATCGATCAGAAAGACGTGGCGGTCGGCATGATCGACCTGAATTTCAACTATCCGGCGTTGCCCGGTCAGGCTGAACTGTTGCGCACGGCGTTGCGGCAACTGGCGTTGTCCGGTGATCTGGAAGCGTTGTTGCGTTATCAACCCCACGCCGGGCGTGCCCACGAACGCGCCTCGGTCGCGCAACATTTGTCGACACGCGGCGTGACCGTTGAAGCCGACCAAGTGCTGATCGTCAATGGCGCTCAGCAAGGTTTGGCGGTGACGCTGATGGCCCTGCTCAAACCCGGCGATGTGATCGCCGCCGATGCGCTGACCTATTCGGGATTCAAGGTGCTGGCCGACGCGCTGCATCTGGAAGTGCTGGCGATCCCGATGACGGAACATGGCCCGGATTTGCCGGCACTGGACAGACTCTGTCGCCAGCGTGCGGTGCGCGCCGTATACAGCATGCCGACGCTGCACAATCCGCTGGGCTGGGTCATGCCACTGGAACAGCGCGAGCAATTGGTGGCGATTGCCCGGCGGCACGATCTGACAATCATTGAAGACGCTGCCTACGCGTTTCTGGTCGAGAACCCGCCATGCCCGTTGATTGAACTGGCACCGGAACGGACGCTTTACGTATCGGGCCTGTCGAAAAACATCGCCACCGGTTTGCGGGTCGGCTTCATTGCCGCGCCGCTGCCTCGAGTGCCCGGACTGGAGCGAATCGTTCGTGCGACGACGTGGAATACCCCCGGGGTGATGACCGCCATCGCGTGTGGTTGGCTCGACGACGGCACCGTCACCGTGCTTGAGGCGCAGAAACGTCGTGATGCGATGGCGCGACAGGCCTTGGCCGCCGAGGTGCTGAAAGGGCTGCGCTACGTTGCTCATCCGGCTTCGTATTTTCTGTGGCTGCCGCTGCCCGAAGATGTGCGTGCCGATCAGATCGTGGTGGAGTTGATGCAGCAGCAGATTTCCGTCACCAGCGCCGAGCCGTTTTCGCTGTCGGCCCATACGCCCCATGCGATTCGTCTGGCTCTCGGCTCGGTGGACATGCACGTGTTGCGTCAGGCGTTGATCACCGTCAGAACGATCATCGGCGCTTATCTGTAAACTGCGCCCACGCCATGCAAAGTCAGGTTTGGACTGTTCAATGAAATTCACCACGATACTGTTTCTCGCCTTGATCTTCAGCGCCAGTGCACAGGCTGAGGGCGACCCTGAGGCCGGGGCGAAAATCTTCCCGCGCCTGTGCGGCGGTTGCCATCAGGTTGGCGAGTCGGCTCGTTCGGGGTTTGGTCCGCAGTTGAACGGCATCGTTGGCCGGGCTGCGGGGACTTCGGCCAATTATGTTTATTCCGATGCGATGAAAAACTCGGGGATTACTTGGGATCGGGCGACGTTGAAGGCGTATCTGAAGGATCCGAAAGGGGTGGTGCCGGGGACGCGGATGATTTTCTGGGGGCTGAGTGATGAGGAGAAGCTTGAGAATCTGTTGGCTTATCTGCAGATGTTCAGTGCCGAGCCCTAGTCGGGCGATGGTTTTCCGGCTAATTCAGTACATATCCATTGCTGCGGTAACGGCTGCTTAGGGTTTCGCCCTTACGGCGACTCACTTTTTTTACAAACGCCTAAAAAAAGTAAGCAAAAAAACGCTTGCTCCTACGTTCGGCCCTCGCAGGCTCGGGTTCCTTCGCTGCGGGACTGATCCGGGCGCAGCGGCTACGGTTTGCTTCGCTGCACCTCCTTCCGCTGTGTTCGACTGCGTCGAACGGTCGCTGCGCTCCCACGCCCGGATCAATCCCTCCGCTCAGCCTTCCGACGTCGCCGGTGGATCAAGATCAAAAGCACTCGAGCTAACGCTCATTGTTGAGTGGGGCGGCTTCGCTGCTTTGCTTTTCTGTGGGAGCGAGCCTGCTCGCGAAAGCGGTTCTCCGGCCGACCCAAATTTCCGCTTTTACCCCATCCCTGTGGGAGCTGGCTTGCCAGCGATGGCGGCCTGCGGGCCGACCTGTTTCTGGTTGATATACGCCGGTGTCAGTGGGCATGAAACGCAACCTGATTGCGCCCCGCAGCCTTCGCCTGATACAGCTGCTGATCGGCACGTTTGATCAGCGTCGTATGGTTGTTGTCCGCCGGATCTGCCAGGCCGAGGCCAATACTCACGGTAACGTTGCCGACGCCGGGAAACTCCGCGTCGGCTACCGCTGCGCGAATCTTTTCGGCGACGACTTCCGGGGTGTCGGGTTGCGCTACTTCCGGCAGCAGTACGGCGAACTCTTCGCCGCCGTAGCGGGCGACGAAATCGGTGCTGCGTACGCTGTTCTGGATCAAGGTCGCCAGTTGTTGCAGGACCTCGTCACCGACCGCGTGGCCGTGGCTGTCATTGATGCGTTTGAAGTGGTCGGCATCGATCAGCAGCAGGGCAAACGGGCGTCCGGTGCGTCGGGACAACAGCGAATACTCAGTGATTTTTTCGTCAAACCGGCGGCGGTTGTAAACGCCGGTCAAGCCGTCGTGTGTGGCCAGGCTCAGCAGCTCGGCGTTGGCCTCGGTGAGTGCGGCGGTGCGTTGTGCCACGGTGGCCTCCAGCGAGGCGTTGGCCTCTTGCAGTTCGCGCTCCTTGCCGAGCAGTGACTGAGTCATTGCATCGATGGATTGGCCGAGCTGGGCGATCTCCAGCACCGGATGCTGGAGCTGGAACTGCGCGCCGGACTGGTTGTTCTGCACCTGTTTGGCCGAGTGCGCGAGTTGTTCGATTGGGCGGCTCAGGTACAGCGCCAAGTAATAAGCCACCAGACCGAAAACGATTGCAGCGAAAACGCCGAGGATCAGCAATTCGTATTGCAGCATCCGCGCCGGTTGCAGCGCGGTTTCCAATGGCTGGCGAATGGCGATCGACCATGATAGCGCCGTGCCGGATGGCGTCGGCACGGTGACCATGCTGGTCAGGTAACCGTTGGCCGCCGTCCAGCCCGACAATACCGGATCGTTGGTCGTCAGCTGCTGGCCCATCAGCGCTTCGGGGTAGAGCACCTTGCCATCGTGGTCGACGATCAGCGCCTGGATATCCGGCGCCGAGTTCTTGTGGGAAAACGCCGCCGACTCGACGATTCGCGTCACCCAACTCCAGTGCGCATGTGCGCCCAGCACGCCAATCACCCGTCCTTCGACATTGTGGATTGGCGCGGCGAAATCGATGAAGCGCAGCGGCTCGCCATTGGGCAGGCCCGGCAACAACTTGGCCAGCAACACTGCTTCGTGGGGATCGCCGGTGTATTGCCGGCGCAGGCCGATCTGGAACCACGGGCGTTTCTGCACCGATTGACCGACCAGCAGATCATTGACCGCCTGGCGCACATTACCCTCGGCGTCAGTGACGCCCATCCACGCATATTCGGCGCGCGCCTGGGTGCGCAACTGCATCGACTTGAGGATGGCTGGATTGTCCAGATCGCCACGCTCCAGATGCGGCGCGCGACTGAGCAGATAGACCTCCAGTTGCCGCTCGCGCAGTTGCTCACCCAACAACGTCGCCGCTGAGCGCGCCGTGTTCAGCAACGCGTTGCCGCTGGCCTGTTTCATTTGTTCGGTGGCGATGTGACCGACATAAAAGCCGACGCTCAATAACGTCAGCAGGGACAAACCGCCGAACCACAGGGTGAGATGGCTACGCAGACTGGCTTTGAACATGGAGGCGGGTGTCTGTCTTTATTGAAGTGGCGCCATGGTATGCGACATCGCCGACGGCGGGCCAGCGAACGGGTTCAAGTAAATACAAAGAAGATTGATGTCAATGAGCCATCATTTTGGTTAGAATGCGCGCCGCCCGAGAGACGGATCCCGGGCGTTTCCCCATGGAGTTTTACTGTGAAATACCTTAGCAAAGTAGTCGCCGCCGCACTGTTCGGTGTGGTTCTGGCAGGTTGCACCGGCGCCCCGATGAAAACCGCCCATTACGACAGCAACCAATACACCGTGGTTGGCCACAGCGAAGCATCGGCCACCGGCCTGCTGCTGTTTGGCATTATCCCGATCCGCCAGAACAGCCGATTTGTGCGCGCGCAAAACGCGGCCATCCAAGCCAAGGGCGGCGATGCAATGATCAACACGCAGGTTCAGGAAAACTGGTTCTGGGCCTGGGTTCTGACCGGCTACACCACCACCATCTCCGGTGACGTGGTCAAGCTGAAAACCGCGCAATAAGCGACGGCTGAATGCAAAAAAGCCCGGCTGATCAGGCCGGGCTTTTTCATGGGGGTTGCGGTCATGCAGTAGATTCATGCAACGCGGCGCTCGATCAGACGATCAGAGCCACCTTCAGCAACGCGGCGTTCGAGCAGACGATCCGAACCACCTTCAGCAACGCGGCGTTCGATCAGACGATCCGAACCACCTTCGGCAACACGGCGTTCGATCAGACGATCCGAACCACCTTCAGCAACGCGACGTTCGAGCAGACGATCCGAACCGCCTTCGGCAACGCGGCGTTCGAGCAGACGATCCGAACCGCCTTCGGCAACGCGGCGTTCGAGCAAACGATCCGAACCGCCTTCGGCAACGCGGCGTTCGAGCAGACGATCTGAACCACCTTCAGCCAGACGGCTTTCGATCAACTTGTCCGAGCCGCCTTCAGCGACCGGGGTGTGAGCAGGCGTTACTGCAAAAGCGTTAACTGCGAAAACCGAGAAAGCGATGCCGAGAAGGGTTTGGCGTTTCATGATCGTGTGCTCCAGGAAGTTGTTTGTTTGTCTGGAGCCGATGTTACGCCGCGCAGTTTTTATGAGAACTTCATTGACGTGATGGTGAACATCGACGCCGATGATGTTTGCCAGGAGCGGTGATTCAGAGCGCTTTCGCCCGGATGCACAACTCGCCGCTGGCACGAATCAGCGCCAGGTCGTGCAGCGCATCGGAGGCCAGACCGTTGCGGACATCGGCCAGCCATGCTGGGCAATTCGGATCCTGGCGATACGGCGCGAAGGCGGCGTACTGCTGCAACAAGCGCTTTTGCAGTTCATCCAGGCGCGGGCGGATCTGTTTGCCCAGATCCGGACGCGGTGTGTCCGGTGCAGCACCTGCCGCTTGCCATTGCGCGAGCAGACCGTATTGCACCAGTTTGTTCGCTTCCATCTGTGCGGCGATCAATTGCGCGACGTCGTCCGGATCGAGTTTGTGTTCGGTGGCCAGAGTTCGGGCATTGGCGATGACCTGCGCCTCACGCGGGCTGTCCTGAATAGGCTTGCCGCTGTCCCATTTGGTCAACGCAACCAGATCACCGATGCTCAGGCGTTCATTCAAAGTGGCCAGTAGCGGTTTCAACGAAGCAGGCGCCGCTGCGGGTGCGGCTGCCTGAGCGTAGGCGGCCGACAGAGCGAGGAGGGAACCAAGCAGAAAATTTGCAACGTTACGCATGAACCGAGCCTCAATAGTACGTGTCGACAGAGTCGCTGATTTACCACAGCCGCAACACTGACACAAAGCGATGCACGGCATTTACACAAATGCAAAACAGACAATCAACACCGTCTGGAAATGTTGATTGCACGCTGCACGCAACTCACCGAAGCTATCGTCAATCAGGCCTGCCGCCGTCGAGATGGACCTCCATTCAATGCAAAGCGCCACCTTCGCCAAACCGCTCTGGCAAACCTATCTGCTGTTTCTCGCGCCGATGGTGCTGTCGAACTTCCTGCAATCGATGTCCGGGACGGTCAACAGCATCTACATCGGTCAGATGCTCGGCACCCAAGCGCTTGCGGCCGTATCCGGCATGTTTCCTGTCGTGTTCTTTTTCATCGCCCTGGTCATCGGCCTCGGCGCTGGCGCAGGCGTGCTGATCGGTCAGGCGTGGGGCGCGCGCGAGACGCACATGGTCAAGGCGATTGCCGGAGCGACTTTGCTGCTGGGTGTGTTGATCGGTTTGGTCGCGGCGGTGCTGGGCACGGTGTTTGCGCGACAGGCACTGACGGGGTTGGGCACGCCGGCGGATGTGCTCGACGATGCGGTGGACTATGCCCACGTCATGTTGTGGATTCTGCCATCGCTACTGGTATTCGTGCTGTTCACCCAATTGCTGCGTGGGGTCAGCGATACGCTGTCGCCACTGCTCGCGCTGATCGTCTCCACCGCCGTGGGGCTGGCGCTGACGCCGGCGTTGATTCGCGGCTGGCTGGGTTTGCCGCCATTGGGCATTCAGAGCGCGGCGTATGCCGGGCTGGCGGGGAATCTGTCGGCAATGGCGTGGCTGGCCTGGCGGCTGATCCGCAAGGGCCATCCGCTGGCGCCGGATCGAGAGTTCTTTGCCGCATTGCGACTGGATCGGGTGATTCTCGGCAAGGTCCTGCGCATCGGCCTGCCCACCGGGGTACAGATGATCGTCCTGTCGTTATCGGAGCTGGTGATCCTGGCACTGGTCAATCAGCACGGCTCGCAAGCGACAGCGGCGTATGGCGCAGTAACGCAGATCGTCAACTATGTGCAGTTTCCGGCGCTGTCGATTGCAATCACCGCATCGATCCTTGGTGCCCAGGCAATCGGCGCCGGGCATCTGCAACGCATGGGTCCGATCCTGCGCACCGGGCTGTTAATCAATGTGTGCCTGACCGGTGGCCTGATTGTGCTGGGTTATCTGCTATCGCACTGGTTGCTGGGCCTGTTCCTGACCGAGGACTCGACCCGGGCGATGGCCGAGCATCTGCTGCACATCATGCTCTGGAGCCTGTTGGTATTCGGCTTCCAGGCCATCATCGGCGGGATCATGCGCGCCAGCGGCACGGTACTGGTGCCGGTGGTCATCTCGATTGTTTGTGTGGTCGGCGTGCAGTTGCCAGCGGCTTACTGGCTCGACGGGCAGTTCGGTTTGCAGGGTGTGTGGATGGCGTTCCCGGTTGCCTATTTGGGGATGCTGATTTTGCAGACCCTGTATTACAAACTGGTGTGGAAGCATCAGAAGATAGAGCGGTTGATATAGGCGCTGGCATAACAACGGGTTGTTTGCTTAAGTCAACCAAGGCCCTCGACGACGCACGCCGCCAGGAGAATGTCATGACGTTGCGATTGCTGTTGGTTGCCGCGTTTACATCGTGCGTCATGGTCGGTGCGCAGGCGGCTGAATATAACCGGGTCAACACCAGCGCCAGCCAGATCAGCTTCACCTATCAGCAGATGGGCTCGCGGATGTACGGCACCTTCGGCAAGTTCGAGGCGATGCTGGACTTCGATACCGACGACCTCGGCAAAGCCCAGACCACGCTGCATATCGATCTCGCCAGCATCGATGCCGGCAGTGAAGACGCCAATACCGAACTGGTGAAACCGGCGTGGTTCGACACCGGGAAATTCCCGCTCGCGGTGTTCAAGTCCAGCCGTTTTACTCAAGTTGACGAGCATCGTTACCAAGTCGCCGGTCAGCTCACGCTCAAGGGCATCACTCGCGAGGTCGAGGTGCCGGTGGAGTTGAAACCGGACAACGCCATCGGCATCTTCGACGGTGAGCTGGTGCTCAATCGAGAGGAGTTCGGCCTCGGCGCAGGGGAGTGGGCTGACAGCGTGGTGTCGAGGGACATCAACATCAAATTCAGGGTGGTGGCGCCACAACAGTGACGGTTCAATAGATCCGGCACGGTATGATGTCGCGGTTCGTCGACGGCTCTGATCATCGGCAACGTTTTTTATCGCCGGAGTTTGCCAATGCCACGCATCACCCACTACACCTCCCCATGCCCGGAAAACGTCAACAGCCAGATCCTGCAAATGGTCGTCGACTACCTGACCGACATCAGTGCTGTCGGCCTCGGCCCGAGCAATCTGCTGTACAACGTTTATCAGTACGCGGTGGGTTATGAGGTGCATCTCTACCTTGAGGCGTTGAACGGCCAGAAGGGCACCGAGGTGGAATTGCTGGTGGCCACTAACGATGAAGACCCGGAGCAAGTCATCGGATTCCTCATCTGTCTGCCGGTGCAGGGCGATTGGGAAGCGTGCAGCGTCGCGTACATGGCGGTGCGTGAAGGTCATCGGCGTCAGGGTGTGGCGCGGGCGATGCTCGCGGACATGGTCGGGCGCTATCCGCATGCGGAACTGGCCTGCAGCATTGGCAAGGTGCCGTATTTCGAGGCACTGGGTTTTGAAGTGATCGGCCAGCGCGAAACCCAGGTGCTGATGAGCACGCGGCATTACCGCAGCAACGGCCTGCGCGGGTTCATCGACACCACGCCGATCTATCGCTCGCTGGAAGTGCAGCAGATTCACACCTATCTGCTGCAGAAGAACGGCAAGCGCGCGATGCTCGATGCGGAAAAACAACGCGACCGCCATCTGGACCAGACCAGCCGCCACGTAGAAGAATTTGTCCGTCAGCGCCTGACCCTGCACTGATCGTCGGCCAATCAAAAGCCCTTGCTGCGCATCCCGCGGCAAGGGCTTTTTTGTACCTGCTAACCGAGCTTGACGTGCATGGTGATGTGCGCGGTGAAGACTTTTTTACCCTCGCAATCGTGAATGTCGACGTTGACTACCTTGTCGCCATCGCTTTGCCAATCCACACCTTCAGCGCTGGCCACAGCGGTGACGTCGGTTTTCGCCTTGGCCAGATATTCCACGGTCATGCCTTTGGGAATCCAGCGCGCGCCGGCCGGGATCGACACGTCGGTCATCATTCCGCCGGCCAGTTCTGCCGCGTTGCACATGGCGATCGCGTGCACCGTGCCGAGGTGGTTGGTGATTTCCTTGCGAAACGGCACGTGCACGGTGGCGGCATTCGGGCGCAACTCGGAAATCAGCGGATTGATGCTGCTGAAGTACGGTGCGAACTGGCAGGCCATTTTGCTGAATGCATCCGGGCCGACGCTGTTGAACATGCTGAGAGATTGACTCATGGGAAGCCTCGCTGGGTAGTTTGCAGAATGATGTTCCGGTACAGAATAATGTTCTGTAACGGAACGGTATTCTGTTCACGGTAAATCTGTCAACCTAGGCGCGATTTGTTCACGGGCACGTGACGCCTTTATCAACCTCCGTTTTTGGACCCGAGCAGCATGGACACCGCCGATCTACTGGAACGCAGCTACCCCGGCCGCCGCGCCGAACTCAAACGCGATATCTTTCGCAAGGCCCTGAGCCTGTTCAATGAACAGGGGATCGAGGCCACCACCATCGAAATGATCCGTGCCGAGTGCGACACCAGCGTCGGCGCGATCTATCACCATTTCGGCAACAAGGAAGGGCTGGTCGCGGCGCTGTTTTTCACCGCGCTGGAGGATCAGGCGCGTTTGCGTGATGCGTATCTGGACGCGGCCAATACCACTGAAGAAGGCGTGCAGGCGCTGGTCTTCAGCTATGTCGACTGGGTCGAGCAACAGCCGCAGTGGGCGCGTTTCCAGTACCACGCGCGGTTCGCCGTGACCAAAGGCCCGTTCAAGGACGAGCTGGCCGAGCGCAACAAGACGCGCAACCTGCGTCTGCGCCAATGGCTGACGCAATCGGGTCGCGCCGCCGAACTGCAGGATTTGCCTGCCGAGCTGCTGCCATCGCTGATCATTGGCCAAGCGGACAGCTACTGCCGAGCCTGGCTGGCAGGGCGAGTGAAAGGCAGCCCGAGCGCCTATCGCGAAGTGCTCGCGCAAGCGGCGTGGCGTTCGATACGCGCCGAAGGTCTCGCCGAGAACTGAAATACGCAGACAAAAAAAGAGCCTCAAAGCTCTTTGATGGGGAGGAAGTAGAGCCCGTGAGGCTCAAGAGGCGTGTGAAGCAAAGCGTGGGCTTGATTGGGGTTCAGAACACCCACGCCTACGCAGCGCCGGATCAATCCGGTCACCGCGTAACTTCATCCTAGGAGCGTGCAATGGACGACTCAAGTACCGCCAGTCGTCCTTGCACAATGCCGGTTCATGCCGGGCGCGATCCCGGCCAACCGGATTTTTTCAGCGCCGCCAGAAGCGTCTGCGCATCCAGGCCCGGCACCGAATGACCGTTGCCCTCTCTGCTGTCGCTGGCGAGCAGGGCATTGATGATCGCTTCTTCCACGGCTTCGGTCGCGGCCAGAAACAGCTCGCTGATGTGGTCGTTGTTGACCATGCGCAAACCGTCGCAGGTGGCTGCGCGTTTAGCCTCGTAAGCCGCAGGCGGGACGTGATCATTGCCGGTGGCGAAGGCAATGAAGATGTCGCCGCTGTGGTCTTCGTTACCGCCGCCGGTACGCGCCAGGCCCAGGCTGGCACGCTGTGCCAGACGCGTGCATTGATGGGGCAGCAGCGGCGCATCAGTCGCCAGGCAGACGACGATCGAGCCCATGCCCGGGTGCGGCAGCGCTGCCCGCAGGAACGGTGAATCCTTCTGTTCCATATAGCGCCCGACCGGGTAACCATCGACGCGTAATTCACTGCGAATGCCGTGGTTGGCCTGCACGATCGCGCCGACGGTCCAACCTCCCTGGGCAGCACTCAGACGTCGCGATGCGGTGCCGATGCCACCCTTGAACTCATGGCAGATCATGCCGCTGCCACCGCCCACCGCACCTTCGACTACCGGCCCGTCCACGGCGCCGTTCAGTGCCTCGGCGACATGCTCGGGTTTGACGTGAAAGCCGTTGATGTCATTGAGCAGTCCATCGAAGGTTTCCAGCACCACCGGCATATTCCAGTAAAGCCGCCCGTCATCCGGCTGCTGCTCTCGGTCCAGCACAATCAGCGCATCACGCACCACACCCAGGCTGTGGGTGTTGGTAAAGGCAATCGGACTGGTCAGCAGACCGGCCTCGCGAATCCATTCCAGGCCGGTCGCGTCACCGTTGCCATTGAGTACATGCACGCCGGCAAAGCACGGTTGCTGGCTGGTCGAGCCGGGGCGCGGCTCGATCAGCGTGACGCCAGTGCAGATGTCACGGCCGCTGCTGCTGCGACCGCGTACATTGCTGTGACCGACGCGCACCCCCGGCACATCGGTAATGGCGTTGAGCGGGCCAGGTTGCATCTGGCCAATCAGGATATCGAGATCACGGGCACGCGGATTCATAAGATTCAGTCTCTTCATTCAAAGGTCGGGCGGCTTACCGCTCGGATGAGGCAGGCAGATTTCTTGCGCGGGCTACTGGCCGTTCTTGACCTTGCTCCACACCCGCGTACGGACGCGTTCGGCGGCTTTGGGCAAGGGTTCGAGGGTGTAAAGCGTGGCCATGGCGGCAGGGGACGGGTACACCGCCGGGTTGTCGCGAGTGGCTGCTGCCACCAGCGCTGTCGCGGCGCGATTGCCATTCGGGTACGACAGGTGATCACTGACCGGCGCGATCACTTCCGGTCGCAGCAGGTAATCGATAAACGCCAGGCCTTGGGCGCGATTGGGGGCGTCCTTGAGCAGCACCAGAGTGTCGAACCACACCGGCGCGCCTTCCTTGGGCAGGCTGTAGGCGATCTTTACGCCGTTATTGGCCTGCTCGGCATTGGTCTTGGCTTCGAGCATCGCCCCGGACCAGCCAACCGCCACGCAGATATTGCCGTTGGACAGATCGCTGATGAACTTCGAAGAGTTGAAGTAGGCGATGTGCGGGCGCAGCTTGAGCAGCAATGCTTCGGCTTTTTTGTAGTCCTCGGGATCGGTGCTGTTCGGCGGCAAGCCCAGGTAATGCAGGGCGACCGGCAGCATTTCCGACGGCGAATCGAGCATCGCCACGCCGCACTCGGCCAGTTTGGCCAGATTGGCTTCGTTGAACAGCAACTCCCAGGAATCCACCGGCGCTTTGTCACCCAGCGCGGCGCGAACTTTGTCGACGTTGTAGCCGATGCCGTTGGTGCCCCACAGGTAAGGCACGGCGTATTGATTGCCCGGATCGTTGACCGCGAGTTTCTTCAGCAGATCGGGGTCGAGGTTTTGCCAGCCTGGCAGTTGATCGCGAGGCAACGGGGCGAGGGCGCCGGCCTTGATCAGGGTCGGCAGGCTGAAGTTGCTCGCCACGACAACGTCGTAGCCGCTGCGGCTGGTCATCAGTTTGCCTTCGAGCACTTCGGCGCTGTCGAAGGTGTCGTACACCGGCCGGATGCCGCTGTCGCGCTGGAAATCATGCAGGGTGTTCGGCCCGATGTAGTCGTACCAGTTGTAGACATGCACGCTCGGCTCGTCTGCCGCCATGGCAACCGAGGAGAGACAAAAACAGGCCAGCAGGCCCGGGTTGATAGATCCACGGTGACGACGCATGATGCGGCACTCCTGGCCTGTCGCAGGCCGGTGATGAACTGGAGTGGTCAGGCTAACGGGCCGGTCACACCAGCCCCATTCCCATCATGGGTTACTCGAAAGGGGTAGTGCGTGGACGCGTTGTTGCAGGAATTGCCGGTGCATCAGGGGCTGGCGCGGGTATTTACCCAGCTCGGGCAGGACGGTTTCTGGCGCGCGCTGGTCGACACCCTGCGCCTGCTGGTGCCGCTGGACAATGCCCTCGTCGCCCTGATGCAGGCCGGCCAGCCGCCGCGTTTGCTGATCGACTTCGACAGCAAGGGCTTCGTGGACGACCAGCAGGAGCTGGCCGGTTATACCGCCGGCATGTACCTGCTCGATCCGTTTTATCAAGCCGCCGTCAGCGGGATCAGCGACGGCCTGCACAGCCTGGCGTCCGTTGCGCCGGATCAGTTTCTGCACAGCGAGTATTACCAGAGCTACTTTCGTGCCGTGGTTGGCGAGGATGAATTGCAGTTTCTGATCAACGTCGAAGGCGCGGTACTCGGCTTGTCGCTGGGCCGCTCGACCGCGTTTGGCATGGCCGAGCAGGGTCGGCTGTTGTGCATTCGAGATTGGGTATTGGCGGCGATGCGTCGCCACATGCAGTTGCTGCCGCCGCAAGGGCCGGTGGCTGAAGCGGTAGTGGGGGATCTGGCGACGTTGCTGGACCGTTTCGATGCCCGGCTGACCGCGCGCGAGATCGACACGGCGCGCCTGATCCTGCAGGGCTTTTCCAGCAAGGCGATGGCCCAGCAGATGGGGATTTCGCCGGAGACCGTGAAAGTGCATCGGCGCAATCTCTATCACAAGCTCAATGTCACCGGGCATGGTGAGTTGTTTGCACTGGTGCTGCGGCCGACGTCTTTGTGACCAACGCAGAGTTTGTGTGGGAGTGAGCCTGCTCGCGAAAGCGGTGTATCAGTCAACAAAATTGTTATCTGACACTGCGCTTTTCGCGAGCAGGCTCGCTCCCACAGGTGAACTTACGCTGTGTCAGTGGCTGCGCTGGAAGACCAGGGCTTTCAGGCCGCTCTCTGGATCGATATCGGGAAACTCCGGCGGATTGTCCAGCCGATGATCGAAGCGCAGGCTTGGCGCTTCCTGGGTCACGCCATCAATGAGAAAGTCGGAACCGAACGACGGGTCGTTCATGCACGCCAGCACCGTACCTTGCGCGGTGAGCAGTTCCGGCAAGCGGCGCAACACCCGTTGGTAATCCTTGGTCAGCAGAAAGCTGCCTTTCTGAAACGACGGCGGGTCGATGATCACCAGATCGTACGGGCCGCTGTTGATCACTTTGCCCCAGGACTTGAACAGGTCGTGGCCGAGAAAGCTGACCTTGCTCAGGTCGTGGCCGTTCAAACGGTGATTGTCGCGACCTCGGCTCAGCGCGGCGCGGGACATATCCAGGTTGACCACATGGCTGGCGCCGCCCTCGATTGCCGCCACGGAAAAACCGCAGGTGTAGGCGAACAGGTTCAACACCCGCTTGCCCGCCGCCTGTTCGCGCACCCAGTTGCGGCCGTAGCGCATGTCGAGAAACAGCCCGGCGTTCTGCTTGCGCCCCAGGTCGACGCGGTACTGCAAGCCACCCTCGACGATGCTCATTTCCTCGATTTCCTCACCGATCAGCCATTCGGCCGTGCTTTGCGGCAGATAACGGTGCTGGATCAGCAAAGTGTGCGCGCCGGACTGCTGCCATTCGGGCGAGGCGGCGAGTTTCAGCAGTAAATCCCGCAGATCCTGCAGTTGCTCAGGCGCCGGTTCCTTGAACAGTGACACCAGCACCACGCTCTGTAGCCAGTCCACGGTCAACTGCTCCAGCCCCGGCCAGCAGCGACCGCGCCCGTGAAACAAACGACGGGTTTCGCTGGGCACCGCCGCCAGTGCGGGCAGCAAATGAGCGTGGAGGGTAGCGAGGGCTTCAGGGTTCATGGATCAGGATCGGCCAGGCAAAGGGCCGGCATTTTAACCACAAATGAGGGGATTCGATGGGCGCTGCGCTTCGAAAAACAACACCTTGGCGAAATCTGCTGTATCAAAAGTGAATTTCTACAAGGCGCGCTGCTCATACCTGATAAGCAGCGGATTCAAACCGCTTATCAAAAATGTTATTCGGGGGAGTGCTATTCATGTGCCCTACACCTACGTCGAGCGCGCACCTTCCTGGCGGGTTGATTCTGGTTGTCGAGGACGATCCGTTGATTCTGGAGTTCCTTTGCGAAATTCTCCAGGAGGAAGGGTTCAAGGTCGAACCGCAAACCAGCGCCGACGCCGCCTCACTGTATCTGGAAAAACATGCAGCCGATGTTGCGCTGCTGCTGACCGACATCACCATGCCCGGCACGCTTAACGGCGCGGACCTGGCTAATCTGTTCGGCGATCGCTGGCCGGAAAAACCGGTGATGGTCATGTCCGGCTACGAGACGCCCGAGACCTCCGGGGTCAAGCATTCGGTGGCGTTCATCAAGAAGCCGTGGGCGATCGGTCAGTTGCTCGACTGTGTGGAAAGTGCGTTCAAATCCAAGGCCCCGCAGCTGCACTGACAAGTGCTACATTGCCGGGCCTGTCTGCCCCGGCCATCTGTCAGAGGATTTGCTCTCTTGTCTGCACAAGTATCGATTTTTGATCGCGCGTTCGGCGCGCTCCTGTTCGACATGGACGGCACCGTCCTCAACTCCATCGCCGCCGCCGAGCGCATTTGGTCAGCGTGGGCGGTGCGCCATGGCGTTGATGTCGAGACGTTCCTGCCGACCATCCATGGCGCGCGGGCGATCGACACCATCACCCGGCTGAATCTGCCGGGCGTGGATGCCGAGCAACAAGCAGCGTTCATCACCGCAGCGGAAATCAATGACGTTGAAGGCATTGTCGAGATTCCTGCGGCGGCGACATTTCTCAACGCGCTGCCGAAAAATCGTTGGGCGATGGTGACGTCGGCGCCTCGCGATCTGGCGTTGCGGCGGATGGCGGCGGCGGGGATTCCGCAGCCGGCGGTGATGATCACGGCGGAAGATGTAAAGGCTGGCAAGCCTGATCCTGCGGGGTATCTGCTGGCGGCGAAAAAGCTCGGTGTCGAGCCGGCGGATTGCCTGATTTTCGAGGACGCTGCCGTCGGCATTCAGGCTGCGGAAGCGGCGGGCGCGGCGTTGATGATTATCACCACCACGCACCAGCACCCGATCGAAACGGCGCATGCGACGTTGGCCAGTTACGATGCGATTGGCGTCAGGGTCGATGGCGATGGCTTGCTTCATCTGCTGCAAAACTGAACCGCTGCGAAAAGCGTCATCCCCGTCACCGGTCGGCAGCTCAACCATGCCGGCAATATCGCAACTACGCTGATCCATGCTTCTGAAATCGCCGCCGAGTTCGACCCCGTAACAGGCATCGACCGTCCGGCGAGATCCCTTGCCCACCGATGAGGTAAACGCATGAAGATCGATCTGAGTGGAAAACTGGCCATTGTCAGCGGCAGTACCGGCGGCATCGGTCTGGGCATCAGCCAGTCGTTGGCCGAAGCCGGGGCGACGGTGGTGGTCATCGGTCGCGACACGGCCAAGGTCGAGCAAGCGCTGGCGAGCATTCGCCAGGCCGTGCCGGAGGCGCAACTGCGCAGTCTGACCGCCGATCTGGGCACGGCCGAGGGCGCGGAAAAGCTCTTCGCCGCCGAGCCGCGCGCGGACATTCTGGTCAACAACCTCGGCATCTTCAACGACGTCGATTTCTTCGAGACACCCGACAGTGAGTGGACGCGCTTCTATGAAGTCAACGTGATTTCCGGCGTGCGCCTGGCGCGGCATTATGTGCCGCCGATGGTTGAGCAGGGTTGGGGCCGGGTGATCTTTCTGTCATCGGAATCCGGGGTGGCGACGCCGGCGGACATGCTCAATTACGGCGTGACCAAAAGCGCCAACCTCGCGGTGTCCCACGGCCTGGCCAAACGTCTGGCTGGCACCGGGGTCACGGTCAATGCGATCCTGCCGGGGCCGACTTTCACCGATGGCCTGCAGGACATGCTCCGAGACGCGGCCGCCGAATCCGGGCGCAATCTGCGCGACGAAGCCGACGCCTTTGTGCGCAAGGCCCGTCCGACCTCGATCATCCAGCGTGTGGCGGATGTTGCGGAAGTGGCGCATCTGGTCACGTACATTGCTTCACCGCTGTCCTCGGCCACCACGGGCGCCGCGTTGCGCGTCGATGGCGGTGTGGTCGACAGCCTGACTATCTGAATTTTCCGAAAGAGAGGTTTTATGCCAACAGCATCCGCAACTATCGACATCCCGGCCTCGGCCGATCAGGTCTGGCAATTGATCGGCGGCTTCAACACGCTGCCGGACTGGCTGCCGTTGATTACCCACAGTGAACTGAGCGAAGGCGGGCGGGTGCGCACGCTGAAAACGGGCGATGGCGGGGTTGTCGTCGAACGTCTGCAGACCTTCGATAACGCCGCCCGAACGTACAGCTATTCGATCGAACAGGCACCGTTCCCGGCCAGCGATTACCTGGCGACGATCAAGGTTGAAGCCCAGGGCGAAGGCGCGCGGGTGACGTGGTCGGGGCGCTTCAACGCGGTCGGCGTGAGCGATGAAGAAGTGGTGGCGTTGTTCAACGGCATCTACCAAGGCGGTCTCGAAGCCTTGCGGGCGAATTACCCGACCTGATTGATTCACACAGCGCCTATGAAGCATGGGACTTCCGGTGGGAGCGAGCCTGCTCGCGAAGGCGTCAGTTCAGTCAACATTGCTGTGACTGAACCACCGCATTCGCGAGCAGGCTCGCTCCCACCGGGTGGATTGCATTCCCTCAGGCCTGACTGATCAAACTCTGCCGACAATCCAGCACCAGTTTCGCCCCGCCCAGATCACTGCTGCCGACTTCAAGACTGAAGCCGTGCAGGCTGACAATCGCCGCGACGATCGACAGCCCCAGTCCAAAACCACTCTGTGGCTGGCCACCCTCGGTGCGATAAAACCGCTGGAACACCGCCTCACGTTCCGCCTCGGGAATCCCCGGGCCTGAATCGTGAACCTCGATCCGCGTCTGGCCATTGGCATTGACCCCACGCAACATCACCGTGCCGCCGGGCGGGGTGAACTTGATCGAGTTGCTCAGCAGGTTCGCCAACGCTTCGAACAGCAACGCGCGGTCGCCATTGAGCGGCGGCAGCGTCTCGGGCATGTTCAGTTGAAAGCGCAGGTCGCCTTCCTCGGCCAGTGGCAGATAGAACTCGTGCAACTCCTCCAGCAAACGCACCGGATCAAGTTCGACGAAACCTGAGCGGCGCTGGCGATCCTCCAGCTCGGAAATCCGCAACAAACCGCGAAACCGCGCCATCAGCGTGTCCGCCTCAGCCAGAACCAGATCCAGTTGCGCCGCTTCTTGCGAACCTTCACCCGCCTGTTGCTGCATCCGATACAACTGCGCGCGCAGGCGGGTCAGCGGTGTGCGCAAGTCGTGGGCGATGTTGTCGCAGACACCTTTGACCTCGTTCATCAAGCGCTCGATGCGCTCAAGCATGGCGTTGACGATGGCGGCGAGCATGTCCAGTTCATCGCGGCGATTGGACAGCGGCAAGCGGTGCGTCAGGTCACCGGCGACGATGGCCTGGGCGCTGTTCTGGATCGCGCGGATGCGCTGCAGCGGTCGACGCCGCAGCAGATGCCAACCGGCGACCCCGGGAATAATCGTCAGCGACACGCCCCAGAACAGCGCGTGCAAAATGATCCGCGTCACTGCGAACAGCGAGCCATTGTCACGCAGCAGCACCAGCCAGCGACCGTCGCGAGTCTGGGTCGCCACAGCATCGCAGCTGTCGCTCGGCAGAGTCGGATCGTCGGAATCGGCGCACTCGGCGAGCATATGGATCTTGCCGTCGAGCGGCAGTCCTTCGGGAATTTGCTGAAGTGCGCCGCCCAGGTAAACGCCGTCAGCGCTGAACAGACCATAGGCGTCGATACCACGAATATCGAAGGTCATGCTGGCGGCGAGGGCGTCTTCGAGTTGCTCGCCGCGAAAATGCGAAAACAGGTGTTGACGTTGCATCAACGAATGTTTGGCCAGTTTGTCGAGGTAGCCGGATACCTCGTAGTACATGACCCCCATGAGGATCGCGCTCCACGCCACGAACAGCGAGCTGTACAGCGCCAGCAAGCGGCTGCTGGAGGAGCGCCAGCCGTCAGACGGGTTCGGCAATGACATAGCCGGAGCCCCGTACCGTGCGGATCAGCGGAACGTTACCGGCTGCGTCGATCTTTTTGCGCAGCCGGCCGATGTGCACGTCGATCAGGTTGGTGCCCGGGTCGAAGTGATAACCCCAAACCTCTTCGAAAATCATCATCCGCGAGAGAATCTGGCCGCTGTTGCGCATCAGAAACTCGAGCAGTTTGTATTCGGTCGGCAGCAGCGTCAGCACCTGTCCGGCACGGCGGGCTTCGTGGCTGATCAGGTCGAGCTCAAGGTCGGCGACTTTTAGCGTGGTGGCCTGGGTGGCGACGCTGTTCTGCCGGCGCAGCAACACTTCGACCCGCGCAGCCATTTCATCGGTGGCGAACGGTTTGGTCAGGTAGTCATCGCCACCGGCGCGCAAGCCGCGTACGCGCTCATCGACATCGGAGAGGGCGCTGATCATCAGAATCGGCGTCGCCACGCCCATGGTGCGCAGGGTGGTGACGATGGCCAGACCATCCAGTTCGGGCAGCATGCGGTCGAGGGTAATCAGGTCGTAGTTGCCGCTCACGGCGCGGTCGAGGCCTTCGCGGCCATTGTCGACCCAGTCGACGTCCAGCCCGTGGCTGCTCAGTTCGGCAACGATTTCCCGCGCGGTCACGGCGTCGTCTTCGATGGTCAAGATACGAGTCATAGGCAGGCCTGCTGATCGGTTCAAACGGAATGGCAGCATTTTGCCAAGAATTTACCGTGACGCTTTAAATTAACTTTCATCTTCGTCGCGACGGTGAATCGGAACTGATCGGATTTGCCAGTCAGTCATCAATGCAGAAAACCCGCAGGCTCTGACCATTTATTGCAAATTGCACGGATCAGCGAAGTTCAAACTTTCTAACCTGTTGAAAATAAACAGTTTATTTAGTTTCTGTAACTGGCACGGTCACTGCAATTCCTCACCTGACGAGTTGTAACACCATTTTTCATGCCTGGAGCAGTACAACAATGAATAGATCCCCTGATGGCTATTATCCTGCCGTGGAAGAGTCGAGCAGCGTCTCAGGCGTGTCCTGGGGCGCGATCTTTGCCGGTGCTGCTGCGGCCGCTGCGCTGTCGATGATTCTCGTGCTGCTCGGTTTCGGTCTGGGCTTTTCGGCGGTTTCACCGTGGGCCGGAGAGGGCGTGAGCGCCAAGGGCCTGGGCATTTCGACGATTGTCTGGCTGGCTGTGACGCAGATCATTGCTTCCGGCATGGGCGGCTACATTGCCGGTCGTCTGCGGGTGAAATGGGCGAACATGCACGGTGACGAAGTCTACTTCCGTGACACCGCCCACGGCTTCCTCGCCTGGTGCGTCGCCACGCTGGTCACCGCTGTGCTGGTGGTCGGTTCGGTCAGCAGCGTCGTCAGCGGCGGTGTGCAGGCTGGGGCTAACGTCGTCGGCGGTGCTGCCGGTGCGATGAGCCAGGCCGCCGGTTCTGCCGCAGCCAATACTGACAGCGATCAGTACGGCTACTTCGTCGACAGCCTGTTCCGCGATGATCGTCCGGCTGCCGTCAGCGATGACGCCGCACGCGGCACCGTGACCCGCATCTTCGCCCAGAGCCTGGCCAACGGTCAGCTCAGCGCCGAAGACCGCACCTACCTCGCACAACTGGTGTCGCAACGTACCAACCTGAGCCAGGCCGATGCTGAACGTCGCGTTGACGAGATCTACGCCAACACCCAGAAAGCCATCGCCGACGCGAAACTGAAAGCCCAGCAAGCTGCCGACACCGCCGCGAAAGTCGCTGCCTACACCTCGTTGTGGATGTTCGTCGCGCTGCTGGCCGGTGCGTTCTTTGCCAGCCTCGCAGCCACCTTCGGCGGTCGTCGTCGCGATGCAGTCGAGTACGTTGAAGTCGACACCTACACCACTACCACTCCGGTCCGTTAAAAAGGAGAGTCACCATGCGCTCATTACTGCTGTTTTTCCTCGGCGTACCGATTCCGATCATCATCCTGATCGCCCTGTTCGTACACTGATCCCTCTGAGGCAGGATGCCTCTGCCGCTTTCATCTTCGGGTGAAAGCGGCTTTTTTGCTTTTTGGAACTGCAAACGCAAGCGCGGCGAATTACTCGGTCGGCACGACGTTATCCAGCGCTTTGTTCACGGCCAATTCTCCCAACATGACCACTTGCGCAATGCCCAACAGGGTATTGCGCCGTGAGCCTTCGAGCATCCCGGCAAAGTCACCGAGCATCACCGTGGCGGACGCCAGGGATTCGCACGCGTTGACCAGCAACGATTCGGTGTCGGATTGTGGGTTGACCATGAACAGAGTATTGGGGCTGTACGGCGTGGCGTTGATCCTGGCCGGCGGATTGGATGGTGTGTGTGACATCAGCTGTAACTCCGATGAGAGCCGCTTGGTGTGAGAGAGAGCGCCATGGGGTGACGTGCACGCTGGCAGTGAGGGAGCACGCCCCCTCATACCTCGGTTGCGGCTAGTTCGACACGCGTCGGCTGTCGAGCACGCGATTGACGACCAGCTCACTCAGCATGATCACTTGCTGCAACATCAGCAGCGAACGGCGCTGTGCAGGCTCGATGACGTTGCTTATTTCGCGGGCCATGTCGTTCGCCGCAGCCAGCGATTCACAGGCTTCGAGGAGCAAGGTTTCCTCGTCCACCGTTGGGTCGACGAGAAAGATCCGGCCCGGTTGACGATTGGGAATCGTAGTCTTGAGGGTTTGCGGATCGAGATAAAAGTTGATGGCGCGAGCGGCGGCGTATTTTATGCGCTGAGGCTCCAGAGCGGGGTCGTACGGGATCGAATCGGCTTCTGGCGGGTTTGGCGTTACTTTGAACATGGATGACTCTCTATCTTGAAGGAATGAAGAGCCGTCACTATCGCTACCAAACGAAGGGTGGCGGCCACGCGCGGGTTGGTAGACCGGTCAAGATAGTTAACCCCGGCGCTCACGAATGAGCCCCACGCATGGTCACCATAAAGAGCTGATCCTCAAAAGAGGGGCCGCTTGAAGGGACGCCATACAACTATCAAGAAACGGGCTACCAAACCCGATCACTGTTTTGCAGTGACAGGGAAACGATATAGCCCTACCGATAGCCGTGTAAGCCGGCGGATTCTGATGTACCCGTAGGCAGTGACGCAAGGCGTTGTAGGCTTGGTGCAGTAACAGTACGTGTGATTTAAACAAGATCGACAAATCGCGTTTATAACTGCGAAGCGGCTCTGGCAAGCCTGAGCCTTTTGCTTTCGGCAACTCAACAAAGCGACAATCCGCCCCCGAAGTGCACCTCTGCTTCACTCCCCCGATTTTTCATTTAAGGAAGAACACGTTGGACAAAAAGGAAATCAAACGCCAGGTCAGCGAAATGCTCGATGGGGGGCGCTCGAAAACCGAGACTTTCAAGGCATTCTCCGGTGGTGCGCTGAAAGACAAGGCGCTGGCGTACCTGATCGGCTCACGCCCCGATCCGAAACTGATTGAACGACACGCCGGCAAGATCAAGATCCTTCTCGGACTGACTTACGTTCAGGCGCTGATCGGTCTGGTGGGCGGCTATCTCCTCGGGCTGACCATCAGCAGCGGTTTCGCCATCGGACTTGGTTTGTTCGCCGGTGGCGTGCCTTTGCTTTTTGCCTGGGGTTTTTATCGCAACGCGGCCCATGCCTATACGGTGTACGTGATGCTCTCGATCAGCCAGATGCCGCGCATGTTCAAGGAATATGCGGATGACCCGATCGGTACAGTGATCGGCGTGGCGATCACGCTGGCGATGATCTTCTACGTCGCTTGGCTGAAAAACCTGCTGTTCCCGGACCTTGCATTGATCGGCGCAAAGAAGATCAAAGGCCAGTTCGTCTTCTCCAATTGATCGTTGTCCATCCCGCCATTTTCACTGGCCTGGATCAATATTTCCCCTGGCGATATCGCCTACCGTAAATGATCCAGGCCTTTGCTGAGGTATGAGCTACAGTGCTTGTCGCGCACCTTGTTGCGCTGACGAAGTATCCGCGTCGACGTTGAAAACACAGCAATAAAAGCGTCGACGAGGCGTAGTGCAGCAAGGAGCTGTCACAACCTCAACTGAATCTTCACGGACGAACACCGTAATGAACTGCCTAGAAAGAACCTTCGATATCCAGCCCTTGGTGCAGGCGGACATGACCGTGCACATCAACGGCCAAGCGGTCAGCGCCGCCATTGGCGAAACCGTTCTCAGCGTCATCCAGTCCCTCGGCGTGCGCCAGATCGCACGCAACGATCACGATCAAATCAGCGGCGCCTATTGCGGCATGGGCGTGTGCCAGTGCTGTCTGGTGAAAATCAACGGTCGCCACAAACGCCGCGCCTGCCAGACCGTGGTCCGCGACGGCATGCAGATCGAAACCCGAGTCAACCGCGTCGTCGCGCAGGAGGTCGTATGAGCCTGCAACCGGTGATCGTTGGCGGCGGGCCGGCGGGGATGGCGGCGGCCATCGAACTGGCGCGCCACGGCGTGCGCTGCACCTTGCTCGAAGAGGCTTCGCGCCTCGGCGGTGTGGTGTATCGCGGGCCGTTGCGCGATGGCGTGCAGCTGGATTATCTCGGGCCGCGTTATTCCGAAGCACTGGACAAACTGCACGGTGAATTTCAGCAGCAGTCAGGGCTGATCGACGTGCGCCTCAACCATCGGGTGGTCGGCGCCGAAGGCACCCGCGCAGTGGTGGTGCTCGACGGTGATGAGCAACTGCACGAGATCGCTTATCCGCAACTGCTGTTGGCCGCTGGATGTCACGAACGCAGCGTGCCGTTTCCCGGCTGGACGTTGCCGGGAGTGATTCTGCTCGGTGGTCTTCAATTGCAGATCAAGAGTGGCGTGGTCAAGCCGCAAGGGCCGGTGATCATCGCCGGCACCGGGCCGTTGCTGCCGCTGGTTGCGACCCAGTTGCATGCCTCCGGCGTGCGTGTCGCTGGCGTCTACGAGGCGTGTGCATTCGGCAAGATCGCCCGCGAGAGTCTGGCGCTCTTGAACAAGCCGCAGCTGTTCCTCGATGGCTTGAGCATGCTCGCTTACCTAAAGTTGCACGGCATCCCGATGAACTACGGTTGGGGGGTGGTCGAAGCCCACGGCGAGGGCGAATTGAAAAGCGTCAGCGTCGCGCCGTATTCGTCGACGTGGGAGGCGGATCTGTCGCGGGTCGAGCGTTTCGAAGCGCAGACCCTGGCGGTCGGTTACGGTTTTATTCCGCGCACGCAATTGAGCCAGCAGATGGGCCTTGATCACGGCTTCAGCGACGATGGCTACCTGCGTGCCAACGCCAATGTCTGGCAGCAAAGCAGCGTCGCGCATGTGCATCTGGCCGGCGACATGGGCGGGATCCGCGGCGGCGAAGCGGCGATGCTCGCCGGCAAGATCGCCGCCACTTCGATCCTGCTGCAACGCGGTGTGCTCGACGCCGAGCTGGCCCGGGTGCGCCGCGATCGTTACGCGAGCAAGCTCAGAGCCATCGTGCGCTTTCGTGCAGCGGTGGATCGCTACACCGAGCGCGGCGTTGGTCAGATCGCTTTGCCCGCAGCCGACACGGTGATCTGTCGCTGCGAGCACGCAACCCGCGCCGACATCGATCTGGCCCTGGAGCAGGGTGTGCAAGACATCGCCAGCCTGAAAATGCGCACCCGCGTGAGCATGGGCGATTGTCAGGGGCGGATGTGCGTCGGCTATTGCAGCGATCGCTTGCGCCAGGCCACCGGACGTCAGGATGTCGGTTGGCTGCGCCCGCGCTTTCCAATCGATCCGGTGCCGTTTTCCGCGTTCCAGTCTCTCGGCACGGAGGGCGCTTGCCATGAGTAAGTTCTACGACGTGGTCATTGCCGGTGGCGGCGTGATCGGCGCCTCCTGCGCCTACCAATTGTCCAAGCGCAAAGATCTGAAAGTTGCACTGATCGACGCCAAGCGCCCCGGCAATGCGACCCGTGCTTCGGCGGGTGGTTTATGGGCGATCGGCGAGTCGGTCGGCCTCGGTTGCGGGGTGATTTTCTTTCGCATGATGTCGGCCAACCGCAAGCGCGAAACCCAGGGCGCTGCGGTAGCGGTGGACGCCAGTACGCCGCATATTCTGCCGCAGTCGTTTTTCGATTTTGCCTTGCAGTCCAATGCGCTGTACCCGGCGCTGCACCGCGAGCTGAAAGACAACCACGGCATGGATTGCAAGTTCGAAAAGACCGGATTGAAATTCGTGATCTATGACGACGAAGATCGGCTCTACGCCGAGCACATCGTCGGCTGCATTCCGCATCTGGCCGATCAGGTGCGCTGGCTCGATCAAGCGGCGTTGCGCGCCGCGGAACCGAGTGTCAGCCATGAGGCGCGCGGGGCGCTGGAGTTTCTCTGCGATCATCAGGTCAGTCCGTTCCGCCTCGCCGATGCCTACATGGAAGGCGCGCGGCAGAACGGCGTCGACATCTTCGTCAACACCAACGTCACCGGCGTGTTGCATCACGGCACTCGTGTGACCGGCGTGCAGACGGCGGAGGCGGGGGTGTTCCACTGCAAGACGCTGATCAACGCCGCCGGTGCCTGGGCGGCGGATCTGAGTGAGTGGGCCACGGGAATTCGCATTCCGGTGAAACCGGTGAAAGGGCAGATCCTGCTGACCGAGCGCATGCCGAAAATCCTCAACGGCTGCCTGACCACCAGCGATTGCTACGTGGCGCAAAAGGACAACGGCGAAATCCTCATTGGTAGCACCACCGAAGACAAAGGGTTCGACGTCACCACCACCTACCCGGAAATCGCCGGGCTGGTGCAGGGCGCGGTGCGCTGTCTGCCGGAGCTTGTGGACGTCAATCTGAAGCGCACATGGGCGGGGCTGCGTCCGGGCTCTCCGGATGAGTTGCCGATCCTCGGGCCGATGCGTGGGGTCGAGGGTTATCTGAATGCTTGCGGGCACTTCCGCACCGGCATTCTGACGTCGGCGATTACCGGTGTGCTGCTGGATAAACTGGTGAATGACGAACCGCTGCCGCTGGATATCGCGCCGTTTCTGGCGAATCGGTTTGCAGTCGCAGCCGTCGAGCCCGCCCCCGCGCTGGAACGGGCCTGACCCAATCCCCTGTGGGAGCGAGCCTGCTCGCGAATGCAATCTGTCAGTGAAGTATTGGGTGACTGACACGACGCTTTCGCGAGCAGGCTCGCTCCCACAGTTGGATCTGCGCAAGGCACGATCAGGACTTGCGCGCTTCTTCTTCGAGCTGATCCGATTCAAACAATTTGGCCAGTTCCGCCCGGGCTTCCTGGGCGGTCTGCAGGACTTTGGCGGCGTCGTCGTAGACGGCGTGTTGCGCCTCCAGCACCTGTTCGTCGTGATGCTTGAAACGCTTGATCCGCGCATCGGCCTGGGCTTGGGTCAGACCGAGGCCGACCAGCGTGCGCCGGCTCATTTCCAGGCTCGAATAATAGGTCTCACGAATCGCTTCCGCGCCGACATCCACCAGGCGATGCACGTGCTGGCGGTTACGCGCGCGGGCGATGATTTTCATGTGCGGATAGTGCTTGTGCACCACTTCGGCAGTCTTGATGTTGGTCTCCGGATCATCCGTGGCAATGACGAAATACTCCGCTTCGCCAACCTTCGCCGCGTGAAGGATTTCCGGGCGCATCGGGTCGCCGTAGAACACTGGCACACCGCCGAAGCTGCGCGACAGTTCGATGGTTTCCACCGAGGTGTCCAGCGCAACGAACTTGATGTTTTGCGCGCGCAGAATCCGCGCCACGATCTGGCCCATCCGGCCCATGCCGGCAATCACCACACGCGGCGCTTCGGTATCGATTTCGCGGAATTTCTCCGGCACTTCCACTGGCTGTACTTTCGGACTGACCAGCCGTGCGCAGATCAACAGCAACAACGGCGTCAGCGCCATTGACAGGGTGATGGTCAGCACCAGCAGGTCGTACAGACGCGGCTCGAACAGGCCCTGATCGCGACCGATCTTGAACACCACGAAGGCAAACTCACCGCCGGCAGCGAGGACGATGCCGAGGCGGATTGCGCTGATTTTGTTCAATCCTCCTGCCAGACGTCCGACGACGAACAGCAGCGGCAATTTCAGACCGATCAGCAGCAGAGTCAGGCCCAACACGGTGATCGGCGCGCTCAACAACAGGCTGAGATTGGCGCCCATGCCGACGCTGATGAAAAACAGCCCGAGCAGCAGGCCCTTGAACGGTTCGATCTGCGCTTCCAGCTCATGCCGGTATTCCGAATCCGCCAGCAGCAGACCGGCGAGAAACGCGCCCAACGCCATCGACACGCCGACCAGATCCATCAGCCACGCCGTGCCGATCACCACCAGCAACGCCGTGGCAGTGGATACCTCGGGCAGACCGGTTTTCGCTACCACGCGGAACACCGGACGCAGCAGATACCGCCCGCCGATCACCACCACGGCAATGCCGCCGAGCACCTGCAAGCTGTGACGAATATCGTCGGCGGTGCTGGTGTGGTGATCGACGCCGGCGAGCATCGGCACCAAGGCAATCAGCGGAATCGCGGCGATGTCCTGGAACAGCAGAATCGCAAACGCGAGACGCCCGTGGGGGCTGGTCAGTTCCTTGCGTTCGGCAAGGCTTTGCAGGCCGAACGCCGTGGAGGAGAGCGCCAGACCGAGGCCCAGCACAATGGCGCTGTTCAGCGGCTGGCCGAACACCGACAGCGCCAGCACGCCGATCACCGATGCGGTCAACAGCACCTGCGCCAGACCGACGCCGAACACGGATTTACGCATCACCCACAAGCGGCGCGGCGAAAGCTCCAGGCCGATGATGAACAGCAGCAACACCACGCCCAGCTCGGAGATATGCGCAACGCTTTGCGGGTTGCCGATCAGGCCGAGCACCGACGGGCCGATGATCACCCCGGCAAACAGATAACCGAGCACCGCGCCCAGTTGCAGACGTTTGGCCAAAGGCACGGTGAGCACGGCCGCGAACAGAAACACGACGGCGGCTTGCAACAGATTGCCTTCATGGGGCATTGGAACGACTCCTGACTACGGGTACGGCGGGGGTGACAAGGATAAGGGCTCAATCAATTTCAGATCCACCAACGATCCTTGTAGGAGCTGTCGAGTGCAACGAGGCTGCGATCTTTTGATCTTGCTTTTGCCTTCAGAGAATCAAGATCAAAAGATCGCAGCCTGCGGCAGCTCCTACAGGGGATCTTCATGTGCTCTGTAATAATTTGCATCAACTGGTTACATTTATAACCCCTGCGCATCAATTTCCGGAAACGCCATGGCCATCAACTTCGACCTCAACGACTTGCAAGCCTTTCGTGCGGTGGTCGAGCAGGGCAGTTTTCGCAAGGCTGCCGACACCGTGCGCCTGTCGCAGCCGGCGCTGAGCCGGCGCATCGAAAAGCTCGAAGACGCCCTCGGCGTGAAACTGTTCGAGCGCACCACCCGCAAGGTCAGCCTGACCCAGGCCGGGCGCGGCTTCATGCCCAGCGTCGAGCGCTTGCTGGATGATCTCGACATTGCCTTGCTCGGCATCAGCGAAGTCGCCTCGACCCGACTGGGCCATGTCACCGTCGCCTGCGTGCCGTCGGCGGCGTACTACTTCATGCCCCGCGTGGTCGCGCGCTATCACCAGCAGTTTCCACGGATCAAGGTCAAAGTCCTCGATTCCAGCGCTCACGATGTGTTGAGTGCGGTGGTCAATGGCGAGGCGGATTTCGGTTTGAGTTTTCTCGGCACGCAGGATGCCAAAGTCGAGTTCGAACCGCTTGTGCAGGAGTGCTACGTTGTCGCCTGTCGTCGCGATCATCCGCTGGCCGGGCGCAGCAGCGTCAGCTGGGACGAGTTCTATCAGCAGGATTACATTGCGCTGGACAAGACTTCGGGCAATCGCTTTCTGCTCGATCAGGCCTTGGGCGGGGTAGTGCCGCAGCGTCAAAGCATCTGCGAGACGCGGCATGTGACGACGATGATCGGCTTGGTGGAGGCGGGGCTGGGCGTGGCGGCGGTGCCATTGATGGCGATGCCCGGGCCGGATCATCCGATCCTGACGCGGGTGCCACTGATTGAGCCGCAGGTGATGCGCAGTGTCGGCATCATCAAGCGCCGGGATCGCACGTTGACCCCGGCGGCACTGGAACTGGAGCGGCTGGTCGTGGAAATGCGCGTCCAGCCGCCAACGATCAACGCTTGACCGAATCCAGCCCGGTGGCCTGCACGTCAGCCTGAGCGGCCGGTGCCGCGAGGTAGGCGAGCAGGGCCTTGGCTTCTTGCGGATGCTCGGCCTTGACCGGAATGCCCGCGGCAAAACGTGTCACCGACTGTACCGATTCCGGAATCTTCGCGACGAAGCTCACGCCCGGCACCGGCAGCAATTCGCTGACCTGCTGGAAGCCCAGCTGATAGTCGCCAGTGGCAACCACCGAGCCGACCGGTATCCTGGCGATCATCTTGGCTTTCGGTTTCAACTGATCTTCGATGCCGAGTTTCTTGAACAGCTGCTGCTCGATGTACACGCCGCTGGCGCTGTCGGAGTAGGCCACCGACTGCGCATCAAGCAGGGTTTTCTTCAGGCCGTCGACGCTGCTGATGTCCGGTTTCGCCGCGCCTTCACGCACCACCATGCCGATCCGCGAATCCGCCAGTTCAACGCGGGAGGCCGGGTCGACCTTGCCTTGTTTGATCAGCTCATCGAGGGCGTAACCGACCATGATCACCACGTCGGCGTGCTCACCGCGAGCCAGACGATTGGGAATCGCTTCCGGCGCCTTGCCCATCGACGGGCCGAGGCTGGTGGTCAGCGTGTTGCCCGTTGCGGCGGCGAATTTCGGCCCGAGGATCTTGTAGGCGGCAGTGAAACCACCGGAGGTCATCACGCTGAGTTCTTCGGCCTGGGCCGCGACGTTGAAGGCGAGACCGGCGAGCAGGGCGGTGACAGTAAAAAGTTTTTTCATGGCGAGTTTTCCTCAGGCCGCGACAGGTTGCAGACGACCACCGGCACGGCGGTACAGATAAAGCGTGGCGCACAGCGCGCACAGGGCACCGATGCTCATCCAGTAACCTGGCGCGGCTTTGTCGCCGGTGTACTGGATCAGGAAAGTCGACATCGCCGGGGTGAAACCGCCAAAGATCGCCGTGGCCAGGCTGTAAGCCAGGGAGAAACCGGCGACGCGCACTTCAACCGGCATGATTTCGGTCAGCGCCGGAATCATCGCGCCGTTGTACAAGCCGTAAATGAAGGACAACCACAGCAGCGACAGCAGCATGTTGGTGAAGCTCGGCGCCTGCACCAGGAACGACAGCGCTGGATAAGTCGTGGCCAGCGCCAGCAGGGCCATGCCTATGAGCACTGGGCGACGACCGATACGGTCGGACAACGCGCCGCCAATCGGCAGCCAGAAGAAGTTCGACACACCCACCAGCAGCGTCACCAGCAGCGCGTCGGAAGTGCTCAGGTGCAGCACGGTTTTACCGAAGGTCGGCGCGTACACGGTGATCAGGTAGAACGCGGTGGTGGTCAGCGCGACCATCAGCATTCCGCCGAGCACCACGCCCCAGTTCTGGCCGAGGGTGCGGAACACTTCGCGCATGCTTGGACGGTGTTTGCGTGCGGCGAACTCTTCGGTTTCCGCCAGATTACGACGCAGGAAGAAGATGAACGGGACGATCATGCAGCCGACGAAAAACGGAATGCGCCAGCCCCACGCGGCCACGGCTTGCGGCTCCATCCACTGGTTCAGACCGTAGCCCAGCGCGGCAGCAACGATGATCGCCACTTGCTGACTGGCCGACTGCCAAGCGGTGAAAAAGCCTTTGCGACCCGGCGTGGCGATCTCGGACAGATACACCGAAACACCACCGAGTTCCGCACCGGCCGAGAAGCCTTGCAGCAGTCGCCCGATCAGTACCAGCGCCGGGGCGAACAGGCCTATGGTTTCGTATCCGGGCACCAGCACAATCAATATCGTGCCGCTGGCCATGATCGACAGGGTGACGATCAGACCTTTGCGCCGGCCGACGTCATCGATGTAGGCGCCGAGCACAATGGCGCCCAGCGGACGCATCAGGAAGCCTGCGCCAAACACTGCGAAAGTCATCATCAGGGAGGCGAACTCACTGCTCGCCGGGAAGAACACCGCCGCGATCTGCGTGGCGTAGAAGCCGAACAGAAAGAAGTCGAACTGTTCGAGGAAGTTGCCCGAGGTCACCCGGAAGATGGCACCGGCCCGCGAGCCGTTGGTAGGGATTGAGGCTGTCATTGAAAAGTACTCCACCGCTTTTATGACGTGCGCTACGGAGAAGCGGCGCACGGTTTTTATTGAGGTGGATGGTGGCGCAGATGTAACAATCTGTTAATTGCATTGTTGGCATGGATTGATGCGTGGGGCGGATCAATGGCTTCACTGCTTGGCGGATTTGTGGGAGCGAGCCTGCGTCGTGTCGGGCGATGATTTGGTCTGGCTGACCGGGTACATATCCGTTGCTGCGGTCATGGCCGCTTAGGGTTTGGCCCTTACGGCGACTCACTTTTTTTACAAACGCCTAAAAAAAGTAAGCAAAAAAACGCTTGCTCCTGCGTTCGGCCCTCGCAGGCTCGGGTTCCTTCGCTGCGGGATCGATCCGGGCGCAGCGGCTACGGTTTGCTTCGCTGCACCTCCTTCCGCTGTGTCTGGCTGCGCCAGACGGTCGCTGCGCTCCCACCCCCGGATCAATCCCTCCACTCAGCCTTCCGACGTCGCCGGTGGATCAAAAGCAGGATCAAAAGCACTCGAGCTTGCGCTCATTGTTGAGTGGGGCGGCTTCGCCGCGGGCAGCTGCGCTGCTTTGCTTTTCTGGTGGGGGCGAGCCTGATCGCGACGACGGGCTGCAGGTGGCCAAGTTTCTATCGAATTCACGCGATCCAACTGTAGGAGCTGCCGAAGGCTGCGATCTTTTGATCTTGCTTTGCTTGGTCTTGTAGGAGTGGACCGGAGCTCAGGGCAATAATTGCGCTGTAATACCAATCCCTGTGGGAGCTGGCTTGCCAGCGATGGCGGTCTGATGGACAAAGCCCTCTAGTGTCCATCTCCGGCAAAAAACAAGGAATGTTTCCCGCGCCGCGCAGTCGGAGTTCAGGTACTACCTATCTGAAAGAGGTTCACCGATGAACAGCAAAACCCTAATCGCCAGCATGGCCCTCGTCGCCGGCATTGCCGGGATCACGCCCATTGTTCAAGCGGCGCAAACCTCCAGCGATCCCTCTGTGCAATCGCCGACCAGCGACCGCCAACTGAAGGTCAACGACCGCGCGCCGGAAATGTACCAGCGCGAAGACAAGGCGCTGAAGAACTGGAAAGCCAAAGGTCTGAAAGCGCCGATCGACCAGGCGCAGTGGGTGCAGATCAATGACAAGTACGTGATGGTGATGATCACCAACGGCACGATTGTCGAGATGCAGCCGGTCGAGAAATAGCTTGATCGCGGGGGAGAGCGTTTACAGAAGTTCTCCCTTGTCCCACAAATGCACCAACTCCCCCGGCGCCCGGTCCTCCGGCACCTTCAACACCATTTCCCCGGACTGATAGCGCACTTCAATCTGGTAGAAGCGCTGATCCCCACGGCCCGATTCGCTGCTATCGAGTGGCAGGCAACCCTCAAGCACCGAGCAGATCCTTGAACGCTGACTGATATCGCACTGGGCAAATTCGATTTCCCGTGGGCGGCTCAGGCTGTGAATCGCTGCAACGCCACCCTGGCGAGATACGCGCAAAACGGAATCTTTATCAAGCTCGGGTAGCGTTTTCATACGGTCTCCTCGGATTATTCGATACCGACCTGTGCCCAGGCTTGCTGCACTGTGTCGGCTGCTTCGGTGCCGAAGCGCCGGTCAGCGTGGTCGATCGTCAGTTTCGCGAACGCGTCGAACGTTGCGTCCTGGCTCAAGCGATCGTCACACAGCGTGTCGTACCAGATGCGTCCGGCCTTTTCCCAGGCGAAGCCGCCAAACGCTCGGGCTGCCAGGTAAAACGCGCGGTTGGGAATGCCGGAGTTGATGTGTACGCCGCCATTGTCTTCGCTGGTGATGACGAACTTGCGCATGTGATCCGGTTGCGGATCCTTGCCCAGCATCGGGTCGTCGTATGCCGTGCCGGGGTGTGACATCGAGCGCAGGCCCTTGCCTTGGATCTGTGGCATCAGCAGGTCGGCGCCGATCAACCAGTCTGCCTGCTCGGCGGTTTGTCCAAGGGTGTATTGCTTGGTCAACACGCCGAATACATCCGAGAGCGACTCGTTCAGCGCGCCGGACTGGTTGGCATAAATCAGCCCGGCTTCGCTTTCGGTGACGCCGTGGGCCAATTCATGGCCGATGACGTCGAGCGAGCGGGTGAAGCGCTGGAAGATTTCGCCATCGCCGTCACCGAAAACCATCTGCGCGCCGTTCCAGAATGCGTTCTCGTAGCCTTGGCCATAATGCACGCTGCCGATCAGCGCGAATCCCTGATTGTCGATCGAGTCGCGACCGAGCACCTTCCAGAAGAAATCATAGCTGGCGCCCAGCGCATCGTAAGCCTCGTCGACTGCCGGATCCCCCGATGCCGGCTGGCCCTCGAGACGCACCGGCATGCCCGGTAAGAGCATTTTGTTCTGCGCATCATGCACGCTGCGCCGTGCCAGGCCAGGCTTGCTCGCCTCCGGCAGAATCGCCCGCGCCGGCGGCTGCGAAGGACGGCCGGGGTTGGGCAGCAGGCTGCGCACATGATTCAGCGTCTGCATCGCGGCGTTGCGCTGCGGCTCGGAACCGTGGGCAATGATGCGGTTGAGAATGTAGGGCGGGATGAAACTGCGCAGCAATCGAGAGTCGGTCATCTAAGCATCCTTGTCGTCATACGATGTCGATACACATGTGAGCGGCAAGGCGTGTTTTCGGTTCCATGGATTGCCATCGACGCCGGATTCTGCGAAAAACGCCGCCTGCGAACATCTCAAGAGCCAACGACATGACAGACGAACTGCAAATCATCGACCTGCAAGCGGGCGACGGCAAAGCCGCGGTGAAAGGCGCGCTGATCACCACCCAATACACCGGCTGGCTGGAAGACGGCACTGAATTCGATTCGTCCTTGAGCCGGGGCAAACCGTTTCAGTGCGTGATCGGCACTGGGCGCGTGATCAAAGGCTGGGATCAGGGGCTGATGGGCATGCAGGTCGGCGGCAAACGCAAATTGCTGGTACCGGCGCATCTGGGCTACGGCGAGCGGACCATGGGCAAGATCCCGCCGAATTCGAATCTGGTGTTTGAGATTGAGTTGCTGGAGGTTTTGACGCGGGAGGATTGAGGTCTGACGTGCGTCTGGATGAAGCAACCCTCATCCAGACGCTTGCAACTTCGGATGCTCAGGTGAACATCTCTATATCGTCAATCGTGTCCTCAATGACGCCCTGCAACGAGGGCATCCGACGCCTTACGTTTTCGAGCGCCGGCAAAACGGTTTCGGTATTCAGTCTTCCATGTCGACGAGCGATATGGCCCAGAGCGGTGATGGCAGAGGCAGCGATCGCTTCGGTTTTGCTGGAGAGATATTGGAAGCAGAAAGACTGGGCCCACATTGGGTCTTCCTCGCTCATACCGATGGATACTAATCCTGCTGCCATATTTTCGGCGACACCACTTGCAATAAGTCTCATCGCCACGTCGCGGGAAATAGATGAATCTTGATAGATGAGGCTCATCGTCGACGCTAGCCCCTGACGCCGATGAATAAGTCCAGCTCCTTCGGCAATTGCTCTCCAAGTATTTCGCTGATTCGTTGAGTTTGATCCGCAGTCAGCAGCCATTCTCCGTCGGGACTTAGACTGAGTTCTGGCCAGCCCATTACGGCCAATATCGGACGCTCAGATTTCGAGTGGACCGACAGCTCGAATTTCAGCGTATCGTCCTCGCTTTCGTCTGGTAAAAAACCACTAATCCATAAATACATATTTTTATTCCTCTTCACTTTGGAGTCCATCGCTCGGGATCGGCAGGATCGATTTGCTCGCCCGTTTCGTGAATAAACTCACCTAGATGTTTGCCTTGCTTGTTATAGAGTTCTATCGCCCCTGTTTTGCTATCCCATTCATAGATTCGACCTTTCTTGTCTTTCCATCTGCTGCGCTTACCGCCACCACCTTGAACACTGCTTTTGGATTTGACGGGATAGGTATCCGGGAATGCTGGGAGAGTTACGGGAGGCCGGTGATATTTGATGTCACCGCCAAGAGTAGGTCTTGAAAGCACAACGTATAGAGGCTGTACTCCAGAGTCCGCCGGAAAGACCAGAATAAAGTCCTGGTATTCAGGCGGGTAAACCGGATTGACGATGATTTTGTCCGCCTGCTCGGTCGGCGGGTATATCCAGATGTGTGGAACCTGCGGCGCACCCTCCAACGGCGGAATTGCCGATCCGCGTGATGAGTCTACAGAGGGAGTCCAGAGTAGGGTTGACCCATTCCCAAAATCTGCGACGTACGAGGCGCCTTGCTTGACGAACTGGACGACGGGAATCATTTCCCAGTCGCTGCGCGTTTGAGTGTTGTATCCGTATCCTTTCAACGTCCCATCAGGCTGCTGTTCCACATGCAATCGAACCCGAGTCCGAGCCGTCTCAAGCGACTGTAGCTGCTCCTCTGTGTAGAGAGCACTATCGGCGAGACTCGATGGCCACAGCAGCGCAACCAACCCGAGCAACCCGCCTGCGACGACACCGGCGGTGGCTAGGCTTGTGGTTCTTGCGGCGGCAGTGCTGGTGCTCAGACTGCCAGAGCTGCCGAGAGCAAAAGCTCCGATCGACGCTTGCAAACTGGTCGCGCCAATTGTCTTGAGTGCGATATTCCCGGCCGAGTCGCGTTCATGCCCCGCAAGCAAGGAGAGCGTTCCATAATCCGAAATTTTCCCAACCGGTATAAATCCGGATGGATTGGCATCATTGATGACGCCGTTCGGCAGCTTGCAGCTTTTTACGAAAACACAGCCGCTTATATTTTGCTGTTCATGTATGACCTGGTGGCCAAGTCGATCTTCGTGGGCCTGCTGCCGAGCCAGCATGTCTTCATAAGCGCCTTGTGCGGCCTCGCGCGCAGCAAGTTCGCTGGCAGTCATGTAGCGGGTGGTGATGTGGTGTCCGTCTCCCTCTGGCGGGTTCTGGATCCGGGGGATGTCTTTCTTGCAAGCCATGAGCGTCCTTGTCCGCTGTTTAATAACGAAGCGGACGCTAAAGCAACGAAGGAGTGATGGATGTAGGACGCGTCTGAAAGTGTTGCAGTTGTTAGGACTGCAAAAAGATCAAATCCATGACCAGACAGGTCAACAAATCGCCTTACCCTACCGCCCAAACCGCTCCCGATAAACCGACGGCGGTACGCCCACCACGCTGCGAAACGCCACACGAAAACTCTCCACCGAGCGATAGCCGCAGCGCTGGGCGATCTGCTCGGTGTGTTGATGGGTGCTCTCGAGCAGCTCCCGCGCTCGCGCCAGGCGTTCATGTTGCAGCCAGGCCTTGGGCGTTTGCCCGCTGGCTTCGGTGAAGCGCCGTAAAAACGTGCGCTCGCTCATCGCCGCTTCACTGGCCAGATCGCGGACTTCCAGTGGTTCGTGCAGGCGTTCGCGGGCCCATTGCATGACGCGCGACAGGTCGCTGCGGGGTGTCGGGCTGACCGGGGTGGGGATGAATTGGGCTTGGCCGCCGGTGCGTTGTGGCGACATGACCAGGCGCCGCGCGACGGCGTTGGCGACCTGCGTGCCGAAGTCGCGGGTTACCAGGTGCAGGCAGGCGTCGATGCCGGCGGCGCTGCCGGCGGAGGTAATCAGCTGACCGGCGTCGACGTAGAGCACGTCCGGATCGACCTCGATTGCCGGGAAGCGTTGCGCCAGTTCACCGGTGTAGCGCCAGTGCGTGGTGGCGCGGTGGCCGTCGAGCAGGCCGCTGGCGGCGAGGACGAACACGCCCGAGCAGATCGACAGCAACCGCGCGCCTCGGTCATGCGCCCGACGCAACGCATCGATCAGCGCAGGCGGTACCGGGGCGTTGCGGTCGCGCCAGCCCGGAATGACGATGGTGCGCGCTGCGGTGAGCAGTTCCAGGCCACCATCGGCCAGCACCTGAATCCCGCCCATGGCGCGCATCGGGCCTTTATCGACCGCGGCAATCGCGTGTTCGTACCAAGGGAAGTCGAACTCTGGCCGGGCCAGGCCGAAGATCTCGACGGCAATGCCGAACTCGAATGTGCAAAGGCCGTCGTAGGCCAGAATGGCAACCAGATTGGGCTGAGTGGGCATTTGGCGGAAATCTCCCGGTCGGTGTCTTGCGCGCCACTGTAGCGGCAAGCGCCGTCTCGATAAAGTCTGTTCATACCCACAGACAAGGAGCAACACGACATGACCAGCCTGGTTCGCGAAATTCCCGCCGCCCCTTCGGCGATTGCCCTGATGCATTTCAGCAATCGTCTGACCTTCGAAACCGATTGTTCCGACGTGTTCAGTAGCCAAGAGGCCGGGGAGGTCGACTTCGTTCTGGTGGATGTGCGTGGCCCATTGGCGTTCGAGCGCGGCCATGTGCCCGGCGCGATCAATATCCCGACCCGCTTGCTCACGGCGGAGCGCTTGGCCGATTACCCGAAACACACTTTGTTCGTAGTCTATTGCGCCGGGCCGCATTGCAACGGCGCGAACAAGGCGGCGGTGAAGCTGGCGGCATTGGGTTATCCGGTGAAAGAGATGATTGGCGGCGTCACCGGATGGCTCGATGAAGGTTTCGAACTGAGCGTGGCGTCAGTGGCCAATACACCTGTCGCCTGCGAATGCTGACGTTTCTGTAAGAGCTGCCGGAGGATCGGCGTTTCTTGCTCTGAAAACAGTCTTGTCCTACAGCCTTCGCACCACCACGGCGCACGCGTTGACCCCAGTCAATGCGTGCGCCGATGTTCTGTAAGTAATTGTCGCTTAAAAACAATTGCCTCCGTGCGCGCCGCCATAGACTGCCGGCCACGTCGGTTTTTGCCGTTAGAACGCCATGACCGAACGCTGACTCGAAAGCTGCCAATAAAAGCCTCCGCACGGGAGTAATAAATGAAAAAGCTAGTGATGTTCGGTGCCCTGGCACTGTCGATGTTGTCTCTGACCGCCGTGGCCGAAGACGCCAAGCCGATCCGCATCGGTATCGAAGCCGGGTACCCGCCATTCTCGATGAAAACCCCTGACGGCAAACTCACTGGTTTTGACGTGGACATCGGTGACGCACTGTGCGCGCAGATGAAGGTTAAATGCACGTGGGTCGAACAAGAGTTCGATGGCCTGATCCCGGCGCTGAAAGTGAAGAAGATCGACGCGATCCTGTCGTCGATGACCATCACTGACGATCGCAAGAAAAACGTCGATTTCACCATCAAGTATTACCACACCCCGGCACGTTTCGTGATGAAGGAAGGCTCGGGCGTGAAAGACCCGCTGACCGAACTCAAGGGCAAGAAAGTCGGCGTGCTGCGTGCCAGTACTCACGACCGTTACGCGACTGAAGTGCTGGTTCCGGCCGGGATCGAACTGGTGCGCTACGGCTCGCAGCAGGAAGCCAACCTCGACATGGTGTCCGGGCGTATCGACGCGATGCTGGCCGACTCGGTCAACCTCAGCGACGGTTTCCTGAAAACCGACGCCGGCAAAGGCTTCGAATTCGTCGGCCCGACCTACGAAGACGCCAAGTACTTCGGCGGCGGCGCTGGCATCGCGGTGCGCAAGGGCGATACCGCGCTGGCTGAGCAGTTCAACAAAGCCATCACCGAAATCCGCGCCAATGGCGAGTACAAGAAAGTCCAGGACAAGTACTTCGACTTTGACGTATACGGCCATTAATACGCCGTAAAAAAAAGTGGCCCCGTTTGCGCGGTGGCCACTTTTTTTATGTTCTTTTATTGATGGAAATTATCTGTGGGAGCGAGCCTGCTCGCGAAAGCGGTCTGACATTCGACATCGTCATCGTCTGACCTGACGCATTCGCGAGCAGGCTCGCTCCCACAAGGATTTGCGTAATCCAGCTAATCAGGAGTTTTTCATGCAACGCATCGACCACGTTCTGCCCTGGAGCCATTTGGGCAGCGAGCGCTCCCTCAGCGTGTTCCGCTACGGCGCCGGCAGCCGCAAGGTGTATATCCAGGCCAGCCTGCACGCCGATGAACTGCCGGGCATGCGTACAGCGTGGGAACTCAAGCTGCGTTTGAACGAACTGGAACGGCAGGGCCGTTTGCAGGGCGTCATCGAACTGGTGCCGGTGGCCAATCCGATCGGCCTGGATCAGCATCTGCAAGGCAATCACATGGGCCGCTTCGAACTGGGCAGCGGCAAGAATTTCAACCGCGCATTCGTCGAACTCAGCGCCCCGGTCGCGGCGCTGGTTGGCGAGCGTCTGGGCGCGGATGCCGAGGCCAACGTCGCGCTGATCCGCCAGGCCATGGCTCAGGTCTTCGAAGAATTGCCAGCGCCGGCATCGCAACTGGAAGCCTTGCACCGCTTGTTGCTGCGCCACGCCTGCGACGCCGACATCACCCTCGACTTGCACTGCGACTTCGACGCTGCGATTCACCTCTACGCGCTGCCGCAACACTGGCCGCAATGGCAATCGCTGGCGGCGCGGTTGCAGGCCGGCGTCGCGTTGCTCTGCGAGGACTCCGGCGGCAGCTCGTTCGATGAATCCTGCTCTACGCCGTGGCTGCGTCTGGCCAAAGCATTCCCGAACGCGGCGATTCCGGCGGCGAATCTGGCGACGACGCTGGAGCTGGGCAGCATGGGCGACACCCGCGTCGATCAGGCTCAGGCCAACTGCGAAGCGATTCTGGGCTTTCTCGCCGAGCAGGGTTTCATCAGCGGCGAATGGCCGGCGGCGCCGAGCGAATGTTGTGAAGGTCTGCCGTTCGAAGGCACCGAATACCTGTTCGCCCCGCATCACGGCGTGGTCAGTTTCTTGCGCAAAGCCGGCGAGTGGGTAGAGCAGGGCGATGCGCTGTTCGAGGTTGTTGACCCGTTGCAGGATCGCGTGACCACCGTGCGCGCTGGCACCAGCGGGGTGCTGTTTGCGCTTGATCGCGGGCGTTATACCGAGCCGGGGATCTGGCAGGCGAAAGTGGCGGGGCGGGTGCCGTTTCGTACCGGCAAGCTGACCAACGACTGACAGGTTGCCGTGAAGGTGCGGGCCTCTTCGCGAGCAGGCTCGCTCCCACAGGGGGAACGTATTTCAACGGTGGGAGCGAGCCTGCTCGCGAAAGGGCCATCAGCCACTCCACAAAATTTGGATCCTCAGCCGAGAATGTTAGGCTCCCCCGCGAACCCGACACTCTGTGAAGGAACGCTGCAATGCTGAAATTGTTCGCCCTGCTGACCCTGCTCGCATCCACCGCCGTCCACGCGCAAACCACCCTGCAATCCGACCTGCCGCTCAAATACCTCGAACAGGTCCACGCCGACGCCGAACCACGACCGCTGGTGATTTTCCTGCACGGTTACGGCAGTAACGAGGCCGATCTGATCGGCATGAAATTTCAGCTGCCGGCGCAGTACAACTACCTTTCCGTGCGCGCACCGATGACGTTGGGTGAAGGGCGTTTCCAGTGGTTTCGCAAGAAGGGCGAAGGCGCCTACAACGGCGAGACCGATGATCTGAAGGTCAGCGGCCAGAAGCTGCGCGACTTTATCGCTCAGGCGGCGAAGAAATATCACGCCGCGCCGGACAAGGTGTACCTGATCGGCTTCAGCCAGGGCGCGATGATGAGCTACGAAGTGGGCCTGCGCGCGCCGGTGGCCGTGGGCGGGTTTGCCGCGTTGAGCGGGCGCTTGTTGCCGGTGCTCAAAGCCGAACTCAAGCCCGGGCAAGCGCCACTGCCGGTGAGCATATTTATCGGCCACGGCACCGCTGATGATCCGGTGCCTTACCGTCACGGCACCGAGGCCAACGCGCTATTGCACAAGCTCGATTACCAGCCCGAGTTTCACGCGTATCCGGGCGTCGGCCACAGCATCAGTGCGGCCGAGTTGCGCGATCTGAATGGCTGGTTGCAGCGGCTCAATCCTTGACGATGGCTTTGACCAGGGCATCGTGAGCTTTCTTGTCGCTGGCGCGGGAAATCACCTGCACCAGCGCCATCTTCGTCCCCGAGCCGGCCAGCAGCGTGGTATTCAGGGTTTGGCCACCACCCTGGGTGGCGGTGCTGTCAACCTGACGCAGACCCAGGCCGGTGCCTTTCTGGGTCAGGCTTTTCTCGCTGAGTTTGTTGAAGTCCGGCAGAGCCTTGCGCTGATCATCGATGAAACTCGACACGCTGCCGTCGAGAAACTCACCGTCGTTGTCCTTGACGTTCTGCCCAGCCGGGATCTGGTTTTCGGCGGCGATGACCACGGTCTTGGTGGTCTGGTTGGTGTACATCGTGCCCTTGGCCCCGCTCGGGCTGGCGGGCAGCGGGTCAGCGACAAAGCCTTTGGGCAGGACGAAGGCGAATTTGCCGTCGAGCAGCGTAACCTTCTCGGTTTTGACCTTTTCCTTGGCGGCGTGTGCGTTGATCGCGGCGAAACCGGCGACGGCCGCCAGCATCAGGACGACGGCTTTTTTGCTCAACAATGACATCTGAAATCTCCGGGAAATGGTCGCGCGAGGCGGGCGATCATCCCACGGAGCGTGCCGGGCGTTCCAGCGCGACTCGTCCGGGCGGTTATTGCGTTTGCGCCTTGGCCAATGGCCGCGCCAGCAGACGCCGGGTCACCCCGAGCATCGCCACCGACACTGCCACGCCTACGACAAAACCGCTGAGGCCCATGCTTGGCAGCGTCAGGGCCGACACCAGGCAGAACGCCGAAAACGAATACATGCCGGTTGCCGTTGCGCGCAATAACGTAGCGGTAAACGCCGGGCCGCGAGTTTGTTGCGAGAATACCGCCATGACGCTGCCAAGCACCGGGAACACCGCGAGCAGGCCGCTCCAGCGTTCGCCGACGGTGCTGGCGAGCATCGTCACCACCAGCGTCAGCGCCGCACCAGCGATCATCCGCCAGATCAGTTTGTCCGACTTGGGTGCTGGCCCGTTCAACACCGGCTGCACTTCGGGGAACAGATAAGGCGAAGCGAGCAGTGCCACCGCTGCCGCAATCACCGAGAACGGCAAGGACGCCGGAATCACCGACAACACCGTCGCCAGCGCGGCCCACACCGCCAGTGAAATGGTCAACGCCCACGGCCAGTTCGCCCGCTGCGCCACCTGCGCATAAGTAATGCAGAAAGCGATCATCGCGAACATCGCCGACAGCGCCGCCACCGCCGATTGCGCGGCAAACTGCGACCCTTGTTCAATCGCCAGAAAGAACAGAATCGGTCCGACCACCACCGGCAATCCCGACAGCCACCCGGCCACGCTCGGCCCCCAACGTTTGCCCGCCAGGGAAATCAGCAGGAGAAAAGCGGGAATCAGCAGCAGTTTGAGGATCAGCACGCGGGTGTCTCCATCGGGTCAGGATAAGCCACGTTAGCACTGCCGATTAAAGATTGCTGCTTATGTTCGCAATTTTTGTATACAAAAATTCAGGCGCGAATCCGGCTATGCTTTGATCATCAGAATGCAGCGGAGACGATACGGCGATGAACAGAACACCGAAGCTCGTACGTGGCTGTTGTGGCATCGGCTTATGGGCACTGTTGCTGACGCCGACGTGGGCCAATTGGCAGGACGCAGTGCCGGGGGCGCAAATTATCGGCAGCGGCGATTTCAGCGTGTTCGGCTTCGATGTTTACAGCGCTCGTTTGTGGAGTGCCGCGCGGCCGCTGGCGGACGGCCAGCCGTTTGCTCTGGAGCTGATCTACCGGCGCAACATCTCGCGCGATGATCTGGTCAGCACCAGTGTCGATGAGATCAAACGCCTGGCCGGTCCTCGGGTCACTTCAGCGCAATTGGCCGGCTGGCAGGCGCAGATGCAGCAATCCTTTGTCGACGTCCAGGCCGGCACGCGGATTACCGGCGTGTATCTGCCGGGGCAGGGCGCGCGTTTTTTTGTCGGGCAGAAGCTCCAGCATGAGATCGAGGATCCGCAGTTTGCCGAGGCGTTTTTCGATATCTGGCTGGATCCGCGAACACGCAGTCCCGAGTTGCGCGAGCAGTTGCTGGGGGTGAACCCATAGGTTCAGCGATCTTTGCGCTTCAAGGCATCAGGCGAAACGACTAAGCTGCCGGGCTCCCGTTTTTGTTTCTGGATGTGTGCGTGAAATTCAGTCTGCCCAAAATAGCCACCGCGCCGTTTTGCCCGCCGGAAGTGGCCGGCAGTGTTGCGGTTGATCCGACTGCCTCGTTCTTCAAACGTGTGCTGCGTTTCGCCGGTCCCGGTTTGCTGGTGTCGATCGGCTACATGGATCCGGGCAACTGGGCGACCGCGATCGAGGCCGGTTCGCGTTTTGGCTACAGCCTGTTGTTCGTGGTGCTGCTGGCGAGCCTGGCCGGCATGGTCGTGCAATGTCTGTGCTCGCGGCTGGGCATCGCCACCGGGCGCGATCTGGCGCAGTTGTCCCGCGAGCGCTACAGCACCCCGACAGCGCGCCTGCAATGGATACTGGCGGAGATCTCGATCATCGCCACCGACCTCGCCGAAGTGCTTGGCTGCGCTCTCGCGTTTCACTTGCTGCTCGGTTGCTCGCTGACCTTCGGTATCGCTCTGACGGCGTTCGACACGCTGCTGGTACTGGCCCTGCAGAACCGGGGATTCCGTCGGCTCGAAGTGATCATGCTGGTGCTGGTCGCGACCATCGGTGTGTGTTTCTTCGTCGAATTGTTGTTGATCAAACCGTACTGGCCAGACGTGGCGCTGGGCTTTAAACCCTCGCTATCCGCGATCAGCGATGCGGCGCCGCTGTATCTGGCCATCGGCATCCTCGGCGCCACAGTGATGCCGCATAACCTGTATCTGCACACCTCGATCGTGCAGACGCGGATGATCGGCAAGGATCTGGCGAGCAAGCAGGACGCGGTGAAACTGGCACGCATCGACACCATCGGTTCTCTGGCCTTGGCGTTGCTGGTCAACGCGGCGATTCTGATTCTCGCCGCGGCGGCCTTTCACCAGTCCGGGCACACCGATGTGGTCGACATTCAGGACGCCTATCATCTGCTCGATCCGCTGGTGGGCGGTGCGCTGGCCAGTGTGCTGTTCGGCGTGGCACTGCTCGCGTCGGGGCAAAGTTCGACCTTCACCGGGACCATCGCCGGGCAGGTGATCATGGAGGGCTATCTGAACCTGCGCATCCCGTGCTGGCAGCGGCGTTTGATCACCCGCGGGCTGGCGCTGATTCCGGCGTTCATCGGCGTATGGCTGCTCGGTGATGGCGCTATCGGCAAGCTGCTGGTGTTGAGCCAGGTAGTGCTCAGCCTGCAACTGCCGTTTGCCTTGTACCCGCTGATTCGCATGACCAACGACCGGCAGTTGATGGGGCCGTTCGTCAATCGCTGGCCCACGCGGGTGCTGGCCTGGGGGCTGTTTGTGTTGATCAGCGGGGCGAACAGTTGGTTGATATTGCAGTGGGCGGTTTGATCACTGTGTTGCGGTGACTGGCAGGGCCTCTTCGCGAGCAGGCTCGCTCCCACTGGTTGCGCGGGTGATGGCAATTCAGGTGATCAGCCGACGAGGGGTCATCCATCAACTTGTTTCGCGGCGGGCGAGCCTATACTGTATATGCACACAGTAAAGAGCCCGCGCCATGCAAATCATCGACAAGCTGAGCATCCTCGCCGACGCCGCCAAGTACGACGCCTCCTGCGCCAGCAGTGGTGCGCCCAAGCGCAGCTCCGAGGGCAAGAGCGGGCTCGGTTCGACGGACGGCATGGGCATTTGCCACAGCTACACGCCGGACGGGCGCTGTGTGTCGTTGCTGAAAATCCTGCTGACCAACTTCTGCCTTTACGATTGCCAATATTGCGTCAACCGCCGTTCCAGCGATGTGCCGCGTGCGCGCTTCACCCCGGAAGAAGTCGTGACGCTGACGATGGATTTCTACCGGCGCAACTGCGTCAGCGGCCTGTTTCTCAGTTCCGGGATCATTCGCTCGGCGGACTACACCATGGAGCAGCTGGTGCGTGTGGCGAAGTTGCTCCGTGAAGAGCACGAATTTCGCGGCTACATCCATCTCAAGACCATTCCGGAAGCCGATCCGGCCTTGATCGAAGAAGCCGGGCGCTATGCCGACCGCCTCAGCGTCAACATCGAACTGCCCACCGACGCCAGCCTGCAGACACTGGCGCCGGAGAAGGACATCACCTCGATCAAGCAAGCGATGAACACCATCTACACCGGCGTGCAGACGGTATTGAACGAACCGCGCTCGGCAAAATTCGCCCCGGCCGGACAAAGCACGCAATTGATCGTCGGTGCCGATGACACCGATGACAGCACCATCCTCCACAGCGCTCAATCCCTGTATGGCAACTTCCGTTTGCGCCGGGTCTATTATTCGGCATTCAGCCCGATCCCCGACAGCCCGAAAAGCGTACCGCTTGCCGCGCCGCCGCTGATGCGCGAGCACCGTTTGTATCAGGCTGATTTCCTCCTGCGCAGCTACGGCTACAGCGCTGACGAACTGCTTAAAGGCCCGGGCAATCTGGCGCTCGATATTGACCCGAAGCTGGCTTGGGCGCTGGAAAATCGCGAAGTGTTCCCGCTGGACCTCAATCGTGCCGATGCGACGTTGATCGCACGCATCCCGGGCATCGGCTTGCGCACCACCGAGCGCCTGGTCGAGCTGCGCCGTCAGCGCCGCATCCGTTACGAAGACGTCGCGCGGATGCGCTGTGTGCTGGCGAAGGCCAAGCCGTTCATCATCACCAGCGATTACCACCCGCAACAGGCGGAAGTCACCAGTCACATGCTCTACCAGCAATTGCGCGACCGGCCGATGCCGCAGCAGATGGGGTTGTGGGGATGATCAGTCTCGATTGTGACGATCTGTTCGACACCTGGCGCCAGCAGGCGCGCTGGTTGCTCAGCCATGAAATCGATCCAAGTCTGGTTAGCTGGGCGGCGGAAGGCGTTGGCGATCTGTTTGCCAGTGATGATCACGTGCCCGAAGGGCAGGGGCCGTTTCAGGCGCGTATTCCCCGTGCGCTGCTCGCCACCCTCGAGCACGCGGCGCGCTATCGCGGCGAACAGCGCTGGAGCCTGTTGTATGAAGTGCTCTGGCGGGTCAGTCACGGCGACCGCACGGCGATGATGGCCGGCGACAAACTCGGCAGCGAGTTGCAGCGGCGCATCAAGCAGGTCAGCCGCGAGGCTCATCATCTGCATGCATTCGTGCGTTTCATCGAGCGGCCGAAGGATCTTCCCGGCCCGCAATATGTCGCGTGGCATGAACCGGCGCATGACATTCTGCACAGCGCCAGCGAGCACTTTATCGGGCGCATGGGCCAGCATCGCTGGTTGATCGCCACACCGCGCGATGGTGTGTACTACGACGGTGAGCAATTGATTCACGAGCGGCAGTGCCCGATTGAATGGCAGCAACTGGCACAGAACGTCGATGACCCCCACGGCGATTTGTGGTTGACCTACTACAGCCACATCTTCAACCCGGCGCGGTTGAACCCGAAGGTCATGCAAGGGCATTTGCCGGTGCGGTTCTGGAAGAATCTGCCGGAGGGCGAGTTGATACCGGGATTGATCACCCAGGCGCGGATGGGCAAGCAGCAGAATGGGCAGGCGAGCGGAATCGCCAGTCGAGCCGGGAAGCGGATTGCTTTGAAATAGAAGATCGAAAGATCGCAGCCTTCGGCAGGTCTTACAGAGACCGTGTGGGAACTGCCGAAGGCTGCGATCTTTTGATCTTTTGCAGCCCAACAAAAAAGCCCTCCATCAATCACTCAATGGAGGGCTTCTGAGCATCTGCAGTCGTCAGATCAAACCTTGACGATCCAGCCCGCTGGCGCTTCGATGTCGCCGGTCTGCACGCCAGTCAGCTCTTTGTAGAGCTGCTGGGTCACCGGGCCTACCTCGGTTTCGCTGTGGAACACATGCAGGTGATCGTTGTAGCTGATGCCGCCAATCGGCGTGATCACCGCAGCGGTACCGCAGGCACCGGCTTCCTTGAAGTCCGACAGCTTGTCGATCAGCACGTCGCCTTCAACCACTTCCAGGCCCAGACGCGATTTGGCCAGTTCGATCAGCGACAGGCGGGTGATGCCTGGCAGGACCGATGGCGAGTTCGGCGTGACGAACTTGTTGTCGTGAGTGATCCCGAAGAAGTTGGCCGAACCGACTTCCTCGATCTTGGTGTGGGTCATCGGATCGAGGTAGATCGCGTCGGCAAAGTTGGCTTTCTTGGCTTTCGAGCCCGGCATCAGGCTGGCGGCGTAGTTGCCGCCGACCTTGGCCGCACCGGTGCCTTGCGGGGCCGCGCGGTCGTAGCTGGAGATCTGGAAGTTGTGCGGGGTCAGGCCGCCCTTGAAGTAGGCGCCGACCGGGATGCAGAAGATCGAGAAGATGAACTCGGGCGCGGTGCGTACGCCGATGTTGTCACCGACGCCGATCACGAACGGGCGCAGGTACAGCGCGCCGCCGGTGCCGTACGGCGGGATGAAACGCTCGTTGGCGCGAACCACGGCTTTGCAGGCTTCGATGAACTGCTCGGTGTCGACCGTCGGCATCAGCAGGCGCGCGCAGCTGCGCTGCATGCGCAGGGCGTTCTGGTCCGGGCGGAACAGGTTGATCGAGCCGTCCTTGCAGCGATAGGCCTTCATGCCTTCGAAGCATTGCTGACCGTAGTGAAGGGCAGTGGAGCCTTCGCTGATGTGCAGGACGTTATCTTCGGTCAGGGTGCCTTTGTCCCACTCGCCATCGCGAAAGTACGACAGATAGCGCTTGTCGGTCTTGATGTAGTCAAAACCCAGCTTGTCCCAATTGATGCTTTCGTTACCCATGACACCCTCTATCACTGAACAACCGCCGAAACGGTTCAAGGCTTCTGACGTTTTTTTGGATGGGCACAACAATACTTCATTCTTGAGCGGTTTCGCAGCTTGTGGCGAGGGGATTTATCCCCGCTGGGCTGCGAAGCGGCCCCTTTGGCTCAGATATCTGACGTTCGGCGGTGGCAGATTTTGCGGTTGCTGCGCAACCCAGCGGGGATAAATCCCCTCGCCACAGCGGCATTCGGCTGCATCTGTCACAGATGCAACGCATGCCCCAGCGCCCGCAACGCCGCTTCCTGCACCGCTTCGCCCAAGGTCGGGTGCGCATGAATGGTGCCGCCGATGTCTTCCAGCCGCGCGCCCATTTCCAGGCTCTGCGCGAATGCCGTCGACAATTCGGAAACACCGACTCCCACCGCTTGCCAGCCGATAATCAAATGATTGTCGCGACGTGCGACCACGCGGACGAAGCCGCTTTTCGATTCCAGGGTCATTGCGCGGCCGTTGGCGGCGAACGGGAAGCTTGCAACGATGCAGTCCAGCCCGGCAGCCTTGGCCTCGTCCGGAGTTTTGCCGACCACCACCAGTTCCGGGTCGGTAAAGCACACGGCGGCGATGGCGGTCGGGTTGAATTCGCGGCGCTTGCCACTGATCAGCTCGGCAACCATTTCGCCCTGAGCCATGGCGCGGTGGGCCAGCATCGGTTCGCCGCTCACGTCGCCAATGGCGTAGACGTTGCGCATGCTGGTCTGGCAACCGCTGTCGATCCTGATCGCCGAACCATTCATGTCCAGATTCAACGCTTCGAGATTGAAGCCCTGCGTATTGGGTTTGCGTCCGACCGCGACCAGTACCTGATCGGTTTCCAGATTGAGGGTTTCGCCTTCGGGATCGCGCACCTGCAACGTGCCGTCGAAGCCCAGCACGCTGTGCTTGAGGTACAGCTTCACGCCCAATTGCTTCAGCGCCTCATGCACCGGTTGCGTCAGCTCCGCGTCGTAAGCCGGCAGAATCCGGTCCTGCGCCTCGACCACGCTGACTTCGGCACCGAGCTTGCGATAGGCAATGCCCAGCTCCAGGCCGATGTAACCACCGCCGACCACCACCAGACGCTTCGGCACAGCCGTCGGCGCCAGCGCTTCGGTGGAGGAGATGATCGGCCCGCCAATCGGCAGGATCGGCAGGTTGACGCTGGTCGAACCGGTGGCCAGCACCAGATGCTCGCACTGGATTCGGGTATCGCCGACTTCCACGGTTTTGCCGTCGATGATTTTCGCCCAGCCGTTGATGACCTGAACCTTGTTCTTCTTCAGCAGCGCGGCGACGCCAGTGGTCAGGCGATCAACGATGCCATCCTTCCACTCGACGCTTTTGCTGATATCCAGAGTCGGCGCGGCAACGCTGATGCCCAACGCCGAATGCTGGCTGTGATGTTGCGTCTGATGAAACTGCTCAGCCACATGAATCAGCGCTTTCGACGGAATGCAACCGATATTCAGGCAGGTGCCGCCCAACGATTGGCCTTCGACCAGGATGGTCGGGATGCTCAGTTGCCCAGCGCGGATCGCGGTAACGTAACCGCCGGGGCCGCCGCCGATGATCAGCAGCGTAGTGTTCAGAGATTGCATTCGGGCTTACTCCACAAACAAGGTGGCGGGTTGTTCGAGCAAGCCACGAATGGCCTGAATGAAGAGCGCCGCATCCATGCCGTCGACCACGCGATGATCGAAGGAGCTGGAGAGGTTCATCATCTTGCGGATCACTACCTGGCCTTTGACCACCATTGGCCGTTCGACGATTTTGTTTACGCCGACAATGGCCACTTCCGGCAGGTTCAGCACCGGCGTGCTGACAATGCCGCCCAATGCGCCGAGACTGGTCAGAGTAATGGTCGAACCGGACAGCTCATCGCGGCTGGCCTTGCCATTGCGCGCGGCGTTGGCCAAACGCGAAATTTCCGCGGCGCTGTCCCACAGGCTGCGCGTTTCGGCGTGACGCACCACGGGCACCATCAGGCCGACATCGCTTTGCGTGGCGACGCCGACATGCACCGCGCCGAGGCGGGTGATGACTTGCGCTTCGTCGTCGTAACGGGCGTTCATCTGCGGGAAGTCGCGCAGGGCGACAACCAGCGCGCGAACGAGGAACGGCAACAAGGTCAACTTGCCACGGCTGGCGCCATGTTTTTCATTCAGATGCGCGCGCAGTTCTTCGATCGCGGTGACGTCGATTTCTTCGACATAGCTGAAATGCGCTGCGCGCTGCGTGGCGTCCTGCATGCGCTGGGCGATCTTGCGGCGCATGCCGATCACTTGAATCTGTTCTTCGTCGTGGCGCTGGGCATAAGCGGCAGCGGCCGGCGCCGAAGCGTTCGACTGACCTTGCGCCAGATAGGCCTCCAGGTCGTCATGCAACACGCGACCGGCCGGGCCGGAACCGCGCACCAAGCGCAATTGAATGCCCAGATCCAGCGCATGTTTGCGCACGGCTGGCGAGGCTAGCGGGCGTTCATCCGCTTCGCGAGCGACCATCGGGCCCTGGCAAACGGCAGCCGGACGTGGTGCGGCGGCTGCGGCGGGTTTGCTTTCGACAGCGGCTTCAACGTTCGGCGCAACCGGTGCTTCTTTGACCGGCGCAGGCGCGGCGGACTCTTTAAGGTTGCCGGCACCTTCAACCTCGATGCTGATCAGCACACTGCCGACCGCCATCACTTCACCCGGCTGACCACCAAGGGCAATCACTTTCCCGTGCACCGGCGACGGAATATCGACCATCGCCTTGTCGGTCATCACATCCGCCAGCACCTGGTCTTCAACCACCAGATCGCCAACCTTGACGTGCCACTGCGACAGTTCTACTTCTGCGATGCCTTCGCCGATGTCCGGCATCTTGATAACGTGCGTGCCCATTCAGACCTCCATGACCCGTTTCAACGCCGCGCCCACGCGGGACGGCCCTGGGAAATACGCCCACTCCTGCGCGTGCGGGTAGGGAGTGTCCCAACCAGTGACGCGCTCGATCGGCGCTTCCAGGTGATGGAAGCAATGCTCCTGCACCAGCGATACCAGCTCGGCGCCGAAACCGCAGGTGCGGGTGGCTTCGTGAACCACCACGCAGCGACCGGTTTTCTTCACCGACTTGACGATGGTTTCCAGATCCAGCGGCCACAGGCTGCGCAGGTCGATGACTTCGGCATCGACGCCGGATTCTTCGGCCGCGACTTGCGAGACATAAACGGTGGTGCCATAGGTCAGCACCGTCACGTCCTTGCCCGGACGAGTGATCGCGGCAACGTCCAGCGGCACGGTGTAGTAACCGTCCGGCACCTGGGCTTGCGGGTGTTTCGACCACGGGGTCACCGGGCGGTCGTGGTGGCCGTCGAACGGGCCGTTGTACAGGCGTTTCGGCTCGAGGAAGATCACCGGGTCATCGTTTTCGATGGAGGCGATCAGCAAGCCTTTGGCGTCGTACGGGTTGGACGGCATGACCGTGCGCAGACCGCAGACCTGAGTGAACATCGCCTCGATACTCTGGCTGTGGGTCTGGCCGCCGTAGATGCCACCGCCGCATGGCATGCGCAGGGTCATCGGTGCGGTGAACTCGCCGGCCGAGCGATAACGCAGACGCGCTGCTTCGGAAATGATCTGGTCGGAGGCGGGGTAGACGTAGTCGGCGAACTGGATTTCGGCGACCGGACGCAAACCGTAGGCGCCCATGCCGACGGCGACGCCGACGATGCCGCTTTCCGAGATCGGTGCGTCGAACACCCGTGAGGTGCCGTACTTGGTCTGCAGGCCTTCGGTGCAGCGGAACACGCCGCCGAAGTAGCCGACGTCCTGACCGAAGACGACGACGTTGTCATCACGCTCAAGCATCACATCCATGGCCGAGCGCAGGGCCTGGATCATGGTCATGGTGGTCGTGGTCATGGCGGTTTCCAACTGAATATTGTTGTTGTGATCGTTCATGTCAGATCCCCAACTGCTGACGCTGGCGCTTCAAGTGCTCCGGCATCTCTTTGTAGACGTCTTCGAACATGGTCGCGGCGCTTGGAATCTGCCCGCCGGCGAGGGTGCCGTACTGTTCGGCCTGTTTCTGCGCGGCAATCACTTCGGCTTCGAGTTCGGCGCTGACGGCCGCGTGTTCTTCTTCCGACCAGTGGCCGACTTTGATCAAGTGCTGTTTCAGACGCGCGATCGGATCGCCGAGCGGGAAGTGGCTCCAGTCATCGGCAGGGCGGTATTTCGATGGATCGTCGGAGGTCGAGTGCGGGCCGGCGCGGTAGGTGACCCATTCGATCATGGTCGGGCCGAGGTTGCGCCGGGCGCGTTCGGCAGCCCAGGCGGAAGCGGCGTAGACCGCATAGAAGTCGTTGCCATCGACACGCAGCGAGGCGATGCCGCAACCGACGCCGCGTCCGGCGAAAGTCGTGGCTTCACCGCCGGCGATGGCCTGGAACGTGGAAATAGCCCACTGGTTGTTGACCACGTTGAGGATCACCGGCGCGCGATAAACGTGAGCGAAGGTGAGGGCGGTGTGGAAGTCCGATTCGGCAGTGGCGCCGTCACCGATCCACGCCGAGGCGATTTTGGTATCGCCCTTGATCGCCGAGGCCATGCCCCAGCCAACGCCCTGAATGAACTGGGTGGCGAGGTTGCCTGATATGGTGAAGAAACCGGCGTCCTTGACCGAGTACATGATCGGCAACTGGCGGCCCTTGAGTGGATCGCGCTCGTTGGACAGCAGTTGGCAGATCAGGTCGACCAGCGGCACATCGCGAGCCATGAGGATGCTTTGCTGGCGGTAGGTGGGGAAGCACATGTCATCGATGTTCAGCGCCAACGCCTGGGCGCTGCCGATGGCTTCTTCGCCAAGGCTCTGCATGTAGAACGACATCTTTTTCTGCCGCTGGGCGACGACCATGCGGTTGTCGTAGATGCGCGTCTTGAGCATCGCGCGCATGCCTTTGCGCAGGATTTCTACCGGCACGTTTTCGGCCCACGGGCCGAGGGCGTTGCCCTGATCGTCGAGCACGCGAATCAGGCCACGGGCGAGGTCGGCGGTATCGGCAGGTTCTACATCAACAGGAGGTTTGCGCACCGTACCGGCATCGGTCAGATGCAGGTAGGAAAAATCGGTTTTGCAGCCGGGACGGCCCGAGGGTTCAGGGACGTGCAGGCGCAGCGGTTCATACGCTTGGGTCATGGCTTCTACGCTCGATCTTGTGAATTTCTTGTAGTGAGCTGGCAGTCATTCCGGGATGAGGAAATCTTGTCCTACAACAATCATAGGCGTGGCCAAGAAGAATATTTCTCTGTGTTTCGTTGCGCTGGCGACCATTTGCAGATAGAAATTCTGCATAAACATAAAAAACAGGTGGTTTTGTCTCATGCGCAAACTGGACCGTACCGACATCGGCATTCTCAACAGTCTTCAGGAGAACGCGCGCATCACCAACGCCGACCTCGCTCGCTCGGTGAACCTGTCGCCGACGCCGTGCTTCAACCGGGTCAAGGCCATGGAAGAATTGGGCTTGATTCGCGAGCAGGTCACGCTGCTGGATGCCGATCTGCTGGGGCTGCACGTGAACGTGTTCATTCACGTCAGCCTGGAAAAGCAGGTAGAGGAGGCGTTGCAGCATTTCGAGGAAGCGATTTCTGATCGGCCTGAGGTGATGGAGTGCTACTTGATGGCGGGTGATCCGGATTATCTGATTCGCGTGCTGGTGCCGAGCATTCAGTCGCTGGAACGCTTCATGATGGATTTTCTGACCAAGGTGCCGGGGGTGGCGAACATTCGCTCGAGCTTTGCGCTCAAGCAGGTGCGCTACAAGACCGCGTTGCCATTGCCGGCGAATGGCCTGACGTTGGGCAATTGATACGACTGACCTGCAGACGCCGATCGTTCCCACGCTCCGCGTGGGAATGCCGCCAGGGACGCTCCGCGTTCCGCCTCAAGAAGTGACGCAGAGCGTCACGGGATGCATTCCCACGCGGAGCGTGGGAACGATCAGTTGGCGCTGCTGGAGGCTGCGTTGCCGAACCGTCAGAGTTTGTTAAGCGGAATCTTCAGGTAAACCACGCCATTGTCCTCAGGCGCCGGCAGATTCCCCGCCCGCACGTTCACCTGAATCGCCGGCAGCAGCAACGTCGGCATGCCTAACCCAGCGTCACGTGTCGTGCGCATCTCGACGAACGCCGCTTCATCGATCCCGTCATGCACATGAATATTGCTTTTGCGCTGTTCGCCGACAGTGGTCTGGCACTGTGAGGCGCGGCCCTCGGGCGGGTAATCGTGGCAGACGTAAAGCTTCACGCTGGCGGGAAACGCCAGCAGCTTCTGGATCGACTTGAACAATTGCTGCGCATTGCCGCCAGGGAAATCACAGCGCGCGGTGCCGACATCGGGCATGAACAGCGTGTCACCCACCAGGATCTGCTCGCCGTCGATCAGGTACGCCATGTCCGCTGGCGTATGGCCGGGGACGTGCAGGGCGGTGGCCTTGAGATTGCCGATCATGAACGACTCGTTCGGCGCGAACAGATGATCGAACTGCGAGCCATCGACGCAAAATTCCGGCTCCAGATTGAACAGCGCCTTGAACACATTCTGCACTTTGCTGATCGATTCACCGATGGCGATCTTGCCGCCCAGTTCACGACGCAGGTACGGCGCGGCGGAGAGGTGGTCGGCGTGGGCGTGGGTTTCCAGCAGCCATTGCACTTGCAGCCGATGCGCGCGCACGAAAGCGATGATCTTGTCCGCCTGCGCCGTGCCGGTGCGCCCGGCGGCGCCATCATAGTCGAGCACCGGGTCGACGATCGCGCACTGGCCGCCGTCGGCTTCATAGACCACGTAGCTGTAGGTCGAGGAGGCGGGGTCGAGGAACGCTTCAATCAGGGCGGGCATGGCAGAAACCTGTGCTGAGGAATTTCGAGTTGCAACAGTTTATGTAAAAACATAATGTTCGCAGCTTAAGTGACCTTCAAGGCCTCGTGCAAATGCAATCCAGTCTGACCGAATGTGAAGTCGCCCAACTGCGCGCCTCGGCGTCCAAAGCCTGCGCCTTGCTCAAAGCCCTGGCCAATGAGGATCGTCTGTTGATTCTCTGTCAACTGACCCAGGGCGAACGCAACGTCGGCGAGCTGGAAAAGATGACCGGCGTACGCCAGCCGACGCTTTCCCAACAACTGGGCATCTTGCGCGATGAAGGCCTGGTCGCGACCCGCCGCGAAGGCAAATACATTTTCTACGGCCTGGCCAGTCACGAAGTGATCCAGGTGATGAAGACCCTCTCGGGGCTCTATTGCGGAGCGGTACTCAAGAGCTGGGAACAGCCATAAATGCCAGCCCTAACACTTACTTACCCTGTGGGAGCTGGCTTGCCAGCGATGAGGACTTATCAGCCAATATTTATGTGACTGACACACCGCTTTCGCTGGCAAGCCAGCTCCCACAGGTTCTTTGGTTTGACCCGAACAAATCCTTGCGTGCAGCAAAAGGAACAAGCAATGAACGATCAACACTGGGGCCCATCCATCAGTGCGGACATCGTGGTCATCGGCGGTGGCACGGCCGGCATCGGTTTTGTCGCCAGCCTGCTCAAGCGTGACCCGCAACTTAAAGTCACCGTGATCGAACCGAGTTCACAGCACTACTATCAACCGGCGTGGACGCTGGTCGGCGGTGGCGCGTTTGATGTGAAAGACACCGTCAGGCCGATGAGCCAAGTCATGCCACGGCAGGCGACGTGGATTCAGGCCAGTGTCAGCGCCATCGACCCGCAAAGCCGCCAACTCACCCTCGACGACCAGCGCACCGTCAGCTATCAAAACCTGGTCGTCTGCCCCGGCCTGCGCCTGGCCTGGGAAAAAGTCGAAGGCTTGCAGGAAAGCCTCGGTCAGCACGGCGTCACCTCCAACTACAGCTATCAACACGCCCAGTACACTTGGGATCAAGTGCAGAAACTGCGCGATGGCCGGGCGCTGTTCACCCAGCCGGCGATGCCGATCAAATGCGCCGGCGCGCCGCAAAAAGCCCTGTACCTGTCTTGCGATTACTGGCGCAAATCCGCCGTGCTGAAAGATATCAATGTCGAATTCAATCTCGCTGGCGCTGCGCTGTTTGGCGTGCCGACCTTTGTGCCGCCGTTGATGAAGTACATCGAACAGTACGACGCGCAACTGGCGTTCAACTCGAATCTGGTCAAGGTCGACGGCCCGGCGAAAACCGCGTGGTTTGAAGTAAAGGACGCCGACGGCAATGTCAGCCGGGTCGCGAAAACCTTCGATCTGCTGCACGTCGTGCCGCCACAAGTCGCGCCGGATTTCATCGCCCAGAGTGCGCTGGCCGATGCCGGCGGTTGGTGCGAGGTCGATCCGCACAGCCTGCAGCATCCGCGCTATCCAGACGTGTTTGCACTGGGCGATATCTGCGGCACCAGCAACGCGAAAACCGCGGCGGCGGTGCGCAAGCAGGTGGTCGTCGTTGCGCAGAACCTGCTGGCCGCGCGCAAACAACAGCCGCTGCCGCTCAAGTACGACGGCTACGGCTCGTGCCCGCTGACGGTGGAGAAGGGCAAGGTGATCCTCGCCGAGTTCGGCTATGGCGGCAAACTGCTGCCGACTTTCCCGCTGGACCCGACCGTGGCCCGCCGTTCGGCGTGGTGGCTGAAGGCGACGTTGCTGCCGTGGTTCTACTGGCACGGCATGCTCAAGGGCCGCGAGTGGCTGACGCGTCTGTCCAGGGTCGACTGAGAAAACCCCTATGTTGCTGGCAAGTCTGTTTGGCGTGGTGATGGGGTTGGTCCTCGGCCTGACTGGCGCGGGCGGCGGGATTCTCGCGGTGCCGGCGCTGGTGCTCGGGCTCGGCTGGACGATGACGCAAGCGGCGCCGGTGGCCTTGTTTGCGGTCGGCAGCGCGGCGGCGGTCGGGGCGATCGACGGTTTGCGCCATGGCCTGGTGCGTTACCGCGCGGCGCTGTTGATTGCCGCGTTGGGCGCGGTGTTTTCGCCGCTGGGGATCTACTTCGCACATCAGTTGCCGGAAAAGATTCTGATGATCCTGTTCAGCCTGCTGATGGTCCTGGTCGCTTGGCGGATGTTCAGAAAGGAGCGTCAGCAAGCGGGGCCGAGCGATCACGGCCATGCCAGTTGGGGGCAGAAAAACTGCATGCTCAACGAGCAGACCGGGCGCTTCGACTGGACCGCCAAATGCACCGCCACCCTGGCTGCACTGGGAGCGGTTACTGGCGTGGTTTCGGGTTTACTTGGCGTCGGCGGCGGCTTTCTGATCGTGCCGGCGTTCAAGCAACTGACCGATGTGCAGATGCGCGGCATCGTTGCGACGTCATTGATGGTGATCAGTCTGATTTCCGCGATCGGGGTGATCGGCGCGTTTCATGCGGGGGTGCGTATCGACAGCCAGGGCGCGGCGTTCATTGTCGCCAGTATCGTTGGCATGCTCATCGGTCGCAGGCTGTGCGCGCAGGTGCCGGCGCGGGCGTTGCAGGTGGGGTTTGCCAGTGTCTGTCTGGTGGTGGCGGGGTACATGTTGTTGCGGGCGTGAAGAGCAAAAGATCGCAGCCTCGTTGCACTCGACAGCTCCTACAAGAGATTGCGTTCCTGTAGGAGCTGCCGAAGGCTGCGATCTTCTCAGCGGGTTACAACACCAGGTGCGGCAGCCACAGCGAAATCGCCGGAACGTAGGTCACCAGCAGCAGCACCAGGAACAGCACGCCATAGAACGGCAGCAGCGCTTTCACCGTGCTTTCGATACTGACCTTGCCCACCGCCGAGCCGACGAAGAGCACGGCCCCCACGGGCGGTGTTATCAATCCGATCCCCAGGTTGACCAGCATGATCATGCCGAACTGCACCGGATCGACGCCAATACCCATGATCACTGGCATCAGGATCGGCGTGAGGATCAGGATCAGCGGCGCCATGTCCATCACCGTGCCGAGCAACAGCAGCATGACGTTGATGCACATGAGGATCACGTAGCGGTTGTCCGACAGGGTCAGGAACAGCGTGGTGATCTTCGCCGGAATCTGCATCAGGGTCATGATGTAGCCGAAGCTGGCGGCGAAACCGATCAGGATCATCACAATGGAGATGGTGCGCACCGTGCGGTGCATCAGCTTGGGCAACTCGCTCCATTTGTAGTCGCGGTAGATGAACATGGTCACGAAGAATGACCACAGCACGGCGATGGCCGCCGATTCAGTGGCGGTGAAAATACCCGAGAGAATGCCGCCGAGGATGATCACCATCGCCATCATGCCCCACAGGGCTTCGCCGACGATCTTCAGCGCCTGGCGCATCGGAATCACTTCGCCCTTGGGGTAGTTGCGCTTTTTCGCGAAGATCAGGCACAGCACCATCAGGCAGGCGCTCATCAGCAGGCCCGGGACGATGCCGGCCATGAACAGCGAAGCGATCGACACCGTACCGCCAGCGGCCAGCGAGTAGAGCACCGAGTTGTGGCTTGGCGGAGTCAGCAGGGCTTGCACCGAACCGCTGACGGTCACGGCGGTGGAGAAGTCCCGTGGATAACCCTTGCGCTCCATCTCCGGAATCAGCACCGAACCCACCGACGCGGTGTCGGCCACCGACGAACCGGAGATCGCGCCGAAGAACGTCGAGGCAACGATGTTGACCAGCGACAGACCACCGCGCACGAAACCGACCAGCACCCCGGCACACGCCACCAACCGCCGGGACATCCCGCCCTCGGCCATGATCGCGCCGGCGAGGACGAAGAACGGAATGGCCAGCAGCGAGAATTTGTTCACCCCCGAGGCGACCTGGATCATCACCGCCTGGAAGGGAATGTCGATCCACCAAGCGCCGATCAGCGCAGCGGCGCCCAACGCGTAGGCGACCGGCATGCCGATCAGGATCAATACGATAAAACTGCCCAGCAGGATCAGAGCGTCCATTAAACGGCACCTTCACTTTCTTCAACCAGGTCGAACTGCACGACCCGACGTTTGCTCTGGTCACCGAGCAAGAGTTTTTCCACGACAAAAATCAGCGTCAGCAGGCCGCCCAGGGGGATCGGCAAATAGGTCACGCCAACCCGCAGATCGGGCAGGGCGGCCATGAACTGGTTCCAGGTGGACATGCACAGCTTGGTCCCCCAGATGGTCATGAAGATGCAGATGGCCGCCATCAGCAGTTGCGAAAAAATCGCCGCTGCGGATTTCAGCTGCGGTGGCATGCGGTCGGTGAGCATGGCCACGGCCATGTGCGCACCGGCGCGGTAACTGGCGGCGGCGCCGATGAAGGTGAACACCATCATCAGCAGGATCGCCGTCGGCTCTGGCCAGCTGGAGCCGGTGCCGAGCACGTAACGGGCGAAGACGCCCCAGGGAATCATCAGGGAAATCGCCAGGACGGAAAGGCCGGCGACCCAGATGCACGTCATGTAGATCTTGTCGTTGATACGCAGCAGCAGATTCTTCATCGGGTTCCACCGTAACCGGGCGCGCCTGAACCGCTGGCGCGCCGGGCCTTTTTCATGAGTACAGAGCGGGAGGCGTTACTGAACGGCTTCGATCTTTTTGATCAGGTCGGCGTACTTCGCGCCGTACTTTTCCCGTACCGGTGCGGTGGCGTCGTAGAAGGGTTTCTTGTCGACTTCGATGAACTCGACCCCAGCGGCCTTGAGTTTCTCTTCGCTGGCAGCGGACTTCTTGTCCCACAACACGCGTTCTTCAGCCTGGGCAGCCTTGGCCGCCGTTTTCACCATCTTCTGTTGATCCGGGGTGAGTTTTTCCCAAGTGATTTTCGACATCACGATCGGCTCTGGCAGGATCAGGTGACCGGTCAGGCTGTAGAACTTGGCGTTCTGGAAGTGGTTGTGTTCGAGCAGGGTCGGCGGGTTGTTTTCCGCGCCGTCGATCACGCCGGTCTGCAGGGCGCTGAAGATCTCCCCGGTGTCCATGGCGATGCCGTTACCGCCCATGGCGTTCATCATGTCGATGAACATCGGGTTGCCCTGTACGCGGATCTTCATGCCCTTGAGGTCTTCGAGCTTGCGCACCGGTTTCTTGGTGTAGATGTTGCGCGTGCCGCCGTCCATCCACGCCAGGGCCACCAGGCCGAATTCGGAGTTGGTGATCTTGTCGAGAATCTCATCGCCCACCGGGCCATCGATGACGTTACGCATGTGTTGCTGGTCGCGGAAGATGAACGGCATGTTGAACACGTTCACATCCGGCACCACAGGGCCGACGATGCCCAGGCTGACGCGCGACAGCTGCACCGCGCCGACCTGCATCTGCTCGATGACTTCCTTTTCCGATCCCAGCACACCGCCCGGGAAATACTGGAAAGTCAGTTCGCCGTTGGTTTCCTTGGTCAGGGCCTTGCCCATGTTTTCTTCAGCCACCACGGTTGGATAACCGGCGGGGTGAATGTCGGCAAATTTGAGTTTCATTTCCGCCTGAGCGGCACCGGCAAAGGTGAACATCAGCGGGAGTGCAGCGGCGAGCAAGGTGCGTTTGAAGTTCATGGGGGGTGAGTCTCCAGTCTTGTTATTTTTGTGTTCAAGGCGCAGCGGTGCAGCAGAGGGTCTAAAGCAAATCGTTGAATTGCGGTTCGGCGAGGCCTTTGACGCCTGGCTTCAGGGCGAACACGCCGCCGGCCAGGGATTGCGGGTTATGGTCATCGCCGGGGCGAATCGAGGCGACAAACAAGGTGTCCAGGTTGCTGCCGCCGAAAGCGCACATGGTCGGTTTCTTCACCGGTACTTCCAGCGAGAAATCCAGTCGGCCATCCGGGGCGAAACGGTGGATCAGGCCGGCGTCGTTGGCGCAGATCCAGTAGCAGCCTTCGGCGTCCACGGCAGCTCCATCGGGGCGGCCGGGGAAATGATTCATGTCGACGAAGATTCGGCGATTCGATGGCGTGCCGGTCTCGGTGTCGTAATCGAAGGCCCAGATCAGTTGCACATCGGGGTGCGAATCCGACAGGTACATGGTCTTGCCGTCAGGGCTGAAACCGAGGCCGTTGGGCACGATGAAGCCATCCAGCTGCGCTTCGATCACGCCCGTCTGCCCGGCGCCGTAGCGATAGAGCCGGCCTTCAGGCGCGTTCAGGCCCATGTTGAGCACCATGCTGCCCGCCCAGAAACGCCCTTGGCGATCGCAGCGACCGTCGTTGAGGCGCATGTCGACGCGGCTGTGCTCGACAGTCGCGAGCAATTCGCTGTCGAGGCTGCCGTCGCTGTGCGGGTGCAGGCGAAAGAAGCCGCTTTCCATGCCAGCGACCCAGCCACCACTGCGGTGGCGGGTGATGCAGGCGAGCATTTCCGGGGCCTTCCACGAGGCAACATGGCCAGTGTCAGCGCTCCAGCGTTGCAGTCCGCCGTTGGGAATATCGACCCAGTACAGAGCGTTTTCCTGCGGCACCCAGACCGGGCTTTCACCGACCGCGTTGCGGGCGTCGACGATCAATTCGGCTTGCATACTCATTCCCATGGTTTTTATTGGAGGGGATCAAGTCGAACGGTCAGTCGCCGAACGGGCCTGCTGCGACGAAAGCGCCGCCCTGATAGATCCGCGCCGGGTCATCGTCGGCTGGCATCGGTTGCGCTTCGACCTTGTCGCGGAACACTTCCGAGGTGTCCTTGGCTTCGAAACCGAGGTGGCTGGCGTAGCGGTTGTCCCACCAGACGTCTTTGTTGGCGGACATGCCGTAGACCACGGTGTGGCCGACGTTCGGTGTGTACAGCGAGCGTTCGAGCAGTTGCGTGAGATCGTCGAAGCTCAGCCAGGTGTGCATCATCCGGCGGTTCTGCGGTTCGGGGAACGAGGAGCCAATGCGGATGCTGACGGTTTCGATGCCGTAGCGATCGAAGTAGAAGCTGGCCATGTCTTCGCCGTAGGACTTGGACAAGCCGTAGTAACCATCGGGACGACGCGCCGAAGTGGCGTCGAGCTGTTGGTCCTGTTTGTAGAAACCGATGACGTGGTTGGAGCTGGCGAAGATCACGCGCTTCACACCGTGCTTGCGCGCCGCTTCGTAAATGTGGAACACGCCGCTGATGTTGGCACCGAGGATTTCTTCGAACGGGCGCTCGACCGAAACGCCGCCGAAATGCAGGATCGCATCGACCCCTTCGACCAGTTGATGCACGGCTTGCTTGTCGGCGAGGTCGCAGAGCACGACTTCTTCGTGGTCATCGACGGCCGGGGCGAGGGCGGCGATGTCGGACAGGCGCAGCACATTGGCGTAAGGGCGCAGGCGTTCGCGCAGCACTTTGCCCAGGCCGCCGGCGGCACCGGTCAGCAGCAGGCGGTTGAAAGGAGCGCGGGGGGTAGAGGTAGACGTCATGGCAATCCCTGAACACATTGTTATTAGGTTTGTTGTAGGTTGTCGTATGACTGCGCTGAAGTATCGGTAGGGTTTCCGGATCTTGTCAACGCGACTTTTGGTGTAGATGACGGAAGGGGCGATTCATTTTCTCAAGACCCGATACCTGCCTTGCAATGCAATTCCCTTGTGGGAGCGAGCCTGCTCGCGAATGCGGTGTGCCAGTCAGAACAAATCGACTGGTCCGGCGCTTTCGCGAGCAAGCTCGCTCCCACAGGGTAAACCGCCAACCGTTACAACAACGAAATCGGATAGCTGATGAAAATCCGGTTCTCGTCAAATTCGTTGGTGCTGAAGTCCCGGCGGATGGTCGCGTTGCGCCATTTCACGTTGAGATTCTTCAGCGGGCCGCTCTGCACGGTGTAGGCCAGTTCCGATTCGCGGCCCCATTCCTTGCCGTCATTGGTGGTGGCGGTGTGTACGTTATCGCCGCTGATGTAGCGGTTCATCAGGGTCAGGCCAGGCACGCCCAGCGCAACGAAGTTGTAGTCGTGACGCACCTGCCAGGAGCGCTCTTTGGCGTTGTCATAACTGGCGTTGTAACTGTCGTTGGCCAGTGTGCCGCCGCTGGTGCCGTTGACGCGCATCCAGGCATCGTCGCCGGTGAGTTTCTGCAGGCCGACGTAGAAAGTGTTGCCGCCGTACTTGGCCGAGAGCAGGGCGAACGCGGTCTTGTTGTCGAGATCGCCGGCCTGAGCGCTGCCGTCTTCCTTGCCGGTGAAGAAACCGAGGTTGGCGCCCAGCGTCCAGTCGCCCATCGGCTGGCTGTGGCTGAGGTTGAAATACTGCTGCTGGTAGATGTCGGTGAGCTCGGCGTACCACACGCCGACCATGGTGCGCTTTTCGTTGAAGGTGTATTCGCCGCCGCCGAAGTTGAAGCGATCGGAGGTGAACGCACCGCGGCCGTTCATCGACATGTCTTCCATGCTCGCGTCGTTGCGCGGGCTGTTGCCACGAAACTGGCCGCCGTAAACGGTCAGGCCGTTGATCTCGGTGGACGTGATCTGGCCACCGCGAAAGGTCTGCGGCAGGGAGCGGCCATCGTCAGAGCGCAGGATCGGCAGCACCGGCATCCATTCACCGACTTTCAATTCGGTCTTCGAGACTTTGGCTTTCAGCGCCACGCCGAGGCGACCGAAATTGTCGGCCGGGCGACCGTCATCATGAATCGGCAACAACTGCGTACCGCCAGTGCCTTTGCCGCCATCGAGCTTCTGCGAGTACATGCCAAGGATGTCGAGGCCGAAGCCGACGGTGCCCTGGGTGAAGCCGGATTTGGCGTCGAGAATGAAGTTCTGCGTCCATTCTTCAGCCTTGCCCTGCGGATTGGCCGGGTTGACGAAGTTGCGGTTGAAGTAGGCGTTGCGCAGGTTCAGCGTGGCTTTGCTGTCGTCAAGAAAGCCTTCGGCATCGGCGCTCATCGGCAGGGCCAGAGCGAGGCTGCTGCAACCGATCAGGCTGAGGGTCGAACGCGGTTTGAAATGGGCAAAACGTGACGGGCGGACGGAATTGCGGGCGAGTGGGCTCACTGTGACGCTCCCTGGATCGTTTGTTGTTTTTATTATTTGTTATACGTCGTCGTACAACATCGATGCGGATATTTCCCAGATTTACGGGGATTGTCAACTGGAAGTTATGCGATGGCCTCCCATGCGACGCAGAACCCCTGTGGGAGCGAGGCTGCTCGCGAATGCGGACTTTCCTTCAATGAAGTTGTCGACTGACACAGCGCTTTCGCGAGCAGGCTCGCTCCCACCGGGTTCCTTGGTGTCCGTCGAGTCGTGTATTGCCTGTCAAATTGCGGCAAACTTCCTCTACCCCCAGCACCAGGCCGATCCATGGATAAATACGCCCCGCGCAACTGGCAACCCCACGAAAAGCCCAGCCTGCCCGGTTCTCCGTCGACACCTCTGCACTCCACGCCCAAGCGCCTGGCTTATGCGGCGGTTGGCGTGCTGGTAGCGGTGACTGGTGGGTTGGGCAACTCGTTGGTGGTTGCCAACCTGCCTTACCTGCAAGGCTCGCTCGGCGCGACCACGGCGGAGATGGCCTGGCTGCCGGCGGCGTATGTGATGACCAACGTGTCGATGAACCTGCTGCTGGTGAAGTTTCGCCAGCAGTTCGGCTTGCGCGCGTTCACCGAGGTGTTTCTGGTGCTGTATGCCCTAGTGACCTTCGGCCATTTGTTCGTCAACGATCTCAACTCGGCAGTGGCGGTGCGGGCTGCCCACGGCATGGTCGGTGCGGCACTGAGCTCGCTGGGTCTGTATTACATGGTCCAGGCGTTCCCGGCGAAGTGGCGGCTCAAAGCGTTGGTGCTCGGCCTCGGCACGTCGCAATTGGCGTTACCGCTGGCGCGGCTGTTTTCCGAAGACCTGTTGCAGATCGCCGAATGGCGCGGTTTGTACTTGTTCGAATTGGGCATGGCCCTGCTGTCACTCGGCTGTGTCTTGCTGCTGAAGCTGCCGCCCGGTGACCGCTTCAAAACCTTTGAAAAACTCGATTTCCTCACCTTCGCCATCCTCGCCACGGGTGTGGCGTTGTTGTGCGCGGTGCTGTCGCTGGGGCGGATCGACTGGTGGCTGGAGGCAGACTGGATCGGCGTGGCGCTGGCCTGTTCGATCGCGCTGATCATCATGGGCCTGGCCATCGAGCACAACCGCAGCAACCCGATGTTGATGACCCGCTGGCTGGGCAGCGGAACGATGATCCGCCTGGCGCTGGCGGTGACCCTGATTCGCATGGTCACCTCGGAGCAATCCACCGGCGCTGTGGGGTTCATGCAGAACCTCAACATGGGCTATGAGCAGTTGCACAGTCTGTACGTGGTGATGCTGATCGGCAGCATCGCCGGGCTTGCCACCAGCGCACTGACTATCGACCCCAAACACTTGCTGATGCCCTTGATCATTTCCTTGGCGCTGATGGCCACTGGTTCGGTGATGGACAGCTTCTCGAACAACCTGACCCGCCCCGAAAACATGTATTTCAGCCAGTTCCTGCTGGCGTTCGGCAGTACGTTTTTTCTCGGCCCGACCATGGTTTTCGGCACGCGCAACGTGCTGACCAATCCGCGCAACCTGGTGAGCTTTTCCGTGCTGTTCGGGATCTGCAATAACCTCGGCGGACTGCTCGGCGCGGCGTTGCTCGGCACTTTTCAGATCGTGCGGGAGAAGTACCATTCCAGCCACATCGTCGATCATCTGGTGATGTCCGACCCGTTGGTGGCCGCGCGGGTGCAGAGCGGCGGCTCGGCCTTCGGCGGTTTGCTCGCCGACCCGAGCCTGCGCAATCTGGCCGGCATTCGCAGCCTCGCCAATGCGGCGACACGCGAAGCGAACGTGCTGGCCTATAACGATGTCTTCATGCTGATCGCGGTCATTGCCGTCCTGACCATGATCTGGCTTTCGATTCGCGCGTTGTGGCTGATGAGCACCACCAAAGCCATTGAGCCGACACCTTCCGTACGACCCAGCGGTGCCACTTCTTCATGACCGAACCGACCACCACAACCACCAACGCCATCGCCGCCACACCTGAAGGGGAGGCGCCGCCGTCATCACCCAACACCGCGCCGCGTTCGCTGCGGGTGCGGATCATTTCTTCGCTGGGCTTTGCTGCAATCGCCATCGTCGGCGTGCTGATCGTGCTGTATGCGTGGCAACTGCCGCCATTCAGCAGTGCGGTCGAAACCACCGAAAACGCCTTGATTCGCGGGCAGGTGACGATCATCGGCCCGCAGCTCAGCGGCTATGTGTTCGAGGTGCCGGTGCAGGACTTCCAGTACGTCAAGGCCGGGGATCTGCTGGTGCGTCTGGACGACCGCATTTATCAGCAACGCCTCGACCAGTCCCTGGCACAACTGGCGGTGCAGAAAGCCGGATTGGCCAACGTCGTGCAGCAGCGCAACAGCGCCGAAGCGACGATCAAATTGCGTCAGGCGGTGCTTGCCGATAGCCAGGCGCAGTTGCGCAAGAGCGAGGCCGATCTGCGGCGTAATCAGGAGCTGGTGCGCGACGGCTCGGTGTCCAAGCGCGAATTTGACGTGACCCTCGCTGCCAACGCGCAAAGCACGGCTTCTGTGGCGCAGGCCAAGGCCAATCTGGAAATCGCCCGGCAGGATCTGCAAACGGTGATCGTCAATCGCGGCTCGCTGGAGGCCGCCGTGGCCAGTGCCGAAGCAGCGGTGCAACTGGCGAGGATCGATCTGTCGAACACACGCATCGTCGCCCCGCGCGACGGTCAGCTCGGGCAGATCGGCGTGCGCTTGGGGGCCTACGTCAACTCCGGCGCGCAGCTGATGGCGTTGGTCCCGGACCAGAAGTGGGTGATCGCCAACATGAAGGAAACCCAGATGGCCAACGTGCGGGTCGGGCAACCGGTACGCTTCACCGTCGACGCCTTGAACCACCGCAGATTCACCGGCCATGTGCAGCATATTTCGCCGGGCACCGGCTCGGAATTTGCCTTGCTGCAGGCCGACAACGCCACCGGCAACTTCGTCAAGATCGCCCAGCGCGTGCCGGTGCGCATCACCATCGATCCCGATCAGCAGGAAGAAGAACGCTTGCGGCCGGGGATGTCAGTGGTTGTCAGCATCGACACCGCCGCCGGCGACACCCAACCCCACTGATCAATGCATGACCCTGTGGGAGCGAGCCTGCTCGCTCCCACAGGATTAGTGCGCACGGGCTCTATTCACTCGGCCGAGGGAGTGACCCGGCAACTTTTGCGGTTGCGGATCTGCTCGTCGCTGGGTCTCTCGCGAACGAATTCGAAGCGCGGTTCGCCTTCGCTGTAATGCACCAGCCAGCCCCATTCCAGTTCGCTTTCGTCCTGTCCGGGATGCGGTGGCCGGGCCCACCAGGGTTCTTTGCTGAGGATCTCGCGCATGGCAGCCTCCGGTTGATGGCAATCCTTGAACTATAGCTTCCTGTCGCGAGTCGTCAGAACAGGCTGTGTAGAATCGGCGCGATCATGACGATTTGGGGGCAGGGCGATGATGGATGAAGTGCGCAGGGATGAACCGTCGAAACGGCTGTTTTTCGCTTTGGACTGCCCACCGGCGCAGCGCAAGGCAATCGCCCAGTGGCGCGCGGAACTGGGCCTGCGCAGCGGCAAACCGGTGCCGGCGGATAACTTTCATCTGACTCTGCTGTTTCTCGGTGCGGTGCCGCTGGCGCAGATTCACGGCGTCTGCGAAGCAGCGGGCAGTGTGCGTATTCCCGGCGAAACGTTGCGCATTGCGCTGGATCGCTTGCAGGTCTGGCATCGCCCCGGTGTGCTATCGCTGGCACCGGAACAGGCGCCGCCCGCGTTGTTGCGCCTGGTCTACGCACTGGAGCAGGCGATGCTGCCGTTCGGTTTTGACGAGCCCACCCACGAGTTCCGCCCGCACCTGACACTGGCGCGGGAGTACCGCGCGCCGGAGCCGGAATCGCGCACGCCGCCGGAGTTTTTCCTGCGCGCTGAACGCTTCGGCTTGTTCGAATCGCACAAGGGTCGCTATCGGGTTTTGCACGACTGGCCGCTGATCTGAACGGACAAAAAAAGGCGCCCGAAGGCGCCTGCAAATTCACCCGAGCCGAGGGAGCCGGGTGAGGCCGTTCAGAGCAGGGTGCAGCGGTGGTAAGGCGCTGCGTGAACGGAAAATTTTCAGCACTGCATTGCTTCATTGTGGGAGCGAGCCTGCTCGCGAAAGCGTCGGCACATCCAATATTTTCGTCGCCTGTCCTACCGCCTTCGCGAGCAGGCTCGCTCCCACATTTTGATCATCGCTGTTTTTATTTCCCGAGCTTCACCCGCGTCCAGCCACGGGTCATGATCCGCTGCGTGGCAATCGGCTGATCCGGCACTGCATACAACGTCGCCATCACCGCTTGCGACGGATACGAGCCCGGTTCGTTGCGGATCGCTTCGTCCACCAGTGGCGTGGCCGCTGCGTTGGCGTTGCTGTAGCCGATGCTGTTGGTGACTTCGGCGATGATGTCCGGGCGCATCAGGAAGTCCATGAACAGGTAGGCATTGTCGACGTTCGCCGCATCCCGGGGGATGGCGACCATGTCGTAGAAGCTGCCGGCGCCTTCCTTGGGAATGCCGTAGTCGATCACCACGTTGTTGCCCGATTCCACCGCGCGAGCCTTGGCCTGCAGGACGTCGCCGGAGTAACCGACCGCCACGCAGATGTTGCCGTTGGCCAGATCGGAGATGTATTTCGAGGAATGGAAGTACGCCACGTACGGGCGGATTTTCATGAACAGCGCTTCGGCTTCGGCGATGTGCGCCTTGTCCTTATCGTTCACCGGATAGCCCAGATAGTGCAGGGCGGCCGGGAGCATTTCGGTCGGCGAATCGAGGAAACTGATGCCGCAGGCTTTGAGCTTTTCCGCGTTCTCCGGTTTGAACAGCAAGTCCCAGGAGTTGGTCGGGGCGTTGGCGCCGAGTACTTCCTTGACCTTCGCCGGATTGAAACCGATGCCGATCGAGCCCCACATGTACGGGAACGCATGCGCGTTGTCCGGATCACTGGCGGATGCGTTTTTCAGCAATACCGGGTTGAGATTCTTCCAGTTCGGCAGCTTCGACTTGTCCAGCGGCTGGTAGACGCCGGCCTTGATCTGCTTGGCCAGGAAACTGTTCGACGGCACGACGATGTCGTAGCCGGATTTGCCCGCGAGCAGGCGCGCTTCCAGGGTTTCGTTGCTGTCGAAGACGTCGTAGGTCACGCGAATGCCGGTCTCGTCTTCGAACTTTTTCACGGTGTCCGGCGCGATGTAATCGGACCAGTTGTAAACACGCAGCACCTTGTCGTTGGCCTGGGCGCCCATGACCATTGCGCCCATTAAGGACAGTGTCAGCAGAGTCCTGCCAAACATTTTCATCGGTACAACTCCCTTCTTCTTATTCAACAAAACAAAAGCTCGGTGCACTTGAACCTTGTGGCGAGGGGATTTATCCCCGCTCGGCTGCGAAGCAGTCGCAAAACCTGAATACGGAGTCTTCAGGTAGAACTGCAGGGGCCGCTTCGCAGCCCAACGGGGATAATCCCCTCGCCACAGTTGTTCATCGGTGTTGCTTAGGCAGTCGCCGCTGCCGGCTGTTGCCACGACTCATTCGCCGTCTGATCCATCGCTTCCTGGATCGCTTTTTTGCGGTTGGCCTCTGCCTTGCGGCCGAAATACCAGACCAGGAAAGTCACCAGCGACACAGCCAGCAGAATCAGGCTGGCCACGGCGTTGATCTCAGGCTTCACACCCAGACGCACCGCCGAGAACACCTCCATCGGCAGCGTCGTCGAGCCCGGCCCGGAGACAAAACTCGCCAGCACCAGATCGTCCAGCGACAAGGCAAACGACATCATTCCGCCGGCGGCCAGCGACGGCGCGATCATTGGAATGGTGATCAGGAAAAACACTTTGAATGGTTTGGCGCCGAGGTCCATCGCCGCTTCTTCGATCGACAGATCCAGCTCGCGAAGGCGCGCGGAGACTACCACCGCCACATAAGCGGCACAAAACGTGGTGTGGGCGATCCAGATGGTGACGATGCCGCGCTCCTGCGGCCAGCCGATCAGTTGCGCCATCGCCACGAACAGCAGCAACAGCGACAGACCGGTGATCACTTCCGGCATCACCAACGGCGCGGTCACCAGGCCACCAAACAGCGTGCGACCCTTGAAGCGCGTCACCCGCGTCAGGACGAAGGCGGCGAGGGTGCCCAGTGCCACAGCGGCAATCGCGGTGTAGCAGGCGATCTCCAGCGAGCGCAGCACCGAGCCCATCAGTTGCGTGTTGTCGAGCAGGCCGACATACCACTTGATCGACCAGCCGCCCCACACCGTCACCAGTTTCGAGGCGTTGAACGAGTAGATCACCAGAATCAGCATCGGCAGATAAATGAACATCAAGCCGAAGATCAGCATGAACTTGGAAAAGTTGAAGCGTTTCATCCCCGTGCCTCCATCTCTTTGGCCTGGCTGCGGTTGAACAGCAGAATCGGCACAATCAGGATCAACAGCATCACCACCGCCAGCGCAGAAGCCACCGGCCAGTCGCGGTTATTGAAGAACTCCTGCCACAGCACGCGACCGATCATCAGCGTCTCCGGGCCACCCAGCAGTTCCGGGATCACGAACTCGCCGACTACCGGAATGAACACCAGCATGCAACCGGCAATGATGCCGTTCTTGGCCAGCGGCACGGTGATCTTCCAGAAGTTGTTGAAGTTGCTCGAACCCAGATCCTGCGCGGCTTCCAGCAGGCTGTTGTCGTGCTTGACCAGGTTGGCGTAGAGCGGCAGCACCATGAACGGCAGATAGGCATAGACCACGCCGATGTACACCGCAGTGTTGGTGTTGAGGATCTCGATCGGGTGATCGGTGAGCCCGGTCCACATCAGGAACCCGTTGAGCAGACCGTTGTTGCTGAGGATGCCCATCCACGCATACACGCGGATCAGGATCGCCGTCCAGGTCGGCATCATGATCAACAGCAGCAGGACGTTTTGCGTTTCCTTGCCGGTCTTCGTGATCGCGTAGGCCATCGGGAAACCGATCACCAGGCACATCAGCGTGCTTAGTGCCGCGACCTTCAGCGAGCCGAGATACGCCGACAGGTACAGTTCGTCTTCGCCGAGCAGGGTGTAGTTGCCGATGTTCAGCAGCAGCTGGAATTTCTGTTCGGCGAAGGTATAGATCTCCGAGTACGGCGGGATCGACAGCGCGGCTTCCGAGAAGCTGATCTTCATCACCAGAAAGAACGGCAGCATGAAAAACAGGAACAGCCAGATGAACGGAATGCCGATCACCAGTTTTCGTCCGCTGGGCACCAGGCGCAAGAATTGCTGATTGAAAGTTCTCATGAGCGCAGCACCACGCCGCTGTCATCTTCCCACCAGACGTAGACCTTGTCGTCCCAGGTCGGCCGCGCGCCACGGCGTTCGGCATTGGCCATGAACGACTGGACGATCTTGCCGCCGGGCAGCTCGACGTAAAACACAGAGTGGCCGCCGAGGTAGGCGATGTCGTGGACCTTGCCTTCGGACCAGTTGTAGCGGAACTCCGGTTGGGTGGTGCTGACGAGCATTTTTTCCGGGCGGATGGCGTAGGTGATCGACTTGTCCTGCACCGACGTGCTGACGCCGTGACCGACAAAGATCTTCTGCTGCAAGTCGGGGCTGTGAATGATCGCGTGGCCTTCCAGATCTTCCACCACAGTGCCGTCGAAAGCGTTCACGTTGCCGATGAATTCGCAGACCATGCGGCTGACCGGCGCTTCATAAATGTCCACCGGGCTGCCGATCTGCGCGATCCAGCCCAGGTGCATGATCGCGATGCGCTGGGCCATGGTCATGGCTTCTTCCTGGTCGTGGGTGACCATGACGCAGGTCACGCCAACGCGCTCGATGATTTCCACCAGCTCAAGCTGCATCTGCGAACGCAGCTTTTTATCCAGCGCACCCATCGGCTCGTCGAGCAGCAATAACTTCGGCCGTTTGGCCAACGAGCGGGCGAGCGCCACGCGCTGACGCTGGCCGCCGGACAACTGGTGCGGGCGGCGCTTGGCGTATTGGGTCATGTGCACCAGACGCAGCATTTCTTCGACACGGGCATCGATTTCGCTGGCCGGCAAGCGGTCCTGTTTGAGGCCGAAGGCGATGTTCTGTGCCACGGTCATGTGCGGGAACAGTGCGTAGGACTGGAACATCATGTTGATCGGCCGCTCGTAAGGCGGCATGTCGGTGATGTCCACGCCATCGAGCAGAATCCGCCCCTCGGTCGGCCGCTCGAAACCGGCGAGCATGCGCAGCAGAGTCGATTTGCCCGAACCGGAACCGCCCAGCAGCGCGAAAATCTCGCCCTGATGGATCTCCAGGGACACATCGTCCACGGCCACGGTTTCGTCGAACTTCTTGGTGACACGATCGACTTTCACCAGCACCTTTTTCGGTTGCTGCTGACCTTCGAGTGCCTTGCGGTAAGTGCTGGAGGCGTTTGCCATGTGAAACTCCCAACAGGTGTCGTGTGCCTGGCCAATGTGGCCGGGCTTAAGTGGATTGCGGAGCGGTCCGGAATGCCTGTCAGCTGGCGCAGAACCTGTGGGAGCGAGCCTGCTCGCGAATACGGAGTGTCAGTCGACATCATCGTTTGCTGATACACCGCTTTCGTGAGCAGGCTCGCTACCACAGGGGATATGCGTTGACCTGAGTGGCCTTTGTCCGTGCCGATCCGGCTTGTTCGGCGCCGCCGTCCTGGCTGCCTGGGTCGTACTTGTTGTTATCACGGGTGTTGCGGTTCACGACGGGCGGATGTGCAAACGCACACCCGCCAGCCGTGGGGGCAGTAAATCGTTATCTGGTTTGGGATTGCGTCAGCGCTGAGTGCGCCTCGCCGCCCGTTGCCGGCACGCCGCGCCAAACGCCTGGAAAATCCTCAGGTAGTTCGGGTTGTCCAGCACTTGCCATTCCGGATGCCATTGCACGCCGAGGGCGAAGGTCGGGCTGTGCTCGACCGAGATCGCTTCGATCAAACCGTCCGGCGCCACGGCTTCAGCACGCAGGCCGGGGGCGAGGCGGTCGATGCCTTGGCTGTGAATCGAATTGACCTGAAATTCGTCGGGCAACTCCAGCGCTTCGAACACGCCGCCAGCGATCACGCTGACCGCATGGGCCGGGGCGTATTGCACCGCCACATCCGGGCTGTCGGCTTCACGGTGGTCGAGCATGCCGGGCAGCTCGTGCACCTTCTGATGCAGGCTGCCGCCAAACGCCACATTCATTTCCTGGAAGCCACGGCAGATGCCGAGCACCGGAACGCCCGCCGCTATGGCTGCACGCAATAAAGGAAGGGTGGTCGCGTCGCGAGCCGGATCGTGATCCGTGCCGGGTGCACTGGCCGGGCCTTGATAGTGGAAGGGCTCCACGTTCGAGGGGGAGCCAGTGAGCAACAGACCGTCGAGCTGACCGAGCAGGTCATCGATTTCAGTCAGGTTGCCGAGGGAAGGAATGACCACTGGCAACCCTTGAGCGCCAACGCTGACAGCACGTACGTACTTGTCGCCGCTGATGTGATAGGGGTGCAGGCCAATCTGTTTGACGCACGCAGTAACGCCGATCAATGGCTTGAATGCCATTTTTATTCACCTCGAAGTCTGTCACTTGAACGAGCTTTTCCGGAGCTTAGCCTCGTTGATTTTAATTAACAACTGCCATGTAAAAAATTCTAAACGCCATTCATCAAATCGCTCAGGTTTACCGGGGTTTGCCGGCGGATATGGCACGAGAGTGTTAAGAAAAGCCCGAAAAATAAAGGCTGCAGGGCAGGGTGTTCGCTATTGACTTCACTTTGCCTTTCGGATTGACTGGCTGCGCAACACGGTGGTGAACATAATAATTAACAGCTAAATAGGTGCATCATGTCGGTCCCTCTGCGTACCGTTCAACTCAACGAAGCCAACGCATTCCTTAAGAAATATCCTGAGGTTTTGTACGTCGACCTTCTGATTGCGGATATGAACGGTGTGGTGCGCGGCAAGCGCATCGAACGCACCAGTCTTCATAAGGTGTACGAAAAAGGCATCAACCTGCCGGCGTCGTTGTTCGCGCTGGACATCAACGGCTCGACGGTGGAAAGCACCGGCCTGGGCCTGGATATTGGCGATGCTGATCGCATCTGCTACCCGATCCCCGGCACCCTGAGCATCGAGCCGTGGCAAAAACGCCCGACCGCTCAACTGCTGATGACCATGCACGAGATCGAAGGCCAGCCGTTCTTCGCCGACCCGCGTGAAGTGCTGGCCAACGTTGTGCGCAAATTCGACGACCTTGGCCTGACCATCTGCGCGGCGTTCGAACTCGAGTTCTACCTGATCGACCAGGACAACGTGAATGGCCGTCCGCAATCGCCACGTTCACCGGTATCCGGCAAGCGTCCGGTGTCGACTCAGGTCTACCTGATCGACGACCTCGACGAATACGTCGACTGCCTGCAAGACATCCTCGAAGGCGCGAAAGAGCAGGGCATTCCCGCTGACGCCATCGTCAAGGAAAGCGCCCCGGCGCAGTTCGAAGTCAACCTGCATCACGTCTCCGACCCGATCAAGGCCTGCGATTACGCGGTCCTGCTCAAGCGTCTGGTGAAGAACATCGCCTACGACCACGAGATGGACACGACCTTCATGGCCAAGCCTTATCCGGGCCAGGCCGGCAACGGTCTGCACGTGCACATTTCGATTCTGGACAAAGAAGGCAACAACATCTTCGCCAGCGAGGATCCCGAGCAGAACGCCGCACTGCGTCACGCGATCGGCGGTGTGCTCGAGACCCTGCCGGCGCAAATGGCGTTTCTCTGCCCGAACGTCAACTCGTACCGCCGCTTCGGCGCGCAATTCTATGTGCCGAACTCGCCGAGCTGGGGCATCGACAACCGCACCGTGGCCGTGCGTGTGCCAACCGGTTCGGCGGATGCCGTGCGCATCGAACACCGCGTCGCCGGTGCCGATGCCAACCCGTACCTGCTGATGGCGTCGGTACTGGCCGGCATTCACCACGGCCTGACCAACCAGATCGAGCCCGGCGCGCCGGTCGAAGGCAACAGCTACGAGCAGAACGAGCAGAGCCTGCCGAACAACCTGCGCGACGCCCTGCGCGAGCTCGACGACAGCGAAGTCATGGCGCGCTACATCGACCCGATGTACATCGACGTGTTCGTCGCGTGCAAGGAAAGCGAGCTGGCCGAGTTCGAGAACTCGATTTCTGACCTTGAGTACAACTGGTATCTGCATACGGTGTGATCACATACACCACCGATCCAATGTGGGAGCGAGCCTGCTCGCGAATGCGGTATGTCAGTCAGAATTTTGTTGCCTGACACGACGCTTTCGCGAGCAGGCTCGCTCCCACAGGGGATCGGGTTATCAATTTGGATGAGTGGGTGATCACCCGCCGTCGCCCAATTCCCCCTTGTCGAGCTCAAAACAATGACCATAACCCGCAACGACTGGGAACAACGCTTCCAGTCCCTGTCCATCGAATCCCGCGCCTTCATCGACGGTGAATATCGCCCGGCACTCAGCGGCGACACCTTCGAATGTCTGAGCCCGGTCGATGGCCGCTTTCTTGCTGCCGTCGCCAGCACCGATGAAGCCGACGCCAATCTGGCCGTCGAAGCGGCGCGCCAGTCCTTCAACTCCGGCATCTGGGCAAAAAAAGCCCCGGCCGAGCGCAAGCGCGTGCTGATCCGCTTCGCCGATCTGATCCTGCAACATCAGGAAGAACTGGCGCTGCTGGAAACCCTCGACATGGGCAAGCCGATCAGCGATTCGATGAGCATCGACATCCCGGCGACCGCCAACGCGATCCGCTGGAGCGCCGAGGCCATCGACAAGATCTACGACGAAGTCGCCGCCACGCCGCACGACCAACTTGGCCTCGTCACCCGTGAGCCCTCGGGTGTGGTCGCAGCGATCGTGCCGTGGAATTTCCCGCTGATCATGGCCAGCTGGAAGTTTGCCCCGGCGCTGGCGGCGGGAAACTCGTTCATCCTCAAGCCTTCGGAAAAATCACCGCTGACTGCCATCCGCATCGCGCAACTGGCGCTGGAGGCGGGTATTCCGAAGGGCGTGTTCAACGTGCTGCCGGGCTACGGTCACACCGTCGGCAAGGCGCTGGCGTTGCACATGGACGTCGACGTGCTGGCCTTCACCGGCTCCACGGCGATCGCCAAGCAGCTGATGATCTATGCCGGGCAGAGCAACATGAAACGCGTCTGGCTCGAGGCCGGCGGCAAGAGCCCGAACGTGGTGTTCGCCGACGCCCCGGACCTGCGCGCGGCAGCCCAGGCAGCAGCCAGTGCCATCGCCTTCAACCAGGGCGAAGTCTGCACGGCCGGCTCGCGTCTGTTGGTCGAGCGCTCGATTCGCGAGCAGTTCATCCCGCTGCTGGTGGAAGCGCTGCAAGCGTGGAAACCGGGGCATGCGCTTGATCCGGCCACTACCGTCGGCGCTGTGGTCGACCAACGTCAGCTGGACAACGTGCTGCGCTACATCAGCATTGGCCGCGAGCAGGGCGCCGAGTTGATTGCCGGCGGCCAGCGCACCCTCGAAGAAACCGGCGGCCTCTACGTGCAGCCAGCGATTTTCGACGGCGTGACCAATGCGATGACTATCGCCCAAGAAGAAATCTTCGGCCCGGTGCTGTCGCTGATCACCTTCGACACTGCCGAAGAAGCCCTGCAGATCGCCAACGACAGCATCTTCGGCCTCGCCGCCGGGGTGTGGACCAGCAACCTGAGCAAGGCGCACACCTTCGCCCGCGGTTTGCGCGCCGGCAGCGTCTGGGTCAACCAGTACGACGGCGGCGACATGACCGCGCCGTTCGGTGGCTTCAAGCAATCGGGCAACGGTCGCGACAAATCGCTGCATGCGTTCGACAAGTACACCGAACTGAAAGCGACCTGGATCAAGCTCTGACTCTTTTACAGCGGCGGCCGCCACTGGTTGGTGGCCCTCGGAGAAACCTATGAAACAGCAACACGTAAACAGCTACTACGCCGCCACCCGCAACGAAGTCATCGACTTCCCGGTTCTCGAAGAGGCAGTGGACTGCGATGTCTGCATCATCGGCGCCGGCTACACGGGCCTGTCCTCGGCACTGTTCCTCAGCGAAGCCGGCTACAAAGTCACCGTGCTGGAAGCGGCGAAAGTCGGCTACGGCGCCAGCGGTCGCAATGGCGGGCAACTGGTCAATTCCTATAGCCGCGACGTCGATGTCATCGAAGAGCGCTACGGCGACAAGACTGCAGAAATCCTTGGCAGCATGATCTTCGAAGGCGCCGACATCATCCGTTCGCGCATCAAGGATTACGACATCAAGTGCGACTACCGCCCGGGCGGTATTTTCGCGGCGATGAACAAGAAACAGCTCAACGGCCTGGCCGAGCAGAAGCGCAACTGGGAGCGCTATGGCAACCGCAATCTGAAGATGCTCGATGCCGCGGACATTCGTCGCGAAGTGGGTTCCGACGCCTATGTTGGCGGCTTGCTGGACATGCAGGGCGGCCACGTTCATCCATTGAACTTGGCCCTCGGCGAAGCCGCCGCCATCGTGCGTTTGGGCGGCAAGATCTACGAGCAATCGGCGGCGGTGGAAATCACCTACGGCGAGCCGATCACCGTGCGCACCGCCAAAGGTCTGGTCCGTGCCAAATACCTGCTGATCGCCGGCAACGCTTATCTGCCACAAGGCCTAGACAATCGTGTTACCGCGAAAAGCATGCCGTGCGGCTCGCAGATCGTCGTCACCGAACCGTTGACCGAGCAGCAGGCGCGCAGCCTGATCACCAACAACTATTGCGTGGAAGATTGCAACTATCTGCTGGATTACTACCGCCTCACTGCCGACAACCGCCTGCTTTACGGCGGCGGTGTGGTCTACGGCGCGCGGGAGCCGGACGATATCGAACAATTGATCCGGCCGAAGATCCTCAAGACCTTTCCGCAGCTCAAGGACGTGAAGATCGACTACCGCTGGACCGGTAACTTCCTGCTGACCATGTCGCGGATGCCGCAATTCGGCCGTATCGAAAAGAATGCCTACTACATGCAGGGCTACAGCGGCCACGGCGTCACCTGCTCGCACCTGGCCGGCAAACTGATCTCGGAAATGATCCGCGGCGACGCCGAACGCTTCAACGCCTTCGCCGCGCTGCCGCACATGCCAATGCTCGGCGGCCGCACCTTCTCCGCACCGCTTACCGCTCTGGGCGCGGTCTACTATTCCCTGCGCGACCGGTTCGGCGTCTGATTGACCTCACCGGCGACGGTCCGAAAGACCCCGCCGGTTTTTCACTTATGCAAAGCACTGATGTCCACTGTGGGAGCGAGCCTGCTCGCGAAGAGGCCAGCCCAGCCACACTCGCTTTTGCTGACCTGCTCAAAACCAAATGTGGGAGCGAGCTTGCTCGCGAAGGGGCCATATCAGCCAACATCTTCGTTGTCTGACACACTGCTTTCGCGAGCAAGCTCGCTCCCACATTGGCTGTATTGCCAGTGCAAGAGGAAGTTTCGTCTCACCATCCATCGAACCTGCTGAGCAACACCGGCAAACGTGATTTAATAGCCGCCTTTCACGGTTCCGGGACACGGGAGCAACGTGATCCGCGCGACCTGCGCGTCACCCGCCACCCACCCCCATCGCCCCTTTTACATAAGGCAGTCATGGATACGGGTTCTCGACTCAAACTAGTACGCGAAAGCTACAAACTCTCCCAGCGGGAGCTCGCCCGGCGTAGCGGCGTGACCAACGCGACCATCTCGCTGATCGAACAGAACCGCGTCAGCCCCTCCGTCAGCTCGCTGAAAAAGCTGCTCGAAGGCATACCGATGTCCCTGGCCGACTTCTTCACCTTCGACCAGCCCCCGCGCGAACACCAATACGTGTTCCGCGCCAACGAACAACCCGACCTCGGCCGCCACGGCCTGCGCCTGCTGCTCATCGGCGCCTCGGTGCCCAGCCGCCAGATGCGCCTGCTCCGCGAACAATACGCCCCCGGCGCCAGCTCCGGCGAAGAGCCGATCGTGCATGCCGAAGGCGAAGAGTGCGGGCTGGTCACGCGCGGCACGGTGGAATTGACCGTGGATGGGCAGGTGAGTGTGTTGAGTGCGGGGGATGGTTACTACTTTCCGACGACGTTGCCGCATAAGTTCCGCAATATCGGCGCGGATGAGGCTGAGATAATCAGTGCGAATACGCCGGCGAATTTCTGATCGGATAACGCATTATTTTTTTGTTGACCCGATATCTTTTGAGGTGTCGGGTTGTTTGTTCCTGCCGTTCGTCAGCCTTCCCGCATTTTCCCCGCGCACGCGCTTCCAATGCATAACTCAGCCCCGCAAAGGAACCGCCAACATGCGCAAACCCAACCTCGCAGCACTGACCTTGGCCACGCTGTTATCCGCCACTTCGCTCTACGCAACAGCAGCCAGCGACACACCGGCACCCACTGCTAACGACGGCAATAGCCAAACCAATCCGAGTGCGCCGGAAGACATTCATTCCAATGGCGCCACCGTGCCCAAAGGCACTCAGGGGAACACCACCAACAATGATGGCTCAACACCTTCGGGTTCCAAGCCCAGTGGTTCGAAGCAATCGAACGACAGCGGCACCAGCAGCGGTGCTGGTGAGGGTTGAAGCTGTTTGCAGATGCAGCAAGCCCGGCATCAAGCCGGGCTTTTTATCAGGCAATCACTGGTTACTGAAGCTATTTAGCCTTCCAGTTTCCACCACTGTTCTCACAATCAATCTTTGCCTGCGCCAGGTGCTCACCGTCGTAGTAATACGTGGTGACTTTGGCATTGTCGGGCATGTTCAGCGGTTTGGCGCTTTTGTCTTTGCTGGTTGAGTGCGGGTTGGCCAGGGATTCCTGGGTGAGGCGGGCGGTGCAGGTGGCCTGGTAGTGGTCGTCGCAGCGTTCGACTTTCTTCTTGGTGGCGTTGAGGGTGTCCTTGGTTTCGTTGCTGCAGGACCAGTTGATGGAGTCCACGGGCATGCCTTCGTATTCGTAGCAGCTGTGGGTTTCCACCGCTGGCACCGAGGCGCTGGAGGAGCGGGTCTGGACGTCGCAGCCTTCGGCCATGACGCAGGTGGGGATGATGGCGAATGTGGCGATCAGGAGCAGCAGTCGGGTTTTCATCGGCAATTCCTCTCCAATGGCGCCGCGTCTGATCGGTGATTTGGCGCTTGTCTGGTTTCGAGGCGGCGAGGGCGGGCAAGGTTCAATCGGTTTGCGCTGAGCGATCTTCGCGTACACTGCGCAACAATCAGAAACATTCAGCGCAGGATTCGATTCCCATGGCCCAAACCCTCGAATGCGCTATCGCCATTGCCGCCACGGCCCACACCGGGCAGGTGGACAAGGGCGGGGCGCCGTACATTCTTCATCCGCTGAAAGTCATGTTGCGCATGAATACGCTGGAAGAGCGCATCGTCGCTGTGCTGCACGATGTGGTCGAGGATTGCGGGGTGAGTCTGGATGATTTGCGCGGGGAAGGCTTCAGCGAAGAGGTGCTGGCGGCGATTGCGGCAGTGACCAAACTGCCCGGCGAGTCCTACGAGGACTTTGTCGACCGCGCCGCGCAAAACCCGATCGGCCGGGTGGTGAAGCTGGCGGATCTGGAAGAGAACAGCGATATCTCGCGGATTGCCTCGCCGAGTTGGGAGGATCTGGAGCGGATCGAGAAATATCGGCGGGCGATTGCACGCCTTCGCGCTTAGGAATGCAAATCCCCCTGTAGGAGCTGCCGAAGGCTGCGATCTGATCGTTCCCACGCTCTGCGTGGGAATGCAGCCGGGGACGCTCTGCGTCCCAAAAGATCGCAGCCTTCGGCAGCTCCTACCAGGGAATGGTGGTGTCTCACAAAATAGCCAGGAAGGCGAACTATGAAATCCATTGTGTGCTTGTTGATTGCGGCCGGTTTCGGCGCGTTATTGCAGTTTGAAGGCGTACCCCACGGCTTGCTGCTGGGCTCGATTGTCGTTACCGCATTGTTTGCCAGCAAAACCGGCATCGCCCCGGCAACTCCTTATGGACTGGGCTACATCCAGGTCACGCTGGGCATCGCCACCGGGCTGATGTTCGAAGCATGGGACAGCGAAACGGCCGCGACGATGTTGCCCAGCCTTGGCGTGTTGCTGATCTGCCTGACCGTACAAATTGCACTCGCCGGATGGTGGCTGACACGCGGCGCCGGCTGGAACCGCACCGATGCACTGCTGGCGGTGTATCCCGGCGCATTGGCCGCAGTGTTCGATTTGCTTGAGTCGGAAAAGGCTTCGAGCAAAGTCATCATCGTTCATCTGATGCGGCTGCTGTTGATCACCGTGCTGGTGAGTTTGCTCATTCCCGGGCAAGCAGCGGTGGCTGAAGTGGTCAGCGATCCGTTGACCACAGGCATGGCGCTGACCGCGTTCTCTGTCATCGCGCTGAGCGTATTGCTCGGCCGCCTGTTGTTGCTGATGGGCGTCCCGGCGCCGTTCATGCTCACTGCGATCATCATCACTGCTGTGTTTGTGAAGACGGGATGGCTGCACGGCTTTCACATGCCGGAGTGGAGCCTGAACCTGGCCGCACTGATTCTTGGCGTGCGCATCGGCTCACGGTTTCAGGGGCTGGGCATCGCAGAGCTGGCGCGGCATGGGCGCACGGCATTGGTCTCGGTGGGTTTGATGATCGTCGTTGCAGCGGCGTTTGCCGAGGTGGCTGCGCGCTGGCTGGGCAGTGATCCGCTGGCGCTGTGGCTGGCGTACATGCCGGGCGCGATCGAGACGATTGCGATTGTCGCGTTTGGTGGCGGGCTGAATGTGGTGTTTATCCTGACGCATCATCTGAGCCGGATGGTGCTGCTGCATTTTGCCCCGGCGTTGTTGGTGCAGGTCAGGCGTGGCCCAAGGCAATCGTGAACGACACGACGATCATGCAGGCGAAGGCGAAATTGAGATTCATGGGCTGTGCATCCTGAGCTTTTGAGAGTGGGGCCATTGTGAACAGGCGCAGCGCAAAGAAAAAATTCGCCGTGTTGATTCCAATGATCGAAAGCATTGATAGCCGTTGCGTTTGTATTTGCCTGAGACTTTCGCTAGTGTCGCTGAAACCTGCAACTACAAGCACAAACAGGCATAACCATGCACGACCACTCCATCGCCGAATTGCCGTCCCTGCGCCGGCAGAAAATACTTTTGCTTCTCGAACGTGACGGCAAGGTCATGGCCTCCGAGCTGAGCCAGCATTTCGCAGTGTCCGAAGACACCATTCGCCGCGATCTCGCCGAGCTGGACAGCGCCGGGCTGGTGCAGCGGGTGCATGGCGGGGCGTTGCCGCGACCGAAGGATTCGGGCAAGGATTACTTCACCCGTCTGGATGAGACCGACGAGGTCAAGGTGCGCCTGGCGCAATTGGCGGCGCAGCACATCGAGGATGGGCAGATTGTGCTGTTCGATTCCGGCTCGACCACCTTGCAGGTGGCGCGCGCAATACCGTCCGACATCCGCATCACCGCCGTGACCGCTTCACCGCTGACGGCGATTGCCTTGTCCGAATATAAAGGCGTGAAAGTAATTCTGGCGGGTGGTGAATTGAATCCGCATTCGATGTCGGCCAGTGGTCAGGAAGCGCTGCGACTGCTGGCCGGAATCAAGGCTGATCTGGCAATTACCGGGGTGTGTGCGATTCATCCCGAAGTGGGGATCACCTCGCTGCATTTCGATGAAGTGCCGATCAAACAGGCGATGCTCGACAGTGCAACGCGGGTGATTGCGGTGACCACGGCGGACAAGCTGGGCGCGGTGGAGCCGTTTGTGGTGGCGCCGTGTACGCGCCTGCATAGGTTGATTACCGAGCGTTATCCGGGGTCGGGGAATGTCGAGGATTATCGGCGGTTGGGGATTTTTGTGGAGCAGTTGCCGGATTGAGTTTGTGTGGGTTTTGAGGGCCTCTTCGCGAGCAGGCTCGCTCCCACAGGGGATCTGCAGTGAATAAATGACTTTGTAGGAGCTGCCGAAGGCTGCGATCTTTTGATTTTGACTTTTAAAAGCAGGATCAAAAGATCGCAGCCTTCGGCAGCTCCAGGTAATGGATCAGCGCAACCGCTCAAGCATCTGGTAATACCACATCCCCGCCGCCAGCAACGGGTTGCCCAGCAGGTCGCCCATTGGCACGCGGATGTGCTGGCACGCGGCGAAGGTATCGAATTGTTCCATTTGCCCGGTGATTGCCCGGCTCATGATTTCGCCCATGATGTGCGTAGTGGCGATGCCATGTCCCGAGTAGCCCTGGCAATACCAGACGTTGTCCGAGAGCTTGCCCAGTTGCGGGATGCGGTTGATGACGATGCCCATCGCGCAGCTCCACTGGTAATCGATCGCCACACCTTTTAGCGCCGGGAACGTGCGTTCGATACACGGGCGCAGTTCCGCAGCGATGTCGCGCGAATCCTTGCCGCTGTAGTTGGCGCCGCCGCCGAACAGCAAACGGCCGTCGGCGGTGAGCCGGTAGTAATCGAGGACGAAGCGGCAGTCGTACACGGCGAGGTCTTCGGGGTTGATCTGTTGCGCCAGATCACCCAGCGGCGCGGTGGTGACGATGCCGCCCATGGCCGGGAAGATCTTGCCCTTGAGCTGACCCGGTTCGAGCTTGTGATAGACGTCACCGGCGAGCATCACCTGACTGGCGTCGATCTGGCCGTGGGCGGTGCGCACGCCAGGTGTGTCGCCGTGAATGATCTCCAGCACTTCGCTGTTCTCGAAGATCAGCGCGCCCAGGCTTTCGGCTGCGCGTGCTTCGCCAATGCACAGGTTGAGCGGGTGCAGGTGCATGTTGCGGGTGTTCTTGATGGCGCCGTGGTAGAGCTCGCTTTGCAGCAGGTCGCGAACCTGGCTGCGGTCGAGCAGGCTCACTTCATCGCCCAATCCGCGACGCACGGCTTCGTCGTAATCCTTGCGCAGATCGACCATGTGGCTCGGCTTGTACGCCGCGTGCAAATGGCCGTGTTTGAGGTCGCACTGGATCGCATATTTCTCGACGCGCTCGCGGATGATTTCATGCCCGCGCCAGCGCAGATGCCAGATGAAATCGTCCACGTCATCGCCCAGTTTTGCACGCATCTGTTTGCGCATCGCGCCGTCGCCGGAAAGGCTGCCGGTGACTTGCCCGCCATTGCGCCCGGTGGCGCCCCAGCCGATCTTGTGGCTTTCGACGATGGCGACTTTCAGGCCTTTTTCCGCCAGCTCGACGGCAGTGGCGACGCCAGTGAAACCGCCGCCGATGATTACCACATCGACCTTGTGCCGGCCTTGCAGGGTCGGATAGTCGGTGTCCTGGTTGAGTGTGGCGGTGTAGTAGGAATTGCAGCGAATGGTCATGTCGGGGTCCACAAAAAATTCAGATTCGAAGTGCATTCCCTGTGGGAGCGAGCCTGCTCGCGAAAGCGGTGTGTCAGTCACCCCAAATGTTGAATGTGATGACGCCTTCGCGAGCAGGCTCGCTCCCACAGGTTCGGTGTCGGATCGTTAAGCCTCGGTCAGGTACCACCGCCAATCCTGCTCACCCACTTCAGCCATGAACTGCCGATACTCGGCACGCTTCACCGCCAGATACACCCCAAGGAATTCCTGGCCCAACGCCTCCCGTGCCCACGCGGAATTTTCCAGCGCCTGCAACGACGTCAGCCAATCGGTCGGCAGCAGTTCTTTCGCCTGGGCATAACCATTGCCCTCGACCGGTGCCCCCGGATCCAGCTCTTCACGGATGCCGCGATGAATGCCGGCGAGGATCGCTGCCGCTGCCAGATAAGGGTTGGCATCGGCGCCGCAGATGCGGTGTTCAATGTGTCGTGTCGGCGCCGGGCCGCCGGGTACGCGCAGGCTGACGGTGCGGTTATCGACACCCCAGGTCGGCGCCAGTGGCGCGTAGCTGTTGGCCTGGAAACGCCGGTAAGAGTTGGCGTTGGGGCAGAACAGCAGCAGCGAATCGAGCAGGGAGGCGAGCATGCCGCCGATCGCCGTGCGCAACAGCGGTGTGCCGGCCGGGTCTTCAGAAGCGAACAAATTACGCCCCTCGGCATCGGCCAGGCTGACGTGCATGTGCATGCCGGTGCCGGCCAGATTATCGAACGGTTTGGCCATGAACGTCGCCTGCATGCCGTGCTTGTGCGCCACGCCTTTGACCAGACGCTTGTAGCGCACCGCCTGATCCATCGCTTCCAGCGCATCGCCGTGTTCCAGAGTGATTTCCACTTGCCCCGGGGCGTATTCGGAAATCGCCGTGCGCGCCGGAATGCCGTGCAGTTTGCACGCGCTGTAGAGGTCGGCGAGGAATGGCTCGATCTGCTCCAGCTCGCGCAAACCGTAGACTTGCGTGTGTCGCGGTCGCCCACCGTCGGCGTCCAGCGCCGGTTGCGGGCGGCCGTTGTGGTCGCGTTTGGCGTCGAGCAGATAAAACTCCAGCTCGCAGGCCATGATCGGGTGATAGCCCTCGGCCTTGAGCCCGTCGATCACCTTGATCAGCAGGTGCCGAGGGTCAGCGATGCTCGCCGGCATGCCCTCGCTCGGGTGCATGCTGACCTGCACCGCAGCGGTTGGAATCTGCCGCCACGGCAGGCGCACCAGACTGCCTTGCAGCGGATAGGCGCGGCAGTCGATGTCGCCCACATCCCAGACCAGTCCGGAGTTTTCCACGTCCTCGCCTTGTACGGTCAGGCCGAGGATGGTGCTCGGCAGCGGTCGGCCGCTTTCATACACGGCGAGCAGTTCTTCGCGATGCAACAGCTTGCCGCGCGGCACGCCGTTGGCGTCGAGAATGAACAGTTCGATCATGTCGATATCGGGGTTCTGTTCGAGGAACAGGCGTGCGTCTTCAATGGCTGCGAATTTCATGGCAAATCACTCACGGTGGCGCCGCACAGGCGCGCAGATTCGTCCGGACACGACGCGACAAAAAGGCGTAAGTGTCCCGGCAGGGATATCAGGAAAATCGGGAAATTGACTGTCGCGGTTTCAGCTCACGCGATCAGGCAGGAACGGCGATATCCGGCGGGCGTGCGGAGTGACGCAGCTTGGAGCGGCGCAGGGCCATGGGCAGATTGACGATGCGGTTCATACGCGGCCCCTGTTGCAGTGGGCGCGTACAGCAGAGACGTGCAACCTTTGCGGTTGTTGTGGTGACGTACTCATAACGCGTGTTTCCGTTGGCGGAAAGCGTCGGCGGCAGGGCAGGCCCGGCGACCGGTGTGCCCGGATAGTAAGGGGGAATTTGCGCGCGTGTAAATGGAAGATTCGTCGGTGGCGCTTTCCAGCGTTTGGGCTAATTGACCGAGTTGCCTTTTTCGCGAGCAGGCTCGCTCCCACAGGAGAATGCATTTCAACTGTTTTCGCGAGCAGACTCGCTTCCGCAGGAGAGTGCATTTCAACTGTGGGAGCGAGCCTGCTCGCGAATGGCCGCACCTCGGTTCCGAGCGGACGCGCCGGGCCATCTCGTTGTTTGCCGCTGCGCCATTCAGCGCAGCACGTAATCGTCCGGCTCTGGCGCGGGCGGCAATGGCGAGACGCCGAGTTCGTACAGCACATCGCGCTCCAGGGTGCGCACCAGCGCATCGGTCGGCAGATCGTTTTCATCGCGGCCGAACGGGTCTTCGAGTTCATCGGCAATCGCGTCGAAGCCGAAAAAGGTGTAGCTGACAATTGCCGTGAACAGCGGCGTCAACCAACCCAGCGATTGCGCCATGGCGAAGGGCAGCAACAGGCAGAACAGGTAGATGGTGCGGTGCAGCAGCAGGGTGTAAGGGAAGGGCAGTGGCGTGTTCTTGATCCTGTCGCACACGGCCTGGGCCTGGCTCAGGCAGGTCAGGTGATTGGCCAGCAATTGATAACGCCATGGCGACAGCACACCGGCCGTTTCCAGCTCGGAACACTGGCGCCCGAGCTGATGAAGGATCTGTCCGCAGTGATCCGGCGCCGCCCCATCGATCGGCGGGCTGACCCAGTCGGCACTGGCCTGCTCCTCACTGTCTCCACGCAGCCGCGCATTCAACGCGTGGGCGAAACCGCACAGGTTGCGCAACAGTTGTGCACGCAGGCGGGTGTCATCGAGGTCTTGGGTTTCGCGCATCACCGCGCGCACCCGCAACAGCACCTCGCCCCAGGCCTTGCGCCCCTCGTACCAACGGTCGTAACAAGCGTTGTTGCGAAAGCTCAGGAAGATCGACAGCGACAGGCCGAGCAGGGTGAACGGCGTCGAATTGATCTGGGCGAAGTAGCTCGGCACCAGAAGTTCGATCAGCACAATCGCTGCCGCCAGCAGTGTCAGCATCAAAGTGCGCACGGCGATGCGTTTGGCGATCGAGCCTCTGAGGGTGAACAGCACGGCGAACTGATTGGGTCTCGGTCTGACGATCATCTCGCGGTCCCTGTAGCGCGGCGAATCAGCCGCCGGTCATGTTCATGAAACGCACCACTTGCACGTCGTCGTTGACTTCGAAGTTGTGTCGATACGGCTTGAGTTTCATCGCCTCGATGATCGCGTTTTCCAACCGTTCCGGGTGGCCCGGATGGGCGCGCAACACCGCTTTGAGGTCCATCGAATGCTCGTTGCCCAGGCATAGCAGCAGGCGACCTTCGACAGTCAGGCGCACGCGGTTGCAGGTACCGCAGAAGTTATGGCTGTGCGGTGAAATGAAGCCCAGGCGAATGTTCGGCGCTTCGGCCACGCGCCAGTAGCGCGACGGCCCTTGCGTCGATTCGGTCGAGTCGATCAGGGTAAAACGTTCGGCGATGCGTTCGCGTACTTGCGCGCTGGAGTAGAAGGATTCGGCGCGGCTGTGTTCGGCGATCGCGCCCAGCGGCATCTCTTCGATGAAGGAAATATCCAGATCACGCTCGATGGCAAAACTGACCAGATCGTTGATTTCGTGATCGTTGCGGCCCTGCATCACCACGCAATTGAGTTTGGTGCGGGTGAAACCGGCGGCACGCGCCGCATCGATGCCGTCGATGACCTGCGCCAGATCGCCGGTACGGGTCAGTTCCTTGAAGCGTTGCGGATCGAGACTGTCGAGGCTGATGTTCAGGCGCTTGACCCCGGCGTCGAACAGCGGCTGGGCCAGTCGGCCCAATTGCGAACCGTTGGTGGTCAGGCACAGTTCGCGCAGGCCGGGCAGGGCAGCGATCTGTTCGCAGAGCTGCACGACGCCGGGGCGGATCAGCGGCTCGCCACCCGTGAGGCGGATCTTGCGCGTGCCGAGGGCGACGAAGCTTTGCGCCACCTGGAACAGCTCCTCGAGGGTGAGAATCTGCTGGCGCGGCAGGAACTGCATGTCCTCGGCCATGCAATAGACGCAGCGAAAATCGCAGCGGTCGGTGACCGACAGGCGCAGATAATCCACGCGGCGGTTGTGACCATCGATCAATTCACGCTGTGTCATGGGCTCGCCTCGTGGATGTGGAGCGCCGTCAGCGGGCGCAGATCGCGCAGGGTAGGCTGCACTCGCCATGCCGTCCAATCACTCTGGCTGACCGAGTGATTGACGGCGTCGATGATGCCTTACGGTGCGCCAAACATTGCCGTCCAGTAAATGCCGGCGTTGCTTTTCGGATCGGTCGCGTACGCGGCGCCCAGTTCCTGATATTGCGGATTCATCAGATTGGCGCAATGCCCGGGGCTGGCGAGCCAGCCGTCGACGACCTTGCCGACGGTGTCTTGCCCGGCGGCGATGTTCTCGCCGACCAGTTGCCCACTGTAACCGGACAGCTCGGCGCGGTCGCCCGGCGTGCGGCCGTCGCGGTCCTTGTGGTCGAGGTAATTGTTGTTGGCCATGTCGCGGCTGTGTTCCTGAGCGACCGTGCCCAGCGTGGCGTTCCAGGCCAGCGGTGCTGCCGCCGCGAAGGACTGGCCGCCGCACTGGCGCGCCTGGCCGCGCGCGGTATTGAGTTGCGCCAGCAGCTTTTGCCCTTCGCTTTGTGCATCGCCGAGTTTCGCCGTCAGCAACGGCCGCGCGAGGACTATGCGCCAGTCGCGGTCGACACGGTTGACGCCGATATCGACGAACTGCGGATCGAGCACCACCTTACAGAAGCTTTCCTTGATCGCCTGCATCGCCGCCGCTGCATCGCGCGGGCCGTTGAGGGTGATCGCCTGCACGTTGACCATCGGGTAGTGGGCGCTGGTCATGGCCTGCTGCAGATCGACCGCGCCGCTGGCGGGCAGGCGCAGACGTGGATCGGCCGACAGCGGTGGCAACTCGTTCGATGCCTGCGTGCCGCAACGCTGCGGCTGGCTGCGATAGCTGTTGATCGACTCGATCAATTGCAATTCATCGGTGGCCAGCGCCGAGGTGGCGAACACCACGCCCAGCGACAGTGCGGCACAACGCAAAACGGACGGCATGAAGCGCATGGAAATCTCCCTTGAGCTGAATGCGCCCATGATGCGCGAAAGGCCCCCGGTGAGTGAATGTGTTTTTCTTTGCGGCGGATTTTTTTCCGCGCTGGTGTGCCCGCGCATTTGCTCGCTACACTCTGCGAAGACCCCGCAAACCGGGCGTCTCACCGACGTAACATCTTGCCCCGGGCGGGCGCTGACGGAAGAACCGACATGGGATCGAAAGGCTTGGCGGGCGGTTTGTTGTGGATCTTTTTGACCGGCGCGGCATGGGCCGGGGCGCAGGCGCCGATCGAGGCCAAGGCCGAACAGAAAGCCGAGGTGCTGGAGGAGAAAGCGGCGGATAAAGTCAGCGCTGCCCCGGCGCCGAAATCCGAGGCCATCACCCCCACCGAAGCGCAAGCGGTGGATCCGGCCGGCGCCGCGCCGCTGGACGATCCGCTGACCTGTCTGGCGCGCAGTATCTATTGGGAAGCCAAGGGCAAGGACACCCCGGAAATGGAAGCCGTCGCCAGTGTGGTGATGAATCGCCTCGGCCACGACGGCTTTCCCGACACGGTGTGCGCGGTGGTCAAGCAAGGATCGGAAAGCGGCAATTGCCAGTTTTCCTGGTGGTGCGATGGCAGGCCCGATCAGGTCAAGGAAGACGCCGAATACGCGCTGGCCAAGGAAATCGCCGGCAAGGCGTTGAACCGTCAGCTCAAGGACCGCACGCGCGGCGCCCTGTATTTTCACGATCGCGGCGTGCACCCGAGCTGGGCCAAGGCCTATCGCAACACGGCGCAGACCGGCAGGTTCCTGTTCTACAAACCCGCCGGGGGCGACGCGCGTTAACTGGCGTGGGTGTTGAGAATGCTCGCCACCTGCTGCGGCTGGCAGTTCAGATACGGTGACTTTTGCAGCCAGCGCTGATCCGGATACCAGGAAAACATGAACTGGCCGTTCTTCAGGCGATCGATCACCTGTTTGGCGATCTGCGGCCGTACGGCGGGGCAACCCTGACTGCGGCCGATACGCCCCTGACGCTTGCTCCACAGCGGGTTCACATAACTTGCGGCATGAATCACGATCGCGCGATCACGGGCCAGATCATTGAAACCGGGCTCCAGACCATCCATGCGCAGCGAATAGCCGTGAGTACCTTCGTAGCTTTCCTGAGTGCGGAACAGACCGAGGCTGGACTGATAACTGCCTTCGCGATTGGAAAACTGCGTGGCGAAGTTTTCCCCGGAGTTGGAACCGTGGGCAACCAGATCACGCAGCACCAGTTTCTTTTTGCTCAGATCGAAGATCCACAGGCGGCGTTCGGTGGACGGTTGCGAGTAATCGATGATCGCCAGATGCCGCGAGGGTTTCGCGCCGTTGTTGACCGCGCATTGCATGGCGTTCAATGCACCTTTGAGCGCCTGGGGATTGAGTTCCGGCGCGGCGTGGGCGAGGCTGTTGTAGAGAACCGGCGATGGCTTGCCGGCGGCAAATACTGGGCTGGTCACGGCGACAAGGGTCGCGGTGCTCAACAGAAGTCGGCGCAAAAACGTCAACATTTTATAAAGTGTCCTCAACTTGCTACATAAACGGCACTTTGGCTCCTGACTCCCAGTCAATACCCGCAGGCTCGCGGTTCGAGCCTGACTGTTCAGCGCACCTGATGTAAGGTTGACCGTCATCTGGACGGCCATGGATTGGAGTAAAGCAGTTGTTCAAAAAGTACGCATGCTACTTGAGCATTTGTTTGCTCGCTGCGCCGTTTGTCGCTTGCGCCGATGAGCCGCTGCCCCCGCTTGAAAACTTGCCGATGCCGGAAACGCAATTGCCGGTCGAGCCGCGCAGCCCGTTGCAGGCGGTTTTGATCAGCCTGGCGCAGTCGTGCCCGGCCATTGCTCCGCGCCTCAGTGGCCCGGCGTTGAGCCAATTGCAGGCGTTTTATGAACAGCAGGACTGGATGCCGGTGTGGGCGAGTGAGTCGGCACGCTTGCCGGCATTGCGCGCGCAATTGCAGCTGTTGGCCGATGATGGCTTGAATCCGAATCGCTATGCGGTTGCGACGACACCGCCGCAGGATGGCGAGCTGTGCGCCGACATCGACATCAGCCGCAACTACCTGCAGGCCTTGCAGGATCTGCATTACGGCCGTCTGTTGCAATCGCATTTCGAACCGCTGTGGCGTGTCGACGGCCCGCCGACCGACCGTCAGGCGCAACTGCTCAGCATTGCCGTGCCGGGCATGAACGATATTGCTGCGGCGTTCGACCTGGCGCGCCCGCATCTGCCGCAATATCAAAGCCTGCGTCAGTTGTATGCCGCGCAACGCTTGCAAGCCTTGCCGCAATGGCAGCCGGTGGGCAACGGCCCGTTGCTGCGTCCGGCGATGGAAGACCCGCGCGTGCCGGAACTGGCCCGTCGTCTGTACAGCGAAGGCTATCTGCCACACGCACTGGTGCCGCCGGACAACGCCTACGATGACGTGCTGGTGGAAGCCGTGAAGCACTTTCAGGCCAGCCATTCGTTGCAGGCTGACGGCGTGGTCGGGCCGGGCACGATTGCCGAGCTGAACATCAGCCCGCTGACCCGCCGCGATCAATTGCGGGTCAATCTCGAACGTTTCCGCTGGATGGCCCAGGACATGGAGCCCAGTGGCCTGGTGGTCAACGTGGCCGCCGCTGAGCTGACGCTGTATCAGGGCGGTCAACCGGTGTGGCAGACCCGCACCCAGGTCGGCCGCGCCGAGCGCCAGACGCCGCTGCTCAAATCCCGCGTCACCCGCCTGACGCTGAACCCGACCTGGACCGTTCCGCCGACCATCTGGAAGGAAGACAAGCTGCCGGAAATCCGCAAGGACCAGACTTTCCTCAGCCGCCAGAACCTGCAAGTGCTCGATGCCAACGGCCAGCCTCTGGCGGCGGCGGACATCGACTGGGACAACCCCGGCAACATCCTCCTGCGTCAGGACGCCGGCCCGCGCAATCCGCTGGGGCAAATGGTCATCCGTTTCCCCAACCCGTTCTCGGTCTACCTGCACGACACGCCGAGCAAGGCGCTGTTCGACAAAGGCCCACGGGCGTTCAGTTCCGGTTGTGTGCGCGTCGAGCACCCGCTGCAACTGCGCGATCTGCTGCTGTCCCCGGCCGAAAAAGCTCGCACCGAGACTTTGCTGGCGACCGGCACCACCCATGAATTTCGCCTGTCGGCGCCGGTGCCGATCCTGATGACCTACTGGACGGCGCAAGTCGACAGCAGCGGCCAGGTGCGTTATGCGCCAGACATCTACAGCCACGACAGCGCATTGCTGGCGGGGCTGGATCGGGCGCATTGAGTCCGGCACCAGCACGGCAGTCAAAGATCTGAGTTCGATGAGTGATTTCAGGTCGACGAATCCCGTACAAACACCTCGGTCAGTCCCCTCTCCCTCGGGAGAGGGCTAGGGTGAGGGGCCGATTTCAAGCCGAACCCATTACTCAAAATCTCACCGCCTCAGCTCCTCCACCAACCAAGGCAAAAGCTCCTCACACGAGCCTTCAATCTTCAAATCGAGCAGATCATCCGCCCGGGTCTTGCCCAGATTGATCGCCATCAACGGCTTGCCACGCTCGGCAATCACCCGACACAAGCGAAACGCCGAATACGCCATCAACGACGATCCCACCACCAGCAAGCCCGCCGCATTCTCGGCGGCGGCCAGCGCCCGCGCGGCTGTCGGTTGCGCCACGTTCTCGCCGAAAAACACCACATCCGGTTTCATCCGCTCACCTGCGCAATGCGGGCACTGCGGTACCTGAAAGCGCGCTTCAAATGCCGGGTCCAGCAAGGTGTCGCCATCCGGCGCCTGCACCGCATCAACACCACTCAGGTAGGGATTGTGTGCCTCCATCTGCTGCTGGATCGCATCGCGCTCGCTGCGCTGCCCGCAATCCAGGCACAGCACTCGGTGCAGGCTGCCGTGCAGTTCGATCACATCGTGGCTGCCGGCCTGATCGTGCAAGGTATCGACGTTCTGCGTGATCAAAGCGCTGATCCGGCCACGCTGTTGCAACGTCGCCAGCGCCTCATGCGCGGCATTCGGTCGGGCCTGACGCACGCGCGGCCAGCCGAGCATCGCTCGCGCCCAGTAGCGCCGGCGTGATTCCGGGGCGGCAAGAAATTCCTGATACATCATCGGCTGCCGCCCACGACGCACACCGTCGCTGTCGCGATAGTCCGGAATGCCCGATGGCGTGCTGATGCCGGCGCCGGTCAATATCAGGAATTTATCGTCGGCCATGGCCTGCAACAGCGTATCGAGATGTTCGCGGATCGGGCTATCGAGCATGCTCAGCACTCCAGAATGGGCAGTGCCGGCAGGTTAGCACGCGATCCGCACGGGTTACTTGCGCGCCTCCAGAATCAGGTTGAACGGTGTCTGCGTGGCGCGGCGGAACTGCTTGAATCCGGCCTCGACAAAGACTTTGCGCAGGCGCAATTCACCGGCCTGCGCACCGAGCCCGAGGCCGACTTCCTGGGACAGCGAATTGGGCGTGCAGATAAACGTCGAGGCGGCGTAGAACAGGCGCCCGACCGCGTTGAGATTGTCGTCCAGTTTGTCGTTGGCGAACGGTTCCACCAGCAACACCGTGCCATCGTCCTTCAGCGACTCATAAGCGTGGCGAGCGGCGCCGACCGGGTCGCCCATGTCGTGCAGGCAGTCGAAAAAGCAGATCAGGTCGTAGTCGCCGCCGGGATAGTTTTTCGCCGTGCCCTCGAAGAATCTGGCGCGATTGCCCACGCCACCTTCTTCGGCCCGTTGCGTGGCGACGGTGACTGACGGCGCATGGAAGTCGAAGCCGACAAACTGCGATTTCGGAAACGCCTGGGCCATGATCACCGTCGAGGCGCCGTGGCCGCAGCCGATGTCGGCAACTTTGGCGCCGCGTTCCAGCTTCGCCACCACGCCGTCCAGGGCCGGAAGCCATTCGGCAATCAGGTGACCTTTGTAACCGGGGCGGAAGAAACGTTCGGTGCCGCTGAACATGCACGGATGGTGATCGCCCCACGACAAGGCGCCATTGCCGCGCATGGCCTTGACCAGTTTGTCCTTGTCATGGAAAAACGACGCCACCACGCCGAGACCGCCAGCGACATACACCGGCGAATCCTCCACGGCCAGCGCCAGTGCCTGTTCTTCAGGCAAGCGAAATTGACCGTCAACGTGTTCCATATAGCCCGATGCGGCATGGGCGCTGAGCCATTCGCGTACCAGGCGGGGATTGCAGGTGGTTTTCGCCGCGAGGGCTTCGGGGCTGATCGGTTGGCTGTCGGCCATTGCCCGGTACAGACCGAGTTCTTCGCCGACGATGACATTGGCCAGCATCGCCGCGCCGCCCATGTCGTTGACCAGTTTGCCCATGAATTCGTTGAGCTTCGCCTCATTCATCACGTGTGCTCCTGAAACAGGATCACCGTCCGGCGGCGTTGAATGTCGAGGCAGGCGCCACCGGCGGTGGTCACGGATAGGGGCAGGGCACAGCAGACGTCCTGCGGCCCCCTCGACTGGGTAATGAATGAGTCTAGTCGGTGTTTTTCTCAGCGTGGCAGCGGCAACTTCAGTTCCGCGCACAACCCGCCACCTTCACGATTGCTCAACATAAGCGAGCCACCGAGCGCCAACGCCAATTGCTGGGCGATCGCCAACCCGAGCCCGGTGCCGCCGGTATCACGATTGCGCGAGTTTTCCACGCGGTAGAACGGTTCCAGTACATGCGCCAACTCGGCCTCGGCGATGCCCGGGCCGCGATCGAGGACTTTCACCGACAGGCTGTTGCCCTGCGCTTCGACCTGCAATTGCGCGGCGCCGGCGAATTTCAGGGCGTTGTCGGTCAGGTTCACCAGCACCCGGCGCAGGGCCTGCGGGCGGGTTTCGATTACCGCTTTGCTTTTGCCGCCGAGCTGCACGTCCTTGCCCATGTCCTGATAGTCGAAGACCAGGCTGTCGAGGAACGAGTCGAGATCAGTACGCCGGCTTTCTTCGGTGGCGCCGTGAATGCTGCGAGCGTAAGCCACGCCTTCGCGCACCAGATGTTCGATCTCGCCCAGGTCGCTGCTCAGTTTGTCTTTCTCGACCGAGTCGTCCATGAATTCTGCGCGCAGTTTCATCCGGGTGATCGGCGTTTGCAGGTCGTGGGAAATCGCCGCGAGCAGTTGCATGCGTTCTTTCAGGTAGGCGGCGATGCGCGTCTGCATGGCGTTGAACGCCCGTGCCGCGTGGACGACTTCGGTCGGCCCTTGCTCGTCGAGTTTGATCGGGTGAGCGTTGGGGTCGAGGGTTTCCACGGCGTTGGCGAGGCGAGTGAGGGGACGGATGGCGATGCGCACGGCGAGCCAGGTGCAGAGGATCAGTAACGCCAGTTGGCCGAGCAGCACCACCGGCAACCACGGCGACAACGGCACCATCGCCGGACGGATATCGATGGTCACCGGGCTGCCGTCGCTCAGGCGCAAGTGGCCCTGGAAATGTTGTCTCGGACCGCCGGGAACTTCGGTAAACACGATGGGATAAGTGTCGCCGATGGCCGCCGTAATCGAGGCAATCGCGACGGACTTTTCAGCCGAGGTCACCGGCATGCCCGGTTCGCCCTCATTGAGCAGGTAGCCGTAATTGCGCCGGGCCAGACGCGGCAGCCAGGCCTCGCGTTCGGCGGCGGGCAGGCGATCGAGGATCGCCATCGACGTCGAGACGTCGGTTTCGAGGTTGCCGAGCATGGTGCTTTTCGCGCTCTGGTAGCGCTCGTAGTACTGCGCGCCGAACGACAGGCCCTGCGCCAGAATCAGCCCGATCAGAAAGATCAGCGACAGGCGCGAGGCGAGGGTGCGCGGCCATTGCAGCTTGAGTTTCATGCCGACGCCCCGAGCAGTTCGACCGGCAGCGAAAACACATAACCTTCACTGCGCACGGTCTTGATATAGGCCGGCTCGCGAGCATCGTCCAGCAGGCGTTGACGCAAGCGGCTCACCAGCAAATCAATGGAGCGATCGAACAGATCGGCCTCGCGGCCCTGGGTCAGGTTGAGCAGTTGATCGCGGCTGAGCACCCGTTGCGGATGGTCGAGGAACACCCGCAGCAGGCGGTATTCGGCGCCGCTGAGGGCAACCATGGTGCCGTCGCTGTCGAGCAGGTGGCGGGCCGAGGTGTCCAGTTGCCAACGACCGAACGCCAGCAGGCGTCCGGCTTCGGTGACCACCAGATTCGGCGGCAGCATGCGCGTGCGGCGCAATACGGCGTTGATCCGCGCCAGCAGTTCGCGGGCGGCGAACGGTTTGGTCAGGTAATCGTCGGCGCCCATTTCCAGGCCGATGATGCGGTCGGTCTCATCGTTGCGCGCGGTGAGCATCAGCACCGGCGTCGCCTTGTGTTTGCCCACGCGCAGTTCACGGCACAGCTGCAGGCCATCGTCGCCGGGCATCATGATGTCGAGCACGATCAGGTCGACGGTGTTGGCATCAAGGAAGCTGCGCATCTGCCGGCCATCGGCGACCACTGTTGTGCGCAGGCCGTTCTTCTTCAGGTAGTTGCCTACCAGTTCACGGATCTCGCGGTCGTCGTCGACGATGAGAATGTGATCAACATGTTCCATCGGTTCAAGCCTCTGTCAAAGGGGGAATGCCGTGCAGTCTATAGCGCCGTAGACCGCACGCCTGCTTGCCTTTGTATTGCAGTGTATCTGCCGCAGCGGCGGATACACACCGACGCAAAATCAAGATTTTTTCGGGGTTTTGTATCGCTCTGTATCTACAAGCTGCATGGATACACAACGAGTGATTCTCGTCCTTTCCTGACACAGACGCGATACCTCGAAGGCCTCAAATAGGCTCCATCGAGGCACACACAGACCGCCTCGGCTCAAACCCACTGAAGCCTTGAGGACTACACCATGAACAACAAATCCGTATTCGCCGCCTGCCTGTTCGCCGCTCTGAACATCTGCACCCTGTCGGCCCACGCCGAAGCTGACGTCAGCCGGCAAACCTACACCTACGGCACCCATCTGGATATCCAGAAAGTGCTGTCGATGACCGAAGACACCTCGGTGACCTGCGGCATCACCGAGGCGCGCATGACCTACCTCGATTCCGCCGGCAAAACCCGCGAGCTGGATTACAGCAAATTCGCTGACGGCTGCAACAACCAGAACTGAGTCATCCCTACTTTTTCTGCAAGGAGTTTTGCCATGAACAACGTCTCGCGCTTTCTGACCGCAGCAGCCTTCGCCTTCACCGGTGCCGCCGCCCACGCCAACAGTGCTGTGGAGCAGAGCAGTTGCGCCAGCAGCACCTGCTTCCAGCTGACCACGGTAGCGAAGGAGGGCAGCGATGCCTTGATCGCCGCTGACGGCGCCAGCCGCACGCCGCAGGGGCAGATGGTTGCCGCTGATGGTTCCAGCCGCACACCGCAGGGCCAGATGGTTGCCGCTGATGGTTCCAGCCGCACACCGCAGGGGCAGATGGTTGCCGCTGACGGCTCCAGCCGCACGCCGCAGGGGCAGATGGTTGCCGCTGACGGATCGAGCCGTACACCGCAAGGCCAACTGGTCGCGGAAAACGGTGCCAGTCGCACGCCTCAAGGGCAGTTGCTCGACGGCCAGACTGCATGAGCCACGGTGTAAATAAAGCGAGCTAGCGAGGGGGCGTTTCCCTCGCTGCCCGGTTGCGTGCCCAGCCCCCATTCCAAGGTGACCCCTTATGTACCTCATTGCATTTCTCGGCGGTCTGCTGACCGTTCTCAGTCCGTGCATCCTGCCGGTGGTGCCGTTTCTGTTCGCTGGCGCCAACCGTACCCGTTCCTCGATCTTCCTGACTCTCGCCGGCATGGCGCTGACCTTTGCGCTGATCTCCAGCCTTGCCGTGGTCAGCAGCGAGTGGGTGATTCAAGCGAGCAACACCGGCCGCCACGTTGCCTTGTTGGTCATGGCGCTGTTCGCCCTGTCGCTGATCTCGGCCCGCGTCGGTGACTGGCTGACCAGGCCGTTTGTCGCGCTCGGCAATCGTCTCGATCAGGACACGCGTAAACGTGCAGGACCGATGGGCTCGATCATGCTCGGTGTCGCCACCGGCCTGTTGTGGGCGCCCTGTGCCGGGCCGATCCTTGGGGTGATTCTGACCGGCGCAATGTTGCAAGGCGCCAATGCCCAGACGAGCCTGTTGCTGCTGGCTTACGGCGTCGGCAGTGCCTTGTCGCTGGGCACGTTGATTTTTGCGGGGCGCGGTCTGGTCAATCGGCTGAAACCGTCGATCCCGTTCAGCGGCTGGTTGCGCCGTGGTACCGGGGTTGCGGTACTTGCTACGGTCGCGGTGATCTCGACGGGCGCCGACAAAACCCTGCTCGCCAATACGTCTTCGGAGGGCGTGGCCAGCGTCGAGAAAAACGTCCTGGAAAACGTGCCGAAAGTGGTCGACTACTTCGTCAGCAAGGTCCGCGCCGATTCGATGATGGACGAGGCCCGGGGCGCGATGCCGTCGCTGTCGGGCGCTGTGCAATGGCTCAATTCACCAGAGCTCAGTGCCGAATCCCTGCGCGGCAAAGTGGTGTTGGTGGACTTCTGGACCTACGACTGCATCAACTGCCAGCACACCTTGCCGTACGTCAAAGACTGGGCGAAGAAATACGAGAAGGACGGCCTGGTAGTGATCGGCGTGCACACCCCCGAATACGGCTACGAGCGCATCATCAACAACGTCAAGGATCAGGTGAAAAAACTCGGCATCACCTACCCGGTCGCGATCGACAACGACTATGCGATCTGGCGCAACTTCGACAATCAATACTGGCCGGCGCATTACCTGATCGACGCCAAGGGCCAGATGCGTTACAGCCACTTTGGCGAAGGTCGCTATGCCGAGCAGGAGCAGATGATCAAGCAGTTGCTGGAGGAGGCGAAAGCTCCGGCAGCCTGATCAACAAAACCAATGGCTCACAGGTCGCGGACCATGAGCCATTGTTGTTTTTCCCACGCCTGGAAACCCTCCAATAGCTGCCAGCCGCGTTTACGGTAGTACTCGTGTTTGTCTTGCGTGTGCAAGTACAAGCGCGACACCCCACGCTGCTTTGCTGCCTCGCAAATCCCTTCAATCAGCTGCTCCGCCAACCCTTGCCCGCGCGCCTCGGGGTCAACGAATACGCAGGCGAGCCATGGGCCGAGATCGTCGCGTTCAGTCAAATCGTTGCGGGCCAGTGCGGCACCACCGAGCAGGCGTTCACCGTCCATGGCAATCAGGCACGACCATTCACCATTGCTTTGGCCCTCGGCAAATTCGCGCTGCCATTGAGCCAGGGGCTGGTCGGCGTATTCGTAGTGGAATTGTTGGTGAATCCACGCCGCGTAGCGATCGCTGTGTTGCATGTGCGCGGCGAGCCAGTCGAGGTGCAGTGACATCGGTCGAGTCCTTTGCTTGGGCGAGCCCGCATCAGAAACCAATCCCGCAACGCTGACAATGCGCAAGGTGTATCAGGCGCTTGACAAATCTTCACCACTCATCGGCAAAGTGCCCGGTTTACGGGGTTGCCGGACGATTGACAGGGACGCCGGGCAGCCTCGGCGCGATAGTGAGCAAGCACGGTCCGCGTCGCAGCCTGTGCATTCTCTCTGCCACGGAGCTCGCTGTCATGAGTACCCCGATTGATCTCACTGCCCTGAAGGAACGTCAGAAAGTCGCTTGGGCCAGTGGCGACTACGCCGTGATCGGCACGACTTTGCAGATCGTCGGTGAAAGCCTCGCCGAGGCCTGCGATCTGCGCTGTGATGAACAGGTGCTGGATGTCGCCGCCGGTAACGGCAACGCCACCCTGGCAGCGGCGCGGCGCGGTTGTGTGGTGACCTCCACCGATTACGTCGCGGCACTGCTGGAGCGTGGTCAGGATCGCGCCCGGGCCGAACATCTGGAGGTGATTTTTCAGGTGGCCGATGCCGAGGCTTTACCTTTTCCCGATGAAAGCTACGACGCCGTGTTGTCGACGTTCGGCGTGATGTTCGCGCCTGACCAGGTCAGCGCCGCTAATGAGCTGGGGCGGGTCTGTCGGCGGGGCGGGCGGATCGGTATGGCGAACTGGACGCCGGAGGGCTTCGTCGGGCAGATGTTCAAGATTCTCGGCCAGCATCTGCCACCGCCCGCGGTTGCTCAGCCGCCATCGAACTGGGGCTCGGATGCGTGGCTGCACAAGCATTTCGATGACCGCGATTTTGTCGTACGCGTGACCCGCAGCCACTTCAATTTCCGCTACCGCTCGGCGGCGCATTTCATTGACATCTTTCGCCACTGGTACGGCCCGGTGCACAAGGCATTTGCGGTGTTGTCGGCGGAGGCCGGGCAAGCGCTGGAGGATGATCTGACCGAGCTGCTCAACCGCTCGAATCGCGCGGGGGAGGCGTCGCTGGTGGTGCCGAGTGAGTATCTGGAGGTGGTGATTACCAAGCGCTAGTCCACATCGGATTTCCTGATCGATGAAGATCTCTGTGGGAGCGAGCCTGCTCGCGAGAGCGGTGTGCCAGACAACCTCGATGTTGATGGAACCACCGCCTTCGCGAGCAGGCTCACTCCTATAGGGGAATGCGCTTATTTCAAATGGCCGCGATCAAACCACTCCAGCGCCGTGCGCCAGATGCAGATCCCGAGGAAATAAGCCGACATCAGCAACCACAAACCCATCACCAGCGGATTGATCACCGGGTGATTGAGCACCAGCGACAGGCTGCACAACAGCCAGATCGCCGTCACCGCGATATTGATTGGCATGAAACGACGCACGCGGAACGGGTGCAGGAACTTCATCCGCGTCACCGTCAGCAATGCCAGACCGATCACGGTGAGAAAGGTGATCCACGGCCCCGGGCCGATGATGTACAGGCACAGCGCGACCACGTTCCAGGCCGCCGGGAAGCCGACAAAATAGTTGTCCTTGCTCTTCATGTTGACGTTGCAGAAACAGAACAGCGACGACACCAGAATCACCGACACCGTCAGCAACAGGGTGTAATCGGGCAGGGGAATGTAGCGGTAGATAAACAGTGCCGGGATGAATACATAAGTCAGGTAATCGATGACCAGATCAAGGATCGAACCGTCGAAACTCGGCAGCACCGATTGCACATTGACCTTGCGCGCCAGTGCGCCATCGAGGCCGTCGACGATCAGCGCCACGCCCAGCCACATCAGGCAATGAATCGGCTGGTTTTCCAGCAGGGCGAGGGTGGCGAGGAAGGCGGTGACCACGCCAGTCGCGGTAAAACCATGGGCGCCCCATGCTTTGAGCCTGGCGATGTGTACGGTGGATATCACGGGGGCGTTCTCCAGAAAGTGAAGCAAGCCGGGTATCGCCCATCGTCAGAAAGGGCGTCGGCAAACCGGGTCGGGTTGCAGCTATCGACCGGTTTGGCCGGGATAAGGTTCACCACCCATGAATCTTAGCTGGCTCGCGGAAAATTTCTCGGGTGCGATTTCATCGGTGAGCCGGCGTCAGCCCAACGGTGCTGGCGCTATGGCTGCGTCGGTCTATCGTTGCCTGACGCAATCAGGCCGGGGCCTCGGAGGATAACGTCATGAACACCAGCGATTTGCTTGAACAACTGCTGCGAGGCCAGGCCTCGGCGGGACAACAACGCGGGGCTTCGGCCAGTGACGGTTTGGGCGGATTGCTCGGTGGCCTGTTGGGCGGCGGCAGTCAGACCGGAACGGGTGGCGCGGCTGTTTCGGGTGGCCTCGGCGGCCTGGGTGGTTTGCTCGGTGGCTTGCTCGGCGGTGGCGGCTTGGGAAGCGCCCTCGGTGGCAGCAGCCGAAGCCGTTCCGGGGGCACCAATTACGCCGCACTCGCTTCGCTGGGCATGATGGCCTACCAGGCGTACCAGGCCTGGCAACGCAGCCAGGCCAGCACCGCGCCGCAAGATCTGCCACAAACCGCCGACCTGCTCGCCGGCCCGCAAATCGAAACCCACAGCCACGCGGTACTGCGCGCCCTGATCGCCGCCGCCAAGGCTGACGGCCGCATCGATGAAGCGGAAAAACACCTCATCAGCAGCGAAATCGGCAAACACACCGCCGACCCGCAGTTGCAACAATGGCTCGACGCCGAAGTCGCCAAGCCGCTGGATGCCCGCGAAGTGGCGCAATCCGCTGACGGCGATCCTGCCGTAGCCGCCGAAATGTACCTGGCCAGCGTCATGCTGGTGGACGACCAACATGACGCCGAACGCAGCTATCTCGATGAGCTGGCCGCAGCCTTGAACATCGATCCCGACTTGCAGGTGCATCTGGAACAGCAGGCGAAAGGGCAAGCCTGACACGCTGTAAAAATCCCTGACACTGCCAGCCCCGGCTATTCCATCCGTCCGGGGCTTTTTTACCTCGATTGAATTTTTCCGCCGCCGTGTCGCTCTTCTGCATAACAGAACCCGTCTGCCATCGGTGTGCTCATGAACAGGAACCTCGACGATTACAACCGCATGCGTGATTTTTCCGCGACGTCGGAACCGGCCGCAGTCAAGCGTTCGGGCCGTAAGTCGGCCAAGGATCATGCGTTGCAGTTCTGCATCCAGAAGCACGACGCTTCGCACCTGCATTACGACTTTCGCCTGGAACTCGACGGCGCCCTGAAGAGCTGGGCGGTGCCGAAGGGGCCTTCGCTGGACCCGTCGGTCAAGCGTCTGGCCATTCATGTCGAGGATCATCCGCTCGATTATGCGACGTTCGAAGGCAGCATTCCCGAGGGGCATTACGGCGCCGGTGATGTGATCGTCTGGGATCGCGGCGTGTGGATTCCGCTGGACGATCCGCACAAGGCCTATGCCAAGGGCCGACTGAAGTTCGAGCTTCAGGGCGAGAAGCTCGGCGGCGTGTGGAATCTGGTGCGCACGCACATGCCGGGCAAGAAAGAACAATGGTTCCTGATCAAGCATCAGGACAACGCCGCGCGACCGCAGGATGATTTCGATGTGCTGGTTGCCGAGCCCGACAGCGTGCTCAGCGAGCGCACGATTGTCGGCAAATCGGCGACTGCTGCCGATAAAGCCAAACCGATAAAAAAGGCCCCGGCCAAGCCGCGCAAGCAGGCGTCCGGGCAGCTCACCGGAGCGCGCAAGGCCAAGTTGCCGGCACTGATCAAGCCGGAATTGGCGACGCTGGTCGACAGCGCACCCGAAGGGCAGTGGAGCTACGAGATCAAGTTCGACGGCTACCGGATCATGGCGCGGATCGATCACGATGAGGTGCAGCTGTTCACCCGCAATGGTCACGACTGGACGCACAAGCTGCCGCAGCAGGCCAAGGCACTGGCGGCATTGGGTCTGGAATCGGCGTGGCTGGACGGTGAAATGGTCGTGGCCAATGAGCAAGGCGTGCCGGACTTTCAGGCGTTGCAGAATGCCTTCGATGCCGGGCGCAGCGGCAACATTGTTTATTACCTGTTCGACGTGCCGTATCTGAATGGCGTCGACCTGCGCGATGTGCCGGTGGAAGAACGCCGCGCCGCGCTGAGCACCATCCTCGGTGCGCAGAAAGAATCCTCAACGCTGCGCTTCTCCGAAGCCTTCGAAGAAACCCCGGATGCGCTGCTTAATAGCGCCTGCCAGATGCAGATGGAAGGCCTGATCGGCAAACGCCTCGGCTCGCCTTATGTGTCGCGGCGCAGCGGCGACTGGATCAAGCTCAAGTGCAAGCATCGCCAGGAATTCGTCATCGTCGGCTATACCGATCCGAAAGGCGCGCGCAGTGCTTTCGGCGCGTTGCTGCTGGGCCTGCACGACCGTGACAGCGGCGAGTTGCGTTATGCCGGCAAGGTCGGCACCGGGTTCAACGAAACCACATTGAAAAGCATCCTCACCCAACTCAAGCCGTTGCAGACCAAAGCTGCCGCAGTGGTCAATCCGCCCAGCGGTTTCGAGGCCAAGGGCGTGCACTGGCTCAAACCCAAACTGCTGGCCGAAGTGGCATTCGCCGAGATGACCAAGGACGGCTCGGTGCGCCACGCCGTGTTCCATGGTTTGCGCGATGACAAACCGGCCAAGGACATTACCGAGGAGCGAGCGAAGCCTGTGAAAGCTGCCAAGTCCGAAAAAACCGAAAAAAACGAAAAAATCGAAAAGACCAAAACCGCCGACAAGCAGCCGGCAAAGAAAACCGCCGCCAGCAAAAAAGCCGAGACCGCACCGTCGCAATCAGGACTGGCCGGCGGCAAGGTACGCATCACCCACCCGGATCGGGTGATCGACGCCGTCAGTGGCACGACCAAAATGCAACTGGCGCAGTACTACGCCAGTGTCGCCGAATACATCCTGCCGCAACTCAAGGATCGCCCCGTGGCGCTGGTGCGTGCACCGGACGGCATTGCCGGCGAATTGTTCTTCCAAAAGAACGCCGAACGCCTGGCCATTCCCGGTATCACTGCTCTGGACAAGGACCTCACCGGCCAGCCAGTGATGATGATCAACAATCCCGAAGCGCTGGTCGGCGCGGTGCAGATGAGCACAGTCGAACTGCACACCTGGAACGCGACGAAGGTGGATCTGGACAAGCCTGATCGCTTCGTCCTCGACCTCGACCCGGATCCGGCGCTGCCATGGAAAAGCATGGTTGAAGCCACCGCGCTGACCCTCACCGTGCTTGATGAGCTGGGCCTCAAAGCCTTCCTGAAAACCAGCGGCGGCAAAGGCATTCACCTGGTGGTGCCGTTGACGCGCAAGCACGGCTGGGACGAAGTGAAGGACTTCAGTCACGCCATCGTCAGCCATATGGCCAAGTTGCTGCCGGATCGTATTTCAGCGGTGTCCGGGCCGAAAAACCGCGTCGGGCGGATCTTCATCGATTACCTGCGCAACGGCCTCGGCGCCACCACCATTTGCGCCTACGCCGCACGCGCGCGGGAAGGCATGCCGGTGTCGGTGCCGCTGTACCGAGAGGAAGTCGCTGAAATCAAGGGCGGTAATCACTGGAACATCTACAACGTTCACGAGCGTCTGACCGAAGTCGGCGATGAGCCTTGGGCGGACATGAAGAAAACCCGCCAGACCATCACCGCCGAGATGCGCAAACGCGTCGGCATGAAAAAGTGATCAGGTGTCGCGCAGCAGGTCGTGGGCGTTGAGCAGTTCGAAGGCGATTTGCGGGTGGTTTTCCAGGCCCTTGCGAATTGCCGCCGGAATTGCCGCGCGAGTCTTGCGACACAGGCCTGGCAGCTCGTCGATTTGAATGGCGATGCCGCGCATGGTGCGTACTTCGTTGAAACCGGGGGCGACGTCGACGCGAATGCCGAGTTGCTCGTACATACGCTGTTGCAGGCGTTTGAGGTCGGCGAGGTCTTTGAGTTGTTCCAGGCGCGCCAGAAGAATTTTTTCTTCAGCGCGAGTCAAGCGCAGGATGCGCACATCCGCGCCGGGCGTTTCCAGCAACGGATCGCGCCCGCAGATGCAGGCGCCAGGTGGGCAGGGTGAGCGCAAGGGTACGGTCGTCGTCATGGCCTCCATCATAGAGGCCGTCGGACGGATTTGCCTATGCGCACTCAGCGGCCGTCCATCGGCCGCTGCTTCCCTCGTTACTACTGCTGCACGCCTTCGTATTGCACCAGAATGGCGTTGGCCAGGTCTTCATCGCTGGCGTTCAAGCCAGGGTTGGCCTGGCGCACCTGTTGCAGTACCGACTCAAGATAAACCCCACGGATGGCCCCGCCGCTGGCGACAAAGGCAGACACGTCGTCACGGGCCGGAATCACCATTTTGTCGTCCTTGAAGGTCGAGTACAGCGACGCGGAAACACCTGCCGAGGTGGCGACGTCACCCGCGTCAACGCGGGCCAGCGCCGAACCGACCGGCAGGCAAAGCATTAAAGAAGAAATCAGGACTAACTTGCGCATGACGTGTTCCTCCACAGGCGCTAAGCAAAAAGGGAAGGGACTACATAACCTCAGAGGTGAACGGCGCGCCGGAGTTCCGTTAGCGCTGAAAACGAAGCGGCGAGGAACCGGGCCGAACGGTGGGCGGTCTACCGCTTGCCTGTATAGCTGAGAAATCAACCATGCTCGTCAGAGCCAGCCACGACATTGCCCGCCCCGCAGACCCGCGTATCGAAGGCGCATTGCTCAGCGGATTTGTCCTGTTGACCTTCGTCCTCGGCATCGACCCGCGCAGCCGCGTCGACTGGCTACTGGAGAATGTCCTAGCGCTAGCGCTGGTGGTGACCCTGCTGCTGGCGCATCGGCGTTTTCGCCTGTCGACTTTGTCGCTGGGCATGATCTTCGCCTTCCTGTGCGTCCACGAAGTCGGTGCGCATTACACCTATTCCCGCGTGCCGTACGATCAGTGGAGCACCCTGCTGACCGGCGTCAGCGTCAACAAAGTCCTTGGCCTGGAACGCAATCACTATGACCGGCTGGTGCACCTGAGTTACGGGCTGCTGCTGGTCTGGCCGATGCGCGAAGTACTGCAGCGCCTGACGCCGTTGCGTGGTGCGTGGCTGGCGCTGCTGACCTTGAATGTGGTGCTGGCGACGTCGGCGTTGTACGAATTGATCGAATGGGTCGGCGGCGCTTACCTGGGCGACGACACTGGCCAGGCCTTCGTCGGTGCGCAGAACGACCCATGGGATTCGCAGAAGGACATGGCCCTGGCGCTGTTCGGCGCCGGGCTGTCCTTGCTGGTATTGACGCGCTGGCGTCGAGCGCCGCGCTGAAGGATCAGATCACGCCGCAGGCCATGCGATCGCCGCCACCGCCCAGTGGCTTGGGCATGTCGGAATGGTTGTCGCCGCCGGCGTGAATCATCAGGGCGTGGCCCTTGATCTCGGAGATTTTCTTCAGGCGCGGCGCCAGCACCGGATAGTTGGCGACACCGTCAGCCGTCACATACACCGCTGGCAGATCACCCAGGTGCCCGTCGGCGTACGGACCAAGATGCTTGCCGGTTTTAGCCGGATCGAAGTGCCCGCCGGCGGCCAGTGCCGCGCCTTTGACGCCATCCTTGGTGCCCGCTTCGCAGCTACCGTTTTCATGAACATGGAAACCGTGAATGCCGGCCGGCAATGACTTCAGGTCGGGTGTGAACAGCAGGCCATAAGGCGTCTCGCTGACAGTCACCGAACCGATCGCCTGCGGCGCACCGTCGGCGCTGACCAGATTGATTGCGACTTTCTCCGTTGCCGCTTGCGCGGTGCCGATTGCCAGGGTGCCGAGCAGACCAAACCACAGTGCGCGTTTCATAAGCGTTTCCTTCAGCTGCATGAATGTTCGAAGCGCTGGATTGATAGCCTGCCGGGGTTAACCGGCGATGAAGGCGTTATCCAGCGGCGCTGCAAGGTGTGACCGGATTCGCGATTGAAAAGTTTTGCCGGATTCAAGTCGCCGCTGACATCAGCCGATACGCTCTGTATCGGCAGTTCCCTGCACATAGGCTTAACTGAAATCCGACAAGCGCAATCCAGCGTGCCCACGGGAGATTCCACGGTGTCGATCAAACTGCGTTTGGTGTTGCTGATTGCGACCAGCCTGCTGACGGCGCTGATCGTGAGCCTGGTCAGTTACGTCGGCAACCTGCGGATGGCCACGGCGGTCGGCGATAACACGGTGAGCATGAGCGCGCTGCGCAATCACATGGAAGCCGACATGATGCACGACGCCCTGCGCGCCGATGTCTATTCGGCGATGCTGGTCGGCCTGGGCAAAAGCACCGCCACCGCCACAGAAGTGCGCGATTCGCTCACCGAGCACGCCGGGCATTTTCGTGAAGTGCTGGATGACAACCTGAAATTGCCGATCAACCCGCAGCTGCGCACGGCGCTGGAGCAGATCAAACCGAGCCTCGACACCTACATCAAATCTGCCGAGCAGATCGTCGGCGTGGCGCTGGACAATCCCGACGCTGCCCAGCAGCAACTCGGCCGATTCAGCACCGCCTTCAGCCAGCTCGAAGAGCAAATGGCGACGCTCAGCGAATTGATTGAAAGTAATACGCGGCAAACCAGCGAAGGCACCGAAGCGGCCATTCGCGATGCCAATCTGGCCCTCGGCGTGGTGTTGATCGCCAGCCTTTTGCTGCTGCTGATTCAGGGGCGCTGGGTGATCCTGAGTATCATGGGGCCGCTCAAATCCGCCAGCCGCATCGCTGAAAGCATTGCCCATGGCAATCTCAGCGAACCGATTGTCGAGCCCGCCGGCAAGGACGAAGCCAGCGTTTTGATCCGCACGTTGGCGACCATGCAGCGCGATTTGCGCAACATGATCGACGTGGTCCGGCGCAACGCTCACGGCGTCAGTGGCATGAGCGAGCAGCTCAGCCACGGCTGCCATCAGGTCGCCGACAGCAGCCAGCAGCAAAGCGTCGCCGCCGGCACCATGGCCGCTGCCGCCAGCCAGATGACCGCGAGCATCGAAGAAATCACCCGCCACGCCGAACGTGCCCTGAGCATGGCCAATCAGGCCGAAAACCTGGCCAAGGAGGGTGGCGGGGTGATTCATCAAGTGGTCAGCGACATGGACGACATCGCCCGTTCGGCACAGCAGTCGGCGCAGGTGATCCGCACGCTGGATCAGGAATCCGAGGCGATCTTCAATATCATTCAGGTGATCAAGAGCATCGCCGACCAGACCAACCTGCTGGCCCTCAACGCCGCGATCGAGGCAGCGCGGGCGGGTGAACAGGGCCGTGGCTTTGCCGTGGTCGCCGATGAAGTGCGCAGTCTGGCCGCACGCACCAGCGCCTCGACCCAGGAAATCGCAGCGATGGTCGCGCGCATCCAGAGCAGCACGCGCGAGGCGGTCAGCAGCATGGAGGCCGGCGTGGCGCAGGTCGACAAGGGCATGGCGGTGACGGCGGAAGTCGAGCGGGCGATTCGCGAGATCCTCGACGCTACGCTGAACACCACGCAACTGGTCAATGACATCACCCGCACGATTGGCGAACAGAGTCAGGCCAGTAATGAGATCGCCCATCAGGTGGAGATGATTGCGGGGATGAGCGAGGGCAATAGCCGGGTGATCGGGCAGACGGCGACGACTACCGATGAATTATCGAATCTGGCGGGGCAGTTGGCGCAGTCGGTGGATCGGTTTCGGTTGTGACTTGAGGAGGGGCCGAGCACGGCACTCGATTGTTAAAGCTCTAACGAAGAGCTTTCATACGATGAGTACCGTCGTTTGTATGTCCAATTTGAATTTATAAGTTCTGAAGAAATATTGTTTTCTATCCGTTTCAATAGTGACGAATGGCTTTTTCTTCCGATTACAGACAAATGCTTTTTTGGGGCTGAAACTATTGAGGTAGTCCTCGCCGTGTGTTGCCCGGAGAAACTGAATAGTGGATTCGAGTTGCTCTATCGCATGGTTTTTCCATGCGCTACCGTTTCTTTCCTTCAGCTCTACTAGATAAAGCTGCTTCTCGGTGGTGAGCATGCAGTCACAACGCCCTCGACCAGGTTGTTCCATGTCGCTTATCACGCACTTGTCGATGGCTGTAAAAATAACTGCTTTGCGCTCCGGATTGCTGACCGTAGCGATCCAGTTTTCTTCTGACTCTGAATCGGCGTAAGCGATCGGATGAGATGTGTTATCACAAAGTCCAAACCGCTCTTGTACGAACGGGCCGCTTTGACATTGAGCATCGAGGAAATTCACGCCTCCAATGCCTCCTCGATATCGAGAAGTTGATCGAATAAATCGTTGCCTTCGCGAAGCGATTCGTTGAGGTAATTATGGTCCGAAGGAATTCCTCCCGACATAGGCAGCTTCTCGATGCTTCCAGTCATTTCATCAGCCTGATAAATCGCGAGCTCGTCAGCGTCGACCAGTGAGTGAAGCGGAACTACCTTTGCGAGCCGGGCTAACAGTTCCTCCGCATTTCTCTCAATTATGGCGTCATGCAGATGCTTACCTTGGACAGCGATTGTGAGATAACTCACCACATAAGGGCTGTGAGTCGTCAATACCAACCGATTTTCCTTACCCTGGTTATTGAATTGCAGAAGACTTTGCAATACGCCCCATTGCGAACGCGGGTATAGATTCTGTTCGGGTTCTTCCACGATGTTTATGAACGCAGTTTTATTGAATCTCGATGATAATGCGGACAGAGCGATGCGACGCTGTTCCTCCGTCAGCGTCTCGACGGAGAAGATTTCCATGACTTCTTTCCTGAAACGATCCAGCTCGTCAGTACTCATGGTTTCCGGGCGTTCTTCGCTTCGTTCTTCAACGGTATTGGCCAGGTAGTGGCTCACGAGATGCAAAGGCACTGCCGATTGAAAACCGCTGGAAGCATCGGCCAATCTCAGTTTGTAATCCGATTCCCGAATGTTGAGTATGTCATTCAGTTTGTCGTATTCGAGTTCTGCCTGATTGATCGGAAGCAGTAATGAGCCTTTTATATTGGCTTTCGCCGCGTCGAATTCAGTCAAGAACTCTTTGAGAGAGTCAGAAGAAAGTTTCAATTCCCGAGGGTGCCTGACATAAGCAATAAAGTTGCGCTCGGCAGGCACGTACATGATTTGAGGCAGGTGGTACTTTTTACCCGTCAATTCGCTGATATGAAGCTGCCCGCGCAGATACTTGATGGCATACGCTTCACCTTCGTATTCGATTTCAGTTTCCGCAGAAAGATAATTTTCGAGCCGATGGTATGTCAGGTAGGGTTTGATAAATTTGTTTTTTCGCTCGAACCATTTGAGGTCATAGTCGCCTCGCACCAACGCCTTTTCAATCCATGAAAAAGTCGAATAAAGCTTGGCGAGTGTGCTTTTCCCCGAGCCTTGATTGCCCACAAAAACGGTCACGCGTTTGAACTCTATCCAGCCATTGTTCTTCACACCATTGCGGATAGGGCCAAAATGCTTGACGCGTAGTCGGGTCATTGATCACTCCATAAAGACGAGCTGAGGCGGTATAGCGGTGCAGCATATCAGGGCGGGAAGGAAACGGGAGCGGGGAAATGCCAGGAGTGCAGACAGGGTTTCATTTTATTAGGTAAGGACTCTGCTCGTTTTCCGGCAGAGTCCTTTGCGTCTATCAGAACCTGAACGCCTGTCGCCCCACCAGCAACCATTTCCCACCCTGTTTCTGCCAGATCTGGAAATTCTCGATCTCGGTCGGAATCACCTCGGTCCCTTTCAACGCCTGTGCGGAGAAGTGGTGACGCACCAGCGCGGTGTCACCCGACATCGTGATGGTCTGCTTTTGCATTTCGAGGGTCTTGAACGCGCTGCGGCCGGTTTCGATGTCGGCGATGAATTCCTGCTTGTCCTGAATCTTGCCGCTGGAGTGGCCGTAGGTCAGGTTCGGCGCGGTGAGGGCGTTCAGTTCGGCGATGTCTTTGTGCAGCATCGCCTGGGTCAGATGATCGACCGCTTGGGCGACTTCCTTTTCCGCTGGGGCAGGGGCGGCCATGGCGCAGGCGCTGAAGGCGCAGAACAAACCGATGAGGAGGCGGGATTTGGTCATGTTGTTTCCTTGTTGTTATTGGGTTGGGATGACTGGCTTAGTTCGTCAGTCATCGTACAACTTAGCAGGTTATTTTCTGCATGAACAACGGGCGGTTGGCACTGATTTATCAAGTTGCGATGCGCATCGCGCAAAAAAACTTTGCAAGCCAGTGCCTGATCGCAGTCATGTTTGCTCGGCGATGGCCGATAAGTCTCTGAGCGGAAAAAGACTTTCAAGTCGGGAACAGACGCGCGGGTTCGCCCTGACGTGATATTCTCCGCGCCAAATTTGCTTTGACTTAATTCGGTTGGCTGGCCTTTCGGGCGGGCCGACGGGATCCCTGTCGCTCAAGCAGCTGAAGCCAATAACGATAAGAAGTCAGTTCAGAAGGGACATTAACTGAGGTCGATCACACATGTCGGCCTTGTGTGCCCACCCGTCAATATTGAAGTGTGCCGGATTGCGCGACGCCAGCCTGAGCGTCAACACAGCGCAACGCAGACTGATAACAACGACGGGCGGAAGGCGTTTTATCATAGGTGCAACAGATGTTTAAGAAAGTGAACACAGCTTTGCTCGGTCTGGCTTTGGCGATGGGGATGTCGTCTGCCAATGCTGCCGAAGCCAAGAAAGTTGACGTCCTGCTGATCGGCGGCGGCATCATGAGCACCACCCTGGGTGTGTGGATCAATGAGCTGGAACCGACCTGGTCGATGGAAATGGTCGAGCGCCTCGATGGCGTCGCCCTGGAAAGCTCCAACGGCTGGAACAACGCCGGCACCGGTCACTCGGCTCTTGCCGAGCTGAACTACACCCCGGAAGACGACAAGGGAAACGTAACGATCCCGAAAGCCGTCGAGATCAACGAAGCGTTCCAGGTTTCCCGTCAGTTCTGGGCCTGGCAGGTTCAGCAGGGCGTGCTGAAGAACCCTCGTTCGTTCATCAACACCACACCGCACATGAGCTTCGTGTGGGGCGATGACAACATCAAGTTCCTGAAAAAGCGCTACGAAGCCCTGCAGGCGAGCCCGCTGTTCGCCGGCATGCAGTACTCCGAAGACCCGGCTGTGATCAAGAAGTGGGTACCTCTGATGATGGAAGGGCGTGACCCGAACCAGAAAATCGCGGCCACCTGGAGCCCGCTGGGTACGGACATGAACTTCGGCGAAATCACCCGCCAGTTCGCCGCTCACCTGCAGACCAAGCCTAACTTCGATCTGAAGCTGTCTAGCGAAGTCGAAGACATCACCAAGAACGCCGATGGCACCTGGCGTGTGAGCTACAAAAACCTCAAAGACGGCAGCAAGACCGAAACCGACGCCAAGTTCGTGTTCATTGGCGCTGGCGGCGGTGCCCTGCACCTGCTGCAGAAGTCGGGCATTCCTGAAGCCAAGGAATACGCAGGCTTCCCGGTTGGCGGTTCGTTCCTGGTGACCGAGAACCCGACGATTGCCGAGCAGCACCTGGCCAAGGCCTACGGCAAGGCTTCGGTTGGTGCGCCACCGATGTCGGTTCCGCACCTGGACACCCGTGTTCTGGATGGCAAGCGCGTCATTCTGTTTGGCCCGTTCGCGACCTTCAGCACCAAGTTCCTCAAGGAAGGTTCGTACTTCGACCTGCTGACCAGCACCACCACCCACAACATCTGGCCAATGACCAAGGTCGGCATCAAGGAATACCCGCTGGTCGAGTACCTTGCCGGTCAGTTGATGCTGTCGGATGAAGACCGTCTGAACGCGCTGAAGGAATACTTCCCGAACGCCAAAGCCGAAGACTGGCGCCTGTGGCAAGCCGGCCAGCGCGTGCAAATCATCAAGCGTGATGAAGCCGCTGGTGGCGTGCTGAAGCTGGGCACCGAGATCGTTGCTTCGCAAGACGGCTCGATCGCCGGCCTGCTGGGCGCATCGCCAGGCGCGTCGACCGCTGCACCGATCATGCTGAGCGTGCTGCAGAAAGTCTTCAAAGACAAAGTCGCAACCCCTGAGTGGCAGACCAAGCTGCACCAGATCGTGCCAAGCTATGGCACCCAGCTGAACAGCGATCCGGCCAAAGTGGCTGCAGAGTGGGCTTACACCGCGAAAATCCTCGAACTGCCGACGCCTCCAGCGATCGGTCAGGTAGCTGCTCCGGCGGCACCTGCGGCTGACAAAGCCGTAGCGCCGAAGGAAAACGCTGCACGTGACATGGCTCTGTAAGCAGAACCCTGACACACAAAACCCACTGAACCGGCGACGGTCAGTGGGTTTTTTATTCCTGGTTGGTAGGAGCTGACGAGTGCAACGAGGCTGCGATCTTTTGACTTTGACTTTGACTTTGACTTTGACTTTGACGTTTGAAGATCAAGATCAGGATCAAAAGATCGCAGCCTCGTTGCACTCGTCAGCTCCTACGCTGCGGTGATTGGACTCAGGCTTTTGTGGATGCCAGATATGCCCCCAAGCGCCGACCCATTTCTTCGCCCAGTGCCTGCAAGCCGCTCAGCGGCCGCACCATCACTTCAAACTCGACAATCTTGCCGTGCTCATCGAAGCGAATCATGTCGATGCCTTTCAACTCCTTCGCACCAACCCTGGCGCTGAATTCGAGAATCACATTCAGGCCATCCGCCGTCGCCAACTCGCGGTGGTAGGCGAAATCTTCGAAGACTTCAAACACGGTATTGAGGATCATCGCCACCACCGGCGCGCCGGGGTAGGGCGTGTGGGCCATGGGCGAGCGGAACACAGCTTGCGGATCGAGCAGTTCGGGCAGGGCTTTGAGATTGCCGCTGCGGATCATCTCGTGCCAGCGCTCGAGGGACGCGGCGACGTTGGGCTGCAAGGCGAGGTCGGGCATGGTCACTCCGGTTTTTCTTGTTGTCGGTCGGCAATGACTGTAGATCAACCGCGCCGAAAGTGGATCCTCAAATCTCAGCCTGAATACCGCTTCATCCCCGAAGCGGATCAGATGCGCATCTGATCCGTATTTTTCTGTTTCATCTGCCTCTGTATTCAGTACAGCCACAGGCTCAGAATGCCCCGGCAGTGCGGCCAGTCACCCTCCGACCTCATCCCGCAGCGTCCGGTGCACCGCATACCCAGCCTCAAGGAGCGCAACATGTACAAGATGGCGATTTTTCTCGGCGGCTTTCTGACCTTGACCATTCTGATCGGCGTGCTGGCGACGATCTCTCCAGTCTGATCCGCACGCAGCTTTTTCGAATTCTGCCGATCTCCTGCTTTCAGTTGCAGAACAGGGCCAGCACGCGCCCGTCACTGACAGTTCGAGGAGTGAAACATGCGTACGACAACCTCACAGGGACGTTGGGTTCCTATCGGTTTGATGGTCGCCGCATTGACCGGTTGCGCCATGAGCAACACCGATTCGCCGGTGCAGACACCCGGCCAGGCCAAGGCGTCCGACACGGAAATGCTCGAAGTCGGCGCGCAGTGGTTGCAGGACAAGCCGCCAATTCGCGCGTTGAACATGTACCTCGATGGTTTCCATTTTTACAACGGTCATCCCGGCGCGCAGATGGAAGCGCATCACTACTGCTCGGCGCTCAACGAAGAAGTGTTCCAGTGTGTGATCTACGACGGCAACACCGCTGAAGCCAAACTGATGGGCGTCGAATACATCATCAGCCAGCGCCTGTTCACGCAATTGCCAGCGAAAGAAAAAGCCCTGTGGCACAGCCACGCTCACGAAGTCAGTTCTGGCCAGTTGGTCGCGCCGGGCATCCCGCAAGTGGCAGAAACGCGCTTGATGGAAAAACTCGCCAATACCTACGGCAAGACCTGGCACACCTGGCATACCGATCAGGACAAGCAACTGCCGCTGGGCGTGCCGCAGCTGATGATGGGCTTTACCGCTGACGGTCAGGCCGATGCGCAAATGGTCCGCCAGCGCGATCAGCGTCTGGGCATTGATAGCGCCGAAAAGAAAAAGGCCCGCGCCGAGATCAAACCGGCGCCTGTCGCAACGGGGGCTGATGCGTGGCAGAAGGGTAATGTCATCCAGCTCAACGACCCGACCGGCCATCAACACGTCATGCCGCGCCCGGCCACGCCAGGCGATGAGAATGCGCGGAGTCAGCCGTGATTTACGGCGCGCCGAACAGCATCGTCCAGTAAACGCCGTCGTCGCTGCGCGCTTCGCTGGCGAAGCCGGCGCCGACCTGAGTGAACATCGGGTTCATCAGGTTCGCGCAGTGGCCCGGGCTGGCCAGCCAGCCGGCTATGGCTTTGCCTGGTGAGCTTTGCCCGGCAGCGATATTTTCCCCGACCTGGCGGCCGCGATAACCGGCAGCACGGGCGCGGTCGGCCGGCATGTCACCGTCGGGATCGCGGTGGGCGAAATAATTGCCGTAAGCCATGGCTTTGCTGTGGCCCTGAGCCGCTGCGCCGAGGGCGGCGTTCCAGCTCAACGGCCGCGCGGCGGCAAAGCGCTGGCGGCCGCACATACGCGGCCGGGCGCGGGCGGCGTTGACCTCGGCGAGCAGTGCCTTGCCGACGCTGCGGTTGTCACCGACGCGGCTGTCGAGCACCGGTTGCGCCAGCACCACCTGCCATTGATTGCGCGAATGGCTGATGCCGATGTCGGCGTAGTTCGCATCCAGCAAGGCGCCGCAATAATCGCTCTGCAACTGATCGAAGGCCTCGTCGGCGTCTTCGGCTCCAATAATGCGGATGCTGCGCACCGTGATTGCTGAATAGCCGGAAGACTTCAACGCCTCGCGCATGCCGCTGCCGTAGCGATAGCCGATCGGCAAGGCCAGATTCGATTTCAAAGCCAACGGCGCCAGACGCTGCGCAGGGCGGCGGTCGCAGCGTTGCGGATGGGCGCGGTAATCATTGATGGCGGCCACCAGTTCGCGCTCCGCACTGGCGTGGGCGGATTCAGTGAAAAAGGGGAACAGGCTCAGCAGGCACAGCGAAACGAAGCGAGACGAACGAACGGCGTGGCGCATGGGACGGACAGCTCTGAAAGGGGACAGCGCTAGAGTGAGGGAGCCGTGTGTGGCGGCGCGGATAGGACTGGGTTTTTTAGACTTGGTTCAGTGGCGGCAAATGCAATTGAATTGCTGTTGTTCGAACCGCTGTCTTCGCGAGCAGGCTCGCTCCCACATCGCGCTTACGGCCTACTCGGAACAACTGTGGGAGCGAGCCTGCTCGCGAAGACGCCGCCCCGGTCAACCCCTTTATCACTGGCAAACAACCACTAGCGATTCAACACATCCCCCATCCACCGCAAATACTCCCCCCGCTCGGATATCGAGTTGTGCCCCGAATCCGGCACCACCTTCAGCATCGCCACGCCCGCAGGAAAACTCTCGAACAAGCGCTGCGTGCTGCTGCGTCCAATCACGTCGTCATCGCTGGCCGCCAACAGCAACGTCGGCGTGCGGATATGCGCCGCGTACTCGCCCGATTCAAAACGATCCTTGAGCAACCACTTCACCGGCACCCACGGGTATTGCCGTGCGGCGATTTCCTCGAGGCTGTTGAACGGCGTCACCAGAATCAGATTCTGCACCGGCCGCTGACTGGCCAGGCGCACCGCCACCCCCGAACCGAGGCTGCGACCGACCACGGCGACCTGCGGATGAGTGGCATAGACCTGATCGAACAACGCCAGTGCATCTTCGGCAATCGCGGCTTCCGATGGCGAGCCGGTGCTGCCAGCAAAGCCCCGGTAATGAAGGAAATACAGCGAGTAGTCAGGAAACGCCTCAGTGAATTCCGGCAGATTTCGCGATACGTCCTCGGCATTGCCGCCGAAATAAATCAGTGCGCGCGATCCGCTGCGCTCTCGGGTTGTCACCCAGACCTCGGCATCCGGCATCGGCAGTTTCATTCGCGAGTCCGCTGCAACCACGGCGGCAGGCTGGGGAAACCAGATCAGCGAGCGCTGAAACACGAACAGCGCGGCGCACAGCACCAGGTACACGGCAATGATGAAAACGACGAGTGACATCAGGGTTCGGGACATTCGGCTACTTTTAACGGGGAGAAAGGTTGGCTGTGGCAGTGTAGTTCAGCGACTGCGCCTGACAGCCGGCGCACACACCGTGCAACAGATCCGCGCAGCAGGAGGACTCGCATGCGCCACACTGAGGGTTACTCACGTCGCCGCTTGCTCACGCTGGCTGCCCAAGCTGCGGCGCTGCTCACCATTGATCGGGCGTTGGCCGGCAGCGTGGCGCCGACCGAAACTGCGCCGCCCACGGCAGGAGACCAGACCATGCAGACCCGCGCCATCCCTTCCAGCTCCGAGGCACTGCCCATGGTCGGGTTGGGCACCTATCGCGGTTTCGACGTCGCGCCTGACGATCCGGTTTACCGGCAATTGCCCGCCGTCCTCGAAGCGCTGTTCAGGAAGGGCGGCACGCTGATCGACAGCTCGCCGATGTACGGCCGCGCCGAGCAGACCACCGGTGAACTGCTGTCGATTCACGAACCACGCTCGCCGGCGTTCCTCGCCACCAAGGTGTGGACGCGCGGGCGCGATGAAGGCATCGCGCAGATGGAGCAGTCGTTCAGACTGCTGCAAACCGAGCGCATCGACCTGATGCAGATTCACAACCTGCTCGACTGGCAAACCCACTTGCCAACCCTGCGTGAATGGCAGGAGCAGGGGCGGATTCGCTACATCGGCATCACCCATTACACCTCGTCGGCCTATGACGAGGTCGAGGCCGTGCTGAAAGCCGAAAAGCTGGATTTTCTGCAGATCAACTACGCCCTCGATGATCGCGCGGTCGAGAAACGCATCCTGCCGCTGTGCCGTGAGCGTGGGGTCGCGGTGATTTGTAATCGGCCGTTTGGCGGCGGCGATTTGCTCGCCCGGCTCAAAGGCAAGCCGCTGCCGGCGTGGGTCTCGGATGTACAGGTCAACAGTTGGCCGCAACTGGCACTGAAATTTCTCTTGGCGCACCCGGCGGTGACCTGTGTGATTCCCGGGACCAGCAATCCGCGCTACATGGCTGACAACGCAGGAGCCGGTTTTGGGCCGATGCTGACCGATGCGCAGCGGCATCAGTTGATTGCGTTGCTGGGCTGAGCCGGGTCAACTGCGATAGCGCAACGCCTCCAGCAACAACGCAAACGCCGGCGCTGCCTGGCGTCGGCTCGGGTAGTACAGGTGATAACCGGAAAATGTCGGGCACCAGTCTCCCAGCACCTGGACCAGGCGACCGTCCGCCAGAAACGGCGCAACGACGTTTTCCGGGATGTAGCTCAGCCCGAAACCGTCCAGTGCGGCGTCGAGCAATGGGTACACGCCATTCAGGGTGACCTGCCCGGCAACGCGCACTTTCAGGCTTTCACCGTCCTTTTCGAACTCCCACGAATACAGCCCGCCATTGGTTGGCAGGCGCAGGTTGTTACAGGCGTGGTCGGTCAGGTCGCGCGGGGTTTGCGGTGCAGGGCGCCGGGCGAAGTAGGCGGGGGAGCCTACCACCGCCATGCGCATGTCCGGACCGATACGGGTGGCGATCATGCCTTGGGCAACGTCTTCGCCCAGGCGCACACCGGCATCGAAGCCTTGGCCGGCGATGTCGACGAAACCATAGTCACAGCAAACCTCGACGGACACATCCGGGTACTGCGGCAGGAAATCCTGCAACACCGGACGCAGGATCCAGTTCAGCGAATGGTCGGTGGCGCTGATGCGGATCTTGCCCGCCGGGGTTTCGCGCAGGTTGCTCAGGGCGGCCAGTTCCACCTCGATTTCCTCGAAGCGCGGGCCGATGGTTTGCAGCAAGTGTTCGCCGGCCTCGGTCGGCGACACGCTGCGCGTGGTGCGGGTCAGCAGGCGCAGGCCGAGTCGCGCCTCGAGACTGCGAATGGTGTGGCTGAGCGCCGATTGCGACACGCCGAGTTTGGCTGCGGCCTTGGTGAAACTGCGTTCACGGGCGACGGCGAGAAAGGCGAGCAGGTCGGTGGCGTTTTCCCGAAGCATTGATGATTGTCCTGCATAAGTTTTTTCGGATTCTAGTCGATTATCCAAAGAGTGCGGATCGCTACAGTGGTTGCATCATTTATTGGAGGAAATGCCATGAACCCGATTGCTGCTTCCGCGCTGACGCTTTCGCTGCTTGCTGGTGAGGTGCAGGCCACCGAAAATCCCCGTGTCACGGTCACACCGAATGGCTCGCAACCATCGGCGAAAGGCCCGGCTGACTGGTTTACCGGCACGGTGCGGGTGGATGCGCCGTTCAAAGGTACCGATGAGGCGCGGGTCAGTGGTGCGACCGTAACGTTCGAGCCGGGCGCGCGCACTGCATGGCATACCCATCCGCTGGGGCAGACATTGATCGTCACCTCGGGGGCAGGCTTCGTGCAGGAGTGGGGCCAGCCGGTTCGTGAAATCCGCCCGGGCGACACCGTGTGGATTGCCCCGGGCGCCAAACATTGGCACGGGGCAGCACAGACGACGGCGATGAGTCATATCGCGATTGCCGAAGTGCTGGATGGCAAGGTGGTGGACTGGATGGAGCAGGTCGGTGATGAGCAATATCCGCGCTAAGCGAGGCACCCTGTAGGAGCTGTCAAGTGCAGCTAGGCTGCGATCTTTTGATCTTGCTTTGGAAATCAAAGATCGCAGCCTGCGGCAGTTCCTACAGGGGTGTTTTAACGTCGACGTTTCTTCAGATCATCTCCGGCAACGAATCAAGAATCTTGTCCAGCGTAATCGGATATTCGCGGACCCTTGCGCCGGTGGCGTTGTAGATCGCATTCGCCACCGCCGCACTCACGCCGCAAATTCCCAATTCACCCACGCCCTTGGCCTTCATCGGCGACGAAATCGGGTCGGTTTCTTCGAGGAAGATCACTTCCTGATGCGGAATATCGGCGTGCACCGGCACTTCGTATCCGGCGAGGTCATGGTTGACGAAAAAGCCCAGGCGCTTGTCCACCGCCAGCTCTTCCATCAATGCGGCGCCGACGCCCATGGTCATCGCGCCGATGACCTGACTGCGCGCCGACGTCGGGTTGAGGATCCGCCCCGCAGCGCACACCGCCAACATGCGCCGTACACGCACTTCGCCAGTGGCAGCATCGACGGCGACTTCGACGAAATGCGCGCCGAAGGTTGATTGCTGATATTTCTCGGCCAGATCACCGAACTCGATGCTGTCCTCGCCGACCAGTGCGCCGCCTTCAGCGGCATTGCGCAGCGGCAGGCTCTTGCTGCCGACCCGCACCTGACCATCGGCGAACTCCGCCTGATCCGCCGCGAGTCCCAGCTTCTGCGCCACCGCTTCGCGCAATTTCACGCACGCAGCGTAGACCCCGGCGGTCGAGCAGTTGCCGCCGAACTGGCCACCGGAACCGGCCGAGACCGGGAAGTCCGAATCGCCCAGACGCACCACCACATCATTGAGACCAACGCCCATCATCTCGGCGGCGGTCTGCGCAATGATCGTGTAGCTGCCGGTGCCGATATCGGTCATGTCCGTTTCTACAACGACCTTGCCATCACGCTCCAGGCGCACGCGGGCGCCGGACTTGACCAGCAGGTTGTTGCGAAACGCCGCCGCCACGCCCATGCCGATCAGCCAACGGCCTTCACGACGGGTGCCCGGTTGCGCCTTACGCTGATCCCAGCCGAATTTCTCCGCGCCGATCTGCAGGCATTTCACCAGTTGACGCTGGGAGAACGGCCGCTCGGTTTTCACCGGGTCGACTTGAGTGTCGTTAGCGATGCGGAACAGCACCGGGTCCATCTTCAGCTGTTCGGCCATTTCGTCCATGGCGATTTCCAGCACCATCAGCCCCGGCGCTTCACCCGGCGCGCGCATGGCGTTGCCTTCAGGCAGGTCGAGCGGGGCGAGGCGCATGCTGACGCGGCGGTTTTCTGCGGCATAGAGCAACTGGCTCGGTTGCGCGGCCAGTTCTACCTTGCCGTCAGCGAGGTTGCCTGACCAGCCTTCATGGGCAATGGCGGTCAGCTTGCCGTCCGCCGTTGCGCCCATGCGGATGCGCTGAATCGTTGCCGGGCGATGGGTGGTGTTGTTGGCCATTTGCGGGCGAGCGAGGGCGACTTTCACCGGCCGCCCCGCCATGCGCGCGCCGAGAGCGGCGAGGATCACATCGGCGCGAATGAACAGCTTGCCGCCGAAACCACCGCCGATGTACGGCGAGACCAATCGGACTTTTTCCTTCGGCAGGCCGAGGGTTTTCGCGATGTCACCGACACTCCAGGCGACCATCTGGTTCGATGTCCACACGGTCAGTTGATCGCCTTTCCACGCGGCCAGTGTGGCGTGCGGTTCCATCATCGCGTGGGACTGGTCTGGCGTGGTGTAGGTCTGATCGAACTGCACCGGTGCGGCGGTGAAGGCCTTGTCGAAGTCGCCGTGATTGACGTCGGGCAGCTCGTCTTTCGGCTCGACGCCGAGGTCTTTGACGCTGGCCAGATCGAACTTGCCTTCGCTGGTCTCGTAATCGACCCTGACCAGTTGCGCGGCGGCGCGGGCCTGTTCGAAGGTTTCGGCAACCACCAATGCAACGGCTTGCTGGTAGTGTTGCACTTCGGGACCGGCGAGCAGGTGCGCGGCGTTGTAATCGCCTTTGTCGAGCTTGCCGGCATTGTCGGCAGTGACGATTGCGAGTACGCCGGGCGCGGCTTTGGCTTCGTCGAGATGAATGGCTTTGATCCGCCCTTTGGCGATCGCCGAATCGACCATGAAACCGTAGGCCTGATTGGCCGCCACTTCATGTTGCTCGTAGGCGTAAGTGGCCTGGCCGCTGGTTTTCAACGGGCCTTCGATGCGCTCGGTGGGCTGGCCGACGACTTTCAGGCGGTCGATGGGATTGGTGGTGGCGGGCGTGTCGAATTTCATGCGGTTTCCCTCGCTTGCGCCAACACCGAAGCCAGCGTGCGCTCGACCAGTGTCAGTTTGAATTGATTGTCATCGGTGGGTGTCGCGCCCTCAAGCAGGCGTTCGCTGACCGCTTTGGCGCCCTTGGGCAACAGCGCTTCAGCGGCTTCGACCCGCCACGGTTTCGGCGCAACGCCGCCGACGGCGACACGGCCGGTGCCGTCCTTTTGCAGGATCAGACCGACCGAGACCAGGGCAAACGCGTAGGACGAGCGATCCCGCACCTTGTGATAAATGTGCGTGCCGCCAACCGGCGCCGGCAGGGTCACGGCGGTAATGAATTCACCGGGCTTGAGACTGGTTTCGATGTGCGGCGTGTTGCCCGGCAATTGATGGAAATCCGCCATGGGAATGCTGCGCGTGCTGCCGTCAGGCTTGACCGTTTCGATCTGCGCATCGAGTGCGCGCATGGCGATGGCCATGTCGCTCGGGTGGGTGGCGATGCAAGCGTCGCTGACGCCAATGATTCCGAGTTGCCGGGTCACGCCACCGATCGCCGCGCAGCCGCTGCCGGGGTTGCGTTTGTTGCAGGCCTGGTGGGTGTCGTAAAAGTACGGGCAGCGGGTGCGTTGCAGCAGGTTACCGGCGGTGGTCGCCATGTTGCGCAACTGCCCGGAAGCCCCGGCGAGCAAGGCGCGGGAGAGCAGGGCGTAGTCCTCGCGCACGCGCGCGTCGGCGGCCAGATCGGTGTTGCGTACCAGCGCACCGATGCGCAGTCCGCCTTCGGGCGTGGCTTCGATCTGGTCCAGGCCGAGGTGGTTGATGTCGATCAGGTGTACCGGGGTTTCGATGTCGAGTTTCATCAGGTCGAGCAGGTTGGTGCCGCCGGCGATGAACTTGGCGCCTTCGACTTGCGCAGCCTGGGAAGCGGCTGCGGCAGGTGAGTCGGCGCGGCTGTAATTGAAGGCTCTCATGCCGGCACCTCCGCGACTTCAGTGATGGCTTCGATGATGTTCGAGTAAGCGCCGCAGCGGCAGATATTGCCGCTCATGCGCTCCTGCAGTTCGGCGGCAATCAGTTTCGGCGGTTCGGTCAGGCTCGGGCTGACGTGGCTGGGGATGCCGTCGCGGATTTCCTTGAGCACCGCGACCGCCGAGCAGATCTGCCCCGGCGTGCAATAGCCGCACTGGTAACCGTCGTGCTTGATGAACGCGGCCTGCATCGGGTGCAGCTTGTCCGGCATTCCGAGGCCTTCGATGGTGGTCACCTCACTGCCGTCGTGCATGACTGCCAAGGTCAGGCAGGAATTGATCCGCCGACCGTCGGCGATCACCGTGCAGGCGCCGCACTGGCCGTGGTCGCAGCCTTTCTTGGTGCCGGTCAGTTGCAGGTGTTCGCGCAGGGCGTCGAGCAGGGTGGTGCGGGTGTCGACTTCCAGGGTTTGCGGTTTACCGTTGACTTGCAGGGTAACTTGACTCATGGCCGGTTGCTCCAGACTGGCCGCGTAGGCCTTGAGGCTGATAAAGGGGGGCATGGCGAACGCCGTCGCGGTTACGGCGCCGAGGATCATGAAGTTGCGTCGGGAAATCGGCATGGTTCGATTCCTTTTCTCTCATCGGGCGGCAGGATTGCAAAAGGCCCTAAGGGGCGCGCCGGCATGCATGCCAGTCTCGTAAAAGGAGTGACCGCAGCAGGAGGGAAAAGGTTTTGTCGGATTTGCGCTAAAGAGTTATGTGCGCAGCTCATCAATAGACCCGTGGGAGCGAGTCTGCTCGCGAAAGCGTCGGGCCAGACCCAGCCGCTGCTGGATGTGCCGACCTCTTCGCGAGCAGGCTCGCTCCCACAGTGGAGATGTGTTTTTCAGTTATGGCCCACCCACCACCATCGAGGTAAACGGTGCGACATACGCCTGCAACGTCACCAGCCCGCCGACCAGGATCGCCAGTACGATCGAGTGGAAGAACACGTAACGCAGGATCTCGCCCTCATGCCCATACCAACGGGTCGCGGTGGAGGCGACGACGATCGACTGCGCGTCGACCATCTTGCCCATCACCCCACCGGAACTGTTCGCTGCCGCCATCAGCACCGGACTGATACCCAGCTGTTCCGAAGTCACCCGTTGCAAGCCGCCAAACAGCACGTTCGAAGCCGTGTCGGAACCGGTCAGCGCCACCCCCAGCCAGCCGAGCAGCGTGCCGAACATCGGGTAGAAAATCCCCGTCGCCGCAAACGCCAGGCCCATGGTCGCATCCAGCCCCGAATAGCGCGTGAGGAAGCCCAGCGCGAGCATCGCCGCAATCGTGATCAACGAAAACCGCACCACCCACAATGTGCGCAGGTACTGCTTGATCAGTTGCGGGATCGAATACCCCATCAGCAGACCGCCGACAATCGCCGCCAGCAAAATCCCGCTGCCGGTCGCGGTCAGCCAGGTGAACTTGTAAATCGCTTCCTCGGCTTTCGGCGCCGCGACAACCGGCGGTACTTTCTCGATTTGCAGGTGCAGACCGGTGAAGGTCAGCGCCGGGGCGAAGATCGGATTGGCCTCGCGCATCGGTTTGCCTTGCGGGTCGAGCTTGGCCGATTGCGTGACCGGGTCGATCACCGGGCGCGTATCGAACATGTTCTTGAAGCCCTGCGTGCCCCAGGCAAACACGAACACCGTGAGAATGATCCACGGCATCCACGCGCGCATCACTGCCGGGCGCGCCTGATCGCTGAACGCGGCGCTGGCGGTGACTGTTTCTTCGTCGACCTTGGAGTTGTCGACGCGCCCGGACAGCGCCGCCGAGGTATGGATCGTCGCTGGTTTCCATACCTTGAGGAACAGCGTCAGACAGGCCATGGAAATCAGCGCAGCGATGACGTCCACCAGCATCGGCCCGTGGTAGTTGGACACGAGAAATTGCGGGATGGCGAAACTCACCCCGGCCACCAGAATCGCCGGCCACACCTCCAGCATCTTGCGCCACCCGGCAAACGCCCAGATCAACCAGAACGGCACCAGCACCGAGAAGAACGGCAACTGCCGGCCGACCATCATCGACAGCTCCATCTCATCCAGCCCGGTGACTTTGGCCAAGGTGATGATCGGTGTGCCCAGCGCACCGAAAGCGACGGGCGCGGTATTGGCGATGAGCGCCAGACCCGATGCGGCCAATGGCGAAAAACCCAGGCCGATCAGAATCGCCCCGGTGACCGCCACCGGCGTGCCAAAGCCTGCCGCGCCTTCGAAGAACGCACCGAAACAGAAGGCGATCAGCAGCAACTGCAAACGTCGGTCATCGGTGATGCGCGCGAGGGAGTCCTGCAGCACTTTGAACGAACCGTTTTCGGTGGTCAGGCGATGCAGAAAGATGATGTTGAGCACAATCCAGCCGATCGGCAGCAAGCCATTCGCCGCGCCGAACAACGCCGCCGAACCGGCCATGCCCGCCGGCATGTCGAAGGCGAAAATCGAGATCAGCAGGGCCGACGCCAGCGCCAACAACGCCGCCAGATGCGCCTTGACGTGAAAGAACGCCAGCGCCGCGAGCATCACCACCACCGGCACTGCGGCCATCAGCGTGGAGAGTACCGGGTTGCCGAACGGGTCGTAGATTTGCTGCCAGACCATGATCCACCTCTGCTTATTGTTATTGAGGGCGCAGATCCATTGCATGGGGGTAGGTTGCAAGCAGTATAGGTGGCGTTACGCCGCTGTTCGGCTGCGACGAACGAGCCGACAAACGGTCGATAGTGGCCACTGAATCAACGCGCTTTTGCCCGGTCGTATTTGCGGCTGCGCGTACTGCGTCCCGAAGACGCGGGCAGCGTGGCGATTTCCGTCGTCAAGACCTTGGGTTTTAGGGAAGTGTTGAATGAAGCAAGCGACAACCATGCTGCTCACTGTGACCGCCGCCGTATTGCTCAGCGGCTGTATTGCGGATTTTGATGATGACCATCGCCATGGCCGGCACTACGACCGCGACCATGGCCGCTATTACGACCATGACCGGCGCTGGGACGACCGCGATGACGACCGCCGCGATGGCCGTCGTTATCACCGTGATCGCGATGATGACTGATTGAATGAAGAGGGCGTTCCCGTCAAAGGAACGCCCTCTGTGCATCAGCCTCAGTTGAAAAAACGAGCGTTCGCCTGGACGCGGGATCGCGCAGGCACCGAGGCCTCGTGATCGAGCAGATGGGTGGCGAGTATGTCGCTCAGAAAACGGAACTGATCGTTGAGGCCGACCACTTCATTGCTGAAATGGTTGCTGGCGGCGGGCATCAGCAGATCGTCGAAATCCTTGTTGAACACCAGCGTCTGCGCCTTGCGCGGCACGACGTGCTGTTGGTAGTAGTTGCTGCCGAACACCGGGAAACTCACGGCGAGGGTGACTTGGGTGTGGATCATGATGTGAACGCCTCGTTGTGTTTCGGATGGGTCAATCGTGCCTTTCATCATGGGAGAGCGGAAGGCAATCGTGGCGATGGTGGATATCGATGTCGGTGATGGTTGAGCATTTGCAGTGGGGCTGATGGCGCCTTCGCGAGCAGGCTCGCTCCCACAGGTGCAAGGCATTCAAATGTGGGAGCGAGCCTGCTCGCGAAGAGGCCGGAACCTTCAGCATCGAAATCGACTGACCCACCTATACTCAAACCTGCACCTCCCCAAGCCAAAGGACACCACCACCGTGAACCCACGCGCGCTGGTCGTCGCCGCACTGCTTTTGCTGGCCGGCTGCGCTACCTCGGCCCGGGCGCCGGTGAGTGCGCCGCAGGCGGTGGTGGTGTCGGCGCAAACCTGGCAGCAGATCGACCGCGAGATCCTCAGCGCTTCGCAGCAGGCCACCGAGCAGGTCAAGCTGTTCGCCCGTGGCTCGATGGAACATTGGCGCACTCGGGTCTATCAGCAAACTGAAGAAAATTTCATCCCCTGGTTCAGCAGCTACTGGACCCAGGAATGGCTGTCGATGAAGGTCAGTTGGTACACGATCAGCGCCGGCGGCGAGCAGGACGCTTCGGCGAAACGGCTGGCGGCGTATCTGCTTGAGCAATATCAGGAAAAAGTCCTTGCGCCGGTCGCCGTGGAGATCGATCCGGATGCGATCCTGGCGCAGGCCACGGCGTTCTACGCGCAATTGATGGCGCAGCAGATGCCGCTCATCGCCCAGCGTCATGGTGTGCCGATTGCGCAGCTCAACGGGCGCTTGCAGAAGATCCCGGCCATCGCCCTCGGCCCGCCGCCTGCGCGGGATGCGTCGCTGTTCAAAGTCATCAGCACCGAGCCGCTCAACACCCTCCCGGCGTACGCCGCACTGATCGACAAGATCCACACCGACGGCGGCGCCAAGGGCATTTCCTCCACCGACGCGGCGATGGCCCCGGTGGCCAAGCGCGCCAGCCAGCGCATCGAAGCAGAAATGGCCCCGCGCGGCGCCGCCAGTGCGGTGGCGGCAGCGGCGGGTAAACTCGCCGGGGCGATGATTTCGGTCGGCGTGGCCGGCATACGCGCAATCATCCAGGCCAACGACCGCCCCGACAGCGAAGCGCTGATCCGCAGCAGCCTCGGCAATACCTTCGACAAGGCCTGGCAGAAGCTGCTGCAGAATCCGACCACGGGGGTGATGGCCGGCACGTTGCACATGGCCGGGCAGGTCGAAGGTAATTTGGGCGTGAATGAACCAACGCCTATCGGTGTGAGCGCTGTGCCATAGCGCTTGTACCTGCGAAGTTTTACTGGCGGCGGTCGCGCCTGGATCAGAGCGGATGCTAGTCTTGCGCAACGCTGTTGTCAGGGAGCCCACATGGGCAATCACAAGATCGAAATTCGCCGCAGTAACGTCGAGAAAATCCTGCTGGCGGCGGAAAAGGTTTTCGCCGAGAAAGGCTTCGGCAGCACCGCCATGGCGGACATCGCTGCCGAAGTGCAGTTGCCGCGTTCCAATCTGCATTACTACTTCAGCACCAAGAGCGAGCTGTACAGCGCGGTGCTGTTCGATCTGCTGGAAGTGTGGAAGCAGGACGCGCTGTGCTTCGAGATGTTCGACGACCCGCGCGTGGTGCTGAGCAGTTACATCCGCGCCAAGATGAACCACTCACGCAGCCGGCCCTATGGCTCGAAAGTCTGGGCCAACGAGATCATCCACGGCGCGCCGACGCTGGGCGAGGCTCTGGATGCGAGCCTGTATGACTGGGCGAAGATGAAGGAAGCGAAGATTCGCCAGTGGGTCGAGGACAAACGGATTCTGCCGGTGGAGCCTTCGGGTTTGCTGTACATGATCTGGGCGTCGACGCAGCATTACGCCGACTTTGATCATCAGGTGAACATTCTCAATGATCATCAGCCGTTGTCGGATATGCAGTTCGAGCGGGCGGTGCAGACCGTGACGGGGGTTATTTTGCGCGGGATCGGGCTGGAGCCTTGAACCCTGTAGTGGCCGGATTGGCCTCTTCGCGAGCAGGCTCGCTCCCACAGGAAAACGTATTCCAACTGTGGGAGCGAGCCTGCTCGCGAAGGCGCCGGATCAGACGCTGCTGACCTCAGACACTGACGTGATAGGGGTTGCGTGGATCATGATTCCAGTCCAGAAACGGCTTGCCCGTGTCCATCGGCACCATCTCGATGCAGTCGGCCACGGGGCAGGTGATCTGGCACAGGTTGCAGCCCACACATTCCTCATCGATCACTTCATATTTATGCGTACCGTCGGCCTGTTTCAGACTGCCGATCGCCTGGTGTGACGTGTCTTCACAAGCGATGTGGCAACGCCCGCAACCGATGCACGCCTCCTGGTCGATCTTCGCGATCACCTGGTAGTTGATATCGAGGTACTTCCAATCCGTGGTGTTACCCACGGCGCGCCCGGAAAACTCGGCGATATTGGCGTAGCCCTGGCTGTCCATCCACCGCGACAGGCCATCCTTCATCTCTTCGACAATGCGGAAACCATGCAGCATCGCTGCCGTGCACACCTGCACCGCGCCGCTGCCCAGCGCCATGAACTCCGCCGCGTCGCGCCAGCTGCCGATGCCGCCGATGCCGCAGATCGGCAAGCCCTGGGTCTGCGGATCACGGGCAATTTCCGCGACCATGTTCAGCGCAATCGGCTTGACCGCCGAACCGCAATAACCGCCGTGGGTGCTTTTGCTGCCGACGGTGGGCAGGGCGACCATGTGGTCCAGGTCGACGCTGGTGATCGAGTTGATCGTGTTGATCAGCGACACCGCATCGGCGCCACCACGATGCGCCGCCCGGGCAGCGACGCGGATGTCGGTGATGTTCGGGGTGAGTTTGACGATCACCGGCAGCGAGCAGTACGTCTTGCACCAGCGCGTCACCTGTTCGACATATTCCGGCACCTGGCCGACCGCTGCGCCCATGCCGCGTTCGGGCATGCCGTGGGGGCAGCCGAAGTTGAGTTCGATGCCGTCGGCGCCAGTGGCCTCGACCAGCGGCAGGATGTGTTTCCACGACTCCTCGACACACGGCACCATCAGCGACACGATCAGTGCGCGATCCGGCCAATCCTTCTTCACTTGGGTGATTTCGCGCAGGTTGATTTCCAGCGAGCGGTCGGTGATCAGTTCGATGTTGTTGATGCCCAGCACTTCGCGATTGGCGCCGTAATGCGCCGAATAACGCGAGGAAACGTTGACCGCCGCCGGATCCTCACCCAGGGTTTTCCAGACCACTCCACCCCAGCCCGCTTCGAAGGCGCGGACCACGTTGTAGGCCTTGTCGGTGGGTGGCGCAGAGGCCAGCCAGAACGGGTTGGGCGCTTTGATACCGGCGAAGACTATCGAGAGATCGGCCATTTACGCAGCCTCCACGTTGAGCATCAGTTGAGCGTTGATCGCCTCGGCGGCGCGTTTGCCGTGCTGCACCGCTTGCACGGTAAGGTCCTGATCTAGGCTGGTGCAGTCGCCGCCGGCATACACGCCGGGGACGCTGGTGCGCAGGTGTTCATCGACCGCGATGCGTTCGCCCTGACGCTTGAGTTCGCGCGCCAACGGATCGCTGAGAGCGCTGTCATCGAAGCTCTGGCCGATCGCTTTGAAGATCGCATCGGCAGCCAGCTCGAAGGTTTCTCCGGTGGTTTGCAGACGCCCTTCAACCAGATCGGTACGGGCGAAACGCATGCCGCGCACGCGGCCCTGATCATCGAGCAACACTTGCTCCGGCTGCGCCCAGGTCAGCAATCGCACCTGATTGGCTTTGGCGATGTCCTGCTCATGGTGGGTGGCGCCCATGTCTGCCGCACCACGGCGATACACCAGATTGACGTCGCGCGCGCCGAGGCGGGCCATCTGCACAGCCATGTCGATCGCGGTGTTGCCGGCGCCGAGAACGATGCAGCGTTCGGCCAAGGGCAGTTGCGTGAGGTCATCGGCCTGGCGCAGTTCGCGGATGTAATCGGTGGCGGCGAGCAGGCCCGGCGCGTCTTCGTGGGCCAGACCGAGTTGCTTGCTGGCATTCAGGCCGAGGCCGAGAAATACCGCGTCAAACTGTTGATGCAGTTCGCTGAGGGTGAGGTTTGCACCGAGTTTCTGGCCGTGGCGGATTTCTATCCCGCCAATCTGCAGGAGAAAGTCCAGCTCCTTCTGCGCGTAGTCGTCGACCAGTTTGTACTTGGCGATACCGTACTCGTTGAGCCCGCCGGCCTTTTCCCGTGCTTCGAAAATCACCACGTCATGCCCGTGCTTCGCGCTGCGATGGGCGCAGGACAACCCGGCCGGCCCGGCGCCGACCACGGCGATACGTTTGCCCGTGGCCGGGGCGCGCTGGAAAGGGTGCTGGGCGAAATGCGCGTTGTCCACGGCGTAACGTTGCAGCAGACCAATCAGCACCGGCGCACATTCCTGCGCGTTGTTGCGCACGCAGGCCTGCTGGCAGAGGATTTCCGTCGGACAGACCCGCGCGCAACTGCCGCCGAGGATGTTTGCCGAGAGGATCTTTTGCGCCGCGCCCTGTACGTTGTCCTGATGGATGTTGCGGATGAACGACGGGATATCGATTTCGCTGGGGCACGCATTGACGCAAGGCGCGTCGTAGCAATACAGGCAGCGCGAGGCTTCCAGATGCGCCTGACGGGCATTGAGCGGCGGCGCCAGATCAGTGAAATGGCCGGCGAGGGCGGCCGCGCTTTCGTGCGGGTGGGGGAGGTGGTTCAGGGTCTCGATCACGGTTCATGGCCTCATGGCTAATTGAGGTGCTGCCTCTGGTGGGCAGTGGTTTTATGGCGTCAGGGAGGGCCTCTTCGCGAGCAGGCTCGCTCCCACATTTGCAATGCGCTCACCTGTGGGAGCGAGCCTGCTCGCGAAGGCCGAAGGCCTGGATTTCAGCGTTTAACAGCGCTCGGCTTGTGCAACTCCGCCCGCTTGCTCAACAAATCAAACACCGCCGGGTAGGCCGGCCGTTCGATGTAGCGCCCGGCGCCGCGTTCGGCGCGCAGGTCGCCGTCGGCCCAGACCACACGGCCCTGGCTGACGGTGTGGCTCGGCACGCCGCGCACGGTCTTGCCTTCGAAGATGTTGAAGTCCACCTGCTGATGGTGGGTCTTGGCGGAAATGGTCCGAGTGCCTTGCGGATCCCACAGCACCAGATCGGCATCGGCGCCCACGCGGATCGCACCTTTGCGTGGATAGAGATTGAAAATCTTCGCTGTGTTGGTGGAGGTCAGCGCAACGAAATCCTGCATCGACAATCGTCCGGAGTTGACGCCTTCATCCCACAACACTGCCATGCGGTCTTCGATACCGGCGGTGCCGTTGGGAATCTTGCTGAAGTCGTCGCGGCCGGCGGCTTTCTGCTCGGCGCAAAAGCAGCAGTGGTCGGTGGCGGTGGTGTGCAGATTGCCGTTCTGCAGCCCGTGCCACAGCGCCTCCTGATGGCCGCGTGGACGGAACGGCGGACTCATCACGTAGCCGGCGGCGGTCTGCCAGTCCGGGTGTTGATAGACGCTGTCGTCAAGCAGCAAGTGCCCGGCCAGCACCTCGCCGTAAACCGGCTGGCCCTTGCTGCGGGCATAGGTGATTTCGTCCAGAGCTTCCTTGGTGGAAACGTGCACCAGGTACAACGGCGTACCGATGGTTTCGGCAATGCGGATCGCCCGGCTCGCGGCTTCACCTTCGACCTGCGATGGCCGCGACAGCGGATGCGCTTCCGGCCCGGTAATGCCCTGGGCCATCAGCTTGCGTTGCAGGTGATAGACCAGCTCGCCATTTTCCGCGTGCACGGTCGGCACCGCACCAAGTTCCAGGCAGCGCTCGAAACTCGCCACCAGAGTGTCGTCGGCGGCCATGATCGCGTTCTTGTAGGCCATGAAATGCTTGAAGCTGTTGATGCCGTGGTGGCTGACCAGCTCGGCCATTTCCTCGCGCACCTGCTCGCTCCACCAAGTGATCGCGACGTGGAAGCCATAGTCCGACGCAGACTTTTGCGCCCAGCCGCGCCACTGATGAAACGCTTCCATCAGCGATTGCTGCGGATTGGGAATGACGAAATCGATGATCGAGGTAGTGCCGCCGGCCAGGCCGGCAGCGGTGCCGCTGTAGAAATCCTCGCTGGCAACGGTGCCCATGAACGGCAGTTGCATATGCGTATGCGGATCGATGCCGCCGGGCATCAGGTACTGGCCACTGCCGTCGAACATTTCTGCGCCGGCGGGAATGTCGAGGTTTTCACCAATGGCTTTGATCACGCCGTCAGCGCAATAGACGTCGGCGCGGTAACTTTCATCATGGGTAACAACGGTGGCGCCACGGATCAACAGAGACATTCCGGATTCCTCGCAGGCATGACCGACTTGTGCCGGTTCTAGATGTTTTATTGAAGTACAGCGGCGCAGTTCGTATTCCTGTCATCGCTGTCAGGAATAGAAACTAGTCGCGATTTCAAGAATGATCAAGAATATTTTTTATAAGCTTATAGCTATTTCAAGCTATTGATAAATAAGGATAAATAATGGAATTCACCAAAATGGTGAGGCTGCTCACCATTTTGACGCACTTGACAGGATGGAAATATGAGCAAGATTTCCTATGTGAAATCAGCCGCTTGAAGTTGTGCTGCGGTTGCGGGTTCACCGACAAAAATAAATGCAGTGCACCAGTTTGAGTCCTGACACTTCGGACAACTTGCCCGACGTTTAGCCTGAGCGTTCAGACAAGTTTTCCCGGACTCATCGAATATTCAATTAAAACTGATGAATATCAGAAAGTTGCAAAGCATCCAGTGCACCGCCCAAGAGTTTAGCGCCAGACCCGGCACGTTTATTGATGCCGCCGCTGACACCATGGCCGGTGCATGAAAGTTGTCAGTTCCTCCGGCCATCGTCCGGCTGGCGCCGTATGCGCCAGCCGCCTGATGAGCAAAAAATAATCAGAAGAACAGTGGAGCGGCCATGCAACAGACCAGATCACAAGTGACCGAGCGCGACGGCTTGTACGAGCTCGAAGCAGGCAGTGATGTCCTCGACAGTCCCCGTTACAACCACGACATGGCACCGACCAAGGTGCGCGAACGCACCTGGAACAAATGGCACATCACCGCGCTGTGGGTCGGGATGTCGATTTGCGTGCCGACCTACACCCTCGGCGGCGTGCTCACCGCTTATTTCGGGTTGAGCGTCGGCGAAGCACTGTTGGCGATTCTGTTTGCCAACGTCATCGTGTTGATTCCGCTGACCCTCAATGCCTTCCCCGGCACCAAGTACGGCATCCCGTTTCCGGTGCTGCTGCGCTCGTCGTTCGGCATTCTCGGCTCCAACGTGCCGTGCCTGATTCGCGCGTTGGTGGCGTGTGGCTGGTTCGGCATCCAGACCATGTTCGGCGGACTGGCGATTCACCTGTTTCTCGGCTCGGTGTTCGAGGGCTGGAAATCCCTCGGCGGCACCGGCGAGGTGATCGGTTTCATGGTGTTCTGGGCGCTGAATCTGTGGGTGGTGATTCGCGGTGCCGAGTCGATCAAATGGCTGGAAACCTTGTCGGCGCCGTTACTGGTGGCGGTGGGCATAGGCCTGCTGGTGTGGGCGATGCCCAATGTGTCGATGACTGAGTTGCTGGCGATCCCGCCCAAGCGTCCGGAAGGCGCCAGCGTGGTCAGTTACTTCGCGGCAGGGCTGACGGCAATGGTCGGGTTCTGGGCCACGCTGTCGCTGAACATTCCCGACTTCAGTCGCTACGCCAAGAGCCAGAAGGATCAGATCCTCGGGCAGATTTTCGGCCTGCCGCTGACCATGTTCCTTTTCGCTGCGCTGGGCGTAGTGATGACCGCCGCATCGGTGAAACTGGTCGGCGTCACCGTGTCCGACCCTGTCACGCTGATCGGCCATATCCAGAGCCCAGTGTGGGTCGCTGTGGCCATGGCGCTGATCATCGTTGCCACACTGTCGACCAACACCGCCGCCAATATCGTCTCGCCAACCAATGACTTCCAGAACATCGCGCCGAAGGTGATCAACCGCACCAAAGCGGTGTTGCTCACCGGTCTGGTCGGGCTGGTGCTGATGGGCCATGAACTGCTGAAAAAGCTTGGCCTGATCGTTTCCGACATCAGCCTGGAAACCGTGTATTCGAACTGGCTGCTGGGCTACTCAAGCCTGCTCGGGCCGATCGCCGGGATCATGGTGGTGGATTATTTCCTGATCAAGAAACAGCGACTGGACCTCGCCGGGCTGTACCGCGATGACGTATATCCGGCGTGGAACTGGGCGGGTTTTCTCGCCTTTGGCGTGCCGGTGGCGCTGACCTTGCTGTCGCTGGGCAGCGATGCGTTCAGCTGGTTCTACAGCTATGGCTGGTTCACCGGCTCGGCGTTGGGCGGGGTGATTTATTACGGGCTGTGTGTGATGCGCGCGCAGCCTTCTGCCGTGAAAACAGCGGTGTGAGCAAGGGCCTTTTCGTTAGCAGGCGATACGCCATACACCGCCGAAACTGATCGTTCCCACGCTCTGCGTGGGAATGCAGCCCGGGACGCTCTGCGTCCCAACAGCGGACGCAGAGCGTCCATGGATGAATGCCCACGCAGAGCATGGGCACTATCGGCATCAGCATTGAGGAGATCCCCATGAACGCAGCCGTAGACGTTCTGCAATCCACCCATCAGCACATCAACCGCGATCGCCTCTGGGCCTCGCTCATGGAACTGGCCAGACTCGGCGCCACGGTCAAGGGCGGGGTCTGTCGCCTGGCCCTGACCGACCTCGACCGCCAGGCCCGCGACCTGTTCGTGCAGTGGTGCAAGGACGCCGGTTGCAGCGTCACGGTCGATGCCGTCGGCAACATTTTCGCCCGCCGCGCCGGGCGCAACCCGAGCCTGCCGCCGGTGATGACCGGCAGCCACATCGACACTCAACCCACCGGTGGCAAGTTCGACGGTTGCTTCGGCGTGCTCGCCGGCGTCGAAGTGCTGCGCACCCTCAACGACCTTGGCGTGGAAACCGAAGCGCCGCTGGAAGTGGTGGTCTGGACCAACGAAGAGGGCTCACGCTTCGCCCCGTGCATGATGGGCTCCGGAGTCTTCGCCGAGAAATTCACCCTCGAAGAAACCCTCGCCAAGGTCGATGCCGACGGCGTCACCGTCGGCGAAGCGCTGAATGCGATCGGCTACGCCGGCCCGCGCAAGGTCAGCGGGCACGCGGTCGGCGCGTATTTCGAAGCGCACATCGAGCAAGGCCCGATCCTCGAGGACGAAGAGAAAACCATCGGTGTGGTACTCGGCGCGCTCGGGCAGAAGTGGTTCGACCTGAAATTGCGCGGCGTCGAAGCCCACGCTGGCCCGACGCCGATGCACCTGCGCAAGGATGCCCTGGTCGGCGCCTCGGTGATCGTCGGCGCTGTCAACCGCGCCGCCCTCGGTCATCAGCCCCACGCCTGCGGCACGGTTGGCTGCCTTCAGGCCTATCCCGGCTCGCGCAACGTCATCCCCGGCGAAGTGCGCATGACCCTCGACTTCCGGCATCTGGAGCCGGCGCGGCTGGATTCGATGATTGCCGAAGTGAAACAAGTGATCGATGCGACCTGCGAAGAGCACGGCCTTACCTACGAATTGACCCCGACCGCCGACTTCCCACCGCTGTACTTCGAAAAGGGCTGTGTGGAGGCGGTGCGCGGCGCCGCGAAAGCGCTGGGTCTGTCGCACATGGACATTGTCAGTGGCGCCGGGCATGACGCGATTTTCCTCGCCGAGTTAGGCCCGGCGGGAATGATTTTTGTGCCATGCGAGGGTGGGATCAGCCACAACGAAATCGAAAATGCAGCGCCGGATGATCTGGCGGCGGGGTGCGCGGTGTTGCTAAGGGCGATGCTCGCGGCTTCGGCGATGGTGGCGGACAGCGAGCGTGCCGCCTAAGGTAAACACTCCCACAGGGGATTTCTGGCGATTTTGAGGCCGTGGCACGATCCCGAACCGCTGCGGTCGTACTCTTCACCTAGCCGCATCACAGTGTGGAGATCCAATGAGCCAGGAAGTCCTGACCACCGAAACCAACCGTCGCCAGTTGCAGCAGATCATCGCCGGGCTGTCGGACGGGGTGATTCTGCTGGAACTCGACAAAAGCATCCTCTGGGCCAACGAAGCGGCGCTGACCATGCACGGTGTCAGCACCATCGGTGATCTGGGCAGCAACGCCGACGAGTACGCCAAACGCTTCACGCTGCGCTATCGCAACAATCATGTCTTGCCGCCGGACAACTACCCGATCAGCCGCGTCGCCCGCTGCGAGGCGTTCAATGATGTGCTGATCGAAGTCTCGTCCGTGGACGACCCGGAGCGGGTCTGGGTGCACAGCGTGCGCAGCATGGTGCTGACCGACCGCGTCGGCCAGCCCGAGTCGCTGGTGCTGATCATGAGCGACGTCACCGATTGGGCCAACGCCGAGCTGCGCTTCGAAAAAACCTTCAACGCCAACCCCGCGCCGGCAGTGATCTGTCGTCTCAGCGATTTGCGCTACATCAAGGTCAACCCGGGCTTTCTGGAAATGACCGGCTATTCCCGCGATCAGGTGATCGGCACCTCGGCGTATGAAATCGATATTTTCGAACAGGCCGATCAGCGCGATCTGGCCGTTCAGCGCTTGCGCGATGTCGCGACCATTCCGCAGATGCAGGCAGAACTGCGCCTCCCCGACGGTGGCAGTAAACAGGTGATCGTTGCCGGTCAGCCGCTGCTGCTCAATGACGAGAATTGCATGCTGTTCTCCTTCGTCGACATGGAGCCTCGGCGCCGGGTCGAAGTGGCCTTGCGTCAGAGCGAGGAGCGCTTTGCCAAGGCTTTTCGTCTGACTCCGGTGCCGATTCTGATCTGCACCGCTGAAAAGCAGGAGGTCATCGACGTGAATCAGGCGTTCCTAGATACCCTGGCCTATGACAGCGATGACGTACTCGGCAAAACCGTGACGCAATTGAGCTTCATCCACGATGACGGCGCGCGCACCCGGTTATTGTCGGCGTTGGCGAAGAACGGTCGGGTCGATCGGGTCGATGTGCCGGTGCGCAAGAAGGACGAGGAGTTGCTGGAGTGTGCGGTGTCGGCCGACACCGTGAACATTCACGACACCTCCTGCTATCTGCTGGTGCTGATGGACATGACCGAGCGCAAGCGCACGGAGCTTGAGCTGGTCGCGGCGATTGAAGAGGTGATGAAGGATGCATCGTGGTTCAGCCGGACGCTGATCGAGAAGCTGGCCAACGTGAAGAAGATCAACTCGCCGCAGCTGCCCAGTGCCTCGTTCACTGACCTGACGGCCCGTGAACGCGATGTGCTGGGCTTGATCTGTGAAGGACTGGCGGACAAGGAGATCGCCGCGCGGTTGAAACTGGCGCCCAATACCGTGCGCAATCATGTTGCCACTGTGTACTCGAAAATCGATGTGCATAGCCGCAGCGAGGCGATCGTCTGGGCTCGGGAGCGCGGTTTGTTTTCGGGAGAGTGGGGCACCAAGGGCCAGCGCTGAGGGGTGCAAATGCACTAGTTACAAGGGTGCAAATTCATGTATTGGCCAAGGCGTTGTGTTCTTAGGCTGGTGGGGTGCGGTGTAGACCATTTCGGGTTTGCGATCGTGCCCCTTTTGAAACAGTCATAGGAACAACGTCAATGATGAATCTTGCGCAGTTGCGCGCTCGGCTCGAGCACAGTTTTGCGCCGCTGGCTTGTGAGTGTTCGGTGGATGGTGATCATTCGCTGACGGTCAAGTTGTATCACCGGGATTCGGGGCAGGTGGATCTGGTGATCAGCGGGCTGGATCTGGCTTCGCTGCGTACGCCTGGGGCGGTCGAGGCGTTGGTGGATGAGTTGCGGTATGAGCTTGAGAGCAATTCCTTGCGTTCTTCGCGGGATCCGGATTTGGCTTAAGCGCGCTTTGGTCTTGGCGGCCTTTGGGCCGGCCATGCTCTGGGGGGTTGGGTGTATATCCGTTTCTGCGGGTGTTGCGATTTACGGTTTCGCCCTTACGGCGAGGCACTTTTTCCAGACGCCGAAAAAGTACCCAAAAAGGCTTCGCCCTGACGTTCGGCCCGCTCGCTGAGGCTCGGGGTTCCTTCGCTCCGGGATCGATCCTGGCGCAGCGGCTACGGTTTGCTTCGCTGCACCTCCTTCCGCTGTGTACGACTGCGTCGTACGGTCGCTGCGCTCCCACGCCCGGATCAATCCCTCCGCTCAGCCTGCCGACGGGCTCTGAGATCAAGGTCAAAAGCGGTACTCGAGCTAATGCTCATCGTGTGTAGGAGTTGCCGAAGGCTGCGATCTTTTGATTTTGATTTTGATTTTCTGTGGGAGCGAGCCTGCTCGCGATGAGGCCCTCGCCGACGACCATAATCCCAATCCAGCCCTCTGCCGGAAAATCCCCGCAAAAACCGACAGCCCAAACCAGCCAATCTCCCCAATCCACTGGCGCTAACAAGGCACTCAGCTATAAAGAATGAGTGGTCAGGTCTTCCGCGGCCGGTTGGGTTGCGGGAGTTTGTCTCTCTTTACCGCGGGTCGTCCTATGAATAATCCTGGGAAACGCGTATTGCCGTTGGCTTTTCTTGCAGTGTTGTTGGCCGGTTGTGCCAGTCCTCCACCCCCTGCGCCTGTCGCGCCGCCGCCTCCGCCGGAACGTCGGTGTGAGGTGCTGGAGAATACTGAGGTTGCCGGGGATATGTATGTCGATGGGCAGGTAACGCGCCACATCACCACTACCCGTTGCATAACCCAATAACACTCGCGATTCCTCGATTGCACGAGGCCTGGAACCCAGCAGTGACCCTGTGGGAGCGAGCCTGCTCGCGAAGGCGTGGTATCAGTCAAAACACAGCTGACTGACCCAACGCCTTCGCGAGCAGGCTCGCTCCCACACGGGACAGATATCAGGACAGGAACCCGCCATCCACATTCAGCGCCACGCCGGTGGTGTAGCTCGACGCATCGCTGGCCAGGTACAACACCGCGCCGGCCATTTCGCTTGGGTCGGCTACGCGTTTGAGCGGGATCTGCGTCAGTGCCTGTTTCAGAATCGCATCGTTCTTGACCAGCGCCGAGGCGAATTTGGTGTCGGTCAGGCCGGGGAGCAGGGCGTTGCAGCGGATGCCGAATTGCGCGCATTCCTTGGCGAAGACTTTGGTCATGTTGATGACCGCCGCTTTGGTCACCGAATAGATGCCTTGGAAGATACCCGGGGAGATGCCGTTGATCGAGGCGACGTTGATGATGCTGCCGCCACCGTTTTCGCGCATCAGCTTGCCGGCTTCGACCGACATGAAGAAATAGCCACGAATGTTCACATCGACGGTCTTCTGGAACGCGCCCAGATCGGTGTCGAGTACGTTGCAGAATTGCGGGTTGGTCGCGGCGTTGTTGACCAGGATGTCGAGGCGGCCGAATTGTTCCTTGATCCCGGCGAAGACCTGGCTGATCTGCTCCATCTCACCGATGTGGCAGGCCACGGCTGTTGCCTTACCGCCGGCGGCGGTGATGGCGTCGGCGACGTGTTGGCAGCCTTCGAGCTTGCGGCTCGAGACGATCACATGGGCGCCTTGCTGGGCCAGCAGTTTGGCGATGGCTTCACCGATGCCACGGCTGGCACCGGAGACGAAAGCGATTTTGCCGTCGAGGTCGAACAACTGAGTCTTGGACATGGGTTTCCCTTGTTGGAAGTCTTGTTATTGGCCCGGATCAGAGGCTGGATTTCTGGATGACCTGCAGGCTCATCTGCTCCAGCAGTTTGTTCATGTGAATGAACTGCGCGAAGCGTTTGTCCTGCGTCTGGCCATGGTAGAAGCGGTAGTAGATCTGCTGCACGATGCCGGCCAGGCGGAACAGGCCGTAGGTGTAGTAGAAGTCGAAATTGTCGATGCGGATGCCCGAGCGCTCGGCGTAGTAGTCGACGAATTCGCGGCGGGTCAGCATGCCCGGTGCGTGGCTTGGCTGGCGGCGCATCAGTTGCACCGGTGCCGGGTCGCCGGCTTCGATCCAGTAGGCGAGGGTGTTGCCCAGGTCCATCAGCGGGTCGCCGAGGGTGGTCAGTTCCCAGTCGAGCACGCCGATGATCTGCATCGGATTGGCCGGGTCGAGGATGACGTTGTCGAAGCGGTAATCGTTGTGGACGATGCTCGAGGTCGGGTGGTCGGCCGGCATCTTGTCGTTGAGCCAGGCTTTGACTGCTTCCCAGTGCGGCGCGTCCGGGGTCAGGGCTTTTTCGTAGCGCTCGCTCCAGCCCTTGATCTGCCGCGCGACGTAGCCTTCGGGCTTGCCCAGATCGCCGAGGCCGCAGGCGTTGTAATCAACCCGATGCAGTTCGACGAAGCGGTCGATGAAGCTTTTGCACAGCGCTTCGGTTTTCGCCGAATCAAGGCCCAGTTCCGGCGGCAGTTCGGCGCGCAGGATGATGCCTTTGACCCGTTCCATCACATAAAACTCGGCGCCGATGACGGCCTCGTCAGTGCAATGCACGTAGGCCTTCGGGCAATACGGAAAGCCGTCGCGCAGTTGGTTGAGAATGCGGAACTCACGTCCCATGTCGTGGGCGGATTTGGCCTTGTGGCCAAACGGCGGACGGCGCAGAACGAATTCCTGCTCCGGGTATTCCAGCAGGTAGGTCAGGTTCGACGCGCCGCCGGGAAACTGGCTGATCTGCGGCGTGCCGGTCAGGCCGGGAATGTGCGCCTTGAGGTACGGATCGATCAGGCTGGCATCGAGTTCTTCGCCCGCGCGGATCCGGGTGGACTGGTCAGTAAGCGCCATGCTTATCCCTTCTGCTTATTTTGGAGGCCAGACATCATTGGCTAATCTAATGGCGCGCTCGGGTGCTCACAAGCGCGGGTCGGTCTTATAGGTTAGCGTGTTGCTTGATAATCAACTTTGAGAATGGGGCGAGCAGCGGCGCAGACCGAGGATCCTGCGCGCTTTAATGCACGCGCTGGTTACTGAGTTTTGGCGGCAGGGCGACAGGCGTCAGCACCGGTTGCCCGGAGAAAAACGCCATCAGGTTTTTGCCGACCAGTTCGACAGTGCCTTGCGTGGCTTCAGGGGAAAGCCCAGCGACGTGGGGAGTCAGCACAACGTTGCTGAGGTGTTTCAGGGCATCGGGCACTTCCGGTTCGTGATCGAACACATCCAGTGCAGCGCCGGCGATACGACGTTGTTCAAGTGCGGTGATCAGGTCTGCCGTTGCGATAACGCTGGCGCGGGCGATGTTGACGATAAATCCCTTGGGGCCGAGGGCATCGAGCACGGCTCGCGTCACCAGATGTTGAGTAGCAATGCCACCGGGCGTGGCAACGACCAGAAAGTCCGAGGCTCGCGCCAGATCGGTCGGTGTCGAGCAGAACGCATAAGCGACGTCGCTGCGCACCTGGCGGTTGTGGTAGCTGATCTGCATGTCGAAACCCAGCTCCGCACGCTTGGCAATCGCCATGCCCACGGCGCCCAGCCCGAGGATGCCCAGACGCTTGCCGGCCAGCGACGGGCGCATGATTTTCGGCCATTCACCGCGGCGCACGGCGGCATCGCAGCGCGGGATGTCGCGGACCAATGCCAGCAGCAATGCCATCGCATGATCGGCCACTGACGAGGCGTTGACTCCGGCGCCATTGGTGACGGTGATCCCGCGGTCGCTGGCTGCTTGCAAATCGACCTGTTCATAACCTGCACCGATCACAGTGATGATTTTCAGGGCGGGCAGGGCGCTGATCTCTTGCGCAGTCAGGCCCAGTGGGCCGCGAGTGAGCACGGCGTCGATGCGACTGCCATGAGTGGCGATGGCTTGCGCGCGTTCGGCTGGCGTTGGTGCAAGGATCAGGTGGAATCCCTGATGCTCAAGAATCGGCAGATAGTCATTGATCGTTTCAACCAGTACCAGAACGGTTGCGGGCATTGCGCGGCTCCTGTGATTGGCGGCGGGTGGGTCGCGAAAGTCGACTCAGAGTGCTGAATCCGCAGCGGCTTGGCAATCGTTGCATTCACACAGTGGTGCTTTGATTCTGGACGGGTTCGTGGAACAAGCAAGTACGCAGGCATGGCGCGCGACCCATCAGCTGACGTATTGCGCAACACCATTACCGAACGACCAGTTCTCTTTCTTTACCTCCAGCAGATTGATGAACACATCCTCCAGGCGAATACCCAGTTGCGCATGCAGGCTCTCGGCAATGGTTTTGAACAGCAATTGTTTCTTTTCCACGCTGCGCCCTTCGCTGATGGTGATCTGGATGAACACCACGCCGTCGCTGCGCTGGATGCCGAGGTATTGCGCGTCATAAACGACATGCTGGGCGTCATGTTCGTTGAGGATCTGGAAATTGTCGTGTTCGGGGACATCGATACAGCTGCGCAGGGCGGCGTAGATCTGTTCGCCGACGCGCCTGGCGAAAGTGGGGTCGGGGTTTTGCTGGATGTCGACGCGGACCAGTGGCATGGGAGGCTCCTTGGGTTATGGCTTCTCACACGCTAGATCAAGGGCAGGGTTCTGGCAGGTAGTTGGTCTGGAATATTGCAAATTCCGTGTATGAGGAGGCTTACGTGACTCGCGGATTTTGCCTACGGGAATGGCAGATGCGTCTGCTGGTCAGCACCCGTATGGATGCGAAATCATCACGCCACAGAGCAGCTTGCGCGATAGCTGCCACCAGCCAGGGAAGGCGAATGCTTCAAAACGATCGGGAAAACCTCGAACTGGACAAGCTGATCAATGAAATACGCAAGCTTGTGGCCGAGAGGAAAAAACTTGTGGCGGAAGAAAAAAAGATGAAATGGGAAACCTATTTCTACCCGGTTGCGGTAGTGGCCGGAATGTTGACCGCGACAGCGGCCTTGATCGGCCTTTCGCTCAAGTTATGAATGTGCGCGTTTCGCTCTATCCAACCCGTTACCCGCGAAAAAGGAAATCACCATGAGTACGTTCGACCGCCAAGCCATGATTGACCGTTCCGATCGAGAGCACGACGAGTACGTAGAAAGGTTACGCCTCAAGCAGCGAGGCGACATCGTTCCGATCCTCGCATTGCTGAGTCTTGCCTTGCTTTGCATGTCGTTTGGCTTTCTGGTCGCTCGATTGATCTGATCGTTCCGGCTGCGCACGGTGCCGGAAAAACTGCCAGAGAACGACATGCAGCGTAGCTGGAAACGGCCAAAAGCATTCCGAAAACGACTCCCCATCGGTCTGCTCCGCACAACCATTCCTCAGCTAAGTCTTTGCTTGCATTGATTTATCACGGAGAATCGCGCCCCTGTTTCGGCCGGAGCATGTCTGTCGGTTTTTTCCGACGCGTCCTGACCGAGTGGCAAGTGACCGGAAAGCGGAGATCCGACCGGATGAATGATCAGGCCAATAGCCTCGAAAAGCGTTTCGACGCAGCAGCACCCGCTGAACTTTCGAGCTGGAATCGCCAGGACACCACCTGGATGCTGGGACTGTTTGGGACGGCCATTGGCGCCGGCACCCTGTTTTTGCCGATCAACGCAGGGCTGGGGGGCTTCTGGCCGCTGGTGATCCTCGCGCTGCTGGCCTTCCCGATGACGTTTTACGCGCACCGTGGCCTGACCCGTTTTGTGCTGTCCGGTCGCGAAGGTGCCGATATTACCGAAGTGGTCGAGCAGCATTTCGGTATCAAGGCCGGTGCCTTGATCACGCTGCTGTACTTCTTTGCCATCTTCCCGATCCTGTTGATCTACAGTGTCGGCCTGACCAACACGGTCGCCAGTTTCCTCGAACACCAACTGCACATCACGCCGCCACCGCGCGCGTTGCTGTCGTTCGTGCTGATTCTCGGCCTGCTGGCCGTGGTGCGTTGCGGTGAGCAGGCGATCGTCAAAGCCATGAGCCTGATGGTCTATCCGTTCATCGTTGCGCTGCTGTTCCTTGCCGTGTACCTGATTCCGCACTGGAATGGCGGCATCCTCGCCACCGCGTCGCAAGTGCCGGCGCCGTCAGCGCTGCTGCACACGCTGTGGCTGGCGATTACGGTGATGGTGTTCTCGTTCAACCATTCGCCGATCATCTCGGCGTTCGCGATGGACCAGAAGCGTCGTTACGGTGTGCACGCCGACGAGCGCAGCTCACAGATCCTCGCGCGCGCTCATGCATTGATGGTCATTTTGGTGCTGTTCTTCGTATTCAGTTGCGTGCTGACCCTGTCGCCAGAGCAACTGGCTGAGGCGAAAGAGCAGAATCTTTCGATCCTGTCGTACCTGGCCAACCACTTCAGCAACCCGACCATCGAGTTTGCGGCGCCGTTGATTGCGTTTGTGGCGATATCCAAGTCGTTCCTCGGTCATTACATCGGGGCCAGCGAAGGCCTCAAGGGCCTGATCGTCAAGAGCGGCAAACGTCCGGGCGCCAAGGCGCTGGATCGCATCGTGGCGGCGTTCATGCTGGTGATCTGCTGGATCGTCGCAACGCTTGATCCGAGCATCCTGGGCATGATCGAAACCGTCGGTGGGCCGGTGATTGCGGCAATCCTGTTCCTGATGCCGATGTACGCGATTCGCAAGGTGCCAGCGATGGCGCGCTATCGCGGTCAGGCGTCGAACGTGTTTGTTACGGCGGTGGGACTAGTGGCGATTTCGGCGCTGGTTTACAAGCTGGCTGTGTAATGACTGATCGTTCCCACGCTCTGCGTGGGAACGCCTCTTGTGACGCTCTGCGTCACGCTTGGGGACGCAGAGCGTCCGGGGCTGCATTCCCACGCGGAGCGTGGGAACGATCAAAAAAAACGCCGCTCATCTCACGATGGGCGGCGTTTTTTATTGCTTTGCAGCGTTAGGCTTGAACGACCGGGATCTTGGCGTTCGCAGCAGCTTCACGGAACTCGGCGATCTGGTCGAAGGACAGGTAGCGGTAGACATCGGCCGCCATGCTGTCGATCTTGCCAGCGTATTCCATGTACTCCTCGACGGTCGGCAGGCGACCCAGGATCGAAGCAACGGACGCCAGCTCGGCCGAGGCCAGGTAGACGTTCGCGCCGTCGCCCAGACGGTTCGGGAAGTTACGGGTCGACGTCGAGACCACGGTGCTGTTCGGCTCAACGCGTGCCTGGTTACCCATGCACAGCGAGCAGCCTGGCATTTCCATGCGAGCGCCGGCCTTGCCGTAGATGCCGTAGTAGCCTTCTTCGGTCAGTTGGTGAGCGTCCATCTTGGTCGGCGGCGACAGCCACAGACGGGTTGGCAGCTGACCCTTGACCTGATCCAGCAGTTTACCGGCAGCGCGGAAGTGACCGATGTTGGTCATGCACGAGCCGATGAACACTTCGTCGATCTTCTCGCCAGCAACGCTGGACAGCAGACGGGCGTCGTCCGGGTCGTTCGGCGCGCAGAGCACAGGCTCGTTGATCTCGGCCAGATCGATTTCGATGACTTCGGCGTATTCGGCGTCGGCATCGGCTTCCATCAGCTCAGGATTGGCGATCCAGGCTTCCATCGCTTGAGCGCGGCGTTCCAGGGTACGCGCATCGCCGTAGCCTTCGCCGATCATCCAGCGCAGCAGGGTGATGTTGGACTGCAGGTACTCGGTGATCGACTCTTTCGACAGCTTGATGGTGCAACCGGCAGCCGAACGTTCGGCCGAGGCGTCGGACAGTTCGAACGCCTGCTCCAGGGTCAGACCTTCCAGGCCTTCGATTTCCAGGATGCGGCCGGAGAAGGCGTTTTTCTTGCCTTTCTTCTCGACGGTCAGCAGACCGTTCTGGATAGCGAAGTACGGAATGGCATGAACCAGGTCACGCAGGGTGATGCCAGGTTTCATCTTGCCTTTGAAGCGCACCAGGATCGATTCCGGCATGTCCAGCGGCATGACGCCAGTGGCAGCGGCGAACGCGACCAGACCGGAACCGGCCGGGAACGAGATGCCCATCGGGAAACGGGTGTGCGAGTCACCACCGGTACCGACGGTGTCCGGCAGCAGCATGCGGTTCAGCCACGAGTGGATGATGCCGTCGCCCGGACGCAGGGAAACGCCGCCGCGGGTCATGATGAAGTCAGGCAGGGTGTGGTGGGTGGTCACGTCGATCGGCTTTGGGTAAGCCGCGGTGTGGCAGAACGATTGCATCACCAGATCAGCGGAGAAGCCCAGGCACGCCAGGTCTTTCAGTTCGTCACGGGTCATGGGACCTGTGGTGTCCTGCGAACCCACGGTGGTCATCTTCGGTTCGCAGTAGGTGCCAGGACGCACGCCCTGGCCTTCTGCCAGACCGCAAGCCTTGCCGACCATTTTCTGCGCCAGGGTGAAACCCTTGGTGCTTTCAGCCGGAGCTTCAGGCTTCTTGAACAGATCGAACGCTGGCAGACCCAGTTCGGCGCGAGCCTTTTCGGTCAGACCACGGCCGATGATCAGCGGGATACGACCGCCGGCACGGACTTCGTCCAGCAGCACCGGGGTTTTCATTTCGAAAGTGGTGATGACTTCGTCGGTACCGTGCTTGCAGACTTTGCCAGCGTGCGGGTACAGATCGATCACGTCGCCCATGTTCATGTTCGACACGTCGAACTCGATCGGCAGGGCGCCGGCATCTTCCATGGTGTTGTAGAAGATCGGAGCGATCTTGCTGCCGAAGCAGAAACCGCCAGCGCGCTTGTTCGGTACGTACGGGATGTCGTCGCCGAAGAACCACAGCACCGAGTTGGTCGCCGATTTACGCGACGAACCGGTACCGACCACGTCACCGACGTAGGCGATCGGGAAGCCCTGGCCGCGCATTTCTTCGATCTGCTTCATCGGGCCGGTCTTGCCTTGCTCGTCCGGAACGATGCCGTCACGGGCCATTTTCAGCATGGCCAGGGCGTGCAGCGGGATGTCAGGACGCGACCAGGCGTCTGGCGCAGGGGAGAGGTCGTCGGTGTTGGTTTCGCCGGTGACCTTGAATACGCGCAGGCTGATCTTGTCGGCCAGAACAGGGCGCTTCTTGAACCACTCGCCGTCAGCCCAGGATTGCAGCACGGCCTTGGCGTGAACGTTGCCGTTCTTGGCTTTTTCAGCGACGTCGTGGAAGGCATCGAACATCAGCAGGGTGTGCTTGAGTTCTTCGGCGGCGACTGGCGCCAGCTCGGCATCGTCCAGCAGTTCAACGAGGGTGACGATGTTGTAGCCGCCCTGCATGGTGCCGAGCAGTTCTACAGCGCGTTTCTTGTCCAGCAGAGGGGAGGTGGCTTCGCCCTTGGCCAGGGCAGACAGGAAACCGGCCTTGACGTAAGCGGCTTCGTCCACTCCAGGTGGTACGCGATTGGTGATCAGGTCAACGAGGAAAGCTTCTTCGCCAGCCGGAGGGTTCTTCAGCAGCTCGATCAGGCCTGCTGTTTGTTCGGCGTTAAGCGGCTGGGGAACGATACCCAGGGCTGCACGCTCTTCGATATGTTTGCGGTAGGCTTCAAGCACAGTTATTACCCTCATCAGTGGTCCCAAATGGGTGTCCGGGACGCTCATCCCGAAATTGCCGTACTCATGCGCCTCACGACGTTGTGGGTCGTTCGGCCAGAATTACCGGCAATTCCTTACAGAAGCTGCTTTCAAAGTTTTACGCCTGCAGAACGGGGAGCTGATGAGGGTTGGCGTTGAGCTTTTCCCCGCTGGAAAAACCCTTCGCCAACACCGCTCTGAAGGAACGACTGTGCTCGTGACGCTTTGAAAACAGCTTCTAACGGACATTGGCGCCTTAAAAGGCTGGCTGATTCTACGGCAAAAAAAATTTAAAGGTAAGTCGCGCTCTATTGGACTTTCGTGGCAATCAGCGCGGCCGGAGCAAACCTGCGACGCTGGCGAGACCTTGCTGTTTGAGGGGTGATCAATGCCCGACAAAGGGCTAACATGCCGGCCTGTTCCGCGTTTCAGTGTTCTGCCCATTTATGCCCAATCAGACCATCAAGACCCCCTGCGTCGGCCTCTGCTCCACCGTTTACGGTGACCTGGTGTGCCGTGGCTGCAAGCGTTTCCACCACGAAGTGATCCATTGGAACGGGTACAACGAGGAGGAAAAGCGTGCGGTCTGGCTGCGTCTGGAGCAATTGCTGTCACAAGTGATGGCGAGCAAAGTCGAGATCTTCGATCCGGCGCGCCTGCGCGAGCAGCTCGAACAGCGCAAGATCCGCTTCGTACCGCATCAGTCGGAATATTGCTGGGCCTATCAGCTGATTGCCCGGGGCGCGCGGGTGATCATTAATCTTGAGGCGTACGGGATGGTATTGCTGCCGGAGTTCCGCGACTGGAACCTGCCGGAACTGCGCGATGCCATTGATCGGGAATTCTTCCTGCTGTCGGAAGCGCATTATCAGCGCTATATCGCCCCGGGCTTTCTGAAAGACGCCTTCGGCGCCTGAACAGCAAAAGATCGCAGCCTTCGGCAGCTCCTACATGGGAATGCGTTCTACCCGTAGGAGCTGCCGAAGGCTGCGATCTTTTGCTCTTAATGTTTCACGGCCAGTTCCACCAGATGATCCTCAACCTCCTGCGGCTTGAGCACCAGCACATCGCTTTCCAGCGTATCCAGCACCGCTTCCGCCGTATTGCCGATCAACGCGCCTGACAGACCACTGCGCGCCACCGTGCCAATTACCGTCACCGCTGCCTGGAGCTTGTGCGCCATGAACGGGATCAGCACATCTGCCGGGCCTTCCTCGACGTGCAGGTGCTCGTCATCGACATCGAACTCCGCCTGAAACGCCCGGCACTGCTCGCGGTATTTGGCTTCTATGGTCGATTTCAGCTGAAACGTCGGGTCCGCCGCCGAGAGCATCGGCGACGGATGCGCGGTAATCACATGCAGGTGCGCCTTGGCCAGACTGGCGATGTCGTAGCCGTGATCGATGATGGTGCTGTGCAAATGCCGATGCTCACCGTCGGCATTGCCGACATCGACCGCAGCCAGGATTACTTTGTCTTTCCACGAACCGGCGGTTTTGACCAGCAGCACCGGGGTAGGGCAGTGGCGCAGGAGTTTCCAGTCGGCCGGGGTCAGCAGGGCCTTTTTCAGCGAGCTGTCGGGAAAATGCTGTTTGATCACCAGGCCGCATCCCTCGGCCTGCTGCACATCGATGATGGTTTCGTGCAGGCTCTCGTTCCACGCCTGTTCGGTGGTCACGCTATAGCCTTCGGCGAGCAATGCAGCCTTGAGCACGCTGAGCAGGCCGGCGTGGTCATGCTTCTTGTCACACACCAGCAGATGCAGATGGGCCTGGGTGACACCGGCGATCAACTTGGCGCGCTTGAGCGCCAGGCTTTCTGCATGTTCAGGTTCGATGACCACCAGAATGCTACGAATGGCTTGCATGAGCGGAGTCTCCAGCAAAGAAAAGGCACGGCGTTGCACAACTATAGTTGCTACCCGAACGTCTGCGACTTGATGCATATCAACAGCCGCCGCTGGTGGTCTGCGGGCAGGCCGGTATAATCGGCGCCCTTCGCTCGAACACCTTTACCGTGAGCCCCATGATCCTTCCCGAAATCCACGAATTCCTTGGCTGCCGCACGCCCGACGCCTGGGTCCAGGCGGCACTGGCCGACCAGGAAACCCTGCTGATCGATCACAAGAACTGCGAGTTCAAGGCCGCCAGCACGGCGCTGAGCCTGATAGCCAAGTACCACGCCCATGTCGACCTGATCAACATGATGTCGCGCCTGGCCCGGGAGGAACTGGTGCACCACGAGCAAGTCATGCGCATCATGAAGCGGCGCAAGATCGAGTTGCGTCAGCTGCATGCCGGCCGCTACGCCTCGGGCCTGCGCAAAGTGGTGCGCAGCCATGAGCCGGTGAAACTGGTCGACACGCTGGTGGTTGGCGCTTTCATCGAAGCACGCAGTTGCGAACGCTTTGAAGCATTGGTGCCGCATCTGGATGAAGAACTGGGCAAGTTCTATTTCGGTTTGCTGAAAAGCGAGGCGCGGCACTTTCAGGGTTATCTGAAACTGGCCTATCAGTATGGTGATGCCAAGGATGTCGCGCAGGTGATTGAGCGCGTCCGTGCGGCCGAGCAGGAACTGATCGAATCGCCGGACGAGGAATTCCGCTTCCACAGCGGTGTGCCGGTCGCCGCATGACTGGGTAGGAGCTGCCGAAGGCTGCGATCTTTTGACCTTGTTTTTAGAAATCAACATCAAAAGATCGCAGCCTTCGGCGGCTCCTACAGAGGTCTGCATTTCAAAAAGGACATCATTGCTTGATTGTAAAAAACTCTTAAGAGTATGAAACATCACCGAAACCGGCCCGAGTGGCCGGTTTTTGCTGTCTGCCGTCATCGCCTGTTCGATGAATGCCAGCATAATATCGGCCCTTCCACGTTTGGCTTGGCAACGGTTGTTATGGATAACCTGGGTTTCGGCAAAGTTCTGCTGGTCGAAGACGATGAGCGTCTCGCCGCACTGATCGCACACTTTCTAGAACAACACGGCTACGAGGTACGCACGGTGCATCGCGGTGATCTGGCCATGGCTGCGTTCCTGGAATTCAAGCCGAAAGTGCTGGTGCTCGACCTGATGTTGCCGGGGCAGAGCGGTTTGCAGGTCTGCCGGGAAATTCGCAGTGTCTCGGACACGCCGATCGTGATCCTTACGGCCAAGGAAGACGATCTCGATCACATTCTCGGTCTGGAGTCCGGCGCTGACGATTACGTGATCAAACCGATCAAACCGCCGGTATTGCTCGCGCGGCTGAGGGCGTTGCAACGGCGGCAGACGCCGGACACCAGCGTGGTCAGTTTCCTCGAGTTCGGGCAATTGAGCATCGACCGCAGTTGCCGTGAAGTGCGCCTGACCGGTGAGCTGATCGAGCTGACCACCATGGAGTTCGAATTGCTCTGGTTGCTCGCCAGCGCGGCGGGCAAGATTCTTTCCCGCGATGACATTCTCAATCGCATGCGCGGCATTGCCTTCGACGGCCTCAACCGCAGCGTCGACGTCTACATCAGCAAATTGCGCAACAAGCTCAAGGACAATCCCCGCGAGCCGGTGTGCATCAAGACCGTGTGGGGCAAGGGCTATCTGTTCAATCCATTCGCGTGGGAGCTGTAGATGCTGCGCTTGTTCCTCGGCCTGTTTCTGGTAATGACGGTAGGGCTGGTGCTGGCCTTGCAGGCGGTCGAGCACACCTTCAATGCGTTGCTCGACAGCCAGATGCAGGATTACAACCGTGAAGCCGTGCGTGGTCAGGCGTGGTCGCTGGTCGATCATCTGCAAGGCCGCCAGGGCTCCGAGCGTGAACAGAAACTCGATTCATTGCGTGCGCACTACGGTCTGTCGCTGAGTCTGGTCGAGGCCGATCAACTGGCCCTGACACCGCAGGAAAAAGCCGAGCTCGCGCGGAACCTGTTGGTGATCCGCGACGATTACACGCAGTTCATCAGCAACATTGATGGCGGCTCGCAGTTGCTCAGCATCAAGCTGCCGCCAGAGCCGAGCCTGATGCCGTTCTACATCACCGCGGCGTACATGATGCTCGCGGTACTGATCGGCATCGTTCTGTTTTTCTGGGTGCGCCCGCACTGGCGCGATCTGGAAAAGCTGCGGCTGGCGGCCGAGCGTTTCGGCGACAACGATCTGTCGGTGCGCATTCAATTGTCACGGCGCTCGAACATCCGCGATCTGGCCGAGCACTTCAATCTGATGGCGGCGCGTATCGAGGGCTTGATCGCCAACCAGCGCGAACTGACCAACGCGGTGTCTCACGAATTGCGCACACCGATTGCGCGGCTTTCGTTTGAGCTCGATCAGCTCAAGCAGCAACCGGACGCGAGCCAGAATCGCGAGCTGATCGCCGACATGTATGCCGACCTTGGTGAGCTGGAGGAGATGGTCTCGGAATTGCTGACCTACGCCAGCCTCGAGCATGGCGCGACGGTGATCAAACGGGAAAATATTCACGCGGCCGATTGGCTCGACAGCGTCGTCGGCAGTGTGGCGCTTGAGGCCGAAGCAGTGGGCGTGCAGTTGTCGATCGCCGGTTGCCAGGTCGACACGGTAAGCATCGAACCGCGGTTCATGGCGCGGGCGGTGATCAACCTTTTGCGCAATGCCATTCGCTATGCCGAACAGCGCGTCGAGGTGTCGCTGCTGCGCAATGGCGATGACTATGAAGTGCGGGTGAGTGATGACGGCCCGGGTGTGCCGCTGGAGGGACGGGAGAAAATCTTCGAACCGTTTTCACGACTGGATGCCAGCCGGGATCGGCGTACTGGCGGTTTCGGGCTGGGCCTGGCGCTGGTGCGGCGGGTTTCCCAGTCCCATGGCGGGCAGGTTGAGGTTGGCGATTCGGTGTGGGGTGGAGCGCTGTTCAGAATGACCTGGGCGCATCTGGACTGATTGATATTGCGTGAGTCGGCCCCTTCGCGAGCAGGCTCGCTCCCACAGGTGATCGCAATCCAAATGTGGGAGCGAGCCTGCTCGCGAAGGGCGCGGTATTTAGCGGGTCACGCCGAGTCGCTCATGCCACTGGGCGATCGATTCTTCGGGATATTCATCAAACTGCTGATCCTTCGGCTTGGCCTCCACCTCGACCCACGGCGCTTTCGAGCCGAGCATCAGGTGCGTGCGTTCCGGCGGCACCGGCAGCGGCGTATCGATTGCCGAGGCGAATGGATGAATCAGCCCCGGCCACTCCGGGCTGAACAGCCACAGGCCGCTGCCGCACAGCGAGCAGAAGTGACGCTCGGCGCTGCTGCGATGGGCGCGTTTATCGCCGTCGGCTTTCATTTTTGCGTGGTAGATATTGATGTTTTTGCGTCCGCGAACCTGGAGAGTGGTCGCGTCACCGCCAAGGTTGATCGCATAACCGCCGCCGCCCTGGGTCTTGCGGCAGATCGAGCAATAGCAGCGTTGATAGGGATAAGGATGGGCGCTGTCGAGGCTGAACGTGACTTCGCCGCAATGGCAGGAGCCTTCGAGGTGCATGGTGCTCTCCTGTGTCTGAATGGTCCGCTTCAGCCTAGAACATTCTGCCTGATGCTTGCCGGTGTGATGCGACCGGCGGGCGCAGCGTCTAGCCCCAGTGTCCCCGCGATCCCATGGGGCGAGACTTTCGGAACCCGGCATGCAAGCGCTGTTGAACGAGATCCTTGACGCCGTCCGGCCCCTGATCGGGCAGGGCAAAGTTGCTGACTATATTCCCGCCCTCGGCACGGTGCCGGCCAACCAGTTGGGCATCGCCGTGTACAGTAACGATGGCGAAATGTATTGCGCCGGCGACGCTGAAACGCCGTTCTCGGTGCAGAGTATTTCCAAGGTGTTCAGCCTGGTGCAGGCCATCGATCACTCCGGCGAAGCGATCTGGGAACGGCTAGGCCACGAGCCGTCCGGCCAGCCGTTCAATTCGCTGGTGCAACTGGAAATCGAGCGCGGCCGCCCGCGTAACCCGTTCATCAACGCCGGGGCGCTGGTGATCTGCGACATCAACCAGTCGCGATTCGCTGCGCCGACACTGTCGATGCGCGACTTCGTCCGACGCCTGTCGGGCAACCCGCAGATCATGATCGACGGCAAGGTCGCCGACTCCGAATATCAGCATCGCGCGCGTAATGCGGCGATGGCCTATCTGATGCAGTCGTTCGGCAACTTCCACAACGATGTCGAAGCGGTGCTGCGCAGCTATTTCAGCCATTGCGCACTGCGGATGAATTGCATCGATCTGGCCCGAGCGTTCTGCTTTCTGGCCAATGACGGGTTCTGCAAGCACAGCGGCGAGCAGATCCTGACGCGCCGCCAGACCCAACAGGTCAACTCGATCATGGCCACCAGCGGTTTGTACGACGAGGCAGGCAATTTCGCCTATCGCGTCGGCCTGCCGGGCAAGAGCGGGGTCGGCGGCGGCATCGTTGCGGTGGTGCCGGGGCAGTTCAGCGTGTGCGTGTGGTCGCCCGAGCTGAATACCGCCGGCAACTCGCTGGCGGGGATGGCGGCGCTGGAGTTGCTGAGCTCGCGGATTGGCTGGTCGGTGTTCTGAAGACACACCACGATTTCCAGTGTGGGAGCGAGCCTGCTCGCGAAGAGGCCGGTACATTCAGCATCGATGTCGTCTGACTGGCCGCTTTCGCGAGCAGGCTCGCTCCCCCGGGTGCAGTGTTGCTTTGCAGGATCGTGTTCTATACATTTTCCGGCCGCCCTCTGCATGGTGAATCCGCTTCATGTCTCTTGCGCTCGAACGTCTAGTCGCTGGCACGCCGATCCCTTTCGCTGGTAACCGCGTCACCGTGGTCAGCCCCGAACTGGCCGCGCGGTTTCAGCCCGGTGACCATCTGCTGGTCGAGCAGGTCAGTGGCGAGTTGTTGCTGATCTCCGTGGCTGATCAACAGGCCGCCTCGGTGGCAATCGAGCGTGCGGCTGCGGCATTCACAGCGTTGTCGGCGGTGTCCGATGAAGCCATCAGCCAGTTTTTCGATCTGTTTGCTCAGCGCCTGGAAAGTCCTGAATGCTGGACGCAGATCGAAGCCGCCAACCGCGCCGACATCGAGCGAGCCAAGGCGCGCGGCCGCTCGACCACACGCTTGCTCGCTGATGAACGCATGCGCCGCGACATGATCGCCGGGCTGCGCGCCTGGCGTGATGCGCCACCGACGCGGGGCAAAGTGATCAGCAGTGTTGAGCACGATGGCTGGAAGGTAGAGCAAGTGGTCTCGCCGCTGGGCATCGTAGCCTTTGTCTTCGAAGGCCGACCCAACGTATTTGCCGACGCCGCCGGAGTGTTGCGCACCGGTAATACGGCTGTGCTGCGCATCGGCAGCGATGCGTTGGGCACTGCGCAAGCCATCGTCACTCACGCCTTGAACCCGGCACTGGCCGAAGCCGGCTTGCCGGTTGGCGCGGTGTCGTTGGTGGAGAGCGTCAATCACGCCGCCGGCTGGGCGATGTTCGCCGATCGGCGTCTGTCGCTGGCGGTGGCGCGCGGCTCGGGCCGTGCGGTCAGTCAGTTGGGCAGCATCGCCCAGCAGGCCGGCACTGCCGTCAGCCTGCACGGCACCGGCGGCGCGTGGCTGATCGCCGACCGTGACGCCGACGCCACTCGCTTCGCGGCAGTGGTGCGCAACTCCCTGGACCGCAAGGTCTGCAACACCCTGAACGTCTGCCTGATTCAGCGCGAACGCGCCGATGAGCTGGTGCCGCTGTTCCTCAATGCCATGAAAGACGCCGGTACTGCACGCGGCCAAGGCTGCAAATTGCACATCGTCGCGGGCAGTGAAAATTGCCTGCCAAGCGAATGGCAGAACGCAACGGTCGAGGTTTATCGCGCCGAGGGTTACCAGACCGAAGCGCTGGCCGAGTCTTTGCCCGAGTCGGAGCTGGGCCGCGAGTGGGAATGGGAAGAAACCCCGGAAGTCAGCCTGATGATTGTCGACGATCTGGATCAGGCGATTGCGCTGTTCAACCGTTACAGCCCGCAATTCACCGTGTCGTTGATCAGCGAGGCGGCGGCGGTTCAGGAACGCTTCTACAACGCGGTGAATGCGCCGTTCGTGGGCAACGGCATCACCCGTTGGGTCGATGGCCAGTACGCGTTGAACAAGCCGGAACTGGGCCTTTCGAACTGGGAGAGCGGGCGCCTGTTCGCGCGCAGCGCGATTCTTTCCGGCGATGGCGTATTTACCGTGCGTAGCCGGATGACTCAGGTTGATGTCACGGTGAAACGCTGATCTGTTGATCGTTCCCACGCAGAGCGTGGGAACGATCACCGGCCGGGGGGTCAGGCTGCGTTGGAAGTCCTAGCGCTGATTGCGCAAGTGGTTGGTTGCTCGACCAGCGCCACAAAGGTGCGACGATCGGAAGTGAGTGCGTCGATCGAACCGGTCTCGATGTCGTACACCCAGCCATGCAGATTCAGCCGCCCTTGCTCCTGGGCCAGGCGCACACTCGGGTGGGTCTGAATATTCGCCAGTTGCGCGATCACGTTCTCGCGCACCATCGAACTTAATTTCGCCGCGTCGCTGCCATGCACGCGCGCTTCGTTCATCACCTTCGCCGACTCGGCATGCTGCAGCCAGCCGCTGACGGCGGGCAGGTGATCCATGCATTTGCACTGGGCAATCGCCGTCATTGCGCCGCAATCGGAGTGGCCGCAAATCACGATATCGGTCACCCCCAGTACCGCCACCGCATACTCCACCGTCGCCGAGACCCCGCCCGGATGCGGGCTGTAGGAGGGCACGATATTGCCGGCGTTACGGATTACGAACAGTTCGCCGGGCTCTTGCTGGGTCAGCAGCTCAGGCACCACGCGGCTGTCGGAGCAGGTGATGAACAGCGTGCCGGGTTGCTGAGTCGTGGCCAGATGTTTGAACAGCTCGCTGCGTTGCGGGAAGGCTTCGTTCTGGAATTTCAGGAAGCCGTCGATCAGGGCTTTCATGGGCGTGTCCTCGTGGCAGAAATGAGATGGCCCGCACGCAGGATGCGGGCCGGGCGCATCAGAACGGGCGCAGCGGCAGGAACTTGCCGTCGAGCGTCACCACCGCGCGGGAGCCGCCTTCCGGGTCTTCGACTTTCTTGATGTCCAGTTTGAAGTTGATCGCACTGATGATGCCGTCACCGAACTGCTCGTGAACCAGCGCTTTCAGCGTGGTGCCGTAGATCTGGATCATTTCGTAAAAACGGTAGATGGTCGGATCGGTCGGCACGCCGCTGAGGCTGCCGCGCAAAGGAATGATCTGCAGTGCGGCGACGTCATCGGCGCTGAGGTCGAGCTTGTCGCCGACCACTTGAGCAGCGTTTTCCGGCAGCGGATGCTGGCCGAGCAGGGCGGCGGTGACGTAGGCCAGGCTGAGGCCGGTGCCGTCAGCAAGATTCTGCCACGACAGATCTTTTTTCGCCTTGGCGTCGAGAACGCGGGTGGTCAGGGCCAGGCTGTTGTCGTTGTAGGCGTGGGACTGTTGCATGGTGTCACTCCTTTCAGGGGTTGGCTTGCTTGTGTGGAAACAATGTTGCGCCGGTTGATTCATAGCGTCCAAGACCGATATACAATGCTTCGCATAAGCCCTGCCTATAGATGGTGCCCTCATGCTGTTGCGACATTTGCGTTATTTGCTCGCCGTTGCCGATCACGGTGGCTTCACCCGCGCCGCCGAAGCGCTGCATGTGTCGCAGCCGACGTTGTCGCAGCAGATTAGGCAACTGGAAGAAACCCTCGGCGTGAGCCTGTTCGATCGCACCTCGCGCACGGTGAAGCCGACGGATGCAGGCGCGGCTTATATTGAATGCGCACGGCGCGTGCTGGTGGAGCTGGAGGCCGGGCAGCGCGCCTTGCACGACGTGAAGGACTTGTCCCGCGGCACGCTACGTCTGGCGATGACGCCGACGTTCATGGCGTATCTGGTCGGGCCACTGGTGCGCGACTACGGGGCACGGTTTCCCGGGATTCATCTGGAAGTGTTCGAACTGTCGATGGACGACATCGAGGCCGGGCTGGCGGATGACTCGCTGGATGTCGCGATCGCGTTTACCCCGGTGCGCAATGCCGATATCGAATGCATACCGGCGTTTACCGAGACGCTGGGGATCATGGTCGGGCCTGGGCATCCGCTCTATGACAGCCCTTCGGTGTTGACGTCGACGGAATTGGCTTCAATGGATTTCGCCTTGCTGGCGCCGGGCTTCATTACGCGGTTGTTGGTGGATGAGTATTTCCGCGAGCACGGGATTACGCCGCATGTGCGGATTGAAGTGAATTCGGTGAGTACGTTGCTGGAAGTGGTGCGGCATGCGCCGCTGGCGACTATGTTGCCCGAGGCGATTGCCAGCGAAGACCGCGCGTTGCGCCGCTTGCGGGTCGAAGGGGAGGCGCCGCAGCGGGGAGCGGCGTTGTTGCGGCGCAGGAATAATTATCACAGTGCGGCGGCGTTGGCGTTTGTTGATCTTGTTCTGCAAACGCGTACGACATGAACAAGACCTGTGGGAGCGAGCCTGCTCGCGAATGGGGTGTGTCAGACACTGATGTTTGCGCCTGAAGAGTGCATTCGCGAGCAGGCTCGCTCCCACAAAGTTGCAGTGTGAGTTCTGGATGTAAAAAGGGCCTGTTTCTTATCAATGCAGGCCCTTTTTTACTGAAGTGTTATTCAATACAACCGATCAATCACCCGAACTTCATTCTGATTCTGCATCGAATCCCACGCCTGTTTCAGCGTCTGCAGCACACTGCCGATGAAGTCCTTGTCGGCCGCAGCCTTCTTGCCGACATAACCGTGGCCGCGGCGGTACATCTTCAGGCGGGCCAGCAGGTTTTGGTGGTTGCGGTCGAATTCCTCTTCGCCAGCGTGAGGCGACAGGCAGTCGATGTGTACCTGGCCCGACTTGCTGATCCAGAGAATATGGCTGTCGTGGCTGTCTTTCTGCGCCGCGAACATACGCGCCAGTTCTTCGATAGTGGGTTGATTGTTCAGATTCATTGTTATGCCCCTTGACCAGTCTGGTGATCTTTCAAAGTTGGTTCGCTAATACAGGTAGCCCATCGGTTAGTTGATCCCTGGCACCGAAACCAGGACGTCAGCGCTCGCCCGTATGAAGTACGGGGTCATGCATCTGTTGCATGTAGTCGTGTTGAATAACTGCTACGCAATAGCGTCACAACGAGGAGAAGCAGCGAAAACCGGGAGGCTCCTTGACGACAATCCAGTGTCGGCCACAAGCGTCTTGAGAATTTTCGCCAGCGCTTCTCGTCCTTGTACTGGACGTTCAGGCCAGGTCAGCTTCTTCAATCTGCCTTGTGGGCAGCGTGTATCCGGAAAAAACAACTCGGCGGTCAGACGAGTTTGCTCAAGCATGTTACCAGTGCTCCCGATCGGGGAGCGTCTTCATCATGCAAAAGCAAAACGATGCCGTCAACGGTTTTGTAGTGATTATTTTCAAGCACTACATATTGTCGGACAAAGCTGTTTTGGAATGAGAAAAGGTCCGTTTCGACAAAGTCGAGAAGGGAACCGCGAGGGATTCAGCGAGTCGTCGGACGCGCCGTGCGTTTGCGCGTACCGGCGGCTTTGCTCGCCGTCGACTTGCGCTTTTTCTTCCACGGCGCTGCGGCTTTGCCGGCAGGCGGCGGGCCGCTGATGGTCAGGCTGAGGGCGGAGCAGCGGCTGACCTGCTTGCTCATCCACGCAGCCTGTTTGGTGACGAATTCTTCCAGACTCATCTCGCCGCTTTGCACCATGTCCAGCGCCTGTTCCCAGATCGCCGTAGTGCCAGGATCGGCGATCGCGCGCGGCACTGCATCGATCAGGCTGAACGCCGCAGGTGTCGCCGCCAGCGCCTTGCCGTTCTTCACCAGATAACCACGATCCAGCAGCCCTTGGATGATCGATGCGCGGGTAGCTTCGGTGCCGATGCCGGTGGTGTCCTTGAGTTTCTGTTTGAGCAGCGGATCCTCGACCAGTTTGGCGACGTTCTTCATCGCCTTGATCAGATCGCCTTCGGTGTAGGGTTTTGGCGGTTGCGTCCACAGATCCTTGAGATTCACTTTCGCCACAGCGCATTCGACGCCCTGGCTGAGGGTCGGCAAGGTTTGCGGCGCGGGGGCTTCGCGGCCCTTGGCCGGGGCCAATGCCTCTGGCAGTGCACGCTTCCAGCCCGCTTCGATGATCTGCTTGCCCACCGCGCGCAGGGCCTGCCCGTTGCAGTCGAAATCAGCCTGAGTGCGATCGTATTCGTGATTGGGCAGGAACTGCGCCAGGTAGCGCGCGCGAATCAGCGTGTACACCGCGCGATGCTTGCCGGTCAGACGTTCGAGGTTCTTCGCGGCGATGGTGGGGATGATGCCGTGGTGAGCGCTGACCTTGGCGTCATTCCAGGCCCTTGAGCGCCGCTGCGGTTCGAGAAAATCCTGCAACGCTTCAAGGCTCGTATCGGCCTGGCGCAACGCTATGAGGATCGACGGCGCCTCACCGTGCTGGCTCAACGGCAGAAAGCCGCAATCACTGCGCGGATAGGTGATGACTTTGTAGGTTTCGTAAAGGGCCTGGGCGATGTCGAGGGTTTCCTGGGCGCCGAGGCCAAGCTTTTTCGAGCAGACTTCCTGCAAGGTGCCGAGATCGAAGGGCAGGGGCGCCACTTCGCGCATGCGCTCGGTTTTCAGCTTGATCACCCGTGCGCTGTCTGCACTGCTGATCGCCGCCGCTGCTTGTTGCGCCAACGCCTGATTCAGGCAGCGATCCTGATCATCACAAACGTCTGATGGTGCGCGCCACTGTGCGGTAAACGTCGTGCCATTGTGCAGCAAATCCATGTCGATTGCCCAGAACGGTACGGGCACGAAATCGGCGATGCTGCGGTCGCGGTCGACCACCAGTCGCAGGGTGGGCGTCTGCACTCGGCCCACAGGCAGCACGCCCTGATAACCCGACTGCCGGCCCAACAAGGTGAACAGTCGACTCATGTTCATGCCGATCAGCCAGTCCGCCCGTGAACGGCCCAGCGCCGAGTGATACAGGCTGAATGTTTCGGCTCCCGGTTTCAGCGCGGCCAAGGCCTTGCGAATCGATGCCTCGTCCAGCGCCGACAGCCACAAGCGGCGGATCGGCCCGCGATAGCGGCAGTGCTCGACCAGTTCCCGGGCGATCATCTCGCCTTCACGGTCGGCGTCGGTGGCGATGATCAGTTCGCTGGCCTCGCCAAGCAGACGCTTCACCGCTTTGTACTGGCTGGCGGTGCGCGGCTTGACGGTCATCTTCCACTTGTCCGGAATGATCGGCAGATCGGCCAGCACCCAGCGCTTGTAGCGCGCGTCGTAGGCATCCGGCGGCGCTGTTTCGAGCAAGTGGCCAATGCACCAGGTCACTGTGACGTCCGTCCCCAACCAGCAGCCGTCGCCGCGCCGTTTGGCGCCGAGCACGGCCGCAATGTCTTTGGCCTGGGAAGGTTTTTCACAGAGGTACAGCCGCATAGCTACCATCGCTGGTTGGTGTGTGGAGAGGGCACAGAATGGCGGGAGTTCGCGGCGGGAGCAACTTTTATCTGTATGGATATACAGATAAAAGCGTTGCAGGAGGTTTAGCCGTTCGGCCGTAATCCAGTCGAGCTGCGCAACCATCAGCTATACCTGAACCGGTCTCTTCGCTGTGCTCAGGAGAACCTCATGAAAAGCCCCAGTCCCGTGATCAGCCTGGAACAACTTGCCGGGTGCCTGCTGGTGAAATTCCACGGCATCCAGGTCGCCGCGTCCTCCCACGCGCTGATCCTCAACGAAGCCAACTATCCGCCGGTGTACTACATCCCGCGCGAAGACATCGACGAAAAATACTTCGCCCGCACCGACCACACCAGCTATTGCCCGTACAAGGGCGACGCCAACTATTTCAGCCTGCAAGTGCCCGGACATGAGGGTGCCAACGCGGTGTGGACGTACGAAAACCCGAAGGTCTCCGTCGCATCGATCCGCGACTACGTGGCCTTTTATCCGGACCAGGTGACATTCGAAGTGATCAAGGCGGACGCCTGAGCAAAAAAATGGCGAGAGAATCGCTTCCCTCGCCATTGTGTCAGCGGGTTTTTCAGTTCTTGTCGAGATCGATATTCTTCGTCTCACGCAGACAGATCATCCCTACCACCAGGCTCACCCCGGTGATCAGCACCGGATACCACAGCCCGTAGAAAATATCCCCGGTGTACACCACCAGCGCAAACGACACGGTGGGCAGGAAGCCGCCGAACCAGCCGTTGCCGATGTGATAGGGCAGCGACATCGAGGTGTAGCGAATGCGGGTCGGGAACAGTTCGACCATCAACGCGGCCAGCGGGCCGTAGCACATGGCCGAGATGATGATCAGCGCGACGATCAGGGCGACGATCATCGGTTTGTTGATCTGCTGCATATCGGCTTGTTGCGGGTAGCCGGCGAGGGTGATCGCGCCGCGCAGTGCCGCCTCATCGAAACCATCCAGCTTCACGTCGCCGACACTCACTTGCACGGCGCTGCCCGCAGGCGCTGCGACGCTGGAGTAGGGCAGGCCTTGTTTGACCAGGAAGGTCTTGACCTTGTCGCAGGGGCTGTCGAATTTAGCCTTGCCCACCGGATCGAACTGGAAGGTGCAAGTGGCGGGGTCGGCGAGGACGGTGATCGGCGCCTGACGGCTGGCCTGATCGATCGCCGGATTGGCGTAGTGGGCCAAGGACTTGAAGATCGGGAAGTACAGCGCGGTCGCCAGCAGCAGGCCGAGCATCAGCACCGGTTTACGCCCGACCTTGTCCGACAGCCAGCCGAAAAAGATGAAGAATGGGGCGCCGATCACCACACTGATGATCAGCAGACTGTTGGCCACCGCCGGGTCCATTTTCAGGAACTGGGTGAGGAAGAACAGCACATAGAACTGCGCAGCGTAAAAGGTCACCGCTTGCCCGGCGTTGATGCTGAACAGCGCGATCAGCACGACTTTGAGGTTTTCCCATTTGCCGAAGGATTCGCGGATCGGCGCCTTCGAGGTTTTGCCTTCTTCCTTCATTTTCAGGTAGGCCGGCGACTCGTGCAGGCTCAGGCGAATCCAGGTGGAAATACCCAGCAGCACGATCGACAGCAGAAACGGAATGCGCCAGCCCCAGACTTCAAACTGGTCGCCGGTGAAGTAGCGGCAACCGAGCACTACCAGCAGCGAGAGCAGCAGGCCGAGGGTCGCGGTGGATTGAATCCAACTGGTGTGGAAGCCGCGTTTGCCGATGGGCGCGTGCTCGGCCACGTAGGTCGCCGCACCACCGTATTCGCCACCGAGCGCCAGGCCCTGAAGCATGCGCAGCACCACCAGAATGATCGGCGCGGCGATGCCGATGCTGGCGTAGGTCGGCAGCAGGCCGACGCAGAACGTCGCCACGCCCATCAGAATGATCGTCGCCAGAAAGGTGTATTTGCGCCCGATCATGTCGCCCAGGCGGCCGAACACCAACGCGCCGAACGGCCGTACGATGAAGCCGGCGGCGAACGCCATGAGCGCGAAGATGAATGCCGTGGTGTCGTTGACCCCGGCGAAGAACTGCTTGCTGATCACCGCCGCGAGGGCGCCGTAGAGGAAGAAGTCATACCACTCGAACACCGTCCCGAGTGATGAGGCGAAGATGACTTTCTGCGTGGCGTTGCTGGTCTCGGCGCTGCCCGCAGCGTCCAGCGGCTGAACGTGTTCTGACATATCGGTATCCCTCACAGTGATTGTTTTTGTTGTTCCACTGGTGTTGCGTGTCCGGTAATGCGCGATGCCTTGAATCTAACGCGGTGTCCTGTAGGAGCTGCCGAAGGCTGCGATCTTTTGATCTTGTTTCAGATCTGGAAGAAACAAAGTCAAAAGATCGCAGCCTTCGGCAGCTCCTACCGGGTCTGAGCCAATTCCAGTTTTGGGGTGTTGCTCCTGGTGTTGGGTTTGAGCATGAGTTGTGCTGCCTTCTCGGCAATCATCAGCGTAGGCGAACAGGTATTGCCCGAGGTAATTCTTGGCATGATCGACGCATCGGCAACGCGCAGACCCGGCACGCCATGCACGCGCAATTGCGCATCGACCACTGCGTCACCGTCGTTGCCCATACGGCAGGTGCCGACCGGATGGAAAATCGTCGTGCCGATTTTCGCCGCCGCTTCATGCAGTTGTTCTTCGCTTTGCAAGCTGTCGCCGGGCAGGTATTCCACCGGTTTGAACGCTTGCAGGGCTGGGGCGCTGACGATGCGCCGGGTCAGGCGAATTGCATCGGCGGCCACGCGCAGATCTTCTGGATGGCTGAGGTAATTGGGCTGGATCAGCGGCGCCGCCTGCGGATCGGAGGAGCGAATCTCGATGCGCCCACGGCTCTGCGGGCGCAAGTCGCACACCGAGGCGGTGAACGCCGGGAAGCTGTGCAGCGGCTCGCCAAAGCGCTCCAGCGACAGCGGCTGCACGTGATATTGCAGGTTCGCCGAAGTCTGCTCAGGGCCGGAGCGGGCAAACGCGCCCAACTGGCTCGGTGCCATCGACAGCGGCCCGCTGCGGTCGTACAGATAACGCAGGCCCATGCCCATCTTGCCCCACACGCTGCCGGCGATCTGGTTCAGGGTGCGAGCGTTTTCCAGCTTGTAGATCAGGCGCAGTTGCAGGTGATCCTGCAGGTTGCCGCCGACGCCCGGCAGCTCATGAATCACGCCGATGCCCAAACGTTCGAGCAGCGGCCGCGGACCGATCCCGGAGCGCTGCAGAATGCTCGGCGAGCCGACCGAGCCGGCGCACAAGACAATCTCCTTGCGCGCCTTGAACTGTCTGGTCTGGCCTTCATGCTGCGCGCTGACTTTCGCCGCGCGGCCATTCTCCAGCAAGACACGATCAACCTCGACGCCGGTCAGCACAGTCAGGTTCGCCCGGCTGCGCAGCGGTTTCAAAAAGGCCTTGGCCGCGTTCCAGCGCACCCCGGCTTTCTGGTTGACCTGAAAGTAACCGCAGCCCTCGTTGTCGCCCTGGTTGAAGTCATTGATGCTGGCGATGCCGCTTTGCTCGGCAGCGCTGCGAAAGGCATCCAGAATCGGCCACGACAGGCGCTGCTGCTCGACCCGCCATTCACCCTGATCGCCATGAAATTCAGCGCCGCCGGCAAAGTGGTTTTCGCTCTGTTTGAACAGCGGCAGCACGTCTTTCCAGGCCCAGCCCGGATTGCCCGCCGCCGCCCAGCCGTCATAGTCGCCGGCCTGGCCGCGCATGTAGATCATGCCGTTGATCGACGAACAGCCGCCCAGCACCTTACCCCGCGGATAACTCAGCGCGCGGCCATTGAGACCCGGTTGTTGTTCGGTTTTGAAGCACCAGTCGGTGCGCGGGTTTCCGATGCAGAACAGGTAACCCACAGGAATGTGAATCCAGGCGTAGTTGTCGCGTCCGCCGGCTTCGAGCAGCAACACCCGTTGCTGTGGATCCGCTGAGAGCCGGTTGGCCAGCAAGCACCCGGCAGGGCCGGCGCCGACCACGATGTAGTCGAATTCATCCAGGGACGTCTGCATGCCCTGACCTCGCTTTTTGTTTTTATTGTCGGACACTCTAGTTGTTAGCTTTCGTTAAAAGAATGTTAGTTTTTGCGCAGCCGCTGTGCGTTTTCAAACAGCCCGAAGTGACGACAGCTGACAAGGACCTGCCATGTTCGACTGGAACGACCTGCGCTTTTTTCTCGAGCTGCAACGCAGCGGCCGCCTGCTCACCGCCGCGCGCCGGCTCAACACCACCCACGCGACGGTGGCGCGGCATATTGAATCGATCGAGAAAAGCCTCGGCACGGCGCTGTTCGTCCAGCACGCCCAAGGCTATGAAATGACCCCGGCGGGGGAGGCGCTGCTCAAGCACGCCGAAGCGATGGAAAACGTCGCGCTGCTGGCGCAGGAAGAAATCACCCAGTCCACCGCGCCGCTGGGCAAGATCCGCGTCGGCGTCACCGAAGGCCTCGGCATTAAGTTTCTCGCCAGTCGCATGATTGGCTTGTTCGAACGTTATCCGGGGCTGGAAGTGGAACTGGTCGCCGTGCCGCGCTTTGTCAGCATCCTCAACCGTGAAGCGGAGATCAGCATCCACCTCGAACGGCCGTCCGCCGACATGCTGGTCACGCGCAAGCTCACTGACTATCGGCTCGCGCTTTACGCCAGCCAAACCTACCTCGACAACGCACCGCCACTGCACAGCCGCGAAGACCTGGGCCGACATGCTTGGATCGGTTACGTTGACGACCTGCTGTTCAGTCAGGAACTGATGTTCCTCAACAGCTTCTGCCGCAGCCCGCGTGTGGTGTTTCACAGCACCAGCGTCATCGCCCAACAGGAAGCCGCTCGGTCAGGATTGGGCATTGCGGTGTTGCCTTGCTACATGGCCGCTTCCGACCCGGATCTGGTGGCGCTGTTGCCCGATGAAAGCATCGAGCGCAGCTACTGGATCAGCACCCGCCGGGAGCTGCACAAATCCGTGCGGCTGCGAGTGGTCTGGGATTATGTGGTGGGGTTGTGTGAGGCCGAGCAGGGCCTGTTGCGCGGTTAAACCTGCCGCATCCAAATCCCCCTGTGGGAGCGAGCCTGCTCGCGAAGGCAGTCTTTCAGCAACATCGATGCTGACGGAACCACCGCTTTCGCGAGCAGGCTCGCTCCCACAGGGTTATACACCGTGGCTGCTTTCGCGGATTGATAAATATATGGATATCCGTATATTCGTTATCCCGCATATGGCGAGCCGATCACCATGATCACCCCCACCGAAGTCTTCAAAAGCCTCGCCGACGAAACCCGCGTCCGCGCCATCCTGCTCATCGCCGAGCAAGGTGAACTCTGCGTTTGCGAGTTGATGTGTGCGCTCGACGACAGCCAGCCGAAAATCAGCCGCCATCTCGCGCAACTGCGCAGTAACGGTTTGCTGCTCGACCGCCGTCAGGGCCAGTGGGTGTATTACCGCCTCAATCCGGAACTGCCGGCATGGATCGGCGAAATCCTTCAGCTGACATCCAAGGCCAATGCCGATTGGCTCAAGGACAACGCCGCGCGCCTGCAAAACATGGATGGCCGTCCCGTGCGCGAACGCGCCTGCTGCTGAATCTTCCACTATCTACGGAGCGCATCGATGCGAGTCCTGTTCATGTGCACGGCCAATAGCTGCCGCAGCATTCTTTCCGAAGCCATGTTCAATCACCTGGCTCCCGCTGGTTTCCAAGCGGTGAGTGCCGGCAGTTTTCCCAAAGGCCAGGTTCTGCCGCGCAGCCTGTCGACGCTGCAAAAGCACGGCATCGCCATCGACGGGTTGCACAGCAAAGGCAACGATGCCTTCGCAAACAACCCGCCGGATATCGTCATCACTGTCTGCGACAAAGCCGCCGGCGAAACCTGTCCGGTGTATTTCGGTCCGGCACTGAAAACGCATTGGGGACTGGAAGATCCGTCCGAAGTGCAGGGCGACGAGGCGGCAATCGACGCGGCATTCCAAGCCACTCTGATGCGCATCGGTGAACGCTGCCAAGCCTTCCTCGATCTGCCGTTTCACTCGCTCAGTCGCGAGCAACTGAAAGCCGAACTCGATCGCATCGGCACGCTGTAAGGAGGCTTCATGACAAATCATTTGCCCAACCTCGACGCCAGCCTGATCGACGCTGTTAAGCCATCGAATGTCGGCGAACACAAACCGCGCATCCTTCTGCTCTACGGCTCGACCCGCGAGCGCTCGTTCAGCCGTTTGCTGGTCGAGGAGGCCGCGCGCCTGCTCGAACACTTTGGCGCCGAAACGCGGATCTTCAACCCATCCGGTTTGCCATTGCCCGACGACGTCCCGGTCGACCATCCCAAGGTGCAGGAATTGCGCGATCTGGTGTTGTGGTCGGAAGGCCAGGTCTGGTGCTCGCCGGAACGCCACGGCGCGATGTCCGCCGTGTTCAAAGCGCAGATCGACTGGATCCCGCTGGAACTCGGCGCTGTGCGCCCGACCCAAGGCAAAACCCTGGCGGTGATGCAAGTCTGCGGCGGCTCGCAGTCGTTCAACGTGGTCAACCAACTTCGCGTCCTCGGCCGCTGGATGCGCATGTTCACCATCCCCAATCAGTCCTCTGTACCCAAGGCCTACATGGAGTTCGATGAAGAAGGGCGGATGAAACCCTCGCCGTTCTACGATCGGGTGGTGGATGTGATCGAGGAGTTGGTGAAGTTCACCGTGCTGCTGCGGGGGCAGCAGGCGCATCTGGTCGATCGTTATTCCGAGCGCAAGGAGAGTGCTGAACAGTTGATGGCGCGGGTGAATCAGCGGTCGATTTGACCCGCCATCCCCAGCCAGGCTCATTCCTTTTTGGGAGTGAGCCTGCTCGCACTGACGCTCCATGGCTGGCACACCGCCACGGCTTGCACCGCCCCCTCTCGACTGTCACTCTTCTGGCCGTTCTTCAAGGATCAGAAGGAATCAAGGATTGAGTGGCTACGTTCCAAACCCGCCGAAAAACTATCGCTACGAAGAAGCCAAACCCGTCGACATACACGCCCAGCATTGGGCCGAGTATGAGAAGCATGGGAAAGAGCCTGCGCGCGAGCCTGAGAAAATCGGGATTGCGTTGAGGATCGGGGTGTTCTTTGATGGCACGGGCAACAACGCGAACAACTCAGCTGCGGGGTTGTTGTGTGGGGCTCAGCATCCGATTGCGCCTGAGGATATTCCCGCCAGTTGCCAGCCTTATATGGGTGATCCGGATAGTAGTTATGGTAACGATGTCAGCAATGTGAAGAAGCTGAGCGACTTGTACTTCGCACCGCAGCAGGCCGAAGGTGATGGTCTTCAAAAACAAGCGTTTCGTATGATCTATGTCGAAGGGATCGGAACTCGAGCAGGAGAAGAGGACAGCACGTTCGGTGCGGGTAGCGGTCGAGGAGAAACAGGCGTAGCTGGTCGAGTTCAGCTGTCATTTACAGACATCAAACTACGTATCAAGGACGTTTTGGATAGCCATCCAAATAGCGAGATTACCTCGCTCACGTTTGACACTTTTGGCTTTAGCCGTGGCGCTGCTGCTGCTAGACACTTCGCGAACGAAATCGTACGGGGAAAACAAGGTCCGCTAGGTGATGTTCTGCGCAGTAACGCCCGAGCATTTAGCCGAACCTTCGTTGAACAGTACAACGGCAGTATCAGGATGGGATTCATTGGTCTTTTCGACACTGTGCCGTCGGTTGCAGGCTGGTCAAATCTGGGCAACGTAAAAAGCCCCATCGCGACGGGCATTAAGTTGTACCTCGACCGGCGTTTTTTTACAGATGTGATTCAACTCTCTGCTCGCGACGAGTGCCGAGCTAACTTCGCCTTGAGTCGCGTCAAAGCAGACCATTTGGAAATCACCCTGCCAGGTGCTCATTCCGACATCGGCGGCGGCTACCTTGATGAGGTCCAGGAGTGCGTGCTCGTAACTCCCATGCAGACACTTGAGGTCTCGCAGTTTACCGATGTCTCGACCACCTCGATCTACCTCGACGCGATGGCTATCAAAGACCAGTGGCTGGCGCAGGGTTGGCCTGCAGAGATGCTAGAAGTCGTCACCCCAAATGCATTGCTTCTGCCAATCGATAGACAGGATCGACTTGGTCCTCGCAAGAAACGTGTTTACGCAGCACTTCAACTCAAGCGCCCAGTGAGTGGCATGCTGTCCAGGGTATATCTTCGAGTGATGCTCCAGTTCGCAAAAGAAAAAGGGGTGAAGTTCAACGACATTCCAGACACCCCGGAATTGGCAGTGCCAGCGGAACTTCGTGCGCTATGCGATCGATTCCTGGCAGGTGATTACAGCACCACCCCGCAGGAGGAAAAACAACTGAGGCTGAAATACATTCACATGTCCGCAAACTGGAACCATCCCCTTGGGCGAAGGGATGGCAGTGGTATCCGTGCCGTCTACATCAATGCACCTACGGCCGACTCGATTCGCGTGCAGCATCCCCATGTACCTGACTGGACACTTTGGTAATGAAAATATTTATACCCTTGCTGTGCGCGCTGGTCATTGCCGGTTGCCAGTCTGCTGATCCACTCTCAGCCAAAAATGACCCGAAGTCCGAATGGTGGGAGCTGGCGTTCATTGAGCCGGCTTATATGAAGGTATGGGTAGAGAACAGTTCGGTGCAAGACATTAGAGGAAGGATTTTCTATAAAACCGGCGGCGGTACCGCTGCTGGGGGCGAGCCTGAAGATGGTACAGAGTCAGGCCGGGGGTGGACGGGTGGAGTAGGTGGCAGTGGGAAGAGAGTAGTGGGAGCCGATTTACCTGTTCGCATCTGGGTCCGTTGGCAATCAATCGTCGAACAGAAAACCTGGCAAGCGTGGGTAGACATTCCAGAGGAGGCCCGGCAGTTGATGGTGACGTCCGTTAATCAACGTTGCCCGATGACCCCGGACCAAGAGGCGAGATCCATGGCCTCGGTCTATCTGGGCCTGGCTCCCGGTGGTGTCGTACAAGTCTGGGTCAGAGACTCATGCCACCATCCTGTAAAAGTCGCCAGAGCACAGGCAGAGATCGAGCCTTTAGGACCGAGTCAGGGTAAGAACCAAGGACGCTACGCCTATCCCGTCAGCGAAAAGTCCAAGCGCTATATCGAGAAATTCGGCATTCCATACGGAAGTTGGTAAGCGCTGACGCCGTGAGTCGTCCACTGTGCCGCCGCGCGCAATGTCGATTCACGGCTGCCAGTGCACTGATCCGCTACCGGCTCTTTTGGTGAATAAACAACTCACCTCAAATCAAAACCTCAAACGCCGCACTCCCCAGCACCTCTCCATTAACCATCACCTGCACCCCATGTCGCCCGGCAAAATGCTTGCGCGTCGTAAAATCCTTGATGACTTGATTCCGTCGCACTACATCAGTCCCGAAACCCGCTAATGCCAGAGTCTTCAACTTGAAAACCTTCCTCGAAACCCCGCCATTCGCCTTCACATACTCAATCGCATAATCAATCACCAGCCTTTGCTCGTGCGCCACCATGGACTTCACCGTAAACGACAAAGTAATCGCTTCCCCCAACCTCACCACCGCCGGCTCGACCCGCACATCCAACAACTCAACCTCAGCCTTCGCCCCTGCGCCAATCACCGTCAGCGCGCGCACGTCGCCCTGTTTGATCAAACTGCGCAGCGCATGCTTGGCAATCCAGGCCGTGTGCTTGTTCTCCAGCGACCAACCTTCAATCGTGTCCAGCACCCACTCCGGATGCACCTTCGTCACGTCATTCAAATGATTTGCCACCGACTTGCGCACGTAAAAGCTCTCGTCCGCCTTCAATTGATCCAGTATCCCGGCGGCCAGCCGCGGATCAGCCTGCACCGCTTCCAGGCGGAACGACCACGGCAGGCGAGGGCGGCTGCCTTCGCTGGCTAGGCGTCGAACGTGGTGGTTTTCTTCGCGGGTCCACTCGTGCATCCGTTCCAGCGAGCGCTCGAGGTCGCTGCGCAAAAAGTAGCGGATGGCGAATTCGGAGGAGCCGAAGGTGGTGAAGTACTTCAGCGCGTCCATTGAGGTGTCGAACGCATGGGCGCCGTAGCTCGCGACGTAGTGTGGAAGGCACATGCTGACAAAGCCGCTGTTCAGCCTTGGTGCGAGTTCACGTAACACATGTAAGGAATCTTCGTAGTCCAGCGGCAGCACGGCATGCAGGCTTTCGCTGACACGCGCCATGCGTTGCATCACTGATAGTTCAGCGAGTCCGTCCTGGGCGTGTTTGAGAAAGGTCCTGGCCTTGAACGCCGGGTACACCGCGCTCATTTCGTCAGCGATGTGCTGCAAGCGCTCGGCGTTGAAGATTTCCTTTAACGCCGGGGCGGCGGTGTCGGTGGAGCTCATGATCAGTTCATCGGTGTGCTGATGAACGCATCGGTGCCTTCTGCGTAGGCGGTGTACTCGGCGATACGCGCAAAGCGTGCTGCGTCGATCTGATCGGGTACGACGAGTTCGGTGAAGCTCCAGGCAACCGCCAGGCTGATGCCGGTCTGGGCGAGGGAGCCGTCGACAGGCAAGTCACTGTGTTCAAGTTCTTTTTCCAGCGCGGTAAATGCGGCGGCGAGCTGGCTTTCGACGCGTTCGACCCACGGCTGATATTGAATGTCGGCCGGGCGCAGGTTGCGTTCGTAGTAGAGCTGCACGGCTTTTTCGCAGGCGGCGAGGCTCAGGCCGATCAGGCGCAGAGCCTGGGCGCGTTGTTTGAGATCGCTTGGCAGCAGGCTTTTGCCGGAGCTGGCTTCGAGGTAATCGAGGATGAGGGTCGAGTCCATCAGGACCACGCCGTCGTCGAGGATCAATGTGGGCGCCTTGACCACAGGGTTGATCTGCTGGAATCGTTCGAAGTGGCGGAACACCGAGACCGACTCGTGTTCGAGGTCGATTCCCAGGCATTTGGCGGAGATTGCTACGCGGCGCACATAGGGAGAGTCGAGCATGCCGATCAGTTTCATGACGCGTTCCTTCAAGTCGAACCGGTGGGAACGCATAACCTAGCCGAGAGAGAGGCAATTGTCAGTCGTCGAATCCGGCCTGCTCGTGAATTTCATCGACGTTCAAGCCCAGCCGATACGCCACTGCCACAAACAGCGCCTGGCACAAACACAGCGTTGCACTGAGCGAACGAAAGGCCAGCGCACTGCCTTCATTGACCAGCAACACGCTATTGGCAAGTTTCGCCAGTGGCGAAAGAGGGCTGTCGGTGATGATCAGGGCATTGGCGTTCTGCTGCTGTGCGAAGCGCAGGCAGTGTTGGGTTTCCTTGGCGTAGGGCACAAAACTGATGGCGATGACCAGGTCGTTGGCGCGCACGCTGCGCATTTGTTCGCGATAGCTGCCGCCGATGCCGGAAACCAGATGAATGCGCTTCTGCGTGTGCTGCAGGTTGTAAACCAGATAATCGGCGACGGCGAACGAACGGCGGACCCCGACAACGTAAATGTCGTCGGCATTGACGATGAGATCGACGGCTGTATCGAACGCCACCTCGTCCAGTTCGCGGCCCAAGCGTTCGATGCCCGAGAGCGTTGCGTCGATGCACTCGCGGGCCAGGTCGACGCTGTTGGCGGTCTGCGAGTTGTTGGCGATCAGGCTACGGATGCGTTGCTGATAGGTTTGCGCTGGTGTGGTTTTGTGCGTCCAGGCCTGGCGGAACAGCGCCTGCATCTCGCTGAAGCCGCTGAAACCGAAACGTTGCGAGAAACGCACAATGGCTGACGGATGCACTTCGCACTCGCGGGCGATGTCGCTGATGCGCTCGACCATGATTCGCTCGCTCTGCTGGCTGATGTAGCTGGCCACGCGTTTGAGCTGGCGCGGCAGGGCGTCGTACTCTTCGCTGATCATTTGCAGCAGGCGCTCGACGTTGACCGGCGCGCTGGCGAAAGAAATTTCGTCTGTGGCCGGCAGAGCGGGGCGGGGCATGGGCAGCATCCTTCAGGCGAGTTGAGCACGCGGTGGGCCTGATAATAGAAGGGCTGCGTAAGCTCTGCCGGGCTGAAACGATGCACCTAGCGAGAATAATCTCGGCTGTCGCTGGCGGGATGGTTAGCCGTTTGTCTTCTATATACAGCCGCTGGACTGAATTTCTTGCTATAAACGCACTCCGATGGCCGTGTGAAGCCTGTGTCAGAGCAGTTTCCAGGTCCTGTCGGACAAATTCCCTGTATTTACAGTTGCTGAGGTCTTGATCGGGCCTTAGACTGCCGCCCCTCGTAAATTGAGTGCCGGGTGGCGTTTGCAATAAAACGATGCCTTTTCGACGGCCGACACGGTTCGCCGAAACGCTCCCTTATTCGCCTTAATGCACGTTTTTTTATAGAGATATCAATGACAAAGGACAAGTTGCTGGCTATGCCGGCAGATGACTACATGAATGCAGAGCAACACGCTTTCTTCACTGAGCTGTTGCAGAACATGAAAGTCGAAACCCACGAGCGCATTGAGCAAAATCGTATCGCCATCGAAAGCCTGGACACCCCGGCTGACCCGGCGGACGCGGCTTCGGTTGAAGAAGAGCGCACTTGGCTGGTCAACGCGATCGATCGCGACCAGCGCATGCTGCCGCAACTGGAACAAGCCCTTGAGCGCATCAAGGACGACAGCTTTGGCTGGTGCGACGACAGCGGCGAGGCCATCGGCCTGAAGCGCCTGCTGATCAGCCCGACCACCAAGTACTGCATCGAAGCTCAAGAGCGTCACGAGCAGATCGACAAGCACCAGCGTCAGGCCTGATTCCATGGCGGCCCCTGAATAGGGGGGCGCCTGCAAGAGATCGCAGCCTTCGGCAGCTTCTACATGGAGTTGCGGGAGGCTGCGATCTTTGTTTTTGCTCGTCTGCGCTATTTCCCCCGTCGTTCCATTGACCTGCCACAGACCCCACGACTAACGGACCATGGATAATGGCGTTGTAGTGGCGTTTAATGCAGTCACAACAATGAGAACAAACGTGGGGTGATCAAGATGACGAGAGATGGATCTCTGGTTGCGGCGCTGCCTGCACCAGTGCTTTTGCCGAAAAACCGCTGGATCGCGCCGACCCTGCAAAGCATCGCCCTGATGCTGTTGCTGGCCGGCATGGTTATGGCCGAGTGGTCGCTCTACCTCGGCATGCCGCTGGCGGTGCTGATTGTCTGGCTGCCGCGCCTGCGTTCGCGCAACGTTCCAGCTGCTGTCCCGGTCGATAGTGCGAGCGCATTGTCCGCACTGACTCGCGATCTCTCCTACACCACCAGTCACAACGCACTGTCTGCCGCCGGCGTGGCGTTTTCGGTCAAAGCGCTCGCCAGCAAACTTGAATCGCAACTCGACGCGGCGGCGCAGATCGTCAGCAATGCCGAGGTGATGATCGCCACGGAACAGGCGACTTCACAGCTCAGTCGCGACGCGCTGGACGCCGCCAGCCAAGCGCATCACAGCAGCGCGGCGGGGCGCAGCGAACTGCTCGACTCGATTTCGCGCATGCAGCAACTCAGTCAGCGCGCCAACGCCAGCCGCGAATTGATCGAGGCCCTGAGTGTGCGCAGCGACGACATTCAGCGGGTGACGCTGGTGATCCAGTCGATTGCCAGCCAGACCAATCTGTTGGCCTTGAATGCTGCGATTGAAGCAGCCCGGGCCGGTGAGCATGGTCGCGGTTTCGCTGTGGTCGCCGACGAGGTGCGCGGATTGGCGGCGCGGACGGCGGCGGCCACGGGCGAAGTCGGTGAGATGGTTGCAGACATTCAGCAACGCACCGCGCAAGTGGTGGCGCAGATTCGCGAGTTGTCGAGCGATCTGCACACCGGCGTCGAACAGGTCGAGCACACCGGTCAGCATCTGGAAAACATCGCACGACTTGCCGCCGGAGTGGAAACCCAGGTCGGCGAAATCGCCCGTGGCGCGCAAACCAATCGCGAGCAGCTTGATGCGCTGTTCAGCGCGATTGAGCAAATGCGTAGCGATCTGGCGATCAGCGATCAGCAGACCCGCCGCCTCGCCGACGCTGCGGTGCAGATGGAAGGACAGGCGGAAACTATCAGCGAGCGCTTGGCCGAGGTCGGCCTGGATGACTATCACCAACGTATCTACGACTTGGCCCGTGAAGGTGCGAGCCAGATTGCCGCGCGTTTCGAAGCGGATGTTGAACAGGGGCGGATCAGCCTGGATGACCTGTTCGATCGCAGCTACCAGCTGATTCCGGGCACCGAACCAGCCAAATTTCAAACCCGCTTTGATCGATACACCGATCAGGTCTTGCCGGCGATTCAAGAACCTTTATTGGCGCGTCATGAAGGGCTGGTTTTTGCGATTGCCTGCACGCAGCAGGGTTATGTACCGACGCATAATCAGGCATTCAGCCAGCCGTTGACCGGTGATGTGCAGGTCGACACGGTAAATAATCGCACCAAACGCAAATTCGCTGACCGCACCGGTATCCGCTGCGGCAGCCATCAGCAACCGGTGCTGTTGCAGACTTACACGCGCGATACGGATGAGCTGATGCATGATTTATCGGTGCCGATCATGATCAAGGGCCGCCACTGGGGCGGGTTGCGTCTGGGCTATAAACCTGAGAATCCGCGCTGAGATTATTACCGGTGACGCAATGAATCTGTGCACGGCGGTTGCTGTTTCCTCTCGAAGGAAAGCTTTAATCTGACGACTTAGTTAGGTAGCTAATTATTTCGGAGGGCACATGCAGTGCAGGGTAGACGTGGCAGTGATGATCGGCAGCGGTGTTCCGGCCGGCTTACGCGCGATGGGGCGCAGTGTTTGCTGGGTAGTTTTGCTCAATGGTGAGCGACGCGGCACAGCCTTCGCCAGTCGCGATGAAGCGGAGGAGTGCAAGGCTGCCTGGCTCGAACAGTTGAACATCGAGCCCGGCGACAGCCTGCACTGATCGTACTTACTTGCCGCGATGCAAACGTACGTTCAGCTCATCGACGATCGGCGCTTCTTCGCCATCGGCCCGCAGCCATTCCTTGAGTAATTGTGCCTGCTGGGGTGACCAGAAGTCGGCATCGATGAGTTTAGTGTCCGGATCCAGCGGATGTGCTTCGACAAAGTCATTTATCGACGCCTCATCCGAGGGCAGGCCCAGCTGTTCGAAAAGGGTGGTCAGGTTAAGCTCGGTTGGCAGTTCCATCATCTACTCCTGGGTCGGTGCCGGTGCGGCTTGTTCGTTCACTCCCCTTATCAGAGGCAGGCGCTGGCGCGGAGTTCGATTTTTGATTCAAGCGAGCGGGCGAGGGCGCAGGCTTCGTTGTGATTGCCGCGGAAACCTCTGACACGTCCCGTGGATATCTCCTTGATGTGAAAGAACGCAATACCCGCTGGCACCACTTGAAAGTGTGGGGTTCGATGATTGTTAGAAGATGTCGGAAGGTTGTCGGGGTCGGCAACCTTCATCGTCAGAGGTGTGTTGATTCGCGCGTCGGCCGACGTGGCAAAATGAGTCAAAGTGCACATATGAAGTCCTTTTCATCAGTCGGCCGGGATTTAACGGCCGTTGCGGGTAGTCGTAAGGAGCATCGCTGCTCTAGAATCGCCAGTACCTGTTGACGACCGGGCTTATCTAAAGCAATTTTTCGCCAGCGATATGTCGGAAAAGTGCTTTTTTTCGTGAGAAATTTCCCTGAAGTTCGTAGTCAGATCTTGCTCCAGTCGCACTTGAGGCTTTTTCCTTCAAGGTTTGCAGACTTCAGAGCGGGTTTCACTAATGACAATCCAGTAGTCTACGAACCTCGCGATCAAGAGCGCTTCGCTCGCTTCGGGTTTTTGAGTGATTTTGCAGTTTTCATCGGCATTGCCGTTTTTTGCCGTGCGTGTTTTCCGCTGCACGGTTTTTCAAATGTGGGGATGTTTCTTTGGCAGTCAGTAACCTCGATATGCATGCTTTGTTCGTGCTGGGTGATTTGCGTGCAAAGCTGGTCAAGCTATTCCAATCACGTTTTGTTTACATCACCGAGCAAAACGCCGAAGGCATTTACATCGCCGAAATCGATACCGAAAGTGCATTGGTAGTCGATGACAAACCGGGGCTCAAGCTCAAGGTCGGCGACCATTTCATCGCGTCAGTGTTGCCCAGCCGTGAAGGCGGCAAGATGGACATTCGTTTTCGCGACATCAAACTGACGGTTTACGGCTTGGGCGACTACGCATTTGTCAGTACGGCCGACGGTCACGCGATTCTGTTCAAGGAAGGTCATAGCGTCGTCACGGTGTTCGCCGCCAGTGAACAATTGCAGGAAGGCCTGACCAAAACCTTGAAAGCCGTCACCGCCAAGGCTGCCAAATGGCGCAAAGGTGAACTGATTTCCTTCAAGGCCAGCGAGTGAGCCGCGCGCACTTCCATTCGCAAAATCTCGACAGCGCACGCGAAGACGCTCAGCGCCTGTTCGCCCGCAAGGCCGAACTGCAAGGTGCCTGGCTGAGTTGGGTGGCGTCGCAGCTCTACGCATTGCAACCGGCGGCATACGCCAGCATGGTCAGACGTGAGCTGCAAAGCCTGCAGGAAAAGTCTGAAACGTAACCTCGCACGCAGCGGACCCCGGAAAAAGCAGGAACCTCGGCTAAAGTCAGTTGACTGAGTCATTCAGAGGCTTGCGTTTCTGTCAGGCCAACTGCCATTGCTGTGAACAGCACGAGGTGCGATGCATGAACGGATTTCGACGGTTACTGGCCGCCAGCGTGGCCACCTTTGGTTTGCTGACGTCAGCGCAATCGCTGCAGGCGGCTCAGGCGCCTATCCACTTTGCTGACCTGAACTGGGAAAGCGGCAGCCTGATCACCGAGGTGCTGCGGGTGATCGTCGAGAAAGGCTACGGCTTGCCGACCGATACCTTGCCGGGTACCACGATTACCCTTGAGACCGCGCTGGCCAATAATGACATCCAGGTGATTGGCGAGGAGTGGGCCGGGCGCAGTCCGGTCTGGGTCAAGGCCGAAGCCGAGGGCAAGGTCGTCGGTCTGGGCGATACGGTAAAGGGCGCCACTGAAGGCTGGTGGGTGCCGGAATACGTGATCAAGGGCGACCCGGCCAAAGGCATCAAACCGTTGGCGCCGGATCTGCGCAGTGTCACTGATCTGAAGAAATACAAGGACGTATTCAAGGACCCGGAAAGCCCGGGCAAAGGGCGTTTCCTCAACAGCCCGATCGGCTGGACCTCGGAAGTGGTAAACAAGCAGAAGCTCACGGCGTATGGCTTGCAGGACGACTACACCAACTTCCGCAGCGGTTCCGGCGCTGCGCTGGATGCCGAGATCAGCTCTTCGATCCGTCGCGGCAAACCGGTGCTGTTCTATTACTGGTCGCCGACGCCACTGCTTGGCAAATTCAAACTGGTGCAACTGGAAGAGCCGCCGTTCGATGCCGAGGCGTGGAAGACGCTGACAGACGCCGATAATCCCAATCCGAAACCAACCCGCTCGCTGGCATCGAAACTGTCGATTGGCGTGTCTACGCCGTTTCAAAAGCAGAACCCGCAAATTGCCGAATTCTTCAGCAAGGTCGATTTTCCCATCGAGCCACTGAACAAGGCATTGGCGGATATGAGTGACAAGCACACCGCGCCTCGTGAGGCGGCGGTCGCGTTCATGAAGGCGCATCCGGATGTGTGGCAGGCGTGGCTGCCCAAGGATGTGGCCGACAAGGTGACGGCTGATCTGAAATAACGCGGTCAACGCCGTGCACCGCCGACCGGTCGTGCACGGCCAAAAAATCCGACTACGATGGTTTGTTCAAATCCCTTTGAAGGATTTCAACCATGACCTTTGTGTTGGCTCAATGGCTGGTGACTGTGTTCGCGGCAATCGGCCTGATGCATGTGTATTGGGCGTTGGGTGGGCAATGGGCGGCTGCGGTGGTGGTGCCGCAGGTGCCGGTGTCGGGCTTCGTCGCCACGGTACGCCCGGCCTTCAAGCCCTCAGGCTGGCTGACGCTGGCAGTCGCCGCTGCGCTGCTGATAATTGCGGCGCTGGTTTGTATGCGGGTCGGTTGGGGCGTGCCGGCGGTGCAGCACAAGGCACTGCAATGGGTGATCAGCGCGATCGCGTTGCTGATGTTCGCTCGGGCGATCGGTGATTCGAATCTGGTCGGGTTCTTCAAGGAAGTGAAGGATTCGCGATTTGCGCGGCTGGATACCTGGGTGTATTCGCCGTTGTGTGCGCTGCTGGGGGCGGGGTTGTTGGCAGTAGCGTGGGTTTGAGCCGATCCGGAATTGGCGACGCCCCGACTGGCCTCTTCGCGAGCAGGCTCGCTCCCACAATCGAGGGCGCGTTCCTACTGTAGCGATGGCGCCATCACAGGCGCCACAAAATCATCAGTTACCACTTTCAGTCTGACGACTGCTCACCTCGGCCGGCACATCATCCCCGGCCATACGTTTGCGGAACAACGCCGCCCGCGCCAGCAGCAGGGTGGTCACCGGCACGGTGATCGCCAACAGAATCGGAATCAGCCAGGCATGCACCACTGGCCCGGACTTCAGCGCTGAAAAGCAAATGATCGACGCCAGTGCCACACACCAGGCACCGATTGTCGAGGCCAGCGCTGGCGGGTGCATACGCTGGAAGTAATCCTTCATGCGCAGCAATCCGGTTGCGCCCAGCAGGGTAAACACGCCGCTGAGCACCAGCAGCACCGCCACCGGAATCTCGACCCATAAAGACAATTCGGTATTCATTCGATCACCTCGCCACGCAGCAGGAATTTTGCCAGGGCAAACGAGCCGACGAAGCCGAACAGCGCGATCAGCAGCGCCGCTTCGAAGTAGGTATCACTGGCGTAACGAATGCCCAGGGTAAGCATCATCAGCATGGCGACGATATACAGGTAATCCAGCGCCAGTACCCGATCCTGAGCTGACGGGCCTTTGAACAGGCGCACCAGGGTCAGCACCATCGCCACGCAGTACAGAAACAGCGTCAGCAGAATCGCATTCGACAGCAATGGGCTCATTCGAAAATCTCCATCAACGGTCGCTCGTAAGTACTTTTGAAGTGCTCGATGAACTGCGCTTCGTCGTGCAGATCCCAGACGTGCAGCAACAGAACGCTGCGGTCCAGCGCCAGTTCTGACCATACGGTACCGGGCACCACGGTGCAGATCATTGCCAGTGCCGCCAGACCATGAGCATCGCGCAGATCCAGCGGCACTTTGATAAAGCATGAGTTGGGCGGACGACGTCCGGCGTTGACTACGCCCCAGGCGACGATCAGGTTGGACATGATGACGTCGCGGCCGACCAGGAAGAACAGACGCAGGATGGCGATGGGGTTGCGGATGCGCGCACGTTTCGGCCGCAATTTGCGCATCATCAGCGGCGCAGCAAAACCCAGCGCGGCACCGAGCAGCAGATTGCCCGGGCTGACGGACAGGTTCAGGGTCAGCCACAGAATCCACAGGGCCAGCGATAACCACGGAGCCGGGAACAGTCGATTCATGGCTGCACCTCGAGCATGTCGGCTCTGGCTTGCGGGCTCGGCACCGCCCGAGTGCCTAGAACTGCGAACACATATTGCTGCGGATTGTTCAGCGCATCGGCCGTGGCCTGGGTGTAGCGCAGCAGCGGTTCAGCCTTGAACGTAAGGGCAATGCTCAGCCCGAGCAGCAGGAAAATCGGCGCGCATTCGAGTTTGCGCAGCAATGGTGACGGGCGCTCTTCCGGCGTCCAGAAGCGCTGAATGCCGAGGCGCGAGAAGGCCATCAGCGAGGCCAGACCGGTCAGGATCAACAGCGCCAGCAATCCCCATGCGCCGGGAGGCAGCGGCGCCGCAGTGCCAAGTCCCAACGGGTTGAGCAATGCCCCGATCAGGCTGAGCTTGCCGATAAATCCGGACAGCGGTGGCATGCCGATGATCAACAGCGCGCAGGCAATAAAGCTCAAACCAAGAAAGGCCATGGTCCACGGGATGACTTGGCCGACCACGGCTTTCTGCTCGTCGTCGAGGTTGATGCCCTTGGGCGGTTGCAGCGATTCCTGTGGACGCGGCAGCAGTTCGCTTTCGTCTTCCAGCGGAATTTCGTTGGCCGAGCGCGAGCGCTCGATCAGTTCGGCGAGCATGAACAATGCGCTCAGCGCCAGGGTCGAGCTGACCAGATAGAACAGCGCAGCGCCGATCAGGTTCGGCTGGGCAAAGCCGATCGCCGAGAGCAGGATCCCTGCCGACACCAGAATGCTCAGGCTGGCCATGCGCTCCAGGCGTTGCGCGGCGATAATCGCCAGCCCTGCGCAAGCCATGGTCGCCATGCCGCCGTAAATCAGCCAGTCGCCGCCGAAGAATGCCGAGGCGCCGGCCTGACCAGAAAACAGCAGGGTCCACAGGCGCAGGAGGGTGTAGACGCCGACCTTGGTCATGATCGCAAACATCGCCGCCACCGGCGCGCTGGCCGAGGAATAGGCCGGCACCAGCCAGAAATTCAGCGGCCACATGCCAGCCTTGGCCAGAAACGCTACCGCAAGAATTCCCGCGCCAGCATGCAGCAGGCCACGATCGGCTTCCGGCACCAGCGGGATCTTCATCGCCAGATCGGCCATGTTCAGCGTGCCGGTCACCCCGTAGATCAACGCAGCGCCGATCAAAAACAGTGACGATGCCAGCAGGTTGATCGAAATGTAATGTAACCCCGACGACACCCGCGCCCGGCCCGAGCCGTGCAGCAACAAGCCGTAGGATGCGGCGAGCAACACTTCGAAGAACACGAACAGGTTGAACAGATCCGCCGTCAGGAACGCGCCATACAGGCCCATCAATTGAATCTGGAACAGTGCGTGGAAACTCGACCCGGCACCGTCCCAGCGGGCCATGGCAAACAGCAGGGCGCTGACGCCGATGATTCCGGTCAGCACCAGCATCAGTGCCGACAGGCGATCAACCACCAGAACGATGCCGAAAGGTGCCTGCCAGTTGCCCGGCAGGTACACGCCAATGGATCCGGGCACGCCGGTGGTCTGCGTCCATTGCAGCAGCATCACTGAAATGAACAGGCCGAGGAGGCTGGAGAACAGATTGATTTTCGCCTTCAGCGGCCGGTGCTTTTCGCCCAGCATCAGCATGATCGCAGCCGTCAGCAGCGGCAGCAGGATCGGTGCAGCGATCAGGTGAGTCATCGCCATCATTCTTTAGGCTCCCGGCCGTCGACGTGGTCGGTGCCGGTCAAGCCGCGCGAGGCGAGCAATACGACGAGAAACAGCGCGGTCATGGCGAAGCTGATGACGATCGCCGTCAGTACCAGCGCCTGGGGCAGCGGGTCGGTGTAATGCAGCAAGTCCTGAGTCACGCCGTCCTTGATCACCGGTTCCTTGCCGATGAACAGGCTGCCCATGCTGAAAATGAAGAGGTTGACTGCATATGACAGCAGGCACAGGCCCATGACCACCTGAAAGGTTCGCGGGCGCAGGATCAGCCAGACCCCGGACGCGGCGAGAATGCCGATGGCGATTGCGATGACTTCTTCCATCAGACGGCTCCTTTGCTGGCGACGGACTTGGGCAGCGATGCAGTCTTGTGACCACGCACCGATTGGTGGGCGAGGGCGGTGAGGATCAACAACGTCGATCCCACCACCACGGCGTACACGCCGATGTCGAAGAACAGCGCACTGGCGATATGGATATCACCGAGCAACGGCACGCTGATGTGCCAGGTGTGAGTGGTGAGGAACGGATAACCGGCGAGCAGCGCACCGAGACCGGTGGCAGTGGCGAACAGCAGCCCGGTGCCCATCCAGCGCAATGGCCGCAGGCTCATTTGCGCCTCGACCCACTGGGTGCCGGCAACCATGTATTGCAGGATAAAGGCTACCGACATCACCAGCCCGGCGACAAAACCGCCGCCCGGCTGATTGTGCCCGCGCATGAACAGATAGAACGACACCACCAGCGCGACAGGCAGCAGCAGGCGCACCAGTACCGCCGGCACCATCATGAAACCGAGCGCGGTGTCGCTGGCCGAACGCGGGTTGACCAGATCGGTGACCACGTCGGGCGCGAGCAGACGTTGCTGGGCCGGCAACTGCAGGCTTTCCTTCGGCGGACGGAAGCGGCGCAGCAGGGCGAACACGGTGAGCGCCACGGCGACCAATACGGTGATTTCGCCGAGCGTGTCGAAACCACGGAAGTCCACCAGCATCACGTTGACCACATTGCTGCCGCCGCCCTCGGGCAGGGCGCGACTGAGGTAGAACGAGGAAATATGGTTCGGCGTCTGCCGGGTGAGCATGGCGTAGGACAGCAGGGCCATGCCGGCGCCGACGGCAATCGACAGCAGCAAGTCGCGCAGACGACGAATACGCGCCTTGCGCAGGCTGCTCGGCAATGGTGAGACTTCTTCGATACGTCGCGGCAACCAGCGCAGGCCAAGCAGGATCAGCACTGTAGTCACCACTTCGACTGCCAGTTGCGTCAGCGCCAGATCCGGCGCCGAGAACCAGACAAAGGTCACGCAGGTCATCAAGCCACAGACGCTGACCATGGTCAGTGCAGCTAGACGGTGATATTTCGCCTGCCAAGCGGCGCCAAGCGCACAGGCGATCGCCAGCAGCCACAGGGTCACGAAGACGATGGATCCTGGGATTTTCGGCCGGTCGCCCCAGGTCAGCGTGCTGTGCAGCATCGGGATCAGACCGGCGAGCACGGCGGCCGAAACCATCAGGAACAGCTGCATCTGCAAACGCTTGGTGCCCAGGCGCCGCTCGACGCGCCGGGCGATGCGCATCATCACGACCAGACTGCGCTCGAACAAACGCTTGCCGTTGAAGCGGCCGACCAACGGCGGGTACTTGAAACGGCCCAGCTTGAACTGCTTGCGCAGCAGCAGATAGAGGAGGATGCCGCCGGACATGGCGATCAGGCTCATGATCATCGGCGCGTTCAAGCCGTGCCAGATGGCCAGGCTGTATTCCGGCAACTCCCCGCCAACTACGGGCAGCGCTGCAGCGGCGAGCAGTGGCCCGACGATCTGCGCCGGGAAAATCCCCACCAGCAGACAGGTGAATACCAGCAACTCGACGGGTGCGCGCATCCAGCGTGGCGGCTCGTGCGGCGTGTGCGGCAGGTCAGTGGCGGCGGGGCCGAAGAACACGTCGACGGTGAAACGCAGGGAGTAGGCCACGCTGAACATGCCGGCGATGGTCGCGACGATCGGCAGACTGGTTTCGACCCACGCGGTGGCGTTAATGAACACGGTTTCGGCGAAGAACATTTCTTTCGACAGGAAACCGTTGAGCAGCGGCACGCCGGCCATCGAGGCACTGGCGACCATGGCCAGCGTCGCCGTATAGGGAATGAGTTTGATCAGACCGCTAAGCTTGCGAATGTCACGGGTGCCGCTTTCGTGGTCAATGATGCCGGCGGCCATGAACAGCGAAGCTTTGAACGTCGCGTGATTGAGAATGTGAAAAACCGCTGCGACCGCGGCCAGTGAACTGTTCAGGCCCAGGAGCAAAGTGATCAGGCCGAGATGGCTGATGGTCGAGTAGGCCAGCAAACCTTTGAGATCGTTCTGGAACATCGCGCAGTACGCCCCGAGCAAAAGCGTACAGGCGCCCGCTCCGCTGACGATGTAGAACCATTCCTCACTGCCGGACAGCGACGGCCACAGACGTGCCAAAAGGAAAACTCCGGCCTTGACCATGGTCGCCGAGTGCAGATAGGCCGAGACGGGCGTCGGTGCCGCCATCGCGTGGGGCAGCCAGAAGTGAAACGGGAATTGCGCGCTTTTGCTCAGCGCGCCGATCAGGATGAGTGGCAGAAGAACGGGGTAGAGGGCATGTGCGCGAATCAGATCGCCGGCGGCCAGGACCTTGTCCAGGTCATAGCTGCCGACGACATGGCCGAGAATCATGACCCCGGCCAGCAGACATAACCCGCCAGCACCGGTGACCATCAGCGCCATATAAGCACCGCGCCGCGCATCGGCGCGGTGGTGCCAGTAGCCGATCAGCAGGAACGAGAAGAGGCTGGTCAATTCCCAGAAGAACACGATCTGAATCAGGTTGCCGGAGATCACCAGCCCGAGCATGGCGCCCATGAACGCCAGGAAAAATGCGAAAAAGCGCGGCACCGGGTCGTCCGGCGACATGTAGTAACGGGCATATAAAGAGACAAGTGTGCCGATGCCGAGCACCAGCATCGAGAACAGCCAGGCGAAGCCGTCCATACGCAGAATGAAGTTCAGCCCGAGGCTGGGCAACCACATGAATTCTTCGCGGATCACGCCGCCGTGGGCGATTTGCGGGTACAGCATCGCGACCTGAACGGTGCCGATCAAAGCGACCAGACCCGCCAGCAGCGATTCGGCATTGCGCGCATTGTGCGGCAGCACCGCTGCCAGACAGCTGCCGATGAACGGCAGAAGCAGTAGAACTATCAGGGACATAGGCTTCTAATCTGCGGAAGTTTGTGAAGCATCATACGTGCCAGCTCCCTGATCACCAAACGCGAGGATGTCTCAGAATCCTACAAAGTAGTCTGGAATTTTGTGTTTGGCGTTGTTTCCGCTTGGTCAGACAACCGCAGAATCCAATTGCAAGGATGAAATTTCACTCAAAGGCGGCGTTTGGTTATCGACCGTTCATCGGGAAAAGCTCTTTACCTGTAATTTCTGACAGTAGACGACCTTTTGTAATGCCGTTGTACTTGAGTTGCACCGAGGTGCATTGAACTGCCAGCCGGACGAGCGCTGGCCATACCAGGTACAAGGAGAGTTGGAAGATGCATATTCAAACAGAAGGGAAACGTACACTAAAAAAAGACCAATTGGAGCCGCCCCTCTTTTCTGAAGCAGTCGGGACTGTTATTTCCCGGGCAAAAATCAAGAATGGCGCTACGTTCGTGGTTCCTCCTATTTCTCAGGCAAAAGTCGGGGACATTCTCGACATCTATTCCGATACAGAAACAGGGCTCTGGACGTCTCGTCTGCACCTCGGTGAGTTGCATCTGGGCAAGCCCTTGGAATTCAGAGTCCTGGCGTTTCACTTTGATGAAACTGATTGGGCAGATGCGTATTACGTGTTGACCCAAGGAGGCGCACCGTTTGTCTCTGAACGAGCAAGTATGAAGTGACGGATTGATTTGGAGTAGTCGGGTCGGTACCTCACTGTGAATTGTGAACGCACCGGCCTGGCAGTTTGTACTGGGGCTGGTTTTGTGCCAGGCGTACACTTTCAGTCCCTACTGACCTCAGCTTCCTGGCCCTGATCCACGTCGGATGACACATCCTTACCCTTGGTCTTCAACTCACTGACTATCACCGCCGCAACAATCAATCCCGCACCCACCAGTGCAATCACCGGCAAACGCTCCCCGGCAATCCGTCCGACAATCCCGGCCCACACCGGTTCACCGGCATAGATCAGCGTCGCCCGAGTCGGCGAAACACTCTTCTGTGCCCAGTTCATCGCTACCTGAATCGCCGCACTTGCTGCGCCCAGACCCAAAGCGGTCACCAGCAACAACCAGGAAAATTCCGGAATCACTTCACCGGTCGGGACCACCAGCAAGAACGACAACACCGCCGTCACCGCCAGTTGCACCACCGTCACCCGCCGCACATCAACCTGCCCGGCGAAAGTGCTGATCAAAATGATTTCAGCAGCAATCGCAACGGCGCTGATCAATGTCGCGATTTCTCCGGGACTGAAATTCAACGCCGCCCCCGAGGGGCCGGACAACAACATCAGTCCGGCAAACGCCATCATGATCCCGATACTTGGCATTAACCCCGGACGCCGTCCCAGTACCAGCCATTGCAGCAGCGGCACAAACGGCACGTACAGCGCGGTAATGAACGCCGACTGACTGCTCGGAATGCTTTGCAACCCGACCGTCTGCAAGCCATAACCAAGCATGATCGCTACACCGATGAACGACCCTGCCTTGACTTCGAACAAGGTCAACTCGCGCAGGTGCCGCCAGGAAAACATCGCCACGATCGCCGCCGCTGCGGCGAAGCGCAAGCCGACGAAAAACATCGGGCCACTGACCGTCATGGCATGTTGCACAATCAGAAACGTGCCGCCCCAGATCATGGTAATCAGCACCAGCACGCACTCGGCTTTGCTGAAGCGGGAGAAGCGGATTCGGGACGCAGAATTGTTTGGCGACATCATGACCTTGCGCACATTAAAAGGGAGGCCGCACAATGCCGCCAACGTTGCGCAGTATACTGCCCAACCCCACCGAGTGAGCAATATAGTGCACAAAGATTTGACTCAGCGAGCCTCCGTTCTGCAACACGTCAGCCAGAACGTTCGACGCTTGCGCCATGCTGCGGATATGAGCCAGACCGCACTGGCGGAAAAATCCGGGGTGAGCCGACGGATGCTGGTAGCAATCGAGGCAGGCGAAAAGAATGTCAGCCTGACCACGCTTGATCGCGTCGCCGAAGCGCTTGACGTTGCGTTCAGTGATCTGATCCAAGCGCACGATGCGCGCGATCCGAGCCGGATCAATGAGGTTGCCTGGGCGGGCACGATTGCGGGCAGCAGGGCCGTGCTACTGTCCAAAGCCACCGCGACCCGCGAAGTCGAGCAATGGGAATGGTGTCTGCAACCGGGCGAAGTTTATCCGTCGCAACCGGACGCCGATGGCTGGAGCGAGCAGATCTACGTATTTGAAGGATGCCTGACACTGATGCTCGGCGATCAGGTGCAGCACATCAATAAAGGAGAGTTTTTCATGTTCGCCAGCAATCAGCCGCATGCCTACCGCAACGATGGCGATGTGGCTACGCGGTTCGTGCGTAATGTGGTGATCTGAATGGAGCAGCCTGCGGACATCCTGATCATCGGCGGCGGCCTCAGTGGCACCATGCTGGCGGTGCAATTGTTACGCCTGCCTGGACAACGAAGAATTGCGATTATCGAGCCGCGTGCTGAACTGGGACGTGGCGAGGCTTACAGCGCCGTCGAGTTGGGACATACGCTGAACGGCAACGCGGCGCGGATGAGCGTCGACCCGGATAATCCTGATGATCTGACGCAGTGGTTGACCGCGCATATTGCCGGCGGCGGCTGGCCGGAATCTGCCGAGCAGGACGTGCCGGTCAGTGAGCTGTTTCCGCCGCGTGGCCTGTTCGGGGTCTATGTGCAACAGCGTCTGGCCGAAGCCAGGGCAGTGGGTACGCTGCAAGGTTCGACCGTTGAACATTTCTGTGCTGAGGTCGTCGACCTGCAAGTTGATGCTGGTTCAGTGCAGCTCACCTTGAGCGATGGCCAGACTCTGCGTGGATCGCAGGCGGTGCTGGCCACCGGCATGTTTCCCGCCGCTCGCACGCCGCAGACGCATTCCAGTGGTCTTAATGCCGCCGCGCTCGATCCGTGGGATGTGGCGGCCATGCGCGAACTCGACCCGCAGTCCACCGTGCTGATCATCGGCTCCGGTCTGACCATGGTTGATGCCGTGGTGTCGCTCGAGCAGGCCGGGCATCGCGGGCCGATCGAGGTGTTCTCCCGGCATGGCCTGCTGCCGCACGTGCGCCGTCAACCGCCGGCCTGGGTGGATTTTCTGGCGCAGGATCACAGCATTCGTACGCCCCGCCAGTTGCTGCGCGAGTTGCGTCGACATTGTCGCGACGCAGTCGCCCAAGGCATCGACTGGCAGGCGCCGCTGGATACGGTTCGCGTGCATATCGCGCGGTTGTGGAGTCAGGCGACTGACGTGCAGCGTCGACAATTCGTACGGCATGTACGGCCATGGTGGGAGAGTCATCACCATCGTTCGCCGCCACTGAGTGCCGAGTTGATCGAACGGCTGCACCAGGAAGGGCGCTTGCGCATTCACGCCGCGTCGTTCAAGGGCATTGAGCCCGGCGCGGGCGATGCTGTGACCATTCGCATCCGTCCGCGGGGTGAGACTGAAACATCTACAGTGAGCGGTGCGGCGCTGATCAACTCCAGCGGTATTGAATACGACTGGCGGCGTGTTGCTCGGCCGTTGCCGCAGCAATTGCTGGCGCGGGGACTGGTGCAACCGGGGCCGCTGGCGCTGGGGATCACCGCAAAGGACGGCGCAGTGGTGGATGCCGAGGGGCAGGTGAGCGCTCGGTTGTTCGCCATGGGCCCGCCGTTGCGCGGGATGTGGTGGGAAAGTACGGCGGTGACGGACGTCGCTGCGCAGGCTAAAGCGTTGGCTCGGCGGTTGGTAGATAGCCCGAAAGATTGATGTGTTCTTTCGGGCTTCTTCGCGAGCAGGCTCGCTCCCACAACTAGATTGAGGTTGTGGATGCAATTTGCGGCACACCACAAATACTGTGGGAGCGAGCTTGCTCGCGAAACGCGTCATCTGATTCAACCTCTCTGTTGAATGAAAGACCGCTATCGCTGGCAAGCCAGCTCCCACATTGGGCTCTTGTGACGGCTTGAGATTATGCGACGACGCGATAGCACGGCACATACGCCGCGCCACCCGGCAACTTCATCCGGTGCTGGGCGACGAAGGCTTTGAGCAGCGCATCAAGCGGCTGCATGATCGCCGCATCACCACGGATCTGGTACGGCCCGTGCTCTTCGATCAGGCGAATGCCTTTGTCCTTGACGTTACCGGCGACGATCCCGGAAAACGCCCGACGCAGATTGGCCGCCAGTTCATGCGGTGGCTGGTCGCGATGCAGTTTCAGGTTGGCCATGTTTTCGTGGGTTGGATCGAACGGGCGCTGGAAGCCTTCATCGATCTTCAACAGCCAGTTGAAATGGAACGCGTCGTTACGCTCGCGGCGGAACTGCTTCACCGCTTTCAGGCCTTGAGTCATCTGCCGCGCCACTTCGGCCGGGTCGTCGATGATGATCTCGTAATGCTGCTTCGCCGCTTCGCCGAGGGTCGCGACGACAAACGCATCCAGCTGTTCCAGATACGGCGCGGCATGCTTCGGCCCGGTGAGGATGACCGGGAAGGGCAGGCCTGCGTTGTCCGGGTGCATGAGGATGCCGAGCAGGTACAGGAACTCTTCGGCCGTACCGGCGCCGCCCGGGAAAATGATGATGCCGTGGCCGACACGGACGAAGGCTTCCAGACGCTTTTCGATGTCCGGCAGGATCACCAGCTCATTGACGATCGGGTTCGGCGCTTCGGCGGCGATGATGCCTGGCTCGGTCAGGCCGAGGTAGCGACCGCCGTGAATGCGTTGTTTGGCATGGGCAATGGTCGCGCCTTTCATCGGGCCTTTCATCACGCCAGGGCCGCAACCGGTGCAGATGTCGAGGCTGCGCAGGCCCAGTTCGTGGCCGACTTTCTTGGTGTATTTGTATTCTTCGGTATTGATCGAGTGGCCGCCCCAGCACACCACGATTTTCGGCTCGACGCCCGGGCGCAGGGTGCGCGCGTTGCGCAGCAGGTGGAATACGTAGTCGCTGATGCCTTGGGAATTGCTCAGGTCGATGCGCTGACTGTCGAGTTCGTTCTCGGTGTAGACGATGTCGCGCAGGGCGCTGAAGAGCATTTCGCGGGTGCTGGCGATCATCTCGCCGTCGACGAACGCGTCGGCCGGAGCGTTCAGCAGCTCCAGGCGTACACCGCGATCCTGTTGGTGAATGCGGATTTCGAAGTCCTTGTAGGCTTCGAGGATGGTCTTGGCATTGTCGACATGCGCGCCGGTGTTGAGGATGGCCAGGGCGCACTGGCGGAAGAGGGTATAGGTGCTGCCGGATCCGGCTTCGCTCAGTTGCTGGACTTCACGTTGAGAAAGGGTTTCCAGACTGCCTTTCGGGCTGACCGAGGCATTGATTACGTGTCGTTGGGTCATGCAGTGATCCTTAAAACGATGTCATCCACAACGCAGCGGATGGCATCCGAATAGTGTGTATCCATTAATGAAGATGGCACGATCTGCGTTATACCGCCATGTCCCGTTGGACTTTGAAAAGATGAAAAGGAGCCCCAGCATAGCTAAAACCCGGTGCGATGCGATAATGCGCTGGCGAGTTTTCTCCGTTGCGCGTTTTGCCACTCAAGGAAGTCATTTTCGATGTTCGAGATTCAGCCGATGGACCCCGCTACCTTTCGTCAGCAGACCCGCCGCAGCACGATCATCATCGCCGTGCTGTTTCTGCTGCTGGCCATGCTGTTTTCGTCGGTAGCGGTGGCAGTGTTCGGTGAACCCGACGGGGATAACCTGCGTTTCAATGTCGGCGGCGTATTCGTGGCGTTTCTGCTGACGGCGGCGCTGTTGCGCGGACGTTTCTGGCATCAGACCTGGATGGCCCCGGCGGTGTACAGCTGGCGCCTCAAGCGCAATCTGATGAGCATCACCAATGTCATGCATCAGGTGACAGAGGCGGTGCAGAACAACGATCCGACGGCGATGAAGGTGTTGCGTTTCTATCACCTCGGATTGCTGCAGATGCATGAGCTGGACGGCAACTCCAGCGATCATGGACAACTGCGTGATGAAGTCGAACAGCACAAGGCGCGGATGCAGGCGCAGGGACTTGATTCTGACCAGCCACGCTTCGATCCGCAGTGGCTGGAAACGTTGAAACCGGCCTCGCGTTAAAACGGAATGCGCCGGGCCCGGCGCAGTTTCCACGAGCGCAGCAGTCGTGCGTACACCAACAGGTTGACCGCCAGCACCACGCTGCCGAGGGCCAGTTGAATCTGCGGCGTCAGACCGGCCGGGTAGATGATCGGCCAGATGTAATGCTCAATGAAGCCGCCGGCGTATTCGGTCTGCCCGGCCGCGTGGCGCATGAGGTTTTCCCAATAGGTCAACGGACAAGTCAGGTGCAATACCTCGACCGCCACGCCCCATGCGGCCGCCGGCAAGTGCAACCACATCAATCGTGGCCAGCGCAGCACCAGCAGCCCGCCGAACAGCACGAACAAGATGAAACACAAGTGAAACAGCACCAGCCCGTCGGCGGCGATTCGGTACAGCATGGCGTCTTCCTGACGTAAGGGGAGATGGCGCTATGGTACGCCGCGCGGGACAAAATGCGTTGGTGAATCTGGGCGCGCAAAAGTGTTCTACCCTTTAACGATCATCAACTGTTCTGAAGTGAGGTGCACATGGCAACTGAGCAAACGCGTGCGGAAGATGATGAGCCAACGGAAGAAGAAATCGAGCGGCAAAAGAGGCAGGAAAAAACCTGGAAGCACGATGACAGCCGCGAGCTGTCGGACCGCGATCAGGAGCGTCCGCTGAAACCTTGAACAACCCATACGAAGAGCCCCGCAGCAGCGGGGCTCTTCGCGTTTCAGAGGTCTGCCAGCTGCGTGAAGTCCGGGTAGGTCGCGCGATACCCCAACGTTCGATCGATCCACGCATTGAGCTCATTGACCATCACCGGCGGATGACCGGGGTAACCTTCGAGGGTGCTGCGCAGGGTGCGTTCGATATCGGGCACGCTGTGCAGGTTTCGGGTCTTGATGTAATGGCCGATAAAACAGTCGAGTTCCAGGCGTTCTGTCTTGGACAGATGGACACACTTCAGGCCGCTGACCTGTTTGATTGCAAAATCGTCGCTCACTTATTTCTCTGCAAGGCTTGAAAGTTGTTGATGGATTCCTGATTTCTTTGACTCTTTGGTCAACTGGTATACCAATCGGAAAGGCGGCGCGCATGCTATCCGCAGCGCGGGAAAATGTATGTATGACTGTCGAAATGTCTGACAGGCGGTTGATTCGCTCAAACGGCTGTTTTACGGGGGATGTATCGCGGTTGAAACACTTTTTGTAACGCAGGGGACTCAGTGGCGGCGTTGCTTGATTAACGCAAGAATGGCCGGATTATTTAGTCGACTCGTTCTATCAATTGCGCACCTTGATTACGCGTATTACCGACCGCTTTGCCGACTTTGTACCATTCGAAGGCATCACTGGGCTCGCCTTCAAACAGCAGCATCTGCTCGGCGCGTTCCAGCGGCGTAGCCGGATCAAGCCATGCCCGAGCCCGCGTCGAATCGAAGACCACCGGGCGGCGATCGTGAATATCGAGGAGGCCGCCCAGGCTGTCAGCGGTGATGATGACGAACCCGTCGTCCTCCCTCGGCGCAACCCCCGGTGCCGGAAACTGGCCGATACCGGCGCAGAAGACCGGAGCCTGATCCGCCCGACGAATCAACCAGGGCTGTCGGGATTTTTCCCCGGTATCTACCCACTCAAACCAGTTGTCGACCGGCACGATCAGCCGCTGCCGCCAGATCGCCCGGAAGAACGCGCCGTGGGCGACTTTCTCTACCCGAGCGTTGATAGGTGGGGCGCGATCCTTGGCCCAATGCGGGCGCCAGCCCCAGCGCAGATTGTCGGCATGAATGGCCTGTTCGTGCTGATGCAGAACCGCCAGCGCAGTGGTGGGCGCTGCGTTGTAGCGATCCAGTGGCGCATCGCCGACGTGATTGATCAACGCATCCGGGATGCTCAAGACCGCAACGAAATCGTGAATCCCACGGTACTGCGTGAGTCTTCCGCACATGGCTGAAATCTCCTTGAGGAAATTTGAGTCTAGTCGGACCTGCAATGTGCCGGCCGATGACGCACTGAAAGCAGCACCGGAACCAAACCCTGTGTACCTTATCCAACCTGCGCTCGCGGATAGCCGCGCAGGGATGGACAAAGGCGATGGAGGTTTGCCATTCGACAACACGACGGCCGCGGCCTCAGGGCAAGACATGACATCCGGATGCAAACTTCTTTGTGCTGCGCTCATCGCGCTCGGTCTGGCCGGCTGCATCGCCGCGCCGATTGAAATGACCACGCAAACCGAAACGCGCCTGATGGCCCAGGCCCCCGTACGTTTTTTGCTGACGTTCGATGATGGCCCAAGTGCTTCAGGGTTGTGGAATCCAACGGCGACGGTGCTCGACAGCCTCAAAAGCAATCCGCTGCAGGCAAATATCAAAGCCGTGTTTTTCGTGCAGACCCGAGCACCCCGAGCAGGCAACAGCGAGATCGGTCGCAGCCTGATGCGGCGTGAACACGGCGAGGGACATATTCTCGCTTTCCACACCGCGACTCATTGGCACACCAACCATCGCTCGCTCGAACCGCAAGAACTGGAGCAGTCGCTGACCGATGGCAGTGCTGACATCGCCGCTATCACCGGGGCGCAGCCCAAGCTGTTGCGCCCACCGTTCTGGAACTACGACAAGCGCACATTTGCGGCCTATCAAAAACACGGCTTGCATGTCTTGCTCACGGACCTGAGTGCCAACGACGGCAAGATCTGGGGCTTCAACGCCAGCCCTCGGCGTCGGGCGAACATGCTGCGGCAGTTATCGGAAGTGCGCGAGCGCATCGCCGAGGGTCAATTGCCGACGGTGGATGGGGTAATTCCGGTCGTGGTGACGTTCCATGACCTCAATCGCTACACCGCGCGCCACACTCGCGAATATCTGCAGATTCTGCTCGATAGCGCGGCGGCGACCGGGGTCAGACTGGCGGACAAGCCGTTCTACGACAATCAGGCCGCACTGGAAAAAGCTGCGTTGGCGCGTACGGTTCAGCAAAGCGCTGAGCCGGTGAATCTGCCCGGAATGTGGAACTGGATCTGGGATCACGACGCGCATTGAATGGCATGAGTGAGTTGTGATCGGCTTGGCATTCTCGAGCGGGCAGTAAACACACCGTGGGTCTATGCTCGATGGATCGATTCTCCGCCTGCGAGGCGCCCGTCCATGCTTGCCATTGCCGATATTTGCCGGATCGTCGAGTCAGGCTTCCCCACGTTCAAGTGTGATTGCACACCAACCGGACAAGGTCTGTTGCGGATCAAGGTGTATGAGCCGGGCAGTGGGCGTGTCGAGTTGTTGCTTGACGGCGTTTCTCCCGAGCATCTGGTGACGATTCGCGATATTTCCAATTTCATCGGTGAGTTGCGAACGGAAATCAGCGCCGGTCGCAGGGCGTTCGCCGGCTGATTGTCATAAACGCCGTTGAAAGGCCTGCACGATGCGCCTTGTCGCTTCATTGGTTTCAAGATTGTGCACGGCATCGAGCGGGTACCAGATGCAATCGACGATTTCGTTCTGCGGGCGCACATCGTCGAGGTTGACCACCGAAGCCTCGTACACATGATGGCGCGTACTGCCCGCCTGAAAATCCATCAGGTACAGGACGTCCTCAGCATTGAGCCCGGTTTCCTCCTGCAACTCGCGCACGGCTGCCGCCGCACGGGTTTCCCCGGGTTCGACCTTGCCGCCGGGCAATGACCAGTGATGGCGGGGTTTGCGTACCAGGAGGATATGGCGATCCTGTTCGCAAATGACGGTGGCGCGTACTTTCATGATTGCCCTGTTGATGCGTGTCATAAATCTGTAATCAATTTGCAATATTCGAGCCGCGAGCGAGTTTAAAGGTTCCCTCTTGATTCGGAGCCATTTGCGTAGCAAAAAGTGCCAGTGAATTGACATGAGCCAGGGCGAATCCGGTTTACACCGAAGCGGGGAGCGGGTGTAAGGTAAGTCCGTACATCGAAAACACCGTTGACGAAATGGAGGTGCTCATGAGCATTCCAATGCTGAACAAGCTGCACATGAACGGTTATGACGTGCTCAGCGTGAACAACGGCCCATGGCGGGTTTGCACTCAGGGCGACCGGTTGGCGTCATTCACCAGCAGGGAGGAAGCGATGGCCTATGCGGCGGCGCTTCCTGGTTACAAGCAACGCGCCAAGCGGGTGCAAAGCCAGAACGTGAGTTGACGCGTTATAACGAAAGAGCCCCGGTTTCGACCGGGGCTTCTGTTTGGATCAGAACTCAGTGCACCTTGATTCGGCTGATGGTCCGGGCTTTTACCTCCTTGGCATAGATCTGCAATCTCTCTTCGTCGTTTTGCAGGATTTCGCAAGACCGCAATACAGTCTGGGCGTCTGCCTCGTTACCTGATTTGCGCAATTGTTCGGCAATGCGCTTGAGATCGACCGCCGACCACCTCAGGTCAGAGGCCACGCTTTGCAAATCCCGTTGAAGTTCGTGTTCGTATTCATTGAGCCGCATGATCACCTCCAGAACATTCTCGGTAGAAAAGAGTAGTCGCATTTTTCCACATGGGGCCAGGCCATCTGACGCCCGGCTGAACCGATGTAAAAAATTGTCCAAACCCAGGTAACGACGGGGGTGCCACGATGGATGTGCACGCAGTTAAACGGTACATTCACGTTTTTTCGGAACAGGTAAACAGCATGCGCGTATGGATCGGCACTTTGGCACTGGCCCTGTTGACGGGTTGCTCGTTACCAGCATCGCTGGTGCCAGGCGAGCCCAACCTCAGCAAGACCAGTGACAAGCCTCCCAAGGAATATGCCGCGTGTTTGTTACCGTTGTGGCAGAAGGACGTGGCCAAGACTTCGCAGACGTCGATTTCCAACGGCTACCGGATTACCGCGCCGAGCATTATCACGGCGGATGAGATTCTCGATATCGTCAAATACAAGGACGGCAGCAAAGTGTCTCTCTACCAGGGGCCGCCGTGGGCCAAGTCCGGATCGCTGCGCCAATCGGTGCGTGACTGCCTGTAACCAGGCTTACAAATCGCAAAAAGGCAGACTCCGAGTAACGGTGTCTGCCTTTTTTATTGCATGGAGCTCCCGTTAAACGCTTGCAATGGGCTGTGACAGTTGCCCGCGAGGCGCTGCCGGATCCTCGACTAGGCTTTGAATGTCGGCCCGTGACGGGATCGGCATGACTGAAAGGAGTCTCGGATCATGGATGATCTGGTCAAGGAAATCATTCCGCTGTTGCAGTATCTAATCCCAGGTTTTCTATCGACCTGGATCTTCTATTCACTTACGGCATTCAAGCGACCGGATACGTTCGGCCAGATCGTGCAGGCGCTGATATTCACATTTGTGATTCAGGGCGCGGTGTTGGCGGTGGGCAACCTCTGTTTGTGGATTGGCTCGAAGGGTTTTTCTCTAGGACACTGGGACGGCCGGGCGCAGACGCTTTGGGCATTTATGTTTTCGCTGATGCTGGGATTGTTTGCCTGTTATCTGGCGACAAGTGACAAGTTGCACCGCTGGTTGCGCAGGCGAAATGTAACGAAACAATCTTCTTTCCCCAGTGAATGGTTCTGCGCTTTCGCCCAACATGAGCGCTTTATAACCCTGCATTTAAACGATGAAAGGCGCGTATTTGGCTGGCCGGTCGAGTGGCCACGGGAATCATCCAATGGTCAGTTCGTGATGAAATATCCGCGTTGGCTCACGGATGATGGCCAACCTGCATCTATTGGCGCGGAGTTTTTGTTGATAGATTCCGCCAAAGTCAAATGGGTCGAGTTCAGCCCAGTATCAGAGGGATCAACATGCCAACTGCCAGAGCACCACAACCCATGCCAAAGCATTTAGAGCGACTCTTTGTCGGGCCGGACGGAAAAATGCTGGACGTGCCCTTGATCAAAGGCCCCAGTGCGCCGCCGCCTCTGAAACCACGGTCTAGACGATAAACTTCTTCAGCCCCAACCCTGCACCACCGCCCGGCGAATCGCCTCCAGCAACATCGCGAACGCCGGGTTGTCATTGTTCTCCCGCCAGATCAGATGCAGTTCGCTTTGCACCCCTTCGCCCAGATCAATCTCGCGAAACACCACATTCCTGAACACCACGCTGGTCGCGCAACGCGGTACCAGCGCCAGACCCATGCCAGCGTTGACCAGCGCCAGAATCGTCAGCGACGAGCCCAGCCACTGCACGTAATCCGGCGCCACCCGCGCTGAGCGCAGCGTGCCGGTCAACAGTTCGTTGAACGGCGGATAGGCTTCATGGGAGTACATCAGGAACGGTTGTTTATCCAGATCAGCCACTGATACCTCAGCTGCATTGGCCAACCGATGCCCGCTCGGCACCGCCAGCACAAACGGTTCGCGCACCAGGCATTCGGTGGCATAGCCCGGTTCCTGCAATGGCGCCCGGGCGATGCCCAGGTCGATACGGCGAGCGCGCAAGGCCTCGTGCTGCTGATAGGTATTCATCTCTGCCAGATCGATTTTCACCTGAGGCTGTTTGAGTCGCGCTTCGGCGATCACCTTGGGCAGAAATTCATATACCGCGCTGCCGACGAACGCGATGTTCACGGAGCCAATGTCGCCCTCGGCAAACCGGCGTGCGGTGATCGCTGCTTGCTGGGCGCGCTCCAGCAGATTCTGCGCTTCAACGAAAAACGCCCGGCCCGCCGCCGTCAGCGCAACGCTTCGGGTGCTGCGGGTAAACAATTCGACGCCAAGGTGATGCTCCAGCAGCTGAATCTGCCGACTCAGCGGCGGCTGGGTCATGTTCAGGCGCTCGGCGGCGCGGCGAAAGTTGAGTTCGGTGGCGACCGTGGTGAAACAGCGCAGTTGGGTGAGCTCGAACATTGATCTAATCCGGGTATCAATCGAATGCCTGTTTAGATTAGACGGGATCAATGCGCGACGTCCATGATCGGCTCATTGCTTCAAGTCATCCCTAAAAAAACAAGATCGGGAGTCGCCCCTTGAAAATCCTTCAGAGTCCGCCGGACATCTCGGTGCTCGCCCGCGCCGCCGCCAAGGTCAAACGCCACGTGCTGCCGCTGTTCGTGGTGATGTTCATCGTTAATTACATCGATCGGGTCAATATCGGTTTTGTGCGCAGCCATCTGGAAACCGATCTGGGCATTGGCGCAGCGGCTTATGGACTTGGCGCCGGATTGTTTTTCATCGGTTACGCACTGTTCGAAGTGCCGTCGAACATGCTGTTGCAGCGCTACGGCGCGCGGGTCTGGCTGACGCGGATCATGTTCACCTGGGGCGCCGCAGCGATGGCCATGGCCTTCGTTCAAGGTGAAACCAGCTTCTATGTACTGCGCTTTATTCTTGGGGCGGCCGAGGCCGGGTTCTTCCCGGGGATCATTTACTACTTCACCCAGTGGCTGCCGGCGTCCGAGCGCGGCAAAACCATGGCGGTGTTTCTCAGCGGCTCAGCGATTGCCTCGGTGATTTCCGGCCCGGTGTCCGGTGCGCTGTTGCATATCAGCGGACTGGGCATGCACGGCTGGCAGTGGATGTTTCTGATCGAAGGCGCAGCGTCGGTGGTGCTGTGTGCTTTCGTCTGGTTCTGGCTGCAATCGCACCCGCGCCAAGCCAAGTGGCTGAGCGAGGAAGAGCGGGACGCACTGGTCGCGGCGATTGCCGAGGAGCAGCGCACTCGCGAAGCGGTACAAGTCGCCAAGCCGTCGATGTTCAAGCTGTTGGCTGACCGGCAGATCGCGCTGTTCTGCTTCATCTACTTTTCCATTGCCCTGACCATCTACGGCGCAACGTTCTGGCTGCCGAGCATGATCAAGAAGATGGGCAACCTAGGTGATTTCCAGGTCGGGCTGCTCAACTCCATTCCGTGGATCATTTCGATCGTCGCCATGTATGGCTTCGCAGCGATGGCCGGCAAATGGAAATTCCAGCAAGCCTGGGTCGCGCTGACCCTGGTGATCGCCGCCATCGGTATGTTCATGTCAACCATCGGCGGCCCGGTGTTTGCCTTCGTCGCCATCTGCTTTGCCGCCATCGGCTTCAAAGCGGCATCGGCGCTGTTCTGGCCGATTCCGCAAAGCTATCTGGACGCGCGCATCGCTGCGGCGGTGATCGCGCTGATCAACTCCATCGGCAACCTTGGCGGCTTCGTCGCGCCGACCGCGTTCGGCATTCTCGAACAAACCACCGGTTCCATCGAGGGCGGCCTGTATGGCCTGGCGGCGACATCGCTGGTCGCCGCCGTGGTGATCTTCTTCGCCCGCACGGCGCCTGGCGCCAACGGTAAAACCCCGGCAAAGCCAAGTGACGAAGCCGCCGTTGTGGCGCCGGCTCGTCCGGCTGCGAGCCACTGAATCGATTGTTGATCTGTCAGGAGCGTTATCTTGAAAATCACCCGTGTCAGCGTCACCCCGATTGCCTTTCGTGATCCGCCACTGCTCAACGCCAGTGGTATCCACGAACCCTTTGCCCTGCGCTCGATCATCGAGATTGAAAGTGATAACGGCTACATCGGTCTCGGCGAAAGCTACGGCGATGCCCCGGCGCTGGCGATCCAGCAACAATTGCAGAGCCAGTTGATCGGCCTCGATCCGTTCAACCTCAATCAATTGCGCGCGATCGTGCAGGCCACCGTGGCGGCGAATAAACCCGCCAGCGTCGCTGGCGCCGAACTGGCCCCCGGTTCCCACGCCAGCAAAGCGGTGAGCAATGCCTACTCGGCATTCGAAGTAGCGTTTCTTGATTTGCAGGCGCACTACCTGAACGTGCCGCTGGTGGACCTGCTCGGCGGGGCGATCCGCGATGAAGTGCCGTTCAGCGCTTACCTGTTTTTCAAGTACGCCGAGCATATCGACTCGCCCTACAAGCCGGACAACTGGGGCGAGGCGCTGAGCGAGCAGCAGATCGTCGCGCAGGCAGGACGAATGATCGAAGCGTACGGATTCAAGAGCATCAAGCTCAAGGCCGGCACCTTGCCGCCGGAGCATGAAGTGGCTTGCATCAAGGCACTGAAAAAAGCCTTTCCGGGATTGCCGCTGCGCATCGACCCGAACGGCAACTGGTCGCTGGAGACGGCGATTCGCATGGCCGAACTGCTCGGCGATGACCTGCAGTATTACGAAGACCCAACGCCGGGCCTTGATGGCATGGCTGAACTGCACAAACGCACCGGTCTGCCCTTGGCGACCAATATGGTCGTCACTGATTTCGACGAGTTCCGCCGCAGCGTTGCGTTGAACAGCGTGCAGATCGTCCTCGCCGACCACCATTACTGGGGTGGCCTGCGGGATACGCAGACGCTGGCGAAAATGTGCGACGTGTTCGGCCTCGGCGTGTCGATGCATTCCAACTCGCACCTGGGCATCAGCCTGATGGCCATGGCGCACGTTGCGGCGGCAGTGCCGAATCTGGATTACGCCTGCGACACCCACTACCCGTGGCAGGAGCCGGACGAGGAAGTGATCAAGGGCGGCAAGCTGCCGATTGTCGATGGCTGCGTGAAGATCACCCGTGCGCCGGGGTTGGGTTTGGAACTGGATCACGAGCAACTGGCCAAGCTGCATGAACAGTACCTGACGTGCGGGATTCGCCAGAGGGATGATGTGCGGCAGATGCAGCGGTACAAGGCGGATTGGCGGGCGGTCAAGCCGAGGTTTTAAGGTCGTTGCGACTGGCCTCTTCGCGAGCAGGCTCGCTCCCACACTTGGCATACATTTCCCTGTGGGAGCGAGCCTGCTCGCGAATGGCCGCGACGCGATCCTTCAGAGGGTATCAATCAGCCAATCCCTGAACGCCTTCAACGAAGGCAAATTCTCATTGCGCGGCGGATACACCAGGTAATAGCTGCGTCGGCTGGTAATCGGCTCGCCCAGTTGCAGCAAATCGCCCTTGAGCAATTCCTCCTCGACCAGAATACGCGGCACCAGGCCGACGCCGATATTGGCGCGTACTGCCTGAATCAAGTGCGAGGTCATTTCGAAGCTCGGCCCGATCCGCATGCTGCGATGCGGCAGCTGGTGATGGCTGAACCATTCCGCCCATGCCTGGGCATTGCTGCTGACGTTGAGCAGCAACTGCCCGGCCATGTGCCGCTCGGCCTCGTCGCGTTCATTCGCCGACAGCTGCGCGCTGGCAATCGCCACCAATTCTTCGGTGTGCAGGGGCAGGGCGGTCAGGCCTGACCACTCACCGCCGCCGACGCAGATGGCGGCGTCGATTTCGCTGGTGTCGAAATCGATGGTTTCGATCCGCGAATGCAGGTGCACGGTCATGCCCGGGTGCGCCGTGTAGAAATCCTTCAACCGTGGCAGCAGCCATTTCGAACCGAAGGTTGGCAGCGTCGCCAGGCGCAGGCTATGGATGCCCGAACCAAACGCCATCGCCTGCAAGGTTGCGCTGCGAATCTGTCCGAGGGCTTCGCTGAGCTCGCGCTGATACATGCGCCCGACATCCGTCAGCACCACCTGCCGGCCTTCGCGGCTGAACAAGCGCATGCCCAGCATCTTCTCGAGAATCTGTACCTGGCGACTGACCGCGCTCTGTGTCAGTGACAGCTCATGGGCGGCGCGGGTGTAGCTTTCGTGGCGAGCGGCGGCCTCGAAAGCCAGCAGCAGCGACATGGACGGTGTGAGGGTGCGCGGATTCATTCGTAAAACTCATCGATAGCGGGTCGAAATTACGCTTGTTCCATGGCTGGCAAGCAATGAACATGGGCGCAATCAGATGGCGGATCCTGAAGCAATCATTCATTGCGCACAACTGTTCACCGCCACACAGCCCGATTTGACCGAGATGACCCGACCGATGATTGCCCAGCTGTCGCCTGCCAAAGCCCTGACCGGCGATTACCAACAATTCCTCGTCGCCCTGAAGGACAGCGGCTTTCGCGGTGAAATCAGCGCTGATTACGCCAGCCGCGTGGTGCTCGCGACCGACAACTCGATCTATCAGCGCTTGCCGCAAGCGGCGGTGTTTCCGCTGGACGCCGAAGACGTTGCACGTGTGGCGCGGCTGATTGCCGAACCGGCGTACGAGAAAGTGGTGATCTCCCCGCGTGGCGGTGGCACCGGCACCAACGGTCAATCGCTGACGGACGGCATCGTCGTCGACCTGTCGCGGCACATGAATCGCATTCTGGAAATCAATGTTGAACAACGCTGGGTGCGGGTGCAGGCCGGGGTGGTCAAGGACCAGCTCAACGCCGCGCTGAAATCCGCCGGGCTGTTTTTTGCTCCGGAACTGTCGACCTCGAACCGCGCCACGGTCGGCGGCATGATCAACACCGACGCCAGCGGCCAGGGCAGTTGCACCTACGGCAAAACCCGCGACCATGTGCTGGAACTGGAGATGATCCTGCGCGGCGGCGAGCGTCTGCACGGCCTGCCGCTGGCCGAGGATGAGCTTGCAGCGCAGTGCGCCCGCGATGATCGCGTCGGCGAAGTCTATCGTTGTGCGCGGCAGATCATTGATGAACAGGGCGAGCTGATCAAGGCACGCTTTCCGGATCTCAACCGCTGCCTGACCGGTTATGACCTGGCGCATCTGCGCGAGGCCGATCAGCGCTTCAACCTCAACAGCGTGCTGTGTGGCGCTGAGGGCTCGCTGGGCTTCGTCGTCGAAGCGCGGTTGAACGTGCTGCCGATTCCCAAGCACACCATGCTGGTCAACATCCGCTACGCCGGGTTCATGGATGCCTTGCGCGATGCGCGGGCGTTGATGGCGCTCAAGCCGTTGTCGATCGAAACCGTCGATTCCAAGGTGTTGCTGCTGGCGATGCAGGACATCGTCTGGCACGGCGTTGCCGAATATTTTCCCGAAAACCCTGAGCGACCGACTCTGGGCATCAATCTGGTCGAGTTCTGCGGTGACGATCCCGAAGACCTGCAGCGCCGCGTCGAAGCGTTCCTCGAACATCTGCAAAACGACCGCACGGTGGAGCGCCTGGGGCATACGCTGGCGATCGGTCAGGCAGCGGTGAACAAGGTCTATGGCATGCGCAAACGGGCGGTGGGCCTGCTCGGCAACGTCGCCGGTGAAGCCCGCCCGCAGCCTTTCGTTGAAGACACCGCCGTGCCGCCGCAGCATTTGGCCGAATACATCGCCGAACTGCGCGACCTGCTCGACAGCCACGGTTTGCAGTACGGCATGTTCGGCCATGTCGACGCCGGCGTACTGCACGTGCGGCCGATCCTCGACATGAAAGACCCGCAGCAAGCGGCCCTGGTACGCCCGGTGTCCGATGGCGTAGCGGCGCTGACCCAGCGCTACGGCGGTCTGCTCTGGGGCGAGCATGGCAAGGGCCTGCGTTCGGAGTACGCGCCGGCATTCTTCGGCGAGTTGTACCCGGCGCTGCAAGCCTTGAAAGCCGCGTTCGACCCATTCAACCAGTTCAACCCGGGCAAAATCGCTACGCCGGCCAACAGCGGCGCAGCACTGCTGAAGATCGACGAAGTGACCCTGCGCGGCGAGCTGGATCGGCAGATCGACGAAAAAGTCTGGCAAAGCTACGGCGCCGCCATGCACTGCAATGGCAACGGCGCCTGCTACAACTTCGATCCTGATGACGCCATGTGCCCGTCGTGGAAAGCCACCCGCGAACGCGCGCAATCGCCCAAGGGCCGCGCTTCGCTGATTCGGGAATGGCTGCGGTTGCAGGGCGAGGCGGGCGTCGATGTGCTCTCGGACGCAATCCGTAAACCGGCGTTTTTCAGCACGCTGTGGCGGCGCTGGCGCAACGGTCGCGATCCATCGGCGGATTTTTCCCATGAGGTGTACGACGCCATGGCCGGTTGTCTGGCCTGCAAATCCTGCGCGGGGCAGTGCCCGGTGAAGGTCAACGTGCCGGAATTCCGCTCGCGTTTTCTCGAGCTGTATCACAGTCGTTATCTGCGTCCGGCGCGGGACTATCTGATTGCCTCGCTGGAATACACCATTCCCTACATGGCGCGGATTCCGGCGCTGTACAACGGTTTGATGGGCGCGGGCTGGGTGCGCAGTGCGCTGTCGCGGATCGGTGGCATGGTCGATGTGCCGTTGCTCAGCCGTTTCGATTTCCAAGCGGCGATGCGCCGTTGGCAGGTGCAGCCAGCAACGGTTGCAACGCTGTCGTCACTGACCTCAGAGCAACGCGAACGCAGCGTGGTCATCGTGCAGGACGCCTTCACCCGCTACTTCGAAGCGCCGCTGCTGGCTGATCTGGTCGAGCTGATTTCGCGTCTGGGTTATCAGGTCTATCTCGCGCCGTTCAGCGCCAACGGCAAACCGCTGCATGTGCAGGGCTTTCTCTCGGCGTTCAATCGCGCGGCGTTGCGCAACGCTGGGCAATTGCAGGCGCTGGCGCAGACCGGCGTGCCGTTGCTGGGGCTGGATCCGGCGATGACTCTGGTCTATCGCCAGGAATACCTGAAAGTACCGGGCCTGAATGAATGTCCTGAAGTGGCCCTGGTGCAGGAGTGGTTACTCAAGGTCATGCCGGAGCGGACGCCTGAGGCTCAGCCCAAAGCATTCCGTCTGCTCGCCCATTGCACGGAGAAAACCAACGCGCCGGCCGCGACCCGCCAGTGGGAAGAGGTCTTCGAACGTGCCGGTCTGAAGCTGGCCACGCAGGCTACCGGTTGCTGCGGCATGTCCGGCACCTACGGCCACGAAGCACGCAATCGCCAGACCTCGGCAATCATTTACGAGCAATCGTGGGCGCGTCAGGTGCAGGCTCCGGCGGAGCAGGGCGAGGCGTTGGCGACCGGCTACTCCTGCCGCAGCCAGGTCAAGCGCCAGTCGGATCAGGCGCTGCGCCATCCGTTGCAGGTGCTGCTCCAGACGCTGCGTCGCTGACCGTGTCGCTGGTGTCCCTGTCCCAGATCAGGCGTGGGTCGAAACTCATCGCCGCGAGCATGGTGAACACCACGACCAGGCCGAAGAACAGGATGCCCGGTCGTGGCTCGATATCGCCCAGCGCCTGGAACTTCACCAGCGCCGCGACCAGCGCGACCACCAGCACATCGAGCATCGACCAGTAGCCGATCAGTTCGACGAAGCGGTACAGCTTCGAACGCTCCCTGCGCGCCCAATCGCTGTTGCGCTGCACGGTGACCAGCAGCAAAGTCAGGGCGACGAACTTGACCCCCGGCACCGCGATGCTGGCGATGAAAATGATCAGGGCGATGTCCCACGCTCCGGCCTCCCAGAACTCCAGCACGCCACTCATGATCGTGCTGTCGGCGCCGTTGCCGAGCATCACCGTATTCATCACCGGCAGCAGATTGGCGGGAACATAAAACGCCAGCGCGGCGAGCATGTACGCCCAGGTGCGCGTCAGCGAATTGGTCTTGCGCCGATGCAACGGCGCATCACAGCGCGGGCATTCGTGGGGCTCGTCGGTCATGTCACAGGCCAAACCACAGCTGTGGCACAGGCACAGGTTGAGTTCGCTGGCGGTCGGTGGACGCTTCATAAAATGTCCCAGAGTTCACGGATGTCACGGCCGGCAATGCGGATCATCATCAGGCTCAGCACCGCCAGGGCGAACAGGCCGATCCCCGGCAGCACATCGAGCAAGCCGGCGAGTTTGAACACCGCGACCATCGCCCCCAGCAGACACACCTCGAGCATGCTCCACGGGCGCAGGGTTTCCAGCCAGCGCATGCACAGATTGAACCCCGGTGCGCGACGCAGGCCGAGGGCAAAACTCAACACCCAGACCAGCAACACCAACTGAAATGCCGGGGCGATGATGATTGCGATCGCCGCGACCATGGCGATAAAGGTGATCGGCCCCTGGCTCAGCGCGAGCACCGAATCCCATAGGGTTGCGCTGTTTTTCATGCCTTTGAGGCTGATGCTCATCACCGGATAGAAATTGGCGAACAGCCACAGCATCGCGGCCGTGAACGTCAGGGCCAGACGCTGCTCGATGGTCAGGCCATTGAAGCGCTGCAGCACGCCACCGCAGCGCACGCACAGGGTTTTCTGGTGTTTGGCGAGCACGACTTTCTCGTACACGCAATCACAGTGCTCGCAGATGATCAGGTGTTCGGTGTTGACCATGGACAGCGCTCAAGGACAGGGCAGACCTGTTCACTATAGAAGGCTGGCGCTGAGGGGCAACCTCGATGGTGGATGTTTGGGTTTTGTTTTTTTGATGTTATAAGGTAACGCAAAATTCGAGGGCGGCGTTGTGGCTGTCCGGTGTTATTCCTCTCGATTGCGAAAGCCCCATGACTCCTGTGCTTCCCCGTTCTGCCCCATTGACGACTGGCCGGCTGCTATCCATTGATGCGCTCAGAGGCCTGGTGATCCTGTTCATGCTGCTCGATCACGTACGTGAAACCTTCCTGTTGCACCGACAGGTCTCCGATCCGATGGACATCGCCAGCACCGAGCCGGCGCTGTTTTTCAGCCGCACATTGGCGCATTTATGTGCGCCGGTATTTGTCTTGCTGACCGGCCTGTCGGCATGGCTGTACGGCGAAAAATACGCCGGCAAAGCCGATGTCAGCGCGTTTCTGTTCAAGCGCGGATTGTTCCTGGTGGCGCTGGAGTTCACCTTGGTCAACTTCGCCTGGACGTTCCAGTTACCGCCCAGCGTGATCTACCTGCAAGTGATCTGGGCGATCGGCCTGAGCATGATCGCTCTGGCATTACTGGTCTGGTTGCCACGTGCGCTGCTGCTGACGCTGAGCGTGGCGATCATCGCCGGGCACAACCTGCTCGACGCGGTGCATTTCCCGGTCGAGTCGGCGCTGCATGTGCCTTGGGCGATTCTGCATGATCGAGGCTGGATCGAGATCAGCGAAACCCTGCGCCTGCGCACCTCGTACCCGCTGCTGCCGTGGATTGGTGTAATCGGTCTGGGCTATGCGCTGGGGCCGTGGTTTGCTCGGGGCATGGACGCGGCGGTGCGTCAGCGTCGTTTGCTGATTGCCGGGGTCGCTGGTTTGCTGGGATTTGTGGTGCTGCGCTTGATTAACGGCTACGGCGAAAAACCGTGGGCGATCAGCGATTCGCTGGTACAGACGCTGATGAGTTTTTTCAACATCACCAAATACCCGCCGTCGCTGCTGTTTCTCGCGCTGACTGTGAGTACGGGTCTGTTGCTGTTGCTCGCCTTTGAGCGCGTGCAGAGTCGCCGCTGGATTGGCTGGCTGACGGTGTTCGGCTCGGCACCGATGTTTTTCTATCTGCTGCACTTGTATGTGTTGAAGGTGTTGTACCTGATCGGTGTAGCGCTGTTGGGGCTGAATCAGGGCAACTATTTCGGCTTTTCGACGGTGACGGCGGTGTGGTTGGCAGCGGTGGTTCTTGCCGTGGTGCTGTTCCCGGCGGTGCGCTGGTTTTCTGCATTGAAAGCGCGGCGGCGAGACATCAACTGGCTGAAGTATCTGTAAATCGAAGCAGAGCTTGTGGGAGTCGTGCCCCAAACCATTTGCGCAGCCGTGCCCCTGTGGGAGCGAGCCTGCTCGCGAAGAGGTGTGTCAGTCGATGCATCGGTGACTGACAGGACGCTTTCGCGAGCAGCCTCGCTCCCAGGGGTTTTTAGGCACCCGGCTTATTTACGATCCAGCCACACAGTCTGCGCGTTGCAGAATTCCCGTACGCCAAAGTGCGACAGCTCACGACCGAAGCCGCTTTTTTTCACGCCGCCGAAGGTCACACGTGGATCGCTCGCCGAGTAGCCGTTGATGAACACGCCACCGGTTTCCAGTTCGCTGGTCAGTTGCTCGGCCAGCGCGACGTTGGCGGTGTAGATCGTGGCAGTCAGGCCGAAATCGCTGTCGTTGGCCAAGGCCACCGCGTGTGCGCAATCGCGGGCGGTGATAATCGAAGCGACCGGGCCGAACAGTTCTTGCTTGAACGAGGTCATGCGGTCGGTTACATCGGCCAGTACCGTCGGCTCATAGTAGTTGCCCGAACCCTCAACCTTGCTGCCGCCGAGCAGCAGCGTCGCGCCTTCCTCCAGCGTGTCACGCACTTGCTGATCAAGTTCATCACGCAGATCGAAGCGCGCCATCGGCCCGACGTAAGTGTCAGCGTTGAGCGGGTCGCCCATCTTCAACTGGCGTGTCGCTTCAACGAACTTGCGGGTGAATTCCTCGACCACACCTTGTTCGATGATCAGACGTTTGGCAGCCGCGCAGACCTGGCCGGAATTCTGATAGCGACCGACCACCGCCGCGTGCACCGCCTCATCCAGATCAGCATCATTGAGCACGATGAACGGATCGGAGCCGCCCAGTTCCAGCACGCATTTCTTCAATGCCGCACCGGCCTGAGCACCGATGGCCATGCCGGCGCGGACGCTGCCGGTCAGGGTCACGGCGGCGATGCGCGAATCGGCGATGGCGCTGGAAACGCCTTCCGGGGTGACGTTGATCACCTCAAACACGCCATCGGGAAAACCGGCGCGGACGAACGCATCGCGCAGCAGATAAGCGCTGCCCATCACGTTCGGCGCATGCTTAAGCACGTAAGTGTTGCCAGCGATCAGCGTCGGCACCGCGCCGCGCAGCACTTGCCAGATCGGGAAGTTCCACGGCATCACCGCCAGAATCGGCCCCAACGGACGATACTCGATACGCGCCTTGCCGCCTTCAACCTGGGTGGCTTCGGCGTCGAGCATGGCCGGGCCGTGTTCGGCGTACCACTCGCAGAGCTTGGCGCATTTCTCGATTTCGCCACGGGCCTGGGCGATCGGCTTGCCCATTTCCCGGGTGATCATGGTTGCCATGGCTTCTGAGGTTTCACGCAGCGCGCCGGCGAGTGCGGTCAAAAGACGCGAACGGTCCTGCAGCGGCTTGCGCTTCCACTTGCCGAAAGCGAAGGCAGCGCGAGTCAGTGCCGCATCAAGGGCAGCGGCGGATTCAAACGCGTATTGCCCGATCTGCTCGCCGGTGGCGGGGTTGATCGAGATGGCGTGGGTCTGGCTGGAAATCTGGCTCATTGACGTTGTCCTGTAGGTTCGTCGGATGGGCTTAGAGTAGGGTGGCGTTAGTTTTCTGGAAACTGAATAATAGAGAGCGTTTCTTTCACGATTGGAGAATGACTGTGGATCTGGTGCAACTGGAAATCTTCAAGGCCGTGGCCGAGCACGGCAGCATCAGCGCTGCCGCCACGCAGATTCATCGCGTGCCGTCGAACCTGACTACGCGGATCAAACAATTGGAGCAGGACCTCGGCGTCGATCTATTTATCCGTGAGAAAAGCCGTCTGCGCCTGTCACCGGCCGGGTGGAGTTTTCTCGAGTACACGCGGCGCATTCTCGATCTGGTGCAGGAAGCCCGCGCCACGGTGGCAGGCGAAGAACCCCAGGGCGCGTTCCCCTTGGGCTCGCTGGAAAGTACCGCAGCGGTGCGTATTCCCGAACTCCTGGCGGCGTACAACCAGCAGCACCCGAAGGTCGACCTCGACCTCTCGACCGGGCCATCGGGGACAATGATCGACGGCGTGCTGTCCGGGCGTCTGGCTGCCGCATTCGTCGACGGCCCGGTGCTGCATCCGGCCCTGGAAGGTGTGCCGGCGTTCGAGGAGGAAATGGTCATCATCGCGCCGCTCAATCATTCACCGGTCGAACGTGCGGCTGACGTGAATGGAGAGAATATCTACGCCTTCCGCTCCAACTGTTCCTACCGTCACCATTTTGAAAAATGGTTCAGCACCGACGCTGCCGTACCCGGCAAGATCTTCGAAATGGAGTCCTACCACGGCATGCTCGCCTGCGTCAGCGCCGGTGCCGGCCTGGCACTGATGCCGCGAAAAATGCTGCAGAGCATGCCCGGCAGCGCGACGGTCAGCGTCTGGCCGCTGACGGCGGACTTCCGCTATCTGACCACTTGGCTGGTGTGGCGCCGGGGCACGGTGTCGCGCAGTCTGAGCATGTTCGTGCGTTTGCTTGAAGAGCGTGGCGTGGTGCGTGAGCAAGCTTGATCGAACGCATCTTTACGGCGTGCCATTGCGCCCGTACAAACGATAACCGTCGCGCTGATTCAAGCGATCGTAATAGGCGCGCACCGCAGCCAGATTCCCGTGATCGAGCGGCGTTTCGAACCAGCGATTGACCGACAGCCCGATCGGAATGTCCGCCAGGGAAAACTGCTCGCCACTGACGTAAGCGCCAGTCTTCTCCAGTTGGCGGTCGAGGATTTGCATGTTGCGCATCCAGTCCCGGCAGCCGGCGGCCAGGGCATCGCCGTCCTGATAATCCGGCGACTTGCGCACCAGCGCCATCAGCGGGTACGACCACGAGCGATTCAGCTCCGAGGCCTGCCAATCGATCCACTGATCGACCCGCGCGCGGGCGATGGGCTCAACCGGATATAAATGCGCACCGCCGTAACGCGTCGCCAGATAACGAATGATGGTGTTGGATTCCCAGAGAGTGAAATCGCCGTCCTGGATCACCGGCACCATGGCGCAGGGATTGAGCGCGAGAAACTCCGGCGTGTTCGGCGACTGGAAGCCCGAACCCCAGTCTTCGCGCTCGAACGGGATGCCCAGTTCGGCACAGGTCCACAGCACTTTGCGCACGTTGATCGATGAGGCTTTGCCGAGTATTCGCAGCATGGGATTTCCTTTTCCGGGTAGTGGACGCAGAAAAAATACCATAGCGCAAAACACAAGGCTCGCATCGCGCGGGCCTTGGTTCATCAGCATCTGACTACGGCGTGTGCCGGGCGGGATTACCGATTGAGGAACGCCAGCAGATCCTCATTCAACGCCTGCGCGTGGGTCACGGCGAACCCGTGCGGCGCGCCGGCGTAAACCTTCAACTCGGCGCCTTTGATTTGCGCGGCCGCCTGCTTGCCGGTGGTTTCGAAGGGCACGATCTGGTCGCCGTCGCCATGGATCACCAGGGTCGGCACGTCGATCTTGGCCATGTCCGGGCGGAAGTCGGTTTCCGAGAACGCGGTCACGCAGTCGACGGTGCCCTTGAGCGATGCCATCAACGCGATGTTCAGGGTTTGCGTGAGCACGCCGTCAGAGACTTTCTGGCCCTGATTGGTGCCGTAGAACGGGGCGTTGAAGTCGGCGATGAACTGCGCGCGATCTTTCAGCAGGCCAGCCTTGATGCCGTCGAACACCGATTTGTCGACGCCGTCGGCAAAATCGGCTTTCTTGCCGAACAGCGGCGTGACCGCACCGAGCAATACCAGACCGGCAACACGCTCGCTGCCGTGGCGGGCGATGTAGCGGCTGACGTCGCCGCCACCCATCGAGAAGCCGACCAGGGTCACGTCACGCAGGTCCAGATGATTGATCAGGCCGGCGATGTCATCGGCGAAAGTGTCGTAGTCGTAGCCGGTCCATGGTTGATCGGAGCGACCGAAACCACGGCGGTCGAAGGCGATGGTGCGGTAGCCGCGACTGCTCAGGTATTCCATCTGGTATTCCCACATGTCGGCATCCAGCGGCCAGCCGTGGCTGAACAGCACGGGCTTGCCGCTGCCCCAGTCCTTGTAATAGATCTCGGTGCCGTCTTGGGTCTTGAAGGTGCTCATGCAAACTCCTTGTGATCGTGTGTGGCAAGAATAGATGCCGAATGGGCAACGGCCACTATCCGCGCAAAATGCGAAAGGCACTTGTACGCAAGTGCTGGTTTGGTGGGAGGAAAGAGTCGTACGTTGCGCGATGAGTATTTCACTTCGACATTACAGAATTGAAAAAGGGCGAACTCCGGTCGGAGTCGCCCTTTTTTCAATGCTGAGAGATGGACAGGCTCCTAGCGAAACGCCGGCACCACATGCTTGATAAACAACTCCAGCGATTTCTTCTTCTCTTCATGCGGCAGGCTGTTATCACACCAGAAGCTGAACTCATCCACCCCCAGTTCCTGGTAGTACTTGATCCGCGGAATGATTTCTTCCGGCGTACCAATCATCGCGGTCTTGTGCAGACTCTCCAGTTCAAACTCCGGACGTCCGGCAAACTTCTCTTCCGGACTCGGCGCAAGGAAGCCGTTGACTGGTGTTTGCTTGTTGCCAAACCACGCATCGAACGTGCGGTAGAAACGTGAGATGGCTTTGGCGCCGACTTTCCAGCCGTCCGGGTTATCAGCGGTGTGCACGTGGGTGTGGCGCAGCACCATCAATTGCGGGCGCGGTACGTCTGGGTTGTTGTCCAGTGCGGTTTGGAATTTGTTCTTCAGGTCGAGGACTTCTTCGTCGCCTTTCATCAATGGCGTGACCATGACGTTGCAGCCGTTGGCGACGGCGAAGTTATGCGAGTCGGGGTCGCGGGCGGCGATCCACATGGGTGGGTTGGGCTTCTGGATCGGCTTCGGCACGCTGGTCGAGGTGGGGAATTTCCAGATGTCGCCTTCGTGGGCGTAGTCGCCTTGCCACAGGGCGCGGACCACCGGGACCATTTCGCGCAGGGCCTGGCCGCCGCTGGAGGCGGGCATGCCGCCGGCCATGCGGTCGAATTCGACTTGATAGGCGCCGCGCGCCAGACCGACTTCCATGCGGCCGTTGCTGATCACGTCGAGCAGGGCGCATTCGCCGGCGACGCGCAGCGGGTGCCAGAACGGCGCGATGATGGTGCCGGCGCCGAGGTGGATGGTGGTGGTTTTCGCTGCGAGGTAGGCCAGCAGCGGCATCGGGCTTGGGGAGATGGTGTATTCCATGGCGTGGTGTTCGCCAATCCACACGGTGCTGAAACCGCCGGCCTCGGCCATCAGGGTCAGTTCGGTCAGGTCTTCGAACAGTTGGCGGTGGCTGACGCTTTCGTCCCAGCGTTCCATGTGTACGAACAGGGAAAATTTCATGACGCTACCTCGAGTCTTTTGTAATTGGCCGGTCGTGTGCGGGCCTGTCGAACTGACGTGAACGCGTTGCGCTCGCGAGTCTTCTCACCGTTCAAGCACGCCTTCGAGGACGGCTGTTCGGTTGATTGAATATTGGTATACCATAATACGGAATATCCGCAAAATATTTCTGACCGACACTTCGAACAAGGAAGGCGCAAGCAATGAACATAAAACAAAAACTGACTCTGGCATTTGCGGTAATCGCCAGCCTGCCGGTGTTACTGGTGGCAGCGCTGATCATCCTCAATGTTCGCGAGGGCGCGCGCGACACCTTTACCGATAGCACCGGGCGCGAAGTGCGTCAGGTGGAAAACGCGATGCAGCTGTTCTTCGAGGGCATCAGCCAGAACGTTGCCTATCTGGCTGAGCATCCGCAACTGCAAAGCATCGACACCAGCCTCAAACGCTACCTGAGCAGCGACGCCGCGCAAGTGCCGATGGGGCCGCAGGATCAACAGTTGTTCAAGCTGTTCGACGGTCTGGCCAAGGCGCACCCGGCCTATACCTATCTGTCCGTCGGCACCGAGCAGGGCGGTTACCTGTTCTGGCCGGGCGATGCGAAGTTGGCGAACTACGATCCGCGCACCCGCCCCTGGTACACAACCGCGATGGCCAATCCCGGCAAAACCCTACGCACCGAGGCCTATTATTGGGCGGCGGATGACGTGGTGCTGGTGAGCACCGTACGCAGTTTCAACAACCAGTTGGGCAGCAATGCTGGCGTGGTCAACATCGATGTGTCGCTCAAGCAATTGACCGATCTGGTCAAGCAGATCCGCCTCGGCGAGAGCGGTTATCTGATGTTGATGGAAGCCAACAACACCGTGCTGGTCGACCCGAGCGATCCGGCGCACAACTTCAAGAAACTCAGCGATCTCGGCGACGGTTATCAGCAACTGGCCGAGGCGGGCAAAGGCCTGGTAGAGGTGCAATTGGCCGGCGAGGATTACATGGCGCTGGTCTGGCCGTCGCAGGCGTTGGGCTGGCGGTTTGTCGGCTTGGTGAAGGCGAGCGAAGTGATGGCGGCGGCGACGCGTTTGACGTGGCTGATCGGCGCTATCGCTGTGGTTTGCGCGCTGTTGTTTGCAATGGCCGGCGCGTGGTTTGCCGGACTGATGGTCAAGCCGATTCGTGGCGTCGCCAGTGGACTCGAAGGTATTGCCCAGGGCGAGGGCGATCTGACTGCGCGACTGGAAGTACGCGGGCAGGATGAAACCGCGCAACTGGCGGGCTGGTTCAACCAGTTTCTCGAAGCGATACGCACGTTGATTCAACGCATCGGCCAGGCAGCGGGGCAGATTCACAGCAGCTCCGGCAGCGCCACCGAGGTCTCGGCGGAAATGGCCGACGTCGCTTCGCGTCAGCGTGAGGCGGTGGACATGGTTTCTACGGCGTTTCACGAAATGGTCGCCACTTCCAACGAGGTTGCGCGCTCGTGCAGTCAGGCGGCCGACTCGGCAGACAACGGTCAGCGTCAGGCACACACCGGGCAGCAGCAGATCGACGCGGCGGTAAGTAACGTCGGGCGCTTGAGTCAGGAGATCGGCCACAGCGCCGAGTCGATGCAGCAACTGGAGCAGGACAGCAACGACATCCAGTCGATTCTCGGCACGATTCGCTCAATTGCCGAGCAGACCAATCTGCTCGCGCTCAACGCCGCCATCGAAGCCGCGCGCGCCGGTGAACAGGGCAGGGGCTTTGCCGTGGTCGCCGATGAAGTCCGGGCGCTGGCCAAACGCACCTCGGATTCCACCGGTGAGATTGACGCACTGCTCGGCAATCTGGCGCGGCGCACCCACCAGATGGGCAAGCAGATGCACGCCAGCCTTGAGGTATCGCAGGAAACCGTGGTGTCGATCAACGAGGCGCGGGCGAGTTTTGAAATGATCCGTGAATCGGTCGACGTGATCCGCGACATGAACACGCAGATCGCCACAGCGGCGGAAGAACAGCATCAAGTGGCGGAGGACATCAATCGGCACATCAGCCAGATTCATGGCGATGCGCAGTTGGTGGCGAGCCTGGCGGATTCGACTCGGCAGGATGCGCAGAATCTGACGGCGTTGTCGCAGACGTTGAATCAGTTGGTGAGCCGGTTTAGGACCTGACACGGTCGCCCAGGCAACACCAAAACCTGTGGGAGCGAGCAGGCTCGCTCCCAAATGGGATATCCGAGATCTGGTGAAATCACGCCACAACCGGTAACGCACCCATCTTGCCGTGGCAATACACCAGCGGTCCGGCGACTTGCTCGGGGACGATCAGGTTCTTCACCGCGCCGACCATGATCGCGTGGTCGCCACCTTCGTATTCACGCCACAACTCGCACTCGATCACCGCCGTGGCATTGGCGAGGATTGGGTTGCCCAGTTCGCTCAATGTCCACTCGATGCCCTGCGCCTTGTCCTTGCCTTTGCGGGCGAAGGCATAGGCTTCGCTTTGCTGCACGCTGGACAACAGATGAATCGCAAAGCGTTTGTTCTTGATCAGCACTGGGTAAGAGTCGGAGCTGTAATTGGGGCAGAACAGCACCAGCGCCGGATCCATCGACAGCGAGCTGAACGCGCTGGCGGTCAGGCCGACGATCTGACCGTCGTCGTCCAGCGTGGTGATGACGGTGACGCCGGACGGGAACGAGCCCATGACTTGTTTGTAAATGGCAGCATCGATCATTGGGTGGTCCTCGGGTGGTGTGACGCGGTTTTTATGATTTGTAGGTCTGATGGTATACCGTAATACATATCTTGCAAGAGCTTTTCTGGTGAACCGATAAACGTGCCACTTTCGTCGGAAAGGCAATGTTTACGGGGCGTTCAGCTAGCCGTGCAGGGGTGTGATCAGCGAGGATAGCGGATCAGACAGCGACAGAATCAGCGGATCAGGCTTGTGCAAAGTTTGGAATACCATAATATGGTCTGCATCTGAGGGGCGACCCAAGAGTCCTCCCGGTTTGGCTTCATACAAAGATAAAAACAGACAAACTCGAGTTCATGCATATGTCCCAGATGTCCCGGCAAGATCCGTTGATCGAGAATCATACGGTCGATTACGTCCCACTCGCGGAACGCCACGGGAAGGCCCGCGATCTGTTCACTCTTTGGTTCAGCACCAACATTGCGCCACTGCCCATTGTCACCGGCGCCATGGTGGTTCAGGTGTTCCACCTCAATCTGTTCTGGGGGCTGCTGGCGATTGCGCTGGGGCACATGATCGGCGGCGTGGTGATCGCGCTGGCCTCGGCGCAGGGTCCGCGCATGGGCATTCCGCAAATGGTCCAGAGTCGCGGTCAGTTCGGTCGTTATGGAGCTCTGCTGATCGTGTTCTTCGCGGCGCTCATCTACATCGGTTTCTTCATTTCCAACATCGTGCTGGCCGGTAAATCCATCGTCGGCATTGTGCCGTCTGTGCCAGCGCCGCTGAGCATTCTGATCGGCGCGCTGGCTGCTACGGCGATCGGTGTGATCGGCTACAACTTCATCCACACCCTCAACCGCATCGGCACCTGGGTGATGGGCGGCGCATTGCTCACAGGCTTCATCTACATCTTCGCCCATGACTTGCCAGCGGACTTCCTGACGCGCGGCAGTTTCAATCTCTCCGGCTGGCTGGCGACGGTGTCGCTGGGGATCATCTGGCAGATCAGCTTCTCGCCGTACGTCTCCGACTATTCGCGTTATCTGCCAGCAGACATCGGTATCGCCAAACCCTTCTGGGCGACGTATTTGGGCGCGACGCTGGGCACGATTCTCTCGTTCAGTTTTGGCGCGGTGGCGGTACTGGCGACGCCGGAAGGCACTGAAGCGATGGCTGCGGTCAAGCAGTCCACCGGTTGGCTGGGGCCGATTCTGATGGTGCTGTTTCTGCTCAACATCATCAGCCACAACGCGCTCAATCTGTATGGCGCGGTGTTGTCGATCATCACCTCGATCCAGACTTTCGCCAGCCAATGGACGCCGAGCATCAAAGTGCGCGTGGTGCTGTCGAGCGTGATCCTGGCCGGATGCTGCGTGGTCGCCCTCGGTGCTTCGGCGGATTTCATTTCCGAATTCATCGGCCTGATTCTGGCGCTGTTGCTGGTGCTGGTGCCGTGGGCGTCGATCAACCTGATCGACTTCTACCTGATCAAGCGCGGCAACTACGACATCGCCTCGATCTTCCGCGCCGACGGTGGCATCTACGGGCGCTTCAACCTGCACGCGATCATTGCCTACTTCATCGGCATCATCGTGCAGCTGCCGTTTGCCAACACCTCGCTGTACGTCGGGCCATACGCCAATCTGGTGGAAGGTGCCGACCTGTCGTGGCTGGTTGGCCTGGTGGTAACGGTGCCGCTGTATTACTGCCTCGCGACTCGCGGGCAGGCGCAGCAGAGCAGGGCGGCGAGACTCGTCTATACCGACTGATCCCAACGGCAACACAGCAATGCCCGGCCCAGCGCCGGGCATTTTTGTTTGCGCATTTCAGCGGTCAAGCAAATTGGCCATATCGATCCCCTTTTGGCCTGCCGCCTACTGTCATCGCGCTACGCTGTCAGCAAGAATCGAAACCATAACAAAAGGCTCGACCTTTTTTGCCCTTGGCTATCGTTACAGCCACTGCCGTGTACAGAACATAAAAACCATCGATCTCACGTCGCATTCGGGGAAACAACCATGGTCACGATCAAACGCATTCTGGGCGCCACCGTGTGTGGCCTGACGCTGCTGGCCAGCGCCGTCCAGGCCGAGCAGCGCGAACTGCGGGTGTACAACTGGGCGGATTACATTCTGCCGTCAGTGCCCAAGGACTTCGCCGAGCAAAGCAAGATCAAAGTGACCTGGGACACCTTCGACACCAACGAATCCCTGGAAGCGAAACTGCTCACCGGCAACTCCGGTTACGACCTGGTGGTGCCGTCCAATCAGTTCATCGAAACCCAGATCAAGGCCGGCGTGTTCCAGAAACTCGACAAGTCAAAATTGCCGAACTGGCAGCACCAGGATCCGGCCCTGCTCAAATTGCTCGACGCCAACGACCCCGGCAACCAGTACGGCGTGCCGTACATGTACGGCACCGTGCTGATCGGCTTCAACCCGGCCAAGGTCAAGGCCGCCCTGGGCGAAAATGCGCCGGTGGACAGTTGGGATCTGGTGTTCAAGCCCGAGAACATGGAAAAGCTCAAGGCCTGCGGCGTGGCGATGCTCGATTCGCCGTCGGAAATCCTGCCGCTTGCCCTGCATTACCTCGGCCTCGACCCGAACAGCCAGAACCCGGCGGACTATGAAAAGGCCAAGGCCTTGATGATGAAGATTCGCCCGTACGTGACCTATTTCAACTCGGCCAAATACATGACCGACATCGCCAACGGCGACATCTGCGTGGCGATCGGTTATTCCGGCAGCTTCTACCAGTTCGGCAATCGCGCCAAAGAGGCGGGCAACGGTGTGGTGGTCGACTGGCGTTTGCCGAAGGAGGGCGCGCCGATCTGGTTCGACACCTTCGCCATTCCGAAGAGCGCGAAGAACGTCGCCGAGGCCCACGAATTCCTCAACCACTTGCTCGACCCGAAAGTGATCGCACCGATCAGTGATTTCCTCGGGTATCCAAATGCCAACAAGGACTCGATGCCGCTGGTCAACAAGGACATCACCGACAACCCCAACCTGACCCCGACCAGCGAAGCGCTGAAAACCCTGTACGTGGTGCAGCCGTTGCCGCAGAAAATGGAACGGGTGCGGACGCGGGTGTGGACCAGTATCAAATCCGATAAATAAGAGCACCGCACTTCAAATGTGGGAGCGAGCCCGCTCGCGAAAGCGGGGTGTCATTCAACTCCTATGTTGAATGATCCGGCGTATTCGCGAGCAGGCTCGCTCCCACAGGTGGGGGTGGGTTGTGTCATTCGGTGCGGCGTTCTGCCTCGCGGCTAGTCACCAGGCTCAACAGCACCGACCCGAGAATCACCGTCCCGACGATTGCCAGCGACCATTCCACCGGCATGTGGAACCACGGCATCAGCACCATCTTGCCGCCGATGAACACCAGTACGATCGCCAGCCCGTATTTGAGCAGGTGAAAGCGGTCAGCCATGTCCGCCAGCAGGAAGTACAGCGCGCGCAGGCCCATGATTGCGAAGATGTTCGAGGTGAAGACAATGAACGGGTCGGTGGTCACGGCGAAGATCGCCGGAATGCTGTCGACGGCGAACATCAGGTCGCTGGCCTCGATCAGCACCAGCACCAGAAACATCGGTGTCGCCCAGCGCACGCTGTTCTGCAGGATGAAAAACTTCTCGCCATGAAAGCCACTGGTGATGCGCATATGCCCGCGCACCCAGCGCAATAACGGATTCTTTTCCAGATCCGGTTGATGATCAGCGAACACCAGCATCTTGATCCCGGTGATGATCAGGAACACACCGAAGGCATACAGCAGCCATTCGAACTGCGACACCAGCCACACCCCGGCAAAAATCATGATCGCTCGCATCACAATCGCGCCGAGCACGCCGTACAGCAGCACTCGTCGTTGCAATTCCGGTGGCACGGCGAAGTAGCTGAAGATCATCACGAAGACGAACATGTTGTCGATCGACAGCGACTGCTCGATCAGATAGCCGGTGAGGAATTCCAGGGTTTTCTGCCGGGCGATTTCACCGCCGAATTCACCGTGCAGATACCACCAGAGCAACCCGGCGAAGCTCAGCGCCAACAGGCACCAGGCAATCACCCAGGCCGACGCTTCCCGCACCGACACCCGGTGCGCCTTGCGCCCGCCGAAGACAAACAGGTCCAGGGCCAGCATGGCCAGAACGAAGATGATGAAGGCACCCCACATCCAGGGTTCGCCGATATTGATGTTCGTGGCAGGCATGGCACGCTCCCTGTCTTTTTATTTGCAGCAAGCGCATCCCCTGTGGGAGCGAGCCTGCTCGCGAATGCGATGGAACAGTGAAGTTGAGGTTGCTGACCCACCGCGTTCGCGAGCAGGCTCGCTCCCACAGGGATCATCTTCTCTTCTCGATCAAAGTCAGATGGGGCCATGCTAGCGACGGATCTGGAGCAAAGAAAAATCGTTTATTTCTGACTGACAGTTCGGCAAAAACGAAGTGTCAGCGGAAAAACTCTCCCGGCGTTTCGCCGAACTGCTGACGAAACGCGGCAATGAACGCCGAGGTCGAGTCGTATCCGCAGGCCAGCGCAACATCCGTCACACGCTCACCTTTCTCAAGCGGCGTCAGTGCCCCGAGCAGGCGCAGGCGTTGACGCCAGGCGCGGAAGGTCAGGCCGGTGTCGCGCAAAAACAGGCGGGTCAGAGTCTTTTCGGTGACACCGAATTTTTCGCTCCAGTGGCTCAGGGTGGTCTGCTGTTCCGGGTGTTGCTCCAGGCTCTGGTAGATCTGCTTCAGGCGCGGGTCTTGCGGCAGCGGCAGCATCAAGTCGATGGTCGGCGCGTCGGCCAATTGATCAAGGATCACCTGGGCCAAGCGTCCGTCAGGGCCGCTTTCGTCGTATTCCACTGGCACCTGACTGAAGGCGCGAATCAACTCCCTGAGCAAATCGCTGACGCCGAGCACATGGCAATGTTCAGCCGCCCAACCGGTGACGCTGCTATCGATGTACAGGCTGCGCATTTCCGTATGCGGTGCGCTGAACACCCGGTGCGGCACGCCCGCCGGAATCCACACCGCACGCTCCGGCGGCGCGACGAATCGGCCGGCGCTGGTCTGCACTTCGAGCACACCCTGAATCGCGTAGGACAACTGCACCCACGGATGACTGTGGCGGCGGGTGAGGGCGCGATTGGGCAGCGATTCGGTGCGTCCGTACACGGGGCGCGGCAGGCTGGGCAACCCGGGAACACTGCGGCGCACGCTTTTGCTATGTCCTTTAGGCGGCATCTTGCGGCTCTTCGGCGTTAGTCGGTAATTGCCAGTCACGTTAGAGTCGTCGGTACGCACTGGCAACCCCCGGATGAATCTCATGACGCGCCCACGTTTTCTGCCCGATAACTTCACGCTGACCTTGATCGGCGTCGTCCTGCTGGCCAGCTTCCTGCCGGCCAGCGGCCAGGTCGCGGTCGGCTTCGGCTGGCTGACCAACATCGCCATCGCCCTGCTGTTTTTCCTGCACGGCGCCAAGCTGTCGCGCGAATCGATCATCGCCGGCGCCGGCCACTGGCGTCTGCATCTGCTGGTGTTCGGCCTGACCTTCGTACTGTTCCCGATCCTCGGCCTGGCGCTGAAACCGCTGTTGTCACCACTGATCGGTGATCAGCTGTACATGGGCATGCTCTACCTCTGCGCGTTGCCCGCCACCGTGCAGTCGGCGATCGCGTTCACTTCGCTGGCGCGAGGCAATATTCCGGCGGCGATCTGCAGTGCGGCGGCGTCCAGTCTGTTCGGGATTTTTCTGACGCCGCTGCTGGTAACGCTGCTGCTCAACGTTCACGGTGACGGCGGTTCGACCCTCGATGCGATAGTGAAGATCAGCGTGCAATTGTTGCTGCCGTTCATTGCCGGGCAGATCGCCCGCCGCTGGATCGGCGCGTGGGTAGGGCGCAACAAGAACTGGCTGAAATTCGTTGATCAGGGTTCGATTCTGCTGGTGGTGTACGGCGCATTCAGCGAGGCGGTCAACGAAGGCATCTGGCAGCAGATTCCGTTGTTCGAATTGCTCGGCCTGGTGGTGGTCTGCTGCATTCTGCTGGCGCTGGTTTTACTGGCCTCGACCTTTTTCGGCAAAGCCTTCGGCTTCAATCAGGAAGACCGCATCACCATTCTGTTCTGCGGTTCGAAAAAGAGCCTGGCGACCGGCGTGCCGATGGCGCAGGTACTGTTTGCCGGCAGCACCATCGGCGTGCTGATTCTGCCGCTGATGTTGTTCCATCAGATCCAACTGATGGTCTGCGCGGTATTGGCCCAGCGCTATGCGAAACGACCGGAGTCGGTGCCGGATTTGATGGCGCAGGTCGACCCGTAAAACCGCTTCACAGACCCGAATACTTGACCGCCGCTGCCGCCCGCGTCGGCACGTCCAGCGTGCGCAACAACGAAGACACATGGATCCTCACCGTGAACGGCGAAATATCCAGTTCACGGGCGATTTCCTTGTTGGTCTTGCCTTGCGCGATCAAACGCAGCACGTCCTGCTGACGCGGCGTCAGCGTCGTCGCGGTTTCCAGCGGCAACAAGCCGGACGGCGCCGACTTCACCAGTACTTCACCTTCACGGATCGCCAGAATCGCCTGGCCGATTTCATCCGGCGCAATGTTCTTGCCGATAAAACCGTCAATGCCCGCCGCCATGACTTCACTGATCAGCGCCTGATCGTCAACCATCGACACCACGATCAGCGTGGTGCGCGGCAATCGTTGGCGCAAGTCGGCGAGTTGAGTGATGCAGGTCAGTCCGGGAAAGCGCAGATCGAGTATCAGCGTGTCCGGCTCGTTGTCCTGTGACAGCAGCTCGAGCACAGCGTCGAAGTCGCCGGCCTCGCAGATATTCGCTTCGGGCAGCAAGCGCTGCACGGTGCGCAGCATTGCCTCGCGAAAGAGCGGGTGATCGTCGGCTATGATGATCCGGCACGTCATGATGCGACCCTCCCTGGGTCAGGCGTGATTCAAGGCCTGCACCTTAGCACTGGACGCGAAGGTTGCCTGTAGGCTGCTTCCGAAACTGCAATCGCTGCACAAGGACGTTTCCCATGAAGTTCGAGAAAAACACCGAACTCGACCAAGCCAATCTGCGCATCATCATCGCCGCCATCGCGGTGGTTTACATGGTCGTACTGGTCTTTTTGCCGGGCCATCGCTTCGAGACCTACCTGCCGGTCATCACCTACATCAGCCTGTTCCTGCTGGCGTCGATCGTATTTCGCCAGGCCATTGCGCGTTGGCCGGGGCATTATCCAGCCCGGCGGATTTTTGCCATGGCCCACGATTACACCGGCACCTGTTTCGGGCTGGTGATCGGCGGCGAAGCGGCGTTGCCACTGTACGCGGTGATGGTCTGGGTCAATCTCGGCAATGGTATGCGCTACGGCTCGCGCTACTTGGCGATTGCCACCGGGCTGGCGCTGGTGGCGCTGCTGGTGGTCTATCGTCTGACCCCGTATTGGCAGGCGCAGCCGTTCATGGTGTTGATGCTGCTGATCACCAGCACGGTCATTCCGTTCTATGCACACTTGCTGTTGGAGCGCACACGCAAGGCGTCGGAAGAAGCGGTGGCGGCGAATCTGGAGAAATCGCGGTTTCTGGCGCAGGCCAGTCACGACTTGCGTCAGCCAATTCACTCCATCGGACTGTTTACCGCGTGCCTGCGGGAGTCGCGCTTGGGTGATGAGGAGCGGCGGTTGGTCGACAACATCGACCGCTCACTGCTCAACGTCTCGCAGTTGTTCCGCTCGATCCTCGACCTGTACACCCTCGATAACGGCCGGGTCGAAGCAAAAATGCAGACGCTGAACCTCGGAGAATGGCTCGCGGAACTGGTCCGCCAACACCAGGAGGCAGCCCGTTGGGCGGGTGTCGAGCTGCGGCTGCGACCGCGCAACCACTGGGTCAGAACCGACCCGGCGCTGCTGGCGACGATGGTGCAGAACGTGCTCTCCAATTGCTTCAAATACGGCGCGCAGCGGCCAGTGCTGATTGGCGTGCGTAAACGCGGGGCAGGGCTGGCAATCGTCATTTATGACTGCGGCAACGGCATTGCCGAAGAGCACCTGGCCAAGGTCTTCGAGGAGTTTTACCGGGTGCGGCAGGTGCGCGACAAAGACGTCGAGGGTGTGGGTCTGGGGCTGTCGATCATCAAGCGGCTCGGGGAATTGATCGGGATGGAAGTCACGCTGCGTTCGCGGTCAGGGCGCGGCACGGCGGTGACCCTTGGCGGTTTGCCGATCGTAGCGGCACCGCAGTCACTGGTTGTCCGCGGTGAAGCGCGGCAAGTGGGTTTGTTGACCGGGCTGAAGGTGTGTCTGGTCGAGGATGATCGCAACGTACTGCTGGCAACCTCAGCGTTGCTTGAACGCTGGGGCTGCGTGGTGCAGGCCGAGTCGTCGGCTGAAGATCTGGTCACCGACTGCGACATCATCGTCGCCGACTATGACCTCGGCACCCACGCCACTGGCATCGAATGCATCGACGCAGTGCGCAGGCAGCGCGGCTGGGCGGTGCCGGCGATGATCATCACCGGGCACGACGTCGAGAAGATTCAGGCTGCCTTGCACGATCGACAGATTGCGATTCTGTCGAAGCCTGTGCGGCCGGCCGAGTTGCGCGCCACGTTGCGCGGGCTGCGCGACCGGCAGGTTTAGCGCCGTAATAATCGCGCTGTTATCGCTTGCAGAGGTAGTCCTGAGTAATGGTGGTTTGCAGGCAATTGAACTTGCCCATGGTGCGGCAGATGTTTTTTTCCGAGCCGGTGATCTCGGCAGTTTTATAGCCCCACGTTTTGCAGCGTTGCGCTGCGATAGTCAGTCCCTGCTCGGCGTTAGTCTGGCCGCTTTCGAATTGGCCCAGTTCGTAGGACACCTGGACGATGCCATCGGTTTTGCTGCCGCCGGTGGCTTCCCATTGTTTCGGCGTGGCGCAGCCAGTGAGAAAAAGCGCGCTGAGGGTGAGTGTTGCGATCAGGGATTTCATGGTGTTTCTTCCTTGGTGTCGTTCTGAATTGCAGGCACAACGATCCCGCGCGCTGCGAAAGGGCAACGTCGGGAGCGTTCTGGAGTGCAAGGAATATAGCGCCGAGGGGGAGCAGGGTCGATTAGCACAAATGTGCTATTGCAACGTCGGGCGACTCGAATGAGCCGCCCGTCACTGTGAGGACTTTTACGTATTTGCGGCGCTAGATTTTTGCCAGTGCCTGAGCCAGATCGGCGCGCAGGTCTTCAATGTCTTCGACCCCCACCGACAACCGCACCAGCCCATCGCCAATCCCCAGCTTCGCGCGGGTTTCCGGCGGAATGGTCGCGTGGGTCATGATCGCCGGGTGCTCGATCAGGCTCTCCACACCGCCCAGACTTTCCGCCAACGCAAAGATCTGCACGTTCTCGAGAAAGCGCCGTGCGCCGGCCAGATCGCTGTTCAGATCAACAGAAATCATCCCGCCAAAACCACGCATCTGCCGCTTGGCCAGTTCGTGCTGCGGGTGCGAGGTCAGGCCCGGATAGTGGACGCGCTTGACCTGCGGCTGCTGTTCCAGCCACTGCGCCAGATCCAGGGCGTTGCTGCAGTGACGTTCCATGCGCAGCGCCAAAGTCTTCACCCCGCGCAAGGTCAGGAACGCATCGAACGGCCCGGAAATCGCGCCGACGGCGTTCTGCAGAAAACCGAGTTTTTCCGCCAGTTCGGCGTTCTGCCCGACCACGGCAATGCCACCGATCACGTCGGAGTGGCCGTTGAGGTATTTGGTGGTCGAGTGCAGGACGATGTCGAAACCCAACTCCAGTGGGCGCTGGATGTACGGGCTGGCGAAGGTGTTGTCGGCCACGCAGATGATCCCGCGTGCGCGGCAGATGCGCGCGATGGCGGCCAGATCCGACAGGCTCAGCAGCGGATTGGTCGGAGTTTCGACCATGACCATGCGCGTGTCGTCCTGCAGCGAGGCTTCGAACGCCGACAGATCGGTCAGGTCGACGAAGCTGAAACGGTGCCCGGCACTGCGCTGACGGACCTTGTCGAACAGGCGGAACGTGCCGCCGTACAAGTCATTGCCGGAGACGATGTGTGAGCCGGCGTCGAGCAGTTCCAATACCGTGGAAATCGCCGCGAGCCCTGAGGCGAAGGCGAACGCGCGGGTGCCGCCTTCGAGGTCCGCAACGCAGCGCTCCAGGGCGAAACGCGTCGGGTTGTGCGAGCGGCCGTAGTCAAAACCCTTGTGCACGCCGGGGCTGTCTTGCAGGTAGGTGGAGTTGGCATAGATCGGCGGCATCAGCGCGCCGGTGGTCGGGTCCGGCTCTTGCCCGGCGTGGATCACCCGGGTGGCGAAGCCTTGGGATTTATCGTCGTGCTGATTCATGCAAGGGATCTCCGTAATTGGTTGAGCATGTCGGTGCGGGTAATCAGGCCATGGAAGCCGGAACCGTCAGCGATGATCGCGACGAGGCCACGGCTGAGCACCGCTTCCAGCTCGGCCAGGCTCGCAGCCGGGGCGAGGGTTTGCAGTTTGTCGGTCATCACACTCGACACCGACTGGCTGAAACGTGCGGCGTCTTCGTGGACGCCGAGGAGGATGTCGGACTCGTCGATCACTCCCACTAGTTGTTTGCCTTCGACCAGCACCGGCAGTTGCGAAACGTCCGCCAGACGCATGCGCTGGAAGGCCGTGAGCAGGGTGTCGTCCGGGCCGACGCTGATCACCCGGCCGTCCTCGAAACGCCGTGCGATCAAATCGCGCAGATCGCCGTAGCCCTTGCGCTGCAACAGGCCCTGATCGGTCATCCACTGGTCGTTGTAGACCTTCGACAGGTAGCGCGTGCCGGTGTCGCAGACAAAGCTGACCACGCGTTTCGGCTCGGTCTGCTCGCGGCAATAACGCAGCGCGGCAGCGAACAGGGTGCCGGTCGATGAGCCACCGAGAATGCCCTCGGCCTTGAGCAGTTGGCGCGCATGATCGAAGCTTTCCGCGTCGCTGATCGAGTAGGCGTGGCGCACGCTGGACAGGTCGGTGATTGAAGGAATGAAGTCTTCGCCGATACCCTCGACCGCCCACGAACCGGGCGTCGGCAAGGTGCCGTCGCGGCTGTATTGCGCCATCACCGAGCCGACCGGATCGGCGAGGACCATTTCCAGATTCGGTTGCACGCGTTTGAAGAAACGACTCAGCCCGGTCAGCGTGCCGGCCGATCCGACGCCGACGACGATGGCGTCCAGATCATGTTCGGTCTGCGCCCAGATTTCCGGTGCGGTGCTGCATTCATGGGCCAGCGGGTTGGCGGGATTGTTGAATTGGTCGGCGAAAAACGCGCCGGGAATGTCCTTGGCCAAACGCGCGGCGACGTCCTGGTAATACTCGGGATGGCCCTTGCCGACATCGGAGCGGGTGATGTGCACTTCGGCGCCCATGGCCTTCAAGTGCAGGACTTTCTCGGTGGACATTTTGTCCGGCACCACCAGCACCACACGATAGCCTTTGGCGCGGCCGACCAGCGCCAGACCCAGACCGGTATTGCCGGCAGTGGCCTCGACAATCGTGCCGCCCGGTTGCAGGCGACCGTCACGCTCAGCGGCGTCGATCATCGCCAGACCGATACGGTCCTTGATCGAGCCGCCGGGGTTCTGTGATTCGAGTTTGAGAAACAGCGTGCACGGTCCGGTATCGAAGCGGGTGACCTGAACCAGCGGAGTATTGCCTATCAGCCCAAGCACGGCAGGGCGTGATTCCTTCGACATTTCTTCACCTCTTTATGGTGTTGATCGCGTTCCAATCGCGGGAAAAGACTCGCGTGCAACTTAGGCGCAGACATCCTCTCTCGCAACCTTTAATCCTTGGAAAATCCAGCCATTTGGATCTAACGATAGAACGAAAACTGGCATGTTACCCTGAGGTGTCTGATCGTTCCCACGCTCCGCGTGGGACTGCAGCCGGGGACGCTCTGCGTCCCTACGGTCTGAAGATCGCAGCCTTCGGACGCTCCTGCAGGGGGCTTCTGTGCATGAGTAGAACTTGTGATGATCTGGAATTTATTGAGTTTGTTTCATCAAGCACGGTTCCCGACAATACCGCCATCGAATAAGCATCTGGAGTTGTTTGTCATGGCACTGGCCCATTCCCTTGGATTTCCGCGCATCGGTCGCGACCGCGAACTGAAGAAAGCGCAAGAGGCGTTCTGGAAAGGAGAACTGAACGAGGCGGGCCTGCGTGACGTCGGGCGTGAGCTGCGCAAGGTCCATTGGGACTTGCAGAAAAACGCCGGCATCGACTTGCTGCCGGTCGGCGATTTCGCCTGGTACGACCAGGTGCTGAGCCACTCGCTGATGTTCGGCGTGATCCCCGAGCGTTTCCGTCCGCACGACGGCAAAGCCACGCTGCAGACCCTGTTCAGCATGGCCCGAGGCGTCAGCAATACTTGCTGCGGCGAAGGCCACGCTCAGGAAATGACCAAGTGGTTCGACACCAACTATCACTACCTCGTACCGGAATTCAGTGTCGACCAGCACTTCCACCTGGGTTGGGAGCAGCTGTTTGAAGAAACCGAAGAGGCCCGCGCGCTGGGGCACAACGTCAAACCGGTGATCCTCGGCCCGCTGACCTATCTGTGGCTGGGTAAAACCAAAGGCGCCGACTTCGACAAGCTCGATTTGCTTGACCGCCTGCTGCCGCTGTACGGCCAGATCTTCGCGCGGCTGGCGGCGTTGGGTGTGGAGTGGGTGCAGATCGACGAGCCGATTCTGGTGCTCGATTTGCCGCAGGACTGGAAGAATGCCTTCGAGCGCGCCTACAACCAGATCCAGCGCGATCCGCTGAAAAAACTGCTCGCCACGTACTTCGGTGGTCTGGAAGAAAACCTCGGTCTTGCGGCGAACCTGCCGGTCGACGGCCTGCACATCGATCTGGTGCGCGCGCCGGATCAGTACCCGACCATTCTGGATCGTCTGCCGGCCTATAAAGTGCTGTCGCTGGGTGTGGTCAATGGCCGCAACGTCTGGCGCTGCGATCTGCAAAACGCGCTGGCGACACTGCGTCATGCCCATGAACGTCTGGGTGATCGCTTATGGGTGGCACCGTCCTGCTCGTTGCTGCACAGCCCGGTTGATCTGGGCCGGGAAGACCAACTCGATGCCGAACTGAAAAGCTGGCTGGCGTTCGCCGTGCAGAAGTGCGAAGAGGTCGCCGTGCTCGCCCAAGCGGTCAGCGAGCCGGAAGCGCCGAAGGTACTGCGTGCCCTCGCGCAAAGCCGTTCGGTGCAGACCAGCCGCGCTGCCTCGCCGCGTATTCACAAACCGGCGGTGCAAGCGCGGGTCGCGGCGATCACTGCCAGGGATGCGCAACGCCAATCGCCGTTTGCTCAGCGCATCGCCAAACAGCGCGGCAAGCTCGACCTGCCGTTATTCCCGACCACCACCATTGGCTCGTTTCCGCAGACGGCGGCGATTCGTCTGGCGCGTCAGGCCTATAAGCAAGGCAAGCTCAGCGCGGCCGATTACACCGATGCGATGCACACGGAGATCCGCCACGCGGTGGAAATTCAAGAACGCCTCGGCCTGGATGTGCTGGTGCACGGTGAGGCAGAGCGCAACGACATGGTCGAATACTTCGCCGAACAGCTCGACGGCTATGCCTTCACCCGCTTTGGCTGGGTGCAGAGCTATGGTTCGCGCTGCGTCAAACCGGCGGTGATCTTCGGTGACCTGCGCCGCCCGCAAGCGATGACGGTCGAGTGGATTCGTTACGCCCAGGGCCTCACCGACAAGGTCATGAAAGGCATGCTGACCGGCCCGGTGACCATGCTGATGTGGTCGTTCCCGCGCGAAGATGTCAGCCGCGAAGTGCAGGCACGACAACTGGCGCTGGCCATTCGTGACGAGGTGAATGATCTGGAAGCGGCAGGAATCAAAATCGTGCAGATCGACGAAGCGGCGTTCCGTGAAGGCTTGCCGTTACGCCGGGCGCAGTGGCCGGCGTATCTGGAATGGGCAAGCGCAGCGTTCCGCCTGTGCGCCTCCGGCGTGCGCGACGAAACGCAAATCCACACGCACATGTGCTACAGCGAATTCAACGATGTGATCGAGTCGATCGCGGCGATGGACGCCGATGTCATCACCATTGAAACCTCGCGTTCGGACATGGAACTGCTCGAAGCGTTTGAAGCGTTCGCCTACCCGAACGACATCGGCCCCGGCGTGTACGATATTCACTCGCCACGGATTCCCGATGTGTCGGAAATGGTTGGCTTGCTGCGCAAGGCGGCGCAGCGTATTCCGGTTGAGCGTCTGTGGGTCAATCCGGATTGCGGTTTGAAAACCCGAGGCTGGCCTGAGACCGAAGCGGCGCTGGTGCACATGGTCAGCGCCGCACGGCAACTGCGCAAAGAGTGGGCCTGACCCTTTACCGCCCTGGAATACATAACCCTGTGGGAGCGAGCCTGCTCGCGAAAGCGGTGTGTCAGTCGACCTCAATGTTGGATGACCTGACGCTTTCGCGAGCAAGCTCGCTCCCACAGAATTCGCGTTCCCCCTGTCATTCACGGCAACACACAAATCCTTTGTGGGAGCGAGCCTGCTCGCGAAAGCGGTGTGTCAGCTACACATGCATCAGGCAAGGAAACGCAATATCGGTGCACCATCGAACGGGTCCGTCAGATAGTGCGCCCTGACGCCGAAAGTCGTCTGTAACCGCTCCGGCGTCAGCACGTGCAGCGGCTCGCCCAATGCCACCAGACGCCCGCGCTCCAACACCGCCAGGCGATCGCACTTGAGCGCCTGATTGAGATCGTGCAGGGCGATCAACGTCGTCACCGGCAGTGCGCGCACCACTTGCAGAATGCTCAACTGATGCTGGATATCGAGGTGGTTGGCCGGCTCGTCGAGCAGCAGGATCTGCGGGCGCTGGGCCAGTGCGCGGGCGATGTGCACGCGCTGGCGTTCGCCACCGGAGAGGCTGCGCCAGAGGCGGTTGCGCAGGTGCACGGCGTCGACGTCGACCAGCGCTTGCTCGACGATGGCGTCATCGGCCGGCGACCACGGTTGCAGCGCCGACAACCACGGCGTGCGCCCCAGCGCCACCGCGTCGAACACGCGAATGCCATCGTCGGTATCGGCCTGTTGCTCAACCACCGCGAGCGTCTGCGCGATGCTGCGCCGCGACATTTTGCCCAGCGCCTGACCGCCGAGCTGCACATGGCCCGCGCTCGGTTCGCGCAGGCCGGCGAGCAGTTTCAGCAGCGTGGATTTCCCCGAACCGTTCGGCCCGACAATGCCCAGGGTCTCGCCGCGCTGAACATCGAGACTGACACCATTGAGCAACTCGGCACCGCGCACTTTGAAGCCCACACCCGCACAACTTAAAACCGTGTTCATCGCGCCGATCTCCGGCCCACCAGAATCAGCGCGAACACCGGTGCGCCGACCAGCGCAGTGATCACGCCGACCGGGATCACCTGACCCTTGATCAGGGTGCGCGACAGCACATCGGCGGCAATCAGAAACACCGCACCGCCCAGCGCACTGGCGGGCAACAGACGCGCATGCCCCGTGCCGAGCAACAACCGCGCGGCATGGGGAATCACCAGACCGACAAAGCCGATCGAGCCGACAATCGACACCATCACCGCCGTCACCAGCGCGGCGCAGCCGATCAGCAGGATCTGCACTCGGCGCACGGCAATGCCGAGGGAGGCTGCCGAGTCCGCGCCAAAGGTGAACGCATCCAGCGCCCGGCGGTGCCACAGACAAACGACCAGCCCGAGCAAGGCCACTGGGACCGCCAGCCACACCGACGGCCAGCGCACGCCGCCGAGATTGCCGAGCAGCCAGAACATGATCCCGCGCGCTTGTTCGGAGCTGGCCGAGCGGGTGATCAGAAACGCGGTGAGGGCGTTGAACAATTGCGAACCGGCGATCCCGGCCAGAATGATCTGCCCGGTGCCGCTGGCCGAGCCGCTGACCCGCGCCAACAGGATCACCAGTACGAACGCGGTCACCGCGCCGGCAAAGGCACCGACCGACAATGAAATCGCCCCGGCGCCGACGCCAAGCAGGGCGACCATCACCGCGCCGGTCGAGGCACCCGCGGAAATCCCCAGCAGATACGGATCGGCCAGCGGATTGCGCAGCAGCGATTGCAGAATCACCCCGCACGTCGCCAGGCCGGCGCCGCAAGCCGCCGCGACCAGCGCGCGGGTCAGGCGATAGTTCCAGACGATACCTTCGTCGATCGGGTCGAGCACATAACCGGCGCTCCACAGCTTGTTGGCCAGCACCTGCAATACCACGCTCGGCTCGATCGAAGTCTCGCCAATAGCCACGCCGCCAATCAGCGCGACCGACAACGTCAACAGCACCAGCAGCAAACGGATCAGGCGTCTGCTCATGGCGACAGGTCGTAGCCGTTGATCGCGCTGGCCAGTTGTGCGAGGCCGTCGAAGGTGCGCAGGCTGGCCTGCATGTCCATGGCGTCTAGGATGATGATGCGGTTGTGCTTGACCGCGTCCATGTTGCGCGTCACCGGATCACTGCGCAGGAAGGCGAGTTTTTTCTGATAGTCGTCCGCCGGGAAACGCCGACGATCCATGCGCGCGATCACCAGAAATGTCGGGTTGGCCTTGGCGATGGTTTCCCAGCCGACGGTCGGCCATTCTTCATCCGACTCGACGACGTTGCGCACGCCGAGGGTGCTGAGCATGAAATCGGGAACGCCTTTGTGCCCGGCCACGAACGGCTCGATGTCCATCTCGGCGCTGGAGAACCACACAAGGGCGCTGACGTCTTTGCGCTGCTGCTTTTTCGCGGTGGCGATCGACTGCGCGAGGCTGGCTTTGAGCTGCTCATTGAGCTGCTCGCCACGCGCCTGCACATCGAAAATCGCTGCGAGCTGGCTCACGGCTTTGTAGATGCTGTCGATGCGAAACGGCGCCAGCCGCGTGCCGTCCGAGCCGACGAGGTTGTCCTTGGCTTCGCAATCGGAGGGCAGCAGATAGGTAGGAATCTTCAGTTCATGAAACTGCTCGCGAGTGCCGACCGCGCCTTGCGGGCCGACCATCCATTCCAGCTCGACGGCAACCAGCTCCGGGCGTTTAGCGATCACCGCTTCGAAACTCGGCTCGTTGTCGGCGAGGCGCTCGATCCTGTCGTTCTGCGCTTTGTATGTGCCCAGCACGTCGTTGAACCACAACGAGGTGCCGACGACTTTGTCGCCCAGGCCCAAGGCATAAAGCATTTCCGTACCGGCCTGGCCGATGGTCACCGTGCGCGCAGGCGCGTGCTGAAAGGTCAGGCTGCTGCCACAGTTTTCCACGGTCAGCGGATACGCAGTCGGCGACGCTTGCGCCAGGGCGCAAAGGCTCAGAGCGGTGAGCAGGGTGGCAACGCGGGGCAGCAGCATGGGGCAGTCTCCAGGGGAACCGTACGGGAGCGGGCGGGTACGGTTGGAAACACACCTCGGGCGCAGTCGTGGAAACTGCGCAAGGCCGGCACGGGGAAAATACGCGCGGCACGATGTCCTTCCCGGACACCCCGCCGGTTAGTCAGTCGCTGTGCCGGCAGGTCTCCTGACTGATGCGTCATCGCCACGCTCCGGCCTTCCCGGGGTTCACCCAGTGGCAGTCGAGGAGCAGGCTCGGCACCTACAGTTGCGGGGGCAGTTCCGATTGATGCTGTGCAAGCATTTCGGATTCCCTATTAATTCCGTGTGGAAACCGGCGGCGGCATGGTAGTCGATTTGCACGGTGGAGGGGGAGGCGAATCTGCCACAGCGTCGATTTTGTCGTCGGCATTGCAATCGGCCGTATGCACTGATTAATATACGTTCCATATACATTTCGTATCGGATACAAATATGGGCATCGTAAAAATTTCAGAGGACATGCACGAGAACCTGCGCATCTCCAGCAACGCCCTCAGCCGCTCGATCAACGCGCAGGCCGAGCACTGGATGCGCATCGGCATGCTCGCCGAGCTGCACCCCAACCTCGACCACAGCGCCATTTGCCGCCTGCTGATCCGCGCCGAACAGAACGGTGGCCTGGATCTGCAACAACTGACTCAGGAAGCCGTCAGCGCATGAGAAACCAGATCAAGATCAACACGCCGGCCGACATCGAAAAATCCCGCGCCGCCGGCAAACTCGCCGCCGAAGTACTGGCGATGCTGGTGCCGCATGTGAAGGCCGGGGTGACCACCGATGAGCTGGACCGGTTGTGCAACGACTACATCGTCAATGTGCAGAAAGCCGTGCCGGCCAACGTCGGTTATCACGGCTTTCCGAAAACCGTCTGCGCGTCGGTCAACGATGTGGTGTGCCACGGCATTCCATCGGGTACGCCATTGAAAGACGGCGACATCGTCAACCTCGACATCGCGGTGATCAAGGACGGCTGGTTCGGCGATACCAGTCGCATGTATGTGGTGGGCGAGGCGACTCCTGAAGCGCAGCACCTGATCAAGACCACTTACGACGCGATGTGCGCGGGCATTCGCGCAGTGAAACCGGGCGCAACGCTGGGCGATATCGGTCATGCGATCCAGAGCCTGGCGGAGGCGGAGGGCTTCAGCGTGGTGCGCGAGTACTGCGGCCATGGCATCGGCAAGGTCTATCACGACGAACCGCAAATCCTGCATTACGGCTTTCCCAATCAAGGGCTGAAGCTCAAGGCCGGGATGATTTTCACCGTGGAACCGATGCTCAATGCCGGCAAACGCCATGTGAAGAACATGCCAGACGGCTGGACCGTGCTGACCAAGGATGGCTCCTTGTCGGCGCAGTGGGAGCATATGGTCGCGGTGACGGAAAACGGGTTTGAAGTGCTGACGGCGTGGCCGGATCAGATTGAAGGGTATTCCCCGATCAATTGAACAATCCCGAACCTGTGGGAGCGAGCCTGCTCGCGAAAAGGTTGTGTCAGTCACCATTAATGTTGAGTGACACAGCGCATTCGCGAGCAGGCTCGCTCCCACAGGGGGATTTCAGTGGATTGGAAATCTAGTGAGCACCGGCAGCCTTGTTCAAATCGCTCTCGGTCCATTCGGTGTAAACACAAGCATCCGCCGTCGCCCAGCGCACCCGGACCGGATCGCCGGCCTTGAGCGGCATGCCTGCCGCCGACAGCGCTTTCACCGTCATCGACGTCCCGCCCGCAGTGACCACGCTGCACGTCTGGCTCTCACCGAGAAACAGCACCTCCACAACATTCGCCGATACCTCATTCCAACCCGCCGCCAGCGGCTCATCCAGCGCCTGCTGCGTGCTCAGCGCCAAGGCCTTTTCCGGACGCACCATCAGCAGCACATCCTGATCAGTGTGCAACCCGGACGTCAGCCGAATCGACAACAACTGCCCCTCGAAACTCGCTGCCGCATTGCCTTGCGCCTTGAGCTTGAGGAAGTTCGAATTGCCCAGAAACGACGCGACAAAGGCATTCGGCGGATTCTGGTAAAGGTCGTAACCACTGCCCAGACCAACGATTTTGCCGTGGCTGAAAATCGCGATGCGTTGCGACAGCCGCATGGCTTCTTCCTGGTCGTGGGTCACGTAAACGATGGTGATACCCAGGCGCCGGTGCAGCTGGCGCAGTTCATCCTGCAAGTCCTCGCGCAGCTTCTTGTCCAGCGCGCCCAGCGGTTCGTCCATCAGCAGGATGCGTGGCTCGTAAACCAGTGCCCTGGCGATGGCGACACGTTGTTGCTGACCGCCGGACAGTTGCGAAGGGCGGCGATGGGCGAACTGTTCGAGCTGCACCAGCTTCAACATCGCATCGACGCGTTTTTCACGCTCGGCGGCAGCCAGTTTACGGATCGCCAAAGGGAAGGCGATGTTGTCGCGCACCGACAGATGCGGGAACAGCGAATAGCGCTGGAAGACCATGCCGATGTCGCGCTTGTGCGGCGGCACGTTGACCAGCGACTGGCCGTTGACGAGGATCTCGCCGCTGCTCGGTGTTTCGAACCCGGCGAGCATCGACAGCGTCGTACTCTTGCCCGAGCCGCTGGAGCCGAGAAAGGTCAGGAATTCGCCGTCCTTGATGTCCAGCGAGATGTTATCGACGGCAGCAAAATCGCCGTAGTGCTTGTTCAGGTTGCGCAGGCTGACCAGGGGTTTGTCGCTCTGCTGGGATGCGTCTTTGATCACGGCACTCATGTCGTACTCCTGGGCGCTCAGGCGCTGATTTCGTTGCGCCGGCGCAGCGCGGCGGCGATCACCATGACCAATACCGACAGGCCGATCAGCAGCGTCGAAGCGACGGCGATCACCGGGGTCAGGTCTTGGCGCAGGGTGGTCCACATTTTCACGGGAAGGGTTTGCAGAGTCGGGCTTGCCATCATCACGCTGAGCACCACTTCGTCCCATGAAACGAGGAAGGCGAAGAGGGCGCCGGCGACCATCCCCGGGCGGATCGCCGGGAATGTCACCTTGAACACCGCTTGCAAGCGCGAGGCACCGCAGATCACCGCCGCGTCTTCAATCGACTGATCGAACAGCTTCAGCGAGTTGATGATCGAGATGATGGTGAACGGCAGCGCGACGATCACATGGCTGACGACGAAGGCGAACATGGTCCCGGTATAGCCGAGCTTGAGAAACAGCGCGTACACCGCCACGGCGATGATCACCAGCGGCACGATCATCGGCAGGGTGAACAGGCCGTAGAGCATCTCGCGGCCGGGAAAGCGCCCTCGCACCAGCGCAAACGCGGTCGGCAAACCGAGGGCCACGGCGCAGATCGTGGTCAGCACGGCAACCTTGAGGCTGGCGGCAGCGGCGTTCATCCAGTCGGGGTTGGAGAAAAACTGGCCGTACCATTTCAGCGTCCAGCCCGGTGGCGGGAACACCAGCCACTGCGAGGAGCCGAACGACAGCAGCACGATGAACACGATCGGCAACAGCAGGAACAGACCGATCAGCCCAGTCGTGGCGTAGAGGCCGAAACGCATGCGCCGGCTCATGGCATTGGGGGTCAGGAGCATGTCGGCTTACCTCGCGTTACTGGCGCCAACCGGGGATTCCGGTTGAAGCTTCAGGTAGAAGTAGAACAGCACCAGGGTGATTGCGATCAGCAACGCGGCGCCGGCACTGGCCAGGCCCCAGTTGAGGAACGATTGCACCTGCTGAATGATGAACTCCGGCAGCATCATGTTCTGTGCCCCGCCCAGCAAAGCGGGGGTGACGTAGTAACCGAGCGACATCACGAACACCATCAAACCGCCGGACGCCAGGCCCGGCCGGCACAGCGGCAGGAACACCCGGAAGAAGTTGGTCCACGGACTGGCGCCGCAGATCGAGCCGGCCTGCAGGATCATCGGGTCGATGGCCTGCATGGTTGCCTGCAACGGCAGCACGATGAACGGGATCATGATGTAGCTCATGCCGATCACCACGCCCGTGAGGTTGTGCACCATCTCCAGCGGTTGATCGATGATGCCCATCGCCATCAGCGCCTTGTTGATTACCCCCGAGGCTTGCAGCAACACCAGCCACGAATAGGTGCGGGCGAGCAGGCTGGTCCACATCGACAGCAACACGATATTGAGGATCCAGCGCCCCCAACCGCGCGGCACCAGGGTGATCGCCCAGGCCAGCGGAAAGCCCAGCAGCAGGCTGAACAGCGTCACCAGCCCGGCCACCGAAAAGGTGTTGAGCAGCACCCGCGCATAGGCCGAGTTGGCGAACAGTTGTTCGTAGTTGCCGAGACCCGGCACAGGTTCGAGCACGCCGCGCAACAGCAGGCCAATCAACGGCGCGAGAAAGAACAGGCCGAGGAACAGCAGCGCCGGAGCGAGGTTGCCGGCGCCGCGCCAGCGTTGCTTGAAAGCCGAACCGGCAGCGCCGGCGGCGCTCCCGGTGGCAGTGGAAGGACGAGGCGCAGTGGCCGCGATTTTCATTTGACCAGCCATTCGTTCCACCGTGTCGCGATAGCCGGACCGTTCTTGGCCCAGTAAGCGAAATCAAGGGTGATCTGATCCTTGGCGTAAGCCGTCGGCAGGTTGGGGGCCAGCGTCGAATCCAGACGCTCCACACTGTCGAGGTTGACCGGCGCGTAGGCGGTCAGGTTGGAGAAGTCGGCCTGGCCTTTGGCGCTGCTGGCATTGGCGAGGAACTTCATCGCCGCATCTTTGTTTTTCGAGCCTTTGGGGATGACCAGAATGTCGGCCATGACCAGGTTCTGCTTCCAACTCACGCCGACCGGTGCGCCGTCTTCCTGCAAGGCGTGCACACGGCCATTCCAGAACTGGCCCATGCTCGCTTCGCCGGACGCCAGCAGTTGCTGCGACTGCGCGCCGCCGCCCCACCAGACGATGTCTTTCTTGATGGTGTCGAGTTTCTTGAAGGCGCGATCCAGATCCAGCGGGTAGAGCTTGTCAGCCGCAACGCCGTCGGCCAGCAGCGCCAGTTCGAGCACGCCGGGGCTTGGCCATTTGTACAGGGCGCGTTTGCCGGGGTAGGTCTTGGTGTCGAACAGCGCGCTCCAGTCCTGCGGCTTGTTGGCGCCGAGCTTGCCTTCGTTGTAGCCGAGGACAAAGGAGAAGAAGAACGAACCGACGCCGTGATCGCTGACAAAGCGCGGGTCGATCCTGTCGCGCTGGATCACTTTGAAATCGAGGGGTTCGAGCAGGCCTTCGGCAGCGGCGCGCAGAGCGAAGTCGGCTTCGACATCGACTACGTCCCACTGCACGTTGCCGCTCTCGACCATGGCTTTGAGTTTGCCGTAGTCGGTGGGGCCGTCCTGGACGACGGTGATGCCGCTGGCCTTGCTGAACGGATCGGCCCAGGCCTGTTTCTGCGCATCCTGGGTGCTACCGCCCCAGCTGACAAAATTCACGCTTTCGGCAGCCATTGCAGCCTGGCCGGTAACGCTGAGCAGTCCCGCGAAAAAGATCGCGGTTGCAGCTTTGTTCAACACCATGTTCACGCCCTCATTGTTGTGTTTTTGAGCGGGCCTTGCGTTGTTGCCCGCCTGTCGGGAGCAGTAGCTGGACGGTTTTTTTGTTCGTCCGGTCTATGGAATATCATATTATGGTATTCCAAACTTTGTGCAAGCACTTTGCCTTACCGGTTATCTGGCGGATCTGTCTTTCCGGTCTTCATCCAAATGTGTAGCGAATGAAACTGTGGCGAGGGGATTTATCCCCGTTGGGCTGCGGAGCAGCCCTGAAAGCGGGACATGCGATATTTCTGGCGGATCGCGTTGGCAGGAATCGGGGCCGCTTCGCAGCCCGACGGGGATAAATCCCCTCGCCACAGGGGAGTATCGATAACAGGGTCATTCGGTGAACGGAATGCTCTCAACCACCTCAAGGTCATACCCGGTCAACCCCGCATACTTCAGCGGCGGACCGAGGTGGCGCAGCTTGCCAACCCCAAGGTTCTGCAGAATCTGCGCCCCAGTCCCGACTTCGGAATAAATCCGCGATTGCGAACGGCTGAACTGCCGTGGCGGTTGGGTCAGCTGCGGCACGCGTTCGAGCAAGGCCTGCGACGATTCATGATTGGCCAGCACCACCACAACCCCATGACCTTCCGCCGCGACCCGTTGCAGCGCCGCCCACAGCGTCCAGTTCGTCGGCCCGCTGTACTCGGCGCCGACCAGATCGCGCAGTGGATCGATCACATGCACGCGCACCAGGGTCGGCTCTTCACGGCGCAACTCGCCCATGACCATTGCCATGTGCACGCCGCCTTCGATGCGATCTTCGAAGGTGATCAAGCGGAACGTGCCATGCACCGTCGGCAGCTCACGTTCACCGATGCGTTCGATGGTGTGCTCGGTGCTCAGGCGGTAGTGGATCAGGTCGGCAATGGTGCCGATCTTGATCCCGTGCTTGCGCGCGAACTGCTCCAGATCCGGGCGGCGGGCCATGGTGCCGTCGTCGTTCATGACTTCGACAATCACCGAGGCCGGGGTGAAACCGGCGAGGCGCGCCAGATCGCAGCCGGCCTCGGTATGCCCGGCGCGGGTCAGCACGCCACCTTCCTTGGCGCGCAACGGAAAGATATGACCGGGCTGCACCAGGTCTTCGGCGCGGGCATTCGGCGCGACGGCGGCGGCAACGGTGCAGGCCCGGTCGGCGGCAGAAATGCCGGTAGTCACGCCAACCGCCGCTTCGATCGACACGGTAAATGCAGTGCTGAACACGCTGCCATTGGCGGGTACCATTTGCTCAAGGCCCAAGCGCTGACAATGTTCGTCGGTCAGGGTCAGGCAGATCAGCCCGCGCGCTTCGCGGGCCATGAAGCTGATAGCCTCCGGTGTGCAACGATCAGCGGCCAGCAGCAGGTCGCCTTCGTTCTCGCGGTCTTCGTCATCGACCAGCAGGACCATTTTGCCGAGGCGATAATCTTCGATGATTTCTTCGATGCTGTTGAAGGCCATGCTGGACTCTCAGGGTTCGTTGGAAATATATTGGTATACCATAATACAAAATCAACAAAGAGGTCACTATGAAGGCGTACTGGATTGCACATGTGGATATAGCCGATGCCGAGCACTACAGCCAATACACCCAGCGCACCCCGCAGGCGATTGCCGCATTCGGCGGCAAGTTCCTGGCCAGAGGCGGGCGCAGCGAAGCGATGGAAGGGCGGCAGACGCCACAGCGCACGGTGATCATCGAGTTTGAAAGCTACGAAACAGCCGTGGCGTGCTACCGCTCGGCGGCGTATCAGGAGGCGAAAAGTTATCGCGAAGAATGGGCGAAGGCGGAGATCATCATCGTTGAAGGCATCAACCCAATTTAAGCCACACTGATGATCGTTCCCACGCTCCGCGTGGGAATGCAGCCCGGGACGCTCTGCGTCCCATCCAGAGCCGAACGCGGAGCGTCCGTAGAGGCATTCCCACGCGGAGCGTGGGAACGATCAGGGGGAAGGTGATTTTTAGCGCATGAAATGGATCTTGCCGCTGTCATCATTGCCCATGTAAATCCCGTAAACGCCGGCCTGGCGCTCTTCGATATAGCGCTCGAGAATCTGCCGGATCGCCGGGTAGTAGATCTGCTCCCACGGAATCTCTTCAGGGGCGAAGAACTTGTAATCCATGGTCTCCGGCCCGTACTGCCCGGTGATCTCCAGGGCGATGGCGCGGAAGATGATGTACACCTCGCTGATCTTCGGCACGCTGAAGATCGAATACGGCGAGACGATTTCCGCGCGCACGCCGCTTTCTTCCCAGACTTCGCGCAGCGCCGCCTGCTCGGTGGTCTCAAAGCTTTCCATGAAACCGGCCGGCAGAGTCCAGGTGCCCGGGCGTGGTGGGATCGCCCGTTGGCACAGGAGATATTTGCCGTCCTGCTCAATGATGCAGCCGGCAATGATCTTCGGATTGACGTAGTGGATATAGCCGCAGCCGCGGCACATCAGGCGCTCGTGCGTATCACCCGGCGGCGTCTGCTGACCGAGGTCAGGGCCACCGCATTTCGGGCAAAAGCTCGGGCTGAACATGTCATTGACCTATGCGGGGTTCTTTCAGCGCGATCGGCAGGGTGATCGCCGGGGTGCCTTTGACGGCGACGCCGGTTTCTTCCTGTTTGCGCTTGAGGTAATCGAGGGCCACGGCGGCGGCCGCGCGGACGTGATCGACACACGCCTGATGCGCCGCCAGCGGATCGCCGCTCTTGATCGCCTCGACCATTTTTTCCATCTCGTGATTACTCGCGCCGCGTCGGTTCTCCTGGGACACCGAGGTCGCGCGCAGATAGCTGATGCGTGCCTGCAACTGACGCAATTGGGTGGCGGCGACATGGTTGCCCGAGCCTTCGAGCAGCACGTCGTAGAAGCCCTGCACCGAGTCGATGACCTGTTGCAGCTCGCCGTCCTTCAACGCTTTGCGGTTGTCATCGAGGGCTTTTTCCAGGGCTTTGATGTCCTTGGCTTTGGCGCGCAGGGTGAACAGTTGCACGATCAGGCCTTCGAGCACACAACGCAGTTCGTAGATATCGACGGCGTCGTCGAGGGTGATGATGGCTACGCGCGGGCCTTTGGCATCGGCGAATTCGACGAGACCTTCGGATTCAAGGTGACGCAAAGCTTCGCGCACCGAAGTGCGGCTGACGCCGAGACGATCGCACAGGTCGCGTTCGACCAGACGATCACCTGGCATGAGCTGGAAATTCATGATCGCGCTACGCAGTTTGTCCAGCACGATTTCGCGCAGGGTAACGGGGTTGCGATTGACCTTGAAGCTGTCGTCGAGTGGCTGGCGTTTCATGGGGTCCGCTCTTGAGCTTGGCTGTCCATGCCAGACGGGCATCAAAACAGCCGAGGGTTAACTGGAGGCCTCGGCGTCGGCTTCGGCAAAGGCTTCACGGGCCAGCCGGAAACTGTCCACGGCCGCCGGAACGCCGCAATAAATGCCGATCTGAAGCAGAATTTCGCGTATTTGCTCACGACTCAGGCCGTTACGCAAGGCGCCACGCACATGCAGCTTGAGTTCATGCGGGCGGTTGAGCGCCGAGATCATTGCCAGGTTGATCATGCTGCGCTCCTTGAGCGACAGACCCTCACGCCCCCAGACATGGCCCCAGCAGTATTCAGTGACCATTTCCTGCAGCGGGCGGGTGAAGTCGTCGGCGTTCTCGATCGAGCGCTGCACGTAGGCTTCGCCCAATACCTGGGTGCGGATTTTCAGACCTTTTTCATACTTCTCGTTACTCATCATTCCTCCTCACAACACAGATCCCCTTGTTGGAATGAACCCTGTGGTGAGGGGATTTATCCCCGACGGGGTGCGAAGCACCCCCAACACCTGCAACGCGATTTGCCAGATATTCCGCGCGCAATGGTTTTACGACTGCTTCGCAGCCGGTCGGGGATAAATCCCCTCACCACAATGGGTCGTTCCACAGTGGGAGTTGGGTGGGGCAATCAGGTCAAGGCGGGCAACGCGCCCAACTTGCCCTTGTGATAAATCATCGGCGTCACCGGTTGCTCGGGCAGGATCAGGTTCTTCACTGCGCCGACAATGATCGCGTGATCGCCGCCGTCGTATTCACGCCACAACCCGCACTCGATGATCGCCGTCGCCTTGGCCAGGATCGGGTTGCCCAAGTCGCTCAGGTGCCACTCGATGCCCTTGGCCTTTTCCTTGCCCTTGCCGGCGAACGCGTAGGCTTCGGCGGTCTGCTCGGCGGAGAGCAAATGGATGGCGAATTTTTTGCTGTCGCGCAGCACCGGGTAGGTGTCGGACGCATAGTTGGGGCAGAACAGCACCAGCGCCGGGTCGATCGACAGCGCGCTGAACGCGCTGGCGGTGATGCCGACGATGCCGCCGTCCGGGTCGAGGGTGGTGACCACCGTGACGCCGGACGGAAACGAGCTCATGACGTCTTTGTAAATGCCGGGTTCGATCATTTCGCAGGACTCCTAGCGCATCACAAACGGATCAGGCATTGGCGCCTGGGAGAGGTTGATCCACACCGTTTTCAGTTCGGTGTAGGCCAGCACCGAATCGATGCCGCTTTCGCGTCCATAGCCACTGTTCTTGAAGCCGCCGATCGGCGCCATCGCCGACACCGCGCGGTAAGTGTTGACCCAGATGATCCCCGAGCGCACATCGCGCGCCAGACGATGGGCGCGACCGAGGTCACGGGTCCAGATGCCGGCAGCGAGGCCGAACTGCGAGTCGTTGGCGATCGCCAGCGCTTCGGCTTCGTCTTTGAAACGAATCACCGAAGCCACCGGGCCGAAGACTTCTTCCTGCATGATCTTCATCGAATTGCGGTCGCACTCGAACAGCGTCGGCTCGTAGAACCAGCCTTCACCGAGATCCGCCGGACGCTTGCCGCCGGTGCGCAAACGCGCGCCTTCGGCGATCGCATCGGCGACCAGACCTTCGACCACCGCCAGTTGCTGCGCGGTGGCCATCGGGCCCATTTCACTGTTGTCTTCCTGTGGGTTGCCGATGCGGATGCGCTGGGCGCGCTCGACCAGACGATTGACGAATTCGTCGTAGATTTCGTCCTGCACCAGCAAGCGCGAACCGGACACGCAACTCTGCCCGGACGCCGCGTAGATGCCGGCAATCGCACCGTTGATCGCGCTGTCGAGATCGGCGTCGGCGAAGATGATATTCGGCGACTTGCCGCCCAGTTCCAGCGACAGCTTGGCGAAATTCTCGGCGCTGCTGCGCACTACATGCCGAGCCGTGGCCGCGCCGCCGGTGAAGGCGATCTTGCGGATCAGCGGATGACGGGTGAGGGCGGCGCCGGTGCTCGGGCCGTATCCGGTGACGACGTTGACCACGCCCGGCGGAATCCCGGCTTCGAGGGCCAGGCGTGCCAGCTCGAGAATGGTCGCCGAGGCGTGCTCGGACGGCTTGATCACAATCGTGTTGCCGGCGGCGAGGGCCGGGGCCAGTTTGATCGCGGTCAGGTACAGCGGGCTGTTCCATGGAATGATCGCGGCGACCACACCCATGGCTTCGTGCACGGTGTAGGCAAACAGATCCGGTTTATCCAGCGGCAGGGTGCCGCCTTCCAGTTTGTCAGCGAGGCCTGCGGTGTAGTGGAAGAACTCCGGCAGATAGCTGACCTGGCCACGGGTTTCGCGGATCAGCTTGCCGTTGTCGCGGCTTTCCAGCTGCGCCAGGTGTTCCTTGTTTTCTGCGATCAGATCACCGAGGCGGCGCAGCAGTTTGCCGCGCGCAGTGGCGGTCAGACCGCGCCAAGCCGGGCTGTCAAAAGCAGTTTGCGCTGCTTGCACGGCGCGTTCGACGTCCGCTTCATCGGCGTCGGGCAGTTCCGCCCAGGCTTGCGCGGAGGCCGGGTTGAGGCTTTCGAAGGTCTTGCCGGAGAGGGCGTCGACCCAGTCTCCGCCGATGCACATCTGGAAGCGTGCGAGTGTCATGCAACGATCCCCTTTATATGGTTTTGTCGAGAGTGTGCGAATTGGAGAAACTCCAGCAGCATCTGATTGACCAGACGCGGCGACTCTACCGGCATCATATGCCGTTGCTCGGGCAGCACGGCAACCTTCGCAGCGGGGATGCGTCGGGCCAGTTGCTCGGCCATTTCCGGCGTCGAGCCGGGGTCGAGTTCGCCGGTGGCGATCAGCGTCGGCGCCTGAATGCTGTTCAGGTCGTCGGCGCGGTACATGTCCTGGGTGGCGAACAATTCGTAGGTGGTCAGATAGCCCTGCGGATCGTTGTTGGCCAAAGTCTGGCGCAACGCGGCGATCTGCGCCGGGTTGGCCGCCTGATATTCACGGCTGAACCAGCGTGACAGGGCGGCTTCGGCATTGGCGTCCGGGCCGTGTTCGGCGGCCTGCGCAGTGCGCGCGATGACACCGGCACGCTGTTCTTCGCTGCGGTTGAACACGCTGTTCAACACCACCAGGCTTTGCAAGCGCTCCGGGTAATGCAGGGCGAAGGCCCGCGCGACCAGACCGCCCATGGAGAAACCGATCACCGCCGCCTGCGGCACGTTCAAGTGATCGAGCAGCTCGAGCAACTGATCAGCGTAACCGAGCAGGTCGGTGCCGCTCGCCGGGCGCGGGCTGGCGCCGTGGCCGAGCATGTCGTAGGCGATCACCTGGTACTGGCTGGCGAGGCCGACAATCTGCCCGCCCCACATTTCTTTGTTCAGGCCCACGCCGTGGATCAAAACCACGGGCTGGCCTTGGCCGGTCGCCAGGTAACTGGTGCCAGCCGGGGTGAGTTCAGCGGTGAGCCGAATCATGGAGCGCTCCTGCAATGCCTTTTTATTGTGATTACTGGGCTTTTTCGGCAGCCAGTTCTTCCAGATCGATGTAGCGGTTGCCGATGCGCGGGTGCAGGCGGCCACCGTCGGCGCAACCCAGCACGACGACGATTTCGTCAGCACGCGGCGCGTCTTCGATCTGCATTTCCAGGGTGATGTAGTGCGAACGCAGGCCTTCGTCGTCCTTGTGCATCATCGGGATCTGAATCGACGTGCCCGGACCGCCGCGCTTGTTGGTGAAGCTCAGGTAGCTCTTGGCTTTTACCGCTTCGCGATAGTGATTGCCGAAGCGCAGGGTGTGGATCACCGCCGACGCGTGCTCGATTTCGCCATCAGCGCCGACGACCGCCGCTTTGCCGTAGGCCTCGATCTTCTCGGCACCGCCGATGATCCCGACCAGACGCTCGACCATCATCGCGCCGAGGTCGGAGCAGTTGGCGCGGATCTGCGGCTTGAGGTCTTCGACAAAACCGTTGCCTACCCAAGGGTTCTTCATCACCACGGCGAGGCCGACCATGGTCACCGGCTTGTCAGTAGCCTTGCCGCCTTCGATGAAGGTTTCTTCGACATAGCTGACGATCTTGCGAATTTCGAAACTCATGAGCTGCTCCGTTGGGGGATTGAGAGTGTTTGTGCGTCTGATGGTATACCATAATACCGATCCTGCAAGTCCCTCTGATGAGATTTGCCTCATCACCCCGGCGAATGGTCATGTATTCAAATCCCGCACTCACCACCAACCCCTGTGGGAGCGAGCCTGCTCGCGAATGCGGCGTATCAGTCACCCTGTTTATTGGCTGACCCACCGCTTTCGCGAGCAGGCTCGCTCCCACAGGGGAAAATGATTGGTTACAGAGGGCCGCTTTCGGTTAACAAAAGATAACGCGGCGCCGATTGTCAGACATTTGCAAAGCCCGATAGGATGAGCCAGCTTCCGAAGGGGCTCTGGATTGCGGGTTTCAGGACTATGCTTCTGAAACGCCACTAGCCGAGCACCCTTGCGGCGCCCTTGAAGGCCCGATGGCCCAACAATAATAAATAGGGGAAGGTCTATGAGTCGTTGCCGCCCGCCGGCGTTACGCAACACCGCGTTGCTGGCCACAGCACTCTCACTGCTGGGCTTTGCCACGTTATCGGCACCCGTGATTGCCGCCGAGGCCCCGGCTGACGTGGTCTATGCCACCGAATCGGCCAAGGCCGCAAAAAGCCTGATTCTCGATGTCGTCCATGCCGGCGCGCGTCTGGTCGCGGTCGGCGATCGCGGGCACATCGTCTATTCCGATGACCAGGGCAAGACCTGGACCCAGGCCAAGGTGCCAACCCGGCAACTGCTCACCGCCGTGTATTTCGTCGACGACAAAAACGGTTGGGCCGTGGGACACGACGCACAGATTCTCGCCAGCGCAGACGGCGGTCTGACCTGGACCAAACAATTCGAAGACCTCGCACGCGAATCGCCGCTGCTCGACGTCTGGTTCAAGGACGCCAGCAGCGGCTTTGCCGTGGGCGCCTACGGCACGCTGCTGGAAACCACCGACGGCGGCAAGCACTGGGAAGACGTCAGCGATCGCCTCGACAACGAAGACCAGTTCCACCTCAACGCCATCGCCGCCGTGAAAGACGCCGGGCTGTTCATCGTCGGCGAGTCCGGCAGCATGTTCCGCTCCGCCGATGACGGCCAGACCTGGGAAAAGCTTGAAGGCCCGTACGAAGGTTCGCTGTTCGGCGTGATCGGCACGGCGCAGCCGCAGACCCTGCTGGCGTACGGCTTGCGCGGCAATCTTTATCGCTCCACTGATTTCGGCAGCAATTGGGAGCAGGTCGAACTCAAAGCCGCACGCGGTGCGCTGGAGTTCGGCCTGTCCGGCGGCACGCTGCTGGAAGACGGCTCGATCGTCATCGTCGGCAACGGCGGCTCGGTGATCAGCAGCAGCGACAACGGCGAAACCTTCAGCGTGTTCAACCGTCCGGATCGCATTTCGCTGTCGTCGGTCACCGCCGCCGGCAACGGCAACCTGATTCTGACCGGGCAGGGTGGCTTGCACATCACCCAGCCAAACGGTGCCGAGACCAATAACAAGAAGGCGGGGCTATGACTTCCTTGATCACTCCTCAGCAGGAAAAGGCGACGGTTCTTGAGCGCCTGATCTTCAACAATCGCCCGGCCGTGATCCTGATCTGCCTGGTGGTGAGCATTTTCCTGTTCTGGCAGGCCACGCTGATTCGGCCGTCGACCAGTTTTGAAAAAATGATCCCGCTGCAGCATCCCTTCATCGAAAAGATGATGGAGCACCGCAACGATCTGGCGAACCTGGGCAACACCGTGCGTATTTCGGTGGAGGCCACCGACGGCGACATCTTCTCCAAGGAGTACATGGAGACCCTGCGCCAGATCAACGACGAAGTGTTCTACATTTCCGGCGTCGATCGTTCCGGCCTCAAATCGCTGTGGAGCCCGAGCGTACGCTGGACCGAAGTGACCGAAGAGGGTTTCGCCGGCGGTGAAGTGATTCCGCAGAGCTACAACGGCTCCCAGGACAGCCTCGATCTGCTGCGCAACAACGTGCTCAAGTCCGGCCAGGTCGGGCGTTTGGTGGCCAACGACTTCAAGTCGAGCATCGTCGACATCCCGCTGCTGGAGGCCTATCCGGACCCGCAGGATCAGGGTAAGTTGCTGGCGCTGGACTATCGCCAGTTCTCCCATGAGCTCGAAGACAAGATCCGCAACAAGTTCGAAGCGCAGAACCCCAACATCAAGATCCACATCGTCGGTTTCGCCAAGAAAGTCGGTGACCTGATCGACGGTCTGGTGATGGTGGTGCTGTTCTTCGGGGTCGCCTTCGTCATCACCCTGATTCTGCTGCTGTGGTTCACCAACTGCCTGCGCAGCACCATTGCGGTGTTGAGCACGACGCTGGTGGCGGTGGTCTGGCAACTGGGGTTGATGCACTTCTTCGGCTTCGGGCTCGACCCGTATTCGATGCTGGTGCCGTTCCTGATTTTTGCCATCGGCATTTCCCACGGCGTGCAGAAGATCAACGGTATCGCCCTGCAATCCAGCGAGGCCGATAACGCCCTGACCGCTGCACGACGCACCTTCCGCCAGTTGTTCCTGCCGGGGATGATCGCGATTCTGGCCGATGCGGTGGGCTTCATTACCCTGCTGATCATCGACATCGGCGTGATCCGTGAACTGGCCATCGGCGCGTCCATCGGCGTCGCGGTGATCGTGTTCACCAACCTGATCCTGCTGCCGGTGGCGATTTCCTATGTCGGCATCAGCAAGCGCGCGATTGCCAAGAGCAAGAAAGATGCGAACCGTGAACACCCGTTCTGGCGCCTGCTGTCGAACTTCGCCAGCCCGAAAGTCGCGCCGATTTCGGTAGCCTTGGCTCTGATCGCCTTCGGTGGCGGCCTCTGGTACAGCCAGAACCTGAAGATCGGCGACCTCGACCAGGGCGCGCCGGAACTGCGTCCGGACTCGCGCTACAACAAGGACAACAACTTCATCATCAGCAACTACTCGACCAGCTCCGACGTGCTGGTGGTGATGGTCAAGACCAAGGCCGAAGGCTGCTCGCGCTACGAAGCCATGGCGCCGATCGATCAGTTGATGTGGAAGATGCAGAACACCGAGGGCGTGCAGTCGGCGATCTCGCTGGTGACGGTGTCCAAGCAGATGATCAAGGGCATGAACGAGGGCAACCTGAAATGGGAAACCCTGTCGCGCAACCCGGACGTACTGAATAACTCGATCGCCCGTGCCGACGGCCTGTACAACAACAGCTGCTCGCTGGCGCCAGTGCTGGTTTTCCTCAACGACCACAAGGCTGAAACCCTCGACCGTGCGGTAAGTGCGGTGCAGGAATTCGCCAAGGAGAACAACAAGGACGGCCTGGAATTCATCCTCGCCGCCGGTAACGCCGGGATCGAAGCGGCCACCAACGAAGTGATCAAACAGGCTGAGCTGACCATCCTGATCCTGGTGTACATCTGCGTGGCGGTGATGTGCATGATCACCTTCCGCTCGTGGGCGGCGACGCTGTGCATCGTCCTGCCGCTGGTGCTGACCTCGGTACTCGGCAACGCGCTGATGGCGTTCATGGGCATCGGCGTGAAGGTTGCGACCTTGCCGGTGGTGGCGTTGGGCGTGGGGATCGGCGTGGACTACGGCATCTACATCTACAGCCGCCTCGAGAGTTTCCTGCGTGCCGGGCTGCCGTTGCAGGAAGCCTATTACCAGACCCTGAAGTCGACCGGTAAAGCGGTGCTGTTCACCGGCCTGTGCCTGGCGATCGGCGTATGCACCTGGATCTTCTCGGCGATCAAGTTCCAGGCCGACATGGGCCTGATGCTGACCTTCATGCTGCTGTGGAACATGTTCGGTGCGCTGTGGCTGCTGCCAGCGCTGGCCAAGTTCCTGATCAAGCCTGAAAAGCTGGCAGGGCAGAAGGGCAATTCGCTGTTTGCTCACTGATCTGACAGGCTGAAACGACAAAGCCGCAACCTTGAGGGGTTGCGGCTTTTTCATTTTTGAACCAGGTGCCGATTCCCTGTGGGAGCGAGCCTGCTCGCGAAGGCAGAGTGTCAGACAGCACAAATGTCACAGGCAGACCGCTTTCGCGAGCAGGCTCGCTCCCACAGGCCGATCTTCAGCGCTAAGTGAGCTCAGTACCCAGCACAACACTCAACGCACTGCGCGCATCATCCAGCTGCACCAGCGTCGCATGCCTTGCACCCAGCGCATCGCGATTTTCAATGGCAGTCAGAATCGCCTTATGCCTCGGCAGCGCCAGTTCATGCAGATTCGGCCGCTGATTGGAATGCTTCAACGCCTCGGCGATCGCTACCGCCAACATGTTGCACAGGTTCGCCAGCAGGTCGTTGTGCGTCGCATCGGCGATGCGGCTGTGGAAGTCCAAGTCCGGCTGCAACAGCGCTTCCGGGGTCGGCGCGGCTTCCATGCGTTGGTAGGCTTCGTTGATCGCGGCGATGTCGGCATCAGTCGCATGCTGAGCGGCGAGGGCGGCCGCTGCGGGTTCGATGATGCTGCGCACGCTGGTCAGCACGTTGAAGAATTCATTCTGCGGGCTGCTTTGCATCAGCCAGTGCAGCACGTCCGGGTCGAGCATGTGCCATTCGCGGCGGGCCTTGACCACTGTGCCGACGCGCGGTTTGGAATACACCAGCCCCTTGGCCACCAGCACTCGGGTGGCCTCGCGCAACACCGGCCGACTGACCGCGTACTCCTCGCAAAGCAGGGCTTCGGCGGGCAGTTTGTCGTCGGGCAAAAAGCGTCCGGAGACGATCTGCATGCCCAGTTCCTGGACGATGCGCGAGTGCATGCTTTTACGGTCGGAAGGTTTGCGGTAATCCATGGGGAGTGGCGCGATCCTGAGCGATGGAGATGCCGCGCATCATAGCAGGCACGGCACAATCTTGAGGTAGGCAATGATCGTTCCCACGCTCTGCGTGGGAATGCCTCAAGGGACGCTCCGCGTTCCAGCTCTGAAAGGGACGCGGAGCGTCCCGGGCTGCATTCCCACGCGGAGCGTAGGAACGATCAGTGGGGTGTTAATGGGAGTGACGCGGAACCTCGGCACCTCGGCAGCCCACCAGGAAGTCAAAGTCGCAACCCTGATCCGCCTGCAGCACGTGGTCGATGTACAGCTGACGATAACCGCCCACCAACAACTGCTGCGGCGCTTGCAGATCGGCCATGCGCGCGGCCAGTTCCGCGTCCGGAATGTCCAGATGCAAACGGCCGCTGGCGCAATCGAGCTCGATCCAGTCGCCTTCCTTTACTGCCGCCAAAGGCCCGCCGGCTGCGGCTTCCGGGGCGACGTGCAAAACCACCGTGCCGTATGCGGTGCCGCTCATGCGTGCATCGGAAATACGCACCATGTCGGTCACGCCTTCTGCCAACAGCTTGGCCGGCAGGCCCATGTTGCCGACTTCGGCCATGCCCGGATAACCCTTCGGCCCGCAGTTCTTCATTACCAGAATCGAATCCTTATCGACGTCCAGCTCCGGATCGTTGATCCGCGCCTTGTACATGTCGAAGTTCTCGAACACCACCGCGCGACCGCGATGCTGCATCAGTTCAGCAGTGGCGGCGGACGGCTTGAGCACCGCGCCCAACGGCGCCAGATTGCCGCGCAACACGCAGATGCCGCCGTCAGCGCGAATCGGATTGTCGAGGGTGCGGATCACTTGGTCTTCGCCGTAGATCGGCGCGTCCTTGGTGTTTTCGCCGATGGACTTGCCGTTGACCGTCAGTGCGTTCGGGTTGGGGATCAGATTGGCTTCACCGAGGCGACGCAGTACCGCTGGCAAGCCACCGGCGTAGTAGAACTCTTCCATCAGGAAACGCCCGGACGGTTGCAGGTCGACGATGGTCGGCATGCCGCGACCGATGCGGGTCCAGTCGTCCAGGTCCAGCTCGACGCCGATGCGTCCGGCGATGGCTTTCAAGTGGATCACGGCGTTGGTCGAACCGCCGATGGCAGCGTTGACACGAATAGCGTTTTCGAAGGCCTCCTTGGTGAGGATCTTCGACAGTTTCAGGTCTTCACGCACCATCTCCACCGCACGCATGCCGGACATGTGCGCCAGCACATAACGGCGCGCGTCTACGGCCGGAATCGCGGCGTTGTGCGGCAGCGAAGTGCCCAGCGCTTCCGCCATGCAGGCCATGGTCGACGCGGTGCCCATGGTGTTGCAGGTGCCCGCCGAACGCGACATGCCGCCCTCGGCTGCGAGGAAGTCATCGATGGTGATGGTGCCGGCCTTGACCTGTTCGCTGAGCTGCCAGACCACGGTGCCCGAGCCGATGTCCTTGCCCTTGTGCTTGCCGTTGAGCATCGGGCCGCCGGTGACGACGATGGCCGGCACGTCGCAACTGGCCGCGCCCATCAGCAGTGCTGGAGTGGTTTTGTCGCAACCGGTGAGCAGCACGACGCCGTCGATCGGGTTGCCGCGAATCGCTTCTTCAACGTCCATGCTCGCCAGGTTGCGGGTGAGCATGGCAGTCGGGCGCAGGTTCGATTCGCCGTTGGAGAACACCGGAAACTCCACCGGAAAACCACCGGCCTCGATCACCCCGCGTTTGACGTGCTCCGCGATCTGGCGGAAGTGCGCGTTGCACGGGGTCAGTTCCGACCAGGTATTGCAGATGCCGATGATCGGCTTGCCGTGGAACTGATGGTCGGCGATGCCCTGATTCTTCATCCAGCTGCGGTACATGAAGCCGTTCTTGTCGGCCGTGCCAAACCATTGGGCGGAGCGCAGGGTGGGTTTCTTATCAGACATGATCGATTCTCTTATTGTAAGACTATTGTTTGCGAGCTGACGCTTAATCTAAGCTCAAAATCCGCGCTTTGGAAGTGTTGTTGGGTAATTAGTATTACTATATAGTCGTTTTCGACGGAGGGATGGCCCTGGCTGTTTTGGCGAGAGGCGTCCCCCGAGGTTCTATAAAAACAACAATCGGAGACCGATCTCATGAGCCAGGAATTGCGGCTTGTCCGGCGCATCACACTGAAACTGATTCCCTTCCTGATCCTGCTGTACCTGATCGCCTATGTGGATCGCTCCGCCGTCGGCTTTGCCAAGCTGCACATGGGCGCCGACATCGGTATCGGCGATGCCGCCTACGGCCTCGGTGCCGGGCTGTTTTTCATCGGCTACTTTCTTCTAGAGATTCCCAGCAACCTGATGCTCGAACGCTTCGGCGCGCGGCGCTGGTTCGCGCGGATCATGATCACCTGGGGCGCGATCACGATCGGCATGGCCTTCGTGCAAGGACCGCACAGCTTCTATGTGATGCGCTTTCTGCTCGGCGCGGCCGAGGCGGGCTTCTTCCCTGGCGTGCTGTACTACATCACCCAATGGTTCCCGGTGCGCCATCGCGGCAAGATCCTCGGCCTGTTCATCCTCTCGCAACCGATCGCGATGATGATCACCGGTCCCGTGTCCGGTGGCTTACTGGGCATGGACGGCATCCTTGGTCTGCATGGCTGGCAGTGGCTGTTCATCGTCATCGGCACCCCGGCGATCCTGCTGACCTGGCCGGTGCTGCGCTGGCTACCGGACGGCCCGCAGCAAGTGAAGTGGATGGATCAGGCGGAAAAAGACTGGCTGACCGGCGAACTGAAAAAGGATTTGCAGGAATACGGCCAGACCCGTCACGGCAATCCACTGCATGCACTGAAAGACAAACGCGTGTTGCTGCTGGCGCTGTTCTATCTGCCGGTGACCCTGAGCATTTATGGCCTCGGCCTGTGGCTGCCGACGCTGATCAAACAGTTCGGCGGCAGCGATCTGGTCACCGGGTTCGTTTCTTCGGTGCCATACATTTTCGGGATCATCGGCCTGCTGATCATTCCGCGCAGTTCCGACCGCTTGAATGATCGCTACGGCCACTTGGCGGTGCTTTATGTACTCGGTGCGCTGGGCCTGTTCCTCAGTGCCTGGCTGTCGCTGCCGGTAGCGCAACTGGCGGCGCTGTGTCTGGTGGCGTTTGCGTTGTTCTCGTGCACCGCGGTGTTCTGGACCTTGCCCGGTCGCTTCTTTGCTGGCGCGAGTGCTGCGGCGGGGATTGCCTTGATCAACTCGGTCGGCAACCTCGGCGGTTACATCGGGCCGTTCGTGATCGGCGCGTTGAAGGAATACACCGGCAATCTGGCGTCCGGACTCTACTTCCTCTCGGGCGTGATGGTCTTCGGGCTGATTCTGACCGGCATCGTTTATCGCGTTCTGGAACGCAAGCACGTGTTGCCCGTCGACCAGTTCGCCGCCAGCGCCCGTGGTGCGACCCGAACCTGACACCTATGGATCAATTACCACCCCTGTGGGAGCTGGCTTGCCAGCGATGACGGCGGCACATCCAACATTGATGCGTCAGACAGGTTGCTATCGCTGGCAAGCCAGCTCCCATAGAGTTTTGCGGTGTTTCGGAATTTTGGATAAAGGAGAGGACATATGCATCTGGTTCAATTCGAATTACCCAACGGCGAGCGCCGTGTCGGCGTGGTCGACAACGGTCAGGTCCGCGAAGTCGAGGACGCCCGCAGTGTCCGTGATCTGGCTCTGGCCGCAATCGAGGCCGGCGGCTCGCTTGAGCAGCAAGTGCAAAGCCTCGGCCTCGGCGCCAGTCACGACTATGGGCAGTTGCTCAAAGACCTGCGCATCCTGCCGCCCCTGGATCACCCGGACCCGGCGCACATGCTGGTCAGCGGTACTGGTCTGACCCATCTGGGCAGTGCTTCGGCCCGGGACAAGATGCACCAGCAGGCCGGCGATGAAGCGGCGATGACCGACACCATGCGCATTTTCAAGTGGGGCGTGGAGGGTGGCAAACCGGCGGCGGGGCAGGCCGGTGTGCAACCAGAGTGGTTCTACAAGGGCGACGGCAGCATTGTCGTGCGTCCGGGGCAGCCGTTCCCGCTGCCGCCGTTCGCCGAAGACGCCGGCGAAGAGCCGGAGATGGCCGGCCTGTACGTCATCGGCAACGACGGCAAGCCTTATCGCCTCGGTTTCGCCGTCGGTAACGAGTTCTCCGATCACGTCATGGAACGCAAGAATTACCTGTACCTGGCGCACTCGAAATTGCGCAGTTGCAGTTATGGCCCGGAACTTCGTACCGGTGAATTGCCTCAACACCTTGCCGGCACCAGCCGAATCCTGCGTGACGGCGAAGTGCTCTGGCAGAACGAGTTCCTCAGCGGCGAGGCCAACATGTGCCACAGCCTGGCGAACCTCGAGTACCACCACTTCAAATACAGTCAGTTCCTGCGTCCGGGCGACGTGCATATTCATTTTTTCGGCACTGCGACCCTGTCGTTTGCCGACGGCATCCGCACCCAGCCGGGCGACACGTTCGAGATCAGCCAGGCCGACTTCGGCGCACCGCTGGTCAACGGTATCGCACCGGTTCAGGCGGCTTTTGAACCGGACAGCATCGGCACCCTTTAAGGAGATCCCATGACTCAGATTCTCGGTCACAACTACATCGGCGGTCAGCGTAGCGCCGCCGGCAGCGTCAAACTGCACTCGGTCGACGCCAGCACTGGCGAGGCCCTGCCGCACGATTTCATTCAGGCCACGGCCGAAGAGGTCGACGCCGCCGCCAAGGCCGCCGCTGCGGCTTACCCGACCTATCGCAGCCTTAGCGCCGAACGTCGCGCGCAGTTCCTCGACGCAGTCGCCGATGAACTCGATGCGCTTGGCGACGATTTCGTTGCCGTGGTCTGCCGCGAAACCGCGCTGCCGGCTGGTCGTATTCAGGGCGAGCGCGGTCGTACCAGCGGGCAGATGCGCCTGTTCGCCAAAGTCCTGCGTCGCGGTGATTTCTACGGCGCACGGATCGATCTGGCACTGCCTGATCGCCAACCACTGCCTCGTCCGGACCTGCGGCAGTACCGCATCGGCCTCGGCCCGGTCGCCGTGTTTGGTGCGAGCAACTTCCCGCTGGCGTTCTCCACTGCCGGTGGCGATACCGCAGCAGCACTGGCCGCCGGTTGCCCGGTAGTGTTCAAGGCGCACAGCGGCCACATGGCCACCGCTGAACTGGTCGCCGACGCGATCATTCGTGCAGCAGAAAAAACCGGTATGCCCGCCGGCGTGTTCAACATGATCTACGGTGGCGGCGTCGGTGAATGGCTGGTCAAGCATCCGGCGATTCAGGCCGTTGGTTTCACCGGTTCGCTGAAGGGCGGTCGCGCCTTGTGCGACATGGCTGCCGCACGTCCGCAACCGATCCCGGTGTTCGCCGAGATGTCGAGCATCAACCCGGTGATCGTTTTGCCGCAAGCACTGGCCACACGTTCGGAAACCGTTGCGCGTGACCTCACCGCTTCGGTGGTTCAGGGCTGCGGTCAGTTCTGCACCAACCCGGGTCTGGTCATCGGTATTCGCTCGCCGCAGTTCAGCGCGTTTGTCCAACAAGTCGCCGCTGCAATCGGTGATCAACCGGCGCAAACCATGCTCAACGCCGGCACCCTCGGCAGCTATGGCAAAGGCCTGGAAAAGCTTCTGGCGCACAGCGGCATCGAGCATCTGGCCGGCAATCAGCAGCAGGGCAATCAGGCGCAGCCGCAGTTGTTCAAGGCCGATGTCAGCCTGTTGATCAACGGCGATGAAGTGCTGCAGGAAGAAGTGTTCGGCCCGACCACAGTAATCGTCGAAGTAGCCGATCAGGCACAACTGAGCGCGGCGCTGCACGGCCTGCACGGTCAATTGACCGCGACGATCATCGGCGAGCCGTCTGACTTCGAGCAATTCGCCGAACTGACGCCGCTGCTGGAACAGAAGGTCGGCCGCATCCTGCTCAACGGCTATCCGACCGGTGTCGAAGTGTGCGATTCGATGGTGCATGGCGGGCCGTACCCGGCGACGTCCGATGCGCGCGGCACGTCAGTGGGTACGCTGGCGATCGATCGCTTCCTGCGCCCGGTATGCTTCCAGAACTACCCGGACAGCTTGCTGCCCGAGCCACTGAAAAACGCCAACCCGCTGCGGATCCAGCGCCTGGTGGATGGCAAGCCATCGCGTGAGGCGATCTAAAGCCAAGCCGATGTCCCCTGTGGGAGCGAGCCTGCTCGCGAACGCGGAATATCAGCCAGTTATTTGTTAGCTGGCACACCGTCTTCGCGAGCAGGCTCGCTCCCACAGAGGTTCCAGCAGGGGCCTCTGGATCACATTGGGCTATCATTGGCCCTTTCCCCCTAGAAAGACTGTTTGCCATGACTGCCCAAACCCTTCTCAACGCCCTCGAACACTGCGGTATGGTCGAAATCGATGGCCTGCACGCCTTCGAATTCGCCCTCGACGAGGACGATAACCTGCACATCGAATGCATCGATGGCCGTGAAGCCAAACACTGGGAATTCACCCCGGCGCAGGTCGCGGCGGCGACGTTCGATGAGACGCTGCAGAGCTGGCTGATCGTCGGTTACGCCAGCGACACCAAGACCACGGGCGAGCATCGTCTGGTGTGCCTCGGCGACGTAGTCAGCAGCAGCGACGATGAGGATGAAAATAATGAAGATGCGTAACTTCTGGCCTTTGCTGATGGCCGGCAGCGTCGGCGCGATGGGGCTTTCCAGCGCCAGCGCCGACACCTTGCAGTTGCTGGTCGGCTCGTACACCGCCGGTTCCAGCCAAGGCATCTACCGCATGCAGTTCGACAGCGCCACCGGCCAGATCGACGCCAAGCCGCTGCAAGTGGTCAAGACCGAAAACCCGTCCTGGCTGACCCTCTCGAAAGACCAGAAACGCCTGTTCGTGGTCAACGAAAACGGCCCGGGCCAGAGCGATCCGGTCGGTCGCGTCAGCAGCTTCGCCATCGACCCGAAGACCCATGCGCTGAGCCTGATCAATCAAGTGCAGAGCCTGGGCAACGAACCGACCCATTCCAGCCTCAGCGCCGATGCCAAACACCTGTTCGTCAGCAACTACTCAGTGATGGAAGATCCGGGCGGTACCCTGGCGGTATTGCCGGTCGATGCCGACGGCCAGCTGAAACCGGTGGTGCAGATGAGCGGCCACCCGGCCAGTCGGGTCAACCCCGAGCGCCAGGCTTCCAATCACGTGCACTCGACCGTGTCGTCGCCGGACGGGCGCTATGTGTTCTCCAATGATTTGGGCGCAGACAAGGTTTTCATCTATCAGTACGACCCGAAGGCCAACCCGCACCTGCCGCTAACCCCGGCGAAAACCGCCTCGGTAGCCTTGCCGGCCGGCAGCGGCCCGCGTCATCTGCTGTTCAGCGCTGATGGCAAACACGCTTGGCTGACCATGGAGATGAGTGCACAGGTCGCGGTGTTCGACTACAAGGACGGCGTACTGACCCAGACGCAACTGGTCGATCTGGCAGCGGGCCAGCCGACCTCGGACAAAGCCGGCGCGGCGCTGCATGCTTCGGCTGACGGCAAGTTTCTCTACGTGAGCAATCGCGGCACGGCCAATCAGCTCGTAGTGTTCGGCATTGATCCTGCGACCGGTCAGCTCAAAGAGCTGCAAAAGCGCTCGGTCGAGGGTGATCACCCGCGCGAGTTTGCCCTCGATCCGAGCGGTAAATTCGTCTTGATTGCCAACCAGAAGAGCAACCAGATTGTCGTCGTCGAACGCGATGCCAAGACCGGTCTGCTGGGCAAAACCGTGCAAAAACTGCCGATGGACGCGCCAAGCGATCTGAAATTCCTGGTGCGACAATAAGCCACAGGCCCCGGTCTACGGGGCCTGCATCGTTGTATTAATTGCACTGATATCGGCTAATGCTACAAAAGATTTCAAGCGAGTAACCCTCGAGCGTTACGTTTGTTTCACAGCCCGACCGGGCAAACCAAGCAAACGAACACGAGGGTTACCGCCATGAACTTCAATCTCTTCTCCGTCATCGCCGCTTCCGCCATTTCTGCCACCGTGGTATTGCCAGCCGGTGCCAACGTCGAAATCGCCAGCAAAAAATCCCACACCCAGAGCTACACCCAGAAATACCTGCAACAAAGCGCCAACTTCTACGCCGCGCTGGATCACAAAACCCAAGCCTGAAATTGCCATCTCCTTGTTGGAGCTGCCGAAGGCTGCGATCTTGATCGCAGCCTTCGGCAGCTCCTACGCGCGCGCGTAACCTGATCGTTCCCACGCTCTGCGTGGGAACGCAGCCCGGGACGCTCTGCGTCCCATTGGAACGCGGAGCGTCCCTTGAGGCATTCCCACGCGGAGCGTGGGAACGATCAATCAGAAGATCGCAGCCTTCGGCAGCTCCTACGCGCGCGCGCGTTCTGCACTCATAGGTTTTCTCTCGCCGGCAAATAGAGCCGCTAAATAATCAACGAAGCTGATATTCACCATTGCAAACCCTGAGTGGTTGCTTCGGCTTTTTTGATTGATTCTGTGGCCATCGAAACCTTTGCCCACGGAGAACACCATGGCCAGCGCAATCCTCACTTCCGCCAAACGCGGCGCCTACCTGGCCATCGGTCTGTACCTGGCCGTGGTGCTGTTCGTCAGCATCGGTGCACAGATGGAACACAGCTTCGACGCCCCGATCGACGTCGCCCACCCCGGCATCCAGTTCGAACTGCGCTCGCAAAGCGCGATGGTCGACAGGGCCGAACTCGCAGGAGTCGGCGGCGCATGAAAGGCTACAGACTCTGGGTCATCGCCAGCCTCGCGCTGATGACCAACGGCGCCTCACTCTTGGGATTTGGCCAGGGCTCGGTGGGTGGCTTGGCCCGGGCCATAGAGGCCAACCACAACATCGCGCACAACATTGAACGCGCCAACACGCTGGGGCTGATGGCGGGCAATCCACCGGTCAAGGTCGCGGTGGATTTTCTCGGGCCGTTTCAAGTGGATTGCATGGCGCTGGGCATGTGTAACGCCCTGGCCTGACGAAGATCGTTCCCACGCTCTGCGTGGGAATGCCTCAAGGGACGCTCCGCGTTCCAATGGGACGCAGAGCGTCCCCGGCTGCATTCCCACGCGGAGCGTGGGAACGATCAAAAGGACAGAGGGTTATTTTTTCATGATTGAGGTGAACAGCTCGGATTCGAGCAAGCGCTGCAACCAGGCCTGCAAGCGAATATAAGGCGTCTGCGCAAACCACTCGCGATCAACGTGAGCGAACTGTCGGACGAAGGGCAGCAGGGCGATGTCGGCGAGGCTTGGGTGATCGGCGAGCAAATAATCGCGGCCTTCGAGCAGCTCATCCAGTTTCTGCAGAAACAACGCACCTTCCGCTCGATAAGCTTCCATCGGCCGCTCGGGGTAGCGCTCGGCGTACTTGTAGCGATTCAATGCCGATTTGAAAATCTGATCATTACCCTCAATCAGTTTCTCCATCCACAGCGCCGCGAACGAATCACCGGCCAGCAACCAATCATCCGGATCATTCTGCGCCAACGCCCAGCGCATGATCTGCAGACTCTCATCGATCACCACGCCATCGGCATTCAGCACCGGCACGGTGCCCTTGGGTGAGAGCGCGAGCATTTCCGCCGGCTTGTTCTTGAGGCTGACCTCAACGATCTCCACCGGCACGCCCGCATAACGCAGGGCCATTCGCGCACGCATCGCGTAAGGGCAGCGGCGGAAGGAAAACAGCGTGTTCATTTCACCTCCAGCGTGCTCAAACCATTGCCCTGGCGCCGCACCTGAATCTGCACCGGGATCCGCTCGTGCATTTCCTGCACATGGGAAATCACCGCGACCTTGCGTCCCTGCGCCTGCAAGCCATCGAGTGCGTCCATGGCCAGTTGCAAGGATTCCGGATCGAGGCTGCCAAAGCCTTCATCGATAAACAGCGATTCGATTTTCAGCGTGCTCGACGCCATCGAAGCCAGACCCAGCGCAAGGGCGAGTGATACGAGGAACGTCTCGCCGCCGGAAAGCGAATGCACCGAGCGCAGTTCGTCGCCCATTTCCGTGTCCATCACCAGCAGGCCGAGCATGCTGCCGCCGCGTTTGAGGCGATAGCGTTTGACCAGTTGGCGCAGCTGCGCGTTGGCGTGATGCACCAGCAGGTCGAGGTTGTAGGCCTGGGCGATCTTGCGGAAGGTGTCGCCGGTGGCCGAGCCGATCAAGGCACTGAGCCGCGCCCAGCGTTGGTACTCGGCATAGGCGTCGGCGATCTGCTGGGCCAGCGCCTGATTGGCGTTCTGCCGGCGCTGGTCTTCAACCTGTTCGGCGCGCAGTTCGGCGCACTGCTGTTCGCTGACGGCGAACTGGTTCTGCAGCTCGGCGAGGGCGCTGTCCAGCTGTTCGGCGTCAAGATTGCCGTCCTGCCGGGCCTGGTGATCGAGCAGGCGCTGATCGCGCTCCTGCAACAGGACCTGGGCCTGTTCGATGGCTTTTTCGTTGTGCTGAAGGGTCTGACGCAGTTCGGCGACTTGCGCGTCGTCGAAGCGCAGCAAGTCCTCGAGGCCGCCGTCATCCAGTTCCGGATGGCTGGCGCGCCAATCGGCGATCTTGCCGGCGAGTACCAGGTCTTCAGCTTGCAGTGCTTGCAGGCGTTCCTGTTGGGCCTTGAGCTCAGCGGCGATCTGCACCAGCTGCGTGCGCACGCTTTGCAGCTCCTCAGCGGTGCTGGTTTCGGCGCTACGTGCCTGTTCCACCGCGTGTTCCAGTTGCTGCTGCCAATGCTCGGTGCTGCTGTGCTCGCCAAGTAACTGCGCGAGTTTTTCCTGACAGCTTTGCTGCTGCTCGGTCAACGCCGTGAATTGCTGTTCGGCACTGTGCAGCTGCTGAGTGCGCAGCTGCTGGCGATCCTGTTCTTTCTCGAGGGTCTGCTGGCGTTGCTGCTGTTCGCTCAGTTCTTCCTTTTGCTGTTCGAGCTGGGTCAAACGCTCGGCGATCTGCCGGTCCAGCTGCATGAACGTTGCCGCCGGCTCCAGGCGCAAGGCTTCGAGCGTGTCGGCGGGCAGCAGCGGGCCGAACGCGCTGAGTTCTTCTTCAAGGCGCTGACGGTCGCTGTTGAGTTCATGCTGCTGATGGCTCAGCTGTTGCGCCGCTTGCTGATGCGCCACTTCAGCCTGACGCAATTGCTGCGATAAGCGCGCAGCGTCCTGTTGCAAGGTGAGCAGCGCACTTTGGCGTTGTTCGTCCTGAGTGATGCTCTGGTTCAACTGCTCGGTCTGGCGGCTGAGCCAGGCGTCGCGTTTGTCGGCGTCCTGATTGAACAGTTGCGCGGCCAGCGGATGCGCGTCGAGGCTCGGCGCCAGGGCTTGTTGCTGCGCCGCGAGTTGTTCCTGTTGCTGCAGCAACTCTTTCTGTTGTGCGATCACGCCACCGACTTCGCCGCGCAGTTCGATCAGTTTTTCCTTGAGCTGATCGACCACTTGCTGGGCGTTGGCCTGCTCGTTTTCATCGTGACGGCCAAGGCTTTGCAGCAGTGCTTCGGGCTGGTGATAGGGATGCTCGTTGCTGCCGCAGACCGGGCAGGGCTGATCGTCCTGCAACTGCGCGCGCAACTCTTCGACACTGGCACTGCGCGCCAGTCGCTGACGCTCGATCAGTTCGCGAGTGACGCTGAGGGTCTGCTCGGCGACGGTCAGTTCGGCCTTGGTTTTCACACCGTCCTGGGTTAGACGTTCACGTTGCTGCTGCGCGTCAAGCTGGCGTTGTTGCAACTCGGCGCTGCGCTTGTCGAGATCCTGCTGAGTCGCCCACAGGCGCGACAGGTCTTCGATCGCGCGCAGCTGTTTGCGGTTGTCCTGCAGCAAGGTGCCAAGCAGGCCGATCTGTTCGGCGACTGCGTCCGGCTCTGCGCCGGCTTCTTTGAACAGCACTTCCAGTTGCTGTTTGTGCGAGGCCAGTTGCTCAGCACTGTGCGCGGCGTTCTGTTCGAGGGAAGCCAGTTCGCTCTGGCCCCTGTTCATGCGGTTGCCGATCAGCATCAGCTGTTGCAGACGGTCGCGATAGGCGCTCCAGGCATCGCTCAACGGCGCCAGATGCGCACTCTGCTCAAGCTCCGCGGCGATGCGTTGCAAACGCGCGGCGACTTCAGTCTGCTTTTCCTGCAAAGCCTGAATCGCGCTCTGGCCATCCTTGAACGCTTGCTCGGCCGCTTGCCGGGCTTCGGCGCTGCTGGCGGTGTCCTTGATCAGGCGGGCGAGGGTGCTTTGCTCTTCGAATGCCTGACGCAGCAACGGCGCATTTTCGCTCTGGCGTTGTTGCGCTGCGCTCAGGGCGACTTTCGCTGCGTCGAGGTTCTGTTCCAGCTGCGTCTGGCGTTCCCCGAGTGCCGCGTGTTGTTGCGTGTGCGCGGCAATCTGCGCCGCCAGTGGTGTCAGCAGCGCATCGAGCTCGGCCTTGCGCGCGAACTGATGGCGTTGCGGGCCAAGCTGTTCCAGACGCGTCAGTTTCACCCGCTCGCCGGCCAGGGCCTGCCATTGCTGTTGCGCGGTTTGCAGTTGTTCGCTGGCCGCTTGCTGCGCTTCCTGCAACAGACGCAAATCCTTCAGCCAGGCATGCTGTTGCTCAAGCTGTTTGAGCTGCGCCTGTTGCGCCTTCATCTGTTGCTGCGCGGTGTTGAAACGCTCGTCGAGTTCGGCGCGTGCTTCCGGTGCCAGCGGCGTCACGCCGGTAGCCTGATCCTGCAACAGCTTGTGCGCTTCGCGGGCCTCTTTGGTCTTGTCGAAGGCGCGGCGGCCGAGGCGGGTGTACAGCGCGGTGTCGGTGAGTTTTTCCAGCAGTTCACTGCGGTCGTTGTCGTCAGCCTTGAGGAACGCACTGAACTCACTCTGCGCCAGCAGCACAGCGCGAGTGAACTGTTCAAAGTTCAAGCCCAGCGCGGCTTCGAGCTGGGTTTTGTATTCGCCTTTCTGGCTGGCGAGCAGTTGATCCTGATCGATGTCGCGCAGGCTCTGCCGACTGGCCTGGAGTTTGCCACCAGCCTTCTCGCGAGCACGATTGGCTTCCCAGCGCGCGCGATAGCGGCGGCCATCAACGCCGACAAAATCCACTTCGGCATAGCCTTCACCGGTGCCGCGTCGCAGCAAGGTGCGCGGGTCGCCAGTGGCGATTTCACCGTCAGCGTCGGGGACTTTCGCATCTCGGCCGGTGTTGTTCAGGCGCGGTACGGCGCCGAACAGTGCTAGGCACAAGGCGTCGAGCAGGGTGCTTTTGCCGGCGCCTGTGGGGCCGGTGATCGCAAACAGCCCGGCGCTGGCCAGCGGTTCAGCGGTGAAATCAATCTCGAACGGCCCGGCCAGCGAGGCGAGGTTCTTCAAACGAATGGCGAGAATTTTCATGGCTGCTCGCCCTCCAGTTGCACGTCTTGCAGCAGTTCGGCGAAGTCCTTGAGCGTCTGCTCGTCGACCTCGCTGCCGTAGTTGTCGAGCCAGGCGCGGCTGAACAGCTCCTGCGGGGTGAGCTGGTCGAGTTCGATCAACGTGCTGCCATCATCGCTACCATCGGCGCCACGATTGCCAGCGTATTCAGCGGCGATGCGCACCAGTCGCACGGCTTTGCCTTGCAGTGCGGTTTCCACTTGATGGCGCAGATCCGGCTGCGGCTCATCGAGGCGCACGCGCACTTCGAGCCATGGCTGGCGCTGGGTTTCGGCGAGCAGATCGATGTTCGGCAGGTCGGCCAGTTGCAGCAGAATCTCGGCCAGCGGCGCCGGGCCGATGCGCTGCAGATTGACCGAGCGCGGGATCAGTTTCGGCTCGACGCTGACCAGTGTTTCACCGTCCAGGACCACATCGAGAATCTGATGCTGATAACCGATTTCGGAGAACGACAGCGGAATCGGCGAGCCGCTGTAGCGGATGCGCTCTTCACCGTTGACCTTCTGCGGCTTGTGCAAATGGCCGAGGGCGACATAGCTGATGCTTTCGCCGAACAGGCTGGCGGGTAGCGCTTCAGCATTGCCGATGATCAGGCTGCGCTCGGAATCCTCCGACACCGAGCCCCCGGCCATGTGCGCGTGGCTGATAGCGATCAACGCCTGCCCGGGCTGGCGCTTGGCATTCGCCGCCGCGATCAGCCATTCATGCACCTGACCGATGCCGCGCAGATAGTTGTCACCCAGATGCGCGCCAGTGACTTCCGCCGGGCGCAAGAACGGCAGCGCCAGGCACCACGCGGTGATTTCTCCCTGCGCATTCGGCAGCGGCAGCAACAAACGTTCGGCGTCGAGCTGCCCGTCATCCAGCCACAGCACCCGACCCAACGCGTGAGTACGCAAACGCCGCATCAACGGCGCCGGCAATTCGATCCGCGAACCGGAATCATGGTTGCCGGCGATCATCACGATGGTCAGCAACGGCTGCTGTTCGTGAGCGCTGACGATGAAGTCGTAGAGGCGTTCCTGCGCTTTGACCGGCGGATTGACCGTATCGAAGATGTCCCCGGCGATCAGCAGCACATCCGGCTGCGCCAAGTGCAACTGGCGCAGCAGCCATTCGAGAAAACACGCGTGCTCGAAATCGCGCTCCTGGCCGTGCAGGTTTTGCCCAAGGTGCCAGTCGGAGGTGTGGAACAGACGCAAGGTGGACTCCGCTACAGAAAAGAGGTGATGGCCGCGCGGGAATGAGGAGGCGGCGAAAGAGGGGGAGAGTTTACAGTCTATTGCACCGCGCAGTCTTCGCACGGACTCCTGTGGCGAGGGGATTTAGCGAAACGTCGCACCGCCCTGAACGGCTGCGCAGCAGTCGCAAAATCAGACCCTGCGGTGTGTCAGGCATATTTGAGTTGCGGAATTTGCGGCTACTTCGCAGCCCAACGGGGATAAATCCCCTCACCACAAAAAACAAAGGCTGCGAATGCATTCCCTTGCAGGAGCTGCCGAAGGCTGCGATCTTTTGCTGTTCACTTCGGATAAAGCGGCGGCAACCCACTCTCACTCACCGGATCCTGCACTCGTTCCGCCGCTGGAATAGTCCGGATCGCCCGCCACAAATCCTCACCCTGCCAATGCTGCCCGGTCTCGCTGTACAGCGCGCCGTTCAAGCCATCCAGTGCATCCGACAACGGCACAAATCGCGCGGCCATGTCTGCCAGCGTCTCCGGCTGTTGCCGCGCCCAGGCGTCCAGTGCCTGGCGGGTGGCGTGGGGGTCGTTGGCCTGGCTGGCGCGTTTGATGTCGTCGAGCAGGGTGCGTGGGCTCGGGCCGGTCTGGGCGGCGCGGTGGATTGCCGGTTGCCAGCGGGCGCGCCACCAGAGGCCGAAGCCGAGCAGGGTGGTGCAGGCGAGGATCAGGGTGCTGAGTTTCCACCACCACAGGGTGTCGTTGTCGGGCGTACTCGGTTGCAGGGTGCCGGCCGGGGTGTCGATTTGCAGGCTGGGGTTGTTCGCCACTTGCAGGGTGCGCGCGGGCAGGCTGCTGTGTTCGAGGTGGTCTTCGAAGGTGTTCCACCAGACCACGTCGACGGTTGGCAGGTCGATCGCGCCGCTGCGGCTTGGCACCAGGGCTTCGCGTTCTTCGCGGCTGCCGATGATGCCGCGGTCGCTGCTCTGGTTGCTCAGCACCGGTTGATCGGGGTAGCGGCGCAGGCCGTTGACGTCGGTGGCGGGCAGGGCGGGGAGTTGCGAGCTGGCGAGGCCTTCGACTTTCAGGGTCAGACTGCGGGTCAGGGAATCGCCGACTTGGGTGTGGTCGGGTTCCGGGCTCCAGCTTTCGCTGAGGCTGAGGTTGCGCGCCGGCAACCAGGGTGCATCGACCGGGTAGGTCAGCGGTTTCGGTTTGACCGTCAGCGGAATCGACGCCGAGCTGACGCGCATCAGTTTGCCGGGCTTCGGCCCCGAGGCGTCTGCTGATGGCGCGGTATCGACCAGCGTGGCGCTGAACGTCTGCGGCGCGATGGTCAGCAGGCCGCTGTGTTGCGGATAGATCGCGTAGCGCATCTCGATCACGCCGTGGCGCAGGCCATTGATGTCTTTTTCGTAGGTGCGCGTGTCGCCAAGTTGTTCGATGCGCGCATCGGCAATTTGCAGCGGGCTCAGGCTGCTGTCGTCGTACAGCGAAACCGAGTGGTAGATGCGCAAAGTCAGGATGGCCTGGGCCTGCACGTAGACGCTGGTCTGATCGAGGCTGGCTTCGATGAACACCGGATCAAGGCTGTTGCTGTCTTCGCGGTTGTCGCTGGCGATCACCTGCACGGTGATCGGCTGGCTCTGTGCTTCGCCCAGTTGCAGCGGGGGAATCACTACGCTGCCGTTTTCTTTCGGCAGCAGGGTGATGATCCAGCGTGTGGTCGCGCGATTGTCGCCGTTGAGGGTGTTGAGCTGGTTGACCTGGCGCGTGCCGCGCACTTCGAACAGCGCTTCCAGTGCCGACAGATCGGGCTTGCCGAACTGGGTGACGTCGTCAGTTTCGAGGGTGAGCTCGACCGTCTCGCCGGAGTTCAGGCGACTGCGATCCACGCTGGCGGTCAGCTCGGCCGCCTGAGCGGTGGCCGTGCAGATCAGCAGGGGCAGCAAGAGAGCGGTGAAGCGGGTCATCGATTGTTTTCCTGATCCTGATGTTGTTGCTGTTCGTACCAGAATTTGCGCCTGAGCAGTTCGCCCGGGTCGTCCGGGATCTTGCCCAGCCATTGTTCGAGCGCCTGACGCTGCTCGCCTTCGAGGTTGTTCTCACTCGGGCGCAGGGTCGGCACCGTGTCGGTTTCCTCTTCCTCGTTGCTGCCGGGGATTTCATTGGGGCCTGGCAGCGGCGGGGCGGTCGGCGGCGGTTCGCTGGCCGACTCGGCCGGTTGCGCCTCGCTCTGGGTTTCACTGCTCACCGCCGGAGGGGGCGCGGTGGTGGGCGAGGGCTCATCGCCGGGCAGACTTTGTTCGTTCGGCTGGTTATCCGGTTCGGGCGGCGGCGGGGCGTTTTTCTGCTTCAGCAGGTTTTCCACCAGCGCCTTGTTGGTCTGCGCCGGACGCAGATCCGGTTGCAGCTCGAGCGCCTGTTCGTAGGCATCGATCGCCGCTTCCAACTCGCCACTTTTTGCCAGAGCGTTGCCACGATTGTAGTGGGCGCGGGCATCGCTGCCCTCGGCGAAGCGCTGAGCGGCGCCACTGTAGTCGCCGGCCTCGTACAACGCCACCCCTTGCCACTGATGATCTTCAAAATGCTGCGCGGCTTCGGCCGGTCGTTTCTGCTTGAGCAAGTGCAAACCCTGTTGATCGGGGCGCAGCCACAAGTCTTCGAAGTCGAAAGCGTAGCTCGGTTGCGGCAGGCACCACAGCAGCGGCAGGCAGAACAGCCAGCCACGGCGCCCGGCACACGCAGCCAGCAACAACAGCGGCAACAGCAGCCAATAGCCCTGATCGGCCCACGTATCGAGGCGCACGGTCTGGCCGTCGTCGCGCAGGCTGCGCGGGCCGTTGAGCAGGCCAAGGGCGCCAAGATCAGCCTCGTCGAGTCGCGCCGGGCGATACTCGCCTCCGACGCTATTGAGGAATGTCGCCAGACCAGGACTGTCGAGTTGCGGCACGCGGATCGCGCCTTGCTCGTCCTTGAGGAAGCTGCCGTCCTCCTGGGCAATCGGCGCACCTTCGGCGGTGCCGATGCCGAGCATCAGCAGTTGCGTCGACTCGCCATTCAGAGCACGACGAATGCCTCGCCGTTCTTCTTCATTGAGCGACGAACCGATCAGCAGAATCCGTCCCTGTCCCAGCGCACCTTGCTTGAGCAACGCCAGCGCCTTGTCCACGGCCAGATCGGCGCGGTGGCCGGCTTCCGGCATCAGCGACGGCTTCAGCGCGTCGAGCAGGTTGCGGCTGGTGGCCAGATCATCCGACAGCGGCACCAGCGTGTGCGCGCTGCCGGCATAGACGACGATGGCGGTCTGCGCATCGCTGCGCGCCTGCAACAGGTCGAACAGCTTGCGCCGCGCCTGTTCGAGACGCGTCGGTGGCGAGTCGGTGGCGAGCATCTCCGGGGTCAGTTCGAGCACGACTACCAGCGGGTCGGTGGGTTTCTGGCTGGTCTGTTCGACGCGCTCCCAGCTCGGCCCGAGCAAGGCCAGAATGGTCAGCAACCACGCCACGCCAAGGGCGATCCACGGCAGTTTGCTCTGGCGACCGCTGCCGCCACTGAGCAACGCGGCATGGAACGCCGGCGGCAGAATCATCTGCCAGCGACCGGCGCGTTTCTGTCGGTGCCAGAGTTGCCAGAGCAGCCAGCCGAGCAGCGGCAACAGCAGCAGCCACCAAGGGCGGAACCAGTGCGGCCAGAGCGCGATCATCGGCGCCTCCGCAGGCGCAAACGCTGCAAGCGCTGACGCCAGTCCGGCAGCGGACTTTGTAAATACAGTTGCTTGGTAAACAGGCGTTGCAGCGGATTGTCCGGCCACAGTTCGCGGACGACCAGCAACAGGCTCAACCACAGCGCCAACGCCAGCGGCCAGTGATACAAGGCTTGCGCCGGGCGTGCCTGAGTCGGTTGCTGAGTCACCGGTTCGAGCTGATCGAGGGTGTCCTTGATCGCTTGCAGCTCCAGGCCGTCGTGGGCACGGAAGTACTGGCCGCCGGTGATTTCGGCGATGGCCTTGAGCGCCGGCTCATCCAGATCGAGGCTCGGATTGACCCCGAGCAGGCCGGTCGAGCCGCTGTCCTCGGGATTGGCGCCGATGCCGATCGGATAGATTCTGACGCCTTCGCTGGCCGCCAGTTTTGCGGCCGTCAGCGGATTGATTTCGCCGCCGTTGTTGGCGCCGTCGGTGACCAGAATCAGCACGCGACTTTGCGCCGGGCGCAGACGCAAGCGTTTCAGGGCCAGACCGATGGCATCGCCGATCGCGGTGTTCTTGCCGGCGATGCCGATCCGCGCCTCGTCGAGCCAGACGCGCACGGTGCGCCGGTCAAAGGTCAGCGGTGCTTGCAGGTAGGCCTGACTGCCAAACAGGATCAGACCGACGCGGTCGCCGTCGCGGCTTTCAAGGAAATCGCCGAGCAAGTGCTGCACCAGCGACAGGCGACTGACTTCCTCGTCCTGCCATTGCATGTCAGGAAAATCCATCGAACCGGACACGTCCACCGCCACCAGCAGATCACGGCCACTGGCGGCAATCGGCAGCGGTTCGCCGAGCCATTGCGGGCGGGCGGCGGCGGTCAGCAGGATCAGCCACAGCAAGATAAACGGCGCCTGCTGCCGCCACGCCGGCAAGTTGGCGCGGGCGCGGCGGCGGGCGAGGCCTTCGAGGTCGGCGAGGAAACTGACTTTTAGCGCCGGCTCGCCGCTGTCGGCCACCGGCAGGACCAGACGCATCAGCCACGGCAGCGGCAACAGCATGAAAATCCACGGCCAGGCAAATTCAAACATGTTTGCGAATCCACGTGTCGACCGCTTGGGTCAGGCCGGCGATGGCTTTGTCGTCGAGTTTGCATTCCGGTTTATACGCGCCTTCGACCAGCACCATCCAGCGCGTCAGGCCGGCAGCCGGGCAGCGGTTATCGAGGAAGGCCAGCCATTTGCGGCCGTTGAGGGTGTGGCTCTGGCTGTACGGATAGTGGTTGCGGCACAGGCGTTTGAGCAGGCCGTTGAGTTGTTGCAGCCAGGCACCGGCCGGTGCGCCGTCGTAAGGCTTGGGCATTTGCGCCAGTTCGGCGAGCGCGGCGATGCGTACCGGGTCCAGTGGTTGCTCGGCGCGCACCACCGGGCGTTTTTTCATCGGAATGAAGCGGCGCAGCTTCCACGCGGCAAAGCCCAGCAGCGGCAACAGCAGAAGCAGCAGCCACCAGCCCGGCGCCGGCGGCCAGAAGGCGATCGGCGGCGGCGAGATCAGCGGCTGCAGTTGGTCGAGGCCGTTCATCGACCTTTCCCCGGACGCTGCGGGTTGAGGAACTCGCGCATCTGCTCGACCATTTCGCTCTGCGTGCTCAAGGGCATCAGCAACACCCGCAGCTTCTGCGCGAGCAATTCCCAGCGAGCTATGCGCGCTTCGGCCTGGGCGCGGTAGGTCTGGCGCAGGTCGAAATTCAGCGTGTCGATTTCCAGTTGCGCGCCACGCTCGGCGAAGCGCAGCAGACCAGCGGCGGGCAGGGCGTGATCGAGCGGATCGGACAGTGGCAGCATCAGCAGATCGCAATGCCGCGCCAGCAAACTCAGTTGTTGTTCGGCACTGTCGGACAACGCGCGTTCATCACAAATGACGATGGCCAGACTGCCCGGCCGCAGCACTTCCCGCGCGCGGCGCAGGGCCACGCCGAAGGCATCGCGATCCGGCTCGCGCTCGCTGTGCAGCGACTGGTTGACCTTGACCAGACGGTTGAGCAATTGCAGCAGGCTCTGCTTGCTCCGGCGAGGCTTGATTTCGTAGTGCTCGTTATCACCGAACACCAATCCGCCGACGCGGTCGTTGTGCCCCAGTGCGGCCCAGCCGATCAGCGCCGCGACCTGCGCCGCCAGTACCGATTTGAACATCAGCCCCGAGCCGAAAAACAGCCGCGTGCTTTGCTCGACCATGATGAAAATCGGTCGCTCGCGCTCTTCGTGGAACAGCTTGGTGTGCGGCTCCTGCGTGCGCGCAGTGACGCGCCAGTCGATGGTGCGCACATCGTCACCGGCCTGATACACCCGCACCTGATCGAAGTCGACGCCACGGCCACGGAATTTCGAGTGATGCAGGCCGATCAGCGGGCTGCGCTGACTCGGCGTGGAAAACAGCTGTACCTCGCGCACGCGGTGACGCATTTCGATCAGCTCGGCGAGGCTGATGCGGATACCGGGTTCGGAGGGCAGGGCGGCGTTCATGGGGGTCAAGCGACGGCGACGACGTCGAGAATCCGCTGCACCACGCGATCCTGATCGATGCCAGCGGCTTCGGCTTCGAACGACAGAATGATGCGGTGGCGCAACACGTCGAACAGCACGGCCTGAATGTCTTCCGGGCTGACGAAATCGCGACCGGCCAGCCAGGCGTGGGCGCGGGCGCAGCGATCGAGGGCAATCGAACCGCGCGGACTGGCACCGTAAGCGATCCATTCGGCCATTTCCGGATCGAACTTGGCCGGGTTGCGCGTGGCCATGACCAGTTGCACCAGGTATTCCTCCACGGCGTCGGCCATGTACAAACCAAGGATTTCCTTGCGCGCGGCGAAGATCGCCTGCTGGCTGACCCGACGCTCGGGCTTGGTCTCACCGTTCAGCGCCTCGCCACGGGCCTGCTGGAGGATGCGCCGTTCGACAGCGGCGTCGGGGAAGCCGATCTTGACGTGCATGAGGAAACGGTCGAGCTGGGCTTCCGGCAACGGATAGGTGCCTTCCTGTTCGATCGGGTTCTGCGTGGCCATCACCAGAAACAGCGGCGACAGCTCATAAGTGCTGCGCCCGACGCTGACCTGACGCTCGGCCATCGCTTCGAGCAAGGCCGATTGCACCTTGGCCGGCGCGCGGTTGATTTCGTCGGCCAGCACCAGGTTGTGGAAGATCGGCCCTTGCTGGAAGACGAAACTGCCGGTTTCCGGACGGTAGATTTCGGTGCCGGTGATGTCGGCCGGCAGCAGGTCGGGGGTGAACTGAATTCGATGGAACTGGGCTTCGATGCCCTCGGCGAGTTCTTTGATCGCTTTGGTCTTGGCCAGACCGGGAGCGCCCTCGACCAGCATATGGCCGTCGGCGAGCAGGGCGATGAGCAAACGCTCGATGAGTTTTTCCTGGCCGAGAATCTGCGTTGAAAGAAAGGTTCGCAGCGCCAGCAGCGCTTCACGATGTTCCATCGGTGACTGTTCCTGGAAAGGGGGTGGCCGGGGCGTTCGGATAACGCCGGGGCTGGGGGCGTTACTTTAATCCATCGCGGGGGGCGGCGACTAACGGCATTTTGTGCAAAAGAGCAAAAGATCGCGGGTTTTGGCAGCTTCCCGGTTGGAATGCGATCCCCTGTAGGAGCTGCCGAAGGCTGCGATCTTTTGATCTTTCGCAAAGCAGGAAATTGTAGCGGCGCCAGTGCCGGCCCTATCGCTGGAAAGCCAGCTCCCACAGGTTTCGGCGTAGTGCATGCGATTGGTGCAGCGCATCGGTCCCTGTGGGAGCTGGCTTGCCAGCGATAGGGCCCTTCCAGGCCCCATCAAACCTCGCTGATAAAGGTCCCGGTCCCATCGAGAATATTCTTCAAAGTCTCAACAACCTCATCCATATCCACCATATCCGGATTAAAACTGATCTCCAGCACATCATCGCCATTCAACGCATCGGCATCCGCAGCAGCAATCTCGATCTTAAGCAGGTTTGAAGTCAGCGTGACCTTCACCCCGTCCAGCGTCGAAGGCTCGCCATCCAGGGTGATCTCCAGCTCATCCTCATCCGGATAACGGCTCATCAGGAACATCTCGCCCTTGTCGCTGTGGCAGCAGAGCATGGCCATGTTGTCTTCTTCGTCGTCGCACGGGTTGACGATCAGTAGGGCGGTGGTCATTTGCATGGGGGAAATCCTGGGCAGTGGCGGCGATGAATCTGTTCGAAGGCGCGATTTTGCCAGTCTCTGCTCGTTCGCGCTGCCTGCATCGGTAAAAAGTGGCAAAGCAGGACATTTCCGTCGCCCAGTTCCGAGTAGCAAGAAGGGAAAATCCGACGCCAGCGTAAGGCAATTGCCGGATGCGCAAAATCAACCCGAAATTGCGATTTTTCGCTTGTGATGGCCACCTTTTTGCCGTTAGTTTCGCCGCTCATGCGCAATGGAGTGCGTTACGACAACCCCAAAAAGGGAACTTTGCCATGACCCAATATTTCGACCGCGCCGAAGAAATCCGCCACCTGTCCGATGAACAGATCGAGGAAATCTACAAACGCTATCTCGAAGGCGAAAAAACTGCCGTGCTGATGGCGGAATTTAAGATCCCTGCAACGGTGCGCAGTCTGCTCAAGGTTCTGCCCCCGGTTATCAGTGCCGACCTCAGCTGCCCTTATTGCAAATTGCCGATGTGGGTGCGCCGACACGCCAGAGGTACTCCGCTTTCGCTGCGCAGTACCTTCAAATGCGTACGCTGTGAGCACCAGCAAAGCCTACCCGGCACCAATACCCGCCACACGACTTGCAGCTGCACAGAATGTTTCAAGGTGCGCCAGCAGCAGCTTGCCGCCCGGGCCACGCGTGATCGCCTGGAATTGGAAGCTCGATATGGCGCGCGATGCCCCGCAGTGCCTTACGCCAATCTGGGGTTTGTGCAGAAGCTGACGTTGCTCGCTTTGCTGGATGATGGTTACGGCGCAACCGTTGAATGGATTGCGCCGTTGAATGCGCCATCCAGAGAAGAACTCCTCGCCCTGACGTTCGAGGCCCGTGAAGAGCTGCTCAAAGGCCTGCACGAAGCCGGGGTGCTGGCAGTTTCCACCGATTCCGACATCAACGCTTTCGATCGCAGCGAGGGCTGCAATATCCGCGAGTACAGCGCGGTGCGCTGGCTGCCCAGCGTCACGCTCGACGGCGTAACGCGCTGTGCCCGCGAGAATTTGTATCAGGTGCTGTATCAGGAGTTGTCGGGCAGCGTCAAAGCCGCCTGGAAGAGCGAAATCTATTCGCTGGTCTTCAGTCTCGCCCGCGAAGCGTCCATTCAATACATCCGTGTGCTGGCCGCTGAAGTGGATTTTGCCTTCACGGCCGAAGCCCGTGCCGAGGAGGTGGTCGGGCAGTTGCTGCAGGACTTCTCGGTGAGTCAGCTGTATTACTTCGCCCGCTTGGCGGTACGAAACGCCGCGCACTTTTATGCCACCGGCAATTCCAAAGGGCGCAGTCACGCCTCCAACACCATTCCGCGCAACATGCTGGGCACGGCGCAGGACGCGCTCGCGCGCAATTGGCGCAAGAACGCCCATCGCGATGCGCGAGTACCGCAAACGGCCTTGCAGCGCTTGCTCTACGACGTGGTGCTCAAGGACAGCGGCGCCGGATTTTCCAAATCGCCGGGCATGTACTGGCGTGACGAACTGGTCCCGCAATTCTTTTCCGCCGTGGCGTTCGACAGCGACTTGCTCAGCCATCTGCGCCTGTTCTGCCGCGAATGCGATTCGAGCAACATCGACGCCAGCATGGACAAGCAGATCCTGCAGACGATGTGCTACGACTGCGCCACGGTGAGCAAATTCAGAGCCTTTGAGGAACTGCCGGACTGATCCGCGTCAACCGCTGGCGCTGAACCGGATGCCACGCTCAGGGTCGATTGAGGGGCCTTGGGCGTTTTCGTTTCCGGATATGTAACGTCCTCGGCGACCGACCTGGCACGAAAGTCCCGTGAAACCGGGGTTTCGAACCTGCATTTCGGCGCACGCCTGCTAGTGTTGATGCAGGCCAAACCCTGCATTTACGTGCCAATGACCGAATATGTCGCAGCACCGCAAGCAGACACATTGTCGCACCCATTAAGCTGCGCAACGGATGAGCACCCGTAAAGGCATTGCCGGCAGTGCTGGCAGTCGCTTTTGCAGATGCTCATTCATGGAAGGTGAATGTGACCTGAGTGTCCCGTCCAGCTTCACCCACCTGTCTCCCTGTTTCCTCTGCCCGAGAATCAGGAACAGGGCGACACGAGGCCCGAAAGGGCTGTTGCACGCGACGCTTTCCATCAATAACAAGCTTAAGCGGAGTACCACAGATGGCGTTCTTCACCGCAGCCAGCAAAGCCGACTTCCAGCACCAACTGCAAGCGGCACTGGCGCAGCACATCAGTGAACAGGCACTGCCACAAGTGGCGCTGTTCGCTGAACAATTCTTCGGCATCATTTCCCTGGACGAGCTGACTCAACGTCGCCTCTCCGACCTCGCTGGCTGTACTCTCTCTGCGTGGCGCCTGCTTGAGCGCTTCGATCACGCGCAACCGCAAGTGCGTGTCTACAACCCCGATTACGAACGCCACGGCTGGCAGTCGACCCACACCGCGGTCGAAGTGCTGCACCACGACCTGCCATTTCTGGTCGACTCGGTGCGTACCGAGCTGAACCGTCGCGGCTACAGCATTCATACCCTGCAGACCACCGTGCTCAGCGTACGTCGTGGCAGCAAGGGCGAATTGCTGGAAGTCCTGCCAAAGGGCAGCACCGGCGAAGGCGTGCTGCACGAATCGCTGATGTACCTGGAAATCGACCGTTGCGCCAACGCGGCCGAGCTGAACGTGCTGAGCAAAGAGCTTGAGCAGGTGCTCGGTGAAGTGCGCGTCGCCGTCGCTGACTTCGAGCCGATGAAAGCCAAGGTGCAGGACATCCTCACCCAGCTCGACAACAGCGCCTATCCGGTCGATGCCGACGAAAAGAACGAAATCAAGAGCTTCCTGGAATGGCTGGTGGGCAACCACTTCACCTTCCTCGGCTACGAAGAGTTCGTGGTCACCGATCAGGCCGATGGCGGCCACATCGAGTACGACCAGAGCTCCTTCCTCGGCCTGACCAAACTGCTGCGCACCGGCCTGACCTACGAAGACCTGCGCATCGAAGACTACGCCGTGTCCTACCTGCGCGAACCGACCCTGCTGTCGTTCGCCAAGGCTGCGCATCCAAGCCGCGTACACCGTCCGGCTTACCCGGATTACGTGTCGATCCGTGAAATCGACGCCGACGGCAAAGTCATCAAGGAACACCGTTTCATGGGCCTGTACACCTCCTCGGTGTACGGCGAGAGCGTGCGGGTCATCCCGTTCATCCGCCGCAAGGTCGAAGAAATCGAGCGCCGCTCCGGCTTCCAGTCCAAGGCTCACTTGGGCAAGGAACTGGCGCAGGTCCTCGAAGTGCTGCCGCGTGACGACCTGTTCCAGACCCCGGTCGACGAACTGTTCACCACCGTGATGTCGATCGTGCAGATCCAGGAACGCAACAAGATCCGCGTATTCCTGCGCAAAGACCCGTACGGTCGCTTCTGCTACTGCCTGGCCTACGTGCCGCGCGACATCTATTCCACCGAAGTCCGCCAGAAGATCCAGCAAGTGCTGATGGAGCGCCTGAAGGCTTCCGATTGCGAATTCTGGACTTTCTTCTCGGAATCCGTGCTGGCCCGCGTGCAGCTGATTCTGCGCGTCGATCCGAAGAACCGCCTCGACATCGACCCGGTACTGCTGGAAAAAGAAGTGGTTCAGGCCTGCCGCAGCTGGCAGGACGACTACGCCGCACTGACCGTCGAAAGTTTCGGCGAAGCCCACGGCACCAACGTGCTGGCCGACTTCCCGAAAGGCTTCCCGGCCGGCTACCGCGAGCGTTTCGCTGCGCATTCGGCCGTGGTCGACATGCAGCACCTGCTGAGCCTCAACGAAAAAAATCCGCTGGTGATGAGCTTCTATCAGCCGCTCGGTCAGGTCTCCGGCCAGCGCGAGCTGCATTGCAAGCTGTATCACGCCGACACGCCGCTGGCGCTGTCCGACGTCCTGCCGATTCTGGAAAACCTCGGCCTGCGCGTACTGGGTGAATTCCCGTACCGTCTGCGTCACACCAACGGCCGCGAGTTCTGGATTCACGATTTCGCTTTCACCGCCGCTGAAGGTCTGGACCTCGACATCCAACAACTCAACGACACCCTGCAGGACGCGTTCGTGCACATCGTGCGTGGCGATGCCGAGAACGATGCGTTCAACCGTCTGGTGCTGACCGCCGGTCTGCCATGGCGCGACGTGGCGCTGCTGCGTGCCTACGCCCGTTACCTGAAGCAGATTCGTCTGGGCTTCGACCTGGGTTACATCGCCAGTACCCTGAACAACCACACCGACATCGCTCGCGAACTGACCCGGTTGTTCAAGACCCGCTTCTACCTGGCGCGCAAGCTCGGCAGCGATGATCTGGAAGACAAGCAACTGCGTCTGGAACAAGCGATTCTGACCGCACTGGACGATGTTCAGGTGCTCAACGAAGACCGCATCCTGCGTCGTTACCTCGACCTGATCAAAGCCACCCTGCGCACCAACTTCTATCAGACTGACGCCAACGGCCAGAACAAGTCGTACTTCAGCTTCAAGTTCAACCCGCATGCGATCCCTGAGCTGCCGAAGCCAGTGCCGAAGTTCGAAATCTTCGTCTACTCGCCACGCGTCGAAGGCGTGCACCTGCGCTTCGGCAACGTTGCCCGTGGTGGTCTGCGCTGGTCCGACCGTGAAGAAGACTTCCGTACCGAAGTGCTCGGCCTGGTAAAAGCCCAGCAAGTGAAGAACTCGGTCATCGTGCCAGTGGGCGCGAAGGGCGGTTTCCTGCCGCGTCGCCTGCCACTGGGCGGCAGCCGTGACGAGATCGCGGCCGAGGGCATTGCCTGCTACCGCATCTTCATTTCCGGTCTGTTGGACATCACCGACAACCTGAAGGACGGCGCACTGGTGCCGCCGGTCAATGTCGTGCGTCATGACGACGATGACCCGTACCTGGTGGTCGCGGCGGACAAGGGCACTGCAACCTTCTCCGACATCGCCAACGGCATTGCCATTGATTACGGCTTCTGGCTGGGTGACGCGTTTGCGTCCGGTGGTTCGGCCGGTTACGACCACAAGAAAATGGGCATCACCGCCAAGGGCGCGTGGGTCGGCGTACAGCGCCACTTCCGCGAGCGCGGCATCAATGTTCAGGAAGACAGCATCACCGTGGTTGGCGTCGGCGACATGGCCGGCGACGTGTTCGGTAACGGCTTGTTGATGTCCGACAAGCTGCAACTGGTCGCTGCGTTCAACCACATGCACATCTTCATCGACCCGAACCCGAACCCGGCGACCAGTTTCGTCGAGCGTCAGCGTCTGTTCGACCTGCCGCGTTCGGCCTGGACCGATTACGACACCAGCATCATGTCCGAAGGTGGCGGTATCTTCTCGCGCAGCGCGAAGAGCATCGCGATCTCGCCGCAGATGAAAGAACGCTTCGACATCCAGGCTGACAAGCTGACCCCGACCGAACTGCTCAACGCCTTGCTCAAGGCGCCGGTGGATCTGTTGTGGAACGGCGGTATCGGCACCTACGTCAAGGCCAGCACTGAAAGCCACGCCGATGTCGGCGACAAGGCCAACGATGCACTGCGCGTGAACGGTAACGAGCTGCGCTGCAAAGTCGTGGGCGAGGGCGGTAACCTCGGCATGACCCAACTGGGTCGTGTGGAATTCGGCTTGAATGGCGGAGGTTCCAACACCGACTTCATCGACAACGCCGGTGGCGTGGACTGCTCCGACCACGAAGTGAACATCAAGATCCTGCTGAACGAAGTGGTTCAGGCCGGTGACATGACCGACAAGCAACGCAACCAGTTGCTGGCGAGCATGACCGACGAAGTCGGCAATCTGGTGCTGGGCAACAACTACAAGCAGACTCAGGCCCTGTCCCTGGCGGCGCGCCGTGCCTACGCGCGCATCGCTGAGTACAAGCGTCTGATGAGCGATCTGGAAGGCCGTGGCAAGCTGGACCGCGCCATCGAGTTCCTGCCGACCGAAGAGCAACTGACCGAGCGCGTCGCTGAGGGCCACGGCCTGACCCGTCCTGAGCTGTCGGTGCTGATTTCCTACAGCAAGATCGACCTCAAAGAGCAGTTGCTGGGCTCGCTGGTGCCGGACGACGATTACCTGACCCGCGACATGGAAACGGCGTTCCCGCCGACCCTGGTCAGCAAGTTCTCCGAAGCCATGCGTCGCCATCGTCTGAAGCGCGAGATCGTCAGCACCCAGATCGCCAACGATCTGGTCAACCACATGGGCATCACCTTCGTGCAGCGACTCAAAGAGTCGACCGGCATGAGCCCGGCAAACGTGGCTGGCGCTTACGTGATCGTGCGCGACATCTTCCACCTCCCGCACTGGTTCCGTCAGATCGAAGCGCTGGACTATCAGGTTTCCGCTGACGTGCAGCTGGAACTGATGGACGAGCTGATGCGTCTGGGCCGTCGCGCCACGCGCTGGTTCCTGCGTGCCCGTCGCAACGAGCAGAACGCTGCCCGTGACGTCGCGCATTTCGGTCCGCACCTGAAAGAGCTGGGCCTGAAACTCGACGAACTGCTCAGCGGCGAAATCCGCGAGAACTGGCAGTCGCGCTATCAGGCGTACGTCGAAGCCGGTGTGCCGGAATTGCTGGCGCGTATGGTTGCGGGCACCTCGCACCTGTACACGCTGCTGCCGATCATCGAAGCCGCCGACGTCACCGGGCAGGACCCGGCCGAAGTGGCCAAGGCTTACTTCGCCGTGGGCTCTGCGCTGGACATCACCTGGTACCTGCAACAGATCAGCGCCTTGCCGGTGGAAAACAACTGGCAGGCTCTGGCCCGTGAAGCGTTCCGTGATGACGTCGACTGGCAGCAACGGGCGATCACCATCTCCGTCCTGCAACAGGGCGACGGTTCCCAGGACGTGGAAGCACGCCTGGCGCTGTGGATGGCCCAGCACGAAAGCATGATCGAACGCTGGCGCGCCATGCTGGTGGAAATCCGTGCTGCGAGCGGTACGGACTACGCCATGTACGCGGTGGCCAACCGCGAACTGCTGGATCTGGCGTTGAGCGGGCAAGCGATCGTGCCTGCAATCACTGCGAATGCCGAGCTTGAACTGGCGTAAGTAGTGGCTGAGTGAAAAAGCCCCGCTCTCGAAAGAGGCGGGGCTTTTTCTTGTCTGTCATTCAGAGCGTATCGGCGCAGCGGAAGGCGAAGCTACCAACGCCGTCGGCACGGGGCAGGGATGTTCCGGTTACGACAATCTGATTGTTCTGAATAGCAAGGCCTCCCGCCATGTCGAGCACGTCGGTCAGATTGATCACCAGCACACCGTCGTCGGCAAAACCGCGATCCGGAGCGCCGTCCGATTTGAACTGGGCAATGACGATTTCGGAGTCTTCTTCGCCGTGGGTGCTGGAAAGCAACACGATGTGTACGCCTTCTCGCAGCGTGCCAGCAGTCCATTGGATGCCGGAAGGCGCATCGGAATAAGACGTCAGGACTGGCCTCCCTTCATTGAAGTCGCTGGCGTATTTGCCATTTCTGTCGACACAAACCAGCACGCCCCTGTGAACAAGATCCTCCGAGGTGGCGCTACCGATGCCGAGGATGTTGCCATCAGGCATTTCGACCAGTTGGTTGATCTGACTGAGCTTGTCCAGGCGCTCGAACAGGGCAAAACCGTTATCGCCAAAGCTGCTGACAGGCTTACCTGCGGCGTCGAAGAGGGCGATCATTGCGCGGTAGCGGTCTTTACTCGAAACGTAACCTGCGATGGCGAATTTGCCGTCCTGCAGCCGGATCAGTGAGCCAGCCCACGTGGAATTGTCCAGGTATCGAATCGTGATGTAACCCTGTCCTTGGCCAAAGGAAGTGTCCAGAGCCCCGTCGCTATGCAGCCTGATCAAAAGACCGTATTGGTCATTGGGGGAATATTGATGATTGCTCAGGACCATCAGTTTTCCGTCGGCCAGTTCAATGGCATGGCCACTGTAAGCGGATGCCGTAGTGCGTTTTTGCTCCGGCGCTACTTCGGACGACGCGAGGGCGGGCAACGGAATCTGGCTAACGATGACCACGCCGTTGTCGCCAAATCCGCTCTCGGGCGTTCCGTCATTGCGAAACATTGCCAAGCAGCGCTGTGGTCGTGCGTATTCGTGTAGGACAAAGGCACCCTGAAGCAACAGATTGTTGTTCTTGAGGATGCTGATGCTGCCACCCGTGGATTTATAGCCCTGCGCGAAAACCCCGCTGGCCACGCCATCCCGGGCAAACGAAGTGTCCTGTGTGCCATCAGGCTTCAACCGCACAATGGCGAACTTGTTGCCCGCACTGGCGGCGATCAGCAGCTTGCCGTCCGCCGCGACGGTAACTGCGTTGGCGAAGCCGTTTTCCTGATCGGGATATCTAAACCAGGTGAGGCCATTTTTGTCGGGGCCGAAAGTGGGGTCCAGGTTATGCACGGCGGTGTCTTTGACTTCAGTCATGGTCAGCTCCTCGAATACGCTGGTTTTGCGTAAAGCGATCAGTCGATAGAGACCGGCAAATCAACGCAGTGCTGGTATTTGGGAAGCTTTCGGTCGCGCTGTCCACTGTCAGACCTGACAGTGGACAGCGCGGGATGATTGTGGATTTGGAAGAAGGATGGCCAGTCTTGGCGGGGGTTTAATGTCTGAGGATTTTTGTGGTGTCTGGTCTGGCGCCTTCGCGCGCAGGCTCGCTCCCACAGGGATTCGCATTCCAAATGTGGGAGCGAGCCTGCTCGCGAAGAGGCACTTACATTCAATATAACTTTTGAGCTGGTTTACCCTCAAGCATCGACACCTTGTCCTCCGGCCGCACAACCAGATTACTCAGCGAACGGTCAAACTCGCGCAACGCCGCCAATTGCAATTCCTCCTGCTGATTGATATCCGCGACGATCTCTTCCGAGCGCTTGAAGTCCGCCCACACCGGCGTCAGTTCCCGCGCCTGCGAACCCTTCGCTGTGCCGATGTAGTTCAATTGCGCATCGTAGAAATCGGCACTGACATCCGCGCGGATATCCGAGCTGCGCGAGGTGATCAGCTGGCTGTGGGTATCGACGATCGCCACCACATCCGGCCTGGCGGCACGCAGGCTTTGCATGTCCGGGTACACCGTCACCGAGCCGAACTGGCGTTGCAGCGAAGCGTTGACCCACTGCACCGCGCGATCCGGGCTGGAACTGGCGACGTAGGCGTCGTGGATCGGCTGCACCAGCAGGCTCTGACCAAAACCGGTGCCGGCCTTGGCCTGATACTCGCGCAAGTATTGGCGATTGGCCTGGGTGCCGGGGCTATAAATCACCCCCAGCGATACGCCGGGACCGCTGTTGACCTGAGTAGCACTGCTGCGACCGGTCGGGTGCGGTAGCAGCGTGTCGAGGGATGACACCGCTTGCGGAGCAGTGGGAACAGAGCAGGCAGAGAGCATCAAAACGGAGATCGCCAGCAGGGCGGGAAGCGCAGGTTTCATGGTGTTTCTCCCGTGAAACAAGATCTGTCGAGGAGTGTGAACGGGCCGAAGATATCGGCGGATATTCAGGTTAAACCTGCCGGCCTAACCGTTGCCTGAATAACCTTTGCGCGGTTAGTTTTATTGGCTTTAAGCGTTTGCAGGTAATGCCCCAAGGCAATAAAAAAGGCGCAAATGCTCGATTCGCGCCTTTCGTTTATGGCTGGCCGTTCAGCCATCAGTTTTCCAGCGGGATCAGCACCTGCTCATCCGGGGCCAGGACCATGAACACCAGCAACTTGGCCGGCTTGGTCGAACTGGCGTTTTTCGACACCAGATGCTCGGAACCGGCCGGCTCGTACCAGAATTGACCCTTCTTGTAAGTGATCGCCTGTTCGCCCTTGACCTGTGAAATCACCTCGCCGTCGAGCACGTAAGCCATCGCCGTGCCTTCGTGCTTATGGGCGATCGAGGACTGCCCGGGCTGGTAGTCGACTTCGATCATCATGGCTTTCTTGCCGGGGACGTTTTTCAGCAGTTGGTCCTGCAGGACGGTGATTTTTTCGGACGGATCGTGAGCCATTGCCGAAGCAGACAGGCTGAAGGCGAGGGCGGCGGCGACGAGGTGCAGGGCTTTCATGGCGGGTTACCTGTGATGGTTGGGGTGTGCTCACAGTAGGCCGCAATGTGGCCGGTTCAAACGGCCAATATTCGCAAAGATCAGGTGACCAATTCTGGTTCAAAAGCAAAGATCGCAGCCTTCGGCAGCTCCTACAGGGGAACGCATTCCAGAGTAGGAGCTGCCGAAGGCTGCGATCTTTTGATCTTGCTTTTAGACGATAGGAAAGCTGTTGAAATCCACGCTATTGGCCAGGCGGCTATCAATCAGGTCGATAAACCCCTGCGCCTCGGGCCGGTTGAAATGCGCCTGCATCGCCGCTTCCGACTGCCAGCGCGCGCTGACCGTCCAGCGGTGGCTGTCCTCGGGGCAGCGGTCGACCAGGTAGGAATCGCAGCCCGGGGTTTCGCGCAGGGTATCGACGATCTTCTGCAATTGCTTGCCAAGCTCTTCCGAGCGGCCCGCAACCGCCTTGACCTCAACCGTGTTGATCACTTCGTTGGACATTGCTCACACTCCTGAATCAGGCCGGACGAATCCTGCTCATTGAGGGATAACGCCTGTGCAGAATAGGCCTGCCGTCATGAATCACCAATAACCAATCGGCGGTAAAAGCCTTATACCAACGGCTCATGACAGCTGTTCGAGGATGTCGCGCAGGCGATCGAGGGCGATGTCGATGTCCAGGGTTTCGATGGCGCCGAAGCCGAAATACAGGCCTTCTTGCGCCGGCTGCTGGTAGTAGAAACCACTGATCGCATACAGGCCGACCTCGACCTTTTTTGCCAACTCGATGACCAACGGCAAATCGATCGGCACCTTGCAGAACACCGCCATGTGAAACCCGGCACTGGCCGGCACGGCTTGCAGCCATGGCGCAAGGTCGGTGGCCATCCGCTCGAGAATCCGCTCGCGACGTTGCGCGTAGATCGTGTGGCAGCGGCGGATGTGCTTGAGCAGGCAACCCTCGGCGATGAACTTGGCCAGCGCCCATTGCGGCAGGGTCGAGGCGTGCAGATCGGTCAACTGCTTGGCGCGAATGACCGCCTCGATGATCGACGGCGGCAGGATCGCGTAGCCCAGGCGTAACTCCGGCAACAGGGTTTTCGAGAAGGTGCCGACGTAGGCGACGATGCCGCGCTGATCGAGGTTGTACAGCGAGTCGGTGGGCCGGCCCTCGTAGCGGAATTCGCTGTCGTAATCGTCTTCGATGATGATCGCGCCGAGCTCATGGGCACGGGCGAGCAGGGCCTCGCGGCGCGCCTGACTCATCGCCATGCCCAGCGGAAACTGATGCGACGGCGTCACATAAATCAGCCGCGTGCCATCGGGAATGTGCTCGACCTGAATACCCTCGGCATCCACCGGCACCCCGACCACTTCGGCGCCGTGAGTGCCGAACAGCAAGCGCGCGGGTGGATAGCCCGGATCTTCCATCGCCACCAGATCGCCCGGGCGGGTCAGTACCCGGGCAATCAGGTCCAGCGCCTGCTGCGCGCCGTTGCATACGACGATGTCCTCGTCCTGACAATTGATGCCACGGGAAAAGGCGATGTGCCGGGCGATCGCATTGCGCAGCGCCGGCAAGCCTTCGGCGACGCTGTAGAAGCCTTTCGACTGCGCCATCTGCCGCATCGCGTGGGCGACGCAGCGGCGCCAGTCGTCGTGGGGGAACTGGCCTTTGCTGGTGGCGCCGCCGATGAAGTCGTAGCGCAGCGAACCCTCCAGCGTCGGATGACGGAGGAACACCGGCAGATTGCGCCAGCTCTCGATCACCTCGGCACTGGCCAGCTCGGTGTGGCTCTGCTTGCGCTGCACCTGCGCCGGGCGGGCGTTGACATAGGTGCCTTTGCCGATCACCCCGGTGAGGAAATTTTCGTAGGTCAGCTGCGCATAAGTGTCGGAAATGGTCTTGCGCGAGATGCCCAATTGCTCGGCCAGCAAGCGGCTCGGCGGCAACTGCGTACCCGCCGCCAGTCGCCCGGATTCAATCGCCCCGCGCAGCTGCTGATACAACTGACCGGCGAGATCCTTGCGGCCGTTGATCACGACATGAAGTTCCATACCGACGAGGCTCCCGGGTGTTGAGTGAGGTGTCGGTCAGATTAGCGTTGTTGGGCTTTTGGCAGTAGTTGCGTGGAGTAAAAACCGCGAATTGGCGCAAGTCCCTGTGGGAGCGAGCCTGCTCGCGAAAGCGGCGGGTCAGTTACCTGATCGTTCCCACGCTCCGCGTGGTAACGCCTTCCGTGACGCTCTGCGTCACAGTGGACGCGGAGCGTCCATGGCTGCATTCCTTTGCTGCGCGTGGGAACGATCAGCGCGTAAAGGCAGGGGGCAGTGGTGTAGCGGTTTTCCATGCAATTGGGGCTGTAATGCTTTGCTGTCTGCGTTTACCGTGAACTCATCATTCCGCCTGCCGAGAGCCGCGCCATGTCCCTGCGTCTGGATTACTACAACGCGTCGCCCAAGGCGATGAAAGCGATGCTTGCCATGGAGGCGCTGACCGCCAACCTGAGTATCGAAGCGTCGCTGCTGCAATTGATCCGGATCCGCGCCTCGCAACTCAACGGCTGCGCTTTCTGCACCGACATGCACTCGGTGGACGCGCGGCGGGCCGGGGAAAGTGATCGGCGCCTGTATGCGGTCGCGGTGTGGCGCGACAGCAACTTCTTCAATCCCCGCGAACGGGCGGCGCTGGCCTGGGCCGAGGCGGTGACGCTGTTGGCCGAAAGCCACGTGCCGGATGACGTCTACCAAGGGGCGCGCGAGCAATTTGATGAAGGCGAACTGGTGGACCTGACGGTTGCGGTCAGCACCATCAACAGCTGGAACCGCCTGGCCGTCAGCTTCCGCCAGACCCCGAGTGACTGAAAAGCACCCATTCCTGTGGCGAGGGGATTTATCCCCGTTGGGTTGCGCAGCAGCCCCAAAGCCGCCTGACTCTGATCTGTCAGATAAACTGATTTAACCGTTTTGGCGTCTGCTGCGCAGCCGAACGGGGATAAATCCCCTCACCACAGGCGCTAAATCCCCTCAGCACCCACAGCGCGATTCAATTCGCCGGCCGCTGCGGTTTCACTGATGTGCCAAATGTATTGCCCATCCGCGTACTGGTCGCCGCCGGGGTCGCCAGCCCTACCTGATTCGGCGCGCGCTTGTGCACCGGCACATTCAACGCTTCCATGTTCTTCTGCGCCGCCGCCGCGCCGTCAGGGTTGTTGCCCATCTGCTGGCTCAGGCAATCGTAATTCGGCGCCTTGTAACCGCCGACCGTGACCTCGACACAACCCAGCGGCTCCTCCGCCTGCGCCGCGCCCACCGTCATCAGCAAGACCCACATCCACCGCGTTTTCATGTCCGCCTCCTGGCCCGCCCGAATGGGCCGCTATGGGTTTGAGTCTAGTGCAAGCGCGGCGCAAAACCCGTGATGGTTTTTTTGCACCGCCCGTCATACCAGAGTCATAAATGCCCCGCAGGATAGCGATTTTCAGGGGTGCGCCAGTCGTGCAGCGAGGCAGTTCGCGGATCAGTCTTCAGCGCTCGGCGCCGCTTGTGCGCCGCGCGGGCCTGGGGTGGCTGCTCGGTCTGCTGACCTGCGCGACCAATGCTGATCCGGCAGCGGCGGACATGCGCATGACCTTGCACATCCCGGCGCAGGAACTCGCCCGGGCGCTGGATCAATACAGCCGCGCCACGGGCGTCGCGGTGTTGGTCGACAGTCAGTTGAGCCGGGGCCGTCGCTCCCTCGCCGTGGATGGCGAATTCACCGCCGCCGACGCCTTGCGCCATCTGCTCGGCGGCACCGGGTTGATGGCGCGCTACGCCCGCGCCGACGCGTTCACTCTGCAAGCGGCGCAGGTGGAAGACCTGCCAGTGCCGACGGACAAACCCACGCCGGCCGCTGTCGCGGTCAACCGCAGTTATGCGACGGCGGTGCAAGCGGCGATCGAGCGCAAGCTGTGCCTTTCGCCGCTGACCCGGCCGGGCAGTTATCGCGCGGTGTTGCAGGTGTGGGTCGGGCGCGACGGCGTGGTGCAGCACAACCGGTTGGTCACTTCGACCGGCGATGTACGGCGCGATAGCGCGCTGGTGGAAAGTTTTCGCAACCTCACAATCGATCGGCCGACGCCCAGCGCCTTGCGCCAGCCGGTCACGTTGCTGTTGTTACCGGAGTCGTCAGGGAAACGCATGGAATGCACGAGATGGGAAGGAGTTTCCGGGGGATGAAAGACGCCGGACAAAGCGTGATGGGCCAGCTGTTCCTCAGCTCCTACGAGGATTTTCGCGTGCGCCTGCGCCGCCGCCTCGGTTCCGAGGACCTGGCCAATGACGTGCTGCACGAAACCTGGCTGCGGGTCGATCGCATGGAGACCCCGCCAAACCTGCTCAAGCCCAACGCCTATCTGTATCGCATGGCCCTCAACATTGCCGCCGACCGTCGTCAGGCCGATGCGCGCCTGCTCACCGGCACCGAAGTCGAGGAACTGCTGCAACTGGGCGACGAAGCCCTCGACCCGGCGCGGGTGGTCGGTGGGCAAAAGGAGATGCAGGCCCTGCTCAGCGCCTTGTACGAACTGCCCGCACGGCGTCGGCGAATCTTCATCGCCGCGCGGCTGGAAGAGGCGCCGCACCTGGAAATCTCCCAGCGTTTCGGCATTTCCACGCGCATGGTCGAGAAGGAAATCAAAGCCGCGCTGGGCTTCTGCGCAGCGAAACTGGAAAGAAAAGTGTTTCAGCGGTTCGGTCGCGGGGCCGGAAAACCGTCTAGCGAATAGTGACCCGATTAATCCGTTGAGAATTTGCGCGTTTGAACATCTTTCGACTGAAACCCGCCGAGCCCTCGGCCACCGAGTCTCTGCACAGCGAAGCCCAAGATTGGCTGATCCTGCTGACCTCGGGCCGCGCCACCGTCGCCGACGCCCGCGCCCTGCGCGAATGGTGCGCGCAGAGCGGCGAACACGCGCGGGCGTTCGAAGAAACCAAGCGCCTGTGGCATCACCTGCAACCGGCCGCCGAAGCCGTGCAGGGCCGCAGCAGCTTCGGTCGACGGGCATTTCTCGGCGGCGCGATTGCCGCATCCGCCGCATTCCTGCTGGTGCGCGGCACCATTCCCGGCGGGTTCGAAGGGCTGGGCGCCGACTACATCACCGAAGTCGGCCAGCAGCGCCGGGTCGAACCGGCGCAAGGCGTCAGCCTCGAACTCAACACCCAGACCCGCATCAACCAGCGCAGCGTCGAAAACGGCGTGCACGGCTTCGAACTGGTCAGCGGCGAAGTCGAAGTGCAAACCGCACGCCTGCCGCTGGCGATGCAGGCCGGAGCAGGGTGGTTGCGCGCCAGCCAGGCCCGCTTCAACCTGCGCAACACCGACCAGCAAGTCTGCGTGACCTGCCTCGACGGCGCGGTCGACGTCGCCATCGACGGCCGCAACCTGCGCCTCGAAGCGGGCCAGCAAGTCACCTACGACGCACGGCAAATCGGCAACGTACAAACCGTCGACACCGCCGCCGTGATGAACTGGCGCCAACAAGTGCTGGTGTTCAACGGCGCGACCCTCAGCCAGATGATCGACGAAATCAACCGCTACCGCCCCGGCATGCTCCTGCTGCTCAACCGCGAACTCGGCCAACGCCGCGTCCAGGCCCGCTTCAACCTCGACCAACTCGCCGGCGTCGCCCTGCTGATCCGCGACGCCTACGGCATCAAATGCACCGAACTGCCCGGCGGCGTCGTAGTGCTCAGCTAACTGCCTGCCACACACAGCTCCCCTGTGGGAGCGAGCCTGCTCGCGAAAGCGGTCTACCAGCTGACCAATATCTTCCGGTCGCACTCGATCCCTGTGGGAGCTGGCTTGCCAGCGATGACGGCCTAACAGCCAACCAAGCTAAAGCTGACTGCCCCTAATTCAATTGTGGGAGCGAGCCTGCTCGCGAATGCGGTTGCCCATCTGACCAATATCTTCCGGTCTCACTCGATCCCTGTGGGAGCTGGCTTGCCAGCGATAACGGCCTAACAGCCACCCAACCTGCAACTGACCGCCCCCAACCCAATTGTGGGAGCGAGCCTGCTCGCGAAAGCGGTTGCCCAGCTGACCAATATTTTCCGGTCGCACTCGATCCCTGTGGGAGCTGGCTTGCCAGCGATGACGGCCTAACAGCCACCCAACCTGCAACTGACCGCCCCCAACCCAATTGTGGGAGCGAGCCTGCTCGCGAAAGCGGTTGCCCAGCTGACCAATATCTTCCGGTCGCACTCGATCTCTGTGGGAGCTGGCTTGCCAGCGATGACGGCCTAACAGCCAACCAACCTGCAACTGACTGCCCCCAACCCAATTGTGGGAGCGAGCTTGCTCGCGAAAGCGGTCTACCAGTGGCAACAACATTGACTGACCCACCGCGTTCGCGAGCAGGCTCGCTCCCACATTTGCTTGGTGACTGCCAAATTATTGCAACAACCCAATCACCTGCCGATACCGCTCAACCCCCTGCGCCGTCTGCCGACTCAAACGAATCTCCAACCCCAACGGATCCTCCCGCCGATTGCCACTCAACTGCCGCCACCCCTTATCCACCTCCCAAACCCGCACCTGCACATCACTCACCTCATTCAACACCGCCACCCCATTCCCAGGCGCCGGCAACGGATAGCGACTGCGCGCCTCAGCCACCGCCCGATACAACGTATCCCCCTTGACCCACCACCGAACCCGCTGCAACGCCCCCGGCTGATCCGCCGCGCTACGAATAATGTCTAGCCGAAACCCCTTGCTATCACTACTGCGCACCGTCACCGCCGGCGGCGCGGTCGGCGCCTCATCCTCAGCCCCGACCTTGCGCGGCTCGCTCAACTCCACCCCCGCGCGCATGTCCACATCCCGCTGCAACTGATTCAACACCCGCAACAACCCATCGCTCTGCTCACTGCTCGCCTGCAAATGACTGTCCGCCCGCGTCACACTGTCCAGCCCGCGCCAGGCAATCAGACTCACCACCGCCATCAGCAGAATCGCGACCATCACCTCAATCAGAGTGAACCCTTGCTGAGTCTTCATTGAATACTGATCCGCCCACTGCCATCGCGCAGCACACTCAGCCGATTGGCCCCATCCGACAAAATCAGCCGCAACGGCGGATTGATCCACTCGGCATTCACCACCACCGTCTGCCGGGGCTCCACACGCACCTCGACCTTCGGGCTCTGCCACACACGCGGGCGCAACTGCGCATCCTCCTTGAACGACTCAAACCCCACGCCATCATCCCCACGTCGACCAAAGCGAAACCCCTTGGCATCCGCCACCCACACAATCGGCCGCCCATCGGCACGAGCCTCCGCCTGCGCCACCTGCAACAACCGCGCAACCCGCTCGGCATCCTTGCGCAACAACTGCAGCGGATCGGGCCTGATACTCAAACTGATCGCCGCACTGGCAATCCCGATGATCACCAGCACCACCATCAACTCGATCAACGTAAAACCCTGCTGCCTGCTCATCACCCACGCGCTCCTTGGCGTCCCACCCCATCGTGCCCGGCGAACATGTAAGGCATGTGAAATAAAACGGAGAGAATTGCCGCGTAGGCTGGCAACAGGGACAACAAGGAGCGACAACCCATGAAATTCACCCCACGGATTACCCCGGCGCAAACCGTCCAGGCCCTGGCCCTGCTCGCCGCCCTGGTGGGCGTCGCGACATGGTCGTCGCTGCTGCTGACCTCGGCGGAATCGCACACACCAGCAGCCGCCCCGCAAGTGCTCGCGGCGAGGAGTGACAGCCCGGCGTTGCAGTGGTTTTCCAATGAGACCGCGCCGGTGGATATCAAGGTGAGTGGGGTGATCGCGGGAGGGAGTGGAACGGTGGCGATTTTGAGTTTGAATGATGGCGCGCCGAGGAGTTTTTTGGTGGGGGAGAAGGTTGGGGTTGGGGTGAAGTTGGTGGGGGTTGAGGGGGATGGGGTGGTGATTGAGCGGGGTGGGGAGCGGGTGAGGTTGGGGGTTGAGAGGTTGGGGGAGGGGGTGGATTTGCCGAGGTTGGTGAGGCCCTGATACGAGTTTGAAGGTACTGGGGAACTCTATTAATTTGATGGCCCTTCAAGCATCCCAGCCAGTTCAATAGGTTTTGGGTTGATTGGGACTTTGCTTGTCGTTTACTTTTTGTCAGACCACTTACGCTTTATGTAAGTAGATGCAAATTCTATTTCAGGGAACAGCGAGCGCGAATTGATATTTAAGGTGTCAAGTTGTTTCATGATTATGGATTTGCTTTCTGCTGGAATGATTATTTTGTTGTGTGTTAATCCTGAGGAGCTTTGAATTGAAAGATACTGTAGCAATCCGCCAGCGATGAAAGCGCCTGACTGAGCTATGACTCGTTTATTATTTTTTAATGGGTAAACGAAGTAATACCTAAATAGATCTGATGGTTCAATGATGTCGAGGAAATATGGCTTCTCAACTCTAACGAACTGCATAAGACGCATTACTTCAGGAAGTTCTCTGAAAGAATTCTTTTTTGTTTTAGTCCAGTTGGCGATGGTTAATCCGGTCTGGTGGTACTTGTCTGATATTTTCTTCCGTTCCTCGTCGGATAATCTTGCTAGATTGCAAATGATGCTAATGGTGTCACTGTCAGCAAATTTTGCTCGTTTTTTTTGAAAATTGAAAACATGGACTACTCCGTCAGTGAGGTTTAATTTTTCGTCGCTACAGGCAAAGTAAAGGCCGACGAGCGGATTGAGCGTTACATCAAGAAGGCGAGTCGGAAGGCTATAGTGTTGTGCTCGCACAAGCTTATCGAACATGTTTTTATCAGCACCAAACTCGCTCGGTGCCTCTACCAGAAGTTCGCTAAGAATATTGTTTTCTGCGTCTGCTCTCAGCTTGCGCATGACCGAAGGTTTTACAACCCAGGATTTGTCATCTTGTCCACGATAGCAGCTCAAAGCTGAAGGGCTGTTTGAAAAGCTATAGATTATTTTCAAATATGAGATTAGATCTTCAGCCTCGTAAATTTTTCGCGGAACTGGTGGGCGAGTCATTCGTTGGTTTGCTCCGGTTAAGACGTCGTGGGATATAATTGTTAGTGGCTTGGGCGCAAAGCAGTTTGTAGCTTGACCCATCTGTCGAGGGGCGCAATTTGATGCGCTTCGGTTATTAGTGGTAATGACTGCGTATGAAGTCTACTACGATCTCTTCAAGAAATTTTGATTTACTCCCAGTTATGCCCACAGTGCCAGTGGCCCTGACCTCTAACTGTGATTTTCTACCGTGATCAGTCAACGAGAATCGTGCGCGCTCTATCCGTACATCGGGCGAGGAAAAATGGATTTTTAGTTCCGATAGGGCATTTGAGTTACTTAGCAGTTCTATGTTGGCGGTGCTATGGCTATCTAGGATTAAATTGGTTGCTAGTACTTTGGTTGCACTCAATCCCAAGTCTTTGTATTTGTCATTTAAATAGTATCCAAGATCTTCGATGTTGATAGTTATTAGTGCGGCGTAAAAACCGTTTCCAATAATGGCAGACATCTTCTTTATTAATGTGTTTACGCTGCGAGGAGGATTTCGCAGGATAAGGATGTTGGTTTCATTCGCGCTATAGATGGCGAGGTCAATAGTTATGTATCGAGTTGAAATAATTTCCCGAGTGTCGCCAAACGGGTCCGTAACTTGTTCTCTTGTTACAGTTTGTTCGATAAACTTGACTTCGATGTGATTTTCTGAGTACGACACGCCTTCGAATCCATTCTGTCCATCTCTCTCGAATGGTGAACTAATCATTCTTTGATAAGAACGCTCTAATCCATCTGGAAGGTTGATACGCAAAAACTTGATCTTACGCATTATCGGCTCCTTTTGCTTTCGCAGAGACTTGCTCTACAACCGTTCGGGCTCTCGCCTCTAGCTTCTGCAGAAAAGACTTTTCATCAGAATAGCTCAGCAACGTCCTCCCGGTTGAGTAAGTCCCTTGGGACTTATATCGATAAGATCCTTTTGCTATATAGGAGAAATCTATACACGCTGCTGGATTAGCAAATTGAGCTTCACATTCGATCATGTCGCTGCCCACTATAGAACTCTTGCATCTCCACACAATTTTCCAAATGTAGAAGCCCTTTTCATAAAGGCTGTGCAGTTCTTCCGACTGGAGTACTCCCTCACCTTTGAGAGAGGCTTTGGTAATATGAACTCCGAAATCGACCTCATCTTCCTCGTTCCCTGAGAAGTCAGGGTCTATATCTTTCTCGGTAGCTTTGGGATGGTACACGTAAACGTCAGTCACGTCATAAAGTATGTTTTCACCAATCTGCTCTATTAATGTAGTGAAGAACTCGCTCCTAAGTTCTGGTGTGCGAATGTGCTCCAAGGAGATATCTGTAAAAGAAACTTCAGTCGAAGATTCTGCTTGGATTTTTTGAAGCAAGTCCTCTTTCCATCCACTGGCATCTTCATTCAAAGGAGTCCGTAAAGTGAAACCTTCTTTGTGAGGTTCAATAATCAGAACCGCTTCTCTGTTTACAGTCTGCCGCAGTTCGCTTTTTTCTAGATGAAGTTTTGTGTACTTGATCGTGATTTCGATGTCGCCGTTGGGCAATAAGTTGCTATTTGCGCGATTTCCTTCGGAGTTTATTTTTTTGCACAGTTCTAGAGTTGCATTTATAAGCTCGTCCTTCGTGATCTCTCGAGAGATTTCACAAGACGTTGATTTTTCACGCCTACTACCGGCTCCCAGTGTTTCATACAGCATTTGGAAATCATGATAGCCATGCGTAAGTCGCGAGAAATATTCCGCAAGTTCGCGGCGGTTAGTGTCCTTGGAAATTAGGATGCCGCGTGAGAAAAAAAGATCAAATATCTCATTATTTGTAATTTTCGAATTATTGATAGCATCAAATATCGCTTTATCGCTAACGCTATACAGATGTCCGGTTTTCATTCTATGTCCTCCAGCCCACATCTGTGGCTGAATATTTTTTCTGAGCGACTTCGATGATTTTGATTTCTATGCGGTCTAGTTTCTGGATTTTGTAATGATCAAATCCCCAGTCTTGAGCATATGTTGCCTTGGCAGCGTCGAAGTTGCTTCTCAGCGAATCATCCGGCATATCATGCGCTACTCGCAACCGTAGTGAGCAATCTCGGTCGAGCATTTGAAAGCTTGACAGCGTGTCTAAAAGGTATATGAATTCTTTAATTGTTGCGCCAGATCTATTGTAGTAAACGACGAAGCCCTCACGATACCTATCTTCCAAAGCGCGCGTCTTTTCGTTGTATTTTTTTATAGATCCATGTTCAATTATAAGATAGGGCGCCGATAGGAGTTCGATAGTCGCAGGGCGATCTTCTTTGGGGAGTTTGGTCTTGTGGAGTGTCAGTTCTGGATAGTAAAAAAAATACTCAGTTTCAGGAAACGTTCCGTCTGCATGGAGGCTGGCGGAATCATTGATTATTGTCAGCATGTAATTTATTGTTTTTGGCTCGATTATATGAAGGAGTTGACCTTTGCTTATTGGCAGGTTGCTGATGTCAATTTTGCCTTGAGCTTTTTCTATACCTTTTTCGGGTGAGCTTCGAAAAATATCGTAGAAGTTTTTGTCATAGTCTCCGTCGTGGTTGTAAACAAATAATAATCCACGAATATCTGCATCTTCAGTAAAGTTATATTTGGCTTTCCATTCAGGGCTGGAGCGTGCACATTCAATAGTATTGCCTAGAGATTTCAACGCGTTGCGCACCATGGTTTTAGAAATGGAAGCAGTCTTATAGCTTTTTAAATCGGTGTTAAGCATTACCCGTTTCGCAGTATATGGGTCTACATAGCTTAGAACGACATCGACAGGATGATTGTGAGAATTTGATATTTCATTTTCAGCAGGTGATAGGGGCGCATCATGGTCTGTCTCTATACTAGGTTTATCTCCGCTATTCTTCTTGCGTCTTGGAGCCGCGTGCTTTTCTACTTTAAGGCATTTGAAGTTTTGGTCTGCTAAAGGAAATTTGGTCCATCTGAACCATTTCACCAAGTCATTGGCAACAAGATTTGCCATTTCAGCGATAGCTGATACTTCCCCGCCTGCCATAGGTAACTCCTTTTATAAATCGGCGATTATTAAAAACGTATTCGGCCCTGAGTGATTTCCTTACAGAGACGCTTGATGCCGTAGCGACCCGAACCTGGAGTCAAATTGCCATCAATGAGGTGCGGTTGCAAGGTGTGGATTTTCATCGGAGTCTAATTTTAAGCAGCGAAAAAAGCTGTTGCCTCTAACGACCCCCGCAGACGTTCTCTTATGTCAACCGCCGGGTTCCATCTTGAACTTTATTTCTTCGGAGGGGGGCTGTGAGTTAATGCAGGCCACCGGCAGATATGGTTTAGCAGACTTTTCCAACAAAGGCCGAGAGAAAAGGTTGCATTCTGGATAGGGAACGGTTCCTTTTTTACGCCACCGTATCGCCGTGAGTACTGGATAATGCTCGCCGTGAGTACCGATAAACATCGATGTTTAAAAAGAAATCTCCAGTCACGCTCCTAGGCTACATATCCTTGCGCCTTTGCCTACAGCTACGCCAGAATCCGCCGGCTTGTGGGCTTTGTACCTGGTCTATATCGTCTATGGGTCGCTGGCAACCCAGCGACCGGGTTTAGCGACTCGACCAGGTATAAGTTCAACGACGCTCCAGTTTGTCGCGTTTGCGATGACGCTATGGTGGCTGTGCGTGGGAGACCTTCGGGTCTGCCGGGTCTTATACCTCTCGGTTCGCTAACCCGCGCACAGCTGCCACCCTTACTTGTTTAGCGACAGGTTTTGGTGGTTCCACCAGGTATAAAAATGGAGCTTCACCATGATCAAACCAACACCCAACCCGCCCGAAACCGACCCCACGTCTCCCTACGAATCACTCGATTCCAACAAACTCCACGAAGCCGCTGACCGTGCGCTCGATCATTACCTATCACCAAACAATCTCCTGCCGCCGCCGCGTAAGGCGCGTGGGATGTATGCGGTGACGGCGGATACCAAGAATGAAGAACTGCTGGCTGATGCCAGTGAAACGCTTGCTTCGGCGAAGACGATTGCTCAGGACATTTCCAGTTTGCTGCCGGCGCCGCAGCGGCGGGCGTTGTTGGGGGTTGCTCAACTGATCATGTTGGGGGAGCTGGCGGTGAATCGGGTTATGGATAATTTGGAGGTGGCGGGGGTGATGTGATGTGCGGGGCGCCAGCGGGTTGATTTGTTGTTTGGGCTGGCGCCTTCGCGAGCAGGCTCGCTCCCACTGGGGGATTTGTGTTTGTTGCGGGAGGGAAGATCAAAAGATCGCAGCCTTCGGCAGCTCCTACGGTGGGCGGGTCAGTAAGGTTTCCAACCTGGCCAACGGCGGCGCATCCTGGTTGCGGTCAAATACTTGGATTCCAACCTTGAGCAACCGTCCATTCTCTGCGCTGGCAATCACCTGTTCGCAACGCAACATAAGCCGTCCTTGATCACATTCAACAGCCTTCACCCCATTCGGCAATCGACCTTCCAGCCGTAGCTCAGCCATCCGGCTCTGCGCGGCAATCATCGCCACCGACCGATCCCTTAAAACCCCACTGCTCTGAGTCATCAACCCCGCCACCCGCACAGCGGCTGACATGGCGACGGCGATGATCGCCAGTGCCACCAGCACTTCAATCAGGGTGAATCCTTCCTCTCGCGTTCGCGCGCGCATACATGGCCTAAAAGCAAAACCCAGCCCTCGACGCTAACCCCCGTCCTTGACGGCTTGACGACGGAAACACCCGAGGATTTTCAACATCCCTGACATATCTTCTTGCAACACTGCGCGTCGAATTCGGATCAAGCCAGGGAATGTCGAGATGGATATCGCACCTTTGAACACGCTCAGTCAGTCGCCGCGCATGCCGCGTGGGCAGCAGGGTTTTACCTTGATCGAGATCATGGTGGTGGTGGTGATTCTGGGGATTCTGGCGGCGATGGTGGTGCCCAAGGTGCTCGACCGGCCGGATCAGGCGCGGGCGACGGCGGCGAAGCAGGATATTGGCGGGTTGATGCAGGCGTTGAAGTTGTATCGCCTCGATCACGGCACGTATCCGAGCATGAATCAGGGGCTGAAGGTGTTGGTCGAGCGGCCGGCGGATGCGAAGAACAGCAACTGGCGTTCGTACCTGGAGCGTTTGCCGAATGACCCGTGGGGCCGGCCTTATCAGTACCTCAACCCGGGCGCGAATGGTGAGGTCGATATCTTTTCCCTCGGCGCCGATGGCCAGCCTGACGGCGATGGCGTGAATGCCGATATCGGTTCCTGGCAGTTGTAAGGCCGGCCGTGAACACAGGTTCGCTCAACGGGGCGAAGCAACGGGGCATGGCGATTATCAGCGCGTTGTTGATCGCCGCCGTGGTGGCGGTGATTGCGGCGGGGATGTTGACGCGGCAGAGCGTGGCGACCCGGGCGCTGGAGGCCGATCAGCAGCGGGTGCAGGGGCGTTGGCTGGCGCAGGGTGGTCTGGAGATCAGCCGGCAGTTGCTCTGGGATGCGCGCCTGCGTGATCCCTTGACCCGGCGCGATCAGCCTTGGGCACAGCCGTTGTTGGCGGCGGGTTTTGCCGGGCGGCTGGAGGACGAGCAGGGCAAGTTCAACCTGCGCAATCTGGTCGCCAATGAGCGCATCGATGAGGCGCAGGTGCAGGCGTTCGAGCGGTTGTGCGAGTTGATCGGTGTGAGCGCCGTTGTCGGCCAGCGCATCCGCCAGCGAGTGATTGCCGGGTATCCGCATCTGCTGAATGCGCAGATTGGTGCGACTGGCAAAGCCGGTTTCGACAGTGGCCGGGCGACTTCGCCGGATGCCGATCACAAACCGCCACCGCCGAAGGTGCCGATGCTGCGCACGCTGGATGATTTGCGCAGCGTCGAAGGCGTGACCGATGCGCTGATCGGCCAACTTGCGCCGTACGTGACGGTGATTCCGGCGACGACGTGGATCAACGGCAACACCGCGACGGCGCAGGTGCTGGCGGCGTATGTGCCGGGACTTTCGCTGGAGCGGGCGACGGCGTTGATTGCCGAGCGTGACGCGGGGCGCTGGTTTATCAATCGCGGCGATTTTGTGAACCGCTTGCGCATGCCGCAGTTGGAAGTGAGCAGCGTCAAGGTCGGCATCACCAGTGACTGGTTTCGTTTGCGCGGTGAGGCGCGGCGTGATCAACGGCGGGTCAGCCTCGACGCTTTGCTGCACCGCAGCGAGGATGGGCTGCCGCAGGTGATCTGGTCGCGGGTGGGCGCATGAGCCAGTTGCGCGTCGCGTTGCCGCCGCTGGCGGAGCTGGAGTTGCACAGCGAAGTGAGCTGCGCCTGGCTGGATCGTCATGGGCAGGTCAGTCGTGAGGAGCGGCTTACGCTGAGCGAGTTGGGGCAACGGCCGAAGCAACCACCGCTGCTGTGCTTTCTGCACCCGGCCGACAGCCTGCTCGCCAGCATTGATCTGCCGCCGCTGCCCACGAACAAAACGGCGGCCGCTGTGCAGTGTGCGGCGCAAGCGTTGATGCTCGGCGACAGCAGCCAGATGCATATCGGCCACAGCCCTCGTGATGCGAGTGGGCAAGTGCAAATCGCCTGGGTGGCGCGGCTGCATTTGCAGCGTCTGGCTGCGGTGCTCAAGCAGGCGGGGTTGAGTCTGCGCGGTTTGTATCCGGCGCCGTATAGCGTGCCGGTGCTGCCGGGGGTTGTCGCTTGCGTGGCGGACGGGCATTTGCTCCGGCGCGAGAGTTTGAACAGTGCGCAGGTTGAGCCGTTGCTTGGTGACGAAGTTGATGAGGCATCGTTTGAAGCCGGATCAGCACAACGCTGGATCGGCCCCTTGCCCGTTTGGGGTTTGCACGGAGGTCTGCAGCAAAGCGGCGGCGAGCAACGTGGCTGGGGTCGTGCGGTCGGGTGTGTGGCTTTGGCGGTGGCGGTCTGGGTGATTGGCCTGAATCTGTACGCCGCCCGCGAAGCGCGGCAGGGCCAGCAGCTCAAGGCGCAGATGAGCCAGCGGGTGAAGCAGGCCTTTCCCGAATTGCCGGTGATTCTCAACCCGCTGCAACAGGCGCGTCAGCAACTCGAGCAGCGGCAAAAAGGCGCGGTCGATGACCCGGCGCAAAATTTCAATCGACTGGTGTTGCAGGCCGGCACGGGCATGCCGTTCATGGCTGGCAGTGTCGAGCGTCTGACCTATCGCGACGGCGCTTTGCAACTGGCGTTGCTAAGCGATGCGAACCGTGGCGGCAATGACAAGGACTGGCAAAGCACCTTGGCCCAGGCCGGCATCAGCGTCACTGCCGATGACGCAGGCTGGACCTTGCGGCCGAGCGATGAATCCAGCGCAAACACCAGCGAAGACGACGACAGCGGAGCAGACGATGAGTAGGGCGACGCTGGCGATTTACCGTGCGCGTTGGCAGCGCTTCAGCAGTCAGTTGCAGGCGCGTTGGCAGCCGTTGGCGTTGCGTGAGAAACGCATGGTCGCCGGCATGGCGCTGGTGCTTGTCGGTCTGCTGATCTGGCTGACGCTGGTCAAGCCGCCATTGGCCAGGATCACTTTTTGGCAGAGCGAAACGCCCAAGTTGCGCGCGCAAACCGAGGCGCTGGAAGTGCTGTTGCGCAGCGTCAATGTGAGGCCGCTGGGGCAGAACGTTGGCCAGTCGCTGGAGCAAAGTCTGCAAGCGGCGGGGCTCGCCGGGCATTACCAATTACACGCGGCGGAGGGTGGCGCGTGGCAGTTGAATGTCGACGCCGCGCCGGCCGATGCGCTGCTCGACTGGCTGCTCAGCCAGCCGTCACAACTTTCTCTGCAGGTGGTCGAAGCGCAGTTGCAACGCGCAAACGAAACCTCGACCGATGTCACCGCCGGCACATTGTCAGGCACCGTTCGCATGGATCAGGCGCAGGGCGCTAAGGAAGCTTCATGAAGGAGTCACGCTGCAAACCGGCACGTCTGGCGCTGCCGTTGTTGCTGATGGCATTGAGCGCGTGCAACAGCACCACGGCGCCGCAGAATCAGCCGCCGCTGTTGGTCGACAGCGAACTCGGGCGGCCACTGGCCAACACCCAGCGCAGCGGCGATGCGGTGGCCGATCGCGAACGGGCGCAGGCTCAGGCGCGGCCGGTGCCCAAGCAATTGCATAACATCAGTCAGCGTGGGCGCAGTGCTGGTGCTGCGCCGAGCGACACGGTTGCGCGCAATCCGTTGGGCGAGCAACCGGTGACGCTGAATTTTGTCGAGGCGGATATTCAGGCGGTGGTGCGGGCGCTGTCGCGGGCCACCGGGCAGCAGTTTCTCGTCGATCCACGGGTCAAGGGCAATCTGACCTTGGTCTCGGAAGGTCAGGTGCCGGCCCGTCAGGCCTACGACATGCTGCTCGCGGCGTTGCGCATGCAAGGCTTCAGCGTGGTCGATGTCGGCGGCGTGGCGCAGGTGGTTCCCGAGGCCGACGCCAAACTGCTCGGCGGGCCGATCTACAGCGCCGACAAACCGGCCGGCAACGGCATGCTCACGCGCACGTTTCGCCTGCAATACGAGAACGCGGTGAACCTGATCCCGGTGCTGCGCCCGATCGTTTCGCCGAACAATCCGATCAACGCCTATCCCGGCAACAACACTATCGTCATCACCGATTACGCCGAGAACCTCACCCGCGTCGCGCAGTTGATCGACAGCATCGACACGCCGAGCGCGATCGACACCGACGTGGTGCAGATCCAGAACGGCATCGCCGCTGATATCGCGCCGATGGTGGCCGACTTGCTCGACGCGCCGGGCAATGATCCGACGCAGAAAATCGCGGTGATCGGCGACCCGCGCTCGAACACCATCATCATCCGCGCCGGCAGCCCCGAGCGCACCGAGCTGGCGCGCAACCTGATCTACAAACTCGACAACGCGCAGAGCAATCCGAGCAATCTGCATGTGGTTTATCTGCGCAACGCTCAGGCGGCGAAACTGGCGCAAGCCTTGCGCGGTTTGCTCACCGGCGAGAGTGACAGCGGCAGCAGCGACGCGGCGCGGTCGGTACTCAGCGCGATGGGCAGCAGCACCGGCGGCAATGCCGGGCAGAACGGCCAGAGCAGCACGCCGAGCACTGGCACTTCAACGACGACTGGCAGCGGCGCAAGCGGCGGCAGTTATGCGCAGGGTGGTGGTGGCGGCAGCAGCAGTGGCGGTACGCAGAGCAGCGAACAGAACGTTGCGTTCAGCGCCGGCGGGGTGACGATTCAGGCTGACGCCACCACCAACACGCTGCTGATTTCCGCGCCGGAGCCGCTTTATCGCAATCTGCGTGAGGTCATCGATTTGCTCGACCAGCGCCGTGCGCAAGTGGTGATCGAGAGCCTGATTGTCGAGGTCGGCGAGGACGATGCCAGTGAATTCGGTGTGCAGTGGCAGACCGGTGATCTCGGCGGCAAGGGCGTGATCGGCGGCGCCAATCTGGGTGGCGCGGGGCTCAACACCGGTGCGAAGAACAGCATCGACGTGCTGCCGCAGGGTTTGAACCTTGGCTACGTCAACGGCACGGTCGACATCCCCGGCATCGGCAAGATTCTCGACCTGAAAGTGCTGGCCCGGGCGCTGAAGAGCAAGGGCGGCACCAACGTGCTGTCGACACCAAACCTGCTGACGCTGGACAACGAAGCGGCGAGCATTTTTGTCGGCCAGACCATCCCGTTTGTCAGCGGCAGCTACGTCACCGGCGGCGGGGGCACCAGCAACAACCCGTTCCAGACCGTGACCCGCGAAGAGGTCGGCCTCAAGCTCAACGTGCGACCGCAGATTTCCGAGGGCGGCACGGTGAAGCTGGATATCTATCAGGAAGTCAGCAGCATCGATGATCGCGCGTCCAACAGCGTGACCGCCGCCGGCATCGTTACCAACAAGCGCGCGATTGACACCAGCATTCTGCTCGACGATGGGCAGATCATGGTTCTCGGCGGGCTGCTTCAGGATGGCTACAGCCAGAGCAATGATGCGGTGCCGTGGCTGGGCAGCCTGCCGGGCATCGGCGCGCTGTTTCGCAACGAGCGCCGGGCGATCACCAAGACCAACCTGATGGTGTTCCTGCGCCCGTACATCATCCGCGACAGCGAAGCGGGGCGCAGCATCACCCTCAACCGCTACGACTTCATGCGCCGCGCCCAGGGCGGCTTGCAACCGGAACGCAGCTGGGCGATGCCCGACATGCAGGCGCCGCAATTGCCAAGCGCCGCGCAAGGCGTGCCAGCGCCGGGGCCGGGGCCGACATCAGGCCCACGCGCCACGATCAAAGCCGTACCGATCGAAGGGAGCACTCGGTTTTGACTGAGATGATGACGGTGGTGAGGGGATTTATCCCCGCTCGGCTGCGCAGCAGTCGTAAACCGGACACACGCGATTCTCCTGGAGAAACCGGTTCTCAAAGATTGGGTCTGCTTCGCAGCCCAACGGGGATAAATCCCCTCGCCACAGGGGATCGCATTGCCAATGAGGATCCCATTGCCACGGTCTCGATTGAAGGGAGCACCCGGTTTTGACTGGAATGATGATTGTGGCGAGGGGATTTATCCCCGCTCGGCTGCGCAGCAGTCGTAAAACCGGTATACGCGATTTGCCTGGAGAAATCGATTCTCAAGGTTTGGGTCTGCTTCGCAGCCCAACGGGGATAAATCCCCTCGCCACAAGAGATCTCATTGCCACAGGGGATCCCATTGCCACGGCATCGATTGAAGGGAGCACCCGGTTTTGACTGAGATGATGACTGTGGCGAGGGGATTCATCCCCGCTCGGCTGCGCAGCAGTCGTAAAACCGGTACACGCGATTCGCTTGTAGAAACCGGTTCTCAAGGTTTGGGTCTGCTTCGCAGCCCAACGGGGATAAATCCCCTCGCCACAGGGGATCTCATTGCTACAGAAGGCTCCATTGCCCCGGTACCGATCGAAGGGAGCACCGGGTTTTGACTGAGATGATGACTGTGGCGAGGGGATTCATCCCCGCTCGGCTGCATAGCAGTCGTAAACCGGGCACATGCGATTTGCCTGGAGAAACCGGTTCTCAAGGTTTGGGTCTGCTTCGCAGCCCAACGGGGATAAATCCCCTCGCCACAGGGGATCGCATTGCCTCAGAGGATCGCATTGGCACAGAGGATCCCATTGCCACGGCACCGATCGAAGGGAGCACTCGGTTTTGAATGGAATGATGATTGTGGCGAGGGGATCGCATTGCCTCAGAGGATCGCATTGGCACAGAGGATCCCATTGCCACGGCACCGATCGAAGGGAGCACTCGGTTTTGAATGGAATGATGACTGTGGCGAGGGGATTTATCCCCGCTCGGCTGCGCAGCAGTCGTAAAACCGGTACACGGGATTTGCCTGTAGAAACCGGTTCTCAAGGTTTGGGTCTGCTGCGTAGCCCAACGGGGATAAATCCCCTCGCCACAAGGGATTCCATTGCCACAGGGGATCCCATTGCCACGGCACCGATCGAAGGGAGCACCCGGTTTTGACTGAGATGATGACTGTGGCGAGGGGATTTATCCCCGCTCGGCTGCGCAGCAGTCGTAAACCGGGCACATGCGATTTTCCTGGAGAAACCGGTTCTCAGGTTTTGGGTCTGCTTCGCAGCCCAACGGGGATAAATCCCCTCGCCACAGGGGATCGCATTGCCTCAGAGGATCGCATTGGCACAGAGGATCCCATTGCCACGGCACCGATCGAAGGGAGCACTCGGTTTTGACTGAGATGATGATTGTGGCGAGGGGATTCACCCCCGCTCGGCTGCGAAGCAGTCGTAAAACCGGTACACGGGATTTGCCTGTAGAAACCGGTTCTCAAGGTTTGGGTCTGCTGCGCAGCCCAACGGGGATAAATCCCCTCGCCACAGAGGTTCCCATTGCCAAAGGGGATCGCATTGCTACAGGGAATCCCATTGCCACGGCACCGATTGAAGGGAGCACCCGGTTTTGACTGAGATGATGATTGTGGCAAGGGGATTTATCCCCGCTCGGCTGCGCAGCAGTCGTAAAACCGGTACACGGGATTTGCCTGTAGAAACCGGTTCTCAAGGTTTGGGTCTGCTGCGCAGCCCAACGGGGATAAATCCCCTCGCCACAAGGGTTCTCATTGCCACAGGGGATCGCATTGCCACAGGGGATCTCATTGCCACGGTACCCATTGAAGGGAGGTTTTGAATGGAATGATGACTGTGGCGAGGGGATTCATCCCCGCTCGGCTGCGCAGCAGTCGTAAACCGGGTTTACGCGATTTGCCTGTAGAAACCGGTTCTCAAGGTTTGGGTCTGCTGCGCAGCCCAACGGGGATAAATCCCCTCGCCACACGGGATCGCATTGGCACAGAGGATCCCATTGCCACAAGGGATCTCATTGCCCCAGAGAATCGCATTACCACAGAAGATCCCATTGCCACAGCGGATTGTGAGGAGGGTAGCCGATGAGTGCATTGCCTTACGCCTGGGCCAAGGCGCAGCGCATTCTTTTGCGCGATGGCGTGCTGACGGTGTGCCCGTCAACGCCTGGCTGGTCAATCAGCGAAGTGCGTCGGCAGTTCGGCGCGACGCAGGTCGAGCGGGTGCGCGATGACGAGCTCGACGGTTTGCTCGCCAGCGCTTACGCCGATACCGGCAGTGCGGCGGCGGTGGTGGGTGCTGCGGAAAACGAGGTTGATCTCGATCGGCTGATGCAGGACATGCCGGAAATCACCGACCTGCTCGACACCCAGGATGGAGCGCCGGTGATTCGCATGATCAACGCTTTACTCACCCAGGCCGCGCGCGATGAAGCCAGCGACATTCATATCGAGCCGTTCGAAACCCATTCGGTGGTGCGCTACCGCGTCGACGGCACTCTGCGCGACGTGGTCTCGCCGCGCAAGGCGTTGCACGGTGCGCTGGTATCGCGGATCAAGATCATGGCCCAACTCGACATCGCCGAAAAACGCTTGCCCCAAGACGGTCGTATCGCCTTGCGTGTAGCCGGCCGGCCGATCGATATTCGGGTGTCGACGGTGCCCACCGGCCATGGCGAACGGGTGGTGATGCGCCTGCTCGACAAACAGGCCGGGCGCTTGCATCTGGAAACCTTGGGCATGGATGCGCAGGTGTTGGCCAAACTGGACCATTTGATCCGCCAGCCCCACGGCATCGTGCTGGTCACCGGGCCGACCGGCAGCGGCAAAACCACCAGCCTCTACGCGGCGCTGGCGCGGCTGGATGCGAGCACCAGCAACATCCTCACCGTGGAAGATCCGGTGGAATACGATTTGCCGGGGATCAGCCAGATTCAGGTCAACGCCAAGATCGACATGACCTTTGCCCTCGCGCTGCGGGCGATTCTGCGCCAGGACCCGGACATCATCATGATCGGCGAAATCCGCGATCTCGAGACCGCACAAATCGCCGTGCAGGCCTCGCTCACCGGGCACTTGGTGCTGGCGACGCTGCACACCAACGACGCGGTGTCGGCGGTCAATCGCCTGATCGACATGGGCGTTGAGCCGTTCTTGCTCGCGTCATCCATGCTCGGCGTCCTCGCGCAACGTCTGGTGCGGCGCCTGTGCAATCAGTGCAAACAGGAGGATCCGGCCACGCCCGGCACCTGGCGTCCGGTCGGTTGCGCGGCGTGCAATCACACCGGTTACAGCGGCCGCACCGGCATCCACGAATTGTTCTGCATCGACGACAACATCCGCACGCTGATCCACCAAGGGGCAGGGGAGCAGGCCCTGCGCGCGGCGGCGTCGAAAGCGGGGATGTTCAGCCTGCGTGAGGACGGTGAGCGCTGGATTCGCAGCGGTGCCACCGCGCCGGAAGAAATCCTTCGCGTGACACGGGACGCCTGATGAATCGCTATCGCTTTGAAGCGGCGGATGCCACCGGGAAAATCGAGTCCGGGCACCTTGAGGCGGACAGCCAGAGCGCGGCGTTCAGTGCCTTGCGCGGACGTGGCCTGACAGCGTTGTCGGTGCACGAGGAAAGCAACGTCGCCCGACACGGTGGCGGCGGTTTGTTCAGCGCCAGACTCTCCGACAACGACCTCGCCTGGGCCACGCGGCAACTCGCGAGCCTGCTCGGCGCCAGCCTGCCATTGGAAGCAGCACTGAGCGCCACAGTCGAGCAGGCCGAGAAAAAGCACATCGCCCAGACCCTCAGCGCCGTGCGCGCCGATGTGCGCAGCGGCATGCGTCTGGCGGAATCGCTGGCGTCGCGGCCACGGGATTTTCCCGAGATTTACCGGGCGCTGATTGCCGCTGGCGAAGAGTCCGGCGATCTCGCCCAGGTGATGGAACGGTTGGCCGATTACATCGAGGAACGCAACAACCTGCGCGGCAAGATTCTTACCGCGTTCATCTATCCGGGCGTGGTCGGGTTGGTGTCGATCGGCATTGTGATTTTCCTGCTCAGCTACGTGGTGCCGCAGGTGGTCAGCGCGTTCTCTCAAGCGCGGCAGGATTTGCCGGGGTTGACCCTGGCGATGCTCACCGCCAGTGATTTCATTCGCGCGTGGGGTTGGTTGTGTGCGGCGCTGATGGCCGGGGCGTTCTGGAGTTGGCGTTTGTATTTGCGCAATCCGGCGGCGCGCTTGAGCTGGCATCACCGGGTGCTGAAGTTGCCGCTGTTCGGGCGTTTTATCCTGGGATTGAACACCGCGCGATTCGCCTCCACGCTGGCGATCCTCGGCGGTGCCGGCGTGCCGTTGTTGCGTGCATTGGAAGCGGCGCGGCAGACCTTGTCCAACGACCGCTTGAGCCTGAGCGTCAGCGAGGCCACGGCAAAGGTGCGCGAAGGCGTCAACCTCGCCGCCGCGCTGCGGGTGGAGAATGTCTTCCCGCCGGTGCTGATTCACCTGATCGCCAGCGGCGAGAAAACCGGCTCGCTGCCGCCGATGCTTGAGCGTGCGGCGCAGACGCTATCGCGGGATATCGAACGGCGGGCGATGGGCATGACCGCCTTGCTCGAGCCGCTGATGATTGTGGTGATGGGCGGGGTGGTGCTGGTGATTGTGATGGCGGTGTTGTTGCCGATTATTGAGATCAACCAGTTGGTGCAGTAGCCGCTTTTGATGTTGGCCGGGCTGGCCTCTTCGCGAGCAGGCTCGCTCCCACAGAGGAACGCATTTCAACTGTGGGAGCGAGCCTGCTCGCGAAAGCGCCAGTCACGACAACACAAAACTCAAATATTTTGCACCGGCCTGACCCTCACCCGAGTCCCGATCCCATCATCCTCGGGTTCTCCATTCTGTCATCTGCAACCACCCGCTAACGGCTCCAGCCCGATTCAGTCAAACCCCCGATCCAGACGCACCGCAACCCACCGCAAACACCCGAGAAATCCGCACCAAAATCCCCGCGCAGCTCCCGAGGTTTTTTCCTTTATCTGTCACCGGAAGCTGCGAATTTCTTCCTGCGGCTCCACTGCGGTGGACCCTCCCGGTGTCATGCAAGCCTTCCGAAACCTGTGTTCCAAACCAAGTTGAAAAGGAGATTCTTCATGTTCAAGCGCACTCTGATCGCCGCCTCACTGACCGTCGCCGCTCTGGCTTCCGCCCAGGCCATGGCCGTAACCGGTGGTGGTGCTTCCCTGCCTGCCGCACTGTACAAAGGTTCTGCCAACAGCATCCTGCCTGCCAACTTCAGCTACGCCGTGACCGGTAGCGGCATCGGCAAAAGCGCTTTCCTGACCAACAACGCTGCCCAGTTCAGCACCACCGGTACTGTGCACTTCGCCGCCAGCGACTCGATCCTCAGCGCTACGGAACTCAGCACCTACACCACCAACTTCGGTGCTTCGTACGGCCCGTTGATCCAGCTGCCATCGGTGGCCACTTCGGTTGCCATTCCGTACAAAAAATCCGGTCAGACCGCGCTTAACCTGACCAGCGCTCAGTTGTGCGACGCGTTGTCGGGCACCAAGACTACCTGGGGCGCGCTGTTGGGTACCGCCGACACCACCGCAATCCGCGTGGTTTATCGCAGCACTTCGAGCGGCACCACCGAAATCCTCAGCCGTCACCTGAACTCGATCTGCCCGACCAAATTCGCCGTCAACTCCACCTTCACCAACGCTCGTCTGCCGGCCGGTTCCGCGCTGCCATCGACTTGGGTCGGCGTAGCCAACACCGCTGATGTGGCCACTGCGGTGAACGCCGTGGACGGTTCGATCGGCTATGTGGGTCCGGACGGCGTGAACGCCACCAGCAACGCTGTGGTTGCCCGCGTCAATGGGGTCCAGCCAACCAACGCTAACGTGACGCTGGCGCTGAGCACTGCACCGGTGCCAAGCGCACCTGCCAACCCGGCTGGCTGGGCCCCGGTCGTGCCTAACCCGGCAAGCGGTTACCCGATTGTGGCTTACACCAACTTCATCTTCGGCCAGTGCTACAAAGATGCAGCCGTGGCCACCGCCGTGCGCAACTTCCTGACCACCCACTACAGCAACCCGGGCAACAACGTCGCCACCGTCGCTCACAGCTTCACGCCGGTTCCCAACAACTGGAAAACCGCTGTGACCGCCAACTTCATCACCAACACCTCGGGCAATAACCTGGACATCAACAACGCCAACGCCTGCAACGGCATTGGTCGTCCTTTGTAAGCCTTGTCTCAACTGCAATGAAACGGCAGCAGCCTTCGGGCTGCTGTTTTTTTTTGCCGATTTACTCCTTGATCATGAAGTTTGTGTGACATCCGTTCGGTCGTGAGGCTCGCCAACTGCCTATGTCGTAACAGCAGGGCTGATCCGACCTGCCACCCAAAAGGACCTGTAGTGATGCTTGCTCGCACCTCCCGTCACAGTAACCGTATCCGACCGATCAAACGTGGCGCGGGCGATCCCGCACAGTGGCTGCTCAAGCCATTGGCGCAAGCCGTCGCCTTGTGTCTGGTGGCGGGCAGTGCCGAGGCGGCGACAGCGTTCAGTTCCACCTGGTTTGCCGCGAAGGGCGCAGCGCAGCAGGCTTCGGCGTCACGTCCGGGTGGGAACGGTCTGCCGGGGATGACCCCACCGCTGGCACAGCAGCAACGGGCCAGCCAGCAGTTGCAGCGCTCTTTGCAGACGCTCAATAACACCGTGGCAGCGATTGCCGCTCAGCAGGCCGCACAAGCCGCTGGACGTGCCGCCGCATTGGGCAGTGTGCAAGTGGTTCCGGACGGATTGGGCGAGGGCGGCCTGAAGGTCGATAACAGCCTGAGCCAGGGCTGGATGAACGCCAAAGGCCCGCAACAGACCCAGGCCGACGGCAAGACCACGGTGAAGATCGAGCAGACCGCCGACAAGGCGATTCTCAATTGGGAAACGTTCAACGTCGGCCGCAATACCACAGTGGAATTTGCCCAGCAGGCCAACTGGGCGGTGCTCAATCGCGTCAACGATCCGAGCGCACGGGCCAGCCAGATTCAGGGGCAGATCAAAGCGGACGGCACGGTGATGCTGATCAACCGCAACGGCATCGTCTTCAGCGGTGGCAGCCAGGTCAATGTGCGAAATCTGGTAGCGGCAGCCGCGAACATGACCGATGCACAATTTCGCGATCGGGGCCTGTATTTCGACAGCACCGGCAGTCAGCCAACCTTTACCGACGCTGCTGGCAAAGTCCTGGTGGAGCGTGGCGCAGCCATACAAACGCATCAACCTGCGCTCTCCACCGACGCCGGCGGCTATACCTTGCTGCTCGGCCAGGACGTGCAGAACGACGGCTCGATCAGTACGGCCAAAGGTCAGACGGTGCTGGGTGCGGGGGACCGTTTCCATATCCGCAAGGGCTCGGGCACCGACGGTAATGGTTATTCAACCACTTTCGGCAGTGAGGTCATTCCCGGTTTCAAGGCTGACAGCTCGGGCAAGGTCAGCAACACCGGCCTGATCCAGGCATCCACCGGCGACATCACCCTGACTGGCCGCGACGTTATGCAAAACGGTGTGCTGCTGGCGAGCACTTCGGTGGCGACGCGCGGCACCGTGCATCTGCTCAATCCGGCCAGCGATGCCCAAGGCCGCGTGACCCTGGGCGAAAATGGCGTCAGTGCGATTCTGCTCGACAGCAGTGATCTCACCGCCCTGGACAGCCAGCGCGAGGCGGCGCTGACCGGCGTCAATGCCAACAACCGGATCCGCAGCGATCAGTCACGCATCGACATCGGCAGCGGCGGCACCGTCGAATTCAAAAGCGGCTCGATCACCCTTGCCACCGGTGGGCAGGTGGCAGTTGCCGCCGGACAGCGCAGTCTATTGCGCGAGGGGGCGGTGATCGACGTGTCCGGCGCCCTCGGCGTCAAAGTGGCGATGGCAAACAACAACATCAAGATCAACGTCCAGGGCAACGAGCAGCGTGATGCGCCGGTCAATCGCGAGAACGGCGCGCTCAACAGTAACGACATCTGGGTCGATGTCCGTGAGCTGGTATTCGTGCCGGCGGGCACCAACGGTTACGCCACCGACCGTTGGTATACCGCCGGTGGGTTGTTGGAGGTCGGCGGATACCTCGGCACTCAGGGCCATGGCGTTGGTGAATGGATGGCGCAGGGCGGTGAGGTGCGGTTTTCCGGAAAGGACGTGATCAGCGAAAAAGGTTCGCTGATCAATGTGTCCGGCGGCACGCTTGATGTGCAGGGCGGCGAGATTCGCCAGAGCTGGCTGCGCGGTGCGGACGGGCGGTTATACGAAGTGTCGCGTGCGCCGGGCGATATTCTCTACAACGGTCTTTATAAAGGTTACGAAAGTCACAGCGAGCGCTGGGGCCAGACGGATTATTTCTATAGCCCGCTGATCGCGCCGACGCGTCGTCAGGAAGCGGGTTACACCGTTGGCCGGGATGCCGGCCAGTTGGTGATCGCCACGGGCAACGCCGTGCTGGATGGCCAGCTGTTGGGTGAGGTGTTTCAGGGCGAACGGCAAATCCAGGCACCGCGGGCAGGTCTGGACGGCTATGCCCAGACCCAGACCGCCCGGGCGCGGCGAGGGCAGTTGGTGGTTGGCAGTTACGATGCTGCTTATGTCGCTGCCAGTGCCGGCCTGCTCTATCAACTCGCCCCGTTGCTCGATCAGGTGCAAGTGGGGGGCGCGCATGCCAGCGTAGCGAACGCAGGGCTGACCGATGCGGTCGCGGCAGAACGCGCAGGCAAACTGTTCCTCGATGCCGGGCTGCTCAATGGTTTCGCGCTGGGCGCGCTGAAGATCTCGGCGAAAAACACGATTGAAGTCAATGAAGGCGTGACGGTGGATCACGGTGGCAACATCACCCTGTTCAGCCCTGACGTGCAGGTCAATGCCGATCTGATTGCGCAAGGCGGCAGCCTGCAATTGGGCAACGTTTTGAACCAGCTCGCCACCGATCGGCGTGATGACACCAGTCTCCAGGTTTCAGCAGGCAAGCAAGCGCGAGTGACGGTTGCGCAGGGTGTGCAGCTGCAGACACGCGGTCTGTGGCGCAACCTGTCGAGTAACCCGGACGACGCGGGCGGCCTGGCGTACCTCAATGGCGGGACGGTGTCGATCCGCAGTACCGGCGACATTCTGCTGGCCAGTGGCAGTCTGGTCGATGTTTCGTCGGGCGGTGCGGTATTGGCCAACGGCAAGACGCGTGGCGGCAAGGGTGGCGACGTGACGCTTGAATCCAGCGCCAACAGTGCGCCAGGCCTGTCGCGCATGGTGCTCGATGGCGAGGTGCAGGGCTATGGCGTGAACGGCGGCGGCACCTTGACCGTGCAGGCCAGCAAGGTGCGGATCGGCGCTTTCGGCGAAATGGCCGAAGAACAGACCTTGCGCCTGACGCCGGAGCTGTTCCGCACGGGGTTCAGCGCCTACAACATCATCGGTCTGAAGGGGCTGGAGGTCGCCGCGCAAAGCGCGATCGATGTGCAGATGCCGGTCTATCGGTTTGGCGAATCCGCCTCGACCATTGTGTCCGGTATGTCGCCGCGCGCTGCGCTGGAGCTATGGACGCCCGCGTTACTCCAGGAAGACCCGCTCAAGGGCGTCTTGACGCAAAGGGCCGGCGCTTCTGTCGCATTACAGGCCGGCGCGACGCTTGCTGGCTTGATTGATCCCGCCAGCAGTCCGTTGTCGATTGGCGAAGGCTCACGGATCAGTGTCGATCCCGGCCAGCGCATCGGTTTGCGCGGGGCAGGCCAGATCACGCTTGATGGTGAACTCAATGCCTGGGGCGGTATTGTCGATATCCGTCAACAGCAGTTCGGCGCGATTGATGTGGCGACGTCCTTGCAAGAGGCCGATCCGACCCCGCACAACCGTTCGATCTGGATCGGTGAACATGCCTTGATCGATGTCGCCGGTCGGGCAGCGACCGCTGTCGATGCGCTGGGCCGCGTCTACGGCCAGGTCGGCAAGGGTGGCTCGATCATTGTCGGTGGCGAGATTGATGTGAAGAAAATCACGGCGACCGCTGCCGATGCTTACGTCATCGTCCGCCAAGGTGCGCGACTGGAAGCGTCCGGTGCGCAAGCCGTGCTCGATAGCGGTGGGCAAGGCCCCGCTCGTGTGGCCACCGATGGCGGACGGATCACCCTGAGTTCCTACAATGGTCTGTTCATCGAGGGCAGTCTGCAGGCCAATGCTGGCGGTGCAGGTGCGGCGGGCGGGCGTCTGGAGATCGCTCTGGATACACCGGCGTACGGTCCCGCGAACTTGAGCAATGCGGTGCGCGTGCCACGTGAAATGATCATTGCCCAAGGGCCCGCGCCGGCACTGCCGCAGCCGCTGCGAGCGGGTGAGGCTTCGCCACTTTTACGCTACGGGCGTACACGCTTGAGTGCCGATCAGCTGATGAGCGGTGGTTTCGACAGCGTGAGTCTGCTGAGCAACGGTCTGATGACGTTCGACGGCGATGTCGACCTGCATATGGGGCAGGGCCTGAGCCTGTTCGCCGGTTCTCTTTCATTGGCCGAGTCGGCGAGTGACAGCGCCCGGGTCAACCTCAGCGCACCTTACCTGCGCCTGTCAGGGCTGGGCACCTATTTGAGCTCGGAAGTCAAAGTGCGTCCGCGGGTGATGAGCAATCCGACAGCGCAGTTGTCCGGCGCACAATTCACCGCCAGCGCGGACCTGCTGGACGTGGGCAACTCGCTTTCATTCGGCACCGAAGGGACTCTCGTGCAATCGGCCGCACCGGCGCTGGCGGTCAGCCGCCGTGGCTTTGGTCTGGTCACGCTCGACAGCCAGGGCGACTTGCGCTTCCTCGCGCCAACCGATGAACAGCAGCGCAGCCGTCTGTGGACTGCGGGTGACATGCACATGCGGGCTGCGCAGATCTACCCGGCCAGTGGCGTCTCGGCTGAGGTGCGAGTGGGCTATCAAAGTATGGCCGGATCGGTGCCGGAGCATACGTTGCGTATCGGCAATCACGGGGCGGCGCCGACCGCTTTGCCTTACTCGGTGTTCGGCAGCCTGACACTCAGTGCGGGACAGATCGAGCAGGGCGGCGTCATTCGTGCGCCTTTGGGGCTGATATCCCTGGGTGATGACGTCATTGTCAAAACCCGTGAACTTCACCTTCTGCCGGGCAGCGTGACTTCAGTCAGCGCCGCCGGACTGGTCATGCCCTATGGAGGAACCACCGACGGTATCGACTATCGGTACAACGGTAAGTCGGTGATGTTGAATGGCATTGCCGGAGCGACCTCCGGGGTCATCCTTGATGCGCAATACACCAATGTGCAGGCCGGGGCGGTGATTGACCTTTCGGGCGGCGGCGATTTGCGCGGTGCCGGTTTTGTCTCCGGACGAGGTGGCTCCACCGATGCGCGTTTCAATCCGCTGGTACGCAATGCCACCGATGGCACCTTCAGTTTGCCGGGGCTGGCCAACAACCCCGTGTATGCAATCGTGGCCGGTGACCAGAGCCGCTATGCGCCGATGCTGGCCGAGGCCGGCGCGGTCGACCCGCGTATCGGCCAGCAGATCACTCTCGGGACCGGCGTTGCCGGACTGGCACCCGGCACCTACACCTTGTTGCCATCGACCTTTGCCTTGTTACCGGGCGCCTTCCGGGTCGAAATCAATGGTCAAGCGATTGCGGGGTCGATGGACAGTGCGTTGAAGTTGCGCAATGGCTCGTGGACCACTGCCGGACAGCTGTCGATTGCCAACACCGGTATACGCGACAGTTTGCCCAGCCAGGTCATCGTGACGTCTGCCGATGTGCTGCGGCGCTATTCACAGTACAACGAAACCGGGTTCAGCCAATTTGTGCTCAACGATGCTGCCCGCCGCGGTCTGCCGCGCGCCCGCACACCGCTGGACGGCAACACGCTGCACCTGCGCATGGTCAGTGGCGGCGAGCACGACTCAGCCCTGGACTTCAACGGGCAGGTGCTGTTCAAACCTGCCAGCGGCGGGGTCATTGGTACGGCGGTCGTTCAGGGCGGTTATACCGGCGCAGAGTTTGAAATTCTCGGTGCCGGGCATACGCGAACGCCAGGGTTCGACGGTGTATCGCTGTACGCCGACACCCTCAACCGCTTGAATGCCGGACGTTTGACCATTGGTGGCACCCCAACCGTGTATTACGGTGCGGAGGGCGGCTCGATCAAGGTGATCGGCAATACCTCGGCGATTCGTCTGCGCGAGGGCGCGATCCTCTCGGCGCCAGAGGTTGTGCTGAGCAGTAACAGCGCCAATGGCGGCATCACCATCGATGCGGGAGCGGGCGTCAATACCTTGGGGCGAGGTAACGTTCCGTATGATGCCGCAGCCGGTTTCGTCTACGAACCGGGGCGCTCCAGCCTGCTGGTGGTGTCCAACGGCTGGACGCCGGTGCTTGCGCCCACCGATGGCGGGGGCGGGAGCATTCGTATCGGCAACTGTCCGACGGCCGATTGCACCGCTGCGGCGTTGCTGTACTCCAACGGCAGCATCATCGCCGCCACTGACAAAGACTTCGAACTGGGCGAAAGCGTGCGCTTTGGCACTCGCCAACTCGGGCTTTCGGTCGGTGTGGTCAATGCCGGCAGTCCGCAAGCACTGGCCGCAGCCAGCGGCCGCACACCCGCAGGCCTGATGCTTAACCAGAACGTGCTGGATCGCCTGTTGCAGGGCGACACGCAATCTGGCGCCCCCGCGCTGGAAACCCTGAGTCTGGTGGCCCGCGATGCGTTCAACTTCTTCGGCAGCGTGACCCTCGACACCATTGATCCGCAGACCGGCCAGAGCCGTTTGCAGAATCTGGTGTTGGGTAGCCCGGCCATCTACGGCTCGGGCGCTGCCACCGATGTCGCGACGATCCGCACCCGCAATCTGATCTGGAACGGGGCGACTCAGGCCCCGGGTACGGTGGTCAACGACGGCGCCGGCAACGGGCACGGCACGCTGGATATTCAGGCGCAGCGGATCGAATTGGGTTATGGCCCGAACCCGCAGCCCAATGGCCTGGATCGCAATAACCGACTGGCCCTGGGGTTTGCCAACGTCAACTTCAACGCCAGCGAGCGCATCACCGCCAACCACAAGGGCAGTCTGGCGGTGTACGAATCCCAAGGAGCTTATGACGCGGTCAAGGGGTTCAGGTACAGCGGCGGCAATCTCAATCTGCGCACGCCATTGCTGACCGGCGAGGCCGCCTCGGTCAGTGAACTCAAGGCGGGCAACAACCTGACGCTGAGTGGTAGCGCCACAACGGCTGCCGCGGATGCCCTCGGTGCGCAACTGAGCCTGACGGCACGCAGTGTTGTGCTCGACAGTCGCATCGTCCTCGCCAGCGGCAAGCTGCTGGTCAATGCCGAGGATGATCTGCTGCTTGGCAGCGGCGCGCAGGTGGATATGGCGGGCCGGGTTCTGCCGTTCAATGATGTGCAGAAATACAGCTGGGGCGGCGACGTGTCGTTGCAGAGCAACAACGGCAATATTCGTCAGTCGGCGGGCTCGCGAATCGATCTGTCCGCCGTCAACAATCAGGCCGGCCAATTGAGCGTTGTGGCCCTGGCCACTGACGCCGGACAGGTTGATCTGCAAGGGCAGATTGTCGGCAGCAGCAGTGGCTATTACGACGCGGGCGGTACGTGGGTGCCGTACAAGGCCGGTGGCGTGGACATTCGCGCCCAGCGCCTGGCGGGTGATTTGAGCGAGGCCTTTGCCAGCCTAAACCTGCGCTTGAATGCTGGCGGGGTAGTGGGCAGTCGAAGCTTCCAGTTCAAGCAGGGCAATCTGCGTATCGGTAACGAACTCAAAGCGGGCGAAGTCAATGTCTCGGTGGACAACGGCAACCTGACCGTGGACGGGGTGATCGATGCCAGTGGTGAACGGGTCGGCAGCATTCGCCTTGCCGGCAAAAACGGTTTGAGCCTGACGGGCAACGCGCTGCTCGATGCCCATGGCCGCGTACTGCGCGTCGACAGCTACGGCAAAATCATCGACGCACCGAACCGCGCCATGGTTGAACTCAATTCAGGTGACGGCGTGCTGACGCTGGCCGCTGGTGCACGGATTGATCTGCGTCACGGCACCGATGCAGTGCCTGGAAACCAGGCGGGACAACGCGATGACGTGTTGCGTGGGACGCTGGAGCTGAATGCACCGCGCCTGGGCGGCGGTGACATTGCGGTGGATGCCAGCGGTACATTGAGTATTCAAGGTGCCCGCTCCATCGGGCTGAATGCCGTGCGAAGTTACAGTGATGCTGCCGATGGCACCGATCCGGCGGCCAGCGGTCGCCCGTATCAAGTGATCGATCAAGCCTACCTGGATCGCATTCACTCAGACAGCAGCGGCTTTATCGATGCGGCGCTGGGTAACAGTGATCTGCTGCAACGCAAACTGGCCGGCCTCAACAATGCGACCTATGCCGATGCGTTTCATCTGCGCCCGGGGGTGGAAATCGTCAGCAAAACCGCTGACGGCGATCTGGTGGTGCAGGGCGATCTCGACTTGTCCGGCTACCGTTACGCCAGCCTCAACCCGCACACTCGCCGGACCTCGGTGTATGGCAGCGGGGAAGCGGGCAGCCTGTTGATCCGTGCCGGTGGCAACCTCGATATCTACGGCAGCATCAACGACGGTTTCGCACCGCCGCCGGAAACCGTGGACGACGCCGGCTGGAAACTGTTGCCGGGGATACAGCCTTTCGGCGGTGACCTGATCGTACCGGGCAGTGGTGTCAGCCTTGCCGAGGGGACGCTCTTTCCGGTTGGCGCCACCTTGAATTACGACCTGCCGATTCAAGCCGCCACACTGGCTGCGGGCACGGTGTTGCCGCTTCAGAGCAGTTTGGCCGCACCTTACGTGTTACAGGGTGGGACGGTGCTGGCCGGCGATGTGCATGACGCGGCGGGTAACCTGATGTATGCCGCCGGTACGTTGCTCGACAACGCTGTGACCCTGCCGACCGGCAGTCGTTTGGGTGCAGGTATTCGCTTGAACAACGCCACCGCACTGCAGGCCCTGCTCTGGCCCAAAGGCGTGCCGCTGCCGGGTGCGGTTGATGCCGACAATAAAACGGTGGGTGTTGTGTTGAACGGAACGTTGGCGCTGTTGCGGGGTTCGCTGATCCCCTCCATGACCAACGTGAAGCTCGCCGATGGCACGGTATTGCTCGACCTGCGTCCTGCCAATGGCAATCAGCAAGGTCGTAACTGGGCGATCGCCAGCATGCTGCCGGCGGGCAGTGCGTCGTGGTCGATGCGCATGGTGGCAGGGGCCGATCTGAGCGCGGCCGACAGCCGTAGCGTGAAACCTCAAGCCAGCGTCGGCAACTTGCAGATGGCCGACACTCACTATGGTGTGAGCATGATCGAGGTGGCCGGCAAACTGGTCTGGGCGGTGGATAACGAGTATGGCTTTACACCGTACGAACCGGTTCCCGAGGAATACCTTGTGCTCTGTGATATCGCTCCCGGTTCGTGCGCGCCCATGGCGCGCAGTGTGTGGGCGCCTGGCAACTGGATGGGCATGCCGGATTACACACCGATGAACGATGACGAATTGTTCTGGTGCTCCATCGACCCGGCACTGTGTATTGAAAACAATCCGAGCAAGAGCGCCCAGGCCCACACGCAGATGTTCAGCGTTTTGCGTACTGGCACCGGCGACCTGGATTTGATGGCGGCCGGTAACCTGAGCATGGCCTCACCTTTCGGCGTGTACACCGCCGGCACCCAATCGGCAGACGTCGACGCGCGTTATAACCAGCCCCGCGGAAGGCTGTCGGCTGATGGCTCGGTATTGGGCAGCGCTGGCAGCGATTACGAAAAATGGGTCGATGGCGGCAGTGCCAGCCTCTATCAGGCCTGGTATCCGCAGATGGGCGGTAACCTGACGATCAATGCCGGCGGGTCTGTGTCGGGTGACGTGCTTGGCCGTCGCCCGGTCGCCACGGGCGACGGTACGCGGGAGCAGGTGCCGAGTGTGGCGGTGGGCAATTGGCTCTGGCGCCAGGGCACCGGCAACAACGAAGTACCGACTGCCTGGTGGATCAATTTCGGCAGCTACGCTGCGCAGCCATTGCCAGCGCTGGGCGAGGAAACCAGACCTTATCTGGTGGGCTTTACCGGATTCGGTACGCTGGGCGGCGGCAACATCAGTCTGAGCGCCGGCGGGGATGCTGGCATGCTCAAGGCCATGGGCGACGACAGGTATGCGTCGTACCCCCGCAGTCAGGGGTTGATCGTGGCTGTCGGCAGTACGGGCCGCGTGGACAGTGACGGGAACCTGCAACTGACCGGTGGCGGAGACCTGGATATTCGTCTGGGCGGTATCCTTAATCCGTCTCTGCAGGCACGTGCCGGCCTGGCGGGTACCGGCACGCCGACGCACGACTTGCAGGGCGCGCTCATCAACCTGCGCGGTGCGGCGCAACTGACGGGCGCCGCGTTGGGCGGTATCAATCTGCAGTACGGCGCCTCGGCGCTGTTTCATGACCCACGGGAAACGCGCGCCTTCGACCCGTTCAACTCGACGGCCAGTAATGCCAGTGGTGGGCTGGTGCTGATTCCCGGTGACTCCGGCATGCGCCTCAACACCCGCGGCGATCTGGTGTTGGGTGGCGCCGCCGATCCGGGCCGCGTGAGGTTGCAGAACTCCACACCGTTTACCACGGCCGATGGCATTTACCATGCCGGTGGCGGTTTGAGTGGTTTCTCGCTGTGGACCGATCACACGGCCATCGATTTGTTCTCGGCCGGCGGCAACCTGACGCCCAGCACCCAGTTGATGGAAACCACCGGACAGGACCCCGTCGCCGGGCTTAACGGGTCACCGACCGATGACCGCTTCGTCTTTCCTTCGATATTGCGTGCCGTGGCCGGCCAGGGCTCGATTTATGCGGGACCATCAGCGGCCTACGGCATAGGCAACCCGGCGCCGGCTCTGGCCTGGTCATTGCTGTTGGCACCTTCCAGCGCGGGGCAGCTTGAACTGATCGCAGGGGATTCGATCTATGCCGGCGGCTACGCCATCAACCAGTCAGGGGCCAGCCCGGCGGCGCTCGCCACACCGTTTGCACCCGCGTTCAATGGCTACGGCAACAACCAGTCCGCTCGGCCGATCACGACCAACGCCGGCAGCGATGGTGTGCTGGCGCAAACCAATTCGCGCTATCCACTGTTTGCCTTTGGTCCCGATAGCTACTCGGGGTTGAGCAGTGTTCAGGGGCCGGCGCGCTTCTATGCACTGACCGGTGACCTGGTAGGAATTCGCACGGGCGAAACGCTGGCGTTCGCGACCACGAAGCGCACCTGGTATGAATCGGCAGGCCCGGTGTGGATGGTGGCGGGGCGTGACATCGTGGCGTCCGGTACCAATTTGGGGCAACCCACGTTTGCGCCCGTTGGGGGCATGAGTCGCAATAACGAACAGATCGCGTCTACCGGCAATCTGTTCGTGCATAACGATGCGCGCGACATTTCGCGGGTTTCGGCCGGGCGAGACATTCTCTACAGCAGCTTCGACATTGCCGGCCCGGGTGTTCTGGACGTCAATGCCGGGCGCAATATCCTGATGGAAGATCGCGCCAGCATCACCAGCCTTGGCCCTGTCGTGGCAGGGGATCATCGCCCCGGGGCGAGCATCGTGCTGCAAGCGGGCGCCGGCGCGCAGGGGCCGGACTATTCGCGCTTCATCGCGCGTTATCTGAACCCGCAAAACGTTGCGAATTCGGCTGTGGCCCTGAGTGGACAACCGGGCAAAGTGGTCAAGACCTATGTCGATGAATTGCAGAGCTGGCTGAGCTTGGGTTATGGCTTCAAGGGTAGCGCCGAACAGGCGCAAGCCTTCTTCGCCGCACTGCCGAGTACCGAACAGGCGATCTTCGCCCGCCAGGTGTACTTCGCCGAATTGCGCGCCGGCGGCCTGGAATACACCGATGCCGACGGCCCGCGCACTGGCAGTTACCTGCGCGGTCGCAACGCCATTGCGGCGCTGTTCCCGACCACTGATGTCGCCGGCAATCCGATTCGCTACGACGGCGATATCACGTTGTACGGCGGCGCCGGAGTCAAGACGCTGTTTGGCGGCGATATCCAGATGCTCACACCGGGCGGTGGCCAGGTTTTCGGAATCGAAGGCGCGGCGCCACCGTCGACGGCAGGGATCATCACCCAAGGCTCGGGCGACATTCAGCTGTACTCGCAAGGCAGCATTCTGCTCGGCCAGAGCCGGATCATGACCACGTTCGGCGGCTCGATTCTCGGCTGGTCCGCCGAGGGCGATATCAACGCCGGTCGCGGCTCGAAAACCACCGTGGTCTACACGCCGCCAAAACGTGTCTACGACAGCTGGGGCAACGTCACGCTATCGCCGTCGGTGCCGAGCACCGGCGCCGGTATCGCCACGCTCAACCCGATCGCCGAAGTGGCGCCGGGCAACATCGACCTGATCGCGCCACTGGGCACCATCGATGCCGGCGAGGCGGGGATTCGCGTATCAGGCAACGTCAACATCGCCGCGCTGACGGTGGTCAACGCCGCGAACATTTCGGTGCAGGGCAAGGCAACCGGCGTGCCGGTGGTGTCGGCGGTGAACACCGGCGCGATTACCTCGGCGAGTTCGGCGGCATCCTCCGCTACGCAAGCGGCGGAAGACGTCGCCCGGCAGCAACAGGCAGCGGCGCGGCAGAACCAGGCTTCGGTGTTCACTGTGCAGGTGCTCAGTTTCGGCAACGAGCAACTGGCGCCGTCGCGCGATGGTGCCAGTCGCGCGCCGGCGACCGGTTATAACCCGGACAGCCCGGTGCAGGTGCTGGGCGCCGGGGCGTTGGATGAACAGGCGAAACAGCAGCTGACCGAGGAGGAGCGTGGGCAGCTGACGCTGTAAAGAACTCTCGTGCAGTACGTTTGGGCGGCCGGTTGGCCGCCTTTTTTTATAAGTGGTTATGGATATTTTTTACGGGCGTGCAACACGGTCAGAATTTTAATGTGGTCTGTCACCCGATAGACCGGTAAATAATTCGAGTTAATGACCATTTCGCGAGTGCCCGGTATTCGGCCGGAGCGGAAACCATGCGGTATCCAGGAAAGCCTTCGCGCTGCGGCGCTGAGCTTTTGGTGCAGTGCAACTGAAGCGACAGTGTTGCGTTGTTCTACGTATTCGATGATGTCAGCCAGATCTCCAAGAGCCGGTTTACTCCAGCTAACCGGCAGTGCGTCGATTATTGCGTCTCTCTTCCAGCATCTGACCTAGCAGCACCATTGCCTCATCATGGGGGATAGGCGGCCGTGGATCATCAAGTGCGGCTTGTACCTTGGCGCGATACCAAAGGTCGTATTCCGCAGCCTCTTCTTCGGTTTCGAAGTCTGAAACGATAAGTGAAAGTTCAGCGCTCATCATGACCTCCATGATCAATGTGAAGCAGTCTAAGGGGGATGTGGCTCGTTGTCGTCACTGGCGGGACGAGGGACTCATCATCTCCAAACAGACTATTCAAATCTGTCAGACGCTTCGCTTGTGATGCACGTGAAGTCGATCAGGGATGTAGTTCGATTCTGTAGGAAATCTGTTTTTGGTCATCGGGCTGACAGTGAAAGCTTCCAACGTATGACTGAGCACCACCCCACCCGGTCATGTCGACTTCAGTAGCTCGATTCCCGTCTGTTCCGCCGAGGACAGAACCGGGCCTCGGTGCGCACCGTGCGGGCGCTGAGTTTTGTTGACGACCAGCTGCTGCCGTCGCGCGATGATCCTCCTAGTCGTCACGCATTGAAGTGGGCTCGAACGGAACCGAATTGATCAATGCCTGTGTATCGGTGTCGCCCAGCGCCTGATCGTCCACGTCATAGCTGAAGATCGAGCCGGGTTCTTTTGCAAACTCTACGCGTATCAGGGGCAGAAACCGGCCAGTGACATTGAAATAGTCGCGTTGGATATAGCGCGCACCGGTCAGTCGGTCACCAGCGATTCGGGAGGGATTGAACGTTGCGATTGCTTCCAGCGGGAGCTGCTCCGGACGCTCTCCTGTCCACGCTGCCATGATCAGTTCATTCCACCCGTAAGGATCGGTTGCATCCGGACGTACAGTGGTTGCCAACTGAAAATTTTGCGGATCAGTGTTGAACGCACAGGATTGCAGGGGCCGACTCGCGTAACGCGCAACCCATGAATCCCGGCTGGTAATGCCAAGCTCTTCGCACTGACCACCGTGAGTTCTACAGATATCTGCCGAACCGCCCGTACTCGCATCGAAAGGGTAGAGGCAACGCACGGTCAGCGGTTTGCCGGAGGGAGCAAAAGACTCCCGAACGATAAATCCCTGAGCCTTGTACGTATGGGTCACTCTCGCGCCCGGATGAATGAACGTGAACGAAACGCCATTCCCCTTCGTTGAGCTCGGGCTGGGGTCCCACGCGTGATGGCCGGTGGAGCCGCTGGTTGAACGAACCAGCACCCCCGCACAGTTGAACGATGCACTGTTGCCCTCGCATGAGGTTCTCGGGTCGATGGATCGAGCATTCAAACGGGCAGCCACCTCGTAGCCGGTATACAACTGCTCTCGCTGGGTAAATCCGAACACCTGATCCGGTGGCTGCGTCAGGTCCATGCGCACAATGGGCAGCCATTGGTCAGTGGCCTTGAAGTAGTCACGCTGGTCCCGTTGTGCGCCAAGTAATGAGTCGAGTTGGTTCACGTCGTGAAACAGCGCCAGCAACGGCAATTGGGCGGGCGCTTGCTCTGGCCAGTTTTTGACTTTCAACAGCACAGGCTGCGCCGACCAAGTGTCGTCAAGCGCTTGATGCGCGGTCAGGCTGGCCGCGAATTGCGCGGGGTCGTTACTGCTCAATGAACATTGCGCAGCAGGCAAGCTGTCTTCCCCGGCGAAGTGCGCAAGCCAGCTTGCACTGTCCGTCACGCCAAGCGCCGCGCAAGAACTGACGTCTTGCACGCGTTTGGCTGCGGCCGTCCAGCCACACCCGAAATCGGGGCGTGTGCTCTGCACCGGGAAATCGAACGGATAGACACACAGCACGTTCAACTCCTTGCCATCACCGATGGTGGTGAATTGATCGCTGAACACCGCGCCGTAATTTTGCGGGAGGGTGCGCGTATCGAGATCGGCGCGCAAATAATGCATTCCTTCAGCGCCAAGCGCCGTAGCGGAAGCACTGTGTTTCCAGAACTCCGCAGCTCCCTGGCTACCGCGCAGCATAATACCGCTGCAATAGTAGGCAGGTTTATTGCCAGGACATTGTCTGGTGATTTTCTGATAACTGCGATTGAGCGATTGAGCGATCTCCGGGCCGGTCATGTCGGGTGCGGCCACTACGGTATTGCTCAACAGCAACAACGACAAGGTCAGAGAGAACGCAATGCTGAGAGTTCTGCTGAACATGATTAGCACCCCTCGTTGCGGGCTGATCTTGCGAGCGGTTCGGAGATTCCCACTGCCGGTAAAAACTCGCTCTTCAGCTCGCTGCCGGCATTCCCATTCTCTGATGCGCCATTCAGGTTGTAGGTATTGGCGGTTCCGGCGCCAGCGGGCGTTTCTGTCCAGACCGGGTAATTGCGCCAGCCCAGATAAGTGGCAACCGGCTTTTTGTCCGGAAAATAATAGAGCGTCCACAGGCGTCGTACTTCTTCGAGGCTGATCGGCTGCAAGTGCGCCGCGGCGCAGAGACGCTCCAGACCATCCCAATCGGCGCTGTGGCTGAGGTGATGAACTTCGCGGATACCTTTGACCGTCAGGTGGTACTCACGGGTCTGACTTTCGCTGTCGGTCGCGCTGATGATGCAGACCCCGTTTGTCAACGCGGTGACCTCACCTGTTTCCTTATTGACTCGGGCGACTTCCACATTGTCGCTCGCGTAGCTGTAGGTGCCGCTGCCCCAGTTGGCCTTGCGCGTCATGCGTGCCGCCGTGGGGATCACCGCCGGCGGCTTGTCGACGGCGATTATGTAGTTTTCACTGCTCAGATCGAGCACTGTCGGTGCTTCAAACGCACTCTTGAGCAGAAGCTCCAGGGTCTTTGATTTTTCCGTGGTGCTGCTCTCTTTCAGCTTCACTTTGTAGTGAATCCGAACGACTTCATCGGCATCGGCGACGAATTTATTCGCAGGGATGACGAAGACAACCTCCTTGTCGACCGCAGAAAAACCGATCGGCACGTCATCGACGGAGTCAACGCCATCGCCTATGTGGAGATAAACCCAGTCGCCGCTTTTCATGAGCGGGGTCCAGGCTTCAATTTTCACAGTCGCGCCGTCGGCAGGGATATTTTGCGGGTCCAGCGTGCCGTTAACGGCTTCTTTAACCGAAGGCAGGGTGTCGGCTATTTGTTTTTCCATGTCATCACCTCATCAGGCAAGTCGGCGGCGCTCTTGCGAACGCCGCATTCCAGGAGCGGAAAAACGCAAAGTCAGGAGGAGCTGGTCGGGGCGTAATAGGACACCTGGCCTTTGAGCCGGTCTTGCGCGCCGCTGCTGTCGCCACCACCCAAAGGGTCACCCCAGGTCACCACATTTGCATCTGCCGTGATCGCGGTAAAACCACGGCGGTTGTCGTAAATCGCCCTGACCTTGACCAACTGATCGGCGATTGCAGTGACATCACCGCCAGAGGCTGCTTTGCCCCAGGCCACCACGGTCCCGTCCTTGCACAGCGCTGCAAACGCTCCGGAAGAGCCTGCCAATTGCACAAAATCATCCCTGCCGGCGATGGCGTCTGGCACCAGCCCACCAGCATTCGCGGCCGGCCACGCGACGATATGCCCGCTCGCTCTCAGCGCGGCGAATGCATTCGAGTTGGCGACGACGGAAACGACATCGGTCAACGACTGAATTTCTCCTGGCACCTCCGCTCCATAGGTCGCATTGCCCCAGGCGACGACCTGCCGGGTTGCGCGAAGCGCTGTAAACGCTTGAGCATTGGCGCAGGCCAGTTGTTTAATGTCGCCCAGGGACGCTATCGGATCGGGTACCAAACCACCTGCCGCCGGATTGCCCCATGCAACGACAGTGTCATTCGCTCGCCGCGCAACGAAGGCATGAGCGTTGCCCATCAGGTGGGTGATGTCTGTCAGGCTGCCGATGTCGGGCGGAACAACGCTGCCAAGCGCCTCGCCAGCGCCCCACGCAACCACCTGCCCGGTTGCACGCAGGGCCGCGAACGCCTTCGCGGCGGGGATAATATCGACCACATCAGTCAGCGCCTTGACGTCGTCCGTCAGCGTCCCGCCATTGGTCGCATCTCCCCACGCATGGGCGGTACCATTGGCTTTCCTGCCAGCGATTGCCAGGCTGTTGCCGGCCAGCTGGACGAAGTTCTGTGCATCGATTCCGGTCATTTCGCCACCCTGGCCCGCAGTGCCCGGCCAGGCGACTGTAAAGTTATTTGAACGTATAGCTGCATAGGAGCTGCCGGAGCAGGCAACCGACACGATGTCGGTAAAAGTCTGAAACGTGGCCGGGATCTTCGCGCCGTACAACGGATTGCCCCAGCCCGCGACATTGTTCTTGTCTCGAAGCGCGACGAACGCCCCGTCGTTGGCCACTGTGCCTTCGCCACCGCTGCCAAATATGTTCAAGCGGGTGAGCGTGATCTGGTCGTCGCCCGTGCGAACCTGCAAGGATTTTTCCGGGGCGGTGTCGGTCCACGTCGCCGCGGTCGTCCAGGTAGTCTCGTCAGAATATTTCCACTCAGCCTGAACAGGCAGCAGCGTCGTGGCATTGAACGCTGAAATCAATCGACTGGCGCTCGACTCGCGAAAAACACCGCGAGCGTAACGGGCGCCCATGACCAGCAACTTACCGCTGCCGATCACCTTGCGCACCTCGTAGGCGGTCGAGCTGGATGGGCCATCGGTCCCGCCCGCCTTGCGCTCGACGGTGTACTTCAGTCCGACAGTCTTGCCGTCACACTTGACGATTTCTGCGTGCAGGACCTTGATCAGTGACAGCTCTTTCCCCGCTTGCGCTGCTGTGACGAGGTGCGGATAGACAGTGGTTGTCAGCCCTTCGAAACTCACGATCACCTTATCGTCTTCTTTCAACAGCGCATCGGCAGCAATCACCACCGTCGCGCCGCCCAGGACATCGTCCGGGTTCAAGAGGTTTTTCTCCGTGCCGCTCGCTTCCTTGAACGTGGCGGCTGGCAGCCTGAAGGCATTCTGTACCACGCTCAACACGTAATCTTCGCCCGGCTGTTTAGCGCCATCGAGCAGCTCGACGTAATAGCTCAAGGTGACATCTTTCCCTACACTGTCCTTGACGATGTTGGCTGGGATAGTGAATTTTACCGGCTTGCCTTTGTTGGCTGAGGTAATGAGCCTGTCATCAGGATGCTCGACTTTGCCGTCTGCGGTGGTCCACTTGATGTAATAGTGATGACCCGCGTTTTCAGCGTCATTGGCGGCGAATTCAGCGGTAGCACCGTTCGCTGCATCCGCCACATCAAGCACATCCTCGATGGCTTCAATCACTTCGCCTGGCGGGAGTTGTTGCTGTGCTGTTCCAATAACAAAGGCTAATGGATTGGAATGATTGGTCTTGCCGGTTTCGAAGCGCTTGATGAAGTATTTGGCCTCCAGTTTTTCACCGCGCCGGGCTTCGAAATGTTTGGCCACGAATGCTTCGTCGAGTGGAAATTTGATGTCTTGGCCGGCGTTAAGGGCGTTGACCACTTGCTTGTTTGTAAATATCAATACGCCGTCGGCGTCGTATAGCTCCCAATGCACTTCATCCTTGCTTTTGGTCGGATCATTTATCGGATTCGGGCATTTGACCTCGCCCCTGCCATTGGGCAAGTCTGCGGGCTCGAGACCGCCATCCTTCTCACCCAGCACGATGGGTTTGACCAGCTCGAATTGCGGCTCGCCGACGTTGAGCAGCGAGGCATGCAGCGACGCGCGACGGGTGATGGTGCCGTTTTCGTCGGTCAGCAGGTTGTACGACAGATCCAGTGTGCCGCCCTCCAGTGTTTTGCCGTGTTCGCCGGGGGCGGTGACGATGAAGCCTTCGGGATCATTGGCCTCGTCTTCGGTGGGGAAATACCACTCCAGTTCCGGGTCGTAAGTCGACAGGTCGGACCGGGTGCCGAACCATTTCAGTTCGATGGCATTGTCCGGTGTGATCAGTGGATCGTAGGGGATGCGGATGCGGTATTGGGGCGCGTCAGGGTCGAGCGCGCCACTGATCTGGTCGATCGCGATCGGCGCGGCCAGGCGGGTCGGTTCACCGATAACGCTATAGGCACGGGACTTGGATCTGGAGTTGTCGACCACGACGCCGCCGCGGCGGACATGATAGGAGTACACCACCGTGCGTTTGGCCAAGGCACGCAGGGTGCTGTTGTCGTGTGCGATAGAGACCCTCACCGGTGGCGTGGTTTCAATACGCTGGATCACCAATTCGCTGATCTCTTTACCTTCGTCGTTGGTGCCGGTGACGCTGAGGTAGATCTCGTCGTTCTTTTGGAAGATGTTCACATCCTCCGCCCACACCTCCACCAGCGGCAGTTCATCCCCCAGCGCCTCCAGATCCACGACAAGACCGTCGGCCTGTTTGAGGATGGGCGCACCCAGCCGCAAGCCTTGGGTATCGACGACAATAGAAACAGCCTCGCACCAATCTTCCGACTCGTTGTACACGCGGTCGCGGATCTTGTAGCTCACCGATACGCCGTCGGAGTCTCCGGCTGAGAGGATGGTGTCCTTGTCGGCCAGAACCGCAAAAGGATTGCCCTCTGGATCGTCGAACTGTTCTTGGGTGAGGGGCTCGGATATCACGGTTTTCCCGGCCCAGGCCAGAATGAGCTTGTCACCGACGGCGCAATTCTTGTAGAGCAAGCCATCGCCGGGCTTGGGTTTGGCGTAGACCAGTACGCCTGCTTCGGCGGTGGCCTTGTCGACACCGTCGCGCTCCACATCCGGCGGATCGAAGGCCATGGTCAGTTCGGAGTGCCCATAGTCGGGGTTAAGATCCTGACCTGCGGGCAGTTCCAGTTTGACGGAGAGCTTGATCGTCGGTCCCGGCTCGGGCTTTTGTCCGTAACGCGTAATCAGGTAGGACAGCTCCCAGTCGCCGCTGAGCAAGCCCTCGGGCGGGACGAACAGGGTGACATGCTTGTCCACTTCGATGTCTTCGGTGATGGTCTTTTGCGCGACCATGGTGGTGCCCAGATACAACTTGCAGTTATCGCTTTTGCTCATGTTGTTCCAGGCGGGCACCTCGGTCTTGAGCCCCATGTCCGGATAGTTGAGTCGTGCGGCGGCGAAGTTGATGCCCCACGTGCCGTCATCCAGCAACCGGCCTTCAGGGACTTCCGGGTCGAGCAGGGACAGTACAGAGATTTCTTTGCGTGGTTGGATGAGCATGGTGGGCACTCCTGCCTGGGGTGGGGGCGATGGAGTGATTAGGGGGTAGATGCGGGAAAAGCGCACCTGTCAGAGTTGACAGGTGCTGACGATAATCGGACGAACGGTAGTGGAGCGGGATGATCAGCCAAATTCACCAGAGATGATCATTTTTTCATCGTCACCTGTGCAATTTCTTCAAGTCAGCATTATCCAATGCCGCGTTCACTTGAGTCCGACGCCTAATGAGCTGTGACCGAAAAAGGGGTTGGTGATTGCCGAAGCATTCGAGCCTCTGACTAGATACACCGTTCGGTTTGCCGGTTTCGGCCACCATGCATTAGTGGGAGTGTTTGACCAGTAATGGTGGTCTCCCATCGGCCAACGCCCGCTGTAGGCAAAGTGAATCTCATACAGTTCGTCATAGCTTGGAATACGGGCTCCCTGCCCGTTGGCTGCGTTCACGATGCTGTTCCAGGTGCCAGCTCCAAGCCCCACGCAATAAATCACGCCAGTCACTGAGACTGAATAGCTCTTGACTTGCTGTACCCCGTCTCTGGCCGTGATTGTTGCACTGCCTCTGCCCCGTGCGGTGACGAAACCGTTGCCATCGACAGCGGCGATCGCCGGATTGCTGGAGCTGTAAGTAATTGTCCCTGTGCCTCCTGTTGCGCGTCGGGTGAATGAGTTCCCTGCATTCCAATTGGGGAGCACGTAAGGGTAGCCCGCACAAATATAAGTCTTGCCACTTAATGTGACTGGACTTTGGTCGAAGTTCATCGGTGAGATTCTGTGAAATGTTCGCGTTGTGGAGACCTGCTCGGTACTCAATGCTTTGGCGTATACCGAATGTCCACCCAGGGTGATGCCAAAGGGTGTCGTCCAGGTTCCATTGGCACCGGCGGACACGATGATATTTGTGGCTGCACCCAAATCATGAATCTGAACTTGATACAAAGGCGTGACCCTGCCCGTGAGAACAACCGACGTATCGATGGTAGACCCTCCATTACTCAATTCGCCTCCCGAGTGCCTTACCGATGTCAGCGTCACGGCCTCGTGGGGTTTGACCGTAAAGTTGTGGGCAGGGGATTCCAGTTGTTCCCCGTAAAGCGCTCGAACCTTGGTGACATAGGATTTGAGGGTCAGCGTTGATAGTTTTGTCGAGCCTTTGCCTTCGACATCCAGAGTGATCGGGGCGCCGATGGGAGCGTCTCCATCATAAAGCTGAACACGCTGATCGGGGTCTGCCAATACGGCAACAGTAATGTCCCTGTCGTAAGTTATGCCATTGTGCGCGACCGATCCTTTGGAGTCGCTGACTGCGGTGATACTGGGTTTCGTGGCGATGCCGATGGTAAATGTGCGGGGATTGCCATCCGGTACGTCAGCGTCGTACAAGGCTTTCACGGTAACGGTTTGCAGGCCTTCGACGAGTCCATCTGCAGGAGATTCCCATACCCACAGATCCGTGGCTTGCGGTGTGCCCTTGGAAACACCATTGATCCTGATCTCAACCTTTTCACCGCGCGTCGCCGTACCATGGACCGTCACGCGCTTGTCGTAGGTCAATCCGGCTTCGGTGATTTCCTGGCCTTGCGGGTTGAGGATTTTGGTGATGACCGGCGTCACATAGTCATAGCGTGTGCGGATCGTCAATGGCAGAGCGGGGAACTCGATTGCAGCGGTCTCTTCCGTGCTGTTGTCGAAAATCACTTTGCATTTCACCACGGCGGGAGAGCTGTGCCGCAATTTCAATAACTCGCTTCTGAGCAACGGCTCGTCGAGACCTGCGTTTACTTGCTGGTCACTGATTTGATGGTCTTTTATCACATCGATCCGGTAGCTTTCTGTCTTGGTCTCACCCTCGACATAGACCCAAGTGCGCTGGCCCTTGGTAATAAATGGCCATATGTTCACCTTTACCCTCGCATCGCCGGCAAACTCCATCAAGTCCAGAACCGCCTTGTCTGCCTGTGGTACTTGCGGTCTGGGCAGATTGTTTTGCGGATCCTGGAAGTCGAGGATGTTCAGTGGCAGCGCTTCGGAAGGCGTCCATAAGCCATAGCGCTGTACGTCATAGCTGACGTCAACCGAGCGCCGAATATTGGCACCCACAAAAGAGCCGGGCAGGTGAAAGGTGACGATGCCGGAAGATTCGGCGGGTTGTTCCCGATCCTCTGATGTACCGGCACCGGGTGTTCCACGCCATTTCAGCGCCAAGGTGTCGAGTGCTTCGTCCATGCTGAGATAACTGCACTTGATATCGACACCGTCGAGGGCATCCATCGGGTTCAACGAACCGTTGGGGGCTTGTAACACAGTGGGCGCAGGCAAAAAACCTACGGGGATGCCAACCATCACCTCGAAGGGCGCCGAATAGCTGAACTTTCCAGTCGCGACATGCAGCAGGGTGTAACGCACAGTGACTGGATAGCCGATGTTTCCCGAGACGTATTGGACATCCACCCGAAAACGCGCGGTTTTGTCGATAGACAAAGTAGTGATGGGGATGCTGCCTTTGGTTGAGCTGAAAGCGGAGAAACCAGTCCAGTGATACGTCAGGATATCGTCCTTCAGCCAGTTGACCGGTTTGACCAGCACATGCGCCTGGGAATAAACCAGGGTCGGGTCGATGACGCCATCTTTGGCTTCTTCTACGTCAGGGGCGGGCAGAGTGCCGGGCACTTCACGTACCTCGACCCGCAGAAAATCAGACTCGCTGAGTCCATAATCGGCTGGATCGTCGTTGTACACCCGGTAATAGAGTTTGAGGCTGCCGTTGATCAAGGCGAGGATGTGCTCGTTCATCACGTAGATGTAGATAAAACCCGTCTGCTGATCGTTGCTGCTGACGTCATATGGTTCCTCATACACATAGCCATTGCCGTCTGATTTCGTGCCTTCCCAGATCATGTTGATCGTGTCACCGGTTTTGAGGCTCGGGTAGGTAATTCTTACGGTCGCTGTTTTGCTGTCCCCAGGCAAAATCGCCCCGATAACCTCTTCAATCATCGGGGCGGGCAGCAATGCCGGATTGCCGATCACTTTGACGAAGGTGCGCTTGGAGTAGAGCAGAGGGCTTCCGTCTTCCTTGCGCAAAACGTAGGAGCCGTCGAGCGTCCCGGTGGCGAAGAGACTGACGAATGCGAAGGGGATCGGGAATTCGAGAATGTAGGGAAGATTGCCGACGGTGACTTCCTCGGTCAGGGTGCGAGGCGCTGTTCCGGTGCTCCCGACACCGGCGACATTGATCACGATCGTGTCGCCCGTGGTGAACTCCTTATTGGTTTCGAGCCGGATCAGCAGGTTGGTCGCCTGATGGTCCAGTTGATCGAGATGGAGTTCGCCATCATCGGCATCTTCGAAGAAGGCCGGGTCGAGGCGAGAAGCACCGGCATCCACCGGAATCCTGGTTTCCTTCGACCATTTCTCGCACCAGTTCCAGACCTCGTCATGGATTTCGTACCTGATCGGCAACGAGCTGCTATCGCCTGCGGTCAGGATGTCGGCGGGCAATGCAATGATGACAATCTCCTGGGTGCCCTCGGCCTCGCCCTGGGTCACCACGTGTGGGGCCAGAAGCGTGCTGCCCCAGCGCACCCAGATGACATCGCGCGCCCGACTTCCCCGATAGTGCTTAATGGTCAAGGGGACGCCGGTGTTCGCCCAATCCTCGCTGACACCATTATCGATGACATCCTCTGGCAACCCGACCATGTCGAGGTGTGAGTGCCAAGGAAGATGCTGCTCCTCATCCGCCCCAGCGGGTAAATCCAATTTGACCAACAGTTTCAATGCGACCGAAGGGTCGTCAGGGAGTGGTTCACCCAGCCGGGTCACCTGGTAATAGCACTCAGAGTAACCCGGGGCGATTTCAACAGTCGGGAGAAAGAAAAACAGTCGCTCATTGACTTCTTCGGCTTTGACTTTAAGTTCGTGGATGATTTTGTTGTTCCAGAAAATCTGGATTTCATCTCCCGCTCCCATACCGATGTACGGATCGATAACGGTGAATATTCCAGCCTCGGATTCTTCATATGTTCCCAGGTTGATACCGCCGTCGGCATCCTCGACAGGACGAGTCATGCCGGCGAAGTAGATGGGCCATTCTTCTAAAAGCCCGACGGACAAATTTCCGCGAGGAGGGAACAGAAAAAGTTTGAAAGAGTTCATGGGGGATCTGCCTGAGCATGAAAACGGGAATTCCTTTCTAGTCCCTTTCATTGCTCATTGACTACTGTCAGATCTGACAGGGGAAAGCATAATTCAGACGAACGGTCCAGTGCAGGTATGTCTGTTAATCGGGCGGCCGGTTGCTAGTGATGGCCAGCCGATCAATACCGTACTCACCGGCAGGGACGATGCTTTTTATGGATGCCGAGGGTCCGATTCTTGCCCACGTCCCACAGAATGATTGGCGTGATAGTGCTATAGCCCTTGGCTTCGGGGGTATCGCTCAGTCGAATTTCGAGACCGCCTCTTTCGACCACGGCTGAGCGATATGGCTAGGATCCGGCAAGTAAGGCTGGCTGGGATGTCCTTCAAGCTGTTGCTATCTCCTCCAAATCCATTAATTACCGTCAGCCACCTTGCGCTCGATCTCGTCGACCTTACGCTGCAGCTCTTCCGCTTCCTGCTCTTTGACCCGAGTGGAAGAGGGCGTGATGACCTTGTCCACGCCTTCGGTCTTGCCATCGCGGTCCTGCAGATCGCGCTCGACCACGTTCACCGGTTTGCCGCTGGCATCGGTAGGCGTGGCGTTGGGGGTTTTGTCGTCGTTGGGGTTCATGGCACTGGCCTCCTGTTGGTGTACACATTGGAGACAGCGCGGCGGCAGACGTTCGAAATTTTTCCAGGCCACGGCCCTCTCCCGCAGGAGAGGGCACAGCAGCTTTTTTCAGTCCTTGAGAATGTCGCGATCCTTGGTTTCCGGAAGGAAGAACGTGCCGAGTATCGCCGTCGCCACTGCAATCACGATCGGGTACCACAGCCCGTAGTAGATATCGCCGGTGGCCGCGACCATGGCGAACGCCACGGTTGGCAGGAAGCCGCCAAACCAGCCGTTGCCGATGTGGTAGGGCAGCGACATCGAGGTGTAGCGGATGCGTGTCGGGAACAGTTCGACCAGCCACGCGGCGATCGGGCCATAAACCATGGTGACGTAGATCACCAGCACGGTGAGCAGGAGCAGCATCATCGGGTAATTGATTTTCGCCGGGTCGGCTTTTTCCGGGTAACCGGCGTCTTTCAACGCTGCGCCGAGGCTGGCGGTGAAGGCGTCGTTGCGGGCCTTGAAGTCGGCGGCGTTGAGGGCGCTGCCTTCGAAGCTCTCGACAACGCGGTCACCGATGCGCACCTGCGCCACCGTGTTCGGTTCTGCGGCGACGTTCTCGTACGGGATCGCGCGTTTCGCCAGCAGGGTTTTCGCCAGGTCGCAGGAGCTGGTGAATCTGGCCTTGCCCACCGGATCGAACTGGAACGAGCACTGATCAGGATTGGCGATCACCTTGACCGGATTTTTTTCCTGGGCGACGAACACGTCCGGATTGCCGTACTGGGTTAGCGCAGTAAAGATCGGGAAGTAGGTCAGCGCCGCGAGAATGCAGCCAGCCATGATGATCGGTTTGCGCCCGATGCGATCGGACAGGCTGCCGAAGATCACGAAGAACGGTGTGCCGATCAGGAGCGATCCGGCGATCAGCAGATTGGCGGTCTGCGCGTCGATCTTCAATGTTTGCAACAGGAAGAACAGCGCATAGAACTGCCCGGTGTACCAGACCACTGCTTGACCGGCCGTGCCGCCCAGCAGCGACATGATCACCACTTTGAGGTTGTCCCAGCGTGCAAAGGATTCAGTCAGCGGCGCTTTCGAGGCCTTGCCTTCGTCCTTCATTTTCTGGAATACCGGCGACTCGCTCAGTTGCAGGCGAATGTACACCGACACGGCCAGCAGAATGATCGACAGCAGAAACGGAATCCGCCAGCCCCAAGCTTCGAACGCCTCGTTACCCAGCGCCGTGCGGCAGGCGAGAATCACCAGCAGCGACATGAACAGACCGAGGGTAGCGGTGGTTTGAATCCACGAAGTGAAAAAGCCACGGCGGTTGCGTGGTGCGTGCTCCGCTACGTAGGTTGCCGCGCCGCCGTATTCACCACCCAGCGCCAGACCTTGGAGCAGACGCAGGGTGATCAGAATCACCGGGGCAGCGACGCCGATAGTGGCGTAGCCCGGCAGCAAACCGACGATTGCCGTCGACACGCCCATGATCACGATGGTGATCAGAAACGTGTGCTTGCGCCCGATCATGTCACCCAGGCGCCCGAAGACGATGGCGCCGAACGGCCGCACCGCAAACCCGGCGGCAAACGCCAGCAGGGCAAAGATGAACGCGGTGGTTTCGTTGACGCCGGCGAAGAAGTGCTTGGCGATGATCGCCGCCAGTGAGCCGTAGAGGTAAAAGTCGTACCACTCGAAAACCGTGCCCAGCGAGGAGGCGAAGATGACCTTGCGCTCCTCCTTGGTAATGCCGCCGCTGCGCGGTGGCGTGCCGGTGGATGCTGTGTCGATTGTGGCCATGGGTGTTCTCCGTCGTGCTTATTGTTGTAGGCCGGAGTCCCCCTTACTGCCTGTCGCACTCTGGCCCGTTGGCATCTGCCGCCGTTGCTCTAGCGTGAAGCTTGCACAGTCTGACCGCCTCGCAGGGCTGCAAGGTTTCCTGAAGCATAATCAGCTTTTGGCGAATATCCACTTGGCCTACGCGTTGACCCAACGCTGCCGGCTCCAGGCGCTCAACCAATCGACCAGAAACACCAGCAACAGCATCGCCAGAATCACCGTACTGGCCTGGGCTTCCTGGAACAGGCTGAGGCTGACATACAGCATCTGGCCCAGGCCGCCGGCGCCGACGAAACCGAGCACGCTGGCCATGCGGATGTTGTTTTCCCAGCGATACAGGCAGTAGGCGAGCAGTTGCGGAGCGAGGTTCGGCAGGGTGCCGTAGCAGAACGCGAGAATCGGATTGCCGCCCTGCAAACGAATCGCTTCGGCGGGTTGCGCCGGGGTGTTTTCCAGCGCTTCGGCGAACAGTCGGCCGAGTACGCCGGTGGTGTGCAGAGCGAGGGCGAGGGTGCCGGCGTTCGGTCCGAGTCCGGCGGCGAGCACCATCAGCGCCGCCCAGACCAGCTCTGGAATCGCCCGCAAGCCGTTGAGCAGCAGACGCGCCGCGCTTTGCAGCGGCCAGCCGAAACGCCCGGCGGCGGGCAGCGCGAGAACGATGCCGAACAGCGCCGCGAGCAGAGTGCCGAGGGCCGACATGGCCAGTGTTTCCAGTGAGCCGTGAGCGATGGCTTTCAGGTACCCGGCGCTCAAGTCGGGACTGAGGAAACGCTGCACATAACTGCCCATCTGCTTCAGGCTATTGGCGCTGCCGAGTTCGGCGAGATCCAGTTCCAGATAGGCAAAAGAGGCGACCACCGCGACCGCAATGGCGGCGAGCAGCAGCAGGTTGATCAGGCGCCTCATGTCAGCCTCCAGCGCAGCAAGCGGCTGAGTTGATCGGCGCACAGCACCAGCAGCAGGAACGTCAGCAACATGCTGGCGACTTCACCGCCGGCAAACATGCGGATCGACAGGTCAATCTGTTGCCCCAGCCCACCGGCACCAACAAAGCCCATCACCACCGAGGCACGAATCGCGCACTCCCAGCGGTAGACGGTGTAGGAGAGCAATTCGGCGGCGACATTCGGCAACGTGCCGTAGGCAAACGCCGCCAGTCGACCGCTGCCGGCCTGCAACAACGCATGCGCCGGGCGCTGGTCGGTGGATTCGAAAATTTCCGCGTAGACCTTGCCGAGCATGCCGCTGTAGGTGATGGCGATGGCCAGCACGCCCGCCGCCGGCCCGAGGCCGACCGCGCGCACAAACAACAGCGCCCAGACGATCTCCGGCACGCTGCGCAGAAAGATCAGCAAGCCGCGAATCGGCCAGCGCAGCAAGCGCCCGGGCAGGCTCGGCACGCCGCCCCGGGACGCCGCCGAGAGCGACAGCGCGCGACTGGCGATCAGGCTTGCCGGCACCGCCAGCAGCAAGGCCAGGGCCATGCCCGCTGTGGCAATCGCCAGGGTTTGCAGGGTGGCTTTGAGCAGCAGTTGCAGGAACGCTTGATCATGCGCCGGTGGCCAGAACGCCGAAACGAAACGGCCCATTTCGTTCTGGCTGTCGGCCTGAAACAGCACGCCCAGGTCGAGTTCGCTGAGCTGAATGCCCGGCCACAGCAGGGCCAGCGCCAGCAGCGTCAGCAACAATCGCGGCCACGCCGCCGGGTCCCGTGAATCGGCCTTCAGCATCGCGGAATCTGCACAATCAAAGGTGCGACCGCTGGCGCTGGCGATTGCAGTTGTTCATTGGCGTACAGCGCATCGAGCTTGTCGCGGCTGACTTGATCGGATGGGCAATCAAAAAGAATCTGCCCGTCGCGCAAGCCAATGATCCGTGGGAAGTGCGCCAAGGCCAGATCTACCGCGTGCAGGCTCGCCACCAGTGTGACGTTGTGCTCGCGGGCGTGGCGCGAAAGGATCGACAGCGTGTGGCCGGCGAGGACCGGGTCCATCGCTGAAACCGGCTCGTCGGCGAGCAATATTTCCGGCGCCTGATACAGCACCCGCGCAATGCCGACGCGCTGCAACTGCCCGCCGGACAATTGCTGGCAATGGGCGAACAGTTTGTCGCCCAGATCCAGCCGCGCCAACGCCGCGCGAGCGCCCGCCACATCCAGTGGATGCAGCAGGTTCAGCAGGCTTTTGCCCAGACTCCACTGACCGAGCTTGCCGGCCAGCACCGCCGTAATCACCCGCTGACGCGGCGGAATCGGCGGCGCCTGATGCACCAGGCCGATGCGCGCGCGCAGCCGCTGCCGCTGGCGCGCCGACAATTGCCAGGCGCGTTCGCCAAGCACTTCGATGTCGCCACTGCTGGGCTTGAGCGCGGTGGCCAGCAGATTGAGCAGGCTCGACTTGCCAGCGCCGGACGGGCCGATGATCGCCACCTGTTCGCCAGCGCCAATCTGCACGTCGATGTTACGAAGGGCATCGACGCCATTGGCGTGGCGCAGGCTGCCCTGGGTGAGGCGTAGGGTCATTTCAGCAGTTCGGCGGCGCGGGCGGCTTCCTCGATGCCCTTGTAGTTCTCGGGCTTGGTCTCGATGAAGCGACTGGCGGCCTGCAGATCGAGGATCTTCTTCTGCTCAGGATTGGCCGGGTCGAGGTCGAGGAAAGCTTTCTTGATCTTCGCGGCCAGCTTCGGATCAAGGGTGCCGCGCACGGTCCAGTTGTAATCGAAGTAGGTCGGCGTGGTGGCAAAGACTTTGACCTTGTTGGTGTCGACCTTGCCGGCGTCGACCAGTTTCTGCCAGACGCTGGCGTTCAACACACCAGCGTCGACCTTGCCGGCCTGCACCCAGGCAACGGTGGCGTCATGCGCGCCGGAGTAGGCGACGCGGCTGAAGAAGCCCTCAGGCTTGATGCCGTCGTTTTTCAGCATGAAGTAACGCGGCATCAGGCTGCCCGAGGTGGACGACACCGAACCGAAGGCGAAGGTCTTGCCCTTGAGGTCGGCGAGGCTTTTCACGTTCGGGTCGGCGGTGATGAATTTGCTGGTGAACTGCGCGTCCTGCTCGCGCTGCACCAGCGGGATCACTGGCGTGGTGGCGTCGGTCTTCAAACGTGCCTGCACGAAAGTGAAACCGCCGAGCCAGGCCATGTCGAGGCGATCGGTGGCCAGCGCTTCAACCACGGCCGGGTAGTCAGCGACAGGTACGAACTGCACCTTCATGCCCAACTGCTGCTCAAGGTAGGCGCCCAGCGGTTCGAACTTGCGCAGCAGCTCGGTCGGGGCTTCGTCGGGAATCGCGCTGACGCGCAACACATCAGCGGCTTGCGTCATCAGGGCAGAAAAGGACAGGGCCAGGCCGGCGGTGAGGGCGAGGGTACGCTTGAACATAGAATTCTCCGTTTCGTAAGCGTCAACATTCGAAGGGCTGCCGGTAGTCAACGGCGCGCCACGTCAGGGTAGACGAAACGGCGAGGTTATACGCATTCGCGAGGAGATTGGCCAGCCTCCGTGCCGGCGCGTTGTGTCTGTTTATGTGCGGTTGCGGTCAAGCCGCCTCGGGCAGTTTGGCAATCACCTTGATCTCGAAATCGAAACCTGCCAGCCAAGTCACGCCGACAGCGGTGATGGTCGGAAACGGCGCTTCGCCCCAGAACTCCGGTACCACAGTCCAGATCGTTTCGAACGTCGAGTGCGGATCGACCATGAACACGGTGACATCCACCGCATCATCGAAGCTGCAACCGGCCGCAGCGAGGATCGCGTTGAGGTTGTGGAAGGCGGTGCGCACCTGATCGCGCAGATCGGCCTCGGGCGAGCCATCCTCACGGCTGCCGACTTGTCCGGAGACAAACAGGAAACCGTTGGAGCGAATCGCCGGAGAGTAACGGTGACGCTCATACAAGGCATGGCGGGCGGGTGGGAAAACTACATCGCGCTTGGACATGGGGCTGACTCCATCAGTGGGTTGATGGAACGACTTTAGGTATTTGCAGTGCGCGGATAAACGCGCAAGCTTGGCGTTCACTGTTTGCAAATCCCAAACAATCGAGGGGCGCGGATGGACCGGTTCGATGCGATGCAGGCCTTTGCCCGGGTGGTCGAGGCGGGCAGTTTCACCAAAGCTGCCGAAACCTTGCACATGAGCAAGACCACGGTGACGCAACTGGTGCAGCAACTGGAGGCGCGGCTGCGGGTCAAGCTGCTCAACCGCACCACGCGCAAGGTCAACGTCACCGCTGATGGCGCGGCGTATTACGAGCGGGTGATCAAGCTGTTGGCCGACATGGACGACGCCGAAACCAGCCTGCCCGGTGCCGCCGCACGGCCGCGCGGGCGTTTGCGCATTGACGTGCCGAGCCCGTTCGCGCGGCACATTCTGGTGCCAGCCTTGCCGGATTTTCACTCGCGCTACCCGGACATTCAGATCGACATGGGCGTCAGCGACCGCATCGTCGACATCATCGATGAGAACGTCGATTGCGTGGTGCGCGGCGGCGAATTACTCGACCAATCGCTAATGGCGCGCAAGCTCGCCGATCTGCCCTTAGGTGTTTTCGCCGCGCCGGCTTATCTGGCCCGCGAAGGGACGCCCGAGCACCCGCTGGAACTGCAAGACTCCCATCACCGCGTCGTCGCTTTCCTTTGGGCTCGCACTGGTAAACCTCTTCCGTACACCTTGCACAACGGTTCCGAGCGCCTGCAGATCAAGGGCCAGCATGTGCTAGCGGTGGATGACGGCAACGCCTATCTGGCGGCGGGTCTTGCGGGCATGGGTGTGCTGTGGCTGCCGACGTATATGTCTGATGCACATGTGGCACGGGGCGAGCTGGTGCAGTTGTTTGCAGGCTGGGAGCTTGAGTCGATGCCGCTTTATCTGGCGTATCCGCCGAACCGGCATGTCAGCCTGAAGTTGCGGGTTTTTATTGATTGGGTGGTGGGGCTGATGGCGTAACAGAGTAGTGATGCAGCTATTGCGGGTGCGCGCCACAAGCCAACCGACCTCCGGCTTTTTCGAGTGATTGAGCATAAGAGACGTAAAGACGATTACGGAGCCGTCCTTGATTGCAGGTCAATGTCGGCGGGCCATTGCACTTTCGGGGCGAGGCGGCGGGCGAGATTGAAGCGCACGTCTTCGTTGTTCCAGTCGCGCGGTGGTCCTGGGAAAGTGGGCAGGGCTTGCGGGCCCTGCTGCATGAACAGTTGGGCCATGGCCCAGTACATTTCGCCCTGTTGAATTTCATGGGCGAAATGAAAGCGATCTATTACCTGATGGGTGCCAGGTTTCACCACGGCGAGGGTGACGGTTTCGATGAGACCGCCAGTGCCCATGGGGCCGTAGATGCTACAGGCCTCGGCGCGCAGATCATCCCAGTCAAAAACGTCGACGCGCACACCCCAGGCGGTGCGGCTGAAGGGTCTCAGCCCGTCACGATGGAAGCGGTAGACATAGACTTTGCGTCGGGCTCGGTTGAAGCGGATGGGTTCGTCGCGGGGGGCTTCGGTGTCCATTCGCCAGAAGAACACGCCTGCCCAAACAGTGATGATAAGTGCGATGAGTCCGAACGAATTGAATACAAAAGAAGGTACAACTCCAGTCGCTATAAAAAGAATGATCCAAACGCTAGGAGGGATGAGAGCAAGCGCGAACATGAAGGGTGTTAGCCAAACACCAACTCCTCGAATTCTCATCGTGGCCCGCGCCAATTCTAGATACACGCCATCAACATGGTTGGGTGGATTCGACAGTACGAGCGGATACGGTTCTGTGGACGGCGATTCGTTTGGCGCCGGCAAGTCGTGCTTCCAGCCAGGCGCGGGTTTGTCGAGTAAAGGGGCTGTAAATAGCATGATGAGCAGTTCCGGTTCTCTGTGAGTGCTGCTTGCAGCTTTGAGTTTGCGGGCGCGCTGGCAGGTAGCCAAAGTCGCAAGTGCCCTATCGAGGCGGGTCCGTATTCATGGAGTGGTGCGTGATTTCAGATCTAATTGCGCGGGCCATTGCACTTTCGGGGCGAGGCGGCGGGCGAGATTGAAGCGCACGTCTTCGTTGTTCCAGTCCCGCGGTGGTCTGGGGAAGGTGGGCAGGGCTTGCGGCCCTTGCTGCATGAACAGTTGGGCCATGGCCCAGTACATTTCGCCCTGTTGAATTTCATGGGCGAAATGAAAGCGATCTATTACCTGATGGGTGCCAGGTTTCACCACGGCGAGGGTGACGGTTTCGATGAGACCGCCACTGCCCATGGGACCGTAGATGCTACAGGCCTCGGCGCGCAGGTCATCCCAGTCATAGACATCGGCCCGAACGCCCCATGCGGTGCGGCTGAAGGGTCTGAGGCCGTCGTGGTGGAAGCGGTAGACGTAGACTTTGCGTCGGGCGCGGTTGAAGCGGATGGGTTCGTCGCGGGGGGCTTCTACGTCCATTCGCCAGAAGAATACGCATACCCATAGAGGCACGATAAACGCGATGAGGCCAAAGAAGTTAAATACAAAAGAAGGCACAGTTCCAGTTGTTATAAAGAGGGTAATCCAAGTGAAGGGAGGAATGAGAGAGAACAAAAAAAGAGTCATAGCCCCCCAAACGGCAACACCCCTAATTCGGAAGGTCCCACTTGGCAACTCAAGATATACATCGTCAACATGATTGGGCGGATTCGACAGTACGGGTGGATACGGTTCGTTGGAGGGCGATTCGTTTGGCCCCGGCAAATCGCGCTTCCAGCCTGGCGCTGGTGGGTCAAGTAACGGTTCGGTGTACGACATTACGGAGCCGTCCTTGATTGCAGGTCAATGTCGGCGGGCCATTGCACTTTCGGGGCGAGGCGGCGGGCGAGGTTGAAGCGCGCGTCTTCGTTGTTCCAGTCGCGCGGTGGTCTGGGGAAGGTGGGCAGGGCTTGCGGGCCTTGCTGCATGAACAGTTGGGCCATGGCCCAGTACATTTCGCCTTGCATGGTGCCGTGGGCGAAATGGAAACGCTCGAGCACCTGACAGGTGCCGGGTTTCACCACGGCGATGCTCACCGACTCGATCAGGCCGCCAGTGCCCATGGGGCCATATACGCTGCTCGCCTCGGCGCGCAGATCATTCCAGTCGTATACCTCCGTACGCACACCCCAGGCAGTTCGGCTGAATGGGCGTAAGCCATCGTGATGGTACCGATAGACATAGACTTTGCGGCGCAAGCGGTTGAAGCGGATGGGTTCGTCGAGGGGGGCTTGCACAGTCATGCGCCAAGCATAGATACCTAACCAAAAACCGGAGATAGAGCTCAGGAGCATTCCTAGGCTCGGGACTAAGGGCAGAAAACTGGCCGTTGCCAAGATATACGCACCTCCAATGAGTAGTGAAAAAATGGCGAGAAGGATTAAGACCACTGCGACGCATGCGCAAAGGCCGCGCTTCCTGTATGCCGAGCGTGGCAACTCCAGGTAAACGGAATCCAGATAATTGGGTGGATGGGGTAGCACTGGCGGATAAGGATCGGTACTTGGGGGCAGATCCGGCATTGGCAAATCGCGCTTCCAGCCTGGGGCGGGGGGATCGAGTAAAGGTTTGGTGAAAAACATCAAGTGAACTCTGGAAAGATTAAAGGTTGGAGTACGTTGTAAGAGTCAGTGCTGCATAACCTTCGGTGACGGTGCGATCTGGCCAGTAGGTCAACGACAGGATTGCCCCTTCGACTCGTTGGGAACGTTCCAAAGACTTGAATACGAGGGCGCCCGAAATGTCCAAGACCTGTAGGGCGCTGTTGTTGGGTGACATGGCGCTGCGAGTTTTGACGGTCGGCGTGCCGGCCTCCGCCTGATAATGTATTTTTCGGGCGGGTTCGGTCGTGCCGTTCGCTGTCAATGGCGCGGGAGGAGCAATCAGGTTGCCGCTCGCGGCTACTTCGCCGATACCCTCAGTGTATGGATTGTCGCCCTCGCGCAGGAGGCGCAGGGTCCATTGATAATTCGAATGTTCTGGATGAAAGCAGGGTAATACCAGGCGATATTCCAGCCTCTCTTCCTGAGCGAGGGTGCCTGCGCCGCCGGTCGAACCGCCCCGGTGGTGGCTCTCGCCGGCGATCAAACGCAGACGAAAGCGAACATCGGCTTCGACGCCAAAAGTTGCTGCGTTGAGTTCGGCGACGGCAATCGAGGCGTGTTCGGGCTGATTCCAGTGAATCTTTGGCGTTTCGTCGGCGTAACCGAAGATGCAGCGCCTGGCCCATGTTTCCAGTGGTGTGGATTCCTGCCGTTGAGCCCACTTTTGCAGGGAAAACGCTACGATGCCTAGGACTATCGCAACGCCTAACGGCCCCATAAGAGCCAGTGATGTCGTTGATGCGGCAAAGATGCCTGCGCCAGCTGCGAGTGCATACAAAACTCCCGATAATGCATATCCTCCTGCTGCTGATTTATCTCCTTGCTTCCAAGTTCTACTAGCCGCCATCCCAGCCTGCGTCGCATCAAACAAACCGGTCACAGCTCCAATCACGGCTCCCGCTCTGGCAATTATCTGGCCAGCCCGATATGTAGCCTTGGCGGAAGCTGTCACCCGAGCAGGCAAGCCTGCCGCATGCTGAATTCTCCCCGCGCCTGCTTCAAGTGCGATTCCTATCACTTCCATGCCGGCAGCCAGTACCCCCAGCGTCGCGCCATACAGCGCCAGTCTGGCTTCAGGAGCCTTGTCGCCCAGCGCTCGCTCGGCTTCTTCAAAGTTTTTCTTCATGGAGTCGTTGAGCAGATAAAACCCGCCCAACGCCAGCAACAGCTGACCGCTGCCGGCAACTCCCCGTAGCCCAGTGAACCCCGCACGCACCCAGTTGGCTGCTACCGTTGTTGACACCATGAGCCCGCGTAACGTCGCCCGGGCCTTCGGGTCCAGGCTGCCAACGCCTACCGCTGCTTCCTGCAGTAAATGCTGGGCGCTGGCTCCCGCGTGGCCAACGCCTTGCTCGGTATTGCGCATCAGGTCGAGTCGCAGATCGTCGGCTTCGCCCTCCACCCAAACCGTCAGGGTGATCAGTTGATTAGCCACTTTGGGATCCAGCACGGCCATGCTGAGAAGCCCTGTCCTGATCAGCGGGACGACTTTCCTTTGCACCTTTTGGAACTTGTGGTTCACCTTGTCCACGTTGGCTTTTGCGCTTTTTTCGCCCAAACGGATAGCTTCGGACGCCCGACTTTGCGCTTTGCGCAAGTATTCGGACAGCAACGCGTAGTACTCGCTGAACTTCATTTGAATCTTGAGTTCGGTGAGGTGGACGCCGTTGTACAACAGCTGGCTTGCACTGTTGAGTCGAGAAACTACACGACTGACGCCGGGCCCGAGTCTCGGTTGGAGTCGTGCGCTGGCGGCGTTGAGTGCGCCGAGGAGTTGGGCCATGGCGGTCTGGATACGCGGCTGGACATAGCGGTTGAATTCATCGCTGGTCAGCGCCTTGGACACTGCCGAGTAAAGCTTTTCACTGTCGTTCCAGTCGGCGTCGCCGGTCACGCTGAAACTGGGTAACAAGCCCGCCAGCAGCGATTCGTCCCGCCTCAATATCGCGCGATAGACCGGGCTCTGCGGATTTTTCAGCCACTCGAGCCAAAGCTTCGCTGTCGGGTCTTTATCCGTAAAAGGCGCTTTTTCATTGGCGCTGTTTTGGTTGACCAGCGGTGCTTCGCTGATGCCGCCGCGCAGGCACATCGTCATGGTCAGACTGTAGGCCACTCCTGACGTGAAATCAGCGCCATCATAGTCATGCTCCTCAATGTGCTTGAACGGCGCGCCATGGCAGAGCTCTGCGTATTGCCTGCCGCACCAATCGATGTAGTGTTGGTAGTTTGCCAACTCGCGCTGATAGTCTTCTTCAAACGAGGCGCGATCGGCTTCGCTGTAGCGCTTTTCCAGTGACGCATTGTATTTCCGGACTTTTTCTTCGATGGCGCGTCGACGCTCCACCTCCGGGTCGCCAAAGGTCGGGGCCGCATCGCCCGTCATGGGAGCAAATGAGGCGGTCTGCTGGTCGGCCCAGATCGGGTGCATTTGGCGAATCGCCAGTAGCAGATCTGACGTTTGGCGCTTGTAGGTCCTCATCGGGTCTTCAATGTATCGCTGACGCGCCTCAATCCAGCCGTTACGCAAGTAGTTGTACTGTTGAATCAGGCCCACCGTGTCGTCCAGCACCAGAGCGAGTACACCTTGCTGCAACCCTTGCTGGTCAATCGTTTGGCGCAAGTAATTCTTTAGTGCACCCAACCGTGTTACGCGGCTGTGAAACCCATGGACCTTATCCAGGTCTCCGACAGCCTGATGACGCTGGTATTCATGAACTTGCTGATCCACGCGAGGCTCCGTCGCTGTCATCAGCAACGCGTTCTCTACGCCGTCGGGGGCGTCCAGAGCAGTTCGCAGGTCGAGTTTTCGGAAGCGTCCCGAAGCAGCGCTGTTTTTATAAGCGTCGAGAACGCTGCGAGGCCACGGATCACTGGCAAAGGCCAGCCACGCATGGGTGTACTTACGGATATCGATGTTGAGAAAGGACGCTGGAGCGTCGTGGCCCGCCGAGGTACAGGCATCGCACAATGGAGTCTCATTGGCCTCGGGAGGTGCGTCGGGATTGAACTGACGTAGATAACCATCGGGGGTCACTTGATAGGCTTGCCAGGTCTGCTGATCAAGTAGTACGTACAAATAGCCCGCGCGTAATGTACGCAGGCCCATGCGCGAATTGGACATCGCACCGGTGTCTTCGCTAGCTCGCGGTACCAGAGCCTTTCGCAGCGGGAGGATTGGTAATCCTTGCCGGTTGCAGGCGTTGCATTGGTCCGAAGGAAGGCATGTTTCTACTACGGTAATCTCAAGCTGCGAACTCAGGGTCATTGATGTGCTCCTGCAAAGGTCAAATCCGACACGATCCTTTGCCAGGACTGGTCATTCAATTCGGCAAAAAGTTTTGCGAGTGAGGTGCCATTCTCGATTGCCCGCTCTATGACCAGGCCTATATCTGTGTGTGTATGGAGGCTCGAATGCAGCATCAGACGGTGTAATGCCAAGGCCACAATGTCGTGCTGGTTTTTCAGCCCCAAATGGCGAGCGTCACGTATCTGTTTATATGCCTGAGCAGCGGCTTGATGAGGAAGCAAGGTAGGGCCTTTCCAGCGAGCAGGAGCGTAAGTAAGCGGAAGGCTGACAGCGCGACGCCAAGCGCCGAGCAGTGAGGACACCAGTGCGGCATCCTGTTGTACTGAGCTGGTGAATGCCGAGAATTCAACGCTCGTATCCGGCTGGCCAATCAAGCGACTGCTGGCGCCACTGCTTGTGGGGACGAGCCACTGATGGATCGGCCACCAGTTTCCTGTCTCCCCAACTTTCAACGTTGCGACCAGCAATTCCAGGCGTAACGGCTCATACACCGGAAAGAATTTTGTGCCCACCGAGATTGGTAGATAACCGAGTTTTATCAGGTGACTGCTGACCGTCGTGGCTTTTGCGGTACTGCTGAGCCATCCACATACATAGCGTCTTGAGCGACGTTCATCTTCTTTGGCACGCAGTGCCGACAACGACAATAAGTACCCTGAGGGTTCGGCACCAGCCGCGGCTAGAGTCACCAGCACCGGGCATGCTTGCGGTGTATGGGCCAAATCTGGGCGGCGCAGTTTAGTTACTGCATCGCTGCCTAATGATTGGCACAGAGCGTCGATATGCAATGGGTCGTCTTCGGCGCAGTCCGCCAATGGATCAAGCAACAGATACAACGACGCATTGGCGGCGTGCTGCTCCTTCGCGAAGGCCTGGATAATAGTTGGAGTCATTTTATTTTCTCCACGCAAGTGTGTCCCGCCTCGGGCTCCAGTTGCAGAGAAAAAGGTTGCCCGCCGCCCGACGCCGTTGCCGACACTGGCCCTTGGATTGTGATGGCTAAGCCGTTGAGGTGAATGCCTTGAGCATCGAGAGTGATACTGCCCCCTGGGCCTTTGAAGACGACTTTCTCACTGGCCTGCAAGCTATAAACGGTCGTAGCGCACTTAAACCCCTGACCTGCCTGAATGCTATGCAACCCCTTGATGGTGTGCTCGCTATCACCGCCAACTTCGATATAGCGGTTGGCGCATGTGGACTCGTATCGGTCATTGCCCACGGCATCCCACCGATCGCGTCCAATGAAAACCTTATAGTCACGGCCGACGTCCAGATTGCGATTCTGGCCTATGGCGTGAATTTGATCATTACCGATCACAACATGCTCATCGTTCCCAATCTCTTCTTTACGATCATTGCCAACAAAGACCCTATTGTCGTTTTTGACATGAACGTTCTTATCCCTCTCCGCATGAATAAACACCTCCTGCTGCCCCAACTCATCCTCAAACCGCAGCTCATTGAAACCTGCCCCCTTATGAGTGCGGCTTTTGATGGTCATGCGGGTTTTGTGTTTCGGTAATTCATACGGCGGCAGGTTGGTTTGCCGATATGCACGCCCGGTCGCAATTGGCTGGTCGGGGTCGCCGTCGAGATAGCTGATGATCAGTTCCTGCCCGACTCGCGGTATCGCCATCGCACCCCAGGTCGCGCCTGCCCAGCCTTGAGCCACACGAATCCAGCACGAACTCTGATCGTTGTTTTTATCCGAACGATCCCACGGAAACTGCACCTTGACCCGGCCCCATTCATCGCAATAGATCTCCTCGCCCGGCGGACCGACCACCGTGGCGATTTGCGGACCGTCGATGCACGGTTTGTCACGCGGTGAGGCTTTCCAGTCCGAGGTCCAGCGGATGGCGCTAGCCTTCATTTCATAGAGCGTGCCGTGGACGCTGCCGAACGATTCCTCCTCCAGGCTCGTGTGTTGTTTGCCTTCGTGGTTGATGGCGATGGTGCGCCAGCGATCGTTGAAGTCCTCGCGCGGGTGGTCGCTGAGATCGAACGCCAACCCCGGTTGCAGGCGGGCGTCATCACCTTCCAGATGCGCGAGTTTGGCGTCGTTGCGCAGCGCTGCCAGCCGGGTTTTGGTAAAGGGTTTACCGGCGATGTCGCGCTTGTAGCGGCCGGGATAGTCGTAGCGTTCGTAATTCTTGTGCTGGTTGTTCAGGTCCTGGTCGCCAGTGGCGGTGTGCTGCTGGTTGTAGCGCGGGTGGGTGAAGGTGTAGTCGCGCTGCACCTGGCGTGCGGTGCGCACTTGTTCGGTGTAGTGGAAGCGGGTCAGTGCCGGTTCGATGGAATCGCCGCCGGCCATCGGTTGGTAGAGCACCGGGCAGTCTTTATGGGTGCCGATGCTGCCGAGTCCGCCGACGCGGTCGGTCAGGATCAGGGTGTGGCCGTCGGTGCGGTGTTCGAAGGTGTAGAGCAAGCCTTCCTCGGCAGCGAGGCGGGCGATGAAATCGAGGTCGGTTTCGCCGGCCTGTACGCAGTATTCGCGGGGTTGGTGGTTGAAGCAGATCTCGCTGCGGATGTCGGTCATCTTCTGCTCGGCCAACACGCTGGTAATGATGTCGGGCACGGTCTGGGCCTGGAAGATGCGCCAGTTGGAGCGCAGATCGAAACGCTTCAGGGTCGGTTCGATCACGGCGCTGTAGCGGGTGCGACGAAAACCGGTGTCGCCCTGCGTGAACAGGCTGACCAGACCGTGGACGTAGCGCACCGCGGTTTCGCCGCGCCAGATGGTGAACAGCCCCGCGAGGTCGAGTACGCGGTTGAAGTCGATGGCGGCGTTGTGGCTGGCCAGTTCCAGAGTGAGTTTGAATGGCTGGGACAGGCTTTCCTCGAGGGTGAACGAGACCACCTCGAACGGATCGCCCTTCAAGGGCTCAAAGGTGAAACGCAGGTCGCTTTGGCGGGGCATGGGGCCTCCTTGTCGGGTGTGAATGTCAGTCGATCAGCCAACTGCGATCACCGTTTTCCAGTTCACCGTCGTGGTCGGTGCTGTCACCGACCCGGGCGACCGGTTGTCCGTCTACGATCATTGAGGGCGAGCCGCTGGTGATCACGGCGCCACATCCGAGGGTGTCGCCAACACGAGCGACGGCGCGACCGTTGATGGTCGTGTTGCTCGTACCGCTGTCGACGGTGGTGGGGCCACACAACGGGCAATCATGGTCATGTCCGACCAGAACGACGGCGGGCATACAACCTCCTGAAAATTATCGGGGCACTGAACATTCCGCCGCCGGTGCGACGGAATGTGGCGGTTAGCGATTAAGCCGGCTTGCGCCAGTCATCCGAAGCTTCGGTACCGGCCACCACATGACTCCAGCTGACCTTGCGATACGCCAGGCTGGTCTTGATCAGTTGGGTGTAGTTGGAGTTGTCGCTGTCCTGGGCGTGGGGCAACACGGTGTGGATGTCGACGACGGTGGCCTCTTCCAGTTTGGTGGTGAAGAAGTGCTCCTGTTTGCCATCGGTGGAGGTACGGAACCACTTCACTTCAACAGTTGGCAGCATTTCGCCGGTGGCCAGGGCCTGGTAAAGCAACGGCGAGGCTTTGTTCAGTGCGCTGGTGAAGGTCAGTGGTTTATGCACGCGCTGTCCGGTGGGTTGGCCGCTTTGTGGGTCAGTTGGGGCACCGATCTGATGGTCGATTTCCTGAGCGAGGATTTCGTCCTCGTGGCCCTCCACGAAGACGTTGCCCACCGAGTCAGCGGTGAAAGCGCCCTTGGTGATGTGGCCCTGGTTTTTGCCGTGGATGCTGATGTACGCGGGTGTTGGCATGACAAGCTCCTTGTCGCGATGATTTAACGACCCTGAAGTCGTGGGTTTTGGCCCAAGAGGCCATGGCTTCGCAGCGCTCGGGATGAGCACGCTAAAATCGGTTACAGGCTGAGAATCCGTTCCAGTGACACCAGCACTTCCTCAGTGATGGCATTCAGTCGGATCGTGTAGATCGTGTAGGCAACCGTCAGCACGACGGCGGCCATGGCCCAAGGCGTCCACAACGGCCATGTCCGCTTGATCCGGTAGTTGCGTGGCGCGACGTTTTTCAGCGGATCGGTCAGGCGCGCGGGCGTCTCGCCACGCAGTGGGCGCAGCAAGCCATGCAGTTGTTCGATGATCTTCTGTATTTCGTCATCGCCCTTGGCATGGGCGCCGTATTTGCCCTTGAGGCCGGAGATCAGGCACTGGTACATGAACTCCAGCACGTGCTGGTACCGGGCTGCTTCGGGGATCATGTTGTTCATGACGGTGAAGAATTTTTCGCCGCCCTGGGTTTCCCCGTGGAACTGACTGAGCAACGAGCGTGCGCTCCAACTCGAGAGCCGACCCCAAGTGGTGCGCATGACCACTTCGTCAATCAACAGGCACAGGCTGTAGGAATAGGCCTTGAGCATGCCGGCGTCGTAGTCGAGCTGGCTGACTTCTTCCATGATTGTGGTGATCTGGTTGCTGACGCTCAGGTACAGCGCGGGCACGTTGTCGTGCTGGCCCAGACGGCGCAGGCGGATCACCAGGCCGATCAGTGGCGTGGCGGCATCGCACAGCGGGTTCCAGGCCACGCCGCGCAAGTCGAATTCGGGGTCTGCGAGCAGTGGTTCGGGTTTTGGTGGGGGCTCCGTGGTCGCGAGCAATTGTGAGTTGTCACGGATGTGCCGTTGAAACTCATTAACTACTGGGGGCAAGGGCTGTAATTCTGGAACGGTGGTGCTGTCAGTCATTTCACACATCTCTCTCACTCCTGATCGCCCAGAACTGCAACTCCAGCGCCGGGAATTCGCCGGCAATGTGAAAACCGAACCCGCTGCCGCTACTCAGGCTTTGCCAGGCCGGGTGATGGCGGTCGAGTTCGAAGTAGCTGAAGCCGGCATGGAACGGCAGATGGCGCGGCGCCACCGGCAGCGGCCGCAGGGGAATGCCCGGCAGTTGCAGGCTGACCAGTTGCTCCAGGCCTTCGGTGGAGCTGATCTTGATCTGCTTGGGCAGTTGCTGACGCAGGGTCTCGGCGGGCAGTTCGGCGCGCACGGCGAGGATGAATTCGGCGTTCTCCAGCAGGCGCTTGTCGTTCAAGGCGGCGCTGCGCACGCCGTATTGCTGATCGATGATTGGCAGCGACACCGCACGTGGTTGCAGCACCGTGCCCAAGGCGCGACGCAAGGTGTGTTCGAGTATCTGGAACGACTGGCGCAGGTTTTCGTGCTGATAGGCCGGATATTCCTGCGGCAGGTGGCCCTCGTCGGTAAAGGTCACCAGTTCGCCGCAGGCTTGAGCCAAGGCGATGTACAACTGTTCCGGATGAACCTGACGTTGGCGGGCCAGGTGCTGGAACAGCGGGAACAACCGATTGAGGGTTTGCAGCAGGTTGAAGTCGCTGACGTCAGCCACCCCCGACTGCCCCGGTGAGCCGATACGCTGGGCCAGATTCTTGGCCCGCTCGCGCATCAACCCGGTCACTTCACCCAGGTAGCGATGCAACGCCGGCACCGCTTGCAGTGACAGACTGGTGGGGTAGAAGTGCTCGTCCATCACCAGGCTGCCGTCCGGGCGCTTGTCTTTGATTCTGCCGATGGCGATGCCGGTGAAAGCACTGCGGTCGCTGCGTTCGAGCATCAGTTGCAGGTTGGGTACGGCCAGGTCCATACCGACCTGATCGCCGTCATGGCTGTGGGTGTCGCGGATTTCCTCGCGCAGGGCGATATAGCGACTGTTGCCGTACTGGTCGGGCCAGCGTATTTCGAGGGCGCCGTTGGAGCGCAGCGGCAGGGCCAGATAGACGATCTGGCCGACCGCGCTGCTGTCAGCGATCTCCAGCGGGGAGGGCGGTGCCAGATCATGAGGAATGTCGAAGACGCTGCCATCGGGCATGATTCCACACGCCTGGTTAATCGCGACCTTGCCGAAGCTCAAGTACTCGGTGTTAAGCGTCAGCTCGCTGAAGCCGTAAAGGGCGTCGTTGAGGCTGTGCAGGCGCTGATGCACGGCGGCTTCGGCGGCGCGGGCCTGTTGCTGGAAGTGCTGGGGTTTGACGAACAAACCCTCATGCCAGATGACGGGGTTGCGTGAACTCATCGGTGGTTACTCGGGGCAAAAGCGGCTGAAAAAGGCGTCATCGGGTTTCTGCCTTGAGGCTGACCTGGGTGGCATCCAACTGCACCAGGACGGCGTACTGGCGGCCTTTTGGCTCGACGCGCAGGCGCTGTTTCCACTGGCCGACATCGGTGCTGTGGTAGTTGGCGATCACTGCGATAAAGCGCGTGTCTCCATCCAGTGCGCGAAGGTCGATGAACTTGAATTGGCCGGGGTTGAGCAGGTAGTCATCGGCGCGGATGTAGGTGCTGCCCAAAGTCTTTTTCAGGTCTTCGGCCATGGCCTGAGGGCTGGCGTTGACCAGCAGCGAGTCGTCGGTCAACTGCAAGACCTTGAAGGCGATCGGCGTGGCGACATGTTGCAGCGCCGGGTTGCCCCACGGCGTGGTCAGGCGAACGCCTTGGTCGTCGTAGTCACCCAGCAGCGCTTCGTCGATAGGCGACATTGACACCACGGGTTCTGGTTCCGAGGTCAGCGGTGACTGGGCCGGCACGCTTTCGTAAAGGTGATTGAGCAAGGTTTGGACTTTATCCGTCAGCGCCTGCGGGCTGGTGGCCTGCACGTTGAGAGTGTAAGGGGAATGGATCGAGTCCTCGTCCGGTGCCGTGCCGGTGCTGATCAGCCGTGGATTGACATTGTCGCTGGCGTACAGGCTCAGGGAGTAACGGCTGGGCTGGTCGTCTGGACCACCAACCGGGATCGACGGCGTCCAGATCACTTGGCCGATTTTGCCGAGCATGGTGCAGCCGCCGAGGGCGAGGCAGGCCAGCAACAAGGTGCCCAAACGCAGGTTGCTGAACAGGCTGACGCTGCGTTTGTGTGCAGGCGCGCCAATATCCGCCAGCACTTCGGGTAGCGGCGCCTTATCCATCGCTAGCAGCGGATCACCTTGCTCCGCCAAATCCACCGGCCGGCAAAGGCGTTCGAATTCAGGGCAAGTGCCAGTTCGCCTATCCGCCGCTGGCCGACTCGGCAGGTCTCCTTGGTGCCACACGTGCATGCCCTCAGGATGGTCGCCGAGCAGCTCATCGAGCGAATGCTGCCCCGGGGCGTGCTCGCCCAACTGCACCGCGACCTGATACGCACCAATCTGCAACCGATCACCGTCGTTGAGGCTTATCGCAACATGGCGCTCAAGCGGCAGATCGTGACCGTTGACGTAGGTTCTTCCGCTGCGGTCAATCACACAAAAGCGCCCCTCGACGACGCGGATGTCGCAGTGGTTGGGGCGTACGCTGTTGTGGCGATCTTCCAGGCGCCAGTCCACCGCGGCACTGCCGATGCTGCCGCCCTGTGGGCCAAACCGATGAAGGGGCAAATACCCGTGCAGCAACTGCGCAGGATTGTTGATAACCAGCGTCAATTTCATGCGCGCCCCCGAATCCGCACCACGGCGGGATGGCGTTGTTCTTGATGTTCGATAAAGCTGGTCCAGCCCAGGTGGGTGCCGCTGGCGCGTTGCAGGTTGAACGGCGGTACATCTTCCTCACGCAGCCCCAGTTCCAGGTCGTAGGCGGTGGCATCGCGCAGCAGAAATTCCATCAACTGGCGCAAACGCCCGAACTGCTCGCCGCTGGGTAAAAACTGCCGAAAACGGGCTTGGGTCAGGTTGGGAATCACCAGGGTGAACTTGCTGGCGCGGGTTTTGCTGCGGTCACCCACCACAAAATCGCTGCCCAAGGTGCCGTTGGCCTTGCCCAACACCAGGCGCTGGCGCTGCGGCAAATTCACCCAGCGCGCCTCGAACTCACGGATGTAAACGCCGTGCAGATCAAAGCTGTGCTCGACGATGCCGGACACCATCGAAGGTGAACGGCTGCGACTGGCGATCAAGCCGGCGAAGCTCAGCAGGCGGCCCCAAGGCAACGGCGTAGCGCCGCGCAGGTCGTTGTCGTTCAATCCGATCAGGGAAAATACATATCGCGAAAACCGGTCACTGCCTCCGGCCTGAAAACGGATGTAGTAGCGGTACTTGCGCCAACTCATGTGCAGTAGGGTCAGCAAGCGATGATTGAAAAAATCCATGAATGCCGGACGAATCCCGCGCTCCTGGGCCTGCTCATAGGCCAGGCGATCCAGGTAATAGCCGGGCAGTGGCGAGTCGGTACCGTGCAGGCCAAAGAAACTGGTCTGCAAGCGATAGCGCACTTCTTCGCGGTCCTCCTCAAGGCGCGCCGCCTCGACCACGTCGGAAGCCGGAAAGCCCAACCCCGCATGGCTTTGCAGGCGCACCCGGCGGCGCACCGCCGCACTCATCGGCTGCGCTTCCAGGTCGTCGCCATGCAAGGCGTGCAGATGCTCCAGCAGACGATGGAACGAATAGTTCCGCGCGTCGGCCAGCAGCACATCGGCTAGATCACGGGTTGTCTGCCGGTCAACAGTGGCCATTCGTAGCGCTCGTTGTTAGTGGTATTGATCACTTCCAGGCGATGGAAGGAATTGATGCTCGCGTACAGGGCGAAGAAGTGCGAAAGCACGCTGCCGAACAGGTACAGCTCGCCCTCGCAAAGGAAGGCGTCCTGGTTCAGTTGCAGACGGGTCTGCACGCCACGTACCGGCTGGCCCTTCATCAGCCAGTCGATGGGGGTGGTCACGGCATTCTGGATACCGTTGAGGCGCTTGCGCGTGGCGCGGGCCTGTTGCAGGTCGTGCAGGGCGGCGAAGTCATAAGCGCGGATGACTGCCTTGAGCGGCTCGGCCGACAGCAACGACAGATAGTTCAGCGACAGGTTGGAAATCAGCGTCCAGTGAAGGCTGCTATCCAGCACTGGCCGGTAGCTTCGAGTCGGTGCGATCAGGTTGGTGTAAGTGGCAAACGACGGCGTCACCTCGGTGGACACCGATACATCCCCCACGCCCAGCAACTGCGGCAAATCTCGATTGCTGCAGGTCAACTCGATGGATGCCGCTTCATGCTCGCCGATGTACAGGCTTTCATCGCCGCGCACGAAAGCGATGCGATGACGCAAGCCTTCACTCCCGTGGGACTCTTCGATATGCGTGCGGAAGTACAGCACAGTGCGGCCCCGCGCATGTTCGATCTCATGCTGGAAAGACTCGAACGGAGTAAAGCGTCGCAACGGATCGCCCTTGCGCTCCTTGTCGGCGGCATCCCAACCGGCCACCTTGTCGACGCTGAAAATCTCGTAGGCTTCGGGGCGGTTACCGCTGGGGCTGATACGCCGTTCCAGGCTGCGTCCATCCAGCGCAATCGGATCGGCATCGTGACGGAACAGGTTGACCGCCGGCGCGCAGTACAGGTGCAGGTCACTGGTGCGCAGACGAATATCAGGCGGCATGGGCCGGCTGAACTGAAACTCGAATCGCAGGGTGTTGGCGCTCATCTCCGGCCAGACGCGTGCCAGCTGGGTCAGGCTGAAAAAGTGAAAACGCTGCGGGAACACGAAGTACTCCTGCAGGATCCGGTAGCCATCGAACACATTGCGCGGGTAGGGCAGCAGCGCCTCTTCGGGGGTGAAACCGGGACAGCCGATAACCTTGGCTGGCAGGCGATAGCTTTGCTTATCGATGTGCAACGTGACGCTGTCCAGGTAATGGGCGAGCCACAGGTACAACGTCAGCGCCGTGGCGTTATCGCCGCCCAGATGAAAATCCAGCTGATCGCAGGCCATGCTGGTCAGCGGTTGCTCGGTCAACACCTTGAGGTCGATGCGCATCACTGAGGCTTCGCGGCTGTGGGCATCGCTGACTTCCTGCAACGCCAATGGGTACAGGCTGACGTCGGTGCAGGTACGAAACTGGCAGGAGATGCCATCCACCTGTTTGGCAAACAGTGGCGTGCCTTTGGGGATCACCTGGCGCTGGCTGATCGCATCCGGTAACGGTGTAAAACGGATGATGGTCGCGCTCGGCAGGGGCCGCAGGTAGTTGGGCCAGAGCATCTGTAACAGCGGGTGAGTCAGCTCCGGCAAATCGTCGTCGATCTTCATCCCCAGTTTGGCAGTGAGGAAGGCAAAGCCTTCCAGCAGCCGCTCCACGTCCGGATCGCCGGCCTGATCACCGAGAAATTGCGCCAGTTGCGGGTTGTCCTCGGCAAACTCGCGGCCGAGTTCGCGCAGGTAGCGCAGCTCCTCGGCAAAGCGTTGTTTCAAGTCCATTGCATCCTCATCGCACGCGGGTGTAGCCGTCGCGGCCGTGCATGGCCACCTCGATCTGCACCTGTTCTTCCTTGTGGTTGACCTGCACCTGGCAATCCAGGCGAAAGTTCAGCTCCAGCGGCAAGTCCGGGTCGGGCTGAAAGCGCACACCCGTGACCTTGATGCGCGGTTCAAAGGCTTCCACCGAACGCCGGATATCGGCGCTGATCGCTACCACCAGATCACTGCTGGCCTGGGTGACGCCGTTGAAATCGCGCAGGCCCAGTTCAGGGCTGCTTTGCGAGCAGCCCTGGCGTGAGTTGAGCACCTGTTCGAGGTGGCGTTTGATCGCTTCGACACGCTGGCGCGCCTGTTCATCCACGCTGCCAGGGCGGTAGCGCGGTGCGTCGGGTTCCAGGCGTTCAAACAGGCTGGCGCCCATTTACTGGGTGTCCAGCCGACCGACCAGTGAGATCTCGAAGTTGGCGCCCATGTACTTGAAGTGCGGGCGAACGGCCAGCGACACCTGGTACCAGCCTGGATTGCCTTCCACGTCCTGCACCACGACTTTTGCGGCGCGCAAGGGGCGACGGCTGCGCACGTCGGAGGAAGGGTTTTCCTGGTCGGCGATGTACTGCTTGAGCCAGTCGTTCAGCTCGCGCTCCAGATCCTGGCGTTCCTTCCAGCTGCCGATCTGTTCGCGTTGCAGCACCTTGATGTAGTGGGCCAGGCGATTGACGATGAACAGGTACGGCAACTGGGTGCCGAGCTTGTAGTTGGTCTGGGCTTGCTGGCCTTCGCGGGTCTTGGGGAAGTTCTTCGGTTTTTGTACCGAGTTGGCGGAGAAAAACGCCGCGTTGTCGCTGTCCTTGCGCATGGTCAACGGGATAAACCCGGCTTCGGCCAGCTCGAATTCCTTGCGGTCGGAGATCAGCACTTCGGTAGGAATCTTGGCCTGCAATTGGCCGAGGGATTCGTACAGGTGCACCGGTAAATCATCCACCGCGCCGCCGGATTGCGGGCCGATGATGTTCGGGCACCAGCGGTAGCGGGCGAAGCTGTCGGTGATGCGCGAAGCCATCAGGAACGCGGTGTTGCCCCACAGGTAATTGTCGTGGTTGCCGTCGACGGTTTCGTCATAGCCAAAGCTGCGCGTCGAGTTGTCTTCAATGCTGTAGGGCGGGCGCAGCAGGAAACGCGGCAGGGTCAGGGCCAGGTGGCGCGCGTCCTCGGATTCACGCAGACCCCGCCACTTGTTGTGGCGCGGCCCTTCGAAAATATCGCTGACTTCCTTGAGGTCGGGCAGACCCTGGAAGCCTTCCAGGTTGAACAGCTCGGGGCCCGCAGCCGAGACAAACGGTGCATGGGACATGGCGCCGATGGAGGCCACATAGCTGAGCAACTTGATGTCCGGCGAGCTGGGACCAAAGGTGTAGTTGCCGACAATGGCGCCAACCGGCTCACCACCGAACTGGCCATAGCCGGCGGTGTAGACGTGCTTGTACAAGCCGCTGCGGGTGATGTCGCCGGCGTTGTCGAAGTCGTCTAGCAGTTCCTCTTTGGTGACGTGCAGCATTTCCAGCTTGATGTTCTCGCGAAAGTCCGTGCGATCCACCAGCAGCTTCAGTCCACGCCAGGCCGATTCCAGTTGCTGGAACTGCGGCTGATGCAGGATCACGTCCATCTGTTTGCTGACGGCGCGGTCGATCTCGGCAATCATCTGGTCGACCCGGTGCTTGTTGACCGGCTGCTGGTGATCGCCGCTTTGCAGGATTTCGCTGATGAACGCGGCCACGCCTTGGCGAGCTACCGCGTAGCCTTCCTGAGACGGGCGCATAGTGGTGTTGGCCAGCAGCTGATCAAGCAGCGACGGCTGTTCGTCAGCCACCAGGATTTGTGCGGCGGCGCTTTCCATAGGCATGGGGGAGTACTCCGTTGAGAAGGGCGTTCCAGTCAGTTGTTTGGCGCGTCCAGAACCAGGTTCAGTTCACTGGCCAGGCGTAGACGGGCGTTTTCATCGGTCAGCAGGTTCTGCAGGTGTTTGCGAAAGGCCGGGACATTGCCCAAGGGACCTTTGAGTGCAACCAGGGCTTCACGCAATTCCAGCAACTTGTTCAATTCAGGAACTTGCCGTGCGACGGCATCGGGACCGAAGTCATTGATGTTTTTGAATTGGAGTTGCACAGTCAGGTCAGTATCGATTTCGTTGTTCAGAACAGACGGAATCGCCATATCCAGAGCAACTGCAGCGTTGTTCAGTACTTCGTTGAATGTGTCTTTGTCTATTCGAACCGATTGCCGGTCTTCAATGGCGGTTAACTCGCCGTGACCTTTGAAGTCGCCGGTAATCAATAGCTTCAGGGGCAGCTCTACTTCTGCTTGTTGATCGCCCGTAGCCGGGACGTACTTGATGTTGACGCGTTCTTTGGGCGCGACAGATCCATGGGTTTTCGGCATGGGAAAAATCCTTTTTCGTAAAGTCGGTGTATTAGAAACAGCTGTTGCAGGATTTGTCTTGTAGGACGAGAGGGACGCGTTTCGTGGGTTTTGGATGTAGGAAAAAAGAATCGTGATGAATGCTTCTAGATTTCCTACAGCTGTCATGGAAGTGTCTGAGGGATGCCTCTTTTTATGCAGGGTTTGACAGTGTCTTGCTCGTCTTCTACTTGCCTATCTGCTGAGCGCAGGCGACGCTTTGCAAGTTAATTAATTTAACTTTCACTGCGAGCCACGTTAGTTCGAAAGTTGAAAAATATCCGGTTTGGATGCGACGAGGCATATTCAGGAGGCGTTGATGGGCAACGGATGGCGAGGTTGGAAATGGGCGCTCTGCCTGTCGGTTGTGGCAGTAATGGAGGCGCAGGCAGCGAACCGGGATTGCCCTGCCATCGTCTCGCCCCTGAAGCGTCTGGAGTGTTTTGATCTGGCTGCCGGCACGCCCATTCATCAGGCACCTACGACGCCGCGTGCCTTGGGCCGGGTATTGCCGATTGTCGATCTGGTCCAGCGCAATGAAGCCAAGCGTCCGACTGAGGATCAGCGTTTCTTGTTGTCGTCCTTCCCCGAGCCGGACGACGACCAGCAACACCGGCTGGTGATCTCAGCCCCGGCATTGGGCGCGTTGCCGCCTCGACCTCTGCTGGCCATCAGTTGTGAATCGAAAATCTCGCGCCTGCAATTAGTGCTGGATGAGCCGGCCAAACCCAACAAGATTCGCATCCAGCTGTTCAAGGATGAGCGCCCGATTGCCGACGCCTATCAATGGCAGGTGCTGGATGATGCCGGCCTGGTGGTCGATGCCGGACGTGGCCTGCAAGCTATCTCGTTGCTGCGCAACATGGGCGGCGGCCAGCGTCTGCGACTGGAGAGCGACTATCCGCGGCTGCACGGCCTGGTCTTTGACGCTGAAGGGCTGGGTGAGCTGATCGAACAGGAGCGCCAGGCATGTCGCTGGTAATCGACGTGCCGGCGGACACCGTCAAGTTGCTGCTGACCCCCATCGACCCCGAACAGCCCGCCGGGGATTTCGATGTAGAGGACGAAACCTACCAGGCCATCGACCAGGAGATGGTCAAGCTCGGCGGCCTGCGCGAGGGCGATATCGACTGGGCGTATATCGACGAAGCCTCTCGCCAGTACCTGGCGACCCAGTGCAAGCAGTGGCGCATCGTCGCTCATCTGCAAGTGGTGTGGCTGCGGACTCGGCAATGGGCGCGCTGGGCAGATGCCCTGGGTTTGTTGGCCGGCATGGTCGAGTTGTATTGGGACAGTGCCCACCCCAAGCCCGGCCCCACCGGCTACCTCAACAAACGCAAGCAAGTGCAGCGTCTGTTGGGCGAGCTGGGGCAGGTGTTGCCGACCCTGGAACGCAGCAGTTTTGAACCAGCCTGCCAAGCCGCAGCGGAACTGGCCCTGGCCAATCTGCAACGCTGTGTCGAAAGCGCCAGGTTCGACCCGGCCCCGTTGGACGCCTTGCAACGCCAGTTGGACAAATACAGCGAGCCCGTCGTTGCCACTGAGCCCACCCGTGCGGCCACCTCCGGCAGTGTGCTGGAGTCAGCCTTTTTTACCAGCCCCAAACCACAAGCGCCGAGCAATGAGCGCGAACAACGCCGCGCTGTGTTGAACATGGCCGAGCAGATCAACCAGCAAGATGCCTACGACCCCACCGGCTACCAACTGCGACGCTTCGGCCTGTGGTCGCATTTGCGTACTGCGCCCCCCGTCACCCGCGACCGTCGCACCGAATTGACTGCTGTGCCCAAGGATATCGTCGACGGCTATCAGGACGCGCTGAACCACACCGCCATTGAGCCGAACCTGCTGCTGCGCATCGAAAAAAGCGTCTGCGCTTCGCCGTACTGGCTACGTGGCAGTTACTTGGCTGCCCACGTTGCCTCGCGCTTGGCGATGGAAGAGGTGGCGGCCGCCATTCGCCAGACCTGCGAGCGGTTTGTCTGCCGTTTGCCGGCGCTGCTGGAGTTGTGCTTCAGCGACGGCACGCCGTTCGTAGATGCGCAGACCCAGGCCTGGATCAGCGGCGCCGATCAGGCGCAAATCACCGGCACCCCGATACAGGAATACGCCGGCCTGCGCGACGAATTGGCCACTCAGCTCAATACCGAAGGCGTGGAAGTGGTGCTGCTGCGCCTGCAGGAACTGCACGCCACCCAAGATGCCCCGCGCCAGCGCAGCTACGCCACGGTGATCGCAGCCGACCTGCTGGCATCGCGTGGGCTGTCGTGGTTGGCGGACGATTTGTACGCCAGTGTTGCGCGGTTGATGCGCGAGACCACGGCGCAGGGGTGGGAGCCGGAGTTGTACCGGAAAGTGGTGCAACCCATCGACGACAGTCATTTGATCAAAGCGGTTAAGGAGTAGGAGCGATTTATGGGGATGGTCTGGGGTTACCTCAAACGCTGGGGCCTGCCGGTGCTGCGTCAGTTCAACCAGGCGGTGCCGGTATTGGTGCTGCTGGGCGTGGTATTTTTGTTGATCGCCATCTGGTGGCTGGGCCCGCAGTGGACCTGGCGCGAGCGTCAGCCGCTGGGTGAACTGGCGATGCGTGTCTCGGCCAGTGTCGTGGTGCTGGTGGTGCCGCTGCTGATCTGGGCGTGGCGGGTGCGCAATCGTTACCAGCGTCTGCAGGTTGAACGCCAACATGAGGCGGCGGTGCAGGCCGATCCTTGCCTGCCTTATATCGAGGCGCAGGAGCGGGCGCTGGATCGGAGCCTGGGCAACCTGCTGAACAACATGGAGCGCCGCCGTTCGCTGTATCAGCTGCCGTGGTATCTGGTGCTAGGCGAAGAAAATGCCGGCAAGACCAGCCTGATCACGCGTTCCAACCAGAGCTTCGCCTTGTCCCATGTGACCAAGGCTGGGGTCAGGGTTCATCAGGAAGAGCAACTGGCCTATCCGGTGGATTGGTGGATTGGCGACGAAGCAGTTTTGATTGACCCGCCGGGTGAGTTCCTCAGTCACTCGGATTCACCGACTGAAGACATCGAGCAGCAGGGCAAGGTCAAACCGGTACTGCCCGCCGGCACCCACCCGCGCCTATGGCGACACTTGCTCGACTGGCTGACGCGCAACCGCAGCCGGCGGGCATTGAACGGCGTGGTGCTGGTGATCGATGTACAGGCCCTGTTGACGCAGCGACCCGAACAACGCAAGGCCCACGCCAACCTGCTGCGCACCCGGCTGTTTGAACTGACGCGGCAGTTGGGTACGCGCTTACCGGTGTACGTCACGCTGAGCAAGTTCGACCTGCTGGAAGGCTTTGAAGAATTCTTCGCCCGGTTGTCGCGCAGCGGGCGCGAAGATCTGCTGGGTTTCACCTTCAGTCTGGACGCGGTGGATGATTTTGATGCCTGGCTGGCGGAACTGACGCGCCAATATCAAACCTTTGTCGCCTGCCTGACCGAGCAGGTTTTCAACAGTACCAGGGACTCGCGCACATTGGATGAGCGTGATTGCTTGCAGGCGCTGATGCATCAGATGGCGGGCTTGCGCCCGGCACTGTTCGGCTTCCTCAGCGAAATGCTCGGCAGCGATCGTTTCACCACGCCGGCACTGGTGCGCGGGCTGTATTTTTCCTCGGTGCTGCAGCAGGGCACCTTGAGCAACGTTTTCGTCAAAGAAGCGGGACAAGCCTATCAACTGCCACCACCGCCACCCGAGGTCAAACCTGTCGGTGGTACAGCGATCTACTTTGCCCAGCAACTGTTCCAGCGTGTGATCTACCCCGAAGCAGGTCTGGCGGGTGACAACATCAAGGTGGCCCGCAGCAAACGGCGGCTGCTGATCGCCGGGTTCAGTGTCGCGTCACTGGGGTGTCTGGTGATCATCGGGACCTGGCAGTTGTATTTCAACGTCAACCGTGACAAGGCGGTCAGCGTCTTGGCGAAGAGTCAGGAATTCAGCGGTCGGGATATCGACGCCAAGGTGGATATCACCGGCCGTAACCTGCTGGTGCCGTTGGACCAGATTCGGGATGCGGTGCTGGTGTACGGCGACTACCGCGAGGCCTGGCCGTTGCTGTCGGATATGGGGATGTATCAGGGCAGGGCAATCGGCCCGACGGTGGATGAGGCCTATCTCAATCTGCTGTCCAAACGCTTCCTGCCAGCGATTGCCAGCGGTGTACTAAACGTCATCGACACCGCGCCAGCCGGCAGCAATCAGCAACTGGCGGCCTTGCGCGTCTACCGCATGCTCGAAGAGCGGCAAAATCGTCGACCGGCCATTGTCCAAGAGTGGGTTGCCAAACGGTGGCAGCGTGCCTATCCAGGTCAGGGCCAGTTGCAGGCCGACTTGATGGGCCACCTGCGCTACGCGTTGAAATACGCCGACGCCAACCTGCCGCACTATCGTGAACGCATTGCCCAGGTGCAGCAGCAACTGCGCCAGTTGCCCATGGCCGAACGGGTCTATATGAGCCTGAAACAGGATGCCCTGGAGCGTTTGCATCGCCCGCTGGACCTGCGCAACGAGGTCGGCCCGGCGTTCGACATCGTCTACCGCCCGCTCAACTCTGATCAGGAGGGCAGCCGCCTGCAGTTACCGCCGCTGCTTACCGCCAAGGGCTTCAGGAGCTACTTCGAGCCCGGCACAGCGGACATTATCGAACTGGCCATGATCGACCAGTGGGTACTCGGCGAGCGCCAACGCCTGGACTACTCCGACGAAGACCGTAAAGTGCTGACCCAACGCATCCGCGCCCTCTACAGTGCCGACTACATCGACAGTTGGCGACGGGCGCTGAATCAGTTCGCGGTCACCGACTTCGATGACCTCAGTCACGGCGTGGCGGTACTGGAACAAGTCACCGGCCCGGCCGCTCCATTGCGGCGTTTGCTGGAAACCTTGCACGACAACAGCGTGATCTACCCGGCCGTGCCCTTGGCTGAAGGGCAAGCGCCGCTCAAGCTGGACAAGATGCCAGAGGGGCAACAACAGGCAGCAGGAATTCGGCGCGCATTCTCCAGTCTTTCAGAACTCATCACCGCACGAGGCGAGCAGCCGTCTTACTACGAAGAAACCCTGCGCTCGGTCAGTGCAGTCTACGACTATGCCAAAACCGTGCACGACAACCCCGACCCCGGCAAGGCAGCGCTGAAAACCGTACTCAACCGCTTCTCCCTGGACGGTGCTGACCCGATTGCCAATTTGCAACGCGTCGCGGTGGGCCTGCCTGAGCCGCTGAACCAGCACGTCAAAAAACTCGCTGATCAGACTTCACAGGTACTGGTGATTGCCGCCCTGCGCGAATTGGAAAAACGCTGGGACAGCGAGATTTACAGCTTCTACCGCGAGCGCCTGGCGAACCGTTACCCGTTCAAAGCCAGTGGTGAGGACGCTTCGCTGGAAGACTTCGAAGCCTTCTTCGGCCCTCAGGGTCGCCTGCAGCAATTCCACGATCAGTACTTGAACGTGTTCCTCAAAGACAACCTCGACGCCCTGTATTCCGACAGCCTCGGCGGCTATCTGGTGCGCAGCGACGTGCTTGAACAACTGAAAAAAGCCGAGCGCATCCGCGACACCTTCTTCAACCATCGCGGCCACCTGGCCGTACAACTGACCATCGAACCCCTGGCCCTGAGCGCCACCCGCCTGAGCAGCATGCTCAGCGTCGACGGCCAGCTGATCCCCTACCAGCACGGCGCGCCGCAACGCACCGGACTGGTCTGGCCCAACAGCCTTGGCAACAGCAATGGCAGCCAACTGACCCTGGTGCACAGCACCGGCAACACCGCCAGCCTGAGCTACCGCGGGCCGTGGTCGTTGTTTCGGCTGCTCAGTCGCGGGCACCTCAATGGCCGAACCGACACCAGCGTCGACCTGACCTTTTCAGTCGCTGATGGGTTGATGCGTTATCGGATTGGCGCGCAGAAGGCCAACAACCCGATTACTCAGCGCAGTTTTGAAGGGTTTGTGTTGCCCAGGACGTTGTTGGAAGAAAAGCGGGGAGTGCGCAGTGATCATGTTACACAGCGGTAGGTTTCCCAGCTCTGGTTCGTTGCATGGAAGGTTGTCAAAGACGCCGCCAGTCTGGCCAGCCACCAATACTACAATTGCGTGAAAGCAGCAGCGACGATTCCGGGAAAGATCAGACGTTACCTGGAAAGGGTCAAACGGGAGTCTATCGAACTCAGGTCCTGGAGCCGACCGGAGCAGCAACCGGCAGCGACATTGGGCATGTTGTTTGACGAGGTATTCGGCATTGACGAAGACACCAGCGGCGTTGCTGCGACCTTGCGCATTGCCCGTGCCACCGGTCAGGCAAATGCAGATGAAGTTGACGCCCAATTGTGCGCGCCGATACGGGACTTGATGATCGATGCGTTGGCGCTGGATGCCGGCACTTCAGTGATGCTTCGTTTCGCCGAGTTGATCCGTGCCGGTTATGACGTTGGTTGTGCGGTAGAGGAAATCGGCGATTCTCTGCAACGTGAGCATGCGGACGATCATTCCACGCAATCTTCGAGTGCTGGTCAACAGTCGTAAATGCGCGTGCCGTACCCTGCGTAACCAGTCATCAACCTCGAGCGTGATTGACTCTTGCGCAGAACCGGCCAACTATCGCTCGCATAACAACGACCGATGGACCCGACCTTGATTGAACGACGTCAATTCAGCGGTGGCATGAAGGGCAAGAACCTTCGCTATCTGAATGAACAGAACCCCGATAACACCGGAGTGACCCGCACCGGTTTCCTCTTGCTCGAACATTTCTCGCTGCCAGCTTTTACCCAGGCGCTGGACACGGTAGTCACCACCAACCTGTTGCGCCCGGGACTGTTTTCGTCGCGCACCTTCGGTCTGGGCGATGGCGAGGTGATCAGCGATCTGGGCCTGGTCATCCGCCCCGATGCGCGCCTGGATTCTGCTGCGCTTAACGAGCTGGATCTGCTGGTAGTGTGCGGCGGTTATCGCACCGAACTGCGCGCCAGCGACGAATTCATCGGCTTGCTCAAGTCGGCAGCGGAGCGGGGCGTGAGCCTGGCGGGATTGTGGAATGGTTCGTGGTTTCTCGGCCGCGCCGGTTTGCTCGACGGCTATCGCTGCTCGATCCACCCGGAACATCGCCCGGCACTGACCGAAATCGCCAAGAGCACCCACGTCAGCAGCGAACCCTATGTGATCGACCGCGACCGCCTTACCGCGTCGAGCCCGTCCGGGGCCTTCCACATGGCGCTGGACTGGATCAAGGGCTTGCACGGCAAGGCGTTGGTCGAGGGCATCGAAGACATCCTCGCCTTCGAAGAGTCGCGCTACCGGCGCATCAAACCCGATGAAAACATCTGCGTCAGCGCGCCGTTGCGGGAAGTGATCAAGCTGATGGACGCCAACCTCGAAGAACCGCTGGAGCTGGAACAACTGGCGGTCTACGCCGGCCGCTCACGGCGCCAGCTCGAGCGCTTGTTCAAGGAACAACTGGGCACCACGCCGCAGCGCTATTACCTGGAACTGCGCATCACCGAAGCACGGCGCCTGCTGCAACACACCGAGCTGTCGCAGGTGGAAGTGCTGGTGGCGTGTGGTTTTGTGTCACCGAGCCATTTCAGCAAGTGCTATAGCTCGTACTTCGGTTATAGGCCCTCGAAGGAGAAGCGGCTGGTTAAATAGGACCAGCCGTTAATCACGCTGACTCCGGTCAATAACGAAGCGTGAAAAAAGGGCGCCTTGTCGGGCGCCCTTTTTATTTATGCTTGCGTGCTTGATCTACAGCCGATCAGCGGGATGTCTTTGTGTTCGACGTTGCGGCGTTGCTCAATCCTTTCGAATTGTGCTCCCCAGGGGTTGAGGTAGAGATGGCAGCAGCTTTGGTCACGCCGCGCGTATCTCGGGACTGGGCGATGCCCGAAGTTATTGAGCCGTGCCCGCTAACGTCATTGCGAACGCTGCCGTAGTGATTGCCGCTTTCACCGCGGTCGCGGACAGCCTTGCCTGCATGATCACTGCTGAGTCCATTGCCTCGGCCGTTGCTGTTGGCGCTGCCGTGATCCGATCCGCTGTGACCACCGCCTGTGCCGCCACCGTGGCCACCGCCGTTCCCGCCGCCCCCGCCATTTCCACCGCCGCCGCCATTACCGCCGCCGCCATTACCGCCACCGCCGCCGCCACCATTACCACCGCCACCGCCATCCTTTGCATGGGCAGAATTCATGATGGACAGATCAGCAGGGAGGAGTGGGGCGGCTGCGAGCATCATGGCGCAGGACATGACAGCAACGAGACTCTTGTTTTTTAAAAGCATGATAGCTTCCGTAGGGGGGTTAATATCGCATCAGTTCAGACGTGATCGGCCCTATGTAGTTCAAGTCCTGCGACAGACGGAACGGCAGCCAGGCTGCGCCTATAAGCCATCCGCATCAATCACCGCTTGCGCAAACGCCTTCGGATCCTCCTGCGGCAAATTATGCCCAACCCCACCCTCGATCAACCGGAACTGATATTTCCCGGTAAAGCGCTTCGCGTAGTCCTCCGGTGCCGGGTGCGGCGCTCCATTGGCATCACCTTCCAGCGTAATCGTTGGCACGCTGATCGACGGGGCAGTCGCAAGCTTCTCTTCCAGCGCGGCATATTTCGCCTCGCCCTGCACCAGGCCCAGCCGCCAGCGGTAGTTGAATACGGTGATCTCGACGTGATCGGGGTTCTGCAATGCCTTGGCGCTGCGGTCGAAGGTGGCGTCGTCGAATTTCCATTGCGGCGACGCCAGTTGCCAGATCAGTTTGGCGAAGTCGTGGGTATTCTTTTCATAGCCGGCGCGGCCGCGTTCGGTGGCGAAGTAGAATTGGTACCACCACTGCAATTCGGCTTTCGGCGGCAGTGGATTCTGCCCGGCGGCCTGATTGCCGATCAGGTAGCCGCTGACCGCCACCAGCGCCTTGACGCGCTCTGGCCACAGCGCTGCGACGATGCCCGCTGAACGCGCGCCCCAGTCGTAGCCGCCAAGCACTGCTTGCTTGATCTTCAGCGCATCCATGAAGTCGATGATGTCGCTGGCCAAGGCCGCCGGTTGGCCGTTGCGCAGAGTGGCTTTGGACAGGAATTGCGTGTCGCCATAACCCCGTGCATACGGCATCAGCACGCGGTAACCCTTGGCCGCGAGCAGTGGCGCGACTTCGTCGTAGCTGTGAATGTCGTAGGGCCAGCCGTGCAGCAGAATCACCACCGGGCCATCGGCAGGTCCGGTTTCGGCGTAGGCCACGTCGAGCAAGCCAGCCTTGATGTGCTTCAGCGGGCCGAAAGGAGAGGGCGCGGAATAGCTGACGGCGGCCGGTGCAGTGGTTTGCGCCTGAGCGCTGCCGACGGCGCCGAGCAATGACAGCGCCAAGACCGACAAACCAAGTGCGGCTTTGATTTTAGAGGTATGCAGAGCCTGTTTCATGCTGACGTCTCCTTTGCGGGCCTGTAGCCAAGGGGCTGGATGAACCCTTGAAACCTTGGGTGCATTGAAGCGTAGCGACGTATCCGTTGTGTGTCCCCGGACGGCAGTTTTGCAAGGGCGTGTATGGCGGCGGGGCGCGTACACAGTGTGATACACAGAGGCGAAACCCATTGTTTTCGCGCGAAAATAATAAGTCGCTGTTTTAAAACAAAAAATATTTCATCTCGGGCTTCCCAAACGAAATGAATGTTGTTAAATTGCGCCCCGTTCTCACAGCGATCCTAACGGAGCCGCTGGCCAGAGCTACAGGGGCGTCGCCAAGCGGTAAGGCAGCAGGTTTTGATCCTGCCATGCGTTGGTTCGAATCCAGCCGCCCCTGCCATCTACGAAAAAACGCCAACTTCGCAAGAAGTTGGCGTTTTTTTATGCCTGCGATCTAACGCGCTTGAGCCAACCGGGGCGTGCGCGATGCCGAAACACCGCGCACGCCGGTCACTCAGTGCGGTGCGCGCGGGATGGTTTTCATCAGGTCTTCAGGGCTGATGTGGCCGACCACGCTGCCCGGCTGCGGCAGGTTGAGGATGTGGCCTTTCATCTTGCCGATAATGTGCATCTCGCACGGCTTGCAATCGAACTTCAGCGTCAGCACCTCATCGCCGTGGATCAACTGCATCGGCGCGACCTTGGTACGCACACCGGTGACGCCTTTGGCCTGTTTCGGGCACAGGTTGAAGGAGAAGCGCAGGCAGTGCTTGGTGATCATCACCGGCACCTCACCTGGCTCTTCGTGAGCCTCATACGCCGCGTCGATCAGCTTGACGCCGTGACGGTGGTAGAAGTCGCGCGCCTTCTGGTTGTAGACGTTGGCGAGGAAGGTCAGGTGCGAATCCGGGTACACCGGCGGCGGCGTGGTTTCGGCCTTGCGGCTGCCACGCGGATGAGCCGCGACACGGGCGGCGGTCAGCGCTTCGATGACTTCGCGGCGCAGCGACTTGAGCTGCGAGTTGGGAATGAAGAACGCTTGCGGCGCATCCAGCTTGATGTCAGTGGCGTGATACTGCGTGGTGCCGAGCTGGCCGAGCAGGTCGCGCAATTGCTCCAGCGCTTGCTCAGGCTTGTTGGCGACACCAAACGGCCCGTTGAGGGTGATGCTGGCGCTGATACCTTCTTCGCTGGTCGCGGTCACTTCCAGCTGTTCTTCGCGCAAACGGGCGAACCAGCTCAGGGCCACACGACGTTCCGAGGAAGTTTTCTGCAACGCCTGTTGCCAGTTGTGATCGAGGTTGCGATTCAGCGGGTGGCTCGGACGCAGCTTGAACAGGCCTTCGGGCATTTCGTTCGGCTCGACGCGGTAGCGGTAGCGCTTCTCGCCGTCTTCTTCGAACTCGCCTTTGGCCTCGGCGATGTTGGCGCGGAAACCGACCACTTCGCGTTTGACCAGTACGTTCAGACCGTCACCGTTGGACAGCGGCTCATGCGTGACGACCTGCATGTCACGCTTGCCGACTTTTTCCACCGTACCGACCGGCAGGCCGGTGAAGGTCGGCGAATCGAAGGCGCCGATGTCGATCTTGCGATCAGTGACGAAATAATCGGTGCTGCCACGGTGGAAAGTCTTTTCCGGATCGGGCAGGAAGAAATGCACGGTGCGGCCGCTGGAAGCGCGGGCCAGGTCCGGGCGATCCTCGAGCACGTCGTCGAGGCGTTGGCGGTAATAGGCGGTGATGTTCTTCACATAGCCCATGTCCTTGTAGCGACCTTCAATCTTGAATGAACGCACGCCAGCCTCGACCAGTGCGCGGATGTTGGCGCTCTGGTTGTTGTCTTTCATCGACAGCAGGTGTTTTTCGTAGGCGATCACGCCACCCTTTTCGTCTTTGAGGGTGTAGGGCAAGCGGCACGCCTGGGAGCAGTCGCCACGGTTGGCGCTGCGGCCGGTTTGCGCATGAGAGATGTTGCACTGGCCGGAGAAGGCCACGCACAGCGCGCCGTGGATGAAGAACTCGATGGCGGCATCGGTTTCATCGGCGATGGCGCGGATTTCTTTCAGGTTCAGCTCGCGGGCCAACACCAACTGTGAGAAACCGGCCTGATCGAGGAACTTCGCTCGCTCGAGGGTGCGGATGTCGGTCTGGGTCGAGGCGTGCAGCTCGATCGGCGGAATGTCCAGCTCCATCACGCCCAGATCCTGGACGATCAGCGCATCGACACCGGCGTCGTACAACTGATGGATCAGCTTGCGCGCCGGCTCCAGCTCGTTGTCGTGCAGGATGGTATTGATGGTGGTGAAAATACGCGCGTGGTAACGGCGGGCAAACTCGACCAGTTCGGCGATTTCGCTGACTTCGTTGCAGGCGTTGTGGCGTGCGCCGAAGCTCGGGCCGCCGATGTACACGGCGTCAGCGCCATGCAGGATGGCCTCGCGGGCAATGGCGACATCGCGGGCAGGGCTGAGCAATTCCAGGTGATGCTTGGGCAAGGACATAGTTTTTTTAGTCAGGCGGTCACGGGCAAGGGGCGCATTGTACCTGTGAAACACCAAGGCGGCACCAGCGTGCCGATATCAGGTACGAAGGACCTAGCACAATACGAGGCAATGCATAACTGTAAAGTCTGTCAGTTGTCCGCCCGCGTCCAAAGCGTGAACATCGGGTGGGAGCGGGAAGTCGCTCTGGCCTATATTACGCAAGACATTGGAGATTAATATCATGAAAGGTAATAACGCCTTCGCGACGCTTGGTATCTCGGATTTCGCGTCGTTTAAATCGCGTCCGCAGGAGAAGGCCGAAGTGTATTACAAAGCGGTCGTTTCACCCAATCATCCGGGCATTGGCAAGCCGATATTCTCCGCTACTCGGCATCTTTATTTCGGCACAAAGGAGACGTTCAGCGTTATTGGCCAATATTTTACGGACGAGGTGGGTGAGATCATTTCATTTGTGATAGATCGCTCCCTCACCGACGGTACGCATGAAGTTGGCGGGTTCGGAAGTCCCGTGGCGGGAGTGATGACTATGTCGCATGAAATTTTATATGCGAAAACAGGAACGATAGAGTTTGCGCGCAAACACGAAGAAGGTACCGATTCGATTACGGCAACATTCAATTTTGAAGTCGAGCACCGCGGGCAAACATACCGGGTATCAGAAGGTAAACTGTTTGTTGTAGCTAGCGGTCCACTTTGAGTTTTGTGAATAGACCGTTGACGCTAATTCGCTCAACGGGCGAGCCAGCGCTTGCCAAACGGCCTGATCCTGGTGGCTGCTGTGTTTGGCGCGCGCCCTTGAGTATTTCACTGCGTATGTCGCACTTCGGAATCGTGGCTGCGGCCTACGCTGTATTTCCGCAAATCAGCCCTTGGCGGCCATCGCCGTCACTTCCACACGCATCCCTTCAACCGCCAGCGAGGCCACGCCTACCGCCGCCCGCACCGGCCAAGGCTTGGCGAAATAGCGTTTGTACACTTCATTGAAAGCCCCGCGATCGCCCATGTCGGTCAGGTAAATCGTCAGGTGCAGCACCCGGTCCATCGAACTGCCAGCACGTTCCAAGGCGACTTTCAGCGCTTGCAGGGTGCACTCGCTCTGCTCGGTGATGCCGCCGAGTTCCAGGCTGCCATCGGCGCGGGTTGGAATCTGCGTGGAAACCATGATGCCGCCGAAGGTGGCAACGTCGGAAGAAATCGAATCGGTGTCGGGATCCGGCGTGAAGATGATGTCTTGATTGGCCATGGGCATCTCTTGTTTGAGTGAATGAAGATTGCGGCAGTTTACAGATTCCCTCCGGCCATGGCCCGCGCGTGTTCAGACTGGCAAAGTCGCTTCTTCTGCGGCAATTGCCGCAAGCACACTGGGTCGCGCGCCGATGCGTTCCATATAGGTGGCGAGAGCTGGCCATTCGGCGATATCGATATCGAATGTCGGCAACCAGGTCAGCACCGTGAACAGATAGGCGTCGGCAATGCTGAAGCTACCCATCAGATAGTCCCGATCCGCCAGAATGCGCTCGAGGTAATCCAGCCGCTTGCACAGTTTCTGCCGAAAAATCGCTTTGACCGCTTCCGGAATCTCCGCGCTGAACAATGGGGCGCTGGCGCCGTGAATCTCCGAGCTGATGAAGTTCAGGTGTTCCTGCAAACGTGCGCGCTGCCACGTACCTTCGGCAGGTGCCAAGTCGCTCCCGGGGACTTGATCGGCGAGAAACTGCAGGATCGCCGGGCCTTCAGTGAGCACTTCGCCGTTATCCAGTTGCAGCGCGGCCACGTAGCCTTTCGGATTGATCTCGCGGAAGTCACGGCCGTCAGCCGTGCGCTTGGTCTGGTTGTTGACGCGGATCATTTCGAACGGCAAGCCGAGTTCGCGCAGGACGATATGCGGGGCGAGCGAACAGGTCTTCGGTGCAAAGTAAAGTTTCATGGCATATCCCTTGAAAGTGGAGGCACCACGATCCACTGCGGGCAAAACTTCCGCAAAGGTCATTTGCAGTGCTAGCGTATGACAAATTCTCATGCGCTCCTTAGCCTTATGACTGCCAGACTTCCCTCCCTCAACGGCCTGCGCGCGTTCGAAGCGGCGGCCCGGCATATGAGCTTTACCACCGCTGCGACCGAGTTGAACGTCACGCAGACAGCAATCAGTCACCAGATCAGGCGCCTCGAAGCCGAGTTGGGCGTGGCATTGTTCCTGCGCCTCAAGGATGGCCTGGCGCTTAGCGAAGACGGGCAGGCCTACCTGCCGGGGGTGCGTTCTGCATTTCAAGCGTTGCGCCATTCGACGCAACAATTACTCGAGTCGCGCGGGTCCAGCGTATTGACCATCAGCACACTGGTCTCGGTTGCGTCGAAATGGCTTTTGCCGCGCCTTCCGGCATTTCAGCAGGCGTTCCCGGACATCGATGTGCGCATCAGCGCCACTACCGATCTGGTGGATTTTCGCCGAGGAGGCATCGACGCGGCGATTCGCTACGGACGGGGCGACTGGAAAGGTTTGTGCGCGGACTTTCTCATGGCCGATGAGGTATTTCCCGTGTGCAGTCCAGCAGTGGCGACGACATTGCACGCTCCGGAAAATCTGGCCAGTCACACCCTTGTACAAGTTAGCGGCCTCACCGCCAGCGACTGGCAGGCCTGGCTCAGCGCCGCCGGCCAGCCTGCGCAGTTGGCCGACGGCGGGAAGCTGACCTTCGATCTGGCGATGATGGCGGTGCAGGCGGCAATTGACGGGCAGGGCGTGTGCATCGGTCGTTCGACTTATGTAAACGACGATCTGCGTGCGGGCCGATTGGTCGCACCGTTCGACCTGCGCCTGCAGGATGATCTCGGTTTCTATTTGGTTACACCCCATGAAACCGCTGAATCGCCAAAGATCAGCGCTTTCAGAGAATGGCTTGTGGCGGTGGCCAGCGACACGTTTGTATAAGCATGTATCAACCCTCAGCCGATACACACGGCAACACCAAACTGCGCCTTCGAGACACATCCGCCCTACATGCCGAGCCCAAAGTAGCCCTCACACCAACACTACGCTCAAGAGGGCATCACCATGTACCGTCCACTGTTTCTGGCTTCTGCCGTTGTCTTCGCCTCCCTGACCGGCTTCGCCCATGCGGCGGATGCGCCGGCAACGAGCTGGCAGAAAGGTCTGAGCCGCACCGATCTGGTTCGTCAGGATCTCGGCGCTGACAATCGCGAGGTGATTCAGGCGCGTATCGATTTCGACGCTGGCGTCACCTCGCCTCGTCATGCTCATCCCGGCGTGGAAGTCGCCTATGTCATCAGCGGCACGTTCGAGTATCAGCTCGAAGGGCGGGCGCCGGTGATACTCAAGGCCGGTGATTCGTTGTTCATTCCGGCGGGCGTCGCGCATGTAGCCAAAAACGTTGGCAACGCGAAAGGCGTCGAACTGGCCACTTACGTTGTCCCGAAAGGCGAGCCCCTGCTGATCCTCAAGCCATGAGGCGCCAGTCCGCTATTTCGAGCGCGGCTTGCTCATCGCGCGCTTGATGCGCATCCAGTCCTGATAGGCCGCCGTTCGTTTGGCGTCGGCCATAGCCTTGGCTTCGCTGAAACGGGCCCAGGCTTCAGGATTGTCCGTATCGTTCTCGATGATCCTGTAAGCCGCTTCTTCGAGCAGATCGGCCTCACGGAACATCGCGGCATTCTCCGCCATCTCGTCATCCCACGAGCGGCCGAAACCGAATTTCAATGTGCGTTCTGTCATTTCACGTGATCCTCCTCCCAGACCAAAGGTACTGATTCTCGCCATTGCACCTCGGTCACGCCAAAGCGTTCCGCCATCGGTTTGGAAAAACGTTTCAACGGAGGTCGGCCGGGGCGGGGAATGGGCGCGATACCCGCGTCACAACTTGCCCATTGCCACGCTTCGGCATTGTTCATGTTTTTTGTGCGAATGACGAATGACCTGGGCTTCCCGTGAAGCAGGTAATCGATCACGTACAAATCCTCTCCGCTCATACATTTCCTCCGGCTGTTAAGAAGAGGGATATCTGGCGAAATGAATAATTCAGAGAAACTGAAACGGGCGTGATGACCGGCTGATTGGGCGCTTTGTAAGCCTGTACGGCAGATCGATTCTGTACAAGTTCGTCTGGAATTTTTGCTGAATTGCCGGTTGTTAAGACAGGAACGCGCCCGCTACGACGCGTTATCAAGTGGGACGATCAGGAGTAGATGCACGAGCAGACAAAGTCCGCGTGAACCTCGGTGTCTTCAATCGCCGTGATAAGGCCTGAATGCATGGCTTCTTCAGGATTGATGATGCGCGGCGCTGCTGTCAGATATTTCTCTGTCTCCAGAGCGTTTTTTCCGTTGCTCGTACGCTCGGCGACAATCTGGGCGTAGAGGTGCAAGTCGTAATCCAGGCTCATGGCGTATTCCGACATGCGCGAGTGATCGACCGAACCTTGCAGGTGCCAATGAAATGGGTGAAACAGAAACTTACTGTGGGTACAGGCGGTGCGGCGCTGGCCGGCCAGAAAGACAATGTTGCCCATCGATTCGACGGTTCCCAAATTGTGGGTGTGTACCGGAATAGGCAGGGCCAACAGGAAGTTGTACATCGTGAAACCGTAACTGCATTCGCCGCCCATGGTGGCGATGTTGACGATCAGTCGCGGTGCATCTTCCTTTACGGCGAGCGAGGCTTTATCGATCAATTGGCCGCACGTCGAGGCATTGATCGGGCCGGTGAAGTTGATGACATGAACAGGCATGGCGATTCCCTCGGCTGGTCAGGACTCCTAAGCAATAGCTGTAATTTCGCTTGAATGAAAGTGGGCAGGGGAGCCGCGCTCCCCTGCACCCGACGCGTCAACTGTTGCGCCCGCCACCATGGCTGTTTTGACCACCTTTCTGTCCAGCTTCAGAGGCTTTTTCGCGATCGTTGGCAAAGTTGCCGCCACTGTTCTGGCCGCCCTTGCTGCCAGCTTCGGACGCTCTGTCCCGATCGTTGGCAAAATTGCCACCGCTGTTCTGGCCACCTTTGCTCCCGGCTTCGGAGGCGCGCTCAGGATCATTCTTGAAGTTGCCGCCACTGTTCTGGCCGCCTTTACTGCCGATTTCCTGATAGAACTCTTTATCGTGCGAAGCCGAAGTGGCATCACCACCTTTCTTGCCTGCTTCGTTAACTGACATGCTGCCTTGTTGTTTATCTTGTGCCATTTCAAACTTCCTCATTTCTCTGTATAGGCACTTGGCGAAACAAGGATGCACAAACTACGTGCCGTCGTTGTTCGCGAAATGCTCATAAAGTTTACTGATGTCGTTTGCTTTAGTTGGTCAGGGTTGTCTTGTGACTACAAGTTAGACCTTTGCGCTAAGAGGAGCGCTCATAAGTCGGCGTTGTATCCGGTATCCGGGAGTTTTCAGAATTTACTGCAAGTTCCCGGCGTTCATAACATTCCTGCTGAACACTTTCCCGGTGCCTTGGACTGATTTGCTGTCGTTCGACACAAGGTGACACCGACGGACTGTCCGACCTGGTCACGTGCGAACTGCGCGCCGCTTCGGGATACACTTCCGCTCCCTTGTTTCGTTGCACTTCGCCTCGTGCAAAAGCCGGTACCGTTCTCATGATTACGCTCCATCAGCTGATTTCAAAGGGCAGCCAGGCTGCCCTTGTACCGCTTACTCAGGACTTGCGACCGCCGCCGTGGCTGTTCTGCCCGCCTTTGCGGCCAGCCTCGGATGCTTTTTCACGATCATTGGCAAAGTTGCCGCCCGACGACTGACCGCCTTTCTTGCCGGCTTCAGATGCCTTTTCACGATCGTTTGCGAAGTTACCTGGATTTTTATTTCCTGTGGTCATGATAGCTCTCCGATATCAATTAACGTTTCGCTAGTTATGTCCGTTGTCGCACCGGACATCTACTCCGATTACGAGCCGGCGAAAAATGTTTTGAAAATTTTTATCCAGCCCGATGAACGGTAAGTTTGTGATGAAACTTATACAGACTGTTAGTTTCTGCGCCGCTTCGTATAACTTTTCATGAATGACGTCGGTTATGAAGAGGGTCGGATTATGTTGCCGTTTCGTTTCGCATTTCATAACCATTGGTCGGCAGGAAGTTGAACTGTAATTTGCCCCAACTAGAGTCTGAGGAGTGTATGTCTACAACTATGTCGAGGGCATGAACATGACCAATCACCACAAGGAACAACCGTTTGCCGAGGATCCGCAAAAAGTCAAGGAAGCCGGCAAGAAGGGCGGCAGTTCGGTCAACGTGAAAGTCGACCGGGCGGAAAAGGCACGCGTCGGCGGGCAGCACAGCCATGGCGGTGCGCGTACGGGCAAGGGTGACTGAGGCGCCGGAATCCAACAATCGCCGTCCTCTCTGCGCCCATGCAGAGAGGACCTCTACACTGACGCCTATCTGAACCGTGGCAACGGCCGGTCGATCGGTTTGAGCGTCGAGAGCGTATCGCGAATCAGCGGCGCATCCTTTTCAATGTCGTGCAGCCGGTCGCGAATGCGCAACGCTGTCGGATGCCCACCCTGATGATCGACCCAGTCGGCAATCTCTTTGCAGGCGGCTGCGAGGCGCGCCTGACGGGCGTCGAGCAGGGTGAGGAGGGTGGTGATGGACTCTTTTTCGGACATGAAACACCTCCGTTCGCTGAAACGGCTGAGTTGCAACAAAAAGTCCGCGTGGCGCGAACCTTCAGATCAACTATAGAAGACCTGTGTGATCGTGCAAAAAATACCCAGTTCAACTCGTCGGCGAAACCTTTGCAGGAGCGAGCGTTACGCTGGAGATCAAGACGCCTCGCTTACCTCACACATCCGCTCGAGAAACATCGCCAAGGCTACTTCCTCGGCGCGCAGGCCTTTGCGCACGCGCGGGCGGGGCAGTTCGGCAAGGGCGCCGAGCATGAAGTGTTCGACCACTGCGGGGTGGATGTAGCACTTGCGGCACACCGCCGGCGTGTTGCCCAGCTGTTTGGCGACATTCTTCACCGCTTCGACCACATGGCGCTTGGCTTCGGTTTCCGACTCATGCTGCAACTCGCGCAGCACCGACAACGCCAGCGCGCTGCCCGCCCAGGTGCGATAGTCCTTGGCGGTGAACGCCGCGCCGGTGAGCTTTTGCAGATAGGCATTGACGTCAGAGGAGGTGACGGTGTGCCGTTCGCCATTTTCATCAAGATACTGAAACAGGTTCTGCCCGGGGATCTCCAGGCAGCGCTTGATGATTCGCGCCAGGCGACGGTCCTTGACGGTGATCTGGTGTTCGATGCCGCTCTTGCCGCGGAACTGGAACAGGATCGCGCTGCCGTTGACCTCGACATGCCGACTGCGCAACGTGGTCAAACCGTAAGAGCGATTGTCCCGTGCGTATTGGGTATTGCCGACGCGGATCAGCGTGGCGTCGAGCAAGGTAATCACCGTGGCCATGACCTTGTCCCGGCTGAAGCCCGGCTCATCGAGCAGCGCCTCGAGCTTGCGCCGCAGTTTGGGCAGGGCCATGCCGAAGTCGCGCAGGCGCGAGTATTTGTCGGCGTCGCGCACTTCCCGCCAGCGCGCGTGATAACGGTACTGTTTACGCCCGCGCGCATCGCGACCGGTGGCTTGCAAATGGCCGCAGGGGTCGGCGCAGATCCACACATCGGTGTAGGCCGGTGGCACCGCGAGGGCATTGATGCGTTTGGTTTCGTCCGGGTCGGTGATGCGCTGCCCCGACGGTTCGAAATAGACGAACTTGCCGCGCAGTTTTTTCCGGGTGATACCAGGCTGAGTGTCATCGACGTAATGCAGATCGGCGGGCAGAGCATCTGTCAGCACGGTATCGGGCATGGCGGTTTCCTTCGGTCATACGGCAGTCTGTAACTGATTGACCGCAGGCGCTGGCCGTCGTGCCGAATGATTTACGCGAGCACCGCCACCGCCTTGATCTGCGCCCACAGCCGCTGGCCCGGATGCACGCTCAGTTGATCACGCGAGAAGCGGGTGATCCGCGCCAGCAGCGGCGTGCCACCGGCATCGAGGCGGATCAGCACATGGGCACTGTTGTCAGCGGCCTGTTCGCTGACGACCGTAACGGGCAGACGATTGAGAATGCTGCTGGCTGCATCGTTGTTCAGCGCCAGGCTGATGTCGCGCGCGTGCACTTTGCAGCGCAGAGCCTGGCCCACGGCCATCGGCGCATGGGTGACGCGAATGTTCATTGCAGTGGCCGGCAGTTGCAGGCTGAGCAATTGATAGGTGGCGTCGTAGGCGCTGACCTGGCCTTCGATGATTACCCCGGCGTCATCGCCCATTGCCAAGGGCAGATCCAGGCGTGCGAGGGTCTCGCCGATCGGGCCGCTGGCGAGGGCTTTGCCATCACGCAGCAATACCAAATGATCGGCCAGACGCGCGACTTCATCCTGCGCATGGCTGACGTACAGCAGCGGAATATCCAGTTCGTCGTGCAGGCGTTGCAGGTACGGCAAGATTTCGCTTTTGCGCCGGCTGTCGAGAGCCGCCAGTGGTTCGTCCATGAGCAACAGTCTCGGGCTGGTCAGCAGGGCGCGGGCGATGCCGACGCGCTGTCGTTCGCCGCCGGACAGATGCTGCGGGTGACGCTCAAGCAAATGGCTGATGCCGAGCAGTTCGGTCGCTTGGTTGATATCGACCCGGCGTTGCGACTTTGCGATGCGTTTGAGACCAAACTCCAGATTGGCAAGCACCGACAGATGCGCGAACAGGCTGGCTTCCTGAAACACATAGCCAAGCGCACGTTTATGCGGCGGGACGAAAATGCCCTTGGCACTGTCCTGCCAGGTCTCGTCGTTGATCTGCACAAAACCCTGCTCGGCGCGCTCCAGCCCGGCGATGCAGCGCAGGCAAGTGGTTTTGCCCGAGCCGGAATCACCAAACAGCGCGGTGACGCCGCGGCCCGGCACTTGCAGATCGACATCCAGTTCAAACCCCGGATAAGTGCGTTTCAGGCGTACATCAATCATCGATCAGCTCCAGCCTGCGCGGGTCTTGCGGCTGGAGTACAGCGCCAGCAACACCAGAAACGAAAACACCAGCATCGCCGCAGACAGCCAGTGCGCCTGGGCATACTCCAGCGCTTCGACATGGTCGTAAATCTGCACCGAAACCACGCGGGTCTTGTCGGGAATGTTGCCGCCGATCATCAGCACCACGCCGAATTCACCCACGGTGTGGGCGAAGCCGAGAATCGCTGCGGTGATGAAGCCGGGGCGCGCCAGCGGCAGGATCACGCTGAAGAACGTGTCCCAGGGATTGGCGCGCAAGGTCGCCGCGACTTCCAGCGGGCGGGTGCCAATCGCCGAGAAAGCGTTTTGCAGCGGTTGCACCACGAACGGCATGGAGTAGATCACCGAACCGATGACCAGCCCGGTGAAACTGAACGTCAACGTGCCCAGCCCCAGCCATTGAGTGAACTGACCGAGAAAACCGTGCGGTCCCAGCGCCAGTAGCAGGTAGAAACCGATCACCGTCGGCGGCAGCACCAGCGGCAGCGCAACGATGGCGCCGATCGGCCCGCGCAACCACGACGAGGTGCGCGATAGCCACAGCGCGATCGGCGTGCCGATCAGCAGCAGGATCACGGTGGTCAGCGACGCCAGCTTCAGAGTCAGCCAGATCGCGGCGAAGTCGGCACTGGTCAGCGACATTTACAGTTCATATCCGAAGGATTTGATCACCGCAGCGGCTTTCGGCCCCTTGAGGTAATCGATCAGCGCCTTGGCAGCAGCGCTGTCCTTGCCTTTGTTCAAGATCACCGCGTCCTGTTTGATCGGATCATGCAGGGTGGCCGGGACAATCCACGCCGAACCGGTGCTGACTTTGCCGTCCTTGTAGATTTGCGACAGGGCGACGAAGCCCAGTTCGGCGTTGCCGGTGGAGACAAACTGGTAGGCCTGCGTGATGTTCTGGCCTTCGACGATTTTGCTTTTCGTGGCTTCGCTCAACTGGAGTTTTTCCAGCACTTGGGTGGCGGCGAGACCGTATGGCGCAGCTTCTGGATTGGCGATCGCAAGGTGTTGGTATTGGTTGGTTTTCAGCACGTCACCCTGTGCATCGACATAACCTTCTTTTGCCGACCACAGCGCCAGGGTGCCGATGGCGTAGGTGAAGCGCGAACCTTTGACGGTTTCGCCTTCCTGCTCAAGCTTTGCCGGGGTCACGTCGTCAGCAGCGAGGAACACTTGGAAGGGCGCACCGTTTTTGATCTGGGTGTAGAACTGGCCGGTGGCGCCGTAAGCGGCGACCAGTTTGTGCCCGGTGTCTTTTTCGAAGTCGGCAGCGATGGCCTGGATTGGCGCGGTGAAATTGGCGGCGACCGCCACTTGCACTTCGTCGGCCTGCGCGGCGCCCATGCTGAACATTGCGAGGAGTGAAGCGAAGCAGGCAGGGGCGAGGCGTGTGGCAGCAAGTGTCATGTAAAGGCTCCGTGATCGGCGGTAAATGCTTTGCTTTGGATAACGCCGATACACGGGCGCAATCGCTGTATACGGAAATATATAGCGATACGCCGCCAAGTGGCGAGGGAATAAATCCGCTCGCCGCATAAATTCAGTGGCGGTTGAGTTTGGCCAATGCTCCCTCGGCCAGTTGCCGGGTCAGCTCAGCGCTGCCGATATTCTTGCCGAGCGTGAGCGCCTGTCCGGCCCAGAGGTTGGCAAAGTCCGCATCATCCTTGGCCCGCAGCGGCATCAGCGCACCGCCGGCCAAGGGGAAGGCCGGCGCCTGCGCTGACATCGGGCCGAGTTCACGCATCGCCCGATTGAGAATGCCCCGTGCCGGGCGTCCGGTAAAAATGTTGGTGATGGCGGTCTGGCTTTCCTTGGCGGTGCGCAGGGCCTTGTGATGTGAGGCGCTGACTTTGGCTTCCGGGGTGAACAGGTACGCCGTGCCGACTTGCACCGCCGAGGCGCCGAGCATCAACGCCGCTGCAACGCCCCGGGCATCGCTGATCGCGCCCGCCGCGATCACCGGCACTTTCACCGCGTCGACCACCTGCGGCACCAGCGCGAAGGTGCCGACCTGGGTGCTCAGATCATCGCTGAGAAACATCCCGCGATGGCCACCGGCCTCATAACCCATGGCGATGATCGCATCGCAGCCGTGTTGCTCCAGCCAGATCGCTTCTTCGACCGTAGTCGCAGACGAAAGGATTTTCGCCCCGGTCGCCTTGACCCGATCAAGCAGGGTTTTATCCGGTAGCCCGAAATGGAAACTCACCACCTCGGGGCGGAACTCTTCGAGCACGGCACACGCTGCTTCGTCGAACGGTGCGCGATTGGACACCGGCGTTGGCGCGTCGAAATCGGCACCCAATTCGCGGTAGTAAGGTTCGAGCAGGTTTTTCCAGTCACGTGCCCGCTGTTCATCAGGCGCCGGTGGCTGGTGGCAGAAGAAATTGACGTTGAACGGCTTGGTGGTGTGCTGGCGAATCGTCTTCAACTCATCGCGCAGTTGCTCGCTGCTCAGCATCGCTGCCGGCATTGAACCGAGGCCGCCGGCATTGCACACGGCAATCACCATCGAAGAGTTGGTCGCACCGGCCATCGGGCCCTGGATGATCGGCAGTTCGATACCGAGAAGATCGAGGATGCGGGTGTCTGGCCACTGGCTCATATAGCAATTCTCCGAACGATGAAACGGGCAGGGACGGCACGCGGTTTTTAACAGCAAAACCGGATGCGGGGCCAGTCTGAAATTCTGAACATCACGTGCAGTTTTTCAGCGTCGGTGCAATCCGCCGCCACCGCCAAACGAACGGTTCATCATTTGTGAAGAATGGTTGAAGTTGTGCGTGCGCTGATTACCGAGACTGCGTGCGGCGGATTCGCGGTTGAGATTCTGCAATTGCGCATTGTTGTTCGCGGGTCTGGTCCGGTTGGCACCGCTGCCGGCCACGGACTGCCAGCCGTTGTCGGTTTTCTTGTAGACGTTGCCGTCGCGCCCGGCATAAACGTTATCGCCGACCCGCGCAGCGCCGCCGTCGCGGACATGAATGCCGCCGTATTGCGTGGTGTTGCCGGTATTGGGGTTGTAAACGGCGCCGCGATTGGCACTGACGTGAGTGCCGCTGCGGACGTTGCCGGCAGTAACCCGTTCGCCGGCGATGGCGCCGCCGTTCGGGCCGACTGCCACGCCGCTGCGCCCGGCAGCGTAGTTGCCGGTGTAGGCGTTGTGCACCGCGCCACGTTGCCCGGCGGCGGCAATGCCGGTACGCGAGTTGTACGAGGCGCCAACCTGGCCGGCCCAGCGATTGCCGGTCCAGGCGTTGTAACCGGCGCCATAACGGCTGACTGTCGCACTATCACCCCACTGATGATAAAGATTGCCGGTGGTTCCGGCCCAGCCACCCGGACCCCAGGCCACCGCGCCGCCGCGATAACCGTAGGCTGCGCCACCCCAGGCCAGCGGCGCCGGGTACAGACGCGGACCCCACGCGTAGCCCCAGCCGTAATTTCCCCACCACGGATAGGCGCCCCAGCCCCAGCCCATGGCGACGGTGTTGCCGCCCCAGCTCCAGCCGAATCCGAAGCCGAAGGTCCAGCCAGTCCACGGCGTGTAACGAATCGCGACGCCGAATCCATAAGTCACCGGCGGCCCGTACCAGACATTGCCGACCCACGGCGTATACGGATAACCGGTGCCGTACACCACAACGCCAGTCGCCGGGTCCAGCGTCGAGCCTTGATAGCCCGGCGTGTAGCCGACCACCACGGTATCGCTGCTGGATTCGTAAACCTTCACGTACGTGAGGTAGTGCATCGGCGAGCTGGGCGGAATCGAATAAATCACCGCTGGTACTGAAGAGGCCACACTCCACGGCCCGTTCAGTGAGGTGGCGCTGAACCAGATGCCGTTCTCCACCGCCCACCAACTGTCGTTGTCGACTCGAATAATCGGAGTGGCGCTGTTGACCACGTATTGCAGCGGCGTATTGCTGATCGCTTTGAGCTGCGGCTCGCCGTCAAATTGCGGTGTCGTCATCTTCACCGCGCTCTTGTTGATCGCCGAGGTCTGCGGGATGGTCGCCGCAATGGCCGCCTCCTGTGCCTGTGGCGTGCCGGCTACCGAGGCCTTGACGTTCTCTTTGGCGCTGTCGTCAGGAATATTGGCAAAGTCGGCCGGCAGCTTGTCTGGCGGGACAAAGGTCCATGGCCCGCTCATGTCGCTGGCGCGGAACCAGCGTCCGGAGATCAGTACGTAACTGTTCTGGTCGCCGATTTCCTTGAAGATGTGCCCGGTGGTGTTGCTCACGTACAACAGGCTGGTGCCCTGAATCGGTTGCCATTGCGCGGCGCCGTCGGTCACCAACAGTTCCGTTGGCGTGGTGGCGATGAAGATTTTCGGCTGCGGCGGCTTGGCCAGGCTGGGAACCTTGTCCTTCGGATCGCTTTGCCCGGTGAGCAGGTCCACCTGGCGGCTCTTGATCGCCGCGTGTTTGGCTTTTTCCAGACTGGCCGGCGGCGCAGCAAGGCGCGTGTAATCGCCGGCCAATTGATCGGCAACCATCCAGCCGTCAAATACATGCAGGTAGTGTTTGCCTTCGGCGTCCTTGAGCAGCAGTGGGCGCGTGTTGATCACCCGTTGCAGCTCCGTTCCTTCCACCGGCCGATAAGCCGCTTCGCCGTCGATGTATACGAGAATTGCCGGGCTGTCGGAGCTGATGATGGTCGGCGGCGTGTTTTCCAAGGGCGCACTGTCGGCTTTCTGTTCAGCGTGGAGCACCCCAACCGCTGCTTCCAGCTGATCCAGTGAAATGGTTTTCTTGCGGCTCTCGGCATCTTTTTTCAGGATGGCGAGCCACGTGTCGGCCTGTTTCGCATCGGCGGGGAAATCGGCCTTGATGATTTTGTACTGATCAAGCGCGACCCAGCGGGTGGCCTTGTCGACGAGGGTGTGAGCGCTGAACTGGACGATGCCGTAGGTGGACTTGCCATCGGCAGCCGTGGCTTCGACCGCCGCGCGGGCATTGAGCGTATAGCCGTCCCAGCTGTCGAGCTGCGGCTGATACACCGTCAGCTTGCTCTTGCCGTTGCTGATCACCTGCGGCCATGTCGGCTCGCTTGGCGCCGCGTTCGGCTTTGCCGCCGGTGCGGCTGCCCAGGCATTGCCAAGTGTCAGCAGACATAGCATCAGCAGCGAGGGTAAAGCGCTCAGGAAAGGCATCGTCAGCTCCATCGACACACCGGTTTGCAAGGCGCAACCGGGAAAACACAACCGTCGAAAAAGCATAGCCGCCTGCCGGGGATTTACCCGGCTGATCGAGCCGTTAGCGCAAAGTCGAGTGTGGCAATGTGTTGCGATGTGCTATTTCAAGGCATGCTTGTTTCAAATCATTTTCGAGAGGCCGTCATGTTCAACGCCATCCTGATCGACAAAGACGACAGCGGTTATCGCGCCAATCTGCAGCAAATCGATGAACAGCAACTGCCCGAAGGCAACGTCAGCGTGAACGTCGCGTACAGCACCCTGAATTTCAAAGACGGCCTGGCGATCACCGGCAGCAGCCCGGTGGTGCGCAAGTTCCCCATGGTTCCGGGGATCGATCTGGCGGGGACTGTCGAGTCCAGTTCGCATGCCGATTTCAAGGCGGGCGATCGGGTGCTGCTCAACGGTTGGGGGGTCGGTGAAAGCCACTGGGGCGGACTGGCGCAAAAGGCCCGGCTCAACGGTGACTGGTTGATCCCACTGCCCGAAGCTTTCACCCCGGCGCAAGCCATGGCCATCGGCACCGCCGGCTACACGGCGATGCTGTGCATTCTGGCGCTGGAGCGCCATGGCGTGACGCCGGATCACGGTGAAGTGTTGGTCACCGGCGCAAACGGCGGGGTCGGCAGCTTTGCCATCGCCTTGCTCAGAAAGTTGGGATACCGCGTGGTGGCATCCACCGGCCGCGTGTCCGAGCATGAATACCTGGAGCAATTGGGCGCTGCCGAAATCATCGATCGCGCCACCTTGTCCGAACCGGGCAAGCCGTTGGCGAAAGAGCGCTGGGCGGCGGTGGTCGATTCGGTCGGAAGCCACACGTTGGCCAACGCTTGCGCCAGCACTCGCTCGGAAGGCGTGGTCGCGGCATGCGGGTTGGCGCAAGGCATGGACTTTCCGGCCTCGGTAGCGCCGTTCATTCTGCGCGGCGTGACGCTGGCTGGAATCAACAGCGTGACCCAGCCCAAAGCACGCCGTATCGAGGCCTGGGACAGACTGGCCAAGGATCTGGATTTCTCCTTATTGCAACTGATCAGTCAAGAAATCAGTTTGAGCGAAGCCCTTGAGGCCGCGCCCAAACTGCTCGCCGGGAAACTGCGGGGCAGGGTGGTGGTCGACGTCAATCGTTGAGTTCGCGCTCAAGCAGTTGGCGTTTGCGCTCGACGCCCCAGCGGTAGCCGGAAAGGTTTCCATCGCTGCGCACCACGCGGTGGCAGGGAATCGCCACCGCCAGGCGGTTGGCCCCGCAAGCCTGGGCCACCGCACGCATCGAAGTCGGCGCGCCAATGCGTTGCGCGATCTCGGCGTAACTGGCGGTGCTGCCTGCGGGAATCTCGCGCAGCGCCTGCCAGACGCGCTCCTGAAACGCGGTGCCGCGTATATCCAGCGGCAAGTTCAGGCCTTTCGCCGGTGCTTCGACAAAGCCGACGACGCTGGCGATCAAGTGTTCAAATTCGCGGTCGGCGCCGATCAGGTTGGCCTTGCGAAACTGATCCTGCAGGTTGCAGACCAACTGATGCGGATCGTCGCCGAGCAGAATCGCGCAGATCCCACGTTCGCTTTGCGCCACCAGAATTGCCCCAAGCGAGCATTGGCCAACGGCAAAGCGAATGTCGTTGTTCTGTCCGGCAGCGCGATAGTCGGTGGGCTTCATGCCCAGCAGTTGATCGGCAGATTCGTAGAAACGGCTGTTGGAATTGAATCCGGCCTCGTACAGCGCGTCGGTCACCGAGCCGCCGTCCGCCAGGCGCGCACGCAGCTTGCGCGAACGATGCGCCATGGCGTAAGCCTTGGGCGTCAGGCCGGTCGCGGCTTTGAATACTCGATGAAAATGGAAAGGGCTAAGGCCGGCGCTGGCGGCGAGGCTGTCGAGCGCGGGCAATGTCTCGCACGCTTCGATCTGCCGGCAGGCCGCTGCGATGATCGCCGCGTGCTGCGCGTCATTCTGGTCCTTGCTGGCGCGTTTGCTCGGCCGATATCCGGCAGCTTCGGCCATTTCGGCGGTGTCGAAAAACTCGACATTCTGCGGTTTGGGCAGGCGCGCAAGGCTGCTCGGTCGGCAATAAACGCCGGTGGTTTTTACTGCGTAGACAAACTGCCCGTCCGCACGCGGATCGCGGGCAACCACGGCGGCCCAGCGTGGATCGTCTTCAGTTCTGATCGTCTTCGAAAGCGTGTCCATGAGAGGGAATCCGTTGACCTGTTTGAGTCAGGTTAACCAGCATCGTAACCCGCGACACTCCGCGCCTTGCGGTCAAACTTTTATTGAACGCCCGCGACGCGGAAGGTGATGTTGATGCGCCGTTCGCCCAAGAGCGGGTGATGGCCGGGTTTGATTGGCAGCACGCCGTGATAGCGCAGACGGTCCACGCCGCCCCAGACCACCATGTCGCCATGCAGCAGCGGGATGCGCTGGGTTTTATCGCTGCGTTCGAAGCCGCCAAACAGAAACATCGCCGGCAACCCCAACGACAACGAAACGATGGGCGCGGCATAACCCTTTTCGTCCTTGTCCTGATGCAGCGACATCTTGGCGCCGGGGACGTATTGGTTGATCAGGCAGGAGTCGGCCTGAAAACCCGCGAAGCCGGCGCGTTCCGCCGCCTCGTGGGCCAAATCGGCAAAGACCGCCGGCATCGATGGCCACGGCAAGCCGCTGAGAGGATCGACGCTGGAATAGCGGTAACCGCTGCGATCAGTGATCCAGCCCAACTGCCCGCAACTGCTGGTGCCAACCGACATGCTGAAACCGCCGGGCGTGACCATGTGGCGTAGCGGGGCGGCGGCAAGAATAGCCTCAAGGTCGGTCAGCAGTTGCTCGACCTGTGGCAAGGCGAATCCGCGCAGCACCCACGATTGTTCGCCGATCTGCTCGGCGCGGGCTTGCTGCACGGGTTCGTTGTCGGCGAACAGGTCAAACGTGGTCGGTTGCATGGTGTTGGTTACAGCGCTTTGCTGACGCTGATGTCGCTGATCACATCGTCTGAAGGACCATGCAACGCGTCCAGCGCAGACTTGGCTTCCTCAACGGTGCCGTTCTCCAGCTGCGCGAACTCAAAACGGCGCTCGCCGTTAAGCTTGTACTTGATCACATATTTGGTTGTTTGCGCCACGGTAGTGGTTTCCTTTCAGAATAGGCTGTGCGTCTCAGCTCAGTTTAGTGCTGGAGCGACGGATGATCTTGATCGAGTGGGTCAGCGTCGGCTTGCGAGTCACGCTGATTGCGCGGCGGTTGACGGTGTCGATGGTGATGTTCCAGAAGCCGGTGCTCGGTGCAGTGATGCGCGCCGGGAAAGTGTCGAACGCGCCGCCGTGGTAGGTGTGACGGCCGCCGTTTTTGAAGCTGCGGAAGTTGGCGTCGTTCATCAAACGGATGTTGCACATCTGCGAGCATTGAATGACGACGATGTCGTCTTCGTTGAGGTGCTCGCGCTGGTGAATGAATTTCATGGGCGCCTCCAGAAGGGCTTTTTCTACTAAATCAAAACGATAGCTTGTCGATGGGCGCAGTTTATCAGCCCGCACGGGTTATTATCTGGCCGTCGGGCGTTGCTTTGACAAATTTTGAACAGAACTTCGCCACGGCGGGCGGGTTAAATGCACAAGGCCCCGGAGAAAAGCGGCATTTGTGCTGTCGGACGGTCTTTGACGGAGGATTGATATGAAGTGGGGTGTGGTGTGTGTGCCGTTGATTCTGGCGATGGCCGGTTGTGCAAATGTTTCCGAAATCAATGAAACGCTGCCAACCATGAGCGTGATCTCTGGCAAAAAGCCCCAGGAGTATGCGCAATGTCTGACCGACAAGCTCGCTGACAGTCGCGGCGCGTTGCAGGTGCAGCCGCAGAAGGACGGTGTAAGAGTGATCGTCCCGGGCAAGCTTTCTTCAGGCCCGGCAGCCGTGTTTGATATCGAAGATCGCGCCGGCGGCAGCAGCATCAAACTGCATGAGCGCATGTCCAACGTGCCGGTTCGCCCTCACGATGTGCAGAAAGCCGCGAACGCCTGTATTTCCGGCTGATAGACTAGCGAACATCAGCACCCGATGCCGTCACAGTCCTGCTGTGGCGGCATTGTCATATATGGAGTCGCAATGAAGCGAGAGCACGTGCGGGAGCGCCACGCAGAGGGCCTTATCTCTGCCACCCATGTCATCCAGAACCCGGCGAATCCCGGTGAATGGATCGTGTTTTTCAAGAAGAGTGCGGGGCGCAGCTACTTTTTGGTGGATGACAATGATGAAGTCGAGTCCTTCAATCGGCTCGACGATCTCATCGAGGTCGTCCGTGGCCTCGGGATCAAGTTCGCCGAAATCCACATGTAAGGCTTACTTGCAGACGACCACGACGTTGCGGGTCTTGTAATTGCCAACGTCAACGCCGAGGGTTTTGTCATCTTCCTTGGGCGCCGGCGTGCCATCGGTGCCGACGATGCGATAACCGGTGCCAGCGCAGGAGGCATCGGCCTTTTCGTAGCACATGGCCCAGGAGTTGGCTTCGCCGGAACAGTCGATGCTCAGACCCTGTTCGCCATTGTTCAGATAGGTGGGCTGCGAAGTGGCACAGCCGCTCAATACCAATACCGCGAGAAGCGGCTGCAGTTTGTTCAGGTTCATGGTTACGTGATCTTCAGGTGGGGGACTGGATGCTCTGACAGCGCCGCGATGAAAAGGTTATAGCGATTGGCCACTTGTTTGCCAACAAGGCACAAAAAAGCCCTGCGTTCTGGCAGGGCTTGGCGCAAGTGCTGGCAGGATCAGTCCTGATCTTTGCCACGGCGCTTGGAAGAAGCAGGTGTATCGGTGAACACCGAGGCTACATCCGTCGCCATCTGCTCGCTGTCGAAAGGCCCGGCGATATGTTCGCCATTAGTGGTGGTCAGCGTCCACCTGCCGTCTTTCTTGTCGATCACATACCCGTTGATGATTTTTACCGCAGCCATCTGGTCATTCTCGTTCGGTGGTTCAAAGGCACCATGATAGCGGCAAATGCTCGCATTGGGGGCCGATAAGCGTATGGTGATCCAGTTTCGTCAGATCTTGAGCTACGCTGAATTCGCCGCTGAAAAAACCGCAAGGAACTATCCGCGCGAATATTTCTCTATGTTGGCATCGGTTAGCCAGCGCGGGGCATTGTAAGGCGCACGCCGCCTGATTAGACTGCCTCGAAACTCGTACACACAGCCTTTTCAAGGACTTATATGATCAAGAAATGCTTGTTTCCAGCAGCCGGTTACGGCACTCGCTTCCTCCCAGCGACCAAAGCCATGCCTAAAGAAATGCTGCCGGTGGTAAACAAGCCACTGATCCAGTACGGCGTTGAAGAAGCACTGGACGCGGGCCTGACTGAGATTTCCATCGTCACCGGCCGTGGCAAGCGTGCTCTGGAAGACCACTTCGACATCAGTTACGAGCTGGAAAACCAGATCAAGGGCACCGACAAGGAAAAGTACCTGGTCGGTATCCGCAAGCTGTTGGACGAGTGCTCGTTCTCCTACACCCGTCAGACCGAAATGAAAGGTCTGGGCCACGCGATCCTGACTGGCCGCCCGCTGATCGGTGACGAACCGTTCGCCGTGGTTCTGGCGGACGACCTGTGCGTCAACATCGATGGCGACGGCGTGCTGACCCAGATGGTCAAGCTGTACAAGCAGTTCCGTTGCTCGATCGTCGCCATTCAGGAAGTCGATCCGCAGGAAACCAACAAGTACGGCGTAATCGCTGGCGAAATGATCCGCGACGACATCTACCGCGTACACAGCATGGTCGAGAAGCCTAAGCCGGAAGACGCGCCGTCGAACCTGGCGATCATCGGTCGCTACATCCTGACCCCGGACATCTTCGACCTGATCGAACAGACCGAGCCAGGCAAGGGCGGCGAAATCCAGATCACCGACGCCCTGATGAAGCAGGCCCAGAACGGCTGCGTGATGGCCTACAAGTTCAAGGGCAAGCGTTTCGACTGCGGTGGTGCGGAAGGCTACATCGACGCGACCAACTTCTGCTTCGAAAACTTCTACAAGACTGGCAAGGCTTACTAATAGTCTTCGCCTCGTCTGCAAAAGAAAGCCACCTTCGGGTGGCTTTTTCATTTTCCGCCCTTATATGGATGGCATTGCTTGCCCAATGGATGACTGCGGGTATGCTGATGGCCTGCCGAGGAGATAGAAATGGCCTACGATTTTGACCTTTATGTGATTGGTGCCGGTTCCGGCGGTGTGCGCGCTGCGCGGTTTGCCGCCGGCTTCGGGGCGAAAGTGGCGGTGGCCGAGAGCCGTTACCTGGGCGGCACGTGCGTCAACGTCGGCTGCGTGCCGAAAAAGCTGCTGGTTTACGGCGCGCATTTTGCCGAGGACTTCGAGCAGGCGTCCGGTTTTGGCTGGAACCTGGGCGAGGCCAACTTCGACTGGGCCACGCTTATCGCCAACAAGGATCGCGAGATCAATCGCCTTAACGGCATTTATCGCAATCTGCTGGTCAACAGCGGTGTGACCCTGCACGAGGCGCACGCGAAAATCGTTGGGCCGCACGAGGTCGAGGTCAACGGCGAACGCTACACCGCCAAAAATATCTTGATCGCGACTGGCGGCTGGCCGCAGATTCCTGAAATCCCGGGGCACGAGCATGCGATCGGTTCGAACGAAGCGTTCTTCCTGAAAGAGTTGCCCAAGCGTGTGCTGGTGGTGGGTGGCGGTTATATCGCGGTCGAGTTTGCCGGGATTTTCCATGGCCTCGGTGCCAACACCACGCTGCTGTATCGCGGCGATCTGTTCCTGCGTGGTTTCGATGGGTCGGTGCGCAAGCACCTGCAAGAAGAATTGACCAAGCGCGGCCTCGACCTGCAATTCAATGCCGACATCGCACGCATCGACAAACAGGCCGACGGTAGCTTGAAAGCGACGCTCAAGGATGGTCGTGTACTCGAAGCCGATTGCGTGTTCTACGCCACTGGTCGACGTCCGATGCTGGACAACCTGGGCTTGGAAAATACCGATGTGCAACTGGACGACAAGGGCTTCATCAAAGTCGACGACGCGTACCAGACCACCGAGCCGTCGATTCTGGCGCTGGGCGACGTCATTGGTCGCGTGCAGCTGACACCGGTCGCGCTAGCCGAAGGCATGGCTGTGGCGCGGCGTCTGTTCAAGCCGGAGCAATACCGTCCGGTGGATTACAAAATGATCCCGACCGCCGTGTTCAGCCTGCCAAACATCGGCACAGTCGGTTTGAGCGAGGAAGAAGCGCGCGAATGCGGCCATGAGGTGGTGATTTTCGAGAGTCGCTTCCGCCCGATGAAGCTGACCCTGACTGATTGTCAGGAGAAAACCCTGATGAAGCTGGTGGTCGACGCCAAGACCGACAAGGTACTTGGCTGCCACATGGTCGGCCCGGACGCTGGCGAGATCGTGCAAGGTCTGGCGATCGCCTTGAAGGCTGGCGCAACCAAGCGCGACTTCGACGACACCATCGGGGTGCACCCGACGGCCGCCGAAGAGTTCGTCACCATGCGCACACCGGTCAGCGCTTAAGCGTCTTTCGCTTTGGCTGAGTCTGGCGCTGCCGCAACGGTAGCCGCCAGACGCTGGCTGTCCTCAAGGCTCGCCTGAGCCTTGAGCAACTCCTTTTCCAGCGACTGATTGAGCTGCGTCTGTTCGTCGACGCTCTGCTTGAGCGCCTGGCTTTCCAGCGTCGCGACGCGCAGACGTTCCTGGAGGAGGGTGCGCTCGCTGTCCATGCGCGTGGCCTGCTCGAGCAATTGATCCTGCCGCTGATTGCTCTGCTTGAGCTGATCCTGCAACAAGTTCAGCTCGCGCTGGGTGCCACGGTTTTCGGTGAGCAGGCGTTCGTTGTCGCGGTGCAACTGTGTGATCTCATCCTGACGCACCAGCGCGCTCTGCTGGGCTTGACGCAGTTCCGCCTGAATCTGCTGGATTTGCCCTTCATGGCGGGCCTGTTCCTGCTCGCGCTGTTCCTTGGTGGCGTTACGGTAATGCTCCAGCGCATCGCGGGCGTGCAGGTGTTTTTCTTCCAGTGAGCGGATCTGCTCGTCCTTGTCCTGCAGGCGCAATTCGAAGTCGGCCAGTGCCTGATTCAGACCGGCGTTGCGCGTCTGTTCGGTTTGCAGCATCGAGCGGGTGTTAATCAGCGCCTCGGATTCGCGTTGCAGCGCGGCGCCCTGAATGTCGTGGTCGTGTTCGAGTTTTTCCAGCGCCTGGCGAACCTGTTTCAGCTCGTTTTCCAATGCTTCGCGTTGCTCCTCGAACTGTTCGCGGGCTTGCTCGATGGGCTCCTGCGCCTGTTCTTTCAGGCGCTGGGCGAGGCGAGAGACGAGGGCGGTCAGCTCATCATCGATCGGTTCTGCTGACGCTTCTGCGGGTTGTGCGCCGTCGTCCAGTTCTTTCAGGTAACGATGGATCGTGGTTTTCGAGCCGGTGTTGCCCATTTCGATGCGTACGGCATCGATGCTTGGGTGTTCGCCGCGCGCCAGGATCGCTGTGCGCGCAATTTGCACCAGTGCTTTGGTAATGCCGCCACGGGCCATGTGAACTCCTACGTTTACGTACTGTGGTACATGCCACTAAAGTACGCAGTGTACCATGCTGAAAATATAGGTAAATCTTTGAACTAAAACAGGCGGGATATACTGGTATTACCCAATGTCAGGCGGCAAAATGCGCACCTGCATCAGTGAACCCGTACGCCAGCGAGAAAACTGCCATGAGCGACATCGATCGATATCTGCAAGCCGCCACCCGCGACAACACTCGCCGCAGCTATCGCATGGCGATAGAGCACTTCGAGGTGACGTGGGGCGGATTTCTCCCGGCTACTGCTGACAGCGTTGCGCGCTATCTGGTGGAGCACGCCGGGGTGCTGTCGATCAATACGCTGAAGTTGCGTCTGTCCGCGCTGGCGCAGTGGCACAACAGTCAGGGCTTTGCCGATCCGACCAAGGCGCCAGTGGTGCGTAAGGTGTTCAAGGGCATTCGTGCTTTGCATCCAGCACAGGAAAAACAGGCTGAGCCGTTGCAGTTGCAGGATCTGCAACGAGTGATCGATTGGCTTGAGCAGGAGGTGCAGACTGCCCGGCAGGAACAGGACCGCCCGACCTTGCTCAAGGCTTATCGGGATCGCGCGCTGATTCTGTTGGGCTTCTGGCGGGGTTTTCGCAGCGATGAGTTATGCCGCTTGCAGATCGAGCATGTGCAGGCGAGTGCTGGCAAGGGCATCACTTTGTATCTGCCGCGCAGCAAGGGCGACCGGGAAAACCTCGGACAGACCTATCAGGCCCCAGCGCTGCTCAAGCTGTGTCCCGTGCAGGCTTACATCGACTGGATTACCGAGGCTGCGCTGGTACGCGGCGCGGTGTTCCGCAGCATTGATCGCTGGGGCAATCTGAGCGAGGAGGGCTTGCACGCCAACAGCATCATTCCCTTGTTGCGCCAAGCGTTGCAGCGCGCCGGAATTGCCGCCGCCAACTACACCAGCCATTCACTGCGGCGTGGCTTTGCCACATGGGCGCATCAAAGCGGCTGGGACCTGAAATCGCTGATGAGCTACGTCGGCTGGAAGGACATGAAATCCGCCATGCGCTATGTTGAGGTCAGCCCATTCCAGGGAATGGCTCGGATTATGGATAAGCCGGATCAAGCGTAGAGATCGTTTTCTTCTATTAATACAGTCAGCTAATAGCGAAAACAAATCAGCAGCATCAGGTTTGCCAATGAGCCTTCCGTCGAGTGAGTGGGTAGGATTCACCCATCAACTTCATAACCCCTGACGGAGAGTCATCGATGCCTATCATCAACAGCCAAGTAAAACCGTTCAAAGCTACCGCGTTCAAAAACGGCGACTTCGTTCAAGTCTCGGATGCTGACTTGAAGGGCAAGTGGTCCGTAGTGTTCTTCTACCCAGCCGACTTCACCTTCGTTTGCCCAACCGAGCTGGAAGACCTGGCTGACAACTACGCTGAGTTCAAGAAGCTGGGCGTGGAAATCTATAGCGTTTCGACCGACACCCACTTTGCTCACGCTGCCTGGCACAACACTTCGCCAGCCATCGGCAAAATCGAATACACCATGATCGGCGACCCGACCCACGTCATCTCGCGCAACTTCGACGTGCTGATCGAAGAAGCTGGTCTGGCTGACCGTGGTACCTTCGTGATCAACCCTGAAGGCCAGATCAAAATCGTTGAACTGAACGATGGCGGCGTTGGCCGTGACGCTTCCGAGCTGCTGCGCAAGATCAAGGCTGCTCAGTACGTCGCTGCACACCCAGGCGAAGTTTGCCCGGCCAAGTGGAAAGAAGGCGAGGCCACTCTGGCTCCGTCGCTGGACCTGGTCGGCAAGATCTAAGTCTGTGACATGCAACGCAGGGCGGCACGCCGCACCTTCTTAAGTTAGCTGCACCGCCCAATAAAAATGCCCGGGCGAGATTCGCTCGGGCTTTTTTTCGCCTCAAATAAAGGAAATCGCCCGTATGTTGGACGCCAATCTTAAAGCCCAGTTGAAATCGTACCTGGAACGGGTCACCCAACCGATCGAGATCGTTGCATCCCTCGACGACGGTGCGAAATCCCGTGAAATGCTGGACCTGCTGAAAGACGTTGCCAGTCTTTCGAGCCAAATTACCCTGATCGACAGCGGTGACGATGCTCGTAAACCATCGTTCTCGATCAATCGCCCTGGAGCCGACATCAGCCTGCGTTTCGCCGGCATTCCAATGGGCCACGAATTCACCTCGCTGGTGCTGGCCCTGCTGCAAGTCGGCGGCCACCCGTCGAAGGCCAGCGTTGAAGTCATCGAGCAGATTCGCTCGCTCAAAGGCGAGTTCAGCTTCGAGACTTACTTCTCGCTGTCCTGCCAAAACTGCCCGGACGTCGTCCAGGCGCTCAACTTGATGGCCGTGCTCAACCCGAACATCCGCCACGTCGCCATCGACGGCGCGCTGTTCCAGGACGAAGTCAACGATCGCAAGATCATGGCCGTGCCGAGCATCTACCTCAACGGTGAAAACTTCGGCCAAGGCCGCATGGGCCTGGAGGAAATCCTCGCCAAACTGGACACCGGCGCCATCGTCCGTCAGGCCGAGAAGATCAGCGCCAAAGAAGCCTTTGACGTGCTGGTCGTCGGCGGTGGCCCGGCCGGTGCTTCGGCGGCTATTTATGCCGCACGTAAAGGCATCCGCACCGGTGTCGCGGCTGAGCGTTTCGGCGGTCAGGTGCTCGATACCATGGCCATCGAGAACTTCATTTCCGTGCAGGAAACCGAAGGGCCGAAACTGGCCACGGCGCTGGAAGAACACGTCAAGCAGTACGACGTCGACATCATGAACCTGCAACGCGCCGACAAGCTGATCCCGGGCAAGAATGGCGAGTTGCACGAAGTCCACTTCGCCAGTGGCGCAACTCTGAAAGCCAAAAGCGTAATCTTGGCGACCGGCGCACGCTGGCGCGAAATGAACGTTCCGGGCGAGCAGGAATACCGCAACAAAGGCGTGGCGTACTGCCCGCACTGCGACGGCCCGTTGTTCAAAGGCAAGCGCGTAGCGGTGATCGGCGGCGGTAACTCCGGCGTTGAAGCGGCCATCGATCTGGCCGGTATCGTGTCGCACGTAACGTTGCTGGAATTCGACGTGCAACTGCGTGCCGATGCCGTGCTGCAACGCAAGCTGCACAGCCTGCCGAACGTCACCGTGATCACCAGTGCGCAAACCACTGAGGTCACCGGCAATGGCGAGAAGGTCAACGGTCTGCGTTACAAGGATCGCACCACAGATGAGCTGCGCACGGTTGAGCTGGAAGGCATCTTCGTACAGATCGGTCTGCTGCCGAACACCGATTGGCTGAAGGGCACCATCGAGCTGTCGCCGCGTGGCGAGATCATTGTCGATAATCGTGGCGAGACTTCGATCTCGGGGATCTTTGCAGCGGGCGACGTGACGACTGTGCCGTACAAGCAGATCGTGATCGCAGTGGGCGAGGGCGCCAAGGCTTCGCTGAGTGCGTTCGATCACTTGATCCGGACTTCGGCCCCGGCGTAACTGCCAGGTCGAAAACTAAAAAACCCATGAGCGATCATGGGTTTTTTTTGCCTGTCACAAAACCAAACGTGGGAGCGAGCCTGCTCGCGAAAGCGAAGTGTCATTCATCGATGATGTTGACTGGCCGGACGCCTTCGCGAGCAGGCTCGCTCCCACAATGGATTTATATCGTCAGTTACAGCGGTGCAGGCTGAATGATCTCGACCCAGTAGCCATCCGGATCCTTGATAAACGCCAGGCTCTTCATCCGGCCATCGGTCAGACGCTTCTGGAAATCGCAACCCAGCTCTTCAAAGCGTGCACATGCTGCAACGATATCCGGCACTGAGATGCAGATGTGGCCGAAACCGCGCGGGTCGGTGTTGCCATTGTGATAGGCGAAGTCGGCATCGTTTTCGGTGCCGTGGTTGTGGGTCAGTTCGAGAATGCCCGGGATCGATTTCATCCATTCGGTACGCGCGGCGGCGTCGGTCGGGATCTGTGATTTATCGACCAGCGCGAGGAAGTACAGGCTGAACTCGGCTTCCGGGAAATCACGCTTCTCGACCAGCGAGAAACCCAGTACACGGGTGTAGAAATCCAGCGACTTGGTGATGTCCTTCACGCGCAGCATGGTGTGGTTGAACACGAAGTTGCGGGTTGCGCTGTCTGGCGTAGCTGTCACGCCGGGAAAAGTGTTCAGTTCGTTGAGGCTCATGGGCCCTCCAATAACAAATGGGCGAGTGAATGGGCGCAATGATACGCATGCCGGCCGGCATCGCCAAATGCAAGGCGGGCTTGCCCTGCGCGAGGGCGGGGCTCAGACTTTGCCTTCTATCTACGAGTGCGTCCGGCAATGATCCGACTGTTGAAATCCGTGTTTGTTTTTTTTGCTTTGTCGTCGGCTGTGGTTTTACCCGTAATGGCCGAACCAAGTATCACTTGGCCGACGGGCTGGGAGGTTGAACCATTGCCGGACACCGCGCCACCAGTCTCGCGGCAGCGGGCGGTGAAGCTCGATGCTGATGGCAATCAGGTGATGGTGATGGAGTTGACCATGACGCAAGTGGAGGCGGGGCATCAGGTCAATTTGCAAGGCGTGCTGCTGGAGATGCGCAAATCGATCCAGAAGGATTTCTTCCGCAGTGGTTATCAGAGCGTCTGCAACAGAATTCATCCGGCTGCGCTCGGCTCATTGTCCGGGCTGGAGACGACCTGCACGGTCACCGAGAACGGTCGACACGTATTATCACAAACGTTGGTGGCAGCTGTGGAAACAGACAAGGCTTACGTACTTTCATATGCCGGTCAGGCCGACGTTTATAAGGCGAGCGCCGACGATATAGAAGCGGCGCGCAACAGCCTGAAATTATAAACGTTCGTACTAACTCGCAGCAGTTCGCTTACCGGAAAGGATTAAGCACATAGTTTGATCAAGCGCTCGAGGTAACATCGCGCAGCAAAATGTTTAGCCTGATGATTCAGAAGCGTTACACAAATTTCCAACTTGTTCGATGAAAATCATTTCATTTGTTAGATATTGTCAATAAAAAAGCCCTGCATCAGGCAGGGCTTTTTGTTGGCGTCAGATTAACCGCGCAACCATGAATCCACGGTGGCTGCACCGTACTGCTCTTTCCAGGCTTTCAGACCGCGATGGTTGCCGCCCTTGGTTTCGATCAGCTCGCCAGTGTGCGGGTTCTGATAAACCTTGACCACCCGGGCGCGGCGGGTCTTGGGCGCTGCGGACTGCTGCAGACCGGACTTTGCCGGGTTTGGATCAAGGATGGCGATGATGTCTTTCAGGCCTTTGCCATAGGTTTTCATCAGTCCCTGGAGCTTTTCTTCGAATTCGATTTCTTTCTTCAGCCCGGCATCATTCTTCAGCGATTCCAGCTGTTTGAGCTGTTCCTGAAGGGCCTTTTCAGCTGCGCGAAATTCAGCGAGTCTGGACAATATCTTTACTCCAATAGTGTGTTTGGCTGATACCAACCGCAAACAAAGCTATAAGCCAAGAGCCTGGAAGCGACTCGGTGATAATTGGCTCACCTGCCAGTCTGGCTCAGGTTGAAAAAATTGTAGTAGTTAATGCGACAAGAGTAAATCCTGATGTTGTCGCCATGTAACAACAATGACTTTTTGTATCAATTTGGTGCGGTTGTTCGGCGGGCAGTGTCGGCGATTTAATGATGAGTTAATGCTTCGAGGAAATCAGCGCCAGGCATCGGTCTACCGTACAAATAGCCCTGCAAAAAGTTAACGTTATGCTCGGTCAGGTAATCAGCCTGGGCCTGAGTTTCGACACCTTCGGCAACAATGCCCAAGTCCAGTTTGGCCGACAGTTCAATGATGGAGTCGAGAATATGCCTCGATAAGGCGTCTACACCGATCATGGCCACGAAGCTCTGATCGATCTTTAGAAAGTCGACGTTGAAGGTGCGCAGATAACCAAGGCTCGAGTGTCCGGTACCAAAGTCGTCGATTGCGATTTTCACTCCAAGTGCGTGCAATTGCTCAAACAACTGAAGCGTGATGTCGTTCGGCTCGATCAGTTCGCGCTCCGTCAATTCCAGCACCAGTTCGACGCTGCCGGGCGCAAACGCCGCCAAGAGGTCACGACAATCTTCGACCAGCTCCAGATCCTGGCAGTGGCTGGCGCTGATGTTGATGCCGATATGGAAAGGCTTGGTGAAGTTCAGAGAGTGCGGTCCCAGCAGGGCCGCAGTCTGTTGCATCAGTGAGCGGGTCATCGGCACGATCAGGCCTGAGTGTTCCGCAAATGGAATGAAAAGGTCCGGGCGTACCAGCCCCTCTTTCGGGTGATTCCAGCGCATCAGCACTTCAGCGCCCGACCACTGCTTGCTGTCACCGTGAACCACGGGCTGGAAGTAAGGAATGAATTCCCCGGCCTCGAGTGCGCGCATCATTTCGTGGCTGGGCGAGGTCGATCGCTTCTGAACGAAGTGGCCAATGGCACCGGAGATTGCACCGAAGAAAATCAACAGACTGAAGAGCGGAGGATATTCCGCCGCCATGTAGCGCCGGACTTCGCCCTTGGGGAAACCCGCCGACACTTTGAAACCGTAACGCTCGGAATCCAGCAGGCTGTGCGCGACCGGCGGGGCAGGCAGTGATCCCTGGTGAACTTTGTCGTCGGCGGACAGCCAGTTATCGCCCACTTGCAACGTCAGTAATGTCTGGCGGCCGATCAGGCGCAGGATGTTGCTCAAGTGATAGCCATCCAGTGTGGTCAGTGCGCCACCGCGACCGTCGCTGAGACGGTAGATCAACAATGCCGTATCAGGCGTCACCGGATTGCCGTTCATCAACCACAGTTTGCCTTGATGATAGTCCCCGGCATTGACGGCTTCCTGGAACGCCCCGAAGAGTGAGCTGCAGTAGAGATTGTTGTCCCAGACCAGATTGGTCGAGCGCACGAAGGGGCGGCGGGTCACTTGTTCGCGCAGGGCCAGTTTCACCTCTTCGCAATTTTTCCCGGCAAGCGGCAGCAGGACCCGAGCGGCTTCTGCCGTGTTATCGAGCATCAGATCGAACTGTCGCAGCGCTTGTTCGGCCGTTTCCCCGGCACTTTGCTGCAGTGTGCGTTCTGCCTGCATATAAAGAATCCCACTGCCCAGCACGATCGGCAGCAGACCGCTGAGCACAGTCACGGCGATTCGGGTGCTGGGTTTGCGGCGGGTTCGACGGGTCAGCGGCATGGACACACCCTGTGGTTTAGAAATCCGACCCGATAAACAATTGAGCCAGAGGGGAGAATAGATCGCAGATGGCTCTTGCGCCGTACGAAAAAAAGCGGATTTTATACAGAGGGCAGACAGGTCCCGTTACGCTGTGTAGAATCGATTTACGCATACAATAATAATCGTCTTCTGGCAGCAGAAGCCTCGCCCGCAAGAGCCTTGGGTCGACAATGAAGATATTCGGGTTCCAACTGATCTACGGAGACTTCCTCGCGCGCAGCGTGCGTGGCATCTCCTGTGCGCCTCCCTCTACATCACTTTCCTGACAAATAACCCTGGTTAATTGATAAGAAATGATGAGGCGTCACCATGGCAGATTTATACGAAAACCCAATGGGCCTGATGGGCTTTGAGTTCATCGAGTTCGCAGCGCCGACTCCCGGCACGCTGGAGCCGATCTTCGAGATCATGGGCTTCACCAAAGTCGCGACCCACCGTTCCAAGAACGTGCACCTCTATCGTCAGGGCGCGATCAATCTGATCCTCAATAACGAACCCAACAGCGTCGCCTCGTACTTCGCCGCCGAACACGGCCCGTCTGTTTGCGGCATGGCGTTTCGCGTCAAGGATTCGCAGAAAGCCTATTCCCGCGCACTCGAACTCGGCGCTCAGCCGATCCACATCGAAACCGGTCCGATGGAGCTTAACCTGCCGGCGATCAAAGGCATCGGCGGCGCGCCACTGTATCTGATCGACCGTTTCGGCGAAGGCAGCTCGATCTACGACATCGACTTCGTGTTTATCGAAGGTGTTGATCGCAACCCAGTTGGCGCTGGCCTGAAAATCATCGATCACCTGACCCACAACGTTTATCGCGGTCGCATGGCCTACTGGGCGAACTTCTACGAGAAGCTGTTCAACTTCCGTGAAATCCGTTACTTCGACATCAAAGGCGAGTACACCGGTCTGACTTCGAAAGCCATGACCGCACCGGATGGCATGATCCGCATCCCGCTCAACGAAGAGTCGTCCAAGGGCGCCGGGCAGATCGAAGAGTTCCTGATGCAGTTCAACGGCGAGGGCATCCAGCACGTTGCGTTCCTCACCGACGACCTGATCAAGACCTGGGATCAGCTGAAGAAAATCGGCATGCGCTTCATGACCGCGCCGCCGGACACCTACTACGAAATGCTTGACGGTCGCCTGCCGAACCACGGCGAGCCGGTCGATCAGCTGCAATCACGCGGCATTCTGCTCGACGGTGCCTCGGAGCAGGGCGACAAGCGCCTGCTGCTGCAGATCTTCTCGGAAACCCTGATGGGGCCGGTGTTCTTCGAATTCATCCAGCGCAAGGGTGACGACGGTTTCGGCGAGGGCAACTTCAAGGCTCTGTTCGAATCGATCGAGCGTGACCAGGTGCGTCGTGGTGTGTTGACCACCGAGTAATCTGAAATGAAAAAATCCCGGCCTGCAGAAATGCAGGGCCGGGATTTTTTTGCTTCATACAAAACCTGTGGGAGCGAGCCTGCTCGCGAATGCGGACTTTCATTCAACAGTCATGTTGACTGGTCTGACGACTTCGCGAGCAGGCTCGCTCCCACATTTGTCTTGTGTTGCATTCAGGAGCGGCGTTGGCGCGTCAAATGCTTGAAGCCTTCGAAAACCAGCACCACAACCGCCAGCCAGATCGGGATGTAAGTCAGCCACTCGCCCGACTTGATGCTCTCTCCCAGCAACAACGCCACCGCAAGCAACAACACCGGTTCAACATAACTCAACAAACCAAACAGACTGAACGGCAGCAAGCGGCTGGCGATGATGTACACCACCAGCGCGGAAGCGCTGATCAGGCCGAGCAGCGGAATCAGCCACATCAGTCCCGGATATTGATCGAAAACGGCCAGGCCCTGTTCGCCGCCCTGCACGAACCAGTAGGCGACCGGCAGCATCAGGGTCATGTCGACCCACAGGCCACCGAGGTTGTCGGTTTTCAGGTATTTGCGCAGTACGAAGTACAGCGGATAACCGACCACGACCACCAGCGTTGCCCAGGAAAAACCACCCACCTGATACAGCTCGTTCAACACGCCAAGGCTGGCGAAAAATACCGCGATTTTCTGCAGGTAAGACAGGCTCTCGCCATAGGCAATCCGCCCGGTGAGCACCATCGCCAGCGGCAAGAGGAAATAACCCAGCGATACATCCAGGCTGTAGTCATTGAGCGGTGCCCACATGAACAGCCACAGCTGAACGCCGAGCAGGGCGGAAGAGACCAGCAGCCCGGCAATCAGCTTCGGCCTGGCTGCGATCAATCGGAACAGCTCCAGCACGCGCCGCCATTCCCCGGAAACCAGCATGAACACGGTCATGCACGGCACGGTCAGGAGCATGCGCCAGCCGAAGATTTCCACGCCGCTCAGAGGTGTCAGCAGCGACGTGTAGTAATACATCACGGCAAACAGCACCGAGGCTGAAACCGATAGAGCGATACCTTTAGACAAACTGTCCTCGCGACGTGATGGTTGAACGGGGCGCGCAGGATACGTGGTTTTTGTGTTGAATATTGAGCAGATGCTCAGTATTCGAAACATATCGCGTCCATTCGGTCATGCGAACCTCGTCAAAAGAAGCTGGCAGTTGCAGCATAGATGGCAAATGGAGCGGCGTTAGAGGGCGCCGCCCGGATTGCTCTTGAATGGATTGCCGAAGTGCTTGAGGTACAGCTCACCGAATTTGTACGAGGCGTAATCGGACACATGGCCGATGTCGCGGTACACCGGCACGCCATTGACGCTGGTCAGGCAAGTACCGTCCGTGCATTGCACTTTTTTTGGATCAAGGACGATCAGTTGTGGATATTCAACCTGCAATTGGCCGAAAAGTCTGGTCAAGAAGGGGTCCTCAAGGCCTGACCATGTCACCGCGGCACATGAACGGCTTTGTTCAGCGCTGCCGAGCATCCCGCGTAACTTGACCTGTCTGAGCAGGCATTCATTGATTCTGGCGGGCATGGGCAATGTGCTCATTAGCACAATCGGCGTGGCACCCGAGTCGACGATGATGTCCAGTGCCTGGCGAACCGCGACCTCAAGTCGTTGCTGCGTCAGTTCCAGGCTGCGTGGGTCATCGAGTTTCGTGACAATCGTGGCTGTGAGATAGGCCTCCCAGAACTGGCCAATGATCACGTACTGGAAATGGCTGTCCGCAATCAGGTGGTAATAGTGTTGGGCAGCCGTATGGCACTTTTCATAAAGCGCGTTTTTGGCCTTGTACCAGTCGTAGAGATAGATGCCGGGCAGGGTCAGACAGGCCGGATAACCTTGGGCAAGAACCGACAGGCCGGCATCCTTGGCCAGCGTTTCGATAAATCCCCAATAGTGATTCGAATAGGAATCTCCGATCAGCAAAGCCTGCGGCTTGGCCAGCGGCGCGCCCAGGACGCAGTCAGGATCAACCTTTTCGCTGTTACCCAGGCAGTCCTCACGATGGCTCGGTACGAATGCCTTTAGCGTGCTGAACATCGCGATCGAATCGTCACCAAAACGGTTCGGCCACCCGTCATGATTCCTGCCAGCGGAGTGCAGCAGCGACAGGCCGATGGCGGGCAGCAGTATCAACAGCAGTACGGTCTTGCCGAATCCGGCCCGAACCTTGCGAAACCTGTTTTCGATAAGCCAGAAGGAGAGGTAGCCCATCGCGAACGTGGCGGCGAAATAGCCGACTGTTACCGCTGGGCTCAGATCGACGCCCAGGTAGGCCAGCACCGCCAGAATCGGCCAATGCCACAGATACAGCGAGTAGGAAAGGGTGCCAATGAACACCAGCGGTTTGAATGCAAGGACAGCCGAGGTGATGCTCACATTACCTATGCCGCGAACCAGCAGCAGGGCCGTGGCGACGCATACCGCGACCGCGTGATAGTTGGGGAATCCGCTGAGGATATCGTCCTGGACCGCACAATAGGCAATCGTGACGAGCGCAACCGCGCAAATGAGCGAAGCGCTGACACGACTCAGGCGAAACCTGTCCGCGCTGAACATGACGGCGCACGATCCAATCATCAATTCGAAGATGCGCGCGGTAAAAAAGTAATAGTTCAGGTCGGGAGTGACCTGCGACAGATACAGCGCCAGCGCCGTGGCGGCAAGGGTCAAACCCAGCACCGCGCTGCTCAAAGCCCGTTTCGCCACATAGCGATGCAGCAGCCAGATACCCAACGGTAGCAGCAGGTACCACTGCCATTCGATCGCCAGTGACCAGGTGTGCAACAGCGGAAGACTGGCGGCATCGGGCGTGGCGTAACCGGAAGTCACCTTGGAAAAATACTGGTTGGAGATCAGTAATGAGGTGTACTTCTCGCTTTTCAGGAAGTCGACGTAGTCATCGGGCAGATAAAGCAGCGTGGTAACCAGCAAGGTCACAACCAACAGCGCAACAACGGCCGGTTGCAAGCGCCAGATGCGCCTGACGTAAAAACCCGTGAAGCTGAACGTGCCGTTCTCCAGCGACTTCATGATGATAGAGGTGGTGAGATACCCGGAGATCACGAAGAAGATATCCACGCCGATAAAACCGGACGGGAATAACGTCATCCCTGCGTGAAATATCAGCACCAGCAGGACAGCGACAGCCCGCAGGCCATCGATGTCGGCACGGTATCGGAGACCTGCCCTGTGCGATTCACAGCTGGCGACCTCCAGGGACCGCGAGGTGTCGAATGCTTCCTTGTTATCGAACGCGTTAAACATCGCGCGCAATGGCTTGCGGACAAAATCGATGGGCCGATTGAACATTGACTATCCTTGGCAGACTTATTCGAGCGAGCGACCATTAGGCGCGGCTGCGTAAGCACGGTTCCATGGAATGGCAAAGTATAGAGATTTTGTTACAACGGCTCTGATCGGCTTCGACGCTGGTCTGCTCGCCGAACATCATCGTGCAAAGTGAAACCGAATAAAAAAACGGCCCGTAAGGGCCGTTTTGTTCATGCACGCGAGCTCAAGCCCGCAACGTCCGCGTCATCCGCAACGCCAGCAGACTCCCGCCAACGATCACCGCCGCCAGCACATACAACGCCGCATCCGTCGAGCCAGTGCTGTCCTTGACCCAACCCACCAGGTACGGGCTGAGGAACCCGGCCATCTGCCCCATCGAGTTGATCAGCGCCAGACCGCCAGCCGCCGCGCCCGCGCTCAGCATGGCGGTCGGCACCGGCCAGAACATCGGCAGACCAGTCAGTGCGCCCATGGTCGCTATGGTCAGGCCGAGAATCGCAATCGCCGGATTCGCCGCGAAATTCACCGCGATCACCAGCCCGACAGCGCCCATCAGCATCGGCACCACCAAGTGCCAGCGGCGCTCCTTGCGCAAATCCGCCGAGCGGCCGACGACCAGCATGAACACTGCCGCGAGCAGATACGGAATCGCACTCAGCCAGCCGATCACCAGGTTATCGCTGAAGCCGAGGTTCTTGATGATCGACGGCAGCCAGAAGTTGATCGCATACACGCCGCTCTGGATGCAGAAATAGATCAGGCCGAAGGCCCAGATCGCAGGATTCTTGAACACCGCAAGCAGTGAGTCGGTGGCGGTTTTAGGTTTATTGGCGAGGTCTTCGGCGTGGTCGGCTTCGAGCGCCGAACGCTCGTGGGCGGTCAGCCATTTGGCATTGGCGAAGCTGTCGCTCAACAGGAAATACGCCAGTGCGCCGAGGATCACGGTCGGAATGCCTTGCAGGAGGAACATCCACTGCCAGCCGGCCAGGCCACCCTGGCCAGCGGCGAAGTGGTTGAGAATCCAGCCGGAAAACGGGCTGCCGAGCAAACCGGAGACGGGGATTGCCGACATGAACAACGCCATGATCCGGCCACGGCGGAAGGTCGGGAACCACTGCGAGAGATACAGCACGACGCCCGGGAAGAAACCGGCTTCAGCGGCACCGGTGAAAAAGCGCAGGGTGTAGAACTCGGTCGGGGTGGTGACGAACAACAGGCAGGTCGACAGCGTGCCCCAGGTGATCATCATCAAGGCAATCCAGCGCCGAGGACCGAAGCGGGTCAGTGCCAGGTTGCTCGGCACGCCGCACAGCACATAACCGATGAAGAAAATCCCGGCGCCGAGGCCGTACACCGTTTCGCTGAATTTCAGTGCGTCAAGCATCTGCAATTTGGCGAAGCCGACGTTGACCCGGTCGAGGTAGTTGAACAGGTAGCAGATGAAAATGAAGGGAATCAAACGCAGGGTGATGCGTTTGTAGACGGCGTTTTTACCGTCGTCGATGGTCTGGGTAGCTGCGGCGCTCTGCGACATAGCGGCTCTCTCTTTATTATGATTTTTTGCGATGCAAAGGGTAACGTTGATCGCCCTGAGAGTCTCGGCCACCTTTGGCCGGATTGTCTTTGTGCCTGAGCACAGGGTTTGCCGCCAGACCCTGTGCGGCTGAACAACCGTCCGTGCCTGAAATGAAGGATTGCCGCCGCTATGTTCGAACTCGATCACGACCTTGCCCAGGACATCGTCGACCGGGCCATGGCCATTTTGCCGTACAACGTCAACGTCATGGACAGTCAGGGCCTGATCCTCGGCAGCGGTGAACCGGAGCGCATCAACACCCGGCATGAAGGCGCGCAACTGGTGCTGGCCAACGGGCGTGTGGTGGAAATCGATGCGCAAACGGCGGTGCACCTCAAAGGCGTGCAACCGGGCATCAACCTGCCGCTGTTGCTCGATCAGCGCTTGATCGGCGTGCTTGGCATCACTGGCGAGCCGGAGCAATTGCGCACCTACGCCGAGCTGGTGCGCATGACCGCTGAAATGCTCGTCGGCCAGCGCAACCAGCAGGCCGAGCAGCAATGGCGACGGCAGCGTTGCGATGATCTGCTGGCTTTGCTGTTGAGCGAGGCGGGGGATTCGCCGCGCCTGATCGATGAGGCGCAGCAGCTTGGGCTCAAGCCGCAATTGACCCGGGTGCCGTATCTGTTTGAGCTGGGTCTTGAGCACGGGCCGGGGCAAACCGTCGAGGCACTGAGTGCGTGGCTGACCTCGCGGTATCCCGACAGTTGGTGCGTGAGTTCGGCGAAGTCGTCGCTGTTGTGGTGTCGCCCGGCGAGCCAGAACGTCGAGCACGATCGCCTGCTGGAAAAGCTCGATGGCCTCGGCTGGAAGATTTTGCGCATTGCCGTCGGCGGGCAGGCGGATGGCCTGGCCGGGTTGCGCCGCTGTTATCGACGGGTCGGCGACTTGCTGGCGTATGGTCGTGACGTGCTGCCGAATTCGAGACTGCTGACGCTCAATCGTTATCGCTTGCCGGTCATGCTATGGCGACATCGCAACGACGATGCGCTGGACGAACTGCTCAAGCCGCTGCGCAAGGTTATCGCCAAGGACAGCAACGGCCAGTTGCTGGCGACGCTGCGCAGTTGGTGCGAGCACGACGGGCAGAGCCAGGCCTGTGCCGAAGCGCTGGGCATCCATCGCAACAGCCTGCGCTATCGCATGGAACGGATTGCCGAGTTGAGCGGGGTAGATCCGTTGAAGCTGGACGGGATGCTGGCGTTGTATCTGGGGGTGCAGTTGCTGCCGCAGACTGATCCGAATTGATCGGTGTATTTCGGGGCCCCTTCGCGAGCAGGCTCGCTCCCACAGTGGCATGCATTTCAAATGTGGGAGCGAGCCTGCTCGCGAAGAGGCCGGAACATCCAGCGCCAGCCTTTTGTGGAAATGAACAATAAACGCCGACGCCACTTGTGCACCCGACCGGCGTCAAGGCGCAGGCCGACTGGCAGCATGAATGCCACTGCAACCGGAGAATTCCCATGAAGATCGTCATCGCCCCCGACTCGTTCAAGGACAGCCTGAGTGCCCAAGGCGTTGCCGAAGCCATCGCCCTCGGACTGGCGCAGGTCTGGCCGCAGGCGACGCTGGTCAAATGCCCGATGGCCGACGGCGGCGAAGGCACGGTCGAGTCGATTCTTGCAGCCTGCGAAGGTGAGTTACGCCGCACCCGCGTGCGCGGTCCACTGGGCGCGCCGGTCGATGCTGCTTGGGGCTGGCTACCGCACAACCACACCGCGATCATAGAAATGGCCGAGGCGAGCGGTCTGCAACTGGTCCCGCCGGGACAGCGCGATGCCTGCATCAGCAGCACGTTTGGCACCGGTGAACTGATTCGTGCAGCGCTGGATGCCGGCGCGCAACGGGTGATTCTGGCGATTGGCGGCAGCGCGACCAATGATGGCGGTGCCGGGGCGATGCAGGCATTGGGTGTGAAGTTGCTGGATGCGCAGAATCAGTCGCTGGTACCCGGCGGCCTGGCCTTGGCGCAACTGGCGCGATTGGACCTGAGTGGACTTGATCCACGTCTGGCCGATGTGCGTTTCGACATCGCCGCCGACGTCAATAATCCACTCTGCGGGCCCCACGGCGCCTCGGCCATTTTCGGCCCGCAGAAGGGCGCATCGCCTGCGCAGGTTGAGCAGCTCGATCAGACGCTGGGGCACTTCGCCGAGCTTTGCGCGCAAGCATTGGGCAGAGACGTGCGCGATGAACCGGGCAGCGGCGCGGCGGGTGGTCTGGGGTTTGCGGCCAAGGCTTTTCTCGGTGCGCAGTTTCAGGCGGGCGTCGAGGTGGTAGCGGAACTGGTCGGGCTCGCTGAGGCAGTCAAAGGTGCGGATCTGGTGATTACCGGCGAAGGCCGCTTCGATGCGCAGACCCTGCGCGGCAAAACGCCGTTCGGTGTTGCGCGACTTGCCAAACAGCACGCCGTGCCGGTGATCGTGATTGCCGGGACCTTGGGCGATGGCTATCAGGAGCTCTATCAGCATGGCATCGACGCCGCGTTCGCCGTGACCAGCGGACCGATGACTCTGGAACAGGCCTGCGCCGAAGCCCCGCGCCTGCTGCGTGAGCGCGCAACCGATATTGCTCGGGTCTGGCAACTCGCCACCAAACGCTGATCGGCTTGCCTATGTAGGAGCTGTCGAGTGCAACGAGGCTGCGATCTTTTGATCCTGCTTTTAAAAGTCAAAAGATCGCAGCCTCGTTGCACTCGACAGCTCCTACCAATGGCAGCGGAGCAGTGTTTGATCGTTGTCACGTCCCGAAAAATATTTACCGCAGACCCGAAACCTTCCTCAAGCCTGGCCGATACAACGTTCAGGCGCACACAAAACCAAAACCCAGTGACGCCGGACTGTCGCCCGCTATGGGCCAGTGCTCACGGCATGGATGCTCGTAGTTTCTTTCTTTCGAGAGTCCGACCATGTCCCTGCGTAATCTGAATATCGCGCCCCGTGCTTTCCTCGGTTTTGCCTTCATCGCCTTGCTGGTGATTGTCCTCGGCGTGTTCGCCGTAAGCCGCATGACGGTCATTCGTCAGGCGTCGATCGATATGGACACCAACCAGTTGCCAAGCGTGACCCACCTCAGCGTGGTCACGGAAAACGTCCTGCGCATGCGCATTCTCTCGTTCCGTGTGCTGGTCAATCGCGAACCGGCCAGCCTGCAAGAGGCAGAAACCCGCATCGCGGTGCTGGTCGACAAGGTGCGCAAAGCACAGGCCAACTACGCTGCGTTGCCGGCAGGCCCTGAAGAGCGCGCGGTCTTCCAGACGTTTTCGACGACGCTCGATAATTACCTGCAAGCGCAGAATCAGATGATTGAGCTATCGCGCAAGGGCGATCTGGAAGCGATGCGCGCGTTGATCAACACGCGCATCAAGGAAGGCACCGATCAAATGGGCGAGCAGCTCAACAAGTTGATCGGCATGAACACCGCCGGGGCCAGAGCGGCGGCGACCAAGGCCGGTGAAAACTATGACAGCGCCATCACCGGGATCATCATCGTCGCCGTGATTGCGGCGCTAGCCACCGTGTTGCTCGCCTGGTTGCTGACCCGCAGCATCGTCACGCCGCTCAACCGCGCCGTGCTCGCTGCGCAAACCATTGCCGACGGTGACCTCAGCAAAGCCATCGAAGTCGACGGCAAGGACGAACCGGCGCGCCTGCTCGAAGCCTTGGCGGCGATGCAGACCAACTTGCGCAGAACCATCGAGCAGATCGCCGGCTCCGCCACGCAACTGGGCGCCGCTGCCGAAGAACTTAGCGCTGTCACCGAAGAAGCCTCTCGTGGCTTGCAGCAGCAGAACAACGAAATCGAACAAGCCGCCACTGCCGTCAACGAGATGACCGCTGCGGTGGAAGAAGTGGCGCGCAATGCCGTGTCGACTTCAGAGGCGTCCAACCAGTCGACCCACGCCGCCCGCGAAGGTCGCGATCAGGTGGTGAAAACCGTCGACGCGATCCAGACCATGACTCACGACGTGCAGAACACCGCGCAGATGATCGAAGGCCTCGCCGCGCAAGGTCGTGACATTGGCAAGGTGCTGGACGTGATTCGGGCCATCGCCGAGCAGACCAACCTCTTGGCGCTCAACGCTGCAATTGAAGCGGCGCGTGCCGGCGAGGCTGGCCGTGGTTTTGCCGTGGTGGCTGACGAAGTGCGCGCCTTGGCCCATCGCACCGCGCAGTCGACTCAGGAAATCGAAAAAATGGTCGCCGGCATCCAGAACGGTACCGGAGAAGCGGTTTCGTCGATGCAGCAAAGCAATCAGCGCACCCAGTCCACATTGGAAATGGCCCGCGCGGCCGGCGTGGCGCTGGAGCAGATCACGCAATCGATTCACCAGATCAACGAGCGCAACCTGGTTATCGCCAGCGCTTCGGAAGAGCAGGCGCAAGTCTCCCGCGAAGTCGATCGCAACCTGGTCAACATTCGCGACCTCGCCACGCAATCGGCCGCCGGCGCCAACCAGACCAGCGCCGCGACCCACGAACTGTCGCGACTGGCAGTGGATTTGAACGCCATGGTGGCGCGTTTCGTGATTTGAGATACGGTGAAGGCTGGAAACCGCGCTAACAGGAGACGTACATGCGCTATTCAGCCTTGACCCAACGAATCGCCGGGGAGGGTGCCGCTGCCTGGCAGATTCACGACCGAGCGCTGGAACTGCGCGCCGACGGCGTTGATGTTTTGTTGTTGAGCGTCGGCGATCCGGATTTCGATACGCCGTTGCCGATTGTCCATGGTGCGATTGACAGCCTGTTGGCCGGCGACACCCATTACTCCGATGTGCGTGGGCGGTTCGAGCTGCGCTGGCTGATTGCCGAGCGTCATCGCCAGCGCAGTGGTCAACGGGTTGATCCTGATCAGGTGATTGTCCTGCCCGGCGCGCAATGCGCGGTGTATTCGGTGGCGCAGTGTCTGCTCGATCCGGGCGATGAAGTGATCGTCGCCGAGCCGATGTACGTTACCTACGAAGGAGTGTTTGGCGCTTGCGGTGCCAAGGTAATTGCCGTGCCGGTGCGCCCGGAGAACGGTTTTCGTGTCGACCCCGCCGATGTCGCCTCGCGCATTACCCCGCGAACTCGCGCGATGCTGCTCAACAGCCCGAACAATCCCAGCGGCGCGAGTCTGCCCTTGCTGATCTGGCAGGAACTGGCAGCGCTGTGCATTCGCCATGACCTGTGGCTGATCAGCGATGAGGTGTACAGCGAGCTTTTATACGAAGGCGAGCACATCAGCCCGGCGAGCCTGCCGGGCATGGCCGAGCGCACCGCGACGATCAACAGTCTGTCGAAATCCCATGCGATGACCGGTTGGCGCATCGGCTGGATGATCGGCCCGAAACCCTTGGCCGAGCATCTGGTGAATCTGTCGCTGAGCATGCTCTTCGGTCTGCCGGATTTCGTACAGAAGGCCGCGCAAGTGGCGCTGCAAAGTGATCTGCCGGAAGTCTCTCAGATGCGTGAGGAGTATCGCTTGCGCCGCGATCTGGTCTGCGAACGTTTGTACGGTTGCCCTGGGTTGCAGCCGATCCGCCCGGATGGCGGCATGTTTGTGATGGTCGATGTGCGCCAGACTGGGCTTGGCGCTCAGGCATTTGCTGAGCGCTTGCTGGAGGGTTATGGCGTCTCTGTGCTGGCCGGCGAAGCGTTCGGGCCGAGCGCGGCGGGGCACATTCGCATCGGGCTGGTGGTGGATCGGGTCAAATTGGCGGATGCCTGCGCGCGGATTGCGTTGTGTGCGGTGCAGCTGTTGCAGGCGCGCAGTGCCTGAGGGTCTTGCATTGCCTGCCCCGGCGCCTTGCTGATCGTTCCCACGCTCCGCGTGGGAATGCCTGTAGGGACGCTCCGCGTTCCAGCTTTCGGAAGGGACGCGGAGCGTCCCGGGCTGCATTCCCACGCTGAGCGTGGGAACGATCAGTTTAGAGGATTCACCAGATTCGCCGGCCGCTGTCCGTTCAACGCCGCCAGCAGATTCTCCACCGCACACCGCGCCATCGCCTCACGCGTCTCATGGGTCGCCGAGCCCATGTGCGGCGTCGCCACCACGTTGCTCAACTGCAACAATGGCGAATCATGATTCAACGGCTCGCGCTCGAACACATCCAGCCCCGCCGCGCGAATGCGCTGGTTGCGCAACGCCTCGATCATTGCCGCCTCATCGACCACCTTGCCCCGCGAGATATTGATGAAGATGCTCTCCGGCCGCATCAGCGCAAATTGTTCCGCGCCGATCAAGCGTTCGGTCTGCGCCGTCAGAGGCAAAGTCAGGCAAATGAAATCGGCCTGCTGGAGCAACTCTTCGAGGCTGCGATATTGTGCGTCGAACCGCTCCTCGACCGCCGGTTTGCGCGACTGGCTGTGGTAGATCACCGGCATGCCGAAACCGAAACGCCCACGCTGGGCCAAGGCTTCGCCGATGCGGCCCATGCCGATGATGCCCAGCGTCTTGCCATGCACATCGGTGCCGAAATGCGCCGGGCCGATATTGCGGCTCCACTGCCCGCCACGGACCATGTTCGCCAGTTCAACCACACGCCGCGCGGCAGCGAGGATCAGGGCGAAACCGGTGTCGGCAGTGGTTTCGGTGAGCACGTCGGGAGTGTTGGTCAGCAGAATCTTGCGCCGGTTCAGATACTCGATGTCGTAGTTGTCGACACCCACCGAGACGCTGGCAATCGCCTCCAGCTGCGGCGCCAGATCCAGCAACGCCGCATCCAGTTTCAGGCTGGCGCCGAGCAAACCGTGGGCGCGGGGCAGGGCATCGCGCAACTGCATGAGGCCATCGGCGTTGAGGCTTTCGATCAGCGTTACGTCAAACTGCTCTTGCAGGCGCGCCATCAGCGCGGGCGAAAGTTTCTTGTACAGCACGACCTGTTTTTTCATGGCAAAAGTCCTTTCAGTAATGCGCCGGCACACGCGGTGTGGCGGCGGCTTTGGCGACGACGCGATCACTGGCGCCGGGCTTGAGGAAAATCGTCAGCACCACCGACAACAGCAACGCGCCGCTCATCAACAGGTAGGAGGCGCCGGGCGAGCCGGTGGAGCTGTTCAGGTAGCCGACCAGATACGAGCCGCCGAACGAGCCGAGCGCGCCCATGCTATTGATCAGCGCCATGGCGCCACCGGCAACGTTGGCCGGCAGGATCTCCGGAACGATGGCGAAAAACGGCCCATACGGCGCGTACATGCAGGCGCCGGCAATCACCAGCAACGTGTACGACCACCAGAAATGCTCGGCGCCCAACGCATACGAGCCATAAAACGCAATCGAAGCGATCAGCAGCGGTGGCCAGACGAAGCGTTTGCGCTTCTGCAATTTGTCCGAACCCCACGACACCGCGAGCATGCCCAGCACGGCCGCCAGATACGGCAGCGCCGACAGCCAGCCAGCCTCGATCATGTCCATTTGCGCGCCGGCCTTGAGGATCGACGGCAGCCACAATACGAAACCGTAGACGCCGATGCTCCAGCAGAAAAACTGCAGCGCCAGGATGATCACCTTCGGCGAACGGAAAGCCTCGGCGTAGTTCTTCACAGCCTTGATGCCGACCTGCTCTGCGGCGAGCGCGCTTTCCAGATCGTGTTTTTCCTGTTCATTGAGCCACTTGGCCTGGGCCGGACGATCATCGGCCAGACGCCACCAGATAAACGCCCACAACACTGCCGGCAGACCTTCGATGATGAACATCCAGCGCCAGCTGAAATGCTGCACCAGATAGCCCGACACCACCGACATCCACAGCATGGTCACCGGGTTGCCAAGGATCAGAAATGTGTTGGCCCGCGAGCGTTCGGCGCGGGTGAACCAGTGGCAGAGATAGACCAGCATCGCCGGCATCACCGCCGCTTCGACCACGCCGAGCATGAAGCGAATGACGATCAGCCAATAGGCGTTGGATACCACGCCAGTCAGCGTGGCGAGCCCGCCCCAGAGAATCAGGCTGACGAAAATCAGCTTCTTCACGCTGTGCTTTTGCGCGTAGATCGCGCCGGGTACCTGGAAGAAAAAGTAGCCGAGAAAGAACAGCGCGCCGAGCAGCGAGGACAGGCCCGGTGTGATCATCAGGTCTTCGGCCATGCCCGACGCGGCGGCGAAACCGTAGTTGGCGCGATCGAGATAGGCCAGGCTGTAAGTGATGAACACGATCGGCATGATGTACCACCAGCGGCGGGTGGCGAGGGTAGCGGTTTTCATCGGTGTGACTCCTGAGCTTGTTGTTTTTGTCGCAGCAGGTTCATTGATTTGCGGTGATCAGGCGGGCCTCTTCGCGAGCAGGCTCGCTCCCGCATGTGAAATGCGTTCCCCTGTGGGAGCGAGCCTGCTCGCAAATTCAGCGGTCAACTCCAAGCGGGAAGGCAACCCCTCCATATCCCCGCGACTCTGCACCGCGCGACTGCCAATCCAGTTCGCTCGCTGCACGGCCTCGGCAAAACTCTGATGCTCGAGCAGGGCGCTGATCATCCCGACCGCAAAGCCATCACCAGCGCCCACGGTATCGACCACGTTGCTCACCGGCACGCCAGCGACAAATCCCTGATCCAGCTGCGTGCGGTAATAAGCGCCCGCAGGCCCGAGCTTGATCGCCACCGCCTCGGCGCCCTGATCCAGATAGAACGCAGCAATGTCGGCCGGGTCGTCGAAACCGGTGAGCAAGCGGCCCTCGCTCAACCCCGGCAGCACCCAGTGGGCGAGGGCGGCGAGGCGGTTGATCTCGCGGATCATCTCGGCCTCGCTGGCCCACAGGCTTGGGCGCAGATTCGGGTCGAACGACACGCTGCGTCCGGCGGCGCGCATGCGGTTCATCAGCTCGAAGGACATTTCCCGGCTGGAACCTGACAGCGCCGGCGGAATACCGGTGGCGTGCAAATGGCGGGCGCTGAGCAGGTTGTCGGTGATGGAGTGCGGCGACAGATGACTGGCCGCCGAACCACGGCGGAAATACTCCACCTGCGGGTCGCTGCCGTCGTCGTTACGCGATTTGAACTGGAATCCGGTCGGATGGTTTTTATCGACTTCGACGTGGCTGCAATCCAGACCTTCCTTGATCAGCGTTTCCACCACAAAGCGTCCGAGCGAATCGTTACCGACCCGGCTCAGCCACGCGACGTTGAAACCCAAGCGCGACAAGCCGATCGCGACGTTGCTGTCGGCCCCGGCAATCCGTTTGTGAAACTGCTCGACCTTGGCCAGATCGCCGGTCTGCTCGGCGACCAGCATTGCCATGGTTTCTCCGAAAGAAAGGATATCGATCTCAGACATGAGCAGGCTCCAGGCGCGATTGACCGAGGCGGGCGAGGGCGGCGACGTGTTCACGGGTCAGTTGCACCAGGTCATCGCCTTGCAGCGGGTATTCGGCGGCGCGCATAACGCCTTGGTCCATGTGCCGCAGCAGTTGTTCCCACAGATGCAGGTCGCTGACGGCCGGCGGTACGGCGACCAGTTTGCCGTCGGCGCGGCGCGCCACGGCTTTGCAATGCACGTAACCGACATGACGCCCAAGCGCGCGGGCGGCGCTGGCGGCAGATTGGTCCTGCCAGTGCCAGTTACCGATGTCGAAAGTCATCTTGATCGGCAGGTTGTGCTGCTCGACGGCGGCGAAGAAACGCTGGAACGGCTCGATGCGCCCGCCGTGCAAGGTCTGGTCGTTCTCCACCAGCAGTTGCACCGGGCTTTGCTTGAGTCGCTCGGCCAATGCCTGCAAATCAGAGTTATCAGTGAAATAGCCAAGCGAAACTTTCAGCCATTTCGAACCGAACGCCTGGGCCTGTTGCAGCGCGGTAATCAACTCGGGATTTGGCTGCGCTTGCCCGGCCAGCCAGAGTTCGGTGGGTGAGGAATAAATGCTTTGCAGGCCCTGCGCCTGGGTAGCCTGAGCCAGTTGCGCCGGGTCTTCACGGGTCAGCAGCTCTTCACGCCACTCGATGCGATTCGCCCCGGCTGCCGCGAGGATGTCGATAAAACAATCCTGCCCACGCTGGCGCACGAGCTCGGCACCGTAGCTGGACAAACTGATGGAAACGGCGGGTTTATTCATTGTTATTGACCTCTGAAACCGGTTTCATTTTTGTTCAAAAAAATATCAGATGGATTTGTGGTGCTTTTGCAGGCCTTTTCGCGAGCAGGCTCGCTCCCACAATGGAATGCGATCAACCTGTGGGAGCGAGCCTGCTCGCGAAAGCGTCAGATCAGACACCGCCAACCTCACGGGTCGATCCACGCTCAACCAGCACCGGCGCAAAATCCACCACCCGCGCCACCTCATCATCCCCGCGCAAGCGCTTGAGCAGACACTCAAACGCCCGCGCGCCTATCTCTTGCGTCGGCTGTGCCAGCGCGGTAATCCCGCTGCCCACCAGCGGATACCAATCCAGATCATCCAGGGCAATCAGCCCGACATCCTCGAACAAGTGCACACCGAGTGCGCGCAACGCGTGAGTCGCCGCCAGCGCCGCCACGCCATTGGCGCAAAACAGTGCTTTCGGACCGTCACCGTGGGTGTTTAAAAAGGTTTGCAGTCGCGCGAGTAGATGATCGCCGGTTTCCAGCACCGCTCCGGTCAGGGCCGAGCGTTGGGCAATCTGCGCTTGAAAACTGCTGACCCGTTCGATCCGCGAACTGGTGCCGTCAAACGGTTCGGTGACCAGCAATAAATTCCGATATCCGCGCTGCTCAAGATGCGCGAGCGCCATCTCTACTGCTTGCGAGTTGTTCAACCCGACCATGTCGCTGTCGAGCCCGTCGACCTTGCGATCCACCAACACCATAGGCATCTCGCGGCGCAGCTCGTGCAATTCGTCACGGTGATGGCCCAGCGTGTTCACGATCAGCCCTTCGATGTTGTACGAGCGCAACAGCGCCAGATGCTGGCGCTCCTGCTCGTCATCGCGGTCGGTGTTGCACACCACCAGGCTGTAGCCGTGCGCACGGCAGGCGGTTTCCACCCCGTGCATCACGGCAATCGAATAAGGGTTACGGATATCGGCCACGAGCATGCCGATCAGGCGGGTGCGCCCGCGTTTCAGGCCGCGGGCCATTTGGTTGGGGCGGTAACCGAGTTCGCCGATGGCTTGTTCAATGCGCAAGGCAATCGCGTCGGAGAGCAGGGCGCGGTCATCGCCGATGAAACGCGAGACGCTGGCCTTGGACACCCCGGCGCGTTCGGCGACGTCGAGCATGGTCACGCGGCTGCGCTGGGCGGCGGAAAAGTCGTTCATCGGGAAACCTTATTGTTATTCGGGTATTGCTGAAACCGGTTTCAGGAAAGCCGATTTACTGGAACGGCGTCAAGCGTCTTGATCAAACTAAACAGAAAAATTCCGACAGGCGGTCCTTTTACCTGTCAGATCTGACAGTAGGCAGCATGCCTGGCAAGGCGTTTAATCTTATGAAGTACTCATCAAGCGAAAACAGGTAGGGATTTGATGTATGTCTAACTCAGGCCCGCTGGACTTCAAACCGCCGAGAGTCATCGGAGTAGAGGATGCGGATGTTGATCCGGAAGGTTACATACCGCTGGATTTATTATTGGCGGGAATCGACGTGGTGGTTCCACTTTGGCCCAGTTATGCAACATTGCCTGACGATAGAGATCGATTAACGGTTTTTTTAGACCAACCGGGTCAGCCACTTGTTTCAATAATTAATGATTACACGGCAGCGGACATCCAGCCGGAGTTTGTTATTCATATTGATGCTCAGTTTTTGCAGGTCGATGGCGTGGGGCAATTGTGGTATCAGGTGCTCGATACTGCGGACCACCCCTCAAAATCGGAACAACGCAAACTGACAATCGACCATACTCCTGTTCCAACTGACCTAGAGGCGCCGGATTTCCCTGATAAAGACGATTACGGCTATCTCAACTGCAGCACGAAACCGCCTTTGAGTGAGGGCGTACAAATATCTGTCCCACCTCTGGTGGGGTTCAGGGTCGGGGATCGAGTCGAGTTACTGTGGAGAGGCTATTCAAGTTTGAATGGAAGCGGGGTGGAATATGTCAGGGCACGGAAAAAAGACATACGCTCCGCCCTGAATGACACCGATATCAACGAAGGCTATACCTTGTGTATCCAACCTTACGATGTCCACATCAAGCCTATGTATGAGCATGCTTCAGCGACTGCTGTGTACCGAGTTTTTCGGGGGCGCAAACTTGTCGGTGTCTCCAAGCTAGGCTGGGTAAAGATTGATCAAGTAATTCCTGGCGATGAACTTCCTTTAAGACCGTAAACCGCTAATCGTAGGTGCTTGGCAACAAGTGATTGAAGAGAAGACATACCTAATTGAAAAAAGCAGGGAGAAAATAATGAACGCTATAGTTGAAAAAGCCAATCTGTCCAGAGTGGCGGCGCTGAGGAAAAAATCCGTAGTCGAAAATGCTCTTGATATGCCAGTAGCCGTTACTTTTCCTGCACAAACACTACTTCCCGATTTGCGCATTCCAATTGCTGCTCTTGTCAGTGATCTGGAGTATGTGGTTCCGAAACCCGCACTTGAAGATGATGACGATTCGTTTATACCGCAGATTCGTATAAAAGGTTCCATACCGTGGATTGACATTGTCGATTCAGGTGATGACGCTCCGTACATTTTACCTGGGCCTGTTAGTACGCGAGACTGGACGGTACCCTACAAGATCCGACGCAACCTGTTCAGAGAGGAACTTTCTCCCGAAACGCCTACGGAATGGGAGTTTCGGTATGTCTATTTTGCGGGCGGTATCAACGATACCGAGTCCGGTATCAGTACTTTTGCAATTGATCTGACGCGACCCTATCAAGTAAAAAACCCGCCTGCCGATCGGACTCCTGGTGCTGCAGAGTGGCCAGGCGATTTGCTCCCGACCACACCTATCGACGAGGCGTACCTCGAAGGCAAGACTGAAATTGTTGTCAAGCCGGCAATCCCTGCAAATTTCGAGGCAACTGATGTTTACAGCTTTTTTTCGGTCCTGCGCCCGATCCGGTTCGCGATACGCCAGTGTTCGAGGGGGAGCTGTCGGCCAGTAGGGATGCTGGGATTCCAATACAGGTATTCGTAGATGCCCCGGATGGGCCGAATCAGCTTATTTACGTATCCAAAGACTTGGCAGGAAATGAAGGAAGACGATCGAACTTTAGTCAACGTATTGTTCAACATGCCAAAGATCCTGATCCCGCCACGGTGCTGCCTCCGATAGTAACGTTGGCCAACGGTACAGACGGCGACAACTTGATCGATCTTGCGGATACGCAGTTCGATAGCAAAGGTGTGGAGTTCAAGGTCAAGGTTCCAACTCCCAATGCTCAAACTGACACTATTACCGGTTATTGGGCAGGCCAGGCCGCAGGCGCTGAACAGCGAGTGGGTGCCAATACCGAACTGACGTTTTACGCCCCGTATGATCTTGTAAAGCAGGCTTATGGGGATACCGATGGTGTTGTTATAACCGATGTGAGTTTCAAGATGTTTCGTGGTCTCAGGTTGCTCGCTGAAGACGATGTAGAAATTGACGTCGACATTTCATATATCGGTCCGGATCCAATTACGATTGGCCTCGATCCGCCTACGTTGACAACAACTGCTGGTAGCGCCGACGAAATCAAGGAAGGTGATTATGGCGATTCCGGTATCAACGTGCATATTAAACTTTTCGCAACGCCACCGACCGAAGAAGGCTGGTTGATCGATGTGTTCTATGACGACATCAAAATAGGCGAATCGATTGCGCTGACATCAGGCCAGGAAGGCGACACACTCGACCATCCGCTGCCTTGGTCAGTTGTTCTGAAGCAAGAAAGCGGGACCAAGGTGCTGCGCTATACGCTTTACACTCCTGGGTCTAAAAACCCGACTGCTTCCAAGACAAAAGATATCGTTGTGGAACCTTTCCCGATTGAAATGGCTGCACCGGTAATACTGAATCTAGCCGGGTCGCGAAGAAGAATAGGGTGTTCCACGTTGAACTTCCCTACGGCGACCATTCCAAATGATGGTACGGAAAGGCGTAATCTGCACGTGCGCGTATTGCCCAATACCTACACCGTCGATGGAGAAACCATTACTTTGAAGTACCAGGCATATGAACTGGCGGATCCTAGCAAACCAATCGAAGGTACTGATGCAGTAGCTACATTCCCGATTACAGGGACATTCCCTCCCGACGGCGTAATTATCGGAATTGGCGATTACGCCGAGGATTTCAAACCGGCTCATCTCCAAAGGGCGCGTGTGACTTATTCCATTTCCCGCGGGGGCGCTGGCAATAATCCAACCCCGGACTCATTGCCTGCTGAAAACGAATTGGATCTGGACGATAGCCAAGGTCGGTTTTGTGAGGATTTCATCACCCCATGATCGTTGATTAATCATAGGGGGCGCGTGGGCAATAATTTTGTCAGCGCCCCTATTCACTTATGGCTGGATGTTGAATCTTGCAATCTGAAAGAAAATTCTCCTTTCATCTGAGGATAAGTCCTACAGAAATTCAAAATTTTTCTCTATAGCCTTGCGCCCCTCGAAGGATGGCTACTACTGCCATTCCATTAAACACAAAGCAGGTATTCATTATGCGGGGTAAGTCGTTTTCGGTTTTGGGCCGTTTGGGGTATTTCATGATGGCCAGCCCTTCATTGTTGGCGGTGTTTAGTGCCTCCGTCAGCGCAGCGCCCGTCGTTGGGCGGGAGGAAACGGTAAATGGTGGTGTGCCGGAACGATGGGACCTCGCGCAGAATGCAACGCTGACCGTGAACGGCGCACAAACGCTGGCTATCACCTCTGAAAACTCTACGTTGATCGTGAATCCCGGTAGCACGATACGGCAGATAACGGCTCGCCAAGGGTCGACGGTTAATCTGCGTGGTGCAACAGTTTCTTCTACGAGCGGCCTGGCAGCGGTCCTTCTGAGTAGCACACAAGCGACAATTGACAGCAGTACGATTTCCGGGAATCGGTTAGGGCTCCAAGTGGTACGTGATTCCCAAGGACAAGAAGGGTCCAGCGTGTCAGTTGCCAATGGCACGCGGATCACTGGTGTGACCGGTGGCGCTCTGGTCAGTGCTTTCAGCGTCCTGAACCTCAGTGACTCCGACCTTATCGGGACTGGGGCCACCAGTTACGGACTGCGGCTGAGTAGCGGCCAGGCAAATGCCCAAAACAGCACGATCACGGGAGGTGGCGAGGGCGTGGTCATCAACTCCGATCCGAATAGGGTTCAACCCGCGACGCTGAACCTTGAAAACACTACCGTGCAAGGCATATCCGGCTCAGCGATTCTGGTCAACCATGCCAACGCCGAAGACTCGCCATCGGCCATCACCTTGACCAACTCTCGCTTGCTCTCTGGCAATGGCACGTTACTGGATGTCCGAGGTGGGGCTGATGCCTCTCTCGCGGTCAACGACAGCACCCTCAAGGGTGACATCGTCACTGAGCAGGGCAGCATCGCAAGACTGACTCTGCAAAACAATTCGACGCTGACAGGTCAATTGCAAAATGTGCAGAGTGCCACGATCAATGACAGTTCCCGGTGGGTACTGACCAGCAACAGCAGCATTGACCAACTGAACCTGAATAGCGGTGGCTCTGTGGTCTTCGGTACCTCCGATGCCTTTTATCAACTCAACGTGGCATCGCTCTCCGGCAACGGCCGCTTTGTAATGGGCACCAATTTCACCACGGGTGAGACGGATGTGCTGAATATCACAGGAACCGCCCAAGGAACACATGAGCTGCTCATCGCAAGCAGCGGTAATGATCCTGCCAGTGGGCAACCTGTTCGGGTGGTGCAAACAGCCGGGGGTGACGCCGTTTTTTTCATGAATCGCGACGTTGATCTAGGAACGTATTCCTACGGTCTGGTGAAAAGCGGCAATGACTGGATACTGGATCCCAGCACCCGGACGATCAGCCCTGGGGCTCGTTCCGTGCTGGCTCTGTTCAACACGGCGTCGACGGTATGGTTGGGCGAGTTGACTTCGTTACGCTCCCGTATGGGGGAGTTGCGCTTCAGTGGAGGTCAAGCGGGCGCGTGGGGGCGTACTTACACGAACAAGTACAATATCGCCGATGGCTCGGGTGTCGGCTATAAGCAACGGCAAAGTGGCTTCACCCTAGGGGCAGATGCGCCGCTACCATTGGGTGACGGCCAATGGTTGATCGGTGTCATGGCAGGTCAAAGTCAATCTGACCTGGACCTCGATGCGGGGACGTCCGGGAGTGTCGAAAGTTACTACCTTGGCGGTTATGTAACGTGGCTGGATAAGCATACGGGTTATTATTTTGATGGCGTGTTGAAAGCCAACCGTTTCAATAATGATGCAAAGGTCGGATTGAGTGACGGGACGCGAGCCAAGGGTGATTACGACAATTCCGCCATCGGTGGATCGGTGGAAATCGGCAAACACATCACCTTTGCTAATGGAAACTTCGTGGAACCCTACACTCAGTGGTCAGCGGTAGTTATTGAAGGGAAGAATTATTCATTAAGTAATGATCTGCAGGCAGAAGGAGATCGTACCCACTCATTCATCGGTAAAGCGGGCCTAACGGCTGGTCGGAATATCGAGCTGGATCAGGGGCGGACTGTACAGCCTTATATTCGCCTTGCTTGGGTTCATGAATTTGCAAAGAACAACGAAGTGCAGGTGAACAACAATGTATTCAATAATGACCTGTCTGGTTCTCGTGGGGAGCTGGGTGCTGGCGTGGCCGTCGCGATAGCCAGGAATTTCAGCGTGCATGCTGATTTCGAGTACAGCAATGGGCAATATATAAAGCAGCCGTTGGGTGCAAATCTCGGTATTCGTTATACGTGGTGATATAGGCAAAAAAAGGAAGCGTAAGCTTCCTTTTTTATTCCGAACTACGCGGCTTTAGAAGGGTATCCGCGTAATTTCACAATATCTCCCACTGCTGAGAACGCAACCTCCAGGGTCAGTTGTTTCAACTCGTCGTCGTCGTTGTTCTCGACGACAACGTTGTTCAAATTTCCTGAAAGAGTGGCTGAATCGCGGTCATAGGCGATTATGGCAGTGCCTGAACGCTGAGTGTACGTCACAGGTTTCGCTGGATCGCTGCTGTCAAGGAATGTCAGGCGAACCTCGTGGGAGGTTGGTGTCAATACGTAACTGTCATTTGGCAGGCTTTTTGTGAACGACAGGGTGATCTCCTTGGTCGTGTCGTCCTCATTGCGCTGCCGAGCAAACATAACGTAGGCCTCACCATGAGGGAGCGGGAATGCTTTCTCATATAGCTCAACCAGTCCTGCATTGAACTTCTCAACGGTATTGATTGTTCCTTTGCACATGCCTGGGCCAATTGCGTTTCTACGCTCGCGAATTCTAGATAGCATTTTTGCGGTCTCCATGTCGTGACGAGATATCCCGCTTTAAAGGGAAACTTTCGGGATGAGCTATGAGAGCGCTAATGGGGCGATCTGTAAACTGTAAGACCTGACAGTTTACAGTAGCTAAAAAGTATGAGTTTCCGATTCGGTCTGACACGACTGACAGAATGCGTAGGCCGTTGGTTCTCTTTCTCTTATCATAAGCCCTGAATTGACGCACCCGGGACAACATCAGCCAAACAATCCCGCCGCGATATTGATCGAAAAACCTAAAATTGCGGTATTGAATAAAAATCCAATCAGCGACTGCGCCAGCACAATCTTTCGAATATCCCGCGTCGCAACACCCACATCCGAAGTCTGCACAGCCACGCCGATGGTGAACGAGAAGTACAGAAAATCCCAGTAATTGGGGGTGGTCAGTCCTTCCGCAAAACGCAGTGCTGGCTCCTTCCCATTCCAGGTGTAAAACAACCTCGCGTAGTGCACGCAGAAGATCACACCTATCAGCAGCCATGAGCCGGTCACTGTCAGCGCTGTGAACCCGTAGTGCATGAGTTTGCGTGAGGTTTCCAGGTCTTTGCTGCCGGCTAGTTCAAGGGTGATGGTGGCGAGACTGGCCAACGCGGCAATGCACACCACAAACAGCACCAGCCCGGCATTCTCATCTTCGACTTCGGCGATGCGTCGCACGTCCGGGGCCTTGGCGCGTATGGTCAGCCAGAACATCAGGATCAGGTATGTCCAGACACCGACGTTCCAGCCAATGAGGATTTTGCTGACGATGGAATCGGCCGGGACCAACAGGCCGGTGGCTAGGCCGAGCAGAGCGGCGGCGGAGAGGCGAGGGTGGGTGCGGGCGAGGAAGCGCATGGTGACTCACGGCGGTGAACTGTCAGTGCACCATAGCGCAGGCGATCCGGCTTTTGTAGGAGCTGCCGAAGGCCGGGGCCGCGATCGGACGATCTTTCGACTTTAGCTTTTCAAGATCAAAAGATCGCAGCCTCGTTGCACTCGACAGCTCCTACATTTGGATCAGTGGGGTTTGGTGAATCGTTGTACGAGTTTCATCACTACGACGAAGAAGACTGGCACGAAGATCACCGCCAGCGTCGCCGTAATCATCCCACCGATCACGCCAGTGCCGATCGCCTGTTGGCTGGCCGAACTGGCGCCGGTGGCGATGGCCAACGGCACCACACCGAGAATGAACGCCAGCGATGTCATCACGATCGGCCGCAGACGCGAACGCGCGGCCTGCAACGTCGCATCGATCAGATCGTGACCTTCGTCATACAAGCTCTTGGCGAACTCGATGATCAGGATCGCGTTTTTCGCCGACAGACCAATGATGGTGATCAGTCCGACCTTGAAGAACACGTCGTTGGGCATGCCGCGCAGTGTCACGGCGAGTACCGCGCCGAGCACACCAAGCGGGACAACGAGCAATACAGAGGTCGGAATCGACCAGCTCTCGTACAGCGCCGCCAGACACAGGAATACCACCAGTAGCGACAGGCCAAGCAGAATCGGCGCCTGATTGCCGGACAGACGCTCCTGCAACGACAACCCAGTCCATTCCTGGCCCAAGCCCTTCGGCCCCAACGCTACCAAACGCTCGATTTCCGCCATCGCTTCGCCAGTGCTGTGCCCTGCTGAAGGTTCGCCGGAGATGGCAATCGCCGGATAACCGTTGTACCGGGTCAACTGCGCCGGGCCTTGAATCCAGTTGGCCTGGACGAATGCGGACAGCGGCACCATGTTCCCGGTGTCGTTGCGCACATGCATTTTCAGCAAGTCGTCCACCTGACTGCGCTGATCACCTTCAGCTTGCACGACCACCCGCTGCATGCGGCCCTGATTGGGGAAGTCATTGATGTAGCTCGAACCCACGGCAGTGGACAGCACGTTGCCAATGTCGGCGAACGATACGCCCAAGGCATTCGCCTGCTTGCGGTCGACGATCAGTTGCACTTGCGGTGCTTCGGCCAGCGCGCTTTCACGGACGTTCATCAATACCGGACTTTTCTCGGCGGCGGCGAGCAGTTCCGTACGCGCTTGCATCAACGTCGCATGGCCCAGGCCACCGCGATCCTGCAAACGGAACTCGAAACCGCTGGACGTGCCGAGGCCATCTACTGGCGGCGGCAGCACCGAGAACGCCATGGCGTCCTTGATCTGACTCAGCGCAGCGTTAGCGCGGTCGGCAATCGAGCTGGCAGCATCGTCACTGCCACGTTCCGACCAATCCTTGAGCGTCGAAAACGCCAACGCCGCATTCTGGCCGCTACCGGAGAAGCTGAAACCCAGAATCACGACACTGTCACTGATCCCCGGCTCACCGGCGTTGTGCGCTTCGAGCTGTTCTGCCACTTGCACGGTGCGGTTCTTGGTCGCTCCGGGCGGCAGCTGGATGTCGGTGATGGTGTAGCCCTGATCCTCGGTCGGCAGAAACGAAGAGGGCAGGCGCGCGAAACAAAAGCCGAGTGCAATCAGCAGAACGACGTAGATTAACAGGTAGCGACCAGTGCGCTTCAGCGCGTAGCCGACCCAGCCCTGATAGCGCTCGGTCAGTTGCTCGAAGCGACGATTGAACCAGCCAAAGAAGCCGGGCTTCTCGTGGTGTTCGCCTTGGGCAACAGGCTTGAGCAAGGTCGCGCACAATGCCGGGGTCAACGTCAGAGCAAGGAACGCCGAGAATAGAATCGACGTGGCCATGGACAGCGAGAACTGTTGGTAGATCACGCCGACCGAGCCTTGCATGAACGCCATCGGAATAAACACCGCGACCAGCACCAGAGTGATGCCGATAATCGCGCCGGTAATCTGCGTCATTGCCTTGCGCGTGGCTTCCTTGGGCGACAAGCCCTCGGTGGCCATGATGCGCTCGACGTTCTCCACCACAACGATCGCGTCATCCACCAGAATGCCGATGGCCAGCACCATGCCGAACATGGTCAGCACGTTGATCGAGAACCCCAGCGCCAGCATGGTCGCGAAAGTGCCCATCAACGCCACCGGCACCACCAGTGTCGGGATCAGCGTGTAGCGCACGTTTTGCAGGAACAGGAACATCACCGCAAACACCAGCAGCATCGCTTCGCCGAGGGTGTAGATCACTTTGGTGATCGAGACTTTGACGAAGGGCGAAGTGTCATAAGGAATCTTGTACTCCACGCCGGCCGGGAAGTAGCGCGCCAGTTCATCCATCTTCGCCCGCACCAGTGTCGCGGTGTTCAGCGCGTTGGCGCCTGGAGAAAGCTGCACGCCAACGGCGGTGGACGGCTTGCCGTTCAGGCGTGTGCCGAATTGATATTCCTGACTGCCGATTTCGACGCGCGCGACATCACCGATGCGCACCGTGGAGCCATCGCGATTGGCCTTGAGCACGATGTCGGCAAATTCCTGCGGCGTCGACAGCTGGCCTTTGACCAGAATCGTCGCAGTGATTTCCTGTGTGGAAGGCGACGGCAAATCACCGATGCTGCCCGCTGAAACTTGGGCGTTCTGCGCAACGATGGCTTCGTTGACATCGGCTGGCGTCAGGTTGAAGCCGATGAGCTTCTGCGGATCGATCCAGACGCGCATCGCCCGCTCGGCACCATACAACTGCGCCTTGCCGACACCGTCCAGACGCTTGATCTCGTTCATCACGTTGCGCGCCAGATAATCGCTGAGGGCCACGTCATCGAGCTTGCCGTCGCTGGAAGTCAAAGTGATCAGCAAGAGGAAACCGGAAGAGACCTTCTCCACCTGCAAACCTTGCTGATTGACCGCTTGCGGCAGGCGCGACTCGACTACCTTGAGGCGGTTTTGTACATCGACCTGCGCCAATTCCGGGTTGGTGCCCGGCTGGAAAGTCGCCTTGATCGTCGCGCTGCCCAGGCTGCTTTGCGATTCGAAGTAGAGCAAGTGATCGGCGCCGTTAAGCTCTTCTTCGATCAGGCTGACCACGCTTTCATCGACGGTCTGTGCCGAGGCGCCTGGGTAGACAGCGTAGATTTCGATCTGCGGCGGTGCGACGTCCGGGTATTGCGCGACCGGCAACTGCGGAATGGCCAGCGCACCGGCCAACAGGATGAACAGGGCGACCACCCAGGCGAACACTGGGCGATCGATAAAGAACTGCGGCATATAAGAGCGTCCTGCTTACTGACCAGTGGTCTGGGCAAGTGGAAGAGGGGTTTCGTCGACCTGTACTTTTTCCCCGGGACGGGCGTGTTGCAGGCCTTCGATGACAATGCGGTCGCCGGGCTTCAGGCCGCCGGTGACGATCCAGCGATTATTCTGCACCGCACCCAGTTGCACCGGTTGCTGCGCCACGCGCATCTGCTCATCGACGGTCAGCACCTGGGCAATGCCGGCACTGTCACGCTGCACCGCGCGTTGCGGTACGGTGATGCCGTTCTGGATGGTTGCCTGCTCAAGGCGTACGCGGATGAAGCTGCCCGGCAGCAAGTCGAGATCCGGATTGGGAAATTCACTGCGCAGGATGATTTGGCCAGTACCCGGATCAACGGTAATGTCGCTGAACAGCAGCTTGCCAGGCAATGGATACAGGCTGCCGTCATCCTGAATCAACGTGGCTTTGACCTGATCCTGACCGACTTCCTGTAACTGCCCGGAACGGAACGCCCGGCGCAGTTCATTGAGCTCGCGAGTTGACTGGGTGAGGTCGGCATGGATCGGGTTGAGCTGCTGAATCAGCGCCAGCGGCGTGGGCTCGTTCTGTCCGACCAGAGCACCTTCGGTGACCAGAGCGCGGCCGATACGGCCGGAGATCGGCGCGGTGACGGTGGCATAACCGAGGTTGAGTTTCGCCCGTTCCAGCGCTGCCTTGCTGGCGGCGACATCAGCGGCGGTCTGCCGGGCAGCGGCGCGGGCGTTGTCGTAGTCCTGACCGCTGATGGCCTGGTCCTCGATCAACTGCGCATAGCGTTGTTCTTGCAGTTTCGCCTGAAAGGCGTTGGCCTCGGCCTTGCGCAACGCCGCTTCGGCACTGTCCAGATCGGCCTTGAACGGCGCCGGGTCGATGCGGAACAGCACATCGCCTTTTTTCACGTCGCTGCCTTCGCGATAGGTGCGCTGCAGCACTACGCCGGCTACTCGTGCGCGCACTTCGGCAATCCGTGGCGCGGCGATGCGGCCACTCAGTTCGCTGCTGATCGACAATGGCTGGGTTTTGATGGTCTCGATGCGCACCGTGGCCGGCGGCGCCTGCTCTTCGGCGTTCGAGGATGAATCACAAGCGCTCAGAGTCAGCGCCAATGCGATCAGGCCGAGCCCGGCCAGCAGTTTTCCAGACATGTACAACCCCCAATATTGAAGGCCGCATCCTACGGCCAGACGGGGAGGTTAGCGGTGAAGCTTTGTAGCTGCTGTGTGAAATTGTGTAAGGGTTTTGCTCCGTGGCGGGTGAGGGCGTATATCCTGCAGGCCTTGAAATTTATTGCGACAGTTCGATCGCTTTCGCGAGCAGGCTCGCTCCCACAGGAGATCGCATTTCAATGTGCGAGCGAAATGAGCCCTGACTGTCGCCCCAGCATTTTCTGGAACACCCCATGCCCAACATCCTTCTGGTCGAAGACGACACCGCCCTCGCCGAACTGATTTCCAGCTACCTGGAGCGCAACGGTTACTCCGTCAGCGTCATCGGCCGTGGCGATCATGTGCGCGAACGGGCGCGGATCAGCCCGCCGGATCTGGTGATCCTCGATCTAATGCTGCCAGGTCTCGACGGTTTACAAGTGTGCCGCTTGCTGCGCGCCGATTCAGCGACCTTGCCGATCCTCATGCTCACAGCCCGCGATGACAGCCATGATCAAGTGCTGGGCCTGGAAATGGGCGCTGACGACTACGTCACCAAGCCTTGCGAGCCACGGGTGTTGCTGGCGCGGGTGCGTACCTTGTTGCGGCGCAGCAGCCTGGGCGAACCGTTGGCCGTCAATGACCGGATCGTCATGGGCAATCTGTGCATTGACCTGTCCGAGCGCACCGTGACCTGGCGTGATCAAGCGGTTGAGCTGTCCAGCGGCGAATACAATCTTTTAGTGGTGCTGGCCCGGCACGCGGGCGAAGTGCTGAGTCGCGATCAGATTCTGCAGCGGCTGCGCGGCATCGAATTCAATGGCACTGACCGCTCGGTGGACGTGGCGATTTCCAAGCTGCGGCGCAAGTTCGATGATCACGCTGGCGAGGCGCGCAAGATCAAGACTGTGTGGGGCAAGGGCTATCTGTTCAGCCGCTCCGAGTGGGAATGCTGAGCTAATGTTTCGCATCCTGTTTCGCCTGTATCTGGTGACGATCGTCTCCTATAGCGCGGCGATCTATCTGGTGCCGGATCTGGTGGTCATGGCCTTCCGGGATCGCTTCGTCACCTACAACCTGGACTTTTCCCGAGGTCTGCAATCGCTGATCACCAAGCAGTTTCATGCTGCGCCGCAAGAGCAGTGGCCGGAGATTGCAGCGGCGATGGACAAGGAATTCCAGCCGCTGCACATCGTCCTGACGCCAATCGACGACCCGGTTTTCACCCCCATCGAGCAGGAACGTCTGCACCGGGGTGAAAACGTGGTGCGCATCGGCGACTGGGGCTGGCGAACATTGGCGGTAACTCCGCTGAATGCGGACATGGCGGTGCGCATGGTCGTGCCGCCCGATCCGGTCGACGTCGATCTGTTGTACTGGAGCATCAACGTGCTGATCGGCGCCATGTTGCTCGGCTGCCTGCTGCTCTGGTTGCGCCCGCACTGGCGCGATCTTGAACGTCTGAAAGGCACCGCCGAACGCTTCGGCAAGGGGCATTTGAGCGAGCGAACCAGAATTGCCCCGAGTTCGAACATCGGCAGCCTCGCCAATGTGTTCGACACCATGGCCGGCGATATAGAAAACCTGCTCAATCAGCAACGTGATCTGCTGAACGCCGTTTCCCATGAGCTGCGTACACCGTTGACGCGCCTGGATTTCGGCCTGGCATTGGCCTTGTCGGAAGACTTGCCGGCCGCCAGCCGCGAGCGCTTGCAGAGCCTGGTCGCGCACATTCGTGAGCTGGATGAATTGGTGCTGGAGTTGCTTTCCTACAGCCGTTTGCAGAATCCGGCGCAATCGCCCGAGCGCATCGAGGTGTCGCTCGACGAATTCATTGACAGCATTCTCGGCAGCGTCGATGAGGAGCTGGAATCGCCAGACATCGTGATTGACGTTCTGTTGCATGGCCAGCTCGAACGCTTTGCGCTGGACCCGCGCCTGACCGCTCGGGCCATCCAGAACCTGTTGCGCAATGCCATGCGCTATTGCGAAAAGCGCATTCAGATTGGCGTACAGGTGATTGCCGGCGGATGTGAGATCTGGGTTGACGACGATGGCATTGGCATTCCCGACGACGAGCGCGAGCGGATCTTTGAACCGTTCTATCGGCTCGACCGCAGCCGTGATCGCGCGACGGGTGGTTTCGGCCTCGGTTTGGCGATCAGCCGTCGCGCGCTGGAAGCGCAGGGCGGCACGCTGACGGTTGAGGATTCGCCATTGGGTGGCGCGCGGTTCAGGCTGTGGTTGCCCACTGACACCTGAGGCTCATGACGTTGAAAATTTACTTGTGGGAGCGAGCTTGCTCGCGAAGGCGGTCTGTCAGCCAAGTTTGCGTTGACTGACCTAACGCTTTCGCGAGCAGGCTCGCTCCCACAGATGGCTGTGGTTGTTCAGACCAGTTCTGTGGATTGAATCAATTCGACTCCTGCACTTTGCATCCGCTCAAACGCTGCAGCCAGCGAGCCGTCCAGATCGATCGCCCGGCAGGCATCCAGCACCACAAATGCATTGAAGCCCGCCGCGAGTGCGTCCAGCGCCGAAAACATCACACAAAAATCCAAGGCTAGGCCGACTATGTACACGGTGTCGATGCCGCGTTCTTTCAGATAACCCGCAAGACCCGTGGTGGTGCGTCGGTCCGCTTCGAGAAAGGCCGAGTAGCTGTCGATGTCGGGATTGCAGCCTTTGCGGATGACCAATTGCGCGTGTGGCAAATCCAGCTCCGGGTGGAATGCGGCGCCGGCACTGGCTTGCACACAATGATCCGGCCACAACGTTTGTGCGCCGTACGGTAACTCGATGACGTCGTAGGGCTGCCGGCCCGGATGGCTGGATGCGAACGAAACATGCCCGCTCGGATGCCAGTCCTGAGCAATAACGACTTGCCTGAACTGGCGCGCGAGCCGGTTGATCAGCGGCACAATACGGTCACCTTCAGGCACCGGCAACTGGCCGCCGGGAATGAAGTCGTTCTGAACATCGATGACCAGCAAGGCAGTGCGAGATGAAATTGGCAAAGGGCGATCCTCCTTGGAATAAAACCTCGGCCAGTTTAGCAGGGCTGTGTTCAGCCGCTGGTCTGCAGCACACATTGCTGGGTTTTACTGTCCCAGACCTGGCCTTTCGGGCATTCGGGTTTCTTGACGGCGTCGCTTTCATCGACGGCGAAAGCAGCAGGGCTGGACAGGGCGGCGACCAGCAGCGGGACGGCGAACAGCATTTGGCGGATATTCATGGTCGATCTCCACTTTCATCGGCTTGGAGCAGAAGTTGTTGTTCTCCTTTGCAGTGACTGTTCAGTTCTGCGGAAGATTCAAAGTTCTGCAGCGGGCCATTGACTTGTCATCCAACGGCAGGCTAATTTCCAGTCCATGACTTTCACCGTATCGCGCTGCCAGCCAAGCATTATTACCGCCATTCCTCATTTGGCGGGCTAGCTTACGACTGCAGCACCCAACCCGCCCTAGAGGCGGGTTTTTACTTTCTGTCTCCGGGGTTCTGATAAATGTCAGGAGACGACCATGCCGCACAGCCCCGACCAGCAAGCCCTGCTTGAGCATTACGTGAAAAAGATCCTGGCCGCACCGGTGTACGACATTGCGGTGCGCACGCCATTGCAGCCTGCGCCGGCGTTGTCGGAAACATTGGGCAATCGGGTCCTGCTCAAGCGCGAAGATCTGCAACCGACGTTCTCTTTCAAGATCCGTGGTGCTTACAACAAACTCGTGCAACTGAGCGATGAGCAGCGAGCGCGGGGAGTGATCACTGCGTCGGCGGGTAATCACGCGCAGGGTGTAGCGCTGGCGGCACGGGAGTTGGGCATCTGCGCGACGATCGTCATGCCGTCTACCACCCCTGAGCTCAAAGTGCTCGGGGTGCGCAGTCGCGGTGCCGAAGCATTGCTGCACGGTGAGAGTTTTCCCTTTGCCTTGGCCCACGCGCTGCAACTGGCCGAGCAGACAGGACGCACGTTCGTTTCACCCTTCGATGATCCTGACGTGATCGCCGGCCAAGGCACCGTGGCAATGGAAATCCTGCGCCAGCATCAAGGCGCGCTGGATGCGATCTTTATCCCGGTCGGCGGCGGAGGTTTGATCGCCGGTATCGCGGCTTACGTCAAATACCTGCGCCCGGAAGTGCGGATCATCGGCGTCGAATCCGAACATTCGGCGTGCCTGCAAGCGGCTTTAAGTGCGGACGAGCGGGTGGTTCTACCGAGCGTCGGCACCTTCGCCGATGGCGTAGCGGTGGCGCAGATCGGCGCGTATGGCTTTGAGGTTTGCCGTTTTTGTGTAGATGAGGTAATCACGGTCAGCAATGACGAGCTCTGCGCCGCGATCAAGAACATCTACGACGATACCCGTTCGATCACTGAACCTTCAGGTGCGCTGGCCGTGGCGGGGAGCAAGCAGTACGTGGCGCGCAGCGGCGTTCGCGATCAGGCATTCGTCGCCATCGACTCCGGGGCCAACATCAACTTCGACAGTCTGCGCCATGTCGCCGAACGCGCCGCTGCTTGCGGCGTGCCGGCGTAACAAGCGCTCGGGTTATTCCTGCAGGGCGGTGCCGACTTTTTCCGACGCCGACCAGATGCGATAGCGCACTTCGACGTCCGATGGCGCGTACACCACGACTGGCAGCTTGCTGTTGTAGCGCAACATGAAGCCATCACCGACGACCGGAACGAAAGCGCGCTTTTTCTTGCTGCCAGGCGGGCAGGCCATCATCGTGCTCATCGGGCCGATGACCTTTTCCAGGCGATAGAACGGATAGCCCCAACCTTGCAGGTTCTTTTCATCGAGCACACCGCCCAGACGTTGACGGTTGCAATCCGCCTCCAGAGTTTTGCCAGCGAGAATTTCAACCTGGAAATTCTCTTCCTGCTCTTGTTTGGGCAGATGGATGACTTGACGGGTAAACCCGGCTTCGGCTTTGGGATACGGCGCGACGTCTTCGAGTTTGGCGGCGTGGGCGAGGGTGGAAAGGTTGGCGATCAACAGGCCGGTGATCGCGCAAATACTCAAGGAATTCATGGAAGCCTCCGTGCGGGTTGAATTGCATCTGAATGCATTCTTGCCGTCATGGCCCTCGAAAGCAAATTCGCGCAAAGTTGCAGATTGCAGGAGACGGATGGTCGGTTCATGCATTTTGCAAATAGCACAATACTGGCCACTTTCCCAAGTGCTTGATTTTGAAGGGAGCGAAACGAGCCGATCAAAGGCACGTTTTATGCGTTCTTTCGGTGAGGCGCACCGGATTTGGGCGCCTACACTCCAATGGGCATTTCGCAGTACCACCACTTGCCGCACCACGGACACAGCGGGGGCACACCCGTGAAGGCGCAGCGAAGGGTCAGCGTGAATACTTGATTGGCAATCGCACAGAAAGGAGAGGGTTCGCCATGTTTTTATCTGCCTTGGAATTACGCAATATCATTGAAAGCAGTTTCTTGCCGAAACGCTGCCAGTGCACGCTGTCGCCCGACTTGTCGATGTCCGTCAAAGTGTTTGGCGACCATCGAACCGACCAAGCCGATCTCTACGTCAGCGGCATCGACGCCAGCCGCTTGAACAGCTGCCGTGAAATCAACAACCTGGTCGCAGGCCTGCGATCCGATCTCGCGCAACAAACCAATACGCATCAAACCAGCGCTCGTTCTCGAGCGGTTTAACCCAGCGTTTCACCCAATTCGACCGTCACGCGCCGGGCCTGTACAAAACCAAGGCCCAGCGCGAACTCGACTAGCACCGCGAGCAAAATCCCGGGGCCGGCATGGCCATTGAGCCATTCGCCAAAACCCAACGCCGCCAAACCGAAACAGCCGACGATAAAACCAGTGCTCAGTGCACTGCGTGCCGCTGACGGCGGAGCATTGCGCAGCAAATAAAACATCACCCCCAACGCCGCAAACAGCACCGCGCTGCGCCTTGCGACTACGCCAGTGCCTTCCGAATAGCCAATACTCCAGATCGCCAGCAACACCTCCGGAAAAAATCCCCAGACCAGTGCCAGCAGAACACACAGGATTGAAGTGAAGCTCGACAACGTGCGGAACGACAACTGCATGGCCAATCCTTGCGGCAGTAGGGAAGGCCCCGAGCATAACCGCCGGAGCCACCCCACGCCTATGGCGAACCGGAAAATCAGAAGCGTCTGTCAGTTCTGTTGACTGCAAGCGTCAGATAATTTCCTGTAACTGATTTGTGCGGGCTTGCCGGTGTTGTCGATGTATTTCATGTCGGCGGTGATGACTTTGCACTCGAGGGTCGGCGGCTCGGTTAGCGAAAGCACCTTCGCCACGTGTAGTGGCATGCCGTATTGGTAGGGTGCTTGATTCGATGTGGCGGAGGTGTCGTTGGCTTGGGCCAGTGCGGCGTATGAGCTGCAGGCGAGGGTGGCGGTGAGTAGGAAGGGACGAATGTTCATGAGAAGACTCCAGCGTAACGGATAGGCGCCCGGCACGAAGCCGAACGAGCCTGCCGCACTGGACGTCAGCGGGGGAGAGCTGAGGGTGTGCGGTGATATGGAGTCTCTGACTGTGGCGTTAAGGCCGAGTTAACCGATGTGAACATGAGCTGAGTTATTTACGGTTGCTTTTCCCTTGTCTCGGGCATTTGTCGTTTGCGATATGAATCATTAGGGTACGGGCTTTGACGTGCTCGAAAAAAATTAATGATAAGGCTGTACTGCTAAATTTCAGTACCCTAACTTATCTGGAAAAAACGAGAGCGGTGGGTGAGTGGCCTTCCACGTTTTTGCGAGTTCTTTTGCTTTTTCTAATTGCTCTTTTGACAGCTTTTTTTCTACTTCCGGCAATACGTCGTTAACGTTGTTTATTACGTTTCCACCACCATCAAGCTCCAGTAGATTCGACAATAGTGCGTATGACTTTACCGGGTCTGATTCGAATCCGTATTTTGGTTCAGCTTCGCCAATATATGAAGCGTAACCAAAAACTGCAGATGCATAGCCTGAGGCTGCAGCTTTTTCATTCCATTTTCTAAATGATGAAAAATCGGCTTTTTCAATCCTGGTAGCGGCAAATCCCATCATGGCTGGAGGATAACCATTCTCTGCAGCGGCTTTCATCCATTTTTCGATTTCATCTGATCTGCTAGCGGGTAGTAGGAATGTCCCTCCCCCCTCTTGGTACTTGGTCGCTAAACGAAATTGCGCTAATGCAAAACCTTTTTCTGCGGACTTTTCAAGCCATTCATCGTTTCCTGTTATCTCCCATAGCAGGTACATCGACTCAGCGTCACCATGAGATGCCTGATCTGTAGCAAGGTTTTTGGCTTTGTTCATCCAATCTTTAGGCGATTGCTCAGAGGAAGAACAGTTGTTCATAGTCACGCACAAATCTTGATCCGCGCCGCCGAGCCGAATCATAGAGTAAATATTGCCTTTTTTTGCTGACTCCTCGTAAGCCTTTCGCGCTTCTTGAGTCATGTATCTGTTGTTTTTTCTTATAGATTCTCCCAAATAGTAAAGTGCTTCATCATCACCGCCTTCGGCTGCTATTTGTAATGTTTCAATTGCGGAGATGGCTTTGTGTTGATTGTATAGTTCAATGCCCTTGATTTTTGCCTGAGATTGTTCGTTCGTAAGCGCCAGTGACTGGGGCGACGCTAACGTTAATAAAATAAGCGTAGTGGTGATCACTTTTGGTAGTGTAAGTGCTAAGTTGTTTCTCGGTTGCAGTTGTTTAGCTGGTATATCGGTCTTTGTGAAACTTTTGAAAACGATACGGCAGAGCACGGACGACAAGGCTGTCGATTGTTCTAATTGGGGAAGATTAGCCTCGTACCGGTTATTTCTTGCATTCTGCTTCATTACTAATTAAAAACCTAATTTCCTTGGAAAGAAAGAAAGGGGCGGGTGGGTGGCCTTCCACTCAATTGCATATTTTTCCGCTTCCTCAATCTGGTTCGATGTCATTTTTGCAGCAATTTTAGGAAGCTTCCCTTCCACATAGACTTGAACGTTTCCACCGCCATCCAATTCTTTAAGCAAAGAGACCAGTGCGTAGCCCTTGATCAAATCGACGGGGTAGCCAACTTTGTCGGGCGTGTGGGAAAGATATGCACCATAGGTTGCGACGGCATTTTGATAACCGGTTTTCGCCGCTTCTTCCCACCAATGCCGAACACCTGCCAGATCATTTCGCTGGGAAAGAATCGAAATATATTCGATCATTGCAGGAGGGTAACCTCCTTCCGAAGCAGCCTTTAGCAACTCCTCCTCGGCACTCTTTCTTTTCCAAGGTAGCAAAAATGTGCCTTCCCCCTCGGCGTAACGATTAGCGAGCAACCACTGTGACGGCGCATATCCAGCCGCTGCTGATTTCTGCAACCAATCCAACTCTGCAGTCGCGTTGTAAAGCACAGCCATCGCTTCGCCGTCGCCACCCAAAGCGCGAGGCGTAGCAGTTTTTATCAATAAATCTAGCCAGTCACTTGGTTTTTTACTACTAGCAGGACATTGGTTGACAACCGAGCACAGGTCTTCCGATACGGTGGCGAGTTTAAACATCGCATAATAATCACCCTGTGATGCTGATGCCTCGTACCATTTTTGCGCTTCGACAGTCATTCCTTGTTTTTTTTGACGAAGCTCGTCAGCTAAATAGAATTGTGCTTCCGCATCGCCCGCTTCGGCTGCTATGCGAAGTTCCAGCTCTGCTGGTTTGTATTGATTGAAAAGCATTATCCCACGAGTTTTTGCGGCCTGCTGAGTTGGTGTAAGCTCGGCAAGTACATTGTTTGATAAGAGGGTTGCAATTGCGGTTGCTATATATATAAGTGTGCGCGACATTTTTTATCCCTTGATGTATTTAGCTGGAGGGACATATTTTGCTTTTCCGCCAGGAACAAAAGTTTGTCCGTAGTATCGGGTTCTGTGACAAAAGCCATCTAGGTTCGCGCCTAAAAGGTTCACGTGCGCTTTATACCGGGCACGCATTTCGTCGTTCGCATCGTCGTGCAGTCGCAGAATTGCTTCTGACATGAAATTGTCCATATGCAGTCGATTCTCGCAATATAGCTGTTCTGCTTCGTCTGCGGCTTTGGTTCCGAACCGATTCATGCTCATGCATGCTTCTTCAAATTGTGCTTGGGCAAGGGTTATTGTTCCTTGCTTTTCCGCTTGGCGGACAATCAATCCTAGTATGCGCTCAACAGCCTGCTGCTGAAGCAGTTGACACTGGTCTTTTGTATAAGACTTTTCTGTGGCTTTAGAGCTTGCACTAGGCGCTCCATATTCCGAAATCTTGAATTTCTCCGGCGCGGAAATCAATGTCATCAACATTGGGCCAAGCGCACCTGGAGTCGCTGCCAAGATCCATTGGTCTAACTCAGCTTGATTATGATAATTCATAATCGTATGAGCGATAATTGCTCCTCTGCCGCCCCCGGTTAACGCCTCATATAACGACATCACCATATCAACGCCTTGCATGTAAGTCATCGCCACTTCCATCCCGGCAGCGCCAAGAAAGTTTAGTTTGTCGATGTAGTCGGCGGCTTCGTCCGTCACAAAAATTAGCGATTTATCCTGATTTTTATGCATTTCCCGTCGCAGCAAGTTAATCAAGTCAGTAACACCGTCATAGCCTACTTCAAATTGAAATTCGCCGCCGACGCCAGCGCCGACGATGACGGAAGCCTTGAACCGCATGATGAAGCGGCCTTCATGCAAGGAGATCCCAATATCTGCCGTAGTACCCAGCCCATACGCGGCAGTAAAGCCTGCTGTGAGTCTGGCCAGGCTCGCCCATTGGCTAGCTTTCGCGTTGTTGACGGTGTTCGCCATGCCGGGCGAAGGGGCGGTGCGCAACACAGCGATATCTTTCGGCGGAGCCCAGTTCAAGGCGCCTGTCAGTAGAATCCCAGCCTGAACTCCTGCAAAGAGATTGAATTGGGCTTTAGCCCCATCTTCAACCCGTACTTTCGCGGCGTCGCCCGCCAGAACAGGTTCGCTTCTAGTTGTAGTTGCTACGGCATTGGTGGTCTCCGGACGTTTTGCATCGGTGATTTCCGGAAGATTGAGGCCGCCTTGTACGTTTGCACGTCCCAACTGCACGCTGGAGGAGAGGAGGAGGGTAGCGCCTGTGTAGCCCCACGCTCTAGCGCCCAAATGGATCGAAAACCTGCCGAGATTCAGGTTTTTGCGGTTTTTCTCGTAATCCAGGTACGGGATCAGGATGTCTTTTGCTTGATCTTTACCCGGCAGATCCATCTTCATCAACTCAACTTCACCGCGTGCCAAGTCAATCCCAAGGCTGGCTTCGGCTTTGGCAGAGGCCTTGAAGTTATCGGTGACGCTGAAGCTCGGACCAGTGACCTTGGTTCCAGTGTGGATGGAGGACTGTGGTGGCGTGAGGCAACGAACCAATTGTGCTTGAGGACTGTTATCGAACAGGCGCAACGAACTTCGAACTTCTTCTTTGAACAGCAGCTGCCGAAGGCGCAGCCCCCAGTCTTTGCGGGCGCCTGCGTCCTCAATAGTATCCACTGTCAGTTTTTTCGACTTGAGATAGAAATGGAAGAGTTCTACATCGAACCAGCCTTTTTCATCGAACCAGTTGCTTTCCTGATCCTTGATGGCGATCGCGCCTTCGAGGCGTAGCCATTCATGGAAAGGGTTATCGTCTGTGTCAGTTTGCGCTTTCCCGTTGCTGTTGCCGGGAAGTTTCTGCAGGTCTTTGCTTGCAGTAGCACCGAGCGCGCTTACGTCTTTTTTCAAGGCTTTTTCAATGCCTTCCAGATTAAGCAGACTCAAATGCTTGACCGGACTGTTGGGGCTATTGAAAAGCGCCACTTCGCGCAACGGAAAGCCAGCCTTGACCAGGCGCTCTTCCGGTTTCGGCTGAAATTGCTCTGGCTCCCACAACAGATGGCGCAGTGGTAGGGCTGCGGCTACAGCGGCTTCTGCATCATCGCGAAGCTTCATGCGCTCTTGTTGAATGCGCTGCCACTCGGTTTTTTCAGCCTGCACGATGCCCGCTGGTGCCGCTACGTTTTGGCCGCTGGCGTCAATCCAGGCTTTGTATTTGGTGCGGATTTGTTCAGCCAGTTTGACCTGCCGCTGTTCCATCTCGAGATATGATTTGAATTTCTCGATACCTGCGCTGATTTCGCCTGTGTCAGGAATGAGGGCAAACTCAGGAAGTGCCAAGCCATAGTCGGCGACTTTCAAAATCGAATCGATATAGGCAGCAAAGTCTTTTTCGATTTTTTTGCGTTCGTTGGCCACATCGTTCAAATAACCGCACATCCGGGCCTTGCCATCGATCACACAGTTTGTGGCGTCCAGATACGCCTTCTTGTTCTTCTTGAAATCTTCTTCTTTGAGAGTAGTCAGCTTGCCGCTGGCTGTGAGTGCCGCACGGGCTTTCAGATAGGTCTGAACACGAGTTCTAGCCTCAAGAGCACCGGGCGAAAACAGGTTGCCACTTTCATAGATATAGCCAGCTATCTTGGCTTGCTCTATTGCTAAAGCCTTCAGCTTCTTCCACTCGTTGTAGAGTCGTTGCAGCTTTTGCCCCTCGGAGTTGGCCTCAAGCAGGCTAGCCTGTTGCTGACCGGCCAGTGCCCGGTTCCGTGCGTACTCACTCTGATCCGGCAACTTCTCCAGCGCCGCTGAATTTCGGGCGTCACGGCTCACGGATTTCAAGCGCATGGCCATGGTTGGCTGCGCAATATCCGGCTCCTGAGCTTCGATTTCCAGCATTCGGCTTTTCTGTTCACCTTGCAGGAAGTTTGACAACTTGGGTTCGAGGAAGTACTCGAGCAACCCCGCGGTGTTCATCCCCTTTAAACGTTCCTCAGGAGACTTGCTTGCGCTGATATGTTGCTCAAGTTCATTCATCGCTTCTTTGATCGAGCTTGCAGCGCGTTCAGGCAGCAGATAGAACATTCTTTCCTTGGTTGCGTAGATCACCTCGCCATAACTTGTCGAGCAAGCCGTTTCCACTTTGTCGAACGCGTTGGGGCAACTGGCAGGCATTACAGGCTGAGGATCAAGCTCCAAGGCAGGTTTCGTTTCAACCGGTGTCGACGGGGCTGAGGCAGTTGCCGCAGAGCTGTCGCGATCTACCTTTGTTGCTTCTGAGATTTCAGTATCCATTTCGCTTCCATTCATTCTTAACGGACGGGTTCATCAAGCAACGCTGGTGGTGAGTTGCTGCAGCTGCTGTACTTTGATGAACGACTCTTCCCTGGATTGCAGGATGGCCATTGCCTGTGGCTGTGTTTCAAGCAGTGGGCCATTTGTGATTGACCCCAGCTTCAGCAAGTGACGGCCTTCGTAAATATTGTGGGCAACCAGCACATTGAGGTTTGCCACAAGGTTGGGCAGATGCTCATCGCTCGGCTCGCCGTAATCTGCGTGATGTTCATCTGCCCAATAAATCCAACCCAAATGCTCTTGAACGTTCGCCGCGGATGGCGGCAGGCTGAACACTGAAGTATCGCCCAGCCATTCGACTTCCGAGACGGCGCGCCAACTGAGCCATGGACCTTTATTGCGCCCAAAATGAACCGGCGCTGGGCTGTATACGTGCTGCCAAGGGCCGAACAGCTGATGAGAGTTGTCGCCAGCGGTATAGGCCAGCGCGGCCCACAGGCTTGGCTTGTGGTAGCTCAGCAGGCTTTGTCCGCCAGAGCCATCATTAGCGCGCAAGAGCCAGCGCGCATGGGCGAGCGCTTTGTCAGAATCAGCTGTGGTAATGGCAATGCCAGAGAAATTTTCCTCGCACAGCTTTGCTGCCTCAGCCGCAAGGCGACTGCCCCACGGCGCGGTGATCCAGAGCGGACCGTCAGCGGCGATCTCAGCGAAGGCGGTTTTGAGGAACAGGCTCTGTGCATCTACCACCGGTTCGCCAACACGATAAAGGCGGCTCATCGCGTCAGGCTGTCGAACCGGGTCAATAATGAAACACACTGTTGATTCAGAGCTTTCTCTCGGTAAATCAACGAACCCATGGCGTGGAGCTTCGAGGAGTGCGCTGAGCGCTTTCACATGCATGTGCAATCCTTACGGCTGCAGGCGCCGTTGCTTTGCTTGCCGCACAACGGCGTTATTCCAGATTCATTCAGACGTTTGGGCAGCGGGACAGGGACTTTCCCCGCCTTATCCGCATCCACAACCTTCATCGGCCCCGGCAACAACGGCGCCGCCGGCGTGCCCACCCCGGGCGAGCCGCCAGTATTGACCTTCACCTCAGCGCCGCTGATGGTCACGCCACCCGCATCGACCTTGACGAAGCTGCCGCCAGCCTTCGCGGTCAGCTCCATGGCGCCTTCGACCACGACTCGCTGGCCGGCGTAGTAATGGATTTCGTTGCCAGCCTCAACAAACTGCCCAGTCCCCACCTTCACATGCTGCGTCACACCCACTGTCAGGTGATCATCCGCGCGCATTTCGCTGATGCGGTCCAGATGGGTGATGCGGTGCTCTTCGACCTTGAACTCGCTCAGCACATTGGCTTCAACAGTGTCGTGGCGTTCGTTGCCGACGCGGATTTTCTGGTCGTGTTCGATGTTTTCGTCCCAGTCGCGCTGGGCGTGGATGTAGATCTGTTCAGCGCCTTTTTTGTCTTCGATGCGGAATTCGTTGTAACCCTTGCCGCCCGGGGAACTGAGGGTTTTGAAGGTGCTGCGGGTCTTGTTGGCCGGCAGGTCGTAGGGGACGACGTTTTCCTTGTGGTACAGGCAGCCGGTGACGAGGGGCTGGTCGGGGTCGCCTTCGAGGAAGGTGACGAGGACTTCCATGCCGATGCGCGGGATGGCAATGCCGCCGTAGGCTGCTCCGGCCCAGCCGCTGGCGACGCGCATCCAGCAGGTGGTTTTGTCGTCGGACTGGCCGTCGCGGTCCCAGTGGAATTGCACTTTGATGCGGCCGTATTGGTCGCAGTGGATTTCTTCGCCGGGCGGGCCGGTGACGACGGCGGTCTGGCTGCCGAGTACTTTCGGTTTCGGGTGTTCGAGGGCAGGGCGGTAGTGCGCGTCCCACGGGGTGGCGAGGAAGCTGTTGCGGTAGCCCTGGTGGAAATCGCTTTTGTTGTCGGTGACGTCGCTGGTGACGTTTTCGCCGAGCACTTGCGGCTGTTTGCCTTCGTGGAAGACTTCCAGCAGCAGCCAGAGGTCGTTCCACTCGGCGCGCGGGTGTTCGGCGAGCGTGAGGAAATGGCCGCTGGTGAGGGTCGGATCATCACCTTTGCCTTCGGCGAGTTTGTAGTCGCTGCGATGGCGTTCGAGGGCGCGGGTGGAGAGGAACTTGCCGCGCCCGCGGGTGGTGAAGCGGCCGGGGTAATCGTAGTCTTCCAGGTCCGGGGCGAATTCGGATTTGACCGCGCCTTCGGGCAGCAGCTTGGGTTTTTCGAAATCGTAGTCGCGGCGGCTGACGCGGGTGGTGCGGGTTTCCAGGCGCAGGTTGAAGCGCTTGATCACCGGTTTCTCGGCGGCCATGCCGGAGTCCTGCTGGTAGCTGACCGGCTTCAGTTTGCGGAACACCGTCTGATCGTCGCCGAACACCAGTTTGTGGCCGCTGCTGCTGTGCTGGAAGTGGAAGTGGATGCCTTCCTCTTCGCACAGACGCTGGATGAAGTGCAGGTCGGACTCGTCGTATTGCACGCAATACTCGCGTTCCGGGTACTCGGCGCCGAGCTGGAAGCTGTAGGCGTCAGAGAGAATGCCGCGATCTTCCAGCACTTGGGCGATGATTTTCGGCACCGTCAGTTGCTGGAAGATCTGCTGATCATGGTTGTGCTGCAGGTAGGCCAGTTGCGGCATCAGGCTGATGCTGTAGCGGGTCAGGGTCTTGCCGGAGTCGCCCTGCTCGATGCGATAGACCTGGCCGTGAATTTTGCCTTCTCCGGTGGCGCCGAAGGTCAGACAGGCACGCTTGTGCAGCAGCTCTTCGAGCTTCAGGTCGGGGCGGGCGCTGACCAGTTCGAGGTCGAAACGGAACGGTTCGTTGAGGGCTTCGCGACCGGTGAAGCTGAGGACTTGCAGGTCGGCGTTGGCGTCTTCGATCGTGAGGGTGATGTGGGTTGCATTGGCGTCCAGCATGCCTTGAATTCCGTCCGTTGAATAAGCAGGTGATGGATGTTGCAGGATTAGACGGCCTCATTCAAGGCGCAAATGGCGTAGGTGTGGGGCCTTGATGCCATAGGGAAAACCCTTAGGAGGGCGATTTGGGTCAGTGAAATCGGGCCTTTCATAGACTTTGATGGTGTTTGAGAGATTGCCATCGCGGGCAAGCCCGCTCCCACAGGTTTCTCGGGTGTAGACAAAATCGGCGTTCACTAAGGTCCTGTGGGAGCGAGCCTGCTCGCGATGGGCTTCTACAACCAATGCCAGAACCGGCTCCAGAACCCGCGATTGAGGTCTTCCTTGCACCCGGCATATTGCTGTGCGTACAGATCCGAACGGTTCTGCACCTTGCGTGCGGTCGGCGGTAGCCAGGCCTTGCTCGCGTAGGTCTTGTTGCGGAAGCCGCCCCAGCCTTCGTGGTAGTTCAGGTACTGGTTATAGGCGTCGTATTTGTACACGCCGTTGATCGAGGTGGTTTTGTCCATGTACCAGCCGACGAAGTCGATGGCGTCGTCGAAGTCTTCGCGATCGGCCCAGTTGCGGCCGGTGCTTTTCTGGTAGTCGGCCCAGACTTCATCCTTGGCTTGCGCATAGCCGGAAGCGGTGGAGACGCGGCCCCAAGGAATTACCCAGAGCAGGTATTTGCGCGGCGTCTTGGCGTCGTAGCGGTAGCCGGATTCCTGATACATGATCGCGAACGGCACCTGGATCGGCACGCCCCAGCGTTTCTGGGTGACTTGCGCAGCGTCGTACCAGTCGCTTTTCTCGCGGAAGATTGCGCAGATGTCTTCCGGCGAGCGGGGCGGCGAGGTGCCGCAACCGCTCAACAGAGTGGCCAGGGTCAGGAGGGCGAGGATGTGCCTGTGATTCAAGAGCTGTTTTCCGTCGTGCGCAAAAAGGCCGACAGTCTACGCGCTCAGCTCAATTGATGACGATAGGGCAGATCCGGACCGGTTTTGCTGCAGGTCAGTGCGGCGGCTTGTACGGCGAACCTGAGCATGCCGTCAATCTGCTCGCGACTCAGTTGCTGCACGCCAGCGACCGAGTCCAGCGAGTGCTCCGTCAGCCAGGTGATCAGCGCGGCCTGGAAGGTGTCGCCAGCGCCAACGGTATCGGCAATTTTTACCGGGTTGGCCGGCACCGACCACGAGCCATGGGCGCGACTGAACACCGTTGCGCCATCGCCACCGCGAGTAAGGAAGACGATCTGGCAGCGATGTTCGAGCCAGCCCTCAATCACGTTTTGCGGATCCTGCTCGGGATATAGCAGGCTCAGATCCTCGTCGCTGACTTTGATCAGATCGGCCAGGCGCACCAGCATGGCGATGCGCTCGCGCCATAGATTGATGTTCGGCTCGGGGTTGAGGCGCACGTTGGGATCGAGGCTGATCAGGCGTTTGCCGCTTTCGCGCTGAACCAGCTTAAGCAAGGTGTCGCCAATCGGCTGTACCACCAGCGAAAACGAGCCAATGTGCAGGCCGTGCACCTCGTCGCCGAGTGTCGGCAGATGTGCCTCGCTCAGTTGCCGGTCGGCGCAGCCTTCGCCACGGAAGCTGTAATGCGGCGATCCATTGGCGCCTACCGCGACCATTGCCAGAGTGGTCGGCGCGGCGAAATCCACCAGATAGTCCGGGCGCACACCTTCGTCCTGCAGGACTTGCTGCAAACGCCGGCCGAGGTAGTCGGTGGACAACCCGCCGAACAGCGCCGAGTCCACGCCCAAACGCCGCAAACCTACGGCAACGTTGAACGGCGAACCGCCGGCAATCGCCTTGAAATTGACTTTCGAGGCCAGCCCGCTGGCATCGTTTTCGCTGAAGAAATCAAACAGGGCTTCGCCACACACCAGGTACATAGTTGTTTGCTCGTTATAGGGTTGCGACATGCTGTTGATAGCGTTCGTAGGCCTGCTGGAACGCCGCGACATTGGCGGCGATCGGCAGGGTTTCACTGCGCGCGTCGAGTTTCACGCAGCGCTTGCACAGATCGGCCAGGGACACATCATCGCCGTTAGAGCGCGACGCGCACCACGCCGCTTGAATCGCCGCACCCAGTGCGGCGGCTTCGCTTTGTTCGGTGCAGATCACCGGAGCGTTCATGATATCGGCGACGATCTGCCGCCACACCGCGCTCTTCGAGCCGCCGCCGATCAGGCAGATGCGCAGGCTTTGTAAACCATTCTGGCGGAGCAAATCCAGCCCGTAGCGCAAACCGAAGGTGGTGCCTTCGACAGCGGCGCGGCACAGGTTGGCTTGGGTCAGGTTGTCCATCGTCAGCCCATGCAGGCTGCCGGTGGCGTGGGGCAGGGCAGGGACGCGCTCACCGTTGAGAAACGGCAGCATGCTCACGCCTTCGGCACCAATGGGCGATTGCGCGACCAACTCGTTGAAGGTCGGCAGGTCGAGCTTGAACAGTTCGCGAATCGCACCGGTGGCGTTGGTCAAGTTCATGGTGCAGATCAACGGCAGCCAGCCGCCGCTGGAGGAACAGAACGTGGCGACCGAGGCATCGGCGCTGACGTTTGGCTCCTCCGAATAGGCGTAGACCGTGCCGGACGAACCGAGGCTCATGGTGATCGCGCCGGGCTGGATATTGCCGGTACCAATGGCGCCCATCATGTTGTCGCCACCGCCGCTCGAGACCACGGCGTTGGGGTTGATGCCGAGTTGCTCGGCGATTGCCGGGAGGAGTGTGCCGACGGCGGCGTGCGCGTCGATCAGCTCCGGCAGTGCGGTTTGCAAACGGCCGCTGGCGTCGATGTCGCGCAGGATCTGCACATCCCACTGCCGCGTGCGCACGTTGAAATAACCGGTGCCGGAGGCGTCGCCGTATTCGCTGCAGGCGCGGCCGGTGAGCCAGTAGTTGAGGTAGTCGTGGGGCAACAGAATCCGCGCGATACGCGAGAACACGTCGGGATGCTGCTCTTTGGTCCAGAGCAGTTTCGACACCGTGTAGCCCGGCGCAATGACCACGCCGAGGCGTTCCAGCGAGCCTTCCTCGCCGCCCAGTTGCGCGTGCAAGCGGTCGTTTTCCGGCGTGGTTTCGGTATCGCACCAGAGCTTGGCCGGGCGCAGCACTGCGCCTTGCTCATCGAGCAGGACCAGGCCGTGTTGCTGGCCGGAGACGCCTACACCGAGGATCGCCTGGCCGTCGACGTTGGCCGCTCGCAACGCCTGGCGTGTGGCGCTGACGAACGCGTCGAGCCACTGCTGAACGTCTTGTTCGCGGCGGCCGTTGGCGCCGCTGATCATCGTGTGCGGCGCCGCGCCCAGACCGAGCACCTGGCCGCTGTCGGCATCGACGATGATCGCTTTGGTGCCTTGGGTGCCGCAGTCGATACCCAGGAAGAGCTTTGTTGTTGTCATGAAGACTCCACGGCTGCTCGTTCCCATGCTCTGCCTGGGAACGCCTCAATAGACGCTCTGCGTCCGCTTTTGATGGGACGCGGAGCGTCCGGGCTGCATTCCCACGCGGAGCGTGGGAACGATCAGGTCGCGAGAACTTTCTCCAGAGTCCGCGAAACCCCAACCTCGCGCAAACTCTGGCAGCACCACTCGAATGCCGCAACAAACTCCGCCGACTTCGGTATCGCCGTGCCGAAAATCTCTTCAACACCCAGCAACCGCTCCGTGGTCAGCCCTTCGTCCGCTACCAGACCTTGGCAGAAAGCCGCTCGCGGGTCGGGAATCGAATACGTATCGCCATTCTCATCCACGCCCTTCAAATACAGCGCCCACGCCGCGACTACCAGTGCCGCGCGTTTGGTCTCGCGGCCATCGGCGATCAGCCGATTGATCGTCGGCACGGTGAACTTGGGAAACTTCGATGAGCCATCCGAACACACGCGCTCCAGTTGATCGGCAATCGCCTGATTGGAGAAGCGCGCCACCAGCGTGTCCTTGTATTCGCTCAGATCAATGCCCGGCACCGGCGCCAGCTGCGGCGTGACATCCAGATCCATATAAGCGCGCATGTAACGCACGAACAGCGGATCGTTCATGGTCTCGTGGACGAAGCGATAACCCTTGAGGAAACCCAGATAGGTCAGCGCCAGGTGACTGCCGTTGAGCAGTTTGATTTTCATCTCTTCGTACGGCGATACATCGTCGGTGAACTGCACGCCGACCTTTTCCCATGCCGGGCGGCCGTTGACGAATTTGTCTTCCAGCACCCACTGCACAAACGGTTCGCAGACCACCGGCCAGGCATCGTCGACGCCGTGTTTGTCGGCCAGTTGCAGGCGATGCGCGGTGCTGGTCATCGGCGTGATGCGATCGACCATGGCGTTGGGGAAGCTGACGTTCTGGTCGATCCAATCGCGCAATTGCGGATCACGCAGCGAGGCGAACGCCAGCAGCGCCTTACGCGCGACGGCGCCGTTGTGCGGCAGGTTATCGCAGGACATCACAGTGAATGCCGGAACGCCCGCCGCACGGCGTTTGGCCAATGCGGCGCAAAGGAAGCCGAACACGGTGCCCGGCGTTTCGGGATGGGCGAGGTCGTGTTGAATCTGCGGCAGGTGCGCCATGAATTCGCCGTTGCTGTCGTCGATGCAGTAGCCGCCCTCGGTGATGGTCAGCGAGACGATACGGATCTGCGGTTCGGCGAGTTTGTCGATCAGCGTTTGCGCGCCATCTTCGGCCAGCAGCATGTCGCGGATTGCACCGATGACGCGCACTTCGGTGTCATCGCTGTCGCCCAGTTCGAAGAGGGTGAACAGGTAATCCTGCTCGCGCAGATCATCGCGGGCACGGCGATCCTCCGGGCGCAGGCCGACGCCGCAGATTGCCCAGTCCAGCGCTTCGCCAGTGTTCATCAAGGCATCGGTGTAATACGCCTGATGCGCGCGGTGGAAACCGCCGACGCCGATGTGGGCGATGCCTTGGCGTGTGTCGCTCAGGTTGTAGCCCGGCAGTTGCACTTCGGCGGCGAGGCGGTTGAGGTTCTGTTGGTTGAGTTTCATCGGATAGTCTCGAAATCAGGCGGCAGCGCGCAGTGGGCGAGTCAGCGCCACACCTTCAGCGTCGAACAGGTGGCAGTGAGTCGGGTCCAGGCGCAGGCTCAATTGCTCGCCATAACGGCTGGCCAAGTCGCCGCGCACGCGCATGGTCAGGGCTTCACCGGCGCTGGTGGTGACGTGGCAGAAGGTGTCGCTGCCAAGGCGTTCGCTGACATCGGCAGTCACCTGCAACGTGCAGTCGCCGGGTTGTGCCAGCTCCAGGTGTTCAGGGCGAATACCCAATGTGACTGCGCTGCCGACACTGAGGTTGGCGGCGTTGAACGGCAGGGTGATGCGCGTGCCGGCGTCCAGCGAAACTTCGCAGCTGGCGCCGTCGATGCGGGCAATCTTGCCTTTGAGGAAACCCATTTTCGGCGTGCCGAGAAAGCCTGCGACAAACAGGTTCGCCGGGTTGTGATACAGGTCCAGCGGCGAGCCGACCTGCTCGATCCTGCCGCCATTGAGCACCACGACTTTGTCGGCCATGGTCATCGCTTCGACCTGATCGTGGGTCACATAAATCATCGTCGCTTGCAGGTCCTTGTGCAGGCGCAGCAGCTCCAGACGCATCTGCACGCGCAACGCCGCGTCGAGGTTGGACAGCGGTTCATCGAAGAGGAAAATCTTCGGGTTGCGCACGATGGCACGGCCGATCGCCACGCGCTGGCGCTGGCCGCCGGAAAGCTGTTTCGGCTTGCGCTCGAGCATCGGCCCGAGCTCGAGAATCCGCGCCGCTTCGCCAACCTTGCGCTCGACCTCGGCTTTCGGCACGCCGGCCAGATCGAGGGCGAACGACATGTTCTTTTTTACGGTCATGTGCGGGTACAGCGCGTAGGTCTGGAACACCATCGCCAAATCGCGCTTGGCCGGGCTGACTTCAGTGATGTCGCGGCCATCGAGTTCGATGGTGCCGCCGCTGACCTCTTCCAGCCCGGCGATCAGGCGCAGCAGGGTGGACTTGCCGCAGCCCGACGGGCCGACGAAGACCACGAATTCCTTGTCGTTCACTTCCAGGTCGATGCCCTTGATGATGGAAAAGCCTTCGAAGCCTTTTTGCAGATTCTTGATTTTCAGGTTGGCCATGAGATGGGCCTCCGCAATTTATTATTCGATTGAACCAGCCGCACATTTTGACTGCGGGAGCGAGCCTGCTCGCGAAGGGGCAGTGTCAGCCGCCTTCAGCGTTGAATGACCCTCCGCATTCGCGAGCAGGCTCGCTCCCACACGAGTCGTGTTGGTTCAGGGATATTCACTTCACGGCACCAAACGACAGCCCGCGCACCAGTTGCTTCTGGCTGATCCAGCCAAAGATCAGAATCGGCGCACAGGCCAGGGTCGATACGGCCGACAACTTGGCCCAGAACAATCCTTCGGGACTTGAATACGAGGCGATCAACGCGGTCAGTGGTGCAGCATTCGATGAGGTCAGGTTCAGCGACCAGAACGCCTCGTTCCAGCACAGGATCAGCGACAGCAGCACGGTCGAGGCGAGGCCGCCCTTGGCGATCGGCAGCAGCACGCGGACCATTTCCTGCCACAGCGTCGCACCGTCGAGGCGGGCGGCTTCGAGGATGTCTTTGGGGATGTCCTTGAAGTAGGTGTAAACCATCCAGACCACGATCGGCAGGTTGATCAGCGTGTAGATCACGATCAGCGCAATGCGCGTGTCGAGCAGGCCGAAACTCTTGGCCAGCAGGTAGATCGGCATCAGCACGCCCACCGGCGGCAGCATCTTGGTCGAGAGCATCCACAGCAGCGTGCCTTTGGTGCGCTGGGTTTCGTAGAACGCCATCGAGTAGGCCGCCGGCACCGCGATCAACAGGCACAGGGCGGTGGCGCTGAAGGAGATCACCACCGAGTTCCAGGCGAAGCTGAAATAGTCGCTGCGCTCGTTGATGTGCAGGTAGTTCTCCAGCGTTGGCGTGAAGATGAACTGCGGCGGCGTGGCGAAAGCGTCGATTTCGCTCTTGAAACTGGTCATCACCATCCAGAAGATCGGGAAGAAAATCACGATCGCGATGGCCCAGGCCAGGGTGCCGAGCAGCAGGCTTTGCAGGCGGCGGGATTGTTGGAGGGTCATGGCAGGCCTCACGCTTTGTCAGTCAGGTTTTTGCCGATCATCCGCACCAGAATGATCGCGGCGATGTTGGCGATGACCACGGCAATCAAACCGCCGGCCGAAGCCATGCCGACGTCGAACTGGACCAGCGCCTGGTTGTAGATCAGGTAGGCGAGGTTGGTCGAGGCGTAGCCGGGGCCGCCGTTGGTGGTGGTGAAGATTTCGGCGAACACCGAGAGCAGGAAGATCGTTTCAATCATCACCACCACGGCAATCGGCCGCGCCAGATGCGGCAGGGTCAGGTGCCAGAAAATCGCGATCGGGCCGGCACCATCCAGGCGTGCGGCTTCTTTCTGTTCCTGATCCAGCGATTGCATCGCGGTCATCAGAATCAGGATCGCGAAGGGCAGCCATTGCCACGAAACGATGATGATGATCGACAGCAGCGGGTAGTGCGCCAGCCAGTCCACCGGTTGCGCACCGAACAGCTTCCAGATGTAGGCGAGGATCCCCGAAACCGGGTGGAAGATCAGGTTCTTCCAGATCAGCGCACCGACCGTGGGCATGATGAAGAACGGCGAAATCAGCATCACTCGCACCAGACCGCGACCCAGAAATTCGCTGGCCTCCAGCAGCGCACTGATCAATACGCCAAAGACCACGCTGATCAGCAACACGCTGCCGACCAGTAACAACGTATTGGTCGCGCCGGGCATGAAGCCCGCATCGGTGAGGAAGTAAGTGAAGTTCTCCAGCCCGACGAATTCATTCTCGCCGGGGTAGAGCAGGTTGTAGCGGATCATCGAAAAGTACAGGGTCATGCCCAGCGGCACGATCATCCACAGCAGCAACAGCGCCACCGAGGGGCTGACCAGAAACCAGCCGGGATTGCGCACGCGCAGCTTGCGCTGCGGTGGCGACAGGTCGATGTGGGCTTTGGCAGTTGAAGTATTCATGGCATTCACAACCGAGTCATACAGACCTATGGAGATCCCCATGCGGGAGCGAGCCTGCTCGCGAAAGCGCCGGATCAGTGTCATGTGTGTTGGCTGACACGACGCCTTCGCGAGCAGGCTCGCTCCCACAAGAGGCAGGAGCAAGTCGTTCAGCGCTTACTTGGGATAACCCGCGCGCTTCATCTCGCGTTCCGTGGTCTGCTGCGCCGCCGCCAGCGCCTGATCCACCGTGGTCTGGCCGATCAGCGCAGCCGAGAACAGCTTGCCGACCTGGGTGCCCACTGCCTGGAATTCAGGAATGGTCACCAGTTGAATGCCGATGTACGGCACCGGTTTCAGCGTCGGTTTGCTCGGGTCAGCGGCTTTCAGCGATTCCAGCGTCACCTTGGCAAACGGCGCGGCGTTCATGTACGCATCGCTGTAGGTCGAAGCGCGGGTGCCCGGCGGCACGTTGGCGATGCCGTCGGTTTTGGCAACCAGTTCGCCGTACTCTTTGGACGTGGCCCAGGCGCTGAAGGTTTTTGCTGCGTCCTTGGCCTTGGAGCTGGTCGGAATCGCCAGCGCCCACGAATACAGCCACGCCGAGCCTTTATCCGTGACCTGATGCGGAGCGAAGGTGAAACCGACGCTATCGGCGACCTTGCTCTGGGTCTTGTCGGTGACGAACGAACCGGCGACGCTGGCGTCGACCCAGATCGCGCATTTGCCGCTGTTGAACAGGGCGAGGTTTTCATTGAAACCGTTGCTGGATGCGCCCGGCGGGCCGGATTTCTTCATGGTGTTGACGTAGAAATTCAGCGCGTTTTTCCATTCCGGTCCGCTGAATTCCGGTTTCCATTGCTCATCGAACCAGCGCGCGCCGTAAGCATTGGCGACCGTGGTAACCAGCGCCATGTTCTCGCCCCAACCGGCCTTGCCGCGCAGGCAGATGCCGTATTGCTCTTTGTCTTTCTGGGTGAGTTTTTCCGCAAACCCGGCGATCTCTTCCCAGGTCGGCCGCTCCGGCATGGTCAGCCCGGCTGCCTTGAACAGGTCGGTGCGGTAATAGGTGATCGAACTTTCTGCGTAAAACGGCAGCGCATACAGCGAACCCTTCACCGACAGGCCTTCGCGCACCGACGGGAAGACATCGTCGAGGGCGTAACTGGCCGGCAGGTCCTTCATCGGCTCCAGCCAACCCTTTCCGCCCCAGAGTGCGGCTTCGTACATGCCGATGGTCAACACGTCGAACTGGCCGCCCTGAGTGGCGATGTCGGTGGTCAGGCGCTGACGCAGGACGTTCTCTTCCAGCACCACCCAATTGAGCTTGATGTCCGGATGCTCGCTCTCGAAGGTTTTCGAGAGTTTCTGCATGCGAATCATGTCGCTGTTGTTGACGGTGGCGATGGTCAGGGTCTGGGCGCCAAGGCTGACGCTGCTGAGGGTCATGCAGGTGAGAGCGAGCAGAGCTTTTGCAGTGGGTTGCATCGTGCACTCCTTTTCTGACACCCGACGGGGCAGAAGGACAGTTATTGTTTTTGTGTCTTCCGAATGCAGGAAGAATCTGCGCTGATTACAGCCTTCCACGGCGAGGCTGACAAATCATCCCTAGCACTTTTGTTGATACTTTTTTGCACTGGGGTTTGGTGGGGGGAACGCAGGGAAGGGCTTTTGCGCGAGGTGCGGTTAACGAATGCGTACAGATTTCGCCAGCCGGGCACAACCTCTTGTGGGAGCGAGCCTGCTCGCGAATACGATATGCCTGTCACAGGGTTCTTGACTGACAGCACGCTTTCGCGAGCAGGCTCGCTCCCACAGGTGGCGTGTCTTCAGAGATGGTTCTGTTCAGTCAGGCGCTGCACCGCCAGCCGTCGATAGTGCGACGGCGTCATGCCCTTGAGTTGCTGAAAGCGCCGATTGAAGTTGGAAATATTGTTGAAGCCCGACTCGAAGCACACCTCGGTCACCGGTTTGTCGCCATCGGCCAGCAGCTCACAGGATTTGCTGATGCGCAGGCGATTGACGAATTCGATGAAGTTGCGTCCGGTGGCCTGTTTGAATACCCGGCTGAAATAGGTCGGCGTCATGCCCAGATGCTCGGCCACTTCTTCCAGTGAAATGTCCCGCGCGTAGTGGCTGAAGATGTAATCGACCGCGCGGTTGGTGCGGTCGATGTTGTGTTCGTCGGCCAGTTGCGGGGTGGTGGCGCCGGACAACAACTGGTAATCCTCACTCGCAGCGAGCAATTCCATCAGGATGAAAAAATGCCCGAGGCGGGTGATGCCGGTGCTGTCGGCGATCCGCTGCATAAGCGTCATGGCCTGACGGATCGTGCGCTTGCAGCGAAATTCGATGCCGTACTGCGCGCGCTCAAGCAGTGGCGCCAGGGATTTCAGCTCAGCGAACACTTGATGGCCGCTCTCGAACAATTCGTCGGTGAAGTTGACCAGCATGTCGCGCTTCTCCACCACTTCATCTTCAGCGATCTGGCTGATCCAGTTGTGCGGCAGGTTGGGACCGGTCAGAAACAGGGTTTCCGGATAGAAGTTGCCGATGTAATCGCCGATGAACACCTTGCCCGAGCTGGCGACGATCAGGTGCAGTTCGTATTCCTTGTGGAAATGCCAGCGCACCAGCGGGCAGGGGAAGCCGTGCTGGCGGTAGATGATGGACAAACCGTTATGGTCGTCCATCAATTCGTAGGAAGGGTCGGTCACGCGAGCGGTTCGGGTCATGACAAGGCACTTTTTTATTATCGCTGCACGATCATGCCTCGTTTTTTGCCATTTGTGCCACTTCCGACTGGCCGTCCGTGGAGACCGCTCAGCTGAGCTTGTCGCGCGCCTTTTGCAAGTTGGCCATTTGGCAGAAGCGCACGATATTCGAATTCTTGATGAAGTCGAAATTGATGATGTTGCACTTGCGCGCCCAATCGGATTTTTCCGGGTCGAACCACTCGTCAAGACTGTCGAGGATTCGCTGTGGCCCGCCCAGTGTGTAACTGGTTGCCGACAGCGACCACGGGCGGCGCGTACTGACAGGTGTGCTCAGTACGTTGTCTATATAGCCATAAAGATCCGAGGTGCTGACCTGTGATTTGCCGATCCACTTGTGATTGATCTGGCTATAAAAGCGGAAGTCCAGGGTTTCCCAGGTCATCGGCGCAGCTACCATAATGCGCTGCAATGGATCGATGGCTTTGAGTTGGCCAATTGTCAGATGCAGATTTTCGGTGGGAATGATCCGTTCCCCAAGGTGCTCCAGCAAAGCTGTTCTGAATTCCTCATGGTTGAATGGATCTGTAGCGTTGGAAAGTTCATGAAAGTCCAGAACGATAAACTCGTTCGGGCTTCTTTCATAAAACCCCTTGAGGTCTCTGATCAGGTCTTCAAGCGTTCGCGAAGAGTTGAATCCATTGTGCTGGAAACGAAACTTCGCCAGTTGTTTCGCCTTGCTGTTGTAAACAAGGCGTACATCAAGTGCGCGAGCGCCGCGATTCAACTGCGAATAAAACGAAACGTCCTGACGGGCAAGCCAGTTTTTACCGGGAATCAGGGCATAAGAAGCTTCCCAGTCACAGCCGGCGTTGTGCGCGCCGGGCAGGGTCATTTCGAATAACGAAAGATTATCGATTTGTGGTGAATCAGCCATCCATTGATAGGTTGGTATATCGTCGAAGTTTTCCATGTTGCATATCCTGCGAAGTAGTTGATTAGTTGCGCGCAGGATGTTTATAAGCATGTTCGCGTTATTGCGAAAGTTCGCTTTTAATGCAAGTCATGTAATTGATGTAATCAGCGCTCTGTTGGATTCAACTGGTTTTTCGCTTCGATCCATTGAGCCATGTATTGAGTGCTTTTGAGTGTGTGATGTCGCAGCATGGCGCCGGTGAAGTTGTCGCTTCTAAGTTGTGCCAAGTGTTGTCGGCAATCAGCTATCCGGTTGATCAGACGCGGGCCATGTACGCTGCGCTGATAACGCTGCTGTAAAAGTGCCGAAGCCTGAATCTGCGCTTGCTGCCAGCGCGCTCGATCTTCGTACAGTTGCACGGCCTGTTCGGCGAAGGTATTTGCGTCCAGGGCAACGGCTCCCGGCCAAGGAGCATCGCCGTGCATGGCTTCGGCGCCGATCGGTGTCGTCACGCTTGGCGTGCCACAGAGCATGGCGTCGACCAGTTTGCCCTTGATTCCCGCGCCAAAGCGCAATGGCGCAAGGCAGACTCGTGCTGCGGACATCACTTCAAGCGCATCTTCGGCCCAGTCCATGATGTGAAAGCCTTGGGCCGGGTTGTGCAGTGCGGTGGCTTTGGGCGGCGTATAGGCGCCATAGATATGCAGTTGCGCGCGAGGCAAGCGCGCGCGGATCAGCGGCCAGAGCGTGGTCTTCATCCAGAGCACAGCATCCCAGTTTGGCGCGTGACGAAAGTTGCCAATGCTGAGGAAATGCGCGCGCTCTTCGAAACCTGGCGCGGCGGTGTCCGGAAGATCAATCATCAACGGATACCAATGCAGGATTTGCCGAGGCAGGCCGAATTCCTCCACCAGCAGGTCGATCTCGACTTCGGAAATCATCAGGTTCAAATCACACCGGTACAGCGCAGCGATTTCCCGTTTGGCCAGATCGGTGCTCGCCATCAGCTGGAATTCTTCGTGCAATGCCGGTGCGAACAGTTCGGTGAAATCAGTTTGCTCGTCGTTGCTTTTCAGCCGGTCTTTCAGACGCTGATGACGCGCATGCCGCAGACTTTGCAGGTCGGATGTTTCGAGGATGCGCAGGGCGTCCGGACAGTGTTTCTCCACCCGCCAGCCAAACTGTTCTTCCATCATGAACTGATCGAACAGCACGATATCCGGCGCCAACTCGCTGATGAACGTATCAAAGCTGCTGTTGTTGAGTTCGATCGGCACTTCGCAAATGCCCAGCGCTGTCAGATCAGCCTTGTGTTCACCCGGGCCGGCCGGGCTGCTGAACGTGATGTCCCAGCCTTGCTCGAGGAACGCTTCAAGAATCTGCATGACATGCCCGCTGGCCGCCGAAGAGCGGGGCTCGGGCCAGACGTAGCCGATGACCAGGACTTTGGTGGGAACGGAGTGGGACATCACTGGATTCTCGGCGCATAAAAAAGGGCGCAATTAAACCACAGTGATGTGTGCTCATCGCCAGTCCAGGTTGATCACGATTGCTCGGGTTCCAGCCAATGCCGGTAGATGCGCAGGACTATTCCAGTATGGATTTGACCTTGTCGCGTAACTGGTCAATCGAAAACGGTTTGCCGATGACATGCATGTCGCCGGGTACTTCGATAGTCTCGGCATAACCGCTGGCAAACAGGATGGGCAGAGCAGGGCGTAGTTCTCGCGCCTTTTCAGCAAGTTCGCGGCCATCCATGCCAGGCAGGCCGTGGTCGGTCATCATCAAATCGATCGGCTGCCCAGCATCCGCAATAATCTCAAGTGCCGCTTTACCGTCATCAGCCTCTAACACCGTGAATTCCAGCTCCTGCAATACATCGACGATGAGCATGCGCACGATGTCGTCATCTTCTACGACAAGGATGGTGGAGGCATTGGTAGACATGGCAGGGCTCTCAAAAATGAAATCGGGGGATACCGGGCGATCGAAAATGCCGGACTCTTGCATGAGTAAGTGGCGCATAGCCACAAGTTCCCGAGCTGATACAAAAAAAGAACAGGTCAGTGCGGTGCGGTGCGGTGCGGTGCGGCAAGGATAACCGTTGGCGTCGTCCAATGCGCAGGCGTGTGTAGGAAAATGCCATCATTTGTGTGAGAAAAATGGATCCATGGCGGGGTTTTGGGGCAAACTCTCGGGTTTTCAACAGTTCGACAAGGCTGCCCCATGTCCTCTCCGTCCTCGGTTGATGAACAACGGTTCCGCAAACTTCTGAGTCGCAACGTCAGCCTGCCGCTGGGCGTCGGCGTGCTCAGCGCCGTATTCTTCGTCTCGCTGATCACTTATTTGCTGTCGGTCATCCAATGGGTCGAGCACACCGACCGGGTGATCAATAACGCCAATGAAGCGGTGAAGCTCACCGTTGATCTGGAAACCGGCATGCGCGGCTATCTGCTCAGCGGTGACGAGCACTTTCTCGACCCGTACGAAGTTGCCAAGCCGCGTATCGAGGTCGCTCTCAATACGTTGCTGGAGCTGACCGCCGATAATCCGGTGCAGACCGATCGCCTGCGCCGTTTGCAAGCCTTGCAGGTGGAGTGGGCCAATTACGCGCAATCGATGATCGATCTGCAGCGCAGCAGCGGTGATTATCGCGGCGCGGTCAAGGCTGGGCGGGGCAAGCGCCTGACCGATGAAATCCGCAAGCAATTCGAGGACGTCATCGAGACCGAGCAGGTGCTGCGCGCCACGCGCAACGAGGATGTGCGCCGCACGACGATCTGGAGCATCACCCTTTACCTGATCTTCATCGTTGGCATCAGTGGGTTGCTGGCCTACATCGGCCGCCGTGATCTGCTCAACCTGTCGACCAACTACAGCGCCAACCTCGCCGCCCAACTGGCCAGCGCCGAACGCCTCGAGAAACAGGCGTGGCTGCGCAACGGCCAGACGCAACTGGCCGAGCAGGTGCTGGGGCAACTGACGCTGAACCTGCTGGGGCGCAACATTCTGCAATTCTGCGCGCAATACCTCGGCACTGCCGTCGCCGCGCTTTATGTGCGCGAAGAACATGGCGGCCTCAAGCGCGTGGCGACTTATGGCTTCTCCCGCGAGCAGGAAGAGCTCAATCAAACGATCTACAGCGGCGAAGGCATCGTCGGCCAAGTGGCAGAACAGGCACGCCTGATCCGTCTCGACGCGGTCCCGGGCGACTATTTCAAAGTCAGCTCCGGTCTCGGCGCAGGCCTGCCGCACAGTGTGCTGGTGGTGCCGACCAGCGATGATGATCGGGTCAACGGTGTGATCGAACTGGGCTTCCTGCGTCCGCTGTCCGAGCGCGACATCGAACTGCTGGAACTGATTGCCGGCAACATCGGCACCTCGATCGAAGCGGCGCGTTACCGTCAGCGCTTGCAGGAAGTGCTCGCCGAAACCCAGCAGCTCAATGAAGAGCTGCAAGTGCAGCAGGAAGAGCTGAAGACTGCCAACGAAGAGCTGGAAGAACAGTCGCGGATTCTCAAGGAATCCCAGGCGCATCTGGAAACCCAGCAAGTGGAGCTGGAGCAGACCAACGAGCAGCTCGCCGAACAACGCGATGCGATGGACAAGAAAAACACCGAGCTGAATCAGGCGCAGATCCAGCTCGAAGAGCGTGCCGAAGAGCTGCAACGCTCGAGCAAGTACAAGTCCGAATTCCTCGCCAACATGTCCCACGAACTGCGCACGCCGCTCAACAGTTCGCTGATTCTGGCCAAGCTGCTGGCGGAGAACCCGCAGCAGAATCTGTCGGCGGAACAGGTCAAGTTTGCCGAATCGATCTATTCGGCCGGCAACGATCTGCTCAACCTGATCAACGACATTCTCGACATTTCCAAAGTTGAAGCCGGGAAACTCGAAGTGATCGCCGAAAACACCCGCGTCGATCGTCTGGTCGACGGCTTGCGCTCAATGTTCGAACCGTTGGCGGCGGACAAGAAACTGGCGTTCAGCGTCGAGGTTCAGCCGGACGCACCGGGCTTGCTGTTCACCGACCGTCAGCGTCTGGAGCAGGTCATCAAGAACCTGCTGTCCAACGCGATCAAGTTCACTGAGCACGGCGCCGTCAGCCTGAGCATCACCGCGCAGCCGAACGATCACATCGCCTTCAGCGTCAAGGATTCCGGGATCGGTATCGCCGCGGATCAGCAGGAAAGTATCTTCGAGGCGTTCCGTCAGGCGGATGGCACCACCAATCGCAAGTACGGCGGCACCGGCCTTGGCCTGTCGATCTCGCGGGATCTGGCAACGTTGCTTGGCGGTTCGATCAGCGTCGACAGCGTGCCGGGGCAGGGCAGCACGTTTACGCTGGTGTTGCCGCGTCAGTATCACGAATTCGGTGAGACGCCTGCCGCGCCGCTGACCTTTCACCCGGCACCTGTGACGCCTGCGCCAGTTGCTGTTGCGGCTCCGCTCGCATCGGCGATTCCGGCAGTCATCCCGCGCTTTGCCGACGATCGCGACAAGGCACCGTTCGCCACCCGCTGCATTCTGGTGGTGGAGGACGAACCGAACTTCGCCCGTATCCTCTATGACCTGGCCCATGAGTTGGGCTACATGTGTCTGGTCGCCCACGGCGCTGACGAAGGTTACGACCTGGCGCGCGAATTCGTGCCGGATGCGATCCTGCTCGACATGCGCCTGCCGGATCATTCCGGTCTGACCGTGCTGCAACGCCTGAAAGAACGCGCCGAAACCCGGCACATTCCAGTGCACGTGATTTCCGTGGAAGACCGCGTCGAAGCGGCCATGCATATGGGCGCGATCGGCTACGCAGTGAAGCCGACCACCCGCGAAGAGCTCAAGGACGTATTCGCCCGCCTTGAGGCCAAGCTGACGCAGAAGGTCAAACGCGTGCTGCTGGTCGAAGATGACGATCTGCAACGCGAAAGCATCGCGCGGCTGATTGGCGACGAAGACATCGAAATCACTGCCGTCGGCCTGGCCCAGGACGCCCTGGAATTGCTGCGCACGACCATCTACGACTGCATGGTCATCGACCTCAAGCTGCCGGACATGCTCGGCAACGATCTGCTCAAGCGCATGTCCACCGAGGACATCTGCTCGTTCCCGCCGGTCATTGTCTACACCGGACGCAACCTGACCCGCGATGAAGAGGCCGAACTGCGCAAGTATTCGCGCTCGATCATCATCAAGGGCGCACGCTCCCCGGAGCGGTTGCTCGACGAGGTCACACTCTTTCTGCACAAAGTCGAATCGCAGCTGTCCCATGAACGGCAGAAGATGCTCAAGACCGCGCGCAGCCGCGACAAGGTCTTTGAAGGTCGTAAAGTGCTGCTGGTGGACGACGATGTGCGCAACATCTTCGCCCTGACCAGCGCGCTTGAACACAAAGGCGCAGTCGTGGTGATCGGCCGTAATGGCCGCGAAGCGATTGAGAAACTTCATGAAGTCGAGGACATCGACCTGGTGCTGATGGACGTGATGATGCCGGAAATGGATGGCTTCGAAGCCACCATGGAAATCCGCAAGGATCCGCGCTGGCGCAAGCTGCCGATCATCGCGGTGACGGCCAAGGCCATGAAGGACGATCAGGAGCGCTGCCTGCAAGCGGGCGCCAACGATTACCTGGCCAAGCCCATCGACCTTGATCGTCTGTTCTCGCTGATACGTGTGTGGTTACCGAAAATGGAACGCATCTAGTGGAACGCAGCAGTTCAGCCGAGCGCAACAGCGAAATCGAATTACGCTTGTTGATCGAGGCGATTTACCTGAAATACAGCTACGACTTTCGCGACTACTCCGGCGCTTCGATCAAGCGCCGGGTGCAGCACGCGCTGAGTCAGTTCGAGTGCGCGACCATCTCGGCCCTGCAAGAAAAAGTCCTGCACGACCCGACCGCGTTCATGCAGCTGCTGCAACTGCTGACGATCCCGGTCAGCGAGATGTTCCGCGATCCGTCGCACTTCCTGGCCATCCGCAACGAAGTGGTGCCGCTGCTGCGCACCTATCCGTCGCTGAAGATCTGGATTGCCGGCTGCAGCACGGGCGAGGAGGTCTATTCGATGGCGATTCTGTTGCGCGAGGAAGGCCTGCTCGACCGCACGATCATCTACGCCACCGACATCAACCCGCGCTCGCTGGAGAAGGCCAAGCAAGGGATTTTCTCCATGGAAAACGTCCGCGCCTACACTGCCAACTATCAGCAGGCCGGCGGTCAGCGCTCATTTGCCGATTACTACACGGCAGCCTACGGCTACGCGATTTTCGACAAGAGCCTGTGCGAGAACGTGACGTTCGCCGACCACAGCCTGGCCACCGACAGCGTGTTCTCCGAAACCCAGTTGATTTCCTGCCGCAACGTGCTGATCTATTTCAACAAGAAGTTGCAGGACCGGGCGTTCGGGCTGTTCCATGAATCGCTGTCGCATCGCGGCTTTCTGGTGCTGGGCAGCAAGGAAACCCTGGATTTTTCCAACTATTCGAACCAGTTCGAGGCGTTGGTCAAACAAGAACGGATCTACCGCAAATCATGAACGACACCCCGAGCCTGCCTCGCATCGAGGCCGTCGTGATCGGCGCCTCCGCAGGCGGTGTCGAGGCGTTGCTGACCCTGCTCGGGCCATTGCGCAAAGGCTATGTGCTGCCGATCATCATCGTTCTGCATCTGCCGGAAGAACGCCGCAGTCATCTGGCCGAAGTGTTCTCCCGCCGTGTGGCGATGCCGGTCAAGGAAGCTGAAGACAAGCAGGACGTTGAAGCCGGCACGGTGTATTTCGCCACGCCCGGTTATCACTTGTCGGTCGAAGCGGATCGCAGCCTGTCGCTGAGCCTGGAGGACCGCGTACATCATTCGCGGCCGTCTATTGATTACCTGTTTGAATCGGCCGCTGATGTTTACGGCGAGACACTCGCCGCCGTCCTGCTGACCGGCGCCAATCACGATGGCGCGCGCGGGCTGGCCTGCGTCAAGCGCTGCGGCGGCCTGACCATTGTTCAAGACCCCGATGATGCACAAGTCGCCACCATGCCCCAGGCTGCACTGAACGTTCTGCAGCCGGATCATGTCCTACCCATTCACGGCATCGGCCGTCTGCTAGTCGAGCTGGAACGAATCGCATGCTGAGTAATATCCAAGCCAAACTGTTGATCGTTGACGATCTGCCAGAAAACCTGCTGGCGCTGGAAGCGCTGATCAAGCGCGAGGATCGCACGGTCTACAAGGCTCTGTCGGCGGACGAAGCACTGTCGCTGTTGCTGCAACACGAATTCGCCATGGCCATTCTCGATGTGCAGATGCCGGGCATGAACGGCTTCGAACTGGCCGAGTTGATGCGCGGCACCGAGAAGACCAAGAACATTCCGATCATTTTCGTCAGCGCCGCTGGCCGTGAACTCAACTACGCGTTCAAAGGCTATGAAAGCGGTGCGGTGGACTTCCTGCACAAGCCGCTGGACATTCATGCGGTGAAGAGCAAGGTCAACGTTTTCGTCGATCTGTATCGCCAGAGCAAGGCCATGAAACAGCAGGTCGAGGCGCTGGAGCAGGCTCGACGCGAGCAGGAAGCGCTGCTGCAACAGCTGCAAAGCACCCAGCTTGAGCTGGAACAAGCGGTGCGCATGCGCGATGACTTCATGTCCATCGTCGCCCACGAGGTGCGCACGCCGCTCAATGGTCTGATTCTTGAAACCCAGCTGCGCAAGATGCACCTGGCCCGGGACAACGCCGCGGCGTTCACCCTCGACAAGATGCAGGCGATGGTCGACCGCGATGAGCGGCAGATCAAAAGCCTGATTCGCCTGATCGAAGACATGCTCGATGTCTCGCGAATCCGCACCGGCAAATTGTCGATCCGCCCGAGTCGTTTCGATCTGGTGCAACTGGTCAGCAATCTGCTGCAGAACTTTGCTCCGCAAATGGAAGCGGCAGAGACCAGTGTGTCCTTTGAAGCGCCCGTGCCGGTCGAAGGTTGCTGGGACGAGTTCCGCATCGAGCAAGTGGTGTCCAATCTGCTGACCAACGCTTTGCGTTATGGTGGTCGCAGCCCGATTCAGGTGCGCGTCTATCGCGAAGGCGAGGAGGCGCGGGTCGAAGTTCAGGACCACGGCATCGGCATCAGCGCCGAGAACCAGAAGCGTATTTTTCAGCAGTTCGAACGGGTGTCCGCCAAGACGGTGGTGGCCGGGCTCGGGCTGGGTCTGTTCATTTCCGAGCAGATCGTCGCCGCCCATGGCGGCTCCATCGTCGTCGAGAGTGAAATCAACGAAGGCGCCCTGTTTCGCGTTTGTCTGCCGATCCAGGAAAACGGCATATCCGACGCAACCTCTGAGTGACCACACGGTCGTATCAGCAGCTATTGACCGAACAAAGGCTTCCCATGAGCGTAGATGCGCAAGATGTAGTACTCGTCGTCGAAGACGAACCGGTTATCTTGATGGTCCTGACGGATTACCTGTCAGGGCAGGGCTATCGCGTGTTGCAAGCGGAAAATGGCGAGCAGGCTTTCGAGATCCTCGCCAGCAAACCTCACCTGGACATGCTGATTACCGATTTTCGCCTGCCGGGCGGGATCTCCGGCGTGCAGATTGCCGAGCCAGCGGTGAAATTGCGACCGGACCTGAAAGTGATTTTCATCAGCGGCTACCCGCAGGAAATCCGTGAAACCGGCAGCCCGATCACCAGCAAGGCACCGATCCTGGAAAAACCGTTCGATCTGGATGTGTTGCAGGAAAAGATTCAGGAATTGCTGGCCTGATTGTCATGCAGGAGCTGCCGAGCCTTCGGCAGCTCCTGTTCATCAGCTATTGATCATCTCGCGCACCTTGGCGGTGAGCAGATCAAAGGTGAAGGGCTTGGTGATCATCTGCATCCCCGAGTCGAGGAAGCCACCGCGCACCGCCGCGTGCTCGGCATAACCGGTGATGAACAACACTTTCAGACCTGGGCGATATTGCCGACCAACCTCCGCCAGTTGACGACCGTTCATCCCCGGCAGACCAACGTCACTGATGAGCAAATCAATACGTTGCGTCGAATTTAGAATCGGCATGGCGCCGTCGGCATCACCGGCTTCAACGAAGGCATAACCCAACTCGCTGAGCACGGCGCTGACCAACACGCGCACTGCCGGATCGTCTTCGACGATGAGTACGGTTTCGCCATCCATCGCATACGGAGCCTGCTGCGAATCCGAGACGGGAACTTCCACTTCTTCACCACGGAAACGCGGCAGGTAGAGTTTCACCGTGGTGCCTTGATCGACTTCACTGTCGATCGACACATGCCCGCGTGATTGCTTGCTGAAGCCATAGATCATCGACAGTCCGAGGCCGGTGCCCTGGCCGATCGGCTTGGTCGTAAAAAACGGATCGAACGCACGGCTGACCACGCTCTGCGGCATGCCGCTGCCATTGTCAGTGACGCTGAGCATCACGTAATCGCCCGGCTCCAGATTGCTGTAAGCGGCAATGAAGTCGCGATGCAGCACCTGATTGCTGGTTTCCACCACCAGTTTGCCACCCTCGGGCATCGCATCGCGGGCATTGATTACCAGGTTGAGCAGGGCGCTCTCGAGTTGATTGGGATCGGCCTCGGCAACCCAGAGGTTGTCGTCCAGGCGCATTTCCAGATGAATGCTTTCATTGAGGCTGCGTTGCAGTAGCTCGCCCATCGACAGCACCAGCGTGTTCATTTGCACGGCTTTCGGGTCGAGGGATTGCCGGCGGGAGAACGCCAACAAGCGGTGAGTCAGGCCGGCGGCGCGGTTGGCGGAGGTCACGCCTAGATCGATCAGACTGTCGAGGTCTTCGGTGCGGCCTCGGGCCAGACGCCGGCGCAGCAGTTCCAGGCTACCGATGATGCCGGTGAGCATGTTGTTGAAGTCGTGAGCAATGCCGCCAGTAAGTTGGCCGACCGCTTCCATTTTCTGCGATTGGCGCAGCGCTTCTTCGTTGTGGCGAAGCTGTGCGGTGCGCTCTTCAACCTGTTGCTCGAGGGTTTCCAGAGTCGACTGCAGGCGTCGTTCGCTTTCACTCAGGTCGATCAGCCGATCGCGTGCTTCATATTGTCGTCGCCGCCCACGCAGGGCGGCGGAGACCAGACTGACCAGCGTCGCGGGATGGAAGGGGCGCTCAAGAAAAGTCACGTTGCCGAGCAGGGTGCTCAGGCGCGACGGCGGCCCTTGTTCATCGCCGCCATGATGAGTCAGCAGCACGATGGGCATGTCCGACCAGGCGGGCTGCTGGTCAAGGTAGGCGATAAGCCCTTCCAGTTCCGGTCCGCGCAACGCCTCAGCAGCAATCAGCAGCAATCCGGCGCCGACCTCCAGTTCGGTGCACAGAGCGCCGAGATTCGGCGCCACCATGCCGCCGTAACCGGCTTCGTTGAGAATCATCAACGCGATCTGGCTGTCACGACCCATGGGCGCCAGCACCAGCACCCGCTCGGCCAACGGCGTGTTGACCGTCACAAGCTTTCATCCTCAAGCAATGGATTGCTCGCTCCCATGTAGGTCGGCACGCCACGCAGCACGCCCTGGAAGGATTCCAGCGGTTGGCCGATGGTCATGCCACGCGAGGAGATCCGGTATTCACGGATGGTCGACTCGTGGTTGCCGGTACGTTTCTTGATAATCGAGATCGCCCGGCGGACTTTGCCGAGGGCTTCGAAGTAGCGCAACAGAATCACCGTGTCGGCCAGGTAAGTGATATCAACCGGCGCCTGCATATCGCCCACCAGACCGTGCTGGGCGACCGTCATGAAAGTCGCCGCGCCTTTGCGGTTAAGGTACAGCAGCAGCTCGTGCATGTGCAGCACCAGCGCGTTTTCTTCCGGCATCGCCGCTTGATAGCCGTTGATGCTGTCGATCACCACGGTTTTGATACCCAGCTCATCGACGCAACGGCGCACGCGATGGGACAACTCACCCGGAGACAATTCGGCGGCGTCTACTTGTTCGATCAGCAGATTACCGGTGGCCTGCAAGGCTTTGAGGTCGATACCGAGATGACGCATCCGTTCGAACAGCAGGCCCAGCTCTTCATCGAAAATGAACAGCGCGGCTTTTTCGCCTCGGGCCACAGCTGCGGCGGCGAAGATCATCGAAATCATCGATTTGCCGGTACCGGCCGGGCCGAGAATCAGCGTGCTTGAGCCGGTTTCGATGCCGCCGCCGAGCAGGGCATCCATTTGCGGGATGCCGCTGGACAGCTGCAGACGTGGGTAGTCGCCGCGATGTTCCGCCGCTACCAAGCGTGGGAAAACATGGACGCCGTCGCCCATGATGGTGAAATCGTGGAAACCGCCACGGTATTTCTGCCCGCGATATTTGACCACTCGTACCCGACGACGCTCGGCGCCGTAGCTAGGCGTCAGCTCTTCAAGGCGGATCACGCCGTGGGCGACACTGTGCACAGTCTTGTCGAGTGATTCTGTGGTCAGGTCATCGAGCAGCAGGACGGTGGCGTCGTAGCGCACAAAGTAGTGCTTGATCGCCAGAATCTGCCGACGATAGCGTAAGGAGCTCTGCGCCAGCAGACGGATCTCCGAAAGGCTGTCGAGCACAACGCGGGTCGGCTTGAAGCGTTCGACCACTTCGAAAATCTGCCTGGTCGCCTCGCCCAGTTCAAGGTCCGAGGAATACAGCAGGCTTTGCTGATGTTCGGCATTGAGCAGGCTTTCCGGCGGTGTCAGCTCGAAGATCTTGATGTTTTCGTTCAGCTCCCAGCCGTGGGAGAGCGCACCTTGACGCAGTTCTTTCTCGGTTTCCGAGAGAGTGATGTACAAGCAACGTTCCCCGGCCAGCGCACCGGCGCGGAGGAAATGCAAAGCCACGGTGGTTTTGCCGGTTCCGGGTTCCCCCTCGAGCAAAAACACATGGCCGCGAGACAGGCCACCGGCAAGGATGTCATCCAGACCTACAATGCCGACGGCGGCCTTTGCACTGATCAACTCGTTTGATGTAGTCAAAAAACGCCCTCTTATGACTAGGGTAATCCGGCGGCTGGCTTAAGTGAGCCGCCTGAATAACTTGACCTCAGGGCATGTTCACGGTTCCGCTTTTTCTTTCGACAGGTGGTTGATTGCACCCGCTTTACCTTGATTAAAGACCCTGTTGCAGGGCCGGGTCGTCCGGATTCAGCTGCTCCAGCTGCGCCAGCAGAATCTGCACATTCTGCAACTGGCCGCTTTCCTTCCAATAGTTGATCAACAACACCCGCGCCTTGCGGTCGGCGGGGTGGCGCTGGACGATTTCCTGCAATTGTTTCTGCGCCGCTTCCAGTTCTTCCGCACTGTGCAGTGTCGTGGCGAGGTCGTAGCGATAATCCTTGTTGTCCGGTTCCAGTTCGACCGCTTTGGACAGGCCGAGCAGGGCGTATTCGCGCTGGCCGTGATGCAACAGCCACAGACCCAGGGCATGTTGCAGATAGGCCGAGTCAGGCTGCGCCTTGAGTTGTTGTGCAAGTAACTGGCGGGCCGCATCGCTCTGGCCCTGGCGGTCGAGCACATCGATCTGCATGACCAGCGCCGCCAGGTTGCCCGGTTCCAGGCGCAACGTGTTGTCCAGCGCTTGCTGTGCCTGTTTGTATTCGGCGTTATGAATATAGAGACGTGCCAGTTGCGCATAGTTGGCGGCGCTTTCCGGCTGGCTTTCGAGCGTCTGCTGCCAGCCGTCGATGGCTTGCTGTAGCGGCGCGAAATACAGGCCCAACTCGTCCGGGGTAAGGCCGAGCAGGGCATTGATCGCAGCGAAACGGACAGTTTGTTCTTCATCGTCGAGCAGCGGCCCGAGCAACAGGCTGCGTTGCCCGCCGGGCACCAGGCCGACGATGCTTTTGATCGCTGCGACGCGCACTTGCGGCGCTTCGTGATGCAAATCGATGTCAGCCAGTTTCAGTGCCTGCGGGCTGGGATAGTTGGGCAGCTCGCCATGCAGCCAGACGCGGCGCTTGACCGAGATGTCCGGGCGCCCCAATTGCTGGTACAACTGGCGCGCCGCTCCGGGTTCACCAGTGCGCGCGGCGTTCAGCGCTTCGCTGTAGCCATGTTTGATAGCATCGGGGATGGTCGGAGTGCTGCTGCGCCAGGACAGCCAGACGACGCCGAGGATCAGTACGAGGCCTAAGCCGATCAGCAGGTTGCGGCGGGACTGAGTCATGCGGGTTTCCGAAAGCTTCGAACTTGAGCAGAGCGGCAAGCTTCGTTCAGCTTGGCGCGTGAGTCAAACCGTTGCCAGCGAATCGTCCTACAACACGTGTCGACTGTGAAATCCGTCAGGCTTTTGCTGCAATGTCTAAGCTTGCAGAAGTCGTTTTAAAGAGAGTGCCCATGTCTGCGCTGTACACCTATTTCAAGGCTTTGATCCAGCCCGGTCAGGCTGTTCTGCTGTTTGCCCTGCGGACCATCGCCGCCGGGCTGTTGACCCTTTATCTGGCGTTCATCTTCGATCTCGAACAGCCGAAGTGGTCGATCATGGCTGTGGTGATTGTCAGTCAGCCATTGGCAGGGATGGCCCTGGCGCGCAGTTTCGGCCAGGTGATCGGCACCACCGTGGGTGCCGCGGTGGCGGTGCTGATCATGGCGATTTTCCCTCAGGCGCCGCTGCCGTTCATCACGACATTGGCGTTGTGGCTGGCGCTGTGCACGGCGGGCGGCACCTTGCTGCGCTACACCAGTTCCCAGGCGTTCGTGCTCAGTGGTTACACCGCTGTGGTCGTAGCTTTACTGGCGATTCCGGATCAGGACGGCACCTTTCTGCTGGCGGTCACCCGCGTCACCGAAACCCTGTTGGCGGTTGCCTGTGTCTGTGTGGTCAGTTTGCTGACGGCCCGGCCTGAAGCCGTCGCCAAGGGCTATTTCGCCAAAATCGATCAGGTCATAAAACTGGCGGCCAGCCACGCTGCCGAGGTGCTTCGTACGGAAGAAAGCGAAGCCGATTTCCAGCGTCGGCAGATGCAGCTGCTCGGTGAGATCAGCGCACTGGAAGGTTTGCGACGTCATTTGTATTTCGATGCTCCACGTTTGCGCAGTGCCGACAACCTGGTATTGCTGCTCGGCAATCAACTGATGTTGCTGACCTCGCGACTGACCGCGCTGCGTCATCAGCGTGAATTGCTCATCGAACGCTGGGAGGGCGACCTGCCGCTGGAGGTTCAGCAATTGCGGGCCGAGGAACTGGCATTGCTTGAGCAACTGGCGCAACAGGGCCGCGCGCTGTCTGGCGCCGATCGGCAGCGTTTCGTCACCTTGCAGCAACAGTTCGAAGCGTTGGCGTACAAGGCCGAGCAGCAGACCGAGAACATGAGCGCGACCCTGCGTTCACTGGCTTGGGCGCTGCGTTGGGAGCAGGCGCGCCTGTTGCAGCAACTTGAGCAGATCCTCGAACTGAGCGACGCGATTCAGGAAGGGCGCCCGGCCAGTTGTCTCTATCGCGGCCAGAGCAGTCCTTTGCATCTGGATTTCACCTTGGCTTCGATGAATGCGATCCGTGCCTTTACCGCGCTGTTGGTCAGCGGGTTGATCTGGATCGAAACGGCGTGGGATGGCGCGCGCGGCGGGATGATTCTGGTGGGGATTCTTTGCTCGCTGATGGCGACTTTTCCGCGTCCGCTGATGGCTGCGCAAAGCTATGCACGAGGCTTGGGCCTGGCGCTTGTGGTGTCGGCGTTCTACCAGTTCATGCTGGTGCCGGCGATCAGTGATTTCGAGCTGCTGGCCTTGCTGCTGGCGCCGCTGCTGTATGCCATTGCCGTGGGCATTTCCAGTCCGGCCACCGCCGGTATCGGCATGGGCCTTGGGCTGTCCAGTTTTCTCATGCTCGGACCGCAAAATACCGGCACTGGGCAGAACACGGCGATTCAATGGTTCGAATTCGCCGGCGCCTACGTCAGCGCAGCGATGCTGGCCCTGATCGTTTATGCGCTGATCTTCCCGTTCCGCCCGGCCTTGCGCATCCGCCGCCTGTACGGCGAAGCGCGGGAGCAGGTGTACCAACTGAGCAAAATGCCTGCGACCGATGAACAACAATTCGCTTTCGAGAGTCGGATGACCGATCGCCTGACCAGCATGCTCGGCCTGCTGCCAGCGGCGAACGATCGTGCCATGCAGCGCTTGTATGAAATCAGCCTGGCTTGCGTGGCCTTGGGCGTGGCCATGCATCAGCTGCGGCAGCAGGCGCAGAACAATGGGTTGCTCACCGATGCGTTCGGCCAACGCCTGGCGTCGGCGTTGCGCAAGACTGGTCGTTTGGTTGCCGGTCGCGACGATGTCCAGCTTGCGGCGTTGCTGGCCACGTTGCACCAGCTCGGAGACGAGCTGGACGAGCTGCACGCCTCAAGTCATGAACATCTTTGGTCGGTGTTTCGCATGCGTGTGGCGCTGCTGATTGTGGTGTCGTTCCTCGACCGGCACGGCGAACATTTGCAACCTCAAGCACTGGAAGGAGAACCGCAACTTGCCCATTGATTTTGAGATTGGCGGGGTTTATCTGCCGCCGATTGCCCAGGCACTGTTACTGGCGATTCCGATTTTCATGTTGCTGGACTGGTGTCTGCGGCGCCTCGGCGTGCTGCGCCTGGTGTGGCATGAAGCACTGTTCGAAGGCGCGCTGTATGCCTGTGTCTGCGCCACGCTGATTCTGTTGATGGGAGCCTGATGTCTTGAAAGCACTAGTTGCACGAATGATGACCGTGGCAGTGGTGATCCTGGCGATCGTCCTCGGCTGGTTCGCCTGGGAGTATTACACCCGCGCGCCGTGGACACGGGATGCTCGGGTGAGGGCGGATGTGGTGACGCTGTCGGCGGATGTTTCGGGGCGAATCGTCAAACTGGCAGTGCAGGACAACCAGCATGTCGACAAGGGCCAATTGTTGCTGGAGATCGATCCGGCGCGCTATCAACTGGCGGTCGAGCATGCCCGGCGTTCGGTGGAAGTGTCCAAGGCCTCGCTGGGGCAATCGCAAGCGGCAATCGTCGCCAGTGAAGCGTTGCTAAAACAGCGTCAGAGCGAGGAGCGCCGCCGACGCACATTGAAGCAGGGCTTCGCCATTTCCGGCGAGGAATGGGAGAAAGCCAGTACCGACGTGGCGGTTGCCCAAGCGGATCTGTTGCGCAATCAGGCCAACCTTGGTTTGGCCGAAGCGAATGTGCAACTGGCAATTGCCGCGCTGACCCAAGCCGAACTGGACTTGCAGCGCACCCGCGTCGAATCGCCAGTGAGCGGTTACGTGACCAACCTGCTGACCCGCCAGGGTGATTACGCACAGGCGGGCGGTGCGCTGCTGGCGCTGGTCGACAGCGATTCGTTCTATGTCAGTGGTTACTTCGAGGAAACCAAGTTGCCGCGAATCGAGGAGGGTGATCGGGTACGCATTCAATTGATGAGCGGTGAGCGTTTCGGCGGCACGGTAGAAAGCATCGCCTTCGCCATCGCCGACCGCGAAAACGCACCGGGAAGCCGCCTGCTGGCGAACATCAACCCGAGTTACACCTGGGTGAAACTGGCGCAACGGGTGCCGGTGCGCATTGGCATTGATGGTGACTTTGCCGGCAAGAATCGCCTGCGCGCCGGTACCACCGCCACCGTCACCGTCCTCGAACCCTGATCCCCCTGTAGGAGCTGACGAGTGCAACGAGGCTGCGATCTTTGATCTTGGGACGCAGAGCATCCCCGGCTACATTCCCATCAAGGATCGCAGCCTCGTTGCACTCGACAGCTCCTACACGGGATTGGTGATTCAGTGGCATAAAAAAACCCCGCGACCGAATGATACGCGGGGAAAAAAATTTGGTTGGTTGCGGCCAACCAAAGGAGCTCTTTAACAATCTTTACTTGCTGGCAACTGTCTCCGGTTGCCAGCCGCCGCCGAGGGCCTTGTAGATCGCGACGATGCCGCGATACAGCTCGACTTCGGCCTGGGCCTGAGTGTCTTCGGCGTTCAGGCGCTCACGCTGGGCGTCGAGCAGGACGAGGAAATCGGTGGTGCCTTCGCGATAACGGATTTCTGCCAGATCGGCAGCCTTGCGACTCGATTCGCTCTGACGGATCAGCGAGATCAAACGTTGCTGACGCTTGCCGTAATCGCTGAAGGCGTTTTCCGATTCTTCCAGCGCCAGCAGCACCTGTTGCTCGTAGTTGGCCAGCGCGCCTTCGGCGTCAGCATCGGCGCCGCGCAAACGGGCGCGGACGCTACCCAAGTCAAACGCCGCCCAGGTGATGCTTGGGCCGAGTGCCCAGGCGTTGGCTGCCGAGGAACCGATCTGCGAGCCACGTCCGGCCGTCCACCCGAGGAAGCCGCTGAGGCTGACCCGGGGGAACAGGTCGGCTTTGGCCACGCCGATACGCGCGGTGGCCGAAGCCAGTTGCCGCTCGGCGCTGAGGATGTCCGGACGACGTTTCAGCAGTTCACCCGGATCACCGATCGGCAGCGCCTTGGCGATGGCCGGCAGATCTTTCGGGCTCAGGTCGACGGTCAGCTTGTCCGGGCGTTCGCCGAGCAGGGTGGCGATACGGTTTTTCTGCCGAACCTGTTCCGCCTGCAACTGCGGCACGGTGGCTTCGACGTTGGCCAGACGCGCATCGGCGCGCTCGACATCAAGCTGATCACCGACACCGGCGTCACGCAGGCTGATGGTGATCTTGCGCGACTCCTGCTGGTTGTTCAGGTTGGCCACGGCGATTTTTTCCCGCAGCTGGGCGCCGCGCAGTTGACCGTAGGCGTCGACCAGTTCGGCAATCATGGTGACTTGCAGCTGATACAGATCGGCTTCGGCGGCTTGCTGGTCGGCATCACTGGCTTCCAGATTGCGCTGGATGCGGCCGAACAGGTCGAGCTCCCAGGCCATGTCCAGACCGAGGTCATAGCGCTCGCTATTGACCCGGTCGGTGGTCTGGCCGGGAATCTGGCCCTTGCCCAAGTCACTGCTGGCGCGGCTGGTGATGGTAGGCATCGCGTCGTTGCTGGCGTCGTCGCGGATCGCCCGGGCGGCTTTCCAGCGGGCGAACGCCACGCGCAGTTCACGGTTACCTTGCAGCGACTGGCTCACCAACTGGTTCAGGGTCGGATCGTCGAATTGCTGCCACCAGATGCCTTCGAATTTCGAACGGTCGAAGTTCTTTTGCCCGGCGGCGCCGTCGGTGGCAGTGGTGATATTGGCCGCCTCCGTAGCTGGGGTCTTGTAGTCGGGGCCGACGGCGCAGGCGCTGAGGGCCAGCACCAGCAGACTCGGCAGGAAGACTTTCAGACTCATTGTTGCGCCTCCAGTGGCTTTTGAAGAGTGTGCGCCTTGGCTGCTTTGCGCTGCTCGCCGCGTTCGACAAAGTTACGGATCAGTACGTAGAACACTGGCGTCAGCAGCAGACCGAAGAAGGTCACCCCGAGCATCCCGGAGAACACCGCCACACCCATGGCGTGACGCATCTCGGCACCGGCTCCGCTGGAGAACACCAGTGGCACCACACCCATGATGAACGCGAACGAGGTCATCAGAATCGGCCGCAGACGCAGGCGGCAGGCTTCCAGCACCGCTGCGAGCGGATCGAGGCCTTCTTCCTGTTTATCCTTGGCGAACTCGACGATGAGAATCGCGTTTTTACAGGCAAGTCCCACCAGTACGATCAAGCCGATCTGGGTGAAGATGTTGTTGTCACCGCCGGAGATGATCACACCGGTAATGGCCGACAGCAGGGTCATCGGTACGATCAGGATCACCGCCAGTGGCAGGCTCCAGCTTTCGTATTGTGCGGCGAGCACCAGGAACGCCAGCAGTACGCAGAGCGGGAACACGAACAGCGCGGTGTTGCCGGACAGAATCTGCTGGTAGGTCAGGTCGGTCCATTCGTAGGTCATGCCGTTCGGAAGTTCTTCCTTGAGCAGTTTCTCGATGGCTTTTTCCGCCTGGCCGGAGCTATAGCCCGGGGCTGCGGCACCGTTGATTTCAGCGGTGATGAAGCCGTTGTAGTGCATCACGCGATCCGGTCCCGAGGTGTCGCTGACCTTGATGAAGGTCGCCAGCGGAATCATTTCGCCTTTGTTGTTGCGTACTTTCAGCTGACCAATCTGATCGGATTCAAGGCGGAACTGCTGTTCGGCCTGAACGTTGACCTGATAGGTGCGCCCGAAGCGGTTGAAGTCGTTGGCATACAGCGAACCCAGGTAGATCTGCAGGGTGTCGAAGATGTCGCTGACGGCCACGCCGTGGGTCTTGGCTTTTTCGCGGTCGATGGCGGCATCGACCTGCGGCACGTTCACCGTGTAGCTGGTGAACAGGCCGGCCAGTTCCGGCACGTTGTGGCTTTTGTTGATGATGTTCATGGTTTCTTTGTACAGCTCGTCGTAGCCGAGGTTGCCCCGGTCTTCGATCTGCAGGCGGAAACCACCAATGGTGCCCAGGCCTTGTACCGGCGGTGGCGGGAAGATCGCCATGTACGCTTCCTGAATGTTCGCGTACTGGCCGTTCAAGGCGCCGGCAATCGCACCGGCGGACATGCTCGGGTCTTTACGCTCGTCGAACGGTTTCAGCGTCACGAAGACGATGCCGGCGTTCGGGCTGTTGGTGAAGCCGTTGATCGACAGGCCCGGGAACGCTACGGCGCTTTCCACGCCCGGCTGTTTCAGCGCGAGGTCGGACATGCGCTTGATCACGTCTTCGGTGCGATCCAGGCTCGCGGCATCCGGCAATTGCGCGAAGGCCACCAGGTATTGCTTGTCCTGGCCGGGTACGAAACCGGTCGGCGTGCTGGAGAAACCGAAGAAGGTCAGCACCATCAGGCCTGCATACACGAGCAGGGCGATGCCGCTGCTGCGGATGACCCGGCGCACGGTGCCGACGTAGCCATGACTGGCACGGTCGAAGAAACGGTTGAACGGACGGAACAGCCAGCCACCGAAGATTCTGTCGAGTACTTTCGAGAAGCGGTCTTTCGGCGCGTCGTGACTTTTCAGCAACACAGCAGCCAGCGCTGGCGACAAGGTCAGCGAATTGAACGCCGAGATCACTGTAGAGATCGCGATAGTCAGTGCGAACTGTTTGTAGAACTGCCCGGTGAGGCCGGAAATGAATGCCGCCGGAATGAACACCGCGCACAGCACCAGTGCCGTGGCCACGATCGGCCCGGTCACTTCCCGCATGGCGCGCTTGGTCGCTTCGACTGGCGTCAGTCCGAGTTCGATGTTCCGTTCGACGTTCTCCACCACGACGATGGCGTCATCCACCACGATGCCGATGGCCAGTACCAGGCCGAACAGCGACAGGGCGTTGAGCGAGAAGCCGAACAGGTGCATGACCGCAAACGTACCGATCAACGATACCGGCACCGCCACCAACGGAATGATCGAGGCGCGCCAGGTCTGCAGGAACAGAATCACCACCAGCACCACGAGGATCAGCGCTTCGAACAGGGTGTGCACCACCGCCTCGATCGAGCCACGGACGAAAATCGTCGGGTCATATACGATGCTGTAGTCCATGCCCTGCGGGAAGCCTTTCTTCAGCTCTTCCATCTTGCCGCGCACTTCGTTGGAAATGTCGATGGCGTTGGAACCGGGACGCTGGAAGATCGGGATCGCCACCGCCGGCTGATTGTTCAGCAGCGAGCGCAAGGCGTATTGGCTGGAACCCAGTTCAATGCGTGCAATATCCTTCAGGCGAGTGATCTCACCGTCATCGCCTGCACGAATGACGATGTTCTCGAACTCTTCCTCGGAAACCAGACGGCCTTGGGTGTTGACCGACAGCTGGAAGCTTTGCGCGGTCGGGGCAGGGGGCGCGCCCAGTTGACCGGCGGCGACCTGACGGTTCTGCTCGCGAATCGCGGTCACCACATCGGTCGCGGTCAGATTGCGCGAAGCGGTCTTGTTCGGGTCGAGCCAGACGCGCAGCGAGTAGTCGCCCATACCGAACAACTGCACATCACCGACACCACCGAGGCGAGCGAGCTCATCCTTGATGTTGAGGATCGCGTAGTTGGACAGGTAAAGCATGTCGTAGCGCTTGTCCGGTGAGGTCAAGTGCACAACCATGGTCAGGTCGGGCGAAGCCTTGTCGACGGTGATACCGATGCGCGTCACCTCCTCGGGAAGCTTCGGCTCGGTCCGGGTCACCCGGTTCTGCACCTGCACCTGCGCGTTGTCCAGGTCGGTACCCAGGGCGAAGGTGATGGTCAGGGTGATCTTGCCGTCGGCGGTCGATTGCGAGGACATGTACAGCATGTTCTCGACACCGGTGATCGCCTGCTCCAGCGGAGCGGCCACGGTTTCACCGATGACTTTGGGGTTTGCCCCCGGGAAGTTGGCGCGCACGACCACGGTCGGCGGCACGACTTCCGGGTATTCGCTGATCGGCAACTGGAACAGCGAGATCGCACCGGCGATCAGGATCAACAGCGACAGCACCGCTGCAAAGATCGGCCGGGAAATGAAGAATTGGGAGAAATTCATCGGAGTTGTCGTCCCTTAACCGCGTGGGGTCGTAGCAGCCAGCTTCGCAGCCGAACCCGATGCGCCCTTGGCAGGGGCAACTTTGGGCAGGTTGCTGGCTTCCAGCGCTTGACGTTGTTGAGCGAGGGCGGCGAGGGTCTGCTCGCTGGCCATCGGAATCACTTCAGGGGTGACCGGTGAGCCAGGACGAACCCGTTGCAGACCCTTGACGATGATGGTGTCGTCCTTGTTCAGACCGTTGCGGACGATGCGCAGGCCTTCGATCTTCGGACCGAGTTCAACGGCGCGGTAGGCGGTCTTGTTGTCGCCATCCATCACCAGCACGAACTTCTTGCCCAGGTCAGTGCCCACGGCTTCGTCATTGATCAGCATGGCGTTGTAGGTGCCGCTGCCGACCAGTTTCAAGCGAGCGTAGAGGCCCGGGGTGTAGGTGCCGTCAGCGTTGTCGAAGACGGCACGGCCACGGATGGTGCCGGTTTTCGGATTGACCTGGTTGTCGAGGAAGTTCATCTGGCCGAGGTGCGGGTTGCCGTCCTCGTTGGACAAGCCCATGTACACCGGCGTGGTGGCGCCGCGCTGGCCGTTGCGGGCCAGTTGGGTGTATTTGAGGAACACGCGTTCGTCGGCGTCGAAGTAGGCGTAGACCTTGTCGGTGGAGACGACGCTAGTCAGCGCGGTAGTGTCGGCGGTCACCAGGTTGCCGGCAGTGATTTCGGCGCGGCTGACGCGGCCGCTGATCGGTGCGGTCACGCGGGTGAAGCTCAGATTCAGTTTGGCCAGGTCCAGTTGTGCCTGCAGGGCACCAACCGCGGCGCGGGCCTCTTGGGCAGCGCTGGTGCGCGAGTCGGCCAGTTCAGCGGAAATGGCGTTGCTGGTACGCAGGCGTTCGCCGCGAGCGGCTTCGTTTTCGCTGCGAGTGGCGGTGGCGCGGGCTTGAGCAACCAGCGCTTCGAGGCGGCGTACCTCGGCCTGGAACGGACGCGGGTCGATCTGGAACAGCAGGTCGCCTTTCTTGACCAGCGCGCCTTCGGTGAACGCGACCTGATCGATCTGGCCCGATACCCGTGGCCGGATTTCAACGGTTTCCGGCGCTTCGAGGCGCCCGGTAAATTCGTCCCACTCGTTGACCGGTTGTTCCAGCACCTTGGCTACGCTGACTTTGGCAGCGGGCGGGGCGCCGGCAGTCTCCGGAGTTTTGCCGCAGGCGCTCATCACCAGTACGGCCAACATGGCCAACGGGAAGCGCAAATGTTTGAGTGATTGTTCCATGGATGCAATCCGCCGAAGTATTGAAGATGGGCGGATGATGCTCGGCGCGGGTGTGATGGCACGAATCGAATGAAGCAAAGGTAACTATCATTCGGAATGATATAAGCGCCGAGGCAGCTCTCTAGCATGCACCTTTCGTTAGGGGGCTAACAATGTGTTTTCTTGCAAATCTGTCTTGCGTGGCCAGCAATGATCCAGCAAGGCCTTTGTGAGAGGGGAGTCATATATAAAGAAACGGCCATGAAGGCCGTTTCGATCCGCGATTGCGGCTATTGATCAGTTGAAGCCTTTGCGGTTGGCACCGAAGCGATTCGGGCCAGGCTGGCTGTCTTGCGCCAGAAACACGATGTTGACGATGGGCAGCAGAATCCACCAGCCGCTGCGGTCAGTGTCGTGCATGCGCCGTACGCCAACAGCGAGGCTCGGCAACAGCATCGCCAGGTTGTACACGCTCTGCAAGGCGCCACCGGTCTTGAGCATGGCGTCGAAAACGCTCATGACAATAGCGATGCCCATGTTGATCAGAAAGAACATCCAGTATTCACGGCGCGTGGCGCGTCCGGTGAACACGGCATATTTCTTCAGTGCTTCCACGTATGGGTTGCCGCTCGCCATGACGGGGCCACTGGCAATGGAATGCAGTGGCGCTTGAGGTGCGCCGCATTGGGGGCATGCCAGTGCCAGAGTACTTATTTCCTTGGCGCAACCACGGCAGAAAACCAGGCTCATGTTTTTTTCCCTAAAAAATGGTCAGTCGAAAGACGGGACAGATACATCCCGGTGTTTTCGTTGGTGCAAACACCGCCGCCAACGAGAGCAAAGACTGAATGCCCGACTCTCCATTGGCGGGGCGGCGGTAATCTAATCGTTACCATAAGGTTTGTCATCGGCTCTGGGCTTTCGATTTGTGGGTCTGCGGCTAAACCCAAACCCGATCGTCACCAAATCCACTTGGGGCGAGAGGCATGCGAACGCATTTCGCTCTAACATGAGCTGATATTCATGCCGTCAGCTTCTGCCACCCCCGGAACTTTCATATATGCGCGACCTGCCCCCGACCGCGACCCTGCGGGCTTTCGAAGTGGCCACTCGGCACCCGACGTTCACGGCTGCCGCTCAAGAACTGCACGTGACCCAAAGCGCCGTCAGTCATCAGCTCCGGCACCTGGAAGAACTTTGGGGATTGCAATTGTTCGAGCGCGGCAAGTCGTTACGCCTCACTGCGGCGGGGGCGACGCTGGCGCCGATCGTGCGCGAATTTTTCATGAGCCTTGAAGCAACGCTGGAGGATCTGCGCGAGCAAAAGGACAGGGTTCGCCTGACCGTCAGCACCACTTATTCGTTTGCCTTGAAGTGGCTGCTGCCACGCTTGCCGAATCTGTCGCGCCTGCACCCGGAGCTGTTGGTGTCGCTGGATACCACGGACACGATCATCCATTTTGCCAGCGGCGAAGCCGATGTCGCCATTCGCTTGGGCAAAGGCAATTATCCCGGTCTGTATTCGGAGTTCCTGTTCGGTGAGCAGGTGTTTCCCGTGGCCAGTCCCGAACTGCTGCAGCGCGTCGGCAGGCCGTGCAGTCCCGCGGAGTTGCTGCAGATGCCGTTACTTATCCGCGACGGCGCCGAGTTGGCGCCGAAATGGGAGGTGTGGTTTCAGTCCGTCGGGCTGGAGTTTTTACCGCTGCGCGAAGGCGTCAGGTTTGGTGATACCAATATGACGGTGGAAGCTGCGTTGCTCGGCCAGGGTGTGGCGCTGGTGCGCAGCGGCCATGTCGAAAACGAAATCGCCGACGGCCGTCTGGTGAGGCTGTTCGATGTGCCGTTCACTTCGCCTTTGGCCTACTATTTCGTCTGCCCCAAAGGCATCGAAGCCCAGGCACACATTCTCAGTTTTCGTGATTGGTTGCTCAGTGAAGCATTGAAGGTGCAGAACCCCCAGCGCTGAAGCATGAGCTTTTGCTCATGCTGCAATGAGGAAACTTCGCTGTAATGCCAATGCCCGAGATGCCTAGAATGCGGCATGCCAATCCATCTCGTACTCCTCGTTCTGTTCGCCGCACTCCTGCACGCCAGCTGGAACGCGCTGCTGCGCGGCGGTGCCGATCGCCTCTGGTCGATGACAATAATGTGCGTGGCCATCGCCATCGTCTGCCTCATCGCCACCTTTTTCATGGCCGCGCCTGCACCTGAGAGCTGGGGGTATGCGCTGCTCTCGGCACTGCTGCATGTCGGCTACAACCTGTTCCTGGTGCGCAGCTATCGGGTCGGCGACCTTGGGCAGATCTATCCGATTTCCCGTGGGTCGTCGCCGGCGCTGATCACCCTCGGCGCCGCGCTGTTTGCCGGCGAAACCATTACTCCCGCTGAGCTGCTCGGCATCGGTCTGGTATCCGGCGGAATCATTTCCCTGGCCTTTCGAGGGCGCAGCCTGTCGGTGCCGAGCCTGCCGTATGCGCTGGGCACCGGTTGTTTCATCGCTGCCTACAGCGTGGTCGATGGCATTGGCGCCAGAGTGTCGGGGGCGCCGCTGGCTTACACAGTTTGGATGAGCGCCCTGTGGGGCGTGCTGATGCCGCTGGTGTATATCGGCCTGCGCGATGCTCGCAGTCTGTTTTCCGTACGGCCCGGAATGCTGACCGCTGCGGTCGGCGGACTGGTCTCGTTGCTGGCCTACGCAATCGTTATCTACGCCATGAACGAAGCGCCACTGGGCGCGGTGTCAGCCTTGCGCGAAACCAGCGTGTTGTTTGCCGCATTGCTCGGCTATTTGTTCCTCGGTGAAAAGCTCACCGTCCGCAGGATGCTGGCCTGCGTGGTCATCGCTAGCGGCGCCATCATCATCGGCTGACACAGACCAACTGCTCAGGAGAACGTCGCATGGATAAAGTCTCGCAAGCACCGCTGATTCTGATCACCGGCGGCAGTCGCGGAGTCGGCGCCGCGACCGCCCGACTCGCCGCAGCACAAGGCTACGACGTCGCCATCAGCTACGTCGCCAACGAGTCCGCCGCTCTTGAGGTGGTGGCGGATATCGAAGAATTGGGACGCAAAGGCCTCGCGGTGCGTGCTGACAGTGCTGACCCCGAGCAGGTTGCTGAACTGTTCTTGGCTATCGATCGTTCATTCGGGCGTATCGACGTTCTGGTCAATAACGCTGGCGTTCTGGCAAAACAGTCACCCATGGAGGACCTGAGCTTCGAACGCATGCAACGCATCTTCGCGGTCAATGCTCTGGGACCGATCCTGTGCGCGCAGCAGGCGGTGAAGCGAATGGCTTACCGGCACGGCGGCACAGGCGGCGCGGTGATCAACGTTTCTTCTGCCTCCGCACGCTTGGGCAGCGCGAATGAATACGTCGACTACGCAGCATCGAAAGGTGCGCTGGAAACTTTCACCATCGGCTTTGCCAAGGAAGTCGCGCGCGAGGGAATTCGGGTCAACTGCATTCGCCCGGGGCACATCTATACCGACATGCACGCCAGCGGCGGCGAACCGGGGCGAGTGGATCGCGTGAAGGAGTCGATCCCGATGGGGCGGGGCGGTCAGCCGGAAGAGGTGGCGCGGGCCATTTTGTGGCTGGCCAGCGCGGAGGCTTCGTTTGTCACCGGGACTTTTCTGGATGTGACGGGTGGCAAGTAGGTCCGGCTACAGACTATCCGGATCGCCAAAAAACATCTGAATCCGCGACCTCAACCACCGCTCTCCCGGGTCGTTATCCTGCGACCCACGCCAGGCCATGTGCAGTTCAAATGTACGCGTCGGCAGCGGTGGATCTTCAGCCCGCAGACCGCCGGCTGCCGTCAGTGCCTCAGCCGTGTAATCCGGCACGGTCGCGACGATATCGGTGCCCGCCAGCAGCGTGCCGAGTCCGTTGAACTGTGGCACCGCCAGCACCACGTGCCGTTTGCGTCCGAGTTTTTCCAGTTCTTCATCCACGAAACCACTGAGGTCGCCAGCGAACGACACCAGTGCGTGCGGTCGGGCGCAGTAGTCGTCCAGGCTAAGCGGCCCCGGCACGGTGTCGGCGCGCAGCAGCTTCGGTGCGCTGCGGCGCAGGACCTTGCGCTTGGCGTTGGCTGGCAGGTCGGTGGTGTAGCTGACGCCGATGGAAATCTCGCCGGAGGCCAGCAGGCCAGGCATCAAGATGTAGTTGACCCGCCGCACCACGAGGACGATGCCTGGTGCTTCGGCGCGCAGGCGCTTGAGCAGCATGGGCAGCAGGGCGAATTCGACGTCGTCGGATAATCCAATGCGGAACACCGACGTGCTGGTCGCCGGATCGAAATCGGCGGCACGACTGACGGCGGTCGAGATCGAATCAAGGGCGGGCGAGAGCAGGGCGAAGATTTCCACCGCGCGGGCGGACGGCTCCATGCTGCGGCCGGTGCGGACAAACAAGGGATCGTCAAACAGGCTGCGCAGACGCGACAGCGCCGCACTGATAGCCGGTTGGCCGAGGAACAATTTTTCCGCGGCCCGAGTCACACTGCGTTCGTGCATCAATGTTTCGAACACGATCAGCAGGTTCAGGTCGACACGACGCAGGTCATTACGATTCATCTGGAGTCCTGGCAGAGTCATCAAACTTGACGAGGGCGACCATATGAGAACAATGGCCGGCATGAATCTTACGGGGAAAGGCTGGTACTCTGCACCGGAAAATTCAGCTTTACTGCGACGGTGGCAGGCCTTTTTTCATGGAATTTGCCAATGCCGCCCTTGATGCGGAATCAATGACAGGCATGTCGACTATTAATAGCCACTGATGGTCTTGGGTCGAAAGCCCAGATAGAGTTCATGGCATTAGAGGTTACTTTGACGAGGTTTGCGATGTCCCGCACGATCCGTTTTCACAAGTTTGGTCCGGCCGAGGTGCTCAAATGCGAAGAGCATGCGGCTGCTCAGCCAGGTCCTGGCGAAGTGCAGGTGCGTGTCGAGGCAATCGGCATCAGTTGGTACGACACCCTGTGGCGCCAGAATCTGGCGTCGTCCCAGGCACGTCTGCCTTCGGGCCTCGGTCATGAAATGGCTGGCGTGGTCACTGCGGTGGGCGCTGATGTCGACGACCTGTCCGTCGGCGACAAAGTGGCCAGCTTTCCAGCGGAAAGCCCGAACGACTATCCGGTGTACGGCGAGTCGATCGTCCTGCCGCGCACCGCGCTGACCCGTTATCCCGATGTGCTCAGCCCGATCGAAGCGAGCGTACATTACACGCCGCTGCTGATCGCCTACTTCGCTTATGCCGATCTGGCACGGGTCAAACCCGGTCAATTTGCGCTGGTGACTGACGCCAGCCACTGCGCCGGCCCGTCGTTTGTGCAATTGGGCAAAGCGCTGGGTGTGCGAGTGATCGCCGCGACCAAATCGGCGGAGGAGCGGGAGTACCTGCTGTCCCTCGGTGCGGAGAAGGTCATCGTCACCGAAGAGGAAGATCTGTTGATGCGCATCAACAAGATCACCGACAACCGCGGCGTCGATGTGGTGTTCGATGGTCTTGGCGGCCCGCAGATGTCATTGCTCGGCGATGTGCTGGCACCACGCGGCAGTCTGGTGCTGTACGGCTTGCAAGGTGGTAACCAGACCCCGTTCCCGGCGTGTGCGGCGTTTCAGAAGAACATCCAGTTCTTCGTGCACTGCATCGGCAACTTCACCGGCAAGCCGGAGCTGGGCATTGTCCAGGACCACGTCGCTCTGCAGCGTGCTTTGCGTGACATCAACCAGTTGACCGCTGACCGCGTGCTCCTGCCGCTCAAGACTCGTGTATTCGCGTTCAACGAGTTCGTCGAAGCGCATCGCTACATGGACGAATGCCCATGCCGCGAGCGAGTGGCCCTGCAAGTGGAAACCGCGTAAATCCGCTCATCAGAGTCCGTGGCCGCCACGGACTCTTTTCTGTTTAGATCCTCTGCTGTCAGTAAACCCTTCCCGATATCGAAGCATCGGCCCTTCAGCAACTGAACTGGTTTTTGCCTTCGATCTGTATCTTCTAATCACACTATAAGCACTGATAATTGAATGATTACTTTCATCTCAAGGAATGAGCTATGGCTGTGCATTCAATTTGTCCAAGGCAATATCAAATGGCTGGCTCGGCTGGCTTCGCCAATTTCTGTTTAATTGCTGTAGGGCGTTTCGGAAGTTGCTTCTACTTTTCTTGTAATGATTTGTCGTGGGACGTTGTGGGAAGTTTCCTCAGATCATTTTCGAATGGCGAAAGCCCAATGAATACGGGTGGTTGAACGTGACGCTTGGCATCTGGATGGCTTTATTCAGGTGAAGTGTTTCAAATAACTACAACTTTGTAAGTGTTAGCATTTCAGCGTCTATTACTTATTGATCCAATTGCCGCGCGCCCATTGTCATGTCTGCGCGGCATGAAACTTTTGATACCGGGTAAATACCGATGAGCACGATCCATGATCAGGCAATGAACTATGTCTATCAGCAAGTATTGCAGCGTCTGCTGAGTTTCTTTTCCCGAGCCGAGCGTACGGCATTGCAGTTGTTGATACAGCGCCTGGTGGTGGCCGCAGGCGGCATGGAAAACATTGGGCAATTCAAGGTGCTGGTGCCTCAGTCCGGCCTGCGTGACGGCTGCTACACCCTGGCTTTGCTCCGGGCTGCGCAGTTGACCATTGCCGGACGTGCTCCGGCGACCTTCCAGTTGCGCGTGGCTTCCCTGCGCTGGAGTGGCGACAGCCCGCTCGCCCTGCAAAACCTGCATCGCAGCTACAGCGCGCTATTCCTTTATGACGATCCACGGGTCGAGGTGCTGATGGTCGATAACCGCGAAGTGCTGCCGTTCGACCATCGCACGCCTGTGAGCAACGAAGGGCGTGAGGCCAGTCGCGTCAATCTGCTGCTGGTCGGGCACTGTCGCACCTGGCTGGAAACGCCTGAATTATGGGATGAAGCCTATCTGGCGACGGCCGAGTACTACAGCCAGATCGCCCGCTGGAACAATGGTGTCGACGCCATGATCAGCACTGAAACCAAAGGCAGTCAGCAGCATTTCCTCGAAGGCCTGAACCGTGCAATGCAGCGAGTGGCAATAGCCGGTCCAGAACTGGTCACTGCCGGATTCGAAGCGCTTTTTCCGCTGCTCGACGGGCTCGGTGATGATTTTTACCGCGAGCTGCGCGCAGATGACGACCGGATAGCGTGGCGCCCGGAAGGTGAGTTCGAAGCCTGCCGGCGCACCAGTTTTATCGACATCAACGACATGATGGTCGGCAAAATCGAGGATCGCTGGCCGCTGCTGGGCGAATTTCTCGGTTATGAACCTGACGACCTGGCGCTGTACCAGGGCGAAGCGGTATTCGCTGACCCTCTGATCTCGGCGCACGTGCGAGGTTTGTACGCACGCTTCATCGAGGGGCGCGACTATGAGGCGGGTATCGACGATTATGTTCGTCACACGCTGGCAGACATGCGGCGAAAACAGGTCGCCGAATCTGTCTGCGAGCACTTGCTGGCCAGCTATGACAATGCCGGCGGGCCAGAGCAGCTGCGGGCGCTTGCCGAGGATTACCTCATCAATGGTTTCGGATTGAGCGAAACGCAGCTGGTGTGCCTGCTGTTTGCACCGTTCATCGACAACGGCAAAGGGCTCGAGCGGTTCCTGCGCAACTGTCATCCCGGCATGCTGGTCGCCATGCCTGACCTGCACCGCGCCATGCAAGGCTTGCACGCGCCGGAGCAGGTTTTGAAGTGGATAACGGAAGTGAGCGGGTTGCCGGTCAGGTTGGTGATCCGCCTCTATGCAACGGGCCCTGTGCAGATTCATGCGCCCGCGCAATTGGCCTCGGAGAGTTCGGGTTCGGATGAGGCGCGTTCGGCTGCGCCGTTCGAGCGGTCGACGGAACGCTGACGGTGAGCCGGAGCCTGGGTTGTGAACCGATATCTACGGAAATGAGGGTGTGAAAAGCGCGCGGGACAACGACTTTGTTTATCAGGCAGTTTATCGATATCTGACCACGCTGATTGATGACGCCGGAGGTGGTGCGGCGGTACGCATGCCTTCCTTGCGACAACTGGCGGATCGACTGAATGTCTCCATTTCAACGGTGCAGTACGCCTATTCGCTCCTGGAGAAGGAAGGTCGAGTCTATTCGATAGCCAAGTCAGGGTATTACGCGCAAGCGCTGTTCAGCATGGATGCGCCCGGCAACGGCAATGATCTGCTGGAGACCGTGTACGTCAACGCCAGACGTCCCGGAATGTGTGTGTTGAGCGCCGACGAACCGGCCTCGCTGCAACCGCTGGACAGTCCGTTGTTGACGCTGGAACGTGAGCTTCTGCGCCAATATCCGCGTCAGCTACAGACATTCGTGCAACCTTGCGGAGAGCTGGAATTGCGGGTTGCCCTCGCGGCGCGGTACACGAGTTCGACGGAGCATTTCTGGCATGCCGATGACATCTACATCGGTGCCGATCTACGCGGGGTCCTGGAAATTCTGATTTCGGTGCTTGAATTGCGTCACGCCAGCGTAATTGTCGAATCACCGTGCGACTGGGTGATACTGCGTCTGCTCGAGTCGTGCGGGGTGCGCGTGATCGAATGGCCATTGCTGGCCGAAGGCGTGCTTGACCTGTCGGTGCTGCAATCGCTGCTGGAGAACGAGCCAGTACGTCTGGTTCTGTTGTCGTCAGTGTTGAGCATGCCCCACGGCAAGGGTTTCACCCATGAGCGTCAGCAGGCCGCTGCGCAGTTGCTCAATCAACATGGCGTCTGGGTACTGGAAAACGACTGCTACAGCGAGCTTGACGAGCGCAATGATTCACAGCGTTTGCGCAGTTGGCTTGATCCTGAGCGTCTGCTGGTGTTTTCCACTTTCGAGAAATTCATCGGCGCTGAAGCGCCATTCGGCTTTGTCCTGTCGCGTCACTGGCGTGAGGCGCTGCAACGCCATTTTCTGCTGCGCGCATTTCGCTTGTCGCCGATCCGCCAAAAGGCGATTGCCCGGTTGTTGAACGGCGGGCGGCTTGATCAGCATTTATCTGTGCTGCGGCGAATGCTGGGTGAGCGGCGAGCCGTGTTGATCCAGGTTCTGCGCGAACGTTTGGGCGATACGCTGCAGATCGTCGAGCCGCAGGGCGGGGCGACGGTGTGGGTGCGTTCGTTACGGCCGGTCGACATGGCGAATGTGTTCCGTCGCCTGCTCAAGCAACAGATCATCGTGGCCCCCGGCGAGCTGTTCAGCCTGCACGGTCTGCATGCGGATCATCTGCGGATAAGCGCGTTGCACCACGGCGAGCGGGATCTGCCGAGTGTCATCGGCTTGCTCGGCGATGCCTTGCGCCTGTCACCCGGTCAATAACGTTAAAAAACATCGGGCGAGTTTCGGATACATCCCGTCGCACAGTGGTCAAACTGCCAGTAAACTGCGCTGCATTTCCTGAACCACTCCGATTTCAGAGGTTTTTGCATGACACTCAGTCCTTTTGCGGGCAAACCGGCACCGGCAGAACTGTTGGTCGATATCCCGCGACTGGTTACGGCCTATTACACCGGCCAGCCTGATGCATCGATTTCTACCCAGCGAGTGGCGTTCGGCACGTCCGGCCACCGCGGCAGTTCGTTCGATTTGAGTTTCAACGAATGGCACGTTCTGGCCATCAGCCAGGCGATCTGCCTGTATCGCGAAGCCCAGGGCATTACCGGCCCGCTGTTCGTCGGCATCGACACCCATGCATTGTCGACCCCGGCCGGCGCCAGCGCACTCGAAGTCCTCGCCGCCAACGGCGTCACCGTGATGATCGCCGAAGGCGATGAGTACACGCCGACCCCGGCAGTTTCCCACGCCATTCTCTGCTACAACCGCGGCCGTACCTCTGGCCTGGCGGACGGTATCGTCATCACGCCGTCGCACAACCCGCCACAAAGCGGTGGCTACAAATACAACCCAACCAACGGTGGCCCGGCCGATACCCACATCACCAAGTGGATCGAAGCCAAGGCCAACGAGCTGCTGGCGAACAAACTGGCCGGGGTCAAACGCATCAGCTACGAGCAAGCGCTCAAGGCCAGCACCACCCATCGTCACGATTACTTGAACACCTATGTCGCCGACCTGATCAACGTCATCGACTTCGATGCCATCCGCGACGCCAAGCTGCGCCTGGGTGTCGATCCGTTGGGCGGAGCAGGGGTGCGCTACTGGTCGGCCATCGCCGAACACTACCGTCTTGACCTGGAAGTGGTGAATAAACAGGTCGATTCAACGTTCCGTTTCATGACCGTCGACTGGGACGGCCAAATCCGTATGGACCCATCGTCCAGCCACGCGATGCAGGGCCTGATTGGCCTGAAAGAGCGCTTCGACGTGGCATTCGCCTGCGATCCGGACCATGACCGCCACGGCATCGTCACGCCGTCCGGTGGTTTGCTCGCGCCGAACAACTATCTGGCGGTATCCATCGACTACCTGTTCCAGAACCGTCCGCAATGGCGCGCCGATGCCGCTGTCGGCAAAACCGTGGTCAGCAGCGGTCTGATCGACCGCGTGGCCAAGCGCCTGGGCCGTCGCCTGTACGAAGTGCCGGTCGGTTTCAAATGGTTCGCCGATGGCCTGTTTGACGGCTCGCTGGGTTTTGGTGGTGAAGAAAGTGCTGGCGCCTCGTTCCTGCGCAAGGACGGTGGCGTATGGAGCACCGACAAGGACGGCCTGATCCCAGCCTTGCTCGCCGCCGAAATGACGGCGCGCACCGGACGCGATCCAAGCCAGGCCTACCGCGCCCTGACCGATGAACTGGGCGAACCGTTCTCGGTACGCGTCGATGCCAAGGCCAACCCTGAGCAGAAGGCGCTACTGAGCAAGCTGGCGCCGGAGCAGGTCACTTCGACCGAACTGGCTGGCGAGAAGATCCAGAGCATCCTCAGCCACGCACCGGGCAACGATCAGGCCATTGGCGGTCTGAAAGTCATGACCGAGAACGGTTGGTTCGCCGCGCGTCCTTCGGGCACTGAAGACATCTACAAGATCTATGCCGAAAGCTTCATCGGCGACGACCACCTCAAGCAACTGGTGGCCGAGGCGCAAACTTTGGTAGATGGCGCCATTTCCAGCAAATGATGCGCACATGAAAAAGGGCAACCGTAATGGTTGCCCTTTTTTATTGCCTGCAGATCAAGCCAGGTCGACCAGTACGATTTCGCTGTCCTCGATCGCCGTGACCGTCAGCACTTGCTCGTGGGCCACCGCCACGCCGTCCCGCGCCTGCGCGCGCAGCCCGTTGACCTCGATCACGCCCGTGGCCGGAACCAGATAGGCGCGACGCCCTTCGTCGAGCCGGTATTCGGCGGTTTCACCGGCCTTGATATTGGCCGCCACCAGACGCGCATTGGCGCGAATGTGCAGGCTCTCATCGTCGCCGTCCTTACCGCTGGCCAATGTGACAAAACCTTCGCGCTCGCCTTTGGGAAACGGCTTGGCGCCCCACGACGGCGGCGCACCGGTTTCGGTCGGCAGAATCCAGATCTGGAAGATCTTGGTTTCCTTGTCTTCCAGGTTGTACTCGCTGTGAGCGATGCCGGTGCCGGCGCTCATCACTTGTACGTCGCCGGCTTCGGTGCGGCCCTTGTTGCCGAGGTTGTCCTGGTGCGTGATGGCACCTTCTCGCACGTAGGTGATGATTTCCATGTCGCGGTGCGGATGCTGCGGGAAACCGGTGCCTGCGGCGATGATGTCGTCGTTCCACACGCGCAGGTTGCCCCAGCTCATCCGCTGCGGATCGTAGTATTCGGCAAAGGAAAAGTGGTGATGCGCATCCAGCCAGCCATGATGGGCGCCGCCCAGCGAGCTGAAGGGTCTGAGTTCAAGCATGATCGTCTCCTAATAAGGGTCGTCAGGGGGCGGACCCCGTGGTTGATGACGACGATCATCTATCAGCCAATCATCGATAAAAAGCGCAAAAACTGCCGCATCATGATCAGGTAATTTGATGGGAATGCGCTTCGACATCGTCTCATCCGACTTTCAATTCGTCGCCTAAACCGATGACCTGTAAGCATTTCGCTAGAACTCATCAGCAAATCCAGACACCATAGCCGCCACAGCCTCACACCCTGGAGTCCGTCAGCGTGGCGCAACACACCCCCGATCTTCCCCCTGAACTTCGTCCACTGGCCGAGATGCCCTGGTTCAAACGTCTGGCCGCACGATTCTTTGGTCACGGATTGACCAAGCTGCGCGCCCAGCACCGGGCGTCGTGGCTGCACGGGCAAGCCGACGGATTTCGCAGTGGCCACACCGCTGGCGTCGAATACGGTTTCAAGGAGGGCAAGCTTGAGGGGTTGGAGGAAGGCCGCCAGGTGCTGCTGATTCGCGACAGCCGCAACACCGAGCATCGGCCGCCCAGCGTCGATAACCACCTGTTCGATGACTGGCGCCTGCCGCTGACGGCGGAACTGAAGAAGCGCATCAAGGCTGACGTTGCCCGTTTGCTTCCGCCCCACGCCCAGCCCAGCGCCGCGCAGTGGAAGATGATCTTCAGCGATACGCCGTCCACCTCGGTGGTCGCCGGTGCCGGCGCCGGCAAGTCGACCACGCTGGTGCTGCGCATTCTCTTGCTCAGCCATTATCTGGGTTTTGAGCTGGATTCGATGACCGTGGTGACCTTCACCCGCGAATCGCGAAAGGACTTCATCAACAAACTGATCGAAATCTTCACGCTGTGGGGGCAGCCGCTGAACCTCAAGCAGGCGCGCGAGCTGGTCAGAACCTTCCACTCGCGCATCCTGCCGATGGTCCGCAGCCTGCCGGGTTTCGAGCGTTTGCAGGCCTTCGAGAACCTCAGCGATCGCCCGCACAGCGGCGCAGAGGAGGTCGACAGCAATCCGTTTGACCTGCGTATCAATGACGCACAGCGACAGCAACTTAATGCTTGTTATCACCGGCTGTTCAACGACGATGAACGTTTCCGCCAGTTGATCCAGCCGCTGTCCCGCGCGGGTTTGCAATTAAAGGAACTGGAACGCGATCACCCCGATGTGCAGAAACGCATGGCGGTCACCGAACTGGCGGCCAAGCGCGATGAAGAGCTCTGCGATGTCATCGAGGATCTGTGGTTTCGCGCCGGTGCGTGGCCTATCCAAGGCATTGAGCCGAATCGGCAGGCCTTCGAAATCAATGGTTCGAAGTTCCACGCTCATGGCTATATTCCCAGCCTCGATGCCTGGATGGTGCTCGGCTTTGATCCCAGGGAAAACGCCCAGCTGACCCGACCCAACGCCAAGCTGAGTGTCCGTGCAGAGTGGGCGGTCAAGCGCACCCTATTTCAAGCTTTCTGCCGTAAACCATTGATATGGCTAAATAGTTACGAGTCATCCAGACGCGTTCTTGCGACGTTGGCCGGAGATGCCAGCGCCGGTCCCGGCTTTGATTACAAGGTCAAAGGCGAGCTGGCATCGGCGCCATTGCTGGATTGTTTTGTCGCCGCAGCAGGCTTTATCGAAAACCTCGGCCTGGATGTACCGGACGCGGTCAGTCGGATGAGCTTCGCCAAGGACGATCCCGATCGCTTTTTCTTTGAAGCCCTGAGCCTGTTCTGGCGCGCATTTGAAGATCACCTGCTGGATCAGAAACCGCCAGTGATGACCTACAACCGCATGTTCGCGCTGTTCAGCGAGCACTCGCCGGAAAACCTCAAGCTGCTCAGCGATGAGTTGCTGCGGCCGATGGCGCATTTGATGATCGACGAATTCCAGGACGTATCGCCGCAGATCGTTTCGTGGATTCGTGCCAGCCTCAATGAAATCCGCAGCCGTGGCCCGGCGATGCACATCGGGCGAGGGGCGCAGCGGTCGTCGCTATTGTGTGTTGGCGATGACTGGCAGTCGATTTACGGTTGGCGCGGCAGCTCACCGAGCTATTTCATGGAGTTCAACAAGGAATTTCCTTCACCGAGCACCACAAGAGTGATGCTCAGTGACAACTATCGCAGCCATCAGCACATCATCGACGCCGCCGAACACATCGTCCGTGCAGCGCCGGCAATCGCAGGCAAGAAGGCCAAGGCCAGTGGTGAGCCCAAGCCGCTTCACCCGGTCAACGTGCTTGAGCGGGATGATGAAGCATTGGGTCAGCGCCTGGCCGAGCATTACCGGCGGGGTGATTCAATCTTGATGCTTTATCGAAAAAGCAGCGATAAGTTATTGATAGATAAGCATATTCAGCCTGTACTTAATGTAGATTCGAGCTTGCCCTACGAAGCGCGGCGGCTGAAGCAACTGACCTATCACAGCGCCAAAGGCTTGCAGGCTGATGCAGTATTCCTGCTGGGTGATTGCCAGCATCTGACCAGCTCTCCGTACAAGAATCAGGTCTATCGCATGGCGGGATTGGGTAAAAGCGGTGACAGCGAGCCATACGACACTGCGCAAAAGGACGAAATCCTGCGCCTTGCCTACGTCGGTATCACACGCGCCGTCAGTCATTGCTACTGGTATGTCGAACCGCAGGAAACCCAAGCGGTAAACATGCCGAGGGCGTCGGATCGAGTCGCCAAGGGCAAGCCCTTCTTCGTCGACCATCGATGCGAAAAGGCCAGTGCCTGACCCATAAAAAAGCCCGCATCGCTGCGGGCTTTTTGTGTTAAATCAGGTGGTTATGCGTAGTTCTTGAGAGATTCCGGAGGAGTGAACGCTTCCAGCTCATCCTCGATGGCTTCGATCATGCGCTCGACGTCCGCCGCGTTCATCACCGTTGCGCAGGGAATGCCGGCGATGGCGATCATGGTTTCGCCGCTGGCACGATCGAAAAGACGGGCGATCATGCTGCCCGGCGCATCCATCGTCGCCTCGAAACCCATGGGATGAAAATGCCAGCGCATCAGCTGGCAAGCGTTTGGAAAGGTGACTTTGCTGAACCCTTTATTCATGGTGTTGCCCGCCTGCTTCATCGAGCGCTTCCTTTTGCTCATGTTAGGTGGGAAGAGCCTTCATTGGCTCAACCAGTGCTTGAGCTTTAAAAGTAGCATCCGTGTGTGAAAAAACTGTGAGTTTTTTCAGTCCGTTTAGCGATTGATTCGCATTTTTTGATGTAAGTCACTGGCTCATCGATTATCGCCAAAACGCCACCATGGATTTTTCATTGAAGCGGCAGAGGAAGTTGGGCAAGCTCGGTTCTTTTTCGCCGAGCCTCTTATGCACGCCGATGACGACGGCCCAGAACAGACCCAGGCCACGGCGGCCACGGTCATGCGCTATCACCTGAGCTGGAAACACCGGGATCTGGACAGCGTCATGGCGCTTTATCACGCCGAGATCCAGTACAACGATTTCTTTCAGAACCGGGTGCTCGGTCTGGATGAGTTACGCGAATATGTGCGCGTGAGCATGCCGCGAGAATCCGACGAACTGCTCGAGCATTGCGACCGAATCCGGGTGGATGGCAACACCGCGTTCATTCAATACGAGGTGACCTTGCGTGGCGGCGATGGCCTGGTGTCGTTTCGCTCCAGCGAAGCGATCACGGTCAAGGACGGCTTGATCTGGCGCGTCAACGAGTATGCCTCGCTGGTGCGTACTCAAGCCGACGGCAGTTCGGCACAGAGTCAGCGTCCGGCGGTCAGTCGGCTGGGTCTGTCACCGCGGCAGCTGAGTTTCATGGCCGAAGACCTGCAGCAGTATTTCGAAAAGCAGCAGCCCTATCTGGACCCTGAGCTTGACCTGCAACGGGTGGCGAAGGAGTGCGGGTACAGCCGTAATCAGATCTCCTATCTGCTCAATCAGGTGCTCGGGCAAAGCTTCTATCGCTACGTCAATCAGGCGCGCCTGCAGCATTTGCTGCGTGCGCTGGACAGCGCCACGCCGCCGTTGCGTGTCGACGAGCTGGCGTTTGCCGCCGGCTTCAATTCGCTGTCAGCGTTCTACAAATGCTTTCGCGAACACACCGGCCAGTCGCCCAAGGCCTACGCCAAACAAATTTCTCTGCGGGCACGCGCGCAAGACATCCACTGAAGGCAGCCACTAGGATCGACGCCATCGAAGGTTTTCAGTGGCGGAGTCTTGCATGTCGGCGTGGCGCACGATCAGTTTGTGGATGGATCAGCTCGATGAGCCGCTATTGGCGCGGCCTGCGCTTGAGCGGGACCTGGACGTCGACGTGGCGATCATCGGCGCCGGTTACACCGGACTGTGGACGGCGTACTACCTGAAAAAACAGGCGCCCGGCCTGGATATCGCCATCGTCGAGGCGCAAACCGCCGGGTTCGGTGCGTCCGGACGCAATGGCGGCTGGCTGATGGGTAATTTGCTGGGCGAGGACCGTTTGCTCGCAGGCTTATCGCCGCAGCAGCGCAGGGCGTCGTTCGATCTGCTGCACAGCATCCCCGATGAAGTGGAGATCGTCCTCGAACGCGAGGGCATTGACTGCCACTACCGCAAGGGCGGGGTGCTTTATTGTGCGGCGCGCTACCCAGAGCAGGAAACCGTTCTGCGTGATTACCTGAGCAAGCTGCACGCCCAAGGCCTTACCGATAACGACTACCGCTGGCTCAGCCCCGAGCAATTGGCCCAGCAGATCCGCGTGGCCAAGCCCTACGGCGGCATTTTCGCCCCTCATGTCGCGACCATTCACCCGGCGAAGCTGGTCCGTGGTCTGGCGCAGACCGTGCAGAACATGGGCGTGAAAATCTACGAAAACAGCCCGGTCAACCACTGGCAGTCCGGCAGTCTGCGTACCGCCAAGGCCAGCGTGCGCAGCCGCTGGATCGTGCCCGCCGTGGAAGGTTATTCGGTGACCTTGCCGCCACTTGGCCGTTATCAATTGCCTGTGCAAAGCCTGATTGTCGCCACCGAGCCGCTGTCCGCTGCGACCTGGGACGAAATCGGCCTCAATCGCGGCCAGGCCTTCAGTGAATTCAGCCGTCAGGTCACCTATGGCCAGCGCAGTGCCGACAATCGTCTTATCTTCGGCGCCCGTGGCGGGTATCAGTTCGCCGGCAAGCTGCGCCATGACTTCAACCTCACCCGCGATGAGGTCGAACTGCGCCGCTATCTGTTCGGTGAACTGTTCCCGCAGCTGAAAAATGTGCAGATCACCCACGCCTGGGGCGGCAACCTTGGCATGTCGCGGCATTTCAAGCCGCACATGCTTTGCGACCGCGCCAACGGCATCGCGCTATCGGGCGGTTATGGCGGCGAGGGCGTCGGTGCCAGCAATCTCGGCGGCCGGACGCTGGCCGATCTGATTCTTGAGCGCGACAGCGAGCTGACCCAACAACCGTGGGTCCTGCCCGACGGTGGCATTCATGCGCTGCGTGCCTGGGAGCCAGAGCCATGCCGCTGGCTCGGCTACAACGCGATCATCAAAAGTTTCGTGCACGAAGACCAGACCCTGGCCAATCCCGCGACCGCGCCCTGGCGGCGCAAGCTCGCCAGCCGGGTTGCCGGGTTCATGGAAGGTTTCATGCACTGAACGTCGTTTCCCTCAATAAACAGGTCACGCCATGAGCATCACCCAATTCAAGAACGCCGCCACGCTTGAGCTCGAAGAATCCAACCCGGTCGCCGTGCCCCTCGGCGAACCCGTCGCAATTGCCTCGACCATCAGCGTCGAGCGCGACGACGGTGTTGAAACCGGCGTCTGGGAATGCACCCCGGGCCGCTGGCGGCGGCAGATCACCGCGCAGGAGTTCTGCCATTTCATTTCCGGGCGCTGCACCTTCACCCCCGACGGTGGCGGCGAAACCCTGCACATACAAGGCGGCGACGCACTGATGTTGCCAGCCAACACGCTCGGGATCTGGGATATCCAGGAAACCGTGCGCAAGAGCTACGTGCTGATTTTCTGATTGTTTGATCCTTTGATTGCCTGCCAACAAAAAAGCCCATACAGGAATCGCCTCATGATCCAGAAAACCCTCGCATTGGCGCCGCTGCTGCTGGCCGCTTCCGTCAGTCACGCGGCCGAGACGGTCAAGGTCTACAACTGGTCCGACTACATCGCCCCGGACACCACGAAGAATTTCCAGAAAGACACGGGCATCGGCGTCACCTATGACGTCTATGACAGCAACGAAACCCTCGACGGCAAGTTGATGACCGGCAAATCCGGTTACGACGTGGTTTTTCCGTCGAACCACTTCATGGCGCGGCAGATTCAGGGTGGGGCGCTGAAGAAACTCGACAAGAGTCAGTTGCCGAACTGGAAGAATCTAAACCCGGCGCTGCTCAAGGCCTTGCAGACCAACGACCCGAACAACGAGCACGGTTTCCCTTATCTGTGGGGCAGCACCGGTATCGGCTACAACATTGCCAAGGTCAAAGCGGCGCTGGGCGACAACGCGCCGGTGGATTCCTGGGATCTGATCTTCAAGCCTGAGTACATGGAAAAACTGCAGAAGTGCGGCGTGGCGATCCTCGACAACGGCCCGGAACTGCTCCCGGCGGCGCTCAACTACCTGGGCCTGCCGCACCACAGCAAGAATCCCGAAGACTACAAGAAGGCCGAAGCGCTGCTGATGAAAGTGCGGCCCTACGTCAGCTATTTCCATTCCTCGAAGTACACCAGTGACCTGGCCAACGGCGACATCTGCGTAGCGGTGGGCTTTTCCGGCGACATACTGCAAGCGGAGAACCGCGCCAAGGAAGCCAAGAACGGCGTCGAGATCGGTTATGCGATTCCCAAGGAAGGCGCGGCGATCTGGTTCGACATGGTCGCCATGCCCGCCGACGCACCAGACGAAAAGGCCGGCTACGCCTTCATGAATTACCTGCTGCGCCCCGATGTCATGGCCGGCATCAGCAACTACGTGCACTACGCCAATGGCAACGAACAGGCCGACAAACTCATCGATCCGGCGATCAGGAACGACACCAAGGTTTACCCGAGCGCGGAAATGATGGGCAAGCTGTTTGCACTGGAAGCCATGCCGCTGAATATCGACCGGATTCGTACGCGGGTGTGGAACAAGATACGGACGGGGAGTTGATCGAGGTCTACCGGGTGCTAAAGCGCCCGGCGTTACAGTGTTGGCGGGAATTAGCACGAAAAAACAGGGTTTGCACCTGTCATTGTTGACAGGTCCAGCTCCGCTGCAAATTGGATTTAATGCCTTGGCAGGAGGGCGAAATGTCGCCTTTCCTTACTGAGGATTTTAATGATGAGCAATGAGAATGGTCTGGAGAATGTATTGAAGGGAGCGGTGAAAAACCTTCGTAGTGGTAAGGAATTAAAATTCTTCGCCAGTGAAACCCATCGCGACGAGCAGGGAGGGACGCTCAGATTTCATGGCACGATGGTCGACCCGGAGGGCAATAGCAGCTTTCATCTTTCATCTATCGCAGTGAATCTCAGCAACAAGGCTGATGCCGGCACAGAGATTCCGCTCACGGACGCGCGAGTTCTTTTTGTGGCTTACACCCGCTCTGGGGCGACTACTGAACCCAGGCATTTTTACGCAGACAAGGAAAAGCCGGGCTTTGTGACGCTCCAGCATTCAGGGGATCGCATCAATGGTAAATTGCAATTCACAACTGAAGCCGTTGGAGACGACAGTTACGAGGTCGACGTGATCTTTGACCAGGGTCCTTCTCGATAAATCGCCCTACAGAAGTCGGTGGGTGCAACGAGGCTGCGATCTTTTGAATTTGACTTTTGAAGGTCAATATCAAGAGATCGCAGCCCGTTGCACTCGTCAGCTCCTACGGGCCGAGTAAGTCGCAGAGTTGATATCAAAGCACTGGCACCGCTGACTGAAAGTGTGACTTGCCCAACAAATCCAAACTTAGCGATATTTAATATTTAAATAGAAAATCGTCAGACAATTTCCACCCTCGCCGCAACTAAAAACAAACTTTTCTCCCCGCACGCTTTGTTTACGGCAGTTTCCTGATACCACCAAATTGGATCGCAAAAAAACTCTTTACGACAGATTTCAAATTGTGTCAGGTTCGTTACGCCTTCATTGGGCGAGTGATAGGACGATCTCGCCAAAGATCGTCCTGTCGGACAAAAACTGTTCCATTGCTAAACAAGGAAGTGTGTTTATGTCGAAAGTTAAAACCAATGCTGTTGATTCCGCCGAACAGGCTTTCCAGCTGGCTGCATTCAGCTCGGCGTACAACCAGATCAATAGCTTCAGCCATCAGTACGACCGCGGCGGCAACCTCACGGTCAATGGCAAACCCTCGTACACCGTCGACCAGGCGGCTACCCAATTGCTGCGTGACGGCGCTGCCTACCAGGACAAGGACGGCAGCGGCAAGATCGAACTGACCTACACGTTCCTGACCTCGGCCTCGAACAGCACGATGAACAAGCACGGGATCAGCGGGTTCAGTCAGTTCAGCGCGCAACAGCAGGCGCAGGCCAAGCTCGCCATGCAGTCCTGGGCCGACGTGGCCAATGTCACCTTCACCGAGAGAGCCTCGGGCGGCGACGGGCACATGACCTTCGGTAACTACAGCGGTGGCCAGGATGGCGCTGCGGCGTTTGCCTATCTGCCGGGGACCGGCGCTGGTTATGACGGCACCTCGTGGTACTTGATCAACAGCGGTTACACGCAGAACAAGAACCCGGATCTGAACAACTACGGTCGTCAGACCCTGACCCACGAAATCGGCCATACCCTTGGCCTTGCGCACCCTGGCGACTACAACGCCGGCAACGGCAACCCGACCTACAACGATGCGACTTATGGCCAAGACACCCGTGGCTACAGCGTCATGAGTTACTGGAGCGAGAGCAACACCAACCAGAACTTCAGCAAGGGCGGCGTCGAAGCCTACTCGTCAGGCCCGCTGATGGATGACATCGCCGCGATCCAGAAGCTCTACGGCGCCAACACCAGCACCCGCACTGGTGATACCACCTACGGCTTCAATTCCAATGCCGGCCGTGATTTCCTCAGCGCATCGTCGTCGAGCGACAAAGTGGTGTTCTCGGTGTGGGATGCCGGCGGCAAGGACACTCTCGACTTCTCCGGTTTCACCCAAAACCAGAAGATCAACCTCAATGACGCTTCGTTCTCTGATGTGGGCGGCCTGGTCGGCAACGTGTCGATTGCCAAGGGCGCGATCATCGAGAACGCGATTGGTGGTTCGGGCAGCGATCTGTTGATCGGCAACAGCGTGGCCAACGAACTGAAGGGCGGTGCCGGCAACGACATCCTGTACGGCGCTGGTGGTGCTGACAAACTGTGGGGCGGTTCTGGTTCGGACACTTTCGTGTTCGCCGCCAGCTCGGATTCCAAGCCGGGTGCGATCGATCAGATCCTCGATTTCGTCAGCGGTCTGGACAAGATCGACCTGACCGGTATCACCAGCGGCGCGGGCCTGCACTTCGTCAACAGCTTCACCGGTTCGGCCGGCGATGCCGTGCTGACCTCGTCGGGCGGCAACAGCCTGTTGTCGGTGGATTTCTCCGGGCATGGCGTGGCTGACTTTATTGTCAGCACCGTGGGCCAGGCTGCGACCAGCGACATCGTCGCGTGATGTGAAGGGAAAGCGGCGCCCTGGCGTCGCTTTCTTCACTTGCATCGATAGCTGCTGTACGCAACGCTACAGGCTGGAGCGAAATTTCCCATGACCTACAGAGCTTTTACCTACACGGCATCGGCGTGGCTTTCAGCGGCGCTCGTTACGATTTCAGGAGCAACAGCGATGGCAAGCAGCCTCAGACTTGAAGAACCTTCCGTGTTTGCCGGAAAGTGGCAGGCAACACTGTCCAGCACAGTCGATGACCTGCGAGCGCAAAAGCTCCAGGACAAGCCTTCGAATACTTGTAGCGTCGAACTGCTCGCCAACAAGACCGTTGGCCAGGGCGCAGACTGTCTGGGTGCTTGGCTCGAGCAAGCTCCGATCGGCTGGTTTCCTGATCCTGACGGCTTGTCGATCACCGGTAACGAAGGCTCAAGAATCCAGTTTTTCAGCCGACAACGTGACGGGTTATATCTGGCGACTTTGAAGTCCGGGCTGATCGTCACGCTGGAACGTACGGCGCCCAATAACTGATCTGCCTTTTACAAACCAATATAGCTATAGCGATTCGTCGCATGGTTATAAGCAAGGTAAATAAAATCAACTGCGCCGCATTAATCCGCGCTAGTTGTTATGAAAGTGTAAATGGGCACCACGGAAGTGTATTCCGGGATGGTCGCTTAATTAATTGAAGTCGCGCCTCTCCAGGGCGATGAATACTGTTCAGGAAGAATCAATGAAGATGGCGAAGGCCCCAGCCACCGCTCCGTTAATCAAGGCACTGGGTGACTACAAGAGCATCTTGATCAGCGTCGGCTGTTTTACCGCGCTGATCAACGTGCTGATGCTGGTGCCGTCCATCTACATGCTGCAAGTCTATGACCGGGTGCTGTCGTCACAGAACGAAACCACCCTGGCAATGCTGTCGCTGATGGTGGTCGGCTTCTTCGCCTTTATCGGCCTGCTGGAAGTGATCCGCAGCTTTATCGTCATCCGCATCGGCAGCCAGTTGGAGCGCCGCTTCAATCTGCGCGTCTACCAAGCCGCATTCGAGCGCAATCTGTTCAAGGGCGAAGGCAACGCCGGGCAGTCGCTGGGCGACCTGACCCACATTCGCCAGTTCGTTACCGGCCCGGCGCTGTTCGCCTTCTTCGATGCGCCGTGGTTTCCGGTCTATCTGTTTGTCATCTATTTGTTCAATGTCTGGCTCGGCGTGCTGGCTACGGCGGGCGCGCTGTTGTTGATCGCTCTGGCCTGCCTCAACGAATACATGACAAAAAAGCCCCTCGGCGAAGCCGCCGGTTTTTCCCAGCAGTCCAGCCAGTTGGCCACCAGCCACTTGCACAACGCCGAAACCATTCAGGCGATGGGCATGCTCGGCTCGCTGCGCAAGCGCTGGTTCGGGGTGCATTCGCGCTTTCTCGGCTTGCAGAACCAGGCCAGCGACACCGGCGCGGTGATCAGTTCGCTGAGCAAGACCCTGCGCCTGTGCCTGCAATCCCTGGTGCTGGGCCTGGGCGCGTTGCTGGTGATCAAGGGCGACATGACTGCGGGGATGATGATCGCCGGTTCGATCCTGATGGGCCGCGTGCTGAGCCCGATCGATCAACTGATCGCCGTATGGAAGCAGTGGAGCGGGGCGAAGCTGGCTTACCGCCGTCTCGATGCGCTGTTGCAGGCGTTTCCACCCAGCGACGAGGCGATGGCACTGCCGGCACCGAAAGGCCAGATCAACTTCGAACAAGTCAGCGCCGGCCCGCCGGGGCAGCGTGCAGCCACTTTGCACATGGTCAATTTCAATCTGAGTGCTGGTGAAGTGCTGGGTGTGCTCGGCGCTTCCGGTTCCGGCAAATCGACGCTGGCTCGAGTGCTGGTCGGTGTGTGGCCGGTTCTGGGCGGCACCGTGCGCCTCGACGGCGCTGATATTCATCGCTGGAACCGCGATCAGCTTGGTCCTTACATCGGTTATCTGCCGCAAGACATCGAATTGTTCAGCGGCAGCATCGCCGAGAACATTGCGCGTTTCAGTGAAGCCGATCCGCAAAAAGTCGTAGCTGCCGCGCAACAGGCTGGCGTTCACGAAATGATCCTGCGTTTGCCGCAAGGCTACGACACGCAACTGGGCGAGGACGGCAGCGGCTTGTCCGGTGGCCAGAAGCAACGCGTGGCCCTGGCCCGTGCGCTTTACGGCACGCCGAGTCTGGTGGTGCTCGATGAACCCAATTCCAACCTCGACACCGTCGGCGAAGCCGCACTGGCCAGCGCCATCGCGCAACTCAAGGCGCAAGGCACCACGGTGATTCTGGTGACGCACCGTTCTTCGGTGCTGGCTCAGGCTGACAAATTGCTCGTGCTCAACGATGGTCGTTTGCAGGCGTTCGGCCCGAGTCAGGATGTGCTCAAGGCACTTTCCGGTCAGCAGGAACAGCAACGCGAAAAAGCCGCACAAGCACCGGGCGGGCTCAGCATGAGCCGGCAGTATCAGCCCACGACAAGGAATTCGGGTGTATGAGCAGCGCCAGCATGAACACTGAAAACGAAGCGAACATGGAACACGCCTACCTCACCGAGCGCCCGGAACGCGATGCGAAATTCTTCGCACGCCTGGGCTGGATTCTGGCCATCGTCGGCGCTGGCAGTTTCTTCACCTGGGCGGCACTGGCGCCGCTGGATCAGGGCATTCCGGTGCAGGGCACCGTGGTGGTGTCGGGCAAACGCAAGGCTGTGCAGTCGATGAGCAGCGGCGTGGTCAGCCGTATTCTGGTGCGCGAAGGCGAGATCGTGAAGCAGGGCCAGCCACTGTTCCGCCTCGATCAGACGCAGGTCGCCGCCGATGTGCAATCGCTGCAGGCGCAGTACCGCATGGCTTGGGCCAGCCTCGCGCGCTGGCAGGCCGAGCGCGACAACCTCAAACAGGTGACCTTTCCGCCTGAATTGAGCAACGACCCGGACCCGCGCCTGGCGCTGGTGCTGGAAGGCCAGCGGCAACTGTTCAGCAGCCGCCGCGAAGCGTTCTCCCGGGAGCAAGCGGCACTGCGCGCCAACATCGAAGGCGCCACTGCACAACTGGCCGGCATGCGCCGCGCCCGCAGCGACCTCAATGCCCAGGCCAGTTCCTTGCAGCAACAGTTGAGCAACCTGCAACCGCTGGCCGACAACGGCTACATCCCGCGCAACCGCTTGATGGACTACCAGCGGCAACTGTCGCAAGTGCAGCAGCAGTTGGCGGAAAACACCGGTGAAAGCGGCCGCGTGGAGCAGGGCATCCTTGAATCGCGCCTGAAGTTGCAGCAGCACGGCGAGGAATACCAGAAGGAAGTGCGCACGCAACTGGCCGATGCGCAGCTGAAAAGCGTGACGCTGTCCGAACAGCTGACCTCCGCCGGTTTCGACCTGCAACACAGCGAGATCCTCGCCACCGCCGATGGCGTGGCGGTCAACCTCGGTGTGCACACTGAAGGCGCCGTGGTGCGTCAGGGCGAAACGCTGCTGGAGATCGTTCCGCAAGGCACCACCCTGGAAGTGGAAGGGCACTTGCCGATCAACCTGATCGACAAGGTCGGCACGCATTTGCCCGTGGACATTCTGTTTACCGCGTTCAACCAGAGCAAAACCCCGCGCGTGCCCGGCGAAGTCAGCCTGATCTCCGCCGACCAGATGGTTGATGAGAAAACTGGCGTGCCGTATTACGTGTTGCGCAGCAGCGTCAGCGATCAGGCGATGGAAAAGCTCAACGGTCTGGTGATCAAGCCCGGCATGCCGGCGGAAATGTTCGTGCGCACCGGTGAGCGTTCACTCCTCAACTACCTGTTCAAACCGCTGCTTGATCGCGCCGGTTCTGCGTTGACCGAGGAATAAGGATGTTCGGCTGTATGAAAAAGCTTTGCATGCTGGGGGCCGCAATGACGCTGCTCGCGAGTCACTCGGCAGTCGCGGCCATGGGGCCGTTCGAGATTTACGAACAGGCGTTGCGCAATGATCCGGTGTTCCTTGGCGCGATCAAGGAGCGTGATGCGGGTCTGGAGAACCGTGCGATTGGCCGCGCCGGCCTGCTGCCTCGGATCGGTTACACCTACAACAAGGGCCGCAACTCGTCCAAGGCGACGTCTCTGGATGATCGTGCGCGCAATCGCACCGATGAGCGCAACTACAACAGTTACGGCTCGGCGCTCACGGTGCAGCAACCGCTGCTCGATTACGAGGCTTATGCGGCGTATCGCAAAGGTGTGGCGCAGTCGTTGTTCGCCGACGAAGCGTTTCGCGGCAAGAGTCAGGAACTGTTGGTGCGCGTGCTGGATAACTACACCAAAGCCTTGTTCGCCCAGGACCAGATCGACATCGCCCAGGCGAAGAAGAAGGCCTACGAGCAACAGTTCCAGCAGAACGAACACATGTTCAAGCAGGGCGAGGGCACGCGCACCGATATTCTCGAAGCCGAGTCGCGCTATGAGCTGGCGACTGCCGAGGAGATCGAAGCGCGCAACGAGCAGGATGCCGCTTTGCGCGAGCTGGGCGCGCTGGTGGGCGTGCCGGCGGTGGACATCGGCGATCTGGCGCCGCTTGGTCAGCAATTCCAGACCTTCACCCTGCAACCGGCCAACTTCGACACCTGGCATGAACTGGCGATCAGCAACAACCCGAACCTCGCTTCGCAGCGGCAGGCCGTGGAAGTGGCGCGCTACGAAGTCGAGCGCAACCGCGCCGGGCATCTGCCGAAAGTCAGTGCTTATGCCTCGATGCGCGACAACGAGTCCGAAAGCGGCAACACCTATAACCAGCGCTACGAAACCAACACCATCGGCCTGGAAGTCAGCGTGCCGCTGTACGCCGGCGGCGGGGTATCGGCCTCCACACGGCAGGCCAGCCACACCATGGAACAGGCTGAGTACGAACTGGATGGCAAGACCCGCGAAACCTTGATCGAACTGCGCCGCCAGTTCAGCGCCTGCCTGTCCGGGGTGAGCAAATTGCGCGCTTATCAGAAGGCCCTGAAGTCGGCCGAGGCGCTGGTGGTCTCGACCCGACAAAGCATTCTGGGCGGCGAACGCACCAATCTCGATGCGTTGAATGCCGAGCAGCAACTGTTCACCACCCGCCGCGACCTGGCCCAGGCGCGCTACGACTACCTGATGGCCTGGACCAAATTGCATTACTACGCCGGGACGCTGAATGAGCAGGATCTGGCGCGGGTGGACGAAGCATTTGTGGTCGCGCAACAGCCCTCACCCTGACCCTCTCCCAGAGGCAGAGGGGACCGCGATAGCTGCATCGACGTGAACGACCGAGCCGGACGCAGGTTTTGACATCAACACAAATCGGCTCCCTCTCCTCGGGGAGAGGGCTGGGGTGAGGGGAACGGGCGACACCGCAATTCAGCCCTGACCAAAACAACAAAAACGAGAGTGATGAACATGGACGTACGCATCAAGCCGATCTCGGTCGGTACCCTGTTGCTTGTGATTTCTGCAAACCAGGCTCAGGCCCAATACCTGGAACCCGGCCAGCCCAGCAATCCGGCCAGTTGGCGCAGTGCCGAGTTCCTGCGCGACTGGGGCCTGCAACGCATGCAGGCCGATCAAGCCTACGCAGCCGGCATCACCGGCAAGGGCGTGAAGATCGGCGCGCTCGATTCCGGTTTCGATGCCGCCCACCCGGAATTCTCCGCCGATCGCTATCACCCGGTCTCGGCCAGCGGCAGCTACGTTGATGGCTCAGCGTTCAATGTCGACGGCACGCTCAACCCCAACAACGATTCCCACGGCACTCACGTGGTCGGCACCATGGGCGCCGCCCGTGATGGCAGCGGCATGCATGGGGTGGCGTACAACGCGCAAATCTACGTCGGCAATACCAACAAGAACGACAGTTTCCTTTTCGGCCCAAGCCCTGATCCGCGTTATTTCAAAGCGGTGTACGACAGCCTCGCCGACGCCGGCGTGCGGGCGATCAATAACAGTTGGGGCAGTCAGCCGCCGGATGTCAGCTATCGCACCCTGGCCGACCTGCACGCCGCCTACGCGCAGCACTGGAACAAGGGCACCTGGCTCGACGCCGCTGCCGACGTTTCGCGGCGCGGTGTGATCAATGTCTTCAGCGCCGGCAACAGCGGTTACCCGAACGCCAGCGTGCGCTCGGCGCTGCCGTACTTTCAGCCGGATCTGGAAGGTCACTGGCTGGCGGTGTCCGGGCTCGATCAGAGCAATCAGCAGAAGTACAACCAGTGCGGCATCGCCAAATACTGGTGCATCACCACGCCGGGGGCGAAGATCGACAGCACCATTCCCGGCGGCGGTTATGCGATCAAGTCCGGCACCTCGATGGCGGCGCCGCACGCGACCGGCGCCTTGGCGCTGGTGATGGAACGCTATCCGTACATGAACAACCAGCAGGCGCTCGAAGTGCTGCTGACCACCGCCACCCAGCTCGATGGCTCGGTCACCAACGCACCGAACGAGCGCGTCGGCTGGGGCGTCGCCAATCTCGACCGGGCGATGCGCGGGCCGGGGCAATTGCTCGGTGCGTTCGACGCGAATCTGGGGGCAGGGCAGCGCGATGTCTGGAGCAATGACATCTCCGACAAGGCGCTGCTCGAGCGTCAAAAAGAAGACCTCGCCGAGCACAGCGCCTGGCAGCAAACCCTGCAGGACAAAGGCTGGCAGAACGGTCTCCCGGCCGGCGCCAGTCAGCAGGAGCAGACCGATTACGCCGTCGGCATGCTCCGTGATGCGGCAGCGGCGAACCGGGTGTACGAGGGCAGCCTGATCAAGTCCGGCGCCGGGCAATTGCTGCTCAGCGGCGCAAATACCTATCGCGGCCCGACCACGGTCAACGGTGGTCTGCTGACGGTCAACGGTTCGCTGACCTCAGCGGTCACCGTCAACAACAGCGGCACCCTCGGCGGCTCCGGACGCATCGGCGCGTTGACCGCCAACAGCGGTGGCCGGGTCGCACCGGGCAATTCCATCGGCACCTTGAACGTCGCTGGTGATGTGACATTAGCCCCGGGCTCGACGTACGCCGTTGAGCTGTCGCCTACCAGCAGCGACCGCATCGTTGCCGGCGGTACGGCAACCGTCAGCGGCGCCAGCGTCAGCCTGGCGCTGGAAAACAGCCCGACCTTGCTCAGCAGCGCCGAAGCGCAAAGCCTGCTCGGCCGCCAGTACAACATCCTGCAAGCGGCAGGCGGCGTGCAGGGACAGTTCGCTGCGGTGGTGCCGAACTACCTGTTCATCGGCGGCGCCCTCGACTACGCCGCAACCGGCATCCAGCTGAATATCCAGCGCAATGCCACAAGCTTCGCCAGCGTCGGGCAAACGCCGAACCAGCGTTCGGTGGCGGCGGCAGTCGAAGGGCTGGGCGCTGGCAATTCGGTTTACGAAAGTGTGCTTCGTGCACCGACTCAGGCCTCGGCGCAGCAAGCCTTCCAGCAACTGAGCGGCGAGATTTATCCGGCGCTGGGGACGATGCTGATCAACGACAGCCGCCAGTTGCGTGATGCGGTCGGCGAGCGGCTGCACGATGAATCGGCGACTCGCAGCAACGGCTGGATCAAAGCCCTCGGCGCCTGGGGCAGCACCGATTCCAGTCACGATACGGCCGGCTACAACACCTCGATCGGCGGCCTGCTGGCGGGCGTCGACGGCGCGCTGGACGAGCAGACCCGCATCGGTCTGGTCACCGGTTATAGCGACAGCTCCTTGAGCATGGGTTCGGGCACGCATTCCTCGGCGAAAGTCGACAGCTACCACCTCGGCGCTTACGCCGGGCACGACATCGGCGCCTGGCGCTTGAGCAGCGGTGCGGCCTACAGCTGGCATCGCGGCGATGTGAAGCGCGATCTGCAATACGACGAGGTCAGCGCCAAGCAGAAAGCCAAACTCGACGCGACCACCACCCAAGTCTTCGCCGAGGCGGCGTATCGCTTGCAGCTGCAACCGTTGGCGCTGGAACCGTTTGCCAACCTGACTTACCTGCATCTGGACACCGAGGGCTTCACCGAGAAGGGCGATGCCGCTGCCTTGAAAAGCTCTGGCGATCAGCGCGACGTGGTGTTGAGCACTCTGGGCATGCGGGCGAGCAAAACCTTCAATCTTTCCAGCCAGCAGGCGCTGGACGTCAGCGCTCGTCTCGGCTGGCAGCACAGCCTCAGCGATATCGATTCCGAGCAACATGTGCGCTTTGCCAATGGCGGCACGCCGTACGCGGTGGAGAGCTCGGCGCTGGTACGCGATGCAGCGCTGGTCGGCGTGCAGGCCAGTCTGGCCCTGAGCAAGGATGTGCGGGTCAACCTCGATTACACCGGCCAACTGGCCAGCCGCGAGAACCTGCATGGCGTGGGCTTGAGCCTGAACTGGCAGTTCTGATTGCATGTGTTTGAGCCACCGTGGCGAGGGGATTTATCCCCGCTCGACTGCGCAGCAGTCGCAAAACCTGTGTTTACGTGGGTTGGAAAAATTCCTTGGGGGGTCGCTTCGCAACCCAACGGGGATGAATCCCCTCGCCACAGCTATTGAAACAACCGGATTTTTCGCAACATCACTAAGGAAGGTCGTGGATGGATAACAACAATACCCCCGCGCAATCGGGTGGCCGCTTTGCCCTGAAAACCCTGACAGTCGCCATGCTCTGTGCCAGTGCGATGGCGCAGGCAGCGCCTTACGTGGAAAACGGCCGCAACGGCGATCCGTCGAGCTGGCGCAGCAATGAATTCAAAGCCGACTGGGGCCTGGGCGCGATCGGCGCGGATTACGCCTACGCCGCCGGCTACACCGGCAAAGGCGTGAAACTGGGCATCTTCGATCAGCCGGTCTACGCCGCGCATCCGGAGTTCTCTGGCAGTAACAAAGTCGTCACCCTGGTCACCAGCGGTATCCGCGAATACACCGACCCGTATATTCCGGTGAAAGCCGGCGACGCGTTCCGCTATGACGGTTCGCCCTCGGTCGGCTCCGATGGCAAGCTCGGCGCCCATGGCACCCACGTCGGCGGTATCGCGGCGGGCAGTCGCGACGGCGGGGTGATGCACGGCGTCGCTTTCGGGGCGCAGATCATCAGCGCCGACAACGGCGACCCGGGGCCTGAAGACGGCATCGTGCGTGGCAACGACGGCGCGGTGTACAAGGCCGGCTGGGATGCGCTGATCGCCAGCGGGGCGCGGATCATCAACAACAGCTGGGGCATCGGCATCACCGACCGCTTCGACCTCGGCGGACGCGATCCGGCGTATCCGCACTTCACCGTCAACGACGCGCAGTTGCAGTTCAACGAAATCCGCACGCTGCTCGGCACCAAACCCGGCGGCGCCTACGACGGCGCGATTGCCGCCGCACGCAGCGGCATCGTCACTATTTTTGCCGCCGGCAACGACTACAACCTGAACAACCCGGATGCCATTGCCGGCCTCGGCTACTTCGTTCCGGACATCGCGCCGAACTGGATCACCGTCGCCGCATTGCAGCAGAACCCGGACACCGCCAGCGCCAATCCGTACGTGATCAGCACGTTCTCCTCGCGCTGCGGCTACACCGCCAGTTACTGCGTGTCGGCGCCAGGCACCAAGATCTACAGCTCGATCATCGAAGGCACCAACGCCGACAACTTGACCACCGGCTACAAGAATTACAACGGCACCTCGATGGCCGCGCCACATGTGGCCGGTTCCATCGCGGTGTTGATGGAGCGCTTCCCGTATATGTCCGGCGATCAGGTCGCCAGCGTGTTGCGCACCACCGCCACCGACCTCGGCGCACCGGGCATCGACGCCTTGTACGGCTGGGGCATGATCAACCTGCGCAAGGCCATCGATGGCCCGGCGATGTTCGTCACCGAGCAGGACATTCCCGAGGAATTCCGCGTGCAGGGCGCTTACGGCTCCGGCCAGTTCGTGGCTGACTTGCCGGGCATCGGCGCGATCATCGATCAGGGCAAACCGACCGAGCGGGTGTGCAGCGACATCACGTGCGGCCTCGACACCTGGCGCAACGACATCGGCGGCCACGGCGGCCTGACCAAGCAAGGCATCGGCACTTTGGTGCTGACCGGCAACAACACTTACAGCGGCCCGACCCTGGTCAACCAGGGCCGTCTGGCCATCAACGGTTCGCTGCAATCGGCGGTCACCGTCAACAATGGCGGCATCCTCGGCGGCAATGGCCGCATCGGCGCGCTGGCTGTGAACAGCGGCGGTACGGTGGCACCGGGCAATTCCATTGGCACCCTGAATGTGGCGGGGGACGTGACCTTCGCGCCGGGTTCGACCTACGCCGTAGAGCTGTCGCCAACCAGCAGCGATCAGATCGTCGCAGGCGGCAAAGCCGTCATCGACGGCGCCACGGTGAGCCTGTCGCTGGAAAACAGCCCGACCCTGCTCAGCACCGGCGAAGTGCAAAGCCTGCTCGGCACTCGCTACAACATTCTGCAAGCGGCGGGTGGCATTGAAGGGCGTTTCGGTCAGGTCTTGCCGAATTACGCCTTCCTTGGCGGCACTCTGGATTATTCGGCGGACGGCATTCAACTGGCGGTCGGGCGCAATGAGGCATCGTTCGCCAGCGTCGGTCTGACGCCGAACCAGCGCGCCGTCGGTGCGGCTGCTGAACGTCTGGGCGCGGGCAATGCGCTGTTCGAAACCCTGTTGCTGTCGCCCAACGCGGCGTCGGCGCAGCAGGCCTTTCAACAGTTGTCCGGCGAGATTCACCCGGCCATCGGCACGTTGCTGATCAACGACAGCCGTTACCTTCGCGAAGCCGTCGGCGAACGCCTGCGTGAGCGTGATCTGTTCAATGCCGATGCGCCGACTGACGATCGCAGCAACGTCTGGGTCAAGGTTCTCGGCTCGTGGGGCGAGAGTGATGGCGGGCACGACAATGCCGATTCCAACAGCTCCATCGGCGGGCTGCTGGCTGGCGTCGACGGTCTGATTGCTGAAGATACCCGTCTCGGTTTCGTCACCGGTTACAGCGACAGCTCGTTGAGCATGGGCAGCGGCACGCATTCGTCGGCCTCGGTCGACAGCTACCACTTGGGTGCGTATCTGGGCCATGAAATCGACGCGTTGCGCCTGACGGTCGGCGGCGCCTACAGCTGGCATCGCATCGATGTGAAGCGTGATCTGCAGTTCGGCGACGTCAGCGGCAAACAGAAAACCAAGCGTGACGCGACCACCGCGCAACTGTTCACCGAGGCCGCATATGATCTGGGCCTGCAACCGATGAACCTGGAGCCGTTCGCCAATCTGTCCTACGTGCACCTCAACACCGACAGCTTCACCGAGAAAGGTGACGCGGCCGCGCTCAAGGGTGGTGAAGACAACCGCGACGTGGTGCTGTCGACCCTCGGCGTGCGCGCCAAGCGCAGTTTTGCCGTGTCGGACAAGCATCAGCTGGAACTGGGCGCCAGCCTCGGCTGGCAGCACAACCTGAGCAGCGTCGATGCCGACAGCCATCTGGCCTTCGCCAACGGCAACAGCGCGTTCACCGTGCAGAGCGTGTCGATGGATCGTGACGCTGCCGTGGTCGGCGTGCGCGCCGGGCTGGCGCTCAATCGCGACGTGCGGGTCAACCTCGACTACAACGGCCTGATCGGCTCGAACGAGAAAGATCACGGCGTCGGTCTGACCCTCGACTGGCAGTTCTGAGGCGTAACCGGCAGCGCTTCGCGGGCTGCCGGTTTTTCAAGGAAAAGGAGCGCTGCACATGGGATTGTTCGATTACAAAAATGCCGACGGCAAGGGGCTTTACAGTGATGCCATCGCACTGACGCTCTATGCCTACACGCCCACCGGCAAACCATTGCCGGCCACCGCGTGGGCACCGGTCACGGCGACGGCGCTGGGCTATCAGGGCAAGGTCGGCGCGCAAGGCACGTTCTTCGGTGAACAGGACGGCTTCACCAGCGCCGAGGCCGAAGTGCTCGGCAAGTACGACGCTGCGGGCCAACTGATCGGCCTCGGCATTGCCTTTCGCGGCACCGGTGGGCTGGGTTACAGCGACACTTTCGGCGATCTGAAAAACAATCTGCTGGCAGCGGTCGGGCCGTCGGATTACGCCAGCAACTACGCGAAAAACGCCTTCGACAATCTGCTCAAGGCCGTCGCCGCTTTCGCGATCGCCAACGGTATTGCCGCCAAGGATGTGTTGATCAGCGGCCATAGCCTCGGCGGGCTTGGGGTTAATAGCGTCGCCGAGTTGAGCGCGGACAACTGGGGAGGCTTTTACAAGGATGCCAATTACATCGCCTTCGCCTCGCCGACCCAGAGTTCCGGCAGCCAGGTGCTCAATATCGGTTTCGAAAACGATCCGGTGTTCCGTGTGCTAGATGGCACCACGTTCAGCACGGCGTCGATGGGCAAGCACGACAAGCCCCACGAATCGACCACCGACAACCTCGTCAACTTCACCGATAACTACGCCTCCACGGCGCAAAACCTGGTGCCGTTCAGCATCGCCAATCCGCTGAACTGGTCGGCGCACAGTTCACTGGGCTACGCCGATGGCTTGAATCGGGTGATCGATTCGGCGTTCTACAACCTGACCGAGCGCGACTCGACGATCATCATCGCCAATCTCGACGAGGCATCGCGGAGCAAGACCTGGGTCGAGGACCTGGGCCGCAGCGGCGAGCCGCACAACGGCAGCACCTTCATCATCGGCACGCAGAGCAGCGACTGGCTCAAGGGCGGCGCGGGTAACGACTTTATTGAAGGACTGGACGGCGATGATCGTTTCCGCGATGACGGCGGTTACAACGTCATTTTTGGCGGCCAGGGCCATAACACCTTCGAACTGCAAAAGCCGCTGCAGAACTTCAGCTTCGCCAACGACGGCGACGGCACGCTGTACGTGCGCGACGCCTACGGCGGCGTCAGCCTGACCCGCGACATCGGCGCGCTGGTCAGTAAAGAGGCCGGTTCGTGGTGGGGCAGCAAGGAGATCACTTGGGGTGTCACCGCCAAGGGTTTGAGCAATGGCAGCGAACTGACCCAGTACAACCATTCGCTCAGCGGTGATGGTTATGGCAATGCCTTGCATGCCACGGCCGATGGCGACTGGCTGTTCGGCCTTGGTGGCGATGATCAACTGATCAGCGACAAGTCGCAGGTGACTTTCGTGGGTGGCGCCGGCAACGACGTGATGACGGCGGTGGGTGGCCACAACACCTTCCTGTTCAGCGGCGCGTTCGGTTTCGATGCGATCAATGGTTATCAGGGCAGCGACAAACTGCTGTTCATGGGCGTCGAGGGCGCAGGGCAGGGTTATGACTACAAGCAGCATGCCGCGCAGTCTGGTTCCGACACCGTGCTGAAGATTGGCGATTTTGCCGTGACGCTGATTGGCGTCGGCGTGGCTAACCTGACGGACTCGAGTTTCGTCTTCGCCTGATTCCGAAGTTGCAGGAGATCTCATTGTGGGAGCAAGCCTGCTCGCGAATGCGCTGGTTCAGGCGATTGTGATGTTGAATGTGCTGCCGCCTTCGCGAGCAGGCTCGCTCCCACAGGTACGGCGTACACGTGATCGTTCCCACGCGCCGCAAAGGAATGCAGCCGGGCACGCTCTGCGTCCCACAAGATCGCAGCCTTCGGCAGTTCCTACAGAGGCTGTGCAAGATGTAACGAATGCTCCGGAGCCTCGCGCTCTGGCTGTGAGCTATCTCTGACAATTCCAACAACAAGAGAGGCAATGGCAATGGGTGTATACGACTACAAGAACTTCGGCACAGCCGATTCCGCGGCGCTGTTCAGCGATGCCATGGCGATCACGCTGTATTCCTATCACAACCTCGATAACGGTTTCGCCGCAGGCTACCAGCACAACGGCTTCGGCCTGGGTCTGCCGGCGACGCTGGTTACCGCGCTGATTGGCGGCACCGATTCGCAAGGGGTGATCCCCGGTATCCCGTGGAATCCCGATTCGGAAAAACTCGCCCTCGAGGCCGTGCAAAAGGCCGGCTGGACGCCGATCAGCGCGGCGCAATTGGGCTACGACGGCAAGACCGACGCACGCGGGACATTCTTCGGCGAGAAGGCCGGCTACACCAGCGCGCAGGTGGAAATCCTCGGCAAGTACGACGCTCAGGGTCACCTCACTGAACTGGGGATCGCCTTTCGCGGCACCAGCGGCCCGCGCGAAATCCTCATCGGTGATTCGATTGGCGACGTGATCAACGATCTGCTCGCGGCGTTCGGCCCGGCAGATTACGCAAAGAACTATGTCGGCGAAGCCTTCGGCAATCTGCTCAACGATGTCGTCGCATTCGCCCGGGCCAACGGCCTCAGCGGCAAGGACGTGCTGGTCAGCGGCCACAGCCTGGGCGGTCTGGCGGTGAACAGCATGGCTGACTTGAGCGCTGGCAAGTGGGGCGGCTTCTTCGCCGACGCCAACTACATCGCTTACGCCTCGCCGACGCAAAGCAGCGGCGACAAGGTGCTGAATATCGGTTACGAAAACGACCCGGTGTTTCGCGCCCTCGACGGCTCGACTTTCAGCAGCGCTTCAGTGGGCGTGCACGACGCGCCGCATGCCTCGACCACCGATAATATCGTCAGCTTCAACGACCACTACGCCTCGAACGCCTGGAACGTGCTGCCGTATTCGATCCTGAATATCCCGACGTGGATTTCGCACCTGCCCACTGGCTACGGCGACGGCATGACCCGCGTGCTGGAATCGAAGTTCTACGACCTGACCAGCCGCGACTCGACGATCATCGTCGCCAACCTGTCCGAGCCGGCGCGGGCCAACACGTGGGTGCAGGACCTCAACCGCAACGCCGAAACTCACAAGGGCAGCACGTTTATTATTGGCAGTGACGGCAACGACCTGATCCAGGGCGGCAGCGGCAATGACTATTTGGAAGGCCGCGCCGGCAATGACAGCTTCCGTGACAGCGGCGGCTACAACATCATTCTGGGCGGGCAGGGCAGCAACACCCTCGACTTGCAGCAGACGGTGAAGAACTTCGATTTCGCCAACGACGGCGCTGGCAACCTGTACATCCGCGATGCCAACGGCGGGATCAGCGTCACCCGTGACATTGGCAGCATTGTCAGCAAAGAGCCGGGTTTTCTCTGGGGCGTGTTCAAGGACGACGTGCTGCACAGCGTCACGGCCACGGGGTTGAAAGTCGGCAGTAACCTCACCGCTTATGAATCGAGCGTAAAAGGCACGGCCAGTGCTGACATGCTCAAGGCGCATGCCAGCGGTGACTGGCTGTTTGGCCTGGAGGGCAATGATCATTTGCTCGGCGGTGCGGGCAATGACGTGTTTGTCGGTGGTGCTGGCAATGACCTGCTGGAATCGGGCGGCGGGGCGGATACGTTTCTGTTCAATGGCGCGTTTGGCCAGGATCGTGTGGTTGGCTATACGGCCGATGACAAACTGGTGTTTCTTGGCGTGCAGGGCGTGTTGCCGGGGGATGATTTCCGTGCCCATGCGTCGGCGGTCGGGCAGGATACTGTGCTGACGTTTGGTGGGGATTCGGTGACGTTGGTAGGGGTGGCGCTTGGCAGCCTCAACAGCGACGGGATCGTGATTGCCTGATGGTTACGCGGCGCCAGTAATGGCGCCATCGCTGGCAAGCCAGCTCCCACAGAGTCTGAGTCGTACATCCACTCTGTGAACGACACAAGACCTGTGGGAGCGGGCTTGCCCGCGATTGAAGGATAACGCGGTAATTATCGGATCAGTCTTCCTTGCGCACGGTCGCGACTTCATCGGCGCGAACCTTGACCTTGGCGCCGGAAATGTCCTCGAATTCGTAGAAACCGTCTTCGGTCTCGGTCTTTGGCATGTCCTCGGTCAGGTACTGGGTGCCGTTCTGCAACGTCACCACGGTCTGGGTCGAACAGCCGCCCAGCGCCAACAGGGCGGCGACCGCTACAGGAATGCCCAGCATCTTGATTTTCATACCCACCTCTGACTCCTTGCTTGAATGTGATTGCGGGCATTGTCGGCCCTGTAACGCGGTTGGTGCCAGCAGCGGCGGAAAAGTTCGATGGCGGCGCGAAAAAATGCCATTGATCTTTTTCCGTTTGCGCCGGGCGGGGCTGAGCTGTTATCTGTACGCATAACCAGTGTTCGCTTGCCGTGGCTTTGAATTCCCGTGACCTCCAACCCTCTCGACGATCCGTTCTATTACCTCAAAAACTTCCGGCAAGTGCTTGATTGGCTTGGGCTTCGCTATGCCGATGTGATGAGCACAAGCGAGCACGGCTTCATTCGCGACTTCAACACGCTGCCGCAAGCCTCGCAGGGATTGTTGGTACGCATGGTCATGCGCAAGGGCATTCACTTTCGCGCGAGCAAACTCAACTATCTGGAAATCGGCGACATTGCCGAGGCGGCGCGGCCGTTGCTCGATCACGGCTGGCTCGACGAACACGCTGCGCTGACCTTGGCAGAGTTGTTCGATGTCTTGCTCAAGGCCGAGCTCCTGCAAGCGTTCGGCACCTTTATAGAACAGCCGAAAGGGCGCAAGGACGAGTGGCTGCCGGTGCTGGCCGAACAGTTCAGCGAGGCGCAGCCCCTGCGTGTCTGGGCGCCGCAACTGGCTGATCGGCTGTTCAGCCTGACCCTGATGGACCTGTGCGATCGCCTGCGGTTGATGTTCTTCGGCAATCTGTATCAGGACTGGTCGGAGTTCGTCCTGGCCGACTTGGGCATCTTCACTTATGAAAAAGTCGAGTTCTGTGCCGATTCCCGAGGTCTGCGCAGTCGCGAAGACGTCGACGCCTGCCTGTTCCTGCATCAGTGCCAACTGCGTTTCGAGGCCGGCGAACCGCTGGACGAGATCGTCGAGCAGATCAACGCCGTGCAATTCGACAACCCGTGGCTGCGCCGCCGGCAAGCCAAGGCGTTGTTCCAGATCGGCCAGTACGCCGAGCGCATCGGCGACTTTGCCCTGGCCCTGACTGTTTACCGCGACTGCGCTTATCCGGGCGCACGGCTGCGCATGATCCGTGTGCTCGAACGCTGCGGCGAATACGCGCTGGCGCTGGAGCTCGGCACGCTGGCTGAACAGGCACCGCAAAGCGCGGCCGAGCAACAAGGTTTGCAACGCATCGTCCCGCGTCTGCGGCGTAAACTCGGTGGCCCGCCGCTCAAGCGCGCCAAGGCCAGAGAGGTCGAGCGCCTCGACTTGCACCTGCCGCGCACCGATCCGGCGCGGTCGGTGGAATTTCACGTACAAGCGCACTTGCACGCCGATGACGGCCCGGTGCATTACGTCGAGAACAGCCTGATCAACTCGCTGTTCGGCCTGTTGTGCTGGCCGGCGATCTTCGCGCCGTTGCCGGGTGCGTTCTTTCACCCGTTCCAGCGCGGCCCGGTGGATCTGCTCAGCGAAGACTTCCTCGAGCGCCGCGCCGAACTGTTTCAGGCCTGCCTGGGCGAACTCGATGACGGCCGCTACGCCGAGACCATCCGCCAGCGCTTCGTCGACAAGTGGGGCATCCAGTCGCCATTCGTGTTCTGGGGCGCGCTCAACGAAGACTTGCTGGAACAGGCGCTGGCCTGTCTGCCCGCCGAACACCTGAAACACTGGTTCAATCGCCTGCTGCTCGACATCAAGGCCAACCGCGCCGGCATGCCGGACCTGATCCAGTTCTGGCCGCAGCACAAGACCTACCGGATGATCGAAGTCAAAGGCCCCGGCGACCGCTTGCAAGACAATCAACTGCGCTGGCTGGAGTTCTGCCACGAGCACCAGATGCCGGTGGCCGTGTGTTACGTGCAATGGGCGGAGCAGAGCGCTTGAGTTACAGCGTTGCCGTGCGTGCGCTGGGCGAGTTCACCGCCAAGACCGGCGACCTCGACCTGCGCTTCACCCCGTCACCGACCGCGCTGGAAGGCATCGTCGGCCATCGCACCGTGGCCTCGCGGCGCAGCGAGCAGTACCAGAGCGAAGTGGCGCTGCAAGGCGAATTCGGCGCACTGAAGGTCAAGGGCAGGGCGGATGGTTACGACCCGGCGCAAAACTGCCTGGAAGAAGTCAAAACCTATCGCGGCGACCTGAGCAAGCAACCGGCCAATCACCGCCAGTTGCACTGGGCGCAGGCGAAGATCTACGGCTGGTTGATGTGCCAGAAACTGCAATTGCAGCAGATCAATCTGGCGCTGGTGTATTTCGACGTCGTCAGCGAAAAGGAAACCTGCCTGGTTGAATCCCACAGCGCCGAGTCGCTTCAGGGGTTTTTCGCGCAGCAGTGCGCTTTGTTCCTGCAATGGGCCGAGCAGGAAATGGCCCACCGCGAAGCGCGCAATCTGGCCGCGCAGCAACTGGCGTTCCCGCACACGGATTTTCGTCCCGGCCAACGGCATCTGGCCGAATCAGTGTTCAAAGCCGTCAGCACCGGTCGCTGCCTGATGGCCCAGGCGCCGACCGGCATCGGCAAAACCCTTGGCACGCTGTTTCCGATGCTCAAGGCCCTGGCGCCGCAGCAACTGGACAAGGTGTTCTTTCTCACCGCCAAGACGCCGGGGCGCAAACTGGCGCTGGATGCCAGTCAGGTGTTGTTCAAGCAAGCGCCGGATCTGCCGTTGCGGGTGATGGAAATGGTCGCCCGCGACAAGGCCTGCGAACATCCGGACAAAGCCTGTCATGGCGAATCCTGCCCGCTGGCCCAGGGTTTTTATGATCGCTTGCCTGCCGCCCGCGAAGCTGCCAGCCGCATCAACCTGCTCGATCAGGCAGCGATGCGTGAAGTCGCCGCGCAGCACAGCGTGTGCCCGTATTACCTGAGTCAGGAAATGGCCCGCTGGGCGGACGTGGTGGTTGCCGACTACAACTATTACTTCGACTTCAGCGCGCTGCTGTTCGGTCTGGCCCAGCTCAATCAGTGGAAAGTCGCGGTGCTCGCCGACGAGGCGCACAACCTGGTCGAGCGCGGCCGGCAGATGTACAGCGCCAGTCTCGACCAGTTGACCCTCGGCACTGTGCGTAAAACCGCCCCCGCCGCGTTGAAAAATTCCCTGCAACGGGTCAACCGCGAATGGAACGCGCTGCATGCGCCGCAACTGGCGGCCTATCAGGCCTACGACAAGGCGCCGGACAAGCTCCTGCACGCCATCTCGCTGTGTTGCGCGGCCATTGGCGATTACCTCAACGAACATCCGCAAGGTCTCGACAGCGGCTTGCAGAACTTCTATTTCGATCTGCTGCAATTTGCCCGGGTCGCCGAGCTGTACGACGAGCACTACCTGTTCGATATCAGCAAACGCGACCTCGACCGCAAGCGTCCACTGTCACAACTGTGCCTGCGCAACGTGGTGCCGGCGGCGTTCATCGGCCCGCGCCTGACAGCGGCGCGCAGCAGTGTGCTGTTCTCGGCCACGCTGAGCCCGCGCAACTACTACGCCGACCTGCTCGGCACGCCCGCCGATACGGTGTGCATCGACGTCGAATCGCCGTTCAGCGCCGAGCAGTTGCGGGTGCACATCGTCAGTCAGATCTCCACGCGTTTTAACCATCGCCAAGCCTCGCTGGAGCCGATCGTCGAGCTGATCGCCCGTCAGTTCAGCGAGCGACCGGGCAATTATCTGGCGTTCTTCAGCAGTTTCGATTACCTGCAACAGGTCGCGACGTTATTGGCCGAGCGCCATCCGCACATCACCCAATGGCTGCAATCGCGGGGCATGGCCGAGGGCGCGCGGCAGGCGTTTCTCGACCAGTTCAGCGCCGACAGCCAGGGCGTTGGCTTTGCGGTGCTGGGCGGCGCGTTTGGCGAGGGTATCGATTTGCCCGGTGCGCGGCTGATCGGCGCGTTCATCGCCACGCTGGGGCTGGCGCAGCTCAACCCGGTCAACGAGCAGATGAAGCGGCGCATGGCCGCCATTTTCGGCGCCGGCTACGACTACACCTATCTGTACCCGGGGATGCAAAAAGTCGTACAAGCCGCCGGGCGGGTCATCCGCACCCGCGAGGATCGTGGAACGGTCATGCTGATCGACGATCGCTTTGCCGAAAGCCGCATCAAGCAGCTGTTGCCGCGCTGGTGGGCGATCAAAAGCGAACCGGCGCTTTTCAAATCGACGGATTCACGCATACTTCAGCCCATGACAGTGGCTGGTGAGTGTGATGAGTGAAAACAACAGGACCGCAGCGATCGAAGACAGTCGTTTCCGGCTGCTGATCGACGCGGTTGTCGACTATGCGATCTACATGATCGACCCCGACGGTACCATCACCAGTTGGAACTCCGGCGCCAAACGCTTCAAAGGTTATGAAGAAGCGGAAATCATCGGCGAGCACTTCTCGCGCTTCTATACCCCGGAAGACCGCGCCAACGGCATGCCGCAACGGGCGCTCGACACGGCGATTCGTGAAGGTCGCTTCGAAGGCGAGGGCTGGCGCGTGCGCAAGGACGGCACGCACTTCTGGTCGCACGTGGTGATCGACCCGATTACCGACCCCAACGGCAAGCTGCTCGGGTTCGCCAAGATCACCCGCGACCTCACCGACCGCAAAATGGCCGAGGAAACCCTCAAGCAAAGCGAACAGCAGTTCCGCCTGCTGGTGCAGGGCGTCACCGACTACGCGATCTACATGCTCAGCCCCGAAGGCTGCGTCAGCAACTGGAACCAGGGCGCGCAGCGCATCAAGGGCTATTTGCCGGAAGAGATCATCGGCCAGCATTTTTCGATTTTCTACACCCCCGAAGACCGCGAACTCGGCGAGCCGCAGCGTTCGCTGGAGATTGCCACCCGCGAAGGCCGCTTCGAGAACCGCAGCTGGCGGATGCGCAAGGACGGCACGCGGTTTCTTGCCCACGTGGTGGTCGATGCGATTCGCGGCGACACCGGCGCGTTGCTCGGCTTCGCCAAGATCACCCGCGATGTCACCGAGGCCCACGAAGCGCAGCAGGCCCTGGAAAAGACCCGCGAGGCGTTGTTCCAGGCGCAAAAGATGCAGGCGATCGGCCAACTCAGCGGCGGCATCGCCCATGACTTCAACAACCTGCTGACGGTGATTCTCGGCAACCTCGAGATCGTGCAGAAACGCATCGGCGACGCGCCGAAAATCGCCCGACTGCTGGAAAACGCCACCCAAGGCGCCTTGCGCGGTGTCTCGCTGACCCAGCGCATGCTGGCCTTCGCCCGGCGTCAGGAACTGAAGACCGAATCGGTGGATATTGCGCACTTGGTCCAGGGCATCACCGGGCTGCTGCGTAGTTCGCTGGGGCCGGGCATTCGCATCGAAACGCGCTTCCCCGACGATCTGCAGCCAGTTCTGGCCGACAGCAATCAGCTGGAACTGGCGATCCTCAATCTGGCGACCAATGCCCGCGATGCCATGCCCGAGGGCGGCACGGTGATCATTCAGGCGCAAGCCGAAGTGGTGCTGGAACAAACTCATTCGACCCTTGCGGCGGGGCGTTACGTCTGCCTGAGCCTGATCGACAGCGGCGAAGGCATGGACGAAGCCACGCTGGCCTGCGCCCGTGATCCGTTCTTCACCACCAAAGGCTTGGGCAAAGGCACCGGGCTGGGCTTGTCGATGGTGCACGGCTTCATCGAGCAGTTGGGCGGGCGCTTTATTCTGAAAAGCGAGAAGGGCCACGGCACGGCGGCCGAGCTGTGGATTCCGGTGGCGCTTGAGCGTACGGCCAGTCGCCCGGCGTACAGCAACGCAGCGCCGATCGCAGTACCGCGACTCAGCGTGCTGGTGGTCGATGATGATTCACTGGTGCTGACCAGCACCAGCCTGCTGCTGGAAGACCTCGGCCATCGCGTTATCGGCGCGACTTCCGGCGCCAAGGCGCTGGAATTGTTCGATCAGGGCGAGGTGATCGATCTGGTGATCACCGACATGGCCATGCCGCACATGAGTGGCGCGCAACTGGCCCAGGCCGTGCGCCTGCTCAAGCCGGATCTGCCGATCATTCTGGCTACCGGTTACGCCGAACGCCTCGAAGGTTTCGCCGCCGAACTGCCGCGCCTGCCGAAGCCGTTCACTCAAGTGAACCTGGTGCAGATCATCGCCCAATCGATGAAGTGACGCGCTGGTCGATCCGGCTGAACTAGTGCTGACGCGTGCCTTTCCAAAAGTCTTGTTTACTTTTGGAGGGCACGTCTCTTGTCGCGCATATTGACCCAGCCAAGCGCTGTTGAAGAAGCTTTGGCCGAACACGACGCCAAGATGTTTGGCTCACCCAAGGAACGGTTGGATTTCTATCGCCGGGAAATCCAGTACGAAACCAGCATCCTCGCCAACCGCACCGACGCCTACCTCGCGGCGCAGTCGTTTCTGGTGATCGCTTTCGCCTCGTGCATGGCCAACCTCAATCCCGAGTGGGGCAAGATGTTCACCCTTGTCGTGCCGCCGTTTCTGGCGCTGCTCGGTGTGCTCAGTTCACTGAATGCCTGGCCGGGGATTCGTGCGGCATACGACATCATCGATCATTGGCACTTCAAGCAGAGCCAGTTGCTGCACAGCGAGCCGGTGATGGGCGCGGCTTACGATGAGTCGCCGCTGTTCAGTGAGATGGAATCGAGCCACAAGGGCTATCGCAAGTCGCTGCTGTTCTCGGTGCGCACGCCTTGGATTTTTGCCACGTTCTGGGTGATGTTGGGGGTGTATGCGGTGTTTATTCAGGTGACCAATCCTTGAGGTGGGTTGGTCGGGGGCAGGGTAAAGGAGCTGGATTTTGTGGTGTCTGTGAGATCTAACCCCCTCACCCCAGCCCTCTCCCCCAAGGGGGCGAGGGGGAAAGGGAGCAGGTCTTCATGCTTTTCAAAATCTACATTCGGCGCGGTATGCCAGGTCGGTGTAGCACATGAGAACACCTCGGTCAGTCCCCTCTCCCTCCGGGAGAGGGCTAGGGTGAGGGGCTTTTGACTTTTTTCACGCAAGTTCCAGCTCACGCCGCGGCGTAACAGCATTCTGCACCGCCGCCGGGATCGGCGGGAAATCCTCATTCAGCACACACAGATGATCAATCGCATCTTCAAATTTCGCATCGGCTTTCTTGCGCAGTGCCCGGTATTGCTCAAAGCGTTCGAAGTCGGTCGGCGTCTGTTCCAGCAGCGCGTTGGCCGCTCGGTTCAGTTCGTGGGCCTCTTCGAACAGTTGACGATTGCGTTCCAGAGCCAGTGCTCTGCAAGCCTTGATTTGCGCAGGAGTCGAGCATTCGTTCATGACCGTGACCTTGTTTGTGTCGGGGTTCCGTTTAATAGGCTGTTCACCGCAGGGGAACCGAACCTGCCGGGCCGCGCTGGATGATTGGCGCGGTTAAAGTTGTGACCGTTGGGTCGCGCCCGGCGATCCATTTTTTTGCAGAAAAATCTTCGATCATTTCCAGACAGGCGCAGCGGTCGACGAATCAACTTTTTCGTTGCTTCAGACGTTCATAGCGCGCCAGCATTGGTTGTGTGCTGATGCCATGCAGCAGAATGCTCAGGGCCACCACCGATAAAGTGATGTCGGTACAGACCTTGGCCACGTCGGAATCGAGGCCATGGTTCAGGGCGAAGAACAGATAGAACAGGCTGCCGATGCCGCGAATGCCAAACCAGCCGATCAACAACCGCTGCGGTCCGCTGAGCAGATTGCCCCATGGCATCAGCGCCACGCTCAGCGGGCGAATCAGGCAGAACAGCACCGCGCCGATCCACAACGCCCGCCATTCCCAGTGCGCTATCAGGACGACGCCGAGCAGGGTCACCAGAAATACTTCCATCGCCCGCTCGACCAGACTGCCGAACGCCAGCATGTCGCCCATCATGATCCCCGCTGCAACCTGGCTGTCTTCCAGCTTTTCTGTGTCGCCATGCACGGCGTTCTGCGGTTCGACGTTCTGATGACCGACCACCGGCTGCACCAGATGCTCGGCAGGTGCCTGGGTGATGCCCGTGGATTTGACTTCCTCCTGACGCAGGCCGAGGCCGGCAGCGAAGACCGCGAGAAAGCCGTAGCCGCCAATGGCGTCGGCGACCACGTAGGACAGCGCGATCAGCGCGAGGGTCAGGTAATCGTTGGGGCCGAGGGTGCTGTCCTCGTTGTGAATGCGCAGCAGCAGGGCGATTCGACCGATGCCACGGCCCATCCAGTAACCGGTGAGCAAACCGGCCGGCACCGCCCACAAGAGGCTGCGAACCACCCAGTGCTGCCATTCGCTGGCGCTACCGTCACCGTGCAGCAACAGCAAACCAAGAATCACGAAAGGGAAGGCCACGCCATCGTTGAGCCCGGCCTCTCCGGAGAGGCCAAAGCGCACGCGATCAACATCCTGCGCATCATTGACCTGCACCAGCGCGGCGAGCACCGGGTCGGTCGGCGCCAGAATCGCGCCGATCAGCAAGGAAGGCCCCCACGGCAATTGCAGGCCCCAGTGCAACAGCAGGCACACGCCGATAATCGTCAGAATCATCACCGGCCCGGCCAGACCAAAAGCGATGCGCCAGGACTTGTTGCGCAGTGGCAGACGCAATTTCAAACCGCAGACGAACAAGGAAAACAGCACCGCGACTTCCGTCAGGTGCTCCATCCACAACGACGACTCTTCCAGCGGCAATTGCAGCAGGTCGAGGCCACTGGGGCCGATGGCGATGCCCAGCAGCAGACATACCGCCGAGGTGGTGACCGGCATCCAGCGCAACCATGACGACGTCAGAGCCAGCGTCAGCAGCACGGCGCCGAGCACCGCGACCCATACGCCAAAACTCATGACCGCTCACTGCGGTGAATTTCCAAGGGCAGGCGCACCGGGTCAGCTCACGGTCGTGCGCAGGTACTCGGGGATGAGCACGTTGAACCACAGCAGAATCATCGACACCAGCATGGTCACCAGCACCAGCAGGCCAACGCCCCACACGCAGGCCGAATACATCAGGCCTTGCTCCTTGCGCTCATGCATGAAGGTCGGCAAGCCGACGAACAGCAGAAACGTCGAATAGATCGACGCCGCGCCGAGCACCAGAATCGCCAGCCAGCGGCTCGGGTACAGCCCGGCAATCCCGGCGAGGAAAAACGGCGTCACCGTGTAGGCGGCAAAACCGATGCATTGATTGAGCGTCGGCCGCGCATCGAACGATCGCGACATCCAGCGAATGAACCCGCCCATGACCGCGACACCGGCGACGATCGTCACGTACAGCAACACGCTCAGTTGCAAGGCGCTGGCCGTGCTCAATCGCACGTTTTCACCCACGGCGAGGCTCCAGCCGACCTGGGTGGTGCCGATGAACAGGCACACGGCCGGAATCAGCGCGAGCAGCAGCAGATGCGCGAGGTAGTGGCGGGGATGGGTTTCTTCTTCGCGGCGGATATCGGTCCAGGCGAAGTTGGGTTGGGTGAAGAGTCTGACGAGGGGGGCGGACATGACAACCTCCTGTTCCTGTTGGCCCGTAGGCGCTTACAGGTATGGAGAGATGCCATGCCGCTCGGGTTCAGTTTTTCTGCTGCACGGTTACAGCATCGGTTTGCCGCCGGTCACGCCGTAGCGCTGGCCGGTGATATAGCTGGCTTCGTCGGAGGCCAGCAGCACGTAAATCGGCGCGACTTCCACCGGTTGGCCGGGACGGCCGAGCGGGGTGCTGCCTCCGAAGTTCTGTACTTCTTCATCGGGCATGGTCGAGACGATCAGCGGCGTCCAGATCGGGCCAGGGGCGACGCTGTTGACGCGAATTTCCTTCGGCCCGAGCATCTGCGCCAGGCCACCGGTGAAGTTGGCGATTGCGCCTTTGGTGGTGGCGTAGGCCAGCAGGGTCGGCTTGGGCATATCCGAGTTGACCGAGCTGGTGTTGATGATCGACGAACCGGGGCGCATGTGTTTGATCGCCGCCTGGCAGATCCTGAACATGGCAGTGATATTCACGTCGAAGGTCATCACCCATTCGTCATCGGGGATTTCTTCAAAGTTTTCGTGGGTCATCTGGAACGCGGCGTTGTTGACCAGAATGTCGATGCGGCCAAAGCGCTCGACGGTCTTGTCGACCAGCGCTTGGCACTGCGCTTTCTCGGCGATATCGCCCGGCAGCAGGATGCACTGACGCCCGGCCTGCTCGACCCAGCGTGCGGTTTCCTTGGCGTCTTCGTGTTCATTCAGGTAAGCCACGGCGACGTCGGCACCTTCACGGGCGAAGGCAATCGCCACCGCGCGACCGATGCCGCTGTCAGCGCCGGTGATCAGGGCAATCTTGCCGGCCAGACGGCCGGAACCGACGTAACTTTGTTCGCCGCAGTCTGGATACGGTTCCATCTTGCGTTGCGAGCCGGGCACCGGTTGGGCTTGTTTCGGGAAGGGTGGTTTTGGATAGTCAGTCATCGCAGGGTCTCCTGATTTCAAGGCCAGTGTTCCGGGTTGACCCGGTGGCTTTGCCTTGAGTTCGATCGGATTTGCGCTGGATTTAGTTGGCTATGCAAAACCAATGTGGGAGCGAGCCTGCTCGCGAAAGCGGTCTGTCAGACGATAAATATGTCGACTGACACTGCGCTTTCGCGAGCAGGCTCGCTCCCACAGGGGATCACTTACACAGGGGAATCTCGGGGCAGGATCAGAGATTGCGGTTAGCCAAAGCCCGCTCCATCCGCGCAATCCCTTCTTCCAGCAACGCCCTCGGGCAACCGAAGTTCAACCGCACGAACTGCTGATGCTGGTCACCAAAATCCAGTCCGGCACTCAGCCCGACCTTGCCTTGTTCGAGGAAGAACTGCTGCGGATCCGGCAGATCGAGCGCGGTGCAATCGAGCCACGCCAGATAAGTGCCCTGCGGCACATTGATGGTCACGCCCGGCAGGCGCGTGCGCACCGCGTCTACCAGCCAGTCGCGGTTGGCCTGCAGGTAGGTTTTCAGTTCGGCGAGCCACGGTGCGGCTTCGCTGTAGGCGACGCGGGTGGCTTCCATGCCCAGCGGGTTGACGCTGTCGACCATGCCGCAGCGAGCGTGGTTGACGCGTTCGCGCAGAGCGGCGTCCTGAATGATCATGAACGAGGTCTTGAGGCCGGCGATGTTGTAGGCCTTGCTCGCCGACATCAGGGTGATCGTGCGTTTGGAAATCTCGGGGCTCAGTGATGCGGTGGGAATGTGCACGCGGCCGTCGAAGCACAGTTCGGCGTGAATTTCGTCGGAGATGATCCACGCGTCCTGCGCTGCGCAGATGTCCGCGACTGCCTGCAACTCTTCGCGATCGAAGACCTTGCCGATCGGGTTGTGCGGGTTGCTCAACAGCAGGGCGCCGCCGCCTTTCAGCGACTCGCGCAGTGCGTCCAGCGGCGTGGCGTAAGTGCCATCGGCCTGGGCATTGAAATCCAGCTCGACCTTGTTCAGGCCCCAATGCCCCGGCGCATGACGCAGCGGCGGGTAGTTCGGCACTTGCACGACGACATTCTGCTGCGCCTGGACCAACGCCTTGAGCGCCATGTTGAAGCCGGATTCCACGCCCGGCAGGAAGATCAGCTCCTGCGGTTTGACCTGCCATGAATACTTGTTCCACAGGTCGGCGACGATGGCTTCGCGAAGGTTGTCTTGCGCCACGCTGTAACCGAGCAGCGGGTGCAGCAGGCGCTGTTGCAAGGCTTCGACGATGACCGGCGGCGCGGCAAAATCCATGTCAGCGACCCACATCGGCAACACATCCGCCGGGTAGCGGCTCCACTTGGTGCTGCCAGTGTGGTGGCGGTCGAACAGCTGATCAAAATCGAAAGTCATGCGCGGTCTCGTCAAGGCGGAGTTGGTTCTGCCGGACATTCTATGCGCAACGCCATCTGTGTGGGAGCGAGCCTGCTCGCGAATACGTCGGGTCAGGCAGCATCGAGTTGAATGACCCACCGCTTTCGCGAGCAGGCTCGCTCCCACAGGGGTTGTGTGCTGGCTGGAAATCCGGGCCAGACACCCGACGGTCGGTTTTCACACAATCGGCAAGGTCTTTGTCTACAGTGAAAAAGTCGGCGCCAAGGCGTCGCAACCGTGATTGTCCAGATAAAGCCCGGCACAAGTACCGGGTTCCACCTGATCAGGAGTGCACGATGGATCTCAGCCGTCGTCAGTTCTTCAAGGTCGCCGGTATCGGCCTTGCAGGCTCAAGCCTGGGCGCGTTGGGCATGGCCCCGACGGCGGCCTTCGCCGAGCAGGTGCGTCACTTCAAGCTCGCCCACACCCGTGAAACCCGCAACACCTGCCCGTATTGCTCGGTCGGTTGCGGTTTGATCATGTACAGCCAGGGCGATGCCGGCAAGAACGTGGCGCAAAACATCATTCATATCGAAGGCGATTCCGACCACCCGGTCAATCGCGGCACGCTGTGCCCGAAAGGCGCGGGCCTGCTCGACTTCATTCACAGCCCCGGCCGCTTGCAGTACCCGCAAGTGCGCAAGCCCGGCAGCAATGAATGGACGCGCATCGGCTGGGACGAAGCCCTCGATCGCATCGCCGACCTGATGAAGGCCGACCGCGACGCCAACTTCATCGAGAAAAATGCCAACGGGCAAACGGTGAATCGCTGGCTGACCACCGGTTTCCTTGCGGCGTCGGCGGCATCCAACGAAGCCGGCTACATCACCCAGAAGGTGATTCGCAGCCTCGGTCTGCTGGGGTTCGATAACCAGGCGCGTGTCTGACACGGCCCGACGGTGGCAAGTCTTGCCCCGACGTACGGCCGTGGTGCCATGACCAACACCTGGACCGATATCGCCAACGCGAATCTGATCCTGGTAATGGGCGGCAACGCAGCAGAAGCGCATCCGTGCGGCTTCAAATGGGTGACCGAGGCCAAGGCGCATAACGCTGCGCGGCTGATCGTGGTCGATCCGCGTTTTACCCGGACCGCTTCGGTGGCCGACTATTACGCGCCGATCCGCACCGGCACCGACATCGCCTTCATGGGCGGGCTGATCAATTACCTGCTGACCGAGGACAAGATCCAGCACGAATACGTGCGCAATTACACCGACGTGTCGTTCATCGTCAAAGCCGGCTATGGCTTCGAAGACGGCCTGTTCAGCGGCTATGACGCGGAAAAACGCAGCTATACCGACAAGTCCGGCTGGGGCTACGAGTTCGCCGAGGACGGTTTCGTCCGCGTCGACCCGACCCTGCAAGACCCGCGCTGCGTTTATCAACTGATGAAGCAGCATTACAGCCGCTACAACATCGACCTGGCCAGCCAGATCTGCGGCATGCCGGTCGACGCGATGCAGAAAATCTGGGAAGAGATCGCCACCTGCTCGACACCGGGCAAGACCATGACGATTCTCTACGCCCTCGGCTGGACGCAGCACTCGATCGGCGCGCAGATCATCCGCAGCGCGGCGATGGTGCAACTGCTGTTGGGCAACGTTGGCATGCCCGGCGGTGGCGTCAATGCGCTGCGCGGACACTCGAACATCCAGGGCCTGACCGACCTCGGTCTGCTGTCCAACGCCTTGCCCGGCTACCTCACGCTGCCCAGCGACAGCGAGCAGGACTACGGTCAGTTCATCTTCAAACGCACACAGGTTCCGCTAAGACCGGGGCAGCTCTCGTATTGGCAGAACTACAGCAAATTCCACGTCAGCCTGATGAAATCCTGGTACGGCGCCAAAGCCACCGCCGAGAACAACTGGCTGTTCGACCATTTGCCGAAGCTCGACATCCCCAACTACGACGTGCTGAAGATGTTCGACCTGATGAGCCAGGGCAAGGTCAACGGTTACTTCTGCCAAGGCTTCAATCCGATCGCTGCGTTGCCGGACAAGAACCGCGTGATGGGCGCATTGGCCAAGCTCAAGTGGCTGGTGGTGATGGACCCGCTTGCCACGGAAACCTCGGAGTTCTGGCAGAACGTCGGGCCGTACAACGACGTGAAAACCGCCGAAATACAGACCGAAGTCATTCGCCTGCCGACCACCTGTTTTGCCGAAGAGGACGGCTCGCTGGTCAACAGCAGCCGCTGGCTGCAATGGCACTGGAAAGGCGCCGATGGCCCCGGTGAAGCGCAGACCGACATTCGCATCATGAGCGAACTGTTCCTGCGCCTGCGCCAGCGTTATCAGAGCGAGGGCGGCAAGTTTCCTGATCCGCTGCTGAAACTGTCGTGGCCGTACAAGATCCCCGACGAGCCTTCGCCGGAAGAACTGGCGCGGGAAATCAACGGCAGCGCGGTCAGCGATTTCACCGATGCCAGCGGCGTTACGGTCAAGGCCGGTACACAACTGGCCGGCTTCGGTTTGCTCAAGGATGACGGCAGCACCGCGTCTGGCTGCTGGATTTTTGCCGGCAGCTGGACCGAAGCCGGCAATCAGATGGCGCGGCGCGACAACGCCGACCCATTTGGCATGCACCAGCATCAGGGCTGGGCGTGGGCCTGGCCGGCCAATCGGCGGATTCTCTACAACCGCGCTTCGGCGGACCCGGCGGGCAAACCGTGGGATCCGAAAAAGCGGCTGGTGTGGTGGAACGGCAAGGCCTGGACCGGCACCGACGTCCCTGACTACAAGGCCGACGTGCCGCCGGAAGCCGGGATGAATCCGTTCATCATGAACCCCGAAGGCGTCGCGCGGTTCTTCGCCGTCGACAAGATGAACGAAGGCCCATTCCCTGAGCACTACGAGCCGTTCGAAACGCCGATCGGCATCAACCCGCTGCACCCGCAGAACAAGAAGGCCACCAGCAACCCGGCGGCGCGGATCTTCGATTCGGTCTGGGAAACCCTCGGCGAAGCCAAGGACTTCCCCTACGCCGGCACTAGCTACCGGCTTACCGAGCATTTCCACTTCTGGAGCAAGCACTGCAAGCTGAACGCGATCGCTCAGCCCGAGCAATTCGTCGAAATCGGCGAGGTGCTGGCGAACGAGAAGGGCATCGCTGCCGGTGATCGCGTGCGGGTCAGCTGCAAGCGCGGCTTTATCGAGGCGGTGGCGGTGGTGACCAAACGGATCCGGCCGCTGCAGGTCAACGGCCAGGTCGTGCATCAGATCGGCATCCCGCTGCACTGGGGTTTCACCGGCCTGACGCGCCACGGTTACCTGACCAACACCCTGGTGCCGTTCCTCGGCGATGGCAACACTCAGACCCCGGAATCCAAGTCATTCCTGGTCAACGTGGAGAAACTGTAAATGGCCAGCCAAGACATCATTGCCCGCTCGGCCACCACCACTGTGCCGCCGTCGGTGAGGACTCAGCAGGGCGTTGCCAAGCTGATCGACACGACCAAATGCATCGGCTGCAAGGCCTGCCAGGTCGCATGCTCGGAATGGAACGAGCTGCGCGACGAGGTCGGTCACAACCACGGCACCTACGACAATCCGCAGGATCTGACGGCGGATTCGTGGACGCTGATGCGCTTCACCGAGCACGAAACCGAAGCCGGCAACCTCGAATGGCTGATCCGCAAGGACGGCTGCATGCACTGCGCCGAACCCGGTTGTCTGGCTGCGTGCCCGAGCCCCGGCGCAATCATTCAGCACGCCAACGGCATCGTCGATTTCGATCAGGACCACTGCATCGGTTGCGGCTATTGCATCACCGGTTGCCCATTCAACATTCCACGCATTTCGCAGAAGGATCACAAGGCCTACAAATGCACGCTGTGTTCCGACCGCGTGGCGGTGGGGCTGGAGCCGGCCTGCGTGAAAACCTGCCCGACCGGCGCCATCGTCTTCGGCACCAAGGAAGACATGCAAGAACACGCCGCCGAACGCATCGTCGACCTGAAAAGCCGTGGCTTTGAAAACGCTGGTTTGTACGACCCGGCAGGCGTTGGCGGCACCCACGTGATGTACGTGCTGCACCACGCCGACACGCCAAAAATCTACGCCGGTTTGCCGGACCATCCGGCGATCAGTCCGCTGGTGGGTTTGTGGAAAGGCATCAGCAAACCCCTCGGCCTGCTGGCGATGGGCGCGGCGGTGCTGGCCGGGTTCTTCCACTACGTGCGCATCGGCCCGAATCGCGTCGAGGAGGACGAGCATCCGACGCCACCCGACACCTCGGTGCACGTGGTCGACCCGGCGGTGCACACCTTCGATCCACGCGGGGAGGAGCGGCCATGAGCAACAAGACGATCCTGCGTTACAGCGCCAACCAGCGCACCAATCACTGGCTGGTGGCGATCCTGTTTTTCATGGCCGGGTTGTCCGGGCTGGCGTTGTTTCATCCGTCGCTGTTCTGGCTCAGTAATCTGTTCGGCGGCGGCACCTGGACGCGGATCCTGCACCCGTACATGGGCATCGCCATGTTCGTGCTGTTCCTCGGCCTGGTGTTCAGCTTCTGGCGCACCAACTTCTTCATCGCCAATGACCGCCAGTGGCTGCGGCGGATCAATCGGGTGATGGTCAACGACGAAGAAAGCGTACCGCCGGTGGGCAAATACAATGCCGGGCAAAAACTGCTGTTCTGGACTTTACTGCTGTGCATGCTCGCGTTGCTGTTCACCGGGCTGGTGATCTGGCGCGCGTGGTTCAGCGCGTACTTCGGCATCACCACCATCCGCTGGGCCATGCTGTTGCATGCGCTGGCCGGGTTCGTGCTGGTGCTGAGCATCATCGTGCACATCTACGCTGGTTTGTGGATCAAGGGTTCGGTCGACGCCATGTTGCATGGCTGGGTCAGCCGGCCGTGGGCGAAGAAACACCATGCACTGTGGTACCGCGAGGTGACCCGCGACGAACAGCCTCGGGACGTGCCCGAGCGACCGCTGACGAAAAAGGGCTGACTTTTGCCAAGCATTCTTGAACCTGGGGAAATCGAGGCGGCGGCCAGTTCGCCGCCGTTTCTGTATCTGCCGCCACGTAACCTGTTTGCCCTGCGCGCTGAGCGCCTTGAGCGTCTGGCCGAGGGCAACGGGTTGGCGGATTATCTGCAGCTGATGGCCGGGTTGTGCCGGGCGCAGCAGCAGGTCTTCGACGATCCGCCGCTGACCGCGCCGTTTGATGCGCAGCGTTTCGAAGCCTGTCAGCAGCACGGTCTGCCGCCGTTCGCCGCAGACACCTTGGTGCGCGAGGATGCCTGGCAGCCGTGGCTGAATGCCTTGCTGCAGCGCTATGCGCCTGCGGATCAGCCAGCGGTGATCGACGCGCTGGATACTTTGCGCGGCGCCAGTCCCGGCCAGTTGCGCGCGTGGGCAGTGGCGCTGGTCAGCGGTCAATATTCGCTGGTGCCAGCGGCGCTGGTGCCGTTTCTCGGCGCGGCGCTGCAAACCGCCTGGAGCCACTGGCTGCTGAGCGTGCCCCAGCTGCAACTCAAACCCGGTGACAGCCTCAGCCAATGCCCGGCCTGTGGTTCACCGGCCATGGCCGGGGTGATTCGCCATCGCGGCAAGCACAACGGTTTGCGTTATCTGGTGTGTTCGCTGTGTGCCTGCGAATGGCACGTGGTGCGGGTCAAGTGCGTGTATTGCGAGCAGAGCAAAGGCCTTGAATATCTGAGCCAGGAAGACGACCGGCACAGCGCCGAACAGGCCCCGCTGCGCGCCGAAGTCTGCTCAAGCTGCAACAGCTACCTGAAATTGCTCTACCTGGAGAACGACGCCGAAGCCGAGGCGTTGTCGGCAGATCTCGGCAGTTTGCTGCTGGACATGCGCCTGGCCCAGGACGGTTATCAGCGTCTGGCGCCCAATCTGCTGCTGGCGCCGGGAGACGACTGACCAGCGCAAACTTGTGGGAGAGGGGTGTGCTCCAACAGGTCTATGTGCCGAATCACAAAGCCGGGTCAGCCACGGATTTCCCTGTGGGAGCGAGCCTGCTCGCGAAGGCGGCGGGTCAGCCACATCCACACCAACTGACACACCGCATTCGCGAGCAGGCTCGCTCCCACAGGTTTTTGTGGTGACCAACAATGTTCATTCAACCCCGAATCCCTGTGGGAGCTGGCAAGCCAGCCACAGATTTGTGTGCCGAATCACAAAGCCCGGTCAGCCCCGGATTTCTCTGTGGGAGCGAGCCTGCTCGCGAAGGCGTCAGGTCAGCCACATCCACACCGACTGACACACCGCATTCGCGAGCAGGCTCGCTCCCACAGGTTTTTGTGGTGACCAAGAATGTTCATTCCACCCCGAATCCTTGTGGGAGCTGGCTTGCCAGCGATTCGCTTGGCACATCCACCACGTTCTTTGACTGACCCACCGCAATCGCTGGCAAGCCAGCCACAGATTTGTGTGCCGAATCACAAAACCCGGTCAGCCCCGGATTTCTCTGTGGGAGCGAGCTTGCTCGCGAAGGCGTCTGGTCAGCGACAACCACACTAACTGACACACCGCATTCGCGAGCAGGCTCGCTCCCACAGGTTTTTTGTGGTGACCAACAATGTTCATTCCACCCCGAATCCCTGTGGGAGCTGGCTTGCCAGCGATTCGGTCGGCACATTCACCGCCTTCTTTGACTGACCCACCGCAATCGCTGGCAAGCCAGCCACAGATTTGTGTGCCGAATCACAAAGCCCGGTCAGCCCCGGATTTCTCTGTGGGAGCGAGCCTGCTCGCGAAAGCGTCAGGTCAGCCACATCCACACTGAATGACTTACCGCTTTCGCGAGCAAGCTAGCTCCGGCAGTGCGTCTACACTTCTGAAACCCTTTTGGGAGCAAGCTTGCTCCCAAAAGGGATTGTTTCAGTGAAATCAGGAGTGGCTGATGTCTTCCAGCGTTGCCCTGCGGTTGCCGTCCATTGATGGCTTGTTGCGTCACCCGGCGTGCGCGCCGTTGGCCGAGCGTTACGGCCGGGATTCGTTGCTGACGGGCCTGCGTCAGTTGCTCGATGAATTGCGGCCCGGCGTGTTGAGCGGGCAATTGGCAGCTGTGGAAATCGGCCCCGAAGTGCTCGCCGGCCGCGTCGGCGAACGCTTGGCGCAACAACAACGCAGCCAGGTGCGCCGGGTATTCAACCTGACCGGCACGGTGCTGCACACCAATCTCGGTCGCGCCTTGCTGCCCGAGGAAGCCATCGAAGCGGTGCAAATTGCTGCACGTTATCCGCTCAATCTCGAATTCGATCTGGCCAGCGGCAAGCGCGGTGATCGTGACGATCTGATCGAAGGCCTGATCCGCGAACTGACCGGCGCCGAAGCCGTCACCGTGGTCAATAACAATGCCGCCGCCGTGCTGCTGACCCTCAACAGCCTCGGCGCGCGCAAGGAAGGCATCATCTCGCGCGGTGAGCTGATCGAAATCGGCGGCGCCTTCCGCATCCCCGACATCATGGCCCGGGCCGGCGTGCGCCTGCACGAAGTCGGCACCACCAACCGCACCCATGCCAGGGATTACCAAGCGGCAATCGGCCCGCGCAGCGGTTTGATCATGCGCGTGCATGCCAGCAACTACAGCATCGAAGGCTTCACCGCGCGGGTGCCGACTGCGGAACTGGCCGAGTTGGCTCACGCTCATGGCTTGCCGTTGCTGGAAGATCTGGGCAGCGGCAGTCTGCTCGACCTGACGCGCTGGGGCCTGCCGGCGGAACCGACGGTGCGTCAGGCCTTGCTCGATGGCGCCGACATCGTCACCTTCAGCGGCGACAAATTGCTTGGCGGGCCGCAGGCCGGATTGATTGTCGGGCGCAGAGAACTGATCGCGAAGATCAAGAAGAACCCGTTGAAACGCGCGCTGCGGGTCGACAAGTTGACCCTGGCCGCGCTGGAAGCGGTGCTCGGTCTGTACCACGACCCTGATCGCCTCGCCGAGCGTCTGCCGAGTCTGCGTCTGCTGACCCGTCCGCAAGCCGAAATTCATGCTCAGGTTGTGCGTTTGCAACCGTTGCTCGCCGATGTGCTGGGCGAGCTCTGGCAGGTCAGTGCAGTCGAGGCGTTGGGCATGATCGGCAGCGGCAGCCAACCGGTGGCGCGTCTGCCGAGCGCGGCGCTGTGTTGTCGCCCGCAAGTGTCCAAGCGCTGGCGCGGGCGTTATCTGCTCAATCTCGAAGCGGCGTTGCGCGGTTTGCCGATCCCGGTGCTCGGGCGAATCGGCGACGATGCGCTGTGGCTGGATCTACGCCAGCTCGACGATGAGCCAGCGTGGTTGGCGCAGTTGGCGCAATTGCAGGTCGATTCGTGATCGTCGGCACAGCGGGGCACATCGACCACGGCAAGACTTCGCTGTTGCAAGCGCTGACCGGGCAAACCGGCGACCGCCGCCCGCAGGAGCGCGAACGCGGCATGACCATCGACCTTGGTTATCTCTACGCCGAACTCGCAGCGGGCGCCGGGCTGACCGGCTTCATCGACGTGCCCGGCCACGAAAAATTTACCCACAACATGCTCGCTGGTGCGCAGGGCATCGATCTGGTGTTGCTGGTGGTCGCGGCCGACGACGGCGTGATGCCGCAGACCCGCGAGCATCTGGCAATCGTCGAACTGCTCGGCATTCCCCGCGCGCTGGTGGCGATCACTAAATGCGACCGCGCGGGAGCGGGCAGGGTGGAAGAGGTGCAGCGCCAGGTGCTCGACCTGCTCGCGCCCGGACCATTTGCTGATGCGCCGATTTTTACCGTGTCGAGCTTGAACGGGCAGGGCGTCGATGAGTTGCGCGCGGCGTTATTGCAGGCGCACAACGAGGTGCAGGCGCACGGTTGTGAGGGCGGCTTTCGTCTGGCGATCGATCGGGCGTTCAGCGTCGCGGGTGCGGGGATTGTGGTCACGGGCACGGCGTTGTCGGGCACGGTTGCGGTGGGCGACAAACTTGTCTTGGGGCCTGCCGGCAAATCGGTGCGCATCCGTGGCCTGCACGCGCAAAACCAGGCCGCCGAACGAGCCTTCGCTGGCCAACGCGTGGCGTTGAACCTCAGCGGCGATCGTCTGGAACTGGCGCAGATCCACCGTGGTCACTGGCTGCTTGCGGACTGGCTGCACGCCCCGACCCAGCGCATCGACATCGACTTTCAGCTGTTGCCCGGCGAGCGCACCTTTGAACACTTTCACCCGGTACATCTGCACCTTGGCACGCAAGATGTCATCGCCCGCGTCGCCTTGCTGCAAGGCCCGCGCCTGAGCCCCGGCGAGCGCATGTTCGCGCAACTGCTGATCAACGCGCCGGCTCACGCAGTGAAAGGCGATCGATTGATCCTGCGCAACGCCAGTGCCCAGCGCACCCTTGGCGGCGGCGTTGTCCTCGACCCGTTCGCCCCGGCGCGCCAACGCCGCAGCCCGGAACGCCTCGCCCAACTGCAAACCCTCGCCCTCAGCGTCAGCCTCGAACAGGCCCTGCCGGCACTGCTCAACCACAGCCCCGGCGGCCTCGACCCGCAACGCCTGGAACGCCAGTTCAACCGCCCGCGCGCGCAGTGGACGCTGGCTGAAAACATCCGCCTGGTCGACACCCGCCAAGGCCCGCTGCTGTTCAACGTGCAGCGCTGGGGCCAGTTGAAATTCACCTTGCTCGAACAATTGGCGCGATTCCACGAACAGGAACCCGACCAGATGGGCCCGGACCGCGATCGCCTGCGCCGCTTCAGTGCTCTGGCGCTGGAGCGCTCGACCTTCATCAGCCTGCTCGACGAATTGCTCAACGCCGGCTCCATCCTCGCCAGCGGCCCCTGGCTGCACCTGTCCGATCATCAGGTGCGCCTGAATGCCGACGACGAAACCCTCTGGGAGCAATTACAGCCGTTATTCGAACAGGCCGGTTTCGACCCGCCGTGGGTACGCGACGCGGCGAAAATGCTCGGCGAAGAAGACGCCAGCATCCGCCTGCTCCTGCGCAAACTGGCACGGCTGGGCCTGATGCACCAGGTTGTGCGCGACCTGTTCATCAGCGACATCGTCCTGCGGCAAATGGCAGCCCTGCTGCTGAAACTCGCCGAAGAAAATCCCGTGATTGAGGTGACAACTTTCCGTGATGCGCTAGGCTTGGGACGCAAACGCTGTATTCAGTATCTGGAATATTTCGACCGCCTCGGCCTGACCCGCCGCCTCGGCGAATCCCGCCAGATCCGCCCAGACAACGCGCTGGCCAACGCCTGCGCACCCTGAGTTCAGGAAGACAATCGCGCCCGGTGGCGCGGCCGGGCTTCAAACCCGGTTGGGGACGGCATCCGTTCCCGGGCAGGTTCGACTCCGGCTGTCTTCCGCCATCATTGGAAAAGCAAAAGATCGGTGTCTTCGGTTAGCAAATGACCTAAGGAGTTAATGAAAGGGGCTAAGAATTATTTTCAATTTCGCTTCTCGGTATCTTTTTTAGGCGGATATTGTCTAGCTTAATTACTGCGTCCGCATATAATACTATGGAGATTTTTGAGAATGCCTTTGTTTGAGGGGAGCCAAGAAAAAAACTTATGAAGGCCTTGCCCCAACTGTTAGTTGCAGATAATTCCTGCTGCGGCAGAGTTATTCTATCGCCATCCAGTAAAGCTGGTGTCATAATAAGACGGAATGTTACTGGACGTGAGCTCAGGTAATCGAAGCTGAGAGCGCAAGCCACTCCCCTTTCAAGGTGTTCATATGATTTTGAGATGTATAAGGCATGAAAGCTTTGGCCTAGTTGAGATATTGCATAATAATCATCGTTCTCTTTGATTGCTGATCCTGCTCCTTGCTCAAATTGCCAGCCATTACTCTCATAGTTTGTAAAGGTAGTTAAGTCATCAATGCCAGTGTCGATATTGAGTATTAGAGGGTGAAATAAAATTCTTTTGGTGTCGTCGATACTTCCATCAAATACAACAGCCATTTCTATAAATAGTTTTGATCCATCTTCCATCCTAACAAGCCCAGCCAACGGAACCGGATGCTTGATCCCGCCCAAATCATCCGCCGTCACTTCTTTCCCTTTATAAGCTTCATGAACGAACCCTGTACTGCCATCACTCTTAATCTCCCTGTAAATCAAATCGTACCGCTGCCCAATAGCTATCAACGGCCAATCCGTCGTCCGCGTATGATCCGTCGCCAACAAATCCGCAGGATCCAGCTCATCTCCCGTCACCCGGTCGATCGTCGGCGTGGGCAGACGAGGATCTCCGTCGGCAATGTCCTGCACACTCAGTATCAGCGGCAGGGAATCCCGTGTTTCAGACCCGGTTGTCTTGCTGTATTTCGCAGTGACATTGCCACCGAAACTGTACGCGAGCACTTTGTTGTCCAGCGCAATTTCCTGCGTGCCCAGCACTTTGACCACGTGAGGCGGCGAGGTGTAGGAGCCATCGGCAGGAGTGCCCGGGGCGGCGATCCAGCACACTTGGATTACTTCATCAAGCTGAATGGAAGGATCAAAGACCAAAGCGGTCAGCGCATCTTTCGCGGCAAGCGGATCCAGACTGTTGCCTAGTGCCTGTTTGATTATGGGCGCTACCAGATCTGGCGCCGCTTCGCCGATGATCTCGGCCTCGGCCGTTCTGGAGTGCCCAATGACGTTGCCCGCCGGCCGTTCCAGTTCAAATCGCACTTGTAGGCGTGCGCCGGAGGTGAGCTGATCGTTGGGTAGCTCCAGAATGCACGGCAGCAGCGCCCCGAACTTGTCGGTGATCACGCCCGGTTGAGTCGATTTTTCGGCTGAATCGTTCAGCCGATAGAAGCCCTTCACCGTGTCGCCCTTTTGAAAATCAGGGGCGGTGGCAACAACGACGATCAGTAGCGGCCGGCCGTCGAGTTTATCGAGATCCACAATCGCTGGATCGTCCATGTCATCGTCGGGATCCTCGCGCAGGATCGGCTGGGGCAGGAAGTTTCGCTCAAGATCAATGTTGGCATGAATGTACTTCGACCAGCGGTTCCGGTGAGTGTCGTTGGCCAGTTGATCGACCACCGTGTAGGAGAACGGGCAGTTGTTCATGCTGCCAATTTTTTTAAGGGTGTCAGGACCGATCAGCACCGAGAATGCGTTGCCCGCTTGTTCCGGCGTCACCGTGTGGGTGAAGGGCTGGCGGTTGATCTCGTATTTCACCTTGTCGTAGGCCCGGCAATAAGGGTAATCGAACGTCAGAAGTACGCCTTTCTCGGCCTGATCCTTGCCAATCACCGCCGGGTTGCCGAGCCCTTCGGGCAGACTGATCAGCAGCCCCGGATGATCGCCGGTGCCAGGCACATCATTGCCGCCGGGCAACGTGTCGTTGTAGAGCGCCCACGCTTCGATGGATTTGTTTTCATTGCCGGCGATGCTTTTCAGCATGTATTGGATTTTGTTGATGACGCCGTCGTGAAGTGCCCTCTGGAACACGGGGAAGGTCATTCGCTCGTTGATGACTGGCTGTGGAACGCCGCTCTGCTCACCGTTGACGAAGAGTCTGATGTCGACATATTGACCAACGTCCAGTGGCGGATCGACCACTACCTGCACGCCCGCAGCGAGGACGCCGTTGCGCGTGACCTCCCTGAAAATCCCCAATGGCACGCCCAGCACCGATACTTTGTCGGGCGGCGGCGGGTCGATGATAACGCCCCCCGTCGCCTGCAAAATTTGCACGGGATGCAGCGCCATGATGGCGTTGTCGGGTTGAGCGTTGTCCATCGCACACCTTCCTGATGTAGCGGCCAGAGAGCCCTGGCCGGGATGGAGATATCAGATACCGGGTGGGGGAAGTTGGCTACTGTCAGATCTGACAGTGGAGGGTGGTTAAGCGACGAATGGTAGGTCGCTGCGGATGCAGGTCGTGTGGGAGCGAGCCTGCTCGCGAATGCGGTTTTTCAGTCGACATCTCAGTGACTGATATTCAGCTTTAGCGAGCAGGCTCGCTCCCACAGGATCTTCAAACGTCGCAGGATTTGTGTCCCACCAGGATCAATGTGGGAGCGAGCCTGCTCGCGAAGGGGCCAACAGCGGCAACGCATAATTCAGCCGGCCCGCATTACCCCGGCAACTCCAGATTATCCAGCACCCGATTCACCGCCAGTTCCCCGAGCATGATCAGTTGCGCAGTCTCCGTAGTCGTAGGCTCTGCTGGGCGCGAAGACGTTCTATCGCTGGAAACTTTTTCAGTTCCTCGAATATTCCGGCCGCGTCAGGCTGGCTTATACCTCGGTGATTACGGATGAATCCGCCCCGATAAGTCAATGGCCCGCACCGACGCGCGTTATTAGTTATTGACTTGCCTTAAACGGATGTTGTCAATACTGAATACACCGTTAAGTGTTACGATGTATAAATTAAAGACGTTAAGCGGTTTGGGTATGCTGAATATTGCACTGTGATATTGCCAGTCACTTCCTCCAGGTAGCTGTACGATTGGGCCTTCAATTCCGCTGTAATCAAACTCGAAACCTAGATTGTGGATCGATCGATATTTAAAGCTAAATTCGAATAATTGACGGCCCGGAATTTCGTTATAGGATTTAGTCAGATTAAGTGAGTAATATTGGTTGGAGTCTTGAGCTGAAACAAGAAAATATTCTCCTTCTTTATATTCGACGAATGCGCCCCCGCCATAACGAAGTTTCCAGTTGTTCCAGTCGTAATCTGTAAAAGTTGTTAGGTCATCGAACCCTTTGCTTATGTGATAAGCGCGGTTTGGGAGTGCAGTTTTTCTGCCCGATTCATTTCCATCGAAATTGACTTGAACCTCGACCTTCAAGGTCGAACGGTTCGCCAGTGACGCCAGTTTTGTTACAGGAACAGGATGTTTTAACCCACCCAAGTCTTCCGCCGTCACTTCTTTCCCTTTATAAGCCTCTTCAACAATTCCCGTACTGCCATCAATCTTGATCTCCCTATAAGTCAAATCAATCCGCTGTCCTACAGCTATCAACGGCCAAGCCGTAGTCCGCGTATGATCCGTCGCCAACAAATCCGCAGGATCCAGCTCATCTCCCGTCACCCGGTCTATCGTAGGCGTGGGCAGACGAGGATCTCCGTCCGCAATGTCCTGCACACTTAGTATCAGCGGCAGGGAATCCCGTGTTTCAGACCCGGTTGTCTTGCTGTATTTCGCAGTGACATCGCCACCGAAACTGTACGCAAGCACTTTGTTGTCCAGCGCAATTTCCTGCGTGCCCAGCACTTTGACCACGTGAGGCGGCGAGGTGTAGGAGCCATCGGCAGGAGTGCCCGGGGCGCCGGTCCAGGTCACGACGATTATGTCATCGAGCTGAATGGAAGGATCAAAGACCAAAGCGGTCAGCGCATCTTTCGCCGCAAACGGATCCAGGCTGTTGTCTTGCGCCTGTCTGATTTTTGGCGCTAACAGGTCCTCGGCTGCCCGAATCGTATAACTACGAACCCGAAGCGGTACCGCTTTTGTCTTGTCCTTAAGCCCATCAAGATTGACCGCACAAACCACTCTCAATTGGCTTCCATCTTTCAGGTTTTTCAACCACTCGACTTGCGCCAGCAACGAAATCCTGTCGGCCAGTTCACTAGGCCCGCCGGTCGAGATTTCGTTGGTTACCGGGTTCCCATCCGCGTCGACGCCTTCAAAATCAACCCAAACCGGGTGGGTCTGTTGCATCAGTGGGATTTTTTCCGAGAGCACCCGCACATCATTCGGTAGTTCCGGAACATTGAGCTGTTGCCCCATTTCCCCCGCAATATTCGGAGTCGGCAAGCGCGGGTCATCCGCCGCGATTTTATCGATGACCACCTCCAGAGGAGGGGATTCGCCGCTGGGCACGCCATCTCGAATCAATACCCACGACACCTGGATTGTTTTGCCTTGATGAGCGAGGAGGAACGCCACGCTGAATGTGAAATTGGCGCGTTGGTTGGTGTTGAATGCCACTTGCGGAAATGATGATCCCGGTACGCCATCGACAATCTTCAGCGTCGCCTTGTCGTTTGCCAAAGCGGCTTTGAACTCGGCCCGCACCTTCACTCCGCCTTCACTTGCCAGCACATCGATTGGGGAGACGGCGTTAACGAGTGTAGGAGGCTCTTGGGAGATCTTGTCCAGATCCACTTCCACGAACACGGCATCGGACCAGGTTGGAGGGCCGGACGGGTTGGTCAGGTAGTCGACAACGCGATATTTGATTTCGAAGGTTTTATCGTTGCCACCCTCGATCAGCTTGTCTTTCGGGATGTCGATCACAACACTTTTTGGTACGGGAGGCAGGGGCGACACAACGCTGGGTGTGAGCTGATATATGTGATGCACACCATTGCAAGACACAAAAATCCGGTCATACCACTGCACGTTGGCGTAGGTGACAGTCACCTTGAACTTGTCAGCTTCCGCCTGGTTGATGACCTTGTGGCTGACGGTGAGATTCAATACCGGAGGTAAATCACCGGGCGGAGAGGTTCGATGGTAGAGCACCAGCTCAGGTGTGAGTTCATCATTCCCGGACGTGCGCTCAATGTAAATTTTGATGCGGTTAAGGCCTTTTTGCAGTAAGCCGGCAGGCAGGCGCAAGGGCGTATCGTCGCTTTCGTTGCCCTCAGCGATGGTGGTGCTAGGCCCTTTGTTGTCGTTGGCCAGCAGGATGAGCTTATCGTTCTTGGTCTGATTCAAGTAAGCCAGCATGAGGATCAACAAGCCCTCGGTTTCATTGGCTTTCACAATGGTGACGCCGCCATGGACGTCTGCCATTGCAGGTTCCAGCTCAACCATTTCGGGGGCTTGCGGGCGGGTCAGTGCAAACGGTTCAACGAAGTTACGGACGCGGCTCATTGCATTCTCCTTGCATGACGTAGGAACGCTCTTGCTGCATCTAATGCGAGACCGGCCGGGCCGTCACCTGTCAACTCTGACAGGTAGGAGGGGGTTTGCGATGAACGGTCATGAAGAGTGTTCCCATGCACAAAGGCATGCAGACGGGACGCTCCGGGTCCCATCGGGAGTCGAACGCGGAGCGTCCGTTGAGGCATTCCCACGCAGGAGCGTGGGAACGATCATCGGGCTCCGCTACTGCGGCAGCTCCAGATTATCCAGCACCCGATTCACCGCCAGTTCCCCGAGCATGATCAACTGCGCAATCCCCATCAGCGTCCTTCGCTGCGATGGCTTGACCAGCCCGGCGAATTCCTGAGCGATGGTTTTGGCCGAGGCGAGGGTTTCGCAGGCGTTGGCCAGCAGGTCTTCGTTTTTCGTGTCGGCGGTGACGGCGTACATCGCTCGAGGGCTGAAGGGGGGAGGGGTGCAGCCGGGTGGGCAGAGGTAGTGGTCGAGGGCGCGGTCGGCGGCTTGGTGGAGTTTTTTTGAGTCGAGGGATTCGTAGGGGGAGGTGGGGTCGGTTTCGGGTGGGTTGGGTGTTGGTTTGATCATGGTAAAGCTCCTATTAAGTGGAGCCGTCAGGCACTGTCGCTAAACAGTGAGGTGGCGGCTGTACGCAGGTTAGCGAACCGGTTATAGGCACCCGGCAGACCCGAAGGTCTCCCACATACAGCCACCATGGCGCAGTCGCAGACAATGAACCCGCGACAAAGCATGGAACGCTGATGCACCTATTCAAGATCCGGGTCGCTAAACCCGATCGCTGATTCGTCAGCGACCGCACCACAATAGAACCCGCTCCCAAGGCGCACAAGCCGGCGGATTCTGGCTTGGCTGTAGGCAATGGCGCAAGGATTTGTAGCCTGGAAGGCGTGTCTGGAGGTGTCTTTTAAACAACTTCGTTTAAATCGAAGAATTGCGCCGAACCTGATGGCCTCTTCGCGAGCAGGCTCGCTCCCACAGTTGGAATACTGTTTTCAGCAAGAGCTGAGTGGGTGGTTCAGAAACCCAGCGGGTACTGGATGACCACGTAAATCCGGTCAATATCATCGCCAGCCTGCGCTTGGTTGGCGCGGTGGCTGACGTGGGACAGCTGCACCGACAGATCCTTCGCGGCGCCGGACTGCACGACATATTTCAGGTCGATGTCGCGTTCCCAGTGCTTGCCGCCGCTGCCTTGTTGCGGTTGATAGTCGCCACTGCTGGCGTCGAACGGGTTGTAGGCGCCGCCCTTGGGGGCGTGGGTGCCGTCGATGTGGCTGCCGCTGACGTAGCGGGTCATGAAGTTCAGGCCGGGGATGCCGAAGGCGCCGAGGTCGAGGTCGTAGCGGGCTTGCCAGGAGCGTTCGTTGGCGCCGTTGAAGTCGGCGTATTTGATCGAGTTGGCGAGGTAGATCGAGTCGCCACCGACGAAATCGAACGGCGTGTCGCCATTGATCCGCTGCCAGCCGAGCATCACCGCGTGCGCGCCGAAGCTGTATTTGCCGGAAAGGCTGAAGGCGCTGTTGTCGATCTCGCCGGCCAGGGCGCGGCTGGTGTCGCGGGTGTGGTAGAGGTTGGCGTCGAGCAGCACGCCGGACTGTTTGAAGTGCAGGTTGCCGTAGTACTGGTGCCAGGTGTCGCTCAGTTCCGAGGCATACAACGCGCCGCCGATCGGGCTTGAGCTGAACAGATCGGCACCGACGAAGCTGATGCCACCCGCTTCGGTGTTGGCGCCGTAACCGTAGAAGTCGCCTTGGCCGGAAGAGCTGTCCTGGTTCTTGAACGCGGTGAAATGCCCGGCGACCAGATTGACGTTGTCGAACTCGGCGCTGTTGAGCAAAAAGCCTGTGGCGTATTCCGGTTGCAGGCGTTTGTCGGAGGTGTCGAAGACCGGCGTTTCTACGGTCATTTCACCGAAGGCCAGAGTGGTGCGCGAAGCTTTCAATTTGAGCGCACCGCCCGCGCTGGAATAGTCGTGTTCGCTGCGGCCATCGCTGTCGACCGGTAGCAGACCGGTGCCGGAATGGCCCTTGCCGCCGTCGAGTTTCAGGCCGGCGAAGGCGTGGGCGTCAATGCCGAAGCCTATTGTTCCTTCAGTGAAACCGGATGAGAAGTTACCGATAAAGCCCTGTGCCCATTCCTGTTTGTAGTTTTTCCCCGAGGGCGTGGGCGAGCGGTAGTCGTTGCTGAGGTAGAAGTTGCGTAGCAGGACATCGCTTTTGGCGTCGTCGAAGAAGCCGCTGGCATGGGCGGTGCCGGTCAGACCGCAGAGCATGGCAAGCAGGGTGAGGCGGGAGGGCGCGCGGTTGATCATGGTCAGGGCCGGTGGTAATTCGAATGGCGCTGATGATCGAAGATTGGGAACAAAGAGGATTGGGTTGATGTGCTGAGTTGGCAGCTTTCACCACAAAACCTGTGGGAGCGAGCCTGCTCGCGAATGCGGAGTGTCAGTTAACGAAAATGCTGACTGACACAGCGCTTTCGCGAGCAGGCTCGCTCCCACAGTTTGAGTCGGGGGTAGTCAATTAGAACTGTGGCGGCCGTCAGGCCGTCAGGCCGCCATCGCTGGCAAGCCAGCTCCCACAGGGTGTGTGGGAGCTGACACAGTGCATTAAGCCAGCGGCGGTGTACGCGGTGGGATCTGGCGTTTGCTGCCGGTGGATTCGAAGGCGGCGGCGAAGCGCAGCAGGTTCGAGTCGTCGTAGGCGCGGCCGGCGAAGGTCAGGCCGACGGGCATGCCGATGTCGGCCATCACGCCCATGGGCACGGTGACGGTCGGCACGCCGAGGTGGCGGATCGCGAGGTTGCCGTTGGCCACCCAGACGCCGTTGCTCCAGGCAATGTCGGCCGAAGCAGGATTGACATCCGCATCCGCCGGGCCGACGTCGGCGACGGTCGGAAACAGCACGGCGTCGAGGCCGAGGCTGTCCATCCAGTCTTCAAGGTCGATGCGTCGGGTCTGCTCCAGACCACGCAAGCCATCAGGCACGGTTGGGATTTCATTCCACGGCGTGATGCCGCGTTCGGCCATGCGCACGTATTCGTCCATGCCGGCGGCCAGATCGCCTTCTCGGTTAGGCAGCGTGCCCGGGTCGTGCGGGAAGATCTTCGGCCCGTCGACGTCAACCAGACGATTAAGCTTCGGGTCACCGTTGGCTTGCAGGAAGTCGTCGAACGCCCAGGCTGTCAGATCCCACAGTTCATGATGGAGAAACTCTTTCGACACCAGCCCACGGGTGAACACGGTTGGCGCGCCAGGGCGGTCGCCTTCGCAGTTGGAGACCAGCGGGAAATCGGTTTCGACGACTTCGGCGCCAGCGGCCTCAAGGGCCTGACGCGCCTGTTTCCACAAATCGATCACGGATGCGCGGGTGTTGATGCGCTGGCCGGTCGGGCCGCCAATGCCGGGGGCTTCGCTGGTGCCCGCGTCCGGGTCGGCATTGATGTACATGCGCGGGATGGCGAAGCGTTTGCCGGCCAGGGCTTTGGCATCTGCGGCCAGCTCGCTGTACGCAGCCGGGCGCACTTCGCTGACACGCGGGATCGGCACCCACGGTTGCAGGCGCCAGAGGTCGCCACGGGTGTCGGTATCTTCGGCGACGACCACGTCGAGCACTTCGAGCAGGTCGGCCATGGTCCGCGCGAATGGCACGACGACGTCCATGGTCGGGGTCAACGGCCAGTTGCCGCGCACCGAGATTACGCCGCGCGACGGGGTGTAGGCGCACAGGCCGTTGTTCGACGCAGGGCCGCGACCGCTCGACCAGGTTTCCTCCGCCAGACCGAACGCAGCGAAACTCGCAGCGGTCGCGGTGCCGGCGCCGTTGGACGAGCCGGAGGCGAACGGGGCGGTGAGGTAAGCGGCGTTGTACGGGCTTTCAGCGCGGCCATAGACGCCGCGTTGCATGCCACCATTGGCCATCGGCGGCATGTTGGTCTTGCCCAGGCAAATCGCACCGGCAGCGCGCAGGCGTTCGATGGTGAAGGCGTCGCGATGGGCGACTAGATCGGCAAACGCCGGACTGCCGGAAGCGGCGGTCAGGCCCTTGACCAGATAACTGTCCTTGGCGGTGTAGGGGATGCCATCGAGCGGGCCGAGGGTTTCACCTTTGGCACGGCGGGCATCGGAGGCGCGGGCTTCGTTCAGTGCTTCGGGGTTGCGCACGACGACGGCGTTGAGTGCCGTCGGGGTGTCGGCGCCGTCGTAGGCATCGATCCGTGCCAGATAGGCCTGCACCAGCTCCACGGCATTGGTCTGGCCGGATTCGAGGGCAGCGCGCAGTTGGGCGATGGAGACTTCGGTGACTTCGATCATCGGGTCACCTGTTGAGCGTGGATGTTCTGGGCAGGGGTTTTCATAGCGGTTCTCGTGGCACGGCTTGAAGCGACAAGGTCGGGACTGGCGCCTATTTAACACCATGTTTCCGTTTCCTGCAGTGAGGGGTTGCAAGTGCAACTGTGTGACGGCTGACCCGCCGCTATCGCCGGCAAGCCAGCTCCCACAGGTTCTGTATGAATCAATAAAATGCATTCAGGCACAAATCCCGCGCCCCACAGGAAGACCAGCCGAACATGTTCTAGGCTCAGCGCATCCCGAATGCTGCGTCGCTCAGGAATGTTGCCATGGAAGATAAGCCGCTGATTGCCTTCAACAGTTCCAAAGCCTTGCTCGACGTGCTGATCCGCGCCGGGTTGATCGCGACCCTGGTGCTGTTCTGCTACGACATTTTCCATCCGTTTCTCAATGTGATGCTGTGGGCGCTGATCCTCGCGGTCACGCTGTACCCACTGAACCAGAAACTCGGCGCAAAACTCGGCGACCGTTACGGTTGGGCGGCGATTGTACTGGTATTGCTGGGGCTGGTGATCCTGATGGTGCCGCTGAGCCTGCTCGGCGCATCCGTGGCCGATTCGGTGAAGGTGGGCATGCAAACCGTGGAAGCGGGGCAGTTCGAGATTCCGCCGCCACCCGCCAATGTCGCCGACTGGCCGCTGATCGGTGCGCCGTTGTATGGCATCTGGATGCACGCTTCGCAGGACCTGAGCTGGGTGTTCAAGGAACTCGCGCCGCACCTGACCAGTTGGGGCCGGGTGCTGTTGCATCAGGCCGCCGGCGTCGGCGCAGGTATCGTGGTGTTTGTCGTGGCACTGATTGTCGCCGGACTGATCATGACCCACGGCGAACGCGGCCATCGCACAGCGGTGGCGATCACCACGCGGATTTCCGGCCCGGTGCGTGGCCCGCAGATCGCGCAGCTGTGCACTTCGACCATTCGCGCGGTGGCGCAGGGCGTGGTCGGTATCGCTTTTATCCAGATGATCCTGATCGGCGTGGCGCTGGTGATCATGGGCGTGCCCGCTGCCGGTGTGCTGGCGTTGATGGTGTTGCTGTTGGGCATCATGCAACTGCCGGTGCTGCTGATCACCGTGCCGGTGGTGGTGTTCGTCTTTGCCCATGACGGCGTCGGCCCCGGCACGATCATATTCGCCGTGTGGATGGTGATCGCCGGGCTCTCCGACAACGTGCTCAAACCGATGTTGCTCGGCCGTGGCGTGGCCGTGCCGATGCCGGTGGTGCTGATCGGCGCGCTGGGCGGCATGGTCACCAGCGGCATCATCGGCCTGTTCACCGGGCCGGTGATCCTGGCGGTCGGTTATGAATTGTTCATCGGCTGGGTCTATCAACCGGCCGACGTCAGCGGAGTGCTGGACGAAACCTCTCACGACAATCAGCCATAAGGAACGGCGCATGCGTAACAGGCTGATGGTGCTGGCGATGCTGCTGGCTGCAACACTGTGGTCCGGGCTCGGCCAGGCACTGGAAGACACCACGACAGCAACGGGCGAAGCGGTAGAACTGAAGGTGGCCAACCGCAGCATCATGCTGTTTCGCGCGACCATCCTCGGCGAGGCGCCGGCCTCACGGGTCAAGCGGGCGAAGCGGGTGATCAGTGAAGCGCTGGAAGAAGACCCGGAACTGAAAATCAGCACTGATTCGATCCAGAACAGTTACATGGTGCTGATCGGCAATACCCGTGCGTTCATCGTTGCACCGAAAGACGTCGATAGCCTGGCCTATTCCTCGGTGCAGGAAGCCGCCGAGGGCGCAGCGGAAAAACTGCGCCAGGTGGTCAACGAGACCCGTGAGGCGCGCAACGTGCAGATGATTGTGCGTTCGCTGGCGCTGGCGGCGGTGGCCACGCTGATCTATCTGACGCTGCTCTGGTGCCTGTCATGGCTGCGCCACAAGCTGTTGGCGAAACTGCCGGCGCTGATGGATCGCCACACCAAGGCGCTGAAGGTCGGGCGGGTGCAACTGATCGATTCGAATTTTCTCTACCCGTTGGTCAGCCGCTGCCTGTTGTTCCTGCGCTGGTTGCTGATCCTGCTGCTGTCCTACGAATGGCTGGGTTTTGTCCTGTCACGCTTCCCTTATACGCGGCCGTGGGGCGAAAGCCTCAACAACTATCTGGTGGAACTGGCTGGTTATCTGTTGCAGGGCATCGTCGATGCGATACCGGGGCTGGGCGTGGCGCTGGCGATTTTCTTTATCGCCCGGGGCGTGACCGCATTTACCCGACGCATCCTGCGCCGGATGGCCGCGCCGGGGACGTTCAGTTGGCTCAACCATGAAACCCTGCAACCGACGCAGCGCCTGACCGCGCTGGCAGTCTGGCTGTTTGCGCTGGCGATGGCTTATCCCTATCTGCCCGGCGCCGGGACGGATGCGTTCAAAGGCTTGTCGGTGCTGATCGGCCTGATGATATCCCTCGGCGCCACCAGCGTCGTCGGGCAAGCGGCGGCCGGGTTGATCCTGACCTACACGCGGACTTTGCGCCCCGGCGAGTTTGTCAGGATCGGCGAGTACGAAGGCACCGTCACCGAGCTGGGCATGTTCACCACGCGGATTCGCACCGGCCTCGGTGAAGTGCTGACGCTGCCCAACTCGATGATCACCGGCACCGTGACCAAGAACTACTCGCGCACCGTGCAAGGTCCGGGGTACGTGGTCGACACGGTGGTGACCATCGGCTACGACACGCCATGGCGCCAGGTCGAAGCGATGTTGCTGGAGGCGGCCAAACGCACGCCGGGCGTGCTCGAAGACCCGCCGGCGCAGGTGTTCCAGACCGCGTTGTCGGACTTCTATCCCGAGTATCGCCTGGTGGCCCAGGCCATCCCCAGCCAGCCGCGCCCGCGTGCGGTGTTGCTGAGCATGCTCCACGCCAATATTCAGGACGTGTTCAATGAATACGGCGTGCAGATCATGTCGCCGCATTACCTGGGCGATCCGCAGCAGGAAAAACGCGTGCCGCCGGAGCAGTGGTTCACCGCCCCGGCGCAGGCGCCGAAGGATGAGTGATCCCTAGAATCGCCAGACCACGCCGCCGCCCAGCACATGCAGGGCGGCGTTTTTGTATTCGCCGGAAACCGAGCCGCCGGAGCGCGCTTTGGTCTGTTGCACGTCCATGTCGCCGAGGTAGATCAGCGTGTAGCTCATGTGCACGTCGACATCGTCCTGCAATGCATAGCTGACCCCGGTCGCCAGGCGCCACGCTTCATTCATCGGGTTGTCGACGGTGCGATCCTTGTCATCCACTGCCGAGGAGTCGTAACCGAGGCCGACGTTCCAGCGCAGTTTCGGGTTGATCTGGTGCTGCGCGCCTATCGAGGCATGCCAAGTGTCCTTGTATTGCCGCTGCGCAGTTCTGGAAGTCGCGCCCAGGTCGGTATCGACTTCCACGCCGACCTTGCCGAAATCGCTCCAGTCCTGCCAGCCGAGGCTGCCGAGCAGCGTCCACTGCGGATCGAGCTGGTAGGACACGCTGGTGGTGACGGTCTGCGGCACGTTCATGTCGACGTTCAGCTGATCGGCGTCGAGACGGTTGAGCGCCAGACGCAGCAGCGGATTGGTGATTTTCTTCAGCTCGGGTTTGTCTTCGAATTTGAGCTTGATCTTGCTGGTCCAGGCCAGCCCGAGCTTTGTGCGCTCGTTGAGGTTGTAGAGCACGCCGACGTTGGCGCCCGTGCCCCAGTCGGTGTCCTTGTAACGCAACTGACCATCCTCGGCGTTGCCCAGACCGAGCACGTTATTGTTGACCGCCACTTCGGTGCGGAAGTAGCCGAGCATGAAGCGCGGGCCGAGGCCGACGGACAGGTCGTCGGTGATCTTGTAGGCATAGGTGGGCTGGAATGACACGCCGAGAATGGCCGACTCCTGGGTGAAATAGCGCCCGGCCCAGTCATCGTCGTAATCCACCGCCAGACCGAAATTGCCGTACATGCCGAAGCCGATCGAGGAGCGCTCATCGAGTTGATGGCTGATGAAGAAGCTGGAGCCGGGCAGGTACTTCAAGGCGTTGCCACCTTCGTTGCCGCCGAAGGTATTGGCGTTGTCGCGGGAGAAGCTGACGTCGCCGAGGATCAACTGCGCGTTGAAGTTGATCTGAGTGCCGGCCAGTTGGCTGATGCCCGCCGGGTTGGTCATCAGAATGCTCGGGTCGCTGGCCATGACCGCAGAGCCGGCGTTGGCCAGCCCGGTGCCTTCGTGGCCGGCCTCGTAAATCATGATGCCGCCGGCTTCGGCCTGGAGGCTGGCGAAGAGCAATCCGCCAGCGACCGAACTTTTCATCAGCTTGAACATGTGAACTCCTTGAATGGCATGCGATCCGGTTTCAAGGCTAGCTCAAGCTCGGCGCGGCGTCGGACCGATTGCCGACGTCGCACTGATCAATCGATGCGCGGATGCTGGAGCGCCAGTTCCTTGCGCTTGGCTTCCAGCGCGGCGATTTCGGCATCGATGTCTTCGATTTTCTGTTCGATGTTGTCGTGGTGTTCCTGCAACAGCTCCTTGGCCTCTTCCAGGTCGGAAGCCGCCGGGGCCGCGCCGCGCAGGGGCTTGTTGGCGGTTTCCTTCATGGTCACGCCAGTGACCAGACCGACCACGGCGATGACCATCAGGTAATACGCAGGCATGTACAGATCGTTGGTGCTTTCCACCAGCCAGGCCACGGCAGTCGGGGTCAGACCGGCGATCAGCACCGAAACGTTGAAGGCACTGGCCAGCGCGCTGTAGCGGATGTGCGTGGGGAACATCGCCGGCAGGGTCGAGGCCATCACGCCGATGAAGAAGTTGAGCAGCACCGCGAGGATCAGCAGGCCGGAGAAGATCAGGCCGATGCTGCCGCTGTTGATCAGCATGAATGCCGGAATGGCGAAGATGAACAGGCCAATGCTGCCGACGACGATGAAGGGTTTGCGGCCGATCTTGTCGCTGATGAAACCAATCAGCGGCTGCACGAAGAGCATGCCGACCATGATCGCAATGATGATCAGCACGCCGTGGTTTTCGCTGTAGTGCAGGTTGTGCGTCAGGTAACTCGGCATATAGGTGAGCAGCATGTAATAGGTGACGTTGGTCGCCGCCACTACGCCGATGCAGGTCATCAGGCTGCGCCAGTGTTTGGTTGCGACTTCCTTGAACGACACTTTCGGGCCACCGGCGAGGCCTTCGCGGTCGCCTTGTTCGAGTTTTTCCACGTGTTGCTGGAAGGCCGGAGTCTCTTCCAGGGCGTGGCGCAGATACAGGCCGATCATGCCCAGCGGCAGGGCGAGGAAGAACGGAATCCGCCAGCCCCATTCTTCGAAGCGTTGTTCACCGAGGATGGTTGAAATCAGCACCACGACACCGGCGCCGAAGACGAAACCGGCGATCGAGCCGAAATCCAGCCAACTGCCGAGGAAGCCGCGCTTACGGTCGGGCGCGTATTCAGCGACGAAGATCGAGGCACCGGTGTACTCGCCACCGACCGAGAAACCCTGAGCCATTTTCGCCAGCAACAGCAGGATCGGCGCCCAGATGCCGATCGAAGCATAGGACGGAATCAGGCCGATGGCGAAGGTGCTCAGGGACATGATGACGATGGTCGCGGCGAGGACTTTCTGCCGCCCGTATTTGTCGCCGAGCGCACCGAAGAACAAACCGCCAAGCGGACGGATCAGGAAGGGCACGGAGAACGTCGCCAGCGCGGCGATCATTTGCACGCCGGGATCGGCGCCGGGGAAGAAAACCTTGCCGAGCACATAGGCGACAAAGCCGTAGACGCCAAAGTCGAACCATTCCATGGCGTTGCCCAGTGCGGCGGCGGTGATCGCCTTGCGCATCTTGGCGTCGTCGACAATGGTGATGTCTTTCAAACCGATCGGTTTGACGGTGTTCTTGCGTGATTTCATTGCGCTGTTCCCGCTCGCTGATCCAGATTACCGCTGCGATGCCATCTCCATGATGGCGCCGGCTCTTCTGGCTCAGATACATGCGGACACGAAATAATTCACCGATGGGCTGGAATTAATTTCCTGCCCGCCGCAAATCCTCTGTATCCCGCTACGGCAGCGGCGAATCCAACTCTCCGACCTGACCCAAACCCCCTGTGGGAGCGAGCCTGCTCGCGAAGGCGGCGCTACATTCAACATCGCAGTCGCCTGACCCGGCGTTTTCGCGAGCAGGCTCGCTCCCACAGTGGTTTTGTGTTTTGCAGGGATTTTGCGCACGCCGCCAATCCTGTAGGAGTAAGCCTGCTCGCGATGACGGCAGCCCTTTCACCACAAGGTTAAAGCGCAGCCTTCACCTGCAAACCCACCACCAGCGCATTATCGATGTCCTGCCCGGAAAACGCCCCCGGTTCGATGATGTATTGCAGGTTCGGGCGCAGGGTCAGCCATGGGGTGGCCTGATAGCCGTAACCCAACTCGATCAACTGCTCGGCGCTATCGAGGTTCGGAAACGCAGCACCATTGGCCAGCGCGGCATCCTGCTGCACATCACGGCTGCGCGGGTTCGGCACGGCGCGGCCGTAGCCCAGCGCCAAGGTGTCACGCGGGCGGCCTTCGAACGGTTTGTACAAAACCACGCCGGTGCCGTACCACTTGCTGAACGGCGAGGCCGCTTCGCTGGCCGCCGAATACTGACCGAATGCATGCAGGCTGCGGCCTTCGGAGGTCGGCGAACGCCATACGGCCTGATCGATCAGCAAATAATGCCCGCCACGACCGGACACCTCGTCGTCGCTGCCAATGCGGTTGACGTCGGAGCTGTCGTAGTAATAGCCGAGCTTGTACTCGCCCGGCAGCTCGCCGGCGTGTTTGTACACCAACTCGATCGGCACAACGGTGCCGGTGGTGTGCTTCGGCCCCAGATGCCAGGCGCGGCTGGAATTGCCGTTGCTCTCGGGGTCGACGTTGAACGCTGCCACACGCAGCTGCCAGGACGGCGACAGGTCGTATTTGACCCGCACGCCCAGACGCGCGTTGGGGTAGTTGGTCCAGCCGCTGCCGCCGGACATGTTCAGCGGGTGACCGCAGAAACCGGCGTTCATGAAGTTGCACAGAATGCCGCTGTCGAGGCCGCCGAGGTCGTTGCCCATGGCCATGTAGCCGAGCTTCACGTTCAGCGCCGGGGTGAACAGGCTGCGCTCGTAACTCAGTTCAGTCAGGCGGGTGTACAGGCCGCCGTAGTTTTCCTGAATCGGCAGGCGGTTGCCGACCAGATCTTCCGATGCGCTGTTGCCGCGCCGGTCGTTGATGGTCAGTTGCACTTTGCCGGCGTTGTCGACGCCGTAGAGTTTGCTCAGATCAAACTGCACGCCGAGCTTGATGTTCTGCGAGTAGCGCGCCGAACGGTGCAGGCCGCCGTCGGCGTTGTAGGCGGTTTCGCCGCTGTAATCGCCAGTGAACTTGACGCCATCTTCATCGAGTTGATGACGCAAGCCGCCCCAGTCACCGGTCAAGGTGCTGCGGGTCAGTAGATCGGAATCGCTTGCGGCCAGCGCGGGGAGGGCAGTGGCGCAGCTCAGGCCCAGCAACAGGCCAGTGGAAAGCTTGGTACGAGAAAAGCGAACAGCCGATGACATGTGAATCCTTCCCTGCTGAAATCTTTAACGCAATAAAACAGCGACGCGGTGCTTTGGGGCACCGCGCGCTTGGAGGAGGTTGGTCGTGCGGCAGCGAGTTACGGCAGGGCGTAAGCCATCACGTAATCGCCACGATCGGTCGACTGGCGTGCGCCGCCAGCGGTGACGACGATGTACTGCTTGCCGGTCTTCGGCGAAACGTAGGTCATCGGGCCGCCCTGGCTGCCGACCGGCAGACGGGCTTTCCAGACTTCTTCGCCGTTGCCGCTGTTGAAGGCGCGCAGGTAGAAGTCCTGGGTGCCGGCAATGAAGATCAGGCCGCCCTGGGTCGACAGGGTGCCGCCGAGGGTTGGCAGACCGATCTTGATCGGCAGGTGCATGCGGATGCCCAGGGGACCGGTGTCTTCAACGGTGCCGACCGGAACCTGCCATGCGACTTTCTGGGTCTTCATGTCGATCGCGGTCAAGGTGCCGAACGGCGGCGCCTGGCACGGAATGCCGGCCACCGACAGGAAGCGGTTCTTGTTCACCGCGTACGGCGTGCCTTTGAGTGGAACAGCGCCCATGCCGGTGTTCAGTGCTTCGCCACCGCCAGCGGCCTGGCCTTTGTTCTGCGACGGGATCATCTGGATCCACAGACCCAGGCGCATGTCGTTGACGAAGATGAAACCGTGCACCGGATCAGTGGAGATGCTGCCCCAGTTCATGCCGCCCAGCGAACCCGGGAAACTCAGCGATTTGTCGGTACCCGGTGCGGTGTACAGACCGTCGTAGCGCATGCTCTTGAAGTCGATGCGGCAGAGCAACTGGTCGTACGGCGTGGCGCCCCACATGTCCGATTCGGTCAGGTGCTGCGCGCCGATCTGCGGCATGCCCACGGATTTCGGCTGAGTCGGTGAGTACGGCTCGTTAGGGATGTTCGCGGCTTTCACCGGTACTTCCTTGACCTCGGTCAGCGGCTTGCCGGTGGCGCGGTCGAGCACATAGATCTGCCCGGCCTTGGTGCCGATGACCAGCGCCGGAACGCTTTGGCCGTCCTTGTCGAAGTCGATCAGGCTCGGCTGCATCGGCAGGTCGAAGTCCCACAGATCGTTGTGCACGGTCTGGAACACCCAGCGTTCTTCACCGGTGCTGGCGTCCAGCGCGAGGATCGAGGCGCCGTACTTGTGGTCCAGTTCGCTGCGCTCGACACCATAGATGTCGGTGGACGAGCTGCCCATCGGCAGGAATACCGTGTTGGTCGCCGCGTCGTAGGACATCGGCGCCCAACTGTTCGGCGTGCTGCGCACGTAGGTTTTGCCGTCGGCCGGCGCGTTGCGATCCTGCGGGTTGCCCGGGTCGAACGCCCAGCGCATGGCGCCGGTGATTACGTCAAAACCGCGAATCACACCGCCCGGCATGTCGCTTTGCACGTTATCGGCAACACGACCGCCAACCACCACGGTGGTGCCGGCCATCAATGGCGCGGACGACAACTGATAGTAGCTGTCCGGCACATCACCCAGGCCGGCCTTCAGATCGACCTGGCCGTTGTTGCCGAAACCCTGGCAGAACTCGCCGGTGTCAGCATCGACCGCGATCAGGCGGGCATCGATGGTGTTGGTCAGCAGACGACGCTGGCAGTTGGCAGCCGGCTCGGGTTTGGCTTCAATGATCGAAGAGTTGCTCGGCTGAGCGATGGTGACGGTGGCATCGAAATAGGCCATGCCACGGCAGCGCTGCCAGACTTTCGACTGGGCGTTGATCTGGTTTTTCCAGATTTCCTTGCCGGTGTCGGCGTCCAGCGCGATCAGGTTGTTGTGCGGGGTGCAGATGAAGACTTTGTTGCCGACCTGCAGCGGGGTGAGCTGGTCTTCGGCGCCGTTGCCATCGCTCTCGGCGACGTCACCGGTGTGGTAGGTCCACGCGACTTTCAATTTGTCGACGTTGTTGCGGTTGATCTGATCGAGCGCGGCGAAGCGGCTGCCACCTTCGGTGTTGCCGTAGTGCGCCCAGTCTTTCTGCGCCTTGGCCGGCTCGACCGGAGTCAGGCCCGGGCCAGTGCCAGTCGCGGCAACGGTTGGGTGGGCGACGAACATGTTGCCCGCCGCAACGGCCACACCGACCGCGAGCACAGCGGCCACGGCATACGCGCCACGACCGGCGACGCGGCCATTGGCGCGCGCCAGCAGCGGGTAGACCAGAGCGACGACCATACCGATCGCGCTGAACATGAACAGCCGCGAGAACACCGGCCAGAACACCAGCCCGGCGTCAGCCACGGCCCAGATCGCGGTGGCCACGAGAAATGCGGCGAACAGCCAGGCGCCTGCAGTTTTCTTCAGTGCGATCAGCACCCCGGAAACGGTCATCGCCAGACCGCCGACCAGGAAGTACCAGGAACCGCCCAGGCTGACCAGCTTCACACCGCCGGCCGCGAGCGCCAGACCGAGCAGGGCGATGATCACGCCAAGGCCGACCAGAATGAACGTTGAAACGCCTGAGACGCGTTGACTGTGGTTCACATTGAAAGTCCCGTTTGAATGAAGCGCGGGATTATAGCGGTAACTAACCATTCAGTTAACCGCAGTTTTGCCATGAAAACGTGCACTTCTGTGAATCAAGCGTGGTGCAGGATTAGCAAAACGCAAGTTGAGAGGGGTTTCTCGACGTTTCAGCGGGGATGGCGAGTCGGGCTTGCAGTTGCAATGCACATATACAAACACCGCGCTGAATTCACCCCTCACCCCAGCCCTCTCCCCGAGGAGAGGGAGCTGATTTGTGGGCTTTTTGGGATATATGTTCGACTCGGTATCTCAGATCGGCGTTACCCGCGCATTCAGCTCGGTCAGTTCCTTCTCCCTCTGGGAGAGGGTTAGGGTGAGGGCGTTTCAGGATCGATCACGATGGCAACCTTGCCCTTGGCCCGACCTTGTTCAACGTAGTGCAACGCGTCAGCTATTTGATCGAACGGAAAAGTACGATCAACCACCGGTTTGATCACTCCTGCCTCAATCAACGCAGTGATTTTGTGCAACTGGATGCCATCGGCACGCATGAACAGAAACGAATAACCCACCCCACGCTTGCGCGCCTTGCGCCGAATACCACTGCTGAGCAGGCGCATGACCAGCCCAAGCGGCCACGACAAACCCTGCTCCCGAGCGAACTGCGCAGTCGGCGGCCCTGACAGGGAAATCAGCTGCCCGCCCGGTTTCAACACCGTTAACGATTTCTCCAACACATCGCCGCCGAGGCTGTTGAGCACCACGTCGTAGTCGCGCAGAATGGCGAAATCCTGCTGCTTGTAATCGATCACCACATCAGCGCCCAGCGCCTTGACCCACGCGACATTCGCCGTGCTGGTCGTAGTCGCAACAAAAGCGCCGAGGTGTTTGGCCATTTGAATGGCGACCGTGCCAACGCCACCGGAGCCGGCGTGAATCAGCACCTTCTGGCCTTTTTGCACGTTGGCGACTTCGACCAGGGCCTGCCACGCCGTCAACGCCACCAGCGGCATGCAAGCCGCCTCGGTCATGGCGAGATTGGCGGGTTTCAACGCTACCGCTTGTTCGTCGACAGCGAGGCGTTCGGCAAACGTGCCAATCCTGTTTTCAGGCGCACGCGCATAAACCTCATCGCCCGGCTTGAAACGCTTGACCGCCGCACCGGTGCTGAGCACCACGCCGGCGACATCGTTGCCCAATATCAAAGGCATTTGATAGGGCAGGATCATCTTGAATTCGCCGCTGCGAATCTTCAGGTCCAGCGGATTGACGCTACTCGCGCGCACTTCGATCAGCACGTCGTGAGCGCCAACCAGCGGTTCGGGCAGGTCGCCAATCCGGCCGTTCTGCTTGCCGTAGCGCTCGATGAAAAATGCCTTCATTGCGGATGCTCTTGTCGGTACGAACCCGCCGGCATAGCGGCGGGTCTGGATGAGGTCAGGCCTGAGTCAGATAACGTTGCGCCACCGCCGACTGGCGGATCTGCCCCAACAGGCCTTGCCGCGCCGCTTGCAAGGCATCCCAGCGCTCGCCTTCGTGCAGCGGCGGGATGGTCACGACTTCGCGACGGTCGAAGCCGACCAGCGCGGCGTCGACCATGTCGCCGACTTCCATGATGTCGGTGAGGGTGTTGATGTCGATACCGGCGCGGTCCCAGATTTCCGTGCGGGTGGCCGCAGGCAATACGGCTTGCACATACACGCCTTGTGGCGACAGTTCCAGGCTCAGGCCCTGGGAGAGGAACAGCACGAACGCCTTGGTCGCGCCATACACCGACATGCCGAACTCCGGCGCCAGGCCCACCACCGAGCCGATGTTGATGATTGCGCCGTCGCCGGCCTTGGCCAGACGCGGGGCGATCGCACTGGCCAAACGCACCAGCGCCGTGGTGTTTAGCGCGACCAGTTGCGCCACGCTGTCGGTGCTCTGCTCGATAAAGGTACCGGACTGCGCCGCGCCGGCATTGTTGACGAGGATGCCGATGCGCGCGTCGTCACGCAGACGCGCCTCGACCGTTTGCAGATCGCTGAGTCGGGTCAGATCGGCTTGCAGCACTTCGACATTGACGTTGTGTTCAGCGCGCAAACCGGCAGCAAGGGTGTCCAGGCGCGCCTGGTCACGGGCGACCAGCACCAGATCGTGCCCGCGTTGGGCGAAACGTGCGGCGTAGACGGCGCCGATGCCGGTGGAGGCGCCAGTGATCAGAACAGTAGGGCGAGTAGTCATGGTGTGGGCTCTTTGTCAGTTGAAGACTGATTGCGGGCCTTTAGGATGATGATCGAAATCTAACCTGTCAACGGTTTTGATTATGGCTAACATCTATGTATCATCGGCCGATGAATTTTCAGCGCTGGAGGTAGCCAACATGCGCGTATCCAAGGCTCAGGCTCAGGCCAATCGCGAGCACATTGTCGAAACCGCTTCAGTGATGTTCCGCGAACGCGGTTATGACGGGGTCGGCGTAGCTGACCTGATGGCGGCCGCCGGTTTTACTCACGGCGGTTTCTACAAACACTTCGGCTCCAAGGCCGACCTGATGGCCGAAGCGTCGGCCAACAGCCTGGCGCAGTCCACGGCCGCCGCCGAAAGCATGAGCGTGCAGGATTTCATCGACGTGTACGTGTCGCGCGAGCATCGTGACGGCCGTTCCACCGGTTGCACCATGGCAGCGTTGTGCGGCGATGCGGCGCGGCAGTCCGGGGACGTGAAAGCGGCGTTCGCTGAAGGCATCGAGCGCACGTTGCAGACGCTCGGCGAGAGATACCCGACGGCAGCGGATGCACCGCAAGGTGAGGGCAGGACCCGGATGATCGACCTGCTGGCCCGCGCCGTCGGGGCGGTCATGCTGTCGCGCGCCTGCCCGGATGACTCGGCGCTGGCCGATGAGATTCTGGCGGTGTGTCACGCTTCGATGACTGAGTCGCTACCCGCGATCGAAACTGCGGAAGAAGCCACGCAGGACAGCTGAAGCGATCAGTGCTGGCGGTGCAGGGCCTTATCGAGTGCCGCCAGCAAAACCTCTTCTTCGAAGGGTTTGCACAGGCATTCAAACGCCTGGTAATGCCCGGACTCAGCCAGCGCCGCCTCGTCCCAATGGGCGGACATGCAGATCACCGGAAACTGTCGCGACAGCTGGCGCATCACGTCGATGCCGGACAGGCCGGGCATGCGCAGATCCAGCAGCAGGCAGGCGATCTCGGCGAAGTCGGCTTCGGCGAGAAACGCTTCGCCACTGGCATAAACGTGCGCGCGATAACCGACCGAACGCAGCAGATTCGACAGGCTTTTGCGCACCGACGCGTCGTCATCGACGATGCAGACAATCGTCGGTGGGGTGTTTTCGATCGCCGTCGGGCGACCCGCCGGGGCGCTCACGACAGGCTCGATGGGCCAGGCGAAGGCGCAGCGCTGATCAGTCCGTAGAGTTCGACGAGGTTGACCAGCGAGCGGGTCTGCATCTTCGCCATGATGTGTTTGCGATGAACCTTGGCGGTCACTTCACTGGTGCCCAATTGATTGGCGATCTGCTTGTTCGACAGGCCACCGACAATCAGCGGCAGCACCTCGCGCTCACGCGGTGTCAGCTGCGCCGCCAATTGCCGCGCGTGCTGAACCCGTTGCCATTGATTGAACGCCGTCGCGGCGTGTTGACGGGTGCTGCGCAGAATGCCGAGCAGTTCATCGTCATTGAATGGTTTGGTCAGGAACTCCACCGCGCCGGCCTTCATCGCCTGCACCGACATCGGAATCGTGCCGTGGCCGGTCATGAAGATCACCGGCCACGGCAAGCCGCGCTCGTTCAGCGCTGCCTGCAATTGCAGGCCTGTGGTTTCGGGCAGGCTGACGTCGAGCAGCAGGCACGCCGGGCCATTGGCGATGTCGGCCTCGAGCATTTCTTCGGCGGACTGGAAAATCCGGTGCTCGATGCCTTCGGCGCGCAACAAGCGGCTCAGCGCGGTACGCACGCAGGCCTCATCGTCAACGATGAACACCGGCACCGATTGCGTATCGACCGACGGCGGCTGCGCCACCATCGGCGCCGAGGCCAGGGCGTTGAACACGGGCAGTTTGGGTTCGCGGTCTTTCAATAATCGGTAACCTCGACGGGCAACCGTCTGGATGATTTCTTTTTCCCCGAGCAGTTTGCGCAGCGAGGAAATCTGCACTTGCAGATTGTTCTCTTCGACGACGATATCCGGCCACACCTGATTGATCAGCTCGTCCTTGCTGACGATGCGCCCATCGGCCTGCATCAGTACCGAAAGTATTTCGAACGCCCGCCCGCCCATGCGCAAGGGCCGGCCATCGAGAAAGGCTTCGCGCCGTTCCAAAGAAATCGTGGCTTGGCCGAGTCGGATCATGCGGGCCTCTGCGTTGCGGTGAGAAGGACAGGGCGCGGGCGCCGGGTTATCAGGTTCGTACGCTAGGGGACAGCCTGGCATAAAGCAATTATCCCGAGGGATAAGACGTGCGCTTGTATAGCGCAAGAAACAGCCGCGCAAGGCTCTGGACGGCCATCTTGAGGCTGCGGACGGACATCAGCGCAGCGGCTGGCCCTCTGGCAAAAAAACGCTGGGTATACTTCGCCACCAGCCCGAATCCCATTTCCAGCGGTGAATGCGTATGCCCGGCCAGCCATCTTCATCTGCAATTTCCCGCGCGGCCGATGCGCCGATGCTCGATGAAGAATGGCTGGAGAACTGTCGGTTCAGTCTGCTGCGCCGTGACCATGAACTGACCTGGTTCAGCCTTGAAGACGGCCGCTCGGGCCAGAGCTGGTTCGCTGTGCGTGCGCCGATCCAGCGTCCGGCGCTGTGCCAGCGGTTGGAGCGCGATTTCCATTTGCAGTTGCCTTCGCAGTGGGCGCTCAACCCGCTCGCGCTGATACGTTCGGCGGACGGGCCGGTGTTGGTCTACCCGCAATGGGGCGCGCCGCTGACTGGACTGATCGACGCCGCCGGCTTACCACTCGGACGGGTGCTGAATATCGCCGTCGCCGCTGCCAATGCGCTGGTCCACTCTCGCCATCCGGAAACACCGCAAAACCCTGTGGGAGCGAGCCTGCTCGCGAAAGCGTCATTCCAGCCGACATCACCCCTGACTGACCCACCGCTTTCGCGAGCAGGCTCGCTCCCACAGTGTTCTTTATTGCCTTGGCATTTGCTGGTCGATGCTGACGACAGCGTCAGGCTGATGGGCTTTCACACCCACGCGCAGGAAACGCCGGCGACCGAACTGCCGAGCCTGGAACACTGGCCTTATCTGGCGCCGGAACAGCTGCAGCGCGACGGCGTCGATTCCGATGAGCGCAGCGACGTCTATGCGCTGTCGGCAATCATCTACGAGGCGCTGACCGGGCGCCCGCCGCTGATCGCTCGCGACGCCTCGCAATGGTTGCATGTGCACGCCGCCGTCCAGCCATTGTCGCCAGCTCAATATCAACCCGACCTGCCGCAAGGCATTTGCCATGTGCTGCTCAAGGGCCTGGCCAAGGAGCCGGACGCGCGCTATCAAAGCATCGAATCGCTGGCCGCCGATCTGACCTGGTGCCTGCGGCAATGGCAGAAAAAAGGCCAGATCGAAGCGTTCCGCCTCGGTGCTTTCGATGCTCGCGCAACGGCCACGCGCGGCGATGTGCTGTTTGGTCGTGATGACGAACGTCAGCAGCTGCTTGAACAGATCCGGCGCGTGCGTAGCGACGGCATCGCTCGGGTGCTGCTGGTTGCCGGCGCACCGGGGGCGGGGAAGTCGACGCTGATCCAGCAAGTCCTGCGTAGCCAGGCACCCGGTTATTGGGCCAGCGGCAAGATCGAACTGCTGAACAATGACCGCCCCTTCGCGCCGCTGGCGCAGATTTTTCAGTCTCTGATCAGCCAAGTGTTGACCAAGCCCACGCTGGCCTTGCAGGCCTTGGCCGAGCAACTGCGCGAAACCCTCAAGGGCCGTGGCCGCTTGCTGCTGGACCTGGCGCCGGAAGCCGAACTGCTGATTGGCGCCACCGCCGAACTGCCGAACATGCCGGCGCGCCACGCCCTGGATCGAGTCAATCGGGCGCTGCTCGATGTGCTCGAAGTCTTTGCGCAACCGGGGCATCCGCTGCTGCTGTTTATCGACGACTTGCAGTGGGCTGACGACTCGACGCAGGCGTTTCTCAAAGCCTTTATCGCCCGACCGACGCGGCATCTGCTGCTGGTTCTGGCGTATCGCGAGGGCGAGTTGACGGAGCATCTGGGCGGCTGGCTCGATGAGATGCGCAGAGCACCCGCGCTGCCAGTCAGTGACCTTCGACTAGGGCCGCTGTCGGTGCAGGCCGTTGCGCAACTGATGGCGGTCGAACTCGATGCTGACGTCGACAACCTCGAGGCGCTGGCCCGCGTCGTGCACTTCAAAACCGCCGGCAATCCGTTGTTCGTCAGCCAGGTGGCGCGCGCGCTGGTGGACGAGCGTCTGCTGCGTTTCGACGCGACGACGCGGCGCTGGGTGTGGAATCAGGCCGAAGTGAACGGCTATCGCTACGCCGACAACGTGGCCGAATTGATGGTGCAACGCTTGCAGCGTCTGCCGGCCAGTGCCCGTGAAGTGTTGCGCACCGCGGGTTACGTCGGTGGCCGCTGTGACGAAACGCTGTTGGGCGATTTGCTGGGGGACGATCCGGCGCAATTGCTGCGTGACGTGGATTATCTGGTCAGCGCCGGATTTCTTCTGCGCGAGCCAAGCCAACTGGTGTTTCCCCACGATCGGGTGTTGGAAGCCGCCGCTGCGCTGACCGCACCGGCCGGGCGTTCGGCTGAGCATGCGCGCATCGCGGCCGCCATGCTCGATCAATGCGGCGAGCAGCGGCAGGCGCGCGTCTTCGACATCGCCAGTCAGATTCAGCGCAGCGCCGGCAATGCGCTGCAAGCGCCTCGACGCGCTGAATTCATCCAGTTATTGCTCGAAGCTGCCGAGCGCGCCCGCGATAGTGCCGCTGTCGAGCAGGCCGTGGATTATCTGCGCAGCGCCGAGGTGTTACTCGGCGACAACGGCTGGACGCAGCTCTACCCGCAAGCCTTCGCGGCGCGCTGGCTGGCAGCCGACTGCGCGATGTTGCTGGCGGATCTGCCCGGCGCGCAACAGCGTCTTGACGATTGCCTGGAACACGCTGCCACCGTGCTGGACCGGGCGAAAACCTACCGCCTGCGCGCCAGCCTGCGCACCTTGCATTCCGATTACCACGGCGCGATCGGCGAAGCTCTGGCCGGTCTTGCGTTGCTCGACATCGACCTGCAGCGACAACCCTCGAAGGCGCAACTGGGCGAAGCGTTCGAACGGGTTCGGCAATTGGTCGGTGCGCGACGGATCGCTGAGTTGACGGCGTTGCCCAAAGCCAATGAGCCGCGAATCGAAATGGCCATGGAACTGCTGAGCACGCTGATCGCCTCGTTCTTCGTGCAGGACGACATTGCTTTTCTGCACTTGGCGAAGATGGTCGAACTGACTTTGCTCCATGGCACCACGCCGAGCAGCGGCTACGGTTTCGCCTGGTACGGCGTGATGATCGCCGACCGTTATGGCGAGTATCTGGACGGTGTTGCTTTCGCCGAACTGGCGCTTGATCTGACTGATCTGCACGGCTATGAGGCGGGGCGCACCGGCACGCTGGTGGCGCTGGATCAGGTCAGCGCGTGGACCCGGCCGATGGCCTACGCGCGGCAGAAGGCCTTCGCCGCGTTTGAGTGCGGTCAGGCCGGCGGCGATCTGGGCATGTCGTGTTACGCCTGCAACCACATCGGCTCCGATCTGCTGTTCATGGGCGAGCCGCTGCCAAACGTGTTGAACGAGCTGGACGTCGGCCTGAGTTGGGTGCGGCAGTTTCACTACATCGACATCGAGCGCATTCTGCTGGCGCAACAGGCGTTTGCCAGCGATTTGCGCAATGGGCCTGAGCCTCGTTCGATCGCAATGCTGGATGCTTTGGAACATGACCGTTTTGGCCCGCTGCATCGCGACCGTGTTTCACAGCCGACGCTGTTGTGGATGTGGTTGTATTCGGGCATGTCGGCGTTGTATTTCGGCGAAGTGCGTTACGCGTTGCGCCGTTTCGAAGACGCCGAGGCGTTGACCTGGTCGCTGCCGGCGCACATTGATCTGGCGCATTACTACCTGTTCTACAGCTTGGCACTGGCCAGTCCCGAGGCGCCGGGCTCTGTTGCCGAAAAACTGCAGAAACTGGAGCAGCAACGGCAGCGTTTTCTGCCATGGGTCGAGCTCAATCCTTCGACCTTCAGCAACAAACTGCTGCTGATCGAAGGCGCGATGGCCCGCGTGCGCGGCGAAGGGCTGGCCGCCATTCGCTGCTTCGACCAAGCGCAAATCGCGGCGGCCGCTGCCGGATTTATCCATGAGCAAGCACTGGCACATGAACAACTGGCCGAGGTCTGTCTGGCCAACGGCCTGGTCTCCGGCACGCATCATCACCTGCGTGTTGCGCGCGACTGCTATGTGCTGTGGGGCGCTGAAGCCAAGGCGCGCCAGCTCGAAGCGCAGCATCCGTTTCTCGCCCACGAGCATTCCCTGGAAGCGGGAACGCCGGTGACGCGGGTGCGCCTTGATCTGGAAGTCGGCATTGAAGCGGCACGCGCGGTCTCGCAAGAGGTGTTGCTTGATCGGCTGGTGGAGACCTTGATGAATCACTTGATGATTCAGGCGGGTGCCGATCGCGGCGCGCTGCTGTTGGTCGCCGAGGGTGAGTTGCAATTGGCCGCTGCCGCGCATGTCGAGGCGGGCAACGTGCGGGTCAGTCAGGACAACGATCGCTCGCTGGAGCAGATCGCGCCGGTTTCAGTACTCAATTCGACCATGCGCACGCGCACGCCGCTGGTGCTCGACGATGCCCGCGCCGACTGCCCGCAAGCCTACAGCGCCGACCTGCGCGAGCGGCAGACGCGCTCGCTGATGTGCCTGCCGTTGCTCAAGCAGGGCGCGCTGATCGGTCTGGTGTATCTGGAAAACAGCCTGGTACCGAAGCTGTTCAGCGCCGAACGCCTGACCATGCTGGAAATCCTCGCCTCGCAGGCAGCGGTGTCGCTGCAGACCGCGCGGCTGTATGCGCAACTGGTCGAAGACAACCGCTTGCGCGCGCAGATGGAAGCCGACTTGCGTAGTTCGCGGGCGGAACTGGCGCGCAACTCGCACCTGAAAATGATGGGTGAACTGTCGGCCTCGATCGCCCACGAAATCAGCCAGCCATTGCTGGGGATTTCATCGAACGCCTCGGCCAGTCTGCGCTGGCTCAAGCGCGACACGCCTGATCTCGACGAGGCTATTCAGGGACTGGAAGACATTCGCTCCGACAGCGCCCGTGCCACCGAGATCGTCCAGGCCTTGCGCGCATTGGCCAGGCAGGCGCCGTTGCAACGATTGCCGGTGTCGATTGACGCGTTGATCGGTGAGGTCGTGCAACTGACGGCCAGCGATATGCACAATCGCGGGGTGAGCTTGCGCACGCAACTCAACGCTGCTGACCCGGTGCTGGGGGATCGGGTGCAGATCCAGCAGGTGATCTACAACCTGATCGTCAACGCGCTGGAAGCAATGGCTGGGCAGGGCGTGACTGACGGGCGCCTGGTGATTGAGTCGACGCTGTCCGATGGGCAGGTCTGCGTGGCTTTTCAAGACAACGGGCCGGGGATCGCCGAGCATCAGCGTGAAGAAATTTTCGATGCGTTCTTCACCACCAAGGGCAGCGGCATGGGCATGGGCCTGGCGATTTGCCGAACGGTGATAGGCGCCCATGGTGGGACTTTGCGCGTGGAAGACAGCGAAGAGGGCGCGCGGATCTGCTTCAGACTGCCGCTGGCGCCGGACGCCAGGATCAAAAGCCCCTCACCCTAACCCTCTCCCGGAGGGGAGAGGGGACTGACCGAGGTGTTTGGTCGAGCTAAAAAAAGCCGCGAAAAATCGCGGCCAAAAGGGAGGAGTGAACAAAACCCTTTGAAATTCCACTCAGGGCCGCAGTTCCGTCAAGCGCTGGCCCATCGTCGAATTCAGCAACCCATCGCTGAGCCGCCAGACATCCGCATCCACCAGCGCCACCCGCGCTCCGCACATCAGTTGGCGCCAGACCTTCGGCGGCATGCCCACCATGCGCCCGAACGTGCGGGTGAAGTGCGAGTGATCGGAAAATCCGCATTCATAAACAATCTCGGTAATCGCCATCGAGGTCAGCAACAGCCCTTTGGCCTTGTCGATCTTCATCTTCAGCATCCATTCCTGAGGCGAGCAGCCGGTGACGATCTTGAACGCCCGGGAAAAGTGGCTGCGTGACAGATTGCAATGTTCGGCAATCTCGCTGACGCGCAGGCTGCGGCTCAGATCGTGCAGCATGTAGGCCTTGGCGCGGCGTTCCTGCCAGCCGGACAGTGCGCCCAGTGGGCGAGCCAGGTGGCAGGAAGGGTCTGACTTCACCGATTGCGGGTTCATGGCGGCTCTCCTGATCGATGGGCAAAGTCTGGCCGCAGGCTTTATTTAAAGTCCTTAAACAAACCTTAAAAGTTATGAAGCCCAAGCCTCAGGCGTGAAACGGATAATCGACGTAACCACGCTGATCGCCGCCGAAGAAACTGCTCGGATCCGGCGCGTTCAGTTCAAGCCCGTCGTGCAGCCGACGCGGCAGATCCGGGTTGGCCAAAAATGGCCGGCCAAAGGCAATGATGTCGGCGCGATCGGCGTTCAGCGCCTGTTCGGCGGACTCGGCGTCGTAACCGCCAGCGAGGATCAGCACGCCGTTCCAGGTCTGGCGCAACTGGGCGATGATCGCGTCCCAGCGCGGGTCGAAGTTTTCGTCCTTGACCGTGCCGACCATGGCCGGCTCGACCAGGTGCAGGTAGGCCAGATTCCACTGGTTGAGCGCCTCGACCAGATAACCGAAGGTCGCTTCAGGCGTGTCATCGCCCATGCCCATGAAGCGGCCCATTGGCGTCAGCCGCACGCCAACGCGCTCGGCACCGACTTCATCAGCGACGGCGGCGACCACTTCGAGCAGAAACCGCGCACGGTTTTCCACACTGCCGCCATAGGCGTCATCACGCTGGTTGCTGTTGCTGTTGAGGAACTGGTCGAGCAGATAACCGTTGCCGGCATGGATCTCCACGCCGTCCATGCCAGCGTCCAACGCGTTGCGCGCGGCGCGGCGATAGTCTTCGACGATGTCGGCGATCTCCGCCGTTTCGAGGGCGCGCGGCACTGGCACATCACCCCACACGCCATTGCCTTGTTCATCGACGATAAAGGTCTTGCCCGGCACTGGCAGGGCGCTTGGCGCCACTGGCAAACCGGCGTCAGGCTGAAAGCTCGGATGCGAGACCCGGCCGACGTGCCACAGCTGCATGAAGATCAGACCGTCGGCCTCGTGCACCGCCGTGCTGACTTCGCGCCAGGCCTGCACTTGCGCATCGGTGTAGATCCCCGGCGTCCACGCATAGCCCTGGCCTTGCTGAGAAATCTGCGTGGCCTCGGTGATGATCAGCGCGGCACTGGCGCGTTGGCGGTAGTACTCGGCGTTCATTGCGGTCGGCACGTCGCCCGGCTGGCCAGCGCGCGAGCGGGTCAGGGGCGCCATCGCCACGCGATGGGCAAGGGTGTAAGGGCCGAGTGCGATAGGTTGGAACAGGCGACGGGTCATGGGTAGCTCCGGATTTCGATGAGTAGGGTTCAAGCGCGGCAGCCAGGTGCCGCGCGCTGTGCAGGTAACTTAACCGGGGGTGGCGGGGCTGATAATCCGTGGCCGGCGCTACGCAGTTTTGCGCGCAACGCAACGGCACCCGCGCTCATCGCTGATGAACGCGGGCGTGGTTCAGGCGGGTTGGGTCGAGCGAGTCAGCGGCAGATTCAGCCAGCGCCGGCCGGTGGCATTGCTGACCGCGTTGCCGAGAGCAGCAGCCATTGGCCCTTGGACGATTTCGGCAGCACCGAGGAAGGGTTCGCCCGGTTGATCGAGCAGGTGCACGTCGACTTTTTTCGGCAATTGCGTAAAGCGCAGAATCGGATAACCGCTCCAGTCGTAGCTGCGAATGCCGCCAGCGTCGTAGGCAACTTTTTCGTAGAGCGTCCAGCTGGCCGACTGGACGATGCCGCCCTCGACCTGATTGCGCAGGCCATCTGGGCTGACGATCTGGCCAACATCGACCGCTGTCACCACATGATCGACACGGATTTCGCCGGTCTGCGGATGCACCCGCAGTTTCACCGCAAGGGCGCAGTAACCCATGATGTTCTTGTAGCGGGCGAAGGCAAAACCGATCCCCGCGCCGGGTTCGCTGCTCTTGTGGGGCCAGCCGATTTCGTCACGTACGCGCTCGATCACGGCACGAGCACGCGGGTCGCGCAGATGCGCCAGGCGCAACGCCAGCGGATCGAGCCCGGCCTTGATCGCCAACTCATCAATACTTGCCTCGATGGCGAAGATGTTGATGTGCGCACCGAGCGAGCGCATGGCCGAAGTGCAGAAGGGCATGGTGGTGACGAAATTCATGTTGATCCGCGTCGCGCCCAGCTCGTACAGCGGCACCGCGTTGCGATCGCCATCACCTTCGGGCTGGGCGATTGGCACCGACGGCGCCGAGGCGAAGGGTTTCGCCAACAGGCGTGCCGGCAGCAGGCGCCCGGCATTGACGATGCGTTCGTTGTGCGGCGTGGTCCACAGCTCGTAGTTCCAGTCCTGCAAACGGCCCTGACTGAGGCCGGCATCGACTTCGGTGACCATCGCCGAACTGTACGGCTCCCAGAGATTTTCCTGCTCGCGCATCCATTGCACCCTGACCGGCGTGCCCGGCAGGCGCATGGCGATCAGCGCGGCATCGGCGGCGGCATCATCGGCGCCGTTGTGACCGTAGCAACCCGAGCCTTCGGTGTGAATGCAGCGCACGCGTTCCGGCGGCAGACGCAGCATTTCGGCGATGCCTGCGCGCAGCGGATAGACGCCCTGGGTGTGGGTCCACACCGTGAGCACGCCATCGTTGAACCAGGCCACCGCACAGGACGGGCCGATCGAACCGTGCATCAAGTACTGCTTGGTCACTCGCGCCTTGAAGCGAGTCTCGGTCGCGCTGCCGGGATTGCCGTTGTTGCTGATCGGATAGCGCTTGGAGGGCAATTGCTTGAGCAAATCATGAATCCCGGCGGCTTCGGGAATCGCCTCGCCACCACTCCACTTGGCACTTTCAATGCCGCTGCGCATGGCCTTGATCGCTTGCCACTCATCACGGGCGACCACGGCCAGATAGTTGCCGTCGCGAATCACTTTGACCACGCCGCTCAACGCCTCGACGGACGCGGCATCGAACGCCTGAAGCGTGCAGCCGGGACGCGGCGGGCGAATCACCCGCGCATGCAGCATGCCCGGCAAGCGCATGTCCTGCACAAATGCCGCGCCACCGCTGACCTTGGCCGGGATGTCCAGGCGCGGCAGGTTGTGGCCGATCAGTTTGAAGTCGGCCGCCGCCATCGCCGGTGATTGCGCCTTGGCGTACTGGTGCACATCGACATGCTTGACCGCGTCGGCATATGCCATGCGCTGACCATTCGGCCCTTCGATGATGCCGTCGCGAGTGCTCAGTTGCGCAGCATCGACTTGCCAACTGCGCGCGGCGGCGTCGACGAGCATTTCCCGCACCTGCGCGGCCGCGTTGTACAGCGCGGTGCCGCTGTCGAAAATACTGTGGCTGCCGGCGGTGTAGCCTTCGTTGGGCGTCAGTGCGGTGTCGGCGGTGAGCAAGTTGATTGCGCTGGCCGGCACCTGCAAACGCTCGGCAGCAATTTGCAGCAACGCGGTTTTCACCCCGGTGCCCAGCTCGACCTTGCCGGTGTACACGGTGATGCCGTCGGCGCCGATTCGAATCCAGGCGTCCAGGTATGGGTTGGTGCGCAGGCTGCCGGGCAGATCGGGGGCAAGGACCACGGTGCCAAGGGTGTCGACTTCGGTGTCGGCCAAGGCACGCCGCGCTACCGGCATCAGCGTGAAGGCCATGAGCAACGCGCCGCCACGCAGGAAGGCCCGGCGGCTGGGGTTCAAGCCGTTTGCTGCGCTCATGTCAGGCTCCCGTTGTGCCCGGCCACCTGTTTGATCGCCTCGATAATGCGCAAGTGCGTGCCGCAACGGCACAGATTGCCGGCCATGTGTTCGCGGATGGTTTGTTCGTCCGGGTGCGGATCGCGTTCGAGCAACGCCTGCGCGCGCATCAGCATGCCGGCGATGCAGTAACCGCATTGCGCGGCCTGCTTGTCGATGAATGCCGCTTGCAACGGGCCGGGTTTGTCTGCGCTGCCGAGGCTTTCCACGGTGCGGATTTTTTTCCCTTCAAGGCCTGCGCAGGGCGTGAGGCAGGCGAACACCGGTTGGTCGTCGACGATCACCGTGCACGCGCCGCACTGGCCCAGGCCGCAACCGTACTTGGCGCCGTTGAGGTTCAAGTGGTTGCGCAGCGCATACAGCAGCGGCATGTCCGGTTCCAGCTCCAGCGCTTGGGCGGCTCCATTGACGGTGAGAGTGATCTGGCTCATTTCGTCTCCTGACGTAACGCTTCAATAGTGGAAGAGAGGTCGGCCCATGGCTGCTCGGGTCTGGCTTGCTCGCGCAGATACGCGGCGAGGGCACCGAGCTGGGCGTTGTCGAGGCTGGCGGCGAACGGCGGCATCACCGGGCCGGGCGCGCCGGGAATGGCGGGCTCGCCTTCAAGCACGGTCTTGAGAAAGTTGCGCGAGCTGGCCGCTTGTAGCGCCGAGGTGCTTTCCAGGCCTGGGCGGCCGTCGATTTCGCGCATCGGCGCGGCGGGTGCGTGACATCCGGCGCAGGCGCTGCTGAAGAGCAGGGCGCCGGTTGTGTGATCCGCTGGAATACCTGGCTGCTTTTTCGCGGTGGTTTCGCTCACCGCGTGCGGGTTTTTCAGGCTCAGCAGGTAGTCGGCAATCGCCTCGGCTTCGCTGGCCGGCAAGCGCGCCAGACTCAGGCTGACCGGGCGCATCGGGCCGGCGGGCGTGCCGTGGCCATCGACCACGTCAGCGCGCAGATAGCCGACCAATTGCTCGCGATTCCACGGATTGGCGCGTTGGCCGAGGCCGACCAGGGCCGGCGCTTCCCAGCCATCGACGCTGCCGCCCTTCAAATACTCCGAGGATTTCTCCGCGCCGATCAGGTTCAGCGGTGAATGACAGCCGGCGCAGTGGCCCGGGCCGTCGACCAGATAGCGTCCGCGATTCCATGCCGCGCTGTGTTCGGCCAACGGCGTCAGTGGCTCGCCATGCAGAAACAGCAGATTCCAGAACGACACCAGCGGGCGGATGTTCATCGGGAAATTCATCTGGTTCTGCCGCGCCGGGGCGCGTACGGCGGGGCCGCTCATCAAGTAGGCATAGGCGTCGGCGATGTCTTCGGAGCTCATGCGCCGGTAGTGCACGTAGGGAAAGGCCGGGTAGAGAAAGTGGCCGTCGCGGGCAATGCCTTCACGCATCGCCCGCTCGAAGGCCGGCAGTGACCATTCACCGATGCCGGTCTGCGCATCCGGGGTGATGTTGGTGCTGTACAGCGTGCCGAACGGCGTCACCAGCGGCAGCCCGCCAGCCAGGTATTCGCCGCCGGGGCGGGTATGGCACACCGCGCAGTCACCGGCCTCGACCACCCGTGCGCCGCGTTGCAACTGCGCAGTATCGAATGACGTCGGCCGTTTGATTGGCGCGATAGCCGGGCGCCACATCAGCGCGACGGCGACGATCAGGCCGAGCACCGCGAGCACGCCGACGCTGATCCACAGGGTTCTGGATTTGAGCAAATGGCTGATCATGGTCGGCAGAAAAACGCGGCGGACAGTGGTAGGACGAGTGCAGTGCGGGTCATGGAAACGCTCCTTGTAGCAGCCGGGGAAGGGCGCCGATGCGGACGTCAGCGCCAGGGCCAAAGCGTAGAGAAGACCCTTGCAGCGGAGAATCACCGGCCCGCGCAACAGCGCGTTGCGCCACAAGCAACGTTGCGCGCCACGCATCAGTGCGTTGCCAGTGGCACGGATTCTCGCGGCCGCCGGCTGACCGTAGCCTTGGCACAACTTTCCCGAACTCAACGAGGTGTCACCATGCTTACGGGCAACCCTGCCGTTGCGGCCCCGGCCGAACAGCCTGCTTCACTCTCCGGCCTGATGGTCGCGTTTCTGGCATTTTGCTGCGGCGCGGTCGTCGCCAACCTGTATTACGCACAACCCATCGTCGAACTGATCGCGCCGCAGATCGGCCTGTCCAGCGCCAATGCCAGCCTGATCGTGTCGCTGACGCAGTTCGGTTACGCGCTGGGTTTGTTGCTGCTGGTGCCGCTGGCTGACCTGATGGAAAACCGCCGTCTGGTGGTCGGCTTCACCCTCGCTGCAAGTGTGACGCTGCTGTGCGCTGGCCTGACTCATTCGCCGTCGCTGTTCCTGCTGCTCTCTTTGCTGATCGGCCTGACCTCGGTGGCGGTGCAGATTCTCGTGCCGTTGGCCGCACATCTGGCGCCGGAAGCCAGTCGTGGCCGTGTCGTCGGCAATATCATGAGCGGCTTGCTCTTGGGGATTCTGCTGTCGCGGCCGCTGTCGAGTCTGTTGGTTGAAGTGTTCGGCTGGCGCGGGGTGTTTTACAGCGCGGCGGCACTGATGGCGGTGATCGCGCTGATTACCGCTGTGGCACTGCCGCGCCGGGTACCGACGCACAAAGCCACTTATGTCGCGTTGATCGGTTCGGTGTTTGCCCTGGCCCGGCGCTTTCCTGTGTTGCGCCAGCGTTCGCTGTATCAGGGTTTGCTGTTCGCCAGTTTCAGCCTGTTCTGGACCCTCGCGCCGATTGAGTTGATGCGTCACCACGGTTTCAGCCAGGCGCAAGTGGCGGTCTTCGCCCTGGTCGGTGCGGTGGGTGCGATTGCCGCGCCAATTGCCGGGCGTCTGGCCGATGCCGGCCACGGTCGTCGCGGTACCTTGGTGGCGTTGTTGCTGGCGCCGCTGTCGCTGTTGATCGCCGCGTTGCCGGGCAGTGGTTACGTGTGGCTGGTGGTGTGTGCGGTGCTGCTGGATTTTGCCGTGCAACTGAACATGGTCCTCGGCCAGCGTGAGGTCTACGCCCTCGACCCGCACAGCCGCGCCCGCCTGAATGCGGTGTACATGACCAGCATCTTCGTCGGTGGCGCCCTCGGTTCACTGGTCGCCAGCCCGCTGTACGAACACTTCGGCTGGAACCTCTCGGCCGTCGCCGTGGCGGTGTTGCCGGCGCTGGCGCTGGCGTTGTTCCTGAGTCGCAAGGCTGAGCGCAGCTGAATCAAAAGAACCCCACAAATCCCCCCTGTGGGAGTGAGCCTGCTCACGAAAGCGGTGGGTCAGCCTGCCCATCAATCGCCTGATCCGACGCCTTCGCGAGCAGGCTCGCTCCCACAGGGTCTTGGGTATACAGGCCGAGCGCTGACCCGTCATAAAGCCATTGTGGCAACGAGGTACTCGAGATGGACTTGTTTCCCGCACCAGGCGCCCTCAAGCACGACGATACAAGACGTGTGGCGAGCGCTGATGCACAATCAGCGGCGTTCCCTCACCACCGGACCCCGCTTATGGACAAGTTGCTGGCATTGAAGATGTTTGTTGAAACCGTGCGCTGCGGGGGCTATTCCTCGGCGGCGCGCAAGCTTGGGATTTCGACGTCTTCGGTGACACGGCAAGTGGCGGGGCTGGAAAACGAGTTGGGCGCCAGCCTGCTCAATCGCACCACGCGCAATACCAGCGTGACCGTCGCCGGCCAGACCTATTTCGAGAAGGCCGTGGCCATTCTCGATGCCATCGACGAAGCCGATGCGGTGGTCGCCGATCGTGGCAGTGATGCCCAAGGCCGCTTGCGCATCAGCGTGCCGGTGGAGTTTGGCCGGCGGCTGATCGCGCCGCACCTGAGCCGCCTGCTTGAACGCCATCCCGGGCTAGAGATCAGCCTGTCGCTGAGCGATCAGGTCAGCGATTTGCTCAGCGAGCAGATCGACGTTTCAGTGCGGCTCGGCTCGACGGTGGTCAGCGAGGACATCGTCAGCAAACGCGTCGGCCACTTTCAGCGTTGGATTGTCGCCAGCCCGGATTATCTGGCGCGCAGCGGCGTGCTGGAGCATCCGCGGGATCTGCTCGAGCACCAGTGCCTGCGCTTCGACTACGGCGGCAGCCATCACCACTGGACCTTTCAGGGCGACGAAGAGCCGATTCAGCTCAACGTCCAGGGTCGCCTGCAAAGCAACAACGCCGACATCCTGCGCGAAGCGGCGATTGGCGGTGGCGGGGTGGCGCTGCTGGCCGACTGGCTGGTGCGCGACGACGTCGCCGCCGGACGCCTGACGCGCTTGCTTGAGCACTACGAGGTCAACCCCGGCAGTGCCAGCAGTTGCATCAACGCGCTGTACCTGCCCAACCACCGTGGATCGAGCCGGATCAACGTGTTCATCGATTTTCTCGTGGAAATCCTCAAACCCGCCGCACCTGCCGCTTAGCGCTGCACACTCTGTTGCTGCAGCCGCTGCACACTGCTTGTATGCTTGCGCCCCGGAACACGTGGCCGCCGTGAGTGCCGACGTTCGAATGATGGCTGGAATGGATACCGGACTTCCTTAAGGTACTGACGTGAAGCGTGATACTCGCCTTGTAATGCTCCTGCTGCTGGTGATCGGCTGTTCCCTGACTTCGCTGACGATCTGGAAAGTCTGGTCTTCGCGCGAGCGTGCGCTGGCGGAAGTCGATGTGCATGGCCTGAACCTGACCCAGGCGCTCAACACCTACACCGAAGGCATCGTCCGGCAAAGCTCGCTGCTCTTGCTCGGGCTGGTCGAACTTCTGGAAACCGAGGGTAACGGCCCGGCGCAGATTCAGCGCATCCAGAGCCTGATCGACCGCCAGCAGCCGCTGATGCCCCAGCTTAGCGGCATCATCATCTATGACCGGAACGGGCATTGGCTGATGTCTTCCAACCGGCCGATTCCGGAGGGCGCCAACAGTAGCGACCGCGCCTATTTCATTCATCACCGTGACAGCGCGAGCCGCGAGCCCTTTATTGGCCCGCCGATCCAGAGCCGTGCCAATCACGAATGGGTGGTGACCATCAGTCGGCGCTTCAACGACGACGGTGGGCAGTTCGCTGGCGTGGTAGCGGTGACGCTGGGGGTGGAAAACTTTTTGCGCGTGTTCGGCAAACTCGACGTTGGCCAGGACGGCGCGATCGGTCTGTCTTACACCGATGGCACGCTGCTGGTCCGCTATCCGTTCCGCGAGCAGGACATGGGCCGCAACTTCTCCAAATCGCCGATCTACGCCAAATACCTCGTCGACCGCTCGGTCGGCACTGCCTCCTACACCTCCAGCCTCGACGGTGTCGAGCGGCTGTACGCATTCCGTAAAAGCGAAAGCCTGCCGCTGATCACCACCGTGGCCCTGGGCAAGGATGAAGCGCTGGCGGCGTGGCGTATCGAAGCGGCGTTGTCGGCGGTGGTAGTGATCGGGCTGCTGGGGCTGACCGGATTGATCGGCTGGTTCCTGATTCTCGATATCCGCCGCCGCACTGAGGCTGAAGAGGCGTTGCGCGATGCCCAACAGCAGTTGCTTGCGTCCAATCGGCAGCTGGAATTGCTGGCGCTGAAGGATGCGCTGACCGGCCTGGCCAACCGCCGCTGTTTCGATGAAACGCTGACGGTGGAAGCGCGGCGGGCGCAGCGTGACGGGACCTCGCTGGCCTTGCTGATGATCGATATCGACCACTTCAAATTGTTCAACGATGCCTTGGGCCACGTCGCTGGCGATGCCTGCCTGCAAGCGGTCAGCAAGATTCTTGAAGGCTGCGTGCGACGCCCCTCGGATCTGGTCGCGCGCTACGGTGGCGAGGAAATGGCGGTGATCATGCCGGCCACCGACAGCGCCGGGGCGACCGTGGTGGCGCAACTGATGCTCGAGCGTTTGCAGCAGGCGAACATCGCCCACCCGGGCAGTCCGTTTGCTCGGATTACGGTGAGTATCGGCATGGCGGTGGGGACGGGCGCTCAGCTGGATTCGCTGCCGGCGTTGATCCAGACCGCCGATCAGGCGCTGTACCGGGCGAAAGCGGCGGGGCGCAACGGGATGGCCGGGCAGGCCTGAGGCGCACTAGAAAGCTTCGCCGCTATCCAGTTTCGCCAACAGCATTTGTCCGCGTAGCCACAGTGCATCCTGCTTGGCCAGCGGCATGCGGTCGAGGTTCTTGTACATCATGCCCATGCGCTGATTGCCGCGCAGGATATCGCCGTGGCGCATGAGGAAATGCCAGTACAGCGCATTGAACGGGCAGGCATCGTCCGCGCTGCTTTCCTTGACCTTATAGGCGCAGTCGCCGCAGTAATCCGACATCCGATTGATGTACTGGCCGCTGGCGCAGTAAGGCTTGGAGCCGAGATAACCGCCGTCGGCGTGCATGACCATGCCAAGGGTATTGGGCAGTTCGACCCAGTCGAAGGCGTCCATGTAGATCGCCAGATACCACTCACAGATTTCCTTCGGCGCAATCCCGGCGAGCAAGGCAAAGTTACCGGTGACCATCAGGCGCTGAATGTGGTGGGCGTAGGCATGTTGCAGGCTTTGGCCGATGGCCTGGCGCATGCAGTTCATCTGTGTCTGCCCGGTCCAGTAGAACTCCGGTAGCGGACGCGAGTTGCCAAACACGTTGCCCTCGGCGTAGTCCGGCATCTTCAGCCAGTACACGCCGCGCACGTATTCACGCCAGCCGATCAGCTGCCGAATAAAGCCTTCGGCAGCGTTGAGGCCGATGCTCCCCGACCAGTACGCCGCCTCGACATCGCTGCACAGCTGGCGCAAATCGAGCAGGCCGATGTTCAGCGCCGCGCTGATCCGCGCGTGAAACAGGAACGGCTCGTCGCTGGCCATGGCGTCCTGGTAATCACCGAAGCCGGCCAGCGCATAGTCGAGAAAGTATAGCCACAGGGCCTGGGCATCGGCGTGGGTCACCGGGTAATTGAAGTCATCCAGCGTGCCGTAATGGCTGGCGAAGCGCTCGCCGACCCATACCAGCACCTCTTGGGTGATTGCGTCATTGGCGAAACGTGCCGGGTAGGGCGGTTTAGCGTGTTTGGGCAGCGCCTTGCGATTCTCCGCATCGAAATTCCACGCACCGCCGACCGGCGTACCGTCGCCATTAAGCAGCAGCCGACTCTTGCGCCGCATCTCGCGGTAGAAAAACTCCATGCGCAGCTGCTTCTTGCCGCTGGCCCAATTGGAGAACTCTTCGCGGGAGCAGAGGAAACGGCGGTCTGAATGCCAGTGCACGGGCAAGCCCGAATCTTTGATTGACTGCTCAAGGCGCCAGTCGCCGCATTCGGTGATATGAATCTCTTCGGCGCCGGTGAGGGTTCGCCAGCGCTGTAGTTCGCCGGGAATTGAGCCGCTGTTGTCCGGGTCATCGAGGCTGACGTACTGGACGCGGAAGCCTTTATCGCGCAACGCCTCGGCAAAGTGGCGCATTGCGCTGAAGATCAGAGCGATCTTTTGCGGATGATGGGCGACGTGGGTCGCTTCCTCCATGACCTCGACCATCAGCAGCAGGTCGTGCTGGGGATCGAGTGGCTGCAGGGAGGCCAGGTCGAATGACAGCTGGTCGCCGAGAATCAGGAGCAAGCGGTGGGCAGGGGGCATGGAGCGAAGTCCGGTCAGAGATTCGAACTCCAATAGTTATACAGATTGTTTGTTATGTATAGGTTTTAGCGGCCACTGACATCCGGTAGTGGGAGCGAGCCTGCTCGCGAAAGCGTCCTGTCAGTCAATACAAATGCTGACTGACCCACCGCCTTCGCGAGCAGGCTCGCTCCCACAGGGATTTGGGTGGGGTTCTTAGGCGGGGTAGGTCGGATAGTCGATATAACCCTCGGCACCGCCGCCATACACCGTCGCCGGGTTCAATTGGTTCAACGGCCAGTCATTGGCAATCCGCGCCGGCAGGTCCGGGTTGGCCATGAAGGGCCGGCCAAACGCGACCAGATCCGCCAGCCCCGACTCAAGCAATTGCGCGCCGGTTTTGGCGGTGTAGCGACCGGCATAAATGATCGCGCCGCTGAACGTGTCGCGTACGGCCTGGCGAAAGGTCTGCGGCATCGCTGGCGCGTTGTCCCAGTCGGCTTCGGCGATCGACAGGTAGGCGATGCCGACGTCTTCAAGAATCTTGATCGCGGCAATGTAAGTTGTGTGCGGATCTTCCTCGACCAGGCCCAGGTATGTCCGCGCTTCATCGGTGGTAGTGAACAACGGCGCGAAACGCACACCGACCTTGTCCTTGCCAATGCATTCGGCGACGCCGGCCACCACTTCGCGCAAGAAGCGCAAGCGATTGTCCAGCGAGCCGCCGTACTGGTCGGTGCGCAGGTTGCTGTGGGCGGAGATGAACTGGTTGACCAGATAACCGTTGGCGCAATGCAGTTCGATGCCGTCGAAACCCGCCTCCATCGCGTTGCGCGCGGCCTGGATGTACAGCTGAATCAGTTCCTGCACTTCATCGGTGCTCAGCGCGCGCGGCGCGGACGGCGGCACCAGTTCACCGACACCGGGCGCGGTTTCGATGAACACGCTGACGCGGTCCGTGGCGACCGCAGAGGCCGACACCGGCGCATCGCCGTTGGGCTGCAACGCCGTGTGCGAGACCCGACCGACATGCCAGAGCTGGGCGAAGATCACGCCATCCACGGCGTGCACCGCCTCGGTGACTTTGCGCCAACCGGCGATCTGCTCCGGCGTGTGAATGCCCGGCGTCCACGCATAACCCTGGCCGCGCGGTTCGATCTGCGTGCCTTCGGTGACCAGCAAACCGGCACCGGCGCGCTGCTGGTAATACTCGGCCATCAACTCGTTGGCGACATTGCCCGGCTGCGTGCTGCGCTGGCGGGTGAGAGGCGGCAGGACGATGCGGTTTTTCAGGGTGTGGTTGCCCAATTTAGCGGGCGTGAAAAAAGCGTTATTCATGGAGTAAGCCTGGAATCTGATTAGACCAGTCGACTAGTGACTGGGCAAAAAAACAACGCCGGGCGGTACGCACACGGCGTTGATCGGGTTGGAGCGATGGATTCAGCCGAGCATCTTCAACAGCTTTTCGGCAACGGCGGCAGAGCTGGCCGGGTTCTGGCCGGTGACCAGTTGACCGTCAGCCACCACATGCACTTGCCAATCGGCGACTTTCGAATAGCGCCCGCCAAGGCGCTGGAACTCGTCTTCGATAAGGAACGGCACCACGTCAGTCAGGCCGACCGCCGCTTCTTCGGCATTGGTGAAGCCGGTGACATCACGGCCTTTGACGATTGGCTGGCCGTCAGCGCGCACAACATGACGCAACACGCCAGGTGCGTGGCAGACAAAACCGTGAGGTTTATTGGCGCGGTCGAAAGCTTCGATCAGTGCAATCGAGGCCTTGTCTTCGGCCAGATCCCACAGCGGGCCGTGGCCACCTGGGTAGAACACTGCGTCGAAATCTTCGGCCTTCACGTCAGCCAAACGGCCAGTGGTGGCGAGTGCCTGTTGTGCGGCCGGATCGGCGCGGAAGCGATCGGTTTCGGCAGTCTGCGCGCTTGGCTCATCGCTTTTCGGATCGAGCGGCGGCTGGCCGCCGGCAGGCGATACCAGGGTGACGTCGGCGCCGGCGTCCTTGAAGGCAAAGTAGGGCGCGGCGAACTCTTCCAGCCAGAAGCCGGTTTTCTTGCCGGTGTTGCCGAGTTGATCGTGGGAAGTCAGAACCATCAAGATTTTCATAGAGCACCCTTGGGTTGGTCTGGCATCGGCAGGAGGCGAGGGATTCGCTTGTTGTCGGTGCCGCATGAATTTGTGTGTCGGGGCGCAGCATAGTTTCCAATTAGACCAGTCGTCTAGTAATTTTTTCAGAAAATGTTTTTGCCCGTCGGTTATGGCAAACTCCCGGTCCTGAAAACTATACGACTGGTCTATTGTCTGGAATTTTGCGCACCATGAAGCCGACCTTTGACGACACCCGCCAACACTTGCTCGACACCGGCCACCGGATGATGGCCGAGAAGGGCTTCACCAGCGTCGGCCTCAACGAGATCCTGCAGACCGCCGGCGTGCCCAAGGGCTCGTTTTATCACTACTTCAAATCCAAGGAGTTGTACGGCCAGGCGCTGCTCGAGGATTACTTCGTCGACTACCTCGCCGACATGGAGCGCCGCTTGACGCTGCCGGGGCTGACTGCTTTCGAGCGTTTGATGGATTACTGGCAGGGCTGGCAGAACCGCTGCACCCTCGAAGGCCACGGCGATGAATGCCTGGTGGTGAAACTCAGCGCCGAAGTCGCCGACCTGTCCGAATCAATGCGCCTGACCCTGCGCGACGGCGCCGAACGCATCGTCGCGCGGATCACCGAATGCATCGAACAAGGCCAAAATGACAAAAGCCTGCCCGAGGGCGATGCGCGCAAGTTGGCAGAGACGCTGTATCAGCTCTGGCTCGGTGCCAGCCTGCTGAACAAATTGCAGCGCACCGGACAGTCGCTGGAAACTTCGATGGCGATGACCCGGCAGTTGTTGCAAGTCTGAGCCTCGCCGCAGATCCCTTGTAGGAGCGAGCCTGCTCGCGAAGACGGCGGCACATTCAACATCTTCATCGCCTGACCCAAACCATTCGCGAGCAGGCTCGCTCCCACAGGAGATCTGTGTTGATTGGTGGGATTGGAGACCAGCAGGCCATTCAAAACTCAGGCAGAACTGCTGTCCTCTTCAGGCAGTTGGGCAAACCAATGCGCATACGGTGTATTGCTCACTTTGAATCGGTTGTAATCCGGGCTGCCGTCATCCCACCACACCGGCCCGCGCTCACCCAGCGCGACTTTGGCCTCGTTGACGCGATCTCTCGCCGACTTCAATGCCTGTGCATCCTCCGCACGCTTCGCCTCTTTGACCGCACGCCGCGCTGACATGAGTTCGGCTACAAACGCCTCACGCTCGGCGGCCGGCAGCGCTGGATTGCTGCAACGCCACAGCTGTTGCTTGACCACAAAATAGCGGCCATCGGGGGTGGTGGGGTACATGGGCGATATCCTGCGTGATCCAGTCTCAGACCGGGTAGGACAACTCGCCGATGAGTTTATCCAGCGTAATCGGATAATCGCGCACCCGTACGCCACAGGCGTTATAGATCGCGTTGGCGATGGCCGCCGCCGCGCCGCTGATACCCAGCTCACCGACGCCTTTGGCCTTCAGCGGGGTGGCGTACGGGTCGACTTCATCGAGAAAGATCACTTCCTGATGGGGAATGTCGGCGTGCACCGGCACCTCGTATCCGGCCAGATCGTGATTGACGAAAAAGCCGATTCGATGATCCACCGCCAGCTCTTCCATCAATGCCGCGCCGGCGCCCATGGTCATGCCGCCGATGATCTGGCTGCGCGCGGTTTTCGGGTTGAGGATGCGCCCGGCGGCGCACACGGCCAGTTGCCGACGCAGGCGAATTTCGCCGGTCGCCGCATTGACCGCGACCTCGGCGAAATGCGCGCCGAAGGTCTGCTGGGCGAAGCGCTGGGCAAGGTCACCGTATTCCATGCGGTCCTCGCCCGTCAGCTCGCCATTGGCTGCGGCCTGAGCCAAGCCAACCTGCTGCGAGCCTGCGCGAATCTGTGCATCGACAAACTCGGCTTGCTGCGGGTCAATCCCGACGGCGCGAGCGGCGGCCTCACGCAGTTTCACGCACGCGGCATACACCCCGGCAGTGGAGGAGGCGGCGCCCCACTGGCCGCCGGAGCCCGACGATTCCGGAAACCGCGAATCGCCCAAGTGCACCACGACACGGTCCAGCGGCACGCCCATCATTTCGGCAGCGGTCTGGGCGATGATGGTGTAACTGCCGGTGCCGATGTCGGTCATGTCGGTTTCCACGGTGATGACGCCTTGACGATCGAGACGCACCCGCGCCGCCGAAGCGGTCGTCGGTGCGCCGCGAATCGCCGAGGCCAGCCCGATGCCGATCAGCCAACCGCCCTCACGGCGCTGAGCGGGTTGAGGGTTGCGCTGACGCCAGCCGAAGCGTTCGGCCCCAGTGTTCAGGCATTCCACCAACTGCCGTTTGGAGAACGGCCGCGCCGGTTGCTCCGGATCGACCTGCGAATCGTTGAGGATGCGCAGTTGCAGCGGATCCATTTGCAGCTTTTCGGCCAGTTCATCCATGGCGATTTCCAGCGCCATCATCCCCGGTGCCTCGCCCGGCGCGCGCATCGCCGAACCCTCGGCGAGATCGAGCACGGCGAGATTCAAACGGGTCATGCGATTGGCCCCGGCGTAAAGCAAGCGGGTTGACGCGGTAGCTGCTTCGGCGCGTCCGCCGCGCAGATTGCCCGACCAGCTCTCGTGGCCGATCGCCGTGATCACGCCGTCACGGTTGGCACCGATGCGCAGGCGCTGAAGCGTCGCCGGGCGGTGAGTCAGGTTGTTGAACATCAGCGGCCGCGGCAGCGCGACTTTCACCGGTCGCCCGGCATGTCGAGCGGCCAGGGATGCCAACACTGCGTCGCAAAGAATCGTGCCCTTACCGCCGAAACCACCGCCGATATACGGCGAGATCAGGCGCACATCTTCCTTGGCGATACCGAGGGTTTTCGCCAGATCGCGCACGCCCCAGTTGATCTGTTGGATCGATGTCCACAAGGTCAACTGCGTGCCGCTCCAGCGGGCAATGGTTGCGTGCGGTTCCATCATCGCGTGGGCCTGGTCAGGCGTGCTGTAGTGCTGATCGATTTGCACGGGCGCAGCGTTGAAGGCGCCTTCGAAGTCACCGACGCTGGTCTGCGGCGGCGGGCCGAAACCGGCCGGTGGCGGTGGGTTTGCGGAGTCTTTCGCCGCAGCCAGATCGAAGGAACCTGGTTCGGCCACGTAGCGGATGTCGAGCAAGCCGGCCGCCGCGCGGGCCTGTTCAAAGGTGTCCGCGACGACAATCGCCACGGCCTGGTGATAGTGATCGACCTGCGGCCCGGCCAAGGCCCTGGCTACGTAAAACTCGCCTTTGGCCAATGGCCCGGCGTTTTCGTAAGTGACGATGGCAATCACCCCGGACGCTTCCCGCGCTTGCGTGGAATCGATCGAGGCAATGCGCCCTTTGCCGATCCCGGCGCCGACGATATAGCCATAGGCGGCGTCCGGCACCGCTGCGTTTTGCTCGTAGGCGTAGGTGGCGGTGCCGGTGGTTTTCAACTTGCCGTCGATGCGGTCGGCAGGTTGGCCGATCACCTTCAGCTGGTCGATCGGATTGGAGCCGGCCGGGGTGTCGAATTTCATCTGCGAACTCCTTTCAGACAGGCTGGCGGCGCCCACGTAGCGCGGCGCAGCCATCGATTGACGTCGGATCCCTACGATCCTAGGCCATCGACGCCCTGCTGATAATGCGCGGTTTCAGGATGGAATGATGAATCCCGCTCACCAATCCTGATCAACATGACAAATAAGAATACGTTTCAATTACTAATGCGACCGTATACCATGCGCGGCGTTTTCAATGGCGGTTTTGCCCTTCGTTCTGGCCTATTCGTAAAGGTTTTCACCTCATGCGTCGAACTCTGCTTTCCATTTGTGTGCTGCAGGCGTTGTCTTCTTCCTCGTGGGCTGAATCAGCCGAACCGACTACTTCAACGCTTGAGCTGGAAGCCACCGATGTGGTCGGCACAGCGGATTACGAAAGGGCAGACGGCCCGGTCCAAGGCTACCGCGCGACTCGTTCGGCCAGTGCCACGCGCACCGACACTTCGATTCACGAAACCCCGCAGTCGATCAGCGTGGTGACCAAGGACGCCGTCGAAGACCTCGGCGCGACGCGTTTGCAGGATGCGCTGGATTACGCCGGTGGCGTGGGTCGGGCGAACAATTTCGGGGGGCAGGGCCTGACCACCTTCACCGTGCGCGGTTTTACCACCGGTGAGTTCTACCGCAACGGTTTCCCGATCAACCGTGGCTACCCGAACATGCCTGACGCCAATACCATCGAGCGTCTGGAAGTGCTGCGCGGCCCGGCGACCATGCTCTATGGCCGTGGCGATCCCGGCGGTACCTTCAACGTGGTGTCGAAACAGCCGTTGCCCGAGCGCACCGTTACGTTAGGCAGCCAATTGAACGACCAAGGCATGAAGCGCGGCACCCTCGACGCTTCCGGGCCGCTCGATGAAGAAGGGCGTCTGGCCTATCGCTTGAATGTGGTGGGCGAGGGCGGTGACACCTTCCGCGATCATGTCGAGACCGAGCGCTACGGCATCACGCCGGTGCTGACCTGGCAGGCCACCGACGCGACCAAGCTGATTTTCGAAGGCGATTTCATGCGCAACAACGCGCCGCTCGATCGCGGCGTGACGCGCTACCCGGCGCAGATCGGCACTGCCTCGCGCGATACCTTCTTTGGCGAGAAGGACGTCGGCAAGCTGCACAACGACAACAACATGGCGCAGTTGCGTTTCGAGCACATGCTCAACGACGACTGGACCCTCGGCGGCGGTTTCCAGTGGCTCGACGGCTCGCTCAAGGGCAACGCGATCGAGGCCAACGGCATTGCCGCTGACGGCCGCACGCTGGGGCGCAACTTCAACTACCGCAAGCTGGAATGGACCGACAAGGACACCCAGCTCAACCTCACCGGGCATTTTGATACTGGCGGTCTGCAGCACACCTTGCTCACCGGCATCGAGTACGAAGATTACGACTACAAGTCGATCATCCAGCGCTCCAGCGGCGCGGTCAGTGCCTACCCGATCGACATCTTCAATCCGGTTTACGGCCAGCCACGCCCGGCGCTGACCCGCACGCCGACTCACGACAAAGAGAACCTCAAGACCTACGCGGCATTCGTGCAGGATCAGGTAGCCCTGACCGACAAACTGAAAGTGCTGGCCGGCGCACGTTTCGAGCGCTTCGAGCACGATTACGAAACCTACGTGCCGGGCGGCAAGAGCTGGCAGGCCAGCGACAACGCCGTCACCCCGCGTATCGGCGTCACCTACGATTTGACCGATACCCTGGCGGTCTACGCCAACACCGCGCGCTCGTTCAAGCCCAACACCGGCGCCAGTCGCGAAGGCGGCGGCTTCGCTCCAGAGAAAGGCAAGTCCTACGAGATGGGCGTGAAGTGGGAAGCGCTGGATCAGCAGTTGAGCGTCGACGCGGCGATCTACCAGATCGAAAAACGCAACGTGCTGACCACCGACCCGGTGGATTCGACCTTCAGCGTCGCCGCCGGTGAAGTACGCAGCCGTGGTTTCGACGTCAACGTCACCGGCAACCTCACCCCGGAGTGGCGAGTGGTCGGCGGTTACGCTTACGTCGACGCCGAGGTGACCAAGGACAACACGCTGCGCTCCGGCACGCGCCTGCTGAACATCCCGAAGAACAGCTTCAGCCTGCTCAATATGTACGAGTTTCAGGACGGCACGCTCAAAGGTCTTGGCCTTGGCACCGGACTGAAATACGTCGACGAGCGCGCCGGGCAGACCGCCAACACCGCGTTTTCCATGGGCAGTTACACCGTGGTCGACCTGCTGAGCTTCTACAAGGTCAACGACAAAGTGCGGCTCAACTTGGATGTGAAAAACATCTTCGACCGCGACTACGAAGAGGGCGCCTTCGGCAACGTTTACGCCTACCCGGGGGCGCCGCGAACCGTGCAGGTGGGGATTTCCTACACGCTGTAAATCGCCGCAGCGGTTGCCGCCGACCCATGCTGGCCTGAGAGTGGCATGTCGAAATCAGACATCGGCATGCCGCACTCAGGCTAGTTGTGCGGCGGTCGGGCCACGTAAGGTGAAGCATCATTTCGTCGGCAAAGCGTCTGCGTCGCAGCTTTCGCCTGATGCCGACACCGGAAATGATGATCGCCTGACGCTCAGTCAGTGGCCCAAACGTCGATCATGAGAACAATAAGAACCCATGACTAGCCTGAACCCCAAGGACTCCAACGGTCAGTTGGCGCAAGGTTTCAAACCGCGTCACGTCACCATGCTTTCCATTGCCGGCATCATCGGCGCAGGACTTTTCGTTGGCTCAGGCCACGCCATCGCCGCCGCAGGACCTGCGGTGCTGCTCGCTTATCTGTTCTCCGGTCTGCTGGTCGTGCTGGTCATGCGCATGCTCGGCGAAATGGCCGTGGCGCATCCCGACACCGGCTCGTTTTCCACCTACGCCGATCAAGCCATTGGCCGCTGGGCCGGCTTCACCATCGGCTGGCTCTACTGGTGGTTCTGGGTGCTGGTGATTCCGATCGAAGCGCTGGCCGCCGGGCACGTGCTCAACCAGTGGTTTCCCCAGGTCGATGCGTGGTTGTTCGCCTTGCTGTCGATCGTCCTGCTGGTGATCACCAACCTGTTCAGCGTGTCGAAATACGGCGAGTTCGAATTCTGGTTCGCCATGGCCAAGGTCATCGCGATCATCGGTTTCATCGGCCTGGGTTTTGCGGTGCTGATGGGCTGGATTCCCGAGCGTGAAGCCAGTGGCTTGAGCACGCTGATGGCCGAGCACGGCGGCTTTGCGCCCAACGGCATGTCGGCGGTGGTCGGCGCGTTCATCACCATCATGTTCAGTTTCATCGGCACCGAAGCGGTGACCATTGCCGCTGCGGAATCGAACAATCCGGCGCAGAACATCGCCAAGGCCACGCGCTCGGTGATCTGGCGTATCGGCATTTTCTATCTGCTGTCGATCTTCGTGGTGATTTCCGTGGTGCCGTGGAACGACCCGCAACTCGCCTCGGTCGGTTCCTACCAGCGCGCACTGGAACTGATGAACATCCCCAACGCCAAATTCCTCGTCGACGTGGTCGTATTGATCGCGGTGGCCAGTTGCATGAACTCCTCGATCTACATTTCCTCGCGCATGCTCTATTCGCTGGGCCGACGCGGCGATGCGCCGCCGGCATTGAAGGTGACTTCGGCGGCCGGCGTGCCACGCGCGGCGGTCATTGCCAGCACGGTGATTGGCGCGGGTGTGACCTTGCTCAGCTATTTCATGCCGGCCGGGCTGTTCCAGTTCCTGCTCGCCAGCTCCGGCGCAATTGCCTTGCTGGTGTATCTGGTGATCGCCATTTCGCAGTTGCGCATGCGCCGCCGACTGGAACGGGAAAAGGTCGAAATGACCTTGCGCATGTGGCTGTTTCCCTGGCTCACCTGGCTGGTCATCGCCTTCATCTGCGCGGCGTTGGCAGTGATGATGATCACCCCTGAACACCGCCTGGAAGTGACCTCGACCATTGGCCTGGCGTTGCTGATCTCGTTCATTGGCCTGGTCACCAGCCGCCAGCACGGGCCGGCGGCCAGAGTGGCGGCGGTGAGCAAAGCCTAAGCAAACAACGCCTTGAGCCCACGGGAAAACCAGCCGTTCGGGCTCGAAGGCAGATGCTCACGTTGATTGAATGAGCCCGTCAATGCGCAGGTTTCACCGGCGAGCGAGCCCATCAGTTGCGGCAGTAAAAAACTGCGTTCGCATTCACTGGCGGACAGTCCGGTGTTCTCTTGCGGCCAAACCACGTTGGTTTCTGCATACGGCTTCATGGCGCACCTCCTCATGATTCAAACGTCCAGCACCAGGGTTTCGCTGCCCTGCGCCGGGGCGGCGCAGCAGATCAGCACTTCGTCGTCCGCCAAGCGCATGGCCGGCGGGGTGAGGTAATGCACCTGGCCGCTGGTAAGGCGGGTTTTGCAGGTGCCGCAGGAACCGCCGCGACAGCTGAACTCCGGATTCAAGCCACGTGCCTCGGCAAGTTCCAGCAAGGTGCCGCTGCCCGGTTCCCAGCGTGCTTCCTTGCCGGACGTGGCGAACAGCACCTTGACGGGTTCTTCGGCGACCGGCACCTGCGGCGGCGCCGGGGTACTGATTTCGACATCGCGGATCAGCGTCGACGGGCCGAAGGTTTCGGCGTGGATGCGATCGTCGGGAATACGCATTTTGCGCAAGCCGTCGTACAGCGCCTGAGTGAAGCTGCCCGGGCCGCACAGGTAGAAATCGTAGTCATCCAGCGGCAGCAGGCTCTTCAGCAAGGCGATGTCGATGCGCCCGGCGTGATCGTAACCTTGCGCTGTTGCTTCCAGCGGCGGCTGGCTGACCACGCGCAGCACCTTGACCTTGTCACCGGCGCGCGCAGCCAAGGCATCGATTTCTTCGCGAAAGGCCAGATCCTCGACGGTGCGACTGCTTTGCACCACCCAGGTCGGGCGCATGCGGCTGATGCGTTTGCCCTGATAGACCACCTCGCGCAGCATCGACAGCAACGGCGTCACCCCGACCCCGGCGGCGAGCAACACCAGTGGCCGGCGTTCGGTGGCGTCGACGGTGAAATCGCCTTGCGGGGCGCGGGCTTCGATCAAATCCAGTGCCTGGACCCGATCATGCAGATGCGAGGAGACCGAGCCATCGCGTTTGACGCTGATGCGCAGAAACTCGTCCGACGGCGCGCTGGACACGCTGTAGGTGCGGATCGACGCGGCATCCTGACCGTCGAGCAAGACCTTGATCGGCAAGTGCTGGCCCGGTTCAAAGCGTGGCAGGCCGAAGCCGTCGTTGGCTTGCAGGTAAAAAGAACGGATCTGCGGACTCTCATCGACCACCCGCGTGACGTGCAGCGCGCGCCATTGATTGCGCAGCGCCTCGGCCTGCAAACGCTCGCGGGTCTGTTCCCAGCTGCCGGTCATTTGCGAGTTGGGCGAATCGCCTTCCGGTTGCTCGGCCCAGCGCAGTGGCAGCGCGGCCTGACGGTAAACGATGCGCTGCGGCTTGAAGCGCCACAGGCGCTCGGCGCCTTGAAACGCGGCGATTTGCGGATCGTCGAGCAGCACTTCCGCGCTGCCGGTCATCTGCAACAGATCGCCGCTTTCAAAATCGATGAAGGTCAGCCCGGCGCGCGGGTTGAGCAGGATGTTGCCCAGGGTGTTGAAGAACAGATTGCCGGAGAAATCCGGGATGGTCAGGGTGCCGTCTTCGTCCATATGCACGAAACCGGATTTGCCGCCGCGATGGGACACGTCGACTTGCCGCTCACCGTCGCGCACCACATAAGTGGCCACGTAGAACGAGTCGGCGGCAGCGATCATGTCGCGCACCAAGGGTTCGCTGACCGGCAAGTCGAGCGCGGTGTCGGTAGTCTCGTCGACGAAGGCGTAATGGCGCAGATTGATGTAGCGCGGGCAGTTGCCGTAAGCCTGGGTCACGCCGATCTCAAGAATGTTGTCATCGCGGCGGCTGATATTGCCGTTCATGCGATTGCGCCGACGGGTGTGCAGTTCGATGCCGAGCATGCCGATCGCATCGCCGGGTTGCAGGCCTTGATTGGCCGGGTCGTTGGGCTGCGCGTCGAGTTTGATCTTCAGAACCTCTGGTGACGGCGAATCCATGAACCCCGGTTGACCGGTGCGCAGCGTTGCCCACGGATCGCCCTGGCTGTCGACGGCGCCGAGCACGACGAAGGGCAGTTGCGCATAGAACTCGCGGTGCTGGTCCGGCATCCAGTCGCGGGCCAGTTGCCGCTGGCCGACACCGACCATCATCTCCACCGCGCCGACGGCACGTTGCAGGGTCAGCTCACCTTCATGCCAGGGCGAGGGCTGCGGTTTCGACGCTGTGTCCATTTCGATTCTCCTCGGGTACAAACGGGCCGGTGAGCCGCCTGGGGCTGAAGCTCAAGTGGGCTCATGTTCGCCCTCGGCCGGTTGCGAGGGAATGGCCAGAAACTGCAATCCACTGTTTCACGCGGTGAAATGATCCCTACGCGCGCCTAAGGACGAGGATGATTATTTCACTGGCTGAAATGCTCGATTGTATTGGCTGAGGATTCCGCGATTTGCGGCAGGGGAGCAGGATGAGCCCCATCGACACGATCAGCGGGTCGACCTCAAATAATCCAGGAGCACGTCATGTCTCAGTCAGCCGTCAAACTGTACCGCCATCCGTTGTCCGGCCACTCGCATCGCGTCGAGTTGATGTTGTCCCTGCTGGATGTGCCGACCGAACTGGTGTTCGTCGACCTGATGAAGGGCGCGCACAAAACCCCTGAATTCCTCGCCCTCAACCGATTCGGCCAAGTGCCGGTGATTGATGACAGCGGCACGGTGCTCGCGGATTCCAACGGCATTCTGGTTTATCTGGCGAGCAAATACGGCAACGGCCAGTGGCTGCCGAGCGATCCGGTCGAACAAGCCAAGGTGCAACGCTGGTTATCGGTGGCTGCCGGGCAGATCAGCTCGGGTCCTGCCACGGCGCGCTTGATCACGGTGTTCGGCGCCGGTTACGACGCAGCTGACGCGATCAAGCGTTCCCATGCGTTGTTGCAGGTGATGGAAGACGAGTTGGCCAACAGCGCATTCCTTGCCGGCGACAAGGCAACCGTTGCCGATGTGGCCGCCTACACTTACGTCGCCCACGCACCGGAAGGCAATGTCTCGCTTGAGGATTACCCGAATGTGCGGGCGTGGCTGGCGCGGGTCGAGGCGCTGCCGAAATTCGTCGGCATGCAGCGTACAGCGGTGGGCCTGCAAACAGCTTGATTCACAACGATGCACATATCCTGTGGGAGCGAGCCTGCTCGCGAAAGCGGTGTGTCATGCAACGGTGATGTTGACTGACAGAATGCCTTCGCGAGCAGGCTCGCTCCCACATGATTTCACTGTGTTTTCGAAGTTTTTTACAGGTTCCCGCCTATGGATCGTTTTCAGGAAATGCGCATGTTCCTGGCCGTGGCCGAGGAGGGTGGCTTTGCGGCGGCGGCCCGGCGTTTGAACACCTCGCCCCCCAGCGTCACCCGCGCCATTGCCGCGCTGGAGCAACGCATCGGCACGCGTCTGTTGTCGCGCACCACGCGCAGCCTGCACCTGACCGAAGCCGGGCACCGTTATCTGGACGATTGCCGAAGAATTCTGTGCGACGTCGACGAAGCCGAAGAGGCCGCTGCCGGCAGTTATCGGGTGCCGTGCGGGCATTTGAGCGTGACCGCGTCGGTGTTGTTTGGCGAGCTGTTCATCGCGCCGTTGCTGGCGCAATACGTCGACGCGTTTCCTTCAGTGCATCTGAAGGCGTTGCTGGTCGATCGCGTGGTGAACATGGCGGAAGAGGGTATCGATGTCGCCGTGCGCATCGGCCATTTGCACGAGAACAATCAGCATGCAATCAAGGTCGGCGAGGTCCGGCAGGTCATCTGCGGCACGCCGGATTACTTCGCCCGCTATGGCCGACCGCAACATCCGAACGAGTTGAGCCGCGCCAATATCGTCATGTCGTCCGCCAGTCATTTGCTCAGCGATTGGCAATTCGCCCATGCCGACGGGCCGTTGAGCTTTCGCTTCGAACCGCGTCTGGTGGTCACCGCGAATCAGGCGGCAATCAACATCGCCAGTTCCGGTTGGGGCATTACCCGGGTGCTGTCTTATCAAGTCGCCAGCCAGGTTGCGGCCGGTGAACTGGAATTGGTGTTGCAGGCCTTTGAGCCGCCGGCGTTACCGGTGCAACTGGTCTATCTGAAACATCCGCGCGTACCGGCGAAGGTGCGCACGTTTGTCGATTTCCTCAGCGAACGTCTACAACATCATCCAGCGCTGAAAGCCGTGAACAGGGTTCACGGCTAAGGCTTCAAGGTTCAACTCAGCAATGGATCACTTCCCGGTCGCAGCGGTTTCGATCAGGCTGGCAACGGCTTTCGGGTTGGACACCATCACCACGTGCGACGCGCCTTTGACCACGACGGTCTGCTTGGAGTGCGCGCGCTCGGCCATGAACGCCAGGGCTTGCGCCGGGATGTTCTTGTCCTGGTCACCGTAGACGAAGTACGACGGCACGGTTTTCCATGCAGGCTCGGTGGCGGCTTCGTTGAGCGCGGCGACGGTCACCGGGCGCTGGGTGGCGGCCATCAACTTCGCATCTGCCGGGGAAACATCAGCTGCGAACTGCTCATGGAATTTGTCCTGCTGAATGTACAAATCCTTGCCACCATCGGCCAGCTCAACCGGGGCCGACAGGGTCGGGCCAAGGGTGCTGCCAGGGAAGCGGCCGGACAATTCGGCTGCGGTTTCACCCTTTTCCGGGGCGAACGCGGCGACGTACACCAGCGCTTTGACATTGGCATTGCCGTAAGCGGCTTCGCTGATCACCGGGCCACCGTAAGAGTGGCCGACCAGGACCACCGGAGTTTTCACGCTGGCCAGCACATCCGCCACCGATTGCGCATCACTCTTGACCGAGCGCAGCGGGTTGGCCGCAGCGATCACCGGATAGCCATCCTTCTCGAGAATCTTGACCACGCCGTTCCAGCTGCTCGAATCGGCGAATGCGCCGTGTACCAGCACCACGGTAGGTTTGACCGGCGCGGCGAACGCAGCGGTGGCGCCGAACATGGCAGCGGTGAGGGCGAGGGTAGCGAAGACTTTGTTCATGGTGATGTCCTGTCGATTGGTTAAGGTAGGAATGGAAACGACAGTGGTATTTAGCGCGCTAAATGTGTCAGTTCTGTGTGCGCAAGGCTGAACTTCGCATGCGTGTGTATCTGTGTCGGCAAAAGCTACATGCTGATACAAACCGCTCAGTTTTGGCTCAGCAGTGCAGCGGAATCGAACTTTTCAGTCCGCTGCAGCGTTTCCGGAACAGCGATCAACAGCAGCAGGAATGCTGCCGCTGCAACTCCGGCGAGAGTCAGGAATGCCGCGCTGTAACCGGCGGCCTCGACGACGAATCCGGCCAGCCCATTGCTCAGCGCCGCGCCAAGGCCAAATGCTGTGGTCAGCGCGCCGAGGCTGACATTGAAATGCCCGGAGCCGAGGGTGAGATCCTTGACCATCACCGGGAACAGCGCGCCGAACAGCCCAGCGCCGACGCCGTCGAGCAGCTGCACGGCGACCAGCCAGTACGGATCATCCGAGAAGGTGTAGAGCAAGCCGCGCAGCGGCAGGATCAGAAAACCCGCCAGCAATAACGGTTTGCGCCCCCAGACATCGGCTTTCGCACCGGCCAGCAGCGCCATCGGCACCATCACCAGTTGCGCGGCGACGATGCACGCCGAGGTCAGCGGCGTGGCCATGTGCAAGTTGGCTTGGGCGAGTTTCTGGCTCACCAGCGGCAGCATCGCCGCGTTGGCCAAGTGAAATAGCGCGCAGCACAGGGCAAACATCAGCAACGGGCGATTGCTCAGCAGTACCTTGAATCCGGACGGCTGATGGCTTTGATCGCCAGGCTGCAAACCGCGCGCGACGTCGTGATCTATCGCTTCTGCCGAAACGAACAGCACGGCAATCACACTGGCCAGCGCCATGACCGCCATCAGATAAAACACCGCCACCGGACCGAACAGATAGGCAAACAAACCGGCCAATAACGCCGCGCACGCGTTGCCGGCATGGTTGAACGTCTCGTTGCGACCGGTACGCCGGGTAAATGCTCGTGGGCCGGTGATGCCCAGGGTAATCGCGGAAATCGCCGGGGCGAAAATTGACGCTGCCGCCGCGCTCAAGGCTTGAGTCAATGCCACCAGACTGAATGACGAAATGAACGGCAGCAGCAGACAACTCACCGTGACCAACAGCGCGGCGATGATGACCAGCGCCCGTTTCGTCCGGCTGCTGTCAACCAGCGCACCAGCGGGCGTCTGCGTGATCAGTGCGGCGATACCGGCAATGGTCATGACCACGCCGATACTGGCCGGGTCCCAGTGGTGTACGGCGAGCAAGTAGATGGCGAGGTACGGACCGAGACCGTCGCGGACATCGGCGAGGAAGAAATTCAGACTGTCCAGCGAGCGGTTGTTGCGGCGATCGAGATGGCTGATCACGTTGGGCAGTCTCTTGAAAGTGAGGTCTGCGTAAATGTATCAACCTCGGCAAACCTAATGACCGAAGCGGCGGGAGATTAGTTGCAGAACGGCGGAGCAGTTGCTGCTCCGCAGATATTCATGCGTCAGGAGTTTGCAGTATCTCGATCCACAATGCGCCTTTGCCGGAGGCCGCTTCACCGACACGCTTCAGCGCGCCATCCTTGCTCACTGCGTACGTACCGACCTTGGCGCTTTTCTCGCCCGTCACCAGCAGCCAGTGGCCATCTGGGGAGAAGGCGATATTGCGTGGTTGTTGTTCCTGCACTGAGTAGTTATCGAGAAACGTCAGTCCTCCGGTTGCCGGATCCACAGCAAATGCCGAAACGCTGCTGCTGGTGCGCTCACTCATCAGCAGCAGTTTTCCATCCGGCGACATGCGCAGGTCAGCGGCCCAGATGCGTCGGGTCGGATCGTCTTTCAAATCGTTGTTGCGCGCATCACGCACTTCGCCGTGGGCCAGCTTCAATCGCTCGGGAATGCCATTGGCTTCAGCGATGCGGGTCAACGCGCCGCTGGCCTCGTCGATCGAAAACGCCGTCACGGTGCCGCTCATTTCGCCGACCACGTAAAGGAATTTGCCGTTGGGCGAGAACGCCAGGTGCCGAGGCCCGGTTTTCTCCGGAACACTGACCGAGCCGCTGCCGATCGGGCTGAGCTCGCCAGTCTTGGCGTCCAGGCGATATTGCAGCACCTTGTCGGTGCCAAGGTTGCCAGCGTAGGCAAAACGATTGCTCGGCTCGGTGCGAATCGAATGCGCGTGCAGGCCGGTCGGGTAACGCAGGATGTTGGCGGAAGGCTGATGATCCTCGCCGATCTTTTGAACGCTGAGGGTATCGGCGCCGTAGGACGCGGCGAGCAGGTAGCGACCTTTTCGATCGGTCGACAAGTAGGCCATGCTCTCTGCCAGCGGAGCTTGGGTGAATTTCGTCAGGTGACCGCTTTGGCGATCGATCCGGTAGCCCAGCACCTGGAAGGGTTTGACGCGCAAGGCTGCAAACAGCACTTTGCCGTCCGGGGTGAGGGCCATCGGATTGACCTGATCGCCGGCCTGGATTTGTTCAATGAGGGTGAGTGCGCCGTTGCTCTGATCAAGGCGATATTGCGAGATCAGACCGTCGCCGGGGCTTGAGATGTAAGCGTAGGTAGCGGCGTTAGCCGTCACGCTCAACGTGGAGGCGAGCGCAGCGATCAAGAGGGTTCTTTTCATCATTCCCAGCCTTATTGTTGTTGTGATCAGTCATCCTATGAGTGATTGGCTGGGCCATCAATGGCTATTTCGTAGGCCTGTAACGTCGCTACGTTTATTTCACATGCTTGTTCCAGATGATTTTGATCAGCGGAAATGATCGGAGAGGGCCGTCGTCATTGAGGTTTGACACATTTCTACATACTCTCCCGTTAGCGTTGTTGTACGACATCCTACCTAATGTGCGCAGTGCAACAACTCTCACAAAAACAATAACGGAGATACCCCTATGGCGAGCATGGCTCCACTCGATCATCAGGCCGCTGCGAAACCGCAAAACCTGTTCCTGCGTACGCTGAAACTGCTCGGCCCCGGCATTATCGCCGTGCTGTCGTGGCTCGGTGCGGGCGATCTCATCACGTCTTCAGTGGCCGGTGCGAACTACGGCTACGCAATGATGTGGGTGCTGGCGGTCTCGCTGTTGCTCAGGTACCTGATCGTCAACATCATTGCCCGGTTCCAGCTGTGTAATAACCAGGGCATGACCATCCTGCAGGGCTACGCCCAGCTCAACCCGGTGTTTGCCTGGTTCATGCTGGTTTATGCCCTGTTGATGGGGCACTTGATGAACGCCTACATGATCAAGGGGGCAGGGGAGTCGCTGGCGATGCTGTTCAAGATCGATCAGCCATTGCTGTGCTCGGTGGCGGTGGTGCTGGCGGTCTGGATGCTGGTCGGGCGCAACATCTACACGATGATCGAAGGCGTGATGAAGCTACTGCTGGCGATCATGACCCTGGCGTTCATCGCCTTGGCGGTGATGTCCGGTCCGGATGTCAGCGGCATCATCAAAGGCACCATCGGCTTCAGCATTCCGCCGGACGAAGGCGTGCATGGCGCGTTGCTGGTGGCGGTTTCAGTGATCGGCGCGGTCGCCGGCTCGATCGCCAACTTCGTGCACCCGTATGTCATGCGCCAGAAAGGCTGGACCGGGCCGCAGCACAAGCGCATTCAGCGTAACGACCTGCTGTTTGCGGTGTTCGTCGGGATCATCATCAACCTGGCGATCTGGATCGTCGGTGCGGAAATCCTGCGGCCCAACGGCATCGAGGTGAAAACCTTGGGCGATCTGGGCAAGGCGCTGGAAATCTTCTTCGGCCCGATCGGCTGGTACGTGTTCTTCATCGGCGTGTTCGCAACGCTGTTCGCCAGTATTTCAGGCAAGACCACGGCGTTTCCGATGCTGATCACCGATGCCTTCCAGCATGTTCGTCCTGAGCGTCGCGAGAAGTACGGCAAAGAGTTCCATCACGACCCGATGCACAAGTGGTTCATGCTGTTCATTCTGGTCACGCCGCTGATCTGGTCGATGCCGGGCATGCCGGATTTCGTCACCCTGACCATTGGTGTCAGCGCATTGAACATCATTGGTTTGCCGGTGATTTCCCTGGGCTTGCTGATCATGTCCAACCAGAAATCGCTGCTGGACAAGCAGTACCGCAACAACCTGTTTGAAAACATCGCGCTGATGTTTGCTACAGGTCTGGCGCTATGGGTAGCGTTCCAGTTGGGCGTTGATCTGTTTACTTGACGGGAAGCAGTCGAGGGGGCAAACGCCCCCTCGAATCGCCGCTTACAACGGCACATCCATTTCGATCCGGCGCCAGGCCGCTTCGGAAAAGCTGTACACCGAAAACGCGATCAGCCCCAACGCCATCAGCATCAACAGCACGCCGCCTGCCGGCAGATTCTGCAAAGCATCCAGTGCTTCCTTCATGCCGGGTGGATTGGTTGCCTGGTAAACCGAGCCACTGACCGCCATCAACACTGCAATCTCGATAAACACCACGCCTCGGGCGATCAAGCCAAAGCGCGACACCGGGCGCACGTAACGCATCACTTCGTCATCCGCTTCGAAGTATTTCTCGAACGTGGCCTTCCAGCCTTTGATGATGTGGGCGATACCGACACCCAGCGGGATCAGCGCGATCAGGTAAATCAACAGGTTCGAATGCTCGAACGACAGCAGCTGCGCGAGCAGATCCTTGGTCTTGCCATCGCCGGAGCCGCCCGAACTCCTGAGACCACTCACCAACAGACCCAAGGCAAAGAAGGCCAGCGCCGCATTGACCAGACCGCCGGCGAGCAGACCTGCGCGAATGACCAGGCCTTTGAACTCGGTGCCGTGGTGGTCGACATCGCGGATCGCTTGCAGCGCACGCCAGGCGGCGAAGGCCAGCAGGCCGGCGACCACAACACCGATCAGCACGTAGCCGAACGGCTGGCTGAGCAATGCTTCAAGGCTCTTGTGGCTGTCTTTCGGTTTGGTGGAGTCGTGCGCCGCCAGCAGCGCGAAGATGCCGATGATCAGATACAGAACGCCGCGCGCGGCGTATCCGCCTCGGGCAAGCAGGACAAGCGTATGTTGAGTGGACATGGGTTTTACTTCCAGGGAATCGATGTGAAGCAGACCCGTGGACGGGGCAGGGGTTCGATAAATGCGTCGCCCTTTGGCGACGCGCGCCTTATCAGCCTGCCATGCAGCGCTTGCCTCGCTTCGGCGTCATAACGGCGTGGTCAGCGAAAATGGAATGCGCAGCTCTTCGACCGGCCCTGAATCCCGGCCGCACATTTCGTCGTGCACGCATTGTTGCACCAGTACGCAGGGAAACGCCGGCACGGTCTGCAGCAAGTCGCGCAGGTGGGTGATTGAACGCAGATGCATTGGCTTGGCCGCATCATCGAGCAAGGTGAACTGGCCCTGATCTACGCGAATTCTCGCCAGATAAAATCCACCTTCGAGTGACAGCAGCTCCAGTTCGCGAACTTCACTGTTGGCCGCACGTTCGGTGAGGGTTTGCAGATTCATGCTTCACTCCTTGCCTACCAGGGCAGGCGTTCTCCATCGTAGGCGAAGAAATGGCCGCTATCGGCCGGCGTCAGCGTGTCAATCAGACTCAGTAATTGCGCAGCGGCAATGTCTGCCGGGCGGGCGCTCGAGGCTCCGCGAAAAGGTTGCGACAACGGCGACACCACCGTGCCCGGGTGCAGGCTGAGCAAGCGACTCTGCGGCCGAGTGCGCGAAAGCTCGATGGCGGCGGTCTTGATCAGCATGTTCAGCGCAGCCTTGGAGGCGCGATAGGCGTACCAGCCGCCCAAACGGTTGTCGCCGATGCTGCCGACTTTCGCCGACAGCATCGCCATCGCGCCTTGAGGCGCAAGCAATGGCAGAAAGTCGCGCAGCAGCAATGCCGGCCCCAGCGTGTTGACTTGAAACACGGCCTGCAGCGACTCGGCTTCGATTGCGCTGTAGCTTTTTTCCGGCTTGATCTGGTCACGATGGAGCAGGCCGGCCGCGTGAATGATCAGGTGATAAGGCGCTTCAGCTGCCAGTTCGGCGGCGGCGCTGGCGATCGTTTCGGGCTGCTCGAGGTCGAGCTTCGGCACAGTTTTGCGTCCCAGCGTACGGACGCTGGCGCAGCGTGGATCCTGGTTCAAATGTTGACAGAACGCCGTGCCGAGGGCGCCACTGGCGCCGATCACCAGAGCGCGATAACCGTCGCCGAACGAGGCCAGGGTCAACCCACTGCTCATGGGTTCGCTCCAGCGTTCTGGCGCCGGAAGAACACCGTCACCTGACCGACTTCGAAACCCCACTTGGACATACGGGTGCGGTTGATCAACGTGTCTTCGTCGACCAGATACATCCAGTCGTCCATGCTCATCTCGTAGGTCGAGTCGTCGACCGGCAGATTCAGGCGATAACGCCAGTGGAAGGTGTTGCCTGCGATCTGGCCCTGCGCAACCCCGACCACATCGTGCGCGCGACCGCTCCACTGACCATTGCCCCCGGGAGTGAGGGTCCAGACCCGACGTTCACGAGTGCCGTCGCTGTAACGGAAGCGCTCGTCGAGGATCAGGTTTTCACCCTCACGACGGCTGGCAATATCGACCTCAAACCGCTTGACCACTTCGCCGTTGCGCTTCTGAAACATGCCCCAGGCTTTGACGGGCTGGCTGAAAAACTGCTCCAGACTCAATGCCGGTTGCTGATCCGCGTAACGAGCAACATCGACACTGCCGCAGCTTGCAATGCTGAGCGCCAGTCCTAACAGCAGCAGAAATCGGGTCATCTTCCTACTCCTTGAGCTTGTACAGTTAACAGGCTGTGTATAGGCCTAGCGCCGGCCGATGAGCTGGAGAAATTCCTGCCGCGTCGTCGAGCTGTCGCGAAAGGCACCGAGCATGACCGAGGAGGTCATGATCGAATTCTGCTTCTCGACGCCGCGCATCATCATGCACATGTGCCTGGCTTCAATAACCACCGCGACACCGGCAGCATCGGTGATCTGCTGGATCGCCTGAGCAATCTGCCGAGTAAGGTTTTCCTGGATCTGCAGACGCCGCGCGAACATGTCGACCACCCGTGCCACCTTGGACAGCCCCAGCACCCGACCCGTGGGGATATACGCCACATGCGCCTTGCCGATAAACGGCAGCATATGGTGCTCACACAGCGAATAAAGCTCGATGTCGCTGACGATCACCATTTCATCGCTCTGCGACTCGAACAGCGCACCGTTGGTGACGTCTTCCAGGCTCATCGCGTAACCGTTGCACAGGTATTGCATCGCCTTGGCGGCGCGCTGGGGCGTGTCCAGCAAACCCTCGCGTTCCGGGTTCTCACCGACGCCAACGAGGATTTCACGGTAATGGCTGGCTAGTAGTGGGCTCATTCGGGTTACTCGTGGCGGTGCGGGTTAAGGACACAGTCGGGTGAAAAGGTTGTACGCATACAGGTTGGCTGTATAGGTTTTATTGAAGATAGGCTGAAAAGGATCAACTGACAACGCATCGGTGGTTTTTTTGTGCGGGTTGGGAGTTCAGGCAGGACAAACCTGGGAACAGGTGTTGTGAGTGGCTTGCTTGGGCCAGATGTACGGGCGTCTCAGCTGATAGCTGCCGGTGGCGGATGGCAGCTAACGGCCAGAAGTTACCAGACCAGGTTTTCATGTTTTCGAGCGGCCACCTGCCTTGGTCGGAAGCTAGCGCACACGAGCGACCGCTAATGGCCGATTACCGTCCACGAGCATCAATTTTCGAGCAACCTTTCGATCACAAGTGATCGCAGGGCTTTTGCTTACCTGCTGGATCCTCGATGCCGCGTGTTGACCTTTCTGCTAGTGGCTTCCCTTGAGTAACTAATTCACGCGCAGTGGCGCTTGGTATCTGCGTAAACGATACCTTCCCACCAAACACGCGATTGGTGCATTGCTACACAGCTCGCTAAGGTCATGATTCGTTTTTGATCCTGCCCGCAAACCGGGCGCAAAGACGTCACCATTACCTGCAGCGGAACCCACATGCGATATCGACGCCTTGACCTTAATCTGTTGGTTGCGCTGGACGCCTTGTTAAGCGAATGCAGCGTCAGCCGGGCGGCCGAGCGTCTGTGCCTGGGGCAGTCAGCTGCCAGTTCGGCACTGGGCCGCTTGCGCGAACATTTCAACGACCCGTTACTGGTACAAGTCGGGCGCCGCCTGGAACCCACAGCGCGGGGTCTGGAGTTGCTGCCAAAGGTACGTGCTGCGTTGGCACTGACCCGGGAGATCGTCGATGCACCCCTGAATTTTGACCCGGCGAACTGCGACCGACACATCACTCTGGTAGCCTCCGATTATGTCGCCGATGTGCTGCTCCCTGCGGTCAGCCATGCATTGGCGCGTGTCGCTCCGGGTATTCGCTTGAGCCTGCGCGACATGCCTGTCCCGCGCGACGGTGATGTCGTCAGCGAAGCGCTCGATTATCGGCGCAGTGATTGCGTAATCGTGCCGCAGCGACGGGTGAACCCGGCCTATCCCCATGTGCCGCTCATGACGGACCAGCTCTGTTGTATCGTCTGCGCCCAGCAGCCAGAGTTTACCGAGCAACTGAGCATGGCCGACTATCGCGCGGCAGCGCACGTGGTGCGCGAGTTTGCCGACGGGCACAACCTGGCGATGGATGCCATGCACCTGCATGAACTCGGCATTGAGCGACAAGTGGCCGTGACCGTTGAAAGCTTTGTACTGATGCCGCAATTCATTGTCGGTACCGCACGCATTGCCACGGTGTTTCGACGACAGGCGCAACGCTTCGCCCAGTGTTATCCAATACGCGTCCACCCCGCGCCGCTGGAATTCCCAGAGGCCGTTCAAGTCTTGCAATGGCATCCCTATCAAGAACATGACCCGGTCATGCAGTGGTTTCGCGGCCTGCTTCTGGAACAGGCCGCGTTACTCGATCAACCCTCTGTCTGATCGCCGCTGTCGGCGACCAATCCGGCCTTGGCGATGGCCAGCAATGCGCAACGTTCGTCGTTGGCCGAGGTATCGCCGCTGATGCCGATGGCCCCGAGCACCACGCCCTCGGCATTTCGAATCAGCACGCCGCCCGCCACCGGAATCACCTCGCCGCCGGTCAAACTGTTGATCGCAGCGAAAAACGCCGGCATGGCCTGCGCGCGCCGCGCCAGCTCACGTCCGCCAAAACCCATGCCCAGGCAGCCACGCGCCTTGCCGGTGGCGATTTGCGTGCGCAGGAAAGTGGCGTGTTCGTCGCGCAATATCGCCAAGGGATGACCGGCGGCATCCAGTACTGCGACGCCCAAGGGTTTGATCCCGGTTTCCCGAGCGATGCGGATGGCATCGCTCGCCATATTCGTGGCGGTCAGCAAGTCGAGTCGTTGCATGATCTCAGTCCTCATACGGCCCACTTGCCCAGTTGGGCCACGCGGTCGCGGGTGTAAAGATCGGTCCATTTCAGCGAGTTGAAGTCGGACACTTGCTTGGGGTTGTAGGGGCTGCGATCCATGCGTACCGGTTGGCCGGCCTTGTACACCGCTTTGAGGCGCGAACGATCTTGGAGGATGCGAATGTCGTCCAGCGGTGAACCCTCGAGCAGCAGAAAATCCGCCTGCTTGCCCACTTGCAGCGAGCCGAGTGTTTCACCGCGCGGCATACAGCGCGCACCAACACCGGTCGCGGCGTATAACGCTTCGGCCGGTGTGAATCCAAGCCGAGTCACCAGCAACTCCAGCTCACGAGCATGCCACTCTCCGTAAGGCGTCACCGCGAAGCCGCTGTCACTGCCGCAGGCAAAGGGTACGCCAGCCGCTTTGGCCCGTTTGAGTACCGCCGAACCGACCTCCAATGTGCGAGCACAATAACCGGCATAACCCGTGCTGATCGCCGGGTCATGGGGCTGACAGAAATCCACGGTGTTCTGCGGGAATGTCATGGTCGGGGCAAGGATGCTGCCGGCCTCAAGCAACGCTTCGATGCACGCGTCGTCCATGTAAAAGGCATGGAAAACCAGATCAACCCCCGCGCGCGCCGCGTACATCACGGCTTCGCGACCGTAGGCATGCGTGGCGACCTTGCAGCCCAGACGATGCGCTTCCTCAACCATTTCGAAGGTTTCGTCGGCGGTAAAGGCCGCAATGATTTCGCCGTTGGGGCGACGGTGCGTGCCGTCCATGGCGATCTTGATCAGGTCAACGCCGTCCTTGGCCTGCTTGCGGATCTCCGCGAGGGCGTCGCTACGGCTGGTGACCAACTGCGCCGTGAAGTATTCCGGGGCGCCGACCCGACTCGGGAACCAGTCATTGAGACTCTGGCGATTGGTGATGACGCGGCTGCTGGCCGCGATCCTCGGCCCTTCGAATAAACCTGCGGCGACGGCATTGCGCACGGCGATGCTGAGCTGGCCGCTGTCGCCGGGGCAGACCATGCTGGTGACGCCGGCGGCCAGCACGTGTTGCGCGAAGAACATCCCGCGCAACGCGCGAAATTCGTCGCTGGTCCATAGATCAATGTCCTCTTCGCTCTGCGCGTTACCGAAGGCCAGATGCGTGTGCACATCCACCAGCCCCGGCATGACGAAATCATTCCCTGCATCCACTAGGGTATCGCCGGGTTTGGGAGCAGGTGCCAGCGCGGTGGGTCCGACGTAACTGAGCAAGCCGTTTTCGACGATCAATGTCTGTTGTTGGCGGGTTTGCAGTCCGGTGCCGTCAAACAGGGTCTGGCATTTCAGGTGCAGGGCAGTCATGGCGTCTTCGCTCTGTGATTGTTATGCAAAGAGAGGCTAGAGAGCAGGCGAGGGGACGACCAGCAGATTGCATCGATGGCTGCGCATTGACGGCATCAATAGCTGCACCAGCGCTTGAATCCGCTAATGCAAAACGCCGGACAATCGAAAGATTGTCCGGCGTTTTCATGGCGTGTTTTTCAGTGGATCAAGCGGTGCGACCGCCCAGGGTTTCGGCAACCCAGTCGGCAATGTATTGCCCGGCATTGATGCTGTTGTCGAAGCTCGAATGCTGCACACCCCCTTCACGTTCGGTGAAGACTTTCAGTTCGCATTTTGGACTGTTGACCAGTTGTTCGTAGGTGCGATGCGCCCACTTCAACGGAATCTGCGAATCCTGCTCGCCGTGGGTCACGAGGAAGGGCACCTTGATTCGGTCGAGCACGCCGTCGAGGTGGACGTTTTCGGCGATCGTCATGAACTCTTCGACGTCCTTGGCGCCCCATACCCAGCAGACATGCGCCCAGTAGTGCGGCACCGGGAAGCTGCCTTCTTTTTCCAGTCGACGCTTTTGCACATCACGCCAGTCGTGATTGGCGCCCCATACAACACCGCAGGCGAAGCGTGGTTCGAAGGCAACCGCACGCGGGCAGTAATAGCCGCCCAACGAGACACCTTCGAGCCCAATGCGAGTGGCATCGACGTCGCTTCGGGTTTCCAGCCAATCCACCACGCGACTGGCCCAGTGTTCACTGTCGAATCGTGCGGTCAGGCCATGCAGGCGCAGCGCTTCGCCGGTACCGGGCTGGTCAATGATCAGCGAAGAGATGCCGCGTTTTGCCAGCCACGCAGGCAGACCCACGCGGTATTTCATTTCTTTGGTCGAGTCCAGACCGTTGACTTGCACCAGTATCGGCGCCGGACCCTCGACGCCTTCGGCGCGCACGAGCAAGCCGGAAAGATGTTTGCCCTCGTAAGGGATTTCCACCCGTTCACAGTTTTCACGCGACAGTTCGATGCCGCGCTTGAAGGTTTGCAGGAAGCGTTGATAGAGCTCGGTTCGGCCCGGCGCGCCATGGGCTTGCAGGCGCTCGCAGGTCAGATAATAGGTGGCGGCGCGGTTGTATTTTTCGCCAGCCGAGAGCATTCGGCCATTGCCTTCGTCTTCTTCGGCCAGACCGCAGAGCTTGTCAGCCATTTTCGCCCAGGTTTCGCGAAAGGCGCGGGTGCCGGCCGCGTCCGGCTGCTTGGCCGCCTCTTGCAGCGTGGCGCACATCTCTTCGATTTCGCCCATGCGGGCGCCCATTTCAATGGCCAGGTCGACAGAGAGATTCCAAACGTAGTTGGTCGGGAAATAGCGAAACATGATTATTGTTGTCCTTATGGTTGCCTTGGCATTTCCAAGGCACGTTAAGGATCACCCGACTAATTGGCCAATCGTGACGGCGGATACGAGGTATCGCGAGATACGATGGGCACGTGTTGCAGATGCTGGATGGATTCGCTGATGCGTTCGCGCAGCCAGCGGTGCATCGGGTCGCCGTCAACGCTGCGGTGCCACAACATGTACTCGCGCATGACCGGAATTTTCACCGGCGGAGGCAGGATGCGCAGTGGCAGATAGTGCGCGTAGAGGTTCGCCAGACGCTGGTGCATCGTGGCGATGCGCTGCGTGCCGACAATCAGTTGCGGCAAGGTATTGAAGTCGCTGGTGATCACTTCAATACGCCGATTGAAGCCGTATTGATTCATGAACCATTCTTCGATGCTCATGTGCCGGGTACGGCCGAAGCCCACGGAGACATGGCCCATCTCCATGTATTGCTCAAGGGTCAGGGTGTCGCCGACTTGCGTATTGCCTTGCCACACCACGCACACATGTTCTTCCTCGAACAGCAGGCGCGAAGGGTGGCCATCAATGATGTAGCGCTCGGGAACAATCATCAGATCGACCTCGCCACGCACCAGCAACTCACCGGAATTGTCGCTGGGGCCAAGCATTTCGAAGGTAATGTTGGGCGCTTGCTGATGAATGTTCTGGATCACCTGGGCGAACAGCACGCTGATCAGATAGTCCGAGGTCACCAAGCGAAAATGTCGCTTGCTGGTGGCCGGGTCGAACACCGGTTTGGCGGTAATCGAGGACTGAATCGTCAAAAGGACTTCACGCACCGGTTTGGCCAGTTCCGTGGCGTAGGGCGTGGGCTGCATCTTGCGCCCCACCTGAACCAGCAACTCATCCTCAAAGTAGGTGCGCAAACGCGCGAGCACGCCGCTGGTGGCCGATTGGGTCATGTGCAGGCGTTCGGCAGCGCGGGTGATGTTCTGCTCTTCGAGCAATACATCGAGCGCGACCAGCAGGTTCAGGTCCAGATGGTTGAAACGCATGGGCAGGTCCGTTCTTGTATTTATTTTCGCAATACATTCGAACGAATCAATCGGCGCGTCAACCTTCGTCGCAGGTATCGCGTTTGCCGATAGGTCGCATCCCGACTCGCGATTAGTCAGCTGCCAGCCCTTGCGCCAATCTTCGCCGCAGTCGGCCCTGCTGCCGACACCACCACCGGTTTCCAGTCAGGCCCGGCGCGCTGCAAGGCGTCCATGGCGGCAGTCACCGGATCATAATTTCAATGGAGTGGTAAGCCATGAACATCATTGGCCTTGATGCCCTGATTTTTGGCGTCGATGACATTCAAGCCTGCACCGATTGCCTGAGCGACTACGGCCTTGCGCCCGTCGGCGTTGACAGCAACGGCGGGCGTTTCGAAGCGCTGGACGGCACCGCCGTGATTATCCGTCGAGCCGACGATCCTGACTTGCCGGCGGCAATCGGCCCGGCGCCGTCGATTCGCGAGACGGTCTACGGGGTCGGCGCGATCAGCGATCTGGATGCCATCGAAGATGAGCTGGCCCGTGATCGTAGTGTCAGTCGTGATCAACACGGCGTGCTGCACAGCGTTGACGACATGGGTTTCGCGATCGCGTTTCAGGTTAGCGTACGCAAGCCGTACAGCGCACCGGAAGACCTGACCAACGCCGCCGGCCATGCGCCACAGCGGCCGCTCAACCAGCCGGGCATTACCCTCGATATGGGGGCTGTTCCGCGCACTTTGTCGCACGTGGTGTATTTCGTACCCGACGCAGCCAAAGCAGAAGCTTTCTACGCCGAGCGCCTCGGCTTTCGCACCACAGACACCTTCATTGGCGCCGGGCCGTTCATGCGTCCGGCAGGCTCTGATGATCACCATTGCCTGTTCATGATCCAGACCCCGCCGCACATGAAGGGCTGCGAACACTTCACCTTCCACATGGGCAGTGGCACCGAAGTGCTGCTGGCCGGGACGCGATTCGAGCAAAAAGGCTGGACCAGTTTCTGGGGCCCGGGCCGTCACCTGTTTGGCTCCAACTGGTTCTGGTACTTCAACAGTCCGCTGGGCTGCCACATCGAATACGACGCCGATATGGACAAGCATGATGACGCCTGGGAGGCCCGTCGCGCGCCGCTGTCGGCGGATAACTCGCAGCTGTTCCTGTTCAGCGCCAAAGAAAAATGGGCCCCGGGCGGACCACCGCCAAAACTCGGTTGAGGCCGGCGCTGATCATGAGCGGTATTGCGCAGCCACTGTGTCGGCTGGACGAACTGGAGGAGGGCCGGGCGCGCGGGTTCGACCCGTTGGCGCAGGGACGCGACAGCGTGTTTGCCTTGCGTCATGACAATCAGGTGCGGGTCTATCGCAACCGTTGTCCCCATCTGGACGTGCGCCTGGAGTATCGCAAGGACCGCTTCATGTCCGCCGATGGCCAGTTGATCGTCTGCTACGCCCACGGTGCGCAATTTCTGCCGGCGACGGGCGAGTGCATCTACGGCCCTTGCCTGGGCCAGACGCTGGAGGCGCTGCCGAGTTGCGAGAAGGACGGCTGGCTGCTGGTGCAAATGCCTGAAGAGTTGCCGCTGCCGGGATAAATCGAGGTATCGCGTACGGCGATACATCGCATCCTTACTCGCGATTAGTCAAATCCCTGCTTTGCCGGGAAGCTTCACCCAACGATGCCGTGCCCGACGCAGCATCGATCACAAGAATAAAAAGAGAGAACACCATGAGTGCAGTGAACAACGTTCTGATCGTGGGTGGTGGTATCGGCGGCTTGTGTGCGGCCATTGCCTTGCGGCGTAAAGGTATTGAGGTCGACCTGATCGAGCTCAAGTCCGAATGGACAGTCTACGGCGTCGGGATTATTCAACAGACCAATGTCGTCCGAGAAATGGCCAAGCTGGGCGTTCTCGACGGATATCTCGATGCCGCTTATGCCTTCGAAGACGTCGCCATCTACGGCCCCGGCGGACAGCAGCTGGCGCGCATTCCGGGTCAACGCCTCGCCGGCCCGCAATACCCTGCCAACGTCGGCATTTCCCGCTTGGCGCTGCACAAAGTCCTCAGCGAAACCGCCCTGCAACTCGGTGCCAACGTGCGTTTGGGCTTGAGCGTGGAAACGCTGAACGACGACGGCACAGAGGTCGACGTGTTGTTTACCGATGGCAGTCAAGGCAGCTACGACCTGGTGGTCGGCGCCGATGGTCTGTTCTCGAAAGTCCGCAGCCTGGTTTTTGGCGATGCCTACACCCCGCGTTTCACTGGCCAGTCGGTATGGCGCTACAACTTTCCCCGCGCGCCACAAATCGATCATCTGGCCAACTATCAAAGCGCTGACGGCAACGCCGGGCTGGTGCCGCTGGCCGGTAATTTGATGTACCTGTTTCTGACGTCCCACGAACCGTCCAATCCGTGGATGGATCCTGCCGAGCTGGCTGCGCAGATGCGCCAGCGCCTGCAAGGCTTTACCGGGCTGATCGGCGAACTGCGCGAGCAAATCACCGACAACAGCCAGGTCGTCTACAAGCCGATGGAAGTGGTGTTCGTCGATGAGCCTTGGCATCGCGGACGCGTCCTGCTGATCGGCGATGCGGCCCATGCCACCACGCCGCACCTCGGTCAAGGCGCCGGCATGGCCATCGAAGACGCGATTGTGCTCAGCGAAGAACTGACTCGCGAGCAGTCCGCCTCCACCAGCGTCGAACAGCAGCTGCAGCGCTTCATGGCGCGGCGCTTCGAACGTTGCAAATACATCAGCGAAAGCTCGGTGCTGGCCGGCGACAAGGAAATGCAACACGACCGCGCCTTCGATCGCATTGGTCTGGTCAAGCAAATGCTCGCGCGCACTGCCGAGCCAATCTAAGCCCATCTGCAACGCATCCACAGCAGTTACCACTATAAAAACAAGAGGTTAACGCGATGGTTAGTTCTACGACTGCGGCGCTCGCGCGTCGCCCGGTCTGCTCGTCTGCACCCTTTGGTTTGAGCGTTGCTGCGCTGCTGGTGCTGTGCAGCCAGGCCGCTCATGCTTTCGACATCGATACCGGCAACCCGGATTTCAAGTTGCGCTGGGACAACACGATCAAGTACAGCGCTGCCTGGCGCACGCAGAATCCGAGCAGCAAGTTGACCGAGGGTCAGGTGGCGCTCAATCAGGACGATGGCGATCGTGCCTTTAAAAAGGGCCTGATCTCCAATCGCACCGACATCCTCTCGGAGCTGGATCTGTCGTTTCAGGATTTCGGCGCACGTCTGAGCGGCGCAGCGTGGTACGACAGCGAGTACCAGGGCAACAACGACAATAACGATCCGTCCCGTGCCAACGCACGTTCGGTGGGCTACGACGAGTTCACCGACGACACCCGTCATTTGCACGGTGGTGACGGCGAAATCCTCGACGCGTTCGTCTACTGGAACGGTGAATTGGCCGACCGCGCAACGTCGGTGCGCGCCGGCCGTCACGGTCTGATCTGGGGCGAAAGCCTGTTCTTTGGCGCCAACGGCATTGCCGGTGGCATGGCCCCGGTTGACGTGGTCAAGGCGCAGTCGGTGCCGAACACGCAGTTCAAGGAAATCACCCGTCCGGTCAATCAACTGTCGGGCACCTTCCAACTGACTGACGACGTATCGCTCGGCGCGTACTACCAACTCGAATGGGAAGAAACCCGCCTGCCTGCCGCTGGCAGTTATTTCTCCACTAGCGACACCATTGGCGAAGGCAATGAGCGCTTGATCGTCGGTGCGCCGTTTCCGGCATTCCTCGGCGGCAACCCGGCCAGTCCCGCCGCGTTTTTCCACGGTAATGACAAGGAAGCGCGCAGTTCGGGGCAGGGCGGTTTGCAGCTGAAATACAGCGCTGAGACCGTCGAGTACGGTCTCTATGCCATCCAGTACCACGACAAGACGCCGAAGCTGTATCTGAAACCGTCGACGGCGGCGTCGAACTTCAGCACCGGCCAGATCGGCGAGTACTACTGGGTTTACCCCGAAGATATTCGCGCGCTGGGCGCGAGTTTTTCCACCACCGTGGACGAATACAGCTTCGCCGGTGAAGCGTCGATGCGCTGGAACATGCCGCTGGTTTCGAACGGTCAGACCGTGCTGCCCGGCGTCATTGCCGACAACGATGATGACGCGCTCTACGCCGTGGGCCGCACCGCTCACGTCAATTTGAACGTGTTGGCATCGTTTGGCCCCAACTTCATCGCCCGCGAGTCTGGACTGGTTGGCGAAGTGGCATGGAACCGCCTGCTCAGCGTCACCAAAAATCGCGCCGCGCTGGACCCGAACGCCACCGATGATGGCCTGGGTTTCAAAGTCGTCTACACGCCGACGTACCGCCAGTTCTTCTCCGGCATCGATATCAGCATTCCCGTTGGCGTCAGTTATTTCCCGCTGGGCAAATCAGCGGTGGTCAGTTCGTTCGGCCCGGACAACGGTGGCGACATCAACATTGGCATCACCGCCACTTACCTCGATCGCGTCACGGCCGGCCTGACCTACACGCATTACTACGGCGCCGAGGACACCAATCTCAACGGCCTCAGCCAGTTCAATTACAAGCAATCGCTGAAGGATCGGGATTACCTCGCCTTCTCCGTCAAGACCACGTTTTAAGAGGACTTGCGCATGACTTCTCACCACCACAATCGCTTCCCACGGATGAAGGCCCTGTGCTTTGCCTTGCTCGGAACGCTGACTGTCCTGAGTCAGGTTGCAACTGCGGCCACCGCAGAAGAGGCGGCCAAACTGTCGAGCAGTCTAACGCCAATGGGTGCCGAGCGCGCAGGCAATGCCGACGGCAGCATTCCAGCCTGGCAGGGCGGTTACACCAAGGTCGACCCCGCGTACAAACCGGGCGGCAAACGCAGCGATCCGTTTGCGGCCGACAAGCCGCTGTTCAGCATCACCTCGAAAAACCTGGCGCAATACGCTGGCAAGCTCAGCGATGGCACCAAGGAAATGTTCAAGCGTTTTCCCGACACCTATCGCATCGACGTCTATCCGACCCGTCGCACGGCCGCCGCGCCGCAGTGGGTGTACGACAACACTCTGAAAAACGCGACTCGCGCCAAACTGGTCGACAGCAGCGCTGGACCGGTGCCCGAAGGTGCGTTTGGCGGTATTCCATTCCCGATTCCGCATAACGGTGCCGAAGCCATGTGGAACCACATCCTCAACTGGCGCGGCACGTCACTGGCCATGCACTTTCGCCATTACCTGATGACTGCAGACGGCAAACAGGTGATGACCACCGACGGCCAGGCGATCCAGGACATGCCGTATTACTACCAGGACGGCACGCCGGAAAGCTTCGCCGGTGATTACTGGCTGTTCCGCCTGCTGAACGTCGGCCCGCCGTTGCGTGCCGGGGAGCAAATCATGGGGCGCACCAATATCAACGGCGACAAGTCCCAGGCCCACGTCTATCTGACCGGCCAGCGCCGCGTGCGCAAGTTGCCGAATGCCTGCTGCGACACACCGACACCGGCAACCGCCGGGGTGATGTCGTTCGACGAGTTGAGCGTGTTCCAGGGGCGCATCGATCGCTTCGACTGGAAACTGGTCGGCAAGCAGGAAATGTATATCCCCTACAACACCAACAAAGTCCTGACCGCCGGCAAACCGGAAGACCTGTTTCTGGCCCATCACATGAATCCTGATTACGTGCGCTGGGAATTGCACCGCGTGTGGGTAGTAGACGCCGAACTCGCGCCGGGCAAACGTCACCAACTGCCGAAGGGCCGCTACTACCTCGACGAAGATACCTGGCAAGCCATGCTCGGCGATCGCTGGGACGCCAACGGCCAACTCGCCAAAACCTTGTGGTCGCTACCGGCCGTGCTGCCGGATCTGCCAGCGCAAGCGCAGCTGTCTTCGGGTTTCTACGACCTGACCTCCGGCGCCTGGTTTATCCAGAACGTCTACACCGGCCTGCCTGAGCAGTACGGCGTGGTCGATCGCTACAAAGCGTCTGAATTCTCGCCGGCGGCGATGGCGGGTGCCGGGGTTCGTTGAATCGGGCCGGATCGCGACACGCTGTGGCGATCCGGTTTCACAGGTGGTTTCGAGGTCGGTATGAACAGAATCTGTCAGGTGCTCGGGCGGTTGTTAGCGTTACTGGCGCTGTCTTGCGTATTACCCGTGAGCCAGGCTCAGGCTGCTGTTGTCGGTGATGTATTGCACACCCCGGCGATGCGCGCGCCGCAGGCCCGGCAAGCGGTCTTGCTTGATCTGGCGCGGGCAGGTGCGCGGTTGGTGGCGGTCGGCGAGCGAGGCATCGTCTTGCTCTCCGATGACAACGGTATCAATTGGCGGCAGGCGCAGGTGCCGGTCTCCGTCAGCCTTACGGCGGTGCAGTTTATCGATGCGAACACCGGCTGGGCGGTCGGCCATGCCGGTGCGGTGCTGGTCTCCCACGACGGTGGCGAAAACTGGGCGTTGCAGCTGGACGGTAACCGCGCTGCGCAACTGGAGTTGGACGCCGCACAAGAGCAACTGCCGACAGCCACTGACCCCGACGCAGCGGCGGCACGTGTGCAAACCGCCGAACGGATGGTCAGCGAAGGCGCGGACAAACCGTTTCTGAGTCTCAACTTCACCGATGCGCGTCACGGCCTGATCGTCGGCGCCTACGGCCTCGCGTTTACCACCGAGGACGGCGGGGTGAGCTGGCAGTCGCTGATGGGCCATATCGACAATCCGATGGGCGCGCACCTGTATGCCATCGCGCAACAAGGCGAGCGTTGGTTCATCGCCGGCGAGCAAGGCTACGTGGCGCGTTCCGAGGACGGTGGACAATCTTTCGTCGCGCTCGACAGCCCGTACAGCGGCAGTTTCTTCGCCCTGCAAGTACGCGATGACGGCGCGCTGCTGGCGGCAGGGCTGAAAGGCAACGCGTTTATTTCCACCGACGACGGCAACAGCTTCGTGCCCGCGCCCGTACCGATGCCGGTGTCCTTCAGTGCAGCGATTCGCACCGCCGACGGCCAGCTGTTGTTGGTCAATCAGGCGGGCGCAATGTTTCGCACCTCGGGTGATGCACCCACCCTGCAGCCTTTCGGCAAACCGCTGGGCAAACCGATTGCCAGTGTCGTGCAGGCCGCCGATGGCAGCCTGGTGCTGGCCGGTTTCACCGGGTTGACGCGGCTTGCATCGCCCACTGCTACAGCTTCGGAGTGAGGTTATGAAACCATTCGACAACGCCACGGCCAGCCTGGCGAGTTTCGACCCGCGCTCCGGCTCGGTCGTGGAACGCACTTTGTTCAATCACCGGTTGTGGGTGTTGCTGGTGTGCCTGGTGACCACGCTGTTCTTGGGCTATCAGGCCACGCGTGTCGAGCTGAACGCCAGTTTCGAAAAGATGATTCCCACGCAACAACCTTACATCGCCAATTATCTGCAACATCAAAAGCAGCTCAGCGGTCTGGGCAACTCCTTGCGCATCGTTGTCGCCAATCGCCAAGGCGATATCTACAACGCTGACTATCTGAAAACCTTGCAGGCCTTGAGCGACAAGCTTTACCTGCTGCCGGGCGTTGATCGCGCCTACATGAAGTCGCTGTGGACGCCGGCAACGCGTTGGGTCGCAGTGACTGAAGACGGGCTGGATGGCGGCCCGGTGATTCCGGACGATTACGCTGGCACCCCGGCCAGTCTCGAGGCCTTGCGCCGCAACGTGCAGCGCTCCAACGAACTTGGCCAACTGGTCGCGTTCGATCAAACCTCGAGCATCATTTATGTGCCGTTGCTGGCAACGACTGCTGACGGCCAGGCGCTGAATTACTCGGTGCTGTCGGAGCAACTGGAGGCGTTGCGCAGCGAGTACCAGAACGACAGAATCGACATTCACATCACCGGTTTCGCGAAAAAGGTCGGCGACCTGATTGCCGGGCTCAAGCAGATCCTGTTGTTTTTCGCCGTCGCGATCCTGATCACCACCGCTGTGCTGTTCTGGTACACACGCTGCCTGCGCAGCACCGTGCTGGTGGTGTTCTGCTCATTGGTAGCGGTGGTCTGGCAACTGGGTCTGTTGCCGTTGCTCGACTATCAGCTGGATCCGTATTCGGTGCTGGTGCCGTTTCTGGTGTTCGCCATCGGCATGAGCCACGGCGCGCAGAAAATGAACGGCATCATGCAGGACATCGGTCGCGGCATGCACCGGGTCGTTGCCGCACGCTTCACCTTTCGACGGCTGTTTCTGGCCGGGCTGACGGCATTGCTCTGCGACGCAGTGGGTTTTGCCGTGCTTATGCTGATCAAGATCCAGGTGATTCAGGATCTGGCGGTGATCGCCAGCATCGGTGTAGCGGTGTTGATTTTCACCAACCTGATTCTGCTGCCGGTGTTGCTGTCCTATGTCGGCGTAACGCCACGCGCGGCGCAACTGAGCCTCAAAAGCGAACAGAACGATCAGGCCGGCGCGCGGCGTCATGGCTTCTGGCGTTTTCTCGATCTGTTTACCCAACGTCGCTGGGCCAGCCTGTGCATTGCCATCAGCCTGGCGCTGGCGGCATTGGGCTTTGTGGTCAGCCTGCAATTGAAGATCGGTGATCTGGATGCCGGTGCACCGGAGCTGCGGGCCGACTCACGCTACAACCAGGACGATGCGTTTCTGACCCGGCATTACGGTGCCAGCAGTGATTTGTTCGCGGTGATGGTCAAGACCCCGGCCGGGCAATGTGCGCGTTACGACATCCTTGCCAAGGTCGATGCGCTGGACTGGCAATTGCGCGCGCTGCCGGGGGTGGATTCGACCAACTCGCTGGCCTTGCTCAACCGGCGCATGCTGGTCGGCCTCAGCGAAGGCAGCGCCAAGTGGTACGAGCTGCAGAATAATCAGGCGATGCTCAACATGATCACCGCCAGTGCGCCACGCGGCTTGTACAACGAGGATTGCAGCCTGCTGACGCTGTACGCCTATCTCACCGACCACAAGGCTGAAACGCTGACGCGGCTGGTCGATCATGTCGAGCAATTCGCCGCCGCCAATAACAACGATGATGTGCAGTTCCTGCTGGCAGCGGGCAATGCCGGCATCGAAGCGGCGACCAATATCGTGGTCAAACAGGCCAATCGCGAGATGTTGTTCTGGGTCTACGGGGCGGTGATCGTCCTGTGCCTGATCACCTTCCGTTCGTGGCGCGCCACGCTGTGCGCGGTGATTCCACTGATGGTCACCTCGATCCTCTGCGAAGCGTTGATGGTCTGGCTGAACATCGGCGTGAAGGTCGCGACGTTGCCGGTGATCGCGTTGGGTGTCGGCATTGGCGTCGACTATGCGTTGTACGTGATGAGCATCCTGCTCGGTCATTTGCGCCAGGGCGCGAGCCTGTCAGAAGCCTATTACCGCGCACTGGTGTCCACCGGCAAAGTGGTGATGCTCACTGGCATCACACTCGCGATTGGTGTGGCCACGTGGATTTTCTCGCCGATCAAATTCCAGGCTGACATGGGCGTGCTGCTGGCGTTCATGTTCGTCTGGAACATGGTCGGCGCGCTGCTGCTGTTGCCGGCGCTGGCGTACTTCCTGCTCCCTGCACGGCGGACGAACACCGACGCAGAAACGCCGGCGGAGGCCATCAATCTGAGCCTGCCGTCGCGAGCCGTGGCGGTAGATATTCATCAAGCGCGCCACCGGGAGACCTGTCATGGCCGTTGAGTCTTCATTGGAAAACAGCGGCCGCCGCGCCGGTTTGGCGCAATCGTTGCTGTTGCTGCTCGGCAGCTGTCTGCCAGTGCTTGGCGCGGTATTGCTTGCACCGGTATTGCCGCGCATGCAGGCACATTTTGCCGATGTCGCGGGCAGCACCGTGCTGGTGCCGATCGTGCTGACCCTGCCGGCATTGATGATTGCGCTACTGGCGCCGTTTGCCGGGGTCATCGCCGATCGGCTCGGACGCAAACCGCTGTTGTTGGCGAGCATGGCCCTGTACACGCTCTGCGGTGTGTTGCCGCTGTGGCTGGATTCGCTGCCGGCGATTGTCGCCAGCCGCACCGGGATCGGTCTGGCGGAGGCGGGGATCATGACCTGCTGCACGACGCTGATGGGCGACTACTACAGCGGCGCCCGACGCGAGCGTTTGTTCGCGTTGCAGATGGTCGCGACGTCGCTCTCTGCTGCGGTGTTTATCGCGCTGGGTGGTTTTCTCGGACAGGACGACTGGCGCACGCCGTTTGCGCTGTACGCGGTCGGGCTGATTTTCCTGCCGCTGATGGCGTGGAAACTCTGGGAACCGCAACCCCGCGTGCAATCGGCGGCAACGGCATCTGTGTCAGCCCCGCACGCATTTCCATGGCGGGCACTGACGCCCCTGTATGCATTGTCGCTGCTCGCGGGCCTGAGCCTGTTCATCGTGCCGGTGCAGGCTGGCTACTTGCTCAACTTGTTGCACGTGGATGCGCCGCAGCAGATCGGCATGACCATGGGCGCCAATCAACTCGGTGTCCTCGCCGGGGCCTTGAGTTTTCGCCTGTTGAGCGGTCTGCGCAGCCAGCATGTGTTGCTGATTGCCTATGGCCTGGCCGGTATTGGCGGCTTGTTGATGGCCGCCGCCGGCAGTCACGCGCAAGTAGTGGTCGCAGTCTTGGTGAACGGGCTGGGCATCGGCCTGATGTTGCCGACTTTGATCACCTGGATCATGGCGCAAGTCGGCTTTGATCAGCGCGGGCGAGCGGCGGGGTGCTTCACCGCGGCGATTTTTGCCGGCGAGTTCATCAGCCCGCTGGTGGTACTCGCCATCACTTCCGGGGCTTCCACGGCGTTGCCTCAAGCACTCGCCATGATCGGTTGGCTGCAATTGGTCGTGGCGCTGTTTTGTCTGTCCGTGCCGAGGCTCGGTGGACTGTTGACCCACAGCCATGTCGGCGGTCACGACTCCATCGGCAACGGCCACTGAACGAGGATTTTCCATGCAAGCGCTTCCCCAATTCAAACGCGTGGTCACCGGGCATGATGCCCATGGCCGCGCGGTCGTCGCCAGTCTCGGAGCAACCGCCAACGTCTTCGCACTGCAAGCGGTGCCAGGCACTGTGTTTCATGAAATATGGAACAGCAGCGGCAGTCCGGCACTGCTCGACAATGCCGATGACCCAACCAGCAAACCCTTACAACTGAGCCCCGGCCCGCTGGGCAGTGTGATTCGTGTCGTCGACATTCCGCCAGACAGCGTGCAAAACCAGATCAGCGATGCCGCTGCAGCGGCCGCATTTGCCGAGATTGGCCAGGCGCATGCCGGCACCGGCCAAGCGAACTCGCGGCACAAACTGATGCACCGCACTGAAACCCTCGATTACGGCATCGTCACCGAAGGCGAAGTCTGGTTGGTGCTCGACGATACCGAAGTCCATCTCAAACGCGGCGACGTGGTGGTTCAGCGCGGCACCAATCACGCGTGGAGCAACCGTACCGAGGCCATGGCGCGCATGGTCTTTATCCTGCTGGACGGGCGTTTCGCTGCGCAATTGCAAAACTGCCCGGGAGAAAAATCGTGAAGCTCGCAACCTTGAAAAACGGTAGCCGTGACGGCCAGTTGGTGATGGTTTCGCGCGACATGTCCCGGGCTATGGACGCCCGTTCGGTAGCGCCGACCTTACAGCAAGCCATCGAAAACTGGGCTGAAGCCGAGCCGCGTTTGCAAGCCCTGGCGCGTGAGCTTGAAAACCATGATTGCCGCGAGGCCTTTGCCTTCGACCCCGCGCAGGCGATGGCACCGTTGCCGCGCGCTTATCAATGGTGCGATGGCTCGGCGTTTCTCAGTCACGGCGCACTGATGCAGAAAGCGTTCAACCTCGACCCGATTGAAGGCGCCGACCGCACGCCGTTGATGTACCAGGGCGCCGGTGATGACTTCATCGGCGCACACGATGACATCGAACTGCCGAGCGAAAGCCAGGGCATCGATTTCGAAGGCGAATTTGTCGTGCTGGTCGATGATGTGCCGATGGGCTGTTCGGCGGAAAACGCGTTGCAACATATCAAACTGATCCTGCAGATCAACGATGTCAGCCTGCGTGCGCTGGCACCGCGTGAAATGCGCACCGGGTTCGGTTTCCTGCAAGCGAAACCGTCCTCCAGCTTTGCCCCGCTGGCGATTACCCCGGATGAACTCGGTGAAGCCTGGCGTGATGGGCGTGTGAATTTGCCGCTGCAAGTGCAATGGAACGGCGAGTGGTTTGGCCAGCCGCACGGCGCGCAAATGAACTTTCACTTTGGCGAGCTGATCGCTCACGCGGCCCTGACCCGTCGCTTGCGCGCCGGCACGCTGATCGGTTCTGGCACGGTGTCGAACGCCGAGCGCAACGTCGGCTCGGCGTGCATCGCCGAACGTCGAGCCATTGAGATGATCGAGCAGGGCGCGCCGGTGACAGGCTTCATGCGTTTCGGTGATCGCGTGCGCATGGACGTCACCGGCAGCGATGGCCAGTCACTGTTTGGTGCAATCGATCAACGCGTCGTCAAGGCCCACGGCTAAGGAACGCCCATGCGTGTACTGATTACCGGAGCCAATGGCTTTGTCGGTCGCGAACTGCTGCGTTGTCTGCTCGCACGCGGCAGTTTGCGCGGGCAAGTCATTCGTTCGTTGCTGGTGCTGGACACTGACGTCCAAGGCCTGCCCGACGACCCGCGCCTGCGTCGGCACAGCGGCAGCGTGAAGGATGCAGCGTTGATGCGCCGGGTCTTGGCCGATGGCATTGATGTGGTGTTTCACCTGGTCAGCATTCCCGGCGGAGCAGCGGAGGCGCATTACGAATCGGGTTATCAGGTCAACCTGCTGGCCAGCCTCGAACTGCTTGATCAACTGCGCAACAAGGCGCGACCTCCGGTGTTGGTGTATACCAGCAGCGTTGCGGTGTACGGCGCCGATCTGCCGGCAAAGATGAACGAACAGGCTGAACTGCACCCGCAACTGTCGTACGGCACACACAAGATGATGGTCGAGCGGGCGCTGATCGATCTGGGTCGGCGCGCTGAAGTCGATGGCCGCGCGGTGCGCCTGCCGGGCATTGTCGCGCGACCGCGCGAACCCAACGGCTTGCGCTCGGCTTTCATGAGCGACTTGATGCGTGCGTTTGCCGAGGGCGCTGACTATTGCTGCCCGGTATCACCGCAAGCGACGGCGTGGTGGATGTCGGCGCGCTGTTGCGTGAACAACCTGATCCACGCCGCCGAACTGGATGAAGCCGCCGCGCAACAGCGGGTCTGGCAACTGCCGGTGCTGCATTTGTCCATCGTCCAAGTCATCGATGCACTGGCGGCAACTTACGGCGAGCAACGCCGTGCGCTGATCAGTTTCGCCGCTGATCTTGAGCTCGAAACCCTGTTCGGGCGCATGCCGCCCTTGAAAACCCCGCAGGCCCGCGCTGCCGGTTTCTGCCATGACGGCAACGTCGCCACGCTTATTCGCAACGCCCTCAATCCAGCCCCTTTTCGGCATCTGCCGTTGAACGGAGACACGCCTCATGTCACAGCCCATCCAGCGTAAACGTCGTTTGGTCGATCTTTCGGTGACCCTCGATAACAACCCGTACACGGATCCGCCGCCGCTGTTGCCGAAAATCGATTACATGGATCACCAGCAAGGCTGGCCCGAGATGGCGGCGATGTTCCCGGGGTTGCAGCTTGAGCAGATGCCCGGCAATGAATCGTGGGCCGCCGAGCGTTTGCAGATCACCACCCACAGTGGCACCCACATGGACGCCCCGTGGCATTACGCCTCGACCACCGATGGCGGCGAGCCGGCGTTTGGCATTGATGAGTTGCCGCTTGACTGGTGTTTGCAGCCGGGGGTCAAACTGGATTTTCGCCACTTGCCTGACGGTCACGTGGTGACGGCAGAAGAGGTCGAAGCGGAACTGGCGCGCATCGAGCACACGTTGCAACCGCTGGATATCGTGCTGGTCAACACACGCGCCGGGGCACTGTTTGGCCAGCCGGGTTACCTCGATGCCGGCATCGGCATGGGGCGCGAAGCGACGATGTATCTGCTGGAGCGTGGCGTGCGCGTGGTCGGCACGGATGCCTGGAGCTGGGACGCGCCGTTCAAATACACGCGTGAGCGTTTTGCTGCCAGCGGCGATGCCTCGATCATCTGGGAAGGGCACAAGGCCGGGCGCGATATCGGCTACGGGCAAATGGAGAAACTGGCCAACCTCGAGTCCCTGCCTGCGAGCGGCTTCACGGTGTCGTGCTTTCCTTACAAGATCCGCCATGCGTCTGCAGGTTTCGTGCGTGCGGTGGCTATTTTCGAAGAGTGAGTTCCGGACACTCCTTCAACAACAATAAGAGAAAAACGATGGCTCTATCGCGATTACCGCTGACGGCATTTTTTTGCGCCCTGGCAATGGGCGGCGGCGTGGCCATGGCGGCCAGCCAACCGAATATTCTGCTGATCGTGGCGGACGATCTCGGATATTCGGATCTGGGCAGCTACGGCGGCGAGATTCACACCCCCAGGCTGGATGAACTGGCTCAACAGGGCGTGCAATTCACCAGCATGTACGCGGCGCCGACCTGTTCCATCACTCGATCGATGTTGCTGTCCGGCACTGACAATCACTTGGTCGGACTGGGCACCATGGCCGAAGCCTTGCAACCGTTTCAACAGGGTAAACCGGGGTATGAAGGGTTCCTGAACGGGCGCGCCTACTCGGTTGCCGAGCTGCTCAAAACGGGCGGCTACAACACGCTGATGGTCGGCAAATGGCATCTGGGTCTGGAAACTGATCAAGGCCCGGACCGACGCGGTTTCGAGCAGTCGTTCACCTTGCTGGAAGGCGGGGCGACGCACTTCAAACCCGCCAGCGTTGCACCGACGCCTTTGGAGCAAGTGCATTACCGTGAAAACGGTCAGCCGGTAGAGGTTCCCGAGACGTTCTACTCCACAGACTTTTACACCGACAAGCTGATTGGCTACCTGCAAAACACCCAACGCCAGGGCAAACCGTTTTTTGCCTATGCCGCCTACACGTCACCGCACTGGCCGTTGCAAGCGCCTAAGGAATACCTGGACAAATACCGCGGCCGCTTCGACCAGGGCTACGACACGGTGCGTTCGTCGCGCATTGATCGGCTGAAAAAACTCGGCCTGGTGGACAAGGACTTTCAGCCGGCGCAACCGTTGCCCGTAAACCCGAGACTGCCCGGTTGGCAGCAGCTCACGGCTGAGCAGCAGAAAATCGAAGCGCGGAAAATGGAGATCTACGCGGCAATGGTCGACAACCTCGACCACAACATTGGCCGGGTTATCGACTACCTGCGCCAAAGCGGCCAGTACGACAACACGGTGATCGTCTTCATGTCCGACAACGGCGCAGCGGCGGAAAACCATGCGCAGTTCTATCCACCCGGCGCGAACACCGATAACAGCCTGGCCAATCTGGGCCAGCGAGGCTCGCAGATCGACTATGGGTTGCGTTGGGCGGAAGTCAGTGCCGCGCCTTTTCACTTGTTCAAGGGCACCACGGCCGAAGGCGGAATCAGTGTGCCGGCGATCATTCAACTGCCCAAGACACTGCGTCGTCAGGGCGTAGAAAGGGGCTTGGCACGGGTGGATGATCTGGCGCCGACGTTCCTTGATTTGGCGGGCATCGCCTTGCCGAGCGAAGCGGACAAACACCCGATCACCGGCCGATCCATCCTGCCAATGCTTGCAGGCAAGGGCAGCCCTCACGACGCTGAGAGTCTGGCCGGAGAGTTGTTCGGCAATGCTTATTATCGTGAGGGCAACCTCAAATTGTTGGGCATGCGCCCGCAAGCGGGGTTCGGCGACCATGCGCAGCCGCCGCAATGGCAGTTGTTTGATGTTGCCCAGGATCGTGGTGAAACCCATGACCTGGCGGCGGCTCAACCGCAGACGGTCGAACGGCTCAAAGCCGCATGGCTCAAGTATGCCGAGCGGGTCGGCGTAGCTTTTCCGCCGCGTTAGCACGGCAGAAGCTTTGAACACAGTGGACGGCATTCGCCGCCGCCACTGTGTTGCGGCCATCAACTTGTCGGATTGCGCAGTCGCTCGATGATTCTACGAGCACGATTGGCTCCGACGTCGACGTGAATATCAATCATCGGGCGCGTACCGAACCGGCACATGTTCTGGTATTGCGCTTCGATCACCACTTTGTCTTCGTCGAACGTCAATCGCGTCTGATGCAGAACTTTGGCTTTGACGGCCTCGGGATCATGTTCAGGGTTGGTGGCCATGGTCCAGAAGTAGTGGCTTGTGGTGTCTGTTTCCGGTGTTACACCGTGAAAGCCGCGCATATGAAACCCACCTCGATCCGGGTTGTTCAGATCGTCCGTGCCCGTGTCTATCGCGCCGGTCCAGATGCGCAGGTGATTGAAGTGAAATTCGATCTCCTGCCAGCGGTCGATGTTGCCTTTGAACGGGTAGGCCGCGGTGTAGGTCGGTGGCGGAACGGAATCGGGCATGTGACGAACCACGCGAACCATTGAGTCGTCGCCGTCCACACTCATCTGCGCGTTCATGTGAATACTGGCGTTGCCGCCAATGGTGTGCAGATGGACATAGCCCAGGTGACTGAGGTCCATGAGGTTGTCGTGGATGAGTTGATAGGGCGCGTCGTAGTGATAGACATCACCGTCGAACAGGTACTTACCGCTGCTGTGCACATCGTAGACCGGTGGTGCGAATGTCGGCTGCGGATGCTCAGCGCTGCCAAACCAGATCCAGATGATCTGATCCTGCTCCCGGACAGGGTAGGCAGGCACTTTGGCTTTGCTCGGGATCTTGTCCTGTCCCGGAATTTCGATGCATTTCCCGCCTTCATTGAATAGCAGACCGTGATATCCGCAGCGCAACCCGCGTGCTTCCACCGTGCCGCCGGACAGAGGCAATGCACGATGGCAGCAGCGGTCTTCCAGCGCGGCGACCTGGTTATCCTCCGTGCGAAAAAGCACCACCGGTTTGTTCAGTAACGTGCGGCCAAGAGGCCGGTCGTTCAGTTCCCGGCTCAAGGCCGCGACATACCATTGATCTAAGGGGAAGCGCGGCGTAGTAGCTGGGGCAATTTCATGTGCGAGGGGTTGGGCAGCGGTTGTCATGATGTTCTCCGGCGAGCGGTCGATGCTCGGTTCAGGTCAAAGATCCAATACCAGACGGGGCGATTTGGCACGTGAGCAGCAGGGGGTGAAACGGTCGTTGGCAGCGTGTTCGGCGGCGGTCATGAACTGGTCACGGTGATCGCCAATGCCTTCGAGCAAGCCCGTGACACAGGTGCCGCAGACGCCTTGCTCGCACGATGACTCGATGGCAATCCCGGCCTCATCGAGCACTTCGAACACAGTGCGATCGGCGGGGATGTAAAAAATCTGCCCTGTGCTCGCAAGCTGGACTTCGAAAGGCGAATCAGCGCTTGCATCGACAGGTGCGGCGGCGAAAAACTCTCTGTGCACGCGATCTTCGGGCCAGCCAGCGGCCTGCGCGGTGTCGAGGATGAAATTCATGAAGCCGGCCGGGCCGCACACGTAGAGGTGAGTTGTAGTGTCTGGCGCGCCGAGGAGGGTGGTCGCATCGAGTTTCTGCTCGGGCGCGCCGCTGTCGTCATGCAAATACACGTGGTTTGCGAATGGCGCTTGCCGCAGGTATTGGATAAACGCGGCACGCTCGCTTGATCGAAAGCAGTAATGCAGCTCGAAATCCGCACCTTGATGATGCAGTTCATGAGCCATTGCCAACAGCGGCGTAATGCCGATACCGCCGCCAAACAGCAGGTGACGCTTCGCTGATTCGGCGAGTGGGAAGAGGTTGCGTGGTTCGCTGATGCTGAGTGTCTGTCCCTGACTGATGGTGTCGTGCATCGCGTTGGAACCGCCGCGTGAGGCAGGATCCTTCAGCACACTGATTACGTAGCGATGACGTTCTTTGGAGTCATTGCACAGCGAGTATTGCCGGGTGAGGCCGCGGGCAATGTGGATGTCGATGTGAGCGCCGGCGTTGAATGGTGGTAACGGCCGACCGTCCGCTGCGCACAGCTCGAAACTGCAAATACCCTCGACCTCGACGACCTTGCGGGTGACGTTGACTTGAAGCATGACTTCTCCCTCCACATTGAAGTGGCTGCTGAAAAACGAGCGGTAAAAAAGGGGGCGAGCGGGTGACGAATCAGCCGGGCGCGAAGAAGTAGAAACGGTGGGAAATCATGGGCGCCACGGAAGGGCAAGGCTGGCGAGAGTTCATAAGCAAGACCTGTTAATTATTTTTTTGAGGTTGTGCTACGGCGTATCATGCGGCGCATTGTCCGCAATGTTTGGCTGAGTAAATCCTCAGATAAATTGGTTGCGGTGTCAACCAAATTACAAGATCTTCGATCTACGGTGTTTTCTCGATGGCTACCGATACACAACTGAACCTGTCGCGTTATGTACCTGGCCTGGTGACGTTCCTGGCGAACAAACTCGCCACCGGGGCTTCCCAGTGCTATCGCAAACACTTCGGGATTGGCGTGGTTGAATGGCGGATGCTTTCAATGCTGGCCGTGGAATCCGACATCACCGCCAATCGAATCTGTCAGGCGATCGGTCTCGACAAGAGCGCTGTCAGTCGTTCATTGCAAACGCTGGAAGCAGCGGGGCGGATCACCAGTCAGCTGGATCCCAAGGATGCACGGCGTTACACCGTGCGATTGACGGCCAGCGGCAAAGAACTGCATGACCGTGTACTCAAAGTTGCGTTGGAGCGAGAGTCGCGCCTGCTCAGCGGACTGACCCCGGCTGAGGTCGACACGTTGATTGACTTGCTTGGGCGCCTGCATCTGCAAGTGCCCAATGTGAACAGTTACGACCCGAGTGAGGAGTGAGTCTCGGCAGACAGCAGCGTGGAATTGGCGTTGAAAGCTGCTGCGCGGTGCGAGTTGCCGGACTGCTGATATCTGCTGTGCATGGGTGTACACGTCTAGCCGAACGCCTGAATTCCGCCCATCGTGACTGAAAGAAACCGGCCAGGAATGATCACCATGATGCACCTGGAAAACGAGCTGATTTAATGATTGGAGGAGTTGCTCAGTCGCTGAAGCTCAAGTTGCCTGGCGGCACTGGCTTCCAGCGTTGCACGCTCTTCATCCAGATACTGATAAATGCTTTGGAGGTTGCCGATTTTCTGTTTGATGTCTGCCATCTTCTTTTCAATCAGCTTCGCACCTTCAGCACAATCGATCAGCTTGTTCCGCTGCGCATCCAGAATCTCGCCTATTTCCCCCAGAGAAAACCCCATGCTTTGCGCGCGCTGGATAAAGTCCAGATCCTGCAGAGTTTGCTCGTTGTAAACGCGATAGTTGTTGGTTTGCCGCAGCGGTGAGATCAGGCCGATTTGCTCGTAGTAACGCAACGTATGGCGGCTGGTGCCGCTGCGCGTTTCGAGTTCGCCGATTTTCATGCAAACACCGCTTGACTGTAGAGTGGGGTCGATACTTTACGCTTGATTTCTCACCTTCAACAAGGAACATGGAAATGAGCGTGGAGTGCTTTGTCACAGGAGGGACTGGTTTCATCGGTCAACATTTGGTGGCGAACCTGAGTGCGAAAGGTCACACCATTCGGGTGTTGATGCGTCGCCCGGAGCGACTGGCCGCCTTGCGCGAGCAAGTTGATAATTTGGGCGGGTGCGCAAATCAGGTATTCGCCGTAGCTGGCGATCTGGAACAAGACAACCTCGGGCTGAGTGTTGCTGACCGAGAAGTGCTGAGGCGCGCCAGCGTCATATTCCACTTGGGTGCTCACTTCGCATGGGGGCTTTCAGTGGAACACTCTCGAGCGGTGAACGTAGAAGGGGCAAAGCGGGTGGCGCTGTTGGCGGCTGAGCAAAAAAGCCGTTTAGTGATGATCGGCGGCTACATGCTGAAAAATCAGGAACACCTGCAACGCATCGGAATTGACGCTCGTTATCCGCAACGGACGAATTGGCCTGCCGTCTACCGGCGTGTCGGTGGTTACGAAGGAAGCAAGCTGGAAGCGCATTTTGCGACCCTGGAGGTCATGGCAGCCAAGGGCGGGGAATTTACTGTTGTCCATCCTGCGACGGTCTGTGGCCACAGCCGCACAGGGCATATCCTTGACGGTCAGCCGCTGGTGGAGCTGATACGAAACCTTGTGCAGGGCAAGTTGACTGCGGTGCCCGGCACCGCCAAGCACTGGCTGCCACTGGTCACCGTGGACTACCTGGTTGAACTGGTGGCAGTTTGTGCGTTTGATCCTGCCATGGTGGGTCAGGAACTGCTGGCGCTTGATGACCAGACGCCAAACCTGCGAGATCTCCTGAAACAGGTTGCACAACCTTTGGGATTAAAGTCTCCCAAGCATCACATTTCACTTCGATTGTTGAAGCTGCTACTGAGTATTCCTCCCGTCGCGTGGTTCTTGAATACAAAACCCGAAGCTTTGGACTTTATCCAGACCACTCGTTTTAGTACGGCGGCGGTTGAGCAATTTGCCAACAGGCATGGAATAGCTAAACCGGATATACGACAGTCTTTGCAGCACACTGCAATGTTCGTCAACACGTATTGCATAGCCAAGGGCCAGCCCCTCTGACCTCTGGCGACACAAAGGCGAATAGCGCTGTATCGTCAAAGGGAGTCTGCTACACGTGCAGTACTGCGCGCTCAAGCCCTTCTCTGATTACGAGAGACTCGTTTCCTCCTGATCAGCGCAGATCCCGCAGCCTGCCTGATTGCAGGTCAAAATTTTACGGAGAATTTACGCAGTCTTTATTGAGGGCATCCGATACTGCGCGGCGCTAATTTGGAACGGTATCGTGATGTCCCTCGCAGCAATTCGGCTTATCGGCTTCATCTTGGGTATTTTTCTGATCACCCTGGCGGTAAGCATGGCTATACCCATGATGACGCTGGTGGTCTATGAGCATAGCGACGATCTGTCGGCCTTTCTCTGGTCGAGTCTGATTACCTTCATCTGTGGTCTGCTGTTGATCGTGCGAGGGCGTCCGGAGACCGGCAATCTTCGGCCCAGGGACATGTACCTGCTGACTACCGCGAGCTGGGTTGTTGTGTGCGCCTTCGCAGCGTTACCCATGGTTTTCATCAGCGATATCAGCTACACCGATGCGTTCTTTGAAACGATGTCGGGCATCACAACCACTGGCTCGACGGTACTCACCGGTCTGGATAGCGCCTCTCCCGGCTTGTTGATCTGGCGTTCCATGCTGCATTGGTTAGGCGGCATCGGTTTTATCGGCATGGCTGTCGCGATTCTTCCGCTCTTGCGAGTCGGCGGCATGCGTCTTTTCCAGACAGAGTCCTCGGACTGGTCGGAGAAAGTGACACCACGTTCTCATGTCGCAGCCAAGTACATCCTTTTGCTCTATCTAAGCCTGACGGGTATCGGCACTTTGGCGCTCTGGCTCGCAGGAATGACCCCATTCGAAGCGATCAACCACGCAATGTCGTTGATCTCTACCGGCGGGTTCTCGACGTCGGACTCCTCCCTCGGGCACTGGGAGCAGCCAGCTATTCACTGGGTGGCGGTAGTCATCATGATCCTGGGCAGCCTGCCGTTCACCTTGTACGTCGCAACCTGTCGGGGCAATCGGCGTGCGCTGATCAGGGACCACCAAGTACGCGGGTTTGTTGGATTCTTGCTCGTCACATCCTTGGCGGTAGGTACCTGGCTGTATTTGCACAGCGACTACGGATGGTGGGATGCGTTTCGTATCGTGGCGGTCAATGTGACCTCGGTCGTCACGACCACCGGAGTTGCGGTTGGCGACTACACCTTGTGGGGCAGCTTCGCTGTGTTGCTGTTTTTCTATCTGACCTTCGTCGGTGGCTGCTCCGGCTCAACGGCAGGCGGGCTGAAAATCTTCCGTTTTCAGGTAGCTGCCGCACTTCTGGTCAGCAGCTTGAAGCAGTTGATCCATCCCCGAGCCGTGATTCAGAAAAAATACAATGGTCATCCCATCGACGAGGAGATCGTCCGTTCGCTGCTGACCTTCTCGTTTTTTTTCACCATCACGATTGCCGCCATCGCTTTGGGCCTGGCGCTGATCGGGCTTGATTGGATTACCGCACTGAGCGGTGCCGCTACGGCGGTGTGTAACGTCGGCCCCGGCCTGGGCACAATCATCGGGCCGGCAGGTAATTTCTCGTCACTGCCCGATGCGGCGAAATGGCTACTCACCGTTGGCATGCTGCTAGGCAGGTTGGAAATCCTGACGGTGTTGGTGCTCGTGACCCCGGTTTTCTGGAGATATTGAGCCAGTCAATCGCTGGCAGAGACGCCGATTGTTGCCTGTTTCGGTGAATAGCACGGCAGTCATGGTTTTACCGCGTGATCATCGTCAGTACGGGGAGCGTCCATCGGTTTCTTCTCCGGTACTGTAAAACTCACTGTCGTACTGGTGATGATCTGGTGCGTCGGGTCGGCCACTTCCAAGAGAACCTTGTGAGGACCGGGCGTTAGCCCGACCAGGATAATCGGGTCTTCACTGGTGTGCGCCCACGTACCTTTCCAGTCATCGACGGTCACGTGAAGGTGACCTAAGCGTGGTGATACCTCAGCAGCCACCTTGCCAAAAACCGGCATGATCCTGGCGTGCTCTGTTCGAAACTGGATGATGACCACTCCACGGGCAAGCGGCTCGGCAAGCGGCGGGTAGGCAATGAGTCTGGGCGCACTCTCGGATGCCAATGGCAGTATTGCCGGTGGAGAATCGCTGTCTGCTGCCCCTTGTCCGAGCACGGATGTGCAAACGAAGACACCCAAAACCAGGGCCAATAGCTTTCCGGGAGCGAGGGACATGATCTGTTTCTCCGCGTGATTTCATTCAAGCGTAGATCAACCTGGGTATTGCCCGCGGCTCATTTGAAAATGGAATCATCCAACGTATCTCATCGATACTGACTGGCCGCTTCTGACCGATCTTCGTGTCACGGATCGCCAAATACCCAAAAGCGGCCACCCTTGTGTTTGTGTACTATCTCAATTCGCTAGCGCCAGTGAGCGCGGGTCTCGATACCCGCTTTGTCACCTTTATCTGATGACAGTCCAAGTCGACCTCTGCCGAATAAGCCCCGGGGGAAAACGGGACCACCCAATCAGAAGCTGCTTTCGAACCATAGCTGTCGCTAAACAGCAAATCTGCCAAAATGCTTTCTAACAGGCTTGTCCTGAATCCATCGCAAAACCGAACTCACGAGTACTTTGATCATATGGCCACAGGTCTTAGTGATGCCGAGCTTGATTACGTACTGGGGATGATTGAGAAAGCCCCTAACACCGAATTAAATGTTATGTGTGAGCGCCTGCAGATCGACAGCCGCGTTCTTCTCAATCAGTTGGCGATCTCAGTGGCAAGACTGTTTATCACCGGCGGCCGCGATTTTCACTACTGTGATGAGGTGATGAATATTGTCATCAGCGATATCGTCGATCTGTCCTTGTACGCAGAGATGCCCGAGCCGGCATTTTCGATCTATCAGGCATTTGATGCGGGCGAGTATTGGCACAGCGGCGATGACCGGGAGGTATTCCCTTGGGAGAGGTGGACCCGTCCTGAGCTTGAGAGAATTTTGCGTGAGGTCGGCGGCTAACAACCAAGTTGAAGGTGCCCGCGGTAACGCGGGCACCGTTTTCTGTGTGGGGAAAACGCTGACCCGCCTGCTTACCAGTTGTAGCTCAGCTTGGCGGTAATCTCGCGGCCCGGGTTGTAGAAGTTCGCGGTGCCGGAGCCGACCACGTGCTGCTCGTCCAGCAGGTTGCTGACATTCACCGCCAGGTCGGTGCCTTTGGCGATCTTGTAGTTGAAGGCGGCGTCGAACAGCGTGGTGCCATCGCTTTTGCCGGAGTTGGCTGCATCGAAGTAATAAGCGCCGACGTAGCGCGCACCCAGGCCCACGCTGACATCGGTGGCGGGTACGTCGTAGTAACTCCACAGCGAAGCGGAGTGCTTGGGTGCCGTGGCGAATTCGTTGCCCTTCAGGGAACTGCCGTCATACAACGAACCGCGCAGTACCTCGGACTCCATATAGGAATAGCCACCGATCAGGCTGAGGTTCTGCGTTACCTGCGCCTTGGCCTCCAGGTCGAGGCCACGCGCCCGCGATTCGCCCACTGTCTGCTGCTCGATGATGCCGCTCGGCAGCACCACGGCGATGGTGACGTTTTCCTGGGTCAGGTCATACACGGCGGCGGAGAACAGTGCATCCATTCCCATCGGCGCATACTTCACGCCCACTTCGTACTGCCTGCCTGTCTGCGGTGTTACGCCAACCTGCGGCGGGGAGACGGATTCGACCATGCTCACGTAGGTGGACACCTCATCGTTGACGATATAGGTCAACGCACCTCGGTAGGAGGTTTCGGAGAAGGTGTCTTTCTCAGTGGATTGCAAGCCTTTGCTGGTCAGGTCCATCGAGTCGTTGCGCACGCCTCCGGTGACGATGAAACGCTCGTAGAACGACAGGTTCTGCTGAAGGAAGACGGCCTTGGTGGTCGCGTCTCGCTTGTTGACGGCATACGGCGCGATTGAGCGTGGAACGCCAGTAAACACAGGGTTGGCAATATCGATTGGTGTCGCCAGGGCGTAGACCGAGCTTTCCTTGGTGGTCGAATCGAGATACTCCACACCCACCAGGCTACTGCTGTCGATGTTCTCGAAGCGGGCATCGTATTGCAGCATCAGATTGCCGTTGAACTGGTCAGCTTCGGTGTCGGTGCCAAACAGGTATCGATCGACGGTGGTACCGACACGTGCGGCGCTGTCGCTGAGGTACACGTAGCCGAAATCATCGGTCAACTTGCTGTAACGCAGATTGCTGCGCAGCACGAAACCGTTGTCGAAATCATGGGTGACGTTACCGCTGAGGCTGGTGCGCTCGACATCGTGGAAGTTGTAGCTGGGCTCGCCATAAAACTTGCTGCGGTCGTATTCCCGATCCAGTGGATAGCCGCCGCTGTTGGGCGAGCTTTCGGTTTTCAGGTAGTCCAGAATCATCGTGGCCGACGTGTAATCCGTCGGTGCCCAGGTGAGGCCACCCATAAACAACTGGTTGTCGTCCTGCGAATGATCGTACTCGCGATCGCTGTTCTGGCCTTTGGCAGTAAAGCGGCCGGCCAGGGTTTTCTCGTCGTTCAGCGCATCGCCGACATCGATGCCTGTCTCGACATGGTCAAACGAACCGTAGGTCACATAGCCTTGGCCAAACTTCTCGAAGCGCGGCTGTTTGGTCACGAAATTTACCGAACCGCCCGGGTCCGCAGGGCCAAACAGGGTGGAGTTGGCGCCACGCAGAATCTCGATGCGCTCATAGGCGAATGGGTCTTCGCGTACGCCGCGCATTGAGCTGAGGGTCAAGCCGTCACGGTAGGTGGTGGCCTGGAAGCCGCGGATCTGGAAATAGTCGTTGCGATCATCCGTACCATAAAAGTCGCTGACCACGCCCGGCGTGTATTGCAGCGCTTCTTCCGTGGTGCTGACGCTGCGTTGCTGCATTTCCTTGTTGGTCACCACCGACACCGATGCCGGTGTATTGAGAATGCTGGTGGCCACCTTGCCGCCCACCCAGAGCTCCTTGGCAACCACCGAGTTGGCGTCGTCGTCGGCACTGACCCGGACCTTGGCATTGATGATGAGCGGGGCGAGGCGGTAGTCCTCAACAGCCGTTGCGTCGAGCTCCAGCGGGCCGGCGGTTTTTGCTTGAGGGGTCAGCAGGTAAGCATTTGGGCCTTGCTGTTCGATCTGCAATTCGCTGCCCTGGAGCAGGGATGACAGCGCTGCCGATGTATCGAGCGAGCCATTCACCCCAGCCGTGGTGCGGTTCGCCACACTCGAGGCGTCGAAGGAAAGACTGATGCCAGCCTCGCGCGCAAAGCGGTCAAGCGCTGGCGCCAGTGGCCCGGGGGCGATATTCCACTGTTTGACTTGATTGCTGTGATCAGCGCCCGAGGTTTGCGCCAGCGATGGCAATGCGTAGCTGCTCACGATCAAACCCAGGATCGCACCGTGCATGGCACGACTTAATGGATGGCGCTGTGAAACCGGGGACGAACTCATTTTCTCGCTCCAAGAAAGGACATCGGCAGACTGGCCTGTATTCCGGCCTTCCTTAGAGGTCGAACGAGAATGAGAAACCACCTCATTATTTTTCAGGTAGCGAAAAAATATTCGGGTGGAGTCAGGTGGCAGCGGTTACGGTGACCCAGTAACGGGTTCGGTAATCAATGTGCAGGCGCAGTGACTGCGCGATCAATGCCAGGACCCGATCGTTGTCGGCGAGCTGGAAGGTGCCGGAAACGCGTCGATCAGCGACCTCTTCGGCGCAGCGCAGGACTCCTGGGCGATAACGCGACAACTCTGCGATGAAGTCACCAAGGCGCATATGGTTCGCACTGATCACACCGTCACCCCAACCCCATAGATCAAGGCCGATGTCCCTGAACGTTCGGGTGTCGCTTGAGGTGAACAGCAGTTGATTTCCTGCCAGGACGTTGCGGCTCGCAGACGCTTGACCGGAACCGGGGAAAACCGTGACTGATCCTTCCTGAGCTGCGACCAGAGTGCCGTCGTCACGCTCGCGGACCAGAAAGCGCGAGCTATGGGCTCGCATGATCCCGTCGCGTGATTGCACCCACAACGGTCGCGCTTGCGGCGAGTATTGATCCGCACCGATATTCACGATGATTTCACCACGGCGCAGGATGATCAGGCGCCGCTGGGCGTCGAAATCGCTGTCGACGGCGCTATCGCTATTGAGCTGGATAAGGCTGCCATCATCGAGTTCGAAACGTCGTTGCTCGCCGGTGCTGCTGCGCTGCTGTGCAAGCATGGAGGGCAGGGGGGTGTAGTCGCGGCCGAGCCAGGCTGCCGTGCCGACGGTCGCCAATACGCCCAGTAGCTTCAGGCTTTCCCGCCGGCGCATTCCCTGCTGGGCGCCCTTAAGGGTTTGTCGAGCCAGCTGAGCTGGTACGCCTTCAAATTCATCGCCAAGCGTTTCCACACGCTGCCACGCCAATCCATGCTCCGGGCGCTGCTGCAGCCAGTGCTCGAACGTGCGCTGTGTCTGTTCATCGGCTTGATTGAAGCGAAGGCGCACCAGCCATTGGATCGCCTGCTCGACAATGGCCGGATCCAGCGCCTCGGGCTCAGGCCTCGACATAACGCAAGCGATAGCAGTGTTGCAGGGCCGTGGCCAGATCGCGCTCCACCGTCGCGCGGGAAACACCGAGCTTTTCGGCGATTTGTGCGCAGGTCAGACCGTCGAGTCGGGCAAATAAAAACGCCTGGCGAACTCTTGGTTTAAGCGAGTCGAGCAGACGGTCTATGCGCTCGAGGGCATCAAGAATCATCAACCGGCTTTCTTCCGAGGGAACCTCGTGTTGCGGCAGCAAGGTGATGCTTTCCAGGTAGGCACGTTCGAGTTCGCGACGACGATACTGATCAATCATCAGACCGCGGGCAATGCTGCTCAAATAAGCACGTGGCTCGCGCAGGGCGCCGGACTGATGACGGTGTTTGAGCACACGCACAAAGGTGTCCTGCGCCAGATCTGCGGCGTTGTCGCGACAGCCAATGCGACGGACCAGCCAGCCCTGTAACCACGAGAAGTGGGTGCGATAGAGCAGCCCTGGATCTGCAGTACCTAGTGTTTCGTCGCTACGCATCGGCATCCCGGGACATACATGATTGATAATGAATCGCATTCTACTCAGGCGATGGGCGTCAAGCAAATACGCGTATGAAGCGGTTAATGCAATAAGCCACGCATAAGAGGGGCTTATTAAAAAAGGGATGTCAGATATTCTTTAAATACTGCAGTTTGTTCGCCAAGTGATGGATCGAGCGTTCTTTGAACACGGTTCATGAATAATCGCACCACGGTTTGCGACTTTTTCTTTAGCGCCAACGATTTCAGGATGTAGGCAACTACAACAAGGAGTCACCTCATGTTTGCCGGATTCCTCAAAGACCAGCGTCATGTCAACGGTGTGGACATTGCCTATCGCATTGGCGGGAGCGGGCCGGGCCTGCTGTTGCTGCACGGTCACCCTCAGACCCATGTCATTTGGCACAAGGTCGCCGAACAACTGGCCGAGCATTTCACCGTGATTGCCGCCGACCTGCGCGGTTATGGTGATAGCGGTAAGCCTCTAGCCAACGAAAATCACACCAACTACTCCAAACGCGAAATGGCCAAGGACGGTGTCGAGCTGATGAATTCCTTGGGCTTCGAACGCTTCTCTCTGCTGGCCCACGACCGTGGCGCCCGCGTTGCCCATCGCCTGGCGTTGGATCATCCCGCTGCAGTGCAACGCATGGTGCTGCTCGACATCGCGCCAACCTTGTCGATGTACGCCCAAACCAACGAAGCGTTTGCCCGCGCGTACTGGCACTGGTTTTTCCTGATTCGCCCGGCACCATTGCCGGAAACCCTGATCGAAGCCGACCCCGAAGCCTATCTGCGCAGTGTGATGGGCAGTCGTAGTGCGGGGCTCAAACCGTTTACTCACGACGCTTTCGGCGAATACCTGCGCTGCCTGAAACTTCCGGGCGCCGCCCGGGGTATCTGCGAGGACTACCGCGCCAGCGCCAGCATAGATCTTGAGCATGACCGTGCTGACATCCAATCCGGTCGTCACCTGAGTCTTCCATTGCTGGTTTTATGGGGCGCCGAAGGCACGGTCGGTCGTTGCTTCGAACCGCTCAAGGAATGGCAACAGGTCGCCACAGATGTTCGTGGCAAGGCGTTGTCCGCCGGCCATTACCTTGCTGAAGAAGTCCCAGAGGTATTGCTCGCCGAGGCAATGGCTTTCCTGCGTTGACACCCGCCTTTCACTGATATGAACCAGCCTTGCGCCGCAGGACATCATTGGCCTGCGCGCAATAGTCATGCCCGAAACACGCCTGGAGTTAATAACAATGACAATCAGAAAACTGCTGGGAACGCTCTATGTGCAGGTCGTCATAGCAATCGCCATGGGCATCGTTGTCGGCCACTACTGGCCCCAGATTGGCGTCGACTTCAAGCCATTGGGTGACGGATTCATCAAGCTGATCAAGATGATTATCGGCCCGATCACCTGGCTCAGGCGACCAACATCGATTTGAGTCTTGAGCAACAACTGACTTTGCTGGCAGTGGCCATGCTCACCTCCAAGGGTGCGGGCGCAGTGGTCGGTGCGGGTTTCGTCGCGCTGGCCGCGAGTCTGGCGGTAGTGCCTACCGTACCTGTGGCGGCGATGGTGTTGATCCTCGGGGTCGACCGTTTTATGGCGGAATGCCGATCCCTGACCAATATCATCGGGAATGCCGTCGCAGCCCTTGTAGTGGCGGCTTGGGAGGGTGAACTGGATCGCAGCAAGATGGCACCGATCGCCCTCAAGCGCGGCCGTCGTTCACGAGCAGCCGCAGCGGCAGCCAAGCTTTCCACCGAATAAGTCGCCCCTGACGCAGATTCCATTCTGTTGGCTCATGGCGCCAGTACTACGCCGCATTGGATCGCAACACAGTGCCTTGGCGTTGTTCTGCTCAAAATATGACCTCCCCACAAATGGATGTCCTAAAAAAGCACTTACGATTATTCACGCATCGTGCACAACGCCTTCACCTTATCGCTATTGATAGAGAATCTGCGGCAAAAATAAGCTGTTGACATACCGCACCCATATTCATGCTTAGACCGGAAAAGAGCCCATTCAATGAATAAGCCAAGAACGCTCTACCAGAAACACATCGACAGCCACACTGTTTGTGTTCTCGATGATCAGGGCCATGTCCTTTTATACATTGACCGCCAGGTCGCTAATGAATACACAAGTCCACAGGCTTTTAGCGGTATGCGCGAAGCAGGTCGCCAGGTCTGGCGCCCGAGCGCGACTTTGGCGGTGGTAGACCACGTTAACCCGACTGCTCCAGTTCGTATTTCTACAATGCCAGATGCAGGTGGCGCACAGCAGGTCTCTTACTTCGAAGAAAACTGCCGAGACTTCGGAATTGAACTGTTCGATATTCTCGATAAACGTCAGGGTATTGAGCACGTCGTAGCGCCCGAGCAAGGCTTCATACTGCCGGGCATGATCGTCGCAGCCGGTGACAGTCATACCACGACCTATGGTGCATTGGGCGCGTTTGGTTTCGGCATCGGTACCTCCGAAATAGAACACTTGCTGGCATCACAGACACTGGTCTACAAACGCTTGAAGACCATGCGTGTAACGGTGAACGGTTTACTTGCAACCGGCGTCACCTCCAAGGACATCATCATGGCTCTGATCGAAAAGATCGGAGCTTCGGGCGCCACAGGTTACGCAATTGAGTTTGCGGGGCCGACAATCAATGACCTCAGCGTTGAAGCCAGGATGACCATCTGCAACATGGCTGTAGAAGCGGGTGCGAGAGGCGCCTTCATGGCACCGGACGAAAAAGTCTTTGCCTACCTGCAATCCAGGCCCCGCGCACCTCAAGGCGAGATGTGGGAGCAGGCAGTCTCGAAATGGAGAGGACTGCATAGCGACGAAGGTGCTCTGTTTGATTGTGAAGTCACTCTCGATGTTGGTGCGCTGGAACCCATGGTCACCTGGGGGACGAGCCCTGATCAGGCGGCGCCGGTTGGAAGTCGTGTACCAGATCCCGCCAGTCAGACAGACCTCATATTGCGTCAGGGCATGCAACGAGCCTTGGACTACATGGGCCTGGTACCCGGAATGCCGCTAAGCGATGTGATGATCAGCCATGCGTTCATTGGTTCCTGCACCAATGCCAGGATTGAAGACTTGCGTGATGTTGCACGAGTGGTGCGCGGTAAACGAGTCGCTGCCCATGTGCGAGCAATGATCGTCCCGGGATCGACCTTGGTGCGTAGCCAGGCGGAAGAGGAGGGGCTCGCGCAGATTTTCCTGGATGCGGGTTTTGAGTGGCGGCAATCAGGCTGCTCGATGTGCCTGGCCATGAATGATGACGTGCTCGCACCCGGTGACCGGTGTGCATCCAGTACCAATCGCAATTTTGAAGGCCGGCAGGGCGCCGGTGCGCGCACCCATCTGATGAGCCCCGCGATGGTCGCTGCGGCGGCGATTACCGGGCATTTGACTGACGTTCGATCTTTCGCTCTGGAGGCGTGAACATGCAACCTTTCACCACGGTAATCGGCAGTGCAGCACCGTTTTTGGCCTCCAACATCGACACCGACGTCATCATGCCCAAGCAGTTCCTCAAGGGGATCGATCGCAAGGGGCTGGACCAAGGCCTGTTCTTCGATCTGCGATTCCTTGAGTCCGGCGAACCCAATCCAGCTTTCATTCTCAATCAGCCCGCCTGGAACGATGCCGCTTTTCTGGTGGTCGGGCCAAACTTTGGTTGTGGATCAAGCCGCGAGCATGCCGTCTGGGGTTTGAAGCAAGTCGGTATCAGAGCACTCATTGGCACCAGCTTCGCCGGTATTTTTTATGACAACTGCCAGCGAAATGGGGTGCTGGCCATCCAGGTGTCCGAAGCGCAGCTGAAACAAATTGCAGGCGTTATCAGCAACGCAGCAACAGCGAAGATCAACGTGAATCTGCCAGAGCAAACGATCGAATTAGCTGACGGTGCAGTTATTCACTTTGAGATTGATCAACTGCGTAAGCAGTCGCTGTTACTCGGCCTGGATGCCATTGGCACCACGCTTCAGCGTACCGAACAGATTCGCAGCTTTGAAACTCGGTATCTGTCGGAGAATCCCTGGTTGTGAACCAGATGGAAACACCGTGGACGGTAGATCGCATGCTGGGATCTACCGCCAGGGCATCACTCAACCGATAGATGGCGAAAATACTCTTCGAGAAACTCGACACAAACCCTCAATTTTGCCGACTCGCTAAGTCTGGTGGGGTACACAGCCCATACGTTTGCACTTTGAGTGTATTGGTGAAGGACTTGCACCAGTCGTCCTTGTTCCAGCATCGGTTTAACGTCCCACATCGACCGCAACAAGATCCCTCCACCGCTCAATGCCCACTCCAGAACAATCTCACCGTTGTTGGAGGACAAAGGGCCGCTTACGCGCACCGACTCTTCGTGTCCGTCCTTTGTCAGGTTCCAAACGCCGAATGCGTTATTTCGCTCTTTCAGTACCAAGCAATCATGGGCGGTCAGGTCATCTAATGAGTGAGGCATGCCTCGCCGCTCCAGATACTCCGTAGTTGCACACAGCACTCGTCGATTGCTCACAAGTTTTCGGCCCAGGTGCTGACCAGGCAGGTCATCCCCGACACGTATCTCAAGGTCAAACCCTTCGCCGACGATATCGACTACACGGTCAAACACGTCCAGTCGGATATCGAGTTTCGGGTAGGTCTGCGATAGTTTGCAAATCGCTGGTGCTACGTGGTTACGTCCAAAACCGAAGCTGCTGCAAATATGCAGCGACCCTGTAGGTTGATGCCGCGCTTCGGATATTTCACCAAGAAATTCCTGGAGGTCTCCCAGCAGTTTTTCTGCCCATTGCCGGGCTCGTTCGCCGTCGTCGGTCAGCGCAATACGTCTTGTTGTGCGGTGCAGCAGCTTTGTGGCTAGAGTCGACTCAAGTACGGAAATGCGTTTGCTTATGTAGGCAGGTGAATAACCCAACTCTTCAGCGGCATTCGCGAAGCCGTTTTTTCGGATAACAGTCAGGAAGACCTTTAAATCTTCCGGCAACGGAAACTGCTCACGATTCGTGTTCATATACCGAATAAAGCCGCCATTTATCTGTAGTGCGGGAATAATAACAGCGATTCAGGTCATTAGCGTTCTATGGCTCTGAGTCTCTATAAGACGCTTTTGGCCGAGTGCGCTCTAAAGAGATTACAAGGAACTATGCACCCACAAACTCGATGACCGTCTTGCCCTTGCCGCGGCCTTCGGCGACTTGGCGAAATGCCTCGTTGACGTCTTGCGGCGCAAAGTGCTGTTGATCCACGCGGATCGTCAGTTGACCCGCATTGGCCAGCGCAGCGGCCTCGCGCAGGATAGCGCCGTGATGTTCGCGTCCTTTGCCGGTGAGCAGTGGCGCCAGGGTGAAGACGCCCGAGTAGGTGGCACTTTTGAACGATAACGGTGCCAGGCTGTGCTGGCCCCAACCCAGGCAGCTCAGCACGTGCCCGGTATAGGCTTTCACGGCTTTGAATGATGCATCCAGCGTGCTGCCGCCGACGGTGTCGTAGACAATGTCGAACCCTTCTCCGGCGGTGTAGTGCTCGACATAATCCTCAACGCTCTGTGCCTGATAGTCGATCGCCGTGGCCCCCAGCGAGCGTATGAAGTCGAAACTGCCCGCCGAACCGGTGGCGTAGACATCGGCACCGCGAGCCTTGGCCAGTTGCACAGCCACTTGGCCGACCCCACCCGCGCCCCCATGAATCAGGACACGCTGACCAGAGCGGACATTGGCGCGATCGACCAGACCTTCCCACGCGGTGATGAATACCAAAGGCAATGCAGCCGCCTCACGCATGCTGAGGGTGTGTGGCTTGACCGCGATCAGGCGGGAATCCACGGCAATGTACTCGGCCATGGTGCCTTGGGCACCGCCGATCCCGCCGGGCATGCCGAAGACTTCCTGGCCCGCGGTGAACCCCTCGACCGCTTCGCCCGTTTCGACCACCGTACCGGCAAGATCAAGGCCGAGCACCGCCGGCAGCGTTTGGCGGGCGTGAGCCCCTGCGCCGGCGGCAATTTTGCTATCGAGCGGATTGACCCCTGCGGCGTGAACCTTGACCAGGACTTGCCCGTTACCGGGAACAGGGCGGTCGATGTGACGGATGGCCAGCGGGGATTGAGCGGACTCGGCGATGGCGGCAAGCATGGAATGTTTCATGACGGGAACCTGTGTTGGGATGGACGCTTACAGATTGCCGCGCTTTAATCATTCCGATAAGAAACCCAATTTGCATATGACTTATTCCGCAAAGAGAACCAATCGTCGATGGATCTGTTCGACAGCATGCATGTCTTTGTCCGCGTCGTGGAGCGCGGGTCTTTCTCGGCGGTCGCCCGTGAACTGAACATGGGGCAGCCGGCGGTGAGTAAACAAGTGCGCGCGCTGGAGCAGTACCTGGGTGGGCCATTGTTCGCACGCAGCACTCGGCACCTGGCCCTGACCGACCAAGGTCAACGCTTCTACGACCACTGCCAGGAAATTCTCGGCCACGTCGAAACTGCCACGCGAAGCTTCACCAGTGGCCAGGAGCAGATTGCCGGCCCTTTACGAGTCGCCGCCCCGGTCAGCTATGGAAGGTTATGCATCGCACCGCTCATAGGGATTTTCCTGCAACGCCATCCTGATGTGCGGATTGACCTGCGGCTGAGTGACCACAATGAAGACCTGCTCAAGGAAAACATCGATCTGGCGATCCGCATTGGTGTAGTGAAGAGCGAGGGATTGGTGGCACTGCCACTGGGCAATAGCCCACGGCGTGTCTATGCGGCGCCCGGTTATCTGGATCTACACGGCGTGCCACGTGAGCCCAGCGAACTGTCAGGACACAACTGCATCGGCTTCACGTTGCTGGAGCATTACGACCGTTGGCACTTTACGCACCTCGGCCAAGCGTTCGATGTAGGTATCCAGGGCAACGTCACCAGCAACAGCAGCGAGGCCATCCGCGAAATGGTGCTCTCCGGGCTGGGTATTTCCCTCTCACCGCAATGGCTGTTCACAGCTGACGTCGAGCAGGGCAGGGTGAGTACCGTACTCGACAACTATCAGACCAGCGCGCTGCCTGTCAGCGCCGTACTCAGCCGCGAGCGACGACGTTCAGCGCGGACGATGGCGTTCGTCGATTTTCTACGCGAGCAATTGTTGTAGCAGCGCCTTGTGATACGCCGTCCGCTGCTTTCTTCTCCGGGACCCTGAAACTATCTGATGACAGTCCCAAGTCGATTACTGGCGTATTTTTCCATCTACCAGACATTTGATACGGCCGAGTATTGGCACGGCAGCACGTGCCGGGGAGATCAGCTCATGAGCGTACGCCTGTGGCCTGCTGCAACCGCCGCACCGCGTCCCGGGCCTGGGCGCCGAGTTCGGCCAGGTCGAAGTCAGGCAACTGGTCGTCGTGTACGGTCAACCGGCCACCGACCAGCAAGGCGCGTAACGTCGGGCGTCCTCCGCCCACCACCGGCCCGATCGCCGGGTCATGCAGGCCGAAGTATCGCGGCTGGTCCAGGCGATAGATCGCCAGGTCGGCCGCCATGCCCACTTGCACGCTGCCCACGGCGTCCAGCCCCAGCACCCGAGCCCCGCCAGACGTACCCCAGCGCACCACGTCTTCCACCGTGGCGGCGCTGGCACCGCCTTCCTCGTCACCGCCGGCATAACGCGGGCGGGCCCGTTCGCCAAGTCTGGCCCGTTGCATCAGCCAGGCGGCGTGGGTTTCGCTGATCATGTCGCAGGCCTCGTTGGAGGCGGCGCCATCCACGCCAATCGACACCGGCATTCCCGCAGCTTCCATGGCCACCACATCGGCAATGCCACTGCCCAGGCGGCCATTGCTTTGCGGGCAATGGGCAATGCCCGTACCGCTGGCCCCGAGCATGCGGATTTCCTCGGCGTCGAGTTTCACCAGATGCGCGAACCACACGTCCGGCCCCAGCCACTCGTGCTCGGCACAGAACGCCACTGGCGACATGCCGTGGCGTTGCTGCACCTCATTTTGATATTCGACGGTTTCGCTCAGATGGCTGTGCAGGCGAATGCCCAGTCGCCGGGCGACCCGGGCGGTTTCGCGCAGGTGTTCGGCAGGCATGGAGTAGGGCGGGCTGGTGGGCGCCATCACCACCCGCCGCCAGGCATCGGCGGCCGGGTCGTGGTAGCGCCGCACCAGACGCTCGACGTCGTCCAGGTATTGCTCCAGGGTCTCCGGCCCGGCCATGGACTTGCCTTCGGCTTGTCGTGCTTGCGTGGCGCCGCCACGGCAGAGGACAAACCGCAGCCCCAGCCGTTCGGCTTCCTCGAACAGCACCTCGGCACTGTCAAAGTCCATGCCCGGCAAGTACAGGTAATGATGGTCTGCGACGGTGGCGCAGCCGGATCGTGCCAATTCGACCAGGCCAATGCGCGCGGCGAGGCGAAAGCTTTGCTCGTCAAACGCGCCGCGATAGCGATAGGGCACGGCACCCAGCCAGGCTCCCAGGCTCTGGTCGATACCTGCGGGAATGCCTTTGAGCAGCGACTGAAACAGGTGATGGTGGGTATTGACCCACGCCGGGTAGACCACGCAATCGGTGGCATCCAGCACTCGCTCGCCGGGCTGGGGTTGCAGGGCGCCGATGGCGCTGATGCGGCCGTCGACGATACGGATATCAGGCCCGGCGTGGCGCGCCGCCGCGCCGGACAAACCGGTGAGGATGGCGCTGGCGTTACGTACCAGCCAGCTATTTTGAATCTTCATGTGAGGCTCCATACGCCGCACCTGCGGCGGATTCAAAGGGTCAGCCGAGTTCGCTTTCGTGCCAGTTGCGCAGGCTCAACCGGGCCAGCACGGCCATCAGGCTGAATAACGCGACACCGGTCAAGGCGATCAGCAGCAGGGCAGCGAACAGCCTTGGAATATTCAGTTGAAAGCCGGCCTGGAGGATCTGATACGCCAGCCCTGCACCGGTGCCCCCGGTGCCGGCAACGAACTCCGCCACCACCGCGCCGATCAACGCCAGCCCGCTGGCAATGCGCAGCCCGGCAAAAAAACACGGCAGGGCGCTGGGAATGCGCAGGCGCAACAGCACCTGCCAGCGGCTGGCGCGGTTCAGGCGGAACAGATTGAGCAGGCCGGGGTTGACGCTGCGCAAGCCGAGTACGGTGTTGGCGATGATCGGAAAAATCGCCACCAGGGTCGCGCAAATAATCAACGCCAGCGTGGTGTTGCTGCACCAGATGATGATCAGCGGTGCCACGGCCACCACCGGCGTCACCTGCAACAGGATGGCGTAGGGAAACAGGCTGGCTTCCAGCACGCGGCTCTGCACAAACACAAAGGCCGCCAGGGTGCCGATAAGCACCGCCAGCGCAAAGGAAAAAAAAGTGATCTTCAAGGTCATCCACAATGCACCGAACAGCATCGGGCCATCGCTGATCAGGGTACGGCCGATATCGACCGGGGAGGGCACCAGATACACCGGCACCTTCCAGGCCACACATGCCAATTGCCACAGACCCAGCAATACCGTGCCGAGCAGCAGCGGCGAGACGATGCGCAACACCGTGGGGTGACGTAACCAGGGAGTAAAGGACGGGCTCATGAGCGGGCTCTCAATAAAGTCAGCAAGAATCGCCATTGGCCTCGGCCAGCAGCCGGGACAGGCGTGCGCACTGCGCGATAAAGGCCGGGGAGGTGCGGTAGGCCTCGTCTCGTTCCAACGGGCCGTCGATTTCGATGTCGGCGATTACTCGGCCCGGGCGCGCACCCATCACCACCACCCGCGATGACAGGTAGACGGCCTCGAAAATGCTGTGAGTGACGAACACCACGGTCAGGTCGCGGCTAGCCCACAGCTGACGCAGGTCGCTGTCGAGCTTGTTGCGGGTGAACTCATCCAGGGCGCCGAAGGGCTCGTCCATCAGCAGCAGATTGGGCTCGGTGGCCAAGGCCCGGGCGATGGACGCGCGCATTTGCATGCCGCCGGACAGTTCCCGCGGGTACACCTGGCTGAAGCGGTCCAAGCCGACAAGGGCAAGGGCGGCGTCGACCTTTGGTTGGCTATGGGCTTTGGGCACATTGGCCAGATCCAGCGGCAGGCGCACGTTGTCGCTGACCTTCGCCCAAGGCATGAGGGTCGCCTCCTGGAACACCATCGCCAGGCTTTGCCCTTGGGTCGGGCTGGCCGGGCTGTCCTTGCCCCACCAGCGCACGTGGCCGGCGGAGGGCTTTTCGAGGCCGGCGAACATTTTCAGCAGGGTGCTCTTGCCGCAGCCCGAAGGGCCGAGCAATGAAACGAACTCGCCGCGCTGAATGGCCAGCTTCACCCGGCTCAAGGCCTGGGTACCGTTGCTGTAGGTTTTTTCCACCTGATTGGCGAACAGCGGTGTTTGCACGCCGACGCTGTCGCCCCGTGGCAACGCCTGTGGCAGGGCGTTGGCCCCAGTTATGGTTTGCATCAACATAGCGCTCTCCCCTTGGGTCATGAGCGTCCGGTAAAGCCCCGGCACACCGGGGCGCTGACTTCAATGGCTGAGGAACACTTCACTTTCACCGTGGGCTTCGAGCAGGCCCAGCAGTTGCCGGCGAATCACCAGGCCAGGCTTGTCCGACGGCATGTGCAGTTCCACTCGCCGGCGAGTATCGACACAGGCGTCGTAATCGGTGGCTTCGAGGATGTCGCGGTCTTCGGCGGTGATCGCTGCGTCCCAGTCGATCAGTTCCTGGGTCGAGCATTGCTCTTCGCTGTCATTGCGATACAACCACTGGACCAGCATCAGGCGCCCGTCTTCCATGGGTGTCGCGCAGTTGTAGATGATGTGGTGGATGCCGCTGTCCGGGTACATGCAGCCAAAGCGCCGGGAGAACGGCAGGTAATAGCGGTTGATCAGGTGGCGCTGGGTAATCGGCTCGCGGGTGCCGGTGATGCGATAGCTTTCCTCAGGATTGCGGATCGGCACCCGGGTCTCCGCCTCGAAGCCATAGTCGGTTTCGCGAAACTCGTAGCCGGCCGGCGCGGGCTGGTCGAAAAGGCCGAAGTTGGCTTTGTGGACGAAGGAAAAATGCGAGTTGTCAAAGGAGTTTTCCATGACCCGCAGCGGGCTGGTTTTCCACTCTTCATAAAACTGGAAGATGCGCCGGTAGCCCGGGGCGCCATCCTCGGGAAACTCAGGGATTGGTTGCAGAGGATCGTCGAGGGCAACCCAGGCGTAGCCGTATTTTTCCTGGCAGTGAAAGGCCTGGACCGAGGCGCCCGGCGGAATCATGCCAGCGGGGTTTTGCGGGATCTTCACGCAGGTGCCGGTGCAGTCGTATTCCCAGCCGTGATAGCCGCAGGCGATGTTGCCGTCCTCGCTGACAAAGCCTTTCGAGAGCTTGGCGGTGCGGTGGCAGCAACGGTCGCGCATGGCCACCGGGGTGCCGTCGGGGCGCTTCCACAGCACCAGCGCCTCACCGAGTAAAGTGAAGGGCTGCGGGCCGGCATCCAGCGAGGTCATGGGCAGCAGGGCATACCAGAAGCGGCGCAATACAGGTTGTTTGGTAACCAACATAACAAGTGTCCTCACGGTAATCGTTCAGCCGGCTCTTGGGCTCGGGCTCTGGGTTCAGCAGTCTTGCAATCAGGCTCAGCGGCAGGCGGACTGTTCGGCGCCAGGCAGTACCTTCAAGTCCTCGACGAAGCGCGTGGTGTAGGCCTTCTGCCAAGGCGCATCGGCACCGAGCAGGCCGGCGTCGACCATGAAATTGCGCGTGGCCTGCCAGCGCGCATCGCTCATCACGCCGATGCCTTGGGTGGCGGCATCACCACCGGTGACCAGGCGATATTGCTTGAGCGTCGACAAGCCCCAGGCGAGCAATTCATCGCTCATGTTCGGGTTGTCGGCCTTGATCAGGTGGTTGGCGCTCGGGTTGTCGAGATAGCGCTTCCAGCCCTCCATGGACGCGCGAACGAAGCGCTGGACCCGATCCGGATGTTGATCGATCACATCCTGGCGCGTGGCCAGGGTCGAGCCGTAGGGCGGGTAACCGGCGTCGGCAAACAGGAAGAAGTTGGCTTTTTCCCCGGCCTTCAACGCCTGGAACAATTCAGAGCTGGCATAGGCCTGCTGCGTGGTGTTGGCGTTCGCGAGGAAGGGTTGCAGGTTGAAGGTGTAGGGGCGGGCCTGGCTGTCCTTGAGCTGGTATTTTCCCTTGAGCCAAGGCCACCACGTTTGCTGGCCGGAGGTGGAAACCAGCACCTGCTTGTTCTGCAAGGCATCCAGGCCGCTCACATCGGCATGGGTCAGCAGACCCTGAGGATCACCTTGAAAGGGCGCGGCCACGGCCACTACCGGCAGGCCTTGCTCCACACTTTTGAGAATCTGCAAGTCGTAGTTGACGATGAAATCGGCCTGCTTGTTGAGCAGCAGCTGCATGCCATTGACCTGCGGCCCACCCATGCGGATGGTCACGTCCAGGCCTTCTTTTTCATACAGTCCATCCGCCAGGGCCTGGTAGAAACCGCCCTGTTCAGCTTGGGCATACCAGGAAGTAAGCAGCACCACCTTGTCATTGGCCAACGCCAGTGGAGACGCGATCAGGGCGGCGGGCACAAGCGCCATGGCCAGTAGCGAGCGAAGCGGTTGACCCAAGGCAAAGCGAATTTTCATGATGTGTTCTCCACAACGATTCGAAAACCGCCGCGCGCCAATCGGCACGCCAGCGAGGGACCGATTGGAGAGAACAAGGGAGGAGAGGGGCGTATATGCGTAGTTACACGGCTGACACTTCTCTCTTGCCCGGGGCGCTGGCGCCGCGTTCAAGCATCCAATCGGACGTACGCCCACAGGGAGGGGCGCAAGAGCAATGCCCGGTGCCATTGCTGGCACTGACCGCTTCTACTCGAAAGCAGTCATAGCCAAAAGTGTGCCAAGCCGTCGCAGGCCCGCCTTCACGGGATCCGGCGGGCGAGGCAATCAGCAGGAGGTGTGCAGACGAATCGCAACGGTGCGAATCCAAGTAAGCGCGCCTCAATCTGGTGCGCAACCGATGGCTGAAAAGTATTCAGTTTTACGCGCGGATTGTGCTGAATGAGGGTTGAGGATTGTATTCGCTCAGTTGGCACAACCCCTGCTTAGTCCGGAATCGAGTAGAAGCGGTCAGCACAGAGGGCTCTCAACAGAACCCGAGGTGCAGGGCATTGCTCTGGCGGCATTACGCCGCGCACCCGGCAAGGGTCGCCCCTCGTTAATTTGAGGGCCAGAGCAGCTGCTTGATCCGCAGCTCGGGCATGCCTTGCCGGTGATATCCGCCAATCACCTGACAAGGGCAGCCCATGAACGCATCGCGTACTCCATTACTTGCACCTTCACTGCTGCGTCGCAGCCTGGCGCCGCTGTTAGCTCTGGCCAGCGCCGGCGCCGAAGCTGGCCCTCTGTTGTGGAACGACAACAGCTTGAGCTACCTCTACGGCGAGCATTTCAAAGTCGACGGCACTGGCGACGATACTCAGCAAACGCTGAGCTTCGAACACGCCAGCGGCTGGACGTGGGGCGATATCTTCATGTTCGTCGACAACAAATGGTCCAGCGGACTCTCGGGTGCCGACGGCCATTCCTACTACGGTGAATTCTCCCCACGGCTGTCACTGGGCAAAATCAGTGACCGCTCCCTGAGCTATGGCATCGTCAAGGACGTCCTGATCGCCGCCACCTACGAGCGCGGTGAAAACCGCAATCGCAAATACCTGCTGGGTCCCGCTGTCGACCTCGTGCTTCCAGGCTTCGATCGCTTTTCCCTTAATACCTACTACCGCAAACCCGACGGCATCACCGGTAAGGCCTCAGGTCAATGGCAGATCAACCCGACCTGGTCCATGACCCTCCCGGTGGGTCGCTCCGATATTCTTTTCGACGGTTATCTGGAGTGGTACGTCAACGACGTCGGCGACAAAGGCACCTCCAACTATGTGGCCAGGAGCTTTCACTTCAACCCACAAGTCAAATACGACGTGGGCAAGGCGCTGGGGCAACAGCAAAAACGTTTTTATGCGGGACTTGAGTGGGATTACTGGTCGAATAAATACGGGATTGAAGACACGAGCGGATTCCCTACCGACCAGAACGCGTTGAGTCTCTTGCTCAAGGTGCATTTTTGACGGGAGCCGATCGCCCATTGCAGAAAGCGGCCTTGACGCACCACCTCGGCAAACTGGCGAAATCGGTGAGGTTCATCGCCGCTACCCCCTGCGCTGCCAGCGCCTCAATCAGTTCTTGGGTAGTCACGATTGAATGAGCGAAAGTCGGCCCGTTCAACTCGTGGGCAGCGTGCATCATTTCCGCGCGGAAAGCGGCGGTCGCATCGCGCACCAGCGTGACGTGGTAGCCCAATTCCGAGGCGTAGCGGGCGGTCGCTTCGATGCAGGTGTTTGCGAGCAGGCCGACGATGATGACGTGGGTGATGCCTTTCTGCTTCAGGCGAAAATCAAGGTCGGTATTGGCAAAGCCGCTGGAGCCCCAATGTTCCTGCACGACAATGTCGCCGTCCTTCGGCGCAAAATCGGGATGCCATTCGCCGCCCCATTCACCGCGTGCGAAGTGGTGCATGTGCATGATTTTGCACTGGGTCGGTGTTGGATGATCCCAGCCTTCGTAGTCGCCATGTTCCCAACGGTGGTGCGGCACGATGACCACCGGAATGTTCTGCGCCCGTACGGCGCGATCAAGGACTCGGAGGTTGTCGAGCAGCCCGACCTGTTCGGCAATCGGCTTGATCAAGGGGAAGACCTTGCCGTTTTCCGAGAGAAAATCGTTGTACGGATCGACCAGCAGATAAGCGGTGCGGTTCAGCGGATAAGCGGTATTCGACATGACGATGTACTCCGCAAAAGTTGAGTGACCGATGCGGTGGGCCTGCCCGAAGCATCGCATTAGAAAGTCACTTGGTCAGGCTGTGGCGGACTCTCGTGCCACTTGCCTGAGGATTTGTTCGTACTCCTTGACTGATAGCGATCCAGACACCAACTGACGACCGTTCAACACCATGGCCGGGACCGAGTTGATCCCGCGTTCAAGGTAGAAACCTTCAAGTTCACGGACCTCGAGAGCGAACGCCTCGCTAGTCAAAATTTCGCGAGCGCGGGTGGTTGAAAGTCCCGCTTCACCGGCCAGGCGCACCAGTGTTTCGTGGTCGCTGGGGTTCTCCCCATTGGTGAAATAAGCCTCGATCAGGATTTTCTTCAGCGCGACCTGGCGGCCTTCCTGCACGGCCCAGAGCAGAAGTCGATGGGCATCGAAGGTGTTGTAGAAATGGCTGCGCTTTTCCAGGTCGAATTGAAAACCGATGGCTTTGCCGCGCGCGACGATCATTTCATTGCGCGAGGCGACTTCTTCGGCGCTGCGCCCGTATTTGCGCATCATGTGCTTGATGGCGTGCTCGCCCTCGGCCGGCATGTCCGGGTTCAGTTCGAAGGGCTTGAAGGTCAGTTCTACGCCAACCTCGCCGGCAACGTTCGCGATGGCTTGTTCCAGCGCTGTGGCGCCGAGTGCGCACCAGGGGCACACCACATCCGACACAAAGTCGATACTGACGGGGAAGGTCATTTCTTCGACTCCGTCAGTTGTTGGCGGTACTCGGTGGTGGTAATTCCGGCATAGCCCCAGTTATCGGTGTCGACCTCTTCAATAACGATATGGGTGAGGTGCGGGTCCTTGTTGAGGACGGTTTGCATGGTTTTGGTGATCTCGGCGATGACTTGAGATTTCTGTTCTTTGGTAACGCCGTCGCGAGTGATACGAACGCTGATGAAAGGCATGGGATAAGTCTCCAGTAGGCGCCCCATCGACATGATGAGGAGAGCAGTGGGATGGACTTTAGAGTGTTGCGTTCAGGGGATAAATCAGGGGCGGAGAACATCACTTATAACGCGGTGTAATCAATACAACTGGGGGCTTTGCAGAAGGTAAATCGCCCTCCCTGGCTGCAGGCGCGGGGAGGGCGAATGCTACGGCGGAAGGAATCAGTTCTGCGCTTTGCTCATGCGGGTAAATAGCTCGGTTGGGACTTTCTTGCCGTTGGAAATGTACTGGTTGGTTCTGAACTTGTAGACCTCACCTTCCGAAAGAAAACCATCGTGGTTGGTGTCCATCGCTTTGAATTCTTCACCGCCCTGAGGTGCTACAGCCAGCAGTTCTTTAAGAGAGACGAGGCCATCATGGTCGGTGTCTGTGCGAGCGAAAGAGTCGTCGCCACATTTGCCTTCACCGCACTTGCCTTCGGCAGTAGCGGACTTGTCGCTGGCTTCGCTGGCCCCGCATTTGCCTTCGCCACATTTGCCCTCGCCACACTTGCCTTCGCCGGTTTTATCTGCCGATGCCAGTTGGTAGCCTTGGGGCAATGGCTCTACAGCGAATGCCGCAGACGATGCCAGGCTCATGCCACCGGCTAAAGCAATTGCGGCCAGGCCAAGACTGGTTTTGTTCGACATTGGTTTACGGTACATAGTGCTTCTCCAGATGCTTTGCGCGGCGAGGCCGCGGTTCATGCCACAGGGCGGATAGACCCTCAAGGAAGCTCGAGGCGAAGGGCGCAAGCGTCGCCACTTCGACAGAGCGTCCTAGTTCGGGTAGGCCTATTGAGCGGGAGTCATGTATCGGCGATGTATCGGCGAGAGGAGCATTTGTAAGCCAATCCCAAGACTTCGCGTTTGGGTACATAGAGATACAAAAACCGACCTCAGCCTTTGCTCGTCAGTCAGGACAACAGCTTTAAAACGGGGGGCGCGGCTATGCCCACGGCGGCTTGCGCATGCAGCTTGCGCAGCAGCACCAGTGCGTCAGCGACGAAGCCGGTCACGTCTGTTGCACCAGCCTCCGCAGCCAAAGCGTGCAACTGCGCTCGACCATCCATGTCAGGGAACTGCTCGATCCGCTGCAACAAACGGAACGCGAGAGGGCTGACCTGGGAGAATTGCACTTGGCCACTCGGCACACGGCTGATCAGCAGCAACGTTGGTTGTTCTGGCGGTTCAGAAGGCAGGTGGCCCGGCCCGAGACGATGTACGGCCCAGGTGTAAGCCAGCGGCCAGACGAGCGGGGAAAGCCTGAGGGGACGGTCGAGTAGCTGTTCTGCATCACTGACTTTTAACGGCGCAGCGTCCAACTGGTGCAGCGCCATTTCCACCCACTCGTAATGAGCCAATTCAGGCAAGAACGGGTACCAGGGGTGTTCGTGATCGGGCGAGTCCTCCAGGCTCGCTACGAAGTCTACAAACTCACGAGCAATTTCTCCGAAGCGTGGTGTCTGCGCGCGGTAATCACGCAAAAAACGTCGTACCAGTGCACGCCAACCGGCGTCACCCAGCACGGCCACCAGCACCGGAAACGTTCCACCCAGCAACCCCAACAGATTGTTCAACACCAGGTTGAGATAGACCTGCGCTCTTGCGGGATTCATCTGCGCAGGCGGCGCATAACTGTCCGGGTCACGCAGGTACCGTGTCAGCGCGAGCTGCTGACTGTGCAAACTTGAAGTGGAGTCAGTCATCGACAGTCACCCGCACCAAAGCATTGGCGTCGCGTTGCAAGCGCCTGATGGTGTTCAGCTCAGCCACAAGTTCGTCGTAGGACGGAAAGTTGAAATCGCGCTCCAGCAGGGTTGGTTTCACACCAAAGAGGCCATAAGCCTGGCCCAGCAATGACCAGACTACCGGTTTGACCGACGCACCATGGGTGTCGATGATCAGGTCATCAGCTTCGTCGTAATGGCCAGCCACATGCATGGCGACTACGCGTTCGGGTTCCAGGCCGGCGAGGAAAACCGCTGGATCGAAGCGGTGGTTCACCGAGTTGACGTACACATTGTTGACGTCGAGCAACAGGTCGCAATCGGCCTCGCGGAGCACTGCATTGGTAAAAGTGAGTTCGTCCATGTCCTGATGAGCAGCGGCGTAGTAAGAGACGTTCTCTACAGCAAGACGACGACCGAGAATGTCCTGTGCACGGCGGATGCGCGCAGCAACGTGATGAACGGCCTCCTCAGTGAATGGCAACGGCAGCAGGTCGTATAAATGGCCATCGTCACTGCAGTAACTGAGGTGTTCGCTATAGAACGGCACGTTGAAGCGATCGAGGAACCCGCGTACCTGCTCAAGAAAAGACTCGTCCAGCGGCGCACTGCCACCCAGCGACAGTGACAGGCCATGGCATGACAGCGGGTAGCGTTCAGCCAGCAATCGCAAGGCTTTACCATGAGCGCCACCGATGCCGATCCAGTTCTCTGGAGCAACCTCTAGAAAATCGAAATCCCCGACTGGAGCGTCGCGAAGCGTGTTGAGCAGCGCACGGCGCAACCCGAGCCCTACATTCGCTTCAAGGGTGAGCGGTGGATCTAAATGTGCTGGTGACGAAATGTTCGTTTGCATGAGCTCAATACTCCGATTCGACGTCTGAAACCCCCGATCCACAGCACCTCCACGGTTACCGCTGGCAGCCTGGGGGGTATGAATCGGGTGATTGAAACCCGCCACGATTCTGCTCAAACGAGGTTGATCACCACGTTGATGTTGTTCCGCGTCGCTTTGGAGTACGGGCATGTCTGGTGTGCGGTGTCGATCAGCTCTTGAGCGACGTTGCGATCCAGGCCGGGAAGGAAGACGTTGAGGCGAGCCTGGAGGAAATACGCACCATCGGTTGTGCCTAGATCCACTTCGGCGTCGACGGCAAGGTCAACCGGGAGGGTGACTTTCAGCTTGCTCGCCGCAAGCCCCATCGCGCCGATAAAACAGGCCGACCAACCAGCGGCGAACAACTGCTCTGGGTTGGTACCGGCGCCAGAGGTGCCAGGCGATGACAGTTTTATATCCAGTCGGCCGTCGTCACTGAGAGCGGTGCCATTACGACCACCCGAGGAGGTATGGACTTTGCCGGTGTACAGCACTTTATCAATATGGGTCATGGTGAAACTCCTGATTAACTAGCGGGGGTTGAGAGCGATAACCTCGGTGACGCGATAACACTCAGCGTGCATTCAAACGCTTGAGATACCGACCGATGCATGCATCCAGGCTCAGCTTGCCGGCGCCTGTGAACACCAGTGGTAGAAGTGCTACGAGATAGATCAACGGCAACTTGAAATTGCCGTAGCCTTTGTTGCTGATGGAGTACCCCATAGCCAGTTCGCTCAGCGTCGACCACTCTGCTGGCCAGTGAACTGCGGCAGTTGCCACGACGGTGACCACTATGAGGATCAGTGCCGAAAGACGTGTTCCCAGACCTACAAGCAAAGCGATGGAACAGAGCAGTTCTGCCCACATGGATAACTGCCAATTGAACGTAGCCGGCAGCTGATTGAAGGGAAAAGGAAAGGCCCCTTGAATGCTCGGGAACCAGTTCTCACCGTTCCACTTTTCCCATCCCGCTTCAAAAAACTCCCAGGCCAGAAAAACGCGCAGGCTCAAAGGGGCGATCCAGTCCCCAGCGCGATCGAGATTAAGTTGCAGCCGATTCAAGACCGATAACGCGTTTGTTTGCATTGGTTTAATCCTCCGACTCGTCGTCAAGAAAGTGGAAGCCGTTCAGGTGCTCCCAATGACAGGTGTCAGGCACAGGAGCACTGCGCTGGCCGTGGGCGCAGTTCATCGTGCTGGTGTATCTCGCTTGTGTCTGAGCGGGCGGGAAGATCAATGTTGTGTAACGTGTTTGCGTCCGTACACACTTGGATACAGAGCGATACCTGTCGAAGGCGCTATTTTGGAGTTGGGATATACGATCGGCTGCGTTCTGCCGGTGACTGGCGGGAGGATTTCGCAGGGCGAATGAACGTCGCAGATGAGGGGAGGGGCGAGGGCGTGGAAAGTACTGTTGAATGAGGGGGGCACGCCAGGTGCCCACCTTATCTGTCTGGAACCGCCTAAGGTATCAAGCGCATCTCCCGCAGCCTGTCGAACACGTCGAAAAATGCCTGATCACTCGCCTGATAGGCAGCGAAGCCCATCAGGCGGCTTTTCGACATGTCCGTGACCACTTCGATGGGCCGGCCAAGGTCTGCATCTGTATGCCATGGGGAAATCAGGCGTCCAATGTCGGACTCTTTCAAACCGTGATCGGCGACTATTTGCGTCCATACGGCTTGATCGTCCGCCATCTGCTTTTCTAGAGGCGAGGGTGACGCGGGATAGTCAGCAGCAGGCAGGTCGAAGTATTCGGCAATTCGGCTCCACATCCATTTCCACCGGAATACATCGCCATTGGTGATATTGAATGCCTGATTTGCCGCAGCCGGCGTGGTGGCCGCCCACAGTTGCTGTTTCGCCAACTGCCGCGCATCGGTCATGTCGGTGAGGCTGTCCCACTGCACCCTGGATCCGGGAAACACAAAAGGGCGCTTGGTTTTTTTGCAAATCGAGGCATAGACGGCGAGGGTGGTCGCCATGTTCATCGCATTGCCCACGGCCACCCCGGTGACGGTATGCGGGCGATGCACGCTCCAGGTGAAACCGTCCTTTTCCGCAGCGGCGAAGAGTTCGTCTTCCTGAGCGTAATAGAAATTCTCGACATCGAGGCGACCCTGCTCTTCGCGAAACGGCGTCTGTGGCAGGGTGCCCTTACCATAGGCTTCGAACGGGCCGAGGTAATGTTTAAGGCCGGTAACCAGTGCTACGTGTTTGACGCTTTTGGCTGGGCGAATGGCGGCGAGGACGTTGCGTACCATGGCCGCATTGACGCGAATGTTCTCGGCCTCCGTGGCTTGCCGCGACCATGTGGTAATGAACACATGCGTGGGTTTCACATCCCTCAGCGCCTGTTCCAGAGAAGCAGGATCCTGAAGGTCTGCCGCGACAGGGATCACACCTTGCGTTTGCGATGGATGCCTCGATAGCGCGGCGACCTGCCATTTGTTGTCGATGAGTAACTGAGTGATGGCGCTACCGACGATGCCGCTGGCGCCCACGACTAGAGCTGTCTGGGTCATAGGTTTTCTCCTGGATTCAGGTTTGGGAGTCGGCTGAGCAACAGAGGTTCAACCTGAAAATCCGTTAGAGTGCGCGCTACTCCCCGTTAAAGCCTGTGAGAAAAATGACTCGTCCGCTGTTTGTCGCTCTGGATGGCCCCAAAGGCGTCGGCAAAACCTCGCTGTTGGAGGCCATCACTGAAGTCCTGAGGGCAGACAACCAGAAAGTCATCCGACTGTGCGAGAAAAAAAGCGACCCGTTCAGGGGCGAGACAATGCATCTGGTGAACCGACTCGTCCGACATCCCGACCGGAATCTGGAGCTGGAAGTTTGCCAACGCCTGGCTGATAGCCGCAGTTGGATTTCCCGAAACGTGCTGACCAGACAACCCGCCGACAGCATCATCCTGATCGATCGCTGGTACCCGTCCGATGCCGCGTTTCGCCGGATAGTCCCGTTTGCTGAAATACTGCAATTGAACATTGACCGCAACGTACAGGTGCCAGACCTGCATGTCGGGGTGGTTACAGCGGCGGAGATTTCGTGGGAGAGGGCAGGTTCACGCCGGCGCGGCTTGAGCAGTACTGTGCTTCGCGGTCTGGAGGAGCATGTCGACAGTACCCAGGCTTTTGAGCAAGCCGCTGCCGAACAGGGTTGGTTTATATGCCGCAATGAGGGAGCAATCGAGGAGGCGACGGGGCGGGTGGTAGGGGAGATTAATCGGGTGGTGAGCCGCCGGTGCAGCCGCTCCATCTGACGCCTGAGCAATCGTGCGAATCTGCGCCACCGACGAGCGGCGCAAATATGACAAAGTATTTCGCCACCAAACGAGGTCAAGTGATTAGGTTTATTCAGAGGTTTCAAGATGAGATTTGCACGCTTTTGCCAGACACTGTCCAACTGGGCGGGTAGCCCGAAGACCTTTTTGACAGCGATTGTTCTGATCGTCGCCTGGGCTGGCACAGGGCCGTACTTTCATTACAACGACACTTGGCAGCTGATCATCAACACCTCGACAACGATCATCACCTTCCTGATGGTATTCCTCATTCAAAACACCCAGAACCGCGACAATGACATTCTGCATCTGAAGATCGATGAGCTGATACGAGCTACCCACGAGGCACAGAATGCTACGCTGGGGCTGGAGCAAATGGGCTCGAGTGAGCTGCGAAAACTTCGTGAACAATACCGCATGCTGGGTGAGTCAGGGCAGATCAAGTTTGACTGAAACTGGCGAAGCACCCACAAAGCTACGGGGCCCCAGCATTGCGAGCATTGCTGGAGCCCCGCATCGATCGGCTATCAGTCGAAACTCAGTTCCTGAGTCTTGATGTGATTGGCCACTGCGCCGGAGATGGCGTCGAAGATTGCTTTTTCATTGTTGCTGTAGACCTCCATGTCGAGATCCAGGGTAATGGCAGCGCTGCGGATCATTACACCTTCATGGTGGTAGCTGACAAACAGTGAGTGCCAGTCTGTGAATTCCACATCCAACACGAGGTAAACCACTGTCACCGAAGCCATGCCCTGGTCGTTCTTGATGGGGCCAAAGGCGACAGTTGTGCGGCCGTCCTTAGTGCTTGCCTTGTTCCACCAGAAGGTCATGAAGTCGTGGGTGCCCGAATCGTTGGGGTCCTTGGCCAAGAGCGTCGCGAGCTGCTTGAAACTCTCGAGTTCCGTCGCTCCCAGATACGTGCCAACGATGGTGGTCAGCAAACTACCGATGTCCACGTCACCTGAAGAGACATCCTGCCTGATCTGGCCGCCACTCGCTGCCTTCACGGTGAAGCCCAGATCGGTCAGTTGGTAAACCACAGCATCGAACCATTGCTTCGTCTGCAGATAGTCCGTATTGGTGATGTCCACGCCCTTGCTTTTCAGGACAGCACGCGCAGCCCCCTGTGCGTAGAGGTTCAGGTGAGAGTATGCGCTGACCTGCTCCGGGGTAGCATCGGTCATGGCATAAACCAACTGCGAGTCGATGGCTGTGGCGTCGATTGTCGTCGTAGTTCCACCGGTTACCACGCTGCCCAGCTTAGGCGGCGCAAGGGCAGGCCATGCGCAGGTGATGATCCTGCTCGTAAATCCCACACCATCGCGAAGATAGGCTTGACGAGAGCGCCAGTCGGGATGGGATGTGCGGTCGATAGTGAAAGGGACGTCACGCAAGCCTTCGGGAGGGTTACCTATGGACTTGTCGATTGCCACGTTGAGCCTCTTCAGAAGCCCGTCGCACTCGCATTTCGCGAAAACATTCAGATGGTAGTTCAGGCCTTCTGTGTTGGTGACTTGCACGTGAGCACCAGCCCCCAGGGCCGCTTGGCAAGTTGAGATATTCCGACCGAAAAGGCTGAACGTTTTCTGGGACTCGAACTTCACTTCTACATCAGCTTTTGCAGATTCCTTAGTGCACATGATGATCTCCAGCTCATACCCAGGCGTCATTGCTTGGGCATCTAGAAGTTATCAATATCGGACCCTTCGTGAAGCTCAGTCGGTTGAGCAGTGCTCACGAATTGCCCTGAAAATTTTGCGTGGCGCTCAAGGTGCTGGAGTGGTCACTTCATCAAGAAACTTGGCGAGGTTACGAACGTCGTTGTCGGCCATTCTTTCAATCACGTCCGCGAGCGCTTTGCGATGCGGCGCGTCATGCATTGCGCCGAGCGTGTGCTGCCCACGGCCGAGCAGAAGCCAATCGGCATTGACGTTCAACTCGACGCACAGCTTGGCGAAGTTCTCCATACTGATTGGCTCTGAACGAAACCACCGACTGAGGGCGCTGTCCGTCACACCGATTCGGTGTGACAGCGCGTAGAGTTTTGGAAACCCACGAAGGGTATATGCGAACTGAAGTCTCTCGCCGTAGCTTTTGATGCCATGCATTTCCATATCTATCTTCGTCCTTTACTCGGAGAGGCATCGAAAGCTTCAGAAGTCCGCAGCCTCTCCGGGTTTAAGGCGGGTGAAGCCCCCAAGAGCGAATCGAGTGTGGTAACTGGCGGCCGGCAGCGCGCCAAAGATTGCTCTCGGCCATGCTAAAGACGAACTCATGTGCAGTGATATGAACTTTGCCGACGGAGAGCTCAGGTAGGTGTCCGGCCAAGGTGGTTAGAGGTCAAGATGGGAGGAAAACGACGCTGGATAAGTTTGAGTCCAGACGATGCTGCATACATCATTTAACAAGTGGGCGATGTCGGACGTTCACGAGCGCCAGAGACGCCGTCAAAATGGGGGCCTACGCTTGGTTCACGGAACTAAATGTTCACGGGCATGCGTTCATGAAAAGGCTCTGATCCGTCGGTTTCTTTGGGGCAGACCAAACTGTTACGAAGCCAACGTCAGGCCCTCTACATTCAGACGCGAGGGGCTCTCAAGCGTGACCTAGCGAGGTTTGCACTTGCGCGTGCCGCGAGTTAGAGCGCAGGCCAAAGAGAGGCGCTAAAGTCAAGCGAGAAACGAAAAAGGCCTGCCATTAGGCAAGCCCTTTAGTATGACTTGAATCACTTCGCTAACAGTCCATTCATCGACTTAAATAGTTTTTCTTCCAATTAATTTTGGTAATATTTTCACTATTTCTGAGGAGCTATTATGCTCCAGCTTGTGCTTCTCAAGCTCAATAGTAGTCTGGCCTTGAGTTAGTACATGATTGCGCTCCGTACCTATCAGGTTTTTTATAACAATCTCCAGCGCTTGGTTGTCGCAGTCGATAAGGGCAACCTGCACCCCCAGATATTTGACCTCGTTGTTAGTCAGCTCATTCTGAAAGTATTTAATGTCGGAGAGCCCAGATTTGTATAGGCGCAAAAAGAAAAAAGCGAAAACCTGCATAAATACTGCCAGTGAAATTTTCGGAATAAATAAAAGTGCTAGAGTTATCAGGAGCGTTTCTGGATTATCGACATTCAAACCATCTTGCGGTTTCAACCTTGTCACATCGAAAGCAAAAGTCCCTAGCATGACTATAGCTGCTGAGGTAGTTGCAACGCCAAGAGCAAGGTTCACGCTCCCGCGCTTTGAAAGGGCATTAATCTCAGACAACAGACGTCTTCTAGAGTCATCAAACTCACTTTGGAGGGACTCGATTGTCGAATCCAGGCGCGCTTGCCTGGAACCAGAACTCTTGATTTCTTCCCATATAGCCGCACCTGCCTCCGCCTTCACGGACGCAGAAATCTCACTTGTTAATTTGCTGAGATCGCCACTGAACGCCTCTGTTACATAATTTTTGAGATTGACGAAGGAATCATGCAACTCAGAGTTTTCGCTCAGTTCTTCTTGGGTATTCCATAATCGCCTAAGAGCATTGGTCCGCTCTTCTTCGTTGAGATCGAATTGATCGGAGAGAAATATTCCTCCCTGCAAGTAAAAATAGGTAAGCAAACCGAAAAAGAGAACAAATAGAACAAAAGACACCAGATACATCACTTCTTTTGGCATTGGAATAACACCAAAATAATAATTTCCAAAGCCACCGGACAAGAAAAAAGAAACGCATAAGCTGCTGATGGCGATTAGAACAGCTTTTCTTTTTCTGCGGCTGTTTTCCAGCGTTGCGTTCAGCTCCCTGTAGTTGTTCTCAATTTTCTGCTCCAGCAACTCGTTATCAGTGTCTAGCATCTTGCTCGCACCCAAAAAATGATAGCTCAGGATACAGGATGGCCACAGGCTATGTAAGTCTCAGATTTCTTTGATTCTAGGACTCGGTGCAGCGCTCCAGGACAGTCGAACAAGAACCGTGTTTGTGTACTAGAAATCGCTCAGACGCTGCTTGGTCTTCGAATAATTTCAGAGTGGCTCTCAAAGTCGGCGCGAGTCCAATCAAGTAAGCAGAAATTATTCGCGAAGCTCCAGTTGAGCATTTTTTCCAAGCCTTTAATGCAGGTGGTACTGCTTATGAGGGTTCAAGGGGCCCCCGTTGTAAGCGATCCAATTGACGAACCGGTAGGCGTACCAAGTGCTAATGGAGGGCTGACATGACTCGGTGCCTCGGCTCAAGCGACCTGAAACATGAAGATTCTCAAAAAAACTGGATTCGCGATTAGGTCGCCAGTGGCTGTAGGGAGGAAAAAGGGGAAATGGGATGAATGGCCGCTTCATGAGGCTACCCGCGCGGTAAAATCTCAAGGTATATATGTACGTTTAGCAGAGGTACTAGGCGCTGACCAGTTTTCGAGGCGTCAGCTACAAAAACGCAGTTTTCGTGACAGCGCAACGCAATAGAAGGTGTAAGGATGGGACGGCAAGAGCTGATTTCTTGGGAAACGGGCTTTTGTGGAGAAGCGACCGGGAATTAGTGGAAATGGACACACGCTCTTGAACATTTCTAACATAGCACCTGAGTTAACATAACTCTCCCGGCACGTCGGCAGGCGTGTGAGGACGTCTTTCGAATAGTCGTACGGATCGTGCCCGTTGAGCCTGGCAGGCTGGATCAAACTCGTGACCGCCACAGCACGTTTGCCGCTGAAGCGGCGAATGGAAGAAATTGAATCAAGTATCATCGGAATCTACCTGCGCTCGACGAAGCCGATCGGCAAGCCCCCCCCGATCGCACAGCCCAAGGCTACTCGCCTGCAAGAGAAAATCGACAAGCTCAAAGCTCAGATGAAAGAGTTACAGGTCATTGAAATCCAGCTCAACGAATCGCCGGATAAACAGGTCTCACTGACCGATCCAGACGCCCGTTCCATGATTACGCGCGGCACTGAAATCGTCGGCGACAACGTGCAGGCAGCGGTCGATACTCATCGCCATTTGATCGTGGCGCACGAGGTGACCAACGTCGGTTCCGATCGCAGCCAACTTAGTTCGATGGCCAAGCAGGCCCGCGAGGCGATGGCGTCAGAAGCGAAGAAATCCTGGCTTGTCACGATGCAGACATCACGCCTATGTGCCCAAGTCGATGACCTCAGCAGCCAAAGCTGATTGGCGTTTCAACAACGATGTCTTCATCTGCGACGCTTCAAAAAATGAATACATTTGTCCGGCTGGAGAGGCATTGATTGGCGTTTTTCCAGCGTTGAAAAAGGCTCGAAGTTACACCGCTACCGGAGTTCGAATTGGCAAGGCTGCGCCATGAAGTCGAAGTGCACACCGAGCACGCAACGACGAATTCGACGCTGGGAACATGAAGCTGTATTGGAGGAAATGCAAATTCGGCTGAATAAAGCGCCGGAGATGATGCGGATCCGAAAACGGACTGTTGAGCATCCCTCGGGACGCTCAAGCAATGGATGGGCACGACACACTTCCTGACCCGAAAGCTTAACGGGGTGAGTGCAGAGATGAGCCTCACTGAGTCATTTTGCATTTGCGGGACGGTCGTCCAGTCAGGCGAAAGCGACCACGACCAGGATCAAAAGCATTGTATGGGCCGTTGCGCTCGCTCAGCTTCTTGTCCCCCACACCCTTCATGCTTGGTATGTTTCTCTATCCTGTATCACCCGCATCGGTACACACTAGATTCTTATGGCCATGCAGCAGCTTGTTGACTTGGGAGACGCCGGTTACGTCGGCCGCCGTGCCGCCGTGCCGCCGCCAAATCGTGCTGCCTAGGAGGCGGCGGAAATACATGATAGGCGTATCTTCCGGCGTGCTGCTTTAGGTTAGCGACAGCTTACTTCAGAGATAACCAATTAACCTCAGAGTAGGCTTGCACGATAATGGTTAGCGTCTATGCTGAGAAAAATGGATGAGGTTTCTTACATTTTGAAGCTTTACCTTCATAATTGATTTGATTGATTGGCAAGGACTGAATGAACCGAGTTGCTCTATTTTTCGCAAAGGAGGGGGCTGTGATTGACTTTACTCCGTTGTGCAAAGATGGAGCTGGTGAGGATCTCGTTACTTGGCTAACGAGTGAAGAATGGCCTTTTCATGTGAATAGTCATTTAACTTCTGATCAAGTTAATGATCTTGTCATAGATGGTATATTAAGTGCTCCTGATGCTTTGGCTTTTTGGATATCTGACGGAGGGGAAAGTAGAGTTGGTTTACTGATTATCTTCGACATGGATGACATTGAAGACGGTGCTCCTCGATTCGACCTCCGGGTGCGAGCACAGTTTCGTGGAAGTGGACTCGGCACGCTAGCCGTTCGCTGGATGACTAGCTATCTTTTTACGGGATGGCCATCACTAAGACGGATCGAAGGGACAACTCGGGGCGATAATATAGCAATGCAACTGGTCTTAACGAAAAACGGTTTCGTGAAGGAGGGTTGTCTTCGCAAGGCTTGGCCTGGTTCCGGTGGTTTTTTTTACGACACTTTCTTGTATGCAATTCTTCGCGAGGAGTGGCGCGGTGGGGCTGAGGTTTTTACGAATTCGAATGATTAGATTAATTTGCAAAGGAGTTCAGCGATGGGTGACGATAATAATGGTGATCGCAAAACGGGAGGGCGACCTGAGGAGCGCCCTGTTTTGGTAGATGACGATGCGGATGATTTAGGTCGCCGCGACAATCGGCCAATAATGGATGATGATGCTGATGTTCTCGGCCGTCGCGACGTTCGGCCATTTATGGATAATGATGCGGATGTTTTAGGTCGTCGCGACAATCGGCCGATAATGGATGATGATGCTGATGTTCTCGGCCGTCGCGACGTTCGGCCATTTATGGATGATGATGCGGATGTTTTAGGTCGTCGCGATAATAGGCCGATTATGGATGATGACGATGCGGATGTTTTGGGTCGCCGTGACAATCGGCCGATGATGGAGTAGTTGTACGTTCTACGGAACGCTCTAGCTGCGTTTCAGATGGTCGACGATGATGATGATTTTTTGTGTGCCTATACGTTATGTTTGCCAATGACTTTTACACACTATTCATTCTCTACGTACAAGTTGATGTTTCCCCGCTAGGATTAAACGTTATCGTGCGATGAGTGATATAGGGAGGAGCGATGGGATTGAATGGAGAAGACGGGCCGGTGACGACAAAATCCGTTCTGTCCGTGACGAGAGATGCATTTATGTCTGTCTCTGCGAGTGGTGCCCAAGAGCTATTTCTAGTGGGTCAAACTTCTATCCCTCTGTCAAATACCGACGCGATCGTTCTTGAGATTTTTGCCATTCCTCGGACACTTGAGAGCGGCATCCTTGCGATCCGCTTTCGCGTACCTGACCTCGATGCGGACGAGATCCTCGCGGCGCTGGGTATCTGGATCGAACGCGGCGTGGTCGGGCCGGTGCGCCTAGATCGAGGCAATAGCACCTCTTTATGGGGCCTTGGTATGTTCGGTTGCCCAAGACTATCTCTTGAAGATGCGTTGCGAGGCGATTCTTGCGATGTGGTCTTTGTCGGCATGCCGTACGAACTCGGCATAACCGGGCGGGACGGCACACGTCGTGGGCCATCCTATTTGAGACGTTGCAGCCGAGTGGCCTTCGACTACGTGGAAAAAGCGGGTGTGCCTGACGGCTGGTGGGATACTGTCAAGGGAAGACGCGTCCTGGAAGCTGTCCGCTTCGCAGACATCGGTAACGTGTCTTGTCGGGACACCGCGCGCAATGGAATCGCTTTCGATGACCTCTATAACGTGGTCAACATGCTCTTCCTGGCTGGGCGGTTACCCGTCGTGATCGGTGGGGATCACTCGATTAGCTATGCAACGATCAGCGCCGCAATTGCACGTTTCCCCCGGTTGGGCGTGATCCACCTAGACGCTCACCCGGATCTTGGGCGAACCCCGGGTATAAGCCGCTGGAGGCAGAACCTAACGCACGGCAACTTCATGTCTTGGCTTGAGCCTGCTTCGGAGATTCAACTGGTGCTGCAACTCGGCGTCCGGCATCTACTTTCGGAACCGCCATACGTAAGCGACAAAGTGAAGAGCTACCCGGGGCGCGAGTGGTTGTCGCGGATCGAAGAAATTGCTTCGGGCCTTCCGAAGGATCACCCATACTTCCTGACATGTGATGTTGATTGCCTGGATCCGAATGTGATCTCTCAAACAGGTACCCCTGTGCCTGGGGGGCTCTCTTATGAAGATGTGCGGATGGCTTTTCAGGTCCTCGCCAAGGAGGTCAACATCATCGGTGTAGATATCGTCGAGCTCACAGCGCCTCGTGTCGACGAGAGCGTCCAAGAGGGTACCATTATTTCTTACCTCCTCTTCGAGCTGCTCGCGGCGATCTTCGATCGGCGCCGCTGCAGTCCATTCTAAGGCGGATGCGCGATGAGGAAGGAAACGATTCCGGGAGCGCTGGATACGGAACTTTCATCTAGCCTTTCGACAGCTGTCTCGCATCTCTCGCGCAATGCATTGGAACAGCATCTGCTTGAGCGCGATCGCTTAGCAGAGCTAGCTTGCACGCTCGATACGATCTCGGGATGCCGGACCGAGCAGAGGCCAGAGGATTGGGAGATTAGGGGCGATCTCGCCACAGATGCTCTCTTACAGCGTGAAACGGGTGTTCTTCGAAAGCGTTTTCTATTACATGCAGGCGAGTTTGCGAGTCGAACCTGGCTGACGCCGCCTACCGGAAGTCATATCGGTTTCCCCGGTACCGACGAGACCTACCGTTTCTGCTACGACAGGCAGCATGTAGCGCATTTTCTCGAGCGGCGTCTGAATGCACCTAGCCCGCGCCCGGGTAGAGTTGAGCGAGCATGTTTCTTGTTCGGCAGCGGTATGGCCGCAATCAACACGTTGCTCCAGTCACTCGCTTATGTGACAAAGCCGGCCAGACGACGGCTTGGTGTCTTCGCTGGGTATTTTGAGACGCACAGCCTTGTCAGGTTATCCGCTTTCGCCGAACAATGGGCTCGCCTGCGAACCACCGACGAGCTCGCCAACTTAGTGCGCACCGGCGCATTTCCGATCCTATTCATCGAACCAGTGCAGTACAATTGGTCGCTCGATACGGTTGATTGGGACGAGCTTCTCGCGGCCATCGCCGAAAGCGCAGATCCGCCAATCGTCGTGCTTGATACAACACTAGTGGGAAATGCGGACCCGCTGGAGAAGATTGTGTCGCGGCTGATTGGATCAAACTGCCCAATCGTTGTTCGGGTCAGGTCGGGGCTTAAGCTGGATCAAGAGGGGCTTGAGCTCGCGAGCGTTGGAGTTCTTGAATGGTGGGCGAGATCGGACGCCGCCGCTGACTCCGAGCGGCTCGCCTATATTGTTGATACGTTCCGAACTATCTCAGGTGCGGGTCTCTGTCGTTCGGCGGCGTGCGCACTCTCCCCCCCGTTCGTATTCGACGAGAAGCGATCCCAAGTTTACTCAGATGGCATTCTGCAAATTAATCGACGGTTATTCGAGGCACTGACTCCGGCAGGCGACATTTTCGGGGAGACGGTTTTCCCCTCTTCGCCGTGGAACAGCCCTTTCGTGCTGCTGAGGCTGCGCCAGGAGGAGGACGGAGGCTATGAATTCTTGGCGCATTTGCTCATGCGCGAAGCAAAACGACGGAACCTAGAATGGATTATGTCCGGTAGCTTTGGCTTCAGAACGGAGCGATTCGAGACGATTCTACCCAAAGAGCAGATTCGCTGGGGGGAGAGGCTTGGTGGCGTACTTAAGGTCTGTGCTGGACGCTACCAGGGCGCGCGTTACTGGGAAATCATTGACCTGTTGAACGAGCTGTCTACGTTCGATTCTATCGATGAAGCGGATCGCGCTTGGGCGAGAAAGGTTGTTCTATGATTCTCAATTCCATCCCCCGCGTGATATCCGTCTCTAGGCGTAAGCTTTCGGCTTATCTCGCCGAACCTGAATGGCCCTTAATAGTCACGCGAGGCATGGACTGCTGGCCAGCTATGCAGCGCTGGGATCTTGACTACTTTGCCTCTCGGTTTAGCGACTTCCCCATTATTGCCTTCGCACCGCAATTTGAGGAGCTGGCCAATTGGGGCGTCCGAACAGATTTGCGAGCTTACGCTGCATATCTACGCAATCCTTCTAAGGCCGAAATCGATGGGGTGTGGATAAAGGGTGATCCCAGATCCTTCAAGGAGAGCGGCCAAATTCTCTATTCTGGCAACTTTAATCCCGCTAACCTACGCTACGGTCAACCGGACAATATTTTTCGCGACGTGCCGGAAATGCCTGGTTTCATTGACTCTTGGTTGCCTCTGCTCGATCAACGTTTTGTCGAAACCTGCCGCCGCATCCAACCGCATTTCTTCGTTTATCTATCGGCGCCAGGCGCATGGACACCTTTGCATGCCGATTTTTGGGATACACATGCATTCTTGGCCCAGATTTGTGGCTCTAAGCGTGCGTATCTTTTTCATCCGAATCACACGGATCTATTGATGAGCGACTCTACCCGGGACGTACGACTTATGTGTTGTGACGAACAATACGCGTCCATAGAGGGCTGGGTGACGGAACTGCATCGGGGAGACCTTCTAATTATCCCGTCTCGATGGTTGCATTTTGTTGAGACGCTGGAGTTCTCAATCACATATAGCGCGGACTGGGTTGATGCAGTCAACTGGAGGTCATATGTGACATATGGAAATGCGGTCCTGCAGCAGCGGGGGATTTCATTTTGACGGAAATTTCATATGTCGATCGGGTCGCTGCCAACATCGCGTACCCCGATTTATATGAGCGCTACATTTCGCGCAGAGAACCTGTCGTAATAGTTGGCGCAGCATCTGGATGGGCAGCATTGAGTGCATGGACACCTGAGTTCTTCGTCCGTGAGTACGGGGACGAGTTCGTCGAGCTATTACGCTGCGGAGCCTCCGAGCGCAAAACAGTCCCCTTGCGGGAGTACTTCTCTATTCCGAAGTTCGATCAGCACATGTGGTATCTCGTCGATTGGGATTTTCGTAGGCGCTGCCGAAAACTGCTCAAAGATATTGTCGCGCTGCGTCACTTTCATATTGATTTTCTTGAATCGATACCGCCCCGTAATCGTCTGGACCTTATGTGGATCTATATCGGACATGCGGGGACACGCGGACCGACACATCTCGACAATTTCGGCAGTAGCGCTTGGCTGGCCGTAGTCGAAGGAACAAAGCGGCTTGTCTTTCCCCGCTTTCACCCCAATACGAGCAGCCGTTCACGGATCGATTTGTTCGATGCAGAAGATCATCCGAATGTGATTCTTCGCCAAGAGGCTATTCTCCGACCAGGCGATGTTGCATTTGTGCCGGCTGGATGCTGGCACGCGGCCCTTAATCAGACCTATTGTGTCAGCGTCACAGCTAACTTTGTGGATGGGGTAAGTTTCGATAGTCATCGCGCCTTCGCGACCCGTCACTGGTTTGGTCGTGAAATGCTACGGGAGCAGACGAATCGTATTGCGGAGGGCTGCACGGGGGATGAACAGAACGAGACACGGTTGCATCTTCGGTGCGCCCTTGAGGCCTATCAACAATGGCTAGCGGACGAGCTCGATGAAGTCGAGCGCCTTCGGGTTGCTCTGGGGCACGAGGGCTGAAATGGCGAATCCGCTCGCGCAATGGTCGCCGGGTTTTACCGAATTTGCGCGGTCTCAATCGACACCGGCGATCATCTATGATCTGCCGAAGCTCCGGCGGACGGCGGCCAATCTCCTCGGCCTATGCACATCTTTTCAGGGCGAGTGCCATTTTGCAGTCAAGGCTAATCGGTCGCCGATCGTCCTTGAGCAATTTGCTGCGTGCGGCTTTGGGGTGGACGTCGCCTCTTTGCAGGAGGTCGAAGTGGCGCGCGCGGTGGGGCACAACAAAATCGTTGCAACAAGTCCCGGTCTGGATGTGCCTACAATTGGTCTCATCAGCGAGCTAGGTGGAACGGTCTTCTTTGACAGTGTCGGGCAGGTGAGGGTAGCGCGCGATGCGGGCTACGACCTCCTAAATCATGGGGTACGTGTGTCCATGCGGGGGGGCTACCACCGCTTCGGCCTGACACTGATAGAGTTAGAGTCGCTTCGGAAGGATGTGAGCTGGGCTCCGAGGAAATTTCACTTCCACTACGGCGAGGTCGAGACCCTTCACGACGTTGCCAATCTATTAGATCAGGTCGCAGTGATCCTGGATCTATTCGAGGCGGACGTAATTGATTTAGGTGGAGGCTACGGTGTCCTTTCGAACGACCCGGAAATGCTCAAGAATGGCTTTGCTATGATTGCCGATTTCGCTACATCGCGGCGGGTTTGTGTGGCGTTCGAGTTCGGCAAAATCGCAATAGCTAGGTGCGCTTTGTTGTTGACAAGTGTGTTGTCACGGAAGCTCCGCGGTGGTTCACAGGTACTTTTCGTTGATGCGTCCGCGTATAATCTAGGTACGCTTGAGCGGCGCTCAATGCTGAAGTGGGCGGATGACGGCAGTGGTACCATCCTGACCACGGTTGCGGGGCCTACGTGCTATGAGCACGACATCTTCGTAGAAGAGATTCCTGCGCCCCCGATTGTAGCGGGCGAGACAATTGCCTTTGGGCTGTGTGGCGCTTACGCGACAAGTGTTACGAGTTCGCTCCATGGCTTGCCGGTGCCGCGAGAGGTCTATTTTGACCTGTGATCCCACAACGATTTGTTGTGTGTCAGGCCGACTAATCCGTCTTTTGCCAGTGATCTGACAATCTCCTCCACGTTAACGGTCGGCGCGAGTAACATCAGCTCGGCTATGGTTCTTGATCCTTTACACAAGATTCTAGTGAGCCCATCGTAAGAGGTGCCTAGGCCGAGGGGCTCGCCGGTGTGACCGACAGGCGCTAGCCATGTTACTAGCGTGTCCCCCCTGATCGGAGTTCCGCTCTCCACAGCCCAGGGCAAGTTCACAACTACCGGTGGGCGAAGTGCCTTCTCTGATCGCCGAAAAAATGCATCGACGGCTATCGGACGTTGCACTAACTCGTCAAACGCTTTTGTGAGGAGCATTTCGAAAGCTTGGATCCGTTCAGATGAGGCGTGGCGCGGGAGTGATGCCCCCCAGATTTCGTGTTCTTCGAGATCGTCTAGCAACGACCGTAATAGGTCGATGGCGCGCACGCGGGCCACACCGACTGAGATATGTAGGGATGGTCTATCAACTCCTTTAACTTCGTGCCAGTAGCCACGTGGAATATAAAGTACATCGCCTTCGCAAAGGTCTATTTCTGTGATCGCTTCTCCCGGGCAGTCCCTAGTGGAGGTTCGAAAGCCGGACTTGGAAGCGACGTCCGAATCGTCAAATAGCGTCCAATGTTTCTCCCCAGCGACTTGCAAGGCGAAGACGTCGTGTTCATCCCAGTGCCGGCCGAAGCTGTCGTCGTTGCCGAATGAGACGTAACAATTCATGCCAATGTTCTCCTCCAATATACTTGTGAGCCCGATAGACAACGTCCGCAGCTCGTTTGAGACCTCGTCTACGCAGTCAAGGATTAGGGTTCCTCCGTTCTCCAGCGCAGTGTAGAGAGCCTTACGTCGTAAGACTGGTGCAGAGGCCACGGTGTGTGTCGGCACCCAGTTGTGAAGACGAGACGTTGCTATGGCTCCGAAATCTGAATGCTCTATTCGAAGACGCGGTGGGTGCAAACGATGGCTCTGAAGAACGAGGTTTAGATCATTCCACCCAAATGGGGGGGGGCGGTTATGCCGACCGCGGAGAAGGCACGGACGGGCACCATAGTAATGTTGGAAAAAATCTATCGGGACATCTGCGTCCAGAAGATCCGAAAGAATTCTTACATCGGTATCCTGTCGCATATTTTTCTCCTTCGGAGCTATCTTTATGTTGGCGCTGATTGAAAACTGACCCACCCTGCCGATTGAAAATTGACCCAGGGCGAATTACTGATTTTTGTCCCAGCAATTGTGGATAAGCTTAGCAGCAGTGTCCCGGTTGAACGGTCATCAAGCCCCACCGCATAAAGGCATGCGGCAGGGTGTTTATGGTGCAGAACAAAACGGTTCATTGTCCTCGATTCATCTTCGTCCTTGCGCTTTCGCTCACGTGATCTGATCTTTGTCTGCGCGGCCAGTGTGCTGTGTTGCAGGCAGTAGGAATCGTTGCCGTTTCGACGATGTGGCAGTGGTGTGTCAACCGATCCAGCAACGCTGTGGTCATCTTTGCGTCGCCAAACACGGTAGACCATTCCGAGAAGCTGAGGTTGGTCGTGATCACAATGCTGGAGTGCTCGTTCAGCTTGGACAGCAGGTAAAATAACAGCGCGCCGCTGCTCTGGCTGAAGGGTAAATACCCCAGTTCATCGAGTATCACCAGGCTGTCCGAAGCAGCCTTTGAGCGATTCGGCCACTCTTGCCGTCGTACTTTTCACGCTCCAGCAGATTGACCAGATCCACTGTGGAGAAGAAGCGAACTTGCTTGTTATGCGTAGTGATTCCGGACACGGACAAGGCGCTGACGCGTAAGGATCTGCTCATAGACAATGCTCCAAATGAAAATTGCCGCTCGAGAAGTAGTTAGGCTTACAGAGGACAGCGCCATCTAGTGTTCTCCAGGTTCGTCGTCGACTTTAGGCAGCCGCCGATATTCGCAGAGAAACGTCAAACGTCGACGTTCAGCCAAAAGCAGTCTTCACTTATCGACCAGAAGTGCGGTATCTCCTGGTTGAACGAATTGGCCTCCCTTGGTAGGGCTCGGTCAGCACCACGGCAGCGTCTCTGCGTCTAACAAAAATGCAGTGGTCGGGTTTCGTGGTGCTAGGCCTTGTGGTATTGACGGCCCTTTAATGTCGCCAGGAGCACTAGCGCTAGTAATGGACGATAAAGAGAGATTTGTTTTCTACGAGAAGGTTTTCTATCAGGAGCTCGACCGCAAGGAAAAGCTCTACGCCAGGTTGAGTATGCCGCTTGCGATGCTAGTAGCCATAGTGACGTTCCTCTCGTATATGCTCAGCAATGCACCAACCACCGAGGACGGTACCGCGAGCGTCTTTTTCTGGATTTTCTATCTCAGCACGTGTGTGATGCTACTGATAGGCGCTCTGTATTTCCGTGCTGCATGGTCCCTTAGGGATTCCGACAGGGGCCTCCCCACATTGCTGACTTGGTCTGAGAGTCCCTAGGACTTAATAATTTGAGACGTATCCGCTTCCTCTTGATGGGGGGATTTGTTCTCAGGAAGGTTCATGTTGAAAATGAACTCCTTTTCCTCTGGATCGGAAAAGTCCTGGAAACTCCATCCTTGAACAGAGTTAAATAGGCAGAAATCCCAATAGTGCTTGAATTCTTCGTCAGTAATGAAGTTGGCCTCTGCCTCATCAAAGGAAGGGATGATGAAGATCATTTTTTGGAAAGTAAATTGAAGCTCCCCGATCGCTAAAGGCAACGTTTTGTCGTTACTAATTCGGCGATAGATTATCAGTTCAGCCGCTTTTGAAAAGCTTGCATAGGATCTCAAAATTGCTATTTTCGGAAGGGTTGTCACTTTGCGACTACCGGAGACCCATTCCAGGGTTTTTTCGAAGCCAGCTAATTTTTCCGTTTCAATAACGCTCAGTGCAAACTTCACGAGTGCTTTGTATACCTCTTGAGGACTGAGCTTCTCTTTGAACTTAAGTGGAATGTTGGTCGGCGGTCGGTCTTGAGGTGCTTCCTCGCCATCTGGCAGTGTATAGCTGATGGCAAAATCAAGAGCTAAGATCTGCCTGGAAAGTTCGTGCGGATCTAAACCTATAATTCCAGGCGCCTCAGTTGAGGGGGCATTGACTGCGGCAAGAATTTTTTATTTTCGGTCCTTAGATAAGTAAGTTATTTGGAAGTTTTCACCCTTGATTGACGACACTTTGTTATCTTTGTTCTTAACTTTTAAGAAAGCCCCCAGACACCTCAAATAAGTATAAATGTGCCTTTCACACGTCTCGGAAAAATATTTGTTACAAGCGTCGCACTCCTCATGCAAGATAAGAGTTTTGTTCCCTAGAGCCTCCGATATCGCGTGAGCTTCTTGTTTAAATGTTGTTTTGGCTTCTTGGGTCGGATCGCTCTGAGCGATACACTCGGGTGTTCTTGCAGAATCGGCAAATGCGTTTTTTCTTCGAGCGCTCGCCAATCCAGGTTTTCTTTTCTGGAATTTTACCGTCGAGCTCATAGTGTTCGAAGAAATACCCCATATTTTTATCAAACGCATTTAGAGCTTTATCTACATTTTGCCCGGCATCTGCAGCCATGAGCTCAACGGTCATCAATACCTTTTCTTGATTGGTAAGCCTTGACTTGTAGGGCATATAGAAAAAGTGCTCTCCGTCGGGTATTTTTTCAACGAAAGACTTAATTTTATTGATTCTCAGGTCAGACCCTTTATAAATATCAACAAAAGTTTCAATTCTTTTTCTAAGTGCAGCGGACGAGGTCTGTCTGCATGATATGGCAATCTGACGATTGAGGGGGTCCAAAGACGTGGCAAAGCACAACGAGATATCGCGCTCAAATCCCCCTGTGCCATCTTCGCTATCTGCGCGCCAAAATAGCTCGTGATTTCCACGGAATAAAATAAATTGGTAAAATTTCATAGAGCCCTTTATTTCTGCAAGGGATTGATATTTAACTTCAGTCGAGCCTCAGTGGCCTGTGCTAAATTTAGATATTTATCTATACTAGTTGGAGATCAGGTGAGCCTCAATCAATATTCACATTTTTTGCTTTAATGAATTTCAGAGGTGCCGAAGCTCTTTGTTGAAAAAAATTGAATGCTGGCTCAATGTCTTCTATAAAGATGACTAAGTTTCGTTTTCTTGGGGAGGCCACACTCCCATACATGATCCCATCAAGTTTTCCTTCTGAAAACTCATGCTCCCTCAGATACTCGGTTACGATTTGGGAGGGTACATATTCCGTGTGAACACGATCATCTCGAGCTACAGGTTGCATGATGTCGCTAGCAAAATGGTGCAAAAAAGATAGGTACAGCCTGAGTCGTCTAGGCTCATCGGAAAAGATGCCGGGAACGGGCGGAATCCGCGAAAGGTCAAGTATTCGCAACGGCTCAACCGTTTGGAAATATCCTACTCTACTTGCCCGCGCCTTCACCTCTTTGACGGCTGTCCTGGGATCCAATGCTCCATAAAACATAGGTATACCTGCAGGATTCATGCGGTTGGTTTGGCAAACAGATCGTGGAGGTGGGCCGAAATCTTTTGCCGTAGGTGATGAAAGGTCGAAGCCTGGCCGAGCTCGATAGAGACGAAGCCCTGGAGTCTGAACACGCACCAGGTTCAGTCGCTCTATCAAATCAGCGATCGCATTCAATATTCCTAAGGAGGAAAATGATTCAGCCGATAAATCATCACCGCCTTTTTTATGGAAGAAGAACCTGCGCTCATGCTTAACCAAGGTGCAAAAATTGTCCCAGGCGAAGCACATTGCTTGTTCTTCGTCTAACGTCGCCCAATCAAGCTCACACCAAATTTCGTCAGACAGCCTGTAGTTGATCGCCTTCTGGAGATCTCCCTGATAATCCATCGGGAGATCAAGGCCTACTTTCTCAAAAAGAAGCTCGTAAGTAGACCAAGTGCTTCCTTGATAACCGCCTTCTCTGTTATTCCAAGGGAGGTTATCTGCAGCTCGACCGTAGTGCGTTGACAGCACCTGCTCGAACCATTCGCAAAGCTCTCCCAGCGGAGCGGTAGGTGAGGTGAAACCACGGCAAAATCTGCAACCTCTTTTGCCGCTGTATTCGCGGATCCACTGCTTAACATCGGGATCACTGAAGCAGCGCGCGCAGACCGTATCCATTCAGAGTGCTCTCATTCATTGAGTACGCGATTTATGCCAGATTTGATGCCAATTGGCCATGCCTACTGGGTATAAAATGCACATGCCGCTTACCTAGCACGGTGCTGAGGGTGACCAAAATTTTGTAGAGGGCAAGCAATTGACACGCCGAGCTTCATTGGCGACAGACGAGCGCCCCGACTAGCTTTGAATCGCCCCGGATTCTCTAGAGCTTGACAACCAAAGCAGATTTGATCTGATTCCCGCCATCTTGGGCGAGCAGGACTCAACGCGGCCGAATCGAGTAGCCATCGATAGGCTTTCGTGGCATATAGCTACTACATTCAGGGAGGAATGGTTTTAGCCATGCTGGCGCTGGGCAAACCCTCTCCCTGCCACGGGATCAGGATGGGAGCAGCGCTGTGTACCTTTCGGCTTTGAAAATCAAAAATTTCCGCCAGTTCGGCCATGACAATCATGCGTTGAACATCCAATTTAATGAAGGCGTGACTGCTCTCGTAGGTGAGAACGATGCGGGTAAAACTGCCGTCATCGATGCGATCCGGTACGTTTTGCAGACCCGGGATGCTGAGTACCTTCGATTGCAAATCGAGGACTTCCATATTGCCAGCGATGGCACTCAGGCGGAGACCATCACCCTAAGATGCACCCTGGAAGGCCTAAGCGTGGCGGAACTCGGCGCTTTCGCTGAGTACGTGACGTACACAGGTGGCGTGGGGCGACTGTACGTTCACTGGTCGGCTCGCCGCGTCGTTGCATCGGCCTCCACGCGCAAATGGGTCGATATCTCGGTTCGATCGGGTGAGAACGGGGAAGGCCCGGCTTTGGATGTGGGTGTACGCCAACTGTTAGCCACTGCATACCTGAAACCACTGCGGGACGCTGAGCGGGAAATGTCCCCTGGCCGCAATTCCAGGCTGTCCCAGGTATTGAGCAGTTTCCCTAATATTGATGCGGGCAACTCGTTCGATTCGGCGGCACTGCCGGTTCACCTCTCTGACGCAGAAGCTCTGAGCATTGCCGGCATGGGCGATCTCCTGCGCCACCTTGTGAACCGTCACGGTGCCATCGTCTCCGCTCAGAAGGAGATCAACGAAACTTACCTTCGCCCACTATCCCTCGCTGGCCAACCCCTCACGAGTAGCATCGGCTTTGGGGAAGCCGGGACTGATCCAGCCAAGCTCAAGCAGATCCTGGAGCGATTGGAACTGGGGCTTCTGGATTATGCCACTGGAAAGGCGCGAGGCATCTACGGGCTGGGATCAAACAACGTGTTGTTCATGGCCTGCGAATTACTGCTGCTCGGTAAGGAGCCCGACGGACTTCCGCTGCTCCTTATCGAAGAGCCAGAAGCCCACTTGCATCCACAACGTCAGCTCCAGTTGATGGAGTTTCTCGAAGCAGCGGCGAGACCTTCGGCAGGCTTGAGGCCGGTTCAGGTCATCCTCACCACCCATAGCCCCAACCTGAGCTCGAAAATACCGTTGCAGAATCTGGTGCTGATGCAACGGCAACAGGCCTTCTCGCTCGCACAGAGTCTAACCTGCCTGGCGCCTGATGATTATCGCTTCCTTAGCCGCTTCCTCGACGTCACCAAGGCAGGGCTGTTCTTCGCAAAGGGCTTGCTTGTCGTGGAAGGCGATGCGGAAGCAATCCTGCTGCCTTCGCTTGCTCGACGCTTGGGTAAGGATCTTACCAAGCACGGCGTATCGATCATCAATGTGGGCGGTGTAGGGCTGCGGCGCTACTCAAAAATCTTGCAACGCAAAGATCCTTCAAAAGGCGAGATCACCGTGCCTACGGCATGCATCACTGACATGGACGTGATGCCGGACTGCGCACCCGAGATTACGAGTCTGAAAGGGGTGAAGGGATCGGTCTGGCCAGACAAATCTGACCGGCGCTGGCGCGCTATGAAAGACTTTGGTAGCACACCGGCCGACCTTGAAAAAGGCCTCAAGGAGCATCGTGACAAGAAAACCGAGAGTGATGGGCAATGTGTGCGCACGTTCGTTGCCGACCACTGGACGCTCGAATACGACTTGGCGTTCCAAGGCCTTTCGAAGGAAGTCCATCATGCCGGATACCTGGCCATCAATGAGGAAAAAATCGATGAAAACAAGGAAACCAAGGACAGCCTGCTGAAAAAAGCAGACACGGCCTTCACTAAAATCCAGTCCACCCATACCACCGAGGAAGCTCGATGCTCCGCGATCTACAAGTTGTTTAAAAGGGCCTCCAAAGCGATCGCAGCACAGCACCTGATCGACCTGATTGACCAACGTTTCGAAGCTCGCACCCTGGATGCCATAACGCTGCGCGGGCTGCTGCCCACCTACGTTGTTCACGCGATCGAATATGCGACGGGGGGTTCAGCACTGGCCACGACCTCCAGTTCGGCTCACATCGTGACCGTGCCCACTGCACCGAATTCAGGATCGGCTGACCCGGTGGAGGAGGTCGCCAAATGACACTCAACCAACTGGTTGCCCCCATCACTGACGCCGATGTGGACTGGGTCATGGATCTGATGGGGCTTGAGGCGCTAGACGAGCCTCGTCGAGATTTTCTGAAGTCGATGGATACCGTTGATGTTGCGGCCTGTCCCGGGAGCGGTAAAACGACCTTGGTAGTGGCGAAGCTGGCGATTCTGGCACGCCATTGGAAGAGCCGTATGCAAGGAATCTGCGTGCTATCGCATACCAACGCGGCTCGAGAAGAGATTGAGAAACGGTTAGGCGGCACCGAGGTGGGGCAACGGCTGCTGCGTTTTCCTCACTACATCGACACCATCCATGGTTTCACCGTCAGATTCCTGGCCTCGCCATGGTTACGCTCGAAAGGGATTGCGTTGCAGGCCATTGACGATGAGGCCACGCATAAAGCACGTCGAAGGGAGCTGACGTACCGCGAGCACTTAGGTGCACAAGCCGCCTTCGAGAAGAAATTCAAAAGTATTCACAGCTTGCGGATCAGGTTTGCTGATTTCGACCACCCCCTCGGCGCTGAAGATATTGGTTTTGCCCCACACACGGCCACCTACAAGAGTTTGGTGAAATCGCTCAGTGGCGCAGCCAAGGCTGGCTACTTCTGCTTCGATGAGGTGTTCGTGCTGGGCCACGCCTTACTCGATCAGGAGGCGGGCGTGGGCGCTGCATTACGCGTGCGCTTCCCTTGCGTCTTGATCGATGAAATGCAGGACACCCAACCTGATCAAGCGGGCGTGCTTCAGCGTGTCTTTCCCCACGATGACCCAGACGTCCGAGTCATTCGCGTCGGCGATCCAAACCAGGAAATCTTCGAGAAGAAGACGCCACTGCAGGATCCGTTCCCTGATCCGGGCCGTCAGCTAGAGATCGCCAGCAGCTTCCGCTTTGATCAGGCCATTGCATCGATCGCCAACCCCTTTGCGTATGTCCCCATCACAAATGGTTTAGTAGGATTAAGGGCGCCGTGTACGCCAGACAGTGTCCCCAACACGATCATCGTCTTCCCTGACGAAGATGCGACCCGGGTATTGGATGAGTTCGCAAAACTGGTGCTTAAGCATCTGCCGACGGAATCCCGCAAAGCGGGTGTGTTTGCTGTCGGTGCGGTACACCGGCTTGAGAACTTCAAAGAGAACCAGTACCCAAAAGCCTTGGAGCATTACTGGCCATCCTATCGGTCTGATACGACCAAGACATCGTTCAAGCCTCGCACGTTCGCCGAAGGTGCACACATTGCTCGGCGTTATGCGATGCGAGAGCCTACAGCCGCTTCAGCCGTTGAGCTGCTGGCTTACTGCCTGGCCAATCTGAGCGTATTGGCGTTTCCTAATAGCCCGGTGCAACTGAGAGGCCGACACCACGCTTCAGTCGAAGAGATACTCACAACCAAACCTGAAGCGTTCGCTCAATACCGCGAGTGCATCCAGCAAATTCTGTTCGTGCCATCGGAGGTCACCGAGCATGATTGGATCAAGGTCATTTCACCCAAGCTCTTGCTGCTGGCAGCTGTTCTTCATGATGTTGAGGGCGTAGCAGTTGATCTCCAAGCCTATCTGTACCTCGCTTGGGAGCCTGCACCCGCAGCCACTGAAGCCGGAGAAAGCGGCGGATCACTGATAAACACTTACCGATTCCAGGAGGGCGCCGACGGCGTCGATATCCGGATGTCATCCATTCATTCGGAAAAGGGCAAAACCCATTCTGCGACGCTAATTCTGGAAACCTTCAGGAAGACCCACTTCATTCAAAAGCTCATGCCGTGGCTTGAGGGCCAAAAGGCCGCTGCCAAGAGGCCACCGGACAGTGCTAAGAAAGACATGATGCTGATGTACGTGGGGATGACTCGGCCGACTCACATGCTGTGCCTGGCCATACGTCAGAGTACCTTGGGGGAGGGCGCCACTGGAGAGAAGCGCAGGGCGGCGCTCAAAACAGCCGGATGGTCGATTTTGGAACTGACAGCTCTGGCTCCAGTGCCATAGCTACTCCGTTGCTCCCGTTACGCGAGGGGCAAAAACGCCTTTCGCTATGAATGACTGAGAGCAGGCCGGATCAAATAGAGAAATTTATTAACCCCTGAGTCGCGATTGCCCTTAATACAAACGGAAGGGCAATCGGGGGATCAGTCAGGCGTTGCCGCCAACCACTCTCACGAATTCATCCTTGGCATCCTTGTCGAACAGAAATACCCCATGCTTGTGGTGCTCAGTGAGATTGGGGCGGAGTGAACCAAATTACCTGATGATCCCGGCAGAAGGTATTGCGCGCACCTACATCCTCGTAATATTTATCCTCGTTGGTCATCTTGTAGATCAGGCTTAGCCTCTCGGATGACCGCACTTGCGCGATTTCACTCAGTTCATCTGTAGTGGTCAACTAATCCCGGACACGACTCAAAGGGATCGGTTGAACATGATAATCCAATTGCTCAAAAAAACTATGGCATATTGCCACTAATTGCTCGACTATGAAGCGCTCTCTTAACGTGACTATTCCTTACGCGGTGCAACTGTCTGAGTCGGAGATACAGTTTGTGGTTGTACTGAATAGGGTGCGAGGGAGGGAGGGGGAGTTGGTACCTCGTTTCTCAGGAAAGCAGCAGAAATTGCAGCACCTGAACTGACGAGTGCAGCGACCACTGGTACCCAGACTTTCCACCGTTCGGCCCGCGAGGCCTCCTTGTCGTGCAGTTCGACCGCAATTTCGATCAGTTTGTTAACCACAGATGGATGAAGGGGTTCCCTGATCCGCTTCTTGTTTTCTGGTGAATACACAAGAACATAACGTGATACCAGAGACACTCGATCGACGCCGGACTCCTTTAAACGTACTCTAAAGAGTTCCGGATGATTCTTCGCTACATCAATCCAAGATGTTGCTGAGACTGGAGCGTAGCAGAGCTCTTTTCTAAGTCCCTCTTCACTTCGACTAGTGTTGCGGTGATACGCGAGCACCTGGATGAGTGCAATAACCTCACCTAATCGCCCGCGTTTCAAATACGATGAAAGCTTCCGGCTCATGGTTGTCCCTAAATTACGATGCGTCGTTATATCCCGAAGAATGCTATTCGGCCAGGTGCGTCAGAAAAAGCTCCAACTTTCGCAGAAGCTCATCAAAGGTGATTATTTCAACATCCTTGTAGGAACATCTAAAAGTCTCAAACGAACGTAACAGCTTTGACACGACGGGGAGGGTTCCGGCGATTACCACACAACGGGTATTGTCCGGCCGAGAGTCTGCAAGAGCCTCATCATCACGATGAATCCCCCACGCCGTCTGTAGCGAGTGGCGTTGATACAACACCTGACTGACTGCCCCGCTTAACTCTGAGTCTGGGGCATGAACTCCGCCGCCACGGCGGTACTCTCTTTTCTGTACCAGAGGCGTCGAGGGCCTTTTGATCTCGACAATTGACAGAACCTGACCAGCGCCTCGAAAAAGATAGTCACCTATTTGGGCTCCTGTCCCTCTGATTCCACTGGGCTGAGCATGAAACTGACCGCTTACCAAGTGAACGGGCCCACAAAACAACATCGTCAGTATAAAAATATTCTGATCGAAGAATTTCTGCCATATGTTCTCGCTTAGTTCTTGAGCAAGCATGTCGCGGTATGAGTCGATCATTTGCTGCAGCGAGACCCGCTCGATATCCGCATGCAGTGCCATCAAGGTAAGTGGGTGCTCAACGGCCAGCGCCGGAAGATCCTCTCGCACTTTTACCACCGCACGCCGGCGAACCTCAGCTGCGTCCATAGGACGGTGCGATGGACCAATGCGGTCGAGCCCTGAAGTGAAGTCCAACTCGTTCGTGTTTTCAGACTCCGTTTCTATTTCTGAATTGCTAGGAGCGGGAATCCCCGTCATAACCATCTGCTGTATGCGGGTTGGCGACTGATCACCAGCATGACTGACATGTATTCGATAAAGTCGGGCGCCGTGTAAAAAAGGAGCTAACTCCAACGCAAGAACACGATCACCCACTTGCCATTTGTGTGGTGTTGACTGCACGAACAAAGTGCACGTTTGACCTATCATCAACGTCCGCTCTACCGCCGCAGCTCGCGCCTGCGGAAGTCCCACACGAGTACAAATGGAATGAATATCCAAGGGTACATCTAGCGCGCCTTGACCTGCGGCCTCACATAAGGCGGCGCTGACATCGCAATGTGGGGTGAGTAAATTAAAGGCGTGGAGTAATTCAACTTTCATTGTGTTCGTTAGTCATCTCGAGAAAACCGCGGATGTGCTGTCCCTTGTGCGTCCCATCTTCGCGAGGTGGAGGACCACCCTTCAGTACGGCACGTGACAGTAGCTGATTTTGTGCAACGCACGACGTTTCCGGAATCATGATGCAGTCAGGACAGGCGCCTCCCGCTGCGTCGCAAAGCCGACCAGAGTTGCAGCGATGGATTGAGGCATCTAGGAAACGTCTTAGGAATAGATTGTTTTCGTTCCGCCACAACGATGACAAATTACCCAAGTCCATCGTGGTTCCGTTTCGATAGACTACAAATGCGAGATCGAGAGGAAAGATGTACTCCCCCATGGACCCTAGATCCAATCCTGACAGCTCAGCCACGTTTTTCATAAGTGCATGTGCGTAGGTGTGCAAGAGGGTGTACACGTAGCGGTACGTGGTGGCATCCCCTTCTTTGAGAAGGGAGAAGTAGCGACCAAAAGGTTCTGCCACCTCCAGCAGCTTTCCGCCCAGTTTGACGGGGCTGCTGCTGTCCCACTGGGGCAAATCTGAAACCCCGATGGCCTGTAACCATTTATAAACAACCTCGGGGTCGAGGCGCACATAGAGTGCTTCGTTAGCTTGGGTCATGACATAAATAGGGCGTTTGCCATTATTCAACGGCTCAAAGAGCTTCAATCGAACGGGGACATCCTTGTTGCGCTTGTTCAATATCGGAGTGGCGGAAACACGCGTATACCCATGGGTGAATCGGCACAGGTCAAATTCGCGGATTAAACCCAGATCTGCCATGCCAAGCTTTTTCATCAAGTGCTGGGTTTCGGCTTCCTGTTTGGCCTTAGCGTTCGCCCCTTTTGGCGCTAGGTCATCATCAAGATGGTTGAAACGCACAAACTTAGCGCGCCCCCCGTCAGGCGGCGCGGAGAGTTTGCCTCTATTCAATGCCTCGTGCTCGACTGCCAGAACGAAGGGGTCGAAGCGGCTAGTGTATTCGCCGCGCGACGCAAGCTGCTGAGTTATGGCTAGAGGAAGATCGACTCGGGGAGGTATGAGTGGTGGGCTGCTGGTTGTCCATCTCGTGACCAGTTTTTTGAGCTCACTGTCCACTACCGCTTTAAGGGACCCATCTCCTGAAACTGCGCTTTCACGCATTAGACAAAGACTCTCGTACGTTTCCCATTCCCCGGTTTTACCCGCAGCCAGCAAAATGGCCTTCATTTCTGCTGGTGTGAGCTCAGCGCCACCAAATCTGAAGAGGGAACCTATGAAGGCGGCAAGTTGATCATCGTTCTGTGGCTCCAGCAGAGTGATCAACTGGTGCTCCGACTCTGGAAACAGAACAAACTGTTCCGACTGTGAATAGTATGCCGACGATGCTCTATACGAGATGGGTTCCATCCGTCGTTCGCCTAGACGGGAACTGGCTTGGTCGCGAAAAAGCTCTGTCGTAAATTTATCTTGCTGACGCCACTCATTTGCCCCTTTGTGCCCGCAAGAAGGTTTAGCACAGTAGAAGTGCCACTTACCGATTCGGGGCGAATCGGTGTTCAGTTTAAATTCATTACCTCCGCAAAGCTGGCATTCTTCACCGGAGAGTCTTGGCGTGTTGTTACGATCATCCCACTCCCAACGACCCGGAGTGACTGGCATCCACTCACCCGACCAATGTACGAAAACCACATCGACCTGCCGCCATTGGCAAGGCCCCTTGGCGTCCACTGATGTACACCGATTGTTTCGCAGTTGGTCCATGTTCTTGGCCATATCGCGAACGGATGTAAAACGTTTAAAAAGGCTGCATTTATTGCAAACGAAGGTCAGAGGTGCCGGTGCGTATTTCATCCGCAGCGGGCTCAAGAATGCCAAGCGATCGGCGCCCAGAGGCGACACAACGCCTCGATTAAGAATCGCTTCTTCGAGACATTGTTGTGGAACGACCGGACGGTCGGCAGTTCCCGCGGCAGACGCCCTTAAGAACCAGCTCTGCCAGATTTCATGCAGCCTCAAAATGATTTGCGATTTCGTGACGCTTTGAATAGGTGCATCATCAGTCGTTGCCGTAAGGTCCGGGATTGAAATACACGAACCCAGTCCACCTTCAAATGTGAAGAACGCGCCAGGGGCATACGCTGATCCAAGTTGACCACGAGATCGTGACATTGTCGGAGCAGTGAGTGTCCTGTCATCGTCATCAGCAGCAAGAAAGCCTTTACGAGTACCCATCTCAATCTCCCGTCCGCGCATCGTCTGCGCTGTCGTTATTTGCTACTCCGTGGCGTACGAAATCCATTACCGCCAAGACCTCATTGGAGAGTTGTACCTTGCCTTCGCTATCGCAATACGAGGCTTGAATGATGCCAGCCTGATCCACGTCTCGTAGCGATGTCATAGGTTTGGAGATCACTTCCGTTTGACTTTTGAAATAACCGTCCAGGAAACCGCTGCCCCACATATGGCTGCTCCAAACATTGACTAGTAGATCGCGAGTCCTCCGGTCAATACGTGCTCGGTAATATTCCTCTCCTTCGGGAGCGAAGGCGCCACGCAACCCCACAGCGAGCTCAATGAAATCGTTGATTTCGTTGATAAATGCTTCTCCGCGGAACCTGTATTCTTTACGAATGTTGGGAATAACACTGAAATCCGATGTTTTGGCTTTCTGATCTTCTGGTAGCTGAATCAACTCGCGACTTGGCACCACACCAACCAAATAAGCCTGAAGCAGGCTGGTGAATACACGCTCGATTGCGCGTTCTGCCCATCGGTCGATAGCCGCGGGCTGCACCATACGTTCAAGGAAGCGGTGGAAGATGTCGAACACATGAACTATGTGCCGATCACGACGACGCTGTGGCGTGGGTATCAAGACAACGAACCCAATGTGAGCACGACCCACGCGCGAGGACGCTTGAATGTACTCGGCAATGTCCGAAGGCATGCCTGCAAAAAACATAGAGTTGAACTCGTCGACGTCGACGCCGTGTGAAATGGCTGATGTCGCGATGACTGAGCGCAACTGATCTTGTAGCGGCGGAAAAGGATGCCCTGGATTTACGCGAAGTTGGGCAGTATCCACGACATTTTGAATTTCCCCTTGCTCCACCGAACCGGTGATCAGTCGAGTATCAAGCCCCCTCAGATCCATACCTTCATTGAGGTGTCGCTTGCGGGTTTCCTCCGCCTCCGCAGCCATAATCTGATCACCACCTTTTTTATTGGTGACGTAAGTCAAGGCTATGCGATGCAGGTCAATGAGAGTGGCCAGTTTTGATGCGCAGGCCTCACCTAATGCGTCCTTGTGCAGCGCCTCGAGAGCGCCTCGGGAGACGTGCTCCACGAGCAATTGGCGTGCAGATTGGAAAACTTCTGCGTCATTGCTCGTCAGGTCGTTGAACAGGCGGGTGACGTTGAAATGAAAGCTCGATAAAACCGCAACACTTGTCGTCGTATGCGGCTTTCCGTTGGTCATGAAGGCTGTGTAAACACGGGCTTGGCTGCTCGCCACTTCGATGTCCGGATGCGCTTGACGCTCTACATCCTCCGCTGGAGCGGGTACCGAATAAAATGATTCGTAAAGGGTTGGGCCCGGCTCGGGAAACTGTGTTGCCGGAATCGAGCGTTGGTACAAGTGCTCCAGCTGCCTCTCAGGAGCAGAGACGGTAGCGGACGCGGCGATCACCTTAGCCCGGCGCCTACGCCCTTGTTTATCTGTTGCGACCAAGCCGCTGAGTGGCTTGGACAGGTATTCAAAGACGGCATCGAGTGTGGATTCGAAGAGACCGGCGAAGGTGCCCAGCGATTCATCGAGTAGGTGTGCCTCGTCCTGGATGATAAGGCTGGGGAATGGATCGTGAAAAATGCGTTTTCCAGCCGAATAAGCAGGGTATATCCCCTCCATGCCTTTTGCGTCAGGCCCCGCAGCTAGCTCACGAGGTTCAGGAACGTACAACCGCCCGCTGACCGGATTGATCCAAGGCGCCGCTCCGAACATCGCGTAGATCCGCCGAATGGTTCGAGCTGAATGGCCAATGAGGGCCAGCTTATCGACGGTACCCAAAAGCACGGACGGTGCTAAATCGTAAATGTCTTCATCCACAATGTAGAACGGAAGGGGCCGCCAGTTACCACCGTTTGAATCGCATTGGATATCAGTGCATACGTGGCCCAGTATTTGGTCCCTGTTATCAACAAATAGCCGCAAAGCTGTTTCGCAATTACAGAAAGGGCATTTGGGCAGCTTGCGCCAGGCACGCATGGCAGTGTGATATTTGGCGTCGTTTTTCCGAAGGGCTCGCTCAGCCGCTAGGAATGGAGGTGCAGACGAAATGTTTGGGATGCTCTTCACCCCCTTAGTATTGTGACGGTTAGGAGAGCCGCCGCTGCCGACCCAGAATCCTATGGACAATGGGTTACCACCGTAGCCATGACGATTTCGGACACGCTCAGCATGTGCCAGTACTCGTGCGCACCGCTGGGCCTGTTGGATTGTTAGCAATCGCAACGGGTAGCGAATGAGCGCAGTGACCCCTAACTGCTTACCACGAAGCCGATCAAGCATAAGGTTAAAGGTCAGCAGCCCGAAAAAAGCTTCAGATTTGCCGCCGCCGGTCGCGAAGTAAAGGAGGGTGACAGCGTCGTCTCTGGCTTCGTTATAGAGGTGCGAATACTCCGGAATTCGCGAAGCCAAAGCAGGAACATTCGCAATGATGAAAGCAAGCTGAAACAAGCGCCACTCATTGTCGTCCTGGCCAAAACGGGCCTGCATGAAGTTCGCCATTGTCTCGTTAGTGGCTAGCCAAGCTTCATAAACAATTGCTTTTGGGTCAGTCTGCGGGCCTCGCTCGCGCCAAGCCGCACGAGATTCCCTCAAGCAATTCAGGCCGGCAGCGATAGTCGCCATCTCTGTGGTCCATTTTCGGATGTCGTGGCGAAACGCCTCTTCCTCGCGTGCAATTCCGGCTACGTCGCAAGCGGATAGGCCATCGGCAGGCGACACTTGCTCGGGTAAATTGTTAAGCCATGTTTGCATGGCTGGCACCAGCGCCTCCAACCCATCAAGTCCATCTGGTTGGGCCAAGGCACGTATTTTTCGCACGACACCAGCAGCGCTCGTGGGAGTGATTCGCGGCTGGATGTAACGAGGCGTCCACGTAGTCTCTAGAGTCCGAATCGCAGGGTCGGATTGTAGTTGCACAACTCCGCAGTTGTGCCCCATGGCTGGATGTGTCAGGTACTTGTTATAGCGATAGGAAGGGTCAATTCGCTCGAGTTTCAACGGATGGTGAAGCGCAGCCGGAAGCTGTATTTGTAGAGAAACGAGGAAGATAGCTTCGTCCGTCTCGTCTACATGCTGAGTCGGCATACTGCTGACGTTTTCAATTGCGAGAAAGAAATTTCGTTTGGAAGGATCGAGCCAGTCTGTATGCAGCTCGAGATCCCAATCTAAGTGAATCTGCGGCAATGTTATTGGTAGCTGAGACGTGCGCGCACTCTGGAGAAATTCCGCCCAATTCGAGTATTGACTGGCGGGTATGCTCAACTGGTGCCGATACCCCCACGCCTTACCACCAGAGTCCAGATCATCGCTTTCAGCCCAATCCTGCAGCCGCTTGTTCACGGCCTCATTCATACGCAAGGACTGGTTGTCGATGTCTTGCTGAAGAGCTTCAATGGATTTCGCGGTATCGAGTTCCAGTGGTGGTAGCTCCACATCCAATCGCAACCATTTGTGTGGGACCGCCAATGGCTCGAAGTGCTCGTCTTTGATAGGAAGAGCCTCGCGTGAGTTGACGAGCGCTCCCTCCCTCGTGCTATCACTAAGTTCTTCCATTTCAGCTGAAGAAAAATCCTCGGCTTCGGCCGAATCGTGAGAAAAATCCGAGGTCAGCAGATCTCTCGGGATGCCTTTCGCTGCGTAGATTTCCTCAACAATCGTCGACCGGATTGCCGTCCACCCGGGATGCTTATATTTCGAGCTATAAGTGCCTTTGGCTTTCTCCCACGCTTCTTCCAGCCGACGGTTACGTTCAGCCCGAATCTCGTCAACCACAGCCCGGCGCAACATAAAGACAGGACGACAGTTTGGCCTTTTGAGATCCTCTTCACGGGGAAGCACGCGCACGTAGACACATAGCCTCGGGAATACCGTTATCACTGAAGACGCGAGGGCATTGAGTTGCATCTGGACCCCGTGCGACGAAATCCAGATAGGCGATGTCACTTCATCGTCACCGGATTGGTTGCGCTGGGGCAGCAAAAAACCAGAATTTAACAACGTTCTTGGACGAGCTCCGAAGAGATATTGCCCTGTGGAACCTTGGCCGCTGATTTGTGCATACGTCAGATTCAGAAGGCTATCGACGACCGCCTCCTTGAGGGTAGAGGAGATCTTTGCCGGATGGTCACGAAGCGTGGGTTGGCTCATTGCAGCGTTTCCTTAGAAAGTCCGACAAACTCGACGGAGGCAATGCTTTCACGCGCCTTGTCGAAAAGCTGATTCAAAGTCGTTCGCTTGATACTCGAGTTGGCCATAACGGATTCGGGCTGCAGGAGCATGTACGCATAGATGTCGGCGACATGGCGACCATCTAGCCGACGCGAGTTACGTACAGCCGTGATGACGCGCTGCCACTGGTAAGCAGCTTCCAACGGAGACAGTCCGAGCACCGTTGCAAATGCCTTGAAAGTCTCCTCGCGCTGTGGCGCCTGTGGCCGAAGCTGCTCGAACGGGGTGTCGAGTGAGCGTCCTAAATCAATCCACTGGCGCATCGCCTGAGCCCCGGGAAGTTTGGTTTCCAGAAGAGGGTCAAGCTCAAGCATCTGCTCTCGTATTACGCGTACCTTGTCAGAAAGTGAGCCCTGCGCGAATCGCTTAGCGAGGCATTTCTGGATCTGCTCGTGATAACTTCTCAAGGCAGTTTCGAACGTCTTATCCGATTGAATAGGTACGCCCGCTTCACGGAGTACTTGCTCGACCATCTCGCGCAGCTCAGCTGACATGATAAAAACCTTATCACCCACCTCCAGGGAGCCGACTTGGCAAGTCCGAAAGCCTACATCTGCTGCCCGCGGCGAAGCCGGGTCGTAGACGTACATTTCCGATTTCTCATGGCGGAACAGCGTCACGTTGCTGTCAAGTCGGATAACCCAAGATTCGGTTCCATCACCATGCCCCTCAGAGGAAACATTGGATGACAACTCGACACGAAAGGTAGGTAGCACATAGTCGCTAGTGGAAAGGACAGAAGCGTCTTCCGGGAGATCTTTCAGTTTCCTCAAAATGGATTCCATCCGAGGTTTAAAAGATCTGAATTCGGGCATCAGCTCGACGATAGGCTTGAGCGTGGCCCGTAGAAACTGCCCGGCTCGCTGGGTTAGCAAAACCACCGTATGGGAAGGAACACGATCATCGGTCAGCAATAGACGAAGGCAGTCCTCGTTTAATCCAGCACAAACCAGTGTCGAGCCTTGCAGCTCATCAAGGCGTTCTTCGAGGTGAGCGGCACACAACAGTTGTACGCGCCCTTGAAAGGAGTCATATATCAGCCCATCGGGATACTGGTCGTACTCCGCGAGGAAGCGTTCGGCGAGGCGCAGATACAGCGCACTGGTAAACACGATGGCAACCTTACGCTTTGAGCTCTTTGCAGCGTTGGAAACAAGCTCTGCCAACTTATGCGCGAAAGGCGTTGCCTCGTGATAATTGCAGAATAGTTGTGAGCTACGCTGAAGACATTCAAAAAGGGCTGGCCCCTGGTCTCCAACGCCAACGGTACGCTCGAACTCCTGCACGTTACCCAGGTGGTTGAGCCAATCGAAAGCGGCGCGTGTCCGCTGCGACACTTCAATACTTGCCAGATAGTCGGACATATGCCTGACGCCGCAGGGGAGGGCTGCAAGACGAGAAAGGTACGACGCTGCGTCGATTAGTGGTTTGGCAGACTCTTTGCCCCCAGGTGCAGCATTGGCGATACGTACCAGCTTGGTAGCTGATTTGGCCGTATCCGCATCAACGATAAAAACATTGAGTTCCCGCGGAGCGGGATGCAGGGTTTCCTGAGCCAATGGCGCCAATAATCCCGCTCCACCGACAGTACTCGGAACACCCAAAATTTTGAATTCGTGGGGCGTGTGCCATTGACTTGAAGGGTTCCGCTTGCGGTTCTGCTCCCAGAGTTCCTCCTTGATTCTGAAAGCAGCATGGGGCTCATCAGTGATTACAATAACGCCAGGGGGGCGACCTTGAAATACGTCCTCCAGCATTATGCAGAAGCGCGCCAGTTGCTTTTTCCAGCTTTTGGCCTCCATACGAATTGCTCGGGTAGCCTGGACTAGAACGACCTCCGGTGAGCCAAACCGAGCCAGATCTCTGCAGGCGCGTCGAAGCTCGGTCTCTGACATCCGTCCATCAAGTGCAAAGAGGGCATCTGGTGCTGTACGCGGATCACCGATGACTGCGCAGTTCAATTTTAAAGCAGTCGCGAGTTTCCTTCTGAGTTTGGCTCGGATAAGCGCCAAAAGGTGCTCGTCGCAAGATTGCCAACGGTCAAAATCTGGCGTCGCCAAAAAGTGAGGCAGCAGCTCACCAACTGTCGGATTGAATGGGTCGTCTAGGTTTTGAGGAAAATTACTGTCGGATAGGGAAAAGTAAAAGGCGTCTTTGTCTCCCATGGAGCGAGTCACACTTGCGTTGGCTTCGGCGCTTACCTCAAGCAAGTTGTGAGCGATTCGAAGAATGCTTGTCCGATCGAAATGGACGTGATTCAGACCATAAAAGGCATTGCTCTTCACTGGAAAAAGCAAGCCGCGAACTCCTTGTTTGTCGCCCTGATGCCAGCGTACCAACGTAGCCAACGCGTGTACCAGAGGCAGGGTTTTGGGCGCCGCGGGCCATGCCATCACGATGTGTCGTGATCGGTGCTCGGCAGCATGCAGATAAAGATCTGCCAGAGCTAAAAGCGTTGAGGAGGGCGCGCTCGGCTGCAAACTGCCATCTCGGTACATCGCGATGAGAGCTTCATGTGCACGAGGTACGATGCTAGGAGCGGGCGTTTCTACCGGGACGGTTTGAACCGTTTTACGCGCATGGGTCTTCAGTGCAGGTTTTGCATGGGCGAGAGGTTTTCGTGCCGCGAACAGCTGCGCAAGTTCCTCGCGCCGTCGCTGTTGCGCTTCCATTAAGTCGTTGAGCTTCTTCCGTGATGCCATGTGCCCTGCTTAAGTCGATTGATTTCAGCGTTTAGGCAGCATAAGCGAAAGGTCTACTGCTTTTCCAATGCCTTTCGAGCAGCATTTGCCATGTCTAAGCCTTGTTCGAGGTAGATCCTGAGCCGGCCAGGATCAGGCAGTCGGAGTTGGTTGAGCTCGAACACTGATACGTTGGTCGCTCCAGAGATACAGCGGAAGTACCGATCTACGGTCGGCGTCCCAAGCAACTGCACCAACTGAGCAGGTGTCAATGCAGGTTCAGGGGCTATCTGTTCAAGAATCACGGTGTGGTTTTCACCAACGAATCCGCCATAGGTCTCTATGAGCTGTGTCGGAACAGTTGCGGCAACTAATCGTCGCGGTTGCTCGTTGGATGTCACGCGTTGCAGTAAGACGCTGGGGCGGCGAATGATGGAACGATGGTCTTTTGCCCCCATATTTACAAAACAGCCTTCTTTGTTCGCTTTAGCCGCACCGTTAAAGCGCAAGGAACCGTTAGGTGCAATGTCGCTGGACCAAAGCAGCGGAACCACCGTGTCGCCACGCGCGCCGACAGCCGTTTTCGTCGAGGCGTAGGTTGTGCGTGTGTCGCGGTTCCACACAAACGCGCCGATACGGGGCGCATAACCGTAGTCCACTAAGCCAGCCTTCGATTTTGCTGCGCTTTTAAGCAGTGCGATGTCGCTCTCCAACCGGGGGATTGGCCACGCGGCCCCCATGTTGGGCAAGATGCATAGACCCACGTCAATGTAACTACCGTCTTTTGAAACTAACGACACCTTCGCTTCGGTGCTTGGCGCATGCCCTGTTTTTTCTCGCCGCGCTAACGTCAATGCGGTCTCCTGTTGGACATCCATAAAGACGCCAATACGGTCACCAACCATACCAATACCGAGCAACGTGGTTTGCGTCATCATGTAACTTCTCAGCCTGGAGAAGTTCTGACCAGACAAAAAGCTAGTCGGGGTGACCAGTGCGCAGATGCCACCCGTAGCGAGAAGTTTGATGCACAAGGCAATAAAGAGGGCATACAGATTCGGCTGGCCTTGAACAACGTCTTCAAACTCGTGGACGTACTGACTGACTTCCTCAGCGCGCATCTTTCTAAATGGAGGATTGCATACCACCACATCGAGCTTTTCCCACAGGTGCTTGGTTTGTAGAAGCGAGTCGCCCTGGTAGACCTGAAACACGGGGTAGGTGTCAGTCGCGACAACCTCGTCATGGAGCGCCATCAGCAGGAAGTGCTTTGACAATTCACATAAGGCGGCATCTTGGTCAAATCCCAAAATTCGCTCTTGAATGTGGCTCACTATCTGTTGGGCGCTTGCACCATGTCGGCGAAGCAAATCACGCATGCGCATAGCGATAGGTGCCAAAAACGCAGCGCCGCCACACGCGGGGTCACAAAAACTGCGATTGGAAAAATCGACGCCCTGGGCTGACAGGTCGTCAAGCAAGCGCCTCGTTAGCGATGGCGGAGTAAAGAACATCGCCTGCTGCTTTCTGCGCTCGCTTCCCAACAGTTGCGCGTACGCCGAGGAGAACCAGTAGGTCGACTCGATGAAGTCAAGCTTGCTTACAAACGCCACGAACGCGCACACGGCAGGCTCGTTCAAGAGGAGGGTTGCTACGGGTAGACCGGACTGTGGCAATCCCGGAAAACAGTTACTGCACCATTTTGCTAATGCGCTGCCCAGGATCAAGTCCGGCTCTAGCTTCGCCTTTTGCATCACCACACGCATGTCGCGGACTAGGCTGTGAAAGTGAGTTTTAGTAGGGAGAGTCATAGGTGGCACAGGCCTGGTACGCATTTATAGCGCGGAGCGAACAACAATGTGTGAAGGGGCGGGCCGTACATCATTCCTCTCCTTGGAATAGGATAAGTAGCTTGCTTATCGAACAGTGGCATTTTGTCAGGTCATCTATCCCAGATCTACAGAACAAGCTTTATGAGTCAGCTTTGGATTCTTAAGCACTCTGAGTTTTAGAACCTTAGAGGAGCAATCAGCGTGCGCAAATTCTTCAAGAAGAGAGGAGCCGCACTTTTTGCTCAGAGGGAAAATTTCGGGGGGAGAATTCGTTGACGCCTTGATTCAGCCGGTTTTCTCATCACTTCTCTCAAGCGCTGAGCGGATCCTTCAAGCTCCGAGGGTGACGCGAGGCTAAGAGCAAGCATCAACGCATCGCGACGTTTCCGCTTCCCCTCTAAAATTTCACTGAGGCTGCTTTCTGACTGAATAGGTTGCTTCATGGTTGCGGATTCCGCCTTCAGTTCAGTTGGGATATTAGCACAAGCTAGTCGCCCCTTAGTCCTCAGATAACCCTTCGATTTCGGTTGATAGCTCCGCTCGGATACGGGAAAACAGCTTCTCAAGGGAAGTCGGCTGATCCTGAAGCAGATAACAGCCTACGAGTATGGTCAGCGGATGAACGTCCAATACCGATGCCAGTTCGTCTACCTTCTCAATCGTAGGGCTCTTCAGACCGCGCTCTAAGGTGCTGAGATAGGTCCGACTACTCACGTCGGAGAAATCTTCTTGGGAAAGCTTCCTTTCCGATCTCAGCTTTTTCAGGGCCGCACCAAATGCCTGTTTCAGTTCCATATTGCCGACCTCGCAAAAGGAACGATGAAGCCTTCGCGAGCTCTATAGAGCTACAATCTATAGTGTTCACTTTTGGGGTGGAGCTATGTTCATCACTCACAAACCAGCAGAGATTTTCCTCGGCGCATACCTGGGTGATGACTCTACCCAGTACTGGCAGTACGTTGAGCAGACCACTCATTGTCCCTGGTTTTACGTCAGAGTAGGGCGACAACAAGGCGGTGAAGCGTTGACTAGTATGGTTATGCTTGCCAGCGTTTCAGCGCTTGAGAAGCTACTTAACGAACAGGGAGCAGGCATCTGGCTGTTGGATGTGCAGTTGGTTTCACCGGCTTATCTGAACGGAAGTGACGGGTGGAAGATGGAGAGGCTGTTAGAGGTGCGCGAAATGGTGGATAACACCAGTGAGGAGGCGGCCTACGTGTATAGCCTGGAGGGAGGGCATACCTACACTGAGGCCTTGGGGTCCAGCACATCCGATTTGCAAAATCCTCGTATCATTTTTTCGGCTACACCGGCATCTCGGCAAGCATGAGACCAACACGCTCGAACGGTTAACGGCATCTTCGACGCGCTAGCGATTAGGCAATCTAGCCTGCCCGCCGAGTCAGTTGGCGGCGTTGGCAACCTTTCTGCCACTTACCGTTTCCGCAACGGAGTCAGTATGTTTTCGACATCCAATCCTTTCAGCAGACAGTTGTGCGCAATTGCCGACAGTGCTTCAAAGAGCTGGTCTCGCTGCTTTATCAAGTCGGCATTCTCCGCCTGCAGATTAGCAATACGTTCTTCGAGGCTTCTTCGGCGGCGGGCACCGTCTGGATCTCTCCCACTCTCCTTGAGTTGTGCGATACGGGCGGACTCGATTCGCATCCCACGGTCCCCCACTAAGGTAGCTCGGCTAGTCAGACCCAATCGACGCTGCACTTCGGGGCGCGAAATAGGCGCGTTCTCTAGTCCTAAGCTAATCATTTGGGCGAGGAGGGCGTCGATCGCCTCATCCAAGGTCCCGCCTCTCAAGGTCTGTCGATGAGCCATGGTCGCCTCTAATCATCTGAAACAGAGCTGTGCCGTTTGTCCGTGTCCGCAATCGTCATTGGATGCCCATTCGGAAATACGCGTTGCACACCTACATTGGTATCGCGTGCGAGGACGGATTTTAAATTGTTGAGCTTGTCTTCCTGGTCCATCAGCCATACATCGCTACCTGCCTCTCCGGCGCCGGCATCGCGCATGATGGTGATTGCCGTCGTCAAATTCTCGGCTTGTTTCTCAAGGTTGGCGCGCTCGGATGGAGTGCCCATCAGATGGAGATGCGAGCAGCCGTTCCAGCACTGAAGATGCTTAGGGCAGGGCGCTTGGGAGAAATCGTGAATGCAACCTCCGAAGGGTGTTACGTGTAGCGCCGTGGCGTGTACGGTGAGGAATGCTTCTGCAGTTGTCGTGCCTTTATCTGACAGCAACGCATGGTAACTGTCGGTTAACGCGCCCTGAATGCGTTTATCTCTTATGCCTGTATGCAGAAAATCGATGCGCTCGTGATGGCTATTGAACGCCAAGAACTCGTGATGCGCAGCAGTGTTTTCCTCAATGCTTGTGTGTTGGTAGTAGACATTCTGGTCGAGGCGTTTTCGCCCTAAGGCCAATGCTTGCTGAACATCACTCATACCGGTCAGATGATAAATAGTGTTTCGCCAGTGTCGAGGTTGGTGGCTAGTCAGTCGAATAGGCGCGCCGTTAGATTCTGTTAATGATCGGCGTGAAAAAATGGATGGATATTTTTCATCGTTCCCCAACGCGCGGTTAATGTCCAAGAGTGTCACTCGACGCGGGATTACTCGAAACACATTTGCTTCCCGCCCACCGAGGCGGAATTGACCATCAAACGCGATGGCTAATGTTTCGCTGGTTTTTAGGACAACACATAGTTTGCCTCCAACATTTTCAGTAAGCGCTGCATGATCGCGAAGTTTGGGAACAAGAAAACGCTCAATATCGCCAGCCAAGTATCTGCGTTTGATCGCCTTCCCTCGATCCTTGATCTGGTCGCAGGGATGAATTTCGTTTCGTAAAAAGTACATGTATAGATTTCTAGCGGTGTCTCGGCCCTGGCTAAATCCGAGCCAACGCAGAACTTCATTCTCTGACATTGCAGTCTGCGGAGAGTAATCCCAGAGACGGCCAGGATGGGTCTCTTGCCACCTCGCGATTCCCCGTTGCTCTTGCGTCAGCACCCTCAATCGTTCGACCGCACGCCTGGCTAAAGGAACGTCGCTTTCTGCGAACCAATGAACACGGGATTGAAACTGCTTTTCCGCAAAGTACCTGATCCCGCATTCGACCAGAGGTCTGCCATTGGCATCTACAACCACCTCACCTGTCGCCCCTTTGATCGGTCTCTCGACCCAACAGTCATAGGGAATTACTGCTACCTCATTACCACGTTGCCCAGTCGCAATTAATAAATCGATAACACGCAGCAAGATTTCTTCGCTCTCACTTATCGGGTTGTTTGAACATAAGGCATAAGCTTCCATAGCCTCGCGAGAAGGCAACCTATCATCAGATTTACGTTGTTTTACCGCACGATCTGGATCGTGCAATGAAATGTAATCGTGTCGGCGTTTTTCTGGTTTTGCATCATGCTCAAAGTGTATGGCGATCTCGGTTAATTGCAAACTATCAATCGTATCCGCTACTACTTGAAGATGAGAGATCGCGTCGTAGAGATTCTTGTAACCACTTTCGCGGAGAAATCCCACGACGCGATCAAAATCGCCTCGCGTCAACTGTGTGGGGTCGGATACGCCGCGCTCAAACAAGGGATTGTAAAGCCGGCGTACGGCAATATTATATGCAGCCGCCATCGAAAACTTCAGATTCCGGGTGCGTTGCAAATACACAATCAAGGCTTTGCTAAAATCTTGGAAAGTGAAGGGGAGTGGTCCTTTAGGCGGGGCGGAATAGCCTGTCTTCTCGAGAGCTTGTCGATGCGTTTCGAATGTAAGAGCATGTTGGTTATCCCGTTGTGGTAACCAACTTCCGACGTCCCATACCGGTGACGCCCACGGCGTTGAAATTGGCAACGACTGAAAAATCTTTTGTTCCTGTGCAATGAAGCCTTCGAGGCTCTGCCTTGACCTAGACAGCGTCATCTGCGGCATCCTCCGTGTGCAGCCGGCAGCGTTCGATCGTAGCGCTTACTGCCAGGATGGTTGTCTGATGTTGGGCGAGGGGCCGGTTGTGAATGAGGTCCCCGGCTTGTTCTGCCATGTCAATGAACCGTTGCGCTTCCCGTTGCAACGCCTCTTTCACCTGCTCATGGCGGCCGTCAGCAAAGGGGTGAAATTTCTTGCAGGTGTAGCAGGCGTAGACGGGATTGTAGGGGCAGTGGGTATGAACTGGGAGGGCGCAGGCACCAATGTCCCCGATGTATTGCGTATCGATAACGCCGCGGATGGCTCTTTCCGGCACAGTATCGCGGCGTTGGACGATTTCCCCAGTTAATAAGCTGCGCATGATGCGTTGATAGGCCGGGCTCTTACCCAGTGCTTTTTCTTTGATGCGGGCAATGTTGGGGGTTGCCGTCACGTAAGCACGCGCCGCAACCGTGCTGTTGTGCCCGAGCAGTTCGGCAATCATGTCTGCCGGAGTTCCTTGGTCCGCCAAACCTTGCCCGAGGTGATGACGCAACAACATGGTTACCTGGTTGGGCTTGTTTATCCCAGCTTTACATAGCTCGTGTTTGAGGCTTACACCGATTTCGGTTACAGACATGCGTCTTCCGTTAGGACTTACTAACAAGGGCTCGCAGTCGCCGCCAAAGCGGCGTCGCATTTCCGCAACATGCTGCGAGATTTTCTCCCCCAGCCGGGTTGTTATTTTGCGGGGCCGTCGCTCAGGTCTGCGTTGACCAACCTTTTTGGCCATGGGTAGCCAGAGGGTGTAGTACCTTTCATGATCAGCGCTTTCGATGAACTCAAAATCCGCAATGTCAAGCGAATGGAATTGAATCGAACGCGGGCCTAATTCGAAACTTAAGTGGAGCATCATGTTGAGCTGAGCTTCACTCCAGTCTTTGGTCTGGATATCGCGCTCAATTCGCTGCAGTAGCCTGATCTCTTCATCAGGTGCTAAACCGGACTGTGATAGAAATATACGTTCGTACGGATCAAGGCGGCTCGTCTTGATTTCTTTAAGTGCTAGATATGTTTCTTTGTCAAAGCCCAATACTCCTCGATTAAGGCCCCAGCGATAAAACGTTCTAAAAAAAATAGTGCTTTCGCGAAATTGCGCCCAAGTACTTATGGTCGTGACCACCTCTAGCCGCGTCCAAGGAAACTTGGCTGAGATATCGCTCTCAGCTAGTCGCCCGAACACTCCGGATGCTTTGAATGCCGTTACCGGTGCATACTTTTCCAGTGCATAGGCCACGAACGCTTTGGCGATTTGCATAAGGTTAGGATTCAGGTGGAGCGCAGCCCAATCTATCTTCATAGCCGTTCCGCCGTCGTACCACGTCCAAACGCTCAATCGAGTATCGACGTACCTTGGCTGGTCATTAGTGCGAGTTCGAATCGCAACCTGAGCCGGGCCCTCGAACACGTAGGCCGGAAAAGAGGAGGAGGGTGAAGCGTGTTCTTGATCGGCTGAATTGGTCACAGCGAACTTCCTTAACTGTCGAGTCGGCTCCAGGCTGCCGAGGCACGCTGGGCGTTGTGGAGGTTGGCTGACTCGGATAGATAACGACTTGCATAACGGCGTGGCATCGTCGAAGTGTCAGACCAACCGCAGACTCGTCGGAGTTCGTCCGTGGCCCGCTCGAGGTCATACCCACGCTTCTCGACCAGGTAAGCCAAAAAACGGTCGGCAAAGGTGTGGCGAAAGTCATGCGCGGAAAGTGTAGACAACAACCCCGGATGAGCCAGTTCAATGGTCAGAAACAGCCGATCAAGGATGTTAGACATCGCGCGGATCGACAGCGGAAGGCCTCGGTCAGAAATGAACAAATAGCGGTACAGCAATTTCATCGGTTTTCCGTCACGCAGTGGGCGTCGCTCGCTCTGAATATAGCGCTCGTAGACCTCATACAACTGTGTCGAGATACCTACGGTCCGCCCGTGTGTTTTCAGCGCAGGTTCTTCCGCGCGCGGGTCGCCGGGATCATGTTCGCGGTCATTGACGCTGACATAGGCATGCTGAGAACCCTGATTGATATCCGTGGTGTAAAGCTTCAGAAGCTCTCCGCGACGGATACCGGTCTCCAGCAGCAACTCAATCATTAGCCAATTGCGCAACTGCAGTCGTTCCGGAAACGGATTCTCCGTGGCGCCCGGGCGAATTAGTGCGCGAATGATCCGGAGTTGAGTATCTGTCAGGCTGCGGTAACAAGTGCGGTTTGGCCGAGCATTGATGATATGGCTCTCAAAGCGCCGCTCAATGACGTCGGCGACATCTGCAAATACCACCTCGATGTTAGCCAAGGTGGTTGAGTTTTGACGGGCGCGCGGGATGTAACGGGTGACACACCAGGACAGGTATTGCTTCAGCAATCGCAGGTACTGGTCACGAGTACGCGGATCGATCTGCGGAAAAGGTGCCGTTGCAGCTGTGCCGATTCGGGCGACCAGATTATCGGCCTGACGGCCGCTTTGGAGCCAAATCGCGTAACCATCCAACAAGGCGAGAATCGCCTCAAAGTGACAGGCCAAGACGGCCTCATCGATATCCAGATCTCGGGTTTTGGCATAGGTGTAGAAAGCCTGGATCGCACGCAGGTGTGCTGCGGCGGTGTTGTATGCACGATGCCTGAGCTTGAGCTGGACGTAGATGAATGGGACTAGCTTGGGCAATGGCACCGCCTGACCATCCTGCACAAGCAGCGGTACACGCTGACCAGAAGCGTAACGGCACTGAATCAGCTTCATCGGCGGCCACCTCACTCAAGGACTCGCCATGAACACGAAGGACATGGCCCGTTGAGAGATTGGACGTCAGAAGCGGGTTTGTCGAATCAGTACCTTATGAACCTCATGAACATTTCTGACATAGCATCTGGTTTAACATAATATACATTACACGTAACAAAGTATTACAAGGTTAGCGTGGTCGCCCAGGAGATTTGAAACTGCGTTGGCCGCTTCAAGACCAGCTTTCCCTACAAACTGCATTCTTCCCAATCTACAGCCCTCATCCATCATCACGCGTCAGCTTTTCAATCAGCGCACCATGCTGCGGAAACTGTGCCATGAGTTTTGCGCGATTACCGATTTCCATGTCTGCGAAATCAAACCCAGGCGAAACCGCTTCGCTGATCAAGCCAAAGCCATTTGAGCCTTCCAGTAATCGAGAGGCTTTCCAAATTCCACCCGGTACGTGCAACTGCAGTTGCTGACCAGCCAAAACATCGCTGCCCATTACCAGCGTTTGCAATGAGCCGTCGGCGTGGATCAGGTTGTATTCGATGGCGTCGCCCAACTGGAAATAATGCAGGATGTCGGACTGGTTGAAATGAAACTGGCCCGCCGGCGATTGCTCAGTGAGCAGATAGTAGATCGAGGTCAGCAGATATCGCGGGCCTTGCTGCGTTTCGAGGCAGTCACGGTGATCGGCTTGATAGGTTCTGCGGTAATACCCGCCCTCGACATGAGGCTGTAGATTCAGCGCAGTAATCACGTCAGTTGCGTTCGGCTTGCGCTGAATCATGACCTTCTCCGTAACAGGTACTATTTTTGTTAGCTCAACTAAACGGTCATTTAGTGTAGTTAACGTATTTTCAAAGACGATCGACGCAGTTACCCTCCTCCATTAGAAGTCTACCGTCGCCGACAGCAGATACGTTCGCGGCGTCGAAAGCGTCAACCCCGGCTCACTATCATCCGATGCACCCGCCGAACTCCAATAGCGTTTATCCAACACGTTTTCGACATTGGCGCGCAAGGTGATCATCTTCTCGTCCAGCTTGAAAGCATAGCGTGTGCCGACGTCGAACCGTTCCCATGAGTCGATTTCCTTGTCGTTCGACTGGTCCAGATACTGCGAACTCGAGTAAATACCACGGCTGGTCAAAGTCAGCCCCGGCACGCTCGGCACGTCCCACTCCGCGCCGAGGTTGACGTTGTATTTCGGTGTCGCCGGTGCGCGGTTGCCGTCGAATGTGCCGTTGGTGGTGTGGGTCAGTTCGCTGTCGATGTACATCACACCGCCGAGCAATCGGAACCCCTTGAGCGGTTCGCCGAACACGCTCAGTTCTACGCCGTTGTTCTCACGCTTGCCGTTCGGGCCGAAGACTCGTGTGGTCGCATTGGTTTCGTAGGCAGGCTGTTTGATGCGGAACACCGCTGCCGTCAGCGCGTATGCACCCGCGTCGTACTTGGCGCCGACTTCGACCTGGCGGCTGATGAATGGCGGGAAGATTTCGTCTTCGTTGATAGATGTCGATGGCGCGATCTTGCCTTGGCTCAGACCTTCCATGTAGTTGGCATACAGCGAAAGTTTGTCCGTCGCCTTGAACAGAATCCCGCCCGATGGCGAGACTTTTTCCTCATCGTAAGCCGTGTCGCCCTTGATGCCGTCGCTCCAGTCATCGACTTTGACTCGCTGCCAGCGCGCCCCCAAAGTCAGCAACAGGCGATCGTCGAAGAAGCCGAGTGTGTCCGACAGCGCCACGCCGCTGAAGCGATTTTCGGTGTAGACCTTGGCGTCATTGCGATTCGGCGTGCCGGGTCTGGCGATTTCCACCGGGTCGTAGAGATTACTGCGCCCGGCCGCGTAACGGGCGCCGCCGTTTTCGAAGTCCATATAAAAGTAGTTGGCCGCCAGGTTCACTTCGTGGCTGACCGGCCCGGTCTGGAACCAGTTGCGCACCCCAGCGGTAGCGGTACGCACGTTTTCGTCGCGGGTGAAATCTCGTGGCTGGATGCTGAAATCACCGGCATCGTTAGTCACCGAAACCGCGTGGCGCAAGAAGTCGTGATTGCTTTTACGTGCGCCGACGCCGCCATACAGCATGACCGAGTCGCTGACATCGAACTCGCCGTTGAGCGTGCCGAAAGTGTCTTTGGTTCGCGCCCGGCTCCAGGGTTGCGCGTAGTTATCGCGCACATCATTGGCGTTCGGCACCTTGGCACCGGCCGCGACTTGCACGCGTTCCTGCGGTGCGTCGGTGTCGCGTTCGGTGTGGCCAATATCGGTGGAAAGTCGCAAGCGTTCACCACGGAAATCCAGACCAAGGACCGCCATGTCGCGATCGACGCTCTGATGATCCCATTCGGTATCTCCGGACTGTTTGACACCGTTGAAGCGCAGACCGAATTGGTTTTCGTCACCAAAACGCCGTCCGACATCCACCGCGCCGCCGACTTGGTTGTTCGAGGCGTAATTGGCCGTCAGCGAAGTAATCGGCTTGTCGGTCGCACGCTTCGGCACGACGTTGATCCCCCCTCCTACACTGCCCCGTGGCGAAATCCCGTTGATCAATTGGCTCGGGCCTTTGAGGATGTCGACGCGATCGGCCATCTCCATATCAATGGTGTACGTCGGCAAAATTCCGTAGAGGCCGTTGTAGGCAACGTCACTGTTGAACAGACTGAAACCACGGATGGTGAATTGCTCATAGCGGCCACCGGCCGGGTTGGTTGCGCGTACCGAAGGGTCGCTGCCGATCAAGTCGCCGAGGGTGCGCGCCTGTTGGTTTTTCACCGTTTCGCTGGTGTAGGTGGTCATGCTGAACGGGGTTTCCATGAAATCCCTGGAGCCCAACAGCCCTTGCGAACCACGACGGGCGACCTGACCTCCGGCGAATACATCGGCATCCGCTGAACCGCTCGCGCCGAGAATCGATGTCGGCTCAAGCTGCAAGGTGCTGCCTTGCGCTGCGGGCACCAGCGTATAAGCCTGATCGCCGACCGGTTGCAGCTGCAAACCGGAACCCAGCAACAACCGACTAAGCCCCTCCTCCACACCGAATTCGCCGGACAACCCACTGCTGTTACGGCCGCTGACCAGCGCCGGATCCACCGACAGATTGACTCCAGCGAGACCGGCAAACCGCGTCAGCGCCGCACTCAGACTACCGGCCGGGACCTGATAACTGCGGCGGCTGCCATCGTCGGCCCAGCTCGATTGGATCAACACGGGGCTGGCACTCAGGCTCAGCAAAAGGCTCAACTGCAACAACGGACGCAAACGACCTGGAAATACTGCGGGCATTGGAAGAAGCTCTCGATTTTGTTCACTTGCGTGGAATGACCAGCGAGGCGAAAAAAAGGGACAGGCTTCAGCCAGTTTTTTCTGCGCGCGGCACCAGTGACACCCAAAATCGCGTTCGCGTGTGCACATCGACGGGCAAACTGGCTGCCAGCAGTGCCAGCACTTGATCGGTATCGTCGAGGCGGAAACTGCCGGTGATGCGCAGCGATTCCAGCGCCGGATCCCAGCGCAGCACGCCCGAGCGGTAGCGACTCAGCTCGCGAAGGAAATCACCCAGCGGCTGGTTTTGCGCCATCAGCACACCGTCGCGCCAACCGGGCATCAACGCATCGAATGCCGTCACCGCCCCCGCGCCCGAAGCTTGCAGGCTGACTTGCTGACCCTGCTGCAATACCAGCGCCGGGCCGTGCAGCGGCCGCAATTGCACCGAACCGCGCAACACGCAGACCTGGCAATCGCGCGCATTGAGGCGCACCGAGATGTCGCTGTGATTGACGATCATCCGCCCATAAGGCGCGTTGACGATAAAGGCTGAATCGCCCGCCACGTTGAGCGCCATCTCGCCACGAATCAGCGTCAGCTGACGTGCAGGCAGATCGACATTCACCGCGCTGTCGATGTTGAGTTGCAATGAAGAATCCTGGGCCAACTGCACTTTGCGCCGCTCGCCGGTGCTGGTGTGCAAATCGGCGCGCCAGACCTCCAGCGGCAGCTCCCGACTGATCAACCAAACCGCCGGCACTAGCGCCGCTACGCCCAGTGCACGCTTGAGTGCCGCGCGCCGCGCCGGATCAGGCCGATCCAGCGTGGCCATGGCCAGTGTCGGCGGCAAACCTGCGAAACGCTGGCGAAGCTGCTGGATTTTCTGCCAAGCGTTCTCGTGGCGACTGTCACTGGTGCGCCAATGCTGCAATCGGGCGTGATCTTCATCACTGGCGCCGCCGGACTCGAGCAGTGCCAGCCATTGCGCTGCGGCCCGTGCCACTTCGCGCGTTTCATCGCTGGGGGCAACGCGCATCACAGCTCCACCAGCAAGCAATGCTCGTACGCCTGGGCCATGTAGCGTTTCACCGTGCGTTCGGAAACCTGCAAGCGCTCGGCAATCTCGCGGTAGCCGATGCCTTCGAGCTGGCTCCAAAGAAATGCCCGCCGCACCGCACGCTGCAAGCCATCGAGCAACTCATCCAGCGCCTGCAAGGTTTCCAGCAGCAACCAGCGCTGTTCCGGCGACGGCGCGCACGCTTCCGGCAATTGCGCCAAGGCATCGAGGTAGGCTTTTTCCAGATGGCGCCGCGTGTAGAAATTGCTCAGCAGTCGTTTGCCGACGGTGAGCAAATACGCGCGCGGCTCGCGCAACTCGGCCAGTGGCGGCGCGTTGCACAGGACGCGTAGAAAGGTGTCCTGACTGAGGTCCGCCGCATCCCACGCATTGCCCATGCGTCGGCGCAGCCAGGTTTCCAGCCAGCCGCGGTGCTCGCGGTACAACTGCTGCAGGCTCTGCTCCGACGGTGACGTAGCTTCAATCATCTCAAGAGACCCTGCGCGAAGGTAGATTCAAATGAGACTGATTCTATTTAACTTCTCGAAGGACACAAAGCCTTTTTCTGCTCAGCGCTTGAGCGTTTCGCTCGGCAGCTCCTTGAACAGCGCGCGGTAACTGCTGGAAAACCGCCCCAGATGCCAGAACGACCAGCGCATCGCCACTTCGGCAACGGTGGTTTCCGTGGGCCTGCGCTTGAGCAATTCACGGTGCGCACTGTTCAGCCGCCGCAGGCGTAACCAGTGACTCGGGGTCATTCCGGTGTAGGCCTTGAACGCTTGTTGCAACTGGCGCAGCGGTACGCCGGCGACGTGGGATAGTTCGAGCAGATTGACCGTGTCTTCCGGCGAATCAGCCGCCCACTCCCCTACTCTTTTGATGATTTGGCGTTCGTTGTTGCGCCGCTGCAATCCGCTGCGATCAAGGCTGGTGTGAGCGTTATCAAGGATGAACAGGCAGTCCTCAAGCAACTGTTGAGTCAGGCGATCTTTATCAAGTAGATCAGTAGCTTGCGACAACTTCGTGAGAATCGAGCTTAACCAGCCGCTGAACAAAGCGTTCTGTCCGCAGTTCAGCGGCGCCATGAACAACCCTTCGAGCTTGGCCACTTGCAGGCCGTGCTCGCGGACGAAATCCGCCCCGAACACCACGGCGATTTCCCGATAGTTTTCCGGGGTGATCCAGATGTTGCGGCTCTCTTCGTTGAGCAGGTACAGCGCGTTGTCACTGCGATCGAAACAGAACGCCAGAGCACCGGATGGCGCACTGAAATTCTGCTCGACCCGGGTGTTCATCTGTTCTTCGTAAACCTCGACGCCCTGCAAGTCGAGATAGCGAATCTGCCCGGCGAAATGTCCCGGCGACATCTGTTGGTAGTGCTGGACCCAGCCCGGTGTGGCGCGGATTTGCTCAGCCACGTCGGCGGTGTTGAACGCTTGAACCTGAAGCGGATTGCACGTTGTCATGGGGTGACCTTGCGCACTCTTTTGGTGCGCTTTGGTGCTGCTGAAAGTGGATAGATGGAATCGCAAGCCGCGCCCAAGATAGTCGCCAACGCGCCACAGGGGAAGGGGCGGAAGATGAAACCCGCCCTCCCCGGCGTCTACAAAACCAATAACGAGGTCTTTATGAACGCCCCTTTCGATCAGCTGTTCACCTGGCTGAAAGATCACAAGATTACCGAAGTCGAATGCGTGGTCAGCGACCTGACCGGCATCGCCCGCGGCAAGATTGCACCGACCAACAAGTTTCTGCATGAGCGCGGCATGCGCCTGCCGGAAAGCGTGCTGCTGCAAACGGTAACCGGGGATTTTGTCGACGACGACATCTACTACGACCTGCTTGATCCGGCCGACATCGACATGGTCTGCAAACCGGTTTCCGATGCCGTGTATGTCATCCCGTGGGCGATCGAGCCGACCGCCATCGTCATCCACGACACCTTCGACAAGTTTGGCAACCCGATCGAACTGTCGCCGCGCAACGTGCTGAAGAAAGTTCTGCAGCTCTACACCGACAAGGGCTGGAAGCCGATTGTCGCGCCGGAAATGGAGTTCTACCTGACCCAGCGCTGTGAAGATCCGGACCTGCCGCTCAAGGCACCGCTGGGTCGTTCGGGCCGTGCGGAAAGCGGGCGCCAGTCATTCTCGATCGATGCCGCCAACGAATTCGATCCGCTGTTCGAAGACGTCTACGACTGGTGCGAACTGCAAGGCCTGGATCTCGACACGCTGATCCACGAAGACGGCCCGGCGCAGATGGAAATCAACTTCCGCCATGGCGATGCGCTGGATCTGGCCGACCAGATCACCGTGTTCAAGCGCACCCTGCGCGAGGCGGCGCTCAAGCACAACGTCACCGCGACGTTCATGGCCAAGCCGATCGGCGACGAGCCTGGCAGCGCCATGCACCTGCACCAGAGCGTGGTCGAGATCGCGACGGGCCAGCCGATATTCGCCGATGCCGAGGGCAACATGAGCGAACTGTTCCGTCATCACATCGGTGGCTTGCAGAAATACATCCCGAAAGTCCTGCCGATGTTCGCGCCGAACGTCAATTCGTTCCGCCGCTTCCTGCCGGACACCTCGGCACCGGTCAACGTCGAATGGGGCGAAGAGAACCGCACGGTCGGCCTGCGAGTGCCGACATCGGGGCCTGAATCGATGCGCGTGGAAAACCGCTTGCCCGGCGCCGACGCCAACCCGTATCTGGCGATTGCCGCGAGTCTGCTGTGCGGCTACATCGGCATGGTCGAGAAGATCGAGCCTAGCGCGGCGGTCGAAGGCCGGGCCTATGAACGCCGCAACCTGCGCCTGCCCATCACCATCGAAGAAGCCCTGACGCAGATGGAAGAGTGCCCGAAAGTCGCCGAATACCTGGGCAGCAAATTCGTCCGCGGTTACGTCGCGGTCAAACGCGCCGAGCACGAAAACTTCAAGCGCGTGATCAGCTCGTGGGAGCGGGAGTTTCTGCTGCTGAGCGTCTGACGGCGAGCCCGTCCCTGTGGGAGCGAGCCTGCTCGCGAAGACGGCCGCACAGTTGATCGTTCCCATGCTCCCGCGTGGGAACGCATCCCGGGACGCTCTGCGTCCCATCCAAAGCCGAACGCGGAGCGTCCGTTGCGGCATTCCCACGCAGAGCGTGGGAACGATCATTACAAGAAGAGGTGTCGATATGCGTCTATTGAAATCCGTACTCCCGGTCGCAATGAGCGTGCTGTTCAGTGCCCTAGCCCACGCCGAGCCCCAAGTGAGCGTTTACAACTGGACCGACTACATCGGCGAAACCACCCTCGCCGACTTCCAGAGCAAGACCGGGATCAAGGTGATCTACGACGTCTTCGACTCCAACGAAACCCTTGAAGGCAAACTCCTCGCCGGTCGCACCGGATACGACGTGGTAGTCCCGTCCAACCATTTCCTCGCCCGCCAGGTAAAGGCCGGCGCGTTCATGAAGCTCGATCGTTCACAGTTACCAAACTGGAGGAACTTGGACCCGAAACTGCTTGAATTACTTGAGAAAAATGATCCCGGCAATGCGCACTCGGTGCCTTACCTGTGGGGCACCAACGGCATCGGTTATAACGTCGACAAGGTCAAGCAAGTGCTCGGCATCGACCACATCGATTCCTGGGCCGTGCTGTTCGAACCCGAAAATCTGAAGAAGCTCAGCCAGTGCGGCGTGTCGATGATGGACTCCGCTGACGAAGTCTTCCCGGCCATCCTCAACTACATGGGCATGGACCAGCGCAGTGAAAACCCTGAAGACTACAAAAAGGCCGAAGCCAAGCTGCTGAGCATCCGCCCGTACATCACCTATTTCCATTCTTCCAAGTATGTTTCCGACCTGGCCAATGGTGACATCTGCGTTGCGTTCGGTTACTCCGGCGATGTGTTCCAGGCGGCCAACCGCGCCAAGGAAGCCAAGAACGGTGTGAATATCGCTTACGCCATCCCCAAGGAAGGCGCCAACCTGTGGTTCGATCTGCTGGCGATCCCAGCCGACGCGAGCAACGCCAAAGAGGCGCACGCCTTCATCAATTACCTGCTCGATCCGCAGGTGATCGCCAAGGTCAGCGCCACCGTCGGCTACGCCAACCCGAATCCGGCGGCCAAGCCGTTCATGGATCAGGAACTGGTCAACAATCCTGAGGTTTACCCGCCGCAGTCGGTGCTCGACAAACTCTACATTTCCTCGACCCCGCCCCAGGCGATCATGCGCCTGATGACCCGGTCGTGGAGCAAAGTGAAGTCGAACAAATGAATCAGCACAGCGCACAACACACCGGCTCTTATTACGCCGCTTCTGCGCGGGCGAGCACGCCCTACCCTGCGCTGGATGGTGATTTGCTTGCCGACGTTTGCGTAATCGGTGGCGGCTTCACTGGCGTCAATACCGCGATTGAGCTGGCGCAGCGCGGTTTGTCGGTGGTGTTGCTCGAGGCGCGACGTATCGGCTGGGGCGCCAGCGGGCGCAATGGCGGTCAGCTGATTCGCGGTATCGGCCATGAAGTCGAGGGTTTCGCCCGCTACGTTGGCCAGGACGGCGTGCGCTATCTGCAGCGCGCCGGCATCGATTCGGTGGAGCTGGTGCGCCAGCGCATCATTGAAAACGCCATCGCCTGTGATCTGCGCTGGGGCTTTTGCGAACTGGCCAACACCGCCGCGCAATTCGCCGCGTTCAAGCAGGAACAGGACAGTCTCGCCGAACTCGACTATGCCCACGCAACGAGGCTGGTCGGGCCGGAACAGATCCGGCAGCAAGTGGTCGACGCTGGTGTGTACGCCGGCGGATTGATCGACATGGGTTCGGGGCACTTGCATCCGCTTGATCTGGTGCAAGGTGAGGCGCGTCTCGCGGCATCGCTGGGCGTGCGTATCTTTGAGCAGAGTCCGGTGCTGGAAATCCTCCATGGCCCGACCGTCGAGGTGCGCTGCGCCACGGGTTCAGTGCGCGCCGGCAGCCTGGTGCTTGGTTGCAACGCGCATCTGGATGACCTCGAGCCGAAACTCAGCGGCAAAGTTCTGCCCGCTGGCAGTTACATCATTGCCACCGAGCCGCTGGACGAAACTCGCGCCGCGCAGTTGATTCCACAGAACCTGGCGCTGTGCGATCAAAAAGTCGGGCTGGACTATTACCGACTCTCGTCTGATCGACGGTTGCTGTTTGGCGGCGCTTGTCATTATTCCGGGCGCGATCCGGCGGACATCGCCGCCTATATGCGCCCGAAAATGCTCAAGGTGTTCCCGCAACTGGCCGATGTGCACATCGACTACCAATGGGGCGGCAAGATCGGCATTACCGCCAATCGCTTCCCCCAGGTTGGCCGACTCAAACAGCACCCGAACGTGTTTTACGCGCAGGGTTATTCCGGCCATGGCCTCAACGTCACCCATTGGTGCGCGAAACTGTTGGGCGAAGCCATTCATGCCGGGCACAGCCAGGGCATGGACGTGTTCAGCGGCGTGCCGCACATGACCTTCCCCGGTGGCCCGGCCTTGCGTTCACCGCTGCTGGCGCTGGGCATGTTCTGGTATCGCTTGCGCGAAATGCTCGGCTGAGCCCGCCACGACTCTGGCCCCTGTAGGAGCTGCCGAAGGCTGCGATCTTGGGACGCAGAGCGTCCCGGGCTGCATTCCCACGCAGAGCATGGGAACGATCAGGTCGCAGTGTTCGGCAACTCCTTGCACCGCAATCGCGTCCTAGGCCAGCTATACACATTTGCTCTATCGCCAAGCACTTCTATATTGATGAAGTGCTTTTGCGTTCCTGACGCTCAGTGCCCGATTAAATGAGGAGGACATGGATGAAGTCGTCAGCCAGCGATGAGCCGCGAGCACCCGGTCAAGCGCCGATCAAAACCCGCCGTTTCGCTATTTCACTGGTATGGATCGTGCCGATTGTGGCGGTGCTGGTCGGGATTTCGCTGGTGATTCACAACATCCTTCAGGAAGGCCCGGTCATCACCGTTACCTTCAAGACCGGCGATGGCCTGACCGCGAACAAGACCGAAGTCCGGTACCGCAACGTGGTCATCGGCCATGTCTCCGACGTCGAACTGGCCAACGACCATAGACACGTCAACGCCACGATCAAATTGGCCAAGCAGGCCGAAGCCTTCACCCGCGAGGATTCGCAATTCTGGGTGGTGCGTCCACGTATCGGCGCCGGCGGGGTCTCGGGCATCGATACGCTGCTGTCGGGCGATTACATCGGCGCCGACATAGGCCAGGCCAATACCCGCTCAAAAAACTTCAAAGGTCTGGAGAACCCGCCGCCGATCACCTACGGCGAACCGGGCAAACGCTTTACGCTGCACACCGCAGACCTTGGCTCGCTGGACATCGGCTCCCCCGTTTATTACCGCAAGATTCCGGTTGGCCAGGTTGTGTCCTACGCGCTGGACCCGGACGGCAAAGGCGTCAACATCGAAGTCTTCGTGCATTCGCCGAACGACGCCTACGTCACCGAAAACACCCGCTTCTGGAACGCCAGTGGCATCGACATCAATGTCGGCGCCAACGGTTTCGCGGTGAAAACCGAGTCGCTGTCGACCCTGCTGGTCGGCGGCATCGCTTTCCGCGCCCCGGACTACAGCCCCGACGATAAGCCGGCCAGCGACGACAAGAGTTTCGAGCTGTTTGCCAACCAGACCGCCGCCCTCGCCCCGCCCGACGGCAAGGCGCAATACCTGGCGCTGCGGTTTGATCAGGCGTTGCGCGGCCTCAAGGTGGATGCGCCCGTAGAGTTTCTCGGTATCGAAATCGGCCGGGTGGTGGCGGTCAATCTCGACTTCGACGAGGTCAAGCGCACCTTTCCGGTGAATGTCGGCATTGTCATTTATCCGCAGCGACTCGGCCGTGCCCACGCGAAGATTCTCAAGACCTACCATGGCGACGAAAACGACGAGGCCACCGGCGCGCGCCTGATCGGCACGTTCATTGAAAATGGCCTGCGCGCCCAGGCCCGCAATGGCAACCTGCTCACCGGTCAGTTGTATATTTCGCTGGATTTCTACCCCAAAGCGCCGAAAGTCGCGTTCGACCCCAAGGCACGGCCGGTCACCATTCCGACCGTTCCCGGCAGCCTCGAACAATTGCAGGAAAAACTCGAGGCGATGGTGAACAAGATCAACGCGCTGCCGGTTGAACGCATCGCCAGCAACCTCGACGGCAATCTGGTCGAGCTGCGCAAGGGCCTTAAGCAGTTCAACGCCAGGACTCTGCCGGGTGTACAGAGCACCCTCGCCGACGTCAGCAAGACCTTGCAGTCGGCCAATTCGACTCTCGCCGAGGACTCACCGCAACGCGAGCAACTGACCGAGACCCTCGACGAGCTCGGGCGCATGTCGCGCTCGTTGCGAGAGCTGTCGGATTACCTCGGTCGCCACCCTGAGTCGCTGATTCGCGGGCGTCCCGACAACGCCGCGCCGCTGGACCTCAAAGGACCGCCACGCAATTGAGCACAGGAGCTGAATCCATGGCTTTACCGTTGAAGATCACCGTGCTCGCTGCCTTCGTGCTGCTGACTGCGTGCCGTAGCGACCCGATCAGCTTTCATACGCTGACCCCGGCACAACCGGGTGCCAGCCGCAACGGCGCCGACATCGCCATAGAAAGCATCAGCGTGCCGCCACAGGTCGATCGCGCGCAGATAGTGATTCGCCAGGGCAACAGCGGCGTGGCGATTCTGGAAACCGATTGGTGGAGCGCCACCCTTGCCGATGAGTTGCGCGGCGCGCTGATCGATCAATTGAGCAGCGGTGTCGGCCAGCAGCGCGCCTCCGTGCGTATCGACGTGCAGCGCTTCGATTCGATTCCCGGCCAGTACGCCTTGATCGACGTGAAATGGCGAGTGCGCCCGCTAGGTGCTGAAGACGCGGCGCTACTGACCTGCCGCTCGGTGTTGCAGACGCCTTCAGGGCCAAGCATCGAAGAGCTGGTGACTGCGCAACAGAACAACGTCAAACGGCTTGCTGCACAAATCACTCAGGCTGCGACGGCCGCGCGCAATTGCCCTTCATCGGGCTAATCGCGTCACAAATCGAAGCGATCCACCGCCCGCCGCCGCTCGTTGTCATCGCGCACATCGTAGTTGGCGGTCGTCTGGATATTGCTGTGATGCGCCAGTTTCTGCGCGATCGACAGGTCGTGCTCTTCGATCACCCGGGTGATGAATGAACGCCGAAAATCGTGGGGCATGATTTTTACCCCGACCTGCGTACCGCGCTGGCGGGCGATGTAGTAAATCGCGTGTTTGGTGATGCGCTCGCGGGTGATGTGGCTGCCCCGGCGAATGCGATTGAACAGGAATGCATCGTCGCTCTCGCCTTCCTTGAGCTGTGAACGACGCAGTTCCAGCCAGGCGTCGAGCTTGGCAAAGGCCCAGGCCGGCGCGTACTTGATCAGCTGTTTGTTGCCCTTGCCGGTGACGGTCAGGCTGCGTTCGTTGAAGTCGACCTGACTCAGATCCAAATCCACTGATTCCGACTTGCGCATGCCGGTGCCGTACAGCAGCGCTATCACCGCCGCATCACGCAAGCCCTGCGGGCGCGGGTCGGCAGCGCAGACTTCCATCAGTTCGTGAATCAGCGTGCGCTTGAGGTTGCGCCCCTGGGACAGCCGTGTGCCGGCTATGCCCTTGACCGAACGCATCTTCAACAGGTGATCCTGGCTGATCAGGCTCATGCGCCACGCCTCGTTCATCACCCCGCGCACGGCGTTGACGTACAGCGAAGAGGTGTTCGGTGCATAACCGTCGGCACGCAAAGCGGCGACCAGCGCCACCACGTCTTCCGGTTGCAGGCCGTGCCAAGGGATTTCTTCGATATCGACGTCCTCGAAACCGAGGCGGTCAGCGGCATCTTGCAGCACATAGCGCATGGTCAACTGGCTGGAAGGTGCCAGTCGTGCCAGGTAAACGGTCAGCGGATTGCTGGTGGACGGTGCAGGTTGGGTACTCGACAAATCACTCAAACGAAACGGCCTTGAAATAAAAAACGATTCAACAAAAACAATAAATGCATGAAATGAAACGCAAAAAAACGGCGTGACTCAATGACAGGGGTTGCCGCGAAAGGCCGACAACCTGCCGTTCGAGGCCGTAAAAGTCAATCGGGCATTCCCCGAACGGTCTGTTTGCTGCTTTATCAGCACGGTAGGCGAACTGAAACATCGCGCTCTTATGTTCAATGCAGGGACTGCGAACAGGAGTGCGGCATGAAGATCACGGTATTTGGCAGTGGTTATGTCGGTCTGGTGCAAGCGGCGGTGCTGGCCGAGGTCGGTCACGACGTGGTGTGCATGGATGTCGACGCGCAGAAGATCGAGCGGTTACGCCAGGGTCACGTCAGTATTTTCGAGCCGGGGCTGGCCAGCCTGGTGCGCGAGGGCCTGGACTCGCAGCGCCTGCAATTCACTACTGATGAGCGGTTTGCGGTGTTGCATGGGCGGGTTGCGTTCATCGCGGTGGGCACGCCGTCACGCGAGGACGGCTCGGCGGACCTGCGCTACGTGTTGTCGGTCGGCGACGCGATTGCCCGGCATCGCCAACAGCCGTTGATCGTGGTGGAAAAATCCACGGTGCCGGTGGGCACGGGCGACGCTTTGCGCAGCCACATCGAAAAAGCCCTGATCAAGATTGGCCGCCTGCTGCAGTTCGATATTGTCTCCAACCCGGAATTTCTCAAGGAAGGTTCAGCGGTTGCTGATTGCCGGCGGCCGGATCGTATCGTCATCGGTTGCGAAGGCGCTGAAGTGCGCGATGTGATGCGCGATCTGTACGCGCCGTTCAACCGCAACCATGACCGCATCCTGTTCATGGACCTGCGCAGTGCCGAGCTGACCAAATACGCCGCCAACTGCATGCTCGCGACCAAGATCAGCTTCATCAACCAGATCGCCGAACTCGCCGAGCACCTCGGCGCAGATATCGAATCAGTGCGCCAGGGCATCGGTGCCGATACGCGGATTGGCTATCACTTCATCTATCCGGGTTGCGGCTACGGCGGTTCGTGTTTTCCCAAAGACATGCGCGCGTTGATTCACAGTGCCGAGCAGGCGCATTGCTCCAGTGATCTGCTGCAAGCGGTAGAAGCGATCAACCAGCGCCAGAAACACAAACTGTTTGAACGCATCAACGCCTTCTACCGGGGAGATTTGCGCGGCAGGACCTTTGCCTTGTGGGGCCTGGCGTTCAAGCCCAACACCGACGACATGCGCGACGCGCCGAGCCGGGTTCTGCTCGAAGATTTATGGGCTGCCGGGGCCAGCGTGCGCGCGTTTGATCCGGAGGCCATGGTGGAAACCCAGAATCTCTATCCAAACGAATCAAAACTGATGCTGATGGGCACGCCGGAATCGGTACTGGGCGGCGCCGATGCGCTGATCATCTGCACCGAATGGCAACAGTTCAAGGCCCCGGATTTCGAGCTGATCAAACAGCGCCTCAACAGCCCGGTCATCTTCGACGGCCGTAACCTGTACGACGCCGGACGCCTGGCGCGCAATGGTTTCCAGTATTTCCCGATGGGGCGCGGTGAATCGTGCAAGTTGCCGATCACCTTGCGGCAGAGGCCGGCGGCTTCGGATGTGGCTTGAACTGGCCCGCCGGTGGCCAGTGATGGCAGTGGACTGCACACAGACCGTGTGGGAGCTGGCTTGCCAGCGATGACGGAATACCAGCCGATTCAAATGTTGCCTGACACACCGCAATCGCTGGCAAGCCAGCTCCCACAGGGACAATGTGCATGAGGCGATGGAGGTTGACCGGTGGCAGCTGCCCAGAGAGGATGGCGTTCGCCAGCCATTCCGAATAAGGACATTCCCCTTCCGTGGCCATGTATTCGCCGTTCATTCGCCGGTTGATGATCAGCTCGCTGACCGTGGTCATCAGCCGCGCCCTGGTCAGCCCGTTGCTGACACTGTTCCTGAGCAACAAGCTTGGCCTCAATCCGCAGGATGTCGGCTTGCTGCTCGGCATCGCCGTGTTCAGCGCCACGCTGCTGTCGCTGTACGGCGGCTACATCATCGACAAGCTGGACAAGCGCCAGTTGCTGATTGTGGCCATGCTCTCCAGCGGTATCGGCCTGATCCTGCTGACCTTCGCGCAGAACCTGTATCTGGTCACCCTGGTGCTGATCATCAGCGAAACCGCGTCGGCGCTGTTCCTCATCGGCTCCAAGGCGATCCTCAGTAAAAACCTGCCGGTGGGCCAGCGGGTCAAGGCGTTTTCCCTCAATTACACGCTGACCAATATCGGCTACGCCGTCGGACCGATGATTGGCGTGGTGATTGCCGGGGTGCAGCCGTCCGCGCCGTTCATCGTTGCCGGTGCGATCGCCATTGGCAGTATTTTTCTGCTGCTCGGCGCGACCAGGGATGCCAGTCCGACAACTTCCGGCAGTGCGCCGCAAAGTTTCCTCAACACGCTGATGATCCTGAAAAACGACCGCACCATGGTTCTGTTCACCCTCGGTTGCCTGCTCAGCACATTGGTGCACGGGCGCTTTACGCTGTACCTGTCGCAATACCTGCTGGTCACCCACACCCAGCAACAGACCCTGGACACCATGGCCGCCCTGCTCGCCTGCAACGCAATCACAGTGATCCTGCTGCAATACCAGGTCGGTCGCTGGCTCAGCCGCGAACACCTGCGTCACTGGATTGCTGGCGGCACTGCGCTGTTCATCGTCGGGTTGATTGGCTTCAGTTTGGCGGACAGCCTGCTCGGCTGGTGCGTGGCGATGTTCATCTTCACCTTGGGCGAAATGATCATTTACCCGGCAGACTTCCTCTTCGTCGACACCCTCGCCCCGGAAACACTGCGCGGCAGCTACTACGGCGCGCAGAACCTGGCGGCACTCGGCGGCGGGGCGAGCCCGGTGCTGTGCGGGTTTCTGCTGATGCATACGCCGGCGCCGAGCATGTTCTACGCCCTAAGCGGCTTGGCGGCGCTGGGCGGTTATCTATGCTTCGTCAGCGCGCGGCGCACCCGTTCAATGCAAAAATAGTGCACTAAAACTGCATTTATATGAATTTGTCAGCATCGATTTTGATCGGCAAACTACGCGCGTTCCTCCCCCAATGTTGGAACGCTTCGAGGGCTTTCCGGATATGCCGGACAAGTCCTTTTTTTGCCCCGGATTTTTGTAAAGGATCAGTTCTACATGCTTGCTCGCTGGTTGCCCGCTGCCATCAACACCCGCCCCACTGAATGGAGCCGTGCCGCGATCGGCATGGCCTTGGGCACGCTGTTCAGTGTGTGGATGTGCGCGCAGGTGTTCGGCCATGACGTTGCCTTTCACCTGATCGGCCCGCTCGGCGCTTCGGCGGTGCTGCTGTTCGCCGTGTCCTCGGGCGCCCTCGCCCAGCCATGGTCGATTCTTGGCGGCTACCTGTGTGCTGGCGTGGTCGCCTTGCTGGTCGCCCATGTGCTCGGCCGTACGCTGGGCAGCGCCTGCCTTGCTGCCGGCATGGCGGTGATTCTCATGTGCTGGCTGCGTTGCCTGCACCCACCGGCCGGTGCCTTGGCGTTGACACTGGTGCTGGCCGACCCTGCGACCATCGCCATGGACTGGAAAGCCATGGAGCCGGTGATGCTCGGCGCCATCTGCATGCTCATCAGCGCGCTGGCCTATAACAACCTGACCCGCATCCGTTATCCGAAACGCGCTGCCGACCCGGCACCGCCAGTGGTCCCGGTCGACCGCCAGGCGATCACCGCCGAAGACTTGAAACTGGCGCTGGTCGACATGGAAGCCTTCATCGACGTCACCCCCGAAGACCTCGAACGCCTGATCCACGCCAGCGAACTGCACGCCAAGCGCCGCAGCATCAGCGAAACCTTCCGATAATCACGCAATTTCGAGGCATGTAAAAACGCAGATTCCCCCTGCACATATCCCCGTTGTACACGACAAATTTGCACTGTTACGATCCGCTAACGCCCGCGCGCGGGCTTTTCGAATAAAGACAATAAAAAGCAGGGAGTTACAGATGACAGCTCAGGCTTCATCCCGGCGGACCCCGTCCATGGATGCCATACCAAACGACGTGCTGGCCGAGGTGCGCAATCATATCGGCCACCTGACCCTCAACCGCCCTGCGGGCCTCAATGCAATCACCCTGGACATGGTGCGTCTGCTGCAACAGCAGCTCGATGCCTGGGCGTCTGACGCCGATGTGCACGCCGTGGTATTGCGCGGTGCCGGCGAAAAGGCTTTCTGCGCCGGCGGTGATATTCGTTCGCTGTACGACAGCTACAAGAGCGGCGACACGCTGCACGAAGATTTCTTTGTCGAGGAATACGCCCTCGACCTGACGATTCATCACTACCGCAAACCGGTGCTGGCCCTGATGGACGGTTTCGTCCTCGGCGGTGGCATGGGCCTGGTACAAGGCGCCGATCTGCGCGTGGTCACCGATAAGAGCCGACTGGCGATGCCGGAAGTGGCCATCGGTTATTTCCCCGACGTCGGCGGCAGTTATTTCCTGCCACGCATTCCCGGTGAACTGGGGATTTATCTGGGCGTCAGCGGCGTGCAGATTCGCGCTGCCGATGCGCTGTACTGCGGCCTCGCCGACTGGTATCTGGAGAGCAGCAAACTGGGCCTGCTCGACGAGAAACTCGATCAGATGGAGTGGCAGGACACGCCGCTCAAGTCGCTGCAGAACCTGCTGGCCAAGCACGCCGTGCAAACCCTGCCCGATGCGCCCCTCCAAGCATTGCGCCCGGCCATTGACCACTTCTTTGCCTTGCCCGACGTGCCGAGCATGATCGAGCAATTGCGCGCCGTCACCGTCGCCGACAGCCACGAATGGGCGGTCACCACGGCGGATCTGCTGGAAACCCGCTCGCCGCTGGCCATGGCCGTGACCCTGGAAATGCTCCGTCGCGGCAGGCACCTGAGTCTGGAGAATTGCTTTGCGCTGGAGCTGCATCTGGACCGCCAGTGGTTTGCCCGTGGCGACCTGATCGAAGGTGTGCGCGCCCTGCTGATCGACAAGGACAAGTCACCGCGCTGGAACCCGCCAACCGTCGCTGAGCTTGACGCTGCGCAGGTTGCGAGCTTCTTCCATGGTTTTGATGAAAGCGGGAGCTGAGTCATGCACGATCTCGAACTGACTGAAGAACAAGTGATGATCCGCGACATGGCCCGGGATTTTGCCCGTGGCGAAATCGCGCCCCACGCCCACGCCTGGGAAAAGGCCGGCTGGATCGACGACGCGCTGGTGGCGAAGATGGGTGAACTGGGCTTGCTCGGCATGGTTGTGCCGGAAGAATGGGGCGGCACCTACGTCGATTACGTCGCCTATGCCCTGGCGGTTGAGGAAATCTCTGCCGGTGACGGCGCGACCGGCGCGTTCATGAGCATCCACAACTCGGTAGGCTGCGGCCCGGTGCTCAACTACGGCAGCGCCGAACAGAAACAGACCTGGCTGGCCGATCTGGCCAGTGGGCAGACCATCGGTTGCTTCTGCCTGACCGAACCCCAGGCCGGCTCCGAAGCGCATAACCTGCGCACCCGCGCCGAACTGCGCGACGGCCAATGGGTGATCAACGGTGCCAAGCAATTCGTCAGCAATGGCAAACGGGCGAAACTGGCGATCGTCTTCGCCGTGACCGACCCGGAGCTGGGCAAGAAAGGCCTGTCAGCGTTTCTGGTGCCCACCGACACGCCAGGTTTCATCGTCGATCGCACCGAACACAAGATGGGCATCCGTGCTTCCGACACCTGCGCGGTGACATTGAACAACTGCAGCATCCCCGAGGCCAATCTGCTCGGCGAACGCGGCAAGGGCCTGGCGATTGCCCTGTCCAACCTTGAAGGCGGACGCATCGGCATCGCGGCGCAGGCATTGGGTATCGCCCGGGCAGCGTTTGAAGCGGCGCTGGCCTACTCGAAAGATCGGGTGCAATTCGACAAGCCGATCATCGAGCACCAGAGCATTGCCAATCTGCTTGCTGACATGCACATGCAGATCAACGCCGCGCGGTTGCTGATCCTCCATGCGGCGCGGCTGAGGACGGCGGGCAAACCATGCTTGTCCGAGGCTTCACAGGCCAAGCTGTTCGCGTCGGAAATGGCCGAGAAAGTATGTTCGTCGGCGATCCAGATCCATGGCGGCTATGGCTATCTGGAAGATTACCCGGTCGAGAAGTACTACCGCGATGCGCGGATTACTCAGATCTATGAAGGTTCGAGCGAGATACAGCGGATGGTGATTGCGCGGGATTTGAAGAACTATCAGTTGTAAAAGCTTCGCGAGCAGGCTCGCTCCCACATTGGACGGTGCAGATCCTGTGGGAGCGAGCCTGCTCGCGAATGCGTCAGCTTAGGCACCGCATCTATTTGCCTTGGAATGCAGCCTCACGCTTGGCAATAAAGGCCGCCATCCCTTCCTTCTGATCCTGCGTCGCAAACGCAGCATGAAACACCCGCCGCTCGAAACGCACGCCTTCGCTCAGGTTGACCTCGAACGCGCGGTTGACGCTCTCCTTGATCATCATCGCAATCGGCAGCGACTTGCCGGCGATCACCGCTGCAACTTTCAGCGCCTCATCAAGCAGCTCATCGCTCGGCACGATCCGCGCGACGATGCCGCAACGCTCGGCTTCCACCGCGTCGATCATGCGCCCGCTCAGGCACATTTCCATGGCTTTGGCTTTGCCCACGGCGCGGGTCAGGCGCTGAGTGCCGCCCATGCCCGGCAGCACGCCGAGGTTGATTTCCGGCTGGCCGAATCTGGCGTTGTCGCCAGCCAGAATGAAGTCGCACATCAGCGCCAGTTCACAACCGCCGCCGAGGGCAAAACCATTGACCGCTGCGATGATCGGCTTGCGGCGGTTAGCGACGCGATCGCTGTCGCTGAACAGATCGTCCATGTAGATCTGCGGATAGGTCAGCTCAGCCATTTCCTTGATGTCGGCGCCGGCGGCGAAAGCCTTTTTCGAACCGGTGAGGACGATGCAGCCAATATGCGCATCGGCTTCCAGCGTATCGAGGGCGTGGTTCACTTCGCTGACCAGTTGCGCGTTCAGCGCGTTCAGCGCCTGCGGCCGGTTGAGGGTGATCAGGCCGACGCGGTCGCGGGTTTCCAGCAGAATCGTTTCGTAAGTCATGAATAAAATTCCTTGTCAGAGATTGCGCGAAATGACCATGCGCTGAATGTCGCTGGTGCCTTCGTAGATCTGGCAGACGCGCACGTCGCGGTAGATGCGTTCCAGCGGGAAGTCGTTGAGGTAACCGTAACCGCCGAGGGTTTGCAAGGCCATGGAACAGACCTTCTCGGCCATTTCCGAGGCGAACAGCTTGGCCATCGACGCCTCGACCAGCGCCGGTTGGCCGCTGTCGCGCAAGGCTGCGGCGTAATGCACCATCTGCCGGGCGACAGCGATCTGCGTGGCCATGTCGGCCAAGCGGAACGCCACGGCCTGATGCTCGATGATCGGTTTGCCGAAGGTGTCGCGCTCACGGGCGTAATCGCGCGCAGCTTCGAATGCGGCGCGGGCCATGCCGACGGCTTGTGAGGCGATACCGACGCGGCCGCCTTCGAGGTTGGCCAAGGCGATCTTGTAGCCCTCGCCCTCCTCGCCCAGCCGATTGGCGACCGGCACTTTCACATCTTCGAAGAGGATCTGGCAGGTGTCGGAGGCGTGCTGGCCGAGTTTGTCTTCGACCCGCGCGACTTTGTAGCCGGGCGAGTCGGTCGGCACGATAAACGCGCTGATCCCGCGTTTGCCGGCGCTCGGGTCGGTCACGGCAAACACGATCACGATGCCGGCGTTCTGCCCGGAGGTGATGAACTGTTTGCAGCCGTTGAGCACGTAGTGATCGCCTTCCAGCCGCGCACGGGTTTTCAGGCTGCTGGCATCGGAACCGGCCTGCGGTTCGGTCAGCGCGAACGCACCGAGCATTGCGCCGCTGGCCAATGGTTTGAGGAAGCGCTCGCGTTGGTCATCATTGCCGAACTTGAGAATCGGCACGCAGCCGACCGAGTTGTGCACGCTCATGATCGTCGAGCACGCACCGTCGCCGGCGGCGATTTCTTCCAGAGCCATGGCGTAGGCCAGGTAGCCGGTGTCACAGCCGCCCCATTGCTCCGGCACGAGCATGCCGAAAAAGCCCAGCTCAGCCATCTCGGCGATGGCTTCCTTGGGGAAACGGTGTTCGCGATCCCACTCGGCGGCGAACGGCTTGAGCCGTTCCTCGGCAAACTGCCGGGCCATGTCGCGGATCTGGGTTTGGTCTTCGTTGGGGATCATGGTGATTCCTTCAAATCTGAGTACGACATAGAACCCTGTGGGAGCGAGCCTGCTCGCGAAAGCGGTGTATCAGTCACGCATGTGCCGGCTGAAACGACGTCTTCGCGAGCAGGCTCGCTCCCACAGTTGATCGGCGATGCCTTCAGTAAACGCATTCCACAGCCATGGCCGTGGCCTCTCCGCCGCCAATGCAGATCGCTGCAATGCCGCGCTTGAGCTGTTTCTGCCGCAGCGCCGCGAGCAACGTCACCAGAATCCGCGCCCCCGACGCACCGATCGGATGGCCCAGCGCGCAGGCGCCGCCGTGCACGTTGAGCTTGTCGTGGGGAATCTCCAGGTGCGTCATCGCCGCCATGCCGACCACGGCAAACGCTTCGTTCACTTCAAACAGATCCACTTGATCCAGCGTCCAACCGGTCTTCTTCACCAGTTTCTTTATCGCGCCAATCGGTGCGGTGGGAAACAAGCCCGGTGTATCAGCGAACGCAGCATGCCCATGGATCACCGCCAGCGGCTTGAGGCCCAGTTGCTGCGCGTGGGACTGGCGCATCAGCACCAGCGCCGCCGCGCCGTCGGAGATCGAGCTGGAGTTGGCTGCGGTGACCGTGCCGCCCTCGCGGAACGCCGGTTTCAGCGAGGCAACCTTGTCGAGTTTGGCTTTCGGCGGCTGTTCATCGTTGCTGATCACTACCTGCTCTTTGCCGACGGTCACCGTCAGCGGGACGATTTCGTCCTTGAAGCTGCCATCCTTGATCGCCTGTTGCGCGCGGGTGGTCGAGGCAATGGCGAAAGCGTCCTGCGCCTCGCGGCTGAAGCTGTTGGCCTCGGCGCAGTCCTCGGCGAAGGTGCCCATCAGGCGGCCCTTGTCGTAGGCGTCTTCGAGGCCGTCGAGGAACATCGAATCGAGCACGCGGCCATGGCCCATGCGATAACCGGCGCGGGCGCGATCGAGCAGGTACGGCGAGTTGGACATGCTTTCCATGCCGCCGGCAATCACCACGTCGGCGCTGCCGGCGAGCAGCATGTCGTGGGCCATGATGGTGGTCTGCATGCCCGAGCCGCACATTTTGTTGACCGTGGTGCAGCGCGTCGATTTATCCAGCCCGGCGCCCAGCGCAGCCTGACGTGCCGGCGCCTGGCCAAGGCCGGCGGGCAATACGCAACCGAACAGCACTTCATCAACCGCGTCGCTGGCGACACCGGCGCGTTCGACCGCAGCCTTGATCGCCGCCGCGCCGAGTTGCGGTGCGGTGAGGCTTTTCAGTTCACCTTGAAAACCGCCCATCGGTGTGCGGACGGCGCTGACGATAACAATCGGATCATTGGACATAGTCATGACTAATCCTCCTTACTTGGCGGCCATGCGCAAGGCGCCGTCGAGACGGATCACCTCGCCGTTGAGCATGCTGTTTTCGATGATGTGGCGCACCAGCGCGGCGTATTCGGCAGGCTTGCCCAGACGCGGCGGGAATGGCACGCCGGCGGCGAGCGAGTCGCGCACTTCCGGGGTCATGCCGGCCATCATCGGCGTTTCGAAAATGCCCGGTGCGATGGTCATCACGCGGATGCCGAAGCGCGCCAGTTCGCGGGCGGCTGGCAGGGTCAGGCTGGCGATTGCGCCTTTGGATGCCGAGTACGCAGCCTGGCCGATCTGGCCGTCGAACGCTGCGACCGAGGCGGTGTTGATGATTACTCCGCGCTCACCGTCAGCATTGGCTTCGCTCTCGCCAATCGCCGCAGCGGCGAGGCGCAGCATGTTGAAACTGCCGATCAGGTTGACGTTGATCACTTGCGCGAAGCTGCTGAGTGCGTGCGGGCCGTTTTTGCCGAGGATTTTTTCGCCACGGACGATGCCGGCGCAATTGACCAAGCCATTGACGCTGCCAAACGCGGCGATCGTCGCTTGGACCGCCGCTTCGGCAGCCGCCTCATTGCTGATGTCGGCAACCACGCTTTGCGCACCAAGGCGCTGAGCCTGAGCGGCGACGGCTTCGGCGTTCATGTCGACCAGCATGACTTTTGCGCCGGCACTGACCAGCAATTCAGCGCTGGCGGCACCGAGGCCTGACGCGCCGCCGGTGACGATAAAAACCTTGTTCTCGATCTGCATGACGGTGTTTCCTTGGATTCAAGCTGAAACGTTGTGCGCCGCGGCCTCTTGAGCCTTGGCGATTTCCTGGTTGCGCAAGATAAAGCGCTGCAATTTGCCACTCGGGGTTTTGGGCAATTCGCTGACAAATTCGATTTCACGCGGGTACGAATGCGCGGCCAGACGCTTGCGCACGTGTTGGCGCAGTTCTTCGGCCAACTCCGGCGCGGCGCGGTACTGCGCGCTCAGCACGACAAAGGCTTTGACCAGTTCGGTGCGTTCCGGGTCGGGCTTGCCGACGACCGCCGCCTCGACCACGGCCGGGTGTTCGATCAGCGCGCTTTCCACGTCGAACGGGCCGACGCGGTAGCCCGAAGTGGTGATCACATCATCACTGCGGCCGACGAAGCTGATGCTGCCGTCCGGGTTCCACTCCACGGTGTCGCCGCTCAGGTAGTAGTCGCCGACGAAGGCCTTGGTCGGCGCGCCTTCGTAGCCGCCGAACCAGCACATCGGCGACTGCGGGCGGTCGATGGCAAGAATGCCCGGCTGACCGACGCCGAGTTCGTTGTATTGCTCATCGAGCACGACGATGCGATGGCCCGGCGAAGCGAAACCAGCGGCGCCGACATGCACCGGGTGCTCAAGGCCGTGGTGGTTGCACAGCACCATGCCCAGTTCGGTCTGGCCGTAATGGTCGTGGATGACCACGTCGAGGTTGTCGGCGAACCAGCGGATCACTTCCGGGTTCAGCGGCTCACCGGCGCTGCTGACGATGCGCAGTTTGCCCTTGATCGATCTGGCAAACTCCTCTCCCCCGGCTATCAGCAAGCGATAGGCAGTCGGCGAGCCGGTGAGATTGGTAATGCCGTATTTGTTGATCACCCGGCAGGTGCTTTCGAGGGTGAACGGGCCATCGTAGAAGGTAATCGGGTGCCCCAGCGCCAACGGCCCGGTCACGCCGAAATAAATGCCGTAGGCCCATCCCGGATCGGCGACATTCCAGAACGCGTCTTCAGGGCGCAGGTCCACCGCATCACGGGTGTAGCTCTGGAAGGCGACGATGGCTTTGAGCGGCACTGACAGCGCTTTCGCCGGCCCCGTGGTGCCCGAGGTGAACATCAACAGGAACGGGTCTTCGCCGGTCAGTAGCACCGGTTCGCAGACATTGGAATAGTTGGCAAGCTCAGCCCAGAAGCTGAAATCTCCACGGACAATGCCCTGACCTTTCACACCGCCAACGGTGACGATGGTCGGGCATGCGCTGACTTCATTGAGCTTGGGCCGGTTGACCGCGTCGGTGACCACGATTTTAGCCCCCGAGCTGTTCAGGCGGTGCTCTAGCGCTTTCGGCCCGAATGCGGTGAATAGCGGCTGATACACCGCGCCGATGCGCCAGGTGGCGAGCACGGTGATGAGCAATTCGATATTGCGTGGCAGCAGGCCAGCGACTTTATCGCCCTTCTGCACGCCCTGGGCGAGAAGGAAGTTGGCGAAACGCGCGGCTTTGTCTTGCAGATCAGTGAAGGTGTAAGTCGCACTTGAGCCGTCGCGACCTTCCCAGAACAACGCAATGCGCCCGGGCAAGGCATGGCGGTCGCAACACTCGACGCAGGCGTTGAGTGCCGCAAGCGTGCCGCGCAGTGACGCGTCGACGGTGTGCTGATAATCGAACTGTTCGGTGGCAGACAAGTAATCGCGCATTGCCAGAATCCCTCGGTGTTTTTATTAGGCTGGGAACCGTAAACAACACAGGGATAGTCGCGCCGCGCGGGGCTTGGGGCAATGGTCAAAGTTATCAAAGTGGCTGACTGGTTTGGCCAAGCCTTTTAAGGGTAATGGTCACGCGGCCCTGGGTGGGAGCGAGCTTGCTCGCGAAGGCGTAGGGTCAGACCACCTCATTGAGGATCAGTGTGCGGTAATGCCCTGGATTCGACCCGGACCATTTGCGAAACGCCTTGTAGAACGAACTGGCATCCGCAAAACCCAGCCGTGCAGCAATCTCGACGAAGCTGATCGAGGGCTCTGCCAGCCAGGTGATCGCCAGCTCTTTGCGCACACTGTCCTTGAGACCCTGATAAGTCTGTCCTTCCTCGGCCAGACGCCGGCGTAATGTCGACGCGGACATGCACAGTTGCTGAGCCAGCGCCTCGGTTTCCGGCCAGTGCTCGGCGGGCACTTGCCGCAGATCGTGCTTGATCCGGCTGGCGAGGCTGTCGGGGTCGCGGTACTTGACCAGAATGTTCGCCGGCGCCTGGGCCAGAAAGCGCTTGAGTTCTTCGGCACTGCGTTTGATCGGCAGATCGAGACAATCGGCGGAAAAGATCATTCGTGTTCGCGGACGTTCGAAACGCAGGTTTTCCGAAAACATCACCCGATAGTCGTCAGTGAAATCCGGTTCGGCGCAGCGCAGTTCAATGGCGAGAATCGGAATCCGCCGCCCGGCCAGCCAGCACGCGACGCCGTGCACGATCATCCAGTAAGTGAAATAGGTGAAGGCGCGGCGCGGTTCGGCGTCGTCTTCGAGCAGGACGATTTCCGCAAGGCTCTGCTGATGCACCAATTGCGCCGGCAGTTTTTCCAGCATCAGCGACAGGAACGTCAGACCGGTATCCAGCGCCGCCGCCAGCGTCGGTTGCGCCATGGCGCTGCGACACAAAAACGCCAGGCTGCCGGACTTGAGCGGGCGTGGGTCCATGCCGAAGAACTCGTCATCACCGCGTCGTGCCAGCAGGCGCCAGAGTCTGGCGTATTGCGAGGCCGGCACCCTGCCCTCATCGGCCGCTAACAAAGCCGGATCGATGCCGACCTTGCTCAAGGCCTCATCCGTGGCTGCGCCCGGGGCACAACTTTGCAGCAGCGCTTCGCGCACCAGTTGAATGGCAATGGTGTCTTTTTCCGCCATGGAGCGAGGTGAGCCTTGTTGTTTTTTGGGTGGTGGGCATCTTAACCCAGCTGCTGAAGTCACCGCAGGGCCAATGTGGGAGCGAGCCTGCTCGTGAACGCGGTGTGTCAGATAAACAAATGTCACAGGCATACCGCATTCGCGAGCAGGAATGACAGTTGTTCAGCTAAGGTTCAGCTAAATGTCAATGAATGCCATTTGGGAATGAGTGTCATTATGTTACAACTTAGCCTCCTATCTAAATCGCTGTGGCTCGCCAATGCTCGTTCCCTTTTTGATCATGTTGCGCGAAGGCATCGAGGCCGCGCTTATCGTCGGCATCATTGCCAGTTACCTGCAACAGACCGGCCGCGGTCAATGGATGCCAGCGGTATGGATCGGCGTCTTCCTCGCCGCTGCCCTTGCCCTGCTGGTCGGCGGTGGCCTGGAACTGGTCAGTGCTGAATTCCCGCAAAAGCAGCAGGAGTTGTTCGAAGGCGTGGTCGGTCTGGTCGCCGTGGGCATTCTCAGTTCGATGGTGTTCTGGATGCGCAAGGTCGCGCGGTCGATCAAGCACTCGCTGCAAGCCTCGCTGGATCAGGCGCTGACGCAATCCAGGCATCAGGTGATTGCATTGATCGCCATGGTCTTCTTCGCCGTCGCTCGCGAAGGCCTGGAAACGGTGTTCTTCCTGCTCGCCGTGTTCCAGCAAAGCGAAGGCCCGGGTGCGCCGATTGGCGCCCTGCTCGGCCTGATCCTGGCGGTGATCGTCGGTTTCCTGATCTACAGCGGCAGCATGCGCCTCAATCTTTCGGCGTTCTTCAAGTGGACCGGATTGTTCATCCTTGTGGTCGCCGCCGGGATTCTCGCCAACTCGGTGCAGGCGCTGCATGAAGCCGGGCTGTGGAATCACCTGCAAACGGTGCTGTTCGACTTCAGCGCGACGCTGCCGATGGACGGCCCGCTGGGCTCGGTGCTGGCCGGCATGTTCGGTTATCAGGATGCGCCGACCGTCAGCACCTTGGGCGCGTACCTGATTTATCTGCTGCTGGCACTGGTGATGTTCTTCATGCCCGCGCCTCGCCAGGCGACGCCAACCACTTCCGTTTCCAGCCAATAAGGCCCTTCATGTCTACTACCCAAACCTCTCCGGCCCTGCGTTGGGCGCTGGCCGGCTCGGTGCTGCTGATGGTCGCCGCTGGCGGGCTGTTCTGGTACGCCTCGAACATGGCCGCAGCCAAGCGTCAGCACAACCACGACGAAATCGTCGTCAACATCCATCCGCACAGTTGCGAGCCGAATGCCCTGACCGTGCCCGCCGGCCGCGCCAGTTTCCGCATCGTCAACCGCTCCGAGCGTGCGGTCGAGTGGGAAATTCTCGACGGCGTGCTGGTGGTCGAAGAGCGGGAAAACATCGCGCCGGGCCTGAGCCAGGTGATCAACGCCAACCTGCAACCGGGCGACTATGCGATCACCTGCGGCTTGCTCAGCAACCCGCGCGGGACTTTGCATGTGACGCCGACGGCCGCTTCCGATGCCGCCGCCAAGGCCAAGCCATCGATGGTGGCTTTCGTCGGGCCGCTGTCGGAGTTTCGCGTGTATCTGGCCGTTCAGAGCAGCGCGCTGATCAAAGCGGCGACGGCGCTGAACCAGGCAATTGCCACTGGTGATCTGGAACAGGCGCAAGCGCTGTACCTGCCGGCGCGTGCCGCTTATCAGCGTCTGGCGCCGGCGGCGCAGCGCCTGGCCGAGCTGGACAATCAGATCAATGCCCGCGCCGATTATTTCGAAAAGCGCGAGCAGGATCCGGCGTTCGTCGGTTTCCATCGCCTCGAATACGCGCTGTTCCAGCAACGCAAACTCGACGATGTCGCGCCGATTGCCCAGCGCTTGCTCGCTGACGTCACCGTCCTCAAGCAACAGTTGCTCGCGCAGTCGCTGCCGCCGGAGCAGTTGGTGGGCATCGTCGTGCGCAACCTCAACAGCCTCGCCGATGTGCGCGCCGGCAGCGGCGAAGAGGAACGCTACAGCCGCAGCGATCTCAACGGTTTCGCTGCCAACGCGCAAACCGCGCGCAAGGTCGTCGACCTGTTGCGGCCGATGCTGAGCAAATCCTCCGCTGACGTGTTGGCGAATGTCGACCAGGCCATGAGTGACTTCGACAACCAGCTCAACGCGTTCAAATCCGCCGATGGCTACGTCAGTTACGACGCCGTGACCGCCGCGCAACGCCAGCAGATCGCCGCCAAAGCCAAGGTTCTGGCCGCGGCAATGGATGGCATCGACCCCGCCCTCGGCCTTTCCGGCCTGTAAGCAGAAGACCACGACAGATGAACGATTCAGAACCTCTCAACCTGCAACGACGTCGCGTGCTGATGGGCATGGGCGCCGCCGGTGTCGCCCTTGCTGGCTCGGCGCTGAGCTGCCCGGCCATGGCCGCGCAGCCTGCGCAAGTCACCGAAGCGCCGAGCAGCGACAAGACCGAAGACCGCCACGACTTCCACGGTGTGCACCAGGCCGGCATCGTCACCCCGCGCCCGGCCTCCGGAATGCTGGTGGCGTTCGATGTGCTGGCCAGCGATCGCGAAGACCTTGAGCGGCTGTTCCGCACCCTCAACGAACGCATCGCGTTTTTGATGAAGGGCGGCCCGGTCGCGCAGGTCGACCCGAAACTGCCACCGCTGGACTCCGGCATCCTCGGCCCGGTGGTCACCCCGGACAACCTGACCATCACCGTTTCCGTCGGCGATTCGCTGTTCGACGAGCGCTTCGGTCTGGCGGCGGCAAAGCCCAGGCGTCTGCAACGCATGGTCGGCTTTCCCAATGATGCGCTGGACGCCGACTGCTGCCATGGCGACCTCAGTCTGCAGTTCTGCGCCAACACCGCCGACACCAACATTCACGCCCTGCGCGACATCGTCAAGAATCTTCCTGATCTGTTGCTGGTGCGCTGGAAACAGGAAGGCAGCGTCCCGCCGCAAGCCCCGGCCAAACCCGGTGTACCGGCGCAGTCGGCGCGCAACTTTCTCGGTTTTCGCGATGGCTCGGCCAACCCCGATTCCAACGACGCCAAGGCCATGGAGCGGATTGTCTGGGTACAACCGGACAGTGACGAACCGGCCTGGGCTGCCCACGGCAGTTATCAAGCGGTGCGCATCATCCGCAACTTCGTCGAGCGCTGGGATCGCACGCCGTTGCAGGAGCAGGAAAGCATTCTCGGCCGGGTCAAGAGCAGCGGCGCGCCCATCGGCGGCCACAAGGAAAGCGAAGTGCCGGATTACAGCAAGGATCCGGCCGGCAAGCTGACCAGGCTCGATGCGCACATTCGTCTGGCCAACCCGCGCACCGCCGCGACCCAGGCCAATCTGATCCTGCGTCGGCCGTTCAACTACTCCAACGGCGTCAACAAGAACGGCCAGCTCGACATGGGCCTGCTGTTCATCTGTTACCAGGCTGACCTGGAACAAGGCTTCATCACCGTGCAGACCCGCCTCAACGGTGAACCGCTCGAGGAATACCTCAAACCGGTTGGCGGCGGTTACTTCTTCACCCTGCCCGGCGCTACCGGCGATGACGACTTCATCGGTCGCTCGTTACTCGCTGCCACCTCCCAAAACAAAACCGCATGACACCCAACCGACACTGGAGCCGCCCCATGAAAAAGACGCCACTCGCGTTATTGCTGACCCTTGGTTTGCTCAACACCCCGCTAGCGGCGTTCGCCGCGACTGCGCCGCTGGATCTGGTGGGGCCGGTGTCGGACTACAAGATCTACGTGACCGAAAAGCTCGATGAACTGGCCAGCCACACCCAGCAGTTCACCGACGCAGTGAAGAAAGGCGACTTGGCGACCGCGCAGAAGCTCTACGCGCCGACGCGGGTGTATTACGAGTCGATCGAACCGATTGCCGAGCTGTTCAGCGATCTCGATGCGTCCATTGACTCGCGCGTCGACGATCACGAGAAAGGCGTGAAGGCCGAAGACTTCACCGGTTTCCACCGCATCGAATATTCGTTGTTTGCGGAGAAAACCACCAAGGGCCTGGATGCACTGGCCGACGGTTTGAACAAAGACGTGCAGGACCTGCAAACCCGTGTGGCCGGTCTGACCTTCCCGCCAGAGAAGGTCGTCGGCGGCGCTGCTGCGCTGTTGGAAGAAGTGGCGGCGACGAAGATTTCCGGCGAGGAAGATCGCTACAGCCACACGGACCTGTACGACTTCCAGGGCAACATCGACGGGGCGAAGAAGATCGTTGATCTGTTCCGTCCGCAGATCGAACAGCAGGACAAGGCATTCGTAGCGAAAGTCGACAAGAACTTCGCCACGGTCGACAGGATTCTGGCCAAGTACAAGACTTCGGATGGCGGATTTGAGACCTATGACAAGGTCAAGGACAACGACCGCAAAGCGCTGGTCGGGCCGGTGAATACGCTGGCGGAAGATTTGTCGATGATGCGCGGGAAGTTGGGTCTAAACTGATTTTTTAGCCTCTGGTCTGGCCCCTTCGCGAGCAGGCTCGCTCCCACAGTTGGAATGCATTTCCCTGTGGGAGCGAGCCTGCTCGCGAAAGCAATTTCGGACGCGCTAGAGAATCCTGTAAAGCAACCGCTCAATCCTCACCCGACTCACCCGCTTGAGAAACTTCGCCACCCCTGCCGGGTAATCCGGCAGAGTCTCCAAGGTCTGGAAACTGTCGATCCGCGTGGTATGGCGGAAGATGTTTTCCAGCTCTTTCGCCCGTGGCTCCAGCCACTCGCCTTTCGGGTCTTCGATCAGCAGCGCGTTTTCCAGGTCGAGGCGAAACGCCCGTGGGTTGAGGTTGTTGCCGGTCAGCAAGGTGTAGCGCTGATCGATCCACATGCCTTTGAGGTGATAGGTGTTGTCACCGTCGCGCCACAAGTGCAGGTTCAATTGGCCGCTGTCGATGCTGTGCTGATGGCGTTTGGCGAAGCGGCGCAGGCTGATCTCGTACAGATACGGCAGCGCGGCGATCACCTTGAACGGCTCGCTCGGCGGAATGTAGAAATCGTTGGCGGTCTTGTCGCCGACCACAATGTCGATCTTCACGCCACGGGCCAGCGCGCGGTTGATCTCACGGATCACGCCCAGTGGCAGGTTGAAGTATGGCGTACAGATGGTCAGCTGCTTTTGCGCGCTGGCGATCAGTTCGAGAATCGCCCGGTTCAGCGGGTTGTTCTTGCCGACGCCGAGCAGTGGCGTGACCGACAGACCTTCTCGGCTGGTGCTGCCGGCGCCGGTGTCATAGGTCGCATACTTGAGGCGACTGCGCAGGTCACCGATGTCGTTGCGCAGGCTGCGGGTAGTCGGCAGGTTGGGCAGGTCGAGGCGGTGCACGGCTTTCGATTCGATCAGGCCATGCTTGACCAGGTGATGCATCGAATCCGCCAGCTCGCGACTGCGCAGCACGTGGTAACGGTCGAAACGGTACTTATCGAGTTTGTGCAGATAGACGTTGTTGAGGCTGGCGCCGCTGTAGACCACCTTGTCGTCAATCACGAAGCCTTTGAGGTGCAGCACGCCGAACAGCTCGCGGGTCTGCACCGGCACGCCGTAGATCGGCACTTCGCTCTGGTGCGTGCGGTTCATGTCCTGATACCAGGCGGCGTTGCCCGGCTGCTTGCCCGCGCCGATCAGGCCGCGCTGGGCACGTAACCAGTCAACCACCACGGCGATTTCCAGCTCGGGACGCTTGAGTTTGGCAGCATGCAGGGCATCGAGGATTTCCTGGCCGGCTTCGTCCTGCTGCAAATACAGCGCGATGATGTAGATGCGCTGGGTCGCTGCGGCGATTTGCTCGAGCAGGCAGCGTCGGAATTCGGCAGCACTGGACAGAATGCTCACCGCCTCGGCGGTCAGCGCGAAGCTGCGCAGTTTAGGCAGCAGAGAACGTTTGAAAAGCAACGGCATAAGGCTCGCAAGGTTCGATTCCGAAGAGTTTGAGAGCTTACACCATCGTCTGCGCCGGGTCTTGTCAGTGTCTATGAACGCCCGGAACCTGATCGTTACCCACGCTCTGCGTGGGAATGCCTCAATGGACGCTCTGCGTCCACTTTGGGACGCAGAGCGTCCCGGGCTGCGTTCCCACGCAGAGCGTGGGAACGATCATTCAAAGCGCCTTTACAGACGCTGAAGAAATTCGCTTGACCAAGGAGAACAGTCGTTCTACTGTTCGCCACATGAACGAATCAATCAGCAATGACACACGCGACATCATTCTGGATGTCACCGAAAAGTTGATCTACAAAAGTGGCATCGCTGCCACCAGCATGGATCTTCTGGTGAAGACCGCCGGCGTCTCCAGAAAAAGCATCTACCGTTACTTTGCCGACAAGGACGCACTGGTTGTCGCAGCCCTTCAGCGACGCGATATTCGCTGGATGCACTGGTTCACAAGTGCTGTCCACCAGGCCGAAACCCCGGCCGATCGCCTGCTCAACCTGTTTACCGTGCTCAAGGGCTGGTTCGACTCGGAAGGCTTTCGCGGCTGCGCCTTCATCAACACCAGCGGCGAAACCGGTGATCCACAGGATCCAGTGCGACTGGTGGCCAAAGAACACAAACAGAAGCTGCTCGACTACGTGTGCGAGCTATGTACCGAATATGGCGCCGAGGATCCGCAACTGCTGGCCAGACAGTTGCTGATCCTGATTGAAGGCGCCATTACCGTAGCGCTTGTGATGGGTGATCACAGTGCCGCCGATAATGCGCAATGCATGGCGCGAAAGTTATTGGGCCTGTAACTCTTAGCAAGCCGGACTTGTTGTTCAAACATTAAATGAATCAGGAGATTGAACATGTCGACTGCAGCCCAGATACGTCCGCCATTGCCCCCGTTCAACCATGCTTCAGCCATCGAGAAAGTGCGTCTGGCCGAGGATGGCTGGAACAGCCGCGATCCGGAAAAGGTTTCGCTCGCTTACACCCTCGACACCAAATGGCGCAATCGCGCCGAGTTCGCCAACAACCGCGAAGAGGCCAAGGCGTTTCTGACGCGCAAATGGGCGAAGGAACTGGATTATCGTTTGATCAAAGAACTCTGGGCCTACTCCGATACGCGTATCGCGGTGCGTTATGCCTATGAATGGCACGACGATTCCGGCAACTGGTTCCGCTCGTACGGCAACGAGAACTGGGAGTTCGATGACAACGGCCTGATGTTCCAGCGCTATGCCTGCATCAATGACATGCCGATCAAGGAAAGCGAGCGCAAGTTCCACTGGCCGCTGGGGCGCCGGCCGGATGATCATCCGGGGCTGAGTGAACTCGGTCTCTAAAGCCAACCCACCCCTGTGTAGGAGCTGCCGAAGGCTGCGATCTTTTGATCTTGATTTGATCGTTCCCACGCGCAGCAGCCGGAACGCTCTGCGTCCCGGAAGATCGCAGCCTTCGGCAGCTCCTACACAGGAACGTATTCCAGAGCGTAGTTGACGACGGCATGCTCTGGCTCGCCGCCGCAGTTAGATACAGGTAACATAATCGCCCTCCCCGCAGCCTACGTTCTGCGCCTTGCCGAATAAGCCGACTCCATGCCTTTCGAACTCAGCGTTGACCTCACCACCCTGGCCATTCTGGCTGCTGTTGCTTTCCTTGCCGGTTTCATCGATGCCATCGCTGGCGGGGGCGGTCTGTTGACCACGCCGGCGCTGCTGACTGCGGGTTTACCGCCGCATCTGGTATTAGGCACCAACAAGCTGAGCTCGACCTTCGGTTCGGCGACCGCCAGCTTCACCTTCTACAAGCGCAAACTGTTTCACCCACGCCAGTGGACCCACGCGATTGTCGGCACCCTGGTCGGTGCGCTCACCGGCGCGGTGGTTGCGCATTACCTGCCGGCCGAGTGGCTGAACAAAATGCTGCCGGTGATCGTCTTCGCCTGTGGCCTGTATTTGCTGTTTGGCGGCACGCCCAAAGCGCCGCTGGACAGCGACGCGCCGATCAAAAAGAAATGGCAATCGACCCAGGGCTTCAGCCTTGGCTTCTACGATGGCGTGGCCGGCCCCGGCACGGGCGCATTCTGGACCGTGAGCAGTCTGCTGCTGTACCCGATCGACCTGGTCAAGGCCAGCGGCGTGGCGCGGAGCATGAACTTTGTCAGCAACATCGCGGCGCTGTCGGTGTTCATCTTCTCCGGACAAGTCGACTGGATCATTGGCTTGTGCATGGGTCTGTCGGTGATGGTCGGGGCTTTCTTTGGCGCGCGCACCGCGATCAGCGGCGGCGCCAAATTCATTCGTCCGGTGTTCATCACCGTCGTGCTCGGCTTGACCGTGCGTCTAGCCTGGCAACACTGGTTCAGCGTGGCCTAAGCGCCGCGCCACATAGACGTCGATCAGGTAACGGGCAATCGAACGCGACGCCGGCAACGGCGGCAAGTCATGCACGTTGAACCACTGGGCGTCCTCGATCTCGTCTTCCTGACAGACAATTTCGCCACCGGCATATTCGGCATGGAAGCCGAGCATCATCGAATGCGGGAACGGCCAGCACTGGCTGCCGATGTACTGGATGTTCTTTACTTCGATCTGCACTTCTTCACGCACTTCGCGAATCAGGCAATCCTCGGCCGATTCCCCCGGCTCGGCGAAACCGGCCAGCGTGCTGTAAACCCCGGTGACGAAACGCGGCGAGCGCGCCAGAAGGATTTCGTCGCCACGGGTGATCAGCACGATCATGCTCGGTGAAATGCGCGGATAACTGCGCAGCTCGCACGGCTGGCAATACATCGCTCGTTCGCGCGGGACTTGTGTCATCCGCTGGCCACAGTTGCCGCAGAAGCGATGCTCTCGTGCCCAAGTGCCGATCTGTGCGGCATAACCGAGCACTTTGTACAGCGTGTGATCGCCTTCGAGCATGAACGCCCGCAAGCCTTTCCAGCCGCATCCGGGCACTTCGCTGACGCTGCGCAACTCGAGCAGATACACCGGCTCGCCATCCAGATGACCAATCCCATGCTCGGCGAGGACTGAAAGGTCCTGCCGCTTGAGCCATTCGCGCGGGAACAGCGCGCCGTTGTCATCGAACAGAAAGCCTTCCGGGCTGCGCGCTACGGCCCAGCCGCCGGGTTGATCGGTGTCGAGTACTGCAGTGGTCCAGCGAGAGGTCATGGTTAACTTAATCCAGAAATTCGGGTTTCTGTTTGCTCATGTGGGCGGCCATGGCCACGCGCAGATCGGTGGATTGCAGCATGGCGGCGTTCCAGGTGGCAACGTATTCGAGACCATCGTCGATGCGATGATCGCGCATGTAGCTGATCATTTCCTTGGTGCCGGTCACGGCAATCGGCGACTTCGCCGCGATGTCACGGGCAATGCCGAACACGCCTTCGAGCAGTGTGTCCTTGTCGCTGTAGACGCGATTGACCAGGCCCATGCTGCGTGCTTCCTCGGCGCCAAAGGTGCGACCGGTGTATGCCAGTTCACGCAGCATGCCGTCTCCGATGATTCGCGGCAACCGTTGCAGCGTACCGACGTCTGCGGCCATGCCGATGTCAATTTCCTTGATGGAAAATTGCGCGTCCTCGGCGGCATAACGCATGTCACAGGCTGAGATCAGATCAATCGCCCCGCCCAGGCAATAGCCCTGAATCGCAGCAAGCACCGGTTTGCGGCAGTTGTCGACAGCGTTGAACGAGGCTTGCAGATTGAGGATCTTGCGCCGCAACAGGCGCGCATTGCGGCCCACGTCCTTGCCCAGTTCATTGGCGACACCGGCAAGCATCATCAGGTCAATGCCGGAAGAAAAATGTTTGCCATTACCGCTGAGCACCACCACGCGGACTTCGTCGGTATCGTCGATCCATTGGAAGATCTCGATGATCTCGCTCCAGAACGCCGCGTTCATTGCGTTGATCTTTTCCGGGCGATTGATCTGCACATGCGCGATGTTATCGGCCAGTTCGACGCTGAAGGCGGAGTATTGAGTCATGGCAGTGATCCTTTACCGGGCTGGGAAATAAGGCCCGAACTATAACAAGGCAACGGGGCGGCGGTTCGGCCAAATGCGGGACTGACGGGCGCGGCTCATTGGGGAGCAGCCGAAGGCTGCGATCTTTTTGGGACGCAGAGCGTCCCGGGCTGCATTCCCACGCAGAGCGTGGGAACGATCGATTGGCTTATTTCAGCCCCAGCCTGTACAGCGAGCCATTCTCTTCATCCGTCAGCACATACAGATAGCCATCCGGCCCTTGGCGCACATCGCGGATGCGCTGATTCAATTCACCCAGCAAACGCTCCTCATGCACCACCTTGTCACCATCGAACTGCAGGCGAATCAGTTCCTGGGTCACCAGTGCGCCGATGAACGCGTTGTGCTGCCACGGGGTGAAGCGATCGGCGTCGTAGAACGCCATGCCGGTAACCCCCGGGGATTTTTCCCAGACATGATGCGGCGCCACGGTGCCTTCAGCAGTTTTGCCCTTGGCCTCTGGAATGGGCTGCATCGAGTAATTGATGCCATGGGTCGCCAACGGCCAGCCGTAGTTTTTGCCGCGCTCGATGATGTTCACTTCATCACCGCCACGTGGCCCGTGTTCGTTCTCCCACAGCGTGCCGGTCCACGGATTGAGCGCCGCGCCCTGCGGGTTGCGCAGGCCATAGGACCAGATTTCAGGCCGGACACCGGATTGGCCAACGAAAGGGTTATCGTCCGGCACTTTGCCGTCCGGGAAGATGCGTACGACTTTGCCTTGCAACTTGTCGAGATCCTGCGCAGTCGGCCGATCGTTGTTTTCACCCAGGGTAATAAACAGATAACCGTCGCGATCAAACACCAGGCGCGAACCAAAGTGGTTGCTCACCGACAGTTTCGGTTCCTGACGGAAGATCACGTTGAAGTCCTTCAACGTCTTCAGGTCATCGGAAAGCCGTCCGCGCCCTACCGCCGTACCAGCCTTGCCGCCCTCACCGCCGCCTTCTGCATACGACAGGTAGACCATGCGGTCCTGCTTGAAGTCCGGCGACAGCGCCACATCGAGCAAGCCGCCCTGCCCTTTGGCCCAGACCTGCGGCACGCCACTGATCGGCTCCGACAGTTTGCCGTCCTTGCTGACGACGCGCAGATGACCCGGGCGTTCGGTCACCAGCATGCCCTTCTGATCAGGCAGAAATGCCAGCGCCCAAGGATGTTCCAGGCCTTGGGCAATGGTGGTGACTTCAAGAATGCCCTGTTCGCTTTTCAGCTCCTTGGGCGCGGCGGCGAAGGCCGGGGCACTGATCAGCGCGGCGGCGCAGCAGGTGGCTAGTAGGGTTTTACGCAACATGCACGATTCCTTTTGTCGTGTGAAAGGCTGACAGAACATCAGTCCTGCCGTTCAACGGTTGCTGCCGGTGCCCCGTGGGGGTGGGTTGGGAATGAAGGTTGGCGGATTGCTCGGCACCGAGCGAATTGGCTGGCCATTGCCGATCCCCCGATTTTCGACGGTCGGCTGACGTGGCACGGGAACGGTGTTCGGCCCGCGAAGGGGCGGAGCACTGGGCTGGGTGCCCTGCATGCTGTTGGGGTTGGCCCGGCGGATCGGGCTGTTGTAAGGGTTATTGCTGTTGCCGGTGGGGCTTTGCGCCAGCACGACATCGGCATGAACCAGACCGCCACTGAGGGCCAGGACGGCGATGCCAAGCAGAAACCGGTTCATGGGAAATACCTCTCGATGTGCGTGGACTAGAGCCTTGGAGCCCAAGCTACGCCGTGGGTTCGGATTTGTTAACCCTCGCGCCTTAAACAACATGTAACACGGCTTGACCGTACTGCTGGAAGCCGCGCAATCACCGGAAACTTTCTCACCGCGCCACGGGTCACCTGATCATCACTCGGAGGACAAGTCATGGCTCGGGCAATCTGGAAAGGCGCAATCAGTTTTGGACTGGTACACATCCCCGTGGCGCTGGTTTCAGCGACGTCGTCCCAAGGCGTGGACTTCGACTGGCTCGACAGCCGCAGCATGGACCCGGTGGGCTATAAACGCATCAACAAGGTCACCGGCAAGGAAGTCACCAAAGAGAACATCGTCAAAGGCGTTGCCTACGAAAAGGGCCGATATGTGGTGCTCAGCGAGGAAGAAATCCGCTCGGCGCACCCGGTTTCCACGCAGACCATCGATATTTTCTCGTTTGTCGACGCCGAGCAGATTCCGCTGCAGAACATCGATACGCCCTACTACCTGGCACCGGACACGCGCGGCGGCAAGGTCTACGCGTTGCTGCGCGAAACCCTGAGCAAAACCAACAAGGTCGCCCTCGCCCGCGTTGTCCTGCATACCCGTCAATACCTGGCCGCGTTGATGCCGCTGGAGTCGGCGCTGGTTCTGGTGAAACTGCGCTGGCCGCAGGAAGTGCGCAGCCTCGATGAGCTGGCGCTGGGCAGCGAAGTGACCAAACCGCAACTGGCCAAGGGCGAGCTGGACATGGCTAAACGTCTCGTTGAAGACATGACCTCGGAGTGGTCGCCTGAGGACTACAAGGACGAGTTCGAAGACAAGATCATGGCGCTGGTCGAGAAGAAAGCCCACGAAGGCAAGATCGAGGATGTCGAGACCGCCACTGGCGAGGAAGAGCGCAAGACTGCCGATGTTATCGACTTGACCGAACTGCTCAAGCGCAGCCTCGGTGGCAAGGCACCGGCCAAGCCCAAGGCTAAATCAACCAGTAACGCGGCGCCGGCGAAGAAGACTCGGAAAGCGTCCGGGGAGTAAGCTTTGGGCCAGCTAGAGGTATGTTTGAAGTGAAGCCGCCTTCGCGAGCAGGCTCGCTCCCACAGGGGAACGCATTCCAGATTGTGGGAGCGAGCCTGCTCGCGAAGAGGCCGGTACCGACGCCGCAAGCCTTCAGATCAGAATGAAGATCGCCAGCAACGCGGCAAAAATCGCCCATTTCTCGAGGTAATACCGCGTACGGTTGCGCTTCTTCAACTCTTTGCCGCGCAAACGGATCTTGTAGATCTTGGTAAACAAGCGGTTGATACCACCGGTCTTGTCCCCCGCATCATTTGGCGCGCCCGCCGCTGACATCACCGTGCGGCTGAACCAGCGGTTGAACGCCGCCGCCCAGCGGTACTTCAACGGCCGCTCAATATCACAGAACAGAATGATGCGATTCTCATCCGTGGTGTTCTCTGCGTAATGAATAAACGTCTCGTCGAACATCACCGCTTCGCCATCGCGCCAGTGATAGTTCTCGCCGTCGACGTTGATATAGCAGCCAGGATCGTTCGGCGTATCCAGGCCCAGGTGATAACGGTAGGACCCCGCGTACGGATCGCGATGGCGCACCAGCTTGGAGCCCGGTGGCAGCTCGGCAAACATCGCCGCTTTGATCGACCCGATGCTCTGCACCAGTTCGGTGGTGCGGGGGCACAGCTTCATCGCCGATGGGTGACTGTCGCCGTACCACTTGAGGTAGAAGCGCTTCCAACCGGTCTTGAAGAAGGAGTTGAAGCCGACATCGTCATACTGATTCGAGCGCTTGATCTCGCCGGCACGCAGCAGATTCTGGCCTTCCTCGCGAATCTCTTCCCAGTGCGCCTGCAACGGGCTCAGATCGGGAAAGTCTGCCGGGTTCAGATACGGCTTGTTGGGCATCCTGGAAAACAGATAGAGGAAGCAGTTGATCGGCGCGAGGAACGTCGAGTGGTCACTCAATTGCCGCCCCAGCTTGTGGCGCACGCGTCCACGCAAGTGAACGTAAGCAATGGAGATGACATAAACAGCGGCAATGATGAGTTTCACGGAAAAGGGTCACACGTCAAAAGTGAACAAACTGCGCGCGTGGCGACCTGAGGCCCAGCGTCTTATGCAGCGGTCTTGATGCACAGGGCGCGTCCTTGGCCCGCGCCGTTTCCGGGCGCTCGGTGAAAGGGTGGCATTTTAGCCACAGTTCGTAACCGATAGTGAACCCTCAACTGTGAAAAACTGTCTTGCGCGTTTGCGTGTAAAGCTATAGCACACTTGAATCCATACAAACGCCCGTTGCTCATTTCGATGGAACCACGCTTGGCACGCGCTCCTCTATCGCTTACCAATAACGGAGGAACCCCCATGATCGCCCCAGAAACCGGTATGAAACCAGGTCAGCGCTATCGAATTGAAAGCGTCGAGCGCGCGCCGCAATTCTCTGGCTTTTTTCTCGATGGAAAGTATTACCTGGGACCTGAGTTGCAGACCGCCATCGGCTGGCTTGAAGGGCAAATATTCTTCTACGACCAGCTCGACCCGACCGGTGAGCCAGTGTACCCGGGAAGAATTGCCGGCACGATCGAAGGGCTGACGCTGGTAATGCCGGACGGCTTACGCCTGGAGATCGAAGAAGCGCCTTATCTGGCGGAACCTGCTGCGCCAGTACGCGCTTCCGTCGCCGGGCGCATCGAGCGTATCTCGCGGCAGCCAATTCGCCCTTCACCGCTTCTGGTGGCCGGGGCTGCGATGCTGGTAGGGGTTTGCCTGCTGACGATCTCGCGCATCAGAAATCGCTGAAGGCCACCGCGCGAGCAGTGGCCCAACTATCGGTCACTGCTCGCGGGTTACCGTCAGTGCGACCACGGCGATGCGCTCGGCGCGCTCATATTCAGGCTTGAGCAGTTCCTCGCTGAACACATCCGGATCGAGTTCGCGATAAGTCCAGCCAAAACGCTCGCCCTTGAGAAGAGGCGCCACGGCCTCGCGGAACGGATCCTGCCCGGCGACGATCGCCACGCCGGTGTACACCAGCAACGTGCCGCCTACCTCCAGTCGTGGCAACGCCTCACGCACGATCCGCACCGACAAACCCTCACCCAGCGCCCCGCCGCCGTGGCGATAGGCGCGCTGTTGCTCGTCGTTCATGTACGGCGGATTGGCGATGATCAAATCGAACTGCCCTTCGACACTGGCGAGCAGATCGCTGTGATACACCGACACATTGTTTGCGCCCGCCAGCTCGGCGTTAACCGCACTCATGCGCAGCGCCCGCGGATTGATGTCGACCGCCAGCACGTCGGCATCAGGACGTGCCTTGGCCATGACCACCGCGCCGGCGCCGCTTCCGCAGCCGATGTCCACCGCGCGCCTGATCGGCGAAAAGCGCTGCTGCAATTGCGCTTCGATGGCCTGAGCAAAGCGGTAAGTGTCGGGGCCGAAGAACACCGCGTCGCTCGCCGTCGTCGGAAACGCCGAGTGGGCGAACAAGCGGTCATTCAGCGTCGACCAGCGCACATGGCTGCGCCACACGGCGCCATCGCGTTCGACTGCGCCGGCCTGCTCTAGCGTGGCCAGTTCCTCTGCGCGAAATAGCTCTGAAGGAAACGGCATCGACCAACCAAACACATCGCGCAGATCCTTGGCCAGCGGCGTGGCAAAGCGTTGGAGATAACGTTCGTGGGTCAATGGCGTTGGGGTAATGAAGTGATAACCACTGTCGAGCAGGCGCTTGCCCAACTCGAACAGGGCTCTATCGGATGTTTCTTGTGCCGACATGAAGCCTCCTTGTTTCAACGCAAGCGGGCGCGCAGTTGGATGAAGCGACGCGTCGCGAAAAGTCCGGCCGGGCGCCAGTGTCGCTGCGGTTGCAGCCACGGCATCAACAACGCCATTTGCTCGGCGGCAGGTTTGTCGGCCAGTGCCGCTTCCAGATTCAGCAGATCGGCATCATCGTCAAAGGTTTCCTCTACCGCAGCTTCGCGGCGCACATAAGGCCGAGGCCGCGAGGCCGGGCAATCCTGAGTGATCCAGTCGCGCAGCAGCTGTTTTTCATAGCCGTTGAACACGCCGAACATCGCCGCATCGCTGCCGTCGATCAGGCGCCAGAAGCGGCTTTCTTCTACTGCCTCCCCGCGCTTGATCCAGCTCTTGCGCTCCAGCGCCGAGAGGAATTCGCCCATCTGCCCCGGCGTGGCCAGCCATTGATTGATGGTGCGGTTTTCGATGCGGCAGTAATCGGAATGCATGTGTCGGCCAAAGACAGCCTTGCGCTCAAGCATGGCGATGACTTCATGGTCCAGATCGAACTCTGTGATCACGGCGGTGGTGCCCTTGCCGACATCATTGAGGCGATAACCAACAGCCATGCGCCGGTAGAACTCATCGCGCTCTTCTCCCAACGGCATCAGCTCGAGCATCGATTGCACAGCCTTGCGCGCGTGGCCGGTACTGGCGTTGTCGATGGTCACATGCAGGCGGAAATAGTGCGGATCGATGCCCAGCTCTGCCAATTCATAAGCGCTGATCAACAGATGCAGAGGCAGTTGTTCGTAGCCGAGATTGAAACCGATAACTTCAGGCAAAAACTGCCCGCCGAAACGTCCCAGCGCCAACTGCACCGCGCCTTGCAGAAAATACTCGTCGGCAAGACCGCTCAGATCGGAGCAGTCGTGCTCGGCAAGCAGTTTGCGATAGATCACCACATGATTCTGCCGTGGCACGCCCTCGCCCAGCTCTTCCAGATAGGTATCGAGCAAATCGTCAAATCGCGGGTCCTGCCACTGCGGCAACAGCCCGGCCAGCCAGGCGCCATCGACCTCTTTGGTCGGTGCCACATGCAGAATGAAATACAACGCGTGGGATTTGTTGCGGAAATAGCGGCGCGGCGCGCCCTGCTGACGTTGCTCGAGGTAATCAGCGTACTCGGCCGCCACGCTGGCGCAGCGGGTTTCCGACCATTGCAGCAGATCTTCGGCGCTGGCCGGCAAATCGTCAGACAGCGCAGCCGCCTTGCTCAGTTGTCGGCGCAGGAAGTCCAGTGCCGCGCGATCGACCGTGGAGTCTTCCGCCAGCAATCGGTCATAGAGCTGGCGCTCGGTATCCGCCGGCATGGATGTTTTACCCGAAGACTTCCTGGTCGGGATTTCGATCAGCGACATGACTCATTCCCCTGCGTTATTGGCATTGCCTATAAACGAAAGAGTGATTGGCGCTGAAAAAAATTCCTTTTTTGTGCGGGGCGATGCGCTCAGTGGTGTGCGTCGGTTGGCTAACCCAAAGCCGTGTCGAGAAACATCATCACGCCGAAGCCAAGCATCAGCCCGAGCGTGGCCGGTGTTTCGTGGCCGTTCCGGTGAGTTTCCGGAATGACCTCGTGGGACACCACGAAGATCATCGCACCGGCGGCCAGGCCCATCGCCACCGGGAAGCCCAGCGCGAAGCTGTTAGTGATGCCCAATCCGATAATCGCGCCCAACGGTTCCATCAATCCTGACGCAGCGGCAATCAACGCTGCACGCACTGCGGAAATGCCGGTGACCCGCAGCGCCAACGCCACGGCCAGTCCTTCTGGAATGTCCTGAATGGCGATCGCAGTGGTCAGCGGCAAGCCGATTTTCATGTCGCCGGTGGCGAAGCTGACGCCGATCGCCATGCCTTCCGGCAGGTTGTGCAGGGTGATCGCCAGCACGAACAGCCAGACCCGATTGAAGCGCTTGGCTTCTGGGCCGCGCCGGCCGCTTTTTTCATGTTCGTGAGGAACGAAACGGTCGAGGCCGACCATCAACGCCACGCCCAAGGCCATGCCGGCCACAACGACGGCAGCGGCGAGCATGGGACTGCTCACCGCCTCCTTCGCCGCCGCAATGCCCGGCAGGATCAATGAAAAGGAACTGGCTGCCAGCATCATCCCCGCCGCGAAACCGAGCATGGTGTCCTGGGTTCGCGAAGTAATCGCCCGCAACGCCAAGGCCAATAACGCACCGACTGCCGTGGCGGCAAAACCCGACAGCCCGCCAAGTGTGGCGAGGCGCAAGGTGTCGCGGCCTGTACTGACCAAACCGGTGTAGCCACTGATCAAGAGCAACACCGTTACACCGACCAGGGTCAGCCAGAAAATGCGCCCTCCCCAGCCCGTACGCGAAAGGTTCACGAACCATGCGCGTACGGGAGCTGCGAATGAAGATGACGGTAGCGCCATGAAAACTCCTCGGTTTCAGGTGGCCGGTACGAACGGCGTGGTTTCATCCAACTGCGCCAGCGGAACATCGCTGCCACCCGGGGTCAGAATCACCTTGCGGCATTCTTCCTGCTTCTTATTGAAGATCTTGTAGCCCTCCGCCGCCTGCTCGAGCGACAGCCTGTGAGTGATGATCGCTTCGGGCTGCAACTTGCCGGTTTCGATGTAGCCAAGCAGTTCCGGCAGAAAGCGCTGCACATGAGTCTGGCCCATTTTGAAGGTCAGGCCCTTGTCGAAAGCATCGCCGAACATAAAACCGTGGATGAACCCGGCATATACGCCCGGAACGCTGACCACGCCGCCACGGCGTACAGCGGCGATGCACTGGCGCAAAGCCTTGCCGCTGCTGCCTTCAAGCTTGAGTGTAGCCATGACCGTTTCGGTGGTGCTGCCCTTGGCTTCAAGGCCGACGGCATCGACCACGGCATCGACGCCGCGATGGCCGGGAGTCTGGCTGGTAATGGTGTCGGCCGGGTCATCGTCTTCATCGAAGTTGATCGGAATCACGCCGTAGGTGCGCTGGGCATAATCGAGGCGGTACTGATGGTGATCAACCATGAAGATCAGCTCAGCACCGAGCATTCTGGCGCAGGCTGCGGTGAGCAAACCGACCGGCCCGGCGCCATAGATGGCCAGACTCGAGCCCTGTTTGACGCCGGCGTTGATCACGGCTTGCCAGGCAGTCGGCAGGATGTCAGAGAGAAACAGTACTTTCTCGTCCGACAGCGTGCCCGGCACCTTGAACGGCCCGGTATTGGCTTTCGGTACCCGCACCAGCTCCGCCTGGCCACCGGGAATTCCGCCATACAGACGGCTGTAGCCGAACAGCGCTGCTGGCGGCGGAATCATTTTCTTGTTCAGCGCCGCGCCGGGACCTTCATTGGTGGTCTCGCAGGCGGCGTAAAGCTCTTGCTGGCAGAAGAAGCAATCGCCGCAGGCGATCACGAACGGAATCACCACACGGTCGCCGCGCTGCACGGCCGTGACGGCTGGGCCGGTTTCTTCGACGATACCCATGAACTCATGGCCAAAAATATCGCCGTGCTCGACGGTGGGTATTTTGCCTCGGTACAGGTGCAGGTCCGACCCGCAGATGGCGGTAGCGGTGACGCGCAGGATGATGTCGTCGGCGGCTTCAAGTTTCGGGTCCGGTACGGTTTCGACGCGCACGTCATGGGCGCCGTGATAGGTCATTGCTCGCATGGCTTGGTCCTCACTCGTTTGAACGAAAATGGCTACTGCTCCACTTTCCGAAGTGAAAATGGCCGAGTGAGTTCATTCGGGTTTTCGAGATTTTGATCAGCGGATATCGGTGACTTCTCGGACGAGCCGATGCGTACGCCCGTTTGCCTGCCATATAACTGCCGTCTGAGTTATGCGACAATGCGCGCCAATGTCCAACAAGAACCCCGTACTCGTCGCTCAGCAGCTTGCCTTCAACGGCCCCAGTTGCGGACGGCTTATGCGCGTTGGCTCAACTCAAGCACAGACTGGGGGAGCTGGAAAAGCTCCAGATTGGTATTCAAGTCCGGTACCAGGCACCACAGACCAGCTCTAACCCATTGATAGGTAAGGTAATTGATCTCCACAGCTAACATCACGATGCAGTTTGGCGCCAAGCCGCTGTTCGAAAACGTTTCGGTCAAATTCGGCGCAGGCAATCGCTACGGCCTGATCGGTGCCAACGGTTGCGGCAAGTCGACCTTCATGAAAATCCTCGGCGGCGATCTCGATCCGTCCGGTGGCCAGGTCATGCTCGAGCCGAACGTGCGTCTGGGTAAGCTGCGCCAGGATCAGTTCGCCTACGAAGAATTTACCGTGATCGACACCGTGATCATGGGTCACGAAGAGCTGTGGAAGGTCAAGGCCGAGCGCGATCGCATCTATTCGCTGGCGGAAATGTCCGAAGAAGACGGCATGGCCGTCGCCGAGCTGGAAACCGAATTCGCCGAGATGGACGGCTACACCGCCGAATCCCGCGCCGGCGAACTGTTGTTGGGTCTGGGCATTCCGCTGGAACAGCATTTCGGCCCGATGAGCGAAGTTTCGCCAGGCTGGAAACTGCGCGTGTTGCTGGCGCAGGCACTGTTCTCCGATCCGGAAGTGCTGTTGCTCGACGAACCGACCAACCACTTGGACATCAACACCATTCGCTGGCTGGAAAACATCCTGACCCAGCGTAACAGCCTGATGATCATCATCTCCCACGACCGTCACTTCCTGAACAGCGTGTGCACGCACATGGCTGACCTGGATTACGGCGAGCTGCGTCTGTTCCCGGGCAACTACGACGAGTACATGACCGTGGCGACCCAGTCCCGCGAGCAGTTGCTGTCGGACAACGCCAAGAAGAAAGCGCAGATCTCCGAACTGCAATCGTTCGTCAGCCGCTTCTCGGCCAACGCCTCGAAAGCCAAGCAGGCCACCTCCCGCGCCAAAGCGATCGACAAGATCCAGCTGGCCGAGGTCAAGCCTTCCAGCCGCGTCAGCCCGTTCATTCGTTTCGAACAGAACAAGAAGCTGCACCGTCAGGCGGTCATGGTCGAGAAAATGGCCAAGGGTTTCGACGGCAAGCCACTGTTCAAGGACTTCAGCTTCCAGGTTGAAGCCGGCGAGCGCGTTGCGATCATCGGCCCGAACGGTATCGGCAAGACCACCCTGCTGCGCACCCTGGTCAACGAACTGACCCCGGACGCCGGTAGCGTGAAATGGACCGACGCCGCTGAGCTGGGCTACTACGCTCAGGATCACGCTCACGACTTCGAAGACGACGTTACCCTGTTCGATTGGATGGGTCAGTGGACCCAGGGCGAGCAGATGATTCGCGGTACTTTGGGCCGCATGCTGTTCTCCAACGACGAGATCCTCAAGTCGGTAAAGGTTATCTCCGGTGGTGAGCAAGGTCGCATGCTGTTCGGCAAGCTGATCCTGCAAAAGCCCAACGTGCTGATCATGGACGAACCGACCAACCACTTGGACATGGAATCGATCGAGGCGCTGAACCTGGCGCTGGAAAACTACCCGGGCACGCTGATCTTCGTCAGCCACGACCGTGAGTTCGTATCGTCCCTGGCCACGCGCATCATCGAGCTGAGCCCGAACGGCGTGACCGACTTCAGCGGCACTTATGACGACTACCTGCGTAGCCAGGGCGTTGTTTTCTAAGGGCAGCTTTTAGTTTCAAGCTGCAAGCTGCAAGTTAAAAGCCCTGTCCGTGTGACGGGGCTTTTTGCATTTGGCGCTTGGGAATTGTGGGTGCGCAGATATTCGCGAGCAGGCTCGCTCCCACATTGATCGTTACCACGCAGAGCGTGGGAACGATCATTAAGGCGAAGTAGTTAGCCTGCTTTCTTTTATCGCGGCCCCGCGCCATGATGTCGGCAACTCTCCCACCGCCGCCCGCGAACGAGTGCTCATGTCTGCGCAGCCACTGCCACCGCAAAGCTCCCTGGCGATCACCCTGCAGATCGTCTCCATCGTTTTCTACACTTTCATTGCCTTTCTCTGTATCGGCTTGCCGATTGCGGTATTGCCCGGTTACGTCCATGAGCAACTGGGTTTCAGCGCGATCATTGCCGGTCTGGTGATCGGCTCGCAGTATCTGGCCACCCTGCTCAGTCGGCCAATGGCCGGGCGCATGTCGGACACGCTCGGCACCAAGCGGGCGATTATTTATGGCTTGTGGGGGATTGTGCTCAGTGGCGCGCTGACGTTGCTGTCGACCTTGCTGCAAAGCTTTCCGCTGACCAGCCTGTTGATCCTGATTGCCGGGCGCTTGCTGCTGGGCATTGCCCAAGGCCTGATCGGCGTCGGCACCATCAGTTGGTGCATGGGCCAGGTCGGTGTCGAGCACACCGCGAAATCCATCGGCTGGAACGGCATCGCCTCTTACGGCGCGATCGCCATTGGCGCGCCGCTGGGCGTGGTGATGGTTGCCGAATATGGCTTTGTCAGCCTTGGCATCGCGCTGTCGGCACTGGCGGCCGGTGCGCTGTGGTTGATCCGCAACAAACCTTCGGTGCCGGTGATTCGTGGCGAGCGCCTGTCGTTCTGGGCGGTGTTCGGCAAGATTGCGCCGTACGGCACCAGCCTGACGCTCGCCTCGATCGGCTACGGCACCCTGACCACGTTCATCACTCTTTATTACCTCAACCGAGGCTGGACCGGCGCGGCGTACTGCCTGACCGTGTTTGGCGTGTGTTTCATTCTGTCGCGATTACTGTTTATTTCGGCGATCGCCCGGTTTGGCGGGTTTGCCTCAGCCATCGTTTGCATGTCGGTTGAAACTGTCGGGCTGGTGATGTTGTGGCTGGCGCCCTCCACTGCGTATGCGTTGATTGGCGCAGCGCTGGCGGGGTTTGGGCTGTCACTGGTGTATCCGGCTCTGGGGGTGGAAGCAATCAAACAGGTGCCGAGTTCCAGCCGTGGTTCGGGGTTGGGGGCTTATGCGGTGTTCTTCGATCTGGCACTGGCGATTGCCGGGCCATTGATGGGCGCGGTGGCGTTGAATCTGGGCTATTCGTGGATTTTCTTCAGCGCGGCATTGTTGTCGGTGACCGGGTTGGGCCTGACCTTGTTGCTCAAGCGTCGCGCAACCTCATGAAACCCCGATCCCCTTGTAGGAGCTGACGAGTGCAACGAGGCTGCGATCTTTTGATTTTGCTTTGAAGATCAAGAGATCGCAGCCTCGTTGCACTCGTCAGCTCCTACAGGAATTGGTGGCGGTGATGAAGTTATTGATCCGCCGTCTGCATCCCGGCTCGTGTCGATCTGCCCAGTGCATGAGCAAAAAACCGTCCGGCCTCGGAGATCAGGTTGCGGTGAATATCCTCGCGATCCACCCCGTCGGCATCGGTACACAACGCCGGCATGGCGCGGATCTGCTCTTCGGTGCACGGCGCCATGAACACGAAGTGCCCTGCTCCGGCCAGCAGTTTGAAGTCCGGCGCAGTGGGCAGTTTGCGCGCCAGGGCCGCAGCGTTTTTATCGAAGGCCACCAGTTTGTCGCCGTCGCCGCTGTAGAGCAGCACCGGTACGTGCACATCGGCGAGGGTATGGCGGCCGAACTTGAGGCTCAGCGGCGCCATCAGCAATAACGCGTGTACCCGTGGATCGGCCACCGGCTGCAAGTCATCGCGATCGACAATCAGCTCGCCCTGGGTGTTACAGGCGTCGTGATCGTCCGGGCGTTCCTGACAATAGCGGCGCAGACGATCCAGATCCGGTTGCGCCCCGGAAAGAATCAACGCGGTCTCGCCACCGGCCGAATAACCGATCACACCAACCTGATCAGCATTGACGAACGGTGCCAGCATGTTGTCGCCGAGCGTCGCGGTGATCGCTTGGGAAATCTGGATTGGCCGGCCGTAGAGATTGCTCAACGTGCCAAGTCGGCTGTGGTCGCGCCAGTTGTCGCCGGGATGAATCACCGCCACCACGACAAAGCCTTTGCGCGCCAACGAAGTGGCCAAATCATGGAGGGCCAGCGGCGTACCGGTGTTGCCGTGGGACAGCATCAACATGGGAAAGCGGCCGATCGCGACCTTGGTGTCTTCTCCGGCCTCGACCGAATAGCCCTCAAGCAAGCTCATGTGCTCGCGGTCACTGGAGGGGTAAAAAGCGATGGCGCGCATCGGTTGCAGATCGAGCGGGTCGAGAAAGGTCATCTCGTGATAACCGACGCTCCAGACAGGGTGGCGCCCCGGTGCGGCCTGCACTGAATTCAGGCTGGCCAGCAGACAAATCAGCAACAGTGCACAAAGATGCCTCATGAATGCCCTACCCTGTTGGACCACATCGTCGGATGTGCTGAAACTGCATAACCCGGGCCAGATTATGTAACAGGCAGAAACAAAAAACTCTGTATTCGGCCCTTGCGGAAACAGAATACAGAGTTTTTGAGGGATTACCTGAACATCAGCTGTTCTTTACGCAAGCCTTACGCGGCGGCGAACAGTTGCTCGCTGATCTTCGCTTGCGCAGCGCTCATGGCGTTGTTGCGCACTTCTTCGCCATAGGCCAGACCTTCAGCGCGGACGATTTCGATATCGGTGATGCCGAGGAAGCCCAGTACCAGCTTCAGATATTCTTCGTGAGCGATGCCGCTGGCCTGACCGGCGTGGATGCCACCGGAAGTCGACACGATCACCACTTTCTTGCCGCCGCAGAGGCCTTCAGGGCCGGCTTCGGTGTAGCGGAACGTCTGGCCGGCGACGGCAACGCGGTCGATCCACGCTTTAAGCTGGGTTGGAACGGTGAAGTTGTACATCGGCGCGGCAATCACCACGGCGTCGGCAGCGATGAACTCGGCCAGGGTCGAAGCGCTCAGCTCGGCTTCGTGCTGTTGCGCAGCGTCGCGCAGTTCGGCGGTGGTGCCGGCGGCAACCAGGGTGGTCGACGAGAAGTGGCTGATGGCATCGGCTGCCAGGTCGCGGTAGGTGACCACGGCGCTCGGCTCGGCAGCTTGCCAGGCGTCGACGACTTGACGGCTCAACTGACGGGAAGCCGAGTTGTCGCCGAGAATGCTCGAATCGATGTGCAACAGTTTCATGTGGGTTCTCCTGAAAGAATCGCCGGCGGCGACGGAATGGAGACAATCCTACGCAACAAACCAATAGCTGATTAGTCGCCGACAATGCGATAGTTCGTCCCATTTATAGAACGACTGGAAACGCGCATGCAGGACCTTAACGATCTCTACTATTTTGCCAAAGTGGTCGAAGCCGGTGGATTCGCAGCCGCCGGGCGCCTGCTCGGCATTCCCAAGTCACGGCTTTCAAGAAGAATTGCCGAACTGGAAGAGCGCCTTGGCGCACGTCTGCTGCAACGCACCACCCGCCAACTCAATCTCACTGCCGTCGGTGAACGCTATTTGCGCCACTGTCAGGCGATGCTGCTGGAAGCGGAAATGGCTGACGAAGCGGTGGCGAGCATGTCCAGCGAACCGCGCGGGCGCTTGCGGGTGTCGTGCCCTACCGGCCTTGCCCATGAAATGCTGCCGACGGTGATCAGCGACTTTCTCGGCAAGTTTCCTCAGGTGCAGCTGGAGGTCGTGCTGCTCAATCGCCGGGTCGATCTGGTCACCGAAGGCATCGATGTCGCTTTGCGTGTGCGCGATCACGGTGATGAAGATCCGTTGCTGGTCACCAGGCGCTTGCGGCAGGCGCAAGCAGTGGTGATCGCCAGCCCGGCGTTCATGCAAGGCAAGACCATTAATCATCCGCAGGACCTGAAAAACCTGCCGGTACTCGGCGCGCTGGAAGCCGACCGCATGGTGCATGTGCGCCTGCTCGATCAACAAGGCAAGAGCGTCGATCTGAGCATGGAAGCGCGGCTGGGCATTGATGACTTCGTGGTGCGCAAGGCCTGCGTCCTGGCCGGTCAGGGCTTTACCGTGCTGCCGATGATGTTCTGCGAAACCGAATTGCGTAACGGCACACTGGTGCAGGTGCTGCCGGAATGGTCATTGCCCGGCGGCTGGTTGCAAGCGGTGTATCCGCACCGGCGCGGGGTAATGCCGGCGGTGCGCGCATGGATCGATCACTTGGTCGAATCGTTCAATGCCTGCGGGGACAGATTTCTATGAAACAGGGAAGAATGAGCGAAGCCGAGGTCGCCGAGTTTTGTCTGGCCCTGCCCGGCGCCCGGGAAGATTACAAATGGGGCGGCGTACGGGTGTTCTCGATTGCCGGCAACAAGATGTTTGCCTTGCAGGGGCTGCGAGGAGATTCGCTGGCGTTCAAGGTCGACAAGGACCTGTTTCTCGGCCATTGCGACCGCCCGGGGATTCATCCAGCGCCGTATCTGGCACGGGCGCAGTGGATCATCATGCACCCGCCCTACCCGCTGAGTGCCGAGGAATTGCAGGGACTGTTGCAGCGATCGCATCAACTGGTGGTGGGCAAGTTGCCCAAGAAGACTCAAATCGGCCTGCTTTTGTAAGCACGCAAATCCTGTGGGAGCGAGCCTGCTCGCGAAGGCGGTTTGTCAGGCGACTCATCAGCGAGGATGAGATTGCTTTCGCGAGCAGGCTCGCTCCCACAGGGGATTTTCGGTGGACGTTAAATCAGCGACAGCAAGTTCGATCCGAGGAAAATCTGGTCAATCCAGAACACCTGATGCAACAACACGATCGCCCAGAACAGAATCTGAAACGACACCTTGCGCGTCTTGTGCCGAAACACCTGCTGAGCGATCAAAGCTCCCGGCCAGCCGCCCGCCAGTTCTACCGCATGCAGGATGTTTTCCGGGGTGCGCCAGGCATCGGCGCGGGCCTTGCGCTTGTCGGCCCAGTACAGAAAGAACGCCAGCACACTGACAATCCCGTACGCCGCCAGCGGCACCCGCGAGATGCCGCTGAGCCACATCGACAGCGAGCCGAACAGCGGCAGCGCGCAGATGATCAGCAACACCGCAAGCTTCAATTTCAGATGCTGAACGCGGCCGCCTGAAGGTCGTCCTTCAGGGCGGCGCGTGCGGGAATCGTTCATGCCTTGGCCGCCGACCAGTCCACCCAGCCGAACTGCCAGGTCGCCAGAATGAACAGGCCGAACGCAATCCGGTACCAGGCAAAGGCTGCGTAGCTGTGGCTGCCAATGAACTTGAGCAGGCCGCGCACAGCGATCATGGCGAAGATGAACGCCGTGACGAAACCAATGGCGAACACCGGGAAATCCGCCGGCACAAACAGATCGCGGTATTTGTAACCCGAATACACCGCCGCACCGACCATGGTTGGCATGGCGAGGAAAAACGAGAACTCGGTGGCCGTCTTGCGCGACAAGCCGAACAGCAAGCCACCAATGATCGTCGAGCCCGAACGCGAGGTGCCGGGAATCATCGCCAGGCATTGCGCGAAGCCGATTTTCAAGGCGTCGGTCCAGCGGATTTCGTCGACGGTTTCGGCGTGGACTTCATGTTGGCGCTGTTCGGCCCACAGCATGATGATGCCGCCGATGACCAGCGCCGCCGCCACGGTGATCGGGTTGAACAGGTATTCGTGAATCAGGTCGGCAAAGATCACCCCCAGCACCACGGCGGGCAAAAAGGCGATCAGCAGGTTGGCGGTGAAACGCCTGGCGCTCGGCTGGGTCGGCAGACCGATCACTACGTCGAGGATCTTGCGGCGAAACTCCCAGACCACCGCGAGGATCGCGCCGAGCTGAATGATGATGTTGAACGCCATGGCCCGCTCGCCGCCGAAGTTCAGCAAGTCGGCGACGATGATCTGGTGTCCGGTACTCGAAATGGGCAAAAACTCCGTCAGCCCTTCTACAACTCCTAGAATCAGTGCCTGCAAGGCGGTCCAAAGATCCATCAATCCCCCAGAGAGCGATGCGCGCGGGCATGCCCCGATAGTATTTTTTCGTTCACTGCGTCCAGCGTAGCCGGTAAAAGCTGTAGCGATTGCGCGCGCACAGGATCCACACGAAACGGTAAAAATTCCGTGAAATATCAAAACCGGATTCAGGTTTTTGCGCGCGGGGCCGAAATCCTAACAGACAAGCCTTAATAGCGCTCCCCGCGTTAGGCGGCTCAAGTCGCACAATCGCAAGCCCACAGCGGTGGCTGGATGCTGGCGATCGTTTATTACAAGAACAAGAATCCGGAGTGACAGCGTTATGAACAGCTTGCGCAGTGTGTCGATCAGCCGACGCTTGTGGCTCATCTTGATCGTGGCGGTGGTCATGTTGCTGACCTTGGGCGTGCTGATGCTCAAGCAGATCCACGACGACCTCTACCACGCCAAGGCGCAGAAAACCCAGCACGTGGTGCAGACCGCCAGTGGCCTGCTGACTTATTACCACGGCCTGGAAACCGCCGGCACCCTGACCAGGGATGCCGCGCAAAAGCAGGCGCTGACCGCGATCCGTGGCCTGCGCTACGACCAGAGCGACTACTTCTGGATCAACGACCTCACGCCCGTGATGGTCATGCACCCGACCAATCCCAAGCTCGAAGGCCAGAATCTTTCGGCGATCCGCGACCCGGACGGCTTTGCGGTGTTCAACGAGATGGTCGCCATTGCCAAGGCCAAAGGCGCGGGCATGGTCAATTATCGCTGGCCGAAACCGGGGGCGACCGACCCTGTCGCCAAGACCTCGTATGTGAAGCTGTTTGAGCCGTGGGGCTGGGTGATCGGTTCCGGTGTGTACGTCGACGATGTTCAGGCGGAATTTCAGGGACAAATGATCAAGGCGTCGGCGATCGGCCTGGCGATTGCGCTGATCATGGCGCTGCTGGTGATCCTGATCGCACGCAGCATCGTCCGTCCGTTGCAAGAAACCGTGAATGCCATGGCCAACATCGCCAGCGGCGAAAGCGACCTGACCCGCAGCCTCGATACCCACGGCAAGGATGAGGTCACCGAACTGGCCCATCACTTCAATGCGTTCACGGCCAAGTTGCGCCGAGTGATTGGTGATCTGCAGGTCTCGGCCAGCGCTTTGGGCCAGTCTTCCAGCGAGCTTGGCAACGATGCCTCGCAAGCGCAGCAGCGCAGTCAGCAGCAATCGCAGCAGATGGAACTGGTCGCCACGGCGATCAACGAAGTCACCTACGGCGTGCAGGACGTGGCGAAAAACGCCGAACACGCCGCCGCCGAAATGCGTGATGCCGAAGCGCAGGCGCAACAGGGGCAGATCAACATTGACGGCAGCCTGCAACAGATCGACAAGCTCTCCGGCACGATCGATCAGGCGGTGGAAGTGATCCGCACCCTGGCGGCGGAGAGCACGCAGATTGGCAGCGTGCTGGAAGTGATTCGCTCGATTGCCGAGCAGACCAATCTGTTGGCCTTGAACGCGGCGATTGAAGCGGCGCGTGCGGGTGAACAGGGTCGCGGGTTCGCCGTGGTGGCCGATGAGGTGCGCTTGCTGGCTCAGCGTACGCAGAAATCGACGGCGGAGATTCAGTCGATGATCGAGCGTTTGCAGAATCACTCGGAGGCTGCGGTGAAGGTGATCGGCGACAGCAGCAAGGCCTCGCAATTGACCATCGAACAGGCGGGACTGGCCGGGGCGAGCCTTAATGCAATTGGCCAGGCGTTGCGTAATCTCAACGGCCTGAATGCGTCGATTGCCAGCGCTACCTTGCAACAGGCGCAGGTGGTGGAGGACATCAACCAGAACGTGACCCAGGCGGCCGGGCTTTCCCATAGCACCGCGTTGGCGGCTGAACAGTCGAGTGCAGCCAGTCTGCGGCTTGGGCAACTGAGCGAACAGCTCAACGGGTTGCTGCGCCAGTTCCGGGTCTGACCGGTCACCGAGGTGAGCCCACCCCTCACCCCAGCCCTCTCCCCGAGGAGAGGGAGCAGATCATTGCGCATTTCATGATCTGCGTTCGACGCGATATTCCAGGTCGGCGTACCTCGACCAAACAACGCGGTCAGTTCCCTCTCCCTCCGGGAGAGGGTTAGGGTGAGGGGCTTTTGACCTGACTAATGCAGTACAATCCGCCCCCTTCTCAACTCCCCCAAGGATCCGCCATGTCCGGGCTTGAACTGTTTGCCGCTGCCCTCGGTGTCATCGCCGTGTGGCTGACGGTCAAGCAGAATCCGTGGTGCTGGCCGATCGGGCTGGTCATGGTGTTGCTCTACAGCTGGATCTTCTTTGAGGTGAAGCTGTATTCGGACATGTTGCTGCAAGTGATCTACGCCGCGCTGCAGATCTACGGCTGGTGGCAATGGACCCGCGCCGGGACGATGCATGACGGTCGCCAGGTTACCCGCCTCGATGCACGCTCGATTCTGCTCGGCCTTGGTATTGGAGCGATCGGCAGCGTATTACTGGGCGCGGCGATGGCGCACTGGACCGACGCCGCACAGCCGTGGCTCGATGCCGCGCTCACTGGTTTCAGTCTGGTCGCGCAACTGTGGATGGCGCAGAAACGCCTGCAATGCTGGGCGTTGTGGTTCGTCCTCGATGTGATCTTTGTCGGCCTGTTCATCTATAAAGGCCTCTATCTGACTGCCGGCCTGTATGCGCTGTTTACCCTGCTCGCGGTGCAAGGCTGGCGGGAATGGCGTGCCGATCCGGCGTTGCGCACATGAAAGTCGTTGTTCTCACCGGCCCGGAATCCACCGGCAAGAGTTGGCTGGCGGCAGGGTTGGAGCAGCGTTTCGGCGGCGTGCGCGTTGATGAATATGTTCGTCGGTTCATCGAAGACAACCCGCGCGACACTTGCCTCGCGGATATCCCTGATATCGCCCGGGGCCAGTTGCAATGGGAAGATCAGGCACGCGCGAAACAACCCGAACTGCTGATTCTCGACACCCATCTGCTCAGCAACATCCTCTGGAGCCAGACCCTGTTCGGCGACTGCCCGACCTGGCTGGAAATTGAGTTGTTGGCACGTCACTACGACCTGCACCTGCTGCTATCGCCGCAACAGGTCGACTGGGCCGAAGACGGCCAGCGCTGCCAACCGGATCTTTCGGATCGCATGGCATTTTTCGAAGCCACCCGCGCCTGGTTGATTGAGCATCAACAGCCGTTGCAAGTTATCGAGGGCAATTGGGCCGAACGCCAAGCGCAAGCCTTTGCAGCGGTGGAGCTTTTGCTGTCCGAATAACCTACCACGCCGGGCATATCGGGCAGATCTGTCCGTTTTTGAAACACTCCTAACCGCGCCAAGCCCCCATCCAAACGCTGTTCATCACTCCGTCACGTCACCTGTTACGCCGATGAAACACATCGGCGCAAACCCTTGTTCCAGAGCTTTCCGACGTCAAGTACCGTTCAAGCACCCCTGCATGTGTCTCAGCGCTGAAACAGTACCCGCTTCAAGCATTCCTCGAAAACACCCAACCCGTTGAAATAACGGGACAATTCAAAACCGGCACAGCTTTCGCTCTCTCCTTCACAACGCTGAATAACCCAGCCCACTGAAGAAGGAATTGCAGCCGTGGGGAATTTCAATAAAAGCCTGACCTGCCTACTGCTGATCGGATCAGCCGCCAGCGCACTGATCAGTGTCAGCGCCCAGGCCGAAGGCAATGGAGTGATCGTCCTCAACCGCGACGTTCAGCCAATCCCGATCGGCCGCAACGGCGGCAAAGACCCCTATCCGACCACAGTCAACGCCAACCCTTCGGCGCGGATCAACCAGACCCTCAGCAGTACCGAACTCACTGACGGTGATTTCGCCAGCGTCGCCAGCGGCTCTTCGATTCGCGGCAACATGACCACGCCCAGTTCCAACCTGCCCGGCATGAACACCCTGACCAATCAGAACGGCCTGCCCGGTATGCGCACGGGTAGCGGCGGCGGTTCCGGTGCCTCGATCTCAAACACGGTCAACCGGGCGATGAGCACCGGCCTGGCGCCTTTGACTCGCATGGCCGGAGGCCAATGACATGAATCGCACCCTGCTGCTTCTCGCCCTGCTCGGCTGCACCAGCGCCATGGCCGATTCGGCTTCAGTCAACAAAGCAAATATCCAGGATTCCGGCGCTCAGTATCGCGGCAACTTCAACGTCAACCAGGCCGCCGGTGACCAGATGCAACAAGCCAACACCAAGGCGATTGCCATCGGCACCGAAGCCCATGCCACCACCAGCGTCAGGCAAACCATCGACACGCCCGCCAGCCGCGCCATCGACGCGAGCGCCAATATCGGCGGCAACTCTTTCAGCAATGGCAACGGCATCCTCAGTGTGAACCAGGGCGCCGGTGCCAACAACCAAATGGCCAACGTTACGCGCGTCAGCATCAGTGCCGGCCCGCAGAGCGTTGACGACAGCGCCCTTTCACAACAGAACGTGGCGTTTTTACCGAGCTCAGGAGCAACTGGTACCTCAATCGGCAGTCGCCAGGTCACGACCAGTGATCAGGCCTTCACCGGCAGCCGCGGGGTAATCCAGGTGAACCAGAGTGCCGGGGTGGGGAACCGAATGGCTAACACCCTGAGCATCCGGGTCGCAGACTGACCCAAACAAAAAGCAGTGCAATTAGAAAAGTCCCAACACTTAACCAACTAATAAGCACGACGGAGAAACAACCATGAAACCTACAATGGCTCTCAAACCACTGGTTTTCGCACTCGCAGCAGTGATGGCAATGGCAGCACAGGCCGACGGTCGTGGTAACGGGCATGGCAATGGACACGGCAACGGTCACGGCCAGCCACAAGGTCCGAATCTTGAACAACTGCTGCAGATCACCGCTGGCGCCGGCGCCGCTGTCCTCGACGCACAAAACAGCGACGGCAACGTGGTGAAAAACCAGGGCACCCTGAACAACGCCAATGCCAGCGACTCGCTCAACGGCTCCAACGGCAACATGGGCGCCAACGTCGCCGCCGGCGACGGCAACCAGCAGGACAACGCTGCTGCGCTGGCCACCGCTGACGAAAGTTTCATCTTCGGCAATGCTGTTGCCGCCTCGAGCGCGACTCAGGTGAACAACAACAACTACGTTAAAAACTCGTCCACCTTCAACAACGCCACGCTCAACAATGCAGGCAACAACGGTTCCGGCAACATCGGCATCAACGTGAGCTCGGGCAACTTCAACCAACAGAAAAACAACCTCGCCATCGCCGTTTCCGGTGGTCGTGTAGCGCAGGCTGCCGCCTCTGCCAACCAGTCCTCGACTGGCCTGGTCGTGGAAAACAAAGGCGTGCAGGCTTACAAAACCGACACCCTTACCGGCACTTATGCAGCCGCTGGCACATTCAAAGCCAAAGGTACTGCAACCATCGAGGACGACAACCACGGCGGTTGGGGCAACCGTGGCGGCGGCCATGGCGGCAACGATGATCAGAAAGCCAAGTTCGAAGCCGTGGGTACTTTTGGCCTCGCTGGCGTCACCACCCAACAAGTGCTGACCAAAGATGGCTGGAAAACTCCAGTCGTCAACAACGCCAACATGACCAACTCGATGAACAACTTCTCCGGCAACGGCGGAGCCAACGTCTCGGCGGGTGTGGGCAACCAACAAAGCAACTCGCTGTCCATCGCCGCAGGTTGCAAAGCCTGCATGTAATCGCGATCGAAACGAAAGCCCCGGCAACGGGGCTTTTTTCCCAGGTTCCACAAGGCGTATTCGATCATGCGGACTCCTGCCCTCCTCGCTCTGCTTTGTCTGTGCGGCCTGACTCAGGCGGCACAGATGCCCGTGGCCGCCCTGCCGGGTGGCGTGCTGGTCTACAAGGACGTGCAAAGCATTCGTGAGCGCAAGTTTGCCGACATCGTCGAACAGAAAACCGATTTCAGCTGCGGCGCTGCTGCACTGGCAACGGTTCTGCGCCAGGCCTATTGGCTCGACGTCGATGAGGAGCACATCATCAAAGGCATGCTGGTCAACGCTGACCAGGACCTGGTGCGAACCCAGGGTTTCTCCATGCTCGACATGAAGCGCTACGTAGAAAGCATCGGCATGCGCGCCCGTGGCTACCGGATCCCGCCCGAGAAACTCGAAGCGGTGACCATTCCGGTGGTGGTTCTGATGGACATTCGTGGCTACAAGCATTTCGTCGTCCTGCAGCGTTCGGACAAGGATTGGGTCTACATCGGTGACCCGGTTCTCGGCCACAAACGCTACAAGCACGACGACTTTGTCAAAGGTTGGAACGGCATTGTCTTTGCCATCGTCGGCCCCGGTTACGACAAGGCCAACGCCTTGCGCAGCCCTCCCGTGCCGCTGACGGCGAAGAACTCGCTGGACAGTTTCAACCCGGTCAAAGATGCGGAATTGATGGATTTCGGGTTCATTCAGAGCGACTTCTTTTAATCGCCGAGTTAGAGAATGGGACTGGATGTCCCGGGAGCAGCAGATGAAAAGCTCATACTGGCTGGCCGCCGCCTGCCTGGCAGCGAGTGCGTCAGGTTTAGCCCATGCCGGATTCAAACCCATCGAAATCAAGGACCAGGAGCTCGCCGAGCTGCGCGGTCGTTACGTCATGCCGGGGCGGATCATCAGCTTCGGCATTGTCATGAGCAGCACCTGGCGCAACGCCAGCGGCGATTTGATCGGGGCCGCGACCTCGATGCAGATCCAGGCTGCAACCGTCAAACCGGAATTCTATGTCTCGACCATCAAGGAGTCGGGCAACGGCAGCACCCCCACCTTGGGCACCGGCACTGTCATCGGTGGCGCCGGCCTCAACAGCAGCCAGGGTGTGACGCAAAGCGTACGCGCCGCCGGCGACGGCAATACCGCCAACAACAACGTCGCGATCAACGTCAGCGAAGCCAGTCAGGCCCCGGCACTGGTGCCGTCGCAGGGCCAGGCGCTCATCGCCGGGCAGACCATCAGCGGCAGCAACGGCGCCGGCAGTGTCGCGGTTTCGGCCAATGGCGGTGGCGTGCAAATGGCCATTCAGGCCAGCGGCAATCAAGGCACGGCGCTGCAACAGGTCGCCCAGGGCGGGCTGCTGCAGAACACCCGTTTGCTGGGCAGCGCCAACGTGGTCAACAACCTTACGCAACTCAACGTCGTACTTAACAATAACGGCAGAAGCGCCGGTGCACTGGATTGCAACCTGACCCAACTCGGGGCCCTACGCAATATCGGATATTGAACTACGCTGAGTCTCGATCATTGGGCTTAAAGGGACGGCTTATTCATGTATCGATCAGTATCACTGCGTGCTGCAGTGTGTTTGAGTACCCTTCTCCCGGCGGCAATGCTGCAAGCAGCACCCGACGCCGATGTAGAAGCCCTGAAACGGGAACTTCTGGAACTGAGACAACGATACGAACAACAACAACAAGCGCTGGCGGTACTTGAACAACGGGTCCGCCAGGTAGAAGAAACACCCGCCGCCCCACCGCCAAAACGGCTGGCCAAATCGCCGTCCGACATGAAAGGCAATCGCGTCGCCGGAGCCGCCACAGGCACCGGTGCGGCCGCTGCATCGGGAGGCGCCGCCGGGGGCAGTGGCGCTTCTTACGGTCAATCGCTGGCTGACGATTCGCAACCGGCGCAAAGTGTTTCCAACCTGTACGACGAGGCCAGCGGCTTTTTCGGTGGCGGCAAGTTCAGTTTCGAAACCGGTGTCACCTATTCACGCTATGACACCCGCCAGTTGATCCTGAACGGGTTCCTTGCGCTGGATTCGATCTTCCTGGGCAACATCAACCTCGACCGGATCAAGGCTGACACCTGGACCCTGGACCTCACCGGCCGCTACAACTTCGACAACCGCTGGCAGTTCGACCTGAACGTGCCGGTGGTGTATCGCGAGTCGACGTATCAGTCCGGCGGCGGCAACCAGGGCGCGGCTGGCGTAACAACAGAAGAAACCGTGACCAAGGATCCAACCATCGGCGACGTCAACTTCGGTATCGCCTACAAGTTCCTCGACGAGTCGGTCAACACCCCGGACGCCGTCGTCACCTTGCGCGTCAAGGCGCCGACCGGCAAAGACCCGTTCGGCATCAAACTGCGCCAGACCGACGCCAACTCCAACCTGTTCGTCCCCGACACCCTGCCCACCGGCAACGGCGTCTGGTCGATCACGCCGGGCATCTCGCTGGTCAAGACGTTTGACCCGGCGGTGCTGTTCGGCAGCCTCTCCTACACTCACAACCTGGAGGAGTCGTTTGACGACATCAGCTCTACGGTCAATCAGAAAAACCCGGGCAAAGTGCGCATCGGCGACAGCTTCCAGATCGGCGCCGGTATCGCCTTCGCGCTTAACGAGAAGATGAGTATGTCGTTCTCGGTCTCCGACCTGGTGCAACGCAAGAGCAAGCTGAAACAGGACGGCGGCGATTGGGAATCGGTGGTGTCCAGTGATGCCAACGCCGGTTACTTCAACGTCGGCATGACGATTGCTGCAACCGACAATCTGACGATCGTGCCGAACCTGTCGATCGGCATGACCGATGATGCGCCGGACTTTTCGTTCAGCCTGAAATTCCCGTATTACTTCTAAGCAAAAGCAAAAGATCGCAGCCTTCGGCGGCTCCTACAGTCTGGATTGAGTGAATCCATGTACGAGCCGCCGAAGGCTGCGATCTTTTGATCTTCAGGCTCTTTGCTCGCGACCATTCATCGGAAACAGGTCTGCACCTGTCAGATCTGACAGGTGCGCTTTTTGCCTAAATAACTTCTGATAGCTCGAGCGTCTGGTCGCCCGCGGCCAGCCCATATTCAGGAGCATCGCCATGGATATTCTTACCACCGCCAATTTGTATCCGCCCCGTATTCCCTCGGCCACCAACCTCGAAACGCCGGAGCATTATCACGGCGGCATCGCCATTGATTCCATTGAAAAGGGAGTATTGAAAATCGTCGTGGACGCCTGGCTGAACATGGCCCTTGACGATAAATGTGAGCTGTATTGGGATGACGATGATAACCCGGTGGATTTTACTGTAATCGATGATCTCAGCACTCAAAAAGTGGAGTTTTACGTCCCCGTCGGATTCATCACCAATGGCTCCGCCAAAGTGTTTTATCGAGTCACTCGTTTTCCTCAGGAACCGGTCAAATCCACTGAGCTACTGATGTGGGTGAAGCTCACCCGGCCCGCAGATGTTGACGACGACGGCGAACCGGGGCACTCCGGCCTCAGCTACACCTTGGTCCCGGATCCGTCGAACGGAGTCGATAGCGAGATGGCCAAGGGAGGGATCCGAATGTACATCGATCACTACCGATACATCGCCACCTACGACCAAATCATTGGCAAGTGGGGAGACCAGGTCGTGTTTTTCTATCCGGTGACGCAGCAGCAGATTGATGATCCGCACAACAATCGGATCTTCGTCACCTTCACCGAGGACGTCATCAGGAAACAGGGTAGCGGCCGCGATATACCGGTGTCCTTCCGCGTGGTTGACCGTGTAGGCAATCTAACTGACCCAAAAGATCCTTGGGCGCGGCTCACTGAAGTCCACGTCGACCTGAGCATCAGCCGCCTGCCAGCACCAACAATCTGGGTCAACAACCAAAACGTCACCACCATCGACCTGAAGGTGCTGGGCACGAGCGATGCTGCTGCCCGGGTGTACTTCACAGCCCCGGACTACCAGCCCGGTGACAAGGTTGTCTTGACCTGGGCTGGCACGACATCAGCGGGAGCGCCCGTCATCGTCGGTCCTTTGGAAAAAACCATCGACAGCGTGCCCGGCCACCACGACTTCCCGATCCCGAACGGCAAGATCGCAGCAATCGCCAACGGTTCGGCCAAGATCGACTATCAGCTGCTAAGCGCCAACGTGCCCGCGCGCCCGTCCAATAACGTTGTCGTCACGGTCACTGGCGAAGTCAGTCAGTTGAAACCGCCAACGGTTGTCGAGGCGCCGGATTACAAACTTGACCCGAACCGGCATCAGAATGGATTTACCGTGGTGTTTGACACCGCCGCGTTTGGCGCAAATCACGAGGTGAACCTGGAAATCGCCGGCAGACCCGGCGCCGGCTCAGTACCTCCCCAGCAAAAACCGGTGGCGGGACAGTCGAAAGTGCAATTCGACATTGATTTCTCCGTCACGGGGGCAAATCTGCAGCGCAGTGTGGAGTTGATATACAGCCTGATCGTTAATGGACAGCCGACGCCTGTGCAGAGTGTGACGTTGATGATTGGTGAGTTGCTGCAGTCGAGCATGCCAATGCCGAAGCTTGAGGGGTTTGATGACGAAGTGCTGGATGTTGGGTTGATCAAGGATGATACGAAGGTGCTGTGCGGAGCTTGGCCGTTTCAGTGCGCCGGGTGTCCGATTTGGTTGGAGTATGTGGAGACGTTTGCGGGTGGTGGGGAGCGGGTGAAGCGGCAGTTTGTGGGGGCAGCGAATGATCAGGGGGTGGGGTTAAGTTATCTGGCTGAGGTGGAGTGGTTGCGGGGGTGTAAGGCGGATTCGAGGTTGGTTGTTGTTTTGAAGGTGGGGTTGTATGCGGGGGCGGTTGAGAGTGAGGCGGTTGGGTGTCGGGTGAGGAGTTATGGGGTTAAGGCTGGGTTGGATGATTTGACTACGTTTGAGAACTATGACTGGAATCATTGGGCACAAAGTACTGATTACAGACTATCAAATATCGTTCTTTCTTCAGGCGAGTACTACTTGGAAACAATATTTGCGAGCGGGTACAAATTCGGCATATACCTTTCCAAATGCTTTCAAGGCATCGAGACGGGCACTCAGCTTGAATTCAGTTTCAACTTCAGATCAGCAGCTTCGACACAATGTTTTCTTGCTCAAAACAATGTAAGAGAGTATTTCGATTTACCTGCTAGCGGGTCATGGCAACCAATGACACTCCGCTTTCGCTCGGCGGCGTCCTCTACGCCGAAGACACTTATGCTGCTTATGTTCGGGAATGCAACCCAAAGTTTATCTATCAAAAACATTAGACTAAAAAAATATGATTAGAACTTTAATTATGGATTAGCGGCGGATTGAAACACTCACCTAATCTGATGCTTATGCAACAACCGATAAAAAGTAGGCCGCGAAACCCCTAAAACTTTCGCGGCCACACTCAAATTATCACTATGCCGATTCAACACATCACACAACGCTTGGCGTTCCGCTCGGGTCTTGTAATCCTCCAGCGTGCCCATCGGCGTGGCGATCGAATGCTGGCTGATCAACCCCAAGTCCCGCGCCTCGATCTGCCTCCCCTCCGCCAACACCAACCCGCGTCTGACCCGGTTGGCCAGCTCGCGCACATTCCCCGGCCAGTCGTGCTTGCCCATCGCGATCAGCGCATCCTCGCTAAAACTACGAGGCCGGCGCCCGGTTTCGTGGCTGTAGAAGTGCGAAAAGTGGTTGGCCAGCATCGACAGGTCGCCATGGCGTTCACGCAATGGCGCGGTCACCACTTGCAGAACGTTGAGCCGGTAATACAGGTCTTCACGAAAACGCTTCTTCTCGATTGCCGCTTCCAGGTCGACGTGGGTTGCGGCCAGAACGCGGACGTCCACCGGGATCGGCTGACTGCCGCCTACCCGCTCGATGTGTTTCTCCTGAAGAAAGCGCAGCAGATTGGCCTGGAGTTCCAGCGGCAGGTCGCCGATTTCATCGAGGAACAATGTGCCGCCATTGGCCGCTTCGATGCGTCCGACCTTGCGCTGATGAGCGCCAGTGAACGCGCCTTTCTCGTGACCAAACAGTTCGGATTGAATCAAATGTTCTGGAATTGCCCCGCAGTTGATCGCTACAAACGGTTTGTTGTGACGCTGGGATTGTCGGTGCAGGGTGCGCGCGACCAGCTCTTTGCCGGTGCCGCTTTCGCCGCGAATCAGCACGGGCGATTCGGTCGGGGCCAGTTTGCTCAACAGTTTGCGCAGTTCGCGGATCGGCTTGCTGTCGCCGAGCAGTTCGTGCTCCGGCTGATCAACATGGATTGTGCCCTGCCCGCGCAGGCGCGCCATGCCGAAGGCGCGGCCGAGGGTGACCTGGACGCGGGAGACGTCGAACGGCAAGGTGTGGAAGTCGAAGAACCATTCACAAACGAAGTCACCGACGTTCTGTAAGCGCAGGACTTCCTGATTGAGCACGGCAATCCATTCGGTGCCGCTGCGGCTGATCAGTTCTTTGACCGCTTCTGGACGTTCCAGGTGGTAAGGCTGCAAGCGTAGCAGGCCGACGTCACAGGCGCGGGATGCGGCGTTCTCCAGATTACAGCTGTCGACATCCCAACCGACGGCGCGCAATCCGGGCAACAGGCGATGGCAGTCGTCGCAGGGATCGACCACCAGTAAACGTCTCGACGCAGGCGCTTCGCTCATGACTGTTCCTTGGCGCCAAATTTGATAAATGATCGTAAAAACAGTCATTTGGCAGACCCGGTTGTAACACTAGCAAGATTTTGACGGGGGCTTGTACCGATTGCTTATAGGGCGGTTATTAAAAGAGTTATAAGAACGTTGGTTGTTAGTTAGCTATCGACTATTTGCGCTGAGTCAAAGAGCGGCCCCTCACCCTAGCCCTCTCCCGAGGGAGAGGGGACTGACCGCGGTGTTTACGCGAGGTCAGCCGATCTGAAAGACCGAGCCGAACTCGAGTTTGAAAAGCCCTCAACTCGGCTCCCTCTCCTCGGGGAGAGGGCTGGGGTGAGGGGTGAATTCAGCGCGGTGTTCGGACATGTGCAGGATTAACGAAACGAACTTACGTTATGTAAAGAACCTGAAATTTCTTTGTTTCATGTGTGACCTACCCCCCTGTTGCGTGCATCAGTACAAGTAACCCGCCGCACGGTAAGCCCAACCGACGGCACATCACTTGATTGGGCGCCAATAGAGAGACGACCCCATGACTGCCCCGCTGCGTATCAACGAAGCACTTTTGATTGCCAACCACGCCTTCAAGCCTTTTCAATGCGTGGCCTGGGCGCCACAAGACGGCAATGGCGAACTGAGCCTGACCGTCGTCGACCGCACCAACTCACACATCGGTCGCAAACAGATCCCGAGCAGCGCCTACTCTGACCCGGCGCAACTCGAACAACTGCTGCAACAGGCCCGCGCCGAGCTGAGCGAAGACGGCCACAAGTTGCAATCGTGGTCGATGCCACACTGATAATCGAACAAGGGCGGATGACATAAAGTCATCCGCCCTTTTCTTATGGGAAAACCGTTAGTTAGCGGTTCAGGTCTTGCCTGAATGCTTGGCTCGCTTGCGACTGGTTCAACAAGACACTGTTCTGGCACAGTGCGACCGTCGTTCTGTTGATTCGTCCAGTTGTACTTCTCGCGGTTCAGGGATTGAATGTTTCGCTCGTGCAGTCAGCCTCCCAATCACTGGGATATCGGCTACTCGCAAGGAGACGCGTGCATGTCGACCCTGAACACTTATGCGCTGCCCACGGTATGGAACAACCCCGGTTCGCTCGACTCGACCTTCGCCATTGGCGGTGTTGCGCAGGTGTACTTTGCCGGTAGCCTGTCCAGCCAGACACAACATGTCGCGCTCGATCCGCAGGGTCGGATTCTGGTCGCCGCCAAGGTCGGTACATCCAAGGGAAGTCGTTTTGGCCTGGCGCGGCTGCTGGGCGATGGTTCGGCGGATTTGTCGTTCGGCATTCAGGGCAGCGTGATCGGCAGTTTCGTCGAGGGTTTCGAAGCCAAGGCCGGCAAGGTTCAGGTGCTAGCCGACGGCAAGATTCTGCTGGCCGGCCTGCATTATGAAGATACCCAACGCACCCTGCCCGCCCTGGCCCTGTTCGATGCCAACGGCCAGCCAGACCGATTCTTCGGCGATGACGGTTTCCAGGTGGTGCGACTGCCCGGCGAGCTGTCCATGGGCACCCGCGACAACTGGTTGCCGCCGGGCGTGCCTGGCGTCGAAGCCTGTGACTTTGTGGTGCAGGAAGACGGTCGCATTGTGCTGATCGCCAACCATCATTTCAGCCTCGCCGACCACGCAGGGATGCTGATTCGTCTGCAGCCTGACGGCCAACTGGACGAATCCTTCAACGGGCGCGGCTTCGTCATGGTTCGCCACCTGCTGCTCAACACCTGGCTGAGCACCCTGTTGTTGAAGGCGGATGGGCGAATTGTCGTCGCAGGTTCCATCGACTTTCCGCAGCAAGGGCTGCTGGCGGTTTACCAGTCCGATGGGCGTCTGGACGGGCGTTTTGCCGTGGACGGTTTCATGGCGTTCAGGGCTCACGGCAACAGCGCTCAGGTCAGCCAGATCATCGAGTCCGCCGACAGGCTCTATTGCTTCGGCAGCAGCCGCGATCCAATCCGCTGTCTGACGTTTGTCCTGCACGGCAACGGTCGACCGGACCTGCACTGTCACCATGGTCAACCACAGGTGGTGGACATCGGCTCCAGCGGTTGCCAATGGAACGCCGCCCGGTTGATGAGCGACGGCCGCATCGTTGCCGTAGGCGCGACCATCGGCGGGGTTGAAGCCGACTTCATGGTCGCCCGTTATCAAGCTGACGGCAGCCTCGATCCAGCGTTCGGCCAGGGCCACGGTTGGTTGCGCACGCGACTGGGGCGAAGTCTCGATACAGCCAATTCTCTGGCCGTACAAACTGACGGGGCTATCGTGGTGGGGGGCTATTCACTGGATGGCAACTACCGGGCGATGGTTGCGCGCTATCTGAATCCATAGTCGGCATGCACGCGGACCTTTACCGTCCGTCGGTTATATAGCTGCACCTGTAATTTCTGACAGTTGACGGTCGCTCCCATCGGACATCAGATAACGGGGCGCGCAGATGGCTGCGTGTACAACCGAAAAAGGGAATTTCAGAATGTCTGATCAAGAGAAGTTATCTGCACCGCTGACGCCTGCCGATGCTACGACCCACTCCGCGACAGCCAATGCTCCCGTGATACGCGAGGTCACCAACGGTAAAGGCGAATCCATACCGAACGGCGGCATCAGCAATGACAGCAAGCTGAAGATCAGCGGCTCGGCCCATCCGGGAGAACTTGTCTATGTATCGGATACGGGGCAACTGGCTGGCGTGGTAAGTGCTGATGTCCAAGGCAACTTCATCGTGGCGCTGGCCAAGTTGCAAACGGGTCGGCATATGTACACAGCGAGGAATGCCGCCGGGGCCGTTTCGCTTCCATGGTTAATCACAGTCTCCGACGATGTGCAGAACGCGCCGGTAATTGAAACGGTATACGAACCTGACGGACAATTCGTCCCCCGCGGTCAGAGAACATTCAGTAACGAACTGGACTTCATTGGCTACGGCACACCTGGCCGAATCGTTGAGCTATTGAACAACAGTACAGTGGTTCGACTGCTGAATATCGATTCAGACGGGTATTGGAACGCCAATGTCTCAGGCCTTCAACCGGGTATTCAGCGCTTCGTCGCGAGGGACCCCAACGGGCACGAGTCAAGTTCGTGGCAGGTTGAGGTAATCAAACCGACGGCGTTGACGATCAAGTTTGTTCTCGGTCAAGAGCGGTTTCAGGAGATCGGTAATCAGGGCGTCACGACTGACAGATCCGTCACAATTACCGGCACGGGCATTCCTGGCGAGACGGGATGGATTGTCGACAACCAAAACAACCTTGTTAATTTTGTCGTCGACGAACATGGCGTTTACAGCGCAACTATCACGGATCTGGCCGTAAGCCATGTGCACACTTTCCGCTGTAAATCCGATTCGGGCCGACTGTCTGCGCCTTGGGCTATAAGAGTGACCTCGTCAGAAATCTAAGCGCCGAGGTCACTGCATCCACGCCGCAATATCAGGGACCCACGACGTCACGGCGCCGCGGGTCTTCTGTACAGCAACCGCCAGGGATCGGATGCGCTTGATTGTTATCAAGCAATTGCATTCTCAAACCTTGATCTTCCTTGAAACATCCGGCAACTTTCGCGCTTCTAAATAAAAGGAGCAGCCGATGTCCGGTTCAATCGCCCAGGCGTTCGCGCACAACTTCCTCGGGCAATCGCCACGCTGGTACAAGGCGACCATCGTCGGTTTTCTCATTCTCAACGCCGTGGTGCTATTCACCATCGGCCCGGTCGCCGCAGGCTGGTTGCTGGTGATCGAATTCATCTTCACCCTAGCCATGGCGCTCAAGTGTTATCCGTTGATGCCCGGCGGCCTGCTGTTGATTGAAGCGTTGCTGTTGAAGATGACCACGCCGCAAGCGCTGTACGATGAGTTGCTGCACAACTTTCCGGTGATCCTGCTGCTGATGTTCATGGTTGCCGGCATCTACTTCATGAAAGATCTGCTGCTGTTTCTATTCTCGCGGCTGCTGTTGGGCGTGCGCTCGAAAGCGATTCTGGCGCTGATGTTCTGCTTCTTGTCGGCGTTCCTCTCTGCGTTCCTTGATGCGCTGACCGTGACGGCGGTGATCATCAGTGCGGCTGTCGGCTTTTACTCGGTGTATCACCGGGTCGCGTCTGGCAATGATCCACGTAAGGACAGCGAATTCGCTGACGATGAGCATTTACCGTCGCGACACCATGAGGACTTGAATCAATTCCGCGCTTTCCTGCGCAGCCTGTTGATGCACGGCGCGGTCGGCACGGCGCTCGGTGGCGTCTGCACCTTGGTCGGTGAGCCGCAGAACCTGTTGATCGGCCATGAGATGGGCTGGCATTTCGGCGAGTTCTTCCAGAAGGTAGCCCCGGTGTCGCTGCCGGTACTGGTCGCGGGTCTGGTTACTTGCGTGCTGTTGGAGAAGCTGCGCTGGTTCGGATACGGCACGCTGCTGCCGGACAACGTCCGCGCTGTGTTGGCCAACTACGCTGCCGAGGACAACGCCAAACGCACGCCTCGTCAGACGGCGGCGCTGCTGGTGCAAGGCGCGGCGGCACTGATTCTGATTGGTTGCCTGGCGTTTCACCTGGCTGAGGTCGGCCTGATCGGATTGATGGTGATCATATTGATCACCGCGTTTACCGGCATCACCGACGAGCATCGCCTGGGCAGCGCGTTCAAGGACGCCATGCCGTTTACCGCGCTGCTGGTGGTGTTTTTTGCCGTAGTGGCAGTCATTCACGATCAGCATCTGTTCGTTCCACTCATCGAGTGGGTCTTGGCGCTGCCGATGGATCAACAGCCGGGCATGTTGTTCATCGCCAATGGTCTGCTCTCGGCGATCAGCGACAACGTATTTGTCGCGACCATTTACATCACTGAGGTGAAACAGGCTTTTCTGGCCGGGCACATGACTCGCGAGCACTTCGAAACGCTGGCGATTGCGATCAACACCGGCACCAATCTGCCGAGTGTGGCGACACCGAATGGTCAGGCAGCGTTTCTGTTCCTGCTGACCTCAGCGATCGCGCCGCTGGTACGTTTGTCGTACGGGCGCATGGTGTGGATGGCGGTGCCGTATACCGTGGTGATGGGTTTGTTGGGCTGGTATGCGGTGAGCTATTGGCTCTAAGCAACACTGAATAAACCTGTGGGTTACCGGGGTTTGCACGCGCCGCGAAAACCTGTGGGAGCGAGCCTGCTCGCGAAGAGGTCGTGTCAGGCAACGAATCTGTTGAATGACACACCGCCTTCGCGAGCAGGCTCGCTCCCACATTGGTTTTGGTGTTGGGTCAGTGCGTGAGGATATATTTCTTGATCGCCAGGACCACACCGTCTTCGGTGTTTGACGCTGTAACGACATCGGCCTGACGCTTCACCGCCTCTTCCGCCTGCCCCATGGCAATCGACAAACCTGCGCATTTGAACATCGCCGGGTCGTTGCCGCCGTCGCCGATGACAGCGGTTTGCTCAAGCGGCACACCGAGGTATTCGGCAATCGTTGTCAACGCGGTGCCTTTGTTGGCCTCAAGCGCAGTAACGTCGAGATACACCGGCTGCGAGCGCGACACTTGCGCCATGCCGTTGACCTTGGGCAACAGCTGCGCCTCCAGCTCAATCAACAAATCTGTGTTGTTGCTGGTGGCGACGATCTTGTCGATGCGCTCCAGATACGGTTCAAAACTCTCGACCACCACTGGCGGGTAACCGAGGCCACTTTGCTCACGCGGGACCATCGGCCCGTGCGGGTCCTTGAGCAGCCAGTCGCCGCCACTGAACACCCAGATTTCCACCTCCGGTTGATCGGCAAACAGTGCCAGAGCAATCAGCGCGGTCGTGGCCGGCAGATAATGCGCGGCCAACAGTGTGCCGTCCGGTTTAACGATGGTGCCGCCATTGAACGCCGCTGTCGGCAGATCAACGCCTAGCGCCTCAATCTGCTGCAACATGGCTTTCGGCGGGCGGCCGCTGGCGAGGCTGAACAGCACGCCGGCCTCGCGCAACGAGCGAACGGCGTCGATGGTGCGTTGATTCAGTGTGTGATCCGGCAATAACAGCGTGCCGTCCATGTCGCTGAGCAGAAAACGTATCGGTTGCTTTGCCAAATCACTCATCCCAGGCTGTGCCAGACGCGACCATCGCGAGTCAGCAGATCTTCGGCAGCTTGCGGGCCATCTTCGCCGGCCGCATACGTTTCGACGCTGGCATCCTGCTGCCAGGCATCAAGGAAAGGCTGCACGGCTCGCCAGCCGTTCTCGATGTTGTCGGCACGCTGGAACAGTGTCTGATCGCCGGTCAGGCAGTCGTAGATCAAGGTTTCGTAGCCAGTCGACGGCTGCATCTCGAAAAAATCCTTGTAGGCAAAGCCCAGTTCGATGTTGGCCATGTTCAGCGCCGGCCCCGGGCGCTTGGCCAGGAGGTCGAACCACATGCCTTCATTTGGCTGGATCTGAATACGCAGATAAGTCGGCTGCAACTCGTCGACTTCGGTGTCGCGGAACTGCGCGTACGGCGCCGGTTTGAAGCAGATGACGATCTCGGTGTCGCGCACGCTCATGCGCTTGCCGGTGCGCAGATAGAACGGCACGCCGACCCAGCGCCAGTTATCGATCATCACCTTGAGCGCCACGTAGGTTTCCGTGGTGCTGTCGGGCGACACGTTGGCTTCTTCGCGATAACCCTTCAACGGCTGGCCGCGCTCGCCAGCGCTGTACTGGCCGCGCACCGAGTTGGCCCGGGCTTCTTCCGTCGACCAGGGACGAATCGCCCCCACCACTTTGGCTTTCTCGCCGCGCACCGCGTCAGCGCCGAAAGCAGCCGGCGGCTCCATCGCGACCATGGCCAGCAGCTGGAACAGGTGATTGGGCACCATGTCGCGCAGTGCGCCGGTGTGTTCGTAAAAACTGCCACGGGTTTCGACACCGACGGTTTCCGCCGCGGTGATTTGCACGTGGTCGATGTAATGGTTGTTCCAGAACGCTTCGAACAGGCTGTTGGAGAACCGGCTGACCAGGATGTTCTGCACGGTTTCCTTGCCCAGATAGTGGTCGATGCGATAGATCTGCTTCTCGCTCATGACCTTGAGCAGACAAGCGTTCAGGGCTTCGGCGGTGTGCAGGTCGGAGCCGAACGGCTTCTCGATCACCACCCTTCTGAACGCTTCCGGGGTTTCTTCAAGCAAACCGGCGCTGCCGAGACGGCGCACCACTTCACTGAAGAAGCGCGGCGCGGTGGCCAGATAGAACACCGCATTGCCAGTGCCGCTGTCGGCGATTTTCGCCGCCAGGGCTGAATAAGTGCTGTCGTCGAGGAAATCGCCCTGGACGTAGCTGATGCCTTTGGCGAGCTTGGCCCACAAGACCGGATCAAGCATCTGATCGCCCTTGCCGACCTTCGCCGCCACTTCGGTGCGGATGAAGTCTTCGAGCTTTTGCGCGAAGGCTTCATCGGTAATGGCGTTGTGATCAACGCCGACGATCCGCAGATTCTCGTCGAGCAGGCCGTCGCGACTGAGGTTGTACAGCGCCGGCATGAGCAAGCGCTTGACCAGGTCGCCGTGGGCACCGAACAAAAAAAGCGTGGTCGGTGGTGCGGGTTCTGCCTTGGATTTTCTGCGGATCGTACGGGTCATTTTTTCGCGGTCTCCACGTGGCCGCCGAAGCCGAAGCGTTGTGCCGACAGGATCTTGTCACCAAAGGTGCCCTGCCCGCGCGAGCGGTAACGGGAGAACAGCGAGTTGGACAGCACCGGTACTGGCACTGCTTGCTCCATGGCCGCTTCGATGGTCCATTGACCCTCGCCACTGTCGGCGACCGAGCCGGAGAAACCGTCAAGCTTCGGATCGCTGGCCAGCGCATCGGCAGTCAGGTCCAGCAGCCACGACGAAACCACGCTGCCACGACGCCAGACCTCAGCGATATCGGCCACGTTCAGATCAAATCGCTGATCTTCCGGCAGGCGTTCGCTGGATTTGGTCTTGAGAATGTCGAAGCCCTCGGCAAACGCGGCCATCATGCCGTACTCGATGCCGTTGTGAATCATCTTCACGAAGTGCCCGGCACCGGCGGGACCGGCGTGGATGTAGCCGTGCTCGGCACGGTGGTCATCGGACTTGCGATCCCTGGTGCGCGGAATGTCGCCCATGCCGGGCGCCAGTGCGGCAAACAGCGGGTCGAGACGCTGCACGGTTTCAGCGTCGCCACCGATCATCATGCAATAACCACGTTCCAGGCCCCAGACGCCGCCGGAGGTGCCAACGTCGATGTAGTGCAGGCCCTTCTCGTTCAGCGTCTTTGCGCGGCGAATGTCGTCCTTGTAGTTGGTGTTGCCGCCGTCGATGATCGTATCGCCGGGTTCAAGCAGTTCGCTCAGGGTGTTGATGGTGTCTTCGGTCGGTGCGCCGGCCGGCAGCATGACCCAGACAGCGCGCGGCTTGTCGAGGCCGGCAACCAGTGCAGGCAAGTCGGCGACGCCGGTGGAGCCCTCGGCGACCAGGTTATCGATGAAAGCGGTATTGCGGTCGTAAACAACGGTGGTGTGCCCGTTGAGCATCAGACGTCGCGCAATATTGCCGCCCATGCGGCCCAGTCCAATAATCCCGAGTTGCATGTGCTGATGCTCCTTACTACAAATAAATGTGTGTCATTGGTTATAGCCCAACGCGACTGATGGAGGTTAGTCCAGAGCGTTGCGATGAAGTTTCCGGGCATTGTGCCCGATCCAGAGTGATAACGCCCCGAATCCTGCCGAAGACACACCGACCATGAAAAATAAAAAAGTTCCCTTCCAGGGCAAAAGAAATCAAAATTGGCGCCGATAGTAAGTCAAGCGCCTCAAAACGAGGAGTGACTTACAGTTGATGCACGCCATTTGCGAGGTGAGCAATGGGCACAGTACACACAGCAATGCCGCCACAAACCCTCTACGTTACGGTCCGTCGCGATGAATTGCGCCAGTTGAAAGACGAGCGCGACCAGTTGAAGCACGAATTGGCGCAATTGCGCGCATTGACCCAAGGCTCGCAGCCGCAACCGCGTCCGGTTGTGCAGCGCGCACCCCACGCCTGATCCCCGCCTGCTTCGGGAACGGCCCCCGTCGTTCCCGACACGTTGCACCTCTGACCGCCCGATACTCATCAAACGCGGCGCTTAACAAATCTTTCACATGCCCTTGGGGATACTCCGCCCCATTCTGGCCGTACCTGCGCGTACGGCCTCTGTTCGTCGGTGTCATGGAAGCGTTCCGGCGTGGGATTGATGATTGAGCTGGAGCACTGAATGGCATTGTTCAAACGCAGCAAAACGACTGCGACGGGTTTTGACTGGGCTGGATTTATCTGGCTGTTCGTTTTCTTCTGGTACTTCTCGGGTATCACCCAACTGCTGATCCAGCTGACCGGCACATCCGGCTTCACCGGATTCCGCCAAGCCTTCGTCATGAGCGCGCTGTGGCTGGCGCCGATGCTGCTGTTCCCCAAACAGACCCGCCTGCTCGCCGCCATCATCGGCGTGGTGCTGTGGGCCTGCTCGATGGCCAGCCTCGGCTACTTCTTCATTTATCAGCAGGAATTCTCGCAGAGCGTCATCTTCATCATGTTCGAATCGAACGTGTCGGAAGCCGGCGAGTACATGACGCAGTATTTCGCCTGGTGGATGATCCCGGCGTTCCTCGCCCATACCGCGTTCGCTTACTTTTTATGGACGCGTCTGCGCCCGGTTTACATGCCACGTGGTCGCGCGCTGGTAGCGGCGACGGCAATTGTCGTCGCCGTGGTCGGCTATCCGCTGGTCAAGCAAACCATGCGCATGGGCACCTTCGCCCAAGGCTTCGAGAAATTCGAAACCCGTATCGAGCCCGCCGTCCCTTGGCAGATGGCTGTGGCCTATCACCGCTATCAGGAAACCCTCGCCGACATGCAAGGCATGCTCGACAGTGCGAGCAAGATCCCGCCGCTGAAAAACCTCAAGGACGCCTCGGCGGGGCAACCGGCGACTTTGGTGCTGGTGATCGGTGAGTCGACCAACCGTCAACGCATGAGTCTCTACGGATACCCGCGCAACACCACGCCGGAACTGGACAAGCTCAAGGATCAACTGGCGATCTTCGACAACGTCATCACTCCGCGCCCCTACACCATCGAAGCGTTGCAGCAAGTGCTGACCTTCGCCGATGAGCAGAACCCGGATCTGTACCTGTCGACGCCATCGCTGGTCAGCGTGATGAAACAGGCCGGTTACAAGACCTTCTGGATCACCAACCAGCAGACCATGACCAAGCGCAACACCATGCTCACGACTTTCTCCGAACAGGCTGACGAGCAGGTGTACCTGAACAACAACCGCAACCAGAACGCCGCGCAGTACGACGGTGACGTTATCGAGCCGTTCAACAAGGCCCTGACTGATCCGGCTGAACGCAAACTTATCGTCGTGCACCTGCTCGGTACGCACATGAGCTACCAGTACCGCTATCCGCCGACGTTCGACAAGTTCCAGGATCGCCAGGGTGTCCCTGCCGGAGTGCGCGATGACCAATTGCCGACTTACAACAGCTACGACAACGCGGTGCTGTACAACGATTTCGTGGTTTCAAGCCTGATCAAGGACTACGCCAAATCCGACCCGAACGGCTTTTTGCTGTACCTGTCCGACCACGGCGAAGACGTCTTTGACTCGGCCGGCCACAGCACCTTGGGCCGCAACGAGAACAAACCGACCGCGCCGATGTACACCATCCCGTTCATGGCCTGGGCCTCGCCGAAGTGGAAGCAAAACCACGACTGGAATTTCGCTGGCGACCTCAGCCGCCCGTACAGTAGCTCGCAGTTCATCCACACCTGGGCGGATCTGGTCGGATTGAGCTCGGATGAACTGGATCGCAGCAAGAGTCTGGTCAGCGACAGCTTTGTGCCGCGCAAACTGCTGATTGGTGATCCGTATCAGACGGCGAAACGGTCACTGATCGATTTCAGCTTGATGAAACCCAAACAGCCTGCCTCGGCAGAGGTGGCGAAGAAGTAAGACGACAAAGGGCCTGCGAGGGCCCTTTTTTGTGCCTGCTGATTGGTGTGCTGCTGCGGTAATCCGCTCTGAAATACCCAGCAATAGTTGCCCTGAACCAGCGTTAACCCATTGTTAATGGCGGCGACACAGACTCTTTTCTGCGGTCTGCTTCACGGACGAACCGACTCCCACTTGTTCAGTAGGAGGCACCATGAAAACCACCACTATCATCCTCACCACTCTGCTCGCCCTCGGCTCCACCAGCGCCTTCGCTGAAGGTGGTGCCGAACGTATGCGTTATTACTACGACAACTTCCCAGTCCAGCACGCGCAAAGCGAGCAAAAGGCCGACTCCAGTGCGAAAGAAATTCGCGTCCCTGCTGACCAGACGGCGCAGGTGACCGAGTCTTATCGCGACTGAGCTTTACCGAGCAACCGATGGACCTTCCGTGGCTCCGCTCTGGCCCGGGAGATGACAGTTAGGCGCCCTGCTTGGGGCGCCTTTTTTTATGTTGGTGATTTGCGGTGAGAAGCCTTCAGGCCTGAAAATCCTTTATCCAGAACAACATCCGCCCGTGATCTGGATTGAACATCCCCGGTGCAAAGCCGAATTTGCGATACGAACCCTGCGCCACCGCATTGCCTTCCAGCACTTCCAGGGTGATCTTGCAGCAACCGCGCTGACGGGCGATGTCTTCTACCTTCTGCAGCATTTTCTGACTGAGCCCCAGGCCGCGAAATTTGCCGACCACGGCGACATCGTGGACGTTGACCAGCGGTTTGCAAGCGAAGGTCGAGAAGCCTTCGAAACAGTTAACCAGCCCGGCCGGTTCGCCGCCGACGAAGGCCAGCACACTGAAAGCATGCGGGCGGCGGGCGAGTTCTTCGGGCAGGCGTTGCAGCAGTTCGGGCGCGATCGGGTGACCACCGCCCATGGGATCTTCGGCGTAGTGGTTGAGCACGATGCCGATGGCTTCGGCGTGCACCGGGTTGCTGTAACTGGCCTGAAGCACAAGTATTTCTGCGAAATCCATTTCCATCCCCGATAAACAAAAAGCCCCGGCACGCAAGGTGCTTGCTGGAAGGCCTGGGGACATTAGCTTGGGTGTGCCGGAGAGGGCAACTTGAAAAGCTGAAGATCAAAAGATCGCAGCCTCGTTGCACTCGTCAGCTCCTACGGTCCGATATGTGTAGGAGTTGACGAGTGCAACGAGGCTGCGATCTTTCGCGGTCAGTGGCCCCAGATGAGCTCTTCGGTCCAGCCAAGTTCGGCGAAGTCTTCAGCACGCAATGCGCTTTCGCCGACACAGAAAAATTCATCCAGTTGCGGTGGCTTCACCGTCGTGCCGCTGAGCATGGCATGCACCTGGCCGCGATGATGGATCTGGTGTTCGAACAGGTGCGAGAGCATGCGCAGTCGACTTTCATGTTGCGGTGTGTCGCGGGCGATGGTGACGATTCTCGGCAGATCGGCATCGCGCAGTTGCTCGCAATAAGCAATCAGCCGGCGATCGACGCGGGCCTGTTCTGCACGCAGCGCCGCAGCATCGGTAAAAGGCTCGTCTGCATTGAAGAATACGTAGCAATCCGGGTGCGGCTCGTCCCCGCGCAATTCGCGCTCCAGCGCGTCGACGTAGAACCAGTCGCAAGTGAGGATGTGATTAAGCGTGAGGCGGATGCCGGGGAAAAAGCTCACCCGTGGCGCGGCCAACTCAGTGGCGTCGAGCCGGGTCCAGGCCTTGGCCAGGCGGTGGTTGGCCCAGGCGTTCTGGTAAGCCATGGTCAGCAAATGATGGGACAACGGTTGACTCATGTCGGCGCCCTCTTTTTTCAGGCTTCAGCGAAGCGCTGCAATTGCATCTCCTGCAAACGGCTGAGGGTGCGGCGGAACGGGAATTCCAGATAACCCTCGGTGTACAAGGCCTCCATCGGTACAGCCGCCTCGACGTACAGCGGCACCTTGCGGTCGTAGCATTCGTCGACCAGCGCGATAAAGCGGCGAACGCCGTCGTCGTGCACCGATAACTGCGGCAGTTCGCGGTCGCCGGCGACCACGCGCTCAGGACCGTCTTCGGTACCGCGTGCAATACGTCCTTCGCGTTTTTGTGCGCTGAGGTTCGGCACTTCGCTCAACAGAATAGCCCGGTAGCGATCACACAGGGCAATGAAGTCCATGGCGGAGAAAGGTTGCTCGCACAGATCGCTGTAGCGGCACCACAGCACGGATTCGCTGGCTTGCACCACGTTGAGCGTGCGGTGGCCCACGGCCACTGGCTCCTCGCTGACAGTCTCATCTGCAGCCAGCGATTTGAACACGGCCTCCAGTGCGCTCAGTAAATCATCCGCGCGAAAAAAATAACGCTGCTCGATCGTGCCCGGATGCAAGCGATGATCCTCGGCGCCATTCACCGCGACCACGGTCATATGCGCCTTGATCGCCGCAATCGCCGGCGTGAAACGGTCGCGGTTGAAGCCGTCGGCGTATAGATCATCGGGCGGCAGATTGGAGGTGCAGACGATCACCACACCTTCATCGAACATCACCTGAAACAGCCGGCCGAGAATAATCGCGTCGCCGATGTCATTGACGAACAGTTCATCGAAGCACAGCACGCGCACTTCGTCGGCCAGCTCTTTCGCCAAGGCGCGCAACGGATCGGCGATGCCACTGAGTTGAAACGAACGCTGATGCACCCAGCCCATGAAGTGATGAAAGTGTTGACGCCGCGCCGGCACGCGCAGGCTCTGATAGAACTGATCCATCAGCCAGGTCTTGCCACGACCGACCGGCCCCCACAGGTACACGCCGCTGACCGAACGGGCGCCGGCGTGCAAGGCTTCATGGCATTTTTGCAAGGCCCAGACTGCGTGCTCCTGGGCTTCATCCTGGATGAAACCCTTGTGGTCGACCGCGTATTGCCAGGCACTGAGGGGGGAGTCGAAAGTCATGCGCGGTAGTATGCCACGGGCGATTGGCCATTGTTGATTAACGCGCGTGGACGATCACTGTGGGAGCGAGCCTGCTCGCGAAGGCGGCTCGTCAGTGACCGAGATGCAGACTGAGCCGCCGCTTTCTCGAGCAGTCTCGCTCCCACAGAGCCCAAAAACCTGACCTTTCAGGCAGTTATTGCTCGTTGCCCTCGCCGCCCGCTTGCGGCATTCTGCGCACCCATTTTCTGACCCGGCCCCGCCTTGCGGCGCGCACCTCACCATGACCGCCTCTGAAAAAACCCCGCGCAACAATGACCTGATCTACGGCCTCAACGACCGTCCGCACCTCACCGCCACGGTGTTCGCCGCGTTGCAGCACGTGCTGGCGAGTTTCGTCGGCATCATCACCCCGACCCTGATCATGGGCGGCGCCCTCGGTCTGCACAGTGAAATCCCCTACCTGATCAGCATGGCGCTGTTCGTCTCCGGCCTCGGCACCTTTGTCCAGGCCAAGCGCTTCGGTCCGGTGGGTTCCGGTCTGCTTTGTCTGCAAGGCACCAGTTTCTCCTTTATCAGTGTGATTCTCAGCGCCGGGTTCATGGTCAAGGCGCGCGGCGGCGGCACTGATGAAATCCTCTCGACGATCTTCGGCGTGTGCTTCTTCGCCGCGTTCATCGAAGTGGTGCTCAGCCAGTTCATCGGCAAACTGCGCATGCTGATCACGCCGGTGGTGACCGGCACGATCATCACGCTGATGGGCCTGTCGCTGATCAAAGTGGCGATGACCGACATCGCCGGCGGCTTCGGTGCGCCAGATCTTGGCGCGGCCAGCCATGTGTTTCTCGCGGCGCTGGTGATCGGCACCATCGTTGTGCTGAACCGTGTCGACGTGCCGTTTCTGCGCCTGGGCGCGATCGTCATCGGCCTGACCCTCGGCTACGTGGTGGCCTGGCTGATGGGCACGGTGGATTTCGCTTCGATGCCCGAGGTGCCGCTGGTCAGCGTGCCGGTGCCGTTCAAGTACGGTTTCAACTTCGATTGGGTGGCGTTCGTGCCGGTGGCGGTGATTTTCCTCGTGTCGCCACTGGAAGCTGCCGGTGACCTGACCGCCAACTCAATGATCTCGCGACAACCGGTGAAAGGCCCGCTGTACATCCGCCGAATCAAATCCGGCCTGCTCGCCGATGGTCTCAACTCGGCCATGGCGGCAGTGTTCAACAGCATGCCGATGGTGACCTTTGCGCAGAACAACGGCGTGATCCAGTTGACCGGGGTGGCCAGCCGTTACGTGGCGTTTTTTATCGCCGGGCTGCTGGTGTTGCTCGGTTTGTTCCCGATGATCGGCGCGGTGCTGCAATTGATGCCGAAACCGGTGCTGGGCGGCGCCGAGCTGGTGATGTTCGGCACCGTCGCCGTGGCCGGAATCAAGATCCTCGCCGAGGCCGGCCTGCATCGACGCAACATGCTGATCGTGGCGATCTCGCTGGGCATGGGCCTGGGCATCGCAGCGGTGCCGGAAGTCCTGCGCGAACTGCCGCAAGCGCTGCGCAACATCTTCGAATCGCCAATCACTGTCGGTGCGTTGTGCGCTATCGTGCTGAACATCTTCCTGCCGGAAGAATTCATCGAGCTGGAAGAAGATGATTTCGACCCGGAAGCTTCGATTCTGCAGGTCATGGAAAACCCCGACGTCGCCGCCAAAGGTGAACCCGGCCAAGCGGCGGCTGTCGCACAGTTGAACCGCTGACGTCACGCCTCGAAAAAAAGGGCTGCACCGGCGACGGGTCAGCCCTTTTTTTGTCGAGAGATTTTTATGCGCCGCGTCCACGCCGTCATCCTGTCGCTTCTGCTGTTGTCGCTCAGCGCCTGCGCACTGTTTCCCAACCGCGATCCGGTGAACATCAACGTGGTCGGCCTCGAACCGTTGCCCAGTCAGGAGCTGGAAGTACGCTTCGCGATCAAGCTGCGCGTGCAGAACCCCAATGAAACGGCGATCGATTACAACGGCATCGCCCTGGATCTGGAGGTCAATGGTCATTCGCTGGCTTCGGGTGTGAGCGATCAGAGCGGCTCGATCCCGCGTTTCTCTGAAGCCATTGTCACGGTACCGGTCAGCGTCTCGGCGTTCTCGTTCCTGCGCCAGACCTTGGGCCTGAGCCAGACGCAAAGCCTCGATAACCTGCCCTACGTGCTGCGCGGCAAACTCGCCGGTGGACTGTTTGGCACGATGCGCTTTACCGACAGCGGCAAGTTGAGCCTGCCCAAGGCGAGCGCGGCGACCTGGTAGTCAGCGGTCTCAATCGGCAGAACAACACACAACCCCTGTGGGAGCGAGCCTGCTCGCGAAGGCGGTGCTTCAGGCAACTGCGATATTCATGGTGCCTACGTCTTCGCGAGCAGGCTCGCTCCCACAGGTTCTCTACAAGTTTCAAGGTCAGGAGTTGAACCGCACCCCCGGCTTCGCGCGCTCATCAACGGTCAACTCGAACACATCCGGCCGCGCATAGTGGCCGACCACATCGTAGTCATACCGCGCGCGGATCAGTTCATCGGTGTCGATCTGCGCCGTAAGCAAGCCCGCTCCCCCACGCAACGGTCCAGCCAGCACATCGCCCATCGGTCCGACGATCACGCTGCCACCGGCAATCAACGGCCGATCACTTGGCCAATTGGCAATCTCCACACCCAAATCATCCGGCGAGGCCTGCACCTGACAAGCACTGACCACGAAGCAGCGGCCTTCATGGGCGATGTGGCGCATGCTGACCTGCCACATCTCACGCTCGTCCACGGTCGGCGCGCACCAGACCTCTACGCCCTTGGCATACATCGCCGTGCGCAGCAGCGGCATCATGTTTTCCCAGCAGACCACCGCGCCAAGCTTGCCGACCTGGGTGTCGAACACTGGCAGCGTCGAGCCGTCACCCTTGCCCCAGATCAGTCGCTCGGTGCCGGTGGGCATGAGCTTACGGTGTTTGCCAATCAGCCCGGCCTGCGGATCGAAATACAGCACCGTGCAATACAACGTGCTGCCGGCGCGCTCGATCACGCCGATCACCAGATTGGCCCCGGTGCGCGCTGACAATCCGGCCAGGGCGTCGGTTTCGGCGCCGGGCACATCAATGGCGTTGGCAAAATACCGCGCAAAGGCCTCACGCCCCTCGGGCAGTCGATAGCCCAACTGGGTGCCGAAACCCTCGCCTTTCGGGTAACCACCGAGCAAGGCTTCCGGCATCACCACCAGCGCAGCACCGGATTCGCTGATTTCGTCTTCCCAGCTCAGGATCTGTTCAAGGGTTTCGTCTTTGCCACCAGGCAAGGCGCCGATCTGCAACGCCGCCACTATGGATTTGGCCATCGTGTTTACTCCATCAGGTTCAGGTGTTGCCGATTCTCCAGCGTCACGCGATCATGAATAAAGCCCTGCCCACTGCTGAATGATATGAGCCAAATGAATATCGCCGACATCGACCTCAACCTGCTGAAAGTCTTCGAAGCGCTGCACGAGGAATCCAGCGCCAGCCGCGCCGCCCTGCGTCTTGGCGTAACGCAGTCGGCGGTCAGCGCGGCGTTGCGTCGCTTGCGGGAGGTGTATGGCGATCAGTTGTTCGTGCGCACCGGGCGTGGTCTGGCGCCGACGCTGCAAGCCAATCAGCTGAAACCGGTGATCAGCGATGCCCTGAACAAATGCCGGCAAAGTCTGGCCATGCTTGATCCTGCGGCCAATCAATACGACGGTCGCTCGGTAGCGATCGGTCTGTCAGATGATTTTGAAATTGCCTACGGCCGCCGCCTGATAGAGGAAATCGCCCGTCGTGCGCCGAAGCTGCGGCTGATCTTTCGCCAGACCCATAGCCAGATCGTCGCTCGCGCGTTGATGGAGCGCAGCATTGACCTGGCGATCACTGCCGGAGGATTTGCCGAGCGCCTGCTCAGTCGTCAGGTTTTGGGCGAAGGCGGCTATGCGTGTCTGGTAGACGCAGCCAGTCTCGCCCCGGGCCAACAGCAGATCGCGTTGCAGGAGTTCGTTGAACGCGAGCACATTCTGGTGTCGTCGGGCGGTTTTATCGGCATTACCGACGAAGGATTGGCGGCAGTGGGTTTGAGCCGCCGGGTCTGCGCGTCGACCACGCATTTTGCTGCACTGCCGTTTTTGCTCAAGGGCAGTCAGGCGGTGGCGACGATCCCGGCCCACGCCGCCGCAAGTATCGCGGCGCTGAGCGGGCTGGCGTTGCTGCCCTGCCCTCTGGCTCTGCCGCGCTACCCGGTGGAGCTGGGCTGGCGTACCAGCACACAGATCGATCCGGTGCTGGTCAAGGTTCGTGAGGCGATTGCCGCCACGTTCAGCCAGGGGTGAAACGGATTATTTGTTCGCCGCCATCAGGCGATTGACTTCACTGCGCACCATGTTGGCGAACTCCGGCGGCGACATGCCGTCCAGCTCGGCGCGGACCCACTCGGCCCATTTGCCCTTGCGCTTGGAGCGCTCCCCAAACAGGCGCGCGGCTTCGCCTTTGGCTTTGCCCAGATTGTTCTGCCAGAGTTCGAACAGACGGGATTTCTCGTCTTCCAGCGCTGCGCGCTCTGCGAGGGATTTGTCGGCCAGATTGAAACTCATGGGGATATATCCTGCTGCGTAAAATGGCGACATCTTACACGCTCGACACAAATCTCCGGTGCAGGTTTTTCCCTTGTCCACGAATGACATGCAACTTTTCGCCTGCCGCTACACTCCATTGGTCACTGTCCATTCACCTGCAAGGAGTCACCCAATGGCCCGTAAAACCGCCTCGCAAGCTGCCGAAGAGCAAATCAAGGATCAAGCTTTCAGCGAGCTTCAGGCTCTGATCGAAGAATCGGACAAACTGCTCAAGAGCAGCGCTTCACTGGTAGGCGAAGAAGCAGAAACGCTGCGCGCACAAATCGCCCAGAAGCTGCAGCTGGCACTGGATTCGGTGTCCAGCGTGCGCGACCGTACCAAACCCGCCGTTGAAGCCACCGAGAACTACATCGGTGGCCACCCTTGGCAAACCGTGGCAGTCTCCGCCGGTTTCGGCCTGGTGGTGGGCCTGCTGCTCGGTCGTCGCTGAGTCAGGCGCACAGAAAAAGGCGAACCTCAGGGTTCGCTTTTTTTATGCCCACCGCTTTGCTTTTCCATTACTGAATTCACCTCGGTATCCCAAGTCGGCGTACCTCGCCCAAACCACGCGGTCAGTCCCCTCTCCCCCCGGGAGAGGGCTAGGGTGAGGGGCTTTTGACCTTGTCACTGCAATCGTCAGAACAACAAGAGACTCACTCCCCCGCCAATTGCCGCAACTGCCCCAACGTCTGCTCATCCAGCGCAATCCCTTGCACCATCGACCGACTGCGCTGCAAATGCCGCCGATCCCCCGGCAAACGCTTGAGCCCGACTCCGTGCATCTGCCGCACCAGTTCCTCGCTGCGCTGGGCGAAGTTCTGCCCCGCCGCTTTGCTCGGATCGATGACGATCAACAGCTGACCGGTCCATGGCGTCTTCGCGCCAGGATGGTTGGACCAGTCAAACTCGAATGAGAAATTGCCGCCGGTCAATGCCGCCGCCAGCAACTCGACCATCATCGACAGCGCCGAGCCTTTGTGCCCGCCGAACGGCAACAATGCGCCGCCTTCCAGAATCGCCTTGGGGTCCTGGGTCGGTTGGCCGAGGCTGTCCACCCCCATGCCGACCGGGAGTTTTTCACCTTTGCGCGCGGCGATCTGCACATCGCCATGGGCGATGGCGCTGGTGGCAAGGTCGAACACAATCGGCGCGGCGTTGGCCCTTGGCGCGGCGAAGGCAATCGGATTGGTGCCGAACAATGGCCGATCAGCGCCATGGGGCACCACGCAGGTCATGCTGTTGACCACGCTCAGCGCGACCAGACCTTCGTCGGCGAAGGGCTCGACATCCGGCCACAAAGCGGCGAAATGATGCGAGTTGCGTATCGCCAGCACCGCGATCCCGGCATGACGCGCCTTCTCGATCAGCAAAGGTCGGGCCGCTGCCAACGCTGGCTGGGCAAAACCGTTGCCGGCGTCAACCCGGACAAACCCCGGCGCGACGTCTTCAACCTGGGGCACCGCATGGCCATTGACCCAACCACTTTTCAGCGTCGAGACATAACCGGGGATGCGAAACACGCCATGACTGTGAGCGCCGTCGCGTTCGGCGTTGGCGCAGTTGGCGGCCAGCACCCGGGCGACTTCGCTGGACGTGCCGTGGCGCAGAAAAATCGTTTCAAGCAGTTGCGTCAGTGCCTCGAGGGACACTGTGGACGAAGCATGATCGTGTGGCGCAGACATCTGAAGCTCCAGAATGATTATTGGAGGGAACAACAGCGTACGGTCGATTTTGCCCACCGATTAACCGCGCCCGAGCTGCCAGCTGTCAACCCTTCGATTGATGGGCATCCGCTGGCGCGCCGTGATGCACATTTCACTGTCAGCGTGTGCGGTAACTATCTACCGCAAGTGCTCCAGCCTGCGCATCTACTGTTGAGTTCCAGCCCGATGGCGCCCGTTCAGAGTTGCAATGATGTCCACCCCGACTGCCCCGCTGTTGTTTCCAGTGATATTCGATTCACCCGGCCTGCACGTTGACCTCGGCCCAGCACACGGTCTCAACAGCAAAGACTTCGACTGGCTTGCCCATGCGCAACTGGCGACGCAATCGCTGCGCAACAAGCAGACCCCGCCGATGCTGGCCGAACGCATCCTGCTCAACGCCGACAAGCAACAGGCCGTGCCGCTGGCGGGCAGCTTCATGCTCAGCGCAGGGCCGGATGACAACGGCGTGTTTCTCTATACGCCCTACGATGGCCTGAAAAAATTCGCTGACCGCCAAGCACTGACGGACGCACTGCAGACACGCCTCGACAATGCCGGGGAAGCTGATGATCTGCTGGCTTTCCTCTCGGTTTCGCTGCGCAAGGAACTGGTGGAAAAACGCGGGATTACCCTGACCTGCGAAACCATCGAAGGTGATGTGTTCGAGGACCAGCAAGCGGCAATCGGCGAATCCCTGGACAGGTGCGCCCGTGACCTGCTGGACGAGCTCAAACGCCTGCCATCCCTTGCAACGTTGCTGGAAAAGATTCTCGATGAACTGCTCGAACCACATTTTGCCGCGTTGCAACAGTCGCTTACCCGGGTCGGTTTCTATTCGGCGACCTCCTCTGAGGGCAAACAGTGGGTCGACTCGCTATCGCTGACTCAAGCGCTGCTGCTGCACTTTCATCGCCAGGGCTGGCCGCACGGTCAGACCGTGGAATTTACCCATCCCGCTCGTTCGGTAAGCGAGGACGATCAGTCTGCCTGGACAAATGCGATCAAGTCCGCATCGGGAAAGTTGACCATGCTGTTGTTTCGGCAGCTTGAGATCTACTGGAATGGCGCTTCATTCGAGGGTTCGCCCAGACGTACTTTCTTCAGCCAGACGCTACAGGATCAAGCGCGAGCGGATCTGATGATCAAGCGCGAAACGCAGATCCTCACCGCCAGCGAGTTCGACGCCCTGCACAGCCTGGTACGTGAGCCAACCGTTGCGGTACGGCGGCCAACGTTCGAAACCGTGTGCCTGAGCGAAGAGACAGCCTGTGTCGAGCTGGCCGGCTCGCTGATGATCAATCATGACAAGGCTTATCTCTATACGCCCAGCCAGGGCCTGCAGGTGCTCACCGACTACGCCGACCTCAAACAGACACTGACCGCCAAGCTGAGGGCTGCCGGGCACGAAGATGAACTCTACGGGCTGATGAATCTGCAAGAGCGCAATCGTTACCTCGGCTTCGCTAACGCCCAGGTATCTGGCGAAAACATCGGCGGTGAGATCATGACGACGCTGTTCGAGGCGATCCTCACCAAGCAACGTCAGAACATTGAATTCGTTCTGCAGCGTTTTCGCCAGAGCGCGCGCAGCACCGACGTCCATGCGCTCTTCGACAAGGCGTTGGATATCCGCTCGATGATTCATGAACGGTTGCTCAAGCTCGACGTCAATCAGCGCTGGAGCACGCGGCCGCTATTTACCAGTACGCCGCCATCGTCACTCGTGCAGGCGGACAAGGCTGCGCAGCAGGCGACTCGTCTGGGGCGAACGCTGGATAATCTGACCAGCCACTTCAAAGATCAGCCGACCGGTAACGGCGCCGAACAGCGCGCTTTTCTCGAAGGCATTCTGTGGAAACTGGCGCAGGCGTTCGAAGATGGCCTGCGTGGTGAGGCGTACATGCGCAGTCTCAGCGGCTCATGGCTGGAGGCGGAACGCAAGATCGTCGACACCGTGTTCGATTCCAGGCATCCCACACGCAGGGACCGTCACTCACTCAATGGTTTTCGCCCCGATGCCTGGTCCCTCACCCTCAATGGTCCCAAGTTCAAAGGTGCGCTGCCGCTCGCTCACTGCGTGCTGCTGACCGAGCGCGGCGGCATGGACGTAAAACATTCAGGGCGCGCCATCCTCTGGACACCGGCCATGGGGCTGGAACTGTTCGACGATATCGACAGTGTGCAAAAGCAACTGCAACAAAGGCTGGACGACAATAACCAGAGTTACGCGCTGCTGGAAAATCTGCCAAAGGCGCAACATCGATTCGACCAGCAATACACCTTGGGCGAGTTTCAATTGATTGACGGCAGTGTCTCCCGAGACCGCATGCAATCGGCCATTGAGCAGTTCCTCGCTGAATGCGCAGTGCTGCGAGTGTGTATCAAGGAACCGAAGACATTGGCGACGTTCCTTGGTGAAATGAAAAACGCTGTCATCGATACCAATCTGCAACGCGCGATTGATCTTGCACGAACTCTTTCGCGTCATCTGGACTATCCCGACTGGTTGCGCATGGCCTCGGCGACGGAGCAACGCACGCAACTCGCTCTGCTGGATGAACTGCGGCACGCGTTCATCGATGGCAAGGATTTCCTCGATGACGTCCCGGCGCTGGCCACTCATATCGAGCAGACCCTCAAGACACTGCTCGACGCCCGATTTCCAGGCAACGGGCTCAAGCCACAGGACATCCGGATTACCCCCAACCTGACACTGGCAGGCCCTGCCTGCAACCTGCTGGAGTTTGCCTTGCATCACTACAACGTCGTGCAGGGCACCGGTTTCAAAGTCGCATCGACAACAGCCACAGCATTGCCAAAGGATTTTGCCCAGTCCGCGGTACGGCAATTACTGCAATCTCTTGACGTCACCACCACCTACACGGAGAAAGTGACCGAAGCGCTGTCCGCCGACAGCGCGTCCGCACGTGCCAGCAAAAAGCGTTTTTTACGCCAATTACCCTGGCAATTGATGCAACACGCCCACTCGATGAAATTGCAACAGCAGCTTTCGGATACCGGTTATGACTACATTTGCCAGGTCCTCGACATGCCGGACGGGATAGCGCGGGCTATGGTCGAGGGTGCCGATGCCATCGCTTGTCCGCTATCGTTGATCAAGACTGCAGGCGCTGATTGCGTTGACGCGCTCGGATTGTATGTCCTCGGTCCGGGCGCAGGGCGAACAGGCCCCCGGGTTATCTATGCGCCTTACTCCAGGTATGTATTTCGCGAGTTCGAAAACGAAGCGCAGTTGATCGAAGCACTGAATACCCCCGGGCACTTCCAGGATTTGATCATCCGGCGTCTGCCTGAGGCCCAGCAGGCGGTCTTCAAGAGTCTGTTGAAAACAACGATTGGTAAAAAAAGTGAAATCACCCTTCATGACACGCCCATCAATGACAACCTGCTTGAACGGTTTCACCAGGATACTCTGAGCCTTCTGCCGCAACTGCTGCGTAGCCAGCCACAGATCAACGCCCAAGCGGATTGGGAAGCGGTGAAGTCTCTGTTCAGTCACGGCGTGCGTCTGGTGCCACATTTGCTACCGGGCAAACTCGCATCCGTTTTTTTCCTCTGGCGAAGCTACCAGGACTTCAAGGCGTCCGCCGAAGGCCTTCAGGATCACCACTGGGCAAACGCCCTGAAAAGCTTCATCGCAGGGGCCATTACACTCTTCAGCCTGGGACGTCTGTCCTGGGAAAGCGAGGCAGAAACGGTCAGTTCCGAATTCGCCGCAGAGGCGCACGCACCAGCCTCTACAGCCACGACGGTGCAAGTAGCCTCTCGCTGGGCAAAAGTGCCACCCGTCACCCCCGCTCGTATCGATTTGCAAACCTTTGAAACCAGCACTGCGCTGCAAAGCCTCAAGCTCGATGCCAATAAGCTGGTCTACGGAGATTCTTCGACGACGCAGAAATACGCCGCCATTGCCGGCAAGGTGTATCCGGCGGTGCAGATCGAAAAAGCCTGGTATTTGCGCAAAGAAGACGGCAGCCAGGGGCCGTCACTCGAGGAGAAGAATTCCCGTCTGGTCGTTGCGAGCACCAGCCAGCCGGTTTATCGCTGCCGATCAAAACAACGTGACGCCGCTCAACACGAAGTGGAGGAAAACCGTTCAATCGAGATGTACGTTCAAGCGAGAGGCATGACCCAGATCAACCGTCGCTATCCCGCCAGAGCGTTTGTGATACAGCAAGCCGTAAATCGTGCCAGGGAATACGCGGTCAATTGTCTGCATAACTACGTTACACGGCGCGACAACTTCGAGGGCAAACGATTGGAGACGGTATTAAAGAATTTCTTCGAGGTGACTGACATAACGCCCTCGCTGCTCAGCAAGCTCGAGAAGGTGATAATTCCTGTTTGCCAGGAACTGACGAACCCTAAAGATGATTTGCTCTACACCGAACGCTTTTTGGCGGGTCTGAACGCGAAAGGTCGGGCGAATGTCGTTGCATTCGTTTTCAAACAGGACAAACAAAAAATAATTCATCTCACTGAGGTATTTTTCAATCCCGGAATGGACAGATACACCGCCCATTTGCCTCCTCGGTTCAATGTCGATTCTCACGCACGTGCTGTAACGCTTATCCATGAGCTCTCGCATCTGGTTTGCGACAGCGATGATCTTGAGGTCGTGCAAGCCATGGCGCCTTATCTGGACCTCATCGATACGACGACGGACGCGGGGAAACATGCCAAGGAATCCCTTGAGCGTCATCGCAGCTTGTTGTCGCGCTACGGCCAGCACTTGTTTGCAGTGAAGACCGGCCATCAGGTCTGGACCGACCTGGATCAGATGCCGACGCATGCAGGGAATTACAACAAAATACTCAGCCTTACCAAAACCACAAACCTTGCCGATGCACGCCTGGCGTTTTGCAGCTCTCAGTCTGCGGATGCGCGGATTGACGTCATGCTCGCCAACGCCGACTCGATCGCGTTGCTTATCAGCGAAATGGGCCGCCAGCTCGACCCGCTTCCCGCCCTTTCATCATTGAGTTCGAGTTCGGATCAGGCAGGATCCTCGCAAGCGCTGCCGTGAAGACAAAAAAATGCGCTGACGTCGCGCCAGCGCATTGCTCAACACAAGAATCAGTGAGTGCTTAAAGTGGGTTAGTCCTTCTGGTCCCGCAGCACATTGCCGGAAGCGCCATCAATGCGAAATTCGTAAACAGCGCCGTCGGCCTTGCGCCCTTCGCCTTCCCAGTAGCCGTCATTGTCGGCGCCGATCTCATAGACCTCGACATAACCGGCTTTGGTCTTGGCGACCTCAATGGCTTTCTCGATGGTGATCCAGCCTGCGCCCGGCTTGTCCGCCAGAGCGGCACCGGCGCTGAGCAAACCAGCAGTGGCGATCAGGGCTGCGAATGTCTTTTTGATCATTTTTTCACTCCATTTATGGATAGTAGGCAGTTGCTTCCTGTTTTTTTGGGCGCCACAGGGAAAAATAAGTTCCACGTTGATGGGTAAATGCCATGACGGATGTTCTCGGCAGCCTGCCGGCGAGGTTAGAATGAGCGAAATCAGGACGAGTCAATGACCCAAGACACTCTCTCGGAAGCCGAATACGATGCGATCACCGATGCCGCCGCGCACTGGTGCATGCGTTTGCACGCCGCTGACTGCACGGACGAGGAGCGTCGCGCATTTGAAATCTGGCACGCTGCGCATCCTTTGCACGCTTTCGAATACGAAGCCATGCAGGAGATCTGGGAGGTCGCCGGAGATTTGCCTCGAACCGAGCCCGAAGCACTCGCGGCGCAGCGCAAACCCTTGCGTTCGTGGCGCAAGTTCGCAGTCATTGCCGGTGCCTGCGCCCTCGCCTTGCCGCTCGCGGCTTACAGCGGCTGGAGTATGGGCTGGGTGCCCAACAGTTATCAGCATTACGCCGCCGCCGACACTGTGCGTCAGATCACCCTGAGTGACGGCAGCCAACTCGAACTCAACCTGCACACCGACCTGACCTTCAGCAACTACAAACATGAACGTCGCGTAACCCTGAACAAGGGCGAGGCGTTTTTTAATGTCAGCCATGACGCGTCTCATCCGTTTGTGGTTCGCGCCGGCGACGGCAAAATCCGCGTGACCGGTACGCGGTTCAATGTGTGGATGTACGAGGACCAGGTGCGGGTCAATCTGGTCGAAGGTTCGGTGTTGGTCAGCAGCAATCGCGATCTGCCGGGCGACGGCCTGCGTTTGAGTCCATCGATGCAGGCACGCTACCGACATGGCGATTACGCACCGCAAATCAGCCAGACCTACCCCGGCGATACCTCGCTGGCGTGGCGCAGCGGCCGACTGATACTGGACAACCTTGCGCTGCACGACGCCCTGCCTTTGATCAACCGTTACCTCGACAAGCCGTTGATGCTGGCCGACACCAGTACCGGCGCGATCCGCGTGGGCGGTGTCTACAACATCAAAGAGATGAACAACCTCGCCAACAGCCTGCCCAAAGTGCTGCCGGTCTACCTGACCCGGAACAAGGAAGGCAATCCGGTGATCAATTCGATGCCGCAACGCCCGCCGAAAAGCTGAAGGCCGCGTCCCTTGCGGGAGGCGGCCTTCATTTGTTTCAGGGGGTGACTGTTTACTGCGCTGCCACCTTCCCTGCCTGATCCTGCTTGATCGTCTGCACCTGATATTGCGGATCCGCCTGGATCTGCTGTTCGGTGAACGGCAGGACACTCCACTGTTTCTTCGAAAACGCTGCAGTCTGATCCCGCGAGTACATTGACATCGGATCACTGGATAACGAGAACGCCAGCAGCCCTTGGGCATGCGGGCCTTTTTCGTCGAAGCTCACCACTTGCAGATAGCTGGTGCCGCTGACCACTTCAAGTTTGCCATCCTCACGGGGCACGCTCTGCATCGCGTTGTAAATGCCCAGCGTCCCCAGCCCGCCATGAATCGGCGTTTGCTGCCCGCCACTGCTGACTACCTGGATGTCACCCCAGCGCGTGTCGGGTTTCAGGCCCATTTTGCCGACCCGCTCGACCGACGCCAGCATCGCTTCACGCAGTGCTTTGGCGACGGCAGGCTGCTCGATGGCCAGGCCGCGAGGAGTGTTTTGCGCATCTGCCGGATTGAATGCAACACGCCAGATATCGGCTGATTCAAGCAGCGCCTGCATGATGTTCTGAAAATGCACCAGACCGAGCCCGGAATCCAGATTGGCGCGGCCGTCCCACGCCTTGAGGCTGGCGCACGCAGACTTGAGTGACGCGGTATCGCTGCCCAGGTCGGCGCCGCAGAACTTCAGCAGATCGGGCATGACCTGCGTGGCCAGATAGACCTGATCGTCCATGACCATGCGCTGCAGATCCTTGATCGCCAGTGGGCCTTTTTTGCTCAGCTCACCCAAACGATCAAGCGCGAACCGTGAGCGCAGGCCCAGCGGTTGTCCTTCCTGACTGATCAGCGGTGAATAGCCGGTGAGCGGTTGAGCCGGATTGGCCAGCCATGCCGAGTCGTTGGAGTGCTGAACGAAATCCCTGCGCAGCAATTGCGGCAACTGGCTGGAGGCGAAGATGCCCTGCTGCGCGGCTTGCGGATCGACATCCCAGGCACAGCCGCTGTTGGCACCGTCCAGGACAATCATGCGCAGACCGAGGCGTGGGTCGCTGCACTTGGCCAGTTTTTCCGCGCTGACATTCGGCACCACCGACAGGTTCATGTAAAGCGTCTGGCCCTTGTCATCCACCGCCAGAGTATTGACCCACGGGATGCCCTGAATCTTGTGCACTGCGTCTTGCAAATCCTTGAGACTGCCGGCCCGGTTCATTGCGTACCACTGTTTGAGCACGCGATCGTTGTCGAGGTTGGCATCGCGCAAGCTGTAGGCGTATTGCTTGTCCCAGTCGAGCTTGCCCGGCCATTGCACGATCGGACCGAACTGCGAGCTGTAGATGTCGCGCGCAACCGGTACGACCTGTCCGTCAGCCTGCTTGACCTGCACGGTAACCGTCTGTTTGCTCAGTGGCAGCGACTTGCCGTCGAGCAGGTAGCGGGTCGGATCCTTTGGATCGAGTTGCAGGCGATACAAGGTGAAGTGTTTCGACGAGTCGACAGTGTGGGTCCAGGCCAGATGCTGGTTGAAACCGATGTTGATCATTGGCAGACCCGGCAAAGCCGCGCCCATCACATCGAGCTTGCCGGGGATGGTCAGGTGCATCTGATAGAAACGCATGCCGCCGACCCACGGGAAATGCGGGTTGGCCAGCAACATGCCACGGCCGTTGAACGAACGCTCGCTGCCGACTGCCACGGCATTGCTGCCGCGATCCAGGGCGAAACGTTGCTGGCGGGCGTCGGCCAACTGGAACGCCTCGGCATCGTGCTTGACCTGTGCGGTGGCTTGCGGCGGCGTGGCGCCGGCCAGAGCCTCGGCGAACTGCCCTACCCCGCCTTCCACCAACAGGCGCCGCGTCAGTTTGACCAGATCCTCGGCACTGATACCACGTACCCACTCGCCCTGGCATTGCTGCGGCAATCCTTGCTGGCGCCGTTCGGCCAGATAGCGGTTGTATCCGGCGGCATAACCCTCGACCAGCTCGCGGATCTGCGTCGGTTGCGCCTGCCAGAAGGTTTCGACCGCTTCTGGAGTGTTGAGCCAGGTGAAAAACACATCACTGACGCGGTTTTCCCGTTGTTCGACAGTGAACTGCTCCGGGCCGAAGTAGCGTGAGCGCTCGCCGTTGACCGTGACAATCTCGTTGGCCAGCAAGCACAGGTTGTCCTGGGCGTAGGCGTAACCGATGCCGAAGCCCAGCCCGCGTTCGTTCTCGGCACGAATGTGCGGCACGCCGAAACTGGTGCGGCGAATGTCCGCGCTGGTTTGTGCATCCGGACTGAGTGCATGGGCCGACAGGCTCAGTCCGAACAAGGTGCTGGCGAGGGCCAGCCCGGTGAGTTGCCTGGAAATAATCACGCTTGCTCCTGATCGAAAGGTCGATTGCCCCTGCGTCCACGCGCAATGAGCCTGTCGAAGAAACGAAGCTGAGGAAAAAAATTTAGCGGGCAATCCTTCGGGACGAGGCCGGCATCACAAGGCCGAGACGAATTTGCGACGAAATTTCTACATCTTTTCTTTCATGATTTGTCGTGCTGAAACGTCTTGTTTAGAGAGCGCAACAAAACCTTTCCCGATCTGGCTCTGAAAAGGAGTAATCGCATGTACAACTCGCAACTACCATCGGACGGTAGCCAGACGCCACAAGGCGTATCCATGAGTTCGCACAACGGCAATTTCACCCAGCGCGGCGAGCGTCCGGGCAATGAGCGCATTCGTGTGCTACTGAAGAGTTTCGGCCTGCGCACCAGCCTGATTCGCCTGAAAGTCATCGACGCCCTGCTGGTGGCGGCACAAAGCAATCGCCGCCTGGGCGTACGTGGCGTGCACAGCCAGTTGCTCGATCTGGACGTGCCGTTGTCGTTTCTCAGCGTGCGCGAAGTACTGAAACGCTTGTGCGCCGAAGGCGTGATCACCTTCAACGCCGACAAGAGTTACAGCCTGCATCCACAGGCTGCGGCGGTCCTCAACCACGAATGAGGCACCGGGTGCTCGCCGTTACGGCTTGACCTTGCGGCGCATCACGCCATTGATCACCACCACAACCACCGCCACGCCGATCGCGACATTCTGGAAAGTTTTCTCGGTGATCATGCCGGCGTTTTGCAGCCAGGACAGGCCCAGCATGATCGCCAGTACGGACAGGGCGATCAGAATCGAATAAATCAAGCGTTGCTTCTGGGTCATTGCGGTTTCCTGAAACGTTGGAATGTATGCGTTTGCAAGCCATACGCTTGCCGAATTACGGGGACGTGCCGGGGCGAACGGAGTGCCATGTTACAGCTGCGGAAGATTTTTCGCTGCATGGCCGCCCAACCCGGAAGCGCGGCCCGCCCGGTCGATTTACCGCAAACAATGCCCGCCCTGTCGCGGGCATTGTTGTTTCTGCCGCAATGGCAGCCAGGTAAACATGTTTGCCTTCCGCCCGCCCTTTAAACATGCCGTAAGTTTTTGAAATCTGCTGACGCAGCAAACGGCTAGGTCGGCTGTGCGTCTGCGCCTAGGCTCTGCGAACTTCCTACCACTCTTAAAACAGGGATGTTCATGCAGAGAACACTTATAGATATCGGCCCCAGGCAGGTTGCGGGTTTCTGTCTGGCGCTGACCGCTTTCGAACTGCTCACTTACATGGCCAGCGACGTGATCATGCCAGCGATGCTGGACGTCACTACCGACCTCGAAGCGGACGCGCGGCATGTACCCCATGCATTCAATCTTTATCTGTTGGGTGGCGTCTGCCTGCAATGGCTACTGGGTCCCTTGTCCGATCAATTCGGGCGAAGGCCACTGTTATTGATCGGTAGTGCGCTGTTCGGTGTGTCGTGCGCGGCAGCTTTCAGCACCGACAGCATTGAAGCGTTCAACCTGTTGCGTCTGTTGCAGGGCATGGGGCTGGGATTCGTCGTCGCCGTGAGCTACCCGGCATTGCAGGAGGTTTTTTGCGAAGCCGACGCCGTCAGGCTGATGGCGTTGCTCGGCAATGTTGCGTTGTTATCGCCGTTGCTCGGGCCGCTGCTTGGCATCCTGCTGCTGGAATGGCTGAGCTGGCGGGAAATTTTTCTGCTGCTGGGATGCACAGCAGCGCTGGTCTGGCTCGGCCTGTTGCTGTGGATGCCGGAAACCGTGGGCGTCGAGCGCCGCGACGGTCAACAAACTCGCCGGGTGCCCTTCTCCTGGCGCCTCACTTGTCGGCGCTACGGTGCGCTGTTGGGCAATCCGCGTTTCCTCTGTGCCAGCCTGGCGCTCGGCCTGATGAGTCTGCCGCTGATCGCCTGGATAGGCCTGGCGCCATTGCTGCTGGTGCGGGTGCTGGACATGCCGCCGCTGGAATATGGCCTGTGGCAGATACCGGTGTTCTCGGCAGTCATCGCCGGCAATCTGATTCTCGACCGCTTGCTGCAGACTCATTCGCTGACGCAATTGATTCAACTGGCGCTCTGGCCGTTCTGTCTGGGCCTTCTGTTTCTGGCCGCGTGCGCATTGCTCGGTGCGGGGCTTGGACCGGTGGTGGCGAGTCTGTCGCTGTACGCCGTCGGGCTGGGCATGAGCAATGCGGCGGTGTATCGCCTGGCGCTGTTTTCCAGTGACGACAGCAAAGGCCTGGTATCGGCGCTGACCGGCATGATTTCGATCGCCGTCATGGGCCTTGGCGGTTCGCTGATTGCTGCCATCGGTGGCGGCAGCCGTCTTGAATACTTCGCTCTCTGGGCCGCATTCGGCGGGCTGATGTGCCTGCCCATGGTTTACCGGCTCCTGCAAACCACCACCGCTGATGTGGCCTCGCCTCAATAAGGAACATGGATGACTCACCTACCCTATGCCGACGCGCTGTGCGCGTTGACGCAACCCTATTGCGCGGATTCAGTCCCGCCCGCTCTGTTTGATCGGGCGATGGCTGAAATCACCCGCTTTCATTGTGAGCACACTCCGGGTTACGCCCATTGGCTCAACGCCCATGGACTGGCACCGCAAGAGCTCGACAGCCTTGATGACTGGTCGCGTCTGCCGCCGATCTTTGCCAGTTTCTTCAAGCAACACCTGCTGCTGAGCAGCACGGGGACGAACGCTTTGGAACTGACTTCGTCGGGCACCAGCGGGCAGAAAAGCCGGATGCGTTACGACGAACGCAGCCTGGCTCGGGCGCAGTTCATGGTTGCGCAGATCTTTCGCCATTACGCCTGGGACACTCCAGATAGTCCGTGCAACTACCTGCTGTTGAGCTACGAACCCGAAGGACGCATCACCTTGGGCACCTCGTTTACCGACCAGTTTCTCTGTCGGTTTGCCCCGGTCAATCGCGTGGTCTACGCCTTGCGTAACACTGGTCGCGGCCATCAGTTCGATGGATTCGGCGTGATCGCCGCCTTGCAGTCTTTCGCTGAAGAAGGTTTGCCGGTACGGATTTTCGGCTTCCCGGCGTTTCTCTGGCAGACCCTGCAACGCATGCAGGCTACCGCTGTGCAGGACGTGCAATTGCCCGCCGGTTCGCTGGCCTTTTTTGGCGGTGGCTGGAAAACCCAGGCCGCGGAGGAAATTCCCAAACAACAGTTTTACGCCCATATCCATCGGCAACTGGGCATCGAACCGGCCCGCTGCCGCGACGGTTACGGTGCTGTCGAGCACGCGGTGCCTTACATCGAATGCGCCCGTCACCGCTTTCATGTGCCGGTGTATTCGCGAGTGCTGATTCGCGATCCGGCGGATCTTTCCCTGCTGCCCTATGGCCAACAAGGCCTGCTCGGCTTCGTCTCGCCTTACATCTCATCGAGCCCGGCCCACGCCGTGGTCATGAGCGACCTTGCCACGCTGCACCCGGGCGCAAGTTGCGGCTGTGGATTGACCAGCGACTGGTTCGAACTGCACGGCCGCGCCGGGACCACAGCGGGCAGAAGCTGCGCAATGGCCGCCGCCGAATTACTGGGAAGTCACTGATATGTATTTGATCAATGGACAACTGCACCACGCTTATAGCCTCGACCAAGCGCTGCAAGACCTACAACAGGCGTTGCCGCAACACTTGGCGAGGGCACTCGACAGCCGCACAGTCATCGATGCAGTCGCGGGATTTGCCCGGCAACTGCATGACGCGCACTCGGATCTGCCCCTCGACAACGAGCAGCGGCAGGCCCTGATCGATTTCTGTCAACCCGAAGCGCTAGCCTACAAACGCGAGCGGGAATTGGGCGCCGAAGCCGATTGCCTGCGTCGTTTCGATTATCGCCAGCCACGCTTCGAAGCCTGGCATCCGCTCGGTCTGGTGGTGCACATCACTCCGGCCAACGCGCCGCTGCTGGCCTTTTGCGCGGTGGTGGAAAGTCTGCTCGCCGGCAACGTCAACTGGTTGCGCCCCAGCCGCAGCGATCAAGGCCTGACGGCGCAACTGTTGCGCGCGTTGGTCGACTGCGATGCCAGCGGACAACTGGCCGGACATGTGGCGGTGATTCCAGCGAGCACCGAGCAGATCGGCAAGCTGTGCAAACCCGCGAACGGGGTTGCAGCGTGGGGTGGCGAAGCGGCCCTGCAAGCGATTCGGCAACAGTTGGTGCCGGGTTGTCGCTGGATCGATTGGGGGCACCGCATCAGCTTCGTCTATCTCACCCCGGAATCGTCTACGCCGGAGGCGCTTGATGCCGTCGCCGACGAAGTCTGCCGACTGGATCAGCAGGCCTGCTCCAGCCCGCAATGGCTGCTGGTGGACAGCGATGATCCGCAGGTTTTGTGCGATATCGGTGAACGCCTGGCGCAGGCCCTGCAACGACGCGCCGCGCAATGGCCGGCTCTGGTACCGACAATCCAGGAAGCCTCGCAAATTACCACGCACACGCAGATGGCCCGCCTCGGCCAGAGTTTCGCCGGTCACACCGGGCAAGTCTGGAACGGCCCGGGCTGGCGGGTGATGTGGACCCATGATCGGCAACTCGCGCCTTCACCGCTGTTTCGCAGCGTACTGCTGCACCCGCTGCCGCAAGCGCTGCTCACTGCCGCCCTGTTGCCGTGGCGCAACGTCCTGCAAAGCTGCGCGCTGATGTGTGCGCAATCGCGCATTGCCGAGCTTACTCATGCGCTGATCGCCGCCGGGGTCACGCGTATCGCACCGATCGGCAGCATTCACGACGGTTACGCCGGCGAACCCCATGACGGCGTCTATGCGCTGCAACGTTTGAGTCGGCGGGTATCGGTGAGTCTGGCGGCCACGCAGCTGCCGAATCAGGCCAGTCTCGATTCACCGCCACTCGCGGCGAAATCGTGCGCTGCAATCATGAACAAAGAGGCCTTCGTCGCCCAGCCCATCAACAATCAGGCGCAGTTGTATTTCCGCTCCGGAGGCAGCAGCGGCACCCCTGCTCTGGCCGGCTACAGCTATCGCGATTTCGATCGGCAGATGCGCGCAACCGCTGACGGCCTGTTCGCCGCTGGTCTTGATCCGGCGCGGGATCGGGTCATGAACCTGTTCTTCTGTGGCGGGCTGTACGGCGGTTTTCTCAGTTTCAGCAAAGCGCTGGAATTGCTTGAGGTGACGCACCTGCCCATGGCCGCCCCTACAGATGACGACTACCGCGAGATTGCCCAACTGATCATCGACCAACGGGTCAACGTGCTGGTGGGAATGCCCGCCACACTGCATCGCCTGTTTTTGAACGAGCAGCAGCGGCTGCGCGCTTATGGCGGGGTTGAAAAAGTCTTTCTGGGTGGCGAGCACCTGAGCGAGCAGAACCGTGCATTACTGCGCAGTTGTGGCGTCGCGAGCATTCGCTCGGCGATCTATGGCAGCGTCGATGCCGGCCCGCTAGGCCATGCCTGCAAGGCTTCGGCGGATGGGGTTTTCCATCTGATGAACGCAATCCAGCACTTGGAAATCGTCGCGTTCGATGAGGATGTGCCGGTGATCGACGATCAAGTGGGACGGCTGCTGGTGACCTCGCTCGCCCGTGAAGGGGGCCAGCGCGTGCAGCGTTATGAGATTGGCGACACCGGGCGCTGGCTGCCGGGCGTCTGCGCCTGCGGGCTGAAGTCGCCACGCTTCGAGCTGTTGCAACGCCACGGCAAGCTGTTGCGCATCGGCACTGACTTCATCTCCCTGAGCGAATTGGCGTCGCGGCTGCAAGTGCCGTTTCAGTTGCAGCTGGACCACAGCGCTGACGGCGTCGAGCGCATGCAACTGCACTGTGAACTTGCCGCCGACATCGCTAAACACCGTCTCGCCGATTACCTGACCCTGATGACCGTGGTCGACAGCGGATTGCTGGTGCTGCAGATCGAACAATGCCCGCCCGAGCACTTCGTTCAAAACAGACACAGCGGCAAGACGCCGCTGGTCATTGACTCCCGCCGCTGACGCTTGCCGTGAGCTGGCTCATTCGAATCAAGAAGAACACACCGTGAAAACAACCGACCCGATTAGCGAATTGACGGGTTTTGCCCGCAAGCATTCGCCCTACTACAGGAACAGCCTCGCCGATATTCCCGAGGCAATAAGCTCGCTGCGCGAACTGCCACTACTTGATCCGGCAGACTTCTGGAAAGACAGCGCGGATCTGATGCAATGGCCGGTTCTGACGGCCCCCATTGCCCACGCCCTGGTGTTCAAGACCGGTGGATCAACCGGCGGCGGCAGGCTCTCCGTGTACGCCCGCACGGAATGGCAACGCACAGTGGAAGCTTTCGGCCGCAGTCTGAGCGAGCAATTCAGCCCCGGCGACCGTGTCGCCAATCTGTTCTTCGCTGGCGACCTCTACGCCAGTTTTCTGTTTATCCACGATTCACTGGCCCATGTGGAAACGGCTATTACCGAGTTTCCGTTTACCGGCGAAGTCGACCCGCCAATGCTGGCCGATGCCATCGTGCAACACCGGATCAACGTGTTGGCTGGCGTGCCTGCGCAACTTTTGACCTTCGCCAGTTGGCTCCAACAACGCGGCCTTGAGCTGCCCTTGGTTGATACCGTGCTTTACGGCGGGGAGAGCCTGTTTGCCTCGCAACGCCAGCTCCTTGAGCAAGTGCTGCCAAACGCGCGCCTTGCCTCGATCGGCTACGCCAGCGTCGATGGCGGATTCATTGGTGCCAGTCATCCTGACTGCATCGAAGGAGAACATCGCACACCTGACGGTCACGTGCTGTTGGAGATTGTCGATCAGCACAGCGGCGCAACGATCGAGGCCTGCGATCAAACCGGTCTGCTGGTGCTGACCAATCTGCATCGCCGTTTGATGCCGCTGATCCGCTATCCCGTCGGAGATCTCGCGTGCTGGCGCGAACCGCCGGGCACTGCACGACGCAAATTCGCCCTGAGAGGACGCAGCGGCAATAGCCAGCGGGTGCGGGTCGGCATTCTGTCGCTGATGACCGATGAAATCAGCGAAAGCGTACGGAGCATCACTGGCAGCGACGATTGGCAATTGCTGATCGAACAAGCCAACAGCGCAGATGTGTTGACGTTGAAATACGCAGTCATGGAACGATCGGCGCTCATCGACGAGAAACTTGAGGCCCGCTTGATCGAACTGTACCCGCCGATCGCGCAACTGCGGGGTGAGCGGTTATTGGAGCTGCGCATCCAGAGTTGCCGGTTTGAGGACTTGGCGCGCCATCCTCGCGCAGGAAAAAGCCTGCGGATCGTCGACTTGCGCTGCTATGGCCCGGACGAGAGGGAGGTGCGTGATGGAGTCGTTGATTCTGCGCAATTACCGTGACACCGACGCCAAGGCCGTCAGCCAGCTGTTTCGCGAGGTCTACGGTGATCATTACGTGCAAACCGACGTTTACATGCCCTGCCTGATCAATCAGAACCACGCCGACAAACGCTGGCATTCACTGGTTGCAGTGGAGGGTGAGCGGGTTCTTGGCCATGCCACTTTGTATCGGCAGAGCGAAAGCTCGCACGATGCCGAACTGGCCTTGAGCGTCGTACATCCCGATACCCGTGGAAAGAACATTGCCACGCGGCTGGGCGGACAACTGCTGACTCATGCGCAGGCGTTGGGTTGTCGCAGCGTATCGATCAAACAGGTCACCCATCACCCTTACACCCAACGCATGGCTATCAACCTCGGTTTTCACAACACTGGATTGTTGCCGGACTATGTCCGCTCACCCTTTGGTTGTAAAAAACCGGAGTCGATCGTATTGGGTGTACGTGCTATCGATGGCTATCAACGGCCATTGCCAGAACAGGCATGGCCAGCCAGTTGCCGCCCCTTGATGGTGCGTCTGAGCGCTGTGTTCGGCGTCGGGGCTGATGCAGGACGCTGGCGCGGAGCTTCGGTTCAGGTCCAGCAGCACGGCAGCCGCCATGAAATGTGGCTGGAAAAACTCAATCCGGAACTGCTCGACCAGTTGCGATCACTGCCCGGGCATTGGCTGGTTTCGATTCGTCTACAGCTTTCGCGACAGTTTGCCGTGGATCTGCACAGTCTGAATGCCATCGGTTTTGCTTTCACCGGCCTGGCGCCTGCGCAAGACAATCGAGGAGGCTGGCTGACGTTGTTTCATCGCGGCTACCGCAAGCGCAAGCTGACATTGCATTGCCCGCACATGCAGCAGTTGCATGACCAAGCACAACGTCACATCACTCGGCAAGCCGTGCCGGCGGCGTAAACAGCATGAGCCCGCACACGGATGAGCGGGCATCATCAGCAGACGTTACGCCTTTGCCTTCAGGCCTTTGTCGGACGGAACTGCCGCATTGCCTTCGCCATAGGTCTTGAGATTCTGCAGGACGTAAATGGCTTTTTTGAATTCGGGAATCAGGCTCTTGCCGTAGTAATTGCCATTGAGACTGTTGGTCTGGATGGCATCGAGTTGCGTGGCGAAATATTCCAGCGCGTTGAACTTCGCCTCCGGGTCTTTCTGCACGCCGAAACGGTCGAATTTGTCGCCGGCATTGAGCAAGGTGATCGAGGTGATCTCGGAAATCAGGCCGCGCCCGCGCAGGAACTCGCTGAGGTTGCCCAACTGCTTTACGGAGACGTTGGCCGGGTCGAAGCCCTTGATCTGCTTGCGCAAACCCTGCTTATCCATCTCCGCCACATTCAGCGCATTCGGATCATTGCCGACCAGCGTCAGCATCTGCTGCACCTTGACGCTCTGCGAAACCTGCTTTTTCGCGCCGGTATCACGAACCATTACGCCTGCCTTGCTTTCCCAGGCGCCGGTATAGCCGATCGTCATGCGGGGATTCCTTGTGCAATGAGCATGAAATGTCCTTGTTCCAACCAATTGAATGGGCGCGAGTATCGGCCGCTTCGCCTGATCCAACCAACCCTTTTGTGCGCTTTTTTACAAATCTCGTACATTCATGACACCGAGCTTTAGGCCCGCAAACATTGCTTCAGAGCCGTCATCAGGATGTAACAAATGTGGCGATTGCTGGAGATGTACCAATCCCGATACCAACCGGTCATCGCCCTGAGTTCTTTCGGCACGCAAGTACCTAAAGCTTCCGCCGGGAACGACGATACGCTGTGATACCCGCCCTGTTTTATTCCTGCCCTCCAACAAAAAGCCGCTCAAGGATCAGTTCCATGCCCGCACTGCGCACTATTCAGGCTCGCTACACGCTGTTTCTGATTCTGTTCATCCTGTTGTTGTCCGTGCTGACCGTGGTCGGCATCAGCCAACTGGTCGCACCGACCCTGCGCGATACCGAAGAGAAGGTCGTGCTCAACCGCATCGCCGAAGTCGCCGTGCAGATTCAGGGCGAACTGAACAAGGTGCAGGCGCAGCAACGCAGCATCACCCAGACCATCCCCCTGCTCGACAGCGCCGCCATCGACGTGGTGCTGCCAGGGCTGGTGGATCAGTACGGCGAACTGAAAGTCTTTGGCGGCGGTATCTGGCCATTGCCCGGCCAGCGCGAAGCCGGGCGCAACAAGTTCAGCACCTTCTGGCACCGGGATGCCTCGGGTCAGCTCAAGGTCAATACGTTCTGGAACAGCGACGCCGCACCGAACTACTACGACCAGAGCTGGCACAAGGGCGGCATGGCCACCCCGCGCGGTCAGTGCGCGTGGGCCGCTGCCTATAAGGACGACGCCAGTGCCGAGCCGCGCACCAATTGCGCCATGGCCATCTACAAGAACGGCAGTGCCTGGGGCGTTTCGACCATCGACGTGACCCTGGGCTTCTTCAACGACCTGGTGGCGCGCAAGGAAAAAGACCTCAACGCCGAAATGCTCATCGTCGAGGCTGACGGCAAGATCATCAGTAACAGTTCGCGCATCAGCGGCCCGATCGTGTTGAAGAACATCAGCGAACTGGCGGCCAGCTCGACCTTCATCAATCAGATCAAGACCGGCCTGCAGAACCGCGATAAAGCGCAACGCGTCGAGTTCGACAACAACGGTGAAGACGCCACATTCTTCATGCGCCCTATCGAGGGCACACCGTGGTTCCTCGCCACTGCCCTGCCGACCAAAATGCTCACCGCCCAGCGTGACGATGTGCTCAACAGTCTCAGCCTGATCCAGATTCCGCTGGTGATCCTGCTGGTGCTGTTGCAGGTTTACGCGATTCGCAAACTGGTACAGCGCATGAAGGCTCTGAAAGCCAACATCAATTCACTGTCCAGCGGTGACGCCGACCTGACCCGCCGCATCACCATTCGCGCTGAGGACGAACTGGGCGCCATCGGCCATTCGGTCAACACCTTCATCGTCTATTTGCAGAACATGATCGGCGAAGTCACCCAGGCCACCGGTGCCATGGCGTCCAGCCTCGACAATCTGCAGCGCACTTCGGCGCACACCAGCCAGATTCTGCTGCGTCACGCCTCGGAAACCGACCAGACTGTCACCGCCATTACCGAAATGAGCTCCACCGCTGAAAGCGTGGCGCAGAATGCCGCTGAAACCGCTGCGTTCACCCAGCGCGCCAATGAAAACGCCGATCGCTCGCGCGTCGTGGTGGGTGAAGCGACCAACAGCGTGGTCGCGCTGATCGACGAAGTGGCCAGTGCTACACACAAAGTTGAAAACATGCAGCAGGACGCCCAGCGCATTACCGAAATCCTCGGTGTTATCGGTGCGATTGCCGGGCAGACCAACCTGCTCGCCCTCAACGCCGCGATCGAAGCGGCCCGGGCCGGTGAACAGGGTCGTGGCTTTGCGGTGGTAGCGGATGAAGTCCGCGCCCTCGCCGCCCGCACTCAGGCCAGCACTTCGGAAATCAACGAGATGTTGACCCGTCTGACCCAAGGCGTCAGTTCCTCGGTCAGTGCCATGGAAAACACCCAGGCCAGTTGCCAGTCCGCCGCTGACGCCACCGCTCGAGTCAACTCGGGGCTGGACGAAATGGCCGGTTCGGTCAGCCACATCAACAGCCTCAGCACGCAGATCGCCACCGCCGCCGAACAGCAAAGCGCAGTGACCGAAGAGATCAACCGCAGCATGGTGCAGATCCGCCACATGGTCGATGAACTGGTGCAGAGCGGCCAGGCCAGCGAGCTGAATACCCGCCAGTTGCTCGAAGCCAATAGCCGTGTGAGCGCGATCATGGGGCGGTTCAAGGTCAGTTAAGCCAACCGCGACCACGGGGATTTTGGCCTTTACGCCAATCCCCTGTGGGAGCGAGCCTGCTCGCGAAAGCGATTTTTCCGGCACCTGGATTTGCGTCTGATCCAGCGCATTCGCGAGCAGGCTCCCTCCTACAATGGTTCGGCTGTCTTGTAGCAACTGGAAACACTCAGTTGATGCCGGGATGGAAAAACCGGTCAAAATGCGTTCTTGCTGACCTTCACCGAGTCGAGAGCCCATTCCCATGCGAAGCCAACTGCGTCTGCTCGCCCTGAGCGCCCTGTTCATCTCCTCCCTGGCGCAAGCCGCCGAACTGATCCCGATCGAAGTGCACCGCGATGCCAATTGCGGCTGCTGCAAAAAGTGGATCAGCCATCTCGAAGCCAATGGCTTCAAAGTCGAAGATCACGTCGAAAGCGACATGAGCAGCTTTAAACAGCAGCACGGCGTACCACCGCGTCTGGCGTCCTGCCACACGGCGATCATCAATGGCAAATTCGTCGAAGGCCATGTGCCGGCCGATCAGGTGCTTGCGTTGAGCAAGCGCGACGATCTGCTGGGTGTGGCTGCGCCGGGCATGCCAATGGGCTCGCCGGGCATGGAAATGGACGGCATGAGCGATGCGTACCAAGTGATCGGCCTGAAGAAGGACGGCGCTGACGTGGTAGTGGCGGACTACCCGGCCCGTTGATGGGGGCAGCCTACTTCGGCCTGTTCTTTGCTGCGTTTGGCGCGGCGACGTTGTTGCCATTGCAGTCCGAGGCGCTGCTGGTCGGCCTGATCGTCAGCGAGCGTTACTGGCTGTGGGGTTTGCTCGCGGTAGCGACGCTGGGCAACGTGCTCGGTTCACTGGTCAACTGGTGGCTGGGCCGTAGCATCGAGCGCTTTCAGGATCGACGCTGGTTCCCGGTCAGCCCCAAGCATATGGCCAAGGCGCGCAAGCACTATGAGCGCTATGGGCATTGGTCGCTGCTGCTCAGTTGGCTGCCGGTGATCGGCGATCCGCTGACCTTGATAGCAGGCGTCATGCGCGAACCGCTCGGGCGCTTTCTGTTGATCGTCACCCTGGCCAAAGGCGCGCGCTATGGCGTGCTGGCCTTGCTGACACTGGGCTGGCTCGGTTGAACCAACCCTTCCTGTGATTGCCTTTGTTTAACGTCGGCGTAATCCCGACCTTCCAGAGTCGGCCAATTTTCAAGGAGTTAGTGCTTATGTCCGTCACGCTTTCCCGCTGGCTGCCCGGCCTCGTCCTCAGCGCTGCCCTGCCATTAATGGCGCACGCAGCCACTGAAACCGCCCCCGCCGAAGGGCCTGCCTATGGCCCGGAGCTGCAAGGCTTCCAATATCCCTACACGCTTAAACACTTCGCCTTCGAATCCCAGGGTCAGAAACTGCAAATGGGTTACATGGACGTCGCCGCCAATGGCAAGGCCAACGGCCGCACCGTGGTGCTGATGCACGGCAAGAATTTCTGCGCGGCGACCTGGGACAGTTCGATCAAGGCCTTGAGCGACGCCGGCTACCGCGTGATTGCGCCGGATCAGATCGGCTTCTGCACCTCCAGCAAACCCGAGCACTATCAGTACAGCTTCCAGCAACTGGCGACCAATACCCAGCAATTGCTCAAGGCGTTGGGCATTCAGAAAGCCACTGTGCTCGGCCACTCCACCGGCGGCATGCTCGCCACCCGTTATGCGCTGCTGTTCCCGGAGCAGGTCGATCAATTGGCGATGGTCAACCCGATCGGTCTGGAAGACTGGAAAGCCCTCGGCGTTCCGTATCGCACCGTCGATCAGTGGTATCAGCGTGAGTTGAAGGTCACGGCCAAGGGCATTCGCGACTATGAGCGCACCACTTATTACGATGGCCGCTGGAAGCCCGAATTCGATCGCTGGGTCGACATGCTCGCCGGTCTGAGCAAAGGTCCGGGCAAGACCCAGGTCGCGTGGAACTCGGCGCTGATCTACGACATGATCTTCACCCAGCCGGTGTACTACGAGTTCAAGGACCTGAAGATGCCAACCCTGCTGCTGATCGGCACCTCCGACACCACGGCCATCGGCAAGGACCTCGCACCGCCGGAAGTGAAAGCGAAAATCGGCCACTACGAGGTGCTTGGCAAACAGGTCGCCAAGCTGATTCCGCAGTCGACGCTGATCGAATTCCCGGGCATGGGTCATGCGCCGCAAATGGAAGAACCGGAAAAATTCCATCAGGCGCTGCTCGGCTGGCTGGGCAAGACTCCTTCCGCTCCATGATGAGGTAAGCCGATGACGGTGCAGATTGCAGTGATCGATGACTGGCAGGACGTGGCACGCGACGTGGTCGACTGGTCCGTGCTGGAGAGCATCGGTGAAGTGACCTTTGTGCATGATTACCCGGCCGACAACGCGACACTGGCCGAGCGCCTCGGTAAGTACGAGGTGATCTGCGTCATGCGCGAACGCACGCGTTTCGACGCCGACTTGCTCGGACTCTTGCCCAATCTGAAGTTGCTGGTCACCGGCGGCATGCGCAATGCCGCGCTGGACATGCCGGCCGCAGCGGCGCTGGGCATCAAGGTCTGCGGCACCGACAGTTACAAACACGCCGCGCCGGAACTGACCTGGGCGCTGGTCATGGCGGCCACCCGTGATCTGGTGAAGGAAGCCAATGCCTTGCGCGCCGGCCGGTGGCAACAGGGCCTCGGCGGCGATCTGCATGGCAAGACCTTGGGAATCCTGGGTTTGGGCAGCATCGGCCAGCGGGTCGCGCAGTTCGGCCAGGTGTTCGGCATGCGGGTGATTGCCTGGAGCGAAAACCTCACCGCCGAACGCGCTGAACAGGCCGGCGTGACGTACGTCAGCAAGCAGCAACTGTTCGAGCAGGCCGACGTGCTGTCCGTGCATCTGGTGCTCAGCGAACGCAGTCGCGGTCTGGTCGATGCCCAGGCGCTGGACTGGATGAAACCGACCGCATTGCTGGTCAACACCGCACGCGGGCCGATCGTCGATGAAACCGCGTTGATCAAGGCGCTACAGAAACGGCGAATTGCCGGGGCAGCGCTGGACGTGTTCGAGCAAGAGCCTTTGCCGGACCTGCACCCGTTTCGCACGCTGGACAATGTCCTCGCTACCCCCCATGCGGGATATGTCAGTCGGCAGAATTACGAGCAGTTCTTCCGGCAGATGATCGAGGATATTCAGGGTTGGGCAGCTGGGGAGCCGGTGCGTCTGTTGAATTGACTCTTTGACTCGAGAGTCGTAGTGCTTCAACCGGCCCCTTCGCGAGCAAGCTCGCTCCCACATTGGAATGCATTCATCCTTTGGGAGCGAGCTTGCTCGCGAAGGGTCCAACTCGCCACCCCCTCCTCAACGCCACCGCACCAAATCGGTGCGCGCAGCCCATCCCCTAGCACAAAACCGTGACTACCCAGTCACCGTTTTGGCCCACTCCGACCGAAAAACATGCCCTTCGTCGGAGCGTTTCCCCTCCTGAACCCTCGCTAACATCCCGACACAACCGATTGTCGAACAATTTACCCATTTGCACCGACCCGCTCTAGGATCTGGCCTAGACTCATTTTTCAGTGGCCAAACCACTCGGTCATACCGACGAAAAAAAGTCGAAACTTTTGCTTCACGCCACAGGTCATCAGAACAACTGGGCGAAAGCGACTGGTGTAATCCTTGCAACGGCCTCACCACCCATTCTGCTTGCGCGTGTTGGGTCAGCATTTGCTCACCGATGCGTGGCGCCTTTGCGCCCGGCCACAGGACTTGGCCATGAAACAGCTTGTTCGAGACAAGAATCAGATCACACACGGGAGATACATATGATCAGTGCGGCATTGGATATTCAGGGAGAGCGTGCTCACCAGTCGCTTGGAGAATCGAGCACCATCAGTGTTCCCGGCAGCCGACAGATCAACGTACCCGGCACCAAGACGCTTGCTCCGGTAGCAAGCCAGAATCCCAACAAGAAAAAAGTGTTGTTTGTGACTTCGGAAATCGCCGATCTGGTCAAGACCGGCGGCCTCGGTGACGTCTCCGCCGCCCTGCCCCGCGCGATGGCCCACTTGCATGACGTGCGGGTGCTGATCCCCGGTTATCCGCAAGTGGTGCACAGCGAAAACCCGATTCACATCATCGGCGAGCTGGGTGGCCACGCCGCGCTGCCACCTTGCAAGATCGGTCGTATGGACATGCCCGATGGTCTGGTGATCTACGTGTTGATCTGCCCTGAACTCTACGAGCGTGAAGGTGGCCCTTACGGCGCCAACAACGGTCGCGACTGGCCGGACAACCATATCCGCTTCGCCCGTCTCGGCCTGGCCGCTGCCGACATCGCCGCCAATCTTGCGCAAATTCACTGGCGCCCGGATCTGGTGCACGCCCATGACTGGCCGGCTGGCCTCGCGCCCGCTTACATGCACTGGCGCGGGCAGCGCACGCCGACCCTGTTCACCATTCACAACCTTGCCTACCAGGGCGTGACCAGCCTTGGTTCCTGCCCGGAGCTGGGGATTCCCACCCATGCCCTGCAACAGGAAGGCATGGAGTTCTACGGCAAGATGTCGTTCCTCAAGGCCGGCATGGCCTATTCGAGCCACATCACCACGGTCAGCGCCACTTACGCGCAGGAAATCACCACCCCGGACTTCGGCTGCGGCCTCGACGGTTTCCTTGCCGCCAAGACCCAGCAAGGCCTGCTCAGCGGCATCCCGAACGGCATCGACGAGAGCTGGGATTCGGCGACCGACCCGCATCTATTTGCCCCGTTCGCCATCGGCGACTGGGAAGGCAAAGCGGTCAACGCCGCCCACGTCCGTGAGCTGTTCGGCCTGAATGACTCTACCGGCCCACTGTTCGCCGTGGTTTCGCGCCTGGTCTATCAGAAAGGTCTCGACCTCACCGAAGCGGTGTCCGAGTTCATCGTGCAGAACGGTGGTCAGATCGCGATCATCGGTCGCGGCGAGCCGGAAGAAGAGCAAGCCATGCGTGAACTGGCCCTGCGCTTTCCTGGCCAGATCGGCGTGCGCATCGGCTTCAACGAAACCGATGCCCGACGCATGTTCGCCGGCAGCGATTTCCTCTTGATGCCATCGCGTTACGAGCCTTGCGGCTTGAGCCAGATGTACGCCCAGCGTTTCGGCTCGCTGCCGGTCGCGCGCAACACCGGCGGTCTGGCCGACACCATTGAAAACGGCGTCACCGGCTTCCTCTTCGATGAGTCCACCGTTGATAGCTATAAAGAAGCCCTGAGCCGCGCGTTCAAGGTCTTCGCCTTCCCGGAACTGCTCAATGCCATGCGCTGCCGCGCCATGGCTGCACCGTTCAACTGGAGCAAAGCGGTTGAACCGTACGCCGAACTTTACGAACAACTGGTCGCCAAGGCGTTGGGTAAAGCCAGCCACAAATAACCAGGGAGTTGCAGAAAATGCCGTCAAGGACCCAAGAAACCTGGCCCCACGGCGCGATCATGCTGGATGCCGAGCACACGCAATTTGCGTTGTGGGCGCCTGACGCGTTCTACGTCAGTGTGGAACTGGAAGATGGAAAATCGTTGCCCATGCTGCCTCAGGGCGACGGTTGGTTTGTAATCAAGGCCAATTGCCCGGCGGGCAGTCGCTACCGTTACTGCATCGATGGCGAACTGGAGGTGCCGGACCCGGCCTCCAGGGCGCAGGATGGTGACCTCGACCGCCACAGTGTGGTGGTCAATCCCCATGCCTACCAATGGCGGCACACGACCTGGAATGGTCGGCCGTGGAATGAAGCGGTGATTTACGAGCTGCACGTCGGTGCGCTCGGTGGTTTTGCCGAAGTCGAACAGCATCTGGCGCGGCTAGTGGCGCTGGGCATCACCGCCATCGAATTGATGCCGCTGGCGCAGTTCCCCGGTGATCGCAACTGGGGTTATGACGGAGTGCTGCCCTATGCACCTCAAGCCTCCTACGGCACACCGGAACAACTCAAACACCTGATCGACACCGCCCACGGCCATGGCCTGGCGGTGGTTCTCGACGTCGTCTACAACCACTTCGGCCCCGACGGCAACTATCTGCATCGTTACGCCAAGGGTTTTTTCCGCGAGGACAAGCACACCCCCTGGGGCGCAGCGATCGATTTCCGCCGTCCGGAAGTGCGTGAGTTCTTCATCGAAAACGCGTTGATGTGGCTGCTTGAATACCGCTTCGACGGCCTGCGTCTGGATGCGGTGCACGCGATTGAAGATCCCGACTTCCTCAGCGATCTGGCCCGACGCATTCGCCAGCAGATCGACCCGACCCGGCACGTCTGGCTGACCGTCGAGAACGAGCTGAACCAGTCGAGCCTGCTGGAAAACGATTACGACGCGCAGTGGAACGACGACGGTCATAACGCCCTGCACGTGCTGCTGACCGGCGAAACCGACGCCTATTACGCCGACTATGCCGCGCAGCCCACCGAGCAACTGGTGCGCTGTCTGAGTCAGGGCTTCGTGTTCCAGGGCCACATCACTCGCCATGGCGAACCTCGCGGCGAGCCGAGCGAACATCTGCCCTCCACTGCTTTCGTGCTGTTCCTGCAGAACCATGACCAGATCGGCAACCGTGCCTTTGGCGAACGCCTGCATCAGCTCGCCGACCCGCGTGCGGTACAAGCGGCGACGGTGTTGTTGCTGCTGTCGCCGATGATTCCGCTGATGTTCATGGGCGACGAGTTTGCCGCCGAGCAACCGTTCCTGTTTTTCACCAGCCACCACGGTGAACTTGCGGAACTGGTGCGTGAAGGTCGGCGCAACGAGTTCGCCGCATTCAGTGCCTTTACCGATCCGCACAAGCGCGAACAGATCCCCGATCCGAATGCCGAAAGCACTTTCCACGCTTCGCAGCCGCGATTGTCCGGCAGCGGCACGCCATTGCAACAGCAGACCCAAGAGCTGTATCGGCAGCTGCTGAAGTTGCGGCACCAATACATCATTCCCAACCTCTCCGGGACCCAGGCTCTGGGCGCGCAGATGCTCGGCCATGGCGCGGTCAGCGCACGCTGGCGGCTGGGCAACGGCAGTGAGCTGCGAATTGACCTGAACCTCAGTGACACGCCAGTGGTCAACCCTGCACAGACTGATACCGAGTGGTTGTTTCAACAGCCAGCCGCGATCGAACTGTCGGACCCGAACCAACTGCCGGCGTACACCGCGCTCGTCAGCCTCACGGCCGCACCCGTTATGCACCCCCTGGATGGAGAGCGCCTATGAGCGATGCGCAACTGGAAATACTCGCCAGTCGAGCCGGCCTTGCCGTCGACTGGATCGACGCCAACGGGCGTCAGCAAAAAGTCGCTCCTGCTGTGTTGCGCAATGTCCTGATCGGACTCGGCCACCCCGCCAGCACCGCGCAAGAAATCGATGCCAGCCTGCTGGAATTGCAAGAAGTCCAGCAAGACCGCCATTTGCCACCCCTGCTGACCTGCGACGTGGGCATCGCCCTCGACCTTAGTCGCTATTTCTCACCGGAAACCCCCTGCGAAATCCATCTTGAAGACGGTTCGCAGATGAATCTGAAGCTGGACAACGAAGCCATGTTGCCCGGCTTGATTCCGGTCGGTTACCAGCAAGTGCATATCGCCGATCAGTATTTCACGCTCGCCGTGGCGCCTGAACGCTGCTTCAGCGTCGCCGATGCGGTCGATAGCCCGATCCCGCGCGCTTGGGGTCTGAGCGCCCAGTTGTATTCGCTACGCCGTCCGGGTGACGGTGGTTTTGGCGATACGCAGGCGCTGGAGGAACTGGTTCGTGTAGCGGGTGAACGCGGCGCCGATGCGCTGGCGATCAGTCCGATGCACGCGATGTTCAGCGCCGACAATGGCCGCTACAGCCCTTATTCGCCGTCCAGCCGCTTGTTTCTCAATTCACTGTATGCCGCGCCGGGGAGCATTCTCGGCGAACGCGCGTTGCGTGATGCAATTGATGCCAGTGGCCTGGCCGCGCAGTTCGAGCAGCTGGAAAATCTCAAGCTGATCGACTGGCCGACCGCTGCCGAAGCCAAGCAGAAACTGCTGCAAGCGTTGTATGACGGTTTCGTCGCTGGTGAGCATCCGCTGCACGCCGACTTCGCCAGTTTCCGCCATGCCGGTGGCGAAGCGCTGGAAAACCATTGCCGCTTTGAAGCCATTCAGGAAATGCGCGCCGCCCGTGGCGAAAGCCTCGACTGGCGCGAATGGCCGGAGCACTGGCACGACCCACGCGGCGCGGCGCTCGGCGCGTTTGCCGAGGAATATGCCGAGCGCATCGGTTATTTCGCCTTCTGCCAATGGCTGATCCATCGCTGCCTCGAGCGTGCGCAAACTGCTGCGCGCAGTGCCGGCATGGGCATTGGCCTGATCGCCGACCTCGCGGTCGGTGCTGACGGTGCCGGCAGTCAGGCCTGGAGTTTTCAGGATGAATTGCTCGCCTCGCTGACCGTAGGCGCGCCGCCGGACATCCTCAATCGCAGCGGCCAGGGCTGGGGCATTTCCGCATTCTCGCCGGAAGGGCTGATCCGCAACGGTTTCCGTGCCTTCATCGACATGCTGCGCGCCAACTTCGCCCACGCCGGAGGCCTGCGCATCGACCATGTCATGGGCCTGCAACGCCTGTGGGTGATTCCCAACGGCGCCGCCCCGGCGGATGGCGCCTATCTGTATTACCCGTTCGACGACATGCTGCGCCTGCTGACCCTGGAATCCCATCGGCATCAGGCCATCGTGCTCGGCGAAGACCTCGGCACCGTGCCGGAAGGCCTGCGGGAAAAACTCGCCGCGCGCTCGATTCTGGGCATGCGCGTGCTGTTGTTCGAACAGGACAATACCCGTTTCAAACCGATTCTCGACTGGCCGGATGATGCCCTGGCGACCACCAGCACCCATGACCTGCCGACACTTAATGGTTGGTGGCATGGTCGTGACATTGACTGGAACGCACGCCTCGGTCTGGTCGATGCCAATGGCGAAATCGACTGGCGCCGGCACCGTGAGCGTGAACGCGAAGGCCTGCGCGATGCGCTGCGCCAGGATCCGCAGAACTTCCGCGAAGAGTCCCACGAAGCCGATCAAGTGGTCGATGCCAGTGTGCGTTTCCTCGGCCACACCCGCGCGCCGCTGGTGCTGCTGCCGCTGGAAGATGCCTTGGGTATTGATGAACAGCCGAATCTGCCTGGCACCACCGATTCACATCCGAACTGGTCGCGACGTTTGCCCGGTCCCAGCGAAGCGTTGCTGGACGGCCCCGATGCCGCCCGCCGCCTGGAACTGCTGGCCTGCGCGCGCCTTCAAGCCTCTGAGCGTGACCAATGAATCAACAGCAAATCCAGCCACTGCGCGCCACCTTGCGCCTGCAATTTCATAAGGGTTTTACCCTCGAACAAGCGGTGCCACTGGTGCCGTACTTTGCCCGACTCGGCATCAGCCATATCTACGCCTCGCCATTGCTGGCGGCGCGCGCCGGTTCCATGCATGGCTACGACGTGGTCGACCCGACCCAGGTCAATCCGGAGCTGGGCGGCGAGCCGGCATTGCGCCAACTGGTCAGCACCCTGCGTGAACACAACATGGGGCTGATTCTCGACATCGTTTCCAACCACATGGCCGTGGGCGGCAATGACAACCCGTGGTGGCTCGACCTGCTGGAATGGGGACGCCTGAGTCCGTATGGCGAATTCTTCGACATTCAGTGGCACTCGCCGGACCCGTTGATGGAAGGCCAGTTGCTGCTGCCGTTCCTTGGCAGTGATTACGGCGTGGCGTTGCAGGAAGGCACGCTGAAGCTCAAATTCAACGCGCAGACCGGGACTTTTTACGTCGAGCATTACGACCACCACTTCCCGATCTGCCCGAACAACTATGGCGAGCTGCTCAAGTCCGACGACACGCTGAAGTCTCTGGCAGATCGCTTCAGCACACTCAGCTACCAGACCGACGCACATTCGCTGGCGATGCCACTCAAGCAAGAGTTGCGCGAGCTGGCAAGCGATCCGCGTGTTCTGGCCACCATCGAAAGCAATGTCGCCCAATACGATTCGACCACCGACGAGGGCTTCCACAAGCTCCACGAGTTGCTCGAGCGGCAAAGCTATCGCCTGGCCAGTTGGCGCACGGCGGCGGACGACATCAACTGGCGGCGCTTCTTCGACATCAACGAGCTTGGCGGCCTGCGCGTCGAGCGTCCGGCGGTGTTCGAAGCGACCCACGGCAAAATCTTCCAATTAGTCGAAGAAGGTCTGGTCGACGGCTTGCGCATCGACCACATCGACGGCCTCGCCGACCCGCGTGGCTACTGCCGCAAATTGCGCCGTCGCCTTGATCACTTGGCGCCGGGACGTCACCTGCCCATCTATGTCGAGAAGATCCTCGGCGAGGGCGAAACCCTGCGCCGCGACTGGAGCGTCGACGGCACCACCGGTTACGAGTTCATGAACCAGCTGTCGCTGCTGCAACACGACCCGGACGGCGAACGTGTGCTCGGCGAACTCTGGCAGCGCCGCACCGAGCGCCCGGCAGCGTTCATGGAAGAAGCGCAACTGGCCCGCCAGCAGATCCTCAATGGTTCGCTGGCCAGCGACTTTGAAAGTGTCGCGCAGGCCCTGCATCAAGTCGCGCGGGATGACCTGATGACCCGCGACCTGACCTTGGGCGCCATTCGCCGCGTGCTGCATGCGTTGATCGTGCACTTCCCGGTTTATCGCACTTACATCAGCGCCATGGGCCGGTCCGAGCAGGACGAAGCGATTTTCCAGCACGCCATGGACGGTGCGCGGCAAACCCTCAGCGAAGCCGACTGGCCAGTGCTCGACTCGGTCGCCAGCTGGCTCGGCGGCACGCCTTGGCGCCGCAAGCCACGGGGGCGCTCGCGCAAGATCCTCAAGCATGCGTGCGTGCGTTTCCAGCAACTGACTTCGCCGGCAGCTGCCAAAGCCGTCGAAGATACCGCGCTGTATCGCTCGGCGGTGCTGCTGTCGCGCAATGATGTCGGTTACAACACCGAGCAATTCAGCGCGCCCGTCAGCGAGTTCCACGAAGTCAATCAACAGCGCATGGCCGAGTTTCCTGACAACTTGCTCGCGACTGCCACCCATGACCATAAGCGCGGCGAAGACACCCGCGCCCGGCTGGCCGTACTCAGCGAGCGCAGCCATTGGTACGCCGATCAGGTCGAACTGTGGCGCGCCCTCGCCCGCCCGGTGCGCATCGAAGATGACGCGCCTTCCGCTGGCGACGAACTGATCCTCTATCAGGCATTGCTCGGCAGTTGGCCGCTGGACCTGCAGGACGACGACAAGGCCGGTTTCGCCGATTACGCCAAGCGCATCTGGCAATGGCAGCAGAAAGCCCTGCGTGAAGCCAAGCTGCAAAGCAGCTGGAGCGCGCCGAATGAAGCGTATGAAAACGCAGCACAGGCGTTCACGGAAAAGCTGTTGACCGGTGAAGAAGGCGAGTTGCTGCGTGCGGCGCTGAGCAAGACCGTCAACAGCATCGCCGCTGCCGGCGCGCTCAACGGGCTGGCGCAAACCTTGCTGCGCATGACTGTGCCGGGTGTGCCGGATCTGTACCAGGGCAACGAGTACTGGGACTTCAGTCTGGTCGACCCGGACAACCGCCGCCCGGTAGATTACGCCGCCCGCGAGCAAGCGTTGCAGGCATCCGTGCCGGGTACCGAACTGCTCAAGGATTGGCGTGACGGGCGCATCAAACAGGCGCTGATCAGTGAGGTGTTGAACCTGCGCAAGGAACACAGCGAGCTGTTCCGTCGTGGCGATTACCAGCCATTGGAAGTGCTGGGCAGTCAGGCACACAACGTCTTGGCATTCGCGCGTGAACACGAGGGCGTGCGAGCCATCGTGGTAGTGCCGGTGCGTTGCGCGACGTTGCTGGAAAACAGTGCCATGCCGCAGGTCGATGCGCTGCGCTGGGGCGATACGCGGGTGGTTTTACCGTCTGCCGCTTCGGATGCAAACCTGAAGGGACTTTTTGCCAGCAGCGTAGTCACACAAAACAGGGAGCTGAATGTCAGCGAAGCGCTGGGGGATGTCCCGGTCAATCTCTTTATCCAACACTTAACACAAGCATGAGTTCAGTTCAGGAGCATTGCGATGAGCACCGACGATAAACGCATTCGCGAATTCGCCTATCAGATCTGGGAGTCGGAAGGGAAACCTGAAGGCCACGAAGAACGTCATTGGGAAATGGCGCGCAAGCTGGCCGAGGCCGAAGCGCTGGCACCCAAGAAGCCACCGAAAGCGGCGGGCAGCAAAGTGGCTGGCAAGACTACAGCCGCTGCAGCGAAAAGCACCGACGGCAAAACACCGGCAGCCGCCAAAGCCAAACCGGCAGCGAAAGCCAAGCCGGCGGCCACGCCCAAAGTAGTCCCGCCGGGCGAAAAGGCTACCGAGAAAAAGCCGCGAGCAGCGAAGAAGCCTCCGGCGAACTGACCCGATCCATTTTTGAACTGAATGACTGTGTGGCGAGCGTGCTCGCCACAGGGGTTCTTGCGCCCCGAAGAAAGCCCATTTTTGGGAACAACACACAACCCTGTGGGAGCGAGCCTGCTCGCGAAAGCGCTAGGTCAGTTGGTGAAAATGTCGAATGTACCGACGCTTTCGCGAGCAGGCTCGCTCCCACAAGGAAATCTCATTGCCTGAACTGTCCCGTTTTTTTGCAGGAGCAATCATGACCCGTCCAAAGAAAGCCGAACCCGCTGCGCACGCCGAGCCGTCGAGAATCCGTGAAGGCCTGCCCTTCCCGCTCGGTGCGACCTGGGATGGTCTGGGGGTGAACTTTGCTCTGTTTTCCGCCAACGCCACCAAGGTCGAGCTGTGCATTTTCGACGATGCCGGCGAGGTCGAGCTCGAACGCATCGAGCTGCCGGAATACACCGATGAGATCTACCACGGCTACCTGCCGGATGCGCATCCTGGCTTGATCTACGGCTACCGCGTATATGGTCCTTATGACCCGGCCAATGGTCACCGCTTCAACCACAACAAACTGCTGATCGACCCGTACGCCAAGCAATTGGTCGGCGAGCTGAAATGGTCGGAGGCGCTGTTCGGCTACACCATCGGCCACCCCGACGCCGACCTCAGTTTCGACGAGCGTGACAGCGCGCCATTCGTGCCCAAGTGCAAGGTCATCGACCCGGCGCACACCTGGGGCAACGACCATCGCGTCAGCGTGCCGTGGGACAAGACCATCATCTATGAAACCCACGTGCGCGGCATCAGCATGCGGCACCCGTCGGTGCCGGAAAACCTGCGTGGCACCTTCGGCGGTCTGATGGTCGACGACGTGCTCGAGCACATTCGCAAGCTCGGTGTTTCGTCTGTCGAATTGCTGCCGATCCATGCTTTCGTCAACGATCAGCATCTGCTGCAAAAGGGCATGACCAACTACTGGGGCTACAACAGCATCGCGTTCTTCGCCCCGGACCCGCGTTATTTGGCCAGTGGCAAGATTGCCGAATTCAAGGAAATGGTCGCGCATCTGCACGATGCCAACCTCGAAGTGATTCTCGACGTGGTCTACAACCACACCGCCGAGGGCAACGAGCAAGGCCCGACCCTGTCGATGCGCGGTATCGACAACGCCTCCTACTACCGCTTGATGCCCGACGACAAGCGCTACTACATCAACGATTCCGGCACCGGTAACACACTGGACCTGAGCCACCCGTGCGTGCTGCAAATGGTCACTGACTCTCTGCGCTACTGGGCCAGTGAGATGCACGTCGATGGCTTCCGCTTCGACCTGGCAACCATTCTTGGCCGCTACCACGATGGTTTCGACGAGCGCCACAGCTTCCTCGTCGCCTGCCGTCAGGACCCGGTGCTGCGTCAGGTGAAAATGATCGCCGAACCCTGGGACTGCGGTCCCGGCGGTTATCAGGTGGGCAACTTTCCGCCGGGCTGGGTTGAATGGAACGACAAGTTCCGCGACACCGTGCGCGCGTTCTGGAAAGGCGACGACGCTCAGCTTGCGGATTTCGCCAGCCGCATGACCGCTTCCGGGGAGATGTTCAACCAGCGTGGGCGCCGGCCGTATTCGTCGGTGAACTTCATCACCGCCCACGACGGTTTCACCCTCAACGATCTGGTCTCGTACAACGACAAGCACAATGAAGCCAACGACGAGAACAACCAGGACGGCAGTAACAACAACCTGTCGTGGAACCACGGCGTCGAAGGTCCGACCGACGATCCTGAAATCAATGCACTGCGTCATCGGCAGATGCGCAATTTCTTCGCCACCCTGCTGCTGGCCCAGGGCACACCGATGATCGTTGCCGGTGACGAGTTCGCCCGCACCCAGGACGGCAACAACAACGCCTATTGCCAGGACAGCGAGATCGGCTGGGTCAACTGGGATCTGAGCGAAGACGGCAAGGCCCTGCTCAAGTTCGTCAAACGCCTGATCAAGCTGCGCCTGACTTATCCGATCCTGCGTCGCGGACGCTTCCTGGTCGGCGAGTACAACGAAGACATCGGCGTCAAGGACGTGACCTGGCTGGCACCGGACGCCACCGAGATGACCACCGAGCACTGGCACGATGCGCACAATCGCTGCCTCGGCATGCTGCTCGACGGACGCGCGCAGGAAACCGGCATCCGTCGTAAAGGTGCCGACGCGACGCTGCTGCTGGTGGTCAACGCCCATCACGACATCGTCAACTTTACCCTGCCGGAAGTGCCGAATGGCGGCTTCTGGACCTGCATGATCGACACCAATCAGCCGTCGATTCGCGGTCAGGAACGCTTCGACTTCGGCCATGAATATTCGGTGACCGGGCGTTCGTTGCTGCTGTTCGAACTGCAACGTGACGAAGAAGATTGATATGGACTTTCAACATTATCTGGCCCGCCGTCCGCCAGATTACGCCGACACCAATGCCCTCGGCCGTTGCCTGCGGGCAATGGTCGAGGCCGGCCTCGACCGCTTGCCGTTGCCCGGCAGCGGTCACACGCTGGAGCGCTTTCAGCGTCTCTCGGAAGTCGGTGGACACGATTTAGGCCTGTGCAAACTCTATGAAGGCCACACGGATGCGCTGGCGATCATCGAGCAACTGGGCGGTACGCCAACCCCGGGCAGTACGTGGGGCATGTGGGCCGCCGAACCGCCGCAGGCACGGGTGAAAGTCACGCCGTCAGGGCATATGGTGACGCTGAACGGACGCAAGGCCTGGTGCTCTGGCGCTGCGGTGCTCAGCCACGCCTTGCTCACCGCATGGGACGCGGACGGTCAGCAGCAATTGGTTGCAGTCGCACTCGATCAACCTGGCGTGACCATCACCGATCAAGGCTGGCAAGCGGTGGGCATGGCGGCCACCGGCAGCGTTGAAGTGCTGTTCGACAACGCTGAAGCGCAGGCCATTGGCAACCCCGGTGATTACCTGCAACGACCGGGGTTCTGGCAGGGCGGGATCGGTATCGCGGCTTGCTGGTATGGCGCTTCACGGCGGATTGCCGAAGGGCTGCGTCAGCATTGCGCGCAACGCGATGAACCGCACGCCCTCGCCCATCTCGGTGCGACTGACACAGCACTGCAAGCGGCAGCCGATGTGTTGCGCTTCAGCGCGCTGCAAATCGATGCGCAGCCCGAGGCCGACGCTGAATTGCTCGCCCGCCGCGCCCGCGCCGTGGTCGAACAGTCTGCCGAACAGGTGATGCGCGAAGTCGGTCGCGCGTTGGGTGCCGGGCCGTTTTGTCAGGATCGGCATTTCGCCCGGTTGAGCGCCGACCTGCCGGTGTTTCTGCGCCAGAGTCACGCTGAACGCGACCTTGCTGCATTGGGCCAACAGATTGCTGGTCAGTCCTGCGAGGTCTGGGCGTTATGAAAGCCAACCCGATCGTTGGCCAGGGCACTTCATTGCAGCAATGGCAGGCTTCGCGGCGTCTGGCCGAGCTGCCCGCCATCGATATTCTTGACTTGGTACCGCTGGGTTCGCGAGCGGTGATCATCGCGCCGCACCCGGATGACGAAGTACTCGGTTGCGGCGGCATCATGCAGTTGCTGGCGGCAGCCGGAAGGCCGTTGCAGTTGATTTCGGTCACCGATGGCAGCGCCAGTCACCCCGGCTCGCAGCGCTGGACAGTCGAGCGTTTGAGTGTGGTGCGTCCGCAGGAGTCTGCCGAAGCCTTGCGGCGCCTCGGTCTGCCGATGCACAGTCTGAAATGGCTGCGCGGCGGTTTTACCGACACCCAAGTGGCGGCGCAAGAAACCGAGTTGAGCGAATTCATCGCCGGTTATCTGCATGCCAGTGACGTGGTTTTCACTACCTGGCGCCAAGACGGTCACAGCGATCACGAGGCCGTCGGCCGCGCCAGTGTCGAAGCGGCGCGACGCGTTGGTGCGACCTGCCATGAACTGCCGGTCTGGACCTGGCACTGGGCAACCCCGGAAGACGCTTCCGTACCATGGGAGCGGGCGCGCAAGATTCTCCTTTCACCGACGCACATCGCACGTAAACGTCACGCCGCGCACGCGTTCGCCAGCCAGTTGGAAGGCGACCGCGACGTCGGCCTCGGGCCAGTGCTCGCGCCCTATGTGCTAGATCGTTTGCTGCAACCTTTTGAAGTGGTGTTCCTGTGAGCGTCGATGACCGCTATTTCGACGGCCTGTTCGCGGGCAATGACGACCCATGGGCGTTTCGCCAGCGCTGGTACGAACAGCGCAAGCGCGCGATCACCCTCGCCGCCCTGCCCCGTCCGCGCTATAGGTCGGTATTCGAACCGGGTTGCGCCAACGGCGAACTGAGTGCAGAGCTGGCTCCGCGCTGCGACCGCCTGTTGTGCTGCGACACGGCGAGCGCGGCGGTGAAGCTGGCGCGTACGCGCTTGAGCGTGTTCGAGCATGCCGAAGTCCGTCAGGGCCGCCTTCCGGCTGACTGGCCCGAGGAAAAATTCGACCTGATCGTATTCAGCGAAATCGGCTACTACCTCGACGAAAAAGATCTGACAGAAATGATCCGCCGGATCAGTGAATCGCTGACCGCCGGCGGCCAATTGCTGGCCTGCCACTGGCGCCCGCCGATCGAGGGCTGTCCGTTGAATGCACGTCAGGTCCACGATCAGATCCACGATCAATTGGCTTTGCCGCGTCTGGTGCTGCATCAGGAAGCGGATTTCATTCTCGAACTGTGGAGCCGCGAGCCACGCTCGGTGGCGGCCCTGGAGGGCTTGCGTTGATCGGTATCGTGATTCCCGCGCACAACGAAGAGGCGCTGCTTGATGAATGCCTGCGTGCAGCGTTGCGCGCCAGCCAGCATGCACAACTGGCCGGCGAGCCGGTGGAAATACTGGTCGTGCTCGACAGTTGCAGCGATGGCTCGGCGCGGATCGTCAGCGCTTATCCGGTGCTCAGCTTGCAGATTGATGCACGCAACGTTGGCGAAGCCCGCGCCGCCGGTGCGCGCCTGTTGCTCGAGCGTGGTGCCCGCTGGATCGCCTGCACCGACGCCGACAGCCGCGTCGCCGATGACTGGCTGGCGGCGCAACTGGGACTGGAGGCGGACGCAGTGTGCGGCACGGTCACCGTCGAGCACTGGCACGAGTCGATTGATGAGGCGGCGCAGATTCGCTATCACCATCATTATCAGGCCCGCGATGGCCATCGACACATTCACGGCGCCAACCTGGGTGTCAGTGCCGAGGCTTATCGTCTGGCCGGCGGTTTCAAGCCGCTGACCTGTGACGAGGATGTGCAACTGGTGCTTGCACTGGAGCGCAGCGGCGCGAATATCGCCTGGAGTCACCGTCCGCAAGTGCACACCAGCGCCCGAATCGACAGCCGGGCCAAGGGCGGGTTCGGTGACTTTCTGCGCAATCTGGCACAGCTGGAATAAAAAATTACGGATCAGATTGATCTGTGACGCGACGAATCGGCTGTCTTGAGCAATACTCTGCCTCGCAGTAATCCAAGGGTTGGAGCACTGCACCGTTGCTATTCATTTGCCTTCACGGGCCGCGATCAGCGTTGGCTGCTCACGACTGAGGGCGAGATACCACAAGGACGTCGCACTCATGAAATCGTCATTACTCAACGAACACGGCCTGCCGGCACAGATCTGGAACAGCGCGCCGCAACTCGACAATATTCCCGTCATCAACACCCACAGCCTGGTACCCGCCGGCGCCCGCGCCGTGGTCATCGCCCCGCATCCGGGCGATGAAGTGGTCACTTGCGGCGGTCTGCTGCAACTGCTCTCCAGCCTTGGCCATCCCCTGCAATTGCTCTCGATTACCGACGGTAGCGCCAGCCACCCCGGCTCGCGCCAGTGGTCGGAACAGCGCCTGAGCGTATTCCGTCCGCAGGAAAGCGTCGAAGCCCTGCGCCGCCTCGGCCTGCCCATGCACAGCCTGAAGTGGGTGCGCGGCGGCTTTACCGACAACGCACTGAGTGATCAGCAAAGCCAGCTCACCGAGTTCATCGGCCGTTACCTGCGACCGGGCGACGTAGTGTTCAGTACCTGGCGCAAGGATGGCCCACCGGACCATGAAGTGGTTGGCCGGGCCAGTTTCGACGCGGCGCAGAAAGCCGGGGCGACCTACCACGATGTGCCGGTGTGGGCCTGGCACTGGCCGGAGCGCGAGCAGCAAATGATTCCCTGGGAACGCGCGCGCAAGCTGCGTCTCGACACCTGGACAGTCGCGCGCAAGAGCCACGCCACCCACGCCTATGCCAGCCAGCTCAAAGGCGAACCGGCCATCGGCATCGCCCCGCTGCTGCCACCGGTGCTGCTGGAGCGGATGCGCCTGCCGTATGAAATCGTCTTCCTCTGAACGGCGGAAGCTCACCATACCTGTGGGAGCGAGCCTGCTCGCGAAAGCGGTGTGTCATGTGTCAGATGTATTGAATGTGATGAAGTCTTCGCGAGCAGGCTCGCTCCCACATTAGCCCAGCAGTGAATCATCGGAAGGAACTGCCACCCCCTCGAACCAGTCGCATGAACAGGCATGGCCCAATTCAGAGGAGTGAACGTGTCCAGCGATCCCAAGCGTCAAGCGTTCGACGCGCCAGTCATTCATCGCCTGCGGGTACTCACGGTCAACACCCACAAGGGCTTCACCGCGCTGAATCGGCGGTTCGTTCTACCGGAGCTGCGCGAAGCGATGCGCAGTACCTCGGCCGATCTGGTGTTTCTGCAGGAAGTGGTGGGTGAGCACGAACGCCACTCCAGTCGTTACAACGACTGGCCGCAGACGTCGCAGTACGAATTCCTCGCCGACAGTATGTGGAGCGATTTTGCCTACGGCCGCAACGCCGTTTACCCGGATGGCCACCACGGCAACGCGCTGCTGTCGAAATACCCGATCCGCGAATATCGCAACCTTGACGTGTCGATCACCGGGCCTGAACGGCGCGGGCTGTTGCACTGCATTCTTGATGTCCCCGGGCATGCCGAGGTGCATGCGATCTGTGTGCATTTGAGTCTGCTGGAAAGCCATCGGCAATTGCAGTTGCAACTGCTCTGTCAGCTGCTTGAATCTCTACCCGACGATGCGCCGGTGATCATCGCCGGCGATTTCAATGACTGGCAGTTGCAAGGCAACGCCGCCCTCGCCCGTCGCGATTATCTGCATGAAGCCTTTGAGCGCCATCATGGGCGCCCGGCGAAAACCTATCCCGCGCGGTTTCCCTTGCTGAGGCTTGACCGGATCTACCTGCGCAATGCCAGTAGCCACGATCCAAGGATTCTTGGCAACAAGCCGTGGACGCATCTTTCGGATCACCTGCCGTTAGCAGTTGAAGTACACCTGTAGCTGCGTTTTTGACAGCAATTAAATGACAGGCCTTCCCGGCAACCAACGCTCGGAAGGACCTTTCGTCGGCGGCAAAAAACCGTCAGCCGCCTGCTTCGCAAGCGTTTTTCCATGCAAACAACCACTTAGTTATGAGCAGAAAAACAAACGCTTACAAAGGCTGATTTAAGCACGCCATTCATCGTGCATTTTCTTGACGCGCAGGCGTCACTCTTCTTATCTCTACCTTACTACCCCCGGAATCACTACTGGGGCTGACCTTCCGGCACTCGCGAAATCGAGCAGCCGCGGTTCGCCCCGCTCTATTCGGTCGCCCCTCGTTCGGGGTAGGAGAGGCGCCAAACACGAGATGACGCATGCGCTTGCAAGGTAGACCTCCATGAAAACTTCACTGACCCCACACGAACTGAAAATCACTCTTTGCACAGTGTCAGGTTCACTGCTGCTGTGCTCGTCCATGGAGGCGCATGCGGGATCTGCGGCGGACGAACCCGCGTGGTATCACGCCGACGTACCGGTGCTGACCCTGCCAGCAACCGTGATAACACCCGGACCGCTGCCATTGAGTCAGCAGAGTTCGCGCCTGATCACTGAGGATCTTGCCCCATCTGCCTGGGACGAGCTGTACGGCAAAAGCGCTCGGCAAGCACAGACCGACGCACTTTCATCCGGTTATGCGATGGCCGCTGGTGAGTTCAAAGGTCCGGCCGTGGTCACGTTGAAAAGCGCTAACGGGACCACTCAGACCCTTGGTCTCATAGGTGGCGACAATCAGGTCCAGCTGAATGCCGATGGTGCGCTGACCCGACGTGCCCTCGCCGACCGCAACACTGACAGCCTCAACCTGCAAGGCCAGAGCCTCGGCGCCTATTACAGTCTGGTGGGTGCGCAAGGCTGGCACGTCGACCTGTCGGCCAGCGGCGGTCGGGTCAGCGGTTTCAGTCGCACTGCGCAAGGCAATCGGCAAGCCACCGAGGGCAATGCGATGACCTTTTCCGTCGAAGGCGGTTACCCGATCGGCCTGAGTGAAAACTGGGTGGTCGAGCCGCAGGCACAACTGATCAACCAGCGCATCAGTCTCGACGCTCCGTACGCCGGCTCGGGCAATGCCTCTTCCACCGACCTGACCGCGTGGAGTGGCCGCGTCGGTGCGCGATTGAAAGGCAGTTATGACTTGAACGGGCTGCCTGTCGAACCCTACGTGCGCACCAACCTTTGGCACACCGTTTACACCGGCAGCACGGTGACCCTCGATCAGGTCGACAAGATCAGCAGCAGCCGCAAGTCTTCAACAGTGGAGTTGGGTTTGGGACTGGTGGCGCGGGTCACACCTGCGGTAAGCCTGTACATGAGCGCCGATTACAGCAGCGATGTGGATGACAATGATTTGAACGGCATTATCGGCAGCCTCGGCGTGCGGATGCGTTGGTGATCTGCTGAACGCTGAAGAACCTTGTGGGAGCGAGCCTGCTCGCGAAGCGGTGCCACCTTCAACATCATTGTTGACTGACATGGCGCCTTCGCGAGCAGGCTCGCTCCCACAGCTGCTAGCCCTGCGGCTTGAGAATCAACACCGCCAAAGGCGGAAGATTCAGCTCCAGCGACAACGATTGACCATGACTCGGTACTTCATCGGTCAATGCCCCGCCACCATTGCCATAGTTGGAGCCGGCATAAATGTCGGCGTCACTGTTGAACAGCTCGGTCCAGCGTCCGGCAAACGGCACGCCGACCCGATACGACTGGCGCGGTACCGGCGTGAAATTGGCGACGACCAAAACCGGCGAGCCGTCCTTGCTCCAGCGTAGCCATGCGTAAACGCTGTTGATCGCATCATCGCCAATCAACCACTGGAAGCCTTGCGGCGCGTCGTCCTGGTCGTGCAGCGCCGGCTCTTCGCGATACAGCCGATTGAGATCGCCCACCAGTTTCTGCACACCTTTGTGCTCGGAGTACTGCAGCAGGTACCAGTCCAGTTGCTGATCGTGGTTCCACTCGCGCCACTGGCCAAACTCGCAGCCCATGAACAACAGCTTCTTGCCCGGATGCGTCCACATGAAACTCAGATAGGCGCGCAGGTTGGCGAACTTCTGCCAGCGGTCGCCGGGCATCTTGTCGATCAGCGAGTGCTTGCCGTGCACCACTTCGTCGTGGGAAATCGGCAGGATGAAGCGCTCGGACCAGGCGTAGACCAGACCAAAGCTCAACTCGTTGTGGTGATGGGCGCGGTACACCGGGTCCTGCTGGATGTAGTGCAGCGAATCGTGCATCCAGCCCATGTTCCATTTGTAGGAAAAGCCCAGGCCGCCCTGCTGGGTGCTCTGGCTGACGCCCGGCCACGCAGTGGATTCCTCGGCGATTACCAGTGCACCCGGCGCTTCCAGTTCAACCACGTCATTCAAGTGGCGCAGGAAGTCGATGGCCTCCAGGTTCTCGCGACCACCGTGGCGGTTCGGCACCCATTCGCCAGCCTTGCGCGAATAGTCGCGATACAGCATCGACGCCACCGCATCGACACGCAGGCCATCGATATGGAAGTGTTTCAGCCAGTGCAGCGCCGAGGCCAGCATGTAGCCGTGCACTTCGGTGCGACCGAGGTTGTAGATCAGCGTGTCCCAATCCTGGTGGAAGCCTTCCAGCGGATTGCCGTATTCGTACAGCGCGGTGCCGTCGAACTGGGCCAGGCCGTGGGTATCGGTGGGGAAATGCGCCGGTACCCAGTCGAGGATCACACCGATGTCGGCCTGATGGCAGGCGTTGACGAACGCGGCGAACTGATCCGGCGTGCCGTAACGCGCACTCGGCGCGAATTGCGAAAGCAACTGATAGCCCCAGGAACCGCCGAACGGGTGCTCCATGATCGGCATCAGTTCGATGTGGGTGAATCCCAGCTCTTTCACATAAGGAATCAGCCGCTCGGCCAGTTCCTGCCAGGTGTACTGGCGCGCGACTTCGCCGAGATCATCCAGCTCGCACTGCCAGGAACCGGCGTGCAACTCGTAGATCGACAGAGGCTTGGAGCGCTGCTGGCGATCCTGACGGGAATTCATCCACTCGTGATCCTGCCAGTCGATCTGTAATGGCGAGGCGACTTTCGAGGCGGTATCCGGCGGCAGGCTGGTAGCCAGCGCCATCGGGTCGGCCTTGAGCGGCAGAATGCCGTGAGCGCCGAGGATTTCGTACTTGTACAACTCCCCCGCTTGCAGGCGAGGGATGAACAACTCCCACACGCCCGAAGGATGGCGCAGGCGCATCGGGTGACGACGACCGTCCCAGACGTTGAAATCGCCAACCACCGAGACACGGCGGGCATTCGGTGCCCACACGGCAAAGCGCACACCGTCGACACCATCAACGGTTTTCAGCTGCGCACCGAGGCAAGCGCTGAGGTCACGGTGATTGCCTTCGGCGAACAGATACAAATCCATTTCGCCCAGCAGCTGGCCAAAGCTGTACGGATCTTCGGCGACCTGCTCGCCACCGGCCCAGCGCGTGCGCAACAGGTACGGTCGCGCCTGATCGAAATGGCCGACAAACAGCCCCGGCGTCTCGGTCATCTCCAGCGGGCCAAGCTCTTCGCCGCTGTCCTTGTCCAGCACCGCGACACTCAGCGCACCCGGCAGATAAGCGCGGATGAACTGCCCGCCAGCGCCATCGCCGTGCGGGCCGAGAATGGAAAACGGGTCCTGATGTTCGGCGCGTACCAAGGCATCAATGTCGCGTGCCGAGGGTAACAATGCTTCCTTTACCACACCCTGTTCCTTGTTCGAGAAACTCATGACTACTCTCCACCAAGATCGGAAAAGGGTTTAAGCCCTGTCAATAATCCATACAAGCCGTGCAATGGCACGGGCAGCCACGTTGGGCGGTTTTCCGCCTCGTAGGCCACTTCATAAGCGGCTTTTTCCAGGCCGAACAACGCCAGCGCGGCGTCGGCACCCTGAGGATCCTGCCAGGCATGCTCAAGACTAGCTGCTGCCTCGCGGTATGCCTGGACAAATGCCTCGCGTGCTTCGCGCAGATAACGCTCGGCGACCCGTTTACGCGCCGCTTCGGCTTCGGTGCTGTTATCAACGTTGTGTACGTTGATGGTCATCGCCGCTGCGTAATCGAACGAACGCAGTACGCCGCTGACATCCTTGTACGGGCTGTGCTTGCCGCGACGCTCACTCAACGGCCGCGCCGGTTCGCCCTCGAAGTCGATCAGGTAGGCATCGCCCTTGATCACCAGCACCTGACCCAAATGCAAGTCGCCATGCACCCGGATGCGCAAGCCGCCAGTGGCTTTCTTCGCCAGATCCTGCACATGGGCAAGAATGGTTTTCTTCTCGTCGAGCAGACGCTTGACCAGTTTCTGGTCCGCCGCGTTCAACTCGCCTTGATGCTGCTTGAGCAATTTCAAGGCATGTTCGACCTGGGCGGTGACATCCTTGGCCGTCGCGGCCATGTCCTTGCTCGACGACACTTGCGGCGCAAAGTCGGCGTTGTCGGTTGGCGCAGCGAGCACCTGATGCATCTCGCCCAGACGTTGGCCGAGCATGCCGGCGAAGTCCTTCAGCTCGCCGAGCGCGTTGTAATGCTGCTCCTGCTCGGACATGGCGTCGGCCAGTTCATCACGGAGCGCCCGTTCCAGGTTGTTCTGCGTCCATTCCCACGCGTCGCCCTGATTGCTCAGGTAACCCTGGGCGATCATCAGCAAGTTGTCCTCACCCTGCGCGTCACGGCGAATCACCGAACCCAGCAGTGGCGAGATATTGGCAAACCCGGCCTCGGTCAGGTAAGCGCTCATCTCCAGTTCCGGGTGTACGCCAGAAGCCACTTTGCGTATCAGCTTAAGCACCAGGCTGTTGCCGACAACCACGGAGCTGTTCGATTGCTCGGCCGACAGGTAGCGCACATCCGACTCGGCGCCGAGGCCGAGTTTTTCCAGATGATCTGTCTGTTCGAAGCGGATTTCGCCTTCAATCGACTCCAGTACGGTGTTGTTCTGCATGCCTTGCAGAACGGCGCGGACGAAAGTCTCCAGGCTGAACGCATCAGTAATCAGACCGACCTGACGCACACGGCGTACACGCGATAGCGCCAATTGCTGCGGCAACGGCGGGCCGACATGGTCTTCGGCAATGAAGCCGAACGGCAGTTGATAACGGTTGGTCTGGCCACCGCTGGTGACTTCGATTTCGCTGAGCAGCACTGGATGCTGGGCATCACCGAAACGCACGCCGTAAGCCAGATTGACCTTCTCGATCGCCGCATCCTTGCCGGCGAACCAGCGACGGTTCTGCAGCCAGCTCGGCAGAATGCTTTGCTCCAGCGTGTTGCGCGACGGCGCTTCGAGCAGTTCTTCCATGCGTTTTTTCAGCACCAGCGTGGTGAAGTCCGGCAGGCTCTGCGCCGGTTCGACGTGCCAGCTCGGCATCTGGTTTTCCGTCGCGAGTGCGAACCAATAGAAGCCATAAGGCGCCAGGGTCAGAAGGAAATTCAACTGACCGATCGGCGGGAACGCGTTACCGCCGAGCATTTCCACCGGCACCATGCCGACGTACGCCGACAGATCCAGCTCCACTGCTTGCGCACTGCGCGAGACGTTGGCCACGCACAGGATGATTTCGTGCTTGCCATCGACATCGGTGTATTCGCGGGTATAAGCCAGCACGCGACGGTTGGCCGGCGAGAGCATTTTCAACGTGCCACGGCCGAACGCTTTCGATTGCTTGCGCACGGCTAGCAGGCGCCGCGTCCAGTTCAATAGCGAATGCGGATCGCCGGACTGGGTTTCGACGTTGACCGACTGATAGCCATACTGCGGGTCCATGATCGGCGGCAGTACCAGACTGGCCGGATCGGCGCGGGAGAAACCGCCGTTGCGGTCGATCGACCACTGCATCGGCGTACGCACGCCGTCGCGGTCGCCGAGATAGATGTTGTCGCCCATGCCGATTTCGTCGCCGTAGTACAGGGTCGGCGTGCCAGGCATCGACAGCAGCAGGCTGTTGAGCAGTTCGATGCGGCGACGGTCGCGTTCCATCAACGGTGCGAGACGACGGCGAATACCGAGGTTGATCCGCGCGCGACGGTCAGCGGCGTAGTAGTTCCATAGGTAATCGCGCTCACGATCGGTGACCATTTCCAGGGTCAGCTCATCGTGGTTACGCAGGAAAATTGCCCACTGGCAATTCGCCGGAATTTCCGGGGTCTGCCGGAGAATGTCGGTAATCGGGAAGCGATCTTCCTGCGCCAGCGCCATGTACATGCGCGGCATCAGCGGGAAGTGGAAGGCCATGTGGCATTCGTCGCCATTGACGCCAGCGGCATCGGTGTCACCGAAATACAACTGAGTGTCTTCCGGCCACTGATTGGCCTCGGCCAGCAGCATGCGGTCGGGGTAGTTGGCGTCGATCTCGGCACGGATCTGCTTGAGGACGTCGTGGGTCTCGGGCAGGTTTTCGTTGTTGGTGCCGTCGCGCTCGATCAGGTACGGAATCGCGTCGAGACGCAGACCGTCGATGCCCATGTCCAGCCAGTAGCGCATCACCGACAGCACGGCTTTCATCACTTGCGGGTTGTCGAAGTTCAAATCCGGCTGGTGCGAATAGAAGCGGTGCCAGAAGTACTGACCGGCGACCGGGTCCCAGGTCCAGTTGGACTTCTCGGTATCGAGGAAGATGATCCGCGTGCCGTCGTATTTCTGATCGTCATCGGACCAGACGTAGAAATCCCGCGCTGCCGAACCGGGTTTGGCCTTGCGCGCACGCTGGAACCACGGGTGCTGGTCGGAGGTGTGGTTGATGACCAGCTCGGTGATCACCCGTAGACCGCGCTTGTGCGCTTCGGCGATAAAGCGCTTGGCGTCGGCCATGGTCCCGTAGTCGCTGTGCACGCCACGGTATTCGGCGATGTCGTAACCATCGTCGCGACGAGGCGAAGGATAGAACGGCAGCAGCCAGATGGTGTTGACGCCGAGGTCGGCAATGTAATCGAGTTTGGCGATAAGCCCGGGAAAGTCGCCGATCCCGTCATTGTTGGAGTCGAAAAACGATTTGACGTGAACCTGATAGATCACCGCGTCCTTGTACCAGAGCGGGTCTTTGATGAAGGCGGCTGCCTTGGGTTTCTTCGCCATGTGGAACTCCTGAAAAATTCTCTGATACACCGAGGGACTCGCAGTGATGAGCCCCTGTGGCGAGGGGATTTATCCCCGTTCGGCTGCGCAGCAGTCGCAAATTGTTAACGCGGTGCAGCTTGAAAAAAGGGGCTGCTGCGCGCCCCGGCGGGGATAAATCCCCTCTCCACAAGTGCGGTGCAAATGTTACGAAGCTGTAATCCGCCAAATCCCGAACGGCTGATACGCCGGGTCAATACGCATGAACTGATATTTGCCGTGCCAGTCCCAGCGATGGCCGTTCATCAAATCTTCGCCATGGGTGGTGGCATCATCCGGCAGGCCCATTTCCCACAGCGGCAGTTCGAAATTCGCTTCCTGCACGTTATGCGGATCGAGGCTGACCGCGACCAGAATGAAATTGCTGCCATCGGCGCTGCGCTTGCCGAAGTACAGAATGTTGTCGTTCCAGGCGTTGTAGATTTTCAGCCCCAGATGGGTGTGCAGCGCCGGGTTCTGCCGGCGGATGCGGTTGAGCTGGGCGATCTCGGCAATGATGTTGCCGGGCGCGGTGAAATCGCGGACACGAATCTCGTATTTCTCCGAGTCGAGGTATTCCTCTTTGCCCGGCACCGGCGCCGATTCGCACAATTCGAAACCGGAATACATGCCCCACAGCCCCGAGCCCATAGTCGCCAGCGCCGCGCGAATGAGGAAACCGGGACGCCCCGACTCATGCAAAAACGCCGGATTGATGTCCGGGGTATTGACGAAGAAATTCGGCCGGTAGCATTCGCGCCACGGCGACTGATTCAGCTCGGTGAAATATTCCGCCAGCTCGGCCTTGGTATTGCGCCAGGTGAAATAGGTGTAGCTCTGCGAATACCCGACCTTGCCCAGACGCGCCATCATCGCCGGCGTGGTGAAGGCCTCGGCGAGGAAAATCACTTCCGGATACAGCGTGCGCACATCGGCGATCAGCCATTGCCAGAACGGCAGCGGTTTGGTGTGCGGGTTGTCAACGCGGAAGATTTTCACGCCTTCCTTGACCCAGCCAACGACGATGTCGCGCAACTCGACCCACAGGCTCGGAATCGCGTCCGGTGCATAGAAGTCGACGTTAACGATGTCCTGGTATTTCTTCGGCGGGTTTTCGGCGTATTTGATCGTGCCGTCCGGGCGCCAGTTGAACCAGCCCGGATGTTCCTTGAGCCACGGGTGGTCTTGGGAACACTGGATGGCGAAGTCGAGAGCGATTTCCAGGCCATGGTCGGCGGCGGCGGCCACCAAACGGCGGAAATCTTCACGGGTGCCGAGTTGCGAGTGAATCGCTTCGTGGCCACCCTCCTCGCTGCCGATCGCGTACGGACTGCCGGGATCGTCCGGGCCAGCGGTCAGGGAATTGTTGCGGCCCTTGCGGTGGGCGCGGCCGATCGGGTGAATCGGCGTGAAATACAGCACGTCGAAGCCCATGTCCTGAATCATCGGCAGACGCGAGTGCACGTCGTTAAAAGTGCCGTGACGCTGAGGATCGTCGGTGATCGAGCGCGGAAACAGCTCGTACCAACTGGCGAACTCGGCGAGTTCGCGCTCGACGTCCATAGGGAATTCGGCGCTGATGCTCAGATAGGCACGGTGATCGGCCTGAGCCATCAGCTCTGCACTGCGCGAGTGCAGAAACAGGGCGACCTGCTCGGTTTCGAGCAGGCCCGACAATTCATGGTGCAGCGCCGCGAGCTGCTCGCTGAGCTGCCCTTCGCTGCGTTCGGCGGCCTGTTGCACCATCGTGCGGCCTTCCTGCAGCTCCAGAGAAACCGGCACCGCCGCGCTGTGCTTCTTTTCCAGTTCGTACTGGAAGCTGGCGAAATGGTCGATCCACGCTTCGATGCAATACAGGTAGCGGCCCTGTTCCTCGGGGCGGAACTGGCCTTGCCAAGTGTTGTTGCCCTGATCGGACATGACCTCGGTCTGCCAGGTTTCCTGGCCTTCCTCGCGCCAGCGGATGCGCACGGCGAGCTTGTCATGGCCGTCGGCAAAGACTTTGCTGGTGACCACCACTTCGCGCCCGGCAATCGATTTGGCGGCGAACTGGCCGCCGTCGAGAGTCGGCATGGTGTTTTCGATGACGATACGTGGCAGCAGCAACGCCTGCGACAGCGGCATGTGCGGGTTGTAACTCAGCTCTGAAGGTCTTTCAGCAGTCATTGAGCATCTCTCCTTAACGCCCCAAGGACGCTCTTGTGCCGGAACAGTATTCGCGACAAAGCGCCGGCCCTGTCATGAACTCACTTAGGTTCCGAGCAACCGGCGCGGGGAAAAGTTCAGATGAAATTAACAAGACAAACCTGCGGATCGAATTTGTCGTGGCCGGGTCAACTCACTTAAGCACGTCCCACGCCATGTGCCATACGGAGGTCACAATGATGAGTATCCCGATCCCGGCGGAAACGCCCGATCCGAACATCGACAAACCCACCCTGCCGGAAACCGAGCCGCCACCGGTGCCCGAGCAAGAGCCGCCAGGCACCACGCCACCACCGAAAGAAGAGCCACCGAGCACGATGCCGCCGGTGATCGTCTGACCCCTGTCCCCCCCTGATCGTCTGATCGTTCCCACGCTCCGCGTGGGAATGCAGCCCGGGACGCTCTGCGTCCCATCCAGAGCCGAACGCGGAGCGTCCGTTGAAGCAATCCCACGCGGAGCGTGGGAACGATCATCAGCCGGCGGGGAGTCAGAGGTGGTCGTTCTTGTCGACATCCTTTTCGAACACCCTCACCACGTACGGCATCACGCTGAAGATCGCCAGCGCCAGGATGGTACTGAGCAATGCCGTCGCTTCCTTGCCCAGCCCCGCCGCCACGCCGATCGCTGCCGTCATCCATAAACCCGCCGCCGTGGTCAGGCCTTTGACATGGGCCTCGTCGCCCTGCTGATTTTTCAGAATGGTGCCGGCGCCGAGAAAGCCGATCCCGGCAATCACGCCCTGCAAGACCCGACTCATGGCATCGGATTCTGCGCCCGAGGTCTGTGGCACCAATACGAATAGCGCAGCACCCAATGCCACCAGCATGTGCGTGCGCACGCCCGCTGCCTTGCCTTTATGCTCGCGCTCGAAACCGAGTATCCCGCCGAGAATCGCCGCCATCACCAGGCGTACGGTGATCCGGGTCATTTGCGAGGCATCACCGATATCGGCGAACTCGGCTTGCATCGTAGCCCACACTTCATCCCACCAGTCTTCCATCGTGCCTCCCTTGTAATTGGCTTGATAAGCGATGGACAACAGCGACCATTAATCGGTTGCGCAGAACGATCGGCGCGCTGCGCTTCCTAATATGCAGACCTCCCTGGAACAAGGACTGCCGCCATGCCCGTTCGAATCGATGAATCCAACCCCGAGCAGAAAGTGTGTTTTTTTACCGTCGAGCATGGTGAGGAAATTCGCATCTGCGACACCCTCGAAGTCCTGACCGATAGCGACAAAGCCATGTCGTTCGTGGAAATCGAAGGCAAACGCACCTACATCACCGAAGCAGAAGCCGATGCCTTGACCGTCGCCGGGGCCAAGGATGGGCGCAAACATCTGAAGGCTGATGACAGTGATTCGGTGGTTTGATTGACCTCGATCAACATCCGCCGCAGACGCCTGCAATAGGCGTTTGCGCCGCGCCTGGCAGGTTGCTTCAAGTTGTCGCAGGCACTGCGCCAAACCTCATCTGATCCGCTTTTTATTGCCAAACCTGAGTCTGTTCTGCAAACAGATCGGCGCTCATAGTGCATCGGCCTGATGGAGGCTGATGAGCGAACGAACATGAGCGAGCAAATCCCCGTCCGAACCGTAGAAGCATCGCCAACGATAAAAAGCGTACCCGCGCGCCCACTGAAAGCGACCGCCGGATCCACCGACAAGCAGATCCACACTCGCAGTTTCACCGGCCTGTTCCGCAACCTGCGTATGAGCGGTGCCGGACTTCTGTTCGTGCTGTTCTTCGGCACCGTGTGGTTGAACTGGGGCGGTCGGCAGGCCGTACTTTGGGATCTGGCGGAAAGCAAATTCCACATCTTTGGCGCGACGTTCTGGCCGCAGGATTTCATTCTGCTCTCGGCCCTGCTGATCATTGCTGCGTTCGGACTCTTCGCCATCACCGTGTTTGCCGGTCGCGTCTGGTGCGGTTACACCTGCCCGCAGAGTTCGTGGACGTGGATCTTCATGTGGTGCGAGAAGATCACCGAAGGCGAGCGCAACCAGCGCATCAAACTGCAAGCGGCGCCATGGAGCCTGAACAAACTGGCGCGGCGTGCCGCCAAACACACGTTGTGGCTGGCAATTAGCGTGATGACCGGCCTGACCTTCGTCGGCTATTTCACCCCGATCCGGCCGCTGGCCGAAGAGCTGCTGACCCTGCAGATCGGTGGCGTCAGTCTGTTCTGGGTGCTGTTCTTCGCCGCCGCCACCTACATCAACGCCGGTTGGCTGCGTGAGGCGGTGTGCATGCACATGTGCCCGTATGCGCGGTTCCAGAGTGTGATGTTCGACAAGGACACGCTGACCATTGCCTACAACGCCGCACGCGGCGAAAACCGCGGCCCGCGCAGGCGTGACGTGCGCCCGGTCGAAGCCGGCCTGGGTGATTGCATCGACTGCCAGTTGTGCGTGCAGGTCTGCCCGACCGGCATCGATATCCGCGATGGCTTGCAAATGGAATGCATCGGCTGCGCAGCATGCATCGACGCCTGCGATTCGATCATGGACAAAATGCATTACCCGCGCGGCCTGATCCGCTACAGTTCCGAGCGCGAATTGCAGGGCGGCAAGACTCATCTGCTGCGTCCGCGTTTGATTGGCTATACGGCGGTGTTACTGGTGATGATCGGCGCGTTGGCGCTGGCATTGATCGAGCGACCGATGGTGTCGCTGGACGTGACCAAGGATCGCGGGTTGTTCCGCGAGAACGCTCAAGGCCAGATCGAGAATATTTATTCGCTGAAAGTGATCAACAAGACTCAGCAACGGCAGGATTACCGGTTGAGTCTGGTTGATGGCGACGGGTTTGAGTTGCAGGGCAAAACAGCATTGAGCCTGGCGCCCGGGGAGATTGTCGATGTGCCGGTGTCGGTGGCGATGACCACCGAGCGCCCGGCGAGCAGTTCGCAGACATTGAGTTTCAGGATTGAAGACAGTGACGAGCCGCAGGTATACAGCGTGGCGAACAGCCGGTTTGTGGCGCCGATGAATCGTTGAGGAGATGGCACTGCTGCCCTCACCCCAGCCCTCTCCCGGAGGGAGAGGGAGCCGACCGAGGTGTCTGTCGCTATGCATCGACCTGAAAGACCGAGTCGATTGTGGATTCGGCAAAGCACTGTCAGGTCGGCGTATTTCATCAGCATCCTCCAATCAGTCCCCTCTCCCTCTGGGAGAGGGCTAGGGTGAGGGCTCCTTCCCTGACACCCCACAAAATCACGTCCACCAAGGCCCACCGATGAAACGCTACGAAAAATTCGCCGACGACATCGCTGAACTGATCCGCTCCGGCGTCCTCGGCCCTGGCCAGCGGGTACCGTCGGTGCGCTATGCCAGCCAGGCTTACGGGGTTAGCCCGTCGACAGTATTCCAGGCCTATTACCTGCTCGAACGCCGCGGCCTGATCCGCGCCCGGCCGCGCTCCGGATACTTCGTCAACGCCCATACGCCGAGCACATTTTCCGAGCCGGTGATCAGCAACCAGGTCAACGAATCCACCGAGGTCGACGTCAGCGAACTGGTGTTCTCGGTGCTCGATTCGATCAAAGACCCCAACACCGTGCCCTTCGGCTCGGCCTTCCCCAGCCCGACGCTGTTCCCGCTGCAACGCCTGTCGCGTTCGCTGGCCAGCGCCGCGCGGGAGATGGACCCGCGCATGGTCGTCACCGATATGTCCCCGGGCAACCCGCAACTGCGCCGGCAGATTGCCCTGCGCTACATGGTCGGCGGGCTGATGCTGCCGATGGAAGAGCTACTGATCACCAACGGCGCTCTCGAAGCGCTGAACCTGTGCCTGCAAGCGGTGACCGAGCCCGGTGACCTGGTGGCCATCGAAGCCCCGGCGTTCTACGCCAGCCTGCAAGTGCTCGAACGCTTAAAGCTCAAAGCCGTGGAGATACCCGTGCACCCGCGTGACGGCATAGACCTCGGCGTGCTCGCGCAGACTCTGGAACGCCATCCGATCAAGGCCTGCTGGTGCATGACCAGTTTCCAGAACCCGATGGGCGCGACCGTGCCCGAGGCGAAGAAACAGGAACTGGTCGAACTGCTGCGTCAGCATCAGGTACCGTTGATCGAGGACGACGTCTACGCCGAGCTTTATTACGGGCAACAGGCGCCAAAACCGGCCAAGGCTTTTGATACTGAAGGATTGGTCATGCATTGCGGCTCGTTCGCCAAAAGTCTCGCCCCCGGCTACCGCATCGGCTGGGTGGCGGCCGGGCGTTTCGCGCAGAAGATCGAGCGACTGAAGCTGATGACCTCGCTGTGCGCTTCGATGCCGGCGCAAGCGGCGATTGCCGATTATCTGCAACACGGCGGCTACGATCGGCATCTGCGCAAACTGCGTTATGCCCTGGAAGAACAGCAGAGCGCGATGCTCGCGGCGATTGCCCGTTACTTTCCGGCACAGACCCGCGTCAGCCAGCCGGCGGGCGGCTACTTTCTGTGGCTGGAATTGCCGGAGCGGATGGATTCGCTGAAGCTGTTTCAAATGGCATGGGCGCAAGGCATCAGTATCGCGCCGGGGCCGATTTTCTCACCGACCCAGCGTTTCAGAAATTGCATTCGCTTGAATTACGGCAGCCCGTGGACCGAGGAATCGGAAAAGGCCATGGAGACGTTGGGGCGGATTGTGCGGTCGTTCTGAGGGATAGATGTTGTCGGGACTGGCCCCTTCGCGAGCAGGCTCGCTCCCACAGTTGATTTGTGAATACAGAACCAATGTGGGAGCGAGCCTGCTCGCGAAGAGGCCGGCGTTAACACCGCAAATCCACCGGCTTAACGCCCACCCCCCAAATCCACAAACGTCCCGGTCGCATACGAAGCCTTGTCCGACAGCAACCAGACAATCGCTTCCGCCACTTCATCCGGCCGCCCGCCCCGGGCCATGGGAATCGCCGATTCGAGCTTGCTGACCCGATCCGGGTCGCCGCTCAGGGCATGGAAGTCGGTGTAGATGTAGCCCGGACGCACGGCATTGACGCGAATGCCCTCACCCGCCACTTCTTTCGACAGACCGATGGTGAACGTGTCGAGCGCCCCCTTGGATGCGGCGTAATCAACGTACTCGTTCGGCGAACCGAGGCGTGCCGCGACCGAGGAGACGTTGACGATGCTGCCGCCCTGCCCGCCGTGTTTGGGCGACATGCGCAGGATCGCGTGCTTGGCGCAGAGGATCGGCGCCAGCACGTTGGTTTTCATGATTTTGAGGATGCGGAATTCGGACATTTCATCGACCCGCGACTTCTGCCCGACGGTGCCGGCGTTGTTGACCAGCGCGGTAACCCGGCCCAGTTCGGCGTCGACGCGCTGAAACATCGCGATCACTTCGTCTTCGATACTGACATCGGCGCGAACCGCGATGGCCTGTGCGCCCAAGGCTCGAACCTGCTCAAGCACGCTGTGTGCGGCCTGTTCATCCGACTGGTAGTTGATGCAGATCCGGTAGCCCTGTTCGGCTGCCAACAATGCCGTAGCCGCGCCGATTCCGCGCCCGCCACCGGTGATAACAATGACTTTATCCATGCTGGCCTTCCCCCACGTGCACACGTAACAGTCGGGGGAAGAATAACTGCGATTGGCGGGTTTTGCATGTGGCGCCTATCCGGGCGCCTTCGCGAGCAAGCTCGCTCCCACAGGGTCTCTCAGACCACCGCCAGCCGTTGCCCACGCACGATGTCCTGCATGAAGCGCTCCGCCGGCATCGGATGGCCAAGCAGATAACCCTGCAGCGAGTCACAGCCCAGTTTGGTCAGGAAATCCTGTTGCGCGCCGGTCTCGACACCCTCGGCGACAATCCGCAAGTCCAGCGCCTGCCCCAGCGCGACAATCGCCGAGACGATCGCCGCATCATCGCTGTCGTGCTCCAGATCACGGACGAAACCGCGATCGATCTTCAATTCATTGGCCGGCAGGCGCTTGAGGTACATCAGGCTGGAATAACCGGTGCCGAAGTCGTCGATCGACAGGTCGACGCCCATGTCCGACAGCTCTTGCAGCACAGTCATGCTCGCATCGGCGTCGCTCATGGCCGTGGTTTCAGTGATTTCCAGAGTCAGGCTGTTGGCCGGCAAGTGGTGGGTTGCCAGCGCCTTGGCCACGCTTTGCACCAGCCCGGCATGGCAGAACTGCAAGGCCGAGAGGTTCACGGCAATGCGCCAGTCGGTGTAACCGAGCACGTACCATTCGCGCATCTGCCGGCAGGCTTCGTTGAGCACCCATTCGCCCATCGGAATGATCAGCCCGGTTTTCTCCGCCAGATCGATGAACTTGTCCGGCATCAGCATGCCGTGCAGCGGATGCTTCCAACGCAGCAGTGCTTCGGCACCGACCGGACGGCCATTGGCGGCGTCGAATTTGGGTTGGTAATGCAGGCAGAACTGGTTGTGCTCGATGGCCGCGCGCAGGTCCTGCAACAGTTGCAGTTGTTTGCGCGCGTTGGTGTTCATCGACGCATCGAAGAAGCTGTAGCCGTTCTTGCCACCGCCCTTGGCGTGGTACATCGCGGCGTCGGCGTTCATCAGCAGTTCCTGGGCGTTGGCGCCGTTGCCCGGATACAGGGCAATGCCGACGCTGGCGGAAATCTGCAGATCATGCTCGGCGACGCGGAACGTGCGACCGATCAGGCCGACCTGACGCGCGGCCAGGCCCAAGGCGTCATTGGGCTCGCTCAAGCGCACCAGCAAAACGAACTCATCGCCGCCGATTCGCGCCAGGGTGTCCTGGCTGCGCAAATCCTCACGCAGACGCGCGCCGACTTCGCGCAGCAATTGGTCGCCCATGTGATGGCCGAATGCGTCGTTGACCGGTTTGAAGCCGTCGAGGTCGATGAACATCAAGGCGAAGCAGCCGCCCTGCTCTTCAACTTTTCTGATTGCCTGATTGATGCGGTCGTCGAGCAACATGCGATTGGGCAGGCTGGTCAGCGGATCGTGCAAGGCCAATTGGGTGAGTTCGCGATTGGCCACCGTCAGCGAGTGCGCCAGATCAGCGGTGCGCGCTTCGAGGCGGGCGTCGAGGATCGAGGTCAACAGGGCAATCGACAGCACCGCCAGCGTGGTGACCACGACCAGGCTGTCGAGGCCGTTGCCCTTCAAGCCATTGAGTGTCGCGCCGCAGAAACTGCCGTCAGGAAATTGCGCCGCCGCCATGCCGGTGTAGTGCATGCCGACAATCGCCACCCCCATGATCACCGCCGCGCCAGCACGAATCAGCCGGACATAGGGCGAATGCTGGCGCAGGCGAAAGGCAATCCACAATGCCGCTGCCGAGGCGCCGACGGCAATCAGCAGGGAGGCACTGAACAGCGTCGGGTCGTAATCGATGCCCGGTGTCATGCGCAGCGCGGCCATACCGGTGTAATGCATGGCGCTGATGCCCGCTCCCATGATCAGCGCACCGAAGGCCAGTTGCGCCAGGGGCAGCTTCGGCTGGCTGACCAGCCACAACGCAAAGCCGCAGGACAGCACCGCGATCAGCAGCGACAGCGCAGTGAGGGCGAAGTCATAGCCCAGGTCGATCGGCAATTTGAAGGCGAGCATGCCGATGAAATGCATCGACCAGACGCCAACGCCCATCGCCAACGCCCCGCCCGCCGTCCAGAAATGCACGGCCCGGCCTTTCGCCGTGGCGATGCGCCCGGTGAGATCGAGCGCCGTGTAGGAAGCCAGAATGGCCACGCACAACGAAATGAAAACCAGGGTGAAGGAGTAGCTGCCGATGAGCATGGACGTTCTCGTGACAAGCCGAAACCGTACTGCTTCCATTCTCGGTCGGGCAAATGCGGCGATTGTACTGATTGCGCGAAATAACGCACTGACAAAGTAACCAAATTGCCATCAAGCCGATGAAACGCTTGTTCGATCGTCCTACAAGGCTCTGCGGTGGGCTTTAACCTAAGCTGAACTGGCTGATGACGATCGTTCCCACGCTCTGCGTGGGAATGCAGCCGGGGACGCTCCGCGTCCCTTTCAAAGCTGAACGCGGAGCGTCCGGTGAGGCATTCCCACGCAGAGCGTGGGAATGATCATCGGGTGTTGTCGCTGACATCCAGTTGGCCGTCCCAGCCGCCGCCCAGTGCGGCGATCAGTTGCACGCTGGCAATCAATCGACTCTGCAGAATATTCAGCACACTGCGTTCGTTGCTCAGCGCCGTGGCCTGCACAACGACTACGTCGATATAAGCAATCAGGCCCGCCTTGTACTGGTTTTCCGTCAGGCGCAGGGAATCGCGGGCGGCATCCAGCGCTTCCTGGCGTACCGCCGCTTCGTCTTCATACACCTTGAGCTGGACCAGGTAGTTTTCCACTTCGCGGAAACCGTCGAGCACGGTCTGGCGGTAGCGGGCGACGGTTTCGTCGTAGGCGGCTTCGCTGCGGTCGACCTCGGCCGAACGAATGCCGCCGTCGAACAGCGGCAAGGAAAGCTGCGGGCCGACCGACCAGAAACGGTTCGGCAGGCTGATCAGGTTTTTCGAGGTACTGCTGCTGTAGCCGCCGCTCAGGCTCAGGGTCAGGTCCGGGTAATACGCGGCTTTCGCCACGCCGATGTTGGCATTGGCGGCAATCACCGAGCGCTCTGCAGAAGCGATGTCAGGACGGCGTTCCAGCAGTTGTGAAGGCAAGCTCAGCGGTACCTGCGGCAGATTCGGGATGCTCTGGCTCTCGGCAATGCTGAAGTTGGCCGGTGCTTCGCCGGTCAGTACGGCGATGGCGTTTTCAAACTGTGCGCGCTGCCAGATCAGATCGACCAGATCGGCCTGGGTGCTTTTCAACTGGGTTTGCGCCTGCGCCACCGCATCACGCCCGGAAACCCCGGCACGATACTGGTTCTGGGTCATTTTCAGCGAGCGTTCATAAGCGGCAACGGTGGCCTCGAGCAGACGCTTCTGCTGATCGATGACGCGCAGTTGCAGGTAGTTCTGCACCAGTTCCGATTGCTGACTCAGACGCATCGCTGCCAGATCGGCAAAGCTCGCCTGGGCGTTGGCCTCGTCGGCCTCCAGGCCACGGCGCAGCTTGCCCCAGACATCGGCTTCCCAACTGACGCCCAGTTGCGCGGTGTAGGTATCACGAATACCGCTTGAGGAACTGCTCAGGCTCGAACTGCTGCTGCCGGTGCCCTGACTCGAGCGGTTCTTGCCCAGACTCAGGTCGACACTGGGGTAAAACGCGCCGCGTGCACTGCGCACCAAAGCCTGCGCCTGACGAAACTGCGCTTCAGACTGGGCGACGGTCTGGTTGGAGCTGTTGAGTTTTTCGATCAAGGCGTTGAGCTGTTGGTCGCCGTACAACTCCCACCAGGCGCCACGGGCCAGCGAGTCGCTGGGATTGGCCTGACGCCAGCCCTCGGCTTCCTTGAACTGAGCGATTTCGGCAGTTTGCGGGCGCTGGTAGTCCGGGCCGACTGCGCAAGCGCTGAGCAGCGCCACGCACAGTGACAGGCTCAACAGGCGCGAGCCGCGAACGGTGGCCAATTGGATAAGCGAACGGTCAGTCATAGCGGAGTTTCCAGAGCGGCATCAGTGCGCACGCCACGCCATTTGTTGAAGCGATGGCGCAGCTTGTCGAGATAAAGGTAAACCACCGGGGTGGTGTAAAGGGTCAGGACCTGGCTGAACACCAGGCCGCCAATGATCGTCAGTCCCAGCGGCTGGCGCATTTCCGCACCCTCGGCACGGCCGAGCAGCAAGGGCAAGGCGCCGAGGATCGCGGCCAGCGTGGTCATCAGAATCGGTCGCAGGCGTTGCAGGCAGGCGCTGCGGATCGACTCCAGCGGCGACAGGCCCTGATGACGCTCCAATTGCAGCGCCAGATCGATCATCAGAATGGCGTTTTTCTTCACCACGCCGATCAGCAGGAATATCCCCAGCAGGGAAATCAGGCTGAACTCGCCCCCCAATGCATAGATCGACAGCAACGCGCCAACCCCGGCCGAGGGCAAGGTCGAAAGAATGGTCAGCGGGTGGATGTAGCTTTCATACAGCACGCCGAGCACCAGATACACGGCCAGCAACGCACCGAGGATCATGAACGGCTGGCTCTTCTGCGTCGCGGCGAAGGCGTCAGCAGTGCCGGCCATTTTCGCAATCACATCCTCCGGCAGGCCGACCTTGGCGATCGCCCGTTCAATGGCAGCACTGCCCTGCTCTACGGTCACGCCTTCGGCCATGTCAAAGGAAATGCTTTCGGACGCGAACTGGCCTTCATGGCTGACCCGGTCGTTTTCCAGGCTGTTTTCGTAATGGGCGAACGTCGACAGCGGCACCCGCGCACCGTCAGCGGTAATCACCTCGACTTGCTTGAGCGTCACCGGATCCTGGGCGTATTTCGGATTGACCTCCATCACCACCTGGTACTGGTTGAGGCTGTCGTAGATCGTCGAAATCTGCCGCTGGCTGTAAGCGTTATTGAGCACCGCGGTGACCATGTTCATGTCGACCCCCAGGCGTTTGGCCTGATCCCGGTCGACAATCAGCGTCACCTGTTGCGCCCCGGCACCTTCGCGGGCATCGATGGCGGTCAGCTCGGGCAAGGCACGCAACGCGGTGACCACTTTCGGGAACCACTTGCGCAGCTCGGCGAGGTCGCCGCTCTGCAGGATGTAGGTGTATTGCGAACTGGTCTGCTCGCGGCCGCCACCAAACTGCAGATCCTGGTCGGCCATCAGCATCAACTGCGCCCCGGGCACTTTGGGCATTTCCTTGCGCAGGCGTTCTATGACCTTCTGCGCTGAAAGCTGGCGCTCCTTGATCGGCTTCAGGCGCACGATCATGAACGCGTTGTTGGTGCCGTTGTTGCCGCCGATGAACCCGGCCACGCTTTCCACCGCTTCATCCTTGAGCACGGCGCGGCGGAAGGTTTCCATTTTCGGCTGCATGACGTTGAACGACAGACCGTCGTCGCCACGCACGAAACCGATCAACTGGCCGGTGTCCTGCTGCGGCAGGAAGGTTTTCGGCACCACCACATAAAGCGCGATGTTGACGCCAACGGTGAGCAGCAGACTGAACAAGGTCAGACGGCGATGACGCAATACCCAGTCGAGGCTGGTGGCGTATTTGCCGACCATCCAGTCGTTGGTCTTGTGGCTCCAGCGTTGCAGGCGGTTTTCCTGGCCCGGCGTGTGCGGCTTGAGCCAGCGCGCGCAGAGCATCGGTGTCAGTGTCAGGGACACCACCAGCGACACCACGATTGCCGCCGCCAGGGTGATGGAAAATTCGCGAAACAGGCTCTCGACCAGCCCGCCCATGAACAGGATCGACAGGAACACCGCCACCAGCGAGACGTTCATCGACAGCAGGGTAAAGCCGACTTCCTTGGCCCCGAGGTACGCCGCCTGCATCGGTTTGACGCCTTCGTCGATGTGCCGGGAAATGTTTTCCAGCACCACGATGGCGTCGTCCACCACTAGACCCGTGGCGAGAATCAGCGCCATCAGCGACAGGTTGTTCAGCGAGAACCCGTACAGGTACATCACCGCAAAGGTACCGACCAGCGACACCGGCACCGCCAGGGTCGGGATCAGCGAGGCGCGGAAGTTACCCAGAAACAGGTAAACCACCAACACCACCAGCGCGACGGCGATCAGCAAGGTCATTTCGGCTTCGTGCAGCGTGGCCTTGATCACTGGCGAGCGATCCATGGCCAGATTGAGTTTGACGCTGGCCGGCAGCACCGCTTGCAGCGCGGGCAACTGTGCCTTGATCTCGTTGACCGTCTCGATGATGTTGGCGCCGGCCTGACGGTTGATCACCAGCAATACCGCCGCGTCGTCGTTGAAGAAACCGCTGTTGTAACGGTCTTCGACGCCATCGCTGACTTTCGCCACATCCTTGAGACGCAATGCGGCGCCGTCGGCGTAGTGAATGATCAGCGACTCATAATCCTTGGCTTTCTCCAACTGGTCGTTGGCCTGGATCTGCCACAAGCGCTCGCCGTCCTCGACCGAACCCTTGGGCCGCCGTACGTTAGCGTCGGCAATGGTCTTGCGCACATCGTCGAGGGCCACGCCGTACTGGTTCAGCGCCTGCGGCTCGAGTTCGATGCGCACCGCCGGCAGCGAACTGCCACCGATCTGCACTTCACCGACGCCCTGCACTTGCGACAGGCTTTGCGAGAGGATGGTCGAGGCCAGGTCGTAGAGCTGGCCTTTTTCCAGCACATCCGAGGTCAGCGACAGCACCATGATCGGCGCCTGCGACGGGTTGACCTTTTTATACGTCGGCATGCTGCGCATCCCGCTCGGCAGCAGATTGCGCGAAGCATTGATCGCCGCCTGCACCTCCCGCGCCGCGCCGTTGATGTCGCGGTCGAGGTCAAATTGCAGAATCACCCGCGTCGAACCCTGACTGGAACGGCTGCTCATGGTGTTGACGCCGGCAATCGCACCGAACGAACGCTCCAGCGGCGTCGCCACCGTCGAAGCCATCACCTCGGGACTGGCGCCCGGCAGACTGGCCTGAACCACGATCACCGGGAAATCCATCTGCGGCAATGGCGATACCGGCAACAGACCGAAGCTGACACCGCCGAGCAACATGATGGCCAGCGAGAGCAGCATGGTTGCCACGGGGCGTTTGATGAAAGGGCCGGAGAGGTTCATAGCGTCGAGCTCCAAGCTGCAAGCTGCGAGCTACAAGCTGTTCCTGCGCGCGCAGGCTGCTGTTTTCTTGCAGCTTGAAGCTTGCAGCTTGAAGCTGCTTTCACCACGCCGCTCACACCACCTCTCCCGCGACAGGCTTGGTCCAACGCCGCCCCAACCGATCAAAAGCCAGGTAAATCACCGGCGTGGTGAACAGCGTCAACACCTGGCTCACCAACAAACCGCCAACCATCACCAGCCCCAACGGCTGACGCAATTCAGCGCCAGACCCGGTGGCCAGCATCAGCGGCACTGCGCCGAACAACGCGGCCAGTGTAGTCATCAGAATCGGCCGGAAGCGCAGCAACGCCGCTTGATAGATCGCCTCCGCCGGGGCCATGCCCTGGGTGCGTTCGGCGTCGAGGGCGAAGTCGATCATCATGATCGCGTTCTTCTTGACGATACCGATCAACAGAATGATGCCGATGATCGCGATCATGCCCAAATCGTTGCCACTGAGCAGCAACGCCAGCAAGGCACCGACCGCTGCCGACGGCAAGGTCGAAAGAATGGTAATCGGGTGGATGTAGCTCTCGTAGAGCACGCCGAGGACGATATACATGGTCACCACCGCCGCCAGAATCAGCAGCAAGGTGCTCGACAGCGAAGCCTGGAACGCCTGCGCCGCGCCTTGGAACTGAGTCTGCACGCCGACCGGCATGCCGATGTCCTGCTGCACTTGCTCGATGATGTCCACGGCATGCCCCAACGCCACGCCCGGCGCGAGGTTGAACGACATCATCACTGCCGGAAACTGGCCGATGTGGGTGATCGCCAATTGCGCCTGACGCTCTTCGACATGCGCCAGACTCGACAGACGCACCTGCGCGCCGTCGGTAGTCTTGACGTGAATCTGATCCAGCGCCTGCGGGCCGATCTTCTCCCCGGCCTGGGCTTGCAGCACCACGCGGTACTGGCTGGCCTGGGTGTAAATGGTCGAAATCTGCCGCTGGCCGAACGCGTCGTAAAGCGCATCGGTGATATTCGCCACCGACACGCCGAGGCGCGATGCGGCGTCACGGTCGATCACCAGATAGACCTGCAAGCCTTTGTCCTGTAAGTCACTGGCAACGTCGGTCAACTCCGGACGCTGCGCCAGGGCTTCGACCAGACGTCCGCTCCACTGGCTGAGCAATTCCGAGTCCGGCGAAGACATGCTGAACTGATACTGGGTGCGGCTGACCCGATCCTCGATGGTCAGATCCTGCACCGGCTGCATGAACAAACGAATGCCGACCAGTTTGTCCAGTTGCGGTTGCAGGCGGGAAATCACTTCACTGGCCGTCAGATCGCGCTCGCCGTGGGGCTTGAGGTTGATCAGCAAGCGGCCGCTGTTGAGCGTGGCGTTGTCGCCGTCGACGCCAATGTAGGACGACAGGCTCTGCACCGCCGGATCTTCAAGAATGATCTTCGCCAGTTGCTGCTGCCGCTCGCCCATCGCCGCGAAGGAGATCGACTGCGGCGCTTCGGAAATACCCTGAATCACCCCGGTGTCCTGCACCGGAAAGAAACCCTTCGGCACGATCACGTACAGGAACACGGTCAACGCCAGTGTGCCGATGGCGACCAGCAAGGTCAGCGGCTGATGCTTGAGCACCCAGCGCAGCATCCGCCCGTATTCCTTGATCATCCAGTCAATGAACGCACCGCTGGCGCGATAGAAACGGCCTTGCTCGTGCTCCTGCGGTTCACGCTTGAGCAGACGCGCGCACATCATCGGCGTCAGGGTCAGCGACACCACCAGGGAAATCAGGATTGCCACCGCCAGGGTAATGGCGAACTCGCGGAACAGGCGCCCCACTACATCGGCCATGAACAGCAGCGGAATCAGGACGGCGATCAGCGACAGGGTCAGGGAAATCAGGGTGAAGCCGATCTGTTTCGCGCCCTTGAGCGCGGCCTGCATCGGGCTGTCACCCTCTTCGATGAATCGCGAAATGTTCTCGAGCATGACGATGGCGTCGTCGACCACGAAGCCGGTGGCAATAGTCAGCGCCATCAACGTCAGGTTGTTCACCGAGAAACCGGCGAGGTACATCACGCCAAAGGTGCCGATCAACGACAGCGGTACGGCCACCGAGGGAATGATCGTCGCACTGGCGCGGCGCAGAAACAGGAACGTGACCATGACCACCAGCGCAATGGCAATCAGCAGCTCGTGTTGCACGTCGGTGACCGAGGCACGGATGGTCTGGGTGCGGTCTGTGAGCACAGTGACGTCGAGGCCGGCCGGAAGGTTGTCGGTGATGCTTGGCAGCAAGGCCTTGATACGATCGACCACTTCGATGACGTTGGCGCCGGGTTGGCGCTGGATGTTGAGCAGCACCGCCTGATTCTGGTTGGCCCACGCGGCCAGACGCTCGTTCTCGGCGCCATCGACGATTTCCGCGACGTCCTTGAGCCGCAACGGCGCGCCGTTCTTGTAGGTCAGGATCAGGTTCGCGTAATCCTCGGGCGAGGTCAGTTGGTCGTTGGCATCGAGCATCGACACCCGGGTCGGGCCATCGAAGTTGCCTTTCGGCTGGTTGACGTTGGAGGCACCGATCAGCGTGCGCACGTCCGACAGGTTTAGGCTGTTGGCCGCGAGCGCTTCGGGGTTGACCTTGATTCGTACCGCCTGACGCTGGCCACCAGCGATGCTGACCATGCCGACGCCGCTGATCTGGGCGATCTTCTGCGCCATGCGCGTATCGACCAAGTCATTGAGCTTGGGTAGCAGCATGGTTTTCGAAGTGATGGCCAGGGTCAGCACCGGGGTGTCCGCCGGGTTGACCTTGTTGTACACCGGCGGTGCCGGCAGGTCGGTCGGCAGCAGGTTGGTCGCGGCGTTGATCGCGGCCTGCACCTGCTGTTCGGCGACGTCCATGTTGATGTCGAGGCTGAAACGCAGGGTCAGCACCGAAGCGCCGCCGGAGCTGGTCGAGGCCATTTGCGTCAGGCCCGGCATCTGCCCGAACTGGCGTTCAAGCGGCGCGGTGACGGCGCTGGTCATTACGTCCGGACTGGCGCCGGGGTACAGGGTCATGACGCGGATGGTCGGGTAATCGACCTGCGGCAAGGCCGAAACCGGCAGCAGGCGATAAGCGATCAGGCCGGCCAGGACAATGGCCAGCATGCTCAGGGTGGTGGCTACCGGACGGAGGATGAACAGCCGCGAAATGTTCATGCGCCCTTCTTGGCCTTTTCAGCGGTGGTCGCATCGGGATTGGCGGCGGATTTGCCTTGCAGGTGTTCGGTCGGCGAGGTCGGCACTTCGCTGCTGTCATTGACCACTTCGACTTCGCTGCCCTCCTTCAGGCGATCGGTGCCTTCAAGCACAACGCGATCACCTGCGGCGAGGCCTTCGGTGACCACGGTGTTGTCACCGTCGCTGGCACCGATTTTCAGTTGGCGAATGGTGACTTTCCTGTCGCCGTCCAGCGCATAGACGAAGGTGCCGTTGGTACCGAACTGGATCGCTGCCGACGGCGCCAGCACTACACCTTTCAGCGTGTCTGCCAGTAAATGGACGTTGACGAACTGATTGGGAAACAGCGACTGGTCGCGGTTATCGTAACGGGCCTTGAATTTCAAAGTGCCGGTAGCGACGTCGATCTGGTTGTCGAGGCTTTGCAGCACGCCGGTGGCTTGCAGCTTGGTGTCGCCGCGATCCCAGGCTTCGGCAGGCAGTTTGGCGCCACTGCGGTAACGGGCCAGCACGGTGTCGAGGCTGTTCTCCGGCAAGGTGAAGGCCACGCTGATCGGTTGCGTCTGGGTGATCACCGCGAGGAACGTGGTGTCGTTGGCGGCGACGAGGTTGCCGACGTCGACCTGACGCAGACCGACGCGGCCGGCAATTGGCGCGCGGATCTTGGTGAATTCGAGATTGAGCTTGGCGTCGTTGACCGCTGCCTGATTGGTCTTGACCGTGCCCAAGTATTGGCCGACCAGCGCTTCGGCGGTGTCGAGGGTCTGTTTGGCGATGCTGTCTTCTTTATACAGACCGCGGTAGCGCTCGACGTCGACCTGGGCGTTTTTCAGTTGCGCCTGATTTTGCAGCAACGTGCCTTCTGCCTGGAGCAAAGCATTCTGGTAAGGACGCGGATCGATCTCGGCCAGCAGGTCGCCCGCCTTGACCATCTGCCCTTCTTCGAAATGAATCTTCACCAGTTCGCCGCCTACCCGGCTGCGCACGTTGATAGTATTGAGCGCGGTGACCGTGCCCAGTGCCTTGTAATACAGCGGGAAGTCACCCTTCACCGCCGGCGCCACACGCACCGGAATCGGCCCGGTACCGCCGCCGAAGCCCGGCCGCATCATCCCCGAGCGCCCGGTATGCCCGGCGGCCGCTTTGTCGCCGCCCGCCTTGTCAGCAGAGCCGGCGGGCCAGAATTTCCAGCACAGGACGGCGATGACCAACAGGACCAGCAGGCTGATCAGCCAGCGACGGGATTTGCGGGGGGACGATTGCATGGAGTTATTGACCATTGGGCGCGTGGGCTTCTATTACGGGAGGCTGAACGATAAGCACTGAGTGGATTTAAGCAAAGCAGCTTTACCGGCAATTTACCTTCCACTTACGTTTCAAGGTGTGAGGCAAAACCCTGATACACAAATAAAAACGGCCTGGACAGGGCCAGGCCGTTAACAATTGTAAAAGCCTTACTTGAGAACGGACAGTGCCGCTTCGTAGTTAGGCTCTTCGGCGATTTCCTTGACCAGTTCGCTGTGCAGGACGGTGTCGTTTTCGTCCAGCACCACAACGGCGCGAGCGGTCAGGCCTTTCAGCGGGCCGTCAGCGATGGCCACGCCGTAGTTTTCGATGAACTCGCTGCCGCGCAGGGTCGACAGGTTCTGTACGTTTTCCAGACCTTCGGCGCCGCAGAAGCGCGCCTGGGCGAACGGCAGGTCAGCGGAGATGCACAGCACCACGGTGTTGCTGATGTCGTTGGCCTGGGCGTTGAACTTGCGCACGGAAGTGGCGCAGGTCGGGGTGTCGACGCTTGGGAAGATGTTCAGGACTTTGCGCTTGCCGGCGAAGTCTTTCAGGGTGACGTCGGACAGATTGCCGGCTACCAGGGAAAAGGCTGGCGCCTTGGAACCGGCTTGTGGCAACTGGCCGTTGACTTGAACCGGATTGCCTTTGAGGGTGACTTGAGCCATGACTTGAGTCCTTCTGTTTTTTGATTGGAAAGCATGCAAGAGGCGGAAGTTAACCACGAAATCGGCTGGCGACCTATGCCCCGTTGGAAATTGTTGGGCGCTCGGCTGCGAGATTGTATACAAGTCCTGTGGGAGCGAGCCTGCTCGCGAAATCAGGTATCGATATCAGAAACGTGTGTCAACTGGACTACCGCTTTCGCGAGCAGGCTCGCTTCCACAGAGTTTGCAGTGCCGCCCCAACCACCTTCGATCAAGCCCGGCTCCGACGATTAGAGGTGTGATGTGTGCACCCTGCCGCCCGCACCAACGAATTAATTCCTTCGACTGGCTAACCCCCGATTAGCTGCTAGTTTCAGAAGGACGTGTCCTACAGGCTTGATAAGCAAAGGGATAACGCAGTAGCGGCGCAACAGTGCTCAGTTGTCCGGAAAAACACCATGGAATCGGGAATGATCTGCAGTCGAGCCGGGAATAGAGGATTTCTGAAGGGGCCGGGTGGCGCGGCGTTCGCCATGCTCAAGCCACGGAGCGGGCGTCTCCTCATCTTGCTGTGCCTGGGCGTCAGTCCATCGCTGTTCGCCGCGGAAGGTGGCGTCGGCCGGCCGATCACGGGCCAGCAAGTGTTCGCCAATGCTGGCATCGTGCCGACGGAGCCGGGCTGGGTAATGTCGTTGACCAGCATCTGGTACGACGGCTCGCTCAAGGGCAGCGACGGCGCACCGATTTCCGGCGCGATCAGTGGCGGGATCGACATGAAAGTCTCCTACACCATGGCCAACTTCACCCATGTCTGGAACACCGGCAAGGGCCGCTGGAATTTCGCTTCGGCAATGGGCCTGCCGGTGCAATACACCGACATCAAGGCGAGCATCACCGGCCCGCGCGGGCGCACTTTGGGTGACAGCGATTCCGGCACGCAGTTTGCCGATGCGCTGATCACCCCGATCGCCGCTGGTTATCACTTCGACGAACTCAATCATCTCTCGCTGTCGCTACCGATCTACGTGCCGACCGGCGCCTATAACAAGGACCGCCTGGCCAATCCCGGACAGAACAATTACACGTTCATGCCGACCGTGGCCTTTACCCACCTCGACGGCAAGGGCGGCGAGTTCACTTTGTCCAGCGGGCTGGAGTTCTACACCGAGAACGACGCTACCGACTATCGCAACGGCAACATCTTCACCCTCGACGCCCTCTGGACTCACGGCTTGGGCAATGGCTGGAACGCCGGACTTGCCGCCGGCTACGTGCAGCAACTGACCGACGACAAAGGCCAGACCGCCGATGTCTTCAATGGCTATCGCGGCCGTTCGGTCGGCGCCGGCCCGGTGATTGGCTGGGCCGGAAAGTTCGCCGATGCCCAGGCCAATATCAGCGCGCGCTGGGTGCCGGAGTTCGACACCAAAAACCGTCCCGAAGGCAATGGTTTCAGCGTAAATCTGACCCTGGCGTTTTTCTAGACCCGGACACAAAGGACTGCCCATGACAGCGCTCACCGACCTCAACGCCCTGCAAGCCAGCATCGCCGAAGCGGTGCTCGGCCAGGATCAAGTCATCCGGCAGATTCTGCTCGGGCTGTTGGCCAATGGTCATTTGCTCCTGGAGAGCCTGCCCGGGCTGGCGAAGACACGCACGGTCAAGGCACTGGCAAAACACCTTGATGCCAAGATGAGCCGCATCCAGTTCACCCCCGACCTGTTGCCCTCGGACATCACTGGCGCCGAGGTGCTGCACCAGGTCGAGGGCAAGAACGAGATCCGATTCCAGCCCGGCCCGCTGTTCGGCAATCTGATCCTCGCCGACGAAATCAACCGCGCCCCGGCCAAGGTCCAGGCGGCGCTGCTCGAAGCCATGGAGGAACGCCAGATCACCGTCGCCGGCAACAGCCATGCGCTACCGGAGCTGTTCATCGTGGTGGCGACGCAGAACCCGATCGAGCAGGAAGGCACCTACCCACTGCCGGAAGCGCAGATGGACCGTTTTCTGATGAAGGTGCTGCTCGATTACCCCAGCGCCGAAAACGAAAGCCAGGTGCTGCGCCTGCTGCGCAACGAAGAGTTTGCCCAAGGTGCGAGCACCACGCCGGTGAAGAATTTCACTTTGCCGCAAGAGGTGATTTTTGCTGCGCGCAAGGAAGTCAGCGCGGTGCACGTTTCACCGGCCATCGACACGTACCTGATCGACCTGATCAACGCCACCCGGCACCCCGCCGAATACGACGAAGACCTCGCACGCTGGATCGCCATTGGTGCCAGTCCCCGTGGCGGCATTGGCCTGGACCGCTGCGCCCGCGCCGATGCGTGGCTGCAGGGGCAGGATTTCGTTTCGCCGGACAACGTCCGCGCCGTGGTCCATCCGGTGTTGCGCCACCGTTTGCAGCTGAGTTACGACGCCGTAGCCGATGGCGTCAGCGCCGATGAGGTGCTCGACCGGATTCTCGACAAAGTGGCGATTCCCGCATGAACGACGAAGGTCTGGTCTACGTCTCTCTCGCGCAATTGATGGCGCTGGAGTTCAAGGCCCGTGACTTGAGTTTTCTTGCCCGGCAGCCGCAGGGCAGCATCCTCGCCGGCAACCACGCCTCGCGGCTGCGCGGTCGCGGGCTGAATTTCGACGAGTTGCGCCGCTATCAACCGGGCGATGACCTGCGCCACCTCGACTGGCGCGCCTCGTTGCGTACCGGCAAACCGGTGGTGCGCACTTTCACCGAAGAACGCGACCGCCCGGCCCTGATCGTGGTCGACCAGCGCATGTCGATGTTCTTCGGCTCGCAGCGCAGCTTCAAATCGGCAGTCGCCGCTGAACTCGCCGCGCTGGCGGCGTGGATGGTTTTTCACGCCGGGGATCGGGTCGGCGGTCTGGTCTTCAACGACCAGCGTATCGACAGCATCGCGCCGTTGCGCAGTCGCAAGCGTGTCGAAGCGCTGCTCAGCCGCGTAGTGCAGCAAAACCGCGCGCTGAACGCCGGTATTCCCGACGCCGAAGATGAGGACCAACTGGACAAAGCCTTGCAGCGCTGCCTCGGTGTGGCCGGGCACGACCACTTGATCTGCATCGTCAGCGACTTTGCCGGCGCCGGTGAACGCACCTTGCAATTGATGCGGCAGCTGTCGGCGCACAACGATGTGATTGCCTTGCAGGTCTATGATCCGCTGGCGCTGAAACTGCCGAACAACGGTCGCCTGCTGGTCACCCAGGGCGAGTTGCAGGTCGAACTGGCGATCGAGAAACGTAACGTGCATCAGCCGCTGGGGGATTTTCTCAGCGGGCGGCTCAAGGACGTCGCCACCCTGCTGCGCCGCAGTCAGGTGCCGCTGATGATGATCAGCACCGCCGAGGACGCCCATGGGCAACTGCGCGCCGAACTCGGCAAAAGCGCCGGGGGCGCGCGATGAACCCGAATATCCCCAGTATCGATCAGCTCAAGGAGCTGGCCCTGCCCGCGCCCGTCAGCTATGCGCCGCAAACCTGGGGCTGGTGGCTGTTGCTGGCGGTGCTGATATTCGCCGCGCTGTTGATCGGCCTGCGCAGGTACTGGCAATGGCGCCGCGACCGCTATCGCCGTGAAGCCCTTGCCCGACTCGCACAGTTGCGCGGCCGCAGTGACGATCTCAATGCCCTGCGCGAATTGCCTGAGCTGCTCAAACGCACGGCCCTGTCCATGCCCACTCGATCGCGGCGCTGGAATGCATTCCCTGTGGGAGCGAGCCTGCTCGCGAAGACGTCAGCGCATGCAATACCTCGATCCACTGACACGGCGCTTTCGCGAGCAGGCTCGCTCTCACAATCGCCGGCGGCGCTTGGCAAAGATGACTGGCAGGAATTTCTGCAACGGCACTGCAAAAACAGAATGCCCGCCGACTTCAGTACTCAACTGGCCCAATTCGCCTACGCGCCGGACCCCGTATTGCGCGCCCTCCCCGCAGCGCAACGGCAAATGCTCTTCGACAGCTGCCAATACTGGGTGGAGCATCACCATGTGGCAGCTTGATTACCCCTGGCTGTTACTCCTGCTGCCGCTGCCCTGGCTGGCTTACCGCTTTCTGCCCGCCTACAACGAAGCCCGCAGTGCCGTGCGCGTACCGTTTTTCGGCGCGATGAGCCGCGCGGTCGGCGAAGCGCCAGGCACCGCGGGCAGTCGGCGCAATCGCTGGCAACTGCTGCTCAATGTGCTGGTGTGGGCGCTGATTCTGTTGGCCGTGTCGCGTCCGGTGTATGTCGAAAAGCCGATCGAACGCCAGCAACCGGTGCGCGATCTGATGCTCGCCATCGACCTGTCGCAGTCGATGGAAACCGAGGATTTCACCAATGCTCAGGGCGAAAAAATCAATCGCCTGGCAGCGGTCAAAGGCGTGGTGCAAGGCTTCATCGACAAACGCAAGGACGACCGCATCGGCCTGATCGTATTTGGCAGCGGTGCCTATCCACAGGCTCCACTGACCCTCGATCACGCCAGCCTGTCGTTGTTGCTGGCGGATACCGGGATCGGCATGGCCGGCCCTAACACAGCGATCGGCGATGCGATCGGGCTCAGCCTGAAATTGCTCGACAAGGCCCATGAGCAGGAAAAAGTCCTGATTCTGCTGACCGATGGCAACGACACCAGCAGCGCGATCACCCCAGATCACGCCGCCGAAATGGCGGCCAACAAAGGCGTGGTCATTCATACCATCGGCATCGGCGACCCCGACGCTTCCGGCGAAGCGAAGGTCAATCTGCAAGGCCTCGAACAGATCGCCAATACCACCGGCGGCCGCTTCTTCCGCGCCGAAGATCGCGCGGCACTGGATCAGGTCTACACCACCCTCGACCAGCTCACTCCGCATCAGGTGAAAACCCTTAGCCATCAACCGCAGCGGGAATTGTTCTACTGGCCGCTGGGCGCAGCATTGCTGCTGTTGGCGCTGTATCAGCTCGGCGCCCTCTTACGCCCGAACCTGACGGTTGCGCGGCAGCGGCAGGAGGCCTGAAATGGAGATCAACCTGAGCGATTTCCACTTTCTGCGCCCGCTGTGGCTGTTGCTTGCGCTGTTCGGCGCAATGCTGCCACTGATCTGGCGTCGCAGCCGCGACCTGCAAAAACGCCTGCGCGGCAATATCGCCGAACACTTGCTGCCGCACTTGTTGATCACCCCGCAGGATCACCAGCGCTGGCGCCCGGTGCACCTGCTCTGTGCGCTGCTGATCCTCGGCGCACTCGCCGCGGCCGGGCCGACGTGGGAACAGGATCGCCCGGACTTTCTCGAGAACCGCGCACCGTTGATCGTTGCCGTCGACCTTTCGCCGTCGATGGACGCCAACGATGTGCAGCCGACGCGGCTGGAGGCGGTCAAGCACAAGCTGCATGATCTGATGCAACGTCGCGCCGCTGCGCGGACCGCACTGATCGCCTATGCCGGCAGCGCGCATCTGGTGTTGCCACCGACCGACGATCCGGCGCTGCTCGACAGTTTCATCCAGGCCCTGGGCACGGGCTTGATCGACAAACCCGGCAAAAACGTCGCCGCCGTGATCGATCAAGCGAAACGCTTGCTCAGCGCCGAGAACACCCCGGGCAGTCTGCTGCTGGTAACTGACGGGGCCGATACCACGCAACTCGATGATCTGCAAAAACACCTCGACGGCAGTGCCTTGCAGGTTCTGGTTCTGGCGGTGGGCAGCGAAGACTCGGGCGTCATCACTACCGCCAGCGGCCAGCCGAAAATCGACAGCAGCGGACGACCGGTGCTCGGCAGTTTCGATCAGGCGGCCCTCAAGCAATTGGCCTCGGCCGTCGACGCGCCGCTCGGCAGCCTGACCCTGAATAACGATGACCTGGAGTGGATCGAGTTGCACGCCCGCCAACACTTCCAGAGCGCCAGCGCCGAACAGCGCGAATTGCACTGGAAGGACGCCGGTTACTGGCTCTGCTGGCCGTTGCTGTTACTGGCGCTGTTCAGCGTACGCAAAGGCTGGAGCGTCAACTGGATGCCGGCGCTGTTTTTGGCCGCAGGGTTGGGCTGGCCTGCGGCGCCGGCGCAGGCCAACGCCCTCACCGATGCGTTTTTCACCCGCGACCAACAAGGCCGCTGGGCGTTTGAGCATGATCGTTTGCCCGAAGCCGCGGCGCTGTTCGTCGACCCGTACTGGAAAGGCGTCGCGGCCTATCACGCTGCCGATTACGACTTGGCAATGGCGACCTTTGCCCGCCTGGACACGCCGCAGGCGTATTTCTACTTGGGCAATATTTACGTGCGCCGCTTCAAGTTCGAGCAGGCGATTGCCGCCTACAGCGAGGCGTTGAAACTGCAGCCGCAATTTGCCGAAGCGAGCGCCAATCTGGCCTTGGCTCGGGCACTGCTCAAGGACACCGAAAGCGCAGAGAAAAACGCTCCGCAAACCAAACCCGATGAAGTCAGATTCGACAAGGCACCCGGTAAAGGTCAGAGCAAAAAGGTCGAGACCCAGCAAGCGGCGTCCGACGCGCTGTGGCTGGAGAACCTGACCACCTCGCCGGCGAAGTTTCTACGGCAGAAATTCAGTCTGCAGGATCAGCAGGGAGATCGGCCATGAACCGTATTGCGGCCTTCGCGAGCAGGCTCGCTCCCACAGGAAAACCGTGGACTCCAAGTGGGAGCGAGCCTGCTCGCGAAGAGGCCCGGACGCTCAGCGCAAAGCTCAGCGCCCTGCTGCTGACCAGCCTGCTGTCTCTGAATGTTTTTGCCGCCCCAGCGCAACTGAAAGTCCAGGCTCACCTCGACCCCAGCGAAGGCGCGATGGTCGGCGGGCTGGTCGAACTGCAACTCGACGTGCTCACCGACACCTGGTTCACCAGCGCCGCCGCCCTGCCCAGTCTGCAACTCGACGGTGCGCTGGTGATGCCGCCGAACGGCCAGGCGCAGCATCTGAACCAGACCATCGATGGCCAATCGTTCAATGGCTTGCGCTATAGCTATCTGATCACGCCCAACGTCGCGCGCAGTTTCGATATCCCGGCGCTGACCGTACGCGCCACACTGGGCCAGGCCACTGAAGAAATCAGCGCACAAAGCCAACCGCTGAGTTTCAGTGCAGCCCAGCCGCCCGGTTTCGCGGCCGGGGAGACGCCTCTGGTCGCCAGTGGGTTGCGCTTGAAACAGATCATTACCAATTCGGCCACGCCGCTGAAAGTCGGCGATAGCATCACCCGTGAGCTCACCCTGCAAGCCGATGGCGCGCTGGCGATGGCGCTGCCGATTCCGACCTTCAGTGATGTCGCCGGCTTGAGTCGCTACGCGAAGACGCCACAAGTCAAAGCGCTGGATGACGGTCGCGGCAATATCCTCGGCGGCCAACGTGTCGACAGCGCCAGCTATCGCATCGACAGCGCCGGTACTTACACGCTGCCAGCCATCCGCGTGAAATGGTGGGATTCCGCTGCGAAGCAGATCCGTAGCGCTGAGGTGCCGGCCGTGAGCTTCGAGGCCGCAGCCAACAACGCCTATAAACCGGTGTTTTCGCTCGCCGAAGACCTCAGGCAACTGCAACAGAAGCACTTGCACTTCTCCAGCCGCTGGCTCCTCTGGCTGGCGCTGGCGGTCGGCCTCGCCGTCGGTGTGTATTTGCTGCGGCCCGTCGCCGTTCGCGCCCATCAACGCTGGCTCGCACATAAACGGGCGAAGCAATTGGCCTGGCAGCATTCGCCCGCTTTCGCCTGGCAACAGATCGCCCCGCAACTGCAAGCCAGGCCGGCGCAACTGACCGCGCTGTACCTGTGGCTGCGGCGTAGTCGTCTGGGCTTGAAACTCACGGGCGCCGGTCCGCGCTTGCAGGGATTGTTACGCGGGCTTTACGGCCGTCAGTCTGCCGCCGATCAAACACTTGTTCAGCTTCGCCAATCGTTGTCTACGCTTCAAAGTCAGGTCGCCCGGCAACAGGCGAAACCCGCACCGGCCCTGCGCCCGCTCAACCCTGTGCATGAGAAGGACTTCACATGATCAACCCGTTGCTGCGTCGCCAACGTTTCGGTTTCGCCCTGCTGTTGACACTGGTTCTGCCCCTGCTGGCACAGGCGAATGAACCGCTGCCGTCATGGAACGAGGGCCCGGCCAAAAAGAGCATCATCGAGTTCGTCCAGGCCGTGACCGACCAGAGCAGCAAGGACTTCGTCAAACCGGCCGATCGCATCGCCGTGTTCGACAATGACGGCACCTTGTGGAGCGAACAACCGGCGTACTTCGAATTGCTGTTTGCCTTCGACGAGGTCAAGCGCACCGCCGCACAACACCCGGAATGGAAAACCACACAGCCGTTCAAAGCGGTGCTGGAAAATGATCACAAAGCCCTCGCCGCGTCGGGCATGGAGGGTTTGCTGAAGATCGTCGGCGCCACCCACAGCGGCATGACCACCGAAGCCTTCGATGACTACGCGAAAACCTGGTTCAGCCAGGCCCGCCACCCGAAAACCGGCAAGCCCTACACGGAAATGATCTTCCAGCCGATGCTGGAAATGCTCGACTACCTGCGCAGCCAGAACTTCAAGACCTACATCGTTTCCGGCGGCGATACCGGCTTCATGCGCGCCTTCGCCGAGAAGGTCTACGGCATCCCGCCGGAACAGGTGATCGGTACCACGTTCGTCACCTCTTACCAGTTCAAGGACGGCAAAGCGTCGATCGTGCGCACGCCGAAAGTTGCGCACAACGATGACGGTCCGGGCAAACCGGTCAGCATCGATGCGGTCATCGGTCGGCGGCCGATCCTCGCCTTTGGCAACTCCGACGGCGACCTGCAAATGCTGCTGTGGACCGCCGCCGGGCCGGGCAAGCGCCTGATGGGGCTGGTGCACCACACCGATGCCAAGCGCGAGTGGGCTTATGACCGGCAATCGAATATCGGCCGACTCGACAAGGCCCTCGATGAAGCGAATTCCCGTGGCTGGACGGTGGTGGACATGGCGTCGGAATGGCGCCGGATCTATCCGTTCGATCCGCCGGCAACCGAGCAAGTGCAATAAGAAAGCGTGATGCAGGAGAGCAGTAAACGTTTGTCGCAAAAAACGACCCCCGTGCAAAAGGAGCAAGTCAGATGACTCGCATACGCAAGTGGCTACCGAAACTCGCCCTGGTGGCAACCTCGGTGATGGCGCTGTCGGCAACCGCCACAGCGGCTGAAAAACCCAACATTCTCGTGATCTTCGGCGACGACATCGGCCAGACCAACATCAGTGCCTATTCCATGGGCGTGGTCGGATACAAGACGCCGAATATCGACCGTATCGCCAAAGAAGGCATGATCTTCACCGATTACTATGCCGAAAACAGTTGCACGGCCGGACGCTCGTCGTTCATCACCGGGCAGACGCCATTGCGGACCGGCTTGTCGAAAGTCGGCATGCCGGGGGTTCCGGTGGGCTTGCAGCCACGCGATGTGACCATTGCCCAAGCGCTGAAAGCCCAGGGCTATGCCACGGGTCAATTCGGCAAGAACCACTTGGGCGACAAAGACGAATATCTGCCGACCAACCATGGTTTCGACGAGTTTTTCGGCAACCTGTATCACCTCAACGCCGAAGAGGAACCGGAGCGTCCGTACTGGCCCAAGGATGATGCCGAGTTCGTCAAGGCCGCCTCGCCTCGTGGCGTGATCCACAGTTTTGCCGACGGCAAGATTGAAGACACCGGCGCGCTGACCAAGAAACGCATGGAGACCATCGACGACGAAACCACTGCGGCAGCGCAAGCGTTCATCGAGAAACAGGCCAAGGCGGACAAACCGTTCTTTGTCTGGATGAACACCACACGCATGCATGCCTTCACTCACGTGCGCGAATCCATGCAAGGCCAAAGCGGCATGGTCGGCAACGAATATGCCGATGGCATGCTCGAGCATGACGGCGACGTCGGCAAGCTGCTCAAGACACTGGATGACTTGAAGCTGACCGAGAACACCATCGTTGTCTACACCACCGACAACGGCCCGAACCAATGGTCGTGGCCTGACGCTGCAACGACGCCGTTCCGCAACGAGAAAAACTCGAACTGGGAAGGCGCGTACCGGGTACCGGCGATGATTCGCTGGCCGGGCAAAGTCAAAGCAGGCGAAGTCTCCACGCAGATGTTCTCCGGTCTGGACTGGTTCCCGACACTGTTGGCCGCCGTGGGCGACACCGACATCAAGGACCGCTTGCTCAAGGGCGCCGACATCGGCGGCAAGAACTTCAAAGTGCACCTGGACGGCTATAACCAGCTGGACTACCTGACGGGTAAAACCGACAAGAGCGCGCGCAAGGAGTTCTACTACTTCAACGATGACGGTGCGTTGGTCAGCATGCGTTTCAATGATTGGAAACTGGTGTTCTGTGAGCAGCGCGCGCCCGGCGGACTGCAGGTGTGGAGCGAACCGTTCACCTGCCTGCGTGTGCCGAAAATGTTCAACCTGCGCATGGACCCGTACGAACGCGCCGATGTCGTGTCTGACCAGTACTATGACTGGCTGACGAAAAACGATTATCTGATTTTCGACGGTACCCGCCGCGCGGCGAAGTTCCTGCAGACGTTCGTCGACTATCCACCTAGCCAGCGTCCGGCGAGCTTCAGCATCGACCAGATCCGCGAGGATGTGGACCGCCGTATCGAAGAAAAAATGAAGAAAGCCCAGTAATAGTGCTGTACCGCCGCTCGCCTTCATCGGCGGGCGGCCCTGTTTTCAACAAGCGACCGGGTCGGTTTCGTTCGCGAGCAGGCTCGCTCCCACAAGGTTTTCTGCGATCGTTCCCACGCTCTGCGTGGTAACGCAGCCCGGGACGCTCTGCGTCCAATGCCGAAGCGGACGCGGAGCGTCCAGTGAGGCATTCCCACGCAGAGCGTGGGAACGATCAACATCAGCCAATCCATAACAAGGCTCACCGCATGTCCTCACGTATCGCCAGCAAGCCGTCGGCCATACCCGTTCCGCAAGCCGCGTCCGCCACCTCAATGATCCCTGCCCTGCTGCTATGCATCTCCGGCGCGGCGGCGTTGGTCTATCAGGTGTTGTGGATCAAACAGCTATCGCTGGTAGTCGGCGTCGAGGTCTATGCGATCACCACCGGCATCAGCGCGTTTTTCGCCGGGCTCGCCCTCGGCGGCTGGCTGTTCGGGCGCTGGGCCGATCGCTTGCAACAGCCGGTTCTGCTGTATGCCGGGCTGGAGGTACTGGTGGCGATACTCGGTGTTGGCGCGACAGTGGCCATGAGTCTGGCGGCGAGTCCTTTCGCTTGGTTGCAAGGTCATGTCGGCGTCATGGCGTGGCTGTTGCCGTTTGCGCTGGTGGGCATTCCGGCGGTGTTGATGGGCGGGACGCTGCCGGTGCTGGTGCGCTCACTGGCGGCTGAGCCGGGCAAGGCCGGCGGTCAGTTGTATGCGGCGAATACGCTGGGCGCGATCGTTGGCACTTTGCTCGCCGCGTTCGTACTGATCGCCAGCCTCGGCGTGCGCGGCAGTGCGCTGTTCGCCGCGATGCTCAACCTGCTCGCCGCGGCCGGTGCGCTGTGGTTGCAGCGCCAGCAGCCAGTGGCGCTGGCCACGCCGGTCAAACACGGCAACGCCAAAGCAGCCGACCGCACTGCGCTGTGGCTTTACGCGATCGCCGGGGGCGTGGCGTTGGGTTATGAGGTGGTCTGGTCGCAATCGATCGTGCAGTTCATGAGCACGCGCACCTACGCGTTCGCCGTGGTGCTGGCGACTTACCTGACCGGGCTGTTTATCGGCAGCGCCCTGCTCGCCCGTCGCGTCGAGCGCATTCGCGACCCATGGGGCGTATTCGGCTTGTTGATTGCCGGTGCAGGTTTGATTGCGCTGCTGGAGATCGCCGTGCTGGGTCGTTGGCTGGTGCTCGCGCAGAGCCATGCGGAAACCTGGCTGCTGAGTCTGGGCGTCAGTGAGCTGGCGGGTATGAGCGCGCGCTTTGCCGTGGCGGCGCTGAGCATCGTGTTTGTGCCGACCCTGCTGCTCGGCGCGGCGTTTCCTCTGGCGTTGCGCCTGAGTGTCGGCAGCGAACGTGTGGGCCGCGATGTCGGCGCCGTTGTCGCGTTCAACACCTTGGGCGGGATCATCGGTGTGATGCTTTGCGGCTTCGTATTGATTCCTTTGCTGGGACTTGTGCGCACCCTCGGTCTACTGGCGCTCGTCGCAGCGACAATTGGTTATCTGGCGGTGCGCAAGGGCCATGGCGTGGCGAAAGGTCGGCGCCAGGCCGTGGTCGCACTAGGTCTGGTTTGCGTTGCAGTGGCGGTACTGACGCCCGTCGACAAACTGGCCAGCCTGTTGCCCGGCGCACGCAATGGCACGCTGGCCTTCTACGAGGAAGGACGCGGCGGCACGGTCGCGGTGGTCACTCAGGGACGTGGCGAAAACACCTTCCACCGTTTGTACATCCAGGGCGTGTCGAACACCGGCGATGCCATGCCGTCGCTGCGCTACATGCGCATTCAGGCGCTGCTGCCGCTGCTGATCCACAACGGTGTACCGCGCTCGACCCTGGTGATCGGCTTCGGCACCGGCATCACCGCAGGCGCCATGCTGCGCTATCCGGGGCTGGAACATCGCGTGGTTGCCGAATTGCTGCCATCGGTGGTGAAAGCGGCGCACCTGTTCAAGGGCAACTTCAATGCGGCCACCGATCCCGGCGTCGACGTACGCCTGCGCGACGGCCGCCAGGAACTGCTGCGCAGTGCACAGACCTACGACGTGATCACCCTGGAACCGCCACCGCCCTCCGCCGCTGGCGTGGTCAATTTGTATTCGCGGGACTTCTACCAGCTGGCCGCCAGTCGCTTGCAGGACCAGGGCATCGTTGCCCAGTGGCTGCCGCTGCCGACGCAGAATATCGACGACTCGCGCTCACTGGTGCGCAGCTTCCTCGATGTCTTCCCGCATGCCTCGCTGTGGACCAGCGAGTTCCACGAAATGCTGCTGGTTGGCTCAATGAACCCGATGCAACTGGACGCCGCGAAAATCACCGCGCGCTTCCAGCAGGACAGCGTACGCAACACCTTGCAGGACGTCGGCATCGGCTCGGCGGCGGCGCTGCTGGCCACCTGGGTCACCGATCGCACCGGCCTGGAGCGCTTCGCCGCCGACGCGCCGGCAGTGACCGATGATCAGCCGCGCATCGAATACGCGCCCTGGGTACGCAGCAAGGAAATCACCCGCGTGCTACCGGCGCTGCTGGACTTGTATCAGCCACCGACACTGGTCAATGCCGATGCTGGGTTCAGTGAACGGATGGAAACGCATCGGCAGCGGTTGATGCAATTTTATCGGGCAAGCCTGCACGCCTACGACGGCGATCGGGACGCCTGGGGTCGGGATATCCGGGAAGTGATGCAAGGGGATCGGGCGAACCCATATTTTCGCTGGTTTGTCGGGCAGTAAGGCGGGGCTGACAGAATGCCTTCGCGAGCAGGCTCGCTCCCACAGAAAAGCAAAAGCAAAAGATCGCAGCCTTCGGCAGCTCCTACACAATGAGCGCAAGCTCGAGTGCTTTTGATCTTGATCCACCGGCGACGTCGGAAGGCTGAGCGGAGGGATTGATCCGGGGGTGGGAGCGTAGCGACCGTCTGGCGCAGCCAGACACAGCGGAAGGAGGTGCAGCGAAGCAAACCGTAGCCGCTGCGCCCGGATCAGTCCCGCAGCGAAGGAACCCGAGCCTGCGAGGGCCGAACGTAGGAGCAAGCCTTTTGGGTTACCTTTTTGGCGTTTGAAAAAGGTGACCCGCCGTAAGGGCGGAACCCTAAGCCGCCGTTACCGCAGCAACGGATATGTACCCCAAAACCCCAAGCAGACAAGCCCCCAAACCAAACTGCAATCAATGGGAGCGAGTCTGCTTACGAAAAGGCCCAAGCCTCACGACATCACTTGGCCTCGGACTTCAGCTTCAGATACGTCTGATGCATGTCACTCGCCCAGCCATCGATCACCGCTTTGACGTCAGTGGCTTTCATCACCTGCGAGGAGTTTTCCAGCGGCTGACCTGTGCCCTTGCGCACCACTTGAGCCACCACCTTGTTACTGCTGCCATCAAGGAAAACCGCCTCGGTGGCCAACGTGGTTTCCTGATCGCGAATACCAGTGGCCGTACTCACCGCAGCAGCCACCAAGGCAATCGGAATCACCTCATACACATGCAGGCCCTCGGTCTTGCTGCTCACCGCAGTGATCGCCGGCCGGATCACGATGACGCCAGGCCCCGGGCCGGTGGCCAGCGGCAGCGACTTGCTCAGCTCACGCTTGAGCGCCTGATCGTAATAACTGGTGATGCCATTGAGGGTCTGCTGGGGGATTTTTTCCGTCGCTTGCGGCTTCGGATACAACTGGCTCGGTTCGACATAGACGCTGCTGAATTTGTTGATGTCGAGTTTCGGGTCCATCCAGCGCATCACCTCGGCACCCGACGGTGATTTGGTCTCCTTCAGTTGACTGTAATCCTTGAGAAAACCGGAGTACTGGTCTGGCTCGACGGTTTTGCTGGAACAACCCACCACACCCAGGGTGGCGATGCACAGCGTGCCCATCATTACGGCTAGCTTCATGCTGTAACTCCTGTCAGAAGGCCAAATCGTTTGCATAGGGGGAGTTACAGGTATAGCTAAAACCGCAGCAATTGCGATTGCAAATTACAAAATTCACACGGCGCTGCGCAGCAAGTCACAGCGCTTATTTGACAGACGCGCTGCATGCGGCAAAGCTGCATCCAGATGTATGCACGCCAGAAGGCCAACGCACCGGACTACGGAAGTCGCAATGCCCAAGCACAAAAACAAAGCGGTGCAACCTCAGCCTGACGCGTCACCCTCCTCTTTTTCACGTTACCTGTTTCCAATCACCATCGGTGTGCTGCTGGCGGCCGTGGCGGGCATTGGCTGGTTCCTGTTCAGCCCGGCGCCGGCCCCCGTCAAACCCGCAGCGATCAGCATGCCTGTAGCACCGCCAGCCAAGCCGCAACCGACTGTGGCAAACAAACCGGCAAGCATGGTCGATGAGCAGCAATGCCAGGGCTGCCACAGCGAACAGGTCAAGGACTGGCAAGGCTCGCATCACCAGCTCGCCATGCAGCCGGCGACCGCCGAAACCACCCTTGGCGACTTTAACAACGTGACCTTCAAGGCCGAGAACGAGACCACAAAGTTCACCCGCAAGGGCGATGAATTCTGGGTCAATGCGCCCGGCATCGACGGCAAGAATGCCGACTTCAAAGTGGCCTACACCTTCGGCATCGCGCCGCTACAGCAATATCTGATCGAGGTCGGTCAGGGGCGTTTGCAAGCCCTCGGCGTGGCGTGGGATACCGAGAAAAATCGCTGGTTTCATCTGTACGCCGGCCAGGGCGTGAACTTCAAGAATCCGCTGCACTGGAGCAAACCGAGCCAGAACGCCAATTTCATGTGCGTCGAATGCCACACCACCGGTTTCAAGCGCAATTTCGATGCGGCCAGCAACAGCTTCGACAGTCAGTGGAACAGCCTCGGAGTCGGCTGTCAGGCCTGTCATGGCCCGGCGTCGAATCACCTGGAGTGGGCGCAGAAAAAAGGCGTTTTGATCCATAAGGGCTTCGACGTCGATCTCAAGGACAAGAACGCCACGGTAGAAATCGAAACCTGCGCGCGCTGCCATTCCCGCCGCGCGCCGCTGGGCGATGGCTTTACCGTCGGCAAGCGGCTGATGGACGATTACCTGCCCAGCGCCCTGACCCGCGAACTCTATGCGCTGGACGGCAAAATCAAGGACGAAGTGTTCGAACACGGCTCGTTCCTCCAAAGCAAGATGTTCGACAAGGGCGTGCGCTGCAGCAATTGCCATAACCCGCACAGCAACGAGCTGAAGGCACCGGGCAACGCCGTGTGTCTGCAATGCCACAACACGGCGGGCAAGACCTCGGTCGCTGGCGTCGACGGCACGGGTCTGCAAGCGAAGAATTACGACTCCATCGAACACACCCGCCACGCCATGGGCCAGCCCGGCTCGCAGTGCGTCGATTGCCACATGCCTGGCAAGTTCTACATGGGCAACGACTTTCGGCATGACCACAGTTTCAGTATTCCCAACCCGGAGCGTGCGCAGAAACTCGGCACGCCAGACGCCTGCCTGACCTGTCACCAGGGCAAGGCCGGCGACAAGGTTACCGCGCAGTTCAAATTGTGGAACGCCACCGCCTCCCCGGCTCAGCAGGCGCCACGCTATGACGAAAGCCTGTGGCTGATCCGCAATGGCCAGCCCGGCGCCGCCGACGCGCTGTACCAGCAATTGCAGCGCAGCAACCTGCCGGCGATCCAGCGCGCGACGTTGCTGGCGGAATTGCCGCTGTACCCGAGCGAACAGGCGCTGAAACTGGCCACTCAGGATCTGAAACATCCAGAGCCACAGGTGCGTGACAGTGCGGTGCGGGCAATCAGCGCATTCCTGCCACCGCCTGAGCGTGCGCCATTATTGGCGCCGTTGCTCAATGATCCAGTGAAAGCCGTGCGCATCGTCGCCGCGCGGGATCTGCTAGGTGCCTCGCGCAACAATGGCCTGGGTGCGGCGCAAGCCAGCTGGAACGCGGCGATCGGCGAGTATGAGGCCGTGCAGAAGAGCCTGCTGGAGCGTGCCGAGGCCAATCTCAATCTAGCCATGCTGTACCAGGCCAGCGGGCGCAGTGTCGAGGTCGAACCGTTGCTGCGCAGCGCCCTGCAACGTGACCCGGACTTCTACCCGGCGCTGGTCACGCTGGCACAGTGGCTGGAAGCGAATGGTCGCGCCACCGAAGCCCAGAAGCTATTGGATGACAGCCTCAAGCAGCATCCGGATGCGGCGCTGTTACAGCACACGCGCGGGTTGTCGCTGATCCGTGCCGGCCAGTCCGCCGAAGCCATGTCCTACCTGCGCAAAGCCGCGCAACTGGAACCGGACAATGCGCAATACGGCTATGTACTGGCGGTGGCGCTGCATGAGAGCGGCAAGGTTGATGAGGCGTGCGCGATTCTGGAAAGTTTGCTCAAGGTACAACCGGCCAACCGCAATGCGCGGCTGTCGCTGATTCAGTACTACCTCGATAGCGGCCAGGAACCCAAGGCGCAGGTGCTGCTGCAGGGCTGGAAGAAAATGAATATGGGGGATCCGGCGCTCAAGTGATCGATGGGATGCCCCCCGATCACCTGTGGGAGCGAGCCTGCTCGCGAATGCAATCTGTCAGTGACATCGCAGTCGGCTGACGTAGCGTTTTCGCGAGCAGGCTCGCTCCCACAGGGCTACCACCGCGCTTGCTTCACCAGGACGATGTTTCGCCACTGCGCAAAGCCATCTCCCGCCGGCTATTAGCACGCATCGCCTTGATCAGCGACACCGTACCCACCAGCAGAATCGCCGCACCAAACAAAAAGTCGATGTTGTACAGCTGGAAATCCTCCACCGGCCCGATCAGCAATGTGCGCACCACCGCAATCCCCACCAGCGTCGCGAGAAAGTCGATCCCCGGTTCATCGCGGTAGAACACCAGCATCAGCGGCAGGCACAGCACCAGCAGAAGCAACAGCACCACCACCTTGAACGAGCCTTTGCGCTCGACGCTGAACGCGCACTCATGCGCGCCGTAAGGCTTGTAGTCCTCATCGCGAATCATCGAGTTTTTCTCGTTGATGTAGTCGGCGCGGTTGTACTTCTGGATCGGCGTGAAGGTGTTGGACATCTCCATCAGCGTGGTGATGTTCTTGAAGCGCAGATCGATGCGCTCGCTGCCCTTGAGGTAATACAGCACCGGTTTGTAGCCGTAGCGATAAGTGTCGAACGGGAACGCCGCGGTCTGGGCGTGCACGCCGATCGGCCGTGGTTCGAGTTCAGCGAAGGCGCTTTTGTTGGTCGACGAGAGGTTGCGGCTCAGCGGCTGCACCTTGATCTGCTCGAGGAAGATCGGCGTCACGCCGAACGACCACTGCAACGGTTCCAGACGCAGGCGCAGTTCGTTGCGGCCCAGGTCGTAGCGGTTGAAGGTGCGTTCGGAAACCACCAGCGAACCGCCGACCATGAACTCGCCGCGCAGGTTGTTGGTGACGCGCAAGGTCAGTTGATCCTTGCCCAGCAACGCCGCTTCACTGCTCGGTGGCGTGCCGCACCACGCGGTGCTTTCACCGACACCGCCAAGCTGGCCGTCGCGGTTTTCCTTGAATACGTAAAAGTAACTGGCCCACAGCGTCAGCAGCAAAAGCGACGCCGTGAGACCGAGGATTTTTTTGCCCGGACTCACTGATCAGACTCCCTTCTTCGGTTCCATCGTCCAGCCGAAAACCCGCTGGCGACGGCGACTCTACCAAAAGGCCATCAGTGACCCAAGGGAAAATGCCGGATTGGCACCGAACCTAAGGGTTTCCCCGGTACTCGCCTCACCCCCCCAAGGAGCGAGCCTGCTCGCGATAGCGGTGTTTGATCGTTCCCACGCTCTGCGTGGGAATGCAGCCCGGGACGCTCTGCGTCCCAATCTAGGTGCGATCGCGAGGAATCAGGCCTTGCAGTTGCTGAGCAAGGAAATCGGCGTCGAAGGCAAACGTATCCGGATCCTTCAAGCCATTAGTCTTGCGCCACTGCCACGCACCATCCGCCAAGCCAACTAGGGAAATGCTCCCGTACCGCGCCGCCGTCAGCCCCATCACTGCCAGGGAAATCTGCCCGCCGCTGCCCATCACATCCGGCACAAACTCCACCGGTTTGCCGGCAATCACAATGCTCAATTTTTCCGTCTTGAATGTCGAGGTTTCCACCGGCACGCTCGGCCCCGACGCGAGATACGCCTCGCGACTGACCTCCAGCAGATTCGGCGCCTTGACCGGTTCAAGCCATTGCTCGATCTGGTCGAACAGCGCGCCAATCCGAGCCGCCCAAGCGGCCGATTGGGTGGTGAACAGTTGCTTCTTGTGCGCTTCGCTTTCGGCATAGTGGCGAAGCATCTCGCCCAGTTGCTGTACGTCGTTCATTGCGGTGTTCCTCGGAAAGGACCTGCGAAGGGTGATAGTGGCAGATCCCCGGCGCGGCGTACGTTTAGTTCTTGCAGATGCACAGTTGCGGGAAAGATCGGCGGTACAGTCAGTCGGTACTGGCGTCGACTCTCGAACAGAAGGAAACTTCGGGCACACCTGAATGCCCGACACTGACATTTGCTTGAGGAAATCCAATGCGCACCATCGGCCTTATCGGCGGCATGAGCTGGGAGTCCAGCGCCGAATACTATCGCCTGATCAACCAACAGGTTCGCGAGCGCCTCGGCCCTTTGCGCTCGGCGCAGTTGCTGATGTACAGCGTCGATTTCGGCCCGGTCGAACAGGCCCAGCACGCCGGGCGCTGGGACGATGCAGCGGCGATTCTGGTGGACGCCGCGCGCCGGCTCGAAGCTGGCGGCGCCGATTGCGTGGTGTTGTGTACCAACACCATGCACAAGGTCGCCGAGCAGATTCAGGCGGCGATCAGTATTCCGTTTTTGCACATTGCTGAACCGGCGGCGCGAGCGGCGCTGGAAATCGACGCGCTGACGGTCGGGCTGCTCGGCACGGCATTCACTATGGAGCAGGACTTCGTCAAGCAGCGTCTTGTCGCACAAGGACTGACGGTGCTGGTGCCCGACGAAGCCGAGCGCAAGGACGTGCACCGGATCATCTACGACGAGCTCTGCGTCGGTGTGATCAGCGAACAATCGCGTCAGATCTACCAAGGCGTCATCGAATCCCTGACCGCCCGTGGCGCTCAGGCAATTATCCTCGGCTGCACCGAAATCGGCCTCCTGGTCAAACCCGAACACAGCGCCCTGCCCTTGCTCGACACCACCGAGCTGCATGCGCAATCGGCGGTGGCGTTCGCGCTGGAAACTGACTGATTCAGGATTTTGACGAACCGCGCAGACGGGCCATGCTCAGGGTGTCGACCCACTGCCCGTCGCGCACCGCGTAATCACGCAACAGCCCTTCAGCCTCGAAACCGAACTTGCGGTAGAGGCCGATGGCTGCCTCGTTATCGGCGTAGACCGTGAGTTCGACGCGGTGCAGGTTCATCCAGTTATCGGCAACCTCCAGCGCCGCCGCCAACAACTGCGAACCCACACCTTTGCCCTGCCACGCGACCGCGACGGCCATGCCGAAACTGCCGGCGTGAGCGCGGCGCATGCGTGAACAGGCTTCCAGACCAAGATTGCCAATCACCACGCCTTGGTGTAGAGCAACCAGTTTCAGCGCGCGCTCGCTGTCGGCCTGCAGTCGCTGACGCCAGACCTCGATGGATTGAAACCGCATCTGCAGCACCTGCCGCGCAACGGCGGGATCGTTGTAAAGCGCAGTGATGCCTTCGAGGTGGGATTCGTTGGAGCGTTCGAGATGGATCGTGGGGGTTGGCTCTGACATGGGATCGGTCCGTGATCAGCGTGTGGCTGGTCACTCTAAACCGCTGATCTCGAGTCTGGCGAGATGAAATTGTGGCAGCGAGCCTGCTCGCGAAAGCGGCGTGTCGGTCAATGAATTCGTAGCTCGGGTTGTCGCATTTGCGATGCAGGCTTACTCCCGTCAACGGACGCATAAACAACGGGTAACAAGACCGCTCGTCTGAAAAACGCTTTTACCTGTCAGATCTGACAGGTGTTTTTTTCTTCAGATTGGCGTCAGATGGGTCACGCCTCAGCCAATGCAAAACTCTCAAGGAGTGACCTCATGGATATCCAGTCTTCGGCGTTCGACAAGCTTTTTGTTTTATACCCGATCATCATTCAAGGCTGGGTAACCCCCGTGAAACCAGACGGCGTTGCTGACGGCGGTATCCCCAAGTCGCTTTACGATGATCAGCCGCAAGGCCTGGAAATCCTGATCGACCCCTGGACAGAGATGAAACACGCCGGCTGGACCATGGCGATCGATGACCGTGTGGATCTGTATATCAATGACAGTCCAACTCCCATAACCGGCACAACAATAAAGCCCGGTGAAGAAAATCAGCGCTGCCGCCTACTCCTGGTCCACGGACGGCTGATTCAGGGCCCCAATCGCATTTATTACATCGTCACCCGTGCGGGCAGCGGCAATGAACAACAGTCTCGGGATCTGTTCGTGCTGTACCACCGAAACCTGCCTGATACGCTAAAGCTGGTCATTCCGCCCCATGTAATCGAAAACGGGGTCGGGCCAGAGCAAGCGGCGCAGGGTGTCAAGTTCGGTTTCAGTTACAACAATCGGCGGCAGTTTGATCGCATCGAATTTGCTATAGGCGATACAACAGTTTACTTCGACACGCCTACCCCGCCGACCGCCATCACTCACACACTGTTTACCGACGCCTTTCTGCGTGCAGGGGATAATCCCAGTGCGATTCTGAAATTCAATGTGTTTGACCAACTGGGCAATTTTGTCGATTCTTCGGATGAACGTCTGGATATCCACCTCGGACGCCTGACCCTCGAACCACCGACCGTGCGGGGCATGAATGGCAACCAATTCAGTCCCACCAATCCAGAGATCCGTATGCTCGTGCCGCAGGGGTCGTTACTGCCCACTGACACATTGTGGGTGAAGTGGCAAGGCGCGACGGCTGTGCCGGAGGGCTCTCACACCAGCCCCGCAAGATTGGTCAGTGCCGGTCTGGAATTCGCAGTACCGCGCTCGGTGCTCGCATACAGCCTTGGCCAGCAGATCAAATGCACTTATTTCACAGAGCGTGACGGCAAGCCCATAGAATCGGCGGCCTTGCTGCTGGACATCCTGCCTCTACCGGCAACCGCTTTGATTACTCCAAAAATCGTCGAGGCCGACACCAATAACTTTCTGGACATCACAGCACTGGGAACCAAAGACGCAACCATTCATGCGCTGCTGCACACCTTGATTGAAGCCGAACAGCCTTGCTGGTTACGGCTTGAGGGTAAAAAAGCTGACGGCACCGCGCATAACCTGACGGTCTGGGAGGGGTTGCCGGCAAGGGTTAATAGTGTATGGATCAACCAGGGATTCTGGCCTCAGACGCTGGCGAACAGTTATCTATTGGAGTTGGGCCATGATACGACGCTAACCATCAAATACCTGGTTGCGATGGACAAGAGCAATATCGAAGCCAACGCTGTGAAATTCCCGGATCGGGTATACACGGTCAAGGCTGTGGAATTGGTTGTGCCTACACTGGAAGAGGTGTTGGACTCGAATGGAGAAAAAGTGCTGCAGGACGGCTGGACGGTCAGCACTGAGCTGACGTTGTCAGGCAAAGCCAGCCTCGGGCTGGAAGTTGAAATCTTCGATGATGATGGTTCGACGATCCTTTCCAAAGGGCCGGCGACGGCTGACCCAGTATCGGGTCGCTGGACTCATGAGATTTCGGTTGATGAAGGGCAGCATCGGTTGTTTGCGAGGTCGTTGTATCACAGTGGTGAGGTGGATTCTGGGGATTGGAGTTTAACGGTTGTTGCCGAAATGATCGTCGACATAACGCCGGTAGTTCTCTCAGGACGCAACTTTACAATTGATTTAGAAATAATTAAATGGGAGCTAACTGGCAAAGATCTTTCAGGAACAGCTCTCCAAAGAAGCGCCATGGGAGGACTGCCTCCGTATACTTACACCTCAGACAATATCACAGTCGCTTCAGTTGATGGGGACGGAACTATCCGCAGTCAAGGAAATGGTGCAGCCATGATATCCGTATCAGACCAATCTGGCCAGACTAAACAAATCGCGGTGCATGTTTCCAACGTGCGGCAATTGGCTTGTTCAGCTAGTGTGATGACAACTGACCAAGCGAATCTGTGGATGAAAAACATCAACGGCTCCCCATGTCCTGCGGCATATGGCGACGATGATCTCGTTCAAAGATTGAATCTAAAATACCATATCAAGCCGACTAGCGAATCTGGAACCCCACAACGGCATTTTCTGCCGGGATTTATAGTGACGACATCCCCGCACACCTACTATATTTATTTAACATCACCGCCTGACGGACATTTTAATGCACCATTGAGATACAGCTCCGTTCCGTCAACCACAATTGGCTATCCACTTTGTTTTAAGGACTAATATCAAAATCGAGACCATAAAATTCAAATATGGCTCAGACATACAGAGAAAAAAGATGACAATGGGGACAGATCTATTTAATTTTTTAAACTCCACTGTTTAAAAGACACCTCCAGACACGCCTTCCAGGCTACAAATTCTTGCGCCTTTGCCTACAGCTACGCCAGAATCCGCCGGCTTGTGCGTCTTGGGGGCGGATTCTATTGTGGTGCGGTCGCTGAATGTTCAGTGACCGGGTTTAGCAGCCCGGGTTATCTCTAGACACACAAGGTCTTGCCGTTATGGCGGCTTTGCGTGGGGCACTTCGGTGCGCCGGGTTCTAGAGTCCTGGTCTGCTAACCCGCGTACAGCCGCCACCTCCTTCGTTAGCAGCGAACGGTGGCAGCTTCACCACTCTAGAGGCTTCACCCATGATCAAACCAACACCCAACCCACCCGAAACCGACCCCACCTCCCCCTACGAATCCCTCGACTCCAAAAAACTACACCAAGCCGCCGACCGCGCCCTTGATCACTACCTCTGCCCACCCGGCTCTACTCCACCGCCGTACAGCCCCCGCGCCATGTACGCCGTCACCGCCGACACCAAAAACGAAGACCTTCTGGCCAACGCCTGCGAAACCCTTGCCTCAGCGAAAACCATCGCCCAGGAATTCGCGGGACTGGTCAAACCATCGCAGCGGGGGACGCTGATGGGGATTGCGAAGTTGATCATGCTCGGCGAACTGGCGGTGAATCGGGTGCTGGATAATCTGGAGTTGCCACAGTAGCGGGCCTTTGATGATCGTCCCCACGCTCTGCGTGGGAACGATCAAGCCTGCTCGCGAATGCGGTGGGTCAGTCACTGAAGTGTCGACTGGCGGATTGCTTTCGCGAGCAGGCTCGCTCCCACTGTTGATGCGGTTTATTCAGCTACGGATGTGGTGTCTGTGCTGGCGTCATCGCGAGCAGGCTCACTCCTACAGGGGGGCGGGTCAAGGCTGGAACCATTCGTGGCGTTCGTTGAAGGTTTGCTGGATGAGGTCGGTGAGGGCCTGGATTTCGGGGGAGTTTTGCGAGTCGGTGTTGACGGCGAGCCACGCGTGTAACTGCATCGGTTCGGCGAATAATCCGGGCAGTGCGATGAGGCCTCGGTCGAAGCGGCTCATGTATGTCGGCAGCAAACCGATGCATGCGCCGCAGCGGATCATCTCCAGCATGAGTTCATAAGACTGCATCTGCACCACCCCGGCCAACCGCTGCTCGACCAATTCATTCCACGGTCGAAAACTCGGAACCTGTCGATCATGCTGCCACTGCACCAGCATGAAGTCCGCCAGATCATCCGGCGTTTCCGGTCGCGCTGTCACCCGCGAATAGCGCTTGGCGATGTGCGGCAGATACGCAATCCGCGCGATGTGTTGCGGTTCGCTGATGGCAAATGCTGGGCCGGGATCTGGGCTCTCCCCGGGTGCGAGCCACAGGACAATGTCGGCGCTGACCGCACGCAAGGCCAGTTCACTATCCAGAGCAATAATTTCCAGGCGCAGGCTGGCGTTGCGCCGCAGCAGGGCGATGAGGTCGCGGCCGAGAATGTCGTGGAGGATGGATTCGGCGATGGCCAGGCGGATCAGTGGTTGTTCAATGACCGGGAGCTTGCGTTCGTGGGCGAGGGTGCAGAGTCGGGCCTGCAACTGTTGGCCTTCGCGGGTGAGCGTTAGGGCGCTGCCCTGGAAGCTGAACAGGCTGTGTTGCAGTTGTTGTTCGAGTTGCGCGAGTTGTTTGCGCAACAGGGTCGAGCGCACGTTGAGGCTGCGCGCGGCTTGCATGAAGCAGCCGCAGCGGGCGCTGACGAGGAAGTATTGGGCGACTTCGCTGTCGATAGTTTCGGCCTGGTTGAGCCAGGGTTCGGGTTCGGATTGCGGCGATTGATAATCAACGGTGCCCGGGCGTCCTGCGGGTTCGGTGAATGACATTGATGACTCCCTGTCGATCTAATGTGGTTGCTCTGAATACACCGGATCTCATTGTGGGAGCGAGCCTGCTCGCGAAAGCGTTGGCACATTCAACATCTTCGCTGACTGACCCACCGCATTCGCGAGCAAGCTCGCTCCCACAGGGGTGATTGGTGTTTGGCTGACGTCAGTGTTTTTCCTCGAGGATTTTGTTCAGTTCAGCGCCGTCGATGCTCAGGGTGGCGGTGTTGAGCATGCCGTCCAGATAAGCCTGGGCGATCTGTTCCTGGCGTTGCGCACGCAGGGCCTGGGTCAGTTGGTCGCGCAGTTCCTCCAGCGTCGCGGTGCGGGTCGGTTGTTGGTCGGTGAGTTTGATCACGTGGAAACCTGCGGCGCTTTGCACCGGATCAGACACGGCGCCTACCTTGAGCCGCGCCACGGCGCCACGCACTTCCGGCACCAGCTGTTGCAACGGTTGCAGGCCGGTATCACCGCCCCGCTCTGCCGTCACTCGATCCTGCGAATATTGCGTAGCGAGCGCCGCAAAATCAGCCGGTGCTGATTGCGCCTTCTTGCTCAATTCAGCGGCTTGTTTGCGCACGGTTTCCAACGAAGCGGAATCACTGATAGCAAGGAAAATCTGACTGACCCGATACAGCGCCGGCGTCTGCCAATTGGCCTTGCCGGCGTCATAGGCCTGCTGCAACTCGGCCGCGCTCGGATATTCCGCCGGCACCTGACTCACCGAGCGCAAATAATCACGAAACACGATCTGCTCAGTCGCCGCGCGAGTCTGCCGGGCGACGTCGGGGCGCTGCGCCCAGCCCTGCGCATCGGCCTGTTCCAGCACGGCCTTTTCCGCCAGCCGCGTACGAATCCAGCGCTCCAGTGCCTCACGGTTGCCGCGCAGCTGTTCGCGGGTTTGCGCCGGGACAGTGGCCAGCAGCGCCTGCAATTCCTCTGGCGAAACCTGCTGATTGCCCAACCGTGCGACCGCTGGCCCGGCTGCAACCGGCATCACCGGCGACGGCTGCTGAGCGGCAACCGGATCACTGCCCGGCCGCAGCACCAATGCCACGGCCCCCACCAACAACGCCAGCGCTCCGGCGCCGATCACCATGGCAGGCTTTTTCACAGCGCGACTTCCTCTTGTTCGGCGATAGCTGATTTGGCGGTTTGCACACCAGTGGCCTGGCTGAAGTCGCGCAGGTAAACGATGAATTCCTGCAACAGGCGGTCCCACAATTCCAAATTGCCGCGCAGGTGCTCGTTGCTCACGCCAGCAGCCACGACCACGTCCATCTCCATGACCAGAAACTCACCCTGCAACGACAACCGTGCAAAACGTCGAGTAGCATTCCACTGCTCTGCGACTCCCTCAGGCAACTCACCCTGCACGCGCAGCGCACAGCTGAAAGTGAAATCAACGAACCCGCCCTGCTCAAGCGCCGGGTTACCGAACCGCACGGCGTAGCCGATGCCCTGACTGGCGCTGAGCAACTGGACGATGCCGTTCTGTTCGCTCTGGTTGACGCGGTAACCGGCGGCTTGCAGGACGTCGGTCAGCGATTGCGGGGAAACGTGGGTGATCAATTGAGTCATGGCTTTCTTCCTTGTTATCAGTGAGTGATCGCGGCTTGCGGCGCGTCGAATTGGGTTTTGTACAGCTCGTCGCCAAAGCCTTGCGCCAGCTCATCGAACTTGACCCGGGCGCTGCCGGCGAAGGGCTGGCGGATCTTCATCACTTCGGCGACGTCGATGTTTTCGTAGGCCGTGAGGATCTGTTTGGCGACGCCGTACATTTGCTGATTCTTGGCTGAACATTGCTGCACTTGTGTGTCACGTTCCGCCAGTTGCGCTTGCAGCTTCGTGCGTTCGGCTTCTTTGCCACGAGCGAGGACGAGCAACTCGTCGTAGGCTTTCTTGAACTTGCCAGTCTGCTCGGCACTGGCCGCGACTTGCGCCTGCGCCTGGCTGTGCAGGCTCTGTTGTTGCCCGGCCAGTTGCTCGGCGAGGCCTTTGGCTTTGGCCAGTTCGGCAGTCAGCTGCTTGATCTGCGCTTGCGCTGCCTTGGCTTCGTTCTGCGCCGCCAGTTGTGCGGCGCTGGCCTGGGCCTGTTGGCTTTGCAGGGCCTGCAATTGTTGGGTGGTGCTGCGCAGTTGCGTGCGCAAGCGTTCTTCCATGCCTTCGCCGTTCGCCCCGGTGGCAATCAACAAACCCAGGCCCAGCGCGAGAAAACGCGTGTTCATAAAGCTCTCCCGGCGCCTTAGAAGCGCGTGTTGATCTCAAGCTGCAAGACGTCGATGTCGAACGGCGCGCCGTACACCGCTTCGGTGCTCATCCAGCGACCCGTGGCGGAAACGTTCTTCGCCAGGCCGTAGTTGCCGCCCATGAAATAGCCCTTGGCGTTGGTGCCGCCGAGGTGGAACGACGAGTCGTTGAAGCCGTCCGGCAAGGCGTCCGGCTGGATGTACTTGTAGCCGGCGAACAGGTTCCAGTCGCCCTTGCGCTTGAGGTCCAGCGCGTTGCCGAGGGTAAACTGCACCATCCACGCATTGGCGCCGCTTTCGATCTCGCCGTTGCTGTCGAGGTTGTTGACGATCTGCCCGGCGGAGCGCTTGCGCATGTCGCCTTCGTCGTAGCTGAGGTTGTGGATGTAATTGCCCTGGCTGCGCAGTTTGAAATCCTGCGGCAGGTCGGCGTCCCACACGACGTTGAGATCGAGCAGGTTGAACTCGGACGCGAGGCCGACGAATTGCGGCTGCGGCGTGGCGCTCGGGTTGAGCGGGTTCGGCGTGATGTCGCGCAGCAGGAACACGCTGTTGCCCTTCTGCATGAACGCCGCGCGAGTGCCGTCGCTGTCGCAGCCCGGCGCGCCGGCCCACGGTTCGCAGGGGCTGGAGCGCTGGCCCTGAATGTCGTCGAAGCGGTAATAGGCCAGCGCACCTTTGAGGCGGTTGTTGCTATTGATCGCCCATTTCGCGCCGAGCTGCGCGCCGTACAGCCATTTGTTGTCGCTCTCTTCCTTGTCGAAACCGTTGCTGCTGGAAGTGTCGTTGGTGTAGTCCACCGGGAACGCGCCGACGGTGCCGAACACGCCCAAATCGCGGTTGAGCTTGTGATCGAAAATCGCCGCCACACCGTCGAAATTCAGGTCGTTGGAATAGAGCATGTCGGTGGACATGAACGGGTTGGCGAAGCGCCCGCCGGTCAGGGTCAATTCGTCCATTGGCTTCCAGGTCAGGTAGCCCTGATCGAGCCAGATGTCCTTCTTGGCAAAGCCGCCGCCGAGGTTCTGCGTGGTCGATACCGGGTTGTTGTCCGAACCGGTGCCGATGCGAATGCCGGCGGTCCATTCCTCCGAAATCACCGCTTTCATGCCCAGGCGTGCGCGCAGGCGAAAGAGGTTTTCGCGGTCTTCGCGGGTATTGAGCAACGGCGGCAGACTGGTGCTGCTGTTGGGATTCACGTCGTACGGGCCGTTGTTGTTGAGCTTGGCGAAGTCGACGATTTCGTTGCTGTTGTTGCCCGAGTAGTACCGCGATTCGTCGCGCAGACGAATATCGCCGTCGAAGCTGATGCGCGAGGCCCAGTCCGGAAAGGTATTCGGCGCGGCCCAGTTTTCCTGTTTGGCGGTGGCCATGACCTCGGCTTTGACCTGATCGCGGATCTGGTCGCGCACCGCTGCCGGCACGTACTGCACACGCACATCGCCGGGCGCGGCGACCGGCCCGGCCGCGACCGCGGTGGACGCGGCGGCCTGTTTGGCCTGCGCCGCTTCGTTCTGCGCCTGGGCGATCAGCGCGTCGGCCTTGTCCTGTTTGAGAATGCCCTGCTCGACCAGCAAGCGGATCAGATTGATCGTGGCGTTCTCCGACGGCGCAGGCGCTGCCACGGCCTGACCGACCAGGGTCGCAATGACCATGCCGACCGCCAGGGACAATCGATTCACGTTGGAAATCATCTGCACACAACTCCTTTTGCCGAAGCTTGAATAAGTGAATTAACCCGGACGCCGCCCTTGCAGGGACAAGCGCACGGGCAAAGTGATGGAGGCCGGAGGCCGTTCGCTGAGGGCTGGCGCACCGCGTAAAGCGGCCAGCACCTGGGTATCGATTTGCGGGTTGCCACTGGATTTGATCAGCTCGACGCGAGTGATCTCACCGACGCTGCTCAGCCAGACATCGGTTTGCAGCGAGAATGCGAGGTTGCGCAGCTCGGGGTTCTCACGCAGCAAACGCTGGAAGGTGAACGCGAGAAACTGGCTGTACGTGCCCGTGCCCAAACGCCCGCCGCCAGCACCGGCCATGCCGCCGCCCTTGCCCGCGCCGATGTTGAAAGCGTCGCTGCCGGCCTGCGCGTCGCCGTCCATTTGCATCGGGTTGGCCAGATCGTCCGCCGGCGATGGCGGCGCCTCCTCTTCAGGCTTGACCTCCTCCGGCTCCGGCGTTGGCTCGGGCTCGACGACTTTTTCTTCCACCGGCGTTTCCGGCTCTGGCGGTTTCTCCGGCGGCGGTGGTGGCGGTGGCGGCAACGGAATGATCGTCGGCACTTTCGGCGCTTCGCGGCGCACGCCGGCCATGTCGTTGGCCCACTGCCAGAGGAACCACGCGGCGAGCGCGCCGACCAGCAATCCGGCGCCCCACTTCACATAGCGCAACGGCGACTTTTTCACGGGCGGCGGTTCGATCGGGAGTTGTGCGGTCATGACTCAGCCCTGACTCGGTTTGCCGGTGACGAGACCGACCTGGGACAGTTCGAGCCGACGCAGCAGGTCGAGTACTTCGATGACTTTCTGGTACTGCACCGTCGCATCGCCACGCACGATCACCGGGAAATCCGGGCTCTGCGCTTTCTCGATGCGCAGGCGCTCTTCCAACTCGGCCAAAGTGACCGGATAGGCATCGAGGAACACCTGGCCGCCGTCGTTGACCGAGATCGCCTTGGTCTTGGCTTCCGACAGCGACACCGACGCGCTGGCCTTGGGCAGGTTGATCTGGATCCCGGAGACCTGCGCAGTGGCGGTGAGGATGAACATCACCAGCACCACCATCAGCACATCGACCAGTGGGGTGATGTTGATGCTGTCGACGGCGGCATCGTCATCATCGTCATGAGAGGCATTTACGGACGCCATGACAGTGCTCCTCAGGCCGGTACGGAGTGGTTGGCGTGATGGCCGCGCTGGTGCGACGCCTCACTGAACTGGCTCTCGCCATGCATCTCCGCTAGACGAGTGATGAACTCGTCGACGAACACACGCATGTCGGCGCTGACTTCCTTGTTGCGGGTGATCAGGCGGTTGTAGCCGAACAGCGCCGGGATCGCGACGAACAGGCCCATCGCCGTGGCCAACAGCGCGGCGGCCATGCCCGGCGCGATGGCGTTGATGTTGACGTCGCCGGCCATTGCCGTGCCGAGGAACACCACCATGATCCCCAGCACCGTGCCTAGCAGGCCGATATATGGCCCGCCGGCGATAGCGTTGGACAGGGTCGAGAGTTTCGAACTCAGTTGCTGGTTCTCGCGGGTGCGCACGCCATCCATCGAGCAGCGGATGGCTTCGATGGTCGCCGCTGAAACCGAGGAGGTATCGGCGCCCTGCTCACGACGGGTACGGATCTCTTTGACCGCCACCAGATACAGGCGCCACAGCGACGAATGCTGCAGACGCTGAGCCAGTTGCGCGTCGTCGGCGAACATTTCCAGGCGCGTGCCGACCTTGGCGAATTGCACGCGGAAGTCTTCGTTCGCCGCAGTCACGCGGCTGAGGCTGCGGTTCTTGCGCAGCATGATGATCCACGACTGGAACATCATCAGCACCAGCACGGCGATGATCACCCAGGCGTCGACTGGCACCGCGTTGAGCAGGAAGCCGAGGCTGCCAAAGCCAAAGCCGGACTGCTCTTCATCGACGCCGTAAGCGACCAGTTTCGACTCGGCGCCTTGCGAGGTGGCATCAGCCAGCAACAGCGCGGGCGGACGGGCGACTTTCGACAGGCGCAGCTCATCAATAGCGCCAGCGAATGGCTGGAACGCGCCTTCCTGCAGATCAGCGCCGATGGCCATGACCGAGTTGAACGCCGGCATCGCCTGAGCCAACGCAGCGCTTTCGCGACCGTTGATGTACAGGGTGACTTTCGAACCCTCGGCGGTCAGCGCAACGTGTTGCCATTGCGCCGGAGCCAGAGCTTGCGTGGCGGCGGCGCGCTGGCCGTCGATTTCCACGAACGGCAGGCCTTGGCTGACGCCGATCAGCAGACTTTGCGTGCCTTCGCGCCGAGCGAGAATCAGTTGCTCGCCACTTGCCTGATCCAGACGCAGCCAGGCGCTGAAAGTGAACGCGCTACCAGCGTTGTGTTGCAGTGACGGACTGGCCGGCAGCAGCAACGGTTGACCGCTGAACTGCAACGCACGGCCGACGACGCCATCGATCGCTGTGCCGGTCGCGCTTTGCGCGGTGTTGCCGTACGCCGTGGTGTCTTTCGCCGGGGTGCCGGTGGCGCCGTCGAAGTGATACAGCGCGGTGTAATTCGGATCGAAAGTGAGTTGGCCGTTGCCAGTGGCCGGGGCTTTCTGGTTGCCGTAGTACATCCAGATGTCCTGACGCTGACCGCCCTCTACATTCGGCACATCAACCCAGATCAGCGCCATGCCCATCAGCGCGTCAAAACTTTCGATCTGGTGGTTGAGCACGGTTTTGTCATCCGCCGCGACAAAGCGCAGATCGGAGCCGTCCTCTTTCACGCCGTCGAAGGTGAAGTTGCCAGTGTGCAGGCGCACCAGCAGCGCGGTGCGGCCGAGGGCCTGATTGATCGCCGCGCCTTGTGGCGTGGTGTCGACGGCGATCTGTTTGCGGTAATGCCAGTCGTCCTGCCACCAGGCCTGAGCCGTGGCCGGGAGCACGAAGCCCAGGCAGATCAACAACGAAAGGAAGAGGCGTTGCATGGACGTGCTCCGTTAGAAAGTGGCTTGGAGGTTGAAGTGCAGGCGCGATTCCTGCTTTGAGGTGTTCGGCCCTTCGAGTAGCGGGTAGCCCCAGTCGAGGCTGCCGGACAGCCATTTACTCAGGCTGGCGCGGGTGCCGAGGCCGACGCTGGCCAGGGCGTAATTGGCGTCCTGATCCGGCAGTTCGTCGCGCAGGTACAACTGCGCGCCTTCGGCGAAGGCATAGAAGCGCCAGTCCTGCATCCACGTGCCGGCAAATTTCGCCAGCGACGGTGTGCGCAATTCCTGGCTGAGCAAATAGCCGTCATCGGCGGTACGTTCAGCCGCGAGATAGCCGCGCACGGAGGTGGCGCCACCGGCGGAGAATTGTTCGTTGGAAACCAGCGGCCCCGAGGCGAGTTGGAATGCGGCTTTGCTTGCGCTCTGCCAGTCGCTGTCGAAGGTCCAGGTGTAGTTGGTGTCGCCCTTGAGCACGGCGAAACCCGGTTTGGCGCGATAACGTTTGTAGTCGAAGTCTTCGTCGTCGCTGCCGTAGCCGAACACGCTGCGGGTGGCGGCAACCAGACTCAGGCCGAGGCCGAGCTGGCTCTTTTCGCTGTAGCGATAGCCGTTGTAGGCGAAGGTGAACGGCACGTATTTGAGCGGCACCTTGTCGCTTTCGCCGGACAGGCTCAGGCGCTCGTCGAAGTCCTTGAAGTCGATGCCGGCGGACAGCGAGTTCGACCAATTGCCGCTCGAGGGCAACGTGTAAATCGCCGCGACGCCGTAGCTGTGACCCTTGCCGAGCACGTTGCTGCCGCCGATGGTGGCAACGTTGCTGTCGGACTGGTAACCGGAGAACTGCACGCTCCAGCGCTCGCTCAGCGGCGCGGTGTAGGAACCCGACCAGACCTTGGCGTTGTCGGTTTCCTGCGGCGCGGTGAAGAACGTCAGGTTGACGCTGTGGCCGAGCTGCCAGAGGTTGTTGTAACCGAGACTGGCGACGCTGCGCAGCTTTTCGGTGTCGGCACTGTAATCGTTATTGAGACCGACGCTGGCCGTCCACGGGTTCTGGTCTTCGACCTGCAAGTCGACATCCATGGTGCCGGGGCGCTGCCCTTCGCGCACCAGCGGCATGACCTGGCGACCGGGGGTCTTGTTGAGCTGCGCCAGTTCGCCCTGGACTTTGGCAAAGTCCGGCACCTCGCCTTCTTTCAGCGCCGGGACGTTGTCGCGAATGTCCAGCGGCGAATAGTGTTTGGCGCCGACCACGCGCACCCGACCGACCTTGGTTTCGCTGACTTGCAGATAGACGATGCCATCGGCCACGGCCTGCTCGGGCAGCTCGACAAACACCGATTGATAGCCGCGTTCCTGGTAGGCCTTCTGCAACGCATCGCGGGCGCCTTCGATGTCGCTCAAGGCTTTCTGCGGGCCGAGAAACGGGTACACCGCTTCTTCGATCGCCCGGGCATCGAGCACGGTATTGCCGCGCACGAAGTATTCGTTGACGTCGACCAGTCGCTGCGCGGCGGGCGCTTCTGTGCCCTCCTCGGCCAGCGCCGGCTGCGCGCCCGCCGTCACCAGCAGCCAGCCCCACAGTGCCAGCCGTGACGTGAAAATCCGTTCCACATTACCCCCTGAAATACGCGATGACCTGTGGGCGTTAGCGCCCGGTGTGCTGCGTCAATTGCTGATCGTTGTGGCGCAGGCGTGCTTGCCCAGCCAGGTGTGCAACAGCGCAAAGTTCAGCGAGAACTCGGGCATTTGCAGCAAGGCGCCGCAGAACACTTCGCCGATGATTTTCTGAATCAGCAGCACCGCGCGCGGCTCGTTGAGCAGCGTGGCGATGTCACGGCTGAGGGCGGTGAAACTCCAGACTTTCTGGTTCAGGCCGAGGCCGACGAACCAGCGGAACAGCAGGTTGTAGTTCAGCTGTTCATAGAGCTGCTGTTCACTGGGCACCGAATAGAGCAATTGCAGGAGCAGGATGTGCATCACCGTCTGCGCGGGAATGAGCATGCCGGGCGCGGCGTTCAGGTCGCGCAGCAGATCCTGGTGAGCGTCGAGCAGGTCGTCGATCTGCGGGCGCAACAACACCAGCGAATGGCCCGGCGGAATGTAGCTGGACACTTCCTTCAGAGCGCCCTGCCAGTCATCCTGCGAGACGATCCAGACCCACGGCGCGCCGTAGCGATACACCGAAACCGGCTTCTTGCGCGCGGCTTCGACGATCTTCGACAGGCGTTGATCGAGCTCCTGCATGCCCACTTTCGAATAGCGTTCCATAGTCCCCATTGCCTCACTCCCGGCGTCCCGCCCCGACTCGCAAAGTGCGCCCCGAAAGGCCCCTCAAGCGCGTTACACAGGCATGACCGGACTGGCAAAGGGCTACCGAACTTTTGTCATAAAAGCTTCATTACGAAACTGCACATGGCCCGCGAAATCACTCAGACCCTGTGGGAGCTGGCTTGCCAGCGATGGCGGTGGGTCAGTCAATCAAGCGGGTGGATGTGCCGACCCCATCGCTGGCAAGCCAGCTCCCACAGGGATTCGGGGTGGCATGAAGATTCGGCGACGCGGCCGCCCTTCTGCCCTGCACCGTTGCGTGACATTCGCGTGACATTCACAGGGTTAAATCCCGGCCCATTCAGGCGTATAACCTTCACAAGACTTTCAATCGGCACGCCGACTTCAACACAGGGTAGTGACATGACCACAGCAAACATCCTTGGCAACCTGTTCCCTTCGGTCAGCGACATCCCGGAAAAATATCGCCTCGACGCTCAGGTCGAGCAGCGTGAATACCTGGTCGATGGCCAATTGCACCGCTGGGACGGCCCGCTCGCGCAGGTGCGCAGCCCGGTTTATCTGAAAAGCGAAAACGGCGAAGAACAGGTGATCCTCGGCAGCACGCCGCTGCTGGATGCCGACACCGCGCTCACCGCCCTCGACGCTGCCGTTCGCGCTTACGATAGAGGTCAGGGCCTGTGGCCGACGATGCGCGTTGCCGAGCGCATCCAGCACGTCGAAGCATTCCTCGGCCGCATGCGCGAGCAGCGCGAGGCCGTGGTCAAGCTGCTGATGTGGGAGATCGGCAAGAACCTCAAGGACTCGGAAAAAGAGTTCGATCGCACCTGCGATTACATCGTCGACACCATCAATGCCCTGAAAGAACTCGACCGCCGTTCCAGCCGCTTTGAGCTGGAGCAGGACACCCTCGGCCAGATCCGCCGCGTGCCGCTCGGCGTCGCCTTGTGCATGGGGCCTTACAACTACCCGCTGAACGAAACCTTCACCACGCTGATTCCGGCACTGATCATGGGCAACACCGTAGTGTTCAAACCGGCCAAGCTCGGCGTGCTGCTGATTCGGCCGTTGCTCGAAGCCTTCCGCGACAGCTTCCCGAGCGGCGTGATCAACGTCATCTACGGCAGCGGCCGCGAGACCGTCAGCGCGCTGATGGCCAGCGGCAAGATCGACATCTTCGCCTTCATCGGTACCAACAAGGCTGCCAGCGACCTGAAGAAGCTGCACCCGAAACCACACCGCTTGCGCGCTGCCCTCGGTCTGGACGCCAAGAACCCGGGCATCGTTTTGCCCGAAGTCGATCTCGACAACGCCGTCAGCGAAGCGGTCACCGGTTCGCTGTCGTTCAACGGTCAGCGCTGCACCGCACTGAAAATCCTCTTCGTCCATGAAGACGTGGTCGACAGCTTCATCGAGAAATTCAACGCCAGACTGGCCACACTCAAACCGGGCATGCCGTGGGACAGCGGCGTGGCGCTGACGCCGCTGCCGGAGTCGGGCAAGGTCGATTATCTGCATGGTCTGGTCGCGGATGCGCAAAGCAAAGGCGCACAGGTGGTCAACCCGAATGGTGGCGAGTCCCACGCCTCGTTCTTCTACCCGGCAGTGCTGTATCCGGTGAATCCGCAAATGCGCGTGTATCAGGAAGAACAGTTCGGCCCGGTCGTGCCCATCGTGCCGTACCGCCACCTCGATACCGTGATTGACTACGTGCTGGAATCCGATTTCGGCCAGCAGTTGAGCATCTTCGGCACCAACCCGGTGGCGGTCGGCCGCCTGGTCGACACCTTTGCCAATCAGGTCGGGCGGATCAACCTCAACGCCCAGTGCCAGCGCGGCCCGGACACCTACCCGTTCAACGGTCGCAAAAACTCCGCCGAAGGCACGCTGTCGGTTCACGATGCCTTGCGGGTGTTTTCGATCCGCACGCTGGTGGCGACCAAATTCCAGGAGAGCAACAAGGACCTGATCAGCGAGATCATTCGCGGGCGTGATTCGAGTTTCCTGACCACCGATTACATCTTTTGACGGGTGATCGGCAGGATTGAATGATCCTGCCGATCCGTCAGCCCCCCGGCGATTCAGTGACTACACTGAGCCCAGCATTGCTGGATGCCCGGGAGGCTGACCATGCTCGATTACTTCGCATTGGGTCTGTTGGTTTTTGTCGGTCTCGTGCTGTTTTACGGGATCATCGTGCTGCATGACATCCCGTACGAGATCGCTGTCCACCGCAACCATCCGCATCAGGACGCGATCCATGCCACTGGTTGGGTCAGTCTGTTCACCCTGCATGCGCTCTGGCCGTTTCTGTGGATCTGGGCGATGGCTTATCGCGAGGATCGCGGTTGGGGTTTCGGCGATGGCAAACCCATCCAGAATCACGTCAATCAACTTGAGCAGCAGGTCGTCGAGCTGCAAGCCCGGATCGAGCGGCTCGAAGCGCAGTCGCCGGTTGCGCCTCACTCTGACAGCCGGGGGATCTGAGCATGGATCTGTTGCTCATCCTCACGTACGCCGCACTCTGCGTCGCCATCTTCAAGATCTTCCGCATTCCGCTGAACAAATGGACGGTGCCCACCGCTGTCCTGGGTGGCGTGCTGATCATCGGCGCGCTGATTTTCACCATGAACTACAACCATCCCTATTCCGAGGTGGCGCGCTCCTACTTTGTCTCGGTGCCGGTCATTCCGATCATCAGTGGCCAGGTGATCGACGTACCGGTAAAGGGCAACGAACCGCTGGAAAAAGGCGACGTGCTGTTCCGCATCGATCCCACGCCTTTCCAGAACCGCCTGAAATCGCTCAAGGCGCAACTGGTTGCAGCGAAGGGCGACCGCTACCGCATCACCGAACTGATCCGCCGCAACTTCGGCACGCAGCGTGAACTGGACGCGGCCATTGCCCGCACCGACGATCTGCAGGCGCAACTGGACAACGCTCAATTTGAACTGGACAACACTGTGGTTCGAGCGCCGAGCAAAGGCTTCGTCACCCACGTTTCGCTGCGCCCGGGAATGATGGCGAGCAAGCTGCCGCTGCGCCCGTCGATGGTGTTTATTCCGCAGGAAGGTCAGTACTTCGCCGCTTGGATGCGTCAGAACAGCCTGCTGCGTCTGACCGTGGGCGACGAGGCCGAAGTCGCCTTCGATGGCATTCCCGGCAAAGTCTTCGCCGGTCGGGTGAAAAGTGTCATCGGGGTGATCGCCGAGGGCCAGGTGCAACCTTCCGGCACCCTGATCAGCTACACCGGCTCACCACCGGCCGGACGGGTGCCGGTGATCATTGAAATCACTGACCCGGCGTTCGCCGAATACAGCGCGCTCATGCCGGGCGGCGCCTACGGGCAAGCGGCGCTTTACAGTCAGCACTTTCATCACATCGGCGCGATGCGCAAAATCCTGCTGCGCATGTCCGCCTGGATGAATTACATTTTCCCCTTCCATTGATTTGATTGACGTACGAGGTTCGCACTGACTACTTACAGCACCCACCGCCTGCCACCGCTGTTGCGCCGTATCCTGCGTCCGTTGCTGGACCCGTATCGGCGCTACCGTCACGCCCGCCTGATCCATTCCGTGCGGGTGGCGTTGGGGTTGCTGGCGACGATTCTGCTGACTACTGGCATCAATCTGCCCCACGGCGAATGGGCATCGGTGACCATGCTGGTAGTGATCGGCGGTTTGCAGCACCACGGCAACATCGGCAAAAAAGCCGCCGAGCGCGCCATCGGCACCTTGATCGGTGCAGGGGTCGGATTGGCCTTGGTGGCGCAGCACGCCTGGCTGGGCATGCCGTGGCTGACCTATTTTTCCATGGCCGTGGTCTGTGGGTTTTTCTCTTATCACGCGATTGGCAAGGGCGGCTACACCGCCCTGCTCTCGGCGATCACGGTGTTCATCGTCGCCGGGCATGGCGACAACCCGATCACCGATGGACTGTGGCGCGGCGTCGACATCCTGATCGGCATCGCCCTCGCCCTGGCGTTTTCCTTCGCCCTGCCGCTGTACGCGGTCTACTCGTGGCGTTACAACCTCGCCGATGCCTTGCGCGACTGCGCCACGGTGTACGGGCGCATCATCAATGGTGAAGCGGTCAGCGCCGACGAACACGTGCGGCTGATGAGCAAGATGGGTACGGTGATGGTGCAGTTGCGCTCGCTGATGCCGTCGGTGTCCAAAGAAGTGAAAATCTCCATGACCGAACTCGACGCGATTCAGCGCAACCTGCGCATGTGCATCAGCACGCTGGAGATCCTCGGCAATATCCGCCCCAACGCAAGCGACCCGCAGGCCACGGCACATCTGCAAACGGCACTGAAGGCTGAGCACCGGCAGATTCGTGTGCAACTGATCGGCATGGCTCGCGCGTTGAAAACCGGCGCTTCGCAACGGCTGGAGCGACCGATGGAGCTGCCAGCAGCGGACCTTGATGCGCCAGTCGCCAATACGCTCGACGGCTATCGGATGCTGACCCGGCAACTGGCGGCCAATATCAGCGAGATGCGCCAGCGCTTGGCAGCAACCGCACCGCGCTGGAACATCTGATCCTTATTGTGCCGCCAGCCGCCGGGCTTTCCAGCCCCAACCTTGTTGCATGCCGGCGGCGGCCAGCAGGATCGCCGCCACGCCGATCCACTGGAGCAATTCGAGGCGATGGCCGAAGGCGAACCAGTCAACAAAGATTGCCGCGATGGGATAGATAAAGGACAGCGCGCCGGTCAATGCCGTCGGCAATTTTTGAATCGCGCCGTACAGCAAAACGTACATCAGACCGGTGTGCACGATCCCGAGAGTCAGCAGACTGGCCCAGGCATCGACGCCTTGCGGCAACGCATCGAAATGCGCGAACGGCGCGAGCAACAACACCCCGGTGCAGACTTGAATCAGCGCGATCAGATGTGGCGGCGTGCCGGTCAGGCGCTTGATGATCAGTGCCGCGATCGCATACAGAAAGGCCGCGCCCAACGCCAGGGCAATCCCCATCAAGTAATCGTTACCCTCCTCACCTTGCGTGCCATGGGCGCTGACGATCGCCAGCATGCCCATGAACGAAATCGCCAGCCAGAACAGCTTCTGCAGGGTAATTTTCTCGCCGAGAAACAGTGCCGCCAGACCGACCAGCATGAATGGCTGCACGTTATAGACTGCGGTGCCGATGGCAATCGAGGCGCGGGAATAGGATGCGAACAGCAGCACCCAATTGCCGACAATCGCCATGCCACTGAGCACCGCCAGCAGAAACGTTGTGCGGGTCAGCATTCCCGGGCGCAGGAAGCCGAACGCGGCGCAGACCAACAGCAACGTACCGGCGCCGAACACGCAGCGCCAGAACACCACGTCGAGCACCGGTTGCCCGGACACCAGAACAAACCAGCCGATCGTCCCGGATATGAGCATGGCGGCGGTCATTTCCAGCGAGCCGCGGCGAATTGTGTTGTCCATTATTGTTCTCCTGAGGCTGTGAGCGAAGCATGGCGAAAGTATGCCAAGCGCACCTCGGGCTGCTCCAGCGCATAAAGCAGGCTAAACTTGGTTTGCGCCTTTTTTATCGAGGGTGATTTGCGCCCTTTGCCTAATTCGGAGTTTGCCTGTGACTGACGATATCGATCAGATCCTCATCAGCGCGCTGATGGAAGACTCGCGTCGCTCGCTCAAAGCGCTGGCGCAGATCAGCGGCCTGTCATCGCCCAGCGTGGCCGAGCGGTTGCGGCGTCTGGAAGAGCGCGGCGTGCTCAAGGGCTACACGGTGGAGATCGATCCGAAATGCTTCGGCTATCAGTTGCAGGCGATCGTTCGCGTACGGCCGCTGCCAGGGCAACTGCAGGAGGTTGAGCGGCAGATCATGTCGATACCGGAGTTCACCGAGTGCGACAAGGTCACCGGTGACGACTGCTTTATCGCCCGCCTGCACGTGCGCTCGATGGAACAGCTCGATACCCTGCTCGACCGACTGAATACGTTGGCCGAAACCAACACCGCGATCGTCAAGAAGACCCCGGTCAAGCGGCGCCTGCCACCGATGGCGTAGGTGTCTTTTACCAATGATCAGGGTAGATTGGAGTTTTTCGCGGCTAAGGAATGGCGCTATGAAAATTCAGGCAATACTGCTGGCCGGCATGCTGCTCGGCGGCTGTGGCACGATTCAGACGGTGGCGCGCGACGACCAGGCTGCCATTGACGGGCTCAAGCAGCAAAAAAGTTATTGCGGCGCGGTACCGAGAATCTACAGCGGCCTCGCTTATGACTTCTGTTCTTTGAATGCGCCGCTGGCCTCGGGTGTTGATGCCGATAATCATCGCAACACTGCGATCCCGGGGCTGTTGGTTGATGCCGTGGTATCCGGTGCCCTCGATACGCTGCTGCTGCCCTACACGATCTACCGTCAGCAAGTGGACGGCAGCATCGTCATCAACTGAGCAGACACTTTTCTCCAGACGATAAAAAACCCGCCGAAGCGGGTTTTTTATTGCAGCCATTACGATCAGTCGTCGCGGCTCATGATGCCGAACAATTGCAGCAGGCTGACGAACAGGTTGTAGATCGATACATACAGGCTGATGGTCGCCATGATGTAGTTGCGCTCGCCGCCGTGGATGATCGCGCTGGTCTGGAACAGAATGCAGACCGACGAGAACAGCACGAAGCCGGCGCTGATCGCCAGTTGCAGGCCGCTGATCTGGAAGAACAAGCTCGCCAGTGTAGCGCCCAGCAGGACAAAGAAGCCGGCGGTGATGAAGCCACCGAGGAAGCTCATGTCCTTGCGGGTGATCAGCACGTAGGCCGACAGACCACCGAACACCAGTGCGGTCATGGCGAAAGCCGAGCTGACCACTTCAGCGCCGCCCTGCATGCCCAGGTAACGGTTGAGGATCGGGCCGAGCAGGAAACCCATGAAACCGGTCAACGCGAAGGCGGATACCAGGCCCCACGCGGAATCACGGAGTTTGTTGGTGAGGAAGAACAGCCCGTAGAAGCCGATCAGCACCACGAAAATGTTCGGGTAGCCGACACGCATCTGCTGGGCTACGAAGGCCATCACGCCGCTGAATGCGAGGGTCAGAGCCAAGAGACCATAAGTGTTGCGCAGGACGCGGCTAACCTCTAGCTGCTCAGCCTGCAGGCTGTTATTAACTGCGTAATCCTGTTCGCGCATGGCGACACTCCTGTTGGTTTGAAACGTTCAGTCGCAAAGATCATAACAGACGCTCTGTAACAAGCCATGCAGAGAGTTTGACAGTGTGTTTCATTCAGGTATTATGGCGCCCGCAACGCAAACGGAGGTGTGGCCGAGTGGTTTAAGGCAACGGTCTTGAAAACCGTCGACTGTAACAGGTCCATGAGTTCGAATCCCATCGCCTCCGCCATATTCTGTACCGACAAAGCCCTGATTATGCAGGGCTTTGTCGTTTCTGGCATTCAGGAAATTGGCTCCTCTCTCTATGGATCGTTTCCGCATCTTTTCGGCCATTTCCGCAACCCTTCCCTTCCGACATCACTGTTTCGACCTCGACACACCTGAATGTGTGCCTGATACGTTTTGCGCGCGGGCTGCCAGGGCTCAGCTGTTTCAGCTTGAATGAGTTTTGCTCGCCTTGATTTTCGGAACCGTGTTGCATGCGACCCCTTCAGCTCCGCAGCCGAGAACAGCTCTACGTCAAATGGCTTCCCGCGCACAGCCGGCCTATGCTCTGCGATGGTTAATGCCTAGCCCCACAATGGGAGAAGTGGAATGACGAAGGACGCGGAACACCCCCTCACTGAGCTGATCTCCATCGCAGCCAAGGCAGGAATTGGATTGCTCCCCGGAGGAGGTTTGCTGACAGCGGGCTATGAAGGGTTGCAGCTGCTTAGTAACCAGGCGGCAGCGCAGATGGAGCGTCGGTCTGAAAAACGTTATCAGGAATTCATCCAAAGCGTCTTTGCTGGGGAGGTTACTCCAGAGGTCACGGAGCACCTGACAGCGGATGATTACACCGCTTTGCTGTCAGGTTGTATGGCAGATATGGAAAACGAGAAGGCCAAATACTATGGGCGCCTGGCTGCGGCCATTGGTCGTGGAGAGGTGCATGGAAAGAGCAGACGTTTCCTGATCATTACGCTCAGTCAGGTTTCAGATGAGCAACTGCAGATGCTCCGCAGGTCCTATGTCGCGACCCGCTTTGACCTAAAACCGAGCCGAGGTAACGGTCATGTTGATCCTATTGAGATACTGCATCTGAGTCACCCGGTACAAAAGCATGAATACGATGAGCTGGTTTCAAGATTGATGTATGTTGATAAAAAACTGACTGAACTAGCTGAGGAGTTGGTTCGGGCATGTTTTACGACTGAAGAGCTCAAACCATACTCCATCGGATATGTTGCCTGGTTCCCAAAGGTTGTGGATATCATCTTCGACACGAACCAATTCACTTTGATTGAATCGTTAATAGACGGTTTTTGGTTGGAAGCAATGCGCACGTCAAATCGTTCAGTTACCGTAATTGACCGTTCTGCAATGGCGAATTTTGCGTCTCCGCGTATCATGGTGGTGGGATCGGAGGCTACACCTGAATATTTGATAGCGCTCAAGGCACGCCTAAAAAATAATGATGTGTTGTTTGTATGTCTGCATGACCATGTGTTGCAGATACAAGCCCATTATCCAGACAGCACCATTATTAATGCCGAAGGGTGGAGTATTCCTCAAATCACTGAAGCAGTCGTGAATCATGTGAAAGCTACCAATGGGCTGTTAGAAGTCGCTTAGCGAGGGCGCAGGCGCTGAATCGCCTGCGTTGGGTAATAGATAATGCCAAGCGGGGAGGCATGCAGCTGTTAAGCGATTCCAGCTGGCACCCACCACCCTATTCAGTATCGGCCAAAAGCAGGTCTTAATATAACTTTTGCTTTTGGCCGTTAGCAGGCCTTCACGAAAGGCCGCTTTGGGTCGAAAACGGCTGCTGGCTCCAATGATGCGAATCTAAGCCACTCAACTGCGGCCGCATGAGCTAGGCTTTGCAAAACCCCATTTACAGGATGGATAGCATGCCAAGTAACTCGGCTCCCAATATCGCCACTGCGGACGCGCTGACATTGCTTCTGCACAACCAGCATGCACTGGCGGCGGCAATCGAGGAGGTCGCCGTTTGGCTTTCAGCCACTGGCGTGGAGGTGGTTGCAGATAACGCTGTGATGGCAATGAAGACCTTAGACACAAATGCAAAAGCAATCACAGATGCGATTATGCGGATACGGCAGTCCTAATATTGCCTTTGCAGGCAGCAATCGGCCATAAGGCGGTCAAGCGTGGCCGTCAGCTTTCGGCCAGAAGTGGCCGTTGGGCATCTACGAATTTCAAGTCGATTCAAGCAGACGGGCAGCAGTTGATGAGATTACGATAGAGGCCAATGGCTATCGAGTATTCATTGGCAGCCAAGAGTACCGTTACGTACCGCGAATCTCCTTATTCGAGCGTCGGTAAGTAATTCGACAGGATGACCGTATAAGCGGAAATACGAGATCCGCGTGCAAGAGGGAGTTTCATGCGCCTAACAAGTTTGAGCATTCGCAACCTCCGAAATTTTGTGTCAATCGATATTCCACTCGCCGGCAACATCGTGTTGCTAGGCGAGAATCGAGTCGGCAAAAGCAACCTGCTGTTTGCCATTCGGTTGGTGCTTGATCCCACCCTTCCTGACTCGATGCGACAGTTGAAACTGTCAGACTTTTGGGACGGTTGCGATCTGACAACGAACCCTCAAATTGAAGTGCATCTGGATTTTGCGGACTTCGACAGCGACGACATGCTGGTTGCCTTGTTAACTGACTTCCGCATAGCAGCCAACCCGACGGTCGCGCGGCTTAGCTATGTCTATCGCAAGAGAGCTGATATCACTGGTGCACCACAGTCCAGCGAAGATTGTGAGTTCGTTGTCTATGGTGGCGGTGATGAATCCCGCAGCGTGCCCAATCGCGTACGCCGCCGTATCGCGCTAGACATGCTTGATGCGTTGCGCGATGCCGAAGCACAGCTTGCGTCTTGGCGACACTCCCCACTTCGGCCTTTGCTCGAGGATGCGTTTTCTTCAGTCAGTCGGACTGAGCTGGAGGGCGTCGCTACTGACCTTGAGGCGGCGACGACGAAGATGGAGAGCTTCCCATCCGTTAAAACACTTGAGGAATCGCTACGTAGAGGCATCCTCGATCTGGCCGGCAGCGCGCATGATCTCAATGCACGGCTGCGCTTCGCGCCGACCGACCCGCTTCGGCTTGTTCGTTCGATCGCCATGTTCATAGACGACGGAAAGCGTGGCATCGCGGAGGCAAGCTTGGGCTCCGCGAACGTTGCCCTGATCGCACTGAAGTTGGCCGAGTTCGCCTGGCGCCGTGAGAAAAATGAGCGGAACTACTCGCTGCTTTGCATTGAGGAACCTGAGGCGCACCTTCACCCCCAGCTGCAGCGGGCAGTTTTCGACAAGCTCTTCAACAACCCTGATACCGCGCAGGCTCTGATCGTGACCAGCCACTCTCCGACTCTGGCTGCGATCGCACCATTGCGTTCAATCGTTACTCTGCGGCGAACGCCTGCTGGTTTGTCCCAGGCTTACTCGCTTGCCGCACTGCCGGTAACATCTAACGAGCTCGACGATATCGAACGGTATCTCACTGCTACGCGATCTGAGTTGCTCTTCGCGAGAGGCGTAATTTTCGTCGAAGGTGACGCAGAGGAAGCTTTACTCCCCGGTTTCGCCGATGCGCTAGGGCACAACCTCGACCATCTTGGCATTACCGTTTGCAATGTGGCGGGGGTGAATTTCGAACCTTATGTGAAGCTGGCGGGTAGTCTCGGTTTACCTTTTGCGGTCGTCACTGATTGGGATCCGCTAGACGGAACAAAACCTCCGCTCGGCAAAGCTCGGACTGTAGGTGTCTGGGACGCCTATTGTACGGTTACTCCCGGAGCGACTCCGTTAACGCCTGAGGGACGTGCATGGTGCGAAAAAGCCGACTTCGCACAATTTAGCGGTAACTGGGCAACGCATGGGATATTTCTGAACGATCAGACTTTCGAAGTAGCTGTGGCAAACACCCCCAGTCTCCAGGGGGCGCTGCTGGACATCCTTGACGAGCAAGGCTTCGGTTCTACTCGCTCGGCGCGCATTGAAGCTTGGCGTTCTGGAACGCCCGTCAATTCCGCCCAGCTACTTGCGATGGTCGCCGATATTGGCAAAGGCCGGTTGAGTGCAAAGCTTTCGATCAAACTGCCAGGGCTGACGCCACCTGACTACATCGCTGCGGCCATCAAGCACGTGGTGTCCCGTGTCTAATCGGCTCGCGTTGGAACACGCGCTTGCAGAGCTCAAACCCAATAGCGAGCAATATGATGCAGTCCTTGAACGCGGGCACTGTGTGGTTTTGGCAGGTCCTGGCAGCGGGAAGACCAAGACCCTGACCACCGCCATGGCGCGTGCTTTGATGGACGAGGTTATCGACCCGCGTGGAGTCGCCTGCATTACCTACAACAACGAGTGCGCGACGGAGCTTGAGGAGCGATTAGCTAAGTTCGGCGTTGCCAACAGCGATCGCAGCTTCATCGGCACAGTCCATAGCTTCGCGCTCACTCAAGTAATTGCACCTTATGCCCGGTGTATTGCTCAGCTGCTCCCGAACGGTTTTCGCGTTGCTACGAGTGGCGAGTGCCGAGCGGCTGTCGAAGCCGCTTATAAATCCGTTTTTGGCGATATGGGCAATGCACTCGAGCGTTGGCGTTTCGCCGAGGAAAAGCGACGTCGGGATGTGGACCGCACTCTACCCACCTGGAAGGGGAAGAATCCTGAGCTCGCCACGTTTATCGAGGCCTATGAGGCGGAGCTGCGTCACAAGGCACTGATCGACTTCGATGACATGCCCCTCATTGCCTTTCGAATGATCAAGGAACACCGTTGGGTTCGTGACGCCCTGAGGGCCCGATTTCCCGTCCTATTTGTTGATGAGTATCAGGACCTGGGCTACGCGCTCCATGAACTGGTACTGCTGCTTTGCTTTGAAAGTGGAATTCGGCTATTTGCTGTCGGTGATGCTGATCAGTCGATCTATGGGTTCAATGGTGCTAACCCCAGCTTGCTGCAAAGTCTCACCGAACGCGGCGACGTCAGAACAATCCGCCTACGCTTCAACTACCGCTCAGGTGCAAAGATCATCAGGGCCTCTTTGGGGGCGCTTGGCGAAGAGCGCGATTACTGCTGTAGGGACGGGGCTCCTGAAGGGGAATTGAGTTTCTTGCCTGTAGTGGGCGACCACGATAAACAGGCCCGATACATCGCTGAGGTCGTCCTGCCGTCACTGCTTGCTCGTGGATTTCAGCTTGAACATATAGGGATTCTTTACCGCGCAGCCTGGCTCGGCGATAAGGTTGCCGATGTATTCAAGGAGAAGGACATCGCCATCCTGCGCACGGACGGTAATGCGCTGGTGAAGCGAAACTCCCGTCTTGCTCGATTCGTCGAAGCTTGCACCCAGTGGGTCACTGGAGGGTGGCGTGATGCCACGCCCCCCTATCATCGGCTGCTGGGCCAGGCTCTGGCGATTGTGTATGGCGGAAGAGTAAGCGCGGCCGAGGAGCAGGCTATGTCTTGCCAATTAATGGCCTTCTTGCGCAGCGGAATCGACCGTAACGAGACTGCCCATCTTTGGCTGGCCCGTTTTGGTCGCGAGCTGATCGCGCCGTGGCGAGCTATTGCCAGAAACACCCATCAAGAGTGGGAGGTGTGTTCGGAGCTTCTAGCTCGGACCGACCCAGCACTGGGACTAGACATGGCGCTTAGCATCTTCTCTGGGCGGATCAATGGCTCTGGCCGAGTGACCCTAAGTACCCTCCACAGCGCCAAAGGCCGCGAATTTGATGCGGTTATTCTGTTTGGTATCAATGCAGAAGACTTCCCGAGTTGGCGCGATAAAAAGTCAGAGCGGGCGATGCGCGAGGCTCGGCGTCTTTTTTATGTTGGTGTGACTCGGCCGAGAAAAGAACTGTGTCTGGTTTTTGAGAAGGGAAATCACTCGCCTTGGGTCGCTGAGCTCTATCGACGGAGCCAGCAGGCGTGAACTTCACCTAAATTGATAACATGACTCCGCTAATCAACGTTCAGGTCACAACGGAGGTCACATTGGCTCGTGTCGCTTGTCTCGGATGGGGCTCCCTAATTTGGGAGCCGAAAGGTTTCGTGGTTCAGGGACAATGGTTTGAAGACGGGCCATTGATACCAGTTGAGTTCGCCAGACAGTCAAAAGATGGGCGAATTACTCTCGTACTGGTCGAAGCTGCAGCAATGGTCCCCTCCCTATGGGCGTTGATGGAGACTGCTGATCTAGCTTCTGCAGTTGAAGCCTTACGCAGCCGTGAAGGGATTCCAATAAAAAATGTGGAAAAGCACGTTTGCCGATGGTCTGCCGGCGAGCCTTCTCCAAGTCTGATTCCAGACTTATCCGAGTGGGCTAACGCCCACGACTTAGTCCACGTGGTATGGACCGGTCTACCCCCCAAATTCAACGGTGCAGAAACCACTCCCGCAGCAGAGCAAGTCGTGGAGTACCTGGAGACCCTAACCGGCGAAGAGCGTGAGATAGCCGAACGATACATTCGCCTAGCTCCACGGCAGATTGATACTCAGTACCGGCGCTCAATTGAATCGTCGCTCCACTGGCATGCCGTGGATGGTGATTAGTAGCCGATAACAGCTTGGTCTGTCCAAGAGCAGGTGGACAGGTAGTTAAGAGTGCAGGTTTTCTAGGCTAACTAGGCCAAACTCTGCACCAGACTCGAAGCTGACTGGCTGCCGGTAAGCACAAATGAGCCCCTGGCAGTAACGAACCGGATGACCTCATTTGGCCGGTAGCTGCCCTTCTTGAAGGGCAGCTTTGGGTCGAAAAGGCAGCTATTGGCCGAAAGCAGACGCTTTTTGAATGACCGCTTTCGGCCATAAGCAACCATTCACATGAACGCCCTTTTCGAGCCTAGACAGCTGGGTTTAGGTATACGAAACCAAGGGCAACTCAGATTATTTACTCGCCCAGCCTAATTCCGGTAGGCTCTATAAGTCAGACTTTATGTGCTAGTGAGTATTTCTTCTATAAGAGTTCTTAAGTTATCTGCCAGTAGCGTGTTCAGAGGGCAACCATTTATGTGCATATTGAGAAAGCGTCGGCCTCCTCCTAGCAGGTCGGACAGACGGATATGCAATAACTCTATCGTCCCCTCTGAGTTTTTACGCGTTAGCTCTGCTTTGGCATCCGGCGTAAGATTCGCAGCTGTCAGAATAATACCTGTGTTTATTTTTTCCCGGTCCATATCTAGGATGAACCCGCCCAGTTGCTCCCGCGTGAAGTCGCTTTGACGTACCTTTATATTTAATGCCGCATTGGTCTCAGGTGTAAGTGAACCATTTTTAATTTGCGAAAAACGTACTACTCCGTCGATTCCACCATCCGCAGCCCCCCGCCTTGCGGGGAGCCCTGTTACCTCGGTGAAAGGGGCAGCACTGAGCAGAGCTCGGATTCGCACTTCCATGATGTCGCGCTTAAAGCTAGGCGTGGTACGCAGCAGCTGAATGACAAGCGTCTCTTCTAAAATACCCACTACGCATCACCAAAAAGAGCTTTCATTTGTTCCGACGAGTATTTCAGACAAAAGTTAACTAATGCCTCAGAGCTATCAAGGGACGTTGGTGCTTGGCTTGCTATAATTATGATTTCCCAATTCATCGCCTTGATTTTTACCATTTCACTCTTAGGTGGTAGTTTCTCGTTTGAATCCTCAGCCTGAAGCTGCTTTACAATTGCAAGTTTGTCGAGGACGGCGTTTTCAAGAATGTCGCGATCTCTCAGGGCTAATCTTGCCGCAGCATTGGAGATAGCGCGTTCGATTGCAGCCGTCGTTGACCTCACGCCGTAAAAAATTCGAAGTTTTTCTACCTGCGGCTTATTTAAAGATTGCTCGCTGAGATTAATAGACACCTTTCGTCGAGCGTTAGTTTTTAATGCTTCAACTCCAATTTTTCGGGCTCTCGTAGAGTTGTTCATATGCCTATTTCCGCAAGAAGGCTGTTCAGTGCAGTATTATATGCTGCATCGCTTAACCGAATTGGAGCACTAGTCGTAGAGGCGTAAGGTACAGTGGTAGTGAGCATCAACACCTCGATGCCTTCGTTGGAGAGCGCGTTGCGCAGGCTTGTAGCCCCTTCTGCGGCATCGCCTGGATACGCCATGTTTGCGAATACCTTCATCTTTGGTCCATTGGGGGAAAGATACGCACCCACGGCGACAGCCCTAAGCTCGTGTGGAATTCTTATCAAGCCAACTTGGTCGAGAGGATTGATCGGTGAGATAACTCTCCAGCCGCTTTGATCCCCCCTAAGCAGATCCTCAAATACAGTGTAGCTGTCGTCAGTGTCGATTACCGCATAATCAAAATTCGACGAGCCGGGGAATCGAGTCGGAACCGCTTCAGTCTCCCTTGAGTCGATCTTATTACCTGTTCCTGCGGCAAACTCTGGAGTCTGTGCCAGCGCTTGGCTCATCAAGAGTCCACCTGCAAGATCCACGGCGAGAACCCTTTGGCCGCGCTTGGCCAAAAGTAACGCGATATTCGTAGCAGTTGTCGTCTTTCCAACGCCGCCTTTCGGCGTATTAATCATAATCTTTATCATTGGCTTCTAATCTTGTCTTAGAGGATGGCTGCTTGCTCTTTAGGTTGGAAGCCTTGCCGGACAAAGCAGAATCACGAGATTACCGCAAAGTCTTGTGGACTGGGCAACCTCAAGCGCCAAGGCAGTGAGTCGCCCAGATGTCCTCGATGCAGAGTGGTTTATTTTGGCTGATAGCCGTCCCTGAGGAATGTCCGCTTTTGGCCGAAAGCAGGTGTTCGTGAGCGGCAGCTAATGGCCGAAAGCAGCCAGCCCCCATCACATTATTCAGGAAGGTAGAACGAAATACTCGCCCGGCATGGCCTAACGCCATACTGCGCAAGAAGTTGCGCACTTGTTTTGTAAAAATGCTAACGGATTCCGCTGGAGGCCATGTACTTCAAGGCCTCCAGCCAAGTGCGCAAGAAGTTGCGCAGTACTGCGCAACTTCTTGCGCACTTCGAGCTACTGAGCTGATCAAAAAACGCTCAAAGACGCGATCCAGAGCGGTCAAGCCCCCGGCTCCCGTGGACGTGGCAAAAGCTGGCACGCTCCTTGATAACAGTCAGACACCCACCGGGCGATTTCGCCTCCGGGCACCCTAACTTTATCCGCAAGGAGAGCACCCCATGGCAACACCAGCGTACATGTCGGTTACCGGCGAAAAACAAGGCCTGATCACTGCCGGCGCTTTCACCGCCGACTCCGTTGGCAACACCTACCAGGAAGGCCACGAAGACCAGGTCATGGTTCAGGCGTTCACCCACGACGTGATCATCCCGCGTGACCCGCAATCCGGTCAGCCAACCGGTCAGCGCGTGCACAAGCCAGTTGTAATCACCAAGGTCTACGACAAGGCCTCGCCTCTGCTGCAAGCAGCACTGACTTCCGGCGAGCGCATGAGCGAAATCGTTATCCAGTGGTACCGCACTTCGGCTCAAGGCACCCAAGAGCACTACTACACCACCAAACTGGAAGACGCGATCATCGTCGCCATCAACAACAAAATGCACAACTGCCAGGATCCAGGCAACGCGCACTTCACCCACCTGGAAGAAGTGCAGTTCACCTACCGCAAAATCACCTGGACCCACGAAGTATCCGGTACTTCGGGTTCCGATGACTGGCGTGCTCCAGTCGTTTAATTACGGCTGACCGTTACACGCATCGGCCAGCTCTGCTGGTCGATGTTGTTTACGCCCCTCCAGAATTTCGCGTACGTTGAGCCGCTTTTTTGCGGTCGTCGACGAGCGCCGCTGTACAGCACGAGGAACAAGGGATGTTCGCGCCGGCCAATGAAACCCACTTTGCCCTGACCATCGAAGGGCTTTCCGCCGATTTTCAGGTATTCATCCTGACCGGCCGGGAAGCCATCAGCCAGCCTTTTGTCTTTGAGGTGGAGCTGGTCAGTGAACAGCCGTCTCTGGACCTCGAAACCCTGCTGCACAAACCGGCCTTCCTGCAGCTGTCGCCTGACGGCAGCGGCATTCATGGCCTGATCTACCGCGCCGCGCAAGGCGATTCCGGCAAGCGTCTGACCCGTTATTCGGTGACCTTGCGCCCGCAACTGGCGTATCTGGCGCACCGCATCAACCAACGCATCTTCCAGAACCTCAGCGTGCCGAAAATCATCGGCATGGTGCTGGAAGAGCACGGCATTCAAGGCAACGCCTACGAATTCAAGACCGGCTCGATCTATCCGGAACGCATCTACTGCGTGCAATACGACGAGTCGGATCTGCACTTCATCCAGCGCCTGTGCGAAGAGGAAGGCATTCACTTCCACTTCCAGCACAGCGCCAACGCGCACAAGCTGGTGTTCGGCGACGACCAGACGGTGTTCCCGAAACTGGCCCCTGTGCCCTATCAGCAAGACTCGGGCATGGTCGCCAGCAACCCGGTGATCAAGCGTTTCGACCTGCGCCTGGAAACCCGCACCAGCCGCACCACGCGCCGCGATTACGATTTCGAAAAACCGCGTCTGACCCTGGAAAGCGAAAACCGTGGCGACGCCCTGCCCGACCTCGAAGACTACGATTACCCAGGCCGTTTCATCGACCGCGAGCGCGGCAAGCACCTGGCCAAACGCGCCCTCGAACGCCACCGCAGCGACTTCCAGCTCGCCGAAGGCAAGAGCGATCAGCCGTTGCTGGTCAGCGGTCATTTCCTCGCCCTGACCGAACACCCGAAAGCCAAGTGGAACGACCTCTGGCTGCTCACCGAAGTCCTGCATGAAGGCAAGCAGCCGCAAGTGCTCGAGGAATCGGTGACCAGCGACACCACCGCGCTGAAAGACGATTTCCATCAGGGTTATCGCAACCGCTTTCAGGCCACCCCGTGGGACGTACCCAACCGCCCGCCGCTGCGCCACCCGAAACCGCGCATCCTCGGCAGCCAGAGCGCGGTGGTTACCGGCCCGAAAGGTGAAGAAATCCACTGCGACGAATACGGCCGCGTCAAAGTCCAGTTCCACTGGGACCGCGAAGGCCAGGCCGACGACAAGACCAGTTGCTGGCTACGCGTCTCCAGCGCCTGGGCCGGCGCCCAATACGGCGGCATCGCCATCCCGCGCATCGGCATGGAAGTGCTCGTCACCTTCCTTGAAGGCGACCCCGATCAACCGCTGATCAGCGGCTGCCTGTACCACAAGGAAAACACCGTCCCGTACGCGCTGCCGGCGAACAAGACCCGCAGCACCTTCAAGACCCTGAGTTCGATGGGCGGTGGCGGCTACAACGAACTGCGCATCGAAGACAAAAAAGGTCAGGAACAGATCTACCTGCACGCCCAGCGCGACTGGGACGAAAACATCGAGCATGACCAGAAAATCCGCGTCGGTAACGAACGCCACGACACCGTCGAGCAAAACAGCTACAGCGAATTCAAAGCCGAAGAACACCACACCGTCTACGCCGACCGCAAAGTCGAAACCCGCGCCAACGACCACCTCACCGTCGGCGTGAATCAGCACATCAAGATCGGCACCGGCCAGTTCATCGACGCAGGCCAGGAAATCCACCTGAGCAGCGGCATGAAAGTGGTCATGGAGGCTGGCGCGGAACTGACTCTGGTCGGCGGCGGAAGCTTCATCAAGATCGACGCCGGCGGCGTGACCTTGAGCGGCCCGGTAATCAACATGAACTCCGGCGGCAGCCCCGGCGTTGGTACGGGCGCCGCGCCGTTGATGCCCGGCGTGCTGAAACAGGCGGATGCCGACAAGGCCGGCCAGGTCCTGACCCCGGCCCAGATCAACACCCTCAAACGCAACGCGCCGTTCTGCGAAGAATGCGAAAAATGCAAGGCAGGTGCCTGTGCCATCTGATCGATTGACACCCAAAGACTGGCTGGCGCAACAGCCGTTGCAGAGTGGCGAGCGTTTGTATCTGGTGATCAGTGCGGCGAGCGATGCCGACGCCCTGAAAACCCTGTACCTCACCGAACCCACCGCCCAGCTCCTGCCGATCTGGGGCGGCACACCCTACGCCACTTGGCAGCCGGTGATGCCTTACGTCACCGAGCTCAAAGCGAACTCCGCCTTCCTGCCATGGATCGCCGAAACCGACGCCCTCGACTGGGGCTGGCTGGCGGTGTCGCGTTCAGAGCCGAACGAAGTGTTCGAGCATCTGCGCAGCCTGACGCAGGTAAAAATGCCGGAGGGCACCGAGGTGTTTTTCCGGTTTTGGGATGGGCGGCATATTTATCCGATTCTGCGGGGGCTTGGGGAGAAGGCTGGAGAAGTGCTGCCGATGTTTGAGCGGTATCTGATTAATGGGCAGTCGCTGGAGGTTGGGACGCGGGTTGTGCCGAAGGTGAAGGATTGGCCGTGGTGGGAGGTGCCGAAGCCGTTACTGGATGGCTTGGCCAAGGAAAACCCGACGACGCTGATCAGCAACTTGATGCAGTGGCTGGAAGAAGACCGACCAGACATTTATACCGCCTGGCCCGAGAACAACCTGAAGCTGAAAATCAGCCGTTTCGTGCGCCGTCCGGACGTACCAAAAAACCTTAAAGAAGCACTGTTAAATCACCTGATTCTGGAGCAAGGCTGATGGATCGCGTTGCCACTATCGAAACCCAATTGGACTCCTTCAAAAACAGCCTCAAGCTGTACCGCGAGGAAACCAAGAGCTGGTACGCACAGCTTGCTGACAAAGCCAGCCGAGCCGCAGACATGCCCTCCCTGCTTGGAATGGAGCGCGTGATAAAAGCCGGCGACTCTAGCAAGTCTGTCAGCATGACTGATGGTGATTTTTCATACGTCGCCAAGTGCCCGCTTGTAGGGCCGCTGCTGATTGAGAGCAAATTCGAATCGGTTTTCGACATTCCTATCGGCGATATCAAAGTCGATATCATTGCCGTGGATGGAGGCGCCAAGTCGACGATTACCTTGGATAAACAGGGTAAAGGCAGTTTTCAGGGACAGCCTGGAAAATCCTACAAGATCCACGTCCACGATCAGGTGACACCTGCGCAGATCGATACGCTGTTCAAATCCTACGACGGTTTAGCTGCCGATCTAGAAGGATTCATGCGCAAAGAATGGGCAGGCTTCAAACCGCAGTGGTCGAACCAGAGTGCATCAGCCAAAGCGATGGCAATTGGGGTCGGCATTCTCGAGGGCGGATGGGAAGCTATCAAAGGCGTTTGGGATGGCATCTCGAAGGCCTTGGACATCCTTCAAAACCCTAAAAAGTTCGCAGAGGATTTAGGGACCGGTGCCGAGGAACTGATCAAGCTGGCCAAAGAGGCGCCAGATGTGATGAAGCAGGCCATGTTGCTTGCCAGCGACGAGGCCGCGCTGTTCTTGATGGTGCATTGCGCTTCTATCTGGGTTTCAGCATTGCCACCGACGCAAGCGGCTGGCCAAACGGCGAAGATGACATCTGCAGCCGTTATCGGAATTCTCATCGACATCGTGATTTCCGTCGTACTGACCGTCGCAGCAGAAGGCGCCGGGCTATTTTACCTGGCCGCACGTTTAGCAAAGTACGGCCAGATCATCGTCAAGGCTGTTACCGGATTCGTGAAGTCGTTATTCAGCATCATCAAAGGCTTCATGGGTTACGTCGGTAAATACGTCGCTGTCGCCGCTCGTGGAGTAGCGACGCGAGTAGAAAAAGGAGTCGCACAGCTACGTTTTGATGGCAAACGTAACACGACCGTTGAACACGGCAAGCGCCCTGATGACGCCTCGAAACAATCGAAGAATCCTGACGACAAGAGTGCGGCGCCGGCGCAAGACACCTGCACCAACGGCTGCCCGGTCTCGATGGTCACGGGCGAAGAATTACTGACTCTTACCGATGGTCAACTCGATGGTCTGCTTCCGTTTGAGTGGACGCGCCTTTATCGCACCAGTGCGGTCGAGATCGACAGCCGCCTTGGGTTTGGTTGGAGCCACGCACTTTCTCACCGACTGGATCTGGATGATGAAGGCGTCCTGTGGACGGATAACGAAAACCGAACCACTCGTTTTCCGATGCCGACACAGCAACGCCCCGCCATCATCAACAGCCTGTCGAAAGCGGCCATCTACCTGGGATCGACACCAGGCGAACTCATCCTGACGCAGGCCGGGCAGAATCCGCGCTTTTATCATTTCCGTGCGGGACGCTTGATCACCATCAGTGACGCGTACAACAACCAGTTACAGCTGAGTTACGACTTCGCTGACCGAATCCAGCGTATCGACAACAACGCCGGACGCTCCCTGTTAGTCCGCCACGAAGATCGTCACATCGTTGCCGTGGATTATCAGCAGCGCCGTGCTGAGTACACGGAGCAGGGTCAACGGCAGGAGCCATGGATCACCGTTCAAACGCTAGTGACCTATCGGTATAACGCACAGGGCCAGCTCATCAGCGCCACCAATGCTGCCGGTGAAACTGAACACTATCGTTACAACGACCAACACGTCATTTTGGAACGACAACTGGCCGGTGGTGCGAGCTTTTTCTGGGAGTGGGAAAACGAAGGCAAATCGTCACGCAGCATCCGTCACTGGGCCAGCTTTTCGCAAATGGACTCGCAGTACGCTTGGGACGATGCCGGCAAGGTTACCGTTACAAACGCGGATGGGAGCGAGCAGGTTTATGTGCATGACGAAAATGCTCGACTCATCAGCGAGCTCGCTGCGGACGGTGCTGAGACTCAAAAGGCTTATGACGACAAAGGTCGGCTGATTGCAGAAAAGGATCCTCTCGGAGCAATTACCGAATACCGTTACAACGATGCCGGCCTGCTTGCCGTTGTTATTCCTCCTGAAGATGCGCCGACGTTCTACGAATATCGACATGGCTTTGTGAGTGAGATTCACCGAGGTAAAGCGAGCTGGAAATACCAGCGAAATAGCCAAGGCGATATCACCCGCCAGACAGATCCTGACGGCAACGAAACACACTACAGCTACGATGCCCAAGGTCGTGTGCTGGAGATCGTTCATCCAGACGGCGGACGGCATCAGCTTGCCTGGAATGGACTGGGCCAATTGCTCGAAGAAGCATTGCCCGATGGTGGTCGTCGTAAATACCGCTACGACGCACTGGGTCGTCAAATCACCCGGCAGGACGAACACGGCTCGATCACCCATTATCAATGGGACGCGGCTGGCCGCTTGACGCAGACCACACAGCCCGGCGGTGCAACTCGCACTTATACGTATAACGCCTACGGCAAAGTCACAGCCGAGCGCGATGAACTGGGCCGTATTACTCGCTACGAATACGCCGACAACCTGCAACTTGTCAGCCGCCGCATCAACCCGGACGGCAGTGAGCTGCGCTATCGCTACGACAACTCACGCCTGCTGCTGACTGAGATCGAAAATGAGCGGGGCGAACATTATCAGCTCGACTATTACTCAAACGGGCTGATACAGCAGGAGACGGGATTTGATGGTCGCCGTACTGCCTACGAATATGACCTGAATGGCAACCTGCTGAAGAGAACTGAGTACGGCGACGACGGTAGCGAGCTGGTCACTGAATACCAACGTGACTCCGCTGGCCGCTTGCTTGTGAAGAAATTGGCCGATGGTGAGGAAGTTCACTACAGCTATGACGCACTCGGTCGCTTGGTCAATGTTGATGACGGTCACTGGCCACTGGCTTATGAATACGACTCCCAAGATCGGCTGATCACCGAGCATCAGGGTTGGGGCACCCTGCGCTACGAGTACGACAGCGTCGGCCAGCTCAAACATTGCCGTCTACCGGACGGTAGCAAGCTCGACTATCGCCGATTGTCCGGCGGTAATCTCAGCAGCATTGACCTCAACGGTTCTCGCCTCACATCTCACCAGTTTAAGGCTGGTCGTGAACAGCAACGTCAACAAGGCTTGTTGTTGAGTCAGTATCAATACGACGATCAGGGGCGCTTGCAGGCTCACAGCGTTAGCCAACGCGACAGCATCGTGCTGCAGCGCCGATATAACTACGACGCGGCGGGTAACCTTTCAGGCATAAATGATAGCCTCAAAGGCACCCGCAATTTTCACTACGATCCGCTTGATCGCCTGATCAGTGTTCGCGGTGCAACACCGGAGAGCTTCGCGCACGACCCAGCTGGCAATCTGCTGGGCCAGAACAACGAAGGCACCGCCAATCTTGCGAACGTCCAAGGCAACCGGCTGCTCATGCAGGGCGACCGTCACTACGACTACGATGCCTATGGAAATCTGATTCGCGAGCGCCGAGGTACCGGGCAGAAGCTCGTCACTGAATACCGCTATGACTGCCAGCATCGCTTGATCGGCGTCAGCCTACCCGGCGGGAGTATCGCGACCTACAAATACGATGCCTTCGGTCGCCGTATCGAGAAAACAGTCGATGGCCACACCACCGAATTCCTCTGGCAAGGCGAACGGCTGATTGTAGAGAGTGGTGAAAATCGATATCGCACCTATGTCTATGAGCCGGACAGCTTTCGCCCCTTGGCGATGCTCGACGGTGAAGGCCCACTGAAAGCCACGCCCTTCTATTATCAGCTCGATCACTTGGGCACGCCGCAGGAGCTTACCGATTACAGCGGCGCGATCATGTGGTCGGCCAAATATCGGGCCTATGGAAACCTGGCTGCGCTGGATGTCGCGGAGATCGACAACCCGCTACGGTTTCAAGGCCAGTATTTCGACGCAGAGAGTGGACTTCATTACAACCGCCACCGGTACTACAACCCGAGCACAGGACGGTTTCTAACTCCCGACCCGGTAAAGCTTGCAGGTGGCCTGAACAACTACCACTACGCCCCCAACCCTACCGGCTGGGTAGACCCGCTCGGCCTAATGTTCAGGGCGATTACTAAAGCGATTTCTGGTGTTGCGAAAAAGGCACCACTGAAGCCCGCTGCGAACTGCCCCAAGCCTGGAGGATCATCTTCTCCGAGCACTACCCCTACCCTTGCAGACTCCAGCGTAAAGACTGGAGACGTCACCCCGCCGACGGTCGTCGAGTCAAAGCCCGATTTTTATGTTGGCCCATCCGGACCGGACTCGACCTTACCTTCGACGGCATATCGATACATGGGATACAAGGACGCAGACGGAACCGTAAATACTCACGCGCAGAACACGATCAACTCAGGCGACGCACGGCTGTCGTATTTCGGGTTCGATAAATTTGAGACTGGAGACGCGGCTACGGAAGCATTGCAAATGAGGGCGCCGAAGCACATCACTCCTGCTGACCCTGACCCTGCATGGAGTGATGGTCGTCTGCGATTAAAGTTCGACACGCTGCAACTCTATAAGGACGGCGTGCCAACCGTTACAGTGCCATATGAGCTTGGTGGTAAGGGTCCGAACCTGGAGCCCTTCACAAAAGCGTACCCTGGCTACGGTACGGGTGGTGCGCGACAACTTATTCCGAAACCGGGTACCACCACCATCATCAAAGCAGATGAAGTCACGATTTTGCCGGAGAAGTAACAGTGCTAACCGATCTAGAGGCGCGCGTAGCGCTCAAAGAACTGATTGAAAAATACCTCAAGGGAAGAGATCCGGATTTCGACCGTCTGATCGAAATCGTTCAGGACCCTTCGCGTCAAGTTCCGATCAGAGGTGTGCTTGAGGACATTAGACGTTTCAACAAAGTCCAGTACACACAGCATGAGCTAGAGCTGATCGACGACCTTTTATACATGTATGGGTAAAGCGCGCTCGGCGCTAAGAACTGCCACGTATGGAGCGGAAGTAGCTATCAAGCAGTGGTGCAGCCTCCAGCAGCCATCCAATAACGGGAGCCTGGCGAGTGTTGATAGCCCTGTCGTCGAGACCTGACCTGTAAAAAGCCCAGCCGAAGCTGGGCCTAATTTTTTTACTATCGCAGCGCCCAGTTGGTCTGGCCGCGTGCAATCACGCCAGGAGTACGACCGTAGCGCTGCGCAAGAGAGGGAGCCAATTCAGGAAAAAGCTCTTCCATATACGGGACCATCATGGCCACGTATACCTCGAAGGAAGGGTGCTTACGCCATTGTCCTCCTTCGATAGTATTGTGGTATGAACGATCAAACCATCCGCGCAAAACTAGCAGCGCCCCCTCAATACGATCTTCCAAGAGATCGGCACTGCGCGCCTTGGTGTGGCCATCCTTTTTCAAGGTTTCTCGCTCCACGTAAGTTCCTGGTCGATAGCCAGTGATCTCGTGAACCTCCATGATCCGCTCATGAATCTCGCGATGCTCCTTTTGATCGCTTCTAAGATCAGCAGCAAATCGGAAGTCACAGTAAAGGCAATGTGCGACAGCATTCGGACCACCTGGTGAATCCAGGTAATGATCGATCACTGCCTGAAACCGGCTGTTCAGCTCTTTATAATTGCGAACACCGAGAAGCTCCGCCGCGGCAAGGTCTAATCGCTTACCGTGAGGCAGTTCTGGATGCGCTTGTCTGAGTTGCTTCGCGAGGCGCTTGACGCTTTTTACGTCAGCGAAAGTAAGGGCGTGTTGCATATCAGCCTCCAAGGGCTGGGCCTGTTGTCCACTACGAGAACCCAATACAGGGCTTGTCTGAAACGGGTGAAATCACGATAGCGCTATTGCTTTGCTAAAAGTGGACGGCGGGCACCTACCGAATGTGCCTATTAATAGGTTACTGGAATCCTAACGAACGCCGCAAGGTAACCAAAAAAGAAATGAGTCTCGTGCTCCTACTGAGGTTGTAGAGTCGTCGAGCGACTAAAAGCGCGGGGCACTGACAATGCGGTTATCGATTTCCCTTAGAAGATTTCACGACACGTTGGGCGAAAGGAGTTTTCTGAATGGAGTTTCATGAGGGTGAGCCGACTATCACCCATAGTTTCAGCGTTAAGTCTGGGCAACCAGACTTAACGCTGCGCTTGAAATTCTCTAGAAAGCTTTATCCCTAAACTCCAACGCAGCACGTTACTCCTCCGGCTGCTCTTGAACTCCGAGATCCCGATACCTTTGCTTACCCCAAACGTTAGGATCGGGTATCACCTCGATCACCCTAGTTGGCGGAGTGTTTATACGAAAGCCTGGCTCCATCTTTTCACGCATTTCGAGGTACTGACCCAGAAAGGCATCGTAAGCCAGGCGAGGCGCGTACTGAACGTTTCCTTTTTGGTCTACCGCTTCTCCATGGTAGAAGAAGTCCACGCCCTGGCTAAGTGGCACTAGAACGCTGGCGGCAGATTTGTAGTCGCCCTCATAAAGCGTGAGCCGCAACTGGGCTTTTTCGCCGTACAGCAGGCTCATCTGCTCAGAGAACCAATTGACGTATCGGTCGCCGTTGATCCGCATGGGGTCCCCAGGCAACGTATAAGCAGTGTCTATATCTCGGTTCTTACGAATGCGGCTCGCCATTCCATTCAGTTCCAGTCCCTCAGCGAACTCGACATCAACCTGCTCTCCAGCATCGATTTTGATCGGCTTGCTCATCGAAATCACGGGCCACAACAAATTCTTGGAGAAGAATGAGGCGCCGCCCTTCGACAAATTCCTCGCCTGCACAATCTCCCATTTAGCTGCCGTCAGGAGCATTGGCGCCGCCGTAATGTTTGTGACACGGACTGTAATGTAGACCTGCTCATTTACTTTTTGCCCATCGCTGGTTTGTCCGAACATCACAGTAGGACTGAGCCAAGCCTCTTTAACAACAAGCCCGCGGCCCTTGCTCACGGCTGTGGTTTCGCTAAGACGCTTCAGCACTTCTTTCGTGATGCCAATGCACGTGCTGCTAACGGATGCACCCGCACCAGTGACGATCGACGAGCACGGTCCAGTGGTTTGCATATTCTGAGATTGCGCCAGAGCAAACTGAGGCAATGCAAGCACCGAAATCATCATCACCACCCAGCGAACTTTTTCCTTCATCATGGTCGTGTATCGACAGTGGATTTAACCACTGCGCCTTCCCCGGTCACGATTGGTGAGGCCGCACCGTGGGTGGACATCCCGCTGTTCGGAGTGGTACCAGCAGCCTGCGACCTGTTCGGTCCTTTGGCTTCAGTTACGACATGCGCACCAGGTCCAGTAACGATGGGAGAGGAGGGATTGTAAGTGGACATAGAGGGGCTGGGTTGCTCTGCTGGTTGCAACGTTAAGCCTATCTGTTTGGGATTCACTTCAACACGAAACCCTCGATTTTGAACGATTGCTGAGACGGCAATCACCGCAATCAAAACAACGAGTGTGAACGTCACTAACGTTATCTTACGGTCACTCTTCCGTCTTGCGGGCGCCTTACGCGAACGTCTATTCAATTTTGAACTCCTGTAATTATGGCTTTGCAATATCCCTAGGGCCGCTGCAGACAGTTGCTGATTCATCTAAGCGAGTGCGAGGAGAGTATCCTAGTTCGCACATGAGACGCGACAGGCTCACTACTCACTCGTTTTCATGCATCAAGACCGACGATATCCATACCTCGCGGCACAGGTAATCCAAATCCCCTCCGCGTCCAACACCGAACAAAGCAACTTTGAATCATGGATGTGGGTCCAGTGCAGGCTCGTACGACAGTCGGAGAACGCTCATGCGTTTGACCAACACGGCACTGCTTAATATGCATGGGTCGTATGCATACCGGAAGCAGATGTAGACTCAACGTCCGAGGTTAAAAGGACCAGCATATTTGCTTTTATGATCATCAACGGAGCCGAACGCCCAATGGAAAACCTGTCATCAGCGCGACTAAAGCCCGGCGGGATCTACACAAGAAACGATCTCAGCCAGCTTTTTGGAATCAAAGACGCCACCCTCAAAACCGGCATCTTTCGGCCCAAGGGATACGATTCGGTTTGGTTGTTTGTGACTGAACAGAAGACACCTGACCGAACCCAGTACGTTGATACCCTTACGGATGACACGCTGCGCATGGAAGGTCAATCCAAGGGACGCACTGACCATCTCATTTTCCAGCATAAGCAACTGGGGTTGGAGTTGTTGGTCTTCCATCGTCGGTCGAGAAAAGAGTACTCCGGCGCGGGTTTCCGATACGAAGGAGCTTTTTGCTACGAAGACGCTTCTGGCTCTAAACCTACCTCATTCGTTTTAAAACGCGAAGGCGCAGATAGTTACGACGTCGATCTGAATGAGATGGAGAGGAAGCTTGGCACTCAAGGGGCATTCGATCCTTCAGACGTCACAGACTCACGCGAGCGGACCTTCGCCGCAATAGTGCAGCGTCGTGGCCAGACTCGTTTTAGGGCCATGTTGTTGAAAGCCTACAAGGGAAGGTGTGCCATAACAGGATGCGATGTTGAACCGGCGCTTGAGGCCGCTCACATCCACCCCTACCAGGGTGATCAGACAGATATGATCTCGAACGGGCTTCTCCTACGAGCTGACATTCATACGCTGTTCGATCTGGGACTGATTTGGATCGACCCAAAGAATTTGTCGATTCAGATCTCGGAGCGCATTCGGAAAAGTAGCGAGTATGCTTCGCTGGATCAAAGACTCCTTACTCTTCCCGAAAACGTGTCAGACCATCCAAGTAAAGCAGCTCTGGAATTCAGAATGAGTTCTAAAAAATGAGGCCACTGGCGCACAACCGCGATGTCAATCGAGTGACCTCAAGTCAGCACGCATATCGTTAGACTTCGCTCAATGCGAATCCGAAGTCGTCACTGGACACTTGAGCTGCTTCGTTAAGCCGCTGGCGCAGCGCAGCCGTTAGCTGTCTCTCCACTTCCCATGGATCCTACAGTGCAGCGAGCTTTGGAGCCAATTGAGGCGACAAGCTCATCAGCGAATGATTCAGCGATCGCGCCGTTTCAAAAGCAGCTTTCTGCACAAAGCTGATTTCCACTAGTTCCCCCTGCGCCTTGCGAAACTCCACCTCAGCCATCCGCGCCAGATAATGTTCGCGATGCGCACGTGCTTTCTGAAAGTCTGGAGTCTGCCCATGAGCAGGATCAGCGGGCGGCGGCGCAGCCATGTTAGTCGGCTCGGATTGAGCTGCAACGTGACTGTACACATCACGCTGAAGCCGCTCCTGTTGGTGGCGAGCAGCGACGGCAGCCTTGCTCGGGTCGGCGGTTTCGCGGATCAATGCTTCGGTGGCCAGCACGTCGACTTACTTGCCATTGGGCGACAGCACCAGTCGACCGTTCTCCTTGAGCCAGGTGATATAACTCGGTGACCGGCCGATGTGCGCGGCGAAGGCGCTCTTGGACAGGTACGTGGCTGCGGTCATAAGCCCTCCTTTTCAGCGGCTTTTCAATGAATCCTTTCAAGATTTCAGTGGATTGAAATTTCAGTAAGCTGGCGGGCCTCCCACTAACAAGATCCCGCGGGTTTCCGACCCCGTACCCTTTGAAAGTCCCCAGGGTCCCCGGCGGGTTTTCTGCCCGGTCCGGTCGGTCGACTCAACATCCGAGTGCCATGCCCTGCCCCCATCCCTTTGGAAAGACGGACATCCCTGCGAAGGTTTCAGCTAGAGAGAATCCGCGAGTTCGATAACCCGTGTAGGGGGCGGCCCTCAGGGAGGACCCGTAAAAATCGGCGCCCTCCCGGGCCTGCCCGGCTCATGCCTTCGGCTCGGCCTCGCTCAGGTCCAGCCGCTTGGCCACCCAGCGCTCGTACAAGCCGATGGCGACATCGGCGCCGGCCATCGCAGTCAGGCAACCGAGGGCGCCGGCTGTCCAGATCGACAGGCCCGCACCGAACAGCAACATCATCGCTGACACGCCGCACACGATGCAGGCACCGGACCGAAGTGCGAGGCGGCGCAACAATGCCCAGCCTCTCGCCCCGTCCTTGTCGGCGCGCCACATCTCGCCGGATACACCGCCAACCAATGACAGGGCAATCACCAACCAGATCGGCATCTCTGCCAGTGCCTGTTGCTCGTTCGTCATTGCCCTGCCCCTTAAACAAAAAGACCCGGCGCAAGGGCCGGGTCAGGTGGTGGGTGGCCTGCCGCGCTTTGCGGTCGCACCCATCGAAGATGGCCCCTTTTTACAGGTCGATTCTGGTGGCAGCAAGGCCGTTTTAATGCCATCCGGTGAATGTGTGGGTTACGCCCGGTGAACGGCTGGCGAATGTCGGTGAATATCTATCCCGGCTGTCTTTTGCTTTTCTGGCGTCCCATGCGTCCCACCTCTCTAAAACAAGGTGGGACGTCTGAAAGCCCCGTAGATTGGGGCTTAGCCCCACCGTCCTACTTTTAACTCTCCTTTCTCGTGTATAGAGAGAATATTTAAAAACACGCGTGCGCGTGAACACGCGCATTGATGCCCGCTACGCATACACGGGCGGGAGGCATGAAAAAGGTGGGACGGTGGGACAGCCCAACAACGACGGGGCCTGCGCCCGTCCCACCACCGCAAAAAGCAGTGGGACGGAGGCAGGCCAGTGGGACGGCGTGAGCCAGAGTAATGCCCACGTTCAAGCCGCTTCCCCCAAGAGGAAGTGCTCGACCACGATGTGAGCGTCATGCAGGCGCTGGTAGTAAAGATTGCGTGTGCAGCCACTCTCGGCCAGACGCGCAGTCAAAGGCGCATCAGGCTGGAAGTAATGCACCTGCACCACCGTCATCAACTCGGGATCGAGGCGTTTCTTGACGATACGCTCGATGTCCAGAGAGGCTTCCAGCGGCACCCTGCTCCCACGCCTGCCGCGCACGAGCTGGCCACCGCTCTCCATCATCATGGCGACGATATTGCCGCCCGAGTAACCGGCGGCCACCTCGTCGCTGTGCAGCTCCTGCGCCCATTGTTTGAGAGCCATATCGATTGCTTTAATCATCGAAGCACGGCTCCTCAAACTCCGGTTGTTCCAGCACAGGCGCCCTGCCCCAACCATCCGGTTTCTTGTAGGCCCAGGGCCGCTGGCCGCTCTTGCTCAAGGCGCCCAAACGGAAACGTCGCCAGCCCAGTCGATGGAGGATCGCTCCCACGCGCATCTGCTCGGGTTTGCCCCAATGACCGGGATCGAGCTTGAGCGCCTGACTCATCACTTCACTGCCGGTAGTGGTCTCGCCGATCTGCGACTCTTCGAGCCAGGTCAGGATGGGCGTTTCCCATTCGTCCACCACAAAGCGTTCGTCCTGTTCCTCGCTGAACATCGGCGCTTCCTCTCGCGTTACCCACCAGAGATCGCCGGCCTCAAAGCAAAACATCGCTTCGGCCCACAGCTGGTCGCGGATCTCGCGCAGCAACGCCACGTCGACCTTGGTACATGCCACCGGCCAATAACGGCGGTTACCAGTGGCGTCCTTGAGGTACTCGTCCTGGTTGGTGGTACCGACGAAAACACACTGGCGTGGCACGTCCAATGTTCTGCGGCCATAGCTTTCGCGGTAGGTGTCGGTGGACGCCGAGAAGAACTGCTTAGCCTTGGTACTCTCAGCCTTGTTAAAGCTGTCCAGCTCGCCGAGCTCGACAATCCACTTACCGCGAATCGCCTGAAAGCCATCCTTGTCACCGAGGGCAAACGGCGTGTCCATGAACCACTCACCGCCGAGCACGCTCATGGCGGTCGACTTACCGGCGCCCTGCACGCCTTCGAGGATCATCACCGAGTCAGCTTTACAGCCGGGCTTCATCACCCGCGCCACGGCCGAGATCATCCAGCGCTTGCCGACCTTAGAGGTGTAGTCGGTTGCCTTCACCCCCATGACATCCGTCAGCCAACGCTCCAGGCGCGGCACACGATCCCATTCGAGTTTCTTCAGGTACTCACGCACCGGGTGAAATGCGTGATCGTGGGCCACGACACTGACAGCCTCGATCACGTGCGAGGACTTCACGCGCAGGTTGTACTGCTGCGCGAGCCATTTCATCACGCGCACATCATCGATGTCGGCCCACTCGCCGGTGCCACCGCCATAAGGCGCCGCACGCAGCTTGACGATCTTCGAGCTGAAGGCGCAGTAGCTGATCACCCCGGCCCAGCGTTCGTCGTGAGCCAGGATCAGTTCGACATTCTGCATGTGCGCGATCAAGGCGCCGCTTTCACTGCGAGCCAACTGATCTTTCCAGCCACCGGCTGCCGGTGGGCGCACCACGGCCAGCACCTGACGACGCACCGCGTCGAGGCCTTCGGCGACGTGCAGGTCGTTGAAGTCGGTCCACTTGTCGTGACGCTCAATCGAGAAGATAGGCGAGACCACTTGGGCTCCGACGATCAGGGCGGCGTTGCTCGCTTTCTCCTCACCAGGGTTCCACGCATCGCCGTTGGGCTTGGTGGTCTTCCAGTCGTCATCGCGGCAGATGATCAGCGGGCAACCGGCGAAGCGCTCGCGCATGACCTTGCACACGGCCAACAGGTTGCCCGCATCGAAAGCCACCGCCACAGCGAGCGACGTCGCCATGTGCAGGCTGGCGCCGGTGGCGTAACCCTCACAAACCAGCACCGGTTCGCCCGGTACCGGGTGCGGACCGAGCAGGTGGAAAGTGCCCTCCTTTGCCATCCCGTAAGGCCAGTAGGATTTGTCGCGGCCGGTGTCTTCCTGCTTGTTTGGAAAGATCACCTGAAGGCCCATGATCTGATCACGGGCATTGTTCATCGGCACCAGTACCGCACCGGTGCGCGGCGCGTAACGCACTTTGATACCAACGATCTGCTTACGGTCCAGGTAGTCGCTGCGGCCGGTGGTCGGCATGCGCTCGAACAAACCCTGCGCCCTTTTCGCGGCCCGCCGCGCAGCGTTACTCGCGATTTCGGCAGCGCGGCGCTTGGCTTCCTCCTGGCGGGCGCGCATCACTTCACGCTCTTCAGGCGACATGCGGCCGGCCTTGACCTTGATCTTCTGCGTCTCGCCCGAACGCCAGTCACCGAAGGCGCCGAAGATGAGCGTGTCGCCCTTCTCCGTGCGCTGCTCGTGGACCACGTACCAGCCGTTCTTTTCCTTGCCCTTGTCCTGCGATGTCTTGCAGCGGGTCAGCTTGCCGAACACCAGTGGTTGCGCTGGCTCCAGACCGTAATCGGCGAATTGGCCCAATACCTCATCGAGCATGCTGAATCCCCCGCTCAGAGAGGGATTGGCAGCTGACGCACTGCGAGCAACCCGGTGAGGCCAGGCGACGGGCTTCCGGAATCGGATCGTCACACGCTTCACAGAACAGCAAGGAATGGGCAGCGCTTTCGGCTTTGGCAGCGCTGCGCGCAGCCATGGCCTGATCGATTCGTTCCTGCACCAGGTCGTTGGCGAAATCGGCGATGTCAGCCACGGTCAGCACCTCGCGTCGTCTGGTTGACGTAGGTGGCGCGGTTGAACAAACCCAGCAGCCCTTGAATGCCTCGGAATACCTGCAGGCGAATCGCCGCCAGTTCCTGATCAGTCACCACACCGTCGCCGATGCTCTTGGCCCAGGTCTCGGCGAGATCCGCGACCTGGCGGAAGTATTCGGCGATACCCGTGGTGAGAGTCTCGGGCATGTCGTTGGTGTAGGTGTCGGCCAGCTCCTGCCAGATCGTGTCACCGACCAGCGCATGCACCGCATCAAGAATGCGGCGATCCTTGGTCAGTTCAAGGATCTCGCCGAATTCCTGAATGTTGATGGAGTGGCTCGGGTGGGTCGGCGACAACTTGTGCTGCAGCGTGGTCGGGTTACGACCGGTCGTGGCTGCGATGGCAGCAGCGCCGCCCGGGTAATCGCGAGCGGCGTGGTACAGCGCTAAATCGAGCGGCAGGATTTCCCGCTGCGCCCGTTCCAAAGAACTCAGAGCAATTCGGCTCATGGCATTAATCCTAAAAGTTGCCAGTGCCGCGCGACAGAAGTTGGTGATACATTTGCCGCGTGGTCTGGAGAGGCCCAAACGCCGGCTAGGTTCGTAAGACCAACACCGGCACCGTGCCGGGGCGAACAATCCGTTGTTCACCCCTGGCGCAACAGCTGCCAGCTCTGTGGTAAGAACGGCAGCAACACCAAGGCTTCCGAGCCTTGGAAACGCGATGAAGGTCGGCGGCATGTGGTGTGCTCACCTTTCGACATCGCGACCCGAAAGCATTGTGGTGATGCTGTCGGGAGAAACTGGGCGACCCTTGGGTCGCCTTTTTTCTATGCGGCTTGGGACTCTTCCATTTCCGGAGGAAATACGTCATCAAGACTGCACGGCGCTCCTAACTTATTGAGCGCTCTGACTATGGCTCTGCACTCCGTAAGCCCTGCGATTCGACGTCCTGCCTCGTAATTGCTTATACGTGCCTGAGTCCACCCAAGAGCTACAACGAGTTCCTTTTGCTTGATCCCAGCTTTCTCTCGATGTTCAGCGATCAGATTCATGATGCCCTCCAATTAGCCGCAGCCATCATAATCACGAATCGTAGATATTTCAACACGCAAAGTGATGATAAATAATTTCAGAGCGTGGTAAAAAAAGTACATGAACACACTCGGCGAACGTATCAAGCAATACCGCAAAGCCAAGGGCATGAGCCAACAAGCCCTTGCTTTCGCTTGCGGTTGGGAATCCCAGTCTCGGATAGGCAATTACGAGAAAGGGGCTCGTCAGCCCAATCTCCACGACTTACAAAAGATAGCGACAGCGCTGGGAGTGTCTTTTCCAGATTTGGTAGCAGGAAAAAATCGTTCCGACGTTGAGTCTTACTCAGACGCCATTCAAGGTCGGATTCGGTCTGAAGACCGTCTTGTGAGGGACTACGGAAGATCGAAAGACAAAGACCAACCTGTTAGCAGCCGTGTAGGCTGGGCTAAGGATGGAAAGGTGCCTGTGCTATCAAACGCACAGCTTGGGAATGAGGGCCTCTTCGACACGGTAGAACCGCCACCAGGGCAAGGTGAAGGCTTCCTAAACATACACAGCGATGACCCAGATGCCTATGGCATAAGAGTCATGGGCGATAGCCTGATGCCCCGCATAAAGAATGGCGAATTCGTGCTTATAGAGCCGAACAAACGCTTCAGTAGCGGTGACGAGGTCATAGTTCGAACGTCCTCCGGCAAAGCGATGATCAAAGAGTTTATTTATCTCCGTGACGGAATGTATCGCTTGGATAGCGTCAATACCGAGCACGAAACTCTTCACATTGCAGAACAAGAGGTGGAGGAAATCCATCTCGTAGGCGGAATATTGAAGTCATCACGCTTCCTACACAGTGCCGCGCTATTTTAAACACATTATGTGTTGACACAAACGAGCACAGTGCGTGATATTTGCCTCACTCTTTACCACAGAGCGAGGCAATACCTATGCGCACCACCGCAACCTTGCATGTCCATCCGGCATGCGTCAGCAATCGCAAACTGATCGAACAGCTGCAGCTCGCCACGGGCTGTCTGGTCGTCATTCATAACAGCAAACCCAAGCTTGTCGCCAAGTCCTGCCAGCCCTCTCCTATCGATCCGAACGGTGGAGGGCACGCGGCATGATCAAGTACAAGATCGACAACCGCACCCTGCAGTTGCTCAACGCCCAGGTCAACCTGACCGAGACCTTCAACCACGTCCTGCGAACAGCACCGAAACGTGATTGCCTGGCGTTTCGCCTCAAGGCTGAGCGCGGCACAGTGGAAAGCACTTTTGTCGTCGAACTGGGTAGCGAACGCCACACGCTGACCCTGCAAAACGACAAGAAGATGCACCTCAAACTCGCCGACTTCATCGAAGAGATTGCCAACGGTCCGTTCGACGCGAGCAACTCCAGCGACCTGGTGCATCTCCCGCATGCCGATCGTCAATACGGCCGTTTTGAAGTCCAAGACAAGCAGCGCGTGTTCGAACTGGTGCACACCGGCGGCGTGCTGAGCCTCGACATGGGTTTTGAACTTCCCCTGCATGTAGCGCTGCATCGCACTCATACACGCCGGGGCGTCACCGCGATCTTGAGCATCGGCAACAAGAGTCCGCATACGCGCTGCTTCACCTTGTACGACCCCGATGCCGAGATCTACGCAAGGCTCCTTGAGTCCATCAACCACCTTGCTGCAGCGGCCACTCCTGCTGCGCACGCGGCATGAGGAGGACGATATGGAACGCACCCTCGCCCAAGCAGCCGCACAACTCGGCCTCACTCGCCCCAAATTGATCGCTCTCATGCGGGAAAAAGGTTTGCTCAAGGGAAACCTGCCGGCGAACCCGAAGCGAGACAAAGCGTACCTGCGGGTCAAGGACAGTCCCTGGTATGACGAAAAATACGGAATGCAGTACAGCCAGTCGACTCGGGTGAAGCAGGCCGGTATCCGTTGGTTGGCCGAGCAGTTGGACATTGATCTTCCTGCCATCCCGGCAGATCGCCGTGACGTGGCCTAGGGAGTACGCCCGCCAGATTGTCGCCATGCGCACACGCGAGGAGCGCAATGCCGCGCTCCTCGAAGTGCCGGAACATCTGCGCGAGCTGACCAGACGCCACTGCCTGAACGCCTGGAACCACCCGGCACGACAACAACGCAAGGAGGCTCGACAAGGCCATGAGTAACGCTGCACAGAATCCGCTTCGCCTGCATCCGGCGCCCGAAACGGCCACCGTCGAACTGCTCTATCGAATCTTCGGTGACGTCCTGATCCCGCTGGAAAAAGTCCGCGAGCAGTACTTTCGCAACCTAAACGAGCAGTCGTTCGTGACGGAGATCAACAGCGGCCGGATCCAGCTTCCGATCACCACGCTGGACACCAGCCGCAAGGCGCTGAAGTACGCGCACATCCGCCACGTCGCCTCGCTGATCGACATCCGCGCCTACAAAGCCGACGAGAGCATGCAACGCCAACAGGGCGAACCCATACAAGCAGAAGCGAATTTAGAAAGGAATAAACATGGAAATTAATAGCGAAACTCTTGCCGAGGACGAGCTGGTCGCAATCACCGGGTATCAACGACCTTCATTGCAGCTGGACTGGCTCAATCGAAATGGCTGGAAGTACGTACTTACAGGTGCAAGACGACCCGTTGTTGGTCGCGTGTACGCCCGAATGAAACTGTCCGGTGTGAAGCCTTCATCTGAAAATATTGCGACCGAAGCCTGGTCGCTAGATCTTTCACGCGTGGGGTAAAAATGCGACCAAGAAAGGCTGCTAATCGGGATCTGCCACCTCGAATGATTAGGCGGGTCAGGTCAATGAAAAACGGCTCAGAATGGGTCGGGTATTACTACGATGGGAGAGATGATCAGGGGAAGAGGAAGGAAATTCCGTTGGGTGGCGACTTGGATGTCGCCAAGGCGGAATGGGCGAAACTCGATTGCAAGCCAATTCCGCAAAAGAACACCCTTCTGGGAAAAGTTTTCGACCGATACGAAGCCGAAATCATTCCGGCGAAAAAGCCTAGAACCCAAAAGGACAACTTGCTTTCACTGACGCAACTCAGGAAAGCATTCAGCGAAGCGCCGATCAATGCGGTGACACCACAGGTGATAGCCCAGTACCGCGACAAACGGACCGGGAAGGTTCGGGCAAATCGCGAGATCTCACTGCTCTCGCACATCTATAACATTGCCAGGGAATGGGGTATCACTGACAAGGAAAATCCAGCCTCCGGTGTGCGCAAAAACAAAGAGACACCACGTGACTTTTACGCTGATGCCGCGATCTGGAATGCCGTCTATGGTGTTGCCGTGCCAGAACTCAAAGACGCCATGGACCTGGCCTATCTTACGGGCCAGCGCCCTGCTGATGTCCTATCCATGCGCGCTACGGATGTCACCAACAGCTTTCTGCTGGTTGCGCAGGGCAAGACCTCGAAAAAGCTCCGCATCCGGCTCGATGCAGGCGAGATCATTAACGGTTTAGGTGAGCTGATAGAAAAGCTGCTCGCACAGCGGAAGGCGCGCGCAGTACGAAACCCGTATTTGATCATTACGGAGGATGGTCGCCGCGTGACCGCGCCAATGCTTCGCCTACGATTCGACGATGCACGCAATGTTGCTATCGCGAAAGCTCTAGAGGACGAAGATGCGCAACTCGCTTCAAGCATTCGACAGTTTCAGTTCAGGGATATCCGGCCGAAGGCAGCCAGTGAGATTGACGACCTTGGTCATGCCAGCCGACTGCTTGGGCATACCGATAAACGCATAACAGAAACAGTTTATCGACGCGTCGGCGAGATCGTGAAACCCACACGATGAACCCTACATAATTGGTTAAATTCGCTCAGGAGTGCTCTAACCGTTCACCTCGAACTTTTAGAGCTGCTCTCCGCGATATGCAGTTCTCGGCCAATAGCTGCCAGTTGTATCCGGCAGCAACCGGCCCAGACCGTGTAAAACCGTTTTTGAGCGCGTCAGGTACTCAAAACCGGACTGGAAATCGCGTTTCTACGCTAAATCCACATCTGCTGACGTGCCGATAAATTTCAGATTTAACGTAGACGCGCACACTTCAATTTTGGCGAAGCGTTTTTACACACTCTGGGCCAGAAGCAGACATAGAGGTGAGATTTCCCGGGGCAGCTTTGCGCTCTTATTTCGGCCATTCGCGAAGCCGATACCTACCGACGAAAGCGGCCAAGCTTTCGCCTCTGCCTTCGCACTTCATTATTCGAAACTCAACATTACAGATGAGGGAGCTTTTTCACCGAAGAGCTTCTCTTGGCGCTTTTTCTGGACCTTAATTGCTCTATTGCTGATCTCCCGACTTATCGTCGGCATAAACGCCGTGAAGATGGCTGTTGGTGCTATCGAGGCTTCGGACCATATGTCAAAACGGCCATCGACGATCTTCATAAACAGAATGGACGCGCTCCAGAAATCCTCCTGCCGTTGGGCATTTAGCATCTTTGCATACCAAGTCTTTGCCCAAAGGTTCCTCGCATACGAATCGCTCGCAGTTGAGTGGGCATTGCCAATGAAGCCCTCGGTGCCCTCGAAGCGGGACAGAACCGCCTCAGCGTGGACGCTATCGTCGCAAAAGCCTGCAATCATGAGCGCAAGTGCTGTCTCGTACGGACGGTCCGTGGCAAGAAGTTCATCAATGTAGGTCTGTAGAATTGCCACCTTTCCGCAGAGATGGGCCGCGATGACCTCGCGCGCGATGTCGCTGTCACTTTGCGGTGTCTGTAGGCGCCTTTTGCATATGTCCACCATCGCCGGGCTGGCAGTGTTGCTCCAGAGGACAATGGTCTCTACAGGGATTTTTGCAGCGCCGGTGACACGACGTATGGTTGGGTCCAATGCCAAAATGCGGGTAATGAACTCAGGTGCTAGCGGATTGCCGCTGGCGCCAAGTGCGACCGCTACCTGGAGAGCGACGTGGTGAAGATGACGGAGCTTTCGATCGGAGGTGGCGACCAACATCTTGAGCCAGCGCTGATCGCGATCAGCATCCTGTCCGATGATCGATTTGATGCCGTCGAACGTGAGGTCGGAGAGTATTAGGTCTGCTTCAACAGCCGTGAGCTCACCGGCAAAGTGTTCATAGGCGCTGTTCATGCGGCGTTGGCGCTCGTCGAACTGTTCTTCCGTTTCCGAAAGCCGATTCATCTGGGACGTAAAGTCATTTTCCGACGGAGCCCGTTCCGTTAACGAAACCAGGGGAGGCGCGAGGTCGGACACTTTCGGCGCCCCAGTCTCAATCTCCGGCAACTCCACATCACCCTCATAATCCAATGCCTTCACAAGCGCGGCTTCGATGCGAGCGGCGATGGCATCATCCTGTTCGGCATGTAGCGTTTCGGCGGCGAACCCGTAGTGGGACACGTTCATTCGATCAAGCGCGGACTCCATCTCTATCAGGCCCGCTTCCAACGCTTTCAATATCGCCGTGGACCCGTGCCACTCTTCGAAACTGTTGTCGCGCTTGCTCGGCTTTTCTGCGCTCCATCCACTATTTATGACTTCCTGTAGTAATGAAGTGTCGCCGCTTGATGCGGCGAGGGCGAGCGCTTCATGCCGGAGTTTTTTGAGTGGAGATCGGATGAAGCCTTTCACAATACCGGCAGCGCGCGGTGTGAGCGGCGATTCAGAATAGTGGATTGAGGCAAGAACCGCTGTCTGCGCATGCTCATTTCCACTCTGCAGAACACCCTCCAGCACCTGTTCCACTTTTTCGGGTGTTGCACTGCGCACGCATGAGAGCAGCTCCAGCAGGAGGGTCTCGCCCTGCATTTTTGCGATCGCGTCGAGCTGCTCGTCGGCGGTGAGATGCGGCAATGCGATGATTGCGGAAAACTGTGCCGTAAGGAATTCGTCCCGATCGTCTTGCCCTTCTTTATGCGACGCGGTGCTAGATACACTGGCCGAAAGGAAGCGTTGGGCAAAGTCTTTTGTGAGGGCCGCACTATGCCGTAAAAGCATCAATACGCCCTGAAGCCGCGCATGCCCGCTTCGGCCGAGCACTTCGCTCGCGAGTGCACGGTGCGTATGTATTGCATCATCAGGTACGAAGCGTGCGACACCGGCCCGAGCGCCACGGAAGTAATGGTCCTCTTGGGCCATACCCCGGCTCATGGCAATTTTTTCTGGGTCAATCTGTCGATAGTTTTTGGCTGTCGCGATAACATTATCTGGTTCAACGGTATTGGGATTGCAAGGATCAACAGCGCTGTATTTTTCTTTTATAGACCAGCCTTCAAAGCGTTCTTGGTCGCGTGTGAGTTCACCGCGGATACGGCCCCCCTCTTTGGCGTCGCCGACATCCCCGGTGCCGTACAGGATGCCAACGCGTGTCCACGTCCCCACGCTGGACGCGTGTTCCGCCGGCAGCGCTTCCAATCCCTTCAGGATTGCTGATCGAGTCTCCTGCCAATCGACGCGGTTGTAGTGAAGAACCTGCTCGAATTCTGCATAGGGCACCGACGTTGATGAATTGAGTGCGGCAGAAAACCGCCAACGGACAAGATAAGTTGCAATCTCTTCTAGCGGCATACCAGCCAGAAGATAGAGAGCGAAGCGACTTATACCATCGAACCTAGGGTGCGGAGCGATTACGAGGTTCCTAGTCATGAAGGATCGCTCGACTTCAGTCAGTGCAGCCTGACGTTCTTGAATTTTAGCCAAGACTCTATTGCGCTCTTCGTCAGCCTGAGTGACAGATCCATGGCCCGACGTACGGTGCATCCCTCGTTCTGGTACAAGCGAATAAAAGGACAGCCACCGCTTCGTAGATTCCAAAATGTGCTGCCAAATTCCCGGCTCGTTGCGCCGGTTGAGTAGCGCGTAAAGCAGCCACTCTTTGCTGGCGATGTGCTCTTGAGACAGGTATACATTCTCAGCGGCTTGCAGGAAAGCGAGCGGAGCCGATTTTGCTAGCACGGCGAAGGCGTCGGCCTGGCTGTTCGGAAGATTCTGCAGTGATACGAATTTTTCGATCAGCGCGGAGCGTATCTCGGGGCTCGTTTCATCTTCAAGGCAAGCGATCTGCGTTGCGAGCAAGATAACCTTGGCCGTTTCATCAAGTGCGCTGATCGGTTCCAGTATTGTCGCTAGCTTTTCTCGCGGGTCGCGTTCGTTGCGCAACTCGCGTTCGAGTTGGCCGACGAGGTAGAGCGCGAGTGCCAGGTTGAGACCATCGAGTTTTATCTCATACTGTGACGCGCTTCCTTTTACCGAGGAAAAGAACCGGCTCGATGCAACAGCTTCGAGTTGGGCTTCTTGGACGGCATCGAACAGCCGAAGATCATCCGTATTCTGCGCATTCGCTCGAGCCAATACCTTAGCTGCAAGGTCTTTCAAAAGGTCAGCGAATGCGGGCGCCGAAACTGTAGCCGCCCCGTGCTGCTCCATCCTGCGCATATGTTCAAAGAGCAGCCGCCCGACGCTTAGCTCATCCAAAAGCTCGATGGCCTTGGCTTCTATCAGCTCAATAGCGATACCAAGCAGTCGAGGATTCCGAACGGATTCGAGAACCTCAATCCTGGTGTTGGAGAAGTCGATACCGCGACTGCCCAATATCTGTTTCACGTCATTGATGGACCACTCGGCCAACGTGATCGTCCTTACTGCACAAAATAGCGTTTTTTTGAGATACGCCCAGTGCTGCGTACGGGTGGTGACCACCAGGCAGCCGCCCAGCTCCTTCAAGCGTAGCGCGGCGCGATCGAGCCAGCGCCCCCAGTTCGATTTGAGCGGTTGGTTGAGCCCGTCCGCTATGAGAGTTACGCGGACGGAGCTTGCAGGAATGTTCGTGCGCCAATCTTTGAAGCGGCGCCGCCAGCGCGCGATCACTTGCGGCGTAACATTTCCATCTGTCTGATAGATCAGTTTGCGGATTAGGAAGTCATCGAAGTCTTCTGCATCATCTCCGGTCAAATCGTCGGCAGGACACAGGACGAGAAGTGATTTGGGATTTGACAGATTCCAGCTCTGGACAGCCAGCCAGGATTTTCCGACTCCCTCTTCGCCGACAATTGCGTAGATTTCGCTTTCTGGAGCTCCGGAGAATGCCTTTGTAAGAAGCGCACGCTCAGGTCGGTCGAGTGCCGAGGGGCCGGACGGATCAAATGGGGAGAGTGGTTGGCCGAGCTCGGCGCGCGCCTGCACTCTGTCTGTGAACAACCGGCCCAGCCATTCTTGGTTGAGCGTCTTGGCGTGGCCCAACCCAACGTCTGTGACGAGTGATTTTCTGAGCGCACTCAGCCTTGAGGGATAATCCCCGTGTTTTTCAAAGTGATCGATTGCTTTGATAGCGGGTGCGATAAGGCCCGATCCAAGCTTTCCGGTGAGTCCTTGTTCGATAATTGCTTTGGATTTTGAACCTGCCGCAACAGTGGCGACAAGCAGCGCCCCTAGATCGTTATTTGACCAGTCCAATACCGTGAAGCCGAAGCCGTTCTTGGCCGAAAATTTACGACCGTCTTCGACTGTTTGGGATGCCACCTCGCATGTTGCTCCGAGTATCCAGAGGTCCACCACGCCGGTGTCGTCGTTCGCAACGTCGAAAAGCTTTGTCGAAATATCGTTCTTCGAAAGGCCTTCTTTGTAGCGTTTGCCCTCGAAATATGTTGCCCCACCATCGAACGCCGAATCACCGTCACGTCCTCGCTGCGTACCTGACTTTGCGAGACGGAAAGATTGTCCTGTGATTTCACCTAGTACGACTCCGAGTAACCCTTCAAATCCTTCGGGGCCTGAAGGATCGAGGGCTAAAAGGGCGTCCTGTAGAGCCTTCGCGTGCATTTTATCTGCTGTGTTCATGCTGGAATGACGGTTCCACAAGTGTTGCAGCCAATGGGAGTTAGGGGGGCGTAGCTTTGTCAGGTGAACACTTTACTTCACCTTTTGGCTAGGTTCGCAAGAGTGAAGGTGTCGGTTGCAGAACGACAACTTTCCGGACCTCCCGTTTTTAAAAGCAACGAATGTCTTCAACTGGTCGATTTCTACCTGTCGCCATCACCAGCTTTGGGTCTATTGTAGCTGGTCGCGAAAGGCAGGAACCGGCCATACGCAGACGTTCGCAAGCGGTCGCAAGCTGCCAGAAACAGCCCATGTACTAAGTCGCAAATGAGTAGCGTCAAGCCGCCAATGATGTTATATCGAAAATAATAACCACCATCTAAAGAACGTAAAATGTCACTCAACAATCCCGAAACTGCGCAGCGACTTCTAGATGCATGGAAAGCAATAAGAGAGGGGACGTTGAAATTTCCTCCATCACTACAATCCCATGCGGATGAGCTATTAGCTGCTCCTTTGACAGCTACTGGATTGGTAGATACTAAAGATATTTCCAGGGAGACTGTATTGATGGCAACAAGCTTTGGTGCAGCGATGTCGGTACAAAGACAAGAGGCTTTAAAGGAAAAAGCTCATCAACCAACCACTGGCATGAACGAAGTTCAAGTTAAACTTTTTGCCCTTTTCAGCTCGCTTTTTTCTGCATTGACAGGTCGCTCGGTCGATCTGATAAATGACGTGGCCGAGATTAAGCAAAGGTTGATGTGGCGTGTTAAGTATCAGCCAGACGTGTTCGCCGGCTCAGTAAACCAAGTAGCAGAAGAGCTGAGTGAGTTTTATAATTGCCACTCCACAAACATTTATCAACATGCAAAGACTTTCGGTGGAATGAGATTAGTAACTGGTGGCCAGCGTCAATTTGGCCCATCCGCACTCAATGCCGTTCGCATAACCGGTCTTTACGCAGATACACAACTAATCCCAGACCCTATATATCCATTCATAAGTTCCGACCTAAACCTAAATGCTGCGCACTTGCAACTTGCCATTCAACTTTTCCACATTCTACAGTTGCGGCCATTAGTGGATGCTCAGTTTCCCGTGCCAGCCGTTTTTGTTTTTCCTAGCTTCGAGGAAGTATTGGAGAGGAACGATGCACACACCAAGCTGGGGCTTGAGGAGTTAGCGATTCGCTTGATCTCGCCACTTTGCCGAGGGCAGATTCAATCACTAGAGGAGCTAGTCGAGTATTCAAATAAACAGGAAACTGCATTTCTTGACGCACTGATGCCATCAGGCTTGTTCATCCCTCCAGGCGGAAAACTAGGGATTCAACTCAGCGCAGCCGAAGCGGCAAGCCAATATATCAAAGAGCTTGAGGGAGTACGGTCGCCTCTAGTTTTGGATCAAATGAAACGCGTGTCCACCGGCCCACTGCTTCTTAATGGCGTTCTGGAGAGAATTCGCCCTCAGTACCATTTATTTGAGAATTCCAACGAACTTGGGGCACAAGCACTTCTTTCACAGCCTGTTCACTGGCACTATTTCGAGAAAATTGCGCAAGCAAATGCCAGAGATCTACGCTCTAAAAATGTTATTTCTGATCAAGCGCTTCAGACGCTTCACGCGATTCAGGATGACAGTCTATCCTGGCTTGCTAATATCCGCGTAAAGACTCTCGCTCAGCTAATTTCAAATAACGAACATCGATGGCTCCGAGAGGAGCTCAACAAATATACAACCCAATTGGCGTCCACAGGCCCCATTGATACAAATGAAATGATCAAAGAAGTCAGCCACGGTCTCGCTTCGCTGGTACAGCGGCAACGCAAGAGTCTTAAGGATATTGAGTTAAAGTATGCACCGAAAAAAGCAGCAGTCCTTACAGGCAGCATCATGGGTGCAGGCCTAGTAGCATCGGCAGTCATGCTTCCCTTACTTTCCCCGTTCCTTGCAGTAGGTGTTCCCACAGTTGCACTGGCAGGCGCAGCTAGCGGTGCCCTCATTGGTTTTGGTAAAGAAAAAATAGGCGAAGTCGTTGAGAAGCGTCATGCGGGTCAATCTATGCTGGGCGTGCTCGCTACAACCAGGCCTATTTAATACCCCGCGTCCGTCCACTGCCATATCTGATTAGTTTGAGCGAGATGCTGGAGAGGGGCAGGTTGGTACGACTAACGCTCCAATACTGCCCCCTTTGAGGCCGTCCATTGCTCATTCGTCGATATCAATCTCGAGAGCTTTCAACACTGCTGCAAGAGCATGATCACAACCTTCGGCTAAGTGAAAGAAGTGCGAACGGAAATTCCCATGAGTGGTACGTGCTTCCCGAATAGCGACAGCTTTTTTTTCGTTAGTCGCATGTCCCCGGATCTCATTACGAAGCTCATGGAGTTTTCTCATCGGCGCCAAGATTTGCTTAGCGTCCTCCGCGGTGATTGAGTTTCCCACGAGATTTTCATACAACAACTTGAGCGAGCGCCAGTTCGGCTCCAGATCGCGTCCTTTTTTCTCAGCCATCTTACGCAGTGGCTTGTCGAGAAAGCCTTCTACCAGACATTGATCGAGAGCCATGACTTCATCACCCCATTCCTTAGGCGAGTCTGTGGCTGGAGCAAGCACGCTATCGATCAGCTCCTCACCGCGAGGGTTCCACCAAGCAGGCTTTCTCTTATCGAGCGTTCGGATCTTGCGCTTCAGCGCATCCAATGGTTGATATTCGGTGTACCAATCGCCTTCGATGTCCGTTCGATGCGCGCGCTCGGAGATTGGGGCCTTAGGCCATTCGTTGAATGCCTTCCAGTAGAGTTGTTCGTCATAGGGCAGATTTGATAGGTCCCAGATGTACGCATGAACTTGGCCGGCCTCATTGATATCGTAAGATTTAAGGTACCAAGCTCCTCTGCACGAGATGCTCCGGTCCTCCAGCGTGTACTTCTCAGGATCCCCCTTGAAACGATTTAGAACCTCTGCCCTGAAAAAAACGGGAGATATCTGCCAAGGAAGATCGCTATCTTCAAAATAGCTGACGATGTGCTCGGGGCTGCAAGAAGTCTCTACCTGGCGGTCATTCTTACGGTCATAGATTTTGAAGACCGCGTACTCACGATCTGGATCACCGTCGAAGTCTTTGCGCCACGCCTCTTCTTGTTCTTCAACGGTGGTATTAGGCCTTACCACCATGGCTCCATGCGTGAAGCTCGCCTTACTGGTTGACCCAACATGATAGAACAGATCTAACTCGTCTCGGTTATATCGGCTGGCTCCATCCCAACCGTTAAAGCTACCGGCCACATAGCGAGTGAAATCAAATTTCATTACCAGCGCCATGTCCGCTAGGGCCATGTAATTGTCCAGATCCTTACGAAGGATCGTGACCATTTCCCGCCCCTCTATTTGGTCGGGAATTTGGAGCCTCAATACTCTGATAACGTCCTCGATATCGCCATTATCATTCAGACGACAATATGCCTTTCGCTCATCCACATAGTGAATGTCTAGGCAATGCACGAGTTTTTGGCTAATTTCGATCGGCGTACACCCGGTATGAACACCCTCAAGACGTCGCCGAATGACCAGAGGTTCCCCACCTGCTAAAGCAGACCCGCTGTCCTCTGGAAATGGTGCCTCAATGTAGACACGATGTCCTTCACTGGAACACCAAGACTTCTCGATACGCCAAGTAGTATCGGTAAACAGTGAGAGGTTTTGAAGCGCTTCACCATCGGGTGGAGTGACATTATCGGTTGGAGCGAGTGCCCCTACGATTAGAAGGAAAGGCGCGCTAACGTAAATCACAATCTCGTCTGATCCCGAGTTTTCTTTCATGTACTGAATAGCCAGCTCGGCTTCTTTATACCAAGGATCATCCTGGTCCTCTGGAGCCGTCGCCAACGCAATCAAAGGTCTGGTATCGAAACGACTCATTTCCACTCCCACAAGCCTAGTCGAAGAATTCAGGGGTTGGCCCGGTAAGCCTGATCGTGCAAAAAGATGATCGCAGAGGCCGTCATATTGAGGGTGTACTTAGCAACATGCTCTAGTACTACTTTCTGCATCTCACCGGCACCATGCGAGGTGCTCAGTTTGTTGCGAAGCGTGCCGACAGTCATCAGTGGCTGCTCCCAGAATGTATCCATCTCTGTTTTCTGCATGATGGTCCGAATGAGCTTGGAGGTTGTGTCTCCTTGGGTATACCCAAAGCCTTTCTGCCCACAGATCACCTTCATGACGCTTTCGTAGCTGCTGTTGCACTTGGTGACGCAGTCGCCGAATTTTCCATGCCGAAAATCTTCCAAAGCTGACATGAACTCGGAGTTCGCATTCAGGAATGCAGGCTGACGCAATAACTTCAGAGCAGGCTCGATAGCCGTCTCGTGGATCGCTTGACTTTCCTTTGGGATGACCTTCGCCTGCTCACGGATTCTGGTGAATTGAGTAAGGGCGCCTCGGTACATTTCCTCCGTCGTTTCCCATACCGGTTTGGTGACGAAGTAGGGAAGATCATCTACATTTAAAAACTCGTTCAAACGATCAATCACGGGTTCATGTTGACCGCCTATGTAACGCCATCCTTCGTGATGGACTAGGTATTCAATAGCATCAAGGAAGTGCGGGTCGCTGCAGTCACGCAGAAACTCGAAAGCATCATCAGCATAGGAAATATTTTTCTTCCCTGAGAGGTTTTGGTGCCCGAGTAGGTAGGAAAGCCGGTCGTGAAGAAACTCTAGGGATTCGACCATGCCCGGACCAACATCCCGAATGAGCATGAATGTCCTCTGCCGAAACTGCTGAGTGAGCTGCTTTCTAGGCTTAGTCTGGTTTTCTCTACGTCGTGAGAAAACGTTGAAGATATTTCCTATCACTACGACACCTTTGAGCCTTTTAAAGAATTGCATCATAGTCATGAGGGTGTCGCATAGCCATCATCTGAACGTGGCCGCCAATCGCTAGTTGAGTGCTTTACCCGCAGTAAAACGAAAGATCTTTTGTTGGTCTCTTGACGTCGCCTCATCGTCGTTGAGTCTTTTTCATTCATTTGGGTGGTGAGTCGGAAGTGTCTGCTTTTGGCCGTGTCCTGCCTGTCACAACGCACCAGGTTGGCTGCAAAAATCTCACTTTCGATGAAAGTTGCTTTCCATCAAGCACAGTCTCTCGATTGCGGCTATGAAGTTTAGGGCGATCATGAGCCTACCCAAAACGCCAAATAACCGGCCAAATTCGTTTCCGCTAATAAGTGTCACCCCCTTGATTTCAAAGGCCTCCAGAGCATTAATGAATACTGCCTAGCGGAAACGAATACAACTTAAGGCATTGAAATATATGGATTAATCTTCGGACTTGAAAACCGTCGACTGTAACAGGTCCATGAGTTCGAATCCCATCGCCTCCGCCATCTTATATACGACAAAGCCCTGATTATTCAGGGCTTTGTCGTTTCTGCGAGACATGTTTTGCGCAGCAGCGTTTGCGCATCTATTGAGTCATTTCTCAGCAGTGCCTTGTACATCTGAGGCGCTGCTGTCCAGATAGCCAATGCGTACTCGCTCAGCCAAGCGACTCAAAGACAGCCTCCGCACGCTGTTGCACCGGCGCCTGAGGTCTGAGCATTTGCTGCCAGGCGAGCTGCGCCTGGACCTTGGCCACCGAATCCAGCACTTTCTGCGCCCAGCGCTCATCCTCGGGATGCACCACGACCACCCGGAAGCCATGATCCTTGCCTTCAATCTGCACGCCCTCCGAATCATCGACATGCAAGTCGATATCGAACGCTGGCGGATACTTGGAAGGCGCATTCGACATCCCGTGCGCCGTCAGCGCACGGTTGTGCAGCACACTGTTGACCACGCCGTCGACGCGGATACCGTACAGCGCCAACCAGCGCCTGATATAGGACGGCGTACGCCCGGATGAGGTGTAGACCCAGACACTGCAATCCTGGCGACGCAGCTCGCGGATCAGCGATCGTGTGCCCATCCGCAAAGGTTCACCCAGCCAGCGATGAATACAGGCCGGTAGTCGACTGTTCTCGACTGCGCAGTGATGAAGCTGGCAGGCGAGCGTGTCATCGATATCGAACGAAATCCGTATGCGCTGACGTTCGAACAACTGCGGCAAAGCGCAGCGGATAGCCTGCCCTGCCCGGCTGCCGAAGATTCCCAATCTGGCAAATGCTGGTGCCCAGTTCATCAATGGCCACCTTGAGAGAGAGGCAAAGGCTTGCCTTTGAGAAAGAACTTCATTGGATCGGGCGCCTGTTCTTCTAAGAATGCTGCATATTTTTTCTTGATCTTTGGCAATTCGTACAACGCCTTGACGCCATGCTTAGCGGAGTTGCGGATGACCGAAGACGGGTTGAAATAGCCCTCGGCGTTTTCCAGGGTCAACACGAATGGAGGCAGCCCTGCCCGCATGAGCAAGTAGCTGACAATCAGCGAGCCACTGCGGTTGTTGCCTTCGATAAACAGCTGCGGCTTGCTCAGAATGCGCACATAGACACCCGCTGCACGCTTCCAGACTGACTCACTGCGATAAGCGCAATACCAGTTGTACAAGTCCTTGATGCCGCCCTCGACGTTGTTGAAGAAGTGCGCCTCAGTGGCCGCCAGATGCTGGGCGTATTCGAGCCGGCGTGCCGGATCCCGGCCGCAAAGCACTGTGGCATTGATCTCCAGCATCAGGTTCAGTTGCTGCAGATCGAACAGCTCGACGCCGCGGGCAACATATTCGTCAACCAACGCATAGCCTTCAAGCATATTGTGCAGAACTTCGTCAGTGAACGGGTCCCGGGGCTCGGTGAAGTGCCGGCTGAGTTCGGCGAAACGGCTCTGCACTTTCCGCAGCGCGCGTTCAATCGCAGGCAAATCAAGGCGATGCGTGGCAGGCATTGGAGCTCCTTGGAAACGCTTGGTAAATGTCCACCGATGCCCGCCAAATCCATTTGGCTTGTGCAGGTAGGCGGCCGTGACCGGTGTTGAGGCTTAGCTGAACTTGCCGCTGATGTAATCGCCGGTCATCTGTTCACGCGGATTGTCGAAGATCTGCGCCGTCGGGCCCATCTCGACCAGATAACCGGTGCGTGTGCCCTGGGAAATATCCACCGAGAAAAACGCCGTGGTGTCAGCAACACGGATGGCTTGCTGCATGTTGTGGGTCACCAGTGCGATGGTGTAGTCCTTCTTCAACTCGACCATCAATTCTTCGACGCGCCTAGTGGCGATCGGGTCCAGTGCCGAACAAGGCTCATCCAGCAGCAGGACTTCCGGCTCAGTGGCGATCGCCCGGGCGATACACAGGCGTTGCTGCTGGCCACCGGAGAGCGACAGGCCGCTGACCTTGAGCTTGTCCTTGACTTCGTCCCACAGCGCGGCGCCTTGCAGCGCATGCTTGACCCGGTCGCCGATATCGCCCTTGTAGCGGTTGAGGCGAAGACCAAACGCCACGTTGTCGAAGATGCTCATCGAGAACGGGTTAGGCTGTTGAAACACCATGCCGATGTAGCGACGCACGACCACCGGATCGACGCCCTTGCCGTAGACGTCCTGCCCGAGGAAATGCACATGGCCCTCGAAACGAAAGCCCTTCACCAGATCGTTCATCCGGTTGAGGCTGCGCAGCACGGTACTTTTGCCGCAGCCTGAGGGACCGATGAATCCGGTGATCTTGTTTTTTTCGATGGGCACGTGGCTGTCACGTACTGCCATGAAGTTGCCGTAGAAAATCTTGTCCAGTTTGCAGTCCATGACTACAGGCGCCTGGGTGACAAACGGAGCGGCAATTTGCGCAGTGGATACGTTCAAAATCAGATGCTCCCGTTCTTAATACTTGGGCTTGCCGAAGATCCGGCTGATGATGTTCACGAACAGCACGATCATCACCAGCACCAACGAGGCCGCCCATGCGAGCTCGAGCTGGTTATCGAAAGGCATGCCGGAGAAGTTGTAGATCAGCACCGCCAATGAGGCAGTCGGATTCATGACATCGAGATTGCCCTGGTGGTAGATCCAGTAGTTGCTGAACAGCGCGGTAAACAACAACGGTGCCGTCTCGCCTGCGGCACGCGCCACGGCGAGCATCACGCCAGTCAGGATCGCCGGCATGCCGGTCGGCAAGATGATTTTCCAGATGACCTGCGAGCGAGTGCAGCCCATGCCATAAGCAGCATCTTTCATGATCTTGGGCACCATCCGCATCGATTCTTCGGCGGTCAGCACCACGATAGGCAGCATCAGGACGGCGAGCGCCACGCCACCTGCCGGTGCCGAATACGTGCCGGTGGTCATCACTACCAAGGCGTAGGCAAATACACCTGCCAGGATTGATGGCAGGCCCGTAAGCATCTTGGCGGCAAAACGCGCGGCGTTGCCCAGCTTGCTGTCCGGCCCCAGCTCAGCCAGGAAGATCGCCGCCATGATTCCGACCGGCACCGCGATCGCTGCCGCGATACCGACCATCACAAAGGTACCCGCCATCGCATTGCCGAAACCGCCGCCCATCTCGAAGCCGGTCGGCGGCAGTTCGGTGAAGACTTCCAGGTTCAGACGCGCGCCACCGCGGGTGATCAGCATGTAGAGCACGGAAACCAGCGGCACGCTGGCCAGCAAAGCACCTGCCCAGACCAGGGTGGTCAGGATCAGGCTGCGCAGCGCGCGGCCTTCGAACCTGCGTTGCAAGCTGGGCATCGCACCGGTTGGCGCCGTCAGGTCTGTTGCTGCGGTCAGATCAGTCATCACTTGTTACCCCGTTGGGCGTACATCATGATCATCGAGCCGAAAATGTTGACGATCAGCGTAATCAACATCAGTACGAGCGCGGCATACATCAACACCTCGATCTCGTTCGGCCCGGCTTCGGGGAAGTTCAGCGCCAGTAGAGCGGCAAGCGTGTTGGCCGGTGCAAACAACGAGAGGGAAATGTTGTTGGCATTGCCGACCAGCATGGCCAGCGCCATCGTTTCACCCAGCGCGCGCCCCAGGCCCAGCACCAGCGAGCCGAAAATGCCGGTGGCGGCCGAAGGCACCATCACCTTGAGAATCGCTTCCCAATGGGTAGTGCCCATGCCGTACGCGGCCTGCTTGGTTTTCATCGGCACAGCCGTCAGCGCGTCCTGCGACACGGCGGCAATGGTCGGCAGAATCATGATCGCGAGTACCAGCGCTGCGGGCAGCAGGCCCGGACCGCTCAGGGACGTGCCGAAAAAGGTATCCAGCCCAGTTCGCTGTTCAACCAGGTCGTCAGCGGCCGAATCGCCGGAATCACCACATAGATCCCCCACAGGCCATAGACCACGCTGGGAATGGCTGCGAGCAGTTCGACGATGGTGCGAAACAGCGCAGCGAGCTTGGTCGGCAGGAAATCCTGGGTCAGGAAAATCGCCATGCTCACGCCAAAGACACCGGCGATCAGCAACGCGATGAAGGCGCTGTAAAGCGTGCCCCAGATGGCCGGCAGGATGCCGTATTTGCCCTGGTTGACGTCCCACACACTGCCCAGAAGGACATCGAAGCCGTGCTTCTCCATGCCGGGAAGTGCCTTGCGTCCGACTTCGAACACCAGTGCAAATACCAGCGCCAGAATCAGTACCACACCGATGCGCGCGAGCGCGCGGAAGGTGCGATCAACCAGAAAATCCTTCGTCGAGGGTGGCTGGCAGGCAGAGTCGGGATTAACCGGTACGACAAAAGGTTTGTTCATGGGCTAAGTCCGGAACAGGGGGAAAACTCTCCCGGCGTGGCGCAGACGCACACGCCGAGAGAGACCTCACGGCGTTACTGAATGTTGGCGGACGCTTTGCGAACCTGTTCGACGACCGATTGTGGCAACGGGATGTAACCCATCGAATCGGCAATCTTCTGCCCCTCGGTCAGGCTGTATTCGACCATTTCACGCATGGCCTTGGCCTTGGCCGGGTTGCCATTGTCCTTGCGGAAAATCATCCAGGTATAAGAGGTGATCGGATAGGACTTGGCACCGTCCGGATCAGGCAGCCAGGCCACCAGGTTTTCCGGCATCTTCACCGCCGCCAGGGCCTCGGCACCGCTTTCGGCGTTTGGTACTACGTAATTGCCAGCCTTGTTCTGCAACTGGGCAAAGTCGACCTTGGCCAGTTTGGCGAAGCCATATTCGATGTAACCAATCGCACCAGGGGTCTGGCGTACGGTAGCGGTTACGCCATCGTTTTTCGGCGATTTGATGAACTTGTCACTGGCCGGCCAGTTGACGGTGTTGCCCTCACCCAACGCCTGCTTGAACTCGGCGTTGACGGTTGCCAGGTGCTTGGTGAATACCGCGGTCGTACCGCTGGAATCTGCACGCACGACAACGGTGATTGGCGTATCGGAGAGTTTCAGGTCCGGGTTGGCTGCGACGATCTGCGGATCGTTCCAGCGCGTGATCTTGCCCAGGAAAATGTTGGAATAGACGTCGCGTGGCAGCTTCAGCCCCTTGGGATTGCCCGGCAGGTTATAGGCAAGCACGATTTCCCCGGCGGTCATTGGCAGCAACTGCACGCCTTCGGCGACCTTGGCGATATCTTCGTCTTTCATTGCCGAGTCACTGGCAGCGAAATCTACGGTTTTGTTCAAGAAGTCCTGTACGCCCGCACCACTGCCCTTGGATTGGTAATCGACAGTGACGCCATCGGATTTCTTGCTGAAATCCTTGAACCAGGTCAGGTAGATCGGCGCCGGGAAACTTGCTCCGGACCCCGTCAGGCGAACATTTTCTGCTGCAAAGGAGGCCGAGGTGGCACAAAGAGATACCGCAATGGCGAGCGCAGCAGACTTCATCAAACTTTTCATTAAATGACACCTAGTGATTACGGGCTCCCGAACTCTGCAGCAGTTTTGTGACGATTTCATGAAAGCAAAGTGGCAAGCGTTACCCTCATGGTCCGCAGCACCGCATATGGACGTAATCGCTTGCGGGTTTCGAAAATCGAATTTTCCTGTGCCGCGCTTGTCATTACCCCCTGATCCCGAGCAGTCACGCGCCAGGTTCACATTGCAAAAACGCTACTTTTCCCCAGCCTTTATGGCCGTCAACCGGAAATGGCGTTAGCATTTCACTCATTCGGCTGAACAAGCCTGTTTATTCAGATCAGGGTCGCATTGTGGAAAAGCTAAAACGCCTTCAAAGCGGGATCGAAGGGCTCGACGCGCTGCTTCAGGGGGGCTTTGTCGCCGGCGCTTCATACATCATTCAAGGGCGCCCGGGCTCCGGCAAGACCATCCTTGCCAACCAGCTAGGGTTTCACCATGCCCGCAACGGCGGCCGTGTGCTGGTCGCCACGTTGCTGGCCGAGTCCCACGACCGGCTGTTCCAGTTTCTGTCGACCATGAGTTTTTTCGACGCTTCGCGAGTCGGCGCGGAAATTCAGTTTGTCAGCGCATTCGATACGCTGGAAAACGAAGGCCTCGATGAAGTCGTGAAGCTGCTGCGACGCGAAATCACTCGGCAGAAGGCGACCGTCATGGTCGTCGACGGCCTGCTCAATGCACGCTCCAAAGCCGACTCGCCGATCGACACGAAAAAATTCATCTCTGAACTGCAAGGCCATGCCGCATTTGCCGGTTGCACCGTGCTGTTTCTCACCAGCTCGCGCCTGGACGACGGCAGCCCCGAGCACACGATGGTCGACGGCGTCATCGAAATGGGCGAAGAGCTGTTCGGTACCCGTTCGGTGCGCCGCATTCATTTGCGCAAGACTCGCGGCAGCGGCGCGTTGACCGGTCTGCACGAATGCGAAATCACCGATAACGGCCTGGTCGTCTATCCGCGCCTCGAAAGTCTCTACAAGCGCCCTTCCGCCCCTGACAGCGCGGACATGACGCGCATTCCAAGCGGCATTGCGTCGCTCGACGAGATTTTCGGTGGCGGCTTGCACAGCTCCAGCGTCACGCTGGTCATGGGTCCTTCCGGCATCGGCAAAACCACGCTGGGCCTGAAGTTTCTCGCGCAATCTACGGCCGAAGCGCCTGGCTTGCATTTCGGTTTCTATGAAAGCCCGCAGCGCCTGCGCCTGAAAGGCCGTTCGCTGGGCATTGATATCGAACACATGGAACACAGCGGTGCGCTGGGCATTGCCTGGCAGCCAACAACGGAGGGTTTGCTCGATGGCCTCGGCGCACGCCTGCTGAGCCTGGTCGATGAGAGAGGCATCAAGCGCCTGTTCATCGATAGCCTCAGCGGCATGACACGGGTGTCAACCACACCGGAACGCATCACCGACTTTTTCAGTGCATTGATGAACGAACTGCGGTCCAGAGGCGTGACGGTCTTTGCCTCCTGGGAAATGCGCGATTTGTTCGGCTCCGAGGTCAGCGCACCGAACTCTGACCTGTCCAGTATTGTCGACAACCTGATACTCATGCGTTTCTTTGAGAATCACGCTGAACTTCGCAGGACGCTTTCCATTCTTAAGGTACGCGATAGCTCCTACAACCCGTCGCGGTTCGAGGTGGTTGTACGCGATCAAGATGTGTTCCTGGAAAAGGCTTTGAAAAATGAACCTTCAGTCGCAGCTGAGTCATTGCCTGGTTCAATTTCGTAAGTCTTCAAGCGGGTTGAAATAACATGACCACCATTCTGGTAGTCGACGACGAGTATCTGATTGCTGACATTCTTGGCTTTGCGCTTGAGGATGAGGGCTTCATGACTGTGACCGCGAGCAATGGCAAGAAGGCTCTCGAAGTGCTGGAAAGAGAACGTCCAGCCCTGGTCATCACTGACTTCATGATGCCGGTCATGGACGGCCTCGAATTCGCCGAAGCCGTGCGTGCCCAGCCGTCCGTCAAACACTTGCCGATCATTCTCATGAGTGGCGCGCAAGCGCACATCGGCATGCAGCGTTCGGATCTGTTTGATGTGGTGGTGCCCAAGCCGTTTGATATTGCGGTGATTGTGGCTGAGGTAAAGAGGCTGTTGGGCTCATAGATACTCGACGACAAAGGCAATTTCGGCATTGGCATCGCCCGCTCGCATTTGCGCATTGGAAGGCTCGATGCGCACGAAGCGGGCTTGCAAGGAAACGGATGCATTACCGCCGCTCGATGTTGGCGCTTTCATTATGTAATTCTGGTTCAGCTTGAGTATCGTCCTGTCACTGAAGCGCATTTGCAATGCCAGCCCTTTGGCAGTGGAATTACTGTTGAGGTGTACCACGCCGGTATCAGCGCTCCATGCAGGGCTGCCCGCAGTGGGCGAAAAGGAGTACCTGAAGTTATTGATTCCGGGAGGACAGTTTTTCATATCAAGAAAGAAGTATTTCTCCTTGGCATAGTCACCGTTCTGCAAAAAATCGCTCATGGTGTAGCTGCCCATATCCACTTTCACATCAGGTGTTTCACAAGACTGCGAGACGATCCGCGTGCCATTTGTATTCATTGCCAGAGGCTCGATTTCTGCAGCGACGAAGGTCCCAAGTTGGCCTGAGGGTATCGTCGCACTGCCGGAAATAGTTCCCGTCTTTACAAAACGCAAGATGTGCTCAGAACCATTCCAACCCCAACCGCCAGCAGTGTCAGTAGTTCCTGGAAAGCCTTTCCACGCTTTCCCCGATGGCGGTCGGACCCATTGCCAGCCGATTCCGGTATTTCCGATAGGAAAAATCTCCGCGCCCGGCTGAGTAACGCCGACAGTATTGCGTACACCTTCGTTGTGTACCGCAGAGCACCTGAATGAGCTGGGTATGGCGCCCAGGGTCACGATCGGGCTTTCATAGATAACCGTGCCGTTGGGCGTGTCACGAGGCACCGAGATCGTGGCTGGAAGAACCACCCTGACACTGCCCTTGGAATGGTCGGGATAAAATTCGCAAACTGCAGCCATTGCGTTAAATGGCAGTAAATACAAAAAACCGACAATTAAAACATGGGAAAACTTCATAGCAATCTCTCTGAACTCGCCGTGTTTGCAAACATTTGAATGGCGGACGATTGCGTGAACTATCAGCAGTAAACGCCACCAAAGCGGCAGCAGACGATAATGAAAAAAAGGAGCTTGAGCAAAAAGTTTATTTATTCGCAAACAAGACAATTCTCATGGACCCACAAGAAACTTTAGATAGTCGGTTTAAACAAGAAGCCTTCTGCGAATTCGTTAACAAATGTTAGCCGTTATCGACATACGCAAATAGAGCACAATTTAAGACTCGTCTTAAAGGCCCAGCGAATCGAGGTTATTACACTGTCTACTCTTGATAGGAGAAACGATTCCGTGAGAGCCCTCGATACCCTCAATAGCTCAAAACCCCAGAGCAACGCCGCCATCTACTGCCTGACCATTCTTGCGCTGGCACTGATCGCCATGACTGTGGTCGCCGGCTACCAACTCAATGAACTGTTTCCACTGAAGGCTGTGGTGCAACAACAGGAGGTCCAACTCACCCAGCGCGCCGATGCAATCCAGTCGATGAGCGCAGAACTGAAGCGCCTGGCGGAACAGAAACAGGTTTTGGAAACCGACCTGCTTAGCGCAAAGGAACAGGCGAAGGCCGCTGAGCACGCAAAAACCGAACTCGAAAACAATCGACAGGCAGCCCTGACCAGCGCGGCGTTAGAGGATGAAGATTCACTGTGCGCGATCATCGAGCAAAACATCCGACTTGTTGCGGACCAACTCAATCGCGACGATTTCTTCCGCCTGCGTGATGAGCGCGAAGCTGAAGCCGAAGCGGTACTTGAAAGCTATGAAAAACAACTCGCCAGCTGCATTGAGCAGTTGACAGCACAAACCGCATCGCCAGCACAAACTGACTCTGCACCCCATGCGCAGGACTTTGCTGCGCCGATCGAGCGCTGATCAAAAAGCCCTGGTAGCCAGGGCTTTACGTTTACTGATTAAAGTTTGAATTCCTTGGTCAGTTTGTTCAGCGACGCGGCCAATTGCGACAGCTCCGCCGATGCGACTGCGGTCTGTTTCGATCCCTCAGCGGTTTCACACGAAAGGTCGCGAATGCTGATCAGGCTGCGATCCACTTCACGCGCAACCTGAGCCTGCTCTTCTGCAGCGGTTGCCATCAGCAGGTTTCGCTCGTTGATGAGATTCAGCGAGCCAGTGATGTCGGTCAACACTTCGCCGGCGATATTGGCCATTTCGAGCGTTCTCTCGGCCTGAGCGCGGGTGTGGCTCATGGAGGAAACTGCGCGGCTGGTGCCCGACTGAATGGAGCTGACCATGGACTCGATGTCCTCGGTCGACTTCTGAGTACGCTGCGCCAGCCCTCTCACCTCATCGGCAACCACGGCAAAACCGCGACCCGCCTCCCCCGCCCGCGCTGCTTCGATCGCTGCGTTCAAGGCAAGCAGATTGGTTTGTTCGGCAACCTCTCGGATAACGTCCAGCACGCTGCTGATATCGCTCGCCATGGTCGATAGCGCCTGCACCTCAGCCGAGGTGCTGTGCACGCTGGACACCATCAGGTTGATTGCGGCGACCGTGTCGCTGACCTGACTTCGACCGGCAATGGCTGCCGCACTTGATTCCGACGTCAGCTGCGAGGTCGATGCGGCGTTGTCTGCAACCTGCTCCACCGCTGCACTCATTTCAGTGACGGCGGTGGCGGCCATTTCGATTTCATGGCTCTGACGTTGAGTGATACGCGAGATATCTTCAGTGACGCCGTGCATGACCTCCGAGGTCTCGGCCAACTGCGTGGACGAATCACGGATCATGATCAAGGCATCTCGCAGACTGGTTTGCATCGCCGCCAATGACGACAGCATTTGCGCCGCCTCATCGGAGCCATCCAGCGCAATGGTTTCGCTCAGATCATTGGCGGCGATGCATTCGGCCACCCTTAGCGAGCCTGCAATGGGTACCGTCAGGCTGCGGGTATACAACACGGCCAGGGCCAACGAAGCACCGATCGCGATGAGAATGAACACACTGACGATCAACAGCGTGTGCTCATAGACATTGTCGGCCTGCTTGCCCGCCTCATAAGCTTCTATCTCGTTGAGAGCAATCAACTTCTTGAGCGCGACCTGTACGCCATCCGACGCCGCACGCATCTGATTCCTGGACAGCGCAATGGCCGCTTCAAGCTGCCCGTTCGCCACTGTTTCAAGGTATTGATCTTGCGCCTGATCGTTGACCTTCTGTGCTTTGGCAAACTCCTCGAATGCCTCGCGCCCGGCGTCAGTCGCCAACAGGTCAATGAGCGCACGCTGATGATTTTTGATCATCTGACGCGACTGCTGGATGTCAATCAGGGCCTGCGCTTTGCGCTCACTCGTTTCAATGGGATTGCGCAAGCGAGCGTTGTTGCCCTTGATTTCGACGAACTCTCGATCGAGTTGGCCGAGCAGCTTGATACTCGGCACGATCGTCGTCTCGACGTACGTTTCTGCCTTGTTGAGCAAGTCGACTTGCTGCAGAGCGATCAATCCGATCGCGATAATCATGAGACAGAACAAGCCGAAACACAGCGCCGAACGCGGCGCGAGATTGAGTTTACGAAGCAGCATGATGCCTTACCTTAGAGTGTATTCAAGACAATGGGGTAAACGAGTGGGCAGCAGAGCGGCGCTGCGGTATAGCGCCTCGGCGCATACCTGGATCAACGCGGGAAGGTGCGGTAGCTAGCGGTTGGCGCACGGAGAGAGTGTGGAGTTGGTCGAGGCCGGCTCCGCAATTTCCTTGAGCGCCGGATCGGCCAGCATCAGAAAATCTGCCAGTCGCGGCAGATTGATTTTCGAGACCAGGCGCATCCAGCGTTGCGGATGCGGGTTGAAGAAGGTCTTCGACCACTGGTGATCATCGTTGGGATTGAAAATCAGCAGATGACGAATCAGCGGGTTTTCCCCGAAAAAGTCGAGCGGATCCATCGCCATTTCGCTGAGCAACTCAGCATTGACGACGACCAGGCTCAACCGTTGAGGGCAGTAATACGTCAGTATTTTCAGGTCACGATAAGTGCAAACGTTCAAGACGCTGAGACAGCCCAGCTTGTTGAACTGCTGTTCGATTGACAGACCTCTGCGCACATCGCTATCGGCGATCAGGATCCGCAAGGATCGACTGCGGTTATTTTCAAGAAACATCGGACACCTTTGGCAGCTCCATTCTTCCTTTCAAGAAAATAACCAAGGGCCAACCTGCCTGATATGAGACTTGTCTCAAAAATGAACGCAGGGATAGATGATAAAAAGCCACACCTTGACGACAGCCCACGCGATCGGCGCATGGTCTGGCTCAGAAAGTGTTGAAGGAGGGATTTTGCAACGCAGGGGAGTGGCGACAAGCCAGAAGCGCGGGACGGTTCTGTGCGAACCAGACAATTCTCATTATTAACGCCCCTTTTTGTCAGTAACCTTGAAACAAGGGGCGCAGACTCATTCTTTCCAAGCCATCAAGGCAGCGTCATCGTCACTACGTAATTACCGCTCGTTATCTGGTGACCCTTGTTGTCCGTGAGCAGCAAGCGCTGGTCGTAATAATCGTCCTGCTCATGAGTATCGGCAATCACCTTCACAAACACCTGCTGGCGCGACTCACCTCGCCCTGCCGCACTGACGTTGTTCACGGTAAAAATCTGCCCGGTGCTTGCCTGGGGGCAATCAAGCAACTCGACAGAAGAATGGCTGGCGCCACTGGCAATGCAACTTGCCTCGACAATTCGACCGCTGAAGCGAATCACTCCGCTGACCGGCGCAGACTGGGCTGCGCTGACGGTGTCAAAACCGAGCAGGCAAAGGCAGGCAATCAATAAAGGAAGTCGAATGATCATCGCGAAACTCCATGGTTATTAACCAAGGTATCGCCCGCTGCAAAATGATCTTTAACGTCAGCTTCATTGCAAGGTCAGTCGGATGGTCATGAGCCGATACGTTTACAGCTCGATCCGTTTGATTTTCTTGATCAGATCAGCCTGTGCATGCTCCAGCTTCAATGCACTGCGATTGAGGTCCAGCGGATCGATAACAGGCGCCTCGCACTCGGCCTCAAGCTCGTTACACGCCTCAATGACCTGATGCTCGGCAACAATGCGCGCCGCCCCCTTGATGCGGTGCGCCAGGTCAGCCAACAGCCCGGGATCGCTTTCGGGTATTAGCGAATGCAACTCCTCCAGATCCTTTTCGCAACTCGACAGCGCCTCGCGCAGAAGTTCTTTCATCATGTCGAGATCGCCCCCGGTGAGCTCGTCAAGACGCTCGCGAATCGAGCCCAGCTCCTTGATAGTCGCCGCAGGCGGGCTTTCAAATGGCTGGGTTTCAACATTTTTTTCCCAGCCTGCAAGCATGATCGACAAGGTGCCGAGACTGATCGGTTTGAACAGGCAATCATCCATCCCGGCCTCCCGGCATTTCACTTTTTCTTCCGGCTGCGCGTTGGCCGTGAAGCCCAGTACGATGCACGGCGATCCACCACTTTCGCGTTCGTCCTGGCGAATGGTGCGGGCCAGCTCATAGCCGTTCATGACCGGCATGTTGCAGTCCGTGATCACAATGTCGAACGGCTCCGAGCGCCACAGCGCCAATGCCTGGGCACCGTCGGCGGCATCACGCACCGCCTGGCCAAGGAAACTCAGCTGCTGCGTCAACAGCAGGCGGTTGGCGCTCTGGTCATCGACTACGAGAATCCTGAGTGTCGGTACCGGTTTGTCCTGAACAACCGAAACAGGCAGCACTTTGCCGCCAAGCGGGCTGAGAATATTGAAGAACAGCGACACTTCCAGGCAGGTGCCTTTGCCAAGCGTACTGGTAATGTTCAGCCGCCCGCCCATCAATTCGCACAATGAACGGGAGATCGCCAGTCCCAGACCGGTGCCGCCTCTGCTGGAGGGACCATGATTGGCTTGGGAAAACGGCTGGAACAGATTCTGCAGATCGGCGCTGGAAATGCCGATACCGGTGTCCTCGACCTTGAGGTCGACCTGTAAGCGTTCGTCAGCGAGACGTTGGCCGCGAATCGAGACGCTGACATGACCGGTGTCGGTAAACTTGATCGCGTTGCCCACCAGGTTCGAGAGCACCTGCTGGAAGCGCATCGGATCAACCAATACGTCACAGCCGACAGTGGCGTCGATGTCGAGCTTCAGCACCAGACTCTTCTGCCTGGCCAAGCCGTCGAACACCCGCGCCACGGATTCGACCAATTCGCGCAGGTTGGCACGTTTCGGCGAAAGGCTGACATGGCCCGATTCGATGCGTACCACATCGAGGATATCGCCGATCAGTTCCAGCAGACCTTTTGCCGAGTCGTATGCCACTTCAATCGCCGGCCGATCGAAGTGTCCCTGCTCGGCACGCTTGAGGGTAAGTTCGAGCATGCCGATCACGGCGCTCATCGGCGTACGGATTTCGTGGCTCATGGTCGCCAGGAAGGTGGTTTTGGCGCGGCTCGACTCGTCAGCCAGCTCTTTCGCCGAACGCAACTCCTCGATCAGTTCACGGCGTTCGCTGATATCGATCCAGCCGCAGATCACGCCTCTGACTTCACCCGCCGTGTCGTGATACGGCTGGATCCAGTGGTAAATGATCAGCCGCGTATCACCGACATGCAGCGTGCGATCCACCTCGTAAGGTTCGTCCTGCTCGATGACGCGCAGGTAGTCGTCGTGAAATTGCAACGCCTCCTGACGATTGCGCTTGCCGCTTTCGAGCACGGTCTTGCCGATCACGTCCTTTTCCAGCAGGCCAAATGTTTGCAGATAATTATTATTGCAGGTGACAAGCCGACCTTCACGATCACGTACGTAGATGGGATGCGGCGTGCCGTTGATCAACGCGCCCATGAACTTCAACTGATCGCCCAACAAGCGCTCTGCCCGGCTGCGTTCGCGGATCTGCCGGCGAATATAGAAATTCCACGCCAGCGATCCCAGGATAATCAGGAACGCGCCAGCGCTGATCTGGTAGATCAGCGCCTTGTAATCGCGCCACGACAAACCCGAAAACGCTGCAATGGGACGCCACCTGTTGAGAATTACGTCCAGCTCATCCGGCGGAATGCTCAGCAGCGCCTTGTTCAGAATGCTGACCAGTTCGGTATCGGCACGCCGCGCGGCGAAAGCGAGGAAGCCTTTGTTCATGCCGACGATGTTGGAGATACGCAAGCTGTCGCTGTAGATGTGGGCGATGTAGTAGCGCGCACTGTGCAACGTGGTAATCATCGCGTCCGCTCGACCGTCCTTCACGTCAGCCAAGGCGCCCAGAACTGTTTCGTTATCAACGATCTCGATGTCGGGGTAGTCCTTGAGCAGCTCACGCTCAGCCGAACTTTCGGGCACTGCGACGCGCTTGCCGCGCAGCTCCTGCAGGCTTGAAGGCGCGCCTGCGTCCTTGGTGGTGACGATCACAAAGGGGCTGGCAAGGAACGGATGAGTGAAACGCATGCCGACTTCCCGCGAGACGGTTGGCGTCAGCAGCGAGATATCGGCACTGCCATCCAGCAGACGCGTACTCAGGCTGGAAAAACTGTCAGTGCGTTCTACGTTGATCTGCAAACCGGTACGCCGTTGAATCAGCTCCAGCAGATCAGCACCGATCCCGCCAAAATTGCCATCGCCATCAAAGAACGCAAACGGTGCCTGATCGTCATTGATCACGAACCGCGCGACCGGATGCAGCTCAAGCCAACGTGCTTCGCCGGGTGTCAGGTCAATGCGTTTGGGCGTCAGCGCCCCGCCGCCGCCCGACCAGCGCTTGGTAATTTCGGCAATCTTCGCATCACCCAGCGACTCGAGGGTCGAATCGATCAGACGCAGCAATTGGTCGTTGCCCCGGCGCAAGGCAAAGCTGAAACCGCTGGTTTGGGTTTTGACGAAAGAGTGCAGCCGCACATAGTTGAAGTAGTTGAGGTTGATCAGGTAATTGCTCGACACCGTATCGCCGAGAAACAGGTCGACCTTGCCAAAAGCCAGCGCAGCCAGTGCCAACTCGTTCGATGGAAAAAGCACGAATTCGGCGTTGGGGTATAACGCGTGTAATTGACTGGAAGGCAGGTAATCGTCGGCAACCGCAATACGCAAACCGGCCAGATTGGCCGGCATCGGTCGTCGATCATCGCCGCGCATGAACATCGCCGGCACGTCTTCGACATAAGGGTTGCTGAGCGTGACGAGGCCATCGATCAATTCGAAACTGTTGGAACTGCCCAACATGTCAATGTCACCGCGCTCAAGTGCGGCCATGGCGTCACGCCGGTCAGGGTAAGCCTTGACGGTAATCTCAACATGCAGTGCCTGACCGATAATGCAGGCGATATCGGCGGCAATCCCCTCATAGCGCGTACCGCTGGCGGTCATGACATAAGGCGGGAAATCCGGAAGCGCAGAACCCAATATCAGGCTGCGCTTTTGCCGCAGCCAACTCCAGTCTTCATTGGCCAGATCGACTTGCAGCTCCTTGCAGTCCGAGCGACCGAACACCTGCAAGGTGCGCGGCTCTGCTGCCAATAACACACCACTACTGAATACGAAAAGCACACTGATTAGCAAAACACCGCGCAACAGATGAAACATAAGCGTGTTATCCCTGGTTGTCGGCTGTCAGGCTGTGCTGCAACTTGAACAGCTCTGCGTCACCACGAATGCCAAGCTTTTTGAAAGCGGCCTGTTTTTGCCCACTGATGGTTTTGCGACTGCGCGAGAACTTCAATGCAATCTGCGTCACCCCCATCCCCTCGAGACAACAGCGCAAGACTTCTTTCTCTTTAGGTGACAGCAGAGGATTACTGAGGAAATCGTCGCTGTGCGCCGCGCTCTCGTCTTTGGCACCGGCGGGTTCTTCGATCGATGCTGGCAACACGTCAAGCTCAAAGGCCATGGTGGGAGACAGGTACAACTGGCCGGACGCTGCACAGCGAATGGCAGTAATCAGGTCATCGACCGACTGTGACTTGCCGAAGAATCCACTGACGCCCGCCCCGACCGCCATGTTCACCACTGCCGGGCGCTCTTCTGAGGAAGAGACGAGGATGCGCATGCCCGGATATTGCTTGCGCAGCAGGCGGATCAGATTGAGCCCGTCCAGCTCCCCATCGTGCAGTTTGTAATCGAGTATCAGCAGGTCAATGTCGATTTCGCGCAATCCGGCGAGCAACTGCGCGCTGCTGCCATACACACCTACGACACTGAACTCGGCTTCGCGCGTCAGCCGCGACTTCATCGCCAGACGTATGAGCGAGTGATCATCAAGGATGGCAACGCGTAACGGATTCACGACTGACCAATGCATGAACAGCTCCATGATGAAGAGTGTTGGAGGACCATCAGCACTTGGCAACCGCAGCAAATCCCGGGCATCACCGAAGCATTCAGGTGCATCTGATTGATTTCTCGGCACATGATGAGTGTTTTGAAGGCGTGACGAAATAGGGCTTTGTCCCAAAAGTCAGAATGCCGTTTGCATCAACGATCGGATGTGCCTATTGCGCGGCGCCAGGATGACTTCTGACCCTCGAAACGCCAGTCGACCAAATGCGCCCAATTCATAGGGCGAGCATAGAAGAAGCCCTGCCCCCACTGACAACCAAGCCGCGCCAGATGCTGAACCTGATCTGCGGTTTCAATACCCTCTGCCACCACGCGCATGTCCAATTCCCGCGCCAGGGCCAACGCCCCGTGGATGACCGCGCTGTAGCGCGCCTGATGGAAATTCTGCACGAAGCCGGCGTCGAGTTTGATTTCGTTGAACGGCATCTGGCACAGCCGCTCAAGTGAAGAATAGCCGACACCGAAATCATCGATTGCCAGACTGAAGCCGAGCATGCGCAGACGCACCATGTTTTCCATGCTGATCTCGGGCATCTGCAGCAGGCCGGTTTCCGTGAGCTCGAAAATGAGCCCAGCTGGCGAGGCGCCATGGATGCGCAACAGCGCCTTGATCCGGTCGACAAGATTCGGATTGGCCATCTGCGTCACGTCGAGATTGAACGCCAGCTTGAACGGCTTGCCGTGAGACTGGACGAAGCGCTGCAGACTCAAGCCTTGCGTGAGCAGGCTGAAAAACATTTCATCGAGCAGCCCGCAGCGCTCGATCGTCGGCAAGAACATGCCTGGCGAGAGCAAGCCGCGACTGGGGCTCTGCCATCGCACCAGCACCTCGGCGCCATCCACCTCACCACTGCGCAGATGAAACTTGGGCTGGAAATAGGCGCGAAATTCCTGACGGCGTATCGCTTCGAGCACTTCGTTCTCCGAAGGCTGATCGAGATGATTTTCCACCACTTTGGCATCGCCCGGAGTGTGCGGCCGATAACGCGCCAACAATGGCCCCAGCACATCAACCATCAGAGGCTTGCCGACACTGCCAAGCAATTCCAGCCCCTGCAACGTGACAATCCGGTCAACCGTGCGCAACAAATCTTCAGGCAGTGAACTGCAGATGATCACTGCACGAATCAAACCGGCCTCTCTCGCCAGGCGCAAGAACGTCAAACCATCCATCCCGGCCATGCTCAAGTCACACAATGCAACGTCCACGCCTCCAGCCTGGGATATCACAGCCAGCGCATCCTTGCCGTCAGCCGCCTGAAAGATATTTTTGTACCCCAGACTATTAAGCGCACTGACTGCCGCCGTGCGCTGAAAGGCGTGATCTTCCAAGACCAATATACGAAGCGTGTTCACAAACCTGGAACCTCTTTCTATCAGTCGTTAATAGCGAAAGTCTGAATAATCTTTCAAGCAGGACGCCCGCTCACAAACTTTGCGTTGACTGAGAATTTCTGCATCCGCGAATACTAGCCAGACAAAGACCGCACGACTTTGAGAATTGTCTCATTTGGTTCGCTGCACCATTACCGCAAATATAAATACGCCACGGCCATATTACTGACTGGCTCGCACCTTTATCGCTTTAAGACAAATCCCAAAGACCCGCCACCACCGCACACCTAATATGGCCTGGCATTTCAATGCAGCACTTCACAATAACTTCGGATATAAACATGAAAAAGTTCGCTTTCGCAGTACTCACTCTTTCCGTACTGGCTGCCTCCACTGGTGCAGTGGCTGAAGAAGCCGCCAAAGCTGTCAAGGGCGGCAGCGGTCAAATCAGCTTCACCGGCGTTATCAATAACGACGCTTGCTCGGTAGATGGCGCCTTGGGTAACGACAAGATGATTGCCGTGGACATGGGCAGCGTGTCGATCAAAGACATGGGCACCGACTCCGCTCCGGGCGCCGGTCGTGTGGCCGCCAACGATTTCAACCTGAAAGTGAACTGCAACGCTGGCACCAAGGTTTCGATGCTGTTCAAACCAACCGTAAACGGCGGTTCGGGCCTGGTTGATGGCAAGAAAGTTCTCAAGCTACAGGGTGCAGACGCGGCCAAAGGCGTTGGTATCGCACTGCTGGACAGCAATGGCCAGTTGATCGACCTGAGCTCCGAAGCCACTGCCAAAGTGCAGACCAACCTGACTGGCGACGCAACCACAGGCGGTGACGGCACCCTGTCGTTCGCAGCCGCTTACGTCACCACCGGCGACAAGACCACCGCTACTGCCGGTACCGGTAACGCCACTCTGCCGTTCGTTCTCGAATACGAATAAGCAGCCCGCAATACCTGGACGGGGCCGCTGTGCCTCGTCCTTCCCGACCAGATTAATCGGTGAAATCTATGTTAAGTCGCTACTTTCCGCTTTGCCTGGGGCTTGCCGGGGTGTTGATGACGCACTCGGCATTCGCCAGCATCTCCTTGAGCTCCACCCGGATTATCTTCGATGGCGCGCACAAAGAGGCGAATGTCACCGTGCGCAACGGCGGACAAACCATTCTGGCGCAATCGTGGCTGGATGCCGGCGACACGGCTGGCAGCGCACCGCCTTTCGCAGTTACTCCACCACTGGCCAAACTTGAGCCCAATCAACAGCAATTACTGAGGATTCTTTATGAAGGCCGCGGCATGCCTGCGGACAAGGAGTCGGTGGTATGGCTGAACGTGCAGGAAATCCCCCAGGCCAGTGCTGCCGATGTCAACACGCTGCAATTGGCGGTACGTCAGCGTATCAAGGTCTTCTTCCGCCCGGACGGACTCACCGGTGATGCCGCAAAGGCACCGGAGCAACTTGCATGGCAATTGGTCACTCAGGCTGGCAAGTCGGTGCTGAAAGTAAAAAACCAAAGCAACTACCACGTGTCGCTGGCCGATCTGAAAGTCGTTGCAGGGAAAAAAGCGGAATTGGTAATTGATTCGACAATGATCGTTCCAGGGGAAGTTCGCTCATTCAATCTGAAAGATCTGCCAGCTGGTACTTCGCATTTGAGTTTTTCAGCAATTAACGATTACGGCGCACAACAACGATTCGATGCACCACTAAGCGTTGCCGAAAGCCATGCCGAGCGCGTGAAAGATGCCTCCGCCCAGTAAATCCCCCGCCCCACCCTGCCAACTTACAAGCTATTCACAAGTTCCGGACTCCGGTTGAAGCAACACGGACTGATAAGGCAAATTGCATGTTTTCCTCCCAACACCACACATCTGAAAGTTGTGTTAAGCATCATGTTGCGCGCCAGAAAAACAAAGCGGCGTTGGGCTGCCTGCATCCATTGTGCTTTGCTATCAACATGGCCATTTGCGGATTCGCCGTGGGCGCCGAAGCCCCGGCCGCAGTGGCGAGTGAATCTTTCAATACGCTGTTCCTTGAAGGTTCATCGGCGGTCGATCTGCAACCGTTGCTGAATGCCAACAGCGTCTTGCCAGGCCAATACCGCGTCGACGTGTTCAGCAACGGCACGCTGGTCGGGCGTCGCGATATCGATTTCGCGGCCAACCCGGTCAACGGCAAAGTCGAGCCACGCATCACCCTGGAACTGTTGCAGCAGCTGGGTGTGGACATGCGAAAACTGCGTGAGCAGGGTCTGGTTGACGAGCAACACCCTGCCGATCACTACGACCTGCCTGCAATGATCGAGCAAGCGAGTCTCAATTTCGATGCCAACCGCCTGCGCCTCAATATCAGTGTGCCGCAGGTCGCCATGGCGCGTGGCATGCGCGGCTATGTAGATCCAGAGCTTTGGGACCAAGGTGTGGCCGCCGGTTTCATCAACTACCAGCTGAGCAGCACCCGCAGCAAAACCGATTACACCACGCAAATCTCCAATAACCTGGGGCTGCGCAACGGCATCAACTTTGGCGCCTGGCGTCTGCGCAACGAGTCCAATCTGAGCAGCTCCACCGGCCGACCCAATCGTTTTGTCAGCAACCGCACATTCATCCAGCGCGACCTCACGGCGATCAAGGGGCAACTGAGCGCGGGTGAAATCTTTTCCGATTCGGATCTGTTCGACAGCGTGCGCTACCAAGGCGTCAAGATCGCTTCTGATGAAGGCATGCGTGCAGACAGTGAGCGCGGTTATGCACCGATCATTCGTGGCGTGGCGGAAACCAATGCGAAGATCGAGGTCCGCCAGGACAACTACATTCTCTACACCACCAATGTACCGCCGGGTCCGTTCGAGATCAGTGATATCTACCCATCGGGCTCCAACGGTGACCTGGAGATCACCATTGTCGAAGCGGATGGTCGGCGCAAGGTAACCCGGCAGGCGTTCTCCGCCCTGCCGACGATGGTGCGTGAGGGGCAACTGAAGTACAGCCTGTCGAGCGGCAAGTTCAACAACAACAGCGAGGGCTATGACAAACCGGCTTTCCTTGGGGGCACTTTCGCCTACGGCTTGACCAGCAATCTGACGGGCATTGCCGGCATTCAGGCGAGCAACGGCTTCAAGGCGCTGTCCATCGGTGCGGCGAAGAATACCTCGATTGGCGCGATGTCCCTGGACGTTACGCAATCGTCCAGCAAAGCATTCGGCAAAACCACCCAGGGCAGCAGCGTACGCGCGCTCTATGCAAAGACCTTCACCGGTACCGATACCAGCTTCACCCTCGCCGCCTATCGTTATTCGACCGAGGGTTACCGCACGCTGACCGACCATGTGCAGGACACCAGCGCCGGCGCTACGCGGCGCGCGGGCAATGCCAAAACCCGTACCGACCTCACGGTCAACCAGACCCTTGGCGAAGCGCGCCAGTTCGGCTCGCTGTATTTGAATGCCAGTGACCAGCGCTATTGGGATCGCGGTGGCTCGCGCAGCTTTTCCGCCGGCTACAACAACAATTGGCGCGACCTGAACTACAACATCAGCCTGAGCAAAACCCAGGAATTCGGCGCACGCGGTGACACCAGCAACGACACGCAATTAAGCGTTTCAATTTCGTTCCCGCTCGGATCGACACCACGCGCACCGCGTGCCTACGTTTCCAGTAACCATCAGAACGCCGGTACCAGCACGCAAGCCGGGATCAATGGTTATCTGACCGAGGACAGCGACACCTACTATTCCGTGCAGACCGGGCGCAGCGTCCAGGGCGAGCGCTCTGGCTCGCTCAGTTTGAGTACCCGTACGTCGATGGGCGATCTGGGCTTTGGCTACAACCGAGGCAGCGGCTATGAGTCGCAGAACCTGAGTGCGGCCGGATCGATCGTGGCTCATGCCGGCGGCATCAATATGGGCCAGACCGTCGGTGAAACGTTCGGCCTGGTGGAAGTCCCCGGCATGTCGGGCGTCGAAGTCAGCAGCTATTCGGGTGTGAAAACCGGCCTGAACGGCTATGCGGTTCTGCCTAACGCGCAACCGTACCGCGTGAACTGGGTAACGCTGGACACGCGTAACCTGGGCGGTGAGATCGAGCTGGACAATGCCACCCAGCAACTGGTGCCAAGACGAGGTTCGGTGGTTCTTGCACGCTTCGAAGGCAGCAAAGGCAGACGCGTCCAGTTTGAACTGTACGATGTCAACGGCCAGCCGATTCCATTCGGCGCGGTGCTGTTGGATAGCGACGGCAAACAACTGGCATTGTCAGATCCGACGGGCAAGGCCCTGGCGCTGGTGACCAAAGATCACGGTGTCATCACCATCAAATGGCAGGGCAAAAGCTGCCCCGTGCCATACAAGCTGCCGGAAAAGGTCGAAGGTTTGAACTACGAGCAATATCGGCTGGCTTGCTCTTCGAGCGCGAAGTAGACCGACCGCGAGCTTGTCACCCTACGCCCCCTCAACCAAAACTCAGCCCTGATGATTCAGGGCTTTTCAATGCGCACAGTTTGGACATTGCCGTCATCAATAACATCGGAGTTTGCAAAACAGCTGCAATGACCAGGCAATCACTCCCAAGGCGCCGGTGACCACGCTTCCACCAGCCTGTCGATAAACAGCCGAATCTTCGGCGACAGGTGTCGCTTGCTCGGATAAATCACCCGGATCGGCTCGGCAGCCTCGGCGTACTCTGCGAGCAACTGCACGAGCTTGCCACTGCGCAGGTCATCGTTGACCACATAGGATGGCAATGTCGCGATACCGAGGCCGGCCGCAGTCGCCTGATGCAAGGCTTCGGCGCTGTCCATTTGCAGCCGTCCGGCATGAATGACCGGCACAGGCTGACCATTGACGCGAAAATTCCACGCCAGCAATCGGCCGCCGCTGACGAAGTGCAGGCACGCATGCCCGGCCAGATCTTCGGGTGTCTGCGGTGCCGGATGTTCTTTCAGATAATCGGGCGAGGCACAGGTGATCATTTGCTGGTAAGCCACCGTGCGCGTGAGTAGTCCGGAGTCTTCCTTGGGCGGACCGATGCGAATCGCCAGATCGAAACCCTCGTCGATCAGGTCGACCAGCCGATCGGAAAACGTCGCGTCGATGGCGAGCGACGGCCAGTCTCTCAAGCAGCGCTCGATGTGCTGCACAACGTGCAGCCGGCCCAGTGCTACCGGCAGGCTCATGCGCAAGCGGCCGCTGGGCGTCGAACGGCGGAACGCCAAAGCCTCTTCGACCTCGTCCAGATCCTGCAAGATGCCCACACATCGCTCATACAGCACCCGACCATCGTCGGTCAGGCTCAGGCTGCGGGTGGTGCGGTTGAGCAGGCGGACCTGCAGACGCGATTCGAGCCGCACGATCGATTTACCGACGGCCGAGCGGGTCAGCCCGAGTTGCCTGGCCGCCGCCGTAAAACTTCCGGTATCCACCGAGGCGACGAAGGCGGCGATGTCGTTCAGGTTATGCAGTTCCATGAGGCCTCCGGGTTTGGCATTCAAGCGGCTTGGCACCGGTTATGGGGAACCCTATTCCCCAATCATGAGCATAACATCTCGATTAGTTAAGCCATCACTAACGAGGTCATATGAACACTGAAGTAAAAGCAGCCGTGCAAACCTGGGCCAACAGCCTCAGCGATCTGGTGCCCGTGCTGAAGGGTATCGATACCACCACTAAGATGAGCGACATCCGCGATGCCTACGCAAAAATGCTCGGGCAGAATCAACCACCGGCTGGCGTGAGATTTGAAGCAGTCGACATGGGCGGCGTGCCCGCTACGCTGGTGACTCCGGATTAACTCAAGACCGACGCGGTGCTGATGTACATCCACGGCGGTGCCTACATCGTCGGTCGACCTGACGGCTACCACGGCATCGGCGGCAACTACGCAAAAATGCTCGGCGCGCGGGTGTACATGCCGGATTACCGCCTCGCACCCGAGCATCAGTTCCCCGCCTCCATCGATGACACTTTGCGCGCCTATAAGTGGTTGCTTGAGCAGAACATCGCCGCCAGCAAGATTGCCTTCGCAGGCGAGTCGGCGGGTGGCGCGATGGTGGTCAGCGTGATGGTCGCGGCAAAATCCAAAGGCTTGCCCTTGCCCGCAGTGGGCTCTTCAATCTCGCCTTGGGCCAACCTCGAACACACCGGCGCCTCCATGAGCAATCGTGAAGGCCTTGACCCGCTAAACTCCAAGCCCGTGCTGGATATCCTCGCGCGAGCCTTTCTCGGCGACACCTTGGCCAACCATCCGCTGGCGTCGCCGGTGTTCGCCGACGTCACCGGACTGCCACCGATTCTGGTACAGATCGGCGAAAACGAACTGATGCTCAGTGACGCCATGCGTCTGGCCAATCACCTGGCGGACAACCGCGTCCGAGTCAATCTTGAAGTGTGGCCCGGCATGTTTCACGCCTGGCATTTCTACGCAGGCATGCTGGCCGAGGGGCAGCAGGCGCTGGAGAGTTCGGTGCGGTTTATCGAGGCGGGATTGACTGAGGCTAATCGCTGACCAAACTGCGTCCGCTGCTGATCGGGGACACTTGTCGCTGTATAGCTCGGCGCCTTGGCGGTATGGTGATTTGCCGACCGCCGAGGAACCGTGAATGCCGAAAAAACCATCAGCCCCTGAGAACACCGCCAGTGCAGCCGACATCGAACGCGCCATTCTGGCCTTGAACAAAATGGCCGAACGCCTGTGGGGCGACGGGCGTGAAGCCGAGGCCAAGGCGCTGCTCGATGCACTGGATGCGCTGAACCGCGCCCTCGACCGGATCCGCATCGGCGAAAGTCGCAGGGCCGTCACCCTGCACTGAATCAGAGCTGATAAAAATCGCGATACCACTGCACGAACGCTTGCACGCCCTGCTCGATCGGCACCTGCGGGCTGAAGTCGATGCAGCGTGCCAGCGCCGATACGTCGGCCCAAGTCTTCAGCACGTCGCCCTCCTGCATCGGCAGATGACGGCGCTGCGCCTTCATACCCAGTGCCTGCTCCAGGCATTCGACGAAGCTCAATAGCGTTACCGGACTGCCGCGACCGATATTGAACAAGCGATTGGTGCCGCGCTCGGCGCTGAGTGCGGGCGGTTTGTCGAGCAGTCGGAAAATCGCTTCGACGATGTCGTCGATAAAGGTGAAGTCCCGCGCCATTTCGCCTTGGTTGTAGAGGTCGATGGCGCGCCCTTGCAGCATCGCTTCGGTGAATTTGAACAGCGCCATGTCCGGCCGACCCCACGGGCCGTACACGGTAAAGAAGCGCAGGCCGGTGGCTTGCAAGCCGTAGAGATGGCAGTAACTGTGCGCGATCAGTTCGTTGGCGCGTTTGCTCGCGGCGTACAACGAAACCGGTTGATCGACCGGATCTTCTTCTGCAAACGGCATCTTGGTATTGGCGCCATACACCGAACTGCTCGATGCATAGATCAAGTGCTCTGGAGGGTGACGACGGCACGCTTCCAGAACGTTGAGAAACCCGACCAGATTCGACTGCGCATAGGCATCAGGATTGTCCAGCGAGTAGCGCACTCCGGCCTGCGCAGCGAGGTGGATGACCTGTTTGTAGTGGCCGTGTTCGAACAACGCGGCCAAAGCGCTCTGGTCGACAATGTCCAGCCGCTGGAACGTGAAATTGGCCAGCGTCTGCAATCTCTGCAAACGCGCCTGTTTGAGTGTGACGTCGTAATAAGGATTGAGATTGTCGATACCCACAACCTCGAGCCCTTCGCGACATAAACGCATGACCGTGTGATAACCGATACAACCTGCGGCACCCGTTACCAGAACATTCATGATTGCCTCGGCTCACCGGTTTGACTTCAAGAAATATGCAGCACGAACATTTACCTGCGAACGACCGTAACTATTCATAGACGACCTTAGTTACTCGGGCCAGCAGCATCCGACGCGAGGCATCTAAAATCAAAACTTCTTACGAACCGAAACATGTAAGATTGAAACTAATTTGCTATCACGCGCGCCATCTAACCCGCGTGACTACAACAACTTCGAAAAGTTTAAAAAACCCGACGAATAAAATCCGCCCTGACCAAACAATGACTTACGTGAGATGGCCATCATCAGCGGATGAAAGGTAATGTTTTTGACTGTTAGCAATTGACAGCTTGCAAAGACTGGCCGATAACTAATCACTGCCCGATGAGCTCGCGCCGACGCGCACTTTTCTGCTCTCCGGCTATTTATGTAATTGGATCCTGAAGGTCGCAACTGCGAACCGTGCGGTAGCTTTGCTTGAACAAAAGCGCGGACTCGTTATAGCCAAGACGGCCACGGATATAACAATAACCCAGCCAAGTTGATTCATTTTTGAAACACTTCTTCTGCCAATAAACATTGATGCATCTGGCTCGGCACTTTGCCTTGATCAGCCTACTACCTACTAGCAAGCATGACGGCTCGTCCCACGCTATCGGCCGCCCTGCTTAAACGATCGCTATGTATGGAGTACTCCAGCATGCTAACGGTTTGCCGCAACGGTTCTAACTGGTATTTATTGCAGTGCAAGCCCCGCCAGGATGAACGGGCACAACTCAATCTGCAGCAACAGAACTATTCGACCTTTCGGCCGCAACTGATGAGCGAGCGCAGTATTCGTGGCAAACGCCAACGAACCCTGGAATCGCTGTTCCCCGGCTACGTGTTCATTGAACTGAGCCGCGACGATAACTGGGCACCGATTCGCTCGACCCGTGGTGTCAGCCGCATCGTCGAATTCAACCATGTGCCCGCCCGCGTCGATGAAGACGTGATCGCGCAATTGCGTGAGCGCAGCCAGGAGTCGCTCGGCTTTCCTGCCGATCCGCAGCTCAAACCCGGCGAACCTCTGCAAATCGTCCAAGGCCCACTCTCCCCGCTTGAAGGCGTTTTTCTGTCGATGCAGGGCGACGAGCGCGTGATGATGCTGCTCAATTTTCTCAACCGCCAACAGCACGTCAGCGTCCCGCTGAGTTACCTCGAACGCCAGCGACAATAGTTCGGATCCGCTTCGCCCTGACCCCGACCCCCTTAATCAGGAGCGTGATCCATGGCTCTGAAGCCTCGCTGTTCCCTGGTTTTAGTCGTCGCCTGCTGTGCCCCCGAAGCTGCCTGGAGCGTTGAGCCGCAAGCGATCAATGTCTACGGCTTCGATTTCACCCCGACCTTTGCCTTGTCGGAAAGCTACGACGACAACTTTCGCGAAGTCGAACACGATGTCGAATCGACCATGGTCACCCGTCTGGCGCCGGCCTTCGAGCTCAAGGCGGAGGACCGCAACAGCGCCACGCGGGTGATCTGGGAACCGACCCGCTACATCTATCACAGCGCCTCAGACGCTTCGAACACCGCCCAGCGCCTGCGCGCCGACAGCATCATGGAGTTCACTGATCGGCATCGTCTGAAACTCGAAGCCGAGGCGCGCAAATACGAGCGCACCACCTCGACCGCCGTCGACGGCATCAACGACAAGATCGAGAGTCAGCGGGTCGGCGGCGTCTACACCTTTGGCGCGCGCAGTGCGCTGAACCAGATCGACCTCGGCGCCAGCTACACACAGCTGCGCTACGACAACTCCGATGGCATCAACGATGACAAGGAGCGCAACACCAGCAACCTGACCAGCACCTGGTATCACCGCCTCGGCAGCAAAACCCGTGGCTTGCTCGAATACGACCACACCCGCTTCGACTACCTGCAATCGAACAGCCCGCGGAGCAGCCGCTCCGATGCGGTGCTGGCCGGTGCCGAGTGGGACATGACGGCGAAAACCACCGGCAAATTGCGCGTCGGTTACGAGCGCAAGAATTTCGACCAGAGCGGTTCCGACGACCTGAGCAACCCGACCTGGCAAGTGGATCTGGCGTGGAAGCCGCGCACCTACTCGACTTTCACCTTTCTCGCCCGCCAGGCCATGGCCGAAGGCGACGATGGCTCCGACGCGGTGAAAGCCACCTTCACCCAGATCGGTTGGCGTCACGGCTGGACCGAACGCATCACCAGCGTTGCCGAAGTCGGCATGGGCCATTACGTCTACGAAGGCCAGGACCGTAGCGACGATTTGCAGGACTACAAACTCGGCGTGAATTACGAAATGCGCCGCTGGCTGGACGTCGAAGTCGCCTACCGCCACCGCGATAACGACTCCGATGCCGGCAACGAAAGCTTCACCCGCAATGTTTTCCAGATCACGTTCGACGTCAGTCTGTAGGAGGGTTGGGCCATGCATACGCGCCTGATTTTATTGTTGTTGCTGCTCTGGACAGTGCCCACGGTCGAGGCGGCGGACACCGACACCAATTACCGCCTGGCCGCTGGCGATGTCTTGCGCATCATCGTGTTCGGCGAGCCGGAACTGAGCTTCAAGAAGATCCGCCTCAACGATGCCGGGACCTTCTCCTACCCGTTTCTCGGCGAAATCGTCGCCAAGGGCCTGACGCCCAATCAGGTCGAACAAAAAATCGTCGATGGCCTCAAGCAAGGCTATCTGGTCGATCCGAAAGTCAGCCTCAGCCAGATTGAATACCGCCCGTTCTACATCAACGGCGAGGTGCAGAAGCCCGGCAGTTATCCCTTCCAGCCCGGGCTGACCCTGGAAAAAGCCATCGCCCTGGGTGGCGGCCTGACCGAACGCGCCTCAATGAAACGCGTGACGATTTTGCGCGGCAGTGGCGGCCCGCCGGTCACCGAGAACATCTCGCGCACCACCGTCATCGCCCCCGGCGACACCATTTCCATTGCACAAGGCTTTTTCTGATCATGGACAACAGCCCAAGCACCTACCTCGAACGTCCGCTTCAGGGCCACTTGCCAACGCAAGCCGCCGATGAGTCGGACACCCTTGATCTGCTGCACCTGTGGCGGGTGATCTGGTCGGCGAAGTGGAACATCGCCTGGCTGGTGCTGCTCAGTTGCGCGCTGGCCGTGGCGGCGCTGTCGTTCATCACGCCGCAGTACGTCGGCAGTGCGACACTGCTGATCAAGGACAAGACGCCGCCGGTGTTGAGTTTTCAGCAAGCCGCCGAATCCGGCGGCGCCACCACCACTGATTACTTGCAGACTCAGCAAGCCCTGCTGCAATCGCGGGAGCTGGCCGAGCGCGCCGTGCGCAAACTTGGCCTGACTACCAACCCGATCACCGATCCACGCCAGCAGGCGCAGAGTTGGTTCACCCCGCGCCAATGGCTGGCGGACCTCAATCGTGACCAGTGGCTGCCATGGCTGGATCTGCTGCCGCCGCCGAAGCCGCCAGCGACCGAAGAACAAGTGTTCAACGACGTCACGCAAAACCTGATGCTGCATACCAGCGTCAAGTTTGTCGGCAAAAGTCAGTTGCTGGAAATCGAAGTCGAACTGCCTGACCCCGCGCTCGCTGCGGCGGTGGCCAACGCCCTCGCCCAAGGCTTTATCGACAGCCAGCAGGACACCAGCCTGAAGTCTTCGCAAAACAACACCAGTTGGATGAACACCCGCCTGGTCGAGTTGCGCGACAACCTGCGCGTCGCCGAAAACAAGTTGCAGGCCTATCGCGAAGAACAGGGTCTGGTCGATGTCGACGGCGTCGCCACCATCAGTGCCAACGAGCTGCAGATGACCGGCAACCGCATGATCGATGCGCGCCGCGATCGTGCCGAAGCGGAGAGCCAGTTCCGTCAGGCGCAAGCCTTGAGCAACGGCGACATCAGTCGTTTGTCCAGCGTGCCGGCAGTGCTGAGCAATCCGCTGATTCAGCAGTTCCAGGCCGATCTGGCCAAGGCCCAGGCCAAAGTCGAAGAGTTGTCGGGCCGCTACGGGCCGAAGCACCCGGCGCTGATCTCCGCGCGATCCGAACAACGTACGGCGGCCAACAGCCTGCGCCTGCAAGTGCAGCAAGTGGTTGCCGGTATCGAGCGCCAGTATCAACTGGCAGTGGCCAGCGAAGACGCGCTGCGCAAATCCTTCAACAGCAACAAGGCGCAGATTCAGGACATTTCACGCAAGGAATTCCAGCTGCGCGAATTCCAGCGTGAGGTCGACAGCACTCGGGCGCTGTACGAAACCTTCGTCACCCGCCTCAAGGAAACCGCTGCCACTTCGGATATGGATTCGGCCAAGGCTCGCATCGTCGACCCGGCGATCGCACCGCTGGAAGCGAGCAAACCGCGCAAGAACCTGATTCTCGCAATTGTTGCGCTGGTCGCGGCGGTCGTCGGCATCGCCCTAGCCTTCCTCTTCGATACCTTGAGCAACACCTTCAAGACCGACGACACCGTCGAGAGCCTGCTCAATGTGCCGCTGCTCAGCGTCGTGCCGCTGGTGATGAAAAAGAGCCGGCGGCAGCTGGCGCGGCTGTTCGAGGACAACGACCACCCGCGTTTCTGCGAAACCATCCGCAACCTGCGCACCTGGCTGATGCTGCAAAACAACGAACGCCCAGCGCAGGTGGTGCTGGTCACGTCTTCGGTGTCCGGCGAAGGCAAGAGCACCATCGCCAACAATCTCGCTTCGTCGCTGGCGCCGCTGGAACGGGTGCTACTGATTGATGCCGACATGCGTCAGCCGACGCTGTCGCTGAACTTCGATTTCCCGCCGCAGAGCCCCGGCCTCGCCAACCTCATGGCCGGCAGCGCGCGGCTGGAAGACTGCATCCGCAGCGTCGGCAATCTCGACATGCTCCCGGCCGGCTGCCTGTCGCCATCGGCGCTGGACCCGTTCGATGCGCCACGGCTGAAAGCCTCGAGCAGTTCAAGCAATGCCGTAGCCCCCGCGCAGGACTTGCTCAGTTCACCGCGCCTCGGTCGGCTGTTGCAGATTCTCAAGTCGCGCTACCGGCACATCATCATCGATTCGCCGCCGGCAGAAATCGTCAGCGACGCACTGTTGCTGGCCCAGCACTCCGACGCGGTGATCTACGTGGTCAAGGCGCAGAGCACGCCGGTCGGCCAGGTGCGCAAAAGCATCGCCGTGTTGCAGCAGAGCCAGGCGCCGGTATTCGGCGTGGTGCTCAATCAGGTCGATCTGCGCAAGGCGCGCAAGTACGGCCATGGCCATTCGCGTTCCTTCTACGACTACGACTTCGCCCCGCGCTGATCCTTCGGGCCGTGCCGCCCGGCAACAGCAAATCCTTCCCTGTTCGACGAATCGGAGATCGGGCCGATGACCTCGCAATATTCCGCGCAAATGGCACACCGTCGCGGCCTCACCTTCTGGGTGCAATGGCTGTGCGCAATGACCCTGGTCAACCTGTTGCTGATTGTGCTGGTGCACTGGCGCATCGGCGATTTGCCCAGTGAGTACCGCTTGCTGATCATCCTCACCGTGCTTGGCTCGATGCCGGTCTACGGCCTGGTGCAGGTCTACCACAAGCGCCATGGTCTGCTGGTCGGCCTCGGACGTCTGCTCGCCGGCTGGCTGATTCTGCTCGGGCTGCTGATGAGCATCGCCTTCGTCACCCAGACCAGCGCGTTATTCTCCCGGCAGGTGGTGATTGTCTGGGCCGTGGTCGGTTTTCTCGCCCAGGCGGCGACGTTTTTGCCGCTGCATCTGTTCGTGCGCATGTATACCAAGATGATCTGCAACGAGCGCCGCGCGGTGATCATCGGCACCTGCCCGACTGCCCATGAGCTGGCACGCAAACTCCTCGACCCGGATCGCGCGTTGCTGCTCGGGTTTGTCGCGGCGAAAGCCGACAGCGGCCCGGCGCCGAGCATCCTGCCGCTGCTCGGCGAGGTCGAGGACATCCGCGAAATCATTACGCGGTTGCAGGCGCGGCGCGTGTACATCGTGCTGCCGATGGCCGAGGCAGCGACCATCGAAGCGCTGTACATCAACCTGCTCGACATGAACGTCGACGTGGTGTGGATTCCGGATCTGGGCAGCATGGTCTTGCTCAATCATTCGATCTCCGAGATCGAGCGGATGCCGGCGATCTATCTCAACGAAAGCCTGCTCACTTCGCACCCCGGCAGCCTGTTCTGCAAGGACCTGTTCGAACGCAGCGTCGCTGCGGTGGCGCTGATTCTGCTCAGCCCGCTGCTGCTCGGCGTGGCCATCGCGGTCAAGCTGAGCTCGCCGGGGCCGGTGCTGTTCAAGCAGAACCGCCATGGCTGCGACGGCGAAGTGATCCGCGTGTGGAAATTCCGCTCGATGCGCGTGCACGACGATCAGCAAGTGCGTCAGGCCACCCGCGACGACGACCGCGTCACACCGCTGGGACGCTTTCTGCGGCGCAGCTCCATTGATGAGCTGCCGCAACTGTTCAACGTGCTGTTCGGCCACATGGCGCTGGTCGGCCCGCGCCCCCACGCGGTCACCCACAACATCTATTACACCGGCAAGGTGCGCGCCTACATGGCGCGGCATCGGCTCAAGCCTGGCATCACCGGGCTGGCACAGATCACCGGGCATCGCGGCGAAACCGAGACCGTGGAAAAGATGCAGCGCCGGGTCGCCCAAGACCTCAATTACATCAATCAATGGTCGCTGTGGCTGGACATCAAGATCCTGCTGAAGACGCCCTTCACCCTGTTCTCGAAAAACATCTACTGACAGCGGCCAGCGCTCTGGCCCACCCCGCCACGCATGAGGTTTTCCCATGAATGTGAGTGTATTCGGTATCGGTTATGTCGGACTGGTCCAGGGCGCCGCGCTGGCCGAGGTCGGCCACAACGTGCTGTGTGTGGATGTTGACGCGGCCAAGGTGCAGGCCTTGAATGACGGCAGCCTGCCCATCTACGAGCCGGGTCTGAAAAGCCTGGTGCGGGACAATCATCACAGCGGTCGCCTGCAATTCGGCAGCGATCTGGCCGCCGCCGTAAAGCATGGCGATGTGTTGCTGATCGCCGTCGGGACGCCGCCGGACGAGGACGGCTCGGCGGATCTCAAACATGTGCTCAGCGTCGCCCGCACCATCGGCGAGCACCTGCGCGGCGAGCAGATCATCGTCGACAAATCCACAGTGCCGGTGGGCACAGCGGACCGGGTGCGCGAATGCATCAGCGCCATCCTCGGCGACAGCGGCCGTGGTGCACTGACCTTCGATGTGGTTTCCAACCCGGAATTCCTCAAGGAAGGTTGCGCGGTCGACGACTGCATGCGCCCCGACCGGATCATCATCGGCACCGACAGCCCGCGCGCCGAAGCGCTGATGCGCGAGCTGTACGAACCGTTCAATCGCAACCGCGAAAAGATCATCGTCATGGACGTGCGCAGCGCGGAGCTGACCAAGTACGCGGCCAACTGCATGCTCGCGACCAAGATCAGCTTCATGAACGAAATGGCCGGGCTCGCGGAAAAGCTTGGCGCCGACATCGAAATGGTCCGCCATGGCATCGGCTCGGATCCGCGCATCGGCTACCAGTTCATCTATCCCGGCATCGGTTATGGCGGTTCGTGTTTTCCCAAGGATGTGCGGGCGTTGATCCACGCCGCCCACGGCGTCGACATCGATGCGCGCCTGCTCCGCGCGGTGGAGTCACGCAACAACGAGCAGAAGAGCACGCTCTTTCACAAGATCGCCGAGCACTTCAACGGCGCGCTGGAAGGCAAAACCTTCGCGCTGTGGGGCCTGAGCTTCAAGCCCAACACCGACGACATGCGCGAAGCCCCCAGCCGCGTGCTGATGGAAGCGTTGTGGCGAGCCGGCGCCAGCGTGCAGGCGTTCGACCCGAAAGCCATGGAACAGGCGCAGCAGCTTTACGGCCCGCGCGATGACTTGACGCTGGCCGGGACCAAAGAAGCGGCGCTGAAAAATGCCGACGCGCTGGTGATCGTCACCGAATGGCAATCGTTTCGCGCGCCGGACTTCGAACTGCTCGCCCGCCAGTTGAAAAATCCGCTGATCTTCGATGGCCGCAATCTGTTCGATCCGCAACGCCTCAGCGCACGCGGCTTCACCTACATCAGCGTCGGCCGGCCAACCTGCGCCGCTGAAGCACAGGATCTCGCGTCATGATCCGCCTGGAATTGCTCGACCGTTATTCGCCGGCGCTGCTGGACTCCAACCGGGCCTTCTCCTTTCTCAACTTCGCCTCGATCGGCAGTTTCATCCGCCAGCCGCCGTCGTCGCTGGCGTATTTCTGCGACGGCATGCTGATGTCCGGGTTCATGTCGCGCATCACCGGGCGCGCGGTGCAACGGGTCAGTTTCGATTTCACCTCGATTGCCGACCTGGTGTTGCGCGAGTCCGAGCAGCGCGGCAAACGCGTCTACGTGGTCGGTGCGCGGCAGGCCGAGCTTGATCGTTTCGTTGACAAGCTCGGCATGCAGTACCCGCACCTGCAATTGGTCGGCGCACACAACGGTTTCTTCGATGTCGAGCAAGGCACCGCGCTTCAGGCTGACATCCGCCAGCAGCGGACCAATCTGCTGCTGGTCGGCCTCGGCGCCGGTCTGCAGGAGCGCTTTATCCTCGAAGCACTGCGCGGTGGTTTCAGCGGCGTGGCGTTCACCTGCGGCGGTTTCATTCGTCAGGAGGCCAATGCCAGCGAGCGTTACTACCCCGACGCGATCAATCGCCTGCACCTGCGCGCCTTTTACCGCATGTACCGCGAGCCGCACACGATCAAGCGTTACCTGCTCGACTACCCGAGCAATGCCCTGCGCCTGACCGAACTGATTCTGCGCCAGCAAGTGGCAATCAATGTCACTGCCCCATGAGGATTGTGCCGATGCATATTCTGTTCACGCTCAAGGATTACCAGACTGGCGGCGGCGTCGAGTGCGTGCAGCAACGCCTCGCCGAGCAGTTTCTGGCGGACGGTCGGCGGGTGAGTTTTTTCGTCATGAACGGCGACTCGCCCAACGTCGACGGCGCGCCAAGCATGGCCGGTGGCGGCAGTGGGCTCGCGGGCTGGCTGAAATCGATCGTGCTGCTGCGCCGGCTGATTCGCCGCGAAGGCGTGACGCACCTGATTGGCGCCAAGGAGCAGGCCAATCTCTGCACCTGGTTCGCCACCCTGGGCAGTCCCTGCAAAGTCATTTACACCCGCCACGCCGCGCTGGATTGCGCCGAGCAGAACACCGGACGCGCCAGCCTGCGGCTGTTGTACGCGCTGTACCTGTGCGGCAGCGGCAAGGTGGTCGCGGTGTCCCACGGTCTGCGCCAGTCGCTTGCCGGGTTGATGCCGTGGGGGCGACCGCGCATTCGTTATTGCCCGAACGCAGTGATCAGCGAACAACTGATGCGTGCGGCACAAGCGCCGTTGCCCGGTGGTGTGCCCCATCATTACTGGCTGGGCATCGGCCGATTGGTGCATACCAAGGGCTTCGATCTGCTGCTCGACGCCTACGCGCTGGCGGCGCAACAACGCCCGCTGCCGTATCTGGTGATTGCCGGCGACGGCCCGTTGCGCGCAGCGCTTGAAGCGCAGGCACAACGGCTGGGCATCGAACGTCTGGTGCATTTCACCGGGCATCTGCGCAATCCCTATCCGCTGATCCGTCATGCGCAGCTGTTGGTGCTCAGCTCTTTGCACGAAGGCTTGCCGACGGTGCTGGTCGAGGCGCTGGCGCTGGGCACTCCGGTGATCTCCACCGACTGCGGCAGCGGGCCGCGCGAGTTGCTCGACGATGGACGCCTCGGGCGTTTGGTCAAGGTCAATGATGTGCCGGCCCTGACCGAGGCAATGCTCGACAGTCTGGCCAACCGCGAAGCGGCAGCTCCAGCCCGACATTCGGTCAGCGAAGCGATCCTGCCCTATACCAGCCAGTACGCCGCCCAGGCCTATTACCAGGTGTGGAACCGATGAAAAAGCTGCTGATCATCCTCCAGGACCTCGGCGCCGGTGGCGCGGAGAAAATGATGGTGCGCCTCGCCGGCGCCTTGGTTGAGGCCGGCAATGAAGTCACGCTGCTGATGCTCACCGGTGCCGGCATCAATCAGCCGGCGCTCGATCCTCGGGTCAGGCAAGTGTTGCTCGACAGCCCGCGCAGTGCCGCCGCCGTGCCCGCGCTGATGCGCTTTTTGCGCAGCAATCGCTACGACGCGCAACTGGCGGTGCTCACTCATGTCAACGTCGTGGCGATTGCCGCCGCCGCGCTGTCCGGGACGCTGGCGCGGCTGCACGTCAGCGAGCGCAATGCCTTTTCGCGGGACAAGCATGTCAACCCGGCCCTGTCGGTCAAGCTCGCCTACTGGCTGGCGCCGTGGCTGTACCGGCTGATTCCCAACCCGGTGATCTGCGTGTCGCAAGGCGTCGCCGAAGATCTGGTCGACACCACCATCACCCGCCCGCGCGATGTGACGACCGCTGACAACCCGGTGCTCGACAACGATTTTCGCGACAAGCCTGCCGCCGCGCCGAGCCATCCCTGGTTGAAGGACAAAACCACTCCGGTGATCGTCGCCGTGGGTCGCCTGGCGCAGCAAAAGGGCTTCGACACTTTGATCGACGCCTTCGCCCGCCTGCCACAGAACGACGCGCGCCTGATCATTTTCGGCGAGGGCGCCTTGCGCGCCGAACTGCTCGCCCAAGCGGCGACGCTTGGCGTCGCGGAGCGTTGCGATCTACCGGGTTACGCCAGTGACCCTATCGCCGAGATTGCCCGGGCAGATTGTTTTGTATTGTCGTCGCGTTTCGAGGGCAGCCCCAACGCTCTGGTCGAAGCGCTGTCGACCGGCACGCCGGTGGTAGCGACACGCTGCCCGTATGGCCCGCAGGAAATTCTCGCCGATGGCGCCGTCGCGCCCTTGGTCGAGGTTGACGATCCGGCCGCCCTCGCCGCCGCGATCAGTGCACAAATGGCCACGCCGCGAGCCGCGCATCGCCAGCGCCGTATCGAGGCCGCCGCGCGCTTTGTCAACGCTCGCGCGGTGCAGACCTACCTCAAGGCGTTACTCGGGAGGCGCTGAGATGAACCGCCTGCAAGTGCGTTATTCGACGCTGGCCGACGCCTTCACCTTGTTTGGCGTGCTGTTCTATACGCAAGTGATCGGCTTCTTTCTGCGCCTGGGCAATGTCAGCACGCTGGATGATGCGCAGCAGGATCTGGAAGGCAATCTGGCCAATCAGGTCTGTGGCCTGCTGACCTTGCTGGTGCCGCTGTTCTTCTTCATTCGCCACAAGGTTTTCCTTAGCAAGAGCTTCTACCGGCAGAACCTGTTCTTGCTGCTGTTTCTCGGCTGCGTGGCGGCGTCGATCAGTTGGTCGAGCGAGCCGATGCTCAGCTTCAAGCGTTTCGTTGCGCTGCTCAGCGTAGTGTTCTTTGCCGGTTTCATCGCCTGGCGCTACAGCATCGAACGGATCGCGTTTCTGTTCGGCTGCGTGATCGGCGCGGCGGCGTTGGTCGGCTTGATCTTCGCCGTGATTCGCCCGGACATTGCGTTCATTTCCGGCGGCATTCGTGACGGTGCCTTTCGCGGGGTGTTCGCGGAAAAGAATGCCGGTGCACGCCTGAACGCTATTGCGATCCTGTTGCTGCTGCCGATGATCCGCCAGCGCAACCCGCTGGCCATGCTCTACGGATTGTTCGCGCTGATTGCCATTGGCCTGGCGCAGTCGGCCACGGCGATTGCGCTGATCGTCGCCGGCACTGCCAGTTACGCCTACTTCATCACGCTGATCCGCTTGCGCATCAACCGTTCACTGTTGGCGTTCACGGCGGCAACGCTGGTGTTCTTCCTTCTGTGTGGTGTGCTCTACGCCAACTACGCGATGCTGCTGGAACTCGTCGGCCGTGATCCGTCGCTGACCGACCGCACGCTGATCTGGGAACTGCTCCAGCCGCTGATCGATGACCAGTTCCTCAAGGGCTACGGCTTCGGTGCGTTCTGGGCGAGTGCCGATGCCGATGCGTTCATTACCCGCTGGGGCTACATCGGCAATGCCCACAGTGGCTACGTCGAAACCCTGCTCAATGGCGGCTTGATTCAGTTGATCGCCCTGCTGCTGATGTTTGCCCAGACCCTGAGCAAGCGCTATCGCGCAATCACGGCGGATCAGTCGGCGCGCTATCAGGCCTGTGCGCTGGTGATCATCGGCCTGTTCGTGGTGACCAATTATGTCGCCTACGTGATCCCCAACTATCGCTCGGGCGAGTTCCTGATTTTCTGCGTGCTCAGCCTGACCTTCCGTCATCACCTCGTTGCGCGCACGCAGCCGTTGCCAGGCGCCAAGGCTCGGCCGATGCGCGCCACTTTCCGGGAGCAACGCCCATGCTGAATGATCCGTCAGCCGTCACCGTGTGCGTGGTGATTCCGCTGTACAACGCCGCCGCCAGCATCCAACGCACACTGGATTCGGTGTCTGCACAGACTCGCCTGCCGGACAAAGTCATTGTCGTCGATGACGGTTCCAGTGATGCCGGGCCAGAGATCGTCAAGCACTACGCCGCGCCCTTCCCCATCGTGCTGTTGCAGCAGCCCAATCAAGGCCCGGCCAGTGCGCGCAATCGCGGCGTGTTCAGCGCCGAAGAAACCTTTATCGCTTTCCTCGATGCCGATGACCGCTGGCATCCGGAGAAACTGCAAAAACAACTGGCGCTGCACGCGGAGTTGGCCCGACAGGGACGCAAAGTCGGTCTGGTCGATTGCTTTCAGATGAGCGAATTCAGTGATGGCAAACGTCAATTGGAAGATCGCTGCAAACACGGCGAGCACTTTGCCGATTTCATGCGCGAGAACATCATCAACGGCACCTCCGGCGTGCTGGCCGTGCGCGAGATCATCGTCGCCATTGGCGGCTTTGATCAGAGCCTGCGCTTTGCCGAGGATCGCCTGTTGTGGACGCGCATCGCGGAAATCAGCGAGATCCACAGCGTGCCGCAGATTTTGCACTGGCGCGCCGTCAACGCCGCCAACATCACCGCGCAACCGCACAAGTATTACCCGCACAAGCTGCGTTTCATCCAGCTGTACCTGGCGCGTTACGGCACCCGGCTGAAACAGCAGCAACGGATCTATTTCGTCCTCGCCAACCACGCCGAATTTCTCAATGCGTTTTCCCGGCGCGGCGATCATCGGCGGGTCATCGAAGTGTTCCGGCAGATGCTCGGGCATTCGTGGCAGACGCTGTTTTTCTTCCAGGGCAAACCGACCCTGCGCTACCTCTACGCCTGCTTGAAAAGCCTGTGCAACAGCCGCTGAATTATAGGGATCGCGCCATGGCCAACCGCCGCCTGATGACCCTCGTATGGATTTTCACCGAGAAGTTCGGCCTGATTTTCCTGTCGATGATCACCTTTGTGGTCTACGCGCATTTGCTGACGCCGACGGAGCTGGGCATTGGCACGCTGATCATCGCCGTGGTCGAAGTGGTCGGCATTCTGTTCTCGTCGATGCTGGAAGACCCGCTGGTGCGCCTGCAACGTGTCGAGGACAAACACATCAGCAGCGTATTCTGGTTTTCCGTGCTGGTCAGTCTGTTGTCGATTGCGTTGATTACGCTGGCGGTGGTGCTCTACACGCCTTCCACCGCGCTGCGCTGGATGACCGCCGTGGCCTCGGTGAAAATCCTTTTCACCCTGATGGCGCGGGTGTATGTGGCGCAGATGCGCCGCAGCGGCAATTTCAAGTTGCTGGCCTCGCGCACGTTGCTCGGCAAAGTTGCTGGCGGGGTCGGCGGCGTGGCCGTGGCGCTGTGGGGTTTCGGCCCGTGGGCGGTGGTCGCGCAGGCGCTGATCATGGACGGTATTTCCACGCTGGTGTTGATGCGCAGCGAGCGTCGGCGCATTCCCTTTCTTATCGACCGCCAAGTGCTGGGCGAACTGCTGCGCGCCGGTCTCCCGGTCTGCGTCAACGTGATGAGTTCGCAAACCCTGCAACGTGGCGTCAACCTGATTCTCGGTCTCACCGCTGGCGCCCATGCGGTGGGCATGTTCAACCTCGCCATGCGCATCATCGACCTGCCGCGCTCGGCGATCTACAACGGCTTGATGAGTTACGCCCTGCCGGTGTTCGCCCGGCGCAGTGCCGAACCGGCGCGGCTGATCGGGGTGATCGGCGATTCCACGGCGATCAGCGGTTTCGTACTGACACCGCTGTTCTTCGGCATCGCCCTGACCGCCAAAGACATCATCCTGCTGATCTTCGGTGCGAAATGGGCCGAAGCGATTCCCTTGCTGCAAGTGCTGGCCTGCACGGCGGCGCTGGGCAATCTGGCGCTGTACGCGACCACCGCGCTGGTGGCGGTCAATCGCACGCACCTGACGCTCAAGGCCGAAGTCGCCACAACTCTGCTCGCGCTGGCGCTGGTCTATCTGCTCGGGTCGAGCTACGCCGGCATGGCGGCGGCGCTGGCATTGCTGCTGCGCATGCTGCTGATCACGCCGTTGCAGGTGCGCGGCCTGCACGCCGCCATCGGTTATCAATGGCGCTGCTTCTTCCAGTCCAGTTACCGCAGCCTGTCTGCCTCTGGCGTGATGGTCGTCGCGGTGCTGTGGCTGTCGCCGCAGACCGGCCTTTCCGGTTATGCGCACCTGGTCGCTGACATCGTGATCGGCACGCTGACCTACGCTTTGGCCTACAGCCTGCTGCACCCACGCTGGCCGCAAGAATTCAAGTTGGTGTTCACCGCCCGCTGAGCCGGATTTCCTCGCAATGGAGCATGTCGTCATGCGCAAAACCACGTTGATCACGGGCGGTGCCGGCTACATCGGTTCGCACACGGCATTGCAACTGATCGAGGCCGGACACTCGGTGCTGATCCTCGACAATCTGTGCAACAGCAGCCGCGAGGCCATCGCACGGCTGGAGCTGTTGAGTCATTCGCACATAGATTTCATCGAAGGCGATATCCGCGACGCGGCGTTGCTGGAAGAGATTTTTAGCACCTACGCGATCGACGCGGTGCTGCATTTCGCAGGGCTCAAAGCCGTTGCGCAAAGCGTGCGGCGGCCAATGGATTACTACGCAAACAATGTCGTCGGTACGCTGAACCTGTGTGAGGCGATGGCCCGCGCGCATGTGTTCAATCTGGTTTTCAGTTCCTCGGCCACTGTCTATGGCGAGCCGACTGTGATGCCGATCGTGGAATCGCATGGCACCGGCAAACCGGCGAACCCGTACGGGCGCTCGAAGCTGGTGATCGAAGAGCTGCTCAGCGACCTCGCCCTCGCGGATGCACGCTGGAACATCGCTGTGCTGCGTTACTTCAACCCGATCGGCGCGCACCAAAGTGGATTGATCGGTGAAGCGCCCAATGGTCGACCTAACAACCTGCTGCCGTGCCTGAGCGAAGTCGCCAGTGGCCAGCGCGCTGCGTTGACCGTGTATGGCAACGACTATCCAACCGTCGACGGCACCTGTATTCGCGATTACATCCATGTGCTGGATCTGGCCGAAGGTCATCTCAAGGCGCTACAGGTTTTGCAGGGCGATGAGCATGGCCTGCACGTATGGAACCTCGGTACCGGCAGCGGCTATAGCGTGTTGCAGATCATCAGCGCTTTCGAAGACGTCACCGGCCTGCGCATTCCCTACCGCTTCGCCCCGCGCCGCGCCGGTGATGTCGCCGAGTGCCGCGCCGATGCGAGCAAGGCCGGGCGCGAACTGGGCTGGCGAGCGGAGCGCGAGCTCACGCAAATGCTCATCGACAGCTGGCGCTGGCAGACCCACAACCCATGGGGCTACCGCCCGCAACCGGCGCCGCTGCTGGCGGTGGGCACTTGAACCGGGGCAAATCCACGTTAGGGACGACTCATGAACAGATCACCATGCTTGCTGTTGGTTTTGCTGCTGCTGAGCGCTGGCGCCAACGCCAATATTCCACGACCGGTGGCTGACGGACTGGTGCTGTGGCTGGACGGCAATGATCCGGCCTCGATGACACTGGAGGGGCAAAACCAGGTCGTGCGCTGGCTGGATAAGTCCGGCAAGGGCAATGACGTGGTCGTCGACAACCGCGCGGCGACGACTTTGCCGACGCGCGTCGACAACGCCCTCAACGGCCACGGCGTGGTGCGCTTCAGCGGCACGGCGGCATTCATGGGCCAGGCGATCCGCACAAGCAAAGGGCCGGTGACGGTGTTCGTTGTCTCGCGGCGCCTGCCCGAGCAAGCCGGCGGCAAGGCCTGGCAGCGCCTGTTCAGCTCGCGGCCGCAACTGGCGGATAACGATAACGTCGCACCGAATTTCGGCATCAGCGTGCAGCAGACCACCGCGTACGAGCCGGCGCTGGCGTTGCTGGAAACCAGTGACGTGCCGATCGGCCCGTTCGCGGTGGCGCGCAACGTGGTTGGCACCTCGGAAATCCTCCGCGGCGACATTGCCGAAGTACTGGTTTATGACCGCCCATTCAGCAGCCAGGAAGAACGCCGCAATGTGTTCGAGTATCTGGCGCAAAAGTGGGCGGTCGCCATTCCGCAACAGGTGGATGCGTGGACTCGCGTCGGTCCGCTAGGCCCGACCCCGACGCACGTTGCGCCCGACCTGCCGTTATCGGACCAGGCCAATGCCGGCGGTTGGAAACGCGATACGCGGCTGTCCGACGAATTCAACGGCAGCGCCCTCGATGCCGAACGCTGGCACGTCAACAACGCCACCGGCACCGATTCCCTCGGGCGCAAACCGGCGCTGTTTTTGCCGGAGAACGCCAAGGTCGGCAACGGCAATCTGAACATCACTTTCCGCAAGCAGACCCTCCCGGAAAAATACGTAGCGCTGGGCTACAAGGATTACAGCTCGGCGATGGTGCGCACCAACGAACGCGGGATGTACGGCTACTACGAAGCCCGGGCGAAACCGATGAATTCCGCCGGTTCCAGTGCGTTCTGGCTGGCGTGGACCGGGCTGCCGGACAACGCCACGGAAATCGACATCTTCGAAATCGGCGGCAAGACCCGCAACGAAGCCTTTGATCGCCGGTACAACATGAACGCGCATGTCTGGGCCAGACCGCAGAATGATCAACACCTGAGTTCCGGCAGTACCTGGGTCGCACCGTGGCGGCTGGCCAATACCTTTCATGTCTACGGCTTTGACTGGCAACCCGAGACTTTGCGCTGGTACGTCGACGGCGTGCTGGTGCGAGAGGCGAAAAACAACTACTGGCATTTCCCCATGCAAATCGTCTTCGACAGCGAAGCGATGTGGGACTGGTTCGGCGTGGTCGACGATGCTGACCTGCCGTCGGTGTTTCGCATCGATTACGTCAGGGTCTGGACGCGCTCAGAGCAATAAGTCAGCGCTCAGCGGTTACGGACCAGCGCCTGCATCTCCCCCCTGGCCTGCGTGCAGCTCCTGCGGCGTGCCGCCCTGCACGATCTCGCCGTCCTCCAGCGCCATCCCTCCCCCTCGATACCCGCAACCCCCAAAACCGCTCGGAAAGGTTGGAGCGCGCCAAGCCAACTGTGCGTTGCGCACGGTCACTCATTCTCGTGGCCGTGCGCATCGGCACAGGACAATCGTCCGGACTCGCCGCCGGCAATTCGTTCTGCCTGATCGATGCCACGTTTGAGCGCGTCCTCGACTTCCCATTCCACGCCGGGCAATTTCCTGATGCGCTCGTAGGCGCACTCGCCGGTTGCGGTGTAAACGCTGATGAACATTTCGACGTCGCCATCATCGGCTTCCCGTGCCCGTACCTCGATATGACAGCCGTTTTCAACCTCTTCGGTATGGCACTTTTCCGCCTTTTCCGTCGCCTTCCATTTGTTGTAGGTTTCGCCGCGTTTGAACATGTCGTACTCCTGAACTCAACTCGCTCACGTCAAAGATCTTTCCTTTGGCGGAATAATTCCACGGATTGCCAAGAGGCATTTTCAGCATAGCGCGTTGATTCGCGTCCGCCGTTTCGCTAGTTCAACCGTTCGTCAGCTTGCGTAACATTCTGTAAAACCAACGCCGGAATGCTCATTCAAAAAGTTCGAGGCCCGGGCGAGCTCAAGTACAACTCGTTATTCAGCCCAGTATGATTAGCCGGTACAGAAACAGGGTTTTCTGTCCATGGCCAACTGTTGCCCGAAGAAAACAAGGATCGATATAAAGAACAGGAGCATGTATGAAGCGAACAATCAGCTATTGCCTGGTCTATCTCGCTACCAGCGTTCTGCTCGCCGGTTGCAATCTGGTGGTGTTCAACCCCAAGGGCGATGTTGCCCGAGATGAACGCGACCTGATCATTCTCGCCACGGGCCTGATGCTGTTGGTGGTGATCCCGGTCATCGTCATGACCTTCCTGTTCGCCTATCGCTACCGCGCGACCAACAAGAAGGCCCGTTATTCGCCACGTTGGGCCAGTTCGCACAAGATCGAGGCGGTGGTCTGGGGCGTGCCGTTCCTGATTATTTGCGTACTCGGCTGGGTGACCTGGGAAACCACCCATGCACTCGATCCTTATCGCCCGTTGGACTCCGACGTGCCGCACCTCAATGTGCAAGTGGTGGCAACGGACTGGAAATGGCTGTTCATTTACCCCGATCTGGGCATTGCCTCGGTCAATGAACTGGCGATACCGGTGAATACGCCGGTAAGTTTTACCGTCACTTCCGACGCGGCCATGACTTCATTCTTTATCCCGGCGCTGGGCGGGCAGATATATGCCATGGCCGGCATGCAGACCAAGTTGCATTTGATCGCCAATGAAATCGGCCAGTATCGCGGGATTGCTGCGAACTATAACGGCCACGGTTTCTCCGACATGCACTTCAGCACCCTGGCACTCAGTGGCGCTGATTACGAGGCGTGGGTCAACAAAGTCAAAGCGGCGCCCGGGCAACTTGATCAAGCCAGTTACGCCGAGTTGGCCAAGCCTTCAGTGGCGCACAAGATCACTTATTACTCGGCTGTGCAGGAGCGACTGTTTCTCGACATCGTCGACAAGTACGAAGGAATGAACAAAGCACCGCGCAAGAAGGAAACCCAGGTGCAAAGCAACAGCGACGATGTGCGCGTCAATCAACAACCGAGTCTGCTGGCCGAGGAGCGTTAAATCATGTTCGGGAAACTTTCATGGGACGCGGTTCCATTGCACGAGCCGATTGTCATGTACACCCTGGCTATCGTCGGCCTGATGGGTTTTGCCCTGGTCGGTACCGTCACCTGGAAGCGCAAGTGGGGCTACCTGTGGCGCGAGTGGTTCACTTCGGTCGATCACAAGAAAATCGGCTGCATGTACATCATCGTCGCGTTGGTCATGCTGCTGCGCGGTTTCTCCGACGCGATCATGATGCGTACCCAACAGGCGATGGCATCCAGTGGCGGGCCGGGTTATCTGCCGCCGGAACACTACGACCAGATCTTCACTGCCCACGGCGTGATCATGATTTTCTTCATGGCCATGCCCTTCGTGGTCGGCCTGATGAACATCGTCGTGCCTCTGCAGATCGGCGCCCGCGACGTCGCCTACCCGTTCCTCAACGCGCTGAGTTTCTGGCTGTTCGTGGTTGGCGCGGCACTGGTGAATATTTCCCTGGGCGTTGGTGAGTTTGCCCGCACCGGCTGGGTCGCCTACCCGCCCCTGTCCGAGCTCGGCTACAGCCCCGGGGTCGGGGTGGATTACTACATCTGGTCATTACAGATATCCGGCATAGGGACGCTGTTAACCGGGGTCAACTTCTTCGTGACCATTCTCAAGATGCGCACCGAAGGCATGACCCTGTTCAAGATGCCGGTGTTCACCTGGAACGCACTGTGCACCTCGATCCTGATTCTCGCTGCGTTCCCGATCCTTACCGCCACCCTGTTGATGCTGACCCTCGATCGTTATCTGGGCATGCACTTCTTCACCAACGAGGCCGGCGGCAACCCGATGATGTACGTCAACCTCATCTGGGCGTGGGGCCATCCGGAGGTGTACATCCTGATCCTGCCAGCGTTCGGGATCTTCTCGGAGATCGCCGCGACCTTCAGCAGCAAGCGCCTGTTCGGCTATGTCTCGCTGGTGTGGGCGACGATTGCGATCACGATTCTGTCGTTCATCGTCTGGCTGCACCACTTCTTCACCATGGGCGCGGGGGCCAACGTCAACGCGTTCTTCGGCATCATGACGATGATCATTGCAGTGCCGACCGGGGTGAAGATCTTCACTTGGCTGTTCACCATGTATCGCGGCCGCGTGCGCTTCGAAACGCCGATGCTGTGGACGCTGGGCTTTATCGTCACGTTCAGTATCGGCGGCATGACCGGCGTGCTGCTGGCGGTGCCCGGGGCCGACTTCCTGCTGCACAACAGCCTGTTCCTGATTGCCCACTTCCATAACGTGATCATCGGTGGCGCGGTGTTCGGCTACATGGCAGGGCTGACTTACTGGTTCCCGAAAGCCTTCGGTTTCCGCCTCAACGACCGCCTCGGGCGCATTGCGTTCTGGTGCTGGCTGGTCGGTTTCTACTTCGCGTTCATGCCGTCTTACGTGCTCGGTTTCATGGGCATGACCCGACGCCTGAACCATTTCGACAACCCGGCCTGGCAACCGTGGCTGCTGCTGGAACTGTTTGGCGTCGGCATCATTCTTTGTGGCGTGTCCGCGCAGGCGTTGCAGCTCTATGTGAGCATTCGCAACCGCGCGAAACTGCGCGACCTCACCGGCGACCCGTGGGACGGTCGCACGCTGGAATGGGCCACGGCCTCGCCGCCACCGTTCTACAACTTCGCCGAGCAACCGAAAGTCAACGATCTCGACGCCTACTGGGGCATGAAGGAGCGCGGCGTCAGCACCCTCAGCCACACCGACTACCGCGCCATCCATATGCCGCGCAACACCTCCGCCGGCCTGGTGATCAGCGTCTTCGCGCTGATCTGCAGCTTCGCCCTGGTCTGGCATATCTGGTGGCTGGCGATCTTCGGCCTGGTCGCTTCGGTGGTGGCGATGATCGTGCGCAGCTATGACGAAGACATCGACTATTTCGTCCCGGCGCAGGAAGTGGCGCGGATTGAAAAAGCGCGTCTCAAAGACTTGGCGGAGGCTTGAACATGTCCAATATCGTTCTGGATAAAGACATCGCGCACAGCCATGAACATGGCCATGAAGACGCGGGCTCGATGCGCATTTTCGGTTTCTGGATCTACCTGATGACCGACTGCATCCTGTTTGCGACGCTGTTCGCAGGCTATGCCGTGCTGCGTGACAGCGTGGCTGGCGGGCCTTCGACCGTCGACATTTTCGAATTGCCCTACGTCCTTGCCGAAACTGCGTTGCTGCTGCTCAGCAGCATCACATACGGCTACGCGATGCTGGCGATGAACCGCAATGACAAAGCCCATGTGCTGCGCTGGCTTGGCGTCACCTTCGTGCTGGGTTGCGGCTTCATCGCCATGGAAATCAACGAATTCCATCATCTGATCGCAGAAGGCTACGGGCCGGATCGCAGCGGTTTCCTCACCGCGTTCTTCACCCTCGTCGGCACCCACGGCGCCCACGTGCTCAGTGGTCTGGTGTGGATGGCGGTGTTGATGCTGCAAGTAAGCAGCCGGGGCCTGACCAATACCAACACTACGCGCCTGAGTTGCCTGAGTCTGTTCTGGCACTTCCTCGATGTGGTGTGGATCTGCGTGTTTACCGTGGTTTATCTGCTGGGGGTGGTGTGACATGTATAACCAGAGTCCGATTCATAGCAGTGCCGGCACCAGCCATGGCACCAGTCGTTCATACATGGTCGGTTTTCTCATTTCGGTGATTCTGACGGTGATTCCCTTTGGCCTGGTCATGTACCCGACGTTGCCACGCAGCGTCACCGCTTGGGTGGTGGTTGCACTTGGCGTGGTGCAGGTCTTCGCCCACCTCAAATATTTCCTGCATCTGGACACCGCCAAGGAGCAACGCTGGAACCTCAGAGCGCTGATCTTCTCGGTGGTAATCATTCTTCTGCTGGTGGGGCTTTCGCTATGGATCATGGACAGCATTCACCACAACATGCTGGCGCACTGAAGCAATGGCGGCTGTCGCTGAATGTCGGGCTGGAATTGACCAAGCCCGGCATCATCGTCGGCAATCTGGCTTCGGTGTTCGGCGGTTATCTGCTTGCCGCCGGTGGCCGCCCGGTGTCCCTGGCGCATTTCTTGGCCGCCCTGCTCGGCACCGCGCTGGTCATCGCTTGCGGTTGCGTGATCAATAACTGCGTCGACCGCGATATCGATCGGCGCATGGTGCGCACCTGTCATCGGGCGCTGGCCGTTCGCGCTGTGTCGTTGCCCAGTGCGTTTTGCTACGCGACGGTGCTGGGTGTGATCGGCTTCGGTTTGCTGTGGCTCGGCACCACAGCACTGGCCTGCGCCATGGCGGCAGTCGGTCTGATCGTTTATGCGGGCGTTTATACCTGCCTGATGAAACGCCGTTCGCACTGGGGCACGCTGGTCGGCAGCATGTCCGGGGCCATGCCGCCGGTGGTCGGTTACTGCGCCGTGACCGGCAGCTTCGATGCCACGGCGCTGATGCTCATCGTGGTATTTTGCTGCTGGCAGATGCCCCACTCCCACGCGATAACCGTCATGCGCCATGAAGACTTTCGTGCCGCCGGATTGCCGACGTTGACGCTCAGACAGGCACGACGCGAGATCAACCTGTACATGGTCGCGTTCCTGATCAGCGCGGCGATATTGGGCTGGGTTGCGGCTATCAATGTTTCTTATCCGCTGGTGGTGCTCGGGCTGGGCGGCTACTGGTTTTATCTGACGTTGCGACCGGTGCGAACTACCAATGCGAAAGTCTGGGCGAGGCGCATCTTCAGCGTGTCGATCCTGCTGATCCTGGCACTGAATCTTTCCCTGGCACTGAACGCCGTACTGCCCTCGCCCTCTGCGCTCTACCACTCATCGGGCGTGGGGGAAAATCATCAAACGCAGGTGCGGGGCGGGTTATCAGAATCGGTAACGACTGCCTTTACAGACCACCTGGAGGAAACCCATGGCTAACGATCCTTCAACAATTGATTGCGCCTGCCCGGGCTGCACCTGCAAATGCAGCGGCGAGCAAACCTTCGAGCGTGACGGCAAGCAGTTTTGCAGTCAGGCCTGCGCGGATCTTCACCCGAAGGGCCAACCCTGCCCGTCCTCGACCTGCCATTGCGAGCAGAACCTTGGGGCCGATGAGCGCAATGTCAGTGACTCGAAACTGGATCAGGCAGTCGAGGAAACCTTTCCCGCCAGCGATCCGATTTCCCCGTGATCCGCCAAGGGTGCTCGCCTTCGAGGCACTTTTTTATATCAGCAGGAGACAACGAAATGGACGAGGAAACCATCCGCAAGATCGCCTACAGGCTTTGGGAGGAACAAGGTCGGCCGCACGGAAGTGATTTCGAGCACTGGTTGCAGGCGCGCAGAACTGGATGCGTTCGATTCCGATGGCTTGCCAGGTTCGGTCGCCAGCAGCGTAGCGCCGCCGGCACCACGGAAAAAGGCCAAGCCTGGGACCGTTGCTCCCGCGACCAGAACCCGCAAAAAAACCACGTCTGCTGCTAAATGACCGATCTTCAAAGGCGCGCGCTTGCGGGAGGAATGGGCTCGTGAAGCGCGGCATCAATCTGGTGCTGGCGGCCTTCGCGTTGACGGCGTTGTCCTACGGTCTGGCACGCTTCGCCTATGGCCTGCTGCTGCCGCAGATTCGTCAGGATCTGGCACTGAGCGTTTCCGCCGCTGGATGGATCGGCGGCGGTGCATTTGCGGCGTATTGCGTGGGCATCGTCGCGACGTTTGTGTGCAACGGCAAAGTGAGTCCGCGTAGGTTGACGGTGATGGCCGGCGCCGCTGCGACGCTGGGCATGGGACTGGTGGTTGTCGCTTCGTCGGGGCTGACGTTGGGCTGCGGCGTGGCGCTGGCGGGATTGAGCACGGGTCTGACTTCGCCGCCATTGGCCAGTGCGGTGGCAGCGCGTCTTGATGATGCGGATCGCCCGCGAGCCAATGGTTTTATCAATGCCGGGACAGCGGCGGGCATCGTTTTTTCCGGTTTGGCGGCGATATTGGCGGCCGGGCAATGGCGCCAGCTGTATGCCCTGTTTGCCTTGATCGGCATCGGCGTCACGATCTGGCTCTGGTTTGCGGTACCGCGCCGGGTCGAGCGTGACGTTGCGCAGAACTTCTCGCTGGCAATGCTGCGTCGACCCGGCGTACTGCCTTTGTGCGCCAGTGCTTTCCTGATGGGGTTGGCGAGCACGGCGATCTGGACATTCGGTGCCGATATCCTGCGCAGCGAGGCTGGATTCTCAGATCAGTCGATAGCATGGGCGTGGATAGTCCTGGGTGCGGCGGGAATCAGCGGATGCATGACGGGCGTGTTCACCGGCCGATTCGGTGTCGTGCGTATTCAGCATCTGGCACTGGCAGGGATCGCCCTCGGGACATTGGGCCTGTCGGCCGCCTCGATATCAGCCGGGTCTGGCCTCATCGCAATGTGCCTGTTTGGCGCGGCCTATATCGTTTCCTCGGGCGTTTATCTGCTGCAAGGCATCCGCCTGTTTCCGGATCGTCCGGACTTGGGATTGGGCATACCGTTTCTGCTCCTGGCACTCGGCCAAACCGCCGGCACGCCGATTTTCGGTGCAGTGCTGGAGGCAACGGGCGTGATCTTTGCCCTTTGTGTTTTCGCGGCGGCCGCTTGCGCCGCCATGGTGCTGTGCCCAAGAGATGGTGAAAGTCCGCGCAGACAGATGTGCCAATCCACCGAAGGCTTGGGTCGCTAATGATTTTTATCGTCAGGAGTACAAACCATGGCCGTAAACATCAGCAATCTCACCCTCTCCACTCCGGTTCCCGTCTCGGCAACCAATCCGGTCGCACTTGAGCTCAACGGCGCCGAGGCCATTGCGCAGTTCCCCAGCATCGTCACGGTGCTGCCGGACGGTTCGCTGCAACTGTCCGCGCCGACCAAAGGCGCCTCGAGCAAGAGCACTCACCGCACCCGCTGCGAATGGAAAGAATCCTTTTACTGGTCGCTGGGCAGCGCCGCTGACCACCTCAACTATCAGGAAATGACCGTGACCAAGGTCAACTCTGCGCAGAAAGTGGTTATCTCGCAGATGCATGTGAAAAATGACGACGGCCCGGTCATCAAAGTGTTCTGGCAGAAAGGCAACATCACCATGGGCTTCCGCCAGAGCTTCAACCAGCCCACCCCGGTCAACACCACGGTGCTCAAGGGCGTACCGTTGGGGGCGAAGTTCAAGATCACCATTCGCGCCAACTCTGCCGGCGTGGCTCGAGTCACTGTCGACTACAACGGCGTTGTCGGCACATCAGGTGACTTGCAGCTCGACTCAACCTGGAATTCGCAGGTATTCAATTTCCACGGCGGGGTCTACAACCAGATCGACTACACCGACGCCACGCCGCCAGAGGATGGCTCGATCTGCATCATCAGTGATTTGTTGATTTCGCATACTTAGGCGCTGAAACGAGCAAGGGCCTGGGTCAGCTTTCGCTGGCAGGCCCTTGTCAGAGCTGAGCTCGATGTTGGGTTTTCAGCCTCCTCTTCGACTTCGAAATTGCCTGCGTCCTAACGTCGCAGCCTTCGGCTATTGGCAAATCCTGCGCAAGCCGTAGAATCCCGCGCGCTCTTGCAGAGGTCCAGTCTGGTCATAGACAGGCCTTTCCAGGACTGGCCATGCCTCATTGACGTACGGCCGACGCCACCGCCCTGCCCGATCGGCAGACATTTGCACAACACCTGTTCCAGCCTGGCAACCGCATGCGCAGAGGCGCACGTTGCGCTGTACGATTTCTTGAGGTTTTTATGTCTCCGCGTTTGCTGGCCATGGCGCTGGCGCCCCTGCTCGGGCTGTTCATTATTGCTCTGGGCAACGGTTTTCTGTCTTCCCTGACCACCCTTCGCCTGGACGCCGCCGGCGCCTCGGCGACGATGATCGGAATTGTTTCGTCGGCCTACTTCATCGGCCTGACGCTGGGCGCGGTGTTCAACGACCGGCTGATTCTGCGCATCGGCCATATTCGTGCCTACGGCAGCTTCGCCTCGCTGATCGCCGTGACGATCCTGTTGCAGGGTCTGTTCTATGACACCTGGGGCTGGCTGATCCTGCGCCTGATCAACGGCTGGGCCACGGTCGGTGTGTTCCTGGTGATCGAAAGCTGGCTGCTACTGGCCGGTGACGAGAAGATTCGCGGGCGCTTGCTCGCGCTGTACATGATCGTGCTTTATGGCGCTGGCGTTCTGGGCCAGGCGACGCTGGGAACCATCACTGGCATGAGTGACAGCGCGCCGTTCATGGTCGCCGGCATGCTCGCTGCGTTGTCGGTGCTGCCGATCGTGATCCTGCCGCGCGTATCGCCGCTGCTCGATCAGGTCGAGCCGCTCAAGCCCCGGCAACTGCTGGGCGTGACGCCAACCGGGCTGGTCGGCTGTTTCGGTTCGGGCGTGACCATCGCGACGATCTACACCTTGTTGCCGCTGTATCTGCAACGCAGAGGTCTGGACGTCGGTGAAGTCGGCAGCATGATGGCCTGGACGATTCTCGGCGCGATGCTGCTGCAGTATCCGGTCGGACGCTGGTCCGACCGCACCGATCGCTTGCAGGTGCTGACGCTGCTGACGGTGGCGTGCACCGCGTTATCACTGGTGATTGTGCTGCTGCCGCTGTCTTCGACAATGCTCGCGGCGATGCTGTTTCTGCTCGGTGGCGGTGTCTTCGCGCTGTACCCGGTGGCCGTCAGCCACGCGGCCGACCGCGCCCCGGCCGAAGCGCTGGTGCCGATGATTCAGGGTTTGCTGCTGATCAACTCGCTGGGCTCGGCCATCAGCCCGATGATGATCTCGCCGGTGATGAACTCGTTCGGCGCCAACGGCCTGTTCTGGGTCTTCGCAGTGGTCAATTTGAGCATGGTCAGTTTTTTCTTCTGGCGCCGTGGCAAACGCCCGGTGCCGGCCAACCCCGCACCGTTCACGGCGGCAGCCACCTATTCGCCGACGGGTGCGGAGTTGCGGGTCACCGAGGATTTGCGCGTCGCCGCTGAGGAGCATCCGGCGATGATGGATGCGATCAGCGGGGAACTGGTGACGCAGCCACGGTGACCGCTGATCAGCAAGTGCCCGGCGGGATGCCGTCCTTGTTGAAGTCCTTCAAGCGCTCGCGCTCTTCTTCGGTGGAATGCGCCGGGGTTGTTTGATCCGGTACTTCTTGCGGCACTTCGGTTTTTTCATCAGTCATGGTTCTGCCCTCTTTGTCGATGCTATTTCGGCATCGGCGGAGCGCTGGTGGTTCCGGATTTCGCACCTTGCCCAAGCCATCGACGCGGCAAAAACCAGGAACATCTCGAAGCGTAAACGCACAAAGGCCTGCTTGGCTTTCGCTAGCAGGCCTTTGTTGAAAGATGGTGCCCGAAGCCGGAATCGAACCGGCACGCCCTTACGAGCGGGGGATTTTAAGTCCGTAATTTTTTTCTTTTAAATCATCCGCTTAGGGACATGATTTTTCCGCATCGCACACATTTCTTATCCGTTCCAAGACAGCAAAATCAGTACCTCAAAATAAATTGCGGAAAGAAACCGGGCTGTAGAGAGGCCTGGCCGTCACCGTGCGCCGGTCGACTGGATCTCAGATCAGTTGAGCCATACTCATGGAAAGATGATCAGTCAGCAGTACGGAGCGTGGACCAAGGACGACGGACCGGACGTGGTAGATAGGCTACAGATCGACATGAATCTATCACTGGTAACTGTCGCCCCATCTAGCTAGGCAGAAAGGATCGGTGTACCCAGCTTACAAGGGCCCGGTTTCCGAGGTGGCAAGAAAGGGTGCCCACGCTTGGGCTAGGTGTAGGGGCCAATTGACATAGGCAGGAATTCCACCTGTCAGTCTTCAAGGGCCGCTATCGGCCCAGAGTGTGTCAAAACCGCTTGTTAGCGGCTTCCACTCTAATGTTTTTTCCTACTCAGCCCAGGTCAGACATCAGTTGCTCAGATTCAGTATAAGATTCCGGAAATCAGCAGGTACGCCGACAACGTGGGCTAGATGCTAGAAATCTGGGGGTTGGATGATTGCAAGCAACGTTTCATATCTTTGTCCGGTTTGTGGATACCCCGGGCTTGAAGAGCCTCCATACGATGAGGTTGGCTGCTCTTCTTTTGGCATGTGCCCGTCCTGCGGTACGCAGTTTGGCTATGATGACGCAACATCTGCTCATGCTGATTTGCGGAAATTATGGATCTCTAAAGGAATGCTTTGGTGGAGCAAAGCTCAAGCGTCGCCGAGTGGTTGGGACCCGGTAAGGCAACTACAGGCGGTTGAAAAACGCATCAATATCTGAACAGAACACCGCTCTTAGCCCTGCTATGATTTCTGAGGATTTCATCGCAGGGATCGCCCATGAAGCGCTTTATCCAAGGTGAACATCGAGGCCAAGAAACCTTCCTTCCCGCGAGCCTCGACGATTACGTCACGGATGCCAATCCGGTGCGCGTAGTCGACGTCTTTGTCGACGAACTCGACCTGGTCAAACTGGGTTTCGAAGGCGCCATACCGGCTGATACTGGCCGGCCGGCTTACCATCCCGCGATCCTGCTGAAAATCTACATCTACGGCTATCTGAACCGCATTCCATCGAGTCGGCGTCTTGAACGAGAAGCCCAACGCAACGTCGAGCTGATGTGGCTGACTGGACGTTTGATGCCCGATTTCAAGACCATCGCCAACTTCCGAAAAGACAACAGCAAGGCCATCCGAGGTGTCTGCCGCCAGTTCGTGGTGCTGTGCCAGCAGCTAGGACTGTTCGAAGAAAATCTGGTCGCCATCGACGGCAGTAAATTCAAGGCCGTCAATAACCGCGACCGCAATTTCACCAGCGCCAAGCTGAAACGGCGGATGGAAGAAATTGAATCAAGTATCAATCGGTACCTGACTGCGCTCGACGAAACCGATCGGCAAGAACCCTCGGTCGCTCAGCCCAAGGCTGCTCGTCTGCAAGAGAAAATCGACAAACTCAAAGCTCAGATGAAAGAGTTGCAGGTCATTGAAACTCAGCTCAACGAATCACCGGATAAACAGGTCTCACTGACCGATCCAGACGCCCGTTCCATGATGACGCGCGGCACTGGAATCGTCGGTTACAACGTGCAGACAGCGGTCGATACCCAGCACCATTTGATCGTTGCGCATGAGGTGACCAACGTCGGTTCCGACCGCGATCTACTCAGCTCGATGGCCAAGCAGGCCCGCGAGGCGATGGCGTCAGATACGTTGTCGGTAGTGGCTGACCGAGGTTACTTCAAAAGCGAACAAATCCTGGCTTGTCACGATGCAGGCATCACCGCCTATGTGCCAAACCGATGACCTCTGGAGCCAAGGCTGACGGACGTTTCAATAACGATGCCTTCATCTATGACGCGGCAAAAAACGAATACATTTGTCCCGCTGGAGAGGCGTTGATCTGGCGCTTTTCCAGCGTTGAAAAAGGCCTGACGCTGCACCGTTACTGGAGTTCTAATTGCCAGGGATGCGTGCTGAAATCGAAGTGCACACCGAGCAAGCAACGGCGAGTTCGGCGATGGGAGCATGAAGCCGTATTGGAGGAAATGCAGAACAGGCTGAGCAACGCGCCGGACATGATGCGAGTCCGCAAGCGTACGGTCGAGCATCCCTTCGGGACACTCAAACAATGGATGGGCGCCACACATTTCCTGACACGAAAGCTGAACGGAGTAAGTGCGGAGATGAGCTTAAACGTCCTCGCCTACAACTTGAAACGAGTCATGAAAATTCTCGGTACCAGCAGTTTAATGAAGGCGCTGTCGGCCTGAAGAGGTCTGTATTTTGGCCACCCAGCAAGGTAGAAGCGGCGCGAGGGGCTCCCTGACCCTCGTGATGATCCGCAGGACTTGTTGTGAGCAATTACTCAGCTAACAACCGTCAGCGCTGCGCGCCGACAGTGCATCAGCGCGTTTTTACACACTCTGGGCCGAAAGCGGCCGTTCACGAACGACTACCTTCGGCCAAAAGTAGCCCTGATGGCGGGCTATAATTCTCTGATGCTCAGAATAAACGGGGGATGACAGCGGGGTGGAAAAATAGGCTGTAAGTCGACGCTGCCTCATAACACCACCTTCGCCACGGTAGAGAAGCCATCGGGCTTTCTACTTCAGGCGAACGAAAGACCATTCAACGCTACAGGTGAGAATTGGCGGTATGTGCTTCTCCCTTAATAATACTGGCCTACGGCGAGCAAGCTCTCGAGACACGTCTAATCATAACCCCTATCCTCCGAGCTTGACCGGTTGAGGAAGGAGCTCTCGGCTGAAGAGGGATTGCGACGGCGAAAAGTCGGTATCCCAGGCGAACGCAGTGGCGCTCGAACAATCTCGGTCGGTACCCAGGTGACGGTTAGCGGCGAAAGAGCCACTGCAATGGCGAACGCATTCAGTCCCCCTGTGCCGATAACCTCAGAGCAGATAGCTCTTTTTTCGCCATTGAAGGTACATGCGGCAAGATTATCAAAGAGCATCCGAGTGCGAGCTTTATCCGACTGTTGTAAAGGTGGCCTGGACTGAGCCTGCAAGAGAGATTGGAAATCTGCTCCATCACTCGTTGCCCGCATCCTGGGTTCTGATGTCGGCAAGACGGATGGTGCTGGCGGTACTGCAGAAATACCGGTCATCGGCATGCCTCATATCACGCTTGGTGTCATGAATCTCGCCAGTGTTCCTGGCGTGACAGTTCCGTTCTTTGCTTCATCAGATCCCGCTGAACCAGTTGTAGCCCTGGTCTTCCCAATACCCGCCCGGGTTGTCGTTGCTGACGAAAATCTCGACAACATGCTTGGGGTTTTTGAAGCCCAGTTTGGTGGGGACCCGAACCCTCAGCGGATAGCCGTACTCGGGCGGCAGCGCCACGTCAGCGTAATCCAGTGCCAACAGCGTCTGCGGGTGCAACGCAGTCGGCATGTCCAGACTGGAGTAGTAACGATCGGCACATTTGAAACCGACAAATTTCGCTGTGGTGTCGGCGCCGATGTGTTCCAGGAAGGTTTTCAGCGGTACACCTCCCCATTGCCCGATCGCGCTCCAGCCCTCAACACAGATCAGCCGAGTGATATCGCTGCGTTGCGGCAGCTTGCGCAAGCTTTCGAGTGTCCACGGCGCCTTGTCCCTGATCCGGCCGGAGACGGCGAGCGAGTAACTGGTCAGGTCTACTTTAGGGATATCGTCCTGACCATAGAAAGCGTTGAACGGAAACGGCTTGGTGATCTGCGCGCGGGCGAAGGTCGGCGCCAGTTTCCGTCCACTGAACAGCCACGCCTGGACCCGGTCGTTCCAACGCGACATGGCCCAAAGCACTTTGTCGACCTGATCGCCGTCCTGCAGGTTGCAACCGGTCAGCATCGACATCGCGCCAACCGTCAGGCCGGCCCGAAGAAAATGCCGGCGCTGAATGTTTTCCAGTTCAAGCTGTTGCGCAGGTTCAATCCTGACGCGCTGACGCGTTGTTATTTTAAATTCAGTCATGACCCATTTTTCTCGTTATTAGGCGTCCGCACTCTACCCGTGATCATTGGCACCAGGGTTTTTGGTACCAGAATCACCAAGACCAGGTGAATCACTACAAACGCTGCAATCATCGCCATGGCCGCAAAATGTACGTAACGAGCAACGTCATAGCCGCCCAGTAACGCGACCAGCTCTTGAAGTTGAACCGGTTTCCAGATCGCTACACCCGAGATCACGATCAGTACACCTGCCGCCAGCACGATCCAGTACATCAGGCGCTGTACTGCGTTATAGACACCCTTTTCATGCACCAGCCGAAAGCGCAAGGCATCGGTCAGATCATGCTTCAATGCGGCAATGCCGATGGGCAGCAGCTCACGTTTGAAATGGCGACTGGCCAACCCGTACAGCACATAGATTGCGCCGTTGATCAGCAGCAGCCACATGAACGCAAAATGCCAGGCAAGTGCCCCGCCCAGCCAACCGCCCACGGTCAATGACACCGGAAACCTGAAACTGAACAGTGGCGAGGCGTTGTAGATAGCCCAACCGCTCATGAACATGCAGACCATGCAGGCCGCATTGAGCCAATGGGTGAGGCGAACCGGCCAGGGATGCAGTTTCTTCTGTCTCACGTGGTTCCCCTTGCAAGCCTTCCGTGTAGCGGAGCGTTGCCAGACGGCAACGCTCAAGCTTTCTCAGATGATTACATCGGTGGCTGGAAGCCATCCTTGCCGACTGCAATGCCGCGTGCGGTGCCATCTGCAGCGGGGAACACGACGATTTTCGTTCCTTTGACCAGCTCATCGGCTTTGCCTGGCTCGACGTAGGCGATAGGCACGTCATCCGGCACGACGATTTGTTTCTCGCCGCCCTGGTAGTTGACGGTCAACGTGCGGCCGTCGGTTTTGGACAGTTTGCCAACGGTGCCGTTGGTCATGGTGCCAGTGCTGCCGTCTGCGTTCTGCCAACCGTAATGACCTTCGCCGCTGCCCTTGAGCCTGGCGTCGAATACCGTGACCTCAAGCGCCTTCAAGGTTCCGTTGGCCTGCGGGATGGCCGCCGAGCCGATGAAGCTGTCGGATTTGATCGAGTCGATATTGGCCTTCGATACCCGGCTGATACCGGTCTTGTCAGTCAGTCCGATCGTCTGCTGGGCGCCAGAGCGGACAGTGAAGGTCAGCGTGTTGTTGCTGACGCTTTCCACCGTACCGCGCAGTGGTTTGATGACCGGCATGTCGGCGGCGGTGGCAATGACGGCAGCGCTGAGCATCACCAAACCGAACGTGGTAGACAGGGCGTTTTTGAGTTGCATGGCGACGATTCCTCATGGGTTGATGTGTCGCCATCCTCGACCGCAGACCGGGACGTCACGATGACCGTCGAATGACATTTTTGTCATTCGCCAACCCTGACCATGTATGACAGAAATGTAACCGACTGCGCCCGCTCATCCCGTTACACTGCACAGCCGAGATACCGATGTCGCGGACTTAACCCCGTCATGAAGAAACCCGAGCGCGCCTGACGATGCATATCCTGTTGATCGAAGATGACACCAAAACAGGTGAGTACCTGAAAAAGGGGCTCGGTGAGTCCGGTTACAACGTCGACTGGACCCAGCATGGCGCTGACGGCCTGCACATGGCCTTGCATACGACCTATGACCTGATCGTGCTGGACGTGATGTTGCCCGGGATTGACGGGTTTCAGATCATCGAGCTGTTGCGCGCCAGACAAGACGTACCCGTGCTGTTCCTTACCGCGCGCGACCAGTTGCAAGACCGCATTCGCGGTCTGGAACTGGGCGCCGATGATTACCTGATCAAACCTTTTTCGTTTACCGAACTGCTGTTGCGCATCCGCACTATTCTGCGCCGCGGTGTCGTGCGCGAAGCCGACCATTTCCACCTTGCCGATCTCGAACTGGATCTGGTCCGGCGCCGCGTGACCCGCCAACAACAGGTGATCGTGCTGACCAACAAGGAGTTCGCCCTGCTCCATCTGTTTCTCCGTCGAGCCGGCGATGTATTGTCCAGGACACAAATCGCTTCGGAAGTCTGGGACATGAATTTCGACAGCGATACCAACGTGGTGGACGTCGCTGTCAAGCGCCTGCGCAACAAGGTCGACCAGCCCTACCCGATCAAGCTGATCCATACCATTCGCGGTATCGGCTATGTCTGCGAGGTGAGGCCATGCGGTCCCGACGCCAACCCTCGCTGACGCTGCGATCGACCGTGGCGTTTGCCATGGTCGCGATGCTGGCCGTGGCCGGCGCGGGCTTCTATCTGTATCAGACGATGAAGGCCTCGGTATTGGTCTACAGCGATCACGCGGTGATGGGCCGTCTGGAGCATTTTCGCAAGCTCCTGCATTACGAACTCGCCATCGAAAAGCTGCGCGACAGCCCGCAGATTTTCAAGAACATGCTCGACAGCGAAGACGACATCTTCATCATTGAAGAGCCGGGGCAGCCACCGGTCATCCAGGTCAATCCACTCAACGTCACGTTGCCTGAACTGCCGGTGATCGGCCAGGACACAAAGCTGAGCGTCAATGATCTGCGCAGCGGCGTGACCGACTCGGGAACAAGGCTGCGCGCCGCCTCCGTAGTCACGACGTCGGGTGGCCGTGTAGTCCGATTGACGGCCGCCCACCTTATGGGCAAGGAAATGGCGATGCTTGCAGCGTATCGCGAGCGCATCTACCTGGCCGTGGCCCTTGCCTTTCTGGCAACCGCGTTGCTGGGTTATCTGTTATTGCGTCGCGGGCTGCGTCCGCTGCGCAAAATGGCCGCCCATGCCGCAGCCATAACGCCTGAGCGTCTGCACAGCCGTATGGACAGCGCCGATACGCCGGTTGAATTGCAACAGCTGAGTGACGCCTATAACGCGATGCTTGATCGTCTTGCTCAGGGTTATCAGCGACTGACGCAATTTTCCGCCGACCTTGCCCATGAAATCCGCACGCCGGTCGGGTCGTTGATGGGACATTGTCAGGTTGCCCTTCGCCAACGCCGTAGCGAGGACGAATATCAGGCGCTGATCGCTTCGAACCTTGAAGAACTCGAACGGATCTCGCGCATCGTCGAAAGCATTCTATTTCTGGCGCGCGCCGATGAAGCGCAAGCCGTAGTGGAGCGCCAGCAATTGTCGCTGCATGACGAATCACAGCGCATCGCTGAGTATTTTGAGGGTTTGGCTGAAGAGCGGCGAATGAGCTTCCAAATAACGGGCGATGGTATCGTGCTCGCTGACCCCTTGCTGCTGCGCAGAGCGTTGAGCAACCTGGTGGCGAACGCTGTTCGCTACGCTTACGAGGGCACCGAGATTCTGATACGGGTATTGGAAACCCACGGAGGTGCCCGGATTGAGGTGGAGAACCAAGGGCCGGTGCTGGGCGACGAAACCCTGGGCAAACTCTTCGACCGCTTTTACCGTGGCGATGCGTCTCGGCACCAGAATTCCGACTCCTACGGGCTTGGCCTCGCCATTGTCGTGGCCATCATGCAACTGCATGACGGCCACGTGGGTGTCGAACAGCCAAGGGCCGGGACTATTCGTTTTTCGCTGTCGTTCCCTTGAGCTGCTCGAACGGTGCAAACTGTTCTTCGCCCGCTGCGGGTACCCAATCTTTTAACGGCGTCAGGAAATGCATTTCAAAACGACGTGACAGGAACGCCCACTTTCCGTCCCGACGTTCAAACCTGTCGTGGTAAAGACCGCTGACTTGCACCGGGCCTTTTTCAATGTCATGAAACAGGCAATCCGCAGCTACCGTGCCCACTGCGCTGTCACCCTCGATTTCAATCAGCGGGTTGGCCATCCAGTGGTGCATATGGGGCATCTGGCGCCAGCTGTTTTGCGCCATCGCCAGGATTTCGTCACGGTTTCCAGCCTGGCCAAAACCCGGTAGATCCAGTGTCGACTCTTCGTGCCAGATTGAGCTAAGAAGCGAGGCGTCGATGCGGTCGAAAGCATTGGCGTAGGCGCTGATCAGCGACTCGATGGCGGCGCGACTTTCCAGGGCGTCCAGTCGGGCTGTCAGTTGTTCATTGTTCATGATGAGGTTTCCTGCAGGGGCTGCGCATAAGCGAGGAAGGCAGCCCTGCGCGAGGGCTGCGCTACGGTTGAGCACGTGGTCAGATCTGCGACAGGCCGCCGTCGACCATCAACTCCACACCGTTGACATATTTCGCATCGGCAGACGCAAGAAACAGCGCCGACGAGGCGATTTCCTCAGGCTCGGCCATGTACCCCAATGGCGTGATCTGCTCGACGTGCTGACGCAGCGCGGCGACGTCGGTTTCGCTCATCTTCAAGCCGTTATCCATCAGCGGTGTGCGGGTGAAGCCAGGGCTCAGGACATTCGCTCTGATCTTGCGACCTTTGAGTTCGTTGGCCCACGTCCTGGCAAAGGAACGTACCGCGGCTTTGGAGGCGTTGTAGAGGCTCAGTCCTTCCATGCCATTGCTGGAACAGATAGAGGCCGTCAGCACGATCGAAGCGCCATTTTTCAACAATGGCATCAACGTCTGTACAGTAAAAAAGACTCCCTTTACGTTGATGTCGAACATGTTGAAATAGGCGGCCTCGGTGGTCTCGCCCAGCGGGTTCTTTTCACAAATACCCGCATTGGCAAACACTGAGTCCAGTTGATCGCCGTGCGCCTCAATCGTCGCCTTGAGCTCGTCCAGATCAACCTGGCGCGCGACATCGGAAATGACCGCGACCGCCCTGTCGCCAAGCTTGGCCACCGCAGCCTCCAGCGTGGCTGCAGAACGCCCGGTGATGTAAACGCGCCTGGCGCCCTCGGCAATCAAACCCTGTGCAATCGCAAATCCGATCCCGGTGGACGCGCCGGTGACGACTGCGACCTGATCAGCGAATTTACCTGACATAACTGACTCCTCGATTTCGGTTGTGTGGCTCGACTGGAACCACAGTGCGGCCATTTTGCGAGGAGGCAGGGGCGCAGCGGCACTGCCATAAATGAACATTGGCCGTTCATTTATGTGAGGCGTCAGCCAGGGTTTGATCGTTTAGATTGAAGTCAGCTTATTCAAAGCATGACTCGCAATCGAAAATATTCTGGAGCCGAAGGGTTTCAGAAAGGAGACCTTATGCCTGAGAAAATAGTAGCCCTTCCGGAACAGCGGCGCTGGCTGATGTTCGCCATCCTGTTGGTCGGTGCATTCTTGCCGCCGCTGGATTTCTTCATCGTGAACGTAGCGCTGCCTTCGATTCAGCAATCGCTGGGCACGGCCTCCTCTGCAGAACAGTTGATCATCTCTTCTTACGCGGCGCTGTATGCCGTGACACTGATCACCGGAGGAAGGCTTGGCGACATCTTTGGCCGCATGAGAATGTTCTTCGTTGGCCTGATTGGCTTTGCCGTCGCCTCACTGATCTGCGGCGTCGCCGAGTCACCCTGGGTGTTGATCGCCGGACGCTCGCTGCAAGGCGTGACGGCCGCTGTCATGGCGCCGCAGGCACTCGCTTCAGTGCAGGCGATATTCCCTGAGTCGGAAAAACCCTTGGCGTTGAGCCTGTACGGTGCGGTGTTTGGTTTGGCGTCGGTAGTCGGCCAGGCACTTGGCGGGATTCTGATCTCGCTCAACCTGATGAACCTGGGCTGGCGGTCGATATTTCTGGTGAATCTACCGATTGCGTTGCTGGTCATTCTGATCGCCATCCCCGTGGTCAAGGAAACCCGCGCACCCCAGACCAGCAAGCTGGATCTGGGTGGAACGCTGTTGTCGATGGTGACGCTTGCGGCGCTGATCGTTCCACTGATCGAGGGACGTGAAGCGGGCTGGCCGTGGTGGGCCTGGCTGTCGCTGGCGGCGGTGCCACTGCTGGCCTGGCTGTTCTGGCGCTACGAAGCCCGCTTGTATCAAGCGCAAGGCGCGCCGTTGCTGAACCCTGCTGCACTGCGTGCGCCCGGGCTGGGCCGGGCATTGCTGGTGGCGCTGACTTTTTACGCGATCGGCGTGTTCTTCCTGCTGTTTTCCATCTATTTACAGGGAGCGCTGCATACGAGCCCGCTCAGTGCAGGTCTGGTCTTTCTGCCATTCGGCGCTGGTTTCTTGCTGGGGCCGCTCGCCACCCATCTATTCCGGCGTTTGCTGGGGTCTTATGTGAATCCCTTCGGAATGGCACTCGAAGTGCTGGGGTTCGTGCTATTGGCCTGGCTCGTGGCGCACACGCCAACCGCCGTCACGCCCTCTGCGCTGTCCCTTGCCGTGATTCTCTTTCTGATCGGTTTCGGACAAGGACTGGCCCTTCCGACATTGATGCGCATGATCACTGGACGCGTGGCACCGGCGTATTCCGGCATGATTGCGGGCATCACCAGTTCCACACTGCAAATCAGCACGGCACTGAGCGTAGCGATCATCGGTGGCATTTTTTACACGCTTCTGGGCAAGGACACGGACGCGGCGGCCATCACCCACGCCTTCACCGTCGCCATACTGTGCATCGCTGCGTGTCTGGTGGTAGGCGCAGGACTGAGTCTGAGTCTGGCGCGCCAATCTGCTGCAGAGCTGCAAACGGCGGCCATGCAGCCGGCAGAGTGAATCAACCGCCTGCCTGAGTGCCAATCATGACGGAGGCCAGGTCGGCAAGCGCGCGCAGACTGTCCATCTGGCGCATGTCCTGGTGGTAGCCCATCCAAATGTCGCGGCCTGGTGGCGGTTCATCTGAATCGATCAGACGCAGCGCCGTCAACTGGTCGCCCAAAGCGCGGGGCAATACCGCGACGCCCTGCCCCTGCGCACACATTTGCGCCTGGACTGTGCGGCTGCTACTGGTAAACACGGTACGCGCCAGAGGGTAACGCTGCTGCAGCCACTGCACATCGGGATAATGAGACTGGGCAACACTCATGGTGATCAGACCCAGCCCGGCGCCCTGTGGCTCAGGGTCAGCAGATCCAACGGCTGCGTATAACCCGTAAGTCAGGGAGATCAGCTTGCGGTGCACGATATCGGGTTCGGTGAACGGAACGATTCGAAACGCGATGTCGGCGTCGCGGCGAGCCAGATCAAACAATCGATGCCCGGCAATGACCTCGGGCACGATCAATGGATAACGCCGGCCCAGTTCACTCAGCACCGGGGCCAGCACATAACAGGCGAACCAGTCAGCGCAGGAAATGCGCAGCACACCTTCGGGCTGTGCGCTGTCCCCCGCGAGGCGCCTTTCGATGGCCAACGCACTTTGCTCCATTTCCTGCGCGAGGCTGAGGAGCTTCTCGCCGCTGTCGGTCAACACGAGACCTTGGTTGGTACGCAGGAAAACGGGTTGGCCACTGAACTGTTCCAGCACCTGCAAGCGCCGCCCCACGGTCGGATGGCTGACCCCCAACAGCTTGGCGGCAGCCCCTAATGACCCGCTGCGGGCAATCGCGAGAAAGACCCGCACATCACTCCAGTCCATGCTCCGCCCCCGTACAAAAATGAACAGTGAGAGTGCAGCAATGGCAGTGCCGTAGCAATCCCGTGCCCGACATACTTGTCTGCATTCACCGTCGTCGAATACCAACCGGAGACTGCAAATGAAGATTGGTTTTATCGGAGTGGGATGCATGGGCAGAGCCATCATTCCACTGCTCGTCCGCGCTGGCCATCACGTCTCGGCATGGAACCGCAGTCAGGCGGCGATCAAGGATCTCGAAGGCATCAGCGTTATCGAAACGCCGGCCTCGGCGTTCCAGCAAGAGGTAGTCATCACTCTTCTGGCCGATGATGCCGCCGTCAGGCAAGTGTTGCTCTCCAGCGCTGTTCTGGAAACTGCAGACAAAGCTTGCGTGCATGTCGTGATGTCGACCTTGTCGCCTTCGCTGATGTTGGAGTTGCAGCGCGAACATGAAGCCGTCGGCATGCCATTGATCGCGGCGCCGGTCTTCGGCGTGCCCGCCGTGGCGGCCAAGGGCGAGTTGAATATCCTGGCGGCCGGATCGCAGGCCGCTGTCTCGACCGTCCAACCGCTGTTCGACCTGCTCGGGAAAAAAACCTGGTATCTGGGCGACCAACCTGAACAGGCCTGTATCGCGAAAATCGCCGGCAACATGATGATCACCCAAGCCATCCAGTCGCTGGGCGAAGCCAGCGGACTCGTTCAACGCCACGGACTGAGCCCTTCGATTTTCATCAAGCTCATGACCCAGACCCTGTTCGCCTGCCCCAGTTATCAACGTTATGGGCAGAACATCGTCAGCAGCAATTTTGAACCGGGATTCAAACTGTCGCTTGGCCTCAAGGATATGAATCTGGCGATCGATGCGGGTCGTCTCAAGGGGCTGGAGTTGCCAGCGGCGGATGCCGTGCGATTGAAAATGACATCGGCGGTAGCCAGGGGAGATGGCGACAAGGACTGGTCGGTTTTTGCTCAGCAGACGAATCATTGAGAAGCTCTTTCGAACACCTGTCACGAGGTCATTCATGGAAAACTCCGACATCGCGCGTCAACTCTCAACATTCAGGAAAACCATCGACAATATCGACGCCGCCCTCATCCACCTGCTCGCGGAACGGTTTCGCTGTACCGATGAGGTCGGATTGCTCAAGGCCCGATATCAGTTGCCTGCGGTAGACGAGGCCAGAGAGCAGCAGCAATACCAGCGTCTGGCAGCACTTGCTCAGGAGGCCGAGCTGGATACGGCCATCGTGCAGAGGCTGATGCAGTTGGTCATTGGCGAAGTGGTCGAGCGCCACAGGCAGATCGCCGCCAGGCATGCCCCGGCACCCGCCAATAACCCTGACCCTCGGGCCTGACCCCGGCGCCACTTATCGAAGCAATCAGACAAACGAGCAGAACCGCATGAAATGGCCAACGATCGAGCAAATTCGCAGCTTCACCGATTTACCCTATGGCTACAGTTGGGATTACCTGAAACGTGAGGAGATCAATGTCGCGACAGATTTTTTCCGGACATGGTTTCCCTCCATTTCGGTGGGGTTGGCAAGCCCGTTTCTGGACCAGCAGTTCTACGCAGACAACGTGGTGCTCGAAGACGATCCGGATCGAGGCATATTCGCTACCGTCGTCCGCCAGAACGATGAGATTGTCGCTATCGCCACGTGGGAAAAAATTGACGGTGCTGACGTTATTTTCGGGCGGGTCGGCGCGGTAGCCAAACCGCACAGACAAGCCAGACTGGCCGTTGCGGCCCAGGACCTGGGAGAAAAAATCGGCACGTTCATGGGCGCGGGGCTGATCTATGGCATGGCAACAACCCGCACGCCGTATATGCAACAATCACTGGAGCAAGCCGGTTACAAAGCGGTAGGGATAATGCCTGGCTTGGACCGGGAAGAAACAGCACCTGGAATCGTGCGCAGGGTTTACGAAGTCATCTACGTAAAACGGCTCGCACCACACGCCGACTTTCTCATTCCTGCCGGTCATAACCTTACCCCTACAGTCGCGCGACTTTACGCAGATATATTTCAAGGTGATGACGACACGAACTGACGAGCCAGCCTAGCAGCGAACCAACCATCGAAATGCTTCTGATCAGTAACGCTACCGGCTCGCGCCTTTTGCATCGATCGAGGTAGCCACATTAGGTAATGAGTTCAAAAAGACTCAGCAGCGGCTAAAAGCACCTGTGGGGTTGATTAATAGATGAGAAGTGAACTGAGTGGACGCGGCTCTGGCCCCTGAGTTAGCTTTCGTAACCGTTCTAACTTGGGGCTCCGCAATCATGACTGACCGTCAGATCATTGTTCCAGATGGCATGAGATTGATCTACGAGCGCGCGGGTTATGCACCAGCAGTAAAGGTAGGAAAAACTCTCTACTGCGCGGGTCAGGTAGGCAGGACGCCGGAATTATCCGTCATTGAAGAACCTGAGCAGCAGTTTTTAGCTGCATGGGACAATCTCCGGATCGTCTTGGAGGCAGGTGGCTGTAAATTTGAAGATGTCGTAGAAATGACAACTTACCACGTCGACATGCACCGTCACATGCCAATTTTCAGACGCGTAAAGGATAAAGTATTTCCGAGAAGCACTTGTGCATGGACCTGCATTGGTGTCAGTGAATTAGCTCGACCTGGCCTTCTCGTGGAGATCAAGTGCGTCGCAGTAGAGCGATAACCCTCTGACAAGAACCTGCATATCCAGGTCTTAAAATGGGTGACTACGCATGCGGTGGTAGATTCAAAATTACACTTGCCTGCTGCATCGGTAGGCGCGTGATAACACTTTACGCCGACGGCTAATACTGACTGGAAGCAGGCGCCAATCAATTCCGATGCGAGCAGAAAAATGCCTATCAGCGGATATCCTTAGCACTCGCTAAACGCAAATCCAAAGTCATCGCTTGACACTTGTGCCGCTTCGTTAAGTCGTTGGCGCAGCGCAGCCGTTAGCTGCCTCTCCACCACCCACGGATCCGACAGCGCGGCGAGTTGTGGCGCCAATTGCGGCGACAGGCTCATTAGCGAATGATTAAGCGATCGCGCCGTTTCAAAAGCGGCTTTCTGCACAAAGCTGATTTCCACCAGCTCCCCCTGCGCCTTGCGAAACTCCATCTCAGCCATCCGCGCCAAGTAGTGCTCGCGATGTGCACGCGCTTTCTGAAAGTCCGGGGACTGCCCTTGCGCGGGATCAACGGGCGGCGGCGCAGCCATGTTGGTCGGTTCGGATTGTGTAGCGACGTGGCTGTACACATTACGCTGAAGCCGCTCCTGTTGGTGGCGAGCAGCGACGGCAGCCTTGCTCGGGTCAGCGGTATCGCGGATCAATGCTTCGGTGGCCAGAACGTCGACCTGCTTGCCATTGGGGACAGGACCAGTCGACCGTTTTCCTTCAGCCAGGTGATGTAACTCGGTGAGCGGCCGATGTGTGCGGCGAAGGCGCTCTTGGATAGGTACGTGGCTGCGGTCATACCAGCATGCCGATCAACCATTAAGAGATGCTTTGGACCTGTTCTATCTAACAGGTCAGAGGGTCGCTGACACATTGAAGATGGATGAGCGCGACATAAAGGACGGAAAGCTCTCCGTCCAGCAAGGCAAAACTGGGGCTAAACGAAGGATCGAAATCATTGGTGAGCTCAAAGTCGTAATAGATCGAATCATGGCGCGAAAGACCGGACAGAAAATCAGATCAACACGCCTGGTAGTAATCGACTCTGGGCAGCCGATGACGACCAGCATGCTCAGAAAAAGGTTCGATGACGCCAGGGAAGCAGCCGGGATTCCAAAAGCAGAATTTCAGATGCGCGACCTACGAGCAAAAGCGGCCACGGATAAAGAGGAGTCAACAGGGAACATCAGAGAAGCTCGAGACCAACTTGGGCACACCACCGTAGGGATGACAGAACAGTACATCCGTATGCGGAAGGGCATGAAGGTCACCCCTACGAGGTGACTAACGGTCACGAATTGCGGAAAAGATTTTTTGATTGCGGAAAAAAGAACTAAGGGCTTGCATGAGGTATGTCATGCAAGCCCTTGATATTCATGGTGCCCGAAGCCGGAATCGAACCGGCACGCCCTTACGAGCGGGGGATTTTAAGTCCCATGCGTCTACCAGTTTCGCCATTCGGGCGGTAGCGCGGTGTTGCTTTGCTCAGCCTTGCGGTTGCGATCCTGACAGGATGGCCGCTTGAAAAGCCGAGCGGGGAATATATACATCACGTCCCGGTGAAGCAAGTTTGGAGTGCGCGATTTGAGAACTAAATATCGCTGACCGAGGAAAATCAAAAAGCCTCAGAAATCAGGGAGCTACGGAGTTTGCTTGAAGTAGACGCCGAGGTTACTGGCAAATCGCAGCAACCCGACTGGAAATTGAGACGATAAACTCAAAAGATTCAGACGCTCACCATCACCTTAGCTGCACGGGTGACAGATGTTTCATCGATTGAGATTATGAGCAGGCAACCCAGGACTGGACGGGATGTCTACGCTAAAGGATGGCGCCGAAATCAATAATCAAAGGGTAATCAGCACGCCCCCCCTTCAACCACGATCACGCCTCACAGAACGTCACCAGAGCAGTGCTCAGGGATGTACAAGCAATCAGGAGATTTGATTCCATGCAAATGAGTGACACCGTTCTAAAAGCGTCTTTAAGCCAAGAGGAGCGCTCGGCGATCGCCGAGATCGAAGCGACCACCAATATCCTGCAACTTGTCACCCGTCTGACCGGTACACGCTTTGCCGGCATCGCAAAATTCACTGAAACAGAGTGGATCGTTTGTTCGGCGTACGATCCGATTGAACTGGGAATAAATGTCGGCGATACGCTGGATCTGGAAACCACCCTTTGCAGTGAGTTTCGACGAAATCCGCAAGCCCTCTTCCTTCCACAAATCAGCCAGGATGGACGACTTTCGTCACGTCCTGTGGTGAAGCAATATTCGATTGAAAGCTACGCAGGCGCGCCTGTTTTCCTGCCGGACGGGAGACTCTGGGGTGCCTTATGTGCTCTGGACTCAAGGGCTGTTCTGTTTGACAACCCCGATCTTGCAGAGACATTGACGCTGTTCGCGCGGCTCATTGGCTGCATCTTTTTCTCGAATCTCACGGTGGAAGGTGCCAGCCACATCCAGACCGGATCGTGCTTGACTGATTGACCCTCCGCAAACAGGTGAGCACCACATTTTTCTGCAGACAACAAAAAACCCCGTAGATCATTGATCTACGGGGTTTTTTGATAGTGGAGGCCGAGGTCGGAATCGAACCGGCGTAGGTGGATTTGCAATCCACTGCATAACCATTTTGCTACTCGGCCTCAAAGTCTTTGCTGTCAGTAGCACAACAACAAACACTGTACAAATTGGAGCGGGAAACGAGACTCGAACTCGCGACCCCGACCTTGGCAAGGTCGTGCTCTACCAACTGAGCTATTCCCGCTTGGTGTGGCGCATTCTATAGAATTAAGATGCCCCGTCAACCCCTTGATTCAAAAAACTTTTATTTCTTTTCGACATCGGTCTTCAGGTGCGGCCAGGCGGCGCGAAGGTATTGAACCATCGACCACAGGGTCAGCCCTGCCGATACGATCAGCAGCGTATAACCGAGCACGACCCAGAAGCTGAATGCCTTTGGATGAGCCAGCAGAATCACCAGCGCGAGCATCTGCGCAGCGGTTTTCCATTTGCCCAGATTGGAAACGGCTACCTGCGCTCGTGCGCCGAGTTCGGCCATCCATTCGCGCAGGGCCGAAATCACGATCTCGCGACCGATGATGACCGCCGCTGGCAGTGTGAGCCAGAGATTGCCGTGTTCCTGCACCAGCAGGACCAGGGCAACAGCGACCATCAGCTTGTCGGCGACCGGATCGAGAAACGCCCCGAACGGTGTGCTCTGCTCCAGTCGGCGCGCCAGGTAACCATCGAGCCAGTCGGTTGCGGCCGCGAAGGCGAACACCGAAGCGGAGGCCATGTAACTCCACTCGTAGGGCAGATAGAACAGCAAAATAAAGATCGGGATGAGCAGGACGCGTAGAACGGTAATCAGATTAGGGATATTCATCGGCACAACTGGCTACGAGGTGAAGGGGCATTCTACTCACTATGCAGGTTCGCATAAATCGACTCAGCGAGCTTTTTACTGATCCCCGGGGCTTTGGCGATCTCTTCGATGCTTGCACGAGACAGCTCCTGCAATCCACCAAAATGTTTCAACAGGTCACGGCGGCGGGTCGGCCCTACCCCTGCCACGCCTTCCAGCGTTGAGGTTCGGCGGGTCTTGCCGCGACGAGCGCGATGCCCCGTAATTGCGAAGCGGTGCGCCTCATCGCGGATCTGCTGGATCAAGTGCAAGGCAGGTGAATCGCCGCGCAAGGTGAACTCGTGCGCTGCATCATTCAGATACAACGTTTCGAAACCGGCCTTGCGGGTAGCACCTTTGGCGACGCCCAACAGGATCAGATCCGGTACGGCCAGTTCGTTGAGCACATCCCGGGCCATCGACAATTGGCCTTTGCCACCGTCGACCAGCAGAATGTCCGGCAACTTGCCTTCGCCGTCCTTGAGTTTGCTGAAGCGGCGAGTCAGCGCCTGGTGCATGGCCGCGTAGTCGTCGCCGGCGGTGACGCCTTCGATGTTGTAGCGGCGATAATCCGACTTGATCGCGCCTTCCGGCCCGAACACCACGCACGAGGCCACCGTGGCTTCGCCGCTGGAATGACTGATGTCATAGCATTCCAGGCGCTGCGGCGGTTCATCCAGATTCAGCACTTCGGCCAGCGCATCGAATCGCGCGGCGGTGTGCTGACGGTTGGCCAGACGCGCGCCCAACGCTTGTTCAGCGTTAGTCACGGCCAATTGCTGCCAGCGCGCGCGCGTGCCGCGCACTCGATGGCTGATTGCCAACTCGCGGCCGCGCAAGGTATGAATGCCTTCGATCAACGCCGGGAAGTCTTCGTGAACCACGTTGACGATCAGTTCGCTCGGCAGATCGCGTTCGGGGCTACTAATGTAGTACTGACCGAGGAATGCTGCCATGACCTCGGAAACGTCTTCCTCAATGCCGACCTGCGGGAAGAAATTCTTGCTGCCGAGCACGCGCCCGCCGCGCACGCTGATCAGGTGGACACAGGCGCCGCCTGGGTTGACGAATGCGGCAATAACGTCGATATCGCCGGTTCCGCCTTCCATGCTCTGCTGGTCCTGCACCCGGCGCAGCAAGGCAATCTGGTCGCGCAATTCGGCCGCGCGTTCGAATTCGAGATTGATCGCTGCCTCTTCCATCGCGGTGGACAGCTCGTTGGTCAGCGCGTGGCTGCGACCTTCGAGGAACATCACCGAGTGGCGCACGTCTTCGGCGTAGACGTCAGGCTCGACCAGGCCCACGCATGGCGCCTTGCAGCGTTTGATCTGGTATTGCAGGCACGGACGGGTGCGATTCTTGTAATAGCTGTCCTCGCACTGGCGGACGAAAAAGGTTTTTTGCAGGATGCTCAGGCTTTCACGTATGGCGCCGGCACTCGGATAGGGGCCGAAATACTTGCCCTTGGCCTTTTTGGCGCCGCGATGGATGCTCAGGCGCGGAAACTGTCCGTCGGAGAGAAACACGTACGGATAGGATTTATCGTCGCGCAGCAGGATGTTGTACGGCGGGCGCCACTCCTTGATCAGCGTCTGTTCCAGCAGCAGCGCTTCGGTTTCGTTGGCGGTGATGGTCGTCTCGACCTGAGCGATACGCCCTACCAGTGCAGCCGTTTTCGGCGCCAGCCCGGTCTTGCGAAAGTAGCTCGCCAGACGTTTCTTCAGGTTTTTCGCCTTGCCGACATACAGCAGGCGCGCCTCGCTGTCGAACATGCGATAGACGCCCGGGCGACCGCTGACGGTCGACAGGAAAGCACTGGAATCAAATGTCTCGGTCATGGTCAGGCGCTGGCATCCACCATGCCGTGACGCACCGCGAGCAGTGTCAGCTCGACGTCGCTGCTGATCGAAAGCTTCTCGAAAATGCGGTAGCGGTAGGTGTTCACGGTTTTCGGCGACAGGCACAACTTGTCGGAAATGATCTGGACCTTCTGGCAGCCGACAATCATCAAGGCAATCTGGATTTCCCGCTCCGACAAGGCATCGAACGGCGAATCATTGGTTGGCTGAAATGATTTGATCGCCAACTGCTGAGCGATCTGCGGACTGATGTAACGCTGCCCGGCGAAAACCAGCCGAATGGCCTGAACCATTTCCGGCAGACCCGCCCCCTTGGTCAGGTAACCGGCGGCGCCGGCCTGCAGCAAACGCGTCGGGAAAGGGTCTTCCTCGCACACCGTAACGGCAACCACCTTGATGTCCGGGTGGCTGCGCAGCAGTTTCCGTGTGGCTTCGAGGCCGCCGATGCCGGGCATCTTGACGTCCATGAGCACTACGTCAGGCTTCAATTCACGGGCTTTGATCAGGGACTCTTCACCTGACTCGGCCTGACCCACCACCTGCAGGCCATCGATATCGGCCAGCATCCGTGTAATGCCTGTACGAACGAGATCATGGTCGTCGACCACTAGCACCCTAATCAAGCAGACACCTCGCGATATGGTCTTATTGGGATGCCGGACACCTTAGCAAAAAGTGCCAGACAGACCTAGCGGAAAGCCGCATTTAAAAAGTTTCAATTCATCATTCAGGGCTTGCCGGCTGTGGGTTTCAGAGCACAGCTGTACTCACATCAAGCTGCATTCTGAGGAAACACTCATCCCTGCCTACGATACGCAGTCCTTTGCGGACATACAGTGCTTGCGCAGGATTGTTATCGAAGACCGTCAGTCGCAGTGCAGGACGTCGCGCCTGACGGGCCATGTCAATAACCTGATCGATAGCCCAGGACCCGGCGCCCTGCCCTCGCCAGGTCTGATCAATCTGCAATTCGCGTATGTACAGCGCCCGCGAATCCTCGCTCAGACTGACAAAGCCGATCAGCAGTTCATCCTGGAGGATCATCCAGCTCTCACGATACTGCCAGCCTGCGTCAAACGCCTCGTCCTGCCACAACAGATCGTGGTCAATGTAATAACGCAGCATGTTGCGACAGGTCAGGTCCCGCGCAAAAGCAAGATCATCATGGGTGGCATGCCGAATTCGATAACTCATTCAGCTCTCTCCAATCGTAAAAATGCACTTTAACCAGATCGTTTGCCAGTGATAGCCGTTTCGCTCGGCACGCAATAGCATTTTCTGATTGCTGACGCGTATCAGCGTCGAGTAAGCTCGGCGCATTCATCGGAGACAGACCATGTTCAACGCCCCTTCACAGTCTTGCATCGCCAGCGCCTCGCGCTCGATTGCGGCTGCGTGGGTGAACGACGCCTGCGCTCCAGACAACTTTTATTTTGGGTATTGGTTTAGCCACTGGCGCGCCTGATACCCAAACGGCGCCCATGATAACGGGTCGCCTACCAGAGATTTCTCAACCCCCGGTCGGCTTCCCGACCGGGGGTTTTGTTTTTTCAGGCCCATCACTTTCAGCGACACACCACATTTCGAGGTTTACACCATGAACTACGCCACTTATTACCGTTACGACAGCTTTAGCGCCTGGCGATTTACCAGCCTCCGCTCGGGACAGCCTGCCGCCTCCGATCGGTCACCTACAGGTGGCAAACACACACGCCTAGCCAGTACGGCCATTTGTCGAACACCCCAGTAGGGCCGAGTGCGCGGGAAAAACCCGCCATCCGCCCAGGAAGACCGAACATGAACTCTTCAGTTTCCGCTTTGCCGCCGTCCATCCTCGATTCTGCCAACGAAGCGCTGACCCTGCGTCTGCCCAGCTCGTTGCAGCTCAAACAGCAATTACCGCTCAGCCACTCCCTGCATCAGCAGGTCACTGCCCATCGCCAGGCGGTGCGCGCCATCCTCGACGGTGAAGACCCGCGCCTGCTGGTCATCGTTGGCCCCTGCTCTATCCATGATCCGCAGTCGGCAGTCGAATACGCCAGAAAACTCGCTCGCCTGGCCGAAGATGTCAGCGGTGAAATGCTGCTGGTCATGCGCGCCTACGTCGAAAAGCCGCGAACGACGATCGGCTGGAAAGGTCTGGCCTACGATCCGCATCTGGACGGCACTGACGACATGGCTACCGGCCTGACGCTGTCGCGCGAACTGATGCTGGAAATGATCCGGCTCGGACTACCGGTCGCTACCGAACTCCTGCAACCCATGGCCGCCAACTACTTTGATGACCTGCTGAGCTGGGTGGCCATTGGTGCCCGCACCACCGAATCGCAAATCCACCGCGAAATGGCCAGCGGCCTGAACATGCCGGTGGGCTTCAAGAACGGCACCGACGGCGGCGCCGCCGTTGCTGTCGACGCCATGCGCTCGGCAGCCCATGCGCATCGGCACTTCGGCGTCGACAGCCAAGGGCATCCGGCGATCGTGCAGACAGCTGGCAACGCTGATACCCACATCGTGCTGCGCGGTGGCCATCAAGGGCCGAACTACGATGCAAGCAGCGTGGCCAACATCAGCGCCGAGCTCAGCCGACTGAAGATCCCCAGCCGGATCATGGTCGATTGCAGCCATGCCAACAGCGGCAAGGATCCACTGCGCCAGCCAGCCGTGTTCAACGATGTGCTTGAACAACGCCTGCATGGTAACCATGCGCTGATTGGCATGATGCTCGAATCCCATCTGTTCGAAGGCTGCCAGCCGCTGAGCAGCTCTCTGCGCTACGGCGTATCGATCACCGACGGCTGCCTCGGCTTCAGCGCAACGGAACAATTGTTGACCGACGCTGCTACGCGCCTGGCACAAGCCAGAGCCTGATCGCAGATTGCCCTCCCGCTCCATCAAGAGCGCGGAGGGCTCACTGCCCCGGTCTAGGCCACGACGCTGATCCGCCTCACGGCAGATTGCTGACTGATGTCGTCCAGACGTTCGATGATGTAGCCAATCTCCACCGTCGTGCCGTGGTGCTCGCGCCAGAACCGATGGGGAACAGTGAAACTCACCGGTTGCCCGGCCGTCTCCCGAGTGATTTCAAGATCATCGCGATGACTGAAGAACTCACCATCGCACTTGAGATAGACCAACTCGTCTTCGTGCACCTGCGGGTCTTTGATCAGAATGGCAACCCCCTCTATCGAGTCCTTGACCGACAGCACATCATCGATCGCCCCAACAATATCCGGCGCGGCCAGTTCAGCACGCACTGCCGGCCCAATGAAAACCGTCGCAGGCTCCGACGTTCGGATCGTTCCCCAGCATTGTTCAACACGGTAGGCGACTACCACCTCGCCACCGCGATGCGCCTCGATGTAGCTACCCGGCACCCAGAACGACAGGCATTGCGCGACGGAGTAGGCCTCCACGTTCAATGAGTCGGTAAAGATCTCGGGCGAGGTATCGCCGTGCCAGGACAACATCACCCGATCACCCGCCGACATCCTCGCGTAAGGCTGCAGAGTCACCAGGGTGCCCTCTGCCACTCGCGATGGCTCCAGCGCTCCGTTTACCGAGCCTTCGATCTGTGGCGCCAAAAATTGCGTGCGCATATCGCCCACAGACAGTTGCAGGCGTGCAGATTCCAATGCCTTGGGCGCGGACGCACTTTGCAGTGTCCAGTAAACCTCCAGCGAGCCTCCATCCAGCGCAGCCACATGCATGCCCTTGATGATGAAGATTACGTCTTTGCCAATCTGGGCCTGGCTGATGAATCGAACGCTCTCGTATTGATAGGCAAAGCCTTCGATATCCAGCCCCTCCCAATACAGCACCAGCTGATCGCCACAGCTCATGTTGGCATAAGGAGAAATGCGAACGATGGCCCTGACCAGAGAAGGCTCAAGCACGCTGCCCTCAAGCCCGTCAATGGTCGGCGCGATCAGAGGATCGAAAGACACATCGGCAACCGCGGACGGACGCATCCGCCAGTAAAACTCGACTTCATGGCTATTCATTTTCGTCTCCACTCCCTGGAAAACGTGCCGTCCCGAATGACGACACTGACACCTACATTGAGGACTTCCTTGCAGGTTCTGGATGTCAGCCGAATACACCGCGACGACGGCGCAACCTCTACTCACAAGGTAGGCAACTGGGGTGTTCGCGCTGTTGTGACGACAAACGACCCTATGAACTTCCGATTCGGATTTCACAGCTCTCCGAAACTTCGTACGTCTCTTAGTCCATTTTCAAACGCAACGTGAAGCGTCTTCGTACTTCTTCAACGAGATGAGTGTTTTAGAGTGGCTCGGTGATTTCCCGATGAACTTCTACGAAAAAGGTAAGAACATGCAACGGAATGCTACAACTCGTTATCCCATCCTGTTGGTCCACGGTCTGTTCGGGTTCGAGCGTATCGGTCATTTCGAGCTGTTCCATGACGTCAAATCCGCGCTGAAAGCGGCTGGCTGTCGATTGTTTGTTCCACACCTTTCGGCCACCCATGACAATGAAGTGAGGGGTGAGCAATTGCTGTCACAGATTGCCTGTGTGCTGCGAGGCACAGGCGCGAAGAAAGTCAACCTTATAGGACACAGTCAGGGCGCACTCGCTGCACGCTATGCGGCGGCGCTTGCACCAAACGTAGTCGCTTCGGTCACCTCCGTCAGTGGTCCGAACCATGGTTCGGAGCTCGCCGACTTCCTGCGCAAGGCGCTGATCCCGGGCAAGCTCCCCGACGCCGTCGCTCAAAACGTGGCGACCCAATTTGCTGACTTAATGTCGCTGCTCAGCGGCAGCGTGGCACTGCCACAGAACGCGTTGGCCGCACTCAACGCACTGACCACGGTCGGCGTCGGTCAATTCAATGACAAATTTCCACAGGGGCTGCCACTGACTTGGGGCGGTCACGGCGCCGAGCAGGTCAACGGCGTGCGCTATTACTCGTGGAGCGGCGTTGTCCCGCAATCCACGTTGCCAGCGCAGGATCCGGTTCAGGGCATCTGCTGGGTGCTGTCGCAATATTTCACCACCGAACCCCAGCAGAATGACGGTTTCGTCGGACGCTTCAGTAGCCATCTCGGCCAAGTGGTCCGCTCTGATTATCCAATGGATCACTTGGCTAGTTTGCGGCGCAGCCCAGGCGTAAACGCGTCTTCGCCGGACCCTATCGAGCTGTACGTCGAGCATGCCCAGCGCCTGCGGGCGGCGGATCTGTGAGTAGAGTCAGGGAATCAGAATGGAACTTTGCCGAGAATTCACCGACTGATTCCGGTACGCTCCACCTTTTATTGAAACAGTTCGGAGAATTCCCCATGGCCAAAGCCACTGCCCGCCACATCCTGGTTTCCAGCGAAGACAAGTGCAACGAACTCAAGGCTCAGATCGAAGCCGGCGCCGATTTTGCTGAAGTCGCCAAAGCCAACTCCAGCTGCCCATCCAGCCGTCAGGGCGGAGACCTGGGTTCGTTCGGTCCAGGCCAGATGGTCAAGGAATTCGACACCGTGGTGTTCAGCGCGCCGATCAACGTCGTGCAAGGCCCGGTGAAGACCCAGTTCGGTTACCACCTGCTGGAAGTCACCAGCCGTCAGGACTGATTCGTCGTCCTGTTGCTGACAACGGCCCACCCTTTGGTGGGCCGTTGTGTTTCGGTTACATATACGGCTGGCGAGTGGCGCGCCGCTCGCGTACAACTTGCGCTTATCGATTTTGCGTTCCAAGGCTGACGATGCGACTGGTTTTTCCCACACTGATGCTCACCGCCCTCGCCCTGCTCACGGGTGCCGCCGGTGCGACCGCTGCCCCGCAACACGCACTGACCGTTTACGGCGAACCGGCCAAATACCCCGCCGGCTTCGGCCATTTCGACTACACCAACCCGCAGGCGCCGAAGGGTGGGACGATGCGGCGCTCGGCAATCGAAATCGGCCACTTCGATCATCTGCTGCCCTATATAGACAAAGGCATCGGCGTCACGCAGATCGACGGCCTGCTGTATTCGCCACTGGCCCAGCGCTCGCTGGATGAGCCCTACACGGTGTACGGTCTGGTGGCGGAAAAAATGGAACGCTCGGAAGACGGCCTGTCGCTGCGCTTTTTCATCAACCCGAAGGCGCGCTTTGCCGATGGCAAACCGATTACCGCCGAAGACGTTCGCTACACCTACAACCTGCTGATGACCCAGGGCAGCCTGCGTTATCGCACCCAGTTTGCCGACGTCAAAGGCGTCGAAATCGAGGCGCCACTGACCGTGCGCTTCGACTTCAAAAGCAACGAAAACCGCACCCTGCCCCTGGATATCGCGACCCTGCCGGTGTTCCCCGAACACTGGTGGAAGAGCCGCGATTTCGCCAGCGGCGGTGGTTATGAACCGCCGCTGGGCAGCGGGCCGTACCGGGTTGGCAAGGTCGACTCCGGGCGCAGCATCACCTTTGAACGCAATGGCGACTGGTGGGGCAAGGACCTGCCGGTCAGTCGCGGCCTGTACAACTTCGACCATTTCAGTATCGAGTATTTCGGCGACACCGATGTCGCCCGTCAGGTGCTGCGTGGTGGCGCCTACGACTACAACCGCGAGTTTTCCGCGACCGGCTATTCGATCGGCTACGACAGTCCCGCCCTCAGCGATGGCCGTTTGCAGAAGGCCCACCTCGCCACTGAAGCGCCGCAATCGGCCCAGGGTTTCGTGTTCAATCTGCAAAAGCCGATGTTCCAGGACCGCCGGGTACGCCAGGCACTGGCGATGCTCTGGGATTTCGAATGGAGCAACCGGCAGATGATGCGCAACGTCTATATCCGCCAGCAGAGCTACTTTTCCAATACCGATCTCGCCGCCCGGCAGTTGCCCGATGCAAAAGAGTTGGAAATCCTTGAACCGCTGCGCGGTCAGGTGCCTGAGGAAGTGTTCAGCAAAGTCTTCGAGGCGCCGAAGACCGACGGCAGCGGCATCATCCGTGACAAGCAGTTGCAAGCCCTGCAACTGCTGGAGCAGGCCGGCTGGAAACCGGATGGCGATCAACTGGTCAACGGCGCCGGCGAGCCGCTGAGCTTCACTTTTCTGGTCAGCCAGAACGGCATGGACCGCCTGCTGTTGCCCTACAAGCGCACGCTGAAGCAGATCGGCATCGAGCTGAATATCCGTCGCATCGACGCCTCGCAATACGTCAATCGCCTGATGAGTCGCGACTACGACATGATCGTCACCGGCTACCCCGTTACCACTTCTCCGGGCGGTGAGTTGCTCAACTATTTCGGCTCGGCAGCGGCCAACGATCCGGGCGCGAACAATTACATGGTGTTGAAAAACCCGGCGGTCGACACCTTGATCAACGGCCTGATCCGCGCCTCTACTCAGTCGGACATGCTGCATTACGCCCATGCGCTGGACCGGGTGCTGCAATGGAATTACTACTGGATTCCCAACTATTACCCGCCGGGCACCTCGACCGTGTGGTGGAACCGCTTCGGCATTCCCACGGTGCAGGCGAGCAATGACGAAGCCATCGAGAGCTGGTGGGAAATCAGCCGCACGCCACTGACCAATCAGCAGATGACCGCCGAGAAAATCAGTCGCGGCAGACCCGGAGGGCCGCACTGATGTGGGGTTACATACTGCGGCGCCTGCTGCTGATCATTCCGACGCTCGTGATCATCCTGCTGGTCAATTTCGTCATCATCCAAGCCGCGCCCGGCGGACCAGTGGAACAAGCCATCGCCCATCTGCAAGGCATTGGCGGCGCCAGTGTCGGCGGCGGAGCCGGCGAGACATCGAGCAACGCTTCGCGCGCCAGCCGTGGTCTCGACCCGCAACTGATCAAGGACATCGAAAAGCAGTACGGTTTCGACAAACCGGCCCACGAGCGCCTGTGGCTGATGCTGAAGAACTACGCGCAACTGGACTTCGGCAAGAGCTTCTTTCGTGGCGCGACGGTCACCGACCTGATTCTGGAAAAGATGCCGGTGACGATTTCGCTCGGACTGTGGGCGACACTGATCACCTATCTGGTGTCGATCCCGCTGGGCATCCGCAAGGCTGTGCACCACGGCAGCCATTTCGATATCTGGAGCAGCACGGCGATCATCATCGGTTACGCCATGCCGGCGTTTCTGTTCGCGATGTTCCTGATCGTGGTATTCGCCGGCGGTACTTCGTTGAACTGGTTTCCGGTGCGCGGACTGGTTTCGGACAACTTCGAATCGCTATCGACCCTGGGCAAGATCGCCGATTACTTCTGGCATCTGGTGCTGCCGGTCACCGCGCTGGTGATCGGTGGATTCGCGACCTTGACGATCCTTACAAAAAACTCGTTCCTCAATGAAATCACCCGACAGTACGTAGTGACGGCCCGCGCCAAAGGCTTGAGCGAACGCCGCGTGCTGTACGGACACGTGTTTCGCAACGCCATGCTGTTGGTGGTTTCGGGGATACCTCAGGCGTTCATCAGTGTGTTCTTCGCTGGCTCACTGCTGATCGAAGTGATCTTCTCCCTCGATGGCCTTGGGCGCATGAGTTACGAAGCAGCGGTATCGCGGGACTATCCAGTGGTGTTCGGTTCGCTGTTCATTTTCACCCTGTTCGGCCTGCTGATAAAACTGATCGGCGACCTCTGCTACACCCTGGTCGACCCGCGTATCGACTTCGCCGCGAGGAATGCCTGATGTTCGAGCTCTCGCCTTTGGGTCGTCGCCGTTTCGAACGTTTCAAGAAAAACCGTCGTGGCTGGTGGTCGCTGTGGCTGTTCATCGGCCTGTTCATCCTGACACTGGGTGGCGAGTTGATCGCCAACGACAAACCGTTGATGGTCAGTTATCAGGGCCAGTGGTACTTCCCGGTGTTCAAGCGCTATACCGAACAGGAGTTCGGCGGGCAGCTGCCGTTCCAGGCCGATTACCGTAGCGAGTACGTGCAGAATCTGATTCGCAAGGACGGCGGCTGGTTGCTGTTCCCGCCGATTCCGTTCAGCGATGACACGCCCAACTATGACCTGAACAAACCGGCGCCGAGCCCACCAACTTCGGTGAACTGGCTGGGCACCGACGATCAGGCGCGCGATGTGCTGGCGCGGGTCATCTTTGGTGCTCGAGTGTCGATTCTGTTTGCCCTGATGCTGACCTTTGTCAGCGCGCTGATTGGCATCGCCGCCGGCGCGTTGCAGGGCTATTACGGCGGCTGGGTCGACTTGCTCGGACAGCGCGTGCTGGAAGTCTGGTCGGGGCTGCCGGTGTTGTATCTGCTGATCATTCTTTCAGGTTTCGTCGAGCCGAATTTCTGGTGGCTGCTGGGGATCATGGCGCTGTTTTCATGGTTGGCGCTGGTGGACGTGGTGCGCGCCGAGTTCTTGCGCGGGCGCAATCTGGAATACGTCAAAGCCGCACGCGCCCTGGGCCTGACTGACCGCAAGGTGATCTTCCGGCACATCCTGCCCAACGCAATGAACGCGACGCTGAGCTACCTGCCGTTCATTCTGACCGGGGCCATTTCGACGCTGACCGCGCTGGATTTCCTCGGCTTCGGCATGCCGGCCGGCAGTGCCTCGCTGGGTGAACTGATCGGTCAGGGCAAGCAGAACCTGCAAGCGCCGTGGCTCGGGTTGACCGCGTTCTTTACCCTGGCGCTGATCCTCTCTTTGTTGGTATTCATCGGCGAAGCGTTACGTGACGCTTTTGACCCTCGATCCTGAAGCGTGACCATGACTGAAAACCTGATTGAAATCCGCAACCTCAATGTCGCCTTCCATGGCCAGACCGTGGTGCGTGACCTGTGCCTGGATATCCGCCCCGGTGAGTGCCTGGCACTGGTGGGCGAATCGGGCTCGGGGAAATCGGTGACCGCGCATTCGATCCTGCAGCTGCTGCCCGATACTGAGGCGCAAACCCGTGGCAGCATCCGCTATCGCGGGCAAGAATTGCTCGGTGCTGATCCGAAGGTCTTGCGAGAACTGCGCGGCAATCGCATCGCCATGATCTTTCAGGAGCCGATGACTTCGCTCAATCCATTGCACACCATTGAAAAGCAAATCGGCGAAACCCTGTTGCTGCACCGTGGCCTCGGTGGCAAGCAAGCGCAGCAGCGCATTCTGGAATTGCTCGGACTGGTCGGCATTCAAAAGCCCAAGGAGCGGTTGAAAGCCTATCCGCATCAGCTCTCTGGCGGGCAACGGCAACGGGTGATGATCGCCATGGCCCTGGCCTGCGAACCGGAGTTGTTGATTGCCGATGAGCCGACCACGGCGCTGGATGTCACCGTGCAGCGCAAGATTCTCTTGCTGCTCAAGTCCCTGCAACAGCGGCTCGGCATGTCGCTGCTGCTGATCAGTCACGATCTCAATCTGGTGCGCAGCATCGCGCAGCGGGTGTGCGTGATGAAGGCTGGCGAGATCGTCGAGCAGGCGCCCTGCGAAACCCTGTTTACCGAACCCAAACACCCATACAGCTGCGTGCTGTTGAACGCAGAGCCGGAAGGTGAAGCCCTGCCCCGTGACGAACGCGAAAATGTGCTGGAGGTCGCTGACCTGCGCGTCGATTTCCAGGTCGGCGGCGGGTTGTTCAGGCGCAAGCAGTATCTGCGCGCTGTCGATGGCATCAGTCTGAATATTCAGCGCGGCAAGACCTTGGGCATTGTTGGCGAGTCTGGTTCGGGCAAGTCGACGCTGGGTCAGGCGATCCTGCGTTTGCTGGATTCCGAGGGCAGCATTCGCTTTCAGGGCGAAGCGCTGGATGGCCTCAATCAAAAGCAATTGCGGCCGTGGCGCCGGCAGATGCAGGTGGTGTTTCAGGACCCGTTTGGCAGCCTCAGCCCGCGCATGTCGGTGGCACAGATCATCAGCGAAGGTCTCGAAGTGCATTGCGAGTCGACGGCCAATGAGTGCGATGAGCAAGTGATTCGCGTGCTCAGGGAAGTGGGGCTCGACCCCGAGAGCCGCCACCGTTATCCCCATGAGTTCTCGGGTGGCCAGCGCCAACGCATCGCCATCGCCCGGGCCCTGGTGCTTAAGCCGGCGCTGATTTTGCTTGATGAGCCGACCTCGGCCCTCGACCGCACCGTACAGAAACAGGTGGTCGCCCTGCTCCGTGATTTGCAGGAAAAATACGGTTTGACCTACCTGTTCATCAGCCATGATCTGGCCGTGGTGCGCGCGTTGGCCCACGACATGATCGTGATCAAGGACGGCCAGGTGGTCGAGCGTGGTGCCAGTCACGACGTGTTTGACAACCCGCAGCATCCCTACACCAAAGAGCTGTTGGCGGCGGCGCATCCGGGGTAGGTTTTTTCTGCTACTTCGCGGCTCGGCATTCGCGAGCAGTCTCGCTCCCACATTGGAATGCAGTCCCCTGTGGGAGCGAGCCTGCTCGCGAACGGGCCGGTACCGGCAACAAACAATCAGGACCAGCCTCCATGAACACCACCGAAAGCCTCAAGGACTACCAACGGGTACGCACCCTGGCGATCCGTTCGCTGTTCGAGATCATCGAGCAATCCAGTGAGGGCACGGTGATTGTCGATCGCGATGCGAATATCGTCTGGATGAACGAACGCTACGCCCGGCGCTTCGGTCTCGATTCAGCGGCCGGCGCTATCGGCAAACCCTGCGAAAGCGTGATCCCCGGCAGTCTGCTGCGCGAGGTGGTACGCACCGGTCGGCCGATTCTGCTGGATATGCAGGACACGCCAAAGGAACCGCTGGTGGTGATGCGCCTGCCGATCCACGACGATGCCGGCAGCGTAATCGGCGCCATCGGTTTCGCTCTGTTCGACGAGTTGCGTACGCTGTCGCCGATGCTCAAACGCTACCTGAGCATGCAGGAAGAACTGGCCTCGACCCGTTCGCTGCTGCGTGCGCGGCAGACCAAATACAACTTTGCCCACTTCATCGGTACCAGCGCCGCCAGCCTCGAAGTCAAACGCCGCGCCAGGCGCAGTGCCAGCGCCGATTCGCCGGTGTTGCTGCTGGGCGAAACCGGCACCGGCAAGGAGTTGCTCGCGCAAGCGATCCACAGCGCCTCGCCACGCGCGCACAAAGCCTTCGTCAGCATCAACAGCGCGGCAATTCCCGAGGCGCTGCTGGAAGCCGAGTTCTTTGGCACGGCACCCGGCGCCTTTACCGGCGCTGACCGCAAGGGCCGCACCGGTAAATTACAAATCGCTCAGGGTGGCACGCTGTTTCTCGATGAGATCGGCGATATGCCGCTGCCGCTGCAAAGCAAACTGCTGCGCGTGTTGCAGGAAAAGGAGTTCGAGCCGGTCGGCTCCAATGAAGTGATTCAAAGCGATGTGCGGGTAATCGCCGCGACGTCGACGGATTTGCAGGCTGCGATCAAGCGCGGCGAATTTCGCGCCGATTTGTACTACCGCCTCAACGTACTGCCGATCCAGGTGCCGCCGCTGCGTGAACGTCTTGATGATCTGCCAGCGCTGAGCGAAGCGATTCTGGAAGAGCTGCGCAGCCAGCATGAACTGCACCGCGATGCGCTGGCGTTGCTCGGCCAGCATGCCTGGCCGGGCAACATCCGTGAGTTGCGCAATGTGCTGGAGCGGGCGGCGTTGCTCAGTGATGATCTGATGCTGACCGAGCAGGATATTCGCGGCGCGATTGGCACCTTTACTCCGGTTGAGCGAACGTCCGAGCCGAGCATGCAAGCCTCCGCTGGGGAGACATTTGCACAGGCGCGGGCGCGGTTTGATCGGCAGTTGATCGAGTCGACCCTGGCGCAATGCGCGGGGAAAGTACCGGAGGCTGCGGTTCGGCTGGGGCTGGGGCGGTCGACGCTGTACAAGAAAATGGCTGCGCTGGGGATTGCAGAGTCTACATATAGAGACATCTGATCTCCATTTTAAGACTAGAGCAAAAGCTTCGCGAGCAGGCGCGCTCCCACAGGGGAATGCATGACCAATGTGGGAGCGAGCCTGCTCGCGAAGGCGACGGCCCATTCAAAGAAAATCTCAATTAAGAGACAAAAACAGCTCCCAGAACGCGACTCTGATCTAATTTCCTTATATTTCAAACAGTTAGAAGATTGGCACAAATCTCGCTAACCCACTCTCCGCACCCGTTCCACCCACAAAAATAACAATCCTGGAGAGACACACCATGAGTGTGATCATTGCCTTGGCAGCCCTGACGCTGCTGATGCTCGCCGCCTACCGTGGCTACAGCGTCATCCTCTTTGCCCCGATCGCCGCCCTCGGCGCGGTCCTGCTCACCGATCCGTCCGCCGTTGCCCCTGCGTTCACCGGGGTGTTCATGGACAAGATGGTCGGTTTCATCAAGCTCTATTTCCCGGTATTCCTGCTCGGCGCGGTGTTCGGCAAGCTCATCGAACTGTCCGGTTTCTCGCGCTCGATCGTCGCCGCTGCGATTCGCCTGCTTGGCACCAAACAAGCGATGCTGGTGATCGTGCTGGTGTGCGCCTTGCTCACTTATGGCGGCGTGTCGTTGTTCGTCGTTGTCTTCGCTGTTTACCCGTTTGCAGCGGAGATGTTCCGCCAGAGCAATATTCCCAAACGTCTGATCCCGGCGACCATTGCCCTCGGTGCATTCTCGTTCACCATGGACGCCCTGCCCGGCACGCCGCAGATCCAGAACATCATCCCCAGCACCTTCTTCAACACCACCGCATGGGCGGCGCCGTGGCTGGGGGTGATCGGCACGATTTTCGTGTTCTGCGCCGGCATGCTGTTTCTGCAGCGCCAACGCAACAAGGCGCAACGTGCCGGCGAAGGTTACGGCACTGAACTGCGCAACGAACCGGAAACCGCCGAAGACCTGAAGCTGCCCAACCCGTGGATTGCCCTGTCGCCATTGCTGGCGGTGGGCATCATGAACCTGCTCTTCACCCAGTGGATTCCGCAGTGGTACGGCAAGACCCACAGCCTGGCACTGCCGGGCATGGCCGCGCCGGTCACCACCGAAATCGCCAAGCTCACGGCGATCTGGGCGGTGCAGGCGGCGTTGCTGGTCGGCATCCTCATGGTCCTGGCGTTCGGTTTCAAGGCGATCAAAAGCAAGCTCGCCGAAGGCAGCAAAAGCGCGGTCAGCGGTGCGTTGCTCGCGGCCATGAACACCGCGTCTGAATACGGCTTTGGTGCGGTAATCGCTTCGCTGCCGGGGTTCCTGGTGCTGGCCGACTGGCTCAAGCAGATTCCCAATCCGTTGGTCAACGAAGCGATTACCGTGACACTGCTCGCCGGCATTACCGGATCGGCGTCGGGCGGCATGAGCATCGCGCTGGCGGCGATGTCCGAGCAGTTCATCAGTGCAGCGCACGCGGCGAATATTCCGCTGGAAGTGCTGCACCGCGTGGCCGCGATGGCCAGCGGCGGCATGGACACCCTGCCGCACAACGGCGCGGTAATCACCTTGCTGGCGGTGACCGGACTGACCCACCGCGAAGCCTACAAAGACATTTTCTGTATTACGCTGATCAAGACCCTCGCGGTTTTCGTGGTGATCGGCACTTTCTACGCCACTGGCATTGTGTGAGGTATTCATGACCACTCTTTCCGGCAAGACAGCCTTGGTAACCGGCTCCACCAGCGGCATCGGCCTGGGCATCGCGCTGACCCTCGCGAAAGCGGGCGCCAACCTGATTCTCAATGGCTTCGGCGACGCCTCGAAGGTGATCGCCGACGTCGCTCAGTACGGCGGCAAGGTCGGCCATCATCCCGCCGATGTCAGCGACCCGGCGCAGATTGCCGACATGGTCGCCTACGCCGAGCGCGAGTTTGGCGGCGTCGACATTCTGGTCAACAACGCCGGCATTCAGCACGTTGCGGCCGTAGAAGAGTTTCCTGTTGAGCGCTGGGATTCGATCATCGCGATCAACCTGTCATCGGTATTTCACAGCACGCGGTTGAGCCTGCCGGGCATGCGCCGCAAGAATTGGGGGCGCATCATCAATATCGCCTCGGTGCACGGCCAGGTCGGCTCCACCGGCAAAGCCGCGTACGTCGCCGCCAAGCATGGCGTGATCGGTCTGACTAAAGTGGTCGGGCTGGAAACCGCGACCAGCAACGTCACCTGCAATGCGATCTGTCCGGGCTGGGTGTTGACGCCGCTAGTGCAGAAGCAGATCGATGATCGCGCGGCCAAGGGTATTGATCCGCAGCAGGCGCAGCATGATCTGCTGGCGGAAAAACAGCCGTCGCTGGAGTTCGTTACACCGCAGCATTTGGGTGAGCTGGTGCTGTTCTTGTGCAGTGAAGCCGGCAGCCAGGTGCGCGGCGCGGCGTGGAATATTGATGGTGGGTGGTTGGCGCAATAAACACCTGGCCATTGTGGGAGCGAGCCTGCTCGCGAATCCGATAAGAAGAGGCAAACCCATGTCCGACATCCTCTGGCAACCCGACGCCCAGCGTATCGACCGTTCGCGGATGGACGTTTTCCGGCGCGAAATCAATCAGCGGCATTCGCTTGAGCTCGACGGCTACCCTGCCCTGCACCAATGGAGCATCGAGCAGCGCCCGGCGTTCTGGCAGGCGATCGTCGATTTCTTCGACATCCGCTTTCACACCCAGCCAGGCGCCGTTTTGCGTGAAGGTGCAGAAATGCCCAGCGCCGAGTGGTTTCCGGGCGCAACGCTGAACTTCGCTGAACACTTGCTGCGCCGACGCGACGATGCCGCGGCCGTGATCGCAGTTGCAGAGAATGGTCAGCGCGAGCAAATGACCTGGGCCGAGCTAGCCGAACACGTCGCCGGTTTTCAGGCCAGCCTGCGCGCGGCCGGCGTTGCGCAAGGCGATCGTGTAGCGGCGTGCATGCCCAACACCTGGCAAACCCTGGTGGCGATGCTGGCCACTACCAGCCTCGGCGCGATCTGGTCCTGCTCGTCGCCGGACTTCGGCACCCACGGCGTGATCGATCGTTTTGGCCAGATCGAACCGAAAGTGCTGCTCACCTGCGCCGGTTATCAATACGCCGGAAAAACCCTGGATCAGACCGCCAAGCTCAACGAAATCCTGGCACAACTGCCGTCACTGCAGCAGTTGATCATCGTGCAGTACGCCCGTGCGCAAGCGCGCATCGAGGATTATCAAACCCTGGCCGACGCCTCCTTCTGGGAGGATTTTTATCAACCCGGCGGCGAACCGGATTTCACCCCGGTGCCGTTCAATCATCCGCTCTACGTCCTGTACTCCAGCGGCACCACCGGCGTGCCGAAATGCATCGTCCACAGCTCCGGCGGTGTGCTGCTGCAACACGTCAAGGAACATGGTTTGCACTGCGACCTCGGTCCCGGTGACCGCTTGTTCTACTACACGACCTGCGGCTGGATGATGTGGAACTGGCTGGTTTCAGCGCTCGCCGTTGGCAGCGCCGTGGTGCTCTACGACGGCTCGCCGTTTCATCCGGATCACCAGCGCTTGCTCGACCTGATCGACGATGAACGCATCAGCGTGTTTGGCACCAGTCCGAAGTTTCTCGCGACGCTGGAAAGCAGCGGCGCCAGGCCCCGCGAAAGTCATGATTTGGGCAGTTTGAAAACGCTGCTGTGCACAGGTTCGGCTTTGTCACCGCAAAGCTACGATTTCGTTTACCGCGACTTCAAAACCGATGTGTGTCTGGCCTCGATGTCCGGTGGCACCGACATCGTTTCCTGCTTCGTCAATGGTAATCCGCTGTCGCCGGTGCGGCGCGGGGAAATCATGGGCAAGAGCCTGGGCATGGCCGTCGAAGTGTGGAACGACGCTCGCCAGCCGGTGATCGGTGAGAAAGGTGAGCTGGTCTGCACACGGCATTTCCCGGCGATGCCGATCGGCTTGTGGAATGACCCCGACGGCTCAAAACTCCGCCAGTCCTATTTCAGCCTGTTCCCCGGCGTCTGGGCACAGGGTGATTACGCCGAACAGTTGCCCCACGGCGCGATGATGATTCATGGCCGCTCGGATGCGGTGCTGAACCCGGGCGGCGTGCGCATCGGCACGGCGGAAATCTATCGTCAGGTCGAGAAGATCACCGAGGTGCTGGACAGCGTCGCCATCGGTCAGCAGTGGCAGGATGATGTGCGGGTCGTGCTGTTCGTGCGTCTGCGCGATGGTGTCGAACTCGATCAAGGGCTCGAACAGCGAATCCGCGAAGTGATCCGCGCCAATACCACGCCGAGGCATGTCCCGGCGCGGATTGTTGCAGTGACGGACATACCGCGCACCATCAGCGGCAAAGTCGTGGAGCTGGCGGTGCGCGATGTCGTGCACGCAAGGCCGGTGAAAAATACCGATGCACTGGCCAATCCCGAAGCGCTGGAGCAGTTTCGGGATCGACCGGAACTGGCTGATTGAAACCGGCACTGACGCCCTCATCCGACAGGCTGGCGGCAGTGCTTTTCATCAACGAGGTTTGTTCAAGGTAATGACCACCGGCTCGCCAATCGCCCGGCCTGCACTGGCCTCGAGCGCACTGGCAAGAACAGTCATGTTTTGATCGAAAGTGACCTCGTCAGTGATCAGTTGACTCAGCAATGAGGTGACCAGCGTGAGCGAGTCGGCGTTTTCGAAGGCTCTGGACGGCGCATGACAGTCAGCGCCGCTCTGCGACTGCGCCAGGCAACCTGCCCCCAGATTGAGCAATACGGACACATCCAGCTGCTGTCCGCTGTCACTGGCATGCACGGCGTCGGTGGCATAACCGACATCGTCGGTTTGTGCGCTGGCGTGGAACAGCTCATGAATCAGGTCGTCGGCGATCACATCGTGGTTCAGACCCATGCTGACGAAGTGTCGATTGAAGTTTTTCGTGTAGACCTCAACAAACGCTATAGCGCAATCACCGCTCGAACCCGCGTCTTTCCAGCGCTGGTAATTGTTTGCATCGAACGATGCCAGGGTGTCGTTGATCTTGAGGCCGTCGAGAACCATGTTGCTCAAGGAGAAACCGGCGAAATCGAAGCGGATCAAACGCAAGTAGTTCACCAGCCGATCAGTGGACACCTGAGAAGCATCGCCGAACACGATCTTCATCAGCGCGTCCCGATCGCGTTTGAAATCATGACGGTTGAAGATTTCCAATGCGTTGTCGATCTTGGCCCGGGCACGGGGCAGGCTTTGCTCGATGAACTTGCGCGTGTAACTGAGCGGCAACGTGCGCGGCGAAGCAGGCAGCTGCAAGGGGGCTTGATACACAAAACCCTCCAGAGACTTGCCCCACAAGTTGCCGCGTCGATTCAGCGAGTACCATTTGTCACCACTGCGCGCGGCCAGCACGGCGACGGCTTCATGCGTAGCCCCGCGTGGCCGCCAGCTCCCCAACCCGAATTGCGCGTTATCGGCCGCTTCAAGCAGATCATAGGATTGCCGGCGACCGCTGATCCTGTGCAATTGCCCCCTGGCCAGAGTAATCAGGTCATGAGTGTTCTTGTTGAACCGCAGCAGGCCCTTGTGTACCAGTTTACCGCCCGCCTGCAGACCAGAGGGCACACCGTCGAAGGTATTGAAAAGCGAGATGGCCGAAGTAAACGCCAGCCGGGTGAAACGCGCGGCCTTGGCAGTAGTGGAAATGGCCCTGGTGGAAATACTCAGCGCCTTCGAGCTGGCGCCAGCCACTGTTCCCACCAGGCCGATGCCGTCCATCAAACATCCGTAAACCCCGTCCACCATCTTGTTGTGTTCGCCCGAGGCGATGTCCTCGATGCATTTTTTGAACGGCACCAACAGGTCGATGAAGTAAGTCAGCAAGCGTTCGCCCTCTTCCCGGGAGAGCTCGAGCGGCGTCGGTACACGCACGAGCTCTCTGAGCTCGGTTTTATTCAGGAACGGTCTGTTCTCGGCGAGAAACCCGGCGATGCGCACGACGTTCGGGTCGTTGAATTTCTGGTAGAACCCTGGTTGCAACTGCGCAGATTGCGCTGGTGCTTTCAGCGCGCCGAAGTAATCGATGATCGCCATACTGCTGCTGATCGAAGCGTCCTCGGCCGCGGCATGGGTATAGCGCCTGATGTTCAGCGGAACGCTCTGGGTCAGGGTGTTGCTCAGGGGCGTCGTCATATTGGCACTGGCGCTCATTCTTGAGCGTTGCTGAAGCTTTTTTTCCCGTCTGATGAAAGCACCCAGCGCATCGTTCCTGCGGGTTTCTGCACGCGAGGTGAATAATTCATAACAAAGATCAGCGTCTTCATCAGACGTGTACATCACAACGCCGAAGCGGCCCGTGGCGGCATCCCGGCTTTGTTGTGTTTCTTGTTCAAGCCCTACATTCAAAGGTCCGCCGGCCCGGCGCGTAGTCACATAGGATGCCGATTCGCGCACGGTGAAAAAATGAATGTCGGCATTCATGAACACTTGCAGATCCGCTTCCGGCATGTGTGCCAACGCCAGCTTGACGGCAGACGTCATGCCGCCGTTCACCGCTTCGAAATGCACGGCCAACTGACGATCCATTTCCTCATCACAGGATTCAATCGTCAGCAGTCGCGGATAACGCTGATAAAGACTGAGACCCGCAGGGTTGTAGTTGATCGCAGGTTGCAGCAATCCGTTGGCGATCAAACGTACGGTGCGCCTGTCCCACTGACCGGTGACCAGATCGCCCGATTGGTGCAGCTCGACCATGGACATGATTAGCTGTCCGCCTTTCTCGGACAGCGCCTTTTCATCCAGTGTGTCGCAGCCAGGTGCAGCTTTTCTCAATTGGCTTCGGGCAATTTCCGCTCGGTTGGGTAACGGTGTCGAAAATGCGCGGGCTAGCTGGGCGAATTGGTCTGCGTGGTGCTCAAACGCGTCAATCGCCCTTCGTGTACAGGTTTCTTCTGCCTCTTCGAGTTCGGCTCTGGAGATAATCCGGTTGAGCAACGCCCACTCGACGATCGGGTCGATCAGCGCCAGATCGCGCATATGCTTCTGCGCTTCACTGACCGGCTCCAGTTCGCCGTAAGCGATGATCTGTGCATAGGTCAATTCCCGCGAGGCCCCGGTCTTTACTGCCTCGACCAATACTACAGCGCGACAGAACTTGACCCAGGCGATCGACCCAAGTGTCACTTCTGTCGGAATTTTCCTGACCAGAAATTCGGGTGCGTTGCGTGCCAGGAGAAGATGAACCACCAAAGGCGCCAATATCGGATCTACCCAGCGCTTGTTCCGCACAAACTCGGTGTAATCCTCGAGTATCTCTGATGGATGGCGCTCAAGATTGTCTGGCGAGTACAGGTCCCGCCGTTCGACCAGGTGGCGATGGCCGATCGATGGGTCCAGGTCGAGTAGGATCGCGGTCATCAACAATTGGCGGAGAATATTTTCGGAAAGCGTTTGCCCGTCATTCACCCCGTACCAATTCAGCTCTTTGATATAACTTCTGGCAAGATCCAGCGAAACTGGATAGGCGACAAATTCAACGAGGCGCTGCGCCGCCGTTTCGTGAGATATATCCGCGCGCCCCGTGACGTTGTACAAGGCTGTCAACAGTTTGCGCTTCGGCATCAACTTGGCGGTGACGCCACAAATATCTGCAAACTGCTCTTCGGATAACGCGTTGTGACTCTGCTCACTGGATTGAAAGTGATCCCAAAAAGCAACTGGCTCCCTGACCTCGGGTGAAAACTTGAACAAGCCGATCAAGTTACTGATCTTGGCCTTGGTGTCAGGCAGATCGATATCATGAAACTTGAACCACTGATCCAGGGTTACATCCAGATCGGGCCATACAAAACCGCCGGCGACTGCGGCAATGTCGGCGATGAGACTCACCGTCGAGCGCGTAGGTTGACTGTATTCAAAATACTGCGCCGCAACCAGATCTACCCAACCTCTGACGGCACGAACTTCCATCTTGCCTTCCGGCGTAATCCGAACCAGGCCGTTATGCTCGCGCGCCTCCTCTCGACCGATTGCACCAATGACCGGCCCGGTTTTCAGCAGTTCATTGAGCAGAAGTCTGCCGGGGTTATATATTTCATGCAGTGAAGAGCCTGGTTGCAACTCTACTTCACGCCCATACCAGTCTATATCGCGATCTTCAGTGTACTCATTCAATGCCTCTTCCAGATGCCGAAGAACCATATCGCGCTCGGTAGCATCTGCCGCAGACCGATACTTCCATTCAGCCAGCGCAACTTTCGATGGGCGGAATACTTTATTTTCCTTAACTTCGCTCAAGGTAAAACCTCATCAAACCAACTAGCTGACCATTCAGCGTGATGACGTTTTACCCAAACACATACAACCGAACCACGAGTTAATTATTAAGTGTTGTTGCCGTGCAAACACTCGATGCAATCGAAGACACCAAGTCAATCCATCAAACCCCACTCGCCAGTGCCTGTATTGTTAACACCTGCCTGATCGTGCTGAAGTTTGATTCGCAACTTCAAGTTATTCACCGAATCGGCATTCTTCAATGCTTCCTGCTCACTGATTGCACCTTCTGCAAACAGCGCAAACAGTGCCGCGTCAAATGTCTGCATACCGAGTCCGGTCGATTTTTCCATCATCGGCTTGAGCTCTTCGAACTGGCCGCGTCGGACCAGGTCAGCGATGGTCGGCGTACCCAGAAGAATTTCGACTGCCGCGCGCCTTTGCCCATCGGCAGTGCGGAGCAGACGCTGCGAAACACAGGCTTTGAGGTTGTTGCCCAATGTCTGCAAAAGCTGTTCGCGCTTCTCCTCGGGAAACATATTGATGATTCGATCCAGCGCCTGATTGGCGTTGGTCGCATGCAGCGTCGACAACACAAGATGGCCGGTGTCAGCGAATGACAGCGCATGCTCCATGGTTTCGCGGTCACGGATCTCACCAATCAATACAACATCCGGAGCCTGGCGCAGAGTGTTCTTCAAAGCCGCATGAAAGCTTCGGGTATCTACGCCGACTTCACGCTGATTGATGATCGAGCGCTTGTGCCGATGGATATATTCGATCGGGTCTTCGATCGTCACGATGTGTCCGGCGCTGTGGCGGTTACGGTGATCGATGAGTGCCGCCAGCGAAGTTGACTTGCCTGAACTGGTCGCGCCGACAAAAAGAATCAGGCCACGTTTGAGCATCACCGTTTCCAGCAACACCGGCGGCAGCTTCAGGTCTTCGAATCGCGGGATGTCGACCTTGACGTTGCGGATCACGATCGAAACGTCGTTGCGCTGCTTGAAAATGTTCACCCGGAACCGCCCGACGCCCGTTCGGGAGATTGCCAGGTTCATTTCCAGATCCCGGTCGAACTCCCGGCGCTGCTCGGCGTCCATCAGGGAGGTGGCGATGGCCGCGGTTTCGCCGGGATTGAATGGCTGATCGCTGAGCGCCGTCAGCACGCCATCAATGCGCGCACTCGGCGCTGCGCCGGTAGAGAGGAACAGATCCGAGCCGTTTTTTTGCGACAATATTGACAACAGTGCATCGATTTCCATGGCTGAAAGCACCCGCGAAGCATTGAATGAGCAAATTTGGCCGACGCTTGGCGCGGCTCCTGCAACAATGATAGACCCCGTCTCACCGAACCACGCTCAGGATTGAAACATGAATGCTGTATCCACCACCGATGACGCTCAGGCCCTGATTGCCCGCACCGACTGGAGCCGCAGCCCGCTGGGCGCCGCCGGCACCTGGCCGCAGAGCCTGCGCACGGCGGTGGACATCGTGATTCATTCGCCGATGCCGATGCTGCTGTTATGGGGTCCGCAACTCACGCAGATCTACAACAATGGCTTTGCCCTGCTCGCTGGCAGCAAGCATCCCGAAGCGTTCGGGCAGCCGACACATGAGGTCTGGCCAGAGGTGCGGGATTTTGCCGAGCCGATATACCAAGCAGTGCTGCAGGGCCAGGTGCGCAGCTTCAGCGAGCAGCGTTTCAGCGTGCAGCGGGACGGCAAAAAAACCGATTTCTGGCTGGATCTGACCTACAGCCCGATTCGCGATGAAACCGCACAGGTGGCCGGGATTCTGATCACTGCCATCGAAACCAACGAGCGCCGACGCATTGCCCTGGAATTGCAGCGTCGTTCCGAAGAAAGCCTCAAGGCCCAGCGCCAGTCCGAGGAGCGTCTGCAACTGGCCCTCGCCGCCACCGACGCCGTCGGCACCTGGGATTGGGACATTGGCGAAGACCGTTTCATCGCCGATGCGCACTTCGCCGAACTGCACGGCGTCGATCCGACCAGGGCCGGGCAGTTGCCGATCAGCGAATACATGCACGGGGTGCACCCCGAAGACCGCGCCATGGTCGCGCGCGGCATCAAATACTGCATCACCCATGGCACCGAGTACGCTGAGGAATATCGCCTGTTGCAGGCCGATGGCACGCTGCGCTGGGTGTTCGCGCGCGGGCGTTGCTACAAGGATCATCATGGTCGGCCGATGCGCTTTCTCGGCGCGGCGCTGGACCTGACCGAACGCAAACATACGGAACAGGCGCTGCGTCAGAGCCAGACCGAATTGCAGTTGATCATCAACGCCATGCCGATCCTGATCAGCTATGTCGACGCCGAAGAACGCTTTCGCTTGAACAACGCAGCCTATCTGGACTGGTACGGCCTGACGCCGCAGGAGTTGTATGGGCGCACGATCCGCGAAGTCATCGGCGAAGAGGCGTATTTCCTGCGTGCGCCGTACATCGCCGAAGCACTGGCCGGGCGCTCCTGCTCCTTCAGTTTCTACACGCCGCACCGCGACGGCAGCACCCGTCATGCCCTCATGAATTATCTGCCGCGACATGGCGCGGACGGCGCAGTGAATGGCTTCTACATCTTTGTCATCGACGAAACCGAGCGCAAGAAAACCGAGGAAGCCCTGCGCAATCTCAACGAGACCCTCGAAGAGCGGGTCAGCGCGCGCACCGAGCAACTGGCTCAGGCCAACGAGCGTTTGCAGAACGAGATGTTCGAACGCGAGCGCGCCGAAGACGCCTTGCGCCACGCGCAGAAGATGGAGGCTGTCGGCCAGCTCACCGGCGGCATCGCCCATGACTTCAACAACATGCTCACCGGCATCATCGGCAGCCTGGATCTGATGCAGCGCTATATCGCCAACGGTCGCGCCGATGAGATTGGTCGCTTCACCGAGGCGGCCGTGTCGTCGGCCAACCGTGCGGCCGCGCTGACGCATCGCTTGCTGGCCTTCTCGCGGCGCCAGTCCTTGGATCGCAAGCAACTGCACGTCAACGAACTGGTGCATTCACTGGAAGACCTGATCCGCCGCACCAAGGGCGATGCGATCGAGCTGCAACTGCGCCTGCCCGAGGATTTGTGGCCGGTGAGTACCGACGTCAGCCAGCTGGAAAATGCCCTGCTCAATCTGGTGATCAATGCCCGCGACGCGATGCCCGACGGCGGCACGTTGCTGATCCAGACCGCGAACGTGTATCTCGACAGCAGCGACACCACCATTCTCGAGCCGGTGAAGGCCGGGGAATACGTGATGCTAGCGGTCAGCGATAACGGCACCGGCATGACGCCGTCAATCCGTTCCAAGGCGTTCGACCCGTTTTTCACCACCAAACCGATCGGCCAAGGCACCGGGCTCGGCCTGTCAATGATTTATGGTTTCGCCCAGCAGTCCGGCGGCCATGTCAGCCTCGACAGTGTGCCGGGGCAAGGCACTTGTGTACGTCTGTACTTGCCGCGTTTGCTTGAGCCAGCACCCGAATCCTCGTCTGTGGAGAAAGCCGAACCGATTGCAGCTTCATCTTCAGGCGAGACCGCGATTGTGGTCGAGGATGATCCGGCAGTGCGCATGCTGGTGCTCGATCTGCTCAAGGAACTGGGCTACACAACCTTTGAAGCGGAAAACGCCACGAACGCCCTGCCCGTGCTCGAGTCCGTGCAACGCGTCGATCTGCTGGTTACCGATGTCGGCCTGCCGGGCATGAACGGGCGCCAGTTGGCGGAGATTGCTCGCCAACATCGTCCGGGGCTTAAAGTGCTGTTCATGACCGGTTACGCGCAGATTGCTGCCGAGCGTCAGGGCTTTCTTGAAGAGGGCATGGACATGGTCGCCAAGCCCTTTGTCCTTGAAGTGCTGGCGAGCAAGATTCGCAAGTTGAGCAACCCGACCCCGCGACTTGAGGCATAATCGCGCGCCCCGCTGTCACCCCGTTATCAGGTATTGCACGATGAAAGCCCAAGCCCGCCACATTCTGGTGAAAACCGCCGAAGAGGCCGAACAACTCAAACAGCGCATTGCCAAGGGCGAAGCGTTCGATGTGCTGGCGAAGAAATTTTCCACCTGCCCGTCCGGCAAACGCGGCGGCGACCTGGGCGAAGTGCGGCCGGGGCAGATGGTCGGCGCGATTGATGCGGTAATTTTCAAGAAACCGCTGCGCACCGTGCATGGGCCGATCAAGAGCAAGTTTGGGTATCACCTGGTGCAGGTGTTTTATCGGGATTGATTGCTGCTTCTGTGTAGGAGCTGACGAGTGCAACGAGGCTGCGATCTTTCGATTCTGCATTTTCGGATCAAGATCAAAAGATCGCAGCCTTCGGCGGCTCCTACAGGTATTGCATGTCAAGTTCGGGGGATCAGCGCCCCTGGCACCTGTATCACCCGACTGGCCAATTCATGTCCCGCTTGCGCCGCCTCTGCCGGACTGCCACCGAGCAAGCGCCTGGCCAGATACGCCGCACTGAACGAATCCCCCGCCGCTGTGGTGTCGACGACCTTGTCGACTTTCTGGGCCGGCACTTCAAACGCCTCCCCCTGACAACGAATCAGACACGCCTCGGCGCCGCGCTTGAGCACCACTTCCGGCGTGCCAATCTGCGCATACGTCGCAAACACCTCAGCGCAATCGGCAAACCCGAACAACGCCTGTTCGTCATCCACGGTGAGTAACGCCAGATCCACATATGGCAAGACGCTGCGATATGCCGCGCGCGCCTCTTCCACCGACGCCCACAGGCGCGGGCGGTAGTTGTTGTCGAAAACGATGCGTGCGCTGCGCTGTCTGGCTTCAATCAGGGTCTTGATCAGTCGGGCGCGGCCTTGCATTCCGAGTACAGCGAGGGTGATCCCGCTGAAATACAGCACGTCGTAGTCCGGCAACGCCGCGAGGATCGGCTCTGCCGCAGGGGTGGTGAAGCAATCGCGCACCGCCGCTTCGTTGCGCCAGTACAGGAAGCGCCGCTCGCCGTTGGCGTCGGTCTGGATGCAATACAGACCGGGCAGCCGACCGGGCAAGCGCTGCACCAGATCGAGGCCGATGCCTTCGCTGCGCCAGATCTGGCACATGGCGTCGCTGAAACTGTCATCGCCCAGCGCGGTGACGTAGTCGACTTGCGCCTTATCGCCCAGCGCGCGGGACAGATACACCGCCGTATTGAGGGTGTCGCCACCGAAGCTTTGCTGCAGACTGCCGTCGGCGCGTTGCTGCAGTTCGATCATGCATTCACCGATCAGGGCGATGCTTGGGGTGTTGTGAAAGATTTTCATCGGGTGGGATCTCGGGTGGTTCAGTGGTGGCTAAGCGGGCGTCTTCGCGAGCAGGCTCGCTCCCACAATGGAACGCATTGATCTTGTGGGAGCGAGCCTGCTCGCGAATAGCCGCCGCAACGCAATCTCAAGCCTTAGAAACAAGTCTCCATGGTCTCGATGACCGCCAACTGCTCATCCACCAGCAACCCTACCCGCCACTTGTCAAAAGTCAGGCATGGATGCGAAGTACCAAAGGAAATGATGTCGCCGACCCGCAGTTCTACACCCGGCGCCACGGTCATGAACGCATGCTGATCCATCACCGCCGTGACCTTGCACGCGCCGACATCATCCCCCGCCGCCGGCACCACGCCGGCCTTGTAGCGCAACAACGGCACCGGCAAACCGGCATCGAAGGCGACGTCGCGCTTGCCCAGGGCAATCACCGCAAAACCCGGTTCCGGCAGCGACTGCACATGAGCCCAGACTTCCAGCGCCGGGCGCAGGCCTTCGTGCAGGTCGCTGCGACGGTCGAGCACGCAGCACTGCGCCTCTTTGTAGATGCCATGGTCGTGCGCGACATAACTGCCCGGGCGCAACACACTGAGGAAGCGGCCAGCGGCGTTCTGGGTTTCGAAAGATTCGGCGATCAGGTCGTACCAGGCCGAACCCGACGCAGTGATGATCGGTCTGGCGATGGCAAAGGCGCCGCTGTCCTGTAGCTGCACCGCGAGGCGAACCAGCGACGCGGCGAATTCGCGAATGCCACGGACCGCGTGGTCGCCGTGAATAACACCTTCGTAACCTTCGATGCCGGTCAGGGCCAGTGCCGGTTGCGCATCGATGGCCTTGGCCAGCTCGATGACTTCCTGCTCGCTGCGGCAACCGCAACGGCCGCCAACCACGCCGTATTCGATCATCACGTTGAGCTTCACTCCCCGCGAAGCGAAGTAAGCCCCAAGGTCGGCGACGTTGTCGGGGTGATCGACCATGCAATGGAAATCGAACGTCGGATCAGCGAGCAGGTCGGCAATCAACGCCATGTTCGGCGTGCCGACCAGTTGATTGGCCATCAACACCCGGCGCACGCCGTGCGCATAGGCGGCGCGGGTCTGGGTGGCGCTGGCGAGGGTGATGCCCCAGGCGCCGGCGTCGAGCTGTCGTTTGAACAGTGCCGGAGTCATGCTGGTTTTGCCGTGAGGCGCCAGTTCGGCGCCGCTGTCGCTGACAAATTTCTGCATCCAGCGAATGTTGTGCTCCAGCGCCTCGCGGTGCAGCACCAGCGCCGGCAGGCTGACGTCGCGAGTCAATTGCGCACCGATGGCGGCGTCGCCTTTTTCTACGGCAGAGTTGATGGCAGTGGTCATGGTCCAATCCTCACAGGCGCGGCCGCAGGCAGCCGCGGTTATTCGTTGATCCGCCGGGCGAGGCTGTTGGCGCTCTCGATCAGCACCCGGCGATAGTCGTTGTAATTGTTTTTCGCATCGGCGCGCGGGGCGACGATGCACAACGTGCAAATGGCCACGCCTTGCGGGTCTTTGACCGGCGCGGCGAAGCAATGGGTGAAGGTGTCGGCGACGCTGTCGAAGGAGAAGAAGCCATCGCTGCCGGCCTGACGAATTTCCGCCAGAAAACGGTCCAGTGGCAGGCGTTCGCCGTCGGGCAGGATGTAGTCGTCTTCGTCGATCAGGTCGATGATCTGCTGATCGCTCAAATGCGCGAGCAACAGACGCCCGGAAGCCGTCCACGGGATCGGCGCGTTTTCACCGATATCCGATGAGATGCGGAAATGCCGCTCGCCCTCCTTCATCAACGCCACCGTGTATTTGCGCCCGTTGAGCAGACACATCTGCGCAGTTTCGCGGGTCTGGCTGACGATCTCCTGCAAAGCGTGATCGGCCTCGCGGCTGAGGTCGAAATGCCGCAGATGCGCCTGACCAAGGAAGTACAACTGGCGGCCAAGGTAGACGTGACCGTCCTTGCCCACCGGCTCGAGAATCCGTCGCTCCAGCAAGGATGCGACCAGTTCGTAGACCGTCGACTTCGGACTGCCGATGCCATTGGCGATGTCGTTGGGGCGCAGGGGCTGGCCGATTTCTTTGAGAAAATCGAGGATATCGAACGCCCGGTCCAGACCGCGTGCCCGGCGCTTGATGGTGTCTTCGGTCATGTCAGTGGTTTCCATTCAAAGTCGCCGGGAGTTTACCGAGAGTCCAGTGTCGCCTGTTACATCGCTTTCGCGAGCAGGCTCGCTCCCACAGGAAAACGCATTCCAAATGTGGGAGCGAGCCTGCTCGCGAAGAGGGCTGCACTTGTTTCAGGCCTTCTTCTTGTAGGCAATGCAGTCGATCTCAACCTTGCAATCAACCATCATGCTCGCCTGCACACAGGCCCGCGCCGGGGCGTGTTCGGGTTTGAAATACTCGGCGAAGACCTTGTTGAAACTGCTGAAATCCCGTGGATCGTCCAGCCAGACGCCGGCGCGGACCACGTCCTCGAGGCCATAACCAGCCTCTTCGAGAATGGCGATCAGGTTCTTCATGGTCTGGTGGGTCTGTTCGACGATGCCGCCAACGATAATCTCGCCATCCACCGCCGGTACCTGGCCGGACACATGCAGCCAGCCATCCGCTTCAACAGCGCGGGCGAATGGACGAGGCTGGCCGCCGGCGGCGGTGCTGCCGGTGCCGTAACGCGTAATGCTCATGGGTGTTTCTCCTGATTGCAAAAGTACAGATTCAAAACCGCGTGCTCTTGAGAAATTCCGCCAGACGCGGCGATTGCGGGCGTTCGAACAGTTCCTTGGGAGGTCCCTGCTCTTCGATCCGCCCTTGATTCATGAAAACGATCTTGTCCGAGACCTCGAAGGCGAAACGCATTTCGTGGGTCACCAGCAACATGGTCATGCCATCCTCGGCCAGCCCCTTGATCACGTTGAGCACCTCACCGACCAGCTCCGGGTCGAGGGCCGATGTGACTTCGTCAAAGAGCATCAGGCTGGGGTTCATCGCAATCGCTCGGGCAATCGCCACGCGCTGTTGCTGGCCGCCGGACAACTGACCGGGAAAGTGATTGCGCCGCTCCAGCAGGCCAACGCGCTCCAGCCATTTCTCCGCGAGCACTACGGCTTCGTCCTTGTGCATCTTCTTCACCTTGAGCAGGCCCAAGGTGACGTTCTGCAACGCGGTCAGGTGCGGGAAGAGGTTGAATTGCTGGAAGGCCATGCCGGTCATCGCACGATGGCGGGCAATGACCTTTTCCGCATGGCGCACGCGTTTGCCGTTGACCTCGTCGTAGCCGATGGACTCGCCGTCGAGCAGGATCTGCCCGCCCTGGAATTCTTCGAGCATGTTCACGCAACGCAGCAGCGTGGTTTTGCCCGAACCGCTGGAGCCGATCAGCGTGACGACGTTACCGCGCTGCATGCTCAGGTCGACACCCTTGAGCACTTCCACCGCGCCGTACTGTTTGTGCAGGCCGCGAATGTCCAGCAATGCCTGATCCTGTGAAGCAACTTGAGCTTGAGTCATGGCAAGGCCACCCGCTTTTCAATGTGCCGGCCGAGTAATTCGATGCCGTAGTTGATGACGAAGAACAGAAAACCGGCGAACAGGTAGAACTCCAGGGTCATGAAGTTCCGGGCGATGATCTGTTGTGTGCTGAGCAGCAATTCGGCGACGCCGATCACCGAGAGCAAGGTCGACGCCTTGACGATTTCGGTGGACGAGTTGACCCAGGTCGGCAGGATCTGCCGCAGCGCCTGAGGTAACAGGACGTAGCCGAGGGATTGATAGAACGTCAGGCCGATGGCTTTCCCCGCCTCCATCTGCCCACGCGGCAAGGCTTGCAGCGCACCACGAACGATTTCGGCGACGTGCGAGCCGCAAAACAGCGTCAGGCCCAGGGCTCCGGCCTGAAACGCACTGATCTGCCAACCGAGCGCCGGCGCCATATAAAAGCAGGCCAGCACCAATACAAACACCGGTGTGCCGCGAATCAGATCGACGTACAGCCGAAACGGCGCGCGCATCCAGAATCTGCCGTACGTCAGGACCAGGCCGGCAACCACGCCGAGCATGGTGCCCAACACAATGGCCAGCGCCGAGACCTGCACACTGGTCAGAAAGCCCTGCCACAACGGCTCGCGCGCGACCCACAATTCATGCAACCAACTGGGAGATTCGTACATCGCAGCCTCCTATCGGCGGATCGCCAGACGCTGCTCGAGGTAACGCAGCAGCATGGCAATGAGGTAACAGGCCGCGACATACAACGCCGTGGTCACCAGCCAGGTTTCGATCACCCGGTAGCTTTCGACGTTGATCTTGCGCGCGTAATAGGTCAGCTCCGGCACCGCAATCGCAGCGGCAAGCGAGGTGTCCTTGAACAGCGAAATGAAGTTGTTCGACAGCGCCGGCAACACGTTGCGCAGCATCACCGGCACGGTGACGTAAGCCTTGACCTGCCATTCACCGAGACCGATTGCCAGCCCGGCTTCGCGCTGGCCTTTGGGAATGCTCAGCAAGCCGCCACGGAAGACTTCGGTCAGGTACGCGCCGGCATACAGCGACAGCGTGATGATGAACGAAGGAATCTTGTCCAGACGAATGCCAAGGCTGGGCAGTGCAAAGTAGATCAACAGAATCAACACCAGGATCGGCGTGTTACGCACTACCGTGACGTACACCGAGGCCAACACCCGCAAGGCGCGATGTTTGGAGAGCAAGGCAAACGCCATCAGCAGGCCGATCACGCAGCCGATGGCGATCGACACCAGCGCCAGCTGCAAGCCCAGACCGAGCCCCGCCAGCAAGGTGTCGAAATCGCGCCACACGGCGGCAAAGTTCAACTGATAGTTCATGGTCAGCAGTACCTTGAGCGGGGCGATTTGACTCGCCCCACTCTCACGGGATCATTTGAATTCGACTGGGAAACCGATGGCTGGCGATGGCAGATCAACACCGAACCATTGTTTGAACGAAGCGGCATAGGTCGGGAATTCAACCCCGGTCATGGCTTCATGCAGTGCGGTGTTGACGAAGTTCAGCCAGTCCTGATCGCCACGTTTGACGGCGCAAGCGTAAGTCTGCGGGCTCCAGGCGTAGCTCGGGCTGCGGTAGCGGCCAGGGTTCTGCACCATCAGGTATTTGACCGACGACTGATCGGTGGCGGCGGCATCGGCGCGACCGGAGTTCACGGCCTGGTACATCAAGTCGACGCTGTCGTACTGATCGACTTTGGCCTTGGGCAATGCCTGATGCACCAGTTCTTCGGCGTAGACGTTCTGCAGCACCGCAACGGTGACGTCGTCGCCCGCCGCCTGCAGGTCTTCGATTTCCTTGTACTTGCTGTTGTTCGGCAACAGCAGCCCAACACCTTCGCGGTAGTACGGCAGGGTGAACGCGACTTGCTGTGCGCGGCTGGCGGTAACGGTGATGAACTGGCAGCTCATGTCGACCTTGTCGGTGAGCAGATTGGGAATCCGCGCATCGGACGACTGCACCACGAACTCGACCTTGCTCGGGTCGTTGAACAGCCCTTTGGCCACGATCCTGGCGATGTCGATATCAAAACCCTGCAACTTGCCGTCCGCGCCCTGAAAGTGCCACGGCGCATTGGTGCTGCCAGTGCCCACGATCAACTTGCCACGGGCGAGAACACTGTCGAGCTTGCTGTCGGCAGCCTGGGCCAGGCCCATGACCGAGGAAGAAGCCGCGAGAACAAAAACACACGCTTTGAACAACGAAGGACGGCGATGCATGGCAAGCACTCCAGAATTGTGTTTATTCCGCTATACCGGAACACGGTTTGTTACTACGGAATAGACAGCAGAAAGTGTGCCACAGGAATCTCGCGAAATCTGTAACTGCTTTTAACGCTATTGGAATCAACAAGATATGATTCGTGGACCAAAGGGTTTGGCCCGACTTAGAACGAAGGAAAGACCTGACACAGCCATTAAAGGGGTAATGCGTTCCCAACTTGGGTCAGATCGCGCCGTTGTGGTGCGAATCAGGGTGACAGTTGAACAAGACCCGGTATCAGCGCTTTAGCGCCTGCCTGTAGACATCCCCACCCTGCCGTTTCCCGACGGCTATCACCGTCACGACAGCACTTCTCGTGGTTACGCACCCCACCTGTAATTTCTGACAGTAGACCGCGACGCCCCTGCTCCTTTAACGTCAAGGTGCCTACCCGCTCGTTGAAAAGGACCCTTCGATGAACGCCACAAACACAACTTCCGCGCTGGATCCGGTCTACCGCAAAGCCCTGAAAACCTGGCGTCCGGTCATTCTGTATTTCGCCAATGATCACTGCCCCGCCTGCGAATGGGCCGGGCCGATCTTTCGGCAGATTGCCGAGCCATACCGACTGCGCGCCAACATCTATATGCTCAACACCAGCCAATCGCCCAAGCACCCGAACGTCACGGGCACGCCGACAGTGCTGTTCTATAAAAACGGCAGGCTGCTGAAAAAGCTCAAAGGTATCGGCACCGAGGAAACCCTGGCGAGGGATATGGCCCGGCATGTCGGCAGGACAAAGGCTCCCGCAACGCCACGCAAACATCACCATGATCTGGCATGGCTGCGGCGCACCCTCAGGACGTTGCGCACCGTCACTGGTTCGCGCCACCGGGTTTTGCGCTGACCCGACCGGTATTGGACAACCTGTTGTCTGCCTGCTTTGCTGTTGAGCAAACACATTGCGCGCCGCCCGCCGGTTCGGGTGGTTGCCAGATTTGCGCAGACAGCAGGATAAGCATGTTCGAAACCATTGAAGCGCAAGCATTGAAGGAAACCGCGTCTAACGAGTTGAGGGACGAGTTTCTCCAGCGCGAGTTCGAACGGCTCAAACCATTCAGCCTGTTGATCTACGTGGTCAGTGTGTTCATGTGGCTGCTGTTTGATCTGATCGTCAGTTTTCTCGGCGGCCAAGGCTTCACGTGGCGCTCGATGGCGTTTCTCGCTGGTTTCGCGCTGTTGACGGTGGTGCTCGGTTTTACGCGCAGGGCTAGCCATTTCGATGTGCTCACCCTGTTGCTGGTCCTGGGATTGACCGTCGGTGTGCGAATGATCGTCGACGGCCTCGCGCCTGCTTCGCACAGCTTGTGGCTGGTGCTGGCAGCAGCGAGCATGTTGTACAGCGTGTCAGTACTGCCGCTGCGGCGCTGGGCGTTCTTTGCGGTACAAGTTGTGATCTGGGTGATCCTCAACCCGTTTCTCGCCACCACTACCGAAATCACTGAACTGCGCGGCGTTCTGACTGCCTGCTACAGCGTGTTCCTCTGCGCACTCACGGTGTACACCTTTTTGAAGTTCCGTGAGGCCAAGCTGAACAACTACCTGATGTCGCGGTTGCTGCTGGATCAGGCCTATAACGACCCGCTGACGCAGATTCCCAACCGACGCTCGTTCATGACCCACGCAGGGCAACGGCTGCTGGCAAGCCCGCGCGAGCGCGATCATTACCTGATGATGATCGACATCGACAACTTCAAGAAGGTCAACGATACCTACGGGCATGACATCGGTGATGAGGTGCTCATTCGCGTCGCAGCCGATATCAAGGCAGTGATGATTTCGTTTGACTACGCGCGTATGGGCGGTGAGGAGTTCGCGATCTATCTGGCGGGAGTGCGGCGCGAGGATGTTGAAAGCCTTGCCACGCAACTGTGCCAGTCAGTGCGTGAACACCCCACCCGGCACCCGGTCACCATCAGCATCGGCATTACCCGGGTGGCCGAGGGTGACTCGTTGAATCAGGCGCTGATCAAGGCGGATGCGGCGTTGTACGAATCAAAGCATACGGGCAAGGACCGCTTTACGTTTTATCAGTAACAAGCGCAGCGACCGCTGCGCCATTCCACGAATGCTCAAGCCACCTCACGCTCCAGCAACACCCGCGTCACCCGTCGCTCTTCAACCGCTTTGACGGTCAATTGCCAGCCCTCGTATTCCAGTCGATCGCCGGTCATCGGCAACCGATCCAGCAGACTCATTACCAACCCGGCCATGGTCTGATAATCCTCGGTCGGCTCGGCATCGAAGCCGGTACGCTGGCGAACGCGGGCCAAGGGCAGCGCGCCACTGACCAGAAACCCGCCGCGCTCTTCGACCACATCAGGGCCTTCGATTTCACTGGCATCGGGCAACTCACCGGCGATCGATTCGAGGATGTCGGTCATGGTCAATACGCCGACGAAATCGCCAAACTCATTGACCACGAAGGCGATGTGCGTCGATGCCGCGCGCATCTGCTCCAGGGCATTGAGGATCGAATAACTGTCGAGCAGATTGACGGTCTTGCGTGCCAGATGCTCAAGGTTCGGCTCGTTGCCGGCCAGATACTCCTTGAGCAATTCCTTCTTGTGTACGAAGCCCAGCGGCTCGTCCACCGCGCCATCGCGAATCAGCGGCAAGCGTGAATACGACGAATGCATCAGCTTCGTGCGAATGGCTTCGGCGTCATCGGCAAGATCAATCAGGTCAACGTCGGCGCGCACCGTCATCAGGTTGCGAATCGGCCGCTCCGCCAGTTGCAGCACACCGCTGATCATCACCCGCTCACGACGGTCGAACAGCTCGGCCACCGGCGCTTCACCGTTGTCCAGCAGGTCGGAGATTTCCTCACCAACCTCCTCCGCCGCCAGCTTGCGGCCACCGAGCAGACGCATCACCGCATGGGCTGTGCGCTCGCGCATCGGGCGCACGCCCTGCATCGAACGTTTGCGCCGAGCCCGGGCGATCTGGTTGAAGACTTCGATGAGGATCGAGAAACCGATCGCGGCGTACAGGTAACCTTTCGGAATATGGAAGCCCAGACCTTCTGCGGTCAGGGCAAAACCGATCATCATCAGGAAACCCAGACACAGCATGATCACGGTCGGATGTGCGTTGACGAAGCGGGTCAGCGGCTTGCTGGCGACGATCATCAGGCCGATGGAAATGATCACGGCGATCATCATCACCGCCAGTTCATCGACCATGCCCACAGCGGTAATCACCGCATCGAGGGAGAACACCGCGTCGAGCACCACGATCTGCGCCACGATCGGCCAGAACAGCGCGTAGGTTGTGTTGGTCGAGCGCTCGCCGACATGGCCTTCGAGGCGCTCATGCAACTCCATCGTCGCCTTGAACAACAGGAACACGCCACCGAACAGCATGATCAGATCACGACCGGAGAAGCTCTTGTCGAACACCTCGAACAACGGCTGCGTGAGCGTAACCAGCCAGGAAATGCTCGCCAATAGGCCCAGGCGCATGATCAACGCCAGCGACAGGCCGATGATCCGCGCGCGATCACGCTGATGCGGCGGCAGTTTGTCGGCAAGAATTGCGATGAACACCAGGTTGTCGATACCCAGTACCAGTTCCAGCACGATCAGAGTCAACAGGCCTAACCAGGCTGTGGGATCCGCTAACCATTCCATAAAACGTCTCGATCTCTCTTCAGTGAATTCAGGCGGCCGGACACGGCGAAGTGCAACGCAAAGGCTCAAGAGCCGCGTTATCAACCATAGTCGGAAGTCGGAAGACGGGGTGCTGCGAAAGGATCAAGACCGCGCGAAGGCGTGCTGGAGAGTGCTGACTGGGAGGCTCCGAGAGGGTGTTCATGTAGATCCTGAATGAAAAATGGCCTTGGAGCGTACAGGTTCAACCGGCCTGTTCTACAGAGGCAAATCATTTCAAAATCTGTATGAATGAACTCGACCGGAGATTTTCAGCGTTGCTGAAGACGCCTTCGCGAGCAGGCTCGCTCCCACAGGGTGCGAGCGGCGCGGCGGATTTCAGCGCAAACCCAGCTCATCGATATGCTGATACTGCGCTTGCAGCGCGGTCGCCAGATCCTTCGCCCGGCCCAGTCGAATCGGCCCGCGCTCGATGTCGATGAGCAATCCGGGGCACGCCAGCACGGGCAACGCCGACAGCTCTTTCACGCGACCATCGGTCACGATCAGGCAGCGTTGCTGTTCGGCGGGAAAACGCTTGCGCCGCAGCGTCAGCCATTGCTGCGCCTGTTCCAGTGCCGCGAGCAACGGCGTGCCGCCACCGGCGCCCAGACCGTCGAGCCAGACGCGCAGGCCGCTTGAGGCCTTCAAGCCTTGCACCTGCCATTTCGGCGCAAAACCACTGGCGGTCAGCAACGCCAGCCGCGCCCGCTGGTGGTAAGCATCGTCGAACAACTGCGCGAGCAGGCCCTTGGCATCGCTCAAGGCCTGATGGCGACGGGTCGAGGCCGACGCGTCGACGATCACCAGCCAGATTTCATGGGGCGAGCGGGTACGCTGTTGAAACAGCAGATCGGCGCGGCGCTGGGGGCGGCCATTGAGCAGCGTGCCCGGCCAGTTCACCGATCCGCTGCCGGCCGCATGCCGCTGGCCCTGGCGGCCATTGTCTAGTTGTCCGGCACGGGGTCTGGCATTCGCCCCCGCGTCGGACCGGGGGCGAATGCCTAGGGCTTTTTTGCCAGTGGTGGCCAGCTCGGAACTTCGCGGCGGGTACCGGTGGCTTGCGCCGTCGCCGGCATCTCGCCCCACTGGCCCTGCCCTTCACCGGATTTGCTGTCTGCGCCTGACGGAGATTGCGCTTGTGGCTCCGCGCCGGCCAAGGGCTGCTCGCGACGGCGATGGCGCAGGGCAAATTCGGCCACCGCGTCGATGTCCTCTTCAGCAATCGCATCCGCCCCACGCCACGCCGCATGGGCGCGAGCCGCGCGCAACCAGACCAGATCGGCACGCAAGCCATCGACGCCAGCAGCGAAACAACGCTCGGTAATCAACGCCAATGCCGCGTCATCCAGTGGGATGGCTGCCAAGCGCTCGCGGGCGCTTTCACAGCGCGAACGCAGGATGTGTTGCTCGCTCGCCCACTGCGCGCAGAACCCTTGTGGATCGCTGTCGAAATCCAGCCGCCGGCGAATGATCTGTCCGCGTTCGGCGGGCGCGGTGTGGCCGCTGAGGGCAACGTTCAAACCGAAGCGGTCAAGCAGTTGCGGCCGCAGTTCGCCCTCTTCCGGGTTCATGGTGCCGATCAGGACGAATTTGGCCGAATGCCGATGGGAAATGCCGTCACGCTCGATCAGATTGGTACCGCTGGCGGCGACATCGAGCAGCAGGTCGACCAAGTGGTCGGGCAGCAGATTGACCTCATCGACATAGAGCACGCCACCGTCAGCCTTGGCCAGAACACCGGGCGAAAACTGCGCGCGACCGTCGCTCAGGGCAGCGTCGAGATCGAGGGTGCCGACCAGCCGCTCTTCGGTAGCGCCCAACGGCAACGTGACAAACTGGCCGCTGGCGAGCAGATCTGCCAGGCCCCGGGCCAGCGTCGACTTGGCCATGCCGCGCGGACCTTCGATGAGTACGCCGCCGATTTTCGGGTCGATGGCGGTCAGGCACAGGGCGAGCTTCAAGTCATCGGCGCCGACCACGGCGGAGAGTGGGAAATGCGGGGTGTCGGTCATTTGGGTTTTCCCTTTCGTGGTCTTTGGTGTGCTTGAGTTTTAGTGGGGTGTCAGTTGGGTGGCCCTCACCCTAACCCTCTCCCAGAGGGAGAGGGAACTGATCCGGGTGTTCTTGAAAGTTGCGCCGACCTGAATTATCGATTTGAACTCAGGCCTCAAAACCAACACAAATCGGCTCCCTCTCCCTCTCCCTCCGGGAGAGGGCTGGGGTGAGGGTAGCTTTTTAGCGGCTACATATCTTCCTCGACATCCAACAGCAAATTCTCCAGCGCCTCTTTATAAGCCCCAGGCTCCTGCCACATCCCGCGCTGCTGCGCTTCGAGCATGCGTTCGGTCATGTCGCGCAACGCATGCGGATTATGTTCACGAACAAAATCCCGGGTCGCCGGATCAAGCAAATATGCCTCCGCCAGCAACGCATATTGATGGTCATCGATCAACTGCGTAGTCGCATCGAAGGCGAACAGATTATCAACCGTCGCCGCCAGTTCGAACGCGCCTTTGTAGCCGTGACGCTTGATTCCGTCGATCCACTTCGGATTCGCCGCGCGCGCGCGCACCACGCGGTTCAACTCTTCCTTCAGGGTACGAATCTTCGGCAAATCCGGCTGGCTGTGATCGCCGTGATAGCTGGCCGCCGCTTCGCCACGCAGAGTCTCCACCGCCGCGAGCATGCCGCCCTGGAACTGGTAGTAATCGTTGGAATCGAGCAAGTCATGCTCGCGGTTGTCCTGGTTTTGCAGAACTGCCTGCACCTGGCTCAGGCGCTGGCTGAACTGCTCGCGGGCAGCCGTGCCCTCGTCGGCGCCGCCGTAAGCGTAGGCGCCCCAGTTCAGGTAGACCTCGGCGAGGTCTTCGCGGCTCTGCCACAGACGCCCATCGATCGCGCCTTGCACCCCGGCGCCATACGCCCCCGGTTTCGCGCCGAAGATGCGCCACCCGGCCTGACGCCGCGCGGTGTCTTCATCGACGCCCGACTGCAACAGCGCCTCGCGTTCGGCACGTACCTTGGCGGCCAATGGGTTCAAGTCATCCGGTTCATCCAGCGCGGCCACCGCTTGCACGGCGGCGTCGAACAGGCGGATGAGATTGGCAAACGCATCACGGAAAAACCCCGAAACCCGCAATGTCACGTCGACCCGCGGACGATCGAGCAGACTCAGCGGCAGAATCTCGAAATCATCCACACGCTGACTGCCCGTGGCCCAGATCGGACGCACGCCCATCAACGCCATGGCCTGAGCGATGTCGTCGCCGCCGGTGCGCATGGTTGCGGTGCCCCACACGGACAAGCCGAGCTGGCGCAAGTGATCGCCGTGATCCTGCAGGTGTCGCTCAAGAATCAGCGTTGCCGACTGGAATCCGATGCGCCACGCGGTGGTGGTCGGCAGATTGCGCACGTCCACCGAATAGAAGTTGCGCCCGGTCGGCAGCACGTCGAGACGGCCACGGCTCGGAGCACCGCTGGGGCCGGCAGGGACGAAACGACCGCTGAGGGCGTCGAGCAGCCCGCGCATTTCGGCCGGGCCACAAGCATCGAGCCGTGGGGCGACGACTTCGCGCAGATGCTCGATTATCGAATTAACCTCAGCCCAACCCGACCCTTGTGGGAGCGAGCCTGCTCGCGAAGGCGTCGGGTCAGACAGCTGTTCTTTTACTGACACACCGCTTTCGCGAGCAGGCTCGCTCCCACAGGGCACGTTCAGTGTTTGGGAGATCAAGTCTGCGGCAAACAATTCGAGGCGCTCGCGGGTGTCGCCGGCGGTGCGCCAGACTTCTTCGCTGATGGTCTGCAACTCGGTCGGACGCGGGCCGTTCCAAGGATCGGCCAAGGCGCAATCCAGCGGATCAAAACCGAGATCAAACGCGTTGGCCAGTGCTCGCAGCAGACTCGACTGCGCGCCCTTGCCGTCACCGCGCGGGATGCGCAGCAACGCCAGCAAGGTGTCGATACGCAAGCGCCCGCTCGGCGATTCGCCAAAAATGTGCAACCCATCGCGAATCTGCGATTCCTTCAGGTCGCACAGATAAGTGTCCAGACGCGGCAACCAGATCGCCGCATCGGCGTCGCTGTCCAGCGCTGCATCCAGTTGCAGTTCCCTGTCGATCTGCGTGTCCCGCACCAGTTGCAGAATGTCGCGTTGCAACTCGCGGGCACGGCGCGGATCGAGCAGTTGCGCCTCGTAATATTCGTCGGCCAGCAGCTCCAGATTGCGCAGCGGGCCGTAGGTTTCGGCGCGGGTCAGCGGTGGCATCAAGTGGTCGATGATCACCGCCTGCGTGCGGCGTTTGGCCTGGGCGCCCTCGCCCGGGTCGTTGACGATGAACGGATAGATATTCGGCAGCGGCCCTAGCAACGCATCCGGCCAGCAGTTTTCCGATAGCCCAACGCCCTTGCCCGGCAGCCATTCGAGATTGCCATGCTTGCCGACGTGGATCACGCCGTGGGCCCCGTAGGTGTTGCGCAACCAGAAATAGAACGCCAGATAGCCGTGCGGCGGGACCAGATCCGGGTCGTGATACACCGCGCTCGGATCGACCTGATAACCGCGTGCCGGCTGGATGCCGACAAAGGTCAGACCGAAACGCAGACCGGCGATCATCAGCCGGCCGTCGCGACACATCGGATCGTTGTGTGGCGATCCCCAACGCTCGACTACCGCCGCGCGATTCGCCTGCGGCAACGCATTGAACATTGCCAGGTAATCGTCCATCGCCAGGCTCTGCTGGCACGGGCGCAAGTCGAGACTGTCGAGGTCGTTGCTGACGCCGCCGAGCAGTTGCTGGATCAGTTCGGTGCCGCTGTCGGGCAACTCGGCCGTGATCGGATAACCTTCGGCACGCAATGCGCGGAGGATGTTCAGCGCCGCCGCCGGCGTATCGAGGCCGACGCCATTGCCGATGCGGCCGTCACGGGTCGGGTAGTTGGCGAGGATCAGCGCGATGCGTTTTTCGCCGTTCGGCACGCGTGCCAAAGCTACCCAGCGCCGCGCCAGTTCGGCGACGAAATCCATGCGTTCGGGCTGGGCGCGGTAGCAGACCACATCGGACTGGCTGCGCTCGCTGCGCCAGGCCAGATCCTTGAAGCTGATCGGTCGGCTGATGATGCGCCCGTCAAGCTCTGGCAAAGCAATGTGCATCGCCAGATCACGCGGCCCGAGGCCCTGTTCGCTGTCGCGCCAGCCGGGCTCGTTGTCCTGGGCGCAGATCGCTTGAATTACCGGGATGTTGCGGCGAAACGGGCGCAGATGCGGTGCTTCGGGACTCGATTGGGCAAAACCGGTGGTGTTGATAATCACCCCCGCCTCGACTTCATCCAGCCAATCCTCGACCACCGACAAGCAACCGGGTTCTTTCAGACTGGCCACCGCGATCGGCAGCGGACTGAGCCCGGCTGCCTGTAAGCGCTGGCAGAACACATCGATGAACGCCGTGTTCGCCGCTTGCAAATGCGAGCGATAGAACAACAGCGCCGCCACCGGTTGACCGGGCAGCCATTCGGCTTGCCAGTCGCTCAGGGCAGCGCTGTTTTTCTGTGGGTGATAAATCGCCGTGCGCGGCAGGGTTTGCGGCTCGTTCCACGGGTAATCGCGGGCGAACCATTGGTGGCCCAGGCAACGGAAGAAATCCAGTGCATTGCCCATGCCGCCCTGACGCAGAAATTGCCAGAGTCTATCGCGTACTTCGGCGCTGACCGTGCTCAAGTCACTGAGCTCGGGGTCCGGGCGGTCATCGCCGGGCACCAGAATCAGTTGCACGCCGCGTTCGGACAACTCGACCAGCCGCTCGACACCGTAGCGCCAATAGGCAATGCCGCCGTGCAGTGAGATCAGAATGACCTTGGCGTGGCGCAGCACTTCGTCGACATATAGATCGACCGAGGCATGATTCTGCACCTGCATCGGGTTGGCCAGACGCAGGCTCGGGTAGTCATCGGGCAATTGCTGCGCAGCCTCGGCGAGCAGCGCCAGGCTGGAATCGCCGCTGCACAGGATCACCAGCTCGGCGGGGGTTTGTCCGAGATCGGCAATGTTGTCGTCCGAGACGAATCCGCCGGGCTGGGTCCTGAGCAGGTGCATGGCTTAAACGCTGAGCGCAGCGCGCAATTGCGCTTCGAGTTGCGCGGCATCGAGTTCCTGACCGATCAGCACCAGACGCGTGACGCGCGCTTCTTCGGCGCCCCACTGACGGTCGAAATGCTTGTCAAAACGCGTGCCCACACCCTGGATCAACAGGCGCATCGGTTTGTTCGGAATCGCCGCGAAGCCTTTCACGCGCAGGATGCCGTGCTGCACCACCAGTTGCGTCAGCGCGTCGAGCAGCAGGCTTTCATCGGCTTGCGGCAATTCGATGGAGATCGAATCGAAGGCGTCGTGATCGTGGTCGTCGTCATCACCGTCATGGTGGTGATCGTGGTGGCTGTGGCGGCCGTCGATATGCTCTTCAGAGCCGGCGCCGAGGCCGATCAACACGTCGAGCGGCAGGCGGCCATTGCTGGCTTCGATGATTTTTACCGCTGGCGGCAGCTCTTCGGCGACTTCAGCGCGCACCCGAGCCAGATCTTCCGCGCTGGTCTGGTCGGCCTTGTTGAGGATGACCAGGTCAGCACTGGCCAGTTGATCGGCGAACAATTCGTGCAGCGGCGACTCGTGGTCGAGGTTCGGATCGAGTTTGCGCTGGGCATCGACCTGATCCGGGAACGCTGCGAAGGTGCCAGCAGCGACGGCCGGGCTGTCGACCACGGTGATCACCGCGTCAACGGTGCAGGCGCTACGGATTTCCGGCCACTGGAAGGCCTGCACCAACGGCTTTGGCAGGGCCAGGCCCGAGGTTTCAATAAGGATGTGGTCGAGATCGCCGCGACGGGCAACCAGTTCGCGCATTACCGGGAAGAATTCTTCCTGCACCGTGCAGCACAGGCAGCCGTTGGCCAGCTCATATACGCGGCCGCTGGCCTCTTCTTCGGTGCAGCCGATGGTGCATTGCTTGAGGATCTCACCGTCGATGCCGAGCTCGCCAAACTCGTTGACGATCACCGCGATGCGCCGGCCCTGAGCGTTGTCGAGCATGTGCCGCAGCAGCGTGGTTTTGCCCGAGCCGAGGAAACCGGTGACGATGGTGACGGGGAGTTTGGCCAGTGTTTTCATCGGTATGCCCTTTGGCAAGCGGCGGGCATACGGGACGAGAACCGGCAGCGCGCATGCACGCCGGAAGCATTCGCCACCGGATCACCCCGCCCGGTTGTAGTGAGAATCTGTGACGAGGCAGGTCTCCTGGCTGACGGCGTTCAGGCGCGAGACCTGGCGTCCATTGCGCCTTCCCGCTGGCTCATCGGTTGAGCTGGCAGTGGCGTGGCAACGAACATCACCGTTCACAGTTGCGGGGGCAGCCGCGGCTTTGACCGCGTTCCCTTCTTAGCTTCGGCGAGTGCCGAAGAACCTCGAAAGCGCAAGGCTACGCATGGGTCCGTCGTGGGTCAATGGTCGGTGAGTCTGAAACTGGGGGTATATCCGTTGCTGCGGTAACGGCTTCTTATGGTTTCGCTCTTACAGCGAGTCCCTTTTTCAAACGCCGGAGTGCCGGCCCAGCAAAAAAGAAACCAAAAGGCTTTGCCCCGGCGTACGGCCCGCTCGCTGGAGCTCGGGGTACCTTCGTTACGGAGGGGCAAAAGATCAAAAGCAACAGCAAAAGCAAAAGCCAGATCAAAAGATCGCAGCCTTCGGCGGCTCCTACAGTTGGATTGGGTACCACTTCAAGAACAGGTCGGCTGTCAGGCCGCCTTCGCGAGCAGGCTCGCTCCCACAAAAGCAAAAGCAAAGCAGCGCAGCTGCCCGCGGCGAAGCCGCCCCACTCAACAATGAGCGCAAGCTCGAGTGCTCTTGATCTTGATCCACCGGCGACGTCGGAAGGCTGAGTGGAGGGATTGATCCGGGCGTGGGAGCGCAGCGACCGTTCGACGAAGTCGAACACAGCGCAAGGAGGTGCAGCGAAGCAAACCGGAGCCGCTGCGCCCGGATCAGTCCCGTAGCGAAGGAACCCGAGCCTGCGAGGGCCGAACGTAGGAGCAAGCGTTTTTTTGCTTACTTTTTTTAGGCGTTTGTAAAAAAAGTGAGTCGCCGTAAGGGCGAAACCCTAAGCAGCCGTTACCGCAGCAACGGATATACACACAAAAACATCAGAAAAACCCCCCACCGCAGCACCGACAACTCCCCGGAAATTGACTAAAAACCCAAACCCATGTTCTCCTGCCCACCTTGTTACGGGTGCCCTTCACAGGGTGAAACGGGAAACCGGTGAATCATGTGCTTTACTCAAAGCCATGTCAGTCCGGTGCTGCCCCCGCAACGGTAAGCGAGCGAAGCGTCAGATCCACTGTGCCCCGGCATGGGAAGGTGATGCTTGCAGGTCGGCGACCAGCCAACCCCTCGCGAGCCCGGAGACCGGCCCGCAACACCCAGCGCGCGCAAGCGCCGCTGACCACAAACAAACCCGCGGTGGGCGGGCGCTGTTCGAAATCCCTGCGTGCCCGGCTCGCAGGGATTTTCATGCGCTCTGTTTACCCGCTGACATTTCAGAGGGAAGCGCTATGTCGATCATCAGCAATACCGTCAGCCACACTGACCACATCTCCAGCAGCACCACACTCGGCCAACGCGTGGCCGCCGCCCTCTTCGCCTCGATCCTCGGTGCCAGTCTGGTCTGGTTCGCCGGCTTCTCGCACATCGAAGCGGTGCACAACGCCGCTCACGATACCCGCCACAGCGCCGCGTTCCCGTGCCACTGAGGCTTGCCGAGATGATCAAGCGTATTGCGCAAACCGCAGGCTTCACCGGCTTGCTGGCCGCCCTGCTGCTGACCCTGCTGCAGAGTTTCTGGGTATCGCCACTGATTCTGCAGGCCGAAACCTTCGAGAAATCCGAACCGGTCGCGCAAGTTCACGAACACGCCGCCGGCACCGCCGCCCACAGCCATGATGGCGAAGCCTGGGAGCCGGAAGACGGCTGGCAGCGCGTGGTCTCGACCACTGGCGGTAATCTGGTGGTGGCGGTGGGTTTCGCCCTGATGCTCGCCGGCCTGTACACCTTGCGCGCGCCAACCAAAACCTCGCAAGGGCTGCTCTGGGGTCTGGCCGGTTACGCGACGTTCGTACTCGCGCCGACCTTGGGCCTGCCACCTGAATTGCCGGGCACTGCGGCTGCCGATCTGGCTTCGCGGCAGATCTGGTGGATCGGCACCGCCGCTTCGACCGCCGTCGGCCTGGCACTGATCGCCTTCAGTCGTCACTGGCTGATGAAGCTTCTCGGTGTGGCGATTCTCGCCGTGCCGCATGTGATCGGCGCGCCGCAACCGCAGGTGCATTCGATGCTTGCCCCAGAGGCACTGGAAACCCAGTTCAAAATCGCTTCGCAGCTGACCAACGTCGCGTTCTGGCTGGCCTTGGGCTTGATCAGTGCATGGTTGTTCCGCCGTAAAAGCGCAGGTCCATATCAGGCATGACCGATGACCGCGCAGCGCCGACCCTCGTGGTCGGCCTCGGCTGCCAGCGCGGCTGCCCGGCCAGTACGTTGCGTGCATTACTCGATCAAGCGTTGCAGGCGCACCGCATCGAGCTGCGAGCGGTCAAGGCTTTGGCGAGTATCGACCTCAAGCGCCACGAACCGGGGTTGCTGGAACTGGCCACACAATTGAACCTGCCCCTGCAGTATTTCAACAGTGCCGAGTTGGCGCCCTATCAACAGCGCCTCAGTCATCAATCGCAGATCGCCTTTGAGCGCACCGGCTGCTACGGCGTGGCGGAAAGCGCCGCGCTGGCGCTGGCCGAGCAACTGATTCAGGCTCCGGTGAAACTGCTGATTCCCCGGCTGAAATATGCGCAGGCCACGCTGGCGTTGGCCGGCGCCGGGTAAAATCCCGATAATCCCCGCCATTGATCATGAGCACACTTCATCTGAGGTGCGGCTGCGCTTCTTCACAAGGATTCAACGATGACCGTCTACTTCATCGGCGCCGGCCCCGGCGACCCGGAACTCATTACCGTCAAAGGCCAACGGCTGATTCGCAACTGCCCGGTGATCATTTATGCCGGTTCGCTGGTACCCGCAGCGGTGCTGGAAGGTCATCAGGCCGAAATCGTGGCCAACAGCGCTGAACTGCATCTGGAACAAATCATCGATCTGATCAAAACTGCCCATGCTAAAGGCCAGGATGTTGCCCGTGTGCATTCGGGGGATCCAGGTCTGTACGGCGCGATCGGTGAGCAGATCCGCTACTTGCGTGAGCTGAACATTCCTTTCGAGATCATTCCGGGCGTGACCGCGACGGCAGCATGCGCAGCGCTGCTGGGCGCCGAGCTCACTCTGCCGGATATCTCGCAAAGCGTGATTCTGACCCGTTACGCCGACAAGACCGCGATGCCGGCCGGCGAGGAACTGGCCAGTCTGGCGCAACATGGCGCGACCATGGCGATTCATCTGGGGGTCAATCATCTGCAAAAGATACTGCTTGAACTGTTGCCGCATTACGGTGCGGATTGCCCGATTGCGGTGATTCACCGGGCAACGTGGCCGGATCAGGATTGGGTGGTGGGAACATTGGCGGACATTGCCGCAAAGGTCGAGGCCAAAGCGTTTCGGCGCACGGCGTTGATTCTGGTCGGGCGGGTGCTGGGCAGTGAGGTGTTTAGCGAGTCTTCGTTGTATCGCGCCGGGCATGCGCATCTGTATCGACCGTGAGTGGAACGCGGAGCGTCCCGGGCTGCGTACCCACGCAGAGCGTGGGCACGATCGAACCACAGGCATAAAAAACGGCGCTCACGGGGCGCCGTTTTTCATGTTCGCAGCGAACGCCTTAGTAGTAGGCGTTTTCTTTCTGCGTGTGGTCGGTCACGTCGCGAACGCCCTTGAGCTCCGGGATGCGCTCGAGCAGAGTGCGCTCGATGCCTTCCTTCAAGGTCACGTCGGCCTGGCCGCAGCCCTGGCAACCGCCACCAAACTGCAACACAGCGATGCCGTCCTCGACCACATCGATCAGGCTGACCTGACCGCCGTGGCTGGCCAGCCCCGGGTTGATTTCGGTCTGCAGGTAGTAGTTGATGCGCTCGTTGACCGGGCTGTCGGCATTGACCATCGGCACCTTGGCATTTGGCGCCTTGATGGTCAGCTGGCCGCCCATACGGTCGGTGGCATAGTCGACAACGGCGTCGTCAAGAAACGCTTCGCTGAAGGAATCGATGTAAGCGGTGAAGCTTTTCAGCCCCAGCGCGGTATCTTCAGGCTTCTCTTCGCCCGGCTTGCAGTAGGCAATGCAGGTTTCGGCGTACTGGGTGCCAGGCTGGGTGATGAAGACACGGATGCCGATGCCCGGGGTGTTCTGCTTGGAGAGCAGATCGGCCAGGTAATCATGGGCGGCGTCGGTAATGGTAATAGCGGTCATAAAAACTCCTCGCAGGCTTGGGCGCAGTTTACGCCAATCGGCGCGACTGACAAAGTCCTAGTTTTTTTGTCGGGAAAGAATCCCGGCATATGCCTGCGAATGCTCAAAGGTTCTCGTACCGGTTCATATCCAGCACACCCTCTTCCACCGGATCGGTTTCGTGGATGTACTGGCTCAGATCGTGGAAATACAGCCAGAACTGTGGATGACTGCGACGAATGCCCCAGCGTTCGACGATTTTTTCGAACCGATTGGCATCCCTGGCATTCTCCATCGCATCGACAAACGCTGGCACCTGCTCGGCCGGTACATTGAACATGAAGTTCGGGTAACTGCTGAGCACGCCCGGATAGATTGTCAGGGTGTCGAGCCCTGGCTGATAGCGCCGCGACTCACCGAGCAAAAACGCCACGTTGCTGTGCGCGCGGTTTCGCAGCACGCTGTAGACCTCGCGCTTGCCGCTGGCGGTTTCGACGCGCAGCAAGGTCGCCTCGGGCAACTGGTCAATGACTTTCAGTCCCGCTGCCGGTCGCGAGGCCAGACGGCTCAGGGCCTGCTCGGCGTTCTGCAACGCCGGATCGATATTCGGTCGCGAGCAATAAGCGCCGTCGCAGCGATTGATCGGGTCCGGCCGCGCGTTCAGATCACCGTAGCGCGCCAGCAACTGCATGGCGAAATCGTGTTTCGGGTCTTTTTCGTCGAGTTTGAGCGCGGTCGGTTTGTCGTCATCGATGGCCTCGTAATCGAGCCACATCTTGAACTGGCCGCCGTCCTGGTACCAATCGTTGAGGTAATCCTCGCGCGAGTCAGCGGGCATCAGGCGCAGGAAGTTCTGCTCGGCGCCGTTACGGATCAGGTCGAAATACAGACGGGTCTGCGCCTGATGGGAGACGTTGCCGAACACGTCGAAGTTGACCGCGAGCTGATAGTAGGTGCGCTCGAGCAGTGGATAGTCGAACAGCCACATGGTTTGCGGCACCTCACCGATCAGCCCCTTGGTCACCGAAGCACTGTCGAAATGGCGGAAAATGCTCAGCAAGGCATTGTCGTTGCCGGCCCACAGCGTCGACCAGCTCGGCGCCGGCAGATCGGCATAGCTGTCACGGCGCAGTGCCTCGTATTCGTTGCGCTTGTCGCGGTAGTTGCGCCACAGACTCAGCACGCTGCCGACATCGTCGTTCTGCCCCGGCATCGCCAGCAGCGGCGTGGCCTGGCCGCGGTAGTTCGGGTCGGTGATATAGAGATCATGTTCCGGCGCCTGGAACAGCGCCCAGAAGTTGTCGCGGATCACGTCGGTCGCGATCTGCCCACGGCACACCGGGCCGCGAATGAAGGTGCGGACGAAGTATTCGGCGTTATCGAGCATGAACTGATAGCGCGCCTGCGCCGGAATCGCCTCGAAAGTGGCAAACGGATTGGCACGGCTCTGCGGGCCGTAACCCGGCAGCGCATTGACCTGCCAGTTGCCGCTGTAGAACAGGCTCTTGATCCGGGCCATTTTCGCCGCGCTCAGCGGATAAGTGATGTGCGTCTTGTGCACGATCACCCCCTGCACCGGCCACAAGCGGTAATACACCTGCGTGCCCGGGTCGTCGTTGGGGCGGCGCGTGGCGATCAGGTCGATCGGCTGGCCGCTCGGCGTACGCGACCGTACCCACTGGAAATAATGCCCCGGCTCGCCGTCCTTGAAATAGATGTGCGCCAGATACCAGTGCTCGAACAGCCAGCGCCCGACCAGACTTTGCCGGGCGCCGGGGGCATTGAGCAGGTTTTCCCACTGCAGGATCTGCATCGCCTCTTTGGCACTCGGTGCCAGGCTCTGTTCGTCGATCGGCGCGCCAGACGCCAGCCAGCGCTGCAAGGTCTGGTATTGCTGTTCGGTCAGGCCAGTGACCGCCAGCGGCATGCCCTCTTTCGGGTGCGCGCCGGCATATCCGTCGAACTCCGCAGGCATTGCGCATAGATTGTTGCGATTGAGCCCAAGAACAATCTCTTCCGGCAGCTTGGCGTTGGGCGTCAGCGGCGTCTTGTGGCCGAGTTCGAGCATGCGTGCCATCAGCGCGGCCTGACTGCCCTGGGCGTCGAGCACCGAATAGAAGTCTTTCTGCTGCCAGGCGCGCTTGCCGAAGGCGTCGTAAAACAAGCGCGTGGTCGGTGCTGCCTGGGTGCGTTCGCCGTCATATACCGGCATCTTGCTCGCGCCACGGGCGGCGCCTTCGCCACTGCCGAGATTGAGCTGACAGGCCGAGTCATAGCACGCATGGCAGGCTACGCACTTCTCGGTGAAGATCGGTTGGATGTCTCGGCTGTAGGAGATGGAAGAAGAAATGGCGGGATCTTGCGCCGCAACGCTCCCGCTCAGGACCAGCAACCATAAACTGATGAAGCGGTGCGGCATGCTGCTGATCTCGATGGTAAAAAAAGGCTGCGATTCTACCGTCATGACGCTCGCACCAACATGAGCGATATTCATGCAAAAGCTGCACATGCTCCAAAAGCGCACAGGTTTGCTATGATCGCGCTCCTTCATAATGGTCTTTTCGAGTAGTCCACATGTCCGATCGCAGCGTCCGCCTTCAAGCTCTCAAGCAAGCCCTCAAAGAGCGCATCCTGATTCTCGACGGCGGGATGGGCACGATGATCCAGAGCTACAAGCTCGAAGAGCAGGATTATCGCGGCAAACGCTTCGCGGACTGGCCGAGCGACGTCAAGGGCAACAACGACCTGCTGGTGATCACCCGTCCGGACGTGATCGGCGGCATCGAAAAAGCCTATCTGGACGCCGGCGCCGACATTCTCGAAACCAACACCTTCAACGCCACGCGGATTTCCATGGCCGATTACGGCATGCAAGAGCTGGCGTACGAGTTAAACGTAGAAGGCGCACGTCTGGCGCGCAAGATTGCCGACGCCAAGACCGCCGAAAACCCGGCCAAGCCGCGCTTCGTTGCCGGCGTGCTCGGCCCGACCAGCCGCACCTGCTCGCTGTCGCCCGACGTCAACAATCCCGGCTACCGCAACGTGACCTTCGATGAGCTGGTGGAAAACTACACCGAAGCCACCAAAGGCCTGATCGAGGGCGGCGCCGACCTGATCCTGATCGAAACGATCTTCGACACCCTCAACGCCAAAGCGGCGATCTTCGCCGTGCAGGGCGTGTTCGAGGAGCTGCACCTCGAACTGCCGATCATGATTTCCGGGACCATCACCGACGCCTCCGGCCGTACCTTGTCCGGCCAGACCACCGAAGCGTTCTGGAACTCGGTGGCCCACGCCAAGCCGATTTCCGTAGGTCTGAACTGTGCCCTCGGCGCCAGCGAACTGCGGCCGTACCTGGAAGAACTGTCGAACAAGGCCAGTACCCACGTTTCCGCGCACCCGAATGCCGGCCTGCCGAATGAATTCGGCGAGTACGATGAACTGCCGTCGCAGACCGCCAAAGTCATCGAAGAATTCGCCCAGAGCGGTTTTCTCAACATCGTCGGCGGTTGCTGCGGCACCACACCGGGCCACATCGAAGCCATCGCCAAAGCCGTGGCCGGTTACGCGCCGCGGCAGATTCCGGATATCCCCAAGGCCTGCCGCCTCTCCGGTCTGGAGCCGTTCACCATCGATCGCAGCTCGCTGTTCGTCAACGTCGGCGAACGCACCAACATCACTGGTTCGGCAAAATTCGCCCGCCTGATCCGTGAAGACAACTACACCGAAGCCCTCGAAGTCGCTCTGCAGCAGGTTGAGGCCGGCGCGCAGATCATCGACATCAACATGGACGAGGGCATGCTCGATTCGAAGAAGGCCATGGTCACCTTCCTCAATCTGATCGCCGGCGAACCGGATATCTCGCGCGTGCCGATCATGATCGACTCGTCGAAATGGGAGGTCATCGAAGCCGGCCTCAAGTGCATCCAGGGCAAGGGCATCGTCAACTCGATCAGCATGAAAGAAGGCGTCGAGCAGTTCATCCATCACGCCAAGCTGTGCAAGCGCTACGGCGCTGCGGTGGTGGTGATGGCCTTCGACGAAGCCGGTCAGGCCGACACCGAAGCGCGCAAGAAAGAAATCTGCAAACGTTCCTACGACATCCTGGTCAACGAAGTCGGCTTCCCGCCGGAAGACATCATCTTCGACCCGAACATCTTCGCCGTCGCTACCGGCATCGAAGAGCACAACAATTACGCCGTCGACTTCATCAATGCCTGCGCCTACATCCGCGATGAGCTGCCGTACGCGCTGAGCTCCGGCGGCGTGTCCAACGTGTCGTTCTCGTTCCGTGGCAACAACCCGGTGCGTGAGGCGATTCACTCGGTGTTCCTGCTCTACGCGATCCGCGCCGGGCTGACCATGGGCATCGTCAATGCCGGCCAGCTGGAAATCTACGATCAGATTCCGGTCGAGCTGCGCGACGCGGTCGAAGACGTGATCCTCAACCGCACCCCGGACGGCACCGACGCCCTTCTCGCCATCGCTGACAAGTACAAGGGCGACGGCAGCGTCAAGGAAGCCGAGACCGAAGAGTGGCGCAACTGGGACGTCAACAAGCGTCTGGAACATGCGCTGGTCAAGGGCATTACCACGCACATCGTCGAAGACACCGAAGAATCCCGCCAGTCGTTTGCGCGGCCGATCGAAGTGATCGAAGGCCCGCTGATGTCCGGCATGAACATCGTCGGCGACCTGTTCGGCGCCGGCAAAATGTTCCTCCCGCAAGTGGTGAAATCCGCGCGCGTGATGAAGCAGGCCGTGGCGCACTTGATCCCGTTCATCGAACTGGAGAAAGGCGACAAGCCGGAAGCCAAGGGCAAGATCCTCATGGCCACGGTCAAGGGCGACGTGCACGACATCGGCAAGAACATCGTCGGCGTGGTGCTTGGTTGCAACGGCTATGACATCGTCGACCTCGGCGTGATGGTTCCGGCCGAGAAGATCCTGCAGGTCGCCAAGGAAGAAAAATGCGACATCATCGGCCTTTCCGGCCTGATCACGCCGTCGCTGGACGAGATGGTCCACGTTGCCCGTGAAATGCAGCGTCAGGATTTCCATCTGCCATTGATGATCGGTGGCGCGACGACGTCGAAAGCGCACACCGCGGTGAAGATCGAGCCAAAGTACAGCAACGATGCCGTGGTCTACGTGACCGACGCGTCGCGCGCCGTCGGCGTGGCGACACAATTGTTGTCCAAGGAACTCAAGGCCGGTTTCGTCGAGAAGACCCGCCTGGAATACATCGACGTGCGCGAGCGTACGTCCAATCGCAGCGCCCGTACCGAACGCCTGAGCTACGCCGCCGCGATCGCGAAGAAGCCGCAATTCGACTGGGCCAATTATCAGCCAGTGGTACCGACTTTCACCGGCAGCAAGGTGCTCGACAATATCGATTTGAACGTGCTGGCCGAGTACATCGACTGGACGCCGTTTTTCATCTCCTGGGACCTGGCCGGCAAGTTTCCGCGCATCCTTGAAGATGAAGTGGTCGGTGACGCCGCCACTGCGCTGTACAAGGACGCCCGGGAAATGCTCACCAAACTGATCGACGAAAAGCTGATCAGCGCCCGTGCGGTGTTCGGTTTCTGGCCAGCCAATCAGGTCAACGAAGACGACATCGAGTTGTACGACGATAACGGCAAGCCGTTGGCCAAGCTGCATCACCTGCGTCAGCAGATCATCAAGACCGACGGCAAACCGAACTTCTGCCTTGCCGACTTCGTTGCGCCGAAGGACAGCGAAGTCACCGATTATGTCGGCGGCTTTATCACCACCGCTGGCATCGGCGCCGAAGAAGTCGCCAAGGCCTATCAGGACGCCGGCGACGATTACAACTCGATCATGGTCAAGGCTCTCGCCGACCGCTTGGCCGAGGCCTGCGCGGAATGGCTGCACCAGCAAGTGCGCAAAGAGCACTGGGGTTACGCCAAGGACGAGACCCTCGACAACGATGCGCTGATCAAAGAGCAATACCGTGGCATCCGCCCCGCTCCCGGTTACCCTGCCTGCCCGGATCACACCGAGAAAGCCGCGCTGTTCACCCTGCTCGACCCGGAAGCCGCGGAAATGCGCGCCGGGCGCAGCGGTGTGTTCCTCACCGAGCACTATGCGATGTTCCCCGCCGCTGCGGTCAGCGGCTGGTACTTTGCTCATCCGCAGGCGCAATACTTTGCCGTGGGCAAAATCGACAAGGATCAGGTACAAAGCTACACCGCGCGCAAAGGCCAGGACCTGAGCGTGACCGAGCGTTGGCTGGCGCCGAATCTGGGTTATGACAGCTGAGTCGGACCTCAGACCTGGGAGCGCCCTGCTCCCAGGTCTGCTCGATCAATCAGTCGCGGCGCCACGAAGGCCCGGGTTTCGGTGAGGATGGGGCCGGTGGCGACGCTCCCGCATCCTGCGACGCCAGGCTCTCCAGTTCTGTGCGAGTCAAAGCCTTGAGTTTCTCGATACGCGCATCCGCCAGTTCGATTTCAAGCACCCTCATCGCGTCCAGATAATCGCTGTTTTCTTTATCGGGGTAGGCATCCTCGACCGCTTCGTGCCGCCGGGTGGCTTCGCGCTCAAGTGCCTCGAACGCCTCGATGTGGCGATCCTGCAGATAGCGGATCCAGTAGTCCCGCGCAATCAGATCTTCCAGAAACATGGGGGATGCCTCGTCCGCGAGAACCGCGGCGCGCGCGGCGAGCAATCGCCGCCCGCGAATCGGTGAGGCGTACAACATGTGTTCGGGTTGCGCCGGCAACTCCAGGTCGTCCGGCCAGCCGCGCGTCATGCCGATGCGGTATTGCAGGCGGACTTCCGCGCGGTCCTTGTTCCTGGCGGCGGCTTCGGCCAGTCGATCCACCCTTTCCAGGCGGAACAGCCGTCGAGTCAGATCAAGCAACGCCCTGCCGCGTTGCAGCGGACGATGCCGTGGAATGTCGCGCAGGGCGTTGAACTCATAGACGCGGGTTTCCAGTTCGCTGAAAGACAGGATCCGGCCATCGGGGCACGTGCCGTGGGTTTCGGCGTTGAGAAACAGCAGCTCGCGCAGTTCAGCGTTTTCCGTGGCAGCCTGGATCACCTGCCAGACCCGGTGGGTCAGATCGGCACCGGCAAACCTGAATTCCAGGGTGTCGGGCAAAGTCGAGAGCAAATGAAAGAACGCCTCATGGTTGGCCTGTCGAGCCAATTGCAGCCATAGCGCTTGCCGCGCTGCACGCGCATCTGCATGGGTATAGGTCATCCATATATCCATCGCCGGTGCCGCCACGTCCTGCGCCGGATTGGCAATCACCTCCGCTGCCTCCACACCGGCATGCACATCCACGGGCCTGCTACCGCCACCGCCTCCGCCACGCGGGTCATCATCGTTGTCGCTGTCGGAGCCAGAGCCAGAGCCAGAGCCTGAGCCCGAATCCGATTCGGAACCGGTATCGCTTTCCGAGTCGCTCATACGCTCGGCGATCAGGCGCTGCAAGGTCTCCGGCGTGTAGCCCAGCACGTCACCGCCGCCATGCGCAACGCTGTAGTCCCTGATCTGCTCCAGCGAGTTAAGCTCCAGCGAATTCTCCGACAGATCGGTGCCTGCCACGAGCGCCTCATGATTGCCGCCCAACAGCCGGTCCGGGAAAACCATGATGTTGTTGCCCGACAGGTCCAGCCTTTGCAGATGCGCCAGTTCAAGCACGCCTTCAGGCCAGCGTTCCAGGCCATTCTGGCCGAGGTTGAGGGTTTCCAGACGGCTGAAGGTTGCGGCGTTGAATTCTTCCAGCTGATTGTGACTGAGGTCGAGCCAACGTAGCCGCGCCCCGCTCGCGTGCTGATACACCGATTGCGCCTCGGCCAGGCGATTACCGCTCAATTCCAGCCGTTCGAGCCGGCTCAGACTGGCGACAGCTTCCGGCAGGCGTGCCCGGCCAGTGCCATTGAGCATCAGAGTGGTCAACTCAGGAAAGGCCGGGCAGAACAGGTTGAAGCTCTCGACGGAAAACTTTGCCCCGGTCAGGTCCAGTGTTCGCACATGGGAAAACACGTTCGACAGCGCAGGCAAATCACCCATGCCACCCGCTGAAAGGCTCAGCGTCCGCCCGGCGGATTCGGTATGGCCCGTGAGTCCGTCCCGCCAGCAAGCGCGGATTCTGGTCGCATCGAAGTACCTTGTTGATGGCTGCGCCCTTTCACCAGCCCCTTGCGCCGCGTTGAAGATCCAGCCGTTCAACTCACGCGTCAACGCCTCGTTACTTGCTCGCCACTGATTCAGTCTGCCGACCATTTGCTCAGGGGACAGACCTTCATTGCGTAAACGCTCAACGCTGGCCTGGGCATTTTCAAGCGAAAGTGACGGAAAGATTTCCACCACGGTACGGCTCATGTCGGCGCCTTGCGTAATGGCCGTGGCGGGTGGCAGCGGCAATAGATGAGCGGCGCGATTGGATGCCGTGTCAGGCGTGGCACCGCCGAAACCGGCGGGTAACGAAGCCGATTGCGATTCGAACCGTTGCAGCGCCCCTTCGGGCAAACCCAAGGTCATTTCGACACGTCGCTGCGCCGCCTCCATGCTCGCTTCGCCGCTGACACTGAAGCGGTTGTTCAGCAGCCGGGTCTTGAGCAGCACGGTGTCGTTGGCAAGCACCTGTTCCGGGAGCGATCCGATGGTGTTATGGCGCAGATCCAGTGCCTGCAAATGCGCCAGGTTCTCCGCCCCCCTCGGCCACTCATTGAGCCCGTTTGAGCTGAGGTTCAGCGTCCTGAGCCCGGTCAGGCGAGAAACGTCCAGTGTGTCCAGCCGATTGAGGCGGGCATTGAGATGTTCCAGATTGCTCAGCGCGTTGAATTGACCTTGAACCTCAGGGGTCACGGCGATACGGTTGAAAGACAGGTCCAGCTGTGCAAGCCGGGTCATATCGGCTGCCCGGACCGGCACTTCTGTCAAACCGCAAGCAGTGACTTCCAGGCTTGTGGCGCCACTGAATGCCTGGAGAAAGCCGCGGATCTGTTCGACCGGCACAGTCAACCGGTCCAGCCGAACCCTCTGCACATGAGCAAACGTACCGGCCGGCAATTGCGGCAGCTCACTGACCGACTCCGCGCCCTGCGTCCAGGCGGTGTCAATCAGTTCAAACATGCTGGCGTCGTCCAGATCGCTGGCGGATATCCCGTCCTCAGCATCGAAGGGACGAACGTCATCGTTCAAGCGATAACGCCGGCGTATGGCCGCGCGCCAGTTTTTTTCCAGTGCACGAACCACCCGGGCATTGGGCGGCGCTTGCCAGCGCGCTGCCGGCGTCGCCGTACGCAACTCCGCGGATGCGCTGGCCTCGTAGAACTGGCGGAAAATTGCGTTGTGTTCCACGCGCAGAATCTCCACGGCTTTAAGTCGGGTTTCCGGCGTGTTCCACAGACTCATGATGCGCTGAGGTAACGGGTTGAGACGCCCGGCCTCACCCGTCAGAAACTTCAGTTCCCCGGCGCAGTAGCGGCGGACCATCGAATCCAGGTCAACCAGATGCCCCCACTCCCCCATGTAGTTTTTTACATAGTCGTAAGCCGGTTTGAACGCTCCATGGGAGAACCTCGACCAGTCCAGGGACAAACCGGCCCAGAGTTTCTCGTGCCCGGCATAGAGGGTCTGTGGTAGGGAAGCGATGGCGGTCTGCGTCAGATCCAGACGCTCCAGCTCAGGCAGTTGTTCCACATAAGCCGGCCACTGCCTCAGACCCGCCGCTTCGATCTTGAGTTTCTTCAGTCCTGCAAGGGGGGCCAGATCCAAATCAGGCGGACTGCCTGCGCCGCCGAGAAAATCGAGATGAAGCTCCTCAAGGGCGGTCAGCCTACGCAATCTTGTCGACAGATCGGAAGCCATCACTCTGGCTGGCGTTCTGAACTTGAGCTTTTTTAGCGCGGACATGCGAGTCACGCTCAGGGGCAAGGTCGTCAGTGACTGCTCGCGCGCCATATAGGTGCCGAACAGACTGCCCCGCTCCCCCAGCGACAACTTTTCGATATTGGCAAATCGTGCCAGGAAGGCGTCAGCATTGGCGTCGGTCAAGCCGCCGCCGCCAATCGAAAGTTCACGCACGTGAGCAAAGTCGGCGGTCAGCTCTGGCAGAGGATCGTAGGTGAGAATCAAGAGCTGATCGGCACCCGCGAGCCCAGTGGACGAAGCGTTGCGCCAGCAGGCTTTGAGCGCTTGAGCGGTGCGAAACTTGTAATTGGTTCCGGAACGTTCCCAGGGCGCCGCCGTCGCTGTCCCTGCCCATTCATCCAGCGTCGCATTCAGTTGTTCCCACTCACGCCGACGGGATTGCAACAGCTCGAAAATGGCGCGGTTGTCTTTTCCTGCCCGATATTGGTCAAGGAGGAAGCCGCGAGCCTGTTCGTCGGTCAGTTGCGGGTAGATATCCTGCACATGAGCCAGCAAATTCGGTGCCCATCCCGCGCCGCGTCCACTGGCGGGATAACCGATCAACGTGCCGTGCACCCGCACCGGCGGTTTCATCCACTTGGCCTGGGGGGCCAGCAGCGCGTGGGCATCACCCTGGTGCTGGTCGGCGTAATCGATGATCTTGGCTTGCAACTCTGCGGACTGCCCGACCTCAGGGACACCGAGGCTGCGGCGCGCATGATCAGGCAGGGCATGCATGATCGAGGAGTAAAAATTGTCGCCGTTGCGAGGCAGGCTGTTGAGTGCCTCACCGCGCTCGTTGTATGCCTGAAACTGAACGCCTGTTTTGATCAGGTATTTTTTCTCGCCGGCGGTTTCACTGCCGATGCTGTCGAGCAGCATGCCGGCGTCGTGGCCTTCGCGTACTTCAATGCGAAGGCTGTCGGGCCAACCCGCCAATTGCTCCAGCGTGTGCAACGCCAGGCGCCGGCTGTCCGCAGAAGCGACGTTTTCGCTGCGCAGACCGGCATATGCCGCTACCTGTCGACTCTGGCGCGCGTACCAGCGGGCCTCCTCCAACAGACGCAGCGGTATTCGTTGCCCTGCGCCGAGTTGCTCAAGATCATCGGGGCGAGCATGTGCCAGCACCGTTTGTGCCGCCGGTTCACTGAGTCCCGGGCAGGCCTTCTGTAAACGCACGACCTGCGGATCGACGGGGTCGGTCCCCAGGTAAATGCTGTCGTAAATCGCCGGCTGGCGGGTGCTGGCGTAGTCGGCGATCTGCTGGCCGAACTCTGCCGGCCGGGCATTGCGCACCCGTGCACCCTGCTCGCCCAGCAGCCGAGTGATTTCTGACTCGTCCAGCGCCGCGAGGATACGTGCTGGCAGTTCACCGCTGGAGATATCGGCCCGCGATATCTGAATGGGTGACTTGACGCCGATGTCGCGAAACCGCCGCGCGGAGCCATACCTGACGGACTTGCCGGACAATTGCTCGCCGTCGAAGACTTCCAGCACCCGGTTCTCCGGCCAGCGCGGCATTTCGGTGATCAGCGGCAACGCGTAGAGGTACAGTTCATCGATCGGTTTTATCCCGCGCAACTGCTCGACAACCAGTGCCGCGTTGCCGTCTGCTTGCATCATGCGCATGGCCTGGGTCAGTTCCGGTGGTGGCAGCGAAGAATCAATGTGCATCTTGCGCAATGCGGCTTCACTGACACCGCTGATATCGGCAGCCTTGATCAGCTGTGCATCGGAGAAGGCTTCGGTTGCATGGCCGATGCGCCGCAACAGTGTCAGACGATCCCAATCCTGCGGACGTTCCAAAGTATGCCGCCAGGCACCGCTTCCATTGCTGTGGAGCACCGGCTGCCAGGCGTTGATGTCGGTCGGATGCCTGATTCGCCATTTGCCGATCGATGCATCGAAAAACTGCTCATAGACCTTGCCGCTCTGGCGAATATAGGTTTTACCCTCAAGCACGTGCTGGCCGGCACTGTTTGGCCCGGGACTGTCAGGCAGTGCAACAGTCGACTCGTAAGCGCTCAGGTCGGGTTTCCACAGCCGGGTTTCGCCGTTGGGCAACTTCACCGGATGCAGACTTTCAATGACCGGCACGGCTTTGGCGCTCGAGATTTTCCTTACGGCGGCGCCCACACCGGCCATCAGCGCAATCTGCGCAAGGTTTTCCGCCACATCGATCAAATGATCCTTGGCCGCACGCCGATCGCCCTCGGCCCATTCGATTGCGCCCTCAAGCGTTTCATAGAGCAGTTGCCCGGCCATCACCACCATCATCACTTCGCCCAACACAGGCACGAACATCGAGACCATGTTCAGACCGAGCATGCCAAGTTGCATCAGATGGGCCAGTTTGGCGTCCCTTGCTCGCGCGTCTACCTCGGCAGTCGGTACCGCGTGGCTTCGGGCATCATCGATCAGCTTGGTGCGGTTCTGGCTATAGAGGTATTGCCACAGGTCCTCGTTAGGAGCCCAAAGTCCCTGCCCCTTGCGTCCCAGGGTGGACGGTGCGATATAAGGGTCCGCCACTGGCTCCCATTTGACCTGGCGTTCGGGCGGTACCTGCTGAATGCGGGTGAACGCTGAACCGCCGGTGAATCCCTGCAGCACTGCCAGCCATGGCGAGCGCAGCAGATCCCAGCCATCGCCCGGTGAGTCAGCCGCCTTTTGCCTGAACTGGCTGAAATACTCGGGACGCTGGTCATAAGGCAGGAACTGGCCGAGAAAGCGCTGGTAGGCGGTGGGCTCCGCGCCCGTCTGTTGCAGAGCGTCGCGTGCAGTGAGCAAGCGTTTGAGTTCGTCGCGCATCTGCTGGAACGTGTAGCGCTTGAGCGGATGTTCAGGATCGTGCGGGATGTAAAGAATCAGTTCGTCGGTGTAGCGGTATTTCTCGCAGATGACGAACGCGACGCAGCCGGTGAGTCTTTTTTTCATCAACCCCAGGTCCTTGAACCAGACCTGTTTTTTACCCATCCAGGGGTGCATCTCGCCGTCAATCACCGAGAGGATCATCGCGTGATCCGCCGCCTCGATATCCTTCTGCAACAGCGCCTGCTCGGCCGCAGCGCGCAGCGTCGCCTTCTGGGCGGCGATGAAGCGTTCGGCAAGCAACGCCTCAGCCACCGCTTCCTCAGGATGAAAGAATTCTTGCAGGTAAGTCTGGTATTGCTGGCCGATATCCAGATCGCGGCAAAGGCGCAGAAACTGGCTGACCGAAATACCGATCTCTACGTGGTCGAACGTCTGCGCCGTGGTGGTTGCCACGACAAAACCAGAGCTTGAATGGTAGGTCCCTTCGCATTCGCCAGCTTCGAAGTTGTGCAGTGCGGCTTCCAGCAGCGTTATCTTCAGCGCCTCGAATGAGGCCAGCTCGATTCGCTGGATACCGATCTCAACCGGGCGGCGCAGACACAGCAGCGTTTTGTCGACATCGATATCCAGCGAGTGTTTGTCTTTCAGCGCTTTGATGACCAATGGCCGGGCAAACGTCTCGACGTCCTGAAGTTTCGCCATGCGCTTGTCGAGACTGTTCTGGGCGATGACACTGGCCTTGAACGTGTCGTCCACGGTTTTGCGCTGGGCCGGCGTCGCATCCTGATACCAGGCTGGCAACGTTGTCGCAACCGCCTTGAAGGCTTCGCGCCGTTGCGGCGAAGCCTCGGTCAACCATTGCGGGATCGAGGCCTCGAGAAACTCGCCGTGCAGGCTTTGCGTGGCAATGGGTTTTACTGACTGACTGACGTCTGCCGGCCGAGCGGTCGACGCAGGCTGCGTCGACACGGGTTTGGGGGGGATAGCGATCATGGTCACTCCTTGTTGATGGAGCGCTCAGCAAACCATGTCGCGTTATCGCTTCTGCGTTATCCGGATATAGCGCAACCATCAGTGGTAAGCGGATGTGACCTGTCCTGCCTCGGACCGCCTCAGCATGGCGCCCTCAGGAACCGGATGGTGAAGGCAGGCGCCCGGGTTGTTCGGATTCCGCGGCGAAGCTGTTCAGCTCGTTGATCACCCGGCGTGTCAGCTCGGCGCGTTTCTGTGTGCGCAGCACGTCCATGGCCTTGCCCAACCTGTACAGCTCAATGTCGTATTGCTCGGAACTCAGTTCATTGCGGGCGAGACGCTGATTGAGCTGGTCCCACAGTTGCTGGCGTCGCTCGTCAACCGCAACGTCCAGCGCGGCCATCTCTTGTGGGTGGAGATCTTGCAGGTAAGAGATCCAGTAGTCGCGCTCTGCCATGCTTACGGACAGCGCATCGGTGCCCTCTGCCTCAAGAATCGAGGCGCGGGTGTACTCCAGCAGTTCATCACTCAGCGGGACGTCATAAATCATCGACGCGGGTTGGCCCGGTAAATCGACACCGTCACCCCAGCCGCCCGTCAAACCGATGCGATATTTAAGGCGCACTTCCGCACGATCCATACCCAGCGCTGCGGCTTCAGCCAGCGTTTCGACGCGATCCAGACGAAACAGTTGCCGCGACAGACGCAGCAGCGCCCGACCTCTGGGGGCCATTCGATTCAACGGAATGTCATGTAATTGGTGATGTACCGCAACCCGCACTTCCATATCACTGAATGTCAGAATTCGCCCGTCCGGGCAGGTACCATGGGTCTCGGCGCCCTCAAACAACAGTTGCCGCAGCTCAGTATTTTCGGCAGCGGCTTGCATGACACGCCAGACTCTCTCGGTCAGGTCGCCTCGCACCTGCAAGTAGTCTTGCGTGTCGAGCAACAAGCGCAGCAACTGGAAAAACCGCTCATGATCAGGTTCTTGCGCCAATTGCGCCCAGAGTTCGGTTCTCTGCGCAACCTGCTGCGGATCGCTGTCGGCCAGCCATGGATCGCGCGAGCGTGGCGCGACATCGTTGGCTGGATCGAAGACGTCCTCGGGAGGAAATACTTGCGCATGGGGGTCGTGAACAACGCCGCCAGCGTTTTCAATTGCAACGCCGTTTTCGGGAATTCCTAACAGATCACCAAACACCAGACGTTCGATCATTGCCTCAATCTGGCCGCGCGTCATGCCCAGCACATACGGTGCCGAGTGTTCGCGGCTGTAGCGCCTGAGGTCCTGGAGTGCCGAGAGCGACAAACGGCGATTATCCGACAAATCCGAGCCCGCGATCAGACCGGAATGATCATCAGCGAAAAGCGCCCTGGGGATGTCGGTGATTTCGTTACCGCACAGGTTCAATTCCCGCAATCCGGGCGCTCTCAACACCCCGTCAGGCCATTCGCTCAATTGGTTGTATCGCAGATCCAGAGACTCGATCACACCATAGTCGGGCGGATTGAATACGCGAAGTTCGTTGTAACTCAAATCCAGCGTGCGCAGCCGCGCATTGCCCAGCAAAGGGTAAACACTCGTCGCACTGCGCAAGCTGCAATACTGCATCTCCAGTCGCGTCAAATGGCGCATTCGCAGCACCGGAGCAGGTACCGTACCTAATTCGTTACCACCCAGAAACAACGTATCGAGGTCGGGAAAACCCTCGAGAAAACCCGCGCTTCCCCGCGCTGTGATCCCTGCCCCGCTCAGATCCAGCATCGTCACGCCCGGAAACTGCACCACAAGCGCCGGCAGTTCTCCAGTCTGCAATCCTGCCAATTCGAGCTCCAGACCGACGCTGCCGGGGTGTTGGGTCAGGGTGTCGCGCCATGTCTCGCTGATTCGCCGGGCCACCAGTGAACGCACTTGCGCACTGACCAGGACAGTGTTCGTTCGTACTTCCCTGGTATAAAGCCAATCGTTCAACTGACGGGTCAGCGCCTCGCAGCTCAGATGCCATTCGCTGATCTGCGCATCGATCTGAGCGTCATTCAAGGCCCGTGTCCGCAGCACCAGCAGACTACGTTGCGCCCGTTCGCGATTCAGTATCACCGCCAACCGCTGCAAATGCCCCGAAACGCCTGAACTGACAGGCGCCGGCTGCGGGAGCGGCAGAAGCAGATCACTGAACGAACCGCCGGTTTCCAAAGGCGGAAAATGCTCAGGCACCGGCTCTGCGGCAAAGCGTGACAACGTGCCCTGGTGCAACCCCCGCTGCTGCTCGATGCGCTGCAGCGCCGCGTGAAAGGCTGCTTCACCTTCGGCACTGAAGACGTTGCCCGACAGATTCGCCCTCATCAATACGTCAGGATGCGCCAGCGCTTGCGGCGACAGGGACGCGATCCGGTTGTCTCGTAAATCGAGCCATGACAGCCGTGAAAGAGTTTCCGCCCCGGTGGGCCAGGCCTGCAAATCCGTCGATCTCAGATTCAAGGCCTCAAGCCCGCTCAAGGCTGTGGCATCGAGTCGCCCCAGCGGGTTATGACTCAGGTTCAGTCGTACCAGTTGTGGCAGGGCATCGAGTTGGCGCTGGACCATCGCCGTCACGGTGATTCTGTTACCGGACACGTCGAGCCGACGTAGCGCGGGCAATTCCTGGGCTGCAAAAGGGAGCTCGGTGAACGTACTTCCCCCCAGTTCAAGGGTTTCGATATGACTGAAGGCGCGAATAAAATCCCGCGCCTGGCCGGAGGGCACGTTCAGCCCTCCCAGGCGCAGTGTGCGCACATGAGCGAAACTGCCGGCCGGCAACGAAGCAAGCTCGACACTCGTGTTGGCGCCGGGCGGCTCGACGAAGGTAAAGCGCTCGACGTTGGCTGCCAGGCCATAGCGCTGACGAATTGCACCGTGCCAGCTGCTTTTCAGCGCTTGTAACAGGTCTGCGTTGGCCCCTGTCGACCAGCGCCGCGCAGGCGCTGCATAGCGTGATCCCTGCAGCGGGGATGGTGGATAAAACGCGGCGAAGATGGCCTCATGTTCGGTCCGAAGCTGCTCGATTGCCGCCACCCTCGCCGACGGTGTTGACCAGGCCGCGTTGAATGCCTGCGGCAAAGGGTCGGCGCTATCCGCCACGACGGCCATGGTATCGAGTTCGGCGCGGCAATATTCACTGACCATCTGATGCACGTCGAGCAGGTGGCCACGCGGGCCGGAGTGGCGGCTGACATACTCATAGGCCCGACGGAACGTCGCTGGGGTGACACGTGACCAATCCAGCGATAACCCGGCCCAGAGTCTTTCATGGCCGCTGTAGAGCGAGTCGGGCAAGGTTTCAATCAAGGTGTGTGTCAGGTCAAGGCGTCTGAGCTGCTGAAGTCGTTCAACGTATCCCGGCCATCGCCATAACGCGTGGGGCGCATCGATGCGTAATCTGCGCAGTCGTGTCAGCGATTGCAGATCAAGACCATGCAAGGTGGTGGAATCGAATCCGTGATAGTCGATGCGCAGGTCCTCCAGCGAAGTCAGTGCACCAAGCCTTCGCGCAAAGCTCTCCGCCAGCAATGGCGCGTCGGTAGAGAAACGCAGACGTCTCAGGCCGGGCAGCCGCTCAACGGCCTCTGGCAATGTGCTAAGCGGTCGGGTGACAGGTGTCTGGCCATAGCGCCTCAATTCACCGATCCGTAAATCGGTGACATTCGGGAACGCCGCCAGAAACCCGTCCGCATTGACGTCGGTGATGCCGATGCCGGTGATGGCCAGTTCGCGCACGTGGGGAAAGCCTGTACTCAGCTCGGGCAATGGCGTGTCGCAATGGATTGTCAGGCGGGCCGCCGCCTGCCCGTCCAGCGGACCATTACGCCATGCCTCTCGCAGTGTCTGCGCCAGTTGCGCCCTGTGCGTTGCAGTACGGCTATCACTCGGCGCTGCCTGCCATCGCTCAAGTGCAACGTTCAATGCCTCCCATTCCTGGCGGCGAGATTCCAGTTCGATATGAATCTGCGCTTCACTCTGGCCGCTTTGCCGAGCGAGGAATGCCCGCGCCTGGCGCGAGTCGGGGTATAGATGCGCAATGCGTGATTCGAGAGATGGATTGAGACCGGTACCACGGCCGCTGGCGTAATAACCCAGCAGTCGCGTGCCCACGCGTACCGGCGGTTTGAACCACTTTGCAGCCGGTGACAGCAATCGCGCAGCTTCGGCTCGATGGAGGTGAGCCGATTCGATGATCCTCTGTTGCAGCTCACCATGGGCGTTGCCGACAGACAATCCGATTGATGAACGTGTGTCCTCAGGCAACGCATGCATGAGCGAACTGTAAAAGCTGTCCTGGACCCTCGAGACTCTGTTCAATGCCTGGCCGTGATCATTGAACGCTTGATAGAAAGGTCCGTTTTTCACCAGATAGCGTCTAACCGGTGCCATAGGCTCGCCGATGCTGTCGAGCAAGTTGCCAGTCACGCTCCCCTCGCGAATTTCCAGACGCAGCGAGTGCGTCCAGCCAGACAATTGTTCCAGAGCGTGCAAAGCCAGTCGCCGACTGTCCGCCGACGCCAGGTTTTCGCTGTGCAAACCGGCGAATGCGCGGGCCTGGCGACCTTGGCGGGCATGCCATCGAGCCTCTTCCAGCATTCTCAACGGGGAACGCCCGGTCGCATCCATTCGGGCGAGCTCGTGCATCGAAGCATGCTCGATCACATCCTGGGCAGCCGCGTCGCTGAGACCGGGACATTCACGCTGCAACAGGCGCACGGGCGCACTCGACGATTCGGTACCCCGATAAAGACTGTCAAAAATCGCCGGTTGACGCGTATAGGCGTATTCGGCGAGTTGTTTGCCGAACTCATCGGGCCGTGCCGGGCGAAATTGCGCAGCGGTTCGTCCCAGCAGATAGTTGATTTCCTGCTCTTCCAACGCAGCCAGAATCCGCGCCGGCATTTCCCCGTTCAACACTTGCGTACGTGTCAGGCGGATAGCGGGCTTGTGGCCCAAGCCGGGCAGCGTATTTTGCGCACCATAGCGGATGGGCGGCCCTGCTCCGTGCGGATCAGCTGTCATTTCCAAAACCCGATCGGCAGGCCAACGGGGCATCTCGGTGACCAGCGGGACTGCATACAGGTAGTGCTCGTCTATGGGCCTGGCTCCGCGCAACTGCTCGACCATTTGCCTCGCCTGCGCATCGGCATCGAACAGGCGCATGGCATCTCGCAGTTCAGGGGGCGGGGGCAATTGATTCATATGCATCTTGCGCAGGGCGCCATCGCTGATACCGCTGATATCGGCCAGCGCCAGCAATGTGTCATCGGAGTAAGCATCGGCGAGGTGCCCGATGCGTCGCAGCAGGGTCAAGCGATCCCACGCCATGGGCTGTTCCAGGCTCAGGCGCCAGGCACCGTGGCCGTTATGGCTCAGCAACGGTTGGTAAGCCAGAGAATCGGTGGGATGTTTCAACCGCCAATGCCCGGTGGAGTGGTCAAACGTCTGCTCATAGAGCCTGTCGCCCTGGCGCATCCAGGTTTTGTCGGCGACGCAGTACTGTCCCGGCGTGTCGGGCCGCGACAGCTTGCCGGGCATGAGTTCTTGTTCATAGCCGCGCAAGCTCGGCCTCCACAGGCGCCTCTTGCCATCAGGCAGAGTCACCGGGTGCAGATCTTCGATCACCGGCTCCGGTTTAACGGCTGTCACCCGATTGAAGGTTGCTCCTGCGGCGGCCATCACGCCGATCTACGCAAGGTTTTCAGCAACATCCACCAGATGCGCCCTGGCGGCGTGCTTGTCCCCCTCGCTCCACTCGATCACGCCTTCGACAGTTTCGTAGAGCAACTGGGCCGTCATGACAACCAGCATGATTTCCCCCAGTACCGGAACGAACATGGACGCCATGTTCAGCGCCAGCAGACCGAATTGCAGCAGCCCTGACAGCTTGGCATCGCGCGCCTTGGCGTCGACGTCGGCGGTGGGCACCGCGTGACCACGAGCGTCGTTGATGACCTTGTCACGGTGTTTTTCGTACAAGTACGCCCAGAGATCGTTGTTCCTCGCCCATGGATATACCTGGAGGTGCGGCATCAACGAAACAGCCACGTAAGGATCGGTGTCCGGCACCATTTTTTGATATTTCGGTGAAGTCTTCCAGATCTCTACGAAAATCAACGTTGTCTGCAGAATCTTGCGCCACGGTGACGACAGCCAATCCGATGCGCCGTCTGCAGACTTTACGAATTGACTGAAGTAATACGGACGCTTCTCGTAAGGAAAAAACTGACTGAAGAATCGCTGATAGGACGTGGGCGCCGTGCTGTCCGCCTGTTGCGCATCGCGAGCACTCAGCAGACGCTTGAAGGTGTCCTGCATTTGCGTGCCGGTATAGCGCTTGAGCGGGTGTTCCGGATCGTTGGGTACGTACAGAATTACCGCGTCCACCGGGCCATACTTTTGCGCGATCTTGAACACCACACAACCGACCAGCCTGTGCCGCATCAAGCCCAGGTCTTGAAACCACACCTGCTTGTCGCCGATCCGGGGGTGCCTGTTGCCTTTGATCACCGAAAGGATCATTGCGTGATCCTCAGGTTGAATATCCTTGGTCAACAGTGCGCGCTCGGCTGCCGCGCGCATGGCCGTTTTCTGACTGGCGATAAAGTGCCGGCGCAACTTCGCTTCCGCGGCCGGATCGACCGGATGGAAAAACCTTGTCAGATAAGCCTGGTACTGGGCACCGATATCCAGTTCGCGGCACAGGTTCAGGTAGTTCCTGACCGACACATTCACCGGAACAGCCTTGAGGGCACCTTGTACGGCGGTTGCGGTTGCGAAGCCAGAGCTGCTGTGAAAGGCGCCGTAAGCACACTCATCACTTTCGAAGTTGTGCAAAGCGGCCTGGAGCATCGACAGCGTCAATGCCTCGAATGAACCGATTTCCTCGCCGAGAATGCCAGCGCGTATTGGCCGCCTGAGGCACAACAGCGTGTTATCCAGATCCACGGCGACCTCGTAGCGGCGCTTCAGCGCCTGCGCCAGTAGCGGCCGGGCGAAGGTTTCGATGTCTTTGAAGGTGGACATGGTGCGGTCCAGCCTCGTCTGAGCAATAAAACTGATCCTGTAGCTGGTATCGACCACCTGACGCTGGGCCGGCGTCGCTTGCGTGTACCAGTGCGGGAACACTGTCTGCGCCTGCTTGAGCTCGGTTTTCCTGTGCACCGGCGCCTGAATCAGCCAATGCGGCATCACGGATTCGAGCCAGGGTGCGTGAAGGCTCTCGGACGCCGCAGGTTTGAGGGGGCGGTCGGTAATGGTCGAAACGTCTGAATCGGTGGACATACATCGCTCCTGTAAATGGAGCGACAGCACATCACTGACGCCGCGGTGTCCGGCGGTACATGGATATATCCGCCGCGCAAAAGTTGTAACGTGGCATTCGGGACCACAGCGATTGACTATGCTTCGGGGGACGATTTTTCGCAGAGGGATTTATGGACGATCCAATCGACAACAAACCGCCGAGTTTCTGGCAGATGCTGCACAGCGTCATGGCGGCGGCTTTCGGGGTGCAGAGCGGCAAGAACCGGGAAAGGGATTTTACCCACGGCAAACCCAGTCACTTCGTGATTCTCGGCGTATTGTTTACAGCAGTGTTCGGCCTGACGCTGTTTGCCATCGTCAAACTGGTGTTGTATCTGGCCGGGGTGTGATGCTACGAAAAAAGGTATCTGATGCAGGTTATCCGGGCCTTGGGAGAAAGGCCCGGAAGCGCGGATGTTACTGGTGGCTGACCCAGAAGACTGCTGTTCCTACAACGAGAATGATCAGGAACAAAATGGCCCACGCGTCGACGCTACTGTCGCTTTTCCTGGCTTTGGTCGGGTTGCTCATTGCATCGCCTCTTGTCGGTTTTATCGGTGATTGCACAAAGACTCGATCACAGTTAAGACGATGATTGTCCGCACGACAAATGTGGATTAGATGACCGGCATTCGCGTTAGGCGATTTGGTTCTTTACATATACTCAAACATCACTTTTGCGCATAACTGCAAACGGGTATATTGCCCCGGCTCCGTGACGGAGTGCGCGGCCGTGCGCGCAGAATTGCAGAGGCAACATCGGACTCCAGCAAGCGAAAACGCAGCGTTTTCCGAGTAGCCCAAGCCTGAGAACAGGACTTATATGTACGTATACGACGAGTACGATCAGCGGATCATCGAGGACCGCGTCAAGCAGTTCCGTGATCAGACCCGACGCTATCTGGCAGGTGAGCTGAGCGAAGAAGAATTCCGCCCCCTGCGCCTGCAAAATGGCCTGTACATCCAGCGTTTCGCGCCGATGTTGCGCGTGGCGGTGCCTTACGGCCAGCTGACTTCGCGTCAGGTGCGCATGATGGCCAAAATCGCCCGCGACTACGACAAGGGCTATGCCCACATCAGTACGCGGCAGAACGTGCAGTTCAACTGGCCTGCGGTGGAAGACATCCCGGACATCCTCGCTGAGCTCGCGACGGTGCAGATGCACGCCATCCAGACCAGCGGCAACTGCCTGCGCAACGTCACCACCGACCAGTTCGCCGGTGTCGCTGCCGATGAAGTGATCGACCCGCGTCCATGGTGCGAGATCGTCCGCCAGTGGACCACGTTCCACCCGGAATTCGCCTACCTGCCGCGCAAATTCAAGATCGCCGTCAACGGCTCGACCAGCGACCGTGCTGCCATTGAAGTCCACGACATCGGCCTGGAACCTGTCTACAACGCTGCTGGCGAGCTGGGTTTCCGCGTGCTGGTTGGCGGCGGCCTCGGGCGTACTCCGGTGGTGGGCGCATTCATCAATGAATTCCTGCCTTGGCAAGACCTGCTGAGCTATCTCGACGCCATCCTGCGTGTGTACAACCGCTACGGCCGTCGCGACAACAAATACAAGGCCCGGATCAAGATCCTCGTCAAGGCGCTCACGCCTGAAGTGTTCGCGCAGAAAGTCGATGCGGAAATGGAGCACCTGCGCGGTGGCCAGACCACGCTGACCGAAGCCGAACTGCATCGCGTCGCCAAGCATTTCGTCGACCCGGACTACAAAACCCTCGACAACCAGACTACGCAACTGGCCGATCTGGACCAAGAGCATCCCGGTTTCGCCCGCTGGCGCAGCCGCAACACCCTGGCGCACAAGAAACCCGGCTATGTGGCTGTGACGCTGTCGCTGAAGCCGACCGGTGTTGCCCCGGGCGACATTACCGACAAGCAGCTTGATGCCGTCGCCGATCTGGCCGAGCGCTACAGCTTCGGTCAACTGCGCACCTCCCACGAGCAGAACATCATTCTTGCCGATGTCGAGCAGAGCCAGTTGTTCACCCTGTGGGGCGAGTTGCGTGAAGGCGGTTTTGCCACGCCAAACATCGGCCTGCTGACCGACATCATCTGCTGCCCGGGCGGTGACTTCTGCTCGCTGGCCAACGCCAAGTCGATTCCGATTGCCGAATCGATCCAGCGTCGCTTCGATGATCTGGACTACCTGTTCGACATCGGCGAGCTGGACCTGAACATCTCCGGCTGCATGAACGCCTGTGGTCACCACCACGTTGGCCACATCGGCATTCTCGGCGTGGACAAGAAAGGCGAAGAGTTCTACCAAGTCTCCCTCGGCGGCAGCGCCAGCCGTGATGCGAGCCTGGGCAAGATCCTCGGCCCGTCCTTCGCACAGGAAGCCATGCCTGACGTGATCTCCAAGCTGATCGACGTGTACGTTGAACAACGCACCGAAGACGAGCGCTTCATCGACACTTATCAGCGTATTGGCATCGACCTCTTCAAGGAACGCGTCTATGCAGCGAATCATTAAGAACAACGAAGTCGTCGACGAAACCTGGCACCTGTTGCCGAAGGATTTCAATATCGATGAAATCAGCAACTGCGACGATCTGATCGTGCCGCTGCAGCTCTGGCGCGAACACAGCCGCATGCTCCTGGCCCGCGACGGTGGTCTGGGTGTGTGGCTGGATGCTGATGAAGAGGCCGAGGAAATCGGTGACGACGTCGCCAAGTTTCAGGTGATCGCCTTGAACTTCCCGGCGTTTACCGACGGCCGTAACTACTCCAATGCCCGCCTACTGCGTGACCGTTATGGTTTCAAAGGCGAGCTGCGTGCGATTGGCGATGTACTGCGGGACCAATTGTTCTACATGCATCGCTGCGGTTTCGACGCCTTTGCCATTCGCGCGGACAAAGACCCGTACGAAGCACTGGAAGGCCTCAAGGACTTCTCGGTGACCTACCAGGCTGCCGCTGACGAACCACTGCCGCTGTTCCGTCGGCGCTAAGCCAGCGGGTTTATTGCGGACACAAAAACGCCGGTCATTGACCGGCGTTATTTTATGCCTGGTGTTTACCAGAAGCGTTGCTGAGTGAGGCGACTCCACCAGCTCAACAGCACGCGGTCTACCGAACCGCTGGCGGCCATGCCGATGCGTTCCTGCAGGCTTTTGCGCTCGGCGTAGTGCAGGTGATAGACCTCGGCCTGTCTGGCCTTCTGTGCCAGGTATTCATCGCTGGTCTTCAGTTCGTCCACCAGTTGGTTTTCCAGCGCAGCGATACCGAGCCACACCTCACCGGTAGCCACCTCATCGATCGCCAGTTGCGGGCGATAACGGGCCACGAAGTTTTTGAACAAGCGATGGGTAATGTCGAGGTCTTCCTGAAACTTCTCGCGGCCCTTTTCGGTGTTTTCGCCAAACACGGTCAGGGTGCGTTTGTACTCACCGGCGGTCAGCACTTCGAAATCGATATCGTGCTTCTTCAAAAGGCGATTGACGTTGGGCAATTGCGCGACCACGCCGATCGAACCGAGGATGGCGAACGGAGCGCTGATGATCTTGTCGCCGATGCACGCCATCATGTAACCGCCGCTGGCCGCGACCTTGTCGATGCACACGGTCAGTGGCACCCCAGCGTCGCGAATGCGCGCCAATTGTGACGACGCCAGACCGTAGCTGTGCACCATTCCGCCGCCACTTTCCAGACGCAGAACCACTTCGTCTTTCGGCGTGGCCAGGGTCAGCAGCGCGGTGATCTCGTGGCGCAAGCTCTCGGTGGCGGAAGCCTTGATATCGCCATCGAAGTCGAGCACGAACACCCGGGATTTGGTCTCAGGCTTGTTCTTTTGCTTCTTCGCGCTTTTTTCCGTTTTCGCTTCGCCCTTGCGCAATGCCTTGAGCTGATCCTTGTCGAGCAGGGTCTGCTCCAGGCGTTCACGCAGGCCCTTGTAGAAATCGTTGAGCTTGCTGACCTGCAACTGGCCCGACGATTTGCGCCGGCCCTTGCTGCGCAATGCAGCAAAACTGGCAAGCACCACCAGAATGGCGATCACCAGCGTGACGGTCTTGGCCAGGAAGCTGGCGTATTCGGTGAAAAAATCCACAGAGACTCCTCAAAGCAATGCGTGACGGTGTATTACACGCGGAATGGCTCCAGCATACCCATGCGCCGGCTCGTCGGCCAGCCGTGAAACCTCTGGCAACACGCCTGTAACGGGCATTTCAAACAAGCGTATGTTTTTTCATTGACAGCCTTACGCCATCCTCATAACCTCGCCTGACCTTCAACGTACCGGGACGACGCGGACGTGGGCAGCATCTACTTGATACGACATGGCCAGGCCTCCTTTGGTGCAGACGATTACGACGTGCTGTCGCCGACCGGTGTGCGTCAGGCAGAAATTCTCGGCCAGCACCTCGCCGACCTCGGTATCAGCTTTGATCGTTGCCTTGCCGGTGACCTGCGTCGCCAACAGCACACCGCCACCAGTGCACTGGAGCAATTCAGCGCCAGAGGCCTGCCGGTTCCAGTCCTCGAAACCGATTCCGCCTTCAACGAATTCGATGCCGATGCGGTGATCCGCGCCCTGCTCCCGGCCATGCTGCCGCAAGAGCCGGAAGCCCTCGACATCCTGCGCAACGCCGCGCAGAACCGCGGTGAATTCCAGCGCATCTTTGCCCTGATCGTCGAGCGATGGCTTGCCGGCACCTACGACACACCCGGTCTGGAAAGCTGGCTGGGTTTCGTCGAACGGGTTCAGGCCGGTTTGCACCGCATCCTCGACCTGGCGGAAAAAAACCAGAAAATCGCCGTGTTTACCTCCGGCGGCACCATCACTGCCCTGCTCCACCTGATTACGCAAATGCCTGCCAGACAGGCCTTTGAATTGAACTGGCAAATCGTCAACACCTCGCTCAACCAATTGAAGTTTCGTGGTCGCGAGGTGGCTCTGGCTTCCTTCAACAGTCACGCACACCTGCAACTGCTGAAGGCCCCGGAACTCATCACTTTTCGCTGAGTCCGGCTTACTGTGACCCTGGCTGTAACCACCCAGCTCCCATGACCAAGAAAGGATCGAACCATGACCTCCGTAGCTGATGCCGTAAAAGCAATGCAAGCCAAGTTCAACCCAGCCGCCGCTGCCGGTCTGGACCTGGTCTTCGGTTTCAACATCACCGACGAAGACAAGCAATACGCACTGATCGTCAAAGACGGCACCTGCGACATCCAGGAAGGTGAAAACCCGGACGCCAACTGCACGCTGGTGCTGGACAGCCAGACCCTGAAAGACATCGTCAGCGGCGAAACCGACGGCATGCAGGCCTTCATGGGCGGCAAGCTGCGCGTTGAAGGCGACATGATGCTGTCGATGAAACTGTCCGAGCTGTTCCCTTCGTAAGAAGCTTCTTGGTAAAACACAAATCCCGCTTATTGGCGGGATTTGTCGTTTCAACCATTGAAGAAATGGCAACGTGAGTTAACGCTTGGCTGAAGCCGTCCCATCAAGCTCTTTTTTTACCTGAAGGTATGCCGCCTCTTCATCACTTTTTTCGATCAGATTCGAAGCCATCGAGCGGGGCAAGAGTTTCTTTTCTGTCACGTCCCAATCGATCGTAACGACCACGGTCTTGTTTGCAAACGTGATGAAAAGCCAATAGGAATCCACCGGCCTGTCAGGCTCGGCAAATGAACTATAGGCATACCGTATCTGGCGGTGCAGGTCCGGCGTATTCAGAATGAGGTCTTCGGTGTCCAACTTCGGAAACTGTCGCCCTACAGCGAATAACGCTTCTGTCAAGAGAACATCATTCTCAATATGTCGCAAACTTTCAGGCCTATTGCGCAGCATGGTCACTGGGCTCTCTTCAGGCGGAGTACCCATGAGACGCGGGCGATACATACCTGAACTGAACCACCGGCTGGCGTCGAAACGGTTTTCTTCCGGACTCCACGGGCCGTAATACATCATTACTTTGGCTGGCATCTGGGCTTCCTTGGCGTAAATAAATAGTCCTGCAAAGCTGACAGCAATCAACAAGACACATAAGACGTGACGTTTGCCTATAAACTTCAGGAGCGTCATAGCGGTTTATAGGCAAGCAGGTGTTTGGGTACGCCGTCCGGTGTATCACCTGATCGAACGTCACGATGTGCGCCTAAGGCATCCAGCGGAAATCCAATCTTCCGTTCATACAATGCTCGGCTGTCATCGTGCGCCAGCAAATTGCGCTCTTCTTCAGAGACTGTTGGCGCTGGCGCCTGCGGCGCCTGTTCATCAGGTAATTGCGCCGTTGGGTCTTTGAGGGTCTTGCGATGTTCGATCAGCTTTCGTTCATAAGCGGTTTTTCGACTCAAATAATTCCGCATCGCTCGCCCATCAGCTGCTTCTCTTTCACGAATTCCCGGCACAGATCCCCGTTCCGCGGCAGTACCATAAGTCGTGTCGTAGTTGCTGCGTCTTGGAAATGCCCACACGGTGGTCCGGGTCGCATTAGCAAGAATCTGCGCCAGGCTGCGCTCGTAATAAGGATCTTCTGTTTCATTGACCTTGAAGTCGGCATCGATACCCAAACCTGTGCGACAAGCGTAGGAGTGAATTTTCGCATCATAGGCAAACGCTTCGGGTTTGGACATATTCGCCTGTGCATCACGCAGACGATAGCTATCGTTTTTATCCAGCTCGTAGCCCAACTCGATACTGCCCACCACACCATGGGAAAAAAAGTCGAGCTGTTTGATCTCGCGCCCGCGGCGTTGCCGAGCTGCGATGAAATCCACAAGACCGGATATCGAGTCCATCTCCCGGTACTGTGCTCCGTGCTGATTTTCGACAACGTCCTTCAAAGCCGCCAGCAAGTTCTCTGGATAGTCATTTTTGAAAATCAGAAATACACACTGGATTGTGAAGTTTGGAGTGCCGGTTGGATACTTTGTGAGTTGGCGGATACCCTGATTGATAAAGCGCATCTTGTTGCCCTTCTGGCCACGAACCTTTTCATAAAGGGACATGTAAGACGCACCCACAACCGTTACGTAATCCTGTGCCAGCGTACCTTTCACTTGGGTCGTTGTATGTCGATCGCTTGTTCGAGCTTGATTCTTTTTGGGGGCTGCCACCTGCCACCTCCCTTAGTAATCTAGGCCGAGCGCGTCGAGATGGGCGGCGGCTTCCTTACCCCACTGCACAACTATCGAAGTCGGGTTGGCCGTAAACACTCGCGCGGCGTTACCATGACTGTCGGTATGGCCTACGAGACGCTGACCGTCACCCGTTTCGATGCAATAAAGCATGTCGGGAATAGCTTCGCCGGTGGTCTCATCAACCAGTTGGAAGCGCTCGCTGTGTTTAGGAACAGTGATAATCGGGGAGAAAGGTGCGGAACCGACCTGGGTGCCGACAAAAACGTCGCCAGAGCCCGTGATTATCATGCCTCCGTGGGCCGTCGCACTGCCCAAGAAAGCAATAGGCTTGCCATTGATCAAAATATTGCTGATGCCTTCGGTGACAGTGTCTCCGCACGCTGGTGTCTCCGACACGCAAAACTGGCATTCCATTGATGTTTACATCACCGGAACCGCTGTTACCGGGATTGGTGCCATGGCCTGTGATCGGGCATGCATTAAGATCGCTGAGTCGAGCGGCAGGCTTTGCCATCTTTAACTTCCTTGTAGTAAGCGTGGGCGCGAAATGTACCGGATCTTTATATTGGTTGAAAGCCTGAATCCAGACGTAGAATGCGAGCCGCCGCGAATGTAGCTGGCAGCGACTCATCGGCCCTTGATCGCTCCCGGAACCTGGAAATTGTCGTCTCGGATTCGCAGGCCCACACAAATACGATCAACCCTCCTGCAACAACCGCGTATCCAGCCCAAACCGCTCTTGCGAAACCATCCTGAACTGACCCTCCGCCAGATCGCAACTCACCAGCAAATTCCACGAGTGTCGGGTGGCCACCGACGGCACTAGAACAAATGGATGTTCAGCCAACAGTGCATCGGCAAACTTTCGCTGGTTGGGTGAGGTTTTGATCGGGGTGAGCCAATGCGGATTAGGCACATCTTCCGGTTGCACGATTCTGACGCTGGCGTCGTGGGTGATTTCAAAACAGGTCAACACATAGGGTTCCTGATCAAGCGCATCGAAGCTGCCATGGGCGGCCACCTCCAGTATCGCCGTGGAGGGGTCGACCGACGCATAAACGACTCTGCGGCCTGGCGTATTCCAGCGGCCGCCGTCCCGTTTCGATCCAAGGCCGCTGTCCCAGGTCTCGCTGTACACCTCGCGATCCAGCCGCCAGGCGTACCAGCGATCATCCCAAGGCAAGGGGTTCATTGATAAACCCCGTATTTGATCTGGTTCAGATACTCCTCCACCATCCTGAAGCCCAGCGCATGTCCAACCAGATCGAGCGGCACATAACCGTAGAAGTAAGTAGCGCGTTGCTCCAGCCATGATTCGGCCTTGGCCTGACGCCCGAATACTTCGATGGCCAGTTCCAGCGCAGCGGCATATTGGTAGGCGATCACGCTCTGCGGCGTGTCCAGGCGCACCGACGCGCCTTCCTTGAGCAGGCGTCGAACGGTTCTCACAGATTTGCCGGTGATACGTTTGACCATCTCTCCCTGTTGGTACAGCTCGGAGGTTGCGATCATGTTAACCACATCAAGCAGCTCAAATCCTTCGCTTGTGCAGCGCAGGATGAGCATCGGATCGTCGCCGGTATCCTGCCCACGCAACAGCAACTCCAGAGGTTTGCCCTCGAGCTTCTTCAAGCCCGTGAGCCGGGGCACTTTTGCGCTCGGCATGGCAACGTCCTCCGAGGGACACCTGGCGCGATCGTCGCGCCAGTAATGGCGAGGCGAGTAAGCAGGCGTATGGCTTTCAATCAGTGGGATTCGCATAGTCCATCCTTTGTCCGGGTCCAGAGCGATCTGTGCGCTCGATGACTTCAATGTCAGGACTGATCCTATAGACCCGGCGTCCGACGACCAACCTGAAAAAGTCGTCAGAAATATCCCCAAATCTGATCAAAACGCTCCTGTTTCCGTAGGACTCAAACGCAATTTTCAGCGGTTCAATCCGTTGTTGCTTTCAGGTTGGGGAGAGAGCCTTTTGACTTACAATGCGCTCCACCTCCAGACACCGGCCCTGCCCCATGGACATCGACCTCGCTCGCACTTTCCTCGAAATCGTCCGTCACGGCAGTCTCGCCGCCGCTGCGCAGAAGCTGTTCGTCACGCAGACCGCCATCACCGCGCGGGTGCAGAAACTCGAAAGCCAGTTGGGCAGTACGCTGTTCGTGCGCAATCGCGCCGGGGCGAAGTTGACGGCCAATGGCGAAGCGTTCGTGATCTACGCCAATCAACTGGTGCAGACCTGGGAAGCCGCGCGCCGCGACTTGCCGCTGCCCGAGGGTTATCACAACGTTCTGCACATCGGTGGCGAGGTCAGCCTGTGCAACCCGTTGATGCTCAGTTGGGCGGCGGAACTGCGCGAGAAAATCCCCGGCCACGCACTGCGCATGGAAATCCGCGATGGCGAGAATCTGCTGCGTCAGCTCGAACTCGGTGTGCTCGATGCCGCGCTGGTTTATCAGCCGGAATACTGGCCGGGTCTGCAGGTCGAGCAAGTGCTGGAGGAAAAACTGATTCTGGTGCGCGCGCCCGAGCGTCCGGAGCCTTACGTCTACATCGACTGGGGCCCGGATTTCCGCCGTCAGCACGACGCCGCCCTGCCGGAAAAAGCCAAAGCCGCGCTGAGCTTCAACCTTGGCCCGCTGGCCTTGCAATACATCCTCGAACATGGCGGCAGCGGCTATTTCCGCACTCGGGTTGTGCGCACTTACCTGGAGACCGGCGCCCTGGAAGCCGTCACCAAAGCGCCGGAATTCGGTTATCCGACCTATCTGGTGTATTCCCGTGATCGCGACTCGGCCGTGCTGCAACAGGCCTTCGATCTGTTACGCGAAGTGATCCGCACCGATGACGACTGGTCGCAGCGCTGGAATCCGTTGAGCTGACGGACAGCCTCAGTCCAGAGCATGGCGCTTAAGGCCGCAAGGTTCGCCCTGCACAAGTCAGCGGATCGGCTAATCTGCCGGGTATAACAACAATACCCGCAGGTGAAACGCATTGAGGCAGACCACCGAGGCATTCCGCAGCCGCTACCGGGCGGCCATTCATCCTTTGTACAACCCATGGCTGCATGGCGCGTTCGTGCTGCTGTTCGGGATTTTCGCCGTCGCTGCGTTCTGGCACACGGTGCATTCGGTTAGCTGGCTGGAATGGCTGACGGTGCCGCTGAGCCTGTTGTTGTTCAACTTCGGCGTATACATGGTCCATCGCCATTTGGGCCATCACAAAAAAGCCTTCGCAAAGATGTTCTACGCGCGGCATGCCGGCGACCATCACAGCTTTTTCACCCCCGGTCACATGACCTACGACAGCGCGCGGGACTGGCGGGTGATTCTGTTTCCAGCCTGGCTGATCGTCATTCATACGCTGGTGATCACCCTGCCCCTGTGGTGGCTGCTCGCGCAGGTCAACGCCAATGTCGCTGGGCTTTTCGCCGGATGCATGGTGCTCGGTTATCTGCTCTATGAGGTGTTCCATGCCTGTGAACATCTGCCGCCGCAGAATCCGTTGACTCGTTTGCCGTGGATCCGCCAGATGCGCCGTCTGCACGAACTGCATCACCGCCGCGAGCGCATGCAGGAGCGTAATTTCAACATCGTTCTGCCCTTGATGGACTACCTGTTCGGCACGCTGTACCGCGAGCCGGAACCCGCCCCTTTGAGTGATTCGCAAATGCCCATGACGCGCATGCAGCACCAGATCGATATCGCCGGCGAGCCGGTCGCTGTGCTGGCCTATGCCGCCAGCGTCAGTCACTGGCCGGACTGGCATCCCTCCTCATTGAAGATTGACGGTCCGCACGGTCCACTGCATGCCGGTGCGCGTTTCGAAGAGGACATCCATGCCGGCGGACGTGCCGGTCACTTGCGCTGGGAAGTCACTGAATACCTGCCGGGCCGGCGCTGGTGCGCACGCGCGCAAAGTGATCAGGGCCTGTCCCTGCGTTTGACTTACGAGTCCTCAGCGGTGACTGGCGGCACGTGTTTCGTGCGCACGCTGGAATATCGCTTCGACGGCTTGCTGATGCGTCTCGCCAATCGCCTGCTGCTCAGGCGGCGCATCGAACGCGAATCTGCCGCCTCGCTGCTTGCGTTGCGCGACACGGCTGCGCAGTTTATTGGCGCGGCGAGGGCCAGCGCGTGAAATTACGTTATGTGCTGTGCCTGCTCATCGCGCTGGTCATCGCCTTCTTGTTGTTGCTGCCAACCAAAGTCGAACCAGTGGCCTGGACACCGCCACCGGCGCCCTCGTTGAAAGACGGCATCTACGCGGACAACCAGCGCCTCAAAGCTGTGGCGAAGGTCGGGCCGAGCGACATCGAAGGACCCGAGGCGTTGTTGCTCGAAGACGACTTTCTCATCACCGGTTTGCATGACGGTCGATTGATCCGCAGCAGCCTCGACGGCACGCAGCGCAAGGTCCTGGCCGACACCGGTGGCCGTCCACTGGGCCTGGCCCGTCATCCGAACGGCATGCTGGTGATCGCGGATGCGGTCAAGGGCTTGCTGTCGCTGGATGCACAGGGCCGCGTGATCCCCTTGACCACCGAGGCCAACGGCGTGCCATTTGGATTTACCGATGATGTGGCGGTCGACAAGTCAGGCCACTACGCCTACTTCAGCGATGCCTCGAGCCGCTGGGGCTATGGCCATGACGGTGAGGCGATCATCGAGCACGGCGCCGACGGCCGTTTGCTGCGTTACGACTTTCAGAGCGGCAAGACCAGCGTCTTGCTCGACAAGTTGCAGTTCGCCAACGGCGTCACCCTTGGCCCCGACGAAGCCTATGTGCTGGTCAATGAAACCGGTGCTTATCGCATCAGCCGCTACTGGCTGAGCGGGCCGAAGGCCGGTACCCATGATGTGTTCATCGACAACTTGCCGGGGCTTCCGGACAACCTCTCGTTCAATGGCAGCAATCGCTTTTGGGTAGCGTTGTACGCGCCGCGCAACGCGTTACTCGATGGCACCGCGCAGCACCCGTTCGTACGCAAGATGATCGTGCGGGCGTTGACGGTTTTGCCCAAGCCTGTCGAAAAGCGTGGGTTTGTGCTGGGACTGGATCTGGACGGCAAGGTGATTGCCAATCTGCAGGACGCGAGCGATGGCAATTATTCGCCGATTACCACGGTGCGCGAATATGGGCAGTGGTTGTATTTCGGCTCGTTGAAGGCGAGGCATATGGGGCGGATGGGGCTGGATGCGGCGCTTAAGTGAGCCAGCGGGATTTGTATGTAATGGACTGACGCCTTCGCGAGCAGGCTCGCTCCCACAGGGGAAACGAATTCCAAAGTGGGAGCGAGCCTGCTCGCGAAGGCGGTCTGTCAGTTGCCGGACCGGTCGAACTTCTCCGGATCTTCATCCGCCGGCAGTTCTTTCACGGTTTTTTCCGGATGCGCTGTGGTATGCGCCGGGCTGTTGGGCTCAGGGCGGGTCGGAATCGGGTCGAAGCCGCCCTGCTCTTCACTGGGGAATTTCGGATCGTTCATGAGGCACCTCGCAACGAGTCGATGGTTTGCAGACTCTGCACATTGGAGGTGCCATTGGCCGTAGCCGTTCCCTTCAGAAAATGACCACGGGTCGGGGGACTACTGTCCCGTCAGCGGCTGCCCGGCGAGTTGAGCAACGATCTGTTCCTTGACGATCACGCGCTTCTCTTTGAGCTTTTTCAATTCGTCGTCAGTGGGGGCGTCTGACTGGGCGTTCTCGGCTTCGACCACGGCTTTATCCACGTCGAAATACTTGTTGAGCAGCGAATCCAGCTTCGGATCCTCGGAGCGTTTTTGCTCGATCTCTTCCTTCTTGCAGCCCAGGTCCTGATACAGATCATGTGAAACCGGCATGAAACACCTCCATCAAATTGATCGACAACCAGCGCGACCGATGCGCTGACTCGTTATCAGCATGGCCTTGCGCAATGGCTTCTGTCGACACCCTGTCAGACCAGCGGTTGCCGTTCGTCGCCCTGTCGTAAATGCGATAAAACCTTTGGCGTTTGCGTCCGCTCCATTGGATAACGCTCACAAAAACCTGCGTGGAGATACCCAATGGACGGATTCAACCTGCGTCATCTCGCTCTGGCTGTTGCACTGTCTGCCGGCATGGGCAACGCCTTTGCCGCGACCGACAATGACTTTGTCGATAACGCCGCCGCCGGTGGCATCGCTGAAATCGAAACCAGCCGCTTGGCTCTGGAAAAAAGCCAGTCCGCTGACATCAAAGCCTTTGCCAATCAGATGATCACGGATCACAGCAAGGCCAACGATGAGCTGGCAGCAATTGCCAAGGCCAACGACATCGAAGTCCCGGACACCACCACCCTGGTCAAACAGGCCAAGGAAAAGATTCTCGACATGCGCGATGAATCCTTCGATGCGGCCTACGCCAACAACCAGGTCAAGGCTCACGAAGAAACCATCGAGCTGTTCAAGAAACAGGCGAACACCGTGACCGATGACAAGGCCAAAGGCGCCACTGAACTGAAAGCGTTCGCGCAGAAGATGCTGCCAGCGCTGGAAAAACACCTGGCCCACGCCAAAGAGCTGCAAGCCAAACATCCGAGCAAGTAACCGCCCGGCAATAAAAAGGCCGCATCCTTCGATGCGGCCTTTTTGCGTTTCAGCGATCAACCGCCATCGGTGTCGATATCGGCGTCGGTGCTTTCGCCCGGTTCAGGACGGTCCGGGTCAGGCTTGAAGCCGGGGCTGAAATCGTTGCTGTTGTCATTGTGATGCTGCTTCTGATCGACCTCGGCAGCCGCGCTGTCAGCCTGTCCTTGTTCAGCCGGCGCGGGGGTATTTTGTCCCGGTGCCTGCGGGTCGATGGCCGGGTCGTTGCGGTTAATTGACTCTGAGGACTGATTTTGCTGTTGCGGCGCTTGCTCGTTCATATCCACCTCATTCATAGTCCTGCCTCCTTCTTCCAGCACGACTGGAAAACGTCGGGCATGCAGATTCGAAGCCTGACGCCGTAGATTCGTTCAAAAGATCGCTGCCTGCTGCCACGCCGACTAGAGTTAGCGGGGCGTTCGACGCGGCAGGCAGAAAATTTCACCGCTGGATGAACAACTATTTCAAGCGGCAAATGTCAGTCAATTCGCGCCGGTCATTTCGCTGAGCCGGCCCCTATACGTAACGGAGCGACACGCACATGGCAGCACTGCAGAACAGCACAGTTGAAGCAATCAGGAACAACCAGGCTCAACTGCTGAGCGAATGGACCAAACGCCTCGAAGCCAGCGGTGCCACGCGCAATCTCAAGGAACACGACCTCGCTCAGCAAACCCGCGACTTGCTCTCCCTGCTACTGGCCGGTCTGGAAAACGGCAACGGCAGCAAGATTGCCGCCGCAGGCTGGGAAAACACCCGTCAGTTCCTTGAAAAGCTGTCGCAGAGCCGCGCCCTGCTCGGCCAGGATTCCCAGCAAACCGCCAATTTCATCTTTGCCCTGAAGGGACCGTTGTTCGCCCTGCTGCAAAACCATTATCAGGACCAGCCGGCACTGCTCGCCGAGCAACTGCTGGAAGTTTCCGAACTGCTCGACACAGTCGGCATGCACACCATCGGCACCTTCCAGAAATCCCGTGAAGCGGTGATCAAGCGTCAGCAGGAAGAATTGCTGGAACTGTCGACTCCGGTGGTCAAGCTGTGGGATGGCGTCCTCGCCCTGCCAATGATTGGCACACTCGATTCGCAACGCACCCAAGTAGTCATGGAATCGCTGCTGCAACGCATCGTCGACACCGGTTCCGAGATCGCCATCATCGACATCACCGGCGTGCCGACCGTCGACACCCTGGTTGCCCAGCACCTGCTGAAAACCGTGACCGCCATTCGCCTGATGGGCGCTGATTGCATCATCAGCGGCGTGCGTCCGCAGATCGCCCAGACCATCGTTCACCTGGGTCTGGATCTGCAAGGCGTTGTGACCAAGGCCAACCTGGCCGACGCCTTGAAACTGGCCCTGACTCGCCTGGGCATCAGCCTCGGCAAAGCGGTCTGAGCCGATGGAACGTATTCCGATTCTTCAAATGGGCGATTTGCTGCTGGTGACCATTCAGGTCGACATGCACGACCAGCTCGCCATGACCCTGCAGGACGATCTGTCCGAGCGCATCAGCCGGACCTCGGCCCGTGGTGTGCTGATCGACATTTCCGCACTGGACATGGTCGACTCGTTCATCGGGCGCATGATCGGCACCATCTCGGGGTTGTCGAAAATCATGGACGCCGAAACCGTGCTGGTCGGCATGCAGCCGGCCGTGGCGATCACGCTCGTTGAGCTGGGCATGACCTTGCCGGGCGTCAGCACCGCCCTCAACGTCGAACGCGGAATGAAACTGCTGCAGGATCGAGTACGCCTGCAATGACCGTACGCAGCAGTGGTACTCAACCCATCCTGATCGAACAGGACGTGGTACTGGCCCGCCAGACCACGCGCAAGCTCGCCACCGAATGCGGCATGCGCCTGATCGACCTGACCAAACTGGTCACCGCCGTCAGCGAGCTGGCGCGCAACACCATGGTCTATGGCGGCGGCGGTGACATGGATTGGCAGATCCTCGAGGAAAACGGCCGGGTCGGTTTGCGCATCACGTTCCGCGACGAAGGCCCGGGTATCCCCGACATCAAACTGGCGATGACCGACGGCTGGACTTCCGGCAGCGGACTAGGCCTCGGCCTGACCGGCGCCAAACGTCTGGTCAATGAATTCGAACTCGACACAGAGCCCGGCAAAGGCACGCGCATTACGATCACACGATGGACATGAATATCACCGGGTCGTTGACCCAGGTTCTGCCGATCGAGGACAGCAGCCAGATCGGCCACGCCCGGCGCACCGCGCAGAAACTCGCCGAGCAGCATGGCTTCGACGAAAACGATGCCGGCCGCGTGGCACTGGTCGCGACGGAACTGGCAAGCAACGTGCTCAAGCATGCCCAGCGCGGCGAGTTCCATCTGCGTGTGCTGACTCGTCCGGATAACGGTTTCGGCATCGAAATGCAGACCGTGGATCGGGCGCAGGGCTTTGATCTGGATGCCTGTCTGGCGGATGGCTTTTCCACTGGCGGTACGCAGGGCATCGGTCTTGGCGCGGTGTCGCGGCAGACCAATGTTTTCGATGTCTACGCAGACCACCGTGGCGCGGTGTTGCTGGCGAGAATTTTTCCGCGCAGCGATCGTCAGGCGGATATCCGCTTCGGCGTCAGCCAGCATTCGCTGCATGCCGATCCAGCCTGCGGCGATGTCTGGCATCTGGCATATGAAGGCTCGCGGATCAGCGCGCTGGTGGTCGATGGCCTCGGTCATGGCGAAGACGCCGAGCGCGCAGGCCTGGCCGGTGCGCAGGCATTTGCCCGGGCACCGTTTGCCGATCCAGTGGTATTGATGGAAGACCTGCATCAGGAAATGCTCGGCACCCGCGGCGGCGCCGTCGCTTTCGCGCAGTTCGACAGCCAGCGCGATGGTCTGACGTTCGCCGGTGTCGGTAACATTGGCGCCAGCTTGCTGGACCCGGCAAAGTCACGCGGGCTGGCCTCGCATCCCGGTATCGTTGGCGGCCAGTACCGTAAAGCCAAACCCTTTGACTATGCTCACGTGAACGGACATTTATTGATCATGTACAGCGACGGCTTACAGTCCCGTTGGAATCTCAAAGACTACCCCGGACTGGTGCATCGCCATCCGTCCGTGATAGCCAGCGTCCTGCACCGCGACTTCTGTCGTGGTCGCGATGACGTGACGGTGCTGGTCGTTGATCTGGAGGCCACACATGGCTGAATCGACAACCCTGAGCCCTGCTGAACAGGCGGCGCTCATCGCTCAGTTGCAGCGCGAAACCACTGCCCTGCGCGAAGAGCTCGATGAAACCAACCAGGGCGTGCTGGCGCTGTACGCCGAGCTCGACACTCAGGCTGAAGAACTGCGTCAGGCATCGGATCTCAAGAGCCGTTTCCTGTCATACATGAGCCATGAATTCCGCACGCCGCTGGGCTCGATCCTGAGCATCAACAGTCTGCTCGCTGACGAACTTGACGGTCCGCTCAGCCCTGAACAGCACAAGCAGGTGGCCTTCGTCAGCACCGCTGCCCGCGAGCTCAGCGACATGGTTGATGACCTGCTCGATCTGGCGAAGATCGAAGCCGGGCGCATCAGCATCTCGCCGGCCTGGTTCGACATGTTCGACCTGTTTTCGGCCCTGCGCGGGATGTTCCGGCCAATCGTCGATGCTTCGGCGGTGGATCTGATCTTCGAAGAGCCGCTGGGCCTGCCGCGCCTGTATACCGATGACAAGAAGCTCGGGCAGATCCTGCGCAACTTCATTTCCAACTCGCTGAAATTCACCACCCGTGGCGAAGTGCGCGTCTCGGCGCGACTGGAAGGTGAAGACAAGGTGCGCTTTGCCGTCAGCGACACCGGCATCGGCATCGCTGCCGAGTTGCATGACACGCTGTTCGAGGACTTCTCCCAAGTCGATTCGCCATTGCAGAAGCGTCTGCGCGGCACCGGTCTGGGCCTGTCACTGTGCAAGCGTTTCGCCGCCCTGCTCGGCGGTGAAGTCGGGGTAGACAGTACGCCGGGCGTCGGCTCGACGTTCTTTGTCATCATCCCGCTGGCGATCGCTCTGGAGAACGTCGATGAATCGTGACATCCGCCTGTTGATCGTCGATGACAACGTCGCCACCCGTTACGCCCTGCGCCGGCGCCTGGAGCGCCATGGCTACACGGTGCTCGAAGCCGGCACCGGCAGCGACGGCCTGGCCCTGATCGAGAGCGAAGCCCTCGATGCGTTGATCCTCGACGTCAACCTGCCGGACATGAGCGGTTTCGACATCGTCCGCCTGCTGCGCGCCGACCCGCGCACTGCGCTGCTGCCGGTGATTCATGTGTCAGCGGCGTCGATCCAGACCGGCGACATCATCACCGGTCTCAACGCCGGCGCCGACGCCTATCTGATTCACCCGGTCGACCCTGATGTGTTGCTGGCGACGCTGCGTACCCTGCTGCGGGTGCGCGACACGGAAAATGCCCTGCGCGAAAGCGAGGCGCGTTTCCGCGAGATTTTCGCCAACGTCTCGGCGCCGATCGCAGTGCTCGATGCCAATCTGAAAGTGCATGAATGCAACCACGCCTTTGCCCAATTGATCGTCGATAACCGCGACCCGCAAGCGCTGCGTGAATGCTTCGCCGAAGATCAATGCTCGATCCTCGATGAACTGCGTCTGCGTCTGGTCGACGGCGAGCGCTGGAAAGGCACGCTGAACATGCGCGTGCAGGGCGAGATTCGCGAGACGCAATGGCAGATTTCGCCGTATCGCACGCCAGAGCTGAGCCTGGTGTTCGTCGAGGACGTCACCGAACACCGCCACCGCGAGCGCTCGCATCTGGCGCGACTGGATGACACCACCACGCAGCTGGCCAAGGAAGTCGCCGAGCGCGTGCACGCCGAAGCGCAATTGCTGCAAGTGCAGAAAATGGATGCGCTGGGCAAGCTCACCGGCGGTATCGCCCACGACTTCAACAACCTGCTCACCGGGATCATCACCAGTCTGGAACTGATCCAGAAACGCGTGGCCGATGAGCGTCTGGACAAGGTGCAGTTCTATACCGAAGCGGCGCTGAACTCAGCGATGAGCGCGGCCTCGCTGACCCATCGCCTGCTGGCATTTGCCCGTCAGCAGCCACTCGATACACGGCCGGTGGACATCAACGAGCATGTCCGCTCGCTGGAAGAATTGCTGGTGCGCACCATCGGCGAGCGCATCACCCTCAAGCTGGAACTGACCAACAAACCGGCGATTGCGCTGGTCGACCCGGTGCAGCTGGAAAGCGCCGTGCTCAACCTGGTGATCAACGCCCGCGATGCCCTGCCCTCCGGCGGCAATATCTGGGTCAATACTTACGCCGCTTATTCCCACGGCGATCCGAATCTGGCCGATGGCGCGTACGTAGCGCTGTCGGTCCGCGACGACGGCACCGGCATCGAACACAACGTGATCGACAAGGTGTTCGAGCCGTTCTTCACTACCAAGCCGCTGGGCCAGGGCACCGGGCTCGGGCTGTCGACGATCTACGGTTTTGCCCGTCAGTCCGGCGGTGACGCGCACATTCGCAGCGTTGCCCGCCGTGGCACCGAAGTGACGATCATGCTGCCCGGCACCAACGACCCGACCGGGGCCGACGCGCCTGTGCCCGTGCCTGATGCCAAAGGCAGTGGCGAGCATGTGCTGATCGTCGAGGACATGGCCACGGTGCGCTTGTTCGTCACCGAAGTGCTGGAGGATGCCGGCTATCGCTGCACGCAAGCGGCGGATATCGAATCGGCGCTGGAGCGCTTGCAGAATGACCCGTCGATCGATCTGCTTTTGACCGACGTCGGCTTGCCGCGCATGAGCGGCCGTGAGCTGGCGGATGTTGCCCGTGGCTGGCACGAGGGGCTGCCGATCCTGTTCATGACCGGCTACGCCGAAACCGCACTCAACCGCCAGGTCTTCCTCGGCACCGGCATGGACATGCTGGTCAAACCGTTCCAGATCAGCGAACTGCTCGACAAGGTCCGCCGCACGCTGGATGGCGCCTGAACTGACACACATCCCCGTGTAGGAGCGAGCCTGCTCGCGAAGGCGTCCGTCCAGTCAGCTCATCTGCGGCTGACATTCCGCTTTCGCGAGCAGGCTCGCTCCCACAGGGGGTCTGCTGCGTTACCACTTTATTGGGTACAGCCTGCAAAACTGTGGGAGCGAGCTTGCTCGCGAAGGCGTCCATCCAGTCAGTTCATCTGCGGCTTACATTCCGCTTTCGCGAGCAGGCTCGCTCCCACAGGGGATCTGGGTGTAACTACCTTTTCCGGGTACACCTTTCAAAACTGTAGGAGCGAGCCTGCTCGCGAAGGCGTTCGTCCAGTCAGCTCATCTGCGACTGACACTCCGCTTTCGCGAGCAGGCTCGCTCCCACAAGGGGTCTGCTGTGTTACCACTTTACTGGGTACAGCCTGCAAAACTGTGGGAGCGAGCCTGCTCGCGAAGGCGAGCGGCAGGTCGCTGCCATCATCGACTTAATGCCCGAGCCAGAAACGGCGCAGTCTTGCTCTTCTTGCTGGTGGCGACTTTCTGTGGTGTGCCGGCGGCGGCGATCCTGCCGCCCTGATCGCCGGCCCCTGGGCCGATGTCGATCACCCAGTCACTCTGCGCGACCACGCGCATTTCGTGTTCGACCACAATCACCGTGTGCCCCGCTGTCACCAGCGTATCGAGTTGTTCCAGCAAGCGATCGACATCTCTCGGGTGCAATCCCGTGGTCGGCTCATCCAGTACATACAAGGTCGCGCCACGCTGGCTGCGCTGCAACTCGGTGGCCAGTTTGATTCGCTGCGCCTCACCACCGGAGAGCTCCGTGGCCGGTTGTCCCAGACGCAGATAACCCAGGCCGATATCGCGCAGCACTTCCAGCGAACGACGAATCCCCGCCTGCTCGGCAAACACCGCCACCGCCTCATCGACGGTCAGTTGCAGCACCTGAGCGATGCTCAAGCCTTGCCAAAGAACCGCCAGCGTCTGCGGGTTGTAGCGCGCGCCATGACAGGTCGGGCACGGCGCATACACACTGGGCATGAACAGCAATTCCACACTGACGAACCCCTCACCCTCGCAAGTAGCGCAACGGCCCTTGGCGACGTTGAAGGAAAACTGCCCGGCGTCATAGCCCGCCGCTTGTGCCTCAGGTGTCGCGGCGAACAGCTTGCGCACGTTGTCGAACAGCCCGGTGTAGGTCGCCAGATTGGAGCGCGGCGTGCGCCCGATGGGTTTCTGATCAACCTGCACCAGGCGTTTGATCGACTCCAGGCCGGCGCTGATCTGCCCGGTGCTGGGCGGCGGCGTGTCATCTTCCAGGCTCGGTTCTTCTGACTCGGCCTCGGCCACTGGACGGCCCAACTGCGCGCCGACCAGTTCCAGCAAGGCCTGACTGACCAGACTCGATTTGCCAGAACCCGATACGCCGGTCACCGAGGTGAAACAGCCCAAGGGGAATTCGGCGCAGAGATTATTCAGGTTGTTGCGGGTGACGCCGTCGAGCTTCAGCCAGCCGCTCGGCTTGCGTGCGGCGCGCTCAGGGCGCTGGTTTTCCGCGAACAGATAGGCGCGGGTCTGCGAATCTGCAATATCAGCAAGTCCCGCAGGCGGACCGCTGTACAGCACGCGCCCGCCCTTTTCGCCCGCCGCCGGACCGACGTCAATCAGCCAGTCGGCCCGGCGCATGGTTTCGACATCGTGTTCGACCACAAACAGCGTGTTGCCGTCGGCCTTCAAGCGCTGCAACGCCTCGAACAGCGCCTCGCCATCCGCCGGATGCAGACCGGCAGACGGTTCGTCCAGCACATAAATCACCCCGAACAGCTGCGAACCCAATTGCGTGGCCAGGCGCAAACGCTGCAACTCGCCAGACGACAGCGTCGGTGTACTGCGTTCCAGCGCCAGATACCCCAGCCCGAGATCGGTCAGGGTGCTGACCCGCTCCAGCAAATCCTCAGCAATGCGCTGCGCCGCCAGACGTTTCTCCAGCGACAGGTTCGGCGTGTGGCGCACGTCCGGCGCGCTGGCGTGACCGCTGGCGCCATGGGCGACCCGCTGCTGACGAGCCTCGCGGGTTTGCGCATGGCTGAGGGTGTCGCCGCTCTCCTCGGCCTGTTCCAGATAATTTGCCGCTGCTACAGGCCGCAGCACTTCGGCCACTTGCAGCAACGGCATCTGTGACAACTCGCCAATGTCGTAGCCGGCAAAGGTCACCGACAACGCCTCGCGCTTGAGCCGTTTACCCTCGCACAATGGGCAAGGGCTGCCGCGCATGAACTGCGAAACACGCTTCTTCATCAGCGCACTTTGCGAGTGGGTGAAGGTGTGCAGGATGTAGCGCCGCGCGCCGGTGAAGGTGCCCTGATAACTCGGTTCCATCTTGCGCTTGAGCGCGACGCGGGTTTCTTCCGGGGTCAGCCCGGCGTACACCGGCACCGTCGGCGTCTCTTCAGTGAAGAGAATCCAGTCGCGCTGCTTTTTCGGCAGTTTTTTCCACGGAATATCGACATCAATGCCCATGGTCACGAGGATGTCGCGCAGGTTCTGCCCCTGCCACGCCAAGGGCCATGACGCCACGGCGCGCTGGCGGATGGTCAGGTTCGGGTCCGGCACCATCAGCGCTTCGGTCACTTCATAGACGCGGCCAAGTCCGTGACACTCCGGGCAGGCGCCCTGCGGCGTGTTCGGTGAAAAGTCTTCGGCATACAGCATCGGCTGCCCCGGCGGATAACTGCCGGCGCGGGAATAGAGCATGCGGATCAGGCTCGACAACGTCGTCACGCTGCCCACCGACGAACGCGCGCTCGGCGTGCCGCGCTGCTGTTGCAAAGCGACGGCGGGCGGCAGTCCTTCGATGGAATCGACATCCGGCACGCCGACCTGATCGATCAGCCGCCGCGCGTACGGCGCCACGGATTCGAAATAACGCCGCTGGGCCTCGGCATACAGCGTGGAAAACGCCAGCGACGACTTGCCCGAACCGGAGACACCGGTGAACACCACCAGCGCATCACGCGGAATATCGACATCAACGTTCTTCAGGTTATGTTCGCGGGCGCCGCGCACGCGAACCATGCCGGCGGGTGCTTTGGAATTGCGCTTGGAAATCATCGGCCTGCCTTGATTGAAAAACTGGGCAGCGCTCGGCATCAGGTGCCGAGCACCTCGCAAATCATCTGCAGTAAAGCTTGCGGGCTGTAGGGTTTGCCGAGCAGATGCGTATCGGGGCTGAGCTGGTGGTCGCGGGAAATGATGTCGCGGGTATGCCCGGAAGTGAACAGCACCGGTACCGGCGGTGTCTGCACCTTGGCCCAGGCAGCAAGATCGGAACTCTTGATAAGGCCGGGCATGACCACGTCGGTGAAGATCAGATCGATCTCGATGCCTTCCAGCAACATCTGCATGGCCACGTCGCCATTGCACGCGGTCATCACCCGATAGCCTTCCTCGCGCAGCAACTCGACCGCCGAAGCGCGCACCGCGTCATTGTCTTCCACCACCAGAATGGTTTCGTGGCCGCCGCTCTTGCGTTCGCCGACACTGGCGGTCTCTTCGCGAACCGGACGCAGACTGCGCGGGAAATACAACTGCACCCGCGTGCCTTCGCCGAGCTTGCTGTCGATCTCGACGTGGCCGCCACTCTGTTTGACGAAGCCGAAGACCATGCTCAAACCGAGCCCGGTGCCCTGGCCGTCGGCCTTGGTGGTGAAGAACGGTTCGAAAACCTGTTCCAGCATTTGTGGGGCAATACCCACGCCGGTGTCAGTGACCGCCACGCGAACATACTCACCGGACGCGATGCCCTTGCCGGCGCAGTATTCGCTGTCCAGGCAGACATTGGCGGCACTTAGGCCGATGACGCCCTCGCCCTTCATCGCGTCGCGGGCGTTGATGGCCAGATTGAGAATCGCGTTTTCCAACTGGTTACGGTCGACGTTGATATGCCACGGCTGCGGCGGCAACTGCACGTCGATCTGAATGGTTTCGCCCAAGGCGCGTTGCAGCAACTCGCCAACGCCTTCGAAAATCTGTTCTGGGTTGCACACGGCCGGTGACAGCGGTTGCCGGCGGGCAAATGCGAGCAATTGCGAAGACAGTTTGGCGCCGCGCTCGACCGCCGCCAGCGAAGCCCCGACCCGGCGCTGCACGTTGGCATTGTTCGGCTCATGCCGAGCGAGCAGATGCAGGTTGCCGGCGATCACTTGCAGCAGATTGTTGAAGTCATGGGCAACGCCACCGGTCAGGCCGCCGATGGCTTCGAGTTTCTGCGACTGGCGAAGTTGTTCTTCAGCCGCCAGCCGCGCATTCACCTCGGCGGCCACGCGCTGTTCGAGGTTGCGGGTGAATTTGAGCAGCGACTCTTCAGCATTCTTGCGCTCATGAATATCGATCAGCACGCCGGGGAAGCGAAACGGCCTTCCGTCTTCATCGAACTCGCAGGCACCACTGGCCAGCACCCACAGATATTGGCCATCGCCGCGCTGTACGCGGTACTCGGCGTTGTAGGGCTCGCCAGTGCGCACACAATGGGCGACCCGCTCCTGGACCCATGGGTGGTCGTCGGGATGAATGCGCGATTCGGCGATCTCTTGTTGCAGATCGCTCAAGTCCTGATCCGGCGGATAGGAAAAGGTGCGGGCGAAGCGTTCATCGGCGGAAAAGCGATTGTTTTTGATGTCCCAGACAAACGAGCCAAGCAGTGCGCCGGCATTCAGCGCCAGACGCACACGCTCGTTGTCGGCGCGATAGGCATCTTCGGCCGCCTGACGCAGGCGCTCGGAATGCACCAGTTCGGTGGTTTCGACCACCATCGCCATGACGCCGCCGGGCACGCCTTCGTCGTTGGCCACCGGGCTGTAATACAAATCCATCCAGACGTCTTCGGGCACGCCGTCGCGCAGCAAAACCAGCTCTTTGTTGCGATAGGACAAGGTGCCACCGGCCAGGCAGGTGTCAACCACGTGGCGGTTGAACTCGGCGACTTCCGGCCAGCCCAGCTCAACCGGAGCCCCGAGCAGATAGGGATGGCGGCCACCGGCAAATTCGGAATAAGCGTCGTTGTAGATCATGTAGCCGGCGTGGCCCCACAGCATCACCATCGGCAACGGCGAAGCCAGCATCAGTTGCACGGTGTTGCACAGGCTGGCCGGCCATTCGGCGAGCGCGCCCAGTTCGGTGTGGCTCCAGTCGAACGCACGGATGCGTTCGGCCATTTCGCCTTTCCAGCCTTCACAGCCGTGGCTTTCGGATAAAAACTGCATCGCCTGACTCAGTGTCCTTTTTTGCGGTTTTCCGATCTATCGCAACGCTACAACGACGCGACGCCCGTGTGTTTCGAGGCTGTGAAAACGCATTGGTTTCATCGCAGGTATAGCCGATTTGCGACGCAGAGCCATTCAGACGCCAATCAAGTGCTTGAGTGGGTGATAACCGGTTTTCATTTTTGCCGCGACGTCGAGGATCGCCTTCTCGATTCCGTTGAGGTGCGTACAGGTCAGTTCGATCGCGGCGCTCTGATCGCCGGCTTCGATGTACTCGAGCAAACGCAGGTGTTCATCGTCGCGGCAGGCTTGATGACTGTCATCATCGAGCGCGGCGGCATACAGCGAGGCCCGCGAGATCAGCTTCTGGAACCAGTCGAGCAGTACCGGATTGTTCAGGCTGCGCGCCAGTTTGAGGTGGAACTCGCCGAGCAGATGGATCAGTCGTTCATGGTCGCCGGCCGCATGGGCGGCGTCTTCCAGTAACAAGTGCTCACGCAGATCCTGCATGGCAACGCTGTCTCTACGCCGGCACAGTTCGGTGACGATGCCGATCTCGATCAGCCGCCGGGTTTCGAACAACGAACGCAGCTCTGCGTCACTGGGCAGCGACACCGATGCGCCTTTGTTGGGCTCGGTGGTGACCAGACCATCGGCTTCCAACTGCTTGAGCGCAGCCCGCACCGAGGTGCGACTGACATTGAACAGCTCGGCCAGCGAGGCCTCGCCCAGCTTCATGCCCGGGCGCAACGAACGCTTGCTGATCGCCGCATAAACCCCTTGGTAGACGCGATCGACCGTGGTTTCCAGCTTCTTTTCGCTCATTCGAACACTCCTTTGGCGTCGGGCAATTCATCCTGGCAGTCGCTCGCCATGGAGTTGATCGGGTTCCCGTACCAGTGTGAAGCGCAGAATATCTGCCTTCGGCCCAAAGGTGCAGCCTTTTGATTTATCTCGATTTTGAATAAACAGCCAAAAACCTGTGGGAGCGAGCCTGCTCGCGAAGGCGGCGGCACGTTCGACATCGTCATTGCCTGACACTGCGCTTTCGCGAGCAAGCTCGCTCCCACATTGATACGGGGCAGATCGACCATCTCCAGAGCAACCAAAGTCCCTGTGGGAGCGAGCCTGCTCGCGAAGGCGTCGGCACAGTCAATATCGTCATCGCCTGAGACTGCGATTTCGCGAGCAGGCTCGCTCCCACATTGATACGGGGCAGATCGACCATCTCCAGAGCAACCAAAGTCCCTGTGGGAGCGAGCCTGCTCGCGAAGGCGTCGGCACAGTCAATATCGTCATCGCCTGAGACTGCGATTTCGCGAGCAGGCTCGCTCCCACACTGATCCGGGGCCGATCAACCATCTTCATCGCAACCAAAATCCCTGTGGGAGCACGCTGCTCGCGAAGGCGGCGGCACGTTCGACATCGTCATTGCCTGACACTGCGCTTTCGCGAGCAGGCTCGCTCCCACACTGATCCGGGGCCGATCAACCATCTTCATCGCAACCAAAACCCCTGTGGGAGCGAGCCTGCTCGCGAAGGCGGCGGCACATTCAACATCATCATCGCGTGACACTGCGCTTTCGCGAGCAAGCTCGCTCCCACACTGATCCGGGGCCGATCAACCATCTTCATCGCAACCAAAATCCCTGTGGGAGCGAGCCTGCTCGCGAAGGCGGCGGTACATTCAACATCGTCATCGCCTGACACTGCGCTTTCGCGAGCAGGCTCGCTGCCACACTGATACGGGGTAAATCCACCATCTTCATCGCAACCAAAGTCCCTGTGGGAGCACGCTGCTCGCGAAAGCGGCGGCACGTTCGACATCGTCATTGCCTGACACTGCGCTTTCGCGAGCAAGCTCGCTCCCACACTGATCCGGGGCCGATCAACCATCTTCATCGCAACCAAAACCCCTGTGGGAGCGAGCCTGCTCGCGAAGGCGGCGGCACGTTCGACATCGTCATTGCCTGACACTGCGCTTTCGCGAGCAGGCTCGCTCCCACACGGGTCAGTGGAAATCCCGGCTCTGCACATGAATGCCATTGAGCAGCGGGCTCAGGTCGCTCATGCGCCCGGCGATCAGGTGGCGCACATCGCCTTCGCGTTCCCAGCGGCCGTCGACCTTGAGCAATTGCGACCCCACCAGCACTTGGCGCTGACGCTCGGCCAGGTCACGCCAGACCACCACGTTGACGTTGCCGAACTCGTCTTCCAGGGTCACGAACGTCACGCCGCTGGCCGTACCGGGGCGCTGTCGGCCGGTGACCAGACCGGCCACGCTGACCGGCCGGCCATGTTCGATATCCATCAATTCCCGCGAGCTGCGGCAGCGCCGGGCCTGCAACTCGCCACGCAACAATGCCAACGGGTGCGGCCCCAGCGTCGTCCCCACCGTGGCGTAATCAGCATGCAAGTCTTCGCCAACGCTGGGTTTGGGCAGGACGATTTTGACTTCTTCCTCGTTGGGCAGGCCGGCGAACAGGCCGAGTTGTTTCTGCACCCCGGCCACTTCCCAACGCGCACGATGGCGATGCCCGGCCAGACCGCGCAAGGCGCCGGAGTCTGCCAGCAAGGCCTGCGCACGACTGTCGAGGGCGGCGCGCTCACCCAGGTCAGCGACATCGGCAAAAGCTCCGTGGCGGCGCGCGGCTTCGATGCGCCGGGCATCTTCTTCGCGAAAACCCTTGATCATCCGCAGGCCCATGCGAATCGCCGGTTGCCCGGCACTCAGCGGTTCGAGGCTGCAATCCCAGTCGCTGGCGCGCACGTCCACCGGACGGATCTGCAATTGGTGCCGCCGCGCGTCCTGCAGAATCTGGTCCGGGCTGTAAAAGCCCATCGGCCAACTGTTGATCAGTGCACAGGCGAAGGCCGCTGGCTCGTGACACTTGAGCCAGCAACTGGCGTAGGTCAGCAAGGCGAAACTGGCGGCGTGGGATTCGGGGAAGCCGTAACTGCCGAAGCCCTTGATCTGCTCGAAGATCTGCGCAGCGAATTCCGGTGTGTAGCCGTTCTTTTTCATGCCGGCGGCGAGGCGTTCCTTATGCGGCTCCAGTCCGCCATGGCGCTTCCACGCCGCCATCGAGCGGCGCAACTGATCGGCCTCGCCGGGGCTATAGTCGGCAGCGACGATGGCGATCTGCATGACCTGTTCCTGGAACAACGGCACGCCCAGGGTTCTTTTGAGTACGACTTCGAGCGCCGGCGACGGATAGGTTTCCGCCTCTTCGTTATTACGTCGGCGCAGATACGGATGAACCATGCCGCCCTGAATCGGCCCGGGCCGGACGATCGCCACTTCAATCACCAGATCGTAGAAAGTCTTTGGCTTCAGGCGCGGCAGCATCGACATCTGCGCCCGCGACTCGATCTGGAACACGCCGACGGTATCGGCGCGGCTGATCATTTCGTAGGTCGGTTTGTCTTCGGCGGGGATCGTCGCGAGCGTCAGGTTCAGATCACGATGCCGGCGCAGCAGATCGAAGCAGCGGCGAATCGCACTGAGCATGCCCAACGCCAGGATATCCACCTTGAGCAGGCCGACCGCATCGAGGTCGTCCTTGTCCCACTGAATGATGGTGCGGTCGGCCATTGCCGCGTTTTCGACCGGCACCAAGGTGTCCAACGGCTGCTCGGAAATCACAAAACCGCCGGGATGCTGCGACAGATGCCGAGGGAAGCCGATCAGTTGCCCGGTCAGGCTCAGCACCCGGCGCAGCACCGGACTATCCGGGTCGAAGCCGCCTTCACGCAAACGTTCCAGCGGCGGCGTCTCATCGCTCCAGCGCCCGCAGCAGTCGGCCAGCGCGTTGATCTGATCCGGCGGCAGGCCGAGGGCCTTGGCCACATCGCGCACGGCACCGGTGGCGTGATAGGTGCTGACCACCGCCGTCAGCGCCGCACGTCGCCGGCCGTAACGGTTGAACACGTATTGCAGGACTTCTTCGCGGCGCTCGTGCTCGAAATCGACATCGATGTCCGGCGGCTCGTTGCGCTCTTTGGACATGAAACGTTCGAACAATAGCGTGGTGCGCTCCGGGTCGATTTCGGTAATACCCAAGGCATAACACACCGCCGAGTTGGCTGCCGAACCACGCCCCTGACAGAGGATTTTCTGTGTGCGGGCAAAGCGCACCACGTCGTGCACGGTGAGGAAATAGCTTTCGTAGCCGAGCTCGGCGATCAATTGCAGCTCGTCATCGATCTGCTTGAGCACCTTGGCCTGAGGCCCTTTCGGCCAGCGCCAGGCAATGCCCTCCTCGGTCAGATGGCGCAACCAGGAACTGGCACTGTGGCCCTCGGGCACCAGCTCTTTCGGGTACTGATAGCGCAGCTCGCTCAGATCGAAGGTGCAGCGGCTGGCCAGGTTGACCGATTCTGCAAGCAAGGCCGGCGGATACAATTCGCGCAGCACATCAAGGCAACGCAAATGCCGCTCGCCATTGGGGTGCAGGCGCAGACCCGCTTCGGCCACGGGGACGTGATGACGGATCGCGGTCATGGTGTCCTGCAAGGCACGGCGCCCCCGGGCGTGCATGTGCACATCGCCGCTGGCCACGGCTGGAATCTGCAACTCAGCCGCCAGAGCCAACAATGCCGCGAGCCGCTGTTGATCGTTCTGCCCGCGATGCAGTTGCACCGTGAGCCACAGGCAGTCCCCGAAGGTTTGTTTCAGCCAGCGCCCTTCTTCCCGGTCATCCACTGAATCCGGCACCCACAACACCAGCAAACCCGGCAGCGCTTCGGCGAAGTCTTCGCGCAGCACCTGATACTGGCCTTTCTGCGTACGCCGCCGAGCCTGGGTGATCAAGCCGCACAAGGCCTGATAACCGGCAAGGTTTTCCACCAGCAGCACCAGTTTCGGGCCGTTGTCGATGCGGATCTCGCTGCCGATGATCAACGGCAACTCAACGGACTTCGCCGCTTGCCAAGCACGGACGGTTCCGGCCAGGGTACATTCGTCGGTGATCGCCAGCGCCTGATAGCCGTGCTTTTTCGCCCGCTGAAACAGTTCCAGCGCGCTCGAGGCTCCGCGCTGGAAACTGAAGTTCGACAGGCAATGCAGTTCGGCGTAATCGGCACTCATGCGAACCAGCCTTGCAGCCACAGCGGACCGCCCTCACCCACCGCCCGCCAGGCCCAGCCCTGCTGACCGGCGCGGTTCTGGATCAGGTAGTAATCACGCCGCACGTCGCCACCGTCCCACCAACCGGATTCGATGCGCTCCGGCCCCATGAGAATCCGCGCCGAACCTTCCGGCACGCTTTGCGGTTCGTTGAGCAGCCAGCCAGGACGCTGCACGCTGGGCAACCCCGTGCAAAGGTGTTTATCGGCAGCGTTCTGCCACGCGCACTCAGGGCGATGATCGGCCTGAAAGCGCAGCCCCTGCACCGCATCATCACCCAGCCGTGCGCGCAGACGTTCGCGCAATTGCTCCCAGGGCAAGGTCTGCTGCGGGCGGTCGTCGAACAGCTCCTGATACTGCGGAACGAAACTCGGCAGGTCTTCGGCGCGCAAGCGAAAACCACGCACCGGTGCTTCGACCTGGACTTGTTCCAGCCGGCCACGGGCCAGTTCAAACAGCATTGCCGCGTCACGTTCGGCACTGAGCAGGCCGACCTTGATCACTGTGTCCGGCAGCCCGGCGTGTTCCAGAAGCAAATCGAAGCGCTGCACACCGCTGTCGCGCCCGCAGAGGAACGCCGACAAATCGCCGGTCAAGCGCCGTAGCGGGAACAGCAAGGCTTGATGGGATTGCACGTCGAAATTCAGTTCGATGCGGATATCGAAACGGTCGGGCGGCAGATAGAACGCCAGCGCCAGAGGGCGTGCGCCGAACAGTGTATCCAAGTGCTTGAGCATCTGCGCTTCGAAACGCCGGGCCAGTGCCTGGCGTGGCAGGCTTTGCACCTGACTGAGATTGCGCAGGCCCATGCGCGACAACGCCGTGGCGACATTCGGCTCCAGCCCGACGCGGTCGACCGGCAATTGCCCAAGATGATGCTGCAAGGCCTCGCTGTCCGGCACCACCAGGCCATCGTAGGCATTGGCCAGCACTCGCGCAGCCACCGGGTTCGGCGCGGCGACGATGCGATGACGAAAGCCCAGGTCTTTCAACTCCTGGCGCAGGCGAGCTTCAAATTGCGGCCAGGTACCGAACAGGCCCAGGCTCGATTCGATCTCGAACACCACGGTACGCGGATAATGCACGCTGACTTGCGCGCTGAAACGATAGGCCCATGCGGCGAGAAACTGCTGCCAGTGCTCAACCTCGGCCACCTCATAATCGGCGGTGGCAAAGCCTTTGCTCATGGCTTGCGCGGCGGTCATCGACATGCCGGGGCGCAGGCCGAGTTTGCGTGCCGCCGGATTTACCGCTTGCAGCACCCGCCGCTGGGCCGGGCCGCTGAGCAGGACCAGCGGCTCTTCAGGGTCGGGCCGCTGACGCAGCACGGCGTCGAGGGCCAATTGCGGAAACAGGATACATACCCAGCGCATGACAATCAGTGCCCCACGGCAAAGGCAATCGGCGTAGCACGCGCCAGGCCGCCACGGCATTTGAGTACGCGTAGCTGCGCCGGTTTGGCATCGATGGCTATGCGTAACGCTGCCGGTGACGGGTTGACCGCTTCGCTCAACGGGCGCCAGGCAAAGGCCAGGGTCTGGCCGGTTTCCGCCGCTACCTGCAAACGCCGCAAGGCTCGGTCATCGGCCTTGTTCGGCCAGCACAGCACCGCGCCGCAACTGCCCGAGCGCAGGCATTGCTCCGCCGCCCACAAGGCATCGCGCTCGCTGGCCTGAATCACCGACAACTGGCGCAGATCGACTCCGGCATTGGCCCAGGCCTGCGGGTACGGCACGAACGGCGGCGCCACCAGCACGATGCGCTCACCCGCCGCGGACAATCGCGCCAGGGTTGGCCAGACCAGCTGCAGCTCGCCGACACCGGGGCCGGCGAGGAGGATTTCGCTCAGCGCCGCTTCCGGCCAGCCGCCGCTGGGCAGCGCTGCGTCCAGTCCCGCATGCCCGGTCGGCTGCGGACTCGCCGCCGGTGGCGCAGGCCGGCCGCGCCAGACCTGGCCGCCATTGAACAGCGTATCCAGTGCAACGACGGCGCCCATCAGCCTTGCCTCACCAGACCACAGAACACGCCTTCGATGGCCAGGTCCTGATCATCACGCACGACAATCGGCTGATACGCCGGGTTGCGTGGTAGCAGGCGCACTTCATCCCCGACCCGCTCGAAGCGCTTGATGGTGACTTCACCGTCCAGACGCGCAACGACGATCTGGCCGTTGAGCGCCTCGGGGTTGCGCCGTACGCCGACCAGATCGCCGTCGAGGATGCCGTCTTCGATCATCGAGTCACCCTGCACCCGCAGCATGTAATCAGGGGTGCGGGAGAACAGCGCCGGGTCGAGCAGCAAACGGTTATGGATATCGGCATCGGCGCCAATCGGTGCGCCGGCAGCCACGCGACCGAGTACGGGAATCTCCAGCAGCTCCGGACGCGGTGGCTGACCGAGCAGGCGAATGCCCCGGGCCTGATGCGGATTGACCTCAATGAAACCGGCTTCGGTGAGCGCCAGCACATGCTTGCGCGCCACGCTGCGCGAGGCAAAACCAAAAGCCTCGCTGATTTCAGCGAGGCTTGGGGGCTGACCGTGCTCGGCGATGCGATCGCGGATAAAGGTCAGAATGGCGGTACGGCGGGGAGTGAGGTTCGTCATGGAGTACATTTGTACTCCTGTAGGAATTTACTGACAAGAACCGCCAGTCGGCGTAGGAGCTGCCGAAGGCTGCGATCTTTTGATCTTGCTTTTCTGATCGTTCCCACGCTCTGCGTGGGAATGCCTCAAGGGACGCTCCGCGTCCAGTGACGCGGAGCGTCACGGGCTGCATTCCCACGCTGAGCGTGGGAACGATCATCGGATAAGGTCAGGAATCCAGTTGCGCCAGGTACTCCCACGGGTAAATCCCGCGTTGATGCCCGTCGCTGAACACCAGTTGCACACCATAACCCTGCGGATTGACCTCGATCAGGCGCACGCGATCATCTACCAGCGGCGTCACGCCGCGCAGGCGAAACGCGCGGCATTGCGAGCACGGGCATTGCCGGCGCAGATCGGCATGCCTGAGCAGCGATTCGCGCCCGCCCGGCCAGCTCAGGCGCAACGTGCGCGCACTCTGCGAGTTGCCCACCGCCAGCGGATTCATTGCAATTGACTCAGAGCGATGCGCACGGCTTTGCGCACTTCCGGGTCGCCGTCGTCCTGCGCTGCCTGCAACGCGGCCACGGCGCCGCGATCGTTCAATTCACCGAGGGCCAGCGCGGCTTCCTTGCGCAGATTGCTGATGCGGTGGCCGAGGGTGTCGATCAGCGCATCCAGCGCCGGGACGAAGCGCAGGCGGCCGAGGCTGCGGGTGGCGCGCAGGCGCACTTGCCAATAGTCATCGCTCAGCGCTTCGACCAAGGCCGGGCCGGCGTCGCTGTGGCCAACCTTGCCCAGCGTGGTCGCAGCTTCTTCGCGCACTTGCCAGGCAGGGTCGCGCAACGCCTGGCGCAACGCCGGCAGCACTTCGGCGTCGCTGGCCAGACCGAGCGCACCGGTCGCGGCGCGGCGCACTTCGGTGTCCGGGTCTTCGCTTGCCAGGCGCGCCAGGGCTGGCAGCGCGTCGAGCTGTTTGAGCCAGCCGAGCACGCCAACCGCTTCGCGACGGACATTGGCATCGGCATCCTCCAGCGCTGCGACGGCGGCCGGCGCGGCCTCGCCGAAGCGCAATTCGCGTAACGCCCGAAATGCGGCGATGCGCACACTGACATCGGCATGGGCGGTCCACGGCAGAATTACCCCTCCCGCTTGCGCAGTCTTGAGCAGACTCAGGCTTTGCGCAGCCGCCGATTGCACGGCGGGCGCCGGATCCGTCAGCGCTTCGCACAAGGCTTGCACGACCACTTCATCCTCCCACGCTTCGAGCAATCGTGCGGCTTCAGCGCGGACGTCCTCGGCGGGATCCTGACGAAGTCGATCAACCAGCCAGAGCAAACCATCCGGTTCCTCCAGATCAGCCAGATCAATCAGGGCAATGCGCCGCACGCCAGCGTCTTCAGCCGTCAGGCGCGGTTGCAGGGCGAGGATGTCTTCGTTGTCGGTCACAGCAAAAATAGAGGTCATAGGGCAAATCGCGGCAAAGGGTTTTCAGGAGGCAGGCCGAGCGGATTGAGGCGCGGCAGCGGTCGGTCGTTGTCGTGGCGCAGCAGGTCGAGGCAGTGGCGCTTGAGGCGAGCGAATTCCGGGCTGGTCACCAGCTCGCTGGTGCGCGGACGCGGAAAGTCCAGAGGCAAGTCTTCGATGATTCGCCCCGGTCGCGCGCTCATCACCAGCAAGCGGTCGGCGAGAAACAGCGCCTCGTCAATGTCGTGGGTGACGAAAACCACCGTGGTGCGGATGCGCGTCCAGATGTCCAGCAGCAGTTCCTGCATGTTCAGACGGGTCAGCGCATCCAGCGCGCCGAACGGCTCGTCCATCAGCAACAGACGCGGGCGATTGACCAGCACCCGGGCGATCTCGACACGTTGCTGCATGCCCCCGGAGAGCTGATCCGGCCAGCGCTCGGCAAAGCCTTCGAGGCCGACCAGTTTGAGGATGTCATCAGCAGCGCGATGTCGCTCAGCCTTGCCCACGCCGCGCATCTTCAGGCCGAAGGCAACGTTGTCGCGCACGGTGCGCCACGGGAACAGCGTGTGATGCTGGAACACCATGCCGCGCTGCGGTGACGGCCCGGCCACTTCGCTGCCGTCGACTTTCAGGCTGCCGGTACTGGCAATCAAGTGTCCGGCCAGAGCGCCGAGCAAGGTCGACTTGCCGCAACCGGACGGGCCGAGGATGCACACGAACTGGCCGGGTTCGATCTGGCAATCGAGACCCTGCACCGCTTCGAAGGCTTCGCCGCCCTGGCCGAGGACGATGGACAACTGGCGGATGTCGATCCGCCCTTCCGGAGTTTGCATCACGCTCATCAGGCTTTGCCTCGCGGTCGATGCCAGGGCGTGAACAAGCCGCCCAGGCGTTTGATCAGCCAACTGCTGCCCATGCCCAACACCCCGATCAGGAGCATGCCGACGACGATGTCGGCGTAGTTCTGAATGGTGTAGGACTCCCAGGTGTAGTAACCGATGCCGAACTGGCCGGAGATCATTTCCGCCGTCACCAGACAGAACCACGAAGTGCCCATGCCGATCGCCAGGCCAGTGATGATGCTCGGCGCAGCGCCCGGCAGAATCACTTCCAGCAGGATCGCCCGGCGCCCGGCCCCAAGGCTTTTCGCCGAGGCGATCAGGCGCGGATCGACGCCTTCGACGCCGTGCACGGTGTTGAGCAGGATCGGGAACAACGCGCCAGTGAAGGTGATGAAAACCATCGACAATTCCGAGGACGGAAACATCAGGATCGCCAGCGGAATCCACGCGACGGCGGGGATCGGACGCAGCACTTCCAGTGGCGGCAGCAGGATGTCTTCGGCCCATTTCGACCGGCCGATGGCCAGGCCCAGAGCTATGCCGATCAGCAGTGCCGCAAGATAACCGGCGAAGACGCGGCCGAGGCTGCTGCTCAAGTGCTGCCAGAGTTTGCCCGAGTCGCCCAGGCCCAGCGCGGCTTCGATTACCGCCAGTGGCGTCGGCACGTTGGCGAAGGTCACCAGGCCGAGGTTCCAGTGATGACTGGCGGCGAGTTGCCAGAAGAGCAGGCAGAGCAGCAGGGAGCTGGTCCTCGGAATCCAGCGCAAACAGGATCGATACACATTAATTTCCATAAACCGAGTCCCTTGTGGGAGCGAGCCTGCTCGCGAAAGCGGTGGGCCAGACCTGTATCAGTCACTGGCCTGACGCCTTCGCGAGCAGGCTCGCTCCCACATTTATGATTGAGGTGTTCAGGGTTAGCGCGCAGCAACAACCTGCGCAGTGGCATCGCTGAAGTCGAACACCTTGCCACCCTGCCCCGCAGCGTATTGCTGGGCCTGGCCCTTGAGCAGAAATGCGCTGAGGCGGCCCTTGGCGTCGCTGGCAAACCACGCCTGTTCAGCGAGCAACTTGATCCCGCTGTCACTGGCCTGCGCATAAACCGCACGAATGTTCTTGCCCTCCTGCTTCAACCCTGCCAGCGCGGTGAACGCCGCTTCAGCCGAGCCATAACGGCGGACTTTTTCCTCGCCACGCACCCAGATTTCCGCGACATGGCTGACGTCGGTGATGGCTTTGCCCGTCGCCGCATCCACACCCGGCAATGGCGTCTGCGCGTAGTTGGCCAGTTGCGCGGTGTAATCGAGGTTCGAAGCCTTGAACGCGGCGCGGATGTACTGGTCGTCGATGAAGCTGTTCAGGTCGAGCCCGCGATCGGCTTTTTTCAGCAGCTTCAGGGTATCGATGGCGGTACCGACGGCCTGGCGATATTCAGGCTTCCAGCTCAGGTCACGGGTCTGTACGCCGAGCGGGCCATGGAACAGGTAGTTGACCTCGGCATCGACGCCGGTGACTTTGGCGATCAGTTCGCTGTACTTCTCCGGTTCGGTGGCGAGCAGTTGGTTGGCTTCGATGCTGGCGCGCAGGTAGGCGACGACGATTTCCGGATACTTTTTGGCGTAGGCCTGATCCACCAGTGCGCCATGGAAAGTCGGCGCGTTGGCCTGAGCGCCGTCGTAGATCTTGCGGGCGAAACCACGGCTCGGGAACAGCTCGGCGAAGGGCACGAAATCGGCGTGGGCGTCGATCTTGCCGGCCTGCAATGCCGAGCCGGCGACTTCCGGTGGCTGGGCGATGATGTTGACATCCTTGAGCGGGTCCCAGCCCTGCTCTGCCACGGCGCGCAGCAACATGCCGTGAGCCGTCGAGGCGAACGGCACCGAAATGGTCTTGCCCTTGAGTTCGCTGAGGCTCTGCACCGACGAAGCGCTCGGCACGACAATGCCGTTGCCGCTGCCCTTGATGCTGCCCGACAGCACGCTGATGAACAGGCTGTGCTTGCCCGCCGTTTCGAACGCCACACCGTTGAACGCACCGGGGAAATCGGCCATGGCACCGAAATCGAGCTTGCCGGCGACCATCTCATTGGTCAGCGGCGCGCCACTGGTGAAATTCTTCCACTGCACGTCGTACTTGGCGTCTTTGTAGGCGCCATCGTGGGGCAGGTATTTTTCCAGCAGACCGAGTTCACGGATCAACAGGCCACCGGCGGCGCAGTTGATGGTGGTGTCCTGAGTGCCGATGGCGATGCGGATGGTTTCGGCCGAGGCCGACAAGGTGAATGAAGCCAGGACCAGCCCAGCGAGTGCTGCACGCAACATGAGTGTTTCCCCTCGAATCATTGGTTTGAAGTTCGTCTCCGCCGCGATCGGGGCGCGGTGGGAAACGAGGGGTGTTTTGCATTCAGCGTCCGGGGTTCACCGGATGGCTATTGGATAATCACAATTGCAACGTGGGAGCGAGCCTGCTCGCGAAGGCGGCGGGTCAGTCACCATCATTGTTGAATGAACGATTGCTTTCGCGAGCAGGCTCGCTCCCACAATGGATTTGGGGTCAACGCAACAAATAGGGGATGTCGACCTTCACCGCCCCCGTCGGGCAATCCTTCTCGCACGGCATGCAGTACCAGCATTCATCGAAAGCCATGTAGGCCTTTTGCGTGGCCGGATTGATCGCCAGCAGGTCCATCGGGCAGACGTCGACACACACGGTGCAGCCCTTTTCGGCGATGCATTTGTCCTCGTCGACCGTGACCGGCGCGTTGGAGCGGAAGAAGATTTCCTGAGCTTGGTAAGCCATGGTTCGGACTCTCTGAAAAATGATGTCTCAAGCGGCGAAGGCGCCGACCCGCAGGCGGTCGTAAGCCTGCATTTCCTCGGCGTCGAGCGGGATGATGTAGGGCTCGACGGCCTTCTTGAAACTGCTCATCTTGCCGTCCTCGCCCTTCTTCAGATGGCAGTGGCAGAACCAATCGACGTCGTTGCGTTGCGGATGATCGACGCGATAGTGGTACAGGCCCCAGCGGCTTTCAGCGCGGAACAACGAAGCGCGGGCGGCCATTTCGGCACAGTCGCGGATCACGCTGGTTTCCATCGCTCGCATCAGTTCGTGAGCGTTGTTGGCTTTCATCTGCTCGAGATCGCGCTCGATGTCGCTGAAGCGTTGCAGGCCGATCTGCATTTTTTTGGTCACTTTCGGCGGTTGCAGGTAGTCGTTGACGAAGCGCCGCAGCTTGTATTCGACCTGCGCCGGCGGCAGACCGTCCTGGCGATCGAGCGGCGCGTAGACCCGGGCTTTCTCCTTGGCGATCTGCTCGCTGTCCAGTGCGGAAAACTCGCGGCCGGCAACAAAGTCCGCGGCGTTGTGCCCGGCGAACCAGCCGTAAGTGAACGCGCCAAGCATGTAATTGTGCGGCACCGCAGCCATGTCGCCGGCCGAGTACAAGCCCTTGACCGAAGTCTCGGCACGCTCGTTGACCCACACGCCTGACGCCGAGTGGCCGCTGCAAAAACCGATTTCCGAAATGTGCATTTCAACCATCTGCGTGCGGTAGTCAGTGCCGCGATTGGCGTGGAACTGGCCACGGCTCGGGCGCTCGTTGCTGTGCAGGATTTCCTCGATGTTCTGGATGGTTTCCTCGGCCAGGTGATCGAGTTTGAGGAACACCGGGCCGTTGCCGCTTTCCAGTTCCTGGTGAAATTCCCACATCATCTGCCCGCTCCAGTAGTCGCACTCGATGAAGCGTTCGCCCTTGTTGTTGGCGGTGTAGCCACCCAGCGGGCCGGTGACGTACGCGCAAGCCGGGCCGTTGTAATCCTTGATCAGCGGGTTGATCTGAAAGCACTCAAGGTTGGCCAGTTCGGCGCCTGCGTGATAGGCCATCGCGTAGCCGTCGCCCGCATTGGTCGGGTTTTCGTAGGTGCCCATCAGGTAGCCCGACGACGGCAGACCGAGGCGCCCGGCCGCGCCGCAGGCGAGAATCACCGCTTTGGCCTTGATCACATGGAAGTCGGCGGTGCGACAATCGAAGCCCATCACGCCGTTGACCGCGCCCTCCTCGTCGGTCAGCAAACGCGTGCAGACCAGGCGATTGGTGATGCTCACCCGCGCACGTTTCAACTGCCGATACAGGACTTTCTTGATGTCGTGCCCTTCTGGCATCGGCAGCACATAGGCGCCCATGTGGTGGACCTTTTTCACCGCGTAGTCACCGGTTTCGTCCTTCTCGAACTTCACGCCCCAGCGGTCGAGTTGTTCGATGGTTTCAAAACTGTGCGTCGCATAGGCGTAGACCGCCGCCTGATTGACGATGCCGTCGTTGGCGATGGTGATTTCCTTGGTGTACTGCTCTGGCGTCGAGTGGCCGGGGATGATCGCGTTGTTCAGGCCGTCCATGCCCATGCTGATCGCGCCGCTGCGTTTGACGTTGGCCTTGTCGACCAGCAACACGCGCAAATCGCGGTTCTTCTCCTTGGCCTTGATCGCTGCCATCGGCCCGGCCGTACCGCCGCCAATCACGACGATGTCGTATTCCTGTTCTAGAACGTTGCGGGTCATGCCTGCTCCCCTTTTTGCCGGTCGATCCGCAGGCGGTACTGGAACGCATCGCCACGGTAATAAAGGTGTTCGAAGTCCAGCGGCTGGCCTTGGGCGTCATGGGTCAGGCGCTCGATGCGCATGATCGGCGAGCCCGCTTCGACGCTGAGTGCCTGGGTCAGGTCGCTGTCGGCCAGCACCGCGTCGATGGCCAGATCGGCGTGGCCGAGGGCGATGCCGCAGTCGTTTTCCAGAATGAGAAAGATGTCACGAGTGACCAGGTCGGCCTTCTCCAGCCGTTCGCCGACCGCTTTGGGCAGGTAGGTGATTTCCAGCGAGATCGGCTCGCGGTTGATCAGGCGCACGCGTTTGATCTGCGCGACGATTTCACCTTCGGCCACCTGCAGACGCTCGGCCACGCGCTTGTCGGCCGGAATGAATTTGAAACTGCGCAGGCGGTTGATCACCTCGTAGCCGCGCCCGGTCATCGACTCGGCGAGGCCTTGCAGGCTACTGACGTTCTGAAAGGTTTTCGGCTTGGCGACGAAGGTGCCCTTGCCATGGATCTTGAAGATCAGACCTTCCTTTTGTAGATCGCCCAAGGCTTGGCGCACGGTGATGCGGCTGACTTTGAACAGCGCACCCAGTTCGCTTTCGGAAGGCATCTGACTGTCTTGCGGGTATTCACCGTCGAGAATCCGCGCACGGAGCACGTCGCGCAGTTGGGTGTGCAGCGGAACGCTACTGAGGGAGAGAACGTTGTCGGGCATCGTGGGATCACTTGTTATAACGAGTTATGACGTGATCTTAGAGACGTTATGACGAGGTTGAGAAATATCGTTTGGGCATAACCTTAGATGCGTGTTGCGCCGGGAGACCTGTGGGATCATGAGCTATTCAGCGTTTGAGGATCTCGTCCATTACCCAGTCGGTCTTGACGGCCTGCTCGGCCACGGCGGGATGCTGTGAATCACCCCGAATATGCGCATTCATCCCCAGCACGTGATGCCACTGAATATGCTCGTGATGAGCGATCTCCAGGCTGATCTGCTCATCGGCATCCAGCTGCACCGGATGCTCGTCAAACACCGAAAACCCGATGCGCCCTGTGCTGCCGATAATCTCGACCCGATCTTCACGCCGGTCCGCAACAAAGTTCCAGCAGCCCATGCCCAGCGCTCCGGAAGCGAACCGCCAGGTGGCGCTGACCGCATCTTCCGCCGCATACAGACCCGCCTGACGCGCGGTGAAACCGGCGACTTCAACGATGTCGCCAAGCAGATACTGAAACAGGTCCAGGCCATGGCTGGCCAGGTCGGCAAAGTAGCCGCCGCCCGCCACCGCCGGGTCGGTGCGCCAATTATCGCGACCCTCAAGATCAGCCGGCGACGGCGCTTTGGTCAGCGTCCAGCTCAGATGGCGGACATCGCCGATGCGACCCTCCTCCAGCCATTGCCGCACCTGAGCGAAGCGCGGCAGCGAGCGGCGGTAATAGGAGACGAACAAGTGCAGACCGGCAGCGGCAAACGCTTGCTGCATCTCGCGGCTTTGCCCGGCGTTGAGTGCCATGGGCTTTTCCACGCAGCAATGCTTGCCGGCGGCGGCGACTTTCAGGCTGTAGGCGTGGTGGCTGTCGGGCGGTGTGGCGATGTACACCGCGTCCACTTCGGGATCGTTGATCAGCGCATCGACATCGGTATAGACGCGGCTGATGCCGTGGCGCGCGGCGTAGTCGGTCACCGCTTCGAGGCGTCGGCCCATCACTGCGACCAGTGCCGAACCGGGCGCCTTGTAAAAGGCCGGTCCGCTCTTGCGTTCAGCGACACTGCCGCAACCGATCATGCCCCAGCGCACCACGTTCATATGCAGTCCTCAGCCGATGCGCAGCGCGCGCAGATCAAGGCGTCCGTCCTTGAGCGGCGGGCACCAGTAGTAGCCGCCGGTGATTGGCCGGCTGATCTGGTACAAGCCATCGGCAATACCGTCCTCCAGGCCGCTCATGCGCCGCAGCTGTGCTTCGAAAGCATCCAGCGAAAAACCGAAAGCGAGGAACATCAAACCGGCGCGATCGCCTTCAATCCACGGCATCGAGCGGCGCACGACGAACGCTTCCGGCGCGAAGCTCTCTTGCGCGGTGCGTTTGACGTGGGCGGAGATCGGCGCGTCGTCGATTTCTTCGTTATCGCTCAAGCGCCGTCCCATGATGTCGTCCTTGGCCCCTGCAGACAGGCGATGAAAACCCTTGAGGTCGTGCTGCCACTGCTGGATCGCGGCGAAGCTGCCACCGACCAGCCCGTCCGCGCCACTGCTCAGCAGCGCGGCGGCGACAGCGGCGTCATCGTGGGGGTTTTCCGTGCCGTCCTCGTACCCGGTAAGGTCGTGGCCGTCCATATGACGGAAGGCTTCCTGCATCTCGACCAGACGCAAGGCCGGGGCCAGCGCGGCTTCGATAGCGTTGCAGCGGTTGAGCAGCTCACCCCGGTCGACACCGTGCAACCAGATCCACAGGGCATGCTGAGTCGACGGGTTATTCACGCCAACGCCGGTCAGCGCCGGGAAGCTGCGCAGGCCAGCGATTTCGACATTCAGCGCCTTGGTCAACGACTCACCAAAGCCAACCACCGCCGACTTGCCATCCACCAGCATCAGCAGGCTGTCGATCGCTTGCGGCAAGGCTTCAACCGACGCCAGGGCGAAAAACAGATGACGTGCTTGCGCAGGAACAGGGGTAGCGAGAATGCCCGGCTGGTAGTAACTCATGTGAACTCCTTGAAAAAGTGCGCGGAGTTTACCTGTAGCCGGATCGTTTGTGTGGGTGGCGAGAGCGTCGTCGTTCAGCGTTCACCGCCTTCGATCAATGCCTTCAAAGCCAGCGCATTGGCCGTGGCGGCGCCGCTGGCGGTGTTGTCGAAGATGCACCAGATGTCTCTGCCGTCAGCCTTCGCGCGCCGCAGGTTCTGAGCAAGCTGTTGCAGATAGGCCGCTTCATAAGCGCTGTGATAAATCCGTGGCGAGCCGTGCAGGCGCCAATACTGCAGGCCTTGCCAGCCACCCGGCGCGGTGTCGCTGCTGATCCGCGAGGGATCGACCACCGCCTGGGCAATCTGCAGCTCCATCAGCATTGCCTCAGCCTCAGTCCACGATTCGTGTCGCGGCTCCAGCACTACACTGCCCGTGAACCGCTCGCGCAGGGCATGAAAAAACGCCTCGGGCACCGGCGCATCGAAGGCAAGTTTCGGTGGCAGTTGCACCAGCAGGCAGCCGAGTCGATCACCCAAGCCCTGGCACTGGCCGAGAAACTCATCGAGCGCGGCCGCGCTGTCCGCCAGCCGCTGTTCATGGGTGATGAGCTTCGGCACTTTCACTGCGAAGCGAAAGTCCGGCGCTACCGAGTCGGCCCAGCGTTCGTAGGTCTGACGCCGATGCGGGCGATAGAACGAGCTATTGATTTCCACACAGTTGAAGCGCGCGGCGTAGCGTTGCAGGTGCGTGCCTTCGGCGGGGAATACCGGCCAATGCTCGCGCCCGAGACTCCAGCCGGCGCAGCCGATGAATATCGCTGGCTCGTTCAAGCGCCCACCGTCATTTCTTGCCCGGCAACACGGCGCCCAGTACCTGCTTGGCGGTCTGCACGATCACCCCGGCTTCGTCCGGGTCGCCCTTGACCAGGGTCGTGGCGAATTTCTTCGCTTGCTCAAGCTTGATGTGCGGCGGCAACGGCGGCACGTTCGGGTCGGTCTTGAACTCGATCAGCACCGGCACTTCCGAGGCGAGCGCTTGCTCCCATGCAGCTGCGACCTCCTCCTCGCGATCAACGAAAATGCCCTTGAGGCCAATGGAGATCGCGAACAGGTGATACGGCACGTCCGGGATGCTCTGCGACGCTTCGAACTTGGGATCGCCCTCCATCACCCGCTGCTCCCAGGTGACTTGATTGAGGTCTTCGTTGTTGAACACCGCGCAGATCCATTTCGGGCTCTGCCATTGCCGCCAGTATTTGGCGACGGTGATCAGCTCGGCCATGTTGTTCATCTGCATCGCGCCGTCGCCGACCAGGGCAATGACCGGGCGTTCAGGGTAAGCAAATTTCGCCGCGATCGCATACGGCACCGCCGCGCCCATCGAGGCCAGGCCACCGGACAACGAGCATTTCATGCCGCGACGGATTTTCAGGTCACGGGCGAACCAGTTGGCGCAAGAGCCGGAATCGCTGGTGATAATGGCTTGCTCGGGCAAACGCGGTGACAACTCGTAGACCACTCGTTGCGGGTTGACCGGATCGGCTTTGGCCATGGCGCGTTTTTCCAGGGTCTTCTCCCAACTGCTGCGCCAGCCTTCGATCTTCTTGCGCCACTTGTTCGAGGTTTTCTGTTCCAGCAAGGGCAGCAACGCGGCAAGGGTTTCCGCTGAATCACCGACCAGATTGACCTCCATCGGATAACGCAGGCTGAGCATGTCCGGCTGCAAGTCGATCTGCACCCCGCGCGCCTGGCCTTCCTTGGGCAGAAACTCGGAATACGGGAAGCCCGAACCGATCATCAGCAAGGTGTCGCACTCGCTCATCAGCTTGTAGCTGGGCTCGGTGCCGAGCAGGCCGATGCTGCCGGTGACCCACTGCAAGTCATCGGGGAGTGCCGCTTTGCCCAGCAAGGCTTTAGCGACACCGGCACCGAGTTTTTCTGCCACGGCGATGACCAGGTCGGTCGCCTCCAGCGCGCCGGCACCGACCAGAATCGCAACTTTCTCGCCACTGTTGAGAACCTCGGCGGCGCGTTGCAGATCGGCTGCATAAGGAACGACTTTCGGCTTGCTGTAGCCGACGCCGGAATGCGCGGTGCCATGGGCGCGCGCCGGTTGTTCGTAAGGCAGATCCTGCAAGTCATTGGGCAGAATCAGCGCGGTGACGCGGCGCTCGCCGACCGCAGTGCGCACCGCGCGATCAAGCAGATGGCGCACTTGCGACGGCGCCGAAGCCTGCTGCACAAACGCACCGGCGACATCCTTGAACATCGACACCAGATCCAGTTCCTGCTGGTAGTGACTGCCCAGCGCCGTGCACGCCTGCTGACCGACAATGGCCAGCACCGGCATGTGGTCCATGCGCGCATCGTAGAGGCCGGTGATCAGGTGCGAAGCGCCAGGGCCGGAGGTGGCGATGCACACGCCCAGCTCGCCGGTGAACTTGGCGTGGGCCGAGGCCATGAACGCGGCCATTTCCTCGTGCCGCGCCTGGACAAATTCGATCTTGCCCTTGGCCCGGCTCATGGCGCCGAACACGCCGTTGATGCCATCCCCCGGATAACCAAAAATTCGCGTGACGCCCCATTCGCTGAGCCGCTCAACCAGAAAATCACCTACTGTCATCGTCATCTTGACCCTCGCCATTTACCGCTGCATGGACATGTAAGGGTCTGGACAGCTCGCTGCGCGATGAAGTTTCGCTGGATTGTCCGGGCATGGCTCAGGCGCCGTGTTTGCGCGGCAATGATTTTTTGAGGCGTGCGCCCTGCTCTGTGGTCGATTGAGAAATGATCGAAGGAGGATGGGCCATGACTGATGTGCAAACCCTGCTGCTTCAACGCAATGACTGGGTGCCGAACAATCCGCGTCTGCCGGTGCTGATCTACCGCAGCGCGATTGCCGTTGAAGGCGACGATCCGGCGGCGCGCTTCGAGCAGACCTTCGGCGCCAATGGCTGGCCGGCGCAGTGGCGCTACGGCATTTATGACTATCACCACTATCACACTGAAGGCCACGAAGTGCTTGGCGTGGCGGCCGGTCAGGCGCGGTTGATGTTGGGCGGGCCTGATGGGCAAGTCGTCGACGTCTACGCCGGGGATGTGCTGTTGCTGCCGGCGGGAACCGGGCACTGTAATCTCGAATCGAGCTCGGATTTTCTGGTGGTCGGTGCTTATCCGCCGGGGCAGCAGGCGGATATTTGCCGGGCCGCGCCGAGTGATGCGCAGTTGGCGCGGATTGCGGGGCTGGCGTTTCCTGAGACAGATCCGGTGCAGGGAGTCGGGGGTGCGGTTGGGCAGTATTGGAGCCGTTAGGCGCGGCGACACTGCCGACGCTTTCGCGAGCAGGTTCGCTCCCACGGGAGATTTGTGCCTGACTCCGAACCTGTTGGAGCTGGCTTGCCAGCGATTAAGGTGGGTCAGCCAATATTGATGCTGGATGTGCCGCCGTCATCGCTGGCAAGCCAGCTCCCACAAGGTAGTGTTCTCAATCCTTTCGAGATACGGTGTCTACCTGTTCTCTCCCAGCATCGACGAGGTCCGTTTCATGAGCAATGCGTCTTACGTTCCGCCCAAGGTCTGGAAACACGAAGCTCCTTCCGGCGGCCATTTCGCCAGCATCAACCGGCCGATCGCCGGGCCGACCCACGATAAGGAACTGCCGGTCGGCAAGCATCCGCTGCAACTGTATTCGCTGGCCACGCCCAACGGTGTCAAAGTCACCATCATGCTCGAAGAGTTGCTCGCACTCGGCCACAGCGAGGCTGAATACGACGCGTGGCTGATCCGCATTGGCGAGGGCGATCAGTTCTCCAGCGGCTTTGTAGAGGTCAACCCGAACTCGAAAATCCCGGCGCTGCTGGATCGCAGCGTCGAGCCGCCGATCCGGGTGTTCGAGTCCGGCTCGATCCTGCTGTATCTCGCGGAAAAGTTCGGCGCCTTGCTGCCCAAGGATCCGGCTGGTCGCACCGAAACCCTCAACTGGCTGTTCTGGCAAATGGGCTCGGCGCCGTACCTGGGCGGCGGTTTCGGGCACTTCTACGCGTATGCGCCGGAGAAGCTCGAATACCCGATCAACCGCTTCACCATGGAAGCCAAACGGCAGCTGGATGTGCTCAACCGCCGTCTCGCTGATAACGCCTATCTGGCCGGCGACGATTACACCATCGCCGACATTGCCGTGTGGCCCTGGTACGGGCAACTGGTGCGCAACAACGTTTACTCGGCGGCGGAGTTTCTCGCGGCACACGAGTACAGCCATGTGCAGCGCTGGGCCGAAGAAATCGCCAAGCGGCCAGCGGTCATGCGTGGGCAGCGAGTGAATCGCACCTGGGGTGATGAAGACAGTCAGGTGCCGGAGCGGCATGGGGCGAAGGATCTGGACTGATTTCAAAAAAACCGCATAACCCTGTGGGAGCGAGCCTGCTCGCGAAAGCGTCGTGTCAGACAACGCATCTGTGGAATGACACACCGCCTTCGCGAGCAGGCTCGCTCCCACATTTGTTTGCGCAAGCGCTCAAATCCAATTGTGAAAAAATCATTAACTAACTGACTCGTACGGGTTTATTCCCCCGGAAACTTCCGACATACTAATGCGAATAATTCTTACATGCACTCGCATTAGTTTCGTTTGGGTAAATCTTGGGGAAGCAGATAGATGTCGTTTCACACCATTCACCGCCGCTCGAACCTTTCACCTAACCTCCTCGCAATCGCCATCGGCATGGCCAGCATCGCTCCTGCGTTGGCTGAAGAAACCGCAGCCACTGCGCCCGCCAATGGCCCGCTGGAACTGCAAGCGACCGAAATCGGCGCCACGCAGATGAGCAGCACCACCGAAGACACGCAGTCCTACACCACCGGCCCGATGCAGACCGCGACCAAGCTGTCGCTGACCATGCGCGAAACGCCGCAGGCGGTGACGGTGATCACTCGCCAGCGCATGGACGACCAGAACATGACCAGCGTCAACGACGTGGTGCGTGGCACGCCGGGGCTGTTTCTCAGCGAGGCCAGCGGCCCGGGGCGGCAGACTTACAAGGCGCGCGGTTTCGACATCGACAACATCATGTACGACGGCCTGCCCAGCTCGTATTCGCCGTACACCCTGGCGGTGCAACCGAACCTGGCGATGTTTGATCGCGTGGAAATCGTCCGTGGCGCGACCGGCCTGGTCACTGGTGCCGGCAACCCGTCGGCGGCGATCAACATGGTGCGCAAACGCCCGACCGCTGATCAGCGCGTGACCCTCACCGGCGCCGCCGGCAGCTGGGATGACTACCGTGGCGAGGTCGATGCCTCCAGCCCGCTGAACGACAGCGGCACCCTGCGTGGCCGGGTGGTGACGTCGTATCAGGGCGCCGACAGTTTCCGCGACAAGGAAGAAAACGATCACGGCCTGTTCTACGCCATCGGTGAAGCCGACCTGAGCGACAGCACCACGGCGACCCTCGGTTTCTCCCGACAGAACGATCAGACCAACTATTTCTGGGGCGGCCTGCCGATCGGCGAAAACGGCCACCACCTCGACCTGCCCCGCTCCACTTACCCTGGCACCGATTGGGAAAACCGCAAGTTGCAGGTCGACACCGTATTCGGTGAAGTCGAACACCGTTTCGACAACGACTGGAAACTGCATGTTGGCGGTTCCACTTCGACAACCGAAGGCGAATTCTCCGGGACGTATTTGTCGCGCTACGACGGCCCGCTGGAAACCACCGCCTACCAATCGCACCACACCGACAAGCAACGCGCCTTCGACGGTTTCGCCAGCGGTCCGTTCGAAGCCTTCGGCCGCACCCACGAATTGGTAGTCGGCGCCAGCAATCGGGTGTACGACGCCACCACCAAGGAATACGCGCCCTACGACACCGGCCTGCCGATCGCCGCGCCCAAGCCTGACTTCGTCCGTAGCGGCAAGTCGCGCAACGTCACCACCCAGGACGCGGTTTACCTGACCACGCGCTTGAGCCTGGCCGATCCGCTGACGCTGATCCTCGGCAGTCGTCTGGACTGGTATGACTACGACGATCGCAGTGCCGACGGTGACTTCAAGGTCACGCGCAACCTGACCCGTTACGCCGGCCTGATCTACAAACTCGACGACCATCACTCGGTCTACGCGAGCTACACCGACATCTTCACCCCGCAAACCCAGAAGGACCTCGGCGGCAAAGTGCTTGAGCCGATCGTCGGTGAAAACTACGAAGTCGGTATCAAGGGCGAATATTTCGACGGCGCGCTGAACGGCAGCGTGGCAGTGTTCCAGATGGACCAGACCAACCGCGCCACTCAGGCAGCGACCCAGCTAGGCTGCCCGGAACTGACCTGCTACGAAACCTCCGGCAAGGTTCGCGCCCAAGGCGTGGACATGGAACTGCAAGGTGCGCTGACCGAGCAATGGCAAGTCGGCGCCGGCTACACCTACACCCGCGCCCACTACATCAAGGACGAAAACCCGGCCAACAATAACCAGAAATTCGACACCGACATGCCCGAGCACCTGTTCAAGGTCTCCACCGTGTATCGCTTCAAAGGCCCGCTGGAAAAACTGCGCGTGGGCGGCAACGTCTACTGGCAGAGCCGCATGTACAACGACATCGCTCTGGCCAACGGCGGCAGCTATCGCCTCGAACAGGGCGGCTACGCGGTCACCGACCTGATGGCCGGTTATGAAGTCAACAAGCACCTCGACCTGCAGGTCAACGCCAACAACATCTTTGACCGCAAGTACTATTCCTCGATCGGCACCGACGTGACCTGGGGCTCGACCGATAACTACGGCACCCCGCGCAGCTACATGATGACGGCCAAGTACAAGTTCTGAGGCGATAGCGCTCAGCAAGCACCACACAGGGCGCCGGGAGTTGTCCCGGCGCCCTTTTTTGCAGGTTCATTAGGCATGTCCAACGTTTACCGATAGTCTCTTGCGACACTTTCGCGAAGCGCCTGCCATGCCCCAGACAGATTTCTCCTCCGACCTCCAGGCTATCGGCAGCATTGACGCTGTGCCGGTGATCCTGAGCATGGTCAAGCACATGACCGGCATGCGCTTCGCCGCCGTAGCGCGGGTCACCGAGAGCAAGTGGATCGCCTGCGCCGTGGATGATTCGATTGACTTCGGCCTGTTGCCCGGCGGCGAACTGGTGCTGGAATCGACGATTTGTCATGAGATCCGTCAGCACCATCAGCCGGTGATCTTCGGCCATGCCAGCCAGCACCCGCTGTTCTCCACGCACCACACGCCGAAAACCTACGGTCTGGAAAGCTACATCTCCATTCCGATCATCAAGGCCGATGGCGAATTCTTCGGCACGCTGTGCGCCATTGATTCGGTGCCGGCGAACCTTGACGACCCGGCCATCGAAAAGACCCTCACCCTCTTCGCCCAACTGATTGCGATGAGCCTGGATACCCAAGGCCATTTGCACGCGACCAAAACCGCGCTGGCCGATGCCAACGAAATGGGCCGTCTGCGCGAGCAGTTCATCGCCGTTCTGGGCCATGACTTGCGCACGCCACTCAGTGCCATCCGCATGAGTGCCGATCTGCTGGACAGCAAAGTCGAGGACAAGCGCTCGCGCACGCTGCTGTCGGCGATTCGCACCAGCTCGGTGCGCATGGGCGTGCTGATCGAAAACATCCTCGACTTCGCTCGGGGTCGGCTCGGCAGTGGCATCCCGGTACAGCGCAAACTGGTCGATGACTTGCAGCAAACGCTGCGCCAGACCCTGGAAGAAATCCAGGTGGCCTACCCGCAGGCGAAGTTTATCGATTCGCTGGAGGTGCCGGCCGGGGTCTATTGCGACCCGCTGCGGATCAGCCAGTTGTTGTCGAATCTGCTGGGCAACGCCGTGACCCACGGCTCCACCGCCGAACCGATCGTGCTCAAAGCCTTTGCCGAGGGCGACGAAATCGTTATTTCGTTGACCAATCAGGGCACGCCGATCCCGCCTGCGCTGATGCCGCTGCTGTTCGAACCGTTTTCCCGTTCCGAAGCAGGCCAGCGTCATGAAGGGTTGGGACTGGGCTTGTACATTGCCGGGCAGATTGCCAATGCGCACAACGGCACCTTGAGCGTGACGTCCGACCGTGAAACGGGCACCTGTTTTGTCGCGCGCTTCCCTGCCCGCTTCAAGTGGGTCTGAGCGCCGCTCTAAGTATTCAGTGGCGTCTGCGGCGTGTCCGAGTTGAGCTGGCGGCGGCGGAACTGCCCCGGTGGCTGGCCATGAATCTGGCGAAACCGCCGGGAGAAATAGGCCTCATCGGCGAACCCGCACAACCGCGCCACTTCGCCCACCGAGCGCGTACTGTTGAGGAGGAAGTTGCGCGCCGCGTGCATGCGCCGCTCCAGCACCAGCTCGGTGAAGGTCTTGCCGATCTCTTTGCGCAGCCAGTGCGTCAGGTAGGTCGGTGACAGATAGGTCGCAGCGGCGACTTTGATCAGGTTGAGATCAGGATCGGCGATGTTCTTCCGCAAATACTCGAACATGCGGCTCAAGGCGTCGCGACGACTGTTCTCGGCGGCATTCTCTTCCGCCAGGCGCTTGAGCGGCTCGGCGTAGAGAAAACACACGCTGCCGATCATCTGCAGCAACAAGCCCTTGAGCATTTCCCGCGTGCCGAACTGACGGTTCTCATCGAGTGCGCGCATCTGTTCGATCAGGCCGCAGACCTGAGCGAAATCCTCATCACCCAAAATGAAATCCAGATGTTCCTGAAAGCGGAACGGCGACAGCTCCGGCGCGAGCAGGATTGACACCTCTTCCAGATCCATCGGGTCGCATTGCAGATGCGGCAAGAGAAACGTCTGGGAAAAATTGATGACGATGAAATTGCTGTCTGCGGGATGCGGAATCACGTGCACGCGGTGCGGCAGGATGAACGCCAGAGTGTTGCGCGGGAATGGCCGCTGGACGCTGCCGATGTGCTGCACGGTGTCGCCACCGAGATTGATCTGGATCTGGAAGTACTCGTGCCGGTGAGGCGCGGTTTCGGCGCGACGACCCTTTTTGTCGCGAATGTAGAAATCGGTCAATTCGCTGCGTTGCTGCATGACGTAAGTCGGGATACGGCTGGGTGAAGACATGGGCAGAAGGTCCTCCGGGCAGTGAGGTGACGCCTGTCATCTTGCAGGGTTGAGCGGTGGTCGGCAATCAGTCATACGATGACGACGGCGCCTGGAGTTTTTTCTGCCGATGGAGTGGCAATGCGCCTGTCCAAAAGCAGAAATAGCCGAAGCTCAACACAAAGTGATTAATTTCAGAAGCTTAGAAAATATTCCTGATCTGAATTATTAAAACTTAACGTATTTATTTTTTTGGACAGGTTCGCCAAACGGGCTTTTGTGAAGAAAAAACGTTCTAACCCATCGGTTGATTTAGAACCGTTGTACGACCACTGTAATGACCAACGCAGCCCAACCTCTTTCAAAAACAATCAAAGGTGCGCACGTCATGATCCTGCTATTTCCCCTCGCCGCCCCGCCCGACCTCCCATTGAAAATCAATCGCACAAAGACGTTCCTGCACGTCTGAAACCCGCGCTGCAACCCGTTCGCTTGCATTGCCCCACACGTTGCGGGCAACGGCATCGGCTGCTCGAAAAATCTCGACTCTTCTAACAATAACGAGGTCTCCGCATGTCCAACTCCCATTCCTCCAGTGCCACGGTGCCGCCGGTGATAGCCGGCGCACGCGATGCCGTTAAGGCGCAGCGTCTGCCTACCCGGCGGCGCTGGTTCATGCTGTCGCTGCTGCTGATCGCGACGATCATCAATTACATCGACCGGGTGAACATCTCGATCGCCGCGCCGTTCATGGCCAAGGACCTGGGCCTGGACAAGATCGAGATGGGCCTGATTTTTTCCGCGTTCGCCTGGACCTATGCCTTGGCGCTGGTGCCGGCCGGATTCATTGCCGATCGGTTTGGCTCGCGCTTCACCTACGGCGTTTCGCTGATCAGCTGGTCGACCGTCACCGTTTGCCAGGGTTTCGCCACGGGGTTTGCCTCGCTGTTCGGCCTGCGCCTGGCGGTCGGCGCCATGGAAGCCCCGGCTTTTCCGGCCAACAGCCGCGCGGTGACGGTGTGGTTCCCGGCGCGGGAACGCGGGATGGCCAGCAGCATTTACGTGTGCGGCCAGTACCTCGGCACGGCGCTGTTCACCGGCGCGCTGCTGTGGCTGGCGACCACCTTTGACTGGCGCCACGTGTTCTACAGCACCGGCGCACTCGGCATCGTCTTCGGTGTGCTGTGGCTGTACCTGTATCGCGATCCGCTGAACTGCAAGAAGGTCAGCCAGGAAGAATTGAAGTACATCGAAACCGGCGGCGGTCTGGTCAAGAGCAGCCAGGAGCGCACCCGCTTCAACTGGCGGCAGATTGCCGAGCTGTTCAGCTATCGGCAGATCTGAGCGATCTGCATCGGCAAGTTCGCCAGCACCTCGGCGCTGTACTTCTTCCTCACCTGGTTCCCGACCTACCTGATCGAAGAACGCAAACTGACCATGATCAAGGCCGGGATCTTCGCCGTGCTGCCCTTCGTCGGTGCCACGGTGGGGATTCTGCTGGCCGGCATCGTTTCCGACCTGCTGATCCGTCGCGGCTACTCGATGTCGTTTGCGCGCAAGTTGCCGCTGGTGGTCGGTTCGATGCTGGGCATGTCGATCGTGCTGGTGAATTTCACTGACTCCAACCTGATCTGCATCGCCGTGCTGACCATCGCGTTCTTCGCCCAAGGCATCGCGTCCTCGTCGTGGGCGGCGGTATCGGAAGTGGCGCCAAAAGAGCTGATCGGCCTCACCGGCGGCATTACCAGCCTGGCGGCGAACATCGGCGGCATCGTCACGCCGATCGTGATCGGCGCCATCGTCCACGCCACCGGCACCTTCGCCTATGCCTTCTGGTTTATTGGCGGCGTCGCGCTGATCGGCACCCTCTCCTATTCGTTACTGCTCGGACGCCTGTATCGCATCGAGCTGAAGGTGCGCTGAGGCAAGAACCCGGATTTGTCCAAACGCAGGCGGCTTTCGTCCAACTTCACCGACGCCAGCCGCCGTACGCTGCCCTTTCAAACAGGATGACCCGCAGGATGAACATGACTGAATACGTCTTTACCCCGGATCTGCCCGTGACCTTGCCGGTACTCGGCACCGAGCAGCGCTTCCCCGTTGGCCGGGTGTTCTGTGTCGGCCGCAACTACCCATGGCCGGACACTCAAGGCCAGTCGCGCCAGCCGCCAGTGTTTTTCATGAAACCGCCGAGCTGCGTGGTCGATGCCGTCGGCGACATCGCCTTCCCGACAGTGTGCGAGGACTTCGTTCACGAAATCGAACTGGTCGTCGCCATCGGTGAAGGCGGCGCCAATATCCCCGAGGATCAAGCGCTCGCCTACGTGTGGGGCTACGCCGCCGGCCTCGACCTGACCCGCCGCGATGTGCAACGCGCAGCCAAGAGCAACGGCCTGCCGTGGGAAGGCGCCAAGGTGTTCGACGGCGCCGCGCCGATGACTGCCGTCGTCCCGGTGAGCCGCAGCGGCCATCCCGAGGGCGAATTGTGGCTGAACGTCAACGGCGAAGAACGCCAGCGCGACAACCTCGACAGCCAGATCTGGTCGGTCAGTGAAGTGATCGCCCGCATCTCGCAATCCGTGGCCCTGCGCGCCGGCGACCTGATCATGACCGGCAGCCCCGCCGGCGTTGACAACCTGCAACCGGGCGATGTGATCAACGCTGGCATTGACGGCATAGGCCAATTGCAAATGCGCGTCGACCCACGGCCCTGATTCCAGCGGATTGAGAAAAAGGAGAACAACAATATGACGACCTCTTTGAAAGTCGCGCTGGTGACCGGTGCCGGCAGTGGCATCGGCCGCGCTGTGGCGCTGGGCCTGATGGCCGATGGTTTCACCCTCGTGCTCGCCGGACGCCGGCCCGAGCCCTTGCAAGCGTTGGCCGAACTGGCGCAGAGCCAGGGTTATCAAGCCTTGGCGGTGCCCACCGACGTGCGTGATCCGGCCAGTGTCGACGTGCTGTTCGCGACCATTGCCGAGGTCTACGGGCGCCTCGATGTGGTCTTCAACAACGCCGGCGTCAACGCCCCCGCCGTGCCGCTGGATGAACTGACCTTCGAGCAGTGGCGCAACGTGATCGACACCAACCTCAACGGTGTCTTTCTCTGCGCTCGCGGCGCGTTCGGGCTGATGCGCAAACAACAGCCGCAGGGCGGACGAATCATCAACAACGGTTCGATTTCCGCACACACACCGCGCCCGTTCAGCAGCGCCTACACCGCGAGCAAACACGCCGTGCTCGGCCTGACCAAATCCCTGGCGCTGGACGGCCGCGAATTCAACATTGCCTGCAGCCAGATCGACATCGGCAATGCCCTGACGGAAATGTCGGTGCGCATGACCAAAGGCGTGCGCCAGGCCAATGGCAGCATCGCCGTCGAGCCGATGGTCGACGTCAAACACGTCGCCGATGCAGTGCGCTACATCGCCGGCCTGCCGCTGTCAGCCAACGTCCTGAACATGACCGTCATGGCCAGCGCCATGCCGTTTGCCGGCCGCGGTTGAGCCGGCCTTTTTATTGCGTAACGAGGTAGCCATGAAGCCAGAAATCCTGCAACTGAGCCCGATCCTGATCCCGGAAATCAACGCGCGTCTGGACGAACTGTTCACCGTACGCCGCTACTTCCAGCAAGCGGACAAACCCGCCTACATAAACGACCACGGCGCCAACATTCGTGGCGTGATCACCGGCGGTCACACCGGCATCAGCCAGGCGCTGATGGCGCAACTGCCGAACCTGGAAGTCGTCGCGGTCAACGGCGTCGGCACCGACGCCGTTGACCTGGCCTACGCCCGCGACCGCGGCATCCGCGTCACCGCCACCATCGGCGCCCTCACCGAAGACGTCGCCGACCTCGCCATCGGCCTGCTCATCTCGGTCTGTCGCGGTTTGTGCACCAGCGACCGCTACGTGCGCTCCGGCCAATGGCCACAAAGCCCGACCCCCCTCGCCCCGCTGCCCTTGGCCCGACAAGTCTCCGGCATGCGCATCGGCATCGTCGGCATGGGCCGCGTCGGCCGCGCCATCGCCACCCGCGCCGCCGCCTTCGGCTGCCCGATCAGCTACACCGACTTGCAACCGATGAGCGACGTCCCCCACACCTTCGTCGCCGACCTCAAACAACTGGCCCGCGACAGCGACGCCCTGATCCTCGCCGCCGCAGCGGACAAGGGCGAAGCGATCATCGACGCGCCAGTGCTGCAAGCGCTGGGCAAGGACGGTTACCTGGTCAACGTCGCCCGGGGCAAACTGGTGAATGAGGCGGATCTGGTGGCCGCGCTTTCAGCTGGTGAAATTGCCGGGGCTGGGCTGGATGTGTTTGTCGATGAACCGAATGTGCCCGAAGCGTTGTTTGCTAATGAACAAGTGGTGCTGCAACCGCATCGGGCCAGCGCAACATTGCAGACTCGCACGCGGATGGGGGAAATGGTGGTGGCGAGTCTGGTTGATACGTTTGCGGGGAAAGTGCCGGTTGGGTGTGTGACCGGGTGAACGGGTTCCGGAGCGCTGTTCGTGATCGCGGCACACACCGCCTTCGCGAGCAGGCTCACTCCTACAGGTTTGATTGCGTACATTCAGTGAGAAATTGGGCGTCTGTCAGGCCGCCTTCGCTGGCAAGCCAGCTCCCACAGGTTTTTGTGGCGTGAACAGGAATTGGTCAACACCCAACGTCCAAGGCAGGCTTGCTCTCAACAGAAAAGCAAAAGCGAAGGCCAGATCAAAAGATCGCAGCCTTAGGCAGCTCCTACAGTTGGATCGCGTTCCGCTCAAGAACAGGTCGACTGTCAGGCCGCCTTCGCGAGCAGGCTCGCTCCCACAGAAAAGCAAAAGCAAACCAAGCAGGCCGTCCCGCCACCCAACACGATGAGCGCAAGCTCGAGTAGCTTTTGATCCTGGAGCCCGTCGGCAGGCTGAGTGGAGGGATTGATCCGGGGGTGGGAGCGCAGCGACCGTCTGGCGCAGCCAGACACAGCGGAAGGAGGTGCAGCGGAGCAAACCGGAGCCGCTGCGCCCGGATCGATCCCGGAGCGAAGGAACCCCGAGCCCCAGCGAGCGGGCCGAACGTCAGGGCGAAGACCTTTTGGTTCCTTTTGGGGCGTTTGCCAAAAGGGACTCGCCGTAAGGGCGAAACCGCCAGCCGCAACACCACCAAAAAAGGATATACACCCAAAAACCCCAAAGCATGGTCGGCCCAAAGGCCGCCAAGTCCCCAAAAAAAGCCCCACAACCGAAAACCAGTGTGGGGCGAAAAAATTGGTTGGTTGCGGCCAACCAAAGGAGCTCTGTCAAAACCCGTCAAGCGCTCAGATCAAATACACTCCTGAGCCGCCCGCTCAAAACTCGAAGGCAACAAATTCGACGCCAGCAAATGCCGTTCATAAATGAACACCTTGCCGCCCTTCCCCGCCTTGTACGCCTCCAGCACGTTATCCGCCGACACCTTGCTCGGTACCACGATCCGATAACTGCGCTGACTCTGCGAAACCGTCGGATTCAACGCACTGCCCTGCAACTTCGGCACCACGCAATCGGCGTACTGCGCCGGCGTCTTGCTGGTCTGCAAGGTCAAGGTCGGATCGTTCGGCGCCGAAGCGCAACCGGCGAGCAACAGGGAAACAAAAGCCATGGCTGGCACGAATAAAGGACGCATGGGGTAAATCCTGAAAATAAGGTTCGGTTCAACCGGCAACGGTTCGACTTCACGGCGCCGCCGTTGCCATTTACGTTTTAAGAATCAGCTCGACGCCACCAGGGCCTTGAGCGACACATCGAATTGCTTCAGCGCATTGAGTTGCAGGTCACGCTGCTGATTGATCTGCGCGGCGATCTGCGGCGCCGCCTGGTTGTGCACCCAGACCGAAGGCAACTCTTGCTCAATCGCCCCCTCGGCCTTGCCGATGTACTGCAGATCGGCGTCGTAGAACCGTGCGGAAAAACGCGCTTCGACCAGACTGTTGCGCTGAGTCAGCAAGCGGTTGAAGGTGTCGAGCTTGACCACCACGTCCGGATGGGCCTGAACCAGCGCATCGAGGTTGTCGTAGACGGTCACCGAGACGAACTGCTGTTGCAGCGAACTCATCAGCCAGTCGAGGGCCAGTTCCGGGTCGGAGCTGCCGACAAACGCGTCGCGGATTCGCGAGTCCAGTGCGTCTTTCGCACCGTTCAGCGCCATGTCGTGGTAGCGCTCCAGGTATTGCAGGTTCTGCAAAGTGTTTTCGCTCAACAACACACCCACGGTCTGCGTGTGCTGCAACGCCGAGGCGCTGGCAGCGATGGGTTGCAGGTGACACGACCGGGCGTCGTTTGCGTAAGCCGGTGCGGTAACTACCCCGCCCATCAGCAGGGCGATCATTGCCAGTCGAGTCAGAATGTTCATCGCGCAATTTCCTTGAGCTGCGTCTTCGATGGAGGCGATTTTCCGCCGATCGCTGGCAAAGCAGAACTTGCGTTTCTTGATGGTCACTATTACTTCCAGCAATAGTTGCGTGCCACGCAGACTGATGCACACTGGACCTGCCAACAAAATGATGAGGGTCTCGCCTTGAGAACGTTCGATCTGATCCGTGACGCCGTACTGCCCGAATATCGCGAGCGCGTGGCCGAATACCTGATGCAATACGAAAGCGTCCTGCTGGACAAAAACAGCCGCGATGCGCAAGTGATCCGCGACACTGCCCAGCAATTGCGCGGTTACCTGCGCGGGCTCAACACCACGCGAGTGCTGGGCATGGCCTATTGGGAAGAGCTCGATCGCCGCGTGGTAGACACCTGGCTAAGCCCGCAAGAGTGACCGCTGGAGCGCCGGTGGTCCGCCCGGCAACGCGCCCCCTGCGAAAAACCTGACCAAACGCTTACAATCGCAGGCCTATTGCCATACAGACAGGCCTGCCCGGAAATGCCGCTCGACCCGCCAACGATGCTGACCATCACGATCGCCCTCGCAGCCGCTGCCGCGCTGTACCTGGCAGTCGAGTGGCGCAGCATCCGTGAGCCTTCGCTACTGTTCTGGAGCGCCGGTTTCGCCACCATCACCATCGGTTCCACCCTGGCGCTGCTGCGCAGCAGCGGTTTTCTGCTGCTCGGCATCTGGTTCGCCAACGGCTTGCTGGTGACCGCGCATTTCTTTTTCCTGCTCGGCGTGGCGCGCTTCACCCAGACCCGACTGTCGCCGGCGTGGTACCTGATTTTCGCGACGTGGCTGATCATGTTGATGTTGCCGGACGGCCCGCTGTGGTCCAAGGCCATGCTGGTGGCCAACTCGCTGCTGGTGGCGATCCTGACACTCAAGGCCAGTTCGCTGCTGCGCCCGCACGGCAAGTCGTTGAGCGTTGGTGCGGTGCAATTGCGCTATGTGCTGCTCGGTCACGGTATCTTTTATGTGGCCAAGGCCCTGACCGTAGTGATCCCCGGCACCCTTATCGATCTGGCGGCGTTTCGTGGCGAGATCATTCAGATCTCGCTGGTCGAAGGCGCGATGGCGATCATGTTGATCGCCCTGTCGATGACCGGCACCGAGCGTTATCGCCGGGAAAAGCAGATCGCCCGCCTCGCCGAGCGCGATCCGCTCACGGCCCTCTACAACCGCCGCGCCCTGGAAAAGCGCACGCCTCGCCTGCTGGCCGGCGTATCCGCGCAAAGGCCGGGTGCATTGCTGTTGATCGATATCGACAACTTCAAACTGGTCAACGACCAGTACGGGCATATTGCCGGTGATCGCTTGCTGATCGCCTTGAGCGAGATGATCCGCGCCCAGCTGCCGCCCCATGCGTTGACGGCGCGGCTGGGTGGCGATGAGTTTCTGATGCTGCTCAACAACGCCTCAGCCGAAGCTATCCTTGAACTGGGCAATGCCTTGCGCGAACAGTTTCTGGCCCTCGCGTCGCACACCTATCCCACGTCCGCTGCGGTGACTTTGAGCATCGGCGCCACACTGTTCGACAAACCGCCGGCCAGTCTGGCGGCGCTGATCGAACTTGGCGACGCCGCGCTCTATGAGTCCAAACGCGGCGGCCGCAACCGCTTGCGCCTGTCCGGCCTCGCCACTCCAGGATGAAACCCGCCATGTCCAGCCACGACACCCCGCTGCAAGACCTCGCCGCCCCCGAAGGCGTTTGTTACGGCTGCGGCGGCCGCAATCCGCAAGGCCTGCACGTGAAAAGTCGTTGGGATGAGGACGGCAACCACGTCATCGCCGAGCATCTGCCCGAAGCGCAATATTGCGGCTGGCCGGATCTGGTTTACGGCGGGCTGATTGCCATGCTCGTCGACTGTCACTCCAACTGGACCGCCATGGCCTGGCACTACCGCGCAGAAAACCGCGAAGCCGGCAGCCTGCCGCGCATCGACTGCGTCACCGGTAACCTCGGGATCAAGTTCATCAAGCCAACGCCGATGGGCGTACCGCTGCTCTTGCGCGCACGGGTCGAAGGTGAAGTCGGGCGCAAGACCCGGGTGATTTGCGAGGTGTATGCAGGGGAAGTGCTGACAGCGGTGGGTGATTCGGTATTTGTGCGGGTGGATACGGGGCAGTTGGCGGATGCAGCGCATGGCCGCTGAGCTTGGCTCGATCTGTAGGAGCTGCCGAAGGCTGCGATCTTTTGATCTTGCTTTGGTCAAAAAAAATCAAAGTCAAAAGATCGCAGCCTTCGGCAGCTCCTACATTTGGATCGCCTGCTCTCAATGCGACAAGGTTGTCCCATTCGCCCGCGCCGCATGCAGCTTTTTATAGCTTTCGATCAAGCGCAAATGCCGGTCCAGCCCTTCCAGCTTCATGCTCGTTGGCGTCAAACCGTAAAAACGCACACTGCCATTCACCGAACCAATCGCCGCATCCATACGCTCGTCACCAAACATCCGGCGGAAATTGGCTTCGTAATCCTCAAGCTCCAGGTCCTCATCCAGCTCCATCTCCAGCACCACATTGACCGCTTGATAGAACAAGCCACGCTCAACGGTGTTGTCGTTGTATTGCAGGAATGCCTCAACCAGATCCTTGGCCTCGTCAAACTTCTGCAGCGCGAGGTAGATCAGCAGGCGCAGTTCCAGAATCGTCAGCTTGCCCCATGGTGTGTTGTCATCGAACTCGATGCCGATCAGCGTGGTGATATCGGTGTAGTCGTCCTGCTCGCTGCGTTCCAGGCCCTGGACCAGATTGCGCAAGCCAACCTTACTGAGGTTGTGCAGATTGAGGATGTCGGCGCGAAATTGCAGGGCTTTGTTGGTGTTGTCCCAGATCAGGTCTTCGACCGGGTAGATCTCCGAGTAATCCGGCACGAGGATGCGGCAGGCGTTGGCGCCGATGTGCTCGTAGACCGCCATGTAGACTTCCTTGCCCATGTCTTCGAGGATGCCGAACAGGGTCGCGGCTTCTTCGGCGTTGGAGTTTTCGCCTTGGCCTGAAAAGTCCCACTCGACGAATTCGAAATCTGGCTTGGCGCTGAAGAAGCGCCACGACACCACACCGCTGGAATCGATGAAGTGCTCGACGAAGTTGTTCGGTTCGGTCACTGCCTGTCCCGAGAACGTCGGCTGCGGCAAGTCGTTGAGGCCTTCAAAGCTGCGGCCCTGGAGCAGTTCGGTCAGGCTGCGTTCCAGCGCGACTTCCAGGCTCGGGTGCGCGCCGAACGAGGCGAAGACGCCGCCAGTGCGCGGGTTCATCAGGGTCACGCACATCACCGGGAATTCACCGCCCAGCGAGGCGTCCTTGACCAGCACCGGGAAGCCCTGCTCTTCCAGGCCCTTGATGCCGGCGAGGATGCTCGGGTATTTCTCCAGTACCTCTTGCGGTACGTCCGGCAGGGCCATTTCGCCTTCGAGAATTTCGCGTTTGACTGCGCGCTCGAAAATTTCCGACAGGCACTGCACCTGCGCTTCGGCCAAGGTGTTGCCAGCGCTCATGCCGTTGCTCAGGTAGAGGTTTTCGATCAGGTTGGACGGGAAGTACACCACTTCACCGTCCGACTGACGCACGAACGGCAGCGAGCAGATGCCGCGCTGGGTGTTGCCGGAGTTGGTGTCGTACAGGTGCGAACCGCGCAGCTCGCCGTCGCGGTTGTAAATGCCGAGGGTGTAGTCGTCGAGAATCTCGCTTGGCAACTCGTCCTGCGGACCCGGCTTGAACCATTTCTCGTCCGGATAATGGACGAATTCGGCGTTGGCGATGTCTTCGCCCCAGAACTGATCGTTGTAGAAGAAGTTGCAGTTCAGGCGCTCGATGAACTCGCCCAGCGCCGAGGCGAGTGCGCCTTCCTTGGTCGCGCCCTTGCCGTTGGTGAAGCACATCGGCGAATGCGCATCGCGAATGTGCAGCGACCAGACGTTGGGCACGATGTTGCGCCACGAAGCGATTTCGATCTTCATGCCGAGGTCGGCGAGGATCTTCGACATGTTGGCGATGGTCTGTTCCAGCGGCAGGTCCTTGCCGGCAATGTAAGTGCCCGCCTGGGAGTCGGACTGCGGCATCAACAAGGCCTGGGCATCGGCGTCGAGGTTGTCGACTTCTTCGATGATGAACTCGGGGCCGGTCTGCACCACTTTCTTCACGGTGCAGCGGTCGATGGAACGCAGGATGCCCTGGCGATCCTTCTCCGAAATATCGGCGGGCAATTCGACCTGAATCTTGAAGATCTGGTTGTAGCGGTTTTCCGGGTCGACGATGTTGTTCTGCGACAGGCGAATGTTCTCTGTCGGGATGTTGCGCGTGTCGCAGTACAGCTTGACGAAGTAAGCCGCGCACAAGGCCGACGACGCCAGGAAGTAGTCGAACGGCCCCGGTGCCGAGCCATCGCCCTTGTAGCGAATGGGCTGATCGGCGATCACCGTGAAGTCGTCGAACTTGGCTTCAAGTCGAAGGTTGTCGAGAAAGTTGACCTTGATTTCCATGCGGGATTACCAGAATACGGCTAAACGAATGGCGGCCATTATCCGGTTTTTGTGCGGGAAGTCTCGCCCTTTCGGGATTCGCCGCTGGCCGGCGGTTCTGGAAATTCCAACGGATTCGCTACACTTTGAAAAAATCCAGGCGATACCAATAACAACAATCTGAACATTGTGCGCTCGCCATTGTTCTAGATTCAGAAGACACCGGATCAAGGACGAGCACATGGCCGTTACTCTCCCTGCGCAGCCAATCCCGACCCCGCAACGCGCCGTGACCCGGCGCCTGGCCATCGCCGTTGGCGCACTGTTTGTTGCGGGTGTCATCGCCGCGATCAGCACCTTGCTTGGCATCGCCAATACCCTTGACGCGAAGGATCTGGAACAGAACCAGTTCTATTCCGTGCGCGCCGTGGAAAACCGCATCACCGCGTCGAAAAACTACATCACCAGTTACGCCTACTGGACCCGCGCCTATGAAGCCTTGAGCGGGCCGATCGACGTCAACTGGGCCTACACCGAACAGAACATGGGCAAGACTCTGTTCACCAGCGACGGCTACGACGGCGTGTTCGTCCTTGATCGCAATCGCACCAAGTACGCGGTGATTCGCGGGCAGATGGTTGAAACCGACGTATCCAGCGTACTGCAAGCGCCCGCCTCGGCGTTGGTCGAGCAGGTGCTGAGCCAGCCTGATCTGACCAAGCCGATCAGCAGTTATTCATTGTTCGAAGGCTGGCCGGCGTTGATCACCGCTGCCGCGATCATTCCCAACGACGAGCGCCCGCTGGATGAACTGAGAAACACCTCGGTGCTGGTGTTCGTCGACAAGCTGACCCCGACCAAACTGCGCAAAATCGGCAGCGGTTATGGCCTGACGAACCTGACCCTGGTCCCGGACGACACCATTGAAAAAGGCCATCCAAGCGTGCCGCTCGACAGCACCGGGTACAGCCTGGTCGCCGACCTGCAACGGCCCGGTCAGCAATTGTTGTGGACGCTGGCGCCGCCGCTCGGCGCGACGTTTCTGGTGCTGATGCTGCTGACGGCATACTTTTTCCGCCACGCCCTGCGCTCTTCGCAATACGTCGACAACAGTATCCATGCCATGCAGGCCTCGAATCAGGCACTCGAGAAAGCCAATCATGCCCTCGAAGCCAGTGAAGAACGCTTTCGCGCCGTGGCCGAAGCGGCGTCGGACTGGATCTGGGAAGTTGATGATCAGTTGGCGCTGACCTATCTGTCGGCGCGCTTCAGCGAAGTCACCGGCTACCCGCAAGCCCTGTGGCTGGGCCAGGACATCGGCGAATTACTGACTTGCGACACCACGCCACTGGAGCTATGGCTGCGCAAACTCAGCGAAGAAAACAGCGCCGGCGATTTGCGCTGCACTTATCGCGATCACTCCGGGCAGCCGCGCCACTGCCGGCTCTCGGCGCGGCCGATTTTCGACAAGGACAGCCTCGTCGGCTATCGCGGCACTGCCAGCGATATCACCGACGAAGTCGCCGCCCATGCGCAGATCCAGCACCTGTCGATGCATGACGCCCTGACCGGTCTGCCCAACCGCAACAAACTGGCGCGCTATCTGGATGAAGTGCTGATATTGAAAGAACACTCGCCACCGCTGTCGCTGCTGATGATCGATCTGGACAACTTCAAACCGATCAACGATTCCCTCGGCCATCCTGCCGGTGACGCGGTGCTCCAGGAAGTCGCCACGCGTCTGCGCGAATGCACCCGCGAGCACGACCTCGTCGCCCGCCTCGGTGGTGATGAATTCGTCGTGGTGCTCAATGGCATGGACAGCCATAACGAGATCGACAAATTCTGCACACGGCTGATCGGCAGCCTGCATCAGCCGATCCTCTACGAACAGCATCCGCTGTATATCGGCGCCAGTGTCGGCATCGCCCTGAGTCGTCGGCACGGTTTCGTCGCCAGCGATCTGATCCGCTACGCCGACATCGCGCTGTATCAGGCCAAGTCCGACGGCAAGAACACCTGGTGCTATTTCGAAGCGCACATGAGCGATCAGATCCAGACGCGTCGGCAAATGGAAGATGACTTGCGCCATGCGCTCAAGCACAACGAATTTGTCCTGCACTATCAGCCGCGCTACAAGGTCGACGGCAAACACATCGTTTCGGTGGAAGCGCTGGTGCGCTGGCAGCATCCGACCCAGGGCTTGGTCGGGCCGGACCTGTTCATTCCGCTGGCCGAGCAGACCGACCTGATCGTCCCGCTGGGGCGCTGGGTGCTGCGCGAAGCCTGCGAAACCGCGCTGGAATGGCCCCATGACATTCTGCTGTCGGTCAACCTCTCGCCTGCCCAGTTCGCCCTCAGCGATGTCGTCGAGGATGTTCGTGAAGTGCTGGTGGATACGCGTTTCCCGGCCAGCCGTCTGGAGCTGGAGATCACCGAGAACGTGATGCTCAACGACACCGATGGCGCGCTGACCACCATGAATCAGCTCAAGGAGCTCGGCGTACGCCTGAACATGGACGACTTCGGCACCGGCTATTCGTCGCTCGGTTATCTGCGCGCCTATCCGTTCGACGGGATCAAGATCGACAAACGCTTCATCGCCTCGATCAGCAGCGGCACCAACGACCGTGCCGTGGTGCAGGCGATCATTGGCTTGGGCAAGGCCATGGGGCTGACGGTGACGGCCGAAGGCGTCGAGACCGAGGAGCAACTGGCGATTCTCGGCAAGGATCAATGCAACGAGGTGCAGGGTTATTTCATGAGTCGGCCGATCGACAAGGCGGCTTTTGCTGATCTGCTACGAGCTTCGCGACTGTCGCTGGTGAGCAAAAAAGGTCGGGTGACGTGAATCTCAGCCATCGCTGGCAACGCGCACTTTGCCGCTGAACACGCGGAAACCGAAGGTGTTGTAGGCCAGCGTGATGGGGATCAGCACGGCGAATCCGACCAGCATGAAGATCTGGCTGGTGGGGCTTGAGGCTGCTTCGCTCAAAGTCAGATCCGGCGGAATGATGAAGGGAAATAGCGCGACCAGCATCACCGCGAAAGCCAGCACAAAAACGCCCAGCGCGGCGAACAGTGGGATGAAGTCGAAGCGGCTGTGAAAGCCTTTGCTGAATATACATCCTAGAGCACAGAGGATGACCCCTGCCGGCAACCACAGCCGAATATCGGCAAGCCGCCGGGCGTATTGCGGTTGCAACGTCGCCGTCCATGCAATCAGCACCAGTAATAACGCCACGGTGACAAGGGACAGCGCGCGGGCCTGGCGGGCCGAGTGCTGCTGCAATTCATCAAGGGTGCGCCAGTACAGCCAGCACGTCCCCAGCCAGACGTACCCGAGCACTAGCACCAGACCACAAAACACGGGGAACGGACTTAGCCAATCGCGGCCATCGCCAATGTACTGACCGCCCTGATGCGCAACGCCTTGCACGAGGGTGCCGAGCACCATGCCCTGGACAAACCCGGTCAGCAGCGAAGCCAGCGCCAAAACGCCGTCGACGATGCGCTTGCGTCGCTCGTTCGGTGCGTAATCGCGAAACTCCAGCGCCATGGCCCGCGCGATCAAGGCGAGGAACATCACGATAAAAGGCACGTACAAGGCCGGCAGCAAGATCGCGTACGCCAGCGGAAACAACGCCAGCAGCCCGCCGCCGCCGAGCACCAGCCAGGTTTCGTTGGCGTCCCACACCGGCAGAATCGACACCGCCATCACCCTGCGCTGCTTGCTGCAAGCCGTGCGCCCCATGAGCATGCCGACGCCCAGATCGGTGCCGTCGAGCAGCACGTAGTTCATCACCGAGAACGCCAATGCGGCAGCGCACAACAGCGTCAGCCAGTCGGTGTCCATGTGTGCGCCTCCTCAGTGCCCGGTTTCGTCGGCAAGGGTGGGCTGCGGCCCCGGTTGATCCTGCTGCGGCGGCTCGCGCAACAGGCGCAGCAACACCCACAGACCGATGCCGAAGATCAGCAGATAAAACAGCAGAATCAACCAGGTCGAGCCGACGACTTGAGCCCTGGACACCGATGACAGACTGTCCGCCGTGCGCATTAATCCGTAAACGGTAAACGGCTGTCGCCCCACTTCGGTGACGACCCAGCCGCTGAGCATCGCCAGGAATCCGGCCGGCGCCAGCAGCACGCACGCGCCCAGCCAGCGGCGCGCCGTGTACAGGCGATTACGTCGGCGCAGGATCAGGCTGACCACACCCTGCCCAAGCATCAACAGCCCCAACCCGACCATCAGCCGGAACGCGAAAAACACCGGCGCCACGGGCGGGATGTCCTCAGGCGGGAACTCATCAAGCGCGGCGATGGTGCTGCTCAGGTCATGCTGCAAATACAGCGAGCCGATTCGCGGAATGGCGATTTCCCAATGGTTGCGGCGCTCTTGCATATCCGGCCATGCGAACAGCCGTAGCGGCTCCCCTGCCCCCGGCGTCGGGCGAGTCCATGAAGCTTCGATTGCCGCGACTTTCTGCGGCTGGGCGTGCAAACTGTGCCGGCCATGCAGGTCCCCGACAACGATCTGCACCGGCATCAGCAGCGCAATCACCCACAGCGCCATTGAAAATTGCAGGCGAGCACGCGGGTTTTCCCGGGCCTTGCGCAATTGCCAGGCGCTGATCCCGGCAATCAGCGTCGCGCTGCCGATGAAAACGGCGAGCAGCATGTGCGCCAAGCGATAGGGAAACGAAGGATTGAAGATGATTGCCCACCAGTCCTCGGCGAGGAAACGCCCGTCCGCGCCAATCGAATAGCCGGCGGGGGTTTGCATCCATGAGTTGGCGGAAAGAATCCAGAACGCGCTGATCAGCGAGCCCACCGCCACCGCACATGTGGCAAAAAAGTGCAGACGCGGGCCGACCTTTTTCAGGCCGAACAGCATGATGCCGAGAAATCCGGCTTCAATGAAAAACGCCGCCATCACCTCATAGAACATCAGCGGACCAAGGACATCGCCGGCCTGCACCGACAGCCGCGACCAGTTGAGGCCGAACTGATACTCCAGAATCAATCCCGACGCCGTGCCCACTGCGACATTCAGCGCAAACACTTTGAGCCAGTAGCGATAGACATCCAGATAAACCTGACGCCCGGTTCTCAACCACAACGCTTCCAGCACCATGAGGAAATTCGCCAGACCGATGCTGAACGCCGCCAGCACGATGTGGAAGCTGATCGTGATTGCGAACTGGGCGCGGGCCGCCATTAGGGCCGAATCGACAGCCTCCATCCATCAGCCGCTGTAGAACACAGCAAGCTTGTTGCCTTCAGGATCGCGCAGATAGGCCACGTAAAAGTCCGGCGTATAGGCTTCGCGCGTGCCCGGCGGTCCTTCATTGCTGCCGCCACTGTCGAGCCCGGCCTTGTGCACCTGATCGACCTTGTGCCGCGAGTCGGCGCGAAATGCCGGCATCATGCCGTTGCCGGGTGTCGCCGGCTCACCATTGAACGGTTGCGAGATGTGCACACTCCCGGGCCCGTTGGACTTGTCGGCGCAATCGGGCAAGTAGAAACAGTAGTGTTCTTCGCGATCATGCCGGTAGCCAAGCGGCGTCAGGATCGCCTTGTAAAAAGCCGCCGAACGCTCGACATCGTTGGCGCCGATAAACAGATAACTGAGCATGGGATGTCCTCCGATGGCAGCTGTCAGCGCTGTGGCTGTTCCTCGTTCAGGGTAAAAACATTGCCAGCGTCGCGCACCAACTGGCGCCATTCGGCACTGGTGATCAGGCCTTGCTCCTCCATCTGATCCGCAGCCTTGAGCAACTCGTCATATTGCTGTTCCGGATCCAGATCGCCCTCGGCCTGCTCCGCCATCCTGCGCCATGCCGCCAGTGATGCCTTCTTTTGCTGATCGAACATACGGGTATCTCCTGAGGGACTTACCCGGTAGAAAAATCAGCGCGACAGAGGTTCAGGGCAGACGACGGATGGACGGTTTCAAGGGGAATTCTTTTGTAGGAGTGAGCCTGCTCGCGATAGCGGTATATCGGTCAAATTACATTTGAATGTTCCTCCGTCATCGCGAGCAGGCTCACTCCCACAGAAAAGCAAAATCAAAAGATCGCAGCCTTCGGCAGCTCCTACAGTTGCATCGCGTACCACCTCAAGAACAGGTCGGCTGTCAGGCCGCCTTCGCGAGCAGGCTCGCTCCCACAAAAGCAAAAGCAAAGCAGCGCAGCTGCCCGCGGCGCAGCCGGCCCACTCAACAATGAGCGCAAGCTCGAGTGCGTTTGATCTTGCTTTTGATCCACCGGCGACGTCGGAAGGCTGAGTGGAGGGATTGATCCGGGCGTGGGAGCGCAGCGACCGTTCGACGAAGTCGAACACAGCGGAAGGAGGTGCAGCGAAGCAAACCGTAGCCGCTGCGCCCGGATCAGTCCCGTAGCGAAGGAACCCGAGCCTGCGAGGGCCGAACGTAGGAGCAAGCCTTTTGGGTTACCTTTTTGGCGTCTGAAAAAGGTGACTCGCCGTAAGGGCGAAACCGCCAGCCGCAACACCGCAAAAAACGGATATTCACCCAAACCAACCAAAGCCTGGTCGGCCCAAAGGCCGCCAAGCCCCAAAAAACCCGCAAATGTCAAAACCGCTCAGCCACCCGCTTATACGGATAATCCGGCTCGCGGTACTTGCCCGGCTTCTGCCGTTTCGGCAACTCGACCTTGTCGCGCTTGACCTCCTCATAGGGGATGCGACTGAGCAGATCAGTGATGATGTTCAGCCGCGCACGACGTTTGTCGTTGGAATCGGCCACCATCCACGGCGCCCAATCGGTGTCGGTATGCTTGAACATCTCGTCCCGCGCCCGTGAGTAGTCATACCAGCGACTGTAGGATTTCAGATCCATTGGTGTCAGTTTCCAGATCTTGCGCCCGTCATTGATTCGCGCTTCGAGCCGGCGGGTCTGTTCCTCCGGACTGACCTCAAGCCAGTACTTGAGCAGGATCACCCCCGAATCAACGATGGCGTTCTCCACCCAAGGAATCGACTTGAGAAACTTGTCGGCCTGCTCCTCGGTGCAAAAGCCCATGACCCGTTCGACACCGGCGCGGTTGTACCAACTGCGGTCGAAAATCACCACCTCGCCGCCCGCCGGCAGATGCGGCAGGTAGCGCTGCACATGCATCTGGCTCTTTTCGCGATCGGTTGGCGCCGGCAGTGCCATCACCCGGAAAACCCGTGGGCTGACGCGTTCGGTGATCGCCTTGATCACCCCGCCCTTGCCTGCACCGTCGCGCCCTTCGAAAACAATACACACCTTGACACCTTTGGCGATGACCCACTCCTGCAGCTTGACCAGTTCAATGTGCAGCTTGCGCAGCTGTTCCAGATAGTCCTTGTTTTTCAAGCGTGGACGTTCGATTGCCTTTGCAGGTTTCTTCTTGTCTTTCGCCATGAACCTGTCCTCGCGCTTCAACAGCCCGCTGAATTTGTTTATTGACCCGAAGGGCCTGAACCGTGAGGTTAGTTCACGCCCGGTTGTTTGCCATTGCCGGGCAAAAAAGCCATGTCGCCATGTGTTTCCTGAGATTGTTCCGACGTCGCACTGTTCATTGCCCGATCCCTGTTTGCTGGAGTTTTTTCGATGCCGTCGTCCAAATCATTGCCCACTGCCCTGCTCGGTCTGGCCCTGGCCTGCCCAGTGATGGCCGAGACCCAAGGTCTGGAGCTGGGGCAAGTGCTGATTTCGGCAGATGAGCGCAGTGGCAGCGATGCAGCGGTCGAAGAAGCGCGGGAACGCCTTGAGCAGGTTCCCGGCGGCGCCAACGTGGTCGACATGCGCAAACCGATTCAGGGCCGCGTTGCCAGCAATCAGGATGTGCTGGCCTATCAGCCGGGGGTGTATGCCCAGTCGGCGGGCAACGAAGGCGTGAAGATTTCCATCCGTGGTTCAGGCATCAACCGCGCACCCGGCGCCCATGCGTCGGGGCTGTACACGATGCTGGATGGCTTGCCCCTCACCGGCCCCGGCGGCACGCCGTATGAATTGCTTGAGCCGATGTGGGTCGACCATGTCGAAGTGCTGCGCGGCGCCAACGGTTTCGATCGCGGCGCGCTGGCGCTGGGCGGCGCTATCGATTACGTCAGCCACACCGGTTACACCGCGCCGAAACTGCAAGTGCGTTACGCCACCGGCAGCCATGGCTATCAGCAGCGCCAGGTCAGCTCCGGGCAAGTGCTTGGCGATTTCGATTACTACGTGTCGCTGACCGATGCCAATGCCGACGGCTATCAGGACCACACCGCCAGCGAGAGCAAAGGCCTGATCGCCAACTTCGGCTACCGCTTCAACCCGAATCTGGAAACCCGCTTCTATTTCCGCTATCGCGAGACTGACAACGACCTCGCCGGTCGCGTGACCAAGCATTCCATCGAACACAGCCCACGGGCAGCCAACCCGGCGTATGTGGCCCGCGATGACAGCCGCAAGCAGCCCGGCAGTACCTTCATCGGCAACAAAACCACGTTCTACCTCGACGACGATTCGAGCATCCAGACCGGCTTCGTCTACCACGACTACCCGATGGATCTGCGCGAAGGCCCCAACAGGCTGAAGGTGGCATATTCCGACGTCAGCGGCACCTTCGACTACAAACGCCGCGACACCCTGTTCGGCATGGAAAGCCGCAGCAATGTCGGCCTGCGCGTGACCAAGCACCTGCCCAACGACGGCGCCAGCGAGTTCGTGCGCATCCCGAGTGGCAACACCGCCAGCTACGCCCCGGGCACGCGGATGCGCAACTTCACTTACCAGGGTTCGGACACCGTCCTGCATTTCGGCAATGACCTGGAAATTGCCGACGACCTCTGGCTGACCACCGGCCTCGCCGCGATCTACACCCGCCGCGAAAGCGCCGTGACCTATCCGCAGGGCGGCGGCAAAACCAGTCTCAGCGACTGGGACTATGCACCGCGCATCGGCCTGCGCTATCAGATCACCCCCGACGTGCAAGTGTTCGGCAACCTAAGCCGCTCCGTCGAAGCACCGCACCCGTGGTCGCTGATCTACAGCTCCAACGTGCGCTTCCCTGCCGGCAACGGCGCCGCCACCGGCACCCAGCGCGACCCGATCGAACTGCAAAACCAGACCGCAACCACTCTGGAACTCGGTGGCCGTGGCGACAGCAAACTGGGCGCATGGAGCCTGGCCTGGTACTACGCGCAAGTTCGTCACGAACTGCTCTCGGTGCTGCCGGACGCCAACGCCGTCACGCCCTACGAACTCAACGCCAGCCCGACCGTGCACCAGGGCATCGAGGCCAGCCTCAACAGCAAACTCTGGACCTCCGCCGACGGCCGCCAGTTGAGCTTGCGCCAGGCCTACACCTTCAGCGACTTCCACTACCGCGACGACGAACGCTTCGGCGACAACCGCCTGCCAGGCCTGCCGATGCATTATTACCAGGGCGAACTGCGTTACGACTGGCCGCAGGGCTTCTTCGCCGCCGTGAATACGCAACTGGTGTCCAAAGTTGCCGTGGACTACGCCAACAGCTACTACGCCGACCCGTACGCCCTGTTCGGCGCCACGCTGGGCTACAACGCGCCGAAGGGCGACTGGCAAGGCTGGGTCGACATGCGCAACCTGACCGGCAAGCGTTATGCGGCAACGGTCACGCCGGGGTATGACGACAAAGGTCTGGATGCCGCGCGGTCGACCCCGGGTGAAGGGATGGGGGTTTATGTTGGGGTTTCGTGGAGTTTGTTGTGAGGCCTGTTGGCTGTAGACGGACAACTCCAGCCAATCTGCACTACGCTGGCTAGCGATATGAGACAGCTTGCGGAAGGTTCGCTCAATGACAGTCTGCTGCCCTGATTGTGGGTTCACCACCGATAACCTTCCGCCCACGCATAAATGCCCTGAGTGCGGAGAGTTTTCCCACGATTGGTTGATTTACGACTGGGAAGAATTTGTTGCGATCAAACGTCGGCACATCAAGTACAACGTCGCGATTCTTGGGGGATTGCTGATCAATGTGCTTCTGGCCCTCGCGCTTCAGTCCAGCAATGCTTTCCAGTGGTTTCTGACGCTATTGGCGATACCGGCGATAATCAGCTGCCTTCGTTGTCGCAGACGATTACGGGCGAGGTCAGCGTATAAAGGCCACGAAGTTGGAGTTTTTTTTCCGTGGTTTAGCGGGTTGGGTGGTCTTTAATGGCTGTGCAATAAGGAGCTCTTGCCAGCTCGACGTCCTCTTGCAGTACGAATCCGAAACGCAACAAGCGGTAGCAAGCCCTTCAAGGAAGATGTAGATGCGCGAACGCAAAGCAGCACGATTATTGGTCATAAGTCCCTCGCAAGAAGTTCTGCTTTTCAGATTCATCCATGAAAACGGCGCCTTGGCCGGCAGAAATTACTGGGCAACCCCAGGCGGCGGCCTTGAGGCCGGTGAGACATTCCATGACGCTGCAATACGTGAGTTGCGTGAGGAAACCGGTATTGAGGTCCTCACGGTTGACGGACCTGTAGCGCACCGTGATTTTTCCATGCTATTACCCAGCGGCGAAACTGTACTCGCGGTCGAACAATATTTCGTCGCGCATACGCCAAGCGAGCGGCTATCCAGAGCTGGCTGGACTCAGGAAGAAACCGAGGTCATGGCCGATCATCGTTGGTGGTCCGCTGAATCGCTACGAGGCACCGACGATCAGATATGGCCCGAGAGGCTGGATGAAATGCTGGTGAATGCAGGCATCTTCGAGTCGGTCAGGTAATCATCGCTCTCCACTGAAAATAACGGACTGACCTCATGGATACTTCCCAAGAAAACCCATTGGAAACATCGCTCCGACTCGCCGCGGACGAACCCGCGCATCGCCCTGAGTTCTATCGAACCCTCCTGGACTCGACCGTCTACATCCTCGGCACCGCCGGTGCGGCGCAAGGCCATGTCAATCTCGAAGCCGGCAGCAACATCAGCATCGCTCATTGGCAGAAGCCCGATGGCACGCCGGTCATTCCGTTCTTCTCCTCACTGCCAACGCTGCAACAATCCATCGACAGCGAGCAGAGCTATGTGGAGATACCCGCCCGATCATTGTTCGAAATCACGCTGGGCGCGCTGCTCTTTCTCAACCCTAAGTCACCGTACGGTAAAGAATTCCTCCCGGATGAAGTGCAACGCCTGCTCTCAGGCGAAATCGGCCGGCCCGCCACGCAGCGTACCGTGGAAAAAGAAACCAACGTCTTGCTTGGACAGCCTTCGGACTACCCATCGACGATGGTCCATTCGCTCTCGCAATTGCTGGCCAAACACGCCAATGTGAAACGCGCATTCCTGGCGCTGATGCACGACCCCTCGATTGATGAAAAACCGCACTTGATCGTCGGCATCGAAGCGGATGGCGATATCGAACAGGTCATGCGCGAAGCCGGCAATGTCGCTGCGGACACAGCCCCCGATGGCGGACCAGTTGATTTTTGCCGCGTGCTGACGGGACAAGCCGGGCTGAGTGATTACTTCCTCAGGGAGACCAAACCGTTCTACGAACGCAAGTCACCGAGCAGGCTGCGTTCGTTATTTGGCTTTGGTTGACACGCCTGCATGCCGCTTGATCAGCAGGCCAGTGGTCGATTCTGATGAGCGTAACCTTGGATTCTCTCAACCCGCCCTCATAACAGTGGGTATCCCCACATCGTCTCGAGAGGAAGCACACACCATGACCACTCAAACCGAAACTGCCATTCTCGCCGGCGGCTGCTTCTGGGGCATGCAGGATCTGTTGCGCCGCTATCCGGGTGTGCTGAAAACCCGCGTCGGCTATACCGGCGGCGATGTGCCGAATGCGACCTATCGCAACCACGGCAACCACGCCGAAGCCATCGAGATTGAATTCGATCCGGCGGTAATCAGCTACCGGCAGATCCTCGAGTTCTTCTTCCAGATCCACGACCCGAGCACGCCCAACCGTCAAGGCAACGATCTTGGCCCGAGCTACCGGTCGGCGATCTACTACCTCAACGACGAGCAGCGTGCCGTCGCCGAAGACACCGCTGCCGATGTCGACGCCTCGAAGCTGTGGCCGGGCCGTGTGGTAACCGAAATCGAACCGGCCGGGCCGTTCTGGGAAGCGGAACCCGAGCATCAGGATTACCTGGAGCGGATTCCGAATGGCTACACTTGCCATTTCATCCGGCCTAACTGGAAACTGCCGAAGCGCGGTTGAAGAAACTGCTGGCGGGGTTCAATGCCCCGCCACCACCGAAGCTTCTACAGAGCGCGGGCCCGACTTGAAACCGTGGGCCCGGGCACCCCAGGCAATGGCGAAGGCGATAGCGACCAGTGCCAGCATGGCCCACGGAAATGAGGCAACGCCCCACTGATCGAGCAGCACGCCGCCGACGACACCGCTGCCAGCGATCGCGCTGTTCCACGCCACTACATTCAACGACAAGGCGACATCCGCTCCGTTGCCCGCCGCGTCAGCCAGCGCCGTTTGCAACAGCGTCGCCGCGCCGCCGAACGTCAAACCCCATACCGCCACGCCGAGATAAATCACCTCTGGGTTGCGTCCGCCAAAACCCAGCGCCACGCAGACCGCGGCAAAGGTCGCCAAACTCAGCAGAACAGTCGAGCGCAGCAGCGGCTCGACCAGCTTCGCCGTCAGCCATATCCCGACCAGCGCGGCGATGCCGAAGATCAACAACACCACATCTACCCGCTCGGCCATGCCCGCCGGCGCCACGAACGGAGCGATATAGGTGTAGAGAATGTTGTGCGCCAGCATCCAGCTGATCACCACTGCAAGCACAGGACGCACGCCCGGGGTAGTCAAGACTTTGCTCAGCGATAGGCGTTGATGGGCCGGCTGCGGCGGGTAGTCGGGCACTTTCACCAGCACCCAGACGATCAGTACCAAGGTCAGCGCCGACATCAGGCCGAATGTAGTGCGCCAACCGACCAGCCCACCGAGCCACGTACCCAGAGGCACGCCCAGCGACAGCGCAATCGGTGTGCCGACCATCGCCAGTGCCAACGCCTTGCCCTGCTGTTCGGGCTCAACCATGCGTCGCGCATAGCCGGCCAACAGACTCCATGCCAAACCCGCTGCAACCCCGGCGAAGAACCGCGCGACCAGCGTAACGCCGTAGTGCGACGACAGCGCGGTAATCGAATTGAACAGCAGGAAACCGACAATCGTCAGCAGCAGCACGTTGCGGCGCCGCCAGCCCCGGGTGGCGATGGTCATCGGGATCACCGCCAGTACGGAACCCAATGCGTACGCGGTAACCATTTGCCCGGCCATGGACGGCGAAATCGCCAGGCCTTCACTGATCAACGGCAACAGGCCCGCCGGCAGGGTTTCGGTGACGATGCAGATGAAGCCAGTCATGGCCAGCGCCAGCAAAGCGCCGATGGGCAGACCTTTTGGCGTAGCCGTTAACGTGATTGAAGGTGTCACTGGAAGCTCCTCGAAAAACCGACTCAGATTTAAGTACCGATCGATCTAGATCCTGAGGGTGCATGCGCAGCGTTGTCAACAATTTCTGTATCGACTAGTCTTTATATTAAATCAATGAGGAGTCAGGTCATGGCGAGAACCGGTCGCCCCCGTCAGTTTGATCGCGACGACGCCGTCGATCAGGCTTTGCAACTGTTCTGGCAACACGGCTACGACGCGACATCGCTGGCCCAATTGAAGGCAGGCCTGGGTGGCGGTATCTCTGCACCTAGCTTCTACGCCGCGTTCGGTTCCAAGGAAGCGTTGTTCGATGAATGCGTGCAGCGTTATTTAACCACCTATGCGCAAGTCACCGAGTGCCTGTGGGACGACAGCCTGCCACCACGCCAGGCGATCGAGACCGCTTTGCGCCAGTCGGCACGCATGCAGTGCGACGACACACACCCCAAGGGCTGCATGGTTACCCTCGGCGTCATGAGCGCACCGAGCCCGGAAACCGCCCATGTGGCGCAAGCCCTGACCCACTCAAGGCAGCGCACCCGTGCCGGCATTCAAGCCTGCGTCGAACGCGCTGTGAATGCCGACGAGCTGGCCAGCGGCACAAGTGCGGCGGCGATGGCGACGGTATTCGACAGTTTCCTGCAGGGCATATCCATCCTCGCCAGAGACAACACCGCGCTGGATAACATTGATGCTGCTATCACTCAGGTCATGCAAACCTGGGACATTGCCGTCACGCGTAAGGCGGATTGATCAAATCACAAATGCACCGGTGCCACCGGCGCCGAACCCGGCTCCGGCACATCGACATTGACCTTCAGTGCAATCAGCAGCGCGGCCAGCAACATCAGAATTCCAGCCGCTACAAACACACCATGGATACCGCTGAAACTGAACACCGAACCGCCGGCGGCGGCGCCTGCGGCAATCGCCGACTGCACGGACGCCACAACCATGCCGCCTGCGCTTTCGGCCTGATCGGGTATCGAGCGCGCCACCCAGTTCGACCATGCGACCGGCACGCCACCAAAGGCCATCCCCCACAGCGCCAAGAGCAACGCCTGCCCGGTGACCGACGCCGGTAACCCGACCAACGCCAGAGCAGCAACGCCCACCAACACTGGCATCAGCACCAACGTTGCCCTTGGATTGCGCTGCAACAGCCAGCCGGCGAACAGCGTGCCGGCAAAGTTCGCCACGCCGAAACCAAGGAGCATCAGTGCCAGCATCTGCGGGCCGACGCCGGTGGTGCTTTCCAGAAATGGCCTGATATAGGTGAACAACGCGAAATGGCCGGTATGCACCAATACACAGCCGAACATGCCGACGGCAATGCCCGGTCGCAGCAACACCTCAAGCACCGTACGCAGGCGTGACGGACGATGCGGCGCCAGACTGGGTAGCGTGAACATCTGAAAGACCAGCGTCACCACGCCCACCGCTGCTGCTGCGAAAAACGCACTGCGCCAGCCAAACTGGCCGCCGAGATAGCTGCCCAACGGCACCGCCACCACGGTACCCACGGCGATCCCGCTGAAGATGATCGACAGCGCACGCGGCAGCAGCGCCGCCGGCACCAGGCGCATCGCCACGGCCGCCGCCATGCTCCAGAATCCGCCCAGAGCTATGCCCAAAAGGATGCGCATGATCAGCAACACTGCGAGGCTGGACGACAACGCCACCAGCAGATTCGAGGCGATCATCAGTGCCGAGAAACCGAGCAAGACCAGCCGCCGATCAAGGCTGCGCGTCAACCCAGGTACGAGCAATCCTGCAAACAGCGCGACCACCGCGGTCACCGTCACCGCTTGCCCGGCCAGCGCTTCGCTGACGCCAAAATCGAGCGCCATCGGCGTCAGCAGGCTGGCCGGCAGATATTCCGCCGTGAGCAGACCAAACACACCCATCGCCAGTGAAAACACCGCCATCCACGCAGGCACCAGCGGCTCCCCGTCAGTTCGCCCATCACCTACACGTTCATTCATTTCAAGACTCCCTCGGACATTTCGAGAGGGCAGTCTATTGGCGGCAAACCGGATGATCTATGATGCGCAGTCTTGAACTTTTGATCGAAACCCCGAACATGAGCAGCACCGATCCCTTTGCACTGTCATCAGACCTGATCACTGAATTGCTGCGCAGCATGCGTCTGCGTGGCGTGCAATATCGGCGGATCCACGCTGGTCCGCCGTATGGCCTGGGTTTCACCGACAAGCCCGGCCATGCGTATTTCCATTTCGTTGCCGCCGGATCGACAGTGTTGCGACTGGAGGACGGCAGCTTGTATGAATTGTCGGCAGGCAATGCGGTATTCATTGCCCATGGTGCTGCGCACCAGTTGCTGTCTCATGCAGGCGCCGAGGTGCAGGACATTGACAGCGCCGTCGCCGCACCGCTCGGCGACACGGTCTGCGCGGTGCAGGTCGGACACAGCGCCGATTTGCCCGATAGCGCCCTGCTCTTTAGTGGCTGTATGGAGTTCGAACTCGGCAGCCTGCAAGGCCTCGGTCGGCTGATGCCGGGTCTTATGCTGATCGACGCCGGTGGCCAGCGCTATCCGGGACTCATGCCGATTCTCGCGACCATGGAACGCGAAGTCAGCGCAGCGCGCATTGGCTTTGCCGGCATTCTCGCGCGCCTTGCGGACGTAGTGGCAGCAATGATTGTTCGCGGCTGGGTCGAATGCGCTTGCGGCAATGCCTCCGGTCTCGTCGCCGCCCTGCGCGACCCTCGCCTGGCGCAGGCCTTGCTGGCCCTGCACCAACAACCGGGGCGCGACTGGAGCGTCGCCGAACTCGCAACGCTGTGCAACACCTCACGCTCGGTCTTCGCCGAACGCTTCCAGACCACCCTCGGCACCCCGCCGCTGCGCTACGCCACCGAACTGCGCATGCGCCTGGCCAGTCAGTGGCTGACGCTGGAAAGACTGCCAATCGAAGAAGTGGCGCAGCGCTTGGGCTACACCTCCCAAGCGGCGTTCAGTCGTGCGTTCAAGCGGATAACGGGAAGCTCACCGGGAGCGAGTCGGCGCCAGCGCGCACTATAAGAATTGCATTAACAGAGCGGCAATGAATCCGAGCCGCCCTCACCGCTGGATTTTGTCCAGCCCCGCGCCCACCCGCTCAGCAGCCTGCAAATCCCCACGCGCCTCCAACTCCTGCGCCACTTGCCGCAACTGCTCAACCGTCAATCCCACATTCAGACTGATCTTCAAATGCGACTCCAGTTGCGACTCCACCCCAGCCATTGCCGCCAGCGCACCGACAGTCGCCAGTTCCCGATCCGTCCATGCCAGGTTGTCGCGGGCGAAGATGTCACCGAACAAGTGCACTTTCAGGAACTGATCGATCGCCGGGGCGAATTCGAAAAGGGGGCCGGACACTGGCGCACCGACCAGACGAGTCTGATTGTCGGTGCCGAGTTCAGTGAGCGCATATCCCGACGGAACCGGACCCGGCTCGCGTCCCGGCACGTCTTCGATGCCCCGAGCAGCGCGTTCCTGCAAAACCTTCATCAGCAATGACAAGGCGTTGAGGCTGCGCGGGAAGCCCGCGTAGGCGTACAGCTGCACCAGAATTTCCTTGGTCTCGCTGATGCTCAGCCCTGCATCGAGACCACGATTGAGTGCGTGGTGCAAACGCGGCATGTCGCCGATTGCAGCGTTGGCGGCAATCGGGGCGATCGCCAGTTGTCTAAGCGTCAGAGGCTGTTCTTTCATGATCGGTTTCTCCGGTGATCGGGAAGGATTGGCGCAGAGAGGATTGACGCAGGCTGCACTGGCGAGGACCGCGCAGCCGAGGGCGACGATGCGCAGAAGACGCCCTTGATTTAACGATTTCTGGTTCATCAATGACTCTCCTCACTCATGCAGAGTGAACGTCACCCGCACATCGCCGCGCCCCAAGACTTCGGCCAAGTCCTGCGGGCGTTCGATGCGGCCAAGACGCGAATAGCGGTAGGACGAATCGAAGGTTTTGTAGAAGACCACCAACGTATCGTCGCCATACAAAAGGAAATCGCCGTTGTGGATCGTGCTCGGCCGGAAGGGCTGGGTGGGCAATGGCGGCTGCACGGTGGCGTATTTTTCATTGCCGTGCAGGTCGGTCATTTCCAGGCTCAGCGGCAATCGCGTGAGCAATTGCCGCGTACTCGGGTTGTCATCCAGAGCAATGGCAAAACGCTGTTCTCCGACGGTCATCCACATCCTGCTGGCCTCCATAGCGGTCGGTGCAGACAGAGCAACGGGCAGCCATGCCATCAGTACGAATCCCTTCCAGCCGTTGGCAAAAAACCGCATCGCTTTGCTCCGTCGCGTTGAAAGTTACTTCAGGTTGCTCTTGAAGAACTGCGTCAGCTTGGCAAAAGGAATCAGCTCGACCCGGTCGTACAGATCGACATGGCCGGCATTCGGCACGATCACCAGTTCTTTCGGCTGCCCCGCCAACCGGAACGCCTCTTCGCTGAACTCACGGGAGTGCGCGTCGGCACCGGCAATAAACAACATCGGGCGCGGCGAGATGCTCTCGATATCGACGAACGGATAGAAGTTCATGAACTTGGTGTTGCTGCTCAGCGTCGGCCGCGTGGTCTGTTGCGGCGTCGAGCTGGCCGGGGTGAATTCGCCGCGTGGGGTGCGGTAGAAATCGAAGAATTCACGCTGGATCGGATGGGTGTCGGCCTTCAGTTCGAGCACGGTGCCGCCGGTGTATTCGACCTTGCCGCCAGTAAACTCGGCGTAACGCTGCTCGGCCGCTTGCGCAATGATCTGCTTGCGCTGCGCAAGGCTTTGCGAGTGCTTGAGGCCATCACGGTTGGCTGCGCCCATGTCGTACATGCTGACCGTGGCGATGGCTTTCATGCGTGGGTCGATTTTCGCCGCGCTGATCACGAAGCTGCCGCTGCCGCAGATGCCCAACACGCCGATGCGCTCGCGGTCGATGAATGGCCGTGTGCCGAGGTAATCGACGGCCGCGCTGAAGTCTTCGGCATACATGTCCGGCAACACCGCGTTGCGCGGCGCGCCCTCGCTTTCGCCCCAGAACGACAGATCCAGCGACAGGGTGACAAAGCCCTGCTCCGCCAGTTTCTGTGCGTACAGATTGGAGCTCTGCTCCTTTACCGCGCCCATCGGATGACCAACGATAATCGCCGCGCTGCGCGCTGCCGGGTCGAGTCCTTTAGGGACAAACAGGTTGCCGACCACGGTGAGTTGATATTGATTTTTGAAGCTGACCTTTTGCACGGTCACCTTGTCGCTCTTGAAGAAATTGTCGGCACCGCGGGACATGTCAGCTCCGAATGCAGTAAATGAACTCAGGAGAAACCCGAGCAGTATGAACAGTCGTTTCATGGGGGCGTCCTTGATCGAGAAGCCAGGCGTGGCCGGGATGAAGGTATTGTTGCGCACGCTCGAGACTTTGATTAGCTAATGAGTGCTTAATGCGGTTATAAACACTGCTAATCAATAAATCTGAGCATTGCCCCATGGCCAAACCCAATTTCAACGACCTGCTCGCCTTCGTCACCGTGGCCCGCACAGGCAGTTTCACCCGCGCGGCGGTGCAACTGGGCGTGACGCAATCGGCGGTGAGCCAGGTAGTCTCGGCGCTGGAAGCGCGTCTGAAAATTCGCCTGCTGACCCGCACCACACGCAGCGTGTCACTGACGGCGGCCGGCGAACGTTTGCTGCACACCGTGGGTCATCGTTTCGATGAGATCGAAGCCGAACTGGACGCGCTGACCGAGTTGCGCGACAAGCCTGCCGGTACGGTGCGCATCACCTGCGGCGACAACATCATCAAGACCACTCTGCTGCCCAAGCTGACGCCACTATTGCTTCAATACCCGGACATCAAGGTCGAGTTCGATATCAACTACGGTTTCCGCGACATCGTTGCCGACCGCTTCGATGCCGGCGTGCGTTTCAGCGATACCGTCGCCCAGGACATGATCGCCGTACCGATCGGCCCGCCGCTGCGCATGGCCGTGGTCGCTTCGCCCGGCTACTTTGCCCGGCATCCCGCCCCGCAACATCCGCGCGAGCTGGCGGCGCACCGCTGCATCGACATTCGCTTTCCGACCTACGACGGTGTCGATGCCTGGGAATTCGAGCGTCAGGGCAAAAAGCTGAAAGTGCGGGTCGACGGCCAACTGGTGTTCAACTCCACCGTGCACATCGCCGACGCCGCTGTGAACGGTCTAGGGATTGCCTACCTGCCTGAAGACGAGTTCGGTGCGCATCTGGCTGAAGGGCGTTTGGTCAGAGTGCTGGAGGACTGGTGCGAACCGTTCGGTGGCTTCCACCTCTACTACCCCAGCCGCCGCCAACCATCGCCGGCGTTTTCACTGGTGGTGGATGCGTTGCGCGTGGATCCAGCCCCGTGGTAGGAGCGGGCCTGCTCGCGATAGCGTCGGCACATCCAACAGGGTAAGTGCCTGATCCAGCGCTTTCGCGAGCAGGCTCGCTCCCACAGGTTTTTGCGTCAGCTCCCGGAAATCATCGATTCACAAATCCATTGTGGGAGCGAGCCTGCTCGCGAAGGCGTCAGACCAGGCACATCATCTCTGCATGCCAGCCCCGCGACCCCCTCACAACTTCGACACGTCCCCGGTCGCCTCGGCAATCGTCGCCAACGTTTCCTCCATGCTGGCGATGTCTTCTTGCAGCTTTTGAAACACCAGATCCAACGACTCGGGGGCGTCCACGGTCTGATGGCCACGCAGCGACTCGACGCTAGCGCTCTCCACGTGCTGGAGAATGTCGACACTTTCTCGCAGTGCCAACAGCTGATCGAAGATAGCGGCAATCTGCGCCTGGCTGCGGGTGCTCATTATTTCCACCCGAGCCTGGCAATGATTTCACGGCGATACGGCGTGTCGATCTGCGCCGGCACCTGTTCGATATAGTCGCGCGCTTGTTCGTGCGCCGCGCCGCTCAACCCGGCCAGATAAGAAACTGCGTCGTCGACATTCGGCACCAGGCCTTCAATGTTCTTGAATCTGCCGGGCAGCGCCGTCCAGATCACCGCATCGAGTTGCCGAGGAATTGCCCATTCAGCAAGCACGCCCATCGCCGAGGTACCGACGGTGAAACTGCCGATGCCATCCTCCCTGCCCTCCGGCACGCCTTCTCGAACACGCAGGAGTTCGCGGGCCTGATCGAGATCGGTCACGTCCAGGACCGACCACAGCACTTTGCACGGCGGCGCGTTCGCGCTTATGGCTGTAGTCAACTCGCCAGTGTCACTGACGCGAACGAAGTCGATCGGTACCTGCGGCCCGTCGGCAAACCACTCGCTCGCCAGCGGCAAGCCGTCCGGTTTCCAGATCAGTGAGCCCCATCCCAGACATGCAATGACCATAAATCAGACCCTTCTGAAGAAACGATGAACACAGAAAAGAACAGCCTGCTCAGCCTTTGGTTTTTCGCGGGTCGGCTGCGCGCGGAAAGGTGCGTTCTTCCTGGATCGTCCCGTCCTCTTTATGGATTTTCAGCGAGGCGGTTTTGTCCTGCAGATAGTCGCTGGCAATCTGCGTGATCTCGGCTTTGGTCGACGCCGTTTTCGACGCACGCTGCGCGCCCTCTTTGACCAGTTCCCAGCGCTGCTGGTTTTTGTTGATGTGGTAGTTATCCATTCCTTCACCTCTGACGTGAATATGTGACCGGTAATGGATTGACCTTGGCCGGTTCAGAGAGTTTGAAAGAATTGAGCCCGACTCAATACGCGAACTCATGCCCCAACTCGCTCTCCATCCACGCCAGAAAACGCCTGACCCGTGGGAAGCTCGAATGCGCTTTGGGGAATACCAGATGGTGCGCAGCCACCGCAGCACTCAGAGATTCAGGCGCTACTTCAACCAGCGTGCCCGCCGCCAGATACTTCTGCGCCAGCAATGTGCTTTCCAGGGCGAAACCCAAGCCATGACTCGCGGCTTCCAGCGACATGTATGAACGATCGAAGCTCAATGCATAAGGCCGTTCCGGACGCGCCAGACCATGCTGGGCAAACCATTGCGGCCATTTGAGCAGGGTGGCTTCCGACAAAATCAGATCGCACTCCAGCAGATCCGCCGCGCCGCGTACCGGGCGTTGCGCGAGCAGTTTCGGTGAGGTCAGCACCGCGAACGTCTCGTTCCTGACCGTGCGCACCTCATAACTGGGCCAGTTCGGCAGACCGTGGCGGATATCGACGTCGATCTTGTCGCGACTGAAGTGCAGCGATTCATAGGAGCACGACAGGTTGATCTGTATGTCAGGGTGACTGGCGCGAAACGCTTCCAGGCGCGGCATCAGCCAGAGCAGACCGAAGCTTGGCGACGAGTGCAAGCGCAGGCAATCGAGGCTGACATCGCTGGCCGCACGCTCGGTGGCGACGGCGAGACTGTGCAAAATCCCGGAGACTTCCTTGAGGTACTGCTCGCCGACCGGCGTCAGCGAGACGCCCCGAGCAGCGCGAACGAATAATTGCCGGCCGATCATCCCTTCCAGTTTCGCCAGTTGATGGCTGACTGCCGAGGGGGTCAGGTCCAGCACTTCTGCTGCCCTGGCGACGTTGCCGAAGCGCGCGGTTTGTTCGAAGGCCTGAATTGCTTTCAGCGGTGGCAGGATGATCGATGCCTCAGTGTCAGAGCGCATGGGGACTCCGTGGTGATTTCTTGTGATGTACGGACCGGTTTCATTCAAGCATTTGCGAAACGGCCTGACGAGTGCTGAATTTTTTTCAGCATTGAGTGACTTCCGCGTTATTGCTAACGCTCGCCCCGAAGGACAAGCTGAGTCATCGGTTACTTACACACCGACCCAATAAAAACAATTCGAGGGAATCCTCCATGCTTCTTCAAGGCAAAGTCGCAATCATTACCGGTGCCGCATCTGCCCGTGGCATTGGCCGCGCTACCGCCAGCACATTTGCGCAACACGGCGCTCGCGTGGTCATCCTCGATCTGGATGCATCCGCAGCACGTGACGCCGCCGCAGCACTGGGCGAAGGTCATCTGGGCCTGGCGGCCAACGTGGCCGACGAAGCGCAGGTTCAGCAAGCCGTCGCCGCCATCATCGGGCACTTCGGGCGCATCGATATTCTCGTCAACAACGCCGGCATCACCCAGCCACTGAAGACTCTGGATATTCGCCCTTCGGACTACGACAAGGTGCTGGACGTCAGCCTGCGCGGCACTTTGCTCATGTCCCAGGCGGTGATTCCGCTGATGCGCCAACAGTCTTCCGGCAGCATCGTCTGCATGTCGTCTGTGTCGGCCCAGCGCGGCGGCGGCATCTTCGGCGGCCCGCATTACAGCGCGGCCAAGGCCGGTGTGCTGGGGTTGGGCAAGGCCATGGCGCGGGAATTGGGGCCGGACAATATCCGCGTCAACTCCATCGCTCCCGGCCTGATTCACACCGACATCACCGGCGGCCTGATGCAGGATGAACGCCGCCACGCCATCATCGAAGGCATTCCGCTGGGGCGCCTGGGTCAAGCGCAGGACGTCGCCAACGCCGCGCTGTTTCTGGCCAGCGACCTGTCCGCTTATCTGACCGGCATCACCCTCGATGTGAACGGCGGCATGCTGATTCACTGAGTAACTCTGGGCGGGCCTGCGTGGCCCGTGCGGTTCTGGATCGATGACGCAGCCGGGCCTGATGGCCTGGCGGTCAATAAAAACAAGAGATCAGACCATCATGACTACCCTGTCGCTCGAAGCGGTTTCGACCGTGCGTTCTTCTGCCTATCGCAAAACGGCATGGCGGCTGATGCCGTTCCTGATGCTGTGCTACCTGTGCGCCTATCTGGACCGGGTCAACGTCGGTTTCGCCAAGCTGCAAATGATGAACGATCTGGCCCTCAGCGAAACGGTCTACGGACTGGGCGCCGGGGTGTTTTTCATCGGCTATTTCCTTTGCGAAGTGCCCAGCAACATCATCCTGCACAAGGTCGGCGCGCGAGTGTGGATTGCGCGGATCATGATCACTTGGGGCATCGTCTCGGCCCTGTTCGCCTTCGTCGAAACCGCCTGGCAGTTCTACGCGCTGCGCTTTCTGCTGGGGATCGCCGAAGCCGGTCTGGCGCCGGGTCTGCTGCTCTACCTCACCTACTGGTTTCCGTCCTATCGGCGGGCGCGCATGACCGTGTTGTGGTTTATCGCCATTCCGCTGTCAGGCATGGTCGGTGGCCCGCTGTCGGGCTGGATCATGAACCACTTTGCCGGTGTGCACGGCTGGGCCGGCTGGCAGTGGATGTTCGTTCTCGAGGCGGTGCCCACCGTGGTCGTCGGCCTGCTGGTGCTGAGTTATCTGAAGGACGGCGTGCATCAGGCAACCTGGCTCAATGACGAGGAAAAAGCCTTGATCACTCGCGAGCTGGCCGAAGACGACCAGCAAAAGGTCACCCATGCCTCGATCGGCGAGTTCATCCGTGATCGGCGCTTGTGGTTGCTGGCGGCGATCTACTTCTGTGTGGTCATGGGCCAATACGCGATCACCTTCTGGCTGCCGACACTGGTGCGTAATGCAGGGGTTTCCGACCCGCTGCACATCGGTTTCCTGACCAGCCTGCCCTATCTGTGCGCCATCGCCGCGATGCTGCTGGTCGGCCGCAGTGGCGACAAACATCGCGAGCGCCGCTGGCACCTGATCGTGCCGATGATCGCCGGTGCGATCGGCTTGAGCCTGGCAGCGCTGATGGGCGGCAATCCGACCTTGTCGATCCTCAGCCTGTGCCTGGCCGCCTCCGGCATTCTCTCCGCCACCTCGTTGTTCTGGATGCTGCCCACCACGCTGCTTGGCGGGGTGTCTGCGGCGGCCGGCATCGCCGCGGTCAACAGCTTCGCCAACCTTGCCGGGTTCTGCTCGCCTTATCTGATCGGCTGGATCACCACCCTGACCGGTTCCAGTGCCATCGGCATGTACCTCATCACCGGCGTGCTGTTCCTCGGCGCGAGCCTGGTCCTGCGTATTCCCGCCGCTTTGGTCAATCGTTGAGTCAACGGAGTTTCATCATGACGACTAATCTTGCACACGCTGCATCGCTGAGCCTGACCCAGCGCGCGCACAACATTCGCCGCCATGCACTGCGCATGGGCCAGGTTCAGGGCCAGGGCTATGTGGGCCAGGCCCTCGGCGCGGCTGACCTGCTGGCGGTGTCTTACTTTCATGCGATGAACCATCGCCCGACAGATCCCGAATGGGAGCAGCGCGATCGCTTCTATCTCTCCATCGGCCACTACGCCATCGCGCTGTACGCAGCGCTGATCGAAGCCGAGATCATTCCGCTCGACGAGCTGGAAACCTACGGTTCGGATGACAGCCGCCTGCCGATGTCGGGCATGGCCGCCTATACCCCGGGGATGGAAATCACCGGCGGCTCGCTGGGTCAGGGCCTGGGTATCGCGGTCGGTGCCTGCCTGGGCCTCAAGCGCAAAGGCTCGGCCTCGTTCGTTTACAACCTGCTGTCCGATGGCGAACTCAATGAAGGCTCGACCTGGGAAGCGGTGATGTCGGCTTCGCACTGGCAGCTCGACAATCTGATCGCCATCGTCGACGTCAACAACCAGCAGGCCGACGGTTACTCCAGCGAGATTCTCTCGTTCGAACCCATCGTCGATCGCTGGCAAGCCTTTGGCTGGTTCACCCAGCGCGTCGACGGCAATGACCTCGACGCCCTGGTCGCTGCATTCGATGCCGCGCGCAATCACCCCGGCGGGCAACCGCGCGTGATCATCTGCGACACGAAAATGGGCAAAGGCGTGCCGTTTCTGGAGAACCGGGAAAAGACCCACTTCATTCGCGTCGAAGAGCACGAATGGGACCTGGCACTGAGCAACCTTGAAGAAGGAAAAGACCAATGAGCAACGCCGCCAACACTGCGCCTTCGACTGCTACTGGCGCGCCGGTGAAAAAGCGCCTGACCACCTCGGCGATGATTGCCTCGATTGCCTCCGAGGGCCAGGCGACCCGCTCGGCACCGTTCGGCCATGCGCTCGCAGCGCTGGCAGACCAGCGCGCGGACATCGTCGGTCTCTCGGCTGACCTGTCCAAGTACACCGACCTGCACATTTTCGCCAAGGCGCACCCGGAGCGTTTCTATCAGATGGGCATGGCCGAACAGTTGCTGATGAGCGCGGCCGCCGGCATGGCGCGTGAGGGTTTCGTGCCCTTCGCCACCACCTACGCGGTGTTCGCATCGCGGCGTGCTTACGACTTCATCTGCATGGCCATCGCCGAGGAAAACCTCAACGTCAAAATCGTCTGCGGTTTGCCCGGCCTCACCACGGGTTACGGGCCGAGCCATCAGGCCACCGATGATCTGGCTATTTTCCGCGCCATGCCCAATCTGATGATCGTCGACCCTTGCGATGCGCTGGAAATCGAACAGGCCGTGCCCGCCATCGCCGCTCACCAAGGCCCGGTCTATATGCGTTTGCTGCGCGGCAATGTGCCGTTGGTGCTGGACGAGTACGGTTATAAATTCGAGATCGGCAAGGCCAAGACCCTGCGCACGGGCAACGACGTGCTGATCATCTCCACCGGGCTGATGACCATGCGCTCGCTGGAAGCGGCCAAGCAATTGCAGGCCGACGGCATTGATGTGGCCGTGCTGCACGTGCCGACCATCAAGCCGCTGGATGAACAAACCATTCTCGCCGAAGCGCGCAAATCCGGGCGTCTGGTGGTCACAGCCGAGAACAGCTCGATCATCGGCGGTTTGGGTGAGGCGGTTGCCGGGTTGTTGTTGCGCAATGGCGTGACGCCCACCTTCAGACAGATCGCGTTGCCCGACGCCTTCCTCGACGCCGGCGCCCTGCCGACGCTGCATGATCGCTACGGCATCTCGACGCCGGCTGTGTGCGCGCAGATCAAAGCCTGGCTGTAACTTCACCGAGGGCGGCGCCTCCATCCGAGGCGCTCGTTCATTCGCAACCAGGAGGCAGAACGTGAAAGCACATGAACTGCTGGATCCCGACTTCAAAAGCTTTTTAACCCCCGGCGCTGAAGACTGGACATTGGAAACGCTGCCCGCGATCAGGGAGCGTGTCCATGCGACATTCAAATCCCGAGAACAAGCGCGCGGTGAAAGCCTATGGATAAAGTCCCACGACGGTGAGGATTTGCGCCTGTGTCTTTACCGGCCCGCCGCCGCAGCACCGGACGGTAATTTTGCGGTGATCCTGTACATCCACGGTGGAGGCTTCGTCCTTGGTTGCCCCGAAATGGCCGATGACTATCTGGCTAACCTCGCCGAAGCACTTCAGGCGATCATCGTCGCTGTCGATTACCGTCTCGCGCCAGAGCACCCCTTCCCTATTCCCCTGGAAGATTGCTACACCGCCCTCGGCTGGGTTTTCGCCCACCGGCAAACGCTCAACATCGACGCCGACAACGTGATCGTCATGGGCCACAGTGCCGGCGCCGGGCTGGCAGCAGCGCTGGCCATTGTGGCGCGGGATCGCGGCGAGTATTCCATCGCCAGCCAGGTGCTGGTTTATCCGATGCTCGATTACCGTTCGGGCAGCGCAGCCTCGCCTCAGCAGAACAGCACGACCGGAGTGATTGGCTGGCCGGCGCAAGCCAACCAATTCTGTTGGGAGTGCCTGCGCACTGACCAAGCGCTGGATGATCTGCCAATCGGCTGGTTTTCGCCGGCCCTGCAAGACGATCTGCGTGACTTGCCCCCGACGTTTCTGGCCGTCGGGGCGCTGGATCTGTTTCTGGAAGAGGACGTTGCATTTGCCCTGCGCCTGTCCCGCGCCGGGGTTGCCGTCGAACTGCATGTCTACCCTGGGGCGCCACATATGTTTGATCAATGCCCCGGTAGCGTTAGCGATCAGTCTGCACTGGATATCGTCCGATCACTTCGGCGATCGATAGCTAGCGCATTAACTGCTGAGGGGTAGAAAGAACCGCTGAAACGGTACAACAGGATTTCTTATACAAAGCCTTTCTCCCCTTCTACGCTTTTTGATTAACACCTTCGCAGACAGGCAGCTGCGGAGGATGGCCTGCGCTTTGAGAAATTCAATATCGCTTAGCCATCACCCTCGGCGATTCCGTCCGGACCTTTTCCAGCGTTCCTTTGGATAATGTCGAAAACGACACATTTTGTTGCACCCAAAAAGCGCTTGGATCCAACGTCCCGACAAACGGTAACGACCTGATTAGAACAGCTTTTCAAAGAGATAAACGTGGGCAAATGGCCCATTCATACACTCGTCAAAAATCAGGCAGCCCCATCTGACACTCCCTATCTATGGTTTTAAAACCATCCGTGGACGTCCGCCCCACCCATTTACAGGGAGTAGTAATGGACAACATCGTCATTGCCGACAAAGCCAATTCTCAGCTCACTGCCCAGAACTGGGGCAATGTTCAGCTCAGTCAGCCTTCAGTTGTACAAATGCCGGTTCGGCCCGATCAACTGGCGTCGACCAGTCGCAGCGGTCAGGATTTGATCGTCAATCTGAAGTCTGGCGAGCAAATCAAAATCTCCAATTTCTTTGTCACCAGCCCTGACGGCGTGCCCAATGACATTGTCTTTCAGGGTGACGACGCGACGCTGTGGCAGGCGCGCTACAGCGCCGAGCCGTTCAACGGCTTTACCTTTGACGAAATCAATTCGCTGGACGAGCTGATCGCTGGCGTCGGTGTGGTGGATGGCGCAACGCCGGCCTGGGCGATTGCCGGGCTTGGCCTGTTGGGCGCGGGTGGTGCGGCGGCCGCTGCGGGCGGAAGTGGCGGCGGCGGCGGCGGAGGTGGTGGCGGTGGAGACGCGACGCCTCCTGCGCCCGCGACCGGATTAACCTTGTCGGCCGATGGCCGGGTGCTGAGTGGTTTTGGCGAAGCTGGCAGTGTCGTTCAGGTACGCGATGCAGCCGGCAACATTTTGGGTTCCGGAACCGTTGGCGCCGATGGCAGTTTCCAGGTCGACCTGGGTACGCCACAGAACAATGGCCAGCCGCTCGACGTCACGCTCACCGACCCTGCGGGCAACGTTTCGACGCCGGGTACGGTCACTGCGCCGGATACCACCGCGCCCACCGCGCCAGGCAATCTCAGCGTGAGCGCCGATGGCACGCAACTCGGCGGCACCGGTGAAGTCGGCTCGACCATCCAGGTGCGCGCCGCCGATGGCAGCCTGCTCGGCAGCGCCGTGGTTGCAGCCGATGGCACCTTCAGCGTCGCCCTCAGCCCCGCGCAAACCGGCGGTCAGCCGCTGACAGTGAATGCCACCGATGCCGCAGGCAACACCTCGACCGGCGCAACGATCAGCGCGCCGGAGATCGTCGAACCGACGACGCCAGGCAATCTTGGTTTGAGCAGCGACGGCAGCCAACTGACCGGCACCGCCCGGGCCGGCACCACGATCGAAGTCCGCGCCGCCAATGGCGAATTGCTCGGGCGCGCGGCGGTGGCCGCTGACGGCACTTTCCTGCTGACGCTGATTCGTGCGCAGGCCAACGGTGAAACCCTCAGTGTCGTGGCAGTCAACAGCGCCGGTGCGCAATCGCCGGCCGTCACCTTCAATGCGCCGGACATCACTGGCCCCGCCGCTGCAACAGATCTAGCCGTGAGCAGCGATGGCCTCTCGGTGACCGGCCGTGGCGAACCCGGCAGCACAGTCAGCGTCACCAATGCGCAAGGTACGCTGCTGGGGACAGCGCAGGTGGCAGCCGATGGCTCGTTCACCGTCCAACTCAACGCCGCGCAAATCGATGGTGAGGCGCTGAGCGTGCTGGTCACCGACGCCGCCGGCAACCCGTCGCCAGCAACGACCGTTATCGCCCTGGACCTCGATGGCCTGACTCAGCCAAGCGACGTTGTCCTGAGTGTGGACGGCCTGCTGATGAAAGGACGCGGCCAGGTCGGTTCAACGATCACGGTTCGCGATGCGAACGGCAATGTACTCGGCTCGGCAGTCGTTGCTGCGGATGGCACGTTCACGGTGCAATTGAGCAGCCCGCAAAACAATGGCGAAGCGTTGCAGATCAGTGCCAGCGATGCGGCTGGCAATACCTCTGCCCCATTAAGCTATGTAACGCCTGACACGCAAGGCCCGGCGCCGCTGACGGGCGTTACGCTCGACGGCCAAGGGCAGACGCTGACCGGCACAGGCGAAATCGGCGCTTCGATTACCGTGCGCGATCCGGCCGGCAACATCATCGGCACCGGTACCGTGGGTGCCGATGGCAACTTCACGGTAAACCTCTCGACTCCACAGACCGATGCGCAACAGCTGCAAGTGATCCAGACCGACGCGGACGGCAATCCTTCGGCGCCGGTCAACGTGATCGCACCCGATCTGACCACGCCGGTTGCCGTGACCGATGTAAGCATTTCCGCCAATGGTGCCGTGGTCTCCGGCGCGGGTCAGATCGGCGCCACCGTTACTGTCACTGACACCAATGGGACCGTGCTGGGAACAGCTGTCGTCGGCAGCAACGGCCGGTTCGAAGTCACCTTGTCCTCGCCACAAACCAATGGCCAGAACCTCAGCGTTGTGCAGACCGATGGCTCGCCTTCAGGCTCGCCGGCAGTTCCAGTTGAAGCGCCGGATATCCAGGCCCCCACTGCCCCTTCCAATCTGTCGCTGAATACAGGCGGCACTGAACTGAGCGGCACCGGCGAACCCGGTGCCACGGTGTCGGTCAAGGATTCGGCGGGCAATGTGTTGGGCACCGCGATCGTCGACGGCACCGGCGCCTTTACAGTGCCGCTGAACAGCCCGCAGATCGAAGGCCAGCAACTGCAAGTCAGCCAATCGGATGGCGTGAACGTTTCGCCCAACACGCCGCTGACCGCAGCGGACACCACCGCGCCGCTGGCACCAGACAACGTCGTTCTGGCCAACAATGGCGTGACATTGACCGGCACCGGGCAAGCCGGCAGCACCGTAACCGTCAGCGCACCGGACGGCACGGTGCTCGGCACTACGGTGGTCGCCAGCGACGGCAATTTCAGCGTCAACCTGAGTCCTGCTCAGCTCGACGGTCAGGTTTTGAGCGTGATCCAGACCGATGCGAGCGCCCTGCCCTCGCCGGCCACGCCGGTCACCGCACCGGACATCACCGCACCGCCTGCACCGACCGGGCTGATCGTCGATCCTTCAGGTGCCACCGTCACCGGCACCACGCAGCCCAATAACACGGTGCAGGTGCTGGATGCCGACGGCAACGTCATCGGCACCGCGACCGCTGACGGCACGGGCGCCTTCACGGTCAACCTCGATACGGCGCAGACCAATGGCGAAGCCTTGCAAGTCGTGGTGTCGGACGGCGCCAACAGTTCGTTGCCAGGCACCGTTGCCGCGCCGGACAGCACGCCGCCGACGCCGGTCAGCGATCTCGCGCTCAACCCGGCCGGCACGCAGGTGTCCGGACTTGCCGAACCGGGCACCACGGTCACCGTCAGCATTGCCGGCGGTGGCGCTGTGCTGGGCACCGCGACGGCTGATGCGGATGGCCGCTTTGTCGTGACCCTCAGCCCACCGGCCGAGCCTGGCGGCAATCTGGAAGTCATCAGCACGGATGGCGGCGGTAATGATTCGCCCGTCGTGCCGCTGGCAGGACTGGACGGTACCCAGGTCGCGACACCGACCGATCTGGCCTTGAGTGCCGACGGATTCACCCTGACCGGCGCCGGAACGCCCGGTTGCACCGTGACGGTGACCAGCAGCAGCGGCGCTGTGCTCGGCTCCGGGCTGATCAACAGCTTCGGCCGCTTCACCCTGTTGCTCAATAGCAAACAGATCAACGCGCAAGTTCTCCAGGTGACGGCCACCAGTCCCGACGGTGACGTGTCGATTCCGGGCACGGTGACGGCGGTCGATGGCACGGCGCCGGACGCTGTGACCGATCTGGCGCTGAGTGCCAACGGCACGACACTCACTGGACGCGGAGAGGCCGGGGCGACGGTCACTGTCACCGACGCCACAGGTACCGTGCTCGGTACTGCACTGGTCGCCAGCAATGGCACGTTCAGCCTGACGCTGACGCCGGCACAACTTAATGGCCAGGCGCTTACCGCGATCCAGAGCGACGCCGCCGGCAACCTTTCGCAACCCGCCGGCATCATTGCCAGCGATCTGCAACCGCCAGCCGCAGCGACTGGCGTTACGATCAATGACGTCGGCACCGTGGTCAAAGGCCAGGGCGAAGCCGGCAGCACCGTGACCGTGCGCGATGCCGCCGGCAATGTTCTGGCCACCGGCGTAGTCGATCAGAGCGGTAACTTCCAGGTCACCCTGCCCAACGCGCAGAACACCGGCGAAACCCTGGAGGTCACTCTGACCGACGCAAATGGCAACGCCTCGACTTCCACTGGCGTGATCACCATCGACGGCACCCCGCCCGCCGCTGTGCAGAATCCACTGATCAGCGCCGATGGCAGCACCCTCAGCGGCACAGGTGAGGCTGGCGCAACAGTCAATGTCACCACCGCCAACGGCACCCTGCTGGGCAGCGCCGTGGTGGGCGCGGACGGCTCGTTCAGCGTCACCCTGGCGCCAGCGCCGACCAATGGTGAAGCGCTCGCGATCAATCAGACCGACCCTGCCGGCAATGTTTCACCGTCGACCAGCGTCACCGCACCCGACATCAGCCCGCCGGCGGCACTGACCCAAGTCGCGGTGAATGCCGACGGCGTCATCGTTACCGGCCACGGCGAACCCGGCGCCACCGTGTCTGTACGCAGCGCCGACGGCACCTTGCTCGGCACCGCGCAGGTCGGCAGTGGCGGCGCGTTCACGGTCACCCTCAACGCAGCACAACTGAATGCCGAAGTGCTGACCGTCACTCAGGAAGATCCGCCGGGCAACGTATCGGCGGCGGTTGAAGTCATCGCCGCGGATTTGACCGCGCCGGCGATTCCGAGCGCATTGACCCTCAATGCTGCTGGCGTGCAACTGGCCGGTAACGCCGAGGCCGGCAGTACCGTGACCGTGCGCGACAGCCAGGGCAACCTCCTCGGCACCACCACGGCGGCCGCGAACGGCACTTTCCAGATTACCCTCAACAGCCCGCAAACCAATGGCCAGTCGCTGAACGTGACAGCCATCGACGCGGCAGGCAATCCGTCAGCCCCGGCAATCGTCAATGCGGTCGATAGCACGGCGCCGTTGGTAGCGAGCGATCTGGCGGTCAGCGCCAATGGTGCCACCCTGACCGGCATCGGCGAGATCGGCGCCAGCGTGGAAGTTCGCGATGCCGGCGGTGTTTTGCTGGGTACTGCGACCGTTGCCAGCAACGGCAATTTCAGCGTCACGTTGTCCCCGGCGGCGGTGGCTGGATCGAATCTTTCCGTGGTGCAGATCGATGCTGCCGGCAACACCGGACCGGCAGCGCCGGTGACTGCACCGGGCAATCTGGCGGAAAGTGCACCGACCAATCTGGCCCTCAGCGCCGACGGTCTGACCCTCACCGGCTCGGCCACCGCCGGCAGCACCGTGAGCATTCGCAATGCCTCGGGCGTGTTACTCGGCAGCGCGCTGGTGGCGGCCAATGGCACTTTCAGCGTTACCCTCAACGCCGCGCAACTCAACGGCGAACCGCTGTCTGCCGTGGCAACCTCGAGCACCGGCATTAATTCGTCGCCGACCGATTACACCGCTGCCGATATCGCCGCGCCAACGCCGCTCAGCGAACTGAGTCTGGCACCGAACGGCACGGCCCTGACCGGGCGCGGTGAAGCCGGCGCCACAGTGACCGTGCTCGGCACCGGCGGAGTGGTTCTCGGCAGCGCCGTGGTGGCGGCCAATGGCACGTTCAGCGTCACCCTCAGTCCGGCGCAGACTTCGGGGCAGACCCTGAGCCTGAGCCAGGCCGACGCCGCCGGCAACGAATCCAACAGCGTCAACCTGATCGCCCCGGATCTGATCGCGCCCAATGCGCCGGCGGCGCTGGTGGCAAGTGCTGACGGCACCCTGCTGTCGGGTACCGGTGAGGCCGGCACCACGGCCAACGTGTACAACGCCGCCGGAGCGCTGGTCGGGACCGGCACCGTGAGCATCGACGGCACGTTTGCGATCACCCTGACCACGCCGCAAGCCAATGGCCAGACGCTGACCGTGTCGCTGACGGATGCGGCGGGCAACACCTCGGCAGCCACGCCGTTCACTTCGGTCGACAGCACACCGCCAGCGGCCGTTTCGCAACTGAGCATTGGCGGCGACGGCGCAAGCCTGACCGGGCGCGGCGAACCCGGCGCGCAAGTCCGGGTCATCGACAGCGACGGCAACGTGCTTGGCACCGCCGTGGTCAGCGCGACCGGTACCTTCACCCTGCCACTGAACCCGGCGTTGACCAACGCCGAAGTGATCACCGTGGTCCAGGCCGACGCGGCGGGCAACGACTCGCCTGCGGTGAGCCTGACGACACCGGACTTCACCCCGCCTGATCCACTGGACAACGTCGATATCAACTCGTCCGGCGCGCTGGTCATCGGTACAGGCGAACCCGGCGCGACCGTGACCGTGCGCGATGCCAACGGTACTTTGCTCGGCACCAGCGTGGTACTCGGCGACGGCACCTTCAGCGTCACCCTCAATCCTCCGCAGATCAATGAACAGATCCTCAGCGTGCAGCAGGCCGATCCACCCGGCAACGTCAGCGCCCCGGTGACGGTCACCGCACCGGATCTGACCCCGCCAGCGACGCCGGCCGATCTGCAACTGAATGCCGATGGCGACACCCTCACCGGGACCGGCGAAGTCGGCGCCATTGTCCGCGTGACATCCGCAGACGGTACCGAGCTGGGCACCGGCACCGTGGGCAGCGATGGCCGTTTCCAGATCACCGTGACTCCGGTGCAGACCAATGGCCAAGCGCTGTTCGTGGTGTTGGCGGATGCAGCCGGCAATGCCTCGCCTGCCGGCACGCTGAGCGCACCGGACAGCACGCCTCCTGCCGCACTGACCGATGTCGAGATCGACGCCAGCGGCAGCCTCATCACCGGCTCCGGTGCGGCGGGCTCGCAGGTAGTCGTCACCAACGCAGTGGGCACCATCGTTGGCACCGGCACCGTCGCGGCCGATGGCAGTTTCAGCGTCACCCTCGACCAGCCTCTGCTCAACGGTGAAGCCTTATCGGTGATCCAGCGTGATGCGGCGGGCAACCCTTCGCCGATCGTGCCCGTCACTGCGCCGGACATCACCCTGCCCGCTGCGCCCACCGACCTCGTTCTTACGCCTGATGGCCTGACACTGACCGGCAGCGGTGAAGCCGGCGCCACGGTGCGCGTGCTCAGCGCGACTGGCACGGTACTGGGCTCGGCAACCGTGACCGACAATGGCTCGTTCAGCGTGACCCTCAATCCGCCGCAGGTGAATGGCGAGCTGTTGAGCGTCAATCAGACCGATCTGGCGTCCAACACATCGCCGACAGCGCCCGTGCAAGCGGGCGATATCACCGATCCACTGGAGGTGGCCGACCTCAATGTCAGCCAGGACGGCTTGACCGTGACCGGTACTGGCGAGCCCGGAGCGACCGTCACCGTGCGAGACGGCGCGGTGGTGCTCGGCACGGCGACGGTGGCGGCAGATGGCAGTTTCAGCGTCACGTTGTCGGCTGCGCAACTCGATGGTCGCGCGCTCTCGGTAGTGCAAGCCGACGCACAAAACAACGAGTCCCAGCCCGTTCTGGTCGACGCGCCGGACAGCACTGCACCTATCGCACCAACGGTGACATCGCTGACCGGCGCTGGCACCTTGCTCGCCGGGACCGCCGAAGCCGGCAGCACCGTGACTGTGCTGTCCGCCACCGGCACCGTGCTCGGCACAGCGGTGGCATTGGGCGACGGCACCTACACCGTCACGCTGAATCCGGCCCAGGCCAACGGTCAGTTGTTGTCGGTGATCGCGACGGACGAAGCGCAGAACGCATCGCCAGTGCTGCTCTACCCGGCGGCAGATACCACGGCTCCGGATGCCGTCACCGGTCTGACCATCAGCGGCGATCTGAGCCAGCTCGCCGGTCGTGGCGAAGCCGGTGCGAGTGTCGAAGTAACCGATGCGCTAGGCAATATCGTCGGCACCGGCACAGTGACCGCCAACGGCACGTTCCTGATCGATCTGGACCCCGGCATCACCGCCGGCCAGGTGCTGACAGTGAATCAAACAGACGTCGCGACTAATGTGTCCGCAGACGCCGACCTGACTGTTCCGGCAGTGCCAGCCCCGGCTGCGCCGGACAATCTTGTACTGACAGCCGACGGCGTGACGCTGACCGGCACGGCGGCGATCGGCACCACCATCAATGTCTACGCGCCGGACAACAGCCTGATCGGCACCGGCGTCACTGGCCCGGATGGCACGTTCAGCGTGTTGCTGACGCCTGCGCAAACCAACGGAGAAAGTCTTGAGGTCACCGCCAACACTGCGCTGGGTGGCGCCTCGCTGCCGACTGAAATCACCGCAGGCGACACCTCGGCGCCGGCGGCACTCAGCGATCTTGCAGTCAATGCCAGCGGCACATTGGTCACCGGTCGCGGCGAAGTCGGCGCATCGGTGACCATCACCGGCGCTGGCGGCGTCGTGCTGGGCAATGCGACGATTGGCGCCAATGGCACCTTCAGCGCACAGCTCAATACGCCGCAGGTCAACGGTCAGGTGCTCAATGCGACACAGACCGATGCGGCCAACAACACCTCATCCGGGCTTAACGTAACGGCGCCCGATATCACTCCCCCGACCGCTCCGACGGCGCTGGTCATTAGCGGTGCCGGTCTGGTGCTCGGCGGGCTCGGTGAAGCCGGCGCCACCGTCACTGTTCGCGGTGCGGGTGGCACGGTGCTGGGCACGGCGACGGTGGCGGGCAATGGCTCGTTCTCGGTGACCTTGTCATCGGCGCAACTCAACGGCCAGCAACTGAGCGTCACGCAGAGTGATGCGGCGGGCAACGTTTCGCCGGTTACCAACCTCAGCGTCGCCGATACCACTGCGCCAGCGCCGCTGAGCAATGTCAGCCTGAACGGCACCGGCCTGGCTGTCAGCGGCACGGGTGAAGCCGGCGCGACCGTCAGCGTGACCAACGCAGCCGGTACCGTCCTCGGCACCGCCGTGGTCAATGCTGGCGGCACCTTCACCGTGCAACTGTCCAGCGCGCAACTGAACGGCCAACAGCTCAATGTCCAACAGACCGACCCGACGGGCAATCTGTCGCAGGTCTTCAATCTGACGGCCCCTGACGTGCAGGCGCCGATCGCGGCCAGCGGTCTGACGCTCGCTGCCAACGGTCTGACCCTCAGCGGTACGGGCGAAGCCGGTGCGACGGTCAACGTCTACGGCCCGGGCGGTGCGCTGATCGGCACCACCACCGTGGGCAGTGGCGGCACGTTCAGCTTCAACCTGAACACCGCACAACTCGACGGGCAGCTGTTGACCGTGCGTCTGGTCGACCCGGCCGGTAATCTGTCGCCCAATGCCAGCCTGACAGCGCCAGACATTACCGCTCCCGGCGCGCCGACCGGCGTCAGCGTCAATGGCAGCGGCACCGTACTCACTGGTGTCGGTGTGCCCGGTTCGACCATCAGCGTGCGAGGCGTCGGCGGCGTGGTGCTCGGAACCGCGACGGTCGCCGCTAACGGCAGTTTCTCGGTGACATTGGCCTCGGCGCAGATCAACAGCCAGGTGCTCAGCGTCACCCAGGCGGATCCGAGCGGCAACGTATCGGCTGCGGCGACCGCGACGGCGCCAGACCTGACACCGCCCGCTGCCGCCACGGCGCTGCTGGTCGGCGCCGACGGCCTGACCGTCACCGGTACCGGCGAAGTCGGCGCAACCGTGACCATCAAGTCGGCCAGCGGCGCCGTTCTCGGCACCGGCACGGTCAACAACCTCGGCGTGTTTACCGTCACCCTGAGCAGTGCGCAGATCAACGGTGAAAACCTCACCGTCAACCTCAGCGACGCACGCGGCAACGTTTCGGTGGCCGCCAACGTCATTGCGCCGGACGTCGACGTCAACGCGCCAGTGATCGCCAGCGATAACCTCGCCGTCGGCACCGTCACGCTGGCCCCGGTCACCGCCTCGCAGACCTTCAACGACTCGTTCACCACGCTGCTGGCCGGATTCTCGAAAACCTTCACTTTCACCGTCGCCGGCGGCACGCGTCTTGATCCGACCCTGACGCTGACCACCAGCAGTCTGATTTCGCTGATCGATGGCGTGGTCTATACCCTGCAAGTCAAGGATGCCAGCGGCAACTGGGTGACTCTGGATGTCAACGGCAGCAGCGGCCTGCTGGATCTGATTGCCCTGACCGGTCAGGGTGTGCGGGTCGACATCGGTAACCTGCTGTCAGGCGATTATCGACTGACGGTTTCGAGCACCGGCATCGGCGTGCTGACCACGGTCAATACCCAGCTGCAACTGGACGTCAGCAGCCTGACCCAGTTCAACGGCATTGCCGGGCCAGCGGTGACTGGCAACGTCATCACCAACGTCGGCGTCGATGGCACGGCCGATCAGACCGGCCCGGACAACGGCGCGCAGTTGCAGATCTTCAAGAACGGCGCCTGGGTCAGCGCCGGTGCCGGCACCACGGTGCAAGGGTTGTACGGCACGCTGACCATCGACGCCAACGGCAACTACAGCTACAAACCGAACGGCAGCGTCGGCAGCGTCGGCAAAGTCGACGTGTTCAACTATCAACTGGTGCACCCGAACGGCTTGAGCGACACCGCCAATCTGTACGTGCGCATCGACAGCCCGCAAGCCAGCGAAGTGTGGAATGACGCCAACCTCGGCAGCCCGGCGCTGGTGGTGGATGCCACAGCGGACATCGCCTCGACCGACGTCACCCTGATCAACCGCGAAGTGACCACCAACTCCGCCCTCGGCACCTTCAATGTGCTGCTGGGCGGCGGCAGCGGTAACTACAACACCGTGGTCGCGGCCGATACCGTCAGTGACCTGACCGTGGTGGTCAATTCGAGCAACCTGTTGGCGCTGCTCGGTTCGATGACGGTGGGCCTGTACAAACTCAACACGGCGACCAACCAGTACGTGCTGGTCAAGAGTTACGGCGGCAACGCGCTGGTCAATCTCGGCGGCGGCAACTACGGGATCAAGTTCGACGACCAGACCGCCGGCAGTTATCAGGTGCGGGTGGCAGTGGGCGGCCTCGGCCTGCTGACCAGCGTCAACACCAGCCTGATCAACGTCGCGACCTACAACAATCAGTTTGTGGTCGGCAGCTACACGCCGGTATCGGGCAATCTGCTCACCGACACCGCTGGCGGCGGCGCCGATGTGTTGGGCTCGGTGTACACCTTGCTCAGCGTGCTGGTCGCCGGCAGTTACGTAGCGCCGGGGTACAACGGCGTCTCGCTGGTCGGTAACTACGGCACCCTGGTGGTCCAGGCCAACGGCAACTACACCTACACGCTCAAGGCCGGGCTGACCGATGCGGTGATCGGCCAGGAAGACACCTTCACCTACCAACTTACCCACCCCAACGGCACCGTGGATACCGCGACGCTGACCATCGACCTGAACAAGGCCGGCGCATTTGCCAGCACCGCGTTCTCGGCCCTGGCCAGTGATGACCTCGGTCTGGCCCATGCCACTGGCAGCGACTTGATCCAGGGCACCGAGGGCAACGACACCCTCGACGGCTCGCACGGTGGCGCCGTGACCCTGCAAGGTGGCGGTGGCGACGACACGCTGATCATCGCCGATCAGCAATTCACCTCGGTGGACGGCGGCAGCGGCACCGACACCCTGCTCTGGGCCGGTGGCGACGTGTCGATCAACCTCGGCGATCTGCAGAGCAAGATCCACAACGTCGAGATCCTCGATCTCAACCATTCCAGTGCGGTTGCGCTGACACTGAATCTCAGCGATCTGCTGGCGATCACGTCCTCGGACAACAACACCCTGCTGATCAAGGGTGACGACAGGGACAGCGTGCACATGACCGATGGCTGGGTCGCCGATGGCACGCAACAGGCCGACGGCATCGACTATGTTCAATACACGGCACAGGAGGATCCGAGCCACCACTTGTGGGTACAGAACGGCATTCAAGTGGTTTGAAACAAGACATCAAACGTTGGTCTCTCAACAGTAAGGGAAGTCTGTGGAGTCAGTTTTTCGCCAGAAATGGCCGGTGGTCCTGTTGACCATCGGCCTCTACCCCGCTTTCACCGTCGGCGTTCGCGCCGACGACAACCTCGACAGCAGCTTGCGCAGCATCAGCCCGTCGCAACTGCAACAACCGGCAGGCAATGAAAGCCGTCAGCGCCCTGCCCCTGCTCTGAAAGCGTCCGCCGATGCGGACGCGTTGGGGCTGGAACAAGCGGTCAGGCTCGCCGTGGACTGGCACCCACGCATCGGCGAGGCCATCGGCACCCTGTTCCAGCAAGGCGAAGGGGTCAACGTCGCCGAATCCGGCTATTACCCGCAGGTCACCGGCGGCATCAAGGGTGGTTACACCAGCGGTTACGGCAGCGATGCCGGCAGCCAGTCGGTGAACATTTCCCTGAAACAGATGCTGTATGACTTCGGCAAGGTTTCCAGTTCGGTCGACGCCGCCCGCGCCCGGGTGGCGCGCAGTCAGGCCGGGATTCTGCTGGCGATCGACGACATCGCCCGCGACACCGCCAGGGCCTACATCGAGGTGCAGCGTTATCAGCGTCTGCTCGAGGTTGCCCGCGAGCAGATTCAGGGCATCGGCGGCATCGTCGACCTGGCCAAGCAACGCAGCGACATGGGCGCCAGCACCCGCTCCGATATGGTCCAGGCGCAGTCCCGCGCAGAAGGCGCGACGGCGACGTTGCAGGAATTCAAGGCGCAATACGCACGCTGGCAAGCGACGCTGACCAGCTTGCTTGGACGGCGCACGCCGCCGGCGGTCAGCGACGCCGCCGCGCCTACGCTAACCCAGGCCTGCGACGCCTCGCAGATCTCCGACACCCTGCCCGCCGTTCTCCAAGCCGCCGCGCAACGCACCCAGGCACAGGCCGAGCTGGCCCAGGCCAAAGCCGAGGCCTACCCGACCCTGTCGCTGCAACCGTCGGTCAACCAATACCTGGACGACCACTACGACGATCAGAACTCGCGCGCTGATCGCACCCAGGCGGGGATCTTCCTCAACCTCGAAGTGCCGATCTATCAGGGCGGCGCGATCAGTGCGCGCAGCCGCGCCGCCGGGCATGCGCTGACCGCAGCGGATTCGGCCGAAGACTCCGCCCGTCTGCAAGCGCGCCAGGGTCTGGCCGAAGCCCAGGCGCAAACCTCGGGTCTGAACCGGCGGCTGCGCTCGCTGGAATTTCGCCAGACCAGCATCACCGAGGCGCGCATGTTGTATGGCCGCCAGTACCTGGAACTGGGCACGCGACCGCTGCTCGACCTGCTTAACGCCGAGCAGGAAATCCATCAGTCGCGCTTCGATCTGGTCAACACCCAGGCTGATCTGCAACGCCTGCAGATCGACTGCTTCTACAACAGCGGTGCGATTCGCCGGGTCTTCGGCATCGACCACAGCGCCATCCAGAATGTCGAGATCCTGCCATGACCGATGCCAGCATCACTGTTCCCGAACCCGCTGCTGCCGAAGCTCGCGAAGATTATTCACCGTGGCTGGAAGCGGTGCTCAAGGTCGCCCGCCACTATCGCCTCGACGTCTCGCCGGAAAGCGTGCGCCTGGCCTCGGTGCACAGCGAAGGCCGCGTCGAAGAAGTGGTTCGGCACATGGCGCGTCAGGCCGGTTTGAGCGTGAAATTCGCGGTATTCGACAACAAGAGCCTGAGCCGCCGGCGTACGCCGCTGGTGGTGCAACTGCGCGACGGTCAGGTCGGCGTGCTTGAAAGCATCGGCGAAACCGGCGAGCTGGGCATCTGCTTCAGTGGCGATCAAGGTTTGCAGAGTCGCATGGAGGCTGGCGGGCTCACCGAGCAGGCGCTGCGCACGGTGATTCTGCGTCCGACGCAACCAGTGGCGGACGTGCGCACCAACGATTACATCAAGCCCTACGACGAGCACTGGTTCCGCCGCATCGTCCTCACCGATCTGCGGCCTTACAGCCAAGTGATGATCGCCTCGCTGGTGGCCAACCTGCTGGGCATGGCCGGGGTACTGTTTTCCATGCAAGTGTACGACCGGGTGATTCCGGCCGAGTCGCTGCCGACCCTGTACGTGTTGTTCGGCGGGGTGATGCTGGCGCTGCTGTTCGATTTCGTCATGCGCATTCTGCGTCTGCGCATCACCGATGTACTGGGCAAGCGCGCCGACTTGCGCGTCTCCGATCTGGTCTTTGGCCACGCCTTGCGTCTGCGCAATTCCGCGCGGCCGAAATCCACCGGTTCATTCATTTCGCAATTGCGCGAGCTGGAGCAGATCCGCGACCTGATCACCTCCAGCACTGCCACGGCACTGGCGGACATGCCGTTTTTCCTGCTGTTCCTGCTGGTGTTCTATTTGATCGGCGGGCCACTGGTGCTGATCCCGCTGGTGGCGCTGGTGTTCATGTTGCTGCCCGGGATCATTGCGCAACCGCGTCTGGCCCGACTCGCCAATGCCTCGATGCGTGAAGCGGCGCTGCGCAACGCCATGCTGGTAGAAAGTATTCAGGGCCTCGACGACATCAAGGCATTGCAGGCCGAGCAGCGTTTCCAGCAACAGTGGAACCAGTACAACGCCGCCTCCGCAGACAGCAGCCTGCGCCTGCGCACCTTGACCAACAGCCTGGTGGCGTGGACGCAGAACGTGCAGGGCGGAGTGTTCGCAGTGGTCATCGTGTTCGGCGCGCCGATGGTGATTGCCGGCGACCTGACCACCGGCAGTCTGGTCGCGGCGTCGATTCTGTCGTCGCGGATGATGGGGCCGATGGCGCAACTGACCCACGTGCTCACCCGATGGCAGCAGGCCAAGGTCGCGCTCGAAGGTTTGAACCGGATCATGCAGATGCCGGTGGATCATCCCGAAGGCAGTCAGCGCGTGCACCTGCCGGCAATTCGCGGCGACTACCGCCTGCGTCAGGCCAGTTTTCGCTACAGCGAGGAATCGACCCCGGCGCTCAACAACATCGATTTAAGCATCCGCCCCGGCGAACGCATCGCCCTGCTCGGCCGCAACGGCGCTGGCAAGTCGACGTTGCTGCAAGCACTGGGCGGCGCGATGGATCTGAGCAGCGGTGAAACCACTCTGGACGGCATCGCCCTGGCGCATCTGGATCCGGCCGACCTGCGCCGCGATGTCGGCCTGCTGTCGCAACAGGCGCGACTGTTTCATGGCACCTTGCGCGACAACATCACCCTCGGCGCCGGTCAGGCCAGCGATCAGGAAATCATCGCCGCGCTGACTGTCACTGGCGCGCTGGATTTCGTTCGGCAGCTGCCCAAAGGCATGGATCATCTGGTACTTGAGGGCGGCCTGGGTTTGTCCGGCGGTCAGCGTCAGAGCCTGTTGCTGTCGCGCTTGTTGATCCGTCAGCCACAAGTGCTGTTGCTCGACGAACCGACGGCCGCGCTCGATGACGTCACCGAGCGTTTGTTGCTGGAAAAACTCGCGACCTGGACCCAGGGCCGAACGCTGGTGGTCGCCACGCACCGGGTCAGTGTGTTGCAACTGGTCGAGCGGATCATCGTGCTCGACAACGGACGGATCGTCATCGATGACCATCGCGACGCGGCATTGGCGCGGCTGCGCGCACCGGGCAAAGGAGTGGCGGTATGAAGCCGATGATGACCGACGTGCCGGACCCGATGTCCTACCTCGATGGCCGCGATGAGCGCGCACTTGCCGGTGGCGCAAAGGTGATCTGGGGTTGCGCGCTGATGCTCGCCTGCTTCATTGCCTGGGCCGCGTGGTTCGAGATCGTCGAAGTCTCGACCGGCACCGGCAAAGTGGTGCCCAGCTCGCGCGAGCAGGTGATTCAGTCGATGGAGGGCGGCATTCTCGAGCAGCTCAATGTCAGCGAAGGTGCTTTGGTCGAGCGCGGGCAGATCCTCGCGCAATTGGACCCGGTGAAGAACCAGTCCAACGTCGGCGAAAGCGCGGCCAAGTACCGCGCGGCGCTGGCCAGCGTCAACCGCTTGCAGGCCGAAGTCAGCGAAAAGCCCCTGACGTTCGAAGCATCGCTGCAGGAGTTTCCCGATCTGATCCGCGCCGAAACCGAGCTCTACCAGACCCGGCGCAAAGGTCTGGCGGAAACCCTCGACGGTATTCAGAGCTCGCTGAAACTGGTGCGCAGCGAACTCGCGATCACTGAAAATCTGGCGAAGATCGGCGCCTCGAGCCGGGTCGAAGTGCTGCGCCTGACCCGTCAGCGTTCGGAGCTGGAATTGAAAGCCACCGAAGCCCGCTCCGATTACATGGTCCGCGCCCGCGAAGACCTGGCCAAGGCCAACGCCGAAGCGCAGATGCTCGAAGCGGTGATCCGTGGTCGCACCGATTCACTGTCGCGCCTGACCCTGCGCTCGCCGGTGCGCGGCATCGTCAAGGATATCGAGGTCAGCACGATTGGCGGCGTCATTGCGCCTAACGGCCAGGTCATGCAGATCGTGCCGCTCGATGAACAACTGCTGATCGAGACGCGCATCTCGCCGCGCGACATCGCCTTCATTCACCCGGGCCAGGCGGCGAAAGTGAAAATCACCGCCTATGACTATTCGATCTACGGCAGCCTCGACGGCGAAGTGGTGACGATCTCGCCGGACACGATTCAGGACGAAGCCAAGCCGGAGATCTTCTACTACCGCGTGTTCATCCGTACCGCTTCGGATGAACTGCGCAACAAGGCCGGCAAACGCTTCGCCATCGTGCCCGGGATGATCGCCACGGTGGACATCCGTACCGGCGAAAAAACCGTGCTCGACTACCTGATCAAACCGCTCAACCGCGCCCGCGAAGCGATGCGCGAACGCTGATCAGCGGCTGGCCAGTTTGGTCGCCGGTGGCGCTGTCGGGGTGATGCTGGCCTGATAGCGCGACCACTCGCGATTGATCTCCGCGTACGGCAAAAAAATGCTTACGCGCGGTTGATCGAGCAAGTCTTTACGTTTGAGGCGGCTGACATCGTCACGGGTGAGAAACGCCACGTTGATGCCAACCACTTTGCCATCGGCGGAAAACACCGGCCCGCCGGACATGCCTTTGGCCAGCGCGCCATTATGGGTGCCGTAGAGCACGTTGCCCTCTTTGACGTCGAGGCGAACCATCGCCGGCAGCGCCTGGCCGGTGCCCTTGACCGACATGTACAGCGAATTGAAGCCCACCGAAGTCAGCTCCTCGCCCGGCTTGTAGCCGCGCCACGCCGGCACGCTATTGGCCTTGTGACGGAAGAACTGCACATCTGCCTGCCCCTGGAAAACCGTGCCCGACAAGTAAGGAATGTGCTTCACCGTCACGGCGAAGTCTTCATTCCATTGCACAGCCGAACCCATCAGCACGTAAGGCAAAGGCGCGCCGGAGTGAACGACAAAGGCTTGGTCTAAAACAGGATCCTGAACAAAAGCGACTGGCATTCCATTGCACCCGCTGAGCAGCAACGACGCTGCGACAAGTGACTTGAGGGGGCGCATTTTCGGTACATCTTGAAGTGAGGAAAGGTGCTGCAATATGTCATTGCGCCATCACCTTAAGCAATAGGCTCAGCCTACCGCTTGTCGGCGTGCGATATAGTGAGTTAATGATTGGATCCAAGCAATATCCAGGCAATGCACGCAATCTACAGCGAATGAACGCAAATGATCGCGATTGTCTTCAACCAGGCCGGGTGATCCCATGCTGACGAAGCTTGCGGTACAGCGTATTGCGGCTGATCCCCAGACGACGGGCAACTCGCGCGACATGCCAGTGTTCAGCTTCGATCATGCTGAGCAGAGTTTGCCGTTCGGATACGCCCAGTGGATCGTCAACAGGTTGGTCGTCACTTGCGGGCAGTAACTCGTGCACGTCCTCCAGCGTGACCCGGCCTTCCACTGCCAACGCCACTAACGTACGCAAACAGGTGCGCAGTTGCCGGACGTTGCCCGGCCAGGGCTGCGCCAGCAAGCGTTCTCGAACTCCCGCTTGCAGCCGCACAGTGGCGCCCGCCGCTTCTTCGCGCAGCAGCAGGTCAAGCAGACGGCCCTTGTCGGAACGCTCGCGCAGCGGCGGCAGTTCCACGGCGAAACCGCCAATGCGATAGAACAGGTCCTCGCGCAGGCGTCCGTCGGCCACGCAGGCTGGCAGATTCTGGTGACTGGCGCTGATCAGGCGTACATCAAGCGGTCGCGGCGTTGCGCTGCCCAGCGGCACAACCTGGCGCTCTTCGAGCACGCGCAGCAGACGGGTCTGTAGCGCGAGGGGCATGTCGCCGATTTCGTCGAGAAACAGAATGCCGCCATGGGCCTGCTCAAGCTTGCCGACCATGCCGTCCTTGCGCGCGCCGGTGAAGCTGCCGCCGCGATAGCCGAACAGCTCGCTTTCAATCAGCGTCTCTGGGATCGCCGCGCAGTTGATCGCGACAAACGGCTGGCCGGCGCGCGAGCTGGCGCGATGCAGCGCTGCCGCAAAGGCCTCCTTGCCGGTGCCGGTTTCACCCTGCAGAAACACCGGCACGTCACGCTCCAGTACACGCAACGCGCGAGCGAATCCGCGTTGCAGGCGCGGGTCTTCCAGGCACACGCGCTCATCCTTGATTGGCGGGACAGGCGCAAGGGTCAACGGCGCGGAGCGGATCGGTTCGCGCAACTGGCCGTAGAACAAGCGCCCGTCGGCCAAGCGCATCGGCCAGCAGACGTGCGCCTGAGCACTGGCCTGATCGAGCAACTGCTCCATCGGCGTTTCCAGCAACATGGTCAACGACTGCCCGACCATTTGCTCGCGGCTCAGGCCCAACAGATCCAGCGCCGCCGCATTCACCGAACAGATCCGCGCACTCTCGTCGAAGCTGAGCAGGCCTTCACCCAGCAGCCCGACAAACCCGGCGTCGGGATGAAACCGCAGCAAATAGCGTTGCGGATCGTGGCCGAGGAAAAAACAGCTCTCGATCAACCTGGCCGACAGATTGGTCAGGGCCATGGCCTTGAAGCGTTGCTCAAGGCTGCTTTCCTCGCGCACGGAGGAAAGGTTGAGCACCGCGAGCAACCCACCGCTGGCGTCGAATATCGGGCTGGCCGAACAGGTCAGGCCGACGTGCTGACCACGGAAATGCTCGTCGCGGCGAATGGTCACGTGCTGGCGCTCGACCAGGCAGGTGCCGACACCGTTGGTGCCCTCGTGCTCCTCGCTCCAGACCGAGCCGAGCCACAGCCCGGAGCGCTGGAACTCGCCGCGTTCGGCTTCGTTGAACACGCTGTCGATCGCCACGCCGCGCGCATCGGTGAGCAGCACGACATGGCCGTCACGTCCCAGTTGCTGGTGCAGGCTGTTCATCTGCCAGTGCGCCACGGAAATGATGTGTTCCAGCGGCGCACGGTGTTCGCGCAAACGCGCCTGTTCGAGCACGTCCGGCGCGCGGCGGCTGGCCGGATCAAGCTGGTATTGATCCAGGCAGCGCCGCCACGAACGGGTGATCGCCAGGTCTGCCGCCGCGCTGTGGCTGGCAACAGAGCCCTGCACGGCTTGCAGTACCTGGCGCGCGTGGGCGTTGATCGAGGCCGGTTTCATTGTTGTTGTTCTCCGCTTCGGTGAAGACACGGGTGTGTCCGCAGCTTAGATGAAAAGCTCGTTGCGGGGGAATTTCGCGCCGAGTGACACAGTGTCATCCGCGATTCTCGAATTTGTGACATGTCGCCTGCGCCAAGCCTTGTCGGCCTTTGCATCAAACGCTCTGGCCCGCGCCTTTCAATGAGATGGCCCAAGCCTTGCTCTGATGCCATGGCTTACCAAAACAACAAGATCGGGAGTGGCCCCATGAACATCGCTATTGAAACCCCTTTGCAAACGCCAACAGCGCAACTCGCCGCTTGGGTCGAACGCCTCGGCGAACGTCTGGCGCAACGAGATGTGGACGGCACGCTGGAGCTGTTTGCCGAAGAATGCCACTGGCGTGACCTGCTGCTGTTCAGCTGGAACCTCGTCACCCTGGAAGGCAAACCGGCGATTCGCGACATGCTCGAAACACGCCTTGAGCAGACCCGGCCCGAACGCTGGCAACTCGAAGGTGAAGCCACGCTCTGCGACGGCGTGCTCGAAGGCTGGATGAGCCTGGAAACCGACACGGCGCGCGGCAAAGGCTACGTGCGCCTGAAGGACGGTCTGTGCTGGACGCTGCTGACCACCATGCGCGAACTCAAAGGCTTCGAAGAACCCAGCGGCCGCCGCCGGCCGATGGGTGCGAGCCATGGCCACGCCCACGCTGACAAGCGCAACTGGCTGGAACGCCGCCGCGATGAAGAAGCGGCGCTGGGCATCACCACGCAACCGTACTGCCTGATCGTCGGCGGCGGTCAGGGCGGGCTCGGCCTCGGCGCAAGGCTCAAACGCATGGGCGTACCGACGCTGATCATCGACAAAGCCGAACGCCCCGGCGATCAATGGCGCGGCCGCTACAAGTCACTGTGCCTGCACGACCCGGTCTGGTACGACCACATGCCCTACCTGCCCTTCCCCGACCACTGGCCGGTGTTCACCCCGAAAGACCAGATCGGCGACTGGCTGGAGATGTACACCAAGGTCATGGAACTCAACTACTGGCCGCGCACTGAATGCCTCGGCGCTACGTTTGACGAAGAGACTGGCCGCTGGACCGTGGAGGTCCTGCGCAACGGCGAGCCCGTCACCCTGCAACCGACGCAACTGATCCTCGCCACCGGCATGTCTGGCGTACCGAATGTGCCGGTGTATCCCGGCGCCGAAAACTTCCAGGGCCAGCAACATCACTCCAGCCGTCACCCCGGCGGCGATGCGTGGAAAGGCAAGCGCGCAGTGGTCATCGGCGCGAACAATTCAGCCCACGACATCTGCGCCGATCTGGTGGAAAACGGCACCGAGGTGACCATGGTGCAACGTTCGAGCACGCACATCGTGCGTTCAGACAGCCTGATGGAACTGGTTTTCGGCGGGCTTTATTCCGAAGAGGCGCTCGAGTCGGGTCTGACCACGGACAAGGCCGACCTGCTGTTCGCCTCGATTCCGTACAAGGTCATGCCACAGTTTCATCGGCCGATCTTCGACGCGATCAAGGAGCGCGACGAGGACTTCTATGAACGCCTGAGCCGGGCGGGTTTCATGCTCGATTTCGGCGATGACGAATCGGGTTTGTTCATGAAATACGTACGCCGTGGCTCGGGTTACTACATCGACGTCGGCGCCTCGGAACTGATCGCCAACGGCACGATCAAGCTCAAGAGCGCGCCGGGCCTCGGTGTCGAACGCATCGAAGCGGATGCGGTGGTGCTCACCGATGGCAGCCGCTTGCCGGCCGATCTCATCGTTTATGCGACGGGTTATGGCTCGATGAACGGCTGGGCCGCGAAGCTGATTTCTCAGCAAGTCGCCGACAAGGTCGGGCGCTGCTGGGGCCTGGGTTCCGGTACCACCAACGACCCCGGCCCGTATGAAGGTGAACTGCGCAACATGTGGAAGCCGACCCAGCAGCAGAACCTCTGGTTCCACGGCGGCAACCTGCATCAGTCACGGCACTATTCGCTGTATCTGGCGTTGCAGTTGAAGGCCCGTTTCGAAGGCCTCGACACCGATGTCTATCGCCTTGCACAGCGGCATCATCTGGGCTGATTCCTCCAGTGGTCGTTCGTCGGTGCGCAGGCCAAGCGCACCGGCGAACTGGAAAGTGCGTGCTAGGGTGTCTAGCCCAAGCACGTTTCAATCCAGGAAAAATGAGGAGGATTCATGCCACTTCATCCCATTCTGTTCATGGGTGGCTCCGGCGCCATCGGCCACCAGACGGCCCGCGCATTGCGCGCGGCGCATCCCGACGTCCCCTTGCTGATCGGCGGACGCGACCTCGCCAAGGCTGAGCAAACCGCCGAGCAAATCGGCAATGCCCAGGGTGTGGTCATCGATGCTCGCGCAGAAGATCTGGGGCTGGGTGATCGCCCGATCAGCGCCATCGTCCTGTTCTACATGGACCACGCCCTCGCCGGGCTGCGCTTTGCGCAAAAGCGCAAGGTGCCGCACCTGAGCATCTCTTCCGGCGTGTTCGAAATCGCCCCGCAGATCGCCAGTTTCATCCACTCGCCCGACGCGTCGCCCATTGTCCTCGGCTATGAATGGATGGTCGGTGCCACGACCGTGGCAACGCTGCACCTCACCAAGGCGTTCGCCCGCGTAAATGACATCCGCATTCATGCACTGGTCGACGAACAGGACGGCGGCGGCCCGACCGTGGCCGTCGATTTCGAGCACCTGAACAAAATGCTGCCCGCCGCGCTGACCCGCCGCGACGGCAAATTCATCTGGCGCGAAGGCGACGACGCCAAGGTCAGCTTCCTCGCCGTCGACGGCACGACCCTGCAGGGCGCCGGCTTTTCCTCCATCGACGTCACCGGCCTGGCCGCCGCCACCGACGCCCCGAACGTCGAGTTCAACCTCGCCAGCGGCGTCAGCTCGACCCGGCGTCAGGGCCAGCCGATGTCGACGGAAATACTCATTGAACTTGAAGGCACGGATCACGAGGGCCAGCCATTGCGCACACGCCACGCCGTGGTTCACCGATCAGGCGCAGCGGCGTTGACCGGGCTCAGCGTGGCCATGCTGCTGGAGCGACTGGTTGGGCTGGATGGGCAAGCGCCGGTAAGGCCGGGGCTGTATTTTCCGTATCAATTGCTGGAGGCGCAGGTGTTTTTGCAGCGGTTGAAAGAGGACGGTGGGGAGTTGATCGAACTACTTGAGTGAGACCGCGCACAGGTCGCTCGACACTTGAACTGCTCGTTTGAGAGAGTACCGGTCCTGCCCGCCACTGCTCGCAAGGATTGATTGCCATGGATTGCATCCCCACGCTTTACACCCACCGCCTGATCCTCACCCCGCTGCAACTGAGTGATGCAGCGGCGGTGCAACGATTGTTTCCGCAATGGGAGGTCGTGCGCTATCTCGACAGCCGCGTTCCGTGGCCGTATCCGGACGACGGCGCGCTTGTTTACGTCCGCGATGTCGCGCTGCCCGCGATGGCTGCCGCAAAGGAATGGCACTGGATGATCCGCACCCGCGTTCAGCCCGAGAGCTGCATCGGCAGTATCAGCCTGTTTGATCAACCGGGTAACCATCGAGGCTTCTGGCTCGCCCCTCAGTTTCAGGGCAACGGCTACATGCGCGAGGCCTGCAAGGTGATCAATGCCTTCTGGTTCGACACCTTGATGCGCCCATTGATGCAGGTGCCCAAGGCCGCCGCCAACCAAGCCTCGCGCAAGATTTCCGAAGATGAAGGCATGCGGATGGTTGAAACACGGGACGGCCAGTTTGTGGCGGGGCCGATGCCTGTGGAGGTGTGGGAGATCACGCGCAGCGAATGGCTTGCCGAAGAAACAAACCGGTCAATTGATTGTTAGAGCCGATCAAGTGCTCAATCTTGCGTATATGCTGCTGTCTGCAAAATCAGGACAAGTACTCCCCAAACGTTCGAGACAGTAGAAATGATCTCCGATCCAGGAACACCAACGCTTGATCAACTGAAAGTATTTCTGACGGTTGTAGAAGTGGGCAGTTTTGCCGCTGCGGCCAGAAAACTGCATCGCGCGACATCGGTGGTGAGTTACTCCATTTCCAATCTGGAGATGCAGCTCGGGGTTTCACTGTTTGACCGCAAAACCACGCGCAAACCGCAACTGACGGAGGCAGGTCGAACGGTCCTGGCTGAAGCACGCACTATTACCAACGGCGTAAATGGGCTGCGCGCAAAAGTCTCCGGTTTGCTGCATGGGCTTGAAGCAGAAGTTCACCTCGCGCTCGATGTAATGCTCCCTGCCGAGCGAGTAGTCGATGCGTTAAGGACCTTCAGGGAAGAATTTCCTACCGTCACTCTGCACTTGCACATGGAAGCCTTGGGGGCAGTGACCCAACTGGTGATGGAGAAGAAAGCTGGAGTCGGCATCAGCGGTCCGCTGGACATTGGCCTGGACGGCATCGAGCGCATCGGCGTGGGCAGTGTTCAATTGATACCGGTCGCCGCGCCTGCACACCCGCTTGCAACCGAGTGTTCCAAATCCCCTGGCGCTGCCAGAGAGTTTGTTCAATTGGTGCTATCGGATCGTTCAACGCTTACGGGTGACAAGGACTTTGCCGTCGTGAGCACTCGCACTTGGCGACTGGCGGATCTGGGCGCCAAACACATGCTTCTCAAAGAGGGCATCGGATGGGGGAATATGCCGGTGCCCATGGTTCAGTCTGACCTGGACGAAGGACGCCTGGTCGAGCTTGATATGCCCGACTGTAAAGGCGGCACCTATGCCTTCGATGCGATTTATCGAACCGACTCGCCGCCCGGCCCGGCTGGGCAGTGGCTGATCAAGCGGTTCGGCGAACAGCTCTTGCCGACGTAAGCAATTCAGGGAAAAGAGCAAAAATCCGACAACCTGAGCAAGGCTGCCGGAGAGATGCATGTCAAAAAGCAGGAAAGTTGAATTGTCGAAAGCGACTGACAACAACTGTTTATCCTCTTTTGATCCCCGGAGGCGCCATGACCGCATTTCGAAAATCCGACTTCCCTTTGAGCGAGGTTCGCCAGCATCTGGAAACCGGCCCCATCGTCCTGGTGACCTCCGCCTGGCAAGGTGAAACCAACATAATGACCATGGGTTGGCACATGATGATGCAGTTCTCCCCCGCCCTGTTTGGCTGCTACATCTGGAGTGCAAACCACAGCTACGAGCTGATCCACAACAGCCAGCAGTGCGTCATCAACGTGCCCACCGTCGAATTGGTGGACCAGGTTGTTGCCGTCGGCAACAGCAGCGGTGGCGCCATCGACAAGTTTGCCCAATTTGACCTCACAGCCGCCCCCGCAGAACGGGTAAAGGCCCCGTTGATCAAAGAGTGCTACGCCAATTTCGAGTGCAAGCTGTTCGACTCCAATCTTATCGGCGAGTACGGTCTGTTCGTGTGGGAAGTGGTCAAGGCGCATGTGGCTACGTCGGTGAAAAACCCCAAAACCCTGCATTACCGCGGGCAGGGGAAATTTATGGTGGCGGGCGAAACCCTGGATTTGCGCGATCAATTCCGCCCACAGAATCTGTAATACGACACCAATAAAAAAGCCGGAATGTTCATTCCGGCTTATGCGTCAGCGCTCGGGATATAACACCATGCCCGCGTGGTACAGCACGTTATCTCGAAACTCTCCGTCTGCGGTAAAGCCAGTATCGTCCACATACTCGATGTGGTCGCCTTCCAGCCAGTAGCGCCCTTGATAAGCGCTTTTTTGCCGACCGCGAGCCTCGTCATATCGCCCTCCTGGCAGCAACTCATGGCGAATATGACCGTCGGCTGTCACCCACATGCCAACGTACTTGCCCTGATCGCCGGCTGAATTTGCCGTGGCGTGTTCTTGCGCATCAGGGGCTACGCGAATTTCGACATCGGACATTTTAGAACTCCTGTTTTCAGATCAGAGTTTCCTGCCGTTCAGCAGGACTTGAAGCAAGAGTAAAAAGTCGCGACGCGGTGCCGTTATGCAATTCCTGCACAGGTTTTGCCCAATGCTCCAGGCGCTCGCAGAAACGGCTAAGCGAAGGACTACGCGAACTTCTGCAAAGGAGAGAAGGCCCGCGCATCTTTCAGCGCCCGTGCCCACCAGGCCAGCTGGATCAACAACTGCGCCATCGAAACCCGTGCTTGCGCAAAGTGCTCCAGTCCGAAGCCTTGTTCGAGACGCTCGGCAATCTCAGCGATCACATAACCACCAACAGGCATGGCCTGCAGCTTCAACAACTCGCATCCAAGCTCGTCGACCTCATCCTCCCCGCCCGTCGTGGTGCCATAACCAACAAATGAACAAGGTCGTCCCTGGAGGTGTTCAGGCCAGCGCGCCATCAAGACTAACGCAGCGTTGCCATACTGGCCGATCTTGACGAAGCGGAACGCGAAGCATCTGCCAGTTCTGCACCGCAGGGCGTGGTCAGAATCAGCTGTAATGTGGGTATCGGCCGCCAGCTTTTTCTTCCCATCATCAACTTGTTCATGAATCAACATCCTGGGGTCAGCGTCGAACTTTTCCTCACCGATGAGGTGGTCGATCTCATCGAAGCACGTGCGGATATCGCCATACGCACCGGAGCGCTCAAGAACTCCAACCTTGTGGCGAAACGACTCGGGCAATCCAGAGGGCTGATCGTAGGATCTCCTGACTACCTGGCGGCCAAGGGCACTCCGCTGGTGCCTCAAGACCTTGCCGATCACAACTGTCTGGGTTTCACCTTTTCGCCTCCCGCCATGGAGTGGGCCTTGCTCGACGAGAGCGGCGAGCAACGTATGTACCCGGTAAAAGGCAATCTGCGCGTCAGCGATGGCGACGCCTTGCGTGAGTTGACGGTGCTGGGCGCAGGGCTAGCCAAGCTGGGGTTCTGCCAGGTTGCAGATGACCTGGCTGCCGGAAGGTTGGTTTGCGTCCTGCAACCATTCGTGCCTGCAAGCGTCACGGAGATTCATGCGATTTACGTCGGCCAAGGCGGACATCTGCCCGCACGCGTAAGAGCCCTGATGGATTTCCTCGCCACCCATTTGCATGTTCATTGAACCGCAACGCGGGCAAAGGGCCGTTCCTTCAATGCATAGGCCAGCACAAGAGCCGCGGGCAAAGCAGCGCCCAGTAGGCACAGCCCTTCCCAGCCGACATACCGAATACCGAAACTTGCAACTGCGGAGCCAATAGCGCCGCCAACAAAGTTGATACTGATAAACACCGCGGTAATCCGTGAATTGGCTGCGGGGGCCAGTTTGTAGATGACCGATTGATGGGTGATCTGCAAGCCCATTACGCCAACGTTCAAGGCCATTGCGGCAGCGATAATTATCCAGAGCCCTGTCGCCGCAAAGCTCAGCACTGCCCAGGCCAGTATCATCAACGAGGCCAACCCGAATGCCAGCGCGTGCCGGTAGCCATGATCACAGAGCCGGCCAACCACACCGGGAATCAACGCGCCAGTCACTCCCGTGAGCCCGATCAGTCCGATGCTCGAAGTCGAAAAATCGAACGGCGGTTGCGACAACAGTATTGGTAATCCAGTCCACAACATGCTGAAGCTGGCCATTCCCAGCGCACCGTAAAGCGCCCGGCGAGCAAGCGCTGGATACTCGAGGATGAGTTGCCACAACGAGCGCATCAACTGCTCATAACGCACGGGCTGGCCTCGGCGCTCGGGCTCGGTTGGCAAGGTGATTCTGAGCAGCATGAGCAGGATCAGCGCCGCGCACCCGGCGCTGGCGTACACCAAGCGCCACCCTGCCGCGTTGCCGATACCGCCGGAGACCAGCCACGACAGCGGTATCGCGAGCAAGGCCCCGGTCATCACCACGCCGATCACTTGACCGCGCCGATGCTCAGCTGCGATGGACGCTACGTACGGCACAATCAACATGGCAGCGGATGCCGTGACTCCACTGATCAACACTGCGGCGCAGAACAACAAGAAATTCGGGCTGGCCGCAGCCACAAACAGCGCTAGTGCGTTGATGGTAAACATCCGGCTCAGAAGCGCTCTTCTTTCGAGGACGTCACCGAGCGGGACGACCAGCACAATGCCCAGCGTGTAGCCAAGTTGAGCGCAACTCACCAGCAGGCCGGACGTGGCGAGCGGAATATCAAATGTCTCCGTTACCAACGACAGGATCGGCTGCAGATAATAGAGATTAGCGATCATGGACCCCGCTGCGAATGCGCAAAGCCACATGAAAGGTCGGGACGGGGACGACGAATTCATACAAATACTCCTCGGTAAATGCCGTTCAAAATTGGGCGAGTCAACTCACTCGCCCAGTTTTTCCCGCACCGCGTCGTCCCCGTTAACTCACTCCTCTCAGGTGTTTGCCTGATTCTGTAGCGTCCATGCCATCAGTGCGGGCTTCGCCTGTCAGGCCGTCGGGAAGTCCGCGCCACGGGCGGTAGATTCCCATGCGCTGAACTCGCGACCCATGGCGGCAAGCTTCGCCTGCGCTGCCTCATAGGCTTCATTGCCCAACAGCAGGCGCGCCGGCGGCGCTGCGCAGGTAACCGCGGCGTAGATTGCCGCTGCCGCCCTGGCTGGGTCGCCAGCTTGATTGCCAACAGATTGCTGGTATGCGCGCATCGCAGCGCCGGCGGTTGCCTGGTAATCCTCGGCCACCGTTTGCGCGGCGCCCGAAGACCCCGCCCATTGGGTTCTGAAGGCGCTGGGCTGAACGGTCATCACGCCGATACCCAGTGGCGCAACTTCGGCGCGCAGACTTTCCGACAGGCCCTCAACGGCGAACTTCGTCGCGCAGTAATGGCCGACCGCTTCGAACCCGACCAGACCGCCTACCGATGTGAGGTTGACGATCATGCCGGTGCGCCGCTTGCGCATGCCTGGCAGTACCGCACGAATCATATTGGCCGTGCCGAAATAGTTGACCTCGAACATCCGCCGAACAGCTTCATCGTCGCTGTCTTCTACCGATGAGAAATAGCCAACGCCGGCGTTATTGATCAGCACGTCCACGCGCCCGAAGCGATGCTCGGCCGCCTGTACGACCTGCATCGCCTGCGCCGGATCGGTCACGTCCAGAGGCAGAATCAAAGCGTCGCCGAGGGCGGCCAGATCCTCGATCTGCTGTGTGTTGCGCGCCGTGACCACCACACGCTCACCCTCATTCAGCAGCGCCGTGGCGATGTGGCGACCGAACCCGGTGGAACAGCCTGTAACCAACCAAACCTTAGTCTCGTTCATTGCAGTACTCCTCTTGATAGCGGCGGTTCAGGATTCGGCTGAACCGCGTTCGAGACCAACGTACCGAATCCGCCCCGCCGCTGTTATCCGATTAGTCCGCGACATTTGCCTGATCCTGCTCACCAACACACGTCGCTGACCACAGTGGAAGGTCACTTCGATTTCTGCTGCATTTCTATTTTTTCGAACCTGATCATCGAAACTTGTCGGCTATTGCGCAAAGCCGCGCGGTGACATCATCTGCTCCACAACGGCGCTTCATGGTGAAGCGCTGAAATCAGCGGAATCCACGTCATGTCCCACGCAGCCACAATTTCCAGCGTCACTGCCTCAACGTCTTCCAACCTCAACAGCAGCGTTTCCTTGATCGGGCGGATTCTTCTGAGCGCGATCTTCATTCTTTCGGGCCTGTCGAAAATCGCGGCACCGGCCATGGTGATTGGCTACATCGGCTCTGTCGGGTTGCCTTTTCCCGAACTGGCGTTGGGCGTGGCGATTGCTGTCGAGGTTCTCGGCGGCGTAGCGTTGATCGCCGGTTATCGCACACGTACCACCGCAGCGCTGTTGGCGATTTTCAGCGTACTGACCGCACTGATTTTCCATAACGCCCTGGCGGACCAGAATCAGTTCATTCACTTCTTCAAGAATATCGCCATGGCCGGTGGGCTCTTGCAGATCGTTTCTTTCGGCGCAGGGCGTTTCAGCCTCGATGCACGTCGCCACTAATCGAATCGCCGGCGCGTCCATTTCTTCCGACGAGCCTTGACCATCACAACGGAGAGAATCATGAAAGCGATCCAAGTCGCGCAGTACGGCCAGGCAGAAGCGCTGGAGCTCAAAGAACTTGCGGATCTGAAACCCAATGACGATCAGGTGTTAATCAATGTTGCCGGTAGTGGGATCAATCCAATCGATTGGAAAATCCTCTCCGGTGCCATGCAGCAATTCATTCCTCTGCCACTGCCCTACACGCCTGGCGTGGAAGTCTCAGGCACAGTCACCGCGGTGGGCAGGAATGTCAGAGACTTTGTCGTTGGCGACAAGGTGTTCGGGTTTATCGGGATTACCGGCGGATATGCGACCCAGGCCCTCTCAACGCCAGATCGTCTGGCCCACACGCCGACAACACTATCGTTGCAAGAAGCCGGCGGCGTGCCGGCGGCAGCGCTGACCGCTTGGCAAGCTCTGCATGAACACGCCGGGATTCAGGCAGGTCAAAAAGTCCTCATTCACGGCGGCTCAGGTGGCGTGGGCAGCTTCGCAATCCAGCTCGCCCGCCTTGCCGGTGCATATGTGATAGCGACCAGCTCTGCGAAGAACCACGACTATCTGCGTTCACTTGGCGCCGATGAGGTGATTGACTACACCACGGCTAAATTCGAAGACAGCGTTGCTGACCTCGATGCGGTCATTGATCTGGTCGGCGGCGAAACTCAGAACCGCTCATGGAGTGTGATCAAGCGCGGGGGCGTTCTGGTTTCCCCCGTAAGCGCACCCTCTGCACAGAAGGCAAACGAGCACGGTGTGAGTGGCAAAAATTTCGCCACCCGCTCCGATGGCAGCCAATTGGCCGAGATCGCCGCGCTGTTCACATCCGGCAAGCTCAGCCTTGAGGCTCAAGTGGTACCGCTGACAGAAGTTGTCGACGCGGTAAAACGAAGCTGGGCCGGGCACACTCGGGGAAAAATCGTGCTCGATGTCAGCGCTCAGGCCGAATCCTGAACCAGATCGCATACATCGCCGGCAGAAACACCAGCGTGATGATGGTGCCAACAAACGTGCCGCCGATCAGCGTGTACGCCAGCGTGCCCCAGAACACCGAGTGGGTCAGCGGAATGAATGCGAGAATCGCCGCCAGCGCGGTCAACAACACCGGCCGCGCCCGTTGCACTGTCGCTTCAACCACGGCATGGAACGGCGCCAGCCCTTCCTGCTCGTTGTGATGGATCTGCCCGATCAGAATCAGCGTGTTGCGCATCAGAATCCCCGACAGCGCAATCAACCCGACCAGCGCATTAATGCCGAACGGCTGGTTGAAGATCAGCAGCGTCGGCACCACACCAATCAAGCCTAACGGCGAGGTGAGGAAGACCATGATCATCGCCGAGATCGAGCGTACCTGGACGATGATGATGAGCAGCGTCATGGCGATCATGATCGGCAGCAACGGCAGAATCGCTTTGCCGGCCTTGCCGGATTCTTCGATGGCGCCCGCCTGCTCAATCCGGTAGCCGGAAGGCAGGTTTTCGATGATCGGCTGCAACTGCTGGATGATCGCGCCGGAAACGTCAGGTGGCTGCAAACCTTCGGCGATGTCGCCACGGACGGTGATGGTCGGCGTGCGATCGCGGCGGCGCAGGATCGGGTCTTCCATGCGCACTTCGACCTGGCCGATCTGCGACAGCGGGATGCGCTGCCCCGCCGCACCGACCAGGGTGAAGCCTTCGATCTGTGCCGGGTCCAGGCGGATATTGCCCGCCGCACGGCCAACGACCTGCACGGAACGAACGTCCTCGCGCACCGCCGTGATCGGCACGCCGCTGAGCAGAAATTGCAACTGCTGGGCGACCGCGCTGGAGGTAAGCCCCACCGCCTGCAAGCGGTCCTGATCCAGGTTGAAATGCAAGGTCGGCGTCAGCGGCCCCCAGTCAGTGTTGACGGTTCTCATCATCGGGCTGTCCTGCATCACTGCCCTGACCCGCTCGGCGATGTCGCGCAATCTCGCCGGATCAGGCCCCATTACCCGGTAGGCCACCGGGAATGGCGAATACGGGCCAAATACGATCTGCGTCGCCCGAACCCGCGCCTCTGGAGCAAGCCCTTCGGCGACCGCTTCGCGCAAACGCAACTTCAGAGTTTCACGGGCGTCCTGGCTGTCGGTCAGCACGACGATTTTGGCGAACGATGGGTCCGGCAATTCCGGCGCCATTGCCAGGAAAAACCGTGGTGCACCTTGGCCGATATAGGCGGTGACGATTTTTGCCTCTTCCTGCTTGTGCAGCCAGGCTTCGACTTTGGCCGCCGCGGCGCTGGTCTGCTCGATGGACGTGCCGTAGGGCATCTGCACTTCGATCATCACTTCGGGGCGGTCCGAGGTCGGAAAGAACTGCTTCTTCACCAGCCCCATGCCTGGAATCGCAACGGCAAACAGCGCTACCACCGCACCGGCCACCAGCCATTTGCGCGTGATCACCCATGCCAGAACACGCCGGAAACGGTTATAGCGCGGCGTGTCGTAGATTGCCGCGTGCCCGCCTTCGACTTTCTTGATGTCCGGCAACAGCTTCACGCCCAGGTACGGCGTGAAAGCCACGGCGACGACCCACGACGCAATGAGCGCGATGCCGACAATCCAGAACATGTTGCTGGTGTATTCGCCCGCCGTTGATTGCGCGAATCCGTTGGGCAGAAAGCCAATCGCCGTCACCATCGTACCGGCCAACATTGGCGCTGCCGTATGACTCCAGGCATAGGCCGAGGCCTTGATGCGGTCGTAGCCCTCCTCCATCTTCACCACCATCATTTCAATGGCGATGATCGCGTCATCGACCAGCAAGCCGAGCGCCAGAATCAGCGAGCCGAGGGTGATCCGGTCAAAGTTCTTGCCGGTCGCCGCCATCACCACAAACACGATCGCCAGGGTCAACGGCACCGCCGCTGCGACGACCACGCCGACGCGCCAGCCCATGCTGAGAAAGCACACCAGCATGACCACCAGCAGCGCGACAAAGAACTTGACCATGAACTCGCCAACGGCCGAGTCGATATTCACTGCCTGATCGGTAACTTTCGAGAGGGTCATGCCCAACGGCATTTCCCCGTTGATCCTGACTGTTTCGGCATCCAGCGCCTTGCCCAGATCGAGACCGTTCCAGCCCTCGCGCATGATCACGCCGAGCAATAACGCTTCTTCGCCGTTGTTGCGCACCAGGAAGGTTGCCGGGTCTTCGTAGCCGCGCTCGACCGTGGCCACGTCAGACAGCTTGAGTGTTCGGCCTTGAGCGACAACCGGGGTGTCACGGATTTTCTGCAACGTGTCGAACGCGCCATCGACGCGCAAAAACACCTCTGGCCCTTTGGTTTCGACCGATCCGGCGGGGGTCAGCACGTTCTGATTGTTCAGCGCGGCGAAGATGTCCTGCGGCGACAAGCCCAGCGTCGCCAGCCGATCATGGGAAAACGAAACGAATATCCGCTCGGCCTGCTCGCCGATGATGTTGACCTTTTTCACCCCCGGCACGTGCAACAGGCGCTGGCGTAAAGTTTCCGCGTCGCGCACCAGCAAGCGCTGCGGCTCGCCCCTGGCTTTCAAGGCGAACAGCGCGAAGGTCACGTCGGAGAACTCGTCGTTGATCATCGGCCCGATGACACCGGTCGGCAGCCTGATCGCTTCATCATCGAGCTTCTTGCGCGCCTGGTAGAACTCTTCCTGCACCTGCGATGGTGGTGTGCTATCGAGCAACGAAACCATGGTGAATACCAGTCCCGGTCGCGTGTAGGTTTCCGTGCGGTCGTACCACTTCAATTCCTGCAGACGCTTTTCGAGGGGTTCGGCGACCTGATCCTGCATCTCCTGCGCGGTCGCCCCTGGCCACGCCGTAATCACCGTGAGCTGCTTGACCGTGAACGGCGGATCTTCTGCCCGGCCCAATTTGAAGAACGACAGGACGCCGGCAACGGCGATCAGAAAAATCAGAAACACCGTGATCGCCCGTTGGCGAACGGCGATAGCAGAAAGGTTGAACCGGCCCTCACTCATGGACGACTCCCGGCAATCTGGCCATCGTCGCGGGCAAGCAAGCGCACTTCTTCGCCATCACGCAGCAGATGCGCGCCCAGCGCGACAATCGGTTCACCGACGTTGAGCTGGCCAGCGACACGGGCCGAGTCGTCGCTCAAGCCCAGCACCTCGACCGGGCGCCAGCTCACTGTCGCCGGTGTGCCGGCGATGACCCACACGCCGGGGCCTTTGCCCGGGTCGTAGATCGCGGCGACGGGCACCTTAAGCGCCTGTTTTGGTGCAGAACCTTGGGCGATATCAAGGGTGACTGTCGAACCGATCGGCGCATTGGCCAGTTTGCCTTCGAGCACATAGCGCGCCTCAAACGTACGAGTGGTACTGTCGGCCGAATCGGAAAGCAGACGCAGTTTCGCGCTCACGGCAGCCGACGTATCGCCATACAGTTTTGCCTGAGCGGTTGAGCCCGGCGCGGGGCGCAAGGTCTCGGGCAGATGGACGATGGCCTCCCGCTGACCGGCCCGCGCCAGCCGCACCACCGGTTGTCCCGGGCTGACGACTTGCCCGGGTTCGGCGAGGGTTTCCACCACCACGCCATCAGCGTCCGCCAGCAAAACCGCGTAACCCGAGGCGTTGCGCGCGACGTCCGCTTGCGCCACAGCGGCATTGAGTTGCGCCCTGGCGGTGTCAGCGGCGGCTTTGAACTGATCGTAGGCCGATGCCGAAATAGCGCCGGCGGCGACAAGTTTGCGATTGCGCGCTTCGTCACCGGCAGTCTGTATGGCTCGGGCGCGAGCGGCGCTCACCGCTTCTTGCTGGGCTCGCGCCTGCAGGCCGAGGTCGATGGGGTCGAGGCGCATCAGTGGCTGGCCGCGCTTGACCGTCTGACCGGTATCAACCAGACGCTCGAGCACCTTGCCCGAAACGCGAAAGCCCAGATCGCCTTGGGTGCGCGCAGCGACAACGCCGGTGAATGATCGAGATCCATTTTCTGCCGGTTGCACCGTTGCCGATCTGACAATCGGCGCCAAGGTACGTGGATCTTTTGCGCTGGAGGAATCCCCGCACGCCGTCAGGGCCAAGGGCAACAAACATACCGCGAGGGGGAAAGGTCGGAGCCGGCGCATGGAGTTCCTTCACTGAAAATAGGATGATCATCATATTCTCAGTCTTGTGACCAATATCGTCAACAGTCACAGAGTCACCGGCCCGATGTTCAGCGCTGAATCAGAACCGATAGCTGACAGAAGTACCGAGCCCGCTGGCGCTGTTCTTGTATTTCGCGCTGTACGAACCCTGGTACGCAGCACTGAAATAACCAAACTGCGGCGGCCATATTGCCCTAGTGACCGTGCCAGCCAAGAGTCACAATCAGAACAGCGGAAATGTCGTTGCGTCAGGAACAGGATGGGGTTGGGGCGACTGATCCGAGTATTCGGATCAGCAGAGGGTCAAGGCATCAAGCTGCGCAAGATGAGGTTCGAAGTCAGCGTGGGCGCCACTTCGATGAAATCCAGATTGTGTTGCAGCATCAGTGGATTGACGAAGGGCCGCAGCGCCAAGTGGATCGACTCGACCGTCTCGTCCAGCGGCGTCCTGCGCTCGAACTCACCGGCCTCGCGACCATCGCGGACAATGTCGGTGATAAAGCGCTTGATCTGCGCATCGTAACGCTGCGCACTTGGCCAGTTCTCACCCGCTGCAAACGCGGCAATGTCATAGAGTTTGCGATCGTTGAAGAACAGGTTCACGCCCGTAGCGATCACGGTTTTCACCAAACGACGGAAACGCTCGGTAGGGGTCAGGTTTTCTTCGTCGATCGCCTGCTCGACCGCCGCAACGATCTGCCCCAGACAGTTCGCGCAGATCGCTTCGCCAATCGCCTGTTTGGAATCGAAGAATTTGTAGATGTACGCCTTGGAGAAACCGATGGCCTTGGCCAGATCGGACACCGTGGTCTTGGCGTAGCCGTACTGGCTGAAATGCTCGTTGGCCGCCGCGACAATCTGATCACGAATGTCGTGATCGACGGGACCACGCGGGCCGGGGAAGGATGGGGAAACTGAGGACTGATTCATGTCGGCAGCTTACTCACCCGCCCGCCGACTGACAACGTGTGACTCATTCTGAAAACCACCACCCATCCACTGTGGGAGCGAGCCTGCTCGCGAATACGCCCGCCCAAACAACACCAATTCCCCAAGCTGCTGCACTACCCGGCCTTACTGATCGCGGAAAAATTGATACGAGAAAAGCCGTGCAGCAACATCCCGACAATGATCAACGCCCCCGCGCGCAACCACGTTTCCCACCCCTGCTGACTGAGCAGCACCAGACACGACACGATCGCAAGCACCGGGACAAAGGTCGGCACGCGAAAGTGATCCTCCTCCACCCTGTCACGACGAAGAACCAGCACCGCCACATTGGTACTCAGAAAAACGAACAGCAACAGCAACACCACCGTCTCTGCCAGCGTTGCCAGCGTGCCTGTGAGTGTCAGGGCAATAGCGACCAAGGTCGTTGCGACAATGGCAGCCCACGGAGTTTTGCGTTGAGGCAGCACCGCACCCAAAACACCCGGCAACAGCCCCAAGTTGGCCATGCCATAAGTCAATCGACTGGCCATGATCATGGTTAACAACGCACCGTTGGCCACAGCGATCAGCGCAATAAAGGAGAACAGCGCCGGCGGGATTGCGAGGGTCGATGCGCGGACAACTTCGAGCAAAGGCGCCGACGTTGCCACCAACTTCTCGGTAGGCAACACCGAAGAAGCTGCCACGCCAACCGCCATGTAAACCACGCCAGCGGTGAGCAAAGCGGCGAACAAGGCGCGCGGGTAAACCTTGCGCACGTCTTTGATTTCCTCGGCCAGATTGGCCGAAGTTTCGAACCCGACGAAGGAATAGAACGCCAACAACGCCGCCCCCAACACCGCCAGCACGGGACTGACGCCCGGCTTGAACGTGAGCGTCCGTCCGAGGTCCGCATCGCCTGTGCGGAAATACCAGACAGCGGCGACGATCACCAGAATCAGCCCGGACAGTTCAATCACGGTCATCACCAGATTCGCCCCAAGCGACTCCTTGATCCCCCGCGCGTTGAGCAGGCCGATAGCCAGAAGAAACACCAGCGCTGCAATCTGCGGCGATACGTCGACGAAGGCGTTCAGGTAATCACCGGCAAACGCCAGCGACAAACCCGCAGCGCTGGTGACCGCAGCCGCCAGCATGCAGAAACCGACGAGGAAGGAAATGAGCGGCGACTTGAACGCCTTTTCCGCGAACACCGAAGCGGCGCCGGCGTGGGGATATTTGGTCACCAGCTCCGCGTAGGAACCTGCCGTCAACATGGCGAAGAACAACGCGATCAGCAGCGGCACCCAAATCGCGCCGCCCACCTCCCCCGCGATCGTTCCGGCGAGTGCGTAAACACCCGCGCCAAGTACATCGCCGAGAATGAACAGAAACAGCATCGGGAAAGTGATAGCCCGGCGCAGAGCAGGTTTATGAGTGGGAGCCGTCACGGTCATTCCTTGGTTCAGGTGTGGAGGAGCTGGAGGGTTGTCACCTCAAACAATGGAAATGGCGCCGAAAGCAAAGTTCAAAATGTGTGATGGGGCTTGTCGGCACGACGCTATAAACATTGCCAACTCGACACCTGTGGGAGCGAGCCTGCTCGCGAAGACCCCAGCCCGATCAACACAAAACCTCAGCCAAAACCAATTCCCTAAACACCCCGTTTAAAACCGATATCCAGACTATTCCAGCAAGCTACAACGCCTTGCGCCATTGCCTACGACTACGCCAGAATCCGCCGGCTTGTGCGCCTCGGGCCGTGGTTCTATCGTTGGCCGGTCACTGAAAACAGTGATCGGGTTTGGTAGCCCGCTTTCCACATGGCGCATAACGTCATCCTATGCAGATGCTTTCGCATCGGTTTTATGGTGGCCATGCGCAGGGCGTTTTCGAGCGCGCCGGTTTTTCCATGTGGGCCGGTCTACCAACCTTCGTATGGCCACCACCCTTCGTTTGGTAGCGAGAGTGATGGCTCCCTTGGTCACATATGGAGCTTCACCATGTTCAAAGTCACGCCAAACCCGCCACAGTCAGACGAAACCTCCCCCTACGAATCCCTCGACTCAAAAAAACTCCACGAAGCCGCCGACCGCGCCCTCGACCACTACCTCAAACCCACCGACACCCTCAAAACCACGCCCTACCAGACCAGCAGCATGTTCCTCGCCAACCCGAAAATCGCCACCGAAGAACTGCTGGTCAACGCCAGCGAATCACTGGGCTCGGCCTCGGTGATGTTGAGTGATGTGATCGGGATGGTTGAAGGATCTGCTCGCAAGACACTGCAAGGTATCGCGCAAGTGGTGATGCTCGGCGAGCTGGCGGTTAATCAGGCGTTGGATAACGTCGTGCCGGTCGAGTAATTCTGCGGATGCAGGCGTTCGCTAATGCCTCGCCCTCATCGCTCGCGCCTCGATAGCCCAGCCTTGCGCTGGGCTTTTTGCGCGTCAGTGGCAGTGGTAGTCGTTGGTTTTATGGTTGCGATGGCAACCCTTTGCATCAGTGCCACCGCTGTGCGCAAAGGGTCTTATGCGCTCAGGCCAATCCAGCCATGGAAGCCGACATACAGGCCAACGCCAATGATCAGCACGCTGGACAGGTAAGGAGCGCGGCGCGCCACGGTTCCCAGCCACGGCCAGCGATTGGAAGCCTGTCTGGCACCGATGGCCGCAGCGGCACCGACAGTGACCAGAGTCAGCGCCAGGCCGATGCTGAAACACAGAACGAGCATGCCGCCGAGCGCGACTTCTTTGACTTGCAGGCACAGCAACAGGACAGTGATGGCAGCCGGACAAGGAATCAGGCCGCCAGTCAGCCCGAACATGACGATCTGACCCGTGGTCACTTCGCGGTTGGTGAAGCGTTTACGGATGTCGTTGGCATGAGCACGTTCGTGCGCATCCTGATAGCCATCAATCGACAGCTCCAGGCCTTCCAATTCGGAATGCGCATGCCCATGACCATGCTCCTGGAACGTCAGATCGTAATCATGCGAATGCCCAGCATGCCCAAGGCTCAAGCGAGCGCTGAATTCATGCGGCTCCGGAATATCGGCCGTCGATTGCAAAAACCCTTCATGCTCGACGAAAGCGAACGATTGGCTGCTGCCGTCCGGACGCGTCGTGGTCAAGCGAACATCCGAGGCTGCCCAGGCGTGTCCGCTCAAGGTCTTCAGGCGCCAGTGCGGTGGCATGCCTTCCTCGAAGATCGACAGTTCAACACGGCCATGGCCGGTATCTATTCGGTGCGTTTCATCATGATGACCATGGTCGTGTTCGCCGTGATGGTGATCATCGCTTTGCTCGAACTTGAACATCTGCTCACCGCGCCAGGTACGCCACAGCATCCACAGGGCAATCGCGATGATCAGTGCAGAGGAAGCAAGCTGGAAATACGGCTCAGTGGTTTCAGCGTCCAGACCTTTGCCCAGGTACATGCCGCCGATGGCGACCAGCCACACCACGGCGGTGTGCGAAAGCGTTGCGGCCAACCCCAACAAAACAGCCTGTTTGACCGAGCCACGGATGGCCACGATGAAGGCTGCCATCATGGTTTTCGAATGACCTGGCTCCAGGCCATGCAAGGCGCCGAGCAGAATCGCGCTCGGGAAATACAGCCAGGCGTGAGCCCCGCCTTGCTGCAACAGTTCAGCGAAATCGGGCATGTCAGACCTAAAGGTACTTGGTGATTTGTTTGAAGGCTTCCAGCGGTGCGCGCTCGCCATTGCCTAGCGCCGAAACGGTATCTTCGAGGCAGTGGTCGATGTGATCCTGGATGAGCGTGCGTTTGGCCTGGCAAATCGCTTTCTCAACCGCATGAAGCTGCTGGGCGATATCCACGCACTGACGCCCTTCTTCGATCATGGTGATGATGCCGCGCAAATGCCCGTCCGCCCGTTTGAGGCGTTTGATGATCGCCTCATGACTTTGGTGGGTGTGGGGATGGCTGTGGTCGTGTTCGTGTTCACTCATGAGTTGAGTCTCAGGGCTCGATGAATTACGCTGGCATCGTATCCCCCCAGGGGGGATTAGGCAAATCGCTTGAACGCCCGGTCAACGAGTTGAAACCTTTAACGCCATGTACAGCAAAATACTGACAACGACGCTAGTAATCGCGCTTGCTCCTGCCATGTTCATGGCCTGGGCCGGGCATACCTATTCGTTGTCAGTCACCTCGGGGCAGCCAGCCTGGGAGATCGCTCAGGACGTCCATCATGCTCACGGCGAAGAGTCGTCATCCAGCCACGACCGGCGATTACCTGAGCGTCAAATAGTAGTCCTGAACATATGGAGAACGAGGCCGCAAATGCGGCCTCGTTTTTTCTGCGCGAAGAAAAGTGCTGGATTCAAATTCCACAAATGTCCGTGCGCAGCCGCCAGGCGTCTTTCGCCGGCGGCATACCGAACAAGCGGGCGTAGTCCCGACTGAACTGCGAGGGACTTTCGTAACCGACTGCATATCCCGCCTCTGCGGCATCGACCGCTTCGGTGACCATCAGCCGGCGTGCTTCCTGTAGCCGCAACTGGTTGCGAAACTCCAGCGGGCTCATCGAGGTGATCGCCTTGAAATGCGTGTGAAACGAAGAACGACTCATGCCGGCGATTTCGACGAGTTTATCTATCCGACACGCTTCGTTGTAGTGGCTGCGCAGCCAGGCAATGGCCTTGGCGATCTGGTTCAAGCGGCTGTCTGCTTGTGCCATCTGCCTGATGATGCTGTTGCCGTTTTCGGTTAGAAGGCGATAAAGCATTTCGCGAATCACCAGCGGAGCGAGCGCTTCGATATCCCGTGGCCTGTCGAGCAACCCGGCCAGCCGAACCGCAGCATCCAGCAGTTCTGGAGTCGTATCGTTGAGCGTAATGCCTGCCGGCGGTGCACTGACGCTCTCTTCTCTTAGCGGATGGCGCAACGCAAGTTCACTCAACACAGTGGTATCGAGATCCAGCGCCAGGCACAGATAGGGAACAGCCTGACTCGCCTCGATGACCGAGCCCATCACCGGAAGGTCTACCGATGCAATCAGGTACTTGGCCGGATCGTAAACATAGACGGTAGTACCCAGCATCGCTTGTTTACGTCCCTGAGCGACAAGGCAGAGTGTTGGCTCGTACACCACCGGCATAGGCATCGTAGGCGTAGCCGAACGAATCAGGCTGACACCCGGAATCGCGGTGCTGTGAATGCCGTCATCCCGGACGTGACGACCAATGATATCGACAAGCTTTGAAAGGGAATTCAAACACAGCTCCATAACGTGGGGATGCGGCGGTTAAACATCTGGCCTATCGGATGATCAAGCAAGAAATCAGGACGATCCTGCAACAGCCCTCCTCCGCTCGTAAGTCACACTTCAGATGAAGCCCAGAGAAACTGCCGTCCACTCCAGGTCCCGCGCCGATTCTTTGCCAATGCCCCATATAGAACAACGGCGTCCTGAAACGCAACTAGCGGCTTACAGATAACAACAACGGCCCATCCAACTCGGGACAGATTAAGGAGCACAGGAAATGACGTTTGTTCAACGCCTCTCTACAGCGCTAGCACTAGTCTTCACCACACTCATTGCAGGGCCGGCGCCCGCCGTGGCCAGCGAACCGACTACGGAACGCAATCGCCAATTCGTTGCGCAAGCGTTCAACCAGTGGGCTCAAGGCGGCCGGACGTTCTTCACAGATGTGCTGGCTCCCGATGTGATCTGGACAATCAAGGGGACGAGCCCTTCGGCGGGTACTTATCGGGGCCGAGATGACTTCCTGAAACGCGCAGTCCAACCCTTCGCAAAACGGCTCGCCTCGCCCGTTCGCCCGACGGTGACGGATATCTGGGCTGAAGGCGATGACGTCGTTGTGCACTGGGACGCCACCGCCACCGCAACCGATGGCGCGCCTTATCGCAACAGCTACGTATGGATCATGCGCATGCGAAATCTGCAGGCAGTTGAAGTCATTGCCTTTCTCGATTTGGTGCCTTACGACGACGTTATCAGGCGAATTCCGCTTGAAGCGGGCGATGTTGAATAGATAAGCCCGCCAGGATCGACTGGAGGATCTGCTCGCGAGACGCTGCGAGATACTACGTAGGTGGGCATGTCTTCGAATGTCGGCTTTCGGCCAAAAGCGGCCCTTGGACAACCTGATGGCGAAACAGTAGCTTATGCAGCGAGACTGACAAGAAACACTCGGCAGCGGGACTTACTTCCCATACCGTGTTTCACTTGAAGGATGTTAAGAAATGGGACCGAAAACCGAAGAACTGATCTGCGTTCTTGATCAGCTTGCAGCAATGCTTGAGAGCGATGGAGATACTCACTGGAGCCTGTGGATGCGTAAGGCAAGAGCACGCTTAATGGAGTCTGATTACTCCGGAATTGAGTACCTACAGTCAGCCTATGGCGGAATGGGCTCATTCAATGATCTCATTCTTGGTCAAAGCCATGACAATGGCGTTCTTTGCTGGAAGCCGGGCCATGTTGAGCTAAACGAAAGGTTCGACGGATTACGCAATGAAGCCGCGAAGCTCTCCGATTTCATAAAGCGAAATATATAGAGGGGCGCGGTTATCAAACTACGTTATTCAAAGGGGTCAGGCCGGCCACCGGCGCATGTCACTTTGATCAGCTCCGTAGACTCAGTATCGGGCAATCTGGTGTTTGCCTACACGGAAGTCGGGGAGCACAGAGTGCATTACACATCACATGCCGAGCTGTTGTGCATGCTCAACATCCTTTTGCGTCAGCGCGTGCCCTTTGCTGTCGGAGGCATGCTCCCGGGACCTGCCGACGAAGTCGAGATGTTAATAGCGAACGAAGTACTTGAAGGCCCCTACATAGAACTGTCCTGGTCCGGCCCCCAGCAATGGACTCTGCGCGAAATCGACTCCACCACTGCTGAATGGCAGCCAGTGCCTGATGCTCAAAGTATGGCGAATGTGTCATTCGATCCGAAGTCCCTGGAACGCTCTGGCTGAATTGGCTAAGAAATTAATACAAGATCGGGCAGTTCTTCGCTACTGGCCGCAATCGCCTGCGGTCGCGACAGACAGCATTGGGTCGATGTCTGCCCTTCGCGACGGGCAGACATCGGCCAAAAGGAGTCAGTCAGATGCGTCTAGGAAATTAGGGGCGTTTCACCTAGCCACCGGAGACCAAATGCCAGTTGGCTAGGGATGAAGGATCATAAATGGCGCTATGTTGGCTCAATATCGTCAATTAGCCCTACAGGTAAGCCATTTTCTCCAGTAGAGCTGTAATGAGCCACGATGTACGTTTTATATCTGTTAACAAAGGTATCAGGCACATCGTTATCAACCAGTATAATTTGGCACGGTACTTCTTTCGCTTCAGCTCGATTGGCGACTGACAAAAGGTATTCGTACATATTCTGATACTTTAGCGGATCAGAAATTCCTTCGCGTGCATCATCAGCAGCATCTGTTTGATCTTGGTACTTCTGCTTGGTTGTTTTCCCCAAATACTTGCCAACGGTATCTATCATTAGAAGTCGAGGGTGGTTTACTTCCGAATCTATCGCAGATTCAAGAATGCTAATTAGTAAGCCTACAGAAGCAATGGTCCTAAGACCTCCAGAAGTGATGTTGAGATATTCTCTATCCCTGATTACCGGTGCAAAGCTTCTGGCACTCACGCTGATGCCTTCCTGTCTTTTTATATTAACTTTTTTCAGGTAGCTTTTGAGGTAATCAGACAGCTCCGAAAGTATCTCTGCAACGCTCGGCGCGCTCTGCTTCAGCTCTGCCAGTCTCTCATCTAGCTGCCTAATGACGAGCAATACGTTTTCATATGCGTCGTGAATTTTTCGCTGCTGGTTGCGAACCTTAATACTATTTACTAGATGATTCCGAGACTCTTGCCGGGATGCCAGCTCTCTAACCAAAGAGTCTCGCTGAGTGAGATACGGTGTGACCATCGCCTCATTTTCAGTGTCGAGCATCTCTCTTGCTTTAATAATGTCTGAACTAATTGCAGTATAGTCTTTGGATAGTTCTCGAGACTTGAAGGAAAGCTCATCTATAAGGATCTGTATGCTCTTCTTCTTTTTCTGGATTGAACTTAGCTCGGCAGATAAAGAGCTTGCCTCATAGGTTTGGAACGCCTCATCATTGGAAGCAACATTAATAGGTGTGTCGCAAATAGGACACGGATTGGCCGAATGGTTCACTTCGCCTATTCTTGACTGGGCATGCAAGATTCCATTAATCTTAGCAATATCATTTTCGTAGTCATTTTTTAGGCGAGAATAGCTTTCTATTTGCGCTCTTGTTTTGCTTATCGATAAGGCAGTGGATTTTTCATTTAACGACAGCTCGTTGAATATTGCCTTTAGTTCTGAATGATTTGATGAGTTGGCTACCATCGTGCGGTTAAGTCGTTCCAATTCGACCTGGAGATCTGCTATAACCTTGTCAATCTCATCGATAGCGTCGTCAATTGAGGTTCTGCTGTCGTAATCGGTTTCGCGAAGAAACTCCGAGACCGAATTGTATTTACTTAGAATAGCCTTGCTTTCTTTGGTGCGCGAAGCGATCTCAACTTCAAGTTCAGCTATGCTCGAGTCCAATACGTTGAACATGTACTTTAGGACTTCGCGATTGCGTGTAGCAAATACTGGATTATTTAATTCCAGAAAGCTTTTGCTGCCCACGTCGTCCTGATTTACATATACATATTTAAAAATATTCCTAAAGCTTAATCGCTTTACATCAGAGTCAGCCTTTGAGGGGGAAACTTTTATTTTTACTTTTGGGAAACCCAAGCTATCCAGCAAGAAATCTGAGAAGAACCCATCTGGCGCGTGGGGATCAGTAAATACAGGGGAATATTTCTTTGGAAAGAACTGCGAACATTTATCGACTTCGCACGGATAGACTTCGACATACTCTTTAGGTCTGTATATGTCGCGTTTAATGGTCATCTTTACGCCGTTGATTTCAAGCTCAAGCGCTGCATATTCAACCGAAGATTTAACCTCATCAGCTAGTTCGATATTACTAGCGCCGAGCAAATAGTTTATAAACTCAAGGACACTAGACTTGCCTGTGTCTGAATCTCCATAAATTATATTGATGCCCGGATAAAATGGAATTGTGTAATTCTTACGGTAACCAATAAGGTTAAGACTGGCAATGCTTATATTAGGCTTCAATTTCAAATCCCTTTGAAAATACTATTTAAATAAGAGTTCAGCTTGTTGACAGACTGAGTCTGTAAAGAGGTTAAGCCTTCAGCAACATCCAGAGTGGCCTTAAAGTAGCTTTTGTCATACTCGTTATCTTTGGATCTGCTAGGGGGCTCCCCTGTACCACCTGAGTTAAAATCGATCAGCTCCTCAGCAAACCTGATGCCGACTGGGCTGAGATAGTACTTAAGTGATTTGGGATCTGTGAAATTATCGCATTCAAGCATGCCGCGAGCAGCCATATGCTTAAGCAAAAACTTCAGCTTTGACCGGTCAAACAAAACATCCACATTGCTAGAAAGGCTTTCTATCGTGAATACATACTGAGATTTTATTGGCGATAATTTCTTTCCGGCCAACACTAGCATCGGATTTATTTTGGATGGGTTTTTCACCAAGTACAAAAAAATCTGTAACTTGTCGAATTCGAGCACTGCATTACCTTTAACTGAAAAGCTCAGCTTATAAAGAATCAGTGCAACAATTGAAAGGTTAAGGGGGAAGTCATCATCAATTAACAGGTACGGAAGATTATGACTCATGACTCACCGTCCCCTTTTGTCGCCAGGTCTGAAAGTTTCGTGTTGCAAGACCATACTACTGAAGTATCCGCAGAGTTAGCTAATTGATGAATCATGCCTTTTTTGTGAATCCCATCCAGTTCGGCGAGAATGGTTTTAAGATACCCGTTGTCTTCTGACATGATTCGAGCGTGCACGCGCTGCACAAATTGATCAGGCGTAGTTTTATTTGCAATGTGATGCTCGAACTCTTGCTTGTATACCTCTTTTACTTTGCCATAAAGCTCACTCAGCAGCTTTTTGTGACGGTCACTTGTGAAGACCTTTCGGGCCTCTTCGGCGTTAAAAAAGTAACCCTTAGCGTTTCCAGTTATGGCTTCATGAACATCTGCGATCACCAATTTAAGTACGAAAAGATGATCATCGTATTGTCGGTTATCCTGGAATTCTTTAATTACCAAAGGTGGTTTGCATATGGACTCAAATTCCAGAATATATTTCACCACAGCTTTGTACACGGTTTCGTCGCAACTCTTGGGCTTACAAATTCCGATATGATCTTCGTCGACTGCGGTAGAGTCTTTCTTTAAAGCCTCAATTGCCAATGCGCTCTTTTTGTCGACAAAAATATCGTGCGCTCCATATATGTATTTTGTTGGCGGAGGTGGTGTTGCAGAATTTACCCAGGCGCTGCTTAGGTCATATACAGCATCACTCAACACGCTTAAGTCGGCGAGTTGTACGTTAGATGATAAAAATGACCCGATATTCGCGATTTTTGCACCTGTATGCGGTACTGCCAAGGAGACAAACCCTTTTACAGGTGTAGTCTGGTTTTCTTCGAGGTGACCTAGGATGCATGCCTTGGCGACTAGCCCTCCCATGCTATGTGCGACAATCATTACTTGTTCATAACTATCTAGGTTTACTTCAAACTCAGTGCGTAATAATTCTGCAATTTCAGAGATGGGTAGGTTTTTTCTCACACTCTTTCGAGATTTAAATAATCTTTGAAAAATGCTCTTGTTTGCACCGTAAGTTGTCGTGAAGGTAGTAAAATAGTTGAAGCAACCAATGTCAAAATGATCTGAAATGTTGCGGTCGGCAGCCAGCAAGCTCGGAAAAGAAGTTTTTTCGTCGTAGGACCAGGTTTCTTGGCCGCCTTTCAATCCGTGTACAAAAATCACGGCGTTAGCGTTATTGTCTCTTTTGGTCCAAGTGATCATGCTCATCGAATGTCCCTTTCTCGCGGTATTTTTACCGCCTGTACTCTCAAATTCGGATCGGCCACGGGTGTGGTTCACTGTCCCTAAGGCATTTAGTTCCGCAGATGACGGCGTTCACACATCACCTAGACGTGTCAAGCATAAGCCTAATGTGCGTCAAAGCGCCATCAGTGCAGCTGCACTGATCCGGAATCTTTCTCAGGGGGCGTAGGATCAGATCCGTGCGGACAACTTACGTAGTGGCCAACTGGTTCCGGGCACTGATCCGATATCGCCAAGGCCCCCCTTGGTCGAACGCCTCCTAATGGCCGACTGCTGCCGCAACTGCCCGCCAGCAAAAGAGCAGCGGCCGATTGTCACCTCTCCCCTCAGACACGGTATTTTTCAAGGCGTCGCTGGAGAATACCTTCTCCAGTGTCCGGATCTCAGTGGCGACCAAGTCTCTCATTTTGTCAGTAGAACAGGACCTAGTTTAAGAATTCTGCCTTACAGATTCGCAGTTAAATTGCTCTATGCGGAAAAGTGCACTACAAAGGAAGGAGAAGTATCCGAGGATGATCATGCGACCGGGGTGGCTCTGAAATTGATTATTCTCGAATATAAAACAATATAAGAGTCATAGGAATGGATTACAGCTACGATGGGCTGCATGCAGCAATTCGCGATCATGGCTATGTTTCTTTAAACGCTAGACCTTCCATATCAGTTTCACAGGCTATGCAGGAACTCGCCTTGTATATGGGAGGTGCGGTTGTAGCCGGGCGAGGTAGAAGGGTTTTAGAAACTTTGAAGACGCTGAGAGCGGATGAGGCTCCTTTAAACTCGTTAAGTCGTTTTTCTGGAGCAGGTGCTCAGCCTTGGCATATTGACGGATCACATCTGCCGATACCACCACGGTATTTGATTTTAGGCTGTCACTCGATTAACGGAGGCGGAGCGCCCCCAACGCAGCTATTGAGAGTCAAAGATGCAGGGTTTCCACTCCTTGCAAGTCGGCGCGAAAATTTCACAGTAAAGAATGGACGTTCAAGCTTTTATTCCACGATAGCCAGTACGGATCGAGCGTGGATCCGTTTCGATCCGGCTTGTATGACCGCACACACAGAACATGGGCGTACTATATTGGAGGCATTAGAGTCACCTCAAGTTCAACCGTGTTTGACTCTAGAGTGGACAGCCGGTGTAATTCTAGTAGTTGACAACTGGACTGTACTTCACCGCAGGGGTAATGCCTCTGGCATCGGTCATCGCACCCTTTTACGCATCTCACTGAAGGATTGGATATGAATACAACTAGACGTGGAGCGACACGAACGATTCCGCCCGCACTTTCAGATGATGCGCTGTATGGCAAAGCAGCGCTCTACGCCAGGCGTGCGCTTGAGGCTAAGGAAGTTGACGCGGAGGATGCCTACCAACTCTGGGCAACTTTGGCACTTGAATTGCTTGGTAAGTTCGCACTGGCAAGGGTTCATCCAAGTCTGGTCGTAGACCCGAAAAATTCTAATAGCATGCTGGAAGCGTGCGGTATATCTACCGCTACGGCTGTTCGAACCATTGATGCCAATGAGGTGTTCCTGCGCCTTAAACATGTCGTTCCGGGATTCAACTCTTTAGCTTATAACTCATGCAAAGATTTGGCCGATCGCCGCAATGCCGAGCTTCATTCAGGGCACGCTGCATATATCGGGATCAGTTTGGAAGTGTGGGAGGGGAAGCTGTGGCACGCAGTGCGGTTAATTTTGCAGGCAGCTAACAAAGATCTTGAAGACTTTATTGGCGGTGCGGCTGCAGAGAAGGAAGAACTCATTAACCATCTGTCTCATCTCAAGTGTCAGTCTGCATTGCAAAAAATTGAGCATGCGCGAGACAACTTTAGCAAAGACGCCGATGGCAAAAAACGGGCTCCAAAAACATTGGAAGATCAAAGATCTCAATCCGGGGAGCGCTCTTGGTGGCATCTTTATCGCCTAACAAGTGGAAGGTACGCTCGGTATTGGACTCGCCAATGTCCCGCTTGCCAATGCACTGCAGTGTTGGGCGGGGACAAAGACTATGAAGAGCTGACGGATGATCAGGAGGAAGTGAGTCCTGGTTATGAAGAAGTTGAGACAACTTATTCTCCAGTTGAATTCATTTGTGATCAATGCAATTTGCACCTTGTGGGCACTGATGAGCTTTCAGCTGCCGGTTTGAGTGAGGAAATTGTTGAAGTGGACGAGCGTGAGATTAGTTACGAACCGGACTATGGAAACGACTGACGCTTACCTCCCTCGCCTAGTGATTGCGGGTTGGAGCGGTCATCCTTGAACGGCTGCTTTTGGCCGAGGCTGTGTAAAAACGTTTTTCAGCGCGATTGGAGCCCAGTGTTGGACTGAAAATCGCGTTTCTACGCAAAATCCAGATCGGCTGAACAGCCGATAATTTTCAGATTTCGCATAGACGCGCAAACTTCAATTTTGACGAAACGTTTTTACACACTCTGGACCGGTTGCTGCCGGATACAACTGGCAACTATTGGCCGATTGCAGGCTGTCATGAAGAGTTATTACTGGCCGATAGCGGGCAGTGGTGACCGCCTGCTTTCGATTGATTGGGCTATAAAGAATATCTCTTAATAGGCCAAAATCGCCCGGTGAAAGGACTGTAGGCCATTAGTTATGTCAATGTGCCTCTGACCCTAGTCTCCCGATTTCTGCATGGAGAAGGGTTGCTTCCTGACTAATGGCTGTCGAGTTGATAGCTCACTTAGAACATGCTTCGAAAGAACATACCATTCGCGAACAAATTCACAAAGCGTATCAACGCCGTAATTAAAGACATTGCCGTCTTGATCTTGAACGCAATGAGTTCTGACAAACAAAAGCTGATCTTTCAAATACTCCCAACTGCCCTGAGAGTCTTTATAGTGAATTAGAGCATTGCGTGGAGCAACCGCTAGATGAATCCAGCGGTCATATGATTCAGTCACATATTTCAGTAGAGGCTCGCTGCCTGAATTCAGTTGGGCGAAATTCATAAAGCCCCCTCCTTTACCATACTTGCCCCAGGTTGTGTGTGAAGATATTCCAGAAAATAGAATTGCAAAACTCTTACTAGCTTGTCTAGGGCGGACTTGATTGATATTAGGATTGATGTAGCATATACGGAACCCATGGAACTCTGCAAATGTAGGGATGGCCCAGTTTTGGGTTTCTCGCTCGAACTCCAAGTTCCAGAAAAATCATCAATCCCCATTTCAATCATCCAATCGAGATAATGATTGAGGTGCATGGCAGGTGATAAAAAAGATGATCTAGTAGCGCCTACTTCATCAAGTAATTTTTCGAATGTATCATGGCGCTCATCGAAACTTATGGCTGCTGTTTCTTCCAGCTCATTTAATCGATCTGCCAAGGTCGGCCCTGCATAACTTTCCTGATGCCATGGTGCGGAAGCAGAGATACACATCTGCGCTACTAGATGCTCAGACACCAAATCTTCGAGATCAAGCTTGCATAGAGACAGTTTTTGAAGGTACTCAGACGGCATTTTCGACCTGATTAAGTGCAAAGATCCTGAGTTTACCACCGCTTGCGGTTTTGAGCAGCCAGGGGCGATGTGGGTTTGAAAAAAAGCCTTTTAGTTAAGCAAGAGTTAATTAGGCAGCCGCCTTGCTACTCACGGCTGCAAACTCTTGAACTAATAGGCGGCAATCTCGTGAACTGCGACTAAATTTTTCCAGTCCGCAACTGAGACTGTAAATTAATGTGAGATATCAAATTCGCTCCAATCAGGAATAGTGCCGTTGTGCAAAATGGTTTTTATTAAGTCGGCGCAGATCGAGAATGCTTGAGTCAAGATAACTCGTGCGTCAACCTTCAAGCCGCAAATCTTTCGTGAATCTTTGGGTTGCTGACCGTTGTGTACCATTGAGCTTCTATAATGGTAGGTGGCTTTCACAATGTCACGAATTCGATTGCGTTCGTTCGCATCACCACCAAGCATTCTAGTTGTGCGTGTGGTGACCTTATGAGTAACTTCATTTGTTTCGTTCCCGCCGGTCAAAGACTCTAATGCAATCGCGAGGTCGATTGCTATATCTCCCAAGCTACCTCTGCGAAGCGCGAGATTGAAACGTTCCAAAGCTACCCGAATCTGTAATTTTGTTTTTGCGTCTAATCGATGAAACTCGGAAAGCATTGCTGGGATTTTTACCGCGTCTTTAGAATCGCGACATTGCCCTGTGAGTGGGACAACTTCAATTGATCGGGTTCCCCACGCGCTTAAAAAGTCACCATAGAATTTCAGGTCAGGATCTTCATACTCCATCCATATGGCTGTTCCTATAACAGGGCTCGGCCCAGCCAATGTCATAATCAATGAAATGTCATGGAACTCCTTTTTTAGCGCAGCAATAGCATCCCTGTCATGTGCTAACTCGTCCCAGTGTTTCTGGCCAATCTCGTACTTTTGAACGGCATGCTGCAACTTAAGTGTTCCTACCAGCGCTCCACCAGGTGCGTCACTGACTATACGTGGAACTGTCCAGCTGCGTTTAATACCTCTGTCCGCACCCGGAGTAAAAAACTTTTTTTGCGCACTTTCAGGTAGTTGAGCTATGGGTAATAGCTGAATTGCCTCAGTCAATTGCAATGGCTCGTGAATTGAAAGCCCCCAAAGAGTCTCAATTAGCAAGACATTGCTATTGTCTGCCGCTATGACTCGTTGTAGCCAAGTGATGGCTTCTGAGGTGCATCCACTTGCTTTTGCTCGATGCAGCAAGGCCTCAAGGCAATTAGCTGGATAGATCCCTTTTCGTCCAGATTCTGTTTTGAGGATATAATTGACTGCCCCAGGAAATCTCTGGTCACTCGTCAATATTGGTTCCATTTTCCTCTTGAGATTATTGAGCAGCATGATGGCGGGCTTAACAATTTGTATATCATTGGATGCCAGTGCGCTCGTCAGTGGTACAGTTCCATAGGGTGTTTGCACGCTACTATTCATTGCTATATCTAGAGCGTAGCTCAACTTGTCCACCTGTTTTCCTAAGTGGCTGTCCTGCATCCTGCCCCGTGATTCGCTTTCAGTTCCTTGCAGTGTAGTGCTATTTGGCATTAGCTATTCCTAGTCTGATCAGCTTCCGAACGGGTAGGTTAGGTAAACGAAGTTTAATCCGTCGGTTTGGTTAACTTGACGGAGATTGCAAACGGCGATTAGGCGAGTTTAGGACAGGCAGCCCCCTGACTACTAGGGTGTCAGTGACCGACTATCAAAGCAGCGCGGTGGTCGGATCCAATTATTTTCATATCGAGATATCATCTGAGGGTCGCCATACCGTCAGACCATCTGCTGGTGCCGGAGATACGCGTAATCGCTTTTGACAGTGCCTAGCCCAACGCTTGACTACTGATGGGGCTGTACCTGCACGATTATCCGTGATGATCGACAGTCGCTGAAAGACACGTTCGGGGTTGAAGGCACATAGCTGACGGATCCCGCTGATGGCGGGTAGTACTGCGACTTCGGCACAGCAATGCACGTTGAAGGCGCTCACCATGATGCCGCGTAATTGGCATTTTGCTTGGATCCCGTGCTGCGAGGAAGCAACCGACGCTATCCAGATTCTGTAGCCAGATCGTGACTCCTGAGGGCATAGCCTAGTAGGTTGATTCCGTGAAACTTGCGAATGTCCGCTTTTGGCCGATTGCTGCCAGTCGCCATGGGCGCTCTGCTGCCAAGCCATGCATTCGCCTCACGAAACAGCGTTAGACACCTGCACTCTCCGCACTCTCCCCTTCCCCCCGCAAAAAATCCACAAACGCCCTCAGCGGCGAAGGCATGTGGCGGCGGCCGTGGTAATACAGAAACGGGCCGTCGAAGGTCTGCCACCAGTCCTCGAGAATCGGCACCAGTCGACCATCGGAGAGCGGCTCGCGCAGGAAGTCCTCGAAGGTATAGACGATGCCCAGTCCATTGATGGCAGAGCGAATTTTCAGATCGTGCGACGACGTCAGCAGTTGCCCCTGAGGCGGGATACGTACGATACGGCCGTCTCGATGGAACTCGAATACGCCGACTTTCCCACTATCGAACCGATGGCCAAGCAGGTCATGGCCCGGCAGTTCTTCGGGGTGAGTGGGCGTACCGCGTTCAGCCAGATAGCGCGGGGCGGCGGCTGCAACGAAGCGTTGGCGACGCGGGCCGATGGGGACGGCGATCATGTCTTTGGCCAGGCTCTCTTCATAGCGCACGCCGGCGTCATACCCGCCAGCGTTGACGTCGACGAAGGTGTTGTCCATGACGACTTCGACACTGACCCCTGGATAAAGGCGCAGAAAACGCGCCAGCAGGTCGGGCAACAGAAAACGTGCCACCGGCACTGGCACATTGAGCTTCAGCGTGCCGACCGGGCGCTGAGCGTCGTCGTCCAGATCGTTGAAAGCGGCGTCGATTTCCTGCAAGGCCGGGCGCAGGCGCTCGAGCAATCGCTCGCCGGCCGCCGTCGGCGTGACGCTGCGCGTGGTTCGATTGAGCAGGCGCACGCCCAGGTCGCTTTCCAGCCGACGCAGGCAGTCGCTCAGCGACGAGGCGGACAAACCGCGCTTTTGCGCGGCAGCACGAAATCCCCCCGCCTCGACCACCGCAGCAAATATCGACACATCGGTAAGGTTTGGTTTACGCATGGACGCTTCCTCCGCAAGCGGCTGACTGTACGCCATGCCGTACGGGCCATCCACCAATGCCTGACTTATCCTCGCGCATTCGTACACCGATACTGCTCACTCGCCCCCGCCAACCGGGAACCTGTCACGCGAATGAGATTTCTCCGATGAGCCATTCACCCGCTACGCCGAGCAATACCGCGACCCAACGCCTTCTCAAGGCCGCCCGAATGCTGTTCGCCATTTCCGCGCTGGCCGGCACACTGGCTGCGCAGGCGACTTCCCGAACGGAGCCGAAGCCGGACTGGTCAACCCACGATATGCCCAGCCAGAAAGGCCGCATCGTGCTGGTGACCGGAGGGACCAGCGGCATGGGCTATGAAGACGCGCTGGCCCTGACGCGCGCCGGTGCCGAGGTGATCATCGCCGCACGCAACGCCGAGCGCGGCCGCGAAGCGATCACGAAGATCAAGCAAGCCGTGCCCGAGGCGCGCGTGCAATTCGAAACGCTGGACCTTGCCAATCTGCAATCGGTGCGCGACCTCGCCAACCGTCTGCAAGGGCGCCTGCCGAGGCTCGACGTGCTGATCAACAATGCTGCGATCATGTCGCCGCCTGTTCGAGGCGTTTCCGCCGATGGCTACGAGATGCAACTGGCGACCAACTACCTGGGGCATTTCGCCCTTACCGGCCTGCTGATGCCCCTGCTACGCAAAAGCGACGATGGTCGGGTGGTCAGCCTGTCGAGCATTGCCGCCGGGCGCGCAAGCCTGAACTTCGATGACCTGCAGGCTGAGCGCAGTTACGACCCTTTCGCCAGCTACAGCCAATCGAAACTGGCGGTTCTAAAGTGGAGTATTGAGCTGCAGCAGCGCAGCGATGCCGCCGGTTGGGGGATACGCAGCATCGCCGCGCACCCCGGCGTTGCCGTGACGGAGCTGATCGCCCGGGGGCCTGGCCTGGACAGTGAATTCGGCAAACAATGGGCTGTAGAGCGGGACCTGTATCATTCCGCAGCGCAGGGCGCGCTGCCGACGCTGTATGCGGCGACGGCGCTGGAGGCGGTCGGCGGCGCCTACTACGGCCCCACCGGTGATAACGAGAAGCGCGGGCCGCTGGGCTTCGCCAAGATGCCGCCGGCCGCTGCCGATCGCTCGAATTCGGCCACACTGTGGCAACTCTCCGAGCGACTGACCGGCGTCACCTACCGCTGACCGCCCGGCACGGGGCAGGCCCCGTGCCATTGCCCCGCCACTCCCACAGGAGCGCAACATGGATACGTCTCTTCTCGCCCACCGCGCCGGCGCCATCATCAATGCCGAGGCTCACGAGCTGCGCCCTGCGCTCAACGGTTTTCTGCTGTTCGTTTGCCTGTTCGCCGGCTATTTCATGCTCCGTCCGATCCGCGAATCGATGGGCATCACTGCCGGCGTCGAGAACTTGCAGTGGCTGTTCACCGCGACCTTCCTGGTCATGCTGGCGGCCGTTCCGCTGTTCGCCTGGCTCAGCGCACGCGTGCCGCGCCTGCATTTCGTCGACTGGGTATACGGATTCTTCTGCACCAATCTGCTGTTGTTCGCCGCCTTGTTCCTGGGCGAGGAAAGCCCTTGGCTGGCGCGCGTGTTTTATGTGTGGATATCGGTCTACAACCTGTTTGTCGTATCGGTCGCCTGGAGCCTGATGGCCGATGTATTCGACAGTGCCCAGGCCAAACGTCTGTTCGCGTTCATCGCGGCGGGCGCCAGCGTCGGCGGCCTGAGTGGCCCTGCGCTGAGCGCCTTGCTGATCGGTCCGCTGGGTGAGTCCGGCCTGATGCTGCTGGCCGCTGTTCTGCTGGCCGCTGCGATGTGGTTCAAGCGCCAGCTGATGCGCTGGCGTGAACGGGGTGGCGCAGGACGCCCCGATGCCGCGCCGAGCGAAAGCCCTCGCAGGCCGTTGCCCGGCAATCCGTTCAGCGGTATGACGGCCGTTTTGAAATCACCCTACCTGCTCGGCATCTGCGGCTTTGTGGTGCTGCTGGCGACAGTCTCCACCTTCCTTTATTTCGAGCAGGCACGCGTCGTCGCCGAACACTTCCCGGACCGCGAGGCGCAGGTGCGCGTGTTCGGCATCATCGACTTTGTCGTGCAGGCGGGCGCCCTGCTCTGTCAGCTGTTCATCACTGGACGCCTCGCGCAAAGGCTCGGCGTCGGCGTGCTGTTGGCCATGGTGCCGCTGGTCATGTGCGCGGGGTTTATCGGACTGATCTTCGCGCCCAGTTTTGGCCTGATCGCCGCGCTGATGATCGTGCGCCGCATCGGTGAATACGCCTTCGTGCGCCCAGGCCGGGAGATGCTGTTCGCCCCGCTCGATGCCGAAAGCAAATACAAGGCGAAGAACTTCATCGACACCGTGGTCTATCGCGCCGGCGACGCCATCAGTGCCTGGGCAAAAAGCGCGCTGGACGCCCTCAGCCAAGGTGCAGGCATGGCAGCGCTGGTCGGCGCGTTGTGTGCATTGCTGTGGGGGCTGCTGGGATGGCGGCTCGGCGAGCGGGCGGACCGCCGAGCCAGTTTGTCGGCGGCGCGGCAAAACCCCGCCTAGCGTTCATCGGTCATTGACTGAGACAGGCATTGCCGTAGAATCGCCCGCCCAAAAAATCAGCTTGCAGAGCGAGAAGGAGCTTCGATGCAACGGGTGATGATTGTTGGTCAGCCTGGGTCTGGCAAAAGTACGTTGGCACGCAAGCTGGGTAAGCGCACGGGGTTGCCGGTCGTGCATATCGACACGATCCATTGGCAGCCAGGCTGGATCGAGCGAAGCCCGGATGAGAAGACCCGACTCTGCCTGGAGGTCGAGGTGCGTGATCGCTGGATATTCGAAGGTGGCCATTCAACCACTTGGGAAAATCGCATCGCCCGTGCAGATCTGATGATCTGGATCGATCGTTCGCCACCGCTTCGATTCTTGCGCGTCCTGCGTAGAAGGCTGCTCAACCACGGTCAGTCTCGGCCTGACTTGCCGGAAAACTGCCCCGAACAGCTGGCGAATCTGCCGGAGTTTCTAAAGTTCATGTGGCGGACGAGAAAAACCTCGCGAGCCAAAATGCGCCAATTCGTGTCAATGGCGCCATCGGCTTGCCGGGTGGTTCATCTGCGGTCCAATCGAGAGACGAGGATTTTTCTCGAAAGCATTCGCCATGCACAGGGCCAGTCTTTGCAGACTGACTGACGGCTGACCGCTCCACCAGGGAACTGCCGGTGCCAGGCATCGTCCGAGCTTAAGCGTTTAAGCAAACTGCTCGCCACGAGGTTTCCGTTTGAAAGCTGCCATCGTCAAAAAATACCGTCTGATCATCAAGACCCTCGGCTACGTGGGCTGGTCTTTGTTCTGGTTGCTGCTCTGGGACATCGCCGTCACCGTCGACTTCATGCTGTTTCTCAACGCCAAGCTGAACCTGCCGTTGATGCCGCTGACCTTGCTCGGTTCAGCGTTGATCGTGTTGATCAGTTTTCGCAACAGCAGCGCTTACAACCGCTGGTGGGAAGCGCGGACGCTGTGGGGATCGATGATCAACAATTCCCGCAGCTTCGCCCGGCAGGTGCTGACGCTGCTGGACGACGCTGGTGGCGAGGTGAATCCGGTCAAATCCACGCTGCTGCGCCGCCACGTCGCTTACGTAAATTGCCTCGCCGCGCATCTGCAAGGCCAGCCATGTCCCGACGAGGTGCGGGCGTTTATTCCCGCTGAAGAATTCGCCCGCAGTGGCACGACCAATAACTTTGCCAACGATATCCTCACCGGCTCGGCGACTTTGCTCGCTCGCGAATACAAGGCCGGGCACCTGGACAGTATTCGCCTGGCGCGGCTTGAGTCGACCCTGGTGGACTTGTCCAACAGCCAAGGCGGCATGGAGCGGATCGCCAACACCCCGCTGCCCTACCCTTACGTGTATTTTCCACGGCTGTTCATTTCGCTGTTCTGCCTGATCGTCCCGATAGGACTGGTGGAATCCCTCGGTTGGTTCACGCCGCTGGCGTCGACCGTGGTCGGGTTCATGCTGCTGGCCATCGAGCGCATTGGCACCGATCTGCAGAGTCCGTTCCGCCACAGCGAACACCAGATTCAAATGGAAGCGCTGTGCGAAACCATCGAAAAGAATTTGCAATCGATGCAGCGTGATTCCTTGGGGGATGTGCGCAGGGTTGAGGAGCCCGCATGAGGCGCTGCTTAAGCAGCAGCGCTTTTCATCAGATGCGCAGTGACTATTGACGAGTGTCCGCCGCCTCGGCCGGGTAAAACTCGCCCTGCTTGCCCATTTCTTCGAGTCGTTCGCGCGCTACCGCCTCAACGCGGGCCACTGCGTCTCGATCGTCAGGGTCAACCAACTGCAAGCACAGGCGTCGCACATTTTGGTCATGGGTCCCCTCGCTGAGCATTTCGTGGGTGAAGACTTGTTCAGCACGCCATAGGCATAACTGGGTATGGGTCCCGCCGAGCCATATCTCGTTGATTGATCCAAGATCAGTGGTTGCGAGTTGATCCACGGTGATTGTCTTATCCATTGCGCCGTACCTTGAAAGAGCTTGTGTACAGGTACGACTTGCAGGCGTAGCTAGACGTTCAAGTCGTCGACAGTCCACCCACGCCCCACTTATTCGGAAGACTCTTATGAAATCGCCAAAAATTGAAGATTACATCGCTCAATGGCCATTACTGGGCGTGGACTCCGCTGCCCCTTGGGCGGTGGTTCAGGATTGCGAGAGCCGGATTCTGGAATTGCTTGAAACGCTCGGCCCGGGATACCGGCGCCACAGCAATTGTGCGATTCATGAAACCGCCATTGTTGAGCAAGGCGCCGTTCTCAAAGGCGCAATCATCATCGGCGAAGGCTGTTTCGTCGCGGCGGGCGCTTACCTCCGTGGAGGCGTTTACCTGGGCAGAAACTGCATCATTGGCCCCAGCAGTGAGCTGAAAAGTACCTTCATGCTCGATGGCAGCAAGCTTGCCCACTTCAACTTCGTCGGCGACTCATTGATTGGTGAAGCGGTCAATATTGAAGCCGGCGCGATCATCGCCAACTATCGTAACGAACTGGACGGGGCTGATATCAGGATCCGCCACGAAGATCAGGTGATCGACACAGGCGTCAGCAAGTTCGGAGCGCTGGTGGGTGACGGCTGCAAGATTGGCGCAAACGCTGTGATTGCTCCTGGCGCTTTGTTGCGGCCCCACACACGTGTTCCTCGTCTGGGGTTGATTGATCAGTTTGCTTATGAGTGAAACCAATTTTGGCGAGAGTACGTCTTCGGCCAATGGCATCCATCTTCATAGGCGCGTCCGTTATGCCCGCTTTCATAACATCGATTTTTCCTGGCCCAGATCCCAAACACCTCTTGCACAAAGGATGACCGCTTTGGGCCGAAATCGGCCAATAGCAAAAATCCGACCTTCGCCACCCCACCGACTGACACCTTGTTCAATCAGAATGCTTGGGCAAAGTCTGCTTGTGCACGCGATTTCTTGGTTCACCTCCAGCCATTTCGTATGATGAGCAATCTAAGTTTGGGATGCTTGGCGTGAAACCGTCATCAAAAAAAGCTTCAACCACTCCGCCCGTACCAACCGGCGTCACCCAGAATTTAAGCGATGCTGTAAGTCAGCTTTCTTGGGACGACTTGCGAATCATCAAAACGCTAAGCGAATGCGGTAATAGAGCCACGACAGCGAAACGGTTGGGGATCAATGTATCCACCGTATCGCGTCGCGTGGCTCAAGTGGAAAAGACACTTGGGGTCGCCCTATTTGACCACCGTCGCTCTGGGTACATGCTCACGCCAGAAGGCATCGAGTTAAGGGCGCTCGCCGAACGCGTCGAGCTTGATATCGTCAGCGTTACACGTCGGGTTTCTCGGGCAGGTCAAGGGCCACAGGGAAAGCTTCGGATCACTACCAGCGACTCCCTGCTTTTGTATTTCCTCACACCGATCATCGCCGACTTCAAGGCGCTTAATGAAGGAATTGCCATCGAGGTGCTGGTCGGCAACGAGACGTTAAGTCTCGCCCGCGATGAATCTGACGTAGCGGTAAGAGCGACCAAAAAACCTGCCGAAAGTCTCGTCGGGCGCAAGCTCGCTTCGATCGCATGGGCGCCTTATGGCAGCATAAAACACGCGACTACTACCCCCTTCGCAGAAGGCCAGCGATGGGTGTCGTATTCCGCAGGATTATGTGGACTGAAGGCCAAAAGCTACGTCGAAGACAGAATCGGCGCCGACTGTATTTCTTATCGTACGGACTCCGTCGCGGCCGCGAGCGTCGCCATTGCGGCAGGACTTGGTTACGGCTTTCTTCCGTGCATGCTGGGAGACATTACGCCTGGGTTAACACGCGTAGGGCCAGTTGTGCGCGAACTACAGGACGAGCTCTGGCTGCTTACGCATCAGGACATTCGAAAGTCATGGAGAGTCAAAGCATTCATGACTTTTTGTGCAGCAGCCGTAGCGCATCAAAAGCCTTTGATCGAAGGGCAATTGGATCTCCCGGTTGCGCAGGGCGAAACCGGGAGCGTCTCTTAGTCGGCGCGAGATCCGATGACAGCTTTGCAGACAATTTCAATCAGCTGTGAACGTTGAGCCAACCTGGATACACCGATGATATTGCTCGCGCACTGTGGCCGCTCAGTGCGATATGCGGCTTTGCGCACATCACCTACGACGGCGAATGCTGCGTCCATATCCAATACGTACAGCGTTTCTTCGACGACATCATCAAGGGTTGCTCCATAGAGCGCGAGCAGCTTTGCGATATTGTCGTAGGAGGCGCGCATTTGCTCTCCTATCGCCGAGAAATCGCTGGGTTTACCCTCGCTATTCAGGGGCGCGGGAGCAACGAGATTACCCTCCTCATTGTGGTTGAACTGACCCGAGATATAGATCTCGTTTCCGACTTTTCTGGCCTGGGGATAGCCGTAGCCCTCCTCCCATGAGACTCCCCAGTAAGCGGTGTTTTTGCCGTGCGGTTGTGAGGCAGCCATTGCTTTCTCCTTGCAGATGACGAATCGAATGATGTCGATTCGAGTTGTCGGGAGGCAAAGGCTAGCATCGGGAACGCGACTGGGAATGTGCATTTTTGCGCCTCCAGTAGCGCAAAATTGCGCCCCCATCCCGTCGCGCCTTCCGTTAGATTTTTCCCATCGACTGACCGCTGGATTGAGCTGATCAACCGGCTAATGGGAAAAAGGAATCAGGATGAACAAGGAAACATGCGCGTCCTCACAAAAGGATCCGGCTAAACAAACCGGACAATTGAAACCCTGGCAGATCCAGCGCGCCAAGCAGCTGATGCTCGATAACCTGGACGCACATATCTCCGTGGCAGCTATCGCACAGGCGTGTGCGCTGTCGCGCAGCCATTTCACTCGTCAGTTCAAAAAAAGCACTCTCGTCTCACCCAAAGAATGGATGCGAGAGCAAAGGATTCTACGGGGCAAGCAGCTGCTTCAGACGTCAAGATTGTTGGTTGCAGAGATCGCACTAGAATGTGGTTTCTTTGATCAGTCTCACTTCAGTCGAACATTTGTGCAAACCGAAGGTGTGACTCCCAGGGCTTGGAAACAGAACAGTCAATCGCCTGCGCTGTGATTTGATGAGCTGCATAACGGGGCTAATTCGTACTTGCAGATTTAACCCCAGAATGCTGCGAATGGAGATAACAGAATCAGTCCGCCGACGACAACTGCCCAACCCCATGCTAAACCACTCTCTACCTTGAAACGGCCGTCATTCATTAAGTCCAACACGAACACGCCAATCCGATGACCTAACAAATCGATAATCAAGTCCATGGTCCTTTCTCATAACAATCTTTGCATGAGAAGTCAGAACCCGCTTTTAACTCATAGCTGCTGGTCAGGTCAGCAATTGCAACTCTGCGCAGACATTGCACAGGATGTGCGTTGGATTATATCCAGACGTCGTTCAAAGCCGTTCTTTCGCCATCTTCATGCCCCGTGTTCAAGATGCCTCGCGGCTCGATCATCATCAGCTTGGCTTCACCTTGGGCAGCCGTGCGATGTTTCACGCCGCGGGGTACCACATAGAGTTCACCTGGATTCACATAGACGCAGCCTTCCAGCAGATCAATGCGCACGGTGCCTTCCAAAACAAGAAATGCTTCATCGGTCTCAGGATGCGAGTGCCAGATGAATTCGCCTTCGATTCGCACAACCTTGAACTGGTAGTCATTCATCTCTGCCACAACCCTGGGACTCCATTGTTGTTCGATCAGCGAAGCCTTATGTGCCAGGTTTACAGGAACTGATGGATATTGATGACGGAGCTCTGCCATGACGAATCCTCTGTGGTTGAAGTCGCCAGCCTATAGAGCAAGGAATAGGGTCTCTTGTACGATCCTGCAACTCAGCGTGCGGCGCGCAATCGTTCCAGCCAGCGCATGGGCGAGATGCCGTAACAGCGGGTGAAATGTCGCGTCATATGACTTTGATCGTGAAACCCCGCGACGAGCGCTGCATCGACCAGGGTGAAACCTTCAACCACCAATGAGCGGAACCGGTCCAGGCGGCGCAGGGTGACAAATCGGTAAGGACTCGTACCGTAAAGCGTTCTGAAGTCGCGTGACAGGCTCCAGCGTTCGCGCCCGCTGGCACACTCGAGCATCTCCAGCGTGATGCATGAATCCAAGTGTTCCAGGATGAACGCTCTGGCACGCTCGGCTGCGCGGTAATCCAGGCGCTTGCGCCCGCGCGGCTTGCCCGCGACGGCACGCAACGCCATTGCCAAGTCATACAGCGCGTCCTGTTGCTCCAATGCTTCCAGCGGATGATCCACTGCTTGCACAAATGTTTCACTGGCATGGAACAGCCGTGGGTCGTTTGAAAGCCCCCCCGTGATAAAAGGCAAGGGCTCGCCACCCAGGATGTTTTGAATCATTGCCGGATCAATGTAAGCCATCCGATAACGAAAGCCTGCATCAGTCCCGGCCATACCATCGTGAAGTTCGTCTGGATGAAGCACGAGCGTATTGCCGGGGATACCGTGGCGCAACGAGCCTACATAGTGAAAGCTCTGGACGCCCGCCAACGTGCGGCCGATGGAGTAGGTGTCATGTCGATGAGGATCGTAGCCGTGGCTGCCGAACCACGCTTCAATACGCTCGATTCCTCCTGGTTGAACACTGCGGATGACCCAGTCAGTGCTGTCTGGTTGGCCTTTTTTCCTATCCATGAATGCGTACGTTCCCGAGTCTGTTCGGTCGTGGTGATCCGTCTGCCGGGAATATACAAGTGCAAGTATTGGCTGTCTGCTTTTGCCTGAAAGCAGTCCATGGTTCCAGCCTTGTCACTGAACCGTCACACCCGCCTCCTACGCTCGACCGATCTCGACCGTCGCCCCAAGAGCCCGCATTCCAAAATGCCGCCCATCACCGCCACCTCCCCACTCCGCCAAAAGATCATCCTGCGCTCCGACAACCTCACCTCTTCCGACTTCGGCGCCCTGTTCTCCAGGCTCTTCGGCAACCGCTACGCCGATACTCCGCCGCCACCTTCCAACATCATCATCGGCGGGGTCTACGGGCGGCACGACGGGGTGAGTTTTCGGCGTATGCATTACCACGGCGACTTCAGCGTCGCCCTCCCCGAGCCGCAGAACGAAATCACTTTCGTCATCCCTACCGCCGGCAAGATCGTTTTCAACCACGTCACTGAATCCATTGGCATGGCGCACATCGGTCTGGCGATCGACAAGGCGGATATCCGTTCGATGCGCTTTGTCGATGATCACGCCCATCACGGCATTTCGATCAATCGTCAGCAGCTCACCGAGCGGTTGTCGGCGCTGCTGGAGAAACCGGTCGTGCAGAAGATCGTGTTTGAGCCAAGCGTGGATCTGAATACCCCGGTATTTCAGGGCCTCAAGGCGTTGATTGATCTGGCCACGGGCACTGAGTTCGATGCCTTGATCAACAGCGGCACGTTGATGCCGTCACGGTTGCGCGAGATGTTGATCGATGCGGTGCTGGAGGCGTGGCCGCACAATTTCACCGAGGCTTTACGGGGGCCGGCGCCGTGTGTGGCGCCGCGACATGTGAAGGTGGCGATGGAGTTTATTCAGGCGCATCCGCAGCAGTTGGTCAGTGGCGTGGATCTGGCGCGGTTGAGCCATGTCAGCCAGCGCGCCTTGCAGGAAGGCTTTCGACGTTTTGTCGGGATGTCGATCGTGGCGTATCAGCGCCAGGTGCGTTTGCAGCGCGCCTATGAGGCGTTGGCGCGAGGGCATGCAGGCTCTGTGACGGAGGTGGCGTTGCGTTTTGGCTTCAGCAATGTCGGGCGCTTTTGTCAGTATTTTCAGAGTGCTTACGGCGTAAGCCCAGCGGAGTTGAAGGCCAGGCGTTGACCATTCGGTCCGGTGAAACCTGCATTTGATTGAACAGCAGGAATCTCAGGGCGACTAACCCCAGACAGGTCACTTGGCGAAAAGGGGGTTTCCATGACCGAGGATTTCATCGGCTTTTTCACGGCTCACACGATTTTAGGAATTTCACTGGCGAACTGGGTGCTGGCATTTCTCGCCGCGACGCTCAGTTATCTGCTGACCACCACGGCTATCCGTTTCGTTTTCCGCAAGGTGCAGGCGCGGGCCAGCGCCGGCAATGGGCATCTGACCTACATGGCCAGCGAAGTGCTGGCGGCGACCAGCACCACGTTGCTGCTGTTGGCATCGATTCTGGTCGGCATCGGTTTGCTGGATTTGCCGGAGCGCTGGCTCGGGAGGGTCAGCAGTTTATGGTTCGTAGTGGCGGCGTTGCAGGTCGGCCTGTGGACCAACCGCGCGCTGGCGCTGGGGTTGCATCGCTATTTCTCGCGGCATAACGCGACCGGCACTTTTCAGGCGAGCGCCCTGGCGACCCTGAGCCTGTGGGGCGTCAAGGTGTTGCTGTGGGCGGTTATTCTGCTGGCGATGCTGTCGAATCTGGGCGTGAACATCACTGCATTCGTCGCCAGCCTGGGTGTCGGCGGTATCGCGGTGGCGCTGGCGGTGCAGAACATTCTCGGCGACGTGTTCGCCTCGCTGTCGATTGCCGTCGACAAGCCGTTTGAGGTGGGTGATTTCATCGTCGTCGGCACGCTGGCCGGTACGGTCGAGCACGTCGGCCTGAAGACCACGCGCATCCGCAGTCTCGGCGGTGAGCAGATTGTCATGGCCAACGCCGACATGATCGGCAGCACCATTCAGAACTACAAGCGCTTGCAGGAGCGTCGAGTTGTGTTTGAGTTTCGTCTGACTTACGAGTGCACCAGCGAACAGATCCGCCAGATCACTCAACGCGTTGAAAGCATCATCAAGAACGAAAAACAGGCCCGCTTCGACCGCTGCCATTTCCGCAGTTTTGGTGAGAGCGCGCTGGAATTCGAGACGGTGTACATCGTTCTGGACGCCAGCTACAACGTCTACATGGACGTGCAGCAACGCATCAACCTGGCAATCATGGAAGCGGTGGCCGAGCTGGACGCGACGTTCGCCTTCCCGGCGCGCACCGTGCATGTCGCCTCCCTGCCCGAACCCAGCGCGCAGCCAGCACGCACACAGCAACCTTCGCGTGCGCAGCATGCTTGAGCGCAAGAGCCCGGCAATTTGCCGGGCTCGCTGTGTTCAAAACGCGTAACTGGCCTTGAGTCCGCCATTGAAACCATGGCTGTCACCGCCACCGTTGGCGCCGACCTCAGCGCCTACACTCAGAGCGCCGAGGTTGGCCATCAAGCTAACGCCGCCGCTGAACTGGTCGCGGTTGTCGAACGCCGCGCGCTGCTCGATATCCAGCCCCAGCAGGTGGCCTTCGCTGTCGACTTGCTGATTGCCAAGCGCACGTTCATAGCCCACGCGAACCCCCGGGACCAACTGCCACGCACCCATGGCCACTGGGGCAAATGACACGTCGAGATTGGCTACCGCGCTGCGGCGGGTCTGCTTGATGCCATCGACGTCGAGCGCCAGCTCACTGCCCTTCTCTTTGAAACCTTGCAAGTCGAGATGACTGACGCGAAAGCCCAGGCTCGGTTCGACAATCACGCTGCTGAGCGGCAGGCGATAACCCAACGCCACGGTCGCGCCAGTGAGATTGCCGTGAGTGTCGCCCTTGGCAGTGCCGAGGCCACCGCCAAGCTCGCGTTTGCTGTCGTAGTCGACATAACCGGCGCTGGCGTTGGCGTCGACAAACAAGCCGCGCTCAAGGCTGATGAAGCCGTAACGCGCACCGAGGTTGAGGAAGGTGAAGTCCGTATCGGCCTCGCCACCCGCTCCGCCCACGCTGCCCTTGCTGTAGCCAAAGCTGCCGCGCGCGCTGAGTTGTTCGCTGAAGCGCTGGGTGATGCCGAGCATCAGGCCCTGGCTGTGTTCGTTGCTGCTCTCGGCGTGGGCCGAGCCGTCCGTGCCGACGTAGCTGGCGAGCGCGGTGCTCCAGAGGCGGTATTGGCCGACCTTCAAATCGCTGCCGCTGGCGAACGGCGCAGCGGCTTGTTCGATCATCGCGTTCTGCCGCAATAGATAACTGGCCGCATCGGCGTGGACCTGACCGCCGACTTGAGATTCGACACCGCCCAGAGTGCCGGCGTCGATCGCCGATTGCAGGTAGTAGTTATAGGCGCTGTAGGTGCCGGACAGCTCGGAGTTCTGCAACTGCCGCAGCAATTCGGCACCAGCGGCGGCGTTGCCGACCAGCCCGGCCTGCCCCGGCAAGCTGTTGTACTCGACCAGTTTGCCGCGCAGTACGTAAATGGTTTCCTGGGACAGACCGAGGCCCTGCTTGAGGTAGTTGTCCATGCTGCCGTACTCAGCGGCGACCTGGTCGAGACCGGCCTGCAAGTAACTGGCCTGCACCCCGAGCAGCGGCCCGTAGACAGCGGCCATGCTCGGCGGCAGCGCTTTCAGGGTCGCGGCGACACGGGCGGCGGTGTAGTCGTTGGTCGCCAGATAGTTGGCCATGATCGTCGCCTCATCGACGCCAGCGATGCTCTGCAACACGGCGGCGGTCCAGCCGGTGCGGTCCTTGCCGGCGGTGCAGTGGAACAGCTGCGCGGCGTCGACACTGGCCAGCTCATTGAACAACTGGCCGAACTGCCCACGCATGCCGGCATCGCTGACGAAAGCGCGGTTGGTTTCCTCCATCATTGCCACCGCTTCGACGGCGCTGTGGAATGAGATATTGGTGATGTCCGCACCCGAGGTGGTGCTGCCGATGATGTCGATATTGCGGTAGGCCGCGCCGCTGATCATCGTGTCGGGCGTGGCGGCAATTTCGCTGGGCGTGCGCAAGTCGTAAATGGCTTTGATGCCGAGGCCATTGAGTGTCGCCAGATCCGCCGCCGACGGCGTCAATGCGTTGGAGCGGTAGAACACGCCGCTGCGCATAACGCCGTCGTGGGCGGTGGAGTACGCGGTGGTGATGCCGGCGATGTCGCGAAAGTTGTCGATGCCGGACAAGCGCGGCGTATCAAGGGTGACAGGCTCGGCCGCGTGGGCAGCGGCGATGGACAGGCTCAGAACGGACAGCGAACACAGAAGACGTTGGAACACAGTGCAGCCTCATGAAATCAGCGTTGGGCTGGTCACTATGGGCAGACGAGTGGGAGGGAATATGACAGTTTCGGCTGGCTACAAAATGCCTGCGCGAATGGGCCGTGGAGTGCGTGATCGGTCCATCAATCCTGCTTGGATATGTTGAAGATCCCTGTGGCAGCGAGCCTGCTCATGAAAGCGGCGTGTCAGCCGATTATATTCAAACTGAAAAAAAGCTTTCGCGAGCAGGCTCGCTCCCACAGGGTTTGGGGAAGTATCCGTTTTTTCAATTTGTCGCGCGCAATGCCAACGCCTTATAAGACTGCCATCACTTTCAAGAACAAGAGGCTGTACCCATGAGCAACGCCTGGAACGAAGGTTATTTCACCGACGAAGGCTACACCTACAGCTATAGCCGGGAGATCAATCCGGTGTTCCTGCGTTACTGCCTGTTGTTGCGCGGGTTCGCCACGCTGGAAAGCAACGACGGCGTGCACTGCGAACTGGGCTTCGGTCAGGGCGTGTCGATCAACATCCACGCCACCGCCAACCCGGGCTCGTTTGTCGGTACGGACTTTCATCCGGGTATGGCGGCCCATGCCATCGACCTCGCGACTGCCGCCAACAACGGCGCCCGCCTGTACGACGACAGTTTCGAACAGCTGCTGGCGCGCAATGATCTGCCGCAGTTCGACAGCATCAGCCTGCACGGTATCTGGACCTGGGTCAGCCGCGACAACCAGAAGCTGATCGTCGAATTCGCCCGCCGCCACCTGAAACCGGGCGGCATGCTCTACGTCAGCTACAACTGCTTCCCCGGCTGGTCGCCGTCGGCGCCGCTGCGCAATCTGTTCAGCCTGCATGACCGCTTTGCCAATGCCTCGGCGCGCTCCGATGAGCGTATTGACGCCGCACTGGAGTTTTCCGAAGCGCTGCTCGCGGCCAATCCGAAGTATGCCGCTGCGGCGCCGAGTCTCGGCGCGCGGCTGCAAAGCATCAAGGGCCAGGATCGTCACTACGTCGCCCACGAATATTTCAACCGCGACTGGAACTGCATGTACTTCGCCGACATGGTCGACGCGCTGGCCCCGGCCAAACTCGACTACGCCACCACGGCAGTGCCGCTGGACTCAATCGACCCGCTCAACCTGAGCGCCGAAGGCATGGACTTTCTGGAAACCATCGAACACCCGATCATGCGCGAGCAAGCGCGGGACTACTTCGTCAACCAGCACTTCCGCCGCGATCTGTACGTGCGTGGCGCGACGCGCCTGTCCGCTGCCGAACGCCGGGCGAGGATGCTGCACAGCCGTTTCGCGTTGCTGCAACCCTGGGAAACTGTCGCGGGTTCGGTCACCGGTCCTGCCGGCGAAGCGACCCTGCAAGCGGAAATCTACGGCCCGGTGCTCGATGCCTTGGCGGCGCAGAACTATGCGGCCAAATCCATGCGCCAATTGCTCTCCGAGACTGCAATGGCTTACGACGACCTCGAACAAGCCCTGGCCGTGCTGATCGGTATGGGCGCGGTCGCTCCGTGCCAGAGCGAGGCCGCCGAGTCGCAGGTCAGCGGCCGCTGCGCCGCGCTCAATCTGCAACTGTGCAAACGCTCACTGTACGGCGCCAACATCCAGACCCTGGCCAGCCCGGTCACCGGTGGTGGGGTGACGGTCAGCCGCTTCCAGCAGTTGTTCCTGATCTCGATCAAGCAAGGCAAACAGCAGCCGGCCGAATGGGCGCAACTGGCGTGGGGGGTGATCAGCGAACAAGGTGAAGTGCTGGTCGACAATGGCCAACCGCTGCTCACTGCCGAAGCCAACATTGCCGCACTGACTGCACAGGCGCAGGTGTTCGCCGAGCAGACGCTGCCTGTGCTGAGGGCGCTTAAAATCGCTTGATTGCAAACGAACCAAGGTGGGAGCGAGCCTGCTCGCGAAAGCGCTGGATCAGCCGCCAAATCGGTGACTGACGTACCGCATTCGCGAGCAGGCTCGCTCCCACATTGGTCGAGGAACGTGGCTAAGCCAACCGTCCTGTTTGCGGAACTTTCCGCCCTCTGCCGCCCGTCCTGTCACTTGGCAAAAAACGAAATTTCTGCTGCGCGCCCTCCTCACAAACTATGCATGCGCCAACGCCCACAAGGGCAAGGCGCGATAGCCTGGTCTGAGGAAAATTTGAATGTTCATACATAACAAGCGACTTCAGTACACCGTTCGCGTGGCCGAGCCCAACCCGGGTCTGGCCAATCTGCTGTTGGAACAATTCGGGGGCGCCAATGGCGAACTGGCTGCGGCAGCGCGCTATTTCACCCAAGCCTTGGCTGAAGAAGATCCGGGGCGCAAAGACCTTCTGCTGGACATTGCTACCGAAGAGTTGAGTCACCTGGAGGTGGTCGGCTCGATCATCGTCATGCTCAACAAAGGCGCCAAGGGCCAACTGGCAGAGGGCGTTCAAGAGGAAGGCGAGCTGTACCGCGCGCTGAATGGCGCCGGCAATGACTCGCACATCACCAGCCTGCTTTATGGTGCCGGCGCGCCTCTGGTCAATTCGGCTGGTGTGCCGTGGACGGCGGCCTACGTTGACTCGATCACCGAGCCGACCGCCGACTTCCGCTCCAACATCGCAGCCGAAGCGCGGGCGAAAATTCTCTACGAGCGCTTGATCAACATCACCGATGATCCGGGCGTCAAAGAGGCGCTGGGCTTTTTGATGACGCGGGAAATCGCCCATCAACAGTCCTTCGAAAAAGCCCTGCATTCGATCCAGCCCAACTTCCCGCAGGGCAAACTGCCGGGCATGCCGGAGTTCACCAACAAGTACTTCAATATGTCTGGCGAGCCCAACGTTCGTGGTCCGTGGAACGAGGGCGGTGCGTGGGAGTACGTGGAAACTCCAGAGCCGGCAGTTGACGGCGGTGACGGTCTGGCGACCGTCAGCCTCCCTGCTGACGACGCAGAGGTCCTGGAAGCCATGAAGATCCGCACGGCGTCTGACCCACTCAGCGAGCCGGTGACCGGTGCTGATCTGGGCTCCGGTTACGTGCAAGGCAAAGATGTCTGAACCCCGTCCGGCGGCCCCGGATCGGGGTCGCCACCTGCTCAAGGTGATCAACATGAAAAACAGCAAAGTCCTGGCACTGACCTCTGAACATTTTCAACGTTTGATGGAGCACGCATACGCCGGTTTTGAGCTGGACTGCAAACAGGCCTGTCGGGGATTGAAAGTCAGCATGGCGGTGAATGTATTTGGCCTGGGCACCCTGCTGCCGAATAATTTCGCTGAGGAGACTGCCGTCCCGCCAGCGGACGCACATCCAGCCGTCGACGACGCCTTGCCCACGATGCCTGTGGTCGCCAAGCGCGTATTGGCGCAGCGCAACCGTTCAATCGACGGGGCGGAAAGTTTTCATCGGTAACAGGAGCGCGACATGAGAATTGATAAAAACCTGAGTTTCCCCTCAAGCCTGGGTGTCGCCCCGGGACTCCAGTTTCTGCTGGGCTGTGCGATATTCGCCGGCGGAACGCTGATCCTGATGAACGAACTGGCGGCAACCTTCTTTACGATGTGAGCCTTGGTTCGCTATCGGCCATTCAAAACAGCACCGCAGCCGCTTCCCTCATGAAGATCTCAACGGTCTTCGGCCCTATCCCCTCGAACTCGGACAGGCGCTTCTCCAGCGCCTTACGATCCGCGCTCGCCGCCACGATATTGGTGACCTTACCGGCGTACTCGCTGTTGAGCTTGTTGGCCAGCGCAAGTAATCGCGACGCCGTGCTTTCGTCGTAACGAACGTAACGCGCCTGCCCCAGCATTGACACCAGTTGACGGTGCGTACACTGCGCGAGCTTTTGCGGGGTGTCTCGGTGATGCTGCTCTACTATGACTTGATACGCCTTGGCGGCAATGGCCCCCTGAATTCTTTTGCCCATCAGAAAACTCGCCAGCAACCATTTGAACAGGCCAGTTTCGTTGGCATTGCGCAGGTCGATGTTCAAGTCACCGGCGGTGATGATTTCGCTCACAAGTCTCACCTCAAGGCGCGCTTCAATTACAGATGTTGACCCGGCACGGCTTTGAACGATCCAATCGCGACCGCCTGGCCAAGGCAGTAAATTGAATTCCAGGTGGACAAGGATGGTCATCTTTCAAGAGATGAGAGATGACAAGCATAAGGACCCTCAAATGCTCGGTCGTAAGATGCCCAAAACCCGGGGGCATGACGCCGCACAAACCGCTCCCATCAAAGCTGCCAGCGAGATCGCCGCTTTCCGCCTGACAGTCATCTTCATGCTGACGGTCATTCTGGCGTTTCTCGGCGTGGAGGGATGGCGAACCTGGCGTGACTATCATGCAGCCTTCTCGTCGGCGCGCAATTCGGTCACCAACCTCGCGCGGGCAACCGCGCAACACGCTGAAGACGCCATCCGCCAGGTCGATGTGCTGACCGCCGCCCTAGGTGAACGCGTCGAAGGTGATGGCTTGCAAAACATAGACGTTCCGCGCATCCACAACTTGCTGGTGCAGCAGGCCAAATTGATGCCGCAGTTGCATGGACTGTTTATCTACGGCCCGGACGGCAAATGGATCGTCACCGACAAGGAAATGATCCCGGACCCGGCGAACAACGCCGACCGCGACTACTTCCAATATCACCGCGCCAACACTGATCGAAATGTGCGTATCGGTGATGTCGTCAAGAGCAAATCCACCGACGACCTGATCATCCCGATTTCCCGCCGCCTGAATAACCCGGACGGCTCCTTCGCCGGCGTGCTGCTGGGGACGATCAAGGTCAGTTATTTCGTCGACTATTACGGCGATTTCAAGATCGACGACAAGGGTGCCCTGGTGCTGGCGCTGCGCAACGGCACCATTCTCGTGCGTCGTCCTTTCATCGCTTCGGTCATCGGTCAGAGCCTCGCCGACAGTGAGGTGTTCAAGAACTACCTGCCCTTTTCCAGTCAAGGGATCGCCGAGGTCCGAGCCGTCGTCGACGGCACCCAGCGTCTGTATGGTTACAGAGCTTTGAGCACCTATCCGCTGGTAGTCGAAACCGGCCTTTCCCGCGAATCGATCATTGCGCCGTGGCGCTGGGACCTGATCAAAACCGGTTTCGTGCTGATGTCGGTGATTACCGCGTTCACGGTCTTCGGATTGATTGTCTTGAGGCAACTGCGTCAACGCATGGTGATGGAAAAGGACTTGCGCCGTGCACATCAGGCCATGAAGGACATGGCCTTGACCGACAGCCTGACCGGACTGGCCAACCGTCGGCGACTGGACACTGCCTTGGTTGACGAAATTCGCCTGGCCAGACGCCAGGGTTCGTCGATCTCACTGATCATGATCGACGTTGATCACTTCAAACTCTACAACGACAGCTACGGGCACGCTGCAGGTGACGATTGCCTGAGCGCCGTCGGCCAAGCCATTGCGCAAGCAGTAAAACGGCCGGGTGATCTCGCCGTGCGCTATGGCGGCGAGGAGTTCTCCGTGCTGCTGCCCAACACGGATATTCGCGGGGCGGCGCTTGTGGCGCAGGAAATTCTTGAGGCCATTCGATCCTTGCGGATGGAGCACAAAGCCCATCCGCTGGGTCACGTCACCGCCAGCGCAGGTATTGCGGTTGGCAAACCGGCCGAATACGAAGTGAGCCCTGCCATTCTTATCGAGTCGGCAGACAAACTGCTTTATGCCGCGAAGCAGAAAGGCAGGGATCGCTACTGTATCGGCGAGGAAGTGCTCGGCGCCTAGCCACCGTTCCTCAACGGGAGCGCAGCATCACGGCAGCGCGAACCCGCTGCACGCCAAACACCGTCATGCGCAGAAATTCCTGGTGACTGACCGGCAAGTGTTGGCAGTCCAGGCCACGCTTGAGTTTGCTGTGGTCGACATCAGGATCGTGCAAGTAGACGAAGTCCTCGTCGCACCCGGTAATGATGACCCAATGCGGCGCTTTCAAGCGGGTGAATCGGTAGCTGCTGATCAGCACCAGCGGTTTGTATCCGGCCGCCAACGCAGCGCCGATCTGCAGATAATCACCCAGAACCTGCTCGACTTGCGTGGCAGCCAGTTCCTGGGCAAACCCATCCTCGACCAGTTTCATGATCCACTTCTTTTCCGTGCTGCGTACGCCGTGAAGAAAAAGCGAGCCCGCGTGACTGACCTCAAGGCGCACATCGAAACCGCGCCGCCAAGCCGCCAATGCCAGACCCTGAGGACTACAGCCACCGTGCCCCGCCGTCATGAAAATGGTGGTTGCCTCGCGCCACAGCTGGATTTCCTCCGCTCGGGTCATGGCACGGGTCGGATCGATGGCAGACATGGCCATCAGCAGGCACGCAGCGCCGCAGGTGAACTCGGTGGTCTGCTGGTAATACGGCACTTGGCGCGCGGGCGCTGGTGTTTCGCGCAGGATGCGTTTCTCGTAACGCAACGCCTCGCAGTGGTCCTCGTAGTAGCCCTCGACGCTGGCAAAGCGCTGATAGCCGTTGGCTTGGTAGAGGCGGATGGCAGCGCTGTTGTCAGCGCGCACCTCCAGACGCAGCCATGCGCAGTTGCGCGCCAATGCGCAGGCCTGGGCCTGTTCCAGCAGACGCTGGCCAAGCTCATGTCCGCGCCACGCTGGGCTGACCGCAATCGAATACAGGCGTCCAAGTGAGGTGCCACGGTGAAAAAGCACCAGCGCGTAACCGCAAAGTGTTGCGCCCGAGGTAACGACAATCAACGCGGCGTTCGCTCGACTGAGCATCCAGCTGAAGTTGCGCTGATTCAACCGGTCGAGGGTAAAACACACCCGCTCCAATTCGACCAGATCGTCGATATCGTCCGTGGATGCAAAGCGAAAATCAAAAGACATGACCGCACCGTAAAGTTTGAGTAACGAACCGGGACAGACCGAAAGGCCCGTGATTTATTGAAGCGGCGTCTTCTTCAACAGGGATTCATTACTCATGTCAGCGGTGCAAGCCAACGTGAACGAAGTATTAGACAAAACCGAGCATTCGACAATCTCCCTCAGCGAGGAACCTCCCAGTCTCAAACCCTCGGGAAGTCGATTGCTCATACTGGTCGAACGCAAGGATGACTGGGCTGATTACCTGCCCAGCGAGAGCCTGATGCTGGCTCAGGATTACCTTGAACACAGCGATGATTTTCCTCATCGCACCCAGGTCATCAACCTCTGCCGCAACTACAAATACCTCGGTCAGGGCTATTACTGCTCATTGCTCGCCGAGGCGCGTGGGCACAAGGTTTTTCCCTCGGTGCGCACCGTCAGCGAGCTGGCGCGCAAAGCGCTTTACGGGGTCGGGCTGAATGATCTGCAACGCACCCTGGAGCGGGCGCTGGCCAACCACCCGTACGGCGAAACCGAGGCCTTCACGCTCTCGCTGTACTTCGGCAAGGCCTCAATCGAGCCGCTGCAAGAGATCGGTCGCCAGCTGTTCGAGGCGTTCCCCTGCCCTATCCTGCTGGTGGAATTCCGCCGTGGTGAGAGCTGGCAGATCGCAGGCATCAAAGCCGGAGCGCTGCACAAGCTTCGCGACGAACAGCAGCATGTCTTCGCTGACGCACTGGACGCGTTCAATCGCAGAACGTGGCGTCAGCCCGCTTCCAAACGCGTGGCCCGCTACGACCTGGCCATCCTGCATGATCCTGACGAAGCCCTGCCGCCCTCTAACCCCGAGGCATTGCAGCGTTTCATCGCTGCGGGGGAACAGCTGGGTATCGATGTCGAACTGATCGAGAAAAAGGACTACGCACGTCTCGCCGAATTCGACGCGCTGTTCATCCGCGAAACGACGCGAGTGGATGATCACACCTATCGGTTCGCGAAAAAGGCTGAAAGCGAAGGCCTTGTGGTGATTGACGATCCGTCGTCGATCCTGCGCTGCACCAACAAGGTTTATCTGGCCGACCTGCTCAAGCGTCGCGGGCTGGGCATGCCGGCGACGGAAATCCTCTACAAGGATCGTCCGCAGGAGCTCGAAAACGCAGGGCGTCGCCTCGGTTTTCCCCTGGTGCTGAAAATCCCCGATGGCTGTTTTTCACGCGGTGTGATCAAGGTCACCGATGCGCAAGCTCTGGCCACTGCCGCGCAGGAGTTATTCGAACACTCGGTGCTGCTGCTGGCGCAGGAGTACTGCTACACCGAATACGACTGGCGCGTCGGCGTGCTCAATGGCGAAGCGCTGTATGCCTGCCGATACTTCATGTCCAAGGGGCATTGGCAGATTTACAACCACAAGGCGCTGCCCGGCGAGATCAACGGAATGTGCGAGGCGGTGCCGGTCGAGCAAGCTCCGCCGGCAGTCGTGCAGCTCGCCGTACAGACTGCGCGGCTGATCGGCGACGGCCTCTACGGCGTCGACCTCAAGCAGGCGGGTGATCGGGTCCTGGTGATCGAAGTGAACGACAATCCCAACCTCGACGCCGGCATCGAAGACGCCGTGCTGGGCGACGAATTGTACCGGCGCGTATTGCAGGCTTTTACCCAAAGGCTTGAGCTCAAACACCGTGGCCAAGCGTGGTGAGCAATGATTGAAGGCTATGGCATTGATTGCGGCGCCCTCCACAGGATCTCTGGAGAACAGGCGACTGTCTGGCTGTGTGTCGCCCCCGACGCAGCCGAGCAACTGGATCTGCACATACGCCTGGGCATTGGCGCACAAGTGATAGAGTCGTCGCTGGCCCCTGACGAAGTTGCCCGCATTGAGGTCAAGCCTGATCACCTGTTTATGATCTGGAAGCGCCCGGAAAGCTTCGACGGGCGCGCATTCAACGTTTCGTCCTTCGGCGTGGTGCTGAGCGAAAAACGCTTGGTGGTCATTTGTGCGAGCAACTCGCTGCTCTCGGGTCTTGAGCACGATGCGCAAATGACCGGGCCGCTGGACGTGCTGATGGCGTTACTCGCAGAAAGCGTTCACCACTATCTCGGGCATTTGCGCGTGGTCAAACAGATCGCTCGGGAGATCCAACAGCAATTCACCCGGGCGATGGACAATCAACAATTGGCGCAGATGTACAACCTGAGCGAAAGCCTCGTGTACTACGTCAACGCGATTCAAAGTAACGGAGCGGTGCTGACGCTGCTGCGCAACCACGGCCAGCGTCAGGGCTTCAGCGACAGTCAATTGGCTGCGCTGAACGATCTGATCGTGGAAAACGAACAAAGCTTCCAGCAGGCCAGAATTCACGCCAAGGTGTTCGCCAACCTCATCGAATCCCACGGCAATCTTGCCAACAACAGCATGAACCGGGCGCTGCGCAAGCTGACGCTGATCAATGTCGTATTCCTTCCCTTGAACCTGATCGCCGGCATCGGCGGCATGTCGGAGTTCAGCATGATGACGTCCGGCGTTCCGTGGTGGATGTCCTTTCCCGTGCTGATTGCCTGCATGGGCCTCGTGGGCGCGGGGATGGTGCTGATATTGCGGCGCATGGCCTGAATTCAGAGCACATTCTGCTAACGCCTGCGCCGCATGCGGGCGTCAATTGGTCCGGCTGACCACCCGGATATGCGTAATCCCTACCCGCTCAGCCTGCTCGAGAATCTGCTCTGGCGTCGAATCCGCCGTGGGCATGACCAGGCTGTTTTCGGCATCGCCCAGATGCAGTTCCAGCAGATGCATCGCCGCGTCGTGCTCGGCCAGTTGCGCTTCCTTGAGTTCGAGCAGATAAGTACGAGGCTCGCCATTGAAACGGTATTCGATGTGATAGGTGTACATGATGTCGTCCGCGTCGGTGGGAAAAGGCAGTGTTTATCCTGACGCGACGGTCAGCTTTTAGTTCAACCTGACTGCCATTTTGCGTTTGCAAACAAACTTTTTGCACAGCGAAGCGTCCTCTTCTTAACTCTCCATAACAGCTGATCACAGCTAAGGACTGGCAATGACCTTTTTCATCTTCCTTTTGGCCTGCGCGGCGGCGGCAACCACTGGCGTGATGTTCAAACCCGGCCCGTGGTACGAATCGCTGACCAAACCCTCTTTCACCCCACCCAACTGGGCCTTTCCCGTAGCGTGGACGATCATCTACCTGCTGCTGGCCTGGGCCGGTTATCGCTTGAGCCTGATCCCCGGCAGCCAAACGGTGCTGGCCTTGTGGGCTGCGCAAATCGCCCTGAACACGCTGTGGACGCCGGTGTTCTTCGGCGCGCATCAGGTGCTGGCGGCGCTGGTGATTCTGGCAGTGCTGTGGGTGGTGGTCGCGGTGATGGTCGTGCTCGCCCTGCAACTGGACGTGGTCACCGGGCTGATTCTGTTCCCGTACCTGGCGTGGCTGTGCGTTGCGCTGGCGCTGAACTGCTCGATCCTGATGAAGAATCGCCTGTGAGCGATTTTCCATGGCCGCAAGGCGAGCGCGAGCTGGCGCAGGTGCGGGGGTTCAACAAAAAGCTCGCCTGGCTGCCGCGCTTCAAGATCCGCAATCGGCTCACTCCACGGTTGATTCAGGCGTTGCTGCGGGCGGGTCAGCTCGGCGGCGACGGCAAGCTGCGCCAGCATGGGCTGAGCGCCGAACGGAAGATCATCGACACGGTGCCCGTGCGCATCATCCGCCCCAAGGGCAAAGCCAAAGGCGTGGTGCTGGATTTCCATGGTGGCGGCTGGGTGATCGGCAATGCGCAGATGAACGACAACTTCAACATCGCCATCGTCAACACCTGCGACGTGGCGGTGGTGTCGGTTGATTATCGGCTGGCCGTTTCGACGCCAATCGAGGGCTTGCTGGACGACTGTCTGCGCGCCACTCGCGGCATCTTGAACGATGGCGAATTTGCTGGACTGCCCGTGGTCGTCGTCGGTGAATCGGCCGGTGGGCATCTGGCGGCGGCCACTCTGCTCGCCCTCAAATCTTCGCCGCAACTGCTGCAACGGATCTGCGGCGCGCTGTTGTATTACGGCGTCTACGACCTGACCGGCACACCCAGCGTACGCACCGCATCCGCCGATACTCTGGTGCTCGACGGCCCCGGCATGGTCGAAGCGTTGCGCCTGCTCACGCCGGACATCAGCGACGAACAACGACGCCAGCCACCGCTGTCGCCGCTGTACGGCGATTTCAGCGGACTGCCACCAGCGCTGCTGTTTGCCGGCGACCTCGATCCGCTGCTGGATGACACGCGCCTCATCGCTGAGCGCTGGCAACACGCGGCGCCGGTGGAGATGTATGTGCTGCCGGAGTGTCCGCATGGGTTTATTCACTTCCCGACCGCCACTGCTGACCATGTGCTGGGTTACAGCCGCAAGTGGATCTCGGCGCGAGTGGCAAGCTACTCAGTGAAATCCGCCGAGATCAGCCCGGCGCTTTCGTAGCTGACGATTGCATGGCGAGCCGAAAAAAACCGGGATAAGCAAAAGGCGCCCTCACCGGCGCCTTTTTTTGTTTGCGCTGAACCCTGCGCGATCGTTCACCCCATGCCGATTGTGGCTCAAACCGTAAACAGTCTTTACCCAATCCGCGCCTGTTTCCCCCGCCAGCCGCCGCATAGAGTTTGTTCCAGCAGCACACTCAACTTCAGCAAAGGAACATCTTCCATGAAAGTCTCAATGCTCGTCCTCGCACTCTTCGGCTTCAGCTCGGTGGTCATGGCTCAGGACTCGACTACCACGCCTCCCGTCGAGCAATACACCTACGCCAGTCACCTCGACGTCGCCAAAATCATCTCGGAAGATCCCGTGCCGGATGTCTGCGCCGTAGTGCCGGTGCACATGACTTATCAGGATTCCCAAGGCAAACAGCACATCCTGCAATACGAGGTCATGGGCAGCGGCTGCAGCAACGGTTGATCTGGCCAATACCTCGCACACCCATTGCGTCTCAGAGTTGGCTCGCTGAGACGCAAATGCCTTTACCGCTTCAATCGATCAGCGCCTGAGCAGTGCTCGCCAACTGCGCGCCCACCCGGGTTTTCAAGGTATCGATGAATCGCGTGATCTTCGCATCGACAAACTGGCGAGACGTGTAGACCGCGTAAACATTGCGCTCGTAGGTGTGGTAATCGGGCAGCACCCGCACCAGCCTGCCGGTACGCAAATCGTCGATCGCCGTGAAGCCTGCCAACAGACCAATCCCCGCCCCGTCGCGAATGGCCACGGCCATTGCGTCCATATCGTTCACGCTGAAACTCGGCCCGCTCGGGATGAACGTCGCGTCGCCCGCCTTGCTTTTGAGCTGCCATTCATCGCGCACGTAATCCACGGTACCGAGCAGCAGGCATTGATGATCGCAAAGCTGCTCCGGCGTTTCGGGTGCGCCATGCCGCGCCAGGTATTCCGGGGAGGCCACCAGTACACAGTGACTGACGCCGATCTTCTGGCTGACATACGCCGAATCCGGCAGCGTTCGCGCGATCAGAATGGACACGTCCAACTGATCCTCAAGCAGATTGGGCATGCGTTGGGAGAGCATCAAATCGACGGTCACTTCGGGAAACGCCTGGCGATACTCCAGCACCGCGCCGGTCACCAGTTGCCGGGCCAGTCCGGGCACGCAGTGCACCCGTAACGTCCCTCGTGGTTGCAAGGCGGCATTGCTCGCCTCGGCTTCGGCGCTTTCCAGGTCAGCGAGAATCTTCACACAGCGTTCATAAAACCGCCGGCCCGCGTCGGTCACCGAGAGACGCCGGGTCGAGCGCTGCAACAGCCGAGTGTCGAGCACGTTTTCCAACGCCGAGACCGCACGCGATACGTTACCGACGGTGGAGTCGAGATGGTTGGCCACGGCAGTGAAACTGCCCATCTCGACTACCTTGATGTACACCGACATGTTTGAAAGTTTGTCCATCCTGATCGTCCTGTAGACCTGCCACTCACTGCGGATAACGTCGGATGCTACACGCTCGCTCCTGGGCTCGATATTACCTTCTGGGACAACAATGATTCCCTCGTGGCCGGCTAAATCAAACGGCACGCCTTCCATAGACTGGATTCCACGGGACGCCTGAACCGCTGCGTACAAGGCGCCGAATGAATCCTCAACCATGAAGGCGACATCCATGAACACTCCTTACGATCCGCTCTATCTCTTCATCGGTGGTCAATGGCTCACCGCCCAGGACCGCGCGACCGCCGCCGTGGTCAACCCTGCAACCGGCGAGGAACTCGGCCAGGTGCCACTGGCCACCGCCGAAGACCTGGATCACGCCCTCGAAGTGGCCCGACTGAGCTTCGACCAATGGCGCCAGACCGTGCCGGACCAGCGCGCAAAAATCCTCAAGCGCGCCGCCGACCTGATCCTCGAACGCGCCCCGCACATCGCTGGGCAAATGACGCTGGAAGAAGGCAAGCCACTGCGCGAAAGCCTCGATGAAGTGACCCGTGCGGCGGAATATTTCGAGTGGTTCGCCGAAAGCGCACGACGCATCGACGGCCGTGTCGTCCCGGCCAATCGTCCGGGTGTACTGCAACTGGTCAAACGCCAAGCCATCGGCCCCGTCGCAGCGTTCACACCGTGGAATTTCCCGGCCATCACCCCGGCGCGCAAGCTCTCGGCAGCGCTGGCCGCCGGTTGCAGTGTGGTGCTCAAGCCCGGCGAGGAAAGCCCTTCCACCGCGCTGGCACTGGCCCGAGCGCTGGACGATGCCGGCCTGCCTAAAGGCGTGCTGCAAGTGGTGTTCGGCGTGCCGGATCAAGTGTCCAGCCATTTGATTGCCTCACCGATCATTCGCAAAGTGACCTTCACCGGTTCGGTGCCGATCGGTCGGCTGCTCTCGGCCCGCGCTGCCGAAGGCGTCAAGCCGATCACTCTGGAACTGGGCGGCCACGGCCCGGTGCTGGTGTTTGCCGACGCCGACATCGAAAAGGCTGCTGTGGAAGGCGTCGCCAATCGCTTTCGCGGCACCGGCCAGGTGTGCATTTCCTCGACTCGTTTCCTGATCCAACGTGAGGCCTACGCCGACTTTGTCGAGCACTTCGTCGCGGCCACCCAAGCGTTGAAAATCGGCGATGGCATGGATCCGCAAACCCAGGTCGGCCCTCTGGCCAACCCACGGCAACTGGCGAAGATGGAGCAACTGATCGCCGACGCCGTCGAGAAAGGCGCGCGGGTGCTGGCCGGTGGCGAAGCGTTGCCGGGCGCAGGCTTCTTCTTTCAGCCCACCGTATTGGCCGATGTGCCGATGAGTGCGCGAATCATGCACGAAGAACCCTTTGGCCCCATCGCGATACTGATGCCTTTCGATGAGTTAAGCGACGGCCTGCAAGAAGCCAACCGCCTGCCCTACGGCCTCTCGGCCTACGCGTTCACTTCCAATGCGCGCACCGCGATCGACGTCGCCGATGGCCTGGAAGCCGGAATGATCGGCATCAACCAGTACCGCATCGTCGCCACCGAACTGCCGTTCGGCGGCATGAAGGAAAGCGGCCACGGTTCCGAAGGCGGCATCGAAGGCATCGAACACTATCTCACCAACAAATTCATCAGCCAGGTTTAAGGGGATTTCCATGTCGACCATCGATTTCAGCAGCCCACGCGAAGCCGCCCGCGCCTTCACCCCGAAACTGGCGCAATTCGTGGACTCTACGCTGTACCCGCAGATCTGGAGTGACCCCGCCTTGTCACCCCGCGACCGCAGTCTGATCACTGTCGCTGCGCTGATTGCCGGCGGCCACTGTGAAGAATTACCCGCGCACCTGCGCCGCGCTGTCAGCAACGGCGTGAGCCATGAAGAGTTGTCGGCGGCGATCACTCACCTGGCCTTTTACGTCGGTTTCCCGGGCGCCATCACTGCCTCGGCCATCGCCAATGCCACCCTTGCCGACACGGAGCAACGCTGAGATGAAAGCCATCAACCTGAAAGCATTCGGTTCGGCAGAAGTGCTGCAACTTGGCGAAGCGCCCAACCCTGAAGTGCGCCCGACCGACCTGCTGGTGCGGGTCTATGCGGCCGGCGTGAACCGTGCCGACCTGACCCACCGAACCGGCGGCTACGGCCATGCGAACTTCGGCGACTCGTTGATCATCGGTCTGGAGATTGCCGGGGAAGTGCTGGAGACCGGCAGCGAGGTGAGCGGATTCGCCGTCGGCGACCGGGTAATGGGCGTGGTCGGCGGCGGCGCCTACGCCGAACTGGCGCGCATCGACTACCGCATGGCCATGCCGATTCCGGCACAGCTCGACTATGTGCACGCAGCGGCGATTCCCGAAGTGTTCGTCACCGCCCACGAAGCGATGCTGCACCTGGCCCGACTCAAGTCAGGCGACTCGGTGCTGATCCATGCCGCCGCCGGCGGCGTTGGTTCCGCTGCCGTGCAACTGGCCTACGCCACAGGCGCCACGGTGTACGCGACCACCGAAGGCAGCAAATTGTCGCGCGTCGAACATCTGGGCGCCGACGTGGCCATCGACTACAAGACCGAGGATTTCGCCGCAGTCATCGCCGACAAAACCCAAGGGCGCGGCGTCGATGTGATCATTGATTTTATCGGCGCGCCCTACTTCGCCCGCAACATCGCCTCGCTGGCCCACGGCGGCCGCCTGGTCCAGGTCGGCATTCTTGGCGGCGGCGGCAAGGTCGACGTGGAGCTGGAGCACATCCTCTACCGGCACCTGCAAATCATCGGCACGGTGATGAAGTCGCGCACCCAGCCGGAGAAGCACGCGATGATCCAGCGCTTTCGCGACCACTGGCTGAAACGCTTCGCCGGCGCTGCGAGTCTGGAACCGGTGGTGGACAGCACCTTTCCGTTGTCCCGCGCAGCCGATGCCCATCTGAGGATGGAGTCTTCGCAGAATGTCGGGAAGATTATTCTGACGATGCAGGCCGAGGATTTGCGTTAAGGCAGGTCGATCAAATCTGGCCTTGCACCGTCCTGTTGCAAGGTCAGCGGCCAGCGCACTCAAGACTTAACACTGATCCCGCGAGCAGCAAAGACTTCACGCGCAGCCGTTATACCGTTCAAGGCACTGGGAAACCCTGCATATACGGTCATTTGCAAGATCACATCGACCACCGCCTCCGGTGTGCACCCGACGTTCAGGGCGCCGCCGATATGCACTTTCAGTTGTGGCTGGGCATTGCCCAGTGCGGTCAGTGCCGCAACGGTTGCCAGCTCACGAGTGCAGTGATCGAGCCCGGGGCGGGCGAAGACATCGCCGTAGGCGAAACTCAGAATCCAGTCCGCAAGCTCTGGAGCAGTATCCTTCAATGAATCAACCACTGCCTGACCAGGTCCGCCAGTAATCTGCGTCAGAGCGGCTTCTCCGCGCGCTCGACGATCGGTCATCTCCACCGGCGCTGCGACACTGGTCACGCTGGCGCCAATCAATGTGGCGGACAGCAAACGATTGAATCCGGGAAGTTTACGGATCATGGTGATGCTCCTTTTGCTCGAGTTGGTGGTAGATCTGAATCTTGTTATCCAGAACCTCCAGGGACTGGCTCAACTGGCTGATCTGCGCTTGCACGTCCCGGCGATGCTGCTCGAGAAGTTCGCGGCGTTCTGCCAGGGTCGAGTCGCCAGATCGACGCAATTCGGCATACCGCAGCATTTGCTGGATCGGCATTCCGGTCGCCTTCAGCCGGAGCAGAAACTCGGCCCACAGCACATCCTTCTCGGCGTACACCCGGTGGCCATTGCCACCGCGCCCAACCGGATCGAACAGCCCGATGCGCTCGTAATAGCGGATCGTGTGAGCGCTCAAATCAAGGCGTTTGGCCAACTTTGAAATTGTCAGTTCTGGATTCATGTCATCACCGTAAAGGTTTGAGCGCGCTCTAAGTCAATGGCTATTTTCCATCGAGCAGAATCAGGCAAATCGCCGACAGTATCCGCCTAACGCCGACACCGCCCTGCCCCCTAATCTGAACCCATGCAGAACACACCACTGCAACGGGTTAACCAGAGACTGATCTGAACGACCCGGACCTCAATCGAAATTTGACCGGAGTCACCGCCATGAAAACTGTAAGCCAACTGATCGCCGTCGCCACCTTCGCCCTCAGCGCCAGCGCATTCGCCGTACCGAGCAATCAGGAAGATCGTTTCTTCACCCAGGTCAACGAACCACAGCAGACTGTTGCTGCCGATGGCTCGGAACGTACGCCGCAGGGCCAGGCTCTGGCTGAAAACGGTCGCAACCGCCTCGAGGAACAAGGCCTGGTTGAAGACGGCTATGACAAGACCCCACAAGGCCAGGCCATCACTGCCGACGGCTCAGACCGCACCCCACTGGGTGAGGCGCTCGCCGCTGATGGATCGGACCGTACACCGGGTCGTCGCGCAGCATAAGTGCGTGTTGCCGAGACAAGAAAAGTCCTGCAGGTTTGAAACCTTCAGGACTTTTCCGCTTTTTGAGGCAACATCCGGGAAACCCTATTGATAGGAACAGGCAATACTTCGATCCGATTCGGCATCGTCCGCCAGCGTTATCCGCCCTAGCATGGCCTCTCCAATTGCCTCCTGGAGTACAAATCCATGAAGACCCTTTTCATCACCGGTGTCAGCAGCGGCTTCGGCCAGGCGCTGGCCAAGGAAGCGCTCGCTCAAGGTCACAGGATTATCGGCACAGTGCGCAGTGAATCCGCTCTGGCAGCCTTCGAAGCGCTGTCGCCCGAGCGCGCGCATGGGGTGGTGCTGGACGTTACCGATTTCGATGCCATCGATGGGGTGGTTGCAGCAGTGGAGGATCGTCACGGCCCGGTGGACGTGCTGGTCAACAACGCAGGTTATGGCCATGAGGGGATTTTCGAAGAGTCCTCTCTGGAAGAAATGCGCCGCCAGTTCGACGTCAACGTGTTCGGCGCGGTGGCGGTGACCAAGGCTTTCATCCCGTATTTCCGCCAGCGCCGCGCGGGGCATATCCTCAACATCACCTCCATGGGTGGCTACATCACCATGCCGGGGATCGCCTATTACTGCGGCAGCAAGTTCGCTCTGGAGGGGATTTCTGACACCTTGAGCAAGGAGCTTGCGCCCTTCAATATTTTTGTCACCGCTGTGGCGCCGGGGTCATTTCGCACCGACTGGGCAGGCCGCTCGATGCAACGCACGCCGCGTAGCATCAGTGACTACGATGCAAGCTTCGATCCGGTGCGCAAGGCCCGGGAGGAGAAAAGTGGCCATCAGTTGGGCGATCCGCAGAAAGCTGCACGGGTCATGCTGACGATCATCGACAGTCCAAACCCGCCGGCTCACCTGCTATTGGGCAGTGATGCGCTGGTGCTGGTGCGTGACAAGTTGCAGCAGACGGCGGAGAGTATTGAGCAATGGGCAGCGCTTAGCCGCTCGACGGATGGCTGAGCAACGCGGAGAACCTCAATGCGGAAACCGAAAGACCCGCTCACAGCGCGCATGGTCCAGCTAATGAGCCAGCTCGCCCCGCTGGAAGGTTACAACCTGAGCCCGCTGGACGATGTGCGTTTCCTGCGTTCCAACCGACCGCTGACCCGCACGCCGGTGTTGTACGAACCGGGCATCGTGATCCTTTGTCAGGGGCGTAAACGCGGTTATCTCGGCGATGAAGTCTACGTCTACGACGCTCAGCACTATCTGGTGGTGTCGGTGCCGGTACCCTTCACCATGGAAACCGACGCCAGCGAAGCCGAGCCAATGCTCGCGGTGTACGTGCGCCTGGATTTCGCTTTGGCTGGCGAGCTGATCCAGCAAGTGGACGAGCGGTGGGATTTCCCCACAGCGCAGCCGATGGGCATGTACGCCTCGCCTCTCGACGAACCGCTGCGCCGGTCAACCCTGCGTTTTCTTGAAGTGATGAGCGACGATGCCGACGCGCAAATCCTCGGCCCGGCGATGCTGCGCGAGCTCTACTACCGTATCCTCACCGGCGAACAAGGTGGCACCCTGCGCGCCGCCATCGCCCAACAAGGCCAGTTCGGCAAAGTGACCCGCGCCATCCACAAGATCCACAGCTGTTTTCACCAACATCTCGACGTAGAAACCCTGGCCGAGGAAGCGCAGATGAGCGTGCCGAATTTTCATCTGCACTTTCGCAAGGTTACCGATTCCTCGCCGATGCAGTATCTGAAGTCGACGCGGCTGCACCAGGCGCGATTGCTGATGCTGCGTAACGACCTGACTGCGGCAAAAACTGCATTTCTGGTCGGCTACGAAAGCGCCTCGCAATTCAGCCGCGACTTCAAACGCCTCTTCGGCCGCACACCGCTAGCGGAAGTTGCGTGGATGAAACAGGCCTATGCGCTGCCGGCACCGACGACTGCTTCGCCGTTTGTGTCTTCGCACTGACTTCATCCGCGTCTTGAACAAACAGAAATCCACATTGAAGGGAAGAAAGTGAATCTGAGAGCTGAGATCGAAAAAGCATTTGGACCCCAGGCATTCGCCCGTCCGCTTTTCTATTCCTGGCCGGGAGGATTGCGTTTCGAACTCTCCGAAACGGGCGGAATGATCGAGCAATTCCTGACCGCTATGCGCAAATCCATAACCATCTGCGGCGACATTTTCCAAGGGGACGCATCGTTTGTCGCATGCCTGCGCATTCATTCCGGTCGCAATCGATTCGCCCACCGCAGCACTCTTCGCGCCCTTAAATCTGCTGGAATCGATACTCCATCAGCGCTGTGCATCTGGAGCGAAGAAATAGACAACGAGGAATGGTTAACCGAGGAAGAACCGGAATACTGGGTCAACGTCGCCTTCGAAGCGTCTGTCGCGAGCATTCAAGCATTACTCTGGTGCGCATTGGCCAAGGACTTCGGTGCTATCCAACCGCGTGCGAACTGTGCTGTCTACCTGTTCAATCTGCCCAAGCGAGTCATGATCTTGCCTTATGATGACAGAGGCATGGACGTGGTTGGAGCCAACACCGAACTACTTTTGCAGCTTTATCAACGACATCATGCCTGGTTGCTCGACCATGACCGGGCAGCGATGGAAGCCACATTCGGCAGGCTTAAACGTTAGGTGAACGCTATCGTTGGTCAGTTCCGTGTACAGCACTTATCGCAGCAAATTCCCCATCCGCATAGTGCTTGCCCCCTTCTGTGTTTCCTCGCCCAATCACACAGGTCAGCCACCTGCATCAGGATGGGATCATGAACACCACGGCCATTCCCGAAGGTTTCACTCCATTCACCCGCAGCAGTCCGTTGCTGGATCTGCTCGGCCCGATCTACGCTAGGGGTCAGGGGCTGCACTTGGAATTGGGTTTACTGACCGACTCACGGCATGCCAATGGTCGCGGCAATTTGCATGGTGGTGTATTGGCGACTTTGGCCGATGTCGGCATGGGCTACGCCATGGCCTTCTCCAGCGATCCGCCGCAGCCGTTGATCACGGCGAGCATGACCCTGGATTATCTCGGTGCAGTGCAAATCAACGAGTGGCTCGAAGTGCGTCTTGAACACTCCAAAAAGGGCCGCCAACTGGCGTTTGCTGGCGTCAGTCTGCACGTCGGTGAGCGAACGGTTGCGCGCGCCAGTGCCGTGTTCGCGGTGCCGCTGAGCTGAAGCGCGAAACCTCAGTCTGACGCTTCAGAATCATCCCGCGCTGGAACAGGAATTTGCCATGAGGGTTTCTTGCCGATCTGGCTATCGAACGTGCGTCGCGCTTGGCGGAAACCCTCGACGTTTTCCACCACCCAAGTCCAGATCGGCGACATCCGCACCAGCAAGCCCATGCCCAATGGCGTCAGCTCGTACTCGACGTGTGGCGGCACCTGGTCGAGCTCGCGCCGGGTCAGCAGGCCGTCGCGTTCCAGCGCACGCAGGGTTTTGGTCAACATGCGCTGAGTCACGCCGGTCATCTGCCGTTTGATCTCGGCGTGACGCATCGTGCCGTACACCCCCAAGGCATGCAGGATGCCCAAAGACCAGCGACTACCGGCGTGCGCAAGCACTTCGCGGCGCACGCCATCATCGTCTCGTCTGAGCGTCTGGCAGATTGCTTCTGCCTCACTGAGCGCTTGCTGATCAGTCATTTCTTCACCTGGTATCACGCGTGTGCCTTCTTCTGAGTGCTGCCCGATCGTGCCAGCATTTGCCGATCTTACATGCAGATCTCAGGAGACATCATGACCGAATCGAACCACCCTTGCCCGCAATCCATTCTCGTCCTGGGCGCAGGCGAGCTCGGCCTGCCGGTTTTGCGCAACCTTGCGCGAGTGGCAAAGCGCTCGCCCGGCAGCACGATCAGCGTCCTGCTCAGGGCCTCGACGATCGACAGTCAGGTGCAGGCAAAGAAAGCCGAAATCGATGAACTGCGCAGTCTCGGCGTGCAGATGGTGGCGGCAGATCTGGTCAACGATTCGATCGACCAACTGGCCGAAGTCTTCGCACCTTTCGATACCGTCATCGGCTGCGCCGGCATGGTCGCTGGTCGCGAGACGCCGATGAAGCTGGCGACCGCTGCGCTCAAGTCGGGCATCAAACGCTACTTTCCCTGGCAGTTTGGCGTGGACTTCGAAGTGATCGGCCGGGGCAGTCCGCAGGATCTGTTCGATGCTCAGCTCGACGTGCGCGAACTGCTGCGCGCGCAGGACAAAACCGAATGGGTGATCATCTCGACCGGCATGTTTACCAGTTTCCTCTTCGAGCCGGTGTTTGAAGTCGTTGATTTCGACAACGACACCGTTAACGCCCTGGGCAGCCTGGACACCGGCGTGACGCTGACGACCCCGGACGACATCGGCAAACTGACTGCAGAAATCGTTTTCTTCGAACCGCGTTTTCGCAACGAGATCGTGTATCTGTCGGGCGACACGCTGACCTATGAACAGGTCGCGGGCCTTCTCGAACGCGTGCTCGGACGGCCCTTCAAGCGTAACGTCTGGACAGTGCCACACCTGATGGAGGAACTGGAAAAAGACCCCACTCACCACATCAAAAAATACCGCGCGGTGTTTGCCCAAGGTCGAGGTGTGGCGTGGCCGAAAGCGGGCACGTTCAATGAGCAGCGGGCGATACAGGTCACGACGGCCGAGCAGTGGGCGCGGGAAAATCTTGCGAACGAGTGAAAGCAGATTTTGCGCAGCGGGGCGTTGTGGGCGCTTTATACTCCCGCAAGCACCAGCTCCGCTGCCCGCTCACCAATAACGACACACGGCGCCATCGTGTTGCCAACGGTAATGCGCGGCATGATCGAAGCATCTGCAACGCGCAGCCCGTCGATCCCGTATACGCGTAATTGATGGTCAACCACCGACAGCGCATCGCGGCCCATTTTTGCCGTACACGACAGGTGCCAGTAGGTCATCGCCGAGTTGCGGATGAACTGTTCCATAGCGCGGCGTTCTCTCGGCCCGGGCACCACTTCGCGCTTGATCAGCCCATTGAAGGCCTGGCTGTTGCCGAGTGCGCGGCACAGTTCGATCGTCGCATGGGCTGCGGCCATGTCCTCGGGTTCACTCAGCGAGTTCGGCTCAATGATCGGTGCATCCAGCGGCCCTGCACCTGACAACCGCAAGCGTCCGCGACTGGCAGGTCTGGCCAGCCCGGCGAACATGGTCCAGCCATGCTCCGGCGGCTCGATGGCGACCTCAGGCGGAGACGGTACCGCGAATGCCAACTGGCACTGCAACAGGTCCGGAGCTTCCAGGCGGCTGTCGCTTTTCCAATACAAGGTGGTTTCGCATCCGCTGCCAGCGACCGCCTGGGGTTGTTGGTATTCCCACGTGCAGCCGAAAGCCAGATGATCCTGCAAATTCTCGCCGACACCGGGTAAATGAACGACCGGTGCGATGCCGTGTTTTCGCAGTTCATCCGCCGGGCCGATGCCCGACTGCATGAGCACTTTCGGTGATTGCACCGCGCCCATGGACAGGATGACTTCAGCTGCGGCATGAAAGCGCCGCCGCTCGCCGGCGATCAACACTTCGACACCGACGGCCCGGGTGCCGACCAGCAACACGCGGGTCACCAACGCCCCGGTCAGCACCGTCAGGTTCGGAAAGTGCAGGCGTGGCCGGATGTAGGCGTCGTAAACCGACTCGCGCTTGCCCTGTTTGATGCGCAAGTCGGTGACAGCGATCCCACCTGCGCCTTCCATCATCTCGCCATTGGGGCTGTCGAATCGGGGGATGCCCAGATCGCCGGCCGCCTCCAGCGTTGCCAACGCAAGGGGTTGAGGTGTGGCCGGCTGCTCGACATGTACCGGCCCACCTGAACCACGCCGGGTGGCGTCCGGGCTGCCTTGCCAGTTTTCGATCCTGCGGTAGTAATCGAGTACCGATGCGTAGCCCCAGGCCGGGTCGCCAGACTCGGCAGCAAAATGCTCCCAATCGCAGCGATGGCCGCGCGACCAGACCATCACGTTGATGCTCGAACCTCCGCCGAGCCCCTTGCCCATGCTCAACGGTAGCCGTCGACCGTTCAAGCGTGGATCGGATTGCCCCTCGAATGCCCAGTCGCGCGCAGAGCCGAGGTTCAGCGGCCATTGCGCCGGTTCTGTCACCTCGGGGCCCGAATAGTCTTCGCCGGCCTCAATCAGCAGAACCCGTGCGCCTGACTCATCGGCAAGCCGCGCAGCGACCACGCAGCCCGACGTGCCGGCACCACAGACAATGAAATCGTAGTCGTGAGCGCTTCGATGGTCCATACGCCCGCTCCCCTTCGATGCCGCGATCACTGTTCAGCAACGCTGTGCACGGCCTTGAGAATCACCGCCGCGACTTGCGCCGGCTGCGACTGCTGCGGGACATGGCTGGCGTGCACCTCTTCAAGGCTCGCGCCGATACGCTTGGCGGCAGCACGCTGGACGTCGGGATGAATCATCCGGTCTTCGGTAGCGAGCAAGTACCAGGACGGCTTGGTTTTCCAGGACGAAACGGTGGTTTTATCTTCGAAAGCCGAGGCCTTGATCGGCCCTTGCGTGGCAGTCATGACGGCAGTTTGCGCGGCCGGCAGATCCTGAGCGAAGCCCTTGGCCATGCCTTCGGGGGTCAGATAGAGGAAGCCGTTACCGTCGGCCTTGATCTGACTGATGCCCGGCGGCGTGGGCGCGCCTTTGCCCTGTTCGCCACTGGTTTGCCCGGCCTCTGGCGCGAAGGCGGCGACATACACCAGCGCGCTGACTTTCTGGTCGTTCCCGGCTTCGGTGATCACCGTGCCACCCCACGAGTGACCGACCAGCACCACCTTGCCCTGCTGGTTGTTCAGAGCGCGGCGCGTGGCGGCAACGTCGTCGGCCAGCGAGGTGAGCGGGTTTTGCACAACGGTAACGGCCACGCCTTTGGCTTGCAGCAGTGGCACCACTTTGGCCCAGTCGGAACCGTCAGCGAAGGCGCCGTGTACGATCACCACCGAAGGCGTTGTATCCTGCGCGTGGCTGGCGCCAGCCATGAACGTACTGGCCAGGGCAAAGGCGACGGTGGCGAATTTCGATTTGATTGTTTTCATTGGATGAGCTCCTGTTCGGGAGTTCAGATTCTGCTGACTGGCCTGCGTTGTGGGCATCGGTCAATTATCCGACCCCGGGGCATTTTTCATGGATAGTGGCTTGCAACTGGACATCTCGCTGGACGGCGCACTGGCAACCATCGCCCAGGTCGGTGACCTCAGCATGGGGCAACCGCTCGGTCATTCCCGGCGCGTTGCCGCTTTGGCGCGGATGCTCGCGCAGGCATGCCACGGCGCCGGTGAGCATTTGCAGGTTGCAGAGCAGATTGCCTTGCTGCGCTGGTCTGGGTGCACGGCCAACGCCGAAGGCTTTGCCGACCTGCTGGGCGACGACGTCGATGGTCGCCGCGCAATGCTCGATCTGACCCTCGGCAATGAACAGATGAACGCGGTGCATCAGGCAACCCCGCTGGCCGTGGTGCACTGTGAAGTGTCCGGTGCAATCGCCAAAACCCTCCAGCTCGGAACCGCCGTCGAAGCGGGCCTGTGTCGGGTGTTCGAAACCTACGACGGCACTGGCCGACCGCTGGGCGTAAGCCATGAACACATCCCTGAAGTCGCCTATCAGGTGGTCATGGCCGGTGATCTGGACATTCTCACCCGCGCCCATGGCCTGGACGCGGCGCTGCGCTGGATCAGCGAGCAGTCGGATCGGCGCTATCCCGCATCGCTGGTGTCGTTGCTGGTGGCCAATGCCAAGACCTGGCTGGCGGATCTGGAAACGCTTTGCACAAAAGTTGAACCCGTGCCTGAGCAGCGTCGTGTCTCGCTGACTTTGGTCGGAGACGTCATTGACTTGAAGCTGCCATGGCTGGCCGGGCATTCGCGTCAGGTCGCGCATGTTGCCATGGAAGCGGCACGCCTGTGGGGGCTGAGTGAGCCGACGCTGACAGACATTGGCAAGTCCGCGCTGATTTACGGCCTCGGCCGCGCAGCCGTTTCCAATCACCTATGGAATAGCCCAGGGCCGCTGCCCTACGGTGCGGCAGAGCGAGTGCGCCTGGTGCCTTACTGGACGCAACAGGCGCTCAGGCCGGTAATGGAACTGGCCGCGCCCGCCGAGATAGCCACCCACGCGTATGAACGGCTCGATGGCAGCGGCTATTTTCGCGGCGTGGCGGGTGATGCACTGAATGCCGAACATCGGCTGTTCGCCACCTCGGTCGCCTGGGTGGCGTTGAGGCAGGCCCGGCCCTGGCGATCAGCCCACGACGAAGCCGCAGCGGGCAAGCTACTCAAAGAGGATGCTGGCCGTGGCCTGTTCGATAACGATGTCTGCGAAGCGGTCATTGCTGCCGCCAGTGGCGAGCGCCGCCTGCGGCAACCCAAGCCTTCGCTGCTGACAGCCCGTGAGTGCCGCATTCTTCTGGAGATCAGCCGTGGCGCCAGCAACAAACAAGTCGCGCAACTGTTGGCTATCAGTCCGAGCACGGTGCGCACGCACATGGAAAGCATCTTTCGCAAACTGCAGTGTTCGACCCGGGCAGCCGCCACCCTGAAGGGGCTGACACTGGGCTTGATCGCCTGAGTCCACCCGGTCACGCCTGATCAGCCTGCCTAGCGCGAGCAAGTTCGATGAATGCCTTGGCGGCCGCAGAGGGATTGCGGCGGTTCGGGTAGTACAGGCACAACCTGTCTCGGGGCGGGGTCCAGTCCTCGAGTACCTGCACGAACTCGCCGGTGCGGATTTCGTCACGAACGTCCTGCTCCATGAAAAAGCCCAGCCCCATGCCCGCCTGCACCGCGACCTTGACCACGCTCGATTCATCCAGCGTAAGCGGACCGTTCACATCCAGACGGGTAACTTCTCCGTCCCGTTCGAAATACCAAGGGAAAATCGCCCCGTTCGGCAGTCGCAAGCGGATGCATCGATGCCCGAGCAGCTCGGACGGCGTGCGCGGTTTGCCGTGTTGTGCAAAATACGCCGGCGAACCGACCACTGCGTAACGTTGCGGCGGGCCGACAGGCACCACAATCACATCGTTGGGCACAAGGCCTGCCGAGCGCACGCCGAAATCGAAGCCGTCAGCCACGATATCCACCAGCCGGCCCTCGGTTACAAGGTCAATATGGATTTTCGGATGCTGCTGCAAAAACTCGATCACCAGTGGCAGCAACGCCGAACGCGCAGCACTGGCGAAGGCGTTGATGCGCAACGTGCCCGAGGGCCCGGCGTTCTGCGAGCGCACTGCGTCGAGTGCCGCACGCAAATCCTGCAAGGCTGGCCCCACCTGTTCGAGAAACACTCTCCCCGCTTCGGTGATGGCGACGCTGCGGGTGGTGCGGTTGAACAGTCGCGATTCGAGGCGCGCTTCCAGTTGCGCAATGGTGTTGCTCAGCGCGGTGGTGGAGACGTCGAGATCAATGGCGGCCTGGCGAAACGACCCCCTTCGCGCCACGGCTATGACGGCGTCCAGTTCATTGAGGGCCAAGCGATCCTGAACCATGGATTGTCCTGTTTTTCGGGATAGGTCATTAAGGTTTGTCCCAGTTGAACAAACTATCTGTGGCGCAGCAAGATGACTCCAGTTAATCAATCAGGAGTCAGCCAATGAACCTTCAACATCCCGCCGTCGTGCAGACGTATGTCACAGTCATCGACGAGAAAGAAATCTACGACGCGATCCATCAATTCCGAGTGCTGGAGATCTCGCCATGCTGAATTCAGGATTGACTGGCAAACGGGTCCTCGTCACCGGCGGTACCAAAGGAATCGGCAAAGCCGTTGTGGATTGGTTCATAGCCGAGGGCGCGAAAGTCATCACCTCGGCTCGGCAAGTGGACGTCCAAATGCCGGGCGCACTGCTGGTCGCGGCTGATCTTTCGACCCGGGAGGGTTGTGACGCACTCATCGCAGCGGTCCAACAGCAACTGGGCGGCGTCGACATAGTGGTTCATGTCCTGGGTGGCTCGTCGGCCCCCGGTGGTGGTTTTGCAGCGCTCGACGAGGAGCAGTGGCAACGCGAGCTCAATCTGAATTTGCTGCCAGCGGTGCGCCTCGATCGCGCCCTGCTCCCGGGCATGCTCGAGCGTCGGGATGGCGTGGTGATCCATGTCACCTCCATCCAGAGTCGATTGCCGCTGCCGGAATCCACCACAGCGTACGCGGCGGCCAAGGCTGCGCTGTCGACCTACAGCAAGAGCCTGTCGAAAGAGGTGTCGCCCAAAGGGGTCCGGGTGGTTCGGGTTTCCCCGGGCTGGGTCGAAACCGAAGCATCGGTGGCATTGGCCGAGCGACTCGCGCGGGAGGCTGGCACTGACTATCAGGGGGGCAAGGACATCATCATGCAAGCCTTGGGCGGTATTCCGCTCGGCCGCCCATCGACGCCAGCTGAAGTGGCTGAGCTGATCGGGTTTGTGGCGTCGCCCCGAGCGGCTTCGATCACAGGAAGTGAATTTGTGATCGACGGCGGGACCATCCCGACAATCTAGCCGGCAGTTTGCGGGTCAGGGATGACTCGCTGAATCCGACCGGCACGCTTACATCCGATGCTGCTCCAGCAAAAAATCCACAAACAAGCGCACCCGCACCGGCATCGCCGCGCCGCCGACGAACACCGCATGAATCGGTTCCTCATCGCCCGGGTTAAACGCTTGGAGCAGCGGGATCAGCGTGCCGCGCTGCAAGTCTTCCCTGACGGTGAACTCGCCAATGCGCGCAACGCCTGCGCCGAGTCTGGCGAACTGGGCCAGTGCTTCGCCGCTGCTGCATTCGATGTTGCCGCTGACTTTCAGCGAGAACTCCTTGCCGTCGCGGATGAACGGCCAGTTGGCTTCGGCGCGGCGGAAGTTGAAGCGCAGGCAGTTGTGCTTGAGCAGGTCTTCCGGTTCGAGAGGCGTGCCGTGGCGTTTCAGGTAATCGGGCGATGCGACCACGACCTGGCCGGTGTGGCCGAGCCGGCGCGCGGTGAGCGGGCTGTCGGGCAGATGGCCGAAGCGGATGGCGACGTCCGCCTGGCCGGCGAGGATGTCGACGACTTCGTCGCCGAGGCTGAGGTCGACAACGATGTTCGGGTAACGGGTGGTGAAGGCTGCGACCAGCGGCACAATGGTCAGCCGTCCATGGCCAAGGGCGGCACTGACACGCAAGCGGCCCTTGGGTACGCCTTGATCGGTGATGGCCCCTTCCACTTCGTCCATGTCGGCCAGAATCCGCCGGGCACCGCGCAGGAAGGCTTCGCCCTCGGCGGTAAAAGTGAGTGCGCGGGTGGTGCGCAGCAGCAAGCGGGTGCCGAGTCGCTGTTCAGCACGGGCGATGATCCGACTGACCGCCGAAGGCGTCAGCCCCAACGCGCGCGCAGCTGCTGAGAGGCTGCCCTCCTGCGCCACGGTGACGAACACGCTCATTTCCCCTGATCTGCCGTTGAAGTCCATTCGTGCCTCTTACGCAAAGGTGATTGCCAAAATCGCCATCTACCGCCGGAAAACGTTGGATCGTAGCATTGGCGGCATAGATAAGGAGACTTTCCATGCGTATCAATCCACCACTTGTTGCACTCGCTGTCGGCGCCTTTGGCATCGGCGTCACCGAGTTCGCGCCGATGGGCATGTTGCCCGGCATCGCTGCCGATCTCGGCGTTTCCATTCCCGCTGCGGGGTTGTTGGTCAGTGCCTACGCCTTGGGCGTGCTGCTCGGCGCGCCGCTGATGACCCTGACCACCGGCAAAATTCCGCGGCGCTATCTGCTGATCGGGCTGATGGCGATTTTCAGTCTGGGCAATCTGATGTCGGCGCTGGCCACCGATTACTCCAGCCTGATGGTCGCCCGGGTGATCACCTCGCTTAATCACGGCGCATTCTTTGGGGTCGGCTCTGTGGTCGCCGCCAGTGTGGTCGCGCCGGAAAAACGTGCCGGCGCCGTGGCGGCGATGTTCATGGGCCTGACGTTGGCGACTATCGGCGGTGTGCCGCTGGCAGCCTGGTTTGGTGAACTGTTTGGCTGGCGCACCGCGTTCTGGGGCATTACCGGCCTCGGCGTACTGACCATGATCGCCTTGTGGTTCGCCCTGCCCAATCTGAAAGCAGAGCAAGGCGCGGGTGCGCTGGCGGAAATTCGTGTGCTAGGCCGAGGTCCGGTACTGGCCGCGCTGGCCCTGACCGTGGTCGGCTCGAGCGCGATGTTCACCGTGTTCACTTACATCGCGCCGATTCTCAGCAGCGAGACCCACGCCTCCGCCGCGTTCATCACCGCCATGCTCGTGTTGTTCGGAATCGGTTTGACGCTGGGCAACATGTGGGGTGGCAAGGCTGCCGACCGTTCGATCGACCGCACCCTGATCGTGTCGCTGAGCGCATTGATTGTGGTGTTGTTGGCGTTCACGGTGCTGATGCGCTGGCCGCTGCCGGCCGCCGTGGCCATTCTGATCTGGGGTATCGCCAGCTTCGCTCTGGTGCCGCCGCTGCAGATGCGCGTGATGGAAGCCGCCAAGGACGCGCCGAATCTGGCTTCGGCGGTGAACATCGGTGCGTTCAATTTCGGCAACGCGATCGGCGCGGCGCTGGGTGGCGCGGTGATCAATGCCGGGCTGGGTTATCCAGCGATTTCCCTGGCCGGCGCGGCGATGGCTGGTCTGGGGTTGCTGATGGTGCTGACGTTCGCCTGGCGCTCCAGAGCCAGTACCGCTGCGCTGGCGTAAGTCTTCGCAGCGCTACGCCCCGCCCTGCTGATATTCGCGGGGCGTGCAGCCGAACTCGCGACGGAACACCGTGTGCAGATATTGCGCAGACTTGAAGCCGCACGCCTGGGCAATGTCGGCAATCGCCGCATCGGTGTTCTTCAAACCGCTGGTAGCCGCCGCCAGTTTGAAACGCAGAATCTCGTCATGCACGCTGCAACCGCGCTCGGCGCGGAAATGCGCTTCCAGCGACGAGCGCGACACGCCGACATACGCCGCCACTTGCGCGGTCTTGATGCCCTGGCAGGCATATTGGCGGATGAACAGTAGCGCTTGCATGACGTAGGGATTGCCCAGCGGTTGATGCAGGCTCGACACCTGCACGTTGACCGCGTCCGGCGGAATCAGAATATGCGTACCGGTGGACGGCATGCCGTGGAGCATCTGGTGCAGCAATTGCGCAGCGGTGCGGCCCATGGTTTCGGTGCCCTGAATCACCGAACTCAGCGGTACGCGAGTCAGGCTGCGGGTCAGCGGGTCGTTGTCGATGCCGATCAGCGCGACCTGCTCCGGCACGGCGATGCCGGCAGTCAGGCAGGCTTGCAGCAACTGGCGGGCGCGGGCGTCGCTGACGGCGATGATGCCGATCGGTTTCGGCAGGCTGTGCAGCCAGGCGATCAGTTGTTCGACGGCGCTGTCCCACAGCGGTGCGCTGGTGCCCATGCCGCGATAGATTTCCGCGTGCAGGCCGTCGCGCTGCATCAGTTTGCGAAAGGCTTTTTCCCGCTCCTGCGCCCAGCGATTGGCCTGCGCTTCCGGCAGGCTGAAACAGGCAAAGCGCTGCAACCCCGCCTCGACCAGATGCGAGTAAGCCAGCGTGATCAATGCGTTGTTGTCAGTGGCAACGTAGGGAATCGCTTTTGGATAAGCGCGTGCATCCTCGTAGGAACCGCCCACCGCCACCACCGGCAAATGAATGTCGGCCAGCGCCTCGCCAATCAGCGGATCATCGAAGTCGGCAATGATCCCGTCACCCTGCCAGCGCTCGATGCCTTTCAAGCGGCAGAGGAAGTCCTCTTCCAGAAACAGGTCCCAGGAAGCGCGGGTGCTGCTCAGATAGTTGCCGATGCCGCTGATGATTCCACGGTCGTAGATCTTGCTGCCGTTGAACAACAGGGCGATGCGGTGCACGGGCGGTAGGCTTTTCATTGTTTTTAGGCTGTTCCAGGCCGCCATGTCGCGGCGACGATGGACACAGACTAGGCCTGCGAGCGCTGAAGCTCAATACGCAAAATCGCACTCGCAGTTGAGGCTTTTCATAATCAGCGGGCACGGGGCCGTTGCTAGTATCGAGACACCGCCAAGAACAACAAGGACAAGGTCCATGCAGTATTTTCCCAATATCGAGCCGGTTCGCTACGAAGGCCCGAACAGTGATTCGCCCCTCGCTTTCCGCCACTACGACGCCGACAAACTGATCCTCGGCAAACCCATGCGTGAACACCTGCGCATGGCCGCCTGCTACTGGCACACTTTCGTCTGGCCGGGCTCCGATGTGTTCGGTGCCGGCACCTTCAAACGCCCGTGGCAACGCAGTGGCGAACCGATGGAACTGGCTATCGGCAAGGCTCAAGCCGCATTCGAGTTCTTCAGCAAACTGGGCATCGATTACTACTGCTTTCACGACACGGACGTCGCCCCGGAAGGCAACTCGCTGAAGGAGTACCGCGAACACTTCGCACAAATGGTCGATCGCCTTGAGCAACATCAGGAACAGAGCGGTATCAAGTTGCTCTGGGGCACCGCCAACTGCTTCAGCAATCCTCGTTTTGCCGCCGGTGCCGCGAGCAATCCCGATCCGGAAGTGTTCGCCTGCGCCGCCGCGCAAGTGTTCAGCGCAATGAACGCGACTCATCGCCTCAAGGGTTCCAACTACGTGCTATGGGGCGGTCGTGAAGGCTACGAAACCCTGCTCAATACCGACCTGAAACGCGAGCGCGAACAACTCGGGCGCTTCATGCGCATGGTGGTCGAGCACAAGCACAAGATCGGTTTCACCGGCGACCTGCTGATCGAACCCAAGCCGCAGGAGCCGACCAAGCACCAATACGATTACGACAGCGCCACGGTGTTCGGCTTCCTCCAGCAGTACGGTCTGGAGAAAGAAATCAAGGTCAACATCGAAGCCAACCACGCGACCCTGGCCGGCCACAGCTTTCATCACGAAATTGCCACGGCTGCCTCGCTGGGTATTTTCGGCAGCATCGACGCCAACCGTGGCGATCCGCAGAACGGCTGGGACACCGACCAGTTCCCCAACAGCGTCGAAGAAATGACCCTGGCGACCTATGAAATCCTCAAGGCCGGCGGTTTCAAGAATGGCGGTTTCAACTTCGACTCCAAGGTGCGCCGGCAGAGCCTCGACGAGATCGACCTGTTCCACGGTCATGTTGGTGCCATGGACGTCCTCGCCCTGTCGCTGGAGCGCGCCGCTGCGATGGTTGAGAACGATCAATTGCAAACCCTCAAGGACCAACGCTACGCCGGCTGGCGTCAGCCGTTCGGGCAAGCGGTGATGGCGGGCGACTTCAATCTTGAGTCGCTGGCCGAGCACGCGTTCACCAACGAGCTGAACCCGCAAGCCGTCAGCGGCCGCCAGGAAATGCTCGAAAACATCGTCAACCGTTACCTGTATCGCTGATCGCCGAGACCCTCTGTCGACGCAACGACGCTGTGACAATTGCACGACAATTCTGTGCCTGCTGCGTCGGCAGATTCACTACAGTTCTACCAGCCCGATTCATCGTCAGGCCGTGTCTTTCCAACAAAAATAAAAGGACGCACCACCATGAAGAACTTGAAACGTACGCTGCTGGCCAGTGCCCTGGCGTTGTTGGCCCTGCCGGTAATGGCCGACGCAACCCATCCGAAAATCGGTTTCTCCATTGATGACCTGCGTCTGGAACGCTGGTCGCGCGATCGCGATTACTTCGTCGCGGCGGCGGAGAAAATGGACGCCAAAGTCTTCGTGCAATCGGCGGACGCCAACGAGCAGAAGCAGATTTCGCAGATCGAAAACCTCATCTCTCGCGGCGTCGATGTAATCGTCATCGTGCCGTTCAACGCGACAGTGCTGACCAACGCCGTGGCCGAGGCGAAGAAAGCCGGGATTAAAGTGGTGTCTTACGACCGGCTGATTCTCAACGCCGATGTCGACGCCTACATTTCCTTCGATAACGAAAAAGTCGGCGAGATGCAGGCCGGCGGCGTGCTGAAAGCAGCGCCCAAGGGCAATTACTTTCTGTTAGGTGGCGCGCCGACCGACAACAACGCCAAGATCCTCCGTGAAGGCCAGATGAAAGTGCTGCAACCGGCCATCGACAAGGGCGATATCAAGATCGTTGGCCAGCAGTGGGTCAAGGAATGGAACCCGACCGAAGCGCTGAGCATCGTTGAAAACGCCCTGACCCGTAACAACAACAAAATCGACGGCATCGTCGCCTCCAACGACGCTACCGCTGGCGGCGCCATCCAGGCATTGGCCGCGCAGCAACTGGCCGGCAAGGTGCCGATTTCCGGTCAGGACGCCGACCTGGCAGCGGTCAAACGCGTGATCGCCGGCACGCAAACCATGACCGTGTATAAACCGCTGAAACTCATCGCCTCGGAAGCGGCCAAGCTCTCGGTGCAACTGGCACGCAACGAAAAACCGGCCTACACCTCGCAGTACGACAACGGCAGCAAAAAGGTCGACACCATCCTGCTCACGCCAACGCCGTTGACCAAGGACAACATCGACTTGCTCGAACAGGATGGCTTCTACACCAAGGCGCAGATTGCCGGGCAGTGATCCGGTCGTAAATCTTGATCAGACCTGTGGGAGCGAGCCTGCTCGCGAAAGCGGTGTATCAGTCAGCGATGCATTGCTTGAACTGACGCTTTCGCGAGCAGGCTCGCTCCCACAGGTCTCGTGGTGTGTGAGTCTTCGATATACGAGCCTTTTCCATGTCCGACTACCTGCTGCAAATGAACGGCATCGTCAAAACCTTCGGCGGTGTCAAAGCGCTCAACGGCATCGACATCAAGGTCCGGCCCGGTGAATGCGTGGGCCTGTGCGGCGAGAATGGCGCCGGCAAGTCGACGCTGATGAAGATCCTTTCGGCGGTCTATCCCCATGGCACCTGGGACGGTGAAATCCTCTGGGACGGGCAACCGCTCCGGGCGCAATCGATCAGCGAAACCGAGGCCGCCGGCATCGTCATCATCCATCAGGAACTGACCCTGGTGCCGGACCTTTCGGTGGCGGAAAACATCTTCATGGGCCATGAGCTGACGCTGCCCGGCGGGCGCATGAACTACCCGGCGATGATCCACCGCGCCGAAGCCTTGATGCGTGAATTGAAAGTGCCGGATATGAACGTGTCGCTGCCGGTTTCGCAGTACGGCGGCGGTTATCAGCAACTGGTGGAAATCGCCAAGGCCCTGAACAAACAGGCGCGTCTGCTAATCCTCGACGAGCCCTCCTCGGCGCTGAGCCGCTCGGAAATCGAAGTGCTGCTGGACATCATCCGCGACCTCAAAGCCAAGGGCGTCGCCTGCGTCTACATCTCGCACAAACTCGATGAAGTCGCCGCCGTATGCGACACCATTTCGGTGATCCGCGACGGCAAACACATCGCCACCACCGCCATGGCCGACATGGACATTCCACAGATCATCACGCAGATGGTCGGCCGCGAAATGAGCAACCTCTACCCCAGCGAGCCGCATGAGATTGGCGAGGTGATTTTCGAGGCGCGCCACATCACTTGCTACGACGTCGACAACCCCAAGCGCAAACGGGTCGACGACATTTCCTTCAGCCTCAAGCGCGGCGAGATTCTCGGCATTGCCGGGCTGGTCGGGGCCGGCCGCACCGAACTGGTCACCGCACTGTTCGGCGCCTACCCCGGCCGCCACGAGGGCGAAGTCTGGCTGGACGGCCAGCCAATCGACACGCGCACGCCGCTGAAAGCGATCCGCGCCGGCCTGTGCCTGGTGCCCGAAGACCGCAAGCGCCAAGGCATCATTCCCGATCTCGGCGTCGGCCAGAACATCACCCTCGCCGTGCTCGAGAGCTATTCGAAAATGACCCGCATCGATGCCGAAGCCGAACTGGGCTGCATCGACCGGGAAATCTCCCGTCTGCATCTGAAGACCGCAAGTCCGTCCCTGCCGATCACCAGCCTGTCGGGCGGCAATCAGCAGAAAGCCGTGCTGGCGAAAATGCTGCTGGCCAAACCGCGCGTACTGATTCTCGACGAGCCGACCCGAGGCGTGGACGTCGGCGCCAAGTACGAGATCTACAAGTTGATGGGCGCGCTGGCCGCCGAAGGCGTGTCGATCATCATGGTTTCGTCGGAACTCGCCGAAGTGCTCGGCGTCTCCGACCGCGTGCTGGTGATCGGCGAAGGCCAGTTGCGTGGTGACTTCGTCAACCATGAGCTAAGCCAGGAACAGGTACTCGCCGCCGCCCTCAGCCAGCCGGGCAGGCATAACAATAATGATCGGAAAACCGCGTAAATGAATCAGGTCAAACAACTGTTCACCCGCTACAAGATGCTCGCGCTGGTATTCGCCGTGGTGCTGATCTGGCTGTTCTTCAGCTGGCAGACCGAGGGCGGCTTCCTCACCCCGCGCAACCTTTCCAACCTGCTGCGGCAGATGTCGATCACCGGAATCCTCGCCTGCGGCATGGTGCTGGTGATCATCAGCGGCGAGATCGATTTGTCGGTGGGCTCATTGCTCGGCCTGCTCGGCGGCCTCGCGGCGATACTCGACGTGGTCTATCACATTCCGCTGCTGGCGAATCTGAGCCTGGTCGCCCTGTGCGGCCTGATGATCGGCCTCGCCAACGGCTACATGGCGGCGTACTTGCGCATACCGTCCTTTATCGTCGGGCTGGGCGGCATGTTGGCGTTTCGCGGGATTTTGCTGGGGATCACCGGCGGCACCACCATCGCCCCGGTATCGCCGGAGCTGGTCTACGTCGGCCAGGGTTATCTGCCCCACGCGATCGGCACTGGCCTGGGTGTGCTGCTGTTTGTGCTGACGGTGTTCCTGACCTGGAAACAACGACGCAATCGCGCCCTGCATGGCCTAGCGGCGCATTCGCTGGTGCGTGATGTTGTGCGCGTGCTGGTGATCGGCGCGGTGCTGGCCGGTTTCGTCCAAACCCTCAACAGCTATGACGGCATTCCCGTGCCGGTGCTGCTGTTGCTGATTCTGCTCGGCGTGTTCAGCTACGTCACCAGCCAGACCGTGTTCGGCCGCCGGGTCTATTCGGTCGGCAGCAACATGGAAGCAACGCGCCTGTCGGGCATCAATGTGCAGGCGGTCAAGCTGTGGATCTTCGGCATCATGGGCGTGATGTGCGCCCTCGCCGGCGTGGTCAACACCGCACGCCTCGCCGCCGGCTCACCGTCCGCCGGCAGCATGGGCGAGCTTGACGCCATCGCCGCCTGCTTCATCGGTGGCACCTCCATGCGCGGCGGCTCCGGCACCGTCTACGGCGCCCTCCTCGGCGCACTGGTGATCACCAGCCTGGATAACGGCATGTCCATGCTCGACGTGGATAGCTACTGGCAGATGATCGTCAAGGGCAGCATTCTGGTGTTGGCGGTCTGGGTGGATGTGAGTACGCGCACGGCGCGGCGTTGATCGCCGCGAGCCTGGAGATATCTGCGTCAAAAGGGAGCAAGAACGCAAGCCGCTGCTACGCTACGTAACACAATATTATGGAATACCAGATACCATAAAACGCTGCTTCAATCGCTTGGTCCGCTCTGGCTCAATGGCTTCGAAGGCCTTGCACAGCTTGGCCCGTATCTTGCTCCTCCAGTGCATATCGCGCTCAAGGTTTATGGCCATGCCTGCATCCTCCGCACAATTCGGCGACGCTCACACCTGCTCTTCAAGCGCGGCGTGTGCGTTGCCGTGCGCAGCCATGGCGCGTTATCTCCGTCGATTCCGCTCTTCGTCCTCCATCGTGCTGCCGCAGCTGCCATCCTGCGTGAGCGCGAAGCAAAACGGTTTCTGGCAGATAGTCAGGTAACACCTCCCCACGAGAGTCTCTCTCGCACTCTCGCAGTTTCCGCCTTGGCGGATCGCTGCGCACCGTCATTACCGAGTTTTCTGGTGAGTCCCTCCGGCTCGCCCGACGCTCTGCATCCGGAACAAACCTGATGAACCAAAACACCGCCTTGCTTGTGATCGATATGCAAAAGGAAGATGGCTTCCCGCTCGAACGCTTCGATCAAGTGGTCGATAACGCCGCATCCCTGATCGATCGCGCTCGCCAGTTGCACATCCCGATTTTCTATACCCGCCATGTCAACGACGCTCCGGGCCGCGATCTGGCGCTGGGCGAACCGGTAGACGACCAAGGCAGGCCAACGACTTACCGCGCCGGCACATCTGCGATCGAGATCATTGACGCTCTGGCGCCTCGAGACGCTGACGTCGTCATCGATAAACGCCGCTACAGCGCCTTCCACGGCACCCGTTTGGCTCAGATGCTCAACCGCCGAGGCATCAAGCACCTGGTGGTCATCGGCGTGCTGACGGATGTGTGTGTCATGAGCAGTCTGTTCGACGCCTATCAGCACGACTTCCAGATCAGCCTTGTCGCTGACGCCTGTAGTGCGACTACAGAGGGAGCGCATTACTCGGCACTGTTCATCCTTTCCAACTGGCTGTACGGGCTGGAGCTCTTCACCACCGAGCAGTTGTCGAGACGCTGGAACAACGAGCCGGCAACATCGCTTCGAACCGCCGAACCCGATCACCTCGCCTTCCAGCCAGATGAATTCCCACAAGTCGTAGCGCGCTTTCAACGCCGCCTCGTCGACGCCTGCTGAACGGAGAACAGACATGAAAGTTGAAAAACGCAGCATCGACTTTATCCCTGAGAGCGAGCGTCACGGTCGGCCCCGTTCCTTGTTCTTCGTCTGGTTTGGTGCCAACGCCAACATCACCACGGTAGCGGCTGGAGTGTTGCCCATCAGCCTGGGACTCAATCTTTTCTGGAGTGCGCTATCGATTCTTATCGGTTCGCTGATTGGTGCAATCTTCATGGCTTCGCACTCCGCACAGGGGCCGAGACTGGGTATTCCGCAGATGATCCAGAGCCGGGCACAATTCGGGGTTTTCGGCGCTATCGTACCGCTGCTGTTCGTCATGCTTATTTATTTGGGCTTTTTCGTCAGCAACACGCTGTTGGCTGCTCAGGCGGTGAGCGACCTGAGCCCGTTGAGCACCGCTGGCAACATCGCTCTGCTGGGCGCGGCATGCTTCCTGGTCGCGCTGTTCGGCTACCAATTGATTCATCGCGTACAGAAGCTGCTTTCGCTGATTTCGATTGCCGTGTTCGGCATCGCCACCCTGCTCGCTCTCGCGCTGCCGATAGAGGCCGGCCAATGGACCGCGCAGGGTTTCAATCTGGTCAGCTTCCTCGCCTCTGTCAGTATCGCGGTCACTTGGCAACTGTCCTACGCACCTTACGTGGCGGACTACTCTCGCTATTTGCCGAGCGACACTTCCGCCCGCCAAGTGTTCTGGTACAGCTATGCCGGTACCGTTATCGGCGGAAGCTGGATGATGTTGTTAGGCGCCGTACTGGCCAAGGGCATGGTGGGGTTCTCCGATAACGTCGGGCTGCATCTTATAGGCCTGCTCGGAGGAGGCACGCTGCTGATGGTGGCATTCGTGCTATACGGCCAGATCGCCATCAACGTGTTCAACCTGTATGGCGCTTTCATGTCGACGGTCACGATGATCGAGCCTTTCTCTGCGCTCAAAATCACCCCGTCTGTACGTGCGGGATTTCTGCTGATCATCTGCACGACCGCTACCGGTTTATGCACTCTGGCGCAGGACGACTTTCTGCAGTTCTTCCTGAATTTCATCTTTTTCATGAGCTACTTTCTGATCCCCTGGACGGCGATCAATCTTGTCGACTACTACGCGCTGCGCAAAGGCGTTTACCGGATTACCGACATCTTCGATCCGGCAGGTATCTACGGTCGGGTGAACTGGACAGCAATCGCAATATTCATTTGCACTATTGCTCTGGAAATTCCGTTCATGAACACCTCGATGTACGTCGGGCCTGTTGCCACCAGCCTGCAAGGCGTCGACCTGGCGTGGGCCGTTGGCTTGCTGTTCCCTGCGTGCGCTTACTACGCCCTCATGCGCCGGCGCGGTTCGCTGTTGATCAAGGCATCGCAAGTTTGATGTTCGCAGGCTGAGAGCGTTTGTGCTCTTTTATCGGAACAGTACTGAGGCCCGTATTCACGGGCCTCTTACTTCCTGTGCAAGTTTGTGTAACATCCGGGAAACTGGACGATTCGATTTATACGTAAGTCAAAACAATTACTGGCAGTGATTTATTGTCAGGGACATGATCAACGGCCCAACCCAACTCTCTGCAGTTGTACAAGCGCAGCGGTAATCGTTGAGTCTTGCCGAATTTCATCAGCCGCCTCGTTTGCGAGCTGAAGCGAACATCAGCGTTTCGCTGATGGCTTGAACTGACGATCAATGTCCAACATCTTCGCGGCACACAAGGCCAGGCGCTGACTGATCACCCGCTCCTGCTGGTTTTTGAGACATTTTTCACAAAGCCCGGCATGTCCGGCACTTGCCTTATAACGCTCCGCTTGCGGCGAGGTTTTGTACAGCTTATTGCACTTTGTACAAGTGTGGCGCAGCTCGTCGTTTTCCATGGCCCTTCTTCCTGTCAAGGCACAATCGGGTCATTAACCATTACATGAGCTTCGCTGAATCTGTACAGGAAATTGTTCGTTTATCGCCTCGCTTGCGAAGCTTGCTAACTAAAATATTCCACTGGTTAAATGCACCAACGTACCAATTTTACAGTATCGGCAGCGATCTACAGATTACGCGCTAGTTAAACGCAGCGATGTGCCTCGTCAATATCAAATGACATTCAAACGCCATCACACCGGACAAGCGTCGATATATTTTGCCGTTTCGCTTAGTTACGCTGATCAAACTTTCGCAATCACATAAGGAGCGTTGTTATACCGCAAGCGCATGCTTGTATAAGTGATTTTTCAACCGGTGCGGACGCATGTCGAGATGTTAGAAAAAACTGTGAATTTCCTGGCGCGAGGAACATCCCTCTTTCATGAGTAACAGGAGAGCCTCATGAGCCAGACAGATTTGTACATGATTAAGTACCGACTTCACGGTGTGCCCAAATCCTTCATTATCCGCGCCAAATTGATGAACAACGCAGAAGCCTGGCAGTGGGCGAGTTGTGATGCCGGGTTGACGCCAATTCCCAAGCCAGGCCGGCCTCCATTGAAGCGCTTCTCGAAACCGATGGCCGAGCGATTCGGCGTCACCGACGTGCAATGGCACGAATCAAAGGCCGTGTGTTGGGACGAGGACCTGGCGATATGAGAATCCCGCGCCGCCAACCCGAGGCCTATCTGCCCGGTTCACCTTCAGCAGCGGGCACTTGAAATTCAAACATCACTCGTCGCCGGGTAATCCCCATACCGTTCACGGCCCTGACGGAACCACGTACTCAGTTCACTCGCTACTGTTTTGCGGTTTTCTGGTCAATTCCCCGGCAAATCAGATATTTCTGCCTAGACTTGAACATGTCTCGGCACTTGAACGCGTTCAGCGCGTCGAGCGGTCATCACAATAAAAACAAGAGGAATCACCCAGATGCTCAGATCTCTGTTCAGCGCACTTGCCTGCGCTTTGGCGGTAAGCAGCATGAACCCGGCCATGGCGGCAGACCCGGTGATCATCAAGTTCTCGCATGTGGTCGCTGACCAGACGCCCAAGGGGCAAGGTGCGTTGCTGTTCAAGAAACTGGTCGAGGAACGTTTGCCGGGCAAGGTCAAGGTCGAGGTGTATCCCAACTCCTCGCTCTTTGGTGACGGCAAGGAAATGGAAGCCCTGTTGCTCGGCGATGTGCAGATGATTGCGCCGTCGCTGGCCAAGTTCGAGCAGTACACCAAGACCGTGCAGCTGTTCGACCTGCCCTTTCTCTTCAATGACATCAACGCTGTCGACCGCTTTCAACTGAGCCCGCAGGGTCAGGGCCTGCTCAAATCCATGGAAAGCAAAAACATCACCGGCCTGGCTTATTGGCACAACGGCATGAAACAACTGTCGGCCAACAAGCCACTGCGTGTACCGGCGGATGCGCGCGGCCTGAAGTTCCGCGTGCAGGCCTCGGCGGTGCTGGAGGAGCAGTTCAAGGCGGTGCGGGCCAATCCGCGCAAGATGAGTTTTGCCGAGGTATACCAAGGCCTGCAGACCGGAGTGGTCAACGGGGCGGAGAATCCTTACTCGAACATCTACAGCCAGAAGATGCATGAAGTGCAGAAGTACATCACCGAATCCAACCACGGTGTACTGGACTACATGCTGATCACCAACACCAAATTCTGGAACGGCCTGCCGCCCGACGTGCGCAGCGAACTGGACAAGATCGTCGTGGAAGTCACCACGCACGTGAACAAGGAAGCCCAACAACTGAACGAGGGTGACAAGCAGCGCATCCTTGCCGCCAAAACCACGGAAATCATCACCCTCACGCCAGAAGAACGTGGGCAATGGCGCGATGCGATGAAACCGGTGTGGAAGAAGTTCGAAGGCGAAATCGGCGCTGAGCTGATCTCTGCTGCCGAAGCCGCAAACCAGGCGCAATAATCGCAAGGCAGGCGCCGCTGCGTCGGCGCCTGCCCGTCTTCACTCGACGTGAGATGCCATCCATGAAAGCGCTTCGGCGAATCTGGGAACACTTCGAGGAAGGCTTCATCGTCTTCCTTCTGGCGGCCATGACCCTCGTCACGTTTGTCTACGTGATCCTCAACAATTTCTACAGTCTGTTTTACTGGCTCGCCGATCATTGGCCGGCGGCCAGTGTTCCGCTGTTCGCTGTTGGCGATCAGATCATGGGCATGGCGCAGGCCATGACCTGGAGCACTGCCCTGACCAAAGCGCTGTTCGGCTGGCTGATTTTCTTCGGCCTGGCCTATGGCGTGCGCACCGCCGGGCATATCGGTGTCGACGCACTGGTCAAACTGGCGCGCAGATCGGTACAGCGTTACATCGGCATCCTCGCCTGCCTGTGCTGTCTGGCCTACGCGGGGCTGCTCGCCGTCGCCAGCTTCGAATGGATCGAAACCTTGATGAACGCCGGTATCGGCGCCGAGGATCTCGGCCATTTCGGCGTCATGCAGTGGCATATCGGGTTGATCGTGCCGCTGGGCTTCGCGCTGGTGTTCATCCGCTTCGCTGAAATTCTCCTGCGCATCCTGCTCAACCGTCAGACCGGCCTCGGCCTGGCCGATGAAGCGGCCGACGCGCTGAAACTTGCCGAACACGAGGATGACAAGCCATGACCATCGCCTTCCTGTTCGTGGCCCTGTTCGCCTTGATGTTCATCGGCGTGCCGATCGCCATCTCACTGGGGCTGGCCGGCTCCCTGACGATCATTTTCTTCAGTCCCGACTCGGTGCGCTCGCTGGCGATCAAACTGTTCGAGACCTCGGAACACTACACGCTGCTGGCCATTCCGTTTTTCCTGCTGGCCGGGGCCTTCATGACCACCGGCGGCGTCGCCCGCCGGCTGATCGACTTCGCCAACGCCTGTGTCGGGCATATTCGCGGCGGCCTGGCCATCGCGGCGGTGCTGGCCTGCATGCTGTTCGCCGCCCTCTCCGGTTCAAGCCCCGCCACGGTCGCTGCGGTGGGCTCGATTGCGATTGCCGGGATGGTCCGTTCCGGCTATCCGCAGGCGTTCGGCGCAGGGATCATCTGCAACGCCGGTACGCTGGGCATCCTGATCCCGCCGTCGATTGTGATGGTGGTTTACGCCGCTGCTACAGAAACCTCCGTGGGCAAGCTGTTCATGGCCGGCGTGGTACCGGGCCTGCTGCTGGGCACGGCATTGATGGTGGCGATCTACATCGTTGCGGTGAAGAAAAATCTCCCCGCCTTGCCGCGTGCGACGCTTCGCGAGTTTCTGAGTACGGCACGCCAGGCAATATGGGGCCTGTTGCTGATGGTGATCATCCTCGGCGGCATCTATTCGGGCATGTTCACCCCGACCGAAGCTGCCGCAGTGGCAGCCGTCTATTCGGCCTTCATCGCTTTGTTCGTCTACAAGGATCTGACCTTTCGCGAGACCCCCAAGGTTCTGCTCGACTCGGCCAAGCTGAGCATCATGCTGATGTTCATCATTGCCAACGCCATGCTGTTCGCCCACGTGCTGACCACCGAACAGTTACCTCAACAAATCACTGCCTGGGTGATCGACGCCGGCCTGACGCCGGTGACGTTCCTGCTGGTGGTCAACATTGTGCTGTTGATTGCCGGCGCGTTCATGGAACCGTCAGCGATCATCCTGATCCTGGCGCCCATCCTTTTTCCTATCGCGATGAAACTGGGCATCGATCCGATTCACCTCGGCATCATCATGGTGGTCAACCTTGAGATCGGCCTGATCACGCCACCGGTGGGCCTGAACCTGTTCGTGACCTCCGCGGTGACCGGCATGTCCTTGCCCGCCACAGTCAAAGCCGCGATGCCCTGGTTGTCGATTCTGCTGTTGTTCCTGATCCTGATTACTTACGTGCCATGGATCTCACTGGTGCTGCCGAACTGGCTGGGGATGAACTGACGTCGTGACGATCACGTTCAGCCGGGACCGGCCAGAGTGCAATCACTCTGCTTAAAACCATAACAAGACGGAGAAGTGCCCCCATGCGAGTCAAAACACGCTTTGCCCTGCTGGCCGCCGCCACGCTGACCCTTAGCAGTGCTGCGCAGGCCGCGCCCGTGTTCATCAATATCCTCACCGGCGGAACCAGCGGGGTTTACTACCCGATCGGGGTCGGTCTGTCGCAAATCTACAGCGACGGTATTGCCGGCTCGAAGACATCGGTGCAGGCCACCAAAGCGTCGGTAGAAAACCTCAACTTGCTACAGGCCGGTCGCGGCGAGTTGGCCCTGGCTTTGGGCGACTCAGTGGCCGACGCCAAAAACGGCGTGGAAGACGCCGGTTTCAAAGCACCGCTGACCAAATTGCGCGCCTTGGGCGGCGCCTATCCCAATTACATTCAAATCGTCGCCAGCAAAGAGTCGGGGATCAAAAGCCTCGCCGATCTCAAGGGCAAGACCATCTCGGTAGGCGCCCCAAAATCCGGCACCGAATTGAATGCGCGGGCGATATTCAAAGCGGCCGGCCTGACCTACGAGGACATGGGCAAGGTGCAATATCTGCCGTTTGCCGAATCGGTGGAATTGATCAAGAACCGGCAACTGGACGCCACCCTGCAATCGTCGGGACTGGGCATGGCCGCCATTCGTGACCTGTCGTCGGTAATGCCGCTGAACTACGTCGCCATTCCGAGCGAGGTGGTGACAAAAATCGGCAATCCGGCCTACCAGAGCGCAATGATCCCGGCCAACACCTACGACGGCCAGGCCGAAGCCGTGCCCACTGTGGCAATCACCAATATTCTGGTGACCCGCGCCGACCTGCCGGATGACGTCGTCTATGACATGACCCGCCTGCTGTTCGACAACCTGGGGCGCTTGGGTAACTCCCATTCGGCGGCCAAGGACATCAAGCTGGAAGCGGCTGCGAAAAACCTGCCGATCGCGCTGCACCCCGGCGCCGAACGCTACTACAAGGAAAAAGGCGCTTTATAAGCGCTTGTGCGCAGTGGCGTGACGGCCACTGCAGCGTCGATTCCTTTGCGTGGTCATGAGGAAGGCAGCCAATGAGTGACGAGCATCACGGTATTTCCGCGAACCCACGGGACTGGCCGAAAACCCTGTTTTACGTAGCGTTGCTGTTCTCGATTTTCCAGATCGTCACCGCAGCCTTCTCTCCTCTCTCCAGCCAGGTGCTGCGTGCGGTGCACGTCGGTTTCCTGCTGTGGGTGGTGTTTCTCAGTTATCCCGCACACGGCACAGACCGTCCGTGGCAACCGCTGGCCTGGCTGCTGAGCCTGGCCGCCATCGCTACCGCGCTGTATCAATGGGTGTTCGAGGCCGATCTGATCCAGCGCTCCGGTGACCTCACCTCGGCCGATCTGGTTATAGGGATCGTGTTGATCGCTCTGGTTTTCGAAGCCGCACGACGAGTGATGGGCATCGCGCTGCCGGTGATTTGCGGGCTGTTCCTGGCGTACGGCCTGTTCGGGGAATATCTGCCCGGCGAACTGGCCCATCGCGGCTACGGTTTCGACCAGATCATCAATCAACTGTCGTTCGGCACCGAAGGGCTGTACGGCACGCCGACTTATGTGTCGGCGACCTACATTTTCCTGTTCATCCTGTTTGGCGCATTCCTCGAGCAGGCCGGCATGATCAAGCTGTTTACCGACTTCGCCATGGGCTTGTTCGGGCACAAGCTGGGAGGCCCGGCGAAAGTGGCCGTGGCCTCGTCGGCCTTGATGGGGACAATTACCGGCTCCGGGATTGCCAACGTCGTCACCACCGGCCAATTCACCATTCCGCTGATGAAGCGCTTTGGCTATCGCGCCGCGTTCGCCGGCGGCGTGGAAGCCACCTCCAGCATGGGCAGCCAGATCATGCCTCCGGTGATGGGCGCGGTCGCCTTCATCATGGCTGAAACCATCAATGTGCCCTTCGTCGAAATCGCCAAGGCGGCGCTTATTCCGGCCCTGCTGTATTTCGGCTCAGTGTTCTGGATGGTCCATCTGGAAGCCAAGCGCTCCAACCTCAAGGGTCTGCCCAAAGACCAATGCCCCAGCGCATGGGGCGCGGTGAAAGCCCGCTGGTATTTGCTGATTCCTCTGCTGGTCCTGGTTTACCTGCTGTTTTCCGGGCGCACACCGCTGTTCTCGGGCATGGTCGGCCTGGCATTGACTGCCATCGTGATTCTTGGCTCGGCGATCATTTTCCGGGTGCACAGCTTTGGCCTGCGCTGTGCGTTCTGGATTGCCCTGGGCGTGCTCTGCACAGGTTTTTTCCAGCTCGGCATCGCGGTGATTTTCGCGGTCATTGCCGTCCTGGTGCTGGTCTGCGCTTTCATCAAGGGCGGTCGCGACACGCTGCTGATCTGCCTGCACGCGCTGGTCGAGGGCGCCCGCCACGCGGTACCGGTGGGCATCGCGTGCGCACTGGTCGGCGTCATTATCGGTATCGTTTCGCTCACCGGCGTCGCTTCGACGTTTGCCGGCTACATCCTCGCCATCGGCCGCGACAACCTGCTGCTGTCGCTGATCCTGACGATGATCACCTGCCTGGTGCTGGGGATGGGCATTCCGACCATTCCCAACTACATCATCACCAGCTCGATCGCCGCGCCCGCGCTGCTGGAGCTGGGCGTGCCACTGATCGTGTCGCACATGTTCGTGTTCTACTTCGGCATCCTCGCCGACCTGACCCCGCCGGTCGCCCTCGCCTGTTTTGCCGCCGCGCCGATCGCCAAGGAAAGCGGCTTCAAGATCAGCCTGTGGGCCGTGCGCATTGCGCTGGCCGGTTTCGTCATCCCGTTCATGGCGGTCTACAACCCGGCACTGATGCTGCAAGGCGACAACTTGTGGGCGACTGCCTACATGCTGATCAAGACTCTTCTGGCGGTTGGTCTCTGGGGCATGGCGTCGACCGGTTTTCTGCAACAGAAAATGCTGATCTGGGAACGGGTGCTCAGTCTCGGCGCCGGCGCCCTGCTGATCGTGGCACTGCCAGTGACCGATGAAATCGGCTTCGCACTCGGGATTCTGGTAATCGTGCAACACGTCTGGCGCTCGCGGCGCGCCGCCGCGGCCAATGCATGATCGGTTTGTGCCTGGGTCTGGCCGGCAGCATTTGGGCACAGTTGCCGGTAGCGAACGTCACTCTGGCATGGAACCACAGCACCGAAAAGATCCGTTGGGAGGAAGACTACCGCGTCACGGCCCAAGGTCTGGTTCTTGAGCAGGCCAGGGTTCGCGGCAACGGCGCTGGCATGGAGATACCCGACGATGCCCGGCTGGAGAACGGCAGTTGGCATTTCCGACGCCACCTGCCGCCGCTGCAACCACTGCAATTGGGCCGAACCCCGCAGGCCGGCGATTACCAGTTATGCATGGATGGCAAGTGCGAACTGGTCAGCCGATGGGTTGGGCCGGCCACTGTCAGCGAGCCGTTTTTGCAGTTGTGGGGGTGTGAGATGACCACGCTATCGCCATCGCATGAAGGCCAAGCCGCTCATTTCTAATCAAGCGGTCATTTCCCGATTGATCGCAACCATCTGCTCGCGGGTGAACTCAGTGCCGGGCGCCATGAATCGGGCCATCAACCCATCGCGGTTCAGCGGCGCGCGGGCCTTGTCCGCAGCTTCGAGCGCCTGCTTCAGTTCCGGCAAGGTCAGTTCGGTGCAGTAAGCCGGGGTCCCGGGTTGTTGACGCCATGACTCCTGAAGGCTGCCCGCAGCGAGCGCGGTGAATCCGGTTTCTTCGACCAGATCCTGAGCGATCGCCTCGGCACGCACATCATCGCCGGCGACTGGCAAGGCGATGCGAGTTGCGGATTCGGCAGGTTGACCTTGATCGGCCAGCGTAGCGGCGAGTACGGCATTCCACGCTTTGATCAGCGGGCGGCCGATCTGCTCGCTGACCCAGACGCTTTCAGGCTTGCCCTCGTCCACTTCCTTGATCGCCCCATCACGCTGCGGGTAGTAATTGGAAGTATCGATGACCACGACTTGCTCGGGAACCTGGCTCAGCGTCTGCTTCAAATCAGGGTATCGGGCGAAGGGAATCGACAGGATGATCACATCGACATCGGACACAGCCTGCTCTTTGGTGACAGCCTTGGCACCGACTTCTTCAGCGAGTGCCTGAATGCTTTGCGGGTCTTTCGAGTTGGCCAGTTTGATCTTATGACCGCACGCAGCCAGCTTGCGCGCCAGTGTTGCGCCGATGTGGCCGGCGCCGATAATTCCGATGTTCATTTCAAAACCCTCTCTGTTACGTGTGTTATCGCCCGGTTGAGCGCGCTTTTGGACTGGTGGGCTCAGTCAGCCGCCGGATGGGCAAGCGCATCCAGCGTCAGACGAAGCGCCTCAATCCCCTGCTCATCAAGCTGGCAGGCCGTCTTGATCTTGCCGGTGATGGCTCTGATGTCGTCTTCCATGGCCCGGCTTTCGGGCGTCAGGTCGATCAGCACGCGGCGCTCGTCTGCCGGATCGCGCTTGCGCGTGACCAATCCGGCGCCTTCCAGACGTTTGAGTAGCGGCGTGATGGTTCCCGCGTCCATGGCCAAGTAAGTGCCGAGTTCGCCCACAGACAATGGCGCGCCATCCAGAAGCTGCAGGATCACCAGATACTGCGGAAAGGTTAAGCCCAGTGGTTCCAGATACGGCTTGTGCAAACGCACGACACGGTTGGCAGCGGCGTAGAGTGCAAATGACAGCTGCGTTCCCACGTGATTTCGGTTCGAGCTCATTTCATAGTTCGCTATTGTATAGTGCACTATATGTTTCATGAGTACGAAAGGAGTGTCAACCCAGGCAGCCCGTGCGGTGTCGATCAGCACCTCTGTCAGCGATCCGGATCGCCAACAGAGGTGCTAATCGCCACGCTTGGTTTACTTGTGCGCCAGCAGCGCGTTGCGTGCAGCCTTGGCGTGTTTCATGGCGGCGATTTCCCGCTCGCACGCTTCGACATCGAAGGAGTTGTCCCACTTGGCAATGGCAATGGTGCCGATGCCGTTGCCAATCAGGTTGGTCACCGCTCGCGCCTCGTTGAGGAAGCGGTCGATGCCCAACAGCAACACCAGGCCCACCAGAGGTATCGAGTGAATGGTGGTGAGCGTGGCCGCCAGGGTCACGAACCCTGCTCCCGCCACACCGGCCGAGCCCTTGGAGGTCAGCAGGAACACGCCGAGCAGGATCATCTGATCCATGAACGTCAGCGGCGTGTTGGTCGCCTGGGCGATGAAGATCGCCGCCATGGTCAGGTAAATGCAGGTGCCGTCCGCGTTGAAGGTGTAGCCCGTCGGCAGGACCATGCCGACGACGGATTTCTTGCAGCCGAGCTTTTCCAGTTTGACCATCATTCGCGGCAGCACCGCTTCGGTCGAACAGGTGCCCAGGGTGATCAGGATTTCATCCTTGAAATAACGCAGAAACTGCATCAGCGGCATGCCCGACCATCGCGCCACCGCGCCCAGTACCACGACGATGAAGATCAGCGTGGTGATGTACAGCGCGACCAGCAACTGCCCCAGCGACAGCAGCGTGCCGATGCCGTATTTACCGATAGTGAATGCCATGCCAGCCCCCGCGCCCAACGGCGCCAGGCGCATGACCATCGCGACGATTTTGAACAGGCCTTGCAGGAACAGATCGATGGTGTTGATCAGCGGTTTGCTGGTTTCGCCCATTTGCACCAAGGCGACGCCCATCAGCACCGACAACAGAATCACTTGCAGCATGACGCCATTGGAGAAGGCGCCGAGGAAGGTGTGCGGAATGATATTGAGGAAGAATTCGACGAGGCCGCCCTGCTCGCTCGCCGCCTGGCTGTATTTGTTGACAGCGCTGCCATCGAGGGTGCCGGCGTTGATGTTCATGCCGGCGCCGGGCTTGACCACGTTGACTACGATCAGGCCGACCACCAGTGCGATGGTGGAAAGAATCTCGAAGTAGATCAGCGCTTTCACACCGATCCGTCCGACCTCCTTGATGCTGCCCATCTTGGCGATACCGACCACCACCGTGCCGAAAATGATCGGCGCCAGAAGCATCTTGATCAGCTTGATGAAACCGTCGGCAAACGGCTGCAGCTTGGCGCCGATGTCGGGCACGAAGTAACCGATGGCAGCGCCGATGACGATGCCGATCAGCACTTGCACATAGAGCTGGCTGTACCAGCGTGATTTTGAAGTTTCCACGGAAGCACCTCATTTTATTGTTGTGGTGGGCATGTGGCTTTGGCGTCGAGGATGACGCCTGAAAATGCGGCCTCGGAAATCGAGGCCGCAGATGAAACCGAATCAGCCCTCGCCCAGTTCGCGCATGACGGCATACAGCGCAGATTTGGCTTCGAAGCCGACGCCCGGGATATCCGGCAGTCCGACGTAGCCGTTTTCCACGCGGATACCATCGGCAAACCCGCCGAATGGCTGGAACACGTCCGGGTACGATTCGTTGCCGCCCAGGTGCAGACCGGCGGCGATGTTCAGCGACATCTGGTGACCGCCATGTGGCACCACGCGGCGCGAAGACCAACCCAGCTCTTCCATCACTTTCAGGGTGCGCATGTACTCAACGAGCCCGTAGGACAACGCGCAGTCGAATTGCAGGTAGTCGCGGTCCGGGCGCATGCCGCCGTGGCGCAACAGGTTGCGGGCGTCCTGGTGAGAGAAGAGGTTTTCGCCGGTGGCCATCGGCAGTTCGTAGTGATTGGCCAGCTCAGCCTGGAGCGCATAATCCAGCGGGTCGCCGACTTCTTCGTACCAGAACAGGTTGTACTTTTTGATCGCTTCGGCGTAGGCAATACCGGTCTGCAGATCGAAGCGGCCGTTGGCGTCGACCGCCAGGCGCTGGCCGTCGCCCACCACTTCGAGCACCGCTTCGATGCGGCGGATATCTTCGTCCAGCGGCACCGCGCCAATCTTCATCTTGACTACGTCGTAGCCACGATCCAGGTAGCTCTGCATTTCGGCCTTGAGTTTGCTCTGGTCCTTGCCCGGGTAGTAATAACCGCCCGCCGCGTAAACCCAGACTTTGTCATCGGCGACGCCGTTGCGATAACGATCGGCAAGCAGGCGATACAGCGGCTTGCCTTCGATCTTCGCCACCGCATCCCACACCGCCATATCGATGGTGCCGACCGCTACTGAACGCTCGCCATGCCCGCCCGGTTTTTCGTTGGTCATCAGGGTTTTCCAGATGGCGAACGGATCGAGGTTATTGTTCTCGTGATCGATCAGGGTTTCCGGGTCGGCCTCGGTGATCCGCGCCAGAAAGCGATCGCGCATCAACGCGCCCTGGCCGTAGCGACCGTTGGAGTTGAAGCCGTAACCGATGACCGGTTTGCCGTCGCGAATCACGTCGGTAATGACCGCAACGACCGAGCAGGTCATCTTCGAAAAATCGATATAGGCATTGGCGATCGGGGAAGCAATGGAGACGGTTTTTTCACGGATATCGACGATACGCATGACGGGTTCCTCTTGTTGTGGTGACCCAACGTTATGCTTTGCGACGACACCCGCCCAATGCTATTAATGCCGCGCCCTATGCACAGAAGGCATTGCCCTTGGAACTGGTTTGGCTTGAGGATTTTTCAGCACTGGCCGAGTACGGCAGCTTTGTCCGGGCCGCCGAAGCGCGCCATGTGACGCAGCCGGCGTTCAGTCGCCGAGTGCGTTCACTGGAGAACTGGATGGGCGTGGAATTGTTCGTGCGCACTCCGCAGGGCGCGACGCTGACCGAGGCCGGCAGGCAGATTTTGCCCAGCGCTCAGGAAGCGGCCAGACGCCTTTACCGCATGCGTTCCGAGGCCCAGGAAGTGGCTGGCATGGCGGCGAAAACCTTGCAGTTTGCTGCCACTCACTCACTGTCATTCACCTTCTTCCCACGCTGGTTGCGCAGCGCCGAAAGTGGCGCGCCGATCGATGCGGTTCGCCTGCATTCCGACAGCATGGCCGTGTGCGAACAGATGCTGATTCATGGCCAGGTGCAGTTCCTGCTATGCCATCGCCACCCCGACGTTCCGCCATTACTGGCGCCTGATCAGTTCATTGGCAAGAAGGTCGGCGAGGACGTACTTGTGCCGCTGGCGAGCGCTTCAGCCCAGTTCGGCACGTCGCCTGAAACCCTGCCTTATCTGGCCTACACCCACGAATCCGGCCTGGGCCGAATCGTCGCCCACAGGTTGCATGGCAAGGCTGATTATCTGCACCTGAAACCGCTGTTCAGCAGCCACTTGGCCGCAGTGCTGATGTCGATGGCGCTGGAAAGCAAAGGCGTGGCCTGGCTGCCGAAAAGCCTGACCGAACAGGAAATGGCTGACGGGCGTCTAGTCAGGGCACTGGATGAAAGTTGGGATATTCCGCTGGAAATACACCTGACTCGCCCGACGGCACCGATCAGTCCGTCGGCCGAGGAATTCTGGGCGAAGCTGGGGGAGTAACTCTATCGAGCAGCCCCTCCCAGCCCTCTCCCGAGGGAGAGGGAGCCGCTTTGGGAGCTGTTCAAGAACTGAGTTCGCCCCGGTATTTCAGGTCGGCGAATTTCCACTAAACACCTCGGTCAGTCCCCTCTCCCCTCCGGGAGAGGGTTAGGGTGAGGGGCTTTTGGCCTTTGACTCGATTTATGCGACCGTCAGCCCCGTCCATAGCTCCGAAACCGCCCAAAGTCGCTCAGCCAGCTCAGCATCCGCCGCCCATTTCGCAACACCCTTGCGGCCTGCTTCCGGTTCATTGACCGGCGCAACATTGCAGTCTTCGCAATACACGCCGCCCAAATCCGCAAGCAATGCACTGGTCGCGCACCACAACCCCGTCGCCGCGCCCTGCTCCAGCGTTTTCAGCCCATTCTGCGCATCGAGCCGTGGCCGGCCCTGCTCATCCAGCGCATCGAATGCGGCAAGTTCCGCTGTGCTGAGGTGCCGTGCCAGATCCGTCAGAATCTGCCCCGGATGCAATGAAAATGCGCGAACACCTTGGCTACGCCCACGCTGATCGAGTGCGATGGCAAACAAGGCATTGGCCGTTTTCGACTGGCCATAGGCGACCCATTTGTCATACGGCCGTTGCAGGAAATCGATGTCGGCAAAGTCCACCCCGGCAATCTGATGCCCGCGCGATGACACCGACAGCACCCGGGCCCGACGAGCCTTGACCAGCGCCGGCCAGAGGCCGCAGGTCAGGCGGTAATGACCGAGATGGTTGGTCGCGAACTGGCTTTCATGGCCATCGGCATCGCGCAGCAACGGCGCGGCCATGATTCCGGCGCAGTTGATCAGCAATGACACTGGCTGACCCGCGCTGACCACGCTGTGGCTGAACGCCGCCACCGACTCGGCCTGCATGAGGTCCATGGGCATCACGCGGACACCGTCCACTCCAGCCAATGCAGCCTCAGCTCGCGCGGTATCTCTGGCCGGCACGATAATTTGCGCCCCTGCCGCCGCGAGGCTTTTTACCGTCAGCAGACCGAGGCCGGAATAGCCGCCGGTGACCACAGCGAGCTGCCCGCGCAGATCGATGCCGGCCATGACTTCAGCCGCTGTGCTGGCGGCGTTGAACGATGATTGCACAGGTTGTTGGAACGTAGCCATGAGCCTTAATCCTGAGTGAGCTATCGAAGGCCTTCATTCTTGGCTAAGCTCTCGGGACGAACCAGTCTGATAAATCCAGGTTTCTGTCGTGATCATCCAAAATCCTGCTGGCGACCCACTCTCTGCCGTATTGGCACTCTCGGAACTGCGCGCAGCCTGCTCGGTTCGCTTGCAAGCGGGCGGTGTCTGGGCGCTGCGTTTCCAACCCATCGAACTGAAATTCAACGTGGTGCGACGAGGCGAATGCTGGCTGCGCATGCAAGGCGTGCCGGCGCGCCTGTTGCAGGCCGGCGACTGTTTTGTGGTGTCACGCACGCCGTTTATTCTGGCCAGCGGCGCCGATGTCGAAGCGATTAACGCAGCGGATGTTTTCGCCCATGACGGCGCCTCGGCAACGTTCGGTGTCGGCGAGGAAGTCGAGTTGCTGGGCGGCAGCGTGTCGCTGTCGGGACCCGGCGCAACTGAACTGCTCGACGTGCTGCCGACCTCGCTTATCATTCGTGCCGAAACCGCAGGCGCCTCGTCGTTCGGTTGGCTGCTTGATGAACTGGGCCGCGAGTGGCCGTCACATCAGGCCGGCTCGCAGGCGATGTGCAACGACCTGCTGCGGCTGATCTTCATCCATGCGCTGCGCCATCACATCAACAGCGCGGATGCCGAACAACTGGCCTGGCTGGGCGGACTGCGGGAACCGGCGATTGCCGGCGTGTTGCGCGCCATTCACGCTGCTCCGGAAAAGGCCTGGCGACTGAAGCAAATGGCCGAGATGGCCTGCATGTCGCGATCGGGTTTCGCCGCGCTGTTCAAAACTTGCATGGGTGTAGCGCCGGTCGAGTACGCCACGCGCTGGCGGATGCGCGTGGCCGCGTTCCGCTTGCGCAATGGTCGGGACAATGTCGCCACTGTCGCCGCGTCACTGGGCTATCTGTCCGACGCGGCGTTTGGCGCTGCATTCCGCCGCGTGCACGGAATATCGCCGGGGCAATACCGGCGCGATCCACTCTTTTAGTCCGGTGATCAAGGTTATGATCGCGACAACCGCCATCAAGGACATCCGCCGATGCCTGCCATGAAAACCCGCCCCACCCCCGCGCCATTGCTCAAGCCCGGCGAAACCGTGGTGCTGTTCGACGGCGTGTGCAAACTGTGCAACGGCTGGGCGCGTTTTCTGATTCGCCATGACCGTCACCGCCATGTGCGCCTGGCGGCCGTGCAGTCGCCCGAGGGCCAGGCCTTGCTGGCGTGGGCCGGTTTGCCGCTGGACGAGTTCGACACCATGGCGGTGATCCGCGACCGCAATTATTGGGAACGCTCGGATGCATTCCTGGAAGTGGTCGGGCAACTGCCAATGCGCTGGCAGCCGTTGAAACTGCTGCGCATCTTCCCCCGTTCTCTGCGCGACTGGGCTTACGATCGCATCGCGCTGAATCGCTATCGCCTGTTCGGCAAGTACGACACTTGTCTGCTGCCGACTGCGGATCACGAAAGCCGTTTTCTAAAGGCCCACGGCTGACCCGATCAGTTGCAGCGGCGTCATCTTCGTCACCATCATCAGCACGATGACAAACATTCCTGCGAACCCGGCGACGCCCATCCAGAACCACCAGCGGTACGTGCTCGCGTAGCGATCATCCAGAGGCAGGCTACCTTCGCCCGCACTCAGCGCCATGCTCTGCAAACGCTTCTGCAATACCAGCACCGGCAGCCACAACGCGCCAATACAGAAGAAAATGATCAGCGAAGTCAGCAGCCATTCGGTGCTCATCGAAAGCCCCGAGAGCCGCATCAGCAGATAGCCGGTAACAACCTGCACAAACCCGGCCGGCGTGGTGATCCACGTATCAAAGCGCACCACCATTCGTGCGACATGGGCGATCACTTGCGGGTTGCCGCTGCGGCTGGCGGCGATCAGGTAGAGGTAGGAGCCCATGCCGAAACCAAAGAGGAAAATCGCCGCAATGACGTGCAGGTACTTCAGGCAGAGATAGAGCATCTCAACGCTGCCCCTCGGAGAATTGAACCGAAAGGCTCAGATTGGCCGGATCGTTGATCGCCGCCAGATATTCATCGACGCTGATTTCGCCAACACACGGCCGCGCGCCGGCCTGCGGCACATAACCCCGAGCCATTTTGGTTGCGAGAGCGACGGCGGCGCAGCTGGGGATTTCCGGGCCTTTGTCATTCAGCGCGGTGAGTTGCGCGGTCATGCTCAGCGGCTGGTCGTCAACTCCGATGCCTTGAACATCGATGTACATCGCGCTTTTGCCATCACCGAAACGTTCGAACCACGTGCCCAAGCGATGCAGACGCGCCGCCCAGCGCACATGATCGCGCACCAGACCGAAGCGCAAGGCTTGCGCCAGCAAGGCATTGGCGACGCCGCCGAGTTTCAGGCCAGCGCCAGCCTTGAAGCGCAGCGTCTGTGCGCCATAGCGACGCGCGAAAATATCCATGTCCGGCACATCGACATTGGCCAGCACTCGCGTGCCCAGTTGCGGCATGCTGCGCAGGGTCAGGTCGAGCCAGCCCAGTACTTCGTGAGCCTGGCCGTTCTTCAACTGTTTGATCGGTTTGCCTGCGTAGGCGAGCACGCCTTCGACCGTGGACAGCCCCGGCATTTTTGCCGAGGAAGAAATGCCATGCTCGATCGAGTCGATTCGCGCAAAACGCGAGCGCTGCTGGTCAATGATTGCCGAAGACAAGGTCGGCACCGAACTGCAACCGCTGAGCACGGCCACACCAGCCTCCCTGGCTCGGGCGTCGAGTACATCAATGCCGTTGACGAAGGTGCGGCAGTCAGCCAGATCGCAGTAATTGACCCCGGCGCTGATGCAGCTTTCAGCAACTGCGTAGGATTGCCCCTGAAACGGCCCGCCAGTGTGCACCACTAACTGGATATTCAGCTCGCGCAGCGCCGCTTGAAAATCCGCGCCTGTCGCATCACCGCACCACCCTTCGCAAGCTCGGCCCGACTGCGTTTGCAGCTCGTCAACCTTGCGCTGCAACTTGTGCGCATCGCGGCCCGACAGCAGCAGTTCAATCTCTGGCATCTGCGCCAGATGCCGACAAACGATACTGCCGAAATTGCCGTAACCACCGACGACCATCACCCTGAATGCCATTGCCCTGTCCCTGTTCCAGCCCAAACGTGTGGCGCAGAGGATATAGGGCGCAGCGGCACTCAGAAATTTATTTTGAAACCCAGCATTGCGTCATAGCCGTGGCTGTCGCCATCAAAGCCTTGTCGATAACCGGCCGAAGCGGTGAACGTGGTGCGTTGGTTGGCCTGATAATCGACGCCGACATTGACCTCGCCCCACGTGCCCTGAATGTCTGACTCGAACGGGATGTAACCCGACTCTGAGGAAAACTCGGTCTTCGGCTGGCCCTTGAATTCATGCCAGACGCTGGGGCGGATCCACGCGTTGGTGCGCCGGGCAGTCTTGTCGACGCCCTCGGTTTCCCAGTCTTTGGCAATGCGCACACCGGCGCGGCCGACCAGCGAATCGACGTCCTTGAAACGCACATTGGCGCCAGCGTCATCGCTGCTGTCCAGATCGACGTAGCTGTAGATCGCCTGCAACTGCGGCTCGATGTACCAGTCTTTGTCAAACTCGTAGGGATAGCCGTTTTCCAGCGAAGCGGTGTAGCCCCAGCCACGGGTTTTCAGTTTCGCCAGGTCGCTGGGTTTGGCTTCGATGTCGAAGCGGTTGACCTGCACGACCCCGTCCAGATACCAGCCGGACGGACCGAAATGGGTCCAGTAGGCGCCGACACCGTAGGCGCGCAGGGTGTCTTCGCCGGCAGCGCGGCGAGTGTAATGGCTGACGCCGGCATTGATGGTGCCCGCCGACAACGACAGGCCTGCCTGTTCGTGACTGCCATCGGGGCGGACCTTGCGATACAGGTCGGCGCCGACCTGAAATGCGGTCAGGTCGTAGTTGTATTCCGGGGTATTGCCCAAGGCATTCTTGCGATCGCCGTCCTGTTTGCCGCTGCGATAGATCACCCGGCCCCAGCCCATCGAGGGCGCCAGTGTCGATTCGTCTTCCTTGGGCAATGGCTCGCCACGATTCAGGCGTTCTTCGCCGACCCGTTCATGAAGCGTATCGACCATGGTCCGGCCGTAAACCAGCGCCAGCGCGGGCACGGCGCCGTAGAGCGACACCTCCGGGCGGTAATTGGGCACCGGCGCAGGTGCGGGTCCCGGATCCGGGTCTGGATCGGGACCAGGACCGGGCGGAACCGGCGGGCTCGGCGGTGTCAGCGCATCCGAACGCAAGAACCAGGTATCGCGAGCGCTGCCATCCTCGGCGCCTTGTTGCAGGCGATATTCATATGGCCCGGCGACCACGCGTCGAGCGAGGCGAAAGGCATTGGCGTCACTCGCGGCTTCGGTCTTGTTCAGCAACTCGACCACGGCAATGCCGTTGCCCTGAGTCAGGTCGCCCTGCCCGCCGACATTGCGCACGACGACACCGGTGGCGCCGCCGCTGGCGGTTGCCGTCGAGTCGACCACCAGCATGTCGGACAGGCTATTGGGCCCGCCGCTGTTGAGCGTGGTGTTGAGCAGCACCCTCCCGCCGTTCGACACAAACACCCCGCCGCCATCGGTGCCAGCGCTATTGGCGCCGCTGATCAGCAAGACGTTGCCGACCGTGTTGCTGCCCGCCGCCAGATCCAGCGTGCCGCTGTTGCTGAAACGGCTGACGCCGAGTATCTGCCCCTGCACGGCGCCCCCCGGTATCGGCGCGTTGGCGGTTTGTCCCAATGGCAGATAAGCGCCGCTGCTGCTGAAGTTGACGATGCCGCTGGCCGGTTGCGCCGCCAGTTGAATCAGGCCGCTGTTGTCGATGCTGCTGGAGCCCGCCGTGCCGAGGTTGCTCACCGCGACGTTCCAGCTGTCGCGAGTGCCGCTGCCGCTGCTGTCGAAGAAATCTCGCAGAATCCACGTGCCGCTGTTGGTGATGGTGCTGCTGGCGCTGATCGCGCTTACCGAACCGGTGATCAGCCCGGTGTTATTGAGCGCGAAGGTGCTGCCCGGCGTGGTCGCATCGGCGCGCACCGCCGAATCGCTGAGCGCACCAATGGCGCCGGCGTTGGTCAGGGTTTGCGTGGCGCCGCCGAGGGCAACCCCACTGCTGTCGGCCCAGCCACCTTGCAGGGTGGCACTGTTGCTGACGCTGGCGTTGCCGCCTTCGGTCAACGCATCGATGGCCGAGGAGCCAGCGCCGCGTGCGCTGATCGCACCGCTGTTGTTCACCGTCACGTCCGCCGCGCCGCTGGCCTGGGCGACGATGCCCTGACTGTTGCTGGCCCCGAGCGTCTGGATCGCCCCGGTGTTGACGATGTTCTGCGCACCAGTGACCGACAGCGTACGGATGCCGCGCTGCTGATCGCCACGCGCAACCAGCTCACCGCTGTTGCTGATGCTGATCGTGCCGAGGCCGCTGCCGCCATTGAAGGCGTTACCGGCCAACAGCGCTGCGCCCGCGCCGTTGACGTCGATCAGCGGGCCGGTGAAGCGGATGCCGACGTCGCCGCCGAGGGTCAGCGCCTGGATCCCGAAGGCGCCGATGCCGCTGCCATCGCCCGTTCCGGCATCCGAATGGGTGATGATCGTGCCGCCAGCGTCGACGTTCACTGTGCCGGTCGGCGACTGCGTCGAGGCGTAGATGCCGTTGGCATTGCTGTGCAGGGTTTCGATGCGATCGCCGCGATAGTTGACCTGAACGTTACCGCCGGTCGAATCAACACGGATGCCGCCGGCACCGAAGCCGCTGGCGAACAGATCGCCGGAATAATCGATCAGGGCATTGTTGTTCTCGGCACTGACGATGATTGCGTAGGCACGGGTAGTGTTTGGGCTGCCAAATACATTGATGTTGCCGCTGCCGGATACGCTGACGTCGCCAGTCCCCCGCTTGATGACGTAGATCGCCCGCGAACCGGCAGTATTGGCGGTGCTGCCAACGTTGAGTTCGGCGTTGTTTTCGATGCTGATCGAACCGGTTGCGCCAACGTTGTCATTGGCGTAGATGCCATGAGCGGCGCCACCGGTGGTGGTGATCGCGCCGTTATTGACGATGGCGATGTTGCCGACCGTGGAGAACGAGCGGATGCCGAAACCGTTCAAGCCGTTGGTGCTGATCGTCCCGCTGTTGGTCAGGCTGGTGTTGCCGCTGCCGCCCTCGGTAAAGATCCCGAAAGCGTTCATGCCGACGCTCTGCAGGCTGGCAGCGTTGACCACGGTGGTGTCGCCATTGATCGCGCGGGTGTGCACGCCGGCGTGGTTGCCGATGCCAGCGGTCGGCAAGGTTTCATCGCCGATCGGTGGGCCGGCGGACAGTGCGTCATCGTTGTTGACCAGGATGTTCACCCCGGCGCCGACATTGACGTTGGTCTCGCCAGTGCCGGTGGCCTTGGTCCAGATGCCGTTGCCACCAGACACGGTAATCTGGCCGCTGCCCTGATGGCTCAGGTTAATCGCCCCGCCACCGCTGCCATTGATATCGATGCCGTCGTGCTCGTTGCCGACCACGGTGTTGAGGATATTCAGCGTGGTGCCGGAGGTAACCGAGAATGTCGACGAACCTGTACCGGCGTTGGTGATTGCCAGAGCGTCCAGCCCGCTGCCAGCGACACTGACCGTGTTGCTGCCGCCATCGAGCGTCAGGCCGGCGTTGCCGCTGCCGCCGATCACGTTGGCGAACACGGCATTAGCCGCTGTCGGCGGTGTGCTGTTGATCGTGGTACCGCTGAGGCTCAGCGTCGAGTTGGCGTTATTGCCTCTGCTCAACAGTGAAGAGCCGGCGGTGGTGGTGATGGTCGTGCCGGGCTGGGTGGTGATGGACGCATCCACGCCGGCAGCGGGCAAACAGGTTTGCGAAACGCTGTAGGCCCCCGCTGCCAAAGGACCGCATGCAGCTTGTGCGTCATTCAAGATCAAGGCATTGGCGATGGCGATGGCGATGGCGATGAGTAAGGCGCTGCGCATGAAGTGCGGGGCGCCATGTCCCTGTATACCGTCCATTGAAACCTCCCCAACTGTGGGACCGAGCAGGCTCACTCCCACAGTGGTTTGCGTTGTCTGCGCTATCAACTCTAGTCGGTATTTTCAGGTAAGCGCAGCCGGGCAAAAAGAATGAACCCAACGCCCCTCTCGTCGCCTAACGCACAGACCATCAGGAGTTAAGCCTATGCAAATCGAAACCGTGTGGATCGTATTGGCGGTCATTCTCGTGCTGATCGAGCTTTGGGCCATCAACCGGGTGCGTAAAAGCGAGGGGAAATCGAGCAATAAAGGCGTGTGGATCGTGCTGATCGTGTTCGTGCCGCTGTTCGGCCTGATCGCCTGGGCGTTGGCGGGGCCCAAGCATATCGGTCGCGGCTCGCCTTCCCAGGCCAGCCGCTAAGCAAGGACGCGGCCCCGTCTCAAGCATCACTCACAGCCCGGCTTTTGCCGGGCTTGTTATATGCAATGTCTGCTGCGCGGATATCTTGCAGGCTGCACGAAAGCATTGTGCCTGCTTCGATGCCAGCCCTTGATTTAGAAGGGTTGCGCTTGATCGGGGAGTTGGCATGAGTCCTGCGATAGCCTCTTCCTGAATACACAGCAGCGCGAAAAAGAACGCTGTGTTCAATCCGTGAAAAGCAGAGGCCTCAAAAAATGAATGCCATCGACCTTCTCAAAGCCGACCATGAAAAAGTCAAAGCCATCCTCAGCCAACTGAGTGAGTCCACCGACCGCGCGCTGAAAAAACGCGTCGAGTTGCTGGGCAAACTGGAAATGGAAATCACCATCCACACCCGCCTCGAAGAAGAGATTCTCTACCCTGCGTTCAAGGAAGCCGGCAGCAAGGAAGAAGACATCATGTATTACGAAGCCAAGGAAGAGCACCGCACCGTGGACTCACTGGTACTGCCTGATCTGAAAGAAACCGATCCAGGCACCCCGGAATTTGCCGGTCGGGTCAAAGTGGTCAAGGAACTGCTGGAGCATCACATCGAAGAGGAAGAACAGGAAATGTTCCCGAAAGCGCAGAAGCTTCTGGGCAAGGCCAAGCTCGAGGAATTGGGCGCACAGATGGAAGCCATGAAAGCCAGTCACAAAAAGGAAATGGCGGCCAACAAGATCGCCGCGTAAAGCGTTGAAGACACCAAAGCCCGGCAGCAATGCCGGGCTTTTTTGTGCGCCCAAACTGGGCCTCGCTCTCACATTGGATATTTGGGCGTTCGGGAGTTTCTGAGCAAACCACGAAACCTGTGGGAGTGAGCTTGCTCACGAAGGCGTCAGGTCAGCCAGATCATCCATGACTGACACTCCGCTTACGCGAGCAGGCTCGCTCCCACGGGGTCAGTGTTGGTCTTGATGCAGACTTTGCTCAGACAGCCCAAGGTGGCCCGGTCTCGAATTTCGCTTCGATCCACTGCTTGAACGCCACCACCGCCGCCGCTGGAAACCGCGATGACGGCCTGACCAGATAGACGCCGCCCGCCGAATCCAGATGCCAGTCGGGCAGCACGTGAATCAGCTGCCCTGCCGTCAGATCGCGGCTCATCAGCCAGTCGCCGGCACCGAGTATGCCGGCATCGGCGCGGGCGGCGGCGAGCAGGGATTCACTGTCGCTGGCGGTCAGGTTGCCGTGTGGCGTAATGGTCTGCACTTCGTTGCCGCGATGCAGACGCCACAGCGGGAACGACGCCAGCCCGCTGAAGCGCAGGCAATTGTGTTGCAGCAGATCCTGCGGGGTTTGCGGCATGCCGTGGGCCTCGATGTAGGCCGGCGATGCGCAGAGAATCCGTCGATGGTCACTGAGCTTTTTTGCAATCAGGCGATTGTCATCAAGCTCGCCGATGCGAATGGCCGCGTCGAAGCCCTGCTCGATGATGTCGACCAGGCCTTCGCTGTAATCGGCCACCAGCGAAACCTGCGGATGGGCCTTGAGAAATTCCGGCAGCAGCGGCCCCAGCCATAACCGCCCCATCGCCGCCGGCAACGCCAGGCGCAAGGTGCCGCGCACTTCGCTGGCGCCCTGAACCGCTTGCTGCTGCGCTTCGTTCATCAACTCGACGGCTGCGCGCAGGCGCTGTTCGAGTTGCAGGCCGGCCTCGGTGATGCGCACATGTCGTGTCGAGCGCTCCACCAGCCGCACGCCGAGTCGCCTCTCCATCGCCGCGAGGCGCTTGGAAACGATGGTCGGATGACGCTGCAACAAACGCCCCGCCGCGACAAACGAGCCTTGCGCGGCGACGGCGAGGAAAGCAGCGATCTCATCGCTGTGCGGGTTGCTCAGAACATCCAGATTCATGGTTTTAAAATGATCGCCCCTGATGATCGGCCCGATTCAAGATCGGCGTGCGCTTGTGCCGCGTCAGCCAATGAATAACGCGCGCGGATTTGCGGCGTGATGATACCGGCGGCAACAGCGGCCAGCACATCTTGCGCGCGCTCCTGATATTCGGCTGTCGTGGTGGTGTGCGCGGCCAGCGACGAACGGGTCAGGAACAGCGAGCCCTTGGCGTTCAGCGTGGCCATTTCCACCGCCGCCGGCGCGCCGGTCTGCGCGCCGAACGAGACCATCAATCCGCGTGGGCGCAAGCTGTCCAGCGAGGCCTGAAAAGACACCCGACCAATCGGGTCATACACCACATCGACCTTGCGCCCCTCGGTGATACGCAACACGTCGGCGGCGAGAGTCTCGGCATCAAACACCAGCACTTCGTCACAACCGGACGCGCGAGCCTTGTCGACACTGGCCTGCTTCGACACCACACCGATCACCGTTGCGCCAAGGTGTTTGGCCCACGGCACCATGATTTCCCCCAGACCTCCCGCGACGCCGTAAACCAGCATTGTCGTGCCCGGCCCGACCGGATAAGTCGTCTTCAGCAGATACTGCGCGGTGATGCCTTTGAACAGCACCGCCGCCGCATCTTCGAACGATAACTCTTCGGGAATCTTCACCAGACGCTCTGCCGGAAACAGTCGCGCCGAGGCGTAACCGCCCAAGGGGCCAGTGGCGTAAGCGACCCGATCACCGACGCGCACATTGCTCACACCGGCACCGACCGCCGCCACCCGACCCGCGCCTTCCAGCCCCAGCCCCGAGGGCAACGCCACCGGCACCGCACCTTTGCGCTGGCTGACATCCAGGTAATTGACGCCCACCGCCGCTTGCTCCAGCCAGACCTCGCCGGACCCGGGGGCCTGTTCGCTGACAGCGTGCAATTGCAGGACGTCCGGTGCGCCCGTTTCGGTGAAGCGGATTGCGTTGGCCATGATCATCTCCATTCATTTGCTAAGCGTTGAGCTCAGTCTGAAAGCTCAGCACTCAACGAACAACCCAGCCTGAATGCAGTTCATTACTGCAAAGGCTGCAGCAATACACACATAAAAAAGGAGCGGCACATGCTGCCGCTCCTCTTTCAACAATCAATCGAACGCGCCGTTGAGCACCTCGTAGATCAGCCCGGTGGCCAGCGCAACAAGGATCAGGTCGGTGCCCACTTGTTGCCATTCGTAGCCGTCATAGTGAGGCAAATGGCCAAGCATGCGCCCGTCCAGCTTCTTGGCGATCCCCGGGGGCAATGGCTTGCCCCGCGCCAGATTCTTTTGAATGCCGGGCGGCAGCGGCGGTCCCGGATTCCAGTATGTGCCGCGATAACCATCGATAATGCCGAGAATATCGCCGCGATCAAAGCTCGGCCCGCCGCGATTGCCAGAGGATTGCTGGCCTTTCTTGCCATTGCCCTGACCGCCACCACCCTGATTACCGTGATCCTGCATATTCTGCGGTTTGCCCTTGCCGTTGCCCTGGCCGCCCTGACCACCCTGCCCCTTGCCATTGCCGGGGTCAGCCAGTGCCGTCGTGCTGCCGATTACCAGCGCGAGGCAAGACAACGCGGTAATCAATCTGCGAGCTTTTCTCATGTGCGATTCCTTCAGTTGGGGGATGCTCTTGAGTATGGGCGAATGTGCTCAGCTTAGTGGATTTCTTCTTGCTGACCACTCGGCCTTGCGTCAGGATTCCCACCCTCTCCACCCCGATCGAAAAATCATGAATCGCCAAAAGAAGCTGCAGCAGTTGTTCAAGGAAAAGGCCAAAAAGGCCAATGCCAAACTGGCGCCGAAAAAGCCCAAATACATCTGCAAGGCCGACCGCCTGAAGCTGGAAGCCGAAGCGGCGCAGGCCTCGGCCGAAAACACCGAGAGCTGATTCAGGCTGTCTGCCGCGACGTCAGCCAGGTCATCAGCGCCGCCAGCACCAGCAATGCCGCGCTGGCGAAGAAGGTCAGCCGATAGCCACTGCCGTCGAACAGCAGACCACCGATGGTGGAACCCGAGGCAATCGACAACTGCACCACCGCCACCATCAGCCCGCCGCCCGCTTCGGCATCGTCAGGCAGCGTGCGCGCCAGCCAAGACCACCAGCCTACCGGCGCCGCCGTGGCGATCAATCCCCACAAGCCCAGCAACACGAACGCCGCCACCACTGAACTGCCCAACCCAATGAGCGCCACTGCGATCATCGCCATCAATAGCGGTATCGTGATAACCACCCTGTACAGTCCTGACTTCAGCACCGAGCCGATGACCACGGTGCCGATGAACCCGGCTACACCAATGACCAGCAGGATAATGGACAGCATCGAAACATCGACCCGGGTCACGGTTTCCAGAAACGGTCGCAGATAAGTGAACAGCACAAACTGGCCCATGAAGAACAGGCCGGCGCCGAGCATGCCCAACGCCACCCGGCGGCTTTTGAACAACGCAAAAACATTGGCTGCGCTGGACTTGCGCGGCGCGGCCGGGAGCGCGGGCAAGCTGATCCATTGCCAGAGCAGCGCAATCAGCGCCACGGGCATCAGGCAGAAAAACGCCCCGCGCCAGCCAATCACGCTGCCCAGATAACTGCCCAACGGCGCCGCCACGACGGTCGCCAGGGCATTGCCACCGTTAAAAATGGCCAGTGCCTTGGGCACGCTGGCGGAGGGTACCAGACGCATGGCCAACGCCGCTGACATCGACCAGAAGCCGCCAATCACCACACCGATCAATGCGCGGCCAATCATGTACACCGTGTAATTGGGCGCTAGGCCGACCACCAGCCCGGACGCACACATCAGCGCGGTCAACAGCAGCAACAGGCGTTTGCGATCCATCGAGCCGGCGAGCCTGGTGATCGTCAGGCTGGTCAGCACCGCGAACGCGCCGGAGATGGCAATGCCATAGCCGGCCAGGCCTTCACTGATGTGCAAGTCCGTAGCCATTGGCGTGAGCAGACTGACCGGCATGAACTCGGAAGCGATCAGGGCGAAGACACACAAGGTCATCGCGAATACGCCGCTCCAGTACGCCCGTTGTTCGCCGTCAGTGGACGCTTCCATGGGCTGGGCTGTCGGGGTATCGATTACTTGAGCCGTCATGCGAAAACCTGTCTTGAAGAAGAAATCATCGAGGCACTTCTGCCCCGTTACTCAGGCTGCAAAGCTTGACGGATCGGGCTTAACTTGATTAGTAGCGGTAATCTTCATGTGCTTTTGAGAGAAATTCAGCAATGAGCAATGCCAAAGTCAACGACCTGCAGGCCTTTCTGGCGGTGGCCCAGGAGCAAAGCTTCACCAAGGCTGCCGCCCGCCTCGGCGTCACGCCGTCTGCGCTGAGTCATACGGTCCGCGCGCTGGAGCAGCGTCTGGGTATCCGCTTGCTCGCTCGTACGACGCGCAATGTCTCGCCGACCGAGGCTGGCGAACGCTTGATGCATTCGATTGCGCCGCTGTTCGAGCAGATCAGCGCCGAGCTCGAAGCCCTCGGCGAATTGCGCGACAAGCCCAGCGGCACGATCCGCATTTCCTGCACGGACGATCAGATTGAATTGTGCATCCGGCCGATGCTTGCGCAGTTTTTGCAGGACTACCCGGACATCACCCTGGAATTTTACGTCGATTACGGATTTACCAATGTGGTCAAGGAACGCTTCGATGCAGGCATCCGTCTCGGTGAATCGATCAGCAAAGACATGATCGCCGTGCGCATAGGCCCGGACTGGCGCCTGGCCGTGGTGGCCTCGCCCGAGTACTTCGCTCGTCACCCGGCACCCGCCACGCCGCATCAGTTGACGGAGCACACTTGCATCAACATCCGCCATCAACCGGCCGGCGCCATTTACGCCTGGGAGTTTGCGCACAAGGGTCAGGACTTCAGCGTGAAGGTCGACGGGCAACTGGTGTTCAACAGCATCATGCATGTGCTCAACGCCGCCGTGGATGGCATCGGCGTGGCGTACGTGCCCGAACAATTGGTCGCGCCGTATCTGGCCGACGGGCGACTGGTGGAAGTGCTGGAAGAATGGTGCCCGACGTTTCAGGGCTATCACCTGTATTACCCGAACAGACGCCAGAGCTCGGCAGCGTTTGCAGCGTTTGTCGAAGCGCTGAAATACAACCGCTGACAAACGCAACTCTTCAATCCAACTCAAATCCCTGTGGGAGCGAGCCTGCTCGCGAAGGCGTCGGCACGTTCAACCTCATCATCGCCTGACCCACCGCTTTCGCGAGCAGGCTCGCTCCCACAATGGTCCGGGGCAAGGCCACAATCTTCAGCGCAACCCAAATCCCTGTGGGAGCGAGCCTGCTCGCGAAGGTGTCGGCACGTTCAACCTCATCATCGCCTGACCCACCGCTTTCGCGAGCAGGCTCGCTCCCACAATGGTCCGGGGCAAGGCCACAATCTTCAGCGCAACCCAAATCCCTGTGGGAGCGGGCTTGCCCGCGAAGGCGCCAGATCAGATACATCCACGTTGAATGACACACCGCTTTCGCGAGCAGGCTCGCTCCCACAATGGTCCGGGGCAAGGCCACAATCTTCAGCGCAACCCAAATCCCTGTGGGAGCGGGCTTGCCCGCGAAGGCGCCAGATCAGATACATCCACGTTGAATGACACACCGATATCGCGAGCAGGCTCGCTCCCACAGGGAATGCAGGTGAACAGAAGGCTTCAACCCATCTGAATTTTCCCGCCAACCTGCCCCCTAAATCCTGAGCGGTCGATATACGTCCGCCGATGCAAGGAGGGTAAATACGCATGTCGGATAATCAGGCGCCTTCGCCGCGCAACTCAGAGGAATCTACCCAGGCGCTATTGAGCCGCTTGCTCATGGCGCGCGGCCCCGGCGGGCAGGAAGACGAGGTCCGGGCAATCTGCCTGGAAGAACTGCGGCGCCATTGCGACGAGGTCTGGACCGATCGGGCCGGCAATGTCATCGGCCTGCTCAAGGGCCGCGAACCCGATCCGGACGGCGAGCACGCTGTGCGCATCATGGGCCACATGGACGAGATCGCCATGCTGGTCAAACGCGTCGAGCCGGACGGTACGTTGCGGGTGGTTGCCCTCGGCGGTGCGAATCCGGTGAATTTCGGTGTGTGTCCGGTGGATATTCTCGGCGATGCGCAAACCCTGCCCGGCGTGCTCTCATTCGGCTCGATGCACGCCACCACAGGCTCGCCGCAGGGCCAGGATGTGATGAGCGGCGCGGTGGAGTGGAAAGACGTGCACATCATCACCCGCCACGACCCGCAAACCTTGCAAGACATGGGCGTGCGCCCCGGCACCCGTGTCGTGCTCAGCCAGCACTGGCGTACGCCGTTCAGAGTGGGCGATGCCACCGCTGCGCACTTTCTCGATGACCGCGCGCCTGTCGTCGCCATGCTCCAGGCCGCCGAGCAACTCAAGCGCAGCCCGACCGAATTGGCGCACGACACCTACTTTGTCTTCACCACCCTCGAGGAAGAAAGCAACGCCGGCGCAATGTACGCCGCTGCGCACCTGCCCGGCGACACCACAATCGCGGTGGAAGTCGGCCCGGTGATCAGCGAGTACGCAACGCGATTGAGCGTCGACCCGATCATCGATACCGGCGACCAGAAAGGCTATTACTCGCGCGGCGTGGTCATGGCCTTGGCCGACGCAGCCAAGCGTTGCGGCTTCGATCCACAGTTCGCCCTGCTGGTGGATTTCGCCTCCGACGCCAGCGCGGTGATGAGCTCAGGCATCAGCGCCCAGGCCGGATGCATCGCAATCCCGACCGAGAATACCCACGGGTTCGAACTGGTCGTGGATGGCGCGATTGAAGCGTGCGCGCAGACGTTGGTCGAATATTTGAAAGGCCTGCAGAATGAGGTATCGACCTGACCCGCAGTCCAATAAAAAGGGAGGCCCATTACAGGCCTCCCTCGTTTTTCACCCTCAAGAAGTTCCCAACCCCTGTGACAAATCCGAAGACGACGGCCGCGCCGGATCCGGCTTGGTTTCAACCTCGGTCTGTTCAGTGGTCCGAGTCACCGTGTCACGCACTGCTTCATACCCTTCCTGAGCTTTCTGCTTGGCCTTGTCGACCATGCCCGCGCTGGTACGGCCCATGTAGCGCTGTTCAGTGGAAGTAGTCGGCAACGCCGCGCCGAGCAATGCACCGAGCGCAACCCCAGCGGCAGCGACCATCAGCGGTTGCTCCTTGAGCATGTGACTGAACTGCTGGCCAAGCACTTGCGAATTACGCGACAGTCGATCACTGGCGTCATGCATCGCATGGGTCAGATTTTCCTTCGCCGCACCGACGTTTTCCCCGAGGTGGCTGGCCTTGCCTTTCAGCGCCTCATAGCCGCCCTTCAGCGAGTCTGTAGTCGAGTGCAAATGCGCGCGGGCGCTGTCGATGCCGTCGGCCAAACCGTCGGCCCACTCGCCGGCCTTGTCCTGATCCGGCCCGCTGCGATAGGTCGGTTGCGGCACTGGCGGGCGATTCTGGCTCATCATCAGCCAGAGCAGCCCCACCGAAGTCAGCACCGCCGGCACCGGGTTGTTGCGCACGCTGGTGCCGAGGTTGGTGAAGAACGTCGAGCCGTTGCTCTGCATCATTCCCCAGGCCTGATCGATCATCTGTCCGGGGGTGAATTTGCTCTCGAGTTGATCGACGATGTTGCCGATGCTCGCGCGTTGTGCATCGATTTCGCGCTCGATCTGCTCCGGGCTTTTTTCCGCTTCGATATCCAGTTCGCTTTTCATGAGACTTTCCTCCGCAGCGCTTCCTGATCCTTGTTCAAGGCGTCGAGAGTGCGATCAGGTTTGAAGTGAGATGGCTCGAATTGTTTCTTCCCGGATTGCAGCATGGCGAAGCCGATGATCATCACCACCACGCCGACGATCAGCGCGGCCAGCCATGGCGCCATGAACATGCTCAGGCCGTACACCGCTGACATCAGCAGAATGATGAAGCCGGCGAGAAACACGATCGCACCACCGGCAACCGCGCCGATGCCAGCCTTCAGCGTGCTGAGGCTGTTCTGCAGTTCGGCTTTGGCCAATGCCAGTTCCTTGGTGAACAACGCTGGCACCTCTCGGGACAGTTGTCGCAACAGACCGACCACCGAAGCGTCATCCGTTTGGCCGAGGGGCCTTGCCCCGCTCAGATCAGATTCATCTCTGTTCATCACAGTTCTCCTTTGGCGTCGGGTGCGTGCGGTACGGAAGCCGCGGCAAAATCAGCGGGGTGATCGCTGTCACTGGGCGAGGTCGGGGTGATGCCGGTGGCCAGTCCCGGATTGGCGTGGGCCGATGACGGTACTGACGATTCATAGGGTCGCTGCGCACCGTAATCGGCTGGCGGTGGCGTCGATGTCGTGCCCGCCGCCGGATCGTGCTCGGCGCTGACCGTCGCTGCTGCGGCCGTGCCGGCTTTGAGAAACCGCGACAGGCCGAAACCGATGGCGATGCTGCCGGCGATGAATAGCCCCGGATTGCTGCGCGCCAGATCCGCCGCATCGTGCAGCAACTGCTCGGCACTCTTGCCGCGCAGGTTGCCCGCCAGCCCGGTCATGGAATCCGCCATGTCCGTCAGGTAGTCGGACATGCCCAGCGTGTCCTTGTCCTGCAACTCCGAGACGAAGCTCTTTGCGCCTTGGGCCAGTGCTTCTATCTGTTCGGCCGCGGTGTCCCGGTACTGTCCGAATTGCGCGTCGGCCTGTTGCCGCGCGCCGCCAATTGCTTCGTTGACGTCGTCTTTCAAATGTTCAAAACCCTGTCCAGGCTTGCTGTTCGGATCACCTGATTCAAAGCCTGCCCTGCTGTCTTGAGTATTCATGTGGCCCCTCGCGTTCTGACTTGAAAACGGAAAAACGGAGCTACACGGCAACATTGCCAAGAGCCCCCACATAGAAGATGACGGAGCAGCTTGCGCGAGAGTTCAAAGAGGTTGATGAGCGTGCGACATCAGGTCTGGATCAGCGACGAAAGGTTGCGCTTGGCACGATTGCGTTGAGCTTCTGCGCCTGGCTGCGGTCAAGACAAGGCACAAGCATTTATCTGCAACACGACGCTGAAACCCGCAACAACGCCGATAGATGGCAGAATCCCCACACCCTGATCACTTCGGAGACCGCAATGCTTCGCCTGTTTGAAGAAAGGCTCGACCCCTTCCCGCCCGACGAGGCGCCGCCACCGCCAGTCGGTCTGATGCGCTTCTTGTGGGCCTGCACCCGGGGGGCGCGCGGTTACATCCTGGCCTTCGCCCTGCTCAGCGCCAGCGTGTCGATCTACGAGGCGTGGCTGTTTTCTTTCCTCGGGCAAGTGGTGGATCTGCTCTCGACCTGGCAATCCGGCGGCGCCGCGGGTGATGAGGAAAGCCGCGTGTTGTGGGGCATCGGCATTGTGCTAGTGGTCAGCATCGGGCTGGTGGCGCTACGCACGATGGTTCAGCACCAGATCCTTGCGATCAATCTGCCGCTGCGCCTGCGCTGGGACTTTCACCGGTTGATGCTGCGGCAAAGTCTGTCGTTCTTCTCCGACGAGTTCTCCGGCCGGGTCACGACCAAGGTCATGCAGACTGCGCTGTCGGTGCGCGAGGTGCTGTTCACCCTGATCGAAATCCTCCCCGGCATCGGCGTGTACTTCATTGCGATCATCGCGCTGGCCGGTGGCTTTGCGCTGAAGCTGATGCTGCCGTTTCTGGCGTGGATCGTTTTGTTCGGGCTGGCGATGGTGTATTTCGTCCCGCGTCTGGGCAAGGTCGGCCAGGAACAGGCCGATGCACGCTCGTCGATGACCGGGCGGATTGCCGACGCCTACACCAACATCACCACGGTCAAACTGTTCTCGCACTCCAAGCGTGAAGCGCACTTTGCCCGTGCAGCGATGGAAGATTTCAAGCTCACCGGATTTCGCCAGATGCGGCTGGTCAGTCAGTTCGAAATCGTCAATCAGGCGCTGGTGGTGGCGTTGATTCTCGGCGCCGGCGGTTACGCGCTGTGGCTGTGGCATCAGGGCGAAGTCGGCACCGGCGCCGTCGCGGCGATCACCGCCATGGCGCTGCGCATCAATGGCATGTCGCACTGGATCATGTGGCAGATGACTTCGCTGTTCGAAAACATCGGCACCGTCCAGGACGGGATGGCCACCCTGACCAGCGGCCCGAAAGTCCAGGACGCACCGGATGCCAAAGTGCTGGAGCCTGCCGGCGGCGAAGTGGTTTTCGACAATGTCAGCTTCAACTACAACGGCGAACGCCAGGTGCTCGACGGCTTGACCCTGCATATTCGCCCCGGCGAAAAAATCGGCCTGGTCGGCCGCTCCGGTGCGGGCAAGTCGACGCTGATCAACCTGCTGCTGCGCTTCTATGACGTTGATCGCGGCGAGATCCGCATCGATGGGCAGAACATCGCCGAGGTGACTCAGGACAGTCTGCGTAGCATGATCGGCATGGTCACCCAGGACACCTCGCTATTGCACCGTTCGATCCGCGACAACATTGCCTACGGTCGCCCGGACGCCACCGACGAAGACATCCATCGCGCGGCAGTGAACGCTCAGGCCGATGGTTTTATCAGCCAGTTGAGCGACAAGCAGGGCCACAGCGGTTACGACACGCTGGTCGGCGAACGCGGCATCAAGCTTTCGGGCGGCCAGCGCCAACGCATCGCCATCGCCCGGGTGATGCTGAAGAACGCACCGATCCTGTTGCTCGACGAAGCCACCAGCGCACTGGATTCCGAGGTTGAAGTCGCGATCCAGGAAAGCCTCGATGAAATGATGCAGGGCAAAACCGTGATCGCCATCGCCCACCGCTTGTCGACCATTGCGGCCATGGACCGGCTGATCGTCATGGACGAAGGCCGCATCATCGAACAAGGCACCCACGCGCAATTGCTGGAGAAGAACGGCACCTATGCGCGGCTGTGGCAGCACCAGAGTGGCGGGTTCCTGGGTGAGGATCGCGGTTTGGTTGAGGTGATGGAGGAGTGATCAGGCTGGAGGGCCGGGGCCGGCCCTCCAGCGATTGGCCTATATGGTGACGGGGCTTTCGGCATCAATCGGAAGCTTTACGCGAAACACGGTTCCGCCCTTCAGGTCAGAGCTGACTTCGATTGAGCCGGCATGCGAGGCGACGATTTCCGAGGCGATAAACAGGCCCAGCCCGAGGCCAGCGACGGGCCCGTGATCAACTACGGAGCGCTGCGAGAAGCGCCCCATCGGGTTGAAGATGAACGGCAACACGTCTTCCGGAATCGGCTCCCCGCCGTTGTGCACCGTGAACACCGCGCAATCCTCCCGAGCTTCCAGTGCAACCGTAACCGGAAACTGATTATCGCCGTGGGTCACCGCATTGCTGATGATGTTGGAAAAGACCTGTTCCATCCTGGCGCCATCGAACGCTCCCATCACCGCTTCCGTCGCATCGAAACGCACGTTGGCCTGCGGATGAAAGGCGCGGATTTCCTCGATCACCCGCTCGCACACAGGGCTGAGATCGATCAGGGATTTTTTCACCGGAATCCCCGGCCCCATCTGGCAGCGCGTCAGATCCAGCAGGTCGCCCACGATCTGGCTGGCGCGCTGCACGCTGGCGTAGATCTGCCTGGCCACTTTGCTGGTGCGCGGGTCGGTGGCTTCGGTACGACGCAACATATCCGCACCGAGCAGAATCGCCCCCAGCGGCGTGCGCAAGTCATGGCCGAGAATCCCCAGAAACACGTTTCGCGAAGCCTCAACGGCACGGGAGTAGCTGGCAATCGACTCGGCCAGCGCCTGGTCGATGGCTTCGTGAAAACGCGTCATGTCGTCAACATTCACTGATTTGCCATCCTTGACCTGACGCAGCCACTGGCTCAGCACACTGGTGCGCAGCGCGCGGTATTCCGACACCATCTGATCGATGGTGAAGCCGGCCATCAGCCGCGTCACCGCGTGGGTTTCCGCAGCTGTTTCTTCATCGTCGCGCGGCGCTTGGCCCTGGGCTTTGGCGATTTGTTCGCTCATGGTCTGCTTGGTCCGCAGATCGATGACGATGGCGCGCAACATCTGCTCGGCGTGATCGCGCAGCGCGACGTTATCGAGCTCCACCCCCGGCGTCTCGATGGTGCGGGCGAAATCTTCCCAGGCCTGCAGGATCGGCTCTAGGTTTTCGAGAATGAAATCTGGCAGGCGCATGGCTGTAGTCCGCAGGGAAATCCATCAACGCCAGCAGCTGAGCCGGCGCAGATTTCGGAAAGGGCAATTCAGGAGTACAGAAGGTACGGCTGACGTTATGCAGCCTACCACCAAAGCGCTGGGCTAACGTTGGAGGAAAATCGAGGGGCTGAAGTGTCGCGGGGCTTACCTACTCCGCGGCCCGGACCGGCCGCTCACCTAATCGCTCAACCAGCCTGACGAGATAACCGTCCGGGTCCTGCACAATGAATTCCCGCTGCCCTGTTTCGACAGTATCTGCCCGATACCAAGTATCGCGGCAGTTGCGAAAGAGAGGAAAACCGGCTTGTTCGAGTCTTTCGAGGACAGCCGCGACCGCGACTACATCTATTTGCAGGTTGATGCCTCGCCCAAAAGGTGTGCTCAGGGGCGCGGTGAGCCACTGGCCAGCCTGCGGGTCGAACTGCTCCAGCATCACCTGCGCGCCGTTCAGATCCAGGTAAGCGAAACCGTCTTCGAGGCGCTGATAGGCCACTTCAAAGCCCAGACTGTTCACCCAGAATGCCAAGCTCTTCGACAGCTCGGTGACCATCAGTTCAGGAACCAGTTTGTTTCGTTCAAGCATGGCGAGAAATCCGTTTCAGAAGCTTATGCAGCGAGGGTTGTTTCACTCCAGGCATCGCTTGGGTGTCAATCGAGTTTGCTCGGCATTCTGCACCTCAGCACTGACATCTGCCTGTTTACGGCTGCTGAATTCAATCGGATAAGGCCCGGTCTGCGCCAGAGCTGCCTGCACACGGCTGACAAAGGCCGCGTCGTCCAGGGTGTAGAAAACCCACACCTGACGCTTTCCGCCGGTGACCGTGCACCCCCACTTCGCGACCCCATCCGCCGTTACGGCCGCCTTTATCAGGCGGTCCACCTGCATCATCCGCGCGGATTCCTTTGAACTCGGCAGGAAGCGATCCGACACGTATTTCCAGCTGATGCGAGCCTTGTACGGAAACGCCTGGATATCCTTGAGATTGAGGTCGGAAGGCATGCGAAAACTCGCTGGCATCGGGTCGTCAGGAAAATCAGACGGTTGGAAATCGCTGTCGCCTGGCACGGCCACTTGCCGTTGCGGATTGTCAGCAGGATCATCACTGAGCAGTATTCTGAGCGCTTCAGCTTGGCGCTCTTCCCGCTCGCTCATGCATTTGTTGTAGGCCGTTGTATGCGCTGGACCGGCATCCAGACAAGGATCGCGCTCTACCGGTTTTGGAGTATGGGAGCGCGTGCAGCCGGTCGTGATCAGGCTTGCCAGCACCAATAAAACAACGGCTGGCCAGATATCAGGGCGCAGGGAAGCGTGGGGAGTGACTTTCAAGTGGCCTTCCTTGGATGAGCAGCAGTACGAGACATATGGAAAACGGCGCATTTTGCCTGCCACCCCTGCCCCATGAACAGGCCAAAGAGGAATTAAAGTGGCAATTCATCACAAGCAGTGCTAGACCAGTCACAGCCGCGTGTGACGAACAGCCACATACTCCCTCAGATGCCTACGCTGGCACCGTTGTCCGGTACGCCAAAATCGCCACCCGGATAAGCACCACCCTCAATGTGATACACGCTCGGCTCTGCGGAAAAATAATCCTCCAGCCCCAGCATGAACCGCTGGTGGTCTTCACTGTCCTCAAAGCCCGGCGAGTGATCCTCAAGCGATTGCCAGCGCACGATAAGATTGAACTGCTCGGGGGTTTCAATACCTTGCGCAAGCAAGTGGCCGCCGTAACCTTTGGCGCGGGTGAGCAACGGTTCGACTTCGGCAAATGCGCGTCGGAAGGCTTCAGTCTGTTGCGGATGAACGGGCAGCACAGCGATCTCGTAAACCATGATGTTTCTCCAAAATCAGTGAGCGGATTCAGACGATGAGTGAAGGCTCGACGGCGATGGCGATTTTTCCCAGCAGACCGTTGTTGGCGCTCTCCAGTCGGGCATGGGCGAGCGGGATGTCGGCAAGGGAATAGACCGCGCCAACGTGGGGCCGCAACTGGCCGCGCTCGACCAACGCGCTCAATTCATCGAGCTTGCCGCGATTCTGCCGGGTGAAAACGAAGTGGTAGCTGGCGTTCTTGCCCCAGGCCTGAACGAGGTTTTGTGGCTGCGCGATGTCGACGATCGAGACGACGCGGCCAAGCTGGGCGAGCGCGTCGGCACTGCGAGACAGGGTATCGCCGCCGATGGTGTCGAACACCACATCAACGCCATGCCCGGCGGTATCGCGCATGATCGCTTCGACGTAGTCCTCTTGGGTGTAATCGATCACCACATCAGCGCCCAGGCTGCGGACAAACTCGGCGTTGGCCTCGCGCACGGTGGTGAACACTCTGGCGCCCATGGCTTTGGCCACCTGAATCGCCACATGGCCGACCCCGCCCGCGCCGCCGTGGATCAGAATGCTTTCGCCAACGCGGAGCACGGCGCGCACGGTCAGCGCTTCCCAAACCGTACCGCCGACCAGACTCAGACTGGCCGCCTCAAGGTGGCTCAGCGCGGCAGGCTTTCTGGCGATGATGCTGTCGGCTGCGACGTGGTACTCGGCATAACTGCCCTGCCCGTCGAATATCTGCGGGGTGTACCAGACCTCGTCGCCCGGCGCGAAAGCGCTGACGCCCGGCCCGATGGCTTCAACCACGCCCGACACGTCGTGACCGGTAATGGCTGGCAGCGGCACCAGATCGGGATAGTCACCGCGCCGAACCTGATAATCCAGCGGATTGATGGAAGTAGCGTGCACTCGGACCAGCACTTGACCCGCTTGCGGAACCGGTTTTGGAACGTCGCTGAGTTCGAACGAATCAGGACCGCCGAAGGATTTCAAAATCATCGCTTTCATGGCAAAACCTCGTATCGATAAAGAGGGATATCGAGAATTCTCGATATCCTAAAGTAAAAAAATTTACAGTTCTTTCCCTATGACCTCTGCAAGCGCGCTGATAGCAGCCTCATTGCGTTTGTAGTAGGTCCATTGACCGATGCGTCGCACTTCCACCAGCCCCACCCGCTGCAACGTGGCCAGGTAACTCGACACCGTCGACTGCGACAAGCCGATACCTTCCTGGATGCTGCTGACGCAGACACCCTCGACGAGAACGTCACCCTCATCCTGCGGGGGGAAGTTCTTGACGGGATCCTTCAGGCCTTCAAGGATCTTGAGGCGCGTCGGGTTCGAGAGGGCTTTGAAGATTTCGATCAGTTCCATGCGCCGAGGATATCGAGATTTTTCGATATGTCAATGTGGTTTTTTGACTCGTTTCTTTCAGGAAACAATCGGGTCCTGAAGAATGCGCGCGTCGGTGCAAGGCCGACCGTCCAGATAGGGCTGTTGGAACTGTGCGCACTCCATGGCTTTCGCAAACAGCCATCCCTGTGCATAGCGCACCTGGTTGGCGCCCAGGAAGTCCAGCTGTGCCGGGGTCTCGACACCCTCAGCGACAAGTGTCAGCCGTAGCGCGTGGCCCATCTGGATTACGTGAGTGACCAGTAAGGTCTTCCCCTCTGCTTCGCTGATCTGCTCAACAAAGGATCGGTCGATCTTGAGCACGTCCAGCGGTAATTGCTGCAGGTATTGCAGACTCGAATAGCCGGTGCCGAAGTCATCCAGCGCGACAATAAACCCGGCGCTTCGCGCGCGCTCCAGCGTTATTTTCGCTGACGTTAGATCGACGAGGCTGCGCTCTGTCACCTCAAGCCATATCTGCGCGGGTTGCACGTCGAGGCGACGGCTTTCATTCAACAAAGCAGGGATCAGTCGCCCGGAGCTGACGTCGGCTGCGGCCAGATTTAACGCTACGTGCAGTGAACGATCACTGGCGAGCATGGCGCCAAGGTCTGCGAATACGCGGTGAACCACTTGGTCAGTGATCGCTTCGATCAAGCCACTGGATTCGGCCAGCGGGATGAACACGTCCGGGTAGACCAGCGTGCCGTTGGGTTTGCGCCAGCGGATCAAGGCTTCGGCGCCGATGCAGCGCCGGGTCTCAATTTCGATGATCGGCTGATAATGAACCACGAACTCCTGTCGCTGCACCGCGCGCTCCAGTGCCGCCAGCGGGGACAGCTTGCGACGCCACCAGCGCAGGCTCGCAATGACCAGGCCTACGCTGATGACAAGACCGATCGGCAGCAGATAAAGCACGTGCTGCCCGAGGCTGCGCAGCAGTTCCTGTCGCGGGATTGCGGCAATTACGGTGAAGTTGCCCTGGGCCACCAGTGTGTAGAGAAAGCCGTCCTTGAGGCCATGCGTAGGCCCCTCATGCACCAAGGCTAGGAAACTCGCCATGTTCGGGTCCGCCGGGCCGAGCAAGCGGCCCTGACGTGTGCCGACGGCCAGCCTCACGCCTTCATCCAGTACGACTTCGCGAAATTGTTCCGGGTCGACCAGCACGTTGAACGCAGCAAACTGCAACGCCAGCATCGGTTTGATCAGCTCGTTGTCATCCTGCGCATCGATGGACACCTTCACCCCGTCGTCGGTGACGAAATCCTCCGCCCATTGCTTCGACCGCGGCGGCGTGGCGCCCCATGACGTGCAGGCAAATACATCTTCTTCGTAGCCGACCGTCTCGACCGAAAACGTATTGATGGCAATCATGCGCATCTGCTCGATGCCCTGTGGCGAGCAGGGTTCGAGGTCAGTGACAGCAATGCTTTTCAGTGCCTGGGAGGCCTGCGCAAATGTCTGACTGGCGCGATCGTTGGCAATCGCGGCGAGCGTTTGCAGGCGGTCATGAGCCGCGTAGATCGACAGCATCCATCCAGCCGCTAGGGTCATGCCCAACGGGACGATCACCGCAAGGGCCGTCAGCAATATTCCCCGCCGCATGATCTTGGAACGCTTCATTTCACCGCCCGAATGATTTGGCCCGTGACGCGTCTTCGCGAGTGCTGGACGCGCCGTTTGCGCGGCACCTACCGCTGCTTTTAGCGTGGAATCGAGGCAGAATCAACAACTCTGCCGATTAGTTGAAAGCCCCGTGACATGCATCAATTTGTAGCCTCATTCGGAATCGCTCGAGGCCATCGACAAGTACGATTCCACTCGATTGCGTCCACCCTGTTTGGCGCGGTAGAGGCATTCATCGGCTTTCTTGAGGACGATTTCCGCAGTAGTCGGCAAGTGTTCACACGTTGCCACGCCGATCGAAGCGGTAATGCGCCCCACGGTCGGAATATCACTGGTCGCAATGGCCTGACGTATCCGCTCAGCGATGGCACTGGCTGACTCGACACCGGTTTGCGGCAAAATCAGCAAGAACTCCTCTCCCCCGGCTCGGCACGCCAGGTCGCCGACGCGGGAATAAGTTTGCAGCGTATGCGCGACCTGTTTGATAGCCAGGTCGCCCTTGTCGTGGCCAAAGGTGTCGTTAACCCTTTTGAAATGGTCGATGTCCAGCGATAACACCGAATATGTCTGCCCGGTGCGCTCAAGGCGGCGCAACTCCTGATCCATGGCTCTGCGATTGGCCAGTCCGGTCATGGGGTCGGTCAGCACCTGCTGGTTAAGGTGGCCCAGCTTCGCTTGCAACAACTGCACGCCGGCAAGCATCGCCTGGCGAATGGAAAACGCCTCGTGATACCAGGCCTTGACGTGGCGAAGTTGCTCGCTGGCCTGGGGCGCTGACAACTGCCGGGCAATACGCGACAGCTGGTTGAGCGGGCGACAGATCAGCAAGGTGCCGAACCAGATCAGTACGAAGCCGATCAGGGCGGCGGGCAGCATTCCCAGCAGCACATCGCGCATCAAGGTGTTCAGCGGCGCCAGACTCACTTCGCGCGGCTGCTGCGCGACCACCGCCCAGCCAGCGCCCGGCACCTGAGCGTACCCCGCGAGCATGGGTACGCCTTTGTAATTACGCACGCTCATCGAGCCGCTCTCGCCACGCAACGCCGCATCGACGGTTTTGCTCCAGCCCAGGGTGTCGCCAATGCGCGCCGCCTCAGGGTGAAAAAGCAGTTGGCGATCCTGATCCGCTACAAAAGCAAAGGTGCCTTCGTGGTGAAAATGGCGGCTGATCAGGGTGTGCAGCGCGTTGTCTTCGCGCAGATAAACCGAGCCGCCGATGATGCCCACGTAACGCTCAGCAGAGTCGTAAACGGGTTCGGAGATAAATACGACGAGATTGCCGGCGGCAGACGTATACGCGGAGCTGATGAAGGGCCGCTTCGCATCGATGGCTTTGAGAATGGCATCCGAACGCAGCGTTGAGCCGTTGATTTGAAGAGTATCCGGATACGCCTCCAGCACCTTGGCAGTGCTATCGATTATGGCAATCGAGTTGAAATCGGCATCCTGTTTTTGCAGGCGCAGCGCTTCGGCGCGCATGACGCTGGGGTCACCCCAGGCCTTGCCCAATTCACTGGCGCTGTAACGCAGATGGTTCTGTGCTGAATGAATGAATTCAGCGAGGCTCGAGGCGACCTTAGCTGCATAAGCACTGTTCGATTGCAGCGCATGATCAACCAAGGCATCGCGCTGCACGCGGTAGGCTGTGACAAGGCTGTTGCCCAACGTCGCCAGAACAGACAGCAGTACCAGGGAGAGAATCAGCCAACGCAAATTCAGCGCAGTTACGGGCTGCGTGGCACCCAGCGTCTCGTCGCTGGCCGATTCATTTGGGGGGTCCGTTCTGTCGATCATCGTCTGCCCTGACAGGTCTCTTTGGGAGTTCGCAGCGAAAGCGCCTCAGCGAGTATATGCGCTTGTGCGTGACACGCCTGAGGGACTTCCAATACGAGAGCGTCTGCCAGCTGCGTTTGAACTTCAAGCCGGGTCCAGCAATACCCACAACCGCACGATTTTCCCTTCGCTGATTTCCGCCACGTCGACACCGCTGACAACAGTTGACCCAGCGCTCGGGCCCGCATGCCAGCGCAGGTAACCCAGGCCATGATGCCCAACCGCCGGCCCCTCGGGAACAAAAGCGAAGTCCGCCCCGAACTGATCCAGCAACGCACCGGCCACCTCTGAAATCGCCGCCCGCCCGGTGACGATGCCAGTCGGTTCGTACATCGTCGGTGTGCCTGCAAAAAGCTCATGCACCGCCGCAATGCGCTTCTGTGCATCGCGCTCGTTGAACACGCGCTGCAGGTTGGCCCGCAGCAAGGCGTCGTAGTTTTCCACCTCATTGATATTTCGCGAATCTGAGCCAGACATTTTTGAATCCTCGATTGGTATGTGAAGCCCGGTTGCCCGGGCTCAGCGGTCAACCATGTTTGACCAGGTTCAAGGCTGGCAGCGGTCCGCCCGGAAACTGCGCAAGCATTCCCTGCTGCACACCGCCCAGGTCGATGCCGTAAAAACCCAGTTGAGTAATCAGCTCTGCAACTTTGGTTTTGCTCGCGGCATCTTCACCGGAATAAAACAGCACCCGCTTGCCGCCCTCGGCGGAGGGATCGCTCAGCAGAGCCGCGAGCAAATGGTTGAAGGCCTTGACCACGTGCGCACCGGGCAGCATCTGCGCCACCACTTGCGAAGACGGCTGGCCGCCCAGATCGAACGGTTTGAACAGTGGCGCCTCGATCGGGTTGTTGGCGTCGATCACGATACGTCCATCCCAAGGCCCGAGATCGCGTACCGCGTCGGGGATCTTCGACCAGTTCACCGCCAGAAAAACAATGTCCGCCTGACTGGCTTGCCGAGCGGTCACCGCTTGCGCGAGTGGACCCAATTCGTCGACCAAACCGGCAAGGCTCTGCGGCCCACGGCTGTTGGCCAGACTGACCGGCAGGCCTGCGTTGACGAGCAACCGAGCGATGGCGGTGCCGATGGAGCCTGTACCAATGATGCTGATAGTCATGATGCTCTCCTTACGCTGTGAAGCCGCCGTCGACGATTAATTCTGCGCCGGTGACAAACCCGGCGTCCGCACTGGCCAGGTACGCCACCGCGCTGGCAACATCCTTGCCCTCGCCGTACCGCCCCATGGCGATGTTCGGGCGTAGGAAGTCCGCAATAGGCCCGTCGGCCGGGTTCATGTCGCTGTCGGTCGGGCCAGGATGGACGGTGTTCACAGTGATGCCGCGCGGCCCAAGATCGCGCACCAGTCCACGACTGAAACCGGTCAGCGCACCTTTGCTCAGGGTGTAGACGGAGGCGGTAGCGAACGCAGCGTATTGCACCATCGAGCTGCCGATGTGAATGATGCGACCGCCCTGCCCCATGTGTTTGAGCGCTTGCTGAGTGGCGACGAAGACGCCGGTCACGTTCACCGCAAGGATGCGTTGAAAGTCCTCAAAGGCGATGTCCTCGGGGGCACCGAGCAGGCTGATACCAGCGTTGTTCACCAGAATGTCGATCTTGCCAAAACGCTGTGCAACCTCGGCAATCGCTGCACGTACAGCCTCGGGATTGCCCGCATCGGCCGCCAGCGCCACAGCCTGGCCGCCCGCCGCGACGATTTCCTGCACGACCGCTGCGGCGCGATCTGGCGATGCGTTGTAGGTGATAGCGACGTTGGCGCCATCTGCCGCGAGCCGCTTGGCGATTGCTGCGCCGATGCTGCGTGAGCCACCGGTAACGATGGCGATTTTGCCGGTCAGTGGAAGCGTGGAAGTGTTCATGGTCAAGCCTCTGGGTGGTTGGAGTTGATGAGGCTATGAGACGCCTTTTGATCTTCCACCAGTAGTGGAAGCCCACTAGAATCACTTTCAATCATTCGTTGAAGGTGCGCAGATGGAAACCTTAGGCAATTTGCTCTCATTCGTGCGCAGCGCCGAGGCGGGAAGCTTCTCTGCCGCCGCGCGGCGCCTGGGCCTGACTCCCGCGGCGGTCAGTCGCAATGTCGCGCAACTGGAGGCCAACCTCGGCGTACGCTTGTTTCAGCGCAGCACGCGCAAACTCACGCTGACCGAAGCGGGAGAACGCTTTCTGGCCAACGTCGGTTCGGGACTGGAAAGCGTTCAGGCGGCGATCGCCGACGTGGCCGGCAATGCCGGAGAGCCTTCAGGGCTTTTGCGTCTGAGCGCAGCACCCGGTTTCGCCAGGGATTTTCTGCTGCCGCTAATGCCCGAGTTTCTCAAGCAATACCCCGCCGTGACCCCTGAATGGCACGTCGACAATCGCCAGGTCGATCTCATCGCGGATGGATTTGATGCGGCTATCGGCGGCGGCATCGAACTCGCGCAAGGTGTGGTCGCCAGAGCCATCGCCCCGGCGCATCTGATTCTGGTGGCATCGAAGGAATACCTCTCGGCACACAAGCGCATCCGGCACATCGAAGAGCTGGCGACGCTGGATCATCTGGCCATGCGCTCGGTGCAGACCGGCAAGGTGCGCAGCTGGATGCTGCAAGGCCCCGACGGGCAACGGGCACCGCTGGAGTTGGCGCCGCGCCTGTTGGTCAACGATCCGCAAGCGCTGTGTCAGTGCGCCCGACTGGGGTTGGGGGTTGCGCTGTTGGCAGTTCCGGATGTTTTGCCTTATCTGCAGGACGGTACGCTGGAGCGGGTTTTGCCGGACTGGCATGTCGATGCGGGGCAGATTTATTTGTACTTTTCCAGCCAGAAACTGTTACCGGCCAAAACCCGGGCGTTTGTGGATTTTCTGGTCGGTCAGGCTCGGGAGGATGGTTGGGCCGCTCTTCTCGATGCTCGGGCTTAGAAGGCAAGTTATACGACCTCTAAAACTCAACCACCATCACGCCCAAGCGTTTATTCAAGCCTTTCGAGCTTGCCGCGCCTGCTCGATTACGGTACAAATCGGGAAGTTGTACGACAACATAATAAAAAACTGAGCCACCCCGAGTGGCTATCATTTTTGAGATCTGCCATGTCCCGTCCTGAGTTTGCGCCAACCGTCCCCCCGCCCTTCCCTCGTTATCTCGCCGTGATCATTCTGTTGTGCATGGGCTGTGCGTTCGCCGGCAACCACGTCGCGGCACGGGTCGCTTTTGATGATGGCGCGGGCGTGTTGCTGGCAATTCTGATGCGCTCGGGCGGGACCTTGCTGGTGCTGGCCATTCTCGTCCTGTGGCAGCGGCAAAGCCTGCGCCTGCCGACGGGCGCGTGGCGTTGGCAACTGTTGTTGGGCCTGCTGATTACTGCGCAGAGCCTGTGTCTGTACTCCGCTGTCGCGCGGGTCCCGGTCGCTTTGGCGCTGCTGGTGGCCAACGTGTTTCCGATCCTGCTGGCCTTGCTGACCTGGGCGCTGGGCGGCCCACGACCAAGCGCGCGCACCGCGATGTTGATGGGCTTGATCCTCGTGGGATTGGTGTTCGTACTGGACGTCCCCGGACGTCTGTCAGACAGCGCCAGCGTCGGTCCGGAATGGCTACTGGGCGTTGCACTCGCCTTCTGCGCCGCCAGCGTATTCGCCTGCGCGCTGTGGATCACTGATCACAAGCTGTCGCAAGTGCGCGGCTCGGTGCGCAGCCTGCTGACCATCTTCATCGTCTTCAGCAGCGTCAACCTGGCCGGCCTGACCGGCGCCCTCCCCGGCGGACTCAACCTCCCCGCCACCTCAACCGGCTGGCTGGCCCTTGCCACGCTTGTCGTGCTCTATGGGACCGGCTTCATTGTGTTGTTCATTTCCGTGCCCAGGCTGGACATGCCACGCAACGCCCCGGTGATGAACATTGAGCCATTGGCGACGTTGTTGATGGGCTGGATTGTGCTGGATCAGATGCTCAGCAGAGGACAGATCGTGGGCGGAGTGATTGTGGTGAGCGGGATTGTGTTGCTGACGTATCGCAAAGCGCCGGTGAAGGTTGGGGTGAAGGCTGAGGTTTGAGGGGGTGTGGTGGCGGGACTCTTGGTTGGCGAGTCCTGCTTATGGCCCCCGGCTCGATACCGAATCAGCGGAATTGCAGGCTCTGAGGTCTACCTGGGCATAGCTTCCTATTTCACCCTTGTAGAGATAAATCGCAGTTACCTCCAGCTCCGTTCGTAAGAATTCCGCCAGCGTTCTGAGTCTGGTGCTTTTGGCCATGGCAGGGCGTACAACTGTCGCGCTACCGGGTTGGTCATCGTAAGTTCTGACGAGAAACTGATCGACACCATCCAGAATCAGGTAATCGAACCCTCGATACTCATAGCCTGCGTCGTAGTCGACATCATCGAAACGGTCGGCCTTTCCTATTCTCAAGACGCCGCCCCTAATTCAACTCAAAGAAGTGAAACGGTCTAGCAGTTGAAAAGTGGACGGCGCTCCATCCACGTCATTTACCAACTACCGTACGGGATGCCGAACTTATCAATGTAACGCTTGGCTTTCTCACTCACGGGATAGGCATAGCGCCCGCCATGCTTGCCCTGCTCCGGGCCGAGAGGTTCGAGTTCGCCTTGAGCATGGGAGACTTTTATCGGGCGGTGGCAGGAGTCCCTGACCCACGCTTGAAGCACTCCCCCCGGGGCGAGCCCCACAAGCAGCGTTGCGGAGTAACGTGCGGTTCTTTCGGGAGTCTTCGGGCACCGCTGATGTGTGGACTGCACCATCAGTTGCCTCGCTTCTTCTGGAATCTCTATGAAGCCTTTATAGGTTTTCTGCTCCGATATCGACTGCCAACGGACAAAAATCATTCGAGGAAGGTCAGCACCGGTAACCAAAACTCCAGAACCACCGACTGTTCCCCAACCACGGGCAGACTCCGTCCCATCTTCTGGTTCGCCTCCGGGAGCGGATTTTCCACCGACTCTGAAAAACATTCTGTTATTGATATCCAGCACCGAGCTGTCCTCAACCCAGATCTTCATGTAATTCGGCTCAACGAATCCTATTTGCCACCAAGGAGACTTGGGGTCATTTTCTCCACTTTCGAAACCTCCTTTCTGGCAGCCCATTAACAATAAGGCGACAAGCAGAGCGATTACAGACTTCATTACCAGAGCTTCCAATCAGCTACGTGAGGATGTTGTACACGGATCGCGTCGTCCGTCGGGGCGTTGATGTAAACAGCATCAATACCGCTCCCGTCTCTTCTTCCAAGGGGATGATTCCAGTTTGCAGAGGTATGAATGTACTTCAGCTTGAGCAAAGCCTCTTCTTCTGCAGTTGTTCTGTAGTTTCCGGTGAGAAATCGGTCACAAAGAGGCTGCAGCTCTGCCGGCACGGAGTATTCGTCATCGTCCGGTATATCAATGAATTGAACACCCTTTTCTTTTGCCAGCTGATACATGACTCTTAAATAAACTCTCGAAAGTTTTCCACTCACCGGACGTTTCAATTGTAGAGCGGCATATACGCGCTTCTGCCCCGGTGAAAGCCTGTCTTGATGCTCCTGCGGAATTTTGAAGGAAGCCGGGGTGACAATATCCAGCAGATGCGCAGGCCATCCTTTAGCAAGCCACTCGCTTTTTACGCGCGCGGCGTCGTGATAAATCGACGTCGTTGAAACGTCTACGTACCGAGGTACATCGAGAGTTTGCATCGGACTGACAAGCACGCGTTCCTCTACTTCATCAAGATAGCTGCCGCCAATATCCGAATGAACCCCGGGAAGAGTGTACTCAGGGTGCGCGGGCTTCACTCGGCTGAGCGCAAAATTAGCGCGACACTCATCACGCGCTACGAGATGTACGACATCCGTGAAGTATTGACGGTCCAGGTAAAGCCTCACACCGGGAGCTATAGGACTTTTCACCCGGCCAAGATTGGTGAAGCCGGCAATTGAGGGCACCGTGTCAAAGAGCCCGATAAATCCCATTTTGATGCCGTTTCCGTATTTATTATCAAAGGTGCGACTGAAATCTGCGGCGTTCCGGTTTAGGAGATCTCCTAAAGCTCCTTGCTTACCCCGCACCACTTCATTTGCGAAGTGCCGTGCAGCAGCAGCCCCACGACTGAAGCCAAATGTATCGAACGTCAGGGACGCAATTTCACTGTCGGGGTTCTCTTGCAGTGCCTCTTCGATAGCTTGTTTTATCTGCGTGAAGGACGCTTGTACGCGACTCGTAACACCAGTCTCACCTCGCCCCGTTCCAGCACCTACAGCGCTATCCATCTGATTGCTTTCAGTGCCTATACCTTCGACATATATTGGGCTTGAGACGTACTTAAGAAAGCCATCACCTTCGGCTTTCTGGGTCTTTTTATACAGAGAAAACAATTTTTTTATATTCGTAGGCCCGGCGCCATAACTACTATCCGGATCACTCATATAAGGCATGCAGCTAGCTGGTATATCTTCCGGCGCAATCGGATGCTGAGCACCGCACAACAACCCCGCAGCAGAGTTGTTCGCATTGTTGCCAGTGCCATCAAAGAAAACCCCGATCCTCAACGCAATGCCTATTTTCTCAGGCTCGCGCGCGGGCTCTTTCCCGTATTTCTCATACTCGGCCCAATGCTGGGCGTGTATGTCGACGGGTTTGGCTTGTTCGTAGCGGTAGTTTTTCGGCGGGTTTGGAACGTAGCCACTCAATCCTTGATTCCTTGTTCTGATCCTTGAAGAACGGCCCGAAGGGTGACAGTGGACACCGGGTGGTGCAAGCCGTGGCCGCGTGCCAGCCATGGCGCGCCCGGGGATTGCGACGAGGTTTTGCGCTCGTCGCATTGCGGTCATTTGGCTATTTCGACTTTATCCAAAGCCTGATTTACCGCGATTTCGCCGAGCATGACGACCTGGGCGATGCCCAGCAGGGTTTTGCGGCGCGGGTTGTCGAGCAGCGCGGCGAAGTCGTAGAGCATGGTGGTGGCCGAGCCGAGGGATTCGCTGGCGTTGGCCAGCAGGGATTCGGTGTCGTATTTCGGGTTGGCGAGGAACATCTGTTCCGGAGTGTTGGTGCTGGCCAGGATTTCGGCGGAGCCGAGGTAGTGATCGAGGGCGCGTTCGGCGGCTTCGTGAAGCTTTTTCGAGGCGCTGGATTCGTAGGGCGATGCGGGGTCGGTGGTTGGGGGATTGGGTGTGACTTTGAACATGGTGGAACTCCTAGTTAGCTAAAAGGAGCCTTCACATTCGCTACCAAACGAAGGTGGCGGCCATACGCGGGTTGGTAGACCGGTAACTAGGAACCGGCACACCCGAAGGTGTCCTGCGCATGGCCACCATTGAGCAGCGACCTGAAGCAGGTCTGCGAACGGTGCGCGATGCGACTAGTTATGGCGGGCTACCAAACCCGATCACTGTTTTTCAGCGACCGACAGACGATAGGACCCGCGACCTAGACGCACAAGCCGGCGGATTCTGGCGTAGTCGTAGGGAATGACGCAAGGCGTTGTAGCCGTTTGCTTAAGGCTGGAGTTACTGTTTAAACGGGCTGAGGGTTTTCTGTTTATGTGGCTGTGAATGTGCTGCCGTCATCGCGAGCAGGCTCACTCCTACAAGGGGATTGTGCTGAGGTTACCGGCGATCCTTGCCTGTCATGATCCTGAAATTTCCCGTCTGACCTGAAGAGCAATTACAGCGAAACCTTTACCAGTGCCGCGCTGGGAAACTGCATGGTTCTGAATTGAAGTTACATCTTCCCATCGCTCGCCAGCTTTCACACATCGGTGACCACTGTCGGTGTCAATTTCGAAGGCTATGAACCGTTCTGCCTGATTCAGGATCAAGCCATACAGCCGTGGCATGCCGGGGAAATCGACTTCCAGTTCAAGTACCACGCTGCCCGCCCAGTCGATGCCCTGGCTTTCGCCATAACCAACCAAGGCGACGGGAAGACCGGCGTTGCGCCAGAATTTTGCAGCTGTCATCAGGCGATGGGCAGTCACAGCATTCTGTTCCTGCACATTCAACTGTCGCTTCTTAAGCAGCTGGTCAATCTCCATTTTGCTCCTCGGTCGTGTGCCGCTAGTTGTCCCTGGTACTTCAAAGCCTCAATCAAAAACCCGAGCGCTCGACGAAAGGTCGGGATGCATGAAGATTTCCTTATCGGTTTAAACAATCAATCGGGGTGGCATCAACCCAGGGTTACGAGCGTCAACTTCGGCCAGATCTCGAGCCATCTCTTCGACTGCACGCGCTCCAGAAACACCGCGCTTTTATCACTTTCAAATCGGGCGGTTGGCCGCACTTTCAGCGCAAACAAATCCTCCAGCCCCAACGGCGCCGAAACCTCTATCGCACCATGCCGATCAAGCCTGACACCTACTGCCGTAGCAGTTTCCGGCCAGAACGTCATTGCATCCGCAGCCGCCCCATAAGGCGCATCGGCGTTTCGCTGGTGCATGCGTGCCTGGTTTTTCACCGACCAGTTCAAGCCACTGCACAGTGCTGCAAGCTCGACCTCCAAGGCCAGGTCTGTTTGCGCACTGGCACATGCTGTGTCAAACCATACGACATCAATGTCCTCGGGCAACGGCGAAGGTTGGCGCTGATGCAGATGATCCCAAACCAGGCTGCGCACAAAACCTGCGGCAACCCAGCAGTCCGGCAAGTTGAGATCTCTGACTATTCGCAAGATGTGCATGCGGACGGGATCTTCAGCAATCAGATCCCGCAGTTGCGCTTCCAGATTCATTTATTTCAATCCAATGACCGTGGTTGCGAGAGCCTATCAGTGGTCTCTGTAAGCGCTCGGTCCCTTGAGCTGAATGACGAGTGCAGGCGAACTTTGCAGGATAGGGCCAACTGCCGCCCACTTCTCAAACCTTGAACTCTTCCTTGAGCAAATCGGCAAACTTGTCTTTTGCGCGATGAGATTCAACGTGTCTGTTCCAGATAAAATAATTCTGCACAGGCTTTAAGTCGTTGAAGAAGAATCCTTGAATACCGCCAAGCTGGCGAAACTGTTCAAACATGCCTCTCGGCACCAACGATATCCCGGCGCCTGAACTTACGCAGCCAAGGATGGTGCCATAACTGGCTATGCTTGTTATCGGGTTGAAAACTTTGTACCGCTCCAGCCAGGTTAACAAAGCCTTTCTATAGGGACATCCTTCAGGCCACATGAATAAATCCACACCGCGCAGGTCCTCTGGCTGGTTTATCACCCCCGCGGACGGTGAGGCAATCACTACTAGATCCTCTTCATAGATCTCCAGACTCTCGATGTCCGGATGTTCTGGCCTGACGGCAATTATTGCCCCGTCCAACGTGTAGTTGACCACTTCTGCGGATAATTGTGACCAATCGCCAGTGCTGAATTGCATTTGTACAGCCGGATAAAGTTGATGATACCTGGATAGCACCTTGGGTAACCGGCCGGTAGCGGATGACTCAATGGCACCAATCCTGAGTTCTCCCGAAGGAGCTGACAGCGGATCAAGCGCTCGTTGCGATTCTTCGCACAAAGACAGGATTTTGTTGGTGTAGCCGAGAAAAAGCCGACCTGAAGGACTGATGATCAATCCTCTGCCTTTCCTAATAAACAGGTCAACTCCAAGCTCACGTTCCAGAAGCTTGAGGCGGTTGGTGATGTTGGACGGCACGCAGTGCAATCGCTCCGAGGCACGGACGATACTGCCCAGATCGGCTACTGCCTTGAACATGACCAGTTGCGAAAACTCCATGTAAACGCTCATTAAAAATGAATGATTGGGTCAGTATAAGTCACTTGTCGCAGGTCAACAAATCGGGCTAATTTCGCCGCTGCAAGGCAAGAAAGTGCGTTAAAACCAAACATTTCATAGGTCTTTAGGGAGAAGGACACATCATGAGCTCAGCATCGCCACAGAGTCGTTTGGAACCGCTTGAACATAAATCCATGCAAGATTTTGGCGAGACATTTATCCAGGCCCTGCCCAAGCACATACGCAACTTGAAAATTCCCGGACGTACCTTAGAAGAAAACCAACGGCGTCAACCGTTGCTGGCCTGCGTCGGCAACGTTTCTGAGATAAAGGACGCCATGCTTGAGGTACTCAATCATTCCATCACGCAAGACGCGCAACTGGCGGCTGAAAGCGCATTCAGGGCGTTCCTCGAAAAGCCAGTAATAGATTCGTCGGTATTGAGCTTTTTCAATGGGTGGAATGAAACCCATAAAACCACCAGCCTTGTCTCGGCAAAAATCATCATGCGCCTGTCGGCGGATGCGATATCGGTATCTGCCGACAGACGTGAGGGTTACCACAATGTCATGGCGCATATGCATGAAGTGGCGAAAGATGATTTCGGTCTCGGACATCAGGGCCATGACGGAATGTACAACTACATGACTGCAGCTTTTGGTGCGTCAGCCTGGGTTGAAGAACAATTCAGAATTGCAGAATGCAATGACTTCGCGGACTTCCTATACAACACCGGGGTCGCCAAGCATAAAACGGCACTAAACTCGCAGGAACACAAATCTTCAATTATGGATGCGATGATGGTTTCAATCTCATCTGAACTGTGGAACGGTCGTGCATACAATTTCATCGCTCAATATATTGAAGCAAAGCTCCTCGCGGCCAATCCGTTCTTGAGGACAAACACGCAAAACCTGCGTAACGCCAAAGGCTACGTAATGGGGCACTCCGGAGAAGTTGAGAACAAACACGGATTGCATGCCTTGGCGGCCGCGCAAGCTTACGGTCAGACGGTAGGTCTGGAATTCAAGCCTGCGCGACTGAAGGGCATCATGCTCAATTACAATGAAAGAGTCGGCAATGCATTCTCCGCCATGCATCGGATTATGACCTGTTGATCTCTATGGATTAACGAAGCATGCCGATGAACTCTCATAATGTGAGCTTGGAGAATGATCGGCATGTTTTGACGATATTTAAACCAAACCACGAGCGACTCATGAACCTTCCGGCCAAATGACGTTCCGCAGGGATCTATCGCATGGATGTTGAACACGCTGTTCTTGCATTGGGTTTCTTCGCGTTTTGTGGTGGCCTGATAGACGCTGCGGTCGGTGGCGGAGGCCTGGTACAGGTGCCGGCACTTCTACATGCCCTACCCCAGTACAGCCTTGCCACCATTTTCGGCACCAACAAACTGGCCGTTCTGGCAGGCAATATTTCATCAATATCGGGTTACCTGAAGCGCATAAAAATCCGCTGGAATTTAATGCTTCCGACCATGCTCGCCGCTTTTTTATTTTCTTTTCTCGGAGCTCTCTCAGTATCCCTTGTCCCTAAAAGATTGATGGAGATCGTCGTCTTTTTCATATTGATAGTCATGGCTATCTACACGTTTATGGAAAAAAAACTTGGTTTGGCAGGCAAAGACCGCCACTTCGGAACGAAAGACATTTGCCTTGGAGTTTTCTTTGGCAGCCTGATCGGTTTCTACGATGGTGTCTTCGGCCCGGGCAGTGGCAGCCTGCTGCTGTTTATCTTCGTGAAAGTCTTTGGCTTTGATTTCCTCAATGCATCAGCCTCTGCAAAACTGGTCAATCTGGGGACGTTCAGCGCTGCGCTCATATTTTTTATCCCCTCGGGTAATGTCTTGTGGGCGATTGGCGGCATAGTTGCTTTATGCAATATGGCCGGCGCACTGACCGGTGTCTTCTTGGCATTACGGTATGGAAGCAGTTTCATCAGAGTTTTTTTCCTGATCCTGCTCGTATTCCTGATCGGCAGAATGGGGGTCAACATTTTTTCGTAGACCCTGGTCGCGTCATACCATCCGCCGCGAATCCCGCCGTACCGCCTGCGGCGGCACGCCAAAGCCGCGCATGAACACCTCGCGCATGTGCCGGCGGTCACGAAACCCGGTTTCCCTGGCGACTACATCCAGACTGTGACTGCTCTGCTCGATCAGCAACCGCGCCGCTTCCAGCCTTAGGCTCTCTATCGCCTTGGCTGGTGACTGGCCGGTTTCGGCGGTGAACACGCGGGTGAATTGCCGCGGACTCAGGTGCACCACTTCGGCCAGTTCTTCGACGCTCAGCGAACGATTCAGATGTTTGCGCGCGTAATCCAGTGCACTCTGAATGCGATCGGATTTTGGTGACAGCGACAGCAATTCCGAATGCTGCGACTGCCCGCCCGAGCGGCGCTGATGCATCACCAGCCGATGGGCCACCGAGCGCGCAATTTCGCTGCCCAGATCTTTTTCAACCATGCCCAACGCCATGTCAACACCAGCGGTCATGCCCGCCGACGTCCACACCGGGCCGTCGATAATAAAGATCCGGTCGTCCTCGACGTTCACCGAGGGATGCATCCTGCGCAGGGCCGGGGCGAACGCCCAGTGCGTGGTCACGCGGCGGTTGTCCAGCACGCCCGCCTGCGCCAGTACGAACGAGCCGGTGCAGATACCGGCCACTCGGCGCGCGCCGTCGGTGAACCCGCGCACGCTGTGCAGCACCTCAGCATCGGGCGGCGTCAACGGTGTCAGCGTTCCCGCGACCATCCAACTGTCGGCCAGCCCGGCCGTCGTCAATGGCAACGTATCAACGTGCAGGCCCAGCGACGAGCTGACGATGCCGCCGGTCTGGGAAAAGTTCTGCACTTTGTACACGGCTTTGCCCGTGACGATGTTGGCGAATTCGAACACCGACTGGGTCGCCAGCGCCATCACCTGAAAACCTTCCGTGAGCAGATAGCCGACTCGATGCATGGTCGCGCTCCGTTTGTTGAATGTCTTGAAACACTACCACATACGTCATTCAGGTCGGTTCAGGTTTTCTCCATCATGGCTTGCATACCAATCAATCCACTCGCGGGACGCAGCTCATGAAACTTGAAGCCAACACGATCTTCATCACCGGCGGCACTTCCGGCCTCGGCCGCGCCTTGGCCGAGGCCCTGCATCAGCGCGGCAACAAGGTCATCATCGCTGGTCGTCGCCAAGCCCTGCTGGCAGAGATTGCCCAGGCCAACCCGGGCATCGATACCGTACAGCTGGACATCAACGATGCGCAGCAGATCAAGGACGTCGCCGCCGAAGTCATCCGCCGCCATCCGTCGTTGAACGTAGTCATCAACAACGCCGGGATCATGCCCTTCGACAACGCGGGTTCCGGCGACTACGACGATGAGCAGGCAGTAGGTCTGTTGCAGACGAACCTGCTCGGCCCGGTGCGCGTCAGCGCGGCGTTCGTCGAACACCTCAAGCGCCAGCCCGAGGCCTACATCATCAACAACAGCTCGGTGCTGGCCTACCTGCCGCTGGCGACCACGGCGCTGTATTCGGCGACCAAAGCGGCTATCCATTCCTACTCGCTGTCGCAGCGTTTCATGCTGCGCGACACCAGCGTCAAGGTCCTGGAAATCGCGCCACCTTGGGTCGATACCGACCTGATTCACAAGAGCGGCGACGAGCGTGCCATGCCGCTGGACGAGTTCATCGAGGAAACCCTGATCAAGCTGGAAACCGCCACTACCGAAGTGCTGGTTGACCGAGTCTTGCCGCTGCGAGCCAACCAGGGCGCGAACGAGCACGGGTTGATCGAGCAGTTCAACCTGTCGCTGCTGGAAAATCCTATTCCGGTGGCTTGATTAAAGCGCCGAATACTTCCGACCACTTGGGTTTGTGATCCAAGTGGTTTTTGTTGGGACAAGGTTCAAGGCTCATCGGTGACCATCCTTCGGTTGCTGTGTACCCTTTCTGCATCAAGCAAATCTGTGCAGAGGAAAGGGTGTTGGCATATCTGGATTGGGTGCAATGGCCGGCGATGCTGGTCACCGTTCTGGCCGCGTGGCTGATCGGTTCGCAACGACCGCAACGGCGCATGAGCGGTTTCGTTTGTTTCAGCCTGAGCAATTTGCTGTGGGTGATCTGGGGCGTCCATGCCGGGGCTTACGCGCTGATCGTTCTGCAGCTTTGCCTGTTCCTGATGAACTTGCGCGGCTTCTTGAAGAACCGCGTTTTAGAGCGCTGAGTGACGCTGATCATCCGGCCAGAAAATCCTTTGAATTTTTCTTGTCGGACAAAATCATTTACGTATGAGCGTAAGGAGGAACTCATGCGTAGCACCGATATTTTCGTCATCGAATACAAACATCACGACCAGCCAAAATCATTCGTCATCCGCGCCAAGAGTATGCGCAACGCCGACGCTTGGCATTGGGCGAGCTGTGACGCCGGTATTGCGCCGATTCCGAAACCGGGTAAACCACCGTTGAAAGTGGTTTCCAAACCCCAGGCCGAGCGTTATGGGATCACCGACGTGAAATGGCGCGAGACGGCAGCTCTGGACTGGACGGAGGCTTAGGCAAGTCGGGTCGCCTGGCTGAGCTTGCACGTCAGCCAGGCGCTCCAGAACAAACTGCTGAAAAACCGTGTTGCATCGCCGAACCCGGCACCATGTAACAAGGCCTGCACCGCCGCCTCCGAGTGCGGCGGATCAGCGCCCTGCAAAATCTTCCCGAGTTTCGCCTGCACCTCGTCAGCGGTTGCGCCCTGCTGTCGCCAGCGCTGGCTCCAGGCTTGCAGCAGCAACGGCTGACTGGCGTAAGCGTAATGATTGCCGGCCACGATCAATGGCGCGCCGGGTTTGAGGCGGGCCTGAATGGAGCGCAGTATTTGTTGCTTGGCCTCGTCACCGCCCAGGTGGTGGAGTACACCGATCAGGGTGGCGGCGTCGAAAGATGCGTCGGCCGGCAAGTCTTCGACATGACCGAGATGTATCTGGACTTTGTGCAATAGATCATTGGCGCGCAGATGTTCGATCGCAGCATCGAGCATCGGCCCGGAAGGATCGACCGCAGTGAAGCGCCACTCCGGCTCCAGCGCGGCCATGGCGATGATTTCCTGCGCGGTGCCCCCCGCGCCCACCACCAGCACGTTTGCCGGACGCGACTGCCCGAGGCTGGCGGCGAGCATGCAGGCCGACAGGTCGTGACAGGCATCGTAGCCAGCCAGGGCAATGCGGCTTTGCCGGGCATATTCGTTGGCGCGGGAGGTGTCGAATTTGCCGGCGGCGTCAGTGGCGGGTTGGGTCATGGCGATTCTCCTTGTCTTTGCGACACGCTACGCGGTGAGCGTGGAGAAGAAAAATCCAATGATTTCATGGGGGGCATTCCGCTGGGGAATGTGTGGATGTCATCCCGGCGAAGTAAAAGTGATGCAGAGCGTCAGCGGATGCGTCCCCACGCAGGAGCGTGGGAACGATCCATAACAACTAAGACCAGAACCCTTTATGCGGCTCAGCTGCCTCTGCCTCCAGCATTGGCCCGAAAACGCTCACCGTGCGCTGCCCTCTGGCAAACACTTCGCGACACGGCAACGAGAATGTCGGGTTCTCCGGATGATCGCCGGTCAGCCCGAGCAAAGCATGTTCCGACAACGCATACACCACTCGTCCGACACCGGTCCAATACACCGCGCCCGCGCACATGCAGCAAGGTTCGGCGCTGGTGTACAGCGTGCACGCTTCCAGCTCCGTGGGTGACAACCGCTTCGCCGCCGCAGCGACCGCGACCAGTTCGGCATGCTGGGTGGGATCACCCTCCGGCGGCATCGAATTGTTGCACGCTTCGGCAATGACCTTGCCGTCGCGGTCCGCCACCAGCGCCGCAAACGGGTGCCGGCCACGTTGTTTCGACGCCTGCGACAGGGCGATGGTCTGGCGCAGCAATGCCAGGTCCAGAGCGCTGACGCCGGCCGGGACAAGCTGAGTGAATTGATTCATGGGTAACTCCTGGGCAGTGGGAAAAAACAAAAGTCAGTCGGCCAGTTCGGCCGTGGAAGCGCCGACGGCGTCGGTCGATGGTTTTTGTTTGTTGAGCAGCACATTGAGCAGAATGGCGGTGATCGCACCGAGAAAAATGCCGCTATCGAGCACCAGTTTCAGCGTCGGGCCGACATGTTCGAACAGGGCCGGAAACGACATTGGCAAGACGCCGACGCTGACCGACACCGCAACGATGATGGCGTTGCGTGTGCCTTCGAACTGCACCCGTGACAATTCCTGAATGCCCGCCACCGTGGTCATGCCGAACATGACGATCGCGCAGCCGCCCAGCACCGGCGTCGGCACCGCCGCAATCAGCGCGCCGAGCTTGGGGAACAAGCCCATCAACACCATGATTGCGCCAGCGGCCGCGACGACGAAGCGGCTCTTGATGCTCGAAAGCGCAATCAGGCCGGTATTTTGCGTGAAGGCGTTGTAGGGAAAACTGTTGAACAGACCACCGAGCATGGTCGACAAGCCGTCGGCGCGGAACGCGTTGCCGAGGGTCTGCTGGGTGGTGGGTTTGCCGACCAGTTTGCCGATGGCCAGGCAATTGCCAGTGGTCTCGGCCATGATCACCAGCATCGCCAGGGTCATGATCAGAATCGGTACCAGAGAAAATTCCGGCGGACCAAACGCCATTGGCGCGCTCAACTCGAACCACGCCGCCTCGCTGACCCGATTGAAGTGCGTCATGCCGCAGGCGGCAGCGATCAGGCTGCCGACAAACAAACCGATGAGCACGCTGAGGTTACCGATGAAGCCGCTGAATTTCGCATAAATCACCAGCGTCACACTGACCGTGGCCAGGCCCAGCAGCAGATTGGCCGGGCGACCGAAGTCAGGCGAATCGGGATTGCCGCCACCCAGCCAGATTGCCGCCGCCGGCATCAGTGAAATACCGATGATGGTGATCAGGCTGCCAATCACTACGGGCGGAAAGAATCGCAGCAAGCGGCTGAACACCGGCGCCAGTGCGATGGTCAGGAAGCCGGCGGCGATCACCGCCCCAAAGATCTGGCTGAGGCCGAACTCCTTGCCGATCATGATCATCGGCGCCAGCGCAATGAACGAGCAGCCCTGAATCAACGGTAAACGCGCGCCGAACTTCCAGAAACCGAGGGTCTGAATCAGCGTCGCCACACCGGACGTCAGCAGGTTGGCGTTGATCAGTAAAACCACCTGAGCCGACGTCAGCCCCATCGCACTGCCGAGAATCAGCGGCACCGCCACCGCTCCCGCATACATCACCAGAACATGCTGCAGACCGAAGGTGAAAAGCTGCCGCAGGGGCAACACCTCATCGACCGGGTGAACGCGTTGTGTAGTCATGGCACAAGCTCCTGAAGGGGCAGCGTTGGTTGTAATCGCGGGCGCTCAGGGACAGATGCACAGAGAGAATCGGCCCCGGCGTTCGAAGACGCGAGGTCATCCTTGAATGTTTTTAACGATGAAACAAATTGGCAACCATCGCTTTTTTCGATGGCAAAGACGCGGCACAATCGCCGTCTCGCTCAAACCCGGAGTACACCGCGTGCGCTTCTCACTCGATCAGTTGCTGATGTTCGTCCAGGTGGTGAAAAGCGGCTCGTTCTCCGCCGCCGGGCGCAAGCTGGGCAAGACGCAATCGACCATCAGCGCAGCGATCGCCAATCTGGAAACCGACCTTGGCGTCGAGCTGTTCGACCGCCGCAATCGCAGCCCTGCCCTCAGCGCCAGCGGGCATAAATTGCTGGTCCAGGCAGAGGCGGTACTGGAGCGCTGCATGACCTTCGAGGCCCACGCCGATTGCCTTTCCGATAGCGTCGAACCGAGCCTGACCCTGGCGATTGAAACGCCGTACGGCCCGATCATGCCGGTGCTGCAAGCGTTCGAGCGGGCCTTCCCGTTTGTCGATCTGATCATTCGCCACCCGGTCTACGGCGATGTCAGCGAACTGGTCAGCAGTGGCGAGGCGGTGCTGGGCGTGGCGTTTTCGCAGCCGGGCTATCCTCGGGAACTGGCGTTCCAGCAGCTGGGCAAACTGATCATGCTGCACGTCTGTCATCCCGATCATCCGCTGGCGCAACTGGACAACGTCACGTTCGACGATTTGCACGTGCATCGGCGCCTGGCGTTCAGTGCGCACGCCAGCAAACTGCCGAGCAGTGAATACCTGCGCTCGACGCAACTGTGGCAAGCGGAAAGCTATCTGGCCCTGCTGGAAATGGTCCGCGCCGGCCTCGGCTGGGCGACCCTGCCGCGCCAGCTGATCCAGCGTGAACTGGGCAATGGCGAACTGGTCGAGTTGCAGCTGTCGGCGTACCCGCATACCGACTGGCAAATCGGCGTCGACCTGTTATGGGCACGCCAACGGCCGCTGGGCACCGCCGAGCGCTGGCTGAAGGAAAAGCTGCAGGCCACCAAGGTTTATGAACGCGATCGCAACGGCCAGATCACTACGCTGTGATCATTTGGCAAACACCTGACTCATGTCCTTGAACGCCTTGAATTCCAGCGCATTGCCGCAGGGATCGAGCAGAAACATGGTCGCCTGTTCGCCGACCTGACCCTTGAATCGAATGTAGGGCTCGATCACAAATTGCGTGCCGAATGACTTCAGTCGCTCGGCCAGTGCCTCCCATTGCTCCCACTGCAAAATGATGCCGAAGTGCGGGACCGGTACGTCGTGACCGTCTACCGGGTTGCTATTAACGCTTTGCTGGGCAGCCGTTTTCGGCTGTTCGTGGATCACCAATTGGTGGCCGTAGAAGTTGAAATCGACCCATTGCGCGCTGGAGCGCCCCTCCTCCAGGCCGAACACTTCACCGTAAAAACGCCGGCAAGCGGCAAGATCGTAGACCGGGATGGCGAGGTGGAAAGGTGAAAGGCTCATCAGGCACTCCCGTAGTCGCGTTGCTGGAAATATGGCAACGGCGCACCGCTGCTGATCGAGGATCGAAAACAGCCTAGATCAAAAACCCGGCGGTTGCCGACTCGACTTTTCATGCCATGGAGATAGCGCGGCTGTGAATACACGCCACGGCTATCTGCCCGGCTTCATTGCCGGCTCGTCACCACTTTTCGGTGACAGTCCGCCGGGGCCAGCACCGCGCCCGCTCTGGAGCGCACGACGATTGTCTCAACGGGCTCGGCCCGTTCGTTGTCGAGCAGAATCGAGTGCTCCTCGCCTTCCGCAAACAGAAAGCGCTCGCCCCACTGCCGCAGGCTGACGACGATGGGGAATACCGCGCGGCCCATGTCGGTGAGCACGTATTCCTTGTAGGCACTGCCGTCTGACGCGGGCCGAAGCTCCAGCACGCCCAACTCGACGAGCATTTTCAGTTTGACCGTGAGGATGTTCTTGGCCAGGCCCAGACGCTTCTGGAATTCACTGAAACGGCGCACGTCATCGAACGCGTCGCGAATGATCATCAAGGCCCAGCGATCGCCAATGGCTTCGAGGGTTCGGGCCACCGGGCATTCGCTCTGCGCCAATGTTTGTTGTCGGGCCATGTGGTTCCTGATGGATCGGTTATTGAATGTGGTTGCATTTAACAACCCGAATGAATAAAGATCAACGTATCGGTTTCAATTCAAAACCACACTACGAGGAAGCAAGGATGCCCTGCCAGACGCAAACCCTGGTCAATGCGCAAGCCGCAGCTGACAGCGCAACGACCGGGCTGAGTCGTTTGCAGACTTTTCTCTTTGCGATCACCTGCGCCATGGCGGTGGCCAATGTTTACTTCGCGCAGCCATTGCTGGAATCGATGGCCGCCAGCCTCGGGGTTTCACCCGGTGCAATCGGCGTTGTGGTCACGGCCACGCAAGCCGGGTATGCGGTCGGGCTGCTGTTCATTGTGCCGCTGGGTGATCTGCTCGATCGAAAGAAACTCATCGTCAGTCAACTGCTGTTGTCTGCAACGGCGCTGTGTGCCGTGGGCCTGTCCGAGAGCTGGGGAGTGTTGCTCGGCGCCATGATGCTGGTGGGATTGCTGGCGGTGGTGGTGCAAGTGGTGGTCGCCTGCACCGCCAGCCTCGCAAACCCGGAGCAGCGCGGCGCCGCCGTAGGCACCGTCACCAGTGGCGTGGTACTGGGCATTTTGCTGGCGCGTTTCGTTTCCGGCGTAGTGGCTGATCTGGCCGGTTGGCGCGGCGTGTATTTTGTCTCGGCAGTCATGATGATCGGCTTGGCCCTGCTGTTATGGCGCACCCTGCCCGCCTCGGCAAAACCGCCCGCACAGGTCAGTTACTGGCGACTGCTGCGCTCGGTATTGGAATTGTTTTTGACTGAGCGGGTATTGCGCGTCCGCGGCATCTTCGCCCTGCTGATTTTCGCCGCCTTCAGTGTGTTGTGGACGTCAATGGTGTTGCCGCTCAGCGCGCCGCCATTGTCGCTGTCGCATACGCAGATCGGCCTGTTCGGACTGGCCGGAGTGGCGGGCGCGCTCGCCGCCACACGGGCTGGGCGCCTGGCCGATCGCGGCTTGGGCAATCGCACCACCGGCATCGCCCTGGCGCTGCTGACGCTGTCCTGGCTGCCCATCGCATTTGTCGACAGTTCGCTGCTGGCGATGGCCGTCGGGGTGATCTTGCTCGACTTCGCCGTGCAAGCAGTGCACGTGACCAATCAAAGCCTGATCTTCGCCGCACGGCCCGATGCGCAGAGTCGACTGGTCGGTGCGTATATGTGCTTTTACTCGGTGGGCAGTGGTTTGGGCGCTATCGCGGCGACGTATACCTATGCGCAATCTGGCTGGGTGGCGGTGTGTTTTCTCGGAGGCGGGATCAGTGCTGTGGCTTTACTGTATTGGGCATGGCTGGAATACCGCTACTCGAACTGAACCCGTGCGGGAGCGAGCCTGCTCGCGAAGACGGAGCATCAGTCAGCAGCGAATTGTCTGACCTGACGCCTTCGCGAGCAGGCTCGCTCCCACAGGGTTTACTTGCCAGCAGTTACTTGGCCTCCTCGGGCTTGTCGGTCTGCATCTGCACCGACGGCTTGCTTTTGTCGCCGTCCTTGTTGGGTGCATCGTTGGAATCAAAGCAGCCGCTCAACAGAAACATCGAGCAGAACCCCAGACATACGCAGATTTTTTTCATGACGATCTCCTGTCAGCAGTGGTATCGCTACCCGGTTCCAGCTTGACCTTGATCCAGCCGGATTGATGTTGATCAAACGCCTTGAACGCCGAAATCGCGTCAGTCAAAGGCTCGTCCTGCGTCAGCACTTTCGCTGGATCGACGCGCCCGGCGAGGGTCATTTCGATCAGCTTGGGAATGTATTTGCGGTGATGACAGTTGCCCATGTTGATGCGCACGTTCTTGTTCATTGCCTCACCGATCGGGAAGCTGTCGAACCCGGCGGGATAGACACCGATGATGGAAATCGTGCCGGCCTTGGCCACAGTCTTGACCGCCCACTCCAGCGCCTGCGCCGGCGCATCGCCCGGTTGCCACTGCGCAGGATGATGATGGCCGTGATGGGAATGGTTGGCGTCGATGCCCACGGCCTCGATCACCCGATCCACGCCAATTTCCGCAGTCAAGCGCGCAATGGTTTCAACTGGATCTTCTTTCTCGAAGTTGATGCACTCGGCACCCAAAGCCTGCGCGCGAGCGAGGCGATCTTCCAGGCCATCAATGGCGAACACCCGGCCGGCGCCCATCAGCTTCGCGCTGATAATCGCAAACAGTCCGACCGGCCCGCAGCCGAACACCGCCACCGTGTCGCCGTCCTTGATCCGCGCCATGTCGGCGCCGAACCAGGCAGTGGGAAAGATATCCGACATGGCAATCGCCTGATCGTCGGTGATGGCGTCCGGCAGTTTGATCAGACCAATGTTGGCGAAAGGGATGCGCGCTTTCTCGGCTTGCAGGCCATCGAACGGCCCGGTGGTTTTCGGCCCGCCAAAAAATGAAGTGCCAGCGGTTTTACCGTTGGGGTTGGCTACGTCGCACTGGGCGAAATAGCCGGCGCGGCAGTACGAGCAGTTGCCGCAGGCAATGGTCGAAGGAATCAGCACGCGATCGCCAACCTTGAAGTTGCGCACGTCTTCGCCAAGTGCTTCGACGATCCCCACACCTTCATGCCCGAGGATCGTGCCGGGCTGCATGTCCGGCGCACTGCCGCGAATGAAATGCAGATCGGTGCCGCAAATGGCCGACGCGGTCAGCCTGACGATGGCATCGGTCGGCGCTTGAATGGTTGGCTCGGGAACATCGTCCAGGCGGATATCGCCGACGCCATGAAATACAACAGCTTTCATCGTTCACCTCCAATTTTCCGGATGTGCGCAAATCAGGGTTCTTAACCCTTACTGTGCTCCGGCGACGAAGGACCTTCCTTGACGCCGCGCGGGCCGGCGATGCCCCACACGATCAGGCCGAGCACCGGGAATACGATCAGACCGATCGCCCAGGCGGCTTTGACGCCGACGCTTTTGTTGCTGCGAAACACACTGACAATCGCCCACAGATCGACCAGCAGAATGATCACCGCCACGGCGATGGAGAAGTAACTCGCTGCCTCGTTCATTTCGCAATCCTCCGATGACTTGTAAGCATTGGGCTGTGAGGCTTTTTCAGCGTTCAAAAAAATTGCGGCCGTGCGGCGTCAAAGGTTCAGCCGCCTTCCGGATCCTGGCGGATCACGGAAATCTTGCCGTTGCGCTCGATGATTGCGAATTTGATCTGGTCGATGGTTTCTATGCCCTGACTGGAGCGTGCCGCCTCCATGACATCCGCCTCGACCAGCCGCGCATGACGCAGGCGTCGGTGCAACAGCTTGCCATTCTCGACAATGATCGTCGGCTCGCCATCGATCAGCCGCGACACCCAACTGGAACGCTGTTTGAGCAGGGAAAAACCGACATCCACAGCGATCAGCGTAATGATCACCAGAAACGCATTGGTCAGAGAAAAATCATCACCGAGCAGCGCTTGCTGGGTGGCTTCACCGATGATCATCAGCAGGACGAAATCAAACGTCGTCAACTCGGCCAGCGAACGCCGGCCGGCAATTTTGAACAGCACCATCAGTGCCAGATACATCGCGAGTGCGCGCAACACCGAGTCCATGGGTCACCTATGGATAAATGAATTGAGTGAGCTTCACTTCGCTCGAGCCCGGCACGCGGATATGGCTGCGAAACAGGCCCAATCCGTCACCGCGCAGCGTCACATAGAGCGTCGCCTGGCCCTGGGCATCCGCCTGCAACCACAAGCGCATGCCCTGTTTTGAGCTGCGCATACGCACCGGGGCCGGTTGCATGGTTTCGACGCTGAAGCCATCGAGCATCTCGCCACCGATGTCGAGTTCGACAGTGGCTTCAGGCGCCGTGTGCACGCTGAGTTTCAGCGGGTTGGTCGAGCCGTTGCGATGGAACATCTCGTATTCGATCTGGACTTTACCGTCATCGCTGCGAGCGTCCTGCGAACTGAGCACGCCCCGGGAAAACAGCCCCAACAGACCGAGCAGCATGCACAGCACCAGCAGGTACCAACCAATGTGCTCGAAGCGCCAGACCTTCAACTGATAGGCCATGTCCTCCTGCACCGGAAACTGTCGGCTTTGCAGATCGGGATGGTCGGGGTCAGGCTTCATCGGCGCCACCCTCCTTCGCCGCGCAAGGCGCGACGGTGATAGTCCGGCAACTGCCGCAGGGCGAATTCAGAAGCGAGGGTCTGCACTTCACTGCGCGATCCGGCAAACCATTGTTGGGTGCTGAAAAGAAAATGTCGGTCATCGAACTGAAACGCCCAGGCGAAGCACACCGTACCGGCCTTGATGCCATCCATATCGTCGGGTCCGAGAATGCCGGTGGTGGCGACGGCGACGTTGGCGGTGCTGTCGCGCAATGCACCGATGGCCATTTCACTGGCCACTTCCACGCTGGTCAGATTGAAGGTGTCCATGGTCGCCGGGCTGACGTGCAACAGACGCTGCTTGGCTTGCGGCGAATAGACCACATAGCCGCACTCGATCAACTCGCCGCTGCCGGGCACCTCCGACAGCAACATGACGATCTCCCCGGCCGTGCAGGATTCGGCGGTGGTGATGATCAGTGAATGTTGGCGCAGGTATTCAATCGTTTCCTTGGCAATGGACATGGCATGCTCTCGAAGCTGTTATTGCCGGTTGACCGCTCGCTGCGCGGATCATTCCGCCGGATTGGATGAGCGTGTAAGCGCCTCTTGCAGAGAAAGTTTTCCGCCCCGTTCGGCGCGATCACCTACCCTCATAGACTGTGTAATCCACTCGAGCCCGCCGCCCCCATGCGTTGTTCATTCAAGTCGTTGTTTTTCATTCTGTTCCTACTGCTGATGCCGGGCAGCGCTGCACTGTGGGCGGCGGACCTTGGCGCGCCGGCAAACACAGGCGCAGCGCCGCTACCAGTGATTTCGCAAAGCGATCTGCAAGCCCTGCAACAACGCCTGGACGGGCTCAAGCAGCAGATTTCGGCGGCAAACAATTACAACCAGCTCGAAGGCCCGCAGGATCGGGTGCAGGCGTTCATTCTCGATGTCGATCGGTTGTCGGCTGCGCTGTTGCCGCAACAGGCGCAACTGGCGGTGCAACTGGGCGTGCTCGGCACGGCGCCCGACGCCGAGGTAGCCGCCGAGCAAGCCGATATCGTCGCGCAGCGGGCGACGCTGGCGGAGCAGAAAAGCAAGGTCGATGGCACCCTGAAAAGCCTCGCCGCACTGAAACAGAACGCCGCCGACCTGATCACGCAAATCGCCGGCATCCGCCGCACCCTGCTGGAAAGCGAACTGACCCTGAGCACGCGCAGCGTATTGAGCCCGTATTTCTGGACACCGCTGGTCAATCCAAGCGAAGACGACCGCCAGCGCCTGCGACTGTTCGTCGAGCAGGTGGCTGACGTATGGGCCACGGTCTGGGCGCCGGGCGAGCGGTTTTACACCTGCGTACTGGTGCTGTTGGCGCTGCTGATCTGGACCTTCGGCCGACGTCTGGCTGAGCGCGGGCTGACCTGGTTCTGCATTCATCGCGTGGCGGAGGGCCGACTGCGCCGCAGTGCCTTGGCCTTCGCCTCAGCTATCGCGACCTTCATCACCACCGCCATCGCCCTGAAGCTGCTGTTTTACGCCTGCACCCGCCACGACGCGCTGCCGCCGGTGCTGGAAACCTTCTCCGAAGAGTTCGAGAAAGTCGTCTATGCCTGCGTGCTGATCACCGGCCTCAGCCGCGCATTGCTCTCCACCGCGCACCCGTCCTGGCGCCTGCCGGCGATTGCCGATCCGGTGGCGCTGGCCCTCAAGCCTTACCCGCGAATCCTCGCCTGCTCGTTGCTGGTGTTGGTGACGCTGGTGCAAGTCGCCAATGCCACAGGCATGAGCAGCCACATCGTGATGGCCGGGCGCGGCGTGATTTCCATGGTGGTGCTGGCGATCATCGGCACGATGCTGTTGCGCGTCGGCAAAGTGCGCAAGGCCTTGGTCGCAGCCAATGACGCGTCGGCTACGAACAGCGTGTTCGCCGGGCTGATCTACAGCGTCGCCAGTCTCTCTATGTTGGTGACGGCCATCGCCCTGCTTGCCGGCTATGTTTCGCTGGCACGGTTCATCAGTTATGAGCTGGTGTGGGGCTATGTCGTGCTGTCGGGCTTCTACTTGCTGATTCAGCTGGTCAAGGACGCCTGTGAGCACCTGTTTTCGCCGAAACACGCGAGCGGCCAGGCGCTCAAGCAATTGCTCGGCGTCAGCGATCGGCGCCTTGAGCAGACATCGATCCTGTTGTCCGGGGTCAGCCGCGCCGGCCTGATGCTGATGGCGCTGATTTCGTTGTTTGTCGGCGGCATCGGCACCACGCTCGGCCAACTGGTCACCAACATCATGTCGATCCTTGGCGGCGCCGGTTTGCGCAAGCTGAATATCGTCCCGGCGCATCTGCTCAACGCGCTGCTGGCACTGCTGATTGGCATCTGGCTGATCCGTGCATTAAGCCGCTGGCTCGACAACGAATTCCTGCCCAAGACCGACATGGACCCGGGCATGTGTGCGTCACTGAGCACGCTGTTTTCCAATATCGGCTACGCCTTTGTGATTCTGCTGACGCTGTCGTCGCTGGGCGTGCAGTGGACCAACCTGGCGTGGATCGTCAGTGCGTTGTCGGTGGGCATCGGCTTTGGCTTGCAGGAGATCGTCAAGAATTTCGTCTCCGGCCTGATCCTGCTCACCGAGCGCCCGGTGAAAGTCGGCGACTTGATCAGCATCAGCGGCGTCGAGGGCGACATCCGCCGGATCAACGTGCGCGCCACGGAAATCCAGCTCAGCGACCGCTCGATTGTGATCGTGCCCAACTCGCAGCTGATCTCGCAGAACCTGCGCAACGTCACACTCGGCGGCAGTGCTCAGGGCGTGGCGTCGCTGGAGCTGATGTTTCCGCTGGATATCGATCCTGAGCAGGTCAAACAGCTGCTGCTCGACGCCTATCACGAGAACGAAACCATCCTCGATAAACCGGCACCATTCGTGCGCTTCAGCAAATTGTCGCCGGACGGCATAACCCTCACGGTCACCGGCTATGTCGGCAGCCCGAGGATTGTCGGGCTGACCAAGAGCGATTTGTTGTTTGAAGTGTTGAAGCGGTTGGGCGCGGCGGGGATTGCGCTGGCGAAACCGCCAGCGGCGTGATTCGGTTAGCGCTTGGCCGAGTTGTCGATGCGGGCCGTGCTGCTGCGTGGCGTCAGCTCGAACGGCAAGACGACATGCCGCTCTGTCAGCGGCTGTTTTTCGATCAGGGCAATCAACATCTCGACCGCCTTGGCCCCGAAGGCCTCGGCCGGTTGCGAGATGGTGGTCAGCGGCGGATCGCAGTACGCAGCCATGGGAATGTCGTCGAAACCCACCAGGGAAATGTCCTCGGGCACACGCAGCCCGGCCTGCCGGATGCGCTTGAGTGCGCCGATGGCCATCTCATCGTTTTCACAGAACAGTGCGCTCGGCCGCTCGGCCAATGCGAGCATCTTTTGCGCGCCGGCAAAACCTGCCTCAAGGCTGAAATTGCCATGGCAGATCAGTGCTTCATCGAAGGTAATCCCGGCCTCGCGCAACGCCATTTCGTAGCCCGCCAGACGATCCTGGGTCAGCGGGCTGTTTTTCGAGCCTTTGATCAGGCCGATGCGTCGGTGTCCCAAGGCGATCAGGTGTTCGGTCATGGCTTTGGCGGCGGCGACGTTGTCCAGGCTGATGGTGGGATAACGCCCGACCTTGATCACTTCGCAGGCGTTAACGATCGGCGGCACATCGGCGTCGGCCGGGGCGTTTTCAAAAGGATCGTAGGCGCGCAACTGGATCACCCCGTCGGCCTGATAAGCGTAAACCAGCTCGGCGAATTGTCGCTCCAGTTCTTCCCGGCCCTGGGTGTCGCACAGCAGCAGGCGATAACCGGCCGCCTGCGCCGCTTGCTGCGCGCCGCTGATGACCCGGGCGAAAAAGGTGTTGGCGATGGTCGGCACCAGAATCACCAGATTGCCGGTGCGCCGCGAACGAAACTGCACGGCCATCAGGTTCGGCCGATAGCCGGCCTGCTCCACGGCGGCCATGACGCGCTCACGGGTTGGCGCGAGGACACGCTCGGGCGATTTCAAAGTCCTCGAAACCGTCGCCACGGAAACCCCGGCCAGCCGAGCCACTTCGCGAATATTGGACAAAAACACCTCGTTGATTCATGCCGATCAAGCGCGGAGCTTACCGCAGGCAACGAGCGATCGAAACGCTGTCGATCATCCGCTGGCATTTGACACTCGGCTAATTCAAGCCTAGATTTCGCCCACGATGTAACCGGTTACATCGCTCATCAACATTGCATCCAGCTACCGAGACGACTGCCATGTACGCTGCCGCAAAAATAAGAATGGGTTTTGTTGGAGGCGGTGAAGGTTCATTCATTGCCCGTGCCCACCGGCAAGCCGCCGGCCTCGATGGACGCTTCGAACTGGTCTGCGGCGCATTCAGCCGCGACTCGGAGAATAATCAGCGCACCGCTGCGGCCTTGGGTGTCGCGGCCGAGCGTTGTTACGACGACTGGCAAACCCTGCTCGCCCGCGAGGCCGCCCTGCCCGCCGAGCAGCGCATGCAACTGCTGGTCATCGTCACCCCCAATCATCTGCACGCACCGATTGCCCGCGAGGCGTTGAGTGCCGGTTTTCATGTGTTCAGCGAGAAACCCGCGGCGCTGAACCTCGCCGAGGTGCAGGCGCTGCGCTCGGTGGTCATCAACAGCCAGCGAATTTACGGGCTGGCGCACACCTACCTCGGTTACGCGATGGTCTGGCAGGCCCACGAAATGGTCGCCAGCGGCGTGCTCGGGCGCGTGCGCAAAGTCCTCGTCGAGTACCCGCAAGGCTGGCTCAGCACCGATGTCGCCGGGCAAGGCAACAAGCAGGCCGGCTGGCGCGACGACCCGACGCAATCCGGGATCGGCGGCTGCGTCGGCGACATCGGCACCCATGCGTTTTCCCTCGCCGAGTTCGTCACCGGCCAGTCGATTAAGTTCATCAGCGCGATGCTCGGCTCGCATGTCGAGGGTCGGCAACTGGATGACGATGTGGCGATGCTGTTCAAAATGCGCGACGGCGCCAGTGGCGTATTGCTCGCCAGTCAGGTCTGCGCCGGTGAGGAAAACCCGCTGAAGATCCGCGTCTACGGTGACAAGGGTGGGCTGGAGTGGCGCCAAGAGGAACCGGCCAGCCTGATTCATCGACCGTTGAACGAGCCGATGCGCGTTCTGCGCTCCGGAGTCGGTCAGCCGTGGCTGTGTGCCGCCGCAACCCAACGCATGCGCCTGCCTGCGGGGCATCCCGAAGGTTATCTGGAAGCCATGGCCAACCTGTACGGCGATCTCGCCGAAGCGATTGTGCATGGCGCCGAGGGCCATCAGGCACCGGGCGTACCGGGCATCGATACCGGCCTGCGCGGCATGGCCTTCATTGAAACCGCGATCGCCAATCACCTTGGCAATGAAAAGTGGAGCGAGATACCCGGCCCGCTGACAGGAGCCCAGCACAATGAACAGTGATCAGCAAAATTTGACTGGTCTGAAAGGTCCGGGGATTTTCCTCGCGCAATTCATCGCCGACGAAGCGCCTTTCGACTCCCTCGCCAACATTGCCGAGTGGGCGGCCTCGCAAGGCTACAAAGCCATCCAGGTACCGACCCTCGGCACACGGTTCATCGATTTGCAGCGCGCCGCTGAGAGCCAGGATTACTGCGACGAACTCATCGCCGTCTGCGCCCGCGCCGGTGTGGTGATCAGTGAGCTGTCGACGCACCTGCAAGGGCAATTGGTCGCGGTGCATCCGGCGTTCGACAGTCTGTTCGACGACTTCGCCCCGCCCGCGCTGCGCGGCAAGCCGCAGGAGCGCACCAAGTGGGCCATTGAGCAGCTGAAACTGGCCGCTCGTGCCAGCAAGCGTTTGGGACTTACGGCCCATGCGACCTTCTCCGGCGCCCTCCTCTGGCCTTACGTCTATCCGTGGCCACAGCGTCCGGCCGGTTTGGTCGAGCAAGGTTTCGCCGAACTGGGCAAGCGCTGGCTGCCGATCCTCGACTGCTTCGAAGAGGCCGGCGTTGATCTGTGCTACGAAATCCATCCCGGCGAAGACTTGCATGACGGCGCGTCGTTCGAGCAGTTTCTCGAAGCGGTGAATCATCACCCCCGCGCCGCAATTCTTTATGACCCGAGCCACCTGCTGCTGCAGCAAATGGACTACCTCGGCTTCATCGACCGTTACCACCAACGCATCCGCATGTTCCACGTCAAGGATGCCGAGTTCCGCCCCGATGCGCGCTCCGGTGTCTATGGCGGCTATCAGGGCTGGGTCGAGCGTCCCGGGCGCTTTCGCTCGCTGGGCGATGGCCAGATCGATTTCAAATCGATCTTCAGCAAATTGTGCCAATACGACTTCAACGGCTGGGCCGTGCTGGAGTGGGAGTGCTGCCTGAAAGACTCCGCACAGGGCGCGGCGCAAGGCGCGGCGTTCATCGAGCGACACATGATCAGCAAGACCGCCAAGGCCTTCGACGATTTCGCCGGAGTCAGCGCTGACGCTGCTTCCAACCGACGCCTGCTCGGTCTGACTGACGATTGATTCATCCGCGTTACCGACATAAAAACAATACGGTGATCTGAAATGAACGTAATGAATGCGCGACTCAGCGTGATGATGTTTTTGCAGTTCTTTATCTGGGGCGGCTGGTTCGTCACCCTCGGCACTTTTCTGGCGACAACGCTGGCCGCCAGCGGTGGTCAGGTCGGCATGGCCTTCGCCACGCAATCCTGGGGCGCGATTCTGGCACCGTTTGTCATTGGCTTGATTGCCGACCGGTTCTTCAACGCCGAACGCATTCTGGCAGTGCTGCATCTGCTTGGCGCAGTGTTGCTTTATCAGCTCTATCGCGCGGCAGACTTCAGCGCGTTTTATCCCTATGTGCTCGCCTACATGATGGTCTACATGCCGACATTGGCACTGGTGAATGCCGTGGCGTTCCGCCAGATCAAAGACCCGGCGCTGGAATTCTCGCGCATTCGCGTGTGGGGCACGGTGGGCTGGATCGTCGCCGGCGTGGTGATCAGCTTCGTGTTCGCCTGGGACTCGCAGCAAAGCATCGCGGCTGGAGGCTTGCGCAATACGTTCCTGATGTCCGCCGGCGCGTCGCTGTTGCTGGGGCTTTACAGCTTCAGTCTGCCGAACACTGCGCCGCTGAAAAGCGCAGCGGGCTCATCAAGCCTCAAGCAGATGCTCGGCGTCGATGCGTTGGGTTTGCTCAAGGATCGCAGCTATCTGGTGTTCTTCCTCGCCTCGATCCTGATCTGCATTCCGCTGGCCTTCTATTACCAGAATGCCAACCCGTTTCTGGCCGAGATAGGCGTGACCAACCCGACAGCGAAGATGGCCATCGGTCAGGTGTCGGAAGTGCTGTTCATGTTGCTGTTGCCGCTGTTCATCCATCGCTTCGGCATCAAGATCGCTCTGCTGGTCGGCATGGCAGCGTGGGCATTGCGTTACGGGCTGTTCGCCTTCGGCAATAACGACGATCAGGCATTCATGCTGCTGATCGGCATCGCCCTGCACGGCGTGTGCTATGACTTCTTCTTCGTGTCCGGGCAGATCTACACCGATGCCAAGGCACCGGAACGCTTCCGCAGCTCGGCGCAAGGTTTGATCACCTTGGCTACGTACGGATTGGGCATGTTGATTGGTTTCTGGATCGCGGGACGGATTACCGACCACTTCACATCAAGCGCGGGGCATGACTGGAGAAGCATCTGGCTGTTCCCCGCCGGTTTTTCCGTGGCGGTGTTGCTGTGTTTCTGGGCGACATTCAAGAGCCGCGATCGCGACAAGGCCGTGCTGCCGAGTGCGGTTTAGAGCAGAGTTGTAAAGCGTGAATAGAACGAATGCCGCCTGTGGTTGAGGCGGCATTCGTTATCGATGCTCATCGTTGCGCTCAAGCGGTGCGACGTTCGAGCAGACGGTCAGCGCCACCTTCGGCGACCCGATTGCCTTGCAGATGATCGGAGCCATCAGAGGCTACTGCATCGCTGAACAGCGGATCGGTTTCGGTTGCGGCTACTGCATCGCTGAACAGCGGGTCAGTTTCGGTTGCGGCTACTGCATTGCTGAACAAGCGGTCTGTTTGAGTGGCGGCCGCGACCGCATCACTGAACAGCGGGTCGGTTTCGGTGGCGGCGAAGGCATTCAGTGCAAAAACCGAGAAAGCGATACCGAGGATGGTCTGGCGTTTCATGATGATGTGCTCCGAGTTGCAGTGGTTGGGTATGGAGCCGATCTTACGCCGCACCGTGGATATGAGAACTTCATTGACTTAATGGTTGTTATTGACGCAATCAATGATTGAAGAAACGAAGGCCGCTTTTTATCACACCGTTAAGCTGTTGCTTACACATCCAGGCGAAACGCCCTACAACATGGAAAGCACCAAACTGACAAGTCGTACTTCTGACAGTTTACCCAAATAAAAAAGACCCGAATCGATCGAAACCGAAACGGGTCTTCCCCACTCAGACGAGCCTTATTTCAGGTCGTCAAAGCGGTCTCGCAGGAACTCGTCAAAGCGCAAGGCTTTCAACAATCTCCATACAAGGCTCAGCGTACGCAGCAAAAGCTTCATACGTTTTGGCCTCCAGGGCTGGCGGCCAAACCTCCAGCAAACTTACCGGATCATGCGTGCCTTCAGCCGACTGGTTAGGGTGGCTGGTGAGGCGGCCGGTTGAAATCCCTTCGAGACATCATTCCGGCACGGGTGCGAATCCGCGTCGAAGGGCGTAAAACCTTTTTTGCGCCCCCAGCCAAACCTCTCCGCCGCTCTAACAGTTGAGCGCGGGCATATTAACCTGAAAACTCCAGGACAAAAGCGTCACTCACACCGTTATTCATCAAACACCGACACGCCTTTGTTAAATGTTATTTCTGCCAGACAACTTTCAACAAACATAAACATATAAACTCTTCGCAGGGCCGAAGACGCACTTGTTTCGAACGGCTGTTCAACCGTTGCAAGGAACGGTAAAACTCCATACCATGGCAATCCTGGTTAGGGTGGCTGGTGCAGCACCTGGCTTCGATCGCAAATCGAGGCCTACTAAAAAACCGCCCCGCGAAGGCGGTTTTTTTTCGTCTGCGTTTTCTGGTCCCATCCAAGGCACATTGCCTGACGCGATCCCCCTGCGCACCTGCACAAATCTTCTAAACACTCTCCTCCTCCACGCGGTATTTTAGAAACGCCCCTGCTCAACCGCCCTATGGAGTCCTCCCATGGACAAACGCAACTGGATCTCTCTCTCCCAGGATGTCGATACCGGGATCGAGTCGATTCGTGCACATTTCCGTGGGCATGCCTACGATCCGCACTGGCATGAAAGTTTTCTCGTCGGAGTGACCGAGCAAGGCGTGCAGCAGTTCAATTGTCGCCGGGTGCGTCATCGCAGTACGCCGGGGCATGTGTTTCTGCTTGAGCCGGGTGAAATCCACGATGGCCATGCGCCGACCGAGGATGGCTTCACCTATTCGATGCTGTATCTGGATCCGCACTGGCTGGAGCGCGAACTGCACGCGCTGTTCGAAGAGGCGCCCGCCGACAGTCAGCCAGGCTTTGCCGACACCCTGAGCCACGATCCGCGCCTGTCGACGGCGATCGTGCGAGCCTTCCACGTGTTACATGACGGCGATCTGCGCATCGTCCGGCAGACTGCGCTGGATGGCCTGCTGGCGTCCCTCACCCGCCACCTCGACTGGCGCAAGCGTCAGGACTTCGATCCGCGCCTGCCACTGGTTGCGCAGGTTGCGCGCGACTATCTGCATGCCCACACCTACGAAGACATCGGCCTCGACGACCTAGCGCAAGCCTGTGGTGTCGATCGTTTTCGCCTGACCCGCGCGTTCAAGGCCGCTTTCGGTCTGGCACCCCACGCCTACCTGATCCAACTGCGCCTGGCCAAGGCGCGGCAATTGCTCGCACGCGGCGAGACGCCAGCGCAGGTGGCCAGCGTGCTTGGTTTTGCCGATCAGAGTCATCTGGGGCGCTGGTTCCGCCGCGCCTATCAATTGACCCCGGCGGACTACCGCAGACGCTGCTCAAATCTTCCAGACTGAGGCCCGCCCGCTGACGATCATGGTGTCCTGTTTCGACTTTCAGGAATTTGCACCATGGCTTCTTTACTGCCCTTTCTGCTGTTTGCTTTCGTCGCCTCGATCACGCCGGGGCCGACCAATATTCTGGTGCTGAGCCACAGTTCGCGGCGCGGATTGATTGCCACGTTGCCGATCATTTTCGGCGCCTGTGCGGCGGCGGCGCTGATTGTGCTGGTGGTCGGGCTCGGCGCTGGCGAAACCCTGTTGCGCTTCCCGCGCGTGCAGCAAGCCATGGCTTGGGCTGGCGTGCTCTGGTTGAGCTGGCTGGCGTGGCAGATCTTTCGCAGCCCGCCGCCATCGCTGGACCCAAATGCTGCGCAGGAACAAGGCTTGAGCGTATTCGGCGCGGCGCTGCTGCAACTGGTCAATCCGAAGGTGTGGATGATGGCAGTGGCCGTGGTCAGCGTATTCGTTGGCGGCGGCGACAAGACCCTGCGCCTGCTGGTGTTGTCGCTGGCATTTCTGCTGGTGTCACTGCCGTGCATGACGCTCTGGGCGCTGCTCGGCGTCGGCAGCGCGCGGTTGCTCAGCTCACCGCAAGCGTTCAAGCGCATGAACGCGGCACTGGCCCTTCTTCTGCTGCTCTCGGCCTGGCTGGCCGTGTTGATCTAATGCCCGGTGGCTTGCCGGTATTCGCGTGGTGTAAACCCGGTCGAGGCCTTGAACTGACGGGTGAAAGCGCTGTGATCGGTGTAGCCGCATTGCAGCGCAACCTCGGTAATCGGCAAGTCGCTGTGCAGCAATCGATGCGCGTGTTCCAGGCGGACTTTCTGAATCATCTGCCGTGGTGTCAGGTGGAAAACGCGTTTGCAGTAGCGTTCCAGTTGCGCCACGGAAATCCCGGCGATCCGCGTCAGTTCACCCAGCGTCACCCGCCGGTTGAAGTTGCCGCGGATGTATTCATCGACCGCCGCCAGGCGCTCGAACGCCGGGTGGGTTTCGCTGGCTGACTGCAGATCCACCGAGATCCCCACCAGGCCGATGATCAGCCCTTCACGATCGTAGATGGGTCGTTTGTGGGTCAGGCACCAGCCCGGTTCGCGACTGCCATACAGATGCAGTTCGAGCTGATCCTCCAACACGAAACCTTCCTCCAGCACTTTGCGATCCTGCTCGGTGTAACCCGGGCCCAACTGCGCCGGGAACACTTGCGCGCTGGTCTTGCCCAGCAACGGGCGCAGGTCTTTCAAGCCACAACGCTGCACCAGCGTGCGGTTGGCCAGCACATAGCGCGCGTGCAGATCCTTGATGAAGATCGCCGCATTGGGGATCACATCGAGTATCGGCAACAGCTGCGCGGCACCGGCGACCATCGCTTCGAGGGTCTGCGCACGCAAGCCGTCAGTGCCCTGGCACAGGATCGAAAACGCTGACTGCATCAAACACTTCCCCTCGAATTGAACCACCGCAAATGTCACTCGCCAGCAGATTGCAGCAACGTCGCGGCCCTGTCGAGGCCGCGGATTCATCGGCGCCATTGTGCTGAATTCGTCATCGATCCCGGCATAAAACATCAATCGCCGCCACTGCCGAGCGGTGCAAAGTCTGCTCGTCCCCGTGACACAACTGCCTATCCAATAACTCACAAGAAGGCGATGCCATGTCAGGCCAAGGCAAGTTCAAAAAACAGCTTTCATTGATCGACCTCACCTTTATCGGACTCGGCGCGATCTTCGGCTCCGGCTGGTTGTTCGCCGCCAGCCATGTCTCGGCGATTGCCGGTCCGGCGGGGATTTTTTCCTGGTTGCTGGGCGGTTTCGCCGTGTTGCTGCTGGGCATCGTCTACTGCGAACTGGGCGCGGCATTGCCCCGTGCCGGCGGTGTGGTGCGCTACCCGGTTTATTCCCACGGCCCGCTGCTCGGCTACCTGATGGGCTTCATTACGCTGATTGCGTTTTCCAGTCTGGTGGCGATCGAAGTGGTCGCCTCGCGCCAATACGCGGCGGCGTGGTTTCCCGGCCTGACCAAGGCTGGCAGTGGCGATCCGACGATCCTCGGCTGGCTGGTGCAGTTCGGCCTGCTCTGCGTGTTTTTCCTGCTCAACTACCGCAGCGTGAAGACCTTCGCCAAGGCCAACAATCTGGTCAGCGTGTTCAAATTCATCGTGCCGCTGCTGGTGATCGGCGTGCTGTTCACCTTCTTCAAACCGGAAAACTTTCAGGTTCAGGGATTCGCTCCATTCGGCCTGTCCGGCGTGGAGATGGCGGTCTCTGCCGGGGGGATCATCTTTGCCTACCTGGGCCTGACGCCGATCATTTCCGTGGCCAGCGAAGTGAAAAATCCACAGCGCACCATTCCCATTGCGCTGATTCTTTCGGTGCTGCTGTCGACTCTGATCTACGTGCTGCTGCAAATGGCCTTTCTCGGCAGCATCCCGACTGAGATGCTCGCCAACGGCTGGGCCGGTATCAGCAAGGAATTCGCCCTGCCCTATCGCGACATCGCCCTGGCGCTCGGTGTCGGCTGGCTAGCCTATCTGGTGGTCGCCGATGCGGTGATCTCGCCGAGCGGCTGCGGCAACATTTACATGAACGCAACGCCGCGCGTGATCTACGGCTGGGCGCAGACCGGCACTTTCTTCAAGGTCTTCACCCACATCGATGAAAAGTCCGGCATCCCGCGTCCGGCGCTGTGGCTGACTTTCGCCCTGTCGGTGTTCTGGACCCTGCCATTCCCGTCGTGGGAAGCGCTGATCAACGTGGTCTCCGCCGCGCTGGTGTTGAGCTATGCGGTGGCGCCTGTATCGGTTGCGGCGCTGCGGCGCAATGCGCCGGACATGCCGCGCCCGTTCCGGGTCAAGAGCATGGGCCTGCTCGGGCCGGTGTCGTTCATCATCGCCGCGCTGATCGTTTACTGGTCGGGCTGGAACACCGTGTCGTGGCTGCTCGGCCTGCAAATCCTGATGTTTGTCATCTACCTGTTCTGCGGTCGCTTTGTGCCGACCGCACACCTGAGTCTGGCGCGTCAGGTGCGCTCATCGGCGTGGCTGATCGCGTTCTACGCGGTGACTATCGTGCTGTCGAAACTCGGCACCTTCGGTGGCCTGGGCATCCTCGCTCATCCGTTCGACACTCTTGTCGTCGCCGCTTGCGCCACCGGTATTTACTACTGGGGCGCAGCGACCGGCGTGCCTGCCCATCTGCTGCGCCTGGACGACGAGGACGAAGAAAGCGAAAGCCCTGCGCCCTCGCCCACCGTCAACGCCCGCCCTGCCGGCGCCTACTGAAATCATCCAACGGGATCTCTTCATGAAACGAGTACACGTCATTGATTCCCACACCGGCGGCGAGCCGACACGACTGGTGATGAGCGGCTTCCCCGAGTTGTCCGGCACCAACATGGCCGAGAAACGCGACGCCCTGCGCAGCCAGCACGATCAGTGGCGCCGCGCCTGTCTGCTCGAGCCGCACGGCAACGATGTGCTGGTCGGCGCGCTGTATTGCCCGCCGGTGTCGCCTGATGCCACCTGCGGGGTGATCTTCTTCAACAACACCGGCTACCTGGGCATGTGCGGCCACGGCACCATCGGCCTGATCAATTCGTTGCAGCATCTGGGGAAAATCCAGCCGGGCGTACACAAGATCGACACGCCGGTGGGGCAAGTCAGCGCGACGCTGCACGACGATGGCTCGGTCACCCTGGGCAACGTGCCCGCTTACCGTTATCGCAAACAGGTGCCGGTGGACGTACCCGGTTTCGGCCGCGTGGTCGGCGATATCGCCTATGGCGGCAACTGGTTTTACCTCGTCTCCGAGCATGGCCAGACACTGACCATGGACAACGTCGAACACCTGACCGCGTACACCTGGGCCATGCTCAAGGCGCTGGAAGACCAAGGCATTTGTGGCGAAGACGGCGCGGTCATCGACCACATTGAACTGTTCGCCGATGACGATCAGGCCGACAGCCGCAACTTCGTCATGTGCCCCGGCAAAGCCTACGACCGCTCGCCGTGCGGCACCGGCACCAGCGCCAAACTTGCCTGCCTGGCCGCCGACGACAAGTTGGAAGCGGGCGCGCCATGGATCCAGGCGAGCATTACCGGCAGCCAGTTCGAAGGCCGCTTCGAATGGGAAGGCGAACGCATTCGCCCGTTCATCACCGGCCGCGCCTACATGACCGCTGACAGCACCTTGCTGATCGACGAAACCGACCCGTTCGCGTGGGGCATCTGAGCCGCCACGCCGTTTTTTCACTACGAATCAAACGAAATGCCAAGGAGTTGAATCATGAGCGACAACATCTTCACTGGTTGCATGCCGGCCCTGATGACCCCGTGCACCGCCCAGCGCAAACCTGATTTCGATGCGCTGGTGGCCAAGGGACGCGAGCTGATCGATGTCGGCATGAGCGCCGTGGTCTACTGCGGCTCGATGGGCGACTGGCCGTTGCTCACCGAAGCCGAGCGCCAGGAAGGCGTGGCGCGCCTGGTCGCTGCCGGGGTGCCGACCATCGTCGGCACTGGTGCAGTGAATACCCGGGAAGCGGTTTCCCACGCAGCGCATGCGGCGAAAGTCGGCGCGCAAGGCTTGATGGTCATCCCGCGCGTGCTGTCCCGTGGCGCTTCGGCGACGGCGCAAAAGGCCCACTTCGCCGCCATCCTGCAAGCCGCGCCGAACTTGCCGGCGGTGATCTACAACAGCCCTTACTACGGCTTCGCCACCCGCGCCGATCTGTTTTTCGAACTGCGCCGTGAATACCCGAACCTGATCGGCTTCAAGGAATTCGGCGGCGGCGCGGACCTGCGCTACGCGGCCGAGAACATCACCTCCAAGGATGACGACGTGACGCTGATGGTCGGCGTCGACACGCAAGTGGTGCACGGCTTCGTCAACTGCAACGCCACCGGCGCCATTACCGGCATCGGCAACGCCCTGCCCCGCGAAGTGCTGCAACTGGTGGCGCTGAGCAAGCAGGCCGCGCAAGGCGATGCCAAGGCCCGGCGCCAGGCGCGGGAACTGGAGTCGGCGCTGGCGGTGCTGTCATCGTTCGACGAAGGTTGCGATCTGGTGCTGTATTACAAGCACCTGATGGTGCTCAACGGCGACAAGGAATACACCCTGCACTTCAACGAAAGCGACGTGCTGAGCGACTCGCAACGGCGCTATGCCGAGAAGCAGTATTCGCTGTTCCGTCACTGGTACGAAAACTGGTCCGCCGAGCAGAACTTCGCCTGACCGCCACCTGCCGCGAGTCATCACGATTCGCGGCAGGCCTCGCTCATTTCACAGGAAGACACCATGACTCTGACGGGCAACATGCTGATCGGCCAACAATCCGTGGCGGGCAATCGTCCGGCCTCTCGCGGGATTGATCCGGCGACCAACCAGGCACTTGAACCGCAGTACGCCGGGGCGTCAGCCGAACAGGTGGAACATGCCTGCGCCCTGGCCTGGGCGGCGCAAGACGCGTACCGCGAAACCAGCCTGAGCGCCCGTGCGGCATTTCTCGAAAGCATTGCCGAGCACATCGAAAACCTTGGCGATGAACTGATCGAACGCGCCCACGCCGAAACTGGTCTGCCGCCTGCACGCCTTCAGGGCGAACGTGGCCGCACCTGCTCGCAATTGCGCCTGTTCGCCCGTACCGTGCGCGCCGGTGAATGGCTGGACGTGCGCGTCGACAGTGCGCAACCGCAACGCCAACCACTGCCGCGCTCCGACTTGCGCCAGCGGCAGATTGCCCTGGGGCCGGTCGCGGTGTTCGGCGCTAGCAACTTTCCGCTGGCATTTTCCGTGGCCGGTGGCGACACCGCCGCAGCACTGGCGGCCGGTTGCCCGGTAATCGTCAAGGCGCACAGCGCCCATCCGGGCACCAGCGAACTGGTCGGCCGCGCAGTCGCGCAAGCGGTCAAAGCCTGCGCTCTGCCCGAGGGCGTGTTTTCCTTGTTGTTCGATTCTGGCTACGAAGTCGGCATCGCATTGGTCAGCGACTGGCGCATCAAAGCCGCTGGTTTCACCGGCTCGCGCACTGGCGGTCTGGCCTTGATGAAAGCTGCACAAGCGCGGCCCGAGCCGATCCCGGTGTATGCGGAAATGAGCTCGATCAACCCGGTTTTGCTGTTTCCCGCCGCGCTGGAAAATCGCGCGCAGGCGCTGGCCGAAGGGTTTGTCGCGTCGCTGACATTGGGCGCCGGGCAGTTCTGCACCAACCCGGGATTGCTGATTGCCCGCAAAGGCCCGGCGCTCGACGGGTTCCTCAGCGCGGTGGCTGAACTGATCCCGCGCAGCGCGGCGCAAACCATGCTCACGCCCGGCATCTTCGGTGCCTATCAAGCAGGCGTGACGGCACTGCAAGGCAATCCCCGTGCACGCGCGGTAGCGGTTGGCCAAGTCGGCAGAGGCCCGAATCAGTGCCAGGCGTATCTCTTCAGCACCGACGCGGCGGAGTTTCTCGCCGACCCGCGTTTGCAGGCTGAGGTGTTCGGCGCGACATCGCTTGTCGTGCAATGCAGCAGTGACGAAGAAATCCGTCAGGTCTGCGCCCATCTCGAAGGTCAACTGACCGCGACCCTGCACATGGACGACGCCGACCTTGCACTGGCGCGCGCGTTGCTGCCAACCCTCGAGCGCAAGGCCGGGCGCCTGTTGGTCAATGGCTGGCCGACCGGCGTGGAAGTCTGCGATGCAATGGTCCATGGCGGGCCTTACCCGGCAACCTCGGATGCGCGCAGCACCTCGGTCGGCACTGCGGCGATCCTGCGTTTCCTGCGGCCGGTGTGCTATCAGGATTTCCCCGACAGCTTGCTGCCGACGGCGCTGCAACAGACCAATCCGCTCAACCTTCGGCGCTTGCTTGATGGTCAACGGGAAGCGACACGCCATGGCGAATAACCCTTCGCACGACATCGCCGTGGTCGGCGCCGGAATCATCGGCGTGGCTTGCGCACTACGTCTGGCACGTCAGGGTCTGCGCGTGGTGGTCATCGATCAGCAGGAACCGGGGCACGGCGCTTCGTTCGGCAATGCCGGGCATCTGGCCACCGAGCAGGTGTTTCCGATCGCTGATGTTTCTATCCTCAAGCGCTTGCCAGCCATGCTGATGGACCCGATGGGGCCGCTGCGCCTGGACTGGAAATATCTGCCGCGCGCCCTGCCGTGGTTCACCCGCTTGCTGCTGAATCTGCGGCCCGAGCCTTTTCAGAAAACCGTCGCCGGCTTGCGCGCGCTCAATGAAAGCAGCCTGGATGCGTGGCAGCGCTTGCTCAGCGATATCCAGCGCACGGATCTGCTCAAGGTTGACGGCTCGTTACTGGTCTTCGAAAAACCTGAATCCCGTCAGGCCATCGAAGCTTTGCAGGCACGGCTGCATCAGCAGCAGGTGCCGGTGGATTACTGGCAGGCCGGGGCGATCCGCGAAACGGCGCCGCAACTCAGCGAACAGATTCAGGGCGGACTGTTTTTCCCGCGCACCGGGCATTTCCTTGATCCCTATCGGGTGGTCTGCGCACTGGTCGAAGCGGCTCGCAGCAGCGGTGTGAGTTTTCTCCAGCAGCAGGTTCAGGGCGGCTACGTGCAGGAAAAAGGCGTCTTATTGATAACGGGCAACGGCGGTGTGACGGCCAGCCGCGTGTTACTGGCCTGCGGTGCGCATTCGGCGAAACTGACTGCCGCGCTGACCGGCAAGCAAGTACCGTTGGACACCGAACGTGGCTATCACCTGATGCTGCCGCACGAGCATGATCGCCTGCCCTTCCCGGTCACCTCGCTGGAGCGCAAGTTCATCATGACGCCGATGCGCGAAGGCCTGCGCCTGGCCGGCACGGTCGAATTCGCCGGGCTGGAGCGGCCGGCGAACATGGCGCGCGCCTGGCAGTTGCAGCGCCTGAGCCAAGGCCTGTTTCGCAAAGATCTGAACGCTGATGGCGCGACACCGTGGATGGGCTTTCGTCCGTCGCTGCCGGATTCGCTGCCGGTGATCGACCAAGTTTGCGAGGGCAAGGTGTTGCTTGCCTTCGGTCATCAGCATCTGGGCCTGACTCAAGCGGCGGTCACAGCTGAGATGATCGGGAAAATGGTTTCAGGCGCCACCCTCGCATTGCCCAACGCTGAGCCCTACCGACTGGCACGTTTCTAAGCGTGCTTCAGCGCGTCGCCGTGATGCATGGCCAGGTGGCCGGTCTTGTCGCTCTTGACCTCGTACTGCGGCGCATCTTTCGAGGCCGGGCGGTGGCGGCCCATGAACTCGGTATCGCGAGTGTGCACCTTGACCACTTTGCCGTGGATCTCGCCGGCCTCGGAATTCCAGCGCACCGCGTCGCCGACTTTGAATGAACTGCTCATCATTGCGTCCTCGCCTCTGGCTGTTGGTTTATGGAGCCGCGCGCGTCGGAGAAATTCCGCATTTTGGCGAGGCGACCGAAGGCAGGCAAAAAAATCGAACGGCGAAAATCGCCCGCACCTCCAACCTGCACAAGCCGTAGAAACGGCGATGACGAGGTGTGAGATGAATAACGATCAAGGCAAGCAAGGTGACGATCCGCTCCCAACCACGCCCGACCCGCTGAGTCCGGGGCGTACCGAGGTCGATCCGATGAAGGAACGCGGCATCGACGAGCTACCCGACAACGAAGGCGAAATCCCGCTGGATGATGACAGTACCGGCCTGGATCCGGAGCGCGTACGTCAGGAAACCGATAACGCCGAGATGGACGACCAGCCCAATCCGCGTTGAGCCTGAAACGGCAGCCATACGGCTGCCTTTCGGTTGCGCAATCAACAGCAGAATCAGGCAAGCATTTCACAGAAATGCACTACCTCGCGCTCCGACCCAGGGGCAACAATGGGCGTCCGACAACCCCATGGAGGATGCTCACATGCTCGTACAAGCCTACGGCGCCCACGCTGGCGACAAACCTCTTGAACCGATGCAGATCAACCGCCGTGCCCCGGCGGCGCACGACGTGCAGATCGATATCGCCTTCTGCGGCATCTGCCATTCCGACTTGCATCAGGTGCGCGCGGAATGGGCTGGCACGCAATTCCCTTGCGTCCCCGGCCATGAAATCGTCGGCCGCGTCTCGGCGGTTGGCGATCACGTCAAAAACTACAAGGTCGGCGATCTGGTCGGTGTCGGCTGCATCGTCGACAGCTGCCAGCACTGCGATGACTGCGAATCCGGTCTGGAAAATTACTGCGACGGCATGATCGGCACCTACAATTTCCCGACCCCGGACGCACCGGGCTGGACCCTCGGCGGCTATTCGCAAAACATCGTCGTGCACGAGCGCTATGTGTTGCGCATCCGTCATCCCGAGGCGCAATTGGCCGCCGTCGCGCCGCTGCTCTGCGCCGGCATTACCACCTACTCGCCGCTGCGCCACTGGAACGCTGGCCCCGGCAAGAAAGTCGGCGTGGTCGGCATCGGTGGTTTGGGCCACATGGGCATCAAACTGGCCCACGCCATGGGCGCCCACGTGGTCGCGTTCACTACCTCCGAATCCAAGCGTGAAGCGGCCAAGGCGCTGGGTGCGGATGAGGTGGTGGTGTCGCGCAATGCCGAGGAATTGGCAGCACACACCAAGAGTTTCGACTTCATCCTCAATACCGTCGCAGCGCCGCACGATCTCGACGCGTTCCTCGTGCTGCTCAAGCGCGATGGCGCGTTGACCCTGGTCGGAGCGCCCGCATCGCCGCATCCGTCGCCGAACGTATTCAACCTGATCACCAAGCGCCGCACCATTGCCGGCTCAATGATCGGCGGCATTCTCGAGACTCAGGAAATGCTGGATTTCTGCGCCGAGCACGGCATCGTTTCCGACATCGAGTTGATCCGCGCCGACCAGATCAACGAGTCCTACGAGCGCATGCTCAAGGGCGACGTGAAATACCGCTTCGTCATCGACAACGCAACCCTCGCCGGCTAAGCGCAAGCGCCCATCGGCAGCGCAATGCTGCCGATGGTTCGGGGATTTCACCTGCACAATTGACAGCGTCAGCGTTGCTCGCCAGAGTCGCACCCCTTTTTCCACCGCTGGGTGAACGGGGTCGCCATTGAACCAACAGACATTGTCCATGCGCCTGGAGCGCGTCGCTGCCCACGTACCGGTCGGCGCGCGGCTGGCGGATATCGGTTCGGATCACGCCTATTTGCCGGTTGCCCTGATGCGCCGAGGCCTGATTACAGCGGCGGTGGCTGGCGAGGTCGCGTTGACGCCATTCCACGCGGCGCAACGCACCGTCAATGACAACGATCTGCACGGCCAGATCAGCGTGCGTCTGGCCGATGGCCTGGCGGCGATCAGGCCTGACGACGGCATCAGCGCCATCACCCTGTGCGGCATGGGCGGCGAAACAATTCGCGATATTTTCCAGAACGGCAAAGCTCACCTCAATGGCCACGAACGGCTGATCCTGCAACCCAACGGCGGCGAGCAAGCGCTGCGCCAGTGGTTGATGGATAACGGCTACCGCATCGTCTGTGAAGAGATGCTGCATGAGAACCGCTTCGACTATGAAATCATCGTTGCCGAGCGCGGCTCTGATCCGGTGACTTACGATGCCAGGGAACTGTTTTTCGGACCCCTGCATCTGCAGGCGCGCTGCCCGGCATTTCTGCACAAATGGCAACGCAGGCTGAAGCAGCGGCAGAAGACGTTGGGGCAGTTTACGCGAGCGCAACAGGCGTTGCCGGAGGACAAAATTCTTGCGCTGAAGCAAGAGATGCAGTGGATCAGCGAATTGCTCGGGTGACTGTGCCGCCGTCTTCGCGAGCAGGCTCGCTCCCACAGGAAATTGCATTTCTCCTGAGCAAACACAGTCAACTGTGGGAGCGAGCCTGCTCGCGAAAGCGGTGGGTCAAGCTACAGAGCAACCAAGTTGGCCGCAGCCGTCGGAAAAACAAAAAGCCTGCTGTTAAACGCAGGCTTTTTCGTGGGTCGTGAACTTACTTCTGCTGCGTCAGCGCCGAGTAGCTGTTCATCAGGTTGCGGTAGTTAGGAATGCGCTGCGACAACAGATTGCCCAGGCCTTCAATGTCGTTGCGCCAGTCGCGGTGCAGCTCACAGGCCACCGAGAACCAGTTCATCATCTGCGCGCCGGCCTGAGTCATGCGGCTCCATGCGGCTTGTTGCACGGTGGTGTTGAAGGTGCCGGACGCATCGGTGACCACGAACACATCAAACCCTTCCGCCAGCGCCGACAGGGTCGGGAACGCGACACACACATCCGTGACCACACCGGCAATGATGATCTGCTTGCGCCCGGTGGCCTTGATTGCCTTGACGAAATCTTCGTTGTCCCAAGCGTTGATCTGGCCTGGACGAGCGATGTACGGCGCGTCCGGGAACATTTCTTTCAGCTCCGGCACCAGCGGGCCGTTCGGGCCTTGTTCGAAGCTGGTGGTAAGGATGGTTGGCAGGTCGAAGAACTTGGCCAGATCCGCCAGCGCCAGCACGTTGTTCTTGAACTCGTTCGGCGAGAAGTCCTGCACCAGCGAGATCAGACCGGTCTGGTGATCCACCAGCAGTACGATAGCGTCGTCTTTGTTCAGGCGGTTGTAGGTTGGAGTGGTCATGGTGTGCGTCCCTTTTCAAGTTTTGAAGTTTGTTGTTGCGTTCAAGTTGGGTACAGATTACTGACGCACAGCAAAGGGATAAATCGCTTGAAAAGGGTTTCACCGTCCACTCAAACGGGACAATCATTCGAGGCCCGCTCTGATTAGATACACCACAGTACAAATGATGTACCTCAGCCCCCATTTATCAACTCGGCACAACTTCCTAAAGTCTCTTCCAACAGCCACCCGCCACCCTGACGGGCCAGCGACAGAGGAAATCATCATGAGCACATCGAAAAAAGTAGTTGTCATCACCGGCGCCTCGCAAGGCATTGGTGCAGGTCTGGTCGAAGGCTTTCGCGCCCTTGGCCATCAAGTGGTCGCTACCTCGCGCTCGATCAAAGAGTCGAGCGACCCGGATGTCCTGACCGTCGCCGGCGACATTGCCGATCCGCAAACCGCCGAGCGCGTGATTCGCGCCGCTGTTGCCCGCTTCGGTCGCGTCGATACGCTGGTCAACAATGCCGGGATCTTTCTGGCCAAGCCGTTCACCGCTTACAGCCAGGCGGACTACGCCCAGGTCGTGGCGACCAACATGAGCGGCTTCTTCTACATCTCGCAACTGGCCATCGCCGAGATGGAAAAACACGGCAGCGGCCACGTCGTCAGCGTCACCACCAGCCTGGTCGATCATGCAATCGATGGCGTGCCTTCGGTATTGGCGTCGCTGACCAAGGGCGGCATCAACGCCGCGACCAAATCCCTGGCCATCGAGTACGCCAAGCGCGGGATTCGGGTCAACGCCGTGTCGCCGGGCATCATCAAAACGCCGATGCACGCTGAGGAAACCCATCAGGCGCTGGGCAGCCTGCACCCGGTCGGCCACATGGGCGAAATCGACGACATCGTGCAAGCGATCCTCTACCTCGACGGGGCAAATTTCGTCACTGGCGAGATCCTGCATGTCGACGGTGGCCAGAGCGCCGGCCATTGATCGAAACCCTGCAACGCCGCCGGTGGATACCGGCGGCGTCGTTGGTTGTGGTACACAGAGGATGAACGTCCGTCGATCCTCGGTGCGAGCCACAATGAAACGCCATTTTGAAGATTTGCAGTTAGGCAGTATCGAACTGTTCTGCCTGGCCGCCGAAGCCGGCAGCTTCACCGCCGCCGCGCAACTGGCCGGGGTCACGCCGGCCGCAGTGAGCCGGTCGATTCTGCGTCTGGAGCAACGCCTGGGTTCGCGACTGTTCGCGCGCACCACGCGCAGCATTCGCCTCACCGACGCCGGCCGGAGCTTCTTCGAACAATGCAGCCAGGCGCTGACGCAACTGGTTGAAGCGCAGCAGGAAGTCATGGGTGCGCAGACTTCGCCGTCGGGGCGACTGCGCATCAGCCTGCCTACCACCTACGGGCATCACCGCATCCTGCCGCTGCTGCCGAAATTTCGCGCGTTGTACCCCGAGGTCACGGTCGACGTGCACTTGGGCAACCGCAATATCGACTTCGTTGAAGAGGGCTACGACCTGGCGATACGCGTGCGCGCACAACCGGACTCGACCCTGATCGCGCGCCTGCTGGAAGACGCCGCCCTGGTGGTGGTCGCCGCACCTGAATATCTGCATAGAGCCGGCACGCCGCAGACGCTGGACGATCTCATCGCGCATGAGTGCATCCAGTTCGAATTGCCCAGCAGCGGGCGGCGGATTTCCTGGCTGTTTCAGGAAAACGGCCGAGACCTGGAAGTGATCTCCGACGGTGGCTATTCCTGCTCCGATGACGTGCTCGGCGGTGTGACGCTGGCCAAGCACGGCGCCGGGCTGTTTCAGACTTACCGTTTCATCGTCGAGCAGGAACTCGCCGATGGCCGTCTGATGGAAGTGCTGCAACCGTACACCGGACGTTCGCGCCCCTACACCCTGCTCTACCCGCACGGCCGCTATGTGCCGCAACGGGTGCGGGCGTTTGTGGATTTTCTGCTGGGGTTTCGTGAGGAATGGGCAGGACCCGCCCGGTAATCAACCGGTCTGACGCAGGCGGCTAAGTTCCTTGGACGGCGGGCAGCCGAACTGGCGGTTGTATTCGCGGCTGAACTGCGAAGCGCTTTCGTAGCCGACGCGGTAACAGGCGCTGGACACGTCCAGCCCTTCATTGATGATCAGCCGCCGTGCCTCTTGCAGGCGCAGCTGTTTTTGATATTGCAGCGGGCTCATGGCGGTGACGGCTTTGAAGCGGTGATGCAGCGCCGAGTTGCTCAGGTTGGCCACCTGCGCCAGCGCGTCGATACGCAGCGGCTCGGTGAAATTCTTGTTCAGCCAGTCGATAGCGCGCGTGACCCGGTGGGTCTGCGAATCGTTGACGGCGATTTCATACAGCAGATGCCCGTGCTGGCCGCGCAGCAGGCGGTAATACAGCTCGCGCAACGCCATCGGCGCGAGCATGCCGATGTCGCGCGGATTATCCAGCAGGCGCACCAAACGCAGCATGGTGTCGAGCAGGGTCACGTCGATCTTGTCGAGAAACATCCCGCGCCCGGCGTCCTGCGGCATGCCGGTCAGCGGTGATTCGGCAATCAGTTGCGTCAGTTGTGCCGGATCGAAATCCAGCCGTACGCAAAAATACGGCGCCTCGGGCGAGGCTTCGATCACCCGTCCCGACACCGGCAACGTCACTGACACCACCAGATAATTCAGCGGGTCGTAGAGGAAGCGTTCGTCACCCAGCCCGACTTCCTTGCGCCCCTGCACGATCAGGCACAGCGCCGGCCGGTGCACAACGTGAATCAGCTCGGACGGGCCATCGAGACGGATCACGTGCAGCGGCGCAATCGCCGTTTCGTAAGTGCCCGGCGCGTCGAAGCGTTGAGTCAGCAAGCGCACCAGTTCGGCGCGATACACCGCCGTATCGTGGAGGATGGAAGCGTCGTGGTTATCCATGTAAAGGGCCTCGAAAGCAGACGAAGGTGGGTCAACTGCGGAGGAAGATTAGCCAGTTTTATCCAGCGGCGACTAGATCAAAGATGCTGCAGATTTGCCTGATTCTGCGTGCTCATGATCGTGGCAAAGCCATGGGCGCTTTGCCACACGCGCCCGTGGCTTCTCACGCCACTATCAACCCGCCGTTACCGTCATGCCGCCATCGGCCATGACCACCGAGCCGACCATGAAACTGGCGCGGTCGGAGGCGAGGAAGCTGACGATTTCGGCAATTTCCTCCGGCTGCGCCGCCCGACCGATTGGCGCCGCTTCGCCGTGCTGCGCGAGGAAGCCCGGGCCGTCCTCGACCACGTCATTGAGGATGTTAGTCACCACATCGCCGACGCCGATGGCATTGACGCGAATGCCGTGCTCGATGACTTCCAAGGCCAGCGTGCGGGTCAATTGTGCCAGCGCACCTTTGGAAGCGGTGTAGGCGGCAATGGTCGGAAAGGCAAAGTACGACGCATAGGAAGCGATATTGACGATCGCACCGGACTTGTTCGGGATCATCGCCTTGACCGCTTCGCGGCAGTGCAGGAAGGCGGCCGTGGCATTCACTGCCTGGATCTTTTCCCAGTCGTCGCGGCTCATGTCGATCACGGCTTTGTTGATGATGATCCCGGCGTTGTTGACCAGAATATCCAGGCGCCCGAACTGCTCGACGGCAAGGCCGACTGCGCGTTCGGCGGCGCCGTCTTCGGTGATGTCCGCCACCAGCGGCACCAGATCGGGACGAGCCAGTGCTTCGACAGCCGGGTTGAGGTCTTCGGCAATCACCTTGGCGCCGCGAGCGTGCAGCATCAGCGCAATCGCCTTGCCGATGCCACTGGCCGCGCCAGTGACCAGTGCAACTTTACCGGCGACTTCTTGTGGCAGGGTGTGGTTGAAATCAGTCATGGTTTTAACTCCTCGATAGCGAATCGGTGTTGCGCCTGATGGCGCGGTCGTAAACACGGCTTCACTGTCGCGCACTCTCCGCCGCCGGGCTTTCGGGCGATTGCCGGGACTGTCGGAGTTTTGCGCTGGAATTTCCTGCCCGCCCGCCCTAACCTGCAAAATCATTCACAGCCGAAGCTTTTGATGGAGCGTCCTGTGCCCCCTGCCAGCCCCGCTACACCGACAATCAGCCAGCCAGCGCGCATCGCCGCCGAAGCCATGCCGGAGCATCTGCCCGGTATTGCGGAAACGACCAAGCCGCGGCCGCAGATCAAGGATGCAGTGGTGCAACTGTTCCGCCATCAAACCCTGCTTGAGCCGATCCGCGTGCCGTGCGTGGCCGAACCGCTGCTGGTGCTGGTATTGGCCGGCACTGCCCGGGTCGAAGAACGTTCGTTAGGCGGAGAATGGCAGGCGAGCCAGGTCACGGCGGGCGACTTCTTCCTGACCAACACCCGCGAACCCTATGAAATGCGCTGGCAAACCGAAGGCTGTGAGGTCTTCGAAGTCATGCACCTCTACCTCGGTCTGGGCCTGATCGAACAAGCGGCGCGCGAAGCGTTCGGCGAACAGGCCGGTGCAGTGACGTTTGTCGATGTGTCCGGTGCGCGTGACGAGCAGGTCAGCTTCATCCTTGAGCAACTGCGCATCGAACTGACCGAACAGCGCCAACCCAGCGCACTGCTGGTGCACAGCCTGGCTCAGGCGTTGGCGATCCATCTGCTGCGTCATTACCTCGACCCCGGCAGCAACCCGCGCCGCGACAACGCCCTGCCCGCCTATAAACTGCGCCGGGTGCTTGAAGCGATGAATGCGAATCTGGCGGAGGATTTCAGCCTCAGTCATCTGGCCGCCATCGCCGGGCTGAGCGACTACCACTTCAGCCGCACCTTCAAGCGCGCCACCGGTTTATCGCCCTCGCAATACTTCATCCGCCTGCGCATGAGCCGCGCGCGTCATCTGTTGCTGGAGACCGCAGGCAGCGTGATCGACATCGGCCTGGAGGTTGGCTATTCCAGCCCCAGCCATTTTTCCCAGGTGTTCCGCCGTGAAGTCGGCGTCACCCCGAGCGCCTACCGCGATGCGCCACGCGGGGCCTGAAACCTGTCGAAAAGCGACGCAGCAGAATTGGGCAAATCCCGTGGAGGAATCGATTAATAGCCCATGCGCCCCCGCACTTAATCTTCTTCCAAGCCCACTCACGGGCACACAGAAGAGGACGACATCATGCTGAACATTCAAGACAAAGTGATCGTGATTACCGGCGCCAGCAGCGGCATCGGCGAAGCCACCGCACGCCTGCTCGCCGAACGTGGCGCCAAAGTGGTGTTGGGCGCACGGCGCACCGAGCGTCTGGCAGTGATTGCCGAAGAGATCAACGGCGCCGGTGGCCACGCGCAGTTACGCGCACTGGACGTCACCGATCAGCAGGATGTGCAGCGCTTCGTCGATTTTGCCGTGGAGCATTACGGCCGCGTCGATGTGCTGGTCAACAACGCTGGGGTCATGCCGTTGTCCCGACTGGACGCACTGAAGGTCGATGAGTGGAACCGCATGATCGACGTTAACATCCGTGGCGTACTCCACGGCATCGCCGCCAGCCTGCCGTTGATGCAGCGCCAGCGCGCCGGGCAGATCATCAACATCGCCTCGATCGGTGCTTACGCGGTGAGCCCTACTGCGGCGGTGTACTGCGCAACCAAATACGCAGTGCGGGCCATTTCCGAAGGCTTGCGCCAGGAAGTCGGTGGCGATATCCGCGTCACCGTCATCGCACCGGGCGTGACCGAATCGGAACTGGCCGAGAGCATTTCCGATGAAGGCGGCCGTGCCGAGATGAAGTCATTCCGCAAGATCGCCATCCCCGCCGAAGCCATCGCCCGCGCGATTGCGTATGCCGTCGAACAACCGGCGGACGTGGACGTCAGCGAACTAATCGTGCGTCCAACCGCGAGCCCCTACTGAGACCCGGAGTCAATCTGTGGCAGCGAGCCTGCTCGCGAAAGCGGTGGTTCAGCGGGCAAAGAGGTTGAATGTGCCGCCGTCTTCGCGGGCAAGCCCGCTCCCACAGGGTTTTTGTGGCACCACCAAATCATTGGTCAACACGGAATATTGTGGGAGCGAGCCTGCCCGCGAAAGCGCTGGGTCAGCCGGCAAAGATTTTGGATGTACCGCCGTCTTCGCGGGCAAGCCCGCTGCCACAGGGTTTGGTTGCACCACCAAATCAATGGTCAACACGGAACATTGTGGGAGCGAGCCTGCTCGCGAAAGCGCTGGATCAGCCGGCAAAGATGTTGAATGTGCCGCCGTCTTCGCGAGCAGGCCCGCTCCCACAGAGGTTGTAGCACCACCAAATCATTGGTCAACACGGAACACTGTGGGAGCGAGCTTGCTCGCGAAAGCGGTGGAACAGCCGGCAAAGATGTTGAATGTGCCGCCTTCTCGAGCAGGCTCCCACAGGGAATCGCGGTGCCGCTGACGAAACGGGCTGGCACTCATATCTAACCTAACGCGCTCCCGGCCCGATCAACATGCTTTCGATCTCGGCGCCGGGCATCATTTGCTGCAGGCCTTCGATGAGCTTGTCGCCGGCCTCGGTCAGCGCTTCCAGCGGCATCGCCGGCAGGCTTTCGAGGATGAACCACATGTGCTGCGCCTGCGCATCAAGGCGGGTTCGCACGCCTTGGCGCCAGTTCCAGCGCCGGCAGGTCACGCCTTGGTCATCGCGCCAGACCACTTCGCCGGCGTCCGGGAATTCATGCGCGGGCTGGCCTTCTTTCATCGTGTCGAACGGTTCGCTGCCATCGGCGACGACCAGACGCGGTGAGCCTACGTAGGCTTGCGCATTCTCGCCGCCGACCGGAATCGCGTACTCGAGGCTGATGGCGTTGTACAGATCAACCACCGGATCGATGCTCGGCAATTCGCCGTCGCGCAACACCCGTTTGCGCAGAGCCTCGGCCGAGCACGGCGTGCGCTGCGGCTTGGCACCGAACTGGCGAAACACGTCCGCCCAGGCCTGCAAGTGCGCGGGCGCCCATGCCGGGCCACCGTTGGCGACGATCTGACAGGCTTTGGCCAGTGCTTCACCGGCCACGTATGCCTGAGTAATCGGCGCCGCTTGCACGACAATACTCAGCGCTCTGAAGCCCGGCGCGAGTTGCGCAACAGCCGGATCGATTGACGGCACGACAGACAGCATCCCAGAATCCCCCTCATACCCGAATTTCAAACGATGCTAGCGATCAATGACCAAGAAAGTCAATATAACGACCGAGGCCGGCGCCGACGTCGAGACCGTCAGCGCGGCGGTGTCGCGCACGCTCAAACAGGCGCGCAAACAACAGGGCATCACCCTGGATGAACTGTCCAGGCGCTCCGGCGTGAGCAAAGGCATGGTGGTCGAGATCGAGAAGGGCTCGGCCAACCCAAGCATCGCGACATTGTGCAAAATCGCCGCAGCGCTGGGCTTGTCCGTGGCGGACTTCGTCAATGTCGCCGACACTCCGGCGGCGCATTTGATCGACAGTCAGGACATCCCCACGCTGTGGACCGGTGAACTGGGCGGATCGGCGCGCCTGCTGGCCGGCACCGGCGGCCCGAACATGCTCGAGTTGTGGCGCTGGGAATTGTTTCCCGGCGAGTCGTTTTCTTCAGCCGGTCACTCGAATGGCACCACCGAGTTGTTTCATGTCGAAAAAGGCACGTTGCATCTGCAAGTTGGCGATGCCGAGCTGATTGTCGGGCCTGGGTGTTCGGCGGTGGCGAGGACGGATGTGGCGCATGGGTATGCCAACCATGGGCGAGCGAAACTGGTTTTCACGATGTCGGTGACTGAACTGCATCAGGGTGCCAGGGAAAGCCCCTCACCCTAGCCCTCTCCCCGAGGAGAGGGAACTGTCCGGGTTGACCATCACAGCGAGCGTTCCCCTTCAAACTGCACGGTCAGCGTGACGGCGGATGCTCCGTCGAAACCGAATTGGCCGCATCCACATCCGACATGTCTTCTTCTACAGGCGCCTCATCGTCCGGCGGCAAAGGCACCTCGGGGTTCTCGCGCTTGGGATCGTGCCCGGTCTCGTTGTCGGTGGTGCGCGTCACGGCTTGTTGCGACTGGTTGCCCGGTGCGTTTTCATCAATGTCCATGTCGTTCTCCGAGGTGTTCAGCGATAGGTACCTGAACGTGTGAAATGCCCTTGCGTGACAAGTGCCCGGCAATGGACGAACGGCGTTCTGTAGAAAACGCAAAAAGCCTGCTTTCGAGGCAGGCTTTCGCTTTGGATATAACGCTTACTTCTGCTGCGTCAGCGCCGAGTAGCTGTTCATCAGGTTGCGATAGTTTGGGATACGCTGCGACAGCAGGTTACCCAGGCCTTCAATGTCGTTGCGCCAGTCGCGGTGCAGCTCACAGGCCACCGAGAACCAGTTCATCATCTGCGCGCCGGCCTGAGTCATGCGGCTCCATGCGGCTTGTTGCACGGTGGTGTTGAAGGTGCCGGACGCGTCAGTCACCACAAACACATCGAAACCTTCAGCCAATGCTGACAGGGTCGGAAACGCTACGCAGACATCCGTTACAACACCGGCAATGATGATCTGCTTGCGCCCGGTGGCCTTGATCGCCTTGACGAAGTCCTCGTTGTCCCAGGCATTGATCTGGCCTGGACGAGCGATGTATGGCGCGTCCGGGAACATCTCTTTCAGCTCTGGTACCAGCGGGCCGTTCGGGCCTTGTTCGAAGCTGGTGGTGAGGACCGTCGGAAGGTCGAAGAACTTGGCCAGATCCGCCAGCGCCAGCACGTTGTTCTTGAACTCGTTCGGCGAAAAGTCCTGCACCAGCGAGATCAGACCGGTCTGGTGGTCAACCAGCAGCACGATAGCGTCGTCTTTGTTCAGGCGATTGTAGGTTGGAGTGGTCATGGTGTGCGTCCCTTTTCAAGTTTGGAGTTTTGTTGTTGCGTTCAAGTTGGGTACAGATTACTGACGCACAGCAAAGGGATAAATCGCTTGAAAAGGGTTACACCGTCCACTCAAACCGGACAATCCACTTCAATCATAGAACGGCTCAACCAACGCCCGACTACCGACAAAGAAACTGTCCGCCACCAAGCGCAACGGTTGCAGATCCAGGTCGCTGTCCTTGTCGCTGATCAATTGCTGGAAGTGGCGGTAGACCGCTGCGTACTCGCCCTCCTCCGAGACGCTTTGGCGCACGCCGTCGATGCTCAGCACGGCGCCGCCATTGTCCAGGCGCAGGATGCCTTCGACGCAGCGGATTTCGATGCTCCACAGTTCGTCGTGGCCATGGTCGAAGTCGAACTCGGCGCGTACGTCGAGCTGATGTGCATCAGACATTTTGATCGAGGCAGCAATCGGCGACTGGCAGTTGCTCGGCACGCGCAATTCGGCGGCTTCGACAAACAGCGGCAGCGCCAGCAGGTGGGTGACGATCGACAAGGCGTTGATGCCCGGGTCGAACACACCGAGGCCGCCCGGTTGCCAAATCCATGCCTGACCCGGATGCCACTTGCGCACGTCTTCCTTCCAGTCAATCTGTACGCTTTGCAGGGTGCGGCTGGCCAGCCAGTCGCGGGCGGCGGCGATGCCCGGTGCGTAGCGTGAATGCCAGGCGAACAAAGCGCTGACGCCTTGTTCGGCGACTTGATCGACCAGGGCCATGGCCTCGCCCAATGTCGCACAGGGCGGTTTTTCCACGAGCACGTGCTTGCCGGCCGCCAACGCCTGTTGCACCAGCGCGAAGCGCCCTTGTGGCGGCGTGCAGAACGCAATTGCGTCGACAGTCGGGCCGTTTTCGAGCAGTTCGCCCAGCGATTGGAAGTTCTCCACCCCGGCGCAAGGTTTGCCCTGGGTTGCGACCGCCACCAACTGGAACGCCGGGTTGGCGAGGATGGCGGGAACGTGTTGATCCTGGGCGATCTTGCCGTAGCCCACCAGGCCGAGACGAATCGGTTGCATTACAGACTCCTGTTGTTGTTTTGGTCTTTGCAGCGCAGCGGCAAGAGTACGTGTTTCTGCGCTCGTCTCCAATCGTCATACTATTTAAATCAAAGTTTGGTCGCGGCGAACGCATGGCTTATTCGTCATTTCTTCTTACACCTTTTGTCGTCCGATCCCGCACCGCGCGGCGATCGGCAGCCGGCGATCAGCCTCAGTTTGCTATCATGCGGCGCTTTTACGGTTAACCCCTCGCCAGTCCTGCCGACTGGCGGGCTGCAAAAGGCGGTATTAGATGACGGCTTTGTTGACTCGCCGCAAGGTACTTGCGGGAATGGGCGTGCTCGGGCTCGGCCTGCTCGCCGGTTGCGATACCCGTGGCCAACTGTCGTACAAGTACGGCAAGGATCTGAGCGACAAGATCCTCGGACGCACCTTCAAGCTGAAGAATCCCGAAGGCGAAACCATGTCGCTGTCGAGCTTTCGCGGGATGATGCCGATGATCTTCTTCGGCTTCACCCAGTGCCCGGCCGTTTGCCCCACTACCCTGGCCCGCGCCGCACAGATCAAAAAACTGATGGGCCGCGACGGCGACCGTTTGCAAGTGGTGTTCATCACCCTCGACCCTGAGCGCGACACGCCGCAGATCCTCGACGCCTATGTCAAAGCCTTCGACCCGAGCTTCGTCGCGCTGTACGGGACGCTTGAGGAAACCAAGGCCACCGCCAAGGAATTCGACGTGTTCTACGAGAAAGTCCCGGCCGGCGACACCTACACCATCTCCCATACGTCCACCAGCTACGTCTACGACTCGCGTGGTGAGTTGCGCCTGGGCCTGTCCACTTCGCTGACAGCCCAAGAGTGCACGGAAGATTTGCTTACTGTTATGGAGGTCTGCTGATGCATCCCGTTCTGAATCACCTCAAACGCACCGTATGTGCACTGTCCCTGCTCGGCCTGGCCTTTCAGGCGTCGGCGCAGACCAAAGTCGACGACGCCTGGGTCCGTGCAACCGTGCCGACCCAGTCCGCCAGCGGCGCGTTCATGACCGTCACTGCCGACAGCGACAGCAAGCTGCTCAGCGTTGCCTCGCCAGTGGCCAAGGACGTTCAGATTCATGAAATGAGCATGAAGAACGATGTGATGACCATGGGTCCGGTGAAGTCGGTTGAGTTGCCTGCCGGCAAAGCCGTGAGCTTCGACCCGAACGGCTACCACGTCATGCTGATGGGCCTGAGCGGTCAGTTGAAGGAAGGCGACAGCGTGCCGCTGACCCTGACCGTGGAAAACGCCGCGGGCGAGAAAGAAACCATCGAAGTCAAAGCACCGGTTCGCGCGCTGACCAACATGGGCGGCCACGATCACAGCAAGATGCATTGATCGCTGACTGAAAGACTGTTCGCCTGACATAAACCGGGGCGGCCTGATCGATGATCGGGCCGCCCCGTTTTTTATGGAAGCGATGCTCTGACCGAATGGAAAGCTTGCTTTACATAAGCAAAGATTTCGACGAGGATGTAAAGGGTCTTTTACATGGAGTTAAACATGAATCGCTATTACCTCGAAATGGGCGCCGCATTGACGCTGTACACACTCGTGCTGATCGCCTCGGTGGTTGCCAGCCAACATTTGCTGGACGCCCATCTGCTGTTGCGTTCAGCCGTCGCGCTGGCGCCGATGATCCCCGCCGGATTGATGTGCTGGGCTATCGTGCGCAACCTGCGGCGCCTGGATGAGATGCACCTGCGCATCCAGTTTGAAGCGCTGGGCTTTGCGTTCGCCGCTTCCGCGTTGCTGACGTTCAGCTATGGCTTTCTCGAAAATATCGGCGCCCCGCACATCCCGTGGACCTGCGTATGGCCGGTGATGGGCGCAATGTGGATCCTCGGTCTGCAAATCGCCCGACGTCGCTATCAATGAAAAATCACCTCAAGGCGCTGCGCGCCGAGCGCAAGTGGTCACAGGTCGATCTGGCGCAGCGCTTGAAGGTCTCCCGTCAGACCATCAATGCCATCGAAAATGAACGCTATGACCCAAGCCTGCCGCTGGCCTTCCAGATCGCGCGAGCGTTCGGGTTGCCGATTGAAAGCATTTTCGAGGATGGGGAAACGTCCATTTCCGACTCGCTGTGAGCGCTGCCACTGACGAGTATTAGCGGCAGACCACAGGAGCCTGCCGCACTCCCCTCCCCTCAACTCCCCGCACCACCATGCGCTTCTTCAAAGAAGTAATCCTTCCAGCTCCCCGCCTTGTTTTTCAGCACGCCCAATTCCTGCAATTTCTCGGCGTAGATGAACGTGCGTTGCGGTACAACGGTGAAGTCGATTTCCGGGTCTTTGACGATTTGCTCGACCAGGGCCAGCGGCAGTTTCGATTGCTCTACACGAATGTAGGCCTGGGCGGCGGCGGGCTTGTCGGCCTTGATGATCTTCTCGGCTTCGGCCAGTGCGTCGTAGAACGCCTTGTAGGTTTTCGGGTTTTCGTCGTGGAATTTTTCCGTGGTGTAGAGAACGTTGAACGTCGCCGGGCCGCCGAGGATGTCGTAGGAGCTCAGCACTTTATGCACGTTGGGGTTTTGCAGCGCCTGGTACTGGAACGGTGGGCTGGAGAAATGCGAGTTGATTTCCGAGCCGCCAGCGATCAGCGCAGCGGTGGCGTCCGGGTGCGGCAGGCTGACCGAAATGTTGTCAAACTTCTTGAACTGGTCATCACCGAATTCCCTGGCGGTTTCTATCTGCAGGGTACGCGACTGGAAGCCTACGCCTGCGGCCGGCACGGCGATACGGTCCTTGTCGCTGAAGTCCTTGAGGGTTTTGATGTTCGGGTTGTTGGTCAGCAGGTAATTGGGCATCGACCCCAGCGCGGCGATGGCTTTGACGTTCTGCTTGCCCTTGGTGCGATCCCACACGGTGAGCATCGGCGGCACGCCGGCCGAGACGACGTCCAGCGCTCCGGTGAGCAGCGCCTCATTCATGGCCGTGGCGCCGGAAATGCTGTTCCAGTCGACCTTGATCTCCAGGCCCTGGGCTTTGCCGTGTTTCTCGATCAGTTGTTGATCGCGCACGACGTCGAGAATCAGGTAACCAATGCCGAATTGCTGGGCGATGCTGATTTTGCCCTCGGCCCGGGCGCCGCTGCTGAACAGCGCGCCCGCTGCCAGAGTTGCGGCCAACAGAGTCAGCGCAGAACGTTTGAACGGTGTGGCCATGACAACCTCGCAGCATGGGGGTGGGCTGAAAGGCCTGACTTTATAGCTATAAAAAACAGAACTTAAATATCTTTATCGCATATCGATAGCACTCCGCGATTTAGCGTCTGCTGCTGAAATTCAGGAGCAGTGGATGGACCTACAACAGTCTGAAACAAAAAACTGCCCCTCCGAAAAACGGCCATACGTCCCACAACCCACGCCCGCTATGGGCACGCGCCGTTTCAGCGATCGCCAGCCGCAGGTTTTAAAAGCCGATCAGCCTTTCTGCCCTTGGTATCATCACCCACACTTTTTTGACCCTTTGATGACAAGCAGGCCTTTTTTGTGAGTGCTCTTTTCAACTGGCTGCGGCGGCCGAATGCCCGCCTTCTTTCTCTCATCGTTCTGGTATTGGTCGTGCCGGTGTGCCTGCGGGCGGCGCTGGGCTGGTCAAACCCGCTGGGCTTTTTGTCGGATCTGGCCGTCGGCAGTTTGCTGGTGGTAACGCTGCATCGCCGCGCATGGTGGCTGGCCTTGCCGGTGCTAATGTTCTGGGCGCTGCTGGCGATCGCCACGGCAGAATTGGTCAGCGCCGTCGGCCGCCTGCCGACGCCTTCGGATATTCACTATCTGATCGACCCGCAATTCGTCGAAAACTCCACTGGCGGCGGACTTGCGCACCCTGCCCTGGCCATTGCTTTGCTGGGTGCTTTAGTTTTCTGGCTGCTGGCCCAATTTATGGGGCGCGGTCTGGCTCGTCCGGCGTTGCCGCGCGCTGCGTGGGCCGCGCCGATCGCTTTGTTCGCCGCTCACTGGGGCGCGCTAAACCTGTGGCCGAATGACGGCGACGCCTGGCGCCTGTACAACCTGCCGCATCAGTTGCTCGCCAGTGAAGTCGCCGACCTGCAGATCCAGGCCGAGGAATGGCTCGACGGCGACGTTGAAGAACCCACACCGGCGATGGCCGGGCTCACCGACGTCGATCTCAATGGCCAGAAGCTGCTCGCCGCGCCGGGCCAGGCGCGCAATGTATTGATCATCGCGCTCGAAGGCATCCCCGGCGCCTACATCCGTGCCAACCGTGAGGCGATCGGCAGTCATTATCAGGAAGACCTGATGCCCAACCTCAGCCGCTGGGCCGAGCGCGGCATGAACACCCCGGATTACGTGCTGCACACCCATCAGACCATTCGCGGTCTGTATGCCATGCTCTGCGGTGACTACGACAAGCTCAACAATGGCACGCCCAAAGGCGTGGAAATGCTCACCCTCAACGAACGCAATCAGGCCTGCCTGCCGGCACAATTGCGCGAGCACGGCTTCAGCACGCATTACTTGCAGGGCGCGGGCCTGCGCTTCATGGCCAAAGACAAGATCATGCCGCACATCGGTTTCGATGCGACCCACGGTCTGGAATGGTTCAGCAACAGCAACTACCTGGAATTCCCCTGGGGCAAAGATGACAAGGCGTTTTTCGAAGGTGCGCTGGATTACGTCGGCCAGTTGAAAAAGCAAAAGCAGCCCTGGATGTTGACCCTGCTGACGGTCGGCACTCACCAGCCCTACTCCGCACCGGACGATTATCTGCAGCGTTATGAAACGCCGAAGCAGGCCGCTGTGGGTTATCTCGACGATGCGCTGGATGAATTTCTTTCGGGGCTGGAGCGCCAGGGCGTTCTCAAGGACACGCTGGTGGTAATCACCTCGGATGAATCCCACGGCATCGACGGCGTGCGGCTGGCCTCCTCGTGGGGTTTCAACCTGACGCTGGCACCGGAGCAGGCGCAACTGCCGCGCTTGAATGCCGGGGTCTATGGTCACGTCGATCTGAGCACCTCGATCCTTGACTATTTCGACCTGCCGGTGCCGACTGCGCTGAGCGGCCGCTCGCTGTTTCGCGACTACGATTCGGGGCGCGAAATCATGTCGTTCACCAACGGCAAACTGCGCTACCACAACGGCCAGGGCATCTTCTCCGAGTGCGACCTGCCGCGCCGCTGCCGCTATTACCAAAGCGTCGGCTTCATCGCCGAAAGCGCCACTTACAAAGGCACCTACAGCGGTCACCCGGCCCGGCAGATCGCCGCGCGCGCCGATGCGCTGGACCTGTCCCTGCTGCGCACACCACTCAATCATCGCTACCAGTTCGGCAGCAACAACATCATCCCTCTGCAAGCGCAGATCAATGATGACTGGGCCGACAACCTGATCGGCGCGCAATACCTGGAAATGCCCAAAGGCTCGCACACCCGCGTGCGCCTGACCGTGCGCTCGGTCGATCCGCAGCAGGCGGCGTACATTCAGCTCAAGGCCAAGCAATTCGAACAGGACGTGCAACTGGGCCTGCCTACGGAAATGGTCGCCACGGCGGACCAGCCACTGGAGTTGGACTTCAGCTTTGAAAACCCCCAGCCGCGCAAGGCGTTCTCTTTTCATTTGCTGGGGTATGGCAATGGCGCGGTCGAGGTCTCGGACTTCAGCGTGATCACTGAACTGCCCGGCCAGGAAGACATCCTCGACGACGTGCCAGAGGACGACACCGCACAATCGAGCTAACCCCTGTAGGAGCTGCCGAAGGCTGCGATCTTTGCTTTTGATTTTTTGGTGAACAAAGATCAAAAGATCGCAGCCTTCGGCGGCTCCTACATGGGACGGTGAAAGAGTTTGCCTATCGGTATCCAATAGTCGGGCTATTAGCCGACTTGCCAACTCGGGTCTAGCCTTACCAGTCCGAAGTCGGCACGAGCCGGCCGCAGACCTGATAGGGATACGAACATGGCAAACGAATCGAAATGCCCGTTCAACCACGCCGCCGGCGGCGGTACGACGAACCGTGACTGGTGGCCGAATCAACTCAATCTGAAAATCCTCAGCCAGCATTCCCCCAAGTCCGATCCGCTGGGCCAGGACTTCGACTACGCCAAGGCCTTCAAAAGCCTCGACTTTCAGGCGCTGAAACAAGACATCAGAGCGCTGATGACTGATTCTCAGGACTGGTGGCCGGCCGACTTCGGCCATTACGGCCCGCTGTTCGTGCGCATGGCCTGGCACAGCGCCGGGACCTATCGCACCGCCGACGGCCGTGGGGGCGCCGGCTCCGGACAGCAACGCTTCGCCCCGCTCAACAGCTGGCCGGACAACGTCAGCCTCGACAAGGCCCGCCGTCTGCTGTGGCCGATCAAGCAAAAATACGGGCGCAATATTTCCTGGGCTGACTTGATCGTGCTTACCGGCAACGTCGCGCTGGAATCCATGGGCTTCAAGACCTTCGGTTTTTCCGGGGGCCGCGCCGATGTCTGGGAACCGGATGAAGACGTGTACTGGGGTTCGGAAACCGAGTGGCTCGGTGGCGATAACCGTTACGGCAAGAGCAATGGCCCGGTGCAAGAGCCCGGCGACGGCACGCTGGTGGCTGAGCCCGATTTGCATGGCCATGAAGAAAGCCGCACCGATCAGGGCGAACGCAATCTGGAAAATCCCCTCGCCGCCGTGCAGATGGGCCTGATCTACGTCAACCCTGAAGGCCCTGAAGGCAACCCGGACCCGGTGGCCTCGGCCAAGGATATTCGCGAAACCTTCGGCCGCATGGCCATGAACGACGAAGAAACCGTGGCGCTGATCGCCGGCGGCCACGCGTTCGGCAAGACCCATGGCGCCGGCCCGGCCGACAATGTTGGCCCAGAGCCGGAAGCGGCCGGTCTGGAGCAACAGGGTCTGGGCTGGAAAAACGCCTTCGGCACCGGTAAAGGCGCCGACACCATCACCAGTGGTCTGGAAGTGACCTGGACCACCACACCAACGCAGTGGAGCAACAACTATCTGGAAAACCTGTTCGGCTTCGAGTGGGAGCTGACCAAAAGCCCGGCGGGCGCCCATCAGTGGCAGCCGAAAAACGGCGCCGGGGCCGGCACCGTTCCCCACGCTCACGATCCGAACAAGAAGCTCTCGCCGACCATGCTCACCTCCGATCTGGCGTTGCGCTTCGATCCTGCCTACGAACAAATCTCGCGGCGCTTTCTGGCCAATCCCGATCAGCTCGCCGACGCGTTCGCCCGCGCCTGGTACAAGCTGATCCATCGCGACATGGGTCCGCTCTCCCGCTACCTCGGCCCGGAAATGCCACAAGAGGAATTGCTCTGGCAAGACCCGCTGCCCGACGTGACGCACCCGCTGATCGATGACAGCGACGCCACTGCGCTGAAAAACAAGGTGCTGGCTTCAGGGTTGTCAGTGTCGCAACTGGTTTCGACCGCGTGGGCTGCAGCATCGACCTTCCGCGGTTCGGACAAGCGCGGTGGCGCCAACGGCGGACGCTTGCGTCTGGCCCCGCAGAAGTTCTGGCAGGCCAACCAGCCCGAGCAATTGGACAAGGTGCTGAGCACACTGGAAGGCATTCAGAGCGAGTTCAACGGTTCTGCTGCCAATGGCAAGAAGATCTCGTTGGCGGACCTGATCGTCCTGGCCGGTAATGCCGGGGTGGAAAAAGCCGCGCAGAACGCCGGACATTCAGTGTCGGTGCCGTTCTCACCAGGCCGCGTCGATGCTTCGCAGGAGCAGACCGATGTCGAATCGTTCGGCTTCCTCGAACCGATTGCCGATGGCTTCCGCAATTACAGCAAAGGCAAATACACGGTTGCGGCGGAAACCCTGCTGATCGACAAGGCGCAGTTGCTGACGCTCACGGCACCGGAAATGACCGTGCTGCTGGGTGGTTTGCGGGTATTGAACACCAATGTCGGCCAGACGCGGCATGGCGTGTTCACCGACAAAACCGAAACGCTGAGCAATGACTTTTTCACCCACCTGCTGGACATGGGAGTTGAGTGGACCCCAACGTCACGGGATGCCGATGAGTTTGAAGGCCGTGACCGCAAGACCGGGGCGCCAAAGTGGACGGCGACTCGAGTGGATCTGGTGTTCGGCTCGAATGCGCAATTGCGCGCGTTGGCCGAGGTGTACGCCAGTTCCGACGCGAAGGCGCAGTTCGTCAACGATTTCGTCAAGGCATGGACGAAGGTGATGAATCTGGATCGGTTTGATCTGCGTAAATAGCTGTTTGTTGTACCAATAAAAATGCCGCTCGTTGAGCGGCATTTTTTGTTGATCGTCCCCACGCAGAGCATGGGAACGATCAACTCGACGGTTCCTACCGGATAGGGTTACGCCAGGCTCTTGCTCACCACTTCATACACATCGCTGGACAGCGCCCCGGACGCCAGAATGCGTTCCAGCTCGGCCTTCATCAGTGCCTGACGCGCGCTGTCGTATTTGCGCCAGCGAGTCAGCGGGGCCAGTTGGCGCGAGGCGATCTGCGGGTTGAAACCGTTCAGTTCGATCACCAGATCGGCAAGGAAGCGATAACCGGAACCGTCCGCCGCGTGGAAGTTGATCAGGTTCTGCCCGGCGAACGCGCCGATCAATGCCCGCACCTTGTTCGGGTTCTTGATGTTGAACGCCGGGTGCTGCATCAACGCCTTCACCCGCTCCAAACCGCCCGGCAAGGTGCTGCCGGCCTGCACGCTGAACCACTGATCCATGACCAGCGGATTGTCCTTGAAGTGCTCGGCGAAGCTGGCCAAAGCCAAAGCCTTCTGCTCTTCGAACGGCGAGTTGACCAGCACCGCCAGCGCGGTCAGGCGCTCGGTCATGTTGTCGGCGGTCTCGAACTGCTCCAGCGCCGCCGCCAGCACTTCCGGCTTGCCGCTGAGCATCAGGTACGACAGGGCAATGTTCTGCAAGGCGCGACGGGCGAAGTGCTCGGCCTCGGCCACGTACGGAGTCTTTTTCGACAGATCGCGATTGGCCTGATAACGCAGCCACAGCGCTTCGAACAAACCTTCGGCGAGTTGCTTGCGGGCGAACTCGCGAGCGACATGAATCGCCTCGACGTCAGCCACTTCGCTGATCTCGGTGAGATAGGCCTCACCCGGCAGCGAGAGCATTTCGGCAACCATCGCCTGATCCAGCGACTCGTCGGACAGCACCGTGCGCAGCGCCGATACCAAACGCGGATCTAGCTTCAGGCTCTCGCCTTTCTGATGCTGGCCGATCAACTCTTGAAGCACTTGCACCGACAATTGCTGACCGGCATCCCAGCGATTGAAACCGTCGCTGTCGTGCTGCATCAGGAACATCAGTTGATCGCGGTTGTACGGGAAGCTCAATTTCACTGGCGCCGAGAAGCCGCGCAGCAGCGACGGCAACGACTGTGCGTTGATGTCGACGAAAGTGAAGGTCTGCTCGGCTTCGGTCACCGAGATCACCCGAGTGGTGCCTTGTGCCGAGGCTTCGCCAGCCAGACGCAGAGCGATTTCATTGCCCTGGCTGTCGAGCAAGCCGAGCTCGACCGGAATCACGAACGGCAGTTTTTCTACCTTGTCCGGGGTCGGCGGGCAGCTCTGGCGGAAGGTCAGGCTGTAGGTTTTCGCCACAGCGTCGTAGGACTCGCTGACGGCCAGACGCGGTGTGCCGGCCTGGCTGTACCAGCGCTTGAACTGGCTGAGGTCAACGCCATTGGCATCTTCCATGGCCTTGACGAAGTCGTCGCAGGTCACGGCCTGGCCGTCGTGGCGTTGGAAGTACAGATCGCTGCCCTTGCGGAAGCCTTCGGCGCCCAGCAAGGTGTGGATCATGCCGACCACTTCCGAGCCCTTTTCGTACACGGTCAGGGTGTAGAAGTTGGAAATCTCGATGAAGCTGTCCGGGCGCACCGCGTGGGCCATCGGCCCGGCATCTTCGGCGAACTGGTGGGTACGCAGGTACGCCACGTCCTGAATGCGCTTGACTGTCGCCGAGTTCATGTCCGAGGAGAAACCGGCATCGCGGAACACCGTGAAACCTTCCTTGAGCGACAGCTGGAACCAGTCGCGGCAGGTGACGCGGTTGCCCGACCAGTTGTGGAAGTATTCGTGGGCGACAATCGCCTCGACCCGCTGGTGCGCGGCGTCGGTGGCGGTTTCAGCGCGGGCCAGCACGGCGCTGGAGTTGAAGATATTGAGGCCCTTGTTCTCCATCGCGCCCATGTTGAAATCGTTGACGGCGACGATCATGAAGATGTCCAGATCGTACTCGCGACCGTAGACCTCTTCGTCCCAGCGCATGGACTTCTTCAGGCTGTTCATCGCGTGCTGGCACTTGTCGATGTTTTCCGGCTCGACATAAATGCGCAGCGCGACGTTGCGCTGGCTCATGGTGGTGAAGGTGTCTTCGACGCACCACAGATCACCGGCGACCAGCGCAAACAGGTACGCCGGTTTCTTGAACGGATCTTCCCAGGTAGCCCAGTGCCGGCCGTCTTCGCCGGGGCCGGAAGCGATCGGGTTACCGTTGGAGAGCAACACCGGGTAGCTGTGCTGTTCGGCCACGACGGTGGTGGTGAACTTGCTCATCACGTCCGGGCGGTCGAGGTAATAGGTGATCTTGCGAAAGCCTTCGGCTTCGCACTGGGTGCAGAACATCGTGCCGGACTTGTACAGGCCTTCCAGCGCGGTATTGGTTTCCGGGTGGATGCGTACGCTGGTGTCGAGGGTGAACGTTTCACTGGTCGGCTGCAGGGTCAGGTGACTGTCCGAGACTTGATAGTCAGCAGCGCTCAGTTCCTGATCCGCCAGCGTCACCGAGAGCAGCTCAAGTTGCTGGCCGTCGAGCACCAGCGGCGGCAGTCCGGCGCCACGTTCAGGATTACGGCGCATCACCAGTTGCGCGTGAACCAGGCTGTGGTCCTCGAACAACTCGAAGGTCAGGTGCGTTTCGTCAATCAGGTACTCGGGCGCCTGATAGTCCTTGAGGTAAATCATCTTCGGTTGTTCGGTGCGCATGCTGGAATCCTTATTGATGCACGGCGAGCTGATAAGCCGTGTATTTACGAATGTTGATCACGCCGGTGTCGAAGATCAGGTACTGACCCTTGATCCCCAGCAGCGTGCCTTCGGCAATCGGGTTCTTGTCCAGGTTGAAGCTGACGATTTTCGCCGGGTATTGCTCGACGGGATAGCGGATTTCCAGCGGTTCGACATCGGCAATCGTCTGAATCGCCTGTAGGCCGAATCGCTCCTGCAACCCTTGCAGGCCTTCGGCGCAGCTTTCGAACAACTGATCGCGCACCTGCGCCAGATCCACCGCCGCCGCATCGCCCTTGAGCAGTGCGCGCCAGTTGGTCTTGTCCGCCACCTGGCTGCGGAACAGGTCCTCGACAAAGCCCGATTGCTGGCGCGTCGACACACGCATGATCGGCAGCGCCTGACTCGCGCCCTGATCCAGCCAGCGGGTCGGCAACTGCGTGGCACGGGTGATGCCGACCTTGATCCCCGACGAGTTGGCCAGATAAACCACATGATCGGTCATGCAGAACTGCTGGCCCCACACCGGATCACGGCAGGTGCCGGCGTCGAAGTGGCATCGCTCCGGACTCATGATGCACAGGTCGCACTGCGCCAGTTTGGTCATGCACGGGTAGCAATAACCCTGACTGAAACTGGTTTTGGTCTTGCGCCCGCAATGGGTGCAGTGGATCGCCCCTAAAAATTCCAGACGCAACGTGCTGCCGATCAACGGATTGACCGGCACCTCGACATCATCCAGACGAAACGCGTATTGCACGTTCGACCCGTCCAGGCGCGCCGACATTTTGCTGATTGCACCGCGGCCAATCTCGATCAATGGATGGCATCCGACTTGAACAGGATGTTCGGCACTTCGATCGACTTCGACGCACACTCTTGCGGGCCCATGTAACCGGTGCGCTGGTCTTCCGGCAGGTTCTGGATTTCCCAGGCAATCATCGCCTGCAACGACAGCTCGCGCTGTTCGGCAGTGAGTTTGTTGCCGTCGGACCATTTGCCGATTTCCACGGCCAGTTTCAGGCTTTCGTAGATGTCCGGGGTGATGTTGCTGATCATGTCGTTGAAAGAGGACATCAGGGTCTCCGTGCTCTTTGCTGAAACAAAAAATGTTAGACGGCCAGTTTACGGCGGTTATACAAACCGCCCAACAAACCGGTGAAGCATCCGATGAGTAACCCGCTCAGGTGCGCGGCGTTGGCGATCTGGCCGAAACCGATCAGCGAGATCAGCCCGGACATGCACACCACCAGCCACACCAGCATCATCACCAGCACGCCGCGCGGCAGGCGATAGGCCGGGTTCGGCGCCAGCAGCTGGAAAATCCAGCAATGCCCGAGCAAGCCGTAAAGCACGCCGGACAGCCCACCAAACAGGCTCGGGCCGCTCCAGACGAACTGCGCGTAGTTGGACACCAGACTGAACAGCAGCGTCAGACCGATCAGGTTGATGCTGCCCTGGCGCGACTCGATGCGCCGCCCCAGCTCCCAGTACCACATGCCGTTCATGGCCAGATGCAGAATACCGAAGTGGATCAGCATCGGCGTGACCAGCCGCCACCACTGCCCTGCCGCCAGACTGTCGGCCAGTGGCGTGAAGTGGATGTACTCGCCGATCACGCGAAAATCGAGGAAGGTCAGCCAGCGCAGGGTCTCAAGGTTTTCGCCGAGGAAAGTCAGACCGCCAACGATCAGGCTCAACAACAGAATCAACCCGGTCGCCCTGGCGTGTTTCAGCTGTTCGGCGAAACTCGGCCGTTTAAAGGTCTGGCCCACGGGAATGTCCAGTTGCTGACCCGGGTCGCCGGCCGGGAAGCGCTCGTACAACGAACGCACGTCCTCGCTGATTTCCTCCGGCGCCCACAGCACCTGCTCGCCCGCCTCTTCGCTGACCCGATGGGGCACTTGCATGCGTTGCAGCAGTTTGACAAAACCGCTCAAATCCACCGCCAACGGCAGGCGCAATACCGCTACCGCACTCATTGCAGCACCTCCGGCCGCTCGACATCGACCCAGACGAATTTTTGCGGATCCAGGCGCGTTTCCTGGTCCAGACGATAGGCCACCAGTTTGCCGTAGAGCACCGCGCTGTAATCCAGACACGCGAGGTTCGGGCGGATCGGCGCCGGTTTGCCGCTGCGCCAGTAGTGGCCGACGAACAGCAACGGCTCGTCGACGCCGTAGCGCAGCAAGGAATTCTTTTCAGTGGACGTCAGTGGCGTCTGCGCGACAGGTTCCGGCAGTGCATCGGGCTGGAAGACGATGTCGCCGTAGGTTTTCGGGTCGTCTTCCCAGAACTTGGTGCGGAAGAACGAACGCACCAGACCGTCGCCGCTGGTCATGGTCAGGCCACCGGGCAGACGCATGTCGGTGCCGCGCAGCAGGCGATCGAACACGGTGCAGGCGAAGCTGCCGGGCACCGCCGAGGCCTGGAGGAAATGCTCATCGACGCAGCCATTGGGGAACAACGCCCGCAACGGCTCGATCAGACCGGCATCCCAGCACGCATGCACCACGCGGAAGCGACCGGCATCGACGAACAGCGGCAGCTCGTAGAACCACTGCTGGAAGTCATGCCAGTCGCCGGGATGGTCTTCAAATTGAGTCAGGGTTTCCTGCAACAGCCGCGCATGGCGCTTGGTGTGTTCGCGCACGAACTGCTTACCGCTGCCCGGTGGCGCCGGGGTGACCCAGCCGAGCGCGTTGAATTCGTGGTTGCCCATGATGCACAGCGCCTGCCCCGCCTCGACCATGTCGTGGACGATGTGCAATGCCTCGCGAATGCGCGGGCCACGGTCGATGATGTCGCCGACGAACACCGCCATGCGTGACGGATGCCGCCAGACCCCGCCCTGCTTGTGATAACCGAGACGGTCCAGCAAGTGTTCGAGGGTCATGGCGCATCCGTGCACGTCACCGATCAGGTCGTAACTGCGCGCGGGATCGAGCATCAGTCGCCTCCGCCCCCCAGCTTGCTGCCCCAGCCAAGCTTGGTGCGGCACACCTCGTAGTAATTGTGATCGAGCGGATGAATCAGGCGCAGCTTCTGTGCCTTTTTGCTCACGGTGATGGTGTCGCCCGGTGCGCAGGTGAAGTGGTTCTGGCCGTCGCAGGACACCTGCGGGTAGATCTGCATATCTTTGGACACGACGATTTTCAGCTCACTGTTGCCATCGACCACGATCGGCCGTCCCGACAAGGTATGGGGGTACATCGGCACAATCACAATAGCGTCGAGCTTGGGATGCATGATCGGCCCGCCGGCGGACAACGCATAGGCAGTGGAGCCGGTGGGCGTGGCGACGATCAGGCCGTCGGCCTTCTGGCTGCAGACGAACTGGCCGTCGATGTACAGCTCGAATTCGATCATCCGCGTCGATTTGCCCGGGTGCAGCACCACGTCATTGAGCGCATCGCCCTGGCCGATGGCCTCGCCATGGCGACGCACTTCGGCTTGCAGCAGGAAGCGGTTTTCCACCAGATAGTGGCCGTCGAGCACTTCGGCGACCTTGATTTCCAGCTCGTCCGGGCGAATATCGGTGAGGAAGCCGAGGCTGCCACGGTTGATGCCCAGCACCGGAATATTGTGTTTGGCCAGCGCCCGCGCAGCGCCGAGCAGGCTGCCGTCACCGCCGACGACGATGACCATGTCGCAGACTTCGCCGAGCATCTTGCGCGACGAGGTTTGCAGGCCGTGGCCGGGCAGGACTTCAGCGATGGTGTCTTCGAGGATCACATGCAGGTGACGGTCGAGCAGAAAGCGTTTCAGTCGGCGGACGGTATCCAGCACCTGGGAACTGCCCAGGCGACCGATGATGCCGATATTACGAAATTGCTCCATGGGACCTCTGCGGACAATCGAAAACGCGAAAACCCGATTATGGGCGAAAGCGCCAGATAGACAAAATCCTTTCAGCCTCAAGGGTGCGCTCAGGTTTAAGGCTATGCTCGCAAGATGATCCTGTTTCCCGACTTGTTGCAGTTGCCCCATCGATTACGCCATCCCGAAGTGCGGGACCTGGCGTGGGTGATCCTCGCGCCGCCGATGCTCGCCGCCACGCCGTGGCCGCAGCGCCATCCGCTCGCCGGCAGCGACTGGGTGCACGACCCGCAGCGTCTCGAACACTGGCTGCGCCAGCTCGACCACGACAGTTACGGCCTGCTGCAATGGCTGGCGCAGGCGCGCACCCGGCGCCTGGGCCTGTATTACGAGCGTCTTTGGCAGTTCGCCGTCTCGCATGCGCCGGGCATCGAACTGATCGCCGCCAACCTGCCAATCCGCCGCGCCGGGCACACCCTCGGCGAGCTGGACATGCTGCTGCGTGACCGCGACGGCGTGCATCATCTGGAACTGGCGATCAAGCTCTACCTTGGCCCGCAGGATGGTGATGGCCGCGATCCCGCGCAGTGGCTGGGCCCGGGTTGTCATGATCGGCTGGATCGCAAACTGGCGCATCTGGCCGAGCATCAATTGCCGATCTCGGCGCGCCCGGAAAGCCGCGAAGTGCTCGCGGCGCTGGATATCGAAACCTTCAGCGCGCAGCTGTGGCTGGGCGGTTATCTGCTGTATCCGTGGCCCGGGCAGGCCGACTCACCGCACGGCGCGCATCCGCAACATCTGCGTGGCAGTTGGCTGCATCAGAAGGACTGGCCGGCGTTTGTCGCCCAACGCCCGTCGGGCCGCTGGCAACCCCTGCCCCGCCACGCCTGGCTGGCCCCGGCGCATTACCCGGCGGATCAGGTCTGGACAGATGAGCACCTGCGTTTGTGGCTCGAAGACCTGCCAGCACTGGCCCCGGCGCAGTTGCTGGTACGCCTGACCGAGTATGCCCAGGGCGAATGGGAAGAGGCCGAACGTTTGTTTCTGGTGGCGGATCTTTGGCCGAATGTGCCCGGCCAAACCTGAGATTTGTGGTGTCCGACCCAATTCGCGAGCAGGCTCGCTCCCACAGAGAATGCATTTCAAATGTGGAATGCGATCCCCTGTGGGAGCGAGCCTGCTCGCGAAAAGAGCAACTCGATCTATAGGGATAACCGCACCGCCAACGCCGCCAACGTCACCAGCAACACCGGCACCGTCAGCACAATCCCGACGCGGAAGTAATAGCCCCAGCCAATGTGAATGCCCTTGCGCTCCAGCACATGCAACCACAACAGGGTCGCCAGACTGCCGATCGGGGTGATTTTCGGCCCCAGATCGCTGCCGATGACGTTGGCGTAGATCATCGCTTCCTTGATCACGCCGCTGGCCTGACTGGCGTCAATCGACAGCAAGCCGATCAGTACGGTTGGCAAGTTGTTCATGATCGACGACAGCAGCGCCGTCAGCACCCCGGTGCCCATGGCCGCGCCCCACACGCCGTGGCCGGCGAACACATCCAGCCATCCGGCGAGGTAACCGGTGAGCCCGGCGTTGCGCAGGCCGTACACCACCAGGTACATGCCCAGCGAGAAAATCACGATCTGCCACGGCGCTTCTTTCATAACCTTGCGCGTGGAGATTTTGTGACCGCGCGCAGCGATGCCCAGCAGCAGCGCGGCACACACCGCCGAAATTGCGCTGATTGGAATGCCCAGCGGTTCGAGGCCGAAGCAGCCGACCAACAGGATCACCAGCACTGCCCAACCGGCATAGAACGTCGCCTTGTCGTGGATAGCGGTGTGCGGGTTTTCCAGTTGTGCAGGATCGTAAGCCGCCGGGATGTCGCGACGGAAAAACCACAGCAACATGCCCAGCGTCGCCGCCACGCTGACGAAGTTGACCGGCACCATCACCGCTGCATAGCGGTTGAAGCCGATGTGAAAAAAATCCGCCGAAACGATGTTGACCAGGTTCGATACCACCAGCGGCAGGCTCGCCGTGTCGGCAATGAACCCGGCGCCCATGACGAATGCCAGCGTCGCCGCCGGTGAAAAGCGCAACGCCAACAGCATCGAAATCACGATCGGCGTGAGAATCAGCGCCGCGCCGTCATTGGCGAACAACGCAGAGACCAGCGCACCAAGCAGCACCATGAAGGCAAACAGTTTGCGCCCACTGCCCCGCCCCCAACGCGCCACGTGCAGCGCTGCCCAATTGAAAAAGCCAGCCTCGTCGAGCAACAGGCTAATGATGATCAGCGCAACGAAGGTGCCTGTGGCATTCCAGATGATCTGCCAGACCAGCGGAATATCCGTGAGGTGAACGACGCCAAAAATCAACGCCAGCACGGCGCCCAGCGTTGCACTCCAGCCGACGCCGAGACCTTTGGGTTGCCAGATGACGAGGGTGATGGTCAGCAGGAAAATCAGTGACGCAGCGAGCATTCGCAGAAGCCTTCAAATAGCGAAACGGGTGGAAATCGAACAAATGTGGGAGCGAGCCTGCTCGCGAAAGCGGTGTGTCAGACGTGAAATTGTTATCTGACAGTCCGTCTTCGCGAGCAGGCTCGCTCCCACAGTGAGTTTCGGTGAGTTTATTTCTTGTGTTGCTCTACGAACTGGCCGTACGCATCGATGAATTTCTGCAGGAACGGCTTCACCGAGTCGCTCAGCTTGCCCGCTTCATCAAACGCGTTGCCCGCACCGCCCAGATACGCTTCCGGCTGTTGCAGGCAATGGATATCGAGGAAAACAAAAGTCTGACGCAGGTGCTGGTTAGCGCCGAAGCCACCGATGGCGCCTGGCGATACGCTGATCACCGCACCGGGTTTGCCGCTCCAAGCGCTCTGGCCATAAGGGCGCGAACCGACGTCGATGGCGTTCTTCAACGGTGCCGGGATCGAGCGGTTGTACTCAGGGGTGACAAACAGCACCGCGTCGGATGACGCCACTTTCTGACGGAAAGTGCTGTAGGCTGCCGGCGGAGAAGCGCCGTCGATGTCTTCGTTGTACAGCGGCAGCTCACCGATTTCGACAATCTCGAGCTTGAGATTGGCCGGCGCCAGTTCGGCGAGGGCCAGTGCGACTTTGCGATTGATCGATGCTTTGCGCAGGCTACCGACCACTACAGCGACGTTGTAGACATTGCTCATGGATGACTCTCGATGGTCCGTGGGAAGAGTCGCTAGTTATAGATGATCCAGTGACGCTTTCACCAGTGGTCATTGGTTTTTCCTGCGCGGCGAATATTTTTTTCCTGTAGGAAAACTTACCGAGCTTGGTGACGGTCTACAAAGCCGCAAATCAAGCGTTTTATCTCCAGAGGTTCTAAGCAGATGGCAGCAGTACTCGTCGGTCAGTTTCATGCAAGAGATGCGGAAGGCCGCGTTTATTCCGTGCATGAATTCCAGGAATCGAACCCTTCTGCAGACGGATCCACTGGCTCGGAGCCCATTTACAGACTGGCCATTGGCGATCGGGTCAATAAGGTCAGTGACAGCGAGTTTCTCCTGGTTCAATCAGGCATTACCCTGATTCGCGAACCTGAGCCAACCGTCGCTCAATAACCCAGCGTTATGAGCAGAAGTCATGCGAGCGGACTTGGGGTAGGATTCAGCGTCTGACCCCACCTGCTGAACATGGACTTCACGCATGCGTTTACGCCACATCGAAGTGATTCAGGCGCTCTTGCAGACCGGTCACCTGGGCACCGCCGCCGAATGGCTGCAATTGCCGGTGACCGAGGTCGAAGAGCGTTTGCGCGAAGCCGAGAGTCAGCTGGGGTTCATGCTGTTTGCCAGCGTTCGCGGTCGGCTGCAATCGACGCCCGAAGCGCGCGCCCTGCAGGTGGAAATCGCGCACATTTATGAGGCACTTGAGCCGGTGCAGCGTCTGGCCAGCAGCCTCAAGCAATACCTCGCCCCGCCCTTGCGCATCATCGGCACCCCGCCGCTGGCCCAACAATTACTGCCACAAAGCCTTGCGACCCTGCGTCGGCGCTTGCCCGACGCACCGTGCAGCCTGCTCAGCGCGCCGACTCGCGACATCGTCCGCAGCCTGTTACTGCGCGAAAGCGATCTGGGCCTGAGCCTGCACGACCCCGAACATCCCGATATCCACTGCCAATCGTTGGCCCAGGGCAAGCTGCAATTGCTCGCTCCGCACGGCTGGCTGCAACCCAAGCAGAAATACATATCCCTGGCAGATCTGGCCGGTCAGGCCATGGTCGGTCTCGAAGGTCAGGATCCGCTGAGCCCGGCACTGGAAAACAAACTCCAGGCCCTGCGCCCGGCGCCAAGCATTCAGACCCGCGTGCAGACCCATCAGATGATGCGCAGCATGGTCGAGGCCGGCGAAGGCCTGGCGATCGTCGACCCCTTCACCGCGTTGGGCGCCCGCGCCGATGGGCTTGACGTTTGCCCGCTCTCACCGGCTGTGCCGATCAACCTCTACGCCCTGACCTTCAAACATACCACGCCGTCGGCGGCGATTCAGACACTGCTGACCATCGTCACGGAACAAGCCGAGGCGATGTTGTCGAGCTGAGTGGTTTTTCCAGCGGATTATCGAACAGGCGATACCAGAACAATGCGACTTCGGCGGTGTGCGGATCGATGCCGCGATAGCGCAACTGGTCGATGCCGCCGATCACATAACCGCAGCGCTCATACAGCCGACAGGCGCCGAGGTTGTTGTTCTGGGTTTCGAGCATGATGCCCGGCAGCTTCTTCTTGCGACTCCAGAACTGCGCGACATCGAGCAACGCCTTGGCCACGCCGTGGCGACGGGCCGGGGCATGCACCGCCAGTTCATCGATGTGGGCAAAGCCGTTCCAGTTGGTGCTGATCACCAGGTGACCGACCGGCTCGTCGTCCAGGTACGCCATGAAAATCGCACTGTCGGGCGCGTTGTGAAAGGCGCTGAACTCTTCCGGATCGATGCCGTAGCACTTGCGGTACGGCACGATCGGCGTCACCGGCCACTGCTCGACCGGCTTGCCGATCACGGCAGCGCCATAGGCGGCCACCTCGAAACTGAAGTCGCTGCCCCAGATATACGGCGCAAAACCTTCGTCGGCGACCCGCACCGACAACCCTGGGTATTTCGGATTCATGACCGGTTGCATACTGGGAAAAGTCCTCATTCCTTGACGCAGCCGACAGTGTCGACCTTGCTGTCGCGATGGATGATTGCCAGCGCAAATTTCAACTCTTTGTACATGAGGCTCAGTGTCCTGAGGCGGCAGATTTGCACCTGACCAGTGCACTCAGGGTAGAGGGTTGCGACGAATGTGGCGAGAGTGGCAACTTGGCTCCATGTCGCCAAACGCAAAAAATCGCTGCCTTCCTGGTCCCTACTATGGAATGCAATCCCGGTAAGAGCTGCCGAAGGCTGCGATCTTTTGATCTTCGGGTTTTTCAGGCCTGCGCATCAGCCTCGGCAATCTGCGTCCACAACGCCGGCGCTCCCGCCGATTTGGCGATGATTTCCAGCCGCACCAGATGCGCCGCCAGTTCTTCTTCAGTCGCCCGGATGATGCGTGCTGGCTGACGATCGACCGGCAGGCGGCGGATTTCGGTAGCCGAGTTGTCGGCACCCTCGCCCGTGCCATTGCCATCGGAGGCGTTGCCGGCCAGCGACAGGCTGGTCTGGCCGCCGGTCATGGTCAGATAGACGTCGGCGAGAATCTCCGAGTCGAGCAAAGCGCCGTGCAGTTCACGGCCGGAGTTGTCGACGCCGTAACGTTTGCACAATGCATCGAGGCTGTTGCGCTGCCCCGGGTGACGTTCCCGAGCCATCATCAGGGTGTCGAGGATGGTGCAATGCTGGGTGATGTCAGCGCGATCGTGCTGGCCCATCAAGGCGAATTCGTTGTTGATGAAGCCAACGTCGAACGCCGCGTTGTGGATGATCAGCTGCGCGCCCTGGATGAACTCGAAGAACTCGTCGGCGACTTCGGCAAAGCGCGGCTTGCCGACGAGGAATTCGTTGGTGATGCCGTGCACACCAATCGCGCCTTCGTCGCTCTCGCGATCCGGTTGCAGATAAACGTGGAAATGCCGGCCCGTCAGGCGCCGACCGATCAGTTCGACGCAACCGATTTCAATGATCCGGTGACCATCGGTCACCGGCATGCCGGTGGTTTCGGTATCGAGTACAACGGATCTGGTGGCCATCAGTGCTCAGCTCTCAACGGGTCAATCATGCAAAGGCGCGGATGTTAACACGCTGGACTCGAACCCTGTAGGAGCTGCCGAAGGCTGCGATCTTTTGATTTTTCCTAAGATCAAAAGATCGCAGCCTTCGGCAGCTCCTACAGGGGAATGCATTCCAATGTGGGAGCGAGCCTGCTCGCGAATGTCTACGCCACAGTTAGAAGCGAAATCAGCTCTGCTTGTAACCGCGAACTTCATCCACCCCACGGTTAGCCAACTGGTCAGCCCGCTCGTTACCGTGATGGCCAATGTGCCCGCGCACCCATTTCCAGGTGACTTTGTGGCGATTGACCTGCTCGTCCAGCTCTTTCCACAGATCGGCGTTTTTCACCGGTTCTTTCGCAGCGGTTTTCCAGCCGCGCTTCTTCCAGTTGGCCATCCACTCGTTGATGCCTTTCATCACGTATTGCGAGTCGGTAACCAGCAGCACTTCGCAGGGGCGCTTGAGCGCTTCGAGGCCACGAATCGCGCCGAGCAGCTCCATGCGGTTGTTGGTGGTGTTGGCCTCGCCGCCCCACAGTTCCTTTTCGACGCCCTTGCACACCAGCAGCGCGCCCCAGCCGCCGGGGCCGGGGTTGCCCTTGCAGGCACCGTCGGTGAACAGTTCTACGGTGTCGACGCTTTCCACGCTTTCGCTCATGCCAGTCTTTCCAGAAAAATGCCTGTCCTGCCAATCACGGATCGACAATGACCGCGGCCGGGACAAGCCCGGCCACAAATAAAAGAGGGTTTACGGTTCGATGCGGCGGCGGTTGACCTTGGCCATCGGCAGCGGAATCAGCTTGCCCATCGGCTCGCGGCGTTCCTGGCGCAACGGCCGGAGCCCCACCACGATCTTGCGCGCCACCAGCAGATAGAAGCCACCGCCGGACAGCTGCCAGTCACCGGCCTTGCGTTCCCAGCCGGCCAGACGGTTCTGCCACTTGGGCGACGCGAGCGGCGGACGATAGCACCCGAAGCGGCGTTTCTCCAGCGCGAAGCCGAGCAGATTGAGCCAGTCGGCGACCCGCGACGGCGAGATGCAGCGCGCCTTGCGCAGGGCATCATTGGCGAAGAAATGCCGCAGCCCCCAGGTGCTCCAGGGGTTGATGCCGATGATCAGCAGATGCCCGCCGGGGCGCACGCTGCTCGCCGCTTCACGCAGCAAACCGTGGGGCGACAGGCAGAAATCCAGGCCATGCTGCATCACCACCACGTCGGCGGCGTGCTCGCTCAACGGCCAGGCCTGCTCTTCGCAGACGATCTCGACCCCGGGCAACGGCGCGCCAAGACGCACGTTGCGCTGCACTTGCGGCGCGGCCGGCGGGGTTTCGGCGGACGGGCCGTAATGCACCAGATAACCGCCGAAGAACCGGCCGAGCTCGTCGTCGAGCATGCGCCGCTCTTCATCCAGCAGAAATTGCCCGAGCGGCCCCGACAGCCATTCGCGGGCGGCGCTGATCAATGCCAGCCAGTCGGGATCGGCCTGAGCGAACGCTTTATCGGTCATGTCATTCTCCAACGCGCCAGGAACTACTAAGATGCGCCAATGTTTTCCGCTTGGCGAATTCCGACGATGATACAGATCAGTGCCCTGCCCGCGTTCACCGACAACTACATCTGGTTGTTACAGGATCATCAGACCCAGCGCTGTGCGGTGGTGGATCCGGGCGACGCCGCCCCGGTGCAGGCGTGGCTCGATGCGCATCCGGGCTGGGTGCTCAGCGATATTCTGATCACTCACCATCACCATGACCATGTCGGCGGTGTCGAGCGCCTGAAAGCGGCGACCGGCGCCAAGGTCTACGGCCCGGCCAGCGAAAGCATTCCGGCGCGTGACGTAGCGCTCAAGGACAACGACAGCGTCAGCGTGCTCGGCTGGGACTTCGACGTCTATGCGGTGCCCGGTCACACCCTGGGGCACATCGCCTATTACCACCATGGCCTGCTGTTCTGCGGCGACACACTGTTCGCCGCCGGTTGCGGCCGGTTGTTCGAAGGCACACCCGAGCAGATGTACCACTCGCTCAGCCGTCTTGCGGCCTTGCCGGAAGATACGCTGGTCTACTGCACCCATGAATACACCTTGAGCAATCTGAAATTTGCCGCCGCCGTCGAGCCGGGCAACCCGGAAGTCGCCGCCCGTCTGGAAAAGGTCACCCAGCAACGGCAGAACGGCGTGATGACATTGCCGTCGACTTTGGCTCTGGAAAAGCTTACCAATCCGTTTTTACGCACTTCTGAAACATTGGTTACACAAAAAGTGGACGAACGGGAAGGCGCTCAAAACCGGGAGCCGAGCGAGGTATTTGCGGCTCTGCGGGCATGGAAAGACAAGTTCTGACGACCGCGCCGGCCGGGGCAAAAATTCTCAATGGTTGACCGCAGGGGGTGCGCTTTCTAGAATCGCCCGACATTTTTGCCCGGAACTTACTTCCAGCCAATGTCGTCATCCATACGTAAGTCCGTCAATTCAGATGCTTTGACCCGCCTGGCGCAAGCCATCGCGGTGGCTGTGTCCGCCACGCTGGCGGGTTGCTCCAGCCACGCTCCGCAGACTGAAGCGACGCACACGCCGAACATTGCTGCGCGAGCCAAGCAGAAGCCGATCTGGCTGACCGAGAAGCCCACTCCAGTGGCGCCCCAGGACATCTGGGAACGCATGCGCCAGGGCTTCCAGTTGCAGGAAGGCCTTGGCGTCAATCCGCGCATCGAGCAACAGCGCCTGTGGTTCGCCAGTAATCCCTCTTTTCTCGAGAATGCCGGCGAACGCGGCAGTCTCTACATTCATTACATCGTCGAGCGCCTCGAAGAGCGCAACATGCCGCTGGAGCTGGCCCTGCTGCCAGTGATCGAGAGCGCGTACAACCCGATGGCCTACTCCCGCGCCGATGCGGTGGGCCTGTGGCAGTTCATTCCGTCCACCGGGCGTTACTTCAACCTGCGCCAGACGCGTTTCTACGACGGCCGTCGCGACATCACCGCTTCGACCACGGCAGCGATGGATTACCTGACCCGCCTGCACGACATGTTCAACGGCGACTGGCTGCTGGCGCTGGCGGCCTACAACGCCGGTGAAGGTACGGTCAGCCGGGCGATTGAGCGCAACGAAAAGCTCGGCCTGCCCACCGACTACTGGAACCTGCCGCTGCCGGCGGAAACCCAGGCCTATGTACCGAAGTTGCTGGCCCTGTCGCAAGTGGTACTGGCGCCGGAAGCCTACGGCGTCAACCTCAATCCGATCGCCAACGAGCCGTACTTCCAGGTCGTCGAAATCAACCAGCGCATGGACCTGTCCAAGGTCGCTGCGGTGGCGAACATCGATGAAGACGAACTGTTCCAGCTCAATCCGGCGTTCAAACAGCGCACCACCATCGACGGTCCGCAGCACTTGCTGGTGCCGACGTCCAAGGCGCAACTGCTGACCGCCAGTCTGCAGACCATGCGCCCGGACGAACTGATCAGCCCGCGTTCGCTGAAACCGGTGTTCGAAGGCGCCGATCCGTCGGAAGTGGCGCAGCTCAAACGTGCTTATCGGGTCAAGCGTGGCGACAACCTCGGCTCCATCGCCAAGGCCAACAAGGTCGAAGTCAAGGATCTGCAGCGCTGGAACAAGCTGACCGGCAAGAACCTCAAGGTCGGCCAGACCCTGGTCATGCAGGACAACACCAAGCGTGCCCCGGCGCGCAAGTCCGGCCGGGTCAACACCGTGGTCGCGGCGAATACCAAAACCAAAGGCAAGGACGAGAGCAAGCAGCAGACCCAGTACAAGGTCAAGCGTGGCGACACCCTGTATGTAGTGGCCAAGCGCTTCAACGTTGAGATGCAACATCTCAAGCGCTGGAATCCGGGTGCTGGCAAGGCGTTGAAGCCGGGGCAAATGCTCACGGTTTATCAGCCGCACTGATTGAAGAGCCCCTGAATTCAGGGGCTTTTTATTGCCGATTGCTTTGTGCCAGGCGGGAACACTGTGGCGAGGGGATTTATCCCCGCTGGGGCGCGCAGCGGCCGCGTTTTTTCTGCATCTTGAAGAAGGGGGACTGCTGCGCAGTCCAGCGGGGATAAATCCCCTCGCCACAGATAAATCCCCTCACCACAGGGACAAATTGGCGCAACATCGTGTAGCGATTAACTCGCCATTAACCCGCATCTTTTTCCTGTCCAGACAAGCTGTTACTGTACGGCCCACAAAGCCCAAGCCGCTGGATCGGATCTGACTTGAAGCGTGCCCTCTCCCTGCTCCTGATCAGCCTGGCCTTGAGCTCACCCGCAAGCGCGACGATTACCGAAAGTCACGGTTATGCGCAGTTCGGCACGCTCAAGTACCCGGCCAGATTTACCCACTTCGACTGGGTCAACCCGCAAGCGCCCAAGGGCGGTACGTTGCGGGTGATGGCGTTCGGCACCTTCGATACGGTCAATCCGTACACTTTCAAGGGCACCAGCCCGGTCACCACCGCCAATTTCCTTCAGTACGGCATCAACGAGCTCAACGAGCCGCTGATGGTTGGCACCGGGCAGTATTCGCCGTCCGGCGACGAACCCGCGTCGAGTTACGGGTTGATCGCGCAATCGGTGGAGTACAGCGAAGATCGCAGCTGGGTCGTCTTCAATTTGCGCCCCGAAGCGCGCTTTCACGACGGCGCGCCTGTCACCGCCTACGACGTGGCGTTCTCCTATCGAACGCTGCTCAAGGACGGTCATCCGCTGTATCGCACGGCCCTGCAGGAAGTGCTGCGAGTCGACATTCTCAACAAGCAGCGCATTCGTTTTGTGTTCAAGCGCTCGGGCAATCCGCTGCTTATCATGCGCCTGGGCGAATTGCCGGTACTGCCGCAGCATTACTGGAAAGACCGCGACTTCAAAGCCACCACCTTCGAACCGCCGCTGGGTAGCGGGCCGTACCGCATCACCTCGGTCACGCCGGGTCGGCAGCTGATTTTCGAGCGGGTCAAGGATTATTGGGGCAAGGACTTACCGGTCAATCGCGGCAAGTACAATTTCGATCGCATGGACGTCGAGTTCTACCGCGACAGCGATGTCGCCTTCGAAGCGTTCAAGGCCGGTGAGTTCGACATCTACATCGAGCATCAGGCGAAGAACTGGGTCAACGGTTACAACTTCCCTGCTGTACGTCGTGGCGAGGTGATCAAGGCGCAGATCCCGCATCAGATCCCGACCCAGACCCAGGGCCTGTTCATGAACAGCCGCCGCGCGACCTTCGCCGATGTCAGGACGCGCGAAGCGTTGGGTCTGATGTTCGACTTCGAATGGACCAACCGCGCGCTGTTCAGCGATGCCTATAAACGCACCACCAGCTACTATCCCAACAGCGAATTCACCGCGTCCGGCCTGCCGGTCGGCCATGAATGGCTGATGCTCAAGCCTTACAAGGAGCAGTTGCCAGCCCGGCTGTTCACCGAGCCGTTCACCCTGCCGAAAACCGACGGCCGTGGCATCCCGCGCGAGACCATGCGTAAAGCCCTCGCCCTGCTCGCTGAGGCCGGTTGGAAGCTCCACGGCCAGCGCCTGCAAGACAAAGACGGCCAGCCGCTGCGTTTCGAACTGCTGCTGGTCAATCCGAGCCTGGAGCGGCTCTATCAGCCGTACATCGAGAACCTCAACAGCATCGGCATCGACGCGCGCCTGCGTACCGTCGATCGCGCCCAGTACAAACAGCGCCTCGACCAATTCGATTTCGACATGATCTCGATGACCCTCGGCCAGACCCTGAGCCCGGGCCTTGAGCAGTGGCAGTACTTCCACTCTAGCCAGGTAAACGTCAAGGGCAGCAAGAATTACGCGGGCATCGCCAACCCGGTGGTCGATCACCTGCTCGAACAATTGCTCGCCGCGCGCACCCGCGACGAGCAGGTTGCCGCCGGCAAAGCGCTCGACCGCGTGCTGCTCTGGCAGCACTACAGCATTCCCAACTGGTACCTCAATTATCACCGTCTGGCCTACCGCAACCGGTTGGCCTTTGTCACCACGCCGCCCTACACCCTGGGCCTGAGCGCATGGTGGCTGAAGTCTTCGGAGAAAGATCGATGAACGCTGTTCGCACCCTGCTCGTGCAGGCCGGCGGCTTGCTGTTCGCCGGGCTGGCCTGGGCCGCCCCGCAACACGCCGTGACCCTGTACAACGAGCCGCCGAAATACCCGGCCGATTTCAAGCACTTCGACTACGTCAATCCCGATGCGCCAAAGGGCGGCGTGTTCCGCCAGGCCGGGTTCGGCGGCTTCGACAGCCTCAACCCGTTCATCAACAAAGGCGTGCCGGCCGATGACATCGGCCAGATCTACGACACCCTGACCAAACACAGCCTCGACGAGCCGTTCACCGAGTACGGCCTGATTGCCAGCAAGATCGAGAAAGCCGACGACAACAGTTGGGTGCGTTTCTACCTGCGCCCCGAGGCCCGTTTTCACGACGGCCACCCGGTGCGCGCCGAAGACGTGGTGTTCAGCTTCGAGACGCTGACCAAGGAAGGCTCGCCGATGTTTCGCGGCTATTACAACGACGTCGCCGAAGCCATCGTCGAAGACCCGTTGAAAGTCTTGTTCAAGTTCAAGCACAGCAACAACCGCGAACTGCCGCTGATCCTCGGCCAGTTGCCGGTCCTGCCGAAACACTGGTGGGCCAGTCGCGACTTCAACAAAGGCAATCTGGAAATCCCGCTGGGCAGCGGCCCGTACAAGGTCACCCAAGTGAAGGCCGGCCGTTCGGTACGTTACGAGCGGGTCAAGGATTACTGGGGCAAGGACTTGCCGGTCAACCGTGGCTTCTACAACTTCGACACGATGACCACCGACTATTACCGCGACAACACCGTCGCCCTCGAAGCGCTGAAGGCCGGGCAGTTCGATTATTGGCTGGAAATGACCGCGAAGAACTGGGCCAGTGCCTATAACGTTCCGGCGGTCACCGAGGGGCGCTTGATCAAGGAACTGATCCCCAACAGCAACCCGACCGGCATGCAGGGCTTCGTCTTCAACCTGCGCCGCCCGGTGTTCCAGGATGTGCGCGTGCGTCAGGCGCTGGGGCTGCTGTTCGATTTCGAATGGACCAACAAGCAATTATTCAACGGCGCCTACGTGCGCACCCGCAGTTACTTCGAGAACTCGGAAATGGCGGCCACCGGCCTGCCCGACGCCGAGCAACGGAAGATCCTCGAACCGTTCCGCAGCAAACTGCCGGCTCAGGTATTCAGCGAAGCCTTCGAAAATCCCAAGACCGACGCCAGCGGCATGATCCGCACCCAGCAGCGCGAGGCCTATCAACTGCTGCAAGAGGCCGGCTGGAAAATCGTCGATGACAAAATGGTCGACGCCACCGGCAAACCGGTTGTGATCGAATTTCTTCTGGCCCAGACCGAATTCGAACGGGTGCTGCTGCCGTTCAAGCGCAACCTCAGCGACCTCGGCATCGATCTGGTGATCCGCCGCGTCGACGTCTCGCAGTACATCAACCGGGTGCGCTCGCGGGATTTCGACATGATGGTCGGCAGCTTTCCCCAGTCCAACTCGCCGGGCAACGAGCAGCGCGAATACTGGATGAGCGCCGCCGCCGACAAACCGAGCAGCCGCAACAGCATGGGCCTGAAAGACCCGACCGTTGACCAACTGGTGGAAAGCCTGATCAACGCCGACTCGCGCAAAAGTCTGGTGGCCCACGCCCGCGCGCTGGATCGCGTACTGCAATGGGGCTACTACGTGGTGCCCAACTGGCACATCAAGAGCTGGCGCGTGGCTTACTGGAATCATATAGGCCACCCGAAAACCTCGCCCAAGTACGACATCGGCATCAATACCTGGTGGGTCAAGCCTGACGCCAAGCCTGCCGTAGAAGTCGAAACCCAACTGCAAGCCGACCCTGCGGGCACGGAGTAATCAGATGCTGGCGTATATCTTTCGGCGACTGCTGCTGATCATCCCGACCCTGTTCGGCATTCTGCTGATCAACTTCGTGATCATCCAGGCCGCGCCCGGCGGGCCGGTCGAGCAGATGATCGCCAAGCTCGAAGGCTTCGAAGGCGCCACCAGCCGGATTGCCGGCGGCGGTGCCGAAGTGGCGGTGGCCGGCTCGTCGTACCGTGGCGCGCAGGGGCTGGACCCGGCGCTGATCAAGGAAATCGAGCACATGTACGGGTTCGACAAATCGGCCCCGGAACGCCTGTGGATCATGGTCAAGAACTACGCGCAGCTGGATTTCGGCGACAGTTTCTTCCGCGACGCCAAGGTCATCGACCTGATCAAGGAAAAGATGCCGGTGTCGATCTCGCTGGGGCTGTGGAGCACGCTGATCATGTATCTGGTGTCGATCCCGCTGGGCATCGCCAAGGCCACGCGGCACGGCAGCCACTTCGATGTCTGGACCAGTTCGGCGATCATCGTCGGCTATGCGATCCCGGCGTTCCTGTTTGCGATCCTGCTGATCGTGGTGTTTGCCGGCGGCAGTTATCTGGACTGGTTCCCCCTGCGCGGGCTGACTTCGAACAACTTCGATGAGCTGAGCCTGGGCGGCAAGATCCTCGATTACTTCTGGCACTTGGCATTGCCAGTGACGGCGCTGGTGATCGGCAACTTCGCGACCATGACTCTGCTGACAAAAAACAGCTTTCTCGACGAGATCAACAAACAGTACGTGGTCACCGCCAAGGCCAAGGGTCTGACCCGCCATCGCGTGCTCTACGGCCACGTGTTCCGCAACGCCATGCTGCTGGTGATTGCCGGTTTTCCTTCGGCATTCATCGGCATTTTCTTCACCGGCTCGTTGCTGGTGGAAGTGATTTTCTCCCTCGATGGCCTCGGCCTGATGAGTTTCGAGGCGGCGATCAATCGCGATTACCCGGTGGTGTTCGGCACCCTGTTCATCTTCACCCTGCTCGGGCTGGTGGTGAAACTGATCGGCGACCTGACCTACACCTTTGTCGATCCGCGTATCGACTTCGCCAGCCGGGAGCATTGAGATGAACCTGTCCCCTCTCAACCGCCGGCGCTTCGAACTGTTCAAGGCCAACAAGCGTGGCTGGTGGTCGCTGTGGCTATTTCTGATTCTGTTCGGCCTGAGTCTGGGCGCCGAGCTGATTGCCAACGACAAACCGCTGGTCGTGCATTACGACAACAACTGGTATTTCCCGGCGATCAAGCGCTACCCGGAAACCGCGTTCGGCGGCGAATTCCCGCTGGAAGCCAACTACAAGAGTCCGTACATCCGTGAGCTGCTGAAGGCCAAGGACGCGTGGATTCTATGGGCGCCGATTCCCTACGGCTACCAGAGCATCAACTACGACCTGAAAGTCCCGGCCCCGGCGCCACCCTCGGCGGACAACCTGCTGGGCACCGACGATCAGGGCCGCGACGTGTTGGCGCGGGTGATCTACGGTTTCCGCATTTCCGTGTTGTTTGCGCTGACGCTGACCGTGCTGAGCTCGATCATCGGCGTGATTGCCGGGGCGCTACAGGGGTTCTACGGCGGCTGGGTCGATCTCGCCGGGCAACGTTTTCTCGAGATCTGGTCGGGGCTGCCGGTGCTGTATCTGTTGATCATCCTCGCCAGTTTCGTCCAGCCGAATTTCTGGTGGCTGCTGGGCATCATGCTGCTGTTCTCGTGGATGAGCCTGGTCGATGTGGTGCGCGCCGAGTTTCTGCGCGGGCGCAATCTGGAATACGTGCGCGCCGCCCGCGCGCTGGGCATGCAGAACGGCGCGATCATGTTCCGCCATATCCTGCCCAACGCCATGGTCTCGACCATGACCTTCATGCCGTTCATCCTCACCGGCGCCATCGGCACCCTGACCGCGCTGGACTTCCTCGGCTTCGGCTTGCCGGCCGGCAGTCCGTCGCTGGGCGAACTGGTCGCGCAAGGCAAATCCAATTTGCAGGCGCCGTGGCTGGGCATGAGCGCGTTTGCCGTGCTGGCGCTGATGTTGAGTCTGCTGGTGTTTATCGGCGAGTCCGCTCGCGATGCCTTCGACCCGAGGAAGTGAAATGAATCAGGACAATCTGATCGAAGTGCGCGACCTCGCCGTCGAATTCGGTTTCGGCGAGCGCGTCCACCGCGTGGTCGAGGGCGTGAGCTTCGACATCAAGCGCGGCGAAACCCTGGCGCTGGTCGGTGAATCGGGCTCGGGCAAATCGGTCACGGCGCATTCGATCCTGCGCCTGTTGCCCTACCCCATGGCGCGGCATCCGGCCGGCAGCATCAATTACGCCGGGCAGAACCTGCTGGATTTGAGCGAGAAGACCATCCGCCACATTCGTGGCAACCGCATCGCGATGATCTTTCAGGAGCCGATGACCTCGCTCAATCCGCTGCATTCGATCGAGAAGCAGATCAACGAAGTGCTCGGCATCCACAAGGGCCTGAGCGGCAAAGTCGCGACCAAGCGCACTTTGGAGCTGCTGGAGATGGTCGGCATCCCCGAGCCGCACAAGCGTCTCAAGGCCCTGCCCCATGAATTGTCCGGCGGCCAGCGCCAGCGGGTGATGATTGCCATGGCCCTGGCCAACGAACCGGAATTGCTGATTGCCGACGAACCGACCACCGCGTTGGACGTGACCGTTCAGCTGAAAATCCTCGATTTGCTCAAGGATCTTCAGGCTCGATTGGGCATGTCGCTGCTACTGATCAGTCACGATTTGAACCTGGTGCGAAGAATTGCGCATCGCGTATGTGTCATGCAGCGCGGTTGCATCGTCGAACAGGCATCGTGCGCAGAGCTGTTCCGTTCGCCGCAGCATCCGTACACTCGGGAATTGCTCGGCGCGGAGCCCAGCGGCGGCCCGGCGAGCAATGAAATCGGCGCGCCGCTGCTCGAAGTCGAGGACCTGAAAGTCTGGTTCCCGATCAAGAAAGGCCTGCTCAAACGCACGGTGGATTACGTCAAGGCAGTGGACGGCATCAATTTCAGCCTGCCGCAGGGTCAGACCCTGGGGATCGTCGGCGAAAGCGGTTCCGGCAAATCCACCCTCGGTCTGGCGATTTTGCGGCTGATCGGCAGCAAAGGCGCGATCCGCTTTGAAGGCAAGCAGCTAGACTGCCTGACGCAGAATGAGGTTCGCCCGTTGCGCCGGGAGATGCAGGTGGTGTTTCAGGACCCGTTTGGCAGCCTGAGCCCGCGCATGTGCGTCAATGACATCGTTGGCGAAGGCCTGCGGATACACAAGATGGGCACCGCGACCGAACAGGAAGCGGTGATCATTGCGGCGTTGAAGGAGGTAGGTCTGGATCCGGAAACCCGGCACCGCTACCCCCACGAATTTTCCGGAGGGCAACGGCAGCGAATCGCCATTGCCCGGGCCCTGGTGCTGAAACCGGCGCTGATCCTGCTGGACGAGCCGACTTCGGCGCTCGACCGCACGGTGCAGCGGCAAGTAGTGGAGCTGTTGCGTTCACTGCAAGCCAAGTACAACCTGACGTATTTGTTCATCAGCCATGACCTGGCTGTCGTCAAAGCGCTGAGCCACCAGCTGATGGTGGTCAAGCATGGCCAAGTGGTCGAACAGGGAGACGCGCAAGGTATTTTTGCCGCCCCCCAACATCCGTATACACAGCAGTTGCTGGAGGCCGCTTTTCTGGCACCAGCCACTGCGCAATAACCTGAAAGAGGAGCAACACATGGGTTTTCTCGCCGGTAAGCGCGTACTGATCGTCGGTGTCGCCAGCAAGCTGTCCATCGCATCCGGCATCGCTGCCGCCATGCATCGCGAGGGCGCTGAGCTTGCCTTCACTTATCAGAACGACAAACTCAAGGGTCGCGTCGAAGAGTTCGCACAAGGCTGGGGTTCGAGCCCTGAGCTGTGCTTCCCGTGCGACGTGGCCAGCGATGAAGAAATCGCCAAGGTCTTCGAAGAACTGAGCAAGAAGTGGGACGGTCTGGACTGCATCGTGCACTCCGTCGGCTTCGCTCCGGGCGACCAACTGGACGGCGACTTCACCGAAGCCACCACCCGTGAAGGTTTCCGCATCGCTCACGATATCAGCGCCTACAGTTTCGTGGCGCTGGCCAAGGCCGGTCGCGAAATGATGAAAGGCCGCAACGGCAGCCTGCTGACCCTGTCGTACCTGGGCGCCGAGCGCACCATGCCGAACTACAACGTGATGGGCATGGCCAAGGCTTCGCTGGAAGCCGGCGTCCGTTACCTGGCCGGTTCCCTCGGTCCGGACGGGACCCGCGTCAACTGCGTATCGGCTGGCCCGATCCGCACCCTGGCCGCTTCCGGCATCAAGAACTTCCGCAAGATGCTGGCTGCCAACGAAGCGCAGACTCCGCTGCGCCGCAACGTCACCATCGAAGAAGTCGGCAACGCCGGCGCCTTCCTCTGCTCCGACCTGGCGTCGGGCATCAGTGGTGAAATCATGTACGTCGACGGCGGCTTCAACACCACCGCGATGGGCAACATCGAAGAGTGATCTTCCTGTAGCCACTAAGAAACCCGCCGGATCCGGCGGGTTTTTTTATGCCTGCAAAAAAGCACTCCGCACTACATATGTACCGCCAGCCGCCCTGCCCCGGCGTCGATACTCGGTGCTCGATGCTCGATGCTTATCAGCCGCCAGGGAGGCGCAGATGAACGACACACCGGTACATGAACAGACGCTGATCCAGAACCTCATTACAGAACTGACCGCCGTACCGGTGGTCACCGCGGCCACGCCGGCGCGCACGCTGGAGGTTCCTCGTCCATGCCTGCTGCGCGAATGGATGGAGCTTTACTGGACCGCCCTCGAACGCCCTGAGTTTCTCGACTGGGCCAGTCGCTTTCACATCGACCTGGATACCTTGCAAATCAAAGGCGACATTCTGCAAGCGCGCGCACCAGCGAATGGCACCTCCGACGTACGCACCTTCAGCCTGGAGGACAACTCTGGCTGGTGGCAGGTGGCGCCGATGCTGCAATCGATTTCCCAACGCATCGACCCTGCCGGGTTGGGCCTGCCTTATATCGGCGGCAAGTCCGCCAACCCGCTGTATCGCTTTCCACGGCAAGTGGTGCTGGCGTTCTACGGTTACCCGGAACCGCAAAACCAGATTCAGGCCCGCGTCATCCTCACCGAACTGAAGAAAACCGGGCTGGCTGCCATCGATGAGAACGGCCACAGCAGGTCGGCTGTGGTGAAGGAACGCAACGCGCAACTGGAGGACTTTCGGGCGATCGCCGATCGGATCGATGCGGTGTTGCTGGCGAGCGATCCGTTCGAGCAACGAGGCTTTCTCGATACGCCGGTAACGCTTGCTTCGGCCTCTGTTTCCGCTCCTGTGAGAGGCCCGCGCCTGAAATTGGGCGAGCTGCTGCGTCGCTATGAATTTGCGCTGCCGGAAGATGCGGGACAAGCCAAAGCGCTTGCGCAACGCCTGCGACAGCACAGTTGGCCTGAGCTGCCCTACGTCAGTGACTACGTGCAGACCGGCACCCCCATCCGCAGCTATCGCGAAGACTTCGGCGACTTGGAGGACGCCCGGCATATTGTGCGACGCCTGGAAGTTTTGAGCTGGAACAAGGCGCCCAAAGCCCGAATCGATTACGAGGAATTCAGCGAGCCCCATCCGCATTCCACGCTCGCGGTGCAGATGGCGCTGGGCCAGGAGCGCTTGCAGATATTCAGCTCCAATGCGGATTTCCAAGCCATCTTGCAACAGCACGGGTTGCATGCCGACAGTCAATTGCTGGTGACCGAGTCCGGTCATGTCGGCACGGCCAGCGCCAAAGGCTGGGTCAACCTGACGACTGAGGTGGAAAAGCATTCCGATCTGAAACTTCATCGCGACCAGCTTAAAGCTCAGGCAGGCGAAGCAGGCGGCGCCCTGCGCTCGAGCGGTAAAGTCACCCTCGGGCAAATGTTGCGTTTCTACGAGCTACCGTTGCCAAAAACTGTCGAGCAAGCCCTCTCCCTGGCGAAATGGGACAAGATCAATCTGCACATGCGTCCCGGACACATGAATCAGTGGTATCTGCTGGGTCAACCCTGGACGAAGACCGAGCGGTTCACCGCGCAGCAACGTCAGAGCATCATCGACACCACTCAGGCTTTTTTGCCCGAAGACTCGCCGCCACTGATCGACTACCTCAGTGAAGGGGTCGACACCGATCTGCCGCTCAATACCCTCAAGGCAAAAGCCGACTACCTGATCAGTCGTATCCTGATCACGTCGCGCGCACGGACGCTGGGCAACCAGTTGGTGAAGAACCTCGGAGCGCCGTCTCACAAAAAACGCCTTCTGGCCACCAACCGCGAACGTCTGTTGCTCGCTGCATTGATTCTCAGCCTGGAACCGAGCGCCGGTGAGGATATAAACCGAATCGTCGCCCAGCGCCTGGAGGGCAGTGATTTCTGGGGCGACAGTTATGACGAAGTGCGCCGGTTCATCGACCGGCAACCCCAACTCGCACTGGTCAAGAACAAGACATTGGCGACCCACCTGTTATTGTCCGGCATCTCGCCGGAGTTTCTCATCCGGGGCATTCCTCGAACACTGCCTTATATGAGTTGCCTGCGCTGGGTGAGGCTCAAACAGGTCGTGCTGTATATCGAAAGACGCCTGCCGGGCGCGGCGCGCTTGATGACCTACGAGCAATTGCGCGAGCTGACGAAAGGCCCGGCGCCGGCTGATTTCTACAAGTTTCTGCGCGAAGAGCCGTGTGCCTCGGTCGTAGTGGACTGGGCGGTTGCACGAGGGTTGATCCAGCGCGATGCCGATTTTCAAGTCACGGTCTATGACGCCGCCACGCTCAAGCAAGCCGATCTGCTCTTTCGCAACCACAATCGTCTGATTTACGATTTTTACCGCCGGGCCTTCCAGTCGTCACCGCCCACCCCCGCCACTATTGCCCTCGCGGATCTGCGCAAGATCTTCGCTGATTCCCCACACCTGACAGAGAAGGCGCTGTTTGTTCCAGCCTCGGACGCTGATACAACCGGGCCACATTATTCCCTGAGCCAATTACACATCGCCGGCAAGCTAACGGGTGACATGCAGGGATGGCAATCGAGCAATGCACAATTGCAACTGGCATCGATGATTGCCTCGCTGCCCAGACTGAACAACGTGGCAAGCGCTTTTCATGCAGCACTCGCGGCGCGCCTCAAGCATATGAAGGACGCGCATGTCGCGATTCTCAAGGAAGCGTTCTGCCGGTTGCCGTTGGCGCAACGGCTCGACCTCGAAGACAACACGCTGGAATTGCTCGCGCTGCGGCCAGTATCGGCAGCCACGGACAAACTTGCCAAGGCCGGCACGGCGCCGTTTGGCATATTGGCACTGCTGCATGGGCGGCCAACCAGAGTCTTCGAGATTTTCACCAGCAGAGATGAAGTGGTGCTGCGTCGCGATATCGACATTGCATTACTCAAACCCTCGGTGGCGAAAGAAGCGGCGAAAACGCTGCCCCTCGACGCCGAAGCCTATAAAAACGGCTCCCAGCCTCGCTTGAACGCCACCTGCAAGGCGTTCATTACTCGCCTCGATATTGAGGGCGCACCACTGGCGCAACAGGCACGCACCGCCGTGCCCGATACCTTCGCCTCCAACAGAGTCAACGCCATCGCCAGCACCGCCGTCCGGCATCTGTTCGATGCTTATGAGGCCAAAGCCTTGCAAGACGCGTTGCGCATGCCCGAACTCGAGGATGCCGCGGCCAGTCATGAGAAATGGCTGGCGTTTTACCAGAAGCTGAGCCCGCCCAAGCGCTGAGCACTGGCGAATCCGGCGATAGATCGGCTGACGCCATCGCGGGCAAGCCCGCTCCCACGGGATTCAAGGGAGTCTGTGGGAGCTGGCTCGCCAGCGATGGTGCCGGTGCTAGCAGCCTTTCAGAGCTTGCTTGTGCGCATACATCGCGCCATCCGCATCGGCTAGCAGCCGATCAACGGTTTCGTGGCGCGTGGGGTCGTATTCGATCTGGCCGACGCTGAAGCGAATCGCGTAACCGCGGTGCAGCGTGGCGTTGCGCTCTTCGAGGATTTCCTTGAGCCGGGCCATGATCCGCGTGGTTTCAACGTGGCTGGAGCCAGTCAGCAATGCGACGAACTCATCGCCGCCCAAGCGCCCCACCACATCGCTTTCGCGAAAGGCAATGCGCAGCACATCGGCGAAGGTCTTCAGCGCACTGTCGCCTTCGGCATGGCCGTACAGATCGTTGATCTGCTTGAAGTCGTTGAGATCGAAAAACAGCAGCGTCGCCGGCCGGTTCAGGCGCGCGCAGGCATCCAGTGCATGCTGGGCCAGTTGCTTGAAACCACGGCGATTGGACAGCAGCGTCAACTCATCCATGCTCGCCATCTGCACCGCCATCAACTCCTGCTCGGCCATCTCCGCGAGGTCACGCAGCAGCGCGCGCTCTTCGTCATCGAGATGCCGAGGCTTGGTGTCGATCAGGCACAAGGTGCCCAACTTGTTGCCATCGGGGACCGTCAACGGATAACCGGCGTAAAAGCGAATATTCGGCGCGCCGGTAACCAGCGGATTGTCATGGAAGCGCAGATCTTCCAGCGCATCGGGGACCAGCATCAGCTCGTTCTGCAGAATCGCATGACCGCAGAACGAGACATCGCGGGACGTCTCGGTGACATCCAGCCCCACACAGGACTTGAACCATTGGCGATCCTTGTCGACCAGCGTGACCAGAGCGATCGGCACGTTGAACAAACGCTTGGCCAAGCGCGTAAGGCGATCGAAACGTTCCTCCGGCTCCGAATTGAGATTCAGGCCATGCAGCGCGTCGATACGTGCAGCTTCATTGGCAGGCTTTCCGGGCACCAGCATGCGCACACTCCGTAGACAGTCATGCGTTGAGCGTAGCGCTAAATCGCCGAGGCTTCACATTTGCGCCACCGGACACGGCCCGCCGGCATCGGCCCAGAGTTTGAATTGCGCGACGAAAATATCGTGCGGCACTGGCACCGGTGCGCGCCCTGCCCCGGGATTCCAGCCCCAGAGCACCAGTTTGTCTTCGCTGACGTGTTTTAACAGTGCGGCGAAATCACGATCACCATTGCTCGCACGGTCCTTGATCATCGCGCAAAGCTTGTCCGAGGGCAGGCCGATCCAGGCCATTTTGTGCGCCGCCGGCGGCAGGCTCCAGTGCGGCGCACCCGGCGGCGCGTGAGGACCGTAACTGGCCGGCGGGTTGCTTTCGGCGTGGCAGGTCGCGCAAGGCAAACCGGCGGCGCCCTTGCCATCCATGCCGCGCACCACATTCATCGCGTGGGGGATGCCGGCGTCGAACTGCAACGGCGAGTCGCCGGGAATGTGGCAGTTCTGGCAGCGCGGGCTCTGAAAGACTTTCTGCACCGTGGCGAAGGCTTTCAGAGCTTCCTGATCTTCGGCAAACAGGTCCGAGGCATAGCCACCGAGACCGAGCAAAACGACGGTGCCCAACACAAGATGTCGTTTCATCTCACACCCCCGACAGTTGCAGTGGCAGTTCGCGCAGGCGTTGCCCGGTGAGGGCAAACACTGCGTTGGCCACCGCCGGCGCGGTCGGTGGCACGCCGGGCTCACCGATGCCGCCGGGTTTTTCGCTGCTGGGGACGATATGCACTTCCACCACCGGCATTTCGTTGAGCCGCAACACCTGATAATCGTGATAGTTGGACTGCACGACGCCGCCGTCCTTGACGGTGAGTTTGCTGTGCAACGCCATGCCGAGACCGAAGGTGATGCACGATTCCATCTGCGCGGCGATGCTCTGCGGATTCACCGCAATGCCGCAGTCCACCGCGCAGACCACCCGATGCACGCGGATCGCCAGATTGTCCTGCGACACCTCGGCGACCTGCGCCACATAGCTGCCGAACGACTCGTGCACCGCCACGCCCAGAGCATGCCCGTCCGGCAACGGCGCGCCCCAGTTGGCCTTCTCCACCGCCAGATTGAGCACGCCAAGGTGGCGCGGGTGCGCCTTGAGCAACGTTCGCCGGTACTCCACCGGATCCTTGCCCGCCGCCGTCGCCAGTTCATCGATCAGCGATTCCATGACGAAACCCGTGTGGGTATGGCCCACCGAACGCAGCCACAACACATTGATGCCGGTCTGCGGCGAATGCAGGTCGACCTGATGATGAGGCAGATCCTTGATGTACGGACTGTCGGCCACGCCCTCGACCGAGGTGGCATCGATGCCGTTCTTGACCATCGTCGCCTCAAGCATCGTCCCGGCCATGATCGACTGGCCGACCAGCACATGCTGCCAGCTCATCGGCAAACCATCGGTGCCCAGCCCGACCTGCGCCTTGTGCAGGTACATCGAGCGGTAGTAGCCGCCGCGAATGTCATCTTCGCGCGTCCACACGGTTTTCACCGGCAGGCCCGCCGCTTTCGCCACTTGCACGGCTTCGGCGACGAAATCCGAGGTCGGATTGGCGCGGCGACCAAAACCACCGCCGAGAAATTCCGTGTGAATTTCGACCTGCTCGGGCTTGAGCCCGGTGATCTTGCTGGCGACCATTTGGTCCAGCGTCTGAAATTGCGTGCCAGTCCAGATCTCGCATTTGCCGGCGCTGATTTTCACCGTGCAATTGAGCGGTTCCATCGGCGCGTGGGCCAGATACGGCACGCTGTATTCGACCTCGATTTTCTTCGCGGCTTTGCCGAAATGGGACTTGGCGTCCCCCGCCTGAGTGGCGGAAGTGCCCGGCGTCGCTGCCAGTTTGCGGAAACTCTCCAGCAGCTTTTCACTGCTCATGTCGGCCAACGGCCCCAGGTCCCAATCGACCTTCAGCGCATCACGGCCCAGCTTCGCCGCCCAGAAATGCTCGGCCACCACCGCCACGCCGCTGGGCACCTGCACCACCTTGTGCACGCCGGGAATGGCCAGCGCTGCGGCGCCTTCGAAGGATTTCACCGTGGCACCGAACACCGGGGCGCGGGCGACCATCGCGGTCATCAGGCCTTCAAACTGCACGTCCATGCCGAACTTGGCGCGGCCGGTGATTTTTTCCGGGGTGTCGAGGCGCTTGGTCGGTTTGCCGATGACTTTCCAGTCCTTGGCTTCCTTGAAGGTAATGGTTTTCGGATCCGGCACCGGCAGTTGCCCGGCGGCATCGGCCAGTTCGCCGTAGGTCGCGCGTTGGTCCCCGGCGATGACCACGCCGGACTCCGTGCGAATCGTCGACGGGGCGACGTCGAAACGTTTCGCCGCCGCTTCCACCAGCATCTGACGCGCCGTCGCCCCGGCCAGTCGATAGCGGTCGAATTCCATCCAGGTCGAGGTCGAGCCACCGGTGATCTGCATGCCGCCAAACGCCGGCAAACCGTAATCCGCCGCCGAGGCTGGCGAGTGTTGCACGCTGATTTTCGACCAGTCGGCGTCCAGTTCTTCGGCGATCAGCATGGTCAGGCCGGTCCAGATGCCCTGGCCCATTTCCGAATGGCCGAGCAGCACGGTGACGCTGTTGTCCGCCGCGATGCGCAGGAACGCGTTGGGCGCGAAGGTTTTGTTCTGATTTTCTGCCGCCCGGGCAAAGCGATTGGCCCCGGGCACTACAAACGCCACCATCAGGCCGCCGCTTAACAGTGCGCTGCCCTTGAGAAACCCGCGACGCGATACGGGACTGTTCATCGTTCAGCTCCCACAGAATGAATCAGCCGATTTCGGCGGCGCGTTTGACCGCAGCGCGTATGCGCGGATAGGTGCCGCAGCGGCAGATATTGCCGGAGAGCGCCTGATCGATATCGCTGTCGGTGGGCTTGGGAATTTTCGCCAGCAACGCGGCGGCGGACATGATCTGCCCGGACTGGCAGTAACCGCACTGCACCACGTCCAGCTCGGCCCAGGCCTGCTGCACCGGGTGCGAGCCATCACTGGACAAGCCCTCGATGGTGAGGATTTTCTGCCCATGGGCAACGGCAGTCGCCGGGGTGATACAGGAGCGTAAAGGCGCGCCGTCGACGTGCACGGTGCAGGCACCGCACTGGGCCATGCCGCAACCGAACTTGGTCCCGGTCAGGTGCGCAACATCGCGCAGAACCCAAAGCAGCGGCATGTCGGCGGGGACATCGAGCTCCTGATCCTTGCCATTGATATTCAGGGTCAGCATCGGCGGATTTCCTCAGGCTCACGGTGGTGCGAAGGGGCGTCGCTGTGGTCGGAAAAACCTACGGACGCCCGCGCTTATCCCTTTCAGCAAAGCCTAATTTGCGCTTGAAGCCAGACGTTGTGACCAGCGGTCATGCAGACCCCGGCATTGCTCCTACAGTTGATAACGGCTCGCACCGAGTCGTCGTACCTCTGCGCAAACGGTCCGCGTACATCGCGGTTGTCCATCACAGGTCAGGAGTAACGAATATGGGCTTTGTCACCACTCAAGACGGCGTCGATATCTTCTACAAGGACTGGGGCCCGCGCGACGCGCCGGTGATCCACTTCCACCACGGCTGGCCGCTCAGTTCCGATGACTGGGATGCGCAGATGCTGTTCTTTCTCGCGCAGGGCTTTCGGGTGATTGCCCATGATCGACGTGGACACGGGCGCTCCAGCCAGGTCTGGGATGGCCACGACATGGACCATTACGCCGACGACGTGCTGGCGGTGGTCAATCATCTGGGTACGAGCAACGTGGTGCATGTCGGCCATTCCACCGGCGGCGGCGAAGTGATCCATTACATCGCCCGGCATGGCCAGGACAAGGTCAGCAAAGCGGTGTTGATCAGCGCCGTGCCACCGCTGATGGTGCAGACCGAAAGCAACCCGGGCGGTTTGCCGAAATCGGTGTTCGATGGTTTTCAAGCGCAGTTGGCGGCGAATCGCGCGCAGTTTTATCGCGATGTGCCGAGCGCACCTTTCTACGGCTACAACCGCCTGGGCGCCGAGCCGGCTGAAGGAATCATCGCCAACTGGTGGCGCCAGGGCATGATCGGCGGCGCCAAGGCGCATTACGACGGCATCGTCGCGTTCTCGCAGACCGACTTCACCGAAGACCTGAAAAAAGTCACCGTGCCGGTGCTGGTCATGCACGGCGAGGATGACCAGATCGTGCCTTACGCCAACTCCGCACCGTTATCGGCGAAACTGCTGCCCAACGGCACACTGAAGTCGTATCCCGGCTTCCCGCATGGCATGCCGACGACGCAGGCTGAAACCATCAATGCGGATTTGTTGGCGTTTGTTCGCGGGTAACAGAACTGAGGGTGTACCCATAGCAGCGGATACCACAAAAGAAATTGTGGGGAGCGAGCCTGCTCGCGAAAGCGTTCGTTCAGCCACTTGCATGTTGACTGACCCAACGCCTTCGCGAGCAGGCTCGCTCCCACAGAAATCACAGGCGTGCTGAAAGTTGAATCAATCCCCTACCCCTCTGCCCGCCCTTTGCCTTCACGATCACCACGGTAATGCCTGGCCAGCGGAAAATCCGGCAACCACGATTCACGCCGCACAATCCAGCTCTCATAGGTCGGCTTCAACTGATTCGGCGCATCCAGCGCGCCGAGGTTCACCTCGACCTCATCAGCACTGCGATTGAACACCGACGAACCACAGCGCGGGCAAAAGTGCCGCCCTTGATACTCATGGGTTTCACCGCTGATGGTCACCGCGTCCTCAGGAAATATCGCCGAAGCATGAAACAGCGCGCCGTGAACCTTGCGACAGTCCAGGCAATGGCACAATCCAACCCGGTAAGGCTCGCCAGAGGCTTGAAAACGCACATCGCCGCACAGGCATCCGCCGGTAAATGCAGTCATGGTTCAGCTCCATCGCGCTCGTGGTGTCACGCCCCCAGAGCCTATAACAGTCGGCGCTGCAATGCAGACGATGTTTCAGATGAAAGAACTCAATGTTGCCGCACTGCAACGGGCATTCGCCGGCCAGAGCTAATACACTCGGACGCTGACCTGCCGGGACGATCACGATGAAACACGCCGCTGCGAAAAATCCCGAGAAAGCCCCGCGCTTCTGGCGCGACGACGCCCTGCCCTTCATCGAAGCGCGGGCGATCGCGGATGGGCGTGAAGTCTGTTATGCGCGGCATTCCCATGCGCACTTTTCCATCGGCGCAATCACCGCCGGGCGCAGCACCTATGTGCATGAGCAGGCGCAGTATGAGGTGGCGGCCGGCACCGTGGTGCTGATGAATCCCGGCGATGTGCATGCCTGCAATCCGATCGATGATCAGCCGTGGTCGTATGTGATGTTATATGTCGAAACGCCGTGGCTGACGGATTTGCAGCATCAATTGGGGTTTGCCGGGGAGCTGGAATTTCGCCGATTTTCCGACACGCATCTGACTGATGCCGAGCTGTTCGGCAAATTGATTGGGTTGTATGAGGTGTTGGTTGACGATCAGTTGGAGGCGCTGGCGAAACAGAGCGCGGCGGTGGAGTTTTTCGGTGATTTGCAATTGCGTCTGAACCCGGCCGATCAGCCGCTACGTGAGCCGAATTTCAAGCTGGAACGCGCCGCTGATTTCATCCGTGAACATTGCACCGAATTGCTCAGCCTCGAGGCGATTTGCGCGGCGGCGCAGCTGTCGCCGTCGTACCTGATTCGCGCATTCAAGCAGCGTTACGGGATGACGCCCCATGCCTTTGTCGTCAACCAGCGCATCCAGTTCGCCCGCGAGCGTTTGCGTAGTGGCCAGTTGATTGCCGATGTGGCACTGGAAGCCGGGTTTGCCGATCAGGCGCATTTTCAACGGGCGTTCAAGCAACATCTGGCGGCGACGCCGGGGCAGTATCGGGGCTGACTTCATACTCAAAGTTGAACACTGCCCCCCTTTTGGGAGCGAGCCTGCTCGCGAACGCGGTGTGTCATTCAACACTTCACTGACTGATCCACCGCATTCGCGAGCAGGCTCGCTCCCACAGGGGTTTTGTAATTGACCTGTGAATCAAGTGAACAGCAAATAAAGCGCACTCACCGCCAGCAACAACGCCATCAACCGATTGAACCAGCGCATCCCCGCCGCATTGCTCAGATACCCGCGCAAGAACGTCCCGGCATACGCCCAGCAGCCCACCGACAGATAGCAGATCACCAGATACACCGCCGCAAACTGCCAGACCAGCCGCGCCTCGCCGTCGGCGACAAACGCGCCCATCCCGGCCACGCATGCCAGCCAGGCCTTGGGGTTGAGCCATTGCATCACCGCGCCATAGAGCATCGACGGCGCGCGGCCGGACTCGCTGGTGTTCAGTTGGCCGTCATCACTGGCCAGTTTCCAGGCCATGAACAACAGAAACGCCACCCCGGCCCATTGCACCACGCGGGTCATGAATGGCCACAGTTGCAACACCTCATGCAGGCCCAGCCCCATCAGCACCAGCAACAGCACAAACCCCAACGTCGCCCCGGCCACGTGCCGCTGGCTGGCACGAAAACCGTACTGCGCGCCTGAACTCAAGGCGACGATATTGACCGGCCCCGGCGTGATGGATGCGGCGAGGGCAAACGCCGCCATGGAAAGAATCAGACTCATTGCACACCTGCTTCAAACGAGGAACGAGGTGGCTACGGTAGCGAGCGGGGGATTTGCGGTATTGAAGAAAATGACCCTGAGGCTCCAAATCTGATCGTTCCCACGCTCTGCGTGGGAATGCAGCCCGGGACGCTCTGCGTTCCATTCAGAGCCGAACGCAGAGCGTCCGTAGAGGCATTCCCACGCAGAGCGTGGGAACGATCGAAACCTACAGGGCCACTCAGGCCAGGCGCGGCACGGTGAAGCGGAATTCGCTGCCCTGCCCCGGCTCGCTCTCGGCGACGATCTGGCCGCCATGGGCTTCGACGATGCCTTGAGTGATGTACAAACCCAGGCCAGTGCCGGTCGGGTTGCCTTCCTTTATCGTCCAGTAACGATCGAACACATGCGGCAAGTGCTCCTTGGGAATGCCTTCGCCACTGTCACGCACGATAAACACGATCTCGTCGCCCACCGATTTGGCGTGCACGCCCACGGTGCCCATGCGCGGGGTGAACTTGATGGCGTTGCCCACCAGGTTCGACAGCACCTGAAACAGCCGCTCGGGGTCAGCGTGGATGCGCAGGTCAGGATCGGCCTGGAAGGAAATGCTGATGTCCTTGTCATGGGCCAGAGGCGACAGCAACGCTTGGGCCTCTTCAAAGATGTGCCCGACCTCCAGCGCCTGCGGGGTGATCGAGTAACGCCCGGCATCGATTTTCGAGGTATCGAGCAGGTCTTCCAGCAGCGTGTTCATCCGCGCCGTGGCCTGCTGCATGGTGTCGATTGCCGTGGAGATACGCCGCGAAGTGTGCGCGCCTTCCGAGCTGAAGGCTTTCTGCATCATGCCGCAGAGCATGGAAATCACCGTCATCGGGTTGCGCAGGTCGTGGGAAACCACCGCCACCAGATCATCGCGCGCCTGCACAGCCGCCTGCTCGCGACGTACCTGACGGGCCAGATCGTTTTCCAGCGCCGAACGGCGCAGGTCATTGGCGGCGAACCGGTCACCGTGGCTCCACTTGGTGGAGATCCCGGCCATCTCGACCTTCCAGATCTCGAACGAGGTGCGCGGACGCAAGCGCATCCCGGCGTCGGAGTTTTCCAGATCCAGCGGCTTGCGCGGGTCGCCGCTCCAGTTGATGTTTTCCTTCACTTCCGGACGGAACCACAGCACGCCGTTGTCCACCGGTTTCGGCAGGCTCATGGCAAGCACACCACTGGCCACCGACTGATACTGCGCCGCCGGCGGGTAAACGCTGGACAGGTGATGGCTGGCGAACACCGGCTCGCCGCGCGCCTGCAACCACTTGTGCAGCGCGCGAATTTCTTCCGGTTCAGGGCAGTTGCCGTAACGGTGCAACTGCTTGTCTTCGATGATCGCGATGCCGCCGGCATTGACCAGAGCCATCAATGTTGCAGGCTGCTGGGCGAGGCCGTCGAAGACGTTTTGCGGCGAATCGACCATCGCCTGATTGAGCCGCGCCAGCGCTTCGACCTTCTCTTCACGCTGGCGGGTCAGTTCAAGGGTTTCCATGGCACTGATCTGCAACGACAGGACTTGGCCGATGGTCTGGCAAGCCATGCGCAATTCATGCGGCACGTGCAGCGGCTGGCGATTGCCGCAGCTGATCAGACCCCAGAGCTTGTCGCCCTTGAGCAGGGAAATGCTCATCGACGACAGCACGCCCATGTTCTTCATGTACTGACAGTGAATCGGCGAGACGCTGCGCAGCGTGGCGAAACTGAGGTCCAGCGGCGTCTGCGTGTCCGGGCGCAATTTCGGCACCAGTGGCACCGGCTGATAATCGGCGTTGGGGATGATCCGCAGCCAATTGGTGCGGTACAGCTCGCGCGCCTGCTCGGGAATGTCCGAAGCCGGGAAGAACAGGCCGTTGAACACTTCCATCGATGGGTCGGACGCTTCGGCGATGACCTGACCGTGGCCCTCCTCCTCGAAACGATAGATCAGCACCCGGTCGTAACCGGTCATCGCCTGGATTTCCTTGACGCTGATGTCGTACAGGGCCTGCAGCGTGGTCGCCGCTTGCAGGCGCTGGAGCATGCGGCCCAGGTGGGTATTGACCCCGGCGACGTTGCGCGGCTGGAAATTCTTCACGTGAATTTCCAGTTCGAGAATCAGCACGCCCTGATGGCGGTGCAGCAAACCTTCGAATTCAGTGTCGTTAAGCTCGAAACGCAGGGGCGCCGCCTCGGAGAACGTCGCCTGTTGCAAGGCTTGCAGCACTTGCGCGGTGTGTTCAGCGCCGATCAGGCTGTGCAGCGGCTGGCCGATCAAGGATTCGGGCGCGCGGGCCAACAGGGTTGCAACGTTGGCGCTGACCTGAATGATCTGCAGCGCAGGCTCGGTCAGGGTCAGCAGCAGACCATGGGGCTGGATCGCGCCGGGAAAGCGGATCGGCTCGTCGGCACAGTTGGCCAGCAGTTCTTCAAAGGCTTGTTGGTCTTGCGGGTTCATGCCAGTACCTCCTGGCGCTCGAGCCACTGCTCGAAACAGCTGAATGTGATTTGTGCTGCGCTGACCACGGCCGCGCGTTCGCTGGCCGCCATGGGCCGGTTGCTCAGGTATTCGATGAACTCGCGCCAGCGCCGCCCGGTGGCCGCGCCGTAGACATCGAGGAAAGCAGCGCCATTGTCGGCGTCCAGATTCAGCCGCGCGGCGATCTCGCGACGCAGGATCTGCCCGCCGAGGGTCGCGCCTTCGAGCACGTACAAAACACCGAGACTGGCGGCGCTGGAGTCAATGACTGGCAGATCTTCACACAGCGGCAAATCATCAGCGGTTGCCCCCAGTGCGCGCAGGTCGGCGCGCAGGGTGTCAGCCTTCAGACGAGGCAGCAGATTGAAATCGTCCGGGACCGCGCCACTGGCGAGCAAAGCCTGTTCGAGCGGCTGATAGAACCCGTAATAGGCCTGCATCAAGCGCTCGAAAGCGGGGGTATCGAGGGTGTCGGAGAAAAAAGGAAGGCGTTTTTCCAGTGCGATGTGCAGTTCGGCTGTGCCGGCCCGCAGATCTTGCAGCACCGGTGGCACATAAACCTCACGGGCCTTTGCTTGCATGTAGATCGCTCTTGGTGGGACCCGGCAGGGGCCATTCTGGGTGGGCTCGACGTGGGGGGAATTTATCACGCCACGCAACTTTTTCTGCCTGCCGAAGCGTTTTTTCTGTCGAACTGCGACCCTATGACAGGTTCAGAGTGGCGCCGGATCAGAAAAGTTCGACCGACGCCATTATCCTGCCACTGCTGACCACCTCAATCAGCGCCGTCGTTCTGCACCGATGGATCGCCGTTGGCCGGTACGCTGCTGTCGACAACGGGTTTCGAAGGATTGTTTTTTTCGGCCCCGGGATAACCGGGCAGACCGCGAGTATCGTCCGGCGTCATGACATCCTCGTTGTCACGGCTGACGTCCCAGTCGGTGGTGGCGTTGGGGTCTTCATCGCGCCCGGCCGTGCCGATGGCGAAGCCGTCGTCGTTGGGATTGACGGTTTGGTTAAGCGCTTTGTCGTTGCTGGATGGGTTGCTCATGTGTGCCTCCAGAACACGTTGATCGGACTTGTTTGGAAACGCCCTGGCCGCTCAAGTGCAATGGACAAGACCAACGGTGCATTCGCGGGGCACTGGTCGCCCGGCGTGAACCACCGCAACGGCGCACGGTTCTCAAGAGAAACACTTGCTCGAGCACTGTCATGAGCCACCCGCGATTCGGCATTGAGGAAGAGTACTTTCTCACTGACCTGCAGAGCCTGCGCATGATCGGCAGTCCGCCGCCACAGGCCATCGAGGCTTGCCGGGCGGCGCTGGGTGTGTGGTTTGCCACGGAGATGTTTCAAGGCCAGATCGAGGTGGCTTCGCCGGTATTCAGCGATTTCGAACACGCCAGTGATTTTCTGCGTGGCAGCCGTCAGGCCTTGCGCGCGGCCCTGGAGCCATTTGCTCTGGGCATGCTCAGCGCCGGCAGTCATCCGCTGGCCGACTGGCGCGAGCAGGTTCCGACCAACGAGGAACATTTCCAGTATCTGTTCGAACGCTACGGCCATGTCGCCCGCCGCAGCGTGCTGTCGGGCCTGCATGTGCACGTCGAGGTGGCAGAGCCGCTGGATCGCATTGCGGTGATGAACGAAGTGCTGCCCTGGACGCCGCTGCTGTTGGCGCTGAGTTGTTCGTCGCCGATCTGGGATGGCGCAGCCAGCGGTTTCATGAGCTATCGGCAGACCGCGTGTGACGAGTGGCCACGCATGGGCATCCCGCCGCTGTTTGCCGATCAGCGCCATTACGACGAGCACTTGGCGTTTCTCACGCGCATCGGCGCGATCAGCCAGCCCGGCGAGTGCTGGTGGGGCGTGCGCCCGGCGGCGCGTTTTCCGACCCTGGAACTGCGCATGACTGACGCTTGCCCTCGGGTCGACGATGCGCTGACCCTGGCGGCGTTTTTCCGCGTATTGGTGGCCCATGCCAGTGCGCAGCGGCGGCCCGGTTTGCTGTACGACCAGACCGCGCGTTCGATGCTGGAGGAAAATCGCTGGCGGGCCAAACATCAGGGGATTCATGCGCGCTTTTTGGTCGAAGGCATCGACGGCGACTGTTCGCTCGCGCAATGGCTGGAACTGGCCGAGCAGCGTTTTGCCGAAACGGCACAGGTATTGGGCGCGGCGCAGTTGTTCGAGCGTGCCCGGGCGATCATCGACAGCGGCACCAGCGCCGATCGGCAACTGGCGCTGTTCAATCTGGCGTCTGAACAAGCGCAAAACGGCCGTTCGGCCCTCGGGCAAGTGGCCGAGCAGCTGCTTCAGGAAACCGCTGGCTGATCGCTCTCGGACAGGCCTTTGAGTTCGACCTGATTGCCGTCCGGGTCGAAACAGTACAGCGACAAGCCGTAACCCTCGGCGCCGAAACGCCTGGCGGCTTTCTCCACGGTCAGACCGAGCGATTGCAGGTGAGCGATGAGCGCGGCTTCGTCGAACGGTTCGATGCGCAGGCAGAAGTGGTCGACATTGCGTCGCTGCGCCTGCGCCGCGCCACCGCCCTTGCGCCCGAGTTCGCCGTGCAAGTCGACCAGATCGATCATCGACGTGCCAGCGCGCAAATGCACCAGCCCCAGCGGCTGGTTGTGCCTGACCACTTCGGCGCCGAACACCCTGGCGTAGAAATCGATGCTGCGTTGCAGGTCGGCGACGCGCAGGACGATATGATCGATGTGCTGAATGGAAAACGGATGCATGGGTTGGCTTCCTTGAAAGCGGCGGCCCGCTCATTGTGCGGCACCGGCAAAAAAATTCACTGTCGATTTTTCGGTGGAGCCATCGACAAAGCGGATTTACTCTCAGGCCATGAACATACCAGCCGCTGTCCTGCCGCCCCACGCCGAAATGGTTCGCGCCATGCTCGAACGCGACACTGCCTATGAAGGCGTGTTCTTCACCGCCGTAAAAACCACCGGGATCTTTTGCCGTCCCAGTTGCACGGCGCGCAAGCCGAAACCGGAGAACGTCGAATTCTTCGCCCACGCCGACGAGTGCCTGTGCGCCGGTTACCGCGCCTGCCTGCGCTGCAAACCGCTGGACGCAGCGGCCATCGCCCCGGACTGGGTGCAGCGCCTGCTCAATGCGGTGGACGCCGATCCCGAACGGCGCTGGAGTGACGCGCAATTGCTCGCCGAGGGCATCGAACCGCTGAAACTGCGACGCTGGTTCAAGCAGCACTTCGGTATGACTTTCCACGCTTGGCTGCGCACACGGCGCCTCGGCATGGCCCTGGGCGGGATCAGGCAAGGCACTTCTATCGATCACGCCGCGTTCGACTCCGGCTACGAGTCGCTCAGCGGTTTTCGCGATGCGTTTCAGAAGTCCTTCCACATCACCCCGGGCCGCGCGGCCAATAGTGAGCCGTTGCTGTTCACCCGCCTGACCACGCCGCTGGGGCCGATGATCGCCATGGCTGAGCAGCGTGGGCTGGTGTTGTTGGAGTTTCTCGATCGACCGGCGCTGACCCGTGAAGTCGAAGCGCTGCAAAACCGTTACGGCTACGCGATTGCACCGGGGCATAACGCCCACTTGCAGCAGATCGAGGTGCAACTGGCGGATTACTTTGCTGGCAAACTGACTCAGTTCAGCGTGCCGCTGCACCTGCCCGGCAGCACTTTCGCCCGTGAGGTGTGGGCGGCGCTGCTGCAAATTCCCTATGGCCACACCAGCACGTACGGCGCCATCGCGGCAGGCCTGGGCAAACCCGGCGCCAGCCGTGCCGTCGGCCTGGCCAACGGGCACAATCGCCTGTCGATCGTGGTCCCGTGCCACCGAGTGATCGGCGCAGACGGCTCGCTGACCGGTTATGGTGGCGGACAACCGCGCAAGGCGTTCCTGCTCAGGCTGGAAAATGGCGCGCTGCAAATGACTCAACAATTGGCTTTTTGAGCCATGCGATCCAACGCGCAAACAGGGATTTCGATGAGTACGTCCGTATCACCGCAACATGGCTGACACGTATGAGATGGCCAGCGCTTTTCTGGCCGCGATAGACACTGACTGGCAGCGCCATGTCAGCGCCGTCGGCCCGTGCCTGCATCAGCCACATCCGGCGCGCGATCCCTATGAATCGCTGGTCCGGGCGATTGCCTATCAGCAACTGCACGCCAAGGCCGGCGATGCGATCCTTGGGCGTTTGGTGGAGTTGTTTCCGGGGCAGGCGTTTCCGCGTCCGCAGCAGATTCTGGCTACCGAGGTCGAGCAACTGCGCGCTTGCGGATTTTCCGCCAGCAAGATCGCGACGATCCAAGGGATTGCCCAGGCGACGCTGGACGGCGTGGTGCCGGATTACCCGACTGCACGGGCGATGGGCGATGAAACCCTGATCGAACGCCTGACCAGCCTGCGCGGTGTCGGCCGCTGGACCGTGGAGATGCTGCTGATCTACAGCCTCGAACGCATGGATATCCTGCCGGCGGATGATTTTGGCGTGCGCGAGGGTTATCGGCGCCTGAAGGGACTGGAGGTGCAGCCGACGCGCAAACAGATGATCGAGATTGGCCAGGCGTGGACGCCTTATCGGACGGTCGCGGCCTGGTATCTGTGGCGCGTGGCCAAGGTTTAGACCGCGTTAGCGTTCTTCGCGAGCAGGCTCGCTGCCACACTGAATCAGCGTTCGGCGCTCTGTTTCCGCGCTCCTGGGGTGAGGGGGAAATCGAACTTGCGCTGCAAATCTTCAGCCTTGAGAATCTCGAACAACGCCTGCGCCGCCGCCGACAGCTCATTGCCCGGCTCGGTCAACACGCCAATCGCCCGTTCGACAGAATCATTCAAGGTCAGGCAATGCGCACCGAGCTCGCGCATCTGCCCCGCGCACAATGCCGGCACCGCGCTGACCCCAAGCCCGCTGGCAACCATTCGCCCGACGGTCGCCAATTGATGACTTTCGAACTCCACCGGCAACTTCATCCCGCGCGCCTGCAAATGCTCTTCGAGCATGACCCGCACGGTCGATGGCCGCTGCAGGGTGATGAATGGTTGCTCCATCAAGGTCTGCCAATCGATATCGGCGCGACCGGCCAGCGCTGAATCCGCCGGTACTACGGCGACAAAGCGATCGACATACAAAGGTGTGAATGTCATCGACGTGCTCTGCATCGGCGCGAACGCCACACCGAGTTCGACCTGACGATCGCGGACCATTTCCAGCACTTGCTCGTTGATCACGTCGTTGACCGTCACGTTGACGTTCGGATAACGCGCGCGGAAGCTCTTGAGAATCGGCGGCAGCAGATTGCCGGCAAATGACGGCATCGCCGCCAGCGTCACGCGTCCGCGTTGCAGGCTGAAACGCTGGCGCATCTCGTCTTCGGCGTTGTCCCAATCGGCGATCAAGCGGCGCGCCAGCGGCAGCAGGGACTCGCCTTCCGGGGTCAGCGCGACATTACGCGTGTTGCGGCTGAACAGGCGCCCGCCCAGGCCCTCTTCCAGCGCTTTGATGGTCAGGCTGAGCGCCGATTGCGACAGGTGCAGACGCTCGCAGGCAACAGCAAAACTGAGGCTGTGAGCCACGGCGAGAAAGGCCCGGATCTGTTTGATGGTCATGGTCGCTTTGCTCCAGTTGCAAGCTGCAAGCGTCAAGCTGCAAGCCGTGATGCGATGGCCCTGATCGTTCCCACGCTCCTGCGTGGGAATGCAGCCCGAGACGCTCCGCGTCACTGGACGCGGAGCGTCCCTGGAGGCATTCCCACGCGGAGCGTGGGAACGATCATCGCCGAACGCGTATTAGTGAGCTTTATCAATCAATCAACCGTAAAAATCAACTTAACAAATATATTCCGCAGAGAGACACTCCAGTCATTCGGCTAGCCAGCCGCCCGCAAATAATAAAAGAGGTGCCTATGGCAGGTTTTGACAAGCGTGTGTATTCCTACGAGGAAGCGATGGCCGGGCTGGAAGACGGTATGACCGTTATCGCCGGCGGCTTTGGTCTGTGCGGCATTCCGGAAAACCTGATCGCCGAGATCAAGCGCAAGGGCACGCGTGACCTCACCGTCGTTTCCAACAACTGCGGCGTTGATGGTTTCGGCCTTGGCGTGCTGCTCACCGACCGCCAGATCAGCAAAGTCATCGCCTCGTACGTCGGCGAAAACAAGCTGTTCGAAGAACAACTGCTCAAGGGCGAGATCGAAGTCATCCTTACCCCGCAAGGCACCCTCGCCGAAAAAATGCGCGCGGGCGGCGCCGGCATTCCGGCGTTCTTCACCGCCACTGGCGTTGGCACCCCGGTTGCTGAAGGCAAGGAAGTCCGTGAGTTCAAGGGGCGCAAATACCTGATGGAAGAGTCCATCACCGGCGACTTCGCCATCGTCAAAGGCTGGAAGGCCGACCATTTCGGTAACGTCGTTTACCGTCACACCGCGCAGAATTTCAACCCGCTGGCCGCGACCGCCGGCAAGATCACGGTGGTCGAAGTCGAGGAAATCGTCGAGCCCGGCGAACTCGACCCGACGCAGATCCACACCCCGGGCATCTACGTCGACCGGGTCATTTGCGGCACGTTCGAAAAACGCATCGAACAGCGCACCATCCGCAAATAATTCAGGCCTACGGAGAACAACAACATGGCACTTACCCGCGAACAAATGGCTCAACGCGTCGCCCGCGAAATGCAGGACGGCTACTACGTCAACCTCGGCATCGGCATTCCGACCCTGGTCGCCAACTACATCCCCGAAGGCATGGAAGTCATGCTGCAATCGGAAAACGGCCTGCTCGGCATGGGCCCGTTCCCGACCGAAGAAACCATCGATGCCGACATGATCAACGCCGGTAAACAAACGGTGACGGCACGGATCGGCGCGTCGATCTTCAATTCCGCCGAGTCCTTCGCAATGATCCGTGGCGGCCACGTCGACCTGACCGTCCTTGGTGCATTTGAAGTCGACGTTGAAGGCAACATCGCTTCGTGGATGATCCCCGGCAAACTGGTCAAGGGCATGGGCGGCGCGATGGATCTGGTGGCCGGCGCCGACAACATCATTGTCATCATGACCCACGCGTCCAAGGACGGTGAGTCCAAGCTGCTGGCCAAGTGCAGCCTGCCGCTGACCGGTGCCGGCTGCATCAAGCGCGTGCTGACCGACCTCGCCTATCTGGAAATCGAAAATGGCGCTTTTGTCCTCAAGGAACGCGCACCTGGCGTCAGCGTCGAGGAAATCGTCGCCAAAACCGCTGGTAAACTGATCGTCCCGGATCACGTACCGGAAATGCAGTTCGCTGCCCAGTGAGGAATTCGCACATGCAAGACGTCGTCATTGTTGCCGCCACGCGTACCGCGATCGGCAGTTTTCAGGGCTCCCTGGCCAATGTATCCGCTGTAGACCTGGGCGCGGCGGTGATCCGCCAGTTGCTCGAGCAGACCGGTCTGGACGGGGCGCAGGTCGATGAAGTGATCATGGGCCAGGTGCTCACCGCTGGCGCCGGGCAGAACCCGGCACGTCAGGCCGCGATCAAGGCTGGCCTGCCCCATGCCGTACCGGCCATGACCCTGAACAAGGTTTGCGGTTCGGGCCTCAAGGCTCTGCACCTGGGCGCGCAAGCGATCCGTTGCGGCGACGCCGAGGTGATCATCGCTGGCGGTCAGGAGAACATGAGCCTGTCCAACTACATCATGCCGGGCGCGCGCACCGGTCTGCGCATGGGCCACACGCAAATCGTCGACACCATGATCAGCGATGGCCTGTGGGATGCGTTCAACGATTACCACATGGGCATCACTGCCGAGAATCTGGTCGACAAGTACGAGATCAGCCGCGAACAGCAGGACGCCTTTGCTGCCGCGTCTCAGCAGAAAGCCGCCGCCGCGATCGAGGCCGGGCGCTTAGTGGATGAAATCACGCCGATCCTGATCCCGCAGCGCAAAGGCGATCCGGTGGCGTTCAAGATCGACGAGCAGCCACGCGGCGATACCAGCGCAGAATCCCTGGCGAAACTGCGTCCGGCGTTCAAAAAGGACGGCAGCGTCACCGCTGGCAACGCCTCGTCGCTGAACGACGGTGCCGCCGCCGTGATTCTGATGAGTGCCGAGAAAGCCAAAGCGCTGGGCCTGCCGGTTCTGGCCAGGATTGCCGCCTACGCCAACGCTGGCGTCGACCCGGCGATCATGGGTATCGGCCCGGTATCGGCGACCCGCCGCTGCCTGGACAAGGCCGGCTGGAACATCGACCAGCTCGACCTGATTGAAGCCAACGAAGCGTTCGCTGCGCAATCGCTGGCCGTGGCCAAGGACCTGCAATGGGATCTGGACAAGGTCAACGTCAACGGCGGCGCCATTGCCCTCGGCCACCCGATCGGCGCATCAGGTTGCCGCGTGCTGGTGACATTGCTGCACGAAATGCTCAAGCGCGATGCCAAGAAAGGTCTGGCGACCTTGTGCATCGGCGGCGGTCAGGGCGTGGCTTTGGCGCTGGAACGCGGCTGATACGGAGTTCAAGGTTGACGGCGGATCCACGACATCCGCTGTTGGCTGGCAACAAAAAACCCGGTGCGATTTGCGTTGCATCGGGTTTCTTTTTGCCTGTCCCAAATCGGCGGTGAATGTTCTGGCCCCTTCGCGAGCAGGCTCGCTCCCACCGGGAAATGCATTCCAGAATGTGGGAGCGAGCCTGCTCGCGAAAGCGCTTGTTCAGGCGCCAACCACTCAAGGCTTGCGCAATAGATAGGTATCCATAATCCACCCATGCTCCGCCCGCGCCGCTTTGCGCACCCGTTCGATCTCATCGGCGATATCCGCCAGCCGACCGCTGAGCAGAATCTCATCCGACGTGCCCAGGTAAGCGCCCCAGAAAATCTCGGTCTGCCGATCCGCCACCCGCTGGTACGAATCCTCGGCATCGAGCATCACCACCAGACTGTCCGATTCACTCACCTGCCCCGCCGCCAATCGCCGGCCTGTGGTGATTTCTACTGAGCGACCAATCGTGTTCAAAGGTATTTTGTGCTGCGCGGCCAGGGCCTGAACGCTGGTGATCCCGGGGATGACCTCATATTCGAATTCACAGCGGCCTGATGCCTGAATCGCCTGAAGAATCCGCAATGTGCTGTCGTATAACGCCGGATCGCCCCAGATCAGGAATCCGCCGCATTGGCCGTCGGACAATTCTTCATTGATCAGCCGTTCGAAGGTCTGCTGCTTGGCGCGGTTCAGTGCATCGACGCTCGCCGTGTAGTCGACATCGCCGCGCTCGCGCTCCGGACTGCTGGCTTCGACAAAGCGATAAGCGTGGTCGGTGACGTAGCGCTCGCAGATCTCCCGGCGCAGGTCGATCAGTGTCTGCTTGCTCTGGCCTTTATCCAGCAGAAAGAACACATCGACCCGATTCAGCGCTTTCACCGCCTGCATGGTGATGTAGTCCGGATTGCCGGCGCCAATGCCGATGACCAGCAGCTGTTTCATCAGAATTCCTCTTCAAGGGCCATGCCCGGCAAGCGTAGCCGCCAGAGGCCATTGAAGCGCAAGTCGATCATCGCCAGCGGTTCGATGTCGATTGCGTGGAACGCCGCGCCCTGCAGCACCTGCATCAGCGCCGCGCGCATGACGAACGGATGAGTCACCGCCACGACATGCCCAGGCGTTGCAGCGATTGTGTCCAGCCACTTTGCCACCCGCTGCGTCAGTTGCCTGACTGATTCGCCGCCATGGGGTGCCGCTTCAGGATCGGCCAGCCAGGCTTGCAACGCCTGGTTTTCATTGGCTTGCAGATCCTTGATCGATTGGCCGCGCCAGCGTCCCCAATCGCAATCGCGCAGGGCTTGATCAATCTGCGCATCGACGCCAAACCATGCCGCCGTCTGCTGAGTTCTCAACTCCGGGGCACACACCAGCCGCCGTGTTACCGCCAATCGCGCCCTGAACGCGTCGGACGGAACAGCCAGATTTTCAACAGGCTCGTCCGTAGGAAAACGCGCCAGTTTCTGTGCGATGGTTCGCGCATGGCAAATCAGTGTCAAACGGCTACTTGGCACAAGCAGGTTCTCGGTCGAAAGATAAAACAAACGATGGCACACAGCTGATACGCGTCGCATTGTGCCGTAAAACCTCGGCGTTCAGGGTTGTCAGCGGCCAGTCGCTGAGCTTGGGATAGGCAATGTCTGACACAGCAATCGGCAAAGGACTACAACAGCGCGTTACTTCGACGTAGCCCTTATTACACGGGCACCTTGCACACTTTTGGTGCTCGGAAAACCTGTACAAAAATTCGCTAGACATGTAGCACACATTACATAAATACTCTTTTAACGGATTGTGAAACGAATTCGACACCCCATCCAGCAGGAGCCCGGATGCCCCCTCTCAGAGACCTGATCACCGATCCCGGCCTGGACCTGACGCCGTCGGAGCGCAAAGTCGTTCGCGCCCTGCTTGATCAGTATCCGCGCAACGGTCTCGGGCCTATGGCGCGACTGGCCGAACATGCCGGCGTCAGCGATCCGACCATCGTGCGCCTGGTGAAAAAGCTCGGTTTCGGCGGTTATGCCGAATTCCAGGAAGCCCTGCTCAGCGACATGGACCATCGCCTGCGTTCACCGCGCACCTTGTTGCAGCCGCGCTCGCAGCAGAACAAGGACGATGCCTGGGCGCATTACCTGGCGGACAGCCAGCGTTTGCTGATAGACACTCACGCCCTGACCCAGCCTGAGGACGTGCGCATCCTCGTGGAATGGCTGCTCGACAGCCGCCATCAGGTCTACTGTTTCGGTGGCCGCTTCAGCATTCTGCTGGCCAATTACCTGCTCAACCACTTGCGCCTGCTGCGTCCCGGCTGTTTCGCTCTGGAAGACAACGCCCTGCTGCCCGACCGTTTGTACGATCTGCAACGTCAGGACGTGGTGCTGGTGTTCGACTACCGGCGCTATCAGACCCAAGCTTTGCGCGTTGCGCAGGCGGCGAAGAACAACAACGCGCGGGTGGTGCTGTTCACCGATGTCTACGCCTCGCCGCTGCGCGAATTGGCCGACCTGATCATCAGCGCACCGGTGGAATCGGCATCGCCGTTCGACACCATGGTACCGGCGCTGGCGCAGGTCGAGGCGTTGATTGCCTGCCTGACCTTGCGCGTGCCGGACCCGGCCGATCGCCTGGAAGGCATCGATGCCCTGCGCAACGATTTTGCGACTCACCTGCTGGAGGACAAATAAGGATGTTCAGCCTTCCCCACCGCTCGCCTCGGGACCTGCCGTTTGCGACCGACCACACCGCTTTGTTGCTGGTGGACATGCAGCGCGCCTGGCTCGAACCGCAATTCGACCCACACCTGCGCGAGGCGGATGCCGAGTATTTTCTCCAGCGCACGCGCAGCCAAGTGGTGCCCAACCAACAGCGTCTGCTTGGCGCCTTTCGTCAGGCGCAGCAAAACGTGCTGCACACGATCATCGAAAGCCTGACCGCCGACGGTCGCGACCGCTCGCTGGATCACAAACTGTCTGACATGCACTTGCCCAAGGGCAGCGTGCAGGCTCAGGTCATCGCTGAGCTGACCCCGACCGAAAACGAAATCGTGCTGCCGAAGACCTCCTCCGGGGTGTTCAATTCAACCAATATTGATTACGTGTTGCGCAATCTGCAGATCCGCCATCTGATCATCGCCGGTATTGTCACCGACCAATGCGTCGACATGGCTGTGCGCGACGCCGCCGACCGTGGCTATCTGGTCACGCTGGTGGAGGATGCCTGCGCCACTTACACAGTTGAACGCCATCACGCCTGCCTCAACGCGATCAAGGGTTACTGCTGGATCACCGACACCGACACCGTGCTCGGGCGTTTGCAGGAGATGCAGCCATGAGCCCGCGCCTGACGCCTTTACCGATGACCACGCTGGTGACAACTGACCTGATCGGCATCACCCGGGGCCGCTCGTTTCCCAGCGATGAGCTGGAGCACTACCAGGCAGCGGGTTGCGGCTGGGTCCCGGCCAACAGCGCGTTGACGCCGCAAGACATCATCGCTTCGAGCAATCCCTGGGGCGCGTACGGCGACCTGCGGCTGATTCCCGATCTGAGCAGCCGCGTCACTGTCGGCAGCGGCCCGGACGCCAATGCGCCGGTGCTGGATTTCATCCACGCCGATATTCGCGAGACCGACGGCCAGGCATGGGGCGCCTGCCCGCGCACATTGCTGCGCGATGAAATCGAGCGCTATCACGATGAGCTGGGGTTGCAGGTCAACGCCGCCTTCGAACATGAATTCAACCTGCACGCAGGCATTTCCGAACACGCGGCGTTCTCTCTCGAGGCGCAGCGCCAAGGCGCCGAATTCGGCGGCTGGCTGCTCAGCGCCCTGCGCGCCGGCGGCATCGAGCCGGAAATGTTTCTGCCGGAATACGGCAAGCATCAATACGAAATCACCTGCCGCCCGACGCTTGGCGTGGCGGCGGCGGATCGCGCGGTCAACGTGCGCGAAATCACCCGGGAAATCGCCCGGCAAATGGGCCTGGATCTGAGTTTTGCGCCGAAGACCGCCGCCGAGGCGGTGTGCAACGGTGTCCATCTGCACGTCAGCCTGCTCGATCTGGCCGGCCAGCCGATGCTCTACGACGCCGGCACCAGCAACGGCCTGTCGAGCATCGGTCAGCACTGGGCTGCCGGAGTCCTGCATTTTCTGCCGGCGCTGTGCGCGTTCACCGCGCCGACGCCGCTGTCGTACCAGCGTTTGCAGCCGCACCACTGGAGCGCGTCCTATGCGTGTCTGGGGCAGCAGAACCGTGAAGCGGCGCTGCGCATCTGCCCGACCGTGACCTTGGGCGGCAAGTCCGCCGCGCAGCAGTTCAACCTGGAATTCCGCGCCATGGACGCTACCGCCTCGCCGCATCTGGCCATGGCTGCGCTGCTGATTGCCGGGCGGCTGGGCATCGAACAGCGTCTGGCGCTGAACGCGGTTACCGATGAAATTCCCGATTCACTCAACGACGAGCAACGCAAGGCCCGGGGCATCGTCGCCCTGCCCGCCTCGCTGGCCCAGGCGCTGGATTGCCTGCGTGACAGTGCAGCCTTCAACGAATGGCTGCCCAAGCCGTTGCTCGACACTTATTACGCCCTGAAAACCGAGGAACTGGCGCTGACGGAACAGCTCTCGCCCGCTGACTTGTGTGAGCACTATGCACGCCTGTACTGAATCCGCTGAGCTGGGGTTGTATACCCGCCCGGTCTACAACCTGAGCCGCGAGGACTCGACGAATCCGTTGATCCTCGTGTGCGAACACGCCAGTCGCTACATCCCCGACGCCCTGAACAATCTGGGCCTGGACGAGGCGGCCGCGCGCGAACATATCGCCTGGGACATCGGCGCGTTGCAACTGGCCGAACAGTTGTCGGAACAGCTCGGCGCTACGTTGCTCAGCGCCAATTACTCACGGCTGCTGATCGACCTCAACCGCCCGCGCCATGCCCCGGACAGCATCCCGCTGCAGAGTGAGATCTACCCGATACCTGGCAATCGCGAGCTGGATGAGGCGACCCGCGAGTACCGGCGCCAGACGTTGTTCAAACCGTTTCATGCGCGCTTGCAGACCTTGATCGACGAGCGTATTGCCAAAGGTCTGCCGGTGCGTGTGGTCGGTATTCACAGTTTCACCCCGGTGTATTACGGCCAGCCGCGACCACTGGAAGTCGGCGTGTTGTTCGGCCAGGCCCAAGACTATGCTCAGCGCCTGCTCGACGGGTTGCAAGCGCAGCCGCTGAAAGTCGCGGGCAACCAGCCGTACAAAATTGATCCCTTGGGCGACATGACCGTGCCGGTGCACGGTGATGCCAGGGGCCTTGAGGCGGTACTGATCGAGGTGCGCAATGATCTGCTGCGCAGTTCCGAAGCGGTTTCGCGCTGGGCAGGTTACCTCGCACCTTTGCTGTAAATGACGGACCGATAAAACATAATCCGACCGATGGCTGACAAGGAGTTGCGCTTCATGGAAATTGAAGAATTCGGCTACAAGCAAGAGTTGAAACGTAGCCTGACGCTGACCGATCTGGTGGTGTACGGGATGATCTTCATGATCCCCATCGCCCCGTTCGGTGTGTATGGCTACGTCAACGCCGAAGCACCGGGGATGGTGCCGCTGGCGTACATCATCGGCATGGTGGCAATGCTGTTCACCGCGCTGAGTTACGGCAGCATGGCCAAGGCCTTTCCGGTTGCCGGTTCCGTATATTCCTACGCCCAGCGCGGCCTCAATCAACATGTCGGTTTCATCGCTGGCTGGCTGATGCTGCTCGATTACCTGCTGATTCCACCGCTGCTGTACCTGTATTCGGCGATGGCGCTCAACCATTTGTACCCGGATATTCCCAAGGTCGGCTTCATTCTGGCGTTTCTGGTCAGCGCGACGTTCGTCAACCTGCGCGGCATCACCTTCACCGCGCGGATGAACATGCTGTTCCTGCTGGCACAACTGGTGGTGCTGGGCATCTTCCTGTTCTACGCCTGGAACGCGTTGCACAACGGCGGCGGTAATGGCGAGCTGACGCTGGCGCCGCTGTATCACCCGGAAACCTTCAACTTCGCCCTGCTGATGCAAGCGGTGTCGATCGCCGTGCTGTCGTTCCTCGGCTTCGACGCGATCTCCACCCTCGCCGAAGAAATCAAGGAAGATCCGGGCCGCAGTGTCGGCAAGGCAGCGCTGATCACTCTGGCAGTGATGGGCACGATTTTCGTCGTACAAACGTGGATCGCCACCGATCTGGCAGCGGGCATGGGTTTCAAATCCGCCGACACCGCGTTTTATGAAATTGCCGAAATCGCCGCCGGCAGCTGGCTGGCGACCCTGACCGCCGTCGCCACGGCGCTGGCCTGGGGCGTCGCCGTGGCAATCACCTCGCAGGCCGCCGTGTCGCGGCTGCTGTTCGGCATGGCCCGCGACGGCAAGCTGCCGAAGGTGCTGGCCAAGGTCCACCCGAAATACAACACGCCGTACCTGAGCATTTATCTGGTGGCGGTGTTGTCGCTGCTGATCTGCTACCTGTTCATCGACGCGGTCGACATCCTCACCTCGCTGATCAACTTCGGCGCCCTCAGCGGTTTCATGCTCCTGCACCTGACGGTGATCAACCACTACTGGCGTCGGCAGAAGTCGGGACAGGTTGTGCGCCATCTGCTCTGCCCGGTGATCGGCTTCATCATCGTCGCCGCCATCATGTACAACATGGGCGTCGATGCGCAGAAACTCGGCCTGATCTGGATTGCCCTGGGCCTGGTGTACCTGTTCTTCCTCAACAAGCTCGGCGCCAGCACAGCGCTGCCCGATCCGAGCAAAGGCTGACAAGAAAAAGAGCGGCGTCTGACAACAAATCAGGCGACCGCCGATTCAACGCGTGGAAACCGACAGTGATAGTCAGGTTCGGCGAATGGGCCGAACCTTTTGATACAGGAGTACATCCATGCTGGTCTTACGCCCAGTCGAGCAGAATGATCTGCCCCAGCTACAGCGCCTGGCCCGCGAGAGCCTGATCGGCGTGACCTCGCTGCCGGATGACAGCGAGCACCTGCGCGAAAAAATCGCCGCGTCGTGCGCGTCCTTCGATAGCGCCGCCCAGGCGCAGGGGCCGGAGAACTACTTCTTCGTGCTGGAAGATCTCGAACACCGGCAATTGGTCGGCTGCTCGGAAATCCTTGCCACCGCCGGCTTCAAGGAGCCGTTCTACAGCCTGCGCAACCGCCATTTCACCAGTGCTTCGCGGGAATTGAACATCGAGCATGGCGTACCGGCGTTGTCGCTGTGCCATGACCTCAGCGGGCATACCTTGCTGCGCGGTTTCCACATCGATGCAGCATTGGTGCGCACGCCGTTTTCCGAACTGCTGTCGCGGGCGCGTCTGCTGTTCATTGCCGCGCATGCGCAGCGGTTCTCCGAAGCGGTGATCACCGAAATCGTCGGCTATAGCGACGAGCAGGGTCACTCGCCGTTCTGGGATGCGCTGGGCAAGCACTTTTTCGATCTGCCCTACGCGGAAGCCGAGCGTCTCTGCGGTTTGCAGAGCCGCACGTTTCTCGCCGAACTGATGCCGCAATATCCGATCTACGTGCCGATGCTGCCGCCAGCGGCGCAGGACTGCATCGGCCGCGTGCACCCGGACGGCCAGGAAGCGTTCGACATCCTCGCGCGGGAAGGCTTCGAAACCAACAGCTACATCGACCTGTTCGACGCCGGCCCGACCCTGTATGCGCGCACCGCGAACATCCGCTCGATCGCCGACAGCCAGACCGCCATCGTCCGCCAACAGGCATCGACCGACGCCTGTGGCCGTTACCTGCTGAGCAACGACGCCCTGCATGACTACCGCGCGATGGTCACTGAACTGGACTATCACCCCGGTCAACCGCTGCCCCTGACACCCACCATCTGCGCGGCGCTGAAGGTCAGCGATGGCAGCTCGATACGGCTGGTCGCTCTGTGAGCCGCGTTAGCCATCCGCGCCTGAATCGGTACGCCAAAGGAGTTGGAGCATGATTGTCCGTCCGGTAAAAGTCAGTGATCTTCCTGCCTTGATGACCCTCGTTGAACAGGCAGGGCCGGGCTTCACCACGCTTCCGGCGAACGAAGACCGTCTCGCGCATCGAGTGCGTTGGGCGCAGCGTGCATTCGCCGAACAGGTGGAGCGCGCCGATGCCGATTACCTGTTTGTCCTCGAGGATGATGAGCAGCGCGTGGTCGGTGTCAGCGCGATGGCCGGTGCCGTTGGCCTGCGCGAGCCCTGGTACAACTACCGGCTCGGGGTAACCGTCAGTTCGGCACCGGACCTGGGCATTCAGCGGCAGATTCCGACGTTGTTCCTGAATAACGAGCTGACCGGCCAATCAGAGCTGTGCTCGCTGTTTCTGCGCCATGACCAGCGCAACGGCAGCAATGGCCGCCTGTTGTCGCTGGGTCGTCTGTTGTTCGTCGCCGAATTTCCGCACCTGTTTGGTGAGAAGATGATCGCCGAACTGCGCGGCAGTGCCGATGAAAACGGTTGCTCGCCGTTCTGGGACAGCCTGGGCCGACACTTTTTCCAGATGGATTTCACCCACGCCGATCACTTGTCCGGCCTGGGCAACAAAGCCTTTATCGCCGAACTGATGCCGCGCCAGCCGCTGTACACCTGCCTGCTCACCGAACAGGCGCAGGCGGCGATCGGCCAGACGCATCCGAACACCCAGCCGGCGTTGAAGATTCTTCAAGCCGAAGGCTTTGCGCACAAAGGCTACATCGACATTTTCGACGGTGGCCCGGTTATCGAAGCGCCGATCCGCAGCATCCGCACGGTACGCGACAGCCTCGAACTGACCCTGAGCCTCGGCACCCCCGACGAGCAGGCGCCGCTGTGGCTGATTCACAACCGCCGGCTGGAAAACTGCCGCATCACCGCGGCCCACGGTCGACTGGTGGGCAACAGCCTGGTGGTTGATCGTCTCACCGCCAAGCGCCTGCAACTTCAGCCGGGCAATTCGGTGCGCGCGGTGCTCCTGCCCCATCAACAGCAACATGCCGTGGCGGCCTGATATTTCCGGCACGGGAGATTAAACCTTTCAGCCGCCAGTCCTGCCGCGCAAATTCGTCATGATTCTTGACCCATTCGCGTGATAGCCTTTTCATTCTTCGGCGTTGACACCTTTGCTCAAGCCTTTCCATTCCTTATGTATTGGTGGAACTCGTATGACCAGGCTTTCCCATCAAGATTTGCGCCGCAATTTCCGTCAGCTGCTGGCCTCCGACACCTGCTACCACACCGCTTCGGTGTTCGACCCGATGTCGGCCCGCATCGCCGCTGACCTGGGTTTTGAAGTAGGTATCCTCGGCGGCTCCGTGGCCTCGCTGCAGGTGCTTGGCGCACCGGACTTCGCCCTGATCACCCTCAGCGAATTCGCCGAACAGGCCACGCGCATCGGTCGCGTCGCCCAATTGCCAGTGATCGCCGACGCCGATCACGGCTACGGTAACGCTCTTAACGTGATGCGCACCATCGTCGAACTGGAACGCGCCGGCGTCGCTGCACTGACCATCGAAGACACCCTGCTGCCCGCGCAATTCGGGCGCAAATCCACCGACCTGATCACCGTGGCCGAAGGCGTCGGCAAGATCCGCGCGGCGCTGGAAGCCCGGGTCGACACGGAAATGGCGATCATCGCCCGCACCAATGCCGGCATTCTGCCGAACCAGGAAATCATCAGCCGCACCCGCCAATATCAGGCGGCGGGCGCTGACGGCATCTGCATGGTCGGCGTGCAGGACTTTGATCAACTGGAACAAATCGCCGAACATCTGACGGTGCCGCTAATGCTGGTCACTTACGGCAACCCGGCCCTGCGCGACGACAAACGCCTGGCCGAACTGGGCGTGCGCGTGACCATCGACGGCCACGGCGCCTACTTCGCCGCGATCAAGGCCACCTATGACAGCCTGCGCGAACAGCGACAGATCTTCACCCAGGCCGCCGATTTGAGCGCGACCGAGTTGACCCACACTTATACCCAGCCGGAGGAATACATTCTCTGGGCCAAGGAATACATGAGCGTCAAGGAGTGACGCATACGCTGTACCGGCCCCTTCGCGAGCAAGCTCGCTCCCACAGTTGAAATGCGCTCCCCTGTGGGAGCGAGCCTGCTCGCGAAAGCGTCTGCGGCTGCGGCTGCGGGGCTGAACCGGGAATGATCATTGCTTCACCGCGGCTTCGCCAACTCCATGATCATCCGCGACAACAGATAAATTCGCGGCGCCACGCTCGCCACTTCGGCGTATTCCTCCGGCGTATGAATATTGCCGCCGACGATCCCGAAGCCATCCAGCGTCGCCGTCCCTACGCCTGCGGACAGACTGGCATCCGCCGCGCCACCACTGCCCTCCTCGGTCAGCTTGCGGCCAATCTCACCGTAGATCCCTTGAGCCATGGCCATCAGGCGATCCGACTCGGCCGTCTGCGGCATCGGCGGCAATCCGCGCTGCAAGGAGGTTTTCACTTCGGTCTCGGCAATCAACTTGTCCTGCGACACCCGCGCCAGATCCTTCTCGATACGATCGAACTCTTCCGGCACCGCCGCGCGCACGTCAGCCTTGGCCGTGGCCTGATCGGGAATCACGTTGGTCCGATCGCCGGCCTTGAGCACGGTGAAGTTGATGGTGGTTTTCTTCGCTTCATCGCCGAGCTTGCCCAGTTGCAGAATCTGGTGCGCCGCTTCCATCGCCGCGTTCCGTCCCAACTCTGGCGCGACGCCGGCGTGGGCGGCCTTGCCTTTGACTTCGACCAGCGCCGTCGCACTGCCCTTGCGCCACACCACCAGGCCATCGGCCGGGCGGCCCGGTTCGAGGTTGAGGGTGACGTCGTGCTGTTTGGCGGTTTTCTTGATCAGGTCGGTGGCGACATCCGAGCCGGTTTCTTCGCTGGCGTCGAGCAGGAAGGTGATCTGCGCGTAGTCCTTGAAGTAGAGGTTCTTCAGCACTTTCAGCGCGTAGATGCCGGCGACGATGCCGCCCTTGTCGTCCATCACCCCCGGCCCGTAGGCACGCCCGTCCTTGATGTGGAATGGCCGTTCGGCAGCCGAGCCTTCCTTGAACACCGTGTCCATGTGCGCCATCAGGAGGATTTTCGCCTTGCCGGTGCCTTTGAGCGTGGCCAGCACGTGGTTGGATTTTTCCGGGGTGTTCGGCACCAATTCAATGGTTGCGCCGAGTTTTTTCAGCTCATCGATCGCGATGTCGCTGACCTGTTTCAGGCCCGGCTCATAACCTGAACCGGAGTCGATATTGACCAGCCGTTCCAGTAACTTCAGGGCTTCGGGCTGGTACTGCTCGGCATCGGCGAGCACTTGTTTATGCGGTTCGGCGACAGCGGTGGCGGCCGTGAGCGCGAGGGACAGACCGAGACTGGCGGCCAGCAGAGAGCGGGGAAATGAGAACGTCATGAAGCAGTCCTTGTTTCGTGTCGGAGGGATTCAACCGTAACCGACATCGGCGCAAGGCTCTATAGCGGATGCGACACTTGCCCGACTGACACCGAACAAACTGTAGGAGCTGCCGAAGGCTGCGATCTTTTGATTTTGATCGTTTCCACGCGCAGCAAAGGAACGCAGGCCGGGACGCAGAGCGTCCCAAAAGATCGCAGCCTTCGGCAGCTCCTACATGGGATCTCCGATCACTCTTCAAACCGAATCCAGCAGCGCCTGCCTCGGTTTGTTGTCACTGTTGCAGATCACCCGATTACGCCCACTGGCCTTGGCTTCGTACAACGCCTGATCGGCCTCATCCAGCCAACGCGTGGCGTCGGCATGGCTTGGGTCGTAGGCGGCCAGACCAATGCTCAGACTGACCTTCAACGCCGGGTTCTGCTCGTAGCCCATCACCGCGAAACGCTCGCGCAAGGCTTCCATGGCCTGAGCCGCGTTGAAGAGTGGCAGTTCCGGCAGGATCACGCAGAACTCATCGCCGCCATAGCGACCGGCCACGTCCGTGGCGCGCAGATTCTGTTTGAGCAGTTTGCTCAACTGGCGCAGGACGATATCGCCGGCGACGTGGCCGTAGGTGTCATTGATCGCCTTGAAGTGGTCGATGTCGATCAGCGCAATCGCCGCGCCCTGCTGCTGGCGTTTGCAGCGCTGGAACTCGAGGTTCAGTTGATCCTTCCACGCGCCGTGATTGAGCAGGCCGGTCAGGCTGTCGGTGCGACTCAACGCCAGCAGCTCGCGCTTGTGCCGACCGAGGGTCGAGGCCTGGCGAAAGCAGATCCAGCCCAGCGCCAGCGGATACAGCAACAGCAACGGCAAACAGGCGTAAAGCTGCAGCGGCGTTGTTGGCGGGATGAACGCCGGCGCAAACACCACCAGCCCGACGCCGATGCCCAATAGCTGCGCCGCCGACCCGGCGAGCAAAAAACGCCCACCGCCAATGGCGACGTTGTTCATCGCCATCATCGAAATCGTGGTCGCGCTGGGCAAGGGATTGAACTGCATGGCGGCGACCCAGAAGCCGCCCATGAATGCGTCGATCAGCAAATTGCGGTGTTCGGCGCGAAACGGCACGCTCGAGCGGCGCGCCCATAGAAAGGCCAGATGCGGCCAGACCAGGCCGTTGAAGAGCATTAGGCCCCACACCCACAGCGGCGGATCGAGGGCATACATCGCCACGCTGACACACATCAGCCCGAGCAGCAGCCCGAACACCCGCGACCTGTAAAGCCTCCTGGCCAGTGAAAGTCCCTTTCCTCGCGTATTTCCCATAAGGGCCTCGACCGCGCGATGCATGGTTACATCCCGACAAGGATGTGTCCGGAGTCTATCAGGGCGCCGTTAAATAGCCATCACCGGCCAGCGGCCTGAATAGAGCGCTATCAGCGCCGCACGCGCGGCGCAGAGTTGGCTATAAATGAAAGAGGGGAAATGGAAAAACAACTACAAAAAGGGGGCACATGCATACCTACGCTGTGTTGATCATCGGCAGCGGTTTCGGCGGCCAGTGCGCGGCGGTCAACCTGCTCAAGGCCGGAATCGACGACTTTCGCATTCTCGAGCGAGGCGACTTCTTCGGCGGTACCTGGTGCCAGAACACCTACCCCGGCGCAGCGGTAGACGTGCCGTCGCCGCTGTATTCGTTGTCATTCGCACCCTACCGCTGGTCGCAGATGTTCGCCGAACAGGCGGAACTGCGTCACTACACCGAACAGCTGATCGAGCAGTTCGGTTTACGCGAGCGCGTGGAACTGGGGGCCGATGTCGAGCGCGTCGAGTGGGACGAAGCGGAAAAGCGTTGGTGGGTGCACACCCGCGCCAGAGGTACTTTCCGAACCCAATTCCTGATCAATGCTTCCGGCCCGTTGAGTCAGCCGGTCATCCCCAACTTTCCCGGGATGGATCGCTTTCAAGGCAAGACTTTTCACACAAATAATTGGGATCACAGCTACGACTATCGCGGTAAACGCGTGGCGATCGTCGGCAGCGGTGCCAGCGCAGCCCAAGTGATCCCGGCGGTTGCGCCACAAGTCGAACACCTGCATGTGTTCCAACGCACGCCGCATTGGGTGCTGCCGCGTGCCGATCGCAAATTCGGCCGTTTCCAGCGCTGGCTGCTTGGCCTGAAGCCGGCGTACAAGCTGCTGCGCTGGCTGATCTACTGGCAATTCGAAACCCGGGTGATCGCCTTCAAATACTCGAAACCGGCGATTCATCTGGTCCAGCGACATGCGCTGCGGTTCCTCAAACGCCAGGTTCCGGACCCGCTGCTGCGGCAGAAACTCACCCCGGACTTCATCATCGGCTGCAAACGCGTTTTGGTGTCCAGCACGTACTACCCGGCGCTGAGCCGCGCCAACGTCACGTTGCACAGTCGCGAGCACGGCATCGCTTCGATCGATGAAAGCGGGATCAACACCGTGGACGGCGAGCATCTCGATGTTGATCTGATCGTCTGGTCGACCGGTTACGACGCCACCGATGGGGTGATTTCCTACCCGGTCAGCGGCAAAAACGCGGTGCAACTCAGAGATGTCTGGGCCGAATACCCGCGCGCCTACCTCGGCACCAGCCTGCCGGATTTCCCCAATCTGTTTATTGTCACCGGGCCGAACACCGGCATTGGCCACACCTCGGCGCTGTTCATCATCGAATCGCAGATGAACTACATCCTCGACTGCATCTGCACCGTGCAGGCCAAAGGCCTGCGCAGCATCGAAGTACGTCATGACGCGGAACGTACCTACACTGCAATGATCCACCGGGAAATGCAGCGCACGGTGTGGAAGTCCGGCGGCTGTCACAGTTGGTACCAGAGCAAGAGCGGTCATGTGATCGCGATGTTTCCCGGCTTCAGTTTCAGCTATCACCTGCTGACCCGGGCGCTGAAACCGGCCGACCATATTTTGTCCTGAACACGTAAAAGGAAGACGTCGATGCTTTTGCTGTTTGTCGCACTTGCGGTTTTCGTGGCCTGGAGCTGGTTGAGTTACCCGGCGGTCGGCCATTGGCTGTACAACCTGGCCATGGCCAGCGAGGCCAAGTTGTACAAACTGCACAAGATCGAAGTGCCGATCGCCGAAATGACCGTGTCGACCTGGCAAGGCGGGCCATACGAGGCGTCCAGCGCGATCCTCATGCTGCACGGCTTCAGCGCCGACAAAAACCTCTGGCTGCGCTGCGCCCGGCATTTCGTCCGTCAGTATCGGGTGATCATTCCGGATCTGGCCGGCCACGGTGAGACGGGCTTCAAGGCTGGCGGCGGTTACGACATTGCGGTTCAGGCCAAACGCATGATTCAACTGCTCGACGTCTGCGGCGTGGAGAAAGTCCACGTCATCGGCAACTCCATGGGCGGCTACATTGCCGCGTGGCTGGCGGCGACCTATCCGGAGCGAATCGCCTCGCTGGCCTTGATCGACCCGGCCGGCGTCACCGCACCGGAGCCGAGCGACATGGAGCGCCATCTGGCGCGCGGGCACAATCCGTTCCTGATCAACTCCCGCGAAGAGTTTCAGCGCTTTTATGCGATGACCATGGAGTCGCCGCCGTGGGTACCGAAGCTGGTGCTGGACGCCGTCGCCCAGCGCTATGAGCAACAACGTGACGAGCTCGAAGAAATCTTCCGCGACTTCCGCGCCAGCCCGCCGATGGAGCCGAAACTGGCCGAGATCAAATGTCCGGCGCTGCTGCTATGGGGGCGCAAGGATCGCCTGATCGACGTCAGCAGCGTGCCGGTGTGGAGCAAAGGCATCGCCAATCTCGAAGTGGATGTGTGGGATCACGTCGGGCACATGCCGATGGTCGAACAGCCGGGAAATACCGCGCGGCTGTACGGGGAATTTCTGGAACGACAGCGATGAACCTGGATATTCGCAATGCCCAAGGTTGCGCAACTGATCGTTCCCATGCTCTGCGTGGGAATGCCTCAGGGGACGCTCTGCGTCCAGTGACGCAGAGCGTCCCGGGCTACATTCCCACGCAGAGCGTGGGAACGATCAGCGGAGACAGAAGGTTGGCGTTCCCATGAACATCCTTTACGACGAACGCCTCGACGGGCCGTTAGCCGAGGTGAACAAGGGCGAATTGCTCAAGGCGCTGCAACAAGCCCTGCCGGACCTGGACATCCTCTGGCGCGAAGATGAACTCAAACCCTACGAATGCGACGGCCTCTCCGCCTACCGCACCACGCCAATGCTGGTCGCCCTGCCCCGGCGTCTGGAGCAAGTGCAAACCCTGCTGAAACTCTGCCATCAGAACAACGTGCCCGTGGTTGCGCGGGGTGCCGGCACTGGATTGTCCGGCGGCGCCCTGCCACTGGAAAAAGGCCTGTTGCTGGTGATGGCGCGGTTCAACAACATCCTGCACATCGACCCCGCTGCACGTATCGCGCGGGTTCAGCCGGGGGTGCGCAATCTCGCCATCTCCCAAGCGGCGGCCCCGTTCGGCCTGTATTACGCACCGGATCCGTCGTCGCAGATTGCCTGTTCGATCGGCGGCAACGTCGCGGAAAACGCTGGTGGCGTGCATTGCCTCAAGTACGGCCTGACCGTGCACAACGTGCTGAAAATCGAAGTGCTGACCATTGAGGGCGAACGTCTGACGCTAGGCTCCGAGGCGCTCGATTCAGCCGGTTTCGACCTGCTCGCCTTGTTCACCGGCTCCGAAGGCCTGCTGGGAATCATCACCGAAGTCACGGTGAAGTTGTTGCCTAAACCGCAAGTCGCCAAGGTCCTGCTCGGCAGTTTCGACTCAGTGGAAAAGGCCGGCCGCGCGGTTGCCGAAATCATCGCTGCCGGGATCATTCCGGGTGGTCTGGAAATGATGGACAACCTCGCCATTCGCGCCGCCGAAGACTTTATCCACGCCGGTTACCCGGTCGACGCCGAGGCGATTCTGCTGTGCGAACTCGACGGCGTCGAAGCCGACGTGCACGACGATTGCCAGCGCGTACGGGAAGTGATGACAGCGGCCGGCGCCACTGAAGTGCGCCAGGCCCAGGACGAGGCTGAACGCGTGCGTTTCTGGGCCGGACGCAAAAACGCGTTCCCGGCGATTGGTCGATTGTCGCCCGATTATTACTGCATGGACGGCACCATCCCGCGCCGCGAATTGCCCGCTGTGCTGCAAGGCATCTCGCGTCTTGGCGAAGAATATGGCTTGCGCGTGGCCAACGTGTTCCATGCCGGCGACGGCAACATGCATCCGCTGATCCTGTTCGATGCCAACCAGCCGGGGGAGCTGCATCGGGCCGAGGCACTGGGCGGCAAGATCCTCGAATTGTGCGTGAAAGTCGGCGGCAGCATCACCGGCGAGCACGGCGTCGGTCGCGAGAAAATCAATCAGATGTGCGCGCAGTTCAACAGCGACGAGTTACTGCTGTTTCATGCGGTGAAAGCCGCGTTCGATCCGCAGGGCCTGCTCAATCCCGGCAAGAACATTCCGACCCTGCATCGCTGCGCCGAATTCGGCGCGATGCACATTCACGCCGGGCAACTGCCCTTCCCCGAGCTGGAGCGATTCTGATGGCTGATTTCGATGCCGCCAACGCCCTGCTCGATCAGGTCAACGCCGCGCGGGCCAATGCCACGCCGCTGAAGATTCAGGGCGGCAACAGCAAGGCCTTTCTCGGCCGCGAGGTGGCCGGCGAAGTGCTCGACACCCGTGCTCATCGGGGCATCGTCCAGTACGACCCGACCGAACTGGTGGTCACCGCACGTGCCGGCACGCCGTTGTCCGAGCTGCTCGCGGCGCTGGACGCCGCCGGGCAAATGTTGCCCTGCGAACCGCCATCCTTTGCCGACAGCGCCACGGTCGGCGGCATGGTCGCCACGGGACTGTCCGGACCTCGCCGGCCGTGGTCCGGCTCGGTGCGCGACTTCGTTCTTGGCACGCGGGTGATCACCGGCCTCGGTCAACATTTGCGCTTCGGTGGCGAAGTGATGAAAAACGTCGCCGGTTATGACCTTTCGCGACTGATGGCCGGCAGTTACGGTTGCCTCGGCGTGCTCACCGAAGTGTCGCTGAAAGTCCTGCCGAAACCGCGCCAGTGCCTGAGCATTCGCCTCGATATCGACTGCGCTCGGGCCTTGAGCAAACTTGCCGAATGGGGCCAGCAACCGCTGCCGATCAGCGCGGCATGTCACGATGGCCAGAGCCTGTATCTGCGTCTGGAAGGCGGCGAAGGTTCGGTAACGGCGGCGCATCAACGCCTCGGCGGCGAGCCGCTGGACTCGGTTTTCTGGCGCGACCTCAACGAACAGCGCCTGAGTTTTTTCGACGAAGGCTTGCCGCTGTGGCGCCTGTCATTGCCGAACAATCTCGGCCCGCTCGAACTGCCCGGCGAGCAACTGATCGACTGGGCCGGCGCGCAACGCTGGGTGAAATCCGAAAGCCCTGAGATTCACGCACTCGCCCATTCCCTGGGCGGCCATGCAACGTGCTTTACCCACGGCGCCACCGATTCGCCGTTTCAACCCTTGGCGCCGACCCTGCTGCGCTACCACCGGCAACTCAAGGCGCAACTCGACCCGCAAGGGCTGTTCAACCCCGGGCGAATGTACGCGGAGGTCTAGCCATGCAAACCACCCTCAGCGAGCAATCGCGGCAACTGCCCCGCGCCGCCGAAGCGGAAAAGATCCTGCGCACCTGCGTGCATTGCGGCTTTTGCAACGCGACGTGCCCGACCTATCAATTGCTCGGCGATGAACTCGATGGGCCGCGCGGGCGCATTTACCTGATCAAGCAAGTGCTGGAAGGCGCACCGGCCACCGAGCAGACGCAACTGCATCTGGATCGTTGCCTGTCGTGCCGCAACTGCGAAACCACCTGCCCGTCCGGCGTCGATTATCACAACCTGCTCGACATCGGCCGCGCGGTAGTCGACAGCGCGGTGCCGCGCCCGGCCGCTCAGCGCTTGCTGCGCGAAGGCTTGCGCGCGTTGGCGCCGAATCCGGCTGTGTTCAAAGGCTTGCTGCGCATGGGCGCGACCTTTCGGCCGCTGCTGCCGCGCCTGCTGGAAAGCAAACTGCCGCAGCGCTTGGGTGCCATGGGGTCGCGCCCTGCTCCTCGGCATGCGCGCCGGGTTTTATTACTCGAAGGCTGCGTACAACCGGGCCTGTCGCCGAACACCAATGACGCGACGGCACGGGTGCTTGATCGCCTGGGCATCAGCGTCACCCCGGTGAGCGAGGCCGGTTGCTGCGGCGCTCTCGACTATCACCTCGACGCGCAGGGCAAAGGTCTCGACCGCGCTCGGCAGAACATCGACGCCTGGTGGCCGCATCTGCAGAACGGCGCCGAAGCCATCGTGCAGACGGCCAGCGGTTGCGGCGCGTTCATCAAGGATTACGGGCATTTGCTTGCGGATGATCCGGTCTATGCCGAGAAGGCTCGGCAGATCAGCGAAATGACTCGGGACCTGGTGCAAATCCTCGCTGAGGAACCGCTGGAACAGGTCTGCGCCGCCAGCGAACGACGCATCGCCGTGCATTGCCCGTGCACGTTGCAGCACGCGTTGAAACTTGGCGGCGCGGTGGAAGCCGTGCTGACCCGACTCGGCTTCAACCTAACGCCAGTGCCGGATGGCCATTTGTGCTGCGGCTCGGCGGGCACCTACTCGCTGACGCAACCGGTGCTGGCGCGGCAACTGCGTGACCAACGCCTCAACGCGCTGGAAAGCGGCCGGCCTGAATTGATCGTCACCTCGAATGTTGGCTGTCAGAGTCATCTGGCCAGCGCGGGCCGTACGCCAGTCAAGCATTGGATCGAACTGGTGGATCAGTCGTTGGCAGAATGAAGTTCGTAGGATTCTTCGTTTGCCCACGTGGGCGAAGGCTGCGATCTTTTCCGGCATCCATTTCGTCACCGTGGCAGGAATTTTTTTCATGACCGTGCAGCCGTTCGTCAGCCCCGACCTGATCCGCCAACGCTTCTCCCGAGCGATGTCCGACATGTACCGCGAAGAGGTGCCGCTGTACGGCGCGCTGATAGAACTGGTGGAGAAAACCAACCGCGAAGTGCTGGCACGTCAGCCTGACATTGCCGGTCAACTCAAGCGCACCGGCGAAATCGAACGCCTGGACATGGAACGCCACGGCGCCATCCGCGTCGGCACCGCGAGCGAACTGGCCACCCTCGCCCGCTTGTTCGCGGTGATGGGCATGCAACCGGTGGGTTATTACGACCTGACCCCGGCCGGTGTGCCGGTGCATTCAACGGCGTTTCGCGCGGTGCATGAAGAGGCGCTGCAGGTCAGCCCGTTTCGCGTGTTTACCTCGCTGCTGCGCCTGGAGCTGATTGAAGATGCTGAACTTCGTTCGTTTGCCGAGTCAGTCTTGGCCCGTCGTTCGATCTTTACCGACTCCGCGTTGCGGCTGATTGAACAGGCGGAAACGGCAGGCGGACTGAATGACGCCGAAGCCGCAGAATTCGTCCGACAGGCCTTGGAGACTTTTCGCTGGCACCACAGCGCTACCGTCAGCGCTGCGCAATACCAGAAACTCAGCGCTCAGCACCGCTTGGTCGCCGACGTCGTCGCATTCAAAGGCCCGCACATCAACCACCTGACGCCACGTACGCTGGACATCGACACCGTGCAGCAACAGATGCCTGCCCATGGCATCACACCAAAAGCGGTAATCGAAGGCCCACCGCGCCGCAACTGCCCGATCCTGCTGCGCCAGACCAGTTTCAAGGCGCTGGACGAGCCGATCGCATTCACCGATCAACCCGAAACCCGTGGCAGCCACAGCGCGCGTTTCGGCGAAATCGAACAACGCGGCGCAGCTCTGACACCCAAGGGTCGCGCGCTGTATGACCGCTTGTTGAATGCCGCTCGCGATGAACTGGGCGACTTCCCCAATGAAGCCAATGCCGCACGCTACGACGCGCTGATGACTCAGCACTTTGCCGAATTTCCTGACAGCGTCGAGGGCATGCGCGAACAGGGGCTGGCGTACTTTAGTTATTTCGTCACGGAAAAGGGTTTGGTCGCTGGAGGACTTGGTGAGTCGTCCCTGGAGGATTTGCTGCGCGATGGCTACGTGAAAGCGGAGCCGCTGGTGTACGAAGATTTCCTGCCGGTGAGCGCAGCGGGGATTTTTCAGTCGAACCTGGGGGATGCCGCACAGGCGCATTACGCCGAACACTCCAATCGACAGGCTTTCGAACAGGCGCTGGGGCGTTCAACTATTGATGAGTTGGGGTTGTATGCCGAGACGCAACGGCGGTCGCTCGAAGAATGTGCCGAAACTTTGGGTATCAAGCTGACCTGAGCTTTGCGCCGCTCTACTGTAGGAGTGAGCCTGCTCGCGATAGCGGTGTGTCAGTCGCTAGTGTTTTGCCTGAACAGGCGCCTTCGCGAGCAGGCTCGCTCCCTCAGGTTTTGCGGATGACTGGAGTTCTGGGCGCACGACAAAAACAATTGATCGCAGCATGTATCGGAAAACAATGTCGGATCTGAATAATCCCGCTTGCTTTCACAAACCAATCAGATCCGCAAATTAAGCTTCACCTAAGCTTCCCCCGCTAGCATTCCGTCTCATCAACCTGTCGTCTTGAGCCGTGATGAGTCCCTCCGACATGAAAGCCTTCGATTTACCCACCCAGCCGCAAGCCAACTTCAGCCTCGTGCTGGTCAATTACAAAACCCCGGACATCACCCGCATGTGTCTGGAGCTGTTGCGCGAGCATGTTCAGGCGCAGGGCATTGCAGTGTGGGTGGTGGATAACGATTCGGCGGATGCCAGCCTTGATTACCTGCGTTCGCTGGACTGGATCAATCTGATCGAGCGGCCGTCGCCGGGCAAGGAAATGGGGCATATTGCTCATGGCAAGGCACTGGATCTGGCCTTGGCGAAAGTTGAGACCGATTACTTGTTTCTGCTGCACACCGACACCTTTGTCTACGACATGGAAGTGTTTGCGATGATGATGCGCGAATGCACGAAAAATGCGGACATGGCGGCGGTGGGTTGTGTTGAGCAACTTGATCGTGGGTTACTGCGTGATAGCTGGCGTTTAACTTCGCGGTTCTGCAAACATCATGTTCGTCGGCTCAAAGTTCATCTTGGCCTGCGTTCAAAACCGCCACGCCCGTATAAAGAAACCCATCTGAAAAGTTTCTGCACGCTGTGGAATGCGCGGGTGATGAAGTCGCTGGGTTTGCACTTCTGCATGGATGAGGAGGTACCTGGTTACACCCTGCAGGATCGAATGGTCGGGTTGGGCTATGGCGTCAGGTTTCTCTCGCCGCGGAAAATCTTCCGCTATCTGGATCACATCCAGGCCGGCACCGTAGCGGCGGCAGGCACGTACGGCAAGGATCACCGCCGTACGAAGATGTATCAGCAGACTCTGAAGCGCTTGCAAGGGCAGCAGGCCAAAGCCGGGATGCCAGCTGCGACATGATCGAAAACAATAAAAAAGGGCGACTTCAAAGTCGCCCTTTTTTGTATTTTGATTTTGCATACATCTGTCACGGTGGTGGAGTTCGCCCAGTGTTACGGCCTGGCAATCCTTGCACCGGTAAAGAGCCCTGACACTGGGCGAACGCGGAGGATTTTAATTCAATCCAATGCATATGTCGTCAGGTAGAAAGATGAAATTTTTGAACTGAAAAGTTAAAAACTGTGTTTATCGATTTTCCCCGAGAATTGTCCGACAAAAAACATTTATATGATTGTTCTCATACCTAAAGTTGTACAAGAACAATCAACTTGTAGAGCGATTACTCAACTATCGTGCTGACTAGTCACTTTCAGGATATCGGTGTAAGTGACAATAACGCTCTGCCCTACTTTCAGATCTTTCAATTTGGCTTGAATCTCCGGCTTCTTCACATCGAGCGTCTTCGATTGTCCGGACGGGTTTTCGAGGGTTACCTGATTGGTCTTCAAATCAATTTTGGTGATTTTCAGTTGCACCTGAACCTGCCGATAGGCCTCACCGCCCGGGTTGTCGCTACCCGGCGCCTTGCGCAGTTCGCCGGTGCGTTCGGTGGTGCCTGGCAGACCTTTATCCACATCGGTGTCGAGATAAGCGGCGACAGACCGCTGTACCTCAATCTTTACCAAATCGCCCACCTTGAGATTGGCGAGGTTTTTCGCTTTGTCGCTGAGCTGGACATGGACCTGACGCCCCTCAGCCCCTTCCAGTACCACTTGATGATTGGCCGGGTCGACGGCAAGCACTTTGGCGGTTACTAAATCGGCCTCAACGGCGGCGGATAACGGAATATCGGCAGCCAGAGCGCCGAAACTGGCGGCAGAAAGCAGCGTTGCGAGAGTGATGGCCTTGGCCAGAGCGTCGAGCTTCATATGCATTACTTTCCCTGTGATGAAATGGCGACGCCCGCCGCCGAAGCAACTACAGCAGCGGGCGTGCCAGTGAGCATAGACGCTGTTCAGGGCTTGACTTGGGTTTGTGGGCCGCGGGTATGTGGCTTGGCGGTTTCCTGGGCGGTGGATTCGCCGCTTGCGGTGCCTTTGCCGCTGTCCTGCCGCTGCTTGGGATCGGTCGGGCGCAGGGCGTCGTTGTCGCGCTCGGTTTCGCCGGCCGGGCGCGGTTCGTCGGGGTTGTCGTTCTGATTGACGGTTGTATTCACGGCGGTAGTCCTCAGGCTTCGGGATCGTCAAGTTCGCGGGCGACGTTGACCTCAGGCGTTTGCTTGTGCAAATCGTCGGCCTTGGCGCGTAGCAACTGCCATTGCTCAAGGTCAATCGCCCCTTGGCCGAGCAGGTCGTCGGCGATGCGCTGCAGATCGAAATAGTGAGCGTCGGGCGATTGCTGCCAAAGGGTCTGATCGTCGAACAGGCGTTGCCAGGTGTTGAGGTCTGGGAGTTGCACGTCGTCGCTCATGGGTGAGTCCGAAAATGGCGGGTTTCTGGGTAGAGCGTATTGGCGAAGGGAGAGTTCCGAGCGGTTTGATTAGTGGTGGCCTTGCTGACGCCATCGCTGGCAAGCCAGCTCCCACAGGGATCGGGTAAACCTGCTATTCATCGTTTTTTTTGAGATAGCCATCGCGAGCAGGCTCACTCCTACAAGATCAAGATCAAGATCAGAAGATCGCAGCCTTCGGCAGCTCCTACACGATGAGCATTCGCCCTTGGGTCGAGTGTCAGCTCGCCTGCTTTTGATCTTGATCCACTAGCGACGTCGGAAGGCTGAGTGGAGGGATTGAGCCGGGCGTGGGAGCGCAGCGACCGTCTGGCGCAGCCAGACACAGCGGAAGGAGGTGCAGCGAAGCAAACCGGAGCCGCTGCGCCAGGATCGATCCCGCAGCGAAGGAACCCGAGCTTGCGAGGGCCGAACGCAGGAGCAAGCCTTTTGGGTTACCTTTTTGGCGTTTGAAAAAGGTGACCCGCCGTAAGGACGGAACCCTAAGCAGCCGTTACCGCAGCAACGGATATGTACTCGGTCAAACATCCTCACAGCCTGACAAAAAGCCTTCGCGAGCAGGCTCGCTCCCACAGGGAAGAAAGCGGTGCCGCAGTTAATACCCGGTCATTTCCAGATAACCCTGGCCAGGATGGCTGCCATTGATTTTCACCGGCCCTTCCCAGTACGGAATACGCAAATCCATCCAGGCATTGCGGTTGATCGCATCGACGCTGATATCGAGCTTCTTGTCGGGAACGCGGATCGACCATTTCACCGGCATCGGTCGATCAGCCACCTTGATCGTATCCTGCGGCACGAGGCTGATCTGCTCGCTGCGCAACGTCTGAGTCTGCCCGTCAGCGGCGATCCAGGTGCCGGTCAGATAAGGCGCGCCGTCCTTCTGCCGCATGCGATAAAGCATCACGTGTTCGCCGCTGTCCAGATGCAGCGAGAACCAGTCCCAGCCCGTCTGATTGGCCGTGAGTGGCTGACTGCTCCACTCGCGATCGAGCCACGCCGGGCCGCTGACGCTGTAGGTCTGGCCATCGATCTGCAGCGTGCCGCTGGCCTGGAAAAATGGCTGGCTGTAGTAATACGAGGCCTGACCTTCTTCGGATTTCTGGCTGAAACCGTTGTCGCCTTGCAGCACCAGCGGGCGGCTGGAGGTGAGGCGCAGTTGATAAGCGAAATTCTTGTCACGAGCACTGAGTTGCATATCGCGCAACGGATCCTGCGCCTGACTGGCAAACATCCAGTCATCGATCCACGCTTCGAACGGCGCCAGGCGCACGCCGGCCTGGCCTACTCCGCCCCGGGCGTAGCGCTCGGCGGCGTGATGCACCGAGGGCGAAGTGACTGCCGCATGGCCCAGCCAGATCGTTTGGTTGCCCCAACCGGCCTGCTCAGCGACTGGTTTCACGGCGCTACGGAACAGCGTCCATTGCACGCCGAAATCATTGCCCTGTTGATCCTTGAGGTTGGCGGTGACGTACCACCACTCGATGCGAAAACCATCATGCGCGCCGTGATCGGCCGGGAAGCTGAACACCCGACCGGGCACAACCGGGGTGAACGATTGTGCCTGATCGCCCATGCCGGCAAAGCCCTTTTCCTCGGGTGCAGGCTGATCGCAGCCACCGAGCAGCAGCGCAATCATCAGCACGACCCATTTAGTCCTCATGGGCAAACGTCCTCAGCAAGTCCGCCGGTTGTGTGCGGTACAGCGAATACAGCGGCCATGCCGAAGCCAACAGAGTCGCCAGCAAAGCCAGGCCCATCAGCTGCAACAACTGCAACGGGAACACCCGCAACGGCAAGCGCCAACCGAATGCCTGCACATTGATCACCGCATCCAGGCACCACGCCAAAGCAATGCCCAGCGGCAGCGCCAACAGCAACGTCAATACGGCGAGCAGCCAGGTCTGGCCGAGGTTAAGCAGCATCAATTGTTTGCGCGTCACGCCCAGCGCCCACAGCGGTGCGAGTTGACTGAGGCGACTCTGGCTCTGGGTCAGCAGGCTGATGAACAGCGCCACGCCAGCCACGGCCAACGTCAGGCTGTTCAACGCCGCCGTCGCGGCAAAGGTGCGTTCGAACACTTGCACCGACCAGCCCTTGAGCCGCGCCTGATCGACGATGCGGCTGTCGTCCAGCTCAAAGCGCGCCTGCAAGGCGTTGAGCAGCGCCGGAATCTGTGGCGGATCGATGCGCAGATTGAAGCGGTTCGGCGTCAGTTGCGGCCAGCCGCGCAGCAGGTGCTCACTGCTGATCAGCACGTGCCCCTTCGGATTGCCGTAGTCGGCGTAGATGCCGACGATGCGCGGCGACCACGTACCGTTCGGCGTCGGAATGCGCAGATGATCACCCGCCTTCAATTTCAGGCGTCGTGCCAGTTGTTCGCTGAGCATCACCGCATCATCCGTGGCCAGTTTGCCCCACGGATCGCTGCCACTGCTGTCGAGCAATGGCCAGTGCTGGCGATAGTAGGAGTGGTCGATGATGCCGTAGACATCGGCCGGCCAGCCTTGCAGTGTCACCGAAACCTGCCAGTTGGGCAGCACAGCGGTCACGTTGGGCTGCTGCTTGAGCCAACTGTGCATCTCGCGGGCCTGCGCCGGATTGGCCGGGTTGATGTACAACTCGGCGCTCAGGCGTTGTTCGAGCCAGTCGTTGAAGGTCTGGCGAAAACCGGCGGTCATGCTGCCGGCGCCGATATTGGCGGCGAGCGCCAGCAGCAGCGCCATCAGCGCCAGACTCAGGGCTGGCAGTTGCTGGCGGCAGTCGGCGAGAAACCATTGGCCGAGCACCGACCGACTGCGCCCGAGCAACGGGTTCAACAACGCGCTGAGCAACACCGGCAAGGCCAGCGCGGCACCGAGCAACAGCCCGGCCATCAGCACGAAGCCGCTGCTCAGGCTGTCGCCCCAGATCAGCGCCGCCAGCGCAATTGTCAGCAGTGCCGTCGCCAGCCAACCCTGTCGGCGCAACCAGCGTGAATACTGTTGATGCCACGCCTGCGGATCGGCCACCGCCAGCAACGGCAGGCGCGCCGCCCGCAGCAGACTGTTGGCCCCGGCCAGCAACGCGCCGAGCAGACTCAGACCGATGCCGCTGAACCACCACCAGGGGCTCAAACGCAACTGCCCCGCCACTTCCGCGCCATACAGACCGCGCAGGCTGGCGGCGACGTCCGGCAGCAGCACGCTGGCCAGCCAATAGCCGCTGATCACACCGAACAATCCACCGATCAGCGCCAGCACACCCAGTTCAACCACCAGACACGCGATCAGCATTCGCGCACTGACGCCACAGGCACGCAACGTGCGCAGCAAGCCTCGACGCTGTTCCAGAGCGAGGCCGATGGCAGCGTGGACGATGAACAGACCGACCAGAAACGATAAAAATCCAAGGGCATCGAGATTGAGGTGAAAGCTCTCGGTCAGCCGCGCGAGATTGTTTTCTTCGCCGCTGCTCTTGAGCTGCAAGCGATCGGTGAAACTCGCTGGTAATTCTTGATGAAAGTCCTTGGGCAGCAGCAGTCGCGACAATTGCTCGGGTTGGTCGAGCAGTCTTTGCGCTGCGCCGATGTCGACCAGTAACAGGCCCGGCGCCATGTCCTTCTGCGCGAGCAGCGGCGGCAGGGTTTGGCCGTTCACGGTTTGCGGTGTATCGCCTTCGCGCAAGCCGAGCATTTGCATCGTGTCCGGGGAAATCCAGGTGCTGCCCGGCGGGCTGAAAAATTCGACGATGCGCTCGATCGGCATCGCCTGCCCGGCTACCGCGGAATCCGACGGCAGCGACACCGGCTCGATGCCCATCACCTGAATCCGCTGGTCTTCGTGGCCCTTGAGCGTCAGCCGGCCCTGCAACACCGGCGACACCGGCCAGCCCTGACGGCGCAATTCGATAAACCAGCGCTGGGGAAACAGTGCCCCATTTGGCGTGCTCAGGCTGGCCTGTGGTTCGCCGCCGATCATCTGGCTGGCCCGCGCGTAGCTGTCGCGCGCCTGACTGTTCAGCGCCTCGACGCCAGTGAGCAGACTGGTGGCCAGCCACAGCCCGGTCAGCACACTGAAAAACTGCACGGGATGGCGCCGCCAGTGGCTGAGCAGCGCGCGCAAGGTTTGCCGCCAGATCATCAGGCGACCCGTCCGTTCGACAACACCACGCGCTGAGCCAGACGCGCCGCAACGCGCTGACTGTGAGTGACCATCAACAAAGTCGTCGGCGTGTCATCGAGCAATTCCAGCAACAGCCGCAGCACTTCATCGCTGGTCGCTTCATCGAGGCTGCCGGTGGGTTCATCGGCCAAGAGCAATTTCGGCTGCGAGGCCAATGCGCGGCCCAATGCGACTCGTTGCTGCTGGCCGCCAGAGAGTTGCTCGGGATACCGCGACAACAGATCACCCAGACCCAGACGCTGCACCAGATGCGCTTGCCAGCGCGGTTCATGGCGCCCGGCGAGGCGCGCCTGAAAGGCAAGGTTGTCTTCCACGCGCAGGCTGCCGATCAGGTTGAACTGCTGAAACACCAGACCGATTTCCGTGCGCCGCCAGTTCGCCAGTTGCGCTTCGCTCATGGCTTCCAGGCGATGTTCGCCGCTGCGAATGCTGCCGCTGTCGACCTTGTCCAGCCCCGCCACCAGATGCAGCAGCGTGCTTTTGCCACTGCCCGATTCGCCCATCAGCGCGAGGCTGCCACCGGCCTCCAGCGTCAGGTCGACGCCTTGCAGCACCGGCAACAATCCCTGTGGCGTGGCATAGCTTTTGAAAACGTCGCGAACCTCAAGCATGGGCAAACCCGATCAGTGAACCTGGGCCTAGGATAGCGGCCCTGAATGGTTTTTGTCCGCTGATGATCATCGCCAACGCCGGGACGCGCCCTACGCTGCTGGCTGTTCGGCCATAACGATAAAAAACCGGAGACACCCATGCCCCGTTTCATCCTGAGCCCGCGCGGCCTGCTGACCTGCCTGATCACCGCTTGCCTGAGCCAACCTTTGCTCGCTGCTGACGGTGCGGTTGCGCCGAGCATGCAAACCGCCGCAAGCAACGCTGCCGTCCTGCAAACCCTGCCTTTCAGCGACCGCACCGATTTCGAATCCGTCAGCAAAGGCCTGATCGCACCCTTCAAGGGTCAGATCAAGGACGCTGCCGGCAAAGTCATCTGGAACGTCAATGCCTATGATTTCCTCGCCAAAGACAAGGCGCCGGAATCGGTCAATCCGAGCCTGTGGCGGCTGGCACAGCTCAATGCCCACGCCGGTCTGTTCGAGGTCAGCCCCAAGCTGTATCAGGTGCGCGGCCTCGATCTGGCCAACATGACCATCATCGAAGGTGACGACGGGCTGGTCATTATCGATCCGCTGACCATGGCCGAAACCGCCAGGGCTGCGCTGGATCTGTACTACGCCAATCGGCCGCGCAAACCGGTCGTCGCGGTGATCTACAGCCACACCCATGTCGATCATTTCGGCGGCGTGCGCGGGGTGATCGACGAGGCTGACGTCAAGGCTGGCAAGGTCAAGGTCTACGCGCCGGTCGGCTTCATGGAACACGTGATGAGCGAGAACGTCATGGCCGGCAACGCCATGAGCCGCCGCGCGCAGTACCAGTTCGGCAGCCTGTTGCCGCGCAGTGAAAAAGGTCAGGTCGATGCCGGCCTCGGCAAGAGTGCGCCCAGCGGTGGCACGGTCACACTGATCGCGCCTACCGATCTGATTGCCGAGCCGTTGGAAACCCGCACCATCGCTGGCCTGCAAGTCGAATTCCAGCTGACCCCGGGCACCGAAGCGCCAGCGGAAATGAACCTTTATCTACCGGAGCTGAAAGCCTTGTGCATGGCCGAAAACGCCACGCAGATGATGCACAACATCCTCACCCCGCGCGGTGCGCAAGTACGTGATGCCAAAGCCTGGTCGCAATACCTCGACGACAGCCTCATGCGCTACGGTGACAAGGCCGACGTGCTTTTCGCTCAGCACAACTGGCCGACCTGGGGTGGTGAGCGCATTCGTACTCTGCTCGCCGATCAGCGTGACATGTACGCCTTCATCAACGACCGCACCCTGCACTTGCTCAACCAGGGCCTGACGCCATTGGAAATCGCTGACGCGATCAAGAAGCTGCCCGGCTCGCTCGATCAGAAGTGGTACACCCGTGGCTATTACGGCTCGCTGAGTTTCAATACGCGCGCGGTGTATCAGCGCTACATGGGTTTCTACGACGGCAACCCGGCCAACCTCAATCCGCTGCCGCCGGTGGATGCGGCTAAACGCTCGGTCGAGGCCATGGGCGGTGCCGCGTCGGTGCTGGAGAAAATGCGCAGTGCGATGGCCAGCGCTGACTACCGCTGGGCCGCGCAGTTGGGCAACCAGTTGCTGTTCGCCGATCCGGACAACGCGGATGCACGCAAGGCTCAAGCCGAGACGCTGGAGCAGTTGGGTTATCAAAGCGAGAACGCCACCTGGCGCAACATGTACCTGACCGGTGCGATGGAACTGCGCAACGGCGTGCCGCCGCAGTCAGCCAATACCGTATCGGTGGATATGGTCCGGGCGATGAGTCCGGAAATGTTCTTCGATTACCTCGCGGTACGCCTGGACAGCGACAAAGCCGTGGCCCATGACCTGACGCTGAACTGGACGTTCGACGATGTGCAAAGGGATTTCACCCTGACCTTGCGCAATGGCGTACTGACTCACCGCGCCGGCTTGAATCCGGCGGCGGATGCCAGTGTCAGCCTGAGCCGCGATACGCTGGAGAAAATCAGCCTGAAGCAATTGGACTTCCCGACGGCGATGCAAAAAGGACTGGTGAAGTTGCAGGGCAATGGTCAGAAATTCGGATTATTGATGGGCAGCCTGGATACGTTCGGGCCGCAGTTCGATATCGTCACGCCGTAAGTCAAAAGCCCCTCACCCTAGCCCTCTCCCAAAGGGAGAGGGGACTGACCGTGTTGGATGTACGAGATACGCCGACGTGGGATACCGAGTTGAATGCAATTTTGAATAACACGCACATCAGCTCCCATGAGTCATAAGCCCCCTTCCCGGAGGGGAGAGGGGACTGACTGTGTTGGATGTACGAGATACGCCGAGGAGGGATACCGAGTAGAACTCAGATTCCGAACGCCACGAAGATCGGCTCCCTTTCCCCCTCGCCCCCTTGGGGGAGAGGGCTGGGGTGAGGGGGTAAATCTTGCTGGCACCCTCAATAACGATCAATCACCTCAATTCTGCTTTCAACAAACCTGCCCCGGATTCAACCGGAACTGCTTCGGCGTAATCCCGAACTGTTTGCGAAACGCGCGGATAAAGTTGCTCGGCTGGCGATACCCCAGCCGCTCAGCTATCCGTTCGATCGGTTGATCACCCGCCGTCAGCCAGTGCCGCGCCATCGTCAGATTGTCCTCACGCGCAGGCGCGCAAGTTTCAGCGTGCCAGTGGCGCAGCATGCTCCGGTGCAGAAACGGGTTGGCGCCCAGCAAGGTCTGATCGAGCCTCGAGCGCGGCAAGGTCAGGCACAGATGTTCGCCCTGCTCCACCGCGATACCCTTTCCACGCAGCCAGCCACCAGCCATTTGCGCCGGGCGCAGGCTGACACTCACAAACAAATCTCCAGGCGCCCCGCCCAATCGACGGGCAATGTTGCGCACCAGTGTTATCACTGCCGCATCCAGAGCGAAATGATGCAGCTGCCCCTGCGGCGAACGCAGGTGTATATGAGCCAATTCGCCCGCCTCGACCAACTCCACCGCGACGTAGTTGACCACCTGCGGCAAGCAGTCGATGAAGCACTGCAGGCTGGCGCGCAAGGTCGCCGCCGAGTCGAGCAGGATATTCAGCCCTTGCAGGCAATCGGTCGCCATCCCGTCGGCCAGTTCACAGCCAAACGTCGGCGCTACCCCTGACCATTCACACTCACGCCACAACTGTTCAACCGCTTGTGCGGCGATCAATTGATGCTGCCCGGCGAGCACTGACGGGCAGATCCCCACCCGCGCCATCAAGCGTTGCGGGCACAGCCCGGACTGGCGAGCATGCGCGAGAATCGTGCGGGTAAACGCGCTGGAGGCGAACAGAGGCTGAGACATGAAGGCGTGCCATCGAAGAACAGGCGTGTACTTATGCCAGCGGACGTGCTATCGATCCAATGCATTAAAAGTATCCGCAAAATGCAGGAGACGCATGATGGATCTTCGCCAGCTTCGCCATTTGGTCGCCCTCGCTGATTACCGCAACTTCGGTCGCGCCGCCGAGGCGATCAACCTCAGCCAACCGGCGTTCAGCCGCAGCATCCAGACTCTGGAGCGTGATCTTGACTGCGAGCTGGTCGAGCGCAGCAGCCGCGAATTTCGCCTGACCGGGCAAGGCGAGCTGGTGCTGCAACATGCGCGGCGCCTGCTCGCTGGCAGTCAGGCGCTGCACAACGAATTGACGCAATACAACGGCCTCACCGGCGGCGAACTGCAATTCGGTTGCGGTCCGTATCCGGCGCAGGTGCTGGTGCCGGAAGCGCTGGCCGACTTCATTGATGCGCATCCGGCGATCCGCACGCGGTTTCATCAGGGCGACTGGCAGCAATTGACGCTGTGGTTGCGCGAGCAGCAGATCGAGTTTTTCGTCGCGGACGCGCGGCACTTTGTCAGCGATCCGCAGTATCAGGTGCACCTGCTGCGCACGCGGCCGGGACGGTTTTTCTGTCGCGCCGGCCATCCGCTCCTCGCGCAACGAGACCTGCGATTGCGCGCCCTGCTCGATTACCCGATCGTCGGCACGCGCATTCCACCGATGATCCGCAAGGTGCTCGCCGATATCCTCGGTGAGGCGGACTTCACCCCGAGCGTCGAGTGCGCACAATTTGACGCGATCCAGCGCGTAGTGCTGCGCTCCGACGCGGTGGGTCTGGCCACGCTTGAGGCCTTGCGTGAACAACTTGATCGCGGCCTGATCGAGCTGCTCGACTTTGTCGACGTCCCCCATGACGAGCCGGCGCTGCAACTGGGTTATGGCATCGTCAGCCGCGCCGGTTTTACCCTGACGCCAGCAGCGCGGGCGATGATCGAGGCGATCCTCAGCGTCGATCAGCGTTTGCTGGCGGCTAACGGAGCGACGGGAGACGCGCGCACAACATGAGCAAAATCCATCCGCAACCCGCCAACGCTTTTTACGCGCCGACCTTGCTGCCGGCCATTGAAGAATTGCTCGCGCGCGGCATTAGCCAAGGCGCAATCGAAGCACAACTGCGCCGCAGCCTGTTCGATCTGCGCACGCCGTTCACGCGCATGCCGCTGCTGATGTCGCGGCGCTTCTGGGCGTTTGCCGTGGAACAGAGCGGCGATCCACTGATCGGTCTGGCTGCGGGTGAACGCTTCGTTTCGACGGCCACCAATGGACTGACCTATCTGTTCGATGTCGCCGTGTCGCTGGAACGTGCCTGTGAGTTTTTCGCCGAGTACTTTGCGTTTTTCAACGGACACTTCCGTGTGCAAATCCTGCGTGAAGATGGCGGCGTAACACTGAGCCTGGTCGAAGCCGGCAGTCTTCATGCTCCGGCGGCGCTGACCGATTACATCCTCGTCAGCCTGTGCAGTCTGGTGCGGCGCAAGTTGCTCGCCAGCGGTGTGAATCGTGATCCGGTGCTGGGTGTGGCGCTGGTGTCGGCCAGCCGCGAGGAACATGTATCGGCGTTGCGCACCCCGGTGAGCGCAGAGCAGTCATGGGCGGCGATTTATCTGGATCCTCAGCTGTTCGTGATGCCGTTGACACCGGGTAATCCGGGATTGGAAACAACGCTTGTCGATCTGCTGGAGCAGACCCGCCGCCTCAGTGAATCGACCTTGCTCGGACAGCTCAGCGATTATCTGATCGAAGATCTGGCGACAGCGGATTGGCAGCAGTTCTGTGCTACACAGCATGTGCTTGAGCGCACGGCGGCAAGGCGTTTGAAGGCGTTGGGCTGGACTTTCAGCGAACTGCTCGATGAGCATCGGCGCTATCGGGCCGAGGACCTGTTGCAGTCCGGGGCGCTGGAGCTGGTCGAAGTGGCGGATCGGTTGGGTTACAGCGATGTGCAGGGATTCAACCGGGCTTGCGTGCGCTGGCTGGGGTGCGCGCCTGGGGAGTATCGGGCGCGGTTCAACAAGGGTTGAGACTGTCGCAGCCTGTCCCGACTTGTTCGCGAGCAGGCTCGCTCCCACCTGGAATGCAATCCCCTGTGGGAGCGAGCCTGCTCGCGAAGAGGCCCGCCCGAGCAATCAAAAACTCACTGCCCCGAAGCCACACTCGCCGGCGCCCGCTCAGGCGTAACGATGCTGCCCAGATCAATATGCTTCCACTCAGGCTTGGCCCCCAAACGCGCATTGAAGCGGTAGTTGAAGGTGAACTCATCCGCCGTCGGCACGCTTAGCGGTTTGCCATACACCGCTTCGATTGCGCCCAAGTCGTAGCCCATCACCTGCAACAGCGTCGGGAAGATGTTGTAGTGGCTGGAGCGGTCCTTGTTTGCCGGCAGATTCGCTGCCCAGTCCGGCGCCTGCAATCCACGACCCTGGATCACCACCAGCGGCACCAGCCCCTCCTCTTCCACCGGGTCGCCGCCGCAATGAGTATTCAAGCCCGGGTTGCCGCGCTCGTGCAGATCCTGGCCATGATCGGAGGTGTAGATCAGCAGCGCGTTGTTCAGATTGGCCTGGGCAAACACCCGGGCGAAAAACTCGCCGACGTTCCACAACAGCGTGTTCTTGTAGGCGTTGCGATACAGCACCCAGTCATCCGGCTGGCCGTTGAAACCGGTGCGTTCGCCAGTGTCGGCGACTTCAGTGAACTGTCCGCGGGGCAGCGTCGGCCGGTAGGCCATGAACGCATCAGGGTATTTGTCATGCACCGGGAAATGCGCGCCGACCTTGTTGATCACGATCAGCTCGGGGAGATTGTCGTTGAGCAGTTCGATCAGCTTCGCCGCCGCCGCCATGTCGCGGTCGCGCACGCTGGTCTGGTCGAATTGCACGAAACTGTCGATGTCGTTTTTCTCAGCGGCGGTCATCAGGTTCTGCAGGTTGCCGGCGGTGCGCTGGGCGTCGATGTAGACCGTGCCGAGCCCGGCCTTTTTCGCGTACTGCCAGATCGACGGCAACGTGCTGTTGATGCGTCTGTAGTCGGCGCGGGTGCCGCCGTAGCGCAAGGTGACGTTGGTGTCGGCGCTGCAATTGGCAATGGACGCGGCGTAGCCAAAGTTGAAGACATCGACCCCGGCCGGCGCTTGCTTGAGGTTGCTGTGCACGCCGAACGGCGTGTTGATGTCGAGGTAATTGCCGGAAATGCTTTCGTCGATGATCAGCACGATGTCGTGGCCGACGGCAGACGTGGCGCGCGCAAGCGTCACCGATTCACGCGGGCCGACGGTGTCATGCAGCGCTTCGTAGGCAAACAGGTTGAGGTAGGCCAGCGGCGTGTACATGATCGGCAGTCCACGTGCGCCCTCGCCCGCCCGTAAAAACAGCAATCCGCTGAGCATCAATACGCCGACGAGGGGCGCCGCGACCCGCAACGTGTTGGGTATGAACAGCGCATGACGCGGCTTGAGTCCGATGCCGAACAACAGCAGCAAGCCACTGAGCACCGCGCGCAGGATCGCATCGCGATACTGATAGGCCGCTTCCTGAATGAAGCCGCCGGAGTACACCAGCGAAACGAAATCGCTGTACCTCAGGTAATCCGCGGTAACCCGTGTGTAAACATCAAAAAAAACCGCTGCGGCAAACATCGTTAATGCGAATGCATGTCGAACGAGAGCCTGACGTATATAGGCAGTTAGATATAACGCAAAAGTAAGCGCCAAAAACATCGCGCCAAAAACAAGTACATTCAAACCCCACCCGATAGCATTTAACCGATCCAGGTAGTAGTCGGAAAAGAGCAATAGATAGGCAACTAAAAGCAGTTCCTTGGCGTATTTAAACATGGCGATACCGGCCGTCCGAAATGGGAGGTTGTCAAAGCTTTGTCGGTCAGAACCTGACACTAGCACCCGGCAATTAAAGCGCAAGAAATGACTGATAGCCGGGTAAAGCGTCAAAAAAACGGTGACTCAAATCTGACACAGCTGTAGCGATTAAAGCCTTTAATTTCGGGGACTTAGACCGTCTGTCGGTTAAATAAAATCTGAACAAATCTGCAAAGAAACAACAAATTCAATCGCAGCAATGACTTGATGGCCAATCGCCAAAAACGCCTCAAGTGTTATACCCGCGCAACATGTCATTTTGCTGACACGCTTTTCCAACCCTGCGCTATACCCCTTTAACAATCTCATTCCGCAGTTAACTTTTCTGGTTTTATTGAGGTGCGTAGATGGACGTGAGCGTATTTGGCACTGGCTATGTCGGACTTATACAAGCCGCTGCACTTGCCGATGTCGGCCATCGGGTTTTATGCATTGATATTGATCCGAACAAGATCAAACAACTGCAACAAGCGGTGCCGCCAATCAGTGAGCCAGGCCTGTCCGCGACACTTGAAGAAAACATCAAGGCCGGGCGTCTGTCGTTCAGTACCCAGGCCAGTGATGCGGTGACTCACGCCGAGCTGATTTTCATCGCCGTCGGCACCCCGGCGGACGAAGACGGCTCTGCCGACCTCAGCCATGTGCTCAACGTCGCCCGGCAAATTGCCGGCCTGATGGAGGCCGATCGCACGCTGATCATCAAATCCACGGTGCCGGTCGGGACTGCCGATCAAGTCCTGGCCACGGCCACCAGTGAATTGCTGTTGCGCGGCAAAACCGAGCTGCAGGTGCGCGTGGTATCCAACCCGGAATTTCTCAAGGAAGGCAGCGCCCTCGCCGACTGCATGCGCCCGGACCGGATCATCATCGGCACCCGCGACGACGCTGCCCGCGAGCAGATGAGCGAGCTGTACGCGCCGTTCTGCCGCAACCACGAAAAACTGATGTTCATGGACAACCGCAGCGCCGAGCTGACCAAGTACGCGGCCAACGCGATGCTCGCCACCCGCATCAGTTTCATGAACGAACTGGCCAATCTCACCGAGCTGCTCGGCGCCGACATCGAAGCGGTGCGCAAAGGCATCGGCTCCGACCCGCGCATCGGCTACCACTTCATCTATCCGGGCTGCGGCTTCGGTGGCTCGTGCTTTCCCAAGGATCTGCGTGCCTTGCTGCACACCGCAGAACACAACGGCATGCCGTTGAAACTGCTGCGCAGCGTCACCGACGTCAATGACAGCCAACGGCACATCCTGTTCAGCAAATTGCGTGCGCAGTTTCCGCAAGGCCTGGCCGGCAAATCCATCGCCGTCTGGGGCCTGGCGTTCAAACCGAACACCGATGACATGCGCGAAGCCCCCAGCCGTTATCTGATGGATGCATTGTGGGCCGAAGGCGCCAGCGTGCAGGCCTACGATCCGGAAGCCATGTCCGAGTGCCGGCGCATCTACGGCTATCGCAACGACCTGCACCTGTGCGCGACCCGCGACGACACCCTTGAAGACGCCGACGCGCTGGTGATCTGCACCGAGTGGAAAAACTTCCGCGTGGTCGATTTCGAGCTGCTCGCCGAGAAGCTGCGGTCGAAGGTGATCATCGACGGGCGCAACCTGTACAACCCGGAACAGGTTGCCGCCGCCGGCCTGCATTACAGCGGCATCGGTCTGCGCCACATCGCCCCTGAAGGGCTGCGGCCATGAAGATTCTGGTGACCGGTGCCGCCGGTTTCATTGGTGCCCATTGCGTCCTGCGCTTGCTGCGCGACGGGCATTCGGTGGTCGGCATGGACAATTTCAACCACTACTACGACCCGCAGCTCAAGCACGACCGCGTGCAGTGGGTGCGCGAGCAGGTCGGCGATTTTCCGCTGGCCACGGTGGATCTGGCCCACGCTTCGGCGATCGATGCGCTGTTTGCCCGCGAGCAGCCACAAGTGGTGATCCACCTCGCCGCGCAGGCCGGGGTGCGTTATTCGCTGGACAATCCACGGGCGTATCTGGACAGCAACCTCAACGGTTTCCTGAACATCCTCGAGAGCTGCCGGCATCACCCGGTCGAGCACTTGATCTATGCCTCGTCGAGTTCGGTGTACGGCGCCAATCAGCACACGCCTTACTCGGTCAAGGATGGCGTCAACCATCCGCTGTCGCTGTACGCCGCGACCAAGAAAGCCAATGAACTGATGGCGCACAGCTACAGCCATCTGTTCGGCATTCCCTGCACCGGCCTGCGTTTTTTCACCGTGTACGGACCTTGGGGCCGGCCGGACATGTCGCCGATCCAGTTCGCCCGGGCGATCAGCGAAGGCGAGCCGCTGAAGCTGTTCAATTACGGCGAGCACCAGCGCGACTTCACCTACATCGACGACATCATCGAAAGCATCGCTCGCCTCATCGATCAGCCACCGCAAGCCAATCCGCAGTGGGATCGCGAGCAGCCCGACCCGGCCAGCAGCATGGCGCCGTGGCGCCTGTTCAACATCGGCGGGCAGCAGCCGGTCACGCTGAAAACCTACCTCGCGCTGATGGAAAAACATCTCGATCGGCAAGCCATTGTCGAGCTGCTGCCGCTGCAACCGGGCGACGTGCTCAACACCTGCGCCGAGGCCAGCGATCTGGCCCAGGCCACCGGATTCCAGCCCCGGATAGAACTGGATGAAGGACTGGGCCGTTTCATCGCCTGGTTCCGCAACTACTACCCCACTGCCCGTGCGCCGCTTGCGGCTGAATGAATGCGGAGGACGCCATGACTGGACATGAAAGAAGTGTGTCGATTGCACAGATGCGCCCTGACAAGCGCGTCGACCCGGAACATCGCATGCGCCTCGACGCGGCGATCCATCGTCAGGGTCGCGGCTGGCTGAGCGGCCGCGATGGCGGCCGCCCATGGCAGCTGTCGCGGACCAATCGGGTGGTCGCCTGCCTCGGTGCGCTGACGATTCTCGTGCTGATCTCGCCAGTGCTGCTGGGCCTGGCCCTGGCCATCAAGTTCACCAGCCCGGGGCCGGTGCTATTCGTGCAGAAACGCACCGGTTATCGCGGGCGCAAGTTCGGCATGTTCAAGTTCCGCACCATGGTCAGCAACGCCGAAGAACTCAAAGAGTCGCTGCGCCACCTGAACAAGCACGGCGCGGACGCCATCGATTTCAAGATCGACAAGGACCCGCGCGTCACCGGCATCGGCAGTTTTCTGCGGCGCACCAGCCTCGATGAGCTGCCGAATCTGATCAACGTAGTGACCGGCGACATGCGCCTGGTCGGCCCTCGTCCGACCTCGTTCAACGCCTACCGCTACAAGGACAATCACCTCGCGCGTCTGGCGATCTACCCCGGCATGACCGGTCTGTGGCAGATCTCCGGACGCAGCAACATCGACTTCGACCAGCGCGTTGAGTTGGACCTCAGCTACATCGCCGAGCAGAGCCTTCTGCTTGATCTGAAGATTCTGTTGAAAACCCCCTTCAAAGTATTCAGCGGCCACGGAGCAAGCTAATGGACGGTTCAACCAATAAAAGCCTGAGCATCGCCAGCCCCAGCGAATCGAATCTGACTTCGACCGTGCTGGATCTCGATCTGCGCATCCTGTTCCTGACCGCCGCCAACCCCGGCGCCGGCACCACCACCAGCGCGCTGGCACTGGCCAGTCAACTGGCGCAGATGAGCAGCGGCCAGGTACTGCTGGTCGACGCCAGCCAGTCGGCAAACAACCTCACCCAGCAGATGAACCTCGGCAAGGAGCGCGGCCTGCGCGACCTGCTGTTCAACCCGGACAACCCGCCGCTGTTGCAGGACTGCGTGGTGCAGGTCTCGAGCCTGCCCTTTCATGTGCTGCCCAACGGCCGGCCGATCCGCACGCTGGAACACCTGACCGCCGAGCGCCTGAGCCCGTTGCTCGACCAGTTGGGCAGCCAGTACCGCTTTGTGGTGATCGATGGCGACGCGGTGTATTCGGCCGCCGACACCCTGGTCATCAGCACTCAGGTCGACGGCGTGGTGTTTGTCGTGCGCGCCGAAGACACCCGCTGGGAAGTCGCCCAGGCCGCTGTGCAACGCCTGACTCAGGCCGGGGCGAAAGTGGTCGGCAGCGTGTTCAACCGGCGCAAGTACTACATGCCCAAATGGCTTTACAAAAACCTGTAAGCGAACGCAAAGGATGACGCCATGAACGCCAGAATGCTTGTCCTGCTGTTGCTGCCGCTTGCGGGCTGCACCAGCACTTCCGAGACCCGCAACATGCCGGTGAATATTCTCACCGCCACACCGGCCAACGCCCAGGCCACCGACATGCCGCGGGTCGAACAGACCCTGCGCCCGAAAGACGTGCTGGATGTGATCTTTCACATCAGCACCAGCGGTTCGGACGCTTACCGCGTGCAATCAGGTGACCAGATCGGCCTGAATTTCACCGCCGCCAGTCAGCTCAACGGCACGCAACTGGTGCTGCCCGACGGCACCATCGAACTGCCGGGCGCCAACACCTCGGTGAAAATCGCCGGGCTGACCAGCGAAGAAGCCCGTCAGGAAATCCAGCGTGCGTATCAGCGCAAGCAACTGTTCCAGCCCAACCGCAATCAGCTCTCGGTACAGATTCTCAGCCCGCTGAGCAACGAGCAGAACCTTAAAAGTGCGCTGAACCATCCGGCCACCGGCATGAGCCGCGAGATCACCGTCGGCACTGATGGCTACGCGAGTTTTCCGGAAATCGGCGCCGTGCCGCTGCAAGGCATGACCGTCAATCAGCTGGAAACCTTCCTCAATCAGAGATACGCGCAACTGCCGGGGCGAATGACCGTGGACGTGCTGCTCAAGTCCACCGCCGGCAACGAGATCTACGTGCTCGGCGAAGTCGCACAACCGGGCTCCTACCCGATCCGCCGGCCGGTGTCGGTGCTTGAGGCGCTGACTCTGGCGCGTGGCACCAACGTCAAGGCGCGGCTGGATTCGGTAGTGATCATGCGGCGCAACGGCAATCAGGTGCAGGCGATGAACTACGACGTCGAGAAAGCACTGTCCGGTGACGCGCCACAAATCGCCTATCTGCAGCCGGATGACATGCTCTACGTGCCAAAAACCAAACTGGCCAGCGCCGGCGAACTCGCCCGCCAACTGGCTGATGTGGTGCTGTTCCAGGGCGTCGGTTTCAGCTTCGGCTACCGCGTCGACAACAAAGGCAGTGACAACTGACTCTCAGGTGACCGACATGAACCCAAAAGAAAATTACCTGCACGAGTTCTTCAGGATTTTCTTCGCCAACAAGCAAACGGTGAAGCGCATCTTCCTGACCTTTGCAGTGATCGCCCTGCTCCTGCCGTTGCTGCTCAAACAGAGCTTCGATATCACCGCGCAGGTCATCGTGCAGTCGAAAAAGCTGTCTCAGGGCGATGCGACCACCTCGCTGACCCAGGACAGCGCCACCTTCATACCGCCATCGCTGGCGGACATGGAAACCGAAAGCAACATCCTCCGTTCGCCGGCGCTGATCCGTCAGACCATCAGCGAACTGCGCGACATGGGTCAGTACAACCCGCCGCTGGGGATGCTCAGCAAGCTGGCGGGCGAGCCGTTCAAGCGTTACGTCAGCACGCCGCTGCGCGAATACGTGATCAATCCGCTGCGTGATGCGCTGGGCATGCAAACCGATCCGGTGCGCGACACGGCACTGGACGGTTTGACCCAGGACGCCATCGACAACCTGAAGATCGAAACGCTGCCGGGTTCCAATGTGATCTCGATCGTCTACAGCTTCCCCGATCCGGCCCAGGGCACAACGTTTGTTGCCGCGTTGCTGCAGAACTATCTGGTCGATCGTCAGGCGTTGCAATCGATCGAGCTGCCGCATTCGTTCTACGAAACCAAGAAGCATCAGTATCAGGTGCGGCTCGATGGTCTTGAAGGCGCGCGGCTGAGCCTGCTGGAAAGCGTCGGTTCTTCCGACCCGAAAGAGGAAATCACCTTTCGCCTCAACGCGATCAACACCGAAGAGCAGGCACTCAACCTGTATCGCGATCGCTTGCTGCAAAGTCAGCGCTGGCTCGATTATCTGAAAACCAGCCTGGCCGCCGCCAACACCAACAAACTCAACGACTACACCTTCCCGTTCACCTTCACCACGACGGTGGACAACATTGCCTTCGAGGACCGTGAAATCAGGCAGATGGGCGAGGCGCTGACCACTCAGGTCAGCCGCTATATGAATGACCTGGCGGTATTCCAGCCTGGCAGCGAGCCGATGTTGCTGGCCCGCGAGCAAATTGCCCGCACCCGCCAACAGTTCCTCAAAGTCGTCAACAACCGCATCCAGGAACGCACGATCGACCTGTCGGTGGTGAGCCAGGTCATCGAGCAGAAAACCGCGCGCATTGCCGAGTTCAAGAATCGCATCCATCAGTTGCAGCAGACCCAAAGCAAGCTGCGCCAGATGGACACCGAGATCGGCGCCTTGCACGCAGCGTTTTCCACCTATGCGCAACGCTTTGCCGAAAGCAGCACGACACGCGCTTTGGACAACGACTTGTCCAACGCCCGGGTATTGAGTCCACCGTTCGAGCCGACCGAAGCGGCTTTTCCCAAGCCGATGCTGATCATTCCGTTCGGGCTGTTCACCGGGCTGCTGCTGGCAATCGCGTTCGTCTACGTGCGTGAGTTCTTCGACCATCGGTTCAAGCATCCGGCGCAAATCAGCCATGAACTGGGCGTGCCAGTGTTGTTGGTGCTCAACGAAGAAACGTCGCAGCCGGGCAATCCGCACAAGAACTGGACCATGCCGAGCCTGGTTCACTGGGTGCGCAATTGAACGCGGTGTCCACCCCAGTCGTCGCCCTGCCGATCATTCATTTGCTCAGCAGCGGCGGCTTCTACGGGGCCGAGCGGATGTTGCTGGATCATTGCCTGGCCACGCCGGGACAGCACCAGGTGCTGTTCCTCGACGCGCCGCCAGAACTGATCGCGCGCTTTCGTGAAGCCGGGGTGGACGCTCGCGCTTGTGCCGGGCTCGGCGAATTGCTGCGGCACTTGCGTCAGCGCCGTGGCGACCAACCGTTGCTCAACACCCACAACTTCAAAGGTCTGCTGTTCGGCTGGGTGGGCGCCACGCTGTTGCGCCTGCCGCTGGTGATCACCCAGCACGGCTTCACGCCGCGCAGTCGCAAGCAGAAGTTCTACACCTGGCTGAGCCTGCAACTGTGCCGCACGGCGTCGGTGAAACGGGTGGTTTGCGTGGCGCAGAGCATCGCCACGCTGCATCTGAAGGCCAGCGTGAGCGCGGAGAAGTTGCAGGTGATTCCCAACGGTTTGCCAGCGGCGCCAGCGATGCCGCCGCTGGCAGAGCGGCAACGCTGGCTGGCCGGTTACGTCGGGCGGTTGAGCAGTGAAAAAGGCCCGGATCTGTTTCTCGATGCGCTGATTGCGTTGTGTCACCAGCATCCGCAACTGGACGCGGTGATGCTCGGTGACGGACCGGAACGCGAGGCCTTGCAGGCGCGCATCGACGCTGCCGGCTTGCAGCAGCGGATTCGCCTGCCGGGCTACCAGACGGCGATGCAAGGCTGGTGGCAGCAACTCGATGCGCTGGTGATCAGCTCGCGCACCGAGGGCACGCCGATGATTCTGCTCGAAGCGATGCAGGCCGGCGTGCCGGTGGTGGCGTTCGCGGTCGGCGGCATTCCGGATGTCTTGCAGGATCGCCACAACGGCCTGCTCGCGGCGCCGACGGATACCGCCGCCCTCGCCCGCCAGCTCGACACACTGCTGGCCGAACCGAAGCTGGCCGCGCAGTTGCGCGACAACGCCAGACGCACCCAACAGGAACGCTACGACCTCAAGGCTTTGGCCGAACGCTGGTCGCAGCTGTACATCAACACGGCACGGGAGACACGCGCATGATTTTCCCGCTCTCGATCGTCAGTCTGTTCGCTCTGGTCAGCCTCGGTTTGCTGGCCAGCCCCTGGCCGTATCTGGCACCGGGGGCGGTTATTGGTCTGGTCGGTTTCACCGTTCTGTACCGCAAGCCGACCTGGGGCCTGCTCGGCATTGCCGCGCTGGTGCCGTTCGAAGGTTTCTTCAAGGACAGCTCGGTGTCAGGCAGCAAGTTGATCGGTGCCTCGCTGGCGGTGATCGTGATGCTGCAACTGGCGCTGCACCAGATCCCGTCGCAACGCCTGCGCAGCAACCTGTGGCGCTACCTGATCGGTTTCATGGCGCTGTACCTGCTGAGCCTGTTCGCCAGCGACAATCTGGGCATGTCGCAGACTCATCTGCGTGAACTGAGCGTGGGCCTGGTCCTGTTCGTGATCACCCTGTTGATCGGGCGTGAATTGAATCTGGATCTGTTTGCCCGACTGGTCACGCTCAGTGTCAGCGCGACCTGCGCGATGGCGATGTTTTCCAGCCGATTCCAGGACAAGGGCCGCGCCGCCGGCCTGCTCGAAGACCCGAATGCCTTTGCCCTGCTGATCGCTTTCGCCGTGCCGCTGGGCCTGCTGCTGGTGATTCGCAGCCCAAACCTGCTGCACCGTTTATTTTGGGCTGGTTGCTGTCTGTTGCTGCTCGGCGGCATGACCAAAACCGAGTCGCGCTCAGGGCTGGTGGTACTGGCGTTGAGTCTGGCAATCGGGGTCTGGCACTACCGCCAGCAGTTGACCCGCATTCGTCCACGGCATTTCGGCTTCGCCATGCTCGGTGCTGCGATCATCCTGCCCTTGGCGATCTATGCGATGCCGGCCGGTTATCTGGCACGCATTCAGTCGCTGAGCATCCTCAGCGCCGGGGCCAAGGCCCAGGACGAATCCCTCGGCCGTCGCGCCTCGTACATTGTCGTTGGCAGCCAGATCATCCGCGAGCATCCGTTGCTCGGCTCCGGCCCCGGCACCTTCCCGCTGCACTACGCGACCACCGGTTATGCCAAGGCGTTCTCGGCCAACCGCAAGATCGGCGACCTGTATCGTCGGGCGCATAACACTTATCTGGAGATCTTCAGCGAACTGGGGATTCCCGCCGGCCTGCTGTTTGTCGGCATGCTGGTACAGGGTTTCTACAACCTGATCCGCGCACGACGCACGTGGCTGCAACGGCGCGAGTGGCAGCACGCAGGCATGGTTACCCATCTGGGCATGAGCTTTCTGTCGTTAACGTTGTTCCTGATGTTCCTTAGTGCGCCGAACCTGAAATACCTGTGGATCATGCTGGCGCTGACCTGGGTGCTGCGCCTGAAAGCCGAGCAGGCAGCGCTGCCGGAGGCCAAAGCATGAGCCGGATCAGCATCGTCATTCCGATGTTCAACGAAGCCCGGCACATCGGCCGAACGCTGCTGGCCGCCAGCAAGGCCGCGCACGCAGCCGACATCGACTGTGAACTGATCGTCGTCGACAACGGCTCCACCGACGAAGGTCCGCAGATTGCCCGCGCATTCGGCGCGCAGGTTCTGCTACTGCCCGGCCTGCTGATCGGCGCCTTGCGCAATCGTGGCGCAACGGTTGCCCGTGGTGAATGGCTGGCGTTCATTGATGCCGATATCGAGATGCCGGAAGACTGGCTGAAGCAGATGTTGGCTTTGGCTGCGGGCGACCAGGGCGACGTCTTCGGCCTCGACCTGCACACCCCTGCTGCCGCGCCATGGTTCGCCGCCGCGTGGCAGCGCCGCTCTTTGCGCCCGTCGGGTGGCGCCACGCGCACTGTGCAATGGCTGCCCAGTGCCAACCTGCTGATGCGCAAGCAGTGGTTCGACAAGGTCGGCGGATTCAACGAAACCCTGCGCACCGGCGAGGACAAGGAATACACCCTGCGTCTGCACAGACACGGTGCTCGTCTGCTGTCGGTCAATACCAGCGTCGCTCTGCATTGGGGCTACGAAATGACCTGGCGCGAATGGATCGGCAAGGAACTGTGGCGTCAGGGCAGTCACCTGCAACTGCTCCGCGCCCACGGCATGAGCCTGCGTCTGCTGAGGTTTCCGCTGCTCTCGTTACTGGTGTGGCTGCTTGATGCTCTGGCGATTCTTGCGTTGCTGGGCGGCTACGCGCAGCAGGCGTTGCTGCTGCTGATGGCGGGCCTGCTGCCCAGTCTGCTGCTCAGCCTGCGGCAAAGCATTCGCCAGCATAACCTCAGCCTGACCTTGCAGCTCTGGGGCCTGCACTGGGTGCGCCTGCACTTGGCAAGCGCAGCATTGATTCTCGGTCTGTGTCATTGGAATGCAAGGAGGCCTGCCCGTGGCTGAACTCATTTTTTGCCTGTGCCTGTTGTTGCCAGCGTACGCCTACATCGGCTATCCGCTGCTGCTCACCTTGCTCGCGCCACTGTTCCCGGCCTGGCGACATGCCCCCGCACCGCCGCTGAACGTCAGCATCGTGATCGCCGCGCACAACGAGGCACGCCATATCGAGCACAAGCTGCGCACGCTGCTGGCTCAGGACTATCAGCCGGCCGCGTTGCAAATCATTCTGGCCAGCGACGGTTCGACCGATGACACCGTGGCTTGCGCGCACAAAGTGATTGATCCGCGCATCACCGTGCTCGACCTGCCGCGCCAGGGCAAAGCCGCCACCCTGAATGCCGGCGCCGCCCGGAGCAGCGGCGACATTCTGGTGTTCACCGATGCCGACAACCAGTGGTCGCGCGACACCCTCGGCCACTTGCTCGCGCCGCTGAGCGATCCGCAGGTCGGCGCCTGCGCGGGGCACATGGTGATCCCGGTTACCGGTGGCGGCCTGAGCATCGGCGACAGTCTGTATCGGCATTACGAAGGCTGGTTGCGCCGGGTCGAGAATCGCACCGGCTGCATGGTCTCCGCCGACGGCGCCCTGCTCGCCTTGCGTCGCGAGCTGTTCCAGACCGTGCCGGCCGAGGTCAACGATGATTTCTTCATCAGTACCTGCGCACCGGTGGCGCATAAACGCATCGTCTACGTGCCCGAAGCCCAAGTAATCGACCAGGGCGTCGACGAAGCGGACAAGCAATGGCGTCGCCGCCAGCGGGTCACCGTCGGTGGCCTGCAGAGCCTGGCGCAACGCCGTGAACTGCTCAATCCCTTCAAGCACGGCCTGTATTCGATCGCGTTGATCAGCCACAAACTGATTCGTCGACTGGCGCCGGTGCTGTTGCTGCCGCTGCTGCTGAGCAATTTCTGGCTGTGGAACCAGCACGGTTTCTATCGCCTGAGCCTGATCGCGCAATTGATCGGCTACTCGATTGCCATCGCCGGCCTGCTGGATTCGCAACACCGTTTACCGAAACCGTTCCGCCTCGCGGCCTTCCTGCTGGTGACGCTGGCAGGCATGAGCGTCGGCCTGTGGCAGTTCCTGCGCGGGCAACGGTACGCACAGTGGAATCCTGACCAGAATCGTTGAGAGGGCGCATCCCATGGCTATCAAACAACTGATAAAACGCACCAGCGGCTGGCTCTATCTCAACTCGTCCGTGGGGCGCAGCCAGTTGCACGGGGCCGGGGTCATCCTGATGCTCCACCGAGTGCTGGCCAACGACCGTGCCGCCAACCTGCCGCACCGCAATGAACTGTGTGTCGGCCCGCAGGCGTTCGAACACTTGCTGATATGGCTGCGCAAGCATTTCGATTGCGTGCCGCTGATGGAGCTGTTGCAGCCCAACGCCCTGCGCACCGAGCGCCCGCGCGTGGCGCTGACCTTCGATGACGGCTGGCGTGACAACGCGGTCAATGCCTATCCGCTGCTGCAAAAATATCAGGTGCCGGCGAGCATTTTTCTTTCCACCGATTTCATTGGCAGTCGGCAACGGTTCTGGTGGGAAAGCGTCGGTGAAACGCTGTGGGGCAGCCATGGCGAAAAGGCCCGTATGCACCTGATCGAGCACCTGCGCATCACCGGTCATCCGCTGCCGGTGCTGCTCGACGATATCGATGTCGACCGGCGCAGCCTGGCACTGCTGCATTACCTGCAAGGGCTGAAGAGCCTCGATCCGCAGGAACTCGAACGTCTGACCAATGAGTGTCCGCCGGATTCTCTGCCGCAAGCGCTGGACTGGCATCAGGTGCGCGCCATGGAAGCGTCCGGTCTGGTGCGCTTCGGCCCCCACGGCGCCAGTCATGCGATCCTCACTGGCCTGGATGACATGCGTCTGCACGAAGAAATCAGCCGCAGCCGCGATGCCTTGCACAACGGCTGCAATCGGCCTTTACCGGTGTATTGCTACCCCAACGGCGACAACGATGAGCGCGTGCGCGAGCAGGTCGCCAATCACGATTATCCGTTTGCTCTTGGCACGTCCACCGGACTCTATCGCGGCGCCGGCGACCCGCTGAACCTGCCGCGCTTCGGCGTCAGCCAACGTACCGCGCGCAATCCGGAGCTGCTGTCGCTACGGATCTTTCGCGGGGCAAGGCCATGAGTCGCGGCAGCTACATCAAGCACCTCGCCCTGAGCATGGGCACCAAACTGGCGATGATCGCCCTGCGCCTGCTGCGCAATGTGTTGCTGGCGCGGATTCTCGGGCCGAGCGAGCGCGGCTTGTTCGCCCTGCTCAGCACCCTGCCGGATCTGATCAGCGCGGCGACCAGCGGCGGCTTGAATTCGGCAGTCGGTTATCAAGCGGCTAACCAGCGGCCGATGGGGCTGTTGCTCGCCCAGGTGCTGGTGTTCGGTTGTCTGCTCGCCGGGCTGCTGACGTTGCTGGTGGTGGCGCTGGCGCGAGAATTTGGCAGCGAACTCGATGTCACGATGCAGCTCGGTCTGCTGGCCTGGCTGTTGCTGCTGGCGGTACCGCTGACCGTGCTCAAAAGCGGCCTGCTGACCTTGCACAACGCGTCGGGTGGCGTGGTCGCCTTCAATGTTCTGCGCCTGATCGAATCGCTGGCACCGCTGCTGCTTTTTGTTGCGCTGTTCTGGATGTGGAAAGAGGCGGCACTCGAAGCGGCGCTCATCAGTTGGCTGGCCGGTATCAGCCTGGTGGTACTGGTGGGCTGGATGTGGCTCAAACGCGCACAGCCGCTGAAACTGCAATGGGATCGTGCAAGCCAGAAGGAGCTGCTGAAATTCAGTGCACGCAGCCATCCGGACTTGCTGTTCCAACAGGTCATTCTGCGCTCCGATTACTTGTTCATCGGCGCCCTGCTCGGTAGCAGCGCGCTCGGCCATTACGCCATGGCCAGCGCCGCTGCTGAACTGTTGCTGATCGTTCCGGAAGCAGTCACCACACCGCTGATGAAGCGTCTGCTGCAACAGGACAAGGGCATGGACAAGGTCACGCCGCTGGCGCTGCGCCTGACCGCGACGGTAATGCTCTGCGCCTGCGTCACGATGGCGCTGATCGGCGAATGGCTGATCATCATCCTGTTCGGCGTCGCCTACCAACCCGCGTATCCGGCGCTGCTGGCTTTGCTGCCGGGGCTGTTGGGCCTGTGCTACGCAAGCATTCTGCGCCTGGACCTGATCGGCAAGAATCGCCCTGCCACGGTCTCGCTGATGATGGGGGTTGGGGCGTTGCTCAACCTGGGCCTGAACCTGCTGCTGATCCCCAGCTACGGCATCGTCGGCGCTGCGGCGGCGTCCTCGATTGCCTATCTGGCAGTGACCCTGGCGATGCTGGTGCTTTATTGCAGGCTGAGCGGCGTACCGTTCTGGCACACGCTGTTCATTCTGCCCGGCGATCTCAGCCCGATGTGGCTGATGCTGCACCGCAGGAAAGCCGCATGAAGCGCCTGGCCCTGCTGTTCGGACTCGGCATGACGCTGAATGCCTTCGCTGCGCCCATGCAGTGGGGCGACATCCGCGATGGCAGCCTGTATCTGCAAGCCGACCGCCCGGATACAGTCACCGTGCGCTGGGTTCCGGCGTGGCAGGCCGAGGCCAATGAAGAGCATATCTATCTGCTTGACGGCTACGGCCGCTTGCAAGGTGATCGCTTCATCAAGGCCAGTGAGGTTCGCGGTTCGCAAAGCTGGCCGCTGGTGCCGGGAGCTGCCGGTTATCGCCTGGAGATTCCCGGCTACAGCTTCCGTAGTTACCGCGTCGAGCATGACGCAACCACCGTGGCGCTGTTCAGTCCGGCCAAAGTGCATTTCAGCGTCGAAACCCGCAATGGTACTGAGCTGTTTTTCCAGGTCGCCCCTGGCGAACACGCGGTGCTGAACGGCAAATACCATGGCGGCGTCAACGCGCTGCAAGCACAGCGTGTAGACGATGGACAACAGCTGTCGCTGGCCCTCAAGCCCCACCGCGCCTATTGGCAATTCGATCAAGTGGCCTTGCCGGTCAGTGACCGGCCTCAGACCTGGCGCTTGCGCCTGCAGGGCAGCGGCAAAGCGGCGTTCTGGCTCGATGGCACGGCCAACCTGTTTGCGCAGAATCCGCAGCAGCTGCAGCCAGTGCATGAAGAATCGGGTGAGGTCCGCCTGACCCTGCACGCCAAGGTACTCGGGCGCACTCCGGACTTGGGCATCGCGCTGCCCAATCTGATGCCGCCCGCAAGTAGTCATGCCGTACTGGATGCGTTGAAACCGAGCGCGGCGAGCTACTACAGCTACGTTGACATAACGTCGAAAAGTGCCCGCTTCGAAGACCCGGTTCGCCAGCTTTATCAGACGCGCTTCGGCATCCGCCAGGACATCACCCTGCTCGCCGGCACCGGGCGTCAGGCCAATCTGCGCGCCGATGTGCAAAGCAGCAACGGCCTTGAGACGTGGCTCGCCGGCACTCGTGCCTTGGGTGGTCAAGGCACGCATTACATCGGCTTCGCCGACGAGCCGAACCTCAACTATTCGAGCTACGACGAATACCGCTCGATTTTTGTCAGCATGGCCCGCCAGGTGCGCAGCAATCCGGCCAACGCCAGGGCCGGCGTGCGCATCGCCATGCCGGCCAGTTCGCGCCTGGTCAACGGCCCGTTCGCCAATAACGCCGCAGACAAACGCGGGATCGATTGGGCACGGCGTCTGCTCAGTGAAGCGCCCGATCAGATTGACGCGTTGGCCTGGCACGAATGGATGATCCGCGACCTGCTCGCCACTCGCGTCTACCGCGACAGCGTGCGCCGCGCCGCGCAACTGGTCGGCCTCGACGCAAAGGGTCAGCCGCGCAAAGCCTTGCTGCTCGATCAGACCAATCTGTCCAGTGGCTCGAGCCTGAGCCCGTACGACCAGGAAACTCATTACGCCGCCCTGTGGTGGGCATCGGTGGTCATCAATGCTTCTCAGGACGGCTTGCTGAGCATGCTCAACTGGTTTCAGGCGGCCGACGAACCGCCCTACGCCAAGGGCATGGTGCGCGTGTTGGCCGGCGATCGCTTCGAGCTGAAACCGGTGGGCCTGGCCCAGCAATTCATCGCCCGGCATTGGCTGCCGCACGTGCTGCAACTGGATAACGACGCCTTCGAAGTGGACGTACTGGCGATGGCCGGCGACGAGCAGCGCACGTTGCTCGGGGTGAACAAAGGCACGCGCCTGCAACGCGTTGCTCTGAGCGGTGCCAAGTGCCCGCTCAACCAAGGCGCCCTGCATTTCTTCGGCGCTGACAATCGCGCCCGCGACGCACCATTTGCCTGCGAACACGGGCGCGTGCGTTTCGAATTACCCGGGCAAACCCTGTTTGCCCTGAACTGGAACGCTTCATGAACCGCCCTTCTGCCCTGCGAGCGTGATGCTACGCGCGGCACTTTCATCAGGAGAAGAGACCATGGATATCTTTAAAAAACTCAGCGGACATATCCGTCGCAAAGGTCTGCGGGCGACCTTGGCGAAGATCCGCAGAATGTACATTTTTTCCCATCGGCAACTGCTGTGGATGGAACGGGATCTGGTCAGCCCCGTGCCGCCGCACAACCTCAAACCATACCCGCCACTGCGATTAATGCGGATCACCGCAGACAACGCCAGCGCCTTCACCCGTTACTTCGGCGACCGTGTCGGCGTCATGGCCGAACTCGCCAATGAAGGTCACACCGGGCATATGCATGTCGACGAGCATGGCGATGCCGTGGCGTTTATCTGGGGCTCGCCGCGTGATTATTTTGATCGGCATTACTACGGTTGCCGGTTCCCGGTGAAACCTGGCGAGTTTTTCGAGTTCGGTGGCGAACTGACTCGCGCCTACTGGGGCACCGAATTGTCGGTAGATCTGCAACTACGCTTATGGAAAGCCATGGCCGTGAAAGGCTGCCGCAAAGTGGTCGATGTCTGTGAATCGACAAACATCCCGGCGCTCAAGCTGCACCTGCGCATGGGCTATACCGAACAACAGCGGATCATGAATATCTACACGCTGTTCGGTCGCTGGCGCTTTTATCGCGAAACCCGTTACAGCGGGTCGCGCCTGAACGCACTGCGCAAAACTTCCCGTCCACCTGTCCCAGCAACGGCGGCCTGAACCATGGCGATGCGATTCGAATGGCGCACATCGCTGTGCGCTGCCGACTTCCCGGCGACGGCCTACGAGGCATTGCGCCTGCGCGTGACCGACCACACGCCGTTCAACAATCTCGGCTGGTTGTGCGCGGCAGAACAGGCGTTGGAAGAGAATCAGTGCCTGCACGTTCTGCTCGGCTGGGAAGCAGAGGCTTTGCGCCTGTGCCTGCCCCTGGTGTCCAGCCGCGAACGCTTCGCGGGCGTGCCATTTCGCGTCTTGCGCCACTTGGGTTATCCGCTGGCCGATCGGTTGGCCCTGCTGTCGTTGCTCGATGCAGAGGATATGCGCGATGCGCTGGTGCTGATCCGTCAGCGCCTGCCCCATGCGCTGCTGCAACTCAACGAACTGTCGGAACCTGCCGGGGAAGAAAGTGCCCTCACCGATTGGATGGCGCGTAGCTCCACCGCTGAACGGCGCCTGAGTTGCCGGGTGCCGGTGCATCTGATCAGCGACGCCGACCAGCAGGAAGTTTCCGGCGACCCGCGCTACAAACTGCGTCGTGCGCGCAAACGGATTGCCGCGTGCGGCGCTCAAGTACGGCGAATCACCCCCGATGCGCTGTCGATGCCTGCGGTTTTACAGGCGTTGCAAGAAGTCGAGTCGGTCAGTTGGAAAGGTGACGAGGGCGTCGGCATTTTCGCAACTGACCACAGTCGCCAATGGATACAGAACGCCTTCACCGCCCTCGCCGCTCAAGGGCTGGTGCGAGTGGTGACACTGGAGCTGGACGGCCGCTGCATCAGTTATCGGCTGGGCCTGCTCGAGCAGGGCCGCCTCTACGACTACAACCTGGCGTTCCTGCCGCAACATGCCGATCTGGGCAGCGGTCGAGTGCTGCTGGAGGAATGGATTCGCTGGGGCCTGGACGAGCAATGGCACTGGATCGATGCCTCGCGGGTCAGCCTGGAAAACTCCAGTCATCAACTGCACGAGCGCATGACCGGACAACTGGAACACTGGCGCTGGAGCTTCTACTCATGGCGCCCCAGTGGCTTGCTGCTGGGCCTGGGCCTGCGTCTTTGGTACTGCGTCAAACCGGCCCTGCAAAAATGGCGCGCACAGCGTGCCGGCAAACCGAAAGCGGCAAATACCTGCGCAACTCAACTGGCAACATCATCCACCACACCAGGGCTAGCGCCTCGGAGAGCATCATGAACGTCATCGACAAACTGCTTCTGCGCATCAAACAAAAAGGCCTGCGCCGCACCCTTGGCGCTTTCGGCAAACGTTATGTCTTCGCTCACCGTGAATTGCTGTGGATGGAGCGCGATCTGGTCACGCCGATCGCGCCGAACAAACTGCGCCCCTGTGAAGGTTTACATAGAGTCGACATCACCGAGGACAACGCCAAGGCTTTCGGCAAGTACTTTGGTGACCGTGTGCAGACCATGGCCGAATTGGCCGCTGAAGGGCACACGGGGCACATGTACCTGGACCAGGAAGGCCACACCGTCGGGTTCGTCTGGGCCAGTACCCGCGACTATTACGATCGGCACTTCTACCGCTACACGTTCACGATCCAGCCCGGTGAGTACTTCCAGTTCGGTGCCGAAATTGCCCGGCCCTACTTCGGCAGCACCTTGACCGTCGACGCACAGACCGCACTTTGGCAAGTCATGGACGCCGGTGGGTACAAAAAAGTGGTGGATATCTGCGACAACGCCAATATCCAGGCCCTGAAGATGCATGTGCGTCTGGGCTACAAGGAACAAGGGCGTATCACCCATGTTTACGACCTGTTCGGCCACTGGCGCTTCTTCCGCGAAACGCGCTACAGCGAGTCAAGGCTGGAGGCGCTGCGCAAGCCGGAAAGACCGGTAGTCAGTGCGCCGGCGCAGGCTTGATTCAGGCTGAATATTTGCGGCGGTTTTGATACCGCCATCGCGAGCAGGCTCGCTCCCACACTGGAATGCGTTTCCCTGTGGGAGCGAGCCTGCTCGCGAAGAGGCCAGTAGCTGCACCCGCAGCTCTCACAAGCGATTGTCTGGTTGCCTACAAACTGTGACGACACTTCCAACATTCGGAAAAGACTTGGCCGACTGTTTATCTGTATCCACTTGGATAGAGTCAAGCACGACATCGGGCGCGACAAATCCTCACAAAGCGCAGACATCCGACGCGCACAAAAAATGGCAAAGGAGGTTTAACCATGAGCCAGACTTTGACGAATTTCGACATGGTCGCCCTGCTCGACAGTGATGAAGCCATCAGTGAGTACCTGTCACAGGTGCTTGCAGACGGAGACAGCGAAGAATTCCTTCGCGCAATCGGCTACGTGTTAAAGGCGCGAGGAATGACGCAGATCGCCAAGGATTCAGGCATGGGTCGTGAAAGTTTGTACAAAGCTTTTGCTCCCGGAGCGAAGCCGCGCTTTGACACAGTGTTGAAGGTGATTCATGCGTTGGGCATTGATCTTTATGCGCAGCCGGGGCACGTACTCAATCGCGCCGTTACCTGAATTTTGTAGCTGTCGCAAGGCCGCCATCGCGAGCAGGCTCGCTCCTACACTGGATAGTCGCCGTACGCGAAACCAATGTGGGAGCGAGCCTGCTCGCGAAGAGGCCAGCCGTCGCAAAAAAGGTTCTCAGGCCTTGCTCACCACCAGGCTAAAGCACATCGGCAACTGCGCCTGCTGGTTCAGGTAGCAGTCATACACCTCTTCCCGGTTCGAATGCGCATATTCCTGAAAATCCACAATGCGCAGCCCCGCTCCAATGGCGCCGCTGAAGATCGCGCCCAGCGTATGCACGTACCAGTACGACTTCGCCGCCGGCTGCTCGACCTTGCCGACATACACAATCGGTTCTTCCTGCACAAACGGCTCGACACGGAAATACGAGCTGGCGAGGCGGTAGGGATCTTCAGCCTGCGGATCAACCATTTCCAGAAACGGATGGGTTTCGTAGATCACCAGTTTGCCGCCCGGCTTCAGCACCTGCGCGACATGATGGAAGAATTCGTCGATGTCAGGCATCCAGTTGAGTACCCCGATGGTGATCAAGGCTACGTCGAAGCGGTTATGCAGCGATGCGGGCAGATGGTGGATGTCGCTCTCGACGAATTCGGCATTGTGCGGCGAGCGGCTGTTCAGCTCGCGGGCCTGCTCAAGAAACGCTGCGGATTGATCGACGCCGACGACACTGCGCGCACCCAGCGCAAACAGCGACAGGCTCTCCCGACCGTTATTGCAGCCCAGTTGAATCACGTCTTTGCCGTCGACGTCCAGCAAGCCCCGCAAGGTGTCATCAAGGCAGCAAAACTCTGCCTGCGCGACATCGTTGAGCAATGCCTGCCAGTCCGGCGAATCCTGATGATGGCGAGCGGAATCGTTCCACGCTTGGCGATTGCTTTCGATGGCGGTTTTGGGGTTGGGCACTTCCATGGCGCACTCCGGGTGAGGCTCGTGATTGAGCAGCGTGAGTCTAGAACAGACGCGGAGTTGGGGTTGTTGCGATGTTGTAAGCGAGAGCCAGGCGATGAATTATCGTTCTTCGCGAGTGTGCCAAAGGCGCAGCAGGTAGATAGTCGAATCGACAATTTCGTAGCGCATTTCGTAGTGCCCGACCAGAATCCTTCGAACATCTCGCGGTTCAAATTCTTCCAGACGTTCACCCAAACGCGGATTGGCCAACAGCGTTGTCGGAGCGGCGGTCAGCTGTTGCACAGTGCGCGCAGCGGCAGGTTGATTAACTGGTGCCAAAAACTCGTAAAGCCTGGTCAGGTCGGAAAGCCCTTTGCTGGTCCACTTCAACTCCATATCAAAGTGGAGCCTTGAGAGGCGTATCGGAACTCAAGCTGTCCGCCCATGCCTGCACTGATTGATGATCGATAACGCGCCCGGCGTCCACATCAGCCAAGGCTTCACGCGTCAGACGGCTGCGCTCTTCCTCTTGATCAATCCAGGCGCTCAGGGCCTGTTTCACAATCCAGTTACGCGAGCGTTCCAGTCGCTCAGCCATCAGATCGACCTTTTCGGCCAATTGCACGGGTACGTGGGCAGTCACAGATCGGGTTTTCATTGGCGCAGCCATGTCAGTTGACTCCTTGAGATTACGGGCAGCGGGCGTTCACCGTCGATCAGAGTAGTCCTGTCCCACTGTGTTCGCTCAGCTTTGATACAAATCGAATCAAAGTTAATCATAACTGCCCATACACCGCTATTTGGCCCGACAGAACGCGATACTCGACGGTAAATAAAATCAAAGATTCACATGACTCTGGTTAAGCCGCTCACGCAAAAACTCCACCAGCGCCTGCACCGGCCGCGAAGCCTGGCGGTGCTGCGGATAAACCGCCGACAGGGTCAGTGGCTCCGGGCGTAAATCATCCAGCACTGGCACCAGCCGCCCGTCCTTCAGCGCCGCGCCGACGATGAAGGTCGGCAGATAAGTAATTCCCATCCCCTGCACCGCGGCGTCCCGCAGCAGTTCGCCGTTGTTGACGCGCATGCGCCCGGTGACGTTGATCAGCAGCGGTTTGCCCGGCGCTTCGTTGAAGCGCCATTGCACCGAGCGACCGTGGCCGTAAGGCAGACAATCGTGACTGTGCAGGTCTTCGGGTTTGAGTGGTGTGCCGCGTTCGGCGAGGTAGGCCGGGCTGGCGCAATAGACCCGTTCGATGCTGGCGATGCGCCGGGCAATCAGTGTCGAGTCTTCCAGCACGCCGATGCGCAGGGCCAGATCGTAACCTTCGCCGAGCAGGTCGACCGGGCGATCGCTTAAATCGACCTCGACGGTGACTTCGCGATAACGCTGCAGGAACAACGGCAGCAGACAACCCAGATGCGCCACCGCGAACGACAGCGGCGCGCTCAGGCGAATCGTGCCGCGCGGCTCGGCGGTTTCGCCGGCGATGCCCTGCTCGACCTGCTCGACTTCTCCGAGCAAACGCAACGCCGATTCGTAATAGCTCTGCCCCAGGGGGGTGACGTCGAGGCGGCGGGTCGAGCGATTCAACAAGCGCACACCGAGGCGCTCTTCCAGTTGCATCAAACGGCGGCTGACGAACTGCTTCGACAGGCCCAACTGATCGGCCGCAGCGGTGAAGCTGCCGGAGTCCATGACCTGGCAAAAAATACGCATGTCTTCGAACGGGTTCATTGTCACTCTCTGGTGGACAGTTAAACGCTTTATAGCCGCTTTTTCGCTTTTCAGCAGCCCATTAATCTGTGCTCACGGTTTGAAAACAACCCTGAACACGTCCCCGGCTGCATTCCCACGCAGAGCGTGGGAACGATCAGATCGCAGCCTTCGGCAGCTCCTACATCACACATTCAAAAATGGAATTGAACATGAGCATCAAGAAAACCCTCGCCGCGTCCCTCCTCGCCCTCTCCGTCAGCAGCGCTTTCGCCGCTGGCAGCCCTGGCGTCGAACACAATACCCAAGCGTTCCTCGATGCCCTCGCCGCTGGCAGTGGTCGTCCGCTGGAGCAATTGAGCCCGAAAGACGCCCGTGCGGTGCTGACCGGTGCGCAGGCCTCGGTGAAGGTTGATCTGTCCGGTGTGGAAGTCAGCGACAAGGCGATCAAGGTTGATGGCCAGACCCTCAACCTGAAAGTGGTGCGCCCGGCCAAGGTCAAAGGCGAGTTGCCGGTGTTCATGTTCTTCCACGGTGGCGGCTGGGTGCTCGGTGACTTCCCGACGCATCAGCGCCTGATTCGTGATCTGGTGGTCGGCTCGGGCGCTGTTGCGGTGTATGTCGATTACACGCCGTCGCCGGAAGCGCAGTACCCGACCGCGATCAATCAGGCTTACGCTGCGACGAAATGGGTGGCCGAGCACGGCAAGGACATCGGTGTCGATGGCAAGCGTCTGGCGGTGGCCGGCAACAGCGTCGGCGGCAACATGGCAGCGGTCGTGGCGTTGATGGCCAAGGAGCAGAAAACCCCTGCCCTGCGCTTCCAGCTGTTGATGTGGCCGGTAACCAATGCGCAATTCGATGACGGTTCGTACCAGCAATTTGCCGAGGGCCATTTCCTCACCAAGGGCATGATGCAGTGGTTCTGGGACAACTACACCACCAACCCGGCCGAGCGTGCGCAGATCCATGCCTCGCCGCTCAACGCCAGCAGCGAACAGCTCAAGGGCCTGCCCGCTGCGCTGGTGCAGACCGCCGAGTTCGACGTGCTGCGTGATGAAGGTGAAGGTTATGCGCGGCATCTGGATGCGGCCGGCGTGCCGGTGACCTCGGTGCGTTACAACGGGATGATTCATGACTTTGGTCTGCTCAATCCGCTGAGCCAGATTCCGGAGGTGAAAGCGGCGGTGCGTCAGGCGGCGGCTGAACTGAAGACTCATCTGAATCCATAAAAGCAAAAGATCGCAACCTGCGGCAGCGCCTACCCTGGAATACGATTCCCTGTAGGAACTGCCGCAGGCTGCGATCTTTTTTCTCACCAGCGTCGCGGAGTACCGGTCATGACTCTTTTCTACGCCCACCTGCTGTCCTGGAGCGCCGTCCTGCTCCTGCTCGACGCCGCACTCTGGCACTTCTCGCCCTTCAGCCACCGCGCGCCGCGAGTCGGCGTGCGTCTGGCGCTGTTTCTGGCGTTCAGCGCGCTGGTGATCAATGCCGGTGTCAGCCCGTTGCAGGCTCCGCTGTTCGCTGATGATCGCGTGGCACAACTGGGGGCGACGGCGCTGGGGATTCTCTGGTGGTTGTACGCAGCACGGGTGCTGACCGAAGTGATCGGCCTGGCGCTGATGCGCCGCATCGGTCACAGCGGACGCTTGTTGCAGGATGTCATCGGCGCGCTGGTGTTTCTGGTCGCCATTGTTGCGGCAGCCGGTTACGTGCTGGAGTTGCCGGTCAAAGGTCTGCTGGCCACCTCCGGGGTGGTCGCCATCGTCGTCGGTCTGGCGCTGCAAAGCACCCTCGCCGACGTGTTTTCCGGCATCGTCCTTAACACCACCAAGCCGTATCAAGTGGACGATCTGGTGATGATCGACGGCGTAGAAGGCAAGGTCTTCGATATCGACTGGCGCGCCACGCACCTGCTGACCAGCGCCGGCACCATGGCGGTTGTACCGAACTCGGTGGCGGCCAAAGCGAAGATCGTCAACCTCAGCCGACCGAACAACATGCACGGCGTCTCGATCAGTATCAAAGTGCCGAACCACATCCGCCCGCGTCGGGTATTGGATGCCCTTGATCGCAGCTTGCAGGGCAGCAGTTCGCTGCTGCTCAGCCCGGCGCCGAAAGCCGTACTCAAAGAGGCCGGCGAAACCATGTCGGAATACGTTGCCAGCGGTTACATCGCTGAGCTGGGCAAGAAGAGCGAAGTGCGCAATCAACTGTTCGACCTCGCCCACCGCCATCTCGAAGCGGCGGGTATTTCCCGGCATCCCGACGGCGTGGTCGAACCGTCGAGCCGTGCTCGCGCATTGCTGGATGAGGTGAAGATTTTCCGCTCGCTGAGCAGTGAGGAACGTGATCGCCTCGCTGAGTCGATGGTCGCGCAGCAGTACACGGCGGGTCAGGTGGTGCTGGATCTGGACGAGGTGCCGGACAGTCTGTTCGTGATCGCCACGGGCGTGGTCAGCGCGACGGTGCCGGACGGCAATGGCCAGACCGAGGCCGGGCGCATGGGGCCGAGCGAAGTCATGGGTGAGCAGAGCATTCTTGCCGATACACCGTCGCAGGCGACGTTCACAGCACTGACGTCGAGCATCATTTATCGTCTCGACAAACAGTTGACCCGTGAGTGCATGGACAAGCGCAGCGAAGTCGGCCGGGCCTTGAACAAGTTGCAGGCGGTGCGTCAGCAGAACAGTCGCCTCGCGTTGATGGCCAAACCGGTGGCGGTGAAAAAAGGTGGTTTCTTGGGTTGGTTGCAAAAACGCTGATCTGAAACTTTGAAGATCAAAAGCTCACCCCCTCACCCCAGCCCTCTCCCCCTAAGGGGGCGAGGGTGAAAGGGAGCCGATCTCCATGCGTTTCAAGAGCGGAGCTCGGCTCGGTACTGCAGGTCGATGCAACTCTAGCAAACAACGCTGTCAGTCCCCTCTCCCTCCGGGAGAGGGCTAGGGTGAGGGGCTTTTGACTTTCGACCAGATTACTTGGCAGTGAACTTGGTGTAGCTGTTGATCAGGTTGCGATAGTTGGGCAGACGCTCGGACAGCAGATGCGCCAGACCTTCCATGTCGTTGCGCCAGTCGCCCTGCAGCTCGCAGGCCACAGCGAACCAGTTCATCAGATGTGCACCGGCGGCGGACATCCGCGCCCACGCTGCTTGTTGCACGGTGGTGTTGAAGGTACCCGACGAGTCGGTGACGACGAACACTTCGAAGCCTTCAGCGATCGCCGACAGGGTCGGGAAAGCTACGCAAACGTCGGTCACGACACCGGCGATGATCAGTTGCTTGCGGCCGGTGGCCTTGATCGCTTTGACGAAGTCTTCGTTGTCCCAGGCGTTGATCTGGCCTGGACGCTGAATGAACGGCGCGTCGGGGAATTGCTCGAGCAGCTCAGGCACGATCGGGCCGTTTGGACCTGCGTCGAAGCTGGTGGTCAGAATAGTCGGCAGCTTGAAGAACTTGGCGATGTCGCCCAGTGCCAGCACGTTGTTCTTGAACTCGTTCGGCGAGAAATCCTGCACCAGCGAGATCAGACCGGTCTGGTGATCGACCAGCAGGACGACGGCATCATCTTTGTTCAGACGCTTGTAAGGAACGCTCATGGCAAAACTCCTGGATGGATGGTTGTTGCGGTAAGCGCCGGCCCTGATGCCCGGCGCTTTTTTCAAACTCAGAACGCGAAGCAGGAACAGCCGAACGCGCCCCAGAAACCGGCGAAATCGCTGACCGGCGCATTCGACATCCGCGCTTTTTCATGGCTGTGGGTGTGCACGGCGCATGGCCCGCTGCACTGGTGAACCTGCGCTTGCAACGGCGAGTTCGGGCGCCAATGGCCCGGGACTTTGACTACCGGCGACCAGTCCGGCAGCACCGGAATCGAGCGCGGGCCGAGGTCTTCGAAGTCGCCGGCGGCGTAGACAATCTTGCCGCCGACCACCGTCATCACCGACTCGATCCACTTGATCGCTTCTTCTTCAACGCTGAAGAAGTCCGCGCTCAGTGCAGCGAGGTCTGCCAGTTGGCCGACACGGATCTGGCCTTTTTTGCCCTGCTCCGAGGAGAACCAGGCGCTGCCGTGGGTGAACAGTTCCAGCGCGGTGCTGCGTGGCAAGCCTTCTTCGTAGAGGGCCAGACCGCCAACGGTGCGGCCGCTGACCATCCAGTACAGCGAGGTCCACGGGTTGTAGCTGGACACGCGCGTGGCGTCGGTGCCAGCGCCAACCGGCACGCCTTCGGCGAGCATGCGCTTGATCGGTGGCGTGGCTTCGGCAGCTTGTTTGCCGTAGCGATCGACAAAGTATTCACCCTGGAACGCCATGCGATCCTGAATCGCGATACCGCCGCCCAGCGCTTTCACACGCTGGATGTTTTGCGGGGTGATGGTTTCAGCGTGGTCGAAGAACCACGGCAGACCGTTGAACGGAATGTCGCGGTTGACCTTCTCGAACACGTCGAGCATGCGGCTGATCGATTCGTTGTACGTGGCGTGCAGACGGAACGGCCAGCGCTGTTCGACCAAGTGGCGCACCACCGGCTCGAGTTCCTGTTCCATGGTTTGCGGCAGGTCCGGACGCGGTTCGAGGAAGTCTTCGAAGTCGGCGGCGGAGAACACCAGCATTTCGCCGGCGCCGTTGTGGCGCAGGTAATCGTCGCCCTGATGCAGCTTGACGCTGCCGGTCCAGTTCTGGAAATCGGTCAGCTCTTCTTTCGGCTTCTGGGTGAACAGGTTGTAGGCGATGCGCACGGTCAACTGGTCGTCTTTGGCCAGTTGCTCGATCACTTGGTAATCGTCCGGATAGTTCTGGAAACCACCGCCGGCGTCGATCGCACTGGTCAGGCCGAGACGATTGAGTTCGCGCATGAACTGGCGGGTCGAGTTGACCTGGTATTCCAGCGGCAGCTTCGGCCCCTTGGCCAGTGTGGAGTAGAGAATCATCGCGTTCGGCCGCGCGACCAGCATGCCGGTCGGGTTGCCGTTGCTGTCGCGCACGATCTCGCCGCCCGGCGGGTTCGGCGTGTCGCGGGTGTAACCGGCCACACGCAGGGCGGCGCGGTTGAGCAGCGCACGGTCGTAGAGGTGCAGGATGAACACCGGAGTATCCGGCGCGGCCTGGTTGATTTCTTCCAGGGTCGGCATGCGTTTTTCGGCGAACTGGAATTCGTTCCAGCCACCGACCACGCGCACCCATTGCGGGGTTGGCGTGCGGTCGGCCTGGTCCTTGAGCATGCGCAGCGCGTCGGCGAGCGATGGCACACCTTCCCAGCGCAGTTCGAGGTTGTAGTTCAAACCGCCACGAATCAGGTGCAAGTGCGAGTCGTTGAGGCCAGGGATGACGCAGCGGCCCTTCATGTCGACCACTTGTGTGGCGTTGCCTTTGAGGGCCATGGCCTCGGCATCGTTACCGACGGCAACGAAGCGGCCGTCCTTGATCGCCACCGCACTGGCCAGTGGTTTTTCCCGGTCTACGGTATGAAACTGGCCATTGAATAAAATCAGATCGGCGCTCATCGCAGTTCCTCAAGCGAAAGTGAAAAGAAGCAAACCCCGCTCAACGCGGCGAGGTTTCTTGGGAATCGAGGTGTTCATGGGCCTGGCTGGCTTCCAGCCACGGGGTGAACAAACGGGTAACCGGCGGCATCACCACGTAGACCACCGAGAGGACGATGGTCAGGGTGATCAGGAACGTGGCGACCACGTAGTTGGACAGAAACGGATGCAGCGCCAGCAGCGGCCCCCAGATCAGCGGCACCAGCAGGGTGTGCGGCAGAATCACCAGCAGCGTGACGACAGCCTGCTTCCAGCGCGGCGGCGGCGAAGCGGCATCGCCCAGGGGCGAGAACCAGAATTCATTGACCGGCGCGACTTCGGTCTGATCGCCGTCGGCCAGCATCGGTGCGGCTTCAGCCACCAGCGCCTGACGCTCGGAGGATTCCAGCCAGCCCTGCATCGCTTCGGTGGAGCTGAAGCGCAATACGCACGTGTAAAAATCCAGACGCCCGCGCTTGCCGCGCACCACGTCCACACCCAAATGCCCTTCGCGCTGGCCGGCGACGCGCACAATGTTGCGCAGCCATGCTTCATAGGCCGATTCGAAACCGGCCTTGACCGAGTGTTTGATGATCAACGTGACGGTCTCATCGGCCCCCGGTGCTTGTGAATTGAGGACTTCAGGCATAACGCAGCACTCCGGGCAAACGAACAGGAATCGCCAGCCGTCCGGGCCCGGCGATCAATACAGTGGTGAAAAGAATCAACAGCAACCAGCCGAACTGCCCTTCGGTCACACTCCATTGCGGGTGCACGACCAGCAACGCCACCAGCAGCACAAAGAGAATAGGCAGGCAGGCCAATCGCGCCAGCACACCGGCGACGATCAGCAATGGGCAGAGGACTTCGGCGAAGATCGCCAGGATCAGCGTGAGGCGGGCGCCGAGGTGGAACGGGTCTTCGATCAGCTGCAGTTGCGCGGTGAAGTCCAGCAACTTGGGCAAGCCGTGCACCCACAACAGAAACAACCCGCCGCTGACCCGCAGGTACAGCAACCCGATGTCGCGCGCCTGTTCATCCCTCGTAGCAATCATGACCCGACCCTTTGAATGTCATTGACGGGAATCATGCCAAGGCCGGGGCGGAAGAAATTGGATGGGTGTGCTTAGTTGCTTTTCAGGTCTTTGATGTTCTGCCGCCAGCCACAAAACAATGTGGGAGTGAGCCTGCTCGCGAAGGCGTCAGGCCAGTCACATCCACACTAACTGACACACCGTATTCGCGAGCAGGCTCGCTCCCACAGGAGAACTGCTTGTGTAATCGAGATCGGTTAAAGCGCCGGAATATCCAGCGGCGCCGCCATGAACTGGCTGATCCGCGAGCGCAGCCATTTCTCTGCCGGGTCGTTGTCGTGCACCCCGCTCCAGGCCATCGACAATTGCGCGGCATCGATCGGGAATGGCGGGTCTTCGGCACGCAGGGCGCAGCCTTCGACCAAGGCACAGGCGGCGTAATCCGGCACCGTGGCGATCATCTCGGTACCGGCGAGCAAGGCGCGCAAGCCGCTGAACTGCGGCACACCGAGGACGACTCGGCGGCAGCGGCCGATCTTGGCCAGATCCAGATCGATATTGCCGCTCAGGTCACCGGAGAACGACACCATCGCATGCGGACGCGCGCAATATTCGTCCAGCGTCAGTGGCCCCGGACGGTCGTCGCCGCGCAGGACTTTGCAGGGAATGTCGCGCAGTTTTTTACGCTTGGCATTGGCCGGCAGATCGGTGGTGTAGCTGACGCCCACGGAGATTTCCCCCGAAGCCAACAACGCCGGCATCAACAAGTAATTAGCCCGGCGCACCACCACGACTATCCCCGGCGCCTCCTGCTGAAGCTGGCGCAACAGCGGCGGAAACAGACCGAACTCGGCGTCGTCCGACAGTCCGATGCGAAACACATCGCAACTGCTCGCCGGTTCGAATTCCTTGGCGCGGCTGACTGCGCCGGAAATCACGTCCATCGCCGGTTGCAGCTCCTTGAGGATCGCCAGCGCCCGCGCCGTCGGCTCCATACCGCGACCGTTGCGCAGCAGCAACGGATCGTCGAACAGATCACGCAAGCGCCCCAGCGCAGCACTGACCGCTGGCTGGCCCATGAACAGTTTTTCGGCAACGCGGGTCAGGTTCTTTTCGAACATCAACGCTTCGAAAATCACCAGCAGGTTCATGTCGACGCGGCGCAGATCGTTACGGTTCATGGGCGTGGTTTCCTTATCGGTGTCAGACGCTTTTTGCCACTGGCGCTGGGCACTTTACTCGATCAACGGCACTTTCGCCGCGCGTTTGTAAGGGCCGTACTCCACCGGCACCCACTGGAAATGTTTGCCCTCGGCGGCGATGTGGCCGATGCCCGGGAACGGCAGATGCGCTGCCGTTACCCAGCTCTTGCTCGCTGCTGCAGCATTGAACACTGCCTGCCGACTGGCGATCGCTTGCTGACTGTTGACGTCGAAACCGATCGAGACTTCCGGGTGCAAGAACTGCACCGCGAGGTTGTGCACCAGATCGCCCATGAACACGATGCTCTGTTGCTGCGAGGTGAAGCGGTACGTGGTGCTGCCCGGCGTATGCCCGGCTTCGAGGGTTGCTTCGACCAGTCCCGGCAATGGCGACTGCCCGGCGGCGAACGTCTTGAAGCGGCCAGCGGCAACATAGGGCGTCGTAGAGTCCTGGGCTATCTTGAAAAACTCTTTGGCGCCGGCCGGAGCCTTGGCCAGTGCTGCCGGATCAAGCCAGTAATCGGCCTCGGCCTTGGCCGCATAGACGGTGGCATTGGTGAACAGCGGTTTCTTCTCTGCATCGACCAGACCACAGACGTGATCGAGATGCAGGTGCGTCAGCAGAATCGTGTCGACCTGTTCAGGCTTGTAACCGGCGGCCTGCATGTTGGCCGAGAGTTGGCCTGCGGTGGCGCCGATGCACTGTCCTGCGCCCGTGTCGACCAAAATCAGTTGTTTGCCAGTGTTGACCAGAAAGGCATTGAACGCCGTCTGCACGCCCGGGGTTTCAATCGAACGGCGTGCGAGCAGCGCGCGAATCTGACTCTGGCTCATGCCCTGCAACAACTTCGGCGACAAATCGTTGTAACCGTCGAACAACGCGGTGACTTCGTAATCGCCCACCGCCAAGCGGAAATAACCCGGCGCCTGAGTGCCCACCTGCGGTGCCTGCGCCATCGCGCCGGACATTGCCAGCATGACCGCCAGGGTCGTTGCTGCTTTCACCAAGCCTTTCATTGCATTCCCCTTTGAACCTGGCCAACGGCGGCCGTGCTTTGTCGACATCGTCGCGCAAAGCGCCGGGCGCTGACTTGCAAGGATGTGCTGAGTTCCAGCCTGAGCGAGGAAATTAACAACGATTAACTCGTCAGCCTCACGCCCTCGCCCAACAATGAAGCCCTCTGCGCAGCGTTGCTTTTTTGACCTGAGGGAATGCGCCGACCGTGTATTCCCCACCGACACGGACCTTGGCCATGGCTTATCTACAGCAAACCGTCGCCCTCGCCCCTGCCTGCGAACCGCGGAAGAACACGACTGGCGGACTCAGTCCGCAGCGCGAACGCCAGATCAAACAGTTGATCCTCGATCGCTTGGGCGAAAGTCTCGAAGTGGCTGAACTGGCCCGCGCCTGCTCACTGTCACGCAGTCATTTCTCCCGCGCATTCAAGTGCAGCACCGGCCTGTCGCCACAGGACTGGATCCGCGCCCAGCGCCTGGCCCGGGCCAAGTTGCTGATCCAGCACACCGACCTCAGCCTGACGCAAATCAGCCTGGAATGCGGCTTCTGCGATCAGGCGCACTTCTGCCACATGTTCACCCGCAGCGAGGGCATCAATCCCTTCGCCTGGCGCTGTCGAGCCATGGGCAAGCCGAAAAACAACGCAGCGCAGCCTGCGGTGTTTTGACTGCTGCCGTTACGCCACCCGTTGCACTGATGCTCAAACCTGAGGATTATGCCCGGACACCCCGGATCAGAAGGCCTGCGCATGCGCCAGGGACTGATTCGCCCTGTCCGCCGCATCACCGCAGGAGCGCGCTGTTGAGTTTCTCCCCGAATCAGGCCATTGCCTTTGGCCCCTATCGGATTCATCCCGGGCAACGATTGCTACTTGAAGGCCAACAGCCTTTGCGCCTGGGACGGCGGGCGATGGACATCCTCCTGATTTTGCTGGCCCACGCCGGTGAAGTGGTGAGCAAACAGCAATTGATGGCCGGGGTCTGGCCAGACAGCGTCGTCGAAGACATCAACCTGCGCGTGCACATGGCGGCGCTGCGTAAGGCGCTGGGCGACGGACAGAACGGTCAGCGCTACATCGTCACCGTGGCGCAGCGCGGCTACAGTTTTGTCGCACCGATCGTGCTCGACAGCATCGAACAAAAACCGGCGATGCCCGTCGCCAGACACAACCTGCCGCTGCGCCGTACGCGAATGATTGGGCGCCAGCCCGTGATCGATCACCTGATCGCGCAACTGCCGCGCCGACGCTGCATCACTCTGGTCGGTCCCGGCGGCATCGGCAAGACCACCGTCGCCCTGCGCGTCGCCGAACAATTGCTCGACCGGTATCGCGACGGCATTCGCCTGGTGGACTTGGCGCCCATCGCCGATCCCGCGCTGATCGGCTCGCACCTGGCGACATTGCTCGATCTGTCCGCACCGGAAGGTGATGCGCAGGCGTGTCTGGTCGATGGCCTGCGTGACCGGCAAATGTTGTTGGTGATCGACAACTGCGAGCACTTGATCGATGCGGTCGCGTCGCTCAGCGAGCAGATTCTGCGGGGGGCGCCAAAGGTGCATATCCTCGCCACCAGCCGCGAGAGCCTGCGCGCGGAGGGCGAATTCGTGCAGCGTCTGGAATCGCTCGAATGCCCGTCCATGTCGACGCCGATGGAGCCGGCTCAGGCGCTGGGCTTTGCTGCGCTGCAACTGTTTGTCGAGCGCGCGACCGCGGCGCGGGAAAGCTTTCAACTGAGTCGCGCCGAGCTACCGCAGGCGATCGAAATCTGCCAGCGCCTGGACGGCATTCCGCTGGCGCTGGAACTGGCCGCCGCGCAGGTCAGCGAATTGGGCATGGACGGATTGCTCAAGCAATTGCGCGAGGGGTTGCCGCCATTGTCGGCCGGACACCACAGCAGCGCCGAGCGCCACCTGACCCTGCGCGCAACGATGGACTGGAGCTTCAACCTGCTCAACGCCTGCGAACAAACCTGTCTGCGGCGACTGGGGATTTTCCGCGGCAGCTTCACGCTCGCCTCGGCGGCAGCGGTGGTCATCGGCCAACAGATCGATCCCGGCGCGGTGTTCACCGCTGTCACGCAACTGGTGGCCAAATCCCTGCTGAGCGTCGAAGTGGGTGACGAAGATGTTTTCTACCGGTTGCTCGACACCACGCGCCACTACGCACTGGAAAAACTCGAACAGGCCAACGAGCTCAGCGCAACCCGCCAACGCCACGCCGAGCGCTGCCTGACACTGATGCAGCAGGCGCAGGCGGATTGGGACAATACTCCGACTGTATTGTGGATGGAGCGCTATGCCAGGGGGCTGGAGGATTTGCGCGCGGCGCTGGACTGGAGCCTCGACGGGCCGGGACCAGATGAGCTGGGCGTGCAGCTGGCAGCCGCGTCGGCACCGTTGTGGCAGGAGCTGTCGTTGCTGCGCGATTACAGCCGCTACGTGCGCCGGGCACTGAGTCTGCTGGACGCTTCGCCAGCAGGCTCGCTCCTGCCGCCCTGCCCTAGCCTGCAAATCGCCTTGAAACTGGCGCTCGGCAGCGCCAGCTATCACACCTGGGGCGGCACGCCACAAACCATCCAGGCCTTCGTCGACGCCTGCCAATTGGCCGAAAAACATGGCGATCTGGCCGGGCAATTGCGTGCAATATCGGGGCATATGGCGGTCAATCTGAGTTGCGGGCATTACCGCATGGCGCTGGCCCAAAGTGAGCAATTCGATCGCATCGGCGTGCACGGCGAGCCATTGCTGTCTCTGAGCACGCATCGCTTGCGCGTGCTGGCCCTGCATTATGCCGGCGACCAACCGCAGGCCCGCGTACATGCCGAGCAGGTGCTGCAACGCATGGCCCACAGCGGCCATCTCAATCGTTTCACCCATGGTTTTGGCGTGCAGTACGACCAGAGCGTCGCTTCGCTGACGGTACTGGCCCGGGTGCTGTGGTTGCAGGGGCTGCCAGAACAGGCATGGCGCGCGGCACGGCAGGCGCTGGATATTGCCGTGCAGATCGACCATGGCACATCGATCTGCTACACGCTGGCGCTGGCCAGTTGTCTGATCGCCCATTACAACGGTGACGCCGCCAACGCCCGCGCGCTCCTGCAATTGTTGCTGGAGCAGTCGCAGAAGCATTCGGTTCTGCTGTTCAATAACTGGGGGCGGCAGTATGCGCAGGTGATCGATCCGGATAATGCCGTGCCCGTACCAGCACAGAGCAGCGGTCTGATTCGGGAAGTGATGGTTACGCTGGATGAGCGTTTTGTCGATGAGGCACTGGTGGAGCGCGCGCGCAATGGCGATGCGGGATGGAGTGCAGCGGAGATATTGCGGGCGCGGGCGGCGGCATTGTTGAAGGGTTCATCCTGTGGGAGCGAGCCTGCTCGCGAATCGGCCTGCTCAGACACCGCTGAAACTCGAGAAGCCGAACAAATCCTGCAACAAGCGCTGATCATCGCCAGAAGCCAAGGCGCGTTGGCCTGGGAACTGCGCAGCGCCACGGACCTTGCTCAGTTATGGCAACGCCAGTCCCGCCATCGCGAAGCATGGGATTTGCTCAGCCCCCTCTACCGGCGCTTCACCGAAGGCTACGCCACCCCGGACTTGCGCAAGGTCCGCCTGCTACTCGACAGCCTGCGCGAGCAGTGTCCGGCCTGACGCATTGCGCGTGCGGCTGAGATAGCGCGCATGACGCTGTTGCAGTTCGAGCCTGTCGTCGCTGCGCTCAAAGCGATCACGGGCATAGCGGCGCACGGTGTTGAGCATCCAATAGCGTGCCGTTGCCCGGTTGGGTTCTTGAATGAGCAGTGACTTGCGCGCCAACCCTTCGATAATTTCGGTCAGCCTGGATCCCGCCAGATCCACGCTGCTGATCACGCTCAGTGCCGCCTCCAGGGTAAAGCCCGTGCTGAACACCGACAGCCGCAGCAGCACACGCTGTTCCATTTCCGTCAGGTACTGGAAGCTCCAATCGATCGCAGCGGCCATCGACTGATGGCGCGGCTCCGCGGTGCGCCGTCCTTGGCCAAGCAACTGCAGACCGTTTTCAACCTGTGCCTGTAAACCGATCAAGCCCAGCGCGTCGATCTGCGCAGCGGCGAGCTCGATCGCCAGCGGCAGACCGTCCAGTTGGCGGCAGATTTCGCGCACACCCGGCAAATCCTGTTGGCGCAAACTGAAGCCCTGCTGCCGCGCTCGCGCGCGATTGACGAACAACTGCACCGCCGGATGACCCATGGCTTCTTCGACGGTGTTCAATGTCGAGCGCTTGGGAATCGCCAGCAGCGGCACGTAATGAACGGTTTCCTGTGGAATGTGCAAGGCTTCGCGGCCGGTGACCAGAATCGACAGGCGAGGCGCAGCATGCAACAGGGTCTCTACCAGAACCGCGCAACTGTCGCGCTGGTGATCGCAGTTATCCAGCACCAACAAGGCGTGCCGGCCCGTCAGTGTGAAAAAGTCTGTCTTCAGGGCGTGCAACAGGTGGTCGAGCAAGAGCTTGTCATCTTCGAGCCTGGCAAGGTCGACCCACCAGGCGCCATCGCGAAAGTATTGCAGCAGCAATTCCGCCACGCGCAGTGCCACAGTGGTTTTGCCAACACCCGGCGCACCGGTAATGGTCATCAAGCGACATACAGGCATTTGTCGAACCAGACTACCGATCAGGGCGTCGCGCCCACTGACTGGCGTCAGTCGTGCCGGAAGATTGTGCAATGGCATGAGCGCGGCAGCGGGCATGGTCAGCGCATCACTGGTGCCCTGCTCCACCGGGGCGACAAAGCTGTAGCCGCACTGCGCCACGTGAATGATGAAACGCTGACCGTTGGTGCCGTCACCCAGTGCGCGGCGCAACGCTGCGATGTGCACCCGCAGGTTGATCTCTTCGACGATCGATGTCGGCCACACACGAGCAATCAACTGCTCTTTGCTGACTACCTCGCCCGCGTGTTCGAGCAGCACCTGCAGAATGTCCATGGCGCGCCCGCCCATGCGTAGCGGCTGCTCCCCTGCAAGGACCAGACGTTGGCGCACATGAAAGGCGTAGGGGCCAAAACGCAGCACCGAACCTTGGCTTGTGTCGTTGTGATTATTCATGCCAAACATCTTGGCACTGTTGCGTGACGATACAACCGCCGGAGCTGACGCAGCACGGACATCCGGCTGCGTCTGACGGACAGAACCGCTCTAGCTGAACTGTTCGCGGTATTGTAACGGCGTAAGACCGAGCTTTTCGGCGAACAACGAGCGCATGTGCCGGACACTTCCGAAGCCGCTTTTGTAGGCGATGGTCTTGAGCGGCAGATCGCCGGTTTCCAACAGGTTTCGCGCGCAGTCAATGCGGGCATTCTGCAGAAACTCCATGGGAGTCATGTTGACGTCACGGGCGAACAGGCGAGCAAAGTGCCGTGCGCTCATATTGGCCAATCCGGCCATGCGCTCGACGGTGAACGCTTCATCCAGATGTTCAAGGACGTAATTCTGTACGCGGGTGATGGGCGTTTCTTGCGGTGAGACGGCCGCCATCAACGGGCTGAACTGCGCTTGCCCACCCTGACGCTTCATGACCACCAACAACACCTTGGCGACGTCCTGGGCGATTTTCTTGCCGTGATCCCTGGCCACCACCGCCAGCGCCAGATCGATGCCAGCGGTCACGCCCCCCGAAGTGATGAGATTGCGATCCTCAACGTAGATCTGGTCGGTGGTCACCGTGGTTTTCGGGAAAGCCTTGATCAGGCGCTCGGTGTAGTTCCAGTGCGTGGTGACGCGATAACCATCAAGGAGGCAGGCATGGCCGAGGATGAATGCGCCGGTACAAATCGAACCGTAACGCTCCGCGCGCGGCACGGCTTTCTTCAGCCAGCCAAACAGCTCGGGAAATCTCTGGTTATAGGCGCCGGGGCCGCCGGGCACCAATAACAGGTCATAGCGCTCGGCCGCCTCGTCGATGTGCAGATCAGCCTGAACCTGTACACCATTGGAAGCCTTGAGCAAGCCGCGCTCCGTCCCTAGTGTCGTCAGTTGATAGTGCAAATCAGGTTTCAGATAACGGTTGGCGACTGAAAACACTTCCAGCGGCCCGGCCATGTCGAGCATCAGAAAGTCGGGGAACAGCACCATTGCCACGGTTTTCATGGGAGGCATCACACATATTCAAGGGTCAATACGCACGCTACAGCCGGGGCATTATGGCCCACTGTGTCGTCATGAGCGTGTTCGAATGCGTGAACCATAACGCAAAACTGTCAACCTGAGCCGGACAGTCTTTCAATTTCCATCTACTTATTGCCTCCCAAGGTAACCAGTAACCTTCTCCTCACTCGGACGAATTCACGTCCAGCCAGGAGATTTCATCATGCTGACTCTTCGCAAAGCCTCCGATCGCGGCCTCGCCAATCACGGCTGGTTGAAGTCGTTTCACACTTTTTCTTTCGCCAGCTACCGCAACCCGCGTGAACAGGGTTTCTCCGATCTGCTGGTGATCAACGATGACCGGGTCGCCGCCGGCAAAGGCTTCGGCCAGCACCCGCACCGCGACATGGAGATCTTTTCCTATGTGCTCGAAGGCGCGCTGGAACACAAGGACACCCTCGGCACTGGCTCGGTGATCCGCCCCGGGGACGTGCAATTGATGAGTGCCGGCAGCGGCGTGGCGCACAGTGAGTTCAACCACTCGGCCACCAAGCCCGTGCACTTTCTGCAAATCTGGATCGTGCCGGATGTCAGTGGCGCCAAGCCGCGCTATCAACAGGAACACTTCAGCGCGCAGAAAAAACGTGGTCGCCTGCAACTGATCATCTCGCCGGACGGTAGCAACGGTTCTCTGAAAGTCCGTCAGGATGCGCGGGTCTATGCTGGATTATTCGACGGCGACGAGAGTGCCACGCTGAAATTGCCGGCCAATCGTTACGCCTACGTCCACGTTGCGCGTGGCAGCGTCGAACTCAATGGCCAAGCCTTGCAGGAAGGCGACGGCGTGCGGGTTCGTGAAGAACAGCTGCTCAATTTGAGCAACGGTGTCGATGCCGAGGTGCTGGTGTTCGACTTGCGGCCTCAAGAGTTGCCAGAAATGCCATGATCTGGCGCGATGCAGAACGGCCTTCCGATGAAGGCCGTTTTTTATTGCGGCGGCACTGTTGAGGGTTGTACGACCGGTTTGGGTGACGATACCTCTTTGCCAATCTGAATCGCTGCCAGCGTGGTTTGGATCGTGGTCAACACCGCCGCCTGATTGGCGAAATGTGCGCCAACCAGCAAGGAAGCCACGCCGAGAAAATGCACAGTGGTGGCCGCCCAGTAATTGGCCTTTACCGTCGATGCCTGCCTGATCGCTTCCCGCGATTCGTCGGCAATTTTCTGCACGCCCATCCACATAACGTCATAACGCTTGTCCCGCTCCTGCAGGGCCTTGTCCCGGTCAAGATAGACCTTGTCCCGTTCCGCCTGAGCAGCCAGGAACCCGCGAATGTCGGCGCGCATTTCTGCCACGCGGCCATCCATCCTCGTCTCGATGGTTTCTATCCTGGCATCGAATTCTTCGCGACTTATGCTGCTCATGATTTGCCTGTCCCGCCCCGCCTCCGATCTGTCCGTGACTGCATATTGATTCACTTCCCTGATTTTCAATTCGACACCTTTCTGCGGCTACGCGGCCTTCCCTGGCTCTTCGTTTCGATGCGTCACTGAGGTCTGCATCGAGCTGCAGTGACAATAGAACTCATCACGGACTACAACAAGCCGGCCCATTCTGTCTCGGACGTAGGCTGTTTCGTCAGCAGTTGTAGCCTCGGCAAAACCCTGAACCACTTATTCGTTTTCCAGCGCAAAAGCCTCAACGATCTGCTCGATGACCGCCCGTACCCGCGCGGTGTGACGCAGGTCGGCGTGGGTGACCAGCCACACTTCATACGGCAGCGGCCGGGTCCGCTCCGGCCAAAGTCTGACGAGGCCGTCGCGTTCGCCCATGTAAACAGGTATCTCGCCTACCCCGAGGCCAGCGGCAATCGAGCGGCGCACCAGAAGGCTGGAGCTGAGCGTGGTGACGATGCGTCCGCGGGTCAACGGTTCAGAGACCAGCGTGAGGTCTTTTTTGCTCTGTAAGTACGGCTGATAGACCACCAGATCATGGCCCTCGAAAGCGCTGCCGGGCTGTGGTTCTCCATGGCGATCGACATAGGCCTGTGCTGCGAAAAGTCCTACAGGCCAACGGGCGATCCGTCGAGCGATGAGATCGGGGTTATCCGGCCGGGTATTGCGCACCGCGATATCGGCCTCGCGCTTGGCCAGACTGAGGATTTGCGTCGACGCATCCAGCTGGATCTGCACGTCCGGATGCTGATCATGCAGGCGCGCCATCGCCGGAATGATGAAGTCAATGGCCATCGAGTCGGTGGTGCTGACCCGTACGTTACCGGTCAGACGGTCATCCAGCCCATGGATGTGCCGCTCCAGTTCCAGCGCCGAATGCTCCATTTTTTCCACACTTTTACGTGCCGCTTCACCAACGGCAGTCAGCGCATAACCGTCGGAGGTTCGCAGGAACAGCGTCGCGCTCAAGGACTTCTCCAGAGCGGTGATGCGCCGCCCTACGGTGGCCTGATCGACACCCAGCACCCGCGCCGCCCCACGCAGTGTCGACTCGCGACAGACCGCTAGAAACACTCGCGCATCATCCCAATTCATACTGATCCTCTTTGGAGCATTTTTGCATCACCGTGCCGCTTAATCGCTGCGTATGCGCAGCAACGATAGCCGATAAGCTGAGCGCCATACACATCTTGTGAGATCGCTATCATGCGTACTGCAAACTCTTCCGGCATCTGGCTGCCGATCTTCGCCGGACTTTGCGCCAGTCTGGTCAGCATTGGTCTGGCGCGTTTCGCTTACACGCCATTGATCCCTTCGCTGATTCAGGCGCAGTGGTTTTCGGCAAACGATGTCGTCTATCTCGGCGCGGCCAATCTGGTCGGCTATTTGATCGGCGCCCTTCTCGGTCGGCCCATGGCCCATCGACTAGGCAACCGCAACGCCTTGCGCCTGATGATGCTGGCAGTCACGGCGGCATTTTTTGCCTGCGCTTATCCGCTGTCGGTGAGCTGGTTCTTCGGCTGGCGTTTGCTGTCCGGGATTGCTGGTGGCGCGATCATGGTGTTGGTCGCGGCAACCGTGCTGCCTCATGTTCCGGCTTCACGCAGAGGCTTGGCCAGCGGCGCAATCTTCCTGGGCATCGGCCTGGGGATTGCCGGTTCCGGAACCATCGTGCCGCCGCTGCTGACTCTTGGCTTGCAGGCAACATGGCTCGGGCTGGGCGCGCTGGCGTTGTTGCTGACCGCGGTGAGCTGGTTCGGCTGGCCTGCGGATACCACGCATGCCGTGGCTGCGCACGCAACGTCGACTGATGAGCCAACACCGTCGGGCGTTTACCTGTTATTCGCTCAATACGCGTTCATGGCCGCCGGGCTGGTGCCTGCCATGGTGTTTCTGGTGGATTACGTAGCGCGTGGATTGGGTGCCGGGGCGCATATCGGCGCGATGGTCTGGGTCATGTATGGCTTGGGGGCGATTGTCGGGCCGGTGACGTACGGTTTTCTGGCCGACCAGCTTGGCGCCCGTACTGGTATTCGACTGGTGTTGGTAGTGCAAGCCATTGCCCTCGGTTTATTGGCCGTCACACATTCGTTTTTGGCGCTGGCTTTACTGGCGGTGATTCTCGGCTCGTTCCCGCCAGGCATCGTGCCGCTGGCCTTGGCCCGGGTGCATGAACTGGTGCCGTCGCATCACCGTCAGCAGATCGCCTGGAGCCGTGCCACTGTGTCATTCGCAACCTTTCAGGCGCTGGCCGGGTTTGCCTATTCGGCATTGTTCAATGCCTCGGGCGGCCAGCACACGCTGCTTTTTGTGATCGCCGCTGGCGCGATCGTCGTCGCTCTACTGCTGGAGCAAGCCATGCGCTGGCTGCCCTCTACAACTGAAACCCGTTGCGCGGCGAACTGAAGGGAATCATTGCGCGCCGCCAGCGCTCCCATCTACACGACCTTTTTCACAGGAATCGACAATGTCACTGCCCAACGAAATGACCCGTATTGAAATCACCGAACCCGGCGGCCCTGAAGTATTGCAAGCCAAGCGTGTGCCTCTGCCAACCGTTGGCGAAGGCCAAGTGCTTATCCGCGTTCACGCTGCCGGCATCAATCGCCCGGATGCCTTGCAGCGCGCCGGCAAGTACCCGATGAAACCCGGCATGGACCCGATCCCCGGTCTGGAAGTGGCTGGCGAAGTGGTCGCGGTTGGCGCCGGAGTAACGCGTTTCGCGGTCGGCGATCGGGTCTGTGCACTGACCAATGGCGGCGGCTACGCCGAGTATTGCGCGGTTCCGGCCGGCCAGACTTTGCCTGTGCCGGATGGAGTCGATTGGGTCCAGGCCGCCGCAGTTCCAGAAACCTTTTTCACCGTCTGGGCCAACCTGTTCGGCCTCGGCGGTGCCAAGGCCGGCCAGCGCGTGCTGATTCACGGCGGCACCAGCGGTATCGGCAGCACCGCGCTGATGCTCTGCCGTGAATTCGGTATCGAAGCGTTCGCCACCGCCGGCAGTCCTGAAAAATGCGCCGCAATCAGTAAACTTGGCGGGCAGCCGATCAACTATCGGGAAGAAGATTTTGCCAAGGTCATTGCCGAGAAGACCGCAAATCAAGGCGTGAACGTGATTCTCGACATCATGGGTGGCTCGTATCTGAACGGCAACATCAGCGCACTGGCAATGGATGGCCGACTGGTGATGCTCGGCTTTCTCGGTGGCGCCCGCGCTAACGGCGTAGATCTGCTGGCGATCCTCGGCAAACGCGCGGTGGTCACCGGTTCGCTGCTACGCGCGCGTACCGCTGCGGAGAAAGCCGCCATCGCCGATCAACTGCAAGAACACGTTTGGCCTGCCCTCAGCGCCGGGCGCTGCCTGCCGATCATCGACAAGGTTCACCCGCTGGCTGACGCGGCTCAGGCCCATGCCCGCATGGAGGGCGGCGATCATATCGGCAAGATCGTTCTACAAGTGGCGTGAGTGATTGCAGCATCTTGTAATCGTTGCACATGCACGGTGGTCGAAAATAATCACGCGCAGACCGAGGCATCTGGTAAAAAGCGTTCTTTGTCTGCGCCGTGGTGAAACGATTAATGTTCCTGTCCTTGCTGACTCGTCTGCGACGCCGCCGCCTGGCATTCGCCATGATGGCCGCGCTGATCATTGGCGTGCCGACGAGTTGTGCGGTGCTGGAACACACCGAGCGCAAACTGCTTTTTCGCATTGAGCCGGGCACTGCCGGCTGGTATCGCGGACTGCCCGGCAGCGTTCAGGAACTCGATCTGCAACCGAAGAGTTTCAAGGCGGGGCAGAACATCCATGCCTGGTGGTGGCCGGCGGAACGTGCCAATGCCCCGGCAATCCTTTACTTGCATGGCGTGCGCTGGAACCTCACCGGACAGTTGTTCCGCATAGAGCAACTACGCGCGGCGGGCTATTCGGTGCTGGCCATCGATTATCGAGGGTTCGGCCAAAGCAAGGGTGATCTACCATCCGAAAGCAGCGTTTATGAAGATGCCCGCGTGGCCTGGGAGCGCTTCCAACTGCTGCAACCGGACCCGAACAAGCGCCTGATCTATGGCCACTCTCTCGGTGGCGCGGTGGCGGTTGATCTGGCGGCCGAACTGGGACAGAACGCGGCGCGCAACCACACACCTCTGCCGGTACGTGGTCTGGTCATCGAATCAACCTTCACTTCCCTCGCCGACGTAGCTGCCGCCGTGGCCAACACCTCGCTTCCTGTGCGTTGGCTCCTGTCGCAGAAATTCGATTCCATCGACAAGATCGCCGACATTCACATGCCACTGCTGGTGGTGCATGGCCTGGCTGATGCCTTCGTGCCGCCGCGCTTCAGCGAGCAGCTATTCAATGCCGCAGAGCAGCCCAAGCGCCTGTTGCTGGTGCCCGGAGCAACGCACAACAACAGCATGGCGCTTGGCGGTCAGGGGTATCGCAAGGCACTGGATGCGTTGATGCAGAGCAAACCGTTGCCGAAGGTTGCCGGGCCGGCGGTGGTCAAAGGCTCTAGCGACTCCTGACCGACGTACTGGCATACTGGCGCCCCTTCCGACACCACAAAAAGGACTGAGTGTGTTAACCCGCCCCAATGCCCAATGGATTTACTACCCGATTTGCTGGCTTGCTGTTCTCTCACTGCTGCTGCACATCGCTTTCTATGACTGGAATCTCCTCACCCCGATCGACGTTGGCGGTACCTTCATAGGTGGAATGGGCGGCCAGCTGTTCGCCAGTGGCTGGGTCGCGGCCACTGTAGCTTTGTTGTTGGCCATGCTGGTGCGCATACCGGGAGCAATTCATGCCTGCATACTCGCGGGCCTTATGCCTTTGGCCATAGGCATGTGGTGGCAGATCAACTATCCCGACGATGCGGAACAGCGCATCTACAGCATCAGCCCTCACGAAATCGGCACCGCGATGCTGATCGGTGCGTTGTTATTGGGGCTCGGCCTGTTTTTGCGTTCCAGACTGAAGAAGCAACGCGCGCCCTCGCGTTGGGCGATGATCGGGAGATCGGCCACGGCGATTCTCATATCGACAGTATTTATTGGCGTGCCCATTTATGTCGCCAGGCAGATGTCACTGCCGCATTGTGCGTTCAACAAAGATGGCCAGCAGTTGACCATATGTTTGAGTGACGACGACAACGAACGCGTGATTGTCGACTGAATATTTCGCCACCGTTCAAAAAACACAAAAAGCCCAACCAGTCAGGTTGGGCTTCTTGGCTTATCGCCGTGCCAACTCGTGGCGTACGCACTGTTCGTAATAGGTCTGCTTGACCGCTGCCGGTTTGAGCTTCGAACTGCTGTTATAGGTCTGCTCGATAATTCCCATCGCGGTCATACGCATCCAGGGCTGCTGGAACCGGCGAACCTGCAATTGCTTGCGCGCGCCATACAGCGAGACTCCGGACAGCTTTGATTGCTGCGCACCGGCAGCAATGTCCGAGCCCCAGGTGCAGGCAAAGCGATGGCCCTTGCTTAACTCTTTTGCCTGCACTCCCGAGGCGATCAAAGCCAGGGAAAGCGTCGCAACGGTGATGACAATCGTCCGCATATAGCCAACCTAACCTTTTGAAAAAAGGCGATTTTGCCGGGGCGAAATGTCTCTAGGGGCCAGCAATTTGCCTGCTCTCAGGATTTTTCTCATCAGGGTGAAATTCGCCGCTCGTCCAGTACCGCGCACCTTTGCCAGACAGGCCTATCCAACGCTGTACATCCCACCGCGCAGAAGGCCCACGTGATGAACAAGAAAATTTTCGCCCTGTCGTTTTTCAGCTTGTGCCTGATCGGCCCGATTCACGTTTCGGCAGCCGAATCCACGGCGGGCGCCGCCACCCCTGCCACCGCCCTGCCCGGCGTCAATCATGCAGAAAGCTCTCGCGACCATGACGAGAAGGCGAACAAGAAAGGCGAAGAGTCCTCGGGCGCCAACGCGGGATCAGAGCCGCATGAGACAGAGAAGGATGCGGCGACGTCGAGCGATTCCAAAGACCTGAATAAAAAACCCGCTCAGTAAGAGTGGATTCGCTTTTAGTAACGAAAATCCGACGCCGAATCTAGCGCAACACTGGGTGATATCAATATGATGCGCGCACTGGCCGCCATAGAGGGCGGCCAGAGGAAAATACATCCAAGGAATGCAAATGAAAGATTTCGTCATCGGCGTCAACAACATCGTTCTCTACATCGCACTGGCGGTCATCCTGATCGTTTCCCTCTTCATGATGAGCCAGAGCTTTCTCTCGGGTCTCGGTATGTTCGTAGGCGGCACCCTGGGCTGGTGCATCGTCTCCGGCTTCTGGTTCGTGCAATCGGCAACCTATGAAGAACTGCGCAAGTTGAACTCGAAAACCAACTGATCTGCGCCGAGTATTCGTTAAAGAGAAAAGGCCAATGTCATCGACATTGGCCTTTTTTTAGCGGCGAAGAGACTAGTTCTTCATTGCTTGGTGCACTGAGCGCCCAGTCCCATGCCCATGGAACCCAGAGCTACCATCGGGCCGCTCGGCAGCTCGCACGTATACTCACCGCTTTCGGTTTGAGCGGTATAGAAAGTTGTATTGAAGTCACTGCGGATGTTGGAAACCTTGATCACGGGTTTGCCGATGGTGGTCTGTGCGCGATTCTTGAGATCACTCTCCCCCGGCTTTACGGTCTGGCATCCAGTGACCGCGAGGACCAGTGTTGCGATTAAAGCGAGAACCGGAATAGTCCTTGATGAGTTCATTGCAGATCGACCTTTTTGATTTTGTACCGGAAAAATTTGACAGTCAGCTGCCAAGCGACAGGACTTTAAGGTCGAGCCGGAACAGGGGCAATTAGGTCGGATGTGCTAATGGCTGAAGGCTAGTGGCGCTCTCAGTGAAGTTTTGCGACTGCCTTCGGGACCGCAGGTCGCTACTAATGAGTTTGTGAAACTGCTATCCGCAAGCGATCACTGCCCTCCTCCTGGCAATCGATACGGACGGGCAAAAACAGCTGGATGACTTCAATGTTGCTGCGCAAATGATCAGTCATGCGCGGCGTGGTGAACGATCCACCGCCGGCCAGCGCCATCGGCAACAGCAACTGATCGGCCAGATGCTCAGCCACCGCAGCACCACTACGCAGCCAGTCAGCAGCCTGATTGATCGCGACATCCGCTACTTTCTCAGCGCGTAACGACACTTGGCCAAATGCGCTGAACACTTCAGTGACGTGTTCGAAAACGTACTCCAGCAATAACACATTGCCCGGGCCGCGTGCCGGATCAAGCGTCACCGCTTGCAGCGCCTCCGCAAGCCAGTTCAACCGCTTGGCCACTTGGCTCAGTTCCCGCTGAGCGACGATAGGCGCAAGTCCGGCAGTCAGCGCCAGAGCCTGCCGTGAAATCGCCTCGCCGCGCTCACACACATCCAGTCGCGTCAGGCGCGACGGCTGCACCGTCACGGCAATCTCGCCACCGCCAGCCGGTACGAAACCATGACGCAGCAACTCCAGCTCGACATTACCGCCCATGCGTCGCAGCAGCGGTAGCCAACTGCGCGAGAGGAAATCCGTCGGCGGTGCCAGCGGATTGTGGGTGCCACCGGAGATCGTCACTCGGCTGGCCTGCGGCGCCCGCAACAAGGCTGGCAACAACGTCTGTAGCACCAGCGTGCAACTGCCCGCCGTGCCAATAGCGAACTGAAAGTTGCCTCCGCTAATCTCGCCCGGTTCGAAGCTCAGGGCTTGCGCCCCCAGATGCGCACCAGATATCTTTGCACCACAAACCTCGGCCGCCGCCATCACGGCTGTCAGATGCTGACGCAGCAATCCCGGACGGCTGCGTCTGGCGCGGATCTGTTTAATACGAAACGCCCGGCCTGTCACCATCGACAGGCTCAGAGCGCTGCGCAGCACTTGGCCGCCGCCGATGGCGCCGTCCAGCTCGATTATTTCTTTCATTGCAAATCCTTACGCGCATAGCCCGACGGTGTCTCTGAGGTACCGTTTAGCCGTCGTGGGTCTTCCTGAGTTCTGATTAATGTTGGTCATCCGCGCTTCAGCTCAGCCGCGATGAACCAGCGCAGTGACGGGTGAAGTGCTCTCTCCTGCGCCGCAGTTCCTTATCCTTTGACGCACACCACTTGACGCAGGGTATGCAGCACTTCCACCAGCTCACGCTGGGCGTGCATGACTTTGTCGATGTCCTTGTAGGCCATCGGAATTTCGTCAATCACCGCTTCGTCCTTGCGGCATTCCACGTGGGCGGTGGCGCGAATCTGATCGGCGACGGTGAAGGTATTCTTCGCCTTCGTGCGGCTCATGGTGCGCCCGGCGCCATGACTGCAGGAACTGAATGACTCTTCATTGCCCAGACCGCGAACGATGAAGCTCTTGGCGCCCATCGAGCCTGGAATAATCCCCAGCTCGCCTTTCTTCGCTGACACCGCGCCTTTGCGGGTAATCAGCACGTCTTCACCGTAATGCCGTTCCTTCTGCACGTAGTTGTGATGGCAGTTGACCGCTTCGAGCGCGACCTCGAAAGGCTTGTGGATGAACTGCCGCGTGGCCTGAATCACTGCGCGCATCATCAGTTCACGGTTCTGTCTGGCGAAGTCCTGCGCCCAGCCCACTGCTTCCACGTAATCATCAAAGTGCTGGCTGCCTTCTACGAAATAGGCCAGGTCACGGTCCGGCAGGTTGGCAATGTGCTGACGCATATCGGCTTGGGCCATCTGGATGAACAGGTTGCCGATAGCGTTGCCGACGCCGCGCGAACCACTATGCAACATGAACCAGACACGGTTGGCTTCATCCAGGCACACTTCGACGAAGTGGTTACCACTACCGAGCGTCCCCAAATGCGCCCGGTTGTTGGTATTGGCCAGTTTCGGATACTTGTCGGTGATCAGTTTGAAGCGCAGCTGCAACCCCGCCCAGGCCTGATCGGCTTGCTGCGGAACCTCGTCCCAGGCGCCTTTGTCTCGCCGCGAACGATTCGAACTGCGGCCGTGCGGCACCGCTTGTTCGATTGCAGTACGCAATCCATGCAGGTTGTCTGGCAGATCTGCGGCCGTCAGCGACGTACGCGCAGCGATCATGCCGCAACCGATGTCGACGCCCACCGCTGCGGGAATGATCGCGCCGACCGTTGGAATCACGCTGCCAATTGTCGAACCCTTGCCCAAGTGCACATCGGGCATGACCGCCAGATGCTTGAAGATGAACGGCATTTTTGCCGTGTTCATCAACTGTGCGCGGGCTTCGCTTTCAACCGGGACACCTTCGGTCCAGAGTTTGATGGGTTTGCCGTTGGCGACTTCGAGGAGCTGATAGGTTCGGTCTTTCATATCTTGGTGTCTATGTTCGTTTCCATCAGCATTGCAGCCGCTGTGCCAGCTTTGGATGCGGCTATGGTTTTCCCTCTATGTTTCTGATTTTAATAGCTTTTATCTCTGTTGCGTTGAGTCTCGATAATCTATAGAAGACAAATCCGACCAGCAAAATTATCATTGCATATCGTCATTTATCTTATGAGATAAGCATGCCCAACAAACGCACGGTCGCCATCGGATTTATCGGAGCCACCCTGGATCGTGTCGGCAAAGGTGCCAGCCGGTGGAATTATTGGCGACCAAGCGTAGGCCTGTGCCAACAAACAGACCTCCCTATCCATCGGCTTGAATTGATTCACGGCCTCGACGCGCGCGACGTCAGCCTCGCCGAGCGTGTCCGAGCGGACATTCAGCAGATTTCTCCAAGCACCGAAGTGCGCCTGCATCCAATGTCGCTGCGCAACCCTTGGGATTTCGAGGAGGTCTATGGCGCCCTGCACGACTTCACCACCGCTTACAACTTCGACACCGAGCACGAGGATTATCTCGTCCACATCACCACCGGCACCCACGTCGCGCAGATCTGCTGGTTCCTGCTCACCGAGGCGCGCTATCTGCCGGCCCGACTGATCCAGACCTCCCCCGCCAAGCGCAAGAGCGAGAACGAGCCCGCCTGCGGCACTCATGCACTGATCGATCTCGATCTGTCGCGCTATGATCGGATTGCCTCACGCTTCGCCAGCAAACGTCTTGAAGGCCTGGAATTCCTCAAGTCCGGCATCGCCACGCGCAACCCGGCCTTCAACCGCTCCATTGAACAGATCGAGCGCGTTGCGCTGCGCTCCAAAGCCCCCATGCTGCTGATCGGCCCGACCGGCGCCGGCAAATCCTTCCTGGCGCGGCGCATCTACGAACTCAAACGCAATCGCCATCAGATGCAGGGACGCTTTGTCGAAGTCAACTGCGCCACTTTGCGTGGCGACGGCGCGATGTCGGCCTTGTTCGGCCACGTCAAAGGCGCCTTCACCGGCGCGCAGAACTCTCGCGATGGCCTGCTGCGCGCCGCCGATGGTGGCATGTTGTTTCTCGATGAAATCGGTGAGCTCGGCACAGACGAACAAGCGATGCTGTTGAAAGCAATCGAAGAGAAACGCTTCTTCCCGCTGGGCTCGGACAAGGAAGTCGAGAGTGATTTTCTGATCATCGCTGGCACTCACCGCGACCTGCGCACCCGGGTCGCCGAAGGCCGTTTTCGCGAGGACCTGTATGCGCGGATCAACCTCTGGACATTCGATCTGCCCGGCCTCGCCGGCCGCCGCGAGGACATCGAGCCGAACATCGACTTCGAACTGGAACGCCATGCTCGAGAACAGGGTGAACGGGTGCGCTTCAATCTCGAAGCACGCCGACGCTACCTGGCCTTCGCCAGCTCACCTGCAGCAGCCTGGCTGGGCAACTTTCGCGAGCTGTCCGCGTCGATTACACGGATGGCAACTTTGGCCGACAGCGGGCGCATCGATGAAGCACAGGTTGATGATGAGATCGATCGATTGCGGTATGCATGGAGCTTGGCGCAACCCTCTGCGCTATCGACTGAGTTGCCAGGAGATGACGAGAGCATGGACTTGTTCGATCGCTTGCAGTTGAAGGCTGTCATTGAGGTGTGCCAGCAGGCGGACAGCCTGTCGGATGCCGGTCGACAGCTGTTCGCTGTTTCCAGGCAGACCAAGGCGCAACCCAATGATGCCGATCGCTTGAGGAAGTACTTGGCACGATTCGGACTTGAATGGGGCGGATTAGTGGGCATGAAGTGACACGGCATTCACGCTCACGGCGCCAATGACTGCTGTAGAAAAAATGAATTAGCCGCCTGATCCCTCGGTCAAGAATTATGAACGCAGTAAATCTGACGAGGTGACAGCAATGACTATCCAGGCAGAGACACTCGTACAACTGACCGAAGCGCTTCAAGAGCGAGGCATGAAGATGGTTTCAGATGTTCATTTCACTCGCGCGCCGTACCGATACAACCACCGCTGGATCTGCATAGTCGAGTAAACACGCTTGTTGCCGGCGTCTGGATCGATCATTCAGGCGCCGGCGCCGCTCGGCTTCGCCCCTGGAACCCAGATGACCGTCTCCATATACATCCCGGCTACGTTGATAGCGGATTCGGTGGCAATAAAAAACCCGGCGCGATGGCCGGGTCTCTCGTACACGATATGAATTCAATGCGCCTATTTCGCGCCGCCGTTGTCGCGACCGGTCTGGGCGTCTTGATCAGAGCCAGGGTTGCCGGGTGGCGGATTCCAGTCCTCTGGTCGTTTGTCGGTACCTTGCTTTGGCTCAGAGTCAGCTTGCTCCAGGCCGGAATCATGGCCCTCGCCAGTGTCAGGGTTTTGCTCACTTGGTCCCGGATATGGCGCTTCAGGGCCATTGTTGTCGTCGATCATCATTCTCTCCCATCAGTGGCGCAGGGGCTGCGCTTAATAAGTGAGAGGAGATCGGGGCACAGAGAGTGCTATTTGCTCGACGAGCGGACATTCTGACCAACCCAAACACTTGGTGATGCGAGTCGCAGGCGTGATCGAGTAGCCCCGAAAATCTCACACACATGAAAAAGGCCAATGCTGTGAACATTGGCCTAACTCATTGAAAAATATGGTCGGGACGGAGTGATTCGAACACTCGACCCCTAGCACCCCATGCTAGTGCGCTACCGGACTGCGCTACGCCCCGACTGATGTTGCTTTCCGTTCTTGACCTCGAAGAACGCTCAAGAATATATCGCAAGCTTTTGAAAACTGGAAGTATTCAAACGCTGCTTTTTATTTCTTGAGTACCACCAGAACGTCTTCCAATTCGGCAATCATCTGCCGAATCATCTGTTTGTACTGTGTGGTGTCATCTTTGGCTTCGTCGCCGGACAGACGCAGACGTGCGCCGCCGATGGTGAAACCCTGATCGTAAAGGAGCGCGCGGATCTGCCGGATCATCAGCACGTCCTGGCGCTGATAATACCGGCGGTTCCCGCGGCGTTTGACGGGGTTGAGCTGAGGAAACTCCTGCTCCCAATAGCGCAGCACGTGTGGCTTAACGGCACACAGCTCGCTGACTTCACCAATGGTGAAGTAGCGTTTGCCCGGGATGACGGGTAGTTCGTCGTTATGACTTGGTTCCAGCATAAGCCTCAACTCGGGCCTTCAACTTCTGCCCTGGACGAAAGGTGACCACACGGCGAGCCGTGATCGGGATTTCTTCCCCCGTTTTCGGGTTGCGGCCAGGCCGCTGGCGCTTGTCCCGAAGGTCGAAATTGCCGAAACCGGACAATTTGACCTGCTCGTTGTCTTCAAGAGCGTGCCTGATTTCCTCGAAAAACAGTTCTACCAATTCCTTGGCTTCCCGCTTGTTCAGGCCCAGCTCTTCATACAGACGTTCCGCCATCTCAGCTTTCGTCAAAGCCCCCATACGTCACTTCCTTAACGTGGCGTTCAACCTTTGTTCGAGCGAGGTGAGGATATTTTGCGTCGTCGAATTCACCTCATCGTCATTAAGAGTGCGCGATGGATGCTGCCAGGTCAAGCCAACTGCAAGGCTTTTTCTATCAGGATCAATACCTTTACCCTGATATACGTCAAACAGCCTGAGCTCTGTGAGCCATTCGCCTGCATTTTCACGGATTACGTCCAGCACAGCCGAGGCCGCGACGTCTTTGTGCGCGATCAGTGCAAGGTCACGACGCACTTCAGGAAAGCGCGACAACTCGTGGAATTTTGGCATTTTACCGAGCGCCACTTCCGCCAGAACCAGCTCGAAGACAAACACCGGACGATCCAGCCCCAGCGCCTTTGACAGCTCAGGGTGAATTGCACCGATATAGCCTACCTCGCGACCTTCACGCTCGATGCGCGCGGTCTGACCCGGATGCAGCGCCGGGTGCTTGCCCGGAGCAAAGGTGAACGAATCCAGGGCACCAGCAAAACCCAATACCGCTTCCACGTCAGCCTTGACGTCGAAGAAGTCAACGGTGTCGCGCCCCTGCGCCCAGCCTTCCGGCAAGCGGCTACCGCAAACAACCCCGGACAGCATCGGCTCTTGCTTCAAGCCTTCAAGCTGACCAACGAAGCGCAGGCCGCTCTCGAACAGACGCACGCGATCCTGCTGACGGTTGAGGTTGTGCTGCAACGCCTTGACCAGACCTGGCCACAACGACGAGCGCATGGCGGCCATATCGTTGGAGATCGGATTGGCCAGCAACAGCGGCTCGACACCTGGATTGAACAGTTCGAACTGACGCGGATCGATGAAGCTGTAAGTGATCGCTTCCTGATAACCACGAGCAACCAGCAGACGACGCAGCTCAGGCAGATCACTCCGCGCTTCGGCCTTGGCTTGTGGCGCCAGACGCGCTTGCGGGTAGCGAACCGGCAGACGGTTGTAACCGTACAGACGAGCCAGCTCTTCGATCAGGTCGACTTCCAGGCTGATATCGAAGCGGTGGCTTGGCACTTCAACGCGCCATTGACCTTCGCCGTCAGCGGTAATGCTCAGGCCCAAGGCACTGAGCAGACGCTCGACCTGTGCCGAATCCATTTCCATGCCGAGCATCTGCGTGATGCGCTGCGCACGCAGAGTGATCGGTGCAATGGATGGCAGATGTTGTTCGCTGACGGTCTCGATGATCGGGCCAGCTTCGCCACCAGTGATTTCCAGCAGCAGGCCAGTGGCGCGCTCCATGGCTTCACGAGCGAGTTGCCAGTCAACGCCACGCTCGTAGCGATGCGAAGCGTCGGTGTGCAAGCCGTAAGAACGTGCCTTGCCGGCAACCGCAATCTGGTCGAAGAACGCAGATTCGAGGAACACATCGCGGGTGGTCGCGGAAACGCCACTGTGCTCGCCACCCATGACACCGGCAATCGCCAGTGCACGAGTGTGGTCGGCGATGACCAGCGTATCGCTACGCAGGCTGACTTCCTGACCGTCGAGCAAAACCAGCTTCTCGCCCTCTTCAGCCATGCGCACACGAATGCCGCCATTGATTTCGGCGAGATCGAAAGCGTGCAGCGGTTGGCCGAGCTCGAGCATCACGTAGTTGGTGATGTCGACGGCGGCGTCGATGCTGCGCACGTCGGCGCGACGCAGACGCTCAACCATCCACAGCGGAGTTGGCTTGGACAGGTCGACGTTACGGATGACCCGACCCAGGTAACGTGGGCAGGCAGCTGAGGCCAGCACCTCGACCGAACGCACTTCGTCGTGTACCGCTGCAACCGCAGTCACCACAGGACGGGTTACCGGCACGGCGTACAGCGCGCCGACTTCACGGGCCAGGCCGGCCAGAGATAGGCAGTCGCCACGGTTCGGGGTCAGGTCGACCTCGATGCTGGCGTCTTCCAGATCCAGATACACGCGGAAATCTTCGCCCACCGGCGCATCAGCCGGCAGCTCCATCAGACCGTCATTGCCTTCACCGACCTGCAGCTCGGCCTGCGAGCACAGCATGCCGTTCGACTCGACGCCACGCAGCTTGGCCTTCTTGATCTTGAAGTCGCCCGGCAGTTCTGCGCCGATCATGGCGAACGGAATCTTCAGGCCCGGGCGCACGTTTGGCGCTCCGCACACGACCTGGAAGGTTTCCGCGCCATTGCTGACCTGGCACACGCGCAATTTGTCGGCATCCGGGTGTTGCTCGGTACTCAGCACCTCGCCCACAACCACGCCGCTGAATGCACCGGCGGCCGGAGTAACGCTATCGACCTCAAGACCGGCCATCGACAGACGAGCAACCAGCTCATCGCGATCTACCTGCGGGCTAACCCAGCCACGCAGCCATTGTTCACTGAATTTCATCCTGCTCTCCTAAGAATTCGTTACGACTAGCGAAATTGCGCGAGGAACCGCAAGTCGTTGTCGAAGAACAGACGCAAGTCGTTCACGCCGTAACGGAGCATGGCCAGACGCTCGACGCCCATGCCGAAGGCAAAGCCGGAGAACTCTTCCGGGTCGATGCCAGACATGCGCAGCACGTTCGGGTGAACCATGCCGCAGCCCATCACTTCCAGCCAGCCAGTCTGCTTGCAGACGCGGCAGCCTTTGCCACTGCACATCACGCATTCCATGTCGACTTCGGCGGATGGCTCGGTGAACGGGAAGTACGAAGGACGGAAACGCACGGCCAGTTCTTTTTCGAAGAACACCCGCAGGAATTCTTCGATGGTGCCTTTGAGATCGGCAAAATTGATATCGCGATCGACCAGCAGGCCTTCGACCTGGTGGAACATCGGCGAGTGGGTGATATCGGAGTCGCTGCGATACACGCGGCCCGGGCAGACGATGCGGATCGGCGGCTGCTTCGATTCCATGGTGCGGACCTGTACCGGCGAGGTATGGGTGCGCAGCAACATGTTGGCATTGAAATAGAAGGTGTCATGCATCGACCGGGCCGGGTGATGGCCTGGGATGTTGAGCGCTTCAAAGTTGTGGTAGTCGTCTTCGACCTCTGGGCCTTCGGCAATGCCGTAGCCAATGCGGGTGAAGAACTGCTCAACGCGCTCCAGAGTCCGGGTGACCGGATGCAGACCGCCAGAGGTCTGGCCACGGCCCGGCAATGTCACGTCGATGGATTCGGCAGACAGTTTGGCAGCCAGCTCGGCTTCTTCAAACAATGCCATGCGCGCATTGAGAACGCCTGTAACACGTTCCTTGGCAACGTTGATCAGCGCACCGACTTGCGGACGCTCTTCGGCCGGCAGATTACCCAGGGTCTTCATCACCTGAGTCAATTCGCCCTTCTTGCCAAGGTATTGAACCCGGATTTGCTCCAGGGCATTGATATCTTCAGCGCTTTGCACAGCCTCTAGTGCTTGAGAGACCAGCGCATCCAGGTTTTCCATGTACAGACTCCAGATACAAAATAGGGGAAGAGCTTGAAGGCTCTTCCCCTATTTATGACGTTTAACACCTGACCCCACAGAGGTGAGGCCGGGTGACTGTCGGGGGTACTTAAGCCAAGGTGGCTTTAGCTTTCTCGACAATCGCAGCAAACGCCGCTTTTTCGTTCACTGCCAGATCAGCCAGAACCTTGCGGTCGATCTCGATGGACGCTTTTTTCAGGCCAGCGATGAAACGGCTGTAGGACAGACCGTTAACACGAGCACCAGCGTTGATACGAGCGATCCACAGAGCGCGGAACTGACGTTTTTTCTGACGACGGTCACGGTAGGCGTACTGGCCTGCCTTGATTACCGCTTGCTTGGCAACACGGAATACGCGGGAGCGTGCGCCGTAGTAGCCTTTAGCAAGTTTCAGAATTTTTTTGTGACGCTTACGGGCAATGACGCCACGCTTTACACGAGCCATGAGTTACTTCCTCTATTCTTGACTAAATTAACGAAGGCGCAGCATGCGCTCGACTTTTGCCACGTCAGACGGATGCAGCAAGCTGCTACCGCGCAGTTGACGCTTACGCTTGGTCGACATTTTAGTCAGGATGTGGCTCTTGAAAGCGTGCTTGTGCTTGATGCCGTTAGCAGTTTTCAGAAACCGCTTGGCAGCACCACTTTTGGTTTTCATTTTTGGCATGTTCGGATACTCCGCATTCAGTTGATAAACATAATCAGAAGGCCTGCCGTGCCCTGTTGATTACTTCTTCTTTTTCGGGGCGATGACCATGATCAGCTGGCGTCCTTCCATCTTAGGATGCTGTTCGACCGAACCGTACTCGAGCAGGTCTTGTTCAACCCGCTTGAGGAGTTCCATCCCCAGCTCCTGGTGGGCCATCTCACGGCCGCGGAATCGCAAGGATACCTTGGCCCTGTCCCCGTCACTCAGGAAACGTACCAGGTTGCGCAGTTTTACCTGGTAATCCCCTTCCTCCGTCCCTGGACGAAACTTGATTTCTTTAACCTGAATCTGCTTCTGGTTTTTCTTCGCCGCGGCAATCTGCTTCTTCTTCTCGAAGATCGATTTGCCGTAGTCCATCACCCGGCAAACAGGCGGGACTGCATCTGCGGAAATTTCCACCAGATCAAGCTTTGCTTCTTCAGCGATACGAAGCGCTTCATCAATCGAGACGATGCCAATCTGCTCGCCATCAGCGCCAATTAACCGAACCTCGCGTGCCGAGATATTCTCGTTGATCGGGGCTTTCGGTGCAGCTCGTTTATCTTGTCTCATTTCACGCTTAATAATAATTACTCCGAATCTGGGCGACCACGCCGGGAAACCGCTTGCGCGAGAAACTCAGCGAACTGGGCGACGGGCATCGAGCCCAGGTCAGCACCTTCACGAGTACGCACAGCGACAGTCTGCATCTCGACTTCCTTATCTCCGATAACCAAAAGATAGGGAACCTTGAGCAAAGTATGCTCGCGGATTTTAAAGCCGATCTTTTCATTTCTCAAGTCGGACTTGGCACGAAATCCGCTTTCGTTGAGAGTTTTTTCAACCTCTGCAACAAAATCTGCCTGTTTATCAGTGATATTCATGATCACCGCCTGGGTTGGCGCGAGCCACGCAGGGAAAGCACCTTCGTAGTGCTCGATCAGAATCCCGACGAAACGCTCGAACGAACCGAGGATCGCGCGGTGCAACATCACCGGGTGTTTGCGGCTGTTGTCTTCGGAGACGTATTCAGCGCCCAAACGGACAGGCAGGTTAAAATCGAGCTGCAAGGTACCACACTGCCAGACGCGACCGAGACAATCTTTCAGCGAGAACTCGATCTTCGGCCCGTAGAAAGCACCCTCGCCCGGCTGCAGATCGTACGGCAGGCCAGCAGAATCAAGGGCTGCAGCCAATGCTGCTTCAGCGCGATCCCACAGCTCATCGGAGCCGACACGTTTTTCCGGACGAGTGGACAGCTTCATCTCGACTTCGGTAAAGCCGAAATCGCGATAGACGTCCATGGTCAGCTTGATGAACGCAGCGGACTCGGCCTGCATCTGCTCTTCGGTGCAGAAGATGTGCGCGTCGTCCTGAGTGAACGCTCGCACGCGCATGATGCCGTGCAACGCACCCGACGGCTCGTTACGGTGGCAGGCACCGAACTCGGCCAGACGCATCGGCAACTCACGGTAGCTTTTCAGGCCCTGATTGAACACCTGCACGTGGCACGGGCAGTTCATCGGCTTGATGGCGTAGTCGCGGTTTTCCGACTGAGTGGTGAACATGTTGTCGGCATAGTTGGCCCAGTGCCCGGATTTCTCCCACAGGCTGCGGTCGACGACTTGAGGAGTCTTGATCTCAAGGTAGCCGTTGTCGCGCTGGATCTTGCGCATGTACTGCTCGAGGACCTGGTACAGAGTCCAGCCGTTCGGGTGCCAGAACACCATGCCCGGCGACTCTTCCTGAGTGTGGAACAGGCCCAGGCGCTTGCCGATCTTGCGGTGATCGCGCTTTTCAGCTTCTTCGATGCGCTGGATGTACACCGCCAGCTGCTTCTTGTCAGCCCAGGCGGTGCCGTAAACGCGCTGCAACTGCTCGTTCTTGGCGTCGCCGCGCCAGTAGGCGCCCGAAAGCTTGGTCAGCTTGAAGGATTTCAGGAAACGCGTGTTCGGCACGTGCGGACCGCGGCACATGTCGACGTATTCTTCGTGATAATACAGACCCATCGCCTGTTCGTTCGGCATGTCTTCGACCAGACGCAGCTTGTAGTCTTCGCCACGGGCCTTGAACACTTCGATCACTTCGGCGCGCGGAGTGACTTTCTTGATGACGTCGTAATCCTTCTCGATCAGCTGCTGCATGCGCTGTTCGATGGCCGCCATGTCTTCCGGCGTAAAAGGACGCTCGTAGGCGATGTCATAATAGAAGCCTTCGTCGATGACCGGGCCGATTACCATCTTCGCGGTCGGGTACAGCTGTTTGACCGCGTGGCCAACCAGGTGCGCGCAAGAGTGGCGAATGATCTCCAGCCCCTCTTCATCCTTTGGCGTAATGATTTGCAGGGTCGCGTCGCTGCTGATGATGTCGCTGGCGTCGACCAGTTGTCCATTGACCTTGCCGGCGAGCGTGGCCTTGGCCAGACCCGCACCAATGGATGCGGCGACCTCTGCTACGGAAACCGGGTGATCGAATGAACGTTGACTGCCGTCGGGAAGAGTAATAGTTGGCATGGCGCCTCCTCTCCTAGTGGTGACCCCTACCAAAGGTCACGTGGGTTGGGATGAGCCAGTACAAGATCCGATCCAGGCCATTCAATGACGAACGCCTGCCTTACAGCGGCAGGAGCCTTGCGGCCAACCGGAAAACCGAACCAGAGTGACTGGGATTCAAATCGGAAAAATTCGCACGCCGACCGCTTCGGGACTGAAGGTCATCCGAAGCCTGAGAACGCTTGAGCCCGGCATGCTAGCACAGATGAGCGGTCGCTCACGCCCTGATTTGGCAGAAGGCGAAATGTCCGATTTTATGCCAGAGTGCTGAACTTGATCGGCCTTTGCGCCCTCAGATAACAAGACATTGACCCACAAGGAGCATCCTCGCATGCGTCTGAAAAGCTTATTCGCCGTCGTCGCCCCCGTCGTCCTGCTGCTGCCACTGAGCGCCCATGCCGACTGGCCGAAAGGCGAGCGCGAAAAGTACATGGCCCAGTGCACTCAGGCTGCGACCCAGCAAATCGGTGCTGCAGCGGCGAAATCACACTGCGCTTGCGGAGCTGACGCCATCAAGTCCTATCCGGCCAGCGACATTCAGGCGCTGATGGACAACAAGGCGACTCCTGAATTGCAACAGAAAGCCCTTGGCCAGATCGCCAAATGCAAGGCAAATACCGCCCCGAAAAAATAAGAAAACCGGGTATTAATATCGGCTGAAAGGCGGAAAAAAGTGCTGGAAATGAGCCTTTTCAGACGATTTATGCAGGTTTTACAGGTTTTTTTATCGTCTTTACGTTTCGCTGAAAGCCTTTCAAACCGGGGCTTTCAGCAGAAACGGGTGGTAAAGAAAACACGACTGATTGGCAAACAGCACGTCCGGGGGGCTCCCAAAGCGAACATTTCGACTATGATACCCGGGTGTGCCCAGTTGGCCTGAGCAGCACAGTACTACTGAAAATATATGTTTCTTGGAGATACACCATGTCTAATCGCCAAACCGGCACCGTTAAATGGTTCAACGATGAAAAAGGCTTCGGCTTCATCACTCCTCAAGGTGGCGGTGACGACCTGTTCGTACACTTCAAAGCTATCGAATCCGACGGTTTCAAAAGCCTGAAAGAAGGCCAGACCGTCTCTTTCGTGGCTGAGAAAGGCCAAAAGGGTATGCAAGCTGCACAGGTTCGCCCAGAGTAATTTCTCGGCGCACTAAAAAAACCCCGTCCTGGTGACGGGGTTTTTTATGCCTGACACAAAAGGACTCAGCCGCAGTTGACGCGAGTAACTACCAGGTTGTTGTCGGTGTTCAGGTTCAGGCGATCGGAGCGGTATTCCAGGGTGATCATGTCGTTTGGCTTGAGGAAGCGCGCATTTTGCGCCCCAGCCTTGGCACGTGCCTGATCCAGCAATTCAGGGGATGCCTTCTTGCCGATGGCGAATTGCGCTGCCGATGCTTCGCAGCGGCTGTTCCCCGATTCAGCAGCCACGGGTTCCTTTGCCGACTCGCTGGAGGTTGTGCTGCAACCAGCCAACAGCGCAGCGGCCATCAGTGCACCCAGTGTCGCGAACTTCAAAGGCATGAAGCCTCCTTGTTTTCAAATGTTTAAGCAGAGATCGTGCGACCGCCAATGCGGCGTTTGGTTTCAAGGCTCAAGCCATGCCCTGCCCCACGAGCGGAAAAATGCCGAGTTTGCCTGAGCTGCGCGCGGCGACTCAGCAAACAATCGTGACTGAATATTAACGACCTCAATAAACGTCGATGTAGTCATACGGCGGATTCGGCCAGTTGTCCTTGAGCGCGTTGAAAATCTGCATCACCCAGACTTCATCACTGGCTGCGACGTTCCCCACATAGCCGGAGCCCTTTGCCCAGGTTTCCAGGCGAAACAGCAGACCGTCGATATCCTGCCCACCGGTCACGGTGGACAGATAGGCGATGCCGTCTTTGGTCACGCGCAATTGGTTGTGTACGTCGTCACTGGCTGAGGCGAGCAATTGGCGCACTGCATCGAGTGTGAGGCCGTCAGGGCTATTCAGATCGATCTGCACAACAGGGTCCTTGGTAAGCCGGAAAAGACCAAGTGTCGCATAGCGCTCCGCTCATGCCTAAGTCGCAGTGCCAAACGCCGCGCAAAATGGTTAACTCGAAAAACAGACATCCTGACCTTTCGAGCCTCCCATGACCAGTGTAAGCATCGACGCCGCCATCAACGCCAAATGGGCCGAAGGACACAGCTCTTACAGCCCCGGCACGACGGAAGAACTGGCGCTGATCGGCATCGATCTACTGGTCAAGGAGTTGGGGATAGAAGCGGCGCAGCATTTTATCAACCAGGTATTCGAACGCTATCCGATCGGCCAGGCCGAACAGCCGCAGTGAAAACCCGCAGGCAAACTGCCTGCGGGTCGACGACTTATTTCAGGCGTTTCAGGCGCTCGGTCAGCAGATCAAAGAACCCCTGGGCGTCGCCATTTTCGACCCAGAACGCATTCTTCGGTGCTTTCAAACCGTCGTACCAGTCAACGATGGTCTGGCCGAATGTCGGTCCTTCACGGCTATCCACCACGACGTTGACCGCCCGACCGGTAAACAACTCGGGCTTGAGCAGGTATGCCACAACGGTGGCGTCATGCACCGGACCGCCGGGAATGCCGTAGTGCTCCATATCGCCCTTGATGTATTCATTGAGAATGTCACCGACAATCTTGCTCGCATTGTTTTTCAGCGCGGCGATCTGCTTCAGGCGCGCGTCACTGGTCAAGATCTTGTGGGTCACGTCCAGCGGCAGATAGGTGAGTTTCACCCCGCTCTTGAGCACCACCTCGGCAGCCTGCGGATCAGCGAACAGGTTGAATTCAGCCACAGGGGTGATGTTGCCACCGTTGAAATGCGCCCCGCCCATGATCACCACTTCCTTGATGCCCTGAACGATCTCCGGCTCCTGGATCAACGCCAGAGCCAAGTTGGTCTGCGGGCCGAGCATGGCGATGGTGATGCTGTGCGGTTTGGCCGATTTAAGAGTGTCGATCAGATAATTGACCGCATTTCCTTTCGCCAGGCCTTTCTTTGGCTCGTGAACCGTCACGCCCGACAAGCCTTCCTTGCCATGAATATTCTCAGCGTAGATCGGTGTGCGCATCAGTGGCTTCGGTGCGCCAGCGTAAACCGGCACGTCTTCGCGCCCTGCCCATTCGCGAGCGAGTCGCGCGTTACGCGAAGTCTTGTCCAGGCGCACGTTGCCGGCCACGGTAGTCAGAGCGCGAATATTCAATTCATCCGGCGACGCCAGAGCGAACAGTAAGGCGACCACATCGTCAGCGCCCGGATCGGTGTCGATGATCAGGTCGATCTTTTCCGCCGCCTGGGCGCCGGTCGCAGTAATCACGGACAAAAGCAGCAGACCCCGAAGCAGTTGATGGAGTTTTTCAGCATAGCGTTGCATAGCGCATTCCTTGTGCAGGTGAGATCGGAAATCAGAATGTAACCCCGGCGACCAGAACGATGTTGCAGTACGGCTGACATTCTCCTGTACGAATGATCGCCCTGGCTTGTCGGCTCAGTACCTTGAACTGCTCATGGGTGAGCAGATCCCTACGGCCCAGCGCGCCCTCTTCGTTCAACGCGTCCAGATCGGCCAGCGCCGAGGGCTGCTTATCGAAGATCTCTCTGGCCAGCACATGGCTTTCTACCTGCATCTCGCTGAGTACGACTTTCAGCGTGCTGACGAAATCAGGGATGCCATGGGTCAGCGCCAGATCAATCAGCTCGACACCCGGCGGCACGGGCAAACCGGCGTCGCCGATCACGACCATGTCACCGTGGCCAAGCGAAGCGATCAGTCGCGACAGCGCGACGTTGAGTAATGGAGTCTTTTTCATGCGGGTCTGAACGCCTGTACTTCGGACATGGTTGGAATTGACGGTTGTGCACCGGCACGGGTAACCGACAGTGCAGCGGCGATCTGACCGTAGCGGATCGCCTCGGCCTCGGATTTGCCATTGGCCAGCGCTGCGGCGAAACCGCCGACAAAGGTGTCGCCTGCGGCCGTGGTATCGACCGCCTTCACGGTCGGCGCGGGGAAGTGTTCGAAGCCCTGGCCATTGGCGAACAACGAACCCTGCGCGCCCAACGTGACAATGACTTTACCGGCGCCCATGGCAATCAATTGAGTGGCAGCCGTTTCTGCCGACTGCAGCGAGTCGACAGCGAGCCCGCTCAACGCGGCGGCTTCGCTCTCGTTGGGAATCAGATAGTCAATCGCCGCGAACCAGTCTGCCGGCAAAGGACGGCTGGCCGGCGCCGGGTTGAGGATGACGGTTTTGCCCAGTTCACGTGCACGCTTGAGCGCATGCCCGACCGTCGCATCGGGAATCTCGAGCTGACAGATCACCACGTCGGCGGCCTGTAAAACCGCGTCAAAACGGTCGATCACTGCTGGCGTCATCGCGCCATTGGCACCGGCGACAATCACGATGGCGTTCTGGCTGTTGTCATCCACCACAATCAGCGCCACGCCACTGGAATCCTCTACGACACTGACAGCCTCGCAGTCGATGTGCTCGGCGAGCAAGGCATCGCGCAATCGCACACCGTAGTCGTCATTTCCGACGCAACCGACCATCGCCACCTGCGCGCCCAGACGAGCAGCGGCAACTGCTTGATTGGCGCCCTTGCCGCCCGACACAGTGGCAAAGGAATGACCGATCAGCGTTTCACCGCCGCGCGGCAGCCGTGGCGCCCGGGTGACCAGGTCCATGTTCAGGCTGCCTATTACCACTACATTTGCTGGCATACATCACTACTCATCAATTCGGTTTCAGCGATATTCGGTGAACACGCCGGACAGCGGCGCGGTCGATTCGCGCAGGACAATACTCGGGGTCACGATGCGTTGATCGGTGCCCGATTCCGGCGCAGCAATTCTGCGCAACAGCACTTCGGCGGCCATCTCGCCCAGTTGCAGGATCGACTGGCCGACCGTGGTCAACGCCGGATAGACATAACGACTCATCTGAATGTCATCGAAGCCGATCACCGACAGCTCGGCCGGCACCCGAACATTCCGTTCAGCCGCCGCACGCAGCACACCGATGCCAATCATGTCGTTGCCGGCAAAAATCGCGCTGGGTGGATTGCTCTCGAGCAGTCGGGCAGCGGCGTTGTAACCGCCGGTGCTGGTGAAGTCGCTTTCGAGCATGCGCTCTTCGCGCACCTCGATTCCCGCCTCTTGCAGCGCTCGGCAATAACCGGCCTGACGCATTTGCGCCACGCTGGTACTGGCCGGACCGCCGATGGTGGCGATGTCGCGATGCCCCAACTCGAGCAGGTGACGGGTTGCCAGATAAGCGCCGTATTCGTGGTCGATGCGCACCAGATCGGCATTTACACCTTCCAGGCCCCGGTCGACGATGACCATCGGCGTCTTCACGCCCGCCAGCCCTTGCGCCAGACCACTGTCACCGCCGGCGGAGGCGACGATCAAACCGTCGATGCGCTTTTCCAGCAACACACGCAAATAGCTGCGCTGCTTGTCCGGGTTGTCGTCGGAGTTACAGAGGATCACGCAATAGCCGTTGCGCTCGCAGTAATCCTCGATTCCGCGCGCCAGTTCAGCGAAGTACGGGTTGAGGCTGTTAGGCACCAGCAGGCCGATGGTCGCCGTGGTTTTGGCTTTCAGCGAGCGCGCCACGGCACTGGGCACGTAGTCGAGGCTCTTGATCGCCGCCTCGACTTTGCGCCGCACTTCCTGACTGACCGGGCGGGTGTTGTTCACCACGTGCGACACGGTCGTGTAGGAAATGCCCGCGAGCGCCGCTACATCCTTGATCGTTGCCATGGTTCAGCCCCGGCGACTGGCGCGTTGACTGCGATAGGTGTCGAGCACCACAGCGATAACGATTACCGCGCCGGTGATGATGCGCTTGGTCGGCTCCGTCGCACCAATCTGCGCGAGACCGGCCGCGAGCACGGAAATGATCAACACACCAAAGAAAGTGCTGATCACCGAACCGCGCCCGCCCATCAGGCTGGTGCCGCCGATTACCACCGCTGCGATCACTTGCAGTTCCAGGCCCGAACCTGCGTTCGGGTCAGCCGCCTCCAGACGCGAAATCTGAAACAGAGCGGCAATGCCCGCCAGCAGGCCCATAAGGCTGAACACCAGAATTTTGTAGGGCTTGGGATTGATCCCGGCCAGCCGCACGGCTTCTTCGTTGGTGCCGATGCCGATCAGGTAGCGGCCGAAAACCGTGCGGGTCAAAACTGCCTGCGCGATGAAGATCACCAACAAAGCGATGATGAACGACGGGGAAATGCCGAACGCGATCGGATTCGACAGCCAGGCGAACGCATCGCCAATGTAGGCAGTGCGCGACCCGGTCATCTGATACGCCACACCGCGGGCCATTTCCAGCACGCCGAGGGAGACGATGAACGACGGAATCCGCCAGGCCACGGTGATCGAGCCAGTGATGGTCCCGGCCAGAGCCGCCACCGCCATGCCGAGCAGCGCCGCTGGCAAAACGCTCCAGCCCCAGCCGAGAATCGCAACGCTGACCGTCGATGCGGCCAACGCCAGCACCGAGCCGACGGACAAATCGATGCCGCCGATGATCAGCACAAAGGTCATGCCCACCGCCAGCACCATCAAGTCGGGAATCTGGTTGGCCAGGGTGCTGAAAGTGTTGTACGAGAGGAAATGGCTGCTCAGAACCGAGAACAGCGCAATCATCGCCAGCAAGGCACCGGCCAGGCCCAGATAAGTACCCAGGCCAAAGAAATTGCCACTACGTTTACTGGCAGAAGATGCAGTTTTCATGGGAGATCCCTAGGCGCCGCTTCATTGAGCAACGCATCACGTTTCTGGTAGCCGGCGAAAGCGGCGGCAAGCAAATCATCCTGGGTCCAGCTGTCGCGCTCGAAGGTGTCGATCAGACGTCCCGCCGAGAGCACGCCGATCCGGTCGCAGATCAGCATCAACTCACGCAAGTCACTGGACACCACGACCAATGCCTTGCCCTGGCGGGTCAACTCGCCGAGCAAACCGTAAATGTCGAACTTGGCACCGACATCGATTCCGCGAGTGGGCTCGTCGAACAGCAGCACCGAACAGTCGCGCTCCAGCCAGCGGCCGATCACGACCTTCTGCTGATTGCCGCCGGACAGTTCCGAGACCAACTGCGTCGGGCTAGAACTGCGGATACGCATGGCTTCGATCTGACGCTGCGCCAGGGAAATTTCGTCGCCGTTGTTGACGAAACCACCACTGGAGATTTCCGGCATGTTGCCCAAGGCGATGTTGGCGCTGATCGACTGACTGAGCAGCAGCCCTTCGCCCTTGCGATCCTCGGTGATCAACGCGATGCCATTGCGTACGGCATCGACTGGCGAGCGGACACTCACGACTTTGGCCGGCGAGCCGAGCGCGATGGTGCCGCTGTCGGCAGCATCGGCACCGAAGATCAGCCGCAGCAATTCCGTGCGCCCTGCCCCGATCAATCCGGAAATGCCGAAAATCTCCCCGGCACGCACTTCGAAGGAGACGTCGCGGACTTTGTCCGAACGCGTCAGGCCGTTGACCGTCAGCGCCGGAGCACCGATCTTGCGCGGCCCCATGTCGATGTGTTCGCCCAGTTCGCGACCGACCATCAAGGTGACCAGTTGCTCGCTGTTGTAGTTGGCCATCGGCTCGACGCAGACCAGATTGCCGTCACGCAGCACAGCAATACGCTGCGCCACCCGCGCCAGTTCTTCGAGACGATGAGAGATATAGATGATGGAAACGCCGCGAGCCTGCAATCGGGTGATCTGTTCGAAGAGCATTTCGACTTCGCGCGCCGTGAGCATCGCGGTCGGCTCATCGAGGATCAGCACGTGGCAATCGCCGATCAGGTTGCGCGCGATCTCGACCATCTGTTGATGACCGATACCCAACTCCCCAACCAGTGTGTCCGGGTCGATCGCATCGAGGCCGACTTGCGCCATGGCTTCGATCGCCGCCTTGCGCAACTGCTTGCGGCTGATCCAACCCGCGCTGCTCGGCAGATTATCCAGAAACAGGTTTTCCGCCACCGACAGCGTCGGCAACAGATTGAGTTCTTGCATGACCATGCGCACGCCAAGCTCTTCAGCCTGGGTACGGCTGCCCGGACGATAGTCCTTGCCGTGGAATTGCATCTGGCCGGTGGTCGGCGTGACCAGACCACCAATGATCTTCGACAGGGTACTTTTGCCGGCACCGTTTTCGCCGGTCAGCGCCAGTACTTCACCGCGCATCAGCGTCAGATCGATGCCGGTGAGCACCGGTTGCGCATAGGTCTTGCCGATACCGCTGACCGAGAGGACAGCGTTCGGGGCGGAAACTGACATAGAAATCTCCATGCGCTCGCCCGGACGGACGAGCGCCGTTGTGTCGCCAGATGACTTACTGGGTGACCAGTTCGACCGGTGTTTCGATCACGCCGTTGGCACCGCTGTCGACTTTCTCGCCTTTGATGATCTTCAGTGCGGTTTCGATGCCGAACACGGCCTGCTTGGCTGCAAACTGGTCAGCAGTGGCCAGCACGCGGCCGTCCTTGAGCATTGGCTTGATCGCATTGATGTTGTCGTAACCGACGACTTTTACCTGCCCTGCCTTGCCAGCGGCACGGACTGCGGAAACGGCGCCGACCGCCATGCTGTCGTTACCGGCCAGCAGTGCTTTGACATCGGGGTATTCACTGAGGATCGAAGCGGCAACCTTGTTGCCCTTGTCGATTTCCCAGTCACCGGACTGCAGCGAGACCACTTTGATCTGCGCGGCTTCCATCGCGTCCTTGAAACCGGCCGTGCGCGCCTGCGCGTTGGTGGTGGTGGACACGCCTTCGATGATGCCGACCTCGTCGCCCGCCTTCAGTTGCTTGGCCAGATATTCGCCAACCAGACGTGCACCTTTGCGGTTGTCCGGACCTACGAACGGCACGTCGATGTTCTTGCTTTTGACCACGGCGGGATCGAGCTGGTTGTCGATGTTGATCACCGTGATACCGGCGTCTACGGCCTTCTTGATCACCGGCACCATGGCCTTGGAGTCAGAAGGCGCGATCACCAGTGCATTCACCTTGGCCAGGATCATTTGTTCGACGATGCGAGTCTGGCCGGCGGTATCGGTTTCGTCTTTGATACCGTTGGAGATCAGATCGAAATCGGCGGAGTGCTCTTTCTGGTAGGCTTTGGCGCCGTCTTCCATGGTCAGGAAGAATTCGTTGGCCAAGGATTTCATGACCAGCGCGACTTTGGGTTTTTCTGCGGATTCGGCGAAAGCCGAGGAGACAGGTAGTGCGGCGGCTGTGGCAGCCAGCATAGCGACAGCAAGAAGACGTGCGGCGAATGGCAGCTTCATGGGTTCACTCCGATCTTATGATTATTGTGAGCAACGTTTGCGCTGACGTAAGCTACGTCACGGCTCCGGGAGGAAATGTCCTTCCAAGCCGCGCAAACGTTTGCGTAGACCGAACTATGAGAATCCCGCCGACATTTGTCAACAATCAGAAATCGTCTTTTGTTGTAGGCCGAATCGCTGAATTGGCAATTTGTCGCTTCAGGCAGTCGTATTGACCAAGCCGCCGCTGGTAGCGCTTTTCGACATCTCCTTGACCAACGCACCCGCCACTTCTGCCAGTGCGGCGCTGGTTTGCGCGATCTGGCCCTGAATCGACATCACAGCCTGGGATTTCGCTTCGGGAGTCGGATAGCTTGCAGCCTGAGCCGCAGCCAGTTGCTGTTGCTGCTCCTGAAGTTGCTTTTGCAATTCCTTCATCCGCTTGAGCAGTGTCTTGACGGTGATGCTGAGATTGCTGTCAGCCTCGGTTTCACTGTTTTCCTGCACAGGACCACCACCAGTTCTGACCTGATTCTTTTCAGTCTTCTCGGTACCCAGCGCCTGCGCCGAAGCCTCATTGGTCGCGTCGTTCAGGGTGTTGATCGTGGCTGCAGTTTTACCGCCGATGGTGACTGCAGCGGGATTGGCAAAACCGACCGTCAGTGACATGTGAACTCCTAAGATTTGGTTTCCTTGAGGACGCATCGGCCTGGGAGCACATTTCTTTAGCAGGGATTTGTCACCCGCCTGGCTTTTCAGAGATTGCCTATCGGCGAGCCGAACAAGAATCCCGCTGTCGTTCGGAATCCCGGATGGATGGGTCCTCAACGATGCTCCAGCCACCGACAAATGTTGATGTAAATCATTGGGTTAAACATTTTCCGCCAGCACATTACGCATGGTATGAATCCCGCTCCCGTCCTTGCACCTCAAGCATTCAGATCGGCTTGGGGCGCATCTAGATGAACCTGCATCAGCACCGTCTCACGACTAGAGAGAAAAATAATGAAATCTGCTTTCAATACCTTGATTCCGGGCGCATTGGCCCTCCTGCTGCTCCTGCCTACTGCCCTTCAGGCAAAAGAAGTCGAAACCCAGACCAAACTGGCCAACGTCGTTGTTCTCGCCACCGGCGGTACCATCGCCGGCGCTGGCGCCAGTGCCGCCAACAGTGCCACTTACCAAGCAGCGAAAGTCGGTATCGAGCAACTGATTGCCGGCATTCCCGAGCTGAGCAAACTGGCTAACGTGCGTGGCGAACAAGTCATGCAGATCGCTTCGGAAAGCATCACCAACGACAACCTGCTGCAATTGGGTCGTCGCGTTTCCGAACTGGCTGACAGCAAGGACGTCGACGGCATCGTTATCACCCACGGTACCGACACCCTCGAAGAAACCGCTTACTTCCTGAACTTGGTCGAGAAGACCGACAAGCCGATCATCGTCGTCGGTTCGATGCGTCCGGGCACTGCCATGTCGGCAGACGGCATGCTCAACCTGTATAACGCCGTCGCCGTGGCGAGCAGCAAAGAAGCGCGCGGCAAAGGCGTGCTGGTGACCATGAACGACGAGATCCAGTCCGGTCGCGACGTCAGCAAAATGATCAACATCAAGACCGAAGCATTCAAAAGCGCCTGGGGTCCGCTGGGCATGGTGGTCGAAGGCAAATCCTACTGGTTCCGCCTGCCGGCCAAGCGTCATACCATGGATTCGGAATTCGACATCAAAAACATCAAGAGCCTGCCTGACGTAGAAATTGCCTACTCCTACGGCGACGTCAGCGATACCGCCTACAAGGCACTGGCGCAAGCCGGCGCCAAAGCCATCATCCACGCCGGCACTGGCAACGGTTCGGTATCCTCTCGCGTGGTTCCATCCCTGCAAGCGCTGCGCAAGGATGGCGTGCAGATCATTCGTTCATCCCACGTCAACGCCGGCGGCTTTGTCCTGCGTAACGCCGAACAGCCTGACGACAAATACGACTGGGTTGTCGCTCACGACCTGAACCCGCAGAAAGCCCGCATTCTGGCGATGGTCGCACTGACCAAGACCAACGACAGCAAAGAGCTGCAACGGATGTTCTGGGAATACTGATTGTCCTTCGCCTGATCACTCCTCGATCAGGCAATTGCGCACCACCTGCCAGCTTGGCAGGTGGTGCCCCGCTTACACCCTTCGAGCTTTTTTCCCACAAAAAACTCGACAAGCCCTACACCAAAATCGGAAACCCGCTGTCAGAGGATTTTCTTGAATTTTAAGCAGTTGCGAAATCGCTTACAGTTAAATACTGTATGCACGTACAGCTTAATAAGGATAACCTCGTGGCCACCTCTCCTGCTGCTCCTGACGCTTACGAACGCATGGGTATGCGCGTTCAGAAAATCATCAATTCCCCCACCGCACAAAAAGCCAAAGCCGCACTGATTTTTCGTTTGCCGGATGAGCCGATGGACGACTGGGAGCGCTTGCTTGAGGAAATCGACGAGAACGATAACGTCACCCTCGCCTATCGCGATGACGGTGGCGTGCAGATTTTTTGGGTTGTGCCGAAGGAAGATTGATTCAATGAGTGTCCGCTGTGTTGCTTTGCTGTTGTTGTTTTTCGCCGTGGGCGCCCAGGCTGGCGCCCCACGTACATTTTCCGAAGCCAAGAAAGCCGCGTGGAAACTTTATGCACCGCAGTCCACGGAGTTTTACTGCGGCTGCAAGTACACCGGCAACAAGGTCGACCTGAAGGCTTGCGGCTATGTGCCGCGCAAGAACGCCAAGCGTGCATCGAGAATCGAATGGGAGCACATCGTGCCGGCCTGGCAGATCGGCCATCAGCGACAGTGCTGGCAGCAAGGCGGACGCAAGAATTGCACGCGTTACGATCCTGTTTATCAAAAGGCCGAAGCTGACTTGCACAATCTGGTGCCGAGCATTGGCGAGGTCAACGGTGACCGCAGCAACTTCAGCTACGGCTGGTTGCCGGTGCAGTCCGGCCAATATGGCTCCTGCCTGACGCAGGTCGACTTCAAGGCCAAGAAGGTCATGCCCCGCCCTTCGATTCGCGGCATGATCGCCCGCACGTATTTTTATATGAGCAAACAATACGGACTGCGCCTGTCGAAGCAGGATCGGCAGTTGTACGAAGCGTGGGACAAGACCTATCCAGTGCAGGATTGGGAACGTCAGCGCAACCAGAGCGTGGCGTGCGTGATGGGGCGCGGCAACGAGTTTGTCGGCTCGGTAAATCTGAAAGCCTGCGGCTGATTGCAGCGGAAATAAAAAAGGCCTCAAGCGTTATGCTCGAGGCCTTTTTAATGTCTGTTCAGCGTGTTTTGAAGGCGCTTCGCTTATGGCGTTAGCGGATGCTCGATCACCACCGACTCGATATTTTGTTTTTTGGCTTTTACCAACGCCGCATCCACCTGCACCTTGCGCGCCTCGGCGTCAGCCTGGGAATTGAACGGACCGATCAGAATTCGTGTTTTACCGCTGCCGTCCTTGACGACCGTCGGAACGAAAGCGTGCTCAATCAACCAGCCGCTCAGGTCACTGACGGCCTGAGGAGTCTCGCCACGCACTTCCAGATCCCACTGTGGCGCGGCGGCCGCCGGCGCTGCCGCGACCTTCGTCTCAGGCTTCGGCGCATCTACATTCTTGCCTTCACCGCAGCCTGCCAATGCCAGTGCCGCTACCAGCCAAACCAATTTGCGCACAACGCTTCCCTCGGAATTCGTAAAGCGGCGATCTTATCATTCAAAAATACTTCGCGAGCCCCGCAAAATGGGCACAAAACAACGAGAATGATGATTGCAGCCTCTGTATAGTTACGCCCTGGGAATTAATGCCGCTTCTGCGCGTCAGAAAGAGGCACCCAAACCGTGAGACTTCGCACTAATCTATAGATACCACCGACCTCTGCACTGTCTGAATCAGGTGCCCTACCAAGCAATCAAGGAGAAGACCATGCTGATACTCACCCGCAAAGTCGGTGAAAGCATAAACATTGGTGATGACATCACGATCACCATCCTCGGAGTCAGCGGCCAACAAGTCCGCATCGGCATCAACGCTCCGAAAAACGTGGCAGTGCACCGTGAAGAAATTTACCAACGCATCCAGGCCGGCCTGACCGCTCCGGACAAGCCGCAAACGCCCTGAGCCACTTTGCATTACGTAGCCAGTCCTATTGCCGTCGCGCAAGACTGGCTAAAGATTCACGCGCCGTTTAGCCATCCGCATTTCACCCCCGCTGGGCACGGCGCCTGAAGCATGCTGACTCCTTTCAATTGCCCCTCCCTCCTTTCTTGCGCCGATATTACCTTTCACTCCTGGAGCTGGCTGTCGGACGTTTCCGATAGAGCACGGCGAATTTCGCCTTCTAAGCGAATATCACGCCACGCGCCATGCCTGTCGCCGCGACCATCATCAGGATCAGCAGCAGCGCTTCAACATGACTGATTCGCGCGTACAACTTCGCACGTCCGCTATCAAGCGCCACACCGCGCGAGGATGCGACGCGCCATTTGATCAGCGTGATCATCGGTGCAAGCTCCATCAGTAGTATCAGCAAGAACAGCGTCATCTTCAGATGAAACAGCGGCTGATGCAGGTAATAGCCAGAGCCTTTCTCGTAACCACCAAACGCACGCATTGCTCCGGTGATAAGCAGCGTCAAAGCTGAAAGCCCCCAAAGGTTATCCGCGAGCAGAACGCGCTTGACCTCTCCCGTGCCCGCCGAGAGTTTTCGGAAAGCTGTGCCGCGCGTCAGCGCCGCCCAGAAAGCCAAGGCAAACGCGAATAGATGAATAGCGGCAAGGACCCACTGACTCAGCATCGACGCACTCCCATATAAAGAGTTGAAAATCGGCCAGTCAGTAGTAGACGAAAAAACCGCGCCTCGCTTGGAGGTGAGGGAGGGACAAGCGCCCAAACGCCAAATCGCAGGCAAAAAAAATCCCAAGCAGCTGATGGAAGCTTGGGATTTAAAAATGCATAAACCGTGGTGGTGAACGCGGAACGGATGTTACTTAAATTCCCAACATGCAACAAGGCTTTTTCGATAACCGGTTGGAGAAAAAGAGCTGTAAGCCTTTGGATATTCAGGTGTTTTCAACAACGAAATGGAAGAAGAATGCACCAAAATGGCGCTTGATCATTTTGCGCAAACAGTAATGAATGGAGAGCTGATCAGAGCGAAGCGGAAAGGACCGGGAACAAGCGTTGCGCAAATCGAAGACAACAAAAAAGGGCTCACCTTTCGGTGAGCCCTTCCAGACCGCCCAGCAGAGCGGATTTTGTTTGGTAGGCGCGATTGGACTCGAACCAACGACCCCCACCATGTCAAGGTGGTGCTCTAACCAACTGAGCTACGTGCCTGCTGTGAGGCGGCATTCTACGGAATTCCGGAGGGGTGTCAACACCTTTTTTTCACCTAACCCTATGAATATGCAAAATATTTAATTTCGCCTCAGCGACGAAGAGTTTCCGGTGGCTGGCGGAGGTTTTTCAACTCGGGTAGGATCGACGCACTCGTAAAATATATTAAACAGAGGCGGCAGGATGGCGAACACCCAATACCCAGAGTCTTATTACGCTGCGTCGGCCAATGCCGTACCACCACGCCCTGTGCTGCAGGATGATGTGGAGACGGACGTCTGTGTGATCGGCGCCGGGTATACCGGGCTGTCGTCCGCCCTGTTCCTGTTGGAGAACGGTTTTCGCGTAACCGTGCTGGAAGCGGCGAAAGTCGGTTTTGGCGCCTCGGGCCGAAACGGCGGGCAGATCGTCAACAGCTATAGCCGCGACATCGACGTCATTGAACGCACGGTCGGCCCCAAGCAGGCGCAACTGCTCGGCGAAATGGCCTTTGAAGGCGGCCGGATCATTCGCGAGCGCGTGGCCAGATACAACATCCAGTGCGACCTGAAGGACGGCGGTGTATTCGCCGCCCTTTCCGCCAAACAAATGGGGCACCTGGAATCGCAAAAGCGCCTGTGGGAACGCTTCGGCCACACCCAGCTGGAATTGATGGATCAACGCCGCATTCGTGAAGTGGTGGGTTGCGATCAGTACGTCGGTGGCATGCTCGATATGAGCGGCGGCCACATCCATCCGCTGAATCTGGCGCTCGGAGAAGCGGCGGCAGTCGAGTCTCTCGGCGGCACCATCTATGAGCAATCACCTGCCGTGCGCATCGAGCGCGGCGCCAATCCGGTTGTGCATACGCCGCAGGGCAAGGTCAGGGCCAGGTTCATCATCGTCGCCGGCAACGCCTACCTCGGTAATCTGGTACCGGAACTGGCGGCCAAATCGATGCCGTGCGGCACTCAAGTGATCACTACCGAGCCACTGGGCGATGAGCTGGCGAAGGCGCTATTGCCGCAGGATTACTGCGTAGAGGACTGCAACTATCTGCTCGACTACTATCGCCTGACCGCCGACAAGCGCTTGATCTTCGGTGGCGGCGTGGTTTACGGCGCTCGCGATCCGGCGAACATCGAAGCGATCATCCGCCCGAAGATGCTCAAGGCTTTCCCGCAACTCAAGGACGTGAAGATCGACTACGCCTGGACCGGCAACTTCCTGCTGACCCTTTCGCGCTTGCCGCAGGTCGGGCGCCTGGGCGACAACATCTATTACTCGCAGGGCTGCAGCGGTCACGGCGTCACCTACACGCACCTGGCGGGCAAGATCCTCGCCGAAGCGTTGCGTGGTCAGGCCGAGCGCTTCGATGCCTTTGCCGACCTGCCGCACTATCCCTTCCCCGGAGGGCAATTGCTGCGCACACCGTTTGCCGCGCTGGGCGCCTGGTATTACGGGCTGCGCGATAAGTACGGCCTATAAACACCATTGTGGCGAGGGGATTTATCCCCGTTGGGGGTGCGAAACGCCCCCTCTTGAGCAGGAGGGGACTGCTGCGCAGTCCAACGGGGATAAATCCCCTCGCCACAGTAGATCAGCAAGGCTTAGGATCAGAGCTGATCCCGAGCGATCCCGCTGCGAATGCGCAGGATATCCGCCAGCACCGCCAGCGCAATTTCCGCCGGTGTCTTGCTGCCGAGGTTGAGGCCGATCGGCGCATGAACCCGCGCCAGCTCTGCCTCACTCAAGCCACCAATGCGGCGTAAGCGCTCGAAGCGTTTCTGCGACGTCTGCTGCGATCCCATCACACCGATGTAAAACGCCTCGGTGCGCACCGCTTCCATCATCGCCAGATCGTCGATGCGCGGATCATGGGTCAACGCCACTACCGCCGTATCGCGATGACAACCACCGTCGGCAATGAACACCGAAGGCAACTGTCGACGGATTTCCACGCTATTGAGCACCACGCCTTCAAGCACTTCATCACGCGGATCGCAGAGAATCACTTCGAAGCCAAGCCCTACCGCGAACTCGGCACAGGCCTGCGCCACACTTGAGTAGCCAGCGAGCAACAAGCGCTGTGCTGCACCGACACGAATGCGCACCCGATCAATCTCACGCTCGATCCGTGCACCCTGCTCGCGATCAGCAAACAGAGTGCGCGCACCGCTGGCCAGATCAACTTCGCGAAGCAGACGACGCTGACCCAGCAGCGCCGATTCCAGTTCACGCAGGTGCGCCTGCACCGCGCAGTCGGCGTCAAGTTTCTCAACCAGCACATCAAGAATGCCGCCGCAAGGCAGACTGACCCGCGAGCGCGGATCATCGCCTTCGCCGTAACGCACGACGCTTACCGCTTCGAGAAACGCACCTTCGGCGACGCGCTCAAGGAAATCCTCCTCGACGCAACCGCCCGATAGCGAACCGATCCACTGCCCGCCTTCGTTCACCGCGAGCAGCGAACCCGGCGCGCGCGGTGCCGAGCCGTAAGTGGTCAGCACCGTGCACAGCCAGATTCGCTGCCCGGCCACCGACCATTCCAGCGCCCGACGCACCACTTGCAGATCGAGATGCTGCATATCAGTGCGCCTTGTGCTCGACGCTCGGTGCGTCGGATTGCAGCTTCTGCACTTCGCTCACCGCCAGTTCAGCGCCCTGCCCGCCCCAACCCTGACGCAGGTAGTTGAGCAGATCAGTCAATTGCTCAGGACTGAGCTTTTCAGCAAAACCCGGCATCGGCTGCATGTGCTCGAACCCGGAGAACTTCTGTTCGCCGATGCCGTCCTCGATCACTCGCAACAGATTGCGCGGATCTTCCAGACGCAACGTCGTGTTGCCACGCATGGCCACTGCAATGTGCGGTTTGCCTTCACCGCCAGCCCCGTGACAACCGGCGCAGACGTTCAGATATTCCTGACGGCCGCGCTGGGCACTCGCGCTGAGCTTGTCCAGCGGTACTTCGACGAGCTCTTGGGCTGGTGGCGGTTGCTCGCCAAGGAGGAACGTCGCCATTGCCGCCAGGTCAGCATCGCTCAGACCTTGAGTGCTGTTGTGAAACACCGGGAACATTTCGTTGAACATCGTTCCTTGCGCGCTCATGCCATGCTTGAGAAACGTGCTCAGATCCTGCTGATTCCAGCCGCGCGCGGCCAGGTCGGTGGCCAGCAGGCTCGGCGCCAGATAACCATTGAGAATGCCGCCGGTCATGCGCTTGTCCATTTGCATCGCGCCGGGCAGGCCGCGTGGCGTATGGCATTCGCCGCAGTGACCGAGAACGTCGACCATGTACTGGCCGCGCTTCCACGCCTCACTTTTGCCCTCGGCCGACTCCAGCTTGACGTCTTTGCCGTAGAGCATGTTCCAGCCGGTCAGGCCCAGACGCACATTGAACGGAAAGCTCAGGCTGGTCACTGGCGCGGCGCGTTCGATCGGCTCGATGGTTTTCAGATACGCGTGAATTGCATCGGAGTCGGCGCGCGGCATCAGGTGATACGAGGTGTACGGCATCGCTGGATACAGATTCGCACCGTCGCGCCGTTTGCCTTCGGTCAGCGCAGCGAAGAACTCGTCATCGTTGTACAGACCGATGCCGTGCTCTTTGCTCGGGGTGATGTTGGTGCCGTAGATCGTGCCGAATGGCGAGACGATCGGCAGGCCGCCGGCATAAGGCGCGCCACCCGGTGCGGTGTGGCAGGCCATGCAGTCGGCAGCGCGGGCGAGGTATTCGCCGCGCTTGATCTGATCGTCGGCGTGGGCCGCCAAAAGCGGCGCAGCCAGTCCGACCGCGAAAGCCAGGCGGGTCAGTAAACGCTTCATGCTCAACCCTCCTTGACCAGACCAAGATCGGTCAGCACGTTGCGCGTGGCGTTGTAATAACGCACGTACCCGGTGCAGCGGCAGACGTGATGGCCGAGGCTGTCCTCGATCACCTGCTCCAGCTTGCTGTGTACGGTTGGCTGACGCTGCAGCTTCTCCACCAGCACGGTGGCAGCGTTGACGAAGCCTGGCGCGCAGTAGCTGCACTGGAAGGCGAACTCGTCGACAAAGCGCTGCTGGATCGGATTGAGCTCGGTGACCTGGCCCTGCTCGTCGCGAGTGGCATGGCCTTCGATGGTGCGAACTTTCTTGCCCTCGAAGTAATGCGCACCGGTGATGCAGGTGCGCACTTCCTCGCTGGTGCCGTCGGGGTTATCGACGATCACCACACAGGCGTGGCAGATCCCCTGACCGCAGCCCAGCCGCGAGCCGGTGAGGTTTTTGTATTCGTGCAGGTAGTCGATCATCGGCAGGTCATCAGGGATGTCCACCGGGCCGACGGATTGACCATTGAGGGTCAGTTGAAGCGGACGGTTAGCCATTGAGGGCCTCCTTGATGCGCGCAGCGGTGATAGGCAAGTCACGAACACGTTTACCGATGGCGTGCGCCACGGCGTTACCGATGGCACCGACAATCGGGATCATCACCACTTCGGCGATGCCCTTGGACGGATCGCTCGGCGACAGCGGCGGCAGGATCTCCGCGGTCTGCTTCCACACCGCAACGTGACGCGCCATCGGCAGGCGGTAACGGTTGAAGTTCCAGTCACCCTCCCCCGGCCCGCCTTCGTACAACGGCATCTCTTCCATCAGCGCATGACCAATACCCATGGCGATACCGCCTTCGAGCTGGCCCTTGACCAACTCTTCAACCAGCACCCGACCACACTCGATCCACGAATGGTGGTTGAGCACCTCGACTTCCGCCGAGCCTTTATTGACCTTCAACTCGACCAGCGTCGCGACCGGGCTGTAATAGGTCACGGCAGCATTGTTCAACTGCACTACCGGGTAGTTGACGTTCTGCCGATCAAGCAAGTGGAAGCCGGCGCTGTTCATCTGCGCTTTCTTCGCTTGCGGCGCGCCATCGCCATATTTCACCGCCAGACCGTCGAGCGGCAGACGCTCGCGCACGCCGTCGATGCTGTATTCAGCCTCGGCCCAGCTCCAGCGGTTGAAACCGTGCACCGTGGCGCCTGTCACCAGACCGCGTTCATGGGCGCGCTTGGCCAGCTCTTCGAAGCTCAGCGGTTGCATGCCGTTGGCGGTCAGCTTGCCGTCGACCCAATGCGCATCTTCGCGGCGCACTACGTAAGGGTTGGCCTGGCCGCCGTACGGACCCTGGCGCCAGATCTCCAGCGCCGCCGGCCACAAACCGTGGTTGAACAGCACGCGCGCCGCTTCACGGGTTGCATGGCTGAAGTAATAAGCGGAATTGGTCGCCGAAGACGCCGAGGCCAGCTTGCCGACCCAGCGCGGGTTGCGCAGCAGATTGTCCTGCTCGGCCTGACTCATGATGTAAGGGTTGCCGCTGGTGATCAGCTGCATTTCCTGCCATTCGGTTTCGCCGGTCTTCACCTCGTGCGCCGGGCTGCCGAGGAAATCGGCAACGACCAAGGCTTGCGAAGTGGACATGCCGGTACCGATTTCGATACCGATGTGGCGCAGGGTAATGCGCCCGTCTGCGGTGAATTCGATGCTGGCCATCGGCGCTTCGGAGCCGGTGCCGAAGTCTTTCTGGCAGATGGCGAAACCGACGCCGTACCAGTTATCCGGGTCTGCCGCTTCACGTTGCTGCTTGATCGTGTCGCGATTTTTCCAGACTTCGTGCACCGAGGCCTTGTCGAGAATTTCGTGCAGGCGCAGTGCACCGGCCGGGATTGCGCCCTGGGTGTTTTTCATGCCGGAACGCAGGGCATTCCTGCGGCGCAAATCGATGGCGTCGACACCCAGGCGATTGGCGATCTCGTCGACCATCATTTCGGTCGCCGCCATGCTTTGCAGAGTGCCGTAACCGCGCATCGAACCCGCCTCGACCGCGCGCGAGTGATAGGCGGTGACCTGCAGATCGTTCTGCGGCATGTAGTAGATCGACTGCGCAGCCGTGGCGCCAACCGCCGCCACCGATGGGCTGTAGTTGACCCGACCGCCGCCGTCGACGCTCATTTCCGCGCGGAAAATCTTGAAGGTGTAGTCGTTCTTGTCCACGGCCAACTGGTAGCGGATGTCGAACGGGTGACGCTTGATGCCGCTCTGGAACTGCTCGTAGCGGTCGTTGGCCAGACGCACCGGCACACCGGCGCCGTACAGCGCGGCCAAGGCTGCGTAGTAGACGAAAATGTTGTGGTCTTTGGAGCCATAGCCGACGGTATAGCCCGGGTGCATGTTCAGATTGGACAAGCCGAAACGCGACGGCCCGATCATCTTCGCGGTCTCGGTCGCGACTTCCAGCGGGCACTGCGTCGCCACGACGAAATGCAGGGTTTTGGTTTTCGGGTCGTACCAGCCGTTGCCGTTGTCCGGCTCGAGGGCGGCCGGTTCGATCGACGGCGTCTTGTAGCGCTCATCGAACACCAGCCAGTTGTCTGGCGGCGTGTCGATTTCCTGCTTCATGCGGTCGGCGTAGAACAGGCCGCGCTCGGTGAGGTTGCCATGCAGGTTCGGCGATGCATTCCAGACTGGACGGCGGTTCTTCAGCATCGGGAACAGGATCGAATCCTTGAGGCTGGCGAACTCGTCTTCGTCCGCCGAAGTCGCGCCGCCGACGCGCACGTAGCGGAAGCTGCCGTAGGGGTCGCCTTCGTAGAACGGCACCTTGGCGCCGTAACGAATCGCTTTGTCATTGAATTTGAGTTGATTCTTGGCCTGACGGAAACGCTCGAAGTCGTTCCAGATCAGAATCGCTACCGGGTGACCGATGAACATCGGCACTTTGCCTTCCGGCAGCAATGGATCAGGCGCGTGCTCTTCGGGGAAGACGATACCGTCCTTGTCCAGATCGGCAGCGGTAACGATGCGGTCCGGCTGCAGATCAGCGCCGAGCCACGACAGGTCGTAGCCTGCGTAGATGCGGTCGGCCTTGATGGTTTTCAGCAGCATGGCGTGGCCTTGTTGCTCAGGCCAGCCAGGCATGTCCTTGGCGCGGATGTCGCGGGCAAACACCTTGCTGCCGCAGACCTTGGACAAGGCATCGTTACGTTGCCGCGCCTTGCCGTTATTGCCGAGCCATTTCTCGGACGGCACGGTGACGCTGTTTTCCATCAAGGCAGCCAGCGCCTGACTGCTGAGCGGCGTAAGCGTAACGCTCACACCCGCCACCAGCCCGCCCTGGAGGAACGAGCGCCGGGATATTTCACGGTTGGACATGGATCATCCTCTGGGCGGTTATAGGTCCGCCCTTGTGGTTATCTACTGGGGATCTCGAGTCGTGCAGAAGCTCTTTCTGGCGAAGCAAAGAGCTGTGTTGACAGTGCAAAGCTGACCGAAAGGTTAACTTTAAAGGTTTCTGCGCCCACAGCAAACAACCAGTTACAAAAACCTGACTAAATAATCAAAAAAATCAATGCGACGTGGCACCGCAGTAGGCTTGCAGAGATTCTTGCAGGAGCTGTCGAGTGAGACGAGGCTGCGATCTTTTGATCTGGATTTTTTAAGAGCAAGATCAAAAGATCGCAGCGTGCCGCAGCTCCTACAGGACGATTTGCGCAGGAGTTCGAGAGGGGAATAACCAAATTTCAGACACAAAAAACCCCGGTCTTTCGACCAGGGTCTTTGCTATCGATCCGATTCAGCCGATGGCTGGTTTCGGCGCTTCAAGGCGTTCAGTGGTCCTTGAAACAGATATGGCGCAGCGGACGGGACTCGAACCCGCGACCCCCGGCGTGACAGGCCGGTATTCTAACCGACTGAACTACCGCTGCGTATCGCTTTGAGCTTGCGCTCAAGTAACTCGTTTTGATTACCGGCTTCGGTGCCTGGTAATCGCGAACCAGATCAATCTGACTCGTAAAATATGGCGCAGCGGACGGGACTCGAACCCGCGACCCCCGGCGTGACAGGCCGGTATTCTAACCGACTGAACTACCGCTGCGCGTCGGTGCAGGCACTTTCAGCCTACTCTCTTGCTTGCGCAAGCTTCTCGGGAGTGGTGGGTGATGACGGGATCGAACCGCCGACATTCTGCTTGTAAGGCAGACGCTCTCCCAGCTGAGCTAATCACCCGTTTGCATCTCCGAGGCCGCGAAATTTACGCAGGTGGCGAAGCTAAGTCAATAGCAGGATTGGAGTTTTTTTCAAAAACGGCTTCAAGCTTCAAGCTTCAAGCTTCAAGCTTCAAGCTTCAAGCTTCAAGCTTCAAGAAAAGGATGATCACCTAAAGCAGGCACACCAGCGTCTTGCTTTAACTTGAAGCTTGAAGCTCGAAGCTGCCTTTCACTGCTCGTAGATCATCTTCTTGGTCATGCCGCCGTCGACGACGAATTCCTGGCCGGTGACAAACCCGGCATTCCTCGACAGCAACCACGCCACCATCGCCGCCACGTCCTCGACAGTCCCTACCCTGCCCGCCGGATGCTGAGCATGATCGGCATCGGCCAAAGGTTCGGCGCGACGCACCGAGGGATCACGGGCATCAATCCAGCCCGGACTGACTGCGTTCACGCGGATTTCCGGCCCGAGGCTGATCGCCAGTGCGTGAGTGAGCGCCAACAGCCCGCCCTTGCTCGCAGCGTAGGCCTCGGAGTCCGCCTCCGACTGTCGCGCGCGGGTCGAGGCCAGATTGACGATCGAACCGTTGTGCGCGCGCAGATACGGCGCACAGTGCTTGGCCAGCAACATCGGCCCGCTCAGATTCACCGCCAGCACCCGATTCCAATACGCCAGATCGAGGCTTTCCAAGGTGATGTTGTGCGGATCGGCGACCGCCGCGTTGCAGACCAATGCATCAAGGCGACCAAACTGCCCCAATACCTCGGCCACGCCCAGCGCGACCTGATTTTCGTCGGCGACGTCCATGGCGATGAACCAGGCGTTCTCGCCCAGCACCTTCGCCACTTTCGAACCACGCACCCGATCAAGATCGGTCAGCACCACCTGCCAGCCTTCGCTGATCAGCCAAGCGGCGATTCCGAGGCCAATACCGCGCGCAGCCCCGGTGACCAGCGCCACGCGGCCATGGGTGTTGGCCGCGGGTGTGGACAACTCGATCACAATGCCGCCAGACCGCGCGCCAGGTCAGCTTGCAGGTCAGCCACATCTTCCAGACCGACCGCAACGCGGATCAGACTGTCACGAATGCCTGCCGCTTCACGCTCCTGTGGCGCCAGACGGCCGTGGGAGGTGGTGCTTGGATGGGTGATCGTGGTTTTGCTGTCGCCAAGGTTGGCGGTGATCGAAATCAACCGCGTGGCATCGATAAAGCGCCAGGCGCCTTCTTTGCCGCCCTTGACCTCGAAGCTGACCACCGCACCAAAACCCTTCTGCTGGCGCTGGGCCAACTCGTGCTGCGGATGGCTCTTGAGGCCGGCGTAATGGACTTTCTCGATGCCGTCCTGCTGCTCCAGCCATTCGGCCAGCGCCTGAGCGTTGGCGCAATGCGCCTTCATGCGCAGGTTGAGGGTCTCGAGGCCTTTAAGGAAGATCCACGCGTTGAACGGGCTGAGGGTCGGCCCGGCGGTCCGCAGGAAACCCACCACTTCTTTCATCTGCTCACCGCGACCGGCGACAACGCCGCCCATGCAGCGGCCCTGACCGTCGATGAACTTGGTCGCCGAGTGCACGACAATATCCGCGCCAAGCTTCAGCGGCTGCTGCAACGCCGGGGTGCAGAAGCAGTTGTCGACCACCAGCTGCGCGCCCTTGGCATGAGCGATTTCAGCCAGCGCGGCGATATCCACCAGCTCGGCCAACGGGTTGGACGGCGACTCGACAAAGAGCAGTTTGGTGTTGGACTTGATCGCCGCATCCCAGGCCGACAGATCGGCCAGCGGTACGTAATCGACTTCGACACCGAAGCGCTTGAAATACTTCTCGAAGAGGCTGATGGTCGAGCCGAACACGCTGCGCGATACCAGCACATGATCGCCAGCACTGCACAGGCTCATCACCACCGCCATGATCGCGGCCATGCCGGTGGCCGTGGCGACGGCCTGCTCGGCGCCTTCCAGCGCGGCGATGCGCTCTTCAAACGCACGCACGGTCGGGTTGGTGTAACGCGAATAGACGTTGCCCGGCACTTCGCCGGCAAACCGCGCCGCCGCATCGGCAGCGGTGCGGAACACGTAGCTGGAGGTGAAGAACATCGGGTCACCGTGTTCGCCTTCCGGCGTGCGGTGCTGACCGGCACGGACGGCCAGGGTATCGAACGCTACGCCTTCGAGGTCGCTGTCCAGCCGACCGGCATCCCATTCCTGACTCATGCTGCTCTCCTTTGTTCACGAACAATAAATATCAGATACAAAACCGGCCCCTCAGGGCCGGTGGAAACTCAGTTGTTGTACAGATCGATGATCGCACTGACTGCCTGGGTCTTGACCTTCGAGGCATCGTTGCGCGCCTGTTCGATCTTGTTCAGGTAAGCCTCGTCGACGTCACCGGTCACGTACTTGCCGTCGAACACCGCACAATCGAAGTGCTCGATCTTGATCTTGCCGCCACCGACCGCTTCGATCAAGTCAGGCAAGTCCTGATAGATCAGCCAGTCAGCGCCGATCAGATCGGCCACGTCCTGAGTCGAACGGTTGTGCGCGATCAGTTCGTGAGCGCTCGGCATGTCGATACCGTAGACGTTCGGGAAGCGCACCGCAGGTGCCGCCGAGCAGAAGTAGACGTTTTTCGCGCCGGCTTCGCGGGCCATCTGGATGATCTGCTTGCAAGTGGTGCCGCGCACGATCGAGTCATCGACCAGCATCACGTTCTTGCCACGGAATTCCAGCTCGATGGCGTTGAGCTTCTGGCGTACCGACTTCTTGCGTGCAGCCTGGCCCGGCATGATGAAGGTGCGGCCGATGTAACGGTTCTTGACGAAGCCTTCGCGGAATTTCACGCCAAGGTGATTGGCCAGTTCCAGCGCTGCGGTACGGCTGGTGTCCGGAATCGGGATGACCACGTCGATGTCGTGCTCAGGGCGCTCGCGCAGGATCTTCTCGGCAAGCTTCTCGCCCATGCGCAGACGTGCTTTGTACACCGACACGCCGTCGATGATCGAGTCCGGACGCGCCAGGTAGACGTGTTCGAAAATGCACGGGGTCAGCGACGGGTTGGTTGCGCACTGACGGGTGTGCAGCTTGCCATCTTCGGTGATGTATACCGCTTCGCCCGGCGCGAGGTCGCGAATCAGGGTGAAACCGAGCACGTCCAGGGAAACGCTTTCCGAGGCGATCATGTACTCGACGCCTTCGTCAGTGTGACGCTGGCCGAACACGATCGGGCGAATGCCGTGCGGGTCGCGGAAACCAACGATGCCGTAACCGGTGACCATCGCCACAACGGCGTAACCACCCACGCAGCGGTTGTGCACGTCGGTCACGGCGGCGAACACGTCTTCTTCGGTCGGCTGCAGCTTGCCGCGCTGGGCCAGCTCGTGGGCGAACACGTTGAGCAGCACTTCCGAGTCGGAACTGGTGTTGACGTGACGCAGGTCGGATTCGTAGATCTCTTTGGCCAACTGTTCAACGTTGGTCAGGTTACCGTTGTGCGCCAGGGTGATGCCGTACGGCGAGTTGACGTAGAACGGCTGGGCTTCGGCCGACGTCGAGCTGCCGGCAGTCGGGTAACGGACGTGGCCGATACCCATGTGGCCGACCAGACGCTGCATGTGACGCTGCTGGAACACGTCACGCACCAGGCCATTATCCTTGCGCAGGAACAACCGGCCATCATGGCTGGTCACGATACCGGCAGCGTCCTGGCCGCGGTGCTGGAGCACGGTTAGCGCGTCATACAGCGCCTGATTGACGTTCGACTTACCGACGATACCGACGATGCCACACATGCGACGCAACCCCTACTTAATGGATCTGAACTGAACAGCACTCACTGAGGCGTTTTCGCCGTCGGCAAGAGCTGCTCCTTGAACGGAATCTCAGCGGGTACGCTGATTCCGCTGGCAAGCCACTGACTGCTCCACCCGAGTATCAGGTTTTTGGACCAGTCGGCGACCAATAGAAACTTGGGCACGAGCTGTGATTCTTTCCACCACCCGTCCTGCTGTACCGGCCCCAGGCTCAACAGCCCGACCGCCACGACCACCAGCAACACGCCACGCGCTGCGCCGAAGGCCATGCCGAGGAATCGATCGGTCCCGGACAACCCGGTGACGCGAACCAACTCGCCGATAAGATAATTGATCATTGCGCCCACGATCAGTGTGGCGACAAACATGATGGCACAGCCCGCAATCACGCGAGCCGATGGGGTTTCGATGTATCCGGCGAGGTACTCGGACAGTGAGCCACCAAACATCCAGGCAACCGCTCCTGCGATGATCCAGGTCAGCAGCGATAAAGCTTCCTTTACGAAGCCGCGGCTCAGACTGATCAAAGCGGAGATGGCGATGATTGCAACGATCGCCCAGTCAACCCAGGTAAATGGCACAGTGCAGCCTACAGACGGATAAGGCGGCGCATTTTAGCAGAGCGCATGGCTGTCGGTAAGCTGCGATTGTCAGTGCTTTTCAATCGAGGTGATAGATTTCAGCCACGTTCAGGCTGAAAACGGACAACGAAGCCCTTGAGGTTCTGCTGACGACTCAGCAGATCACGCAGACGGTCGGCTTCGGCACGCTCGATCAGCGGACCGACGAACACCCGATTCTTGCCATCGGCCGAACGAATGTAGGCGTTATAACCCTGGCTGCGCAGGTTCTTCTGCAGGCTCTCGGCGCTGGCACGGCTCGACAGGCTGGCAAGTTGCACTGACCAGCTCACCGACAGACCGTTGGCATCGACGCGGCTCTGCGTGGTGTCAGGCTTGCTGGTTGCGGAGGTGATTGGCTGAGCCGGCGCCGGAATCGGCTTGGCCACCGGTGGCGGCGTTGCCGGGCGGGCAATCTGCGCCGGGATGGTCGGTGCCGGGGCGGCCGGAGCAGCAGCCGGAGCAGCAGGCACCACTTCTTCAGCGACCTCTTCGTCCGTTGGCACCGGCTCTTGTGGCAAAGCCTGGGGCTCAGGCACGGCGACCGGGTCCATTTGCACCTGCGGCATGGCCGAAGGCTGAGGCGCAGCCGGGGCCTCGACGGTCACCTGACGCTGCTCATCCTGACGGGAAAACAGCATCGGCAGGAAGATCACCGCCAGCGCCACCAGCACCAGCGCGCCAACCATGCGCTGCTTGTACGCTTTATCCAGCAAAGCCATTTGCCGCTTCCTCCGTGGAGCGCCGGGCCAGCCATTCAAGGGCCTCGGCGACACAATAAAATGATCCGAACAACAGAATCTCGTCGTCGCTGGTTGCCTCAGCGCACTGCCCTTCCAGAGCGGCCGCAACGCTGGCATAGGACGTAACCGAAGCACCAAGGTTCTGCAGCGCTGCCTCAAGCTCAGCTACGGGACGCGCACGCCGCGAATCCAGCGGCGCGACAGCCCAATGCGCGACACTAGCATTCAATTCGCCAGCAACACCATCGAGATCCTTGTCCGCCAGCAACCCGAACACCGCCAGACGCTTGCCAACCGGCGGCCGCGCAGCCAGACGTCGCGCGAGATATTCAGCGGCATGCGGATTGTGACCGACATCCAGCAACAGGTTCAGGCGCTTGCCGTTCCATTCGAACGCACGACGATCGAGGCGCCCGACCACGCGCGTCGCCTGCAACGCCGCGACAATCTGTTCGGCATTCCACGGCAAACCTGTCAGCAGATAGGCTTGCAGCGCCAGCGCGGCGTTTTCCATTGGCAGATCGAGCAGCGGCAAGTCGCGCAACTCGACCACTTGGCGTAGGGCATCGGTGCCGCGCCACTGCCAATGCTGCTCGGTGATGCCAAGATCGAAATCGCGTCCACGCAGGAAGAACGGGCAAGCCAGTTCGTGCGCCTTGTCGAGCAGTGGTTGCGGAGGATTCAGGTCGCCACACAGAGCAGGCTTGCCCTGGCGGAAAATTCCAGCCTTCTCGTAGGCTACGGATTCGCGGGTATCGCCCAGATAATCGGCGTGATCGACACCGATGCTGGTGACCAGCGCGATGTCGGCATCCACCACATTGACGGTATCCAGACGCCCGCCCAATCCCACTTCTAGCACCACAGCATCAAGCGCGGACTGTTGGAACAGCCAGAACGCCGCCAGGGTGCCCATTTCGAAGTAAGTCAGGGAAGTCTCGCCGCGGCCCGCCTCAACCGCAGCAAAGGCTTCGCACAGCTGGGCGTCAGTGGCTTCGACGCCATTGAGTTGCACCCGCTCGTTATAACGCAGCAGGTGCGGAGAATTGTAGACGCCAACGTTCAGGCCCTGCGCACGCAGCAAAGAAGCCACGAACGCGCAGGTCGAACCCTTGCCGTTTGTGCCGGTGACCGTGATCACCCGAGGCGCCGGCTGGCCCAGCCCCATGCGGGACGCTACCTGTTGCGAACGCTCCAGGCCCATGTCGATGGCCGACGGATGCAACTGCTCGAGGTAGGCGAGCCATTCACCAAGGGTGCGCTGGGTCATACGTTGGCAGGCACCGGCGGCACCACGATCGGCTCGATCGGCGCGGCGACGAATTTCGGCGTCGGCTTGCCGGTCATCTGTGCCAGCAGGTTACCCAGACGCGGGCGCAGTTCCTGACGGTGAATGATCATGTCGATTGCACCGTGCTCCAGCAGGAATTCGCTGCGCTGGAAGCCTTCCGGCAGTTTTTCGCGCACGGTCTGCTCGATTACCCGCGGACCGGCGAAGCCGATCAGGGCTTTCGGTTCGCCAACGATGACGTCACCGAGCATCGCCAGACTGGCGGAAACGCCGCCGTAGACCGGGTCGGTCAGTACGGAGATGAACGGAATGCCTTCTTCACGCAGGCGCGCCAGCACGGCCGAGGTCTTGGCCATCTGCATCAGCGAGATCAGCGCTTCCTGCATGCGCGCGCCACCGGAAGCGGCGAAGCAGATCATCGGGCAGCGGTTTTCCAGTGCGTAGTTGGCAGCGCGAACGAAGCGCTCACCGACGATGGCGCCCATGGAACCGCCCATGAAGTTGAATTCGAATGCCGAAACCACTACCGGCATGCCCAGCAGGGTACCGCTGACCGAGATCAGCGCATCTTTCTCGCCGGTCTGCTTCTGCGCAGCGACCAGGCGGTCCTTGTACTTCTTGCCGTCGCGGAATTTCAGACGGTCAACCGGCTCCAGGTCAGCACCCAGTTCATTGCGGCCTTCCGGGTCGAGGAAGATGTCGATGCGCGCACGTGCGCCGATGCGCATGTGGTGGTTGCACTTGGGGCAAACGTCCAGGGTCTTTTCCAGCTCCGGACGGTACAACACCGCCTCGCAGGATGGGCATTTGTGCCACAGACCTTCAGGCACCGAGCTCTTCTTGACCTCCGAGCGCATGATCGAAGGGATCAGTTTGTCTACTAACCAGTTGCTCATGCTTTCTTTCTCCAGTACCGGCGGCCCGAACGCTCTGGTTCGCAGCCCCGCGTATGCCCTTGAGCTAAATTCATGTGTGTGGCGATGGTTGATGAACAGTCGCGGTCAGCGCGAAACATGACCTGCGTACGATTCAGCAACCCTCAGCCGCGCCTGCTTTGTGCAAGTGCATTGATGGACGGCGGCAGACTGCCAGCCGTCACATCGACGATGTATTGCCGCGCACCGCGTTGATGAATGCGCGAATCTTGTGGTGATCCTTGATGCCTTTGCTCGCTTCTACCCCGCCGCTGACATCCACCGCGTAGGGCTTGACCCGCGCTACCGCATCAGCAACGTTCTCCGGCGTCAGGCCACCGGCCAGAATCAGCGGCTTGCTCAGCTGTTGCGGAATCAGTGACCAGTCAAACGCCTCGCCGGTTCCACCAGGCACCCCTTCGACATAGGTGTCGAGCAGTACGCCACTGGCGCCGGGGAAGGCATCGCAGGCAGCGGCAATGTCATCGCCAGCCTTGACCCGCAGCGCTTTGATGTACGGACGATGCCAGCCTTCGCACTCCTGCGCGCTTTCGTCGCCATGAAATTGCAGCAGATCAAGCGGCACCGCATCGAGGATTTCTCCCAGCTCGCAACGACTGGCATTGACGAACAGCCCCACGGTGGTGACGAACGGCGGCAACGCCTTGATGATCGCCCTTGCCTGCTGCACATTCACTGCACGCGGGCTCTTGGCGTAAAACACCAGACCAATCGCATCGGCGCCGGCTTCGACGGCGGCCAGCGCATCTTCGATGCGGGTAATGCCGCAGATCTTGCTGCGAACAGCTGACATGTCAGGAAAACCTCAAGGCAAAATCCGAAAACGTCCCGGATGGTAACAAAAGCGTCCGAGGGCGTCAGCCGTCAAGTTCGGAGAAACCCGTAAGGAAATGTGGCCCGATAAAGCGCTCGGGCAACGGGAATTCGTCGTGGTACTCGACCTGCACCAGATACAGCCCGTACGGATGCGCCGTCACCCCGCCGGAGCGACGCTCGCGACTCTCCAGCACTTCTTTCATCCACTCCACCGGGCGCTCACCGGCACCGATGGTCATCAGCACACCGGCAATATTGCGCACCATGTGATGCAGGAAGGCATTGGCACGAATGTCGAGCACGATCATCTTGCCGTGTCGGGTCACGCGCAGGTGATGCATCTTCTTGATCGGCGACTTGGCCTGGCACTGACCGGCGCGGAACGCGCTGAAATCGTGGGTACCGATCAGGTACTGCGCGGCCTCGGCCATGCGCTCGGCGTCGAGCGGGCGGTGATTCCAGGTGATTTCTTCGTTGAGGTGCGCCGGGCGAATCTGATCGTTGTAGATCACATAGCGATAACGCCGGGCGATGGCCTTGAAGCGCGCATGAAAATGCGCCGGCATGACCCTGGCCCAACTGACGCTGATGTCGTGAGGCAGATTGATGTTGGCGCCCATGACCCAGGCTTTCAGCGAGCGATCAACCTGGGTGTCAAAGTGCACCACTTGGCCGCAGGCATGCACGCCGGCATCGGTACGCCCGGCGCATTGCAGGGAAACCGGCGAATTGGCGACTTTCGACAGAGCTTTTTCAAGCTCTTCCTGCACCGTCGCCACACCGGTCAACTGACGCTGCCAGCCGCTGTAGCGCGAGCCTTTGTACTCAACGCCCAGCGCGACGCGGTAAAAGCCGTCGGGCGCCATTTCGGCGACCGGGTTATCTATGTTTGCCAAGGTGGGACAGCCTGCTGATTTTGCAAAGGCGGGCATTATAAGGCGGTGGGCCGGGGATGCCAGAGTTCTCTATCGGCAATACCGCCCTCTTCGCGAGCAGGCTCGCTGCCACATTTGCAATGCGTCCCCCCTGTGGGAGCGAGCCTGCTCGCGAAAGCAATCGATCAGACACCGCCGAATCCGGCACAAACAAAAACGGCAGCCCCACCGGGCTGCCGCTTGTTGTTTACCGCTGAACTTACACCAGGTTGGAAAGCATTTCCTTGGCCTCGCCACGCTGCTTCTCGTCACCCTCGGTCAACACTTCGTTGAGGATGTCGCGCGCACCATCGGCGTCGCCCATGTCGATGTAGGCCTGGGCCAGATCGAGTTTGGTCGCCGCTTCGTCGGTGCCGGCGAGGAAGTCGAAATCGTCTTCGCCCAGATCGTCACCCATCGCCGCGTCCGCTTCGGTGAAGCTCGGCTCGGCCATGCTTTGCGACAGGCGATCCAGCTCGGCATTGACGTCGTCCAGCTCGGCCGCGAAGGCATCCGGCTCAGCAGCCGGGTTGCTGTCCATTTCGTCCGCCAGCGACAGGTCGAAATCGGCTGGCAGCTCCAGATCGTCCTGCGGCACGTCAGCGACAACCGGCGTCTCGACCGGCGGCAAGTCCTTCACGCCGTCGTCCAGATCCAGCAGGAAGTCATCTTCAGCCAACGTGGCCGGCGATGGTTCGGCGCCGAGATCCATATCCAGATCGAAGTCCGACAGATCGTCGAGATTGTCTTTCATCTCGGTCTGCTCTTGCAGCACCGAAGCGAAGCTCAGATCGTCTTCGGCCGGAAACGCGTCGAGCTCGACAGGCGCTTCTGGCTCGACCGCTGGCGCAGGATCGACCGGGGTGATGTTGTCGAGGTCGTCCAGACTCAAATCGAATGCGGTGTCGAGGTCGTCAGCGGCGGTCTCGGGCGCTTGCGGCTCGTCTTGCAGCAGTTCCTTGACGTACTGTGCGTCCAGCTCGGCAGCGACGGCGGCAGCCGCCAGCCCACCGGCAGCAACCACGGCCATGGCCGGGAAGCGGCTTTTCAGTGCTTCGACCTTGGCGAAGTTATCGCCATTAGCCACCAGTTGACGCTCTTGCGCAACGAACGCATCGCGATCGCCCTGCTGGCCGTAGACTTCCATCAGCTTCAGGCGCAGATCGCTGCGTTCCGGCTCAAGGCTGACGCCCTCTTCCAGCAGCGCGGCGGCTTGATTGAGGCGACCGGCATTGATGTGCGATTGCGCTTTGTCGAGCACATCATCCGATCGCTCGCCGGCCGGAGCCACCAGAGGTGCGGCAATCGGCGCAGCCATCACCACCGGAGTGACGACCGGTGCAGGGGCTGGCGCAGGTGCCGGAGCTGGCGTATTGAGTTTGACGCTGGCTGCCGGGGTTTCCAGGCCAGAGAAGCTGCTTTCCGGCAGTTCCTGCTCAGCGGAGAACTCTTGCTCTTCAGCCAGAGCGCGGGCCATGCGCAGGTGCTTTTCGGCCTCCTGCTGGGCTTTGCGACGGCGCGCCAGCAGCAACAATAGAAGCAGGAGAACCACCGCACCGCCGCCGATCAGGCCGAGCAGGATCGGATTGGTCAGCAGTTCATTGAAGGCTTTGTCGTCATCGGCGGCAGCAGGCGGCGTGGTTTCAACCACTGGCTCGACGACCGGCTCAACCGGGGATTCCGCTGGCGGCGCGATGGCCGACTCTGGAGTCGGTGAAGCCGCTGCGGCGTCGGCCGGGGTGGCTGGCGGGGTCGCCGCCAGTTCGGCAGTGATCGCCGGCACCGGCGGTACAGCAGCAGTGGCGCCAGGCGCAGCGCCGGCACCAGCGCCGTCGGCTTGCATCTTCGCCAGTTGATTGTTCTTCAGCTCGATCAGCTTTTGCAGCTTGTCCAACTGGCTCTGCAGATCCGCCATGCGGCTTTTCAGTTCCTCATTGTCACGACGGGTCGTGTCGAGGTTTTCCTGAGTGATTGCCAGTTTGTTGCTCAGCGCCTTGGCGTCGCCGGCCGGGCCTTTTGCGCCGGGCTTGGCGCTTTCCGCCGAGACGAGGCTCAGATTGTCCTGAGCGTTGGCCGCTGTACCGGTATTGCCACGACCGCGATTGGTTGCATCCAACTGCTGCTGACCGGTGCCAGGCTTGGCCACGTAACGACGGCCCTGACGCCACGCTTCGTTCTGCGCCGCCACTTCAGCGATGGCTGCCGACTGCGGCAGCGCCGTGCTTTGTACCGGATCGGGCAGACGCAGCACCTGGCCGGTTTTCAGACGGTTGATGTTGCCGTCGATAAAGGCATTCGGATTGAGCGCCTGAATCGCCAGCATGGTCTGCTGCACCGAGCCACCGTTGCGCGCCTTCGCGGCGATTTCCCACAGGGTGTCGCGCGGCGTGGTGGTGTATTGATTGCGATGGGTGGCGCCAGTGGTTGGCGCAGTGATGGTCTGCGACGGCGCCGGCTGCGCGGCGGCGTCTGCGGTCTGCGGCGAGAACTTCGACGGATCGAGCAGCACGCTGTAATCACGCAGCAGGCGGCCATTGGGCCACATCACCTGCACGAGGAACTTCACCATCGGTTCCGACAGCGGTTGGCTCGAGGTCACGCGCAACACGCTTTTGCCGCTGGCGTTGAGTACCGGGGTGAACGTCAGATCATTGAGAAAGGCCTGCCGATCGACGCCAGCCTTGGCGAAGTCTTCAGGGGAAGCCAGGCTCGGCACCACCTCGGCGGCGGTGAGATCCTTGACGTCGAGCAGCTCGATTTCAGCCACCAACGGCTGGTTCAGGGTCGACTTCAGGGTCAGCTCCCCGAGCCCGAGGGCATGCGCCATACCGGAGGACAGCGCCGAGGCGGCCGCTATTGCTAACACCAGTTTGCGAACTTGAACCATAGCCTCATCCTTTGTTTGAACGTTCCTCGGCCAGCGAGAAGCTTTTGAATACCGCTGCCGTAAGGCATTGCGCGCGACGACGGGGGTCGCCGCGCGCGATCATTTCTGTGCTGCCCCGGGAAGTCCCGGAGGGTGACTCGTCATCGACGCGCTTCGGGCAAGCATAGCGCTCACCTAGAATCAGTCGACAAATTGTTGCCAAGTATCTTTTACAGCAGGTCTTTTATCAACAACTCAGCCAGTTGCACGGCATTGAGCGCCGCGCCTTTGCGTACGTTATCTGACGTCAGCCAAAGATTTAGTTCCGCCGGGTCGTCGACACCACTGCGCACGCGGCCGACATAGACCACGTCCTGCCCCACCGCATCGCCGACCGCGGTCGGATAATCGCCGGCCTCGACCAGCTCGATGCCCGGTGCAGCCTCGAGCGCGGCGTTGACTTTTTCCAGGTCAACAGCGCTGCCTGACTGCAAGGTCACGCTAAAGCTATCGCCAAAAAACACCGGGGCTTGAACGCAAGTGGCAGAAATCTTCAATAAAGGTTTTGCCAGCACCTGCCGCAGCTCTCGAACCAATCGTTTTTCCAGCAGCGTGTGGCCCTGCGCATCAGGCGTACCGACTTGTGCCAGCAGGTTGAAGGCCATCTGCCGATCGAAGAACGTAGGCTCCAGCGGGCGCATGTTCAGCAGCTCGGCGGTCTGCCGCGCGAGCTCGGTGACCGCTTCGCGACCTTGCGCAGAAACGGCCAGGTTGGCGGTGACGTTGACGTATTGCAGATCGAGCAGATCGAGCAACGGCGCCAGCACCACGGCAAGCGTAGTGGCCGACGGGCTTGGGCTGCTGACCTGGAACGGGCTTTTCAGACTGGCGAGAATATCGGCATTGGCCTCGGGCACCACTTGTGGCGCCTGATCCGCAGGCAGCGCGCCGGACAGGTCGATCAACGAGCAACCGGCAGCATGGGCGCGAGCGGCGTAGCTCAGCGACACCGCAGCGCCAGCGGCGAAGAACACCAGTCTGACTTTGCTGAAATCGAACTCGTCGACCTCGCGCACACGGACGTTTTTGTTGCGGAACAGCACCGAGCTGCCGGCCGATTCACTGCTGGCCAGCAGGTGCAGGTTGCCGACCGGAAAGTCGCGCTCTTCGAGAATCTGTACGAGGGTTTCGCCGACAGTACCGGTGGCGCCGATAACGGCGATATCGAAAGTCTGGGTCATGGAGCTACCTCTGGCAAAACGGGGGGAGCGGCACTTTACCGGGTGGGTGGCGCACAGGCAATTTCTGCCCGTACCGATCGTTCCCACGCTCTGCGTGGGAATGTCTCAACGGACGCTCCGCGTTCTGCTTTGGAAGGGACGCAGAGCGTCCCGGGATGCATTCCCACGCGGAGCATGGGAACGATCATTGCGCATAAAAAAACCCGCACCTCTCACAAGGCACGGGCTTCTTCATTGCTTCAAGCGATCAACGCTCCAGCAGGATCCGCAGCATGCGGCGCAGCGGTTCGGCCGCACCCCACAGCAGCTGGTCGCCGACGGTGAAGGCGCCGACGAATTGCGAACCCATGTTCAGCTTGCGCAGACGACCGACCGGTACATTCAGGGTGCCGGTGACCTTGGTCGGGCTCAGCTCCTGCATGCTGATGTCGCGGTTGTTCGGCACCAGTTTGACCCAAGGGTTGTGCTGGCTGATCAGCCCTTCGATATCGGCGATCGGTACGTCTTTGTTCAGCTTGATGGTCAGCGCCTGGCTGTGGCAGCGCATGGCGCCGATGCGCACGCAGATGCCGTCGACCGGGATCGGGCTCTTGAAGCGACCGAGGATCTTGTTGGTCTCGGCCTGGGCCTTCCACTCTTCGCGGCTCTGGCCGTTCGGCAGTTCCTTGTCGATCCACGGGATCAGACTGCCGGCCAGTGGTACACCGAAGTTCTCGGTCGGGTACGCTTCGCTGCGCATGGCCTCGGCCACGCGACGGTCGATGTCGAGGATCGCGCTCGCCGGGTCGGCCAGTTGATCGGCGACAGCGGCGTGGGTCGCGCCCATCTGCTTGATCAGTTCACGCATGTTCTGCGCGCCGGCACCGGAAGCCGCCTGATAGGTCATGGCGCTCATCCACTCGACCAGACCGGCCTCGAACAGACCGCCCAGACCCATCAGCATCAGGCTGACGGTGCAGTTGCCGCCGATGTAATTCTTGGTGCCCGCGTCCAGTTGCTGGTCAATGACCTTGCGGTTGACCGGGTCAAGAATGATCACCGCGTCATCGTTCATGCGCAGGCTCGACGCCGCGTCGATCCAGTAACCCTGCCAGCCGGCTTCACGCAGCTTCGGGAATACTTCGCTGGTGTAGTCGCCGCCCTGGCAGGTCAGGATCACGTCGAGGGTCTTCAGCTCGTCAATGCTGTAAGCGTCCTTGAGCGGAGCAATGTCCTTGCCCACGGACGGGCCTTGGCCACCGACATTGGACGTGGTGAAAAACACCGGCTCGATAAGATCGAAATCCTGCTCTTCCAGCATCCGCTGCATGAGCACGGAACCGACCATCCCGCGCCAACCGATCAGACCTACACGTTTCATCGCAACTACACCTTCTTGAAAAGTGGGCCGCTGCTTTGTATTGAATTTCGCAGCGGGCCCGAGAGATTACAGATTCCGCAGCGCGGCGACTACTGCGTCGCCCATTTCCTGCGTACCGACTTTGGTACAACCGGCCGAGTGGATGTCGCCGGTGCGCAAGCCCTGATCGAGCACGACGCTGACGGCTTTTTCGATGGCATCAGCGGCGTCGTGCAGATTGAAGCTGTAACGCAGCATCATCGATACCGACAGGATCGTTGCCAACGGGTTGGCGATACCTTTACCGGCAATGTCCGGCGCCGAACCGTGGCAAGGCTCGTACATGCCCTTGTTGTTGGAGTCCAGCGAGGCCGACGGCAGCATGCCGATCGAGCCGGTGAGCATCGACGCTTCGTCGGAGAGGATGTCGCCGAACATGTTGTCGGTGACGATCACGTCGAACTGCTTGGGTGCGCGCACCAACTGCATGGCGGCGTTGTCGACGTACATGTGGCTCAGTTCGACTTCCGGGTAATCCTTGGCCACCTGCTCGACCACTTCACGCCACAACTGGCTGGATGCCAGGACGTTGGCCTTGTCCACCGAGCAGAGCTTCTTGCCACGAACCATGGCCATGTCGAAACCGACACGGGCGATGCGGCGGATTTCGCTTTCGCTGTACGGCAGGGTGTCGTAGGACTGACGCTCGCCATTGTCCAGCGTACGGGTACCACGCGGCGCGCCGAAGTAAATGCCGCCGGTCAGCTCACGGACGATGAGGATGTCCAGACCGGCAACGATTTCCGGTTTCAGGCTCGACGCGTCGGCCAGTTGCGGATAGAGGATCGCCGGGCGCAGGTTGCCGAACAGGCCCAGTTGCGCACGGATTTTCAGCAGACCGCGTTCAGGGCGGATATCACGCTCGATGGTGTCCCATTTCGGCCCACCGACAGCGCCCAGCAGCACGGCGTCGGCAGCGCGGGCGCGATCAAGGGTTTCGTCGGCCAGCGGCACGCCATGCTTGTCGATGGCCGCGCCACCGATCACGTCGTGGCTCAGCTCGAAGCCCAGGCTGTACTTGTCATTGGCCAATTCCAGCACCTTGACCGCTTCGGCCATGATTTCCGGACCAATACCGTCACCCGGGAGAATCAGAATCTGCTTGCTCATGCTTTCCTCGTGTCTTCAAGCGGTGCGCCAGTGAACGGCGCGCCGGGAAAATTCTTATCGCTCGGCCATCAGTACGATCACATCGGTACTGAACGAGCCGTCGGCATCAATTTCGAAATATTCACCCACTTCGTTGCCCATCGACTGCTGCAACTGGCGGATCGCCGCGCGCATCACTTCAGGTGTGCGCATGCGCTCGACCCAACTGCTGTACTCCAGACGCAGGCGCTGGCGGGTGGCACTGCGCACATGCAGTCCGGCCTCGCTGACCTGGCGCAGCCACTCGGCGGCGGAGTAGTCGCGCACGTGGCTGGTGTCGCGCAACACCTCAACGCTTTGCAGGTAAGTGTCGAACAACGGACTGCCCGGTGACAACACATCAACAAACGCTGCCACCCCGCCCGGCTTCAGCACCCGACGCACTTCGCGCAAGGCCAGACCGAGGTCGCTCCAGTGATGTGCCGAGTACCGGCTGAACACAAAATCGAACTCGCCATCGGCGAACGGCAAGCGCTCGGCAGCGCCGTTGACGGTAATGATGTTGCTCAAGCCGCGATCGACGGCAGCGCCGGCAACCACATCAAGCATTTGCTGCGACAGGTCGTAAGCCACCACCTCCCTGACCAGCGGCGCCACATGAAAGCTGACATGACCGGCGCCACACCCCAGATCCAGCACCCGCGCACCACCCTGCCCGGCCAGTTCAGCCTGTAGCAGCGCGAATTCGCTGCCTTGGGCGTGAACCGCGCTGCTCAGGTAAGCGGCGGCCTGTTCGCCGAATTGCTTCTGGACGACCTGGGTGTGCTGGGCGGTGCTGGTCATGGATCACATCCTGTAAGCAGTGTTATTTGAAATACATTCCCTGTGGGAGCGAGCCTGCTCGCGAAAAGGCCCGCCCTGACTACATCAATCCCGAATCAAGCGTCGCGAAACAACCACGGCTGGCTAACTCGATGCTTGGCCTCGAACGTCGCAATCGCATCGCCGTCCTGCAAGGTCAGACCGATATCGTCCAGACCATTGAGCAGGCAGTGCTTGCGAAACGCGTCGATCTCGAAGCTATACACCTTGCCATCCGGGCGGGTCACGGTCTGCGCTTGCAAGTCGATCTGCAATTGATAACCCGGCTCGGCTTCAACTTGCTTAAACAGTTCATCAACTTCTGCATCGCTGAGGATGATCGGCAGCAGGCCGTTCTTGAAACTGTTGTTGAAGAAGATGTCGGCGTAACTCGGCGCGATGATGCTGCGGAAACCGTACTCTTCCAGCGCCCACGGCGCGTGTTCACGGCTCGAGCCGCAGCCGAAGTTCTCGCGGGCGAGCAAAACGCTGGCGCCTTGATAACGCTCGGCGTTAAGCACGAAGTCCTTGTTCAGCGGGCGCTTGGAATTGTCCTGATACGGCTGGCCGACATCGAGGTAGCGCCACTCGTCGAACAGGTTCGGACCGAAACCGGTGCGCTTGATCGACTTCAAGAACTGCTTGGGAATGATCTGATCGGTGTCGACGTTGGCACGATCCAAAGGCGCGACAAGACCAGTGTGCTGGGTAAAAGCTTTCATGCTGCGCTCCTTTAAATCAATTCACGAACGTCGATGAAACGGCCGTTCACCGCTGCCGCCGCTGCCATGGCCGGGCTGACCAGGTGGGTACGGCCACCGGCACCCTGACGACCCTCGAAGTTACGGTTGGAAGTCGACGCACAATGCTCGCCGGACTCCAAACGGTCCGGGTTCATCGCCAGGCACATCGAGCAACCCGGCTCACGCCATTCGAAACCGGCTTCAAGGAAAATCTTGTCCAGGCCTTCGGCCTCAGCCTGAGCCTTCACCAGACCCGAGCCCGGCACGACGATCGCCTGCTTGATGGTCGAGGCGACCTTGCGGCCCTTGGCGATCACCGCAGCGGCGCGCAAGTCTTCGATGCGCGAGTTGGTGCAGGACCCGATGAACACGCGATCCAGCTGAATGTCAGTGATCGCCTGATTGGCGGTCAAACCCATGTATTTCAAGGCGCGGACGATCGAGTCGCGCTTGACCAGATCCATTTCCTTGGCCGGGTCCGGGACGTTCTGATCCACGGCCAAGACCATTTCAGGCGAAGTGCCCCAGCTGACTTGCGGCTTGATCTGCGCGGCGTCCAGCTCGACCACGGTATCGAATTTGGCATCGGCATCGGAAACCAGGTCTTTCCAGGCTTCGACGGCCATGTCCCACTGCTCGCCTTTCGGCGCGAATGGACGACCTTTGACGTAGTCGATGGTCTTCTGATCCGCCGCCACCAGGCCGACGCGGGCGCCGGCTTCGATGGACATGTTGCAGATGGTCATGCGGCCTTCAACGGACAGATCGCGGATCGCGCTGCCGGCAAATTCGATGGCGTGGCCGTTACCGCCGGCGGTGCCGATCTTGCCGATCACCGCAAGGACGATGTCCTTGGCGGTCACGCCGAACGGCAATTGGCCTTCGACGCGCACCAGCATGTTTTTCATTTTCTTGGCCACCAGGCACTGCGTGGCGAGGACGTGCTCGACCTCGGAGGTGCCGATGCCGTGGGCCAACGCACCGAATGCGCCGTGGGTCGAGGTGTGCGAGTCACCGCAGACCACGGTCATGCCCGGCAAGGTCGCGCCCTGCTCCGGACTGATCACGTGAACGATGCCCTGACGCACGTCGTTCATCTTGAATTCGACGATGCCGTATTCATCGCAGTTGTCGTCGAGGGTCTGCACCTGCAAACGCGAAACCTGATCGGCAATGGCTTCAATGCCGCCCTTGCGCTCCGGGGTGGTCGGTACGTTGTGGTCCGGGGTCGCAATGTTGGCATCGATGCGCCAAGGCTTGCGCCCGGCCAGACGCAAGCCTTCGAAAGCTTGCGGCGAAGTCACTTCGTGGATGATGTGACGATCGATGTAGATCAGCGCCGAGCCATCGTCGCGCTGCTTGACCAAATGCGAATCCCAGAGCTTGTCGTAGAGCGTTTTGCCGGCCATCAGACGGTTCCTCATCAGCTTGTTTCTATGCCCTGGGCTTATCAATAACCCTTTGGCTTGTGAGGCCGATCCTATGGGGTTAGATTAAATAACTCAAATTCATATTTTTTATGCTTTGGATAACCAACTGGAATGCGACATGGACTTGGCTAACCTCAACGCTTTTATTGCCATCGCCGAGACCGGCAGCTTCTCCGGCGCCGGCGAACGCCTTCATCTGACCCAACCGGCGATCAGCAAGCGCATCGCCGGTCTTGAGCAGCAATTGAAGGTGCGCCTGTTCGACCGCTTGGGCCGCGAAGTCGGCCTGACCGAGGCCGGGCGCGCCCTGTTGCCACGGGCTTATCAGATTCTCAATGTGCTCGACGACACCCGCCGTGCCCTGACCAACCTGACCGGCGAGGTCAGCGGTCGCCTGACGCTGGCCACCAGTCACCACATCGGCCTGCACCGCTTGCCGCCTCTATTAAGGGAGTTCACCCGCCGCTACCCACAGGTTGCGCTGGATATTCAGTTCCTTGATTCGGAAGTGGCCTACGAGGAAATTCTCCACGGCCGCGCAGAACTGGCGGTCATCACCCTCGCGCCAGAGCCGCATACCCTGGTCAAAGCCACGCCGGTGTGGGACGACCCGCTGGATTTCGTCGTCGCCCCGGAGCATTCGCTGATCAACAACGGTGCCGTCAGTCTGGCGGACATCGCCGGCCATCCGGCGGTTTTCCCCGGCGGCAACACCTTTACCCACCACATCGTCCAGCGTTTGTTCGAAGCCCAGGGCCTGACGCCGAACATCGCCATGAGCACCAACTACCTGGAAACCATCAAGATGATGGTCTCCATCGGCCTGGCCTGGAGTGTGCTGCCGCGCACCATGCTCGACGAACAAGTGGCAAGCATCGCATTGCCGGGCATACAGCTCACTCGCCAGCTAGGCTATATCTTGCACACCGAACGGACGCTATCGAATGCAGCACGCGCCTTCATGGCCCTGCTGGATGCACAAATCGATCGGCCAGGGATCCCGGCCTGACTTGTGCTACTCCTATAGAGCCGCTCCTGTGCCTAACGCCACTCAGCTCAAGGCCCGCTGACAATGCCGAAATCTGTTGACCGAACTCCGCCGATGCCCCGAATCCAGGCCGTCGATCCGCGCCATTCCGAGCAGAGCTGGGAAAGCGCGCCGCAATTGCTCGCCGCGCTCAACGGCGCGCGGCTCGGTGCCTGGTATTGGGACATCGAGCGTGGGCAGATCAGCTGGTCGCGGGGCACCCAGGCGTTGTTCGGTTTCGATCCACGGCAGCCGTTGCCCGCCGATTTGGAATACCTCGACCTGTTGCCGCCGGAAGACCGTGCGAAAACCGTGCGTGCTTTCCACGCGGTGATCGCCGGCGCGCCGCTGGAGCAGGCGATGCATCACCGCATCCGCTGGCCCGACGGCAGCCTGCACTGGCTGGAGATCAGCGGTAGCCTGCTGCCAGACAAGAACGGCCGGCCCCGAATGATCGGGGTGATTCGCGAAATCACCCACCAACGCCAGCGCGAGCAGGCCTTGAGCAGCTCGGAGAAACGTTTCGCTACACTTTTCCACCTATGCCCGAACATGGTTCTGCTGACCCGTCAGGATGATGGCCTGATCAGCGAGGCCAACCAGTATTTCGAAAGCCTGTTCGGCTGGCCGGTGCAAAGCGCAATCGGCCGCACCACCCTGGAACTGGGCTTGTGGGTGCATCCCGAGCAACGCGCCGAACTGGTGAAGAAAACCAAAGCCAAGGGCGAGCTGATCAGCATGGAAGTGCAGTTCCGCGCCAGCAATGGCCAGGTGCACGACGGCATCCTCAGCGCGCAGAAGGTCGAGCTCGAAGGCCAGCCCTATCTGCTCAGCACCTTCCTCGACACCACCGAACGCAAAGCCGCCGAACTGGCCTTGAAGGACAGCCAGGAACGCCTCGACCTGGCGCTGGATTCAGCGCAACTCGGCACCTGGGACTGGCACATCCCCAGCGGCATGCTTTACGGCTCGGCGCGCGCTGCGCAATTGCACGGGCTGGAGCCGATTCCATTCCATGAATCATTCGAGGAGTTTTTCGAAGGCGTGCCGGGCGAGGAACGCGACAGCATGCGCGACGCGTACCGCAGCCTGCGCGAAGGCCCCGCCGGCAATTATCAACTGACCTATCGCGTGCAATTGCCCGACGGCAGCTCGCGCTATCTGGAAAGCCGCGCGCGTCTCTATCGCGACGACAACGGCGCGCCGCTGCGCATGGCCGGTACGCTGCTGGACATCACCGATCAGGTCGAGCGCGAACAGCGGCTGGTGGCTTCAGAAGAGAAATTCGCCACGCTGTTTCAGGTCAGCCCCGATCCGATCTGCGTCACGCGCCAGGAAACCGGGGAATTCATCGAGATCAATTCCAGCTTCAGCCAGACCTTTGGCTGGAGCGCCGCCGATGTGATTGGCCACACCGCCGAGGAAATCGGCCTGTGGGACGCCTCGGCGAAAAGCCTGCAACGCATCGAACGGGTGATTCGCGAACAAGGCCTGAGCAACGTGGCCATTCTCGTCCAGCACAAGGACGGCCAGTCGCTGACCTGCGTGATTTCCAGCCGGCAGATCAGCGTCGGCGACCAGCCGTGCATCGTCACCACCCTGCGCGACATCACCCAGCAACAGCGCTCGGAAGCGGCGCTGAAGGCCAGCGAAGAAAAATTCGCCAAGGCGTTCCACTCCAGCCCCGACGCCATCACCATCACCGAGCGCGACACCGGGCGTTATCTGGAGGTCAACGACGGCTTCTGTCGCCTCACCGGCTACCGCGCCGACGAAGTGGTGGGCAAAACCGTTTATCAGGTGGGGATCTGGGCCGAAGAGAAACAGCGCTCGACCTTACTCGCCGAGTTGCAGATCAAGGGCCGCGTGCATCATCAGGAAATGCTCGGGCGCAACAAGCGCGGCGAATTGCTCACGGTGGAAGTCTCGGTCGAGCCGATCACCCTCAATGAAACCGCCTGCCTGCTGCTGACCGCGCGCGATGTCAGCCTGTTGAAGAACGCCGAAGCGCAGATTCGTCACCTGGCCTATCACGACCCGCTGACCAACCTGCCCAACCGCGCGCTGCTGATGGATCGCCTGAGCCAGCAGATCGCCCTGCTCAAGCGCCACAATCTGCGCGGCGCCTTGCTGTTTCTCGACCTTGATCACTTCAAGCACATCAACGATTCCCTCGGCCACCCGGTCGGCGACACCGTGCTGAAAATCATCACCGCGCGGCTCGAAGCCAGCGTGCGCATGGAAGACACGGTGGCGCGCCTCGGTGGCGACGAGTTTGTGGTGTTGCTCAGCGGCCTCGAAGGTTCGCGCAGTGACGTCAGCGAACAAGTGCGCGCGCTGGCCGACACCATTCGCGAATTGCTTTCGGAGCCGATGTTCCTCGATGGCCAGCGCCTGCAAGTGACGCCGAGCATTGGCGTCGCGCTGATCCCCGATCACGGTTCGACCCCGACCGACCTGCTCAAACGCGCCGACATCGCCCTGTACCGGGCCAAGGATTCCGGGCGCAACACCACGCAGATGTATCACAACACCATGCAGAAAGCGGCCAGCGAACGCCTGCGCATGGAGACCGACCTGCGTCTGGCGCTGTCACGCGGCGAGTTCAACGTGCACTTTCAGCCGCAAGTCGATGCCCGCGACAACCGCATCATTGGCGCCGAAGCCTTGGTGCGCTGGAACCATCCCGAACTCGGCGCGCAATCGCCCACCGAGTTCATCAAGGTACTGGAAGACAGCGGCCTGATTCTCGAAGTCGGCACGTGGATCCTCGATGAAGCCTGCAACGCCTTCAAACAGCTGATCGCGCTGAAACTGGTCGACCCGCTGAACTTCAGCCTGTGCGTGAACATCAGCCCCCGGCAGTTCCGCCAGAACGATTTCGTCGAACGCATCGAACACAGCATGACCAGCCACGGCCTGCCCTGCTCGCTGCTGAAACTGGAAATCACCGAAGGCATCGTCATCCAGAATCTGGAAGACACCATCAGCAAAATGCGCCGGCTGAAAAAGCTCGGCGTGAGCTTCGCCATGGATGATTTTGGCACCGGTTATTCGTCGCTGACTTATTTGAAGCGTCTGCCGGTAGACACCCTGAAGATCGACCAGTCGTTCATCCGCGATGCGACCACCGATTCCAATGTCGCGGAGATCATTCGCGCAATTGTCGCGATGGCCCGCAGCCTGGAATTGGAAGTGATTGCCGAAGGCGTGGAGACGCCAGCCCAACTGGCGTTTTTACAGGGCCTGGAATGCCATTTGTATCAGGGCTATCTGCACAGCCGGCCGGTGGGGTTGGAGGATCTGAAAATCCTGCTCGAATAGCGGACGCAAAAAAAGGGCGCCATCGCTGGCGCCCTTTTTTGTTGCCCTGGGGTTATTGCAGGACAGGCTGCTGCGCTCCATTGATCGGGATGCGCTTGGCTTTCGCTTCTTCCGGGATCACACGGAGCAGGTCGATGCTCAGCAGGCCGTTGCGCAGCGCAGCGTCCTTGATCTCGATGTGATCGGCCAGACGGAACGACAGCTTGAAGGCTCGCTGAGCGATGCCTTGATGCAAGAACGTGACGCTTTCGTCAGTGTCACGCTTGCCGCCACTGATGGTCAGCACACCCTTCTCGACTTGCAGGTCCAGGTCTTCTTCCTGGAAACCGGCGGCCGCAACGACGATACGGTATTGGTCATCACCGTGCTTTTCGACGTTGTAGGGTGGATAGCTGCTGCCTGGCTCGTTGCGCAGGGCGGTTTCGAACAGGTCGTTGAAACGGTCGAAACCTACCGAGGAACGGAACAGTGGCGCGAGAGAAAATGCAGTACTCATGATTCAAATCTCCTGAAAACAATCAGCAAGGTTTTGTGTCTCCGCGACCCGAATTCGGCATCGCGTGACCCTTAGATAGGGACCGCTGTTTTGATTTCAAGAGATTATTTTGAGATTTTTATGCGGCCTCGACGAGCGGCAATCCGAGCAAGCGCGAGACTTGATCCGGCTCGGTTTCACGGCGCAGAACGGTGAAAAGCTCGGCGGCTTCCGGGTAGTTGCGTGTCAGCATGGCCAACCATTGCTTGAGGCGACCGGGCGATTGCCGGGCGGTCATTTGCGCTTTGGCCTGCAGCCAGAAGTCCTGAATCAGCGGCATCAGCTCGGCCCAGGTCATCTCGACGACCTCTTCGCCAGCGCGAGCGGCGGCGATCTGCCGGGCAAGATCGGGGCGGGAGACCAGACCCCGACCGAGCATGATGTCTTCGACACCACTGATTTCGCGACAACGGCGCCAGTCTTCGACGCTCCAGATGTCGCCGTTGGCGAACACCGGCACCTTGACCACGTCCTGCACGCGCGGGATCCACTCCCAATGAGCCGGCGGTTTGTAGCCGTCCATTTTCGTCCGCGCATGTACGACGATGTGCTCTGCCCCGCCTTCGGCCAGCGCCGTGGCGCAGACCAGCGAACCGTCCGGGCTGTCGAAACCCAGGCGCATTTTCGCGGTGACCGAGATGTGCGCCGGTACGGCGCGACGGACATGCTCGACGATCTGGTTGAGCAGCTCCGGCTCCTTGAGCAGCACGGCGCCGCCGCGGGATTTGTTGACGGTCTTGGCCGGGCAGCCGAAGTTCAGATCGATCACTTCCGAGCCGAGCTCGCAGGCCAGCGCAGCGTTTTCCGCCAGGCACACCGGATCGGAACCGAGCAACTGCACGCGCAGCGGCACGCCGGACGCGGTGCGAGCGCCGTTGAGCAGCTCGGGGCCGAACTTGTGGAAGTACGCCGGGGTGAGCAACTGGTCGTTGACCCGAATGAATTCGGTCACGCACCAGTCGATGCCGCCAACGCGGGTCAGCACGTCGCGCAGGATGTCGTCGACCAACCCCTCCATGGGCGCCAGAGCAATTTGCATGGGGAAACACTACTTGAAGAAAAACGTGCGGCAGTTTACTGGATATCGCATAAATCCGCAGAACTACACATATCTCTGTGGGAGCGAGCCTGCTCGCGAAGACGGTCTGTCAGCTCATGCATGCGTGACTGACCTGACGCTTTCGCGAGCAGGCTTGCTCCCACAGGGTGAGATTTACATCGCCTCTGCAATCTGGATCGCCGGGCCATAGCCTTCGATAAATTCTGCCGGCATGCGCTTGGGCTTGCCGGTCGACAGTTCGATGCAGACAAACGTGGTCTGCGCGCGCAGCAGGGTGGCGTTGTCACTGGGGCGTTTGAGCTGAAAATGCCGGGTCATTTTCAGGCGCTGATCCCAGTCGACGATCCAGGTCGCCAGTTGCAGTTCATCGCCTTCATAGGCGGCGGCCAGGTAATCGATTTCGTGGCGAACAACGGCCATCGCCCGATCCAGCCGCCGGTATTCGACCAGGTCCAGTCCGAGGCGCTGCGAATGGCGCCAGGCGCAGCGCTCGAGCCAGGTCACGTACACCGCGTTATTGGCGTGCCCGAGCCCGTCGATGTCTTCGGCGCCTACTTGCAGATCAATGGTAAACGGCGTTGCCCGATCCCAGCCCATGCCCCACTCCCGGTCAAAGTATTCAACCGGGGCAGTGTAACGGAGCTCAGGCCGATTGGCGCGCCTGAAGGCTGCGACCGGCGAGCAGTGATAACACACCATCAATCACTCGAGGGTCGGCCAGCACCCGCTGATGGCCGCCGCTTTCCAGGCGCAGCAGGCGGCTGTCGAACCAGGCTTCGTGAATCAATTGCGATTCTTTGACCGATACAAAATTGTCGTCCTCGGCATGCACGATCAAACCGGGCATATCCAGTTGATAGTGAGCCACGTCGAGCGTCGCGGCGCGCATGCCGACGTCCTGCTCGACCTGGCGGATAAATGCCGAACGCGCGCGCGGCGGCATGCCGACCATGCGCGCAAAACCGCGCAGCACGCCGAGAATCCGCGACGGTGCGGCGATGCTGACCAGAGTTTCGGTGCGCAGGCCCAATTGCACGGCGAGCATCGCGCTGGCGCCGCCCATGGAATGGCCGATAACCGCTTGCAGCGGCGGCAATTCGGCAGCGGCTTCCAGCATGGCGCGGGCGAACAGCACTACATTGGCTTCTCGCCCAGGGGAGCGACCGTGGGCCGGACCGTCGAGCGCGACGACGGTATAGCCGGCATCGACCAGCGCATTGATCAGCGAGGCGAATTGCGTTGGCCGCCCTTCCCAACCATGCATCAGCAGCACCGTAGGGCCTTGGCCCCAGCGCAGCGCCGACAGGCCGAAGCGCAACGTGATGCGTTCGGAGCTGGCCAACAGCGGCAGCTCCCAATCCCGCAGCGGTAGCGCGCGGGGCGTCATGAATGCCAGACGCATTTTGCTCGCCACCAGCTTCGGTGCAAACCAGCCCAAGGTACCGTTAACGCCACGAACCCACTTCAACGCGTTCATCGCACTCTCCTCAGGCTTGTTGCCTTCAGGTCAACGCACCGCCGACTTGGCGGCGCGCAGCAATCGATCGGATAACTCTCCCGGACCCAGCGCCCTGGCCAAGGCCAGACCACCGACCATCAACGCGACATCGGCCAAAGCCTTGTCGGTGTCTTCAGGGCTGGCGGCCAGTTGCGCGACCATCAGCTCAAGATGCTCGTTCAGCGCGATGCGGAACGACTCCGGCAAACGCCCCAATTCGCCAATCGAGGCCGGAATCGGGCATGCGGCTTCGCTGGAATCCCGGTGTTTGCGTGACAGGTAGAACGCAGCCACCAAAGCGCGACGCTCTTCGCCGGTCAGATCGGCGTCCATGTCGGCAATCAGGTCGCGACGGCGGCCCAGCAGTTGCTTGAACGCTTCGAGCATCATCGCGTCCTTGCTTTCGAAGTGGGCGTAGAAGCCGCCGACGGTCAGGCCGGCGGCGCCCATCACTTCGCCCACGCTCGGGTCTGCCGGGCCGCGCTGAATCAATGCGGCGCTGGCAGCCTTGAGGATGCGTTCGCGGGTTTGAGCTTTTTTATCGTTCATCGTTGCCTCCGAATATTACGACTAGAATATTATTCGCATAATAATATTCCGCAAGTCATGGATATGACCGCTGGTCTGAAGCACAGTGTAGGAAAAAGGAGAGTTGGCCAAACGCCAGACAAACAAAAGGGCCATTCAATAATTGAATGACCCTTATAAAATCCCGCAGAGCGGGTAATCGTGGCGTCCCCTAGGGGACTCGAACCCCTGTTACCGCCGTGAAAGGGCGGTGTCCTAGGCCACTAGACGAAGGGGACACAAACCCTTCTATACAACTGATCAGTGCTGAGAGCTGATCGATTCAAGGCCGGTGTGGCCAGACCTTGAACTGTAAAATTGGTGGAGCTAAGCGGGATCGAACCGCTGACCTCCTGCATGCCATGCAGGCGCTCTCCCAGCTGAGCTATAGCCCCGGATTTTTCGCCTCGCGGCGGAGTGATCTCTTGCAACATCACTTCTGTAAAACTGGCGTCCCCTAGGGGACTCGAACCCCTGTTACCGCCGTGAAAGGGCGGTGTCCTAGGCCACTAGACGAAGGGGACGCAAACCCTTCTATACAACTGATCAACGCTGAGTGTTGATCGCTTCAAGGCCGGTGTGGCCAGACCTCGAAGTGTAAATTGGTGGAGCTAGACGGGATCGAACCGTCGACCTCTTGCATGCCATGCAAGCGCTCTCCCAGCTGAGCTATAGCCCCTCATCGCTGAGGACGGGGCGAATCTTAAGGGCGTATCGAAAGCCTGTCAAACTTATTTTTGAAAAATTTCAAAATTTTTTGCCGGGATAACAATCACTTACCGCCCTCCCCCGTAAAACTGGGCGGTTTGCAACGCGGGCAGACCTGTAGGAGCTGGCGCAGCCTGCGATCTTTTGACTTTGCCTTTTGGAAACAAGATCAAAAGATCGCAGCCTGCGGCAGCTCCTACAAAGAAGCAGAAGCAATCAGGCGATGGCGCCCAAGAGCTTTTCCCACTCTTTGTTTTCTTTCTTCGACACGCCGCCCAGCAGGTCAATCGCCTGTCGCAGGCGGAAACGGGTGAGATCCGGGCCAAGGATTTCCATCGCATCGAGCACCGACACCGAACTGGCCTGCCCAGTGATCGCAGCAAACATCAGCGGCATCGCGTCGCGCAGTTTCAGCTCGAGGGATTCGACCACCGCCTGGATCGTCGCAGTGATGCTGTCCTTCTCCCACTGACGCAGACTTTCCAGTTTCCACAGGATCAACTGCATCAACTGGCGAACTTGATCGCCGGAGAGCTTTTTCGACTCGAACAGCTTGGCGTCCGGATTAACGCCGCCGGCAAAGAAGAACCCCGCCAGCGGTGCAACCTGGCTGAACGTTTCAACCCGGCCCTGCACGTGCGGCGCGATCTTCATCATGTAGTCGGAATTGAACGCCCACTTCTGCACGCGGGCGGCAAACTCTTCGACCGGCAGATCGCGCAGCCACTGGCCGTTGAGCCACGACAGCTTCTCGATGTCGAAAATCGGCCCGCCGAGGGAGACACGCTTGAGGTCGAAGTTGTCGACCATTTCCTGCAGGGAGAACTTCTCGCGCTCGTCCGGCATCGACCAACCCATGCGGCCGAGGTAGTTGAGCATCGCTTCCGGCATGAAGCCCATGCGCTCGTAGAACGTCACCGAGGTCGGGTTCTTGCGCTTGGACAGCTTGCTCTTGTCCGGGTTACGCAGCAGCGGCATGTAGCACAGCTCTGGTTGTTCCCAGCCGAAGTATTCGTACAGCAAAATCAGTTTCGGTGCCGATGGCAGCCATTCTTCGCCACGCAGCACGTGGGTGATGCCCATCAGGTGATCGTCGACGACGTTGGCGAGGAAGTACGTCGGCAGGCCATCGGTCTTCATCAACACCTGCATGTCCATACGATCCCACGGGATCTCGACGTCGCCACGGAGCATGTCCGGCACCACGCAGACGCCTTCGCTCGGCACCTTCATGCGAATCACGTGCGGTTCGCCAGCAGCCAGGCGCGCCGCGACTTCTTCCTTCGACAGCAGCAGTGCGCGGCCGTCGTAACGTGGGGTTTCGCCGCGAGCCATTTGCTCGGCGCGCATCTGATCGAGTTCTTCAGCAGTGCAGAAGCACGGGAACGCATGGCCCATGTCGACCAGTTGCTGGCAGTACTTCTGGTAGATATCGCCGCGCTCGCTCTGCCGATATGGGCCGTGCGGGCCGCCGACGTCCGGGCCTTCGCTCCAGTCGATACCGAGCCAGCGCAGGGCGTCGAAGATCTGCTGTTCGGACTCGCGGGTCGAACGCAACTGATCGGTGTCTTCGATGCGCAGGATGAACTCACCGCCATGCTGCTTGGCAAAGCAGTAGTTGAACAATGCGATGTAAGCGGTACCTACGTGGGGGTCCCCGGTAGGCGATGGCGCGATGCGAGTGCGGACGGTGGTCATGGCTTGTCTCGAAAAAATGAAGAGCAGAACAATCAAGCGGCGAATGGTAACAGGCGACACCCGCCCCGCTCCAGCGGGCAGGGTATTTAAGCCAGATGCCCTAAGCCCTTCAGATGGTGTGAAGGCCATTCGCGAGCAGGCTCGCTCCCACAGGGGTTTGCAATTGCTTTGTGGGAGCGTGGCTGCTCGCGAAGAGGCCCGGCAAGGCGATGAAGATCAAACGGTGAGAAGCCGTTCGCGCAGTTTGGCAATCTCGTCACGCATCTGCGCCGCCGCTTCAAACTCCAGATCCCGCGCCAATTGGTACATCTTCTCTTCCAGCGCGCGGATGCGTTTGGTGATTTCGCTTGGCGAGCGCAACTCGGCTTCGTACTTGGCGTTCTCTTCGGCGGCCTTGGCCATGCCTTTGCGCTTCTTGCTGCGCGAACCGGGCACGGTGGCGCCTTCCATGATGTCGGCGACGTCCTTGATCACACCTTTCGGGGTAATGCCGTTCTCAAGGTTGAAGGCGATCTGCTTCTCGCGACGGCGCTCGGTCTCGCCAATCGCCCGCTCCATCGATCCGGTCATGCGATCGGCGTAGAGAATCGCCCGGCCATTGAGGTTACGTGCTGCGCGGCCGATGGTCTGGATCAGCGAGCGCTCGGAACGCAGGAAGCCTTCCTTGTCAGCATCGAGAATCGCCACCAGCGACACTTCCGGCATGTCGAGGCCTTCACGCAGCAGGTTGATCCCGACCAGCACATCGAACACGCCGAGGCGCAAATCGCGGATGATCTCGACGCGCTCGACGGTGTCGATGTCCGAGTGCAGATAGCGCACGCGCACGCCGTGGTCGGCGAGGTAATCGGTCAGGTCTTCGGCCATGCGCTTGGTCAGCGTGGTGACCAGCACACGTTCTTCGATCGCCACACGCTTGGTGATTTCCGAGAGCAAGTCATCGACCTGGGTCAGCGCCGGCCGCACTTCAACCTGCGGGTCGACCAGGCCGGTCGGCCGCACCACCTGCTCAACCACCCGCCCGGCGTGCTCGGCTTCGTAGTTTCCGGGCGTTGCCGAGACGAAAATGGTCTGCGGGCTGACCCCTTCCCACTCGTCGAAACGCATGGGCCGGTTGTCCAGCGCCGAAGGCAGGCGGAAGCCGTACTCGACCAGCGTCTCTTTACGCGAACGGTCGCCCTTATACATCGCGCCGACCTGCGGCACGCTGACGTGGGATTCGTCGATCACCAGCAAGGCGTCGGCAGGCAGATAGTCGTAAAGGGTGGGCGGCGCCGCGCCGGCCGGACGCCCGGAAAGGTAGCGCGAGTAGTTTTCGATGCCGTTGCAATAGCCCAGTTCGAGGATCATTTCCAGGTCGAAACGGGTGCGCTGTTCCAGACGCTGGGCTTCCACCAGTTTGTTGTTGCTGCGCAGGTATTCGAGGCGCTCCTGCAATTCGACCTTGATGCCTTCGATAGCATCGAGCAGGGTTTCCCGAGGCGTCACGTAGTGGCTCTTCGGATAGAAAGTGAAGCGCGGCATCTTGCGGATGACTTCGCCGGTCAGCGGATCAAACGCGGAAATGCTCTCGACCTCGTCATCGAACAGCTCGATGCGGATCGCTTCGAGGTCGGATTCCGCCGGGAAGATATCGATGACGTCGCCGCGCACGCGGAACGTCGCCCGGGCGAAATCCATGTCGTTGCGGGTGTATTGCAGGTCGGCCAGGCGCCGCAGCAGCGCACGCTGATCAAGCTTGTCGCCGCGATCAACGTGCAAGACCATTTTCAGATAGGTTTCCGGACTGCCCAGACCATAGATGCACGACACCGTGGTGACGATGATCGCGTCCTTGCGCTCGAGCAACGCCTTGGTCGCAGATAGCCGCATCTGCTCGATGTGGTCGTTGATCGAGGCATCCTTCTCGATGAAGGTGTCGGACGACGGCACATAGGCTTCGGGCTGGTAGTAGTCGTAATAGGAAACGAAGTATTCAACGGCGTTGTTGGGGAAGAACGCCTTGAACTCCCCGTACAACTGCGCGGCCAGGGTCTTGTTCGGCGCCAGTACGAGCGTCGGCCGCTGGACCTGGGAGATGACGTTGGCGATGCTGAAGGTCTTGCCCGAACCGGTCACACCGAGCAATGTCTGGTGCGCCAGCCCGGCGTCAATGCCCTCAACCAACTGGCGAATGGCTTCCGGCTGATCGCCGGCAGGCTCGAAGCGGGTGACTAGCTGGAATTCCGACATACACACCTCTGGAATCGCGGCGTTCCGCGTCAGACGGAGCACCACGAGGACGACCGCAAACGACCGATGTCGCGCAAGAAAAAACCTGGATTGTGCTGAATGTGGTGGCGATTGCCTGACCTTTCAAGGCAAACGTCCTACATCCGGTAAAGAGTCTGACAAAGTCAATCGACTAACGGTCAAGAAATAATCGGAAAAACTTACCCTAAAAGCCGATTCGCCTGTCGCCATTGCGCGGTGATGGCCTCTATACTAGCTCCCCGTTTGTGCACCGCTCTAGTGCATTCGGCTGGAGCGCGACACGTCCCTCCACTCTCCATTCAGAGCCGCCGTAATAATGAGCCTGTTCTCCGCTGTCGAAATGGCACCCCGCGATCCAATCCTGGGCCTCAACGAAGCATTCAACGCCGATACCCGGACCACCAAGGTCAACCTGGGCGTGGGCGTGTACTGCAACGAAGAGGGGCGAATTCCACTGCTGCGTGCGGTGATCGAAGCCGAGACGATTCGCGTCGCGCAACACGCTTCGCGCGGTTACCTGCCGATCGATGGCATCGCTGCCTACGATCAGGCCGTGCAGAAACTGCTGTTCGGCAACGACTCGGCGCTGATCAGCGCCGGTCGCGTCATCACCACTCAGGCGGTCGGCGGGACTGGCGCACTGAAAATCGGTGCCGACTTCCTCAAGCAACTGCTGCCGAACGCTGTCGTGGCGATCAGCGATCCGAGCTGGGAAAACCACCGCGCACTGTTCGAAACCGCTGGTTTCCCGGTGCAGAACTACCGTTACTACGACGCTGCCACCCACGACGTGAACCGTGCCGGCATGCTCGACGACCTCAACGCCCTGCCGAACGGCTCGATCGTTGTCCTGCATGCTTGCTGCCACAACCCGACCGGCGTCGACCTGACCCCGGCGGACTGGAACAAGGTGCTGGAAGTGGTCAAGGCCAAAGGTCACGTGCCGTTCCTCGACATGGCTTACCAGGGTTTTGGCGACGGCATCGACGAAGACGCCGCCGCTGTGCGCCTGTTCGCCGAATCCGGCCTGACCTTTTTCGTCTCGAGCTCGTTCTCCAAATCGTTCTCGCTATACGGCGAACGCGTTGGCGCACTGTCGATCATCAGCGAATCGAAAGAAGAAAGCGCGCGCGTGCTGTCGCAGGTCAAGCGCGTGATCCGCACCAACTACTCCAACCCGCCGACCCACGGCGCCAGCATCGTAGCTGCGGTGCTGAACAGCCCGGAACTGCGCGCGCAGTGGGAAGCCGAGCTGGCCGAGATGCGTCTGCGTATTCGCGGCATGCGCGAGCAGATGGTTGCCCTGCTGGCGGAAAAAGCCCCGGGCCGCGATTTCAGCTTCGTTGGTCGTCAGCGCGGCATGTTCTCCTACTCCGGCCTGACCACTGAACAAGTGCACCGCCTGCGTAACGAGTTCGGCATCTACGCCCTGGACACCGGCCGCATCTGCGTGGCTGCGCTGAACCAGAGCAACATCAAGGCTGTGACGGACGCGATCGTTCAGGTCATCTGATTTCGGCGAGTGATGAAAAACGGGAAGCCTTTTGGGCTTCCCGTTTTTATTTGTCTCTGGAAACGCCTTGCAACCTCTAGACTGCACACAATTCAAAGTGTAGGAGCTGACGAGTGCAACGAGGCTGCGATCTTTTGATCTTGTTTCTAAGATCAAGATCAAAAGATCGCAGCGTTCCGCAGCTCCTACCGGTTTTGTGTACACCCGAGATTTTTTAAAGAGAACCCACATGAAAAACGACAACCTGCGCGCCGACCGTGACGACCTGGATGATTTCATCCCGCGCGCTCCGGCCAAGCGTGAAAAGAGCCTGGTGCTGCAAGTCGCCACCGGGGTATTCCTCGGTGGCCTGGCCCTGTGGCTGGTGCAACTGGCGGCGACGGCGGCCTATGCCAAGCTGATGCTCGGCACGATTACCTTCGGCAGTTAAGCCAGCTCGGCCGAGCGTTGAGTGGCAGCATCGTCGTAAATCACATACAGCGATTCGGCGACCTGGCTCTTGATGGCCTTGCTGCTTTCTAGACCAAGGACGAAACCTTCAGCCTTGCCGCCAGCGCGGTTCAATTCTTCGGCGGTACTGGCGCCGGCGATTGCATCGAAGAGTTTTTCGGCGTGCGGGCCGATCCCTTTGGGCAGGCTGATCTGTGCGGTGCTCATGCGAGCACCTCGGTGTTGCGGGAGATTTGAGTCATGGCGCGTACCTTTGCGGCGAATGGCCGGTAGCGCGTGTGACCACTTCCGGGCTGCCATGGTAGACCTCTGAGGCCTTCCTGGTAACCGCCAATCGCTGACAAAATGCCGTCCGTCCCCATGAATCGCAAAAATTGCCAGGCTATGCTTGACTTCTCTTTTTGAATCAGTAACATACGCACCAATTCCGCAATAGCTCAGTTGGTAGAGCAAGTGACTGTTAATCACTGGGTCCCTGGTTCGAGTCCAGGTTGTGGAGCCAAATAGCAAAGCCCCTGAATCGCAAGGTTCAGGGGCTTTTTTGTGGGCACACGAAAAATACAAAAAGGCCGATCTGTTGGGCAGATCGGCCTTTTCCGTTTCAGACGCAGCGGTCAGACATGTTCGCTGCTTTTCACCTGCACCTTCGGCGCGCCATGGCCATGGTCATCTGGCTCGATCACCGGCACTTCCTTGCCATCGCAATCATGCAGCTTGCCGTCGCTGAAGTAATCGCCTTCACGCAGCGCGGCGAGATCGCGATAACGCAGAGTGCGCTCTTCGGCTGCGGCGAACACCGACTGTTGATCCGAATTGCCGGTCGTGAAGTGGTTGAACGCCAGGTTGAGCAGGATCGCCATGATTGCCGACGAACTGATGCCCGAATGGAAAATCGTCGCGAACCAGCTTGGGAAGTGATCGTAAAAGTTCGGCGCGGCGATCGGAATCATGCCGAAACCGATCGAGGTGGCAACGATGATCAGGTTGACGTTGTTGCGGTAGTCCACCTTTGACAACGTGCGGATGCCACTCGCGGCCACCGTGCCGAACAGCACGATACCGGCGCCGCCAAGTACCGAAGTCGGCACGGCGGCAATCACCCGCCCCATGAACGGCAGCAGGCCAAGCACGACAAGGAACAGACCACCGGTGGCCACCACAAAACGGCTCTTGATCCCGGTCACCGCCACCAGGCCGACGTTTTGCGCGAAAGCACTTTGCGTAAACGATCCGAAGATCGGCGCGAACATGCTCGACAGCATGTCGGCACGCAGGCCGTTACCCAAGCGTTTGGAATCCACCTTGGTGTCAATGATCTCGCCCACGGCGAGGATGTCCGCCGAGGTTTCCACCAGCGTCACCATGACCACAATGCACATCGACAGGATCGCAGCGAAGTGGAAGATCGGCATACCGAAGTGGAACGGTGTCGGGAAGCCGAACATGGGACCGGTGGTGACACTGGAGAAATCCGCCATGCCGAGGAACACCGCCAGCACCGTGCCGATGACCATGGCCAGCAAAATCGACAGCCGAGAAATGGTCGCGCTGCCAACCTTGCTCAGCAGCAACACCAGCACCAGCGTGACCGCCGCCAGACCGATGTTCTGCATGCTGCCGAAGTCCGGCGCGTGGCTGTTGCCGCCCATCGCCCAGCGTGCGGCCACCGGCATCAGCGTCAGGCCGATGGTGGTGATCACAATGCCGGTGACCAGCGGCGGAAAGAACTTGGTGATGCGAGAGAAAACCGGCGTGATCAGCAAGCCGATCAACGAGGCGGCAATCACCGCACCCAGCACCGATTGGAAACCGCCCTCCCCGCCGCTGCTGACGATCGCAACCATGGTCGCCACGCCGGAGAACGATACGCCCTGGACCAGCGGCAGCTGACAGCCAAAAAACGGTAGACCCAGGGTTTGCAGCAACGTCGCCAGCCCCCCCGCAAACAATGAAGCAGCAATCAACAGACCAATGTCCGCCGGCGACAGTCCGGCCGCTTGGCCAATGATCAGTGGCACCGCAACGATACCGCCGTACATGGTCAGAACATGTTGCAGGCCGTAAGCCATATTCGCGCCGACCCCGAGGTTTTCGTCCTCGGGCCGTTGGTGTGAAACATGGGGCGTTTTCATGGTGGGGGGTTCCCTGGTTTTTGTTATGCGCACACTGTATTCAATACTCAGGACAAATGTCCATAGAGTTGTATACAACTTGTCAGTCACATAATGGTTAGGTAGCCATCCAACCTTCTAGCCTGCGCTTCTTCCTCCAACAAATCCGGCAACACATCCCCGCTGCGTCTGCGCTCGTGCCCACTAGGCTGAAGTGTTCATGGCGACCGACGGTGTGGTCGCGCTCTTTTTTATACATATAAAGTATGCATAATGAAGTCATTCAAGATTCAGTACGACAAAAGCAAAAACGCAGCCAACAAACTCAAGCACAAAGGCATCAGCCTCGCCGAAGCCGAACCGGTTTTCCATGACGAACGCGCACTGACACTTGAGGACAACGACCATGACGAACAACGCTGGATCACCCTCGGCCTCGATGCCAAAGGTCGAGTGCTTGCCGTTGCTTACAGCTACCGCGAAGCCAATGTTGTTCGAATCATTTCCGCACGTCTCGCCACACCCAGCGAACGGCGCGCGTATTTTCAGGAGCCTTGAACGATGAAAGACGAATATGACTTTTCCGCAGGTAAACGCGGCGCAGTAGCGCCGAGCAAGGGCAAGACCCGCATCACTATCATGCTTGATGACGCGGTGATCGAAGCGGCGCGTACCGCCGCGGAAACCGAGGGCTTTGGCTACCAGACTGTGATCAACAACACCCTGCGCCATGCTCTGCTTGATGGCCCACGCCAGCAGGGAAGCGCTGACGATTCAGGTCTGACGGGGCAATTCAAGAAAGGCATCACCGCCACCGATCTCAAGAGTCTCGAGCGAAAGCTGTCAGCGGCCATCGGCGAAATCCGTCGCGTATTGGAGCCTGATGTAAAGCCTTAGATGGAGGCTGGTGCGATTACCCGAGCCAGCGCTTGCCGCACTCGCGGTGACTCAGGCACCTGAAGGTCGAACTCTCGCTGCATCAAGCCAATCAGCTCACCGACATCCACCACGTCGCGCCGTTCACTGTCCGATCCAATGTGATGCACCGCAAAGCTGCCGTTGTTCAGCGTCTTCCGCCAGCCATCGCCGGTGCGTGCGACCATCAGGCGCTGGGCGAAAGGTGATTCTGGGTGAGTAGAGACGTACCAGTTGCCGACGGTGTAATCGATGTCTTCCTGGCGTTGCAGATCAAACAGGTACATCGGCCGCCACTCGGCTGCGACCTTGGCGCGCAGCAGGTAGCCATCTGCTTGCTTGTCGATGCGGTAAGGTTCGTGCGGGGTGGGTTGCTCATCTTCGCTGTCGAGCAACAGCGGCGCGGTGGGCACCATGCCGCCGAAGCCGACATCGGTGATGTAACGCACTCCGTCGATGGTCACCAGACTCAAACGATGGGTTCGCGCCGTCCAGCTGCCTTCCGGTTGATTCATCACCACGCGCCCGCTGATCGCCCGTGCGTCGAAGCCCAATTCAAGCAGCAGCGCATAGAACAAATGATTGAGCTCATAGCAGTAGCCGCCCCGCCCCTGCTGCAACACCTTGTCTTCGATGGAGACCAAGTCGATCAACACCGGCTCTGCACTGATCGTCGCCAGATTTTCGAAAACAAACTGAGCGGTGTGGCGCAGTTGCAACTGATGCAACGTATCCAGTGTCGGTGGCGGCGGCGCATCGAAACCCAGACGTTGCAGGTACAGATTGGTATTGGTCAGCCGTGGTGCACTCATTGCTCGATCCTTATGCATGGGCCGCAGAACACTGCGTGGTTATTGCCCTGTATACGGGATCAAGCACGGCTTCCGACAATTGATTTCGCCAATCGCCCGCTCAGCGCTTTTTCCGCGAAGCGATGCGAATCCATGTCGGTGCATGGTCGCTGGCGTGCGGTTCGTTGCGCACCCAGGCGTCGACGCCGGCGTCATGCAGATACGGGCTCAATGCCGGGTTGAGCAGCAGGTGGTCGATGCGCAGGCCGGAGTTGGTTTGCCAATGATTGCGGAAGTAATCCCAGAAGGTGTAGAGGCGCTCTTCGGGATACACGTGGCGCAGGGAATCGGTCCAGCCCTGATCCAGCAACCGCTGGTAGCACTCGCGGCTTTCAGGTTGCAACAAGGCGTCCTTGAGCCAGGAACGGGTGTTGTAGATGTCCATGTCGGTGGGCACGACATTGAAGTCACCGGCCAGGACCACCGGGTGATCGCTGCTTTGCAGGTCTTTGGCGTAATTGATCAGACGCTCGAACCAGGCCAGTTTGTAATCGAATTTCGGCCCCGGCTGCGGGTTGCCGTTGGGCAGATACAGGCAACCGACCAGCACACCGTGCACCGCCGCTTCGATATAACGGCTGTGGGTGTCATCGGGATCGCCGGGCAAACCGCGTCGACTCTCCAACGGCTGCGCATCACGCGCCAGAATCGCCACGCCATTCCATGACGCCTGGCCCTGCCAGATTGCGCCGTAACCGGCGGCCTCCAGCTCGGCGGCGGGAAATGCGCTGTCCACTGACTTGAGCTCTTGCAGGCAGACGATGTCCGGTTGCTCGCGCTTGAGCCATTCCAGCAGATTCGGCAGCCGCGCGCGCATGCCGTTGACGTTGAAGGTGGCGATCCGCAGGTTTTTCATCGTCTGCAACTCCTGCCCGGTGGGATTGCAAATTGTGACCCTGAGAACGCCGCGCAGGTTGCATCGAATCACAAAGCGACAGCTCAGACGCGATTACGCAGCCATTGCAGAAAGCCTCTTTTCGGCGCGACCACGGGCGCGTCCTCGGTCAGCGACTGCGCCTTGTGCAGACGGAAATCGAGCAACGCCTGCATCGCATCATGAATGTCATGGCGCGCGTCCAGGCACGGTTTCAGGTAGGACTTCTCGATGCGATACAGGGCGCAGAAAGTCTTCGCGGAAAAATCCGCCGGCAGCGCGGTGTCGGAAAGAATCCCGGCCTCGCCGATCACCTCGCCCGGCCCCATGCGCCCGGATTCCAGGGGTGCGCCATGGCGCTTGAGCGTCACCGATACCACGCCGGATTCAATGATGAACAAATGATCGCTGACCTCCCCGCCCGCGAGAATCGTTTCGCCGACGCGGAAAGTTTGCAGAGTCATGTTCTGGCTGAAGGTGTCTTTTTCTTCTTCACGCAGAGTCGAGAAGATCGGTGAGCTTTCCAGCAGCGCCCGTGGCCGCGACAACTGCGGTGCGGCGCTGGTCTCGTTGCTGGACAGCAGGTTGACCCCGGACGCCTGCAAATGCCGGTAAGCGAGGTCGAACAACTGATTGCGCACCACGCGCTTCTCGCCCATCGAGGCGACAAATCCACTGATTTCGTACTCCGCGCCGCCGCTGGCAGAACTCTTCAACGACACGCTGGGCGCCGGTGTGTCGAGCAATTGCCGGCAGCCTTGCATCGCCCGCTCCAACGCCTCGATCACTGAGCTGGGTCGGGCATGGGGGCTGACGGGCACGCTGACGGAAACGCCGAACATATTGCTCGGTCGGCTGAAGTTGATGATTTTGGCTTTCGCCGCCAGCGAGTTGGGAATCACGGCCATGCTGCCCTGACTGGTTTGCAGACGCGTGGCGCGCCAGTCGATGTCGGTGACGCGGCCCTCGGTGCCGTCGATGGAGATCCAGTCATCAAGTTGATAGGGCTTGGTGGTGTTGAGGACGATGCCGGAGAACACGTCGCTCAAGGTGCTCTGCAAGGCCAGACCGACAATGATCGCCAACGCGCCGGACGTCGCCAGCACACCTTTGACTGGCAGATCGAGCACGTACGCCAGCGCCGCAATGATCGCGATGAGGAAAATCACCGCGCCGAGCAAGTCCTGCAACAGCCGGCCGGTATGGCCGACCCGCTGCATCATCACCGCGCCGATCAGCACCGTCAGGGTCCGCGCACCAAACAGCCACCAGCCGATCTGCAACCCGGTCGCCGCCAGATGCAGCGGCACGTTGTCGGCCCACGGCGCCGGCTCCATCGGGTTGAGACCTTCGTTGAACAGCACAATGCTGAACAAGGCGAAAATCAGCACCCGCACCAACAGCTTCCATTCGCTGCCGCGAGAGCTGATCAGCCGCCACAGGCCAAGATCGAGCAGGATCAGGATCAACGCGCTAAACAACGGGTGTTCGGTCAGCAGAGACAGCATCAAACAACTCCGACAAAGGCCAATCGCGAGAAGATCGCACAGATTGGCACAGTGTAGGAGCAATTGATTTCGGTGGATGAACAGCGTCTCGAAAACGCTGAAAAACCTGTGGGAGCGAGCCTGCTCGCGAAGGCGTCCTGTCAGTCATTACCTCTTGGACTGAAACAGAGCATTCGCGAGCAGGCTCGCTCCCACAGGTGGTTTCGGTTAGCCGTAAAGCCCGGTGTCAGGCGTGCATCTGGCCAAAGCGCCCGGACTGGAAGTCGGCGAAGGCCAGGTGGATTTCCTGCTCGGTGTTCATCACGAACGGGCCGTGGCCAACGATCGGTTCGTCGATCGGCTCGCCGCTGAGCAGCAATACCACCGCGTCTTCGCTGGCCTGGAGGGTGAGTCGATCACCGTCGCGTTCGAACAGCGCCAACTGCCCTACCCCAACCGATTCCGCGCCGTTGACCAGCACCGAACCCTTCAACACCACCAGTGCGGTGTTGCGTCCTTCGTGCAGATCAAGCGTCAGCAACTTGCCGGCATTGAGGCGCAGATCCCACACGTCGATTGGCGTAAAAGTCCGCGAAGGTCCGGTGTGCCCATCGAATTCGCCGGCGATCAGACGCAGGCTGCCGGCGTTGTCCTTGAGCGCGATGCTGGGAATGTCGCGGTCGAGAATGGTCTGGTAACCCGGCGCGGCCATTTTGTCCTTGGCCGGCAGGTTGACCCACAGCTGGACCATTTCCAGCTTGCCGCCGGTTCGGGCGAAGTTTTCCGAGTGGAATTCCTCATGGAGGATGCCGGAAGCTGCGGTCATCCACTGCACATCACCCGGGCCGATGGTGCCGCCGCTGCCGGTGGAGTCGCGGTGTTGCACTTCGCCGTCGTAAACGATGGTCACGGTTTCGAAACCACGGTGCGGGTGCTGGCCGACGCCACGCTGTTCAGTGGTCGGGGTGAATTCGGCAGGACCGGCGTGATCGAGCAGCAGAAACGGGCTGATGTGCTTGCCCAGGTGGTCGTAGGAAAACAGCGTGCGCACCGGGAAACCATCGCCGACCCAATGGCCGCGCGGGCTGGTGTAAATGCCGATGATGTTTTTCATGGGGTCTCCAATGGGTAAATGCATTGGATTAAGCGTAAGGGCATATCGAATATTCGACTAGAGGGTGGAAATCGGCTTGAGTGTTCCATATGCAGAACAATTGAGTCAGCGGCGCGCATTTCGCGAGCAGGCTCGCTTCCACAGGAGTCTGCAATGGTTCAGAGGCACCGTGCGAGGCCGTGCATGGCTTCGCGCAACCTGTCGATGGCACGCTCGATAAACGCGTTTTCACCGTCTCGGCATGCCGTGTCCAGATCTGCGCACGCCGCAACAACCCGCGCAGCCCCAACCATTTGCGCACCGCCCCTGATGCGATGGGCCAGCTCACGCAGGCCGTTGCGGTCGCCGACGTGGATCTGATCCAGAGCCTGGAGATCATCGCGCAGGCTGTTGCCAACTTCCTCGCGCAAGCGCTCTATCAATGACTGATCGGGACCGGCCATCTGTTCCAGAGCACTCAAATCAATCTCGACGGGCTCGGCACCTGGCGGTTCATCTTCGTGGCGCTCGCAACGATGAGCACCTTTCAGGGCTTCAGCCAGATCATGCAAGCGAATCGGTTTGAACAGGCAACCGTCCATGCCAGCGTCCAGACAACGCAGACGCTCTTCGACCTGCGCATTGGCCGTAAAACCGAGGATAAGACAGGGCCTGCGGCTGCTTACGGCCTCTTCATCGCGAATGGTGCGCGCCAGTTCATAGCCGTTGCGGCGCGGCATGTTGCAGTCGGTGATCACCACATCGAAAGCCTGGGTTCGCCAGCGGTCCAGCCCCTGTTCTCCGTCGCCCACGTCTACCGTGCGATGCCCCAATTCACTCAGTTGCCAGCACATCAGCAAGCGATTGACCGGGTGATCGTCGACCACCAACACGCTTAATACACAGGTCGCGGCTGCCGCCTCGGGCGTTGCCAGTGTGGTCGTCACCAACGTCAACAGCGGCAACTGGATATTGATTTTTACTCGCGTGCCTTGCCCGAGATCACTATCGAGACCCAGCGTGCCGCCCATCATTTCGCAGAGGTTACGGCTGATCACCAGCCCCAGGCCGGAACCGCTGCGCACCGCTTGAAGGCTATTGCTCGCTTGAACGAACGGGCTGAACAGGCGCTTTTGATCTTCAGCACTTATACCGATGCCGCTGTCTTCGATCAGCACTTGCACACTCACTTGCTCGTGCGATATCGCAACGATCTGCAGTCGCAGGCAGACGTCACCTGACTGGGTGAATTTGATCGCATTGCTCAACAGGTTCGACAGCACCTGTTTGAAGCGCGTCGGATCAATCAGCACATCCACGTCGGCGCGCGGATCAAGTTCGATGCGCCACAAGAGCCGTTTCTGCCGCGCCAGCCCTTCGAAAACCCGACACACCGATAACACTGTCTCGCGCAGGTTGGCCCGCTCGGGCGAGAGGGACAAATGCCCCGACTCGATACGGGCGATGTCGAGAATGTCGCCAATCAACGCCAATAATTGCTGGCCGGCATTCGACGCCACCTGAATTGCCAGTCGATCAGTCACGCCCTCCTCTGCGCGCTTGAGCGCCAGTTCGAGCATGCCGATCAAGGCGTTCATCGGTGTGCGGATCTCGTGGCTCATGGTCGCCAGGAAAGTGCTTTTGGCCCGATTGGCCTCATCCGCTGCGTCCTTGGCCTGTTGCAGTTGCAACAACCATTGCTGGCGCTGATGGATCTGCCGACGCTGCCAGCCGATCCAGATCAGGGCCAGCAGCAGCAAGCCTGCGGCGCCGGCAAAACCAAGCAGAATCTCGCGGCGATGGCGCGACCAATAGCTGTCCTCCACCACCACATCGTGGCTCCAGCGCTCGACCAGTTCATCCATTTGCTGCGGCGCGATGCTCAGCAACGCCTTGTTCAGGATCGAGTGCAGCAGCGCCGACTGCGGCGCCGTGGCCAAAGCGATGCGCGCCGGCTGATCGCCTACGGTGCCGGTAATACGCAGGCGGTCGCGGTATTGGCGGGCGATCAGAAAACGCGCCACCAGCAACGAGCTCACCGTTACGTCGACCTGTCCTCGGGCAATCAGCGCCATGCCTTCGGCGGGGCTTTTCACTTCGACCAGACGTAGTCCGGGCACGCGTTGCAGCAGGTATTCGCGCAACGGGTGGCCGCGATAGATGGCCAGGCGTTTGCCCGCCAGGTCGTCGAGCGGCAATGGATGTGGCCCGTTCGCCGCACTGACCAGCACGAACGGATTGTTCAGATAGGCGCGGGTGAATTGCAGCTGCGCTTCCCGCTCGGTGCTCGGCGTCACCACCGGCAGGACATCAAGTTCACCCGCCTGGAGCTGCTCGAACTGATCGTTCAACGAGGTGCCACGCACGATCTCGAAATTCAGCCCGCTGCGCTGAGCGATGAGGCTCAACAACTGCGCTGCCAGGCCGTTGAAGCGTCCCTCGGCATCGAAGAACGCCAACGGCGCGAAGTCTTCGACCGCGCCCACCCGCACCACCGGGTGCTGATCCAGCCACTGCTGCTCGGCGGCGCTGAGCTGTACCCGCGACTGTTCGGCCATCTCGGCGAGGCCGACGCTCCAGCGCTGTTCGATCAGATGGCGACGCTCCATGGGCACGGCCAGCAAGGCCTTGTCGACGATGCGTTTGAGCACCACATCGCTGCGCAACAACGCAAAGGCGAACGGATTGGCATCAAGGCCCGACGGCCCGGCCAATTGCAGGTCGTTGCGATAATTGGTGTTGATCAGATAGTTGGCGCTGATGAAGTCGCCCAGGTACACATCGTCGGCACCGAAGGCAACCGCGCCGAGTGCATCCATGGCCGAAGCATAAAGCTGTACGTGGGCGCCGGGGTAGAACGCCTGAACATGGGTCAGCGGCAGATAATCCTCGACCATGGCGATGCGCTTGCCTGCAAGGTCTGCAGGCAGTTTCTCGTCGTGACGCGTGACCAGCATCGGCTGATCTTCAGCATACGGCCGCGACAGAACAAAGGCCGGATCCGCCGCTTCGAAACTGTTCGAGGTGCCGAGGAGTTCGACGTCAGCGCGCTTGAGTGCGGCCATCAGTGCAGGACGATCGACGAAACGCCGCACTTCGATCCTGATACCGAGCAGTTGCGCCAGCAGGTCGGCGTAATCCGCCGTCAGCCCTTCCAGCTCATGCTGATTGCGGGTGATTTCGAAGGGCGGGTAATCCGGGCCGGAGATGCCCATGCGCAATACTGGATGCTCACGCAGCCACTGGCGCTCCCGATCATCGAGGCGGACCTGGATACTTCCCGGTTCGAGGCGCGCCAGCACCTCCAGCGTCTGCGGCTGGTCATTCGCCCCGACCGAGGCAACAAGCCCCAGCCACAGCAATAAAACCCGCAGTCCCTGCATCATGTCGGGGTACTCAGATCAAGTGATTGCGCTTGGCGAACTCACGCAGAAGCACCAGCGAACCCAGGCCAAGTTTCGCCATCATGCGGGTCTTGTAGGTGCTGACGGTTTTGTGACTCAGGTGCATTTCCAAAGCGATGGCCTTGTTCGGTTTGCCCAGCGCCAGATTCACGAAAATGCATAACTCTCGATCAGACAGCTGCGCGATCAGCTCCTTTTCCGTGCGTTGCACGGCGTTGTACAGACCGCTGGTATTGGGCAATGCGGAGAAATAAGTGTGGCCGGACATCAATGCCTTGATGGCTTCGTGCAGCAGAGTCAGTTGATTGCTCTTGGTCACGTAGCCCCGTGCGCCGGCGCGCAAACAGCGCTCCTGGTAATGCGTGGGCTCATGCATGCTGAACACCAGCACCCGGCAACGCGCCGTTGGCGCCTTGATCTGGATTCGCGTCAGCACTTCCAGACCGTCCATCGATCCCAGCCCCAGATCGAGCACAACCAGGTGCGGATCATGCGCGCAGATCAACGGCACGACTTCATTGCCATTGGACGCTTCATGAATCTGCGTGAAGCCTTGAGCCTGCAGAACGATCCGAATGGCCGCGCGCACGACTGGATGATCATCGACGATCAGCGCTGACTTCATTGGGACTCCTGCAAAATCGAAGACACCGCAACAGTCTGTCCCGGAGTCGGTGGCTGCGCCGGCACTGTTACATGGATGGGCAAGAGAATCACCTGTCAGGTCTGACAGTTGTGCAGAGTGTTTTTTTATGCATTGGCATGGCGCAACGATGCGTGGGCGTCAAGCGCTGCCTGGGGTTCGTCGCAAGTTTCGACTCTTGCCATTACCTGCCCGATGAGCTGTGAATTGGGCAATGGCGTCGGGCTGATCTGCGCGTTTTCCTGAGCAAATCCGGCAGCCGCCTGCAACGGTGCCGACGGTTCGTTGTAGATCAGAGCATGGCGAACCTGTGGGTTATCGAGCAGAAAGCCCAGCAGATCGAGAGAGCCTGCCGCCAGTTCGGCATTGATCACCAGCACATCGAACGGCTCGCAGCCATAGTCGACCAAGGTCAACAATTCGCCGAGAGTCTGCACCGGGGCGACGCGGTAGTAGCCGAGCGCGTTGAACAGGCGCTCGATTTTCATGCGATGAAAATGCTGCGGGTCGGCGATCAGGATGCGCAACGCTTTGTTGCTCATGGTCATTCTCCCGGTGAGGTTTGGGGAGGGCAAGACTACGCAAGCGTCGGCGATAGCTCTGTAGGACTTTTCCTAAAAATTTGGTCATTCATCCGGCGGCCCTGATGCACCAATATCCCCTGTGGGAGCGAGCCTGCTCGCGAAGGCGGTATACCTGTCAGAAATTTATTGACTGACACGGCGCCTTCGCGAGCAGGCTCGCTCCCACAGGGGAGAGCATTCCATGGCGGTTATTGCCAGCCAAACCGGCGGATGTAGAAGCCTTTAACGGCTTGGGTCAGCGCCATGTACGCCAGCAGAATCACCGGCAGAAACACGAAATACAGCGACGGCAGCGCCTGCAATTTGAAGTAATGCGCCAGCGGCCCCATCGGCAGGAAGATGCCGACCGCCATGATGAACCCGGTCATCACCAGCAGCGGCATGGCGGCGCGGCTTTGCAGGAACGGGATCTTCGGCGTGCGGATCATGTGCACGATCAGCGTCTGGGTCAGCAACCCGACCACGAACCAGCCGGACTGGAACAACGTCTGGTGATCCGGGGTGTTGGCGTCGAACACGTACCACATCAAGGCGAACGTCGTGACGTCGAAGATCGAACTGATCGGGCCGAAGAACAGCATGAAGCGCCCGACGTCAGCCGGCTGCCAGCGCTGCGGCTGTTTCAGCATCTCGTCGTCGACGTTATCGAACGGAATGGCGATCTGCGAAATATCGTAGAGCAGGTTCTGCACCAGCAGGTGCATCGGCAGCATCGGCAGGAACGGGATGAACGCGCTGGCAACCAGCACCGAGAACACATTGCCGAAGTTGGAGCTGGCAGTCATCTTGATGTACTTGAGCATGTTGGCGAAGGTGCGCCGCCCTTCGAGCACGCCCTCCTCCAGCACCATCAGGCTTTTTTCCAAGAGAATGATGTCCGCCGCTTCCTTGGCGATGTCCACCGCGCTGTCCACGGAAATACCGATGTCGGCGCTGCGCAGCGCCGGCGCGTCGTTGATACCGTCGCCCATGAATCCGACCACATGGCCGTTGCCCTTGAGAATGCCGACGATGCGCTCTTTGTGCGATGGCGTGAGTCTGGCGAAGACGTTGGTCGTCTCGACCGCCATAGCCAGCTCAGCATCGCTCATGCGCTCAATGTCATTGCCCAGCAGCAAACCCTGTTGGGCGAGGCCGACCTCGCGGCAGATTTTCGCCGTCACCAGTTCGTTGTCACCGGTCAGCACCTTGACCGCCACACCATGCTCGGCCAAGGCCTTGAGCGCTGGCGCGGTGCTTTCCTTCGGTGGATCGAGGAATGCCACGTAACCGATCAGCGTCAGCTCCTGTTCATCGGCCAGACTGTAAATTTCACGACCTGCTGGCATTGAGCGAGCCGCGACCGCCACCACGCGCAGACCTTCGGCGTTGAAAGCACCGGTGACGTGGCGAATCCGCGCCAGCAATTCATCGCTCAAGACTTCATCGACCTCGCCGTGACGCACCCGGCTGCACACCGCCAGCACTTCTTCCACCGCGCCTTTGCAGATCAGTTGATGGGGCTGACCGCGGCTCTCCACCACCACCGACATGCGCCGGCGATTGAAGTCGAACGGGATCTCATCGACCTTGCGAAACACGCTGCCGACCTTGAGTTCGCGATGGACTTCCACGTGTTCGAGCACGGCGACATCCAGCAGGTTTTTCAGGCCGGTCTGGTAGTAGCTGTTGAGGTAGGCCAGTTCCAGCACAGCGTCAGAATCCTCACCCCAGACATCGACATTACGCGCGAGAAAGATCTTGTCCTGAGTCAGGGTGCCGGTCTTGTCGGTGCACAGCACGTCCATGGCGCCGAAGTTCTGGATGGCGTCGAGGCGTTTGACGATGACCTTTTTGCGCGACAGAAACACGGCGCCTTTGGCCAGGGTCGAGGTGACGATCATCGGCAGCATTTCCGGGGTCAGGCCGACCGCAATCGACAGCGCGAAGAGCAGCGCTTCGCTCCAGTCGCCCTTGGTGAAACCGTTGATGAACAGCACCAGTGGCGCCATGACGAACATGAAGCGGATCAGCAGCCAGCTGACCTTGTTGACACCCTGCTGAAACGAGGTCACCGCCCGGTCCGTCGCGCCGACCCGTTGCGCCAACGCACCGAAGTAGGTGCTGTTGCCGGTGGTGAGAATCAGTGCAATGGCGCTACCGGAAACGACGTTGGTGCCCATGAACAGAATGTTGTCCAGCTCGAGCGGGTTAGGCGTGTCGCGATCGGTCTGCCGGGTGAATTTCTCCACCGGCATCGACTCACCGGTCATTGCTGCCTGGCTGACGAACAGGTCCTTGGCGCTGAGCACGCGGCAATCGGCGGGAATCATGTCGCCGGCCGAGAGCACGATGAGATCGCCGGGTACCAGTTGCTTGATCGGCAGCTCCCGGCGTGGGCCATCGCGGCGCAGCACCGTGGCGGTGTTGCTGACCATGGCTTTGAGCGCATCGGCGGCCTGATTGGATTTGCTCTCTTGCCAGAAGCGCAGCAGCGTCGACAGCACCACCATGGAGAAAATCACCACGGCCGCCTTGAGGTCTTCGGTCAGCCAGGAGATCACCGCGAGCAAGGTCAGCAGCAGGTTGAACGGATTTTTGTAGCAGTGCCACAGATGGGTCCACCATGGCAGCGGCTGCTCGTGTTCGACTTCGTTGAGGCCGTGTTGCGCACGCAGTGCATCGGCCTCGACCTCGGTGAGCCCCTCGCCGTGCGTGCCCAACGACGACAGCAACGCGGCGCTGTCGGCATGGGCGGCAGCCACCAGCGTACTGGCCAGCGTCGGCGGCACTTCACGGTTGACCTTGGTGTCGTTGATCGAATCCAGCAACGCGAGGCGACGGAAGTGCCGGGCGATGTGACGGCTGCGCAGAAAGCCTGCGAAAAATTCCTTGAGCGTGAGTTTCATGGCTGTGTCCCCTGTGGTCAGCCGGGAAACCGTCGAGCAGGTACCGCCGCGCCCTGCACCGGGACAACCGACACGGCAAGGCGTGGCGCGCCCGTCGGGAATGACAGGCGTGTCGATAGGCTGCGATGACGATTGAGGTCGTCAGCACGCTTGGTTCAGCGTCGATGAGAAGGACGTCGAGACACGATCCGGAACGGGTCGTGCACGGGATGCCGCTGCTCGCTGTTACGGCGAGACAACGGCAGGGAAAGGCTGCGCGTTATCTTGCCGAGAATCTGCCGGTGATCGAGACCGGCCGACAACTGTCACTCGAACAAGTACCCACTGTGGGTCTCCGCAATTGATGAAAACGCGCGCAGCTTACGCCCGCAGCGAAACGGCGGGAAGAGGTGTTTTCGGCGAATGTGGGGGGTGTTCAGGAAGGGTTCAGATTCAGGATCTGTGGGGCTTTCCATGGCCCCTTCGCGAGCAGGCTCGCTCCCACATTCTGGCCTGCGTTCACAGAACCATTGTGGGAGCGAGCCTGCTCGCGAAGGCGATATGTCAGGCAATGCAGATTCAGCTGGCAGTGGCCAACAACAACTCCGCCACCGAGCGACTGTGCCCGCGCTGTTTGCCATGCTCGTACAACGAGCCAGCGATTTCATCGGCGCGAATCGGCAGCACCGACAGCAGCGTATCGCTCAGGCCATGGCTGGCCTGGCAGAAGCCCTGCATATAAATGCCGGCCTTGCAGCGCTCGTCGGTGATCAGTTTGTAGTTGCGATCGACCTCGAACTCACCGAGGTATTCCTCCAGCGGCGCGAGCAACTTGCGGTGCATCTGCCGCTCGTAACCGGTGGCCAGCAACACGGCGTCATAGATTCGCACCGTGACTTCGTCGGTGGCATTGTTGCGCACTGCCAGTTCTATACCGTTTGCCGTGGCAGTGGCGCTCTCGACGGTGGTCAGGGTGCGGAACGCATGGCGGGCAATCCCGGAAACCTTCTGCCGGTAGAAGATGCCGTAGATGCGTTCGATCAGGTCGATGTCAACCACCGAATAGTTGGTGTTGTGGTACTCGTTGACCAGACGCTCGCGCTCGATGCTGTTCTGCTGAAACACCAGATCGGTGAACTCCGGCGAGAACACCTCGTTGACGAACGGGCTGTCATCCGCAGGCTTCAACGCCGAACCACGCAGGATCATGTCGACCTGCACCGACGGGAATGAATCATTCAGGTCGATAAAGGCTTCCGCCGCGCTCTGCCCGCCACCGATGATGGCGATGCTCATCGGTTGGTTGTTCACGCACGGCTGCCTGGCCATTTGCGACAGATATTGCGAATGGTGGAATACCCGGTGATCGCCCTTCAGTGCTTTGAACGCCTCCGGAATGCGCGGTGTGCCGCCAGCGCTGACCACCACCGAACGCGTGGTACGCACGAATTGCTGGCCGTCGCTGCCCCGGGAAATCACCCGCAAGGCCTCAACCTGCTGGTTGTGCAACACCGGTTCGATGAACTGCACTTCTTCGCCATAACGGCTCTGCGCGGTGAACTGCCCGGCCACCCAGCGCAGGTAGTCGTTGTACTCCATGCGGCAAGGATAAAAGGTGCCGAGGTTGATGAAATCGACCAGACGCCCGTGGTGCTTGAGGTAGTTGACGAACGAGTAAGGGCTGGTCGGATTGCGCAGGGTCACCAGGTCCTTGAGGAAGGAAATCTGCAACTCGCTCTGCGTCGACAAGGTGTTGCCGTGCCAGCTGTAAGTGGCCTGCTTGTCGAGGAACAGCACATCCAGTTCGCCCTGGGTCGCGCCGCGTTCCTGCAGAGCGATGGCCAGTGCCAGGTTCGAAGGGCCGAAACCGACGCCGATCAGGTCGTGAACGATGGGCGATGCAATTGCCTGTGTCATTTCCAGTGTCCTCTGGATGAACCCCTCAACGCGGGGAAATAAAGCCTGGGTGGCCTGACCGGCCTGAATCAGGTCAGCAGGTCGTCTGTTGAGTAGGAACGAGGACGATGAAAGGAAATTTAACCGGCGCGGCTCACTGGCCATCCCATTGCTGGATGCGCAAGCGGCAATGTTTCATGGCGTTGACGATGTGTTTTTCCACCAGCGCCCGGGAGATGCCGAGAGTCTGGGCGATTTCCGGATGGGACATTCCTTCGATCTTGCGCAGCAGAAAACTGTCACGGCACAGCGGCGGCAGCTCGGCCAATGCGCGCTGGAGCATTTCCAGGCGCTGGCCGTGATCGAGGGTGCCGTGGGGGGACGGGGTGAAATAGCGCTCTTCATTGTCGAGCACGTCCAGCGATTCGACCTGGCGCAGCGCGTTGCGGCGGTGATCGTCGATAACCAGGTTCAACGCGGTGCGATAAAGGAAGGCCCGGGGTTGTTCGATTGGCACCTCGCTGGAGCGCTCCAGCACCCGTACATAGGCGTCATGCACCACATCCTCGGCGACCTGACGGTTGCCCAGTCTGGCGTTGAGGAAACACACCAGCTCACGATAGTAGTTTTCCAACATGACTCCCGACCGCATCGATGCCGTTTCTGTCCTTGAGCGCACTGATCAGACCTGCAAATCACGCAGTAGCAAGATAGTGGCAACTTGAGGTGCGTAATTTATAGTAATTCTCATATAGATTTAAAGAGTTGATTCCATATCCCGGACAAATAGTCGTGGCCCGGCTGCGGTAACTCGATGTGTCTGCGGCTAAATTCCGTCGCCCATGCCTCGTTTACAGGACAGCCCCTGTGTCTGTCGTGCCTTGCGACGGGCCGCAACCACTGGCCGGAACCCTGCATGAATCGTCCCCGCCCCGCCCGTCGCGCGCTGTTCGCCGCCCTCTGTCTGATTCCCGTGATCGCCGTTGCCGCCTGGCAAGTCTTGCCACCCGGTCGCGACGCCGTTGCCACTGTGCAGGTCAGCCGCGGCGATATCGAAAACAGCGTGACAGCGCTCGGCACCTTGCAGCCGCGCCGCTATGTGGATGTCGGCGCACAGGCTTCGGGGCAGATTCAGAAGATTTACGTCGAGGCCGGCGATACCGTCAAGGAAGGCCAGTTGCTGGTGGAAATCGACCCGTCGACACAGAAAGCCAAGCTCGATGCCGGGCGTTTTTCCATCGAAAACCTCAAGGCGCAGCTGCAGGAGCAACGCGCCCAGCACGATCTGGCGCAGCAGAAATACCAGCGCCAGCAGAAACTCGCCGCTGGTGGCGCCACCCGCGAAGAAGACGTACAGACCGCGCGCGCCGAGGTCCGCGCGACTCAGGCGCGCATCGACATGTTCCGGGCGCAGATCCGTCAGGCCCAGGCCAGTCTGCGCAGCGACGAGGCCGAACTCGGTTACACGCGCATTTACGCGCCGATGAGCGGCACCGTGGTCGCCGTCGGTGCGCGGGAAGGCCAGACGCTCAACGCGCAACAACAGACCCCGCTGATCCTGCGCATCGCCCGACTGTCGCCGATGACGGTGTGGGCCGAAGTTTCGGAGGCCGACATCGGCCACGTCAAACCCGGCATGACCGCCTACTTCACCACCCTCAGCGGTGGCACTCGACGCTGGAGCAGCACGGTGCGGCAGATTCTGCCGGTGCCGCCGCGTCCGCTTGAACAGAACCAGGGCGGCAGCCCCACCAGTGGTCGCAGTGGCAGCGAACGGGTGGTGCTGTACACCGTGCTGCTCGACGTCGACAACGCCGATCACAGCCTGATGACCGACATGACCGCCCAGGTGTTCTTTGTCGCGCAACAGGCGCAAGACACTTTGACCGTGCCGACTGCTGCCCTCCAACCGGGTTCGCGTCCGCAGTGGCAGCGAGCGCAGATCGTCGCTGCCAACGGTGATATTCAGGCGCGCGAAGTACGCACCGGCATCAGCGATCGCCTGCGCACCCAGGTGCTCGAAGGTCTGGCCGAGGGCGAGCATGTTCTCAGCGCGCCGGCCACTGCTCATGGAGGCTGAATGCACACGCCCCTGATCGACCTGCGGCAGATCCGCAAAGCCTATGGCGGTGATGACAGCCCGCTGGTGGAAGTGCTGCGCGGGATCGATCTGTCGATCCACGCCGGCGAATTCGTCGCCATCGTCGGCGCCTCCGGTTCGGGCAAATCGACGCTGATGAACATTCTCGGTTGCCTCGACCGCCCCACCAGCGGCGAGTATCTGTTCGCCGGGGAAAATGTCGCGCAGCTGGACAGCGATGAACTGGCCTGGCTGCGCCGCGAAGCCTTCGGTTTTGTCTTTCAGGGCTACCACCTGATCCCGTCCGGTTCGGCCCAGGAAAACGTCGAGATGCCAGCGATCTATGCCGGCACCCCGGCCGCCGAGCGGCATGCCCGAGCTCACGCACTGCTGGAACGTCTCGGCCTCGGCACTCGCACTGGCAATCGTCCGCATCAGCTTTCCGGCGGCCAGCAACAGCGGGTGTCGATTGCCCGTGCGCTGATGAACGGCGGCCATATCATCCTCGCCGACGAGCCGACTGGCGCCCTCGACAGCCACAGCGGCGCCGAGGTCATGAGCCTGCTCGACGAACTCGCCGATCAAGGCCATGTGGTGATCCTCATCACCCACGACCGCGAAGTGGCGCAACGGGCCAAACGCATCATCGAAATCCGTGACGGCCTGATCATCAGCGACAGCGCCGAGCACGCGTGCGCGCCGCCTGCGCCCAATCCCGGGGCGTTGCAAGCGGTCGACCTGCGCCAGCGCCTGAGCAACGGCAGCAGCCAGACCGGCGCCTGGAAAGGTGAACTGCTCGGCGCTGTACAAGCGGCGTGGCGGGTGATGTGGATCAACCGCTTTCGCACCGCGCTGACCCTGCTGGGCATCGTCATTGGCGTGGCCTCGGTGGTGGTCATGCTCGCCGTCGGCGAAGGCAGCAAGCGTCAGGTCATGGCGCAAATGGGTGCGTTCGGCTCCAACATCATTTACCTCAGCGGTTCGGCGCCGAACCCGCGTACACCGGAGGGCATCATCACCCTCGACGACGTCGCCGAACTGTCCGCCCTGCCCCAGGTGGAACGGATCATGCCGGTCAACGGCTCGACCGCCGGGGTGCGCTTTGGCAACGCCGACCACAGCAGTTACGTCGGCGGCAATGACACCAACTTTCCGCAGATTTTCAACTGGCCGGTGATTCAGGGCAGCTACTTCACCCAGGCCGACGAGGACAGCGCCGCCGCCGTCGCGGTGATCGGCACCAAGGTCCGCGACAAATTGCTCAAGGATGTCGCCGACCCCATCGGTCAATACATCCTCATCGAAAACGTGCCGTTCCAGATCCTTGGCGTGCTTGCAGAAAAAGGCGCCAGCTCCGGCGACTCCGATAGCGACAACCGCATCGCCGTGCCCTATTCGGCGGCGAGCACGCGCCTGTTCGGCAGCCGCAATCCGCAATACGTGGTGATTGCCGCCAAGGACGCGCGCAAGGTCAAGGACGCCGAACAGGCCATCGAACAGGCGATGTTGCGTCGGCACCACGGCAAGAAGGATTTCGAGCTGACCAACAATGCCGCGATGATCCAGGCCGAAGCGCGCACGCAAGGCACGCTGTCGCTGATGCTGGGGGCGATTGCGGCGATTTCCCTGCTGGTCGGCGGTATCGGCGTGATGAACATCATGCTCATGACCGTGCGCGAACGTACCCGCGAGATCGGTATTCGCATGGCCACCGGCGCCCGTCAGCGCGACATCCTCCGTCAGTTTCTCACCGAAGCCTTGATGCTCTCGGTGGTCGGCGGAATCGCCGGGATCGGCCTGGCGCTGCTGGTCGGCGGCGTGTTGTTGCTCAGCGGCGTGGCGATCGCCTTTCAAGGGCTGGCGGTGATCGGCGCGTTCGCCTGTGCGCTGGTCACCGGTGTCATTTTCGGCTTCATGCCGGCCCGCAAAGCTGCCCGGCTCGACCCGGTCACGGCCCTTACCAGTGAATGATCGACCTATGAAAGTGCGACTGACCTTCCTCGCCGCCAGCCTGTTGCTGGCGGCCTGCAGCAGCCCGGCGCCGCGCCTGGACAGCGGCGTGCAGCCACCGAGCGCGTGGCAGTCCGCCGACACCCCCGGCGCGCTGCAGAGCAATCGGCAATGGTGGACGCAATTCGGCAGCCCTGAACTGGAGCGGCTGGTGGAACAGGCGCGGCTGGGAAGCTATGACCTCGCCGCCGCCGTGGCGCGGGTCAGACAGGCCGAGGCCAGCGCAACCATCGCCGGCGCCCCGTTGCTGCCGGAACTCAAGGCCGGGCTGAATGCCAACCGGCAGAAACTGATCCACGGCAAGGGCTACAGCCAATTGGATGTCAGCCCGGAGAATCGCTCGCTGGACTATTACGATGCCGAGCTCAGCGCCAGTTACGAAATCGATTTCTGGGGCGGTAAGCGAGCCGCCCGCGACAGTGCGGTGTTCGGCGTGCAGGCCAGCGAGTTCGACCGCGCTACTGTTGAACTGACCTTGCTCAGCGGCGTCGCCAACAGTTACACCCAGGCCCTGGCCTTGCGTGAGCAGGCGCGCATCGCCGAACTCAATCTGAAAAATGCGCAGAATGTGCTGCATCTGGTGCAGACCCGTTTCGACGCCGGCAGCGCCACCGCGCTGGAACTGGCCCAGCAGAAAAGCCTGGTGGCCGAACAACAGCGTCGTCTGCCGCTGGTGCAACAACAGGCGCGCGAAGCACTGATCAGCCTCGCCGCCCTGCTCGGCCAACCAGTGCAAACGTTACCGTTGCCCTCGCAATCCTTCGGCCAATTGCACTGGCCCGACATCGCCAGCGGCGTGCCGAGCGACTTGCTCAGTCGGCGTCCGGACATTGCCAGCGCCGAGGCCAAGCTTGCGGCAGCCCAGGCTGATGTCACCGTCGCCCGCGCCGCAATGCTGCCGAAAATCACCCTGACCGCCAGCCTCGGCAGCGGCGCCGATCTGGCCGCCGATTTGCTGCGCACGACGTTCTACAACCTGTCCTCGGGGCTGACCGCGCCGATCTTCAACAACGGCCGCCTCAGCGCCGAACGCGACAAGGCCAAGGCGCGGCAGGATGAGCTGCTGGAGACCTATCGCGGGGCAATCATCAACAGCTTCGCCGACGTCGAAAAAGCCCTCAGCAGCATTCGCGGCCTCGACGAACAACGGCAATGGCAAAGCGAAGAACTGAACCAGGCACAAACCGCCTTCGACATCGCCCAGAGCCGCTACCAGGCCGGCGCCGAAGACCTGCTCACCGTCCTGCAAACCCAGCGCACGCTGTATGCGGCGCAAGACCTCAACGTGCAGCTGCGCCTGTCGCGCTTGCAGGCGAGCATTGCCTTGTACAAAGCGTTGGGAGGTGGCTGGGAGGTGATCTGAGGGCAAAGCGTCGACTGAACTGACGTCTTCGCCAGCAGGCTCGCTCCCACAAATGGAATTCGGTTTGGACGGAAATCTCCGCCACGACCAAGGCCCATGTGGGAGCGAGCCTGCTCGCGAAGGGGTCCTGTCAGGCACTGATGCATCTGAATGACACACCGCATTCGCGAGCAGGCTCACTCCCACAAGGGGATTGCGAACTATTCAGAGAGTGTGTGTGTTTGAACCAATCTAGAGCTGTCGGCCCTTGACCTTCAGGTGCCGCGCATACCACGGGCGCTGTGGCACTTTGCGGAACAGTTCGGTCATGTTGTCTTCGTCGCCAAAAGTGATACGCAGCGCCAGTTTCATGGTTTCCGGGTCCATCTCCACGGATCGCCCAGCTTGCAGGCCGGGCACGGTGCTGCAGCCGTGGGTGTCGGGGCCGAGCCAGGGGTCGGCGACTTCCACCCAGCGCCCCGGTGCAAACCATGGCACGCCGTTGACTTCCAGACGGCTCACTTCGCCCGGGTGAAAACGCTCGTGGGCGCGGAACCAGTCTTCCAGACGATCATCGATCCAGCCGTGGAAACGCCAGAACACCGGGTTCACATGGGAGGAAAACGGATCACCGAGAAAGTCGTTTTCCGGCGCATACCAGCGCGCGGCGAAGTCCGCCTGATCGCGCGCCATCGGCACCGGAATGTCGTTGGACGGATCACGAGCCACCGAAGCCCAGCGCATGTGCAGCCAGTCGTGCAGGCCCAGTTCGACTTCCGAACCGAACTGGCCGAGGGTCAATTTCGCCAGGTAACGCGGGTCGCGGTACTGCGATTCCCAGACCAGAAAATTGCTCTGGAAAGTCTCCGCCGCTTTGATGTCGCTGACCCATTTGGTGTACTCGTCATCGCCCTCGGCCAGCCAGGTCGGCGGCAGTGAATTGCCGTCATGATTGTCGAAATAACGCGCGAAGCCCTGGCGGTCACGCTCCAGCTCAGGCTGCGGCTGCGGGAACGCCGGCCAGGAAGGCAAATCCTGCATCGAGCGGGCGATGCCTAGCATGTGCCGATGCATAAAGAAAAAATCCACGCCCGAACCATTGCGATCCTTGCTTGGCCCACGGGCGTCGCGTTCCTTGCCACGTGGCCCGGGCTGCCAGCCGATACCGCGCAGCGCTTCGCGTTTTTTCTCCGAGAGCTTGTGCCACTTGTCGCGGGTAGCGTGCCAGAGCTGATGGAACAACCGATGCTCGGGCGCCACCAGCCAGGCCAACAGTTGCGGATTGAGCCCGGTGCGTTCACGGGCCTCGGGAAAACGCCGCTTGATAGCGATGAACTGATTGTCCAGCTCGGGCAACGCCAACGGCCGATCCAGACGCAGCACTTGTCCGGTGAACGTGGCGCTGCCGGCATTGCCGAACGCAGCCCAGACTTCATCCAGTTTGACTTTGAACTCATACACCGGCGGCGCAAGTGGCGCATCGGTGCGCAGCAGGCGCCAATACATCTCGGCGCCGTTGCCCGGTGCCAGATCGCCAACCACTTGATAGCGCACAGGCCCTTCGGCACGCAAATTGGTGCCGGTGTCGAGATAACCACGCAGGCCGCGCCCACGATGAGCGATGTCGAGAAACAGTTCCAGACCTTGCACAGGCAGACCATCAAGCCCCGCCGCCGCACCGGTAAAGCGAATGTCCCAGACCCCACGCAAATTGTCCGCCAGCTGTTGCCCGGCGGTGTCCGCCAGATCGACCGTGGCCTCGCCCGGGGTGATCGGAAACTCCTCGCGAGTCAGTTCACGATGTGCATAAAAAGCGGCAGGCAGCGCGGCGCCCGTGAGTGCCATGCCCGCCATGAACCAGCGTCGAGAGATCGTCATTGCCCTACCTGTGTCAGCCATGAAGCAGGCTTTATCCAAGCTAGAACGTTTGCTCGGCGGGGAAATTTACGCCGCCGGCAAACATCACCCGCGCCGCTGCCGGGCATTTGTAACGCACACCTAAATTAGCCGTGCAGCCACTCGTTCTTCCCAGATAGAAAAGGCCCCTGCGCCTGTACCTCGACGGCGAACCTGAATGAGATGGCAATGACAAAACCTCGTTGGAAAAAGGCTCTATTCATCGGCCTGCCGCTGGCCCTGGCGATCAGTGCCGGCGCAGGATTTCTGGCCTGGGATTACCTGAACAACCCCGGCTACCCGGTGAAGGTGATGAAACAGGCGACGGAGTTGCAGGATCGCCTGCTGTCGTTCGACAGCCACATCACCGTGCCGCTGAGTTTCGGCAGCCACGACCACGAAGCCGACAAGGATGGCTCGGGCCAGTTCGACCTCATCAAGGCCAATCGCGGACGCTTGTCCGGTGCGGCGCTGACGGTATTCGGCTGGCCGGAAATGTGGAACGGCCCGAACGCCCCGCACCGTCCCACCGAGGGTTTTGTCGAAGAAGCGCGCAATCAGCAGGAGGTGCGCTACAAGATCATTTCCGGGATCGTCCGCGACTTCCCCAATCAGGCCGGCATCGCCTACACACCGGATGATTTCCGCCGCCTGCACGGCGAAGGCAAGTTTGCGATTTTCATCAGCATGCTCAACGCCTACCCGCTGGGCAATGACCTGAGCAAACTCGACCTGTGGGCCGGGCGCGGTATGCGCATGTTCGGTTTCAGTTACATCGGCAACAACAGCTGGGCCGACTCGTCGCGGCCGCTACCGTTTTTCAATGATTCGCCCGATGCCCTCAATGGTCTGTCGGATATCGGCAAACAAGCGGTGCAGCGCTTGAACGATCTGGGCGTGATCATCGACGTGTCGCAAATGTCGACCAAGGCCCTCGAGCAAGTCGCCGAACTGAGCCGCACACCGCTGGTGGCCTCGCACTCGGCGCCCCGGGCGGCGGTGGATATCCCGCGCAACCTCAGCGACAAAGAGCTGCAACTGATCAAGAACAGTGGCGGCGTGGTGCAGGTCGTCGCCTTCTCGCAATACCTGAAACCGCTGACCCAGGGTACGCAGGACAAACTCAATGCGCTGCGTGCGCGCTTCGATCTGCTGCCACTGCCCAACCTCGCCATGGCGCTGATGCCGGGCGATCCGATCATCACCGCCTGGTCGGAACAGAAGCTCGGCCAGTACGCCAGCGGCCTCTACGCGATCCTTGAAGAGGAACCGAAAGCCACTCTCAAGGACTTCGGCGACGCCATCGATTACACGGTGCGCAAGATCGGTATCGACCACGTCGGCATTGCTTCGGATTTCAACGATGGTGGCGGCATCAAGGGCTGGGAAAACGTCGGCGAGATCCGCAACGTCACCGCCGAACTGCTGCAGCGCGGCTACTCCGAAGCGGACATCGCCAAGCTCTGGGGCGGCAACTTCATGCGCGTCTGGGATCAGGTGCAAAAAGCCGCGAAACCAGCGCTGGCGTCGCGCCAGGAGGTGGCCCGGCCATGACCGATCGTCGCACTTTCCTGAAGCAGGCCGGCCTGCTCGCCGCCGCCCTGCCCCTGGGCGCCAGCCTGACTGCACCGGCGGCCATCGCTGCCGCGCCGACTGCGTCGCGAGACAAATGGGCGCAATTACGTCAGTTGTTCGAGCAGGATCCTCAGGCGATTCACTTCGCCAACTTCCTCATCACCTCGCACCCCAAACCGGTGCGCGAAGCGATCGAACGCCATCGCGCGGCGCTGGATCTGAATCCGGGTCTGGCGATGGATTGGGATCTGGGCGTCACCGAGAAGCGCGAAGAAAACGTGCGCCATTGGGCCGGCCAATACCTGCAAGCCAAACCGGCGCAAATCGCCCTGACCGGCAGCACCACCGAAGGCCTGGCGATGATCTACGGCAGCGTGCAGGTGCGCGCGGATCAGGAAATTCTCACCACGGTTCACGAGCACTACTCGACGCGCAACATTCTCGATTTCCGCAGCCGGCGTGACGGCACGCGCGTGCGCAAACTCACCCTGTTCGAAAACCCGCAGAGCATTTCTCTGGATCAGGTGCTCGACACGATCAATCGCAATATCCGCCCCGAGACCCGCGTGCTGGGCATGACCTGGGTGCATTCGGGCAGCGGCGTGAAGCTGCCGATCAGCGAGATTTCGCGGCTGGTCGATGAGCATAACCGTCAGCGCGACGACCAGGATCGGCTGATCTACGTGGTTGATGGTGTGCACGGTTTTGGCGTCGACGACCTGAGTTTCCCGCAGATGAACTGCGACTTTTTCATCGCCGGCACGCACAAGTGGATGTTCGGCCCGCGCGGCACCGGCATCGTCTGCAGCCGCACCGAAGAACTGACATACGTCAGCCCCAGCGTGCCGACCTTCTCCGAGGCCACCGCTTTCTCGACCATCATGACCCCGGGCGGCTACCACGCTTTCGAGCATCGCTGGGCGCTGGACGAAGCCTTCAAATTGCACCTGCAACTGGGCAAGGCCGAAGTGCAGACGCGCATTCATCAGCTCAACAGTTACCTCAAGCAACGCCTGCAAGAGCACCGCAATATCGAGTTGGTGACCCCGCTCGACTCGCAGTTCTCCGCCGGCTTCACCTTCTTCCGGATCAAGGGCCAGGACAGCGACGCAGTGGCCGCCTGGCTGATGCAGAACCGGGTGATCTGCGACGCGGTCAGCCGCGACGTCGGGCCGGTGATTCGCACCGCGCCGGGCTTGCTCAACAACGAAGCCGAAGTGGATCGCTTCATGGACATCCTCGGCAAAAAGCTGCGTGCCTGACCCTCGACTGCCGTTTTCCTTTCAAAGAGACGACCCATGAAAAAGCCTCACGCGTCACTCCTCTCCAAAGCCCTGCCCGCACTGGCGCTAAGCGCCCTCTGCGCTGCGCTGTTGCCCGGCAGCGCGCTGGCAGCGACCGCGCCTGCTGCGGGCAAAGTGTTCAAGGATTGCAAGGACTGCCCGGAAATGGTCGTGCTGCCGACCGGCAGCTACACCATGGGCACACCGGACGATGAAGTCGGCCGGCAGCCCGACGAAGGCCCGCTGCACACTGTGACGTTCAGCAAACCGTTCGCTATCAGCCGCTCGCAGGTGCTGGTGGGCGAATGGGACGCCTACGTGCGCGAGACCGGCAACAAACCTTACGACTTCGATGACCGCCCCGGCCGCCGCTGCACCGCCGGCAAACCGGAATTCAAACAGACGCCCCGCGACCCGGCGGTGTGCATGAACGTCGCCGAAGCCCAGGGCTACATCGACTGGCTGTCGAAAAAGACCGGGCACGCCTATCGCCTGCAAAGCGAATCGATCCGCGAATACGCCGCGCGTGGCGGCAGCACCGGGCCTTTCCCCTTCCCGTTCGATGAGGGCAAGGATTACCAGATCTCCAAACACGCCAACACCTACGGCGCGGCCGATGGCTACAACTTCACCTCGCCGGCCGGCACCTTCCCGGCCAACGCGTTTGGTGTGTTCGACGCCCACGGCAACGTCTACGAATGGACCGCCGACTGCTATCACCCGGACTACTCCGGCGTGCCCGCCGACGGTCGCCCATGGACCCAGGAAAACTGCGAGCGCCAGGTCATGCGCGGCAACGACTGGGGCGAAGCGCCGATCTTCTCGCGCTCGGGCAACCGCAACAGCAGCTGGCCGACCAGCAAGGGCGACTGGCTGGGCTTTCGCGTAGTACGCGACCTCTGATCCCGCCCTCGACGAGCGCAGCCACGCCTGCGCTCGGTTAAAGAAACTCCGCGACCATTCGTTTTCCTTAAGTACCGGCACTCCCTCCGCATCGAAGCAGGAATCCTCCATGACCAAGCCTACGCGTGGGGCGATCAACGAATTGTTCGCCCTGCTCAAGCCCTTCCGCCTGATCGTCTCGGCGTCCATCGTGCTCGGCATGCTCGGCGGCCTGAGCGTCACCGTGCTGCTGGCGACCATCAACAACGCCCTGCATTCCGATGACGGCCTGACCCGCACGGTGGTGATGATCTTCGCCGGCCTGTGTGCCCTGGCCTTGCTGACCACGATCCTGTCGGACATCGGCACCAACTATGTCGGCCAGCACATCATCGCCAAACTGCGCAAAGAGCTGGGGGAGAAAGTCCTGTCGGCGCCGATCGACCAGATCGAACGCTATCGCAGCCATCGCCTGATTCCGGTGCTGACCCACGACGTCGACACCATCAGCGACTTCGCCTTCGCCTTCGCGCCGCTGGCGATCTCCATGACCGTGACCCTTGGTTGTCTCGGCTATCTGGCCATGCTGTCGTGGCCGATGTTCCTGATGATGCTGGTGGCCATCGCCATCGGCACCACCATCCAGGCGATTGCGCGGGCAAAAGGCATGCGCGGTTTCTACGCCGCCCGCGATTCCGAAGACGAACTGCAGAAGCACTACAACGCAATTGCCGAAGGCGCCAAGGAACTGCGTATCCACCGGCCGCGTCGCCAGCGCATGTTCGTCGCCGGCATTCAGAAAACCGCCGAGAAAATCTGCGACACGCAGATCAGATCGATCAACACCTTTGTCATCGCCAAGTCGTTTGGCTCGATGCTGTTCTTCGTGGTCATCGGCATGGCCCTGGCCCTGCAATCGCTGTGGCCGAGTGCCGACAAAGCGGTGATGAGCGGTTTCGTTCTGGTGCTGCTGTACATGAAGGGGCCGCTGGAACACCTGATCAGCACCCTGCCGATCATCAGCCGCGCGCAGATTGCCTTCCGTCGCATTGCCGAACTGAGCGAACAGTTCTCTTCACCGGAACCGCACCTGTTGCTGCAGGATCAGGGCAGCAAGCCGGCCGCCGTCAACAGCCTGGAACTGCGCAACGTGCGCTACGCCTTTCCACCCGTTGAAGGCAGCGAACCGTTCCGCCTCGGGCCGGTGAACCTGCGTATCGAACAGGGCGACATCGTGTTCATCGTCGGTGAGAACGGCTGCGGCAAAACCACGCTGATCAAACTGTTGCTGGGGCTGTATGCGCCGACCGAGGGCGAAATTCGCGTTAACGACAAGCCGATCACTGCGGTCAACCGCGACGATTACCGGCAGAACTTCACGACGATCTTCGCCGACTACTACCTGTTCGATGATCTGATTCAGGGCGATCGTGAAGTGCCGCAGGATGCCACCCGCTACCTCGAACGTCTGGAGATCGCGCACAAGGTCAGCGTGCGCGACGGCGCGTTCAGCACCACCGACCTGTCCACCGGTCAGCGCAAACGCCTGGCACTGGTCAACGCCTGGCTCGAAGAGCGCCCGGTGCTGGTGTTCGATGAATGGGCGGCGGATCAGGACCCGACCTTCCGGCGGATTTTCTATACCGAGCTGCTGCCCGACCTCAAGCGTCTGGGCAAAACCATCATCGTGATTTCCCACGACGACCGTTACTTCGACGTCGCCGATCAACTGGTGCGCATGGAGGCCGGCAAGGTCAGAAGCGAACTGCAAACCGCTTGATCGAGGCAGCCGCGACCGGGCCGGAGAAAAAACTTTTCCGGTTTGCCGCGGCTTCCTCGTCTTAATGAGATGAATAAGAACCATTAACAACTATACCTGCCAAGGTCTTAACCTCATGTCCGCATCCCGTTTCATGCTTCGCCCTCTGACTCGAGCCCTGCTGATGCACGGCGCGACCCGCACACGCCTGGCCGGTAGCGGCCTGGGTCTGGCACTGACCCTCGCGGCAGCGCCGTATGTCCAGGCCCAGGAATGGACCCTGAACATCCCGGCCCAACCGCTGGCCCAGGCCCTGCAAACCCTCGGTCAGCAGACCAGCCTGCAAATCGTCTACAGCCCGGAAAGCCTGCAAGGCCTGCGCTCCAGCGCCCTCAACGGCCGCTACCAGGATGACGAGTCGCTGAAAGCCATGCTCAGCGGCACCGGCATTCGCTATCAGCGTGACGGCAACACCGTCACCGTGCTCGGCCCGGCCACCGGCGGCAGTGCGATGGAACTGGCGCCGACCAACGTCAACGCCAACCGCCTCGGCGCCACCACCGAAGGCAGCAACTCCTACACCACCGGCGGCGTGACCATCGGCAAAGGCGTGCACTCGCTGAAGGAAACGCCGCAGTCGGTCACGGTGATGACCCGCAAGATGCTCGACGACCAGAACCTCAACACCATCGAACAGGTGATGGAGAAGACCCCGGGCATCACCGTCTACGACTCGCCAATGGGCGGCAAATATTTCTACTCGCGCGGTTTCCGCATGACCGGCCAGTACCAGTACGACGGCGTGCCGCTGGACATCGGCAGCAGCTACGTGCAGGCGGACAGCTTCAACAGCGACATGGCCATCTATGACCGCGTGGAAATCCTTCGCGGCGCGGCCGGCATGATGAAGGGCGCGGGCGGCACCGCCGGCGGCGTCAACTTCGTGCGCAAGCGCGGCCAGGACACCCCGCACACACAGCTGTCGCTGTCGGCCGGCACCTGGGACAACTATCGCGGCCAGGTCGACACCGGCGGCCCGCTGAACGACGCCGGCACCGTGCGTGGCCGCGCCGTGGTGACCCAGCAGACCCGTCAGTATTTCTACGATGTGGCTGAACGCCGCGACCAGATCTACTACGGCGCCCTGGACTTCGACCTCAGCCCCGACACCACCCTCGGTCTGGGCATGGCCTATGAAGACGTCGACGCCACCCCGTGCTGGGGCGGCCTGCCGCGCTACGCCGACGGCTCCGACCTGCACCTGAAACGCTCCACCTGCCTGAACACCTCGTGGAACAACCAGCGCAGCAAACGCGCCACCTACTTCGCCGACGTCAAACACCAGTTCAACGATGACTGGTCGCTGAAAGTCGCCGGTGTCTACTCGCGCAACACTCAGGACATGGAATATTCCTTCCCGAGCGGCACAGTGCCATTGGGCGCCACCGCCACCAATACGCTGATGCTCGGCAGTACCTATGACTACGACCAGCGCGACTACGGTTTCGATGCTTACGTTGACGGCAAATTCGACGCCTTCGGCCAGCAGCACGAACTGATCGTCGGCGCCAACGCCAGCCGTTCACACAAGGACGACTTCTATGCGGTGGCCGCGTTGCCACAGCGCCAGAACGTGTTCAACCCGAACCACAACATCCCGCAGCCGGATGAAAGCTACTACCTGGCCAACGCCTCCCGTGGCGGCCCGGTGGACATGCACATCAAGCAATACGGCGCTTACTCGATCGCCCGCCTGAAACTCGCCGACCCGATGACCCTGGTACTCGGCAGCCGGGTCAGCTGGTACAAATCCGACACCGACTCGGTGCAGTACTTCCGTGGCGAAGGCACCGAGGTCAACACCCAGTCCACCGAAACCGGCCAGGTCACGCCATTCGCCGGCCTGCTCTACGACCTCAACGACAACCTGACCGCCTATGCCAGCTACACCGACATCTTCACCCCGCAAGGCTCGTACAAAACCATCGACGGCAGCACGCTCAAGCCGCTGATTGGCCAGAGCTACGAATTGGGGATCAAGGGTGAGTGGTACGACGGTCGCTTGAACACCACGTTCAACCTGTTCCGCACCATCCAGAAAGACGCGGCCCAGGATGACCTGCGGTGCGAAGACAGCTCCTGCCAGATCAACTCGGGCAAGGTCCGCGCCCAGGGCTTTGAAGCTGAAGTCAGCGGTGAAGTGATCGACCGCCTGCAATTGCTGGCCGGTTATACCTACACCCAGACCAAAGTGCTGGAAGACGCCGATGCTACTCAGGATGGCGCGGTCTACAACTCCTACGTGCCGCGTCACCTGTTGCGCGTCTGGGGTGATTACGCCCTGAGCGGGCCGCTGGATCGTGTGACGATTGGTGCGGGTGTCAATGCACAGACGGGCACCTACCGCGTTTCGCCTCTGGGCGGGGACAATGTCGATGGCGCGGGTTATGCCGTCTGGAACGGTCGCATTGGTTATCGGATCGATGACACCTGGTCGGTGGCGTTGAACGGCAACAACCTGTTCGACAAGCGTTATTACGCGACCATTGGTACCGAGGGGTTCGGTAACTTCTACGGGGATCCGCGCAATTTTGTGATGTCGGTGAAGGCTGATTTCTGATTTTTTGATTTCAGCTGTGAGAGAGCCCCGCATTGTGAGATGTGGGGCTTTTTTGTTTTTTGGGATTGGGGGCATATCCGTTGCTGCGGGTGTTGCCGCTGGCGGTTTCGCTCTTACAGCGACTCACTTTTCCAAACGCCGAAAAGTAAGCAAAAGGCTTTGCCCCGGCGTACGGCCCGCTCGCTGGGGCTCGGGGTACCTTCGTTACGGAACCGATCCTGGCGCAGCGTCTACGGTTGGCTTCGCTGCACCTACAATCGCTGTGTACGACTGCGTCGTACGGTCGCTGCGCTCCCACGTCCGGATCGATCCCGTAACGAAGCCTGCCGAAGGGGCAAAAGATCAAGAGCCGGATCAAAAGCCAAAGCCAAAGCCAGATCAAAAGATCGCAGCCTTCGGCGGCTCCTACAGTTGGATCAGGTGCGGGCATAGAGAAATCGGTCGGCTGTCAGGGACGCCTTCGCGAGCAGGCTCGCTCCCACAAAATCAAAAGCAAAAGCAAGGCAGCGCAGCTGCCTGCGGCAAAGCCGCCCCACTCAACAATGAGCGCAAGCTCGAGTGCTTTTGATCTTGATCCACCGGCGGCGTCGGAAGGCTGAGCGGAGGGATTGATCCGGGTGTGGGAGCGCAGCGACCGTCTGGCGCAGCCAGACACAGCGGAAGGAGGTGCAGCGAAGCAAACCGGAGCCGCTGCGCCCGGATCAGTCCCGGAGCGAAGGAACCCGAGCCTGCGAGGGCCGAACGTAGGAGCTAGCGTTTTTTGCTTACTTTTTTTGGCGCTTGTAAAAAAGTAAGTCGCCGTCAGGCGAAACCGCCAGCAGCCGCTACCGAAGCAACGGATATTCACCCAATCTCAAGAGCCCGCGCAAGCGCCCCACCAAGCCTCGAATAAACCTCCAGAACCCCAGGCACCACCGTCCCCAACCGCAACAAATCATGAGTCAACCCGGCACAAACCTCGACCTCGACCTCAACTCCCTGCCCACGCAGCCTGTCGACATAAGCCTGCCCTTCATCCAGCAACGGATCAAACCCGGCAAGCAGCACAATAGCCGGCGCAACCCCGCGCAGATCCTCCGCCAGCAACGGCGAAAAACGCCAATCCAGATAATCCTCCGGCCCTCGCGCATAGTGCTGATAAAACCACTCCAGCGTGTCGTTCTCAAGCAAATACCCCTCGCCAAACAACAGCCGCGAATCATGCACCCGCGAAGCATTGGTCACCGGATAACACAACAACTGCGCCTTCGGCGCGATAGCCACCGTGTGCGGCTGCCGCACAGCCTGAATCGCCAGCACCGTCGCCAACGTGGCACCCGCGCTATCACCGCCAAACGCGACCCGCGAACCATCCAAGCCGAGGCTCGCAGCCTGTTCCGCCAGCCAGGCCAAAGCGTCCTCGCCATCCTCCAGCGCCGTCGGAAAGCGATGCTCCGGCGCCAGTCGATAACCGACCGAGAGCACCGCACACGGCGTGCGCTGGCAAAACTCGCGGCAGACGCCGTCGTGGGAATCCAGACTGCCAACGACAAATCCGCCACCGTGGAAATACACCAGCACCGGCAGCGGCGATTCAATACCGTTGGGCCGATACAAACGTAACGCCAGCGCCGCACCATCGCGGGCCAGTGTCTCAATCTCGCTGACTTCAAGATCTTGCGGCGCCGGCCAGCGCAGTTGCGCGGTGGTCTGTTCGAAGGTGGCGCGGGCCTCGCTCGGGGTCAGTTGGTGCATGGCCGGCAGGCCGGCGTCCTGGCTGTCTTGCGCCAGGTCGAGGAAAGCTTCCAGATCAGGGTGTAACGACATCGTTGAAAATCCTTGTATCCGCAATAAGACGGGCGCGCCTGGGCAGCGCCCGCGCAAAAGACCGGGCGATCAACCCACCCGCGCCATGCAATGTTCGATCAACGCTTCAAGCTCGCGCTGGTAATCGCTCATCAGCGCATCCATGGTGCCGGCGCGGTAACGCTGGCTGCTGTAGATGCAGCGCAAGGCCAGTTGCCCGTCATAGACCTGGCCGACAATTTCCAGCCAGTTGCCCAGGTTCGCCTTGAGGCTGTAGTTGTCGCCGGTCTCTTCCAGTGCCGGCACCAGCAACGCCTGTTCATCGAAGCTCTGGTCGAACTGCCCGAGGTAGTTGAAGGTCACCCGTGCCTGCGGCAATGCAGCCAGTTGCGCGGAGATTTCCGGCCCGGCCAGATGACGCAACACGCCGTAGCCGATGCCCTTCTGCGGTACGCCCGCCAGTTGCGCCTGCACATCGATGATCGACTGGCCGATGTCGTCGCCGTCCGGACGCAAACGCACCGGGAACATGCTGGTGAACCAGCCTAGGCTGCGGCTCAGATCGATCGATTCGAAGAGGTCTTCACGACCGTGCCCTTCAAGCAGAATCAGCGCCGACGGTTGCTGACTCCAGCGGCACAGCGCGCGGCTGAGCGCTGACAGCAGCAAGTCGTTGATCTGCGTGCCGTACACCGCCGGGGCCTGTTTGAGCAGTTGTTCGGTGTGCTCGCGGGACAGTTTGAGCCGTGCCTGCGCCTGTTGCCGCACGAGGTTCTTGCCGCGCGGGTTGTCGCACGGCAGATCAACGCCGGGCTGATCCAGTTGCTCCAGCCAATAGCTCAATTCCTGCTCGGCAATCACCGGCGCCTGCGCCTGCAATGCCTCGGCAAACGAACGATAACTGCTGGTGCGAATCGGCAGTTGCGGCGCCAGCCCCTGCACGCACGCCTCATAAGCGACTTTCAGATCGTCGAGCAGAATCCGCCACGACACGGTGTCGACCACCAGGTGATGAATCACCATCAGCAACCGCGCCTGACCATCCGGCAAGGCTACATGCATGACCCGCCAGACCGGCCCGTCGTCGAGTTTGAGGCTGCGCTGCGCGAGGTTGGCCAAGGCTTCGACCTCTTCGCTGCTTTGCGCTTCGCGGCGCCACAGCACAGCCTCGTCGGACGCGCTGCTGCTATAGCGCTGCAACCAGCGCCCGCCGTCGTTGGAAAAACGCAGACGCAACGAATCGTGATGCTGTTCGATCAAGCCCAGCGCCTGTTCCAGGGCATCGAGATCCAGCGGCTGACGTGCGCTGAGCAGCAACGACTGATTGTAGTGATGCGCCTCGGCCATGCCTTCGGCGAAGAACCACTCCTGGATCGGCAGCAAATTGAACGCGCCCTCTGCGGCAACCTGAGTCAGGTCCGGCAGCGCTTGCCCGGCGCCCTCCTTCGCCACCGGCTGCTCGAGAATGCCGGCGATGGTTTGGTAGCGCATCAGATCACGCAGTTTCAGCTCCATCTGCAGGGTCGGATGGTTTCTCACCCGCGAGATCACTTGCAGGCTGAGGATCGAATCGCCGCCCAGTTCAAAGAAGTTATCGCTGATACCGACCTGCTCGACCTGCAACACTTGCGCCCAGATTTCCGCCAACAGGCGTTCCTGCTCGGTGCGCGGGGCAACATATTCGTCGCTTTTGAACTCCGGCTCCGGCAGGGCCTTGCGATCGAGTTTGCCGTTGGGCGTAACCGGGAACGCGCTGAGGCAGACGATCTGCGCCGGCACCATGTATTCCGGCAGCGAAGCACGCAGCCCGGCCTTGAGTTCATCGCCGATATCATCACCCGTGGCGGTGACCACATAACCGATCAGTTGCTTGCCGGAGGCATTGTCGCGGGCAATCACCAGCGCATCGCTGACCGCCGGCAACTGACGCAGGCTGGCCTCGACTTCGCCCAGCTCGATGCGGAAGCCACGCACCTTGACCTGATGGTCGATGCGCCCGACGTAATCGACCACGCCGTCCGCGCGGCGGCGCACCAGATCGCCGCTGCGGTACAGGCGCTCGCCCGGGGCAAACGGGTTGGGCACGAAGCGCTCGCCGGTCAGATCGGGGCGGCCGTAGTAACCGCGAGCGACGCCGTAACCGCCGATGTACAACTCACCGGCAAAACCCGGCGGCAGCGGATTCAGATCGTCGTCGAGCACGTACAACGAACGCGCACCGACCGCGCGGCCGATCGGCGCGTATGCCGCTTCGCACTGCTGGCTGATGGCGACTTTCCAGAGCATCGGCGTGACCACGGTTTCGGTCGGGCCGTAGCCGTTGGTGAAGTATTGCGGACGCAACGCCGCTTTCACCTGTTCGAAAGTCTGCTCCGGCACCGCATCGCCACCGAAGCAGTAGATGCGCACCGGCGGCGGTGCAATGCCGCTGGCGGCGGCGTACTCGGCCAGTTGCTTGAGATAGGCCGGTGGGAAGCAGGCGATGGTCACGCCGTAATCGTGCAGGGCCTGATAGGTCTGCTCCGGGGTCCACAGGCATCCGTCGCGAATCACCAGACGACCGCCGCTGTACAAGGTACTCAGCCAGCGTTCGTGAGCGCCGTCGAAAGCGAACGACATAAAGTGCAATTCGCAACTGCTGGCGTCCATTTCGTACAACTCGGCGATCGCCTGGCAGTGCATGCTCAGCGGGCCTTGAGTAACGGCCACGCCTTTCGGCCGTCCGGTGGAACCGGAGGTGTAAACCAGATAGGCCAGGCTCTGCTCGTGAACATCGCAGACCGGGGCAGCATCGCTGTAGAGACTGCGATCGAGTTGATCGATTTCCAGACGCCGCACGCCGTTAGGCGCCGGCAACGTCGCGCGCAGGCTGGTTTGCGTCAGCAGCAGGGCCATGCGCGAATCTTCGATCATGTACGCCAAGCGCTCGGGCGGATAATCGATGTCCAACGGCACGTACGCCGCACCGCTCTTGAGCACGGCGAGGAAGCTCACCAGCATTTCCAGCGAACGCGGCAATGCCACGCCGATCACCACTTCCGGACCGGCGCCGTGGGCGATCAGGCACTGCGCGAGTCGATTGGCCTGCCGCTCCAGCTCTGCGTAGGTCAGGCTTTCGCCGGCGCATTGCACTGCGATCGCGTCGGGCTGCTGTTGCGCATGACGGCTGATCAGCTCCGGCAACAGGCGAGGCTCATGGCGGTGCGCCGGCTCGGCACTCCAGGTCTGCGCCGCTTGCCATTGTTCGGCGGACAGACGCTGCAAGTTGCCCAGCCGCTCATACGGCGCGGCCATCATCGCCGCGAGGGTGTTTTCCAGGGTCAGGCGAATGCCTTCTACCGCCTCGGCGCTGAAGTGGCTTCGCAGGTACAGGTACTCGATCGACAACTCATCGCCGAGCATCACCGCAAGGTCCATCGGCACGTTGGTCACGCCGTGGCCGATTGATTTGCCGAAGGTCAGCTCGGTGTCGGTTTCTTCCTGCAAGCGTTCGTCGATCGGGAAGTTTTCGAACACCACGATGCTGTCGAACAGCGCCTGACCACCGAGGTTCGACCAGCGCTGCACATCGGCCAGCGGTGCCTGGGAGTAATCGCGAATGTCGAGGTTGTACGCCTGCACTTCACCCAGCCAGTCGGCCAGACGCTGATCGGCCTGTGGGGTCTGAATGATCGGCAAGGTGTTGATGAACAGGCCGAGCATGTTGCCGACGTTCGGCAGACTTTCCGGACGCCCCGATACGGTGGCGCCGAAGGTCACCGTTTGCTGGCCGGTGTAGCGTTGCAACAGCAGCAGCCACGCGCCCTGGATCAGCGTGTTGGGGGTGATGCGCAGGTCGCGGCAGAACTCCAGCAGGCGTGAGGTTTGCGCTTTGTCCCAGTTCGAATAGATAGCATCGTGACCGGTAACGTCGGCGCTGTGACGCGGGTGCATCGCCTGACTCAGCGCGGTCGGTTCGTTGACCACCGCCAGACGCGCCTTCCAGAACAGCTCCTGGGCATCCTGATCCTGCGCCTGCAACCAGGCAATGAAGTCGCGATAGCGGCCGTTTTCGCCAGTCACCTCGCCCGTGGAGTAGTACTGCAAGACCTCGCCGAACAGCCGCGAGCTGCTCCAGCCGTCCATCAGGATGTGGTGGCTGGTCCAGATCATCTGGTACTGCTCGTCGCCCAGCTGCAGCAGGGTCACCCGCTGCAATCGCGCTTCAGCCAAGTCGAAGCCCAGCGCACGATCAGCGCTGGCGAACTCGGCAATCGCCGCCTCGCTGCAGTCCTGCCCACGCCAATCGAGCACCTGCATCTGCAGCGGCGCATGGCGATGGACGACCTGCAGCGGTTTGGCCAGGCCGTCCTGCCAATGGAAACTGGTGCGCAGGATCGCCTGACGCACAATGATGAATTCCCAGGCCCGGCGGAAACGCTCAACGTCGAGGCCCTTGATCGGCAGGCTGACCTGTTGCACGTAAAGGCTGCTGCCGTTATCCGACAGGGTGTGGAAGAGCATGCCTTCCTGCATCGGCGACAGCGGATAGACGTCTTCGATCAGCTCCGCCGGCACCGGCAAGGCATCAAGCTGCGCCTGATCCAGTTGCGCCAACGGGTAGTCGGCAGCGCTGGCGGATTGCGCGTCTGCCAGCGAAACCACTGCGGCCAGTTTCTGCACCGTCTGCTGCTGGAACAGGTCTTTGGGCGTGAAGCAAATGCCCTGCTGCCGCGCGCGGCTGACCAGTTGAATCGAGATGATCGAATCACCGCCGAGGGCGAAGAAATTGTCGGTCACGCCGACCTGCTCGATCTTCAGAATGTCCTGCCAGACCTCGGCCAGCTGCTGCTCCAGCGGCGTCGACGGCGCGACGTAATCGCGTTGTGCCTGGCTGGCATCCGGTGCCGGCAAAGCCTTGCGATCAAGTTTGCCGTTGGGTGTCAGGGGCAATTGTTCGAGGAACAGCCACTGCGCCGGCACCATGTAGTCCGGCAGATGCGCCTTGAGCGCGGCTTGCAACTCAGCACTCAGCGCGTCCAGTTGCGCGGGGCTTTGATCGGCCTCGGCCGGTACCACATAAGCCACCAGTTGCTGGCCGCCAACGCCGTCCACCGCCAGCACCACGCCTTCGCGCACGCTGGCCTGGGCCAGCAGACGCGCTTCGATTTCGCCCAGTTCAATACGGAAGCCGCGCACTTTGACCTGATGGTCGATGCGCCCGACGTATTCTATACGGCCGTCATCCAGCCAGCGCGTGAGGTCGCCGGTGCGGTACATACGCTCGCCGTTGCTCGCCAACGGGTTGGGCACGAAACGTTCGGCAGTCAGGCCCGGGCGCAACAGATAGCCACGGGTGATGCCCTCACCGGCCAGATACAGCTCCGCTGCGATGCCGACCGGCGCTTGCTGCAATTGCTCGTCGAGCAGGTACGCAGTGGTATTGCGCAAAGGCCGGCCGATATTGGCCTGGCCACCGAGTTCACGGCGGGTCCAGGTCGAATACGTGGTGTCTTCGGAAGGCCCGTACAGATCGTAGACGTGGGCGACCGAAGTTTCGCGGTACAAGGTGTCGACCAGCGCCTGCTTGAGCGGCTCGCCGGCCAGATTGATGATGCGCACGCACGACGGGATCTGGCCGATGCGTTGCAACGCGGCAATCGCCGACGGCACAGTGTTGATCAGGCGCACCTGATCACGCTCGGGCAAGTCCGCCAGCTCCAGGGCATTGCGCGCCATGACCACGGACCCGCCGCGCGCCAGGGTGACGAAAATCTCCCACACCGACAGGTCGAAGCACACCGACGTCGAGGCCAGCACGCCTTGCAGATCGTCCTCGCTGTAGACCTCGGCGGACCAGTCAATCAGCGCCTGTACGTTGCGATGGGCGATGGCCACGCCTTTCGGTTTACCGGTGGAACCGGAGGTGTAGATCACGTAGGCCAGATTGGCCGAGTCGGCGCGCGCCGGCAGGTTGTCCGGTGCCTGCGCGGCGAACGCCTCGCCACCGGCCGCGACCAGCACCACGTGTGCTTCGCTGGACGGCAGTTGCGCCAGCAAGGCTTGCTGGGTCAGCAGGACTTTCGCCTGACTGTCGTCGAGCATGTAGGCCACGCGGTCGGCCGGGTAGTCCGGGTCCAGCGGCACGTAGGTGCCGCCGGCCTTGAGCACCGCCATCAGGGCGATCACCAGTTCCGCCGAACGCGGCAGCGCCACGCCGACGCGCACTTCGGCGGAGACACCCAGCGTCACCAGATGCCGGGCCAACTGGTTTGCGCGGCGGTTCAGTTCGCCGTAGCTCAGGGCCACGCCGGCATGACTCAACGCCAGCGCCTGCGGATGCGCCGCCACCCGTGCTTCAAAGCTCTGCGAGATCAACCGCTCGGCCGGATAAGCCGCGTGATTGTCGTTCCACTGCGCCAGCGTCTGACGCTCGGCCAGCGGCAGCAGACCGATCTCGCCGAGTGCCCGTTGCGGCGCCTCGATAAATTGCTCCAGCACCTCACGCAGATGCGCGGCCAGAGCGAGCACGCTGCGCTCGGCAAAGTGCTCGGTAAGGTAATTGAAATCGAGGTTGAGCACTTCGCTGGCGCCGGCGATCAGGGTCAGACCGTAGTTGGTCTGCTCGCGATGCTCCAGACCGGAAAAACGCAGCCCGCCCGGATTGGCCTCCAACGCATCGGACACCGGGTAGTTCTCGAACACCAGCAAGGTGTCGAACAACGCTTCGCCACTCAACGCCGCCAGGCGCTGAATGTCCTGCAACGGCGTCTGCTCATAGTCACGCAACAGCAGGTTCTTGTCCTGCACGCTGCGCACCCAATCGCCGACGCTGAGGCTGGCCTGCGGGCTGGCGATCACTGGCAAGGTGTTGATGAACAGGCCCAGTTGCTCCTCGATGCCCGGCAAATCCACCGGCCGCCCGGATACCGTAGCGCCAAACGCCACCGTGGCCTGCCCGGTGTAGCGCTGCAACACCAGCAGCCACGCGGCCTGCACCAGGCTGTTGAGGGTCACCTGTTGCTGACGGGAGAAGCTGTTCAGACGCTGGGTCAACGCTTCATCGAAATGCAGCCGATGCATCTGTTTGCCCGGCCCGGGCACGGTGCGTCCGTGGCAGGCCGAGGCCAGTCGGGTCGGCTCGTCGAGTTCGGCCAGTTGCCCGCGCCAGAATTCCTGCGCCCCAGCCTTGTCCTGGCCCTGCAGCCAGACCAGAAAATCGCGATAGCGACCCTGCGCGCTCGGCACCGGCTGGCCGGCGTAATCCTGCAGCACTTCGCCGAACATCCGCGAGTTGCTCCAGCCATCCATGAGGATGTGGTGGCAGGTGAAAATCAGCCGATGGCGGTCGTCGGCAGTGCGCAGCAGGCACAGGCGCAACAGCGGCGGATTCTGCAGATCGAAGCCGCGCTCGCGGTCGGCCTGCGCCCGCGCCTCAAGCAGCGCCGGCAGATCAGCGGCATCGCGCACATCGATTTCCGGCATTTCCAGGGTCAGTTGGCGGTTGATCACCTGCAATGGCGCGTCGAGGCCCTCGCGGCCCCAGATGAAACCGGCGCGCAGCACTTCATGGCGATCAACCACCCGCTGCCAGGCTTGCTGGAACCGCGCAACGTCGAGGCCGTCGATGTCCAGCAGCATCTGATAGACGTAGGCGCTGGCGTCCGCATCGTACAGGCTGTGGAACAGAATGCCCTGCTGCATCGGCGCCAGCGGATAGATGTCCTCGATGCGCTGGGCGGCAATCGGCAGGCTGTCCAGATGCGCCTGAGACAAACCGGCCAGCGGCACGTCGGACGGCGTGAGGCCGCCCGCATGACTAAGGCAGTGGTCGATCAATTCGCTCAGTGCCACTTCGTAGGCGCGGGCCAGAGCGGCGATGGTCGCTTCTTCGAAGACGTCGCTGCTGTAGGTCCAGGTCAGGCTCAACTGGCCCTGATAAACCCGGCCATCGATGGTCAGCCAGTTGGCCATCGGCGCGTTTGCGTCCTGACCGGCGCCCTTGTCCTCGGTGGCCGGCCGCCACAGGGCGTCTTCATCGAAGTTGTTATCGAACTGGCCGAGGTAGTTGAACGTCACCTGCGGTTGCGCAAGTTCACGCAGCGCCGCTTGTGCGTCGGCGGTGCCGAGATAACGCAGCAAGCCATAGCCGATGCCCTTGTTGGGGATCGCGCGCAGTTGCTCCTTGATGCCTTTGATCGAGCTTTCCAGGCTGGCGTTTGGCGTCAGGCGCACCGGGAACATGCTGGTGAACCAGCCCACGGTGCGGCTCAGGTCGATGTCATCGAAGAGGTCTTCGCGGCCATGGCCTTCGAGCTGCACCAGCGCACTGTCGCTAGCGGTCCACTCGCAGAGCACCCGCGTCAGTGCGGTCAGCAGCAGGTCGTTGACCTGAGTGCGGTAGGCCGCCGGGGCCTGTTGTAGCAGCTGGCGAGTGCGTTCGGCATCCAGCCGCGTGTCGACGCTGCGTTCGAAGCGGTTGTTCAATTGGCCCTGCGGATTATCCAGCGGCAAACCGAGCGGCGCGTCGCGCAACTGCTCGCGCCAGTACACCAGTTCGCTTGCCAGCGCCGTGCTGCGCGCATGTTCTTGCAGGCGCACGCCCCAGTCCTTGAACGCGCTGGTCTTGGCCGGCAGGTGCACGCGCTGTCCGCTGCTGATCTGCTGATAGGCGTTCTGCAGGTCTTCGAGCAGGATCCGCCACGACACGCCATCGACCACCAAGTGATGAATCACCAGCAGCAGACGCTGACTGGCGTCCGGCAAATCGATCAGCGCCGCGCGGATCAGCGGGCCGTTGTGCAGGTCGAGGCTGCGTTGCAGGTCCAGGCACAGCGCCGGCAATGCCGCGCTGTCGTCCAGCGTGAAAGTGCGTAACAAAACTTGTGGCTGATCCGCCGCGCCGTGGCTTTGCTGCCAGCCCTGCTCGGTTTGGCGATAACGCAGACGCAAGGCGTCATGCTGTTTTTGCACCTGCGCCAGGGCCTGTTGCAGCGCAGTGGCTTGCAGGGTTTTCGCCGGGGTCAGGAGGATCGACTGGTTCCAGTGATGCCGCGCCGGGATGTCGCTGTGGAAGAAATACTGCTGGATCGGCGTCAGCGGCGCGTCGCCAAGCACGTCGCCCTGCTCCGTCTGCACGGCGTCGCTCTGCTGCGCGACGGTGGCCAGACGCTGCACGGTCTGATGCTGAAAAATGTCCTTGGGCGTAAAGCGAATGCCGGCCTGCCGCGCGCGGCTGACCACTTGAATCGAGATGATCGAATCGCCGCCCAGCTCGAAGAAATTATCGTGAAGCCCGACCCGTTCGACCTTGAGCACATCCTGCCAGATCTCGGCGAGACGCTGTTCCAGTTCACTGCGCGGCGCCGCGTAGGCCTCTTGCACTTGCGCAACGTCCGGCTGCGGCAGTTGTTTGCGATCGAGCTTGCCGTTGGCGGTCAGCGGCAGTCGGTCGAGGAATGCCCAACTCACCGGGACCATGTAATCCGGCAGGGTTTCGCGCAGATGCGCCTTGATCGAATCGCGCAACGCGCCCTGCTCGTCCGCGTTCAATGTCTCGACCGGCACGACCCAGGTCGCCAGTTGCTGGCCGCTGAGGCCGTCCACCGCCAGCACCACCGCTTCGCGTACCTGTGGATGCTTGAGCAGTTGCGCTTCGATTTCGCCGAGCTCGATACGGAAACCACGGATCTTCACTTGGTGGTCGATACGGCCGATGTACTCGATCACCCCGTCGCCGCGCAGCCGAGCGAGGTCGCCGGTACGGTACAGACGCTGGCCGGCCTTGCGGTTGAACGGGTCGGGCACGAAGCGGGTAGCGCTCATGCCAGCCTGATTCAGATAACCACGAGCGAGACCGGCGCCAGCGATGTACAACTCACCGATGCAGCCTTGCGGCACCAGGTTCAGCGAGCTGTCGAGCAAGTACCACGACAGGTCGACAATCGGTGCGCCGATCGGGCTGCTGTGATTGCTCTGCAGATCCGCCAGCGACAATGGCCGGTAAGTCACGTGCACGGTGGTTTCGGTGATGCCGTACATGTTGATCAGCGTCGGCGTGCGGTCGCCAAAACGCTCGAACCACGGGCGCAGATTCTGGACTTCCAAAGCCTCGCCGCCGAACACCACGTAACGCAAGGCGTTGCTGCGGCTCGACTCGCAGGCGACCTGCATCAGCGGTTTGAATGCCGACGGCGTCTGGTTCAACACCGTGACGTTTTCATCGCACAGCAGGGTGTAGAAATCTTCCGGCGAACGGCTGACATCGTGCGGCACCACCACCAGTTTGCCGCCGTACAACAGCGCGCCGAAGATCTCCCACACCGAAAAATCGAACGCGTAGGAATGGAACAGCGTCCAGCTGTCCTGCGGGCCAAAATCGAACCAGTGCTCGGTGGCGCTGAACAGGCGCATCACGTTGCCGTGCGGCAGCAAGGCGCCCTTGGGTTTGCCGGTGGAACCGGAGGTGTAGATGACGTAGGCCAGATTGTCCGGCGTGGTCAGGCATGGCGGGTTGCTTGCGATGCCGTGCTCCGGCGCCTGATCCAGATCGAGGCAGATCAGCCCCGGCGGCAGCGGCAATTGCCCGAGCAAATGGCCCTGGGTCAACAGCAGGTGAATGCCGCTGTCGTCGATCATGTAGCTCAAGCGGTCATCCGGGTAGCTCGGGTCCAGCGGGACATAGGCGCCGCCGGCCTTCAGCACCGCGAGAATGGCGACGATCATGTCCAGCGAACGCTCCACCGCAACGCCGACGCGCACGTCCGGGCCGACACCCTGCTCGATCAGCGTATGCGCCCACAGGTTGGCGCGGTGATTGAGCTCGGCGTAGGTCAGGCGTTGTCCTGCGAAGGTCACGGCCACCGCGTCGGCATGCCGCTCGGCCTGAGACTCGATGGCTTGCTGGATGCACTGGGTCAGCGGTTGTTCAATCAGCGGCGGATTCCATTGCGCCAACAGCTGTTGCTGCTGGCCTGCATCGAGCATTGGCAACTGGCCGATACGCTGGCTCGGCTCGGCGACGATCGCTTGCAACAGCGCGGTCCAGTGCTGCGCCAGGCGCTCGATGGTCGCTGCGTCGAACAGGTCAGTGGCGTACTTGAGCACCGCTTCGATGCCGTGGGCCTGTTCGGTGGTGTTGAGGGTCAGGTCGAATTGCGCGGTCTGGCTCTGCCATTCCAGCGGTTCGATGTTCAGGCCGTTCAGGCGCGTGGCGACGCTCGCACGGCGCTCGGCCTGGTGGTTGAACATCACCTGGAACAGCGGACTGTGGCTGAGGCTGCGGCCCGGTTCCAGCGCTTCGACCAGTTGCTCGAAGGGCAAGTCCTGATGCGCCTGCGCCTCCTGCGCCGTCTGTTTGACCTGACGCAGCAGTTCGATAAACGGCAGCTCTGCGTCGATGTCCGCCTTGAGCACCTGGGTGTTGACGAAGAAGCCGATCAGGCGCTCGATTTCCACCCGGCCACGGTTGGCCACCGGCACGCCGACACGGATGTCGCTTTGCCCGCTGTAGCGATGCAGCAAGGCCTGAAACGAAGCCAGCAGCAACACGAACAGGGTGACGTTTTCCTGCCGGGCAAAGGCCTTGAGGGCATGGCTCAGCGCCGGATCAAGAATCAGGTTATGGCTGGCGCCGGCAAAGCTTTGATCGACCGCGCGCGGGCGATCCAGCGGCAGTTCCAGCACCGGTTGTTCGCCGCCGAGCTTTTCCTGCCAGTAGGCCAGTTGGCGCTCCTGCTCACCGGCCTCCATCCACTGGCGCTGCCACAAGGCGTAATCGGCGTATTGAATCGGCAGGGCCGGCAGACCGGCGTCGTGACCGAGGTTGAACCCGGCATAGAGCTGCACCAGTTCCTCGATCATCACTTGCAGCGACCAGCCATCGGAAACGATGTGATGCAGGGTCAGCACCAGCACATGCTCATCCGGGTTGACCTGTAGCAGCGCGGCACGCAGCAACGGCCCGTGCTGCAGGTCGAAAGTCTTCTGGCTCTGGGTCTGCACGAAAGCCTCGATCGAGTGCTCCGGGTCATGCGCCAGATCAGTGCTCAGGTGATGAATATCGAGGGTAAAAGGTCCTGCGGGCAGGACCACTTGCAAGGGTTGCGCGCTGTCTTGAGAGAACACCGTGCGCAAGGTTTCGTGGCGTTCGATCAGCGCCGCAATGCTGCGTTCCAGTGCCGGCACATCCAGCGGCCCTTGCAAGCGCAGGGCCGTCGGAATGTTGTAGGCCGCGCTGTGCGGTGCCCACTGCCAGAGGAACCACTGGCGCTGCTGAGCGTAGGACAGCAACAACGGCTCTTCAGCCGTGCGCTTGAAAACCGGGGCAATGTCAAAGAGGTTGACGCCTTTCTGCTTGAGCAGAACCGCCAGAGCCTTTCTTTGCTTAGCCGAAAGTTGTCCTACCGACTCGATTAACTCTTGCACGCGTTTTTCCCTCTCAAGAAATCAGTTTTTCCAGATCATCGAGGGATAGACGTTTGAGGGCCTCCAGTGATTTAGCCAATTCATCCTGAACGGGCGACATTTCGACGCGCAGCGCTTCAATCCCCGCGCAGAAATCCTTGAGCGTGTCGGTTTCGAACAACGCCTTGAGCGGCACCTTGTCGCCCAGACGTTCCTGCACCCGGGTCACCACCTGCGTGGCCAGTAACGAATGGCCGCCGAGCTGGAAGAAATTGTCCGCCAGCCCTACCCGCTCGACCTCCAGCACTTCCTGCCAGATCGTCGCGACCTCCCATTGCAGATCGCTTTGCGGCGCTAGGTATTGCTCCTGCGTCGGGCTCTCGCCCAACGCCATCAGCGCCTTGCGATCGAGCTTGCCGTTGGGCGTCAGCGGGATCGCGTCGATCAGGTGCAGATGCCCCGGCACCATGTGCGCCGGCAAGCGACTGGCCAAGGCATTGCGCACCCGCTCGGCCAGCGTCGACCGCTCACTGGCCGGCGCAGCAACGAGGTAGGCATGCAGGTGTTTGCCTGCGGCGCCGTCCTGCGCCAGTACCACCGCCTCAAGGATATCGTCGAGTTCCAGCAGGCGCGCTTCGATCTCGCTGAGTTCGATGCGGAAACCGCGAATCTTCACCTGATGGTCGGCGCGACCGATGTACTCGATGTTGCCATCGTCGCCCTGGCGCACCAGATCGCCGGTGCGGTACAGGCGCTCGCCATTGGCTGCGTAAGGATTCGGCACAAAGCGTTCGGCGGTCAGCGCGGCGCGGCGTAGATAGCCGCGCGTCACCCCGGCACCCGCCAGATACAGCTCGGCCGCCACGCCCTCGGGCAGCGCCTGCAACTGACTGTCGAGCAGGTACGCCACGGTGTTATCCAGTGGCCGGCCAATGTTCGCCCGGCCCTGCGGCGTGCGCAGGGTGAAGGTCGAATAAGTGGTGTCCTCCGACGGCCCGTAGAGGTCGTAGACCTGTCGCACCTCAGTGCTGGCGTAGAGGCTGTCGACCAGACCCTGCTTGAGCGGTTCGCCGGCCAGATTGACGGTGCCGACCGAAGCCGGAATCTGCCCGGCGCGCTGCAACGCGGCAATCGCCGACGGCACGGTATTGATCAGCGTAACCTGATTGCGCGCCGGCAAATCCGCCAGCGCCAGGGCGTTGTCGGCCAATACCAGACAGCCTCCGCAGGCCAGCGTGACGAAAATTTCCCACACCGACAGGTCGAAGCAGATCGAAGTCGAAGCCAGCACACCGCGTAATTGTTCTTCGCGATAGACCCCAGCCGACCATTGAATCAGCGCCGACAGATTGCCGTGGCTGATCGCTACGCCTTTCGGTTTGCCGGTGGAGCCGGAGGTATAGATCACGTACGCCAGATTTTCGGCCGCGAGGTTAACCAGTGGCGCAGTGGCCGGGCATTCGCTGGCGACGTTCTCGTCCACCAGCAGCACCTGCGCACTCAAGGTTTCGGGCAGCATCGCCAATGCCGCTGGCTCAGTGAGCAGCACCGCCGCGCGGCTGTCGTCGAGCATGTGCAGCAAACGTTCCTGCGGGTAATCCGGGTCGAGCGGTACGTAGGCGCCACCGGCCTTGAGGATCGCCAGCAAGCCGACCAGCATCTGCGGCGTGCGGCGCATGCACACGCCTACGCGCACTTCCGGCCCGACGCCCATGCCTTGCAGCTTGTGCGCCAGACGATTGGCCCGGGTATCGAGGTCTTGGTAAGCGATGGACTGCTCAGCGAACAGCACCGCGTTCGCCTGTGGCTGTCGCTGCACTTGCGCGGCGATGTGCGCCAGCACTGTGCGTTGATCCGGCGTGGTAACCGGCGCCTTGCCCCACTCGATCGCTTGTTGCTGTTGTGGCTCGGCGAGCAGTTGCAGCGCGCCCAGCGGCTGTGTGGCGTCGGCGAGGAACTGCTCGAGCAGACCTTGCAGTTGCCCGCTCAACGCGCGGATCGCTTGAGCGTCGAAACTCGCCTGATCGTAACTCACACCCAGACTCAGCTCGCGGCCGGTGACCGCCACCAGCGTCAGCGGATAGTTGGTCTGCTCCTGCCGGCGGATTGCCGAGAACTTCAGACCCGTCTGTGGACCCTGCGCCAGCGCTTGCGCCATCGGGTAGTTTTCGAACACCAGAATGCTGTCGAACAACGCCCCGGCGCCCGTACCGGCCCAGCGCTGAATGTCATACAGCGGCGTGTGTTCGTGCTCGCGCAAGGCCAGGTTGAGCGCCTGCACCTGTTGCAGCCATTGATTCACAGCGATCTCGGCCGACGGCGCTGCCACCACCGGCAAGGTGTTGATGAACAGGCCGATCTGCTGCTCGACACCCGGCAAATCCGTCGGCCGCCCGGCGACAGTCGCGCCGAACGTCACATGATCCTGGCCCGTATAACGCTGCAACAGCAGCAGCCACGCCGCTTGCACCAGCGTGTTGAGCGTGACTTTCTGCTCGCGGGCAAAGCGGTTCAGTTCGGCGGTCAGCGGTTCGCTGAACACATGCTCGTGATCGGCATAGCCGCTGGCCGCGTGCCTGACGGGTATGGCGCTGGCCAGTCGCGTCGGCTCTTCGAGATCCGCCAGCGCCGTGCTCCAGAACTGTCGACTGGCCTGCTGATCACGCTGGCCGAGCCATTCGATGTAATCGCGATAACGCCCCTGCCCTGCGCTCGGCGCGATGCCGGCGTAACGTTGCAGCACTTCGCCGAACAACTGCGAAGTGCTCCAGCCGTCCATCAGGATGTGATGGCAGGTGTAGATCAGGTGATGAGTGTGCTCATCGATGTGCACCAACGTCACGCGCAACAGCGGTGCGTCGAGCAGATCGAAACCGTTGTGCAGGTCTTCAGTGGCCAGATGATCAAGTGCTGAATCAAGGCCAGCGCGACCGCGCCAGTCCTGCACCTGCCACGGCATCTGCACACGGCTGCGCACCACTTGCACCGGCGCGGCGGCATCCTGCGGCCAGACGAACGCCGTGCGCAAAATATCGTGGGCATCGACGGTCTGCTGCCAGGCCTGGCGGAAGCGCTCGGCGTCGAGCTGCTCGACGTCGACGCGCAGCTGATTGGTGTAGGCCGGGCTGTCCGGCTCGTTGCGGCTGTGGAACAGAATGCCTTGCTGCATCGGCGACAGCGGGTACAGATCGACGATGTCACGCGGCGCCATCGGCAGCGCCGACAGCTGCGCCTGGGTCAGGTTGGCGAGTTTGAAGTCCGACGGTGTCACGCCACCGGCCGCGCTGTCGCAGCAATGTTCGATCAAGCGTTGCAGTTCGCGGCGATAAGCCTCGGCCAGCGCCTCGATGGTCTCGGCGCGGTACATGCCGGTGCCGAAGGTCCAGGTCAGTTCCAGCTCTCCGCCGAGAACCTGTCCGTCGACGCTCAGCCAATTGCCCAGCGGCGCTTGCCCATCCTGATTGGCGCCGGTGCTGTCAGCGCTTGGCAGGAACAACGCGCCTTGCTCGGCGCTGAACGCGCCGTCGAACTGACCGAGGTAATTGAAGGTCACCCGTGGTTGCGCCAGCGTCTGCAACTCGGCTGCACGCGTGAGGTAACGCAGCACGCCATAACCGATGCCTTTGCCCGGCACGGCGCGCAGTTGCTCCTTGATCGCGCACAGCGACGCAGCGGGATTGGCCTGCGGAGTCAGGCGCACCGGGTACAGGCTGCTGAACCAGCCGACCGTGCGGCTCAGGTCGATGTCGTCGAACAGGTCTTCACGACCATGGCCTTCGAGCTGGATCAACACCGACGGTTGCTCGCTCCAGTCACACAACACCCGCGCCAATGCGGTCAGCAACAGGTCGTTGATTTGCGTGCGGTAGGCCGCCGGGGCGACTTTCAGCAGCTTGTCGGTCAATGTCTGGCTCAGGCGCGTACTGGCGCGAGCGGCCTGGGCGCGGGTCTGGCTGTCTACGGCGAAATCTTGTGGCAGTGCCGCGTCTTCAGCCGCCAGGGTCTGGCGCCAATAATCGCGTTCGCCGGCAAGCGCTTTACTCTGCGCATAACGATGCAACTGCTCGGCCCAGTTGTGCAGCGAACTGCTCTGGCTTGGCAACATCGGCGCCGTCCCCGCCGCCAATGCCTGGTAAGCCTGCTGCAAGTCTTCGAGCAGAATGCGCCACGACACGCCATCGACCACCAGGTGATGAATGACCAGCAACAAGCGCTGCTCGGCATTCGGCAGAGTGACCAGCACCGCGCGCAGCAACTGCCCGCGTTGCAGATCAAGGCTGCGCTGCGCCGCGTCGGCCACGGCCGGCAAGGCATCGAGACTGTCCAGTTCGCGCAGCCAAAGCAGTTCGGCATCGCGCTGAGCCTGCGGCCACGCCTGCCAGCTATCGCCCGACTGCACAAAGCTCAAGGCCAGCGCTTCGTGCTGCTCGACCAGCGCCGCCAGCGCCTTGCGCAAATGCACGGCGTCCAGCGCCAGGGTCGGTTGCAGCATCACCGCCTGGTTCCAGTGCTGGCGCTGGGCAATCGGCGTATCGAAGAAGCGCACCTGGATTGGCAGCAACGGCAACGGCCCGCGAGCCACTGGTGCGGCGACGGCAGCCGGTTTGGCTTCGATCAGTTTGGCCACAGCAGCCAGTTGGCCGATGGTCTGTTTTTCGAACAACTGCTTGGGGCTGAGCTTGATGCCCTGGCGCTTGGCCCGGGCGATGATCTGCAAGCTGAGGATCGAGTCGCCGCCCAGTTCAAAGAAGTTATCGCTGCTGCCGACTCTTTCGAGCTTGAGCACCTCGGCCCAGATGGCCGCCAGTTTTTCCTCGATCTCACCGACCGGCGCGACGAACTGCTGGCTGACCACGCCGGGCACTGGCAAGGCACGCTTGTCGAGCTTGCCGTTGGCAGTCAGGGGCAGCTTTTCCAGCAACAGCAACTGCGCCGGCACCATGTAATCCGGCAGCCGCGCCTGCAACTGCTCGCGCAGTTCCTGCGCCTGCACCTTCGCGCCCACTGCCGGCACGCACCATGCCAGGAGTTGCAGGCGCGCCGGGTCGTCATCCAGTGGCAGCGCGAGCACGGCGGCTTCGCTGACGCCATCGAGGCTGAGCAACACCCGCGCGACTTCCGCAGGCTCCACACGGTAGCCGCGCACTTTGACCTGATCGTCGGCACGACCGATGAATTCCAGCGCCTGCTCGCGATTGCGCCGGACCCGGTCGCCACTGCGGTACACCCGCGCGCCGGGGTTCCCAAACGGATCAGGCAGGAAACGCTCAGCGGTGAGCCCCGGCTGATTCAGGTAGCCAAGGGCAACGCTGTCGCCACCGATGTACAACTCACCGGCAACCTGATCGGCTACCGGGTTGAGCACATCGTCGAGCACATGGACATGAGCACCGACCAGCGCGGTGCCGATCGGAACACTGCGCGCCTGGGCGGCGAGTTCTTCGACCTCGTGGGTCAGCACGCCCACGGTGGTTTCGCTCGGGCCATAGTGGTTGATCAGACGACAGCCCGGTTTCAGTTGCTGCACACGCTCGACCAGCGCTGGCGAACAGGCCTCGCCGCCGACGATCAGCGCGTGTTCCGGCAGCACATCGACAGGCTTGGCCGCCTGCAACAGCGCGGCGAGATGCCCGGGGACGATTTTCAGCACGCCGACGCGATGGCGGGCCATGTAGTCGGCAAAGCGATCCGGGTCGAAGCCGAGTTCTTCCGGCAGCACATGCAGCAGTCGACCCGAGCACAACGCACCGAACAGCACGGTGAAGCCAAGGTCGGCGGCGATAGTCGAGACCAGCGCCATGCTCGCCTCGGGCGCCGGCGCCAGACGTTCGAGTACGCCGTGCACGTAACTGCCCAGCGCGCCGTGGCTGACCAGCACGCCCTTGGGTTGCCCGGTGGAACCTGAGGTGTGAATGACGTAGGCCGGCGACTGCGCATACAGCGTCAGCTCAGGCGCGGATGCCGGCAGCGAGTGCCATTGCCCCGGTGCAAATTCCACACCCTGACAGCCCTCACCCGCCACTTCGCTGAGTCGTGCGTCGCCTTCAGCACCGATCAGCGCCCGCGCCTGGGCAGCGCCGAGCATCTGCTTCAGGCGCGCGCTCGGCGCCTTGACGTCGAGGGGCATGTACACCGCGCCAGCCTTGAAAATCGCCAGCAGGCAAGTCAGCCAGTCCAGCGAACGCTCCAGCAGCACCGCCACCGGTTCGCCGACACTGACGCCCTGCGCACGCAAATAATGGGCGAGACGATTGGCCTCCTCATCCAGCGCCTGGAACGTCATTGTCTTCTGCAAATCACGAGCCGCCAGCGCCTGCGGCTGCCGAGCCACTTCACGCGCCCAGTGTTGCAACACCGTCAACGCCGGTTCGCGTTGGCTGGCAAGCGCAGCAGGCCGTGGTGTGGCAACTGTGTGCAATGGCGCCTGCGGCGAGTCGAGCAACTGGGTAAACAGATCCAGCAACATCGGCACAAAACCGGCGACCGTTTCCGCCCGATAGAGATCGCTGGCGTAGGTCATCTGGCCGTGGATCAGCGCGCCGTCGTCGGTGATATCCAAGGCCAGATCGAAATGCGTGCCGTCCTTGGCCAGCGGGTATTCACTGACGGTCAGGCCGGGCAAGGCCATCGAGCGTTGTTTCTGCATGCCGACGTTCTGGTTGAACTTGGCTTGAAACAGCGGGTTGTGGCCCAGGGTGCGTTCGGCGACCAATTCGTCGACGAGTTGCTCGAACGGCAATTCCTGATGCGCCTGCGCACCGAACGCCGCTTCACGCACCTGCGCGAGCAAATCGGCGAAACTGCCGCGCTCATCGACCTGGCAACGCAGCACCTGGGTGTTGACGAAGAAACCGATCAGTCCCTCGACTTCGGCGCGGCCACGGTTGGCATTCGGCACGCCGACACGAATGTCGCGCTCGCCGGCCAGACGCGAAAGGAACAGCGAGAACCCGGCCAGCACCAGCATGAACAGGCTGATGCCCTGGCTGCGCGCAAAAACGTTGAGCTGTTGCGACAGGTCGGTGCCGAAATCAAAGCTCAGGGTCTGTCCTGCAAAGCTTTGCGTCAGCGGTCGGGCAAAGTCCGGCGCCACTTCCAGCAGCGGATGTTCGTCGCCCAATTGCTGACGCCAGTAGTCGAGCTGGCGTTCACCCTCGCCGGCCTCCAGCCAGCGCCGCTGCCAGATCGCATAGTCGGCGTATTGCAACGGCAGCGCCGGCAATTGCGGCTCGCGCTGCAGGCTGAACGCCTGATAGCACTGCACGAATTCCTTGACCATGACGTCCATCGACCAGCCATCGGAGACGATGTGATGCATGCTCACCACCAGCACGAACTCATCGTCGGCCAAAGCAAACAGGCTGGCGCGCAACAGCGGGCCGTGGCGCAGATCGAACGGTTGCGCGGTGACGTCTTGCACGTGTTGCGCGAGCAGTTCTTCGCGCTCTTGCGCGGCGGTGCCGGTCAGATCGAAGCGTTGCAGCGCAATACTTTGCTGCTCGAGAATCAGCTGATGCGCTTGATCGCCGTCGGTGTGAAACACCGTGCGCAACACTTCATGGCGCGCCAGCAGATGATCGAACGAGCGGCTCAGGGCCGACTCATCCAGCCGGCCTTTCAGACGCAAGCCAGCGGCCATATTGTATGCGGCGCTGTGCGGTTCCAGTTGCCAGAGAAACAGCAGGCGCTGCTGGGCGAACGACAGGGGAATCTGCGCGCAGTCGTGGCGGCTGACCGGCAGCGGCAACAGGCTGAAATCCTTGCCCTCCTCGCGCAGCTTGGCGAGAAACAGCCGACGCTGTTCCAGCGGCAGGCCGACGAACCTTTTTGCAATACGTTCCGCCATCGTGCCGCTCATACTTCTTCTCCTTGCAAAGCATTCATGAACTGATCCAGGTCGGACCAGTCGTCGTCGCCGCTCGTCTCGGCCAGTTGCCCGAGCATCTCGGCGAGATCCGCCAGCAGCGGTTTTTCGAACAGGCTGCGCAGCGGCAGCACCACGCCCATCTGCTCCTTGACCCGGGCAATCACCTGCGCGGCCAGCAACGAATGGCCGCCCAGTTCAAAAAAGTGATCGTCCAGGCCCACACGCGGCACGTGCAGCACCTCGGCCCAGACCTGCGCCAGACACTGTTCGGCCGGCGATTGCGGGGCGCGGTAATCGCCCTGCAACTGCGCCGGATCCGGCGTCGGCAATGCCTTGCGGTCGAGCTTGCCACTCGGTGTCAGCGGCAGGTTCGCCAGCAACAACAGTTGCCCCGGCACCATGTAATCCGGCAGGCTGGCTTGCAGCGCGGCGCGGGTCTGCTGACGGAACGCCGTTTGCGTCGCCGCACTGGCGAGCACTGCCGGCTGCGTCACTACATAAGCGACCAGTTGCGCACCGCCGGCGAACGGCACCGCCAGCACCACTGCTTCGCGAACGCCCGGAGATTGCTGCAGGCGCGATTCGATCTCGCCCAGTTCGATGCGGAAGCCGCGAATCTTCACTTGATGATCGACCCGGCCGACATATTCCAGCGCGCCATCGCCGCGCAGCCGCGCACGGTCGCCGGTGCGGTACAGGCGCTGGCCATCGGCGAAAGGGTCGGCGATGAACCGCTCGGCGCTGAGGCTCGGCTGACGGTGATAACCGCGCGCCAGCCCCGGCCCACCGATGTACAACTCGCCCACCGCACCTTGCGGCAGCAGGTTCAGATCATCGTCGAGCACGTACAGACGCCGCGCTGCCAGTGCGTGGCCGATCGGCATGCCGCGCCACGACACGTCCTGCGCGGTCAGCGCGGTGCAGTCATGAATCGTCGAGACCACCGTGGCCTCGGTCGGGCCGTAGGTGTTGAGCAGGCGCACATGGCCGAGCCCGGCCTGTTGCCACAAGCGCAAACCGTCCACCGCCATGGCTTCACCGCCGACGTGAACCTGCCGCAGCGCGCCGAAACTTGCCGGCGGTTTCGCCGCGTATTCCTGCACCAGCCAATACCAATAAGCCGCCGGCAGGTCGGCCAGAGTGATGCCCTGATCGACGATGACCTGATGCAAAGTCGCGCTGTCCCACAACGGCGCGTCGCGCATGACGACGCTGGCGCCGTGGCACAGCGGTGGGAAAAACTGCTCGACGAAGCCATCAAAACTGCTGGTGGCGAATTGCAGAACCCGGTCGCCTTCGCGCAGATCGCTGTAGTCGATGGCGCGGGCGATGAACTCGCTGAGCGCGCCATGACTGACCGCCACGCCTTTCGGCCGCCCGGTGGAGCCAGAGGTGTAGATCACGTAAGCGAGGTTGTCAGCCTCGACCGTGACCGGCAGGTTGTCGCTCTGCTCGCTGTCGGGCAATTGCTCCAGACACAGGCACTCGATGCCATCCAGTGGCGGCAGCTTGGCGAGGCTTTGCTGATCACTGAGCAACAGTTGCAAACCACTGTCAGCGAGCACATGGCGCAAGCGTTCGGCCGGGGTTTGCGGATCCAGCGGCACATAGGCACCGCCAGCCTTGAGCACCGCCAGCAGCGCCACAGCCAGTTCCAGTGAACGTCCCAGCGCGACGCCGACCAGCACGTCCGGGCCGACACCCTGTGCGCGTAATTGATGGGCCAAGCGATTGCTGCGGCTGTTGAGTTCGGCGTAGCTGAATGCTGGTGCAGGGGCAGTGGCCAACAGCACCGCCGGCGCTTGCGCAGTCCGTGCGACCTGCGCTTCGAACAGGCTTTGCACGCTGATAAAGCGAGGCGCTGACGCGGTGGCCTGGATCAACCCGTGGCGTTCGCTGTCGGCGAGCATCGTCACTTCGCCGATCAACTGCTGCGGGTCGCGGCACACCGACTGGAGGACGTTGCGCCAATGCCCGGCCAGCGCGGCGATGGTGGCGGCGTCGAAAATATCCGTGGCGTAAGTGAAGGCGGCAAACAGTTGCTCGCCCTCCTCGCGGGTGTCGAGCATCAGATCACTGGTGGCCGCGTGTTGCCGAGCGCTGCCGGTTAGTTGCTCTTCGCTCAGATAACCCACGCGCAAGCCTGAAGCGAGTTGCGCCTGATGCAAATCGGTAACCAGCGGCTGGTGGTTGAACATCACTTGAAACAGCGGATTGTGGCTCTGACTGCGCGCCGGTTGCAGGGCTTCGATCAGGGCGTCGAACGGCAGGTCCTGATGGGCCTGGGCGCCGAGGGCGGCCTGGCGCAGGTTCTGCAGCAACTCGGTGAACGGCGTTTGTGCGGTGACCGCGCTGCGCAGGATCTGCGTGTTGACGAAGAAGCCGATCAACCCTTCGGTTTCACTGCGGGTGCGGTTGGCGATCAGCCCGCCGACACGAATATCGGTCTGGCCGCTGTAGCGATGCAACAGGGTTTTGAACGCTGCCAGCAACACCACGAACAAGGTCACGCCCTGACGCTGGGCAAGGTTTTTCAGTTCTTCGCGCAGGGCTGCGTCGATCACCGTTTCCAGGCGTGCGCCTTGATGGCTGGACTGCGCCGGATAGGCCCGATCGGTGGGCAACTCCAGCACTGGATGTTCGTCGCCCAGTTGCGTGCGCCAGTAGTCCAGTTGCCGCTCGCGCTCACCGGCCTCCAGCCAGCTGCGTTGCCACAGTGCGTAGTCGCGGTAATGCACGGTCAAGGGCGCCAGCGTCGGTTCACGCCCGGCCACCAACGCGTCGTAAGTGCGCATGAATTCGTCGATCAGAATATTCATCGACCAGCCGTCGGCGATGATGTGATGCAGGGTCAGCAGCAGCACGTGTTCCTCTTCGGCAAGGCGCAACAGCCGCAGACTCAGCAGCGGGCCGTTCTGCAGGTCGAAGGCCTGGGTCGCCTCGGCCATCATGTGCTGCTGCGCCAGCGGCCAGCGCTGCGCTTCGGGCAATTCGCTCAGGTCAGTCACGGGTAACTTCAGTGGCTTTGGTTCGGCCACACGCTGGAAGGCCCGCTCGCCGTCCTGGCCGAAGGTGGTGCGCAAACATTCGTGGCGCGCCGCCAAACGGCTGAAGGCTTGCTCCAATGCTTCGACTTGCAGATCGCCATCCAGACGCACCGCCATCGGCAGGTTGTAGGCTGCGCTGGTCGGCTCCAGTTGCCAGAGAAACCACATGCGCTGCTGCGCGTAAGACAGGCCGTCACGCTCGGCGATGCCGTCGCAGGCGGTCATGGGCAGCTGCGCAAAATCGATGCCCTCGCGGGCCATGCCAGCGAGGAACAGACGGCGTTTGTCCTGGGGCAATTCGATAAAGCGGCGGGCTAGTTTCTGTGCGTCTGCGGCATTCATGCGTGGAGTCCTTGCTGATCGGCGGCGTGACCTGGAGACCCGGTCGTATCAACAAGAACGAATGGCCCGCGCGATGATTTAGCGCGCCAGCGGCAATCACGGCCCGACGGTACAAAGGCCAGACAGACAAATGCCGAAGCCGGTACAGGCCCGGATTCGGCATTTGAGTTGAAGGGTTGCGAACAGGTCAGCGCACGTCCTGCGAATGCCCCTCGGCCATCGCCACGATGACTTTGCGCGGCCCTTCGAACGGTGAGCGCGCGTGAGCCGAGAGCATGTTGTCGAGCATCATCACATCGCCCTCCTGCCAGGGGAAACTGATCGCACAGTCGTCGAGCACCGCCCGAATCTGCGCCAGCACCTCGTCTTCGATCGGCGAGCCGTCGCCGTAGTAGACGTTACGCGGCAGATCTTCTTCGTCAACGATATCGAGCAGGCTTTCGCGCACGTCCGCTGGCAGGTTGGAGATGTGAAACAGGTGCGCCTGATTGAACCAGACGTGGTCGCCGGTCACCGGGTGCACCGCCACCGCCTGACAGGTCTGGCGCGTGCGCAGCTCACCGTCGTCCTTCCATTCGCAGACAATGCCGTGGGCCTTGCAGTAGGCCTCGACGACTTCACGGTCTTCGGTGTTGAACACGTCTTCCCAGGCCACGTCGAGGCCATTGCCGAAGTTGCGCACGTACATCAGGCCTTTACTGACGAAACGCTCGCGGATCGCCACGGGGATGCGCCGGTAGACTTCGCGGCTGTCGGCAATCGGCGTCTCGCCGCCGGATTTAGCTGCGATCATGCTGTAGAACCAGATCTTCATCGGCCAGTCGCGGGAATAGGCCTGCTCGTTGTGCAGCGGAATGCTCTGGTGCGCCGGGTATTCGGTGGAGGTGTACACGCCTTGAGTGACGTTGGTGCGCGGCGTCGAGCCGAACTCGTAGTTCAGCAGCGGATGGCCGAAACTCGCGGCAAACTGGCGAAACTGCTCGGCGCCGTCGAGGCGGAAACCGCGAAACAGCACGCCACCGTCGCGTAGCAGGTGCTCGTCGACCAAGGCCTTCAATTCATCGAATACCGCCAACAGATCGGTGTCGGCATCGCCCGCCTCGACCAACAGCGGCAAACGTCCGCGCTGCGGCAGCAACGGCCGCACGGAAAACCCCAGAGCAACAGCCATGACTGGCCTCCTGAAAATGATAGATGAGTCGCGTCTCAGAACGCCGGTTGCACGGCCTGCGCAAGGCGTCGGTGATGCACTTCCAGATGCATCTTGATCGTGCGAATGACCCGCGCTTCGTGCTCATGAATGAAGAAATGCCCGCCGGTCATCATGTCCACCGAGAAACTGCCCAGGGTCTCTTTGCTCCAGCCGATCAGTTGTTCGGTGGTGGCGCGGTCTTCCTTGCCACCGAGCACGTGCACCGGGCAATTGAGCAGGGGCCGCTCGGCAGGCGTAAAGCGCCCGCACATCATGAAATCGGCGCGCAGCACCGGCAGGGTCAGGCTCATCAATTCCTCATTGGCGAGGATTTCTTCGCTGGTGCCCTGAAAGGTGCGCAACTGTTCGATGAGCTCTGCATCGCTGCGCGGTTCGGCAAAGCCGCGGTCGTAGTCGCTGCGCATGGTCGGTGCGGCGGTGCCGGAGGCGAACAGCGCCAGCGGCTCCGGCACACCCAGTTCGCGAAAGGCATGGGCCAGTTCGCAGGCGAGCAACGCACCGAGGCTATGCCCGAACAACGCATAAGGGCCTTGCAGCCCCGGCTTGTGCTCGCGCGCCAGTTGCCGCGCCAGTGCGCGCATGTCGGTTTGCAGCGGTTCATCGAACCGCGCGCCACGTCCCGGCAGTTCCACCGGTTGCAATTGCAGCCACGTCGGCAGTTGGCGCCGCCAGCGGCTGTAAACCATGGCGCTGGCGCCCGAATAGGGCAGGCACAGCAATGTCAGCTTGGTCACCGCGCTTTCCTTGAAAAATGTGTCTGCAAGAAAGACGGATCACTGGCCGGACAAATTAGTCGCCCGGTCGCTAAATTCCCTCGCCAGCCGCTCGTTGCCTGTTCAGGAAAAAAACAACAATCGCGAGGGAATCACCGTGGACCTGCAGAGCATTCTGGGCAAGTTGTTCGCCAACGCCGGCGCGGTCGGCATCGAGGGGGTTTTCCAGTTCATTTTCAGTGGGCAGCAGGCGTACTGGTACGACATCAAGACCAGCCAGCGCACGGCAGTCGGGCGCCACCCGCGTCCGGACGTGACCATCGAAGTCGCTGAAAAGGATTTTCTCGGGATCATGGCCGGCGTGGTCAACGTCGAGGAACTGTTCGCCAGCGGGCGCCTGAAGATCGGCGGCAACATGGGCCTGGCGACGATGTTGCCGCAGATCATCGACCACGCTCGCCAGGGTGGCGGCACGGTGGAAAAGGTCGACATGAACAAGCGCTACCCGACGCCGCCACGCTTCAGCGAAAAGCTCACTGCCGCGCTGCCTCGCCAGACCAGCGTCGAACGCCGTGCGCGCGCCGAGTTGAGCCGGCTCGAATTCGAAACCCGTTATCTGCCCAACGGCATTCCGTTGGTGATCAGCAATGCCCTGCACGACTGGCCATTGTTCAGCCTGAGCCGCGAGGAATCGCTGGTGCATTTCGCTGAACTGCAGGGCATTACCCGCCATGGCGATTATGTGAAGAAGACCTTTTCCACCGAGCGTGATTTTCGCTCCACTTCGATGGCCGAGTTCATCGCCTCGCTGGACAGCCCGGCGGTCAAAGGCGCGGATGGCGAGCCGCCGGCGTACATGGGCAACAACATCCTGCCGGCGCAATTGCTGCAGCAGATCCAGTACCCGCCCTACTTCGACACGTCGCTGTTCATCCCGCCGCGCATCTGGATCGGCCCCAAGGGCACGTTGACGCCGTTGCACCGCGATGACACCGACAACCTCTTCGCCCAGGTCTGGGGGCAGAAGAAATTCACCCTCGCCGCGCCGCATCACCGCGAAGCGCTGGGCACTTGGTCGACCGCGCCCAAGGGAGGCCTGGATGGCTGCGATTTCAACCCGGACGCGCCGGACTATGAACGTTTCCCGGCAGCGCGGGAGGTGACGTTTTTGCGGGTGACGCTGGAGGCTGGCGATCTGCTGTTTTTGCCAGAGGGCTGGTTCCATCAGGTGGAGTCGGTGTCGACGTCGCTGTCAGTCAACTTCTGGGTCGACTCAGGACGCGGCTGGTAACCCCATTTCCTGTAGGAGCGTAGGAGCTGACGAGTGCAACGAGGCTGCGATCTTTTGATCTTGATCTTGATCTTCAAAATCCAAAGCCAAAGTCAAAGTCAAAAGATCGCAGCCTCGTTGCACTCGTCAGCTCCTACCATTTCAAGTGACGGAAACTTTGAAACGCTGAAATCAGCACCACTGCCCCCGCCGCAATCGCCAGCCAGAATCCGCTACGCGCGCCAAACGCATCCACCAGCGCGCCGGAGCCAGCAGCGCCGATCGCCACGCCGATGCTCAGCCCGGTCACCAGCCAGGTCAGGCCCTCGGTCAGTTTGGCCGGTGGCACGATGCGTTCGATCAACGCCATCGCCACAATCAACGTCGGTGAAAAGAACAACCCGGCGATGAATACCGCGATCGACAAGCCGAGAATATTGCTCGCCAATAACAGCGGCAGCGTGGTCACCGCCGTCGCCACGCCGCCGTAGAGAAACAGGCGCGGCAACGGCAGCTTCGAACGCATCGCACCGAAGGCGATGCCGGCCAGGCATGAGCCGATCGCGTACACCGACAAAACAATACTCGCCGCTGCGGGCTGGCCCTGATGTTGAGCGAAAGCGACGCTGACCACATCGATGACCCCGACGATCACGCCCATCGCCAGCATCAACGCCAGCAGCCATTGCACGTCAGTCGAGCGAATGATCGAGCCCTGATGCTGCGACTCCTGCGCGTGCACGGGCGGCTCGGTGCTGCGCTGGGCGACAAACACCGTCACGCCGATGGCCAGGGCCAACAGCGCCGCCAGCGGCCCGGCCTCGGGAAACACCGCAACGGATAGCCCCACCGACAGCGGCGGCCCGACGATAAAACACACTTCGTCGAGCACCGACTCCAGGGCATACGCCGTCTGCAATTGCGGCTGGCCACGATAGATCTCGGTCCAGCGCGCCCGCACCATCGCCGACATGCTCGGCATGCACCCGGCCAGCGCGGCGAAGACGAACAACGTCCAGTCCGGCGCCTGCACACGCGTGCACAGCAGCAACATCAATAACCCGCCGCCACCGGTCAGCGCTGCAATTGGCAGCACCCGCCCCTGCCCATAACGGTCCACCAACCGCGATACCTGCGGCGCGCAAAACGCCGTGGCCAAGGCAAACATCGCCGCCACCGCACCCGCCAGCGCATAACCACCGTTCAACTGCGCGAGCATGGTGATCAGGCCGATGCCGGTCATGGAAATCGGCATGCGCGCCAGCATCCCGGCCAGCACAAACGCACGGGCACCGGGGGCGGTGAACAATTCGCGGTAGGGATTTGCCATTGATTGCAGCCTCATCAGGGGCGGCCAAGTTGCCATAGCGACGGGTGACGTGGAAGCGACGAATTGTTGGTGGAATGTGAAGGTGTACAACTCTGCACTCTGCGCTTCAATCCTCCAATTGAGCATCCCGCCAACCCCTGAAATCACATAACCATCTGTCGGAAATCGCGCTGACCTGTCAGATCTGACAGGTGCCTTTTCTTGTCCCTGGAGTTCTCATAACGCCTTCGCTCAACTGCGGGGTTCTCCCGGACGAACAGGCAACTGCTCTTGGGCACCATCCGCTAGCGCACACGCTCGGGAGCCCCGCCATGGAAGAACAGCTGATTCTCGTCTCACCAACGGATCGCCAGATCGGCGTAGCCCCCAAGATGCAGGTGCATCACCAAGGGCTGCGTCATCGTGCGTTTTCGATTCTGCTGTTTGATCCACAAGGACGGCTGCTGATGCAGCAACGCGCGTTCGGCAAATATCATTCCGGCGGATTATGGACCAACACCTGCTGCGGGCATCCACGCAAAGGCGAACGAACGGCGGTGGCTGCCAACCGCCGATTGCAGGAAGAAATGGGCATGACCTGCAAACTGCAGAAAGTTGCCTCGATGCTCTACCACGAACAGGTCTCCGATCAACTTATCGAGCATGAATTCGACCATGTGTTTGCCGGCATCAGTCAGACCGATCCGGTAGCCAATCCCGAGGAAGCCGAAAGTTGGCAGTGGCTGTCGCTGGAGGAGGTCGCCGAGCAGATCGAACACACACCCGACATGTTCACGATCTGGTTTCGCCGGATGGTCGAGCAGTTCGGGATAGAAGGTGTCCGGCAGTGGTTCGAGTCCGTCCGCAAAGCTTCAGCGGCACGATCAATGCCAAGCCTTTCTGGTGCGAAGACAGGATCATCCTGGGCCGTCCCGCCGCTGAATTGTCCGGCGCCGTTTCGGGTCGACGGGGCGCTGGCCAGGGGGGTGGATGATCTGCTCATGCCATGGATCGAGAAGGTCGGGATATTTCCGGGCCAACTCGACAAAGTCCGCGCCATGGGTTTCGGTCGCTTCGCCATGCTCTGTCATACCGACACCGATGAGCCCGATCGGCTGTTGCTCGCGGCGCAATGTTTCGCCGCGTTGTTCGCCGTGGACGACTACTACTGCGACGATGAGCGAACCGGGTCCGAACCCAGAATGGTCGGGCCGCGCCTTTCCCTGGCGCTGGCGGCGCTGGAACCGGTTTACCTGAGCGCACGGTTCCGCCCGGGGCTCGAGCAGGCCTTGAGCGTCGATCCGGTGCTGGTCGCGCTGCGTGCCTATCTGAGGCGGGTCGAGACTTTCGCGACCGCGGCGCAGGTTGCTCGCGTACGCCATGAAATCATCGCCATGTTCGTCACCATGACCGCCGAAGCGGCCTGGCGGATCGAAGGGCTCACGCCCGCGCTCTGGGAATATCTGGCTCAGCGTCAGGTCAACAGTTTCCTGCCGTGTCTGTCGCTGATCGACATCATCGGTGGGTATGAATTGCCCGCCAATGTCTACAGCGCACCCGAGGTGCGCAAGGTCACGACGCTGGCCGCCAGCGCCACGATCATTGCCAATGATCTTTTTTCCGCGCTGAAGGAACAGCAGGCCGGTATCGGCGATTTCAATCTGCCTATGTTGCTGATCCAAGAACAGGGCTGCTCCCCCGCGCAGGCCATGGCGCAAAGTGCTGCCGTTCACGATGACATCATGCATCTGTACGAGGCGGCGGAACGGGCGGTATTGCCGCACGCCTCGCCGCTGCTCAAACGCTATCTGCGCGGAATCAAGAGCTGGCTGGCCGGCAACGTCGAATGGCATCGCAGCAGCGGCCGCTATCAGGTCTGAAGCTGCCAACTTTTCATGGTTGCAGATGAACTCTCGCCGCAGGCCATCAGTCAGCTACTTAAGTCTCTGGAACCAAGGCGCGAATCGTCATGCAGATTTCCCTCGCTCATCAGGTGGCGCTGGTCACGGGTGCCAGCTCCGGCATAGGCCATGCCGCCGCCAAAGCACTGGCCGCCGCCGGCGCTGCGGTCGTAATCAACTACAACAGCAGCGCTGAACCTGCGGAAGAACTGGCCGCGCAAATTAACGCCGAAGGCGGTAAGGCGATCGCCATCGGCGCGGATGTTTCGAAAGAAGAAGATGTCGAGCGGCTGTTCAAAGAGACCGTCGAAGCCTTCGGCTCGCTGGACATTCTGGTGGCCAATTCCGGCCTGCAAAAAGACGCTGCCGCCGTGGACATGACGCTCGACGATTGGAACACGGTGATCGGCGTCAACCTCACCGGGCAGTTTCTCTGCGCGCGGGCGGCGTTGCGGATTTTCCAGCGTCAGGGCGTGCGCGAAGGCGTGTCGCGCGCGGCGGGCAAGATCATTCACATGAGCTCGGTGCACCAGCGCATTCCATGGGCCGGGCATGTCAATTACGCGGCGTCCAAGGGCGGCGTCGATCAGTTGATGCAGAGCCTCGCTCAGGAAGTCAGCCACCAGCGCATCCGTATCAACAGCATCGCGCCCGGTGCGATCAGCACGGCCATCAACACAGAAGCCACTGAAGGCGCGGCCGGCGAAAAACTTCTTGAGCTGATTCCCTATGGACGCATTGGCGATGTCGAGGATGTTGCCAACGCAGTGGTTTTCCTCGCTTCCGATGTGTCTGACTACATCGTCGGCACCACCCTGTTCATCGATGGCGGGATGAGCCTCTATCCGGAGTTTCGCGGCAATGGCTGAGCCTGAAATGGAACAACAAAGTCCCATCGGTGCCCACGGCATCATCGGCGACATGCGCAGCGCCGCACTGGTCAACGACAAGGGCAGCGTGGATTTTTTCTGCTGGCCGGAGTTCGACAGCCCGACGATCTTCTGCTCGCTGCTCGATACCCCTGAAGCAGGGATTTTCCAGCTCGCGCCGGACTTGCCGGATGCGCGCCGGGAACAGATTTATCTGCCCGACACCAACGTCTTGCAGACCCGTTGGCTGAGCGAACACGCGGTGGTGGAAATCACCGATCTGTTGCCCATCGGTGACGATGTCGACGCCCTGCCCCTGCTGATGCGCCGGGTGCGCGTAGTCAGCGGCTCGGCGACGTTCAACCTGCGTTGCGCGGTGCGCCACGACTATGGTCGCGCCGACACCCGGGCAGAGATGGACGCAAAGGACGTGACGTTCCACGCCGCTGGCCAGCCGTCGATACGCCTGGCTTCAGATCAGGCAATGCACGTCGACGCGCAAGCGGCCGTCGCGCAATTCACCCTCGAGCACAATGAAACCGCCGCATTCATGCTCGGTGGCAGCGACGACCCACGCTTTGCCGAAGGCGCCGCCGAATTGTGCATGCAGCGCACCCTTAAATACTGGCGTGGTTGGATCGGCCAATCCAACTATCGCGGGCGCTGGCGAGAAATCGTCAATCGCTCCGCCCTCGCCCTGAAACTGCTGACCTCACGCCGCCACGGTGCAATCCTCGCCGCCGCCACCTTCGGCCTGCCGGAAACCCCCGGCGGCGAACGCAACTGGGATTACCGCTACACGTGGATCCGCGACGCTTCGTTCACGGTTTACGCGTTCATGCGCCTGGGCTTTGTCGATGAAGCCAACCACTACATGCAATGGCTACGCGGGCGAGTCAGCGATTGCTGTGGCAAACCGATGAAACTCAACATCCTTTATGCCATCGACGGCCAGCAGGAATTGCCGGAAACCGAACTCACGCACCTGTCCGGTCACGGCGGCGCGCAACCGGTGCGCATCGGTAACGGCGCTTATGACCAAATCCAGCTCGACATCTTCGGTGAGCTGATGGACGCCGTGTATTTGGTCAACAAGTACGGCGACGCGATTTCCCACGAAGGCTGGCGGCACGTTGGCGAGGTGGTCGATCAGGTATGCGAAAACTGGCAGAGCGAAGATGTCGGCATCTGGGAGATGCGCGGCGAGACTCATCATTTCCTGCACTCGCGGCTGATGTGCTGGGTGGCGCTGGACCGGGCGATCCGCCTGGCTTCCAAGCGTTCGCTGCCGGCACCGTTCTCCCGTTGGGACCAGACCCGGCAAGCGATCTACACCGACATCTGGGATAACTTCTGGGATGAAGAACGCGGGCACTTCGTTCAGTACAAGGGCGGCACCGCGCTGGATGGCTCGATGCTGCTGATGCCGCTGGTGCGTTTCGTCAGCGCCAAGGATCCGCGCTGGCTCTCGACTCTGGAAGCGATCGAAAAAACCCTGGTGCGCGACGGCATGGTCTATCGCTATCGCAACGAAGACGCCAACATCGATGGCCTCAGCGGCACCGAAGGCGCGTTCGCCGCGTGCTCGTTCTGGTATGTCGAATGCCTGGCCCGCGCCGGCCAGGTGGAAAAGGCTCATCTGGAGTTTGAGCAGTTGCTGCGTTATGCCAATCCACTGGGGCTGTACGCAGAAGAGTTCGACAGCCATGGCCGGCACCTGGGCAACACGCCGCAAGCGCTGACGCATCTGGCGTTGATCAGTGCGGCGAGTTTTCTTGATCGCAAGTTGAGTGGCGAGAAGAGTTCCTGGCAGCCGTAGGGCTGTTTTTTCGTCAGCGCATGTCAGACCGATCCCTGACTGGACGGGATTTTTCCACAACGGGCCTGCCCGCCAGCCAACGGCAACAGGCCCATACCCAACGTGAAACCTGCACGGCGGTTATGTCTGGCGACAGGCTGTGTAAAAACTGCGCCTACAAAAGCCACACACGTTACGTTGAAACGCGTCCCGCAACGTACGCTTACACGCCGAAATACCTTGTTGCCAGCCGTTACATCCACACCTACCATCCAACGCAATGGTCGAGATAAGAAGCCAATACCTCAGTCAGTTCCCTCTCCCTCTGGGAGAGGGCTAGGGTGAGGGGCTTTTGATCTTTTACGGGCACAGCGGAGCTGTCCAACCACACCCGAATTCAAGGAAGCGGAATGCCTCATCACGTCCAGCGCACCATCGACTCCCCTCTTCGCACCGGGCTGAGCCGCACCCAGCTCTGGGAAGCCGCCGACCAAGGCCTGATCAAATGCTGGGAAGTCGGCCGCCAGCGCGCCGAACGCTTTCCCGAACTGGCCCGGCGCTGCCTGGCCGGCGAATTGCCGGTGCTGGGCTGGAAGGGTGGCGTCAGTCGCAGCCTGAAGAAAAACGAGAAGTACGGCTCACTGAAATATCTGGCGCAGTGGCAGGGTCTGCGCGGTGAGGATCTGGATATTGATCTGGCGCAGGAGCGCTCGCTGATGTGTTCGCGGACGAAGATGAAGGTGACGTTTACGCCGGATCGGACGAAGTATTTCAATCAGATCGCGGAGCTTGAGGCTTAGCCGTGCGGAAGTCCGGGCGGTAACAATCCGGGTACAGGGCACAGACGCCATACTGTGCGTCCAGATCGGCCATGTGCTGGTAGAACTGCTCGATTTCCCAAAACGTTTCGTTCGCAACAGTCATCAGGTAGAAGTAACTGAGCTGATGATCATTGGGCAGCACCAATGGAAACTCTGCCAGCGCGTCCATCCTCGGCGCATTGGCCAGCGCCGCGAGCATTGGCGTCGGTGCCAGGGACAACTGCTCGAAGTACTTTTGCTTGTATGCCGCCAGACCTATGGCTTCACCTTTTGCTCTGGCATCGATAAGTTGCGCAAGGTTTGCCCGGCGCTGCTCCCAGTACGCCGCCGGCAGGTCTACATTCATTTGTTGCTTATGGCTGGCCAATGCCTCATCGGCGCTGAGCTGGCGTTGCGGTTCGCCCGGCACGGCGGCGGACCGTGCGTCCAACTCCTTGAAGGACAGCATGATCGTCGACTTGGCAAACATGCGCTCCATCAGTTCACGGCGCTGCGGGGTGTCCGGCAATGCCGGTGGCGGCGATGCGCAACCGGTCAGCATCACGACAAGTCCCAACATAACAAGCAGCGTTTTGAGTGACATGTATCGTCCTTGAAGCCAGTCGACAGAATGAGCTGCGCAGTCTATCCGATGGTCTAGGGTTTGGAAGACGTTTGCACGGAGTTGACAGTCATGATTCAGTCAGTCCTTACGCCTTTTCTGACCATTGCCTACGAACAGCATGGCCCGAACAACGGCGCCCCGGTAATTCTGCTCCACGGCTTCCCCTATTCCCCGCGCACCTTCGACGAAGTCGCCCCGGCGCTGGCCGCGCGAGGCTACCGCGTCATCGTGCCGTACTTGCGCGGTTACGGGGCGACCCGGTTCAACAGTGCGCAAACCCTGCGCTCCGGCCAGCAAGCTGCGATGGCGCAGGACTTGCTCGATCTGATGGATGCGCTGGGTATCGAACAGGCCATGCTTTGCGGGTATGACTGGGGCGGTCGGGCGGCGTGTATTGTCGCGGCGTTGTTTCCGGCGCGGGTGCGCGGACTGGTCAGCGGCGACGGCTACCTCGTGCAGGACATCGCCCATGCGAACCAGCCGTTGGACCCCGAAGACGAGCATCGGCTCTGGTATCAGTACTACTTCCACACGCCGCGTGGCGTCGAGGGCCTTAAGCAGAATCGCCGGGAGTTGTGTCAGTTGCTCTGGCGGCTGTGGTCGCCGACATGGGCGCGAAAGGATCAACGCTACCCGCTGACCGCTGGCGCTTTTGATAATCCTGATTTTGTCGACGTAGTGATTCATTCCTATCGGCATCGCTTCGGCTACGCCCCGGGCGATCCAGCCCTGGAGTGGATGGAAGAAGCGCTGGCCACACAGCCGGTGATCAGCGTGCCGAGCATTTCGCTGTGCGGTGGCGATGATGGCGTCGGCCCGCCTGCGGCGGTTGATGAAGATGCCGAACATTTCAGCGGCTTTTATGAGCGGCGCGTGGTGGCGGGTGTCGGCCACAACATCCCGGAAGAAGCGCCGCAGGAGACCCTCAAGGCGATACTGGATCTGTTGCAACGCTGACCGAAAACCGCTCGCGATAAGCCTGTGGCGTCACGCCAATGGCACGGAGAAAACTGCGCCGCAACGTCTCTTCGCTGCCAAAGCCGCAATTGGCGGCGATACGTTTCACCGGCAGGCCGGTATCGCTGAGCAGTCGTCGAGCGGTTTCCACGCGGATCAATTCGATCGCCCGCGCCGGAGTCTGGCCGCTGTCGGCGCGGTAGTGGCGGATAAAACTGCGTTCGCTCATGCCGGCCTGTTCGGCGAGGGTCGGGACGCCGAGGTCGCAGGTCAGGTTCTCGGCGATCCAGGCATGCAGTTCATCGAAGCGGTTGCCCTGTTGTTGCAGCGACAGCGTCACGCTGAATTGCGACTGCCCGCCCGGGCGTTTCAGGAAGACGACCAAGTGCCGGGCGACGTCGAGGGCGATGTCGCGGCCGAGATCTTCCTCGACCATGGCCAACGCCAGATCGATACCGGCCGTGACCCCGGCGGAAGTCCACACCGGGCCGTCGTTGATGAAAATCGGATTGGCTTCCACGTGCAGATTGGGATGTTGCGCGGCCAGTTGCTCGCAGCGCGTCCAATGGGTGACCACGCGGCGGCCATCGAGCCAGCCGCTGGCCGCGAGCAGAAAGGCCCCGGTGCATACCGAAGCCACGCGCCGGCAATGAGTGCCGTGCTCGCGCACCCAGTCGACCAGTTGCTGGTCTTCGGCGGCGGGATAAATGCCCCAGCCGCCGGCGATGATCAAGGTGTCGCTGGGCGTTTGTGGCAACGGTTCGGCGAGCACCGCCAGGCCCGCCGATGACATCACCACCCCGCCACCGCTGGCAATCACGCTCGGCGCATAGGGCGTCGGCAAGCCGCGCTGGCGGGCAAGATCGTTGGCCGAGGCAAACACCTGCAACGGCCCGGTAACATCGAGAATCTGCATGTTGGCGAACGCGAGAACGTGAATGGCTTTAGGCATTTGGCGTAATTCGTGGGGTGATTGGCGTATGCGCCAGAACCTACGCGCCTACAGTGCAGTCGTCCACTTCTTTCAACGGAGCAAGAACGATGACGCTGCAGATCGGTTTTCTGTTATTCCCGCAGGTCCAGCAACTCGACCTGACCGGCCCCTACGATGTGCTCGCCTCGTTGCCCGGCGTGCAGGTGCATCTGGTCTGGAAGGACCTGATGCCGGTGACGTCCAGCACCGGCCTGCTGCTGAAACCGACGACAACTTTCGAGGATTGCCCGGATCTGGACGTTATCTGCGTGCCCGGCGGCAGTGGCGTCGGGCCGCTGATGGAAGATCAGCAGACGCTGGATTTCATCAAACGCCAGGCCGCGCAGGCACGTTACGTGACCTCGGTGTGCACCGGCTCGCTGGTGCTCGGCGCGGCGGGTCTGTTGCAGGGCAAGCGCGCGACCACGCATTGGGCGTATCACCAGTTGCTGCCGACCCTGGGCGCGGTTGCGGTGAAGGATCGGGTGGTACGCGACGGCAATCTGTTTACCGGTGGCGGAATCACTGCCGGGATCGATTTTGCCTTGGTCTTGGCAGCGGAACTGGTCGATGCCGATACGGCGCAACTGGTGCAGTTGCAACTGGAATATGCCCCGGCACCGCCGTTCAACGCTGGGAGCCCGGACGTGGCGCCGAGCGCGGTGATCGATGAGGCGCGGTTGCGCGCGGCGCCTTCGTTGAAGTTGCGTACCGAGATTACCGAGCGCGCGGCGGCCAAACTGGGCCTGCGCTGATATCCAGCCGAATGCAAAACCTGTGGGAGCGAGCCTGCTCGCGAAAGCGGATTGTCAGTCGCCAGTGACGTCATCTGGAAGACCGCTTTCGCGAGCAGGCTCGCTCCCACATTTGATTTGTGTCTGGCATCACTGCCACACCTTCACTTGTCCCACCTCCCTCGCCCGTGTAGAAAGCCCCTTCCAGAAATCTCGCACAAGGACTTTCGATGAAGGCGTTGCCCTGGCTTTATCTCGCGCTGCTCAGCCTCGGTTACGGATTGGCCCTGAGCTACGGCCAGCTCGGTTGGCTGGCATTGATCTCCGTGGGGCTTTTGCTGTTCGCCGCATTCGCCGTGCGTCAGCAACAAGTACCGTTTGCGCGCTGGCTTGGCCATGGCCTGTTCATCGTTTTGGCGGTGGCACTGGCGCTGCACTGGCTGCCGGGCTTCGCCAACGGCCGGGTGATCAATCCGCAACGTTTGACTGACAACGCCGTGCCGTTCGCGATGTACCTCAATCTCGACAAACCGCTGGTGGGCTTCTGGTTGCTGCTGGTTTGTCCGTGGATTGTCGCGCGGCGTTCGTTGCGCCTGACGGTCTATGCCACCGCCCTCGCCCTGACGCTGTGCGCGATTCTCGCCCTCGGCGGCGCATTGTTGCTCGGCGTGATCGCCTGGGCGCCGAAATGGCCGGATCAGGCCTGGCTGTGGGTGCTGAACAATCTGCTGCTGGTGACGCTGGTCGAGGAAGCCCTGTTTCGCGGCTATATACAGGGCGGACTCAGCCGTCGCTTCAAGCACCTGCCCTACGGCGACAACCTCGCGCTGCTGTTGGCCTCGCTGCTATTTGGTCTGGTGCATGCCGGTGCTGGCTGGACCTGGGTGTTGCTGGCGGGACTGGCCGGGGTCGGCTATGGTCTGGCCTACCGTTTCGGCGGACTGGGCGCGGCGATCGCCACCCATTTCGGCCTGAACCTGTTGCACTTCGGCCTGTTCACCTATCCGATGCTGGCCAGTTGACGCAAGCGCGGTTCTGCGACGCCGTACTTAAATCTGAAAAAAAACTTCAATAAAAACCTGTCGGCGCCGACAACCATTCAAAGCCTTGCGGATTGAAAAACCATGCGTAACAACCAGCCCATTACACAACGCGAGCGGACCTTTCCAGCTCAGCAACGGTTGATTTCCACCACCGATGCCAAGGGCGTGATCACCTACTGCAACGACGCGTTCGTTGAAATCAGCGGATTTTCGCGGGAGGAACTGATCCGGGCGCCGCACAATCTGGTCCGTCACCCTGACGTGCCGTCGGCGGTGTTCTCGCACATGTGGGGCACACTGAAACAAGGCTTGCCATGGATGGGCATCGTCAAGAATCGCTGCAAATCCGGTGACCACTATTGGGTTAACGCCTATGTAACACCGGTGTTCGAAGGCAATCAGGTGATCGGTTACGAGTCGGTGCGCGTCAAGCCCACCGCTGAACAGATCCGCCGCGCCGAAGCGCTCTACCAACGCATCAACCAGGGCAAGTCGGCGATTCCTTCGACGGACAAATGGCTGCCGCTCCTGCAGGACTGGCTGCCGTTCATTCTGGTCAGCCAGCTGAGCTTCATGATCGGCGCGACGCTGAACTCGCAGTGGGGCTTCGCCCTCGCCGCCGGTCTCTCGGTGCCGCTGGGCCTGATGGGCCTGCAATGGCAGCAACGCGGGCTCAAGCGTCTGCTGCGCCTGGCCGAACAGACCACCTCCGACCCGCTGATCGCGCAGATGTACACCGACAGCCGTGGCGCGCAGGCGCGTCTGGAAATGTCGATCCTCAGCCAGGAAGCACGCCTGAAAACCTGCCTGACCCGCTTGCAGGACACTGCCGAGCACCTGACCGATCAGGCCAAGCAGTCCGACGCCCTGGCGCACAACAGCTCGACCGGTCTGGAACGCCAGCGCGTGGAAACCGAACAGGTCGCCACCGCCGTTAACCAGATGGCCGCCACTACCCAGGAAGTCGCCAGCCACGTACAGCGCACCGCTGACGCCACCCAGGAAGCCAACCGCCTGACCGGGCGTGGCCGCGACATCGCCGGGGAAACCCGCGAAGCGATCCAGCGCCTGTCGGTGGTCGTCGGCGAAACCGGCGTGACCGTGACGCAACTGGCCAAGGACAGCGACGAAATCGGCGGTGTGGTCGACGTGATCAAAGGCATCGCCGACCAGACCAACCTGCTCGCCCTCAACGCTGCAATTGAAGCAGCGCGTGCCGGTGAAATGGGCCGTGGTTTTGCGGTCGTGGCTGACGAAGTCCGCCAACTGGCGCAACGCACCAGCGAATCCACCGGCCAGATTCATGCCCTGATCGCCAAGTTGCAGCAGACCGCCTCCAGCGCCGTGCAAACCATGGAAGCCGGGCATCGCCAGGCCGAAGAAGGCGTTGCACGGGTCTTGGAAGCGGATCAGGCACTGGTCGGCATCAGCGAAGCAGTGGCCAACATCACCGACATGACCACCCAGATCGCCGCCGCGACCGAAGAGCAAAGTGCCGTGGCTGAAGAGATCAGCCGTAACATCAGCAATATCTCGGAACTGGCGGATCAGACGTCCGAGCAAGCGCATAACTCGGCGTTGTTGAGTGAAGAGCTGACGAAGACGGCCAACACGCAGTATTCGTTGGTGGCGCGGTTTAACCGCTGATTGCTCTAGCAGGATAAAAAAACCGGACAGCTAAAGCTTCCGGTTTTTTTATTACCTGAAACAAAAAAATAAGCAAAAAGCACATTCTGCGAACTATGTCTAGCTGACAACTCTGACAGTAGACAACATTTTAGAAACTGAATATCTATGAATTACCGTCCGATCAATCGACGGGATCCCCCTACGAGACAGAAGGATTTCATCGTGAACTTCAGAGATTTTTATAACAAAAATAACATCCCGCAGATAAATAACTTCGAAACAGAGGACAACGAATTTCAGTGGCAGATCGATTCTTTATCAACCGAAGCCCAAAGAACATTATTCTATAACTCAAGCACGACAACTGATAACTCATGGATATTTTACGGCTCCGTAGGCACCGTTGATTCAGAGGATCTTTTTGGTTTTATGCTCGCAGTGCCGTATATCAACGAGGACATCCTGGAAGGCACTTATACGCTTGCAGCGGGCTTGTACTGTGACCACAGACATTCAATAAAGAAGGGCGAACTTAAAGGCTGGCGAGTTATCGCGGCGGGTGATGCGACACTGAGCATTAAGCTGGATCCTGTAAAAGGGACTGTTGAAGGCGAATTCGAAGCGACATTTGCAAAAACAAAACCCGACGAAACCCCCGAACAAATAAGACCCAAAGGTACTTTCAATTTAAAAAGAGATGATCTGAAAGCCAAACAATATTTTGAGGCATTGCCGGATACTGTTTGATATACCGCAAAGAAATAGCGGGAAGTTGGCCTGTGATTTTGGTGTTGTCTGGGATGCCGCTTTCGCGAGCAAGCTCGCCCCCCCCCATTTGGACCGGGTGCATCAGTAAGAGGCCGGTTGGTCGTCAGGCCAACATCGCGAGCAGGCTCACCCTACATCCGATATGCGGTGACCACAGATATGTGCCCGACGACGATCCCCTGTGGGAGCGAGCCTGCTCGCGAAGAGGCCATAAAAGCCAGCGAACTTATTGAGGCAGCTTCAGTTTGTCCAGTAACCGATTGACCAACAGTTCGTTCAGCATGATCACCTGTTGCAGCGCCAGCAGCGGTTTGCGCTCCGGGCCGCCTATCGAGTTGGCGATGTTACCGGCCATGGCATGGGCGTATGAAAGCGACTCGCAGGCCTCGACCAACAGGGTTTCGTCATCCAGCGTGGGGTCGACAACGTAGATCGGGCGATATTTCGGTGAACTTGGCGGGGCTGCCAGGTCTTCAGGTTTGAGGTAGTAATCGAGGGCGCGGTCGGTGGCTTCCTGGATTTTTTGCGGGTCTAGTGCGCGGTCGTGGGAGGGTGGCGGGTTGGGGGTTACTTTGAACATAGATGAAGCTCCTACTTAGAAAAATAAGGAGTCATCACTCTCGCTACCAAACGAGGGTGGCGACCATACGCAGGTTGGTAGACCGGTCTAAGCAGGAAACCCGGCGCTCCCGAAGGAGCCCCACGCATGGCCACCATAAATCGAGTCTCTACAGAGACTGCATATGGCGTCATGACGCTTAGAGACGGGCTACCAAACCCGATCACTGCCTTTTGTCAGTGACCGAGAAACGATATAGCCAACCTCATAGCCGCGTAAGCCGGCGGATTCTGGCGTAGGCGTAGGCAATAGCGCAAGAAGTTGTAGCCGGGATGGCGTAACGGATCGTGTAGTTTAAACGTGGCTATTTGATGATGTTTAAGTGCAGGGATTGCCTCTGACAGGCAGGTGGTTTGAGGTCGTCTGGAAGGGAGCTTTCGCGAGCAGGCTCGCTCCCACATTTGGATCGGGTACATCAGTGGGGGATTGGTCGACTTGGAGGCTGCCATCGCTGGCAAGCCAGCTCCCACAGGGATTGAGTCCGGCCGGTAGATAGTGGTCGGCTGTCAGGCCGCCTTCGCGAGCAAGCTCGCTCCCACAGAAAAGCAAAACAGCGCAGCTGCCCGCGGCAAAGCCGCACCACTCAACAATGAGCGTTAGCTCGAGTGCTCTCCCACAGGGATTGAGCCCGGCCGGTGGATAATGGTCGGCTGTCAGGCCGCCTTCGCGAGCAGGCTCGCTCCCACAAAAAGCAGAAAAGCAAAGCAGCGCAGCTGCCCGCGGCGAAGCCGCCCCACTCAACAATGAGCGCAAGCTCGAGTGCTCTTGATCTTGATCCACCGGCGACGTCGGAAGGCTGAGTGGAGGGATTGATCCGGGGGTGGGAGCGTAGCGACCGTCTGGCGCAGCCAGACACAGCGGAAGGAGGTGCAGCGAAGCAAACCGGAGCCGCTGCGCCCGGATCGATCCCGGAGCGAAGGAACCCGAGCTTGCGAGGGCCGAACGTAGGAGCTAGCGTTTTTTGCTTACTTTTTTCGGCGCTTGTAAAAAAGTAAGTCGCCGTCAGGCGAAACCGCCAGCCGCAGCTCCCGAAGCAACGGATATGCCCCCAAGAGCAAGATCAAAAGCTACCCCCCCCCAGATCAAACCCTCTTCCCCAAGGGGGCGAGGGGGAAAGGGAGCTGATCTTCATGCAACGCAAAATCCGGCCCGACTCAAAATCAGTCACGGAGAAATTCAGCCACCCTCTGCGCAGCACCCGCCAAATGATCGGAGTGCGTAAACCCAGAAACCTTCAGCGGCTTCAAATCATGATCCCCCGCCACCAACCAAAACACCTCAATCCCCGGCGCTAACGAATACCCCTCAACCGCCTCGCGATTCCCCAGAGCATCCCGCTCCCCCTGCACAATCAACGCTCGCGTGCGCAACGAAGCCAAATGCTCAACCCGAGGCTTCTCCGGCTTCCCCACCGCATAAAACGGATACCCCAGACACACCAACGCATCCACCCCCAACTCATCCGCCACCAGACTCGCCATCCGCCCGCCCATCGACTTGCCGCCAACCGCCAAAACCCCAGCGACATGACGCCGCACAAGCGCAAACACCTCCCGCCAACATTCCTGCAACCTGCCAGCAGGATTCGGCGGCCGCTTCACCCCATCCACCCGCCGCTGCGCCATATACGGAAACTCAAACCGCAACACGTTGACCCCAAGCCCGGCAAGGCGCCCAGCCATGTCGTTCATCCACTCGCTATCCATCGGCGCCCCCGCCCCGTGCGCCAGAATCAAGGTTGCCGAAGCCTCACCGACAGCGGCATCCCAAAGCCACCCATGATCGCGCACACACTGCGCCCATTGATCCCCGTCAATACTGGCCTTGTGCTGTTTGTCCATGCTTGCCTCGCTTTTAGTCTGCCTATAACTCCAGACGAAGGATTCGCGCCGTTTGCGCGCTCACTTCGGCTGAACCGTGGATGGGGAACCATGAACACTTCTATCAGTACCGCCTACAACTACAAGGTGGTCCGCCAATTCGCCATTATGACGGTGGTGTGGGGCATCGTCGGCATGGGCCTCGGGGTTTTTCTCGCGGCGCAATTGGTCTGGCCGGAACTCAACTTCAATCTGCCCTGGACCAGTTTCGGCCGTCTGCGCCCGCTGCACACCAACGCGGTGATCTTCGCCTTCGGTGGCTGCGCGCTGTTCGCCAGCTCTTTTTATTCGGTGCAACGCACCTGCCAGACGCAACTGTTCGCGCCGCAAATCGCCGCGTTCTGCTTCTGGGGCTGGCAGCTGGTGATCCTGTTGGCGGCGATCAGCCTGCCGCTGGGTTACACCAGCTCCAAGGAATACGCCGAACTGGAATGGCCGATCGACATCATGATCACCATCGTCTGGGTTGCCTACGCGATCGTGTTCTTCGGCACGATCATGCAGCGCAAGACCAAGCACATCTATGTGGGCAACTGGTTCTTCGGCGCGTTCATCATCACCGTGGCGATCCTGCACATCGTCAACAACCTTGAATTGCCGGTGAGTTTCACCAAGTCCTACTCGGTGTACGCAGGTGCAACCGACGCCATGGTGCAGTGGTGGTACGGCCACAACGCTGTGGGCTTTTTCCTCACCGCCGGCTTCCTCGGCATGATGTATTACTTCGTGCCGAAACAGGCCGAGCGTCCGGTGTATTCATATCGCCTGTCGATCGTGCACTTCTGGGCCTTGATCACCCTGTACATCTGGGCCGGCCCGCACCACTTGCACTACACCGCGCTGCCGGACTGGGCACAGTCGCTGGGGATGGTGATGTCGCTGATCCTGCTGGCACCGAGCTGGGGCGGCATGATCAACGGCATGATGACCCTCTCGGGCGCGTGGCATAAGTTGCGCAGCGACCCGATCCTGCGCTTCCTCGTGGTGTCGCTGGCGTTCTACGGCATGTCGACCTTCGAAGGGCCGATGATGGCCATCAAGACGGTAAACGCCCTCTCCCACTACACCGACTGGACCATCGGCCACGTTCACGCTGGCGCCCTCGGCTGGGTGGCGATGATTTCGATCGGCGCGCTGTACCACATGATCCCGAAAATCTTCGGCAAGGCGCAGATGCACAGCGTCGGCCTGATCAATGCGCATTTCTGGCTGGCGACCATCGGCACCGTGCTCTACATCGCCTCGATGTGGGTCAACGGTATCGCCCAGGGCCTGATGTGGCGCGCAGTCAACGAGGACGGCACGCTGACCTATTCCTTCGTCGAAACCCTGGTGGCCAGTCATCCGGGCTTTGTCGTGCGACTGATCGGCGGGGCGATTTTCTTAAGCGGCATGTTGCTGATGGCCTACAACACCTGGCGCACCGTGCGGGCCTCGCAGCCTGCCGACGTCGTCGCTGCCGCGCAGATGGCCTGAGGAGTCCGCCATGAAACACGAAACGATTGAAAAGAACGTCGGCCTGCTGATGCTGCTGATGGTGTTCGCCGTGAGCATCGGCGGCCTGACCCAGATCGTCCCGCTGTTCTTCCAGGACGTCACCAACAAACCGGTGGAAGGCATGAAGCCCTACACCGCGCTGCAACTGGAAGGCCGCGACATCTACATCCGCGAAGGCTGCGTCGGTTGCCACTCGCAGATGATCCGCCCGTTCCGCGCTGAAACCGAACGCTACGGCCACTACTCGGTTGCCGGCGAAAGCGTCTGGGATCACCCGTTCCTGTGGGGTTCGAAACGTACCGGTCCGGACCTCGCCCGGGTCGGCGCGCGTTACTCGGATGACTGGCACCGCGCGCACTTGTACAACCCGCGCAACGTTGTGCCGGAATCAAAGATGCCGGCCTATCCGTGGCTGGTCACCCAAGCGGTCGACAGCAGCCACACCGAAACCAAGCTGAAAACCATGCGCACCCTCGGCGTGCCGTACACCGACGACGACATCAGCGGCGCGGTCGCCAGCCTCAAGGGCAAGACCGAAATGGACGCCCTCGTTTCCTATCTGCAAGTGCTCGGCACTGCGATCAAGAGCAAGAGGTGAGCCATGGTCATTGAGATGAGCACTGGCCTGATCCGCGGTTTGGGCACGGTTGTCGTGTTTGTAGCGTTCGTCGGCCTGACCTTGTGGGTGTTCAACCGCAAGCGCACCCCGGAATTCGCCGAAGCACGCCTGCTGCCGTTCGCCGACGAGCCACTACCCGAAACAATTTCAGCCCCTGAAACAAGGAGTACCCGGCCATGACCACCTTCTGGAGTACGTGGATCTGCGTACTGACCATTGGCAGCCTGATCGGCCTGACCTGGCTGCTGATCGGCACCCGTCGGGGCGAGACCAAGGGCAGCGTCGACCAGACCATGGGCCACAGCTTCGACGGCATCGAGGAGTACGACAACCCGCTGCCGCAGTGGTGGTTCATGCTGTTCGCCGGCACGTTGGTGTTCTCGGTGGGTTATCTGATTCTCTATCCGGGCCTGGGCAACTGGAAAGGCATCCTGCCCGGCTATGAGGATGGCTGGACCGGCGTGCACGAATGGGAAAAGGAAATGAACAAGGCGGACGCCCGGTTCGGGCCGATCTTCGCCAAATTCGCCGCCATGCCCCTGGAAGAAGTGGCCAAGGATCCGCAGGCGCTGAAAATGGGCGGTCGTCTGTTCGCCTCCAATTGCTCGGTGTGCCACGGCTCGGATGCCAAGGGTGCGTTCGGCTTCCCTAACCTCGCCGACAGCGACTGGCGCTGGGGCGGCGATGCCGAGACGATCAAGACCACCATCATGGGCGGCCGCATGGCGGCCATGCCGGCCTGGGGCGAAGTGCTCGGTGAGGCCGGGGTGAAAAACGTTGCCGCCTACGTGCGCCACGAACTCGCCGGCCTGCCGCTACCTGCCGACAGCAAGGCAGACCTGCAAGCCGGGCAGCAGGCGTTCAGCACCACGTGCGTGGCTTGCCACGGCGCAACTGGCCAAGGCACCCCTGCCATGGGCGCACCGAATCTTACCCACCCGGCCGGCTTCATTTATGGCACCAGCCTGACCCAACTGGAGCAGACCATTCGCCATGGTCGTCAGGGGCATATGCCGGCGCAGAATGAATTGCTGGGCAACGATAAAGTGCAATTGCTAGCCGCTTATGTGTACAGCCTTAGCCACGGATTGAACACAGCAAAACTGATAACTGAAGACAACAAAAAATAGCAATTGCGTACACCACTGCCGCAGCTTTCTCGCTGCGGCAGTTTCCCGCCCCTTTGCGACGCATTGTCGCACCCCTTGGATCCTCTCCTTTCGGAACCCCGGATTCGGGTCTACGCTTCATCGAAGCGGACCGGCTGAAGTCGGTTTCCAGATCAATCCCGAACGATGCACGCCGTGAACCGGCTGATGGATTCGCCGCAAACGCAGGTAGATAACGGCTGTTGCGCCGATTGCCCTCAATCCCCCGATCACGACCTGTGAACGGGCACCGTTGACGGCGATCCGGATTGCGGGCTTTTTACGCCCACTGCGACATTTTGTCAGAGGCCATTTTTGACCCTACGCGGCGCATGGAAAGGCCGCAGAATCAGCGTTGGGAAGCATTGACCCAGGTCATGGCGCGTTGCAATGACCCCCTGCTTTATACATACTTGCGGCCGATTTTATCCCTATAAAAATACCCAAACCGTGGAACCTTAGAATGAGCACAGCAATCAGTCCGACTGCTTATAACTATAAGGTAGTCCGCCAGTTCGCCATCATGACGGTGGTCTGGGGGATCCTTGGCATGGGGCTCGGTGTCTTCATCGCCTCGCAACTGGTCTGGCCGGAACTGAACTTCGGTCTGCCGTGGACGAGCTTTGGACGCTTGCGCCCGTTGCACACAAACCTGGTGATTTTCGCCTTCGGCGGTTGTGCACTGTTTGCCACTTCCTACTATGTCGTGCAGCGAACCTGCCAGACGCGACTGATTTCCGACAGCCTCGCGGCCTTCACCTTCTGGGGCTGGCAAGCGGTCATCGTCGGCGCAATCATTACCTTGCCGCTGGGTTACACCACCACCAAGGAATACGCCGAACTGGAATGGCCGATCGCGATTCTGCTGGCGATTGTCTGGGTCACTTACGGTCTGGTGTTCTTCGGCACCATCACCAAGCGCAAAACCAAGCACATCTACGTTGGCAACTGGTTCTACGGCGCGTTCATCGTCGTCACCGCGATGCTGCACATCGTCAACCACATGTCGCTGCCGGTCAGCCTGTTCAAGTCGTATTCGGCTTACTCCGGTGCCACTGACGCGATGATCCAGTGGTGGTACGGCCACAACGCGGTGGGTTTCTTCCTGACCACCGGTTTCCTCGGGATGATGTACTACTTCGTGCCGAAACAGGCCGAACGTCCGATCTACTCCTATCGTCTGTCGATCGTTCACTTCTGGGCGCTGATCACCCTGTACATCTGGGCCGGCCCGCACCACCTGCACTACACCGCCCTGCCGGACTGGGCACAATCGCTGGGCATGGCGATGTCGATCATCCTCTTGGCGCCAAGCTGGGGCGGCATGATCAACGGCATGATGACCTTGTCGGGCGCCTGGCATAAGTTGCGCACCGACCCGATCCTGCGCTTCCTCGTGGTGTCGCTGGCGTTCTACGGCATGTCGACCTTCGAAGGGCCGATGATGGCGATCAAGACCGTCAACTCGCTCTCGCACTACACCGACTGGACCATCGGCCACGTACACGCCGGCGCCCTCGGTTGGGTAGCGATGATCTCGATCGGCGCGATCTACCACATGATTCCGAAACTGTTCGGCCGGGCGCAAATGCACAGCACCGGGCTGATCAATGCGCACTTCTGGCTTGCGACCATCGGTACCGTGCTCTACATCGCGTCGATGTGGGTCAACGGCATCACCCAGGGCCTGATGTGGCGTGCAATCAACGATGACGGCACCCTCACCTACTCGTTCGTCGAAGCGCTGCAGGCCAGCCACCCGGGCTTCATCGTCCGTGCGCTGGGCGGTGCTTTCTTTGCCAGCGGCATGCTGCTGATGGCTTACAACGTGTACCGCACCGTTCGTGCGTCGGATCCGGTTGAAGCCGAAGCCGCCGCCAAGATTGCCGTCGTTGGAGCTCACTGATGAAGCATGAAGCTGTCGAGAAGAATATTGGCCTGCTGGCCTTCTTCATGGTCATCGCCGTCAGCGTCGGTGGCCTGACCCAAATCGTTCCGCTGTTCTTCCAGGACGTCACCAACAAGCCGGTAGAGGGCATGAAGCCGCGCTCGGCGCTGGAACTGGAAGGCCGCGACGTGTACATCGCCAACGGTTGTGTCGGCTGCCACTCGCAGATGATCCGCCCGTTCCGCGCTGAAACCGAACGCTATGGCCACTATTCGGTTGCCGGTGAAAGCGTCTGGGATCACCCGTTCCTGTGGGGTTCCAAACGTACCGGTCCGGACCTGGCCCGTGTGGGCGGTCGTTACTCCGATGACTGGCAACGTGCGCACTTGTACAACCCGCGCAACGTGGTCCCCGAGTCGAAAATGCCGGCTTACCCGTTCCTCGTGGAAAACAAGCTCGACGGCAAGGAAACCGCGAAAAAAATGGAAGTCTTGCGCACCCTCGGCGTGCCTTACACCGACGAAGACATCGCCGGTGCACAGGATGCCGTGAAGGGCAAAACCGAAATGGACGCGCTGGTGGCCTATCTGCAAGGCCTGGGCACCATCATCAAAAGCAAACGGTGAATCTGATGGATATCGGGATGATTCGAGGCCTGGGCACCGTGGTCGTGATGGTGGCTTTCATCGGTCTGGCTTTGTGGGTGTTCAGCCCCAAGCGCAAGTCGGAATTTGAAGACGCGACCATGCTGCCTTTCGCCGATGATCCCGAAGCCGTCAAGCACGTCGAGCAAGCTTCTAGGAGTAACAAAGAATGACTACATTCTGGAGTCTGTACGTCACAGTCCTCAGTCTCGGTACGATCTTCGCCCTGACCTGGCTGCTGCTGTCGACCCGCAAGGGCCAGCGCAGCGAACAGACGGACGAGACGGTCGGCCACTCCTTCGACGGGATCGAGGAGTACGACAACCCGCTGCCGAAATGGTGGTTCATGCTGTTCGTAGGCACCATCATTTTTGCGCTGGGTTATCTGGTGCTGTACCCGGGTCTGGGCAACTGGAAAGGTCTGCTGCCGGGCTACAACTATCTGGATACCGAGAAGCAGACCGCGTTCGCCAACGGCCAGACCGGCTGGACCGGCGTCCACGAGTGGGAAAAGGAAATGGCCCGTTCGGACGCTCGCTTCGGTCCGATTTTCGCCAAGTTCGCGGCGATGCCGATCGAAGAAGTTGCCAAGGATCCGCAAGCACTGAAAATGGGCGGCCGTCTGTTCGCGTCCAACTGCTCGGTGTGCCACGGTTCCGACGCCAAGGGCGCCTATGGCTTCCCCAACCTGACCGACGCCGACTGGCGCTGGGGCGGTGAGCCGGAAACCATCAAGACCACCATCATGGGCGGCCGCCACGCGGTGATGCCGGCATGGGCTGAAGTGATCGGTGAGCAAGGCGTGGCTGACGTAGCGGCCTTCGTGGTGACCAACCTCGACGGGCGCAAACTGCCGGAAGGCACCAAAGCCGACCCGGCCAACGGCCAGAAACTCTTCGCCGCCAACTGCGTGGCTTGCCACGGCCCTGCCGGTAAAGGCACCCCGGCCATGGGTGCGCCTGACCTGACCCATCCGGGCGCATTCATCTACGGCTCGAGCTTCGCGCAACTGCAGCAGACCATCCGCTACGGCCGTCAGGGCCAGATGCCGGCGCAGGAACAACTGCAGGGCAATGACAAGGTGCACCTGCTGGCGGCGTATGTTTACAGCCTGTCTCACGGTGAAAAAGCACCGGAGGCGAAGGCTGAGTAAGGCCAACGCTTGAAGCAAAAAAGGCCCCGCCAATGGGAATTGGCGGGGCCTTTTTTCATGCTGGCATTCACGATTCGAAACGCTTGCTCGATGGACCTGAGCTGAAATGCACGGTAGGTTTTTTTTCGCCCCGACAAGCCATATCGGCTCCACTTCAAGGATGAAGCCCCAATGTCGAAAGATGACCGAAGCACACTGCAAAATCAGCCTCAACCCGGCTCTACCCATAGGGCAGGGTTCGAACGAACATCTGTGAAACCGTTACTCGAGGTATCACAGCAAACCATGAACAGCCCCGGTGACGGTGGCGGACTCGACGGCCTCGGCGGCGGTAGATTGCTCTGACAAGGGCAGCAAAAACACCGAGTTTACGCCCCATATCCAGTGCCTCACGCCTTGGCGGGAGGCGCTTTCGCCGGTGCCCTTATGAAAGTGACAGACCGATCGTCCTCTACCCGCCTTTCCGATTGCGGGGGAAATCTCAAGGTAGTAACGTTCCTACATCAGAATTTCTGGAGGCCAAACATGATGGCCATCACCACTATTTCCAGCCGCGAGTTCAACCAGGACACCAGTGCAGCCAAAAAAGCCACGCATCAAGGTCCAGTGATCATTACTGACCGAGGCAGGCCTGCCCACGTGTTGCTCAGCATCGAGGAGTACCAGAAACTGACGGGTTGCCAGACCAGCATCGTTGAGCTACTGGCAATGCCGGATGCGCTTGAAATCGAATTCGAACCCGAGCGCGCCGTCATCACTCCTCGCAGCGTGGACCTTTCCTGATGTTTCTGCTGGATACCAATGTAGTTTCCGAGCTGCGGAAAAACCAAGCCGACAGGCATGTGGTGAAATGGGCAAACAGCATTTCCCCAGCCAGCCTGTATCTATCCGCAATCACTGTGCTGGAACTGGAAACGGGCGTCCTGCGTATCGAACGTCGTGACCCTTCACAAGGCCAGCTGCTGCGCAACTGGCTGGAACATCATGTCAAACCGGCGTTCTCTGGCAGAATCCTGCCGGTCGATAGCAGCGTCGCCATCCGGTGCGCACGATTGCATGTTCCCGACCGCAGCAATGAACGCGACGCCTTGATCGCCGCCACCGCGCTTGTACACGGGCTTACGCTGGTAACTCGCAACATTGCGGACTTCCAACACAGCGGCGTCAATCTGATCAACCCATGGATCGCTGCCAACAACTGACTGATGAAGACCCCGCCCTATCAGCGGCGGGGCTTTTGTCAGGGGCGTTGGGCAAAGATTGAATGCACCACAGTGGTGTCGATCAACGTTCGATTGCGCCATTGGTTGTTCTTCACCAGGTACACCTGGAGTTGCTTGCGATCCTCAGTGAAACTGGCAATCAGATAGGTTTGCTGAGAGGTGCTGCCACTCAGGTACATGGGCACGTTACCTTCCTGATAGGCATCACCTCCGTCCTCGTGCAAATGGCCGGCAAAAATCGCCGTCACTCGATATTTGTTGACCATGTCGTGGAAGCGTTTCTGTTGCGCCTGGGTTCCCATGTGGTTCAACGGTTTATGCATGTTGATGATGATGGCGTAGCCCGACGCTCGCGCCAGCCTGAGATCCGTCTCGAGCCAGTCCAGTGCATCGTTGATTTCGAACGTCGTCGGGTTCAATGGATGAGCAATGCGGGCGGTATAGGTCGGTTCGTTGTTGAGCTGAACCATATGCACTTCGCCGATATTTTTCGAATAGGCGAGACTGCCGGAATAGGTCTTGCTCAGAAAGCCACTGGTAATCTTCAGATCGAAGTTATCGACCTTACCTTCATGATGCTCTTTGAACTCGACGATACTTCCTGCCGCACAGCTATTGCTAAAGCAATCATCGACATTGTTTTCATAGTCGTGATTACCAAGCCCGTAAAGATATTCGCCCTTGAAATGTTTATCCAGCAGATCCTTCATGAACGAGCGCTGCCAGCCATGCCCAAATGCGGTTATATCACCATTGATCATCAAGGGAACCTGCGCTTGAGAGCCGTGTTGATTTCTGAATTCGGCAATGCTCGCAAGTTGGGTTTCCACCAGCCATTTCGAGCGCTCTTTGAATTCGGAATCGGATTCGGGTATGCGGCGATCGGTCTTGTCCGTCCACGGATATTGAGTATCCGAAGCAAACACCATGTGTTTCGGCATGTCAGTGGTGGCCTGAGCGGTAATAGCCGAAGCTAACATCCAGGCACCCACAAAGATGCTCTTGAGATTATTAAAATTCATGCTTTTAAATTCCATTTAAGTTAACTATCAATACGCAAAAGAATTTCGCGAGAGCAAAACTTATGCGAACACAGCTAAAACTTCAAAGCATTCATAAACAACAATCAAGTTTATATGTTTCAGACCCAACAACTTGCAACAGGCAGCCAATTCAATCTATGGCTCTTGTAGCCGAAGTGGCAACGACGGACGATTTGTCGTTCAACTTGCGACATCGACGGTTGTTGCTTGGACAAGCGATTGAAAAGATGAACTAGCCGCTTCGGCAAAACCGTCCATACTCAACAAGTCAATTGATCTGCGTCAGGCTTTTGCGCAATCGCTACACCATCCGCATTTTTTACCCAACGCGACCAAAGGTCGCACCCTTGAGCCAGAGCGGCAGGCGTATCATCACGCTACTGCAACAGCCCTTTTTGACTTCGGTTGGCACGTATCGACCGAGGCATTTTTCCACTGCCGTGGGATGCAATGATGAGCAATCAGATTCCGGTACACGACGTCACGCCGCCGAGCAAGAACGCGAACAACAGCGTCGATCTTTATGCCTCACGAGAAAAAATCTACACCCGTGCCTTCACCGGCCTGTTCCGCAATCTGCGGATGCTCGGCGGTGCGGCGTTGTTTCTGCTGTATTTCGGCACGGTGTGGCTGAACTGGGGCGGTCACCAGGCGGTGTGGTGGAACCTGCCGGAGCGCAAGTTCTTCATCTTCGGCGCGACATTCTGGCCACAGGATTTCATCCTGCTCTCGGGGCTGTTGATCATTGCCGCGTTCGGCCTGTTCTTCATCACTGTCTATGCCGGGCGCGTCTGGTGTGGTTATACCTGCCCGCAGAGTGTGTGGACGTGGATTTTCATGTGGTGCGAAAAGGTCACCGAAGGCGACCGCAACCAGCGGATCAAGCTCGACAAGGCGCCGATGAGCGCCAACAAATTCCTGCGCAAGCTGGCCAAGCACTCGCTGTGGCTGCTGATCGGTTTTGTCACCGGCATGACCTTTGTCGGTTACTTCTCGCCGATCCGCGAACTGGTCATCGAATTCTTCACCGGTCAGGCCGATGGCTGGTCGTATTTCTGGGTCGGTTTTTTCACCCTCGCCACGTACGGCAATGCCGGCTGGTTGCGTGAGCAGGTGTGCATCTACATGTGCCCGTATGCGCGCTTCCAGAGCGTGATGTTCGACAAGGACACGCTGATCGTTTCCTACGACCCGCGCCGTGGTGAAAGCCGTGGGCCGCGCAAGAAAGGCATCGATTACAAGGCGCTGGGGCTGGGCGATTGCATTGACTGCACGATGTGCGTGCAGGTCTGCCCGACCGGCATCGACATCCGCGATGGCCTGCAGATCGAGTGCATCGGCTGCGCTGCGTGCATCGATGCCTGCGACAGCATCATGGACAAGATGGATTACCCGCGCGGGCTGATCAGCTACACCACCGAACACAACCTCTCCGGGCAGAAAACCCATAAACTGCGACCGCGCCTGATCGGCTATGCCGTGGTGCTGCTGGCGATGATCAGCCTGTTGGTCGCTGCGTTCTTCATGCGTTCGCTGGTCGGTTTCGACGTCAGCAAAGACCGCGTGCTGTACCGCGAAAACGCTGAAGGCCGGATCGAAAACGTCTACAGCCTGAAGATCATGAACAAGGATCAGCGCGACCACACTTACCTGCTGCAAGCCGAGGGCCTGCCGGACCTGCGCCTGCAAGGCAAGCGCGAGATCAAGGTGGCCGCCGGCGATATCGTCAGCATGCCGGTCGAGTTGTCCAGCGCACCGGAACAACTGCCATCGAGCACCAACGAGGTGAAATTCATCCTCAAGGACGCCGATGACAACAGCGTCCACGTTGAAGCCAAGAGCCGATTCATCGGCCCACAAATCCGTTGAGAGAATTTTGAACATGCCCGCTGCAAACGCCGCAAGTCCCTGGTACAAGCACCTCTGGCCGTGGATCATCATCGCGATTCTGGCCTGCTCGGTGGCCTTGACCCTGTCGATGGTGACCATCGCGGTGAACAACCCGGACAACCTGGTCAACGACAACTATTACGAAGCGGGCAAAGGCATCAACCGTTCACTGGATCGCGAGCTGCTGGCGCAAACCCTGAAGCTGCGTGCAGCGGTGCATCTGGATGACGTGACCGGGGAAGTCGATCTGCGCTTGAACGGTGACAGCCAGCCGCAAACCCTGGAACTGAACCTGATCTCGCCGACCCAGCCGGAGAAGGATCGCAAGATTGTTTTGACCCGCAGTGGCAGCGAGAGCGGGCGCTACATCGGCCAGTTGAGCGACAAGGTTGAAGGTCGGCGGTTTGTCGAATTGCTCGGAAGTCAGGATGAGCACGTGTGGCGCATGTTCGAAGAAGAGCTGGTCAGCCATGACAAGGAACTGCTGCTGGGTGACGAGCCATTGCAGGGCGCGGAAGACCTGAAAAAATAAGCCTTTTACTCTGATCGTTCCCACGCTCTGCGTGGGAACGCAGCCAGGACGCTCCGCGTCCCAGCCGAAGCGGACGCGGAGCGTCCGGGGAGGCATTCCCACGCGGAGCGTGGGAACGATCATCGGAACGCGCACCATGACCAGCCCAACCCCCTGCTACCACTGCGCCCTGCCCGTCCCGTCCGGCAGCCGCTTCACCGCCGTCGTCCTCGGGCAGGCCCGCGAGTTCTGCTGCCCGGGCTGTCAGGCGGTGGCCGAAGCCATCGTCGCCGGTGGTCTGCAAAGCTATTACCAGCACCGCAGCGAAGCCTCGGCCAATCCCGAAGCGCTGCCGGTGCAACTGAGCGATGAACTGGCGCTGTACGACCGCGCCGACGTGCAGCAACCGTTCGTGCGCCACGAAGGCGATCTGGCCGAAACCACCCTGTTGATGGAAGGCATCAGTTGCGCCGCTTGCGGCTGGCTGATCGAGAAACACCTGCGGACCCTGCCCGCCGTCGCCGAAGCGCGGTTGAACCTGTCCAACCATCGCTTGCACGTACGTTGGGCCGACTCACAATTGCCGCTGAGCCAGATCCTCGCCGAGCTGCGCCACATTGGTTACGCTGCACACCCGTACCAGGCCGACCGCGCCAGCGAACAACTGGTCAGCGAGAATCGTCTGGCCCTGCGCCAACTCGGCGTCGCCGGTCTGCTGTGGTTTCAGGCGATGATGGCGACCATGGCCACTTGGCCGGAATTCAACATCGATCTGAGCCCGGAGCTGCACACAATCCTGCGCTGGGTCGCGCTGTTTCTCACCACACCCATCGTGTTCTACAGCTGCGCGCCGTTCTTCAAAGGCGCGATGCGCGATTTGCGCACCCGACACCTGACCATGGACGTTTCAGTTTCACTGGCGATCGGCAGTGCTTACATCGCCGGAATCTGGACGTCGATCACCGGGGTCGGCGAGCTGTACTTCGATGCGGTCGGCATGTTCGCGCTGTTTTTGCTCGCCGGGCGTTATCTGGAACGCCGCGCCCGCGAACGCACCGCTGCCGCCACTGCGCAACTGGTCAACCTGTTGCCGGCCTCGTGCCTGCGCCTGGATAGCGATGGCCAGAGCGAACGCATCCTGCTCAGCGAGTTGCGCGTGGGCGAGCGGATTCTGGTGCAGCCGGGCTCGATTCTGCCGGCTGACGGCAAGATCATCGACGGCCAGTCGAGCATCGACGAATCGCTGCTGACCGGCGAATACCTGCCACAGCCACGCACGCTCGGTGATGCGGTCACTGCGGGCACGCTCAACGTCGAAGGCGCATTGACCGTCGAAGTGCAGGCGCTGGGACAGGACACGCGTCTCTCCGCGATCGTGCGCCTTCTCGATCGCGCTCAGGCGGAGAAACCGCGTCTGGCGGAAATCGCCGACCGCGCCGCGCAATGGTTTTTGCTGCTGTCGCTGATTGCTGCGGCAGTGATCGGCCTGCTGTGGTGGCAGCTGGACCCAGCGCGGGCGTTCTGGATCGTCCTCGCCATGTTGGTGGCGACCTGCCCCTGCGCGCTGTCGCTGGCGACGCCGACCGCCCTCACCGCCGCCACCGGCACCCTGCACAAACTCGGCCTGCTGCTGACCCGCGGTCATGTGCTGGAAGGCTTGAACCAGATCGACACGGTGATCTTCGACAAGACCGGCACGCTCACTGAAGGTCGCTTGGTGCTGCGCTCGATTCGCCCGCTCGGCAGGCTCGACAGCGAGCAATGCCTGAGCCTCGCCGCTGCGCTGGAAAACCGTTCGGAACACCCGATCGCTCGCGCTTTCGGCCGTGCGCCGCTGGCCGCCGAGGACGTACACAGCACACCGGGGCTGGGCCTGGAAGGCGTGGTCGGTGAGCAACGCTTGCGCATCGGTCAGGCCGAATTTGCCTGCGCCCTGAGCGGCGCGGCACTGCCGTCAATGCCTGATGAAGCCGGACAATGGTTGCTGCTCGCTGACACCCACGGGCCGCTGGCGTGGCTGGTGCTCGATGATCGTCTGCGTGACGACGCTCCCGCTCTGCTCGCGGCCTGCAAGGCGCGGGGCTGGCGCACCTTGTTGTTGTCCGGCGACAGTTCGCCGATGGTCGCCAGTGTCGCCGCCGAACTGGGCATCGACGAGGCCCGTGGCGGCTTGCGCCCCGATGACAAACTGCAAGTGCTGCAACAACTGCACAAGGAAGGACGCAAAGTGTTGATGCTTGGTGACGGCGTCAACGACGTGCCGGTACTGGCTGCGGCCGATATCAGCGTGGCCATGGGCTCGGCCACCGATCTGGCGAAAACCAGCGCCGATGCGGTGTTGCTGTCCAACCGCCTCGACGCCCTGGTGCAAGCATTTACACTGGCGCGACGCACGCGCCGGGTAATCATCGAAAACCTGCTGTGGGCAGCGCTGTACAATGGCCTCATGTTGCCGTTCGCCGCCCTCGGCTGGATCACTCCGGTGTGGGCGGCGGTCGGCATGTCGATCAGTTCGCTGACCGTGGTGCTCAACGCCCTGCGCCTGACTCGCCTGCCGAGCGCGCCGGCCGCCGGCAGCACGCCCCAAACCCGTCCGCTGCCGGCCTGAGCCGCGCGGGCCTGGAGTTACCGATGCCAGCTCTCTATGTGATGATTCCCGCTGCCTTGCTGATCGTCGCCATCGCCGTGTACATCTTCTTCTGGGCGGTGGACAGCGGTCAGTACGATGACCTCGACGGCCCGGCGCACAGCATCCTTTTTGACGATCAGGATCCGAACCACACCGCTGCGGTGGACGAAGCCAACGCCGGCAAACCGGACGACAAGGCGCCGCCCCATGCTTGAACTGGCGCCCCTGCTGGTCTCGGCGCTGATTCTCGGCCTGCTTGGTGGCGGCCATTGTCTGGGCATGTGCGGCGGCCTGATGGGCGCGCTGACCCTGGCGATTCCCAAAGAGCAGCGCAGCCGGCGCTTTCGTCTGTTGCTGGCGTATAACCTCGGGCGGATTCTCAGTTATGCCACGGCGGGATTGCTCATCGGCCTCGCCGGCTGGGCCGTCGCCAACAGCCCGGCGGCGCTGTTCATGCGCGTACTGGCCGGGTTGCTGCTGATTGCCATGGGCTTGTACCTGGCCGGTTGGTGGAGCGGGTTGACGCGTATCGAAGCGCTCGGGCGTGGTTTGTGGCGCTTTATTCAACCGGTGGCGAATCGCTTGCTGCCGGTTTCCAGCCTGCCACGTGCCTTGCTGCTCGGTGCGCTGTGGGGATGGCTGCCGTGCGGGCTGGTTTACAGCACCTTGCTGTGGAGCGCGAGTCAGGGCAATGCGCTGGACAGTGCGTTGCTGATGCTCGCTTTCGGCCTCGGCACCTGGCCGGTGCTGCTCGCCACCGGGCTGGCGGCTGAACGGGTGACCGCGATCTTGCGCAAACGCAGCGTGCGCATGGCGGGCGGGTTGTTGGTGATTCTGTTCGGCTTATGGACCCTTCCCGGCCCGCATCAGCATTGGCTTATGGGCCATTAAGTGTGTGGCGCGGCCTTCGCGAGCAGGCTCGCTCCCACAGGTCTTGAGTACGCTGCAAATCCAATGTGGGAGCGAGCCTGCTCGCGAAGACGCCCGCACGAACAACACAAATCCTCGCCGTTGATGCAAATCAAGATGCCCTGTAACGCCCTCCCCTAGACTCGCCACACTGCCAGCCTATCCGGGGGAATGCCCGCATGCTCGACGCCATTCGTTGGGACTCTGATCTGATCCGCCGCTACGATCTGGCGGGGCCACGCTACACCTCGTACCCGACCGCCGTGCAATTTCACGGTCAGGTCGGCACTTTCGACCTGTTCCACGCCCTGCGCGACAGCCGCAAGGCGCAGCGGCCGCTGTCGCTGTACGTGCATGTGCCGTTCTGCGCGAACATTTGCTACTACTGCGCCTGCAACAAGGTCATCACCAAGGATCGCGGCCGTGCGCAGCCGTATCTGCAACGGCTCGAGCAGGAAATCCAGTTGATTGCCTGTCACCTCGACTCGGCGCAAACCGTCGAGCAACTGCATTTCGGTGGCGGCACACCGACCTTTCTCAGCCACGACGAGTTGCGTCAGTTGATGGCGCACCTGCGCAAGCATTTCAATCTGCTCAACGATGACTCGGGCGATTACGGCATTGAAATCGACCCGCGCGAAGCCGACTGGTCGACCATGGGCCTGCTGCGCGAACTGGGTTTCAACCGGGTCAGCATTGGCCTGCAGGATCTTGACCCGGCGGTGCAGCGTGCGGTCAATCGCCTGCAAAGTCTGGAAGAAACCCGCGCGGTGATCGATGCGGCGCGAACCCTGCAATTTCGCTCGATCAACATTGATCTGATCTACGGCCTGCCAAAGCAGACACCGGACAATTTCGCCCGCACCGTCGAGGAAGTGATCAGTCTGCAACCGGATCGCCTCTCGGTATTCAACTACGCGCACCTGCCGGAACGCTTCATGCCGCAACGGCGGATCAACAGCAGCGACTTGCCGAGCCCGGCGCACAAGCTGGAAATGCTCCAGCGCACCATTGAGCAACTGACCGCTGCCGGCTACCGCTACATCGGCATGGACCACTTCGCCTTGCCTGATGACGAACTGGCCATCGCTCAGGAAGAGCAGACCCTGCAACGCAATTTCCAGGGTTACACCACCCACGGCCATTGCGACCTGATTGGTCTGGGCGTGTCGGCGATCAGCCAGATTGGTGATTTGTACTGCCAGAACAGCAGCGACCTCAACGCGTATCAGAACAGCCTGGCCAGCGCGCAGCTGGCGACCAGTCGCGGCCTGGTGTGCAACGCCGACGACCGCTTGCGCCGTGCAGTCATTCAGCAGCTGATCTGCAATTTCAAACTTGAGTTCGCCGAGATCGAGCAGCAGTTCAACATCGATTTTCAAGGCTACTTCGGCGCGCTGTGGCCGCAGTTGCAAGGTATGGCCGAGGATGGCCTGATCAGGCTCGAGCGCGAGCGCATCGAGGTGCTGCCGGCTGGCCGATTGCTGGTGCGCTCGGTGTGCATGGTTTTCGATGCGTACCTGGAGCAGCAGAACCGCCAGCGTTTCTCGCGAGTGATTTAAGGCTTGGTCAGCAACGAGCCGACCTTGAGGTTCTGATCAGGGTTGAGCGCCGACTGGTTCATGACTTTCGACAAGGAAAGGTTGGCGGTGATCAGGCCGCTGTTGAGGGCGGCGATGGCGCCACGTAATGCGGCGAGCTTGTTGATCTTTTCCTCGTTGGAGAGGGTTCTGTCTGACATGACCGCCGCCATGCGGGCTTTTTTCTCGATGATTTCTTTTTGGATCTTGCGAATCATCTTCAGCAACTGCTGGATGTTCTCCGGCAAGCCACTGTTGTCGATGTCACTGTTTTCGCCGCCGACAGCGGCGGATTTGGCGATGGCCGCGCCGGACAGCGACACTTTGACGCCCTCGACCAAGGTCGGGGTTGCCGTATGCGACAAGGCGTCGTCGCGGTCGATTGCAGCGTCGGGACCGGTTACCTCCGGCGAAGCAGCAATGCCGCTGCTACCGGGGCTTAGCGTGCCAATGGCGGTCATCGGGGCCTTCCTTGGATGAGTACTGATAGTGGGTTATCGGCCGCCGGTGCTGCGGCTTTATGTCTGTAGGACAACGCCGCCGCGTGCTGGCCTGAATGTCCTTCCGTGGGTTACCCTTACGGCTTATGTGTGTTTTCCCACAAGGATTGAAGAAATGTCCGAGCCAGTCAAACTGCGCGCTCACAACCAGGCCCACTGCAAGGATTGCAGCCTGGCCCCGCTCTGCCTGCCACTTTCTCTGAATCTGGAAGACATGGATGCGCTCGACGAAATCGTTAAACGCGGCCGCCCGCTGAAGAAAGGCGAGTTCCTGTTCCGCCAGGGCGACACCTTCGATTCCGTTTATGCAGTCCGCTCCGGCGCGCTGAAAACCTTCAGCCTGAGCGATGCCGGCGAAGAGCAACTGACCGGCTTCCACCTGCCGAGCGAACTGGTTGGCCTGTCGGGCATGGACACCGAAAAACACCCGGTCTCGGCCCAGGCGCTGGAAACCACTTCGGTCTGCGAAATTCCCTTCGAACGCCTCGACGAACTCGCGCTGCAATTGCCACAACTGCGCCGCCAGTTGATGCGGGTGATGAGCCGCGAGATTCGCGACGATCAGCAAATGATGCTGCTGCTGTCGAAGAAGACCGCCGACGAGCGCATCGCCACTTTCCTGGTCAACCTGTCGGCCCGCTTCCGCGCTCGAGGCTTCTCGGCCAATCAGTTCCGCCTGAGCATGTCGCGCAATGAAATCGGCAATTACCTGGGCCTGGCGGTGGAAACCGTGTCGCGGGTGTTCACCCGCTTCCAGCAGAACGAGCTGATTGCCGCCGAGGGCAAGGAGATTCACATTCTCGACCCGATCCAGTTGTGCGCGCTGGCCGGCGGCTCGATCGAAGGCTGATCACGACCCGCGGTTGAGCGAATCGTTTCAGCCGCGGGTATACTGCGCCGTTTGCAGCCCTGCCAGGACACCCCGATGGTCTTCGACTCCTTCGACATCAAATCCCTGATCCGCCCCGTGATCGACTTTCCGAAACCGGGCGTGATCTTTCGCGACATCACCCCATTGTTCCAGTCGCCGACGGCCCTGCGCCTGGTGATGGACAGCTTCGTCCACCGCTACGTCGAAGCCGACTTCACCCACATTGGCGCCATGGATGCCCGTGGCTTCCTGATCGGTTCGGTACTGGCCTATCAGTTGAACAAGCCGCTAGTGCTGTTCCGCAAGCAAGGCAAACTGCCGGCGGACGTGCTCGCCGAAGGTTATGCGACCGAGTACGGCGAAGCGTTTCTGGAAGTGCACGCCGACAGCCTGTGTGAAGGCGATTCGGTGGTGATGTTCGATGACCTGATCGCTACCGGCGGCACGCTGATCGCAGCAGCCAACCTGATTCGCCGCATGGGCGCGCGGGTGCATGAAGCAGCGGCGATCATTGACCTGCCAGAGCTGCAAGGTTCGCAGCGCTTGCAGGACATGGGCATCCCGACGTTTTGCCTGACGCAGTTTGCTTTGACCGATAAATAAGCAGCGTCTGACAGGCCGCTTTCGCGAGCAGGCTCGCTCCCACAGGGGAATGCATTTCAACTGTGGGAGCGAGCCTGCTCGCGAAGAGGCCTTCAACTCCACTGCAAAATCGAAAGCCCTATCTGCGTTCTGATGATCTCGTCCACCACTTCCCTGTCCCGCCGCGTCTTCTTTGATTGCCGGTGCTGACGATCAAACCTGCGAAACTTCAACTCAGCGACCCGGATCCGGCTTGATCGCGATATCAGGCACCGGCTGATAGAACGGCCCATAGTCCAACAACAATTCATCTCCCTTCTTGATATCCGAAAGCGCCACATAGAACGTCAGGTTTTTCCCGACCGAGATGGAGGTGACATTGTTCGACTTCCACACAGGTCCGTTTTTCAGTTGCGAAGTGTTGATCAGGCTCAAGGTATTGCCAGTGTGCAGCCCGCTCACCGTACGCCTCCCCGAACGTGTGCCGAAAATATACGTCAGCACGGCCTCTGAACCTTGCTTGCGTTGCTCTTGAAACAATGACGCCTCTGATGGATGGTATTTGCCCGCATAAGGTCCGAGCACTTCAAATTGGGGAATATCGCGCCGCGCGCAAACGCAAGCGCCGCGGGCCGGCCCATCATCATCCATTGCAGCGACCACTTTCAGGCATTCATCAAATCGGGACTGGTGTTGCCCCTCGGTACGCAGCCAGTCTTTGATCGACGCCTTGATCTGGGTCGACACCCGCTCTTTCGTTGCACTATCGAGGCCGTCAAGCAGACCATTCCAGTAGGCGATACGGATCTCATCAATGGGCCCTTCAAGTGACCGGGTCAAGCTGAGTCTCGGGTTCGCCGGATCCTGCAGAATCGGCAGCGTATTGTCGATCTGGTGGCGACGTAACGGTCGAGAACCTCCGGGCACGATTTCGACCACGTCGGGCTCGACTGCCGAGGACGGGCCGGGGATTTCTGCGTCCTGTGGCGGATCTTCGAATCTGCTCCGCCTGGCAGATTTCAGCGGAGGGTCGAGAGGGTCGGACGCCGGTCGTTTTCGTGTCGTATCCGCCTGCTCAGCGGCAGCGTGCTGTGCACGATCGAGGCGGCTCACAGCCGCCTCTTTCAGGGAACCGTCACCGTCGACAAACCGCCCCCAACTGACCGGATTGAACTGGTGTTGACGCATGAACTGCGCGGAAGTTACCGAGTTATCGGCCTTCCCGAGCTGCGTGCGCCATTGGCGTAAATGGTCATCGGTGATCAAGTTATAGGTGCGACCAGCCAGCCGGTTCAGCAGCGCCTCGCCGTCGGGTCCCAAGCTGCCATTTCGCCGCACATACGATCGGAATGTTCCGGGATTGAGATGGTGAAGACCGGCGTAACCTTGCAGGGTCATTGCATCACGAGCCTGCTGCGTCATGCCTTGCCAGCGACGAATGTTGACTTCGCTCACCTCATTGAAAGGCAAAGCAGCGAGACGATCACGCACAATCACGCCAGCAGCGCTCAACTGACCTTCGGGCTGCACGTAATACTCAAAGGTTTTGGGCGCGAGATTATGCCTGTGGGCAAATCCCTTGCGGGTAATTTCCAACTGTTCCTCGGGCGGTAACGCCTCCCAGGCCCGCAGGTGCTCAGCCGTGATGGTCTGTTTTTTCGCTCCCGCATCCGTTTCTGTTCCAACTGAAGGTGACGTGGTGTTTGCACCTGCCCGATCCAGACGTCGCCGCGTTTTATCTTTTAATGAACCATTGGCCTTGACGTAATTTGTCCAGTTTAGCGGGTTGAGTCTGTTGCGACTGACGAACTGCTCTGCTGTAACGGAGTTGTCCGCACTGGCAAACAGCGTGCTCCATTGACGTAGATGCTCATCAGTAATCGGGTTGTAGGTGCCTCCTCCTGCCTTGAACAGCAGAGCTTCACCCATTGATGTCACGCGCCCATCCGTCTGCAGGTAATTTTTAAGTGTGCTCGGATGGAGATGGTACTGACCGGCGAATCCCTCCAGGGTCGTTACGTCTCGCATTTGCGCCGTCATGCCTCGCCAGGTCTGGATGTGCATGGCGGTGACCTTATTGAAAGGCGTGCTCGCTGGGCGGTCACGCACAAGAACACCAGTGGTGCTTAGCTGGCCGTCAGGTTGTACGTAGTAGTCAAAGGTTTTCAGGCTGAGGTGGTGCTGTTGGGCAAAGCCCTGCGGGCCGAGTTTGCGCTGTTCCTCGGGCGCCAAGGCCTCCCAGGCGCGCAAATGCTCGCCAGTGATCACGTTCCTGCGTACACCGGGCGCCTGAACGGGAGGCAGCTGGTGGGAGGGCTGCGCACGTTGCAGACGTTGCGCGGTCGCCTCCCTCAAGGAACCATCGGGTTTGACCTGAAATTTCCACAGATTGGGATTCAGCCCGTGCTGACGCAGGAACGCCTCTTGAGTGACCGAGCCATCCGCTTGCGCCAGGAGCCTGCTCCACTGGCGTATATGCTCATCGGTAATCGTGTTGTAGGAACCTCCAGCGAATCTGAATAATAGGGATTCGCCGCTGGGCGTCAAAACACCGTTGGGCCGTATGTAAGTTCTGAACGTATTGAGATTGACATGGTGATGCGCGGCAAATCCGTCTGTGGTCATTGCATCCCGCGCCTGCTGAGTCATGTTTTGCCAGCTGCGGATGTGCACTTCGTTGATCTCATTGAAGGGGGCGTCAGCCGGACGATCACGCACCAGCACACCTGTAGCGCTCAACTGGCCGTCAGGCTGCACACAGTGCTCGAAGGTTTTTACGGACAAATGATGCTCCCGGGCAAATCCCTTTCGGGTCAGCCGCAGCTGTTCCTCGGATGACAAGGCCTGCCAGGTTTGCAGATCGGCAGCGGAAATTCTCTGTATGTTGCCTTGTCCCGTGCGGGCAGCTGCCGGGCTGGCCCGTGCGAGACGTCGCACGGCCGCCTCCTTCAACGAGCCATTGTGGTTGACGTATTTTGCCCAATGTCGTGGATCGAGCCTGTGCTGCATCTGGAACTGATTTGCCGTGAGTGAGTTGGCCGGTTGCTCGAGCATCACTTTCCACTGAACCAGATGAGCATCGGTAATTTTGTCATACGTGCCACCACCCGCCCGGAACATCAGCGATTCGCCCATAGGCCCGAGGCTGCCATCCAAACGGACATAACTTCTGAACGAACGCGGATTAAGGTGGTGATAAGCGGCAAACCCGTCCATGGTCATGGCATCACGCGCCAGCTGTGTCATGTTCTGCCAACTCTGGATCCGCGTTGCAGTGATCTCATTGAAAGGTGTTCCGGCGGCGCGGTCACGCAGGAGCACGCCGGTTTCACTCAGTTGGCCATCAGCGTTCACGTAATGTTCAAAGGTTTTTACGGAGAGGCGATTCTGCCGTGCGAAGCCCTGCCGGGTAAGTCTCGACTGCTCCTCGACTGGTAATGCCTCCCAGGTGCGCAAATGTTCGGCGGTTATTTCCCCCCCACCGGGCACACCCAGGCGTTGCCATTGGTCGCCCTGAAGATGCTGCACGAGCAGCTCGGTTTGCCGGTTTTCGTGATAGACCCGCGCCTGAAGAAAACCGTCTTCCGTACGCGCGATCTGCCGCACCTCGTAAACAGCGGCTCTCCCGCGGTGATCTGTATGACGAATGTGGGACAGGTGCCCGTCGGCTGCAACATACACACCTTGAGTGTTACGCGTGAGTCCGGCGATGCGTGACTCGGGAACGGCGAAACGACCGTAGCGCTTATGGCTCAGCGCCTGCGCCTGGCCGATGTGCGCAGTCGACACATGACCTGCAACAGCCTGAGTCGCGACGTTGAATTGGTCCAGCGCACTGCCGAAAGGCCTCATGGAATCGGCGTCAAAGGCATACCAATGTCCGCCCCTTAGGACCGCAGCGACCTCCAACTTCTGTCCCGCTACATTCAACCCCCCGATCGCCGCAGCGTCGTACTGTTTGCTCACCGCTTTCAAGACATCGTAACTGGCGGCCGCCCCCCTGAGTCTGTTGATCGCTCTGGCGCCTTTGGACACTACGTACAAGCCGCCAACGCCGACAAGTCTGGCCAAATCTCCCAATCCACTGACGGGATTGAGCATTTCTATGGCCGACACACCGATGACGTTGACCGACCTCAGTACCCTGGCTCCGGCAGAAACGGCAGTACGTCCGATCTTGAGAAGTTTTCCGGCAGTTGCAGCGCCAGCAGTGAGAAATCCGAATACGTCCACCAGCAGATCAAATGCTGCCTCGCCATAACTGCCGGCCTTAAGATTGACTATCGCAGAACGGAAAGGAATCAGGTTCAGCAGAAAATCGTTCAAGGGCCTGGGAGCGAAATACGCATCTAACGGGGTTTGCCCGCGTGCCAATTGTTTTATTGCAGGATCATCGAGATCAAGGTGCTGGAGAAATACATCGGCAATGCAACGGGCCCGAGCGCTGTGGAAGCTGTTCAACAGCGAGTCGTTCGAAGATCGCTCGTGATCGAGATCATTTCCGGTGTCTCTTGGTTTAAGCTCTTTGGTCGCAAAGTATTTGTTGGCATCTCTTGATTGCCTGCTCTTCGCTCTGTACAGGTTCGCCTGTGCAATCGTACCTTTCTCGAAATTGATCTCGTACGCTTGAAAGTTTCCGCGCAACTCGGTTCTGAGGAGCAGCCAAGGCTCTTTTTGTTCCGGACTATTATTGAAAAAACCGTCGGATGTATACGAAGTTTCCTGGAAGAAGGTGAGTTTTGCGAATTGCAGAGTCTTCCTGTCTGCCAATGGAAGCTGCGCGATCATGTGCCTGATCGTTGTAGCGACGGCAGATTTTTTTCTCTGATTGCAGTGGCGAACTGCTCTTCGAAAACCGCCAGTACGCCAAATGTCGGATTATCGTTTACAGCGTCTAGCGGGAGGCGAGCGTCGCTTGACGTGAGGGGCCGCAGATTGGGCAGGTCCATCATCGCGTAATCTAGAAGCGAATGAGTCCCGGCGAATCCTCTTTGGCCGCTCTCCCCTCGATAGATATCTGTACTGAGCGCCTTCACTTCAAACAGCGCGCCTAGATCACCGAATCGGTTCTTCAGGATTGTCAGTGCGATTTCTCTGCGCGTTGGTAGCTCCCGGGTCAGTATGCTGGAGGCAGTAAGCCGCTCATCAAGTTGTGCGTTGAATGCGTTTCTCGCCGCTTCAAGCGTCGCGACCGTGTACGTATCATCGTTGGTTTTTTTTATCACTCCGTTGGCTATTGCCCAATCCAGTACCGAAACTGTCTGGGTGCGTTGAGTGGCGGCGGTATCGATCTCGCGAAATTGATCAGCATCACTCATGACCTGAGCGAACGTCATGTCGAGAACCTTGCCCGGGTGCAAAGCCTCTATCGTCATTGCCGCGATCGTCACGTTGGCCCAGGCCTGACTGCCGATGGTTACATTAGGAGGAATCTTCTGAATCAACAGAGACGGGGCAATTCTGGCAATCAGGATGCGGGCACCGACTTGTGCCATTGCGGCGCTGGTGCGACCTGTCGATCTCAAGTGCTCAGCAAGACCATCCACGACCGCGCGAGGAGCCTCTCCCCAATACTGTTCACTGGCCAGATCAAAACCAGCGATTTTATTGCGATCGGGGGCGAAGATTGATTCAGGATCCATCTGCAGAGCAATTCCGGCCAGCAGGTAATCCGTGACGCTGCTATCGCTTTCCATGCCCTGCATTTTATGTTGCAGCGCTTTGCCCATCAGCTGCCCTTGTGGAGAACCGACCAACGCTTCCAGCATCTTCGCCGGCTCATGCTGCGCCATTATGGGGATGGGGTCGAAATAGTTCAGGAACTCCAGTACACCGCCTTTGGTTTGCATGACCAGCGGCTGATCGCCCAAATGGTGTTGATGGCTCATTGTGACAAGACGCAAGCGGCGCTGCTCGTCCGTGCTCAAGGGAATCGACCATGACAACGCTCCTCCGAGATTGCCCAAGGGGCGCAACTCGGCGCTGGCGGTTTTGGCGAGGTCGGGAGGTAACGCAATATCCCCACTTGATCCCTCAAGGGTGGTCAATGACTCGACTTTGTCGGCTGGTGGGTGCGCGTGGTTATCAGATGTACTGGCCACAAACGGAAGATGTGTGGGCGCTGGGGTAATGCCGGTCATGAAAAATACCTGTCCTTGGTAAAAAGTCATCCTGCTGTACTGCTCTTGGGGAATGTAACTGCCGGTCCGTGATGCAGTCACCCCGCCTTCGCGGCGAATTTGATTCAAATTATCTTCGCAGTCCCTCCGGGCGAGCTTGCTCACAAGCAGCCCTCACGCTTTGATCAAAGCCCCATCTGCTTGCTGATGATTTCATTCATCACTTCCCGCGTTCCGCCGCCAATCGACAGAATGCGGTTATCCCGATACAGCCGCTCCACCAGGCTTTCACGCATGTAACCGAGCCCGCCAAGAATCTGCACCGCTTCGGTGGTGATCCGGTCCGAGGTGTCGGTGGCGAAGTTCTTCGCCATGGAAATCTCCTTGATCACGCTCTGCCCCGCCGCCATTTTCGCCGCTTGCCGGTAAGTGAACTCGCGCGACACTTCCAGCGCCGTGGCCATTTCGGCGAGGCGATGTTTGATCACCTGAAACTTGCCGATGGGCTTGCCGAACGCCTCACGCTCGCGCGCCCACTTCAGGCTCTCCTCCAGCGCCAATTGCGCAGTCATGTTGGCCATCAATGCCAGCGCCAGGCGTTCGCTCTGGAAATTGCCCATGATGCAGGCGAAGCCCATGTTCTCTCCGCCAATGAGGTTTCCTACAGGCACGCGGCAATCGTCAAAGAACAATTCAGCGGTGTCCGACGCCCACCAGCCCATTTTCTTCAGTTGCCGACCGACACTGAAACCCGGCGTGCCCTTCTCGATCAGCAACAGACTGATACCGCCGAACCCCGGCGCACCGGTACGCACCGCGACGGTGTAGAAATCCGCGCGCACACCGCTGGTGATAAAGGTCTTGCTGCCGCTGACCCGGAAGCAGTCGCCTTCACGCACGGCGCGGGTTTGCAGGTTGGCCACGTCGGAACCGCCACCGGGCTCGGTCACCGCCAGGGCGCTGATCTTTTCGCCGCTGAGCACTTGGGGGACGACCCGCTCTCGCACTTCAGGCCGCGCCCATTTGACGATCGGCGGCAAACCGATATCCAGCGAACCCAGCCCTGCCACCAGGCCACCAGAGCCACAGCGCATCAGCTCTTCACTGGCGGCGACCTTGGCGAACAGATCGCCCTCATGGCTGCCGCCAAGCGCTTCGGGATAACCGATACCGAGAATGCCCGCCGCACCGGCCTTGAGGTACAGCTCTCGGGGAAAGCTTTCGGCTTCTTCCCACTGATTGATGTCCGGCAGGATCTCGCGTTCGACGAAACGTCTGACGCTGTCGCGGACCAATTGATGACTGGGGTCGAAGTATTCCTGAAAGGCAGGCATGGGCGAGCTCCACGGAAGGGTTCGCCGAACTTAACCGAGCGCTTGCTTGGTATTCAAGATGCAGAAGATCAAAAGATCGCAGCCTTCGGCAGCTCCTACATTGAAATGCGTTCCCTGTAGGAGCTGCCGAAGGCTGCGATCTTTTGATTTTTAGAGGGAAATCGGTTTACGCCCGGCAAACGAATGCGCCAGCGTGCCGCCGTCGACCAGCTCCAGCTCACCGCCCAGCGGCACGCCGTGGGCAATCCGCGAGGCGACCAGGCCTTTGTTGTTGAGCAACTGCGCGATGTAGTGCGCCGTCGCCTCGCCTTCCACGGTCGGGTTGGTGGCGAGGATGACTTCGGTAAAGGTCCCCGCCTCTTCTATCCGCGCCATCAGTTGCGGAATACCGATCGCTTCCGGCCCCAGGCCATCCAGCGGCGACAAGTGCCCCTTGAGCACGAAATAGCGGCCACGGAAGCCGGTCTGCTCCACCGCATAAACGTCCATCGGCCCTTCGACCACGCAAAGCAGCGTGTCATCGCGGCGCGGGTCGGCGCATTGCGGGCACAGATCGTCTTCGGTCAGCGTGCGGCACTGGCGGCAATGGCCGACGCCTTCCATGGCCTGGCTCAAGGCCTGGGCCAGACGGGTACCGCCGCTGCGATCACGTTCGAGCAACTGCAACGCCATGCGCTGAGCGGTTTTCTGACCCACGCCTGGCAAGGTGCGCAGAGCGTCGATCAGTTGGCGAATCAAGGGGCTGAAGCTCATGGGTAAACAGTCCGACTAAACAACGAGACGCGGTTTATACCCGCGCCTCTGGCCAGCGTCAAATCCTCAGTCCTGGGCGACCCGGACCACCAGTTTGCCGAAGTTGCGCCCTTCCAGCAGACCGATGAACGCCTCGGGCGCCTGCTCCAGGCCTTCGACCACGTCCTCGCGGAATTTCACCTTGCCGTCGCGTACCCACGGCACCATGTGGCTGATGAATTCCGGCTGACGATCACCGTAATCGTCGAAGACGATGAAGCCCTGAATACGCACACGCTTGGTGAGCAAAGTGCGTTGCAGCATCGGCAGGCGATCCGGGCCGGTCGGCGCCTCGGCGGCGTTGTAGCCGGCGATCAGTCCGCACAACGGGATGCGCGCCTTGGGGTTGAGCAACGGCACGACCGCGTCGAAGACATGGCCGCCGACGTTCTCGTAATAGATGTCGATGCCGTTGGGACAGGCCTTGGCCAGTTGCTCGGCAAAGTCATCGGCCTTGTGGTCGATGCACGCATCAAAACCCAGCTCCTCAACGACGTATTTGCACTTCTCGGCCCCACCGGCCACGCCGACCGCGCGCAGGCCTTTGATCTTCGCCACTTGCCCGACCACCGAGCCGACGGCGCCGGACGCCGCAGCCACCACCAGGGTTTCGCCTTCTTTCGGCTGGCCGATGTCCATCAGGCCCATGTACGCGGTCATGCCCGGCATGCCCAGTACGCCGAGGGCCATCGACGGGCTCGGCAGGCCGGCCGGGATCGGCATGATGTTGCGACCGTCGCTGATGCTGTGGCTCTGCCAACCGGTGGCGCCAACCACTAGATCACCGGTGTGGAATTTCGGGTGATTGGACTGCTCGACCCGGCTGACCGCGCCGCCAGTCATGACTTCGCCGATTTGCACTGGCGCAGCGTAGGACGGTGCGTCGCTCATACGTCCGCGCATGTACGGGTCGAGCGACAGGTACAGGGTTTTCAGCAGCACCTGACCGTCCTGCAGATCCGGCAGCGCCTCGCGCTCGAGACGAAAGTTCTCCGGAGTCGGCGCGCCGGTCGGGCGCGAGGCGAGGACGAAGCGTTGATTGAGGGTGAGAGGGTCGGACATGTCAGCGTCTCCTGTGAATGGGGAATTCGGTGTATAGGGAGCAGACCTTGGTAGCGGTGGTGTGTTCGATGTTTCTTCAGTTTTGCCGAGGTGACTTCATTCGCGAGCAGGCTCGCTCCCACAGGGGAATGCATTCCAAATGTGGGAGCGAGCCTGCTCGCGAAGGCTTCAGTCCAGCCGGCATATGTCCATCAGGCAGAAACAAAAATGCCAGGCGCAATGCCTGGCATTTTGTGTAGCTCATCTGCCGCCCAAAGGCGAATCAGAATGGCAGTTTCATACCCGCTGGCAGGTTCATGCCAGCGGTCATGCTGCCCATTTTTTCCTGGCTGTTGGCTTCGATCTTGCGCACGGCGTCGTTGACGGCGGCGGCGACCACGGCTTCCAGCATCTCTTTGTCGTCTTCGCTCAGGCCTTCGACCAGGCTTGGGTCGATGCTCACGCTCTTGACGTCGTGACGACCGGTCATCACCACGGTGACCATGTCGCCGCCGGCCTTGCCGGTGACTTCGGCGTTGGCCAGTTCTTCCTGCATCTTGGCCATTTTTTCCTGCATCTGCTGCGCCTGCTTCATCAGGCCGGCCATGCCACCTTTCATCATGGGAATCACCTCAAACGTACTTGGATAAAACAGCGCCCGGCCATCTTGGCCGAGCACTTTCAGTTATTAGCCTTGGGTGACCAAGGCGTCGACAGGTTCAATAGTATCGCTTCGCACCACCGCGCCGAACTGCTGAACCATCTGCTGGATGAACGGATCACCGTGGATCGATTCCTCCGCCTCACGCTGGCGATTGGCGCGGCGGCGCGAGGCGGCCTGGGCCGGGGTTTCCTGCTCGGGCTTGATCAGCTCGATGGTCAGCGTCAGCGTGCGCCCGTGGAACTGGTTCAACGCGTCGTTGAGACGACGCTGTTGCGTGGCGTTGAACAGGGCGCTGTGGGCCGGGTCAAGGTGCATCAGCCAGTGGTCGCCGTCGACCGCAATCAACGTGCAGTTGGCGGCGATGCTGCCGGTCATGCCGGAAATCGGCAGCTTCGGGAACAGCTCCAGCCATTGCAGGGCCAGGCCGGTGGCCGGTGCGGCGGCAGGTTCCGGCTCGGGCTCAGGCTCGGGATCGGCGGCGTGTTCGCTGGCCAGTTCGTCAAGGTAGCTGTAGGCCGAATCCATGTCCGGCTCGATGTAGTCTTCATCCAGCGGCGGCTCGTCGTCCAGGTCCATGCCCGGCGTAGCGGCATCGACGTCGGCGACGGACGGCTCGGGAATTGGCGCAGCGGCCCACTCCGGCGCATCCGGCACCACGCTGTCCGGGGTCGGCAGCGGCATCGGCGGCAGCTCGGGCTGCTCGCCAGCGGTTTCCAGCACTGGTTCGACGGCGGGTTGCTGAACGGGCGCAGGCTCGGCCTCGGCTTCCACCGGGTCGTTCCACGGCAGATCGACCACGGCTTCGACGGCGACTGGCTCAGGCTGCGGTTGTGCTTCGACAACCGGCGCCACAGGTTCTGGCTCGGCAACCGGCGCCGCTACCGGTGCGGGCGCAGGTGTGGGCGCAACAGCCGCAGCGACCACCGGCGCAGGCTTCGGCGCGGCAGCCACTGAGTTTGCGGAATCAACTGTGGCCTGGCTGATCCCCACTGGCTTTAGCGGTTGCCTCGGCGCGTCCGCCGTATCCGCCGGGCGGAACGCGAGCATCCGCAGCAAGACCATTTCGAAACCGCCGCGCGGATCCGGCGCCAGCGGCAAATCGCGGCGACCGATCAGGCCCATCTGGTAATAGAACTGCACATCTTCGGCCGGCAGTGCCTGGGCCAGGGCCAATACGCGATCACGGTCGCCGTGGCCATTGTCGACCCCTTCCGGCAGCGCCTGAGCGATGGCCACGCGGTGCAGCACGTTGAGAATTTCCGAGAGCACGCCGTTCCAGTCCGGGCCTTGCTCGGCCAGATGCCGCACGGCTTCGAGCAGCGCCTTGGCATCGCCTTCGATCAGCGCATGCAGCACGTCATAGACCTGACCGTGATCCAGCGTGCCGAGCATCGCGCGCACGTCGGTGGCGAGCACTTTGCCTTCACCGAACGCGATGGCCTGATCGGTCAGACTCATGGCGTCACGCATCGAGCCGTCAGCAGCGCGACCAAGCAGCCACAGTGCATCGTCTTCGAACGGTACGTTTTCTGCGGTCAGCACGTGGGTCAAATGCTCGACCACACGCTCGGGCGTCATGTTTTTCAGGGAGAACTGCAGGCAACGCGAAAGAATCGTTGCCGGAAGTTTCTGCGGATCGGTGGTCGCCAGGATGAACTTGACGTACGGCGGCGGCTCTTCGAGGGTTTTCAACAGCGCATTGAAGGAATGGCTGGAAAGCATGTGCACTTCGTCGATCAGGTAGACCTTGAAGCGCCCACGACTTGGCGCGTACTGCACGTTATCGAGCAGTTCGCGGGTGTCTTCGACCTTGGTGCGGCTGGCGGCGTCGATCTCGATCAGGTCGACAAAACGCCCCTCATCAATCTCGCGGCACACGGAGCACTCGCCGCAGGGACTGGAGGTGATACCTGTCTCGCAGTTCAGGCACTTGGCAATGATCCGCGCGATGGTGGTCTTGCCGACCCCGCGCGTCCCGGTGAACAGGTAGGCGTGGTGCAGCCGTTGGCTGTCCAAGGCATTGATCAGAGCCTTGAGCACATGGGTCTGGCCGACCATTTCGCGGAACGAGCGTGGACGCCATTTACGTGCAAGAACCTGATAACTCATCGAAAACCGTCGCAGCGAAGGAAGCAGAAGCGGCTAATGCTAGCGGAGCAAGGGCAAAATTGCATCCGGTGTCCTCGTCTAATATGGCTAAGCTGCATCAGCAGAGGCTTTTATCAGCTCGGGATGGGGAATTACCGGAGCGTCTATGCGGTGGGCCGTGGCGGCATTGCTGGGTATCAGCCTCAACGCGATGGCAGCGCAAGCGCCGTTGCGCTTCGCCGTGCCGGACAGTTGGGCGATGCCGATGGTGCAACTGCAAGGCGGCAGACCGACCCAGGGGATCCTGCATGACGTCCTGCTCAGCCTGGCGACCCAGGTCGGCGCGCCAGCGCAATTCGTCGTCCTGCCGCGCGCGCGGGTACAGAGCGCCATGGAGCACGGCGACATCGACGTGCGCTGCTATGCCGCACAGTCGTGGCTGCCGAATCAGTCCGGCGATTACATCTGGAGCGTGCCGCTGTGGTTTCAGCGCGACCTGCTGATCAGCCGCAAGGAACAACCGGCGCAGATCAATCCCGCCCGGCTGCCGCGCCAGGCCATCGGCACCGTCCTCGGTTACAGCTACCCTACCCTGCAATCGCTGTTCGACGCCGACCAGTTGCAACGCGAAGATGCGCGCAATCAGGAACAGGTACTGGAAAAGCTCCTCGCCGGACGCTATCGCTATGCGGTGAGCAATCAGTGGACGCTGGACTGGATCAATCAGCGCCTCTTGCCGGAGCAGCAGCTGCAAGGGGTCGCGGTGCTGCAGGAACAGAATATCGGCTGCTATGTGAGGAACGACCCGAAGGTGCCGGTGCAGCGGATCCTGCGCACGTTGCTGCGGATGAAAATGTCCGGCGAGATCGACGACATTATCCGGTTGTACACCGGCGCCTCTTCAACCACACCCTAGCTCCCACAGGGTTGGCCGGGTCAATAACCGTGCGATTCGCGGAATTTCGGCTCGCGGCTGTGGTGATAATCGATCCACTCGACCACGTCGTAAGGCAGATAGAGCTGCTGCCGGGCACGGGACACGGCGATGTACACCGCGCAGATGCGCTGATCGAACTCGTAGGCATCCTTGAATTTCTCGTTACTGAGCAACGTCCGGGTCAACAGCACGCGCCTGAACTCCATGCCGCCAGCCCGCTCGGCCATCATCAACAGACAGGCCTTGCCCGGCTCGATGATCTTTTGGCTCAGTCGCGTCAGGTCGGCAATCATGAAGCCGTTCTGCAGTTGCGCTTCGATCCACAAAAACGCCTCGTCGAAACGGTTGGCCTCTCGCACCTGCTGCCAATCAGCCAAGTCGCTGAAATACGGGTGCGGTCCTTTCTCGCTGGACCCGGCATTGTAGAAATCGCGCCGGAACAGCTCAATGGCGGTGGTCATGAAATGCTTGATGTCGTCCTGCGCTTCCCGGTCGGGGAAACTGAAGGCGCAATTGCAATCGTGCAGGTGGATAGCCCACATCATCGTGTCCCACGGTGAAGCGGTCAGCACCACGCAACCTTCGGGCGGCACGAAGGCTTGCGGGTAGTACTCGATATCGACATCGGCGTGACGAGCGCCTTCGAACGGCACTTTGCTCTTGTGCGTGTGGCGCGAGATCAGCGGATTGACCAGGCGCTCGACATTGCGCCCCGAGCGCACCGAATAGCAGATATCGCTCTGACGAACTTCACGCTTGCGCTTGGGCGCCTCGCCCGTGGCCTGCTGATACTCATCGCCGAGGGTGATCAGCACCTGCTGCCCGCGCTCGATGATTTGCAGCAGCGACGCCGGCACGTCCTGGCTTTCGTCGATGATCACATGGGTGTAGCGCGGCGGGACGCGGCAACCGGCGAGACTGGCGCGCTTGATCATGAGCAACGTCGGAAAACCGCTCTGGCTGGCCCAGGCCGGGGTGGCCTCCAGATACACCCACAGGCGACTGGAGTATTCCAGCAGCGCTTGCGAGTCTGCGCCGGTCAAGGGCTGCTGGAAGTGCGGCAAGTGTCTGGCGGACAGCGTGTGATCTCTTGAGGCGCAGTACAGCTTGAGCACGCGCAGACAAACTTCGAGGGTGCTCGGCCCGTCGTGGTGGCGAAAGCCGAAGATATTCAGTTCCTGCGCCAGCGCCTGTTTGCTCGGGAGACGCGCGGGCGTCCTGGCCATAGGCAACCGGGGACCAAGCAGCTGAGCCTGGGCGAAATCGAAAAAGGTCTGGCCAATTTCCGTGTCGTGGACCTGCACGATGTGCTTGCGCAGCGTCGCCAGTTTCGCCGGGGTGCGCGCCAGCACCAGAGTGCGTTTCGAGCGCAGGCATTCGATCAGCGCGCTGAGCATGTAGCTCTTGCCGATGCCCGCATAACCCTGCACGTGCAGGTCTTCGTCGAAGTTGGCACGGAAGGTTCGCAGCAGTTTGTCCTGCGCTGCGCTTAACCAGTGCTCGCGCTCACGTGGCGTGACCATTTGCTGGCGAAACGGGTTGTTCTGTTGCTGATGGCGGATCTTGTAGTCCACATCCCATTGCCCGCCGGGCAACAGAAATGCCTGCGCGGCGACTTCATCGGCCATGAGAAAGCGCAAGTTCAGGCCTTTGAGCGCATTGAGGCCGAAATACAATTTGCGCGAATCGAACAGACGCCGCGCCTCTGCAAGCAGTCCCGCCGATCCGGTGCGCCGAGAGGTGACAGACCAGTCAATGAGTCTGGCGAGAATCTTCTCCGCTGCGCTGGCGCTCAAATCCTGTTCCGTAGCCTGGGCGAGGTTCTGAATGACCAGCACTGCCGCCAGTTCCGGGTCGCTCAGGCGGGCCAGTGTCGCGTCACCCTCGGGCTGCAACAGCGCCGTACACGCATCATGGGTGATGGGCAGAAATACCGGGGTGGCCAAATCAAAATGTTCCGGGTGCATACAACCTCGCCGCCTGGGCTTTAATACAACACCAGATCAGTCCTGGTCATTCTCGCCGTGCATTTCCTGGGATTGCGGCAAGTTTCTCTCACTGCCGGACTCGGGGCTGATCCGCAGTTCGAAGGAGTAGCCGCCGAGCGTGCCGGACATGCCGCGTCGTTCAGTGCCGCTGGCCACCGCCCCCGCATCGATCTGCGCCTGCACTTCGTAGAGCGCCATTTCCAGCAGTTTGCGCAGGTGTTCAGGGTTTTGCGCGCTGGCGTGCAGTTGCAGGTCGTACTGGCCGGCCACCGATTCAGTGATGACGGGCTGGTCCTGCACCGCGAGCGGCTGCGCAGTTTCTTCAGCCGCGTTGAACACGGTCGAAGCCGCCAGAATCGCGGCGTGCTCCTCATCCATCAGGTCGAGCACTCGCGACAGTTCCAGCGTGCGCTCGGGCTGATCCTGCATCTGCGTTTTGACTTCCAGACGCCGCATCTGCCATTCGCGCAGTTTTTCACGAGTCAGATCGTCGATTTCACCCACTTGCCTTACCTCTCAATGCCAGGCGAGGGAGTATGCCACTGTTCGCGGTCGACAGCCGCACGGGCACCGGGACGCTGCGCTGCTGATCCGCGCGTTTCTGATGGCGGATCAACGCCACTGGCCAAATCGCAGGCATAAAAAAACCGCAGTGGGCGAAACCCATGCAGTTCTCTTTGAATTCTCGGTAGGTTCGTTAAGGTGGTGCCCCCACCAGCCACACCCCGGCACACAATGTTCCCGCTGTGGCTGCTTCCTTCCGGATCTGACCAGGTTCACGGGTAATCGTTGCGGGGGGACCGATGGGGTCACCATAACGACGCTTGCCTGTCGGCGAGCCGCGCCATTGTACCTGTCTGAGATGAACTTACAACCGTTGGTTGCAGATAAATCATGAACAGGTTCAATGACATGCAAAACGAAAGGGCTTGGTAGTCGTGGGGCATCAGGCTCGACTCAATAAAACGGTCGCAACATGCAAACAGTCTGCAAGACCGACAGGACGTGCTCAAAACTGAGACTCTCTGATAAACCTCCGTCGGATGTCGACATCTGTCAACCGCTAATCGAACTAATACCTACCGCTCATCGGGACTGTCAGATATGACAGTAGATTCTCGATTTCGAGCGGTCTAGCTTGGATTTGCAAACAGCGACGCGCTTGTGCGAATCAGCAAACCATATCTTCTTTCAGGAAAATCCAATGAGCAACCAAGTGACCGCATCAAATAAACTTCCCTTCGCTTTACTAAGCATGGAGACCCTCGCTTTAGAGCCCGAACTATGGACGCGCACCAGCATTACAGATCCCACATGGAAAGAGGTCAGCTCATGGCAAGGTGGAAGCATGGGAACTCCCACCACGACAGAACTCAAAACAAACAATTACAACATGGAAAGCCCGTACATTTCAGATTCTACCAGCCTGATGTTGACAGGTGCCGACACGAACATAGTCGAAATCAAAAAAGATGCCGGCGCAGTGACCTACTCCTCAACAAGCCCGAAGATATTGATTGAGGAAAATTGGGGTTGGGACATTATGGCGTACGTCTCCCTTAGATTCGACGGGCAAAAGAACAAGGGCGAACCGAGAAAGAATGGAGAACACGGCGTCATTTATCTGACCGGCGCAGGAGAGGCATCTAGATCGAAGTCTGCTTTCGGCACAGACTTCTTCGAGATGCCAAACGACCGCTATTTCACGTTCGCAACCAACACCAGTATGTATTTCTCGTTTGAAGACAATCCAACCGCCGCAATTTATATGCTGCAAAACGACATACCCTTCAAAGTAGAAAACCGTATTTTAACGGGTTTCGCTTCACAGGGTGGCCGCTATGCACTTACCAACAACCAGAACACTCTTTACCCAGTAGGAATCACTACATTACTAATCCATGACGGATTCAAAGAGAACTTCGCCAGAATTCAGTTTGATCATGATATTTTAACAAAAAAAGTTAGGATCTCCATCACCAAACACACCGCCAAACTATGTGAATTGAGAGGACCAGAAATTGCATTTGCGATATAACTCAATCGGCCACAAACCTATCTACACCAATGCTTTAATAATAAGAAAAATTAACTAATTCAAACGTACTACAGGTAGTAAAGTTATTTCCAGGAAAATTTTGGCCCGGCCGTAGGGAAAACACGCTTCGTGAACGATGAAGTCTTCCTTCGGGCCTGATCAACCACCAAGAACGCAACCCGTGCCGCGATCTTCCCGCACTTATAGGGCCAGCACCTCATCCGCCCTGCCGCCGGCCTGCTGGATCACCAGATGAATGAAGTGCAACTTGGCGATCGCCGCCGCCGGCAGTACGAACGGGTAGAAATCCGGCTGGCCCATGCTGCGCGACAGTTCGTTGAGCATGCCGGCCAGTTCGATCCACGCATTGACGAACGACAGGAATGCCGTGCCGCCGGGGTGCTCCGGGTCGTACAGGGTGCTGGTGGGAAACGGCTGATAATCGAAGTCCATTTCCCGCGCGCTCATGCCGAAGCCCAGCGCCGTGTCGACCGCATCCATCATGTGCAGGTAATGCGCCCAGGTTTCCGCCCAGTCTTCCCACGGGTGCATGGTCGCGTAGGCACTGACGTAGTGCTGCGGCCAGTCCAGCGGTGCGCCTTGCTGGTAATGCCGGTCCAGCGCCTCGGCGTAACTGGCGCGTTCGTCGCCGAACAGGTTACGGAACGCGCCCAGCCAAGGGCCGTTGGCGATAAGGCGATCCCAGTAGTAGTGGCCGACCTCATGGCGAAAATGCCCGAGCAGCGTGCGGTAAGGTTCGTGCATCGCCGCCCTGACCTGCTCACGGTGAGCGTCGTCGGCCTCTTTGATGTCGAGGGTGATCAGGCCATTGGCGTGGCCGGTCATCGGCGCGTTGCCTTCCAGGTCGACACCGATGAAGTCGAACGCCAGCCCGATTTCTTCATCCGTGGTTTTCGGGATGACCGGCAAGCCGAGGGTGATCAGTTGCGCGACCAGTCGACGCTTGGCGATTTCGACCTTGCGCCAGCGTTCGGGATTTTCCGCGACGGAAAGGTCGGGAATGGTGCGGTTGAGGCTGCAAGCGATGCACAAAGTGTCGTGATCGTTGGCCGGCAGCAGCCAGTTGCACGCGGCGGGCATGTCGAGGTTGGCGCAGCGGCGGAACAGTCCGGCGTCGGGATCGGCGTCGAGCGTCCAGGTGCCCTCTTCCGGCCCCGGCTGCAGCGAGGTCAGGCGACTTTCTTCAGGTTGATAGCCAAGCAAGGCGTTACAGGCCAGGCACTGACTGTTGCGAAAGAACAGCGACTGGCCGCAACGGCACGGCCAGACTTTGCTGTTGCGCGAGGATCCGGCCACGAACGGCGCGATGATGCGGGAACTGAGCTGCTCGAAAAAGCGGTGCATGGCGATCTCTCCCTGGGACTGGCCAAGACTAGATCATCCTGACGGTAACATCGTTCCCGAATATAGCGCCGCTCCTGAGTGACACCGCCGTTGTGGCGAGGGGATTTATCCCCGCTCGACTGCGCAGCAGTCGCAAAAAACCGTACACGCGATACAGATGAAATGATCGGTCGCAGGGTTTTGGGGTCGCTGCGCAAAACAGCGGGGATAAATCCCCTCGCCACAGGGGTTCATCCGGAGAGGGGTAAATCCCCTCGCCAAAGGTGTCCATCCGGAGAGGGATAAATCCCCTCGCCACAGGTGTCCATCCGGAGAGGGGTAAATCCCCTCACCACAGGGGTTCATCCGGTCAGACAGGGATGCCGTGGGTTTTGAGGAAGGCGATAAACGCTTCCTCGTCCATGACCTTCACGCCCAGTTCGTTGGCCTTGGTCAGTTTCGAGCCGGCACCCGGGCCTGCGACCACGCAATGGGTTTTCGCCGACACCGAACCGGCGACCTTGGCACCCAGGCTTTCCAGATGATCCTTGGCCACATCCCGGCTCATCAACTCGACCTTGCCGGTCAGCACCCAGGTTTCGCCGGACAGCGGCAGACCTTCGACAACTTTCTTCTCGCTCTGCCAATGCATGCCGAAATCGCGCAGCTGCTGCTCGGCCCGCTCGGCCAGTTGCCGATGCTCAGGCGAGGCGAAGAACTCGCGCACCGAGTTGGCCTGCTTCTCCGGCAATGCCTGGCGCATGTCCAGCCAGTCAGCGTTCATCACCGCTTCCAGCGAACCGAAGCGATCGGCCAGTTTCTGCGCACCACCGGGGCCGACGAAGGGAATGTGCAGTTTGTCGAGCAAGCCGCCCAGGGTGGTACTGGCGGCGAATTCGGCGCCCAACTCGCCTTGATCCTGAATCTGCAAACCATGGCCGAGCAATTCGCTGATGACCTGCTGGTTGTGCGCATCCTCAAAGAAACTGTGGATCTCGTGCGCCACTTCCAGGCCGACATCCGGCAAGTAGGTCAGCACGTGCGGCAAGGCCTGTTGCACGCGCTCCAGCGAACCCAGCGAACGCGCCAGCACCTTGGCCGTTTCTTCGCCGACATCGGGAATGCCGAGGGCGTAGATGAAACGTGCCAGGCTCGGTTGCTTGCTGTCTTCAATGGCTTTGAGAAGCTTGTTGCTCGATACCTCGGCAAAGCCTTCCAGATCGACGATGTCGTCGAACTTCAGCGCATACAGATCGGCCGGCGAGCTGACCAGACCTTCGTCGACCAACTGCTCGACGCTCTTGTCGCCCAAGCCTTCGATGTCCATGGCCCGGCGCGAGACGAAGTGAATGATCGCCTGCTTCAATTGCGCGCCACAGGCCAGTCGGCCGACGCAGCGATACACCGCACCTTCGCTGAAGGTTTCCTTGCCCTTGCTGCGCTTGACCAGTTGCGTGCGTTCAACGTGCGAGTCGCACACCGGGCAGCTTTCAGGAATGGCCACCGGGCGCGCGTCATCGGGGCGACGCTCGGTGACTACCTGCACCACTTGCGGAATCACATCACCGGCGCGGCGGATGATCACCGTGTCGCCGATCATCAGGCCCAGCCGCGCGACTTCGTCCATGTTGTGCAACGTGGCGTTGGCCACGGTGACGCCGGCGACCTTCACCGGTTTCAGACGCGCCACCGGAGTCACCGCACCGGTGCGGCCGACCTGGAATTCCACGTCGAGCAGCTCGGTGAGTTCTTCCATCGCCGGGAATTTGTGCGCGATCGCCCAGCGCGGCTCGCGGGCGCGGAAGCCCAGTTCACGCTGGTCGGCGATGCTGTTGACCTTGAACACCACACCATCGATTTCATAGGCCAGCGAGTTACGGCGCTCGCCGATGTCGCGGTAATACTCCAGGCACTCGTCGATACCCTTGGCCAGCTTCAGTTCGTGACTGATCGGCATGCCCCACTTCTGCAACTGCTTGAGGTTACCGATGTGGGTGTCGGCGATATCATGAGATACCTGACCGATGCCATAGCAGCAGAATTCCAGCGGACGATTGGCGGTGATCTTCGAATCGAGCTGGCGCAGGCTGCCTGCTGCCGCGTTGCGCGGGTTGGCGAAGGTCTTGCCGCCGATTTCCAGTTGCGAAGCATTGAGGCGCTCGAAACCGGCCTTGGACATGAACACTTCACCGCGCACTTCCAGCGTCGCCGGCCAGCCTTCGCCGTGCAACTTCAGCGGAATATTGCGCACGGTGCGCACGTTGACGCTGATGTCCTCGCCGGTGGTGCCATCGCCACGCGTGGCGCCGCGCACCAGCAGACCATCCTGATACAGCAGGCTGACCGCCAGGCCATCGAGCTTCGGCTCGCAGCTGTATTCCACCGCCGCGCCGCCACCGAACAGATCGCCGGCCGGCACGTCGAGGCCTTCGTTGACGCGGCGATCGAACTCGCGCATGTCGGATTCTTCAAAGGCGTTGCCGAGGCTGAGCATCGGGATTTCGTGGCGCACCTGAGTGAACGCAGTCAACGCCATGCTGCCGACGCGCTGGGTCGGCGAATCGCTGGTGATCAGTTCCGGGTTGGCCGCTTCCAGCGCCTTGAGCTCGTGGAACAAGCGGTCGTACTCGGCATCGGGAATGCTCGGCTCGTCGAGAACGTGATAGCGATAGTTGTGCTGATCCAGCTCAGCGCGCAGCTCTAGAATGCGGGTTTTGGCGGCGGTCATGGGTGTTCTCTCATAAAGCAAAAGAGCAGCCGAGGCTGCTCCAGTTTTATTCCATTATCGGCGGCGGTGCCAGAAGATCGCCGCCTCGTTGCAATCGTCAGCTCCTACAGTATCGCGATCCTCTGTAGGAGCTGCCGAAGGCTGCGATCTTTTGATTTGGCCTTAGCGCTTCTGGGTCAGGGCGCGGCGTTCGAATTCGACGATGCGCTGACGGTAGTGCTCAATCGTCTGCGCGGTCAGTACGCTGCGCTGATCGTCTTTCAGCTCGCCGTTCAGTTCCTGGGACAGCTTGCGGGCTGCCGCGACCATTACGTCGAAGGCCTGCTTCGGATGACGCGGGCCTGGCAGACCGAGGAAGAAGCTCACCGCCGGAGTGCTGAAGTGGTCGATGTCGTCCAGATCAAAGATGCCCGGCTTGACCGCATTGGCCATGGAAAACAGCACTTCGCCGTTGCCGGCCATGCTTTCGTGGCGGTGGAAAATGTCCATCTCGCCGAAACGCAGGCCGCTTTCGAGAATGTTCTGCAGCAGCGCCGGGCCTTTGAAGCCGGCCGGGTCGCGGCAGATCACGCTGATCACCAGGACTTCTTCGGCTTGCGGCTGATCTTTTTCCGCCACGGCCGCTGCAGGCTTGCTGTCTTCGGCGAAATCGTCATCGCGGCTGCTGAAGCTCGGGCCGCCGTCCAGATCGAGGTCGAGGTTCAAGTCGCCCTGCGCCGGGCCGTTGCTGCCGCGCTTGCCACGTTTCGAACCGGATTCACGCGGCTCGCGGGCTTCGCGGTTGGGCATGCTCACCGACGGCAGATCGTGCTCGTCCAGTTGCGGCTCTTTGTGCGTATCCAGGACGCGGGCCGGGCCCAACAGCTCGGCGCTGGTGTCCTCGTCCGGCAGATTGGACAGGCTCCGGTCGAGACGGAATTTCAGCTTTCCCTTGCCGCCGCGCATACGGCGCCAGCCATCGAAAAGAATACCGGCTATCACAATGATGCCGATGACGATCAGCCACTCGCGCAGACCGATTTCCATGTAATCCCGTGCCTCTATAAAAAATGCTGAAAAATAAGGGGTTTACACTGCGTAAACCGCTTTAAAACGTGGCGCCAACTCTATGTTCTGACAGGCGTTTTGCCCACGTATACGAAAAATTGACATTAAACTAGCACGACCAAAGACAACTTTACACCGTCTGTCTCATTTGGCTTGCGCGAATATGTCGATTGGCCATCCAGCCGGTGTCAGTAAAAAGTCCTACAGACCTCCAAAACTATTCCGACGTCACACCGACTCAGGCGTCCACCATCGCCATCGCCTCCTCGACATCCACCGCCACCAGTCGCGAACAGCCCGGTTCATGCATCGTCACACCCATCAACTGCTCGGCCATTTCCATGGCGATCTTGTTGTGGGTGATGTAGATGAACTGCACGGTCTGCGACATCTCTTTGACCAAGCGTGCGTAGCGTCCAACGTTAGCGTCATCCAGCGGCGCGTCAACCTCATCGAGCATGCAGAACGGCGCCGGATTCAACTTGAAGATGGCAAAAACCAGGGCCAGTGCAGTCAGGGCTTTTTCGCCGCCGGAGAGCAAATGGATGGTGCTGTTCTTCTTCCCGGGCGGCTGCGCCATGATCGTCACCCCTGTATCGAGTAGATCTTCGCCCGTCAGTTCCAAATACGCGCGCCCGCCACCGAAAACTTTCGGGAAAAGTGCCTGCAAACCACCGTTGATCTGATCAAAGGTATCTTTGAAACGGTTGCGGGTTTCCTTATCGATTTTGCGGATGACGTTTTCCAGGGTCTCCAGCGCCTCGACCAGATCGGCGTCCTGCGCATCCAGATAACGTTTACGCTCCGATTGTTGCGTGTATTCATCGATGGCCGCGAGGTTGATCGCACCCAGGCGCTGAATTCGCGCGTTGATGCGTTCGAGTTCTTCTTCGGCCTCGCGTTCACTGGCTTGTGCGGTCAATGTGGTGAGCACGCCGTTGAGATCGTAGCCGTCCTCAAGCAATTGATCCTGCAACGCCTTGCGCCGTACGGTCAGCGCCTGCCATTCCATGCGTTGCTGTTCGAGCTGGCCGCGAATCAACTGCGATTGCTGCTCGGCCTGGGTGCGGCGTTTTTCCGCGTCGCGCAATTCACGATCGGCGTCTTCCAGGGCGATCTGCGCGGTCTTGAGTTCTTCATCGACGGTCATGCGCTTGTCGAGCAGTTCTTCGAGTTTCAGACGCAGCTCTTCCAGCGGCGCCTCACCCTCCTCCAGATTCAGACTCAACTGTTCGCGCTTTTCAGTCAGGCGCTCGGCCTGCATCTCCAGACGCTCCAGCGCCTGGCGCGTGGAGTCATGCTGGGCGCGCAACGAGCCGAGACGCACGGCCAGTTGATGGGCGTGATCCTTGTGCTGCCGGGCTTCCTGACGCACGCGATCAAGGCGCTCGCGCAGGCTGTCGCGCTGGGCCAGCAGCAACTCGCGCTGCTCGGTGTCGAGCGCCATGGCATCCAGCGCTTCCTGCAAATTCATGCGCGCTTCGCCGACCTGCTCGTGCTCAAGCTCGCGCTGTTCGGCGAGCTCGACCAGTTCTTCATCGAGACGGGTGCGGCGCAATGTCAGCTGTTCGGCTTTGGCCTTGCCGGCGGACAACTGCGCTTTCAGTTCGCCTTGCTGGCGCGCTTCGTCCTGCAGCAAGCGGCGCAAGTGTTCACGGCCGTTTTCCTGCTGGCGCTGTTGCGCGCGCAGGGTTTGCAGACGAGTTTCCATGGCCTCGACCGTGGCTTCGCGCTCTTCGCGCTCCAGTTGCAGGGCTTCGATTTCCTGGCCACGGGCGAGCATGCCGCTTTCCGCCTCGCTGGCGCGACGTACGCGTAAAAAGTGTCGACCGACCCAATAGCCGTCGCGGCTGATGAGGCTTTGCCCGGCGCTCAACTGGCCGCGCAACGCCAGCGCCTGCTCAAGGCTGTCGACCGGTTTGACCTGGCCGAGCCACGGCGACAGATCGATCTGCGCCTCGACTTTGTCCAGCAGACTGCCCGCCACCCGCACGCCATCGCTGGCCGGGCTGAGCAGGCGCAAATCGCCTTGAGTGAAACCGGATAAATCAAAACCGCTGAAATCGTCGACCAGCACCGCTTGCAGATCGGCACCGAGCACGGTTTCCACCGCCAGTTCCCAACCTGCCTCGACCTTCAGGCCTTCGGCCAGACGCGGACGCTCGGCGAGGTTGTGTTCCTTTAACCATTCGGCGGTGCCGGTGCCCGGATCGAGCGCGGCTTGCTGCAAGGCTTCCAGCGACGCCAGACGACCGTTGAGCCGCTGCAGATCGCCCTGCGCCTGCTGCTGTGCGGTCAACGCTTGCTGTAATTCCTGACGCAGTTGTTCAAGCTTTTCGACTTGCGCTTCTTCGCTGGTCTGTAGATCTTCGAGGGTCGCTTCGGACTCGGCGAGCTGCTCGTTGAGCGCCATGATCGCCGCGTCTTCCGGGTCGGCGGACAGCAACGCACGCTCTTCAGCGAGGCGCTTCTGTCGGTCAGCCAGACGCTCCATGCTGCTTTCCAGCTGCTGGATCCGCGACTGCTGGACTTCAGCCTGACGGCGTGGTTCGGCAGCGGTCAGGTTGAAAGCATCCCACTGCTCCTGCCAGCCGTGCATGGTGGTTTCGGCTTCTTCGAGGGCCGCTGCGGCTTCCTCGGCGGCGGCGCTGGTGACTTCCTGCTCGGGGGTGAGCATGTCCAGTTCTTCGCCGAGGGTCAGCAGCAACGTGCGGTCGTGGCCCAGGTGCGATTCGGTTTCCAGACGCGCGCGCTCGGCTTCTTTTAGATCGTCCTGCAACTGGCGTAACCGCTGCTGGCCATGCTGAATGCTCTGCTCGACCCGGGCGATGTCGCCGCCGACCGAATAGAAGCGTCCCTGCACCAGATTGAAGCGCTCGGACAGGTCGTGGTGACCGTCGCGCAGGCGTTCGATGGCCGCATCAGCGTTACGCTGTTCAGCGACCAGCGCTTCGAAGCTGACTTCCTGATTGCCGATGATCGACTCGCGCTGGCCGACCTGCTCGTTAAGATCCTGCCAGCGCAGGGCCGACAGTTGCGCCTTGAGCTGACGCTCTTCGGCCTTGAGTTCCTGATACTTTTTCGCCGCCTCGGCTTGACGGTGCAGACGTTCGAGCTGGCGCTCCAGCTCTTCGCGCAGGTCGGTGAGGCGGGCGAGGTTCTCGTGAGTGCGGCGGATACGGTTTTCAGTCTCGCGGCGACGCTCCTTGTACTTGGAGATGCCCGCCGCTTCTTCGATGAAGTTACGCAAGTCTTCGGGCTTGGATTCGATCAGCTTGGAGATCATCCCCTGTTCGATGATCGAGTAGCTGCGCGGGCCGAGGCCGGTGCCGAGGAAGATATCGGTGATGTCGCGTCGACGGCATTTGGTGCCGTTGAGGTAATAAGTGGTCTGGCTGTCGCGGGTGACTTTGCGGCGAATGGAAATTTCCGCGTAGGCAGCGTATTCGCCGAGCAGCGTGCCGTCGGAGTTGTCGAACACCAGTTCGATACTGGCCTGGCTCACCGGTTTACGGCTGGTCGAACCGTTGAAGATGACGTCGGTCATCGACTCGCCACGGAGGTTCTTCGCCGAACTTTCGCCCATCACCCAGCGCACGGCGTCGATGATGTTCGACTTGCCGCAACCGTTCGGCCCGACGACCGCCGCCATGTTACTGGGGAAGTTCACCGTGGTCGGGTCGACGAAGGATTTGAACCCCGCCAGTTTGATGCACTTCAGCCGCACGCTCAGGCAACCGTCAGCGCAGACACCACCAGATCGCAGCTGCGCTGGGCATACGCCGTGAGCACGATGCGGATCTGCGGCAAATCACGGGCAAGTACGGCGGCGAGCAAGCGTTCGAACAGTTCGAGGAATTCGCTCATTTCCGCCTTGCGCTGTTCGAGGGCGAGGAAATACGCGCGGCTCATCGCCGGCTGGAGGTTCTCGACGGTTTCTTGCAGGTACGGATTGTTGGCAAACGGATAGGCGGCGCGCATCACCGCAAAGCTGTCATCGACGAAGCTGCGGATATCGCCGCGTTCGTAATTGGCGGTCAGGCGCTGCTGGATCTGCACGAACGGCGCCATGTCCGACTGCACTTGCCAGCCATTGGCCACCGAATTGCCAAGCAGGATGTACAGCTCGCTCATCAGCGCGCACAGGCTCTGCACCTTGTGCGGCGTCAGCTCGGTAACGTGGGCGCCACGACGCGGCAGGATCGCGATCAGGTGACGGCGCTCGAGGATCAGCAAGGCTTCGCGGACCGAACCGCGGCTGACGTTGAGCGCCAGCGTGACCTTCTGTTCCTGGATGCGCTCTCCTGGCTTCATTTCGCCACGAATGATGCGTTCGGCGAGGTGGTGAGCGATTTGCTCGGCGAGGCTGTCCGGCGCCTTGAACGTCATGGTTGTCCTTCAAACTCTATCGATCTGCACAAGCGGCGCAGTGTAGCGCAAATGCACGGTCATGGCGGAGTGCCCACTCAGCGGTTTTTGGCACGAATCCCGCAAAAAAGCGCAGTGACCGATGAAGGTCAATACTGAATAGACACGCTGTTGATCGACGAAACGGATTTTCCTGACCTTTAAGTCAGAAAACCATTGACCGAAAAGTCAGACCTGCTAAATTCGGTTCACGTCGGTTAACAACAATAATGAGTCTGCGAGGCCTTCCGTGATCCAGTTTTTACTTAACCAGGAACTCCGTAGCGAGCACGCCCTGGACCCGAATCTGACTGTGCTCAATTACCTGCGTGAACACGTAGGCAAGCCCGGCACCAAAGAAGGTTGCGCCAGTGGCGACTGCGGCGCCTGCACCGTGGTGGTTGGGGAGTTGCAGACCGATGACAGCGGGCGTGAGCATATTCGCTATCGCAGCCTCAACTCGTGCCTGACTTTCGTTTCGTCATTGCACGGCAAGCAACTGATCAGCGTTGAAGACCTCAAGCACAAGGGCGAACTGCACAGCGTGCAGAAAGCCATGGTCGAGTGCCACGGTTCTCAGTGCGGCTTCTGCACCCCCGGTTTCGTCATGTCGTTGTTCGCCCTGCAAAAGAACAGCGACGCGCCGGATCAGGCCAAGGCTCACGAAGCGCTGGCCGGCAACCTCTGCCGCTGCACTGGCTACCGGCCGATTCTCGCCGCTGCCGAACAATCCTGCTGCGCCAAGCCAGCGGATCAGTTCGACGCCCGCGAAGCCGAAACCATTGCCCGCCTCAAGGCCATCGCGCCGACCGATATCGGCGAACTCAACAGCGGCGACAAGCGCTGCCTGGTGCCGCTGACCGTAGCCGATCTGGCCGACCTCTACGACGCTTATCCCCAAGCCCGCCTGCTCGCCGGCGGCACCGATCTGGCGCTGGAAGTCACCCAGTTCCACCGCACCCTGCCGGTGATGATCTACGTCGGCAACGTCGCCGAAATGAAGCGCATCGAAACCTTCGCCGACCGCATCGAGATCGGCGCCGCCACCGCCCTCTCCGACTGCTACGAAGCGTTGAATGCCGAGTACCCGGACTTCGGCGAACTGCTGCACCGCTTCGCCTCGTTGCAGATCCGCAATCAGGGCACCCTCGGCGGCAACATCGGCAACGCCTCGCCGATCGGTGACTCGCCACCGCTGCTGATCGCCCTCGGCGCGCAGATCGTGCTGTGCAAAGGCGAGACCCGCCGCACGCTGAACCTGGAAGATTACTTCATCGACTATCGCGTGACCGCGCGCCAGGAAAGCGAATTCATCGAGAAAATTATCGTTCCGCGTGCCAGCGCCGAGCAGTTGTTCCGCGCCTATAAAGTGTCGAAGCGTCTGGACGATGACATCTCCGCCGTCTGCGCTGCGTTCAATCTGCGCGTGGAAAACGGCGTGATCAGCGACGCTCGGGTGGCCTTCGGCGGCATGGCGGCGATTCCGAAACGCGCCGCGCACTGCGAAGCCGTGCTGCTTGGTCAGCCGTTCAATAACGCCGTGATCGAACGTGCGTGCGCCGCGCTGGCTGAAGACTTCACGCCACTCTCGGACTTCCGCGCCAGCAAGGAATATCGCCTGCTCAGCGCGCAGAACCTGCTGCGCAAATACTTCATCGAACTGCAAACACCGCACATCGAGACTCGGGTGACCGCTTATGTCTAACCATCACGCCGTAGAGAAGACCCAGGCTGAATTGGCCGAACTGTTCGCCAAGGATCTGACCACCGGTGTCGGCCGCAGCGTCAAGCACGACAGCGCCGCCAAGCATGTCTCCGGTGAAGCGCAGTACATCGATGATCGCCTGGAATTCCCCAACCAATTGCACCTGTATGCGCGCCTGTCGGACCGCGCCCACGCGAAAATCCTCAGCATCGACACGCAGCCGTGCTACGCCTTCGAAGGCGTGCGCATCGTCATCACCCACGAAGACGTGCCGGGCCTGAAAGACATCGGCCCGCTGATGCCGGGCGACCCGCTGCTGGCCATCGATGACGTGCAGTTCGTCGGCCAGCCAGTGCTGGCGGTAGCGGCGAAAGATCTGGAAACCGCGCGCAAAGCGGCGATGGCGGCGATCATCGAATACGAGGATCTGGAACCGGTGCTCGACGTCGTCGAAGCCCTGCGCAAGCGCCATTTCGTGCTCGACAGCCACACTCACCAGCGCGGCGATTCGGCTTCGGCACTGGCCACGGCGGAACACCGTATTCAGGGCACGCTGCACATCGGCGGTCAGGAGCACTTCTATCTGGAGACACAAATCTCCTCGGTGATGCCTACCGAAGATGGCGGAATGATCGTCTACTGCTCGACGCAGAACCCGACCGAAGTGCAGAAACTGGTCGCCGAAGTGCTCGACGTGTCGATGAACAAGATCGTCGTCGACATGCGCCGCATGGGCGGTGGTTTCGGTGGCAAGGAAACCCAGGCCGCGAGCCCGGCGTGCCTGTGCGCGGTGGTCGCGCACCTCACCGGCCAACCGACCAAGATGCGCCTGCCGCGTGTCGAAGACATGCTGATGACCGGCAAGCGCCACCCGTTCTACGTTGAATACGACGTCGGCTTCGACAGCAGCGGCCGTCTGCACGGGATCAACATGGAGCTGGCCGGCAACTGCGGCTGCTCGCCGGACCTGTCCGCCTCGATCGTTGACCGGGCGATGTTCCACTCGGACAACTCCTACTATCTCGGCGATGCCACCATCAACGGTCACCGTTGCAAGACCAACACCGCCTCGAACACTGCTTATCGCGGCTTCGGCGGCCCGCAAGGCATGGTCGCCATCGAGGAAGTGATGGACGCGATTGCCCGGCACCTGAAGCTCGACCCGCTGGCGGTGCGCAAGGCCAACTACTACGGCAAGACCGAGCGCAACGTCACCCACTACTACCAGACCGTCGAGCACAACATGCTCGAAGAGATGACCGCCGAACTGGAAGAAAGCAGCCAGTACGCCGAGCGCCGCGAAGCGATCCGTCGCTACAACGCCAACAGCCCGATCCTCAAAAAAGGCCTGGCGCTGACCCCGGTGAAATTCGGCATTTCCTTCACCGCGAGCTTCTTGAATCAGGCTGGTGCGCTGATCCACATCTACACCGACGGCAGCATCCACCTGAACCACGGCGGTACGGAAATGGGCCAGGGGCTGAATACCAAAGTCGCTCAGGTCGTGGCGGAAGTGTTCCAGGTCGAAATCGATCGTGTGCAGATCACCGCGACCAACACCGACAAAGTGCCGAATACATCGCCGACCGCTGCTTCCAGCGGCGCCGACCTGAACGGCAAAGCCGCGCAGAATGCAGCACAGACCATCAAGCAACGCTTGGTCGAATTCGCCGCGCGGCACTACAAAGTCAGCGAAGAAGACGTCGAATTCCGCAACGGCCACGTGCGGGTGCGCGAGCAGATTCTGACCTTCGAAGCGCTGATCCAACAGGCGTATTTCAATCAGGTCTCGCTGTCGAGCACTGGCTTCTACAAGACCCCGAAAATCTATTACGACCGCAGTCAGGCCCGTGGGCGTCCGTTCTATTACTTCGCTTTCGGTGCAGCCTGCTGCGAAGTGATCGTCGACACCCTGACCGGCGAGTACAAGATGCTGCGCACCGACATCCTGCACGACGTCGGCGCCTCGCTGAACCCGTCGATCGACATCGGTCAGGTCGAGGGCGGTTTCGTCCAGGGCATGGGCTGGCTGACCATGGAAGAGCTGGTCTGGAACAACAAGGGCAAGCTGATGACCAACGGCCCGGCCAGCTACAAGATCCCGGCGGTGGCGGACATGCCGCTGGATCTGCGGGTGAAACTGGTGGAAAACCGCAAGAACCCGGAAGACACGGTGTTCCATTCCAAAGCCGTCGGTGAACCGCCGTTCATGCTCGGCATCGCCGCGTGGTGCGCAATCAAGGACGCGGTGGCGAGCCTCGGCGATTATCAGCATCAGCCGAAGATCGATGCGCCGGCCACGCCGGAGCGGGTGTTGTGGGGCTGCGAGCAGATGCGCCAGCTCAAAGCGGTGAAGGCTGTCGAAGCTGAAACCGAGCTGGCTCCGCTCTAGGACCGAGGCGCGGCCATTCGCGAGCAGGCTCGCTCCCACATTTGGAATGCATTGCCAATGTGGGAGCGAGCCTGCTCGCGAAGAGGCCGGCACAGACAACGAAGATGTCGAGGTGAACATGTACAACTGGATCGACGCCCTCGCCGACCTGCAGAATCAGGGCGAACCCTGTGTGCTGGTGACGATCATCGAAGAACTTGGCTCGACGCCACGCAACGCCGGCTCGAAAATGGTCGTCAGTGCCGACCGCCTGTTCGACACCATTGGTGGCGGGCATCTGGAATTCAAAGCCATGCAGATCGCCCGCGAGATGCTCGCCAGCGGTAAGCAGGACACCCATTTGGAGCGTTTCAGCCTCGGCGCCAGTCTCGGCCAGTGCTGCGGTGGCGCTACGGTGTTGCTGTTCGAACCGATGGGTCAGGTGCAGGCGCAGATTGCCGTATTCGGTGCAGGCCACGTCGGTCGCGCCCTCGTGCCGCTGCTGGCCAGCCTGCCCTGCCGGGTGCGCTGGATCGATTCGCGCGAGGCCGAGTTTCCTGAACACATCCCCCACGGCGTGCGTAAAATCGTCAGCGAAGAGCCGGTGGACGAAGTCGATGATCTGCCCGCCGGCAGCTACTGCATCGTCATGACCCACAACCATCAGCTCGATCTGGAGCTGACCGCGGCGATTCTCAAGCGTAACGATTTCACTTGGTTCGGCCTGATCGGCTCGAAAACCAAACGCGCCAAATTCGAACACCGTCTGCGTGATCGTGGTTTCGACCCGAGCGTGGTGCAGCGCATGCGCTGCCCGATGGGCATCGGCGAAGTCAAAGGCAAATTGCCTGTGGAAATCGCCATCTCCATCGCCGGCGAAATCATCGCCACTTACAACGCCAACTTCGGCCAGCACAGCGCCCGCGCCGAACCGATTGCCCGACTGCTGCCCGCCTCGCGCCGCAGTCAGGCCGCCAAACTCAAAGTCTCAAACTGATTAGAGAACCCTCATGCCTCTGACTCGCAAAGCCTACCGCGCCGCCATCCTGCACAGCATCGCCGACCCTGCCGAAGTCGGCATCGAAGCCTCCTATGAATATTTCGAGGATGGCCTGCTGGTGATCGACGATAGCAAGATCAGTGCCCTCGGCCACGCCAGCGAACTGCTGCCAACCCTGCCGGCAGATATCGAGATCAACCATTATCAGGATGCGCTGATCACACCGGGCTTTATCGACACACACATTCACCTGCCGCAGACCGGCATGGTCGGCTCCTACGGCGAGCAACTGCTCGACTGGCTGAACACCTACACCTTTCCCTGCGAAAGCCAGTTTGGCGACAAGGCCCACGCCGACGAAGTGGCGGACATCTTTATCAAGGAACTGCTGCGCAACGGCACCACCACGGCGCTGGTGTTCGGCAGCGTGCACCCGCAATCGGTGAATTCGTTTTTCGAAGCGGCGGAAAAGCTAGATCTGCGCATGATCGCCGGCAAGGTGATGATGGACCGCAATGCCCCGGATTATCTGGTCGATACCGCCGAATCCAGCTACGTCGACAGCAAGGCGCTGATCGAGCGCTGGCACGGCAAGGGTCGCTTGCACTACGCGGTGACGCCGCGCTTCGCCCCCACCAGCACCCCGGAACAACTGACCCTGGCCGGGCAATTGCTGACGGAATACCCGGATCTGTACATGCAGACCCACATCAGCGAGAACCTCAAGGAAATCGAGTGGGTCAAGGAACTGTTCCCGGAGCGCAAGGGCTACCTCGACGTCTACGATCATTACCAGTTGCTCGGCGAACGCTCGGTATTCGCCCACGGCGTGCACCTTTGTGACGAAGAATGCGCGCGACTGGCGGAAACCGGCTCGGCGATCTCGTTCTGCCCGACCTCGAACCTGTTCCTCGGCAGCGGCCTGTTCAACCTGCCGATGGCCGAGAAGCACAAGCTCAATGTCGGCCTCGGCACCGACGTCGGCGGCGGTACCAGTTTCTCGCTGCTGCAAACCCTCAATGAAGCCTACAAGGTCATGCAACTGCAGGGCGCGCGGTTGAGCCCGTTCAAGTCGCTGTACCTGGCGACCCTCGGGGGTGCGCGGGCGCTGCGCCTGGAAGACAAGATCGGTAACCTGCAACCGGGCTCCGATGCCGACTTCCTGGTGCTGGATTACAACGCCACGCCGCTGCTGAGCTACCGCTTGAAGCAGTCCAATAACATTGCCGAGACGTTGTTTGTGCTGATGACGCTGGGCGATGACCGCACCGTGGCGCAGACGTATGCAGCGGGGGCGCTGGTGCATCAGCGCTAGGTTTTCCTGCACTGATCGTTCCCACGCTCTGCGTGGGAATGCAGCCCGTGACGCTCGGCGTCACTGGACGCGGAGCGTCCCTAGAGGCATTCCCACGCAGAGCGTGGGAACGATCATCCCCGGTGGTGTTTACCCCGGGGGATTTTTGTTGCCGGTCAGGTTGTCTTCGCGAGCAGGCTCGCTCCCACCTTTGAAATGCATTCCCCTGTGGGAGCGAGCCTGCTCGCGAAAGCCGCGACTCGGTTTCAGCTTAGAGCTTGGCCGCTGGACGCCCCGGCTTCTTGGTCTGCAACAAATGCGAGAACACCGCATGCAGATCATCCGACGCGCCTTCCTCGTCGAGGTTGAGCTTGCTGTCGATGTGATCCATGTGATGCATCATCAGGTTCACCGCCAGTTCGCCGTCGCGCTTTTCGATGGCGTCGATCAACTGGGTGTGTTCGTCGTACGAACAATGCGAGCGGTTGCCGCTTTCGTACTGGGCGATGATCAAAGAAGTCTGCGACACCAGGCTGCGCTGGAAGCTGATCAACGGTGCGTTCATCGCCGCTTCCGCCAGCTTCAGGTGGAATTCGCCCGACAGACGAATACCGGCACCACGATCGCCACGGGAGAAGCTGTCACGCTCGTCGTTGACCATCTGCCGCAGTTCGGCGATCTGCTCGGCAGTGGCGTGCTGAACCGCCAGTTCAGTGATCGCCCGCTCGACCAGACGCCGGGCGAGAAACACCTGACGCGCCTCTTCAACGCTCGGGCTGGCGACCACGGCGCCACGGTTCGGCCGCAACAGCACCACGCCTTCATGGGCCAGACGCGACAGCGCGCGGCGAATGATGGTGCGGCTGACCCCGAAGATTTCCCCCAGCGCTTCTTCGCTCAACTTGGTACCGGGCGCCAGACGCTGTTCGAGGATGGCCTCGAAGATATGCGCGTAGACAATATCGTCCTGGGTTCCGCTGCGGCCGGCTTTGCCTGCTCGCGGTTGTTTCTTGAGGGGTTGCAACTGTTCGTTCATGGGCACTCGAGTCGGGAAAACTGCGGCGAATAGACCGTGACTGTAATACGGCACAGTAGGTCGCTGGCAAGTATCGCGTAAAAAACAGCGCGATTGTACACAATGAATGGTGGCAACACGACTGTACGGCTGTTTGCGCCTGCGGCTGTATTGCAACGGTTTGTCAGGTTTGAGTTTAGGCTTGATCGCAGAATCCGCTGCATGACCGCAATCCTCCCGTGGGAGCGAGCCTGCTCGCGAAAGCCATTCCACATTCATTATGAATGTTGACTGACCTACCGCTTTCGCGAGCAGGCTCGCTCCCACAGAGGTGATGTGTTGTGGCGGACATCTCCATTGCTATAAGGAACACCGCCGTCATGACCGACGCTACCCACGCCCGCCTGCGCCCTCTTGCCGACACCTCGCCTTCCGCCATCGTCGCCGGTTTCATCGCGATGATGACCGGCTACACCAGTTCGCTGGTGCTGATGTTCCAGGCCGGGCAAGCCGCCGGCCTGAGCAGCGGGCAGATTTCCTCGTGGATCTGGGCGATTTCGATCGGCATGGCTGTGTGTTCGATCGGCCTGTCGCTGCGCTATCGCACACCGATCACCATCGCCTGGTCGACCCCCGGCGCGGCGTTGCTGATCACCAGCCTGGGCGGCGTCAGTTACGGCGAGGCGATCGGGGCCTACATCACGTGCGCGGTACTGGTAACGATCTGCGGCCTGACCGGCAGCTTCGAACGGCTGGTGAAAAAGATCCCGGCCTCTTTGGCGGCGGCCTTGCTGGCAGGGATCCTGTTCAAGATCGGCAGCGAAATCTTCGTCGCCGCGCAACACCGTACGGGGCTGGTGCTGGGGATGTTCTTCACTTATCTGCTGGTCAAGCGCCTGTCACCACGCTATGCGGTGCTCGCGGCGCTGCTGATCGGCACCGCGCTGTCGGGCTTCATGGGGCTGCTGGATTTCAGCGGCTTTCACCTGGAAGTGGCCACTCCGGTCTGGACCACGCCGCACTTCTCCCTGGCCGCTACCATCAGCATCGGCATTCCGCTGTTCGTGGTGGCGATGACCTCGCAGAACATGCCCGGCATCGCCGTGCTGCGTGCCGATGGCTATAACGTCCCGGCCTCGCCACTGATCACCACCACCGGCATTGCCTCACTGCTGCTGGCGCCGTTCGGCTCCCACGGCATCAACCTCGCAGCAATCAGCGCGGCAATCTGCACCGGGCCACACGCCCATGAAGATCGCAACAAGCGTTACACCGCAGCGGTCTGGTGCGGGGTGTTCTACGGGATTGCCGGGGTGTTCGGCGCGACGTTGGCGGCATTGTTTGCGGCGTTGCCGAAAGAACTGGTGCTGTCGATTGCCGCGCTGGCGCTGTTCGGCTCGATCATCAATGGCTTGAGCATCGCCATGAACGAGGTGAAGGAACGGGAAGCGGCGTTGATCACGTTTATGGTCACGGCGTCGGGGCTGACGTTGTTTTCCATTGGTTCGGCGTTCTGGGGGATTGTCGCGGGGGTTTTGACGCTGGTGATTTTGAACTGGAACAAGCGTTGACGGTATAAAAGCTTCGCGAGCAGGCTCGCTCCCACAGGTAAGTCGAGTCGCTCAGGTGAATCGTGTGGGAGCGAGCCTGCTCGCGAATGCGTCCTGCAGGACGACAACCCTGGCAGGCAGGCATAAAAAAACGGCGACCCTCAGGTCGCCGTTTTTTTCAGTATCACTTAGCCGCGTTGATCGGCTTTTCCGGATACCACACGTCCAGCAGCGGGCTGACTTCGTACTTGGTCAGCTCGGAGCGGTTTTTCAGCCAGGCTTCAACGGCAGCGCGCTGCTCTTCGTTGACCGAGCCACGCTTCTGCAGGCACACCAGACCGAAGTCGTCGCCGCCAACATAACCCAGACCGTTGGCTTCCATGGCTTCTTTGATGAATGCTTCGAGGAAAGCGTCAATGGCTTCTTCGGACAAGTCTTCTTTGAAGTCCAGGTTCAGTTCGAAACCCAGCTCTTGAAATTCATCAACGCACAGTTTTTTGCGCAGACGCTGGGAACGGTTAGTCGCCATTGGAACAATCCTCTTAAGTAATAACGGCCGGCACTTTACCAGTTTAAGCCGGCGATTGCCCGACTCTCTGGTCGCTGCGGCCGACCGCCTGTAAAAAAATAAGCGATTGGCCGGGCCTGACACGGCACAAGCTGTTACAGCTTGGGGCATAATGCCGACACTTTCATGACCACTGAGGGCCTTTTCATCCATGTCCTCGTCTTTTTTCCCCTCTTTTGCAGGGTTTTATTGCATATGATCAAATCGTTGCGTCCACTGTTTCTCGCCGGCCTTCTTCTGCCCCTGGCCCTGCCTGTCTCCGCTGCCACCATCAACACTTCCCTCACCCCGAACGTCGAAAAAGCCCTCAAGGCCAGCAAGTTGCAGCCCACTGCGCTGTCGCTGGTGATGGTGCCGCTCGACGGTCCGGGCACGCCGACCGTGTTCAACGCCGACGTCTCGGTCAATCCGGCCTCGACAATGAAACTGGTCACCACTTACGCGGCGCTGGAAATGCTCGGCCCCAACCATCAGTGGAAAACCGAGTTCTACACCGACGGCGACCTGAACGGCGGCATTCTCAACGGCAACCTCTACCTCAAGGGTGGCGGTGACCCGAAGCTGAACATGGAAAAACTCTGGTTGCTGATGCGTGACCTGCGCGCCAACGGCGTGACCCAGATCACCGGCGACCTGATCCTCGACCGCAACTTCTTCGTGCAGCCGCAATTGCCGGAATTCAACGATGACGGCAACGACGACAACAAGCCGTTCCTGGTCAAACCCGACTCATTGCTGGTCAACCTCAAGGCCCTGCGCTTTGTTGCGCGCAATGACGGTGGCCGCGTACTGATTTCGGTTGAGCCGCCGATTGCCAGCATCCGCATCGAAAACACCGTCAAGGCGCTGCCGTCCAAGCAATGCACCGGCGGCGTGCGCTACAACCCGGTGCCGCAAGCCGATGGCAGCGTGACCGTAACCGTCGGCGGCCAGTTGGGCGAAGGCTGCAGCTCGCAGACTTACCTGTCGCTGCTCGACCACGCGACCTACACCGCCGGCGCCGTCCGCGCGATCTGGAAGGAACTGGGTGGCAGCATCCAGGGCAAGGATCGTCTGGCACCGACGCCGAGCAGCGCCAAACTGCTCGCCCGCGCGTACTCGCCAGATCTGGCCGAGATCATCCGCGACATCAACAAATACAGTAACAACACCATGGCCCAGCAGCTGTTCCTCAGCCTTGGCCAGCGTTTCCGCAACGATGCCGACGGTGATGACGCCCGGGCTGCGCAGCGCGTGGTGCGGCAGTGGCTGGCGAAGAAAGGCATCACCGCGCCGCATCTGGTGATGGAAAACGGCTCTGGTCTGTCGCGGGCCGAGCGGGTCAGCGCGCGTGAGATGGCCAACATGCTGCAGGCCGCCTGGCATAGCCCGTACGCCGCCGAGTACATCAGCTCGCTGCCGATTGCCGGCACCGACGGCACCATGCGCAAACGTCTGAAAACCACGGCGATGCGCGGCGAAGCCCACGTCAAGACCGGTACCCTGAACACCGTGCGCGCGATTGCCGGTTTCAGCCGTGATGTGAATGGCAATACCTGGGCGGTGGTAGCGATCCTCAACGACAAGGCCCCGTTCGGCGCCTCGTCGGTGCTCGATCAGGTGCTGCTGGATCTGTACAAACAGCCGAAACTGCCGCAGACCGCTTCGGTGCTGTAGGCGCAGCAGATGCAATTGTGGGAGCGAGCCTGCTCGCGAAGGCGTCGGTTCAGTCAGCATGTTCAGTGACTGTCACACCGCTTTCGCGAGCAAGCTCGCTCCCACAGAAAATCAGCGCCAGGTCCCCTCTGCCCCACAGGGTCAGGTGTCAGGTTCGAATCAGCTCATCTCCCGCTCAACCCGATCCCGGCCATTCTGCTTCGCCGCGTAAACCCCTGAGTCAGCGCGCAGCAACAGCGCATCTGCGCCCTCCCCCGGGCGCCAGCTGGCGATGCCGAAACTCGCGGTGACCAAGCCGACCACGTCTACCGGCGCGCTGCGCAAACCTTCCCACAACTCCATCGCCAGCATATAGGCGTGTTCGCCGTCGATGTCCGGGCACAGCACCATGAACTCTTCACCGCCCAAACGGCAGAACACGTCGGTGCGGCGCAGGCGATGGCCGATCCGCTCGCAGACTGCCTGCAGCACGCGGTCGCCGACGGCGTGGCCGAACTGATCGTTGATGCGTTTGAAGTGGTCGATGTCGAGCATGATCACCGACAGCTCACCGCCGCCACGCTCGACCCGGGCCATTTCGGTAGTCAGGCGTTCCTGAAAATAGCGGCGGTTGTGAATGCCGGTCAGCGAGTCGGTGATCGACAACGCGCGCAATTCTTCTTCCACGCGCTTGAGATCGGAGATATCCGAGATATAACCGTGCCACAGCACCCCGCCGCCCGGCAGCTCTTCCGGTGTCGCCTCGCCGCGCACCCAGCGCAGACCGCGCTCGGGCAATTGCACGCGGTACTCTTCGCGCCAGGGGCTGAGATTTTCCGCCGATTCGCGGATCGAGCTGCGCACGCGAATCGCATCCTGCGAGTGGATACGACTGAAGATCGCCTCGGAGTCGAGCAGCAGCACATCCGGCTCCAGCTCGTAGATTTCGCGGATGCCATCGCTGGCGTAGATCACGCTGAAGCGTCCGTCGAATTCCATCTTGAATTGGTAGATGCCACCGGGAACATGGGCGCTGAGCTTCTTCAGCAATGTGTCGCGTGCTGCCAGCACTTCGTGCACGCGTTTGCGCTCGGTGATGTCGATGCAGATCGCCAGATGACCGACCCACAGGCCTTGCTCGTCAAGCACCGGGGTGGCGAGCATGTTCACCGGCAGATGACTGCCGTCGCTGCGCACCAGCGTCCACTCGCGTGCCTCGTGGCCGCCGACTTCGCCGCCCTCGACCAGCATCGCGTGGCAAGTCGGAATGCTTTTGCCGTAGCGCGCACTCAACTCGGCCGAACGCGCCGCCAGTTCCCGTGGCAAATGCAGGTTCTCCAGGGTCATGCGCCCAACGACTTCGGCGCTGCTGTAGCCGAGCATTTGCTCGGCGCCGGGGTTGAAGGTGTTGATCACCCCGCGCAGGTCGGTGGCAATGATCGCGACCTGAGTGGCGGCATTCAGAACGCCGCGCAGTTGACCGTGGGTGCCGCGCAATTCCTGCTCGCGCTCGTGCAACTCCTGGGTGCGCACCTCGACCAGGCGCACCGCGCGCTGGCGCTGGCTGACCAGCACATAAAGCAAGGCGCTGAGCAATGCGCTGAGCAAGCCGCCCAGAATGATCACGCTGCCCACCGACGAATGGTTGGCCTGCATGAACGCTTCGCTCGGCAGGATATCGACCTGATAGTCGTGATCGGCCATGCGCAGCAAGCGCGTCGCTGCCAGATCGCCGGGCACCGCCTCGTTGCTCGATTCGAACAGCGCTTCGTGCTGATCCTGGGTCGACAGGTCGAGAATGCGCACCGACAGGTAATCGTGCAGGGCATCGGGCAGTCCGTCGGCGAGCAACTGGCGCATGCTGATCACCGCCATCACATAGCCGAACGGCTGCGACTCTCCAGCGCGACTGACCGGCGCCAGCAGCAGCACACCACGCGCGTACGACGGCTCGATCCCGACCAGATGCATAGGTTGCGACACCGCCATGCTGCCGAGCTGGTCGGCGCGTTGCAGGGTTTCGCGGCGCAAGGGTTGGGCGAGCAAGTCGTAGCCCAGCGGTGGCGCCAGTCGGCTTTGGGTTTGCGTGTAGAGCACCGGCACGTATTCGTCGCGCGGCGCCGCCAGTTGCAATTCGCCTTTGGCGTCCAGTTCGCGAATGGTGAACTCGCTCAGGCCCTCATCACGCACCTGCTGTTCGAACGCGGTCCGTTCGGCACCGCTGACTCGCGGCGCGTAGGTATAGGCTTGGGTGCGCAGCAATAAGGGTCGAGAGTAACCATCGAACTCAGCGCGGGACACCGATTCGGAGTTGGCGAAGAACCGCCGCAGGCCATCGAGACGTTGCTCCTGGTCCTGAAAACGTTCGGCGATGCGGCTGTAGCGTTCATTGGCCAGCAGTTGGAAACGCTGACGCGATTGTTGCTGAAACTGATTGAAGGTGCCCCACGCGAGCAGCCCGGTGAGAATTCCGCCGGCAAGCAACACCAGCAAAGCGACCAGCCAGGCTGAAACGTCTTCGCTGATGAAACCGAGGATTTTCGGGCGCACGGGGTGCAACGGCATAAGCACGACTCACTCCGCCAGATTCACGGGAAAACCCCATTGGCGGTGTGTGAGTTATAGCTATTAGCCACTAATTTAGCCAGCACCGCTGGGTCCACCGAGCCGTTAAAAATCAAGGCTCTGTGGATCCAACCAGTGAAAGCGTCAACGAGCCGTGATTTTCCAGGCGCGGTGGATCTTGGTATTGCGGGCGAAATCCGGATCAATGGTCTGCGCGCTGATTTCCTCGACCGCATAACGCTCGGCGAGGTTTTCCTCCAACTGGAACTTGCGGAAGTTGTTGGAGAAATACAGCACGCCACCCGGTGCCAGCCGCGCCATCGCCAAGTCGATCAACTGCACCTGATCGCGCTGCACATCGAAGATGCCTTCCATGCGCTTGGAGTTGGAGAACGTCGGCGGGTCGATGAAGATCAGGTCGTACTCGTCGCGGCTGCTTTCCAGCCACGCCATCACATCGCCCTGCTCCAGACGGTTCTTGTCCGAGAAGCCGTTCAGCGACAGGTTGCGCCGCGCCCAGTCCAGATAGGTTTTCGACAGATCGACGCTGGTGGTGCTGCGCGCGCCGCCCTTGGCCGCGTGCACGCTGGCGGTCGCGGTGTAGCAGAACAGATTGAGGAAGCGTTTGCCGGCCGCTTCTTTCTGGATACGCATGCGCATCGGCCGGTGATCGAGGAACAGGCCGGTGTCGAGGTAGTCGGTGAGGTTGACCAGCAACTTCACCCCGCCTTCATTGACCTCGACAAACTTGCCCTGCGCCGCCTGACGCTCGTACTGCTTGGTGCCGCTCTGCCGCTCGCGGCGCTTGACCACCACGCGGTTCTTGTCGACGTTCAACGCCTGCGGAATGGCCGCCAGCGCATCGAACATGCGCGCCGAGGCTTTTTCCGGGTCGATGGATTTCGGCGCGGCGTATTCCTGAACGTGTACCCAGTCGTGGTACAGGTCGATGGCCATCGCGTATTCCGGCATGTCGGCATCATAGACGCGGTAGCAATCGATGCCTTCGCGCTTGACCCACTTGCCCATCGCCTTGAGATTTTTCTGCAAGCGATTGGCAAACATCTGCCCGCCTTCACTCAGGCGCGGCTGCTCGACCACTGGCGCCGGGGCTGGCGTCGGCTTGATCGGGTTGCCGTTCTTGTTGAACTTGCGCTCTTGCGGCTCGTCCGGGGTCTGATCGTAAGCCGCTTGCTCGCGCTCGGCCTGACGCTGTTCCGGAGTGCGACGTTCGCCAGTGACGAACTGATCGGGCAGAACCTTGATCAGCAGCAGTTTGCACGGCAGCGCGCCGTTCCAGAACGAATACTGCTTATGGCTGCGGATACCCATGCGCTTGCCCAGATCCGGGGCGCCGGTGAACACCGCCGCTTCCCAGTTCAGGCAGGCCTGACGCAGACGCTCGCCCAGATTCTGGTAGAGATACAGCAGGCTGGCTTCGTCACCGAGACGCTCGCCGTACGGCGGGTTGCAGATGACCAGACCTTTCTGGTTCTGATCCGGGCGCGGCTCGAAGGTCGCCACTTCGCCCTGGTAGATCTTGATCCACTCGCTGAGGCCGGCACGTTCAACGTTGTTGCGGCCTGGCTGAATCAATCGTGGATCGGCTTCGTAACCGCGAATCCACAGCGGCGGTTTGGCCAGACCGGCGGCGGCACGCTCGACGGCTTCTTCATGGAGTTTTTTCCACAGTGCCGGCACGTGACCGAGCCACGCGGTAAAGCCCCACTGCTCGCGACGCAGGTTCGGCGCCATGTCGGCGGCAATCATCCCGGCTTCGACGAGGAACGTACCGACACCGCACATCGGGTCAGCCAGTGCGCCACCTTCGGCGGCAATGCGCGGCCAGCCGGAACGGATGAGGATGGCGGCGGCGAGGTTTTCCTTCAGCGGCGCCGCGCCCTGCTGCAAGCGATAGCCGCGCTGGTGCAGGCTGTGGCCGGACAGGTCGAGGGACAGAATCGCTTCGCCGCGATCCAGACGCAGGTGAATGCGCAGGTCCGGGTTGAGTTTGTCGATGGATGGACGATCGCCCTGCGGCGTGCGCAGTTTGTCGACGATGGCGTCTTTGACTTTCAGCGCGCCGAAGTGGGTGTTGTCGATGCCCGAACCGTGGCCGCTGAATTCGACGGCCAGGGTGCCGTCGCTGAGCATGTGATCCTGCCAGTCAATGTCGAGCACGCCGTGATAGAGGTCTTCGGCGTCCTTCATCGGGAAACGCTTGAGCACCAGCAACACGCGGTTGGCCAGACGCGACCAGAGGCACAGGCGATAGGCGGTTTCCATGGTCGCCATGCCACGCACGGCGGAGGTGTGCTCGCGCGCTTCTTCAAGGCCAAGCCCGACGGCTTCCTCGATGAGCAGGCCTTCAAGGCCTTTGGGGCAAGTGAGGAAGAGTTCGAAACGATCGGACATGGTAATTCCAGAGCCTTTGGCTAGTGGGCCGGCAACGCATTGCCGACCCGGTTTTCAATCAGGCGCTTTTCTGAAAGAGCGCCCGCGTGGCACGAAGGTGTGCCGTTCCATCCCCGCTGCTCGGGTTAAAAGAGCTTAGATGCCGGGACAGATAAAAAAGTTGGTGCAACAAAAAGACTGAAAGCGACCCTTCGTCGAATATTACCCAAGCGCAAACGTGGGTCATTCTCACTAAAGGATTAACCCCCTGAGTCAGCGGGGCGCCGATCATACCGGGGTTTGCGCATTGAACGTTGAATAAATACGCGGTTACTTATCGCCATAGCATCCTTTACGTTACGTGCTTATGACAAAACGATCATTCCCTCGGTGTGACTCATTGGTTAGAACTGAGCACAGGTTGACGTCGCAACGGCGTCAACACCTTGGCTCGCCACGCCGGCAGCGAGCCGCACGATGGCAGGTTTTTTCTGCCAGACCTCAATTGAGGTCAACGCGACACTACAGTCAACAAGTGAGGGAAACACCCTATGAGAAGACTTAAGCGTGATCCGTTGGAAAGAGCATTTTTGCGCGGATATCAATATGGCGTTGGTGGCAAATCCCGTGAGCTTTGCCCATTTACTCTACCGTCGGTACGTCAAGCCTGGATCAACGGCTGGCGAGAAGGACGCGGCGACAACTGGGACGGTATGACCGGCACTGCGGGAATCCACAGACTCAACGAACTTCACGCCGTCGGCTGACACAGGGCATTTATTCCGACACGACAATCTGAATTTGCAATGAATTAACCACGCACGTCCTTCCCGGACGGCGGGCTACGGCCCAGGGGCTCCTTCGAGGAGCCCTTTTTAATGCCTGCAAAAAGGGTTAACCGGGTTCCACGTGGCGAGGGGATTTATCCCCGCTCGGCTGCGCAGCAGTCGCGAAATCGGGATTTCAATTTAACTGGCATATCAATGTGCAAGGTTTGGGGCTGCTGGGCAGCCCAGCGGGGATAAATCCCCTCGCCACAAAGGCTCCCACAAGGCCTCCGCAATTCTCAGCGCAACGCGGCGATCGCATCCACCGATTCACGAATCAGCGCCGGGCCTTTGTAGATGAAGCCCGAATAGATCTGCACCAGGCTTGCACCGGCCGTGATCTTCTCCGCCGCGTGCTTGCCTTCGGTAATGCCGCCAGCGGCAATGATCGGCAAACGCCCAGCCAACTCGCCCGCCAGTACTTTCACGGTATGGGTGCTCTTCTCACGCACTGGCGCGCCGGACAGACCGCCCGCCTCGTCGCCATGTTCCATGCCTTCGACGCCGACACGGCTCAAAGTCGTATTGGTGGCGATGACCGCGTCCATGCCGGTTTCGATCAATGCCTGGGCAACCTGCGCAGTCTCTTCGTCGGTCATGTCCGGCGCGATCTTGATCGCCAGCGGCACATGCTTGCCGTGACGCAGGGCCAGTTCGGCGCGACGCGTGGCCAGATCCGCGAGTAATTGCTTGAGCGAGTCACCGAACTGCAGGCTGCGCAGGCCCGGGGTGTTTGGCGAGCTGACGTTGACGGTGACGTAACTGGCGTGGGCGTAAACCTTGTCCAGGCAGATCAGGTAATCGTCGACCGCACGCTCGACCGGGGTATCGAAGTTCTTGCCGATGTTGATGCCCAGCACGCCTTTGTATTTCGCCGCAGCGACCCGCGCCAGCAGGTTATCGACACCGAGGTTGTTGAAGCCCATGCGGTTGATGATCGCCTCGGCTTCCGGCAGGCGGAAGATCCGTGGTTTCGGGTTACCCGGTTGTGGGCGCGGGGTCACGGTGCCGATTTCGACAAAACCGAAACCCAGTTGCGCAAAGCCGTCGATGGCCGCGCCGTTCTTGTCCAGACCTGCCGCCAGCCCCACCGGGTTCGGGAATTCCAGCCCCATGACGGTCACCGGCATTTTCGCCGGCGCCTTGCACAGCAAGCCGTTGAGGCCCAAACGTCCACCCGCGCCGATCAGATCCAGCGACAGATCGTGGGAGGTTTCCGGGGAAAGTTTGAACAACAGCTGACGGGCCAGGGTGTACATGGGCGGCAATGACTCGGGCGGCGAAAAGAGGCGGCGATTATAGCCGGGCATCGTCCCCCGGCGCGAGGCGCCTGCGCGAATCAGGCGACTGGCATATGCCTTGCACCACCCCGCTCATCAGTCTGCCGACCAATGACGGCGCGCAGGCCAGGACAATGGCGTCGTCCCCGGGTTTTGCCTGCGCAGAATCCGGGACGACGTTTTTTTTGAGGTAGCGTATGAACGAAACGTCCTTGGGGCCTCTGGCCTGGGTCAATGGCAGCGATGCGCCGGAAAAGAGCGCGATCAATCTCGGCTTCATGGCGCTGAGCGACTGCGCCTCGGTGGTGGTCGCCGCCACCCAGGGCTTCGCCCAGCCCTACGGCCTGACCCTGAACCTCAAGCGTCAGGCGTCATGGGCCAACTTGCGCGACAAACTGGTCAGCGGCGAACTGGATGCCGCGCACAGTCTGTACGGACTGATTTATGCGGTGCACCTGGGCATCGGCGGCGTCGCCCCCACCGACATGGCGGTGCTGATGGGCCTGAACCAGAATGGCCAGAGCCTGAACCTGTCCCATGGTTTGCAACAGGCTGGCGTGAACAGTCCTGAAGCGCTCGATCGGCACGTGCACCAAAGCCGCGCAAAACTGACCTTCGCCCAGACCTTCCCCACCGGCACCCATGCGATGTGGCTTTATTACTGGCTGGCGAGCCAGGGCATTCATCCGTTGCAGGACGTCGACAGCGTGGTCGTGCCGCCGCCGCAAATGGTTGCGCACCTGCAAGCCGGGCGCATCGACGGCTTTTGCGTCGGCGAACCGTGGGCGGCCAGCGCCGTGCAGCAGGATCTCGGTTTCACCCTGGCGACCAGCCAAAGCATCTGGCCCGACCACCCGGAAAAAGTCCTCGGCTGCACCCGCGAATTCGTCGAGCAATACCCCAACACCGCGCGGGCGCTGGTCATGGCCATCCTTGAGGCCAGCCGCTTCATCGAAGAAAGCACGGAAAACCGCCGCAGCACCGCGCAATTGCTCAGCGCCGCCGAATACCTCGACACCCCCGCCGCGTGCATCGAGCCGCGTTTTATGGGTGACTACGCCGATGGCCTCGGTAATCGCTGGCAGGATCCGCATGCGCTGCGTTTTCATGGCGATGGCGAGGTCAATCTGCCATACCTTTCCGACGGCATGTGGTTCATGACCCAGTTCCGTCGCTGGGGTCTGTTGCGCGAGGACCCGGATTATCTGGCAGTCGCCCGCCAGGTTCAGCGCCTGGATCTGTACCGCGAGGCAGCGAGCGCTGTTGGCGTCGCGACTTCCTGCGCAGACCTGCGCAGCAGCCAGTTGCTCGACGGCAAGGTCTGGGACGGCAGCGATCCGGCGGGCTATGCGCGCAGTTTCAAACTGCACGCGCTGAACGACGATGCCCCCCTTCTCGCCCGCCGCTGACAGGAGACCGCGAACATGTTGCGCATTCTGCTGATCAACGACACCGCGAAAAAAGTCGGACGCCTGAAAGCGGCGCTGACCGAGGCCGGCTTCGAGGTAATCGACGAGTCCGGCCTGACCATCGACCTGCCGGCGCGCGTCGAAACGGTGCGCCCGGACGTAATCCTGATCGATACCGAGTCACCGAGCCGCGATGTCATGGAGCAAGTGGTACTGGTCAGCCGCGACCAGCCCCGGCCGATCGTAATGTTTACCGACGAACATGACCCGGGGGTGATGCGTCAGGCGATCAAGTCCGGGGTCAGTGCCTATATCGTCGAAGGCATTCACGCAAAACGGTTGCAGCCGATTCTCGACGTGGCGATGGCGCGCTTCGAGAGTGACCAGGCCCTGCGCGCGCAATTGCAGGCCCGTGACCAGCAACTGGCCGAGCGCAAGCGCATCGAACTGGCCAAGGGTTTGCTGATGAAGATGAAGGACTGCAACGAGGAAGAGGCCTATACGCTGATGCGCCGCCAGGCCATGAGCCGCCAGCAGAAGCTGATTCAAGTGGCGGAGCAGATCATTGCCATGAGCGAGTTGCTGGGCTGAGATTTTGTGTTGTCAGTGCGGGCCTTTTCGCGAGCAGGCTCGCTCCCACAGGTGGCATACATTCCAATGTGGGAGCGAGCCTGCTCGCGAATGGCCGCACCTCGGTCACGAACTGTTGGCACAAATCTCGCTAAGTAAACCGCACAGGTAACCAACGGCGGTTGCCCCACCTACGACAAAGACGTCGCTCACCCCGTTCGCCCCTCGGCGAATCAGGTAGCGGCGTTTTTGCGTTTTGGCCCCATAGAGCGGGGCCGGTGGTGCGGCCGTGAGGCGCTCCACCTGCTGTGCATGACTCCTTTCGAGACTCTTTTCAGCCGAGGTGCGCGATGAATTCAAGCTTCTGGAAATCCGGCCATACCCCGACCCTGTTCGCGGCTTTCCTGTATTTCGACCTGAGCTTCATGGTCTGGTACCTGCTCGGCCCGCTGGCGGTGCAGATTGCCGCCGACCTACACCTGACCACCCAGCAGCGCGGCCTCGTCGTCGCCACGCCGATTCTCGCCGGCGCGGTGTTGCGCTTCGCCATGGGCATGCTCGCCGATCGCTTGTCGCCCAAGACCGCCGGACTGATCGGCCAGGTCATCGTCATCTGCGCGCTGTTCGGCGCCTGGAAACTCGGCATCCACAGTTATGAACAGGCGCTGATCCTCGGCCTGTTCCTCGGCATGGCCGGCGCCTCGTTCGCCGTAGCCCTGCCGCTGGCCTCGCAGTGGTACCCGCCAGAGCATCAGGGCAAAGCCATGGGCATCGCCGGCGCGGGCAACTCCGGCACCGTGTTCGCCGCGCTGCTGGCGCCAGTGATTGCCGCCGCGTTCGGCTGGAGCAATGTCTTCGGTTTCGCCCTGATCCCGCTGGTTTTGACTTTAGTGCTGTTCGCCCTGCTGGCAAAAAACGCGCCGCAGCGGCCAAAACCGAAAGCCATGGCCGACTACTTCAAGGCCCTCGGTGATCGCGACAGTTGGTGGTTCATGTTTTTCTACAGCGTCACCTTCGGCGGCTTCATCGGCCTGGCCAGCGCCCTGCCCGGTTACTTCAACGATCAATACGGTCTGAGCCCGGTAACCGCCGGTTACTACACCGCTGCCTGCGTGTTCGGCGGCAGCCTGATGCGGCCATTGGGTGGCGCGCTGGCCGATCGCTTCGGCGGCATCCGCACCTTGCTGGCGATGTACACCGTCGCTGCGATCTGCATCGCAGCGGTGGGCTTCAATCTGCCAAGTTCCTACGCGGCGCTGGCGCTTTTCGTCTGCACCATGCTCGGCTTGGGTGCGGGCAACGGCGCGGTTTTCCAATTGGTGCCGCAGCGTTTTCGTCTGGAAATCGGCGTGATGACCGGGCTTATCGGCATGGCCGGCGGTATCGGCGGCTTCGCCCTCGCGGCCGGCATGGGCGCGATCAAGCAAAGCACCGGCAGTTATCAACTGGCGCTGTGGTTGTTCGCCAGCCTCGGTGTGCTGGCGTGGTTTGGCCTGCACGGCGTCAAGCGTCGCTGGAGAACCACCTGGGGTTCGGCGGCGGTGACGGCGGCGCGGGTCTGAGGCCTCAATGGCTCTGCAACTGAGCTTCGCCGAAGCCAGCGCCACCGGCCCGCGCGCGGAGAATCAGGACGCCCTGCGCTCGGTGACACCGGCGCCGGCACTGGCGGTGAGCAAGGGTTATCTGTTCGCCATCGCCGACGGCGTCAGCCAATGCGCCGATGGCGGCCTCGCCGCGCGTTCGACCTTGCAGGCGCTGGCGCTGGACTACTACGCGACGCCGGAAACCTGGAGCGTGGCCCAGGCGCTGGATCGCCTGCTGCTCGCGCAAAATCGCTGGCTGCAGGCCAACGGCGGCGGGCAACCGTTGCTGACCACAGTCAGCGCGCTGGTGATGCGCGGTCGACGCTTCACCCTCGCCCACGTCGGCGATTGCCGGGTCTATCGCTGGCACGCCGAGCGCTTGCAGCGCATCAGCGAGGATCACGTCTGGGAGCAACCGGGCATGCAACACGTGCTCAAGCGTGCGCTCGGGCTCGATCAGCATCTGGTCCTGGATTTCCTCGACGGCGAACTGCGTGAGGGCGAAAGCTTCGTGCTGCTCAGCGACGGCGTCTGGTCGACCTTGGGCGATACCGCGATCGCGGCAATTCTGCGCGATCAAGCGGATCTGCCCAGCGCGGCGCAAACCTTGGTCAACGCCGCGCATCTGGCCGGCAGTCAGGACAACGCCAGTGCCCTGCTGGTGCGCGTCGATGCGCTGGGCGAAGCGAGCATTGGCGATGCGCTGGTGCAATTGCAGCAATGGCCACTGCCGCCAACGCTGAAACCCGGGCAAGCGTTTGAAGGCTGGCAGGTGCAAGGCATCATCGGCCAGAGCCAGCAATCATTGCTGTATCGCGTGCTCGATAGCCAGGGCCAGCCTTGGCTGCTGAAGACCTTGCCGACGCGGCTGGCCGACCATCCGCAAGCCGGTCAGGCGCTGCTGTCGGAAGAATGGTTCCTCAAGCGCGTGGCCGGCCGGCATTTTCCGCAAATCCATGCCTGCACTCAGCGTCAGCATTTGTATTACGTCATGCGCGAATACGCCGGGACGACGCTGGCCGACGTGTTTCAACACAGCGGCCCGTTGCCTTTGGCGCAGTGGCAGGACATCGCCGAGCGGCTGTTGCGCGCGGTCGGGTTGCTGCATCGACGGCAGATTCTGCACCGCGACATCAAACCGGAAAACCTGCTGCTGGGGGATGACGGCGAACTGCGCCTGCTGGATTTCGGCCTGGCTTATTGCCCGGGACTGTCCGAGGACGCGCCGTCGACCCTGCCAGGAACGCCTAGTTTCATCGCCCCAGAAGCGTTTCGCGGCGAACCACCGAGTGCACAACAGGATTTGTATTCTGTCGGTGTCACTCTCTATTACCTGCTCACCGGGCATTTTCCCTATGGCGAAATCGAAGCGTTCCAGCGGCCCCGATTCGGCGTGCCGGTGAATGCCAGTCGCTATCGCCCGGACCTGCCGGACTGGCTGGCGCAAAGTCTGGAACGCGGCGTCGCCGCCGATCCGCAGCAACGCTTCGAAACCGCTGAAGAGTGGCTGCTGGTGCTGGAACAGGGTGAGCGGCAAAGTTTGAGTGTGCGGCCCCGGCCTTTGTTGGAACGGGAGCCGTTGAAGGTCTGGCGGACGATGGCGTTGGTGGCGTTGCTGGGGAATGTAGTGCTGCTGGTTTTGTTGTTTCATGGCTGATATTGAGTTGCGCCATTCGCGAGCAGGCTCGCTCCCACAGGGGATTGGTGTCGTTCGCGGAAACCTTGTGGGAGCGAGCCTGCTCGCGAAGGCATTCGGCGTCACACCGCATAACCCCAAGAATTAACGCGCCACGAACGAGCAACACGCCTCGATTCGGTGCAAAAAAACCTTTTCTCACAACCCGAATCCCCAATAAATCCGCGTCCATCCAAGTTGGCACAACCACTGCATTACCCTTCTCACCATACATAAAGCCCATCCTTCAACGACGAAGGCTGCGCTTCCCGAGAGAACGGGACCAGGACAAAGGCGTCCTCGCTAGGCAACTAGCGGGACGCCTTTTTTTGTTTGCGCAAAATTTGTCGAGCAAGGCCCGACGGCCCACCAGAGGCCAGCCGCAGCTCCCGGAGAACCTGATGAAAAAACTCAAACTGGTGATGATCGGCAATGGCATGGCCGGGGTGCGTACCCTGGAAGAACTGCTCAAGCTGAGCGACGAGCTCTACGACATCACCGTCTTCGGCGCCGAACCGCACACCAACTACAACCGCATCCTGCTGTCGCCGGTGCTGGCCGGCGAGCAGACGTTCGAAGAGATCGTCCTCAACGACCTCGACTGGTACCTGGAAAACAACATCAAGTTGCTGCTCAACCGCAAAGTGGTGGAGATCGACCGGGTCAAACGCCGAGTGATTGCCGAGGACGGCACCGAAGCCGAGTACGATCGCCTGCTGATCGCCACCGGCTCGACCCCGTTCATCCTGCCAATCCCCGGCAACACTTTGCAGGGCGTGATCGGTTACCGCGACATCGCCGACACCCAGGCCATGATCGACACGGCCAGGACCCACAAGCACGCCGTGGTCATCGGCGGCGGTCTGCTCGGCCTCGAAGCGGCCAACGGCCTGATGCTGCGCGGCATGCACGTGACCGTGGTGCACCTCGGCGAATGGCTGCTGGAGCGGCAACTGGACAAGACCAGCGGCCAGCTTCTGCAATCGGCGCTGGAATCCCGTGGCCTGCATTTTCGCCTGTGCGAACAGACCCAAGCCTTGCACGATGCCGGCAATGGCCGGGTCGGTTCGGTGCAGTTCAAGAACGGCGACATCATTCCTGCCGATCTGGTGGTGATGGCCGCCGGCATCCGCCCCAACACCGAACTGGCAGAAAAGGCAGGAATTCCGTGCAATCGCGGGATTCTGGTCAACGACACCCTGCAAACCTACGACCCGCGCATCTACGCAATCGGCGAATGCGCCAGTCATCGCGGCATCGCCTACGGCCTCGTTGCGCCGCTGTTCGAACAAGCCAAGGTCTGCGCCAATCACCTCGCGCAACTGGGTTTCGCTCGCTATCAGGGTTCAGTGACTTCGACCAAATTGAAAGTCACCGGCATCGACCTGTTCTCCGCCGGCGACTTCATGGGCGGCGAAGGCACCGAGACCATCACCCTCTCCGACCCGATCGGCGGCGTGTACAAAAAACTGGTGATCAAGGATGACGTGCTGGTCGGCGCCTGTCTGTACGGCGATACGGCAGATGGCGGTTGGTATTTCCGGCAGATTCGTGAGAATCACGCCATAGGCGAGATCCGCGATCACCTCATGTTCGGCGAAAACGCTTTAGGCGACGTAGGACATCAGGGCCAGGACAAAGCCATGGTCATGGCCGACAGCGCCGAAGTCTGCGGCTGCAACGGTGTGTGCAAGGGCACCATCGTCAAGGCGATTCAGGAACACGGCCTGTTCAGCGTCGATGAAGTGAAGAAACACACCAAGGCTGCCAGCTCCTGCGGTTCCTGCGCCGGCCTTGTTGAACAGATCCTGATCAATACGGTGGGTGGCGCGGCCGACGTCAAACCGAAAAGCGAAAAAGCCATCTGCGGTTGCAGCGATCTCAACCACGGGCAGATTCGTCAGGCGATCCGCCAGGAACACCTGCTGACCATCGCCGAGACCATGAGTTACCTGAACTGGCGCACGCCCAATGGCTGCGCGACCTGTCGCCCGGCGCTCAACTACTACCTGATTTCCACTTGGCCGGGCGAGGCCAAGGACGACCCGCAATCGCGTCTGATCAACGAACGCGCCCACGCCAACATCCAGAAGGACGGCACCTATTCGGTGGTGCCGCGCATGTGGGGCGGCGTGACCAACCCATCGGAACTGCGGCGGATCGCCGATGTGGCCGACAAGTACAACGTGCCGATGGTCAAGGTCACCGGCGGTCAGCGCATCGACTTGCTGGGGATCAAGAAACAGGATCTGCCCGGCGTCTGGAAAGACCTCGACATGCCGTCCGGCCACGCCTACGGCAAATCCATCCGCACCGTGAAAACCTGCGTCGGCAGCGAGTTCTGCCGCTTCGGCACGCAGAACTCGACGCAACTGGGCATCGAACTCGAGCACGACCTGTTCAACATGTGGTCGCCGCACAAAGTGAAGCTGGCGGTGTCCGGTTGCCCACGCAACTGCTCGGAAGCGGGCATCAAGGACGTAGGAATTATCGGCGTCGACTCCGGCTGGGAGATGTACATCGGTGGCAACGGCGGGATCAAGACCGAAGTCGCCGAGTTCTTCGTCAAACTGAAAACTGCCGAGGAAGTCCGCGAATACAACGGCGCATTCCTGCAGCTCTACCGCGAGGAAGCCTTCTACCTCGAACGCACCGTGCATTACCTGCAACGGGTCGGCATGGAGCACATCAAGAAGAACGTGCTCGAAGACGCCGAGCGGCGCAAGGCCCTGAATGAGCGCCTGCAATTCTCCCTGTCGTTCGAACAGGACCCATGGAAAGAACGCCTGGCGCAGCCGCAACTGAAGAAAGAATTCGACGTGATCCCCGTGAAAAACCTGGAGGTGCCGGCATGAACTGGCTCGACATCTGTGCGCTGGAAGAGATCAACGCCCTCGGTTCGCGGATCATTGCCGGACCGAAAGGTGACATCGCGATTTTTCGTACAAGCGACGACGAGGTGTTCGCCCTCGATGACCGCTGCCCGCACAAGGGCGGGCCGCTGTCGCAAGGCCTGATCTATGGCAAGCGCGTGGCCTGCCCGCTGCACAACTGGCAGATCGACCTCGAAACCGGCGAAGCCCAGGCGCCGGACATCGGCTGTGCCCATCACCATCCGGCCCGGGTCGAGAACGGCCGGGTGCAACTGGCCCTGCGGGACGCCATCTGATGAACCGCCAGACGACCGCCTCGACCTGCTGTTACTGCGGGGTCGGCTGCGGCGTACTGATCGAGCATGACGGCGAGCGCATCCTCGGCGTCAGCGGCGATCCGGCGCACCCGGCCAACTTCGGCAAACTGTGCAGCAAAGGCTCGACGCTGCACCTGACCGGCGACCTCGCCGCCCGCGCCTTGTACCCGGAACTGCGCCTGGGCAAAGGCCTGGCGCGCAGCCGTACTGACTGGGATACCGCCCTCGACCACGCGGCCAACGTGTTTGCCGAAACCATCGCCGAACACGGCCCGGACAGCGTGGCGTTCTACATCTCCGGGCAGTTGCTCACCGAGGACTACTACGCCTTCAACAAACTGGCGCGGGCGCTGGTGGGCACCAACAACATCGACAGCAATTCGCGGCTGTGCATGTCCTCGGCGGTGGTCGGCTACAAACGCAGCCTCGGCGCCGACGCGCCGCCGTGCAGTTACGAAGACCTGGAGCTCAGCGACTGCGTGATGATCGTCGGCAGTAACATGGCCTACGCCCATCCGGTACTTTTCCGTCGGCTGGAGGAAGCCAAATCCCGTCGCCCGCAGATGAAAGTCATCGTTATCGACCCACGTCGCACCGACACCTGCGATTTGGCTGACCTGCATCTGGCGATTCTTCCGGGTACCGATGTCGCCTTGTTCCATGGGATTTTGCATCTGCTGCTGTGGGAAGACTGGGTCGATCGCGATTTCATCAAGGCGCACACCGAAGGCCTCGCCGAACTCAAAACCCTGGTGCGCGATTACACCCCGCAGATGGTTTCGCAACTGTGCGGCATCAGCATCGAGCAACTGCAGCAATGCGCAGAATGGGTCGGCACTGCGCCGAGCTTCCTGTCGCTGTGGTGCATGGGCCTGAATCAGTCCACCGCCGGCAGCGCAAAGAACAGCGCGCTGATCAATCTGCACCTGGCCACCGGACAAATTGGCCGCCCCGGTGCAGGACCTTTCTCACTTACCGGTCAGCCGAACGCCATGGGCGGGCGGGAAACCGGCAGTCTGTCCAATCTGCTACCGGGCCATCGCGATGCCGCCAACCCAGAGCATCGCGCCGAGGTGGCGGCGTATTGGGGCGTGGAGAGCTTGCCCGAGGCGCCGGGCCTGAGCGCCATCGAACTGTTCGAAAACCTGCGCAGCGGCAAAATCAAAGCACTGTGGATTGCCTGTACCAATCCGGCGCAATCGATGCCTGATCAGAGCGCAGTCCGCGCAGCGCTTGAGGCCTGCCCTTTTGTGGTATTGCAGGAAGCCTTTCGCACCACCGAAACCGCTGCATTTGCCGACCTGCTGTTGCCGGCCGCCAGTTGGGGCGAGAAGGAAGGCTCGGTGACCAACTCCGAGCGGCGCATATCCCACGTGCGCAAAGCGGTTGTCGCACCAGGCGAAGCGCGGCCGGACTGGGCCATCACGGTGGATTTCGCACAGCGTCTGGAGAAACGTCTGCGCCCCAGGCAGCCAAGCCTGTTCGCTTTCGATCAACCTTCGCAGTTGTTTGATGAATTCAAAGCGCTGACCCGTGGCCGGGACCTGGATCTGTCCGGGATCAGTCATGCCTTGATCGACGAGATCGGTCCGCAGCAATGGCCCTTCCCTGCCGGCGCCCGCCAAGGCACGCCACGCTTGTACGGCGACGGCATTTTTCCTACAGCCAATGGTCGCGCGCAGTTCATTGCTGATCCGTACCGCGCCGCCAAGGAACAACGCGACGCGCGCTTCCCGCTGACTTTGATCACCGGTCGCCTGCGTGACCAGTGGCACGGCATGAGCCGCACCGGCACCGCCGCGCAATTGTTCGGCCACGTCAGCGAAGCCGTGCTGAACCTGCATCCTGACGAAATGCGTCGGCACCGCTTGCAGCCCGGCGATCTGGTCAGTTTGAAAAGCCGCCGTGGCGCGGTGATTGTTGCGGTCGGCAGCGACGACAGCGTGCGTCCGGGCCAAGCGTTCCTGCCGATGCATTGGGGCGATCGCTATCTCAAGGGCGGCGTCAACACGCTGACCTTGCCAGCATTTGACCCACTGTCCAAGCAACCGGAACTCAAGCACAGCGGCGTGCGTCTGGAGGCAGTCAATCTGCCTTGGCAACTGTTCGCCTTGATCGAGGGTGATGTTCAACGGCATTTCGAGACACTACGACCGCTGTGCGAGGCGTTTTCCTACGTCAGCCTCAGCCTTGTCGGGCGTGAGCGGCCAGCGTTGCTGATACGCGCTGCACACGGCCAGGCGCCGGATCCACAGCTGCTGGGTGAGATCGACCAGTGCCTGTCACTGCTGGATGGCCCGGTTCTGGCCTACGACGACCCGCGCCGCGCCATCGGCAAGCGGGTGCGCATCGAAAACGGCCGAATCACCGCAATTCGCCTGGCCGGCGAAACCCTGGCGCAACATTGGCTGCAAAGCCTGTGGCTGGAGGGCCGCGCCGACCAACAACTGCGGCGCTGGCTGCTCGCGCCGATGAGCGCGCCGCCGGGCGCTGTCGGCGCCATTGCGAGCGACAAGACCTTGTGCAACTGCGAAAACGTCAGCCTCAACGCAGTCTGCGCCGGCATTCGCCAGGGCCTGGATCTGCAAGGCCTGAAAAACAATCTCCGATGCGGTACGCAATGCGGTTCCTGCGTGCCGGAAATCAAGCGTCTGCTGGCTGCCGAAGCGCGGCCGGTCGCGGTCATTTAACGAGGACAACACCATGAATGCGAAAGTCTGGCTGGTGGGCGCAGGCCCTGGAGATCCGGAGTTGCTGACGCTCAAAGCGGTGCGCGCATTGCGCGAGGCCGATGTGGTGATGATCGATGATCTGGTCAACGACGCGGTGCTGGAGCACTGCCCGGCTGCGCGGGTGATCCCGGTGGGCAAACGCGGCGGCTGCCGTTCGACCCCGCAGGCATTTATCCATCGGCTGATGCTGCGTTATGCCCGCCAGGGCAAATGCGTGGTGCGCCTGAAAGGCGGCGATCCGTGCATTTTCGGCCGCGGTGGCGAAGAAGCGCAGTGGTTGCGCGAGCGTGGCGTTGAAGTGGAACTGGTCAATGGCATCACCGCTGGGCTGGCCGGGGCGACCCAGTGCGATATTCCGCTGACGTTGCGGGGCGTGGCGCGCGGAGTAACGTTGGTGACTGCGCACACCCAGGATGACAGCCAGTTGAACTGGCAGGCGCTGGCGAAAGGCGGGACGACGCTGGTGGTTTACATGGGCGTGGCCAAGCTGGGCGAGATTCGTGATCAGCTGCTGGCCGGAGGGATGGCGGCGGATACGCCGGTGGCGATGATCGAAAACGCCTCTTTGGCGCATCAGCGTGAGTGTCGCAGTGATCTGAGTGCGATGGCTGAGGATGCCTCGGCGTTTGAATTGAAGAGCCCGGCGATTCTGGTGATTGGTGCGGTGGCTGCTGTCGTGGAAGAGCAAAAGATCGCAGCCTTCGGCAGCTCCTACAGGACACATATGATCTGAATGTAGGAGCTGCCGCAGGCTGCGATCTTTCAAGATCCAAAGCCAAATCGCAGACAAAGAAAAGCCCGGCCTGAGCCGGGCTTTTCCATCAGCGGCAGCTAATTACTTAGCTTGAGCTTCAACCTGCGCTTCTACGCGACGGTTTACAGCGCGGCCAGCGTCAGTTTTGTTGTCAGCAACTGGGCGGGATTCGCCGTAGCCAACAGACTGAACGCGGGACGATTCAACACCGTACTGGTTGGTCAGAACTTGCTTAACGGCGTTTGCACGACGCTCGGACAGTTTCTGGTTGTAAGCGTCAGGACCGACGGAGTCAGTGTGACCTTCAACAGTAGTGGTGGTGGATGGGTACTGCTTCATGAAGTCAGCCAGGTTCTTGATGTCGCCGTAGCTGTTTGGCTTGACTACCGACTTGTCGAAGTCGAATTTCACGTCCAGCTCAACACGAACAACTTCAGCAACTGCTGGGCAGCCATCAGCGTCAACGGTTACGTTGGCTGGGGTGTCCGGGCACTTGTCAACGTTGTCGCAAACGCCATCGTTGTCGCTGTCGGAGCAGACTTCAGCAGGTGCTGGAACTGGAGCAGCAGCTGGCTTGGAGCCGCCACCGAAGTTCACACCGATACCGACGCTAGGAGCCCACTCGGTGTCGCCCTGGTCGATGTTGTACTGAGCTTCAACGCCGGCACGGGCGTAGAAGTTCTCGGTGAAGTACAGCTTGGCACCGCCGCCAACGTTGGCGAAGGTGGAACGGTTACGACCGTTCGAACCGTTCTGGTCGATGCTCTGGTCAGAGAAACCGGCCGAAACGTATGGACGAATCATGTCGCCTGGGTTGTTGAAGTGGTACAGAGCGTCCAGAGCGGTGTTAGCGCCTTTGACGTTCTTGCCATCGTCGGCACGTACGTTGTGCACTTCGTCGTAGCCCAGACGCAGTTCAACGTCGTCGGTCAGGAAGTAACCGATCGAACCGCCGAACAGGTTGCCGTTGTTCTTGAAGTTACGAGCGCTGTCGAATTGTTCTTTCTTAGCGAAGCCTTCGATTTCAACTGCGCCTTGGCCTTGTGCCAGAGCGCCGAACGAAGTGGCGGCAATCAGAGAACCAATGGCCAAGCCCAAGGTGTTTTTCAGTTTCATCCGTTAAATCCCCATCTGGTGATTGTGAAGCAGTCCCGCAAACCGGGGGACAACTCGGCGGCAAGTCTATCAGAACTTGCCTACACGTAAGAGATATTTGCGCTGAACTAAGTTTCAGCAATGCCTGCAAATTTCTCACGCAATTTATCTAGAGCGCGTTTGTAACGCATTTTTGTCGCACTCAAACCCATGTGCATGATGTCTGCGATCTCCTGAAACTCCAGCTCTGCGACAAATCGTAGCACCAGAATTTCGCGGTCAATCGGATTCACATACACCAGCCAGCGATCAAGCCCACCCTTCTCCTCCGGCTTCGGCGCCTTTTCTTCAGACGCTTCTTCAAGAGGGTCCAGACTGAGAGCGTCCATCAAGCGACGCTTACGCCGTTCCTTCCGATACTGCGTGATGCATTCGTTGTAAGTGATGCTGTAAAGCCAGGTTTTGAACTTCGATTTCCCCTCGAAGTTCTTCAGGCCGTACAGCACCTTCAGCATCACTTCCTGACAGACATCGTCTGCGTCGCGATCGTTCCCAAGATATCTCGCGCAGACGTTAAATAATGTTCGCTGGTAACGCCGCATCAACTCTTCGTAGGCGCGCGTTACGTGAAACAGCTCGGTATGCGAGCGCGCGACCAACTCCTCATCAGAGAGCTCGCGGGGGTCGTAGCGCGTGGATAGCGGTTGGGCTTTATTCAAAACAAGTCGTGCCGACAGTCAGGTCAATGTCCGCCACAACCAGCCTCGGCTGGCATTTTGCGGCGGCATACATTAGCAGGGTTTGCCGGTTTAGCGGCTACTCACATGCTGTTCCAGCAGGATCCGATTGGAGAGAGAGACTAGCTCACCCTCATCGGTCAGCAATGTGGTTTTAACCGTGCCGATCTCTTCGATCTGGCCTTCGACCTCGCCAACACGCACTTGTTGCCCAACCTCGTACAGCTCACGCACATAGATTCCCGCAAGAATCTGACCGGCAATTTCCCGGCTTCCCAAACCCATGGCCAGCGCAACTGCCAGACCAACGGTAATCAATACGATAACAATCACATGGTTCAGCAGGTCGGTCTTGACCTCGAGCTGGCTGATCGCCACGGAGATGCTGATGATGATCACCAGCCCCTGCGCGATCCGCCCCAACCCCGAAGCGTAGTCCAGCCCTACGCCTTCTGCTGCGCCGCGCACCAGCCCGTTGGCCAGTTGCGCCAGCAGGACACCGACCAGCAGCACCAGCGCGGCGCCAAATACTTTCGGCAGATACAACGCCAGCATGTCCAGCGTAGCTGAAACTCGCTCGAGGCCAAGGGATTCTGCCGCAGAAACCAGAAAAATCAGCAGAACGAACCAGTAGACGATTTTACCGATCAGCGTCGAGATCGGCACCTGCAGCCCGGCACGCGACATCAGCTTGGTCAGCCCGGTGCCGCCCATCAGGCGATCGAGGCCCAGTTTGGCGAGCAATTTGGAAAGCAAGGTGTCGAGCAGCTTGGCCACGACGAAACCCAGCAGCAGCACAACCAGTGCGCCGAACAGGTTCGGAATGAAGTTAGCGACTTTGGTCCACAACGCAGTCATTGCAGTGACGAGGCTCTGAGTCCAGAGATCAAGTTCCATATTCAATCAGCCTTATCAGCAGTGCGAGCAGTGGTTTTACGAAGACGGGAAACCGGCGAGACATGCGCCGAGCCATTGTTCAGGGCGATCATCAGCGCGGGCAGCCAGCGGCCCAGCAGGCTGAACAGATCACCGGCGCCGACCTGGCGGTTGGCGGTTTTGAGTACGCGGCCCAGGCACGCATCGTCGTCGCGGCTGGACGGCGAAGCGTTGAGCATGTCGCGCAAAGACTGTTCAAACGGATCGTGCATACGCACCTCTCGTGATGTCTGTGAAAGACGCGGGCAGATTTACTCGGGTCACATGCGCCATGTTCACACCCAGCGCAATCGACGGAACAACCACCACTGGCCGAACGCCAGGGCGAGCACCGTCAGGCAGGCGATCAGGAAGCCATACGGGCTTTCGGCGAACGGAATACCGCCGACATTGATGCCGAGCAGACCGGTGATGAAACTCATCGGCAAAAAGATGCAGGTAATGATGCCGAAGCGATACATGGTGCGGTTCATGTGCACGCTCAAACGCCGGTCTTCGGCCTCCAGCACAAGCCCTACGCGCTCTCGGGTCAATTCGAGCTCTTCCAGATAACGGGTCAGGCTGTTGTTCAATTCGTTCCAGTAGTCGGCGTCGTCTTCGACGAACCACGGCAGTTTGATCCGCGTCAGCTGTCCGAAAATATCCCGCTGTGGGGCGAGAAAACGCTTCAGCCCAGCGGCTCTGCGGCGGATGTGCAAAATGGCCCCATGCTCCGGGGTATACCGTTCGTCGGCGTCGAGTTTTTCTTCCTCTTCATCCACCACTTCCGACAGGCACGTGACCAGATCCTGCACTTTATTGGTGAGGAACTGCGCCAGATACAGCATCAATTCCGAGGAAGTTTTCGGCCCTTTGCCCTCGCCAAGCAGCGTCATCAGCTCATCCGTGGCGCGCAACGGACGCAAGCGCAGGGAAATCACTCGCTGCGCAGAGGCGAAAATCCGCACCGAGACCATGTCTTCCGGCTCGGCGCCCGGGTTGAGATTGACCCCGCGCAGAAACAGCAACAGCTCGGAGTCGGGCAATGGCAACAGACGCGGGCGGGTATTTTCTTCCAGCAACAGATCGCAGGTGAATTCATTGAGCCCGCTGGATTTGCGCAGCCAGGTACGGGTCTGCGGATGGCTGCGATCCCAGTGCAGCCAGAGGCTTTCATGGGCCTGCAGCTGCAAATCGTCGAGCTCAGTCCGGGCTATCGAACGCGCACCGCCCTTGCCGTCCAGCACCAGGGCATGCACCAGCCCCCATTGCGCGTTTTCTTCCTCGAACATCCGCATCCCTTGTCGAAAAGCTTATTCAGGCATTTTCAGCGGGCTCGGCGATACGATCACGCCGTTGTTGTCCGCATAAATGTACTGGCCTGGGTGGAACGTCACGCCGGCGAAAGTCACCGGGACGTTGAGGTCGCCAATGCCGCGCTTGTCGGTTTTCATCGGATGGCTGGCCAGCGCCTGCACGCCGAGATCGGTCTGGGCGATGACGTCGACGTCACGGATGCAACCGTAGATCACCAGCCCTTCCCAACCGTTCTGCGCGGCCTTGGCGGCGATCATGTCGCCCAGCAGAGCGCGGCGCAGCGAACCGCCGCCATCAACCACCAGCACTTTGCCTTTGCCGTTGAGTTCGGCCTGCTCCTTGACCAGCGAATTGTCTTCGAAGCACTTGATGGTCACGATTTCGCCGCCGAAGGAATCCCGGCCGCCGAAATTGCTGAACATCGGTTCCAGCACCTGCACCAGCTCCGGGTAGGCGTCGCACAGGTCAGGCGTAAGGTAATGTTCCATCGAAAAACTCCTGTAACAAGGAAGACGATCAAGGATGCCGCATTATGATGAGACGAGTTCCGGCGGTCGCTGTTTACCTTAGTCCATGCCATGGTCGCTGAGCGAACCTGAACCGCGGCTGAAACGTTATCGCTAAACAGTCACGAAATATGACTGGAACCGCACAATGCGTCATATCTTAGCCGCAAGCCAGGCTGAACGGAACGCCCCTCACACCGCAGCGGCCAGATCCGTCGCCTGCGCCAGCAATGGCGTCTGCTGATCGTTCAACCAGCGCGCCACCAGCGGCCATACCTCCGCCTGCGCTGCTTTGCTCACCAACATTTCGACATGACCGAAATTATCCGAGAAGCCCTGCTCGCGGCCCAGGTTGATGAACTGCTTGTGCTCGGAGCCGATCTGCTCGAACAGCTTGCGGCAGGCCCACGCCGGATCCTGATGATCGCCCGCTGCCGTCACCGCCAGCACCGGCACCTGCACCTCGGCAAGTCCGGCCCACCAGTCCTTGTCCTTGTCGCCGAAGCGGCCGAACAAGCCGTACCAGCGCATGCTTTCGATGGCAAGGCCGATCGGTTCGTCTTCCGGACCGCGTTTGAGGCGTGAGCCGGACAACTGCGCGAACCGCTTGAGAATAAAGCGCCCGCCCCACTCCACCGGTGGAATCTTCAGCGGCCAATAGGTACGGCTGACCTGGGTGCCGAAAAACGCCGCCGAGGCCACGGCCGGTTCGCCGAGATATTCGCCACCGAGCGCCGCCGCCAGGGTGATGCCGCCGAGCGAATGGCCGATCCAGTGCGGGATCTGTCCGCTCTGCTCACGCACGAACGCGGCAATCGCCGGCAGATCGTAACGGGCATAATCGGCCACGCGGTTGCGCCGATAGTCTTCGTTGCGCTGGGACAGGCCGTGACCGCGCATTTCCGGAATCCACACGTCGAAGCCCAGCCGCGTCAGATACGCGCCGAGCCCGAGGCCTTTGGGGGAAAACCAGAAGCGCCGATTGGAAAAGCTGCCGTGCAACAGAATCACCGGCACGCCGCGTGGCGCCGTGTCATCGGCCATGCCCAGGCGGGTGACGGCGATCTCCACGGACCAGTCCGGGCTGTTGCCGGGTTTCAATCGATAGACGTCTTCGCTCAGATCGCCGCGCCGCTCGGCGCTGATCAGCGCGACAGGAAACAGGTTGCTGCTGCTTTGCATAATGCTCTTGCACAAAAAAGGGCGGCATCCGCTGGAGCCCGCCCTACTTCAATCTCAAGGCCCGCTCCCACATGGGGCGCGGGCCAATTACATACTGATCAAGCCTGACCTTCGGCGAGGAAGAACCAGGTTTCCAGCACGGTGTCCGGGTTCAGCGACACGCTTTCGATGCCCTGTTCCATCAGCCACTTGGCCAGATCCGGGTGGTCCGAAGGACCCTGACCGCAGATGCCGATGTACTTGCCGGCCTTGTTGCAGGCCTGAATGGCGTTGGCCAACAGCTTCTTGACCGCTGGATTCCGCTCGTCGAACAGGTGCGCGATGATCCCCGAGTCACGGTCCAGACCCAAAGTCAGTTGGGTCAGGTCGTTGGAGCCGATCGAGAAGCCGTCGAAGAATTCGAGGAATTCCTCGGCCAGAATCGCGTTGGATGGCAGCTCGCACATCATGATCACGCGCAGACCGTTCTCGCCGCGCTTCAAGCCGTTCTCGGCGAGCAGATCGACCACCTGGCTGGCTTCGCCCAAAGTACGGACGAACGGCACCATGATTTCCACGTTGGTCAGGCCCATCTCGTTGCGCACGCGTTTCAGCGCGCGGCATTCGAGCTCGAAGCAATCGCGGAACGATTCGCTGATGTAACGCGAAGCACCACGGAAACCCAGCATCGGGTTCTCTTCTTCCGGCTCGTAGAGCTTGCCGCCGATCAGGTTGGCGTATTCGTTGGACTTGAAGTCCGACAGACGCACGATGACTTTTTTCGGCGTGAACGCTGCAGCCAGGGTGCTGATGCCTTCAACCAGTTTGTCGACGTAGAAGTCGACCGGGTCGCTGTAACCGGCAATACGCTTGTCGACGCTGTCCTTGATTTCCTGCGGCAGACCGTCGTAGTTCAACAGCGCTTTCGGGTGCACGCCGATCATGCGGTTGATGATGAATTCCAGACGTGCCAGACCGACGCCGGCGTTCGGCAATTGGGCGAAGTCGAAGGCGCGATCCGGATTGCCGACGTTCATCATGATCTTGAACGGCAGCTCCGGCATGGCGTCGACGGAGTTCTTCTTGATGTCGAAGCCCAGTTCGCCTTCGAAGATGTAGCCGGTGTCGCCTTCGGCGCAGGATACGGTCACGCCCTGGCCATCCTTCAGCAGCTGGGTGGCGTTGCCGCAACCTACCACTGCCGGGATGCCCAGCTCACGGGCGATGATCGCCGCGTGGCAGGTACGCCCGCCACGGTTGGTGACGATGGCGCTGGCGCGCTTCATCACTGGTTCCCAGTCCGGGTCGGTCATGTCGGAAACCAGCACGTCGCCCGGCTGGACTTTGTCCATCTCCGAGACGTCTTTGATGATGCGTACTTTGCCGGCGCCGATGCGCTGGCCGATCGCCCGACCTTCCACCAGCACGGTGCCGGTTTCCTTGAGCAGGTAACGTTCCATGACGTTGGCCTGGGTGCGGCTTTTCACGGTTTCCGGACGCGCCTGCACGATGTACAGCTTGCCGTCGTCACCGTCCTTGGCCCACTCGATGTCCATCGGGCAGCCGTAGTGCTTCTCGATGATCATCGCCTGCTTGGCCAGCTCACTGACTTCGGCGTCGGTCAGGCAGAAACGCGCGCGTTCGGCCTTGTCGACATCGACAGTCTTGACCGAACGACCGGCCTTGGCCTCGTCGCCGTAGATCATCTTGATGGCTTTGCTGCCCAGGTTGCGACGCAGGATGGCCGGACGACCGGCCTCCAGCGTGCCTTTGTGGACGTAGAACTCATCCGGATTGACCGCGCCTTGTACGACGGTTTCGCCCAGGCCGTAAGCGCCGGTGATGAACACCACGTCACGGAAACCCGATTCGGTGTCGAGGGTGAACATCACGCCGGCGGTGCCGGTTTCCGAACGCACCATGCGCTGCACGCCAGCCGACAGGGCGACCAGTTTGTGGTCGAAGCCCTGGTGCACGCGGTAGGAAATCGCGCGGTCGTTGAACAGCGAAGCGAACACCTCTTTGGCGGCGCGGATAACGTTTTCCACACCACGGATGTTCAGGAAGGTTTCCTGCTGACCGGCGAAGGACGCGTCCGGCAGGTCTTCGGCGGTGGCGGAAGAACGCACGGCCACGGCCACATCAGGATTGCCCGCCGACAGCGCGGCGAACGCGGTGCGGATCTCGGCATTCAGTTTTTCGGGAAATTCGGCTTCCATGATCCATTGACGGATCTGCGCACCGGTCTTGGCCAGGGCATTGACGTCGTCGACGTCGAGCGCGTCGAGGGCCTTGTGGATCTGCTCGTTCAGGCCGCTCAGTTCGAGGAAGTCACGATAGGCCTGAGCCGTCGTGGCGAAGCCGCCGGGGACCGAAACACCGGCGCCTGCCAGGTTACTGATCATCTCGCCCAGGGATGCGTTCTTGCCCCCCACATGCTCAACATCGTGTTTGCCGAGCTTATCGAGGGAAACTACGTACTCTACCAAGGTGATCTCTCCACTAACTGTGTTGGAAAAGCTCAGAAACCGGCGGCCCGGGGGAGCCTTGGCCGGTTGTATGGCCTGGACCTGGAAAATAAGTGAGAATGCGGGCCAATGGCGGCCGGCAAATCGCGCCTATCATATCCAAGATTCGTTACTAGCTTAAGGCCCAAGGTGCAAATGAAACGATCTGCTTTCTTCATCTCCGATGGCACCGGCATTACCGCCGAAACCCTGGGTCAAAGCCTGTTGGCGCAGTTCGAAAACATTACCTTCAGCAAATTCACGCGGCCCTACATCGACAGCGTGGAAAAAGCGCGGGCCATGGTACAACAAATCAACAAAGCCGCTGAAACCGACGGCTTTCGCCCGATCATCTTCGACACCATCGTCAATCAGGACATTCGTGAGATTCTCGCAACGTCCAATGGTTTCATGATCGACATTTTCTCGACCTTCCTCGCGCCGCTCGAACAGGAGCTCACCGAGCATTCTTCCTACACCGTCGGCAAATCCCATTCGATCGGACACAACTCCAATTACATGGAGCGCATCGAGGCGGTGAACTTCGCCCTCGACAACGATGACGGCGCGCGCACCCACTATTACGACAAAGCCGATCTGATACTAGTGGGCGTGTCGCGATGCGGCAAAACGCCGACGTGTCTGTACATGGCCATGCAGTTCGGCATCCGCGCGGCCAACTATCCGCTGACCGAAGACGACATGGAACGCCTGACCCTGCCCACCGCCCTGCGCGCCCATCAGCACAAGCTGTTCGGCCTGACCATCGACCCCGACCGCCTGACCGCGATCCGCAACGAGCGCAAGCCCAACAGCCGTTATTCGAGCTACGCCCAGTGCGAATTCGAAGTGCGCGAAGTGGAAAACCTGTTCCGCCGCGAGAACATTCCGCACATCAATTCCACGCATTTCTCGGTGGAAGAGATTTCGGCGAAGATTCTCGTGGAGAAAGGCGTTGAGCGGCGGTTCAAGTAGTCCGGCGTTGCCTGATCTGGCGCCTTCGCGAGCAAGCTCGCTCCCACAGTGGACCTGCATCGTAACGACTGTGGGAGCGAGCCTGCCCGCGAAGAACGATAACGCGGTCTGTCAGATCACAAACAGGTCGATGAATCGATTCACCGCTGTGGCTTCCAGCCGCGCCTGATCCTCACAGAGCGCAAATATCTCAGCGCAACGCTGCCCGGCAAACCGCGTGGCCAGATTGGCCTTGAACTTGTCCTCCAGCAACGGAATGCCCTCGGCGCGGCGGCGGCGATGGCCGATCGGGTACTCCACCACGACGTTGTCGGTGCTGCTGCCATCCTTGAAAAACACCTGCACGGCGTTGGCAATCGAGCGTTTGTCGGGCTCAAGGTATTCGCGGGTAAAGCGCGGTTCTTCAACGATGAGCATTTTTTCGCGCAGCACATCGATGATCGGATGCGCCTTGTGGAAGTCGTCTTCGTAGTGCTCAGCCACCAGATTGCCGAATGCCAGCGGCACGGCGGTCATGTATTGCAGGCAATGATCGCGGTCGGCAGCGTTGGCCAGCGGGCCGACCTTGGAAATGATGCGGATCGCCGATTCATGGGTGGTGATGACGATGCGGTCGATCTCATGCAGGCGATTGCGAACCAGCGGATGCAAGGTCACCGCCGCCTCGCATGCCGTCTGCGCGTGGAATTCGGCGGGGAAACTGATCTTGAACAGCACGTTTTCCATCACGTAACTGCCGAACGGCCGGGAGAAGCTGAACGCGCGTTTTTCCTCGGGTTTCAGCGCCAGATCGTTGTTGGTGTGGCTGAACGAAACGTCATAGAAGCCCCACTGCTTTGCCGTCAGAACCCCGGGAATGCCCATCTCACCACGCATAGCGATGTCGGCCAGTCTTACGCCGCGACTCGCCGCATCCCCCGCCGCCCAGGATTTGCGCGAGCCGGCGTTGGGAGCGTGGCGATAGGTGCGCAGCGCCTGACCGTCGGCGAAGGCGTGGGACAGTGCCGACAACAGCTGCTCGCGATTGGCGCCCATGAGTCGGGCGCTGACGGCAGTTGATGCGACTTTCACCAGAATGACGTGATCGAGTCCTACCCGGTTGAAGGAGTTTTCCAGAGCGATTACGCCTTGAATCTCGTGGGCCATGATCATCGCTTCCAGCACATCGCGGACCGTCAGCGGCGCCTCACCGTTGGCGATGCGTTTTTGCGACAGGTGATCGGCCACGGCGAGGATGGCGCCGAGGTTGTCCGAGGGATGGCCCCACTCGGCGGCGAGCCAGGTGTCGTTGTAGTCGAGCCAGCGGACAACGCAGCCGATATCCCAGGCGGCTTTGACCGGATCAAGGCGATAAGGGGTGCCTGGCACTCGTGCACCGAACGGTACAACCGTGCCTTCAACGATCGGGCCGAGGTGTTTCGTGCATTCGGGGAAACGCAGGGCCAGCAGACCGCAGCCAAGCGTGTCGATCAGGCAATTGCGCGCGGTGTTCAGCGCTTCGGCGGATTCGGGCTTGAAGGTGAGGACGTAGTCGGCGATGTCCTGCAGGACTGCATCGTAATCGGGGCGGTTGTTCAGGTCGACGTTGGCGCTCATGTTCGCTTCACTCCTGTAGGAGCTGCCGAAGGCTGCGATCTTTTGATTTTGTTATTCGCGATCAAGATCAAAAGATCGCAGCCTTCGGCAGCTCCTACCTGGTTTTGTGTTAAGTCAGAAAGAATCTCCGGGCACGCGGACGTAACCTTCCATGAGCACCCGCGCACTGCGGCTCATGATGGCTTTCTTCACCACCCATTCGCCATTCTCCAGCGTCGCCTCAGCGCCCACGCGCAACGTCCCGGACGGATGGCCGAAACGCACCGCATTGCGCTCGATCCCACCAGCAGCAAGATTTACCAACGTTCCGGAAATCGCTGCCGCCGTGCCGATCGCCACCGCTGCCGTGCCCATCATGGCGTGGTGCAGCTTGCCCATCGACAACGCGCGCACCAGCAGATCGACATCACCAGCAGCGATCGCTTTACCACTCGACGCTACGTAATCCGCAGGCTTGGCGACGAACGCAACTTTCGGCGTGTGTTGCCGCTTGGCGGCTTCTTCCAGATTGGCGATCAGGCCCATGCGCAACGCACCGTAGGCACGAATCGTCTCGAACATCAGCAGCGCTTGCGGATCGCCGTTGATCGCACCTTGCAGTTCGGTGCCGGTGTAGCCGATGTCTTCGGCGTTGACGAAAATCGTCGGGATCCCGGCATTGATCATGGTCGCCTTGAACGTGCCGACACCTGGCACTTCCAGCTCATCGACCAGATTGCCGGTGGGGAACATCGAGCCACCACCGCCCTCTTCTTCCGCCGCCGGATCCATGAACTCAACCTGCACTTCGGCCGCTGGAAAGGTCACGCCGTCGAGTTCGAAATCACCGGTTTCCTGCACTTCGCCGTTGGTGATCGGCACGTGGGCGATGATGGTCTTGCCGATGTTGGCCTGCCACACGCGCACCACTGCCACGCCGTTGTGCGGAATGCGGCTGGCGTCGACCAGACCGTTGCTGATGGCGAACGAACCGACCGCCGCCGAGAGGTTGCCGCAGTTGCCGCTCCAGTCGACGAACGGCTTGTCGATCGACACTTGGCCGAACAGGTAATCGACGTCGTGATCGGCGCGGGTGCTTTTCGACAGGATCACGGTTTTGCTGGTGCTCGACGTCGCGCCGCCCATGCCGTCGATCTGCTTGTCGTAGGGATCGGGGCTGCCGATCACTCGCAGCAACAAAGCGTCGCGCGCCGGGCCTGGAACCTGCGCTGCTTCGGGCAGATCCTTGAGGCTGAAGAACACGCCTTTGCTGGTGCCGCCGCGCATGTAGGTGGCAGCGATTCTGATTTGTGGTGCGTGAGCCATGGTGCTCCTTACCGAAGGCATGGGACTTGAAATCCCATGCCCACACGTTGATTTAAACGGCTACCGCCGATCCTTCGAGGAAGTCCTGTGCGAAGCGCTGCAACACGCCGCCGGCCTCGTAGATCGACACTTCTTCAGCGGTATCGAGACGGCAGGTCACCGGCACTTCGACGCGCTCGCCATTCTTGCGATGAATCACCAGCGTCAGATCCGCGCGGGGTTTGCGTTCGCCGATCACGTCGTAGGTTTCGCTGCCATCGATGGCCAGGGTGTGGCGGTTGGTGCCGGGTTTGAATTCCAGCGGCAACACACCCATGCCCACCAGGTTGGTGCGGTGAATGCGCTCGAACCCTTCAGCGGCAATCGCCTCGACACCGGCAAGGCGCACGCCTTTCGCCGCCCAGTCGCGGGACGAACCCTGGCCGTAGTCAGCGCCAGCGATGATGATCAGCGGCTGCTTGCGCTGCATGTAGGTTTCGATCGCTTCCCACATGCGCATGACCTGGCCTTCCGGCTCGACACGCGCCAGCGAACCCTGTTTGACCTTGCCGTTTTCCACGACCATTTCGTTGAACAGTTTCGGGTTGGCGAACGTCGCGCGCTGTGCCGTCAGGTGGTCGCCACGGTGGGTGGCGTAGGAGTTGAAGTCCTCTTCCGGCAGGCCCATTTTTGCCAGGTATTCGCCGGCGGCGCTGTCGAGCATGATCGCGTTCGATGGCGACAGGTGATCAGTGGTGATGTTGTCCGGCAGCACCGCCAGCGGGCGCATGCCCTTCAACGGACGAGCGCCGGCCAGTGCGCCTTCCCAGTACGGCGGACGGCGGATGTAGGTGCTCATCTCGCGCCAGTCGTACAGCGGCGCGACTTTCGGCCCGGTGTCTTCATGCACGGCGAACATCGGAATGTAGACCTGACGGAACTGCTCAGGCTTGACCGACGACTTCACCACCGCATCGATTTCTTCATCGCTCGGCCAGATGTCCTTGAGGCGGATTTCCCGGCCATCGACCACGCCCAGCACATCCTTCTCGATATCGAAACGGATGGTCCCGGCGATCGCGTAGGCAACCACCAGCGGCGGCGAGGCGAGGAATGCCTGTTTGGCGTACGGGTGAATGCGGCCGTCGAAGTTGCGGTTGCCGGAAAGCACCGCGGTCGCGTACAGATCGCGGTCGATGATCTCTTGCTGGATCAGCGGATCGAGGGCGCCGGACATGCCATTGCAGGTGGTGCAGGCAAACGCCACAACGCCGAAACCGAGCTGTTCCAGCTCAGTGGTCAGCCCCGCTTCGTCGAGGTACAGCGCCACGGTTTTCGAGCCCGGCGCCAGCGAGGATTTGACCCATGGCTTGCGCGTCAGGCCGAGCTTGTTGGCATTGCGCGCCAACAGGCCGGCGGCGATGACGTTGCGCGGGTTGCTGGTGTTGGTGCAACTGGTGATGGCGGCGATGATCACCGCGCCGTCGGGCATTTGCCCCGGCACGTCATCCCACTGGCCGGAGATGCCTTTGGCCGCCAGATCGGATACCGCAACGCGGGCGTGCGGGTTGCTCGGGCCGGCCATGTTGCGCACCACCGAGGACAGATCAAAAGTCAGGCCGCGCTCGTATTGCGCACCTTTGAGGCTGTCAGCCCACAGGCCGGTGAGTTTGGCGTACTGCTCGACCAATTGAACCTGCTGGTCTTCACGACCGGTCAGTTTCAGGTAATCGATGGTCTGCTGGTCGATGTAGAACATCGCTGCCGTGGCGCCGTATTCCGGGGCCATGTTGGAAATGGTCGCGCGGTCGCCGAGGGTCAGCGCCGCCGCGCCTTCGCCGAAAAACTCCAACCAGGCGCCAACGACTTTCTGTTTGCGCAGGTATTCGGTCAGGGCCAGGACCATGTCGGTGGCGGTGATGCCCGGTTGCAGCTTGCCGGTCAGTTCGACGCCAACGCTTTCCGGCAGACGCATCCACGACGCACGGCCGAGCATCACGCTCTCGGCTTCGAGGCCGCCGACACCGATGGCGATCACACCGAGCGCATCGACGTGCGGCGTGTGGCTGTCAGTGCCGACGCAGGTGTCGGGGAACGCCACGCCTTCGCGCACCTGAATCACCGGGGACATTTTCTCCAGGTTGATCTGGTGCATGATGCCGTTGCCCGGCGGGATCACATCGACGTTCTTGAAGGCCTTTTTGGTCCAGTTGATGAAGTGGAAACGGTCTTCGTTGCGGCGATCTTCGATGGCGCGGTTCTTCTCGAAGGCCTGGGCATCGAAACCGCCCGCCTCGACGGCCAGCGAGTGGTCGACGATCAATTGCGTCGGCACCACCGGGTTGACCTGCGCCGGGTCGCCGCCCTGCAAAGCGATGGCATCGCGCAGGCCAGCGAGGTCGACCAGCGCGGTCTGGCCGAGGATGTCATGGCAGACCACCCGCGCCGGGAACCACGGGAAATCGAGATCGCGCTTGCGTTCGATCAGTTGCTTGAGCGAGTCGGTGAGCGTGGCCGGGGCGCAGCGACGCACGAGGTTTTCCGCCAGCACGCGGGAGGTGTACGGCAGGGTGTCGTAGCTGCCAGGCGCAATCGCCTCGACCGCCGCGCGGGTGTCGAAGTAATCCAGCGGCGTGCCGGGCAGGTTCTTGCGGAATTCTGTGTTCATCGGGTCAGGACTCGGGTCACGGTAATTTCAAGTGATGGGCGATACACCGACCTCAAGGGTCACACCGCCCCCTGTAGGAGCTGCCGAAGGCTGCGATCTTTTGACTTTGATTTTCCAGAAGCAAGATCAAAAGATCGCAGCCTTCGGCAGCTCCTACAGGGGGTCTGCGGTGTACTCGGGTCAGCCCACCATTTCAGCGACGTTCGATTGGCACGAACTTGCGCTGTTCGACGCCGGTGTACTCGGCGCTCGGGCGGATGATGCGGTTGTTGGCGCGTTGTTCGAACACGTGCGCGGCCCAGCCGGTCAGGCGCGAGCAAACGAAGATCGGCGTGAACAGCTTGGTCGGGATGCCCATGAAGTGGTACGCCGATGCATGGTAGAAGTCGGCATTCGGGAACAATTTCTTCTGCTCCCACATGGTCTTGTCGATGGCTTCGGAGACGGGGAACAACACCTTGTCGCCGACCTCGTCCGCGAGTTTTTTCGCCCAGCCCTTGATCACCTCGTTGCGCGGGTCGCTGTCCTTATAGATCGCGTGGCCGAAGCCCATGATCTTGTCCTTGCGCTCGAGCATGCCGAGGGTGCCTTTGATCGCCTCTTCCGGCGACGAGAAGCGCTCGATCATTTCCATCGCCGCTTCGTTGGCGCCGCCGTGCAATGGACCACGCAGCGAACCGATCGCCGCCGTCACGCACGAGTACAGATCCGACAAGGTCGAAGCGCATACGCGCGCGGTAAAGGTCGAGGCATTGAATTCGTGCTCGGCGTAAAGGATCAGCGACACGTTCATGACTTTGACGTGGAGTTCGCTCGGTTTCTTGCCGTGCAGCAAGTGCAGGAAGTGGCCACCGATGGTCGGCTCGTCGCTGACGCAGTCGATGCGCTTGCCGTCGTGGCTGAAGCGATACCAGTAGCACATGATCGCCGGGAACGCGGCGAGCAGACGGTCGGTCTTGTCGCGCTGTTCGGAGAAGTCTTTCTCCGGTTCGATGTTGCCGAGGAATGAGCAACCGGTGCGCATGACGTCCATCGGATGTGCATCAGCCGGGATGCGTTCGAGCACTTCTTTCAGCGCTTGCGGCAGATCGCGCAGCTTGCTCAGTTTGCTTTGATAGTCGGCCAGTTGCGCTTTGGTCGGCAGTTCGCCGTACAGCAGCAGATAGGCGACTTCTTCAAATTGCGCATCGGCGGCCAGTTCACGCACGTCGTAGCCGCGATAGGTCAGCCCGGCACCGGCCTGGCCCACGGTGGACAATGCGGTTTGCCCGGCAACCTGGCCACGGAGCCCGGCGCCACTGAGTACTTTTGCTTCGGCCATTGTGTTCTCCAATCTTCTTGAATTTGTATGGGGAAACTTGTGGGAGCGAGCCTGCTCGCGAAAGCGCTGGATCAGTCGACATCAATGTTGGATGTCAGTCCGTCTTCGCGAGCAGGCTCGCTCCCACAGGGTTTTGTTCAGCCTTTCTTCTGTGCAAACAACGCATCGAGCTTCTGCTCGAACGTGTGGTAATCGATACGATCGTAGAGCTCCATGCGAGTCTGCATGGTGTCGATGACATTCTGTTGCGTGCCATCGCGGCGGATCGCCGTGTAGACGTTTTCCGCTGCCTTGTTCATCGCACGGAACGCCGACAGCGGATACAGCACCAGCGAGACGTCGGCGCCGGCCAGTTGTTCGGTGGTGTACAGCGGCGTTGCGCCGAACTCGGTGATGTTGGCCAGGATCGGCGCCTTCACACGGCCGGCGAACAGCTTGTACATGTCCAGCTCTGTGATCGCCTCAGGGAAAATCATGTCGGCGCCGGCCTCGATGCACGCTGCCGCGCGATCAAGTGCCGATTCCAGGCCTTCCACCGCCAGTGCGTCGGTACGCGCCATGATCACGAAGCTGTCATCGGTACGGGCATCGACGGCGGCTTTGATGCGATCGACCATTTCCTGCTGGCTGACGATTTCTTTATTGGGGCGATGGCCGCAGCGCTTGGCGCCGACTTGGTCCTCGATGTGAATCGCCGCCGCGCCGAACTTGATCATCGACTTGACCGTGCGCGCCACGTTGAAGGCCGACGAGCCAAAACCGGTGTCGACATCCACCAGCAGCGGCAGGTCGCAAACGTCGGTGATACGGCGCACGTCGGTCAGCACATCATCCAGCCCGGTGATGCCCAGATCCGGCACGCCAAGCGAGCCTGCGGCCACGCCGCCGCCGGACAGGTAGATCGCCTTGAAACCGGCGCGCTTGGCCAGCAGCGCGTGGTTGGCGTTGATCGCGCCGACCACTTGCAAAGGATGCTCGCTGGCGACCGCATCGCGGAAGCGCTGGCCCGGCGTGTTCAGGTTAGAAGTCATGCATCACCTCGTTCAGTGGCTGTCTGGTTGTGGGCGCCGTCCTCGTAGTGACGGGCGATGTTGCGTTTCGAGGCGCCGATGTGGCGGCGCATCAACAATTCCGCGAGCTCGCCGTCACGGTCGGCGATGGCATCGAGAATGCGGTGGTGTTCGGCGAAGGCCTGGTGCGGGCGGTTCGGCGTGGTGGAAAACTGGATGCGGTACATGCGCACCAGTTGATACAGCTCGCCGCAGAGCATCTGCGTCAGCGTGCGATTGCCGCTGCCCTGGATGATCCGGTAATGAAAGTCGAAATCGCCTTCCTGCTGGTAGTAACCGACGCCGGCCTGAAACGCCGCATCGCGCTCGTGGGTTTCCAGGACCCGGCGCAGTTCGTCGATTTCCGCGACGCTCATGCGCTCGGCGGCGAGGCGGCAGGCCATGCCTTCGAGGGATTCACGGATTTCGTAGAGTTCGATCAATTCGGCATGGCTGAGCGAGACCACCCGCGCACCGACATGCGGCACGCGCACCAGCAAGCGCTGGCCTTCCAGACGATGGATCGCCTCACGCAGCGGACCCCGACTGATGCCATAAGTACGCGCCAGTTCCGGCTCGGAGATCTTGCTGCCCGGGGCGATCTCGCCTTTGACGATAGCCGCCTGAATGCGCCGGAAGACGTTTTCCGACAGCGTCTCGGAATCGTCGCCATTGATGACCGGGGGATCGAGTTGATCCAGCATGATTGTCGACACCTTCAAATCCAATGCGGCAAAAACTAGCCAATAAGACCGGATCAGTCAAAGGATAAATAGGTATTGTCGACAATCGTCTAATAACCGCAATCTACCGGGCACTCAACCAGTGTGGGAGCGAGCTTGCTCGCGAAAGCGGAATGTCAGTCAACGTGGCTTCGAATGGCACGCCGCCTTCGCGAGCAAGCTCGCTCCCACAGGGGCTGCCACAAGGATAATTGCTCAACGCCCATGGAGCGGCGCAAGCGCTGGCGCCATAAAACCACCGTGCTAGAATGCCGCCCGCATTTGCGGGTCTTTGTACGGCTTGCCATAAAAAGCTGCCAGGCACACGCGGGGGCTTGCGCACGGTTGCGCGGGCACCTGAACCGATAACGGAACGCTGCGCACCAGGATTTATGAGACTCAAGCCTTTCCCCACCTTTTTTGCTCTGTTTTGCCTGCCCGGCCTCGCCGCCGCGGGGGAAAAAACCGTGTATGGCCTCAACGAATACGCTTCGCTTGACGGCATCAATCTCGAAGTCGCGGCCAAACTCGACACCGGGGCGAAAACCGCCTCGCTGAGCGCCCGCGACATCAAACGTTTCAAACGCAACGGTGAATCCTGGGTACGTTTCTACCTTGCCATCGACACCGCGCATTCGCACCCCATCGAACGACCGCTGGCGCGGGTCAGCAAGATCAAGCGCCGCGCCGGCGACTACGATCCGGAAGAAGGCAAGCAGTACACCGCCCGTCCGGTGATCGAGCTGGATATCTGCATGGGTTCGGCAATGCGCAGCATCGAAGTGAACCTCACCGACCGAAGTGCGTTCCAATACCCGCTTTTGATCGGCTCCGAGGCGCTGAAACGCTTCGACGCGCTGGTCGACCCCAGTCTTAAATACGCTGCCGGCAAACCTGCCTGCACCATCGCCGCTCATACCGCCGAGTAATTTCCATGCGTTCTCTAACCTTCCACCTGAAAATCCTGATCGCCGTGCTGGTGCTGCTGGGCGTTTCGGTTACGGCCTATCAGATTTTCGTGCTCGGCATCCCGGTGACCGAAGACGCCACCGACGACCTGTGGAACATCGACGCCAAGGTCGAGTTCGTCGCCAGCACCAAAGATCCGGTGAAGATCCAGATGTTCGTGCCGCCGCTGAGCCGCGATTACGTGAGCCTCAACGAAAGCTTCATCTCCAATAACTACGGCGTAGCGGTCAACCGCATCGACGGCAACCGCAAGGTGACCTGGTCGGCCCGTCGCGCCAAGGGCAACCAGACGCTGTATTACCGTCTGGTGCTGACCAAGCGCTACACCGCGGAAAAATCCAAGGTCAAAGGCCCGACCTTCCGTGACAGCATGGTCATCGAAGGCCCGGAAAAGATCGCCGCCGAAGCCCTGCTCGCGCCGATTCGCCAACACTCGGCCGACGTCGAAACCTTTATTGGCGAGGCGATCAAGCGCGTCAACAACGTCAACGACGACAACGTCAAGTTGCTGCTGGCCGGCGATCCGTCGACTTCGCACAAAGCCAAGATCGTCGAACTGCTGCTGTCGATCGCCCACGTTCCGGTAGAAAAAGTCCACACCATCCGCCTCGTCGCCGATCAGCCTCAGACTCCCGAACTGTGGCTGCGCAGCTTCAACGGCAACGACTGGCTGTACTTCAACCCGGAAACCGGTGAGCAAGGTCTGCCAACCGACCGCCTGCTGTGGTGGACCGGTGACGAAAACCTGATCACCGTCGACGGCGGCAAGAAAGCCAACGTGACCTTCAGCCTGAACAACAGCGAGATGAACGCGATTCGTCTGGCCAAGCTGACCGACGAAAACACTGACGCCAATTTCCTCGATTACTCGCTGTACGGCTTGCCGCTACAGACCCAGCAGACCTTCATGATCATGGTGATGATCCCGATCGGGGTGCTGGTAATCCTGATCCTGCGCAACCTGATCGGCCTGCAGACCCTGGGCACATTCACCCCGGTGCTGATCGCCCTCGCCTTCCGCGAAACGCAGCTGGGCTTCGGCATTCTGCTGTTCACTGTCATCACCGCGCTGGGCCTGTCGCTGCGCTCGTATCTCGAACATTTGAAACTGCAAATGCTGCCGCGCCTGTCGGTGGTGCTGACCTTCGTCGTGGTGTTGATTGCGGCGATCAGTCTGTTCAGCCACAAGCTTGGCCTTGAGCGTGGCTTGTCGGTGGCGCTGTTCCCGATGGTGATTCTGACCATGACCATCGAACGTCTGTCGATCACCTGGGAAGAACGCGGCGCCAACCACGCGCTGAAAGTCGCGATCGGCACGCTGTTCGCCGCCTCCCTGGCGCACCTGATCATGACCGTGCCGGAGCTGGTGTACTTCGTGTTTACCTTCCCGGCGATCCTGCTGATTCTGGTCGGTTTCATGCTGGCGATGGGGCGCTATCGCGGCTACCGCCTGACCGAACTGGTGCGTTTCAAGGCCTTCCTGAAGAAGGCTGACGCCTGATGTTCGGTTTCTGGAAGACCTGGAAGGCCCTCGAGGCGCGCGGCATCATGGGCATCAACCGCCGCAACGCGGACTACGTGCTCAAGTACAACAAGCGCAGCCTGTACCCGATCGTCGATGACAAGATCCTCACCAAGGAACGCGCCATCGCCGCCGGCATTCACGTGCCGGAGCTGTACGGGGTGATCTCCACGGAGAAGGAAATCGACAAGCTCGACGAGATCATCGGCGGGCGCAGCGACTTCGTGATCAAACCGGCGCAGGGCGCGGGTGGCGATGGCATCATCGTCATCGCCGACCGCTTCGAAGGCCGTTATCGCACGGTGTCGGGCAAGATCCTCGCCCACGAAGAGCTGGAGCATCACATCTCCAGCATCCTCACCGGCCTGTACTCGCTGGGCGGCCACCGCGACCGCGCACTGATCGAATACCGCGTGACCCCGGACCAGATCTTCAAAAGCATCAGCTACGAAGGCGTGCCGGACATCCGCATCATCGTGCTGATGGGTTACCCGGTGATGGCGATGTTGCGTCTGCCGACCCGTCAATCCGGCGGCAAGGCCAACCTGCACCAGGGCGCCATCGGCGTTGGCGTCGATCTGGCGACCGGTTTGACTCTGCGCGGCACCTGGCTGAACAACATCATCACCAAACACCCCGACACCACCAACGCGGTGGACGGCGTGCAACTGCCCTACTGGGACGGTTTCATGAAACTCGCCGCCGGCTGCTATGAGCTGTGCGGGCTGGGTTATATCGGCGTGGACATGGTGCTCGATCAGGAAAAGGGTCCGTTGATTCTCGAACTGAATGCGCGGCCGGGGCTGAACATCCAGATCGCCAACGATTGCGGCCTGACCTTGCGTACCCACGCGGTGGAAGCGCGGCTGGAAGAGCTGAAGGCGCGGGGCGTAAAGGAATCGGTTGAAGAACGGGTGGCGTTTACCCAGGAAATGTTTGGGCATATTCCTGCGGTCGAGGGCTGATCCAGAATCGAGTCGCGGCCTTCGCGAGCAGGCTCGCTCCCACATTGGAATGCAATCCCCTGTGGGAGCGAGCATGCTCGCGAAAGCGGACTTGCTACCAACACGAGCCTCAAGCCTGCCGCCCATCTGCCAATCGCCGACATCCCCTCTAGGAGCAATTCCCGCAGAGGACTACAATCCCCACCCCGCCTCAACGGCCGATCTGCCCCGCCCATGCTGACCTGCTCCGTACACCCACTGCCCTACCGCGCCAATCCCGCCGACTACTTCGCGGCCATTCGCAATGCCCCCGGCGCCGTGCTGCTCGACAGCGGCCGGCCGAGCGCCGAACGCGGCCGTTATGACTTGCTCAGCGCCTGGCCGCTGGAACAACTGGCGGTGTTGCCGGAGGAAAGCGGTGCGCACTTTCTGCAGCGCCTGCGTGACCACCTCAGCCGCTTGGGCGAAGCGCAGTTGCCCGCCGGGTACGAATTGCCGTTCGCCGGCGGACTGATCGGTTATCTGAGCTACGACTTCGGCCGGCATCTGGAAAACCTGCCAAGTCAGGCGCTGGATGACCTGCAATTGCCCGATGCGCGTTTTGGCCTGTACGACTGGGCGCTGATCAGCGATCACCAAGGGCAAACCAGCCAATTGGTCTTTCATCCATCGCTTGTCGACAGTGAACGGCAGCGATTGGTCGCGCTGTTCACTCAGCCTCAAGTTGACGCGCTGGCGCCCTTCAAACTGAACGCCCCGATGGCCGCTGATCTCTCGGCTGACGATTACCGTCAGGCCTTCGAACGCATTCAGGACTACATCCAGGCCGGCGACTGCTATCAGGTCAACTTCGCGCAACGCTTCCGCGCGCAATGCCAGGGCGATCCGTGGCTGGCTTACTGCGCATTGCGCCAGGCCTGCCCGACGCCGTTCTCCGGGTTCCAGAGCCTGCCCGAGGGCGGCGCAGTGCTGAGCCTGTCACCGGAACGTTTCGTCAGAGTCAGCCAGCGCCAAGTCGAAACCCGTCCGATCAAGGGCACCCGCCCCCGTGGCGTCACCCCAGCCGAGGACGCCGCCAACGCCGCCGAACTGCTGGCCAGCCCCAAGGATCGCGCGGAAAACCTGATGATCGTCGACCTGCTGCGCAACGATCTCGGGCGCACCTGCCGCATCGGCTCGGTGCGGGTGCCGGAGTTGTTCAGTCTGGAAAGCTATCCGAATGTGCATCACCTGGTCAGCAGCGTGACCGGTGAACTGGCGGCTGATCGTGATGCGCTCGACCTGATCGCTGGCAGTTTCCCCGGCGGTTCGATCACCGGCGCACCGAAGATTCGGGCGATGCAGATCATCGACGAGCTGGAGCCGACCCGGCGCGGTCTGTATTGCGGCTCGTTGCTGTATCTGGACGTGCGCGGCGAGATGGACAGCTCCATCGCCATTCGCAGTCTGCTGGTCAAGGATGGTCAGGTGTGCTGCTGGGGCGGCGGCGGGATCGTCGCCGATTCGGACTGGCAGGCGGAGTATCAGGAGTCGATGACCAAAGTGCGGATCCTGCTCGATACCCTGCAGAACCTCTGAAGCATCTCGAGCAGCCTCCCACACCGATCGTTCCCACGCTCCTGCGTGGGAATGCAGCCCGGGACGCTCCGCGTCCCATCCAAAGCCGAACGCGGAGCGTCCGTTGAGGCATTCCCACGCAGAGCGTGGGAACGATCATCGTGTGGGAGCGAGCCTGCTCGCGAAGACGTCCTTCCAGACGACTACAAACTCAACTCTCTATTAGAGGCTCTGAGGAACTCCTGCTTGAGCTCTTCAAACGTATGCACCGCCGGAAACTGCGGAAACTCGCGAATCACGTTGTCCGGCGCATGGAACAGAATCCCCGCATCCGCCTCGCCGAGCATGGTCGTGTCGTTGTACGAATCGCCCGCCGCGATCACCCGGTAATACAGGCTCTTGAACGCCAGCACCGACTGGCGCTTGGGATCTTTCTGGCGCAGCTGATAGCCCGTCACCCGACCGCTTTCGTCAGTGATCAAGCGATGGCAGAGCAAGGTCGGGAAGCCCAGCTGGCGCATCAGCGGCTGCGAGAATTCATAAAAAGTGTCCGAGAGAATCACCACCTGAAAGCGCTCGCGCAGCCAGTTGACGAACTCCACCGCGCCATCCAGCGGTTTCAGCGTGGCGATCACTTCCTGAATGTCCGAGAGCTTGAGGCCGTGCTCATCGAGGATGCGCAGACGCTGCTTCATCAGTACGTCGTAATCGGGAATGTCCCGAGTGGTGGCCTTGAGGGAGTCGATTCCGGTTTTTTCGGCGAAGGCGATCCAGATTTCCGGTACCAGTACCCCTTCAAGATCCAGGCAAGCAATTTCCACAAGACACTCCCGTTTGTAGTGATTATTGAGTCGAGCGAGGCCGAACTCTAGCGTTTGCACCCGAGGCGCGCAACGCAGAGGACGCCCCGGCCGCGGCAGCTTTTTGTTACCATCGGCCCCCTATAGAGCGCCCGAGCGCCATTGACCTGTAGGAAGCCGCCCTGATGAGCCCAACGTTCGACGTCGTGGAACTCGCCACGACCTATGCCAACAAATCCGCTCAGGACATCCTCAAGCTCGCCTTCGCCGAGTTCGGCGATGACTTGTGGATATCTTTCAGCGGCGCCGAGGACGTGGTGTTGGTGGACATGGCGTGGAAGCTGAACAAGAACGTCAAAGTCTTCAGCCTCGACACCGGCCGCCTGCATCCGGAGACCTACCGCTTCATCGAGCAGGTGCGCGAGCATTACAAGATCGATATTGAAATCGTCTCGCCGGACTACACGAAACTCGAACCGTTCGTGAAGGAAAAAGGCCTGTTCAGTTTCTACAAGGACGGCCACGGCGAATGCTGCGGCATCCGCAAGATCGAGCCGCTGCGGCGCAAGCTGTCCGACGTCAAAGCCTGGGCCACCGGCCAGCGCCGCGATCAGAGCCCGGGCACCCGCAGCGCTGTGGCGGTGCTGGAAATCGACACGGCGTTCTCGACACCGGAACGCACCCTGTACAAGTTCAACCCGTTGGCGCAGATGACCAGCGAGGAGATCTGGGGTTACATCCGCATGCTCGAACTGCCGTACAACAGCCTGCACGAGCGCGGCTTCATCAGCATCGGCTGCGAACCCTGCACCCGCCCGGTGCTGCCGAACCAGCACGAGCGTGAAGGCCGCTGGTGGTGGGAAGAAGCCACGCAGAAAGAATGCGGCTTGCACGCGGGGAATATCATCAGCAAGAGTAAGGTTTGATCATTTGCTGAAATGAGTTCCCCTGTGGGAGCGAGCCTGCTCGCGAAAGCGCAGTTCCAGTCAACGTTTCAGTTGCCTGATCCACCGCATTCGCGAGCAGGCTCGCTCCCACATTGATATGTGCCAGGCACACAAAAGGTGTACACAAGGTTGTCACCATCGGTGCCATTTATGTGTGCACTTTCAGTTCTGACGCCCTGAAAAGTTACACACTCCAGCAGAATCCCCATCTGCTTGCCCCTCTGCAAACTCCCTCCCCTGAAAAAAATTCCTGTCCAATCGATCAATTTATATCGCCTGTTTTTCAGCCACTTATGCGGCATTGATAACTATTCGAAATGAGCCCCGCCGCTTATAGATTGGCAACTGGCACAAATCTGGCTTTATCGCATACATGTTTTGTATACAAAACTGCAAAACATGCACACTTTCGATCCGCAAGCCTGAAGCGCCCTATCCCGTACAGGCTGCAGATGCCCCGTAACCAGTGATGTTTTCACCGCCGCGACGAAGATTTGTCGAGCCTGAGCGCTCATGCACAGTCATCGCGGTGGCGAACGTCAGGAGCCTGCCGGAATGCGTACAAGTCTTTCGAATAACATCGCGCTGAATCTGCCCTCTGCCACGCTCGATCAACCGTTGCCCGATGACGGACTGAGCGAGCCGCTGCAACTGAGCCCGCGTCTGCACAACAGCGATCTGGCGCCGACCAAAGCCGAAGGCCGGCGCTGGGGCCAGTACAGCATCTTCGCCCTGTGGACGAATGATGTGCACAACATCGCCAACTACTCGTTCGCCATCGGCCTGTATGCGTTGGGCCTGGGCGGCTGGCAGATTCTGTTGTCGCTGGGGATCGGCGCGGCGCTGGTGTACTTCTTCATGAACCTGTCCGGGTACATGGGGCAGAAAACCGGGGTGCCGTTTCCGGTGATCAGCCGGATCAGTTTCGGCATTCACGGTGCGCAAATTCCTGCATTGATCAGGGCGGTTATCGCCATCGCCTGGTTCGGTATTCAGACGTATCTCGCCTCAGTGGTATTCCGCGTCTTGCTGACTGCCGTGCATCCGGGCTTCGCTGAATACGATCACAACTCGATTCTCGGCCTGTCGACTCTGGGCTGGGTGTGCTTCGTTGCCATCTGGCTGGTGCAACTGGCGATCCTTGCCTACGGCATGGAGATGGTGCGCCGTTACGAGGCATTTGCCGGGCCGGTGATTCTGCTGACCGTAGCCGCGCTCGCCGGGTGGATGTACTTCCAGGCTAACGCGACCATTGCCTGGTCGATCCGCGAGCCGCTGACCGGTGGCGAGATGTGGCGCAACATCTTCGCCGGCGGCGCGTTGTGGCTGGCGATCTACGGCACGCTGATCCTCAACTTCTGCGATTTCGCCCGTTCTTCGCCGTGCCGCAAAACCATCAAGGTGGGAAATTTCTGGGGTTTGCCGGTGAACATTCTGGTATTCGCCGCGATTACCGTGTTGCTGTGTGGCGCGCAGTTCCAGATCAACGGGCGAATCATCGAAAGCCCGACCGAAATCATCGCCTCGATCCCCAACACGTTCTTCCTGGTACTCGGCTGCCTGGCTTTTCTGATCGTCACCGTCGCGGTGAACATCATGGCCAACTTCGTCGCCCCGGCGTTCGTCCTCAGCAACCTGGCGCCAAAGTACCTGACCTTCCGCCGCGCCGGGTTGATCAGCGCGACCATTGCCGTGCTGATCCTGCCGTGGAATCTCTACAACAGCCCGCTGGTGATCGTGTATTTCCTGTCGGGCCTCGGCGCCCTGCTCGGCCCGCTGTACGGGGTGATCATGGTCGACTACTGGCTGATCCGCAAAAGCCGGATCAATGTGCCGCAGCTCTACAGCGAAGACCCCAACGGCGCTTATTACTACAGCCGTGGCATCAATTTCCGCGCGGTGGCGGCGTTTATTCCTGCAGCGCTGATCGCCATCGTCCTGGCCCTGGTACCTGGTTTCCACAGCGTCTCGCCGTTCTCCTGGCTGATCGGTGCCGGTATCGCCGGCATGCTTTACCTGATCATCGCCAAACGCCAGACGCATTACGCCGAAGTCAGCGGCGAATGCATCGCTGTGGATAACGTCAGCCACTGATCCCTTCGCGGCCCGGTTTTCGGGCCGCACCACTGCCCGCAATAAGGATTTTCCATGCGTATTCTCGTGGTCAACGTCAACACCACCGAATCCATCACCGAGGCCATCGCCCGCTCGGCGCAGGCCGTCGCTTCGCCCGGTACCGAAATCGTCGGCCTGACCCCGTACTTCGGCGCCGAATCGATTGAAGGCAATTTCGAAAGTTACCTGGCCGCCATCGCCGTCATGGACCGGGTGATGGCCTACGACCAACCATTCGATGCGGTGATTCAGGCCGGCTACGGTGAGCACGGCCGCGAAGGCTTGCAGGAATTGCTCAACGTGCCAGTGGTAGATATCACTGATGCGGCGGCCAGCACCGCGATGTTTCTCGGCCATGCCTACTCGGTGGTGACCACGCTGGATCGCACCGTGCCGCTGATCGAGGATCGGCTGAAACTATCCGGTCTGTGGGATCGCTGTGCCTCGGTGCGCGCCAGTGGTCTGGCGGTTCTGGAGCTGGAACACGAACCGCAGCGCGCACTGGAAGCGATCGTGCAGCAGGCCGAACTGGCGGTGACCCAGGACAAGGCCGAGGTGATTTGCCTGGGCTGCGGCGGTATGGCCGGGTTGGACGAGCAGATTCGCCGGCGCACCGGCGTGCCGGTGGTGGATGGCGTGACGGCGGCGGTGACGATTGCCGAATCGCTGGTGCGCTTGAAGTTGTCGACGTCGAAGGTGCGGACTTATGCGACGCCACGGCCGAAGAACATTATTGGCTGGGCGCAGCGCTTTGCTCGATAGACCGAGTTATCGTGCATCGCGAGCAGGCTCACTCCGACATTTGGAATGCGTACCCCTGTGGGAGCGAGCCTGCTCGCGAATGCAAACGACTCGGTCCCAAGCCTTACTTAGATGGCACTAAACCGCCGCCCCAGTCCCTGCTCAGCAAACTGTTCAATCACGAAATCCACAAACGCCCGGGTCTTGCCCGGCAACAATTTGTGCTCGGCGTAATAGATCGAAATGTTGCCGTCATCGACAAACCAGTCCGGCAGCACTCGCTGTAACGTCCCTGTTTGAAGATACGGGACCGCAAACGGCATGCTCACCAGCGCAATGCCCAAACCTTGCATCGCCGTCGCGCACGCCGCCTCGGAATCACTCATGGTCATCCTCGCCCGCAACGTTAGCGGACTGTGTTGCTGATCGCGGTGAGTCAGTTGCCAGGAACGCACGCGCCCGGTCTGCGGTGAGCGAATCAGAATGCCGTCGTGTTGCCTGAGGTCATCGGGATGGCTGATCGGCGCATGTTTTTGCAGATAGTCCTCAGATGCCACCAACACCCGATGCGCCGGTGTCAGCCTGCGCGCAACCACGCCTTGTGGCAGTTCAAAGCCGCCACCAATCGCCGCGTCGAAGCCCTGCCCGATCAGGTCGACCTGGCGGTTATCGAAATGCCAGTCCGGGTTGATCGCTGGATAGCGCCGCAGGAACTCACCGAGCAGCGGCACGATATACAGACGGCCGAACACCGTGCCCATGCTGACTTTCAGCGTGCCGGCCGGTTGCCCACCGGCACTGGCCAGATTGGCCACGGCATTCTGGATGGTGGTCAGGCTGGCGCTGACTTCACTCAAAAACAGCTGCCCCGCTTCGGTCAGGGTCAGGCTGCGTGTACTACGCTGGAACAGCCGCACGCCAAGCCGCGCCTCCAGTTTCGCCACGCTCTTGCCGACCGCCGCCGGGGTCAGGCTCAAGCGTCGCGCCGCTTCGGCAAAGCTGCCGACTTCGGCACTGCGCACAAAGCATTCGATACTGCTGAACGTTTCCATGATCGGCACTATAAACTTCTGGTTTACACAGACTATAGCAATCATGGTCTACCCGGTTGTCGATGCCACGCCGATACTCGGCACCAACACCAAGGCATTCCGCCTTGCACACTTGGAGATCGAACATGACCACTCAACACCTCAGCGGCAAGGTCGCTCTGATTCAAGGCGGTTCGCGCGGCATCGGCGCAGCCATCGTCAAACGCCTGGCCGCTGAAGGCGCCGCCGTCGCTTTCACCTACGTCAGCTCCGCCGCCAAAGCCGAAGAACTGCAGAACAGCATCACTGGCAACGGCGGCAAAGCCCTGGCGATCAAAGCTGACAGCGCCGATGCCGGCGCGATTCGCCACGCCGTCAGCGCCACCGTTGAAGCGTTTGGCCGGCTGGACATTCTGGTCAACAACGCCGGCGTGCTGGCCATCGCGCCGCTGGAAGATTTCAAACTCGAAGATTTCGATCAGACTTTGGCCATCAACGTGCGCAGCGTGTTCATTGCTTCGCAGGAAGCGGCGAAACACATGGGCGAAGGCTCGCGGATCATCAACATCGGCAGCACCAACGCCGACCGCATGCCCTTCGGCGGTGGCGGCGTGTACGCGATGAGCAAATCGGCACTGGTCGGCCTGACCAAAGGCCTTGCCCGCGATCTCGGCCCTCGCGGCATCACCATCAACAACGTGCAACCTGGCCCGGTCGACACCGACATGAACCCGGCCCACGGCGAATTCGCCGACAGCCTGATCCCGCTGATGGCCGTCGGTCGTTACGGCACCGCCGATGAAATCGCCAGCTTCGTCGCCTACCTGGCCGGGCCGGAAGCCGGCTACATCACCGGTGCCAGCCTGACCATCGACGGTGGTTTCGGCGCCTGACAGACCGGCAAGAAAAAACGCCGCTCTTCTTTATAGAAGGACGGCGTTTGTGTTTAAGCGGTCAAGCCAGTTCCAGCATCGGCAGGCCAAATACGCTGGGCGTGAAATCTTTCAGCGAGCGGATAATGCCGTCAGCGTGGGCATATTTCTCGTCTGCCATTGCTGCGTCGGGGATGGCGATTGCGGTCATGCCTGCCGCTTTCGCTGCGGTGACGCCAAACGGCGAATCCTCGAACACCAGACAATCCTTGGGCGCAACGCCCAAACGCCGGGCGGCGGTGAGGAAAATATCCGGCGCCGGTTTGGCCGCGCCGACTTCCGGATCGTCCGCCGTGACGATGAAATCGAACAGCGCAAACCACTCACGGTGCAAGGTGGTTTTCTGCCCGAACGACTGGCGCGACGAACTGGTGCCGACTGCGATCGGGATGTTGTGCGCCTTGAGGTGACGCACCAGCGCTTCGGCCCCCGGCATTGCCTGCGCCTTGGGAAAACGCTCGCGCATCAGCGGCTCGCGAATCTGCAGGAATTCTTCCGGAGTGATCGGTAGTTCCAGCGCCTGCACCACGTAATTGGCCAGGTCATTGGCACCGCGACCAATGATGTTTTGTTTGACGCTCCAGTCGAAGGTTTTCCCGTAGCGCCCGGCAATCAGCGAGGTGACCTCGGTGTAAATGCCCTCGGTATCGAGCAGCAAACCGTCCATATCGAAAATCACGGCCTTGATCGGGCCGAACGTCTTCAGCGGTGCATTCATCATCGGATCCGTTAACAAAGACATCCCGGGCGACAGGCAGCGTGCCGCAACGCGGATCTGATTAATGGGTTCAGCAGCATAGCGAGGCCGATGGACATTGAGCAACGGGCAATGCCATCGACGCCTTTTCGCATTTAGCGAAAACTCCTACAGACACTGCCTACTTCCCCGACTTCTTTCCTTTTTGATCCCCCGCAAAGTCCGCGCTCCCGTTTCTTCACATGCGCGAGCGACTGCGAATGTTTCAACCCGATCAGCTCCTGGCCCTGAACAACAGCATCGGACTGCTGGTGGTGGTCGCCCTGAATCCGAAGCAGCCAGATTTTGAAGCGCTGATCGATGAGTTCCGCCTGTGCCTGAACAACTACGACGCCTGGGCCGAGCAGTTCTGGACCGGGACCGCGCTGGACATCGAGCAAGTGTTCAAGGTTGGCAATGACGTTCAGCTGAGCGCGCCGATCACCTCGCGCGCACCTGTCAGCTCATCGGTGGTCATGTGTCCGGCCAGCGGGCCGCTGACCCTGGTGCATTTGTTCGAAACCGCGCGCTTCGTGCCGATCGGCGACACCCCGGTGACCCTGGAGCCACTGCTGAGCGACGTCGACGGTGTGCTGACCTTCGGCGAACCACTGCGCCACACCATCGGCCCGAGCGGGATCCTCGAGGTCACCGATTGCGCGCGGAGCCAGCGCTACCGCGTCACCTTCTTTCCCGATGTTTCTACCGACCATGTCCGCGCCCTGTATGCCTCATATGAAGGCGTGATTGCCGGTCTTGAAGGCTGGCTGCGCAGCGAATGGACAGGCTTCCAACCGCAATGGACGGAGTTTTCCAGCGCCGGCTTTCTTGATCGTTACGGACAGTTGCAACGGGCCGATTGGCGCGGCCTGGAAAAAGCTTTGAATGGCGTCTGGGATGACATTCAACAACTGTTCGCCCTACTTGCCGATCTGCAGGAGCACAGCGCGAAGCTCCTGGAATACCTGAGCGAAGTCGAACTTGAGGCGCTGCTGGCGGCTTCCAGCGAGGCGATTGCCAACGCTTTGTTGATGCTCAGCGACGAGCCGTTGCTGTTCATTCATCTGGCCGCGTTCACCAGTTGGCTGAAGATGCTGCCGCCGCAATACCTCGCCGAGGTGGTGGCCGAAGTTCGCACCGAGTTGCTCATCAGTTTCCTGTTGATGCGCGTCGCCGGGGGTGCCGGCGTATCGCTGCGCTTGAGCAGCAAAGTCCTGGCCAAGATCAAGTCGCCTCGGGCGCGAGAATGGCTGGCCGCCTCAGCCTTGCGTCTGGCTGAGCTGACTTCGACGCCGGAGCTCAAGCAGCACGCGAGCACGCTGAAGCCGCTGATGTTTCATGCGCGCGAGGTGGAGCTGAAGCCGACACCGTCGATTCCACTGAACATTCGCCAGGCGGACGCGGTGGTACTGAGCGTGCCGAATCCGGCGCCACTCGCGCGGGACAAATCTCAAAACATGGCGCGCCTTGAGCGCCATGAGCCCCACGACGACGCCCCTGACCAGGCGAAGAACCCCAACGGCGATGCCGCCGATTGCGTGCCCAAAACCTGTACCAACGGCTGTCCGGTGTCGATGGTCACCGGCGAAGAACTGCTGACCCTGACCGACGCGGTGCTCGATGGCGTGCTGCCGTTCGAGTTCACCCGCTTGTACCGCAGCAGCGCAGTCGAGATCGACATCGGTTTGGGTTTTGGCTGGAGCCATTCCCTGGCCCATCGGCTGTCCTTCGACGGCGATGGAGTGATCTGGATCGACCACGAGAACCGCCGCACCCGCTTTCCCCTGCCCAGCGTCGCGCGCCCGGCGATTCACAACAGCCTGTCGCGGGCGGCGATCTTTCTCGGTGATGAGCCGGAAGAACTGATTCTGGCGTTGGCCGGCGACAGTGCGCGGTTTTACCACTTTCGCGCCGGCCGGCTGACCGCAATCAGCGATGTCTACGGTAATCGTCTGACCCTGCAACGCGATCGCTCCGACCGCATTCAGCGTCTGGACAACGGCGCCGGGCGCGCGCTGCTGTTGCGGTATGACCGCGCGCAACTGGTGGCGGTCGATTATCAGGTGTTCGTTCAGGGCGAGTGGACCACCGAGCAGAACCTCGCCACCTACAGCTTCGATGTCCGGCAACGGCTGCTGGTCGCGACCAACGCGGTCGGCGACAGCGAGCGCTACGACTACGACGACCATCACGTCATCCTCCAGCGCCAGTTGACCGGCGGCGCGAGCTTCTTCTGGGAGTGGCAGCGCGAGGGCAAAGCGGCGCGCTGCGTGCGCCACTGGGCGTCGTTCTCGCAGATGAACACCCGTTACGTCTGGAACGATGACGACGCCAGCGTGACCGTGCATTACGTCGACGGCACCGAAGAGGTCTACGTCCACGACGAGCGCGCGCGGCTGGTGCGCCAGGTTGCGGCCGATGGTGGTGAACAGCTCAAGGCCTATGACCAGCAGGGGCGCTTGATCGCCGAGCAGGATGCGTTGGGCGCGGTCACCGAATACCGCTACGACGAAGTCGGACGGCTGATCGCGCTGATTCCGCCGGACGATGCACCAACGTCCTACGAGTACCGCAACGGTTTTCTCTACAAGCGTTGCCGTGGTGATGCGGTGTGGATCTACCGGCGCAACGCTGAAGGCGCCGTCACCGAAGCGGTCGATCCCGACGGCCAGGTCACTCATTACTACTACAACCTGCGCGGGCAATTGCTGTCGCTGCGTTATCCGGACAGCAGCCGCCATCGCTGGGTGTGGAACGAGCTGGGCCAGCTCATCGAAGAAACCCTGCCCGATGGCGGCGTGCGCCGCTTTTCCTACGACGCGCTGGGACGGCGGATTACCACTCAGGACGAATTTGGTGTTGTCAGTCGTCAGCAGTGGGACGCGGCCGGCCGACTGATCCTGACGACTTCTCCTACGGGCAGCACGCGCGCCTACAGCTACGGCGCCTACGGGCAGATCACCGCTGAGCGCGACGAGCTCGGTCGTATCACCCGCTATGAATATGACGATGACCTGCACCTGGTCTCGCGGCGGATCAACCCCGATGGCACCCGCGTGCAGTATCGCTATGACCATGCGCGGTTGCTGCTGACCGAGATTGAAAACGAATCGGGCGAAAAGTACCGACTGGATTACACGCCGACCGGATTGATCCGACAAGAAACCGGGTTTGATGGGCGGCGCACGGCTTATGCCTACGACCTTAATGGGCATCTGCTGGAAAAGACCGAGTTTGGTGATTTCGGTCCAAGTCTGGTCACCCGCTACGAGCGCGACAAGGCCGGGCGTTTGCTGGTCAAAACCCTGCCCGATGGGATCAAGGTACGTTATGACTATGATCGCCTTGGCCGGTTAGTTGCCGTTGACGACGGCCAGAACCATCCGCTGGCCTTCGAGTATGACCGTCAGGACCGGCTGATCAACGAGCATCAGGGCTGGGGCACCTTGCGCTACGCCTATGACGCCTGCGGCCAGCTCAAGCGGATGCGCCTGCCGGACAACAGCAAGCTCGACTATCACTACGCCAAGGGCGGTGCGCTGTCAGCCATCGACCTCAACGGCACGCCGCTGACCCGGCATGTGTATCAGTCCGGTCGCGAACAGCAACGCCAGCAGGGTCTGCTGCTCAGCGAATACTCCTACGACGATCAGGGCCGCTTGCTCGCCCACGCTGTAGGCCATCGCCACGCCTCGCTGTACCGCCGCGATTATGCCTACAGCGCCAACGGCAATCTCGAGCACATTGCCGACAGCCGCCACGGCCAGCGCACCTACGGCTACGACGCCCTCGACCGGTTGATCCGCGTACGTCATTCGCGCGACGAACTGCCCGAATCCTTCGCCCATGACCCGGCCGGCAACCTGCTGATGCAGGACCGCCCCGGTCCCGCGCAGATCAAAGGCAATCGCCTGTTGATGCAGGGCGACCGCCATTACGACTACGACGCCTTCGGCAACCTGATCCGCGAACGTCGTGGCCACGGCCAGACCCTGGTCACCGAATACCGCTACGACTGCCAGCACCGCCTCATCGGTCTGACCCGCCCGGACGGCCAGACCGCCACTTATCACTACGACGCCTTCGGCCGGCGCATCCGCAAAACCGTCGACGGCGCCGTCACCGAATTCTTCTGGCAAGGCGAGCACCTCGTCGCCGAAAGCAGCGCCACGCAATACCGCAGCTTCCTCTACGAACCCGGCACCTTCCGCCCACTCGCGATGCTCGACGGCAAAGGCCCGAAAAAGGCCTGCCCGTTCTACTACCAACTCGACCACCTCGGCACCCCACAGGAACTCACCGACTACAGCGGCGAAATCGTCTGGTCCGCGCAATACGACGCCTACGGCAAAGTCGCCGCCGTCACCTTGGCCGGCGAAGACTACCTCGACCAACCGCTGCGTTTTCAGGGGCAGTATTTCGATGTTGAAAGTGGGCTGCATTACAACCGCCATCGGTATTACGACCCTAGGTTAGGGCGGTATCTGACGCCGGATCCGGTGAAACTCGCGGGTGGGTTGAACCAGTACCAGTACGTGCCGAATCCGACGGGGTGGGTGGATCCGTTGGGGTTGAGTTGCACTCCGTGTCCTGGGGAAATACGGGCCGATGGACCGTTTAGCGAAATTGTCCCTGGTGGAGGACTAGCAACGCATGAGGCTCAGGGTGGACATCTGATCGCCAGACATGTTGGGCGTACAGACGCTCAACTGGCGCAACGATTAGCAGCAGAGCCCAACATTCCGGCTGCGTCTACATTTTTGAATCGTGCAGAGGCTGAGGCCGCCGCGTCGGAAGCTTTAGCTGCCAATACGCAAGTAGTGCAAGAGTTTTTAGAAAGTAACAAAGTAAAAACGAGCTTTACTCACACTTTTAGCCGGCCAGTGGGCGTGAGTATGATCAATGGGCAGACACAATCCCAGCCAGCATCAAGCCTACTTTTAGTCTTGAAAAAAAATGCCTCTTCCTCATTGGGCTACTTCTTGTTAACGGGATTTCCAGAGCTATGAATAAAGACTTTCCTGAAATCCGAGATTTTTTTGGTGCTTACTTCCACCAGGATTGGCCGGTTGAACACGATACGGCAGACCAGGTTATAGATGAGTTTTTGGACGCATCGAATAACGAAATACTGATCCAAACCTCTCACGAACTAAAGACCTTGCTTAGCAAGGACCTCAGCGAAACGGAGTTGCGAGCTTATTTGCTGAAAGAGCTCAACTGTTACTACTGCTACTGGAACGAATGGATATCTGGAAAGGCATGGCTATGTGAAATCGAAGGAAAACTAAACAGAAAGCTAGCTGGTCGGTAACAGGCGTTATCAAGGGCCTGAAGCACAGGCCCCTTTGGCTAACAGTGGGGCGAAGACTGGTTGAAACAAATTCATATTGATCACTGCTCATCCCCGTCCTCCTCATACTCCATATCCGCCTCATCCGCATCATTCAACGGCACCGTCGCATCATCCATCAGCGACCCGGGATCTTCATTCCCCGGATCATTGATAAAGGGTAATCCACTCGGGCCCTTCTCTTCTTTGCCTTCGGTTTCGGGAGTCATGGCGCACCTCTTGAGCGTGTGGGATGTATCACTTTCGAAAAGCCCTATCGCCAATCGTTCCTCTGCCGGACGGCCAGACACGAAAAACCCGGCGCCAGACCGGGTTTTCGTTGATCAATCAGCGATGTTTATTTTTGTGTTTGTTCTTGTGCTTGTGGCCACCGGAATGAGATCCGCCGTCGTCGTCGCCAAGATTGTTACCTACCGCGCCGCCTGCTGCGCCGCCCAGGCCCGCGCCGATGGCAGAGCCGGTGGAGCCGCCGAGGCTGTTGCCGACGACCGAGCCGCCTGCCGCGCCAAGGCCGCCGCCAATCGCGGCTTCGGTGCGGTTGCGTTTGTTCGCGCCTACGGCGCTGCCGGCGGCGCCGCCGACACCTGCGCCGACCGCTGCGCCCGTGCTGCCGCCGAGTTGTCCGCCAACCACATTACCCAGCGCACCGCCGAGACCACCGCCTACGGCAGCGGTGCCGTCTCCGGCCGCCATCGCGCCCTGCGCCACGACCAAGCCAAAAAACAGTGCAGATAATGACAATCGCATATGAACCTCGCAGTTCCCGAATCGGGACAGTCCGCCCAAGCGGGGCGTATGCAGATTGGAGATGATTTCGCACGAAACGTTCAGCCATGAAAAAGCCCGACATCGAGTCGGGCTTCTTCTCACAGGCCATCAGTCTCAGTGGCGCTTGTGACCTTTGCCCAGGTTGCTGCCGACGGCACCGCCGGCCGCGCCGCCCAGACCTGCACCGATGGTGGCGCCGTTGCGGCCGCCCAGGCTGTTGCCGATCACCGAACCACCGGCTGCACCGACACCGCCGCCAATGGCCGCTTTGGTACGGCTGCCCTTGCGTGCGGCGACGGCACTGCCCGCTGCACCCGCAACGCCAGCGCCAATGGCGGCACCGGTGCTGCCGCCCATTTTCTGACCGACCACGTTACCCAGCGCGCCACCCAGGCCACCGCCCAGCGCTGCGGTGCCGTCACCGGCAGCCATTGCACCTTGAGCAACCAGAACGCCAAGAACCAGAGCAGGCAGTGTTAAACGCATGACGAAAACCTCAAATAAACGGGATGACGAGAAGGAGCGGGATTTAATGCGCTCGGCGCAGGAAAGTCCAGACGCCGGCGACAGCGTCGATTGGACCGCGATCAGGGAAAAGGTTTTATGCCGGGCAAAAAAAAGCCCGCTGGGGAGACGGGCTGGAGACTTGCTTTCTAACGGATGGCTTCACACTACGTTGGCCAACGTGAAAAGTTTGTGAAAAAAAACCGACATTAATGTCAATGCCCGCCCCCTCATTCTTGCGCCCATAAAAAACCCCGTTCAGTGACGGGGTACTGGATGAAATCACTTTCTGGTCCTTGCCGTGACCTTGGGCAGGAATTTCGATTTCGGCCCTTTCGGGGCTGTAGATTTGATTTTGCCGATGCTGACCGGATCCTCGCCAAACCCCGACTGATACTCCGACTGACCGCAGCGCACACAGTTGTTGAATGAAAACTCAGCGCCATCATCTTCGATAAATGGACCTGCCATAGCCTCTCCCCTGCGGAACCGGGCCGATACCGGCAAAACTGTTTTGCCTGGAAAATATCGACCTCCGAGGATTTTGAGACTAGCCGGTCATTCCGGGACTAGCCGCACACAAAGCTTGGTCTCCGACGAGCGGAGGATCCGCCCCGAGTAGCACAATTGGAGCCCTATCGCCCAAGACCGATGGCCTTGGAGACGATGTCCTCTACGCAGGCCGAGACTGACATTTGGCTTGCATCGAAAACCAATGCGGGAGACTCAGGCACCTCGTAAGGTGCGCTGACCCCCGTAAACTCCGGGATCAGACCAGCGCGGGCCTTGCGATAAAGTCCCTTCGGATCCAGCCGCTCACATACATCGAGTGGCGTGTTCAGATAGACCTCGAGAAAACGCTCGTCGCCAATGATGGATCGGGCTTTTTCACGGCTCAGTCTGGTCGGAGAAATACATGCCACCATCACGGAGATACCCGCGTCATTCATCAAACGCGCTACTTCAGCGATACGGCGAATATTTTCGGAGCGATCCTCAGCACTGAAACCCAAGTCGCTGCAAAGTCCGTGACGAACATTATCGCCATCCAGCACGAAGGCAGGCTTGCCACTTTCGATCAGCATTTTTTCAATCGCGAACGCCAGCGTCGATTTGCCTGAACCGCTCAATCCGGTAAACCAAATGGTAAAAGGCTTCTGCGCCACGACACGCTCTCGATCACTGGGAGCAACTTGCGTAGGGTGCAAAACGACATTCTCAGGCACGCTGTTTTTTTCGCTTGTCATACGCATCCTCATCTCGCGTAGAGTCTGAGTTCAAAAACGTTAGTCTTGAGCGGCAACTCGCCGCTCAAAAGCCGTAGATCGGGCCAGATATAATGATCGACCGCTATTCGATAAACCGGCTGATAGTCGAACCGATCCAGCGAATACCCAATGAGCCCTCGAGAAAAGGCAGCCTGGCTGCGTCTACTGTAAGACGCCATTCGTCATTCAGATAAAATTCCAGGCCTGCCTCACTCGCTACCACGCGAACGTCACCTCTATGAGGAAGTCCCGTAACCTGCACATCGGGCTCGGGATTCCAGTGCGCGCCATCATTTGTCCAAAGTACCAGTCCGGCCTCGACATCATTGATAGGCTGTATCAGCAGTGCGTTCATATCCGTGTCACCGCCACTGCCCTGATAAGTCACCACCGCAACGTGAGAATCGGTAGATGGCGTGTCCAACGAATAACTGAACGCTAGGCTGCGTTGTGCTTGCGAAACGTCTTCGGTCTTCTTGATCAGACACAGGTTACCGAGGATAGCCTCTTTGCCGCCGTCTTCGAGTGTCTTAGGCACGCCGTAGACGAGTTCCACGCCAGCCCACTCCTGCTGAATGTTTTTCGAACGCTGGCAAGCAGCCAGACGCTCTTCAGACTTACGGTTGAACAGACTTCGCTCGAACAACTCCGATACAAACGGAAAAGTATGGCCGTGGTGTGCATAGTCTTTTACGTTCAACAAGCGAACTTCGTTGACGGCGCCGTAAGGACCAAGGCAGATGTAGTCCAGTGCTCTATAGGTGCCCCGTTCCAGAACCCACAAACCGCTCATGGAACTGCGGCGCAAATCACGTCCGGTCATCTGGCTTTCTCCCACCAGCATAATGTCGGACGAAACCGCCAGGCCTCGCGTATAGATTGGACTCCCCGACTCCCAGAGAACTTCGTTGCTTTCCAGATCGATCAGCGCACCGATATTGCTGTGGCAGGCAATTTTCTGCCCTTCGTCCGATACCCACACATTGTGCAGGCCCGTACGTCGCTCAATGGGCTTGACACTGACCATCTCCAATGCCGGATAAGTCAGTACTGCCATTAACGAACCGTTATGGTGGCCGTGAGCGATGACATAAAGATGACCATCTTTTTCGAATACGGAATTGAGATGATCGCCGGTGATTTCTTCCAGTGAAAGACGATCCCAGCGAACGTTGCTCAGCCGCTTTTCCTGAAAATGCCCGGGCTTTTCCAGGTCGAACACAGTGATCGCGTTACGTCCGGTGTTGGTACACACCACGCGACCGTCAGATGCGCAGAGCAACTGGTGTGGTTCCGAGAGAAAGGTTTCGGAATGGAAATTGCCGTGCGAAAGAAATCCCACTTCTGAGGTAGCGTAGGTCTGAATGTCCTTCAGCTTTACGTTATCCAGCCCAGAGTGGCTGAGCACAAAATCCTTGCCGCCCGGAAACCATGAAATGCCGTAATATTCAGTGCGATCGTTCTCGAGCGGAATAACTTTTCTGGAATGCACCTCGACGAGGAGCAAATATCCTGTGGTCGCAACGACTGCAAATAGCGGTTCCACTACTCTCTACCTCAGAAATGTAAATCTCGACCCTTTTTGATGCAGCGAGTGACGCAGAGCCATGAATTCGGCCATTCTAACTGGTCAGTACAATAGTTCAATGCCAACAAAACCGGATTTCGGCCCCCGCGCGCAGCTGATCGATGCGCAGCAAATGATGCCCGAGCAATTTTCGAACACGCAGAAAGCAAAAAACCCGACTTCTTTCGAAGTCGGGTTTTTTGATATTCAATTTGGCGGTGAAGGAGAGATTCGAACTCTCGATACAGTTTCCTGTATACACACTTTCCAGGCGTGCTCCTTAAGCCACTCGGACACTTCACCGTATCTCTGCAGACATGTTCTGTCTGTCGAGGCGCGCTAATGTAGTCGAAAGCTTTTCCGATGGCAAACTTTTTTTGAGAATTTTCATGCGCTTAAGAGAGGCCGCCGCGCTCAGCCAGAGCGGACGATGGCTAACCCGCCAATCTCGGGTAAGCCGTGCGCTTCCTTTTATAGCAGGCAACAAGCGCGCGACGCTGGCCGAAGCGCAAAACGGTGACTGGCAGGTCAGTCACGGCGCTTTACCTGGCCTGCGGCGGTGGGTAACGTCTGCCCATCTTTCTAATAAGGAATAGCGTCATGAGCGAGTTGATTGCCTACCACCTCGAAGACGGTATCGCGACCCTGACCCTGAACAATGGCAAGGTCAACGCGATTTCTCCGGATGTGATTGCGGCGTTTAACGCGGCGCTGGATCAGGCGGTGGCGGATCGCGCGGTGGTGATCATTACCGGGCAGCCGGGGATTCTCTCCGGTGGTTATGACCTCAAGGTGATGACCGCCGGCCCGAAAGAAGCCGTTGCGCTGGTGACAGCCGGTTCGACGCTGGCCCGCCGCCTGCTCTCTCACCCGTTCCCGGTGATCGTTGCTTGCCCGGGACACGCTGTGGCCAAGGGTGCTTTCCTGCTGTTGTCCGCCGATTACCGCATCGGTGTCGATGGCCCGTTCAGCATCGGTCTGAACGAAGTGCAAATCGGCATGACCATGCACCACGCCGGTATCGAGCTGGCGCGTGATCGCTTGCGGCGTTCGGCTTTCCATCGCTCGGTGATCAATGGCGAGATGTTCGATCCGCAAAGTGCCGTTGATGCAGGCTTCCTCGACAAAGTCGTCACAGCCGAAGAATTGCAGGGCGCCGCGCTGGCTGCCGCGCGGCAGTTGAAGAAGATCAACATGCTCGCGCACAAGAACACCAAGCTGAAAGTGCGCAAGCAACTGCTGGAAACTCTTGACGACGCCATCCTGCAGGATCAGCAACATCTGGGGTGACTCGTCCAGGATCTGCCTGTAAGTGAATAGCCCGACCCTCGTGTCGGGCTTTTTCTTACGTCACACGTCGAAGATTCGCGGAAAGCTCTAGGACGCGCCTGACAGGCAAGACTGAAATATGCGCTTAAACATCGGCCATCTCCGGACTCTATAGCGGCAATTGCCGAAAACAGTGCACATCCGTACACTGCGCCACCTTTTGTCCCGGTGGGCCTGCAAAAATGCTGTTTGTGTTTCGTATGTTGTTGATGGGCCTGCACTTTATTCTGGCCGGCGTGCTCGGCGTGATCCTTGGACTGTGCCGCCCGTTCAACCCGGACAACAGCCGACTGTGCGCCCGCCTCTACGCTTTGCCGGCGATGTGTATCTTGCGTTTGCGGGTCAGGTCCGAGGTCAACGGCTTGATGAACAAGCCCGACAGTTGCGTGATCATTGCCAACCATCAGTCCAACTACGATCTGTTCGTCTTCGGCAATGTCGTCCCCCGCCGCACCGTGTGTATCGGCAAGAAAAGCCTGAAGTGGGTGCCGTTGTTCGGCCAGTTGTTCTGGCTGGCCGGCAATGTGTTGATCGACCGTGGCAATGCGCACAAGGCGCGGCAGTCGATGCTGACGACCACCCACACCTTGCAGAATGAAGACACCTCGATCTGGGTGTTTCCGGAAGGCACCCGCAACCTCGGTAAAGATTTGTTGCCGTTCAAGAAAGGCGCGTTCCAGATGGCAATTGCCGCCGGCGTGCCGATCGTTCCGGTGTGCGTGAGCAGCTATATAAAACACATGCGCCTGAATCGCTGGCGCAGCGGCAACGTTCTCATACGTTCCTTGCCGGCGATTCCTACAGTCGGATTGACCATGGATGACATGCCTATGCTGATCGAGCGATGCCGCGAGCAGATGCGCGAGTGCATCGAATCGATGGATCGGCAACTGCAAGCCACGTGAAACCAAACCCGCCCTGTGCGGGTTTTCTTTTGCCGGCTGAACTGTAGAAGTTTCACTGACTCTCAAGCAGCGACACGGCTAAGCTGAAGCTTTGCTCCCCTGCCATCTGCCAAGAAGAAGTGAATCACCACCATGGGTCGAGTTGTTGCTGCTGCGGTGTACAGCGAGGGTAAGAAAGTCACCAATATTGCGCTGGACGAAGGTGCTGCCTGGGCGGCCAAACCCGGCCACTTCGTCTGGATCGGCCTGGAAGAACCGGACGCACAGGAATTATCCAACCTGCAACGTCAGTTCAACTTGCATGAACTGGCCATCGAAGACGCGCTGGAAAAACACAGCCGACCGAAACTGGAAACCTTTGGTGACGCTCTGTTTATCGTCACCTACTCGCCGGTCCGCGAAAACGGCGTTTTGCAATTCATCGAAACGCATATTTTCGCTGGCAGGGGTTACATCATCACTGCTCGCAACGGCCACTCCGCGTCGTATGCCTATGTGCGCCAACGCTGTGAAGCGCGCCCGCTGTTGCTTGAGCACGGGGAGGATTTCGTCCTGTATGCGCTGCTCGATTTCGTCATCGAAAATTATCAGCCGGTGGGCGAAGCGATCCACGCCGAGATCGATGAGCTGGAGCGCAACGTCTTGTGTAGCGCCCTCAACGAGCGAGACATTCAGAAGCTGCACGGTCTGCGCCGTGACGTGGTGCGCTTGCGCCGGTATGCGGCGCCAATGGTGGAAATCGGCGAAGAGCTGCAAAAGCTCAGTTTCCCGTTCATCGACAAGAACATGCGTCCGTACTTTCGCGATGTGCAGATTCACGTGACCCGGCAGATGGAAGACCTGAGCACGCTGGCGGACATTGCCAGCCAGACCATCGAGATTGGCGTGTTGCTCGAGGCATCACGGCAGAGCGTGGTGCAGCGCAAGTTTGCGGCGTGGGCGGCGATTCTGGCGTTCCCGACTGCGGTAGCGGGGATCTACGGGATGAATTTCCAGAACATGCCGGAATTGACCTGGCACTACGGTTATTTTGCGGTGCTGGGGTTTATTGCGGTGGGGTGTGTGAGTTTGTGGGCGAGCTTCAAGCGGTCGGGGTGGCTGTAGCCGGGACCGCGTTGCCCCGGCAATTCGCGAGCAGCCTCGCTCCCACAGGGATTGTGGGGGCAGGCCCTTTCAGCGTTGAGCCGTTTCTGGCTTGTGCGCCACGAACCGCATCATCCACTCCGCAACCGTAGCGCCATGATGCTCCTGCTCAAGGCTCGCGACACCCTTGCTGTAGATCTGCGAACCCAGCGCTTCCTGGCGCAGATCGAGCAGCGCGCGCGAATAATCGTGAATGAATTCCGGGTGGCCCTGGAAGCACAGCACTTGATCGTTGATGTGATACGCCGCGAACGGGCAGAAATCGCTGGAGGCGATCACAGTCGCGTTTTCCGGTAGTTCGGTGACCTGATCCTGGTGGCTGATCAACAGTGTCAGCTCTTCGCGCACCGGGCTCATCCACGGCGCCTTGGCTGCCAGCTGGTAGCTGTGAGTGCCGACACCCCAGCCTTGGGATGCACGCTCGCTCTTGCCACCAAGCAGCAGTGCCAGCAATTGATGACCGAAACACACGCCGAGCAATTTGTCGCCGCGTTCGTAGCGATTCAAAAGGTAGGTCTTGAGGGTCTGGATCCACGGATCCGTGCCGAACGAATCGGCCTTGCTGCCAGTGACCAGGTACGCATCGAAAGTCTCATCGTCACTTGGATACTCACCCTTCACCACGTTATAGACAGTGAACTCAGCGGCAATCGGTTGCTGCGAGAACAGGCGCTGGAACATCTGCCCATAGCCCTGATATTGGTCAATCAGTTCGGGCCGCAGGATGTCGGTTTCGAGAATGCAGATGCGCAGCGACATAAAAAATACCTGACACGTGATGGGAATAATGAACACCCCAGAGCCTGCCTTGAAACACGTGGCCAAAGCAAGCCCCGAAATGCTCGCTGGCCTTAGAACATTTCACCTTTCGCCGCTTTGTCCAGCAGCAGCGCTGGCGGGGTATAGCGCTCGCCGTACTGCTCGGCCAGATACTGCGCGCGGGCGATGAAGTCCTTCAGGCCATACTGGTTGATGAACTGCAGCGCCCCGCCGGTCCACGCGGCGAAACCGATGCCGAAGATCGAGCCGACGTTGGCATCCGCCGTCGAGGTCAGCACGCCCTCCGCCACACAGCGCACGGTTTCGATGGCCTGCACAAACAACAGCCGATCACGCACATCCTTCGCAGAGATCTGTCCGTCTGCCTTCTCGAAGCGAGTTTTCAGCTCCGGCCATAAATGCTTCTGGGCACCGGCTGGATACTCATAAAAACCGCCTCCGGCAGCTTTACCCGCTCGCTTGAATTCATTGAGCATCAAGTCAATCACGGCAAAGGCCGGGTGCTCAATCAGCGGTTTCCCTTCAGCCTGTAGGTCCTTGGCCGTCTGTTGACGGATATGGCTCATCAGGCTGAGGGAAACTTCGTCGGAGATTGCCAGAGGCCCGACCGGCATCCCGGCCTTGCGCGCTTCGGTCTCGATCATCGGCGCACTGACGCCCTCGCCGAGCATGGCAATGCCTTCGTTGGTGAACGTGCCGAACACCCGCGAGGTAAAGAAGCCGCGACTGTCGTTGACCACGATCGGAGTTTTCTTGATTTGCAGAACGAAATCGAAACCGCGAGCGAGAGTTTCGGCGCTGGTCTGCGCGCCCTTGATGATTTCCACCAGCGGCATTTTTTCTACCGGACTGAAGAAATGCAGGCCGATGAATTTGCTTTGATCGGGCACCGCCGTCGCCAGACCGGTGATCGGCAGCGTCGACGTATTGGAAGCAATGACCGCTTCGCCGCCCACGACCTGTTGCGCGGCGGCGGACACCCTGGCTTTGAGTTGGCGATCCTCGAACACCGCTTCGATGATCAGATCGCAACCGGCCAGATCGGCATCACTTTCGCTCGCAACGATTCGCGCCAGCACCGCTTCGCGCCGTTCGGCAGTCATTTGGCCACGGGTAACTTTCTTGTCCAGCAGCGCTGCGGAATGCGCTTTGCCCTTCTCGGCAGCGGCAAGGTTGATGTCCTTGAGGACGACGTCGATACCGGCCGAGGCGCTGACGAACGCGATGCCTGCGCCCATCATTCCGGCGCCGAGCACACCGACTTTGCGGGTTTTATAGGGCGCAAAACCTTGCGGCCTGGAACCGCCGGCGTTGATCTCGTTCAACTGGAACCAGAACGTACCGATCAGGTTTTTTGAGATTTGCCCGGTCGTCAGCTCGGTGAAGTAGCGGGTTTCGATCAGGTGCGCGGTGTCGAAATCGACCTGAGCGCCCTCCACCGCCGCGCACAGAATCTTCTCCGGCGCCGGCAGAGTGCCTTGGGTTTTCGCGCGCAGGATCGACGGCGCAATCGCCAGCATCTGCGCTACTTTCGGGTTCGATGGCGTGCCGCCAGGAATCTGGTAACCCTTGACGTCCCAGCGCTGCACTGCCGCCGGATTGGCGAGAATCCAGGCGCGCGCCTTGGCCAGCAGCTCATCGCGATCCGCTGCCAAGTCATCAATCAGCCCGGCCTGCAACGCCTGTTGCGGGCGCACCTTCTTGCCTTCAAGCAAGTACGGCAGCGCTTTTTCGATGCCGAGCATGCGCACCATGCGCACCACCCCGCCGCCGCCCGGCAACAGGCCAAGGGTCACTTCCGGTAGACCGAGTTGCACCGAGGCGTCATCAACAGCAATGCGGTGGTGACAGGCCAGACAGATCTCCCAGCCGCCGCCCAGCGCAGCACCGTTGATCGCCGCGACCACCGGTTTGCCGAGGGTTTCCAGGCTGCGCAATTGCGCCTTGAGGGTCAGCACCATGTCGTAGAAAGCTTTGGCTTCGGGCTTGCCGACCTTGATCAGTTCATTGAGGTCGCCGCCGGCAAAAAAGGTTTTCTTCGCCGAGGTGATGATCACTCCGGCAATGCTGTCTTTCTCGACCAGCAAGCGGGCGACGCAAGCGGCCATGGCCTCGCGGTACACGGCGTTCATGGTGTTGGCGCTCTGGCCCGGCATATCCATGGTCAGCACGACGATACCGTCCTGGCCTTTTTCGTAACGAATGGCTTCGCTCATAACAGGTTTCCTTGAAGTCGGGGCTCAGAGGCGTTCGATGATGGTGGCAATGCCCATGCCGCCGCCGACACACAGCGTCGCCAGGCCGTAGCGCAGATGCCGCGCTTCCAGTTCATCAAGCAGGGTGCCGAGGATCGCGCAACCGGTGGCGCCCAGCGGGTGGCCCATGGCGATCGAGCCGCCGTTGACGTTGACCTTGCCTGGATCGACGGCCATGTCCTTGATGAACTTCAATACCACCGAGGCAAACGCTTCGTTGACCTCGAACAGATCGATGTCCTCCACCCGCAGTCCGGCCTTGGCCAGCGCTTTGCGGGTCGCCGGCGCCGGGCCGGTGAGCATGATGGTCGGGTCGGTACTGGTGACGGCCGTGGCAACGATGCGCGCACGAGGCTGCAGCCCCAACGCGCGGCCCTTGGCTTCGGAGCCGATGAGCATCAGCGCCGCACCGTCGACAATCCCGGAACTGTTGCCCGGCGTGTGCACATGGTTGATCCGCTCGACATGGCTGTAGACCCGCAACGCCGTGGCGTCAAAGCCCATTTGCCCGATCATTTCGAAACTCGGCTTGAGCTTGCCCAGGCCTTCGAGGGTCGATTCGGCGCGGATAAATTCATCGTGATCAAGCAGGATGATGCCGTTCTGATCCTGTACTGGCACCAGCGACTTGTTGAAGGAGCCGTCGGCCCGCGCTCTTGCGCCTTTTTGCTGCGAGTGCAGCGCGTAGGCATCGACGTCCTGCCGGCTGAAGCCTTCGAGGGTGGCGATCAGATCGGCGCCGACCCCTTGCGGGGTGAAATGGCTGTGCAGGTTGGTCTGAGGGTCCAGCGCCCAGGCGCCACCATCGCTGCCCATTGGCACCCGCGACATCGACTCGACGCCGCCAACCACCACCAGATCCTCGAAGCCCGAGCGCACTTTCATCGCGCCAAGATTCACCGCTTCCAGACCCGAAGCACAGAAACGGTTGATCTGCACACCGGCGACGCTGACGTCCCAGTCTGCCACTTGCACCGCCGTCTTGGCGATGTCCGAGCCTTGATCGCCGATCGGCGTGACGCAGCCGAGGACGACATCATCGACCTGACTGGTGTCCAGCGCGGTGCGCGCCTGCAACGCGCTCAGCAAACCGGCCACCAGGTTGACCGGCTTCACGCTGTGCAGCGCACCGTCTGCCTTGCCTTTGCCACGCGGGGTGCGCAACGCATCGAAAATCAAAGCTTCAGTCATGACGTCCTCGAACCTGATTTATTGTCACTTCACTTTCGCCCTGTGCCGGCTGGCAAGCAATGACCACATTGCTCAAAGCGCTTGACGCGCACGCTCAGACGGACGGTCATCCGTCATCAGGTGAACCGGTTCAGGTAACCGAGTTGTCTAGCCAGCGGGCGGCAAAGAAGCTGGCAATACGCCTCATGCCGTTTTAAGAGCTTTTGCAAAGAACTCCATATGAAATGGATCTAAGCGAAGGGAGACGCGGGCTCTAAGGTGAAGATGTACGCCATCGTCGTCGGGTTTTGCCGAGACGGGCGTCCTTCAACAGGAAGTGCAACGCGTGCCGTCAGGGATATGCAGTCAGGCATGCATCAGGAAATAACAATAAAGGCGGTCAAGCCATGTTCAAACAACCGAAAGTACGTCAAGCAGGACTCATTCTTTTCGCCACGACGCTGTTGTTGATCTTGCCGAATCTGACCAAGGTCATCGGCTGATTCAAACGTCGCGTGCTGTATATCGCCACTGAAAATGTGACTGGCCCGCTACCCGGGCCAGCGTGGTTGTGCCAACCTTTGCGCACTCCCACGACATGGATGGCGATCATTTGAAAACGCTCATTGCGCTCGGTGCCTTGCTGCTGAGCTTGCCCTTGTCTGCCGCACAACTGGATCTGCAGTTGGGCGCAAACAGCCGCACCTGGCAGACCCAAGAGCTGCTCGAACATCCTCAGGTGCAAACCCTCACGATCAACAATGATGTTTCCTACAAGAAGGACATGACCTATCAGGCCGTGCCGCTGGCCGCATTGCTGACGGGGGTCAAGCCGGAGGATCACTTGCAGGCGGTGGCGCTGGATGGCTTTGCCGCAGAGTTGGCCGCTGCGCCCTTGCTGAACAAGGACGGCGCACGCGCATGGCTGGCAATCGAGGACCCGGCGCGGCCGTGGCCACCGCTGTCTGCCGGCAAGCACAGCGCCGGGCCGTTCTATCTGGTCTGGACCGATCCGCAGGCCGGTAATATCAGCCCCGAACAGTGGCCGTTCGAAGTCGCCAGCATCAAGCTGATGGCGCCAGTGGCCCAACGCTTTCCTGCCCTGCTGCCCGATCCTGCCTTGAAGGCCGATGATCCGGTGAACAAGGGTTTTGCCCTGTTTCAGAAAAACTGCCTGGCCTGCCACCGGCTGAATGGTGCCGGAGACGCGCAGTTCGGGCCGGATCTGAATATTCCGTATAGCCCGACCGAGTATTTCGGGGCGGATTTCTTGAAGCGCTACATCCGCGATCCGCAGAGTTTGCGTCAGTGGCCACAAGCGAAGATGCCGGGGTTTTCCGCGCAGGTGTTGCCGGATGGAGACCTGGAAATGCTGGTGGGCTATCTCAAACACATGGCCGGCCGCAAAGTTAAGCCGTAAGCCTTAGGGTGTTATTACTGGCCTCTTCGCTCGCAAGCCAGCTCCCACAGGGTATGCGCAGAGTTCGAATCAGCGGTCATCCTGTGGGAGCTGGCTTGCCAGCGATAGCGGTATCCCGAAGCTATTGTTGCTGCACGGAAATAACCGGCGTCGGCGAGACGAACACCTTCGCATGCATCTGCTCGCAACCGCCGCCCCGGCGCATACCGCGGACCGGGCAGGCATCGAGATAATCCAGGCCCACCGCCAGCTTCAAGTGTCGCTCCGGGCGCGCCAGTTGGTTGGTCACGTCGAAGCTGTACCAGGCGTCATCCAGCCACGCTTCTGCCCAGGCATGACTGGCCAGATGCTCGCAATCTTCGCTGTACAGATAACCCGACACGTAACGCGACGGCACGCCGAGGCTGCGCGCGCAGGCCAGAAACGCATGGGTATGATCCTGACAAACCCCGGCGCGACCGGCGAAAGCTTCGGCGGCGCTGGTGTCGACTTCAGTCGAGCCCGGCGTGTAGGTCATGTGCTGATTCAGACCGTGCATCAAGTCGATCAGCGCGGTGCGATCACGCCGTTGCTTGCAGTTCTTCGCGGCAAATTCGCGCAAGGCTTCGTCGGCTTCGGTCAGGCGCGTGAAGCGCAGGAACGGCAGCGCCGACTGGCTCTCATGTTCGGCCTCGCGCAATTCGTCAATATCGACCTGACCACGGGCGCCGATGATGATCGCTTCGTGGGGCTCGTCCATGGTCAGCACATGCAGAATGTTGCCGAACGGATCGAGCTGCGCACGCACCGGACGCGGCAGGTCGAGTTGCCAACTGAGGACATGCTGGCGCTCGCTGTCGTGGGGCGTCAGGCGCAGGTACTGGATGCTCGCGCGCACCTGATCTTCGTAGTGATAGGTGGTCTCGTGGCTTATGGAAAGTCTCATGCAGCCTCCAGATAGGAACTGTGAATGGCGTTGCCCAACTGGCGCACCAGCGGGATGAATTCGGTCAGCCAGGCGTGCAGGCCTTCTTCGAGGATTTCGTTGATGCCGGTGTAGCGCAGGCGCGCGTCCATTTCCGCCGCCAGGCGTTGTGCCGGTCGGCCGTTGGCGCCTGGCAGTTGCGCGAGGATCTGGTCGATTTCTTCGGTACAGGCACGCAGCGAACGCGGCACGTCGGCGCGCAACAGCAGCAGTTCGGCGACATGCCGGGCGCCGGGCGCGTCGCGGTAGATTTCGGTGTATGCCTCGAATGAGGACAAGGCGCGCAGCAGCGCACTCCATTGGTAATAGGCGTGCGCCGTGCCGTCGCTGACTGCTTCGGCCTGATCGCCGGCCATTTCGTAACGGGCATCGAGCAGGCGCAGCGTGTTGTCCGCGCGCTCGATAAACGTGCCCAGACGAATAAAGCGAAACGCGTCGTTGCGCATGATCGTGCCGTATGAGGCGCCACGAAACAGGTGCGAACGTTCCTTGATCCATTCACAGAAACGACTCATGCCATAGCGGCTCAAGCCCTGTTCGGCAATGCCGCGAATTTCCAGCCAGGTCGCGTTGATGTTTTCCCACATGTCCGCGGTGATTCGCCCGCGTACCGCATGAGCACTGGCCCGCGCTGCACCAAGGCAGCTGTAGATACTGGCCGGGTTGGCCGCATCCAGTGCGAAGAAATGCAGCAGGCGCTCTGCGTGGAGGTCGCCGTGGCGTTCAAGGTAATCGTCCAGGGTGCCGGTGATCAGCAACGGCATGGCGAGTTCGTGCAGACCGTCGCCGCGCCCGTCCTGCGGCATCAGCGACAGCGAATAACTGATGTCGAGCATGCGCGCGAGATTCTCCGCACGCTCCAGGTAACGCGACATCCAGTACAGATCCGAGGCAGTTCTACTTAACATGGCAAGCTTCCTTCAATCCTCGACTACCCAGGTGTCCTTGGTGCCGCCGCCCTGGGAGGAATTCACCACCAGGGAGCCTTCACGCAACGCGACACGGGTCAAACCGCCAGGCACCACACGGGTTTCGCGACCGGACAACACAAACGGACGCAAATCGATATGGCGCGGTGCAATGCCGTTTTCGACAAAGGTCGGACAGGTCGATAGCGACAGCGTCGGCTGCGCGATGTAGGCATGGGGTTTGGCTTTGATGCGCTCACGAAAGGCATCGATTTCCGCCGTCGTCGCGGCCGGCCCGACCAGCATCCCGTAACCGCCGGAACCTTGGGTTTCCTTGACCACCAGTTCCGGAAGATTGGCCAGCACATGGGACAGCTCGGACGGGTTGCGGCACTGCCAGGTCGGCACGTTTTTCAGAATCGGTTCTTCGTCGAGGTAGAAGCGGATCATGTCGGTGACAAACGGGTACACCGATTTATCGTCCGCCACTCCGGTGCCGATTGCGTTGGCCAGCACCACATTGCCGGAACGATAGGACGACAGCAGCCCCGGCACGCCGAGCATCGAGTCCGGGTTGAATGCCAGCGGATCGAGGAAGGCGTCGTCGAGCCGGCGGTAGATCACGTCGACCGCTTTCGGGCCGTCAGTGGTGCGCATGAAGACTTTGTCGTCACGCACGAACAGATCTGCACCTTCGACCAGTTCCACGCCCATTTCCCGCGCCAGAAAGGCATGTTCGAAGAACGCGCTGTTGAAGCGTCCCGGCGTCAGCACCACCACGCTGGGATTGTCGATCGGGCTTGAGCTCTTGAGAGTGTCGAGCAGCAGATTGGGGTAGTGATCGATCGGGGCGATGCGCTGGGCGGCGAACAGTTCGGGAAACAGGCGCATCATCATTTTGCGGTCTTCGAGCATGTAGCTGACGCCGCTGGGTGTGCGCAGGTTGTCTTCGAGAACGTAATAAGTGCCATCGCCATCGCGCACCAGATCGACGCCGGAGATGTGCGAATAGATATCGCGGTGCAGATCCAGACCTTGCATCGCCAACTGGTATTGCTCGTTGGCCAGCACCTGTTCGGCGGGAATGATCCCGGCCTTGATGATGCGCTGCTCGTGGTAGAGGTCGGCGAGAAACATGTTCAACGCCTTGACCCGCTGAATGCAGCCGCGCTCGACAATCCGCCATTCACTGGCCGGAATGCTGCGAGGAATGGTGTCGAACGGAATCAGGCGCTCGGTGCCCTGCTCGTCGCCATAGAGCGTGAAGGTGATCCCGGCACGGTGGAACAGCAGATCGGCCTCGCGGCGGCGCTGCGCGAGCAGCTCGTCGGGCGTATCGGCCAGCCAGCGGGCAAATTCCCGGTAATGCGGGCGGACCAGGCCGCCGGCATCGTACATCTCGTCAAAATAGGTGCGGATCATGCCGTACTCCTTGTCACTCCGGACATACAGGCCTTCGCAAGGCCCGTGCCATCGGCATAAACGCTTTGATTTCAATCGGTTGTAGATCCACGCCGAAGGCTGCGCACCATTCCTGTGCGGCAAATGCCCCGGCCCGATTGCCCCCGCTTCATTGCGACGCACTGCATCGCCTATCACCAGCATAGTCAGAGTTGATTTCACTGCCCGGCCGCGACTGCGGATAATCCGCGCATTCGCTGCAAAACTTCCCCGGCACGCCGCCGCAAAGTAGACAGCTCAACTGATCTGAACTGCCTTGGCAGCCCCGTCCCGACAGGACTTTATTGCATACCCGTCTTCCCTTTTAGCCACCCTCTCCGGTGGCTTTTTTTTGCCCTGGATTCTTGTTTCAGGGTTTTGCCACTGCGATGTGCAGAAGCCAGAAACGACAACGGCCGACCCGAAGGTCAGCCGTTGCCCGACAGACAATGCGCAATATCAATTCAACCGGTAACGATTGCGCACCTCCTGCTTCACGCCCCAACCCTCGATAATGCCGCCCAGCGGTTCGACCACGGCAGAAAAGCCTTGCTCGAAATCGCCGATATCGTCATAGGTTGCGTACATCACTTTGCTCAATTCCAGCGACCAGGCGCCGTCGTCGCGCGCACTGACTTGGGCATTGATGGATTCACCGCGAAATTTGCCTGCTGCCCTGCGCGCCCGCTCCTCGTCCGGGAAAATCGCGTAGAACTCGATGGGATGGAACCGGGAAAAATCGAAACCGCCTTCTTTCATGCGGCGCAGAACGTTGCTGCTGATGTCTTCTTGATAGGCTGTGCTCATGAATCGTCCCCCTCGATTGATGGATAGACTTTCCGTATTCCCGCCCCGGGCCTTTTGGCCTAAGTACTACGGCAACGTGGTTGCGCGCGGGAAACAAGCATGTAGCTGACAAGACCAGACCTTAGCGATCCATTCGCTGATCTCGCTTGCAGAGTAGCCCCAAGAGAGCGCCGCTGCCAAGGCCTGGTTTACGAGATGACAGGAAGTGTTCAGACAGGAGTGATGCTGCGGATTTCGATGCCGTTCTGGGTCTTGAGGTTTTTCACCCCGGCATCGGCGGTGCGCCCTTCCAGATCGTTGAGATCCAGCTGGGCGGCGACCGGAAGAAGCCGCTCTTTGACGAGCCGCGCGGCTTCATCATCGGACGGGCATTCCTCACGTTCGAAGACTTCATCGACAATTTCACCGTGATCATCCACGAAAGTGACTTTCCACTTTTGCATCAGTGCCTCCTCGATCAACCCGTAAATGGGCTTACCTCTATCTCGACTTTTTTCCGCGACAGTTGGTTCAAAAGGATTACAGCCGACAACGGTGAAAATAACCATCCGATCGATAGGGCGGACTCTGTGGCGTGGGGATTTCTCCCCGTCCGGCTGCGCAGCAGTCGTAATCCCCGCCCATTGCGGTTTAACGGAGACACCGCGCAGGCCGGTTCAGGGATGCTGCGCATCCCAACGGCGATAAATCCCCTCGCCGCAAGAGCTCCCTTGTAGAGTGACGTCAAGGTGATCAGTCGTTGCTCGGCTTGTTGACCGCTTGCAGCACGTATTGCGGCAAGGCGAACGCGCCGATGTGGATTTCCGGGTTGTAGTAACGGGTGACGATGCCGCTGCCGATGAAGCGCTGTTGCAGGGTTTCACGGCTGAGCTTGCGGTAGGCCGGGTTGGTCGAGCCCCAGGCGAAGGTCATCGAACCGCCGATGTAGGTCGGCACGGCGGCCTGATAGAAATGCCAGTCCGGGAACAGGCTGCGCAGGCGACCGGCGGTGGTTTTGACTTCGTCGATCTGCATGAACGGCGTGCCGTTCTGAGTGACGAGAATGCCGCCTTCGTTCAGGCAGCGGTGGCATGCCTGGTAGAAGTTCTCCGAGAACAGCACTTCGCCCGGGCCGATCGGGTCGGTGGAGTCGGAGATGATCACGTCGAATTTTTCAGTGGTGGTGGCGACGAAACGCATGCCGTCATCGATCACCAGGTTCAGGCGCGGATCGTCGTAGGCACCGGCGGAATGGTTCGGCAGGAATTCCTTGCACATGTCGACCACGGTGCCGTCGATCTCGACCATGGTGATGTGCTCGACGCCGGCGTGCTTGGTCACTTCGCGCAACATGCCGCCGTCACCACCGCCGATGATCAGCACGCGCTTGGCAGTGCCATGGGCGAGGATCGGCACGTGGGTGAGCATTTCGTGGTAGATGAATTCGTCGGCTTCGGTGGTCTGGATCACGCCGTCCAGCGCCATGACGCGGCCCATGCGCGGGTTCTGGAAGATCACCAGATGCTGGTGTTCGGTGCGCACTTCGTGCAGCAGTTTTTCCATGCGAAAACGCTGGCCGTAGCCTTCGTAGAGGGTTTCCAGGTACTCGCTGGTCTTGGTGACGGTCATGGTCAAGTGCTCCGATAAATGCGCGGGCGCCATCGTGGGGACGATTGCCCGGGAAAGGCGCGCATTCTACGTTGCCGAAGATGACAGGTCGAACCTCAGGTTGTTTTTTACCAGCGCAAATTACTGTGGGAGCGAGCCTGCTTGCGAAAGCGCAGCATCAGTTGCCGGTGATGGCGACTGACCCAACGTCTTCGCGAGCAGGCTCGCTCCCACAGGGATGACCGTGTGATCGAAAATCAGCTCAGATCCGGACGTTGCCCCGTGGCCCGGCAATCGCCCAGATGATCAGGCCCAGCACCGGCAGGAGGATGATCAGCAACACCCAGACGATTTTCATTCCGGTGGAGGCGCCGCTTTTCAGCACGTTGATGATGGCCCAGATGTCGAGGGCAAGGATGATCAGGCCAATCAGACCGTTGAACGTGGAACCCATGGTGTCGCTCCAGAATAGTGGCATGCACTTTTAGGATAGACGGTCGCGCGCAGGGTTCCCTTTTATTGCGTTCAGACGTGAACAGCAACCTTCAAGGCTTCCAGCGCTGGCGCGGCGGCGATGCCAACCTCGGCGCATAACTCCAGCACGCGGGGCACGTCGTTGCCGTAGACCAGGACCATTTGTTGCTCATCGTCGAGCAACTGGCTGAAGTTCATCAACGTGTAACCGCCGTTCTCCTTGTTCAGGCTGCTCATCTGCACCTGAATACGGTTGAGTGCGGTCAGTGCTTCGGTCTTGACCAGTTGTTTGGGCTTGAGATTGAAATCGACGCCCGGGCCAAACGAGGCAACGATTTGTGCGAACAGATCGACGTAGGTATCGGCCTGAAACAGCACGGTTTCCGGCAGGCTGCCGACCACTACCCACTCACCCAGCGGGATCGGGAAAGTGTCGTCGTAGTTGATGTCCGGATTGGCGGCCAGAAAAGCCTCGGCATCGGCGTAGGCCTGAGCGGCTTCGTCGGCCACCTTCAGGATCTCGTCCTCGCCCATGCAGCCGGAGCTGATTTTGCTGATGAGTTCGACGAGTGCGGCTTTCATGAGGGCGGATCCTGTGGCGGAGGTGAATTTTCAGGGCGCGAAGGATAGCGCATTCTGCCCTTCGCCACAGTCCGTGGACTTTACGCCAGCAACTTTTCCAGCTGCGCGGTGGTATCGACTGCGCCCATGGTCCGCGCCGCATCCAGCGCGGTCACGCCGTTGGCGTCCTTGGCTTTCGGGTCAGCGCCCTGGCCGATCAGGTAGTCGACGATTTCAACGCGGTTGAACATTGCCGCCATCATCAGCGCGGTACGGCCGTCGAAGGAAGAACCTTCGATTTCGGCGCCCGCCTCGACCAGCGCCTTGACCACCGCCAGATCGCCCTTGAACGCAGCGCCGGCAATCGGGCTCTGGCCGTTGCCATTGCGCATTTCCGGATCGGCCTTGTGTTTAAGCAGGACCTTCACCGCATCGACATGGCCGTAGTAGCTGGCGAGCATCAACAAGGTGTCGCCCTTGCTGTTTTTCAGGTTCACCGGCAGCCCGGCGGTGACCAGGCGATCAAGCATCTCGGCATCACCGTCGCGCGCCTTGTTGAAAACCTGCTCGGTGAATTCGGCAGCTTCTTCAGGGGTCATCTGGCGGCTTTGGTCGGACATGGGGCACTCCATTTCGGTCTATCGGAAAGCCGACAGTTTCCCGAGCGCGACGGTGGCTGTCACTCGGTTTTTTCCGAGCGTCCCGATAGCCACACTCAATATCGATGTTTGCCCTGTTGAATTTCAGCGAGGATTTGCTCACTGACATGCACATAGGTTTCGCTGCCCGGCAGCCAGGCGAAGATCGGGTCATCGCCGGTGAGCCCGGGGTCAAAGCCTTCTGTTTTCAAGCGTGTCTTCTGATATTTGAAGGTCCCGGTGGTTTCCATTTTCACTTTCACCCGCAAGAACAACGGCACGGCATAAGCCGGCATGCGTTGCCGGACGAAACTCAGCAGTTCAGCGAAATCCAGCGTGGCCAAGGATTCGGCGGGAGTAATTGCAGCCATCCCCGCACGCCCGTTGGTGTTGGGGATTTCCACACCGTAGGCCACGGCTTCAGCGATCAGCGGATGTTGCAGCAACAAATTCTCGACTTCGGTGGTCGACACGTTTTCACCCTTCCAGCGATAGGTATCGCCGAGGCGATCAACAAATTGCGCATGGCCGAAACCGATATTGCGCAGCAGGTCGCCGGTGTTGAAAAAGCGATCGCCCTTGTTGAACACATCGTGGAGGACGACGCGGGCGGTTTTCTGCGGGTCGGTGTAACCGTCCAGCGGTGCCTTGTCGTCGATCCGCGCCAGCAGCAGGCCCTGCTCGCCCTTGCCGACCTTGCGCATGAAACCATCATCGCCGCGCAATGGCTCGCCACTGTCATGGTCGTAAGCGACCAGTTCCCACGCCATCAGCGAAAAACCGACGGTGTTGTCGAAATTGAGGATGTTGGTGAAACCGATGTTGCCGTCGCTCGCCGCGTACAGCTCACAAATGTGCTCGACGGCAAAACGCGTCTTGAACTCGGCCCAGGCACCAGGACGCAAACCATTGCCGATCATCTTGCGCACGTCGTGGCGGCTGTCATCGGCGCTGACCGGTTGCTCGACCAGGTAGCGACACAGCTCACCGACATAGCCGATGGTGGTTGCGCGATAGCGGCGCACGTCACCCCAGAACTGGCTGGCGCTGAACTTGCGGCGGATGGCGAAACCCGAGGCGCCGTTGATCGCCGATCCCCAGCACACGCACAGACCCGTGGCGTGATACAGCGGCAAGGTGCAGTAAACGACATCATCCGGGCGCATATCGAGGGCGATCATGCCGAAGCTCGCTGAACTGCGCATCCAGCGTCCATGCTTGAAAACACCGGCCTTGGGCAGGCCGGTGGTGCCGGAGGTGTAGATGTAGAAACACGGATCGTCGAAGAAAATTTGCGCGCTGCTCGGCGGGTTATCGCTACTGGCGTCAGCACTGGCGCTGATCAGATTGACGTAGCCCTCAGGCGCGATGCCCGGATGGCTGTGGGTGTCCTGATCGGCGACGAACCAGGTGCGCGGCGCTGCGATCGCAACCTGATCACGCACGGCGGCATAGGCAGCGGTCAGTTCTTCGCCAACCACAATAGCCACCGGCGCAACCAGATTGATGCTGTGAACAAGCGTGTCGCGCATCAACGAGGTATTGAGCAGCGCACTCACCGCGCCGAGCTTGGCCAGCGCCAGGATTGTCACCAGTAATTCCGCACGGTTCTCGATAAACACCGCGACCACATCGCCCTTGCCGATGCCTTGCTCGCTCAGGTAATGCGCAATGCGATTGGCCCACTGATTGACCTGTGTATAGGTCAACGCCACGTCGCCCTGCAACAACGCCACACCATCGGGATTGCGCAGCGTCGCCTGCTCGAACGTCCAGCCCAGGCCGCACGTTTGGGTCGGATCCGTGACGTTGGCCACCTTCATGCCTTTGACCACCCGGGGGATGGCCTTGGCGATCATCGGCAGTTTGCGGAGCATCATGCCCCAGGTAATCGTGTCGCTTGGTGCGTGACGCATGAAAGCTCCCCGTTCGATCTTGACGTGCAGACCGCTGTTCTTGTTATCGGGTAATGACTGCGACCGACGCGTTTACGCCGTGGGTCGAGAAGGAAAGTACGTCAGTGCTCGCGGGGCTGTACACGCGGTTTTTGCAATGATTTGTATCCCGTCGCGCCTTCGGGGAAGAGCGGATTCTGGTACGGACGTTTGGTTCCGTTGTACGGAGAAAAATCACGCAAAATGCAGGATGCACGATGGCCATTCATGCAGATTGCACGACGCCTGCAAAATGCAATGCCTTCAACTTATTGATTTTAAAGGGATTTTATTCGCATCAATACTGGCACAAACGCTGCAACTACCTCCGCATGCTTGCCATTCAAGTACATACGGAGCTGATGACATGAGCCTGATTCAAGAAAAATTTACATCGCTGTTCTCCAACTACGAAGTCAGCACTGCCCCACGTCCTGACGGTGGCATCCTGCTCACTCTGCGTAGCAGCGACGGCAAAGTCTTCAAACGCGCCCTCTCGTATCAGCAACTGCATGCCGGTGACCAACTGTCGTGGGCGATCAGCGCGATCCGCCGCGACCTGGCCGAACAAGCCAGCGAGCTGCCGCAAATTGCAATGCTGCAGAGCCAGCAGCGTTTTGCTCTGCCGACCTATCACTCGCTGTAATTTGCTTTAAACAAAAACAGGTCGTGAAGCATGTGCTTCACGGCCTGTTTTTATGTGCTCAGGATTTTTGTAGGAGCTGCGGCACGCTGCGATCTTTTGATCTTGATTTCATGCCTAAATCGAAAGATCGCAGCCTCGTTTCACTCGACAGCTCCTACAGGGATGTGTGCAATGGTCAGAACGCTTCCGGTTCGATTCCAGTAAAGCTGTCCACCGTCACGTGCCCTGCCAACTCCCCGCCTTCACGCGCCAGACCGCAGGTTTTCATGCCGGCCGACTGGGCAGCGTCGAGCTCTTCGACGATGTCCGAGAGGAACAGGATTTCATCTGCTTCAACACCCACCGCCTGCTGAATGTTGCGGTAGGACTGCGCCTCACGCTTCGGCCCTGAGGTGGTGTCGAAATAGCCGCTGAACAGCGGTGTCAGATCCCCCGCCTCCGAGCAACCGAAGATCAGTTTCTGCGCCTGGATCGAGCCGGATGAGTAAACAAACAGTTGATAACCGGCCGCATGCCAACGTTGCAGCGCTTCAACGGCATCCGGATAAACATGCCCTTTCAGCTGCCCTGCCTGATAGCCCTGCGCCCAGACCATGCCCTGCAATGCCTTGAGCGGCGTGGCTTTGCGGTCTTCGGCGATCCAGCTCAAGAGGATTTCAACAACCCGTTCAACATCGGCCTGCGCCTCGTTGCTCTCGCGACGCACGGCGTCGAGCTGTTCGGCGACATCAGCACGCGATGCGGTCTGGCGCACAAAGTCGGGCAAATGTTTGGCGGCGTAGGGAAACAGCACGTCGAAGACGAAACTCACCGCGCTGGTGGTGCCTTCAATGTCGGTGAGGATGGCTTTGATCGACACGGTTTCAGTCCTCCAGACGCGGGAAGCGACCGGCGATGTCTTCGCCGGTGAAATTGGCAACCCAGCCTTCCGGGTTGTTGAACAGACGGATCGCCACAAAGTGCGGATGTTCGCCCATGTCGAACCAGTGCTTGGTGCCGGCCGGAACCGAGATCAGGTCGTTCTTTTCACAGAGCACGGCATAGACGTAATCGTCGATGTGCAGGGTAAACAAGCCACGACCGGCAACGAAAAATCGCACTTCGTCTTCGCCATGGCGGTGCTCTTCGAGGAACTTGGCGCGCAGTTCGGCTTTTTGCGGATGGTCGCTGTTGAGGCTGATCACGTCGACGGTGATGTAGCCGCGCTCGGTCATCAGCTTGTCGATCTGCTCTTTATAAGCACTGATGACCTCTTCCTGACTGGCGCCGGGCTGGATCTTCGCGGCGGCCTGCCAGCGGTCGAAACGCACGCCCTGCTCGGCCAGCGTCGAGGCGATGTCTTCGAAATGGGTCAGCACCTTGTTGGGAATCTCAGGGCTGGAAACGTGATAAACGGACAGGCTGCTCATGGGCAATTCCTCGGTAGCGGCGGCGCCGTCCGGCTCTTGCAGACCGGTCGGGCGCCGCGTGGCATCAGGCAAACGGGCTGTTTCTGGTGAGCTCAGCCTTTGCGGTTCATGACGCTGCGGGTTTTCAACTCGCATTCAAACAGGAATTCAAAGGCCTCGATCTGCCGCAGCGCGTCGCTCATCTGCGCGCCCCAGGTGTAGAGGCCATGGCCGCGAATCAGATAACCGACGCAATCGGGATGGGCGTCGAGCCAAGGCTGCACCTTGGCGGCGAGGCGCGCAATGTCCTGATCGTTGTCGAAAATCGGCACGCGCACGCGCGATTCGTGGGTGGAAATACCGCTGAAGGCCTTTTGCAGTTCGTAGTCTTCGAATTCGATGAATTCTTCCTGCGTCAGGCGCGAAAGCACCGTGGCATTCACCGAATGGGTATGCAGCACCGCACCGATCTCCGCGCGCCAGCTGTAGAGCTGGGTATGCAATAAGGTTTCGGCGGAGGGTTTCTTGCCCGGTTCCAGGCTATTGCCGGACAAATCGGTGGCGAGCACATCATCCACACTCAACTGGCCCTTGTGCTTGCCCGATACGGTCAACAGCGCTTCGCTCGGTGACAGGCGTGTCGAATAGTTGCTGCTGGTGGCTGGCGACCAGCCACGGCCATATAGAAAACGCCCGGCGTCAACGATCTGCTGGGCGAGCTGTTCACGACTAAGGCTCATGGCCTGTCCTCTTGCATACATGTGGCAATGATAACGGCAGCGGCAAGCGCTGCGAGACTGGCAATACTAAAGGTCAATGTCGCGCCGAGGGCATTCCAGCTGTAGCCGGAATACAGCGCACCGAGCGCCCCGCCGGTGCCGGCCAGTGCCGCATACAGCGCCTGGCCCTGGCCTTGTTGGCGGGCGCCGAAACTACGTTGCACGAAAGCGATGGCAGCCGCATGAAAGCTGCCGAAAGTCGCTGCGTGCAGCACTTGGGCGAACAACAGCACCCAGAGAAATTCAGCGAACGACCCAAGCAGCACCCAGCGCAACGCCGCCAGCAGGAAACTCGCCAGCAGCACCCGACGCAGGGAAAAGCGCGCCAGAATGCGGCTCATGGCCATGAACATCAGCACTTCCGCCACCACGCCCACGGCCCAGAGCATACCGATGACGCCACGGCTGTAACCGAGGCGTTCAAGGTGCAGAGTCAGAAAGGTGTAATACGGCCCGTGGCTGACCTGCATCAGCGCGACGCAAGCATAAAACGCCAGCACGCCGGGATGGCGCAATTGCTTGAGAAAGCCCTCGCCCGTCGGCCGATTGCCTTGCGCCGGCTGCGCATTCGGCACCCACAGGCTGCTGAGAACGATACCGGCCATGATCAGCACCAGTGCCGCCGGGTAGATGTCCAGACTCAGCCATTCGAACAGCCGCCCCAGCACCACCACGGTGATGATGAAACCGATCGAGCCCCACAGGCGAATCTGGCTGTAGCGCGACGTTTGCCCCTGCAGATGCGCGAGGGTGATGACTTCGAACTGCGGCAGCACCGCGTGCCAGAAGAATGCATGCAGGGCCATGACCATCGCCAACCAGGCGTAGGTCTGACTGACGAAGATCAGCGAAAAGGTCAGCAACGTGCACACCGCGCCAAAGCGCACGATGGCCAGACGCCTGCCGGTGTAATCGCCGAGCCAGCCCCAGATGTTCGGCGCCACGCAGCGCATCAGCATCGGAATCGCCACCAGCTCGCCGATGCGCGCGGCACTGAAGCCGAGGTGATCGAAGTACAGCGCCAGAAACGGCGCTGTCGAACCGAGCAAGGCGAAATAGAACAGATAGAAACTGGACAGCCGCCAGTAAGGAAGCGCCGCCACGCCGGTTATGCCGCGACGGCTTTGAGCGCAGCCATCAGAGCTGGCCCAGCACCGGCGTGCTCACGCGCACATCGGCGTTCTGCCCACGGTGCCGCAGCAGATGATCCATCAGCACGATGGCCATCATCGCTTCGGCGATCGGCGTCGCGCGGATGCCGACACAGGGATCGTGACGACCCTTGGTGATCACGTCGACCGGGTTGCCATTCACATCGATCGAGCGGCCCGGCGTAGTAATGCTTGAGGTCGGTTTCAACGCCAGATGCGCAACGATTGGCTGACCGGACGAGATGCCGCCGAGGATGCCGCCGGCGTTGTTGCTGAGGAATCCTTCCGGCGTCAGTTCATCGCGGTGTTCGGTGCCGCGCTGGGCGACACAGGCGAAACCGGCGCCGATCTCGACGCCCTTGACCGCGTTGATGCTCATCAGCGCGTGGGCGAGTTCGGCGTCGAGGCGATCAAAAATCGGCTCGCCAAGACCCGGCATCACGCCTTCGGCGACCACGGTGATCTTCGCCCCGACCGAGTCCTGATCGCGGCGCAACTGATCCATGTAGGCTTCCAGCTCCGGCACCTTGTCCGGGTCAGGACTGAAGAAAGCGTTTTCTTCGACACAATCCCAGGTCTTGAACGGAATTTCGATCGGGCCGAGCTGGCTCATGTAACCGCGAATGACGATGCCCTGACTGGCCAGATACTTCTTGGCGATCGCACCGGCCGCTACGCGCATGGCGGTTTCCCGCGCCGAACTGCGGCCACCGCCGCGATAATCGCGCTCGCCGTATTTGTGGTGATAGGTGTAGTCGGCGTGGGCCGGGCGGAACAGGTCCTTGATCGCCGAGTAGTCCTTGGACTTCTGATCGGTGTTGCGGATCAGCAGGCCGATCGCGCAACCGGTGGTGCGGCCCTCGAACACGCCGGAAAGGATTTCGACTTCATCGGCTTCCTGGCGCTGGGTGGTGTGGCGGCTGGTGCCAGGCTTGCGGCGATCGAGGTCGCGCTGCAGATCTTCCAGGGAAATCTCCAGACCCGGCGGGCAGCCGTCGACAATGGCGACCAACGCCGGACCATGGCTTTCGCCAGCGGTGGTGACAGTGAACAACTTGCCGTAGGTATTGCCGGACATGCAGGACGCTCCGTGAAATCAAACCCGAATTCTTGATGCGCGCCAGTATACGCAGGCTAACCGAGTAGTTCATCCTCGAACCTTAGTGGTGCCGGCGAGTCCAACCGGCACCTTGACCAATGATGGCGTGATGATGCTGCGAGTTCTGATCTTGAGTCTTACCCTCTTTACCGGCTTTGCCCAAGCGACAGTCCTACAGCGCCCGGTCACTCTGGACACCGGCAGCGGCGAACTTTTCGGTTCGCTGTTGCTGCCCAAGTCCGACAGCCCGGTGCCGATTGTTCTGATGATTTCTGGCTCGGGTCCTACAGATCGCGACGGAAACAACCCCGACGGCGGGCGCAATGACAGCCTCAAGCGCTTGGCCTGGGTACTGGCCAAACACAACATCGCCAGCGTGCGCTACGACAAGCGTGGCGTTGCGGCGAGCCTGGCGGCCGCTCCCGATGAACGTGATCTGTCAGTAGAAGGCTATGCGGCGGACGCGGTGGCGTGGGGGCAGAAGCTCAAGGCCGATCCGCGTTTCGGCAAACTGATTCTGCTCGGCCACAGCGAAGGCGCGCTGATTGCCAGCCTCGCTGCGCCGAAGCTGGACGCAGCGGCGGTGATCTCGCTGTCTGGCAGCGCGCGGCCGGTCGATGAAGTGATCCGCGAACAGTTGGCGCGCAGCCTGCCGCCGCCACTGATGCTGCGCAGCAACGAACTGCTCGACAGCCTCAAGGCCGGCCACGCCGATGACAACGTGCCGCAACCGTTGCAGGTGATCTTCCGCCCGAGCGTGCAGCCGTACCTGATTTCGCTGTTCCGTCAGGACCCGGCGCAAGCCTTTGCCCAGCTGAAAATGCCGGCACTGATCGTTCAGGGCAGCAACGACATTCAGGTCGGCACCGAAGACGCGAAGCTGCTCAAGGCGGCGAAACCGGACGCGCAACTGACGGTGATCGAAGGCATGAATCATGTGCTGCGCATCGTCCATAACGATATGAAGCGGCAATTGGCCTCCTACAAGGACCCGAATTTGCCCCTGGCCGCCGAACTCGGCGCTGCCGTCATCGAATTTATTGACGGAATTCGTGCAAGTTAACTGCGTTTTACCCTCCAGCCTCACAGAAAACGGCCGATAAGCCTTTGTCGCCAGCGCAACGTCTGGCGGCAAGCAGGGCTTGGACAGGATCTCGCCGTTATGACTGAAACCCAGACTTCACCCGACACCAGCGCTGAAAAAGACGCACCGCCAGCGGTCGAACTGCCGTGGGCGGATGTCCAGGCCGAGCACCACAAGATGCTCCGCCTGGCGCCGCTGCAGACCGACCGCAACACCGGCGGCCGGCCGTTGCGCTTTGTCGAATTCGGTTACGCCGAGCGCAACAGCAGAGAGCGCAGCCTGATGCGCATGGCGATCAAGCTGCCCAACCAGCGCGTGCGCAAAGAGCAGAATCATCTCGATGTGTGGGTCGACCACGCGAGCAAACGAGTGAGTTTCGGTCCCGACAGTGGCTTGCAGATCGAACCGCTGAATCGCGGTATCGGCCGCTTCATGGCTGCGCAAGGCATCAATTGGGCGAAAAAGCGCTGGCCCGGCTACACCGTCGAAGGCATGGACCTGAACAACAAGGACGCGCTAAACGAAGACACTCGCTTGCGTCGCGACCATTTCCTGCGCGTGCACGGTTTCGATGTGGTTTACGCCGACGCCCAGCATTTGAAAGGCAGCATCAAGGCGGTTCAGGTCGGTGATCTACTGGGTGACTGGAACAGCGAAAAACTGCAGATCGTCGAGATTCTTGAAGCCGCGCAGATGCTGCAGCAGGCCGAACAGAATCTCGCTGAGCAGGAAGTGAAACTGAAGAAGCAGGAAGAGAAAGTCAGCAAGTTCAAGCGTGAAGACGCCGGCCTGCGTTTCACCATTACATGTCTGGTGGCGTTTGCGGTGTTTCAGGCGGGGTTGTTGATCTGGATTGCTACGCACCGCTGAGGGCTTGAGCGCGTACTGATCGTTCCCATGCTCTGCGTGGGAACGATCTGTCACAACCTTAGACGCGGGACGCGAACAGGGCCTGATGCGCGCGGCACTGCTCGGCGGTCAGCATGAACACGCCATGCCCGCCGCGCTGGAACTCCAGCCAGGCGAAATCGACTTCCGGGTACAACGCCTCGACGTGCACCTGGCTGTTGCCCACCTCGACAATCAACAAACCTTTCTCGGTCAGGTGATCCGCCGCTTCGGCGAGCATGCGCCGGACCAGATTCAGACCATCATCACCGCAGGCAAGGCCGAGTTCCGGCTCGTGCTGATATTCGTCCGGCATGTCGGCGAAATCTTCGGCGTCGACGTAGGGAGGGTTCGACACGATCAGATCGAAACGCTGACCCGGCAAACCATCGAAGCCATCACCCTGCACGGTGTAGACGCGCTCATCGACGCCATGGCGCTCGATGTTCTGGTTGGCCACTTCCAGCGCTTCGAACGACAGGTCCGCGAGCACCACTTCGGCATTCTGGAATTCGTAAGCGCAGGCAATGCCGATGCAGCCGGAACCCGTGCACAGGTCGAGAATCCGCGCCGGTTCGTTGCCGATCCACGGCGCAAAGCGGTTTTCGATCAGTTCACCGATCGGCGAACGCGGGATCAGCACGCGCGGGTCGACGATGAACGACATGCCGCAGAACCACGCCTCGCCGAGCAGATAGGCGGTGGGAACGCGATCTTCGATGCGCCGCTTGAGCAGTCGCTGCAGATTGACCAGTTCGTCATCTTCCAGCGCGCAATCAAGATAGCTGTCGGCGATTTCCCAAGGCAGGTGCAAAGCGCCCAGTACCAACTGGCGCGCCTCATCCCAGGCGTTGTCGGTGCCATGACCGAAAAACAGATCCTCCCCATGGAAGCGGCTGACGGCCCAACGGATATGGTCGCGCAGGGTACGAAGTCGGGAAGTGATCACGGCGTAGAACTCCAGAAAAAACGACTGGCGATTCTAGCAGCCAAAACGCGCGACGACGACGCAGGAAAAACCGTGTGGCAACGGTAGGAGATTTCTTTTTTTGCATCAGGCATTGAACGGAACGTGTAACTTGACAAGGCTGCAGGCCAAGAACGACGGCGCCTACGATGGTAGCGATTCACAGAACCGCTCAGCCAGAGGACAATGTCGCAAAAGCCCCACCCCGAGGAGCCCCAGAATGTCCGTTCCAAAAACGATGTTTCAACTCAGCGGTCGCGGTTACGCAGCGGCCACCCTGAGCCATGCCACCGTGGTCATCATCGATGCCCAGAAGGAATACCTCAGTGGCCCGCTGGCCCTGAGCGGCATGGACGCGGCCGTCGCGAACATCAAACAAGTGGTTGCCGCAGCCCGTGCCGCCGGTCGGCCGATCGTGCACGTGCGTCATCTCGGCACCGTTGGTGGCCTGTTCGACCCGCAGGGCGAACGTGGCGAATTCATCCCCGGTCTCGAACCGCAAGGCGATGAAACCATTATCGGCAAACTGCTGCCGAGCGCGTTCCATGGCACCGAACTGCTCGAGCGCCTGCAGAACCTCGGCTCGCTGGATCTGATCGTTTGCGGCTTCATGAGTCACTCCAGCGTCAGCACCACCGTGCGCGCGGCAAAGAACCTCGGTTTCCGCTGCACCCTGGTCGAAGACGCCTGCGCGACCCGCGATCTGCCGTTCAAGGGCGGCGTGCTCAGCGCCGAACGCGTGCAGGAAGCGGAAATGGCGATCATGGCTGACAACTTCGCCACGCTGGCCAAGACTCAGGACCTGATCTGATCCTGCCCTTGTGAGCGGTGCATTGGCGCCGCTCATCCGCTATATCCGCTGTTTTGCCGCAAATGCCATAGCCTCAGGAACAACCCGGTCAACTCCCGGTCGAAGGGCCGATACCATTGAGGAAGGTCGGAATGAAGTTATCCGATGGATTTGACGCACGCCGTTTGCGGCCCAAAGGCCAAAGCAACTGGCGTTTTCGATTTGGCGCGGCGATCTCGGCCATTCTGGCGACGTTCGGCGTGCTGCTGGCGATGGCCGGTGCCGCCAGCCTGCTCGGCCGTCCGCCGGCGCTGGGTGACCTGAACGCGTCGCCGCTGGGTTCGGCAATCATGCTTGCCGTCGGCTTGCTGTTTCTGTATTTCGGCGTTGCCCTGTGGCGCCGCTGCCGCCGTCGCGCACGGCAATCGCGGGAACTGAACATGTCCCCGCATCTGATGAAAAAACACGACTGACCCAACGGCCTGGCTTTTTGCCGGGCCGTTTTCTGTCGACTTGGGTAAACTGGCCGCCCTTCGCGGAGGCTGACATGCAAGACGACGATTTTTCTCTGTTCAAAAGTGCGATCCAGGGCGTCAAGCCGATCAAGCACGACCGCGCCGACACCGGCAAACCCAAGGCTGACCGCGCGCAGATTGCCAAGCTGCGTCAGTCCGCCACCGTGCGCAGCGACACCACCATCATTGACGGCTTGTCCGACCAGTTCGTGATCGACGTCGGCCCGGAAGACGAGTTGATGTGGTCCCGCGATGGCGTGCAGGAAAGCCAGATGCGCAAGCTCAAGGTCGGGCAGATCCCGTTCGAAGGCAGCCTCGACCTGCATGGCATGAGCGTAGAAAAAGCCCGGGAAACACTTTGGGCCTTTCTCGCCGAAGCGACCAAATTCGAAATCCGCTGCGTGCGCGTGACGCACGGCAAGGCTGTGCGCCTGGATGGCAAGCGGCCGATGATCAAAAGCCACGTCAACACCTGGCTGCGCCAGCATGCGCAAGTGCTCGGTTTCTGCTCCTGCCAGGCCCGCCACGGCGGCGCCGGCGCGGTTTATGTGATGCTGAAACGGACGATGATGGAAGGCCGCGACGAATAAAGCCGTCACACCGAACTTGCAGGGTTGTGTCCGCCACCGTACCCTTGCCCTTTGCGAAAATCCCCACAGGTAGTTTCATGTCCCTGGAACAGAATTACACCGCGATTCTCGGCCAATTGGGCGAGGACGTGTCCCGCGAGGGCCTGCTCGACACGCCAAAGCGTGCCGCCAAAGCCATGCAGTACCTCTGCCGCGGTTATGCACAGACGCTCGAAGAGGTCACCAACGGTGCCCTGTTCAGCTCCGACAACAGCGAAATGGTGCTGGTCAAGGACATCGAGCTGTATTCGTTGTGCGAACACCATCTGCTGCCGTTCATCGGCAAGGCGCATGTCGCCTATATCCCGAGCGGCAAAGTGCTGGGCCTGTCGAAGGTTGCGCGGATCGTCGATATGTACGCCCGCCGCCTGCAGATTCAGGAAAACCTCAGCCGCCAGATCGCCGACGCGGTAATGCAAGTCACCGGCGCCCTGGGCGTGGCCGTGGTGATCGAAGCCAAGCACATGTGCATGATGATGCGCGGCGTCGAAAAGCAGAATTCGTCGATGATCACTTCGGTGATGCTCGGTGAATTCCGTGAAAACGCGGCAACCCGTAGCGAATTCCTCAGCCTCATCAAGTAATTCGCAACAGAAAAGAACCGGCGTTGATCGCCGGTTTTTTTTCGCCCGTTAAAAATCGGGTAAGCTGCGCGCCTTCTTCATTTGCACCGTGAGGCTTTCAACGTGTTCGTCAAAGCGCTTCGTGTCGGCCTCGGCCAACTGGTTATCTTCATCGACTTCATCACCCGCCCGGGCAAGAAAAAGCGCCCCGCTGCTGCTCAGGCGCAAGTCGACGCTGCCGCGAAAGATCTGACGCTGTATCAGTTTCACGCCTGCCCGTTCTGCGTGAAAACCCGCCGCGCTCTGCATCGCCTGAATGTACCGGTGGCGCTGAAAGACGCGAAGAACAACGAGCAGGATCGCCAGACTCTGCTGGAACAGGGTGGCCGAATCAAAGTGCCTTGCCTGCGTATCGACGAGAATGGGCAAACCACTTGGATGTATGAATCCAAGGTGATTATCGATTATCTGGATAAGCGGTTTGCGGCGATCTGATGTTAACGGGTTGGAGCGCTAGCCGCCTTCGCGAGCAGGCTCGCACTGACAACGCCGGCCCTTGAGCCGGCGTTTTTGCTAGGCCGCCCTCTCCATCTGCGCCCGCCGCACCACCGCCGCCAACCGCTTCAACCCCTCATCCAGCCGCGCCGGATCAATGTGGCTGAAGTTCAAGCGCAAATGCCCATGATGCTTGTCCGGCTCAGGAAAGAACGGCTCACCGGGCATGAACGCCACATCATTGGCCAACGCCTCGTTAAGCAAAGTGCGCGTATCCAGCGGTTGCTTCAGCGTCAGCCAGAAGAACAGCCCGCCCTGGGGCATGTTCCACTCAGCCAGATCGGCAAAATGCTCTTCCAGCGCCAACTCAAACGCATCGCGCCGCTGCCGATAGAAATCCCGCAACTCGCTCAAATGCTGTTGATACTTCTGCGAGCCGATCCATTGCAGCGCCTGCCACTGGCCGATGCGATTGGTGTGCAGGTCCGCCGATTGCTTGAGTTTGAGCAGGTGCGGGAACAGATCCGGACTGGCGATCAAGTAGCCGACACGCAGACCCGGGAGCAAGGTTTTCGACACGGTGCCGGTGTAGATCCAGCTGGCTTTTCTCAGACGCGCCGCAATCGGCTTCGCGCTGCCACCATCGAAAGTCAGTTCGCGGTATGGCTCATCTTCAATCAGCGTGACGCCAAATTCATCGAGCAATGCCGCGACTGCGGCGCGCTTGGCCTCGCTGTAGCGCACGGCGGAAGGATTCTGGAAAGTCGGGATCAGGTAGATAAACGCCGGGTGGTGCTGTTGCAGACGGTTGCGCAGTTGCGCCAGGTTGGGGCCGTCCGCTTCCTGCGGCACGGTCAGGCAGTCGGCGCCAAACAGCTGGAAGATTTGCAGCGCGGCCAGATAAGTCGGCGCCTCCAACAGAATTTCCGTGCCCTTGTCGATGTACAGCTTGGCCGCCAGATCCAGGGTTTGCTGCGAGCCGCTGACCACCAGCACCTGACTCGCCTCGCACGCAAGGCCCAGCGCCCTCGCCTCTGCCGCCAGCGCCTCGCGCAAGGCCGGCTCGCCTTCGCTCATGCCGTACTGACCAAGGGACAGCGGCATCTCGTCCCACTTCACCTTCGGCAACATTGTCTCAGCGGGCAAACCGCCGGCAAACGACATCACCTCTGGACGCTGGGCGGCGGCGAGGATTTCTCGGATCAAAGAACTTTTCAGGCGCGAGACACGTTCGGAAAAAGCCATAGAGGTCACCGTAGCGAGGCAGGTAAAAAATGAGTCAAACTGATTGACTGAAACTACGACAGCTTGAGCGAGTACGTCAACATGCTTGACCTTAAAAATCCCTTCAGTCAGCAACAGGCCATGGAAGCGTTCTTCTTCGGCTATCAGGCGTTCACGGCCAAGGCGGATGAAATGCTCGAGCGCCGCGGACTCTCGCGGGTACATCAGCGCATCGTGTTTTTCATCGCGCGCTATCCGAACCTGAGTGTGAAAGAGTTGCTGGCCCTGCTGGGCGTGAGCAAACAAGCGTTGAACATGCCCCTGCGTCAGTTGCAGGAGATGCATCTGGTCGACAGCGTCGCTTCACAGACGGACAAGCGTAAGCGTCTGCTTGAGCTGACGGCGGAAGGCGCGAAGTTCGAGCAGGCGTTGCGCCGTGAGCAGGTGAAATTGCTTGAGCGGGTATTTGCAGAAGCAGGGGAAGCGGCGGTGAATGGGTGGTTGGCGGTGAATCTGGCGCTTGGGGGCAGTCAGACGCATCTCGATTGACAGGACCGCCCTCTTCGCGATCAGTCTCGCTCCCACATTGGAACGCATTCTCCTCTGGGAGCGAGCCTGCTTGCGAAGCCATCCTGATAGCCATATATCCCTATCAGCAAAAAAATCGCCGACAAAACAAAAAACAATATTTGCTTTATTTGTACACAAAAGCATAATCCACTGCGTGCGAGTTCCTGACTACACGGTCAACAAATTCGCGTATGCCTCAAAGGGCCGCTGCCACCCCTCATGGGTCCGGCCCTGGAAATAACAATAAAACTCTTGAGGAGTACTCGCTGTGGAAAGCCGCAAATCCGAAGCACCGCCGCTCGAGCTCACGCCGCCATTACGCAATGGCCTGCTGGAGCGTCTGTTCAAACTCAGCTTGCATGGCACCACGGTGAAGACCGAGCTGATTGCCGGTCTGACAACCTTCATCACCATGGCTTACATCATCTTCGTCAACCCGAACATCATGGCCGATGCCGGCATCGATCACGGTGCGGCCTTCGTCGCCACCTGCATCGCCGCCGCGCTCGGCTGCCTGTTGATGGGGCTCTATGCCAATTGGCCGGTCGGCCTGGCGCCGGGCATGGGCCTCAATGCTTTCTTCACCTACACCGTGGTCGGCACCATGGGCTACAACTGGGAAACCGCCCTCGGCGCGGTGTTCGTCTCCGGCGTGCTGTTCATGTTCCTGACCTTTTCGCGGATTCGCGAGTGGCTGCTCAACAGCATTCCGGTCAGCCTGCGGTTTGCCATGGGCGCCGGTGTCGGTCTGTTCCTCGGCCTGATCGGGCTGAAGACTGCCGGCATCGTCGTCGACAGCCCGGCCACCCTGATCAAACTTGGCTCGCTGCGCGAACCCGGTCCGTTGCTCGCCGCGATCTGTTTCCTGATGATCGCGATCCTCAGTTACCACCGCGTGTTCGGTGCGATCCTGATCAGCATCATCACCGTCACCCTCGCCGGTTGGGGCCTGGGTCTGGTCCACTACGAGGGCATCATGTCCGCGCCGCCGAGCCTGGCGCCGACCTGGATGGCAATGAACGTCGCCGGCGTGTTCAACGTCAGCATGATCAGCGTGGTGCTCGCCTTCCTCTTCGTGCACATGTTCGACACCGCCGGCACCTTGATGGGCGTGGCCCAGCGCGCCAACCTTGTCGCCGCTGACGGTCGCATCGAGAACCTTTCCCGAGCCATGAAGGCCGACAGCGCATCCAGCGTATTCGGCGCCGTGGTTGGCGTGCCCCCGGTCACAAGTTACGTGGAAAGTGCCGCCGGCGTAGCCGCTGGTGGTCGGACTGGTCTTACCGCCGTCACCGTGGGTGTGCTATTTATAGCGGCGATGTTTTTCGCACCGCTGGCTGGCATGATTCCCGCTTATGCCACAGCAGGTGCCCTGATTTACGTGGCGATGCTGATGATGGGCGGTATGGCCCACATCGAATGGGACGAAGCGACCGATGCGATTCCGGCGATCGTCACGGCGATCATGATGCCGCTGACCTTCTCCGTCGCCGACGGCATCGCGCTGGGCTTCATCACTTACGTCGCGTTGAAGGCCGGCACCGGCAAGTACAAGGAAATTTCCGTCAGCCTGTGGGTGCTCTGCGCGATCTTCATCGCCAAGTTCATCTTCCTGTAAGCGCTGCGCGGTTCAGGCTTCAAACAGCCTCACCCTCACCGGTGGGGCTTTTGCACATCTCGATAACAACAAAGGAGCAAAACGATGAGTCTGGAAACCTGGCTGCTGTTCAGTGGCGCTGCACTGGTGGTGATCCTGATCCCGGGACCGCTGTCCTTGCTGATGATCAGCAACAGTCTCAATTACGGTTTACGCAGGTCGTACCCCGCATTCCTCGGCGGGGTGATTGCCTCGATCTGCCTGCTCAGCGCTTCGGCACTAGGGCTTGGCGCGTTGCTGCTGGCTTCGGAGCAGTTGTTCAGCGCACTGAAAATCGTCGGCGCGCTGTACCTGTTCTACCTCGCCTGGCAGAGCTGGCAGCAATCGCGACAGCCATCCACGGGCGCCGAAGTACCCGAGGCTGCACCGGTGCCGCGTTTTCGCACATTGTTCGGACGCGCTTTTGTACTGGGTGCGAGCAATCCGAAGGACATTCTGTTTTTTGCCGCGTTTCTGCCGCAATTTCTCCGCGCAGACCAACCTTTTATGCCGCAATTGCTGATCATGATCGCGACCTGGGTGGTGCTCGATCTGTGCTGCAAACTTGCCTACGGCCTGGGCGCCCACGGCGCCGCACGTTATCTGCGCAGCGGCAAAGGCCAGAGTTGGTTCAATCGGGTCAGTGCCGGACTGTTTGGTGGTGCTGGCGCTGCCTCGTTGCTTGGCAGCCACTGACTGAAAAGCGCCACTATTGATTATCCTGCCGGAATGGATCTCGGGCAGGATCATGTTGTTCATGAATCAATTAAGTGCAACATCCAATCCCTGATATGCAATAGATAGCAACAACCCATCGATATACAGGTCTCGAAAGGCCAACGTAATATCCTTGGCCTTAACAACAATTGCCGGAACAAGGAAGTTCTAATGGCCACACTTATACGCGAAGCAACAGCACAAACCGACCCTGCAATACATACGGACACGCAACCTGTGTCCGATATGGTCGTAGTCATGGATCTCGGCTACGAATCCAACGAATACAAGTCCTCTACCATCGATCAGCGTCAGACCAATGAAAAATCGAGTCAATTGCAAATGGCGGACGATATATTCGGCCCCTTGGAAATTGGCGATATTTCGATCACTCGTACAGCGCTCGACGAACTGGGCGCGACCATTGATGGTCAGCGGTTGAATGGCAAAAACAGCTTCTTTCGCCGACCCAAATCCTCTTTTATCAATGGCCTGCAGTTCGATGCCAATAAAGTTGAACACTTTCTGAAGACCTCAACGGGCAGCGATAGCTACTTGTTACCCACGCTCTTGTTTGAAATGGCCAGCCAGCGCCCGCTTACCGCCCCTCAGCTATTGCGGGCGAACAATGCTAATGAAAAGGTATCCGGCAATTATCGCGACAAACTGGCAAGACTTCTAAGTGCAGCACAGACGCTCGATCTGCAACATGTGCATGTTCCCACGCATCATCCCCGATGGGCGCAATTGACCAAAAGCTACGCGACGCTGGGCTCCAGCCTGGGGATTCAGGGTTTCGGCATTTTCATGGGGATTCGCGGCGTGATCGATGCGATCAAAGCCGATAACCGGGCTGAAGTAGCGATAAACAGCGCGGGCATTGCATCGGAGCTGGCCTCCATCGCGGCCGATGTCACGGTCAGTAAAATAGCCACGCAAATGCTCACGGCCGGGCAGATTGCTTACCGGGACTTCGCCAGAACACGCTTCGCCCTCAGACTGGGTCGATCGGGAGGTTTGGTCGGCGGCATGCTGACGCTACCCTTCGACATCTATACCGCCGTCAGGTCCATAAATGCCGCTGAGAATGCCACCGGCAAGGAGGCTATGGATCATTACGTCAGCGCTGGCCTCAGCATTACCAGTGCAGCCATGACTGTCGTCCTCGGCACTGCCGCGATGGCCGGGTTCTCGCTTGCCGGCCCCGTCGGACTTGCAGCCGGTGCGATTCTCGCCATTGGCTCGCAGGTCTACGGTGCGGTACGTATCGTTGACGATATAGATGACTACATCGAATTGACCGTCGATGAACGGTGGCGTAGCGGATGGTTTTCGTTCTGCATGATGGACGTCGATGAAAGCGTCCAAAACCGCTATATCAAAGCCAAAACGCTACTTCAACACTCATTGCAGTTAAAAAAGACCGCGAGAACGTTACTCGATGGCCCCTTGAAAGAGAGCACCGAAGCCATCGTCAATGGCAAGTTTGATGTACGCCTGAAACCAACGCGGGTGTGGAAGCGAAACTGGTGGACGAAACAGGATGCGTGGGAGTCGGTCAATGTTCCTGAAGTGGTCGGCACCGATGACAACATTGATGCAAGCGCAGGGGTTACAAAAGATACACCCGGCGCGGAATTGGGAGTTGCAGCAGAGGGCAAGCACATTCTCTGGTTTCTCAGCGAGGGCAACGACTCGATCAAAGGTGTAGAAAAAAAGCCCAACACTTTCCATTACAAATCAGGAAAAAAACAACTGTCGGGCGGGGAGGGAAATGATCAGTTCCTGTTTGAGAACGCAGCCGACTTCCTCGAAAAGGATAGTCATGTCACAGAGCATTCCACGCTGAGCGGAGGCGCAGGAAATGACACACTGGTACTCGGCGGCAATTACTCCTCTCGTGATACGAACAGAACTGGCTATGACATAGATTTGCTGGCCGGAACATTGCAGATCATCACTAGCGATGTCGATACCGACAATAACAAGATATCCATCCTGCACAGTTTGCTGGACAGTATCGAAAATATCGAAACAGTTCATCGCGCAGCAAGCGTAGTAACCGGCACTGCGCAAAACAACGTCATCAAATCACGGGGCAGTGACATCATTGAAGCTGGCGCCGGAGACGATCAGATATTCCTCTCCCACGAAAAAGCCAAAGCGTCGGGAGGCGCCGGTGCGGATCAATATTACATTGCGCATGTCGCTGGCAGTTTTTCAATCGTCGACGATGGCGAACAGATCAGCTATATCGTCATGAATTGGCGCAAGGATCTGATTGAGTCCTGGGATATCGAGGGCAATGACTTGGTCATCCGCTCAGGCTTCGAAATTCATGACAATCCCAAAAACGTATTGACCATTCATGATGTTTACAAGAAAAACGAAGACGCAAGAAAGCTGAGCAACAAAAACCTGATTTTCATAACCAGTGATGATTGCTATTTCAGACTTGACCTGCCTGAAACAATCCCGGATGGCCACACCGCTGATATACCTGAAATTTTCATCAAACGTGGGAAACCGGTAACACCGATCATTATTTATGCGCCGGAATGCTGGATCCGACACCGCAAGGATGCGAGCTATTACGTACCGAGAACCGGAAAGAGCACCACTTTTTACGCAGTTTTACGTTCAGATGTCATAACCAGGATCTATCTGGATTTCAACAGTGATGAGCTGACAAAAGCCGAGGCGCATTTTTTCTCAGACAAACCCAAATCCTATCGATTGACTGTCGGCTGCCATCTCGTCTATCACTTCGGCGCAAAGACCATCAAGCTGAATTATTATTCGGCTGCGCGTAGCGAAGACGATCACGACAATATTACGAAAATCCTGCGAACCATGGCCGTTCGACCGTTCGGCCGTTATGTGCTGATTTTCAAGGACGGTGTCGTTGCAAACGCTGGCCTTACAGCGGAAACCGACATCCCGCCTGCCTTCACTGACTTCTCGGTATCGAGGGATTGGGTGACCCAGATCAAAGTGCCTCTCAAGGCTCGCTCTCGGCGCGACTTTTATGCCCTGCCTGAGAAAAAGGGTTACCCGCTTGACGGTACAACGGGTTGCTTAGGGCCTATACCAATGGCCGTGCAAACCAGCATGGACCCCTATGAAGGCGCGGGTGGAACTTATCTCATCCACGTCCTCCCTGACATGACAATCAAACTCTCGACGCCTGGCGCGCTCGCCAATGCCAAAGAGCGGCTTCCCTGCTCGTCCACGTGGGAACTTGATGCAACGCAGCTCGGCGAGGTCGAAATAAAACTGGAAGAAAACCGGCTCTCCATCGGCACTACCACTTTTTATCTGCCTGTCTATGGAAGCGAGGATTTGATAGACCAGATCCGCGTTATCACCACCGGTGGAGTTGTGCATACAGTCGACCTGGTCTTTGACCGTGTTTACCTGGATGGTCTCGATGCACGTTTTTTCGAAGAGCCTGACGCTTCCAAAGCACTGCCGCAAGCTCTTGCGGCATTGGCCAACGACGAAGTCAAAGTCCGGAACATCATTTGCCTCAACGACCAGACCGCGCGCGTGGGCTACAACTTTGCCGCGCATGGCTGGGTATTGCGTGCCGACAAATCCCGCATCGAAAAGTCTGCTTTAAGGGTGGTGAATCGCTGCAACCACCAAACCAACATTTTCGGCCCCGTTTCTGTGATGAAAGTGCCTCCCGCGTAATTCGCCGGTCGTTCGTCAATAAACCCATTTTTTCGAGCGTTGCTGTCTACGCGGCACTTGTACGCGTCTGCGCGCTCTTTTACCGAGCATTCCCCATGGCCAAGTCACCCAAAAAAGTCCCTGCAGTAAAACCACCCGATGCCCCCGATGCTGGACATTCCGGCTCACCGCCTCTCGTCAGCCGTATGGGCCTGGACATGCCTGACGCCCTGCTTCTGGGCATCGATTTACCGGCCGTCAGTCAAGCGGCAAGCACATCTGCCGCAGCCAGCACACTGCCCACGGTTACTGTTCACGCCTTGCCGGATGCAACGGAGAACTTCAGCGCCACTCGTAACGCAATCGCCTGGCCGCAGGAGCGTTTTCACGAACTGGTGCCAGTGGCGCAGAACGATGGCTTGTTCACCGGGACGGATCAGCGCACGTACGCTCAGATCGCTGATGAAGGCCAGTTCGTCGTCGAGCAGGACGGGCATGGCAATTATCATGTGCCTCTGACCTTTGCACCCGGAGTGCCCGGCCTGCCCCTGTCACGACTCGAGGGTCAGACGACCTGGCAGATACGGCGGCCCGAGAGGCTATCCAACCGGCCTGCATCCGCCACCCCCAACCTGCCCTCATACATCTCGCCGGCCGACGCCATCACGCTGACCAAGCCCGAACTGGCAACGGAGGGCCTTCGATACAACAGGCTCAGGCAGACCTTCGTAACGACGGTGGACGGCACGGTCATGGTGCGCAAAAACAAGGATGGCGAATACCAACAAGCGTTTGCCTCGACGAGCAATGCACCCGACGTTTTCTTCGAGCAAATCCCCGGCACTGTTTTCTGGCGACAAAAACCGCCCGGGGCGAAGCCATCCGAAACGCAGGCCCAATCCAGCCAGCCAGGCGAACAGACCGACCAGGCAACACCTGGCCCGAGCAAGCGTCCCCGACTTGCCGAAGCCGCAGAGACGCTAACCGCGTCGACAGCCAAGCCGTCCTCCGACAACTACCAGACGCCGTATTTCTGGCTTCCCTGGGGGCATCTGAACATACCTGCGCACACCGAATCGGTACAGCTTGGCTGGCTGCATTATCCAATCGTTCCGGTTGGCTCGAATACGGCGCCCACAGTCTATTTCGTATGTCATCCAGAGTTTTTCCCGAGCGGTTTCGACGCTTTCGAGAACATGCTGATAAACACGCCCGAGCGACAGCCGGTAGCGACTTTTCGCATCGGCAGTGATCCGGGTGAAGTCCATCCGGGCAAACGCTTTTTCGAAGAACCGATAACAACGTCCGTCGCTCGCGCGTTCCCTGATTTTTCGCAAGCGACAACGACAGCCGTTGCCCGCAGGTTATTCGAACTCGCCGATCATTCCCCGACGATTACCGGCACCGGCCTGATCAACGTTCAGGCCGTCTTGCATCAATGGAAGCAACTGCCGTTTTCCACAGCGCCTGATTTTGCCGACCCGCTGAATATGCTCGCCATAGCGCCAGACATCGACCTGGGGGGCAAGCGGCTTATCCCGATGCCTTCCCAGACCGACAGCGAATTGCAACGCCTGACCTTTGATCCACAGCACTTCTCCTCCGCCTGGAATCATTACAAGACCTATCCATCAGATCTGAATCTGCGGCGATTGCTCGGCGCGTTGCTGGTCGGCTGTGGTTACGAGCTGTTTCCACTGACCTATGAACACAGAATGCCGACGCTGGTATTCAAACGAGCCGGTCACGATCAAATCTTCTTTTTGAAACTGGGGGCAATCAGTCAAGCCGGCCTGACTCACGTTCCTGGCAACGAACTGACAGAACCGAGCTTGCCCGCCAGAATCGGTCAGGACGCCTTCACCGCACTGACCGATGCAGCGACGCGGAACAAGGTGGTATGGCTGATAGGAGGCGTATTGAAGGTCGCGTCCACGCCAGACTCGGTGTTCATTATTCGCGAGCGTTGACCCGAGACTCGACTGCGCCGGCAGTTGCGCCGTAAAAACGCATAAAAAAAGCCCGCAGTGTGAGCGGGCGAAAGACCAAAGAAGCTATATGCGCAGTCGCTTCCCGGTGGGGGCAGCTGCTTGGGGGTCAGCTGCCCCGATACGTGGAATAGCTGTAAGGCGAAATCAGCAGGGGCACGTGGTAGTGCTCCTGCTCGGCGGAAATGCCGAAACGCAGTACGACGACATCGAGAAACGCCGGCTCGGGCAGTTGTACGCCACGGGCGCGGTAGTAATCGCCGGCATGGAACTGCACCTGATAAACCCCGGTGCGATAATCGTCGCCTTGCAGCAACGGCGCATCGACCCGGCCATCACTGTTGGTTGTCGCACTGGCGACCAATTCCAGCTGCGATCCTTCAACGCGGTACAGCTCGACCTTGATCGAGCTGCCCGGGCAACCGTGTGCAGCGTCCAAAACGTGTGTTGTCAAACGTCCCATTGATTCTGCGCGCCCGGCCGCAACAAGCGGTCAGACTTCGCGCCTCCCGAAGTCAGTTGAAAAGGAGACCGCACCGTTTCAGAGCACGAAACGCTGCGGCGAGTGACTGATTAAGACACTTTTCAAAAAAATTGTACACAATAAAAACGACATTTTTCGCTTCACCCCCGCCATGCGGGTCTTTATCACCAATTCGCAGGCAAAGCGCCTGATCATTGAACCTTCTATTCATTAGCTGACTGGTCAGGCAGGTTTCTTGCAGGCTGGAACCATTAACAGCAAAAGATGACAGCCGGTGAAAAATGGGAAAATTCAGGCTTACAAAATGTAAATAAAGTTGTATACAATCAGCCCATCGCTGTGACGCCAGCCTGCCAGGCCGCCACACCAATCTGTCAACGTACAAGAAGGAAGACTGCAGTGAGCGCTGACTACCCACGCGACCTGATCGGTTACGGCAGTAACCCTCCTCACCCACACTGGCCGGGTAATGCCCGGATCGCCCTGTCCTTCGTACTCAATTACGAGGAAGGTGGCGAGCGCAACATTCTGCACGGCGACAAGGAATCCGAAGCCTTCCTCTCCGAAATGGTCGCCGCTCAGCCGCTGCAAGGCGCGCGCAACATGAGCATGGAATCGCTTTACGAGTATGGCAGCCGCGCCGGCGTCTGGCGGATTCTGAAGCTGTTCAAGGAATTCGACATTCCGCTGACCATCTTCGCCGTGGCCATGGCCGCCCAGCGTCACCCGGATGTGATCCGTGCGATGGTCGAAGCCGGTCACGAGATCTGCAGCCACGGCTATCGCTGGATCGATTACCAGTACATGGACGAAGCGCAGGAACGCGAGCACATGCTCGAAGCGATCCGCATCCTCACCGAACTGACCGGCGAACGTCCGCTGGGCTGGTACACCGGCCGCACCGGGCCGAACACCCGTCGCCTGGTCATGGAAGAAGGCGGTTTCCTCTACGACTGCGACACCTACGACGACGACCTGCCCTACTGGGAACCGAACAACCCGACCGGCAAGCCGCATCTGGTGATCCCCTACACCCTCGACACCAACGACATGCGCTTCACGCAAGTGCAGGGTTTCAACAAGGGTGACGATTTCTTCGAATACCTCAAAGACGCCTTCGACGTGCTTTACGCCGAAGGTGCCGAAGCGCCGAAAATGCTTTCGATCGGTCTGCACTGTCGCCTGATCGGCCGTCCTGGTCGCCTCGCTTCGCTCAAGCGCTTTATCGAATACGCCAAAAGTCATGAACAGGTGTGGTTCAGCCGTCGCGTCGACATCGCGCGTCACTGGCAAGAAACCCACCCGTACCAAGGGACTGCAAAATGAGCCGCTTTCAAACCCTGCAACCGTCGACCCTGAGCCGCGACGCTTTCGTCAAAGCCTTCGCCGACATCTACGAACATTCGCCATGGGTGGCCGAAAAGGCCTACGACCTCGGTGCGGACGCTTCGATCGACGAGATCGAAACCCTGCATCAGCGCATGAGCGATATCCTGTTGAGCGCCGATCATGCCAGCCAGCTGGCCCTGATCAACGCTCACCCGGACCTGGCCGGCAAAGCTGCCGTCCAGGGCCAACTGACCGAAGCCAGCACCAATGAACAGGCTGGCGCCGGTATTCACCAATGCACGGCCGAAGAGTTCCAGCGCTTCACCGAGCTGAACGACGCCTACAAAGCCAAGTTCAAGTTTCCCTTCATCATGGCAGTAAAAGGCAGCAACCGGCATCAGATCCTCGCGGCGTTCGAAACGCGCATCAACAACTCGGTGGAAGCCGAGTTCAAATGCGCGCTGGCGGAGATCAACAAGATTGCCCTGTTCCGTTTACTGACTCTTTAGCAAGCCTGGCCCGAGCGTGAATGAACGCGCAAACGCCCAGGGCCCTGCGAGCATCCCCAGCCAACTTATCAAAGGCAGACAAGAAGAATGAAAGCTTACGCCGTACCTTTCGAAAAATACGTCAACCTGGCCGACGCCCGTCTGGGCACCAAGATCATTTCGGTCACCGATGACTGGTTCGCAGACGCCAATCGTCTGTTCCAACCGACCCCGGCCGTATGGAAGGAGGGCGTGTTCGATGACAACGGCAAGTGGATGGACGGCTGGGAGTCGCGCCGCAAGCGCTTCGAAGGTTTCGACAGCGCGGTGATCCGTCTGGGCGTACCGGGTTCGATCAAAGGCGTGGACATCGACACTTCATTCTTCACCGGCAACTACCCGCCATCGGCCTCGCTGGAAGCGTGCTTCCTGGCCTCGGGCGAGCCGGATGAAAACACCCAGTGGACCGAAGTGCTGTCGGCCGTCGAGCTGCAGGGCAACAGCCATCACTACCATGAAATCAGCAACGACAAAGCGTTCAGCCACCTGCGCTTCAACATCTACCCGGACGGCGGTGTTGCCCGTCTGCGTGTGTACGGCATTCCGTTCCGCGACTGGTCCGCTGTGGGCGACAACGAGCAAGTGGACTTGGCAGCAGCCCTCAACGGTGGCCGCGCCCTCGCCTGCTCCGACGAACACTTCGGCCGCATGAGCAACATCCTCAACCCGGGCCGTGGCATCAACATGGGCGACGGTTGGGAAACCGCACGTCGTCGTACGCCGGGCAATGACTGGGTGATCGTCGCGCTGGGTCATCCGGGCGAGATCGAAAAAATCGTCGTCGACACCCTGCACTTCAAAGGCAACTACCCGGACACCTGCTCGATCCAGGGCGCGTTCGTGAAAGGCGGCACCGACAGCCAGATCGAAACCCAGTCGCTGTTCTGGCGCGAACTGCTGCCAAGCCAGAAGCTGGAAATGCACGCCGAACACACCTTCGTCGAGCAGATCAAGGCACTCGGCCCGATCACCCACATCCGCCTGAACGTGTTCCCGGATGGTGGCGTGAGTCGCCTGCGTGTACTCGGCAAGGTGGCTAAATAGGGTTGAACCCATTCGCGAGCAGGCTCGCTCCCACAGGGGATTGCATTCCAAAGGTGGGAGCGAGCCTGCTCGCGAAAGCGTCAGAACCAACAAAACAGAATTCGGAAAAGAAGAACAGCATGCGCACATTGACGATTGAACCGCTGACCAAAGAAGCCTTCGCCCCTTTCGGTGACGTGATCGAAACCGACGGCAGCGATCACTTCATGATCAACAACGGTTCGACCATGCGCTTCCACAAACTGGCGACGGTCGAAACCGCGACGCCTGAGGACAACGCGATCATCAGCATTTTCCGCGCCGACGCGCAGGACATGCCGCTGACCGTTTGCATGCTGGAACGCCATCCGCTGGGCAGCCAGGCTTTCATTCCGCTGCTCGGCAACCCCTTTCTGATCGTGGTCGCGCCAGTTGGCGATGAACCTGTATCAGGCTTGGTCCGCGCCTTCGTCACCAACGGCAGGCAGGGCATCAATTACCATCGCGGCGTCTGGCACCACCCGGTGCTGACGATCGAAAAGCGGGATGACTTCCTGGTGGTTGATCGCAGTGGCACAGGCAATAACTGCGATGAGCATTTTTTCAAAGAGGATGAGCGGTTGATCCTCGCCCCCCACCAATAAGAGAAGGTCCGATCACTCGACAACAAGAGTGACGGGCGAGAGGTAAAGACTGTGGAAGCACATCTGTTGGAATGGCTGAACCTGAGCGTGCGCTGGGTTCACATGATCACTGGCGTGGCCTGGATCGGCGCGTCGTTCTACTTCGTCTGGCTGGAGAACAACCTCAACCGCGTCAACCCGAAAACCGGTCTGGCCGGTGATCTGTGGGCGATCCACGGCGGCGGCATCTACCACCTGGAAAAATACAAACTGGCCCCACCGTCCATGCCGGACAACCTGCACTGGTTCAAGTGGGAAGCCTACTTCACCTGGATGTCGGGGATCGCGCTGCTGTGCGTGGTGTTCTACTCCAATCCGGTGCTCTACCTCGTCGCACCCGGCAGCGGCCTCAGCGGTCCTGAAGGCGTGGCCATCGGTATCGGCTCGCTGATCGTCGGCTGGTTCGTCTACGACTTCCTCTGCGATTCGGCCCTGGGCAAGAAACCTGCCCTGCTCGGTTTCATCCTGTTCGTGCTGATCATTGCCGCCGCCTATGGCTTCAGCAAAGTGTTCAGCGGTCGTGGTGCGTACCTGCACGTCGGCGCGATCATCGGCACCATCATGGTCGGCAACGTGTTCCGCATCATCATGCCGGCGCAACGGGCACTGGTTGCTGCGATTGCCGAGAACCGTACGCCGGATCCGGCCCTGCCGGCCAAAGGCTTGCTGCGTTCGCGTCACAACAACTACTTCACCCTGCCAGTGCTGTTCATCATGATCAGCAACCACTTCCCGAGCACTTACGGCAGCCAGTACAACTGGTTGATCCTCGCCGGGATCGCGGTGTTGGCGGTATTGGTGCGTCACTACTTCAACACCCGTCACGACAGCCACAAGTTTGCCTGGACCCTGCCGGTGGCAGCGGTGGGCATGATCTGCCTGGCCTACGTCACCGGCCCGACGCCGATGTCGACTGCACCTGAAGTGGCCAAGACACCGGCGAAAATCGAGTACCAACCGCTGCCGGAAACGGCACTGGGCGGTGGCGCGAAACCGGCCGAAGCGGCGCAACCTGCGGCACCCGCAGCCCCTGCGGCGGCACCCGCGCAAGCCTCGAATGCCGGCCCCGGTTTTGACAAAGTGCACAACGTGATTCAAGAGCGTTGCACGGTGTGCCACTCGTCCAAGCCGACCAGCCCGTTGTTCAGCGCAGCCCCGGCCGGTGTGATGTTCGACACCCCCGAGCAGATCCGCCAGAACGCCGCGCGCATTCAGGCGCAAGCCATCACTACGCAGATCATGCCACTGGGCAACATCACCCAGATGACCCAGCAGGAACGTGACCTGATCGGTGCCTGGATTGCCCAGGGAGCGCAGACCAATTAATCGTTGAAAGCATCGCGAGCAGGCTCACGCCTACAGAGATCCTGTGGGAGCGAGCCTGCTCGCGAATGGCCGCCGCAACGCGGTCTCCCCTGATGCAAAGAAACAGCTGCAAGCAACCCGGCAGCTGTTAATCACAAGAATAAAAAAGATCCGAGGTGTTGCATGTCCGAGCTGTCCAAAGCGCGCATCCCCGACGCACCCGCCATTCAGCGTTTGCCCCTTTTGCAACTGATCCTGGTCGGTCTGCAACATGTTCTGCTGATGTACGGCGGTGCCATCGCGGTGCCGCTGATCATCGGACAGGCCGCTGGCCTGAGTCGTGAAGAAATCGCCTTCCTGATCAACGCCGACCTGCTCGTCGCCGGCATCGCCACTATCGTGCAGTCGCTCGGCATCGGCCCGATGGGCATTCGCATGCCGGTGATGATGGGCGCCAGTTTCGCTGCGGTCGGCAGCATGGTGGCCATGGCTGGCATGCCCGGCATCGGTCTGCAAGGGATCTTCGGTGCAACGATCGCTGCCGGTTTCTTCGGCATGCTGATCGCACCGTTCATGTCCAAGGTCGTGCGTTTCTTCCCGCCGCTGGTGACCGGCACGGTCATCAACTCGATCGGTTTATCGCTGTTCCCCGTGGCCGTGAACTGGGCCGGTGGCGGGGTCGACGCCGCGCAATTCGGATCGCCGATTTATCTGGCCGTCGCCGCGCTGGTGCTGGCCACCATCCTGCTGGTTCACCGCTTCATGCGCGGATTCTGGGTCAACATTTCCGTGCTGATCGGCATGTGCCTGGGCTATGTATTGTGCGGCGTGATCGGCATGGTCGACCTCAGCGGCATGGCCAGCGCACCGTGGATTCAGTTCGTCACCCCGTTGCATTTCGGCATGCCGAAATTCGAGCTGGCGCCGATTCTGTCGATGTGTCTGGTGGTGGTGATCATCTTCGTCGAGTCCACCGGGATGTTCCTCGCGCTGGGCAAAATCACCGGCCAGGAAGTCTGCCCGCGCATGCTCCGTCGCGGCTTGCTGTGCGATGCCGGCGCGTCGTTCTTCGCCGGTTTCTTCAACACCTTCACTCACTCCTCGTTCGCGCAGAACATCGGCCTGGTGCAGATGACCGGTGTGCGCTGCCGATCGGTGACCATCGTTGCCGGCGGTCTGCTGATCGTCCTCAGCCTGTTGCCGAAAGCGGCGTTTCTGGTGGCATCGATTCCACCGGCGGTGCTGGGCGGCGCGGCGATTGCGATGTTCGGCATGGTCGCCGCGACTGGCATCAAGATCCTCCAGGAGGCGGACATCGGTGACCGCCGCAATCAGCTGCTGGTCGCGGTGAGCATCGGCATGGGCCTGATCCCGGTGGTACGTCCGGAATTCTTCGCCCACCTGCCGCTGTGGATGAGCCCGATCACCCACAGCGGCATCGCCATGGCCACCCTCAGCGCGCTGACCCTGAACCTGCTGTTCAACATCCTCGGCGGCAAGGAGCGTGCGGCGATCAATGATTGCCATGCGCACTGATTGAAACCACCACACCACCTGTGGGAGCGAGCCTGCTCGCGAAAGCGCTGTGTCATTCAACATTGATGGCGACTGACACAACCGCTTCGCGAGCAGGCTCGCTCCCACAGGGACTACGCAACTGCTTGTGCCTCAAACAATAAAAACAACAGGGAGCAACAGATGATCCGCACGCAAAGCAACGTTCTGTTGAGTGGCGGCCTGCTGGCCGCGAGTCAGGCCATGGCCGGCGATCTGCTGCTGTGGCAGAGCAACAGCCTCAGCTATCTGTACGGCAAGAACTTCGCGATCAACCCGTCCTATCAGCAGACGGTCACCTTCGAGCACGCCGACAAGTGGAAGTACGGTGACAACTTTCTGTTCGTCGACAAGATCTTCTACAACGGCAAGGAGGACCCGAACAAAGGTCCGCACACCTTCTACGGCGAGTTCACCCCGCGCCTGTCGTTCGGCAAGATCCTTGATCGCAAGATCGAGTTCGGTCCGATCAAGGATGTGCTGCTGGCAATGACCTACGAGTACGGCGAAGGTGAAAGCGAGGCCTACCTGATCGGTCCCGGCTTCGATCTGAAAGTGCCCGGCTTCAACTACGTCACCCTGAACATTTTCCGTCGCCAGACCGAAGGCCCGCGGCCCGGCGACGGTGTCTGGCAGATCACCCCCGCGTGGTCCTACAGCTTTCCGTTGGGCAATTCCGATGTGCTGATCGACGGCTACCTCGACTGGGTCGTCGACAACGACGAAAACTCACGCGGCACCTACCACGCTAACCTGCACATCAATCCGCAGATCAAATACGACCTCGGCAAAGCCCTGGGCTGGAGTCAGAAGCAAGTGTACGTCGGCACCGAGTACAGCTACTGGAAGAACAAATACGGCATTGAAAACAGCCACTCGTTCGATACCAACCAGAACACTGCCAGCCTGCTGCTGAAGGTGCACTTCTGAAATGGTCCGCAACCGTGCGCCATGCCTGTCGTCGGTGCTCTGTTGCGGGGCACTTGAGCCTTGGCCGAGGAGTCAGTATTCTCCGCGGCCTTCCGAATTCGCTCTAAAAAAAAGCCCGAATTCAATTTCTGACCGAAAAGCCAACTTATCCCGGCTGCGGTCAGTCCTGAGGCATCCCGAAAACACGCTCGTCGACTGTTTTTCAGCAGCCGAACGGGCGTTTTTTGGTTTTTCGAAAGCCTTGGCGCAGCTTTTGCTACCAGCATTCAAAGCTGACCGATCGGATGAAATTTGCGGTACGAAAAAAGGCGCCACATCAGAGCGCCGAACTTAAAAAAATAACGTGGAACACCTACTTTGGGAGCAACCGAATGAAACGTATGTGCACCAGCCTGATGCTGGCCGGATCGATGTTCGCCGGCGGCCAGGCGATGGCCGAAGGCCTGCTGCAGTGGCAGAACAACAGCCTGACCTACCTGTATGGCAAGGACTTCCAAGTCAACCCGCGCATTCAGCAGACCGTGACCTTCGAGCACGCCGATGCCTGGAAGTATGGGGACAACTTCCTGTTCATCGACAAGATCTTCTACAACGGCAAGGATGATGGCGGCGTCGGCTCCAACACCTACTACGGCGAGATCAGCCCGCGCCTGTCGTTCGGCAAGATCTTCGATCAGAAACTGGCCTTCGGCCCGGTGACTGACGTGTTGCTGGCCATGACCTACGAGTTCGGTGAAGGCGATACCGAGTCGTACCTGATCGGTCCGGGCTTCGACCTGGCGATCCCGGGCTTCGACTACTTCCAGCTGAACTTCTATCAGCGTCACACCCAGGGCGCACGCGCCGGTGACAATGTCTGGCAGATCACCCCGGTCTGGTCCTACACCATCCCGGTGGGCAAATCGAACATCCTCATCGACGGCTTCATGGACTGGGTGGTCGACAACGACTCCAATTCCAAGGGCGATTACCACGCCAACCTGCACTTCAACCCACAGGTCAAATACGACCTGGGCAAGGCGCTGAATTTCGGCGAGAAGCAGTTGTATGTCGGTGTTGAGTACGACTACTGGTCGGACAAGTACGGGATCAAGGACAGCCAGTACTTCAAGACCGATCAGAGCACCACGAGCTTCCTGGTCAAGTTCCACTTCTGACCCTAAAAGCTTCGCGAGCAGGCTCGCTCCCACATTCAGACCGAGTTCCAATGTGGGAGCGAGCCTGCTCGCGAAGGCCGCGCCGCAAATGTCAGGCTGAAACCGCCTCGGATATCCGCAAAAACCGGCACAGCTCCTCGCGCTTGGCCAACGCATCCCGCCGCCCCAACTCGATCAACTCGCTGCAATACCCCGCCTCGAACAGCAGGTAACTGAGCACCCCCGCCCCGCTCGTCTTCGTCGCCCCCGGCCCGCGCAGAAACAGGCGCAACGCCGCTGGCAGCTCCTGACGATGCCGTGCGGCGATTTCGTCGATCGGCTGACTCGGCGCAATCACCAGCACCTCCACCGGCGCCACACCCAGCGCGCGGGTCGGCGTGCCGGCCGGGAGCAAATGACTGAACTGATTCAGACGCTGCAGCAACTCGATGTCGCTTTCCAGGCTGTCGATAAACGTGCTGTTGAGCATGTGCCCGCCGATCTGCGCCAGCGTCGGTTGCTGGCCGCTGTAGGCGCGTTCCAGCGGCTGCTGCGGATCGACGCCGCGCGGGTTGCCGCTGACGCCCACCACCAGCACGCGGCTGGCACCCAGATGCAGCGCCGGGCTGATCGGCGCCGACTGGCGTACTGCGCCGTCACCGAAATATTCCTCGCCGATTTTCACCGGCGCGAACAACAGCGGAATCGCTGAACTGGCCAACAGGTGATCGACCGACAATTGCGTCGGCACGCCAATGCGGCGGTGCCGCAGCCAGGCGTCGATGGTGCCGCCGCCCTGATAGAACGTCACCGCTTGCCCCGATTCGTAGCCGAACGCAGTCACCGCCACCGCATGCAATTGCTTGCGCGCGATGGATTCGGCGATGCCGGGCAGCTGCAGTTTTTCCTCGAGCAGTTCGCGCAGCGGCGAACTGTTGAGCAGCGCCACCGGCATCTGCCGACCGAGGCCGAGCAGGCTGTGGCTGACGAAGCGGCTGGCTTGATGGATCACGCCCGGCCAGTCGCTGCGCAGCACGCGGTGGCTGCGAAAGCCCTGCCAGAACTGGGTCAGGCGTTCGATGGCGGCGCGAAAATCCGTGGCGCCACTGGCCAGGCTGACCGCATTGATCGCCCCGGCGGAGGTGCCGACGATCACCGGAAACGGATTGTCCGCGCCGACCGGCAGCAACTCGGCAATCGCCGCCAGCACCCCGACCTGATAAGCCGCCCGAGCCCCGCCGCCGGAAAGAATCAAACCTGTGACCGGTTCAGCAGGACTCATCGCAACACTCCACGGTGCTTGTCAGACCGGCTAATCAACGACGCTTGGGATAAAGTTTCGGCTCGCCCGGCGGGCGGCTCTTGAAGCGCCGATGCGCCCACAGGTATTGCTCGGGGCAGGCACGCAAAGCGCTCTCGACCCACTGATTGATGCGGATGCAATCGGCCTCCTCGCTCTCGCCGGGGAAGTCATCCAGCGGCGGATGGATCACCAGGCGATAACCACTGCCGTCGGCCAGACGTTCCTGAGTGAACGGCACCACCAACGCTTTGCCCAGGCGCGCGAACTTGGTCGTCGCAGTGACAGTGGCGGCCTGAATGCCGAACAGCGGCACGAAGATGCTCTGCTTGGCGCCGTAATCCTGATCCGGCGCATACCAGATCGCCCGTCCCGAGCGCAGCAGTTTGAGCATGCCGCGTACGTCATCGCGCTCCACGGCCAGCGAATCGAGATTGTGCCGCTCGCGGCCACGGCGCTGGACGAAGTCGAACAAGGGGTTTTTGTGTTCGCGGTACATGCCGTCGATGGTGTGCTGCTGGCCGAGCAGCGCCGCGCCGATTTCCAGCGTGGTGAAATGCGCGGCCATGAGGATCACGCCTTTGCCTTCGCGCTGAGCCTTCTGCAGATGTTCAAGGCCTTCGACGTGGGCCAGTTTCGCCAGACGCTCGCGCGACCACCACCAGCTCATCGCCATTTCAAAAAAGGCGATCCCGGTGGAGGCGAAGTTTTCCTTGAGCAGGCGTTTGCGCTCGGCGGCGGATTTTTCCGGGAAGCACAATTCCAGATTGCGCCGGGCGATGGTTCGCCGGTCGCTGGCGACGCGATACATCAACGCGCCCAAAACTCGACCGATGGTCAGCAGCGCCGGATACGGCAGCTGCACGATCAGCCACAAAAGCCCCAGGCCGCACCAGAGCGGCCAGAAGCGCGGAGCAAGATATGCTTTTCGAAAACGCGGGCGATCCATTAAAGCTTCCGTAAATACAGTGGCCGCGCATTCTACATCGTTCGACCCGGCTTGCGGCTCGCGGGCGTTCTCGTTATAAGTCTCGGCACTTTTAGTGACAAGCCGTTGTATGCCGACATGAGCCAAACCGACCCGTTAGACCAAGATCCCGTATTCCAGCTCAAGGGCAGCATGCTGGCCATCACTGTGCTGGAACTGGCCCGTAACGACCTCGAAAGCCTCGATCGGCAATTGGCCGCCAAAGTCGCCCAGGCGCCGAACTTTTTCAGCAATGCACCGCTGGTCCTGGCGCTGGACAAACTGCCGCCGAATCAGGGCGCGGTTGACCTGCCGGGGCTGATGCGCGTCTGCCGTCAACACGGCCTGCGTACCTTGGCCATTCGTGCCAGCCGCATCGAAGACATCGCCGCTGCCATCGCCATCGACATCCCCGTGCTGCCGCCCTCCGGTGCCCGCGAGCGTCCACTGGAAACACCGGAAGCCGAAGTCAAAAAGAAGCCGGAAAAGCCACCTGAGCCGACGGTCAAACCGACCCGCGTGATCACCACGCCAGTACGTGGTGGCCAACAGATATATGCCCAGGGTGGCGATCTGGTCGTGGTCTCCTCGGTCAGTCCGGGGGCGGAACTTCTTGCCGATGGCAACATCCATGTATACGGCCCGATGCGCGGCCGTGCGCTGGCCGGCGTCAAAGGTGACACCAAGGCACGGATTTTCTGTCAGCAATTGAGCGCTGAACTGATCTCCATCGCCGGTCATTACAAGGTCTCCGAGGATTTGCGTCGCGATCCGATGTGGGGCTCGGGCGTCCAGGTCAGCCTGTCAGGCGACGTGTTGAACATCATTCGGCTTTAACGGATACTGCCGCATTTTCCAAGCATCTCTAAAACGTAGCGAAAACGGCTCAAACGAAGTAGGAAAAAGGCCCAAAGCCAAATTCCAGCCAAGGCTGTCCGACTGCAGTAGTTTTCAAGAGATGTTTTTCAGGGGCTGAACAGTCCTTCTTCCTTAGGGGTGAAACACCTTGGCCAAGATTCTCGTGGTTACATCCGGCAAGGGTGGTGTGGGTAAGACCACCACCAGCGCCGCTATCGGTACCGGTCTCGCTCTGCGCGGCCACAAAACAGTGATCGTCGACTTCGACGTGGGCTTGCGTAACCTCGACCTGATCATGGGTTGCGAGCGCCGCGTAGTGTATGACTTCGTCAACGTGGTAAACGGCGAAGCCAACCTGCAACAGGCACTGATCAAAGACAAGCGCCTGGAAAACCTCTACGTACTGGCGGCCAGCCAGACCCGCGACAAAGACGCGCTGACCGTCGAAGGCGTGGAAAAAGTCCTGATGGAGCTCAAGGAACAATTCGAGTTCGTCGTCTGCGACTCCCCGGCGGGCATCGAGAAAGGTGCGCACCTGGCCATGTACTTCGCCGATGAAGCGATCGTCGTGACCAACCCGGAAGTGTCCTCGGTACGTGACTCGGACCGCATGCTCGGCCTGCTGGCGAGCAAATCGCGCCGCGCCGAACGTGGCGAAGACCCGATCAAGGAACACCTGCTGATCACCCGCTACCACCCGGAGCGTGTTGAAAAGGGCGAGATGCTCGGCGTTGAAGACGTCAAGGAAATCCTCTCGGTGACCCTGCTCGGCGTCATCCCGGAATCCCAGGCGGTGCTCAAGGCTTCCAACCAGGGCGTGCCGGTGATTCTCGACGACCAGAGCGATGCCGGTCAGGCTTACAGCGATACCGTCGACCGCCTGCTGGGCAAAGAAAAAGCCCACCGATTCCTCGATGTCGAGAAGAAGGGATTCTTCGAGCGCCTGTTTGGAGGTAGGTAATGAACCTTTTTGACTTCTTTCGTGCCAACAAAAAGCCAAGTACCGCCTCGGTAGCGAAAGAGCGTCTACAGATCATCGTGGCGCATGAGCGCGGCCAGCGCAGCACGCCGGATTACCTGCCAGCCTTGCAGAAGGAACTGGTCGACGTGATCCGCAAGTACGTCAACATCGGCAACGACGACGTACATGTTGCACTGGAAAGCCAGGGCAGTTGCTCGATTCTGGAACTCAACATCACCCTGCCCGATCGCTGAGTCGATCCGGCAGTCGCTACGGCGGCTCGGACTGTTGATGCTCGTGTAGGAGCTGCCGAAGGCTGCGATCTTTTGATCTTCAAAGTCAAAAGATCGCAGCCTTCGGCAGCTCCTACAGGGTTATCAGCAGCTCCGAGCCGCCGTTGGCATTTGTTACGAGGCTGTTTAATGCCGCTGTCCAACATCCGCATCATCCATCAGGACGCCGCCGTACTGGTGGTCGACAAACCGACCCTGCTGCTCTCGGTGCCCGGTCGCGCTGACGACAACAAGGACTGCCTGATTACCCGCTTGCAGGAAAACGGCTACCCGGAAGCGCGCATCGTCCATCGTCTGGACTGGGAAACCTCCGGTATCATCCTGCTGGCCCGGGATGCCGACACCCATCGCGAGCTGTCGCGGCAGTTTCATGACCGCGAAACCGAAAAGGCCTACACCGCTTTGGCCTGGGGTCAGCCGGAGCTGGACAGCGGCAGCATCGATCTGCCCCTGCGCTACGATCCGCCGACCAAACCACGGCATGTGGTCGATCACGAATTCGGCAAGCATGCAATGACGTTCTGGAAGGTGCTGGAACGTTGCGGCGACTGGTGCCGGGTCGAATTGACACCGATCACCGGGCGCTCGCATCAATTGCGCGTGCACATGTTGTCGATCGGCCATCCGCTGCTCGGTGACGGACTCTACGCCCACGAGCAAGCGCTGGCGGCCTGGCCACGTCTGTGTCTGCACGCGAGCATGCTTAGCTTCACTCATCCGCAAACCGGCGAACGCCTGCGCTTCGAGTGCCCGGCCCCGTTCTGACAGCAGCACCGGCCCCATGGGGGAGCGAGCCTGCTCGCTCCCCCATGGGGCCGGTCCGGATTCAATTCCCCGGCCAATACGTTAAACTCCCGCCCATTGCTGTCTGGAGTTTCTTATGCGCGAAGAGCTGAACCAAGGCCTGATCGACTTTCTCAAGGCCTCCCCTACCCCGTTCCACGCCACCGCCAGTCTGGTCCAACGTCTGGAGGCTGCCGGTTATGTGCGCCTCGACGAGCGTGAGCCATGGACCACCGAGCCTAACGGCCGCTATTACGTCACCCGAAACGACTCTTCCATCGTCGCCGTCAAAATGGGCCGTACCTCACCGCTGCATGGCGGCATTCGCCTGGTCGGCGCGCACACCGACAGCCCGTGCCTGCGGGTCAAGCCGCAACCGGAACTGCAGCGTCAGGGTTTCTGGCAGCTGGGCGTCGAAGTCTACGGCGGCGCGCTGCTGGCGCCGTGGTTTGACCGTGATCTGTCGCTGGCCGGCCGCGTGACCTTCCGCCGTGACGGCAAGGTCGAGAGCCAGTTGATCGACTTCAAGGCACCGATCGCGATCATTCCCAACCTGGCCATTCACCTCAACCGTGAAGCCAACCAGGGCTGGGCGATCAACGCGCAGACCGAACTACCGCCGATCCTGGCGCAATTCGCCGGTGACGAGCGCGTCGATTTCCGCGCCGTGCTCACTGATCAATTGGCCCGCGAACACGGCCTGAACGCCGACGTGGTGCTGGATTACGAGCTGAGTTTCTACGACACGCAAAGCGCGGCGGTGATCGGCCTGAACGGCGATTTCATTGCCGGTGCGCGTCTGGACAACCTGCTGTCGTGCTACGCCGGCCTGCAAGCGTTGCTCACCGCCGAGACCGACGAAACCTGCGTGCTGGTCTGTAATGACCACGAAGAAGTCGGCTCCTGCTCGGCATGCGGTGCCGACGGCCCGATGCTCGAACAGACCCTGCGCCGCCTGTTGCCGGAAGGTGACGAGTTCGTCCGCACCATCCAGAAATCCCTGCTGGTGTCGGCCGACAACGCCCACGGCGTGCATCCCAACTACGCGGACAAGCACGATGCCAACCATGGCCCGAAACTCAACGCCGGCCCGGTGATCAAGGTCAACAGCAACCAGCGCTACGCCACCAACAGCGAAACCGCCGGCTTCTTCCGCCATCTGTGCATGGCCGAAGAAGTCCCGGTGCAAAGCTTCGTGGTGCGCAGCGACATGGGCTGCGGTTCGACCATTGGCCCGATCACCGCCAGCCATCTGGGTGTGCGCACCGTCGACATTGGCCTGCCGACCTTTGCCATGCACTCGATTCGCGAACTGTGCGGCAGCCATGACCTGGCGCATCTGGTCAAAGTGCTCAGCGCGTTTTATGCCAGCCGTGAATTGCCGTAACGGCTGACAAGCTTCGCGAGCAGGCTCGCTCCCACAATTGAACTGCATTTCATTGTGGGAGCCAGTCATCTCCCCTTGGAATGCCAATCAACCTGTGGGAGCGAGCCTGCTCGCGAAAGCGCCTGTGCAGACAGCAGAATCCTCTCGGCCTGATGCATTCCTGAGCCAAATCACACCCTGCCTCGAAAACCCGCCTAGACTGCAAGAATCCTCTACAGACAAGGCAGTCTCCATGATCTCGATGTCCTCCTTCCACGCCATGCTCATTCCCATCCTAAGCGGAATGATCCTGCTGGCCATCGGCTTCAACTTCCGCGACAAGAACGCCGGGGTGTTCGCCATGTGGATCGGCATGCTGATGATCCTCGCCACGGTGGTCTACAAGATCCTCGCCAAACTCAACGAATGACCGCGCCCGGCTCGCATTGCGCCAAGGGGCCTCGTACACTCCAGCGCATCCGCCTATCGCGAGGTTGTCTTCTGGTGTTTGCTCGTCTTTTTGCTTTGCCCGGTCTGCTGCTTGTCTGCCTGATGACGCTGCTGCCGCTGGCGCCCGCCCAGGCAGTCGGTCTGCCCGGCCTGCTCAACACTTCCAAACCGCAGCCTGAAGCCGTGGAACCCCTCGGCCAGTCGCTGGACGAAGTGATCAAGGCGCTGGAAAACGACAAGCAACGCGCGCAGTTGCTCAGCGATCTGAAGAAGCTGCGCGACGCCACGAAGAAAGCTCAGACCACTCCCGAAGAAGGCGTGCTGGGCCTGATCGGCGGCACCCTCGCCAACTTCGAAAAACAGTTTTCCGGCGCCGACAGCCCGATTACCCGCTGGTCCAACGAATTCGATCTGGCCAAGGACGAACTGACCAGCAAGCTGCTGCCGGCCAATGAATGGCTGCCGATCATCTTCGGCTTCGCGGTGATCCTGATGGTCTGGAGCCTGCTCGCCGCCGCGCTGATCTGGCTGGGCCACCGCGTGCGTCTGCGCTTCGGCCTCACCGAAGAACTGCCGCAACACCCCAAGGCCCTCGACATGCTGCGTTTTGCCCTGCGCAAGCTCGGGCCGTGGCTGATCGCGTTGGTGATCACGGTGTACATGAGCTACGTGCTGCCGTCTTCGCTGGGCAAAAGCCTGGCGATGGTGCTGGCGTATGCCTTGGTGGTCGGCACCTGTTTCTCGGCGATCTGCGTGATCGCCTTCTCCCTGCTCGATGGCCCGCACCGCCATCGCGCGCTGTACATTCTGCGTCATCAGGCGTTTCGGCCGCTGTGGCTGATCGGCAGCTTCGCCGCGTTTGGTGAAGCGCTGAGTGATCCGCGTCTGGTCGAGAGCCTGGGCGTGCATCTGGCGCACACCGCCGCGACCACTGCCAATGTCCTCGCGGCACTGTCGACCGGTCTGTTTATCCTGCGTTTCCGTCGGCCGATTGCGCACCTGATCCGCAACCAACCACTGTCACGCCGCCTGACACGCCGCGCCCTCAGCGACACCATCGAAATCCTCGGCACCTTCTGGTACGTGCCGGCACTGGTGCTGGTCGGCATCTCGCTGTTCGCCACCTTCGTCTCCGCCGGCGACACCAGCACCGCCCTGCGCCAGTCGCTGATCTGCACGGTTCTGCTGGTGTTGTGCATGGTCATCAACGGCCTCGTGCGCCGCCATTCACTGAAACCGCAACGCGGGCCGAAACGCCATGCGCTGTATTCGGAGCGCCTGAAAAACTTCTTCTATACCCTGACGCATTTGCTGGTGTGGCTGATCTTCATCGAATTGGGCCTGCGCGTCTGGGGCCATTCGCTGATCGCGTTCGCCGAAGGCGATGGCCATGACATCAGCGTCAAACTGTTCAGCCTGATCGGCACGCTGATTTTCTCCTGGCTGATCTGGATCCTCGCCGACACCGCCGTGCACCACGCCCTCACCCGCTCGCGCAAAGGCCTGGCGAATGCGCGGGCGCAGACGATGATGCCGCTGATCCGCAACGTGCTGTTCGTGGCGATTTTCATCATCGCGCTGATCGTCGCCCTAGCGAACATGGGCATGAACGTCACGCCGCTGCTGGCCGGTGCCGGCGTGATCGGTCTGGCCATCGGTTTTGGTGCGCAGTCGCTGGTCGCTGACCTGATCACCGGCCTGTTCATCATCATCGAAGACTCCCTGGCCATCGATGATTACGTCGACGTCGGCGGCCACCTCGGCACCGTCGAAGGCCTGACCATCCGCACCGTACGCCTGCGCGACATCGACGGCATCGTCCACACCATCCCGTTCAGCGAGATCAAAAGCATCAAGAACTACTCGCGGGAATTCGGCTACGCCATCTTCCGCGTCGCCGTGCCGTACAACATGGAAATCGACGACGCGATCAAACTGATGCGCGACGTCGGCCAAAAGATGCGCAGCGATCCGCTGCAACGCCGCAACATCTGGTCGCCGCTGGAGATTCAGGGCGTGGAAAGTTTCGAGTCCGGCAGCGCGATTTTGCGCGCACGGTTCAAGACTGCGCCGATCAAGCAGTGGGAGGTTTCCCGGGCGTTCAATTTGTCGCTGAAGCGGCAACTGGATGAGGCGGGGCTGGATCTGGCGACGCCAAGGATGAGTGTGCAGGTGATTACTGCCGGCGGCGGTCAACCGAAGGAATAGCACTCAAGCGCGCGGATGCAGTCACAGGCAAGGAAGCCAACAACAATAATCAAGGAGAAGCCCATGCAACTGACGCGCATTGCCCAGACCCTTTTGCTCACCCTGGTCGCCAGCCACGCCAGCGCCGCGACGATGGACAGCGCCCGCACGCGCATCGCCGAGCAGGCGCAGAAGCTCGAACCGGAGCTGCTGGAAACCCGCCGCGACCTTCACGCTCATCCAGAACTTGGCAACACTGAAAAACGCACCGCTGAACTGGTCGCCAAACAGCTGCAAGCCATGGGCCTGGAAGTGAAAACCGGCGTCGCCCGCACCGGCGTTGTCGCCATTCTCAAAGGCGCCCTGCCCGGCCCGACCGTGGCCCTGCGCGCCGACATGGACGCGCTGCCGGTCAAGGAAGTCTCCGACTTGCCGTTCGCTTCGAAAGCCAAAGGCACGTATCTCGACAAGGAAGTCGACGTCATGCACGCCTGCGGCCACGACGCCCACACCGCAATCCTGCTCAGCGCAGCGAAAATTCTGACCGGCATGCGCGACACCCTGCCCGGCACCGTGGTGTTCTACTTCCAGCCCGCCGAGGAAGGTCCGAGCGATTTTATTCCCGACGGCAAAAATATCTGGGGCGCGAAGATGATGGTCGAGGAAGGCGTGATGAAATCGCCGAAACCCGACGCGGTGTTCGGCCTGCACGTCTGGGCGGGCGTCCCCGCCGGCCAGATCGCCTACCGCCCCGGCCCGACCCTGGCCAGCTCCGACGACCTGCGCATCAAGATCCACGGCAAACAAACCCACGCCGGCCGCCCCTGGGACGGCATCGACCCGATCACCGTGGGCGCGCAAACCATCGTCGGCCTGCAAACCGTGGTCAGCCGCCGCACCGACATTTCCTCTTACCCGTCAGTGGTCAGCATCGGCACCATCAACGGCGGCACCCGCTACAACATCATCCCCGAATCGCTCGACATGACCGGCACGATCCGCTCCTACGACTACGGCATCCGCCAGAAACTGCACAGCGACGTGCGCCAGACAGTCGAGAAAATCGCCGAAAGCGGCGGCGCGAAAGCCGACGTCACCATCATCGAAAAATACGACCCGACCATCAACAACCCGGCACTGACCGAGAAAATGCTGCCGACATTGAAGTGGGCCGCCAAGGATGACGTGGTGCAGGGACCGCTGGTGGGCGGCGCGGAAGATTTCTCGTTCTTCGCCAAAGAAGCGCCGGGGTTGTTTGTATTTCTTGGCGTGACACCGCGGGATCAGGACATGAGCAAGGCCGCGCCGAATCACAATCCGGGATTCTTTGTAGATGAGTCGGCGCTGGTGGTTGGGGTGAGAACATTAGCGTCCTTGGCGACGGATTATTTGTATGGGAATGCGGCGGTGGGCAATTAGAGAGGGGGTGACTGTGGGAGCGCAGCGACCAGAGGATCAAACCACATCAACCCCTACATGAATCGCATCATGCCGCCAAAACTCCAGATCACAATCGATCAACCGCCCATGCTGATCATAATTGACCCGAGCAATCCTCAGTCCTGGACTCCCCACCGACACCCGTAAAGCCGCCGCCGCATCGACAGATAAAGACGTAGGCACGATCTCAAACCGCACCCGCCCATAGTGCAAATCGAAATGCCGCGCATACAACTCCGTGATCGACTGATTCAAATCAAACTCGAGGATCCCCGGAAAAAACTGCGGATTCAGATAGTGCTCCACATACAACACCAGTCGCCCATCAATGCGCCGCGAGCGGCAAATCTGAATCACGCTCGACAACGCCGGCAGCTGCAACCACGCACACACCGCCGCCGAAGCCGGCTGCAACCGCGCCGAAATCACCTCGGTCGAAGGTTCGCGCCCCTGCGCACTTACCATGGCGTGGAAATGACTGCGCTGCATCAGGTTATAAGCCAGACGCGGCGGCGACACGAACCAGCCGCGCCGCTCCTCGCGATAAATCTGCCCTTGCGCCTCCAATTGCAACAGCGCTTCACGCACAGTGATCCGCGTCGTCCCGAATAACTCGCTGAGCTTGCGTTCAGCGGGCAACTTGCTCCCGGCCGCCAGCAAACCATGATCGATCTGCTCTTGCAGCACTTGGCCAATCGCTGTCACCGCTTTCGTTGCCTCATCGCGCATCAACGTTACCTATCTGGACTAGACCAGCACTGTTTCGGGGCAAATCCGAACGCCGATCAAAGCGCCTTCGTATGGTGCAAGCCTAGGCAGTGCAGATGACCGACAGATGACAAAACTACCGAACGGTCGCTTTCACGACTTGCAATACATCGGCCAAGTCCCCTGCCTTACGGGGCTTTGGGCATGGTCTACGCTGATCTGGCACCTTCCTGACAATGGTTGATAAAAGATCAACCACGAGGCCATCGACATCAAAATGTCATCCAGCCGACCTAAATTGGCTCAGGTATTGCTGACCTAGACCAACACCAACCGCAATCGCAGCGTTGAACACGACCAAGGAGCTTCGGAATGAAACAGCTTTTCCTGGCAACACTGTTAGGCTCGACCATCGCTATGTGCACCGCCGCCATGGCGGCCGACACCGATCTGAAAACCCTCGAAGCCGCTGCGAAGGCGGAAGGCGCCGTGAACAGCGTCGGCATGCCCGATGACTGGGCCAACTGGAAAGGCACCTGGGAAGATCTGGCCAAGAAATACGGCCTGAAACACATCGACACCGACATGAGCTCGGCCCAGGAAATCGCCAAGTTCGCTGCTGAAAAAGACAACGCCACCGCTGATATCGGCGACGTCGGTGCCGCCTTCGGCCCGATCGCGGTCAAGCAAGGCGTGGTGCAACCCTACAAGCCAAGCACCTGGGATCAGATTCCGGACTGGGCCAAGGACAAGGACGGCAACTGGGCGCTTGCCTACACCGGCACCATCGCCTTCATCGTCAACAAAAAGCTGCTGAACGGCTCCGACGTGCCGACCAAATGGGCGGACCTGAAAACCGGTAAATACAAAGTCTCCATCGGCGACGTGAGCACTGCTGCCCAGGCCGCCAACGGTGTCCTCGCTGCCGCACTGGCCAATGGCGGTGACGAGAAAAACATCAAGCCTGCCCTGCTGCTGTTCGCCGACCTTGCCAAACAGGGTCGTCTGTCGATGGCCAACCCGACCATCGCCACCATGGAAAAAGGCGAGATCGAAGTCGGCGTGGTCTGGGACTTCAATGGCCTGAGCTACAAAGCCAAGATGGCCAACCCGGATGATTACGTAGTGCTGATTCCATCCGACGGCTCGGTGATTTCCGGCTACACCACGATCATCAACAAGTACGCAAAAAACCCCAACGCCGCCAAGCTGACCCGCGAATACATCTTCAGCGACGCCGGCCAGACCAACCTCGCCCGCGGCAACGCCCGGCCGATCCGCGCCGAACACCTGCAACTGCCGGAAGACGTGAAAGCCAAACTGCTGCCAAACGAGCAGTACAAGAAGGTCACGCCGGTCAAGGACGCCGAGGCGTGGGAAAAGACCTCCAAAGCCCTGCCACAGCAGTGGAACGAGGAAGTCATCGTCGAGATGAAGTAATCCTTCATCTGTAGGAGCTGCCGAAGGCTGCGATCTTTTGATCTTGCCCTTTAAAAGCAACATCAAAAGATCGCAGCCTCCGGCAGCTCCTACACAGATTGGTTCCAGATTTGTTTTCGGAGTTCTTGCCCCTATGAAGCACAACGTCATCCTTGTCGTGCTCGACGGCCTCAACTACGAGGTTGCGTGTCACGCCATGGGGCATCTGCAGGCTTATGTTGGCGCAGGACGCGCGGCGCTCTATAAGCTGGAGTGCGAATTGCCGGCCCTGTCCCGACCGCTTTACGAATGCATTCTCACCGGTGTGCCGCCGATCGACAGCGGCATCGTCCACAACAATGTCTCGCGCCTGTCCAACCAGCGCAGCATCTATCACTACGCCCGTGATGCCAGGTTGAAAACCGCCGCTGCGGCCTATCACTGGGTCAGCGAGCTGTACAACCGCTCACCGTTCGTGGCTGCGCGCGACCGCCACACCGACGATCCGACGTTGCCGATCCAGTACGGTCACTTCTACTGGAACGATCATTATCCGGATTCGCACCTGTTCGCCGACGCCGAAAGCCTGCGCCTGCGCCACGCGCCGGACTTTCTCCTGATCCACCCGATGAACATCGACGATGCCGGGCACAAGCACGGCCTCGACAGCTCGCAATACCGCAACAGCGCGCGCTCGGCTGACGTTGTCCTTGCAGACTATCTGCAGCGCTGGCTCGACGCGGGATATCAGATCCTGGTGACCGCCGACCACGGCATGAACAACGATCGCTCGCACAATGGCCTGCTGGCGGAAGAACGTCAGGTGCCGCTGTTCGTCCTCGGCGATGCGTTCAGCCTCAACCCTGACGCAACGCCGAAACAGACCGAGCTCTGCGGCACGGTCTGCGAGCTGCTCGGCGTGCCCCACGACAAACCTGTGTGCCGGGAGCTGCTCAAGTGAATTCCATGACTCGCGGCAAATGGCTCGCGGCGCTGTGTCTGGTGCCGTTCACGCTGTTCTTTATCGTTTTCGAGATCGCCCCGCTGGTGTGGGTGATGATCAACAGCCTGCAATCGGAAGAGTCCGGCTGGGGCCTGGCCAACTTCAGCAAGATCTTCGGTTCGAAGTTCTATCGGCAGGCGATCCAGTACAGCCTGGAGATCAGTTTCTGGTCGAGCGTATTCGGCATCATCATCGCCGTGCTGGGTGCGTATTCACTACGCCGCGTCGATTCGAAGCTGCGCAACTTCGTGAATGCCTTCGCCAACATGACCAGCAATTTCGCCGGCGTGCCGCTGGCGTTCGCCTTCATCATCCTGCTCGGTTTCAACGGCAGCATCACCATCATGCTCAAGCAGTCGGGGATCATTCAGGACTTCAACCTGTATTCAAAAACCGGCCTGATCATCCTCTACACCTACTTCCAGATCCCGCTCGGCGTGTTGCTGCTCTACCCGGCTTTCGACGCTCTGCGTGAAGACTGGCGCGAGTCCGCCGCACTGCTCGGCGCCAACGGCTGGCAGTTCTGGCGGCACATTGGCCTGCCGGTATTGACACCGGCGTTGCTCGGCACGTTCGTGATCCTGCTGGCCAACGCCCTCGGCGCCTACGCCACGGTTTATGCGCTGACCACCGGCAACTTCAACGTTCTGCCGATCCGTATTGCGGCGATGGTCTCCGGCGACATTTCCCTTGACCCGAACCTGGCCAGCGCCCTGGCTGTGGTGCTCGTGGCGCTGATGACCATCGTCACCGTCGTGCATCAACTGCTGTTGAAGAGGAGCTACCATGTCTCGCGCTGAATCCGGCCCGGCCGGCCTCTACCACCGCGTCGTGGTTTATCTGCTGTTCGCCATTCTGCTGTTGCCGCTGCTGGGCACGCTGGTCTATTCGATCGCCAGCAGTTGGTCGGCAACGATTCTGCCCAGCGGTTTCACCTTCAAGTGGTACATCCAGCTGTGGAGCGATCCGCGCTTTCTGCATGCATTCGGTCAGTCGCTGATCGTCTGCGTCGGCGCGCTGGTGTTATCGGTGGTGCTGATCCTGCCGTTGCTGTTCGTCGTGCATTACTACTTTCCGAAACTCGATGCGCTGATGAACATCCTCATCCTGCTGCCCTTCGCGGTACCGCCGGTGGTGTCCTCGGTGGGGCTGTTGCAGCTCTACGGTTCCGGGCCGATGGCGATGGTCGGCACACCCTGGATTCTGATCGGCTGCTACTTCACCGTGGCGCTGCCATTCATGTACCGCGCGATCACCAACAACCTGCAAGCGATCAACCTGCGCGACCTGATGGACGCCGCGCAACTGCTCGGCGCCAGCACCTTTCAGGCGGCGTTTCTGGTGGTGCTGCCGAATCTGCGCAAAGGCCTGATGGTGGCGCTGCTACTGTCGTTCTCGTTCCTCTTCGGTGAATTCGTGTTCGCCAACATCCTCGTCGGCACGCGCTACGAAACCCTGCAGGTGTACCTGAACAACATGCGTAACAGCAGCGGCCACTTCACCAGTGCGCTGGTCATTTCGTATTTCTTTTTCGTGCTGGTCCTGACCTGGATCGCCAACATCTTGAACAAGGACAAAAGCGAATGAGCTACGTCAGCGTCCAACACCTGCAGAAAAGTTACGCCGGCACCACGGTGTTCAGCGACATCGATTGCGAAATCAACAAAGGCGAGTTCGTCACCCTGCTCGGCCCGTCCGGCTGCGGCAAGTCGACTTTGCTGCGTTGCATCGCCGGGTTGACCCCGGTGGATGGCGGCAAGATTTTCCTCGATGGCGTCGACATCGTGCCGTTGAGCCCACAGAAACGTGGCATCGGTATGGTCTTTCAAAGCTATGCGCTATTTCCAAATATGACCGTTGAACAGAACGTCGCCTTCGGCCTGCGCATGCAAAAGGTCAACGCCGATGACAGCCACAAGCGCGTGGCAGAAGTGTTGAAACTGGTTGAACTGCACGACTTCGCCAGCCGCTATCCGCATCAACTGTCCGGTGGTCAGTGCCAGCGCGTCGCCCTCGCCCGTTCGCTGGTGACCCGCCCGCGCTTGTTGCTGTTGGATGAGCCGCTGTCGGCGCTCGACGCACGGATTCGCAAACACCTGCGCGAACAGATCCGTCAGATCCAGCGCGAACTCGGCCTGACCACGATCTTCGTCACCCACGATCAGGAAGAAGCGCTGACCATGTCGGACCGGATTTTCCTGATGAATCAGGGAAAGATCGTCCAGAGCGGCGACGCCGAAACCCTCTACACCGCGCCGGTCGATGTATTTGCCGCCGGCTTCATCGGCAACTACAACCTGCTCGACGCAGATGCCGCCTCGAAGCTGTTGCAACGGCCGGTCAACCACCGCATCGCCATCCGCCCGGAAGCCATCGAACTGAGCCTCGACGGCGAACTCGATGCGCAGATCCGCAGTCACAGCCTGCTCGGCAACGTCATTCGCTATCGCGTCGAAGCGCGCGGGGTGGAACTGGTGGTCGACGTACTCAACCGCTCCGCCGCCGATCTGCATCCCGACGGACAGCGCCTGGCACTTTCCATCGATCCGACGGCCCTGTGCGAAGTAGCTTAAAAGCAGCTGCAAGCTTCGAGCTACAAGCTTCAAGTTGTAGACTGCGGTGCACCTGATTTTAATTCTTGCAGCTATTAGCTCGTAGCTTGCAGCTGTTCTCGGAGAGAACCCGATGGCTTTGGCAATTTTTGATCTGGACGAAACGTTGATCCACGGCGACTGCTCCTCGCTATGGAGTGAGCAGATGGTCCGCCTCGGCTGGGTCGATGGCGAGTCGTTCATGCAGCGCGACAAGGAACTGATGGATGCCTACGGCCGCGGACATCTGGCGATGGAAGACTATATGGCTTTCAGTCTCGAACCATTGATCGGGCGTACGCCGGAAGAAATCGAACACCTGGTCGGGCCGTGGGTTGAAGACTTCATCGAGCCGATCATCTTCAGCGACGCGACCAAAACCATCGCCGCCCACCGCAAGGCCGGTGACCGGATTCTGGTGATCTCGGCATCCGGTGCGCACTTGGTTCGCCCGATCGCCGATCGTCTGGGCATCGACGAGATATTGGCCATCGAACTGGAAGTCGCCCATGGCGTGTACAGCGGCAACACCGTCGGCACCCTGACTTACCGCGAAGGCAAGATCACCCGCTTGCTGGAATGGCTGGATGCCGAAGAAGAAAACCTCGAAGGCGCGAGTTTTTATTCCGATTCGCGTAACGATCTGCCGTTGTTGCTTAAGGTGGACTTCCCGCACGTGGTCAATCCGGATCCGGTGCTGCTTGAGCACGCAGAAAAGGCCCGCTGGCCGATCCACCTCTGGAAATAAAAGCAAAAGATCGCAGCCTTCGGCAGCTCCTACTTTTGGAATGCGTGCCTCTGTAGGAGCTGCCGAAGGCTGCGATCTTTTGACCTTGCTGTCAGCTCAAGCCCTCATCGATCACCAACACCAACTTGCCCGCCACCGTATTGCTCGCCAGTTCGGCAAACGCTGCTTCGGCATCCTTCACCGCAAACGCTTTGGCCAATTGCGGACGCAAGCGGCCCTCGGCAAACAGCGGCCAGACATGCTGGCCCAGATCACTGAGCAGATCGGCCTTGAACTGATCGTCACGGCTGCGCAACGTCGAACCGAGCAGTTGCACACGCTTGGCCAACACCTGCGCCAGATCCAGTTTCGCCTCGCGCCCACCCATCAAACCGATCAGCACCCAACGCCCGTCCAGCGCCATCAGCTTGAGGTTCAATGCTGAATAATTGCCGCCCACCGGATCGAGAATCACATCGAACGGCCCGAAGTCGCGCAGGCTCTCCAGATCATCGGTGCGCACCACGCCGCCCTGCGCACCCAGCGCTTCGCAGTAAGCCAGGCGCTCGGCGGAACCGACGCTGACCCAGCACGGGTTACCGAAGGCTTTGCACAGCTGAATGGCGGCTGAACCGATTCCACTTGCGCCGGCGTGCAGGAGAATTTTCTCACCGGGCTTCAACGCTGCAAGTTGAAACACATTCAGCCAAACGGTGGCGTACACCTCGGGCAATGCCGCCGCCTCGATCAGCGAAACACCTTCGGGCACCGGCAGCACGTGCCGTCCGTCGACGACTACCTCTTCGGCCATGCCGCCCCCGGCCAGCAAGGCGCAGACCCGGTCGCCGACCTGCCAGGACGAGCCCGCACCGACTTCGCTGATTACCCCGGAGCACTCAAGACCGAGCACGTGGCTGGCACCGGGGGGCGGCGGATAAAGTCCTGCTTTCTGTAATAAATCGGCGCGATTGAGGCCGGCTGCCGCCACCCGGATGCGGACTTGTCCTACATCGCAGGTAGGACTCGGCTCTTCAACCCATGCCACTTGACCTTCAACGCCTTGCAATGCCTTCACACTGCCTCCATAGTGAGTCTGGACTGAGCCCGAAGCTGTAGCGCCGGGCTTTTTGCATTATGCGACCGGCTCTCAAAGAACCGGCGACTTCAAAGACGGCCTAATATGCGTTATCAATTGTCCCCGCGTCGAATCAGCATGAAGCATCTGCTCCCCAGCACCGCCCTCGCTCTTTTCATCGGTATCGGTCTGTTGCCGGTGTCGGGCACCACATTCGCAGCCAACAGCTGGGACAAGTTGCAGCCTGATCGCGATGAAGTCATCGCCAGCCTGAACGTCGTCGAGTTGCTCAAGCGTCACCACTACAGCAAGCCGCCGCTCGACGATGCGCGCTCGGTGATCATCTACGACAGCTACATCAAGCTGCTCGACCCGTCGCGCAGCTATTTCATGGCCAGCGATATCGCCGAATTCGACAAGTGGAAGACGCAGTTCGACGACTTCCTCAAAAGCGGCGACCTCAACGCCGGGTTCACCATCTACAAGTGCTACCTGGACCGCGTCAAGGCGCGTCTGGACTTCGCCCTTGCCGAGCTGAACAAAGGCGTCGACAAGATGGACTTCAACACCAAGGAGACCTTGCTGATCGATCGCAAGGACGCGCCTTGGCTCAAGTCCACCGCAGAACTCGACGACCTGTGGCGCAAACGCGTCAAGGACGAAGTGCTGCGCCAGAAGATCGCCGGCAAAGACCCGAAGCAGATCCAGGAAACCCTGACCAAGCGCTACAAGAATCAGTTGGCGCGTCTGGACCAGACCCGTGCCGAGGACATCTTCCAGGCGTACATCAACACCTTCGCCATGTCCTACGACCCGCACACCAACTATCTGTCGCCGGATAACGCGGAAAACTTCGACATCAACATGAGCCTGTCCCTCGAGGGCATCGGTGCCGTGTTGCAGAGCGACAACGATCAAGTGAAAGTCGTGCGTCTGGTGCCGGCAGGCCCGGCTGACAAGACCAAGCAAGTCGCCCCGGCCGACAAGATCATCGGCGTCGCCCAGGGCAACAAGGAAATGGTCGACGTGGTCGGCTGGCGTCTGGACGAAGTGGTCAAACTGATTCGCGGTCCGAAAGGAACCGTGGTGCGTCTGGAAGTGATCCCGGCGAGCAATGCGCCGAACGACCAGACCACCAAGATCGTGCCGATCACCCGTGAAGCGGTGAAGCTCGAAGACCAGGCCGTGAAGAAGTCGATTCTCAGCCTGAAACAGGACGGCAAGGACTACAAACTTGGCGTGATCGAGATCCCGGCCTTCTACCTCGACTTCAAGGCATTCCGTGCCGGTGACCCGGATTACAAGAGCACCACCCGCGACGTCAAGAAGCTGCTGACCGAGCTGCAAAAGGACAAAGTCGACGGCGTGGTCATCGACCTGCGCAACAACGGCGGCGGCTCCCTCCAGGAAGCCACCGAACTGACCAGCCTGTTCATCGACAAAGGTCCGACCGTGCTGGTGCGTAATGCCGATGGCCGTGTCGACGTCCTCGAGGACGAAAACCCGGGCGCGTTCTACAAAGGCCCGATGGCGCTGCTGGTCAACCGCCTGTCCGCCTCGGCCTCGGAAATCTTCGCCGGCGCCATGCAGGACTATCACCGCGCGCTGATCATCGGTGGTCAGACCTTCGGCAAAGGCACCGTGCAGACCATTCAGCCGCTGAACCATGGCGAACTGAAACTGACCCTGGCCAAGTTTTATCGTGTCTCCGGGCAGAGCACCCAGCATCAGGGCGTGCTGCCGGACATCGACTACCCGTCGCTGATCGACACCAAGGAAATCGGCGAAAGCGCCCTGCCGGAAGCCATGCCGTGGGACACCATCCGCGCGGCGATCAAACCAGCGGCCGATCCGTTCAAGCCGTTCCTCGCCCAGCTGAAGTCCGAACATGACGCGCGCACCAACAAGGATGCCGAGTTCGTGTTCATCCGCGACAAGCTGGCCCTGGCGCAGAAACTGATGGAAGAAAAAACCGTCAGCCTCAACGAAGCCGATCGTCGTGCCCAGCACGCCGACATCGACGCCAAGCAACTGGCGATGGAGAACATCCGTCGCAAGGCCAAAGGCGAAGAACCGCTCAAAGAGCTGAAGAAAGAAGACGAAGACGCACTGGCCGCTGCCGAGCCGGACAAGGTCAAACCGGAAGACGATGCCTACCTGAGCGAAACCGGGCGCGTGCTGCTGGATTACCTGAAACTGAGCAATCAGGTGGCCAAGAAGTAAGTGATGGCAATTTAGTGCTGACGATCCCCGGATCGTCATCAAACAGTCATCATTCTGTCGTGCAATAAAGGACCGGGAGCAAGCGCTCCCGGTCCTTTTTTTATCGTCAGAGACTGCCATGACCACGACCGAACAGCTGAGCGCCTTGAGCTCGATCCTGACTCAAAGCGGTTTACACAGCTTGTTCCAGCCGATCATCTGTCTTTCCGAACGCCGCATTCTCGGTTACGAAGCCCTGACCCGTGGCCCGTCCAACAGCCCTCTTCACTCGCCGATTGCCCTGTTCGCCGTCGCGCGGCAGGCTGGACGATTGAGTGAACTGGAAATCGCCTGCCGACAAAGCGCCTGCCGCCGGTTCAATGAGCAGCAACTGCCGGGCAAGCTGTTCCTTAACGTGTCTCCAGAATCCTTGCTCGAAGCCGCGCACCAACCCGGACGAACGTTGCAACTGCTGCAGGACTTGGGCATTGCGCCGAGCCAGGTGGTCATCGAGCTCACCGAGCAGACCCCGATCGATGACTTTCAGTTGCTGCAAACCGCTCTGCATCACTATCGGGCGATGGGTTTTTCCATTGCGCTGGACGACTTGGGTGCAGGGTATTCGAGCCTGCGCCTGTGGTCGGAATTGCGTCCGGATTACGTGAAGATCGACCGGCACTTCATTGATGGCATTCATCAGGATGCGTTGAAAAGAGAGTTTGTCGGCTCGATTCTGCAAATCGCCAAAGCGTCCCGCGCGCAAGTGATTGCCGAGGGGATCGAGTTGCCGGAAGAACTCGCGGTGCTGACTGAAATGGGCGTCGACCTGGTGCAGGGCTACCTGCTCGGCCGCCCTCAGGAACATCCGTCCCGCGACGCTCGCGCCTTGATGCCCAAGCACGACAGCAGCGCCGTCGCGCTGAACGACGAAGGCAGCGACCTCAGCGCCCTGCTCAACGACCAGCCCGCCGTGCAACGCGATACGCCCACCGCGACGGTACTGGAAGCCTTCCGCCGCCAGGCCAATCTCAATTCACTCGCTGTGCTCGACGAACAAGGCCAGCCCTGCGGCATCGTTCACCGCCATTCCCTGTCCGACGCATTGCTCAAACCGTTCGCCACCGATCTGTTCGCGCGCAAACCGATCAGCCGCCTGATGAACGATGATTTCCTCGCCGTGGAAATCAGCCAGTCGCTGCAACAAGTCAGCCGCCTGATCACCAGCCGCGCCCGCCAGCGCATCGAAGAAGATTTCATCATCACCCTCAACGGCAGTTACCTCGGCCTCGGCCGGGTGATCGACGTGCTGAAACTGATCACCGAACTGAAAATTCAACAGGCGCGCTACGCCAATCCCCTCACCCTGCTACCGGGCAACGTACCGATCCAGCAATGTCTCACCCGCCTGCTGCAACAGGCCCGCGAGTCGATCATCTGCTACGTCGACATCGACAGCTTCAAACCCTTCAACGACATCTACGGCTACGGCCGTGGCGACGAAGTCCTGCTCTGCCTGGCCCAATGCCTCAACGAACGCATCGACCCCACCCGCGACTTCGTCGGCCACATCGGCGGCGACGACTTCCTCCTCGTCCTCGGCCCCGAAGACTGGCGCAAACGCCTCAACCAATTGCTCGACGACTTCCAAAGCCAATGCCGCCGCTTCTATCGGCCTGAACACCTTGAGGCAGGATGTTTTATTGCGCCGAATCGCCAGGGTGTGCGGCAGGAATTTGCGTTGTTGTCGTTATCGATCGGGGTGGTGCATTTGCGACCTGAGGCTTGTGCAGCGCTTGATGCCAGCCAGCTTGCGGAGATGGCTTCGCAGGCTAAGCATCATGCGAAGGGGGTTGTGGGGTTTAGTGTGCACCTGATTGATAGTTTCGCCTTGGGCGATCAACAACTGCAGTTAGTGGAGCAATGTTAATCTGTTCAAATTTACGAAACGACGAGACAACTCAACGTCACCATTGACTCTGATCCTCAAGGCTCGCCCGAACCAGATCATCCTTCCACGACTCACTCGCGATCTCGAATACATGTTCAAAAAAACCACGAGCATCCATTATTTCCGTCTCATCCCATGCCAGTGTTCTGGGATCTTCATAGTCGCTCTCAAATTCTTTAGAAAAATCAAAATCAGCATCATGCAAATGGCTTTCAAGAAGTTTGAAAATCACAAACCTATGGCGATAGGTTAAATAATCAAAATCGGGAATAATGAAGTCATTAATTATTTTTTTTTGGTCTTCATAACTATTAGGATTGTAAATCCACAACGCCTCACCAAGCGTTTCTTCTCGATCGTAGATCGATATTCCACCCAAAACATGAGAGAGTTTTGGCTCATATGGAAAGTTTGTGAATGGCTGCATCAACATAATTCCACCTATCTCGGAAAGCCAGTAAACGGCCGCTTAACATCTCGTTTATCAAATTTTACTTCCGCCCCATCCAAGCTTTCTACGTAACGAGGATTACTTGGATTTCTTTCATTGGGCTTGTACCCACGACCCGCTCCTGGCAGTTTCATCCTAACAATAGGGTTTCCGTCTGCATCATATCCTGTCGGCTCAGGTATTTTTTTATGCATTCTGGATAAAGCGAAATGCAACGCTCTAAATTGCATCATCCAACTACTGAATTGCGAACTCGGGCCCACTGGGCCTCTAACGCCTTTTTTTGTTGGATGTGAGCCGTCTATTGATCTTTGCTTTAAAGCTGAATCATCGATCTCTGGGCCATGTTTTTCTACTGAGTGCATTCTGTATTGTCTGTTCCAAGCTAATACCCGGCGCTTAGCTTCAGCTTCATTTTGCGGTCCATCTTTGCCAACATCCGGAACGGTCGGTAACCCTTGATTTACATTCGGCCTGTTAGCTAGAGTCGGTGCTTGGCACCTCTCGGGCCTATTAGTTTTCGGCGGCGGGCAGTTCGACGTCAACCCCAACGGATCCACCCACCCCGTCGGATTCGGCACGTACTGGTACTGATTCAACCCGCCCGCGAGCTTCACCGGGTCCGGCGTGAGATACCTTCCCAATCTCGGGTCGTAATACCGATGGCGGTTGTAATGCAGGCCACTCTCAACGTCGAAATACTGCCCCTGAAAGCGCAGCGGTTGATCCAGGTAGTCTTCGCCGGCCAAGGTGACGGCGGCGACTTTGCCGTAGGCGTCGTATTGCGCGGACCAGACGATTTCGCCGCTGTAGTCGGTGAGTTCCTGTGGGGTGCCGAGGTGGTCGAGTTGGTAGTAGAACGGGCAGGCCTTTTTCGGGCCTTTGCCGTCGAGCATCGCGAGTGGGCGGAAGGTGCCGGGTTCGTAAAGGAAGCTGCGGTATTGCGTGGCGCTGCTTTCGGCGACGAGGTGTTCGCCTTGCCAGAAGAATTCGGTGACGCCGCCGTCGACGGTTTTGCGGATACGGCGGCCGAAGGCGTCGTATTGATAAGTGGCGGTCTGGCCGTCGGGGCGGGTCAGGCCGATCAGGCGGTGCTGGCAGTCGTAGCGGTATTCGGTGACCAGGGTCTGGCCGTGGCCTCGGCGTTCGCGGATCAGGTTGCCGAAGGCGTCGTAGTCGTAATGGCGGTCGCCCTGCATCAGCAGGCGATTGCCTTTGATCTGCGCAGGGCCCGGCCGGTCCTGCATCAGCAGGTTGCCGGCCGGGTCGTGGGCGAAGGATTCGGGCAGTTCGTCGCGCGAGTGGCGTACGCGGATCAACCGGTCGAGGGCGTCGTAGCCGTAAGTGCGCTGGCCGTGGCGGCTGTCGGCGATGTGCTCCAGATTGCCGTTGGCGCTGTAGGCATAATCGCGGCGGTACAGCGAGGCGTGGCGATGGCCTACAGCGTGGGCAAGCAAACGGCCCTGATCGTCGTAGGAATATTCGCTGAGCAGCAGACCTTGCTGGCGTTGCTGTTCGCGACCGCAGTGGTAGACGTGGCGCGTGAGCGGCGTGCCGTTGAGGTCGATGGCGCTCAGCGCACCGCCCTTGGCATAGTGATAGTCCAGCTTGCTGTTGTCCGGCAGGCGCAGGCGTTTGAGCTGACCACAGGCGTCATAGGCGTAGCGCAAGGTGCCCCAGCCCTGATGCTCGGTGATCAGCCGATCCTGACGGTCGTACTCGAAGGCCAGCGGATGGTTCTGGCCGTCATCAACGGCAACCAAGCGGCCGAGGCGGTCGTAGTCGTAGCGGATCTTGGCGCCATCGGGCAGGGTCTTGACCAGCAAACGCCCGGCCTTGTCGCGCTCATAGTGGGTGACCAGACTGGGGCCGAAATCCCCAAACTCGGTCTTCTCCAGCAGGTGCCCGTTGAGGTCGTAGACGTAAGCCGTACGCCGCCCATCAAACCCGGTTTCCTGTCGGATCAATCCGGTCGGCGTGTAATCCAGTCGGTACTTTTCTCCGGACTCGTTTTCGATCTCGGTGAGCAACAGCCGCGCATGGTCATAGCGATACTGCACGCGGGTGCCGTCAGGATTGATCCGCCGCGAGACCAGGTGCAGATCATCGTCATATTCATAGCGGGTGATGCGCCCGAGTTCATCGCGTTCGGCGGTGATCTGGCCGTAGGCGCCATAGCTGTAGGCGCGCGTGCTGCCCGTAGGAGAAGTCGTCAGGATCAGTCGGCCGGCCGCGTCCCACTGCTGACGACTGACAACACCAAATTCGTCCTGAGTGGTAATCCGCCGTCCCAGCGCGTCGTAGGAAAAGCGCCGCACGCCGCCATCGGGCAGAGTTTCTTCGATGAGCTGGCCGAGCTCGTTCCACACCCAGCGGTGGCGGCTGCTGTCCGGATAACGCAGCGACAGCAACTGCCCGCGCAGGTTGTAGTAGTAATGGGTGACCTGGCCGTCGGGATCGACCGCTTCGGTGACGGCGCCTTCAGCGTTGCGCCGGTAGATCCACACCGCATCACCACGGCAACGCTTGTAGAGAAAACCGTTGCGGTACTCGTAGGACGTTGGTGCATCGTCCGGCGGAATCAGCGCGATCAGCCGTCCGACTTCGTCGTAGCGATATTCGGTGACCGCGCCCAACGCATCCTGCTCGGCGATCAAGCGCCCCTGCTGGTCATAGGCCTTGAGCTGCTCGCCACCATCGGCCGCAACCTGGCGCACCAGCCGCGCGCGCTCGTCGTGGACGTAGACCTCTTCGGTGCCGTCGACGTAATGCACGGTCACGCTGGCGTCGTCATCGTTCCAGACGTAACGGGTGTTCATCTGCGAGAACGACGCCCAGTGCCGCACGCAGCGGGCGGCTTTGCCCTCGCGCTGCCACTCCCAGAAGAAGCTCGCGCCGCCGGTCAACTGGCGCTGGAGGATGACGTGGTGGTCGTCGTAGTCGTAGCGCTCGCTGTCGCCGACCGCGTTGGTCGCGACCAGCAGGCGTTGCCGGGCATCGAAACTGTAGGTGGCGAGGTTTTGCTCGGTGGTCCACTCGCCTTGGACGAACACCTGATAATCGACCGCCACCAGTTGCGCGCGGTCATAGCGCAACAGCAGCGCGCGCCCGGCGCCGTTGTCCAGACGCTGAATGCGGTCGGAGCGATCGCGTTGCAGGGTTAGACGATTGCCGTAGACATCGCTGATTGCGGTCAGCCGGCCGGCGCGAAAGTGGTAAAACCGCGCACTGTCGCCGGCCAACGCCAGAATCAGTTCTTCCGGCTCCTCGCCGAGAAAGATCGCCGCCCGCGACAGGCTGTTGTGGATCGCCGGGCGCGCGACGTTGGGCAGGGGAAAACGAGTGCGGCGGTTTTCGTGGTCGATCCAGATCACGCCATCGCCGTCGAAGGCCAGCCGATGCGCGAGCGTATGGCTCCAGCCGAACCCCAGGCCGATGTCGATCTCGACCGCGCTGCTGCGGTACAAGCGGGTGAACTCGAACGGCAGCACGCCATCGAGCACCGCGTCGGTCAGGGTCAGCAGTTCTTCGCCGGTGACCATCGACACCGGACAGCCATTGGTACAGGTTTTGGGCACGCAATCGGCGGCATCGCCGTTGGGGTTTTTTGATTGGTCGGGCGCGTCGTCGTGTGGCTCGTCCTTCTTCAACATGGCGTTGCGCTTGGCATCCCAGCGCAATTGCATCCGGCCCTTTTTCACCCCGGCGGCGATGCCCCGCGCGGCAACGGCTTTGTAGCGGTCGACGTATTCAATAAAGGCGTTGACGATGCTGAACAGCGCCTTGACCAGACGCTTGGCGACGTTGAACAGCTGCGTTGCGCGGTCAGCCAGACGCAGCGTCAGATAAGCGATCCCCGCCCCCGCTCCGACAAACGTCAGCACCACGCTGATCAAGACATCGATGATCAGTTGCACGATCATCATCGACGCCACTTCAGCAGACTTGCCGGCAACCTCGCTGGGCGGCAGCATGTCCAGCCACAGACTCGCCGACCGTAGCAGCAAGCACATCGCCGCTTCGTCACTGACCAGCAACTGCAGCTTTTCCATGAGATCCGGAGCGGTCTGTGCCAGCTCGATCAGCTCAGCCGCGCCGCTGCCTAGACGCTCGGCAAACTTGCCGGGGTCCTGGAGGATTTCCGAGAGCAGACCGAGGCTGTCCCATACCCCTTCGATGGCCGCCCAACTGCCGGCGAGCATGCCGTTGCTGGCTGCGATCGCCACCGACTGTGACCACTGCGGCTTGAAACCTTGCCACTCGCTACGCAGCCAGCGCTCAAGTTCGCCGGTCAAACCGTCGTAGGATTTGAACAGCTCGTCGACTTGACTGGAGGTGACAGCGCTGTGGACCAGAACGCGGTAGAACTTGCCCTCGTCGCCTCTGAACTCGCCCTTGCCCTGCTGATCAAGGGTGACCGGCGCGGTTTTGCCGCTATCCACGTCGACCACATCGACGGAAATGTTGCCCAGCGGGATGTCGTAGACCGATTCGAACTTGCTCTCGATTTGCATCAGCCCGCCGTGCGGGCACTGGACGACGCTGGAGGAAAATTCGTCGTCGCTGCTGCTGACCGACGTACTGCTATCGCCGAAGCGGATGATCCGCTCCATACCCACCAGCGATGGCAGGTCTGCTGCCTCGCTGATCTGGTCCACTCTGCGACTGAGCCAGTGATCGAGCTGTTTGCGGTAGAGGCTGAGCGTTTGCGGAAAGCTGTCGAGTTCCTGCTCGATGCGCGCGATGGCTTCCATCAACACACGCGAGCAAACAAGGTGGACTGAAAAACGGGCTGAAGCATGAGCGGTCCCTCGCGCAAGAAATTAGTCGCGGGAACTGTGCGGGGGATCAAAGAGGAAAGAAGTCAGGCGAGTAGGCAAAGGATGTAGGACTAATCTGCAATCCAGCATCAAGCGAAAAACGTGCAGGCAGAAACGTAAACGCGGCGTGAGGAAAACCTCACGCCGCGTTTACTTAGAAGATATACATGGAATTACTGCGTTGAATCACCAGCCTCCAGCTGTTGCAGCTTCAGCTCGGCCAACGGATGCCCGGCCTTGGCGGCCATGCTCCACCAACGAGCGGCCTCAACGGGATCCGGCGCCTTGCTCGGGGTACCGGCGAGGCTGATCACGCCAACTTGATAAGCGGCTTTACCGTCGCCGGCCAACGCCGCCAGACGCAGCAGACGCACGCCTTCTTCACGCGCGCCCAACCCGACGCCGCGAAAAGTCAGAATGTGCCCATAAAAGCTTTGAGCATCGACATCGCCGAGGTTGGCCATGCGCGCGAACTGGCCTTCAAGCCAGCGCCAGCCACGCGGCTGGCGAACGAACCACGACCAATGAAACAGCCGGCGGGCCAGCCAGTAACCGGCCCGCGCCTTGAGCCGCAGAAACACTCAGGCCTCCGCCGATTCCGGGTATTCGTATTCGAAGACCCGCACCACTTCCGACGCATGCCAGGACGCCGCCGCGACGCCATCCGACGGCCCGGAAAAACGCCCCAGACGCTCGACACATTCAAAGAACCCGGTACGTGGCAAACGACTCGCGCCCTGACTGATGACCAGCGAACTGCGCAACGGCTGCTCGGCTTTGGCGTCCAGTGCGGCCAGATGCTCCAGCGCAGCCGTCAGCGTCTGCATCGCCGGCGTCGGCAGCTGCAAACGCTCAAGCAAGGCTCGATAGGTCAGAAGATGGCGCTGACGGCGCGCCTGGTCCAGTTCCCCCAGCAATCCGTCCCAATGTTGACGGCTGATGCGTACGCTCACGATTCGTCCCTCCAACCCGGCACCGTCAGTTCCCAGGCCAGGCTGCGGCGAATCGCGGCGTCGGGCTGACGCTCACCACTTTCGATCATGGCCAGGTAAGACGGGCTGATGCCTACCGTGCGGGCCAGCGCCTCGATGGCGATGCCCTTCCCTTCGCGCAAACTGCGTAATTGATCCAGACCCGGAAGAATCGGCTCCGGCGAGGTGGCGAGCGGCGCTGCTGGCTGCGGCGCCGGTGTTGCGTTGATCCCTGCTGCTTTCAGTAAAGCCTGATATTGAGCCCACGGCAGAACCGCGTATTCGGGTTCGCCATCGCGTGCAATTATCTGAATATCCATGACTACCCCGTAGGACAACACCACTTAGCGAGTCGGCACTTTTCCCTAGAAGTGTAATCCTAACAGCGGCTAAGGTCGCGAGTGGTATCTATCTGTAGGCAGACTTGGTCAGTCAGGGTTTTTTCGGGCCTTGCAGCTGCAATTGTTCAGGGGTATCAGGGAGGCGTTCAACCACCGCCAGCTTTTCGGGCTGCTGGCGTTTGCGCCACAGGCGAAAGGCGTTGAGCTCGTCATCGAGGGTTTTCATCAGCCAGGCGAGGACAGCGATGTCATCGAGCATGCCGAACATGGGAATGAAATCCGGAATGGCATCGACCGGGCTGAGGAAATACATCAGGCCCGCCACCACCGAAATCAGCGACTTGGCACTGATCGCGCGATACTCGCCACGCCAGTAGGCCAGGCATAACGACTGCAGCAAGCGCAGATCATCCTTGAGTTTGCCCAAGCGATTGCCTTGCGCGGCGCCTTTGCTGGCCACGGCAAACAACAGGGTCGGCAGGCGTCCACGGGCCAGCAGGCGACCGGCCAACGGCAGGAATCGAGCGAAATTCCACGGAGCTTTCATCTATTCTTCCCGTTGAAATGTTATCCACACAAATTGTGGATAACCTTGTGAACAGAGCTGCATTTCAGCGCTGAGAGCCCCGTTTCATAAGGGCTGCGCTCAGATCGGGCGTTTTTTACTCACATAAAAAAGCCCAATATTTCATTGACTTGGCAGCTCAGGGCGTCTAGCGCGGGCAGCCTCAAAGCTATGACTGTGTTGAACGGCGTCAGTTCGCTCTGTTTACCTTTCCTGACCTGCAGATGCAACAACGCCCCGCATAAGCGAGGCGTTGTTGGCGATGCCGTTGCGTGTTACTTGGCAGCGGCGTCTTCTTTGGCTGGATCCTTGATGGCCAGCAGTTCCAGGTCGAAAACCAGAACCGAGTTGGCCGGGATTGCCGGGCTTGGCGACTGAGCGCCGTAAGCCAGATCGCTAGGGATGTACAGTTTGTACTTCTCGCCAACGTGCATCAGTTGCAGACCTTCAACCCAACCCGGGATCACGCCACTGACTGGCAGATCGATCGGGCTGCCGCGCTCGACGGAGCTGTCGAACACGGTGCCGTTGGTCAGCTTGCCGGTGTAGTGAACAGTGACGACGTCGGTCGGCTTAGGCTGTGGGCCATCGGCTTTCTTCACTACTTCGTACTGCAGGCCCGAAGCGGTGGTGGTGACACCGGCCTTCTTGCCGTTTTCTTCGAGGAATTTCTTGCCGGCGGCTGCCGACTCTTCACTCATCTTGGCCATACGCTCTTCAGCACGCTTTTGCAGCGAGGCGAAGGCTTCGACCAGTTCTTCATCTTTCAGCTTCTGTTCTTTCTTGCCAACGGCATCTTCGATGCCCTGAGCTACCGCTTTGGAGTCCAGATCATCCATGCCTTCCTGGGCAAGGCTTTTGCCCATGTTCAGGCCGATGCCGTAGGAAGCTTTTTGCGCCGGGGTTTTCAGCTCTACGCTGGTCTGCGAGTCACAACCCGCGAGTACCAGGCTAACCAGGGCTACCGCCGCCGCCAACCGATGCTGTTTCATGCTATTTCCTTGTTCATGCGCCGAATGGGCAATCGAGTAAAGCCGCGAGCTTATCAGGCCGCCACGACCAATGGCTACCGGCATGAGAGCAGGAATCTTCCGATAAGTTCAGGGATTAAAACGCATTTGGGCAACGGCTGGATGAAGCTTCTGTCATTCACGGACGACAAGGCTCGTCGGCTCCTGACTCAGTATCTGGCGTAATGGCCACTTGCCCAGCCAGCGGCGCTCAGGCATAACAGCGCAACAATTCGACAAGGATGTTCAACTTGCGCCTCTTATCCCGCATTCTCGCTCTGCTGATCATGCTGGCGGTAATCGCCCTCGCGGTGATCGTCTATTACGTCGCCAACCCGAAATTGCCCTTCTACACCCCGCCCCAGCAGGTGCGTTACCTGGATCAATGGAGCGAAGAGCAACGCCAGACCTACTACTTCACGCCGCAGGGCACGCAAGTCAAAGGCCTGCGTTACGAGTGGTTCCAGGCATTGGAATTGCCCTTCTCCAAGCAGCGCTTCGCCTCCCCCGAATATCTCGCCCGTTTCGGCTTCCTGGTCGACCCGCAGCAGAAAGCTAGCGCGAACAACCCCGGCAACCTCCCCGTCGGTTTTGCCCGGCACCAGAATCCCGGCGACGCCTCCGAGCACTATCTGGACATCACCTGCGCCGCTTGCCACACCGGCGAGTTGCGCTTCAAAGGCCAGGCCGTGCGTATCGATGGCGGCAGCGCACAACACGTGTTGCCTTCCAGCGTTCCTACACTGCGCGGCGGCAGTTTCGGACAGGCCCTGGCCGCCAGTCTCGCCTCGACTTACTACGACCCATGGAAGTTTGAGCGCTTCGCCCGCCAGGTGCTCGGAGATGATTACGAAGCGCGCCGCGAACAATTGCGCAGCGAGTTCAAGACCTCGCTGAACACCTTCGTCAAAGTGGCCTGGAACGACACTCATCGCGGCCTGTACCCGACCGAGGAAGGCCCGGGGCGCACCGATGCGTTCGGCCGGATTGCCAACGCTACGTTTGGCGATGCGATTTCCCCTGCCAACTACCGCGTGGCCGATGCCCCGGTGGATTACCCGCAGCTGTGGGACATGTGGACGTTTGACTGGGTGCAGTGGAACGGCTCGGCTCAACAGCCAATGGCGCGCAATATCGGCGAAGCGCTCGGCGTCGGTGCCACGCTGAATTTCTTCGACGCCAATGGCCAGCCGCTGCAAGGCGCTGAGCGCTACCCCTCCAGCGTGCGCGTGCGCGATCTGCACGCTATCGAAGAAACCTTGCAGCAGCTGAAGCCGCCGACCTGGCCGGAAGATCTGTTCGGTGCGATCGACAAGCCGCTGGCCGCCAGAGGCCGCGCGCTGTTCGCGGAAAACTGCGCCGGCTGCCATGTCCCGCGCCAATCGCAGGAAGGCGAACGCTGGGTGCAGCACTTGCACATGCTTCCCGTGGAGGTGATCGGCACCGATCCGAACGCCGCCAACAACATTGCCAGTCACCGTTTCGACCTGAGCGCGCTGCAATGGGATGTCAAAGAGCTGGAAAAGATGGACGTCAAACTGCATCCCGAACCCAAGGAGCCGCTTGATCTGAGCCAATTGTCGGTGGCCAAGGGCCTGGCTTACGTCACCGCATTCGTGGAAGACCGTGCCTATCGCGACGCGCAGATCACGCCGGAAGAAAAACCGCGCATGGATGGTTTCGGCCTGCCGATCGGCGTGCGCGAGAAAGTCGCTTACAAGGCCCGACCGCTGGCTGGCGTGTGGGCGACTGCGCCGTTTCTGCACAACGGTTCGGTGCCGAGCATCTATCAGTTGCTGTCACCGCAGGACGAGCGTGCGACGACCTTCTACAAAGGCACGCTCGAATACGATCCGCGCCACCTCGGCTATCGCACCGAGCCTTTCACCAACGGTTTTCTGTTCGACACGCGCATCAGCGGCAACCGCAACAGCGGCCACGAATTCCGCGCCGGCGCTCGCGGTAACGGGGTGATCGGCCGCCTCCTGCAACCCGAGGAGCGCTGGGCGTTGCTCGAATACCTGAAAGTACTGGGCGGACCACTGGAGGCGCAGTTGCCATGATCATGCCGACATTCAAAAAAGAACTGCCGCCACTCGCGCGTTTCTGGCTCTGGCTGGGGCGTTTGCTCGGCAAGACGCTGCTGGTGCTGCTGATCATCGGCCTGCTCGGCTGGGCCATCGCCACCGCGTGGTTTGCCTGGCAGCATCGCGGGCCGGTATCTGCACAGGAACAGATTCCAGCGGGCGAAGCGGCGATGACCCAGGACATCATTCAAACCGCAGTGCGCATCGTCGACCAGCACCGCGAACCCACGCGTTATCTGCGCGATGCCCACGCCAAGGCGCATGGCTGCGTGAAGGCGCAAGTGCAGGTGTTACCGGAACTGGCGCAATCGCTGCGACGGGGTGTGTTCAGCGAGCCGGGCAAGACCTGGCAGGCGCTGATCCGGTTGTCCAACGGCAATGCCTATCCACAGTTCGACAGCATTCGCGACGCGCGCGGAATGGCGATCAAGTTGCTTGAGGTTCCTGGCGCACAACTGCTCGGCAATCGCCAGGACCAGCATGAACAGGATTTCGTGATGTTCAGCCATCCGAATTTCTTTGTCAGCAATGTCGCAGAGTATCGTCAGAATGTGGCGGCGCAGGCTGACGGCAAGAAGGTCATGGCGTTTTTTCCGACATGGGATCCGCGCACCTGGCAGGTCCGTCATCTATTCATCGCGCTGGCTACGCTGTCAGCGCCGCCGGACAGTCCGACCGAGACCACATATTTCTCGGTATCGCCCTACAAGTTCGGTGAGGCCAATGCGAAATTCCGCGTCGTGCCGGATCCGGAGCGTTGCCCCGCGTATACGCTGCCCAAACAGAATCACGACCTGCCGAATTTTCTGCGCAGCGCACTGAATCAGCAGTTGTCGACGGATCGGGTGCCGGCGTGCTTCGCCTTGCAGATCCAGCGCCAGGACGCGAACAAGTACATGCCGATCGAGGACACCAGCATTGAGTGGCGTGAGCAGGATGCACCGTTTGAAACGGTGGCGCGGATCACTCTGCCTGCGCAGGACTTCGATACGCCGGCGCTGAATCTGCAATGCGACAACCTGTCGTTCAATCCGTGGTTCGGCATCGAGGCGCATCGGCCGATTGGTGGGATCAATCGCTTGCGCAGGGCGGTGTATGAGGCAGTGAGCGATTATCGGCATGCCCGCAATGCGGCGCAGTAGCGCGGCGATTTCATAAATCGCAGACAGCAAAAAGCCCGCACAAGGCGGGCTTTTTGTGGTGTCTGGCGTTCAGTTCCAGATACCGAATATGGCGCAGCGGACGGGACTCGAACCCGCGACCCCCGGCGTGACAGGCCGGTATTCTAACCGACTGAACTACCGCTGCGCGAAACGCTTGAAACGAATGGTGGGTGATGACGGGATCGAACCGCCGACATTCTGCTTGTAAGGCAGACGCTCTCCCAGCTGAGCTAATCACCCTTCGCTTCGTTACGGGGCGCATTATGCCACAAGTTTTCGTAATGTGTTGATTTAATTGAATATTTTTCAAAAAAATCTGAAAACCAGTGAAACGATACATCCCGCGAGTAGAACCTTGAGACAGAAAAAAACCCGCTTCAGCGGGTTTTTCCATGGCGACCTGGCGTTCAGTGGTCCAAGTTACCGAATATGGCGCAGCGGACGGGACTCGAACCCGCGACCCCCGGCGTGACAGGCCGGTATTCTAACCGACTGAACTACCGCTGCGCTAAACACTTGAAACGAATGGTGGGTGATGACGGGATCGAACCGCCGACATTCTGCTTGTAAGGCAGACGCTCTCCCAGCTGAGCTAATCACCCTTCGCTTCGGTGTGGCGCGCATTCTACGGAGCACCCCAACCTCTGGCAAGCACTTTTTTAAATAATTTTCCGAGGCCTTCCAAAGGCTTAGAGAAGGGTTGGCCTATGCCCCGGCGAAGACAATAATGCCCCCCTTTGTATAAAGGAGTGACTCGCCCCATGTGGTTCAAGAACCTGCTGATCTATCGCCTGACCCAAGACCTGCCTGTCGACGCCGAGGCGCTGGAAACTGCACTGGCGACCAAACTGGCGCGGCCGTGTGCAAGCCAGGAGCTGACCACTTACGGTTTCGTTGCGCCGTTCGGCAAGGGCGAAGATGCGCCGCTGGTACACGTCAGCGGCGATTTCCTGCTGATCTCTGCGCGCAAGGAAGAACGTATCCTGCCGGGCAGCGTCGTGCGTGACGCGGTCAAGGAAAAGGTAGAAGAGATCGAAGCCGAGCAGATGCGCAAGGTCTATAAGAAGGAACGCGACCAGATCAAGGATGAGATCATCCAGGCGTTTCTGCCGCGCGCGTTCATTCGTCGTTCGTCGACCTTCGCCGCGATCGCGCCGAAACAGGGCCTGATCCTGGTCAACTCGGCCAGCCCGAAACGCGCCGAAGACCTGCTGTCGACCCTGCGCGAAGTGATCGGCACCCTGCCCGTGCGTCCGCTGACAGTGAAAATGGCACCGACTGCGGTGATGACCGAGTGGGTCACCACGCAGAAAGCCGCCGACGATTTCTATGTGCTGGACGAGTGCGAACTGCGCGACACCCACGAAGACGGCGGCATCGTCCGTTGCAAGCGTCAGGACCTGACCAGCGAGGAAATCCAGCTGCACCTGAGCACCGGCAAAGTCGTTACTCAGCTGTCGCTGGCCTGGCAGGACAAACTGTCGTTCATGCTCGACGACAAGATGACCGTCAAACGCCTGAAATTCGAGGATCTGTTGCAGGATCAGGCGGAACAGGACGGTGGCGACGAAGCCCTGGGCCAACTGGATGCCAGTTTCACCCTGATGATGCTGACCTTCGGCGACTTCCTGCCGGCACTGGTTGAAGCGTTGGGTGGGGAAGAGATGCCGCAGGGGATCTGACCCGTTATTCGTGTGAAAGCTTAAAGATCGCAGCCTTCGGCAGCTCCTACATGAGACGAATTTTCCTGTAGGAGCTGCCGAAGGCTGCGATCTTTTTGTTGGCGACGTATGCTTAGCTTCCTAACGCTTTCACATAACAAGGATCAAGCCATGCGCGCACTGGCTGCACTCAGCCGCTTTGTCGGCAATACCTTCGCTTACTGGGTTCTGATATTCGCCGTCGTGGCCTTTCTGCAACCGGCGTGGTTCATCGGCCTGAAAAGCGCGATCGTACCGCTGCTGGGTCTGGTGATGTTCGGCATGGGCCTGACCCTCAAACTCGACGACTTCGCTGCCGTCGCTCGCCATCCGTGGCGGGTGGCGCTGGGCGTGGTTGCGCATTTCGTGATCATGCCCGGTGTGGCGTGGTTGCTCTGCCAGGTGTTTCACCTGCCTCCGGAAATCGCCGTCGGGGTGATTCTGGTCGGTTGCTGCCCGAGCGGCACCTCTTCGAACGTGATGACCTGGCTGGCACGCGGTGATCTGGCGCTTTCCGTGGCCATTGCTGCCGTCACCACGCTCCTCGCCCCGCTGCTGACCCCGGCACTGATCTGGCTGCTGGCCTCGGCGTGGTTGCCGGTATCGTTCATGGAGCTGTTCTGGTCGATCCTGCAAGTGGTGCTGCTGCCGATCGTTCTCGGCGTGGTCGCGCAGCGTCTGCTCGGCGACAAGGTGCGGCATGCGGTGGATGTGTTGCCGCTGGTGTCGGTGGTCAGCATCGTGATTATCGTCACCGCCGTGGTGGCGGCGAGTCAGGCGAAAATCGCCGAGTCCGGCCTGCTGATCATGGCCGTGGTCATGCTGCACAACAGCTTCGGTTATCTGCTCGGCTACTTCACCGGGCGCCTGTTCGGCCTGCCGCTGGCTCAGCGCAAGTCGCTGGCACTGGAAGTCGGCATGCAGAATTCGGGCTTGGGCGCGGCATTGGCCAGTGCGCACTTCTCGCCACTGGCGGCTGTGCCGAGCGCGCTGTTCAGCGTTTGGCACAATATTTCCGGAGCACTGCTGTCGACGTACTTCCGGCGCATGAGCGAGAAGGAAGACCGCGACAGCCTCGCACAACGGGCTGCCGATTGAGGCTGAAAACTTGATCCCCGAGTTAATGCTCGTCAGTATATTGCGCAACGCGGGGACGACCCTGCGGCTCGCTCGAGTCATTAATCTGGGGACGACCCCGTCAATCGATGGAGGTCCTGCATGTCCTGGATCATTCTGTTTTGCGCCGGCCTGTTCGAAGTAGGCTGGGCCGTCGGCCTGAAATACACCGACGGCTTCACCCGCCCGCTTCCCACCGCCCTCACCGTCGCCGCCATGGCCATCAGCCTTGGTTTGCTCGGTCTGGCGATGAAGGAATTGCCGCTGGGTACGGCTTATGCGATCTGGACCGGTGTCGGTGCCGTGGGCACAGTGATCGCCGGGATCATTCTGTTTGGCGAATCAATGGCGCTGATTCGACTCTTCAGTGTGGCGTTGATCGTTACCGGGTTGATTGGCCTTAAAGTCAGCGCTTAAGCCACTACCGTCTTCGCGAGCAGGCTCGCTCCCACATTCAACCGCGTTCCGTCATTGGAACAGGGTCAACTGTGGGAGCGAGCCTGCTCGCGAAGGGGCCTTTTGATACACCGACTATCTAACAGCCCCGCGCAACTCCCCCACCAACACCTGCAACTTCGCCGGCTCCGTCCCTTCGGTAATCGCCGGCCCCGCCACCAGCGTCACCCGCGACCACAAGCGATGGAACAAGCCCTTGTTCGGATCGCGACTGAAGAAACTCCCCCACAATCCTTGCAGCGCCAGCGGAATCACCGGTACTGGGGTCTCTTCGAGAATCCGCGTCACGCCGCCACGAAACTCGTTGATCTCGCCATCGGCGGTCAATTTGCCTTCCGGGAAAATGCACACCAGTTCGCCGTCCTTCAGATACCGGGCAATGCGCGTGAAGGCTTTTTCGTAGATCTGGATATCTTCCTGGCGTCCGGCGATAGGAATCGCGCCCGCCGTGCGAAAGATGAAGTTCAGCACCGGCAGGTTGTAGATCTTGTAGTACATGACAAAGCGAATCGGCCTACGCACGGCACCGCCGATGAGCAAGGCGTCAACGAACGACACGTGGTTGCACACCAGCAGCGCCGCGCCCTCGTCCGGGATCGCTTCAAGGTTGCGGTGCTCGACGCGGTACATGGAATGGCTGAGCAGCCAGATCATGAAGCGCATGCTGAATTCCGGAACGATCTTGAAGATGTAGGCGTTGACGCCGATGTTCAGCAGCGACACCACCAGGAACAGTTGCGGGATCGACAGCTTGGCGACGCTTAACAACACGATCGAAACAATCGCCGACACCACCATAAACAGCGCGTTGAGAATGTTGTTGGCGGCAATCACCCGCGCCCGTTCGTTTTCAGCCGTGCGCGACTGGATCAGCGCGTACAGCGGCACAATATAGAATCCACCGAAAATGCCGAGGCCTAGGATGTCGATCAACACCGCCCAGGTGTGCACGAAGCCCAGCACGGCAATCCAGCTATGGCCGGTGACGCTGTCCGGGATCCCACCGGAATGCCACCACAGCAACAGGCCGAACACGGTCAGGCCCAACGAGCCGAACGGCACCAGACCGATCTCGACTTTGCGCCCTGAGAGCTTTTCGCAGAGCATCGAACCCAGGGCGATACCTACCGAGAACACGGTCAGAATCAGGGTGACCACGGTTTCGTCGCCGTGCATCCATTCCTTGGCGTAGGCCGGGATCTGCGTCAGGTAGATCGCCCCGACAAACCAGAACCACGAGTTACCGACAATCGAGCGCGACACCGCAGGTGTCTGGCCCAGACCGAGTTTCAGCGTCGCCCAGGACTGGCTGAAGATGTTCCAGTTCAGGCGCATTTCCGGCGACGAGGCCGCCGCGCGCGGAATGCTGCGGCTGGCCAGATAACCCAGCATGGCAATGCCGACGATCGCTGCGGAGACTACCGGCGCGTAGTGCTCGGACGACATCATGATCCCGGCGCCGATGGTGCCGGCGAGAATCGCCAGAAACGTGCCCATTTCCACCAGACCGTTGCCGCCGACCAGTTCATCGTCGCGCAAGGCCTGCGGCAGGATCGAATACTTCACTGGGCCGAACAACGCCGAGTGCGTGCCCATGGCGAACAGTGCCACCAGCATCAGCGACAGATGATCGAAGAGAAAGCCGATCGATCCTACGGCCATGATGGCGATTTCCGCGAGCTTGATCAGACGGATCAGCGCGTCCTTGGCGAATTTTTCCCCGAACTGCCCGGCCAGCGCCGAGAACAGGAAAAACGGCAGGATAAACAGCAGCGCGCAGAGGTTGACCCAGATCGAGCGATCGCCCTCGATGGTCAACCGATAGAGGATGGCGAGGATCAACGACTGCTTGAACACGTTGTCGTTAAACGCGCCGAGCGACTGGGTAATAAAGAAGGGCAAAAAGCGCCGGGTGCGCAACAGGTTGAACTGTGAGGGGTGACTCATCTTCCGTGTTTCCTGATGTTAGGTAGTGAGGCCTGGGTGCTTGTTATTGGATTCCCGCACCACGATCCAGGCCACACCTTACCTAAACTTTTCGGATTATTTCTTCAAACCTGCAATACACGGCGAGACAAACAGCTCGCCACGCCACGCGCCCTGCACGGTGCGCTTGCCGACGATCAGCCACATTGCCGCCAACAAAATCACCAGCGCGGTACCGAATACACTGAAAAACGTCAGGTTGAGGATGCTTGCCAGTTTCAGCGTCGCCAGCGAATACACGCCCAACGGGAAGGTGAAGCCCCACCAGCCGAGGTTGAACGGAATGCCGTCGCGTAGATAACGTACGGTGATCAACAGTGCCATCAACATCCACCACAGACCAAAACCCCACAGCGTGATCCCGGCGACCAGACCCAGGCCCGCAGCGATCTCACCGACGCCGGGCAGACCATTAGCGGCAAAAATCGCTGGCGCCTCACCGCCCAACAGCAACATGCCCAGCGCACCGGTGCCGATCGGACCGAGGGCCAGCCAGCTCGACGCGGCCATGTTTTCGTGGGGCAGTTTGTGCAAGGCCATGCGCAGCAACAGAATGGTGAGAATGCTGAACGCCACTGGCAGGGAGAAAGCCCAGAGCACATAACTGGTGGTCAGTACGACGAGTTGCCCATGGGCGTCGGTCAGATGCGGCGCGAGCAAGCCGCCGCTGGCCGCTGCCACTTCCGCCGCCACCACCGGCAGCAACCAGACCGCGGTCATCTGATCGATGCTGTGTTCCTGGCGGGTAAACATCATGTACGGAATCAGCACACCGCAGGCCAGCGACATCGCCACATCGGTCCACCACAACACTTCAACGATATGAATGACACCGTCCCCCCAGCGCGGCAGGCCGAACAACAGAAAGCCGTTGATGATCGTCGCTAGGCCCATGGGAATGGTGCCGAAAAACATCGATACAGTCGAATGGCCGAAAATCCGCCGCGCCTCGTCAAAGAACAAAATCCAGCGCGCGGCGTAGGCAGCGGTAAACAGTGTGAACAAGAGAATATTGAACAACCACAGCCCCTCGGCCACGGCGCGCAATCCGGGAATGGCCAGCGGCAACTGGGCAAGCGCCAATGCCAGCACACCGGTACCCATGGTCGCAGCGAACCAGTTCGGCGTGAACTGGCGGATCACTTCACGAGGATGTTGAGGGTGGCTGAAAGGTTTGTAGCCGGGGGTGACACTGTTGCGGCAAGTCATCATGAACTCCTGTCCCCTGGTGAGGTTGAGTCCATGGTAGATCCGAATCGAATATCGATATAACGGGTAATATCTCTAACTGTTATCTGTTTTGCAGATAAGCGTCCACACGCGCTAAGGAGCGCTGCAAACTCTGCCCGTCTGCGGACACAGACTGAGCAGCAGCGCAGCAACGGCCAGCACGATCAACACAACGCCGTAACCGTCGGTGGTCGCCAGCAGTCCAAAGTTGCGCGCCAGATACCCGGCCAGCAGCGCCGGCAGACAGAACGCCAGATAGCTGAGCACGTAATACGCTGACATCAAGCCGGCTCGTTCATGCGGCAAAGCCAGCGGCACCAGGCTGCGCACCGCTCCGAGAAAGCCCGAACCAAAGCCGCAACCGGCGACCAGTGTGCCGAAGAAAAACAGCGGCAGACTGGCGCCATGCACGCCGAGCAAAATCAGAATCAGCCCGACCGGCAGCAGGCTCGCGCCCAGACGCAGCGCCTGAGCGGCCGGGCGATTGCGCATCGTAAAAATCATCAACGCACCGGTCACGGTGAGCGCCGCGACCGTCGCACCGCCGATCAGATTGGAGGTAGAGCCAGTGGCCGTGCGCACCAACGACGGTGCCAGCGAAGCGTAAAAACCTCCGAGCGCCCAGGTCGCGGTGTTCAGTGGCAGCACTCGCCATAACGTTGAACGCGCTTGCACCGGTACGTGCAAGGTGGGCCGCAACGACACCAACGCCCCGCCTTGCCGCGAGACACTTTCCGGCAGGCGCCAGACATACATGCCTTGCAACACGAACAACGCCAACAGTAACCAATAGGTCAGTTGCAACGGCGCCGGTGCAAGTTCTGCCAGCAAGCCACAGCCCAAACCGCCCAGAGCCATCCCGAGTAACGGCGCGACACTGTTGATCAGCGGCCCCTGCTGCCGGTCGGTGTCGAGCAGCGTTGCGCTCAAAACGGCAGTGGCCATGCCAGTGGCAAAACCCTGCAACACCCGTGCGCTGATCAACCAAGCCACGCTATCGGCATAGATGAACAGCAACATGGCCAGTGCATTGAGCAACACGGCGGTAAAGATCACCGGTTTGCGGCCCAAATGGTCGGAAAGCGAACCGACCGTCAGCAACGCTGCCAACAGACTGAAAGCGTAAACGGCGAAGATCAGCGTCAACATCGCTGCCGAGAAATGCAACTGATCCTGATACAAGTGATACAACGGCGTCGGCGCGGTGGAAGCGGCGAGAAAACTGAGTAAGGTGATCGCCAGAAACCACAAGCTGGACCGGTGGGAAGCGAAATTATTCAAGGGGCTGGTCATGGGCACACTCCGCAAAAGCTAATTTTTTGCTTTTGCGCAGTGTGCTACCGCCCAGCGCTTAAAGCAAATTCTTTGTGTTAAGGTCTGCCGCATGGCTATTAAAGAAGGTTTACGCCCCGGTGGCCGCAGTGCCCGGGTGCAGGAGTCGATTCATTCGGCGGTCAATGCGCTGCTGCAAGAGCAGGAACGTTCCACCGTGACCGTCCCGCAGATTGCCGCCCGCGCGGGGGTTACGCCGTCGACGATCTACCGCCGCTGGGGTGATCTGGCGGCATTGCTGGCGGACGTCGCCCTCGCCCGCATGCGCCCGGACAGCGAGCCGGCGAACACTGGCAGCCTGCGCGGCGATATCCGTGCGTGGGCCGAGCAGTATCTTGACGAGATGAGTTCAGAGGTCGGGCGCAACATGATGCGCGACGTGCAGGCCAGCGCTACGCCGGGCTATTGCGTGGCGATCATCGGTGCGCAGTTGCAGACCATTGTTGATCGCTACCCGGATGAAAAGACACCGAGTGTCGACCGCTTGATCAATCTGGTGGTGGCGCCGGTGGTGTTCCGGATTCTGTTTTCGGCCACGGCGCTGGAGATTGAAGAGCTCCATCGCCTGATCGATATTGCGCTGCGTCTGGACTGACGCGCTCGCTCCCACAAGGAAATGCATTCCAATTGTGGGAGCGAGCCTGCTCGCGAAGAGGCCCGCCCGGGCACCACAAAAACCACCCGGTACCCCGCCTGCGACACCCCGCCACGCCACGACCTTGGTCGACACTGACTAACCGCCGCGCCCGTGCGAGACTGTCCGCCCGGGCAGGAGTGCCGGGAGTCATTTGTCGGGAGTGCTGCATGTCGTTGTCCACCGGGCTGATCGCCGTCGTTGCCCTGGCCTACATGGCCATCATGTTCGCTATCGCCTTCTACGGCGACCGTCGCAGCACACCGTTGCCGCCGCGGGTGCGTGCCTGGGTGTACAGCCTGTCGCTGGCGGTCTACTGCACCAGCTGGACGTTCTTCGGCGCGGTCGGTCAGGCGGCGGAACAACTGTGGTCATTCCTGCCGATCTACCTCGGGCCGATCCTGCTGCTGGTCGGCGCGCCGTGGGTCCTGCAGAAAATGGTGATGATCAGCAAACAGGAGAACATCACCTCCATCGCCGACTTCATCGCCGCGCGCTACGGCAAGTCACAATCGCTGGCGGTGGTGGTCGCGCTGATCTGTCTGGTCGGCGTGTTGCCCTATATTGCCCTGCAACTCAAAGGCATTGTCCTTGGCGTGAACCTGTTGATCGGCGCCGGCGCCGATGCCATGGGCACCCGCGCTCAAGACACGGCACTGATCGTGTCGCTGGTGCTGGCGTTGTTCACCATCGTCTTCGGTACGCGCAACCTCGACGCCACCGAACACCACCGTGGCATGGTGCTGGCGATTGCCTTTGAATCGCTGGTCAAGCTGTTCGCCTTTCTCGCCGTCGGCGCCTTCGTCACGTACGGCCTGTATGACGGTTTCGACGACCTGTTCAATCAGGCGATGCTCGCCCCGCGCCTTGAGGCGTATTGGAAGGAAACCATCAACTGGCCATCGATGGTGGTGCAGACCGGCGTGGCGATGATGGCGATCATCTGCCTGCCGCGGCAATTTCACGTGACCGTGGTGGAGAACATCGACCCTCAGGATCTGCGTCTGGCGAAATGGGTCTTCCCCGCCTATCTGGCATTGGCCGCACTGTTTGTAGTCCCGATCGCCCTTGCCGGTCAGATGATGCTGCCCAACCACGTGCTGCCCGACTCGTTCGTGATCAGCCTGCCGCTGGCCCAGGCCCATCCGGCGCTGGCAATGCTGGCGTTTATCGGCGGCGCATCGGCAGCGACCGGCATGGTGATTGTCGCCAGCGTTGCGCTGTCGACCATGGTTTCCAACGACATGCTGTTGCCGTGGCTGTTGCGCCGCAACAACGCCGAGCGCCCGTTCGAAGTGTTCCGCCAGTGGATGCTCTCGGTGCGCCGCGTGAGTATTGTGGTGATTCTGCTGCTGGCCTACGTCAGTTATCGCTTGCTCGGCTCGACCGCAAGCCTGGCGACCATCGGCCAGATCGCCTTCGCCGCGGTGACGCAACTGGCGCCTGCCATGCTCGGCGCGCTGTACTGGAAACAGGCCAACCGCCGGGGCGTGTTCGCCGGCCTCGCCACCGGCACCTTCCTCTGGTTCTACACGCTGGTGCTGCCGATTGCCGCGCACAGTCTCGGCTGGTCACTGGCGAGTTTCCCCGGGCTGGCGTGGCTGCACAGCAATCCACTGAACCTGCCGATCACCCCGCTGACTCAAGGCGTGGTGCTGTCGCTGGCGGGTAACTTCACCCTGTTCGCCTGGGTCTCGGTGCTCTCGCGCACGCGGGTTTCCGAGCACTGGCAGGCCGGGCGTTTCATCGGCCAGGAAATCAGCGCGCGACCTAATGCCCGTTCGATGCTGGCTGTGCAGATCGACGATCTGCTGCAACTGGCGGCGCGTTTTGTCGGCGAAGAACGCGCGCGGCAGAGTTTCATTCGCTTTGCCTACCGTCAGGGCAAGGGCTTCAACCCCAACCAGAACGCCGACAGCGAATGGATTGCCCACACCGAACGCTTGCTCGCCGGTGTCCTCGGCGCTTCTTCGACACGGGCCGTAGTAAAGGCCGCCATCGAAGGTCGGGAAATGCAGTTGGAGGACGTAGTCCGAATCGCTGACGAAGCCTCGGAAGTGCTGCAGTTCAACCGCGCCCTGCTGCAAGGCGCGATCGAGAACATCACCCAGGGCATCAGCGTAGTCGACCAGTCGCTGAAACTGGTGGCGTGGAACCGGCGTTATCTGGAGCTGTTCAACTACCCCGACGGCCTGATCAGCGTCGGCCGGCCGATTGCCGACATCATTCGCTACAACGCCGAACGCGGCTTGTGCGGCCCCGGCGAAGCGGAAGTGCACGTCGCGCGACGCTTGCACTGGATGCGTCAGGGCCGCGCGCACACTTCCGAACGGCTGTTCCCCAATGGCCGGGTGATCGAGCTGATCGGCAACCCGATGCCCGGCGGCGGATTTGTCATGAGCTTCACCGACATCACCGCGTTCCGCGAAGCCGAACAGGCGCTGACCGAGGCTAACGAAGGGCTGGAGCAACGGGTCAGCGAACGCACCCAGGAACTGTCGCAACTCAATGTCGCGCTCACCGAAGCCAAGGGCAATGCCGAGGCGGCCAACCAGTCGAAAACCCGCTTCCTCGCCGCCGTCAGCCACGACTTGATGCAACCGCTTAACGCCGCGCGACTTTTCTCCGCCGCCCTCTCCCACCAGAACGAAGGCTTGAGCGCAGAGGCGCAACAACTGGTGCAACACCTCGACAGCTCGCTGCGTTCGGCGGAAGACCTGATCAGCGATCTGCTGGACATCTCGCGCCTGGAAAACGGCAAGATCAACCCGGATCGCAAAGCCTTCGCCGTCAACGAACTGTTCGACACCCTCGGCGCAGAATTCAAGGCGCTGGCCCAAGAGCAAAAGCTCACGTTCCGGGTGCGTGGCAGTCAATTGCGCATCGACAGCGACATCAAACTGCTGCGGCGGATTCTGCAGAATTTCCTCACCAACGCGTTCCGCTACGCCAAAGGCCCGGTGCTGCTGGGCGTGCGTCGGCGCGGTGGCGAGCTGTGTCTGGAAGTCTGGGATCGCGGCCCGGGCATTCCGGAAGACAAGCAGCAAGTGATTTTCGAAGAGTTCAAACGCCTCGACAGCCACCAGACCCGCGCCGAAAAAGGCCTGGGCCTGGGACTGGCGATCGCCGATGGCTTGTGCCGCGTGCTCGGGCACACCCTGCGCGTTCGCTCCTGGCCGGGGCGCGGCAGTGTGTTCAGCGTGACGGTGCCGATCGCCCGCACGCAAACGCCTCCAGTCAGCGCCACGGTGGAACTGAACGGAAAACTGCTCAGCGGCGCGCAGGTACTGTGCATCGATAACGAAGACAGCATCCTGATCGGCATGAACAGCCTGTTGAGCCGCTGGGGCTGCCAAGTGTGGACGGCGCGCAATCGCGAAGAATGCGCAGCGATATTGGATGAAGGTGTGCGGCCACAACTGGCGCTGGTCGACTATCACCTCGACCACGGCGATACCGGCACAGAGCTGATGGCGTGGTTGCGCACGCGCCTGGGCGAGCCGGTACCCGGCGTGGTCATCAGCGCGGATGGACGCCCGGAGACCGTGGCGCAAGTGCATGCGGCGGGCCTGGATTATCTGGCCAAACCGGTGAAGCCGGCGGCGTTGCGGGCACTGCTGAGTCGGTATTTGCCGTTGTAGAAGGTGACCTTGCAGAAGCCTTCGCGAGCAGGCTCGCTCCCACAGAAAAGCAAAAGCAAAAGATCGCAGCCTTCGTCAGCTCCTACACAATGAGCGTTAGCTCGAGTGCTTTTGATTTTGATCCACCGGCGACGTCGGAAGGCTGAGCGGAGGGATTGGTCCGGGCGTGGGAGCGCAGCGACCGTCTGGCGCAGCCAGACACAGCGCAAGGAGGTGCAGCGAAGCAAACCGGAGCCGCTGCGCCCGGATCGATCCCGGAGCGAAGGGACCCGAGCTTGCGAGGGCCGAACGTAGGAGCAAGCGTTTTTTTGCTTATTTTTTTACTGGGCCGGCATTCCGGGCGTTTGTAAAAAAAGTGAGTCGCCGTAAGGGCGAAACCGCCAGCCGCCATCACCGCAGCAACGGATATGCCCCCAAAATCAGCCCAAAAAACGACGCCTACTCAGGCAACTCAACCAACCCATCAACATCCGTCATCGCCCGCTCGAGCAAATCCGCCGGCAAGCTCTTGCTTGCCCGCGCACCGAGCAACTTCAACTGCTCACTGCGGCTGACCAGATTACCGCGCCCCTCTGTCAGCTTGTTACGCGCGGAGCTGTAAGCCTTGTCCAGTTGCTGCAGACGATTGCCGACTTCGTCCAGATCCTGAATAAACAACACGAACTTGTCGTACAGCCAGCCCGCGCGCTCGGCGATTTCCCGGGCATTCTGGCTCTGCCGCTCCTGCTTCCACAGACTGTCGATCACCCGCAACGTGGCCAGCAGCGTAGTCGGGCTGACGATGACGATGTTACGGTCGAAGGCTTCCTGAAACAGCGAAGGCTCAGCCTGCAATGCCGCAGAAAATGCCGCTTCGATCGGTACGAACAGCAAAACGAAATCGAGGCTGTGCAAGCCTTCCAGACGCTTGTAATCCTTGCCGGCCAGACCTTTGACATGATTGCGCAGCGACAACACGTGCTGCTTGATCGCGATCTGCCCCAATGTGTCGTCATCAGCCGCAACATATTGTTGATAGGCCGTGAGACTGACTTTCGAGTCGACCACCACCTGCTTGTCGCCGGGCAGATAAATGATCACATCGGGCTGGAAGCGCTCACCGTCCGGGCCTTTGAGATTGACCTGAGTCTGATACTCGCGGCCCTTCTCCAGACCCGCGTGCTCAAGAACGCGCTCGAGGATCAATTCGCCCCAATTGCCCTGGGTTTTCTGGCCCTTGAGCGCGCGAGTCAGGTTGGTGGCTTCGTCGCTCAGACGCAGGTTCAACGCCTGCAAACGCTCCAGCTCCTTGGCCAGCGAAAAACGCTCGCGGGCTTCGGCCTGATAGCTTTCTTCAACGCGTTTTTCAAAGGACTGGATGCGCTCTTTCAACGGATCAAGCAACTGCCCGAGCCGCTGCTGGCTGGTTTCGGCAAAGCGCTGCTCACGCTCATCGAAGATCTTGCCGGCCAGCTCGGCGAATTGCGCGCGCAGTTCATCGCGTGAGCCTTGCAGGTCGTTGAGACGTTGTTGATGGCTTTCCTGTTGCTCTCGCAGTTCGGCGCTCAGCGAGGCAGCGTGGGCGTCGAGGCGGCGTAACTCAGCGTCCTTGTTGGCGCGTTCGAGGTTCCAGGCGTGGGAGGCGTCGCGGGCGTCGTCGCGCTCGATCTGCAGCAATTCAACTTCGCGGCGCAGCGCGGCGAGGTCTGCCTGTTTGGCGGCATTGGCCTGGCCGAGATCGGCGATTTCATCGCGACTCGCTTCAAGCTGCGCGGTGAGGCCGTCCTGGGCCAGTTGCGCCATGGCCAGGCGCTCTTCGAGCAAGGCCAGATCGGCCTGGGCATTGCTGGCCCGGCGTTGCAGTTGCCAGGCCAGCGCCAACAGCGGCAACCCTGCCGCCGCAAGACCGAGCAATACGCTGGTCAAGTCCATAGCCATAGCGACTCCTGCCAATCGGATAAAGCCTGAAGGTTAACCAAGGTGTCAGGGCTTGGACAGCTCAGTCTTCGATCAGACCGAGTTCCTGCTGTGCGCGACGGTCACCGGCGCGGGCGGCCTGACGCAGCAGCTCTTGGCCGATACGCCGGTCACGGGCATTGCCGCACTCCCGGCAAATCAATTGGCCGAGGCGGCTTTGTGCCGCGACCACGCCTTCTCGGGCCGGTTGCTTGAGCAGACGGCCGGCCAGGTGCTTGGCGCTGGGACTGTCGCTCAGGCGCGGCGCATCGAGCAGCCATTCGGCCACACGCACGGAAAAACGCTTGGGAGCGGTAACAGAGGTCGGGTTGGAGGTAACAGAGTCTGATACTGAGCGAAACTTCATAAAGCACTGCGGGACAGATCGGAAGGCGCGCCACTTTACTCTCTTTTTCTTACAGGTAAAGTCGAAAAAAACCCGGCACGCCCGTGCTAGAGCAAGCGCTAGGGACAATCCACAGAAGCTGTGGATAAGTCAGTGGACAACCGGTCTACGATCCCCGCAAAGCCTTATGGAATGGGGCTCGCAGTCAAACTGACGATTTTTTCACCAACAAAAAAAGACGATATTTTTCATTGACTTAAACTTTTGATACAGGCAGCGACTGGAGTCAGGATCGATGTGACAGTTGCGTTACGCTCTGCGCAACTAATGTGCACAAGTACCTGTGAGCCGGTTATATGCGTGCGCTTTTTCGGGTCATTTTGCGCAGCTGCGAGCGACCGAAAGGCTCTGCGAAAAGCATGCAGGCCGACGGACGGTGCGACATGACCTTTCCCTGTGATCCTTTTTTTTGGTCATGGGGTTTGCTTCGCCCGAACGGATCCGTTACTATCCGCGGCGTTAGTACCAAGCTGAAAGTCAATTCCGGTCGAACATCTCCCACGGTCAACTTCCAACAGGAAGACATTGCCGAAAAAAGCGGGAACGACCCCTCGATGGTTTCCAGGTAACTCTTGCGACGACGCTGCCTTTGAACGAAAGCAAAGGGCGTTGCGAAGAACACTTACTCTGACCGAACCAACCTGCAAATTGATCAGGATCTTCACCCCGGGCCCAGAACCTTTGCCCTCGCTGTGATGCCTGTCCTCCTAAGTACCTACCTGCCAGCCCAAGCGCGCTCACTTATCAGCGCTTCGAACTGGCTGCTTTGTTCCAGTCGGGTTCTTCGTTCGATCAATGGTGATCAACGTTACTGGAACGTTTTAACGTTGCACGGTTCTTATCCGTGTCATTTGTAGGAACACCTAATAACTATGTCTACTCAAATCCAGACTCAGGATGCCATTCGCACCCTAACCAACGCTTTTGCTCCAATGAACTGCCTGATCATGGCCGCTCGCAAAGGCTGCTTCAGCTTCACCGTGGTCAATGAACACGGCATCGCTCGTCACAGCGAGCGTTTGTACCCCGATCAATACTCCAGCGCCGAACCGCTGCAGGCCGTGATCGAGCGTACCCGCCAGGCACTGGTTGCCTGAAAGCCGGACAGGCTGCAAAAGCAAAGCCCTGCTGAAAAGCGGGGCTTTTTATTGCCTGATATTTCACTTTTAGCGCTGCGCTTCTAAGCATGTTCCGATCTAACGCCCGGGATGCGATGACGGAAATATTTTAAAAACAGGCCTTTACACGCTGAATATGACACTACACTTCAACTCAAGCGGCTTGACCCGCTTGCGGCGAGCCTGAGTCGATCCACAGCTGCCAAAGCCCCTTCAGGACTCGCCCTCAACAACAAGAACCGAGGGTGTTATGGGTATCGCTGCCAGCGAACTGTGCCGCTATGTGATCCGTCCCACACTGATTTATCTGGGACGCCACTGCGCAACTGCCGAATCCCTGCTGCTGGGTATCGCCGCCAGCCAGTCCGCCCTCGGGTCTGCCCTGCATGACCGCCGTGGCCACGGCCTCTACCGGATTGCCGAGCATCGCCATCAGGCCCTCTGGGACGATTATCTGGCGCTCGATCCGGAGCGCGCCAGCCTGGTGCGCGGCCTGGCCAGTCAGCATGCGTTCCTCAGCGGCCCGCATCTGGAACTGACCGTCAACCTGCGTTACGCCACGGCCATCGCCTGGCTGCTGGTAGAAGAACAAAACCCCACCCTCCCCGCTCCGACCGACCTGCTCGGCATGGCGCGCATCTGGCGCCAGACCTTTCAACCGCAAGGTCGTCTGCGCGACTTCACCTATGCCTGGCAAACCTGTGTTTCACCGCTGAATCAGGTCGCTTGCTGACCGGGCGGTTTCACAAGTTCTCGCATCAGGTCGCCATTTTGGTCGGATTGTCCTACAAAACCGCTCTAACTCAAGGCATACAGGCTATAGCGCTGGGACGAAAATGTTGGTAATTTTCGCCCCGGTGATCACCAGGAGTTCTAATAATGAAAAAAGTCATGCTCAAAACCACCCTTAGCCTCGCCGTTACCCTTGCCTCCACTCAAATCTTCGCGGCAGGTTTTGCCCTCAACGAACAAAGCATCAGTGGGATGGGGACTGGTTTTGCCGGGCGATCTTCTTCTGCCGACGACGCAAGCACTGTTTATGGCAACCCGGCCGGCATGGCGCGCATCAAGCGCGAACAAGTCACCGGCGGTGTCGCCGTTGTCGATGCACACACCGATATCAGCAACGCCAGCTCCAGCCCTAACGGCGGTAGCAACAAAGGCGACATGGTGCCCTTCACCGCTGTACCTATGGGCTTCTATGTAAAACCGATCGATGACCACTGGGCATTCGGTCTCGGTGTGTACGTACCGTTCGGTCTGATCACGGATTACGAAAACGGCTTCGCCGGTCGTTACTTCGGCAGCAAGTCCGAAGTACAAGTCATCACTTTCCAGCCAACCGTCAGCTACGCCTTCAACGACAAGGTGTCGATCGGTTTCGGCCCGACCATCAACCGCATCGACGGCTCGCTGGAATCCAACCTGTCGATCACCCAGGCACTGCCGGACGGCAAGGTCAAGATCAAGGGTGACGACACCGCGCTGGGCTACAACGTCGGCTTGCTGGTCCAGGCCACCGACACCACCCGTGTCGGCCTGACCTACCACTCCAAGGTCGACTACAAGCTCGAAGGCGACACCAAGGTCAACTACAACGCTCTGGCGCTGGTGGGCGTTGGCGCCAACCAGAAGTACGACGCTTCGCTGAAGATCACCACGCCGGAATCCGTGGACCTGTCGGTCACCCAGGCAATCAACGATCGCTGGAACGTCTACGCCGGTACCACTTGGACCCGCTGGAGCCAACTGGACAAGATCACCGTAAAGAACTCCGGCGTGCAGCCTCTGCTGGCCGGTCAGTTCGGTTCGATCAACGAAGACCAGAACTGGCATGACTCCTGGGCGTACGCCGTGGGTACCTCGTACCAGTTGAACAAGGAATGGGTCCTGCGTACCGGTCTGACCTTCGACCAGTCGCCAACCAATAACGAAGACCGCTCGCCGCGTATCCCGACTGGCGACCGCACCATCTTCAGTATCGGTGCCGGCTGGAGCCCGACGGACGACCTGACCATCGACGTCGCGTACTCGTACCTGAAAGAAGAGTCGGTCAACATCCGCAACGAAAACGCGCGTGGCCAGACTTACGATGCCAAGTATGAAAACTCGGCAAACGGCTTCGGTGTCGGCGCGACTTACCGCTTCTGATGCACCGTGGCGAGGCTAACCCCTCGCCCACGAAAAAGCCCCGCACTCTTTACAGAGGCGGGGCTTTTTCATGTCTGCAACTTTTCACTGGAACGACTAAATCACCCCTGTGGGAGCGAGCCTGCTCGCGAAGGCGGTATGTTAGATGTTGATGTGCTAACTGACACATCGCTTCGCGAGCAGGCCCGCTCCCACAGAGAACAGCATTAATCAGGGCTTCAGCGGTTTGGAGGCAATGGCCTTTTCGATCGCCGCAATAAATTCCGGATCATCCGGTTTGGTCAAACTGGAAAAACTCGCCACCACCTTGCCCTGCCGGTCGACCACATACTTGTAGAAATTCCACTTCGGCGCATTGCTCTGCGCGGCCAGCACCTGGAACAGATGCGTGGCGTCGTCGCCGCGAACCTTCTGCGGCTCGGTCATGTTGAAGGTCACGCCATAGTTGGCGTAGCAGACCTTGGCGGTTTCGGCGCTGTCCTTGGACTCCTGCTTGAAGTCATTGGACGGCACGCCGAGCATCTCCAGCCCTTGCGCCTTGTAGCGCTTGTTCAGCGCCTCGAGGCCTTCGAACTGCGGGGCGAAACCGCAGAAGCTGGCGGTATTGACTACCACCAGCGGCTTGTCGGCGTACTGCTTGCACAGATCGATGGATTCCTTGGCGCGCAGCTTGGGCAGCGAGCCTTGCAGCAGCTCAGGACAGTCGGCGGCCTGGGCCAGGCCAGTCAACGCCATCAGCAACGCGGGAACAGCACACCAGCGCATCAACATGTCGAATTTCCTTGGGCAGTCATCAGGCTTCGACGTTACTCGCCACGCTGCCATCTAGCAAATACTCATGCCCAACTGCATCAGCGCCAGACCGCCGCGTTGCCAGCCCCACCACACCAGCGCCAACAGCGCAGCAGCCAGTGCGGTCACGGCGAATCGCGCGCAGATCCGGCTCATGCTGCACTCGCCGCAGCTTGCAGGCGCGCCACCGGACGCTCGCGCACCGGCCAGTTCAGCGCCGCCGCGAGCAGGCTCAAGAGAACCGCCACTTGCCAGATCAAGTCATAACTCCCGGTACGGTCGTACACCACCCCGCCCAGCCAGCCACCAAGGAACGAGCCGAGCTGATGGAACAGAAAGACAATGCCACCGAGCATGGACAAATTGCGCACGCCGAACAAGGTCGCCACCGTACCGTTGGTCAACGGCACCGTCGACAGCCACAGGAAGCCCATGGCTATGCCGAACAGATATGCCGACGTGGTCGTCACCGGCAACCACAGGAACAGCACGATCACCACTGCGCGCAACAGATACAGCGCAGTCAACAGACGCGGTTTGGACATGCGGCCACCAAGCCAGCCGGCGGTGTAAGTGCCGAAAATATTGAACAGTCCGATCAACGCCAGCACCGTAGTGCCGACACTGGCGGGCAGATGCTGATCGACCAGATACGCTGGCGAGTGCACACCGATGAACACCACCTGAAAACCGCAGACAAAAAAGCCGAACGCCAGCAGCCAGAAACCGGGGTGCGAGCAGGCCTCACGCAGCGCTTCGGAAAGAGTCTGTTCATGGCCAAGCACAGGCAGCGGTTTGTCCTTGAGCATGCTCACCAGCGGCACAATCATCGCCACCAACAGGCCCAGCACCAACAGCGCGGCCGACCAGCCGAGCCAGCCGATCAAACCGAGCGTGCCCGGCAACATGGCGAACTGGCCGAACGAACCGGCGGCGCTGGCGATACCCATGCCCATGCTGCGTTTCTCTGGCGGCACAGCGCGACCCACAACACCAAGAATGACCGAAAACGAAGTGCCCGAAAGACCGATACCGATCAGCAGGCCGGCACTCAGTGACAGAGTCACTGCCGAATCAGACAGGCCCATGCACACCAGGCCCGCTGCGTAGAGGATCCCACCGACCAGCACCACTTTCGCCGCGCCGAAGCGGTCGGCCAGGGCGCCGGTGAATGGCTGCGCCAGGCCCCAGATCAGGTTTTGCAGGGCGATGGCGAAGGCAAACACTTCGCGACCCCAGCCGAACTGCGCGCTCATCGGCGACAGGAACAGACCGAACCCGTGGCGCACGCCCAATGACAACGCCAGGATCAGCGCACTCCCCAGCAACACCCAACCGCACGTACGCCACATCGATGTCATTGTTATTCTCCAGTCGCGGGTATATACCCGCTTGAGCGCGAAAAAACCGGCGTCAGGCCAGTTCGTCGAGCAGTTTGAGCAAGGTTTCGCGCTTCTCGGCACCGAGCCGGTCGATCAGCCGCTGTTGCGCCGCTTCCCACGCCGGCAATGCCGCTGCCAGGCGCTGCACACCGGTTTCGGTGAGGCGCACGATACGGTTGCGCATGTCCTCGCCTTCGGCCAGCGCCACCAGACCTTCGCCCTCGAGCACGCGCAAGTTGCGCCCCAAGGTGCTGCGATCCAGCCCCATGGCCTCTGCCAGTTCGGAAATGCTCGGTTGCTCCAGTCGCTGCAGATTGCACAGCAGAGAATACTGGGCAACGTTGATCCCGAAGCCATCGAGAGCGCCGTCGTAATGCCTGCTGACGCCACGCGCGGCGCGACGCAGGTTGGTGCACAAACACTGAGAAGGAAGCATGATGCGTGTATATACCCGCGAGTGTGTTAAATCAAGTTACACATGAGTTTACTATGAACATCATTGTTGCCGGTGAGGCCGCCTTCGCGAGCAGGCTCTCTCCCACAGGCGATTGCATTCCGAAGGTGGGAGCGAGCCTGCTCGCGAAGGGGCCGGCATCATCTACGCAAATCCTTCAGACCAAAGCGAGCCCCACCAACACCCCCATCTCCAGCAATTCCAGCAACGCCCCCGCTGTGTCCCCGGTAGCCCCGCCCAACCGCCGCATCATCAAACGCCGCAGCCAGACAAACCCGACCAGCGAAATCAGCACCGCGCCAATACCCGCGATGAACACGCAGCCCAGCGCACTCAACCCCAGCACCCACCACCCCGCTCTACGCGGCAGATGATCGGCCAGTGCCTGACCCAAGCCGCCCGCACGCACATACGGCGTAGTCAGAAACAACCCCAACAGCGCCGCTCGCCCGAGTACCGGAACGATGATCAGCGCCAGGGTATGCCCTTGCTCGATCAGCGCCAGCAGCGCGGCAAATTTGAGCAACAGGACCAGCACCAGCGTGACCACCGCAATCGGCCCGCTGCGCGGATCTTTCATGATCGTCAGCGTGCGCTCGCGATCACCAAAACCGCCGAGCCAGGCATCGGCGCTGTCGGCCAGGCCATCGAGATGCAGCGCGCCGCTGAGCAATACCCACACGGTCAGCAACAGCGCCGCATGCAGCAACAACGGCGCGCCGGCCAACAACAGATTCAACGCGAAGAGGATCAGCCCGAACAGCAATCCCACCAGCGGATAAAACAGCAGCGAACGGCCGAGCTGGTGCGGCTCGGGCATGCCCGGCAGGCGAATCGGCAGGCTGCTGAGAAACTGCAAGGCGATCCACAGCGGCAACATCTCAGTGACCTTCCTTGAGCGCGCCGTCCGCAGCGACCGTCAGCGCAAACAGCGCACCGTGGCCGACTTCGACATTGAGCAGTTGCTCGCGGGGCAAACTTCGGGCCTGCGCCAACAACAAACGCATCACGCCGCCGTGGCTGACCAGCAGAATCCGTTCGCCGGCGTAAGCCGCGTGCAATCGCGCAACCGCCGCCAACACCCGCGCGGAAAACGCGCTGACCGGCTCCCCCTGCGGTGGCGTGAAGCCATAGGGATCAGCCCAGAACAGCCCCAGCGCTTCAGCATCCGTTTCCATCAACGCCGCCGCGCTCTGCCCTTCCCACGCGCCGAAATGCAGCTCTTGCAGATCCTTGTCCAGATGCACGGACAGGTTCAGTTGCTCGCCGAGTTCAGCAGCGAAGCGCGCGCAGCGCTGCAATGGCGAACTGACGATACGATCCCACGGCCCGCCGTCGACCACCGCTGCACGCATCTGCGTCCAGCCGTTTGCGGTCAGCGCATCGTCGAGGCTGCCGCGCAAGCCGCCGCCGAGTTCCGTTTCGCCGTGGCGCAGCAGATCCAGGCGCAGGCTCATGCCGGGCGATCCGCCACGGCTGCTTCGGCGAACGTCGCCATTTGCCCGTGCAGGTCACAGGCCAGACGCAACAACGGCACTGCCAACGCCGCGCCACTGCCCTCGCCCAGGCGCAGGCCGAGCTCGAGCAGCGGCTCGGCGCTCAAGGTTTCCAGCACATGGCGATGGCCCGGCTCGGCACCGCGATGGCCGAACAACAGCCACTGGCGACAGGCGGGATTCAAGCGCACCGCGACCAGTGCCGCGACCGTGCAGATGAAGCCGTCGACCAGCACCGCGATGCCTTCCTGCGCGCAGGCCAGATAGGCACCAACCAACGCGGCAATCTCGAACCCGCCGAGATTGAACAGCGTCTGCAAGGCATCGCCACGCTGTGCGGCATGCAGCGCCAGCGCGCGTTCAATCACCTGTGCCTTGTGGCTGACGCCAGCGGCATTCAGCCCGGTACCGGGGCCGGTCAGGTGCGCCACCGGGCAATCGAGCAAGGCACAGGCCAGCGCACTGGCCGCCGTGGTGTTGCCGATGCCCATTTCGCCACCGATGAACAACTGGGTGCCGGCGGCTTTCGCGCGCAAGACACTGTCGCGACCGGCCTGCAAGGCCGATTCGCCCTGCGCCTGAGTCATCGCTGCGCCCTGAGCGAAGTTCGCCGTTCCCGCGCCGATGTTCAGATGGCGCACGCCGGGCAGATTCAGCGTCGGATTCACCGTGCCCAGATCGACCACTTCCAGCTGCGCGCCGAGCTGACGCGCCAGCACGCTGATCGCCGCGCCGCCGCTGACAAAGTTGAGCAGCATCTGCCCGGTGACTTCCTGCGGATAAGCCGATACACCTTCGGCTACCACGCCATGGTCGCCAGCGAAAATCGCGATCCAGACTTGCTCCAGCGTTGGCTTGAGCTGACCTTGCAGACCGGCCAGTTGCACGGCCACCGATTCAAGGCGCCCCAGCGAACCGGCCGGTTTGGTCAATTGCTGCTGGCGCTCCGTCGCTTGCGCGATGATGTCCGAGTTCACGGTTTTGCACGGGTTCAGCCACCAGGTCGGGCTCATAACGCAGGTCCTTTCAAAGTCAGGGGCAGGCCGGCGACGGTCAGGACAACTCGCTGACAATGCTCGGCCAGAGCTTGATGCAGCCAACCGGCTTCATCGACATAGCGGCGAGTCAATTCGCCCAGCGGCACGACACCCATTCCGGTCTCGTTGCTGACAAAAATGATTTCACCCGGCAACGACGCCAGGCAGTCGAGCAAGGCTTCACGCTCGGCGGTGAGACGTTTGCTGTCGTCGAGCATCAGCAGATTGGTCAACCACAGGGTCAGGCAATCGACCAGCAGGCAGCGCTCGGCGCCGGCGGATTCGCGCAGTACGCGGGCCAGTTCCAGCGGCTCTTCGATCAACGCCCATTCGGCCGGACGGCGCGCGCGGTGATGGGCGACGCGCTGGTTCATTTCGTCGTCGAGCGGTTGGCTGGTGGCAATATAGGTCACCGCCAGATGGCTGTCGCTGGCGAGTTTTTCCGCCAGACGACTCTTGCCGGAGCGGGCGCCGCCGAGGATCAGTTGGAGCATGGGTTCATCCAAAAATGTGTGGTGAGACAACCGGCCCTTTCGCGGGCAAGCCCGCTCCCACCGTTGATCGCGTCTCCCTGTGGGAGCGAGCCTGCTCGCGAAGAGGCCAGCCCGGACAACTCAAATCCCACAGAGCTGACGCAACAGCCCGGTATCCAGATGCTTCTCCACCAGATCCGCCAGCCGCTCGATGTCGCGTTCGCGCAAGCCGTGGTAATCAACCTCTTGCGCATCATTCAACCCGGCCCAGCGCAGCAACGCCGCGCTCGCCTCGGGGGATTCGAACAAGCCATGCAGATAGGTGCCGAACACCTGGCCATCGACACTTTGCGCACCATCGCAACGACCGTCGTCCAGATGCACCGCCGGGTTTTCCAGTGCCGGCCCGGTGGTCACGCCAGCATGGATTTCATAACCGCTGACTGCGGCGTTTTCCAACGCCAGCCGCCCGCGCACGTTGCGCAGTTGCTTGTCGGCTTCGAGCTGCGTTTCGAACGCCAGCAGCCCCAGACCGGCGCTGGAGCCGGCAGCGCCTTCGAGCCCAAGCGGATCGTGCACCTGCTCACCGAGCATCTGCAGACCGCCGCAAATTCCCAGCACCTTGCCGCCGTAGCGCAGATGCCGATTGATCGCCGCGTCCCAACCGTTGGAGCGCAGATAAGCCAGATCACTGCGCACGCTTTTCGAGCCCGGCAGGATGATCAGATCGGCGGCGGGAATCGCCTGGCCCGGGCCGACAAATTGCAGATCCACCTGCGGATGCAGACGCAGCGGGTCGAAGTCGGTGTGATTGCTGATGCGCGGCAGCACCGGCACCACCACTTTCAAGACCTGCTCGGCCTTGTCGGTCTGGCGTTGGTCGATGCCGTCCTCGGCTTCAAGGTGCAGGTCCATCACGTAGGGCAACACGCCGACCACCGGTTTGCCGGTGCGCTGCTCCAGCCAGTCGAGGCCCGGTTGCAACAAGGCGATATCGCCGCGAAAGCGGTTGATGATGAAGCCTTTGACCCGCGCCTGTTCGCTCGGCGAGAGCAATTCCAGCGTGCCAACCAAATGCGCAAACACGCCGCCGCGATTGATGTCGGCGATCAGCAAAACCGGGCAATCCACCGCTTCGGCAAAGCCCATGTTGGCAATGTCGCCGGCGCGCAGATTGATCTCCGCCGGCGAACCGGCGCCTTCGACCATTACCAGCGGATACGCAGCGCTGAGTCGCTCGTGCGAGGCGAGCACCGCTTGCATCGCGATGGCCTTGTAATCGTGATAGGCGACGGCGTTCATCGTCGTCACCGCGCGGCCATGAATGATCACTTGCGCGCCAGTGTCGCTGTTGGGTTTGAGCAGCACCGGGTTCATGTCGGTGTGCGGCTCGAGACCGGCCGCTTGCGCCTGCACTGCCTGCGCGCGGCCGATCTCGCCGCCGTCAGCGGTGACTGCGCTGTTGAGCGCCATGTTCTGCGGCTTGAACGGCACCACCGCCACGCCCTGGCGGGTGGCCCAGCGGCACAACGCCGTCACCAAAGTGCTTTTGCCGGCATCGGACGTAGTGCCTTGCACCATCAGAGTGGTCATGGGTGGTCCTTGATGAAAGCTTGCAAAGCCTGTTCGAGACGCAGCTCTTGCGCGGCATCGGCCGGCAGGCCGAAACGTACACTGCTGTTGTGGCTGAACAGGCGCAGGAGGATGCCGCGCCGGGCGAGGAATTCGTGCAGCGCTTCGGCGTGCTCGGTGATCAGCCACTGAAACAGCGCGCAGCCACCCTGCGGTGCAAAACCGCAACGGGTCAGCAGCGCCGCCAGCCGTTCGCTCGCTTCGTCGCTGCGAATCCGCTGACGGGTATGGCCCTCGGTGTCTTGCAGGCACGCCGTACCGAGCACTCGCGTCGGCCCGCTCACCGCCCACGGCCCGACCTGTTCGGCGAGCAGTTTGAGCAACTTGCGTTCGGCCAGAACGAAACCGAGGCGCACCCCGGCCAGACCGAAAAACTTACCGAACGAACGCAACACCACCAGCCCGACCTGATGCGCATAGGGCGCCAGGCTCAGTTGCGGCGTGTTGTCCATGAACGCTTCGTCGACCACCAGCCAGCCGCCGCGTTGCGCCAGCCGCGCATGCCAGTCGAGCAGGCGTGCCGGGGTCAGGCTGAGTCCGGTCGGATTGTTCGGATTGACCACCACCAGCACATCAAGACTGTCGAGAAAGAATTCGACTTCCTGCTCGAGCACTTCACGGACGATGTAACCGCTGCGCCGCCAGGCTTCGGCATGCTCGGCATAGCACGGCGACAACACGCCGACCTTGCCGGCCCGGCGCAGACGCGGCAGCAACTGGATGGCCATTTGAGAGCCGGCCACCGGCAACACCTGCGCGGCGCCGTAGTAATCGCAGGCGGCCTGTTCCAGACCGTCGTCGCTTTCCGGCAAGCGCGCCCAGGCGCGTAGCGGGATCTCCGGGATCGGGAACGGCCACGGCGCGAGGCCGCTGGACAGGTCAAGCCAGTCGGCCTCGGCGATCCCGTAATCGAGTGCAGCCTTGCGCAGCCGGCCACCGTGCTCAAGCATAAAATTCCGCCCCCAGGCAAAGCATCAGCAGCCACAACCATACGCCGCGCTGGACCAATTGCCAGCCACGCTCGATGGAATCGGCATCGGCCGGCGCACCTTCGCCCAGTTGCGGGCGCTCATGCAGTTCGCCGTGATAGATCGCCGGGCCACCCAACTCGACGCCCAGCGCACCGGCACCGGCCGCCATCACCGGGCCGGCGTTGGGGCTGTCCCACTGCGGCGCCTGGGTGCGCCAGCATTTGAGCGCGAGGCGGGTTTTGCCCAGTAGCGCGTAGGTCAATGCCACCAGACGCGCAGGAATGTAGTTCAACACGTCGTCGATTTTCGCCGCCGCCCAGCCGAAACGCTCGAAGCGTTCGTTGCGATAACCCCACATCGCATCGAGGGTATTGCTCAAGCGATACAGGACCACGCCCGGCGCGCCGGCGACGACAAACCAGAACAGCGCAGCGAACACCGCATCGCTGCCGTTCTCCAGCACCGATTCGGTGGCGGCACGGGCCACGGCGTTGCTGTCCAGTTCATTGGTCTGGCGGCTGACCAGATAACCGACGCGCTTGCGTGCCTCGTCCAGATCATCGGCGCGCAACGCCGCCGCGACAGGCGCGACATGTTCGCCGAGGCTGCGCATGCCGAGTGCACAATACAACGCGAGAATCTCGACGATCCAGCCGACATAGGGCGCCCAGGAAAATGCTGTGGCGAGCAAGGTCAGCGGCAGTACCGCGATAACCCACGCGGTGACGCCATGACTGCGCCAGCCACGACCGCCGGCGTTGAAGCGTTGCTCGATGCGTCCGGCAAAATTGCCGAACGCCACCAGCGGATGCCAGCGTTTCGGTTCACCGAACAGCGCATCCAGCGCTACTGCGGCGACACTCAGCAACGCCACACTCATTGACTCACTCCCCAATAATTTTCGCACAGCAACTCGTTCAGCGGCCGCGCCTGCGCCCAACCTTCGAGCACCAGCATCGGCGCCGGATAGAACTCCTTTACCGGGCCCAGACACAACACCGCCAGCGGCTTGGCACCGGCCGGCAACTTGAGCAAATCCGCCAAGGCTTGCGGTTCGAACAGCGAGACCCAGCCCATGCCCAGGCCCTCGGCACGGGAGGCCAGCCACAGGTTCTGGATCGCGCAGGACAACGAGGCCATGTCCATTTCCGGCAACGTGCGCCGACCGAAGATGTGCTTTTCGCGATCATCCATCAGCGCCGCGACCAGCACTTCTGCGCAATCGTTGATGCCTTCGACCTTGAGCTGCATGAACTCATCGCTGCGCTCGCCGAGGGCCTCGGCGGTGCGGATGCGTTCCTCTTCCACCAGATCGCGGATCTGCCCGCGCAGAGCACGATCGCTGATGCGGATGAAGCGCCAAGGCTGCATCAGGCCGACGCTCGGCGCTTGATGAGCGGCCTCGAGCAGACGACGCAGCAACTGCGGCTCGACGCTGCCACCGGTGAAGTGGCGCATGTCGCGGCGTTCGGCGATGGCCTTGTAGACCGCTGCGCGTTCGGCTTCGGAGAATGTGTTGTCGGTCATGGCCCTTTCGCGAGCAGGCTCGCTCCCACAGGGTTCAGGTCATCCATTGTGGGAGCGAGCTTGCTCGCGAAGCCGGCCTCACTGTCTGGCGCAAACAATGACGCAATCGCAGTCGGATTCGACGGGAAATAAAAGTGCACGTACGACGCCGTCATCCGCCCCTCGCGATAAACCGCCTCAGCGCCGCGCCCGCCATTGGGACTCAGCCCACGGGCAATCGGCGTCAGCTCGGTTGTAGTCAGCGAATGGTGATACGTATGCCCCCGCAAGGAACCTTCCGGCAGCTCAACCGCCTGCAACGCCAGCGCCGCCAGACGCTTCTGCATCACCGCCTCGCCCTTGAGCAAACCGACCAGCTCAGCACGGGTGCCTTCCACGTCGGTCAGCGAATCCAGCAGATAAAGCATGCCGCCACACTCGGCGAGCAACGGCTTGCCCGCCGCGTGGTGCGCGCGGATTGCTGCAAGCATCGTGGTGTTTTGCGCCAGCGCGACGTGGTGCAGTTCCGGATAACCGCCCGGCAGATACAGGCTGTCCGCCTCGGGCAATCGGGTGTCGCGGATCGGCGAGAAAAATTGCAGTTCGGCGCCCATCGCCCGCAGCAGATCGAGACTGGCGCCATAGGTGAAGGCAAAGGCTTCATCACGGGCGACGGCGATGCGCACACCTTTCAATAAGGGCTCGGCGGCGATGACGTCAGGCGCGGCGAATTCAACGGCGGGGGGCAGCGCGACTTGGCAACTGCTGGCCAGCGCATCGGCGGCCGCGTCGAGACGCAGATCCAGATCATTCAATTCGCTGGCCTGGACCAGACCGAGGTGGCGGCTCGGCAATTCGATGCCGGTCTCGCGGGACAGCGCGCCGTACCAGCGCAGACCTTCGGTGAGGCTGCCTTCGAGCAATTGCGCATGGCGCAAGGTGCCGACGCGGTTGGCCAGCACGCCAGCGAACGGCAAGTCCGGCTGATACTTCGCCAGGCCCAGCGCCAAGGCGCCAAAGGTCTGCGCCATGGCGGTGCCATCGATCACGCCGAGCACCGGCACACCGAAGTGGCGCGCCAGATCAGCGCTGGATGGCGTGCCGTCGAACAGGCCCATCACGCCCTCGATCAGAATCAGATCAGCCTCGGCGGCGGCTTCCCACAACAGCCGACGACTTTCCTGCTCGCCGACCATCCACATGTCCAATTGATAGACCGGCGCACCGCTGGCGCGCTCGAGGATCATCGGATCGAGAAAGTCCGGCCCGCATTTGAACACGCGGACCTTGCGCCCCTGATTGCGATGCAAACGGGCGAGTGCGGCGGTGACGGTGGTCTTGCCCTGACCGGAGGCCGGCGCGGCGATCAACACCGCCGGGCAGTGGCGTGGTTGCTTCAAAGTTCGACGCCTTTCTGCGCTTTGATCCCGGCCTGGAAGGCGTGCTTGAGCATGCCCATCTCGGTGACCGTGTCGCCCATCTCGATCATTTCCGGCTTGGCGCCGCGACCGGTGACCACCACGTGTTGCATCGGCGGACGCGCCTGCAAATCGCTGAGCACCTGATCGAGATCGAGGTAGCCGTGCTTGAGGGCGATGTTCAATTCGTCGAGCACCACCAGACCGATCGAAGGGTCGCGCAACAATTCGCGCGAGACTTCCCAAGCGGCGGTCGCCGCGGCGATGTCGCGCTGACGATCCTGGGTTTCCCAGGTAAAGCCTTCACCCATGACGTGGAAACGCACTTGCTCGGGGAAGCGGCGGAAAAACAATTCTTCGCCGGTGCTGTTGCGGCCCTTGATGAACTGCACCACGCCGCACTGCATGCCGTGGCCCATCGCGCGGGCGAGCATGCCGAACGCCGAGCTGCTCTTGCCTTTGCCGTTGCCGGTCAGCACCAGCACCAAGCCACATTCGTCGGGCGAGTTGGCAATGCGTTCGTCGATCACGGCTTTCTTGCGCTGCATGCGCGCCAGATGGCGCTCGTCACGCTCGGGGGAATCAGTCATGGGGGGAGCTCTCCGTTGAGGCTGGATAACGGCGGGCAGGCACAAGAATAGACGGCAAAAAGCCTGGCATCGCCCACCGTGATGCCGCTGAGATGGATCAGGCCGGTCTCCGGGCTCATGAGCGGCGTTTCGCCGGACTGCGCGCCTTCCCGCTTCTTTCGAGGCAGTGGCTCAAGGCGCAGTTTTCACTCATTCACCGTTGCGGGGGCAGCGCCGGGATCGTCGTGGCTTCGCTTGAAGACCACCCTCACCGGCTTCCCTGTTTCACTCTGTCGACGCGGGGCCACAGAGCACCTGAAACAAGCGGCGAAGGTTAGAGGGTTGGGGGTGGAGCGTCAATTGAAGAGGCGCTTTGCGCGCGAATAACTGCCGCTGCTCAATTGTGCAGCGGCAATCTTGTGCCAGACTGTGACAAGTGATATCAAAGAGCCATGCTTTTTTCCAAAAAGCCCACTACAACAATAAGGATGACGACGATGCAAGGCATGATCATCAGCAACCCGCGCCTGGAATTCCTGCGCCCGTTGCTGGAACGCTGGTTTGACTGTATCGATCGCTACAACACCGTTCGCGGCGACAACGACACGCCATATTGGCACGACGAGAAAGCCAATCTCGGCCTGCTCGCGGCAGCGGCGTGGATGGCTGAAATGGTCACGCTGAACGACACGGCCACGCGCAAACAGAACGAAGAAGGCGAACGCAATGCCCGCGCCGACCTGCTGATTGCCGGCGCCGAAGACCGCGCGTTCATTCAGGCCACGCAACGCTGGCCACGGGTCAACAACCTCAACCTGACCCAGGCCCTGCTCGACATCACCGTTGATGCCAAGCGCATCAGCTACGCCAGCGATCTCAAGCTCGGCTGCCTCTTTGTTGCTCCGCAAAAACCTCAGCACAGCGCCAGCCCCGAAGAATTGCAGGACATGGTCGACGACCTGCAAAAGGAACACACCTGCGCCGTGGCCTGGTATTTCCCCTACGCCTATCGCAAATTGCACAGCGACGCGGGCAACTATCATCCGGGCATCGCCGTGCTGTTCAAGGAAGCCCGCGGTTGAGCAGTTGAACCATCGGGCCTGCGCCCTCCTCTATGTTTAGGAATGCATTCATAGGGAAGATCAGCAATGCGCAAGGCCCAACTCGCTCTTATCATCGCCGTCGCAGGCGGGCTCGCCGCCTGCGGTGAAACCTCCAGCCTGCAAGTCTCCGACGGCACCGGTCCGTCACCGAAACTGCCCGAACCGAACAAGACGCTGATCCCGACAGTGAACATCGCCCCGGCGGTGGGCTGGCCGGACGGCGCGAAACCGACCGCAGCGGCCGGCACCCAGGTCGCGGCGTTTGCCGAAGGCCTCGATCACCCGCGCTGGCTCTATGTGCTGCCCAACGGCGATGTGCTGGTGGCGGAAACCAACGCGCCGCCCAAGCCCGATGACAGCAAAGGCATTCGTGGCTGGGTGATGAAGAAAGTCATGGGCAAGGCCGGCGCCGGCGTGCCCAGCCCGAACCGCATCACCCTGTTGCGTGATGCCGACCACGATGGCGTCGCAGAAACCCGTACGGTGTTCCTGCAGAACCTCAACTCGCCGTTTGGCATGACGCTCGTCGGCAACGATTTGTACGTAGCCGACACCGACCGCCTGCTGCGCTTCAACTACGAGCCGGGCGCCACCGAGATCAAGACCCAACCGATCAAAGTCGTCGACTTGCCTGGCGGCACGCTGAATCACCACTGGACCAAAAACGTCATCGCCAGCAAGGACGGCAACAAGCTCTACGTCACCGTCGGCTCGAACAGTAACGTTGGCGAAAACGGTCTGGATCAGGAAGAAGGCCGCGCGGCGATCTGGGAAGTGGATCGGGCGACCGGCAATCACCGGATCTTCGCCTCGGGCATTCGCAACCCCAACGGCCTCGCCTGGGAACCCACCAGCGGCGCCTTGTGGACAGCGGTCAACGAGCGTGACGAAATCGGCAGCGATCTGGTGCCGGACTACATAACCTCGGTCAAGGACGGCGGCTTCTATGGCTGGCCGTACAGCTACTATGGCCAGCACGTCGATGTGCGGGTCAAACCGCAGAATCCGGATCTGGTAGCCAAGGCCATCGCTCCGGATTACGCGGTCGGTCCGCACACCGCTTCGCTGGGCCTGACCTTCGCCGATGGCAACCGCTTGCCGGCGCAATTCAAGGAAGGCGCATTCATTGGCCAGCACGGCTCGTGGAACCGCAAACCGCACAGCGGCTACAAGGTGATTTTCGTGCCGTTTACTGGCGGCAAGCCGACCGGGCAGCCGGTGGATGTGCTGACCGGTTTCCTCGACAAGGACGAAAACGCGCTGGGCCGCCCAGTGGGCGTGGTGATCGATCAGCAAGGTGGCTTGCTGGTGGCGGATGATGTCGGGAACAAGGTGTGGCGCGTGTCGGCCAGCAAGTAAGTTAAGCGCGAAGCAAAAAATGTGGGAGCGAGCCTGCTCGCGAAAGCGGTGTATTAGTCAAATCATTGTCGACTGACACTCCGCCTTCGCGAGCAGGCTCGCTCCCACAATTAGTTATGCATACGCGCTAGGGGTTATGCGCCAGCTGCCCCGGCTGCAACACCCGCTTGGCGCTCAGATACGCCTTCTGCCAATAGGCCTTCGACAGGCTATCGAGCTTGACCGTGCCACCCGTGGCCGGTGCGTGCACGAAGCGTCCCTCACCGACGTAAATCCCCGCGTGACTGACCTGCGAGCCGCCATTGGTGGCGAAGAAAATCAGGTCGCCGGTCTGCAAGCCTTCCTTGCCGACATTCGGCGCCTGCATGACGATCATTTCGCGGGTCGAGCGTGGCAGCGAAATTCCCGCCGCGTCGCGGTAGACGAAACCGATCAGACCACTGCAATCGAAACCGGAATCTGGCGTGTTGCCGCCCCAGCGGTACGGTGTGCCGACCAGGCCGAGGGCACGGAACAGCACGTCTTCAGCAACGGGGGAAAAAGCCTGGGAAGGAGCGAACACGATCGGCGCGCGAACCACGGGGGCTGGCGGCGGTGTACGGCTGGCGCAGGCGCTGAGCAGCGCGGCGCAAAGGATCAAGGTGAGGCGGGCCGACATCGTCATAAGCAGAACATCCTGATCTGGCTGCGGCTTTCTCTGCCGAATGGACAGAAACAAAACCGCCTGCGTCATCACGCAGGCGGTTTGCCATCAATATAGATTCAGGATTCTAGCGGCTACGCGGCAAACTTCAAGTAAGACTTTAACTTCACCTTGTAAAGTTTAGGTCTACTCCATTGCCGTGCCGTTTTGTCGCCGCGAACGCAGCGACATGCAGTTTACTTGCGAGCGGTGACCACGGTCGGCGCCATGGCGAGTGCGCGCTTGGCTTCGATGAAAGTCTTGCTCCAGTAGCTGTCACCCAGGCTGTCGATGCGAACACCGCCGCTGCGACGACTGCTGGAGTGAATGAACTGGTTGTCACCCAGGTAGATGCCGGCGTGACTGACACGACCGCGACGACCATTGGTGGCGAAGAACAGCAGATCACCCGGCTCAAGGTTGCTGCGCGAAACCAGCGGCGCATCAACGTTGATCATTTCGCGAGTCGAGCGCGGCAGGTTCATGCCCGCCTCTTCGCGGAACAGGTAACCGATGAAACCGCTGCAATCGAAGCCGGCTTCAGAGGTACCGCCGAAACGGTAACGGGTACCGATCAGGGACATGCCGCGTTCGAGGATGCTGTCAGCCAGTACAGGAAGCTGATATGGCTTGCTGCCGTTGAACTGGTTGAGTTCTTTTTCGGTGTCCAGCTCTTCCTGATAAATAACGGAAGACTGGGCGGTAGCAGAATTCTTGACCTGTTGCGGCGGCTCTTGAACCGGAGAATGAGCAGCACAACCGAATAACAGGGTAACGAGTGCGAGAGGCACGAGGGGTGCGAAGCGCTTTAGCATGGGCACGACCGTGGCTGATAGTTGTAAAGAAGCCGAGACTATGCCCGCTATCGTCCTCATTTGCAAATTCAATCGAACTTTATGTGACTTCCCGGTTTCGCGTTTACATCTAAGCGCGTAACTCGTCTGGCCGGGGGATCGGGGCAGGGACGCGGGTTTTCTGGCGCCTGAAAGCTGGCAAAAGCCCACTACTACCAGCCAAGAGTTTCCTTGAGGAAGGGAATGGTCAGCTTGCGTTGCGCTTGCAGGGACGCCTGATCAAGCTGCTCGAGGAGATCGAACAGCGCGCTCATGCTCCGCGTGCCGCGAGTGAGAATAAAGTGCCCAACCTCATCGGTCAGGTGCAGACCGCGACGGGATGCGCGCAATTGCAACGCACGCAGTTTGTCTTCATCGGAGAGCGGGCGCATCTGGAAGATCAGCGCCAGGGTCAGACGGGATTTCAGGTCAGCCAGCTTCACAGGCAATTCGCGCGGTGAAGTGGACGCGGCAATCAGCAGGCGCCGGCCGCTGTCACGCAGACGGTTGAACAGATGAAACATCGCCTCTTCCCAGTCGGCCTTGCCGGCAATCACCTGCAAGTCATCCAGGCAGACCAGTTCGTACTGTTCAAGGTTGTCGAGGATTTCCACGCCGCGGTCCATCAACTCGGCCAGCGGCAGATACACCGCCGGTTCGCCCATCTGCTCGAAGCGCAGGCACGCGGCCTGCAACAGATGCGTGCGCCCGACGCCGTGCTTGCCCCACAGGTAGATCAGGCTCTCCGTCCACCCGGCGTCGGCTTCGCAGAGACGCTCGACATAGCCGAGTGCAGCGGCATTGGCGCCTGGGTAGTAGTTGATGAAGGTGGCGTCGTCACGCAGACGCACACCTAGGGGCAGCTGAATCGGTTTCATGCTGACTGAACAGTTCTCAAAGGAACCGTTAGTGGCCTCTGTGTAAAGTTGGCGAAGTTTATACCCGTGAGGCTGAGCGCACAATGCGACAGACCCCAAGCAAAATCAAAGGTTTGCGTTGACGCAGCGGTTTGATGACAGATTCTCTGGCGCCCTCGCTCGCACGAAACGGGCCAGCCCGGCCAAGCGCCGGGCGGCCCGCGCCATCACAGCTCAGGTTCGTCAACGCCGCTGTAGATCCCGGAATCCTTATACAAGTCGTGGACATGACGCACCAGCACCATGATCACCGCCGCCACCGGCAACGCCAGCAGAACGCCGGTGAAACCGAACAGCTCGCCGCCAGCGAGGATCGCGAAGATCACCGCCACCGGGTGCAGGCCGATGCGGTCCCCGACCAGCAGCGGCGTCAGCACCATGCCTTCCAGCGCCTGACCGACCATGAACACCGCGACGATCCCGACCATCGGGTACAGATCGCCACCGAACTGGAACAATCCGGCGATCAGCGCCGCACCAATGCCGATGACAAAACCCATGTACGGCACGATCGCCGCGAGCCCGGCAATCAGGCCGATCAACAGCCCCAGTTCCAGACCGACGATCATCAGGCCGGCGGCATAAATCACCCCCAGCGCAACCATCACCAGCAACTGCCCGCGCACGAACGCGCCGAGCACTTCGTGGCACTCGCCCGCCAGCGCAACCACGCGCTCTTCGCGATCACGTGGGAGCAGGCTGCGGATCTTGCCCATCATCACGTCCCAGTCGCGCAACAGATAGAAGCTCACCACCGGGATCAGCACCAGATTTGCCAACCAGCCGATCAGCGCCAGGCTCGAGGCCGTCGCCTGACTCAGCACCACGCCGACGATGTCGGTGGTCTGGCCCATGTGCTCGCTGATCGCAGCTTTGACCTTATCGAATTTCCAGAAGCCGTCCGACAGCCCCAGTTTCGCTTGCGCCCACGGCACAGCGGTGTGCTGCAACCAGTCGAGCATCTGCGGCGCCAGTTCGTACAGACGCAGCAACTGCTTGGCGAGCATCGGCACCAGCACCAGCAGCAACGCGGTGACGATCAGCGTGAACAAGGCAAACACGGCGATCACGCCCCAGGTTCGCGACAGCCCGAGCCGCTCCAGACGATCCACCAGCGGATCGAACAGATAAGCCAGCAACAACGCGACCAGAAACGGCGTGAGGATCGGGTGCAGCAACCATACAAACGCGCAAAGCAGGACTACCCCACCGAGCCAGAACCAACGCCGCGTATCGGCCATTTACCACTCCTGATGCTTCTATATAAGGAAAGACTTACCAGCGAAACCGCAACGACGGTGCCGCCGCTGCCGGGGTCGGCGCTGCGACCGCAGGCGTACCATCCGCCGCTGGCTGGGCAGGCGCCACCGGGGCCGGCGCTTCGGCCGGCAGCTCCTGCAACTTCGCCAGCGACAATTGCGCGCGCAATTGATCGACGCTGCCATTGACCTGGTAGACGATGCGATCACCCTGCACGCTTTGCAGACGCACGCCGAACGGTTCGAGTAACCGCAGCAGCGCCGCATAGTGCTCCAGATTCATGCCCTGCACTTCCAGCGTCTGCTGACCCGACGCGCCGGGCTTGGCGACAAATCGCGGCGCCAGACGCTCGGCTACCGCCAGCATCACCGCATCGGCAACAGCTGCCTGATCAGCGCCCTGCACACTGCCGGCCTCTTTCTGATCACCGAGCCACAAGCGCCACTTCGCCTGCCACTGCCCGCCTTCTTCGCGGGCATGCACCGCCAGCAAGGCGTCGGCGTTGTAGCGTTCCGAAGCACTGCGCAGAGGCGCGGGATCAGCGCTTTCCAGCGCCGGTGCGGTGGCGACCAGTTGCTCACTGAGATCAGCCAGTGGCAAACGCAGTGGCAAACCGCGATGTTGTGCGGCCGTGCGCAACGTTGCGGCTGCGGCCTGACCGTCACCGACCAGGCTCGCACCTTCAGTTGAATCGTTCAGCCACCAGCCGAGGATCGACGGTCGACTGGCGCCCCACACCGGCAACCCGGCCCGGCGCAAGGCCTGCTCGGTGGTTGCCGGATCGAAGTCGACTTTCAGCACTTCCGGTGGCCCGGCGTCGAAGCCGAACTGGCTGATGATCTGCTGCGGGTCCTTGCGGATCGGCGCCAGCCCCGGGTTCTGCGCGGCTTTCGGGTCGCCGGTCAGGCGCAGCACCAGGGTATCGAGCGCTGCCTGCGTGGCGCGATCGCGCTCTTCCGGCGCCTGGCCGTTGACCGGCTGACGCACCTGATACAGGCCTTTGAGGTTTTCGGCATGGCTCGCCAGGCTGACCAGCGTCAGGCAGCCTACAAATAACAATTTACAAAAACGCATGGAAAATTCCCGTCGACAGGAGCGGCTGGAACACGCCGCGTGAACCGTTTGAGCAAGGCTGTGACCCCCACCCCTGGCAAAACATTCACACGGTGGCGGTAAGTTTTTGCACAGTCCTAACGATAGACGGTTAATCGCCACACCTTATACAGGCAGTCATACCCTGCGATTGCAAAAAATTTCCGCCGATATGGCCCTGCCCGTCGGTGCGAGGATGGCCGCTGCCCCTCAAGCCTGATAAAATCGCGCGCCTTCGCAGACCGGCAACGGCCGGGCCCCTCGAAACTCGCGTGAGGCGATCGCCCATCGAGTTCGATGTTCCCGCTGAACTCGGTCGTTACCCCCTGAATCCCCTCCCCTAAAGGCCTGGATCATGAGCAAGCAACCCTCCCTGAGCTACAAGGACGCCGGTGTAGACATCGACGCCGGTGAAGCATTGGTCGAACGCATCAAGAGCGTCGCCAAGCGCACTGCGCGCCCGGAAGTCATGGGCGGCCTGGGCGGTTTCGGCGCCCTCTGCGAAATCCCGGCCGGCTACAAGCAGCCAGTGCTGGTCTCCGGCACCGACGGCGTCGGCACCAAGCTGCGTCTGGCGCTGAACCTGAACAAGCACGACAGCATCGGCATCGACCTGGTCGCCATGTGCGTCAACGATCTGGTGGTGTGCGGCGCCGAGCCGCTGTTCTTCCTCGACTACTACGCCACCGGCAAACTGAACGTCGACACCGCTGCCCAGGTTGTCACCGGCATCGGCGCTGGCTGCGAACTGTCGGGTTGCTCGCTGGTCGGCGGCGAAACCGCTGAAATGCCAGGCATGTACGAAGGCGAAGACTACGACCTGGCCGGCTTCTGCGTCGGCGTGGTGGAAAAGGCGGAAATCATCGACGGCTCGAAAGTTGCCACCGGTGACGCGCTGATCGCCCTGCCATCGTCCGGCCCGCACTCCAACGGCTACTCGCTAATCCGCAAGATCATCGAAGTCTCCGGCGCCGACATCGAAAACACCCAGCTCGACGGCAAACCGCTGACCGACCTGCTGATGGCCCCGACCCGCATCTACGTCAAGCCACTGCTCAAGCTGATCAAAGACACCGGCGCCGTTAAAGCCATGGCCCACATCACCGGTGGCGGCCTGCTCGACAACATCCCGCGCGTACTGCCAAAAGGCGCTCAGGCTGTGGTCGACGTCGCCAGCTGGACTCGCCCGGCCGTTTTCGACTGGCTGCAAGAGCAAGGCAACGTTGATGAAACCGAAATGCACCGCGTATTGAACTGCGGCGTCGGCATGGTCATCTGCGTAGCTCAGGAGCACGTCGAAGTGGCCCTGAACACTCTGCGTGACGCTGGCGAGCAGCCTTGGGTCATCGGTCAGATCGCCGTGGCCGCCGAGGGCGCTGCGCAGGTCGAGCTGAAGAACCTCAAGGCTCACTGATGCCAAAGTCCTGTGATGTCGTGGTGCTGTTGTCCGGCACCGGCAGTAACTTGCAGGCTCTGATCGACAGCACGCGGACCGGCGACAGCCCGGTCCGCATCGCTGCGGTGATTTCCAACCGCGCCGACGCCTACGGCCTGCAACGCGCCCGCGACGCGGGTATCGCCACCCGCTCGCTGGATCACAAGGCATTCGAGGGCCGCGAGGCCTTCGATGCCGCGATGATCGAACTGATCGACCAATTCAACCCCAAACTCGTGGTACTGGCCGGCTTCATGCGCATTCTCAGCGCTGATTTCGTGCGCCACTACCAGGGTCGCCTGCTCAACATCCACCCGTCGCTGCTGCCCAAATACAAAGGGTTACACACTCATCAGCGCGCGCTGGAGGCCGGCGACACGGAACATGGCTGCTCCGTGCACTTCGTCACCGAGGAACTCGATGGCGGACCACTGGTCGTACAAGCAGTATTACCGGTAGAGTTGCACGACACGCCGCAGAGTCTGGCGCAACGAGTCCACGTTCAGGAACACCTGATCTACCCGATGGCAGTACGCTGGTTTGCCGAAGGCAGGCTGACACTCGGTGACCAGGGTGCTTTACTCGACGGCCAGTTACTCGCCGCCAGCGGCCACTTGATTCGACACTAGGAGATATTATGCGTCGCGCCCTGCTCTTCGCTTGCGCTCTGCTCGCCCTGCCCTTCGCGCAGGCAGCGGACCTTCAACCGTTCTCCGCCAGCTACACCGCCGACTGGAAGCAGCTGCCCATGAGCGGCACTGCCGAACGCAGCCTGACCAAGGAAGCCAACGGCGTCTGGAAGCTCAGCTTCAAGGCCTCGATGATGATCGCCAGCCTGACTGAAGAAAGCACCCTGAAGCTGGACAAGGACACCCTCCTGCCGCAGTCCTACCACTTTGAACGTGGTGGCCTGGGCAAAGCGAAAAAGGCTGATCTGGACTTCGACTGGGCCAACAAACTGGTGACCGGCACCGACCGTGGCGACGCGGTGAAAATCCCGCTGAACCGTGGCATGGTCGACAAGTCGACCTACCAACTGGCGCTGCAGCACGACGTCGCCGCCGGCAAGAAAAGCATGAGCTATCAGGTGGTTGATGATGGCGAAGTCGATACCTACGACTTCCGCGTGCTGGGTTCGGAGAAGGTCGATACCAAGGCCGGCCAGATCGACGCGATCAAGGTCGAACGCGTGCGCGATCCGACACAAAGCAAGCGCATCACCGTGCTGTGGTTCGCCAAAGACTGGGATTACCTGCTGGTGCGTCTGCAACAGGTCGAGACTGACGGCAAGGAGTACAACATCATGCTCCAGGACGGTACGGTCAACGGCAAGACTGTCAAAGGCAGCTGATCGACTGCAACAACAAAGAGCCCCGCGAATGCGGGGCTTTTTAATGTCCGCAGTTTTCGCAAACACATCATTTCCTGTAGGAGCTGACGAGTGAAACGAGGCTGCGATCTTTTGACCTTGATCTTGAGTCAACATCAAAAGATCGCAGCGTGCCGCAGCTCCTACAGGAATTTCGTCGCCTGCTGATTCAGACAGAAAACCGCGCCACCATCCCGTTCAGATCCACCGCCAACTTCGACAACTCCTGACTCGCCGCACTGGTCTGATTGGCCCCTGCCGATGTCTGCATTGCCAGATCACGAATATTCATCAGGTTGCGATCCACCTCGCGCGCCACCGCTGCCTGCTGTTCCGAGGCGCTGGCGATGACCAGATTGCGCTCGTTGATCAAGGTAAACGCCGAGGCAATTTCCTCCAGGGCCGAGCCTGCGCTCTTCGCCAGCTCGAGGGTCGAGCGCGCCCGAGAATTGCTCTGCTGCATCGAACTGACCGCTGAATCGGTGCCCTGCTGAATCCCGCCGATCATCTGCTCGATTTCCTGGGTCGACTGCTGGGTGCGATGCGCCAGCGCGCGCACTTCATCCGCCACTACTGCAAAACCACGCCCGGCATCGCCGGCGCGCGCCGCTTCGATCGCGGCGTTGAGGGCGAGCAGATTGGTCTGTTCGGCGATCGAGCGAATCACGTCCAGCACTTTGCTGATGCCATGAACCTTTTGCGCCAGCGCCTCGACCTGCGCGGCATTATTGGTGACATCGCCAGCGAGAAACTCGATCGACGTCACCGTCTGCTGCACTTGCTCGCGCCCTTGCCGGGCGATGCGGTCGGATTCGCGAGAAGCTTCAGACGTGGCCACGGCGTTGTTCGCCACTTCCTCCACCGCTGCTGTCATCTGGTTGACCGCAGTGGCGGCCTGTTCGATTTCCTGACTTTGCTGATACAAGCCGCGAGTGGCGTCTTCGGTGACACTGCTCAACTCTTCCGCCGCCGAGGCCAGTTGCGTGGACGACTCGGAAATGCGCCGGATCGTGTCGCGCAGATTGTGCTGCATGCTTTTCAGCGCTTGCAGCAGACGCGCCGGCTCGTCTCTGCCAACGATGTGAATGTCGCCGGTCAAATCCCCACCGGCCACCACTTCGGCCACGCTGAGCGATTGCGACAATGGCACGACAATGCTGCGCGTCAGCAGCAACGCCAGGCCGACGGTAATCAGCGCGGCAATGGCGATCATTACTGCGACCCACAGCCGCGATTGCTTGAAGACCAAGCGCGCTGCCTCAGTGGCGAGACCGGCATTTTGCTTGTTCAACTCGACCAGCTGACGCAGGGTGGCAGCGATTTCATCGGCCAGCGGACTCATCTGATCGTTGAGAATCGCCGAAGCGTCTGCCACCCGATTCTGCGCTGACAGCTGTAGGACTTGTGCCTGAAGCTCAAGGTATTTGTGCTCGGTTCCCTTGAAGCGTTCGAACAATACGCGCTCTTCCGGCAAAACGATCAATGCGTCATAACGCTGCTGCGCTTCGCTCAAGCCACTGCGCAGCTCGTCGAGCTTGGCGACATTCTGCTCCAGTGCCTTGGGGTCACGGTTGAGCAACAGGCGCATGGTCAGTGCGCGCAGGCGCAGCATGTCCTGACTCATCTCACCGACCGCCATCACGCTTGGCAGCCAGTTGTTGTCGACTTCATCGGACTGCGCACGCATGTTCGACATTTGCAGCAAGGCGAACGCGCCAAGGGCGAACACCATCAGGGCCAGCAGGCCAAAACCGAGACCGGCACGCGGGGCAATATTGAGACTACGGATATTCATCACTCTGGCTCCTTCCAAAAGCGCTGCATCAGCCTGCAGCGGGTTGCTTTAGAAGGTATCGGCATTGCCTAGAAATTGCGTAAGACGAAAAGGCGATAGGCAGACGAGCGGCTAGTTCGAACCCGTGGCTTTGACGTTTCAGCGCGGACCGGCGGGTTTACCTGTGTTGCGCGGCAAGATTGCCAGGAAGTTATCCCGCGCGACTTTGCGCGCCACCGCTTCCGGCAGCGCATCGAGAAACGGCTTGTAGCTGTGCATTTCCTGACCGAGTTTGTTGAACCGTCCTACTACGTCTGAGCCGAGCATGAAGCGCTCGGGATACTTCTCCACCAGCGCCAGCCATTCGGCGCGCGGCTTGCCCTGCTCGTCGAGCAGATACGGCGTGAGCATGCTCCACGACAGGTCGATAAACAGATTCGGATAAGCCTCAAGCATGCGCGTCAGGGTCGGCAGGAGAAACGGCAACTGGGTCTGATGCCGATGGATCTCGGCGCTGGTGCCGGCGTGCGCCCAGATGAATCGCGTGTGCGGATGATTGCGCAGCGGCTCTTCGACCTCCTTCAGGTACAGCGGATTTTTCTCACGCTTGGAAGTGATGTTGGAATGCAGCATCACCGGCAGATCATTTTCCGCGGCGAGGTGATAGATCTTGGTCATCGCCTCGTTGTTGGCCCGGGGTGTGTCGCCGGAGGTCAGCGCGGTCAGGTCATCGTGCCGGGTGAACACCTCGCCGATGCCCTGCCACAAACCCGGATACAGGTCGAGCATGCGCTGAATGTGCGCGGCGGAATTCTTGTCATTGGGATTGAAGCCGGACAGGAACGGATGAAAGTACTGGCGCTGCTCCGGCGCCAGTTTTTCCACCGCGTCGGCAATGATCACATCGGTGGCGCTGTACCAATAGGCATCGGCGTCATCACCGGCGTAATAGCGCGGGCGCTTGGGTTCGTCTTCATGCCATTTCTTCGCCACGGGAATGCCCGAAATCATCACGTGCTCGATGGAATTTTCTTTCATGGCCGTGAGCAATTTCTGCATGCCGGCGCTTTCCTGGAAAAAATCCACGTAATGCAGGTGCGCATCGCTGTAAGTGTATTCGCGGGCACTGGCGCTGCCAGCGAACAGCAGCAGACAGGCAAGACTCAGACGAGACAAGGACACAAGTAATCTCCGGCAGATGGGCATAGCCTAGACCGCGCCCGAACGACAAGGGTTCAGCCCTGCCGAAAAGCGGAACGCCCACTGCCGCGAATGCTCTATAGCTGCAAGGTCTGTTTTGATCGAACGATTTTTCCTGCCGCCTGTGAGGTTTCCATGACTGTTACCGTCAATACCGTCTCTGCCGAAGGTTTTCGTCACACCGTCCAGATCGACGACCACGAATTGTTTGCCGATGTACCGAAAGCCGCCGGGGGTGAAGGCACCGCGCCAGAGCCACACGACTACTTCGACGCCGCCCTTGGCGCCTGTAAAGCGCTGACCCTGAAGATGTACGCGAAGAAAAAAGACATCCCGCTGACCGGCGTGGGAGTCGAGGTAAAGCGCGACAACAGCCAGGAACAGAAAGGCAAATACGCCCTGCATGTCACCCTTACGCTCAAAGGCGTACTCACCGACGCCCAGCGTGAGGAACTGCTGCGCGTGGCCGATCGCTGCCCGATTCACAAATTGATGACTAACAGCGAAGTCAGCATCGAAACCCACGCCCCACAAGGCTTCGACAGCCAATAATCCTCCTGATGCCAGCGGCGGGTTATGCTTCTGGCATCACCCGCTCAGCCTGGAATGCACCATGGACACGTCACTCCTGATCATCCGCCCGCGCGCCGAAGACGTCGAAGGCCAGCCGATTCTGCGCCCGCTGCCGTCAGCCAAATGCCGCAACGTCGGGCCTTTCGTGTTTTTCGACCACATGCTCGAAACGATTTATCCGACGGGCAAAGGTATGGACATCCGACAGCATCCGCACATTGGTCTGTCGACGCTTACCTATCTGTTCGAAGGGCAATTGCAGCACAAGGACAGTCTGGGCTCCGATCAGGTGGTCGGTGCCGGCGATGTCAGCTGGATGACCGCTGGCAGCGCCATCGCCCACGTCGAGCGTACGCCAGCCCCACTGCTCGCCGAGACCTTCACCTTGCACGGCCTGCAAGTCTGGCTGGCCTCGCCCAAGGACCACGAACAGGGCCCGGGGCATTACAGTCATCACCCGGCAGCGACGTTGCCGGTCAGCGATAACCTTGGCGTGCAGATTCGCATGATTGCCGGGTCAGGCTTTTGCCTGGAATCGCCAGTACCGGTGCTTTCTCCTACGTTGTATGCGGAAGTGAAGATGCAGACCGCGACCACACTGCTGATTCCGACCGAGCATGAAGAACGCGCGGTGTACGTGTTGAGCGGTGATGCGCAATTGAATGGCGAGGCGATCGAGCCGCATGCGCTGGTGGTGTTGCCAGCCGGCGAAGAGATGAGCCTGTTTGCCGAAAGCGATGTGCACGCGGTGGTGTTCGGCGGCGCGGCGCTGGACGGTCCGAGGCGGATCAACTGGAATTTTGTTGCAAGCGATCCGGCGGCGATTGATGAGGCACGGCGCAAGTGGGCGGCCAAGGATTGGCCGACGGTGCCGGGGGAAATCGAGCGGATAGAACTACCGGCAAGCCGTTGAAAGCAAAAGATCGCAGCCTTCGGCAGCTCCTACACCGGATTCATGTAGGAGCTGCCGAAGGCTGCGATCTTTTGATCTGAGGGCAATCAGCCCTTGAACACTTCATCCAGCAAATCATGCATCGACTTGAACGCGCGCTTGGCGGTCTTTTCGTCGTACATCATCTTGCCCGGCACATTGGCGTGCGGATCGGTAAACGAGTGCACCGCGCCGCCGTAGCTGAGCAGTTGCCAGTCGACCTTCGCCGCGTTCATCTCATCTTCGAATGCCGGCAGTTGCTCTTTCGGCACCAATGGATCGGACGCGCCATGCAGCACCAGCACCGAGCCCTTGATGTTCTGCGCATCCGCCGGGTTCGGCGAATCCAGCGTGCCGTGGAACGACACCGCCGCTTTTACCGGCGCGCCGGTGCGGGCCAGGTCCAGCGCACAGCAACCACCGAAGCAGAAACCGAACACCGCCAGTTTCGAAGTATCCACCGTGGCTTCGCCCTGGCTCTGCAATTGCTCGAAAGCCACTTGCAGACGTTTGCGCAGCAGCGCGCGGTCGTCCTTGAGCGGCATCATTGCTGCCAGCGCCTCATCAGCGTTCTGCGGACGTACGCTCTGGCCGTAGACATCCGCGATCAGCACCACGTAACCCTTGGCCGCGACCGACTTGGCGATGTCTTCGGCACCGGCGCTGACGCCCATCCAGTTCGGCGCCATCAGCAAACCCGGGCGCGCAGCCTTGTGCTCGGCGTCGAACGCCAGGCGACCTTCATAGGCCTGGCCGTCAATCTGATAGACCACGGAACGTACAGTGACTTGGCTCATTTCTGACTCCTGATTGAGTAAACACCAGAACGAAAAAACCCGCCGAAGCGGGTTTTTCCTACAACGTGATCAAACCGACAGTTCAACCAGCAGCTTGTTCAGCCGGCGCACGTAAGCGGCCGGATCCTTCAAGCTGTCGCCCGCCGCCAGGGCGGCCTGATCGAAGAGGATGTGCGACAGGTCGCCAAAACGCTCTTCGCTCTGCTCGCCATCGAGTTTCTCGATCAGCGGGTGGCTTGGGTTGAATTCGAAAATCGGCTTCGAATCCGGGACTTTCTGCCCGCTGGCTTCGAGGATCTGGCGCATTTGCAGGCCCAGGTCCTGTTCGCCGATGGCCAGAATGGCCGGCGAATCGGTCAGACGATGGGATACGCGGACTTCAGCCACGGAATCACCCAGAGCAGTTTTCAGACGCTCGACCAGGCCTTCTTTGGACTTGGCGACTTCTTCTGCGGCTTTCTTGTCCTCTTCCGAATCCAGGTTGCCCAGATCGAGGTCACCGCGCGCCACGTCGACAAACGTCTTGCCGTCGAATTCGCTGAGGTAGCTCATCAGCCACTCGTCGATGCGATCGGTCAGCAGCAGTACTTCGATGCCTTTCTTGCGGAAGACTTCCAGGTGCGGGCTGTTCTTGACCTGCGCGTAAGTTTCGCCGGTGAGGTAGTAGATCTTGTCCTGACCTTCCTTGGCGCGGGCCAGGTAGTCAGCCAGACCGACAACCTGCTCGCCGTCGTCGCCCTGGGTCGATGCGAAACGCAGCAGACCGGCAATTTTTTCTTTGTTGGCGAAATCTTCTGCCGGGCCTTCTTTCATGACCTGACCGAAGTTTTTCCAGAAGCCTTTGTATTGCTCAGGCTCGTTCTTCGCCAGTTTTTCCAGCATGTCGAGCACACGCTTGGTCAGCGCGGTTTTCATCGAATCGATGATCGGGTCTTTCTGCAGGATCTCACGCGACACGTTCAGCGACAGGTCGTTGGAATCGACCACGCCTTTGATGAAGCGCAGGTACAGCGGCAGGAACGACTCGGCCTGATCCATCACAAACACACGCTGCACGTACAGCTTCAGGCCTTTCGGCGCTTCACGCTGGTACAGGTCGAACGGTGCGCGGGCCGGCACGTACAGCAGCGAGCTGTACTCGAGCTTGCCCTCAACCTTGTTGTGGCTCCACGACAGCGGATTTTCGAAGTCGTGAGCGATGTGTTTGTAGAACTCCTGGTATTCCTCGTCTTTGACTTCAGTGCGCGGACGGGTCCACAGGGCGCTGGCACGGTTGACGGTTTCCCATTCAACGGCTGGAGCCTCTTCGCCTTCGGCCGCAGTGACTTCCTTCGGCAGTTCGATCGGCAAAGCGATGTGGTCGGAGTACTTCTTGATGATGTTGCGCAGACGCCAGCCATCAGCGAATTCGTCTTCGCCGGATTTCAGGTGCAGGACGATGCGGGTGCCGCGCTCTGGCTTGTCGATGGTGGCGACTTCGAACTCGCCCTCGCCTTTCGACGACCAGTGCACGCCTTCGCTGGCGGCAGTGCCGGCGCGACGGCTGTAAACATCAACCTTGTCGGCAACGATGAAGGCCGAGTAGAAGCCGACACCGAACTGGCCGATGAGGTGCGAATCTTTCTTCTGATCGCCGGACAGGTTTTTCATGAAGTCGGCGGTGCCGGATTTGGCGATGGTCCCCAGGTGGGTGATCACATCGTCACGGTTCATGCCGATACCGTTGTCTTCGAGGGTGACGGTCTTGGCGTCCTTGTCGAAGCTCACACGGATTTTCAGGTCAGCGCCACCTTCGAGCAACTCAGGCTTGGCCAGGGCTTCGAAGCGCAGCTTGTCGACAGCGTCAGAGGCGTTCGAGATCAATTCGCGAAGGAAAATCTCCTTATTCGAATACAGCGAATGGATCATGAGGTGCAGCAGCTGCTTTACCTCGGTCTGGAAGCCCAGGGTTTCCTTTTGAGTTTCCACACTCATGGTCATCAAACTCCAATCAGATGGCAGTGGCCGCGACCCGAAATGGTCTGCGGCGGGTTGTCATCTGAGTTGGGGGCGCTGTTCAGGATTTCAAGGGCTCATCAATTTTGAAGTGCGCGCGGGCGGTGGCGATCGGTTCGGCCTCGGTACTCTGCCAGGCAGTGACCGCTACGTTAGCGACGCGACGGCCCTGACGGCAGACCTGACACCTGGCCCAAGTGTCGCGAAACTGCCCGGCGCGCAGGTAATCGAGGGAAAAATCGATGATCTTCGGCACACCCGGTGTGCCGGTGAAAATCAGCAAATGCAGGGCTGCGGCCAGCTCCATGAAGCCGGCAATCACTCCGCCATGGATCGCCGGCAATAAAGGGTTACCAATGTTGTCCTTGTTCGCCGGCAGCTTGAACAAGAGCTCATCGCCGACCCGCGAACATTCGATACCGATCAGCCCGGCATAGGGAATCAACGCCAGCAGCGGAGCGTAATCGCCCTGCGCGTGAGCCTGTTGCAGCTGCTCTCTGAGATCGTTGCTCATTGGCTCGCTCCCTTGATCGCGCCCGCGAAACCCTTGCTGCCCTTCAGACCGGTGCCCATGCGCATGAATGTGCCGACGACGTGGGCAATCGGTTGCTCGGGATCGTCCTGGTAGGCAAAACCACGGGCAAAGATCACGTCGGTGGTGACGCGATAGCACTGGGCAAAGCCGTACACCGCTTTGTTCGGTTCAGCGGCGTGCATGTAGTCGATGCGCAGATCGAGGGTCGGACAGACTTCGAACTCCGGCAGCACGCAAAGGGTCGACATGCCGCAGGCGGTGTCCATCAGCGAAGTGATGGCGCCGCCATGGATGACTCCGGTTTCGGGATTGCCGACGATTTTTTCGCTGTACGGCAGGATCACCGTCAGCCCTTCGCTGGAAGCACTGTGCACTTGCAGACCCAAGACCTGACAGTGGCGCAATGCCGATAAAAAGCGCGTCGCGCGCTCAAAAACGGGGTTTTCGGCCATGTGATAATTACTCGCGTTTGGGCCTTGTGCCAGTATTGAGAAAAGCGGCAAAAGTTCCGTGATAAAACAAACTTATATATCTGAAACAATTGAGGAACTTAACCCGTAGCGCCGAGTTCTTAAGGCCAGTAGTTATTTTCCATAAGGAGATACACCCCATGCGTAAGACTTTAGCTATTGCCTTGATGTTGACCGCTTCCCTCGGTCTCGCTGCCTGCGATAAAAAATCCGAGGACAAAGCTCAAGATGCCAACCAACATGCTGAGCAAGCTCAGCAAGACATGAACAAAGCTCAGGATAAAGTGAACGACGCAGCAAAAGAAAACGCCGAAGCTGCCAAAGCTCAGGCTGAATCGAACGCCGCCGCTCAAGAAGAAGCCGCCAAAAAGCAATAAGCTTTCTGGTGTGAAAGAAAACCCGCCAAGTGCGGGTTTTCTTTTGCCTGTGATTTACCGGTTAGAGCAACACGGTTCTAAAAGTCGGACTAATCATCAGCAACAACGAACAGATGAAGCCAACTAGCCACATCAGGCTGCGCAACTTCGCCAGGTCGGCCAGATAGAACCACAGATAGAACACTCGCGAGATCACGAAGATGATCGCCAGCGCATCGATCAGCCAACCCGCGGTTTGCGTGGTATGCGCCATCAGCACGCCGACGGCGAAGAGGATGAAGGCTTCGATGCTGTTCTGATGGGCCGCCAGCGCCCTCGCACCGAAGCCAGTCAACTGCGCCTGCTGCTGCCGCGGCAAGTGATTGTCATACCCGCCCTGCTCTTTCATGGCCTTGGCCACCGGCATACGCGCCACGTAGATCAATAAAGCACTGATAAACACACACCAGAACGGAATACTCATCAAACAGCCTCTTTGTTTGCCTCAGGGACGGGCGCCTCTGTAGGGGTATAGACCATGACATCGAGAACGTCGGAATGAAACTCGCGGCGATACAAAACCACCACGACTCCCGCGCTCATGATCATGAACAGCCACGGGCTGACGAACCACGCCAGCATGCTCATGCCGAAGTAATAAGAGCGCAGGCCGAAGTTGAACTGGTTGGCTGCCATCGAAATCACCCGCGCCGCCCGTGAAGCGAAGGCCTTGCGTTCCTGCTCGGTCACTTGGCGCTCGCCGATCATCGGCGCTGAACCGACCAGAATCGCCGAGAAGTTGTACTGCCGCATGCACCAGCTGAAAGTAAAGAACGCATAGACGAACACCAGTGCCAGGCACAGCAACTTGATCTCCGACATGCCCTGCGACGCCTGCTGCACCATCGGAATATCCGCCAACAACGATACAGCTCGGTCGGACGCGCCGAGCACGGTGAGAATACCGGCGAGGATGATCAGCGTGCTGGAGGCGAAGAACGAGGCGTTGCGCTCCAGATTGCCGATCACGCTGGCATCGGCGATGCGGTTGTCACGCAGCAGCATGCGGCGCATCCAGTCTTCGCGGTAAAGGTGCAACACGCTGGCCAGACACGCCGTATCGCGAGCCTTCCAGGTGGCATAACGGGTGTAACCGCCCCAGCAGACGACAAACCAGACGGCGGCGAGCAAGTGGATCAGATTGGCTTGGATGAACGACATTCGCTGTCCTGAGCAAGAGGAATGATGGAGGGGGCCCTTCGTTTCGACGTGTTGGCTCGTAAAAAGACACGCTCATTGAAGAGTCAAATTAATTCAAAATAGACCGCAGCTATCAGTTATCAAAGGCTTATACCTGTCAACTCTGACAGTAGCGGAGAGGGTATGGCGAGGCATAAGGTCGTTTTCTCAAACGGGAACACTGACCGCCCCCCTATCAGACAAGGATTTGAGCATGACACCTTTGAACGCTGCGCTGCCCATTGACACAACGTTTGGCAACCGGGGGTACGCCGAGTCATTTGCTGCGGGAAGCCAGGCTTTGAACATCGCAGGCTTGCGCCCGGATGGAAAGATCCTTCTCGTGGGACAAACTTTTGTAGAGGGCAAGGTCAGTTTTCATTTGGCGCAATTACTGGCAGACGGTACTAACGATACTGGCTTCAACGAAAACGGTTTGATCGTAGGTACGTTTACAGGTTCGGGACAAGCCAGCGGCACTGGCGCCTGTCTTTATAAAGACGGTAAAGCGCTGCTTTTTGGGTATCAATATGATGAGGACCAAGGAACTCGATTTGCGCTTGCCAGATTCTTCGCTGATGGTGAAAGAGATCGCGATTTCGGTCTCGATGGGACGGTTTACGTCCCTTTCCTGCCAAAGTCCGAATCGCAATTGCCAAAACCGGAAGCTTCCATCAAGTCGCAATCCAGAACTAGGTTAGTACTGACTGCTGATGAAAAAATCCTCGTCGGTCAAAGCAACCGACTGTTCAGACTTGATCAGAAAGGAGATTTCGATACCGCTTTCAACAACAAAGGCTGGCTGGATCTTGCAATGGGCATTGCTTCGATTTCAGTGGCAGAGGATGGAGTAATCACAGTCGCAGGTTCGAGGGCTGGAGAAGGAAAGATTGTGCGCCTGAACGTCGATGGAACGCCCCATAAAGGCTTCGGCGATGATGGCACCGGGACCGTCTACATACCATCGGATTACCCGGCCAGCGTACGAAGCCTGATGTTACGTGCTGACGGCAGCTTCTTTGTTGCTGGCCAGGTCGACACATCGCCTGACGACGTTTGGGGTAAAGGACGCAAAGCAATGATGGCCGCGTACAACCCGAACGGTAGACCAAATCTCGCATTCAATCAGGGTAAGCCTGTAGTCACTGATCTTGGATTAACCGACGGTTGCACTTTGTTCGATCTAAGTGGGGAGCCTGAGGATGGCTTGGTTGTGGTGGGGAGTACAGGGCAAATAACCAGGGAGCAAATGCTTGCCTGCCGCTATCTGGCAACGGGTGAACTGGACACAACCTTTGGAGATGGCAAGGGATACGTAACTCACTCTATGGGGCCCGGTATGCAATGGATCTCGGTGGCAGTGCAGCCCGACAAGCGAATACTCCTGAGCCGTGACAGCGACAACGTCAATGTCAATGTCAATGTCAATGTCAATGTGGGAGCTCTGGTGGTACGTTATCTGGGCTGAGGATTATCAGCTCTGATAAAAAATGCCCCGTATCGATTGATACGGGGCATTTCTGTTTAACCGTGCTCGACCCACTTATGGCGGGTCCAAACCACGTCAGGCAGTGACTTCGCTGCGCTTGCCCAGCAGGCGATCACAGACCACGGCGACCACCAGAGTCATCACGCACGGCACCAGCCACGCCAGACCCTGCTCGCTCAGCGGCAGATGGGTCAGCTGAGTTGGCATCCAGTCGGCCAGACCAGCGCCTTTCAGGGCGTCGATGGTGCCGAAAACGAAGGAAACCAGCATCACCGGGCCAAGAATGCGCCCGTGCTCATGCCAGAAATCCTTGCAGAAGCTCAGCGCGACCAGAACGATGCACGGCGGGTAGATCGCGGTGAGTACCGGAATCGAGAAGGCGATCAGTTTGGTCAGACCGAGGTTGGAGACCAGCAGCGAAAACGCTGCGAGGATAATCACCAGCGTCTTGTAGGACAGCGGCAGCACACGGCTGAAGTATTCAGCACAGGCACAGGTCAGGCCGACCGCCGTGACCAGACACGCCAGCGAGATCAGCACCGCAAGGAAACCACTGCCCAGCGAACCGAAGGTGTGCTGCACGTAAGCATGCAACACCGCCGCGCCGTTGGTGGCGCCGACCGCGACTTCATGGCTGCCGGACCCGAGGCGGAACAGGCTGACGTAGACCAGTGCCAGACCCACGCCGGCAATCAGCCCGGCGATGATCGCGTAACGGGTGATCAGCGCCGGCGACTCGACGCCACGGGAGCGGATCGCGTTGACGATAACGATGCCGAATACCAGTGCGCCGAGGGTATCCATGGTCAAGTAACCATTGATGAAGCCTTGGGAAAACGGTGCCGCCACATACTCTGGAGTGCCGTGACCGATGTCACCCGCCGGCAAGGCGAACGCGGCGATGCCCAGTACTGCCAGCGCAATGATTTTCAGCGGCGCGAGGAAGCGGCCAACGGTATCCAACAACCGCCCAGGGTAGAGCGAAATGAAGAACACCAGCAGGAAGTACACCGAGCTGTAGAGGAACAGCGCTAGCGGGCTTTCACCGGTCAATGGCGCCAGACCCACTTCAAAGGATACGGTCGCGGTACGCGGAGTGGCGAACAGCGGCCCCACAGCCAGATAGCATGCCGCCGCGAGGATACCACCGGCGATCTTGCCGATCGGGCTGCTCAGCGCATCCATCGCGCCGCCGACCTTGGCCAGCGCCACCACAGTGACTACCGGCAAACCAACGGCGGTAATCAGAAAGCCCAGCGCAGCCATCCAGACGTGAGGTCCGGCCTGCAAGCCGACGATCGGCGGGAAAATGATGTTACCGGCCCCGACAAACAGGGCAAACGTCATAAAACCAAGTGCCAGGATGTCCTGACCTTTCAAAACTTTCATTAAGGTAATACCACACTACTGAAATCGGAATTTAGAGGGGGATTGCCCTGTTGGATTAGGGAAATGCTGTCGATCCGTATGGGACTGACCCTTAAAGCGCGTGGCTGCCTTGTGGGCGGCGGACGCAAAAATGGCGGCCAGCCTAACGAATTTGGCTGACAAACGCACTGTTGGAGGGCGAACTATCCGATACGCGACGTTTCCGTGTCGCGTTTACATATCTATTTTTCATACAGAGAACCTGTATTCATCACAGCAAACCTGTGGCGAGGGGATTTATCCCCGTTGGACTGCGCAGCAGTCCCAAAGAATCCGAGCTCAAACTGCCTGACTGATCATGGTCGCTGGCATGGGGGCCGCTTCGCAGCCCAGCGGGGATAAATCCCCTCGCCACAACAGCGCTCAAAATTCTCATACGCCAGAAACGACAAAGGCCACCCGAAGGTGGCCTTTGCTGCTGGAGCTAAAAAGTCAGCCGAAGCTTACTTCTTCACTTCCCAGCCAGTCAGCTCGGCCAAGGCCTTGCCGATGTCTGCCAGCGAACGCACGGTTTTAACGCCTGCGTCTTGCAGCGCAGCGAATTTCTCGTCTGCAGTGCCTTTGCCGCCAGAGATGATTGCGCCAGCATGGCCCATGCGCTTGCCCGGAGGAGCAGTCACACCAGCGATGTAGGAAACAACCGGCTTGGTCACGTTAGCCTTGATGTAGGCAGCCGCTTCTTCTTCAGCCGAACCGCCGATCTCGCCGATCATCACGATCGCCTCGGTCTTCGGGTCTTCCTGGAACAGCTTCAGGATGTCGATGAAGTTCGAACCCGGGATCGGGTCACCGCCGATGCCGACGCAAGTCGACTGACCGAAACCGGCGTCAGTGGTCTGCTTCACAGCTTCGTAGGTCAGGGTGCCGGAACGCGAAACGATACCGACCTTGCCTGGCAAGTGAATGTGACCTGGCATGATGCCGATCTTGCATTCGCCTGGGGTGATCACGCCTGGGCAGTTAGGGCCGATCAGGACTACGCCCAGCTCGTCGCACTTAACTTTGGCGTCCAGCATGTCCAGGGTAGGAATGCCTTCGGTGATGCAGACGATCAGCTTGATGCCGCCGAATGCCGCTTCCAGGATCGAGTCCTTGCAGAACGGAGCCGGAACGTAGATCACGCTGGCGGTAGCGCCAGTGGCTGCTACTGCATCTTTGACGGTGTTGAACACTGGCAGACCCAGGTGCTCGGTGCCGCCTTTGCCCGGAGTTACGCCGCCAACCATCTTGGTGCCGTATTCGATGGCTTGCTGGGTGTGGAAACTACCTTGCGAACCGGTAATACCCTGGCAGATAACTTTGGTGTCTTTATTGATCAGGACGCTCATTATTTGCCCTCCGCAGCTTTGACAACTTGTTGAGCAGCGTCGGTCAGGCTGGTAGCAGCGATGATGTTCAAACCGCTTTCTGCCAGTACTTTAGCGCCCAGCTCAGCGTTGTTGCCTTCAAGGCGAACAACAACCGGGATTTTCACGCCGACTTCTTTCACGGCGCCGATGATGCCTTCGGCAATCATGTCGCAGCGAACGATGCCGCCGAAGATGTTGACCAGTACTGCCGCGACGTTCTGGTCGGACAGGATGATCTTGAACGCTTCAGTAACGCGTTCCTTGGTAGCGCCACCACCTACGTCGAGGAAGTTGGCTGGCTTGCCGCCATGCAGGTTGACGATGTCCATGGTGCCCATGGCCAGACCGGCACCGTTGACCATGCAGCCGATGTTGCCTTCCAGCGCTACGTAGTTCAGTTCGAACTTGGCAGCGTGCGCTTCGCGCGGATCGTCCTGCGACGGATCGTGGAAAGCCTTCAGCTTGGGCTGACGGTACATGGCGTTGGCGTCGATGTTGATCTTCGCGTCGAGGCAGTGCAGATCGCCGTCAGCCTTGATCACCAGCGGGTTCACTTCCAGCAGAGCCAGGTCGTGGTCTTTGAACAGCTTGGCCAGACCTACGAAGATCTTGGCGAACTGAGTGACCTGCTTGCCTTCCAGACCCAGCTGGAATGCCAGCTCGCGACCCTGGGATGGCTGAGCGCCAACCAGTGGATCGATAGTGGCCTTGAGAATTTTTTCTGGAGTGTCGTGAGCGATTTTCTCGATGTCCACGCCACCTTCGGTGGAAGCCATGAACACGATGCGACGGCTCGAACGGTCAACGACAGCGCCCAGGTACAGCTCTTTAGCGATATCAGTGCACGATTCAACCAGGATCTTGGTGACTGGCTGGCCATTGGCGTCAGTCTGGTAAGTCACCAGACGCTTGCCCAGCCACTGCTGTGCGAAGGCTTTGGCGTCTTCTTTGCTGCGAACCAGCTTTACGCCGCCCGCTTTACCGCGACCACCGGCGTGAACCTGGGCTTTGACGACCCACTCGTTGCCGCCGATTTTGTCGCAAGCTTCTGCTGCTGCTTCCGGGGTGTCTACTGCGTAACCAGTGGAAACTGGCAGGCCGTATTCAGCGAACAGCTGCTTACCCTGATACTCGTGAAGATTCATGCTTTTTACCGTCTTCGTTAGGTACTGCGCATTCGGCGCTGCGCTCGTTTGAGTGCCGCGCCACCTGTGACTGCTGCTTGCGTAGCTGGGCTACGCAAGACTGCGTCCGGCGGACATTCCGCGGTGAGTCTTGCTCGCAAGGCTCACGACGGGCCGCTACCGCCGTGGTTTCTTATTATGTCTTAACGCTTCTTGCGGTTGGCAATGTGAATGGCGCCGCCATTCACTGCCAGAGCAGCTTCGTGCAAGGCTTCGGACAGGGTCGGATGGGAGAAAACCATCATGCCCAGGTCTTCAGCGCTGGTGCCGAATTCCATACCGATCGCGCCCTGCTGAACCAGTTCTGCAGCGCTCGGGCCAATCACGTGCACGCCCAATACGCGGTCGGTCTTGGCATCGGCGATGACCTTGACGAAACCACCGGTATCGTTGGCAGCCATGGCACGGCCGGAAGCGGCGAACGGGAAGGTGCCGACGTTGACTTCAACGCCTTCGGCCTTCAGCGCCTGCTCGGTTTTGCCAACCCACGCGATTTCCGGGTGAGTATAAATAACCGAAGGGATCAAATCATAGTTCATCTGAGCCTTGTGGCCCTTGATGCGCTCGACAACCATGATGCCTTCTTCCGAAGCCTTGTGGGCCAGCATCATGCCGCGAACCACGTCACCGATGGCGAAGACGCCCGGTACAGCTGTGACGCAATGGTCATCGACCGCGATGAAACCGCGCTCGTCGATTTCCACGCCGCAGTCGGCAGACAGCAGATCAGTGGTCACCGGACGGCGACCAACGGCAACGATCAGCTTGTCGAAAGTGATGGTCTGTTCGCCGTTGGCATCGGTGTAGTTGACGACGACTTCTTCGCCGTTGACTTTCGAACCGGTAACGCGAGCGCCCAGCTTGATGTCCAGACCCTGTTTGGTCAGGGTTTTCAGCGCTTCCTTGGAAACAGCGGTGTCCGCTGCCATCAGGAAAGTGTCCAGTGCTTCGAGAACAGTCACTTCTGCACCCAGACGCGACCATACCGAACCCAGCTCCAGACCGATCACGCCAGCGCCGATCACGCCCAGACGTTTAGGTACGGACTGGAACTCCAGAGCGCCAGTCGAATCGACGATGACTTTCTGGTCAACCGGAGCCGGTGGAATGTCGATCGGACGCGAACCTGGCGCGAGGATGACGTTTTCCGCTTCGATGACTTCAACCGAACCGTCCGGCTTGGTGACTTCGACTTTCTTGCCGGCCAGCAGCTTGCCGTGGCCCTGGATCGAAGTAACGCCGTTGGCCTTGAACAGGGTCGCAACGCCGCCAGTCAGGTTCTTGACGATGCCAGCCTTGCGGCCAACCATCGCAGCGACGTCCATTTTGACTTCGCCGGTCGAGATACCGTGAACGTTGAAGCTCTCTTTGGCTTCCTTGTATTTCCACGAGCTGTCGAGCAGCGCCTTGGAAGGAATGCAACCCACGTTCAGGCAGGTACCGCCCAGGGCTTGCTTGCCCTCTGCGTCGGTGTACTTCTCGATGCAGGCAGTGGTCAGGCCCAACTGAGCAGCCTTGATGGCCGCTACATAGCCACCAGGGCCGGCACCGATCACTACTACGTCAAATTTCTGCGACATTCAAAAAATCCTCTTTAGCAATAAAGCTACAAGCCGCAAGCTTCAAGCTGCAAGCCCACCCGCTCGCCTTGAGCTTGAGGCTTGTAGCTGAAAGCTTGCAGCTGCTTTTTAGATATCCAGCAACAGACGAGCCGGATCTTCCAGCAGGTTCTTGATGGTCACCAGGAAGGTCACAGCTTCTTTGCCATCGATCAGACGGTGATCGTAGGACAGAGCCAGGTACATCATCGGACGGATCACGACCTGACCGTTGATGGCCATCGGACGCTGGATGATGTTGTGCATGCCCAGGATCGCTGCCTGCGGCGGGTTGACGATCGGCGTCGACATCATCGAACCGAAGGTACCACCGTTGGTGATGGTGAAGGTACCACCGGTCATCTCGTCCATCGACAGTTTGCCGTCACGGGCTTTCTTGCCAAATGTTGCGATGCCGCCTTCGATTTCAGCCAGGCTCATCAGCTCGGCGTTACGCAGAACCGGTACCACCAGGCCACGGTCGCTGGAAACGGCAACGCCGATGTCCGCATAGCCGTGGTAAACGATGTCGCCGCCGTCGATCGACGCGTTGACAGCCGGGAAGCGTTTCAGCGCTTCGGTGGCCGCTTTCACGAAGAACGACATGAAGCCCAGGCGTACGCCGTTGTGGGACTTCTCGAACAGGTCCTTGTACTTCGAACGCAGAGCCATGACTTCGGTCATGTCGACTTCGTTGAACGTGGTCAGCATCGCCATGTTCGACTGGGCTTCAACCAGACGCTTGGCCACGGTGGCACGTACGCGAGTCATCGGTACGCGCTTCTCGATGCGGTCGCCGGCAGCGAACACAGGCGCAGCAGCCGAAGGAGCAGCAGCCTTGGCAGGTGCGGCAGCCGGAGCGGCTTTCTTGGCAGCAACTGCTGCTACCACGTCTTCCTTGGTCACACGACCGCCCTTGCCGGTGCCGGCAACGGAAGCGATGTTGATGCCGTTTTCTTCAGCCAGCTTGCGCGCGGCAGGAGCGGCGATCGGGTCATCTTCGCCATCGGCAGCAGCCGGTGCGGCAGCGGCAGTAGCAGCCGGAGCAGCAGCGGCGGCAGGAGCGGCAGCAGCAGCGCCGCCCTCTTCGATCGAGCCCAGGACCTGGTTCGACAGAACGGTAGCGCCCTCTTCGGCAACGATTGCGCCCAGCACGCCGTCCGCTTCAGCCAACACTTCGAGCACGACTTTGTCGGTTTCGATGTCGACGATCAGGTCGTCACGCTTGACGGCCTCACCTGGTTTCTTGTGCCAGGTGGCAACGGTGCCATCGGCAACCGATTCCGGGAATGACGGGGCTTTGATTTCGATAGCCATTATCTGTGGGTCCTTAAAATTCGGTTTCAGTCAGCGCGAAGGCGTTAAACAGTGAAAGCATCTTGCAGCAGTTTTTCCTGCTGCTCGGCGTGCATCGATGCGTAACCACAAGCTGGCGCAGCCGAAGCCTCACGGCCCGCGTACTCAAGTACGAGAGTCTTGTCGAGGTTGGCGATGCTGCGACGCAAGTGATGCTGGCTGCAGTACCAGGCACCCTGGTTCATCGGCTCTTCCTGACACCAAACGGCGTGTTTGACGTTGGTGTATGGAGCCAGGACTTCTTTCAAGTCGTCCTCAGGGAACGGATACAGCTGCTCGATACGCACGATGGCGATATCTTCGCGGCCTTCGGCACGGCGTTTTTCCAGCAGGTCGTAGTAGACCTTGCCGCTGCACAGAACCACGCGCTCGACCTTTTTCGGGTCCAGTGCATCGATTTCCGGGATCACGGTCTGGAACGAACCTTCGGCCAGATCTTCCAGCGTCGAGATGGCCAGCTTGTGGCGCAGCAGCGACTTCGGCGTCAGCACGACCAGCGGCTTGCGCAGCGGACGGATCACCTGACGACGCAGCAAGTGGTAGATCTGTGCTGGCGTGGTCGGCATGCACACCTGAATGTTGTGCTCGGCGCACAGCTGCAGGTAACGCTCAAGACGAGCCGAGCTGTGCTCAGGGCCCTGACCTTCGTAACCGTGCGGCAACAGCATGGTCAGACCGCAGAGACGGCCCCACTTGTGCTCGCCGCTGGTGATGAACTGGTCGATCACGACCTGAGCACCGTTGGCGAAGTCGCCGAACTGGGCTTCCCAGATCACCAGCGCGTTTGGCGTGGTGGTCGAGTAACCGTATTCGAATGCCAGTACCGCTTCTTCCGAGAGGAACGAGTCGTACAGGTCGAAACGTGGCTGACCGTCGTACAGGTTCTGCAGCGGAATGTAGGTGCCCGCGTCTTTCTGGTTGTGCAACACAGCGTGACGGTGCGAGAACGTACCGCGGCCGATGTCCTGACCGGTCATGCGAATCGGGTGACCTTCGAACGCCAGGGTCGCGTACGCCATGGTTTCGGCGTAACCCCAGTTGATCGGCAGGCCGCCGGCTTGCATCTTCTGACGGTCTTCGTAGATCTTCGCGACCTGACGCTGAACGACGAAGCCTTCCGGAATTTCCAGCAGCTTGGCGGACAGCTCTTGCAGCGTCTTCAGATCAAAACGCGTGTCGTGACGCGCAGTCCAGGCGTGGCCCAGGTATGGACGCCAATCGACGAACAGCTCTTTGTTCGGCTCTTTGACCAACGATTTCACTACGTGCAGACCGTTGTCCAGCGCGTTGCGGTATTCGTCGACCTTGGCCTGAACGCGTTCAGCGTCAAGCACACCGGCTTGAGTCAGGCGATCAGCGTACAGCTCACGGGTGGTGCGCTGCTTGGTGATCTGCTGATACATCAGGGGCTGGGTGCCGCTTGGTTCGTCAGCCTCGTTGTGGCCGCGACGACGGTAGCAGACCAGATCGATCACCACGTCACGCTTGAACTGCATGCGGTAGTCGATGGCCAGTTGGGTCACGAACAGCACGGCTTCCGGATCATCGCCATTCACATGGAGGATCGGCGCCTGGATCATCTTGGCAACGTCGGTGGCGTACTCGGTAGAACGCGAGTCCAGCGGGTTGCTGATGGTGAAACCAACCTGGTTGTTGATCACGATGTGCACGGTACCGCCGGTCTTGAAACCGCGGGTCTGCGACATCTGGAAGGTTTCCATGACCACGCCCTGACCGGCGAATGCCGCGTCACCGTGGATGGAGATCGGCAGTACCTTCTCACCGGTCAGGTCGTTGCGACGGTCCTGACGGGCGCGCACCGAGCCTTCGACCACCGGGGAAACGATTTCCAGGTGGGACGGGTTGAACGCCATGGCCAGGTGAACTTCACCGCCGGTGGTCATCACGTTGGACGAGAAGCCCTGGTGGTATTTCACGTCACCGGAACCGAGCTCGACCTTCTTCTTGCCTTCGAACTCGTCGAACAGCTCGCGCGGGTTCTTGCCGAAGGTATTGACCAGAACGTTCAGACGGCCACGGTGGGCCATGCCGATGACAACTTCCTTGGTGCCGTACGAGCCGGAACGCTGGATCAGTTCGTCGAGCATCGGAATCAGGCTTTCGCCGCCTTCCAGACCGAAACGCTTGGTGCCCGGGTATTTGGTGCCCAGGTATTTTTCCAGGCCTTCACCGGCAGTCACGCGCTCAAGCAGGTGGCTCTTGATGTCGGCGGAGTACGTCGGACGGCCACGCACGCTTTCCAGACGCTGCTGGAACCACTGGCGCTGCTCGGAATCGGTGATGTGCGTGAATTCAGCGCCGATGGTGCGGCAATATGTCTGCTGCAACGCTTCGTGAATTTCGCGTAGGCTCGCTTCCTCTTTGCCGATGAACAGGTCGCCGGCACGGAAGGTCGTATCAAGATCGGCATTGGTCAAGCCGTAATGATTGATCGACAGGTCTGCAGGTGCAGGACGCTGCCACAGCCCCAGCGGGTCAAGCTGGGCTGCCTGGTGGCCACGCATACGGTAGGCCTGGATCAATCGCAGCACTTCAACTTGCTTCTTCTCGTGCTCACTGCTCACGCTGCCGGCGGAAACCGGTTGGGCGCGGCGCTGGTTCTTTGCCAGCAGCACGAAATGATCGCGAATCGTCGAGTGCGAAACATCAGTGGCAGAGTTGCCGTCGGCTGGCAACTTCTGAAAGTAGGTGCGCCACTCTTCTGGCACAGCGTTAGGGTCGTGCAGGTAGAGCTCATAAAGCTCTTCCACATAGGCAGCGTTTCCACCTGAAAGGTAGGCGCTGTTCCACATGCGCTGCATCACGCTTTCTTGCATGCTTGGTCACCCTCGGTTAGGGGAACACCATCGGTGTCGACACCGAGCAAACTTGCAGAAGTCCGAATGCAGCGACTAAAACAAGCCACCTAGGATCACACTGATAGTCCGGGTACCAGCCCGGATGCCCCTGCTTGTCTCATTTCTTCAAAAGAAGAGCTGCAGCTTATGGCTACGGCTCTGGTTATAGCCATGACGCGGGTTGAAGCCCGCGCCATAGCCTCTACGGTGCAACGGTTACAGCAGCTGAATCACACGCCGCTCGAAAGCAGCATGTTACGGATGTGACCGATGGCCTTAGTCGGGTTCAGGCCTTTCGGACATACGTTGACGCAGTTCATGATGCCCCGGCAGCGGAAAACGCTGAACGGGTCGTCAAGTGAAGCCAGACGCTCGCTGGTCTTGGTATCGCGGCTGTCTGCCAGGAAGCGGTAGGCTTGCAGCAGCGCAGCTGGACCCAGGAACTTGTCCGGGTTCCACCAGAAGGACGGGCAAGAGGTCGAGCAGCAGGCGCACAGGATGCACTCGTACAGACCGTCGAGCTTTTCGCGCTCTTCTGGCGACTGCAGACGCTCGATGGCCGGAGCCGGCGTGTCGTTCTGCAGGTAAGGCTTCACCTTCTCGTATTGCTTGTAGAAGATGCTCATATCGACGACCAGGTCACGGATAACCGGCAAACCTGGCAGCGGACGAACGATCAGCTTGTTGCCTTTTACAACGGCAGACAGCGGCGTGATGCAGGCCAGACCGTTCTTGCCGTTGATGTTCATGCCGTCGGAGCCGCAGACGCCTTCACGGCAGGAGCGACGATAGGAGAAACCTTCGTCCTGCTCTTTGATCAGGGCCAGCACGTCCAGCACCATCAGGTCTTTACCACCGGTATCGACCTGGAAATCCTGCATGAACGGCGCAGCGTCCTGATCAGGGTTGTAGCGATAAACACTGACTTGCAACATGGCGGTCACCCTTAATAAGTCCGGACTTTAGGTTCGAAAGTCGGAACAGTCTTCGGCGAGAAGTTCACGGCACGCTTGGTGACGCGCTTGTCACCCGGGAAGTACAGGGTGTGGCACAGCCAGTTTTCGTCATCACGGTCTTCGAAGTCTTCACGGGCGTGAGCGCCGCGGGACTCTTTACGTACTTCGGCCGCGATGGCGGTAGCTTCAGCCACTTCCAGCAGGTTCTGCAGTTCCAGCGCTTCGATACGTGCAGTGTTGAACGCTTGCGACTTGTCGTTGATCTTCACGTTGGCGATACGCTTGCGCAGATCGGCCAGCTGAGCGATGCCCTTCTGCATGTATTCGCCGGTACGGAATACACCGAAGTAGTTCTGCATGCAGCTTTGCAGCTCGCGACGCAGGGTGGCAACGTCTTCACCGTCGGTACGGTTGTTCAGCGCGTTCAGACGCGACAGTGCAGCTTCGATGTCGGACTCGGTAGCGTCGTCGTATTCGATGCCATCGGTCAACGCCTTTTCCAGGTGCAGGCCGGCAGCGCGACCGAATACCACCAGGTCGAGCAGCGAGTTGCCGCCCAGACGGTTCGCACCGTGAACCGATACGCAAGCCACTTCGCCTACCGCGAACAGGCCAGGAATGATCTGGTCCTGACCTTCGGCGTTCTGGGTGATCGCCTGGCCATGAATGTTGGTAGCAACGCCGCCCATCATGTAGTGGCAGGTCGGCACAACCGGAACCGGAGCAACGACCGGGTCAACGTGGGCGAAAGTCTTCGACAGTTCGCAGATGCCTGGCAGACGGCTGTGCAGCACTTCCTCGCCCAGGTGGTCGAGTTTGAGCATCACGTGGTCGCCATTCGGACCGCAACCGTTGCCGGCGATGATTTCCTTGACCATCGAACGGGCTACCACGTCACGACCTGCAAGGTCTTTCGCGTTCGGAGCATAACGCTCCATGAAACGCTCGCCGTGCTTGTTGATCAGGTAACCACCTTCACCACGGCAACCCTCGGTAACCAGTACACCGGCGCCGGCAATGCCGGTCGGGTGGAACTGCCACATTTCGATGTCTTGTACCGGCACGCCAGCACGCAGAGCCATGCCGACGCCGTCACCGGTGTTGATCAGGGCGTTGGTGGTGGACGCGTAGATACGGCCCGCACCGCCAGTCGCCAGAACGGTGGCCTTGGCACGGATGTAGGAGGTTTCGCCGGTTTCGATGCAGATCGCGATCACACCAACGAATTCGCCTTCCTGGTTTTTCACCAGATCAACAGCGTAGTACTCGTTGAGGAACGTGGTACCGGCTTTCAGGTTGCCCTGATAAAGGGTGTGCAGCAGCGCGTGACCGGTACGGTCGGACGCAGCGCAAGTACGTGCAGCCTGACCGCCCTTGCCGTAGTCCTTGGACTGGCCACCGAACGGACGCTGGTAGATGCGGCCTTGCTCGGTACGCGAGAACGGCAGACCCATGTGGTCCAGTTCGAAAACAGCGGCCGGGCCTTCCTGACACATGTATTCGATAGCGTCCTGGTCACCGATGTAGTCGGAACCCTTGACGGTATCGTACATGTGCCAGCGCCAGTCATCGTTCGGGTCGGCGGAAGCGATGGCGCACGTGATGCCGCCCTGTGCGGACACAGTGTGCGAACGGGTCGGGAAAACCTTGGTGATCACCGCAGTCTTGTGGCCGCCCTGTGCCAGCTGCAGCGCAGCGCGCATGCCGGCACCGCCACCACCAATAATGATGGCGTCGAAAGAAATCGTTGGAATGTTAGCCATGAATCAGATACCCCAGAGAATCTGCACACCCCAGACGAAGTAAGCGAACATCGCAACGCCGCATACTGCCTGGAAAAGGAAACGTATCGCCGTTGCGGACTTGCCGAACGCCATTGGCGTCAGGTAGTCGGTCGCGATGGTCCACATGCCGACCCAGGCGTGAGCGCCCAGAGCAACAAGGGCCAGCAGGCTGAAAATACGCATTCCGTTGTGAGCGAACAGTTCATGCCACTGGGCATACTCGAGGCCAGGGTTGGCGACGATGTATCCGATCAGAAAGATGAAGTAAGCCGCGAGAACGACCGCAGACACACGCTGTGCCATCCAGTCATAGAGGCCCGAACGCGACAGGTTAGTGACGTTAGTTACCATATCCAGACTCCTGCCAGAACGATTACCACCACGGAAACGGCGATAACGATTTTCGAGCCCAGTTTGCCGCCTTCCAGCGTCTCACCGATGCCCATGTCCATGATCAAGTGGCGCACACCGGCTACCAGGTGATACAGCAGAGCGGACAGGATGCCCCAAATCACTAGCTTGGCTAGCGGACTGGTCAGACACGCTTTCACCTGACCGAAGCCTTCCTCGGAGCTCAGCGACTTGTCCAATGCGTAAAGCATGATGGCAAGGCACACGAAGAGGATGACACCGGAGATACGGTGAAGAATGGACGTGTAAGCAGTGACTGGGAGTTTGATGGTCCTTAGGTCTAGGTTTACAGGTCGTTGGCTTTTCACGGCTTTTTTTTCACACTGAAGAGCCCCTAACAATCAGGGCAAAGTTGTTGGGGAGTGCACTGGTCAGGTAACCACCACCCAGGGATGCGACCCCCAATGAAAGCAAGCCCAAAAGCCCTTGGCGGTCGGTGGCCGAGTATAGACAGTTAGGCTACTAATGACAACGCGTTCACCTACCCCCAATAGCGGATTGCACAAGTTGCATAAAAGGCGTAAATGGCAGGCAATTTCGAGGAAAAAGTCGGCTTAAAGCCTTCTGGAGCAAGACTTTAGGCAAATTGACATTCGAATTTATCTCACTATAGTGGTGCGGGCCCTGCGTGGGGGGTCTGTCTGATGGTTCAAGCATAAATAGGAGGCCACATGGCTGACAAAAAAGCGCAGTTGATCATCGAGGGCGCAGCCCCCGTCGAGCTGCCCATTTTAACCGGCACCGTTGGTCCCGATGTAATCGATGTTCGGGGCCTGACGGCCACGGGCCGCTTCACTTTCGACCCGGGTTTCATGTCGACCGCTTCGTGCGAATCGAAAATTACCTATATCGACGGCGACAACGGCATTTTGTTGCACCGCGGCTACCCGATCGAACAGCTGGCTGAAAAGTCGGACTACCTGGAAACCTGCTACCTGCTGCTCAACGGCGAATTGCCGACCGCAGAACAGAAGGCCCAGTTCGTCAGCACCGTGAAAAACCACACCATGGTTCACGAGCAGCTGAAAACCTTCTTTAACGGTTTCCGTCGCGACGCCCACCCGATGGCCGTCATGTGCGGTGTAGTCGGCGCCCTCTCGGCCTTCTACCACGACTCCCTGGACATCAATAACCCGCAGCATCGCGAAATCTCCGCGATCCGCCTGGTTGCGAAGATGCCGACCCTGGCAGCGATGGTCTACAAGTACTCCATGGGCCAACCCATGATGTACCCGCGCAACGACCTGACGTACGCGGAAAACTTCCTGCACATGATGTTCAACACCCCGTGCGAGATCAAACCTATCAGCCCGGTACTCGCCAAGGCCATGGACCGGATCTTCATCCTCCACGCCGACCACGAGCAGAACGCTTCGACCTCCACCGTGCGTCTGGCCGGCTCTTCGGGTGCCAACCCGTTCGCCTGTATCGCCGCCGGTATCGCCGCACTGTGGGGCCCTGCCCACGGCGGTGCGAACGAAGCCGTGCTGACCATGCTCGACGAGATTGGCGATGTGTCGAACATCGACAAGTTCATCGCCAAGGCCAAGGACAAGAACGATCCGTTCAAGTTGATGGGCTTCGGTCACCGCGTCTACAAGAACCGCGACCCTCGCGCGACCGTCATGAAGCAGACCTGCGACGAAGTGTTGAAGGAACTGGGCATCAACAACGATCCGCAACTCGAACTGGCCATGCGCCTGGAAGAGATCGCGTTGACCGACCCGTACTTCATCGAGCGCTCGCTGTACCCGAACGTCGACTTCTACTCGGGGATCATCCTCAAGGCGATCGGCATTCCAACCAGCATGTTCACGGTGATTTTCGCCCTGGCACGTACTGTCGGCTGGATTTCGCACTGGAAGGAAATGCTCTCGAGCCCGTACAAGATTGGCCGTCCGCGCCAGCTGTATACCGGTTACGAGTCGCGTGACATCACCAAGCTGGAAGATCGCAAATAAGGTTTTTCTTTTTTTGTGATGGTTTAGTGGTGTGTCAGGAACGGCCTCTTATATAGAGGCCGTTTTTGTTTCTGTTGGTGTTCATTGGATTGGGGGCATATCCGTTGCTGCGGTAACGGCTTCTTATGGTTTCGCTCTTACAGCGAGTCCCTTTTTCAAACGCCAAAAAGGAACCAAAAGGCTTTGCCCCGGCGTACGGCCCGCTCGCTAAAGCTCGGGGTTCCTTCGTTACGGGACCCATCCGGGCGCAGCGGCTACGGTTTGCTTCGCTGCACCTCCTTCCGCTGTGTGCGACTGCGTCGTACGGTCGCTGCGCTCCCACACCCGGATCGATCCCTTCACTCAGCCTGCCGAAGGGGCAAAAGATCAAAAGCCGGATCAAAAGCCAAAGCAAAAGCAGAAGCCAGATCAAAAGATCGCAGCCTTCGGCAGCTCCTACAGTTGGATCGCGTACCACTTCAAGAACAGGTCGGCTGTCAGGCCGCCTTCGCGAGCAGGCTCGCTCCCACAAAAAGCAAAAAAGCAAAGCAGCGCAGCTGCCCGCGGCGAAGCCGCACCACTCAACAATGAGCGCAAGCTCGAGTGCTTTTGATCTACGGGCGACGTCGGAAGGCTGAGTGGAGGGATTGATCCGGGCGTGGGAGCGTAGCGACCGTCTGGCGCAGCCAGACACAGCGGAAGGAGGTGCAGCGAAGCAAACCGGAGCCGCTGCGCCAGGATCAGTCCCGGAGCGAAGGAACCCCGAGCCCCAGCGAGCGGGCCGAACGTAGGAGCTAGCGTTTTTTGCTTACTTTTTTAGGCGCTTGTAAAAAAGTAAGTCGCCGTAAGGGCGAAACCGCCAGCCGCAGCGCTGCAAAAAACGGATATACACACCAAACCAACCGATAACCGCCCACAAAAAAACGCCCCAATCTCTCAATCAGGGCGTTTTCTTGAAGCTTGCAGCTTGCAGCTTACATCTGATCTCTTAGTGCGAAACCGCCCCACTCGCCCCCAACCCGGTCTGCGAACGCACAAACTGCGGGAAGAACAGCGCCCGCTCGTTATCCGCAGCCGCCGACTTGTCGGTAATCGAGAAGAACCAGATCCCGATGAACGCAATCATCATCGAGAACAGCGCCGGATATTCGTAAGGGAAGATCGCCTTCTCGTGATGCAGAATCTGCACCCAGATGGTCGGGCCGAGGATCATCAGACCAACAGCACTCACCAGACCCAGCCAGCCACCAATCATCGCGCCGCGAGTGGTCAGCTTCTTCCAGTACATCGAAAGCAGCAGTACCGGGAAGTTGCAGCTCGCCGCGATGGAGAACGCCAGGCCGACCATGAACGCGATGTTCTGGCTTTCGAACAGAATGCCCAGACCAATCGCCAGCACCGCCAGGGCGATGGTGGTGATCTTCGACACGCGAATCTCATCCTTCTCGTTGGCTTTGCCCTTCTTGATCACACTGGCGTACAGGTCGTGCGACACCGCTGAAGCACCCGCCAGCGTCAGACCGGCTACCACAGCCAGAATGGTTGCAAACGCCACTGCCGAGATGAAGCCAAGGAAGATGCTGCCGCCCACCGCGTTGGCCAGGTGCACCGCCGCCATGTTGTTGCCGCCGAGCAAGGCGCCCGCTGCATCTTTGAAGGCCGGGTTGGTGCTGACCAGCAGGATCGCGCCGAAGCCGATGATGAAGGTCAGGATGTAGAAGTAGCCAATGAAACCGGTAGCGTACAGCACGCTCTTGCGCGCTTCCTTGGCGTCACTCACGGTGAAGAAGCGCATCAGAATATGCGGCAGGCCAGCGGTGCCGAACATCAGCGCCAGACCCAGCGAGAACGCCGAGATCGGATCCTTGACCAGACCGCCAGGGCTCATGATCGCTTCGCCCTTGGCGTGCACCTTGATCGCTTCGGAGAACAGCGTGTTGAAGTCGAAGCCCACGTGCTTCATTACCATCAGTGCCATGAACGAGGCACCGGACAGCAGCAACACTGCCTTGATGATCTGCACCCAAGTGGTCGCGAGCATGCCGCCGAACAGCACGTACATGCACATCAGCACGCCGACCAGAATCACCGCAACGTGGTAATCGAGGCCGAACAGCAGCTGGATCAGCTTGCCGGCACCGACCATCTGCGCGATCAGGTAGAACGCCACCACCACCAGCGAACCGCAGGCGGACAGGGTGCGAATCTGGGTTTGCCCGAGGCGGTAGGACGCCACGTCGGCAAAGGTGTATTTACCCAGGTTGCGCAGGCGTTCGGCGATCAGGAACAGAATGATCGGCCAGCCCACGAGGAAGCCGATCGAGTAGATCAGGCCGTCGTAGCCGGAGGTGAACACCAGCGCGGAAATACCCAGGAAGGACGCCGCCGACATGTAGTCGCCAGCGATCGCCAGGCCGTTCTGGAAACCGGTGATCTTGCCGCCCGCCGCGTAGTAGTCGGCGGCCGAATTGTTTTTCTTCGAAGCCCAGTAGGTGATGTACAACGTCGCGCCGACGAAGGCCACGAACATCAGGATCGCCGGGATGTTCAGCGGCTGTTTGGCCACCTCCCCCGTCAACGCGTCAGCCGCCCAGACACTCGGCGCGAAAGCCGCAACACTCAATAGAGCCAGTAGACGCCGGATCATTGCTGAGCCTCCTTGAGAATCGCATTGTTCAGGTCGTCGAACTCGCCATTGGCGCGGCGCACGTAGATGCCGGTCAGGACGAAGGCTGAAATGATCAGGCCGACACCGATCGGGATGCCCCAGGTGATCGAGGATTCAGGACTGAGTTTCGCCCCGAGCACGTGCGGCCCGTATGCGATCAGCAGGATGAATGCGGAGTAAAGCCCGAGCATGATTGCCGAGAGAATCCAGGCGAATCGTTCCCTTTTCTGAACCAGCTCCTTGAATCGGGGACTGTTTTGAATCGAGAGGTAAATGCTGTCGTTCATTGTTTTTATCCTCGCAGCACAAATTATTGTTGGAACGTAGCTAATGTATGCGGCTGCGAGAGAGGTTCCAGACGACCTTAGTAGTAGATGGCCATGATGTATTCGCCATTTTCAAGCAAACACAAAAACCTGTGGGAGCTGGCTTGCCAGCGATGGCGTCGTTTCAGTCAACTGATCAGTCAACTGACAGACCGCTATCGCGGGCAAGCCCGCTCCCACAGGGTTTGCGGTGATCCGAAGCTATTTGCGGTTATTTGGTCCAGTCAGCTACACGTTCCGGGTGTTTGGCCACCCAGTCCTTGGCCGCTGCATCAGGCTTGGCGCCGTCCTGAATCGCCAGCATGACCTCGCCGATTTCGTCTTTCGAGGCCCACTGGAAGTTTTTCAGGAACTTGGCCACTTCCGGCGCCTTGGCGTCCAGGCCTTTGCTGCCGATGCTGTTCACGGTTTCAGCCTGGCCATACACGCCTTTCGGGTCGTCGAGGAAGCGCAGCTTCCACTGGGCGAACATCCAGTGCGGCACCCAACCGGTGACAGCGATGGATTCGTTTTTCTTCTCGGCGCGGGTCAGCTCGGCAATCATGCCGGCGCCGGAACTGGCCTTGAGGCTGTACTTGTCCAGACCGTAATCCTTGATCGCCTGATCGGTCTTGAGCATTACGCCTGAACCGGCGTCAATGCCGACGATACGGTTTTTGAAGGTATCGTCGGTTTTCAGGTCTTCGATCGATTTGGCTTTGACGTACTCCGGCACGATCAGGCCGATCTTCGCGTCCTTGAAGTTCGGGCCGTAGTCGACGACCTGATCCTTGTTTTTCGTCCAGTAGTCACCGTGGGTCACGGGCAGCCAGGCCGAGAGCATCGCGTCGAGTTTGCCGGTGGCCACGCCCTGCCACATGATCCCGGTGGCGACGGCTTGCAGCTTCACGTCATAACCGAGTTTCTGTTTGATCACTTCGGCCGCCACGTGAGTGGTCGCGACGCTGTCGGACCAGCCGTCAACGTAACCGATGTTCAGGGTCTGTTTTTCAGCGTTGGCGAAAGTGGAACTCATCGCAAGCGCCAGAACGGCACCTGCGCCTAAAAGTCGTCGCATCTTCATCGTTTACTTCCCCGAAATGCTGCGCCCGACGGATGCCGGGCATCGTCAACGTATTGTTATGGTGCACAGCGCCCCCATCACGCCGGACCTCACACACCGAACATCAGCCGATTTTTCAAAAAGGGTACTGATGGTTTGATCATCAACCTCAAGCGACCGGCGACCTGCTCTGTCAGCGACCTCAAGGCAGCGAGAAACGACATCAGAAAGCCATTAATCAAGCGCGATTAATTGACGCCAGACAATCCGCCCGAACTTTGCATGTACAACGCCTGCGAGCCACCTGCCCTTCTATAAATGCAGGTAACATGCGTCGCTTTGCAGCCACTCGGCCTGACCATGTCCGCGACGTACCGATTTCCTTTTCTGCCTTATCTGTTCGCCTGCCTGCTCGGGCTCCTGGCCCTTGGCGGTTTCTGGTATGGCCTCGGCCAACCGGTGATCCTGCCGGACGCCGCGACGCCGACGCACAAGTTGCAATGCGCCTCCTACACACCGTTCGACAAGGACCAATCGCCGTTCGACGTGCCGTTCAAATTGCGCCCCGAGCGCATGGACGCCGACCTCACACTGCTGGCGACGCGCTTTGAATGCATCCGCACCTACTCGATGACCGGCCTCGACGCCCTGCCCGATCTGGCGCGCAAGCACGGTCTGAAGTTGGTGATCGGCGCCTGGGTCAACAGCAACCCGGTCGACACCGAGCAGGAAGTCGAGCTGCTGATCAAATCGGCCAATGCCAACCCCGACGTGGTCACAGCCGTAATCGTCGGCAACGAGGCACTGCTGCGCAAAGAGGTCACCGGCGCGCAACTGGCGCGGCTGATTAACAAGGTCAAAAGCCAGGTCAAGCAACCGGTGACCTACGCCGACGTCTGGGAATTCTGGCTCAAGCATCCGGAAATCGCCCCGGCCGTGGACTTTCTGACCATTCACCTGCTGCCGTACTGGGAAGACGATCCGTCGAACATCGACGTGGCGCTGCAGCATGTGGCGGATGTGCGTCAGGTGTTCGGCAACAAGTTCGCGCCCAAAGACGTGATGATTGGCGAAACCGGCTGGCCGAGCGAAGGACGTCAGCGTGAAACAGCCCTACCGAGCCGGGTCAACGAGGCAAAATTCATTCGTGGCTTTGTGGCGATGGCCGAGCAGGAAGGCTGGCGTTACAACCTGATCGAAGCCTTCGATCAACCGTGGAAGCGCGGCAGTGAAGGCGCGGTCGGCGGCTACTGGGGCCTGTTCGATGCCGATCGGCAGGACAAAGGCGTACTCGCTGGGCCGGTGAGCAACGTGCCGTACTGGAAAGAATGGCTGGCAGTCGGTGCCTTGATTTTCCTCGGCACGCTGATGCTTGGTGGACGCGTGCGCAGCACACGTTCGGCGCTTTTGCTGCCACTGCTGGGCGCGGTCGCAGCGTGCTCGATTGGCGCCTGGGGCGATCTGGCGCGGCTGACCACACGATTTGCCGGTGAATGGCTGTGGGTCGGCTTGCTGACCGGGTTGAATTTACTGGTCCTCGCGCATGCCGCGCTAACGTTAAGCGCACGTATGGGTTGGCGCGCGCGAGCCTTCGATTTCCTCGAACGGCGCGCCGGCTGGCTGGTCGTGGCGGCCGGTTTTGCCGCGGCGGTGATGATGCTGGAGATGGTCTTCGATCCGCGCTATCGCAGTTTCGCCAGCATGGCGTTCGTGCTGCCGGCGCTGGCCTACCTGTGCCGCCCGGTGAGCGTGCCGCGTCGGGAGATTGCTCTGCTGACCTTTATCGTCGGAGCCGGGATTGCACCGCAGTTGTATCAGGAAGGGATGCTGAATCAGCAGGCGTGGGGTTGGGCGCTGGTCAGTGGACTGATGGTGGTGGCGTTGTGGCGATGCCTGCGGGTTCGCAAGGCCTGATTTCAGCGCCTTCGAAATCGCCATCGCTGGCAAGCCAGCTCCCACAGGATTTCTGCTGCACACAAATGTTGTGTTCACCTCAATCCCTGTGGGAGCGGGCTTGCCCGCGATGACTGACTGTCAGGCGCTGCGGTACTCGCGGACCAGGCGCAACCCGGCAATCACCACCGCAAACACCGCCAACGTCGTGTTGTACAACGCTAGCGCCGGCAGGCCGAACACCAGCGCCAGCACCGCCAGCCACCACCCTGCCCGTCCAGGCACGACAAATGCCAATACCGCCGTGCCCATCGCCGCCCAGCCCAACACCTTGAAATGAATCATCAGCCCCAGATTCGCACGCACCAGGCATTGCCAACGACTGGCTTCGTCGACACAGATGCCCACCCACTGCCCGTCTTCCATGAAGCCATAGCGCGCGGCATAGCTGGCGGCCAGCCACAGCGGCAACAAAACAAGCAGCACAATCACGGGCAAGCGGCGGGACATGGAGCACTCCAATCTGCGGAAATCGGCGGCCAGCTTAATCTGCCGACCGGCATTCGCAAGCACTAACAACTGTTAACTGTTCAGCGAGCCCTCGCAACGTGTATCGTCCAGCTACTATTACCCCGAATTCCGCCTGTTTGGTGCCGCAGCATGGCACTTTGGCGCACGGCCGGTGGTCATAGCCTGCGAACTTCAATCGGCACCTTCCTCTAAGGGATCTAGTCATGCTCCGTTCCTTGCGCTTCGCCGCGCTGTTCAGCGGCCTTATCTTGAGTGCGTCCGCGCTGGCGGTGGATATCGACGCCGCCAGCTATGGCTACCCGCTGACCAACCCGTTCGAGGCGACGATCGCCACGACACCGCCGGATCTGCGTCCGGAGTTGCCGCTGGACGACGACATCAATCAAACGGACCGCAGCCTCACCCTGCGCCCGGAGCGCGAGTTCCAGCTGCCGGACAATTTCTGGGCAGTCAAGAAGCTCACCTACCGCATCGCCACGCAGGACAAGCCGGCGCCGCTGATCTTCCTGATCGCCGGCACCGGCGCGCGCTTTGACAGCACGCTCAACGAATACCTGAAAAAGCTGTATTACAAGGCCGGCTACCACGTCGTGCAGTTGTCGTCGCCGACCAGCTTCGACTTCATCAGCGCCGCCTCGCGTTTCGCCACCCCGGGCGTGACCAAGGAAGATGCCGAAGACATGTATCGGGTGATGCAGGCCGTGCGGGCGCAGAACCCGAAACTGCCGGTCACCGAGTACTATCTGACCGGTTACAGCCTCGGCGCCCTTGATGCTGCATTCGTCGCGCATCTGGACGAGACGCGCCGCAGCTTCAATTTCAAGAAAGTCCTGTTGCTGAACCCGCCGGTCAACCTCTATACCTCGGTGACCAACCTCGACAAGCTGGTACAGACCGAGGTGAAAGGCATCAACAACAGCACCACGTTCTACGAACTGGTACTGAGCAAGCTGACCCGCTACTTCCAACAGAAAGGCTACATCGACCTCAACGATGCGCTGCTGTATGACTTCCAGCAGTCCAAGCAGCACCTGACCAATGAGCAGATGGCCATGCTGATTGGCACGTCGTTCCGCTTCTCGGCAGCCGACATTGCCTACACCTCGGACCTGGTCAACCGTCGCGGCCTGATTACCCCGCCGAAATTCCCGATCACCGAAGGCACCAGCCTCACGCCGTTCCTCAAGCGTGCGCTGCAATGCGACTTCGACTGCTACATCACCGAGCAGGTCATTCCGATGTGGCGCGCGCGCACTGACGGCGGCAGCCTGCTGCAACTGATCGATCAGGTCAGCCTGTATGCGCTCAAGGATTACCTGCACGACAGCCCGAAAATCGCCGTCATGCACAACGCCGACGACGTCATCCTCGGCCCTGGCGACCTGGGCTTCCTGCGTAAAACCTTCGGTGATCGCCTGACCGTTTATCCACTGGGCGGCCACTGCGGCAACCTTAACTATCGCGTCAACAGCGACGCCATGCTGGAGTTCTTCCGTGGCTAAATATCTCCTGCTGATTGCAGCGTTCCTCTGTGCAGGCGTGGCCCAGGCCGACAACAGTAAAGCCGACGCACCGGTGGTGGTCGACAGCGACGGCTTCAAGGAACCGCTGACCAAACTCAAGTTCAACCCGGGCCTGGACCAGCGCGAGTTCGAACGTTCGACGCTCAACGCGCTGAACGTCTATGACCCGCTGGAATCGTGGAACCGCCGGGTCTACCACTTCAACTATCGCTTCGACCAGTGGGTGTTCCTGCCGGTAGTCGATGGCTATCGCTACATCACCCCAAGCTTTGTGCGTACCGGGGTGAGCAACTTCTTCAACAACATTGGTGACGTGCCGAACCTGGTCAACAGCCTGTTGCAGTTCAAGGGCCAGCGCTCGATGGAAACCACCGCGCGCCTGCTGCTCAACACCACGATCGGCATCGCCGGCCTGTGGGACCCGGCCACCGCCATGGGCCTGCCACGTCAGAACGAAGACTTCGGTCAGACCCTGGGCTTCTACGGCGTACCGGGCGGCGCCTACTTCGTACTGCCGATCTTCGGCCCGTCGAACATCCGCGACACCGCAGGTCTGGCCGTGGATTACACCGCCGACACTGCGATCAACTTCCTCAACGTCGCCGAAGTCAGCTCCAACCACCCGGAAGTCTGGGCCTTGCGTGCGATCGACAAGCGCTACCAGACCAGCTTCCGCTATGGTCAGATGAACTCGCCGTTCGAGTACGAGAAAGTGCGGTACGTCTACACCGAGGCGCGCAAGTTGCAGATTGCCGAGTAAATCGGCTGCCGCAAAACACTGCGGGAGCGAGCCTGCTCGCGAACGCGGAGTTTCAGTCAACATCGATATTGACTGAACTACCGCATTCGCGAGCAGGCTCGCTCCCACATTTGTTATGTGTTGCTGATTAACCCTTCAGCGCTTTCCAGAGCCTGCCTACGACCGAAACCACCGCCAACACCGCTGCGCCAGCAATAATCCCCGCAACACCATTGAGCAGCATCGGCACGGCGAACCCGGCGCTCCCTGCCGCTGCGCCGACGCCTTCAATCCAGTGATGCAGCACCGGCACGCCATGGGTGAGGATGCCGCCGCCGACCAGGAACATCGCCGCCGTGCCGACCACCGACAGGGTTTTCATCATGTACGGCGCGGCGCTGAGGATGCCGCCGCCGATCTTTTTCGCCATCTGCCCGGGCTTCTGTGTCAGCCACAGCCCCAGATCGTCGAGCTTGACGATGCCCGCCACCAAACCGTAGACGCCCACGGTCATGACAATGGCGATGCCGGACATGACCACCACTTGCTGCGTCAGCGAGGCATCTGCCACGGTGCCGAGGGTGATCGCAATGATTTCTGCCGAGAGAATGAAGTCAGTGCGGATCGCGCCTTTGATCTTGTCCTTTTCGTACGCCACCAGATCGGTGGCGGGATCGGCCACTGCTTCGGTCAACTGCGTGTGCTCTGCCTCGTCTTCCTCTTTGCTGTGCAGAAACTTGTGCGCGAGCTTCTCGAAACCCTCGAAGCACAGGTACGCGCCGCCGACCATCAACAGCGGCGTCACCAGCCACGGTACGAAAGCGCTGATCGCCAATGCCGACGGCACGAGGATCAGCTTGTTGACGAACGAGCCCTTGGCCACCGCCCAGACCACGGGAATTTCCCGCTCGGCGCGCACGCCCGAAACCTGCTGGGCATTGAGCGCCAGATCATCACCGAGCACCCCGGCGGTCTTCTTCGCGGCCATCTTGGTCATCAATGCAACGTCATCCAGAACGGTGGCGATGTCATCGATCAGCACCAGCAAACTGCTTCCTGCCATGAATCCTGTTTCCTTCTGTGTATGAATGTTGCCAAGCATAACGCGACCGCCGGCCACAGGCTGCATTGTTGAGCGCCGCTCAAGGCCGGTGCTACCATGCGCCACCGCCAGAACAGGCAAGGAACCACCGGGTTTATGAGCACAATCCGCGAGCGTAACAAAGAACTGATCCTGCGCGCCGCCAGCGAAGAGTTTGCCGACAAGGGCTTCGCGGCGACCAAAACCAGCGACATCGCCGCCAAGGCGGGATTGCCCAAGCCCAACGTCTACTACTACTTCAAATCCAAGGAAAACCTCTACCGCGAGGTGCTGGAAAGCATCATCGAGCCGATTCTGCAGGCCTCGACCCCGTTCAACCCGGACGGCGTGCCGAGCGAGGTGCTGAGCGGCTACATCCGCTCGAAGATCCGCATCTCCCGCGACCTGCCCTACGCCTCCAAGGTGTTCGCCAGCGAAATCATGCACGGCGCCCCGCACCTGAGCGCCGACCTGGTCGAGCAGCTCAACGCCCAGGCCAAGCACAACATCGCCTGCATCCAGAGCTGGATCGACCGCGGCCAGATCGCCCCGATCGACCCCAACCACCTGATGTTCAGCATCTGGGCTGCGACCCAGACCTACGCCGACTTCGACTGGCAGATTTCCGCAGTGACCGGGAAGGACAAGCTGGATGAGGCCGATTATGAAGCGGCGGCGCAGACGATTATCCGGTTGGTGTTGAAGGGGTGTGAGCCGGATCAGTGAGATCGGGGGAACCGCTTCGCGAGCAGGCTCGCTCCCACATTTGGAATGCATTCTCCTGTGGGAGCGAGCCTGCTCGCGAATAGCCGCACCGCACACCTCAACTCATAACCAGATCGAATCCCACAACGGATAGTCGCCAAGGCTTTTGACCAGCCCTGCCCGCAATGGGTTGGCAATGACATACCGCGCCATCTTCACCAGATTCTCCTCTTTACGCAGTGCACGGTCATGGAAGCCAGGTTGCCAAAGGCTGGTCTTTCGGCCGGTCGAAAGCTTTACCGCTTTGGTGCTGAGGGATTTGGTTCGCTGCATCAATTCGCCGAGCGAGCCACTCTTCAATTCAATCAGCCAGTGAAAATGATCTGGCATTACGACCCAAGCCAGAGAATTGGCCAATCCCGTTTCCTCAGCTGCCCGGAATTGGCTTACAAGCATTCTGCCAAGGAAGAAATCGCTGAATACGGGTTCTCTCCCGGCGGTATTGGCGGTCAGAAGGTAAATGCGGTTGTGTTCTGAATAGCGTCCGATGCGCAAGCGATGTGAAGCAGATAAATCCGGCATTCCGTTGCCTTCTCACAGGTTGATCATGAGAAGGCTAGCCGTGGCGATGGCAAGGGGAGCGTCAGACTTTTAGCAAGATGTGTAGCGCAGATCCTATTCGCGAGCAGGCTCGCTCCCACAGGGGCTTTCGAACACTCGAACATTTTGTGTCCAACCCAAACTCAATGTGGGAGCGAGCCTGCTCGCGAAAGCGGTTATTCAGACACTGACATTCAAACAGCCACCCCGCCATCCGCCCGCAAATCCAGCGCCTCCACCGCTCTGATCGCCACCTGCTCATCCACATCCGACAAATCCCCACTGATCCCGATCGCGCCCAGCACTTCACCCGCCTGGTTGCGAATCAGCACGCCACCCGGTGCCGGCACAACGCTGCCCTGCCCCATGCTGTTCAGCGAAGAAAAAAACGCCGGGCGTTGTTGGGCGTCCTGGGCGAGCAGGCGCGAACCCTTACCCAGGGCGATGGCGCCCCAGGCTTTGCCGATGGCGATGTCGGGGCGCAGCAGGCTGGCGCCGTCTTCGCGTTGCAGGGCGATCAGGTGGCCACCGGTATCGAGTACCGCGATGGTCAGCGGTGCGGCGTTGATGCCGCGTCCTGCGTTGATGGCTTCGCTGACCAGGTTGACTGCGACTTTCAAGGTTAAAGCGCTCATGGTGCCGTCCTCATTTTGTTATAGGGAAAGTCGTGGGACTGCGCGTTTTCGCCGCAGTCCGGTGACACAAATAGAACACAATGAGTTATGTTTTTGTATACAATAATTCTCGAAAAGCGCCACATGCGACGAAAAGCCACAGCACAGCGGGCTTCCGACGAATGAAACAGGCGCTTGAGAAAATGGATTGACCTGCGCCGTCCGTCGTGAATACACTCTGCGCAAAGCCACTTGTATACAATTACAAAACGTAAAGAGGCACAAAACCATGAGCAAAATGAGAGCAATCGAAGCCGCCGTTCTGGTGATGCGCCGTGAAGGGGTTGATACCGCTTTTGGCATCCCGGGCGCAGCGATCAACCCGCTGTACTCCGCCTTGCAGAAGGTCGGTGGCATCGATCACGTCCTTGCTCGCCACGTTGAAGGCGCCTCGCACATGGCCGAGGGCTACACCCGCACCAAGGCCGGCAACATCGGCGTGTGCATCGGCACGTCCGGCCCGGCCGGTACCGACATGGTCACCGGGCTCTATAGCGCCTCGGCCGACTCGATTCCAATCCTCTGCATCACCGGGCAAGCACCCCGCGCCCGTATGCATAAAGAAGACTTCCAGGCAGTCGACATCACCAGCATCGTCAAGCCAGTGACCAAGTGGGCGACCACCGTTCTGGAGCCGGGCCAGGTGCCTTACGCGTTCCAGAAAGCTTTCTATGAAATGCGCTCCGGCCGTCCAGGCCCTGTACTGATCGACCTGCCGTTCGACGTGCAGATGGCCGAAATCGAATTCGACATCGACGCTTACCAGCCGCTGCCATTGGCCAAGCCGACTGCGACCCGCGTTCAGGTTGAAAAAGCTTTGGCTTTGCTGGATCAGGCTGAGCGCCCACTGTTGGTGGCCGGCGGCGGCATCATCAACGCCGACGCCAGCGACCTGCTGGTCGAGTTCGCCGAGCTGACTGGTATTCCGGTCATCCCGACCCTGATGGGCTGGGGCACCATTCCTGATGATCACCCGCTGATGGTCGGCATGGTCGGTCTGCAGACTTCGCACCGTTACGGCAACGCGACGATGCTCAAATCCGATGTGGTGCTGGGCATTGGTAACCGCTGGGCCAACCGCCACACCGGTTCGGTTGACGTGTACACCGAAGGTCGCAAGTTCATTCACGTCGACATCGAAGGCACGCAGATCGGCCGTGTGTTCACGCCGGATCTGGGCATCGTTTCCGACGCCGCGGCAGCGCTGACGGTGTTCATCGAAGTCGCCCGTGAATGGCAAGCCGCCGGCAAGCTGAAAAACCGCAGCGCTTGGCTGCAGGATTGCCAGCAGCGCAAGGCCAGCCTGCATCGCAAGACTCACTTCGACAACGTGCCGGTCAAGCCGCAGCGCGTTTACGAAGAAATGAACCAGGTGTTCGGCAAGGACACCTGCTACGTCAGCACCATCGGTCTGTCGCAGATTGCCGGCGCGCAGTTCCTGCACGTCTACAAGCCGCGTCACTGGATCAACTGTGGCCAGGCAGGCCCGTTGGGCTGGACCATTCCGGCGGCGCTGGGCGTGGTGAAGGCCGATCCGAGCCGGAAAGTCGTGGCCCTGTCGGGGGACTATGATTTCCAGTTCATGATCGAAGAACTGGCGGTCGGCGCTCAGTTCAAACTGCCGTACATCCACGTCGTGGTGAACAACTCGTACCTGGGCCTGATCCGTCAGGCCCAGCGCGGGTTCGAAATGGACTACTGCGTGCAGCTGTCCTTCGATAACCTGAATGCGCCGGAACTCAACGGTTACGGGGTTGACCACATCGCAGTCGCCGAGGGCCTTGGCTGCAAGGCGCTGCGTGTGTTCGAACCGTCGGAAATCGCCCCTGCCCTGCGCAAGGCCGAACAGATGATCGAAGAGTTCAAGGTGCCGGTGATCGTCGAGATCATTCTGGAGCGTGTGACCAACATCTCCATGGGTACCGAGATCAACGCGGTCAACGAGTTCGAAGACCTGGCACTGGTCGGCAATGACGCGCCGACGGCGATTTCGATGTTGGATTAACTGCTGACTGCTCTCCCTGTGGGAGCGAGCCTGTGTGGTGAGGGGATTTATCCCCGTTAGGGCGCGAAGCGGCCTCAAAACCTGAAACCGCGGCGTATCAGGTACACCGCATACAATGGTTTACGACTGCTTCGCAGCCGAACGGGGATAAATCCCCTCGCCACAGCTCGCTCCCACAGGGGACCTCACAAGATTTACGGGAGACCACCATGCCGCGTTTCGCAGCCAACCTGTCCATGCTGTTCACCGAACAGGATTTCCTCGCCCGTTTCGACGCCGCCGCCAAGGCCGGTTTCAGTGGCGTTGAATACCTGTTCCCGTACGACTTCAGCTCGGCTGAAATCAAGGCAAAACTCGAGGCCAACGGTCTGACCCAAGTGCTGTTCAACCTGCCGGCCGGTGACTGGGCCAAGGGCGAGCGCGGTATTGCCTGCCTGCCGGATCGGGTCGAAGAGTTCCGCGCCGGGGTCGATCTGGCGATTGCCTACGCGCAAGTGCTGGGCAACACCCAGGTCAACTGCCTGGCCGGCATCCGCCCGCAAGGCGTTGACGATGCCACCGTGGAAAAGACCTTCGTCGCCAACCTCAAATACGCCGCCGACAAGCTGCAAGCGGTGGGCATCAAACTGGTGATGGAAGCGATCAACACCCGTGACATTCCCGGTTTCTACCTGAACAACACGGCGCAAGCCCTGTCGATTCGCGAGCAGGTCGGCAGCGCCAATCTGTTCCTGCAATACGACATCTACCACATGCAAATCATGGAAGGCGATCTGGCCCGCACCCTGCAATCGCACCTGGGCGAGATCAACCATGTGCAGCTCGCGGACAACCCGGGGCGCAACGAGCCGGGCACCGGTGAGATCAACTACCGCTTCCTGTTCGAACACCTTGATCGCATCGGTTATCAGGGTTGGGTCGGTTGCGAGTACAAACCGTTGACCACCACCGAAGCGGGCCTGGGCTGGTTGAAATCACACAACGCAATCTGATTGACCACGCATTGCAAAAAATCTGGCGCAGCTGCGCTGCCCAACGGGGATAAATCCCCTCGCCACAAAAGCTCACCAGCCATGGGTTGGGGGCACGACAAAAACAAGAGGATTTTCTCATGGCTAAAATCGGATTCATCGGCACCGGCATCATGGGCCACCCAATGGCGGCGAACCTGCAGAAAGCCGGTCACAGCCTGTTCCTGTCGCAACACCACGACGCGGCCCCGGCCGATCTGGTCGCCGCTGGCGCCGTTGCCCTGGCCAACCCGCGTGAAGTGGCGCAGGAAGCCGAATTCATCATCGTCATGGTTCCGGATACCCCGCAGGTCGATGACGTACTGTTCCGCGCCGACGGTGTTGCCGCCGGTATCGGCAAAGGCAAAGTGGTCATCGACATGAGCTCGATTTCGCCGACCGCGACCAAAGCCTTCGCGGCGAAGATCAACGAGAAAGGCGCGCAATACCTCGACGCGCCAGTGTCCGGCGGTGAAGTCGGCGCCAAGGCCGCCACCCTGAGCATCATGGTCGGTGGCGACGCCGATGCCTTCGAACGCGCCCTGCCGCTGTTCCAGGCCATGGGCAAGAACATCACCCTGGTCGGCGGCAATGGCGACGGCCAGACCGCCAAAGTGGCGAACCAGATCATCGTCGCGCTGAACATTCAGGCTGTCGCTGAAGCCCTGCTGTTCGCTTCGAAAAACGGTGCCGACCCGGCCAAGGTGCGTGAAGCGCTGATGGGCGGTTTCGCCTCTTCGAAGATCCTCGAAGTGCACGGCGAGCGCATGATCAAAGGCACCTTCGACCCGGGCTTCCGCATCAGCCTGCACCAGAAGGACCTGAACCTGGCCCTGCAAGGCGCCAAGGAACTGAACATCAACCTGCCGAACACCGCCAATGCCCAGCAGGTATTCAGCACCTGCGCGGCCATCGGTGGCAGCAACTGGGACCACTCGGCGCTGATCAAGGGCCTGGAACACATGGCCAATTTCTCGATTCGCGACAACAAATAAAGCCTGCACAAAACCCTGTGGGAGCGAGCCTGCTCGCGAAAGCGGCTTCACATTCAACATCCATGTTGGCTGACATACCGCGTTCGCGAGCAGGCTCGCTCCCACAAGGGTTCCGAGTTGCCCTTTCGAATAACAAGAATTCCGGGAGCCCGCCATGTCGGTCGATCCGCAACAACTGCTGCGCGAGCTGTTTGCCACAGCCATCGACGCGGCTCATCCGAACCAAGTCCTCGAAGCCCATTTGCCTGCCGATCGCAGCGGTCGGGTGATCGTCATCGGCGCCGGCAAAGCCGCTGCCGCCATGGCGCAAGTGGTCGAGCGCTGCTGGGAGGGTGAAGTCACCGGCCTGGTGGTGACCCGCTACGGCCACGGCGCTCCATGCGAAAAAATCGAAGTGGTCGAAGCCGCGCACCCGGTGCCGGACGCCGCCGGTCTGGCCGTGGCCAAACGTGTGCTGGAGCTGGTCAGCAACCTGACTGAAGACGACCGCGTGATCTTCCTGCTCTCCGGCGGCGGCTCTGCCCTGCTCGCCTTGCCGGCCGAAGGCATCACCCTCGCTGACAAGCAGTCGATCAACAAAGCCCTGCTCAAATCCGGCGCAACCATCGGGGAGATGAACTGCGTGCGCAAGCACCTCTCGGCGATCAAGGGCGGACGTCTCGGCAAGGCCTGCTGGCCGGCGACGGTTTACACCTATGCGATTTCCGATGTACCGGGCGACCTCGCCACCGTCATTGCATCCGGCCCGACCGTGGCCGACCCGAGCACTTCGGCCGAAGCACTGGCGATCATCAAGCGCTACGGCATCGACATTCCCGCCTCCGTGCGCACCTGGCTGCAACGTCCGGAATCGGAGACGGTCAAACCCGGCGACCCAAGCCTGGCGCGCAGTCATTTCCAGTTGATCGCCCGCCCGCAGCAGTCGCTGGACGCGGCGGCGGTGAAGTGCCGTCAGGCCGGTTTCAGCACCTTGATTCTCGGCGACCTCGAAGGCGAATCCCGTGAAGTGGCGAAAGTCCACGCCGGCATCGCCCGACAGATCATCCACCACGGCCAGCCACTGGCGGCGCCCTGCGTGATTCTTTCCGGCGGTGAAACCACGGTAACCGTGCGCGGCAATGGCCGTGGCGGACGTAACGCCGAATTCCTCCTCAGCCTGACCGACAGCCTCAAGGGCCAGCCCGGCGTCTACGCGCTGGCGGGCGACACTGATGGCATCGACGGCTCGGAAGACAACGCCGGCGCAATCATGACCCCGGACAGCTACGCCCGCGCCGCCGCACTGGGTCTGAGCACCAGCGACGAGCTGGACAACAACAACGGCTACGGCTACTTCCAGGCGCTCGATGCGCTGATCGTTACCGAGCCGACCCGCACCAATGTCAACGACTTCCGCGCCATTCTGATCCTTGAGAACTGCAAATCATGACGCCTGATAAAAAGGTCAAAATACTCGCCACCCTCGGCCCGGCGGTCGATGGTATCGACGACATCCGCGAGCTGGTCGAGGCCGGGGTCAACATCTTCCGCCTGAACTTCAGCCACGGCGATCACGCCGACCACGCCAAGCGCTATCAGTGGATCCGCGAAGTCGAGCGTCAGCTCAACTACCCGCTGGGCATTCTGATGGATCTGCAGGGGCCGAAACTGCGGGTCGGCAAGTTCGCTGACGGCAAAGTGCAGCTGCATCGCGGTCAGGCCTTCCGTCTCGATCTCGATGGGACAGCGGGCGATGAGCGCCGGGTCAACCTGCCGCATCCGGAGATCATTGCCGCGCTGGAAGCGGGCATGGACCTGCTGCTCGACGACGGCAAGCTGCGTCTGCGTGTGGTCACCAAGTACGCCGATGCGATCGACACCACCGTGCTCAACGGCGGTGAACTGTCCGATCGCAAGGGCGTCAATGTGCCGCAAGCGGTGCTCGACCTGAGCCCGCTGACCGCCAAGGATCGCCGCGATCTGAGCTTCGGCCTGGAATTGGGTGTGGACTGGGTCGCGCTGTCGTTCGTACAGCGCCCGCAGGACATTGTCGAAGCCCGCGCGTTGATCGGCGACAAGGCATTCCTGATGGCGAAAATCGAGAAGCCTTCGGCGGTCGAGCAACTGCGTGAGATTGCTGAGTTGAGCGACGCGATCATGGTCGCTCGCGGTGATCTTGGTGTGGAAGTGCCGGCGGAAAGCGTGCCGCAGATTCAGAAAAACATCATCACCACCTGCCGCGCGCTGGGCAAACCGGTGGTGGTGGCGACGCAGATGCTCGAGTCGATGCGTTTCTCCCCTGCACCAACCCGTGCCGAGGTGACTGACGTCGCCAACGCCGTGGCCGAAGGCGCCGATGCGGTGATGCTCTCGGCGGAAACCGCATCCGGCGAATACCCGCTGGAAGCCGTGCAGATGATGAGCAAGATCATCCGTCAGGTTGAGAACGGCCCGGATTATCAGACCCAGCTCGACGTCAGTCGACCGAAAGCCGAGGCGACGGTTTCCGATGCGATCAGCTGTGCGATCCGCCGGATCAGCAACGTGCTGCCGGTGGCGGTGCTGGTCAATTACAGCGAGTCCGGCGCCTCGACGTTGCGCGCATCGCGGGAACGGCCGAAAGCACCGATCCTCAATCTGACGCCGAACCTGCAAACGGCGCGGCGCTTGAGCGTGGCGTGGGGCATTCATTCGGTGGTCAACGATCGCCTGCGTCAGGTCGACGAAGTCTGCTCGACCGCACTGGAGATTGCTCAGGCGCAAGGCATGGCCGAGCGTGGCGACACGCTGCTGATCACCGCCGGCGTGCCGTTCGGGCAGCCGGGGTCGACCAATTCACTGCGGATCGAGACGTTGATTTAGCGCTTGTACCGGCCTCTTCGCGAGCAGGCTCGCTCCCACATTGGTTCTGTGTCGATCACAGAACCGAGACTGGACGCAGATCCATGTGGGAGCGAGCTTGCTCGCGAAGCAGGCACCTCGGTTTTCCTGACTTCAGAACTGCCATGCCTGCCAATCACTTCAACACCCACTGCCCCGACTGGGCCGAGGCTTTGCTCAACGGTTTCAGTCAGATTTTCTTCCAGCGCCATCCGCTGTGCGGCCTGCTGTGTCTGTTGGCGATTCTGCTGACGGCGCCGGTGCTGTTCGCCGGGGCTCTGCTCGGTGGCGTTGCCGGTCTGCTCACCGCGCAGCGACGCAACTACGCCAAGGCTGATCGCCAGGCCGGACTGTTCAGCTACAACGGCGTGCTGCTCGGCCTGCTGCTGAGCCTGTATTTCCCTTGGTCGCCACTGCTGCCGCCGTTGATTCTTGCAGCGGGCGGCTTGAGTGCGATACTCACTCAGCAATGGCTCAAACACGTGTACCGCAGTCGCGCCATACCGGCGTATACCTCGCCGTTCGTGGCGATCAGCTGGGTGCTGCTGATGTTCGCCGAACCGTCCGCGCCGATGGCATCGCCCGACCTGAACACGACAAATCTGCTGGCCGCTGAACTGCGCGGATTTGGCCAGGTGATGTTTCTCGACCATCCATTGGCCGGGGCGTTGATCGCCAGCGGTTTGCTGCTCGCCGATCGCCGTGCGTTCTGCTGGGCGCTGCTGGCGTCGGCGATCGGCCTGGGCTCGAGTCTGCTGCACCACGAAACGTCCGCCACGCTGCTTGGGCTCGGTGGCTACAACGCCGTACTCGCCGCCCTCGCCTTCAGCGCTCAGCGACAAAATCCGTGGCTGCCGCTGCTCGCCATTGTCCTGGCGCTGCTGGTGACGCCGCTGTTTGCTGCCCTTGGATTGGCGACGCTGACCGCGCCGTTCATCCTCGCCTGCTGGTTGATTCGTACCGGCATTCAAATGCTTGGCAAAGCGTCGCTTGCGCATGAGTCTTGCGCTCACGAGGAGAATCACCCTAGGCTGCGCTGATCTTCGATTCAGGCGTTATTCATGGACAACAGCAACAATTGGCGCGAGCGGCTCTACGTCATGATTTTCCAGAGCGACACCCCGGCCGGGCGTCGCTTCGACGGCATCCTGCTGGTGATCATCCTCGCCAGCCTGGTGATCGTGATGCTCGACAGTATCGACAGCATCCACCGTAATTACGCCGACGTTCTGGCCTATATCGAGTGGGGCTTCACGGCGATTTTCCTCGGCGAGTACATCCTGCGTCTGTACTGCTCGCCCAAGCCACTGCGCTATGCCTTCAGCTTTTATGGCCTGGTAGATCTGCTGGCGATCGTGCCGGGCATCCTTGCGCTGTACTACAGCGATGCGCAGTATCTGCTGATCATCCGCATCATTCGGATGCTGCGGATTTTCCGCGTGCTCAAGCTCAGCCCGTATCTCAAGCAAGCCAACTATCTGATGTCGGCGCTGCGTGGCAGCAAGCAGAAAATCGTCGTGTTTCTGGTCAGCGTGTGCACGCTGGTGACGGTGTTCGGCACGCTGATGTACGTGATCGAAGGCCCGGAACATGGTTTCACCAGTATTCCCAAGGGCATCTATTGGGCGATCGTGACCTTGACCACTGTGGGCTTCGGCGACATCGTGCCGAAGACGCCGCTGGGCCAGGTGATTTCCTCGCTGGTGATGATCACCGGTTATTCGATCATCGCCGTGCCCACAGGGATTTTCACCGCTGAGCTGGCCAACGCCATGCGCGGCGAACAGCTGCAACATGACTGCCCGGGCTGCCAGAAAAAGTCCCACGAGCAGAGCGCAGCGTTCTGTTCGCGCTGCGGCAGTCAGCTGTTCAAGAAAGTGGAATAAGCACAGAGCTTTTTAATCTTTAAGCGACTATGCGAGGCCCGCTATAGTCGCTGGCAATTGAACATCACCCCCTTGTAGGAGCTGCCAAAGGCTGCGATCTTTTTGACTATGTTTTCAAGATCAAAAGATCGCAGCCTTCGGCAGCTCCAACATCGATAACCAACAAGGAATGCGCAGTGAAAAAACTCTTTGGCGCCTCACTTCTCGCCGCCGGCCTGGCCTTGGCCAACATCGCCCAGGCAGCACCGACGCTGCTCAACGTTTCCTACGACGTGATGCGCGATTTCTACAAGGACTACAACACTGCGTTCCAGAAGCACTGGCAAGCCGAGCACAACGAAAACATCACCGTGCAGATGTCCTTCGGCGGCTCGAGCAAGCAGGCGCGTTCGGTGATCGACGGGCTGCCGGCTGACGTCATCACCATGAACATGGCCACCGACATCAATGCCCTCGCCGACAACGGCAAACTGGTCCCGGACAACTGGGTCACGCGCCTGCCGAACAACAGCGCGCCGTTTACCTCGGCCACGGTGTTCATCGTCCGCAAGGGCAACCCGAAAGCTTTGAAAGACTGGCCCGATCTGCTCAAGGACGGCGTACAGGTGATCGTGCCGAACCCGAAAACTTCGGGTAATGGCCGCTACACCTACTTGTCGGCCTGGGGCTATGTACTGAAAAACGGTGGTGACGAGAACAAGGCCAAGGACTTCGTCGGCAAGCTGTTCAAGCAGGCGCCGGTGCTCGACACCGGTGGCCGCGCGGCCACCACCACGTTCATGACCAACCAGATCGGCGACGTACTGGTGACCTTTGAAAACGAAGCGGAAATGATCGCCCGCGAGTTCGGTCGCGATCAGTTCGAAGTGATCTACCCGACCGTCTCCGCAGAAGCCGAGCCACCGGTTTCGGTGGTCGATAAAGTCGTCGACAAGAAAGGCTCGCGCGCTGCGGCTGATGAGTATCTGAAGTACCTGTGGTCGCCGGAAGGTCAGGAAATAGCGGCGGCCAACTACCTGCGCCCGCGTGACCCGGCGGTGCTGGCGAAGTACACCGACCGTTTCCCGAAAGTCGATTTCCTTTCCGTGGAGAAGACCTTTGGTGACTGGCGCACGGTGCAGAAAACCCACTTCAATGATGGTGGCGTGTTTGATCAGATTTACAGCGGGCAGTAAGGCTTGATCTGAAAAATCAAAAGGCGACCCACCGGGTCGCCTTTTTGTTGCGCGGCAATACCGGTCATTACACGGCGTAATAACAGTTATCATCGAAAACGTCTTCTGCCAGTCCACGTTGTCCATTAGCCTCAGCGCTTTCATGTGCCCGACCCGAGATCCCCTATGACCACCACTCCTCACGCAATGACCCGAGGCATGGTCCTGCTGTTCGCGTTCTGCTGCGGCGCCATTGTTGCCAACATCTACTATGCACAACCGATTATTGGCCTGATCGCGCCGGACATCGGCCTCTCCGACACCACGGCCAGTTTCATCGTCTCGCTGACGCAGATCGGTTACGCGTTGGGCCTGTTCTTTCTGGTGCCGCTGGGGGATCTGCTGGAAAACCGGCGGCTGATGATCATCACCACGGTCGTGGCAATTGCCAGCCTGCTTGGCGCAGCGTTTACCGAGCAGCCGAACGTATTTCTGCTGATCTCGCTGCTGGTCGGCTTCAGCTCGGTGTCGGTGCAGATCCTGATTCCGCTGGCCGCGCATCTGGCGCCGGAAGAATCCCGTGGCCGCGTGGTGGGGGGGATCATGGGCGGTTTGCTGCTGGGTATTCTGTTGGCGAGACCGGTGTCGAGTGTGGTCGCCGATCACCTCGGCTGGCGCGCCATGTTCATGATCGCCGCAGCGTTGATGGCGGCGATCAGCATAGTGCTGGCGCTGACCGTACCCAAGCGCCAGCCGGATCACAGCGCCACCTATGGCCAGTTGATCGGTTCGCTATGGACACTTCTGCGCCAGCAACCGGTGCTGCGTCAGCGGGCGTTTTATCAGGGCTGCATGTTCGCCACGTTCAGCCTGTTCTGGACCGCCGTGCCACTGGAACTTGCACGCAACCATGGCCTGTCGCAAAGCGAAATCGCGATCTTCGCACTGGTCGGTGCCATCGGTGCCATCGCCGCGCCAATCAGCGGCCGCCTCGCTGATGCCGGCCACACACGCATCGCCTCGCTGCTGGCCATGCTGTTCGCCAGCCTGAGTTTCCTCCCCGCCTTCATCCACCCGGCCTACAGCGTCATCGGCCTGGCCGTGACCGGCGTGGTGCTGGACTTCTGCGTGCAGATGAACATGGTCCTCGGCCAACGCGCGGTGTACTCGCTGGACGCGAAAAGTCGTGGCCGTTTGAACGCGCTGTACATGACCAGCATCTTCATCGGCGGCGCCTTCGGCTCGTCGGTCGCCAGCGCGGTGTACGAGCATGGCGGCTGGTTGTGGATCGTGATTGTCGGCAGCGTGTTTCCGCTGTTGGCGTTGGTGCGGTTTCTGAGTGTTTCGCAAAACGCTGCGTTGGCGCAGCGAAAAGTCGCGTCCTGACGCGATGTCATAGTGGGAGCGAGCCTGCTCGCGAAGGCGGTGTGTCAGCCACAGATGAGTGCCTGACCTGACGCCTTCGCGAGCAGCCTCGCTCCCACAATTGGACGTACCTTCAATACCGAACCAGTTTCTCCATCGCCGCATCCGCCAGAAACGAGGAGCGGCTTTTGACGTTGTGCTCGCGTACATAGCGATCAATACGCTGAATCACATAGCCGGGCAGCGTAACGTTGACCTTTTCGGTCTTGCCCAGGTACGGCGAGATATCCAGCTCCAGCATGCCCCAGCCCATCTCGGCAAAATCCGGATGATTGCGATGCGCCGCTGCCGAGGTCGGCATCGGAATCGCCTGACCCGCCGCCGCGATCTCCTGCAGCATGAGGTGAGCCACTTCCACGGCCGCGTTGTAGGCCTCCTCAAAGCTGTCCCCGGCCGTAACTGCGCCGGGAATATCGGGGATCTGAATGCCGATGGCAGTGTTCTCGTCACCCCACTCGATGCAGATGGGATATTGCATTACGGATCTCCTTCATGACGGGTTGGCGGGCTGAATAACCCCGCGCGCCGCCGAATGCTTTTGACTGTCCCCAGCGGTAAATCCTTTTTCGGAAGCGGGACGGCAATCGTGTTCGGGTTGTAACGATGAGTGAAGATGTGATGACTGCCCGCAACCCGATCCAGCGTCCAGCCCGCCTCCTCCAGCTCCTTCATCAATAGCCTGCTCTGCACCAACCGCCTCCTTGGCCTGGCCCATTAAAAGTAACTCTAGAGTTATCTTTACTCAAGCACAGAATGGGGCGGAGTGATGGTTGGTTGTTTTACAAAGTATTCCTGCAACAGTTTCGTTTATTGCGAATTTCGTTTGATTCGAATAACGTCCACAGATCTTCCTTACAATGCTGGAACAGTCTTATGACCACCGCTACTCCATCTGCCATCAATCTGCCCGTCGAACGTGAGGTCAAAGCCGCGATTGAAGGCCAGCGCGCCCTGACCGCATTTCTCGCAAGCGGTTTTGAAACTCAGCGAATCCAGATTTTTGATGAACAGAACGAAGCCCACAGCGTCGAGCTGCCAACATCGGCGTTGCGCTTGCTGAGCGATATCCTCGCGGCGCTGGCGCAGGGCAACGCTGTGAAGGTGGTACCGATCCACGCGGAGCTGACCACGCAGGAAGCTGCCGATCTGCTCAACGTCTCACGTCCGCACATGATCAAACTGCTGGAGAGCGGTGAGATTTCCTACCACAAAACAGGCAAGCACCGACGTGTGCGTTTTGCCGATCTGATGGAATATAAAACCCGGCGAGACACCGCCAGCGAGCAGGCAATGACGCTTCTCGCGGAGCAGGCACAGGCGCTAAGGACAGGATACGAGTGAGGCATTCCTCTTTCACTGCTGTATACGATGCATGCGTTTTATATCCGGCCCCTTTAAGAGATTTTCTGATGTGGCTCGCTTTGTCCGGGCTGTATCGGGCTCGCTGGACTCAGGAAATACACCACGAATGGAAGCGTAACTTATTGAAGAACAGGTCCGACCTGAGCCTCGAACTACTCGATCGCACATCGCAATTGATGGCTCTTGGCTTTCTCCAACGGCAAGGACTAGTCGAGTCGGTAAAGGCGTTGGGTAAGTATCGTGCGATTCTCTGAGAATCAGACGCAAAAAAACGGCGATCCCAGGATCGCCGTTTCTCTTACTGCCCGAACTTCTTGCCCAACCCCGGCGGGACGCCGTGGATGTTGGTGTCTTCCCACGGGCCGTTGGGGCTGACCGAGCGGCTCCAGCCGTTGTTCCAGCGGTAATAGGTGCGCTGGCGGTAGAAAGTGTTGGTCTGGTCGTCGAGCACGTAGACGCCGAGTTTCTGGTCCCAGTGGCTGTTGCCGCCCGGTGGCGGGGCGAAGCTGGCCGAGGTGCGGGGCACGGGCTTGGCGGGTTTGGCCGGGATGCTCTTGCCGGGGCTTGGCGAGGTCGACGGGGTTGGGCTTGGCTGCGACGGCGGGATCGGCGGCAGGCTGGTGGTCGGTTCCGGGCGTTGTACCGCACATGCACTCAAGCCCAGGGCCAGTGTGAGGACTGTGATGCGGGCGATGGTGTGCATGGCGGTGCTTTCCTGTTGGATCCGGTTATTTGTCCGGGCTGTCGATAGTCAGTTTTTGTGGCGCGGTGGTGCTGCTGGCCAATGGGCCGCTGCGACCGATCCACTCACCGGCAGTCGGTCGACCGGCTCGCGAGATGCGCGCAACCAGTTGGACTTCAGGGAAGTTGGACAGTTTCAACTGCGGCATCATTGCGTCGGCATCGCCCAGTTCGACGGTCACCGGCAGGTCAGCTACGGTCAGGCGCTTGGCCGCCAGCGGCGCCGGTGGGCCTGAAGTGGCGCGGGCGAAAATAAACACGCTGTCGCCCGGTTGCACCTTGCCTTTGAGTTCGCTGGCCAGATCCACGCTTACTTTCAGTAACGCAGCTTTCGGCGCCGGCGCCTGAGCAATCTGGCCACCGCTTGCCTTCAGCCGTTCGGCGGCACGCTCGATGCCGCCTTGCAGCGCAGCGCGAGAGTTGTCATCCGGCGGCAGTTGCGCGAGCAGGCGATTCCAGTAGTCGATGGCCTCCTGATAACGCTCACCTTCGAACGCGGCGATGCCGAGCAGACCGAGGCTGGTGACTTCTTTCGGATCAGCCTTCAGCGCTTCGTCGGTCAGTTTCTGAATCTGCTCCGACCACTTTTTACCGTCAGCAAAATACTGCGCCTGCGCCCACTGGCCGAGCAGCTCCGGCTGGCGACCGGAGAGGTTGGCGGCGCGTTCGAACATCTTCGCCGCGTCTGCCGGGCGGTCCTGAGCCATGTAGGTACGGCCGAGGAAATACAGACCTTCAGCGGAATCCGGTTGTGCGGCGACCGCACGTTCCAGACGCTGGGTCATCTCTTCCATCGACTGCGGTGCCTGAGCGAATTCGCGGGTCAGTTCGACCTTGTCGGCGGCGCCGAAATGCAGGTACAGACCGAGGCCCAGCACCGGTACCAGCACGGCGGCCAGCAGCGGCAACGGTTTACCCAGACGCGAGACACGCGGCGCGGCGGCGCCTTCGGTGTCGGCGAGCAGTTCACGCGCAGCTTCCGCGCGGCCGCTGTCCAGTTGCGCGGCGTCGAGCACGCCCTCGGCCTGCTGCGCTTGCAGCTCGGCCACCCGTTCCTGGTACAGCGCGACGTTCAACGCGGTGCGATCTTCTTCCCGCTGGGCGCGGCGTTCGCGCAGCACCGGGATCAGCAGAAAACTCAGGGCGACCAGAAGCAACAGCCCTGCGGCGAGCCAGAAATCAATCATTCTTGGTTTTTATCCAACAGTTGGTCGAGGCGCTGACGTTCTTCGGCAGACAGCGATGACGGCGTTTCGGCGCGTTGCCCGCGACGCCTGCGCACGATCAGCGCGATCACCACGAAACCACCGAGCAGCAGCCCGGCCGGGCCGAACCACAGCAGCGCGGTCTTGGCATTGAGCGCCGGTTTGTAGCGGACGAAATCACCGTAGCGATCGACCATGAAGTCGATGATCTGCTGATTGTCCTTGCCCTCGCCGAGCATGCGGAAAATCTCCTTGCGCAGGTCGGCGGCGATGGGTGCGTTGGAGTCGGCAATGTCCTGGTTCTGGCATTTGGGGCAGCGCAGTTCCTTGGTCAGTTCGCGGAAACGCTCGCGGTCGCCCTCTTTGGCAAATTCGTAGGTGTCGATGGCCGCATGGGCGACACCGGCCAGGCTCAAGCCCAACACCACTGCTGCGAGAAAACGCTTCATGGCTTGGCCTCATCGACCAGCGCCTGATACTTGGCCGCGAGTTTTTCGCGCCAGACCTGCTCGTCGATCACCCCGACGAACTTGTCGCGGATGATGCCTTTGGCGTCGATGAAGAAGGTTTCCGGCGCGCCGTAGACACCAAGATTCAAGCCCAGCGAACCCTCGTCGTCACGAATATCCAGCGCATACGGATTGTGAAACTCGGCCAGCCACTTCAAGGCGTCGGCATTGGTGTCCTTGTAGTTGATGCCGTAGATCACCACGCCGCGCTCGGCGAGTTTGTTCAGCACCGGGTGCTCGACGCGGCAGGAGATGCACCAGGTGCCCCAGACATTGACCAGCGCCGGTTTGCCGAGGATGTCGGCCTTGGTCAGCGTCTTGTCACCCTGCACACTCGGCAGGGAAAACTCCGGGAACGGCTTGTTGATCATCGCCGACGGAAGCTCCGCCGGGTCCAGATACAGCCCACGATAAAGAAACACAGCCACCAGCAGAAAAATCGCCAGCGGCAACAACATCAACCAACGCTTCATGCCGCCGCTCCCGTCATGCCCAGTGCCTCGCGCACTTTGCTTTTCACCTTGACCCGATAACGCCGATCCAGCGCCGCCAGCAAACCACCCAATCCGGTGAGCAAGCCGCCGAACCAGATCCAGCGCACGAACGGTTTGACGTGAACGCGCACGGCCCAGGCGCCGTTATCCAGCGGCTCGCCGAGGGCGACGTAGAGATCGCGGGTGAAACCGGCATCGATGCCGGCTTCGGTCATCACCGAGTTCTGCACGGTGTACAGACGTTTTTCCGGGTGCAGCACGCTGATTTCCTGGCCGTCACGAATGACGCGGATGGTGCCTTTGTCCGAGGTGAAATTCGGCCCTTCGAAATGCTTGGCGCCTTCGAAGACGAATTGATAACCGGCCAGATCCATCGACTCGCCCGGTGCCAGACGCAGGTCGCGCTCGGCACTGTTCTGGCTCGACAACACCACGCCCAGCGCGCACACGGCGATGCCGAGGTGGGCGATCTGCATGCCCCAATAGCTGCGGGTCAGCGTCGGCAGACCTTTGATCAGGCCTTTGTGCCGGGTCTTGTCGAACAGATCGCGCACGCCGGCGAGCAATACCCACGCCGCCAGCAGGAACGTCGCGATCACTGCCCAATTGAAATCGCCGTACGCCACGCCGGCCACCACGGCCAGTGCAACGCTGCCGAGCAAGACCGGAGTGAGCATGCTCACCAGCCATTTCACCGGCGTGTCCTTCCAGCGCACGATCACGCCGATCGCCATGACCAGCATCAGCAACGCCATCAACGGAATGAACAACGCATTGAAGTATGGCGGGCCGACCGAGAGCTTGGCGCCGCTGATGGCATCTAGAATCAGCGGATACAAAGTGCCAAGGAGGATCATCGATGCAGCGACGACCAGCACCAGGTTATTGCCCAGTAGCAAAGTCTCGCGTGACCACAGGTTGAAACCGACCTGGCTTTTCACCACCGGCGCACGCAGCGCAAACAGCGTCAGCGAACCGCCCACGACGAACAGCAGGAAAATCAGGATAAACACGCCGCGCTCCGGATCGGAGGCAAACGCATGCACCGAAGTCAGCACGCCCGAACGTACGAGGAAGGTGCCGAGCAGGCTCAACGAGAAAGCGGCGATCGCCAGCAACACCGTCCAGCTCTTGAACACGCCGCGTTTCTCGGTGACCGCCAGCGAGTGAATCAGCGCGGTGCCGACCAGCCACGGCATGAACGAGGCGTTTTCCACCGGGTCCCAGAACCACCAGCCGCCCCAGCCGAGTTCGTAATACGCCCACCACGAACCGAGGGTGATGCCGATACCGAGGAAGGCCCAGGCGACGATGGTCCATGGCCGCGACCAGCGCGCCCACGCCGCATCGAGACGCCCGCCGAGCAGCGCGGCGATAGCGAACGCGAACGCTACCGAGAAACCGACGTAACCCATGTACAGCATTGGCGGATGCACGATCAGGCCAATGTCCTGCAGCAACGGGTTTAGGTCGCGACCGTCGGCGGGAATCTGTGGCAGGATCCGCGAAAACGGGTTCGAGGTAAGAATCAGGAACAGCAGGAAACCGGTGCTGATCATGCCCATCACCGCCAGTACCCGGGCGAGCATGACTTGTGGCAACTGCCGGGAGAACACCGACACAGCGAAGGTCCAGCCGCCGAGGATCAATGCCCACAACAGCAGCGAACCTTCGTGGGCGCCCCACACTGCGCTGAATTTGTAGTACCACGGCAGCGCGCTGTTGGAGTTCATCGCCACGTAGCCGACGGAGAAATCGTCGGTCATGAACGCGTAGGTCAGGCAGCCAAAGGCAAACAGCAGAAAGGCAAACTGGCCCCACGCCGCCGGTTGCGCCAGGCTCATCCACAAGCGGTCGCCGCGCCACGCGCCGAGCATCGGCACCAGCGCTTGGACCAGTGCAAAACACAGCGCGAGGATCATTGCCAGATGGCCCAGCTCAGGAATAAACAGTGCGGCGGCCATCGATCAACCCTCCTTCACAGGCGTCGGCGCGGATTGACCGCTGTCCTTGAGCGCTTTGGTCACTTCCGGCGGCATGTACTTCTCGTCGTGCTTGGCCAGCACTTCATCGGCGACCACCACGCCATCAGCGTTGAGCTTGCCGAGGGCGACAATGCCCTGCCCTTCACGGAACAGATCCGGGAGGATGCCGCGATAGGCGATGGTCACGGATTTGTTGAAGTCGGTGACGACGAATTTGACGTCCAGCGAATCCTTGGAGCGTTGCAGCGAACCGGCCTCGACCATGCCGCCGGCGCGGATGCGCGTGTCTTGCGGCGCTTCGCCGTTGGCGATCTGCGTCGGTGTGTAAAACAGATTGATGTTTTCCTGCAACGCGCTCAGGGCCAGGCCGACAGCAGCGCCCACTCCGACCAGAATCGCCAGAATGATGATCAGACGTTTTTTGCGCAGCGCATTCACTTGCCGTTCTCCCGGCGCAGACGACGCGCCTCTTGTTGCAGATAACGCTTGCGCGCCGCAATCGGCGCCACCACGTTGAGGGCCAGCACCGCCAGACAGATGCCGTAGGCCGACCAGACATACAGGCCGTGATGGCCCATGGCGAGAAAATCGCCGAATGAAGCAAAACTCATCGCACCGCCTCCAGACTCTGCTGCACTTCGGTCTTCACCCAACTGGCGCGGGCCTCGCGCTTGAGCACTTCAAGACGCACGCGCAGCAACAGCACAGCGCCGAAGAAGCAGTAGAAACCCAGCACCGTCAGCAGCAGCGGCAGCCACATTTCCGCGGGCATCGCCGGCTTTTCCGTGAGGGTGAACGTCGCGCCCTGGTGCAGGGTGTTCCACCACTCCACCGAGTATTTGATGATCGGAATGTTGATCACGCCAACAATCGCCAGCACCGCGCAGGCCTTGGCGGCGCTGTCGCGGTTGCTGATGGCATTGCCCAGCGCGATCACACCGAAATACAGAAACAGCAGAATCAGCATCGAGGTCAGGCGCGCATCCCACACCCACCACGAGCCCCAGGTCGGCTTGCCCCAGATGGCCCCGGTAACCAGCGCCACAGCGGTCATCCACGCACCGATCGGTGCGGCGCATTGCAGGGCAACGTCGGCCAGCTTCATTTTCCACACCAGCCCGACCACGCCGCACACCGCGAGCATCACGTAGATCGACTGGGCGAGCATCGCCGCTGGCACGTGGATATAGATGATGCGGAAGCTGTTGCCTTGCTGGTAATCCGGCGGCGCGAAGGCCAGGCCCCAGACCACGCCAACGCCGATCAGCAGCAACGCTGCGATGCTCAACCACGGCAGAAATTTGCCGCTGATGCCGTAGAACCACTTGGGCGAGCCGAGCTTGTGAAACCAGGTCCAGTTCATACTGTTTCCATCACGGTTGCCGCTCATCATCGCGAGCTGGCAGAGGGTCATGCCTTTCTTCTGGAAGAAGTGGTCAATTTTTGACCAGGCCTCATTATTATTCGCCGACGCTGATCTTCAGGCCAGCGGCTATTGCAAAGGGTGTCAGGGTGATCGCCAGCGCTGTGAGGCTGGCCATCCACAACAGGTATCCGGTCGCCGGCATGCCTTGCAGCGCCGCTTGCAACGCGCCGCTGCCAAGGATCAACACCGGGATGTACAACGGCAGAATCAGCAGCGCCAGCAACAGGCCGCCGCGCTTCAGACCGACCGTCAGCGCCGCGCCGACTGCACCGAGCAGGCTCAACACTGGCGTGCCCAGCAGCAACGACAGCAGCAGCACCGGCAGGCACGCGGCGGGCAACCCGAGCATCAACGCCAGCAACGGCGACAGCAGCACCAGTGCCAGACCGGAGAACAGCCAGTGTGCCAGCACCTTGGCCAGGACCAGAAGCGGCAACGGGTGCGACGAAAGGACCCACTGCTCCAGCGAGCCATCTTCAAAATCACTGCGAAACAATCCGTCCAGCGAAAGCAGGACCGACAACAACGCCGCCACCCAGACTAACCCCGGGGACAGGTTTTGCAAGACTTGAGTTTCCGGGCCGACGGCCAGCGGGAAAAGGGCAATGACGATGGCAAAGAAAATCAGCGGATTGGCCAGCTCCGCCGGGCGGCGGAACAGCAGTCGCGATTCGCGGGCAAGGAGCAGGCCGAAGACGCTCATACCGCCCATTTCCCCCAGATCGATGTCGCGATAACCGGCCGGCATGCGGCTCAGGGTGTGGTGGGTGGTCAGCACCACCAGGCCGCCGCGTTCGCAGTGGCCGGCCAGATGCTCTTCCAGTTGCGCAACGCCCTGCTTGTCCAGCGCGGTGAAAGGTTCGTCGAGAATCCACAACGGCGGGCTGTCCAGATACAACCGCGCCAGTGCCACGCGGCGCTGTTGGCCGGCGGAAAGGCTGTGGCAGGGAACGTCTTCGAAACCGCGCAATCCTACCGCTGCCAGCGCCTGCCAGATCGCCTCGCGTTCGGCGGGATGATGCAGGGCGCACAGCCACGAGAGGTTTTCTTCGGGAGTGAGCAGATCCTTGATCCCGGCGGCGTGGCCGATCCACAACAGGTTTCGCGCCAGTTCGCTGCGTTGCTCGGCCAGCGGCTGACCGTTGAGCAGCACCTGGCCGTCGGTGGGTTGCATCAAACCGGCGAGCAGACGTAAAAGACTGGTCTTGCCGCTGCCGTTGGGGCCGCTGATCTGCACCATGTCGCCACTGGCCAGGCGCAATTCGAGGTTTTCGAAAAGCAGCCGCAGATCGCGTTCACACGCCAGGGCAACGGTTTGCAGGACAGGACTGGTCAAGGGATCACGGGCCTTATACGGTTCAAGTCGGCTCTGGAGCGGCCGTTAAAGAGATGCAGCATAGATGCTTTGATCGCTCGAACTGGCGAGCTGGATCAAACAATTGCCAGGTTTTTTGAACGAAGCGCACGACGCGCGGCATTATACATGCCGTGCCTTACTCTCAAGAGCGCAATTTCCTCAGGTTGTGTCCGCGTATGACAGGCGAAATGAACATCCTCCCGCTGCCACCCACCGTGCCGGCGAGCGCTCGCCCGCAGATGGGTGAGCTGCTCAAGCTGCTGACGCCGGTGGAGGGCTTGATCGGCGCGGGGCAAAGCGCCAAGGCCGAGGTGTTGTCGCTCAAGCAGGCCGATCAGACCTTTGAATTGTTGCTCAAAGTGACCCTCGACAGCGGCCGTCAGACCACCGTGCAGGCCAGCAGCAACCTGCCGTTGCCACAGGGTACCAACCTGGCGATCACTCAGCCGTCGGCCGGCAATCTGGCAATCACCGTGCAGCAAGCGATCGCCAGCAGCGTCGCCACCCTCACCCGCATCGATACCGCGCAATTGCCCGCCGGCACCTTGCTGCAAGGCAAAGTCGTGACCTCGCAAGCCCTGCCGCAGACGCCGGGGCAAGCGGCGGTATTTCGCTCGATGGTCACCCTGCTCAACACCGCGTTGAGCGGCAGCACCTTGACCGTCGACAGCCCGCAACCGCTGCGCATCGGCACCTTGTTGTCGGCGCAAGTGCAGGACGCGCAAACCCTCAAATTCGTGCCGCTCAGCAGCCGTCAGGAACAACTGGCGGTCAGTCAGCAATTGCTCGGCCAGCAAAGTCGCCAAGGCTCGCTCGATGGCCTGCTGAAGATGTTGCAAAATCTGCCGCCGGCCACTGACCAGACCTCGGCCGATCTGCGCGCGGTGGTCGACAAGTTGCTCGCCAGCCTGCCGAACGTGCAACAAATGAGCACCGCCAAAGGCGTGGCGCTGGCCTTGGCCAACAGCGGCGCGTTCCTCGAAGCGAAATTGCTCGGCGGACAAAATCCCACGCTCGCCCCGGACATGAAGGCCGACCTGCTCAAACTGATCGCGCAACTGACCCCGGGCCTGCCAAGCAACACCAATTTCAATGCAATCATCGCCGCCAACACCCTGGCGCAGGCGCTGCCGAGTTTCGTCCGGAACGCCCTCGGCACCCTCGGCCAGGTCAGCGCCAAACCGGTACCGAGCAGTTTCCCATTGCCCGAACGACTGCTGGCAAAACTCGAAGGCGAAGGTGATCTCGAGCAACTGCTGCGCCTCGCCGCCGCAGCGGTGTCGCGCCTGCAAAGCCATCAGTTGTCGAGCCTGGAACAGACCGGCGTCACCGACGATGGCCGCCTGCTCAGCACCTGGCAGCTGGAAATCCCCATGCGCAACCTGCAGGACATCGTGCCGTTGCAGGTCAAATTCCAGCGTGAAGAAGCGCCGGAGCGCGAACCGCAGCCGCACGAACGCCGCGATGAGCGCGAAGCCAAACAGCAACTGTGGCGCGTCGATCTGGCCTTCGATCTGGAACCGCTCGGGCCGATGCAGATTCAGGCGCAACTGATCGCCGGCAGCTTGTCCAGTCAGCTGTGGGCTGAGCGTCCGTACACCGCCGACCTGATTGAGAACAACCTGTTCGCCCTGCGCCAGCGCTTGCTCGACTCCGGGCTCAACGTCGGCGACCTCGACTGCCACCACGGCACTCCGCCGCAAGGCAACCAAACCCGCCTCGAACACCGCTGGGTTGACGAAACCGCATGAACGATTCCACTGCCCCCCGCCAGGCCATCGCCCTCAAATACGACGGCAACCACGCCCCGACCCTCACTGCCAAGGGCGACGAGGAACTGGCCGAAGAGATCCTGCGCATCGCCCGCGATTACGAAGTGCCGATCTACGAGAACCCTGAACTGGTGCGCCTGCTGGCGCGGATGGAACTGGGCGACAGCATCCCCGAAGAGCTCTATCGCACCATCGCCGAGATCATCGCGTTTGCCTGGAACCTGAAGGGCAAATTCCCCGAAGGACAAGACCCGAACGCGCCGATGGTCGAGAAGGACATCACTGATCGCGGGGATGATTACTGAGAGTTCGAAGACGCCTTCGCGAGCAAGCTCGCGAATAGGCCATCAGCTTGAGCGCAAAAATCAGTTCTTCTTGATCGTTCCCACGCTCCGCGTGGGAATGCCGCCCGTGACGCTCCGCGTCACATTTCACAGGCGGAACGCGGAGCGTCCCAGGATGCGTTCCCACGCAGAGCGTGGGAACGATCTCAATCACTGCACGCGGGGATGATTATTGAGGTTTCAAAGACGCCTTCGCGAGCAGGCTCGCTCCCACATTCCACCGTGATCAAATGTGGGAGCGAGCCTGCTCGCGAATAGCGCTTTTGATCTTGCTTGCCGCTTGAAGCTTGAAGCCTGAAGCTCCTAGCTGCCCTTGTGCAACTTGCGCATCAACTCCGCCTCAGCCTGGGTCAACCCGCACGACTGAGTCAGTTCATCGACGCTGGCGCCCATGCCCACCAATTTCGCCGCCTGGGCGAATGACAGGCTAGACGGGTCGCGTTGTTCCAGAGCAACGATCTTGTCCGGCAACGGGCTCACCACTGCGCGCAACTCGTGCAGGGCTTCGCCCATGCGCACGTTGCCGTTCTGGTAGTCGTCGACGCGTTTGGCCAGTTCCTTGATGCGCTGATCACGCAGCGCATCGCCCTGGGCCTGCTGCGCAGCGATTACTCGCTGCGCCTTGATGTACGAGACGAACATCGCCAGCGTGCCGGCCCAGAACAGGAACAGAACAATTACCGCAACCTCGAGAATCAAATCAGATGCTCTCCAGTTCCGACCATTCTTCTTCGCTCATCATCTTGTCCAGCTCGACCAGAATCAGCAGTTCGTTGTTCTTGTTGCACACGCCCTGGATGAACTTGGCCGACTCTTCGTTACCGACGTTCGGTGCGGTTTCGATTTCCGACTGACGCAGGTAAACCACTTCGGCGACGCTGTCGACCATGATGCCGACGACTTGCTTGTCGGCTTCGATGATGACGATACGGGTGTTGTCGCTGATCTCGCCGCTGTGCAGGCCGAAGCGCTGACGGGTGTCGATCACGGTGACCACGTTGCCGCGCAGGTTGATGATGCCCAGCACGTAGCTCGGTGCACCCGGCACCGGCGCGATCTCGGTGTAGCGCAGCACTTCCTGCACGCGCATCACGTTGATGCCGTAGGTTTCGTTATCCAGTTTGAAGGTCACCCATTGCAGGATCGGATCTTCAGAACCTTTTGCATTCGACGCCTGACTACTCATACCCTGACCCCTCGAAAAAACCGCCCCGGGCGGTGTGTGTTCTGTGTGGTGGCACTGGAAAATGCCATCGCCTGATTGTTATGTCGGCTGCTATGTCGGTTTATGTAGCGGCTTGTTGCCACTCAAGTGCTTTGCCCCGCCGCTGGCGATCAACTCGGCCAGTGCGGATACGTCAAGCAATGCACACATGTGCTCGATCACGGTGCCGGCGAGCCATGGCCGCTGACCCCGGTGACTTCTCCATTTGATTTCATTCGGGTCCAGGCGCAACGAGCGGCTGACCTGATGCACCGCCAGCCCCCACTCGTAACCTTGTACCGAAATCACGTATTGCAGGCCCTGCCGGAAGTCATCGCGGTAACGATCCGGCATGACCCAACGCGCGGTGTCCAAGACTTTCAGATTACCGGCCTGGCTCGGCAGAATGCCGAGGAACCACTCCGGCTGGCCAAACAGCGGCGTCAGCTCATGGCCGGCCAGCGAATAGATCGAGCCAAGGCACACCAGCGGCACCGCCAGGGTCAGCCCGGCAACATCGAACAGCAAGCATTCGAAGGCTTCGGCAGCCCAGGCCGGACGGCCATCGGGCTCGACCGGTGGCGGCGGGTTGTTCGGCGGCAGGTGCACTTCGACCAGCGGCGGAATCAGCACCTGCGGCTCGGCCACCTGCGGCTCGGGTTCGGGTTCCGGCACGGTCAATAATTGTGTTTGCAGCAGCGGCGCCAGTGTCGACAGTGGCGCGCGCGGTTCATCGATCAGCGCCACCGGTGCTTTGGCCACCGGGGCAGCAGCGGGCGCGGCGACCGGGCCGGCAGATTTCTGCGCGTCACGGGCCTGCTCTTCCAGCACCGCGGCCTGGAACTCGTCCATGGCCTCGGAGCTTTCCACCACTTCAGGCTGCGCCGGTTCGACGACTGGCGGCTGCGCTTCGATGGGCGGCAACTCTTCGGGCAGGTCCAGCAGCAGATCTTCCAGATAGGACTGCAAGGCCTGTTGCGGACGTGAAGTGAGTTTCACTGGGCGGTTCATCGGTGATCAGCGCCTGACAGGGAAACCGCATCGCCTGCTTCGCGAGCAGGCTCGCTCCCACAGGGTTCGGGCAAGCAGATCGAAATCATCTCAGGCCACCTGCGGAACAAGTTGCTGCGCGAGCAGGTGCTTGAGCAGCGCGCGGTAGGCCAGCACGCCACGGCTCTTGCCGTCGAATTGCGAAGGCGTGACGCCCGCCCGGCTGGCGTCGCGCAGACGGGTATCGACCGGGATGTAGCCGTGCCAGATGTCGTCGGGGAATTTGTCACGCAGCACGCGCAAGGTGCCCATCGACGCCTGCGTGCGGCGGTCGAACAGGGTCGGCACGATGCTGAACGGCAGCGGCTGTTTGCGCGAGCGGTTGATCATCGCCAACGTGTTGACCATGCGCTCCAGACCTTTCACGGCCAAGTGTTCGGTCTGCACCGGAATCACCAGTTGCTGGCTCGCCGCGAGAGCGTTGACCATCAGCACACCGAGTAGCGGCGGGCTGTCGATGATTGCGTAATCGAAGTCCTGCCACAATTGCGCCAGACTCTTGGCGATCACCAGACCCAGGCCACTCTGCCCCGGCGACTGGCGCTCAAGGGTCGCCAGTGCGGTGCTCGACGGCAACAGGGAAATACGCTCGTCGCTGGTCGACAACAGCAACTGCCCCGGCAGGCCTTGCGGCACGCTGCCCTTGTGCAGAAACAGGTCGTAGTTGCTGTGTTCCAGGCTGTCGGGGTCGTAGCCGAAATAGCTGGTCATCGAGCCGTGCGGGTCGAGATCGACCACAACCACGCGCTTGCCCGCCTCGGCCAGCAATCCGGCTAAAGCGATGGAGGATGTGGTTTTACCGACACCACCCTTTTGATTGGCGACTGCCCAGACTCTCATTCAGTTCGTTCCTCCCGGCCAGATCGGCTGGCCGAGACATGCTTCAGCGTGTTAATGCGGGCGACGGAGAATTGACGGCACTCTCGCGTCCCGGCGTCTTGACCGGGGTCGGTGCAGTTTGTGTGCCAGCGCGCTTCAACGCCGCATCCGGTTGCGCATTGGCGGTTCCGGTGCCCGTCAGGCTGCGGCGCACATCGAGATTGCGCGACACCACCAGCACCACGCGACGGTTCTTCGCCCGGCCTTCGACCGTGGCGTTGTTGGCCACTGGCTGGAATTCGCCGTAGCCTACCGATGCCAGTCGCCCAGGGTTCACACCCTGCATGGCGAGCATGCGCACGATGCTCGCCGAACGCGCCGAGGACAGTTCCCAGTTGGTCGGGTACTGCGCGGTGCGGATCGGTTGATCGTCGGTGAAGCCTTCGACGTGGATCGGGTTGTCGAACGGCTTCAGGATCGCCGCGACCTTGTCGATGATGTTGAACGCGATGTCGCTCGGCATGGCGTCGCCGCTGCCAAACAGCAGGCTGGAATTGAGCTCGATCTCGACCCACAACTCGTTGCCGCGCACGGTCATCTGGTTGGAGCTGATCAAGTCACCGAAGGCGGCACTGATGTCATCGGCGATGCTTTTCAGCGGATCGCTGGCCCCGGATATACCGGCGTCGACCTGCTCGGCATCCTTGACCAGCGGCTTGGCCGGGGTCACGGTTTTCGGTCGTTCGTCGCCGATCGGAATCGGTTTGAGCGAGCGATCGGAGTCGGTAAACACGCCGATCAGCGCTTCGGAAATGACTTTGTACTTGCCTTCGTTGATCGACGAGATCGAGTACATCACCACGAAAAACGCGAACAGCAAAGTGATGAAATCCGCGTAGGACACGAGCCAGCGCTCGTGATTGACGTGTTCTTCCTGGTGGCGACGACGAGCCATGAGGTTATTCCCTTAGTCCATGAAGCCTTGCAGCTTCAACTCAATGGAACGAGGGTTTTCACCTTCGGCGATCGACAGAATTCCTTCCAGCAACATTTCGCGATAACGCGACTGCCGCAACGCGATGGACTTGAGCTTGGCCGCGACCGGCAAGAGGATCAGGTTGGCACTGGCCACGCCATAGATGGTCGCGACGAACGCCACGGCAATGCCGTTACCCAGTTGCGACGGATCGGCGAGGTTGCCCATCACGTGAATCAGGCCCATCACCGCACCGATGATGCCGATGGTCGGCGCGTAGCCGCCCATGCTTTCGAACACTTTGGCCGCTTCGATATCGCGGGATTCCTGAGTGTAGAAATCCACTTCGAGAATGCTGCGAATCGCCTCCGGCTCGGCGCCATCGACCAGCAGTTGCAGACCTTTGCGCGAGTAGCTGTCAGGTTCGGCGTCGGCCACGCCTTCGAGGCCAAGCAAGCCTTCCTTGCGCGCCGTCAGGCTCCAATTGACCACCCGGTCGATGCCGCCGGCCAGGTCGACACGCGGCGGAAAGAAGATCCAGCCGAGAATCTGCATAGCGCGCTTGAACGCGCTCATCGGCGATTGCAGCAGCGCAGCACCGACCGTTCCGCCCAGTACGATCAGCGCCGCCGGGCCGTTGGCCAGCGCGCCGAGGTGGCCGCCTTCAAGGTAGTTGCCGCCGATGATGGCGACGAACGCCATGATGAGGCCGATAAGGCTGAGAACATCCATCAGATACACGCCTCGACGATGTGCTTGCCGATGTCGTCCAGACCATACACCGCGTCAGCCAGATCGGCTTTGACGATGGCCATCGGCATGCCGTAGATCACGCAGCTTGCTTCGTCCTGCGCCCACACCGAACTGCCGCCCTGCTTGAGCAGACGCGCGCCTTCGCGGCCGTCGGCGCCCATGCCGGTCAGCACCACTGCCAGAACTTTGTCGCCGTAGGATTTCGCCGCCGAACCGAAGGTAATGTCCACGCACGGCTTGTAATTCAGACGTTCGTCGCCCGGCAGAATCTTCACCGCGCCACGGCCGTCGATCATCATCTGCTTGCCACCCGGCGCCAGCAGCGCCAGGCCCGGACGCAGGATGTCGCCATCCTCGGCCTCTTTGACGCTGATACGGCAGAGCTTGTCGAGACGTTCGGCAAACGCTTTGGTGAACGCCGCCGGCATGTGCTGGATCAGCACGATCGGCGCCGGGAAGTTCGCCGGCAACTGCGTCAGCACACGTTGCAGCGCGACCGGGCCGCCGGTCGAGGTACCGATGGCAACCAGTTTGTAGGCTTTGCGTTTCGGAGCCGGCGACGAAGCGCTGGCAGCGGATGCACGGGCAGGCGCTGGCGCAGGCGCCGGACGTGCCGGGACAGGGCTGCTGTGGCTCGTGTGGCTGCCGTAGCTCGACGCTGCCGGAGCAGGCGTCGGCGCTGGCGCAGCGGCGGGAGCCGGCGCGCTGTAGGCACTGAAACGACGATTGCTGCGCGAGATGCTGTGGACTTTCTCGCACAGCAGTTGCTTGACCTTCTCGGGATTGCGCGAAATGTCTTCGAAATTCTTCGGCAGGAAATCCACCGCGCCGGCGTCCAGCGCATCGAGGGTTACCCGCGCGCCTTCGTGGGTCAGCGAGGAGAACATCAACACCGGGGTCGGGCAGCGCTGCATGATGTGCCGCACTGCCGTGATGCCGTCCATCATCGGCATCTCGTAGTCCATGGTGATCACGTCAGGCTTGAGGGCCATGGCCTGATCGATCGCCTCTTTACCGTTGGTGGCCGTGCCGACCACCTGGATGCTCGGATCCGCCGAAAGAATTTCCGAGACGCGGCGGCGGAAAAAACCCGAATCGTCCACCACCAGGACTTTGACTGCCATAAACACTCCATTAGGTGCAGCGGCGCGTCATCGCGCCGCCGCCCCGGATTCAAATACGCTTTGTGGCGTAACGCTTGAGCATGCTTGGAACATCGAGAATCAGCGCAATGCGGCCGTCACCGGTGATGGTGGCGCCGGACATGCCCGGAGTTCCCTGGAGCATTTTGCCCAATGGCTTGATGACCACTTCTTCCTGGCCGACCAGTTGATCGACGACGAAGCCGATCCGCTGTGTGCCCACCGAAAGAATCACCACATGGCCTTCGCGCTGCTCTTCGTGAGCGGCGGAGCTGACCAGCCAGCGCTTGAGGTAGAACAATGGCAGCGCCTTGTCGCGCACGATCACCACTTCCTGACCGTCGACGACATTGGTGGTCGACAGGTCGAGGTGGAAGATTTCGTTGACGTTGACCAGCGGGAACGCAAAGGCCTGATTGCCGAGCATGACCATCAGCGTCGGCATGATCGCCAGGGTCAAAGGCACCTTGATGACGATCTTCGAGCCCTGGCCCTTGGTCGAGTAGATGTTGATCGAACCGTTGAGCTGGGAAATCTTGGTCTTCACCACGTCCATGCCGACACCACGGCCGGACACGTCGGAGATCTCGGTCTTGGTCGAGAAACCCGGGGCGAAGATCAGGTTGTAGCACTCGGTATCGCTCAGGCGATCGGCCGCGTCCTTGTCCATCACACCGCGTTTTACCGCGATCGAACGCAGGACGTTCGGGTCCATGCCTTTGCCGTCGTCGGAGATCGACAGCAGGATATGGTCGCCTTCCTGCTCGGCCGCCAGCACCACGCGACCGCCACGGGCCTTGCCCGATGCTTCGCGTTCTTCCGGCGACTCGATGCCGTGGTCGACGGCGTTGCGCACCAAGTGGACCAGCGGGTCGGCCAGGGCCTCGACAAGGTTTTTGTCGAGGTCGGTTTCTTCACCCACCAGTTCCAGGTTGATCTCTTTCTTCAGCTGCCGCGCGAGGTCACGAACCAGACGCGGGAAGCGCCCGAAGACCTTCTTGATCGGCTGCATCCGCGTCTTCATCACGGCGGTCTGCAGGTCAGCGGTGACCACGTCGAGGTTAGATACGGCCTTGGACATGGCTTCGTCGCCGCTGTTGAGGCCCAGACGCACCAGACGGTTACGCACCAGCACCAGCTCGCCGACCATGTTCATGATCTCGTCGAGCCGCGCGGTGTCGACGCGTACGGTGGTTTCAGCTTCGCTGGCCGGCTTTTCTGCCGGTGCAGCGGCTGGCGCGCGGGCCGGAGCCGGAGCAGCAGCGGCGGCCGGTTTCGGCGCCTCGGCTTTCGGTTCAGGCTTGGCGGCAGGCTTCGGTGCAACAGCGGCAGCCGGAGCTTTCGCCGCTGGCGTGGCGACGCTCGACGCGGAACCCGCAGTCGCAGCGCTGGCGTCAAACTTGCCTTTGCCGTGCAATTCGTCGAGCAGCGATTCGAATTCGTGATCGCTGATCAGGTCACTGCCGGCCGCAGCGGCTGCCGGTGCAGCAGGTGCTGCCGGCGCCGAAGCGATGGCCGATTCCAGCGCGTCAACGGCGAAGTTGCCCTTGCCGTGCAACTGATCGAGCAAGGCTTCGAATTCGTCGTCGGTGATGTCCGAGCTGTCGCCCGCAGCAGGTGCGGCCGGCGCTGCTGGTGCCGCCGGAGCGACCGCATCGACAGCAAACTGGCCTTTGCCATGCAGTTGATCGAGCAGCGATTCAAACTCGGCGTCGGTGATTTCATCGCTGGCCGCCGTGTCGGCAACCTGCGCGGGAGCAGCGACAGCGGCCGGAGCCTCGGCCTGGGCCTTGACGGCGTTCAGCGAGTCCAGCAGTTGTTCGAATTCGTTATCGGTGATGTCTTCCGATGCGCTTTCGGCGACCGGTTCTGCCACCGCTTCTACTGGTGCGGCAACGGCTTCATCCGCCGATTGCGGCTCGGCCAGACGCGCCAGCGCGGCCAGCAGTTCCGGCGTGGCGGCGGTAATCGGTGCACGCTCACGGACTTCGCTGAACATGCTGTTCACCGCGTCCAGTGCTTCGAGCACAACGTCCATCAGTTCTGCATCAACGCGACGCTCACCCTTACGGAGGATGTCGAACACGTTTTCGGCGATGTGACAGCACTCCACCAGCTCATTGAGCTGAAGGAAGCCGGCGCCCCCTTTTACAGTGTGGAAACCGCGAAAAATTGCATTGAGCAGATCTGCATCATCCGGGCGGCTTTCCAGCTCGACCAGTTGTTCGGACAGTTGCTCAAGAATCTCGCCGGCCTCAACCAGGAAATCCTGAAGGATCTCTTCATCGGCGCCGAAGCTCATTAATGGGGTGCTCCTACAGGTCTAAAAACCCAAAAAACCCGAATTCCGAAACTCTAGAATCCAAGGCTGGATAACAAATCGTCCACATCGTCCTGACCGGACACAACGTCTTCTCGTTTATCGGCATGAATCTGCGGACCTTCACCCTGCGAGAGATGTTTTTGTGGATCTTTTTCAGCAAGCATTGCGGCGCGGTCATGTTCGATGCCCGCAAAGCGGTCGACCTGACTGGCCATGAGCACGAGTTTGAGCAGATTGCTTTCGACTTCGGTGACCAGTTGGGTCACACGCTTGATCACTTGACCTGTGAGGTCCTGGTAATCCTGAGCCAGCAGGATGTCGTTGAGGTTGCTCGACACCGCACGGTTGTCCGTGCTGCTGCGTGACAGAAAACCGTCGACCCGGCGCGCCAGTTCGCGGAACTCTTCAGCCCCGACCTCGCGACGCATGAAGCGGCCCCAATCGGCGCTCAACGTCTGCGCTTCATCAGCGAGACTGTTGACCACCGGCGTGGCGCTTTCCACCAGATCCATGGTGCGGTTGGCCGCGGCTTCCGTCAGCTTGACCACATAGCCCAGGCGTTCGGTGGCGTCGGTGATTTGCGACACTTCCTCGGCCTGCGGCATGTGCGGATCAATCTGGAAATTGACGATCGCACTGTGCAGTTCACGTGTGAGTTTGCCCACTTCCTGATACAGGCCGCGGTCACGGGTCTGATTGAGCTCATGGATCAGTTGCACCGCGTCGCCGAACTTGCCTTTTTCAAGGCTCTCGACCAGTTCGACCGCGTGTTTTTTCAGGGTCGATTCGAAATCGCCCTGTGATGATTCGTTATGCTCCATAGCTCCCCCGCGCATTCATCAGCCGATGCGTTCGAAAATCTTCTCGATTTTGTCTTTCAACGCTTGAGCCGTGAAAGGTTTGACCACGTAACCGTTCACACCGGCCTGGGCGGCCTCGATGATCTGCTCGCGCTTGGCTTCAGCAGTCACCATCAACACCGGGAGGTGCTTGAGTTTTTCATCGGCGCGCACGTGACGCAGCAGGTCGATACCGGTCATGCCCGGCATGTTCCAGTCCGTTACCAGAAAGTCGATGCTGCCGCTGTTGAGCACCGGAATGGCAGTGGTGCCATCGTCGGCCTCGACGGTGTTGGTGAACCCAAGATCGCGCAGCAGGTTCTTGATGATCCGCCGCATCGTTGAGAAGTCATCAACGATGAGGATTTTCATGTCTTTGTTCAATTCGACCTCCAAGCAGTCTTAAACGCGCCCAGCACCTGGACGCGCCACTTCAATCAATCGGCGCAGCACTTAAAGTTTGTCTGGAGCACAACGGATCGAGACCGGCGCCGTTCATCACCGCACCAGCCTCGTTTCGCAGTGTCCCCACACTGCCTTCAGCGCGCTCGCCACTCCCCCAAACGCCCCCGCAGACGGGCCGCGCACTGGCTGTGTAACTGGCTGACCCGCGATTCACTGACGCCAAGGACTTCACCGATTTCCTTGAGGTTCAGCTCTTCGTCGTAGTACAGCGCCAACACCAGTCGCTCACGCTCCGGCAAATTGGCAATCGCGTCCGCCAGCGCCGCCTGGAAGCGTTCATCTTCCAGATCGCGTGACGGCTCCATATGAGCACTGGCGCCATCCTCGTGCAGCCCTTCGTGTTCGCCGTCCTGCAAGAGGTCGTCGAAACTGAACAGGCGACTGCCCAAGGTGTCATTCAGAATCCCGTAGTAATCGTCGAGACTCAATTGGAGTTCGGCCGCAACCTCGTGATCTTTAGCGTCACGGCCGGTTTTAGCTTCAATCGAGCGAATCGCGTCGCTGACCATCCTGGTATTACGGTGAACCGAGCGTGGCGCCCAATCCCCTTTGCGCACTTCATCGAGCATCGCGCCGCGGATTCGAATGCCCGCGTACGTTTCGAAACTGGCGCCTTTGCTGGCGTCGTATTTGGTCGAGACTTCGAGCAAACCGATCATCCCGGCCTGGATCAGGTCTTCGACCTGCACGCTGGCCGGCAGGCGCGCCAGCAAGTGATAGGCAATGCGCTTGACCAGTGGCGCGTAACGCTCGATCAATTCGTATTGCGCGTCACGCGCCGACTTTTTGTAAAGATTCATGCCACTGGCGGTCATATCACAGGCCCTGCGGTTTGCTGCACGAGACGCTCGACGAAAAATTCCAGATGCCCGCGCGGGTTGGCCGGCAGCGGCCAGGTGTCGACCTTCTGGGCGATGGCCTTGAAGGCCAGCGCGCACTTGGAACGGGGAAAGGCTTCGTAGACGGCGCGCTGCTTCTGCACCGCTTTGCGCACGCTTTCGTCGTACGGCACGGCGCCGACGTATTGTAGGGCGACGTCGAGGAAGCGATCCGTGACCTTGGTCAACTTGGCGAACAGGTTGCGCCCTTCCTGCGGGCTCTGCGCCATGTTGGCCAGGACGCGGAAGCGGTTCATGCCGTAGTCGCGGTTGAGCAACTTGATCAGCGCGTAAGCGTCGGTGATCGAAGTCGGCTCGTCGCAGACCACCAGCAACACTTCCTGGGCGGCGCGTACGAAACTGACTACCGAGTCACCAATACCCGCAGCGGTGTCGATCACCAGCACGTCGAGATTGTCGCCGATGTCGCTGAACGCCTGGATCAGGCCGGCGTGCTGCGCCGGGCTCAGGTGCACCATGCTCTGCGTGCCGGAGGCCGCCGGCACGATGCGAATCCCGCCCGGCCCCTGCAACAGCACGTCGCGCAGTTCGCAACGGCCTTCGATGACGTCGGCCAGTGTGCGCTTGGGTGTCAGCCCCAGCAGAACGTCGACGTTCGCCAGGCCCAGGTCGGCGTCCAGCAGCATGACCCGACGGCCAAGCTCTGCCAGCGCCAGCGACAAGTTCACTGACACGTTAGTCTTGCCGACGCCACCTTTGCCGCCGGTCACCGCGATCACCTGTACGGGATGCATGCTGCCCATGTTATTTCTTTACCTTGTCTTGCATAGACGGAGGCCACATTACTGGCTGCGCGTTCCTGATCGGAACAATGCGTGGCAGACCATCGATGTAGGTACAAAAACTGTTCATGATTACCTCAGCCAACCTGCTTGGTCGGGCTGTGATAGATATCAGCGAACATGTCAGCCATGGCTTCTTCGCTGGGTTCTTCCTGCATTTGCACGCTGACGGCGCGGCTGACCAGTTGATGACGGCGCGGCAGATGCAAATCATCCGGAATCCGTGGGCCATCGGTCAGATACGCGACCGGCAATTCATGACTGATCGCCAGGCTCAACACTTCGCCGAGACTGGCCGTTTCATCCAGTTTAGTCAGGATGCAGCCGGCCAGCCCGCAACGCTTGTAACTGTGATAAGCGGCGGTTAGAACCTGTTTCTGGCTGGTGGTTGCCAGGACCAGATAATTTTTTGAGCGAATGCCACGCCCGGCCAAGCTCTCGAGCTGCATGCGCAACGCCGGATCACTGGCTTGCAGGCCGGCAGTATCGATCAAAACCACGCGTTTGCGTAGCAGTGGATCCAATGCCTGCACCAGCGACTGACCCGGATCGACGTGCGTTACCGGCACGTTGAGGATGCGCCCGAGGGTTTTCAGTTGTTCCTGCGCGCCGATGCGGAAGCTGTCCATGCTCACCAGTGCAACGTTCTGCGCGCCGTACTTGAGCACGTAACGCGCGGCGAGCTTGGCCAGCGTGGTGGTCTTGCCCATGCCGGCGGGGCCGACCATGGCAATCACACCGCCCTCTTCCAGCGGCTCGACTTCCGGTACGGCAATCATCCGCGCCAGGTGCGCCAGCAGCATGCGCCAGGCCTGACGCGGTTCTTCGATATCGGTGATCATCGCCAGCAGATCGCGCGACAGCGGGCCGGACAGGCCGATGCGCTGCAGACGGCGGTACAGATTGGCTTGGGCCGGACGGCTGCCTTGCAGCTGATTCCAGGCCAGGGTGCCGAGCTGAACTTCCATCAGCTCGCGCAGGCTGTTCAATTCAAAACGCATCGAATCCAGCGCACGCGGATCGACGCCCGCCGAGGCCTGCGCAGGCGCTGCGGCCGGGCGCGTCGGTGCGGCGTAGGTCGGCTCGCTCAACGGTTCGGCAGCGGTCAGCGGCAGGCCTGCGGTCAACGGCAGCCCGGCGAACAACTGCTGATTGGTGTTGCCGTCGGCTTCGCCACGCAGGCTCAGCTCGGCCTGGGCGGTGACGATGCGCGACTGGGTCTTGCGCAGCTCGTCTTCGAGTTCCATGTTCGGAACCCGTGGCGCCAGCGCCGACAATTTGTAATCCAGAGCCGCCGTCAACTCGACGCCGCCGGCAATGCGGCGGTTGCCGATGATGGCGGCATCAGCGCCCAGCTCATCGCGAACCAGCTTCATGGCCTGACGCATATCGGCGGCGAAAAAACGCTTAACTTGCATAAACCACTACCTCAGCCGTTGGGCCCTACTGTCGCAACGATGGTCACTTGCTTGTTGTCCGGTACTTCCTGGTAGGCCAGTACATGCAGGCCTGGCACTGCGAGGCGACCGAAGCGCGAGAGCATCGCGCGAATCGGGCCTGCTACCAGCAGGATCACCGGTTGGCCTTGCATTTCCTGACGCTGGGCCGCTTCGATCAACGAACGCTGCAGCTTCTCGGCCATGCTCGGCTCCAGCAGAACGCCCTCTTCCGAGCCTTGTCCTGCCTTCTGCAGACTATTGAGCAATATCTGTTCCAACCTTGGTTCCAATGTGATTACAGGCAGCTCGGACTCAGTGCCTACAATGCTTTGGACGATTGCACGGGATACGCCGACCCGCACAGCGGCGACCAGCGCGGCGGTATCTTGACTCTTGGCAGCGTTGTTCGCGATCGCTTCGGCGATGCTGCGAATGTCGCGCACCGGCACGTGCTCGGCGAGCAGCGCTTGCAGGACCTTGAGCAACTGCGACAGCGAAACCACGCCCGGCACCAGCTCTTCCGCCAGTTTCGGCGAGCTCTTGGCCAGCAATTGCATGAGCTGCTGCACTTCCTCGTGGCCGATCAGCTCACTGGAGTGCTTGTACAGAATCTGGTTCAAGTGGGTGGCGACCACGGTGCTGGCGTCGACCACGGTGTAGCCGAGCGATTGCGCCTGGGCGCGCTGGCTGATTTCGATCCACACTGCCTCGAGTCCGAAAGCCGGATCTTTGGCGTTGATCCCGTTGAGCGAGCCGTAGACCTGGCCCGGGTTGATCGCCAGTTCGCGATCCGGGTAGATCTCGGCCTCGGCGAGAATCACGCCCATCAGCGTCAAGCGATACGCGCTCGGCGCCAGATCGAGGTTGTCGCGGATGTGCACGGTCGGCATCAGGAAGCCCAGATCCTGCGAGAGCTTCTTGCGCACGCCCTTGATCCGCGCAAGCAATTGCCCACCCTGATTGCGGTCCACCAACGGGATCAGGCGATAGCCGACTTCCAGGCCGATCATGTCGATCGGCGTCACGTCGTCCCAGCCCAGCTCCTTGGTTTCCATGGCGCGGGCCGGCGACGGCAGCAGTTCCTGCTGACGCTTGACCTCTTCCAGCGCCACGACCTTGGCCACATTCTGCTTTTTCCAGAACAGGTACGCGCCGCCCGCAGCCAGCGCCGCCATGCTCAGGAAGGAGAAGTGCGGCATGCCCGGCACCAGGCCCATCACCGCCATCAAACCAGCGGCCACGGCCAGCGCTTTCGGCGAGGCGAACATCTGGCGGTTGATCTGCTTGCCCATGTCTTCCGAGCCGGAAGCACGGGTCACCATGATCGCCGCTGCTGTAGATAACAACAGTGATGGCAATTGCGCCACTAAACCGTCACCGATGGTCAGCAAGGCGTAAACCTTGCCCGCATCGCCGAAGCTCATGCCGTGCTGGAAGATACCAACCGCCATGCCGCCAATGAGGTTGATGAACAGAATCAACAGGCCGGCGATCGCGTCACCACGGACGAACTTGCTCGCACCGTCCATCGAACCGTAGAACTCCGCCTCTTGGGCGACTTCCTGACGGCGCGACTTGGCTTGATTCTGGTCGATCAGGCCGGCGTTGAGGTCGGCGTCGATCGCCATTTGTTTGCCGGGCATCGCATCGAGGGTGAAACGCGCGCTCACCTCGGAAATCCGCCCGGCACCCTTGGTCACCACGACGAAGTTGATGATCATGAGGATCGCGAAAACCACGATACCGACCACGTAGTTACCGCCGATCACCACCTCACCGAAGGCCTGAATTACCTTACCGGCTGCGGCGTGGCCGTCCTGACCGTGGAGCATCACCACCCGCGTCGAGGCCACGTTCAACGCCAGTCGCAGCAACGTCGCCACCAGCAGAATGGTCGGAAACACGGCGAAATCCAGCGGCCGCAGCGCATACACGCAGACCAGCAGGACGACGATCGACAGGGCAATGTTGAAGGTAAAGAAGACGTCGAGCAGGAACGGCGGCACCGGCAACATCATCATCGCCAGCATGACCAGCAGCAACAACGGCACGCCCAGATTGCCTCGACTGAGGTCGGCAACGTTGGTGCGTGCTGTATTGAATAACTGAGTGCGATCCACCGGTTTTCCCCGTTCCTTTAAAGCAAACTTTTGACGCCCCGAACGGACGCAGGGCGGCTATTGCAAGAAGCTTTCCAACTTTTGCCCAAGCAGAAAAGATCGCAGCCTTCGGCAGCTCCTACATGGATTTACATCTCCTGTAGGAGCTGCCGAAGGCTGCGATCTTTGTTTTTAAACGACGAGTTTAAAAGACACCTGCCGACACGGTCTCAAGGCTACAAATCCTTGCGCCATTGCCTACAGCCAAGCCAGAATCCGCCGGCTTGTGCACCTGGGGGTCGGGTTCTATCGTGGTCCGGTCGCTGACGAATCAGCGATCGGGTTTAGCGACCCGGATCAACTCAGTGCATCAGCGATCGTGGCTTCGTTGCGGGATTTTTCGCCCGCAATAACGTTATGGCGGCTGTATGCGGGAGACCTTCGGGTCTACCGGGGTGCCTGAGACCGGTTCGCTAACCTGCGTACAGCTGCCACCTTCACTTGTTTAGCGACAGGGGGAAAGTGGCTCCATAACCTCAGGAGCTTCACCATGATCAAACCCACACCCAACCCGCCCGAGTCCGACCCCACCTCCCCCTACGAATCCCTCGACTCAAAAAAACTCCACCAAGCCGCCGACCGCGCCCTCGACCACTACCTCTGCCCACCCGGCTCGACCCCACCGCCGTTCAGCCCCCGCGCCATGTACGCCGTCACCGCCGACACCAAAAACGAAGACCTGCTGGCCAACGCCTGCGAAACCCTCGCCTCGGCCAAAACCATCGCCCAGGAATTCGCCGGACTGGTGAAACCATCCCAGCGCCGTACCCTGATGGGCATCGCGCAACTGATCATGCTCGGGGAACTGGCGGTGAATCGGGTGCTGGATAATCTGGAGTTGCCGCAGTAGCGACACGCGATGATCGTTCCCACGCTCCTGCGTGGGAATGCCTCAACGGACGCTCTGCGTTCGGCTTTGGAAGGGACGCGGAGCGTCCGGGCTGCATTCCCACGCAGAGCGTGGGAACGATCATAAAAAACCGCCGCCCCGTTTTCAGCGGCTTTGCGAACAGTGGTCAATACCGGAGGATTTTTACTTTTCCATTCTTGCTCTTGGGCAATTCGAACTCGACCTCGCCGCCGACTTTGACGCTCGCCCGCAGGGCATCGGGCAATGGAATGCTGAATCGGTATTCTTTGGCCGTCAGAAAAAAACCCGTGGCTTCGGCAAAGGAAATACATCGTCCCGAGGGCTTCGGCGTGATGGTGCCCCTTCCGGTTTTTTCGTCATAACTGCTGAAAATACCTTTCATTGTCGTGCTCCCTTGCACTCGCCTGCCTGACCGCGTCAGTGCGTGCCTGCACCTTGCATCAAACTGCAAAATCACGACGAGCGCACCTGTCAGAGTTGACAGTAAAGGGAGATCTCAGACCAATGGCTGCACAACGACGTCAGGAGTCGCGACGCAAGTCCGGCGGAATCGGCAAATCATCCTTCAACGGATCCGGCCGCTTGCCCTTGCCTGCCTGGTGCTGGCGGATCTGGTAGACGTAGGCCAGCACCTGCGCCACTGCCAGATACAGCCCGCCAGGAATTTCCTGCTCAAGCTCAGTTGAGTAATAGATCGAGCGCGCCAGCGCCGGCGATTCAAGCAGCATGACGTTGTTGGCCACTGCGATTTCGCGGATTTTCAGGGCGATGAAGTCGCTGCCCTTGGCCAGCAGCACCGGCGCGCCGCCCTTCTCCGAGTCGTATTTGAGCGCGACCGCGTAGTGGGTCGGGTTGGTGATGACCACGTCGGCTTCGGGAATCGCTGCCATCATGCGCCGCTGGGACATTTCGCGCTGGGTCTGGCGAATGCGTTGCTTGACCTCGGGGCGGCCTTCCTGGTCCTTGTGTTCGTCGCGCACTTCCTGCTTGGTCATCTTGAGCTTCTTCATGCTCTCCCATATCTGCACCGGCACGTCGACGGCGGCGATGATGATCAGACCGCAGGCCAGCCACAGCGTGCTCCAGCCCACCAGCAAGACGCTGTGGATGATCGCCATGTCCAGTGGTTCGTGGGCGATGCGCAGCAAGTCGTCGACGTCGGCGGATAACACCAACAGCGCCACGCCCAAGGTAATCAGAAACTTGGCCAGTGCCTTGAGCAGTTCGACCACAGCCTTGAACGAGAACATCCGTTTGAGGCCGGCGGCCGGGTTCATCCGACTGAATTTGGGTGCCAGCGAACTTGCCGCGAACAGCCAGCCACCGAGGGAGATCGGCCCGATGATGGCGGCGAGCAACAGGGTGATCATCACCGGCTGAATCGCCAGCAAGGCGATCAGGCCCGACTCCAGCAAGAACCGGCCCATCGCGCCTTGGTCCATGACCACTTCGCGGGACAGGGTGAAGTTCAGGCGCATCACGTCCATCATTTCTTGCGCGAGCATGCCGCCGAAGATCAGCAGCGCAGAGGCTCCGGCCATCATCACGGCCAGAGTGTTGAGCTCTTTGGAACGGGCGATTTCACCCTTCTCACGGGAGTCCTTTTTGCGCTTCTCCGTGGGGTCTTCCGTTTTGTCCTGACCGCTTTCGCTCTCTGCCATGACTCAGCGCGCCCGTGCCAGTTCGCGTAGCAACTGCAAGGCCTCGCTGGCCAGCGGTTGATACTGGTTGAGAATATCCGCAAGGCCGACCCAGACGATGAACAGGCCGAGCACCAGGGTCAGCGGAAAACCGATCGAGAAGATGTTCAGTTGCGGCGCGGCGCGGGTCATCACGCCGAAGGCGATGTTGACCACCAACAGTGCGGTGACGGCCGGCAACACCAGCAGCAATGCAGCGCCGAGGACCCAGCCGAGTTTGCCGGCCAATTCCCAGTAATGCTCGACCATCAAACCGCCGCCGACCGGCAGCGTGGTGAAGCTTTCAGTGAGGACTTCGAACACCACCAGATGGCCGTTCATCGACAGGAACAGCAACGTCACCAGCATGGTGAAGAACTGCCCGATCACCGCCACCGAAACACCGTTGGTAGGGTCGATCATCGAGGCGAAGCCCATACCCATCTGCACCGCGACAATCTGCCCGGCGACGGCAAAGGCCTGGAAGAACAGTTGCAGGGAAAAGCCCAGTACGGCGCCAACCAGAATCTGCTCACCGATCAGCAGCAGGCCGCTGAGATCGAGTGGGCTGACGGCGGGCATCGGCGGCAGCGCCGGGGTGATGACCACGGTGATCGCCACGGCGAAATACAAGCGCACGCGCCGCGGAATCAGGGTGGTGCCGAACACCGGCATGACCATCAGCATCGACGCCACGCGAAACAGCGGCAACATGAACGACGCCACCCAGGTGCTGATCTGGGTGTCGGTCAGCTGAAGCAGCGATTGCATGGCTTAGCCGATGACCATCGGAATGTTTTTGTACAGCTGGATGATGTATTCCATGAACGTCTGCACGATCCACGGACCGCCGATGATCAGGGTCACCAGCATCACCAGCAGACGCGGCAGGAAGCTCAGGGTCTGTTCGTTGATCTGCGTGGCGGCCTGGAACATCGACACCAGCAGGCCGACCAATAGGCTCGGCACCACCAGAATGGCGACCATCATGGTGGTCAGCCACAGGGCTTCACGAAAGATATCGACCGCGACTTCCGGCGTCATGGCGAAACACCTCCAAAACTGCTGGCCAGAGTACCGATGATCAGCGCCCAGCCATCGACGAGCACGAACAGCATGATCTTGAACGGCAGCGAGATGATCAGCGGCGAGAGCATCATCATACCCATGGCCATCAGCACGCTCGCGACAACGAGGTCGATGATCAGGAACGGAATGAAGATCATGAAGCCGATCTGGAAGGCGGTTTTAAGCTCGGAGGTCACGAACGCCGGCACCAGAATGGTCAGCGGCGCCTGATCCGGGCTGGCGATGTCGGTGCGCTTGGACAGGCGCATGAACAGCTCCAGATCGCTGGTGCGGGTCTGGGCGAGCATGAAGTCCTTGATCGGCACCTGAGCCTTCTCCACCGCTTGCTGCGCGGTGAGGGTTTCCGCCAGATACGGTTGCAGCGCGTCGTTGTTCACCCGGTCGAACACCGGCGCCATGATGAACAGCGTCAGGAACAGCGCCATGCCGGTGAGGATCTGGTTCGACGGCGTCTGTTGCAGGCCGAGGGCCTGACGCAGGATCGAGAAGACGATGATGATCCGCGTGAAGCTGGTCATCAGGATGACCGCCGCCGGAATAAAACTCAGCGCGGTCATGATCAGCAGGATCTGCAGACTGACCGAATATTCCTGCGCGCCATCGGCATTGGTGCCCAGCGTGATCGCCGGGATCGACAACGGATCGGCGGCGAACGCCAGCGGCGCGGCCAGCAACAGGAGCAGCGTCAAGACGATGCGGAGCGCACCCATTACTTCGTATCCTTTTGGTCCTTGCCGAGAATTTTCAGCAGATGCTGAGCAAATTCCGGCGTCGCTTTTTCACTGGCGCTGGGGACTTCGACCGGTTCCTTCAGCACATGCAGCGCGGTGATGGTGCCGGGGCTGAGGCCGAGCAGAATCTGCTCGTTGCCGACCTGCACCAGCATCAAGCGGTCACGCGGGCCGAGCGCGCGTGAACCGATCAACTCGATCACCTGGCCCTTGCCGGCCGGCCCCGCCTGCTGCACGCGGCGCAGCAGCCAGGCGAGGAAGAAGATCAAGCCCAGCACCAGCAGCAAACCGAACACCAGTTGCGCCAACTGACCGGCCACGCCGCTGTTGACCATCGGCGCGGTGGCGGCAGGCGCGGCAGTGGTTGCGCTCGGCTCGGCAGCCAGCACGCTCAACGGCCATGCCAGCAGCACCCAGAGAAACCTTTTCACTCAGCGCAGCTTCTTGATGCGTTCGCTTGGGCTGATCACGTCAGTCAGGCGGATGCCGAACTTCTCGTTGACCACCACTACTTCGCCGTGGGCGATCAAGGTGCCGTTGACCAGCACGTCGAGCGGCTCACCGGCCAGACGATCAAGCTCGATCACCGAACCCTGGTTGAGTTGCAGCAGGTTGCGGATGTTGATGTCGGTGCTGCCGACTTCCATCGAGATCGACACCGGAATGTCGAGGATCACGTCCAGGTTCGGACCGTCGAGGGTCACCGGATCGTTGTTCTTCGGCACGCTGCCGAACTCTTCCATCGGCAGACGGTTGGAGCTGGAAGTGCCGGCGTCGGCAGCCAGCAGTGCATCGATGTCAGCCTGGCCGGCATCACCGGTTTCTTCCAGGGCCGCGGCCCATTCATCGGCGAGTGCCTGGTCGTCTTGGGCGTTCATATCGTCGTTCATCATGTGTCCTCGGCGGGCAACAATTCGGTTAAATACGGGGTGAAAAGCGCCGCCTCAGCGACGCTCGATCGGCTCGATCACCTGCAACGCGAGGTTACCTTTGTGCGAGCCCATCTTGACCTTGAAGGCCGGCACGCCGTTGGCGCGCATGATCATGTCTTCCGGCATCTCGACCGGGATCACATCCCCCGGTTGCATGTGCAGGATGTCGCGCAGCTTCAACTGGCGGCGGGCCACGGTGGCACCGATCGGCACGTCGACATCGAGCACGTCCTGGCGCAGGGCGTTGACCCAGCGCTCGTCCTGATCGTCGAGGTCGGACTGGAAACCGGCGTCGAGCATCTCGCGCACCGGCTCGATCATCGAGTACGGCATGGTCACGTGCAGATCGCCGCCACCGCCATCGAGTTCGATGTGGAAGGTGGAGACCACAATCGCTTCGCTCGGGCCGACGATGTTGGCCATGGCCGGGTTCACTTCCGAGTTGATGTACTCGAAATTGACTTCCATGATCGCCTGCCACGCTTCCTTCAGATCGACGAAAGCCTGCTCGAGCACCATGCGCACCACGCGCAATTCAGTCGGGGTGAATTCCCGCCCTTCGATCTTGGCGTGACGGCCGTCGCCGCCGAAGAAGTTGTCCACCAGCTTGAACACCAGTTTGGCGTCGAGGATGAACAGCGCGGTGCCGCGCAGCGGTTTGATCTTGACCAGGTTGAGGCTGGTCGGCACGTACAGCGAGTGCACGTATTCGCCGAACTTCATCACCTGCACGCCACCGACGGCCACGTCCGCCGAGCGGCGCAGCATGTTGAACATGCTGATGCGGGTGTAGCGGGCGAAACGCTCGTTGATCATTTCCAGCGTCGGCATGCGTCCACGGACGATGCGATCCTGGCTGGTCAGGTCGTAGCTTTTGACACTGCCGGGTTCGGCAGCATTATCGGTCTGTACCAGACCATCATCGACGCCATGCAGCAGCGCATCGATTTCATCCTGGGACAGCAGATCCTGCACGGCCATGTCGTGTTCCTACTGCAGTACGAAATTAGTGAAAAGCAACTGTTCGATGACCACTTTGCCCAGCTCTTTCTGCGCCACTTCCTGGACGCTGGCGGTGGCCTTCTGGCGCAACATCTCTTGCCCGACCGGTGTCGCCAGTGTGGCGAAATCCTGACCGGAGAAGAGCATCACCAGGTTGTTGCGGATAACCGGCATGTGCACTTTGAGCGCGTCCAGATCGGCCTGATTACGCGCCAGCATGGTGATGCTCACCTGCATGTAGCGCTGACGGCCGTTCTGGTTGTAGTTGGCAACGAAGGCCGGCGCCATCGGCTCGAAAATCGCCGCCTGCTTGCCGACCGGCGCTGCTTCAGCGGCCTCGGCAGGCTTGCTCTGCGCGCCGTGCATGAAGAACCAGGTCGCCCCGACGGATGCACCAATGGCCACCAGCAACGCCAGCACGATCACGATGATCAGCTTGAGTTTGCCTTTGGTTGCGGGGTCTTTTACTGCTGCAGCTTCGCTCTTCGCCATGCCAATAATCCGTCACTAATCGGGGGTTTCACAGTCGCACGGCAAGGCAAGAGCAAGTGTTATGCCAGAAGTGTCAACGCGTCATCTGAACGGCGCCATAAACAAATGTGGGAGCGAGCCTGCTCGCGAAAGCAATGTGTCAGTCAACATATAGGTTGAATGTCACATCGTATTCGCGAGCAGGCTCGCTCCCACATTGGGTATTGCGTTGCGTCAGGCGTAATAGTCGACCGCGCTGCTGCCAATCACGCTGGTAGTCTGCGCCGCCACTTCAGCGACAGTAGCTGGTGCCAATTCCTCATCCGCCGAATCCAGGCGTCCGCCGGCAGCGCTGGTCCGGCCACTCTGGCCCTGCTGCGCCTGCTCCTGGCCTTGCTGCCCCTGCCAGCCACGATTCTGGTCGGCGACGTTGACGTCGACCTGGCCCATGCCCTGCTGGTTGAACATGTCGCGCAGGCGGTGCATCTGGCTGTCGAGCGCTTCACGCACGCTCGGGTGCGCGCTCATGAAGGTGACCTGGGTCTGCTGATCGGGAACCATGTTCACGCGGATATCCAGACGCCCAAGCTCTGCCGGCTGCAACTGAATGTCGGCGGCCTTCAGGTTGACGCTGGACAGGTACATGACGCGGTTGACCACTTCTTCGGTCCAGCCGCTCTGGTGCATGGCGATCGGCTGATTCACCGGCAGCGCATTGGCGGTTTTCGGCGTAGCGGCCTGGGTCAGTGCCGCCAGACGGTTGGCGAAGTCGTCGACGCGGGTGTCGCTGGTGGCGGACTTCAGATCCTTCAGACCATCGTCGATCAACCCGCTGAAAGCTTGTTCGCCGCCCTGGCTGGTGCTGTCCTTGTCGGCCTGCACGTCGAGCATGCTGGCCATGCCGGCGGCAAAGTTCTGCGCGGCGGTCAATTCGCCGTCAGCCTGAGCTTGAGCAGGCGTGGCTTTCGGTTGCGCCTGGCTGGCGGCAGAAATATGCCCGCCCTGCTCCATCGCCATGCGCACGGCCGGCATCGAGTCGAGCGGGTCGGCTGTCGGATCAAATTCGCTGTCGGTGGCCGCCGGATCTTTGACCATGCCCGACACGACCGCCAATGCAGGCGTTTCGGTTTCCGGCTGGGCTGGCGTGGTGACTGTTGGTGCTTGCACCACAGGCGCTGCCACCAACGGCTGAACGACTTGCGCCAGGGCCGGATCAAGCGCCGGGTCTACAGGCGCGGCATCGGCCACAGGGGTTTGTACGGTTTCAGTGGTGTCATCGGCAGTGGCAGTCGCGTCGTCGCTCGCCGCCGCTTTTTCGGCAGGCAACGCTTTGCCGCTATCGGCAACTGCTGGCTCGGGCGCGGCAGACTGATCTTTGCCGATATCCTTTTTGCCACTGCTGTCCGCGACCTTGTCGCGTGCCGGCTTGACTGAATTATCGGCGCTTGCGGCAGGCTTGGCCGGCGCCTGATCGGCAAACACTCTGGCGAAGCTGGAAGCCTTGTCCCCGGCGTCTGCGGCCATTGCCGACGATTTGGCAGAGGCGGCTTGCGCCTTGGCCTGAGCGGCGGTCTGAAGAAGAATGTTGGGGGTCGCAGGCATGACACGGTCTCCGCTGCACTGGGATCGTAGGTACAGTTGAGCAAGATGACTGCAAGTGCCGGGCCAGTTTGGCCAGACACTTGCGAAAAGCGCCGGACGGCGAGATCAATGAGTCAACGCGTGCTGCCGCTCGTCTTCGTATACCGGGCGGACATCTGCGAACTCGCCAGTGATGTCAGCCACCAGCCTGGCGATTTCCGAGGGGCTTTTATCCTTGGCTTCCGATTCCAGCTCTTGGCAGAGCGCAGCCAAGCGGACAGCTCCCATGTTGCTGGCGCTGCCCTTGAAACTATGGGCAACCGCCGATAACACCTTGGCATCAGAGGTTTTTTGCAACTCGCCCAAGCGACTTTCGGAATCCGCCAGAAAGGTATCCAGAAGCTCCGGATAACCCTCCTCCATGACTTCGCGCAATACGCTCAGCGCCTCGCGATCAATATGTGTTTCTGTCACTTGCTCACTCCTTGATCAAGAATGGGCGGATTATGCCTCAATCTCCCAGAAAAACTCCACGCTGGCACTACGACCCTGGTCCGACCAACTGGCGTTGCGCCCCAGTTGCCGGACCAGACCGATGCCGCGTCCCGACAAGCGGACGTTATCCACGGGGCGCTCCATGACCCGCGCCACATCAAAGCCCTTGCCGCTGTCCTCGACGCGGATGACCAGCCGCCCGCCCTCGCCTTGCGGCTGGACCTGCAGATGCACGCGCACGAAACCGTCTTGCAGCGCCTCCAGCCGCGCCGCGCGCACTTCATAGTAGCGGGCGAAACCTGCCGCATCGCGTTTGAGGCTGGAGTCCAGCCCGAGCACGCCATGCTCCAGGCCATTGGAATACAACTCGGCGAGCACGCTGTACAGCGCCCCGCTTTGCGCGCGCAAGCCATGCACCTCAAGCAGCAACTGCAAGAGGAACGGCAACGGATTGAAACGCCTGAGCGTGGCGCCGCGAAACTCGAAACTGGCCGACCAGTTCAGCGGGCACGACTGGCCGCTGTCGGAATACACCGGTGCCGCGCCGTGGGTCTGCGCCGACTCAAGCAGACTGACCTCGACCATGCTCACATCATCACGGGCCTGTCCGCGAAAATCGCGCAGTGCCTGTTCGATATCCTCGAACAGCCGATCCGGCTCGCGGTTCGCCGCAAACACCTGCTGCAAGCGTTCGACGCCGAACAACTGGTCATTGGCATCGCAGGTATCGATCACCCCGTCCGATAACAGAAACACCCGATCATCAACGGCCATCGGATACACATCCGTACGGTCATCGAAGGCTTGCGCGCTGAGAATCCCCAGGGGCAAATGCCGCGCCGGCAACGGCACGCGTTCGCCACTGGCCATGCGGTGCAAGTAACCGTCGGGCATGCCGCCGTTCCACACCTCCACCGAACGGCTCTGGAAACTCAGACTGAGCAACGTAGCGCAGCAGAACATGTCCACCGGCAGGATGCGTTTGAGCTTGGCGTTCATCTCGCGCAGGGTTTCGGCCAGGCCATAGCCCTTGGCGGACATTCCATAAAACACTTCGGCCAGCGGCATCGCCCCCACCGCTGCCGGCAAGCCATGCCCGGTGAAATCGCCGAGCATGACGTGCATGTCACCGGCCGGCGTGTACGCCGCGAGCAACAGATCACCATTGAACAGCGCGTAAGGCGATTGCAGGTATCGGATGTTCGGCGCGCTCAGGCAACCGGAATGCGCGACCTTGTCGAACACCGCTTTGGCCACGCGTTGTTCGTTGAGCAGATAGTCATGATGTCTGGCGATCAGATCGCGCTGCTGCAGGACCGTGGCCTGAAGGCGACGCAAGCGATCCATCGCCTTGATTTTGGCGGCGAGTATCACCTGGTTGTACGGCTTCGCCAGAAAATCGTCGCCGCCAGCCTCCAGACACCGAGCCAGCGCTTCACTCTCGGTCAGCGAGGTGAGGAAGATGATCGGCACCAGCGCTTCACCCGCCAGCGCCTTGATCTGCCGCGCCGCTTCGAAGCCGTCCATCACCGGCATCAGCGCGTCCATCAACACCAGATCGGGCTGCTGCTCTTTGAACGTTTCCACCGCCTCGGCACCATTGGCCGCTGTGAGCACCTGATGGCCCTGACGGCGGACAATGGTCGACAGCAGCAGCCGGTCGGCGGCGCTGTCTTCGGCGATGAGAATGGTCAGCGGCTCTTGCGCCTGCATGGGCGTCAACTGATGTCGAAGAGTTTGTCGAAGTTGGAAATCGCGAGGATTTTCTTCACATCGGAGCTGCTGTTGACGACACGGATATCCGACTCGTCGCCACCGGCGTGATCACGCAGCAGAAGCAGCATGCCCAGCGCTGAGCTGTCGAGATAAGTGGCCTCTTTGAGGTCGACCACGATGGATTCGGGCTTTTTGTCGAGCCGCTCATACGACTCGCGAAATTCCTGATGGCGACCGAAATCGAATCGGCCTTTGATCGCGATGGTCAGTTTGTGGCCATCCGGTGAAACTTCTGTAACGACTGACATTGACTGGCTTCCTTGTCATTGACGAACCTGTACAAGGTGTAGCACCTGGATAGGCTTGGGGCAAGGCTGGAAAAGCAGATCAAAAGATCGCGGCCTTCGGCAGCTCCTACATTTGAAAATGCAGTCCCCTGTAGGAGCTGCCGAAGGCTGCGATCTTTTGATCTTTAAAAGGCATCACGCCGTGGCAAGCGCTGCGACAGTTCATCCAGCAGCTTCTGCTCGCGCTTATCTTCCAGGCGTTGCGCCTCGTCGCGATAGCGCTGCACCAGTTTGCGCAAACCCTCGACGCGGGCAAACGCCTGCTGCCATTCCTCACGCGCCTTGTCGAGTTTGTTCTGGTGCCAGACCAGGCTCTGCCGTTGCTGGTCGACGGCGGTGTCGAGTTGCGCCAGAAACCCCTGAAAACCCAGCAGCCATTGCCCGGTCACGCCGGTGCTGCCGCGCACGATCCACTGCTGCGAGTAATCCAGACGAAAGGCATTGAGGTCGGCCAGCTTGCTTTCGGCGACCTTGACCTGACCCTGGAAGTAGGCGAGGCGCTGCACGGCGGCTTTCTCGGCCTTTTCGGCCATATCCACCACCGGTGCCAGGCGCGCGGCGCGGCTGACGGCCATGGCCGGTTACCCGCCCGCCGCAGGGGCGAACAGGGTTTCCAGATAGGCCTGGCTTTCACCCAGATTGATTTTGTCGTTGAGGCCCTGGCGCTGATACCTGACCAACTGCGGTTGCAGGGAAATCGCCAGATCGGTCTCGCGATCGCCACCGGCCACATAGGCACCGACGCTGATCAGATCGCGGCTCTGCTGATAGCGTGACCAGAGCTGTTTGAAATACTGCGCGCGCTGCATGTGATCCGGCGAAACCACCGCCGGCATCACCCGGCTGATCGAGGCTTCGATGTCGATCGCCGGATAGTGACCTTCCTCGGCCAGGCGTCGTGACAGCACGATATGGCCGTCGAGCACACCCCGCGCCGAGTCGGCAATCGGGTCCTGCTGGTCGTCGCCTTCGGACAGTACGGTGTAGAACGCCGTGATCGAACCGCCGCCCTTCTCCGCGTTACCGGCACGCTCCACCAGTTTCGGCAGTTTGGCGAACACCGAGGGCGGATAGCCCTTGGTTGCTGGCGGTTCGCCGATGGCCAGAGCGATTTCCCGCTGGGCCTGGGCGAAACGGGTCAGCGAGTCCATCAGCAGCAGAACGTTCTTGCCCTTGTCGCGGAAATACTCGGCGATGCGCGTGCAATACATTGCCGCGCGCATACGCATCAGCGGTGCGTCGTCCGCTGGCGAGGCGACCACTACCGAACGTTTGAGGCCTTCTTCACCGAGAATGTGTTCGATGAATTCTTTAACTTCGCGACCACGCTCACCGATCAGGCCGACGACGATGATGTCGGCCTCGGTGAAGCGGGTCATCATGCCCAACAGCACCGATTTACCGACACCGGTACCGGCGAACAGACCCAGACGCTGGCCACGGCCGACCGTCAGCAAACCGTTGATGCAACGGATGCCGACGTCCAGCGGTACGCTGATCGGATCACGGTTGAGCGGGTTGATTGTTGGGCCATCCATCGGCACCCAGTCTTCGGCCTTCATGCCGCCCTTGCCGTCCAACGCGCGACCGGCGCCGTCGAGGACACGGCCGAGCATGCTCATGCCCATCGGCAAACGACCGGTATCGGCCAGGGGCACCACGCGGGCGCCCGGGGCAATGCCGGCGACGCTGCCGACCGGCATCAGAAAGACTTTGCTGCCGGAAAAACCCATGACTTCCGCTTCCACCTGGGACGGGTGATAGCTGTCGTCGTTGATCACCATGCAGCGGGTGCCCATGGCGGCGCGCAGGCCTTCGGCTTCGAGGGTCAGGCCGACCATGCGCAGCAGCCGACCTTCAAGGATCGGCGCGCCGGCAATCTCGGTGGCCTCGGCGTAGGTGCTCAGGCGCTTGGCGAAGCTGGTGCGTTCAAGGCGCATCGCTGGCGTCCGCGCGCGGCTCGTCAGAGTCGACAGCCGCTGGGGTGTCTTCAGGAATATCGAGCGTCAGGTCTGCCGCTGCCGGATGCAGAGCCTGCTCATGCAATTGGTCGAACAGCTTGGCCATGACCTGGGTCACCCGCGATTCGACGCTGGCGTCGATGCGGCTGTGCTCGGTTTCAACCCGGCAACCGCCCGGCAACAGCGACTCGTCCTCGACGATGCGCCAGCTTTCTTCGTGGCGTTCGCGCAGGGCTTTGACCTGGGCGAAATCCTGCGGATTGACGTACAGGCGCACGTTTTCCACGCCCAGCGGCAACAGCTTGAGAGCATCGCGCATGACGTGTTCGATCTGTGTCGAGTCGATGGCCAGTTCGCGCTTTATCACCTGTTTGGTGATGTGCTGCACGAGGTCGACCAGCGACTTTTCAATCTGGGTGTCTTGCTCGGCGATCGGTTCGAACAGGTTGGCCATCAGCAGCTCAAGGCTGGCGATTTTCGCCGCCAGCGCCGTTTCTGCTTCCTGACGCACCTTCAGCGTGGTGCTGTGAAAACCTTCTTTTTCGCCGATGGCGAAGCCCTCGTTGTAAGCCTCCTGGCGGATGCTTTCGAGTTCCTCCAGGGTCAGTGGCTGGACTTCTTCCAGCGGCACTTCCTCCATTTCCGGCGGCTCGGGCTCGGGTTCCGGCTCGGGTTCCGGTTTCGGCGGGTCGAAGCTGGGCAGCGCCCAGGATTCGAAACCACGAACATCGCGGGCGCGGATCAGATCCGTCACAGACTCGTCAGGCTTATCCATGGGCTTAGATCATTTCCTCGCCGCCCTTGCCACCGAGCACGATCTCGCCGGCTTCGGCCATACGACGGGCAATGGTGAGGATTTCCTTCTGTGCGGTTTCGACGTCGCTGACGCGCACCGGGCCTTTCGCCTCGAGGTCGTCGCGCAACAGTTCGGCAGCACGCTTGGACATGTTCTTGAAGATCTTTTCCTTGACGCCTTCGTCCGAACCCTTGAGGGCCAGTACCAGCACATCGGAAGACACTTCGCGCAACAGCGCCTGGATGCCACGGTCGTCGACGTCGGCAAGGTTGTTGAACACGAACATGAGGTCTTCGATCTGACCGGACAGGTCTTCGTCGACTTCGCGGATCGAGTCCATGAGCTGGCCTTCGATCGAGCTGTCGAGGAAGTTCATGATGTCGGCCGCACGCTTGATGCCACCCAGGGTGGTGCGCGAGGCGTTCGAGTTGCCGGAGAACTGCTTCTCGAGAATCTGGTTGAGTTCTTTCAAGGCGGCCGGTTGCACGGTGTTCAACGACGAAACGCGCAGGATGATGTCCAGACGCACCTTGTGGTCGAAGTTGCCGAGCACTTCACCGGCCTGATCCGGATCGAGGTACGCAACCACGATTGCCTGGATCTGCGGGTGTTCGTAACGGATCACGTCAGCGACCGCGCGCGGCTCCATCCATTTCAGGCTGTCGAGGCCGCTGGTGTTGCCACCGAGCAGGATGCGGTCGATCAGGCCGTTGGCCTTGTCTTCGCCCAGTGCCTGGGTGAGCATCTTGCGCACGTAGTCGTCGGAACCGACGCCGAGGCTGGTCTGATCGCCGACGATGTCGACGAACTCGCTCATCACCTGCTCGACCTGTTCGCGATGGACGTTGCCCATCTGCGCCATGGCCACGCCGACGCGCTGAACCTCTTTGGGGCCCATGTGGCGCAGCACTTGCGCAGCATCGGTCGAACCCAGGGACAGCAGCAGAATCGCGGCTTTGTCGACCTTGGTCAGTTTGACGGTGGCGGCTCGGTTATCACTCATCTGCGTTAATCCACTCTTTCACGACCTGAGCCACGCGACCCGGGTCTTCAGCTACCAGACTCTTGATTGCATTCAGTTGCGCGTCATAACCCTCGCTCGGGCTCGGCAACAGAATGCTCTGCGGACCACCGAGGCTCACGCGGTCGTTGGCCAGTTCGCCGTCCAGGCCGCCCATGCCACCGAGTTCCACGTCGCTGCCCAGACCGGCCAGCTCCTTGCCTTTGCCACCGCCGGTGATGTTGTTGAGCACCGGACGCAGCACACCAAACACCAGTACGAGGATGAACAGCACACCCAGCACTTGTTTGACGATGTCCCAGAACCATGGCTGGGAGTAGAACGGAATATCGGCAATCACTTCGCCACGCTCGGCGGAGAACGGCATGTTGATCACGCTGACGCTGTCGCCACGGCTGGCGTCGAAACCGACGGCGTCCTGCACCAGACGAGTGAAGCGCGCCAATTCGTCGGCGCTCCACGGCGCACGGCTGGTTTCACCGTTGGCCGGGTTGACCTTGACCTGATCGTCGACCACCACCGACACCGACAGGCGATTGAGACGGCCCTGCTGCTGCTTGGTGTGGCTGATCGAACGGTCGAGCTCGAAATTCTTGGTCGATTGTTGACGCTTGTCCGCCGGGTACGGTGCGAGCATCGGCTGGCCGGTGGCCGGGTCCATGATCTGCTGACCGTTGGCGTCAACCAGTGGCTGACCCGGCTGGATCATCCCGGCCGGTGCGGCGGTGCCACCGGTGGTCTGCGGCGCCGAGGCAGGCGCCGGTGGCTGGTTGCTCAGGGCACCCGGCACACCTTGCGGACCATTGCTGGCGGTGCGTTGTTCGTTGACCGACTGCTCGCTGCGCAACGCCGGTTGGTCCGGGTTGAATTGCTCGGCAGTCGATTCGACGGCACTGAAATCGACGTCGGCCGAAACTTCAGCCTTGTAGCGATCGTTGCCCAGTACCGGTTGCAGAATGTTGTGCACGCGCTGGGTGAGCATGCTTTCCATGCGGCGGCTGTAATCGAACTGCTTGCCGGCCATGGTCATTTCCGAGTTCTCCGCCTGATCGGAGAGCAGGTTGCCCTTCTGATCGACGACGGTGATCTGCGATTTGCTCAACTCGGGCACGGAAGTCGCCACCAGGTTGATGATCGCCACCACCTGACCCGGCTCCAGCGAACGCCCGCTGTACAGCTCGACCAGTACCGAAGCGCTTGGCTTGCGCTCGTCACGGACGAACACCGAACTCTTCGGAATGGCCAGGTGCACGCGGGCACCCTTGACGTTGTTCAGGCTGGAGATGGTCCGCGCCAGTTCGCCTTCGAGGCCGCGACGATAACGGGTCGCTTCCATGAACTGGCTGGTGCCCAGCCCCTGTTCCTTGTCGAGGATTTCGAAACCGATGTTGCCGTCGCTGGGAGTGACACCAGCAGCAGCGAGTTTCATCCGCGCACGTGAAAGGTCGTCGGCCTTGACCAGCAAGGCGCCGGAATTGGGTTCTACGTTGTAAGGGATGTCAGCGGCGGCCAGGGTTTCCATGACCTGCTTGGCATCCATGCCGGCAAGGCTGCCGTACAGTGGACGGTAATCCGGCTGCTGCGACCACAGCACCACGGCAAAGCCAATCGCCACGCTCGCAGCCAGACCGACCAACAGGCCAACCTGACGCAGCACGGTCATCTGGGAAAGGTTTTCCAGAAAGGACAGGCCGAACAGCGGCGGTTTGCCGTCGATCGGGGTGGCCTTGGCCGGAACGTTATCAGCGACTGCTTCTGCCATGACTTATTTCGCCCTTAAACCGGCATCTGCATGATGTCTTGGTAAGCCTGGACCAGCTTGTTGCGCACCTGGGTCAGAGCCTGGAACGACACGCTGGCTTTTTGCGACGCAATCATGACGTCGGTCAGGTCGACACCGCTCTTGCCGATCTCGAACGCGTTGGCCAGTTGAGTCGACGCCTGCTGGGTATCGCTGACTTTATTGATCGCCTGACCGAGCATGTCGGAAAAGCTGCTGCCCGCGATTTCAGGGACAGCGGCAGTCGATTTACGCGCAGACATGGCATCCACTTTCATGGCCTGCATGTCCATCATCAACCGATTAAATTCAATACCTTGGCTCATGGTCTACTCTCTTGGGCGGCCCGCAATTTTTTGACACTCACTCGGCGGGTACACAGGTATTAGCAACAAGGGTGCCAGCTAGTGGGCACCCTTCTGAGAAAAGCATCTGGAATGTTTTGCAGCATCGATCAGGTGGCGAACAGATAGCCTTCGACGTCCATCCCGGCGTCGCGCATTTGCGCCAGTTTGTAGCGCAAAGTGCGCGGGCTGATGCCGAGCTTTTCGGCAGCTTCCTTGCGGCGGCCACGCTCGGCGCGCAGGGTGTCGATGATCATCTGAAACTCCCGGCGGCGCAGGTCATCGCCCAGGGCGCCGGAGGAGTCCGCCTCGATTTCCACCTCGCGAATCACCGGTGCCGGAACCGCCAACGGCGCAAATGTCACCGCACCGCTCAGGCAAAAATCCTGCGGCTGAATCAAACCGCCCTGCTGCAGGATCAGCGCGCGCTGAATGGCGTTGTCCAGTTCACGCACATTGCCCGGCCACGGGTACGCGGTCAGACATGCTTGAGCTTCGGGGGACAGCTTCGCTGCTGCGTGCTTCATTTTATTGACGTGTTTGGCCAACAACTTTTCCGCCAGCGGCAGGATATCGGCAGTGCGTTCGCGAAGTGGACGCCAGGCCAGAGGGAAAACCGACAAGCGGTAAAACAGGTCTTCGCGAAAACGTCCCGCCGCCACTTCGCCGGCCAGATCACGGTTGGTCGTGGCGACCACGCGAATATCCAGACTGATCGGCTTGCGCGCGCCCACTCGCTCCACTTCACGCTCTTGCAGAACGCGCAGCAGCTTGGCTTGCAGGCCCAGGGGCATTTCGGAAATTTCGTCGAGCAGAATGGTGCCGCCGTCCGCCTGCTCGAACTTGCCGGCCTGCGAAGCGATGGCGCCGGTGAACGAACCTTTCTCATGACCGAACAATGTCGCTTCGAGCATGTTGTCGGGGATCGCCGCGCAGTTGATCGCGATGAACGGCTGACTGGCCCGCGGCGATTGTTGGTGAATGTAACGCGCCAGCACTTCTTTACCGGTGCCGGACTCGCCGGAGATCAACACAGTCGAATCACTGCGCGCAACCCGCGCCGCCAACTCAAGCAACTGCGCACTGGCCGGTTCAACGGCGACCGGACCGTCCGCTTCGCCCGCGTCAATGCTGCCCAAGGCATGGCGCGCCACCAGATCGAGCAGCGCTTTGGGCTCGAACGGCTTGACCAGATAATCCGCCGCGCCTTGGCGCATCGCATCGACCGCACGCTCGACCGCGCCATGGGCGGTCATCAATAGCACCGGCAATTGCGGTTGGCGCGCGCGCAGCAACGCGAGCAATTGGTGGCCATCCATGCCCGGCATGTTGACGTCGCTGACCACCAGGCTGAAAGCTTGCTGCGCGACGGCCGTCAGCGCTTCTTCGGCGCTGCCGACGGCTTGATAGTCGTGGCCGGCGAGCAGCAGCGTATCGGCCAGCGCTTCGCGCAACGAACGGTCATCCTCGACCAGCAACACCTTGATGCCCATGACGTTTATTCAACTCCCTGTGCAGCGGAAAACAGTGGCAGGCTGACCTGCGCGCAGGTGCCGCGCCCGACTCGCGAGCGCAGGGTCAATTCTCCCTGATGCGCACGCGCCACCGCCTTGACCACGGTCAGGCCGAGGCCTGTGCCGGTGACTTTGGTAGTAAAAAAAGGCTCGCCGAGGCGCGCCAAAACTGTCGGCTCAATGCCGCTGCCGCTGTCGCTGACACACAGACGCAGGGTGTTGCCTCTGGTGTAGCAATGCACTTTCAGGCGCGCTTCGCCAGCGCTGGCCTGAATGGCGTTTTCAATCAGATTCAGCAGCGCGCCGACCAGCGTGTCGCGGTTGCACAGCAACTCACCGGCATGGCTGTCGCACTGCCAGCGAATTGGCAGATCCTGCACATGGGTCAACGCCGCTGCCTGCAGCGATTGCATCAAGGCATTGGGCGTAATGCGGTCGGTCAGCGGCAATTCACCGCGAGCGAACACCAGCATGTCGCGCACCTGATGTTCGAGTTCGTGCAGACGCTCTTTCAGGCGCCCGGCAAAGCGTTGCTGGGTTTCCACCGGCAATTGCTGTTCAGTCAAATGACTGGCGTAGAGCAAAGCGGCGGACAGCGGCGTGCGAATCTGATGGGCCAGCGAGGCAACCATGCGCCCCAGCGACGACAAACGCTCATGCCGTGCCAGTTGATCCTGCAGATGCCGGGTTTCCGTCAAGTCGTTGAGCAGCACCAACTGCCCCGGCTCGGCATCCAGCGAGCGGGTGGAAATCGACAGGCGTCGACCGTTTTTCAAGGAGATTTCGTGACCGTCGTCTTCACGGGGAGCGAAGCAGCGTGCGATCACATGGCGCCAGAGTTCGCCTTCGAGTGGCGAGCCGAGCAGATCGATGGCGGCCGGGTTGGCTTCGCGTACCAGACCGTGGCCGTCAATGACGATGACGCCGCCGGGCAACAGGGCGAGAAGGTTTTGCAGGCGATTGGCCAGGCGTTCTTTTTCCGCCAGTTCCTGCATGCGCTGGGCGCTGACCACGGCCAGCTCACCCTTGAGTTCGGTGACCCGCGCTTCGAGCAGGCTGTAGGAGTCGGTCAGCTGGCTCGACATCTGGTTGAACAGCTGGAAGGCCTGCTCAAGCCCCTGACGACTTGCCTGCTCTACGGACGAGGGTTGCCCCACGATATTGGAGGCAGAAGAGATCTGGGCGGCTTGGGGCATTGGGCTCTCTCGCTTGGCTGACCGTCAGTGAAACGGAACGTTGCGAGGGCTATAGCAATACCCGTGCCTAAAAAAAACCGCTTATAAATGAAGCGCTTGAAAAACAGGCGTCAATCATCCGCCTGTTCGTCTCCTCCAGCCCGGCTCATGCCGTACTTGCGCATCTTCTCGACCAGGGTGGTGCGACGGATGCGCAGACGCTCAGCGGCGCGGGCAACAATGCCATTGGCATCGTCCAGCGCTTGCTGAATCAGGCCCTGCTCCAGACCACCGAGGTAGTCCTTGAGGTCGAGGCCTTCCGGCGGCAGCAGTGCACTGGCGCTGAAGTCAGGCGTATGGCCGTTGATCGCCACGCGCTCTTCCAGATCGCTGCGCAGGCTGTCGACCATCTGCTCGTCTTCGTCGTCGACGTAGCGGAATTTCTTCGGCAACTCGACCACGCCGATCACCCCGTACGGGTGCATGATCGCCATGCGCTCGACCAGGTTGGCCAGCTCGCGGACGTTGCCCGGCCAGCCGTGACGGCACAGCGACATGATCGCCGCCGAGTTGAAACGGATCGAACCGCGCTTCTCGTGCTCCATGCGCGAGATCAGTTCGTTCATCAGCAGCGGAATGTCTTCGACGCGCTCACGCAGCGGCGCCATCTCGATCGGGAACACGTTCAGGCGATAGTAGAGGTCTTCGCGGAACGAGCCGATCTCGATCATGCTTTCGAGATTCTTGTGCGTTGCGGCAATGATGCGCACGTCGACGCTTTGGGTCTTGTTGCTGCCCACGCGCTCAAAGGTGCGCTCTTGCAATACGCGCAGCAGCTTGACCTGCATCGGCAGCGGCATGTCGCCGATTTCGTCAAGGAACAACGTGCCGCCGTTGGCCAGCTCAAAGCGCCCGGCACGGCTGGTGATCGCGCCAGTGAAAGCGCCCTTCTCGTGGCCGAACAGTTCGCTTTCCAGCAACTCTGCAGGGATCGCCCCGCAGTTGACCGGCACGAACGGCGCGTCGCGGCGTTTGGAGTGGTAGTGCAGGTTGCGCGCGACCACTTCCTTGCCGGTGCCGGACTCGCCGAGGATCAGCACGCTGGCGTCGGTGTCGGCCACTTGCTGCATCATCTGCCGGACGTGCTGAATCGCACGGCTGGTGCCGACAAGACTGCGGAACAGATTGGGTTCGCGATGACGGCCGCGTTCGCGGGCCTGGTCGTACATTTCACGATAGACCTGGGCGCGATGCAGCGAATCGAGCAATTTGCTGTAGCTGGGCGGCATTTCCAGGGTCGACAGGACGCGGCGACGCTGGTCTTCAGGCAGGTCAACGGAAGAATTATCGCCCATTAACAAAACCGGAAGGAACTCATCCCAGGTTGCGAGTGTCTTTAGCAAGCCCAAAAGCGCGCCAGGAGCATTGACGGTCCCGATCAGTACGCAAATGACTTCACGACTAGACGACAAAGAGCCGACAGCCTGCTGCCAGTCATGGCTGCCGCAGGGTAAATTTTCTTCGCCAAGAAAATTCAGAATCACCGCCAGGTCGCGGCGGCGGACGCTATCGTCATCGATCAGCAGAATTTTGGTTTCACGCCACATGCAATAGCAACTTCCCTAGTCAACTCAATGCCCGAAAAATAAGGCAAGCGAGACGCTTGCAGGACACCATGTGCCTGTAGACGCCCTAAACCTGATAATAGCCACTAGTTAAGTCAAAAAACCGTGCACAGTCAAATTTATGGCGCACATCTCTGGTTCAACTGACGGTTAATCAACCAAACAGATGGTAAACCTTTGCAGCCTTTTGCGCTTGGGTGATCTGCGACATCTCGTTGGCTATCGCCTGCCGCTCGCCCATTGCCACCTCGAGAAGCTCTTTGTAGACGAATAGCAACTCTTCAAGGTTATCGCGCAGCGCAACTTCGTCCAGCGAAGCTTCCGCCATGACGTCTTCCATGCAGGAACGGCAAGCCAGATCCAACTCGCCAATGGCTTCCCAGTTTCGCTCGGCCAATGCTCCGACCAACGCTTCACGGGTATCGGCTATTCGCTGCAATACAAGACTCATGGTGACCTCCTTCAGAACTGCGGAGCCGGCACAGGCGCGATGGCGTCCCAGCCTTCTTTTACCGTTGTCAGCAGACCGGCCACTTCATCGAGGACACGCGGATCACTGCTGATGTTGGCCTCGGCGAGGCGCTTCATCATGTAGATGTACAGGCCATCCAGATCGGCCAGCGCCTCGGCGTTGTTCTCAAGATCGAGGCCTTCACGCAGGCCACTGACAATGCCGATGGCCTTGCTGATCGCCGTGCATTTGGCGGGGATGTCCTTGCGCTCAATGGCGCCTTTGGCCTGCGCAATCCGGGCCAGTCCACCTTCCATCAACATTTGCACCAAACGGTGCGGGCTCGCTTCGGACGTCTGCGCATGGGCGCCGACTTTCTGGTACTGCCGAAGGGCTAACATCGGGTTCATGTTCTACCTCATTGCCACGTTGACTCGTATAACCAGTGTATCGCCAACCGGTCCGAAAACTTTAGATCAAAAGACAAAAACCCGGCGCACGCCGATAAAGCGTAGCCGGGTTTTTGTCGTTACTGACTGTTACTTCGCGGACTGCTGAGCGTTCAGCGAGCTGAAGAACGACGTGATGTTGCTCGCCGTTGCCTTCATCTGCCCTACCAGCAAGTCCATGGCGTTGTACTTGGCGGTCAACGTCGTCGTCAGGTTGGCCACGCGCAGATCCAGCGCCGCCTGCTGCTTTTGCAGGCTCGATGTCAGATTAGTCAGGTTGGAACTGCGCTGATCGAGCAGCCCACCAGTCTTGACGTATGGATCAACCGCCGCAGTCATACGCGCCAACAGACCATTCTTGGAATCGGTGCCGCTGAAGAGCTGCTGAACCTGGCCAGCCATGCCGGGAGTTTCCATACGCTTGTTGAACACTGCAGTGTCGAGCGTCAGCAAACCGGTTTTGCTATCGGTCAATACGCCCATCTGCGAGAGCACGGACAATTGCCCCGCTCCGCCCGCCCCTGGATCTGTCAACTGAGCGCGCACATCCGCCATCAACGAACGCGGCAGAGCGTCACCAGTGAAGGCTGCGGAAACGGTCAGATTGCCGTCGGCATCCGGCGTTGCCTTGGACAAGGTGTCGATGGTTTTCTTCAGGGTGTTATAGGAATCGATGAACGATTGCAGCGATGTCTGGATGCCGGCGGTATTGGTCGCAACCGAAACGGTCGCTGGCGTTGCGACGCCATTGACCAAGGGACTGGCGGCAGTCAGGTTAAGCGTCATGCCGCTGATCGCACCGGTCACAGTGTTGGTCTTGCTGGTAACGGCCAGGCCGTCGATGGTCAGACTGGCATCCATCGCCAGCTTACCGACGGCTCCGGACGCACCGGCCGCCGGGCTGCTGCCCATTTCCTGGGTGCCATCGATCTCCAGACCAGCGATCCCGCTGACCTTCAGGTCCATGCCGGCACCCGTCTTGTTCGAGCTGAGCACCAGTCGCGACGAACCGGTGCTGTCGGTCACGATGTTGGCCGAAATACCGTTGCTGGCCTGCGCGGTGTTGATCGCATCGCGCGTGGACTGCAAGGTGGCATTGGCCGGAATCGCGACATTGTAATCAATGCCATTCTGACTGATTTTCAGAGTACCACTCGGAATGGCACTGGCGGCCCCGCCGGCGAAGGCGGCACTGGCGACTTTCGAGCCGGTGGCCAGATTTTTCACAACGACGCTATAGGTACCCGGTACGGCGGTTTTATCCGATGTGGCACCGACAACAGTCGGCGTGTCCGAAGTCGCAGTAAAACCGGCAAACGCCGGGCTCGTTGCCTTGTTCAGATCACCCATGGCTTTCTGATACGCAGCCAGTGCACTTTTCAGCGAACCGACACCGGAGATCTTCAGGCTGTTGGTTTTGGTCGCAGTATCGATCTGCGTCTGCTTGGCAGACTTGTCGGCGTTGACCAGCGCGGTCACGATCGCGCCGATGTCCAGGCCGGAACCCAGTCCGGAACCCGGTAGAATTGGACTTGCCATGTGCATCTCCCTTCAGATTGTTGCCATTCTTTTGACCGTTACACGCGTCCTGAGAACGAACAAACACTATTCATGCCATTTATCAGACTTTGGCGTCGAACAATACATGACTTGCATTGGCGAGGCTGTCGGCCAGTTTGAGGGCTTCGGCGGAAGGAATCTGTCGAACGACTTCACCCGTCTCGCTCGCGATCACCTTGACGATGACCTTGCCGGAATGCTCGTCGATCGAGAACTCCAGATTACGCTTGATCGACTGGACGAACTTTTCTATCTCTTGCACCGCCAGTTTCAACTTGGCGCCGTCCGCATCCTGATCCTTGGCAGCGACCGGCGCTTCAGTCTTTTGGACTTTAGGCAGCTCTGACGGTTTGTCAGCAACCGGTGGCACTGGCTTGGGAGCCGGATAAGACACGTTAAGCTTTACGCTCATGTCCATGCCCATCACCTCTTAACGTAAAAAAGCGAGAGAGCACGACAAGCGCACTCCCCCGCTTAAACTCATTCCGAAATTACTGAAGCAGCTTCAGTACAGCGGAAGGCAGTTGGTTGGCTTGAGCCAGTACGGAGGTCGAAGCTTGCTGCAGAGTCTGCTGCTTGGTCAGGTTAGCAGTTTCAGCGGCGAAGTCGGTGTCCTGTACACGACCCTGAGCAGCGGTGGTGTTTTCAGTGATGTTCTGCAGGTTCTGGATGGTGCTGGTCAAACGGTTTTGCGAAGCACCCAGGCTGGCGCGGGTTGCACCGATGTTAGCGATAGCTGCGTCGATTGCAGTGATCGCGCTGTCGATGGCGACGGCAGCGTCAGAAGGGCTGGCGCCAGTCAGTACAACAGTGCCGCTGCCAACCGACAGGCTGACGGCGTCGAACTTGGAGCTCAGTACCAGGTCGATGTGGTTAGCAGAACCGGTGTTTGCGCCCACTTGCAGGGTCACAGTACCAGCCGAACCGTCCAGCAGGTTTTTGCCGTTCAGGTTGGTCGAAGCCGAGATACGGGTGATCTCGTCGGACATCTGAGCGAATTCAGCGTTGGTAGCGGTCTGGTCAGCAGTGCCGTTGGTACCGTTACGGGCTTTAACAGCCAGTTCACGCATACGCTGCAGGATGTCGGTAGTAGCTTGCAGAGCGCCTTCAGCGGTCTGGGCAACGGAGATACCGTCGTTGGCGTTCTGGATGGCCTGGGTGTTACCGCGGATCTGCGAAGACATACGGTTGGAGATCTGCAGGCCAGCGGCGTCGTCTTTGGCGCTGTTGATTTTCAGGCCGGAAGACAGGCGTTGCATCGAAGTGGACAGAGCGTCGGAAGCGCGGTTCAGGTTTTTCTGAACGTTCAACGATGTGGTGTTGGTGTTTACTGTTAAAGCCATGACGAATTCCTCGTTGGTTGGGTACTGCGGCTTCCGGCCCTGGCAACCGCCGGGTATGGCCTAGAGAACCTTCGTAATAGTTATCGTCGGGATTGCAGGTTGCTTGAGGGCTTTTTGAAAAAATTTTGCCATCACCACGCCACCCCCGAGAAAACAAAGACTTAGCAGCACATCCAGCGCGAAAAAATGACGTCATAAAACCGCCTGTAACCCAAAGCCGCGGGCCAGCGCTGCGCAGCGGTTCAGCGCCTGGCACTTTCCAGCAATTCGACCAGTTCGTATTCCATATAGTCAGCCAGGCCCAACCAGTCCTGGCGCTCCTGACAGTCGAGCATTTGCGTGAGCACCTGTGCCCACGCCTGCTGGATATCCACTGAGGCAGACGCCAGACATTGCTGGGCCTGTTCGAATATATCGACCATCGTCAGTGCCGCCTCAACGTCACGCCCAAGGCGAAACAACGCGGCACACTGACGACACTGATCCTGACACTGACTCAGCGCACTCATTGCACGAGCTCCGGATTGAAAGCGGTCCCGGCAATCAATGCACCGGCGCGGCTGCTGTTGAGAAATTCGACCTGCGGATGCGCGGCGATATAACGCTCAAGCACACACAGATAACCGCGAAAATTCAGCTGAGTGCTGACGCGCTGACCGTGGCCATCGCGCACCCAGTGCCGCGCCTGGGCCAGCGGCGGGCCCAGATCGCCGTCGCCCCAACCGGCGTGGGTCTTGTTCATCGGGAAAGCGAAGTCAGCGCCAAACAGAGTGATTCGCTCGGATCCCATCTTCACCGCGAGATCCACCGCCGGATGGATCACGCTGCCGCCGACGTGCAGCTCACCGCGTGGATACTGTTCTCGCAGGTCGCTGTAGATCGGGCTGGCCGAATAGCCGCCATAGCGCTTGCCCTTCCATGCCTTCAATACCTGCGGGTCGCTCATCGGCAGGTACACCAGGGTAATGCCGTCAGACGTCTCGAAGGGCAGATGCCGAAAGCCGATGCGCTGATCGATGCTCACCACCAGATCAGGCACGATGCCATGTTCGCGCAACGGTCGATAAGCGGTATCAACACAGATGAACAATGGCCGCTCAGCAAGCTGACGAATCGCCGCCAGACGTTCGAAATGCTGCTCCAGTGTCGGCCCGGTGGCGATCACGTAGATTTCACGTCCAGCGCAACTGCCGAACAGCTGCGCGACATCGTCATCGCCAAGCAACACCGGCAGACATTCCTGCAAGCGCTGCCGGATTTCCGGTGACTGCGGATCGAAATCGCGATTGTTGAATGTCAGGTGCACTTCATTGATCAGCCGGTCGCGGATCTTCGCGTTGAAGTCATCGGCCAGCAGCATCTCGGCTGGCAAGGCAAAGAATGGCGTGAAGAAGTCAGGATGATCACCGGCGTATAACAGCTCGACCCGAGGATCCTCCAACCATTGGCGCTGATCAAGCAGTTGCAGTACCAGCGCGAACAGCGCGCCGTTGAGGATGTGCACGTACAGTTTTTCCAGGTCTGCGCGATCGAGCAGCACGCCGGGCAAATCGCCCAGGCCGGTGCCATAGACATGCAGATGCGGTTTTGCCGGCAGGCTTGCCGCCTGAACCTGCGCCTCATGCAGACGATCATGGCGACTGGTCAACTGAATGCCGTCAACGCTCAGCGTCGAGCCCAGCCCTTGCACGAGTTCGGCCTGTACGGACGCGCTGTCTTCAGCCATCAATCGCTCGAACAGCGCCGGCCAGCGCCGTTGCAATACCTCGGCATTGGCTTGGAAAAACTCGCTCATGGCGCCTCGCGCTCCTTCTCGGGCAAAAAAATAGCGTTCAAGGTTAACCTTGAACGCTATTTTTGTATCAGTGCTTTTTGCTCGGGCTTACGGGCGATAAATGATCGCCGAGCCCCATGACAGGCCCACGCCAAAACCGCTCAGTGCAACGCGCTGCCAGTCGGAATCAAGCACGTGTTTTTCCAGCAGCAGCGGAATGCTCGACGACACGGTGTTACCGGTCTCGACCATGTCCTTGATGAACTTCTCCGGCTCGCCTTCGAAGCGTCGCGCCACGGCGTCGACAATCGCCGCGCTGCCCTGGTGAATGCAGAATGCGTCGATGTCATCGGCCTTGAGATTGGAATCGTCGAGCAACTCGTGCAAGTGCGCCGGGACTTTCAGCAGAGCGAAGTTGAAGACCTGACGACCGTTCATGAAGAACACGCCGTTGCTGACTTTCAAGTGCGGTGCGCCGGAACCGTCGGTGCCGAACTTGGCCTTGCCCAGCGCCCAGGTCGGGTTTTCGCCCATCCACGTAGCGGTGGCGGCATCGCCAAACAGCATGGTGGTGTTGCGGTCTTCCGGGTCAACGATTTTCGAATACGGGTCAGCGGTGATCAGCAGGCCGTTCTTCAGGCCGGCGGCTTCCATGAAGCCCTTGATCGCGTAGATGCCGTAGACGTAACCGGAGCAGCCCAAAGAGATATCGAACGCTGCGACATTGGTCGGCAGGCCGAGTTTGTCCTGGACGATTGCTGCTGTGTGCGGCAGGCCTTCTTCGTCACCGTTCTGAGTGACGACAATCAAGGCGTCGATCGATTCACGCTTCAGTTCAGGATTGCTGGCAAACAGCGCATTGGCCGCTTCCACGCACAGGTCGGAAGTTTCCTGCTCAGCGTCTTTGCGCGGCAGGAACGCCGAACCGATCTTGCCAAGGATGAACTCTTCATCCTTTTCGAATTTTGCACCTTGTGCGTAATTGTCCACGCCGGCTACAGGAACGTAGCTCGCAATGCTTTTTATGCCAATCATTACGGCTTCCCAATAAAAAACAGCCCAAAACCACCGCTCGCAAGGATTCGAGGGGCGCCGACAAACAGAAAACGGCCGCCACAATGGGCAGCCACGGGAAGCGCAAAGGGCTATCACTGGAACCGCAAAACGGGCCAGGCGCCATCTCCCCGGTCAATACAATACAGTGAAGATGCGCGTTATGACTCGCAGGTCACGCTATTTTGCCGAATCGATGGCAGATTGGCCTATTCGACCAGCGACCAGTCCAGCGGCGTACCGCGCTTGATCGCGGTGCGCGCACGGCGTCCGAGGACGGCTTCGGTGTGCTTGGGCGGCAGACCGAGACCGGGGCGAATGGCGCGCAGATTGTCGCCAGTAAAGGCTTCACCGGCGGCCATGTCAGCGGTGACATACAGCGAGCGGCGATAGACCAGCGACTTGCGCTCGGCCGCGGTCGGACCGTACTGAACATGCCCCATGGCCTGCCAGGCACGCTCGGTTTCGACGACCAGACTGGCCAGCTCCGCAGGCTGCAGGGAGAAACTCGCGTCCACGCCACCGGCGGAACGGTCGAGGGTGAAGTGTTTCTCCACCACCGTCGCTCCCAGCGCCACTGCGGCCACCGACACGCCAACGCCCATCGAATGATCTGACAGCCCCACCTCGCAACCAAACAGCTCGCGCAGATGCGGGATCGTGCGCACATTGCTGTTGAGGGGCGTGGCCGGATAGGTGCTGGTGCACTTGAGCAACACCAGATTCTTGCACCCGGCCTCGCGGGCGGCACGCACGGTTTCATCCAGCTCAGCAATACTCGCCATGCCGGTGGAGATGATCAGTGGTTTGCCGGTCGCTGCCACTCGACGGATCAACGGCAGATCGGTGTTTTCAAAACTGGCGATCTTGTACGCCGGCACCTCGAGGCCTTCGAGAAAATCCACCGCGCTGTCATCGAACGGTGTCGAGAACGCGAGCATCCCCAACTCCTTGGCCCGAGCAAAAATCGGCGCGTGCCACTCCCACGGTGTGTGGGCTTTTTCGTAGAGATCGTAGAGCGACGTGCCGGCCCACAGACTGCCCGGATCCTTGATGAAGAATTCGCCTTCAGCCAAATCCAGGGTCATGGTTTCGGCGGTGTAGGTTTGCAGCTTCAAGGCATGCGCCCCGGCCTTCGCCGCCGCCTCGACGATTTGCAGAGCGACGTCGAGAGACTGGTTATGGTTGCCGCTCATTTCGGCAATGATGAACGGCGGCGCATCGGCACCGATGGTGTGCTGGCCAATCTTGAAACTAGACATGCGGGTGATCCTTCAAAACACGGCTGAACGCGCAGGTCTCTTGAGTGAACCCGGCGTCGCGAAAGACTTTCAATGAAGACTGATTGGCGGGCATGACCCGGGCAGTGATGCGTGTCAATTGCGGCCAGTGCGCAGCGACAAACGCTTCGCCACGGCTGAGCACTGCCCTGCCCCAACCGAGGCCGAAACGCCCTTCCAGCAGATAGATCGACACTTCGGCTTCGAACCCGCGCAAGTCGTAACGCAGCACCCCGACCGGGCCGTCGTCCGCCTCGGCGATCAACAGCAACCGTTGCGGATTGCGCAGGGTCGCTGTCAGCCAGTTCAGATGCTGAGTCCAATCGATCACACCGGTTTCCAGCGACCAGCGCCGTACCGCTTCAGCATTGCGCCCATCGAACAGCAACTGCGCATCGTCCAGCGTCGCCGGGCGCAGTTTCAGCACCGCACCGGCCAGCGCCGCCGCGACGCGTGCGGCACCGCGCCCGTCGACCAGTTGCCGCGAGCGCTCGGCGAGGCTGCGGCGCAAAAAATGATTGTTCACGACGAAGCCGACCGCATCACGCAACTGCTCGACGCTGACCTGCTCGCGAGCGCCCATGAACACATGCGCACCGGCAGCGGCCATGACTTCGCCGTTGGCCTGCTGATTATTCGCCACGGCGATGCAGATCGTCGGCAAACCCAGCGCCGCGCGCTCCCAACTGGTGCCACCGCCAGCGCCGATAAACAGGTCGGCCTCAGTCATGCGCTGATGGAAATCGCTGACGAAACTGTGCAGGCGCCAGTTCGGTCGCTTCTCGGCCAACGCTTGCATCTGCGTCCACGCCGGGTTGTCGGCACCGGCGACGAAATCCACCTGCAACTCAGTGAAATCAGCCAGCGCCAGCATCGCGTGGTGAGTCTGCCTCGCCGCGTCGAAACCGCCGAAATTCACCAGCACCCGGCGCGCCTGCGGTTTGATCTCGATGGCATCGCAGTTGAATTCTTCGCGCAGCATGGCGTAGCGCGGGCCGAGCAAGGTGCGACAGCCTGGCGGCAGCAGCGGCGCGTAGTTTTCGCTAAGACCGGACAGGTTCTGATTGAGCAGCAGATCGACGCTGTAGCGCCGCGTGGCCAGATCATCCACGGCGGCGATTCGGTGCGACCAGCGCCGGGCAGCGGTTTGCCAGTGATGATCGAGTCCGTAATGGTCGACGATGATCCAGTCGAACGGTGCCTTCCCGTCCAGCAGCAGGCCCAGTGCATCAATGTCGAACTGCCACGGCAACAGCGATTCGATGGCCTGCAGCGGGTCTTCATCACGATAGCGCTCGGGCAGCGCGAAGGTCTCGAAGCCGTCGGCATTCAGGGCATCCAGTCGATGCCCGGGCAAACGCCGACAGGCAAATGCGACATGACTGCCCTGCCCGCGCAGCATCCGCGCCAGGGTCAGGCAGCGGGCAATGTGGCCGCTGCCAATGGTCGGCGAAGCGTCGGCGCGGATCAGCACCCTCATCGCAGCTCTCCGCCGGCCTTGAGCGCCGCGTAAAGGTATTCGGCGCGCTGCCAGTCTTCGGGGGTGTCGATATCCTGGACCAGATATCGCGGCAGAATCACCGGCAGGCTGGCTGGCGAATACAGCACATCACCGCGCAACCACGCCGCGCTGCGGCCCCAGTAAAACTGCCCGGCATCCTGAAACGCCTCGGGCAAGTCCTGCGAACGAGTATTGCGAAACTCGGGATACAACGCCGTCAAGGCGCCGTCCCCGTCGACTGTCAGTGCACGCTGTACCGGAAACGCGAAATCGCAAACCGAGAATGCAAATGATCGATGCGGATGCTGCTCCAGCAACTCCAAACCCTGACGCAGATAACGTGCCTGCAACAGCGGCGCAGTGGCGTAAATGCAGCAAGCGAAATCGAAGGACGGCAACTGCTGCAGTGCGTGCACGATGACCGCCGCAGTGCCGGTGAAATCATCGGCAAGTTCCGCCGGGCGCATGAACGGTACCTGCGCACCGTGCGCCCTCGCGATGTCGGCAATTTCGGCATCGTCGGTGCTGACCACGACCTGCTCGAACAAACCTGATTCCAGCGCTGTGCGGATCGAGCGGACAATCATCGGCACGCCCACGAACGGCAAGAGATTCTTGCGCGGGATACGCTTGCTGCCGCCACGGGCAGGGATGATTGCGACGTTGCTCAAGGGCGTTTTTCCAACAGGAACCAGGTGATGTCATCGGCCGGAAATTGCCGATCACGGTGATAGACGAAGCCATAGTCGAGCAGTTGCAAATCGGCATAGCGATCAAGCATTTCCCCGGCAAAATCGCGCTTGAACAGCTTGCCGCTGTTACCGCGGTAAGCGATTTCCATCGGTGCCGGATTGTAGTACTCGGCGATCAGGATGTAGCGCTGGCTCAGCTCGTACATCTGCGCATAGGCGCGCGGCAACAGCTCGGGAGCCAGATGGATCAGCACGCCTTTGCTCAGTGTCAGATCGTAGCGGCGCTCGACAGGAAAATCGAACAACGAGCCGTGCCAGATTTGCGCGATGTCCAGCGCCTGCGCCTGCGCGCACGCGCTTTCGTTGATCTCGACACCGAACAGTTCGCAACGCGGCAATAACTGACGCAATGCCTGCAAATTGTTGCCGGCGTTGGTACCCAGCTCCAGCAGACTGTCGACGCGACCCGCGCGGCTCAGCGCTTTGGCGAAAAAACCTAGATTGCCCGCCACCAGCGCTTGGCCGACATTGCGCTCAACGTAATGGTTGCCGAACTCACCCTGCCAGAATCTTTCCTGCTCGCTCAGATCGCGCATACACAGTCTCGTCTACCGCCGCAGCGGTCATCGTTCGGTCAGTCGGCGCAGTTGCTCGACTACATGATCCTGCTGCTCATCAGTCAGCAAGGGGAACAGCGGCAGGCTGATCGCCTCGGCGTAATAGCGCTCGGCCTCGGGGAAATCACCCTCGGCAAACCCCAGATCCCGATAGTAAGGCTGCAAATGCACGGGAATGTAGTGCAGATTCACGCCGATACCGGCTGCGCGCAAACCTTCAAACACCTGACGATGACTGAGGCTGATGCGCTCGGTCTGCAAGCGAATCACATACAAGTGCCAGGCCGACTCCGCCTCTTCCTGCGGGCTCGGCAACGTCACCGGCAAATACGCCAGCAAGCGATCATAGCGCGCCGCCAATTCCCGGCGACGCGCGACAAACTCATCCAGCTTGCGCAATTGCGACAGACCCAGCGCTGCCTGCAGATCGGTGATCCGGTAGTTGAAACCCAGCTCGATCTGCTGGTAATACCACGGTCCGTGGCTGGGCTCGGTCATGTGCTCGGCTTCGCGGGTCATGCCATGGCTGCGCAGGCGTCGCAGACGTTCGGCCAGCACCGGGCGATTGGTCAGGACCATGCCGCCTTCGGCGCTGGTGATGATTTTCACCGGGTGAAAACTGAACACCGTCATTGCCGCAAATTCGCCGCAACCGACCGGGCGGCCGGCGTAGCTCGCGCCCACTGCGTGGGAGGCGTCTTCGATCACGGTGAAATGGTAGCGCTCCGCCAGTTCGGCGATGCGCCGCATATCGCAGCTCTGCCCGGAGAACGCGACGGCGACGAGGACTTTGGGCAACGTGCCGTCGCGCTCGGCCTGTTCCAGCTTCGCAGCGAGAACCACCGCGTCGAGGTTCCAGGTCAGCGGATCGATGTCGACGAAATCAACCTCGGCGCCGCAATAGCGCCCGCAATTGGCCGAAGCCAGAAACGTATTCGGCGAGGTCCACAAGCGATCGCCCGGCCCCAGGTCAGCGGCCAGACAAGCAATGTGCAGCGCCGCCGTGGCATTGCACACCGCCACGCCGAAATCGGCCTGACAGCGCTCGGCCATGGCCTGCTCGAAGTGTTCAATGGTCGGCCCCTGGGTTAGCCAGTCCGATTGCAGGACTTCGACCACCGCGTCGATGTCCGCCTGATCAAGGCTCTGCCGACCGTAAGGGATCATACCGACAGCTTCGCGTGCAGATCGGCGATCTGCCCCACCGAAAGGAAATGCGGGTTGGTGTCCGAGCGATACTCGAAATCCTCGCCCACGACACGGCCACGTTCACCGAGTTTATCGACGGCGAAATCGACGTCGACGCTGGTAAAACGAATCGACGGCTGAATCGTGTAATGGTCTTCAAACTCAAGGGTCATGCGCGCATCGTCCAGCGGCACCATCAGCTCATGCAGCTTCTCGCCGGGACGAATGCCGACGTTCTTGTGCGGCAGATGTTCAGCCATGCCGCGCGCCAGATCGACGATGCGGATCGACGGGATCTTCGGCACGAACACTTCACCGCCGTGCATGCGCGCGAAGCTGTCGAGGACGAACTGCACGCCGTGGTCGAGGGTGATCCAGAACCGCGTCATGCGCTCGTCGGTGATCGGCAATTCTTGCGCGCCGTCAGCAATCAGCTTGCTGAAAAACGGCACTACAGAGCCGCGCGAACCGGCGACGTTGCCGTAGCGCACCACGGCGAAACGGGTCTGCTGCTCGCCGGCAATGTTGTTGGCGGCGACGAACAATTTGTCCGAGAGCAACTTGGTCGCGCCGTACAGATTGATCGGGCTGGCCGCCTTGTCGGTGGACAGCGCGACGACTTTTTTCACGCCGTTATCGATCGCAGCGGCGATGATGTTTTCCGCGCCGTTGACGTTGGTGCGGATGCATTCGGTCGGGTTGTATTCCGCCGCCGGTACCTGTTTGAGCGCGGCGGCATGCACGACGTAATCGATGCCGCGCATCGCCTGACGCAAGCGCTCGGCGTCACGCACGTCGCCGATGAAATAACGCATGCACGGTGCATTGAACGTCTGCTGCATTTCGTATTGCTTGAGCTCGTCGCGGGAGAACACCACCACGCGCTTGGGCTGGTATTGCTCCAGCAAGCGGCGAATGAAGTTGCGACCGAACGAGCCGGTGCCGCCAGAGATGAAAATCGATTGTCCGTTGAACATGTTGTGGTTCCTGTCCGGCCTGCTCAGGCGAGCAATTGCGCCCAATTGATCGAGGCGTTTTCGCCCAGAGTGAAACCTTTACCACTCAAGGCCAGGTTGGCGTTGTACGCCGGATCCTGGGCAAAGGCGTCGGGCCATTTTTCACGCAATGCCGCCAATGCCGCTGGCGCCTGTGGCAGCTCGCCGGTGTGCAGCACCTGCACCAGTGGCGTCCAGACGGTGAGGTAACCGGCCTGACCGGCCTTCAGGCACAGATCGACATCGGCATAGCCGTCAGCGAAGGTCGCTTCGTCGAGGCCGCCAAGGGCATTGAACAGCTCTTTGCCAACCATCAGGCATACCCTGGAGACGGCCGAATAATTCTGCTCGACAACCAGCCGCTGCATGTAGCCCTCGGCCTTGTGTTTCTCGCCGATGAAAGGCGAACCCACGCCTTCGTTCAGACCAAGAATCAGACCGGCATTGGCGACTTTGCCATCGCGATCGACGAGTTTGACGCCGACAATGCCGACTTCAGGACGCTGGGCATGGTTGAGCAGCGAATCGATCCAGTTCGGGTTGACCACTTCGCTGTCCGCGGCCAGCAGCACCAGGTATTCGCCCTGCGCCTGTTCGCTGGCGGCGTTGAACAAGGCGACTTCGCTCAGCGGCTGGTCGGCACGCAACACGTTGACCTTGGCGTGGCGCAGCGTTCCCAGCCAATCGTTGACCGCTGCCGACTGCTTGCCGTTGGCTGCCAGCAGCACTTCGTAGCGGCTGTAACGGGTTTTGAGCAGCACGCCCTCCAGGCAGCGGCGCAGTGCCGGCAAATCATCGATGACCGGCACAATGATCGAAACCAGTGGCTGCTCAGTGTGGCGATAATCGATCTGCCAGGTGCCTGGCGCCGCCGAAGTGATTTTGGCCTTGTAGCCGCGATTGCCCAAGTGACGCAGCAACGCCTGACGCTCGTGGGCGTTTTCTTCCAGAGGCGCCTGCTCGGTGATCAGCAGCGGCTCGTCGAGATGCGCGAGACCGTCGAGTCCGCCCTGTTCGATGATGCGCAGCAACAGATCGAATTCCAGCGCCTTGCTGAAGTCGGCCTGATAACCGCCGGCGTCAAGCAGCACCTGGCGACGGATCAACCAATGCCGCGCCATCAGCGACGGCACGCTTTGCAGCAGATCCAGGTTGAAACCGGGGCGGAATACGTCGACCAGTGCGCCGTTTTCCTTGCGCTGGATCTCATCGGTGGCGACCGCACGCACACTCTCGGCACCCATCAGTTCAAGGCTGGCGCGCAACAGGCCGCTAGCGGTGAACTCATCACCGGCCTGAGCCAACATCAACCAGTCGCTTGGCGACTGCTGAGCGCTCTGGTTGAGTTTGTCGACGAGATTGCCGGGCGTGACACGGACAAAGTGCAGGGTGTTCTGCGCAGTGGTCGCTGCCGGCGCTTCACCAGTGGTGAACACGACAATCCTGAACGCTTTGCAGTGCCCCTCGACCAGGCTGTCGAGCGACACCTGCAACTTGTCGATGTCGTTGTCCAGATCAAGCAGGAAGATACCGAACTGCTGACCACCACCTTCGGCAGCCACGTGTTGGCTGATCGACTCGAGCTGCTCGATGGCAGGCGCACGTGCAGCCAGCCAATTCAACAAACGTCCCGATTGCATCTTGTCGAACGTGACCTGATGATCGTCGACCGTCAGCGCCTCGAGGCGGGCGACCCATTCATGCATGGCTTGCGCCGCCGTCTCGTCACCGAGCACTTGCAGCTGCGCGGCCAGACGCTTGGTAACCACCTGGTTGAACGCATTCAGATCATGCGCCTGCCACAACCGGTCGACCACGCTCTCCGGCGTATCGTTATTGCGCGCCTGGAGCAGATGCGCCTGACGCGTCCATGTGCCTTCCAGCCCCTCCAACTGGAGGCGACCCGCCGGCAGGGTGTGCATCATGAATTCAAACTGTTCCAGAAGATCGAAAAACGCCTGGTTGTAGAACGGCATCTCAACGTACTGCAGTGGGCCGAAGCGCCGATCAGGCCGCCGCAATTGCTGATTCCAGGTCGACTCGAAAATCAACTCGGCAGTCAGCGCCCGGCGGACCGCCAGGCTCTCGGCCATCGCCGCAAAGCTCTCCAGAACAAATGCCTTGGCCTGCCCTGCATCGAGGTTCTGGATACCGGTCGGCAGCGAGACGAGGAATTCGGCAAACGCCTCTCGTTCGGCGACCGACTTGCCATCAACATAGGTCAGCGAGTGATACACGTCGGTATTGTGTTCGGAAACGCCGTAGTTGATCTCGCGTACCACATAGGGAATCGGCAGGATCCGTGCCTTGGCGCTCGCCAGCAGGAAATACACGTGCCCGATTTCCTGCCATTGGAAATTGGTCCCCGGCGGCAATGACGAGTGCCAGATTTTCATCAGGTCGGTACGGGTCACCGCGTAGAACGGCGGGATGTACTGACTCATGTAGTCAATGACGCGATCCTGCGCCCGCTCGGACGAATAGTCTTCCTGAACCTTCTTGTCGCGGCGGTAGTAGTTCACGCCATCGGCCTTCGCCAAGTACATCAGGCAATAGCCGTGGCACATGCCATAGTCACGATTGGCCTGAAGAAAGCCGACAGACTCGCAGAGCGAATCGAACACGATGAAATCGTCATCCGCCGCCAGCACCATGTATGGCGTGCTCAGTTGCTCGACGCCATAGGCCAGTTTGGCCTGCATCCCCCAGTAGGCAAATTGCGGTACATGATGATAATCGACGGCGGAGAAATCGCCTTCCGGACGTTCCGGCGTGGAATCCAGCACCATGATTCGGCAGGGCAAGCTGCTGTAATACTTCACCGCACGGCGCAGGAACGCCGGCCGATTGTGAGTAATCAGCACCACCGTCAACAACTCGTTGAGCGGTAGCGTCAGTTCAGAACTGTACTTGCCTTGCATAACTTCTCTCCACAACCGGCGACTCGCCGAAACAACGCTGGGTAATGTTGCGAATTAACGAACGCGGCGCAGATAACCGTCCGGCGCCACGGTGATCAGCAGTTTGTTCTGCATCTGCCGATCGATCTCGAAATCCTTGTTCTCTTCCAGGTATTTCCACACGGCGGTTTTCGGGTTATCGCCATGACCCCACGGGCGATCCGGAAAAAAGTCCGCCGGCATGTCTTCAACCACGGTGTCCATCACCACGCAGTAGCTGCCCACCGAAACCAGCGGCGCGTACAAGCGCAGCTCCTCGAGTACGTGATCGTGGGTATGGTTGGAATCGAGGACCAGAATCACTTTCTTGCCCTCGGCAATCGCGCGGACTTTCTGCGCGGTCGCCTCATCGATACTCGAACCTTCGATCATCTGGATGCGCTTGGCCATCGGGTGGCTTTCGATGGCCTCACGGTTGTGCGGGCGAATGTCGAGGTCGATGCCCAGCACTTCGCCGTGGCCCTGCAGCTCCAACAGCGAGGCGTAATAGATGATCGAACCGCCGTGAGCGATGCCGCATTCGATCACCAGGTCCGGTTTGACCTGCCAGATGATCTCTTGCATGGCCATCATGTCTTGCGGCAACTGGATGATCGGACGGCCCATCCACGAGAAGTGGTAGCTGTATTTATGGCGGGCCGATTCGTTGAAGAAATCCCGGGCCAGTGCTACCACTTTCTGGTCATCACCCTGGCGCGCGATCTCTTGTTGGCATTCGGCTTCGAAGGCTTTGTGGATGTTGTTTTCGGTCATCTTAATAATCTCAAGGGTCACTGAAACGAAGCGCTGTCGACGGCGTGATAGACATAGCGTGCGCCAGTCATCCGCTTGATTTCTTCGAGGTAGTTGGAATTCATCACAAACAGGTGGGCGCCTGCAGGCAGCGCATCCATGGCCTCTTGCGGCGAGGACACCCGCACGCCACTGAGGGGCAGGTAACGGCCCTGCTTGGCCGGGTTGATGTCGACGACGCGATCTACCGCCACACCGGCGCGCTGCAAGGCCAATGAATAAATCACGCCCTTGGACGAAGCGCCCCAAATGGCCGAGCCCTGTGCGGGCGCGGATTGAATGATCTGCACCGCGCGATCAAGACTGGCGGTGAAGGTGGTCGACAGCGTCAGCAACGACGGCGTCTCGACCGGCGCCCGTTGCAGCGTCGAGAGATCGGCAACGATGTACAGATATTGGCCACCGAACAGATGCCCGGCCTCGAGCACGGTGCCGAACATTGCGCCCAAGTCGGCGAGACGGAAGTAATTGACGTGCTCATAGAACACGTCGAACCAGGCATTGTGCTCGACGATCCAGTCAAAGCACGGCACTTCGATATAAATCTGCCCGCCCTGATTGGCTGCAGCCATTTGCGCGAGAAATGCCAACGGATCGCTGATGTGTTCCAGCACATGACGCAACACAATCGCATCCGCCGCCAACCCCAGCTCGCGGGTGAACGGTGCCTTGATCACGTCAGGATTGCCACCTTCATACGAAGGGTCGATCCCGGTAATGGCGTAACCTTTGCCCCGCAGCATCTCAAGGAAATAACCCTTGCCGCAGCCGACCTCAATCAGGGTCTGGCCCTTGAAGTGCCGGGCGAGGATCGCTTCGACGGCATTGAGGTGCGCCTGAAACTGCACCGAGTGCGCCTGTTCGTTCTGATAGTCGGCGTCATAGCTCAGCTTGTCGGCATCGAAGGCCTGGTTGAAGATCAATCCGCTGTGGCTGTCCTGTACCAGAACAATGTCTGCCGCCCCTGAGGCCCGCGCCTCTTCGGCGCTGGCAAACGTGCGGTTCTGCAATACAGGCAGTCCGGTCGCGCGATAAAGCTCATGCAGCATGTTCTTGCCCCTTCAGTTGCGAGATTCGCTGAGCATCACCCCAGAACGCCATGGGCTCATGGGCGGAATAACCGTAATGGCCCAGATTCAACTTGATCGTCGACTGGCGTTCGCGGACACGCTGTTCAACCAGCGCGCGTACGGAAATCGGCTGGCCGCTGCAGCAGTTGGTGACGCCGTCGACATCAGGCCGGCCGATCAGCGAAGCCAATTGCGTGGCCGCCTCGGTAATCTGCAGATAATCACGCAGCTGGTCGCCCATCGACATATTGAACTGCGCCTCACCACCATCGATGGCGCGGTCGAGGCTGGCCAGCAGGCTGTTGCTGTTCTGCCCTTCGCCATAAAGGTAAAACAACCGCGCCCATTGCAGGGTGAACGACTGCTCGCGCTGCAATGCTTCAAGGAACAGGCGCAAGGTGTGCTTGGCCAGACCGTAAGGCGTGCAAGGCTGGGGCAAGACCGACTCGGCCAACCGGCCGCTTTGCAAGCCGTATTCAAAGCAAGTCCCGGTGATCAGCACATGGCTCACCCCTGCCACGACCGCACGCTTGAGAAACGCGTAATCCGCCGGCAGGTTGCGTTCAAAATGAAACAGCGCCTGATAGTTAGGCAAGCCGCTCCAGGCCAGATGCGCGACGACATCCATGCCATCAACCAAGCGCTCGACATCAAGGTCTGGCGCATGCAGATCGGCGGCGACAAATTCCACCTGCGCGAACCACGGCAAACTGCGAGCCGAGTCGAGGGTGCGCGCAACCGCACGCACTTTGAAGCCTTTGGAAAGCAAAGCGCTGACCAAGTGGCGACCGACGAAGCCGGTGGCGCCAGTGACCAGCACAGTGGAGGTGGTCGCCGTCAAAGCTCGACTCCCTGAAACTGTTTGTCGAGCAGCGGATGCCTGGAATCCTTGGCTGACAAATTCTTGACGGGCAGCGGCCATGAGATCGCCAGTGCCGGATCAAGGGCCGACAAACCCGCTTCATGCTCCGGTGCGTAATCGGCATCGGTGAGGTACAGCACTTCCGATTCATCGGTCAGTGACTGGAAGCCGTGGGCAAAACCGGCAGGAATCAAAAAACTGAGGCCATCATCGGCGCGCAGTTCTTGCGCATGCCACTGCAAATACGTTGGCGATTGCGGCCGCAGGTCGACCGCCACATCCCAGACCGCGCCGCGCACACAAGTGATCAGCTTGGATTCGGCATAGCCGGCTTTCTGAAAATGCAGACCGCGTACGCTACCTTGGCCGACCGTGCGCGAATGATTGATCTGGCGGATCGCAAAAGGACGCCCCTGGACGGTCAGACGACTCTGGCAGAACAGCCGGGCGAACCGCCCGCGCTCATCGCAGAAGACTTTCTGCTGAATGAGGTACAGGCCCTCCAATGGCGTTTTCTGCAGGGTGTAATCGCTCATGAACGCTCTCTGTACAAATTCAATTGGTTCAAGGTAACCGCGCGCATGTCATCGCCGTGTTGCCACGCCAGATGCCAGCCAAGGGTGTGCTTCAGGCATTGTTCCAGCGTCCAGCGCGGCTTCCATCCAAGCACCTGCCGCGCGCGGCTGCTGTCCAGACGCAGCAGACCGGCTTCGTGCAGCTCACTCGGTTCGATGCGCAGACCGCGGGCCCGCGGCCAACGGTTGGCGAGCAGTTCGACCACTTCACCGACGCTGCACATGTCGGCCTCCCCGGGACCGAAGTTCCACGCACCGGCGTATTCCGGGCCGTACTCGTAGAGCGCAGCAGCCAATTGCAGATAACCGGCCAGCGGCTCCAGCGCGTGCTGCCACGGGCGCACCGCTTGCGGGTAACGCAGGGTCACTGGCTCGTCGGCGGTCCAGGCTTTCAGTACGTCGGGGATCAGTCGCTCCGGCGCAAAATCACCACCGCCCAGTACATTGCCAGCGCGTGCGGTCGCCAGGGCCAGACCGTGTTCGGCATGTTTGTCCGCCGGGAAGAACGACGCTGCATAGGACTGCGCGAGCAATTCGCAGCAGGCCTTGCTGCTGCTGTAAGGATCGTGTCCACCAAGGGCTTCGTCTTCGCGGTACGGCCACAGCCATTCCTTGTTGGCGTAGACCTTGTCGGTGGTGACCAGCACACAGGCGCGCACGCCGCCGACCTGACGAATTGCTTCAAGCAGGTTCAGCGTACCCATGACATTGCTGGAATAGGTGCCGAGCGGATCGCGATAGCCCTCGCGCACCAATGGCTGGGCGGCCAGATGCAGGACGATTTCAGGCTCGGTCTCGGCAATGATTTCCAGCAAAGCGCCGAGGTCACGCAGATCGCCGCGCTGGTCGTTGATGCCTTCGTGCACGCGCGCCAGTTCGAACAGGCTCGGTTCGGTCGATGGGTCCAGGGAAAAACCGCTGACTTGCGCACCAAGGCTTTGCAGCCACAGGGTCAGCCAACTGCCTTTGAAACCGGTATGTCCGGTGACGAGAACGCGCTTGCCACGCCAGAACTCCGCACTCAGGCCCATTGCTTCCATGGGGCCTCCCCGCTCTGCCACAGGGCTTCGAGATGGTTCTTGTCACGCAGGGTGTCCATCGGCTGCCAAAAGCCGGAATGTTCGTAGGCATGCAGCTGTTCCAACTCAGCCAGTTGCATCAACGGCTCGGCTTCCCAGCTGGTCGCATCGCCGGCGATGTAAGGCAGCACCTGCGGTGACAGGACGAAAAAACCGCCATTGATCCAGCCGCCGTCACCTCGCGGCTTCTCGGTGAAGCCCATGACTTGGTGGCCTGTGCGTTGTAACGCACCGTAACGGCCTGGAGGCTGCACGGCCGTAACGGTCGCGAGCTTGCCGTGCGCTTCATGAAAACGGATCAGAGCGCCGATATCGATATCCGAGACGCCGTCGCCGTAGGTAAAACAAAAGGCTTTCTCGTCCTTGAGATAAGGCGCAGTGCGCAAGAGCCGGCCACCGGTCATGGTTTCTTCGCCGGTGTCGACCAGCGTGACGCTCCACGGCTCGCTGTAATTCTGGTGCACCTCCATGCGGTTCTCGCGCATGTTGAAGGTGACGTCGGAGGTGTGCAGGAAATAGTTGGCGAAGAAGTCCTTGATCGCATAGCCCTTGTAGCCCAGGCAGATGACGAAGTCGTGGATTCCATGGGCGGAATACTGCTTCATGATGTGCCAGAGAATTGGCTTGCCGCCGATCTCGATCATCGGCTTGGGCTTGAGGTGCGACTCTTCACTGATCCGCGTGCCGAGGCCACCCGCCAAAATTACTGCCTTCATCGTCTCCCCTCTTGTTCTTCACCGGGCTGCGCATGGCTTTGTTGAGCGTTGCGGGCCTTGCGGCGACACCTTTTGCCGTTCCGGGCGCAAGTGCAATGACCGCAAGCGCTCGTTTTATGGCGATTTGAGGGGGACTTGCAGGAAACGCGCCAGCTCAGAGTCGAGGCGGTGGGGAACGGGCTGAGGATTTTGATTGGGGGCCTATCCGTTATTGCGGGTGCTGCCGCTGGCGGTTTCACTCTTACAGCAACAGCAACACCCGCAGAAACGGATATTCACCCAACCCCCGAGAGCCTGGTCAGCCCAAGGGCCGCCAAGGCCAAAAACAAAAAAGGGATGAATCCAAAGACCCATCCCTTACTTCAACGATGCGCAAAAACTACCCTAACAGCGCAAACCCGTCAGCACCCACCGGCAGCTCATACATCTGACCATCGGCCGTCTGAACATGCTCGATGGTCGCAAACCCCGCATACCAGTCCACCAGCCGCACACCGTTGTCCGGCACGCCACTGCTACCATCATTGGCACTGTGCAGATAAACGTCATCGCCAACACGGGTCACGCTCAACTGACTGGCGTCAGCGATCGTGTTCAGAATCAGCGTGTCGTTGGCATCCAGCCCTTCATCCTTGATGGTCACCAAGGCCGACGTGTCCACCACATAGGTATCATCGCCCTGCTCGCCAAACCCGCTGCCGCCCAGGCCCGACGGGCCGGCGCCGCTGAAGATCAACACGTCGTTGCCCTGCCCACCATGGGCCACGCCTCGCCCGAGGGTAATGTTGTCATTGCCTTCATCGCCACTGACCCAGGTAAACAGACCATCGCGCGCAGCTATGATGACGTCATCGCCCGAGCCACCGAACAAGGTGTCGGACTGCCCGGCTGCATCGAGACCGGACGCCAGACCGCCGTAGATGTGATCGTTGCCATCGCCACCCTGAATCTGGTCGTCACCACCACCGCCTTCAAGGACGTTGTCGCCCCACTCACCTTCCAGAACATCATTGAACTGGCTGCCGCGCAGGCCTTCGATATCGATGTAGACGTCATGAAAGGCGATACCGCTCTGCGCGCCCCATTTCAGCGAGGCGCTCAAGCCTTCAGCGCTGTCGTCATAGCTGACGATGTCGAGGCCCGCACCACCTTCAAAGTTATCGGCCCCCGCCCCGCCCAGCAGCACATCGTTCCCGGCACCGGAAACGATCGTGTTGTCCCCGTCATTGCCGTAACCGGTGAAATCGCTGCTGCCGGTATAGGTCAACCGCTCAACGAACGCACTCAGCCTCAACTCGGACAGGCTGGTGTACACATGATCGGTACCACCCATGAAGCTGTCGTCTTCTTCGACAGTCACGCCGGTGCTGTTGATCGTATAAACGTCATCACCAATACCACCAGCCACCTTCACACCACTGGCGTTGACTACAAAACGATCGGCGCCGGAGGAACCGATAACCTCTTCCACATTGAGCAGCGTGTCACCTGCAAGGTTGCTGCCATTGCCGATCACGACATTGGCCACGTCGAAGGCGTAGCGGTAACTCACAGTGTCGTAGCCGTGCGCACCATCGATGCTCATCGAGTCATTATGACGATAAATCACATCATCGAAGCCCGAGCCCTGAAGCGCTTCGATACCGGTAAAAATATCGCCATAAGCGATGGTCAGGCCGTCGTGGTTGGTGAAGTCTTCGACTCGTACCCCTTCGAGGCTGTCGCTGTAGCTGACGGTGTCGTAACCGTCTCCTCCGACGAAATGATCTGCACCATCACCACCCCACAGCCAGTCATTACCGGCACCAGCGATGATCTCGTTGTCGGTGTCACTGCCGTAAGCCTTGAAATCACCGGTACCCGTGAAGGTCAGTTTCTCGACGAAGCCGGCCAACTTGATGCTGTTGAGGCTGGTGCGCAGTTCGTCGTAGCCGCCCCAGTCTTCCTCGATGATGGTCACGTCTTCAGCGCTGACGATGTAGACATCGTCACCGCTGCTGCCTTCCAGCGTCACGCCGGCTACCGAACTGGTGAACGTATCGTTGGAAAACGTCCCGACGATCTTCTCAACGGACACCAGCGTATCGAGCTTGCCGTCGGGGCCGGCGACGGTACTTGTACCGTCGGCCAGTTCGACGTTGATTCCAGAGGTTATTGCGTAGTAATTCGCGGTGTCGAAGCCGTCCCCGCCATCAAGCTCATCCGATCCTGTACTTGCCAGCAGGACATCATCCGCCTCCAGTCCATAGAGTTGGTCATTGCTGTCGGTGCCCAGCAGGACATCCGCTTCACTCGTTCCATTCACAATTGTCATTACATCTTCCTTGCGTGGTTGTTGAAACCGGATCTGTCAGTGCGGGCGTTGCCTGTCCGGAGCGCATTCCCTCGCTGATCGACTCAAACAAATCAATGAACCTGTGAAAAAGGCGACCCGAGAGATCGCCTTTCAATGAAGCCTTGCGGGCAATTCAATCCGCCAGCCAGCCATACTCCCAATGGCGCAAGTTATCGCCGCGCAGAACATAGTCTCGCAGCACCACCTCACGCAGTTCATCGCCCATGCGATAACTGGCATCCGGGTCAGCCAGATGCATGCGGATCGCTTGCAGCCACTCATCGGTCGTGTTGGTCTTGACCCGCGTGCACGGCAAGTAGCCGCGATAGGCCTCGGTATCGGTACAGACCACCGGAAAACCGCAGGCGCCATACTCGAGCAGCCGCAGATTGCTCTTGCAGTCGTTGAAGATGTGGAACTCCAGCGGTGCCAGCGCCAGATCGAGGTTCAGGCTGGCCAGTTTTGCCGGATAGACATCCAGCGGGATCACTCCGTGAAACTCATGCATGTACGGCAGCAAATCATCCGGGCACATGCCGAAGAAAACCCAGTCGACTTCGTTGGCCAGTTCGCGCACCACGTCGGCGATCACTGCCAGATCGCCATGGTGACTGGTGCCGCCCCCCCAGCCGACCCGGGGCTTTTTCGAGGTGCGACGCTGGCTGCGCAGGTGTCCCCACAAATCCTGAGCCAACATGTTCGGCACCACGCGTATGTCGTGGTGCATGTCCGACAGCGCGTTGGCCAGTGGCGCGGTTGAAACGACCACGCGATCGCACAGGCCGATCGCTCGGCGCACCATACGCTCCATGTCCGACTTGCCCGGCATGTTACGGATATGTGCATTGCGATGGGGAACGTCGATGACATAGTCGTCGAGTTCGAAAATCCGTCGGGCATTGAAGAACTTCTTCAGCGGCGGAATTTCATCAATGGCATGCTCCGAATAGCGCCCTTGCAGGACGATCACATCGGGGGACTGACGCTCGATATCGATGATCGACGGTAAGCCGTAGCAGACCCGTCCCTCCACCCGGTTGGCCGCTTCCAGCTCGATCATTGGCTGACTCATGCGGTAGTGACCGATGGCAGAAGCATTGATCGGAACCGCGAGCACGTTCGGCAGTTGCGCCTTGGAGAACGCGCTCCAGCCAGTACGCAGGCCCGGTTCAAGGCTGAAGTTGCTGGCGCCAACGCCCTGCAACGTCAGGTTGACGTTATAGGCCGGGTCGCGCGCAACCAGTGGCAGCCAGCGTTGATAGAAGGTGTCCTTCTCCTCGGCGTGCTGCGCTTGCTCTTGCTCCGTCGCCGCGATAACTGGCTGCGTACCCACCGCCAGCACGGCGTGCGGGTTCATCACCACCAGGTAACCGTCGCGGCCAATGCGCAGGCACAGATCCACGACACTGAGCGTTTGCTTGAAATCCTGCTCATCAAGACCGCCGGCCGCTTCGAATACCGATTTGCGAATCATCAGGCAGTCGCCACCGACCGCGCTCAGATCATGCACAGCTTGCAGTCGGTGCATATACCCGTCCGACTGCATCGGCTGGCCGTAGAACGGCAGTCCCGCCGGCCCATTCAGCCCCAGGATGAGACCGGCGTGCAGCACGCCACCGTCCGGGTTGAACAGCTTGGCGCCAACCACCCCGACTTCAGGACGTTGCGCGTGATTGAGCAGTTCGTCGAGCCAGTCGGCCTGAGTAATCACCGCAAAGGCATTGAGCATCAGCATGTACTCACCGCGCGCCTGGCGCGCGGCGAAGTTGTGCACAGCAGCGGCATTGTCCTTTTGCGCATACCGCAGCACGCGAATCCGGTCGCTGCCCAGCTGCGCCATGCCGTCCAGCCACGCCCGCGCTTCGGCGCTTTCGCTGCCGTTATCGACCAGGAGCAATTCGTACTCGGTGTAGGCGGTTTTCTCCAGCAGCGTTTCGACACAGCGCTGCAAGGCGGCAGTCTGGTCCTGAGTGACGATGATTACCGACACCAGAGGGCGCTGCGCGTGACGGTAGTCGACACGATTGAGCAGTCCGTTCTGGCGGATTTCATGAGCAATGCCGAGGCGCTGCAGATGCGCCTCGAGAATTCGCCGACTTTGCTCTACCACGCCAGGCTCGGTGAGCCATTGCGACAGGTCGAATTTCGACTCCAGCAATACCTCGGCGATATGTCCGACAACCTGCAGGCCATCGCTTTCGACCATCCGCCAGAGCATGTCGTGTGGCGCCAGTTCGGCGAACGTTGGCGCAAATCCACCGAGCGCAAGGAAGCGTTCGCGCTGGAATGCCAGCGCTCGGCCGACGTACGGATAACTGCGCATGAGGTCGAGGTTGAAGTCCGGTTTGAACGCCGGTTCCGCCGATTCGCCGGCGCGCACGCTGCCTTCATCACTGTACAGACACGTAAGCGACCGCGAATGCGCGATGCGATCGGCCATCACCAGCAATGCCGGTGCCACCGGGCGATCTCCCGGTTGCAGCAGATAGAACCAGTCGGCGCCTTCGAGTTGCGGCAACAGCGTATTGATCTGCTCCAGACCGTCATCCTGCAACGGCATGTGGAACACGCGATCCTGCAACACTGCTTCGGTACAGGCTACGGACAGTACCAGCACCAGCTCCGGTGGATAGTCCTGTGCAGCGAGCGCTTGCAGGGTGCGCTCGAGACCGTCGCGGCTACCCTGCGCATCGATGACGATCGGCACGATCCTCGGCTGCTGCGGCCAGCCAGCAAGCGTTTCCGGCAACCATTGGCGCTGCGCCTCGGTCAGCACCCGACACGCCAGCCACTGCGCATAGAGCTCGCCGAAACTGAAGCTATCGACACCCACACCCAGTTCCTGGCGGCTTTGCTTGGTACCAAGGGTACGGCTCAGCGGCAGTTCTTCCCAAACGCGAGGCGACTCGTCGGCGCTCGTCAGTCGCACGTAGCGAACCCAGCCCTTTGCGGGCGCCGACTCGCCGCTGCGCACTTTGAGCATTTGCGAAAGCCACTCGCGCTCAACCTCGGCAGCATCCTTCATCGGTTGCTGCGCGCTCAGGCGCTCAGGGTAAAGTCGCTCGGCGCTCAGGACATTGTTCGACGTCACCATGTTGCCGCGCCGCAACAAACACACGTACAAGGCAAAATCCAGGGTCGCGACGAAGCATGCACCTGCTTCAGTCAGAGCGGGCAACAGTTCGGCGACATCGGCACGCCGGAACAACGCACTGCTGAAGCCGCCGAGGACGTTGACCGGGAATTTTTCGAAAATGCTCAGCACATCGTCGCCTTTGAGCAAGGCGCTCACGGGTGATAGCGAGCTGTTTTCCAAACGGGCCGGCAGAATGATGTCGTTGGCGTCCCACAGCAGCCGCTGAGCGATCACCAGACTGACTTCTTCGCGCTGTAACTCATGGGCTTGCTGTTCGATACAGGCCGAATACAGCAGGTCATCGTCACACAGGAACTTGATGAACTCGCCGCGCGCCTGTTCGAGGCAGGCTTTCAGGTTGCCCACCAGCCCCAGCGTCTGTGGATTGCGAACGTAGCGCACCTGGGCCCCGGTTTGCTCCATGACCAGGCTGACGATGTCCTTGATCTCGTCCCCACGACTGTCATCGCACACGACGATGTCGAGATTGCTGTAAGTCTGGCTGACGGCACTGTTCAGCGTGCGCTCGAAAAAGCGCGGATTGAACGCAGGGATGGCAATGCTGACGAGAGGAAGTGAATTCACGGCGGGCTCACAGGCGGTACGAGCCCGCTCGCAAAAACGAGCCCTTGATACCGCAAAAAATCATTAACAGAGGCACAACGTTGGCGGGCGCGCACGCGCCCGCCAATCATCAGATCTTGTTGAACAGACCCAACTGACTGATCTTGCTGAACGCCAGTTGCGCGGCTTGCAGCATGGTCTGTTGCAGGGTCAGACGGGTCATGACTTCAGCCGGATCGGAATCACGGATCGAACCCTGGGTCGTGCTGTTGGCCGTGGTCAGGCTGTCGTTGGTGATGGCCTGCATGTCCAAGGCCTGGCCGCGCGCACCAATGGTGGTGACTGCGGTGCCGATCTGATTGGCGGCAGCGTCGATGTTGCCGAGGCCCGCCTCCATCGCGCCCTGCAATTTCTGCTTGGCAACCGGATCGCCATCGACCGGCGTGTTCAGTGCAGTGATCATCTGGCCCAGGGTGTCGAGCACGTTCTGGGTCTGGTGATTGTTCGGCTGGATCGAGAACTGATCACCCGCAGCCGGCGTGTTGCCCAGAGCGAAAGTCACCCCGGCAGCAGTCGCGTTACCGCCGGCCACCGTGCCCGACGAAACCGGCTTGCTGTCGGCCGTCACTGGCGCGGCATAAAGATCGAACGCAGTAGCGCTGGTGAACTTGAGCACTGCGCCGCCCTGCGGAAACGCTGCGGTGTAGGCCGCCTGATCGGTGATGGTCGAACCGGTGATAACGCTGGTCGACGGGTTACCCGGATTACGCGTGGTGGTGAACGAGTCCGGCGAAGCCGACAGCTGGAAGCTGTGCCCTGCGATAACGGCGTCGGGATTGGTATCGCCGGCCTTCAGGTTGACGTTCAGCTTGAGGTCGACGCCACGGAAGCTGACGGTCTGGTTGGCGCCGCTGCTGTTGCTGATCAAGCCATTCTGGCTCGCTTCGGCGGTCACATCGTTGCCCAGCGCATCGGTGATCTTCAGCTGGGTGCTGCTGACGAAATCGATGGTGTACGGCTGCCCGGCAGTGAACTTGGCGTCGTAGGTAGCGGCAGTGCCGACGGTGCCGTTGGACAGCACGACACGGCCGTCATCCACGGCTGGAGCAGTCATCTTGGTGTTGGTGCGGCCGGTGTTGATGGTCTGCTGGAACGCGTCCCAACCGGTGGTGTTGGTACCCACGGTCATGCCGTCGCCGATGCCCAGATCGATGGTGGTCTGGTCGCCGTTGTAGCTGAATGTGCCGTCAGAATTCTTCGAGTACGGCGCGGTATCGGTTTTCGAACCGGAGAACAGGTAGTTGCCGTTGGCATCCTTGGCGTTCATCAGGCCCAGCACTTGTTGCTGGATCTCGCCCATCTCCGAGGCGTACGCCTGGCGGTCCTTGTCGGTGATCGTGCCGTTGTTCGCGGCCAGCGCAAGTTCCTTGGCACGGGCCAACGCCGTGGTGATCGAATCCAGCGTGGACTCCTGCACGTTCAACGCACTTTTGGTGGTGTTGACGTTGGTCTTGTACTGATCGAGCATCGCTGCCTGCTGGCCCAATTGCAGCAAGCGCCCGGCACCGATCGGATCATCGGCGGCGGTGTTGATGCGTTGCAGGCTGCTCGCCTCGCTCGCGGTGGCGACAGCCTTGTTGAAGTTACGCTGATAATCCGAAGCTTGCGTTCCGTAATACTGGGCGGTGGAAATGCGCATGAATTACGACTCCTTAAAGGCTGTTGATCAGCGTGGCGAAAGTTTCCTGCGCAGCTTTGATGATCTGCGAAGACGCTGTGTAGTACTGCTGGTACTTGACCAGGTTGCCGGTTTCTTCGTCCAGGTTGACCCCGGAAAGCGAATCGCGGGCACCCTTGGCGTTGTCCAGAATCGCCGTGGTCGCGGCGCTGTCGGACTTGCCTTGGGCGGTCTTGGTACCGACGTTGGTCACCAGGGTGTTATAGGCGTCAGTCAGGCTGATGCCCTTGCTCGCCGAACCGGTGTCCACGGTCTGTTTGGTTTGCAATGCGACCAGTGCCTGGGCGTTGCGGTTGTCCGAAGACGCCGCGCCGGTCAGGTTCATGGTGAAGGTCTCGCCGGATTTCGGCGTGCCGCCCACGGTGGTCTGCACGGTGAAAGTCTTCTGCACGTTCGGCGTGACGGTAGTGTCCATCACCGGGTTGCCGCTGGCGTCAACGATGCCGACTTTCAGGTTCAGCGTGTTCGACTGGCCGGGCACGATGGTGCCGGTGCCGATGGTCGCGCCCTTGGCGTCGACCAGATTGTACGACTGGCTGCCGCCGCTGGCTGCGCCGAACACCAGTTTGACCGGCGTCGAATTCTTCAACGCTGCCTGCATGTCAGCCTGGGCGGTCGGGTTGTAGATGTCGATCTTGTCGCTGAGCGTCGGCTGGGTGTAAGTGCCCAGACCGTTGGCACTGGCGACGCCGGTCAGCGGACCTGCCGCAGCGATTTTCTTCGGATCGGTCAGGACCGTCTGAATGCTCGCCGCCGCGTTGCGGGTCGGCGTGATTTTGAACGAGTCACCCGCGCTCAGCGCGCCGCCATTCAAGGCCAGGGTGAAACCGTCGATCACTGGCGGCGGATTGGTCGTGGTGCTGAATGCGCCCAGATCGGTGCCGTCGGAACGCTTGACGGTGTAATCGGTGGCGCTGGTGAAGGTCACCTGATAGTCGCTGGTGGTCAGCTTGCCGGTGTCCTTGATGGTCACATCGAGGTTGCCCGAACCGGCGCTGTTGCCGTCCTTCGCAATGCTGCGCTGACTGATCAGCGCGGCACTGTTGATGTTGTTGAAAATCGCCGCGCCGAAGTCACCGTTCTTGTCGATGCCCTGGGCTTGCTGGCTGTTGATCTGATCGGCAATCACCAGAGCGACGCGACCGAGCTCGTTGAGCGACGGGTCGAGGACTTCCTTGCGATAGGTCAGCAGACCGCCGATTTCGCCGCCACTGATCACCGAAGTGATGTCGATGGTGCTCGAACCGCGATCCATCTGGATCGACATGCGCGACGGGTCGGTCTTGCTCGCGACCATGCTCAGGCTGTTGGTGGTGTTGCCGATGACCAGCGGCTGACCGCTGCCGACATAAATGTCGAAGCTGGTGCCGCGCTCGACGACCTGGGCACCGGTCAGTTCGGAGAGCTGACGCACGGCTTCGTTACGGCTGTCGAGCAGGTCATTCGGCGCCCCGCCACTGGTGGAGATTTCGCCGATCTTCTGGTTGAGATTGGCGATCGCCGTGGCGAGCTTGTTCACCTGGGCGGTCATGTCGCCGAGGCTGCCGTTGATCGTGGTGTTCTGATCGTTGAGCTGCTTGGCCAGGGTATTGAAACGGCTGGTCAGCGCCTGCGCACCGGTCAGCACCGACTGACGCGAAGTGTCATCGGTGGCCGACGTCGATACGCCCTGCATCGAGGTGAAGAATTTCTGCAGCACACCGGTCAGGCCGGTGTTGGTGTCCGACAGCATGGCGTCCAGCGGCGTCGCCTGCTTGAGGAACGCGGCCGATTCGCTGTCCAGCGAAGTCGCGGTGTGCAGCTGCGATTCCAGGTACGAGTTGTACACCCGGCGCACGTCGGCCAGGGTCGTGCCCGTGCCGATGAAAACGCTGCCGTACTGCTGCGAGGACTTGGTGCCCTGCACGGTTTGCTGACGTGAATAACCGGCGGTGTCGACGTTGGCAATGTTGTTGCCTGTCGTAGCCAGAGAGGACTGGCTGGCCGACAGTCCCGACATCCCGATATTGAGCAAACTCATGGTTCAGACCTTATTACCTGGTGCCTTATAAAGGCGTGGTGGAGACACCCGCCGCAGCGTAGTTTTCAAAACTGTTCATCTGCTTGGCAATTTGCGAAATCTTCGTCGCGTAGTTCGGGTCGGTGGCGTAACCGGCCTTCTGCAACTCGCGTACAAACTGTTCTGGGTTATCGGCCGACTTCAGCACTTCTTGATAGCGATTGTTGCTCTGCAGCAACGTCACCAGATCGTGGAAGCTGTCCTTGTACGAGGCGTAGGAACGGAACTCGGCCGTCTCCTTGACCATCGCGCCATTGCGGAACTCGCTGGTGATCGCGCGGGCCGAATCGCCCTTCCAGTTGCTGCTCGCCTTGATGCCGAACAGGTTGTGGCTGCTGCTGCCATCCTGAGCGCGCATGACCGATTTGCCCCAACCGGTTTCCAGTGCCGCTTGCGCCACCAGATAACGCGGATCGACGCCGATGCGGTCGGCGGCTTCCTTGGCCATCGGCAGCATGGTGTTGACGAATTCGTCGGCGGAACTGAAGGCCTTCTTCGCCGGTGCCAGCGGAATCTGCGCCATGGCGCGGCCATAGACCTGCATCTGCCCGCCAGCAGCTTTCTGCTCTTCGGCACGGGCCAGCCAGTCGCCGTTGTACAACGCGCCGGAGCCTGTGACGGCGGTGGTCGTGGCCCGTTGCGGCAAGGCGTTGGTCGCTGCCGCCGCAGTGCTGGCAGTGGCCACGCTCGGCGCCGACGGCACCAGACCAGCGAGCAAGCGATCGGCCAGTTTCGGCGGCAATGCCAGACGCCGCTGGTTGATCAGCGCCATGTCGTTGCGATGGGAAATATCGGTGTTGTTCGGCGCATGCACCGAGCGCGATGCCCACAACGGACGCTCGCCGTTGACGCGGGACAGCGGACCGGTGGCGACGGTGCCGGCGGCAATCGGCGTCGGCACGGCGGCGGCCTTGGCCAGCGCTTCCTGCTGCTTGGCGGCGGACGCGGCCGCAGCCTCGCCCGGCGCCATCGGTTTGTTCTTCGACATCTGGCGGATCAGCACGTCGGCCAGGCCGATACCACCGCCCTCCCGCGACATGGAAACCGCCAGCTGCTGGTCGTACATTTCCTGATACTGCTTGGCCGCCGGCGTGTTCAGCGGGTTGTCCTGACCAAGCGCTTCGGTGGCCGAGCGCATCGACTTGAGCATTTCGCCGAGGAACAGCGACTCGAATTCCTGCGCCACCTTGCGCATGTTCTCGTCGCTGTTCTTGTCGCCGACCTTGAGCTGATTCAGACGATTGAGGTCGGAGTAGGAACCCGAATCGCTGCTGCTGACCAGACCGCTTTTGCGCATATCCATGGTGGCCGGCCTCAGATCACGATCAGGTCGGCTTGCAATGCGCCGGCCTGCTTCAGAGCTTCGAGAATCGCCATCAGGTCACCCGGTGCTGCGCCGACCTGGTTTACCGCACGGACGATCTCGTCGAGGGTGGTGCCCGGGCCGAACTTGAACATCGGTTTGGCTTCCTGTTCGGCATTCACTCGCGAGCGCGGCACGACGGCGGTCTGGCCGTTGGACAGCGGGCCCGGCTGGCTGACGATCGGGTCTTCGGTGATGGTCACGGTCAGGCTGCCGTGGGTCACGGCGGCTGGCGACACTTTCACGTTCTGGCCGATGACGATGGTGCCGGTGCGCGAGTTGATGATGACTTTCGCCACCGCCTGCCCCGGATCGATTTCGAGGTTTTCCAGGATCGACAGGTAGTCGACGCGCTGGCTCGGATCCAGTGGCGCAGTGACCCGCACCGATCCGCCGTCGATGGCTTGGGCGACGCCAGGGCCGAGCATGTCGTTGACCTTGTCGACGATACGCTTGGCGGTGGTGAAGTCGGAGCGGTTGAGGTTCAGCGTCAGGCTGTTGCCCTGGTTGAAACCGCTCGGCACCGCACGTTCCACCGACGCACCGCCCGGAATGCGACCGGCCGACGGAACGTTGACGGTAATCTTCGAACCATCGCGGCCTTCAGCGTCGAAACCGCCAACCACGAGGTTGCCCTGAGCGATCGCATAGACGTTGCCGTCGATACCCTTGAGCGGCGTCAGCAGCAAGGTGCCGCCACGCAGGCTCTTGGAGTTACCGATCGAGGACACGGTGATGTCGACCTGCTGACCCGGTTTGGCAAACGCTGGCAGATCGGCGCTCACCGACACCGCCGCGACGTTCTTCAACTGCACGTTGCCCGATCCCGGCGGCACCTTGATGCCGAACTGCGAGAGCATGTTGTTGAAGGTCTGCAGGGTGAACGGGGTCTGCGTCGTCTGGTCACCGGTGCCGTTAAGCCCGACCACCAGGCCGTAACCGATCAACTGGTTGGAGCGCACGCCGGAAATGCTGGCGATGTCTTTCAGCCGCTCGGCGTGTGCGGTGAACGCCGCAGACATCAACAACGCGGCCACCATAAGGCTTTTCAGATTCAACGTAGCCACCTAGAAAGGGAACAGCGGGCTGAGGAAGAAACGGTCGAACCAGCCTGGCTGACTCGTATCGGCAAACGCGCCGGTACCCGAGTAGGTGATGCGCGCATCGGCGACACGGGTCGACGACACGGTGTTGTCGGTCGCGATGTCGTCGGCGCGGACCATGCCGGCGATGCGCACCAGTTCGTCACCGGTGTTGAGCGTCAGCCACTTCTCGCCACGCACGGCGATGATGCCGTTGGGCAGCACGTCGGCGACGGTCACGGTGATGGAGCCGGTCAGGCTGTTGCTCTGCCCGGACTTGGCGTCGCCCTTGGTCGAACGGTCGGCGCTGTAGCCGGCGTTGAGGCTCAGGTCACCGCCACCAATCGGGTTGTTGGTGGTCAGGCTGGAGCCGAACAACGAGGTCAGGCCGATCGAGTTATCGCTGTTCTTGTCCATCTGCGAGTTGGCGTTCTTGCTTGCCTGGGTGCGCTCGTTCAGGGTGATGGTGATGATGTCACCGACCCGGAACGCCTTGCGGTCGCTGTACAGGTTCTGCTCGAAGCCGGCCTGATAGATCGAGCCGTTGTTGGCCGCCGCCGGCAACGGTGTGCGCGGCAACACCGGGGCGTAGTAAGGGTCATTGGGCTTGGGCGTCGGGGCGACGCAGCCCGCGAGCGAGACGACCCCACTCAATGCCAGAACAGATACAAAGCGCTTCATGACCCTACCTCACGGTGTTGCTGGCGACCTCAGGCCGCCCCAAAGACTGGATTACAGATTCTGCGTTACGAACGAGAGCATCTGGTCGGCGGTGGAGATCACCTTGGAGTTCATCTCGTAGGCGCGTTGAGTGGTGATCATGTTGACCATCTCTTCAACGGTGCTGACGTTCGAGGTTTCCAGGGTGTTCTGCAGCGTGGTACCGAAACCGTTCAGGCCCGGGGTGCCGATCTGTGGCGCGCCGGAAGCCGCGGTTTCCAGGAACAGGTTGTTGCCCACGGCTTGCAGGCCGGCCGGGTTGATGAAGTCGGCGGTCTGCAGGTTGCCGATCACTTGCGAGGCCGGGTTGCCGGCGATGGTGATCGACACGGTGCCGTCACGGCCGACGGTGAAGGTCTGCGCATCGTTCGGGATGATGATCGCCGGCTCCAGCGCGAAACCGCTGGCGTTGACGATCTGGCCATTGGAGTCGAGGTGGAAAGTACCGTCACGGGTGTAGGACGTGGTGCCGTCCGGCTGCAGGATCTGGAAGAAACCGCGACCGTCGATGGCCATGTCCAGCGGCTGCTCAGTGGTTTGCAGGCTGCCGGCGGTGAAGTTTTTCTGGGTGCCGACAATGCGCACACCGGTACCCACTTGCAGACCCGACGGCAGTTCGCTGTCCTGGGTCGACTGGGCGCCTGGCTGACGCTTGATCTGATAGAGCAGATCCTGGAACTCGGCACGGTCACGTTTGAAACCCGTGGTCGAAACGTTCGCCAGGTTGTTGGAAATGGTGGTCAGGTTGGTGTCCTGGGCGGACAGACCGGTTTTGGCAACCCATAGAGCCGGAAGCATTCGATTCTCCTCGTGCGCCTGTTTTACGGCGCGACGTTCTGATAATTAGCTGATCTGCAAGACCCGAGCCATGGCCTGGTCGTCGTCTTTGGCGGTGTTCATCATCTTGACGTGCAACTCGAACTGCTTGGCCAGGGCCAGCACCGAAGTCATTTCTTCCACGGCATTGACGTTGCTCGACTCGAGGAAACCCGAGACCAGTTTGACGTTGGCGTCGGCTTGCGCCGGCTGGCCGTCCTTGGTGTAAATCGAACCGTCGAGGCCTTTGTTCATGTTCTTGATGTCCGGGTTGACCAGTTTGATCCGGTCGACTTCGGCCATGACGCGGGGGCCTTCGCCCATTGCGCGAATGCTGATGGTGCCGTCTTCGCCGACTTCGACCTGCTGCTCGGGCGGCACGGCGATCGGGCCGCCGTTACCGATCACCGGCATGCCGTTGCCGGCGCGCAATACGCCGAGGGCGTCGATGTTGAGGCTGCCGGTGCGCACGTAGCTTTCGCCGCCGCCGGGGTTTTGCACGGCGATGAAACCGTTGCCGGATACCGCGACGTCGAGTTCACGCCCGGTCTGCACCAGCGAGCCCGGCGTGAAGTCGGTGGCGGGACGTTCGCTCATGGCAAACGCGCGCGCCGGAAAGCTGTCACCGAACACCGGCATCGAACGCGCCTGCTCGAGGTCGCGCTGGAAGCCGTTGGTGGAGATGTTCGCCAGGTTGTTGGCATGCGCCCGCTGCGCCAGTGCGTTCTGGCTGGCGCCGGTCATTGCCACATAAAGGTACTTGTCCACTGTGTTTCCTCTGCATGCCGGACGTTTGCCGCCCACCGCTGTACTGCTCAGCCATAAGCAATTTGCAGACCAACTTTTTATTGGCGGGCGAAGGCCCGGCAAACAGGGGACTTGAGGGGATCGGAGGGGGAATCTGAAATGGGTCGAAGACGAAAAACCGGCGGTATCATGCCGGTTAGTGGCAATCCTGAGTTCGGCGGGGGATGGAGATCCTGTGGCGAGGGGATTTATCCCCGTTCGGCTGCGCAGCAGTCGCCAAGCCTGCAAATGAGGTCGCAGTGAAGGAAAAGCGGGGCCGCTGCGCAGCCCAACGGGGATAAATCCCCTCGCCACAAAGGCTCTACTTAGCTTTCGGAGGTTTTGCCAACCTCATACTCACGCAACTTGTTGGCAATCGTCGTGTGCGAAACACCGAGCCGCTTGCCCAACTGCCGACTGCTGGGATGCTCGGAATACAACCGCTCCAGCACCGCTTTCTCGAAACGCCCGACGATCTCGTCCAGACTTCCGTCGAGGGAGAAATCGCCAAGCGGCTGACGCACGCCGTAATCCGGCAGGCGAATATGTTCGGCCTTGACCGTGCCGCCGTCGCACAGGGAAACCGCCTGGAACAGCACGTTTTCCAACTGCCGCACGTTGCCCGGCCAGTGGTAATGGCTGAGGCGATCCATTGCCGCCGGGGCCAGTTTCGGCAGCGGACAACCGATCTGCCGGCTGGCCTGGTCGAGAAAGTGTTCAACCAGCGGCGTCAGACCGTCGAGGCATTCGCGCAGCGGCGGAATATGCAGCGACAGCACGTTCAAGCGGTGATAGAGATCCTGGCGAAACTCGCCGCGCGCGCACAATTCGGACAAGTCCACCTGCGTCGCGCAGATCACCCGCACGTCCAGATACACCTCTTCATCACTGCCGACGCGACGGAAGCAACCGTCCTGAAGAAAGCGCAGCAGCTTGACCTGCAAACGCGGGCTCATCTCGCCGACGCCATCGAGAAACAGCGTGCCGCCAGCGGTCAACTCCAACAGGCCAAGCTTGCCCTCAGCGCGAGCGCCTTCGAAAGCGCCGGGGCCGTAGCCGAACAGTTCGGTCTCGGCCATCGACTCCGGCAGTCCGGCGCAGTTGAGCGCCATCAACGGTGACTGTCCGCGCGGGCTGGCGAGGTGACAGGCGCGCGCCAGCAGTTCCTTGCCAGTGCCGGTTTCGCCTTCTATTAATAGCGGCGCATCCAGCGGCGCCATGCGCCGCGCTTCGCGGACCACAGCGGCCATGACTTTCGAGCTTTGAAAGATGCTGTCGAACCCGCGCAGCTCTTGCTTGCGCACATTGTAGATTCGCTCGCCGACCCGATCGGCGCGGTGCAGCGTCAGTACGGCGCCGGCCATGGCCTCGCTGTCGTCGTGTTCCGATTGCAGCGGCGCGATGTCGGCGAGAAAGATGTCGCCCTTGACCTTGACCCGCATGCCGTTGATCCGCGATTTGTTGGCGCGCACCAGTTCCGGCAGGTCGAAATCCTCGGCGTAGCGCGACAGCGGAATCCCCGGCACTTCATCGACGCGCACCCCGAGCAACTGCGCCGCCGCGCGGTTGGCCGCAACGATCGAGCCGCCCATGTCGATCGACAGCACCGGAAACTCCAGTGCGCCGAGCAGTGCGTTCAATTCCATGTGCCGGCGTTCACTGGGCATCAGCCCGACGCGCTTGACCCCGAACACCCCGCCGATCGCCTCGAACTTGGGGCGCAACGCCTGGAACTGGATGTTGATCAGGTTCGGGCAGTGCAGGTAGATCGCGTTGCCATGCTCACCGCCAACTTCACCGCGGGCAACGTTGATACCGTACGCCACCAGCAGATTGAGAATGTCGCGCAGGATGCCGATGCGGTTCTGGCAGTGGACTTTGATGCGCATAGAAAAAGGCCCGACAGGTTTGAGAAGTAAACACATGTCCTTGTGGGAGCGAGCCTGCTCGCGAAGGCGCCAGCACATCCAGAATCGATGTGTCATACAGACCGCTTTCGCGAGCAGGCTCGCTCCCACAGGGTTTTGTGGCGCGCCCGAGGCAGAGTTTTCTGTCGAGGCACGCAGATAGTTGTCAAGATTATGTGACAGCCCCTGCCCTTTTCAAACCCGCCAATCACCGTAAATGCGCATTACCCGACAAAGCGTAACGATAACTTTACGAAATACGCAGAATTTTCCTACGCACACACCGGTCAACATGCTGCACGCCCTGTCACTCTGGGGTATTCCTTTAGCCATCGCTGGACATAACAAAAACGAATTTCCTAGCAGGAGAGCAGCATGAAGCAGACGCAATACGTGGCTCGCGAGCCCGATGCGCAAGGTTTTATCGACTACCCCGCCGAAGAACATGCGGTGTGGAACACGCTGATCACTCGCCAGTTGAAGGTGATTGAAGGTCGCGCGTGCCAGGAGTACCTGGACGGTATCGAAAAACTCGGTCTGCCCCACGACCGCATCCCGCAACTGGCCGAGATCAATAAAGTCCTCGGCGAGACCACTGGCTGGCAAGTTGCCCGGGTGCCAGCGCTGATTCCTTTCCAGACCTTTTTCGAGTTGCTTGCCAGCAAGCAATTCCCCGTCGCCACCTTCATTCGTACCCGCGAAGAACTCGACTACCTGCAAGAGCCGGACATCTTTCACGAGATCTTCGGCCACTGCCCGCTGCTGACCAACCCGTACTTCGCTGAATTCACCCACACCTACGGCAAGCTCGGCCTGCAAGCGACCAAGGAAGAGCGCGTGTATCTGGCGCGGCTGTACTGGATGACCATCGAATTCGGTCTGGTCGACACCCCGCAGGGCAAGCGCATCTACGGTGGCGGGATTCTGTCCTCGCCGAAAGAAACCGTTTATTGCCTGTCGGACGAGCCCGAGCATCAGATTTTCGATCCGCTGGAAGCCATGCGCACGCCGTATCGCATCGACATTCTGCAACCGCTGTACTTCGTCCTGCCCAATCTCAAGCGCCTGTTCGATGTGGCCCATGAAGACATCATGGCCATGGTCCGTCAGGGCATGCAGTTGGGCTTGCACGCGCCGAAATTTCCGCCGAAACCAAAGCCGCCTGAACCGCGACTTTTGCTGACAATTGCGTCTGTCCGTGGCCGCCACTTTGCTTTAGCGTGACGGCATTGGCGGCACACGCGCTTTAATAAAAAACACACTCGTTTTCAGGAATACACCATGTCGACTTTGAACCAAGCCCACTGCGAAGCCTGCCGCGCCGATGCGCCACAAGTCAGCGACGAGGAACTGCCGATCCTGATCAAGCAGATCCCTGACTGGAACATCGAAGTACGCGACGGCATCATGCAGCTGGAAAAAGTTTTCCTGTTCAAGAACTTCAAGCATGCGCTGGCCTTCACCAACGCCGTGGGCGAGATCTCCGAGGCCGAAGGTCACCACCCGGGCCTGCTGACCGAGTGGGGCAAAGTCACCGTGACCTGGTGGAGCCATTCGATCAAAGGCCTGCACCGCAACGACTTCATCATGGCTGCGCGCACTGACGAAGTGGCGAAGACCGCAGAAGGACGCAAGTAATGCACTTCAACGCCATCGGCCGGGTCCCCGGCGACCCCATCCTTGGCTTGATGGAGGCCTATGCGCAGGATGCCAATCCGCGCAAGTTCGACCTCGGCGTTGGCGTCTACAAGGACGCCCAGGGCCTGACGCCAATCCCGGAAGCGGTGAAAATCGCCGAAGCGCGGCTGGTCGAAAGCCAGGACACCAAGACCTACATCGGTGGCCACGGCAATCCGCTGTTCGGCAAGGTCATCAATGAGCTGGTACTCGGTGCCGACTCGCAACTGATCACCGAACAACGCGCCGGCGCCACCCAGACCCCGGGCGGCACCGGCGCCCTGCGCCTGGCCGCCGACTTCATCGCCCAATGCCTGCCGGGCAAAGGCGTGTGGTTGAGCAACCCGACCTGGCCGATCCACGAAACCATTTTCGCCGCCGCCAAGGTCAAGGTCAGCCACTACCCTTATGTGGGCAGTGACAATCGCCTCGACGTTGAAGCAATGCTCGCCGTGCTCAAGGAAGTGCCGAAGGGCGACGTGGTGCTGCTGCATGCGTGCTGCCACAACCCGACCGGTTTCGACCTGAGCCATGACGACTGGAAGCGCGTGCTTGAAGTGGTGCGCAGCCGCGATCTGCTGCCGCTGATCGACTTCGCTTACCAGGGTTTTGGTGATGGTCTGGAGCAGGACGCCTGGTCGACCCGGTTGTTCGCGGCGCAACTGCCAGAGCTGCTGATCACCAGTTCCTGCTCGAAGAACTTCGGTCTGTATCGAGACCGTACCGGTGCGCTGATCGTCTGCGCGACCAGCGCCGACAAGCTCATCGACATCCGCAGCCAACTGGCCAACATCGCCCGCAATCTGTGGTCGACGCCGCCGGATCACGGCGCGGCGGTGGTCGCGACCATCCTCGCCGATCCAGAGCTGAAAGCGCGCTGGGCCGATGAAGTGGAAGCGATGCGTCTGCGGATCGCCCAGCTGCGCAGCGGTCTGGTCGAGGCGCTGGAACCGCATGGTCTACGCGAGCGTTTCGCGCACATCGGCGTGCAACGCGGGATGTTCTCCTACACCGGCCTGTCGCCGGAACAGGTGAAGAACCTGCGCGAGCAGCACAGCGTGTACATGGTCAGCTCGGGCCGGGCGAACGTTGCCGGGATCGACGCCACCCGCCTCGCATTGCTCGCGGACGCCATCGCTGACGCCTGCAAATAGTTTTTGCAGTACACAACCCGGTCGGAGCGGGCCCTTGTGGCGAGGGGATTTATCCCCGCCCGGCTGCGCAGCAGTCGTACACCGTTGCTCGCGGAGTGTCAGACATTCCGCGAATGCAGGGTCTGGGGCCGCTTCGCAGCCCAGCGGGGATAAATCCCCTCACCACAGGGCCCGTTCCCACATTTAGTTTTCGGTTGATCTCGCGCCCTGCGGCCATCTGTCGCATTAATTTGAATTAAAAGTCTGATTGTCATTTTTCCTGCTGTATCCTGCGCAGGCTTTGTAAAGCGCGGAGCACCTGATCTATCAACAGACTTAGCGAGGAGCGCACCCATGCACGAGATTCCCAATCTCCCCTTCCCAAGCCTGCACGTACCTGAGCAGACGACCCCGCAACACGCCGGTGCTGAAAAGCCCGAGCCGCAAGAAGCCGCTGACAGCCGCAAAGCCGACAGCGAAGAGTAAGACCCGCCGTACAGACCGTGTGGAAAGCGCTAACATGCGCTTTCCACACTGCCTGAAACCCGAGCCCGCCATGACCGATGAATTCTCCGAAAGCCAAGCTGCCGTGCTGATCGGCGCCACCGAGAAAATGATCGAGATCTGGAATCGCCTCTCGCCCGAGAAACAGGCTGCCCTGCTCGAGCGTTTCGGCAGCGAAGAAAACGCCCTCGCCGCCCTCGTCACCACGCAACTGGTCGCTCCGGCAAAATCCTGAAAGCGCCACCCGGCAAATAGTTTTACTTTTCCCCGCCCTTGAGCGGTTCACGCCGGTATCATGAGCAGCCTATCTAATCTGCTGCTCCCGTGGATCGTTACCCATGTCGTCTATACCCGAGCCCCAGCGTCCGCTGACGGTTACGCTGCAAGTAGTCTCCATCGTCCTTTTCACCTTCATCGGTTACCTGAACATCGGCATCCCGCTGGCCGTGCTGCCGGGCTACGTCCACAGTGACCTGGGTTTCGGTGCGGTGATCGCCGGGCTGGTGATCAGCGTGCAATATCTCGCCACCCTGCTCAGCCGCCCGTACGCGGGCAAGATCATCGACAACCAGGGCAGCAAACGCGCGGTGATGATCGGCCTCGCCGGCTGTGGCTTGAGCGGTGTGTTCATGCTGATTTCCGCGTGGACGCCGAACCTGCCGCTGCTGAGCCTGATCAGCCTGCTGATCGGCCGCCTGGTGTTGGGCAGTGCGGAAAGCCTGGTCGGCTCGGGCTCGATTGGCTGGGGCATTGGTCGGGTTGGCGCGGCGAATACGGCGAAAGTGATTTCCTGGAACGGCATCGCCAGTTACGGCGCCCTGGCGATCGGCGCGCCGTTCGGTGTCTGGCTGGTGAGCCGGCTGGGGCTGTGGAGCATGGGCGTGAGCATCATCCTCCTCGCTTTGCTCGGTCTGGCGCTGGCATGGCCGAAGACCGCCGCGCCGATCGTCGCCGGTGAACGCCTGCCGTTCATGCATGTGCTGGGCAAAGTCTTCCCTCACGGCTGCGGACTGGCGCTGGGTTCGATCGGCTTCGGCACCATCGCCACGTTCATTACCCTGTATTACGCGACCCAGCACTGGGACAACGCCGTGCTGTGCCTGAGCCTGTTCGGCGCCAGCTTCATCGGCGCGCGGCTGCTGTTCGGCAATCTGATCAACCGCCTCGGCGGCTTCCGCGTGGCGATTGCCTGCCTGTCGGTGGAAACGTTGGGTTTGTTGTTGCTGTGGATCGCACCGGATGCACATTGGGCATTGGCCGGTGCGGCGCTGAGCGGTTTCGGCTTCTCGCTGGTGTTCCCGGCGCTGGGCGTGGAGGCGGTGAATCTGGTGCCGGCCTCGAGCCGTGGCGCCGCGGTCGGTGCCTATTCACTGTTCATTGATTTGTCGCTGGGGATCACCGGGCCGCTGGCCGGGGCGATCGCAGCAGGATTCGGTTTTGCTTCGATCTTTCTGTTCGCAGCCTTCGCGGCGTTGAGCGGACTTGGCTTGAGTGTCTATCTGTATAGGCACACGGCAAAATACCGCGAGGCTTAAAAATCCACTTTGCCGCGCCCGGCCTTGATGCTGCCGCGCTTGGTTTTCGACTCCAGCCGACGCTTCTTCGAACCGAGGGTCGGCTTGGTCGGGCGGCGTTTCTTTTCCACTTTGGTGGCGCTGAGAATCAGCTCGACCAGCCGCTCCAGCGCATCGGCGCGGTTGGCTTCCTGGGTGCGATATTGCTGCGCCTTGATGATCAGCACACCGTCGCTGGTGATACGGCTGTCACGCAGCGCCAGCAGGCGTTCCTTGTAGAACTCCGGCAATGACGAGTTGGGAATGTCGAAGCGCAAGTGCATGGCGCTGGAGACCTTGTTGACGTTCTGCCCACCGGCGCCTTGCGCGCGGATGGCGGTCAATTCGATCTCGGCATCCGGCAGATGCACGTTGTTGGAAATCACCAGCATGGAAAAGCGTCCGTAATCAGAGCGTGCAGGATAACCTGATTCACTCAACCTCTGTGGGAGCGAGCCTGCTCGCGAAGGCGGTGTGTCAGTCGATGCAGATGTTTCTGATGGACCGCTTTCGCGAGCAGGCTCGCTCCCACAGGGTTCGGTGTGATGCCAGATTTTTCCATTTCAAAACAGCAAACCCGGCACTTCAGACTGTGTGAAAACCTAGCAATCTGCGCAGCGCTCAAAGAATATGCTCCGTATCGAAAGATACGGAGCATTTTTCGTTATGGCCTACATCCAGGGACAGTCCCGCAGCCAGACCAGCCTGTTTCCGGTCTCGCTGGAAGAGTTGATCCCCGAGGATCACCTCGTTCGCGTTATCGATCTTTACGTCGCCAAGCTGGATCTGGTTCGACTGGGCTTTGATAAAGCACTTCCCAAAAGCACCGGCCGTCCCTCTTACGATCCAGCGGATCAGCTCAAACTCTACCTCTACGGCTATTTCCAGCGGATTCGCTCATCACGACGGCTCGAAGCCGAGTGCCAGCGCAACGTCGAAGTGATGTGGCTGATCAATCGACTCAAGCCTGATTTCAAGACCATCGCCGATTTCCGTAAAGACAACAAAGCCGCTTTTATCGCGACGTGCCGGGCCTTCGTGCAGTTTTGCCGCACAGCGGGGCTGATAACCGGCGAGCTGGTGGCCATTGATGGCAGCAAATTTCAGGCGGTCGCCTCTTCACGGCGTCATATGAATTTGAAGCGGCTCCAACATCAAGAGCAGAAGCTGGAGAAGCGCATCGCCCACTATTTGGCAGAGCTGGACGAGGCAGATAAAACCGAAGCCGGCGAGAAGATTGACCGCAATGCAATCAAGGCGACTTGGCGCAACTTGAAGTCAGGCATTCCAATAACTTGACGTGCCAGGCGCTGATGAAATCCATGGAGCTTGAGCAATTCAATACCCACGAAAGCGACGCGCGAATGCTGCGAACGCACAAAGGGCCTCGGGTCGGGTACAACGTGCAGACAGCCGTGGACGCTGAAAACTGCATGATCGTGCATCATGAAGTGACTCAGGACAGCGATGATCGCAAGCAACTTGAACCGATGGCCAAGGCCGCCAAGGAACAACTTTCGCAGGATGAACTGACGGTCACCGCGGATGCGGGCTATTCCAATGGCAAGCAGTTCCAGGCATGTGAGGATGAGAACATCACGGCTTATGTGCCTGTGGCGCGATCACTCAACTCCTGCGGCAAGGAACAGATATTTTTCGATCGAACAGCATTTGCCTACGATGCGTCGCAAGATCGATATCAATGCCCTGCCGGAAAATGGCTGATCTTTAAGCAGATCAGCAATAAAGGCCGGATCTACCAAGCGAAGGTCAGCGACTGCGCAAGCTGCACGATTAAAGCGAAGTGCACCGACGCCAAACGCCGATACATCTCGCGCCATCTGCACGAACAGGCTTTCGAGCGAATGGAGCAGCGAATGCAGGCGCATCCCGAAATGATGGTCAGCCGACGATCCATCGTCGAACATCCCTTCGGCAACCTTAAACAGTGGTTATTTGGTAACGCTCGCTTCTTGCTGCGACAGCTTGAAGGCGCGAGAGCTGAAATGGCCTTGGCGGTGAACGCCTACAACCTGAAAAGAGCAATTAACGTGTTGGGCGTGCGCCAGATGATGGCGCTGATGGGCTGAAACGCCTTTTTTCGTCTGCTGTGAGCACAAAAGCAAACGCCCCGAACAAGTCGGGGCGTTTGCTGGAACCACCATCAGTGCGTTTTCACACAGTCTGACTTGGCCGGGTTTGCTGTTTCTGCTTGAGCGGTTACTTGGCGATCACTGGCAGCGCCTGCTGGGCACTGCGCTTGTTCTTGATCAGGTAGCAGACCCACATGAACACCACCCACACCGGAATCGCGTACACCGAGATCTGAATCCCCGGGATCAGCAGCATCACGCCGAGGATGAACACCACGAACGCCAGGCAGACGAAGTTGCCGTACGGATACCACAGCGCTTTGAACAATGGCGTCTGTCTGGTCTGGTTCATGTGCTGGCGGAACTTGAAGTGCGAGTAGCTGATCATCGCCCAGTTGATTACCAGCGTCGCAACCACCAGCGACATCAGCAGTTCCAGCGCGTGCTGCGGGATCAGGTAGTTGAGCAGCACGGCAACCAGCGTCACTGCCGCCGAAGCCAGAATCGAACGCACCGGCACGCCGCGCTTGTCGATCTTCGCCAGAGCTTTTGGCGCATCGCCCTGCTCGGCCATGCCCAGCAGCATGCGGCTGTTGCAGTAGGTGCCGCTGTTGTATACCGACAGCGCAGCGGTCAGCACGACGAAGTTGAGGATGTGCGCGGCGGTATTGCTGCCGAGCATCGAGAACACTTGTACGAACGGGCTGCCGCTGTAGGAATCGCCGGACGCGTTGAGGGTTTCCAGCAGGCTGTCCCACGGGGTCAGCGACAGCAGGATCACCAGTGCGCCAATGTAGAAAATCAGGATGCGGTAGATCACCTGGTTGATCGCTTTCGGGATCACGGTTTTCGGCTTGTCGGCTTCAGCGGCGGTGAAACCGAGCATTTCCAGACCGCCGAAGGAGAACATGATGATCGCCATGGCCATCACCAGACCGCTCACCCCGTTGGGAAAGAAACCGCCGTGGGACCACAGGTTGCTCACCGAGGCTTGCGGGCCGCCATGGCCGCTGACCAGCAGGTAGCTGCCCAGCGCGATCATGCCAACGATGGCCACAACCTTGATGATCGCAAACCAGAATTCGGCTTCACCAAAGACTTTGACGTTGGCCAGGTTGATCGCGTTGATCAGCACAAAGAATGCGGCAGCGGAGACCCAGGTCGGGATATCCGGCGCCCAGTAATGGATGTACTTGCCGACCGCTGTCAGCTCGGACATGCCCACCAGAATGTACAGAATCCAGCAGTTCCAGCCCGAGAGGAAACCGGCGAAACCGCCCCAGTATTTGTGCGCGAAATGACTGAAGGAACCGGCCACCGGCTCTTCGACGATCATTTCGCCGAGCTGGCGCATGATCATGAAGGCGATGAAGCCGCAGATGGCGTAGCCGAGGATCATCGACGGGCCGGCGGATTTCAGGACCCCGGCAGAACCGAGGAACAATCCGGTACCGATCGCGCCACCGAGGGCGATCAGTTGAATATGGCGATTTTTCAGGCCGCGCTTTAGCTCGCCTGATTGCGAGGGTTGTCCACTCATGAAAAAGGTCTCACGCAAGGTTTGATGATGTTCAGTAGACGTTGCTGCAAGGTTGCGATTTCAGGCAGCCCCGATCAAACCCCAGCGCAGGCACCAGGAGTTCAGCTCATTTACAACGGTCATGCGTCACCTGTTTGTTTTTATCTGTGACGAAATCGAACCCGGCACGCTTGTGGCGCGGCGGAGTGAACAAGGCGGATAGCCTCGAGATTTTTGCGATTACGCAGAGGGTCACAGTTAAAACGCGGCGCATTGTACACCGCTAACCCCCTGCTGCCAGACCCGCCTGATCAGCGTGTCGGTTGCCGGGATTGCATGTGTCCGCCTCGACAGTCTCGAGCGGCTGCAAAATGTGAGTCAGGCCTTTGCAGGCCATCGACGGGGACGAGGAGAAAACCGTCCCACGGGGAGAAGTGGAAATCAGTCGCGGCGTACATTGCGCCTCCTTCTTGTTATTCGCCTGCACGACAGGCATGGGGCGCATCACACCCTGCCTGAAGGCTGGAAACAAGCGCGCCAGAGCCCTGCGTGGCGCACGCTGCGTCGGGTTACGGAAGCTTTTCCTTACAACGGATGGCGAGACGGGAAATCACAGCGTTGGCGGGCCAATATCGTCAGGTTTTCTTTACAAGGCGTAACGAATATTTTCCGAATCAGAAATTTCCGAAGGACGTCTGCATATTGACGGTAGCTAGCTTGCTATCAATTTCACCGACCTAGTTTTTTGTTTTCAAATAAGAAAATTCATCCCGAAAAACAGAACAAAAAGTCTATTTAAAAATTAAATGGATAAATTTTTGCATTCACAAAAACGCTCAACTAGGTTCTTCACGTCTCACCGGCCACCTCGACCGGTCAGTCATAAACCGTGAAATTCTCTAGGAGATCGACCATGCAAGCACTGGAAAAAGACTTGGATACCGAACTGCAACTGGACGAATGGTTTGAAGCGCCAACCCATGAGGCCGCTGTGGAAATGATGCAAGCCGACGCGGTGGTTCCGTTCGGCACGGCGATGTGGCCTTTGTAAGACATCCCGGGCAGGCACGGTCCGGCCGGTCGTGCCTGCCGCTTCATTCCCCGGTCAGTCAGGGAGGATTCATGGACAAGCCCCGCGCCATCTCGCATTTCCTTTACTACCTCGAACATCACCCAGCCCTCGCCGGCCTCGACTCGGCGAAGGTCATGCTCGGCCATACCGCCGACTACGAAGCCCTGACCGGCGCCATTGCCGAACAGGCCGGCGAGCATCCGCGCTTTCAGTTCAGCGCCCGGCGCCTGGACCTGGAAAGCACCGCAGCGCTGTCCGAGGCAATTGCCGACAGCGATCTGTACATTTTCTTCTACGACTCTTCCACCCTGCCCAACCCACGCCCCGATGGCCCGGAGTTCGTCCGCGCGCTGCAAGCGGTCATGGCGGAAAACTGGAAGAAGTCGCTGCTGTTCAAGGATTACGGCGATTACTTCTACGACACCTTCAGCATCACCCCGCAACGCATCGCCGGGCTCAACAGTCACCTGATCCAGCGCATGTCCCAGGCGACCACGCTGAGTTTCAAGGACGATCACGGCTCATGGTTCGAAACACCGATGAGCAGCATCAAGAAGTGGACCGACATCAATGGCGTCGGCAACTTCGACCTCGCCCCCGGCGAAATCGCCACCCATAGCGAAGCCATCAATGGCCATGTGAAATTCAAGGGCACCTTCCTCAGCACCATCCCGTTCGCGCGTAAGTACGGCGTGCTGGAATCGCCGCTGGAGCTGTGGATCGAGAATTCGACCATCAGCCGCATTGCCACCGACGTGCCGGGGCTGGAACATGATTTCAACAAGTACCTGGATGCCAACCCGTCGAACCGGCGAATTGAGGAGTTGGGGATTGGCACCAATGAAGGCGTCAAGGATCTGTATGCGCGTAATGCCGGGTTTGAGGAGCGGCATTGTGGGCTGCATCTCGGACTGGGCGGTGGCGCCAAGGGCAGTCATCACCTGGATCTGATCTTTTCTGGCGGGGTGTTGGCGCTGGATGACAAACCAGTCTTCGACGGACGATTCGTGTTTTAAGCGACTGGCCCCTTCGCGAGCAGGCTCGCTCCCACAGGGAAATTATGTAAGCCGCAGATGATCGTTCCCACGCAGAGCGTGGGAACGATCGGTGTCAGCACAGATTTTCGTCCAGACAAAAAAAACGCCAACCCTGAGGTTGGCGTTTTTGCTTCAGCTTGTAGCTTGTAGCTTGTAGCTTGTAGCTTGCAGCTAGTAACTCACAGCTGCCTTATTCCGGTTTCTTGCGTCCAAAACCCGGGCGCTGACCGGAACCGGCCGGTGCGCCGCGACGCTTGCCCGAGGGCTTGTCGCCGTCGACCAGTTTGATCCCCGGACGCTTCGGCGCCGGTTTGGCCGGGCGCTTGTTGCTGGTGTCGGCTGGACGATCCGCCACTGGCGTACCGCGACCGGCCGGTGCACGACCTTCGCCACGCTCGGTACGGCCATTAGCCGGACGCGGTGCGCGCTCGCCGTCACGGGCAACCGGCTTGCGACCTGGGCGCTCGCCTTCGATCTGCGGCTCGCGGCCCGGGCGTGGCCCGGTGGGTGCGCCAGCGGCTGGACGCAGGGTACGCACGCGCTCGGTCTTGGCCATCGGCCGCGACGATTTGCGCTGCATGCGTTCGAGCTTGTCCTTGCTCTTGGCGTTCAGCTGCGGCATTGCCACCGGGGTCAGGCCGACTTCGGCGCTGAGCACGTCGACTTCGTACTGGCTCATTTCGCGCCAGCGGCCCATCGGCAGGTCGGAGTTGAGGAACACCGGACCGAAACGCACGCGCTTCAGACGGCTGACCACCAGGCCCTGCGATTCCCACAGACGACGCACTTCACGGTTGCGCCCTTCCATGACCACGCAGTGGTACCAGTGGTTGAAGCCTTCACCGCCCGGCGCCTGTTGAATGTCGGTGAAACGCGCCGGACCGTCTTCCAGCACCACGCCAGCCTTGAGCCGTTCGATCATCTCGTCGTCGACTTCACCGCGTACACGCACGGCGTACTCGCGGTCCATCTCGTAGGACGGGTGCATCAAGCGGTTGGCCAGCTCACCGTCAGTGGTGAACATCAGCAGACCGGTGGTGTTGATGTCGAGACGGCCGATGTTGATCCAGCGGCCCTCTTTCGGACGCGGCAGCTTGTCGAACACGGTCGGACGGCCTTCCGGGTCGTCACGGGTGCAGATTTCGCCGTCAGGCTTGTTGTACATGATCACGCGGCGCACCGATTCGGCGGCCTCTTCGCGTTTGATCACCTTGCCATCGATGGTAATGGCGTCATGCATGTCGACGCGCAGGCCGAGGGTGGCGTCTTTGCCATTGACCTTGATCCGGCCCTGGCTGATCCAGGATTCCACGTCACGGCGCGAGCCGACGCCGATACGGGCGAGGACCTTCTGCAGTTTTTCGCCTGCTGGGCCGATTTCCTGGTCGTCTTTCTGATTGATGTCACTCATCTGGGCACCTCCCGGTGTGGTCTGTTCAGGCGGCGCCTGAAGCATTGAAAACTGGGTCCAGGCCGAAGGGATCGGCGAAGGGTCGCGAATCATACGCGGATGTGCGCCATCGCGCATCAGAGACTAGCTGATCGATTGCCGGTTATTTCTTTTTCCGCCGACCGGCACCACCGAGTTTGATCAGACGCAGCGCGGCTTCCGCCAGCACGGTGCGTTTGTCGTCCTTGTCGAGTTTCTTCCAGGCCTTGATCTCGCGCTTGCTGCGACCGCAACCCAGGCAGATGTCGTCGGAGAATTTGCACAGGCTGATGCAGGGGTCTTTGGTTGAGCTCATCGCAATCTCCAGAACGACATTTCACCCTGTGGGAGCGAGCCTGCTCGCGAAGGCGCAGTGTCATTCAGTATCGATGTATCTGACACACCGCCTTCGCGAGCAGGCTCGCTCCCACAAGGGTCTACATTGGTTTCTCAATAGGCGTCATTCTTCGAACTCGCGCCGTTCGGCTTCGATTGCCTCAGCCAGCGCGCGGGCTTCGGCTTCTTCTTCGCTGAGTTCCGGTTCCGGCTGTTCGAGGGCGGCGACAGCGGCCAGGAGCTTCTCGCGGGCCTCGGCGACGCCGAGAATATCTTCTTCCGGTTCGGCGTCGGGCGCGGCTTCAAGTTCGACTTCAACTTCAACAACCGGCGCGGTGATCTCAGGCTCGGGCACCGGTGCTTCGCCATCCGCCGCATCGCGCAGCAAGTCGTCGAAGTCGGTCTTGATGCCCTCTTCCATGCTGTCCAGCTCCAGCAACAGGGAATGGAAACTGGTTTCTTCCTTTTCCTCCTCCGGCTCGGCGCTGGCGTCGGCCAGTTCTTGCAGACTCTGCGGCACCGGCACGTCGTCGAAGTCGAGCACCGGTTCGGCTTCCATTTCGCGCAGTTCGGCCAGCGGCGGCAGGTCTTCGAGGTTTTTCAGGTTGAAGTGGTCGAGAAACGCCTTGGTCGTGGCGAACATCGCCGGTTTGCCCGGCACGTCGCGATAGCCGACGACGCGAATCCACTCACGCTCAAGCAAGGTCTTGACGATGTTGCTGTTCACCGCCACACCACGCACATCTTCGATTTCGCCACGAGTGATCGGCTGGCGATAGGCGATCAATGCGATGGTCTCCAGCAAGGCACGGGAATAGCGCTGCGGGCGCTCTTCCCAGAGTCGGCCGACCCACGGCGAGAACTTCTCGCGGATCTGCAAGCGATAGCCCGACGAGACTTCTTTTAGCTCAAAGGCACGGCCCTCGCAGGACTTGCCAAGCAGGGTCAGGGCTTTCTTGAAGACCGCCGGCTCCGGCCGCTCGCCTTCTTCGAACAGTTCAAACAGGCGCTCAAGGGATTGCGGCTTTCCCGAGGCCAACAGAAAGGCTTCAAGCAGGGGCGCCAGCTCGCGGGGTTCAGTCAGGTTCATACAGGGACTCGTTATTCGGCTCGGGCTCGCACGTGGATCGCGGCGAACGGCTCATTCTGCACCAGCTCGACCAAGGATTCCTTGACCAGTTCAAGGATCGCCATAAAAGTCACCACCACACCCAGGCGGCCTTCTTCAGCGGTGAACAGCTCGACAAACGGCACAAAACCGCCGCCCTTGAGCCGCTCCAGCACATCACTCATGCGCTCGCGGGTGGACAGCGCTTCACGGCTGACCTGGTGGCTTTCAAACATGTCGCCACGGCGCAGGACTTCGGCCATACACATCAGAATCTCTTCCAGCGCGACGTCGGGCAACAGCTTGCGCGCCCGCGCTTCCGGGGCGTCGAGCTTGGGCACGATCACATCGCGACCGACCCGGCTCAGACCATCAATACCTTCGGCAGCTGCCTTGAAGCGCTCGTATTCCTGCAAGCGGCGGATCAGTTCAGCGCGCGGGTCGTCTTCTTCATCTTCAACGGTTTCGGCGCGCGGCAGAAGCATGCGCGATTTGATCTCGGCAAGCATCGCCGCCATCACCAGATATTCGGCGGCCAGCTCCAGACGCACCGATTGCATCAACTCGACGTAGCCCATGTACTGGCGGGTGATTTCCGCCACCGGGATGTCGAGGATATTGATGTTCTGTTTGCGAATCAGGTACAGCAGCAGGTCGAGCGGGCCTTCGAAGGCTTCAAGAAAGACTTCCAGCGCATCCGGCGGGATGTACAGGTCCAGCGGCATTTCCATGACCGCCTGACCATAGACCATGGCGAACGGCAGTTCCTGCTGGGCGCCGGCTTGGGGATCGACCACGGTTTCCACTGCGGACATTCAGGCCTCGACCATGAACGGCGTCGGATCGCCGCAACCAACGCGGACCACTTCCGGGTCGTCGCCGGTCAGGTCAATCACCGTTGAGGCCTTGATACCGCCAAAACCGCCGTCGATGATCAGATCGACCTGATGCTCAAGCAACTGGCGCATTTCGTAGGGATCGCTGAGGGGGTCTTCGTCGCCGGGCATGATCAGCGTCACGCTCATCAGCGGCTCGCCGAGTTCGGCCAGCAGCGCCAACGCGATCGGATGGCTTGGCACGCGCAGGCCGATGGTGCGTTTCTTCGGATGCAGCAACAGGCGCGGCACTTCGCGGGTGGCGTTGAGAATAAAAGTGTAAGGGCCGGGTAGATGCGCCTTGAGAATGCGGAAGGTGCCGGTGTCGATCTTGGCGTAATTGCCCAGTTGCGACAGGTCGCTGCAGATCAGCGCGAAGTTGTGCTTCTCATCAAGCTGACGCAGCCGTCGCACACGCTCGATGGCGGTCTTGTCGCCGATCTGGCAACCGATGGCGTAGGACGAGTCCGTGGGATAAATCACTACCCCGCCCTTGCGGATGATCTCGACCGCCTGTTTGATCAGGCGCGCTTGCGGGTTTTCCGGATGTATCTGGAAAAATTGACTCACATTCTCTACCTGTTCAGACGGCGGCAATATCTGTGTCATGTTTGAACCGACACCACAGGGGTGGAAGGTCCTCGGGAACCGGCCGGTACTGGCCGATCTCGGACCAGCCGCCAGGGCCATGGAAGTCACTGCCGGCGCTGACCAGCAGACCGAACTCACGGGCAAGGATCGCCAGGCTGCCCACCTGTTCTGCGGGCTGATGGCCATTGACCACCTCGATAGCATGCCCGCCTGCTTGAATATAGTCGGCAATCAGCTTTCGGCGCTTGCTACGGGTGAAATCATAGTGCCATGGATGCGCCAGGCTGACCCAGGCACCGGCGGCGCGCAGGGTGGCGACGGTGTCTTCCAGGGTCGGCCAGTGCAGCTTGACGTCGCCGAGCTTGCCGGCGCCGAGCCATTTGCGAAATGCCTCGGCGCGATCCTTTACATAACCTTCACGCACCATCCAGTCGGCGAAATGCGGCCGGGCCGGCGCGTTGCCGCTGTCGCCCAGCTCCTGCTGGATCTGCCGGGCGCCGTCGAGGGCACCGGGCATGCCCTTGAGGGCGAGCTTGCGGCTTATTTCTTCCGACCGCAGCCAGCGGCCATCGTGCAGTTTGGCGATCGCTTCGACCAACGGCGCGGCGTTGACGTCGAAACCGTAGCCCAATACATGAATGGTCGCCCCACCCCAGGTGCAGGACAATTCGACGCCGTTGACCAGTTGCATGCCCAACTCGGTGGCGGCAGTTCGCGCCTCGGCGAGCCCCTCAAGAGTGTCGTGGTCGGTCAACGCCAGGACTCGCACGCCGTTTTCGAACGCACGCGCAACCAGAACCGCAGGCGCCAGGGCGCCGTCGGAGGCCGTGCTGTGGCAGTGCAAATCAACATTCACGGGGAGTTGTAACCTCAAATCAGCTGGCGCTATCGCGCGCCCATATGTTTGTTATTATGCCGCCACATCCAGCTTCTGGCTCTCACTGTGAAACAATTCATCGATTTCATCCCGCTTCTGCTGTTCTTCATCGTTTACAAACTTGATCCACGGGTCGTCGACATTGCCGGTCAGCAAGTGACCGTAGGCGGTATCTACAGCGCCACGGCGATGCTGATCATCAGCTCCCTGGTGGTGTACGGCGCGCTGTTCATCAAGCAGCGCAAGCTGGAAAAGAGCCAGTGGCTGACGCTGATCGCCTGCCTGGTATTCGGCAGCCTGACGCTGGCCTTCCACAGCGAAACCTTCCTGAAATGGAAAGCGCCGGTGGTCAACTGGCTGTTCGCTGCGGCGTTCATCGGTAGCCACTTCATCGGTGACCGCCTGCTGATCAAACGCATCATGGGCCACGCGCTGACCCTGCCAGACCCGGTCTGGACGCGCCTGAACATCGCCTGGATCGGCTTCTTCCTGTTTTGCGGCGCGGCCAACCTGTTCGTCGCCTTCACCTTCCAGAGCATCTGGGTCGACTTCAAGGTGTTCGGCAGCCTGGGCATGACCGTGCTGTTCCTGGTCGCACAGGGCGTTTACCTGTCGCGCCACCTGCATGACACCGATACCACAACGCCAAAAACCGAGGACTGACATGCTCTACGCCATCATTGCCACCGACGTTGCCAACTCGCTGGAAGCTCGCCTGGCCGCACGCCCGGCGCATCTGGAACGCCTGCAAGCGCTCAAGAGCGAAGGCCGCATCGTGCTGGCCGGCCCGCACCCGGCCGTCGACAGCAATGATCCGGGCGCAGCGGGTTTCACCGGCAGCCTGATCGTCGCCGAGTTCGACTCCCTCAGCGCCGCACAGGCCTGGGCCGATGCCGATCCGTACATCGCCGCCGGCGTCTACGCCAATGTGATCGTCAAGCCGTTCAAGCAAGTCCTCCCTTAAAAGACAAAAGTCCCAGTGGCGAGGGGATTTATCCCCGTTGGGTGGCGAAGCCGCCCCAAAGCCATTCAATGCGGTGTGCCTGTCACACCGCCTGCTTACATCTCAGGACTGCTGCGCAGCCCAACGGGGATAAATCCCCTCGCCACAAAAAACGCATCAGCCACCAACATCACCTCTCTGACACTGAACCTTCTCGGCTTCCGCTGCTCTCAATCGCTCATTATTCTCGTTTGCCTGCCGACAACCTGCCCAATATCCATTTGGAAACAGGTGTCGCGATGCGCAAGGGTCCGTTGTGTCTGATGTTGCTCACGTTGTCGATCATGGCGCCCGCCCATGGTGAGGAAACCACCGAAAGCGGCAGCTCCACACCATTGTCATTGAGCGCCGGCAGCCAGATCACCGAGTTGCAACAGCGGCTCAAGGCCAGTGAGCAGCAGCGCGAAGAACTGAACAAACAACTGCAAAATGCCGACAACACTCGCGAAAGCGCCCAGCTCGCCCGGCTGCGCCAGGAGAACCAGCGTCTGAAGCTGCAACTCAAGGAAGCCCAGGCCAGCCCGCTGCCGCGTTTGCTGACCGATCAACAGCAGTGGTTCGTCACTGGCGCCGGGGTAGCGCTATTGGCGCTGCTCTGCGGTATCTTTGCCAGTGGTGCAAGCCGAAAACGTCGGCAATGGCTAAATTGAGTGAGTCATGAGCGAGCTGTTACTGATTGATGATGACCAGGAGTTGTGCGAACTCCTGAGTAGCTGGTTGAGCCAGGAAGGCTTCCAGGTGCGCGCCTGCCACGACGGCCAGAGCGCCCGCAAGGCGTTGGCCGAAACCGCCCCGGCGGCGGTGGTGCTGGACGTGATGTTGCCCGACGGCAGCGGTCTGGAACTGCTCAAGCAATTGCGCAACGACCACGCCGACCTGCCGGTGCTGATGCTGTCAGCGCGTGGCGAACCGCTGGACCGCATCCTCGGCCTCGAACTGGGCGCCGACGATTACCTGGCCAAACCCTGCGACCCCCGCGAACTGACCGCGCGCCTGCGCGCCGTGTTGCGCCGCAGCCACCCGGCAGCCGTTTCGACGCAGCTCGAGCTGGGTGACCTGAGTTTCAGCCCGGTGCGCGGCGTGGTCAGCATCGACGAAAAAGAACTGACCCTGACCGTCTCCGAAAGCCGCCTGCTCGAAGCCCTGCTCAAGCAGCCCGGCGAGCCGCTGGACAAACAGGAACTGGCGCAACTGGCCCTCGGCCGCAAGCTGACCCTGTACGACCGCAGCCTCGACATGCACGTCAGCAACCTGCGCAAAAAAATCGGCCCCCACCCCGACGGCCGCCCGCGCATCGTTGCGCTGCGTAGCCGTGGTTACTACTACAGCCTGTAAAACCATCCAGTTTCGTGTACGAGCTGCCCAAGGCGGCGATCTTCAGGCTGCAGGACGCAGAGCGTCCTCGGCTGCATTCCCACGCAGAGCATGGGAACGATCAGATCGCAGCCTTCAGCACCTCCTGCACAGCATATGTGTAAGGCCGGGCACGAAACGTCTTTACCGAAGCTTTACGCTGCGCTGACCGCCGCTGACCTTGATCTGCGTAATCTGCACTCATCCGGAACGTACCGGGAACGAGACAAGGAGATACACCATGCGCAAGACTCTTATCGCTCTGATGTTCGCTGCCGCTCTGCCAACCGTGGCCATGGCCATGCCGCAGGATGGCGGTCCGCTCGGTGGTCCGCTGGATGGCCCGCGCCACGGCGGTCAGATGCACGGCGGCATGCACGGCAAAGGCCCGTACAGCCAGCTCGATCTGACCCGCGAACAGCGCGAGCAGATTCGCAAGATCATGGGCGAGCAGATGCACGAGCGTAAGCAGGTGGTCGACAAGTACCTGGAGAAACTCTCGCCGGCCGACCAGAAAGCCATGAAGGACGAGATCGCGGCCAACCACAAGAAAGCCGAGTCCGATGTCCGTGCATTGCTGAAACCTGAGCAACAGAAGCAATTCGACGAGATCCAGAAGAAACGCGCCGAACGCCGCGCCGAATGGGCCGAGTTCAAGGCCTGGAAAGCGCAGCAGGCACAAAAGGCGCAATAATGGCTTGACCATGGGCCCGACGACTCACCTCGTCGGGCCTGTTCCATTCAAATCGAATGTGGGAGCGAGCCTGCTCGCGAAAGCGCTGCCTCAGCCAGAGATGGATTGACTGACACTACGCCTTCGCGAGCAGGCTCGCTCCCACATTTGAACGGTGTGATTTTCGAGGAGTTTCTGTGCGTTCACTGTTCTGGCGGATTCTTGCGAGCTTCTGGCTGGCCATCGCTCTGGTAGCCGGGCTGTCGATTCTGCTCGGGCACATGCTCAATCAGGACGCGTGGATTCTCAGCCGCCATCCCGGCCTCAACACGCTGGCGGCGGAATGGACGCAGACTTACGAAACCCAAGGCGAAGAAGCCGCGCAGGATATCCTCGAACAACGCAAACGCCAGTATCACATCGACGTTCAGGTGCTCAACGAAACCGGCGATCCGGTGGTGCGTGGCACCTTCCCGCGCCGCGCCGCAGCATTCGAGGCGCGGCAGAACAACGACGATCGCCGTCTGCCATGGCGGCGTCTGACCGACGAGATCACCAGTGAAAAAACCGGTGATACCTACCTGTTCATCTACCGCATCCCGCACCCCGAGCTCGACGCCTGGCACCGCGAAAGCCTGCTCTGGCCGCTGAGTGCGCTGGGCATCGCGCTGGTGGTGTTGACGCTGTTCAGTTTGCTCGTGACTTTCTCCATCACCCGCCCACTGAGTCGCTTGCGCGGCGCGGTGCATGATCTGGGGCAGACGACTTATCAGCAGAACAGTCTGGCGAAACTGGCCAACCGCCGGGACGAATTCGGCGTGCTGGCCACCGATTTCAACCGCATGGGCGCGCGCCTGCAAAGCCTGATCGGCAGTCAGCGCCAATTGCTGCGCGATGTCTCCCATGAACTGCGCTCACCACTGGCGCGTCTGCGCATCGCGCTGGCTTTGGCCGAGCGCGCCAACCCTGAAGAGCGTGAGAAACTGTGGCCACGGCTGACCCGCGAATGCGACCGGTTGGAGGCGTTGATCAGTGAAATTCTGGTGCTGGCGCGAGTCGATGCCGACAATGCCAGCGCTGAAGAAGTGGACCTGAATGCGTTGCTCGCCACGCTGCAAAAGGATGCGCAGCTCAGCTCACCCGAGCAGACCGTGCGCCTGCAAGCCGAGCCGCAGCTGAATCTCAAAGGCTGGCCGACGATGATCGAGCGCGCCGTGGACAATCTGCTGCGCAACGCCCAGCGCTTCAACCCGAGCGATCGGCCGATCGAATTGCACGCTGCGCGGCAGGCTGAGCGGATTGTCATCAGCGTGCGCGACCACGGGCCGGGGGTGCAGACCGAACATCTGAGTCAGTTGGGCGAGCCGTTCTACCGGGCGCCGGGGCAGACCGCTGCCGGGCATGGCCTTGGGCTGGCGATTGCCAAACGGGCGGCAGAACGGCATGGCGGCACGCTGACGCTGGCCAATCATCCGCAGGGCGGCTTTGTGGCGAGTCTGGAATTGCCGTTGGTACCGGGAGTCGTGGTCCAGCCCTGAAAAAGCCCCTCACCCCAACCGTCTCCCGGAGGGAGAGGGGGCCGACCGAGTTGTCTGCCGTTGTGCATCGACCTTATGGATTCGCAGAAACTAGACGTCCGGTATCCCGACTCTGGATTCAGCGAAGGTCGCTCAGGTCGGTGTAACTCCAAAGCATCCCCCAATCAGTCCCCTCTCCCTCTGGGAGAGGGTTAGGGTGAGGGGCTTTTGATCTTCAGGCTTTACCGGGCCAGGCGCTGACGAACTCAGCCAGATCAACCTTCTCCGCCACGCGCGGCTCTTTCTGCGGCGTGCCGAGATAGAGAAACGCGATCACCTCCTCGCCTTCCACCAGCCCCAAGCCTTCGGCCACATGCTTCGAGTACGCCAGATCCCCGGTGCGCCACACCGCGCCAATCCCCTGCGCATACGCCGCGAGCAAAATCCCGTGGGCCGCACAGCCGGCCGTGAGCAGTTGCTCGGCCTTCGGGTATTTCACGTGCTCCTGCAATTTCGCGATGACCACAACCACCAGCGGTGCCCGCAACGGGCCGTTGCGCGCCTTGTCGATCATCGCGTCGGTGACTTCGCCGCTCTGCTGGCGGGCCGCCTCGGCCAGCAACGCGCCCATTTGCTCACGCGCTGCGCCTTCGACGGTCAAAAAGCGGTACGGCTGCAAGTGCCCGTGATCCGGGGCACGCAGGGCCGCGCCGAACAGGGCTTCGCGCTGCTCGGCACTGGGGGCCGGTTCGACCAGTCGGGGAACGGAAACACGGTTGAGCAACGCGTCGAGAGCCTGCATCGGCCACCTCCTTTGAAAAATGTGCGGCTATTCTAGCTTCATCTGCGCAGCGCCTGCCGGTTTACATGCCTCGCCCCACAGGTAGAATGGCGCCCTTCTCCCACCAGCCCGAGCGGATTTCATGGCGTTGCCGACCTTACGGATCATTGGTTTTATCATCGGCATCTTCCTGATCACCCTGGCTGTGGCCATGGTCGTGCCGATGGCCACGCTGGTGATTTTCGAGCGCACCAGCGACCTGCCATCGTTCCTCTGGGCGAGCATGATCACCTTTGTCGCCGGCCTCGCTCTGGTGATACCCGGCAGACCGGAACACATTCACCTGCGCCCGCGCGACATGTACCTGCTGACGGTCAGCAGCTGGCTGGTGGTGTGCATTTTCGCCGCGCTGCCGTTTCTGCTGACCCAGCACATCAGCTACACCGACTCGTTCTTCGAAAGCATGTCCGGCATCACCGCCACCGGCTCCACCGTGCTCAACGGCCTGGACAACATGTCACCGGGGATTCTGATGTGGCGGTCGCTGCTGCACTGGATCGGCGGCATCGGCTTTATCGGCATGGCGGTGGCGATTCTGCCGCTGCTGCGCATCGGTGGCATGCGTCTGTTCCAGACCGAATCCTCCGACCGCTCGGAGAAGGTCATGCCGCGTTCGCACATGGTGGCGCGGTTGATTGTGGCGGCCTACGTCGGCATCACCATTCTCGGCAGCCTGGCGTTCTGGTGGGCGGGAATGAGCCCGTTCGATGCGATCAACCACGCGATGTCGGCGATTTCCACCGGTGGTTTCTCGACCTCTGACCAGTCGCTGGCCAAGTGGACGCAACCGGCGGTGCACTGGGTGGCGATCGTCATCATGATTCTCGGCAGCCTGCCGTTCACCCTGTACGTGGCGACGCTACGCGGCAACCGCCGAGCATTGATCAAGGATCAACAGGTGCAGGGTTTGCTGGCGATGCTGCTGGTGACCTGGCTGGTGCTCGGCACCTGGTACTGGTGGACCACCAAGCTGCATTGGCTGGAAGCGCTGCGGCATGTGGCGCTGAACGTGACCTCGGTGGTCACTACCACCGGCTTCGCCCTCGGGGACTACAGCCTGTGGGGCAACTTCTCGCTGATGCTGTTTTTCTATCTGGGCTTTGTCGGCGGTTGCTCAGGTTCGACGGCGGGCGGCATCAAGATTTTCCGTTTCCAGGTCGCCTACATCCTGCTCAAGGCGAACCTCAATCAGCTGATCCACCCGCGCGCGGTGATCAAGCAGAAGTACAACGGTCACCGCCTCGACGAAGAAATTGTCCGTTCGATCCTGACCTTCTCGTTCTTCTTCGCCATCACCATCTGCGTGATCGCCCTGCTGCTGTCGCTGCTCGGAGTCGACTGGATGACCGCACTGACCGGTGCCGCCAGCACCGTGTCCGGCGTCGGCCCGGGTCTGGGCGAAACCATCGGCCCGGCCGGCAACTTCGCCACCCTGCCGGATGCGGCGAAGTGGATTCTGTCGTTCGGCATGCTGCTCGGCCGACTGGAGATCATTACGGTGTTTGTGCTGTGTATTCCGGCGTTCTGGCGTCATTGACCGCGTCCGGCACCTGCGTCAGGCGCAAGCGGTACTCGCCGGGCGTGGTGTCGAACCAGCGGCGGAAGGCGCGGAAGAAGTTGCTCGGGTCGGCAAAGCCCAGCAGGTAGGCGATTTCCAGCAAGGTCATGCTCGGTTGCGCCAGATATTGTTCGGCCAGTTCACGCCGGGTGTCGTCGAGCAATTGCTGGAAACTGGTGCCCTCCTCCTGCAAGCGCCGCTGCAAAGTGCGCTGCGACAGGTGCAACGTCTGCGCCACGGTGTCGCGCTTGGGCTCGCCCTGGGGCAACAAACGACACAACACCTGACGTGCCCGGTGCGTCACGCGACTTTCGGAAAACCGCGCCAGATATTCCCCGGCAAAGCGATCATGCAACAGCGCCATGGCTTCGTTGGCGGTCGGCAGCGGCGCCTCCATATCGGCACGTTCGAAGATCAACGCATCGTAAGGCGCGTTGAACACCAGCGGCGCGTGAAAGGCTTCTTTATAGGGTTGCAGGTTTGTCGGCTGATCGCCCTGAACCAACACTTTGACCGGGTGCAGCGGGCGCCCGGTCAGCCAGCCGCACAGCGCCAACGCGCAGGCCAGTGACGCTTCGGCGCTCTGCCGGGTCGGCGGCAGGTGATCGCCGTGCACGGTGAGAATCAGCGCGTAACCTTCATCGAGCAAGCGAAAGCTCAAGTCGGCGCTTTCGGCAATGATGCGTTGATAGCGCACCAGACGCTGGAAGCCTTCAGCCAGGGTATTGCTCGACATCAGCGCGTAGCCGGCGACATGAAACGAGGCCGGGCGCACCACTTTGCCCATGTTCAGGCCGATCGCCGGGTTGCCGGACACCTCGACCGCGCGCTGCCAGAGCCGGGTCATGGAATCCTGCGGGAAACGCGCATCCGGATCTTCCAGGGCACTGAAATCCAGCCCCAGTTGCTTGAACAGAACCCGGCAATCCAGGCCGTCCATCTCCAGTGCTTTGACAATCCCCATCGCCCAGCTTGCAGAAGTCGTTCGTTCGCTCATGGTTGTTATTCTTTTACATGACGGGCTGCAGATAACCGCCCTATTTGCGAAGGATACTAAAGTGGCGCCGATTGTCACTGGCCCACGCCAATGATCACTCTAGACTCAAATAAGCTCCCCGCCGAACAACTTGTCGCCAGAACAATCACCACAGAGAGCGCGGTCGTGGAAAACATCAAGCAGTTCAACAGCTTCGCCGAGTTCTATCCGTATTACCTCGCCGAACACAGCAACAGCACCTGCCGTCGTTTGCATTTCATCGGCACTTCTCTGGTCATCTTCATTCTCGCTCTGAGCATCGCCAAAGGCGCCTGGCTGCTGTTACTCGCGCTGCCTCTGGCCGGTTACAGCTTTGCCTGGATCGGCCATTTCTTTTTCGAGAAAAACCGCCCGGCGACGTTTCAGCATCCGCTGTACAGCCTGCTCGGCGATTTCGTCATGTACCGCGACATGATTCTCGGTCGCGTGGCGTTCTGAATGAGGGTCTGCCAATGAATGCCCATGCTCGCTTCACCCATATGAAGGACGGCACCGAGGAAGACTGGGCGATCATCGCCGCTGATTTCAGTGCCTATGCCAGACAGCTGCCATCGCGGATCCTCGCGCATTTGAAGCTGCTTGAGGGCGACTTCGGCGGTTTCCCCGTGGATCGCCTGACCCACTCGTTGCAAACCGCGACCCGCGCCTTTCGCGACGGGCGTGACGAGGAATACGTGGTCTGCGCGCTGTTGCACGACATTGGCGACACCCTCGGCTCCTACAACCATCCGGACATCGCCGCAGCGATTCTCAAGCCGTTCGTGAGTGCGGAAAATCTGTGGATGGTGGAGAAGCACGGGATCTTTCAGGGCTATTACTTCTTTCATCACCTGGGCATGGATCGGCATTTGCGCGAGCAATTCAAGGACCATCCGCAGTTCCAGGCCACTGCCGAATTTTGCGCCAAGTACGACGCGGCGGCGTTTGATCCGGCGTACGACACGCTGCCGCTGAGTTTCTTCGAGCCGATGATGGAAAGGCTGTTTGCGCAGCCGAAGTACTCGATTTACAAGGCTGCGATGCAAGAACACAGCCCCGCTTGATGTTGTTTGTTCTGCCCTCATCGCTGGCAAGCCAGCCCCCACAGGGTTCTGTGCCGTTAACAAAACCTGTGGAAGCTGGCTTGCCAGCGATGAGGACCTTTCAAACATCCGAGAACTAAGCGAGCTCGGCAACTTTGGCAGCTTTCAATTCCGCCTCCCGCGCCTGGGCATCCGCCAATCGATACAACTCGATCGTGCCGTCCCAATGCTCGATCAGCGCCGTGCACGATTCGACCCAGTCGCCGCAATTGAGGTAGTCCACCCCGCCGACCTTGCGAATCTCGGCATGGTGAATATGCCCGCAAACCACGCCATGCAGTTCGCGCTTCACACACTCGTGGGCGATGGCTTCTTCAAAGTCGCTGATGAAACTGACGGCGGTCTTGACCTTGTGTTTCAGGTAGGCCGACAGCGACCAGTAGCCGTAGCCATAGCGGGCACGCCAGTGATTGAGCCAGCGGTTGAGGGTCAGGGTGAATTCATAAGCCGAGTCGCCGAGAAACGCCAGCCAGCGGTGATAACGGGTGATCACATCGAACTGATCGCCGTGGATCACCAGCAAATGCCGGCCGTCCGCCGTAACGTGCACCGCCTCATCGACCAACTGGATATTGCCCAGAATCAGCTTCGAATAGCGCCGCAGGAATTCGTCATGGTTGCCGGTGACGTAGATCACCTCAGTGCCGCGCTTGCTCATGGTCAGCAGGCGGCGGATGACGTTGGTGTGGGCTTGCGGCCAGTACATGCCGCTGCGCAGTTTCCAGCCATCAATGATGTCACCGACCAGATAAACCTTGTCGGCATGGTAGCCCTTGAGAAATTGCGACAAGTGCTCGGCCTGGCAATCCCGCGTGCCCAGGTGCACATCGGAGATCCACAGGGTTCGCACCCGTTGTTTGCGGCTGGGTCGGGCGAGCTCGGCGCTGGTCATGGGCAACCCTCTGCGATGTTTTCGCCAGCTTGCGCGCGCCGGGTTAATCGACCGTGACAGACTTGAGTCAGTCGTGTGACAACGCATCCGGCGTACGGCGGTGTAGACTGACGGCCACTTCGGAGACAACCTGCCATGCGACCGATCCTCACCCTGCGCCAGTACACCCACGACCTGATTGTGCACAGCCACGAGCACGCGCAGTTGGTGTTCGGGCTGTCCGGTGCGCTGGATTTCGAGGTCGAGGGCTGTGGCAGCCAAGTGCGTCAGCAGAGTGTTGTGGTGGTTCCGTCCGGCGCTCATCATGCCTGCGACAGTCCCCAAGGCAGCAGCTGCCTGGTGCTCGACATCCCTGAAGGGCAATGGGTGCAGGACTCGCTGGGCGCGCATGCCGAGGCCAGTCGCCGCTTGCTCGATCATCCGGGGCGGCTGTCGCTGGACTCGGGGCAGAGCCAATTGGTCAACTGGCTGGCGAACAGTCCGGTCAGCGATCCGTTGATCGCGCAGCAAGGCGCAGTGTTGCTGCTGGCCAGTCTCAATCACGCGCAACCTCCCGAACTCCGCGCGCGTCGCCTGCCCTACGCCGCGCTGGATGCGCACATCGAGCAATACGCCGGCTATCCGCTGCAAGTCGCTGACCTGGCGCGCGTGGCCGGGTTGTCCAGCGCGCGCCTGCACGCACGGTTCATGGCCGAATGCGGACAGACGCCGATGGATTACATCCGCAGTCGACGCCTGCATCTCGCGGTGCAACTGCTGCGCGACACTGCATTGCCGATTGGTGAAGTAGCCAGTCGCGTCGGTTACAGCTCGCAAAGTGCGTTCTCGGCCGCAGTCCTACGTGAATTCGGCTCGTCGCCCGGACATCTTCGGCGCGATTCCTGCGACAAAAGACGATAGCCTGCCGACAGACTTGCAGGCCGAGACGCGGTTCAATGGCCCCATGAAGTTGAACCTGAAAAAAGGAATGCAATGACTCCGCGTACCGCCCTCGGCGCTCTGCATATTGGCGCTTTGATGTTCGGCCTGACCGGTGTGTTCGGCAAACTCGCTGCCGCATCCCCTGCTGTGATCGTCTTTGGACGTGCGGCTTTTGCCGTGCTCGCCCTGGCATTTTTCGCCCGTTTCTTCAGCCAGCATGGTTGGCAGACACTTCAGGCCGTGGACTGGCGGCGCCTCGCCCTCAGCGGCGTGTTGCTGGCTGGGCACTGGGTGAGTTTTTTCGTATCGGTGAAGGTCGCCGGGGTGGCCATCGCCACCTTGGGCTTTGCCAGTTTCCCGGCGTTCACGGTGATTCTCGAAGGACTGATTTTCCGCGAACGCATCCGCCCCAATGAAATCGTCCTGGTGGTATTGGTCAGCATCGGTCTGGTGCTGGTGACGCCGGCATTTGATCTGGGCAGCGGCGCCACCGTCGGCTTGCTTTGGGCCGTACTGTCCGGCCTGCTGTTTTCCCTGCTGTCGCTGACCAACCGCGCCAGTTCCGGGCGCATCCCGGCGGTGCAGGCGGCGTTGTGCCAGAACGTCGTCGTGGCGTTGTGTCTGTTGCCGGTCGCGGCGCCGCAGTTGAGTCAGGTCCGAGCGCTGGACTGGTTGTGGATCGCCCTGCTCGGAGTGTTCTGCACGGGCGTGGCGCACAGCCTGTTCGTCGCCAGTCTGGCGGTGATCAAGGCACGCACGGCGGCAGTGGTGTTCGCCATGGAACCGGTCTACGGCATCACCATCGCCTGGCTGCTGTTCAGTGAAACCCCGACCCTGCGCATGCTCATCGGTGGCGCGCTGATCATCGTCGCGATTGTGGTGTCGGCGCGGATGTCAGGCTCGGCCGACAAGAAAACCGTCGCCGCCGAAGCCGCCTCTCACTGAGTGCGGTCGTTGTGGCCGAGGTCGCGGTCAGGATCGATCTGATCGCGCACTCGCTGTTTCAATACCTTGGCCTCGGGAAAACCACCGTCGGCCTTGCGCTCCCAGATCTGCACACCCGCACAAGTGATGTGAAACACCCCGCCGGTGCCCGGCACCAATGACACTTTGCCCAGGTCGTCAGCGAAGGTGCTGAGCAGCTCCTGGGCCAGCCACGCCGCGCGCAGCAGCCACTGGCATTGGGTGCAATAAGTGATGACAACTTCGGCTTTGGCGACGGTCATGATCGCTGAAACTCCTGAGACAGAGGGCGCCGCTATAATAGCCGGCTTTACCGTTTGCCCCGAGACTCACAATGCGCCGTTTGCTGCTCTGCCTGCTGCTTGGTTTCCTTCCCCTGCTGGTTCTCGCCAGTGAGGCGCCACGACCGAAAGTCGGCCTGGTGCTGTCCGGCGGTGCTGCGCGCGGGCTGGCGCACATCGGCGTGCTCAAGGCGCTGGAGGAACAAGGCATCAGGATCGATGCGATTGCCGGCACCAGCATGGGCGCGGTGGTCGGTGGGCTGTACGCCTCGGGCTACAAGATCGATGAACTGGAAAAACTCGCCCTGAGCATCGACTGGCAAGCGGCGCTGTCCGACGCGCCGCCGCGTGAGGACGTGCCATTTCGACGCAAGCAGGACGACCGCGACTTTCTGGTGAAGCAGAAACTGAGCTTTCGCGACGACGGCAGCCTCGGCCTGCCATTGGGGGTAATTCAGGGCCAGAACCTCGCACTGTTGCTGGAAAGCCTGTTGGCGCACACCAGCGACACCCGCGACTTCGACAAACTGCCGATCCCGTTTCGCGCCGTGACCACCGACATCGCCAATGGCGAGAAAGTGGTGTTTCGCAAAGGCCACCTGCCGCAAGTGATCCGCGCGAGCATGTCCATCCCCGCAGTGTTCGCCCCGGTCGAGCTTGATGGCCGGTTGTTGGTGGACGGCGGCATGACCGACAACATCCCGCTGGATGTCGCGCGGGAAATGGGCGTCGACATTGCCATCGTCGTCGATATCGGCACACCGCTGCGCAATCGCAAGCAACTGACCACGGTGGTGGATGTGCTCAATCAGTCGATCACCCTGATGACCCGGCGCAACTCCGAAGAACAACTGGCGACTCTGCATGCCAATGACGTATTGATCCAGCCTGCGCTGGCCGCGTTCGGCGTGACCGATTTCGGCAAGGCTCAGGAGATGATCGACGCCGGTTACCGCGCCACGCGAATCCTCGATGCGCGGCTGGCGCAGCTGAAGCCGACTCAAACCCAGGACGCGGAATTGAACGCCGCCCGCCAGCCTGGTCAGCGCACGCCGATCATCACGGCCATTCGCGTCGAGAATGATTCGAAAGTCGACGATGACGTGATTCGCTATTACATCCGCCAACCGATCGGCGCGCCGCTGGACCTGGGCCGCCTGCATTCGGACATGGGCACGCTGTACGGCCTCGATTACTTCGATCAAGTGCGTTACCGCGTCGTGCACAAAGGCCAGGATCACACCCTGGTCATCAGCGCCAGCGGCAAACGCAGCGGCACCGATTATCTGCGGGTCGGCCTCAATCTGTCGGACGACATGCGCGGCGACAGTGCTTTCAACCTTGGTGCGAGCTATCGCGTCAACGGCATCAACCGCCTCGGCGCGGAATGGCTGACCCGCGCGCAGATCGGCGACAAGCAAGAGCTGTACAGCGAGTTCTATCAACCGCTGGATGTCGGCTCACGTTACTTCGTCGCGCCCTACGGGTCGTTCGAGGCGCAGAACGTTGACTCGGTGCTGGATAACGATCCGATCGCCCAGTATCGCGTCGAGCGCTACGGCCTCGGTCTCAACCTCGGCCGGCAGATCGGCAACAACGGTGAAGTGCGACTCGGCGTCGGCCAGGCCTGGGGCAAAGCTGATGTGCGCATCGGTGATCAGGATCTGCCGAGCGAGAGTTTCAACGAAGGCTTCTATACCGTGAAGTATTCCTACGACTCGCTGGACAACGTGTACTTTCCGCACGCGGGCAAGGACGTCAGCCTGACCTTCACCCAGTTCGAACCCGGGCTGAGTTCGGACACGCGCTATCGCCAGTGGGAGTTGAATTTCGACAAGGCCATGAGCCACGGGCCGGATACGCTGATTCTCGGCGGGCGCTACGGTCGCACGCTGGACGATGCCAATGTGGTGACCTCAAGCTTCCTGCTCGGCGGCGCGCGGCAGTTGTCGGGGTTCCGTGAGGATGCGCTGTCCGGGCAGAACGTCAGCCTGATGCGCGCGGTGTACTACCGCCGCCTGACGCCGCGCTCGTACCTGCCGCTGGACTTCCCGCTGTACGCCGGGGCCTCGCTGGAACGCGGTCGGGCGTGGAACAACGACAATGAATTCGACAGCGGCTACATCAATGCCGCGAGTGTGTTTATCGGCTTCGACACGCCGCTGGGGCCGTTGAACTTCACGTATGGGTTGAATGATGCGGATGAGCAGGCGGTTTATCTGAATCTGGGGCAGACGTTCTGACGCCTTCGCGAGCAGGCTCGCTCCCCACAGGGAAAGCACATTCCATTGTGGGAGCGAGCCTGCTCGCGAAAGCGGTCTCGGATGAACCCGAAATCCATTGGCGCTCAGCGAATCCCCGCCAACAACGTCCTCGCGGTTTGCTTCAACGGCTCATCCCCTTCCCTGAGCAATTCATTGAGCAAGGCGATCGCACTGTCGATGTCGCCGTCGTCGATGCAGGTTTGTGCCTGTTCGAGCTTGCCGGCGGCCTCGGTGTCGGTGTCGGTGAACTCGGGTGGTTGCAGATCCAAAGGTTCCAGCACCAGTGACGACTCGGGATCGCCGAACTCATTTAGGAAGTCATCGTCGAGCGGCTGAGCGTCGGGTTCGGGGATCCATTCAAGTTCGGCTTCTTCGGCAGATGCAGCCTGTGGCAGTTCAAAATCGACGGGGAGCACTGACAGGCTGGTGCCCAGTGCCGGATCATCGACCGGCGGTGACGCGGCATCAGTGCGGCTATCGTTCAGATCCCAATTTGAATCCATCGACAGCTCGCCCAGATTCAATTCGAAATCATCCTCGAGAGCGCCGGGCGACGCTGCAAGCGGCGCGGCTGCGGTCGCTGCCAAGGCCACGGGCAATTCGGGCACGATTGGCGTTGCCGCAAATGCCGCCGGTGCGGCGCCTGCCAGTTTGGGATGGCGAGTGCGGGTTTCAATCAGTTCGCGCTCATCGACGCCAAGCGCACGCAGGCGGTTTTCCTGCTGTTCGTAAGCGGCGCTGTCACCCTGGCGCCCAAGAACCTCCAGCAACTGCAGACCGAGATCGGTGCGTTCAGGTTCCTTGTGCAAGGCATCCCGCAGTAGCCCGGCCGCTTCGCTGAGTCGGCCGTAGGCCAGATAGATGCCCACCGCCTCCAGCACATCGCCAGCACCGGGTTCGTCGCGGTGATCGGCGCCCGCGTGCGCACCGACAGATTGTTCAAGCTCGGGCTCGTCGACATCTTCTTCGGCGCTCACAGGCAACAGCGGCGTCGGCGTGCCATCTGCTGTGGAACGCTGCTGACGGCGGCGTATGAGCAACGCTGCCAGCACGCCCAGCAGCAATATCAGTCCGCCGAGCAGCGGCCAGTTCACGCCATCGTCTGCCGCCTCGACCGGGACTGAAACAGCGGCCGGAGCCGGCGCGACCACAGGTGGTGGCGGCGCTTTCTGCACTTCGGCCAGACGGGTTTGCAACTCCTCGATCTGCTTCTTGCCGTCGGCTATTTGCACTTGCTGCTCTTGCAATCTGAGGTTCTGTTCGTCGAGGGTCTTTTGCAGTTGCTGGGTGAGCAGCACGCTGGCGGCCAGTTGCTCGGCCTGCGCGTCGTTGGCAGGTGCCGCCGGCGTTGGCGGCACAGGCGCCGCAGTGCGTTTGCCCTGGGCAGCCTGGGGCGGTGCGGTAACCGGTTCGACGGTTGGAAATTCGGAGGATTGCGGGCGCGGATCCGGCTCGTCGGTGGCGGGCACAATGCCCGGCGAACCCGGCGGGTCGATCAGCACCGTGTACTCGCGCAGCAGACGGCCGTTGGGCTGATCGAGCTGCACGAGGAAATTCAGGAAAGGTTCGTTGACCGGTTTGCCGGACGTCACCCGGATCATCTGGCGGCTGCCGCGCAGGATCGGAGTGAATTTGAGGTCATTGAGAAAGAACACCCGCTCGACGCCGGCCCGACCGAATTCATCCGCCGAAGCCAGGCTGGCCGAGAGATCGTTTTGCGTCAACGTGCCGACATCGACCAGCGCGATGTCGGCCTTGAACGGCTGATTGAGGGCTGAGTAAACAGTGATTTCGCCCAACCCCAACGCCATCGACCAGGTCGAATAGCTGAATACGCCAGCGAGCAGCAGCCATTTGGCGCCCCCGCGCAGCACGTGCCGACTTGCGAGCATGAGCATCCCTTAAATAAGCAAAACCGGTTTCTATGCGTTCGCACATCCGGTACGAACACGATATTGCCCAGTAGTTCTTATAGTCGGCTCAGCGCGATCTCTCAAAAAATCGCCACCGGGATGTGCCTCAAGATTTTTCCAGGTTGGCCAGAATGTGCCCGTGTACGCGCATGCACACCTTCAAATCCGCCTCATCGACGCCCTCGAACAATTCGTGGCGCAGTTGCGTGGCAATGGTTTCGATTTGTTCGATCAGAGGCAAGGCAGGTGCGCAGAGCACGATTTTTTTCGCCCGACGGTCTTCCATCACTGACTGGCGTTGCACCAGTCCCTGGTTTTCCAGACTATCAAGCAAGCGCGCCAGGGTCGGGCCTTCGACGCCGACACTCTGCGCCAGTTCGCGTTGGGTCGGTGCCTCTTCAAAACGCGCCAGATGCAGCAGCACCAGCCAGCGCGCCTGCGACAGGCCCAGCCCGGCGAGACGACGATCCAGTTCGGCACGCCAGCCACGGGACATCTGGGCCAGTTGCATACCAAAGCGATGTTGATCGGTTAACGGCATAAAACACTCACGGTTAGACTGAAAATACGGAAAATCTAATTATTAGTCAGCTAAGCATGGGCGGCAGTTATAGGCAAGAGTCGCTCTGTACTGAATCGTTACAACTGCACGGGGCTTGGCGCATACGTCGTTTCACATCTCGAATTCAGACTGCAAAGCCGCCCGCACGCAATACAGCACGCCTTCCGGCACACGCCCGGCAAACAGCTCAGCCACTTCAGCGACGGACGGCAACTCGCCCTCCCCGTCGAGAAACGCGTCCTGCACTTCGCCCATCAATTCCTCAGGCAAATCCAGCGCCTGCTCCAGCGACAATTGTTGCTTGCCGATGGCTTCGGCGAGCATGGCGTAGACGTTCTTCTCCGAGCATTGCAACTGCCCGGCGATCTGCAGCGGGGTCATGCCGGCGCGGGCCAGGGTGATCAGCTCGTGACGGACATCGGCGACCACCTTCGGCGCCTCCGCCTCGCCGCCGAGCACTTCGAGGAAGGCTTCGCCATAGCGTTCCAGCTTGCGCGCGCCGACGCCGCTGACCCGGGCCATTTCCGCCAGAGACGTCGGCTGGCTGCGGAGCATTTCCAATAGCGTCGAGTCGGGGAAGATGACATATGGCGGCACGCCGTGTTCTTCGGCGAGTTTGCGCCGTAGTGCGCGCAAGGCTTCCCACTGTTCGCGTTCCTCGCCGCGCACCAGTTGGCTGGCCTGGCTCTTGCTGCCCGTTTTGGCAGTGACTTGCGGTTTCAGGTCGCGGCGCAGTTCCAGCTTCACTTCGCCTTTGAGCAGCGGCCGGCAACTGTCATTCAAGCGCAGACCGCCATAACCCTCGTGATCGACATCGGCCAACCCACGCGCCACCAACTGGCGAAACAGCGAGCGCCACTCGCTCTCGCTCAACGCCTTGCCAACGCCGAACACCGACAAATGCTGATGGCCGAAGCTGCGCACCTTTTCGTTGTCCTTGCCCAGCAACACGTCGACCAGATGACCGACGCCATAACGCTGGCCGGTGCGGAAAATCGCCGACAATGCCTGACGTGCAGGCTCGGTGGCGTCCCAGGTCTGCACGCCGTCGACACAGTTGTCGCAATGCCCGCACGGTTCGGGCATGTCTTCGTCGAAATAGGCCAGTAACGCCTGCCGGCGGCAGCGGGTTTCTTCGCACAGCGAGAGCATGGCGTCGAGCTTGTGCTGCTCCAGACGCTTGTGCCGCTCGTCGCCTTCGGAGTTCTGCAGCATCTGCTTGAGCATCACCACATCTTGCAGACCGTAAGCCATCCAGGCATCCGCCGGCAGCCCGTCACGGCCGCCGCGCCCGGTTTCCTGGTAATACGCTTCGAGGGATTTAGGCAGATCAAGGTGCGCGACAAAGCGTACGTTGGGCTTGTCGATGCCCATGCCGAACGCCACGGTCGCAACCATGATCAGGCCTTCCTCATTGAGGAAGCGCTTCTGGTGATAGGCGCGCAGATCGTTGGGCAGACCGGCGTGATACGGCAGCGCCGGAAAACCCTGTTCGCTGAGGAACGCCGCAACTTCTTCAACCTTCTTGCGCGACAGGCAATAAACGATGCCGGCATCGCTGCGCCGCTCGGCGAGGAACGCCAGCAACTGTTTGCGCGGCTGTTCCTTGGGCACGATGCGATAGAAGATGTTCGGGCGGTCGAAACTCGACAGGAAGCGCTCGGCGTTCTGCAGGTGCAGGCGATCGACAATTTCTTCGCGGGTGCGCTTGTCGGCGGTCGCGGTGAGGGCAATGCGCGGAACGTTGGGGAACAGCTCTGCCAATTGACCCAGTTGCAGGTATTCGCGGCGGAAATCGTGGCCCCATTGCGATACGCAATGCGCTTCGTCGATGGCGAACAAGGCGATTTCCAGGCTTTGCAGGAACGCCAGCATGCGCGGCTGCACCAAGCGCTCGGGCGCCAAATAGAGCATTTTCACTTCGCCGCGTTTGATCCGCAGAGCGAGATCGCGCTGCTGCTCGGCACTCAGCGTGGAGTTCAGCGCAGCGGCGGCGACGCCCAGTTCTTCAAGGGTGGCGACCTGATCGTCCATCAGTGCGATCAGCGGTGATACCACTACCGCCAGACCTTCACGCAACAGCGCTGGCACCTGGAAGCACAACGACTTGCCGCCACCAGTAGGCATCAGCACCAGCGCATCACCGCCGCTGGCCACGCGCTCAATGATCGCACCCTGACGGCCACGGAAACTGTCGTAGCCGAAGATGTCCTTGAGGACGCGTTGAGCCTGTTCGAGCATAAAAACTCCAAAAATCTACCGATACATCCCTGCTCAGGCTGGTTCAGAGCAGCCTCGGCTGCTTAAACAAAACGTAAGAACACATTGCATGACCAGCGCAGCGCCGGCAGGGATCGCAAAACGCGGCAGTATACCCGAGGCCTTCGCCGCACAGGGTGCCGCTGAGAAGACTCACTCTGCAATTGACATCACACCGAACCCTGTGGGAGCGGGCTTGCCCGCGAAGAGGCCGGCACTGACAACTTCTTCATCGACTGACACACCGCCATCGCGGGCAAGCCCGCTCCCACAGGTTTTGCGTCCGACCCGGCATTTGCGTGCGTCCGTGCGGGCAAATCTGCCAAGCGGCTGGCTAGAGCGCGCAAGAAGGCCTAGAATTCCCGCATTGTTTATTCCCCAAGGTAGCCCCGTAATGTCCTTCGCTGAGCAACTGACCCGCCTGCAAGTCTTCCTCGACGCCGACGAGCTGCACGACGAGGCGCTGGATTACGTCGCCGCCCACGGTTACCTGACCGCGCTGTCGATCTGCTCCGAAGACGTTCCGGAGCGCGAGTGGATCGACGCGCTGTTCGCCGAAGAGCCGCATTACACCGACGAAGCCCAGCGTGCCGAAATCGAAGCCACGCTGATCGGCCTCAAGGCGCACATCGCTCGCCAACTGGCCTCGGATGAAGAATTCGAATTGCCGTGCGAACTGGATCTGGGCGAAGAGCCGGACGACTCCGAACTGCGTGGCTGGTGCATCGGTTTCATGGAAGGCGTGTTCCTGCGCGAAGCGGCCTGGTTCGAAACCGCCGAAGAAGAAGTCAGCGAAATGCTCCTGCCGATCATGGTCGGTTCCGGCCTGTTCGACGAGCAGCCTGAGTTCGAAGACATCGCCAAGGACGCCAACCTGATGGACGACATGATCGTTCAGATCCCGGAAGCCCTGACCGCGCTGTATCTGCTGTGCCAGGCCCCCGACGAAAAACCGGCGATCCTCAAGCCACGCCACCACTAAGATCCGGCCTATGGACAACCCCATAGGCAACCGCCCCCTGATGTTGCGCTACGTCCTGCTGGCCATCGGCTGGCTGAGCGTCGCATTGGGGGTGATCGGCATTTTCCTGCCGGTCCTGCCCACCACCCCTTTCCTTTTGCTCGCCGCGGCCTGCTTCGCACGCAGCTCTCCGCGCTTCTATCGTTGGCTGGTCGAACATCCACGGCTGGGGCCATGGATCCGCGACTACCTCGAAGGCAACGGCATTCCGCTCAAAGGCAAGGTCTACGCGATCGGGCTGATGTGGGTGAGCATTCTGTTCTCGTGCTATCTGGTGCCGCTGGTTTGGGCGCGGGGGTTCATGTTGACCAGTGCGGTGCTGGTGACGGTTTATATTTTGCGGCAGAAGACGTTGCGTAAAACTTGATACCTCCCAGTTGATCATGCTTGGCGAACTGGCAGTGAGTCGGGCGCTGGATAATCTGGAGTTGCCGGGGTGATGTTGGTCTGCTGAGTTACTTGGTGATCAACCCGGCCTCTTCGCGAGCAAGCTCGCTCCCACAATTGATCCTGGTCGGACACATATTCTGCATCCACTGAAGAACCCTGTGGGAGCGGGCTTGCCCGCGAAGGCGGACTCACAGCCAACACATCTGTACAGACACAAAAACCCGCCGCCCCCGAAACAACCGGGGCGGCGGGTTTTGTCGTTTCAGACCTCAGGTCAGACCGTATCCACCTTCAACGAATGATCATTAAGCATGCCGCTGATGATCGTCGCCGTGTCATGCCCCCCAGCCACCATGCCGCCCGCCCCGGGTGTCACGCCGTAGTGGCTGGCGAGGTTGACGCCGGCCAGGTCGATGGTCTGGTTCGGCGTGCCGCCGGCCATGGCGCTGACGTCGATGCTGGTCATCACCGAGGCGCCGCTGCCGCTGACGGTGAAGTGCAGATAGTCGTCCAGCGACGCGGTGCTGGCGTTTTCGCCTTGCAGCAGTTGCGACAGGTCGAGTTTGTCGGTGCCGGGGGTGAAGTCGGTGATCAGGTCGTGGCCGCTGTTGCCCTTGAGCCACTGGAAGGTGTCGGCCCCTGCTCCGCCCGTCAGGGTATTGTTGCCCATGCCACCGATCAGCAAGTCATCGCCAGCGCCGCCATTGAGGAAGTCGTTGCCGAGGCCGCCGTTGATCACGTTGTTGTTGCCGTCGCCGGTGAGGCTGTCGTTGAAGTTCGAGCCGATCAGGTTTTCGATATCGGTCAAGGTGTCAGTACCGGCGCCGAGGGTGTTCTGCGCACCGAGCAGGCCGAGATTGACGGTGACGGCGGCTGTCGCGTGGGCGTAGCTGGCGGTGTCGCTGCCAGTGCCGCCGTCGAGCAGGTCATTGCCGGCACCGCTGTAGAGCAAGTCGTTGCCGCCGTCGCCGTACATTTCGTTGTTGCCGGAGCCTGCGCTGAGCACGTCGTTGCCTTCGCCGGCGTTGATCACATTGTTGCCGCTGCCCGCTACCAACACATCGTCGCCAGCAGTGCCGGTCAGGGTGTGGCCGTCCTGATAGCTGATGCTGACGTTGGCCGTGTCGCTGCCGCCGTGGTTATCGTTGGCGGTGTAGGTGCCGTGGTAGTCCGGCGTGATGTCGTGGGCCCCCGCATAGTTGAGGGTCATGGTCAGTTGGTAGTTTTCCGCCGCGTTCGGGTTGCCGCCACCATTACCAATGTTGGTGATGTGGATCTGGTAGACGCCGTCCGCCGAGGCGCTGAGGGTCTGGCCGTCCGCCAGCGCCATCCAGGCACCGCCATTGAGCGAATATTCCATGCTGATCTTACCGGCACCCAGATTGTGATCCAGATTGAGGGTTTCGCCCTGACGCAGATTGACGGTGATGCGGTCTTCATCGTTGGCATTGCTGTTGCTCACCATGCCCAGATAACCGCTGACCACCAGCGCGGCGGTCATGGTCGCGGCATTGGCGCTGAAGGCGCTGCGCACGTTGGCCAGGTTCTGGTTGGCCGCATTATTGTTCTGCCCAGTGAAACCGATCAGGCCGGTACCGGTGAAGTCCGCCGCTTTGGAAACCCAACCGGTGTTGAAGCTGGTTGGCGTGGCGTTGAGGGTGTCGCCGTTCGGATCGCTGTCATTGGCCAGCAGCAGTTCACCCGGCACCACGATGTTGCCCGACAGCACGTTGGTGACGACGTGATCGTCCATCGCCACCGGTGGCGCGTTGGGAATCACTTTTACCGTCAGGGTGGAGCTGGCCAGATCGCCGTCGTTGTCGCTGACGGTGAAGCCGATGTTTTCGGTGATCACCACGGCGGTGGTTTTCTGCGAGGTGTAGCTGTATTCGCCGGTATCAAGATTGACCACCAGCGTGCCGCTATTGTTGGTGGCGATGCTGACACTGTTGTTCGCCGTGTTGAAGGTGCCGTGATTGGCGCCGCCGCTCGCGGTCAACGAACCCTGGCCGCTGAGGGCTTTCGGATCGTAGGTGTAGGTGGTGCCGTCGACCACGATGGACTTGATGAAGCCGCCATCGGCGCCGAACGAACCGCCCTCGCCCAGCAGCGAACCGGTAACCGGCGCGCCCTGCACGGTGCCGGACAATACCGAGTTGAGCTGATTGAGATCGGTGACCACCACCGCATTGGTATTGGTGTGGTTGATGCCGTCGTAGGCCAGCGGATCGAGGTTGGCGTTGCTCACGCCACTGCCCAGACCGATTGCATAGTTCTTGATGTTGTTGGCGTCGAGGAAGTTTTTCAGCGCGGCCTCGTCAGCCGTGCCGATGTCGCCCTCGTTGGGCTTGCCGTCGGAGAAGAAGTAGCCGACGTTCTGCGCCCCGGTGAGTTTGCCGGAGGTGTTGAACGCGGTCTGCATTACCGATACGGCAGCATCGTAGTTGGTGCCGCCGCCGGCGTTGAGGCCGGCGAGCAATGTCTTGGCAGTAGCGACATCGACCCACACCGTGGTGCGGTCGGCGGCATTGCTGCTGAACGTCACCAACTGCACTTTCACATCGCCCAGATCATCGTACTTGTCGAGCAAGGCGCCAATGGCCTGCTTGGCCAGTGCCAGCCGCGACAGGCCCGGCACGCCAGAGGGATCGGCCATGCTGCCGGAAATGTCGAGGACGATGAGGATGTTCGAATCAATCTCCACTGCGGTAACCGAGCGATCCGAGGCAACGGCTTTCGGCACATCGTCGACGATGTTCACCACAAGCGTGCTGGTGGTGCTGTTGCCCAGCGCATCGGTGGCTTTGTAGGTGAACGTTTCGCTAAGGGTGTTCGGCCCGTCGTTGGCGTTCGGCGCGGTTTTTGGTGCCGAGGTCAGCGTGTAGGTGTAGGTGCCGTCAGCGTTGAGCTGCAGTTGCCCGTAGCTGCCGGTGGCGTTGCCGACCAGGGTGTACGTGATCGCGCCGCTGCCGCCACTGACCGAACCGACCAGCGTGCCGCTGGCGGTTTCGCCGGTGTTGCCCGGTTCGCTGCCGGTGACTGTGCCGGGGGCGAGATCCTGGCCATCCTTGCTCAGGTCGAGGGCTTTTTCATAGACCGTGACATCCTGATCCACCGAGGCGACCAGCTTGCTGTCGGCGACGTTGATGGTCAGCGTCGTGGTGCTTTCATCGCCATCGCTGTCACGGATGGTGTAGGTGAACGTGTCGGTCGCGCCCGGCGGGCTCACCGAGTTCGGGTTGCTGTGGTAAACCGCGTTGCCCGCCGCGTCGAGGGTCAGGTAGCCGTAGTTGCCGTTGATGTTGCTGTTGAGCCCGCCGCTGGCCGACGTCGCGGTGTTGCTGCCGGCGCGCACGCCGACCACCGTTGCGGCCCCATCGGCGCCGCTGAGGTCATTGCCGAGCACACTGACATTGACCGTGCCGCCCTCCGCTACCGAGCCGGTATCGGCGTTGGCAGTCGGCAGATCGTCGACGATGTTGACGTTGATCTGACCGCTGGCGGTACTGCCATCGGTATCAGTGGCGACCACGTCGAAGCTCTCGCTGAGGCTGTTGGCACCGTTGGCGTTCGGATGGGCTTCGTTGTCGACCAGGGTGTAGCTGTAACTGACCACGCCGGAGGCCGGATCGTAACCGGTGATGGTGAAGGTGCTGCCCAGTGGCGAGACCACCGATTGCGGCAAACCGGCGGCGACGCCATTGCTGATCACCGCAATGCCGCCGACCGTGAGGGTTTGCAGGCCATCAAGCGCAGTCACGGTGAAGCTGCCGCTCTGGGTCAGCGCCGAAGTGTTGGGGCTGCTGCCGTCGCTGAGGTTTTTCTCGTAGACGGTGATTTCGCCGCCCTTCACATCGAGGCCGTCGAGGCACACCGGATCGTCGTTGTTATGGATGTTCAGCACCAGGTTGGCGGTGCTGGTGTCGCCGTCCGCGTCGGTGATGGTGTAGGCGAAGGTTTCCGTGCCGTTGCCGCCGCCGTGGAGGTTTTTGAAGTCGGCGTCATTGGCGTCCAGCGTGTAGGTGTAAGTGCCGTTGGCGTTGAGCACCAGCGTGCCGTAAGTGCCAGTGAAAGTACCGGCGGTTACCGGGCCGCTGGCGACGCGGTCGGCGCCCTGCACATCGTTATCGAGGACGTTGCCGGTCAGGGTCAACTGGTCTTCGGTCGCGTTGGTCGCGTTGCTGTCATTCAGCGCTTTCGGCACGTCATCGACGATGCTCACGACGATTGTGCTGGTGACGACGTTGCCGAGAGAGTCGGTCGCCTGATAGGTGAAGGTCTCGCTCAGGCTGTTGGCGCCGTCTTCAGCGTGCGGCGTAGTGGTAGCCGGCGAAGTCAGGGTGTAGGTGTAAGTGCCATTGGCGTTGAGGACGATCTGCCCGTAATTGCCGGTGGCGCTGCCGACCAGTGCATAACTGATCGCGCCGACCGCACCGGTGACCGAGCCGACCAGGGTGCCGGAAGCGGTTTCGCCAGTGCTGTTCGGATCGCTGCCAACCACACTGCCCGCTTCCAGATCCTGGCCGTCCTGGATCAGGTCGAGGGCTTTTTCGTAGACGGTGACATCGGTGTCGCTGACCGCTTTCAGGCAGCTGTTGTAGACGTCGATGGTGATCGTCGTGGTGCTTTCGTCACCGTCGGCATCGCGCACGGTGTAGGTGAACACATCCACCGCGCCCGGGCCGTTCACCGTGTTCGGATTGCTGTGATAAACGGCGTTGCCGTTGGCATCAAGCGTGAGGTAGCCGTAGGTGCCGTTGATCTGCGAATTGAGCCCGCCGATGGCCGAAGTCGAGGTGTCAGCACCGGCGCGCACGCCAACCACTGCACCGGTGACCGCCGGGCCGTCAGCGCCACCGATATCGTTGTTGAGTACGTTACCGCTGACAGTACCGCCCTCCGCCACCGAAGCCGCGTCCGCATGCGCGGTCGGCAAATCGTCGACGATGTTGACGTTGATCTGGCCGCTGGCGGTGCTGCCATCGGTGTCCGTCGCCACCACGTCGAAGTTCTCGGTGAGGCTGTTGGCGCCGTTGGCGGTTGGATGGGCTTCGTTGTCGGCCAGGGTGTAGCTGTAGCTGACCACGCCGGTCGTCGGGTCATAACCGCTGATGGTCAAGGTGCTGCCCAGCGGGGTGACGATTGATTGCGGGAAGCCTGCGGCCACGCCATTGGTGATCACCGCGATGCCGCCGACTGTGAGGGTCTGCAGACCATCGAGAGCGCTGACGGTGAAAGTGCCGTTCTGGGTCAGCGCCGGGGTGTTGGGGCTGGTGCCGTCGCTGAGGTTTTTTTCGTAGACGGTAAGTTCGCCGCCGTTGACGTCGAGGCCATTGAGCAGCACCGGATCGTCGTTGTTGTGGATGTTCAATACGAGATTGGCAGTGCTGGTATCGCCGTCGGCATCGGTGATGGTGTAGGCGAAGGTTTCGGTGCCGTTACCGCCGCCGGTCAAGGCTTTGAAATCGGCATCGCTGGTATTCAGCGTGTAGGTGTAAGTGCCGTCGGCGTTCAGAACCAAAGTGCCGAACGTGCCGGTGAAAGTGCCCGGCGTGACTGGGCCGGTCGGTACGCGGTCGGCGCCTTGCACGTCGTTGGCCAGGACGTTGCCGGTCAGGGTCAGTTGGCTTTCCGAGGCGGTAGCGTTGCTGTCGTCGTTGGCTTTCGGCAGGTCATCGACGATGTTCACGTCGAGGGTACCGGTGGCGGTGGTGCCGTTGTCATCAACAACCGTGACCGCGAACTGCTCAGGCAGATTGTTCGCGCCGTTGGCGTTCGGATGCGCTTCGTTGTCGGCCAGGGAATAGCTGTAACTGACCACGCCGGTTGCAGCGTTGAAACCGGTAATCGTCAGCGTGCTGCCCAGTGGCGTGGTGATCGATTGCGGGAAGCCTGCGGCAACGCCATTGGTCACCACGGCAATTCCACCAACAGTCAGCGTGGTGACGCCGTCCAGTGCGGTGATGGTGAACGTGCCGTTTTGCGTCAGTGCGCCAGTGTCCGGGGCGCTGCCGTCGCTGAGGTTTTTTTCGTAAACCGTGAGCTCGCCACCGGCGACGTTCAGGCCGTCGATGATTACTGGATCGTCGTTGTTGTGGATCTGCAGAACCAGATTGGCAGTGCTGGAATCGCCGTCGGAATCAGTGATGGTGTAGGCGAAGGTCTCTGTGCCGTTTCCACCGCCGGTCAAGGCTTTGAAATCGGCATCGCTGGTATTGAGCGTGTAGGTGTAAGTGCCGTCGGCGTTCAGAACCAACGTCCCGAAAGTACCAGTGAAAGTGCCCGGCGTGACTGGACCGGTGGGTACGCGGTCGGCACCTTGCACGTCGTTTGTCAGGACGTTGCCGGTCAGGGTCAGTTGGCTTTCCGAGGCAGTGCCGTTGCTGTCATCGTTGGCCTTTGGCACATCGTCGACGATGTTGACGTCGAGGGTCCCGGTGGCGGTAGTGCCGTTGTCATCAACGACCGTGACCGCGAACTGCTCAGGCAGATTGTTCGCGCCATTGGCGTTCGGATGCGCTTCGTTATCAGCCAGGGTGTAGCTGTAACTGACCACGCCGGTTGCAGCGTTGAAACCAGTAATCGTCAGCGTGCTGCCCAGTGGCGTGGTGATCGATTGCGGGAAGCCTGCGGCAACGCCATTGGTCACCACGGCAATTCCACCAACAGTCAGCGTGGTGACGCCGTCCAGTGCGGTGATGGTGAACGTGCCGTTTTGCGTCAGTGCGCCAGCGTCAGGGGCGCTGCCGTCGCTGAGGTTTTTTTCGTAGATCGTCAGCTCGCCACCGGCGACGTTCAGGCCATCGATGGTGACTGGATCGTCGTTGTTGTGGATCTGCAGAACCAGATTGGCGCTGCTGCTATCGCCGTCGGCATCGGTGATCGTGTAGGCGAAGGTTTCGGTGCCGTTACCGCCGCCGGTCAAGGCTTTGAAGTCGGCATCGCTGGTATTCAGGGTATAGGTGTAGGTGCCGTCGGCGTTTAGAACCAAAGTGCCGTAAGTACCGGTGAAAGTACCCGGCGTGACTGGACCTGTTGGTACGCGGTCGGCACCTTGTATGTCGTTGGTGAGGACGTTGCCAGTCAGCGTCAGCAAGGTTTCCGAGGCTATACCGTTGGCGTCGTCAAACGCTTTAGGCACGTCGTCGGTGATATTCACGTCCAGCGTGCCAGTGGCGCTGTCGCCATTGCTGTCGGTGGCGATCACGGTGAATTGTTCGCTGAGATTGTTCACGCCGTCGCCGGCCGCGTGGGTTTCGTTGCCGTTGAGGGTGTAGCTGTAGCTGACCGTGCCAGTGGCCGCGTTGTAACCGGTGATGGTCAGGGTGTTGCCCAGTTGCGTGGTGATCGACTGGGGAAAGCCGATCGGCACGCCGCCAACAATCACGTTGATGCCGCCGATGCTCAGGCTGTTCAAACCATCCGCTGCCGAGACCGTGAAGCTGCCACTTTGCGTCAGCGCGCCTGGATTGGCCGCTGTACCGTCAGGCAGATTGGCTTCATTGAGGTTGAGTTCGCCATCCGCCCCATTGAGGCCGTTGAGGATGACCGGGTTGTTCACTGGTGGCGCTGGCACCACGACCGGCGCTGGCGTGTCGTCGCCATTGTCGATGTCCGCGTCGCGACGATACTCGGGAAATTCGGGAATGCCATTGAAGCCAGCGGTGGGGAAACCGATGATCGGATCGACTCGGCCGCCGACTTCGGTGAGCAGAACGAAGCTGTGCCCGCCGCCCAGTTCACCGGTATTGCCGGTGGGCGCGTTGGGGCCGGCGGCAGTGGCTTCGGCAGTTTTGCTTGGGTCTTCACCGGCGGCGATGGCTTGCTGGATTTGCTCGACATCGGTCAGTTGCGCCTGGCTCGGGGTCTGCGCTTCGTCGACGTTCACCGGGACAGCCTGGTCGGCCAGCAATTGCCCGGTCATGGTGATGCTGCTGCCGCGGCCGAGGGTCAACTCCTCGCCGTTTTGCAGTTTCACTGCCACCGCGCCTTCCGCGCCGGTGATCAGTTGATCGCCAGCGTACAAACGATCGCCTTCGAACAACGGACGCTTGATGCCGTCGCTCGCCTGAGCGAACACCTGACCAATGACTTTTGTGACCGTACCGATGAGCGTTGCCATGTGAAATCCTCCGCTGCCGACCACCGTCGGCACTGGTTCGCGAAGCAGCCCATGGCTCAATCGGGTTGCCGGGGGCGACGCTCGCACCCTCGACAGTTCGTTTCGCAGGCCCGGTTTGAGGTGAATTGTCAGCGCTATCAAGCACTTGCCAACCCTGTTCAATCCATCGACCCACTAGCGCTACGTAACGGTGGTGAATCACCCGAGTGACAAAAATCTGTCGCTCATTCGCCGTTACGCGTCCCTCCCCTTCAGCAGTACTTCGCAGTGTCTCGCAAAGTGAATGGAACTTTCCTCAAGCCTTTTCGAGCTCCCTAAAGCGCATAAAACAAAGGCTTTCGAGCTGAACAATGTGCTGCTTTTGAAAAACCGCATAAGTTTTTTTTGGAATAAACCTTATGAAAATTTTTTCTTAGCTACGCTCTAGGATGTTCTTAGCTCTGTTGTTACAAGAGTGAAACGCTTACACCCTAAATTTACGTCAAATATTTGGCGACGGTAACACAACATTGAGATCCAGGGAGATGCACCCATGCGCGTTTTAACCCCCCTCTGCAGCGCGGTTTTGCTGGCCATGGCTTGCACTTCCCAAGCCCAGGCGATGAACCTCACCGAGGCGATTCAAAGCACCATCGCCACCCACCCGGAGCTGGCTTCGCGCGTGGACGCCCGCCTGTCTGCGGATGAGCAGGTGAAAGTGGCCAAGGGCGGGTTTTATCCGTCGGTCGATCTGAACGCTGCCTACGGGCGCGGCTACAGCGACAACACCAACACCCGTGCCTTCGGTAATCACAACACCGAAATTCTCAATTACACCCAGTCCGAGCTGCGCTTGCGGCAGATGATCTTCGACGGCTTCAACACCGCCAACGAGGTCGAGCGCACCAAGGGCGTGTCCAATTCGCGCGCCTACTACGCGCAAGGCACCGCACAGGATCTGGCCCTGCGCACCATTGAGGTCTACCTCGAAGTGCTCAAGCGGCGTGAACTGGTGACGCTGGCCAAGAACAATTTGCAGGCGCACTTGCGCGTCAACGATCAGATCGGCCTGCGCACCGAGCGCGGCATCGGCAGTACCGCCGACTCCGATCAATCGGTTGCTCGTCGTGCACTGGCGCAGAACAACCTCGACACCGCCGAAGTCGATCTGGCCGACGCCGAATCGAATTTCTACAGCGTGGTCGGACGCATGCCCGATGAGCTGGAAACCCCGGCCTCGACTCGTGGTGAGCTGCCGCCGGACCTGCGTGAAGCGCAGCAGAGCATGGTCGACAACAACCCGTACCTGAAATCGGCCCAGGCTGACGTGCAGTCCGCCGAGAGCCAGTACGAAGTGGCCAAGTCGCCGTTCTACCCGCGCTTCGACGCGGAAGCGGCAGTGGGTGCGAACAACAACGTGCAGGGCGACGAAGGTCACGACAACGAATGGCGTGTCGGTGTGGTGATGAACTACAACCTGTTCCGTGGCGGCAGCGACAAGGCACGCCTGGCGGCGAATGCCCACGACATCAACCAGGCCATGGACATCCGCAACAACGCTCTGCGTCAGCTCAACGAGAACATTCGCCTGGCCTGGAACGCCATGGAAAACGCCAAGAAGCAGACACCGACCGCCCGCGAATACGCAGAAACCACCAAACGCGTGCGCGCCGCTTATCAGGATCAGTTCGGCCTCGGCCAACGCACCCTGCTCGACCTGCTCGACAGCGAAAACGAGCTGTACAACGCCAACCGTCGCTACACCGAAATCCGCTACACCGAGGAATACTCGATGTACCGCGTGCTGGCGAACATGGGCCAGTTGCTGAGCAAGCAACGCGTGGTGCTGCCGGCTGATGCGATTGCCACGACCGAAGTGAAAAACCAGGCGCGCCTGCCCGAGTTGAAATAGATCCTGCAGGACCTGCCGAAGGCTGCGATCTTTTAATCCTGATCGTTCTCACGCTCCGCGTGGGAACGATCAGGATCGCAGCCTTCGGCAGCTCCTACAGGGATTGTGTTCACCTCGCACCACCGTTCAACAGAGGCAATCACTATGACCAGCATGGAACCCGGCGACACCGGGGTCGATCCGCGCCTGAGCTTCGACGACCCGTTACTGGACGGCCTGCTGATCCTCTGCAAACTGCATGGCGCCACGGTCAGTCGTGCCAGCCTGAGCGCCGGGCTGCCTCTGAACAAACAACGCCTGAGCCTCGATCTGCTGCCCCGTGCAGCCGCGCGGGCCGGATTACAGGCGCGGTTGTTGCGCCGTGACCTGAAAGACATTTCGCCGCTGAACCTGCCGATCCTGCTGCTGCTCAACGACGGCCGCACCGCCGTACTGCGACGGTTTGGCGAAGATGGCAAAGCCCTGCTGCTGCCCAGCGAAGCCGACGGCGGCGAGCAATGGGTCAGTCGCGAAGAGCTCAGCGAACACTACAGCGGCCAGGCCTTGTTCGCCCGTCCGCGCCACGAACTCGAAGACCTGCGCGCGCCGCTGGTGCCACGGGTAAACGCGTGGTTTCGCGACACTCTCAAACTGTCGAAATGGCTGTACAGCGATGCGATCCTCGCCAGTTTCCTGATCAACCTGCTCGGCCTTATGGTGCCGCTGTTCGTCATGCAGACCTACGATCGCGTGGTGCCCAATCAGGCGACCTCGACGCTGTGGGTGCTGTCGATCGGTTTGCTGATCGGCACCGGTTTTGAACTGGTGCTGCGCGTGGTGCGTGCGCATCTGCTCGACACCGCCGGCAAGAAAACCGATGTGATCCTCTCGGCAACGTTGTTCGAGCGCATCACCGGCATGTCGATGAAGGCGCGGCCAGCAACCATTGGCGGCTTTGCCCAGAGCATTCACGACTTTCAGGGCCTGCGTGAATTTCTCACCGCCGTGACCCTGACCAGCCTGATCGACTTGCCCTTCGTGGTGTTGATGCTGGTAGTGATCGGCCTGCTTGGCGGCTGGCTGGTGGTGATTCCACTGTTGGCGTTTCCGATCACCATCATCTTCGCCATGGCGATTCAGGTGCGCCTGCGTGACACCGTGCAGAAAAGCCTGAGCCTCGGCGCCGAGCGTCAGGCAGTGCTGATCGAAACCCTCGGCGGTCTGGAAACCCTCAAGGCCTGCGGCGCCGAAAGCGAGCGCCAGCACAAATGGGAAAGCACCCACGGCGCCCTCACCCGCCTCGACAGCCACGCGCGCAACCTGTCGGCGCTGGCCACCAACGGCACGCTGTTCATCCAGCAGTTTTCCGGGATGGCGACGATTGTTGCCGGGGTCTACAGCATCATTGCCGGCAACCTCAGCGTCGGCGCGCTGGTTGCCACTTACATGCTCGGCAGCCGCGTACTCGCCCCGCTCGGCCAGATCGCCGGGCTGATCACCCGCTACCAGCAAGCGCAACTGACCATGAAAAGCACCGACGCCCTGATGGCCCTGCCGCAGGAACGCGACGGCAAACAACGGCCACTGGAACGCACGCAGCTGCAAGGCTCACTGGACGTCAGCGGCGTGACGTTCCACTACAACGGCCAGAACGCACCGGCGCTGAGCGAGGTCAGCTTCAGCCTGAAAGCCGGCGAGCGGGTCGGCATCATCGGCCGCAGCGGTTCGGGCAAAAGTACGTTGGCGCGATTGGTGATGGGTTTCTACGAAGCGGAACAAGGCCAGTTACTGCTCGACGGCCTCGACCTGCGCCAACTGGACGTGGCTGACCTGCGCCAGCAGATCGGATATGTCGCCCACGACCTGCCGCTGCTGGCCGGCAGCCTGCGCGACAACCTGACCCTGGGCGCGCGTTACATCAGCGATTCACGCATGCTCGAAGTCGCCGAACTGACTGGCGTCACCGAGCTGGCTCGACAACACCCGCAAGGCTTCGACCGACCGGTGGGCGAACGCGGGCAATTGCTTTCCGGCGGCCAGCGCCAGGCGGTGTTGCTGGCGCGCGCGTTACTGCTCGATCCACCGATCATGCTGCTCGACGAACCCACCAGCGCCATGGACAACAGCAGCGAAGACGCGCTGCGACAGAAACTGCATGGCTGGGTGCAAGGCAAAACCCTGCTGCTGGTCACCCACCGCACCTCGATGCTGAGCCTGGTGGACCGGTTGCTGGTGCTGGACAACGGCCGGGTCGTCGCTGACGGCCCGAAAGAAGCGGTCATCGATGCACTGCGCAAGGGCCGTGTCGGCTCGGCGGCGGTCTAGGAGTTACGCCATGCCAGCTACTTCCGATAGCAACAAGCGCGGTTACTTCGACAGTTTCGGCAAAAGCGCCGAAGCCGAGTTCATGCCGGAAACCGCCGGCGCAGCATTGCAGGATTCGCCGCGCAAATCGCGGATCACCGTGTGGCTGGCGGCAGCGCTGCTGATCGCCGCCCTGGTCTGGGCCAAATTCGCCGTGCTCGAAGAAGTGACCATGGGCGAAGGCAAGGCGATTCCATCAAGCAAGGTTCAGGTGATCCAGAACCTTGAGGGCGGCATCGTCACCGAGATTTACGTTCGCGAAGGCCAGATGGTCGGCAAGGGTGACACCCTGTTGCGTCTGGATGACACGCGCTTTCGCTCGAACAAGGGCGAAAGCGAGGCCGACCGGTATGCGCTGACCGCGCAAGTCGAACGGCTGTCAGCGGAGGCCGAGGGACGCCCCTTCAAACTCTCTGCTGAAGTCATCGCCAAGGCGCCGCAAGTCGCCGAGGATGAGCGCTCACTCTACGAGCAACGCCAACGCCGCTTGGCCAGCGAACAGCGCACCCTCAGCGAACAGCTGCGGCAGAAGACCCAGGAACTGGCGGAGTTTCGCTCCAAGCAAGGCCAGTTCAGCTCGAGCCTGGCGCTGCTGCAACAAGAGATGAACATGTCGGAACCGCTGGTGAAAACCGGCGCTGTGTCACCGGTGGAAATTCTCCGCCTCAGACGCAGTGCCGTGGAAATTCGCGGTTCGCTGAACGCTACCACGCTGGCGATTCCCCGGGCCGAATCGGCCATCGCCGAGATCCGCAGCAAGATCGACGAATCCGAGCAGACCTTCCGCTCCGAGGCCGCCAAAGAGCTGAATGAGAAACGCACCGACCTGTCGAAAATCACCGCGTCGAGCATCGCCATCGACGACCGCGTCAGCCGTACCACGGTGACTTCGCCGGTGCGTGGCGTGATCAAGCAGATGAAGGTCAACACCATCGGCGGCGTGGTCCAGCCGGGCAGCGACATGGTCGAAATCGTGCCGCTGGAAGACAACCTGCTGATCGAAGCCAAGGTCCGCCCGCAAGACGTCGCGTTCCTGCATCCGGGCCAGAAAGCCATGGTCAAATTCAGTGCCTACGACTACACGATTTACGGCGGGCTGAGCGCCAAGCTCGAGCTGATCGGCGCCGATACGATCACCGATGACAAGGGCAACAGCTTCTATCTGATTCAGGTGCGCACCGACAAGAATCACCTGGGCGGCGATGTGAAACCGCTGCTGATCATCCCGGGGATGGTGGCGACGGTGGACATCATTACCGGCGAGAAAAGCGTTTTGGATTACCTGCTCAAACCGGTGTTGAAAGCGCGGACCGAGGCGATGCGCGAACGTTAGCCAATGATCGTTCCCACGCTCCGCGTGGGAATGCCGCCCGGGACGCTCCGCGTCCTTTCTCGACGGTGACGCAGAGCGTCACTGGATGCATTCCCACGCAGAGCGTGGGAACGATCATCTGTCGCCATGGTTACGCTGGAAGACCTCCTCCCCCATCGCCGCAATCTGCCCTTCGATCAGCGCTTCAAACGGCTTGAGCAACGGCGCAAACGTCGTCGGCGCTTCGAGGGTTTCCAGCGCCTGCACGATCGCCTCGATCGTCGATAGCGCCCCCGGCCCCGGTGCCTTGCGCAAGCGATAGCGCGACACCCCGCCCTCGGTCAGGGTCACCCGTGGCAGCGCCGCCAGCAGCGGATTGAGGTGCAGCATCTTGCGCGCTTTGCGCCATGTTCCATCCGGGACGACCAGCAACATTGGCTGATCATTTGGCACGTAAACCTGCAGCGGCTGCGCATCCTCAGCCGGAAACAACAGCCGCGCCTGATAGCCCGGCCGGTTCAACAGTTTCGGCAAATCCTCGAATACCTCACCAACAATCAGTTCGGCATTGCTCAGCCCCAGCGCCGCCAGCCGCGCGGTATTCAGGGCGTGACTGACCTCGCTCGGATGCTGCAGCAGCAAGACTCGGGTGCGGCTATCGAGGTGCGGAATCAACGGGCACAGGCAGTGGGTCTGGGGGCGCAGGCAGCGCGGGCATTGTGGTCGGGACATTTTTTCTCAAGCCTGATTGAGCTGCGCTTTGAGCAAATCGCGGAAGGTCTGGATCAGCGGCTCGCGGCTGCGGCCCCTGCGCATGATCATCGAAAACGGCGCCTGATAACCGAAGGTCGCCGGCAGTAATACACGCAGATCGCCCTTGTCGGCCCAGGCCTGCGCGTAGTGCTCCGGCAGATAACCGATGTAGGCGCCGGAGAGCACTAGAATCAGCTGCGCTTCCATACTTTCCACGGTCGCGGCGCTGTGTTTGAAACCGTGCCGGGCCAGTTCCGCCTGACTCCAGTAACCGCGCCCGACCATCCGTTGCTGGGTGATGACCTGCTCGGGAATGCGCCGCTCGTTGAACAGTGGATGGCGACTGCTGCAATACAGCCAGTGCTGCTCGCGGTACAGCGGCATGTAGACCAGACCGCTCATGCGCGTGGAAAACGCACCGATGGCCAGATCGAGGCGATTGTCCTGCACGCCGAGCTGCAATTCATAAGGACTCATCACCGACAGGTGCAAATGCACCGCCGGGTGTTCCTGACTGTAGGCACCAATAGCTTCGGCAAACGGTAAGGCCTTGTCGCTGACCGTGGAATCGATCACCCCGAGATTGAGCGTGCCGCGCAGTTCGCCCTTGAGCGCGGCGGCGTATTGCTCGAAGCCTTCAAGCTCGGCGAGCAGGCGCAGGGTTTCCTGATGGAACAGCTCGCCCTTGCTGGTCAGGCTGAAGCCACCGCGCCCGCGATGGCACAGCACCAGTCCGAGCGCGGCTTCGAGCTGGCTCATGTAGGTGCTGATCGCCGAGGTCGACAGGTTGAGTTCCTGCTGCGCATTGGCAAAACCCTGATGGCGCACGACGCTGACGAAGATGCGCAGGAGTTTCAGGTCGGGTAAAGCGTTGGCCATGCGGCTCTCCAAACATCTGTCGAACACTGATGACTTTGTGGTGAGGGGATTCATCCCCGACCGGCTGCGAAGCAGTCGTAATTCGATGCACGCGGGGTGCCTGATGAACCGAGCCGCAGGAATTGGGGCGGCTTCGCCACCCTTCGGGGATAAATCCCCTCGCCACATGGGGTCAACACCTGAGGCGGAGTCTATCCCGGGCCTTGGCATTAGTTTAGAAAAATCTGAACTAAGTTTTTGCCCGTAGCGATTCTTCCCCGTCACTACATTTCGCATGATCGGCCCCACAGCGGCGTCCGAACCTGTGCTCAACGGCGCGCCGGCATAACTAAAACAAAGACGATGAGGCCCTACCCGTGGACAAGATTCTTCACCAACCACTGGGCGGCAATGAAATGCCGCGCTTCGGCGGCATCGCCACCATGCTCCGACTTCCCCATGTACCGACCGCTGCCGGCCTCGACGCTGCCTTTGTGGGCGTGCCGCTGGACATCGGCACTTCGCTGCGCCCCGGCACCCGCTTCGGGCCGCGCGACATCCGCACCGAATCGGTGATGATCCGCCCGTACAACATGGCTACCGGCGCCGCACCGTTCGACTCGCTGTCGGTGGCCGACATCGGTGACGTGGCGATCAACACCTTCAACCTGCTCGACGCCGTGCGCATCATCGAAGAAGCCTACGACAACATCCTCGAGCACAACGTCATCCCGATGACGCTGGGTGGCGACCACACCATCACCCTGCCGATCCTGCGCGCAATCCATAAAAAGCACGGCAAGGTAGGCCTGGTGCACATCGATGCCCACGCTGACGTCAACGACCACATGTTCGGCGAGAAGATCGCCCACGGCACCACGTTCCGTCGTGCCGTCGAAGAAGGTCTGCTCGATTGCGACCGCGTGGTGCAGATCGGTTTGCGAGCGCAGGGCTACACCGCCGACGACTTCAACTGGAGCCGCGATCAGGGCTTCCGCGTCGTTCAAGCCGAAGAGTGCTGGCACAAGTCGCTGGCGCCGCTGATGGCGGAAGTACGCGAGAAAGTCGGTGGCGGTCCGGTGTACCTGAGTTTCGACATCGACGGTATCGACCCGGCCTGGGCGCCCGGCACCGGCACCCCGGAAATCGGCGGCCTGACCACCATTCAGGCGATTGAAATCGTCCGTGGCTGCCAAGGCCTCGACCTGATCGGCTGCGATCTGGTAGAAGTCTCGCCCGCTTACGACACCACCGGCAACACCTCGCTGCTGGCCGCCAACCTGCTGTACGAAATGCTCTGCGTACTGCCTGGCGTGGTTCATCGCTGAGGATCGGGTCATGCACGCACGTGATCAGGTTTTGCACGCGGCCGCCGAGTTGGTCGCCGCGTTTGCGCGTAACGATCGCGAAGCTTACTTCGGCGCATTCAGCGCCGATGCCAGCTTCGTTTTCTACACCCTCGACCAGCCATTGCTGTCGCGCGATGCCTATCAGGCGTTGTGGGACCGCTGGCGTGCCGAGGAGGGTTTCGAGGTGCTGTCGTGCACCTCGAGCAACGCCTTCGTCAGCCTGCAGGGTGACGTGGCGATTTTCATCCATGACGTGGCCACCGAGCTGCGCATGCAAGGGGAGCAACACTTCAGCCAGGAGCGCGAGACGATTGTTTTCAGAAAACAAGCGTCGAGCCTAGAACAACAAGGCCTATGGCTGGCCTGTCACGAACATTTGTCCGCAATGCCGGAAGGGCTGCCACCCCCTTAGCCACTGGTGACGCTCACGCACGATGAGCGCGCCTGATGATCGGAGCAGATCATGAATAACAACAACAACGAAAAAAGCCTTAGCAGCATCGAAACAAACGGGGTCGAACAGATCCCGGATCATGAGCGCGACGCCCGACCCAGCGACTTGTTTCGCTTGATCTTCGGCGGCGCCAATACGTTTGCCACCGCTGTGCTCGGCAGTTTCCCGGTGCTGTTCGGCCTGTCGTTTCAGGCCGGTGTCTGGGCGATTGTGCTGGGTGTGGTGGTCGGTGCGCTGATCCTCGCGCCGATGGGCCTGTTCGGCCCGCTCAACGGCACCAACAACGCCGTGTCTTCCGGTGCGCACTTCGGCGTGCACGGGCGGATTGTCGGTTCGTTCCTGTCGTTGCTGACGGCAATCGCGTTCTTCTCGCTGTCAGTGTGGAGCTCGGGTGATGCGCTGGTCGGCGGCGCCAAACGCCTCGTTGATCTGCCGGAAACCGACCTGACCCTGGGCCTGGCCTACGGTCTGTTCGCGCTGCTGGTGCTGACCGTGTGCATCTATGGTTTCCGCATCATGCTGTGGGTCAACCGCATCGCGGTGTGGGCCGCGAGCCTGTTGTTCCTGCTCGGCATCTTCGCCTTCGCCCCTGCTTTCGACAGCCAGTACGCCGGCAGCGTGGCGCTGGGTCAGGCCGGGTTCTGGGCGGCATTCATCGGCGCGGCGCTGGTGGCGATGAGCAACCCGATTTCCTTCGGTGCGTTCCTCGGCGACTGGTCGCGCTACATCCCGCGTGAGACGCCGAAGGGCCGGATCATGCTGGCGGTGATCGCCGCGCAACTGGCGACGTTGATTCCTTTCCTGTTCGGCCTCGCCACCGCCACCATCGTCGCGATCAAGGCGCCGGACTACATCGCCGCGAACAACTATGTCGGCGGCTTGCTGGCCGTCTCGCCGAGCTGGTTCTTCCTGCCGGTGTGCCTGATTGCGGTGATCGGCGGCATGTCCACCGGCACCACCTCGCTGTATGGCACCGGGCTGGACATGTCCAGCGTGTTCCCGCGCGTGCTGTCCCGGGTCAAGGCGACCTTGCTGATCGGCGTGCTGTCGATCGCCTTCATCTTCATCGGCCGTTTTGCGGCGAACCTGGTGCAGAGCGTGTCGACCTTCGCCGTGCTGATCATCACCTGCACCACCCCGTGGATGGTGATCATGATCATCGGCCTGCTGGTACGGCGCGGCTTCTACTGCCCGGATGACCTGCAAGTGTTCACTCGCGGCGAACAGGGCGGACGCTACTGGTTCAACCACGGCTGGAACTGGCGCGGTCTGGGGGCGTGGATTCCGAGTGCGCTGGTCGGCCTGTGCTTCGTCAACCTGCCGGGGCAGTTCGTCGGCCCGCTGGGCGAACTGGCCGGTGGCATCGACATCAGTCTGCCGGTGACATTGGGCCTGGCGTCGGTGGTGTATCTGACGCTGCTGCGCTTGTTCCCCGAACCTCGGGAGGTGTTTGGGCCAACGGATGTGCGCAGTCAAGGCGTGAACGCCACGACTAAACCGACGTTACGCCAAGCCGCCTGACCAAACACAAAACCCTGTGGGAGCGAGCTTGCTCGCGAAAGCGATCTGTCAATCACATCACGTTTGAATGTGCTGACGCCTTCGCGAGCAAGCTCGCTCCCACAGGGAGATTTGAATTCAGCCTCACCATAAAAAAGACAATCGGAGACACGCCATCATGGCTTTGGATTTATTCGTCGTACTCATTTATGCCGCTGCGATGCTGATTCTCGGCTACTACGGCATGCGCAAGGCCAAGACCCACGAAGACTATCTGGTTGCCGGGCGTAATCTGGGGCCGTCGCTGTACATGGGCACCATGGCAGCGACCGTTCTCGGCGGCGCGTCCACCGTCGGCACCGTGCGCCTGGGTTACGTGCATGGCATCTCCGGATTCTGGCTGTGCGCGGCACTGGGCTGCGGCATCGTCGCGCTGAACCTGTTCCTCGCCAAGCCCTTGCTGAAACTCAAGGTATTCACCGTCACCCAGGTCCTGGAGAAGCGCTACAACCCGATGGCGCGCACCGCCAGTGCGACCATCATGCTCGCTTACGCGCTGATGATCGGCGTGACCTCGATTCTGGCGATCGGCACCGTGCTGCAAGTGTTGTTCGGTCTGCCCTTCTGGATCTCCGTACTGCTGGGCGGCGGTATCGTGGTGACTTATTCAACGATCGGCGGCATGTGGTCGCTGACCCTGACGGACATCGTCCAGTTCGGCATCCAGACGGTGGGCCTGATGTTCGTGTTGTTGCCGATCTGCCTGTACCGCGTAGGCGGCTGGGATCAACTGGTCGCGCAACTGCCGGCGGCCAGCTTCAACTTCACCAGCATCGGCTGGGACACGATCATTACCTACTTCATGATTTACTTCTTCGGCATCCTGATCGGCCAGGACATCTGGCAGCGGGTGTTCACGGCAAAAAGCGAAAAAGTCGCCAAGTACGCCGGCACCTCGGCCGGGATCTACTGCATCATTTACGGCCTGGTCTGCGCCTTGATCGGCATGGCTGCGCATGTGCTGATTCCGGATCTGGATAACGTCAACAACGCTTTTGCCGCCATCGTCAAAGTCTCGCTGCCTGACGGCATCCGTGGCCTGGTGATCGCTGCTGCACTGGCGGCGATGATGTCCACCGCCAGCGCCGGCCTGCTCGCCGCGTCCACCACCCTGACCGAAGACCTGCTGCCGAAACTGCGCGGCGGCAAACAGTCCAACGTCGCGGTCAGCCGTCTGTTTACGCTGCTGACCGGGATCGCGGTGTTGGGCATTGCTCTGGTCGTCAACGACGTGATCAGCGCCCTGACTCTGGCTTACAACCTCTTGGTCGGCGGCATGCTGATTCCGCTGATGGGGGCGATTTTCTGGAAGCGTGCGACTACTGCCGGGGCGATCAGCGCGATGACGCTGGGCTTTGTCACGGCGCTGGTATTCATGGTCAAGGACGGCATGGACGCGAACTCGCCGATCTATTACAGCCTGGGTGTCAGCCTGGTGAGCTTTGTACTGGTCAGCCTGTTCTCGCCGCGCCCGGCGACCGTGGCAACGGCGGTGTGAATCGACTGTAACGACTTGATGTTTTCTTCAGCGGGTGTGGCGTCGGTAGCCGCACCCGTTTTTTTTTGCCTGATAAAAAACAAAAGATCGCAGCCTTCGGCAGCTCCTACACTTTGTAGAAACTGCCGACGGCTGCGATCTTGAAATCTCTGATCGCAGGTACTAACGGCGACGTGGCTGGCGTCGGCGCTGTTCGTCGTCCGTGCGAATCGGTACCGGTTGCAGAGGCGGTTCGATCAAACCGAGGGCAACTCCCAAATCGTGCAGCCAGTTCTGGATTTTCTCTTTCATCGTCATGCCCCCTTCAGGGTGGTGCTGAGCAGCCGGAATTCTGAGGCTGCTTCGCACTGATAATAGTCCGAAGTCCTACGCAATGCTCAGGCAAATCCGCAATGATCTGTTACTGAATTGAACAGAATCTGTTGCGATTGGTTCACGCTGTTTCACGCACTTCATGCAAAGCCACGGGATAGACCGCTTGCTGCACGTCGATCCAGGCATTCAGGTTGGCCCCGGCCATACCCTTGCGCCACATGAGCCACGTTGTCGCACCCGCGAACGGCTCGGCCAACGGATGCACGGCGACGCTTTCGCGACCCGGCAGGCTGGCGAGCATCGACTCGGCCATCAACGCCACACCACTGCCGGCAATCACACAGGCGAGCATGCCCTGATACGACTCGATCTCCATCGGCCGGCCCATCGCCGCGTGGTAGTGAGAGAACCACGCTTCCAGACGCATGCGATATGAACAGCCCTGACGGAAGGTGAATACCGAGCGCCCTTCCACGTCCCGCGCACTGTGCACCGGTGGATGGTCGATTTCGGTGATCAGCACCAGGCGTTCTTCGCACAGCGGCACGCCATCGAGCCCGGCCAATTCCAGCGGTCCGTCGACCAATGCCGCGTCGAGGCGACCGGTGAGCAACCCTTCAAGCAGTTCGCCGGTCGGCGCCGATTGCACCTGCAAATTCACCATCGGGTATTGCTTGTGATAACGCGCCAGCAACGCCGGCAGATGGATCGCCGCCGTGCTGTACATGGTGCCCAGCACGAAATCCCCGGCCGGTTGCCCGCCCATCACCGCCGCACTGGCCTGATCGCGCAGAGCGAAAAGTTTGCCGGTGTAGTCGAGCAAAACCTTGCCCGCCGGCGACAACTGCAAACGCTGCCGCTCGCGCACGAACAGCTCAACGCCGAGCTGCTCTTCGAGCTGTTTCAGGCGCGTCGACAGATTTGATGGCACCCGATGCAGGCGCTCGGCGGCGCGGGTGATCGAGCCTTCCTCGGCGACCGCCTGAAATATCCGCAGTTGGCTGAATTCCACTGCTTTCTCCTTAACAGAACAAGTTGCTCACTATTATTCAATTTTAAAGAAAGTCAATCGATCCTAGCCTGACGGTCATTGCTGCCTTGAAGGAGGCCCGACCATGTCGCCGCTGATACGTTTATCCGCCTGTTTCGTTGCCCTGATGATGGCCATGGGCATTGGCCGTTTCGCCCTGACACCTCAGATGCCGCACCTGCTCAGCGAAGGGCAGATCGACCTCACCGCCGCCGGGCTGATCGCGGCGGCCAACTACTTTGGCTATCTGCTGGGTGCCGTAGCGGCCGCAGCAGGTGCAGCGTCGCCTGCATGGCGGGCTATGGCTGTGCGTGCTGCTGACCCTGGCGTCGTTCTGGGCCAACGGTTTCTGGTCGCACTTGCTGTTGCGCTTTGGTACCGGAGTGGCGAGTGCCTGGGTGCTGGTGATGATTACTTCGCTCAGTCAGCCGCTGGCGGCGGCAGCGGGTCGCCCGCGCTGGGGTGCTCTGGTTTTTGCCGGGCCGGGTCTGGGGATTTTTCTCACAGGCTTGCTGGCGCTGGTCTCACACCGATTGCAGCAGACATCGGCAACCCTGTGGCTGATTTACGCGGCCGCCGCGCTGCTGATGATGCTCGGCGTCTGGCGGTTGTTACCGCAGCCCACGGCGGTTGCGAGGCCAGCGCCAACCCATGTGAACCCAGCGAATCGCGGCATTGCCCGGCTGGCGCTGGTGTATGCGTTGTACGGCATCGGCTACATCATTCCGGCAACGTTCCTGGCGCAGATGGCCAACGCGCAGTTTCACGGCCAGTGGCAGGCGGATCTGTTCTGGCCGTGCTTTGGCCTCGGCGCGGCAATCGGTGTGTGGTTGGTGAGTCTGCGCCGACATGATCCCGAGACCACGCGGCACTGGCTGATGGCGACGTTGTGGCTGCAAGCGGCCGGAGTGTTCGCCTGTCTGCTGGGCAGCGGCGTCGGCCTGGCGTTGGGGGTGATCCTCTGCGGCACGCCGTTTCTGGCCTGCATGCAACTGGTCATGCAGCGTTCGCGAGAGCTGGCGCCCCACGCCACTCAGCGCAACGCCGGGATGCTCACGGCGTGCTTCGCTGTCGGCCAGCTGAGCGGCCCGCTGCTGGCGGCGCTGAGCAGCCATTTCAGCGGCGGCTTGCAGCCGGCGCTGCTGATCGCCGGTGCCGGCCTGTTGCTGGCCGGCGCGCTGGCGATGCAGGCCAGGGCTACTGACCCAGCGCCTTGCGCAAACGCCGACGCAGCCACTGTTCGGCGCTGACGAAAGTGATGCCGAGCAGCACCAGCACGGCGCCGATGACGAAGTTCAGGCTCAACTGTTCGCCGAGCAGCAGCACGCCGAAGGTCACGCCGAACAACGGCGTCATGAACGAGAACACCGCAAGGTTGGCCGCCAGATAACGGCGCAGCAGCCAGAACCACACCAGGTAGCTGAAGAACGACACCACCAGCCCTTGGAACAGCACACTGGCCACCGCCACGGTAGTCAGGCTGACGTGGGTGATCTGGCCGCTGAACAACGCGATCAACAGCAGACCGAGGAAACCGACCAGCAACTGATAGAACAGGGTCAATGTCACCGGCGCTTCCGACAGTCGCGAGGCGCGCACCACCACGGTGGTCGCGCCCCAACAGGCGCCGGCCAATACGCCGAAGGCATCGCCCAGCAGCATGCGCCGATCAAGGTTGTCCCACGACACACCGCCGGCGAAGGCAATTGCGATGCCGATGAACGCCAGCAGAATCCCCAGCCATTGCAACGGGCGCAAACGCTCGCTGGCCAGCAGGAAATGCACGCCGAGTGCGGTGAAGATCGGCGCGGTATACAAGAACACCGACATATGCGCGGCGGTGGTCAGTTGCAGACCTTCGGCGATGAACAGGAACTCCAGACCAAACAGCGCACCGGCCAGCAAGCCGCCGCGCCAGGTGCTGCCGACCTGATCCCAACCGCCCTTCCAGCAGATCAGCAAACCGACCAGCAACGCAGAAATCCCCGAGCGCCCCGCCGCTTGCATTACCGGCGCGATGTCCGTTGCCGCCCACTTGATCAGAACTTGCTGCACACCCCAGATCAGGCACAGGCCGATCATCACTTGCAGGGCAAAACCGTCGGCATTGCGCCGCTCGCCGCTCACCGCAACACCTCGAACACACACAACATGGCAGGCCATCCAATGGTCAGAAAACAGTGTCGGGGATTATCGATCAGTCGCGCGGAAAAAGCCGTCTGGAAAAGACATTAAGTTGGTCAGTGGCGTCAGCGCTGAATGGTTGACGGCTGCGCCGTCATTCGTGAGCAGGCTCGCTCCCACAGAGGGTTCGGTGAACACGTGGGAGCGAGCCTGCTCGCGAAGAGACCAGCACTGCCAACACAACTGCCGGATCAGCTCAGGCAAACCGCTTCGCCACCAGATAGCCCACCGTGCAAGCAACTGCAGTCGCCACTGTCCCCCACGCCCAGTCCATCAAACTCACCTGCACCGACCAGTCGCGCAAGGTCGCCCAATTGGTCAGGTCATAAGTGCCGTAGGCCACCAGCCCCAACAGCGCACCCAGCTTCGCCGCCCTCTGCCAGCTCAGCGCCGGCAACACCACGAACACCACGCAGCCGATAACGTACAGGCAATAAAAAACCGCTGCGGGCAACAGCAGCGGTTTTTCCAGCATCAGCGAACCGAGCCGTTCGCGATAGGTCGGCGCCATCAGCAGCCCGAGCCAGATGCCGTCGAGCAGCAGAAACGTCAGCAACGTAGCGACGTAAGCGATCAACGCCTTTTTCATCGATCCAACCTCTTGTGTGGCCTGCAACATGGGCCACTCAAGGCTCAGGTTAGTTCAATGCGATCGGCGTGAATGACGATCTTGCCTTCCTTGTACAGCGAACCGATGGCTTTCTTGAAGTTGCCCTTGCTGACGCCGAACAGGCTGCTGATCAGTGCCGGATCACTCTTGTCACTGACCGCCAGGGTGCCGTCGTTTTCGCGCAACTTGCCGAGGATCTTCGAACTCAGACTGCTCGCCGCTTCCTGACCAACCGGTTGCAGGCTCAGGCTGATCTTGCCGTCGGCGCGCACTTCCTTGATGAAGCCTTTCTCGCGCATGCCCGAACGCATGAACTTGAAGATTTCATTCTTGTGAATCAGGCCCCAGTGCTTGTTGTTGATGATCGCCTTGAAGCCCATGTCGGTGGCTTCGGCTACCAGCAGATCAACTTCCTGGCCCGGGCTGTAAGTAGCCGGGGTCTTGTCCAGGTAACGATCGAGGCGCGCGGTGGCGGTGATGCGGCGCGTGTGTTTGTCGAGGTAGACGTGCACTACGCAGTACTCGCCAGCGGTCATCTGGCGCTTTTCTTCCGAGTACGGCAGCAACAGATCTTTCGGCAGGCCCCAGTCGAGGAACACGCCGATGCTGTTGACTTCAACCACTTTCAGGCTGGCAAACTCGCCGACCTGAACTTTGGGCTTTTCCGTGGTGGCGAGAAGTTTGTCTTCGCTGTCCAGATAGATGAATACGTTGAGCCAGTCTTCATCTTCGCTGGGAATATCTTTGGGGATATAACGGTTGGGCAAAAGAATTTCGCCGTCGGCACCGCCGTCCAGATATAAACCGAAGTTAGTGTGTTTAACCACTTGCAAACTGTTGTAACGCCCGACTAAAGCCATTTCCGAAACCCTCAATACGTGGGCGGCATTCTACCCGTTTTTGCCGCAGACGTCGGGCGACAGATCCTCGCAGCGGAAAATCTGCGTCAACCTGTTGATTTTGCTTGATCACTACACTGCGGGGTGCCGCTCGTCAGTCCGGCCCGACGCTTCACTGCTGGGCTGATTGGCCTCATTTCAATTAAATGTTCTTATTTAAAACAGCAGGTTAGCGGCTTATTACGAGTGGGCGGCCGGTAATAATGCAGCGTTACGGTTGGTTAATCCGGGGGATATTTACCAAGCTATTGTCAAGTTATTCCTGTACGATGCCTGGCCGAGTTACTTTTCTAAAGGTTAATGGCCGCCATGCGTGTAAAAGCATCCACCAGCAAAGCAAAGCCAGCTCCAGCCGTTGAAACCAGCGAATCGATCAACGATCAGATCGCAGCATTCCTCAAGTCAGGCGGCGAGATCCAGCAAATTGCCAAAGGCGTCAGTGGCCAGACATTCGGCCCGTCCAAGCAGATCAGCCTGGGCAAGAAGTAACACCGGTTTCACCCCGTCCAGAGGCGCTTTGAGCTTCGAAGCGCCTGGACTGGCACCGCGCAACACCCCTTCGCTTTAAACAAAAATTCCCGAAAATCGACGAACGGCCATCAATGCAGGGTATTCGCCGGTATCCTTGCACGCGTCTAGATCAAGCGTTTCAGCAGGCCTTCGCCCTGCGCTCGCGGTTCATGGAGTGACGCATGCGCTCATTTTCCTGTTTATTGTTCGTCAGCCTGCTGTCAGGCGCGACCGCGCACGCGCAGGTTTTTCAGGGTGAACTGGGTGACTTCGATCTCAAGCTCGGCACTACGCCCAGCCGCAGCATGGCCCAGGGTCTGGTCAAACCGGCGGCGGTCGGCTCGTTCCACGGTGGCCTCGATCTGAGCCACGACAGCGGCTTGTATTTCGGCCAGTACGCGCCGAGCATGGGCATCAGCCCGGGCAAGAACCTCGAGATCGATTCCTACGTCGGCTTCAAGCAGCCGTTCGATCAGGTGCTCGGCTATGAAGTCGGGATGATCCATTACAGCTATCCCCGCGTGGACACCCTCGACAGCCAAGAGCTGTTCGGTGGCCTGACCCTGCTCGGCAGTCGCTTTGGCATTGCCCTGAGCAACGACCCGGATAAACAGAACAACACCTTGTTTGCCGACCTGACTGGCAATCAGCCGTTCGGCATTGGCGTGAGCATGAAATACACCACGCACCAGTTGAATACACCGGCGGCGGTGGACGGTGGCTATATCAGCAGTTTCACTGATTGGTCGGTGAAACTGTCGCGGCCGTTCATGGGCGTCGATCTTGACCTGATCTACAGCGACTCCAGCCTCAGCGGCAGTGATTGCTCGGCCTATTCCGGGCACAACAGCGAGTGCGACGGCCTCGTCACCCTCAAGGCCGTACGCACGTTCTATTGATCGGCTGAACTGCCGCGCGCATCCTGCATCACATAAGAATCAGATTTCCGACGCCAGGCTCTCGCAAGGATTTGCCCATGTCTCGCTGGTTCAAACAGATTGCCGCCCTGCTGATCTTCACCCTCGCCCTCGGCGCTTGCAGCCGCGTTGGCCTGGCCTACCGCAACCTCGACGTGATTATCCCGTGGTCACTCAGCGACTACGTGGACATGAACGGCGAGCAGAAAGATTGGTTCAACGAACGGCTCAAGGAACATCTGAGCTGGCACTGCACCACGCAGTTACCCGGTTACCTCGACTGGCTGGACCGTTTGCAGGCCATGGTCGAGAGCAATCAGGTCAGCAACGCCGCGCTACAGGAGCGCACCGCCGAAGCCAAGCAGGCCATTGCCGAAACCGCCCGGGAAATAACCCCTTCGGCCATCGAGTTGCTGCAGGGTCTGGACGATAAACAGGTCGCAGAAATGAACGACGCGTTTGCCAAGGATTTGCGCAAACGCCAGCAGGAATACGTGAAACCGCCGCTGGCCCAGCAGATCAAGGAACGCGGCGAGCGCATGGAAAAACGCTTGAACGATTGGCTAGGCCCGCTCAGTGACACGCAGAAACAACGCGTCGCGGCCTGGACCAACGCCTTGGGCGACCAGAACACCCAATGGATCGCCAACCGCGCGCACTGGCAGCAACAGTTCAGCGCCGCCGTTGCGCAACGCCAAAGCGCGGAATTCCCACAACGCATCGAGACGCTTCTGGTCAACCGCGAGCGCTTATGGACAGCGGATTACCGCAAGGCCTACGCCAACACCGAAGCCCAGGCGCGCTCGCTGTTTGTCGACTTGATGGCCGAGAGCACGCCGCAACAGCGTCAGCGTTTGTTGAAGAAAATCGAGGGAGTGCGTAAGGACTTCAATGACCTCAAGTGCCTGAAGGCCGCGCAGAAACCTTGAAATCACTGGAATCCAATGTGGGAGCGAGCCTGCTCGCGAAAGCGGAATATCAGACAGATCAAATGTCACTGACAGACCGTATTCGCGAGCAGGCTCGCTCCCACAGGGGATTTCGCTGGCTCAGGCGATTTGAGCCTTCGAGGCGACTTCATCGAACGTCACCTCATTCAGCGCATCCTCCTGCTCATCCAGCACCTGACGCGGATGGTCGTTGCCGGGGATGCTGCTGTCGATCAGGCTCAGCAGGCTGGAGCCGCGCGGGGTCAGAATGAAGTTGTTGCCAGTACTGCCCTCGTGATCCGGCCGCGGCTCGATGAATCCGCGCTCCAGCAACATCTTTTCATAATCACAGGCCAGGGTTTTCAAGTGATCGAGATTGTCGATCGGCTCGCCGGCGCTGGCTTTCTCGGCCGCATGGTCTTCGGCATAAGCGCGGGGAGCGAAGCTGTGGCCAGCGCTGTTCTGCACTTCATGCAGCAAACGTTCAATCAAATCCCAGTTATAAGTCGTCATCCTGATCCAACCTCCGGTGCGGGTGATTTTGTGCCGCTTTCAAGGTTGTGACCGAAGCGCTGCGCAGCCGTTCAGCAGTATTTCCGGACCCGACCGACCGGCGGCTGTCGATTCCCTCGCACGATGAACGACTAGGCTGAAACAGCCGGTTCAACTCGCAGGAGACATGGTCATGAACGTTACAAACCATCCGGTGGTATCGCGCAAAGAATGGCTCGCCGCCCGTCAGCAGCATCTGGCCCGCGAAAAAGCCTTCACCCGGGAACGCGATCGCCTCAGCGCCGAGCGCCGCGCCCTGCCGTGGGTGAAAGTCGACAAGGACTATCATTTTCAAGGGCCGAACGGCGAGCTCAAGCTCAACGACCTGTTTGGCAACAACAGCCAGTTGATCATCTACCATTTCATGTTCGCCAAAGGCTGGGAGCAAGGCTGCCAGGGCTGCTCGTTCCTCAGCGACCACATCGACGGCGCCAACCAGCACCTGGCCCATCACGACGTCGCGGTGGTTGCAGTTTCCCATGCGCCGTTCAACGAGTTTCAGGATTTCAAAAAGCGGATGGGCTGGAAATTCGCCTGGGTCTCGTCAGAAGGTTGCGATTTCAATTACGACTTCGGCGTCTGCGCCCGGGCTGAAGACGTCGCCGAGGGCAAGGCTACCTACAACTACGAAAAAACCGACAGCGCCGAGGAAGAAATGCCGGGGTTGAGCGTGTTTTATCGCAACGACAAAGGCGAGATTTTCCACACCTATTCCACATACGCGCGCGGCCTGGACATGCTGGTTGGTGCTTACCACTATCTGGATCTGACGCCCAAGGGCAGGAATGAAGACGAGATCATGGAATGGGTTCGGCATCATGATCGGTATGACGGTGCGCCGAAGTCGGGTTGCTGTCATGCCGATTGAGCGCAACCCTGGCCCCACAGTTTCTGAACTTTTGCCAGGCTTCAGCCCTCAACCGCTTGTCTGCCTTAACCGGAACTGAGGCCTGCCCATGAAAATCCTGATCAAGCTCTCCCTCACCGCCACTCTCGCCTGCGCCCTGCCCGTCTGGGCCTGTACGCCAGAAGAGGCGACGATCAAACGCGAGCAACTGGCCAAGGAAGTCTCGAAGCTCACCGAGCAGAATCCGGCCAAGGCCAAGGAGATCAACGCCGAGTTGCAGAAAATGGATCTGGAGACGGCCAGCGCTGATGTGCCCGACAAGTGCCAGTTGATCGATCAGCGTTTGAAGGAATTGGGTTCGGCAGAGAAAAAGGCCGACAGTTGAGGACGAAAAAAAACCGGACAATGTCCGGTTTTTTTGTGCGTTTAGAACGCGTTATTCAGCCGCTGGCTCGGCCGGCTTGCGACGCTTGAGCGGGGCCATGCCGTCGCTGCTCACCAGAGAATCCGGCTTTGGACGGTTGACGCTCTTGCGCTTGGTCGGCGTCTTGGCGGCGGTTTTCTTCTTGTCGCCCTTGGCGTCGGTCTTTTTCTTCTTCACGCCGACGGCTTTGCCCGAGGCCTTGACCTTTTTCGGCCCGCCGTAGGTGCCTTTGACTTCCTTGATCGTGCGGCGCTCGAAGCTCTGTTTCAGGTAGCGCTCGATGCTCGACATCAGGTTCCAGTCGCCGTGGCAGATCAGCGAGATCGCCAGACCATCGTTGCCGGCGCGGCCGGTACGACCGATGCGGTGCACGTATTCGTCGCCGCTGCGTGGCATGTCGAAGTTGATCACCAGATCCAGACCGTCGACGTCCAGACCACGGGCTGCAACGTCGGTAGCGACGAGGATCTTCACACCGCCCTGCTTCAGACGATCGATCGCCAGTTTGCGATCCTTCTGGTCTTTCTCGCCGTGCAGCACGAACGCTTTGTATTCCTGAGCCACGAGGCGGCCGTAGATGCGGTCGGCCATGGCGCGGGTGTTGGTGAAGACGATGGCCTTCTGGTAGGTCTCGTTGGCCAGCAGCCAGTTCACAATCTGCTCTTTGTGCTGATTGTGGTCGGCGGTGATGATTTGCTGACGAGTCGTCGAGTTGAGCTGGCTGACGGCGTTGAGCTGCAAGTGCTCAGGGTTGTTCAGGACCTTGGCGATCATCTCGCGCAGACCGGAACCGCCGGTGGTCGCGGAGAACAGCATGGTCTGCTGACGGTTCGGGCACTCGTCGACCAGACGCTGCACGTCTTCGGCGAAACCCATGTCGAGCATGCGGTCGGCTTCGTCGAGCACCAGCACTTCGACTTCTTTCAGGTCGAGGTTGCCGGCGTTGAGTTGCTCGATCATCCGCCCCGGGGTGCCAATGAGGATGTCCGGCACTTTGCGCAGCATGGCCGCCTGCACCTTGAAGTCTTCGCCGCCAGTGATCAGGCCGGACTTGATGAAAGTGAACTGCGAGAAGCGTTCGACTTCCTTCAAGGTCTGTTGGGCCAGTTCACGGGTTGGCAGCAGGATCAGCGTCTTGATGCTGACGCGGATCTTCGCCGGGCCGATCAGGCGATTGAGGATCGGCAAGACAAAAGCGGCGGTTTTGCCGCTGCCGGTTTGCGCCGTCACCCGCAGATCACGCCCCTGGAGCGCCAGCGGAATGGCCGCGGCTTGCACAGGCGTTGGCTCGACAAATTTCAGCTCGGCCACAGCTTTAAGCAGGCGTTCGTGCAGGGCGAATTGGGAAAACACGGGTGCTACCTCGAAGATATGCAAAAAAACAGCTGCATAGGTTACCGGTTTCGAGCGCTCAGGCCGAGTTTCTTTGTGCAAACGCCGACAATCAGTGGTTTTTTTGTTGCCCGATTTGTCACTCGCAGCAATACACAGCGTCTTAAATGCTCTAATCGGCCCTCGCGTCTTACAGAAGAAACGTTTCGCTTATGGATATCAAACAGCTCTGGCTCAAAGCCCAAGGCCTCTGGGGCACGCTCGAAGAGCACCCACTTCTGCAATCGGGACTGGCGCTGCTGGTGCTGCTGGTCATTGCGCTGGTGCTCGGACGAGTGGCGCGATACCTGATCCTGCACGCCAGCCGCATGCTCGGCCGCCAGCCGGCGCTGCACTGGATCAACGATTTTCGCCACAACAAGGTGTTTCAACGACTGGCGCAGATGACGCCGTCGCTGGTGATCCAGTTCGGCCTGCACCTGGTGCCGGAGCTGAGCAAAAACGCGATGAATTTCCTCGGCAACGTCGCGCTGGCCTTCACCATTCTGTTCCTGCTGCTGGCGGTCAGCGCCCTGCTCAACGCCCTGCTCGACATCTACGCGCGCACCGAGCATGCGCGTACACGCTCGATCAAAGGCTACGTGCAACTGGCGAAGATGGTCTTGTACGTGTTCGGCGCGATCATCATCGTCGCCACCCTGATCGACCGCTCGCCGCTGCTGCTGCTGTCGGGTCTGGGTGCGATGTCGGCGGTGATCCTGTTGGTTTACAAGGACACGCTGCTGTCGTTCGTCGCCAGCGTGCAGCTGACCAGCAACGACATGCTGCGCGTCGGCGACTGGATCGAAATGCCACAAGTCGGCGCCGATGGCGACGTGGTCGACATCACGTTGCACACGGTCAAAGTGCAGAACTTCGACAAGACGATCGTCTCGATCCCGACCTGGCGGCTGATGTCCGAGTCGTTCAAGAACTGGCGCGGCATGCAGCAGTCCGGCGGTCGGCGGATCAAACGCAGCCTGTTCATCGATGCCAGCGGCGTGCGCTTCATCCGCGACGACGAGGAAGAAAAGCTCTCTCAGGTGCACCTGCTGACCGACTACATGGGCCGCAAGAAAGCCGAGCTCAAAGCCTGGAACGAAGCGCAGGGCAATGTCGCAGCCATGTCGGCCAACCGCCGCCGCATGACCAACATCGGCACCTTCCGCGCCTACGCACTGGCGTATCTGAAGAGCCATCCGGAGATTCAGCCGAACATGACCTGCATGGTCCGGCAGATGCAAACCACCGCGCAGGGCATTCCGCTGGAAATCTACTGCTTCACCCGCACCACGGTGTGGGCCGATTACGAGCGGATTCAGGGGGATATTTTCGATTACCTGCTGGCGGTGCTGCCGGAGTTCGGGCTGAGCCTGTATCAGCAGCCGAGTGGTGGTGATTTGCGCGCCGGGTTGCTGCCAGCGGTGTTGGGCTCGGCGAGTATTCCGGAGCCGGAAAAACACCTGATGTAACCCAAAAATCCAATGTGGGAGCGAGCCTGCTCGCGAATGCAATGTGTCAGTCGACCCATACTTATCTGACCCAGCGCCTTCGCGAGCAGGCTCGCTCCCACAGGGGTTATGCGGCGGCGGGGGATCTGCGGATGCCCAACCGGCTGATCCACACAGCGGCCAGAATCACACCCCCGCCAAGGAACAACCGCCCCAGTTCCTCATGCTGATTCCAGATCAGCAGATTCAACAGCAGCCCCACCGGCACATGCAGGTTGTTCATCACCGCCAGGGTACCGCCGTTGACCATGCACGCGCCCTTGTTCCACCAGTACAGGCCCAGCGCCGTCGACACCAGACCGAGGAATAGCAACACCGCCCATTGCAGCGGCGCTTCCGGCAGGAAGTTCGACTTGCCGAACAACAGGAACGCTGGCAGCACAACCGCCAATGCACCGAGGTAGAAATAACCGAAGCGGCGGTAATGCGGCAGATCGCTCGGATGCTTCGCCACCAGATGCTTGTACAGCACTTGCCCGGCGGCGTAGGTGAAGTTGGCCAGTTGCAGCAGCAGAAAGCCCATGAAAAAGTCGGGACTGATGCTGTCGAAGCGAATCACCGCCGCACCGCCGACTGCCACCAGCGCAGCAACCAATGCCCACGGATTAAAGCGACGGTTCAGCGCGTCTTCGATCAACGTCACGTGCAGCGGCGTGAGAATGGTGAACAGCAACACCTCCGGCACCGTCAGCACACGGAAGCTCAGGTACAGGCAGACGTAAGTGACCCCGAACTGCAACGCGCCGATCAGCAACATGCCACGCATGAACGCCGGCTCCACCGAACGCCAGCGCGTCAGCGGAATAAACACCAGCCCGGCCAGCACCACACGCACCAGCACCGCGAAGTAACTGTCGACATGCCCTGCCAGGTACTCGCCGATCAGACTGAAGGAAAACGCCTGGATCAGCGTGACAAAAAGTAGATAGCCCATGCTCGCCTCGAAATCGAATGGCGGCGACGATAGCGGGTTTTGCCGCTCACTGCGAATAGCCGGAAACACAAATAACCGGTGGGAGCGAGCCTGCTCGCGAAGGCAGCGTGTCAGACGGCTGATACTTTTCTGATACACCGCTTTCGCGAGCAGGCTCGCTCCCACAAGGAGTCATGTGTTGTTCGTCAAATCACAGGCAAAAAAAAGCCCGATCTCGCTAAAGCGTTCAATCGGGCTACAGCACTCAGGAGCAAAAGTGCAAAGGGAGGTTCGATGCGCGTGGAACCTTGAAGGGGTTGCGCCAGGTCACTTAAACAATCGGCGATTATCTGGCGATTAACCGATCAAGCGACCTGAGACAATTTGGCGTTGGCCTGATTCAGGCCCTTCTCCTGGAAGTCACCGCCCAGGTTCATGCCCTCAGCATGGATAAAAGTCACGTCGTTGATTCCGATGAAACCCATCACCTGACGCAAGTACGGTTCCTGATGATCCGCCGGGCCACCGGCATACACACCACCGCGAGCGGTCAGGACAAAGGCGCGCTTGCCGCCGAGCAGACCTTGCGGACCGGTTTCGGTGTACTTGAAGGTCACCCCGGCACGCAGCACATGATCCAGCCAGGCCTTGAGCGTGCTGGGGATGGCAAAGTTGTACATCGGTGCCGCCATCACCAGCACGTCGGCGGCGAGCAGCTCATCAGTCAATTGGTTGGAGCGGTCCAGCGACGCCTGTTCGCTGTCGTTGCGCTGCTCGGCGGGTTTCATCCAGCCACCCAGCAAATTGGCGTCCAGATGCGGCACCGGGTTCGCGGCGAGGTCACGCACGGTGATCTGATCGGCAGGGTGCGCGGCTTTCCACTGAGCGATGAAGGTCTGGGTCAGTTGACGGGAAACCGAGTCTTGCTGGCGGGCACTGCTTTCGATGATCAGAACGCGGGACATGGTGTGTAGCCTCCATCCGAATATGTTGTAAGTCGATGGAGTGAAGGTTAAACAGAGCTGAATCGATGAAAAAGCGCAAATATCCGCTGTAACCCATCGATAAATTCGTTTATAAGCTAGACCCATATCCCCTGTGGGAGCGAGCCTGCTCGCGAAAGCGGAATGTCAGTCACATCATCTCTGGATGACACTCCGTCTTAGCGAGCAAGCTCGCTCCCACAGGGGAATACCGCTCACTTGGGGGTGCAGGTCAGTTTGATGCGCAGCTTGATGATCTCGCGGGTGAACTTGGCCGTGGCGTTTTTATGCTTGCCGGCCGGGACATCGATGCTGCGCGTGCGTGGTGCTTCCGGGCCGTTGCTGAACACCGCACGGCAGGTCGCGTCGACATCACCGTAGTTGGCCACGCGGATCGAGCCGATGTCGTTGTCCGTGTCGTAAGTCTCGTAGTCGATCTTCATGCCGTTGAGATCCTTTTGCACGTCGATCGGATAGGCAAACGCGGTCAACGGCAGTAGCGCCAGCACCACACAACAGAATTTTTTCATTCGGCAGTCTCCATGAGGGACGGCCAGCTTAGGACAAGAGGAGCTATTGATGAAAGCGCCCCGCGTGACCCTTGATCAATGGCGCACGTTGCAGGCCGTGGTCGACCACGGCGGATTCGCCCAGGCCGCCGAGGCCCTGCACCGTTCGCAATCGTCGGTGAGCTACACCGTCGCCCGCATGCAGGATCAGCTCGGTGTGCCGTTGCTGCGCATCGACGGGCGCAAAGCCGTGCTCACCGAGGCCGGCGGCGTATTGCTGCGCCGTTCGCGGCAATTGGTCAAACAGGCCAGCCAACTCGAAGACCTCGCCCATCACATGGAGCAAGGCTGGGAAGCGGAAGTGCGGCTGGTGGTCGATGCGGCCTACCCGAGCGCGCGGATCGTCCGCGCCCTGACCGCGTTCATGCCGCAGAGTCGCGGCTGCCGCGTGCGTCTGCGCGAGGAAGTGTTGTCGGGCGTCGAGGAAGTGCTGCTCGAAGGCGTGGCGGACCTGGCAATCACCGGCCTGAGCATTCCCGGCTACCTGGGCGCGGAATTGAGTGATGTCGAGTTCGTTGCCGTCGCCCACCCTGATCATCCGCTGCATCGGCTCAACCGCGAGCTGAGCTTTCAGGATCTGGAAACTCAGATGCAAGTGGTGATCCGCGACTCCGGCCGCCAGCAGCCGCGCGATGTCGGCTGGCTCGGCGCCGAACAGCGCTGGACCGTCGGCAGCCTCGCCACCGCCGCGACCTTTGTCAGCAGCGGCCTGGGCTTTGCCTGGCTACCGCGGCACATGATCGACCGCGAACTCAAGGATGGTTCGCTCAAGCTGCTACCGTTGGACCGAGGCGGCAGCCGCAATTCGAGTTTCTATCTGTATTCGAACAAGGACAAACCCCTGGGCCCGGCCACGCAAATCCTTATTGAATTGTTGCGCACCTTCGACACCTTGCCGCTGGACGCACCGTTTGCCGCACCTGAACAAGCCTGACACGGAGTTCACCGATGGCGTATTTCGAGCACGAAGGTTGCAACCTGCACTACGAGGAATATGGCCACGGTGCGCCGTTGCTGCTGGTTCACGGGCTCGGCTCGAGCACCCTGGACTGGGAAATGCAGATCCCGGCCCTGGCCGCGCACTACCGGGTGATCGTCCCGGACATACGCGGCCACGGGCGCTCGGACAAACCCCGCGAGCGCTACAGCATCGCCGGGTTCAGCGCGGATCTGCTGGCCTTGATCGAACACCTGCGCCTCGGCCCGGTGCACTATGTCGGGCTGTCGATGGGCGGAATGATCGGCTTTCAACTGGCTGTCGATCAGCCGCAAGCGCTCAAGAGCCTGACCATCGTCAACAGCGCGCCACAGGTCAAATTGCGCAGCCGCGATGATTATTGGCAGTGGTTCAAACGCTGGAGCCTGATGCGCCTGCTCAGCCTGGAAACCATCGGCAAAGCCCTCGGCAGCAAACTTTTCCCCAAGCCGGAACAGGCCGATCTGCGACGGAAAATGGCCGAACGCTGGGCAAAAAACGACAAACGTGCTTATCTCGCCAGCTTCGATGCGATCGTGGGCTGGGGCGTTCAGGAACGACTTTCCCGGGTGTCCTGTCCAACGCTCGTCATCAGCGCCGACCGTGACTACACACCGGTGGCGTTAAAGGAAACCTATGTAAAACTGCTGCCGGATGCGCGGTTGGTGGTCATTGACGACTCGCGCCATGCCACCCCGCTCGATCAACCCGAACGCTTCAATCACACGCTGCTGGATTTTCTCGCCACAGCCGACCTTCACTCTCAGGATCACTGACCCATGCTGAAAAAACTCGCCCTCGCCGCTGGTACCGTGCTGTTTGCTGCCAACCTGATGGCTGCCACGCCGGCCAAGGCACCGCACGTTCTGCTGGACACCACCAACGGCCAGATCGAAATCGAACTGGATCCGGTCAAGGCGCCGATCAGCACCAAGAACTTTCTGGATTACGTGAACAGCGGCTTCTACAACAACACGATTTTCCACCGTGTGATCCCGGGCTTTATGGTCCAGGGCGGCGGTTTCACTCAACAGATGCAGCAAAAGGAAACCAAGGCCCCGATCAAGAACGAGTCCAAAAACGGCCTGCATAACGTCCGTGGCACACTGTCCATGGCCCGCACCTCTGTACCTGATTCGGCGACCAGCCAGTTCTTCATCAACGTCAAGGACAACGACTTTCTCGACCAGGGCGACGGCTACGCAGTATTCGGCAAAGTGGTCAAAGGCATGGACGTTGTCGACATCATCGTCAACTCGCCGACCACCATCAAAAGCGGCATGAAAGACGTACCTGCCGACCCTGTATTCATCAAGTCGGCCAAAGTCATCGACTAAGCTGTACAGGGCGTATCGAGCGGCGCTGGCCTGATCCCGCGCCGCTCACACCGATAAAAGGAGAGCCCGTGCTCCGGGCGGTTATCTGATGCTCTATCGCCGTTTCGAACAACTGATCGATATCTTCCGCGACGCCCCGACGGCGTCCCCGCCGGACCGCGTCTGGCCCTTCTATACCTATTACCTGAAGCAGGTCTGGCCGAGCTTCGCCGCCCTGCTCGTGGTTGGCCTGTTCGCCGCGTTGATCGAAGTGGCGCTGTTCAGTTACCTGAGCCGCATCATCGATCTGGCCCAAGGCACGCCCAACCCGAATTTCTTCAGCGACCACGCCCTCGAATTGACCTGGATGCTGGTGGTCGCCCTGGTGTTGCGACCGATTTTCTTCGGCCTGCACGACTTGCTGGTGCACCAGACCCTGAGCCCCGGCATGACCAGCATGATCCGCTGGCAGAACCACAGCTACGTGCTCAAGCAGAGCCTGAATTTCTTCCAGAACGACTTCGCCGGGCGCATCGCCCAGCGCATCATGCAGACCGGCAACTCGCTGCGCGATTCTGCCGTGCAAGCGGTGGACGCGCTGTGGCACGTGGTGATCTATGCGATCAGCTCGCTGGTGCTGTTCGCCGAGGCCGACTGGCGCCTGATGATCCCTTTGCTGACCTGGATCGTCGCCTACATCGGCGCGCTGTATTACTTCGTGCCGCGCGTGAAAGAGCGTTCGGTGGAAGCCTCTGACGCGCGCTCGAAATTGATGGGGCGCATCGTCGATGGCTACACCAACATCGCCACGCTGAAATTGTTTGCCCACACCAACTTCGAACAGCACTACGCCAAGGAAGCCATCGAAGAACAGACCGTCAAAGCGCAAATGGCCGGTCGCGTGGTGACCAGCATGGACGTGGCGATTACTACCATGAACGGCCTGCTGATTGTCGGCACCACCGCGCTGGCATTGTGGCTGTGGACGCAGTCGCTGATCACCGTCGGCGCGATTGCCCTGGCCACCGGCCTGGTGATTCGTATCGTCAACATGTCCGGCTGGATCATGTGGGTGGTCACCGGCATTTTCGAAAACATCGGCATGGTCCAGGACGGTCTGCGCACCATCTCGCAACCGGTCAGCGTCACCGACCGCGAGCAGGCCAAACCGCTGGCCGTGGCCTCGGGCGAAGTGCGTTTCGAGCACGTGGATTTTCACTACGGCAAGAAGAGAGGCATCATCGGCGACCTCAATCTGACGATAAAACCAGGGGAGAAAATCGGCTTGATCGGCCCGTCCGGCGCCGGCAAATCGACCCTGGTCAACCTGTTGCTGCGCCTGTACGACGTCGAGGGCGGGCGCATCCTGATCGATGGGCAGAACATTGCCGAAGTCGGCCAGGAAAGCCTGCGCGCGCGGATCGGCATGATCACGCAGGACACCTCGCTGCTGCACCGTTCGATCCGTGACAACTTGCTCTACGGCAAACCCGACGCCACCGACGCCGAACTGTGGGAGGCGGTGCACAAGGCTCGCGCCGATGAGTTCATTCCACTGCTGTCCGACGCTGAAGGCCGCAGCGGTTTCGATGCGCATGTCGGCGAGCGCGGGGTGAAATTGTCGGGCGGTCAGCGCCAGCGCATCGCGATTGCGCGGGTGCTGCTCAAGGACGCGCCGATCCTGATCATGGACGAAGCCACCTCGGCACTGGATTCGGAAGTCGAAGCGGCGATTCAGGAAAGCCTCGAGACCTTGATGCAGGGCAAAACCGTGATCGCCATCGCCCACCGTCTCTCGACCATCGCGCGCATGGATCGCCTCGTGGTGCTGGAAAACGGCAAGATCGCCGAGAGCGGCACCCACGCCGAACTGCTCGCCCATCGTAGTTTGTATGCACGGTTGTGGGCGCACCAGACCGGAGGCTTTGTCGGTATCGATTGATGCCTGGCGGTGCGGTGAAAAAACTGTGGGAGCGAGCCTGCTCGCGAATGCGATGGATCAGCGACAAATTCGTCAACTGACCCGACGCTTTCGCGAGCAGGCTCGCTCCCACAGGGGATCTGGAACTAGGTTTGGCGATAGGGCAACGCTGTCCGGGCCTCTTCGGCATAGGCCAGAACCCCGGCGCGCTCCTGCTGGAGGAAATCCTTCACCGCCGCTTTCAGCCCCGGATGGCGCAGGTAATGCCAGGAATGGGTGATCACCGGTTCGAAGCCGCGAATCAACTTATGCTCGCCCTGTGCCCCGGCATCGAAACGCTGGATGCCTTGGGCAATCGCGTAATCCATGCCCTGGTAGAAACACGTCTCGAAATGCAGCCGATCAAACTCGGCCAGGCAGCCCCAATAACGCCCGTAGAAACTGTCGCCACCGACCAGGCTGAACGCCATCGCCACCGGCCGTGAGCCCTGTTTGGCCAGGACCACGCGAATCGCTTCGGGCATGCGTTCAGCCAGCAGACTGAAGAACTCGCGCGTCAGATATGGCGCCTGACGCCGCACCGCGTAGGTGTTGGCATAGCAGGCGTACACGAAATCCCACTGCGCCTCGCCCAGCTCACGCCCCTCCAACCACTCGAACTCAAAGCCCTGCCCCGCCACCTGCTCGCGTTCCTTGCGCATCTGCTTGCGCTTGCGAGAGCTGAGGGCGTCGAGGAAGTCCTGAAAGTCGCGGTACTCACGGTTCTGCCAGTGATATTGACAGCCGATGCGCTGCAGCCAGCCCGGTTGCTCGGCCATCGCCGCATCGGTAAACGGATCAGTGAAATTGATGTGCGCGCTGGACAGCTCTTCGATCTGCAAATAGTCGGGCAGGCTTTTCAGCAGTTCGAAACCGTCCTCCACTTTCGCCGCCAGCAAGCGCGGGCCGCTGACCGGGCTGAAGGGCACGGCGGTCAACAGTTTGGGGTAGTAATCGATGCCGGCACGCGCGCAGGCGTCGGCCCAGCCGTGATCGAAGACGTACTCGCCGTAGGAATGCCACTTGCGATAACAGGGCAGCGCGGCGATCAGTCGATCATCTTCGATGTGCAGCAAATGCTCCGGCTGCCAGCCTGTATGCGGGCCGACACTGCCGCTGTCTTCCAGCGCGCTGAGGAAGGCGTGACGCAGGAACGGCTGGTTGTCCGGCACCAGCGCATCCCAGCTTGCCGGGGCGATTTCTGACAGGTCTTGCAGGCGTTGCAACGGCATTCACTGGCACTCCACAGCTTGGCGACAAAGCCCGGCGAGTATCGCTGATCGCGACCCCGTTGCACACGCTCAATCGGCCGACAGCGCTCTAACTCGATAGTTCACGCCTGATCCGCATCGTCATCAACCTGCCATCACTGTGCCACCGCTCTGTCATAAACCATCGCGATACTGGCGCCTGTTTTTAGAGCGCCGGGTTCTAACCCGGACACAGTTTTCCGGCCTTCAGGCCGGTTGTGCCCAGGATGGTTCAGCCATCCCCTTCATCTTCGGAGATTGCTATGCGTCTTGCTTCCACGAAAACTGCAGCGGCCCTGTGCGGCGGCTTGTTGCTGGCCATGAGCGTTCCGGCCAGTGCTGCAGTCGACGCCAAACTGCTCGACATGCTCAAGGCCAACGGGTCGATTTCCCAGGCGCAGTACATCGAGCTGCAAACAGAACTGGCCAAGGATCAGAAGGCTCAGCAAATCGCCCAACAGGCGCAGCAGGAAACCAACGAACAAGTGGCGGCGGTCGCGAAGAAGACCAACGAACAGAGCCTGTTCGATCAGAAACTGGCCTGGGCGGCCAAGACCCAGTTCAAGGGCGACGTCCGTATCCGTCAGGAAACCATCAAGATCGACGGCGAGCCGAACAACGGCGGCCGCGACAAGGACCGCCAGCGCATCCGTGCGCGTCTGGGCGCCTATACCGAGATCAACCCGCAAGTCGACACCGGTATCCGTATCGCCACCGGCGGCGGTGACGACGCGCGCTCGACCAACCAGGATCAGGACAACTACTTCGACAAGAAGCAGATCTGGCTCGACCTCGGCTACATCGACTATCACCCGGATCAGATCAAGAACCTGCACGTGATCGGCGGCAAGATGCTGCAACCATGGGTAAGCATGGGCGACGTGATCTGGGACAGCGACATCAACCCGGAAGGTCTGGCCGTTACCTACAAATACCCACTGGGCGGCAGCGCCGAACTGTTCGGCAGCCTGGGTAACTACAACCTCAAGGACAACGTTGACGGCGACGGCGTGCAATTCCGCCACGACCTGCGCCTGACCGCTGGCCAGTTGGGCAGCCGCTTCAACATCACTGATAACCTGAAGATGACCGTCGGCGGCAGCGTTTACGCTTACCAGAATGACGATGACAGCCGCTGCACCGGCACCTCGACGCCGTGCGCGCTGGCAGTCAACGGCAACTCGGCCGACAACGAATTCCGTCTGTATGAAGGGTTCAGCCAGATCGACATCGGCGGCCTGCCAATGCCACTGTCGTTCTACGGCCAGTACGTGAAGAACAACGATGCCGTGACCGATCAGGACACCGCATGGTTGCTCGGCGCCAAGTCGAAAGTCTTCGGCTTCAACCTCGACTACAACTATCGCGACGTGCAGCGCAACGCCGTGGTCGGCGCCTTCACCGACTCCGACTTTGCCAACGGCACCACCGGTTCGCGCGGGCACAAGTTCAAAGTCGGTTACGACATCGACAAGAACTTCGCCGTCGGCGCCACGTACTTCCTGACCAAGGCCGACTTCGCCAGCCGCAGCCAGCGCGATGCAGATGCCAACACCCTGCAGCTGGATGCTGAAGCGAAGTTCTAAGAAAACAGCTACAAGCTGCAAGCTGCAAGCTGCAAGCTACAAGCTACAAGCCAAGAGCTGCGTGTGAATACCTTTGCTTGCAGCTTGAAGCTTGAAGCTGCCCCACTCCGGTGCGGGCGGGGCGATCCCCATCATCCGTTCGTTTCACCCGCACCGAGTTATCTCTGCAGGATGCAAAAAACCCTGTAGGAGCTGCTGAAGGCTGCGATCTTTTGATCTTGATCCTGAAAACAAGATCAAAAGATCGCAGCCTCGTTTCACTCGACAGCTCCTACAGGGGGTTGTCTTTTCGTCGTTGCTCGGCCAGGCGTTCAGCCAAGGCATCGACGTTCTCGTCCGGTTTTTCCGGCAGCGCCTTCAGGGTTGCCTGCATCACGCGCATCTGCCGCATGAAGCGCCGGCAATTGGGGCAGAACAACAGGTGATGACGCACCATCAGCGTCTCGCGAAAGCTCAGTTGGCCATCGAGATAATCGCTGGATCGTGCCACTTGCTCCTTGCAGGTCAACATTCTCCTGTCTCCTCAAAATGTTCCACGGTCGCGAAGACCTTCAAGCGTGCCCGGTGCAGCAGCACGCGGACATTGGAGAGCGAGATCTCCAGAAGATTACAGATCTCTTCCAGCTCCAGGCCCTGGCGTTCGCGCAACAACAGGACACTGCTCTGCAACTCGGACAGACTCAGCAACGTGTGTTCGAGGCATTCGCGCAGTTCGTTTTCGGTGAGCAGCGCTTCTGGGGTGTCCTGATGCCAGGCAAACGGCGCGACCAGCCAATGGCCGTCGCTTGAGGAAAATCGATCGTCACCGATGGTGCCGTGGGGCGATGGCAGGTCATCGAGCAGGACTTCCCGGCGATTGAGCTTGTAGCGATTCTTCGCCGAATTGGCGGTGATGGTCAGCAACCAGGTCTTGAGGCTGGAACGGCCTTCGAAGCTGGCCAGATGACGCACCACCGACAGCCAGGCATCCTGCACCACTTCCTCGACATGACGCTGGCCGACAATCGCGTAAGCCACAGCGCGCATGGCGCTCTGATACGTGGTGACCAGTTCCTTGAAAGCCTTTTGCTCCCCCGCCAGCAGGCGCGTGAGCAGTTGGGTGTCGTCAGCCGCCATCCATCAATCCCCTTGTCCGGACTTCGAAAATGAACGCGGCAGGTGTGCACCTGCCGCGACGTCCGAAAAATTACAGCGTTTCAGCCGCTTCGAATGTAGGAAAGATCGACGCGATTAAGGGGAAATTAACCTGTTTCAGCGCTTGCGCAGCAACACGCTACCGATCGAATAACCGGCACCAAACGAACTGAGCACCGCCAGCGAACCCGAGGCCAGATCATCCTGGTATTTGTGGAAGGCAATGACCGAACCGGCCGAGCTGGTGTTGGCGTAGCTGTCGAGAATCACCGGGGCTTCTTCTTCGGTAGCTTCGCGGCCGAGCAGCTTGCGCACGATCAGGTGGTTCATGCTCAGGTTGGCCTGGTGCAGCCAGAAACGCTTCACGTCGCCGACGTTGAGCTGGTTCTCTTCCAGGTGCTCGCCAATCAGCTCGGCGACCATCGGGCAGACATCCTTGAACACCTTGCGGCCTTCCTGCACGAACAGCTTGTCGCGGGCACCGATGCCCTCTTCCGCCGCACGGTTGAGGAAGCCGAAGTTATTGCGGATGTTGTTGGAGAACTTGGTCAGCAGTTTGGTGCTGACCACGTCGAACTGGTACGGGGAGGTCGCCAGATCCGCGCGCTCGATGATCACCGCAGTCGCGGCATCGCCGAAGATGAAGTGGCTGTCGCGATCACGGAAGTTCAGGTGCCCGGTGCAGACCTCCGGGTTGACCATCAGGATCGCCCGCGCCTGGCCCAGTTGCACGCTGTTGGCGGCGGCCTGGATGCCGAATGTGGCGGAAGAACACGCCACGTTCATGTCGAAACCGAAACCTTCAATGCCCAGCGCTTCCTGGACTTCGATGGCGATGGCCGGGTAAGCGCGTTGCAGGTTGGAGCAGGCGACGATCACGCCGTCGATGTCGGCGGCGGTTTTGCCGGCTCGTTGCAGGGCTTGTTCGGCAGCGCCAACGGCCATCTGGCAGAGCACCGACCATTCATCGTTGGAACGCTCGGGCAGGCGCGGGGCCATGCGTTGCGGATCGAGGATGCCGTCCTTGTCCATGACAAAGCGGCTCTTGATGCCCGAGGCCTTTTCGATGAACGCGGCGCTGGATTCGGTCAGGGCCTGGACTTCACCGCTGGCAATCGCCTCGGCGTTATCGGCGTTGAACTGGGCGACGTAGGTATTGAAAGACTGCACCAGCTCTTCGTTGGAGATGCTGTTGGCCGGTGTGTACAGGCCGGTGCCGCTGATGACGACGTTATGCATGGTCGTTTCTCTAATCTGTTCAGGCAGAAAGTGCTGGAACCGTCGTCCCAACACGCAAAGGGTCTATTCCCATCCGGGGGACGCAAACCTGGCATCGTTTTATTCCGCAGCGCGACACGGCGAAGGCTCTGGGTCGCGAAACGGCGGGTTATGGTGGCGAAGTTTGCCATAAACCCAGAATTTTGGCGCCGTTCTCATGCACAACTGCCATCCACCATATGAACTCAACTCTGTGGCGAGGGGATTTATCCCCGTTCGACTGCGAAGCAGTCGCCAACCCACCACGCTCGGTATAGCTGATGAACCGAGGTCGTAGGTTTTGGGGCGGCTTCGCCACCCAACGGGGATAAATCCCCTCGCCACAAAGACCGCTTCCTCAGGGGGATTGTGTATGGCTGCAGGTCAGGGCTCGACCTGGCTCCACTGTTTGTTCAGGCGCTTGTCGGAGATCGGCACTTTGGTGCCCAATTGTTGCGCGAACAGCGACACGCGGTATTCCTCCAGCCACCAGCGGTACAACTCCAGCTGCGGATCACGCTTGCCTTCCTGCGCATGCTTGGCCGCGCGGGCCTGGTATTGCGCCCACAGGCCAGCGAGTTCGCCGCTCCAGACCCGATCCTTCTGCACCTGTGCGCCGAGTTTCTCGAAACGCTGCTCGACCGCTTTCAGGTAACGCGGCAACTCTTTGAGCCACTGCATCGGCGTCTCGCGGGCGAAACCCGGATAGACCAGATTGCCGATCTGCTGCTTGATGTCGTTCAACGCTACTGCTTGGGCCAAATCGATCTTGCCCTTGAAGCGTTTTTGCAGACCGTGCCAGATCTTGAGGATTTCCAGCGTCAGCCGCGCAACCCGCTCGGCGTGCTCGGTCCAGTCGCCGCGTTTGCGCTCGGCCAATGCCGCCAACCCGGCGCCATCACGGGGCAACGGGTCTTCGCCTTCGAGAATGCAGCTGTCGAGGCTGGCCAGCAGAATGTCTTCGACCAGCGCATCGACCCGGCCCAGTTCGCGATACAGCAGACCCAGTTCAGTCTGCCCGGGCAACTTGCCCCGGAGGAATTTCGCCGGCTCGGCCAGTTGCTGCATGAGCAAGCGCTGCAAGGCGCGACGGTGCTGGAACTCGGCCTCGGCGGGGGTGGAGAAGCGTCCCTCCTTGACCGTGCCGCCCTCTTCCACCAGCGCCGGGTACACGGTCATCGACAGCCCGGCGATCTTCTGCTGGGTCTTTTCCGCCACCGGGGCAAAGACTTTTGCCTCGACCGGTTGCTGACTTTTCGCACTCTGCGGCACCGCCAGCGCGGCCTGGCTGGCTTCGGCGAAACGTGCAGTCAACTCAGCCAGATCGCGGCCTTCACCGAGGAACTTGCCCTCGCCGTCGACGATTTCCAGGTTCATGCGCAGATGGCTCTCAACCTGCTGCGCGGCTTCTGCCCATGCCTCATCGCTGACCCGCGCGCCAGTCATGCGCAGCAGCTCGCGACCGAGCGCTTGCGGCAGCGAACCTTTGGCGAAATTCATGCGCTGCAACGCGGCCTTGATGAAGTCCGGCACTGGCACGAAGTTCTTTCGCAGGGCTTTCGGCAGGTTGCGCACCAGAGCAATGCATTTGGCCTCGATCAGGCCCGGCACCAGCCATTCCAGACGCTCCGGCGGCAACATCGGCAGCAACGGCGCCGGCACGCGCAAGGTCACGCCGTCGCGCGGGTGATTGGGTTCGAAGTGGTAAGTCAGCGCCAGTTCCAGATCGCCGATGTGCAGGGTGTCCGGGTAATCGCGGGCAGTGACTTCGCTGGCCTCGCGGGCCAACACGTCTTCTTCGCGCATGATCAGCAGTTGCGGATCTTTCTGGCTGTTGACCTTGTACCAACTGTCGAAGGTCGCGGTCTGGTGGATCTCCGCCGGCAGACGTGCATCGTAGAAGGCGTAGAGGGTTTCTTCGTCGGCGAGAATGTCGCGACGGCGAGCCTTGGCCTCGAGTTCGTCGAGCTGCTCGAGCAGTTTCTGATTGGCGCTCAGGCATTTGGCCCGCGACTGAATCTCGCCGCGCACCAGACCTTCGCGGATAAACAGCTCACGGGATACCACCGGATCGACCGGGCCGTAATGCACCGGACGACGACCGACGACGATCAGGCCGAACAGGGTGATCTGCTCGTAGGCGACGACCTGGCCGCGCTTCTTTTCCCAGTGCGGCTCGAAATGGTTTTTCTTGATCAGGTGCCCGGCCAGCGGTTCGATCCAGTCGGCGTCGATCTTGGCGACCATCCGCGCGTAAAGCTTGGTGGTTTCCACCAGCTCAGCGGTCATCAGCCACTGCGGGCGCTTCTTGCCGATGCCCGACGACGGATGAATCCAGAAGCGCCGCTGCCGCGCGCCGAGGTAATCGCCGTCTTCGGTTTTCTGGCCAATCTGGCTGAGCAAGCCGACCAGCACCGCTTTGTGCAGCTTCGGATAATCCGCCGGCTCTTTGTTCAGGCTCAACTGCATGTCGCGACAGATCAGGCTCAACTGGCGATGAGAATCACGCCATTCGCGCAAGCGCAGGTAATTGAGGAAGTTCTTCCGGCACCAATTGCGCAGCGGATTGGCGGTCAGCGCCTGGCGCTGTTCTTCAAAACCACGCCACAGATTGACCAGGCCGGCGAAATCCGAATCCGGATCCTTCCATTGCGCATGGGCCTGATCCGCCGCTTGCTGACGCTCCGGTGGACGCTCGCGCGGGTCCTGAATTGACATGGCGCTGGCGACGATCAGCACTTCCTGCAGACTGCCAAGTTTGGCCGCTTCCAAGAGCATGCGGCCCATGCGCGGGTCGACCGGCAAGCGCGCCAACTGGCGACCGAGCGGCGTCAGCTGACTGTTGCGATCCACCGCCGACAGTTCTTGCAGCAAGTTGAAACCGTCGCTGATTGCCTTGCCGTCCGGCGGCTCGATAAACGGGAACGCGGTGATTTCGCCGAGGCGCAGATGCAGCATCTGCAGGATCACGGCGGCGAGGTTGGTGCGCAGAATTTCCGGATCGGTAAATTCCGGGCGCCCAAGGAAGTCCTCTTCGCTGTACAAACGCACGCAGATACCCGGCTCGACCCGGCCGCAACGACCTTTACGCTGATTGGCGCTGGCCTGGGAAATCGCTTCGATCGGCAAGCGCTGGACCTTGGCGCGGTAGCTGTAACGACTGATGCGCGCGGTGCCGCTGTCAATCACATAGCGAATGCCCGGCACGGTCAGCGAGGTCTCGGCGACGTTGGTCGCCAGCACCACGCGGCGGCCCGGATGCGACTGGAAAATCCGCTGCTGTTCAGCCGGCGACAGGCGCGCGTACAGCGGCAAGATTTCGGTGTGTTTGAGCTGGGCCTTGCGCAACATGTCGGCGGCGTCGCGAATCTCGCGCTCGCCGGGCAGGAACACCAGCACATCGCCGGGGCTGCGTCGTTCGCTGCGCTCGTAGGCGGCGATTTCGTCGAGGGTGGCGAGAATCGCCTGATCGACGGTCAGGTCGTCCTCGACCCGGTTGCCCTCTTCGTCCTGCTCCAGGGTCAGCGGCCGGTACCAGGTTTCCACAGGAAAAGTACGACCCGACACTTCGACGATCGGCGCGTCATCGAAGTGCTTGGAGAAGCGCTCCAGATCGATGGTCGCCGACGTGATGATGACCTTGAGGTCGGGACGGCGTGGCAGCAGGGTTTTCAGGTAGCCGAGGAGGAAATCGATGTTGAGGCTGCGTTCGTGGGCTTCGTCGACGATGATCGTGTCGTAGCGCTCGAGGTAGCGATCGTTCTGGGTTTCCGCCAGCAGAATGCCGTCGGTCATCAGTTTGATCAGGGTGTTGGAATCGCTTTGATCTTCAAACCGCACCTGATAGCCGACCAGCGCTCCAAGCGGCGTGCCGAGTTCTTCGGCGACACGGCTGGCGACACTACGCGCGGCGATCCGACGCGGCTGGGTATGGCCGATCAGACCGTGCTGGCCGCGCCCGATTTCCAGGCAGATCTTCGGCAACTGGGTGGTTTTGCCCGAACCGGTTTCGCCGGCGATGATCAGCACCTGATGTTGCTCCAGGGCCTTTTTGATCTCGTCGCGCTTGGCCGCGATCGGCAAACTGTCGTCGTAACGAATCACCGGCAGGCTCGCGCGACGCGCCAGTACCTGATCACAGGACGCCTGCATCCGCGCCACCCACTGGGCCAGTTTGGCCTCGTCGGGTTTCTTGCGCAGCTCAAGCAACTGCCGCCGCAGCCGGTGACGGTCGGCGAGCATGGCGTGATCGAGGTTTTTCAGCAATTTGTCGATGGAGGGCGATTCGTCGGTCATCGGGTAGGCAATTCGGTCGTCTATTTATGCAGGGGGCGGATTGTCGCAGAAAAGCAGCTGCAAGCGCCAAGCTACCAGCCGCAAGTCACTGCGGCTTTCAACTTGCAGCTTGAAGCTTGCCGCTTGCAGCTGCGTCTTGTTATTCGTTGTCGAGGCCCTTGCGCCGGTATGGGAAGACGTCGATGACCTTCCCCGCCCGAATCGCCTCCTGCAAGCCCTTCCAGTAATCGGCGTTGTACAACTCGCCGTGCAATTGATCGAACAATTTCCGCTGGCCCGAATCGGCAAACAGGAACGGCGGAAACTCTTCGGGAAACACGTCAAGCGGGCCGATCGAGTACCACGGCTCAGAGGCCATTTCATCCTCCGGCGTGCGCGGTTGCGGGATGTGGCGGAAGTTGGCTTCGGTCAGGAAGCAGATTTCGTCGTAGTCGTAAAACACCACGCGCCCGTGACGGGTGACGCCGAAGTTTTTCAGCAGCATGTCGCCGGGAAAGATATTCGCCGCCGCCAGTTGCTTGATCGCCAGACCGTAATCTTCCAGCGCTTCACGTACTTGCGCGTCGTTGGCATTTTCCAGATACAGATTGAGCGGGGTCATCCGGCGCTCGGTCCAGCAGTGGCGGATCAGCACGGTTTCGCCTTCGACCGAAACCGTCGACGGCGCCACCTCAAGCAGTTCTTCGAGGCACGCCGGATCGAACTTGCTCAGCGGAAAGCGAAAATCAGCAAACTCCTGAGTATCGGCCATACGCCCGACCCGATCGACGCTTTTCACCAGACGATACTTTTCGATCACCGTGGCCCGGTCGACGTTTTTCGACGGCGAAAAGCGGTCCTTGATGATTTTGAACACAGTATTGAATCCCGGCAGGGTGAACACGCTCATGACCATGCCGCGTACGCCCGGGGCCATGATGAACTGATCGTCAGTGTTGGCCAGGTGATTGATCAGCGCGCGGTAGAACTCCGACTTGCCGTGCTTGTAGAAGCCGATCGAGGTGTACAACTCGGCGATGTGCTTGCCCGGCAGAATGCGTCGCAGAAAACCGATGAACTCCGCCGGCACCGGTACATCGACCATGAAATACGAGCGGGTAAACGAGAAGATGATCGACACATCGGCTTCGTCGGTGATCAACGCATCGATCTGAATGCCCCGACCTTCGCGGTGCAACAGCGGAATCACCAACGGCCATTGCTCGTCGCGGGTGTAGATGCGTCCGACCAGATACGCGCCCTTGTTGCGGTAGAGCACCGAGGAAAATAGCTCGACGCTCAGCTCCGGGTCCTTGCACACCCAGTCCGGCAGGTTCTCGCGCAGTTGTGCTTCGAGCCGCAGCAGATCGCCAGGCAGATCGGCGTAATCTTCGCTGAAGCGGTAGTCGGCGAAGATGCTGGCGAGCATCCCGGACAGCTGGCCCTGCGGCTTGTACGTACGGGTTTGCGCAGCGCGGGCCCGGCGCAGGCTCGGGCGCGTGGTGTGGATGAACATGCAGCCGTCGCTGATCAGGTCGTGGCTGAACAGCCCGCAAAAAATCGAGTTGTACCAGGTTTCGGACAGCTCATCGTCGAAGCGCAGGTCAATCACACTGATGTAGGCGCTTTTCACCAGCGGCCAGCAGCTGACGTTCATCAGGGTTTCTTCGTCGAAATACTCGCGCAGGCGAGCGACGGTTTCGCCGACCTTTTCCTCATAAAGACTGATCCGCGCCGCCGAGGCGGCCTGTGCTTCTTGCCAGCGCGCCTGTTCGAAGCGCTCGCGCGCACCGTCGGTGATGCGGCGGAAATGCTCGCGGTAATCGTCGAAGCCGGCGAGGATCATCCGGGCGATCTCGGTGGCTGGCCATTGCTGCGACATAAATGAAACCTCGGCGGGAATTCGGTTGGTCTGAGCTTAGTCACGGAAACGTTCGCAGGAAAAGCGCAATTTCTGCCAAAACCGATACGGGGTTGACCGTAGACGGGGTTTCTCGCGCAGGTAAATCCCAAGGCAGAATTAAAAGCCCGAATAGCGGTTGCCATGCTCCGGACGCTCGGCAACACTCTCGTCCCGATCAAGCAAGGAGCCCGCCGTGAGCCCTGTCGATATTTTCCGTATGTTGTCGCTGGCCGCTATCTGGGGCGCGAGTTTTCTGTTCATGCGCATCATTGCCCCGGTGATCGGCACGATCCCGACCGGGTTCTTTCGCGTGTCGATCGCGGCCGCCGGGCTGCTGGTGATCCTTGGGCTGATGCGCATCAGCTGGGACTTCAAGGGCAAGCTGAAAACCGTGATGCTGCTGGGCGTAATCAACTCGGGGATTCCGGCGACGCTGTATTCGGTGGCGGCGCAAGTATTGCCGGCCGGCTATTCGGCGATCTTCAACGCCACGACACCGCTGATGGGCGTGTTGATTGGCGGTTTGTTCTTCAGCGAAAAGCTCACGGCGGCCAAGCTCAGCGGCGTGTTCCTCGGTCTGTTCGGCGTCGGTGTGCTGACGCGTGCCGGTCCCGTAGCCTTCGATCTGCAACTGCTGATGGGCGCGGTCGCGTGCCTGCTGGCGACCACTTGTTATGGCTTTGCCGGTTTCCTCGCGCGGCGCTGGCTGGATCAGGCCGGTGGGCTGGACAGCCGTTTGTCGGCACTGGGCAGCATGCTCGGGGCGACGTTGTTTTTGCTGCCGCTGTTCGCCTACAGCACCATCACCGCGCCGCCGGTCAGCTGGGGCGGCTGGCAGGTCTGGCTGTCGCTGCTCGGCCTGGGCCTGGGTTGCACGGCGTTTGCCTACATCATCTATTTCCGCCTGCTCAGCTCGATCGGCCCGGTAAAATCGATGACCGTGACCTTCATGATCCCGCCGTTCGGCGTGTTGTGGGGGGCGTTGTTGCTGGATGAGCCGTTGTCGATGGCGCACATTTATGGCGGGGTGCTGATTGCGGCGGCGTTGTGGCTGGTGTTGAAGCCGGCGGTGGTGAAGCCTGCAAACGCGTCAGTCCGTTAGATTTTCTGCCGCAGATATTCGCGAGCAGGCTCGCTCCCACTAGAGTACCCATTTCAATGTGAGAGCGAGCCTGCTCGCGAAAGGCGGCGCAACAAGCGCCACCTGCCTATCGGCTATCCGGTTTTACGGAACACAAATACCAATCCAACAATGATCAGCAGCATCCCCAGCACACTCAACGCCGCCAGACGATTACCGAAAATCAGGTAATCCATCACTGCCGTCACCGCCGGCACCAGATAGAACAGGCTGGTGACATTCACCAGATTGCCCCGCGCGATCAGTCGATACAGCAACAGCGTCGCCAGCACCGACACCACCAGGCCCATCCATAACACCGGGACAATAAAGCCTGCGCTGTGCTCGAAGTGAAACGGCTGGAACGGTACGAACACCGCGCACAGCAACAGGCCGGCCAGGTACTGCACTGGCAGCGTACCGAGCGGATTATCGGTGATGCGTTTTTGCATGATCGAGCCGAGCGTCATGCTCGCCAGCGCCAGCAAACCAAACAGCATGCCGGCCCAGGACATTCCAGCCAGACCGATCCCTTGATAAACCACCATGATCAGCCCGGCCAGGCCCAGCGTCAGGCCGAACAGGCGGCTCGCCGAACGCTGCCGTTCCATCAGCACCACGGTGAGGATCGGCTGAACGCCCATGATCGTCGCCATTACCCCCGGCGTGACTTTGCAGTCCAGCGCCAGCAGATAAAAGATCTGATAGGCCCCGAGCAACACCAGTCCCGTGGCGATCGCAAACAGCATCGGCTTGCCACCCTTGGGCACCTTGAGTTTGAGCAGCGGCGCCAGCAAGACCAGCCCGCACAGGGCGATGGCGAAGCGAATCAGCAGAAAGGCAAAGGGCGAAGCATGGGCGAGGCCCCACTTGGAGAAAATCGCCCCGCTGCTCCACAGCAGAACGAACAGGCTCGTGGACGTCGCCGCGAGCGCGGATTGTTTCGAAAGGACAAACATGAATACCACCTGTAGTCAGGCAAGAAGCCAACTCAGCCGAAGCTGAAATTCAGTAGGTTTTTCCGGCGGGCGCGGGGGCAGCAGAAACTGCCGATCAGCCCCGAACGCCAACGCCCGGCGGCGATACGACTGCGCACACCGGCGTGCTACTGACAGGTGGAGGGTAATGACTGATCTGCACAGGCTGCTGATTCCCGCACGGCACGACGCCAGCGTTGACCGCTGAATCGACTACCGCGTTGATGAGGGATGCAGGCATGGATGCTGATCTTTATTGGAGAAATGAAAGCGCGAGCACAGCGGCTCGGGCGGGCTGACTATAACCAGCTCGGGACACAGATTGCAATGACTTGGGCAAAGGGCCGGTAGCGACAGCTTGGGGCGGGATGATTAGGGTGATTGGCGGCGGCAATGGATTGTCAGGAGACATGGAATGCAAGAGATCATATGCCAAGGGAACGGACGTATTTGCGGTATCAGGTTTATCGGTCAGAGGCGAGGAAGCGGGCCGCTTCGCAGATTGCCGGCTTACAGGGCCAACTTAAGGCGGCCGACGCTTCGATTATGGATTTATCTCTGATTCGGTTCGAACCGATAAACAGGCATGCGCTGAATGCTTTTGAAACATGGGAAGAACCCTGCTTTTTCTGGCATGAAGTCATCGCCTGGAAATCACGTGAACCACGCGCATTGGACATCTCTATCTGGTTCGACGGGCAGCTCTGCGGCCTGTGTTTTGCAAACCCGAACAATAGTCGACGCAGATTACGAGTTGTGAGATTGGAAGGGCGCCCTGGCGGAACACATCCTTTGAAAAATCGGATAGGACTACTAGCGATCATGGTAATTGAGCAATACGCGCACTTCGTTGGCTGCGATGTTATCGAAATACAAGAGCCGCTGGACGGTGCGATACCCGTTTATCAGAAGCTGGGTTTCAGCTACGACATCGAAGGCCGCCTTGTCAAAACCTTGGAGAATCCAGTACTGTGAAAGCCAATCAATTACTGATCAAACCGGGAGGCAACATGAAAAAAGCGAAGCATAGACCTCCCGAAGCATTGGTCAGATCGCTGAAAACCAAAAGACTGGCTGATCATGAATTGACCGCTAATCAACGGCGTCTGTTGCAACTGCTGATCACCGGTATCGAAGATGAGCCCTCGGTGCTGGCCGCTGGCCGATTGTGAAAAAACCGCTCCTGAGGAGCGGTTTTTTATTTCTGAGCCAGCCTCAACCAAACAACCAATACCCCAGCAAGGTCAGCACCAGCACCGCCAGCACCGGGCGCATTACGCGGTAGGCCTTGGGATGCCGGCGCTTCCACTGCTTGACCACGCCGCTGAAACGGTCGCTGAAGTTCTTGCTCCAGGCATAAGCCTGGTTGATGCCGCCAACGCGTTCGTCGTCGAGATTCTGCGGCGCGGTGGCGCGGCCGAGCCAGCCACTAATGAAGCGATTGATGCGGGTCATCACGCGGTTGCTCAGCGGACGCTCGACATCGCAGAACAGAATGACGCGAGTCTGATCAGTTTCATTCTTGACCCAGTGCACATAGGTCTCGTCGAACATCACATCATCGCCGTCGCGCCAGGCGTAAATCTGGCCGTCGACGAAGATCCGGCAATCGTCGGAGTTGGGTGTCGACAGGCCGAGGTGATAACGCAGGGAGCCGGCGAACGGGTCACGGTGCGGATTGAGGTGACTGCCGCCCGGCAGCAGCGCGAACATCGCGCCCTTGACGTTGGGTATGGCACTGACCAGCGCCACGGTTTTCGGGCAAAGAGCTTCGGCCGATGGCAGCGGTTTGTCGTACCACTTCAGATAAAAACGCTTCCAGCCCTTCTTGAAGAACGAACCGAAACCGGCATCGTTGTTCTTCTCGGCGGCGCGAATGTAGCCTTCGTCGAACAAGTGCATGGCTTCGTCGCGAATGGTTTCCCAGTTGTCGCGCAGTACATCCAGCTCCGGAAACTTGCTGCGATCCAGATACGGTCTGGATGGCACTGCGGAAAACAGGTACATCAACGCGTTGTACGGAGCGAACAGTGCGGAGTGGTTGACGAACTGGCGCAATACCGGCAAACGCGCCTTGCCGCGCAAATGCACATAGAGCGTGCTGCCCAGAAACAGCAACAGCACAAACGCCTTGGCGGCAAACGAAACGGTCATCAACGACTCCTTGAATAAAGACAACGCTGCGCAATGCCCTTTTCCCGGCATGGCAGCCGGCCATGATAAACACTACCGGCTCCGGGAAAAACCCGCCTGACACAAGATTCAGTGTTAAGCATTACGCAACAAAGCCTTTATTAACATGCAGCGCCTGAACCCTGGCTGACCTGAATCAACAGGCTTACTGCTGGTTCTCCTGCTCGGTGAACAGGTCACTGAACAGCATGCTCGACAGATAACGCTCGCCCGAATCCGGCAGCACCACGACGATGGTTTTACCCTGCATCTCTGGTTTCTCCGCCAGACGCACCGCCACCGCCATGGCAGCACCGCAGGAAATCCCGCACAAAATCCCCTCTTCCTGCATCAGGCGCAAAGCCATGGTCTTGGATTCTTCATCGGTCACCTGCTCGACGCGATCGACCATCGACAGATCAAGATTCTTCGGCACAAAACCGGCACCGATGCCTTGAATCTTGTGCGGGCTCGGCTTGATCTCGGCACCGGCCAGAGCCTGGGTGATGACGGGCGAAGACGCTGGCTCGACGGCCACCGACAGAATCGGTTTCCCGGCGGTGTTCTTGATATACCGCGAGACACCAGTAATGGTTCCGCCGGTACCTACGCCAGCCACCAGCACATCCACGGCACCGTCGGTGTCGTTCCAGATTTCCGGGCCGGTGGTCTTCTCATGAATCGCCGGGTTGGCCGGGTTATCGAACTGCGCCGGCATGAAGTATTTGTCGGCATCGCTGGCGACGATTTCCGCGGCCTTCTCGATGGCGCCCTTCATGCCCTTGGCCGGCTCGGTCAACACCAGTTCCGCGCCCAAGGCTTTCAGAACCTTGCGGCGCTCGATGCTCATCGACGCCGGCATGGTCAGCATCAATTTATAGCCACGCGCAGCGGCAACGAAGGCCAGACCGATACCGGTGTTACCGGAAGTCGGCTCGACAATGGTCATGCCTGGCTTGAGTTTGCCGCTGCTTTCGGCGTCCCAGATCATGTTGGCGCCGATCCGGCATTTGACCGAGTAACCGGGATTGCGCCCCTCGATCTTGGCCAGAATGGTGACCCCACGCGGCGCGATGCGGTTGATCTGGACCAGCGGCGTATTACCGATGGAATGGGCATTGTCAGCGTAAATACGGCTCATGGCTGGGTCCTTATGCAGCATTGAATTCAGCCTTCCAAGGTAAGCCCGTTGCCGATCACAGTCCAGTCGGGTCGAACGTCTGCAAACGCGCGGAGTCAATCGCATTGAATCGTCAAGCCACACTCTTGAAGGAACAATGGCATGAAACGTCGTTACAGCTGGCCGCTCTGGACCCTGGTGGGTGTCGTGGTGCTGCTGGTCGCCCTGCATTTCGCCCTGCCCTATCTGGTACGCGACTACCTCAATGACAAGCTCGCGGACATGGGCGATTACCGTGGCCAGATCACCGATGTCGACCTCGCGCTGTGGCGCGGCGCCTACAAAATCAACGGCCTGAAGATCGTCAAAGTCGATGGCAAGGTACCGGTGCCGTTCGTCGATGCGCCGTTGATCGATCTGTCGGTGAGCTGGCATTCGTTGTGGTACGACCATGCAGTGGTCGCGCAGGTGCAATTCCTCAATCCCGAAATCAACTTTGTCGACGGCGGCCCCAACAAACAGAACTCGCAGACCGGTCAGGGCACCGACTGGCGTGAGCAGTTGGGCAAGCTGCTGCCGATCACCCTCGATGAAGTGCAGATCAACGACGGCCGTATCACCTTCCGCAACTTCAATTCCAAGCCGCCGGTGAACATGAACGCCAGCAACGTCAACGCCAGCATCTATAACCTGACCAATGTGGTCGACAAGGAAGGCAAACGCGACGCGCGCTTTGAAGGCAAGGCGTTGCTGCTGGGCCACGCGCCATTGGAAACCACCGCCACCTTCGATCCACTGAGCAACTTCGAAGACTTCGAATTCCGCCTGCGCGCCCGTGACATCGAGCTCAAACGCATGAACGACTTCGCCGCCGCCTACGGCAAATTCGACTTCAACGCCGGCCACGGCGATGTGGTTATCGAAGCCAAGGCAGAGAAAGCCCGACTCACCGGCTACATCAAACCCCTGCTGCGCGACGTCGACGTATTCAACTGGCAGCAAGACGTCGAAAACAAGAACAAAGGCCTGTTCCGCTCAATCTGGGAAGCGCTGGTCGGCGGCACCGAGACCGTGCTGAAGAACCAGAACAAAAACCAGTTCGCCACCCGCGTCGAACTCAGCGGCAATGTTCACCAGCAGAACGTCAACGCCTTCGAAGCGTTTTTGCAGATTTTGCGCAATGGCTTCATCCAGGCATTCAATGCGCGGTACGAACGGCCGAAGCCGGATGAGGGTTAAGTTTTGCGGTTGACGACATATCGACCTGTGTCTTCGGCCGCTATCGATGAACGCTGTTGCAGCGAATCCCAGCCCAGACAGGCCAAGGCCAAAGAACGTGGCACTGCTTCACGCCCATTGCTGTAACGGCTGATGCTGCGAGCGCTCACACCGAGCGCTTCGGCCGCATCATTGAGAGAAAGTCCGGTACGGGCGCGCCAATCGATAAAAATGCGCGTGTTCTCATCTTGGGCATTCTGCGCTAGCGCATCCATATACAAGGTGTCTGCACCGATCTGTACGTCGGGTTCAATCCATTCAACGATCCAACCCTTGTCCCCGACTGCGGCAGTCGCAAAGACTTCGCGATCAAGCAGTGGCCGCAGACCTGGATAAGTATGAATATCCATCCCCAAATCAACTGTCAGTTCCTGACCATTGATAAATGTCAGCGCCAACCTGAAATCCGACAGGACGTGCGCAGATCGCAGACGCGGCCGTTTCATGGGTAACATCGATTTTCTGCCTTTTTACTAACCGAGTAGGAAAGGCTATCGCCAAATCGGCGATACCGGAATACTGGCCATCCGCCGAGACTGAGTCAACATGTGACGCTCCATTCAGAGACTGAATAAGCCGTCTGCGTTCACAGTCGACCGGCGTGCGCGTTATAGTCGGGCATCCGATTATTTCGCCCCCGCCCTGCCCGTCAGGTCGGCGTTACCGTTCGAGGATTAGCAGATGAAGTTCGAAGGCACCCAGGCCTACGTCGCCACCGATGACCTGAAGCTGGCGGTCAACGCCGCTATCACCCTGGAGCGGCCTCTGCTGGTCAAGGGCGAACCGGGCACCGGCAAGACCATGCTCGCCGAGCAACTGGCCGAATCGTTCGGCGCCAAATTGATCACCTGGCACATCAAGTCCACCACCAAGGCCCATCAGGGTCTGTATGAATACGATGCCGTCAGCCGCCTGCGTGATTCGCAACTGGGCAATGAAAAAGTCCACGATGTGCGCAATTACCTGAAGAAAGGCAAGCTTTGGGAAGCCTTCGAGTCCGAGGAGCGGGTGATTCTGCTGATCGACGAAATCGACAAGGCCGACATCGAGTTCCCCAACGATCTGTTGCAAGAACTCGACAAGATGGAGTTCTACGTTTACGAGATCGACGAGACCATCAAGGCCAAGAAACGCCCGATCATCATCATTACTTCCAACAACGAGAAAGAGCTGCCGGACGCCTTCCTGCGCCGCTGCTTCTTCCACTACATCGCTTTCCCCGACCGCACTACCCTGCAGAAAATCGTCGATGTGCATTACCCGGACATCAAGAAGGACTTGGTCAGCGAAGCGCTCGACGTGTTCTTCGACGTGCGCAAGGTACCGGGCCTGAAGAAAAAGCCTTCGACCTCGGAACTGGTCGACTGGCTGAAACTGCTGATGGCCGACAACATCGGCGAAGCGGTGCTGCGCGAGCGCGATCCGACCAAAGCCATTCCGCCACTGGCTGGCGCACTGGTGAAAAACGAACAGGACGTGCAACTGCTTGAGCGCCTGGCGTTCATGAGCCGGCGCGGCACCCGCTAAGAGGCTGCTGCCATGTTGCTCAACCTGTTCAACGAAATGCGCGCAGCCAAAGTACCGGTGTCGGTGCGCGAGCTGCTCGACCTGATCAACGCGCTGAAACAGCGCGTGACCTTCGCCGACATGGACGAGTTCTATTACTTGTCGCGGGCGATTCTGGTGAAGGACGAGCGCCATTTCGACAAGTTCGACCGCGCGTTCGGTGCCTACTTCAATGGCCTGGAGAAACTCGACGACCACTTGCAGGCGCTGATTCCCGAAGACTGGCTGCGCAAGGAATTCGAGCGCTCGCTGAGCGACGAAGAACGCGCGCAGATCCAGTCCCTTGGCGGGCTGGACAAACTCATCGAAGAGTTCAAGAAGCGTCTGGAAGAACAGAAGGAACGCCACGCCGGCGGCAACAAATGGATCGGCACCGGCGGCACCAGCCCGTTCGGCTCCGGCGGTTTCAACCCGGAAGGCATCCGGGTTGGCGACGCCGGCAAGCGTCAGGGCAAAGCGGTCAAGGTCTGGGATCAGCGCGAGTACAAGAACCTCGACGATTCGGTGGAACTGGGCACACGCAATATCAAGGTCGCCTTGCGTCGTCTGCGCAAGTTCGCTCGTCAGGGTGCGGCGGAAGAACTCGACATCGACGGCACCATCGACCACACCGCCAAGGACGCCGGCCTGCTGAATATCCAGATGCGCCCGGAACGGCGCAACACGGTGAAGCTGTTGCTGTTGTTCGACATCGGCGGCTCGATGGACGCGCACGTGAAGATCTGTGAGGAATTGTTTTCGGCCTGCAAGACCGAGTTCAAGCACCTCGAGTACTTCTACTTCCACAACTTCATTTATGAATCAGTGTGGAAGAACAACATGCGCCGCACTTCCGAGCGCACTTCGACCCAGGATCTGCTGCACAAATACGGCGCCGACTACAAAGTGATCTTTATCGGTGACGCCGCGATGGCGCCCTACGAAATCACCCAGGCTGGCGGCAGCGTCGAGCACTGGAACGAAGAGCCGGGTTACGTGTGGATGCAGCGCTTCATGGAGAAATACAAGAAGCTCATCTGGATCAACCCGTATCCAAAGGACACGTGGGGCTATACCTCGTCGACCAACATCGTCCGCGATCTGATCGAGGATCAGATGTATCCGCTGACGCTGCGCGGGCTTGAAGAAGGGATGCGGTTTCTTTCCAAATGACGACCTGACCGTTCCCATGCTCCGCGTGGGAACGCATCAAGTCACGCTCTGCGTCACAGGGACGCGGAGCGTCCCGGGCGGCATTCCCACGCGGAGCGTGGGAACGATCAACATCTTCGCCAGCAGGCTTTTAGCGATCTTTGAAGCGCTGCAAATACTCGACATGCTCGCGGTGCGCGACGTCCTGCACCACCGGCCTTAACCTCACCTTCGCTCCCGGCAGGCACTGCGCCAATCGCGCCAGCGCCAGCGGTGTCAACGCACCCAGGCGCGGATAGCCACCGATGGTCTGTCGATCATTGAGCAACACAATCGGCTGCCCGTCCGGCGGTACCTGCACAGCGCCCAAGGGAATGCCCTCGGAAATCATCGGCGCGCCCTGATACTGCAACGCCGCGCCGAGGAGGCGGATGCCCATGCGGTCGGCGCGACTGTCGATGGTCCAAGCGCTGTTGAAGATATCGAACAGGCTCTGCCCGCTGAACTGGCCGATCTGTGCGCCGAGCACCAAGTCCAAAGGCGCATGCGTTTTGAAATCCGGCCGCAGCGCCGAAGGCATTTCGCGCACCGCTGACGCTTCGCCGCTGTAACCGAGCGCCGCCCCTTTGGCGAGCGGAAGGCCCATGCCATCAAGTCCGCCCAATTCTTCGCGCAGCACCGTGGCACTGCTGCCCAATACCTTCGGCGCAGTGAAACCACCGGGTGCGGCCAAATAAGCCCGGGCGCCGAGCAACGGCTGGGTGAAGCGCAATGTCTGCCCTTTCGCCAACCGGAAACTGCGCCACGGCGCCAGCGGCTGGCCGTCGATCTGCGCGCCGAGATCCGCTCCTGCCAGCGCCAGCAGGCAATCCTCCTCAGCCACCACGGCAAACCCGCCGAGGGTGATTTCAACCACCGCCGCATCCAGTTCATTACCCAACAGCCAATTGGCCCAGCTCATCGAGCACCAATCCGTCGCGCCGCCCTGGGTCACGCCCAGATGTCGCACGCCAAACCGCCCGGCGTCCTGCAACAGGCACAGCGGCGTGCTGGCTTCGATCATCAATCGACTCATGCCAGCGCCTCCAGTGGGGTGTCATCGCCGCCCAGACGAATGAATTCGGCGTGGTCGACCACTTCGAAGCGCACCGTGTCGCCGGGTTGCATCAGGCTGTAGCCGTCGCGATGGCGATCGAAGAGTTTCGCCGGGGTGCGACCGATCAGGTTCCAGCCACCGGGTGAGACCACCGGATAAGCTGCGGTCTGCCGCTCGGCGATACCGACGCTGCCGGCGGCGACTTTCTTGCGCGGTGTGCTCAAGCGTGGCGCGGCGAGCATTTCTTCGACCAGGCCCATGAAGGCAAAACCCGGCGCAAAGCCAAGAGCGAACACCTGATATTCCCGTGCGCTGTGGCGACGAATCACCTCCTTCACCGCCAGCCCGCTGCGTTCGGCCAACAGGCTCAGTTCCGGGCCGACACTCAAGTCGTACCAGACCGGCAAGACGTGACACTGCCCAGCGCTTCGCGCATTCGGCGCCAGATCGACCAGCGCTGCGGCGATCAGTTCGCGCGCCTGCGCCGGACTCAACAGCGTCAGGTCGTAATGCACCATCAACGTCGTGTAGGACGGCACCAGATCGATCAGTTGTGCACCAAACGCCGTGCGCAAGCGCTCGCAGGCGGCGAGCATCCACGGCATGTTGGCTTCGGCGATGTCATCGAACAGACGCAGCATCAGGCAATCCAGCGCCACCACTTCAACCCGTGGATTCATGACGCACTCGACTGCTGCAAGGCCTGACGAATATGCCGCACGGCGGCCACGGAACTGGCGTTGTCGCCGTGGACGCACAAGGTATTGGCGCGCAGGATCAAGGCGCTACCATCGCTGGCGCTGAGTTCGCCGCCACGGGCGATGGTCAACGCTTGCTCGATGATTTTTTCGGCATCGTGATGCACGGCGCCCGGCAGTTGCCGTGAGACCAGCCGGCCGGCGCTGTCGTAGGCACGGTCGGCAAAAGCTTCGAACCACAGGGTTACGCCGTATTCATCGCCGATCTGCTGCGCGCCAGCGTTGTCTCGGGTCGCCATCAACATCAGCGGCAGGCTGCGGTCATACGCGGCCACGGCCTGCACTACCGCGCGCAATTGCGCCGGGTTGGCCATCATGTCGTTGTACATCGCGCCGTGGGGTTTGACGTAACTCACACGCCCGCCCTGCGCCTTGCAGATGCCGTCAAGGGCGCCGATCTGGTAATGCAGGATGTCTTGCAGCTCTTGCGCGGAATACGCCATGGAGCGCCGGCCGAATCCGACCAGATCCTGATAGGCCGGGTGCGCGCCAATCTGCACGCCGTGTTCGAGGGCCAGCGCCACGGTCTTGCGCATGATGCTCGGGTCGCCGGCATGGAAACCGCAAGCGATGTTGGCGCAATCGATGAAGGGCATGACCTCGGCGTCCAGACCCATGGTCCAGCTGCCAAAGCTCTCGCCAATGTCGCAATTCAATAGCAGGCGGCTCACGGTGAACACTCCTGTAGCTGCTGGTCTTTTTATCTGTAGGAGACTTCTGCGCAGGGTATCAGTTACTGCGCGTCGAGTTGTTTGCCACGGGTTTCCGGCAGGCTCAGCGCCGCCAGAATCACCACGCCGTAAGACACCGCCGCGAAGGCGCCGATGCCCATGCTCAGCGGGACTTTCTGGCTGAGCAGGCCGATCAACAGCGGGAACAACGCCGCCAGTGCGCGGCCGATGTTGTAGCAGAAACCCTGGCCCGAGCCGCGAATCCGCGTAGGAAACAATTCAGTCAGAAACGCGCCCATGCCGCTGAAAATCCCCGAGGCGAAGAAGCCCAGCGGAAAGCCCAGCCACAGCATCACGCCGTTGCTGACCGGCATCTGCGTGTAGAGCAGAACGATGGTGAACGAGCCGACCGCGAACAAGATGAAATTCTTCTTCCGCCCTAGCAGGTCGGTCAGATACGCGCTGATCACATAGCCGACATAGGAACCGACGATTACCATCGCCAGATAACCGCCGGTGCCGAGCACGCTCAAACCGCGCTCATTCTTGAGGAAAGTCGGCAGCCAGGAGGTGATCGCGTAGTAACCGCCCAGCGCACCGGTGGTCAGCAAGGAAGCGCGAAACGTGGTGAAGAGCATGCCAGGGGCAAAGATCTCGTAGAACTTCGCCGGGTTTTCCGGGGTTTGCGCGGCTTTGGCTTCGCGATAAATCTCAGGATCTTTCACCAGGCGACGGACGAAAATCACGAATATCGCCGGCACGATGCCGAGGATGAACAGCGCGCGCCAGGCATCTTCCGCTGGCAACACCGAGAACAGCAACGCGTACAGAATCGCCGTCAGGCCCCAGCCCAACGCCCAACCGGATTGCACCATGCCCACCGCTTTGCCGCGATCCTTGGCGCGGATCACTTCACCGATCAACACCGCGCCGGCGGTCCATTCACCGCCGAAACCGAAGCCCATCAGGGTGCGCGCGATCAGTAATTGTTCGTAGTTTTGCGCGAAGCCGCAGAGGAAGGTGAAGAAGGCGAACCACAGCACCGTCAGTTGCAGGGTGCGCACGCGGCCGATGCGGTCGGAGAGGATCCCGGCGACCCAACCGCCGATCGCCGAAGCGATCAGGGTACTGGTGTGAATCAGCCCCGCTTCGCCCGTGGTGATGCCCCACATCGCGATCAGCGTCGGCACGACGAAGCTGAGCATCTGCGTGTCCATGCCGTCCAGACCGTAGCCGATCTTGCAGCTCCAGAACGTGCGGCGCTCCTGCTGGTTGATGTTGCGGTACCAGTCGAACGGCCCGGGGCGCGTCACAGGCTTGGATAACGGGAGGGTGTCGGGAGCACTCATGGCAAATCTCCGCAGGGCTTTTATTGGTCTTGTTCGAAGCTCCGACGACGCCTATCGTGGGAACCGGATGCGCCGATTTTTCGTCGCCCTGCCCTGCGCCGTCCAACGAATAAAAACCCGCCTTAGGCATAAGAAAAATTTGTCAGCCGAGCCTTGTCCATGAATCTGAAGTTTCTCGAGACCTTTGTCTGGGTCGCGCGCCTGAAGAGTTTTCGCCTGACCGCCGACAAGCTGTTCACTACCCAGGCATCGATTTCCAGCCGCATTGCAGTGCTCGAAGGCGAACTGGGCGTGAAGCTGTTTCTGCGCGATTCACGCGGCGTCAGCCTGACGCCGGAAGGCTTGAAGGTGCTCGACTATGCCGAGCAGATGCTCGACACCATGGCGGCGCTGAAACAATCGATCGAAACCCGTTCGAGCAAGGTCGGCCGGGTGCGTATCGGCGTGATGGACACAGTGATTCATACCTGGCTGAGCCCACTGGTGGCGCAGATGACCGATCTGTACCCACGGGTGGAAATCGAACTGGTCGCGGATACTGCGCTGAACCTCTGCGATCAGCTGCAAAAAGGCTTTCTCGATCTGGTGTTGCAAACCGATCTGATCCGCCACGAAAGCGTGCGCAGCCTGGAGTTGGCCAGCCATCCGCTGGGCTGGATCGTCGCGAGCAATTCGATCTACAACCGCGACTACGCCGACCTCGCCGAACTGGCGCAGGAGCGGATCATCACCTACTCGAAAAACTCACGACCGCATCAGGATACCGTCGCCCTGATGCAAGCCAACGGCGTCATGGCGCCACGTTTGAATTGCGTGAATTCGGTGTCAGCGATCACCCGGTTATTGCGCGATGGCTTCGGTATCGGCGCGCTGCCGCCGGTGCTGGTGGCCGAGGAACTGGCGCGTGGCGAATTGATCTTGCTCGACATCGAGCAGCGACCAGCGAATCTGCCGGTGGTGGTGTCGTGGCGGGTCGGGGTTGAGTGGGTCGAGGAGATTGTGACGTTGTGTCAGCAGGTCCTGGCAGGATATGCGCACAAGGTCGGCAAGGACTGCATCACCCTCACTGGATGATTAGTGGCGAGGGGATTTATCCCCGCTCGGCTGCGCAGCAGTCGTGATTGCGGCCAACGCGGTCTTTCAGTGCAGGTTTTGGGGCTGCTGCGCAGCCCAACGGGGATAAATCCCCTCGCCACAGAACTCATTCGCCACAGAACCCACTCCCCCCATAGCCCATTCACCACAGAGCCCACTCACCAAAGAATCCCCATGCCATAGAGCCTCTGTTGCCAGAGGGGATTGAGCAGGTCTTACAAACCGCGGACGTCGCGATCTTCGATCGGTCGGCTCTGGCGCAGGCGGCGGCCGCCGAGCACTACCCAGTCGATCAGGCGGAACAGGCATTCGACACCGAACGACAGCAGCAACGCGCCGCTCATGCCCCAGATCATTGCCTCTGGTGTCAGCAGGATCTGATAGCTGTAGCCGTTCCAGGTTTCCTTGCGAATGTCCGGATCGGCGGCCAGGACCACTTGCAGGAAGCGCACATACCACGGCCCTTGCATCGCCTGGAATTGTTTATCCAGCGCCACCTGTCGAGTGAGCAAAGTGTTCAGGCTGTCGGCATCGCTGCGGAAAATCGGGTCTTCGCTGGCCCGGTAATGCGCGACCAGCGCCTGCATGTCGCCTTTGAAAAACTGATCAGCCGTGCCCTGAAAGCCACGCAGGCCGGTCTGCGCTTCGATCAGATGCGCTTCGACACGCTGGGCGTAATCGTTGATGAACCCCGGGACCTGGACACCGATCAACAGACCCGCCGCAAACAACACCAGCCGTAGATAACTGAGCAACATGGATGCAAATCCTTATTCGGTCTTGCCCTGGCTGACGCATTCGCCGCGTCGCCACAGGCTCCATTGGCCCGGTTCGTAGCGGGTCCAGGTTTCGTTTTCGGTCAGAGGCTCGGTGGCAATCACCGTGACCACGTCGTTGGGCGTGGTTTCGGCCTGGAAATCGACGATCACATCGACATCCTTGAGCCGCGCCGGGCCGAACGGTGCGCGGCGGGTGATCTGGGCGAGTTTGGTCGAGCAGTAACAGAACAGCCAGTCGCCGTCGCTGAGCAGGCAATTGAACACGCCCTTACTGCGATATTCAGCGCACGCGGCGACCAGATCCGGCAGCAGCACTTCGATATCGACCGGTTCGGGGAAGGCTGCGCGTACCCGGTTGAGCAGGTCGCAGAATGCCGCTTCGCTGTCGGTATCGCCGACCGGGCGGTAGAAACTCTTGATCGCAGTGAAATCGGCGAGCTGGCCGTTGTGCGCGAAACACCAGTTGCGCCCCCACAGTTCGCGGACGAACGGGTGGGTGTTGGACAGGCAGACCTTGCCGACGTTGGCCTGGCGGATGTGGCCGATGACCACTTCGCTCTTGATCGGATAACGCTGCACCAGGTTGGCCACTTCCGACTCGCTGCTCGCTGCCGGGTCCTGAAACAGACGCAAACCACGCCCTTCGTAGAAGGCAATGCCCCAGCCGTCGCGGTGCGGGCCGGTACGACCGCCGCGCTGCATCAGGCCGGTGAAGCTGAACACGATGTCAGTCGGCACGTTGGCACTCATGCCCAGTAATTCACACATGTGCGGACTCTCGGGTTACAGACGCGGCTCGACCCGCATGCGCTGCGGATTGTTCGGCACTGGCGGGCGACCGTAGCGGTCATCACCGGCGCCGCCGAACGGTTGATCATCGTCGCGCTCCTCGGCACGGGCGGCGGCCTTGGCGGCCTCGGCGCGTTCACGCCGCGCTGTCGAGGCGCGCTCGATCGGCAAGCGGATCAAGACGAAAACCAGATACACCCCGAAGGCGATCATGCCGTACATGAACAGATCGGAAACCGCGCGCCAGGCGTTGTTGCCGACCTTGAACAGCATGTCCAGGGCGGTGATGGCGATGGCCGGTGCTACTTTGGCCTTCACCGGATCGACGATGGTCGGGCTGAACAGCAACACCGCCATCAGCACACGCAGCGGCTCGCGCAGCCAGCGCCACATCCAGGTGGTCAGGCGCATCCATACCAGCAGGCAGCCCACGGCGGCAAAGGCGTAAAGGCCCCAGGCGATCAGATAGTCGTTCTCGGTCATGGTGTCCATGGCAAGGCAGGCAAATAGGCGCTTATAGTAACGACTTTTCGCCCATGCGGCTTGTCCCAATACCAGACGGCCAGCAGCCGCCCCTGTGGGAGCGAGCCTGCTCGCGAATACGGACTGTCAGTTGCAACAGCGTTGCCTGACACACCGCTATCGCGAGCAGGCTCACTCCTACAGGGATTGCGGCAGTCTCAAGTGCTGCGAAACCCCTATTTGTATATTTGTCCGAGAGCCTTCCATGCCCGAATCCGCCAATGTCATGACTGCCCCGATTGCCCACCGGGCGCCCGGCGCCGACCCGTATGCCTGGCTGCAGGAGCGCGACACCGAAGCGGTGCTCGACTACCTCAAGGCTGAAAACGCTTATCAGGAAGCGCAAACCGCCGATCAGGCCGAATTGCGCGAAAGCCTGTTCAATGAGATCAAGGGCCGGATTCTCGAGACTGATCTGTCCCTGCCCTCGCCTTGGGGCCCGTATCTGTATTACACGCGCACCACCGCCGGTGACGAATACGCCCGGCACTACCGCTGCCCGCGTCCTGCCGACGACAGCCTGGCCCTCGATGAAAGCCGCGAACAATTGCTGCTCGACCCGAATGCGCTGGCCAATGGCGGCTTCTTCTCGCTCGGTGCTTTCAGCATCAGCCCCGATCACCAGCGCCTGGCCTACAGCGTCGATGCTTCGGGCGACGAGGTCTACACGCTGTTCGTCAAGGAGCTGTCCAACGACAGGGTCAGCGAACTGGAATTCGAGGACTGCGACGGCAGCATGACCTGGGCCAACGACAGCCTGACCCTGTTTTTCGGTGTGCTCGACGACACCCATCGCCCGCATAAACTGTTCCGCTATCGCCTCGACGGCACTGCCGCCGAAGAGGTTTTTCACGAGCCGGACGGGCGGTTCTTCCTGCATTGCTACCGCGCCAGCTCCGAACAGCAATTGCTGCTGTCGCTGGGCAGCAAGACCACCAGTGAAGTCTGGGCGCTGGACGCCAATCAGCCACATCTGCCATTCAGCTGCCTGGCGCCACGGGTCGAAGATCACGAATACGACGTTGACCACGGCCTGCTCGATGGCGTCTGGACCTGGTTTATCCGCACCAACCGCGACGGCATCAACTTCGCCCTGTATCAGGCTCCGGACACTGGCGTGCCGCCGAGCGAGGCCGACTGGCAGAACCTGATCCCGCACAACGAAGAAGTGATGCTCGACGGCGTCAGCCTCAACGCAGAGGCAATGACCTTGAGCCTGCGCGAAGGTGGTCTGCCGATCATCGAGGTTCACCCGCAGGGCTTGGCGTCTTATCGCGTGCAGTTGCCCGATGCGGCCTACAGCCTGCATGTGCAAAACAGCCTGGAGTTCGAGAGCGACCGCATTCGCTTGCGCTACGAAGCATTGAATCGCCCGGCCCAGGTGCGCCAGTTGATCCTCGCCAGCGGCGAGCAAACGGTGCTCAAGGAAACCCCGGTACTCGGCCAATTTGATGCCGATGCCTATGTCAGCCAACGTCTATGGGCCACCGCGCCGGACGGCACGCAAGTGCCGATCAGTCTGGTGATGAAGCGCGAGATGGTCGGTAAACCGGTGCCGCTATATCTGTACGGTTACGGTGCTTACGGCTCCAGCCTCGACCCGTGGTTTTCCCACGCACGCCTGAGCCTGCTCGATCGCGGCATGGCCTTCGCCATCGCTCACGTACGCGGTGGTGGTGAATTGGGCGAAGCCTGGTATCGCGCCGGCAAGCAGGAACACAAACACAACACCTTCAGCGACTTTATCGCCTGCGCCGAGTTTCTGATCCTCAACGGCATCACCTCGGCGGAGAAACTGGCGATCAGCGGCGGCAGCGCCGGTGGTTTGCTGATCGGCGCGGTGCTCAACCAGCGCCCGGATCTGTTCGGCGTAGCGATTGCCGAAGTGCCGTTCGTCGACGTGCTCAACACCATGCTCGACCCCGAGCTGCCCCTGACCGTCACCGAATACGACGAATGGGGCAACCCGGAAGAACCGGACGTCTATGATCGGATCAAGGCTTACGCGCCGTACGAAAACGTCACCGCGCAGGCTTATCCGCCACTGCTGGTGATCGCCGGCTACAACGACAGCCGTGTGCAGTATTGGGAGGCGGCCAAGTGGGTGGCGAAATTGCGCGCAACCAAGACCGATGACAACGTGCTGCTGCTCAAGACCGAACTGGGCGCCGGGCATGGCGGCATGAGCGGGCGCTATCAGGGATTACGTGACGTAGCGCTCGAATATGCATTTGTGTTCAAGGTTTTGCAGATTGCCTGAGGAACTCTGAGGGTGGCTTGGGTCTTAACAGCAGACCCAAAGCCTCCACCGATTCTCTGTGTAGGAGCTGCCGAAGGCTGCGATCTTTTGGTCCTGGTTTTGAACAACAAGATCAAAAGATCGCAGCCTTCGGCAGCTCCTACATGGGGACCGTGTGCTCCTTGGAAACAGTGATAACAAAAAGACCGCATCGACATGTCCGAACCGACCTTTCTGAACAACGAAATCCGCGACTGGCTGATGGACTGTGGCCTGTTCGATCAATTGCAGCTGGCCGACTTTGCGGCCGCTTCCGGTTACTTCAGCATCAGCACCGTGGCTGAGGGCGAGGCGATTTTTCGCGAGGGTGATGCCGGCAGTTTCATGTGCATCATCCACACCGGCCAGGTCGCCGTGCAGAAAACCGGCGCTGACGGCCAGGTGATCACCATGGCCACCCTGCGCAGCGGCCGGGCCTTCGGTGAAATGGCCGTGCTCGATGGCGAGCGCCGCTCGGCCACGTGTATCGCGGCGAGCAACTGTCAGTTGCTCAATCTGGGCAAGGACTCGCTGGAAAAAATGCTCAACGACGCACCAAAAATCGCCGCAAAGATCATCCGCGCCCTCGCCGTCTCGCTGTCCAAACGCCTGCGCATGGCCGACGGCCAACTCGCCGCGCAACAGGTTTAACCGCCGGGGGACTTGACCTTGTTGCCGTTCGGCTCGATGCCCGGCACCGGTTGATCCTTGCTCGGCGGGCTGGGCATTTCGATCGGTACCAGCGGTGGGCTGCCGCTGCCGGCGCCCGACTTGGGCAGGGTGATCGGGGTGATCTGCGGATACGGCGTCGGCGTCGCGGTGCCGGGCGAACCGGGTTGCGGCGTCGGGCTGACCGGAACGCTCTGCTGGGCCTGCACCGCAGTAATCGCGAGCGCGGCCAGGGTAATGACCGTTAGAATGGTGCGCTTCATCAAGGGCTCCGTTTGGCCTCTAGTCTGTGCTCAGGCTACTCCCAACGCGCCTGCTTGCCTTCCCCCTTGTAGAGATTTCCATGAAACGTTTCGTTCTGCTCGACACCACCCCGATCCCTGAAAACGGCGGTGCCCTGTGCCTGTTCGAGTATGGCGAGGATTTCGTCATCAAGATCCAGGGCGGCGACGGCGGGCAGTTGATGAACACGCGCATGCACGGTTCTGAAGATGCGCTGGCCGAGATTCCCTGCCGCAAGGTCGCCGGCCGGCCGAACTCGCGGGTGTTGATCGGCGGCCTGGGCATGGGTTTCACCCTCGCCTCGGCACTCAAGCACTTGGGCAAATCCGCCGAAGTGGTGGTCGCTGAGCTGGTGCCCGGCGTAGTCGAGTGGAATCGCGGCCCGCTCGGGGAGAAATCCGGTCGGCCATTGCTCGATCCGCGAACGGTGATCCGCATGGAAGATGTGGCCAACGTCCTGCAAAGCGAGCCGAACGGTTTCGACGCGATCATGCTCGACGTCGACAACGGCCCTGAAGGCCTGACCCAGAAGGCCAACAGCTGGCTGTACTCCGCCGCTGGTCTGAATGCCTGCGCCAAGGCCCTGCGCCCCAAAGGGGTGCTCGCGGTATGGTCGGCCAGCGCCGACCGACAGTTTTCCGACAAATTGAAGAAGGCCGGCTTCAAGGCCGAAGAAGTCCAGGTCTTCGCCCACGGCAACAAGGGCACCCGCCACACGATCTGGATTGCCGAGAAGCTCAAGGGCTGAGCTAAACTCTGCGCATAACCGTCATCAGTCTTTCTGCAAAGGTGAACCCATGAGTTCGTCCACCCCCACCAACACGTCGAAGCTGGACCGCATCCTCGCCGACAACCAGCGCGACAAGGAAATGGGCTACCGCGACAAGGCCCTGAAGATGTACCCGCACGTCTGCGGCCGCTGCGCCCGTGAGTTTTCCGGCAAGCGCCTGAGCGAACTGACCGTGCACCACCGCGACCACAACCACGACAACAACCCGCAGGACGGCTCGAACTGGGAGCTGTTGTGCCTGTATTGCCACGACAACGAACACTCGCGTTACACCGATCAGCAGTATTTCGGCGACGGCTCGCTGAGCACACCAAAGATCGCCAAGGCCACGCATAATCCGTTTGCGGCCCTGGCTGGCCTGATGAAAAAAGAAGAGTAAAAGCAAAGATCGCAGCCTTCGGCAGCTCCTACACGGTGTACGCCATTAGACTGTAGGAGCTGCCGAAGGCTGCGATCTTTTGATCTTATCCCCGTATAATCGCGCTCTTTTTCTCGAAGGCACCCCGCTCGTGGCAGACAAACGGTACAGCTGCATTGGTTTGTATAACCCCAAATCACCGGAGAACGTCGGTTCGGTGATGCGCGCCGCAGGCTGTTACGGCGTAGCGTCGGTGTTCTACACCGGCAAGCGTTATGAACGCGCCGCCGACTTCGTCACCGACACCAAACGCGTGCACTACGACATCCCGCTGATCGGCATCGATGATCTGAAAAAAATCCTTCCGCTCAACTGCGTGCCGGTCGCCGTGGAACTGGTCGAAGGCGCCCGGCCGCTGCCGGAATACACCCATCCCGACCGCGCCCTGTACATCTTCGGCCCCGAGGACGGTTCGCTGGATAAAGAGATTCGCGACTGGTGCGAAGACGTCGTGTACATCCCGACCACCGGCTGCATGAACCTCGCCGCCACGGTCAACGTCGTGCTCTACGACCGCATGGCCAAAGGCCTGAATACCCGCTCCGGGCCGAAATTCCGCTGAAGCGTTGCACATTCGATGGAACAAGCTGACCGCCCTGGCAGTCAGCTTATCTATCAATCGCACCCTGCCTGGAGATAGACCATGAGCGAGCTCAAACGCGTAGAACGCATCGAATCCACCCCGTTCCAGTCGCCTTCGCACAAGAATGTGCATGGCTGGGAGCGCGTCGGCTCGTTGACCGGCGGCGTGCTGATGGTCGGCAAGGGCCTGCGCCGTGGCGGCGTGTTCGGCCTGATTCAAGTGGCGCTCGGCGGCATGGCCGTGGCCCGTGGCATTACCGGGCACTGCTCGGCGAAAAGCCTGCTGGAAAAAGGCCGTCAGGACATGAGCAACGTGCGGGCGAAGATCGAACGCGCCGGGGAAGAGCTGAGCAAGCTGAAGACCAATGCCGAAGTGGCCACCGAAACGGCAACCGTTACCGGCAACGATTCGCTGACCTCGCCGAAAGCCAGCGTCTGAGGCTTTAAAGCAAAAGATCGCAGCCTTCGGCAGCTCCTACACGGAATCACGTTTTCCATTGCAGGAGCTGCCGAAGGCCGCGATCTTTTGATCTTTACGGGTTCAACAACCCACCACCCCATCAGCCCGCGCGAAAGATCAGATGATCTTCCCAGTCATCCTCCGGCACGCTGCCTTCGGCGAGCATGCGCCCGGACTGGGAAATCCGCTCATGGTGCACCGCATCGCGGTCGCCACACACCAGGTGATGCCATAACGGCAGATCCTTGCCCTCGCTGACCAGACGATAACCGCAGGTCGGCGGCAGCCATTTGAATTCTTCCGCCTGACCCGGCGTGAGCTGGATGCAGTCCGGGACAAACTTGATCCGGTTCGGATAATCGCTGCACTGACAGGTTTTCAGATCCAGCAGTTTGCAGGCGATGCGCGTGTAATAGACGCTGTTGTCTTCTTCATCCTCGAGCTTTTGCAGGCAGCACAGACCGCAGCCGTCGCACAGCGATTCCCATTCCTCGTGATCGAGTTGATCGAGGGTTTTGCGTTTCCAGAACGGTTCGACTATGGCGGCCATGGCTCAAGCATCAACATCAAGGTGGTGAAAAGGCCGCCAGTCTAGTGCCAGCGGACGCAAGGGCCAAGCGCTGGCGACTGCCGGTAAATCCGCTTGTCGGCCTCAGCGCCGCCCAATGGTTCTACTGCCTCGCGCCGCCCTTGAGCGATCTGGCGGCTGAAGGCGATTTCACCCTCTCTCTGAAAAGCGAAAGATCGCAGCCTTCGGCAGCTCCTACATCTGGAATGCATTCCCCTGTAGGAGCTGCCGAAGGCTGCGATCTTTTTATGACACCTCAATATCCGCGGGTGAAATCCACTTCCCCACGCAACGCCTCACCCGCCTCATACGCTTTCAGATTCTGCACAAACAAATCCACCATCAGCGCCGGCGAGGTCGGTGCCGAACTGTGCCCGGTCAGCAACAAGCCCCACGCGGTCCAGAACGGATGGCGTTGCGGCAATGGTTCCTGACGGCAGACGTCGATCACCGCGCCGGCCAGATGCCCTTCCTTCAAAGCTTCAACCAGATCAGCATCGACCACTGCCACACCGCGTCCAGCGTTGATGAACAGTCCGGTCGGTTTGAATTGCTTGAACAGCGCCGCGTCGTAGATATCGTGGGTGTGTTCGGTGTTCGGCAGCAGATTGACCACGTAATCCACCTCCCCCACCAATCGCGGAAGATCGGCCAGCGCGGCGACTTCGACAAACGGCGCCTGTTCGCGGGCGCTGCTGGCGATGCCATAAAGCTCGACGCCGAACGGCAGGAGAAACTGCGCAACGCTCTGGCCGATGTCACCGGTGCCGACGATCAGCACCTTGCGCCCGACCAGACTCTGGCCGCTGCGGTTGTCCCACTTGCGCTCGACCTGGCTGACCAGCCGCGCCAGCACTTCGCGTTCGTGGCCGAGGATGTAGGTCAGCACGTATTCGGCCATGACCTGACCGAAAATCCCCACGGCGCGGGTCAGGCGATAGTCGCGGCGCAGGCCGTCCGCGAGCAGCGGCGTGATGCCGGCCCAGGTCGATTGCAGCCATTGGGGTTGATGGCCCTGGCGCAGCAGGGTCGCGAGCAGATCCGGCTGGCCCAGCCACACCGGGCAATCGGCGGCCTGCCGCGCCAGTTCGGCGGAGTCGCCGCTGGTCAGGACTTCAAGCTCGGGCAGTGCCTGACGCAGCAGGCGGGCGTATATCGCGTGGTCGTGTTCAGCAATCAGAACGCGCATCTTCAAACCTTTCGCAAACCGTGCAGACAGCCGCCGGGTTGGGGCCGGCCATCGCGGTAAAAACAGTTCCAGGGTTAACCGAGGCCCAGGACAGGGCCTCGCGGGTCAGACCGGGTCGTTGCGTCGCAGCAACTCTTCGGGCAAGTGCTCGATGTACTCGTCCTCAGCCGGTGGCATCTGCAGGTGATAGCCCTGCTTGTCGAGGTTTTCCAGAACCACGGTGATGTCTTCGCTGGCCAGCTTGCGCTCGGGCGACAGCACCAGATCGAAGGAATGCTTCGCTTTGCCGAAAGCCGTCATCAGCGCATCCGGCACGCGCTCGAGCGCATCGCTCTTGAGCACGTAGAGATACATGCCGCTGCGCTTGGAGCTTTGGTAGATGGAGCAAATACGTTTCAAGGCTGTTCTCCGGCGGTGGCCAGGCTGTCGAGCAGCTTCTGGCCGAGCAATTCGCGGCGCCAGCCACGCAGCGAATCGGGCAATTGGTAAGGACCCTCGGGGAAGCCGCTTTTGACCAGGGCTTCGAGGGTTTTCTTGCGCAGCATCAGTTCCGGGGCAATACCCAGGCGTTCGGCCTCGGCCTGACCCAGCGCGCGCAGTTGTTTGATCAACGCAGCGGCTTCGATCGGCAACGGCTCGGGCACTGCCGGCGGCCATTGATCCGGCCCCACACTGCCAGAGCGCTTGATCAGATCAAGCAGAAACTGCCCGTCCTGACGTACGGTACGCGGGTGCATGTCTTCGATCTTGCCCAGCGCCGCGAGGTTATCCGGCTGCGTGCGGGCCAGGGGCCACAGCGAGTGTTCCCGGACGATGCGGTTGCGCGGCAGGTCGCGCGCGCGGGCTTCTTTTTCGCGCCAGGCGCACAGTTCACGCAGCACGGCCAGTTGCGCTCGGGACAGCTTCCACGCCAGTTTCGCCTCGCGATAGACCTCGTACGGATCGGTCTCGCGGCGCAGGTTGGCAACCAGTTCAGCGCCATCCTCCAGCACCCAGGCGAACTTGTCGTCGGACAGCTTGGGCCGCAACTCGACGAACACCTCGGCCAGATGCACGGCATCTTCGGCGGCATAGCTGATCTGGGTTTCGGACAGCGGACGCTGCAACCAGTCGGAGCGGGTCTCGCCCTTGGGCAGGTCGATGCCGAGCACTTCTTGCACCAGACGCGAATAGCCCATCGAAAAGCCGAGGTTCAGGTAAGCGGCGGCCAGTTGCGTGTCGAACAGCGGCGCCGGCAGGCTGCCGGTCAGGCGCAACAGCACTTCGAGGTCTTCGCTGCAGGCGTGCAGGACTTTCAGCACCGCCGGGTTTTCCAGCAACGCGGCCAGCGGTTGCCAGGCGTTGATGGTCAGCGGATCGATCAGGTAGGCGCGTTTGCCGTCGCCGATCTGCAACAGGCCGGCAATCGGGTAGAAGGTGTCGACCCGCATGAATTCGGTGTCGAGGGCAACGAACGGCAGCTGCTGCCACTCGGCGCAAAACTGCGCGAGGCTTTCGTTGTCGCGAATCCAGTGAATATCGATAGCCACACGGCTCTCCCTTGAAGAATGGCGCGCAGTATATATCGCCACCGACGATTTACGCGCCTTTGAAGGGCAAGAGCTGTAAGGAAATGTCTTGCCTGTCAGCAAGAATAGTCTGACAGCAGAAACAGAAAGGCCCGTCGCATTGGCGCGACGGGCAGGAAACGCTTCACTGCTTGGCCAACACGCCGTCGATCACCGCGCCGCGACAACCGGCAAACATGTCCAGCGCCGGCTGATACACGCTGCTGCGCACTTCCAGCAGACCGAGCATCGAGTGGAACAGGTTGTCCTGACTCAGCGGCTTGTCCCGGCTCATTTGCAGGCAATGGGTATCGACCGCATAGGCTTTCTGATAGCTGTCGGAGAACCACGCCAGCATCGCTACATGCTTCTGCTGCTCGGGCGCCAGCATGTACGGGGTGCCGTGCAAAAACAGGTTGTACTCGCCCAGCGATTCACCGTGATCCGACAGATAAAGCATGGCGGTGTCGACTTTGTCCTGATTGCTGCGCAGCACATCGATCAGGCTCGCCAGCACATGGTCGGTGTAGACCAAAGTGTTGTCGTAACCGTTGACGATACTTTCGCGGCTGCAATTGTTCAGCGCGTTACTTTCACAGACCGGAGTGAAGTGTTCGTACTCCTTGGGATAACGCTTGAAGTAGTCCGGGCCATGACTGCCCATCTGGTGCAGAACCAGCACGGTGTCCTTGTCCAGATGATCGATGAAACTTTGCAGGCCTTGCAGGAGAATTTCATCGCGACATTCGCTGTTGGCGCATAACGCAGGATCCTGCAACTTGCTGACATCCTGCACCGTGACGCGGTCGCAAGTGCCTTTGCAGCCGGACTGGTTATCGCGCCAGATCACATCGATGCCGGCACGCTTGAGTACGTCGAGCAAGCCTTCTTCATTCTTGGCCTTGCTGGCGTTGTAATCCTTGCGGCCCATGTTGGAGAACATGCACGGTACCGAGACTGCGGTTTCCGTGCCGCAGGAATGCACGTCAGTGAAAGCGATCAGCCCCGCTTCCTTGTCCAGTTGCGGGGTGGTGTCGCGGTCATAACCGAGAATGCCGAAGTTCTGCGCCCGCGCACTCTCCCCCACCACCAGCACCGTGAGGGATTTGCGTGGCTGTAGCTGCAGGTCGGGATTGCGCTGGGCATCTTCGCCGATCTTGATGAACGGCTGCTGCGCCGAGACCACTTGCTCTTGCAGATAACCAATGGATGCGCCGATGTAATTGCTCGGCACCAGCATCAGGCGAATTTCGTGGTGATTGCGAAACAGCGACGACAAGCCTTGATAGTTGGCCAATGCGACAACACCGATCACCGCTGCCGAGGCAACACTGACAATAACTTTGCTGAACAACTCGCGATGCCAGCGCCGATAACTGACCGGAACTTTCCACAACAACAAACACGGCAAAATACCCAGCAAGATAATATAAGCAAACAACTTCAACGAGAGCAGATCACGCACTTCCGTGACGTTGGTCTCGGCAAAGTTGCGCAACATGCCGGCGTCGATCATCACACCATATTGGCTCATGAAATAAGCCACGCCGGCGCTGACTAAAAACAACAGGGTCAACAGTGGTTTAAGCAGTGGCCGAAAAGCGAATAACGTCAGCACGATATTGAACGCGGCAAAGATCATCACAGCGAAGGCCACGCGCATGGCGATGCCCTTGCCATCGGCGGCGGTGATCTCGAACAAATGTTGCCAAAGCACCAGATTGAAACCGAGCAATAAAAAGGCGCTGGCAAACAACGTCACCCATTCCGGGCGCACGGCTTTTAACTTCAACATGATGAGTGACTGTTCCTGAAAGAAGAGCCTCGTCGATTGTGAAAATTTCATTCACCGAGGCATGCCAAACTTTAGGCAGCCATGGATCAATTTTTCGTGAAAAAGATGCTAATGATTAGTTGCCTCGGAGTACGAACGTGAAAGTTTGCGAGTATTTGAGAATGGTTCAGGTTTTATTCAGTTTCAGGCACTTCGCAATGTCCTCTGTGGGAGCGAGCCTGCTCGCGAAAGCGCAGTGTCAGCGAATAGTTATTTGTCTGGAGAAACGCATTCGCGAGCAGGCTCGCTCCCACAGGGCACATGGGTGTTATCGAGTTTTTAGGTCTGGCCCGGGGTTTTCTGATTTGCCGATGCGCGCATCGCGACGCCTAATCATCAGCCCCTGCATTCGAAGGCCCGCTGATGAATCACACCCGCCCCGCCGCTTGGCTGATGCTCGCGATCATCCTTGTCGCACTTAATCTGCGCCCATCAATGGCAGCCATCGGGCCGCTGCTGTCGGCGATCCGTGGCGATATACCGTTGAGCTTCACGCTTGCCTCTCTGCTGACGATGCTGCCGGTGATGGCCATGGGGCTGGCGATGTTCTTCGGCCTGGGCATCAGCCGGCGCCTGGGCGAACAACGCACGGTGCTGCTGTCGCTGTTGGTCATCGGACTGGCGAGCCTGTCACGGCTGTTTATCGATTCGGCGGCCGAGCTGATCGTCAGCGCGATACTGGCCGGCGTTGGCATAGCCCTGATTCAGGCATTGATGCCGGCGCTGATCAAGACGCGCTTTGCTGACAACGTGGCGTTGTGCATGGGCGTCTACGTCACGTCGATCATGGGCGGCGCGGCGATTGCCGCATCGTTCGCGCCGCTGGTGATGGCGCAGGCTGGCAGTTGGCGCGTGGGGCTGGCCATCTGGGCCGCGTTGGCATTGGTCGCCTTGCTGGTCTGGTGCTTGCAGCCCGCGCAAGCCATATCTAGGGTGACTCGGCGGGAGTCTTTCATCACCCGCCCGCGCGCCTGGTTGCTGGCGATGTTCTTTGGCCTCGGTACGGCGTCCTACACCTGCGTCCTCGCCTGGCTTGCCCCGTATTACGTGGAAAAAGGCTGGAGTGAACAGAACGCCGGGCTGCTGTTGGGTTTTCTTACAGCGATGGAGGTCATTTCCGGCCTGGCAGTGCCGGCGATCGCCAATCGCAGCCGTGACCGGCGTGGGATATTGGCGGTTCTGCTGTTGCTGATCATCGGCGGTTTCTGCGGGCTGATACTCGTCCCGCAATATTTGGCCCTGCTGTGGCCTTGTCTGTTGGGCCTGGGGATTGGCGGTCTGTTTCCGATGAGCCTGATCGTCGCGCTGGATCATTGCGACGAGCCGCAGCGCGCCGGTGGCCTGACCGCGTTTGTACAGGGGATCGGTTATCTGATCGCAGGACTGTCGCCGCTGTTGGCAGGGATGATTCGCGATCGGCTGGGCAGTTTCGAAGGCGCGTGGTGGGCGTTGACGGCGGTGATGGTGATCATGCTGCTGATGGTGACGCGCTTCGACCCTCGCCACTACGCGCGCTACTTCCCTCGCCCGGGCTAGAGGCCTCTGGCCATCTTTTGCGCACGAGATTGGCAACGTCGTGTTGCTAGAAGTTTCTGTCCCACATGTGTCCGTGAAATGTCCTACAAGGGTTTCTCCTGGCACCATCGTTCCGTTAGGATCGTACGCACACGTTTGCGCGAATTCTGCGCAAGGGGGCACAGCGAGACGGAACTCATGCTGAACAGTAATTTGCTTCGCAAGCTCGACATGCAGGACTTGATGGTATTCGTCGCCGTGTACGAGCAAAGCAGTGTCACCGATGTCTCGGAAACCCTGTTCGTCAGCCAGTCCACCGTCAGTTATTGCCTGAAGAAACTGCGCACCAGTTTCGAAGACGAACTGTTCATCAACACCCGCACCGGCATGCGCCCGACCTACAAGGCCTGCAGCATGTACGGCCATGTGCAGAAAATCCTCGAAAGCATCAACCTCTGCCACGCCGGTGCCCCGGCCTTCGACCCGAGCCGGCAGGCGGTGACTTTCAACATTTGCGCACCGGAATACTTCGAACAACTGATTCTGCCGCGACTGTTGAAGCGCTTCGACTTCGATGACTTGCCGGTGATGGTCAACATGCACAAGTTTGAAACCGATGTGCCGGCCGAAGAGTTGCGCGACGGCAGCCTCGATCTGGTGATCAGTTTCGGCCCGCACTTTCACCGCCAGCATGCGGATCTGAAATCACGGATGTTGCTTGAAGATGACCTGGTCTGCGTCTTCGACAAACGCGCCACGCCACTGGAGCCGCGCCTGAGCCTGCAAGCATTCACCGAACGTCGGCATGTGTTCCCGACGCCGTGGACCTCGAGCACCAACATGGTCGACGGCTGGCTGGCGCGGCAAGCGCAAAAACGTCAGATTGTCGCGCGATCGAACAGCTACAGCGCCGCGTTGAAGATGATCACCGGCACCGACTTCATCCTCACCCTGCCCCGGCGTATCCAGCGTTTGCTGACCAACGACGCGGTGTTCAACCACTGCGAGGCGCCCAATGGCTTGCCGGGTTTCACCCTCGACATGCAGTGGAGCCAGAACGCCGATCAGGACAGCGCCAACGTCTGGCTGCGCGAGCAGGTGATTCAAGTGTGCAGCGAGCTGGAAAACGCCTGAGGGTCAGACGCCGATAGCGGCTTTGCTGTAGGACTCGCGATCGATGTCGAGCAATTCGACGCACAGTTGCACTTCGAGCCCGGCTGGCCATTCGCAGAGTTCCTGCAACACCGCCAACAGGCTTTGCGAGAGCTGCTTCTTGATCTCCGCCGAGCGCCCGCTGAGCAAGGCCAGTTTCACATGGACGAAGGCGCGCTCACCCTGCGCCGTGCCGACCTTGAAGTTGTCGATCTTGATCGCGCGGCTCTTGATGTCGAACTCCGCGCCGAACTGACCGGAGCCGACCAGCGTGTTGTTGAGCCGGATCAGGGCGATGTCAGCGTTCAACTGCGTCAGGTTGGCGGTGTATTCCATGTGCAGGTGTGGCATTGCGGATCTCCAGTCGGCGGATGCGGGGGGCGTACATATAACACAGTCGGCTCAACGCATTCCCTGTAGGAGCTGTCGAGTGAAACGAGGCTGCGAGCTTTTGATTTTGTGTTTTTCACAATCAAGATCAAAAGATCGCAGCCTTCGGCAGCTCCTACAAGGGACCGTAGTGCTCATCTGGCCGTTCACTCATGAATGCTTCGAGCCGCGAGCGCAGCCAGCGTTCGGCAGGGTCGCTGTCGACGTGGCTGAGCCAGACCATCGACAGGTCCAGTGTCGGCGTCTTGAACGGAAACGGTTCCTGGAACAGCGCCCCGGACGCCGCCATCGCCGCTGCGGTGTAATCCGGCAGGCTGGCGATCAGGTCGGTGCCGGCCAGCAACGCCGGCAGTGCGCTGTACTGCGGCACCGACAACACCACCTGCCGCGTGCGGCCCAGTTCCGCCAGCCACTCATCGGCGTAGCCACTGACATTGGCCGTGTGCGACACCAGCACATGCGGGCGAGCGCAATATTCGTCGAGGGTCAGCGGTGTAGCAGAGGCATCGGCACGCAGGATGCTCGGCTGGATGTGCCGCAGCAGTTTGCGTTTGGCGTTGGCCGGCAGGCCGCGGGTCTGGCTGATGCCGACGGTGATATCACCGGCGGCCAACAGGTCGGGAATGCGCCAGTAATCGACATGCTGCACCACGAACACCACGCTCGGTGCTTCCTGGCGCAGCGCGCGCAACAGCGGCGGCAGCAGGCCGAATTCGACGTCGTCGGACAGGCCGATGCGAAAGGTCATGGTGCTGGTGGCGGGATCGAAATCGCGGGTCAGGCTCAGCGCCGCCGACAGTGAATCCAGTGCCGGTTTGAGATGGCGGTAAATGTCTTCGGCGCGGGCCGTCGGTTCCATGCGATGGCCGACGCGGATGAACAGCGGATCATTGAGCATCGTGCGCAAACGGTTGAGTGCCGAACTGATGGTCGGCTGGCCGAGGAACAGCTTCTCCGCCGCACGGGTCACGTTGCGTTCCAGCATCAGGGTCTCGAACACCACCATCAGGTTGATGTCGGCCTTGCGTAGTTCATTGCGGTTCATCCATTGCCCCTGCTCCCGGAATAGCGGCAGTGTAGAAAGGCGTTGGGGATGCCGTCCATAAACGTTTATGCAGCGGCTTTTGCAGAAACATTCGCGAACGATTGGAAACAAATCCCCGATAGCCAAAAAAACCGGCTGCGCTAGGCTTGCGTCGATGCGCCACACAGGTTGGCGCGCACATCCATCGCAGGGAGCGAACCCCATGTATTTCGAAATCTACCGACAAACCCGAGGCACCTCGAGCACTGGCAAAGGCCAATGGCGCTGGCGTCTACGCGCGCGCAACCACGAGACCGTGGCCAGTGGCGAATCGTATGTGAACAAGGCTGATTGCCTGCATGTGATCAATCTGATCAAAGCCGTACAGGGCGAGACGCCGATCAAGGAAATTTGAGCGACGCCCTTTTCATCTGCAAAGCGGCACCGTCTGTCGCCCTTCAAAGGGTTTATTTGAATGCTTGTCAGCGGTGTTCATCAAAGGTGCATGTACTGCAATTTTTGCTGCCATGCACCCAAGGATTTCAGCCATGTCCCATGAGCACCGCTACCTCGTCAGTTTCATCGTCGACAACCAGCCGCAAAGCCGCACGCTGATCCACGATGGCGAGACCCTTGATCCGGGTCTCGCTGAAACCCTGGTCAAGACCGCTTTCGCCGAATTGAAGACCGCTTCACTGAGCGACGTCCAGGTGCAGAAACGCACCAGGCCCGACGAAGGCGACAACGTCCCCGGCCACTATCAGCAGCCATCAGCCGATCCCGGGCCGCCACCATCCATCGATGCTGCGGAGGTTACGCGCCATGAAATCACTCGCCGCGATCTGCCTTGCGGTTTTGGCTATGAGCGTCCAGCCAGGCCATGCAGACACCATCGACGCCTTCATCGAAGAGGCGGCACAGCAAAGCCTGTTCCAGCACAACAGTTCGCGCATCGCCTTGGAAAAGGCAGCCTTGCCCGAAGTCAAAGCGTTCGCCAGACAAATGATCGCCGACCATGAGCGTTTCGATAAACAAATCAGGCAGCTGGGGCAAAGCCAGCAGATGGCGGTTCCCGCCGAACCCTCCGTGGCATCCAAAGCCAAGCAGCTACGCCTTGAATCAAGGGATGACTCCTTCGACCGCATTTACATCGACAGCCAAGCCGAAACCCTTGAGCAAAAGCTGATGCTGTTCAAGAAAGAAGCGCTGTCATCACAAAATCCGCAGCTCAAGGCTTTCGCCCAATCCGCGTTGCCGGACATCGAGAAACAGGCAAAAGCTGCCCGCGACCTGCAGGAAAAACTCAAGCCCTCCGCTGGCGCACTGAAATCCGTCAACCCCTGACCAACCGGGGGAACAATCAAAGCTGTAATAGAACCACGGCCACCAGTACGGCAATTACTGCCGATACCGCCAGCACTTGGGTCGAAGTCAAGGCCAGCGCCGCGTCCTTTGAGCGGCCGATAAAGCGGCCACGGGTCTGATGCCGATCCGGCTGCGCTTCGAACAGGTTGTCCGGGTGCTCGTTGTCTTCAGGCTCATTGGTCTGCTGACCGGACCATGCACTTCGCGCCATCAAACGGTCGAGCAGGCCGGGCATAACCGACTGGCCGACAATCGCTTTGATCGTCGACCACCCCAGCCACAACTCTCGCGGCGGATGCTTTGCCACACTGAAAATTGCCCGTGCTGCCACATCGGGGTCGTGAATCGGTGGCACCGGTTGTGGACGCTTGGGCAATTTGTTGCGTGCCCAATCGAACTGCGGGGTATTGATCGCCGGTAATTGCACCATGCACACGCGAATATGGCTGCGTTCATGCAGCAACTCACAGCGCAATGAATCAGTAAAACCGCGCACAGCGAACTTCGCCCCGCAATAGGCGGCCTGCAACGGAATGGCGCGATAGGCCAGTGCCGAGCCGACCTGGATGATCAGGCCCTTGTTGCGCGGACGCATCAACGACAGCGCCGCCAAGGTGCCATGAACCGTACCGAGATAGGTCACCTGAGTGACGCGCTCGATCTCGGCGGCGGACAATTGTTCTATCGGCGAGAGCACCGTGACCATCGCCGCGTTGACCCACACCGCCAGCGGCCCAAGCGTGGCTTCCAGTTGCTGCGCGGCCTCTTGCACGGCGAGCGCATCGGCGACATCGACGCTAACCGTTTCGACCTGAACGCCATACGCTTGCAGCTCTGCTTGCGTGGTGGCCAGTCCCGCCGGATCACGCGCCAACAGGCCGATGCGGTAGCCCCCAGCGGCAAATCGATGAGCCACCGCGCGACCCACGCCAGCACTGGCGCCGCTTATCACCACCAAAGGTTGCTCCTGCATGAACCGTTCTCCCTGATGCTCAGTCGATCGGCCCGATGTTGATCATCAGGTCATCGCCCAGTCCTTGCACCTTGGCCAGTACGTCCACCGGCGTTTCGCTGGAAAAATGCACAACATAGCCCATGCCGCTGCCGTCCTCTTCGATTGCACTGACCCACGACTCCACCTCGTCAGCGTCCAGTCCCAGCGCCTGGCCGAACTGGCGGTTGCGGTGATCGGAATCGGTTTCGTCCATCGGATAATCACTCATAGCAAACATCTCCTCGGGGATCGTCCCCTCACTGGTTGCTCAATGTGGTCTTAAGGATGGACGCCGAACGTTCACTGACAGTTCGTTTTTTCAGCCGAGCATCGAGCGCAGCTTGCGCAACAGATCCACCGGCGCGTAGGGCTTGGCGATCAATTCGAACTCATTGTCAGCCAGCTCATTGGGCGTCGACTCGTCCGCGCAGTAGCCGGTCGTCAGCAGGATCTGCATGGCCGGATAGCGCTGGCTGATTTCCCGCGCCAGTGCCAGCCCGTTCATCTCACCGGGCATGACCAGATCGGTGAAGACCAGCTCATAATCGCTAGTCTGCAACATCGCCAGTGCCTCGTTCGCGTCTGCAGCGATGGTGGTCCGGTAACCCTGTTCGGACAGTACGAAGCGCGCCAGTTCAGCGACTTCGGCGCGATCCTCGACGATCAGGATGCGCTCCGTGCCCTTGAGGTTTTCTGCGGTTTCAGCGGAGCCAGGTGTCGATAGCTGACTGTCATCCGCCGGGAAGAACAGGCGCACCGTGGTACCGAGCCCCGGCGTCGATTCGATTTTGACCACGCCGCCGGATTGCTTGACGAAGCCATAGACCATCGATAGCCCGAGGCCAGCGCCGCTACCTTCCTCTTTCGTGGTGTAGAACGGCTCCATGACCTTGTCGAGATCGTCGGCGGCAATGCCCACGCCGTTATCGGCGATCGCGATGCAGACGTAACGCCCCGCCGCCAGTCCGCCCTGATGTGGATCGGTCGCGTCCGGGGCAACGACGTTGCGGGTCTGCACGGTGATCACCGGCTGTTGCTGCTGCCCCAACGCATCGCGGGCATTGGACAGCAGATGATTCAGCGCCATCTCGGCCTGCGCCGGGTCGAGCCGGCAGTTCCACAAGTCCTCGGCCAGTTCGAATCGCGGTTCCAGATCGGCGGATTCATGCGTCGGCAGCGTAGAGCGCTCAAGCAAGGCATTGAGATTGATCACCCGGCCTTCGAGCCGTTGTCGGCGGGAGAATGCCAGCAGATGCTGGGTCAGCAAACGTGCTTTTTCCGCCGCCGCGCGAGCGTGGCCGGCGCCGACCACGATGCGTTGCGGATCAATGCTCGGCCGCTTGGCGGTGTGCTGGATCAGCTCGATGTAGCCGATCATCACTTGCAACAGATTGTTGAAATCGTGAGCGATGCCACCGGTCAACTGGCCCAGCGCTTCCATGTTCTCGCTGTAGCGCAAACCGTCCTCGGCGTCGCGTCGGCGGCTGACGTCCATTTGCGAGGCGAAGAAATACACCAGTTGCCCGCGCTCGTTGAATAGTGGCGCGATAAACAGCTCGTTCCAGAACGACGAGCCATCCTTGCGATAGTTGAGTACCTCCACGCAGGTTTCGTGTTGATGTTTGAGCGCTTGCTTGACCTGTTGCAAGACGGAACGATCAGTCTGCTCGCCTTGCAGAAACCTGCAGTTGCGCCCGAGCACTTCTTCCAGCTCGTAGCCGCTGAGTTCAAGAAACGCATTGTTGGCAAAAATGATGGGATCGTCGGGCTGCGCTGGATCGGTGACAATCATGGCCATACGGCTGACCTGCACCGCCGCGAAAAACACATCTTTGCGTTCTTGCGAAAGGGTCGCCGCATCGGCGCGGTCGACGATCGGCCTGGATTTTCTGGGCAAGTTGGCCTCCGCTAAGTGACTCCGTTTCGCTGTGACCATCATCAGCGAGCGAAGTGCCAAGGCCGCACACCGCAACGGCGGGTGTCCGATGAATTGTCCCGGTACTTCGATGGATCCGAATCGCCTCGCTGATTGTCGAAAGCTCACCGAGAACTGCACGCAATATCTGAAATCCGATCCGCCAGGGAGAACCACCGTGGATTTGTTGTTTCTGGGCACGTCTGCCGGCGTGCCGACCCGCCAGCGCAACGTCAGCGCAACAGCATTGATCGCCTCTGCCGGCAAGGGCTGGTACCTGATCGATTGCGGTGAAGGCACTCAGCATCAGGTGCTGCGCACGCCGCTGTCACTGAGTGAATTGCGGGCGATTTTCATCACTCATGTGCACGCCGATCACTGCCTGGGCTTGCCGGGTCTGCTGGCGAGCACCGGCATGTCCGGACGCACGCGGCCGCTGGACATAATTCTGCCGGCGGCGCTGCAGCCGTGGCTGAGAATGAGCCTGGAGGTGACGCAATCGCATCTGCCTTTCGAGATCAACCTGCACGCTGTGGAAACGCTTACCGAATGGCGCAACCTCAACGTTCAGGTGCAGACCGTCGAGTTGTCCCACCGTGTGCCGTGTCATGGTTATGTCTTCACCGAGTCCGACCCGGAACCACGTCTCGACGTGCAGCGACTCGACGCTGAAGGCATCGAACGCGGCCCGCTCTGGGGTCAGTTGGCCCATGGTCAGGACGTGGAGGTTGACGGGCGGATGCTGCACGCTCGCGATTATCTGCTGAGCGCGCGACCTGATCGGCGCATCATCGTCTGCGGCGACAACGATCGGCCGGCACTGCTGGCAGAAGTGGCGCAATCGGCGGACGTGCTGGTGCATGAAGCGACATTCGTGCAGGCAGCAATCGACCGCGCTCGAGCCAGTTACGGCCACAGTAGCGCCGCCGCTGTCGCCGGTTTCGCCGAATCCGCTGGGGTGCGCAACCTGGTGCTGACGCACTTCAGCGCACGCTATCAGGCCAACCCGGCGGTGAGTCCGTCGATCGAAGATGTGCGCAGTGAAGCGGCGGCGCTGTATAACGGCCAACTGATTCTGGCGCGGGATCTGCAGCGCTATCACTTGGACCGGCTGGGTCATTTGCAACCGGTGGAGATCGAGCGCAAGCCGCTGCAGGTCGCACCGTAATTTGATAGCGCGTCCGCCCGTCTGGCAGGCGGACGCCGGAGGGCATGGTTACTTCTTGGCTTCTTTGTCCGGATCCGCCGAGCGTTCGAGAAACGCGTCGGTCAGTTGCGGCAAATGCTTGAGCAGCCATTCAGCCATGGCCACTTCCTGCGGCAGAATCTGTTCGCAGGCCTTCTGCGTCTGCGTGTCCCCCGCCGCTTTCGCCGCTGCGATCAGCACGGTATAGCTGGCGACCTCCATGTTTTCGAAAACGTAGCCGGCCATGGCGCCCTTGATCACTTCATCGCTCATCAAGGAGCCGCCAACAGCCTGACCGAACGCCATCAATTTGCCGCCCAGGTCTTTCATCGTCGAGGATTCACCGCCCAGACGTTGCAGGCATTCGTCGATGAGTTTCTGCTGGCCAAGGGTTTCTTCGATGTGCTGATCGATGCGCGCCTTGAGCTGCGGGTAATGTTCCAGACGCTTGGATTGTGCCTTGAGCATTTGCTCGGCCTGTTGCTCCATGGCATGGGCGTCACGCAGCCAGTCGAGCAGGTTTTCCTGTGGAGTAGCCATTGTCGAGTCCTCTTCTGGATGATTTCACAGTGATCAACCGGGGCGCGCCGCCTGATGTCCGGCGCGCCCCGCGTGCCTTACAAACCAGGCTTGGCCTGCACGCCGGAGCCCAGATCCGCACCGGTGACCGGCTCGCTGTTGGGGTCGGACATGGTGCGCATTTTCATGTTTTCCAGCAGCGTTTCGTCGGCGCTGTCCAGTTGCACGGTGGCCAGGCCATCGCCGCCGTCGACCGCCGGCGTTGGGCTTTCGACGAACTCCCAATCGTCGCCCTGATTCCACGGGCCGCGCATGCTTTCAGTGCCTTGTGACATGTTGAAGTAGACGTTGGTGAACTCAGGCATGCCGGGCAGCTTGCCTTGCGGGAAGTTTGGCTGAATCGAATGCAGGGCTTTTTCGAACGACAACTGGTGGGCGATCTCACGGGTCATCAGAAAGCCCAGTGCCTCTTTCACGCCGGGGTCATCGGTCACGTTCATCAAGCGCTCATAAACAATCTTCGCCCGTGCCTCAGCAGCGATGTTGGAACGCATGTCGGCGGTCGGCTCACCGATGGTATCGACGTACGCCGCCGTCCATGGCACACCGGCAGAGTTGGTCAGCGGCGAACCGGCACCGTAGAGCAGGCTGGTGATGTGCGAGTCATTGCCGTTGCCATTGAGCGAACGATACAACTCGCCCTCCTGCTCGACGCCTTCGGCCATCCGGCCTTTCGCGCCCTTGTTGAGCATGACGATGATCGAGCCAATGATTTCCAGGTGGCTGAGTTCTTCAGTGGCGATATCCATCAGCAGGTCTTTGCGTCCCGGATCGTCCTCGGCCAAGGCTTGAGTGAAATAGCGCGAAGCCGCCGCCAGTTCACCTTGTGCGCCGCCAAACTGCTCGAGCAACAGATTGGCCAGCCCCGGATTGGGCTCGGCGACACGAACGGTGTATTGAAGTCGCTTGTTATGTAGAAACATGACAAATCTCCTCAGTCGGGTAAGCGTGGCAAGTTCTGGGTAAAAGTTTGCCTACCCTTTTGTGAAGCATTGTCGTTGCGGAAATTTCAAAAAATTTGCGGTGACAGGACAAATGGTTTGAACCGCGCGAACAAGCGAAACGGGGCTATACCGCTGGGGATATTCGCACTGGAATGACCGGAACTTATGGCCGGAATCGAGTCTCCAGCGCGCGATTCGATTTCCAGCGCCGCGATCACTAACGCAGCAAATGCACCACCAACCCAACCAACGCACAGCCCAGCAACACCTGAATCACTCCGCGTTTGAAGCGAAACAGCGCAATGGCCGCCGCAATGGCGATCAACGCCGAGGGCCAGTCCAGGCTGCCGCTGAAGCCTTGCGGCCAGAGCACGTGGTAGCCGAAGAAACACGCCAGATTGAGAATCACCCCGACCACCGCAGCGGTAATCGCGGTCAGTGGGGCGGTGAATTTGAGTTCGTCGTGCGTTGACTCCACCAGCGGGCCGCCGGCGAGGATGAACAGGAAGGAAGGCAGAAAGGTGAACCACGTCACCAGTGCGGCAGCGACCGCTCCGGCGAGAAACACCTGATCGGCGCCGAACACCTGCGTCACATAAGCGCCGACAAAACCGACAAACGCCACCACCATGATCAGCGGCCCGGGCGTGGTTTCGCCCAGCGCCAAGCCGTCGATCATCTGCGTCGGGGTCAGCCAGCCGTAGTGACCGACCGCACCTTGATAGACATAGGGCAGCACCGCATAAGCTCCACCGAAGGTGAGCAGCGCTGCCTTGGTGAAGAACCAGCTCATTTGCGTCAACGTGCCCTGCCAGCCGAATAGCGCGGTCAATACCCCCATCGGCAACGCCCACAGCGCGGCGCCAATCACGGCGAGCGTGGCCAGTTTCGTCCAGCTGAAACGGGCATGGGCTGGGGTTGGCGTGTCGTCGTCGATCAACGCCGTGCCGAAAGACTTCTTCGCTGCGCTATGCCCGCCGGCCCTGAATTTCTCCGGCGCCAGGCGACCGCCGAAATAGCCAATCACCGCCGCGCCCAGCACGATCAACGGGAACGGCACATTGAACGCAAAAATTGCGGTAAACGACGCCGCCGCAATCGCCCACAGCCAATTGTTCTTCAGCGCCCGCGAACCGATGCGATGCGCCGCCTGCACGACAATGGCCGTCACCGCAGGCTTGATCCCGTAAAACAGCCCGGCGACCACCGGCACTTCACCGAAGGCGATATAGAGCCACGACAGGAAAATCAGGATGAACAGCGAAGGCAACACGAACAACGCCCCGGCCACAATCCCGCCCCAGCTCCGATGCATCAGCCAGCCAATGTAAGTCGCCAACTGCTGCGCCTCAGGCCCGGGCAGCAACATGCAATAGTTCAAGGCATGCAGAAAACGCCGCTCGGAAATCCAGCGTCGCCGCTCGACCAACTCCTGGTGCATGATCGAAATCTGCCCGGCCGGCCCGCCGAAACTGATAAAGCCCAGCTTCAACCAGAACCAGAACGCCACGCGCAGACTCACGGCCTGCGGCTTCACATCGTCATCCCCCGCCAACGGCTGAACTTCACTCATCGAGCTGTTCCTTTTATGCAGTCGGCAGGTTGTACCCGAAAAGCGTAACGAACAAAACGCCAGAAACGAAAAAGCCCCCGTAATCATCAATGATTACGGGGGCTTCGTCTTGTTCAATAATGGCGGAGAGATAGGGATTCGAACCCTAGGTACCGGTGAAGGTACAACGGATTTCGAATCCGTCCCATTCGGCCACTCTGGCATCTCTCCAACGGCGCGCATCATAACAACACTTTCGTTGGTTGCGAACCCCCCAAACGAAATTTTTTCCGTGCTATCAGATGCTTGCGTCGATTAAAGCGGTACGCCCAGACGAGCGGCGACTTCTTCGTAGGCTTCGATGACGTCACCGAGGCCTTGCCGGAAGCGGTCCTTGTCCATCTTCTTCTTGGTGTCCTTGTCCCACAGACGGCAGCCGTCCGGGCTGAACTCGTCGCCGAGGACGATCGAGCCGTCGCTGAACACGCCGAATTCAAGCTTGAAGTCGACCAGCAGCAGGCCGGCGTCGTCGAACAGTTTGCTCAGGACTTCGTTGACCTTGAGCGACAGTTCCTTCATGCGCGCCAGTTGCTCAGCGGTGCCCCAACCGAACGCCACAACGTGGGATTCGTTGATGAACGGGTCGCCCTTGGCGTCGTCCTTCAAGAACAGTTCGAAGGTGTACGGGTTGAGCTTCATGCCCTCCTCGACGCCCAGACGCTTGACCAGGCTGCCGGCGGCATAGTTACGCACGACGCATTCGACCGGGATCATGTCGAGCTTCTTCACCAGGCATTCGTTGTCGCCCAGCAGTTTGTCGAACTGGGTCGGCACGCCGGCCGCTTCGAGCTTCTGCATGATGAAAGCGTTGAACTTGTTGTTCACCATACCTTTGCGATCGAGCTGTTCGATGCGCTTGCCGTCGAACGCCGAAGTGTCGTTGCGAAACAGCAGGATCAAGCGGTCAGCGTCGTCGGTCTTGTAAACCGATTTGGCTTTGCCGCGGTAGAGTTCTTCACGTTTTTCCATGATGGGCTCCGCTTGCTAAGTAGGTGGGCTAGGCGATGTGGCGCCAGTCGAGCCCTGAATCTTGATCGGCCAGTTGCAGCCAGTCCGGGTCGCACCCGAGGGTGTCGACAAAACATTGCCGGGCCAGCTGCGGCAGGTTGTTCTTGCTGCTCAGATGGGCCAGCACCAGGTGTTGCAAACCCTGCCAGCCCAACTCGGCCACCAGGAATGCCGCCTGATGGTTGTTCAGATGTCCGCGTTCGCCGCCTACCCGCTGCTTGAGAAAGTACGGGTAGTGACCACGGGCCAGCATGTCGCGACAATGGTTCGACTCGATCATCAATGCATCGAGGTCCCGATAGCCATCCAGCACCCGCTCGCAGAACGATCCCAGGTCGGTCAACAGGCCGAAGCGCCGCTGTTCCTGATCGCTGAAAACGTACTGGGTCGGCTCCTGCGCGTCGTGGGCCACGGCAATGACCCCGACGTTCAGTGCGCCGATCTGCAGCTGCTCGCCGCCGGCCAGAAAGCCTGCCGGTTCAAGCGGTTTGCGCATCCCGCGCAACGTGCCGCGACTGAGGTAGACCGGCAGATTGTAGCGCCGAGACAGCAAACCCACGCCATGCACGTGGTCGGCATGTTCGTGGGTCACGAGTATCGCGCTCAGTTGCGCCGGGTGCACACCCAGGCGCAACAGACGTCTTTCGGTTTCCCGCAGGGAAAAACCACAATCCACCAGCACGTACGTATCAGCACTGGCGATCAGCGTGCCGTTCCCTTGGCTACCGCTGCCGAGAACGGCAAAACGCATATCGGATCAGCCCAGGTTGTCCTGAATCACGCTCAACACTTTACGCGCGACATCGGCCGGCGCGACGGTGTTGATGTTCTTTTCGACGGTAACCTGGATGTTCTCGCCCACCTTGCTCAGGCGAACCTGATAACGCTCGGCGCGGGCTTCGACTTCTTCCTTGCTCGGCGCACTGCCGAACAGGCTGCTGAAGAAGCCGGGCTTGTCGTCTTTCTTCTCGGCTTTTTCGGCCAGGTTGATGTAGTACAGGCCCAGACTGCGGTTGATGTCTTCAACGCGCCATTCGCCCTGTTCCAGCGCACGGCCGACGCTCGACCAGGCGCGGTCCAGATCGGTACCGACGTTCAACACCGGGTTGCCGCTGCCGTCTTCGTTCAGGCTGACACGGCTCGGCGCATCGAAATCACGCGAGGCCAGCATCGACACCGAACCGCCCTTCTCGGAGGTGCGGCTCATGCTCGCGAGCATGTCGTCGACCAGCGCAGCGTCGAGGCCAGTGTTGACCGAACGGTTGGTGAAAGCCACGTCGGCCGTGCTGCCGGCAGGACGCTCGGCGCTGACCACGTAGATCTCACTGGTGTTGCGCTGCACGCCCGGCTCGATGCGCACACGCACGCGGGTTTCGCTGTCGCTGGCGATACCGGCCGCACTCAGGCGCTTGGCCATCGACGCGGACAGCTCGTCGGAGTGCTGCCAGGTGGTGGTGAACTCACCGGTCTGCGGACGCTGTTCATCCAGACGGAAACCGTTGTCCTGGAAGAACTGCAGCGCCACTGGCCAGACTTCGGCCGGCGGGTGCTGAGCCACGACCCAACGCGAATCACCGCTCTTCTGCAGCGAGTAATCAGTTGCGTCGGCAACCGCCGAAAGCGGCTGAGGACGCGGCACAACGTACTCGCCCGTCGCGGTGTCATCGGCCACGTTGCGCGGGATCGGCAACAGCGGATCGAGACGTTTGGCAGTGCTCACATCCGGTGGCAATTGCATCGGTGCAGTCTGTTGCGCTTGCAGGTAATCGCTTCCACGGTCGCGGAAATAACCTTCCGGCCCCCAGACCCATCCGCAGCCACTGGTGCTGGAGATAATCAAGGCAAGTGCGGAAAGTCCGGCCATTCGCTTCATGCGTTGTACTTCCTCAATTAAACCAGGACGTTGCACTGGCGCAGGGCCGAGCGCAGCGTTTCATGACAAGGGGTGCTCAGCCAGGTCAGTGGCAGGCGGATGCCTTCGTGCATCAGGCCCATTTCGACCAAAGCCCACTTCACCGGAATCGGGTTGGCTTCGATGAACAGGTCCTTGTGCAGCGGCATCAGTTTTTCGTTGATTGCGCGTGCGGTATCGGCGTCGCCCTTCAGCGCGGCCTCGCACAGGTCAGCCATTTCGCGCGGGGCGACGTTGGCGGTGACCGAGATGTTGCCTTTGCCGCCCAGCAGGATCAGCTCGACAGCGGTCGGATCATCGCCGGACAGCACGATGAAATCCTTGCTCACGCCATCGATGATCGCTTTGGCGCGCTTGAGGTCGCCGGTGGCTTCCTTGATGCCGATGATGTTCGGCACGGTGGACAGGCGAATCACCGTCTCGGCCTGCATGTCGCAGGAGGTGCGGCCGGGAACGTTGTAGAGAATCTGCGGAATGTCGACCGCTTCAGCGATGTGCTTGAAGTGCTGGTACAGGCCTTCCTGGGTCGGCTTGTTGTAATAAGGAACCACCAGCAGGCAGGCATCGGCGCCGGCGGCCTTGGCGTTGCGGGTCAGCTCGACGGCTTCGCGGGTCGAATTGGCGCCGGTGCCGGCGATGACCGGAATGCGCCCGGCAACCTGTTTGACCACGGCTTTGATGACGGCGATGTGCTCTTCTACATCAAGGGTGGCCGACTCGCCGGTAGTACCGACGGCGACGATGGCATGGGTGCCGTTCTTGAGGTGGAAGTCCACGAGTTTGCTGAGGCTGTCCCAGTCAAGACGCCCTTGTGCATCCATGGGAGTGACCAGTGCCACCATACTGCCCGCAATCATGAAACCGCTCCTGCCGGAAAAAGAGAGCGGTAATGGTACTGGCGCCAAGATGCTTGCACAAGCGAAGTACTGCGCCGCCGCCATTCCCCTTGGCGCCGCTTTTCGCTACCCTTCAGACTTTGATCGGTACAGATCAGCTTGTACGCCGGGTTTCAGCCTCCCCTTTCGGCCTCCCAGGCCCCGTTCCTGCGTCGCATCGACGCGCTCCCGCACAGTGGAGCGAGCCGCGAACGCTGGACGGAGCTCTTTATACGGACCGCCAGAACAGGCACTCCCGGCCACCAACGCCCGTCAACCTACCGACCGCTCATCGCTTTAGGAATGCTGCATGTCCACCCCCACAGTTCGCGAACAATTCCTTGTCATCAGTGCCCTCGGCGCCAACCCCATGGAGCTGACCAACGTCCTGTGCCGCGCCAGCCATGAAAACCGCTGCGCCGTCGTCACCTCTCGCCTGACCCGCCACGGCGAGTGCAGCGCTCTGGTGCTGGAAGTTTCCGGTAGCTGGGACGCCCTCGCGCGCCTCGAAGGCAGCCTGCCATTGCTGGCCAAGCGTCACGCTTTCACCGTCAATGTGGTGCGCAGTGCCGCTCTGGAAAATCGCCCACAGGCGCTGCCTTACGTGGCTTACGTCAGCTCGGCGTATCGCCCGGACATCATCAATGAGCTGTGCCAGTTCTTCATGGATCATAACGTCGAGCTGGAAAACCTCACCTGCGATACCTATCAGGCGCCACAGACCGGCGGCACCATGCTCAACGCCACGTTCACCGTGACCCTGCCGGCCAACACGCAGATCAGCTGGCTGCGCGATCAGTTCCTCGATTTCGCCGATGCGATGAACCTGGATGCCCTGATCGAGCCTTGGCGCCCACAAAACCCAATGTAAGGAAGCTTTTCATGGCCGTAGTCATCGACCAACCGGTTGCGGATTTCACCGCACCTGCGACCAGCGGGCAGACCGTCAGCCTGTCCGAACTCAAGGGCAAGCAAGTGGTGATCTACTTCTACCCGAAGGACAGCACTCCGGGCTGCACCACTCAAGGCCAGGGCTTTCGCGATCAATATGCGGCTTTCAAGGCTGCCAACACCGAAGTCTTCGGCATTTCCCGCGACAGTTTGAAGTCGCACGAAAATTTCAAAGGCAAGCAGGAGTTCCCCTTCGAACTGATCAGTGACAAGGACGAAGCGGTTTGCCAGCTGTTCGACGTGATCAAGCTGAAAAAACTGTATGGCAAGGAATACCTGGGCGTCGATCGCAGCACTTTCCTGATTGATAAGGACGGTGTCCTGCGCCAGGAGTGGCGTGGTGTGAAGGTGCCGGGGCATGTTGATGCCGTGCTGGCGGCGGCTGAGGCTCTGAACAAAGCCTGATGGTTTTGCTGCGCCTGTAAAGACGCCTTCGCGAGCAGGCTCGCTCCCACAATTGAAATCTAATCACTGTGGGAGCGAGCCTGCTCGCGAATAGCCTCTCTGCAAAATCCGGATCAACCGCTAAAGCAACGGCGCCACCACCGGTTCCTTTCGCGGCCACGCATCCAGCACTGCCTTGAACAGCGTCGCCAGCGGGATCGCAAAGAACACCCCCCAGAATCCCCACAATCCGCCAAACAACAGCACCGCGCAGATGATTGCCACCGGATGCAGATTCACTGCTTCCGAAAACAGCAACGGCACCAGCACGTTGCCGTCCAGCGTCTGAATGATTCCGTAAACCGCCATCAGGTAGATGAACTGATCGCTCCAGCCCCACTGGAACAGCGCAATCAGCAGCACCGGCACGGTCACCACTACCGCACCGACATACGGCACCACCACCGACAAGCCGACCAGCAACGCCAGCAGCGCCGCGTAGTTCAGGCCCAGCGCGATGAAGGCGATGTAGGTCACGCCGCCGCAAATCACGATCTCGATGCCTTTGCCACGTATGTAATTGGCGATCTGCCGGTTCATTTCCTGGGCGACGCGGGTGATCAGCGCGCGCTCGCGAGGCAGATAGCCGCGCACCCACTCGCCGATCATCGCCCGATCCTTGAGGAAGAAGAACACCAGAATCGGCACCAGCACCAGGTAGATCATGATGTTCACCAGCAGTGGCAAACTCGACAACGAGAAAGTCAGTGCCCACTGACCGAACTTGCCAATCTCGCCCCGCGCCGCTTCGATCGCCTGCAGGACTTGCTCGTCAGACACCAGATGCGGATAGCGCTCGGGCAATAGAAGCAGCAGCGATTGCCACTTGGCGAGCATGCCCGGCAACTCGTTGAACAGCGTGATCAACTGATGCCACAACAATGGCAGCACTACGACGATAAACAGCATCAGCGCGCCCATGAACAGCGCAAACACCAGCCCCACCGCCACCCCGCCCGGCACGCGCAGCCGCTCGAGCGTCACCACCAGGCCCTGCATCAGATACGCCAGCACCATCCCGGCCAACACCGGCGCAAGCATGCCGCCGAGGGTGAGCACGGCGGTGAAGGCGAGAAACAGCAGCACTGCCAGCACCACGGCTTCTTCATCGGAGAAGTAGCGCTGAATCCAGTCGCGTAACACTTTGAACATCAATAATCCCTTCGATTTTAGGCGCGGCGCTTCAGGCTTTTTTCAACCAGTAACGGTAGACGCCAGCCTCGTCTTCTTCGCGCAACAGCGCATGACCGGCGAGTTTGGCAAAGGTACGGAAGTCGCGTTGCGAGCCGGCATCGGTAGCGATCACCTTGAGCACAGCGCCACTTTGCAGTTTGTTGAGTTCCATTTTTGCCTTGAGCAACGGCAACGGACAGTTCAGGCCACTGGCGTCCAGTTCCACGTCATGGGCTACAGCGTCAGTCATTGCGTCACTCCGGTTCGGGTTGTCGAGCTGCCTAGAATATCTGGTCGCGGCTTCGGTGTCCGGCTACAGTAAGGTCTTTGTCCTCCAAGGCTTTGTGCATGACTTTTCTGCGCCCTACCCTGCTGACGCTCGCTTGCCTGCTCGCCTCACCAGGCTTTGCCGACGATCTGCCGTCACTCGGCGACGCCAGCTCTGCCATTGTCTCGCCGCAACAGGAATACCAGCTCGGCCGCGCCTGGCTGGCCATGCTGCGCAGTCAGGTTTCCCAGCTCAACGATCCGCAGCTCAAGGATTACGTCGAATCCAGCGTGTACAAGCTGGTCGAGACCAGCCAGGTCTCCGACAGGCGCCTGGAATTCATCCTGATCAACAGCCCACAACTCAACGCCTTCGCAGCGCCGGGCGGCGTGGTCGGGGTCAATGGCGGCCTGTTCCTCAACGCCCAGACCGAAGGTGAATACGCCTCGGTGCTCGCTCACGAACTGGCGCACTTGTCGCAACGTCACTTCGCTCGAGGCGTCGAAGCCTCACAAAGAATGCAGGTGCCGATGATGGCCGCGTTGCTGGCGGGTATCGTCATCGCGGCGGCAGGCGGCGGTGATGCCGGCATCGCCACCATCGCCGGCAGCCAGGCTGCGGCTCTGCAGGAACAACGGCGCTTCTCGCGGCAGAACGAACAGGAAGCGGACCGCATTGGCATTCTCAACCTGGAAAAGGCCGGTTACGATCCGCGCTCGATGCCGACCATGTTCGAACGCCTGATGCGCCAGTACCGCTTTGACGCCAAGCCGCCGGAATTCCTCCTGACTCACCCGGTTACCGAATCGCGTATCGCCGACACCCGCAACCGCGCCGAGCAGGCGAAACCGGGCGGCATCGAAGACAGCATGCGCTACCAGTTGATTCGCGCGCGGGTCCAGTTGATCTACGAGGAAACCCCGGGGCTGGGCGCCAAGCGTTTCCGCGCCCTGCTCGATGAGAACCCGAAAAACGATGTCGCGCGTTACGGCCTCGCCATCGCGCAGATCAAGGGCGGCCAGCTCAACGAAGCGCGAGAGAACCTCAAGCAATTGTTGGCCAAGTCGCCGAACGAGATCATCTACAACCTCGCGCAGGTCGATCTGGACATCACCAACAATCGTCTGCCTGATGCGCAGTCACGGGTCGACCGCATGCTCACGCAGTTCCCGGGCAACTACCCGCTGAATCAGGTGCGTGTCGATCTGCTGTTGAAACAGAATCGCGCCGCCGATGCCGAGAAGGCACTCGACAGTCTGCTCAAGTCGCGCCCGGATGATCCGGACGTCTGGTATCAGGTTGCTGAAACCCGCGGCTTGTCGGGCAACATCATCGGCCTGCATCAGGCGCGCGCCGAGTATTTTGCACTGGTCGGCGATTACCGCCAGGCCATTCAGCAGTTGGACTTCGCCAAGCGCAAGGCGGGCAACAACTTCCCGCTGTCCTCGCGCATCGATGCCCGCCAGCGCGAGTTGATGGAGCAGGAGCGTATGGTCAAGGACATGATGGGCTGAGTCTTTCGAGACAAGACAAAAACCAGACACAAAAAAACCGCCTCTTTCGAGGCGGTTTCTTTTTTACCTTGTTGCTGGCTTATTCAGCCAGTTTGAAGGTGATGAAGCTGGCACGGCCCTGACGCAGCACGCGCATCGACACCGAACGGTTCTTCGGCAATGCCTTGGCGATGTCGGTGAACTCCTTGGCCGAGCCGATGGCCTGATTGTTCAGGTGGGTGATCACGTCACCCGGTTGCAGACCGATCAGGGCCGCAGGACCGTCCTGCACTTCCTTGATCACCACACCACCTTTGAGGTCGTAGGTTTTCTTCTGCTCGGCGGTCAATTCACCGACCGCAACACCGAGGCGGTTGCTGCTGCTTTCAGCGCCGGATTTCGGTAGACCTGCCAGCTCCTTGTCCTCGTCCGGGATTGCGCCGACGGTCAGCTCGACGTTCTTGCGCTTGCCTTCACGAATCACTTCCAGATTGGCTTTGGCGCCAGCCTTCAGCGCGCCGACCAGATGCGGCAGATCGGCGGACATGACGATCGGCTGACCGTTCATGCTCAGGATCACGTCGCCAACCTGCAGGCCGCCCTTGGCCGCAGGGCCGTCATCCTGGATCTGTGCAACGAGAGCGCCGGCCGGCTTGTCCAGACCGAATGACTCGGCCAGATCCTTGTTCACTTCCTGGATGACTACGCCCAGCCAGCCGCGGCTGACTTTGCCACCGCTCTTGAGCTGGTTGGAAACATCCATCGCCACGTCGATCGGAATCGCGAACGACACGCCCATGAAGCCACCGGAGCGGGTGTAGATCTGCGAGTTGATGCCGACCACTTCACCGTTCAGGTTGAACAGCGGGCCACCGGAGTTGCCCGGGTTGATCGGCACGTCGGTCTGAATGAACGGCACATAGTTTTCGTTCGGCAGGCTGCGGCCGACAGCGCTGACGATGCCTTGGGTCACGGTGTGGTCAAAACCGAATGGCGAACCGATCGCCACGACCCACTGGCCGGCCTTCAGGTCCTGGGATTTGCCGAGCTTGAGCACCGGCAGATCCTTGCCTTCGATTTTCAGCAACGCCACGTCAGAACGTGGATCGGTGCCGACCAGCTTGGCTTTCATCTCACTGCGGTCAGCCAGACGGACGAGGATTTCGTCAGCATCGGCGATCACGTGGTTGTTGGTGAGGATGTAGCCATCCGGCGAAATGATGAAACCCGAACCCAGCGATTGCGCTTCACGCTGGCGGCCATCGCCACGTGGCGAGCGCTGCTGAGGCGGCATGCCGCGCTCGAAGAATTCGCGCAGCATCGGTGGCAGGCCTTCCAGATCCGGCATCTGCTGGTTGACCCGACGGTCCGGCAGTTTCTGCGTGGTACTGATGTTCACCACCGCAGGCGACGCTTGTTCGACCAATTGGGTGAAATCAGGCAGATCGGCCGCTTGCGCAGCAGGCACCGCCTGACCGAGCAACAGCACGGTGGCGAGGATGGAAAGATAAGACTTCAAACTTGGTATCGACATACAGCTCCCGTTACGACGAGCAGGGTTAAGCGATATGGAGCAAAGGAACACCGGAAACCACAGACCGGCATTTTTGTTCCGGGAACAACAAACAAGGCCAGAGCCGTGAGGCTCTGACCTATAAAAAATTTTCAGGGGTTTTGCAAATGAAAATGCTCAGCAAACATTTCGACGTCTCGACGACGAAGTGGAAATGACTGAAATCAGCTCACTGCTTGCTGGTCGCAGCGCCATCGTTGTTACGCATCGATAGAGCGATTCGTTCGGCGGTGCCAATCGGGATTTCGCCGACCACCGTGACCATCATTTCGCCTTGCGGCGTGGTCAGGCGACGGGATACCGCGACGGTCGGGCCCAACTGAGTGCGGGTGTCAGTGACCGTTGCGCCATTCAACGGTTCAAGGAACACCGAGAAACGCGCCAGACCATCGTCATACATCAAGCTGCTGACTTGGGTCTTGGTTTGCGCATCCTTGTGCGAACTGCTGCTGGTCAGCTCAAAGCCTGGCGGGAGCCAGTCCGAACGCCAGTTTTGCACGGTTTTAGCTGCAGAAGCCTTGTCGCTTGCGATATTGATCGGCTTACAATCCGGGTCCGCCAACAAGTCCTTGTCCGACGGGATTTCATCCGTGTCGAGGCTGGTGAACTGGAAACGCTCGAGCAACTGCCCTTTGTCGTTCAACAGTAACGACTTGAGCGGCAGCCCGGTTTTCTTGTCCAGATGCAGCTCGAAACCGTAACGGTGCTGATCACGAGGGGTCAGCGACACGATCACTGCATCACGACCGGCCACGCGCGACTTGCCAATGACGGCAAGGTCATACCAATTCTTCAGCTTTTTGGGATCCAGCGCACGGGCGGCAGCGTTGGGTGAATCACCCAATCCCGCAATCAGGGTGCCGCTGACGCATTGAGTACGTCCATCAATGCGCACGACTTCCTGAGCCGAACCGTCGAGCTGCAATAACCGCTCGCGGACCTGGCCATTCTGGACGCGATGCCAGATGTTGTGCGTGGAAAAACTGCCGTTGCGCTCGTAAACGAAAGTGCCGTGGAAGCTCTGCTGCTGCTCGGCCTGGCCCAGACGGGTCAACCAGTCCTGGGCCTCGTCAGCGTGGGCTGGAACTATGAACCAGCCACTGAGCAGAAGCGAAAGTAGAGGGATGGCGCGCATGATCCTCCTTAACGGTTTTCCAGGCTTGCGGCACGTGCGTATGGCAGCGCGCTTTCAGTTCCTTTGAGTGCAGCCTGCTGAGCGTGCTGACGCAGGTAGCCTGGCAGACGCTGATCATGCCAGCCTGGCTGACCTTGCAGAACGCCGTTGGCCATCGGACCAGTCGCTTCCGAGCTTTCGCTGTAACCAGCCAGAACTGCCGGACCTTTGACCTGTGGAGTGGCCAGAGTAGGCTGATTCGACTGCTGCGCCAGTTCAACACCAGCGATTTCGTCCTGGTTGTACAGGCGAACACCGGCCAGAACGGCCACGGTTACCGAAGCGGCAACAGCGAGGCGACCCAGGTTACGCCATGGGCTGCGGGATACTTTGGCCGGAGCCGTTTCGTCTTCCAGCGCAGCAGACACTGCCGCAGCGATATCCAGACGCGGAAGCAGCAGATCCTTGTGCATGGCTGCCCGAGCGATCTGGTAACGAGCCCAGGTCTCACGGGTATCAACATCATCCAGTGCGCTGAGCACTCGACGCAATTCCAGTTCGTCCGCTTCGTTATCCATCACTGCGGACAGCGATTCCTGCAGGGCTTCACGACTCATGGCGTTCCTCTCTTGGCTGTCGCCGCTGTCTCAGTTTTCCTGCAACAACGGTTGCAGGGCTTTGTCGATGGCCTCCCGAGCGCGGAAAATCCGGGAGCGCACGGTACCCACCGGACACTGCATGACGCTCGCAATGTCCTCGTAACTCAGACCATCGAATTCACGTAAAGTTAAAGCCGTACGCAAATCCTCTGGCAGTTGCTGGATGGTCCGATGGACAGTGCCTTCGATCTCATCCCGCAGCAATGCACGTTCTGGTGATTCGAGATCCTTGAGGCCGTGATCGCCATCGTAGAACTCTGCATCCTCTGAACTTACATCGCTATCCGGCGGCCGACGGCCGCGGGAAACCAGGTAGTTCTTTGCCGTGTTAATGGCAATACGGTACAGCCACGTATAAAACGCACTGTCACCGCGGAAATTTCCAAGTGCCCGATACGCCTTGATAAAGGCTTCCTGAGCAACGTCCTGGGCTTCATGGGTGTCGTGCACAAAACGCACGATCAACCCGAGAATTTTGTGCTGATATTTCAGCACCAGCAGATCGAAAGCTCGCTTGTCGCCACGCTGTACGCGTTCGACCAGCTGCTGATCCTCTTCCTGGGTTAGCATGAACACTCCTCGATAAGCCCGGAGGAGACTTGCATTACTAAACGACCAGACTTGCAAACATAGACTCGGGCTTTTCGCAAAAGTTCTCCCCCTCCAAGCAAGTTTCCTGCGGGCTCTGATTTGGCACGCACGAAAAACGCAGCGCGGGATAAACCGGCTGCGCGAATAATCTTGTTATCGGTTTCGCCGGCAGGAATCCAAACGCAGATTCCGCACTGAAGCCGACACTGTCCCTGGTTTCTGGCACCGTCTATTGATCTTGGGCCTTTGGCAAAAGTTCCAATTATTTATAGCCGTACCCACCTGAGATTGCGCAACCGTGGGCGGAAAAGTCTGTTTCAGCGCCGATACAGGTGTCTTTTCCCACACCTGCGAAAAAAATCTTCCGACGAAGCACAGCGCTTTTCACCGCGCAGTAGTCTCACAATGCCATCTGGGCCCGGCTATTGTGCCGCCCAACCCCTCTATATACTAGTGGGCTGTGTGGCTGTCTTGACTCGCCGATCCAGCTGTCTTGCGCCAACCCCGACCCGGGTCGCTTTGAGCGGAATCCTGAAATGAGCCAACAGTTCCAACACGATGTCCTGGTGATTGGCAGCGGTGCTGCCGGTTTGACTCTCGCTTTGACCTTGCCCGGTCATCTGCGCATTGCCGTATTGAGCAAAGGCGATCTCGCCAACGGTTCGACCTTCTGGGCCCAGGGCGGCGTCGCTGCGGTGCTCGACGATACCGACACTGTCGAATCCCACGTCGACGACACCCTCAATGCGGGCGGCGGCTTGTGCCATGAAGACGCCGTACGCTTTACCGTCGAGCACAGCCGGGAAGCCATCCAATGGCTGATTGACCAAGGCGTGCCCTTCACCCGCGACGAACAGTCCGGCACTGAAGACGGTGGTTTCGAATTTCACCTGACCCGCGAAGGTGGCCACAGCCATCGACGGATCATCCATGCTGCCGACGCCACCGGCGCTGCGATCTTCAAGACCTTGCTGGCCCAGGCCAAAGAGCGTGAGAACATCGAATTGCTGGAACAGCGCGTCGCCGTCGATCTGATCACCGAACGCCGCTTGGGCCTGGAAGGCGACCGCTGCCTCGGCGCCTACGTGCTGAATCGCGCCACGGGCGAAGTGGACACCTACGGCGCACGTTTCGTGATTCTGGCTTCGGGCGGCGCGGCCAAGGTCTACCTTTATACCAGCAACCCCGACGGCGCCTGCGGTGACGGCATCGCCATGGCTTGGCGCTCCGGTTGCCGGGTGGCGAACCTGGAATTCAACCAGTTCCATCCGACCTGTCTGTATCACCCGCAAGCCAAAAGCTTCCTCATCACCGAGGCCCTGCGTGGCGAGGGCGCGCATTTGAAGCTGCCCAACGGCGAGCGCTTCATGTATCGCTTCGATAAACGCGCCGAGCTGGCGCCTCGTGACATTGTCGCGCGGGCCATCGACCATGAAATGAAGCGTCTGGGTGTCGACTGCGTATATCTCGACATCAGCCACAAGCCTGAATCGTTCGTCAAAAGCCACTTCCCGACTGTTTATGAGCGCTGCCTGGGCTTCGGCATCGACATCACCAAACAACCGATACCGGTGGTCCCCGCCGCGCATTACACCTGTGGCGGCGTGATGGTCAATCAGCACGGTCGCACCGACGTGCCCGGCCTCTACGCCATCGGCGAAACCAGTTTCACCGGTCTGCACGGCGCCAACCGCATGGCCAGCAACTCTCTTCTGGAATGCTTCGTTTATGCCCGTTCGGCGGCGGCGGACATTCTTGCGCAACTCGATGACGTTGCGGCGCCAAGCGCCCTGCCCGTCTGGGACGCCAGTCAGGTCACCGACTCGGATGAAGACGTAATCATTGCGCACAACTGGGACGAATTGCGCCGATTCATGTGGGACTACGTCGGCATCGTGCGCACCAACAAGCGTCTGCAACGGGCGCAGCACCGGGTGCGTCTGCTGCTGGATGAGATCGATGAGTTTTACAGCAACTATAAAGTCAGCCGTGACCTGATCGAGCTGCGCAACCTGGCACAAGTTGCCGAATTGATGATCAGCTCAGCCATGGAACGCAAGGAAAGCCGCGGGCTGCATTACACCCTTGATTATCCGGATATGCTGCCCGAAGCGCTCGACACTATTCTGGTGCCGCCCACCTACGTCGGCTGAACTTGAGCCGCACTCGCAGGCGTCGGTGCAGATCCGCCGCCTGCGAGTCACGTGGCACGCAGATCGACCTGACCCGCCACTCTCCGCGCAGGCGAAAGCGCAGCACCACGATCAATGGCAGCGCCAGACTGTCCGGGCGCAGTTGCACCGCTTGCCAGCCATCAGCCTGATTCCACACCTGCCAGCCATCGCCGTCGCGCCGCAAGCCGCAAAATGCTTTCGGATGATTCAACAGAATCTGCCGTGGCAGCACCCAAAAACCGTGCAGCGCACAGACGCAAGCGCCGAGCAGGCTGGCCCAGAATGGAATCGACAGCAGAAACAACGAACCCATGGCGAACGCCTGGGCCGACAGATACGCCGCCAGCAACTGCCGTGAGGCATGCCAGCGGCATTCGAACGTATTACTTGGGCTGGACACGATCCAGAATCATCCGGACCATGCGTTGCAGCTCGGGGTCTTCCGACTCGCTGCGCTCCATGAACCAGCCGAACATGTCCTGATCCTCACAGGTCAGCAAACGCACGTACAGATCGCGATCCACTTGATTCAACGTCGCGTAAACCTCCTGCACGAACGGCACCAGCAGCACGTCAAGCTCAAGCATGCCGCGACGGCTGTGCCAAAAGAGGCGATTCAGTTCAACTTGTTCGACCATGGAGCCCTCCTCGAATTTGCCGGGCAGTATACAGCCCCGGCGCGGGCCGCACAGTCGGCTTTGGTCGGGGACCCCTGATCCTTTATCAACTACCCATTTCAACCCTGCCCCCTTATGATGTGCCCCAGTCTATTTACCCTGCGATGACCCATGGCCGATTCTGCTTTTTTCTGCACCCTGTCTCATGAAGGCGTACTCGCGGTTCGCGGTGCGGACGCCGGAAAATTCCTGCAAGGCCAGTTGACCTGCAATATCAATTACCTGAGCGACACCCGCGCCAGCCTCGGCGCCCGCTGCACGCAGAAAGGCCGGATGCAGTCGAGCTTCCGCATCCTGCTTGAAGGCGACGGCGTGGTGATGGCGATGGCCAGCGAGCTGCTCGAGCCGCAACTGGCCGACCTGAAAAAGTACGCGGTGTTCTCCAAATCGAAACTGACCGATGAAAGCGCCGCCTGGGTGCGCTTCGGTCTGGCGCATGGCGATGCAGCCCTGACCAGCCTCGGTCTGGCACTGCCGGCCGAAACCGACAGCGTTGTGCGCCATGAAGGCCTGATCGCAATTCGCGTTTCGCCCGAGCGCGCCGAACTTTGGGTGCCTGCCGCTCAGGCGCAAAGCGTGCAAAGCCAACTGTCGACCGCGCTGCCTGAGGCCGAACTGAATCAATGGCTGCTGGGCCAGATCCGCGCCGGTATCGGCCAGGTCATGCCTTCCACTCGCGAACTGTTCATCCCGCAGATGCTCAATCTGCAGGCGGTCGGCGGGGTGAGCTTCAAGAAAGGCTGCTACACCGGCCAGGAAATCGTTGCGCGCATGCAGTACCTGGGCAAGCTCAAGCGGCGCCTGTACCGCCTGCGCCTCGACGCGGCCGAGTTGCCGGAGCCCGGCACTCAACTGTTTGCCCCCAGCCACAACAGCTCGATTGGCGAAGTGGTCCTGGCAGCGAACGCCGAGGGAAACATTGAACTCCTGGCCGTGTTGCAGGCCGAAGCTGCCGAAGCCGGTGATTTGCGTCTGGGCGCCCTCGAAGGCCCAGCGTTGCACGTGCTCGACCTGCCTTACGAACTGGATCGCGACCGCGAAATCCAGCGTTGATCGCAGCATTGTTGCAACACCCTAGAGAGTCCAAATGAGCGAACTGGCGGAAAAGGTCCAACAGGATTTGGTTGCGGCCATCGATAACGATGACCTGGTTCTGCCAACGTTGCCAGAAGTGGCCCTGCAGATTCGCAAGGCCGCCGAGGATCCGGAAATCAGCGTCAGCGACCTGAGCAAAGTTATCGGCCGCGACACCGCGCTGTCGGCGCGCCTGATCAAAGTGGTCAACAGTCCGCTGCTGCGCGCCGCGCAGGAAGTCACCGACCTGCACACCGCCATCACCCGTTTGGGCATCAACTACAGCAGCAACCTGGCGATCGGTCTGGTGATGGAGCAGATCTTCAATGCCCGCTCCGAAGTGGTCGAACAGAAAATGCGCGAAGTCTGGCGCAGCAGTCTGGAAATCGCTGGCGTCAGCTATGCGCTGTGTCGTCGTCACACTCAGCTCAAACCCGATCAGGCGGCACTCGGCGGACTGGTGCATCAGATTGGCGTGCTGCCGATTCTGACTTACGCCGAAGACCACAATGAACTGCTCTCGGATGCGGTCAGCCTGACCCATGTGATCGAGCAGATTCACCCATTGCTCGGCGAGAAATTGCTGAGGGTGTGGGAGTTTCCCGAGCGCCTGGTGCATTTGCCGTTGCTGTATCAAGACTTCAGCCGCGACTCGACGCGCATCGATTACGTCGATGTCGTGCAGGTAGCCAATCTGTATTGCCGCAAGGACACCGACCATCCGTTTGCGCGGATTGACCCGTTTAGCGTGCCGGCGTTCAGAAAGCTCGGGATTGATCCGGAGAACAAGCAGTTCTGCGCGGATCTGGAAGAATCGCGGTCGATGTTCTACTGACCTGTGGTGAGGGGATTTATCCCCGTTGGGTTGCGAAGCGACCCTGAACTCTGCGACCCGGTTTTTTTCCAGACAGATTGTGATCGCTGAACTGCGACTGCTGCGCAGCCGAGCGGGGATAAATCCCCTCGCCACAAAAAACCCTTGCCACAAAAGTATTACCCGGCAATAAAACTGACCCGCACCTTCAACCCTGCCTGCTCGCCATCATGCAAGGTGATCTGCGCCAGATGCGCGCGACAGATCTCGCCGACAATCGCCAAGCCCAGACCTGAACCGGCAACCTGCTGATTGCGCCGATAAAACCGTTCGAACACTCGATCACGCTCGTGCAGCGGGATGCCCGGCCCGTCGTCCTCAACCTCAAGCACTGCCGGGGCCGTGACCCGCAGAATCACATTGCCGCCCGATGGCGTATGCGCCAGCGCGTTGTCGACCAGATTGCTCAGCAGCTCATTGAGCAGCGTCGGCTCACCGCGCAGCCACACCGGCTCATCCGCTTCAAGCGCCAGCGCCACGCCGCGCTTGTGCGCCAACGGCGCCATGGCCATGCCCAGCTCTCGGGCCAATTGACTCAGATCGAGCAACTGCGCACCGCCCTCGGCAATCGCCCGCGCACCGTTTTCGACCCGGGCCAGCGACAGCAACTGATTGGCCAGATGGGTCAGGCGATCGGTGCTTTGCGCGGACGATTCAAGGGTGGTGCGCCAGGTCTCCGGCTCGTTCGAGCGCAGGCCCAGTTCCAGGCGTGCCTTGAGTGCGGCCAGCGGCGTACGCAACTCGTGAGCGGCATCGGCGATGAACTGCGCCTGCCGCTCGAACTGGCCGCGCAGGCGCTCGGTGAAATGATTGAGCGCGCGGACCAAGGGTCCCAATTCATGCTGCACTTCCACCAGCGGCAGCGGCCGCAAATCGTCGGGCTGGCGTTCCTCAACAGCGGTTCTTAACCGCTCCAGCGGGCGCAACGCCGCACTCACCGCGAACCACACCAGCAGCAATGCACCCACGGCCAGCATGCCCAAGCGCAACAGGGTGTCAGCCGCCAGACTGCGCGCCATGCTGACCCGCGCTTCGTCGGTTTCAGCCACGCGGATTTCCGCCATGCCGTTCATGTTCGGCTCGCTTACCGCTTTGAGCAGGCTGACCACACGCACGTTCTGGCCGTTGTACTTCGCGTTGTAAAAGCGCGCGAGCGCCGGATAGCTGTCGGTACGCGGCGTGCCGGGCGGTGGCCCGGGAAGATTTTCGTAGCCGGAAATCAGCTTCTGGTGAATGTCGTTGACCTGGTAATAGATTCGCCCGGCGCTGTCGTAGGCGAAGGTGTCCAGCGCCACGTAAGGCACGTCGGCGCTGAGACTGCCATCGCGCTGCGACAACCCGGCAGCGATGGTCCGTGCCGAGGCCAGCAGCGTGCGGTCATACGCGGTGTCGGCGGCTTCGCGACCGTTCCAGTAAGCGCTCAAACCACTGGCGAGCATCAGCACCACCAGCAACCATCCAAGGTTCCACAGCAACCGCCAGCGCAGGCTGCTGGGCTTATGCATCGCGGCTTTCCAGCAGATAGCCGAGGCCGCGGAAGGTGACGATGGCCACGGGCTGGCCATCGAGTTTCTTGCGCAAGCGGTGCACGTAGATTTCGATGGCGTCGGGGCTGGCTTCTTCATCGAGGCCGAACACCTGCGCGGCCAGTTGTTCCTTGCTCATCACTCGCCCCGGCCGCGCGATCAACGCTTCGAGGACAGCTTGCTCGCGTGAGGTGAGGGTCAGCAGTTCGTCGCCGAGGGTGAAGCGCCGTGTGTCGAGGTCGTAAGCCAGCACGCCACAGCGCTGCTGACGCTCGCCGCCCAGGACACTACGGCGCAGCAAGGCTTTGACCCGCGCTTCCAGTTCCGTCAGTTCGAACGGCTTGGCCAGGTAGTCGTCAGCACCGAGATTGAGGCCATGCACGCGATCCTTGACGTCACTGCGCGCGGTCAGCATTAACACCGGCAGGTTCTTGCCCCGTGCACGCAGCCGCGCCAGCACCTCGAAACCGTCCATGCGCGGCAGGCCGACGTCGAGGATCGCCACGGCGTATTCCTCACTGCCCAGCGCCAGGTCGGCGGCCACGCCATCGTGCAACACATCCACGGTCAGACCGGTGCTCTTGAGCGCCTGAGCCACGCTTTCGGCCAGTTGCAGATGGTCTTCGACGAGCAGGACACGCATGGATTTTTACCTCGTTCAGGGTTGGCCGACGCCACGCTTTGCCGCGGAGTTTACAGCCGCAACCGCCGCTGTGAAGCCCGAAAAACCGTGAAAGACAATTGAAAGGTTGTTGAAAGGTTAGCCGGTTAGAGTCGGCCCACGGACAGTTTCGACTGTCGCCGCTGCCGCCACACAGCGCAACGCAAAACGCCATGAAGCGTTTTCGACTCATAAGAACAATAACGGAGTACCCCAGCATGCCCTCCATGCGCACCGAGGCTGTAATGCCTGCTCGCCTTGCTCGATTCCACCGTTACACCGTCGGCTTCTCGCCGCAGTCCTGTATCCCCTCCGTTGGTTCAGTCGTTGCGCGCCCGCCGCGAGAAAACTGCGCCTGCCGCTAGGTTTTCGCGTTGCCCTTTGGTCATTCGGTCCATCCATAACAACAACTCCTCTGGAGACTCAAATGAACGTATCACTGCGTAAAGTCGCTCTCGCCGCTGGCGCGATGCTGTTTGCCGGCCAACTCATGGCCGAGCCGAAACGTCCGGAATGCATTGCCCCCGCCTCCCCCGGCGGTGGTTTCGACCTGACCTGCAAACTGGTGCAGAGCGCGCTGGTCAACCAGAAGCTGCTGAGCAAACCGATGCGCGTGACCTACATGCCCGGCGGTGTCGGCGCGGTGGCATACAACGCAGTAGTGGCGCAACGCCCGGCGGATGCCGGCACGCTGGTGGCGTGGTCGAGCGGTTCGCTGTTGAACCTGGCGCAGGGCAAGTTCGGCCGCTTCGATGAAACCAACGTGCGCTGGCTCGCGGCCGTCGGCACCAGCTACGGCGCCATCGCAGTGAAAAGCGATTCGCCCTACAAGACCCTCGACGATCTCGTTCAGGCGTTGAAGAAAGATCCAGGCTCGGTGGTCATCGGCTCCGGCGGCACCGTCGGCAGCCAGGACTGGATGCAGACCGCACTGATCGCCAAGGCTGCCGGGATCAACCCGCGCGAGCTGCGTTACGTGGCACTCGAAGGCGGTGGTGAAATCGCCACGGCCCTGCTCGGCGGCCACATCCAGGTCGGCAGTACCGACATCTCCGACTCCATGCCGCACATCCAGAGCGGTGACATGCGTCTGCTCGCGGTGTTCTCGGACAAGCGTCTCGACGAACCGGAAATGAAGGACATCCCGACCGCTCGCGAGCAAGGCTACGACATCGTCTGGCCAGTGGTGCGCGGCTTCTACCTCGGGCCAAAAGTCAGCGACGAAGACTACGCCTGGTGGAAAGACGCGTTCGACAAACTGCTGGCTTCCGACGAGTTCGCCAAGCTGCGCGATCAGCGTGAGCTGTTCCCGTTCGCCATGACCGGCCCGGAACTGGACACCTACGTGAAGAAGCAGGTCGCCGACTACAAAGTGCTGGCCAAAGAGTTCGGCCTGATCCAGTGATCGTCTCTGTCTAGTGGCTGCGTCTCCTACGCGGGGACGCAGCACAGGAGCTCCCATGCTTATTCAACGCATTTTCGCCTCGGTGTTGCTGCTGGTGTGTGCCGGCCTGGCACTGATGGCGTGGCCGTACCAAGCGGCTTTTTCCTATGAACCGGTCGGCCCACGCGCCTTTCCGCTGCTGATGCTCGGCCTGATGGGCCTGGCGCTGCTGTACATGGTGTTTCGCCCGGCGCCGATCAAACACAACCCGGATGAGCCGCCGCTGGATCGCGAAACCCTGACCAAGATCGGTCTGTGCGTGGTGTTGTTGCTGGTGTTTGCCGGCACCTTCGAACCCCTTGGCTTCATCGTGGCCAGCATCATTACCGGCGTACCGATGGCCCGTCTCTATGGCGGCCGCTGGCTGCCGAGCGTGGTGATCATCAGCCTGATGGCGGTTGGTCTCTATCTGCTGTTCGATCGCTTGATGGATGTTCCGCTGCCCCTCGGCCTGCTCAGCGTCCTGGAGAACTGATATGGATACCCTTGGCTATTTGGGTCAGGGCTTCGGCGTCGCGCTGAGCCCGTACAACCTGGTGACCGCCCTGTGCGGCACCCTGATCGGCACCGTCGTCGGCCTGTTGCCGGGCCTTGGTCCGATCAACGGCGTGGCGTTGCTGATTCCGATCGCGTTCGCACTCGGCCTGCCGCCGGAGTCGGCGCTGATCCTGCTCGCGGCGGTCTATCTGGGCTGCGAATACGGCGGCCGGATCAGCTCGATCCTGCTGAACATTCCGGGTGAAGCTTCCACCGTCATGACCACCCTCGACGGCTACCCGATGGCTCGTAAAGGTATGGCCGGTGTCGCGCTGTCACTGTCGGCGTGGAGTTCGTTCATCGGCGCGTTCATCGCCACCTGCGGCATGGTCCTGTTTGCGCCGCTGCTGGCGAAATGGGCGATTGCCTTCGGACCGGCGGAATACTTCGTGCTGATGGTGTTCGCAATTGTCTGTCTCGGCGGCATGGCCGGTGATCGACCGTTGAAGACCTTTATTGCGGCGCTGATCGGTCTGTTCCTTTCCACCGTCGGCATCGACGCCAACAGTGGCGTGTACCGTTTCACCGGCGACAACATTCACCTGACCGACGGCATCCAGTTCGTTGTGCTGGTGCTGGGTCTGTTCTCAATCAGCGAAATCCTTCTGCTGCTGGAAAAAACCCACCACGGCCAGGAAGCGGTGAAAGCCACCGGCCGGATGATGTTCAACTTCAAGGAAGCGGCGTCGGTATTCGTCGTCAACGTCCGCTGCGGCGTGCTCGGTTTCATCATGGGCGTGCTGCCCGGTGCTGGCGCAACGCTAGCCAGTGCCGTGGCCTACATGACCGAGAAGCGCATCGCCGGCACCAGCGGCAAATTCGGTGAAGGCGATCCCCGTGGTCTGGCCGCGCCGGAAACCGCTATCGGCGGCGCGGCGTGCGGCGCTCTCGTTCCGATGCTGACCCTCGGCGTTCCGGGTTCGGGTACCACGGCGGTGATGATCGGCGCGCTGTCGCTGTACAACATCACCCCGGGTCCACTGCTGTTCCAACAGCAACCGGACATCGTCTGGGGCCTGATCGCGTCGTTGTTCATCGCCAACGTGATGCTGGTGATCCTCAACATCCCGATGATCCGCGTATTCACCCGCATCCTCGCCGTGCCGAACTGGGCGCTGGTGCCGATCATCGCGATCATCACCGGGATCGGCGTTTACGCGGTGCACGCGACCACCTTCGATCTGTTCCTGATGATCGGTATCGGCATCTTCGGTTACATCCTGCGCAAGCTGGATTTCCCGCTGTCGCCGCTGCTGCTGGGCTTCATCCTCGGTGGCCTGATGGAGCAGAACCTGCGTCGCGCCCTGTCGATCTCCAATGGCGCGCTGGAGATTCTCTGGTCGAGTCCGATCACTTTCGGTTGCTGGATCCTCACCGCGATCATGCTGCTGATGCCGCTGATCCGCATCTGGCGCAAGCGTTCGGCGGCACGGCGCGTCATTGCCGATGTTTGATCGCTTGTCCCTGAAAGCCTGGTGGGGCACCCCGCTGGTCGGTCTGCTTGGCGGTTTCATCGCCAGCCAGATCGGCTGGCCGCTACCGTGGATGGTCGGCTCGTTGCTGGCGATCATCCTGGTGCGCTGCCTGACGCCGTGGCAACTGGCGGAAATCCCTGGCGGGCGCAAGTGCGGCCAGTGGATCGTCGGCATCGGCATCGGCCTGCACTTCACCCCGCTGGTGATGGAACAGGTGCTCAGTCATTTCGGTTTGATCTTCTTCGGTGCATTGGTCACCAGCCTTTCGGCGGTGGTCGGCGTGTGGCTGATGCGCCGCACCGGCGAGGATCGCGCCACGGCGTTTTTCTCAAGCATGCCCGGTGGTTCCGGGGAGATGGTCAACCTCGGCGCTCGTAATGGTGCACTGCTCAGCCATGTCGCGGCCGGGCAGAGTCTGCGGGTGTTGGTGGTGGTGTTGTGCGTGCCGGCGGCGTTCAAGTATCTGCTCGGTGACGGTACGCCGATTTCTCATGCAGGCAGCGTCGATTGGCGCTGGCTGGCGATTCTGTTTCCGGCGGGCGCCCTGCTCGCCTGGCTCTGGCAGCGGCTGCGGCAACCCAATCCATGGTTGTTCGGGCCGTTGCTGGTCAGTGCGGCGGTGAGCATTACGTGGGATCTGCACATCGGCTTACCCAACGGCGGCAGTCAGATCGGCCAATGGCTGATTGGCAGCGGTCTGGGCTGCCATTTCAATCGGCAGTTCTTCCGCCGCGCGCCGTCGTTCATGGGCCGGACGTTGATCGGCACGGCGCTGACCATGTTGATCGCGTCGCTGGCGGCGTTGGGCTTGAGTGCGTTGACCCATCTGGATCTGCGTTCACTGACCCTGGGCATGATGCCGGGGGGTATCGCCGAGATGAGCCTGACGGCGGAGACCCTGCAACTGTCGGTGCCGCTGGTGACGGCGATGCAGGTGATGCGGCTGTTGTTTGTGCTGTTTCTGGCGGAGCCGTTGTTCAGGTATTGGAATCGTCATCCCGCCTAAGTCTGCGAGATCGAGTTGCTCTTTTCGCGAGCAGGCTCGCTCCCACAGGGGGTTTGTGGCTTGCACACAATTCCTGTGGGAGCGAGCCTGCTCGCGAAGGGGCCAACCCGGTCGACACATCAAATCGGTGGCAAGCGCCAGTCGATCGGCGTTTCGCCATTCTGTTCGAGAAACTTGTTGGTCCGGCTGAAATGCCCACAGCCCAAAAACCCGCGATACGCCGACAACGGCGACGGATGCACCGAGGTCAGCACCAGGTGCTTGGTCGCGTCGATCAGCTTCTGCTTGCTCTGCGCATGGGCGCCCCAAAGCATGAACACCAGATGCGGCTGCCGTTCGCTGACCACCTCAATGATGCGGTCGGTGAAATGTTGCCAGCCCTTGTCCTTGTGCGCGTTGGCGTTGGCGCGCTCAACCGTCATGGTGGTGTTGAGCAGCAGCACGCCCTGTTCGGCCCAGCTCTGCAGGTAGCCGTGGTTGGGAATGTCGATATTGAGGTCGCGCTTCAGCTCTTTATAGATGTTGACCAGCGACGGCGGCGCCGGCACGCCCGGTTGCACCGAGAAGCACAGACCGTGGGCCTGGCCCGGGCCGTGGTACGGGTCCTGGCCGAGAATTACCACTTTCACCTTGTCCAGGGGCGTTGAGTTCAGTGCGTTGAAAATCATCGGTCCCGGCGGATAGATCTCCTTGCCGGCTGCCCGCTCCTGCTGCAGAAAGCTGCGCAACTCTGCCATGTAAGGCTGGTCGAACTCAGCACGCAGTGCCTCCTTCCAGCTCGGTTCGAGTTTGATACGGTCGTCAGCAGTCATGGTCATTTCCGGCAAAAACAATGGGGCGAACCCTAGGAAAGCCGACCACGCTTGTCAATTGATCTGACGCAGATCCGGCACTTTCCCCCATAGCGATCATACTGTTCGCTCAAATTCCCGATCGAGGTCACGATGAATCTGCACTTCGAAGAACTTACCGGCACCGACGGCGCCCGCATCGGCATCGCCAGCCTGGATGCCGAAAAATCGTTGAACGCGCTGTCCCTGCCGATGATCAACGCGCTCAGCGACAAATTGAACGCCTGGGCCAATGACCCGCAAATCGTCTGCGTACTGCTGCGCGGTAACGGCGCCAAAGCCTTCTGCGCCGGTGGCGAAGTGCGCAGCCTGGTCGAAGCCTGCCGCGCTCACCCCGGCGAAGTCCCTCCGTTGGCCGCGCAGTTTTTCAGCGCGGAATATCGCCTCGATTACAGCCTGCATACGTATCCGAAGCCGCTGATCTGCTGGGGTCACGGTTATGTGCTCGGTGGCGGCATGGGTCTGCTGCAGGGCGCGAGCACGCGGATCGTCACGCCGAGCAGCCGTCTGGCGATGCCGGAAATCACCATTGGTCTATATCCGGACGTTGGCGCCAGTTGGTTTCTCGCACGATTGCCGGGCAAGCTCGGCTTGTTTCTCGGTCTGACCGGCGCGCACATCAACGGCCGTGATGCGCTGGATCTGGATCTGGCCGACCGCTTCCTGCTCGACGAACAGCAACCGCAATTGATCGAAGGCTTGCTGCAATTGAACTGGCAGGAACAGACCGCCATGCAGCTCAACAGCCTGCTCAAGGCTCTGCAGCAGGAGGCACTTGAGCAAATGCCCGAAGCGCAGTGGCTGCCGCGTCGTCCGCAGATCGACGAACTGCTCGATGTCAGCGACGTTGCCTGTGCGTGGAAAGCCATCAGCCTGCACCGCGACAGCAGCGATCCGTTGATTGCCCGCGCGGCGAAAACCATGACCGAGGGTTCACCGCTGACCGCGCATCTGGTCTGGGAACAGATCAACCGTGCGCGGCACATGTCGCTGGCCGAAGTATTCCAGATGGAATACACCCTGAGCCTCAATTGCTGCCGTCATCCGGAGTTCAGCGAAGGCGTGCGCGCGCGTTTGATCGACAAGGATCAGAAGCCGCACTGGCACTGGCCGGACATCAATAACGTGCCGGATGCGGTGGTCGAGGCGCACTTTCATAAAGTCTGGGAGGGGCGGCATCCGTTAGCGGATCTGACCCAGTATTGAGGTGACGCGAGGCCCGCGGCGGCGACTGGATTGCCATCGCGGGCCGGCTCAATCGGTCGTCTTGTCAGACATTCAGTTCGTAGAACTCAATGATTTCCTTCATGGCCCGCTGCGCTTCATCGTCGCCCTTTATCAAAATATCCTCGACATCCCTTAATGGCGGAAAAGGATGCAGACGCTCGGCAATCTGCGTCGCGCTGTAGTCTTGAATCGCTGTTCCTTCGCTCACTCTTATGAAGCCAATAGCGCTTTCACCTGCGGCAAAGTGCCTGGAAACCCGGATTTTCGGCGCCATGCCGTAATCGACCACGATCACCAGATCATCGCGCTCACGGTGAAATTTCAGGTTGTCGATCGTCAGCCTGCGCTCGGAAAAATCGATCCCGTCCAGGCCGCCTCCGTTGTTGATGATCACGTCTCTGCCGAGGCCATCGTATCGGTAGAGATCATTGCCAGCGCCGCCCGCCAGCGTGTCATTTCCCGGCCCACCCAGCAGCAGATCATCCCCGGGGCTGCCCGTGAGCACGTCATCCCCGTGCATGCCTCGGATCTCCCCCGCGCCGCTTATGGTGTCGTTGCCGCGACCGCCCACGAGTGGCAGCGCTCGTCCGTCTCGCAAGGAAGTTGAACGGGTGGGGTGGTTGACGATGACACCCGTATGAAAAGTCTCGGGCGCAGGGCCGAGCTGACTTGATTCCAGGAGCTGCTTCAAACTTGCGACCGAGCCATCGGCGAACTTGACGAGCTCAATACCGGCGCCCTCAAGTTCACCGTTGTGGGGCAAGACGATGCGGACTTTTTGCGTCCCGCCCCATTGGATATCGAGCGTCGGATGGAGCATTTTTGCTCGCGGCGGGTTGCGGTAAGCCGCGCGAGCCGGGTTGGGCTCGAGCTCGACATGGGTGGTCTCTATCAGCGCAGCACCCCAGCTCAATTGCAGTGCATCGCGCTGCGCGCCTGCTGGAAGAACGACCGTGTCCTGATCGATCAATCCGTACTCGTCTTTCCACCCCGCTACGCCAACTTCTGCTCGGTGGAAAACAGGGTTGAGCACGTCCGCAATCGTGGTTGTCGCCCCGGCATGCGCTTGCACGATGTAGGTGTCGGCGCCGTCTTCGCCGTAGAGCCAGTCATCACCCGAGCCGCTGAGCAGATAGTCGGCGCCCTCGGAGCCGAGCAAGGTATCGTCACCTGCACCTGCGGATAAAAACGCGCCCGGTGTTCTGTCGCCGACAGTGCCGTAGTCAAGTGGGGAGCCTGCATAAGCGACGATCAGATCGTCTCCCGCGCCGCCGTGGAAAACGTTTTCCACTTCAACGTTGACTCGCCCGCCGGCATCGTTGCCATGGACGATTTTGCGTTTGATCGTTTCAGTTGTGACATCCCAGCGAAACGCCTTGGGCACTGTTACGCCCGAACTGAAGCTTGCCGCCGGGTAGACGTACCAGCCTTCAAGCGCGCCGGATTGCTTTCGGTCTTCAACCAATACGTCGCCCGTATTGAATGAAAACCCGTTGGCCGAGCCGGATCGATAATAGCGAGGCGCCTGATTTGAGGAGGCGATTGCTCCCTCGGCTTTCACCGGTTTATGTTCGACACGGGTTGTGGTTGTCGACTGCCTTTCACTGACTACGGCTTGCCCTGCATCCGCCTTCATCCATGGCGGCGTTTCAGACAGTGTCCCCGCTTCGACGCTGCCATCGATCAGCTCGGTGTGAGTGGTGTAACCGGTGTCGCTGGTGGTGACATGACTGCGCACCCAGACGCCTTGCTCATTCAAGGTAAAACCTGTGGCGTGTCTGCGGGCGGAGCGTTTTGACTTGATTTGCGCGAGGAACTCATCGGTCCAGTTGACCGTTTGAACAGATGCCACTGAGCCTCGCGCCGCAGCGGTGACATCGTCTGGCTTAACCGGATCCTCAACTTTGCTTTCAGGGGTTGCCGAGGCGGTGACAGGTTCCGGTACGGGTGGCTCGGACATCTCTATCGGTGGCAATGTTTTGCGCAGGACATCTGCGTAATCCAGTACCCCGCCGTCGCTGAAACTGAATGTGGAATCCTTCCACTTCTCGTGATTCTTGATGAGTATCGCGTCGCCTGTGCCATTGGCCAGTCGCAACACCGTACCGACGGAAACTTCGATAACGTCGGCCTTCAGACTTTGCGCGCAAAACCCTGCACCGAACCTGATGATGTTGCGGCCGCCGGCATCGGTGACGATATCCAGGCCGTCGCCAGCGCCGAAATAGTAGATGTCGGCGCCATCCATGCCATCCAGCACGTCAGCACCGGGACCGCCATCAAACACGTTGTCGCCAGAATCGCCGCGAAGGTAGTCCGTCCCTTCCCCGCCCAGCAAGGTGTCGTTGCCAGCGCCTCCGAGCAGCGTGTCGTTACCTGGGCCACCGTGCAGATAATCGGCATTCTGCTCGGCCTCAGCGCTGTTCTCGTAATCGCCGGCAAGAATGTCGTCACCCGCGCCGCCGTACAGGGTGTCGGCACCGAAACCACCCTGTAACGTATCGTTTCCTTCACCGCCCTGAAGCACGTCATTGTTGCTTCCGCCCGGTTCCAGGTCAGACACATCGCCATCGAGAAAATCAGCCCCTGCGCCACCCGTCAGCGTGTCCGCGCCGCCCATGCCGCGCAGGGTGTCATTCCCCGCGCCGCCATCGAGAAAGTCGTTGCCGTGATAGCGAACCGGATGCTCAGGGCTATCGCCAATCAGATCATCATGGCCTTCGCCGCCGAAGAGCAAATCATCGCCACCGCCGCCCCAGAGCGTGTCATCGCCGGAGCCACCGTCCAACAGATCATCGCCAAAAAAATGCGCGGCATCGCCTTCGACCCCGTCCAGTACGCCGTCATCACCCTGCAAAATGTCGTTGCCAGGGCCACCATACAAAGCGTCGCTGCCACCGTTACCGCCGAGTGAATCATCACCACTGCCGCCGTCCAGCACATCGTTGCCATGGTGTCTGCTGGGCAGGCCACCGCCCCAATCGAGGTTGTCACCAAGCATCACGTCGTTGCCGCTGCCACCGGCCAGGGTGTCGTTACCTTGATCGCCTTTGAGAAAATCGTCGTCAGCTCCGCCGTCAAGCAGGTCCTCCCCCCAGCCGCCGTTGATAATGTCCTTGCCGCCCTGCCCGTACAGCACGTCGTCAGCGCCCTCGGGCGCGCTGTTTATCGAGGCCTTTGAATAGACCGCTCGGTGACTGGTCACACCGCTAGCTATAGAGACGTCAGCGCGTTTGACCGCCCAACCTTGTTCCAGTGCACCGGTGGTTTCGTCTCCGGATAACACATCGGCGCCAGCACCGCCGATCAAAGTATCCCGGTCATTACCACCGAGCAGAACATCTCGGGATGCCGTACCGATAAGCAAATCGTCACCTTGCCCGCCGTCGAGCCAGTCTCCGCGACTTGCCTTGCCCTTGGCGTCACCGTCGGCCATAGCTTTTTCGAGCGTCGTCTGCTTGTCGCCGAATAACCGATCGTCTCCAGCCTTGCCGAACAATCGATCAGAACCACCCAAGCCGAGAATGACGTCGTCTGCGGCGGAACCGTAAAGTACGTCGGCCTTGTTGCGCTGTTTTACCTGGGGCAGCAGCACCACGTTGCCCAGTTCATCAAAGGAGGGCTGATCGCCGGGGACACTCGGATCTGTGTCTTTGGCTTTCCAGTCGCCCTGAAGCGTCAAAGCCGCAGCGGTGACCGGTTGCCCTTCGTATTCAGGGAGACGGAGGCCAAGCATCCCGGGCTGGAAGTTCTTGATGACCACCAGATCGCTCTGGCCATATTTGATGTTGAGGGTGTGTTCAACAAGCGTCAGGGTGATGGACCGATCCTCGGTAGACCAGATATTGCTCAGAGGCGCGCAGCGTTTGAGTTGGGAAATCGGCGCGCCGTTGACCCACAGTTGCCCATCGGCGTTGGCATCAAGAATCTCGTCGATGCCATCGCCGCTGGCGAATTCATAACGGTCGTTGCCTTCGCCCCCGATCAAAGAATCGTTCCCCTTTCCTCCGAGCAGAACATCGTCACCGGCCATCCCGTACAACTCATCATTGCCGTCACCTCCGGTTAGCGAGTCGTTACCGCGACCACCTTCAATGACATCGTGACCGGCCATCCCATGGATCGAGTCATTGCCCACGCCGCCATACAGATGATCGGCATTTGCGCCGCCGGCGAAAGATCGCCCACCGTCATCACCGAACATGGCCAGCGGGTTCAGCACTCCGGTGGTCATCGGCGCCTGTTTGCCTGAGGCGAGATCGGAGTAGGAAAACTGCTGCAGCGAGTGTTCGCCAAACGAGCCTTGGGTTCGGGCAATCAACCGCGCCAGCATTTGCGCTCGATCCGCCAGCCACTGCGCGGTGATAAAGCCTTCGCCAGTGTGCGGATCGTAAAGCTCGAGGTTGCGATCGGGATAACCGTCGGCTCGTTCTATGACGACTTCACTGAGTTGCTGCAAAGAGTTGCGCAACGCCAGACCGAGCGGCGTCGCCTCGCCTGCCAGTTTTGCCCATGCATTGGTATTACCGAACTCGCTTATTGTCCGGGTGACGATGCTTTGCGACTGCTCTGGGGAAAATGCCGAGAAGAATGCGTAAGCGTTGCTGGCGAAGGTTTCGTTGGTGGTGGGTGTGGCAGCAGAATCGCCAGCGTAAGTGCGCGTGAACATGTCGAGAAATTCGTTCTGGCCGTAGCGCAAGATCAAGTCGACCACGGCGGCAGCAGGCGTGCCTTTGACTACATGCTGAATCAGCGGATTCACACTGCCACTGGCCAGCGCGATATTGATTTGCTCCGGCACCACTGAAAGCAGACTTTGCAGTGGATTGACGCCGAAATTATTGATCGCCGTTCGCAGGCCTACGCTGTAGGAATCGATGGCGAAGAGAATGTTTTTATAGTCGTCGAGCCGATTGGCTTTTGCCTGAGTGGGTGGGCCGTCATCTTCCGCATCCGGATCGCCCGCAGAGATCAGTCTCCACGTTTCATAGGGAGGTTTACCGCCCAACAGGCTGAATCCGACTGTTCCAGACCAACCAGAGTTACGTTTCACGGCGGTGTCGTCCTCCCCGCAAACCTCCTTGAACAGGGCCTCGCCAATCGCGCTGGCGTCGATTTCTGCGATCTGGCTGATTGACGGAACAGTCCAGGGTGCCAGTTGACCGGCAAGGGATCCGTTGATCAGGGTATTGATGAAGTTGACGGCAACCTGGTTGGATGAAAGCTGCATCAGGTCTTCACTGAAAATTGTATTCAGTCTGAGTTCACCCTGGCGTGAGGTGTAACCACGAATCAGGGCAGAGTAGGCACCGTTTCCACCGTTGGCATCAATGGCCACGGCGAGCCAGAGTCTGGCGCTTTTCAGTACGTCTCGAGCCTCTTTATCGGCGGCTGCAACGTCAGAAACTTTTTCACCAATAATGTCGAACAGCTTTTGGTACAGGGGGGCGCAGCTTGCCCCTGCTAATTCCAATGCAATGTACTCCACACCCTCAGAATTTAATGTCATGCCTTTGCAATTATTTGCCGCATTGAAAATTTCCGATTTTTCCATATCGTTAAAAACATAACTCATTGTTACTTCCTTGTAATAACAGAGCGTGAAAGATAATCACTGAGATACTTGAGCATCTCAGGTGCTTCGCGTAATGACGACAGACCAAGACCTACACTACCGTGCCCTCCAGCGAAGTCGAAGTTATCCAGATTGACCGTGCAGAAGAAATTCAGCTTGCCGAAATCCAGATCCTCCAATTCAGCCCTACCAAAACCTGCCAGCTTTTTGTCAGTCAGTTGCTCTTCGGAAGCCGGGCGAATCAAGCCGTCACACTTGATCAGCCGAGGGGTTCCGTCTCGCCGCGGCCAACCTGCAATGACAAAATTTCGTACGGATGACACATTCTTGAAATGCGGTGGCGGAGCATTCAGCCAAACTTCCAGCCCCGGATAATTCTTTAGTTTCACAATCAACTCATCCGGCCAGTTGACGTGCCGATAACCCCGTTCATGGGGCTCGGTAGTTTCCTTCCTGGTAAAAAGCCCGGCATTCAATTTATAGAGCCGCCAGCTTTCGGGGATCGGTTCCAGGCGCTGATTCTGGTGCCGATGCAGCCCCGTCCCGGTCCACCAGAAAAGCCCCTTCAGAGCAATCGCCAGACACGCTTTCTTGTTCACCATCTCAGGCATGCCAACGTAAAACTCAGGAACCAGCGTCTTATCTATATAGGCGCCGCCTAATATCGGCACTTGCTGCATGCTCGCCAGCTTGTTCTGGCAAGCTTTCTCGTTTGCCTGGTGAATAGCCGCCGACTCGGCAGATTGTTCTTTGCGAATATAAAATTCCGCTACGCAATAACAGACATAAAAGAACAATCCATACTTCAATAACCTTTTAAACCACTTGATCGCCTGCTTACGCGACTTCCTGGACATTCAAACCTCCCGATCGAACGACGGAACGGTTGGTATGTCGTTATGCCCGGATATCGCGCTTGCAAAAACCTCAAAGTATTGGCTCACGCCCGATTCCACACTGAACCGACCTGCCGTCAACTTCGCGGCGCTGGCAAGACCCTCGTACTCACCTGCCGACTTCAAAACCTTGCTTACACTTCTGGCAATTCCTTGATGGTCGAAGAAATCCACCAACACGCCATTAGCCCCATCGACAATGACTTCCCTTACCGGAGCCGTATCCGACGCAACAACCACACAACCAGACGCCATCGCCTCCAGTAACGACCACGACAAGACAAACGGATACGTCAAATAAACATGGACTTTGGAACATGTCAGAACCGCGCGGTAAGTCTGGTAAGGAAGTTTCCCTGTGAAATGCACTCTGGAGTGATCGAAACTGACCTCCGCCTCCATCCTGCTGCGCCAATCCGGGTACCCGACCGGCTTACTCCCATAACTGACACCGTCACCGCCAACCACGATGATCTGCGCATCGGGGCACTCGGCCTGAATAAGCGGGATCGCTCGCATGAAACTGTGAAAGCCGCGATAAGGCTCAAGGTTTCTGGCGACATAGGTAACGATCGGCTGTCCGGCTTTGAGCTCGATTCCATTGGGCAATCTGACTGCCCCGACTTTCGCCAGGTCAGAACTTTGAATCACACCTTCGTGAATGACCCGAATCGCCGACAGGTAAGCGGCCGGAAACAGGCTGCGCTGCCACTGGGTAGGCGCGATTGCGATATCACATTGTTGAAGATTCAACAGATGCAGCGAGTTGAGCACGCGCAGCCGTGACGACTCCCTTGCGGCTCGGCGGAATTCAGGGTCGAACCCGCAGTCGGCGCCCTGCGCTCGATAGTAATACTCGCAATAGTGAATCAGCGGCGTATCGGCATAGACATCCTTGGCAAACAGCGTTTCCCCCCATCCGGGATGAGCAAGGATGACGTCTGGCTGATAACCCGAACGTTTCAGCCTGCCCAGAATTTCAAAAACTTTCTGCCCGTCGATCACCGCTTGTTCGTAGCGGATCAGATACGGGTGAATATTGCCGGGCGCTCGGCTGGTCGCTCGATATCGATGAATTTGCACACCGGCGACGCCCGGTGCCGTGTCCCGGCCTATCGCCACAATCTCATCACCGCGCTCCAGCGCTGCCAGCACCACATGACGGAACTGACCGGGAAAATTTTGATGAATAACCAGTAGCTTCATAGCGCTGAACGTCCATTTTTCGCCGCTATCGAGCTGAGGATTGCTCGCCTCGTTCGGCATCCACGAACGCTAACAAACACCACAAAATGAAACTGTAGGACGCTTCCGGGATTGCCTTGGGAGATGGCCCACGGAAGGACTTTTCGACGGGCAAAAAAAAGCGGCGCATCATGCGCCGCTTTTTTATTTACGGTCAGTTACCAGCGGTTACCACGGCCGTTGTAGTCACGGCGACCGCTGTGACGATCATAGTTGCCGCGACCCCGGTGGTCATTGTCCCAACCGCCGCGACGGTGGCCGTCCCAGCGTCCGCGATCATTGCCGTGCCAGCGACGGCTTTCGTAATGACGCGGGGCCGGTTGATAGTGCCGCGGCGCCTGGTAATACCGCGGTTGCTGGTAGTAACGCGGCGCTGGCTGGTAGTAGCGCGGCTGAGTGTAATAAGTGCCGCCGCTGCGGTAATAGGAGCCGCCACCGCTGTAATAGGCCGGTGCGGGTGATGTGTAGACCTCTGACCTGTAGTAGCTGTCTCCATAGGAATAAGGAACGCATCCGCCAAGGGAAAAAAGCATCACGGCAAGCAGTACGATTCGGCGATACATGGCGGCCTCCTGGACCGCGGGTTGGCCACACCAGCGACGCTGGCAGGCGACCGTCAGCAATTGAGTGACTGTCGAAGAATCAGACAGCGGTTTCGGAATCTGGTGCGTTCCCGCAACAAGTTGAAACAAGTGATTATGAAATCTTGTTTATCCGCAAAATCAGCGACCCGTGAAGCGTAAACGCGCTGCATGACGGTGCAACCGCGCACCACCACGATGCGCTATCGATCGCCCCGCTCACCTCGAAAATCCAGCAGATCCCCGCCCCAGAGGCCTCGGCGCGAATTGGCACGCCTCTCGCTTTAGCAAACCCGTGCAGGAGTCATCACAGGTTCGCGGCACCACAATTTGCAATGGCTGACTAGGGTTCCGGCTCGCAATCGCGAGTGGCTGGTCCGAGAGTTGGCGACCTCCAGTTGAGGTTACACGGCGGGACAAAAGCCCGGGAGACAAGCCACCGTTCGCGGTGCCGCGTTGCCTTCCTGTCCGCCCTCGATCAACTGGAGAATCCGCAATGATCCGACTACGTTTCCCCGCCCTGCTCGCCGCCGCCTTCGCCGCGCTTATCAGCACGCAATCTTCCGCCGCCCAGAAAGACCACTTCAGCGTGTGCTGGACGATCTACGCCGGCTGGATGCCATGGGAATACGCCGGCAGCCAGGGCATCGTCGAAAAATGGGCGAAGAAATACGGGATCAAGATCGACGTCGTGCAGCTCAACGACTACGTCGAATCAATCAACCAGTACACCGCCGGCCAGTTCGACGGCTGCACCATGACCAACATGGATGCGCTGACCATTCCCGCTGCCGGTGGCGTCGACAGCACCGCGTTGATCGTCAGCGACTTCTCGAATGGCAACGACGGCATCGTGCTCAAAGGCGAAGGTAAAAAAGTCGCTGATCTGAAAGGCATGGACGTCAATCTGGTCGAGCTGTCGGTCTCGCATTACCTGCTGGCCCGCGCGCTGGACTCGGTGGACCTCACCGAGAAAGACCTGAAAGTGGTCAACACCTCCGACGCCGACATTGCCGCCGCGTTCAACACCGACGACGTCAACGCCGTGACCACCTGGAACCCGATGCTCTCGGATATCAAGGCCAAACCCGGCGTCACCGAAGTGTTCAATTCCAGCCAGATCCCCGGCGAGATCATGGACATGATGGTGGTCAACAGCGCCACCCTCAAAGACAACCCGGCACTGGGCAAAGCGCTGACCGGGGCGTGGTTCGAAGTGGTCGCTTTGATGAACGCGAAAACCGCCGCGAGCAAAGCTGCGCTGGAACACATGGCCAAGGCCTCTGGCACCGATCTGGCAGGGTTCCAGGCGCAACTGGACACCACAAAACTGTTCGCCACGCCGAGCGAAGCGCTGAATTTCGCCACCAGCAAACAACTGCCGGACACCATGCGCAAGGTCGCGGAATTCTCCTTCGAGCACGGCCTGCTCGGCGAAGGCGCGAAGGACCCGAGCGCGGTCGGCATGTCTTTCGCCAACGGCGTGACCAGCGGCGACACCGCCAATCTCAAGCTGCGTTTCGATCCGACCTACGTGCAGATGGCCGCCGACGCCAAGCTGTAAGCCACGGAGGATTTGGCCATGCGCCTGATCAATCGCCACCCTGATCGCCCGAGTCGCCTGTTGCTGGTGATCCTGCCGTTCGCGCTGGTGCTGTTCGCCTACTTCACAGGCTCAGCCGAGCGCCTGGCGGACAACCCCAACGACAAACTGCTGCCCAGCGCCGTGCAGATGAGCGACGCGGTAAAACGCCTGGCCTTCAACGCCGACAGCCGCACCGGTGAATACCTGCTGTGGCAAGACACTGCGTCCAGTCTGCGCCGTTTGGCCATCGGCCTCGGCATCGCGGCGCTGGCGGGTCTTTGCCTCGGTATAGCGGCGGGCACGCTGCCGCTGTTCGGCGCGCCGTTGTCGCCGTTGCTGACCGTGCTGTCGATGGTGCCGCCGCTGGCGATCCTGCCGATTCTGTTCATCGTTTTCGGCCTGGGCGAGTTGTCGAAAGTCATGCTGATCGTGATTGGCATCACCCCGGCGCTGGCCCGGGATCTGGAACAGCGGGCCCGTGACATTCCGGTCGAACTGCTGATCAAGGCGCAGACCCTCGGCGCCTCGACCTGGACGCTGATGCTGCGCGTGGTCTTGCCGCAGCTGTTGCCGCGCTTGCTGATCTCGCTGCGCTTGATGCTCGGTTCGGCGTGGCTGTTCCTGATTGCCGCCGAAGCGATCGCCTCCACCGATGGCCTCGGCTACCGGATCTTTCTGGTGCGGCGCTACCTGGCGATGGATGTGATCCTGCCCTACGTGGTGTGGATCACCCTGCTCGCCTGGCTGATGGACTGGGGCTTGAAACAGCTGACCCAGCGCGCTTTCCCTTGGTACGAGGGAGCACCGAAATGAGCTTCATCACGGTAAAAAACGTCTGGCAGCAGTACGCCGATCAAGTGGTTCTGGAAGGCTTGAACCTGAACGTCAACGAAGGCGAGTTCTGCACCTTGGTCGGCGCCTCCGGTTGCGGCAAATCGACCTTCCTGCGCCTGCTGCTCGGCCAGGAAAGCGCCAGTCGCGGGGAGATTCTGCTCGACGGCCAGCCCTTGGCCAGCGAGCCGGATGCCAGCCGTGGCGTGGTCTTTCAGCGCTACTCGGTGTTCCCGCACCTGAGCGTGCTCGACAACGTCGCCCTCGGTCTCGAATTGCCGCGCGCGCCCTTGCTTGGCCGGCTGTTCGGCAGCGCCAAACGCGAGGCGCGCGAGCAGGCTGCAGCCCTGCTGACAAAAGTCGGCCTCGGCCATGCGCTGGACAAGTACCCGGCACAGCTGTCCGGCGGCATGCAGCAACGCTTGGCCATCGCTCAGGCGCTGATCATGAAGCCGCGCGTGTTGCTGCTCGACGAGCCCTTCGGCGCACTCGACCCGGGCATTCGCAAAGACATGCACGCGCTGCTGCTGGAGCTGTGGCGCGAGACGCAACTGACGGTGTTCATGGTCACCCACGACCTGTCGGAAGGCTTCAGCCTCGGCACGCGCCTGCTGGTGTTCGACAAGGTGCGCCTCGACCCGCACGCCCCCGGCGCCTATGGCGCCCGCATCACCTACGACATCCCGTTGAACAGCGACCGCCGCGCCCAGCGCGCCGCCTTCGAGGCCCTGCCGCTGCCGCTGGCGGGCACCCTTCGCACTGCTTGAGAGGACTGCTCCAATGACTGATTCAATCCAACTCTTCCCACCCTTCGCTGAAGAACTGCTGCCGGGCGGCGGCCACCGTTCGTTCGTGCTCAAGCGCGGCCAATTGCTGCGCCTGACCGACCTGCGCGGTGGCGCTAACGTCAGCCTGACCTTGCTCAATGCCAATGAAAAAACCGAGCGATTGAACCTGCCCGACAGCCTCAAATGCCAACACACCGCCAAGCTCACTGCCGGCCACTGCCTGTACTCGGACATGGGCCGCGTACTCGCCGCGATCACCGCCGACACCTGCGGCTGGAGCGACAGCCTCGGCGGTGTGCTTTGCGCACAGGAAGTCGCCGAAAAATACGGCCAGGGCCGCTACCAGGAACTGCGCAACGGCTTCTTTCGCAACGGCACCGACAACCTGCTGGTGGAGCTCGGCAAGTGGGGCCTGGGCCTGTCCGACCTGCTGATGACCCTCAATCTGTTCAGCCGCGTGAACGTCGATGAGGCCGGGCGCTTCCACTTCGTCGAGGGCAATTCGAAGGCCGGCGACTACATCGAGCTATACGCGCCGATGGACACCCTGGTGGTGCTCACCGCCCTGCAACATCCGATGGACCCGTCCCCCGAATACGCCCCGAAACCCTTGAAGCTGAGCTGGATGAACGCCGACGCCAGCGTCGCCGAACACTGCCGCACTTCGCGCCCGGAAAACGAGCGCGGCTTTATCAACACCGACCGTTTGTTCGCCTGAGGATCGCTGCCATGTCACTCGCAATCGCCACTTCGCACAAGCAAGCCGACAGCGCGATCTACCGCGCGACCATTCCCGCCGGCGAGCCCTGGCTGATGGAAGTCAAGGCCGGGCAGACCCTGCGCATCCTCGATTTGGAAGGCAATCAGGCCGTCGACACTTTGTTCTACAGCCTCGCCAACCCCAAGGAACGCTACGACGTGCAACGCACCTTGCGCCGGCAGAACAGCGTCTACCTGAGCACCGGCAGCGTGCTGTATTCCAACCTCGGCCAGCCGATGCTGACCATCGTTGCCGACACCTGCGGGCGCCACGACACCCTCGGCGGCGCCTGCGCGCAAGAGAGCAACACCGTGCGCTACACCCTGGAAAAACGCTACATGCACAGCTGCCGCGACAACTACCTGCGCGCCTGCGCCCACGACGGCCGATTGAGCAAAGGTGACATCGGGCCGAACATCAATTTCTTCATGAACGTGCCAGTGACGGCGGACGGCGGGCTGACGTTCGAGGACGGTATTTCCGCGCCGGGCAAGTACGTTGATTTGCGCGCGGAGATGGACGTCATCGTGCTGATTTCCAACTGCCCGCAGTTGAACAACCCGTGCAATGCCTACAACCCGACCCCGGCGGAGTTGCTGGTATGGAACTGACCATCAGCCGTTTACGCCGTTGGCTCTTTGCCCTGTGCCAGGCGCGTTCCGCGCAGTGCCTGAAATCCACCAGACAACCCTGAACCCTGTGGGAGCGAGCCTGCTCGCGAATGCGCCGTGTCATTCAGCATTGATGTGGCTGATCCAACGTCTTCGCGAGCAGGCTCGCTCCCACAGGGGGTTTGTGGTGGGTTTGAGTGAAGTGTGTTTTTTCCATCCGGGACGGCCCGGATGTCTGTCGAAAAACAGCGGGACGGCCCGCTCCCCCTTCAGGGGTTATGCCATGTTCGAAAAAATCCTGATCGCCAACCGTGGCGCGATTGCCTGTCGCATCCTGCGCACGATCAACGTGCTGAAGGCCCAAGGCGTCGCCGTGTATTCAGAAGCCGATGCTGCCAGCCTGCACATCTCCCAGGCCGCTGAAGCGCACAGCCTCGGCGAAGGCGCGGCGTCCGCAACCTATCTGGCGGTCGACAAAATCCTCACGATCGCCAAACAAAGCGGCGCCACGGCGATTCATCCCGGCTACGGATTTCTCTCCGAGAACGCAGCATTCGCCGAAGCCTGCGAAGCGCAGGGCATCGCCTTCATCGGGCCGACGCCGGAGCAATTGCGGGTGTTCGGCCTCAAGCACACTGCTCGCGCGTTGGCCAAACAGCACGGCGTACCCATGCTCGAAGGCACCGACCTGCTCGACAGCCTCGATTGCGCGCTGAGTGCCGCCGAACAGGTCGGCTACCCGGTGATGCTGAAAAGCACCGCTGGCGGCGGTGGCATCGGCATGCGCGTGTGCCGCAGCGCCAGTGAATTGAGCGAATCATTCGAAGCGGTGAAACGCCTCGGTCAGAACAACTTCAGCGACGCCGGGGTGTTCATCGAGAAGTACATCGAACGCGCGCGGCATCTGGAAGTGCAGGTGTTCGGCGACGGCTGCGGTGAAGTCATCGCTCTCGGCGTGCGCGACTGTTCGGTGCAGCGGCGCAACCAGAAAGTCCTCGAAGAAACCCCGGCGCCGAACCTGCCAGAAGGCATGGCCGATGAGCTGTGCGCAGCGGCGATCAAACTGGCGCAAGCGGTGAATTACCGCAGCGCCGGCACCGTCGAATTCGTCTTCGACAGCGAGGCCCAGCGCTTCTATTTTCTCGAAGTGAACACTCGCTTGCAGGTCGAGCACGGCGTCACCGAACAGGTGTGGGACGTGGATCTGGTGCGCTGGATGATCGAACTGGCCGCCGGTGATCTGCCGCCGCTGAACGAGTTGTATCAGGGCCTGGAACCGCAGGGCCATGCAATTCAGGCACGTCTGTACGCGGAAGATCCGGGGCGTGATTTCCAGCCGAGCCCGGGCCTGCTGACCGCTGTGCAGTTTCCGCCAGCCAACGGCGTTGAGTTGCGCATCGACACCTGGGTCGAAGCCGGTGTGGAAATCCCGCCGTATTTCGACCCGATGATTGCCAAGCTCATCGCCTGGGCGCCGAGCCGCGAACAGGCTCGCGCCGAACTCCATCAGGCACTGGGCGATAGCCTGCTGTATGGCGTGGAAACCAACCGCGATTACCTGCGGCAGATTCTGCTCGATGCTCCATTCGCCAGCGGTCAGCCGTGGACCCGTTGCCTGGAAAATCTGCTCTATCACGCCAACACCTTCGAAGTGCTCAGCGCCGGCACGCAGACCAGTGTGCAGGACTACCCCGGACGCCTCGGCTATTGGGCCGTCGGCGTGCCGCCCTCGGGGCCGATGGACAGCCGAGCGCTGCGCCTGGGCAATCGTCTGCTCGGCAATGAACAAGGCGCCGCCGCACTGGAAATCACCATGAGCGGGCCGATCCTGCGCTTCAATTGTGACGCGGTGGTCGCGGTGACCGGCGCGCCGATTGCCCTGACCCTTAACGCTGAACCGGTGCCGATGAACACTGCGCTGCTGATTCCGGCCGGCGCGACGTTGCAGCTGGGCAGCATCAGCGGCGCCGGCGCGCGCAGTTATCTGTGCCTGCGCGGCGGCGTGCAGGTGCCGGATTATCTGGGCAGCAAAAGTACCTTCACTCTCGGCCAGTTCGGCGGGCATGGCGGACGGGCGTTAAGGGCCGGTGACGTGTTGCATGTGCCGGCATTGGCCGACCACAGCGCCGGCCAGCAACTGGCCGAACAGCACATCACTGCGCTGCCGAGCGTGCGCCAGATCCGGGTGATCTACGGCCCGCACGGCGCGCCGGAATACTTCAGCGAAAACTACATCGCCACGTTTTTCGCGACCCAGTGGGAAGTGCACTTCAATTCCAGCCGCACCGGCGTGCGCCTGATCGGGCCGAAGCCTGAGTGGGTGCGTGAGGATGGCGGTGAAGCGGGTCTGCACCCGTCGAACATCCATGACAATCCGTATGCGATTGGTGCGGTGGATTTCACCGGGGACATGCCGGTGATCCTCGGCCCGGATGGCCCGAGTCTGGGTGGGTTTGTCTGCCCGGTGACGGTGATTGAGGCGGACCTGTGGCAGCTGGGGCAGCTCAAGGCGGGCGATAAAATTCAGTTCATCCCCGTCGACCTCAAAACCGCCCGCGATCTCGCCCTGAAATGGGATGCCCCCTGTGGGAGCGAGCCTGCTCGCGAAAGCGTCGGCAAAGACAAATCGATATTGACTGACACGGCCTCTTCGCGAGCAGGCTCGCTCCCACAGGGTTTGATGTCGCCTGTGGTGTTGGAGTTGGGTCAAGGCGATCAGCGACTGGTTGCACGGGTTTCTGGCGACACTCATCTACTGCTGGAAATCGGCGCGCCGGAGCTAGATCTGGTCCTGCGCTTTCGCGCCCACGCGCTGATGCAGGCGCTGCAAAGCCAAGCCCTGCATGGGGTGATCGACCTCACGCCGGGCATTCGCTCGCTGCAAGTGCACTACCAGCCGGAGCAACTGCCGCTGGCCGATCTGCTCGGCATCATCGCCGGCGAATGGGACGCGGTGTGCGCCGCCAAGGACTTGCAAGTGCCATCGCGCATCGTGCATCTGCCGCTGTCGTGGGACGACCCGGCCTGCCAGTTGGCGATCGACAAATACATGACCACGGTGCGCAAGGACGCGCCGTGGTGCCCGAGCAATCTGGAGTTCATCCGGCGCATCAACGACCTGCCGAATCTCGAAGAAGTACAGCGCACGGTGTTCGATGCGAGTTATCTGGTGATGGGCCTTGGCGATGTTTACCTCGGCGCGCCGGTGGCCACCCCGCTCGACCCGCGTCATCGTCTGGTGACCACCAAGTACAACCCTGCACGCACCTGGACCGCCGAAAATTCGGTCGGCATCGGCGGCGCCTACATGTGCGTGTACGGCATGGAAGGCCCGGGCGGTTATCAGTTTGTCGGGCGCACTCTGCAGATGTGGAATCGCTATCGCGAAGTCGCCGCGTTCGATGGCAAACCGTGGCTGCTGCGCTTCTTCGATCAGATCCGCTTCTACCCGGTCAGCGCTGAAGAACTGCTGCGCATCCGCCGCGATTTTCCCCTGGGGCGCTTCGATCTGAACATCGAACACAGCCAGCTCAACCTCGCCGACTATCAGGCATTTCTCAGTCAGGAAGCCGAGGGCATCAGCGCTTTCCGCGCGCAGCAACAGGGCGCGTTCAAGGCTGAACGCGAGCGCTGGATCGCCAGTGGCCAGGCGCATTTCGACAGCGAAGAAGCCGTGCCTGACGCCAGCGAAGAAGCTCCACTGCAAAGCGGTGAACACAGCGTCGACAGCCACATCGCCGGCAATCTCTGGCAGGTGCAGGTCGCGGCCGGCCAGCGTGTCGCGGCGGGCGATGTGCTGGTGATTCTCGAGTCGATGAAGATGGAAATCCCTGTGCTCGCGCCGCTGGCCGGTGTGGTGCGAGAGATCCGCGTGCAACCCGGTTCGGCGGTGCGTGCCGGACAACGGGTGGTGGTGCTGGAACTCGACTGAAGCCATTTTTTATAAGGATCAACCGATGAATCTGCAACTCGATGCACTGCGCCAAGCCTATCGCAATGGCGACATCACACCGCGCCAACTGCTGCTGCAATTGCGCGAAAAAGCCGCTGCCCTGAACCCCGACTATCACCTGTTCATCCACCTGCTCAGCGTCGATGAACTGGAGCCGTATCTGGCCGCCCTCGACGGTCGTGACCTCGACAGTCTGCCGCTGTATGGCGTGCCGTTCGCGATCAAGGACAACATCGATCTGGCCGGCATTCCCACCACCGCCGCGTGCCCGGCGTTCGCCTATGTGCCGCAGCAGTCGGCGACCATCGTCGAGCAACTGTTGGCGCTGGGGGCGATCCCGCTGGGCAAGACCAATCTCGATCAGTTCGCCACCGGCCTCAATGGCAGCCGCTCGCCATACGGCGCGTGCCCGAACAGTGTGCTGGCGGAGTATCCGTCCGGCGGCTCCAGTGCGGGTTCATCGCTGGCGGTAGCGCTGGGTGTGGCGAGTTTTGCCTTGGGCACTGACACCGCCGGTTCCGGGCGGGTGCCGGCGGCGCTGAATAATCTGGTGGGATTGAAGGCGAGCAAAGGCCTGATTTCCACCGCTGGCGTGCTGCCGGCGTGCCGCACGCTGGACTGCGTAACCACTTTCACCGCCACTGCTCGCGAGGCCAGTCAGTTGCTGGCGTTGACGGCCAGACACGATCCTCGCGATGAGTACAGCCGACGCAATCCGGCCTGGAATGACGGCTCGGCATTTGGCGCGCCACGGCCGTTTCGCTTCGGCGTGCCACGGGCACAGGACCTTGAATTTTTCGGCTGCAACGAGGGGCCACAGTTGTTCGCAGCGGCCATCGAACGGCTCAAGGCTTTGGGAGGCGAGGCAGTCGAATTCGATCTTTCGCCGTTTCTCGAAGCAGCGCGTCTGCTCTACGACGGGCCTTGGGTCGCCGAGCGTTACAGCGTCGCCGGTGAGCTGATGGAGCAGAATCCCGAAGCGGTGCTGCCAGTGATCCGAGCGGTGCTGGCCAAGGCTCCGGCAGTGACCGGCGTGCAGACCTTCCGCGCGCAATATCGATTACAGGCGCTGAAGGCCTTCTGCGATGAGGCCCTGGAAAATCTCGACTGCGTGCTGACACCGACCATCGGCCGTCCAGTGACCCTGGCCGAGCTTGCGGCCGAGCCGGTGCTGCGCAATTCTGAACTGGGCTATTACACCAACTTCATGAACCTGCTCGACTACGCCGCCGTCGCCGTGCCGACCGCGTTCATGGGCAACGGTTTGCCGTGGGGCGTGACGTTGTTCGGGCGGGTATTTACCGACCAGTATCTGTTGAGCGTGGCCGATGCCTTGCAGCGCCAGCAGGACAGTGCCCTGCCAACTGCGGCGAACGCTGCGCGCAATGACCGCGCTCGATTGGTGGTGTGTGGCGCGCATCTGCAAGGGCTGGCGTTGAACTGGCAACTGACCCAGCGTGGCGGGCGTTTGCTGGAAACCACGTTCAGTTCGCCGGACTATCGACTGCACGCCCTCGCCGGCGGCCCGCCATTGCGACCGGGCATGGTGCGGGTCAAGGATGGCGGCGTGGCGATTGCCGTGGAGGTTTGGGAGTTGCCGAGCAGTGAGCTGGGCTCGTTTCTCACCGGGATTCCGGCGCCGCTCGGGTTGGGCAAGGTGCAACTGGCGGATGGCCGCTGGGAGAGCGGGTTTATCTGTGAGCCGTATGGGTTGGAGGGTGCGGTGGATATCAGTCATTTGGGGGGATGGCGGGCATACCTCAAAACCCTGGCCTGAATCTGTCGCCCTGTGGGAGCGAGCCTGCTCGCGAATGCGGTATGTCATTCAACATTGATGTGGCTGACCCACCGCCTTCGCGAGCAGGCTCGCTCCCACAGGTTCTGGCCCCCCCGAATAAAGGAACGACCATTCACGCCGCACAGGGAGCAGTTATTTGCGCGCAGTGCCACTAGAATGCATCCCATCGGGCCACTGCCAACGGATCTGCCATGCCGCTTCGTTCTCCCTTGTACTCGCAACGTTCACTGGTGCTCACCCTGGTCGCCCTGCTCGGCACCGGCTTTCTCGCCACGTCACTGTTGAGCTACTTCGCCTCCCGCGAGTCGATCCGCGACAACATCGTCAACACTGAACTGCCACTGACCTCCGACACGGTCTATTCGGAAATCCAGAAAGACCTGGTCCGGCCGATCCTGATTTCCTCGATGATGTCCCGTGACACGTTCATGCGCGACTGGGTGGTCAACGGCGAGCAGAATCCGGAGCAGATGACCCGCTATCTCGACGAGGTCATGACCCATTACGGCGCCTACACGGCGTTCTTCGTTTCCAATGCCACGCTCACCTACTACCACGCCAAAGGCGTGCTCAAGCAGGTCAAAGTCGACGAGCCGCGCGACACCTGGTACTTCCGCGTGCGCGACATGCAGGACCCGTACGAGATCAACGTCGACCCGGACCTCGCCAACAAGGACAACCTGACGTTCTTCATCAACTACAAGGTCTACGACTACCACAACCGCTTCATCGGTGCCGCGGGCGTGGGCCTGACCGTGGACGCGGTGATCAAGCTGATCGACAAATATCAACAGCGCTATCAACGCAGCGTGTACTTCGTCGACACCTTCGGCCGCCTCGTATTGACCGGTGCCGAGGGTGGCCCGGAAGGTGCGCACATCGGCCAGAGTCTTGGCGAACTGGAAAGCATGAAAAGTCTGGTCAGCCAGTTGCCCAAGCCACACAGCGGCAGCTACGAATATTCCACTCAGGGCCAGGGGCATTTTCTCAACGTGCGGTTTATCCCCGAGTTGAACTGGTACCTGTTCGTCGATAAACGCGAGGACGGCGCGCTGAGCGAGATCCGCCAGTCGCTGTATCTCAATCTGCTGATCTGCCTGCTGGTGACGTTGATCGTGCTGGCGCTGCTCAATCGGGTCATCAAGCGCTTTCAGGCGAAGATTCAGGCGCACGCCACCCTCGACAGTCTCACTGAACTGCCGAACCGACGCGGCTTCGACATCCTCGCCGCGCAAGCGCTGCACGAGGCCCAACGGGAAACCAAGCCGCTGACCGCGTTGTTGCTCGACCTCGACCACTTCAAAGCCTTGAACGACACCTACGGCCACATGGCTGGCGATCAGGTGTTGATCGGTTTCGCCCGCGACCTGCAAAGTTGCCTGCGTCACGCCGATATCGTCTGCCGCTGGGGCGGTGAAGAGTTCATCGTTTTGTTGAAAGACACCGACGGTGAGACCGGGCAGAAAATTGCCGAGAAGATCCGCCAGCACGTCGAACAACACGAATATGCCTACGATGGCCACAGCCTGCATCTGACCGTGAGCATCGGCGCTACCACCGTGCAACGCGATGACAACTTGCACACTCTGCTGTCGCGGGCCGATCATGCGATGTACCGCGCCAAGCAAACCGGGCGCAACCGCACCTGCATGGAAATGCCGCACTCGACCTATGCCTGATAACGACGTCAAACCCGACCACTGCCCGGCCTGCGGTGCGCGCAACGATTGCAGCCTCGCCGACCCGCGCACCGCCGACCGCGAATGCTGGTGCTATGGCGTGACCATCGACCCGGCGGTGCTCGAAGCGCTGCCGGCCGCGCTGCGCAATCAAGCCTGCCTGTGCCCGCGCTGCGCACAGGTCGAAGCGCAACTGCAAGCAGGCCGGCGGCCGATGCCGTAAGATGCGCGGCCCTTCGTCCGTTGAATCCTGACCATGCGCGTCGACCGCTTCCTCAGCAATCTGCCCCGCTACAACCGTCAGCAGGTTCGCCTGTTGCTGGTGGAAAAGCGCGTGCGGATTGACGGAAAAGTCGTCAGCGACCCGCACAGTGAGGTGCTGGAATTCAGTCGGGTCGAAGTCGATGATGAGGTGCTGCAAAGCGGTAAACCGGCGCGCTATTTCATGCTGCACAAACCGCCGGGTTGCGTCAGCGCCACCCGCGATCCGCAGCATGCGACCGTGCTCGACCTGCTCGATGAACCGCACAAGGACGATCTGCACATCGCCGGGCGTCTGGATTTCAATACCACCGGGCTGATGCTGATCACCAATGACGGCGCCTGGTCGCGGCGCCTGACGCAGCCGCAAACCAAACTGGCGAAGGTTTATTACGTCGAAACCGAACAGGACATCGAACCGAGCTACGCGCTGAAATTTGCCGAGGGCATCTACTTCGCCTTCGAAGATCTGACCACGCAACCGGCGCAGCTTGAGCTGCTCGGCCCACGCTCGGCGCGGCTGAGCATCGTTGAGGGCCGCTACCATCAGGTCAAGCGCATGTTTGGTTTCTTCAACAACAAAGTCCTGCGCCTGCACCGCGAATCCATCGGCGAACTGACCCTCGATCACGCGCTAAAACCGGGCGAATACCGCGCTTTGCGCACCGAAGAGATTCATTTGTTCTAAGCCGGCGACCGCTCAGCCGAAGTTGTCGAACAATTCGCCGACGGCACTTGCGTGATCCTGAGTCCCCTGCTTGAATCAGGACGTCGGCCGAAATGTGACCGATGAGTCACCACATACTTCCAAGAAACTTTTTGTCGGTCGTCTGCCCTCAAGGGCTGCGCCTCAGCCGGCAATCTGCCCGCCAATAACAACACCCGTCGACCTGCCGTACCGGATCGACATGGGCCAGCAAATTTCAGGCGTATGCCTACCTGTCACAAAGCTCGTGCAATCTCGATTGCGCGCATACCCGCTTGCTTGCCAGGAGTCTTATGACATGAGGCCAGAAATCGCTGTGCTGGATATACAGGGTCAGTATCGGGTTTACACGGAGTTCTATCGCGCAGACGCCGCAGAAAAGACCATCATTCTGGTCAACGGCTCGATGGCCACGACTGCGTCGTTTGCACAGACCGTGAAAAACCTGCACCCGCAATTCAACGTGGTCTGCTATGACCAGCCCTACGCGGGACGGTCAAAAGCCCACAACCGGCATGAGAAACATCTGACAAAGGAAGTCGAAGGGCAGATTCTGCTGGAGCTGATCGATCACTTCGCCGCCGAACACGTGCTGTCGTTCTCCTGGGGCGGCGCCGCCACTCTGGTCGCCCTCGCCCAGCAGCCCCGGCGCATCGAAAAAGCCGTGATCAGCTCGTTCTCACCGGTGATCAATGCGCACATGCTCGATTATCTCGAGCGTGGTGTCGATTACCTCGGCAGCCGCGACGGCGACCGGGTCGGCCATCTGGTCAACAACACCATCGGCAAACACCTGCCGTCGCTGTTCAAGCGCTTCAACTATCGCCATGTCAGCAGCCTCGCCGAGCATGAGTACGGGCAGATGCACTTTCACATCAACGACGTGCTGCACAGCGATCGCCAGTGCTATCTGAATGCGGCGAAAAAGATCAACGTGCCGGTACTGTTCCTGAATGGCGAATGGGATGAATACACCGCCGCTGAAGACGCACGCCTGTTTGGCAATCACGTAGCACACAGCAGCTTCACCACCCTGCAAGCCACCGGGCACTTCCTCGACATGGAGCACAAAGCCGCCTGCCGCGACAGCCAGAACGCTCTGCTCGGCTTTCTGAAACCTGCGCCGCAAGCCAGCCGAACGCGCTACTCGTTTGTGCAGGATCACCATGCCCTGGCCATTTGAAACAGCGTCATCGCGGGCAAGGCTGCAAGCTTGAAGTGCCTGTTGCACCGGCGCAGACCTTGCTCGCGATCGACCGATTTCTGCGCGGCAAAGCCCTCGCAGAGAAAAGAAAACTTCAAATCCGTGGCCGAGTCTGGTACAAAGTCAGCCGCTCTGAGCGGGTATAGTTTAGTGGTAGAACGAAAGCTTCCCAAGCTTTAGATGAGGGTTCGATTCCCTCTACCCGCTCCACCGAATATTGATCTCGCGTTGTGTTGTCTGACGGGGGATGCAGAAATGAAAAACCGGCCTTGATGGCCGGTTTTTTTGTGTCTGGAAGTTGAATAGTGCTGGCGGTGAAGACTTGCAGAAGATCGCTGAGCCCTTTCTCCCCGGATTACTTCTCGAAATCCAGATGCAGCCTCGCCAGTACATTGAAGATCGGCTCCCCGGCTTTGTGCGGGACATTCAATCGAGTGAATACTTTCCTCCAGTTGGCGAGCGCAGCGAGAGTCTGCTCGATATATTCCTCGGCCTTGAGGTATTTGTATTCCTTGCAGATCTCCATGATTCGCTTGCGCGTAGGCGTGCCGGGAGTGCGGCCACCGAAGTCAGCGGCCCGCGACTTTGATCAGCTCACCAACCTTGGCGCCCTCTTTCAAAACATTCAGCGCTTCTGTGTGTTTGAAAGGCTTGATCATCAGCGCATCCCTCTCTTGCGCCTGGCATTCTTCAGCTCATCCAGCGAGCTCGGTTGCTCTGGTTTGAACAGCTTGGTCACAGCGTTGACTTCATCAAGCGCAGTGGCTATCAGGATCAAAGCCTCCAACGTCACGAGCCCGGTCGCTTCGAATCGCTTGATGGTGGATTCGGAAACCCCCGCCTTTTCTGCGAGCGTCTTGCGGGAAAGGTTTTTGGAGAGCCGCAGGATTTTGGCGTTTTCTCCGACATTTCTAGCGATCTCAGCCGGCGAGTGAAGCAAATGCATGAATGACATGGCAAACCCTTCAAGGCTTAATTGGTCTTTATGGAGCCATTGTGGATCGTTATGCTGAATTACGGATCTTTTATGAACCATTGCAAGAAAATTCATATGACCCATACATGCTTTGCAATTCAATGTTGAACGCCCGTTCACAAAGCACATTCAAGATTGCCCCTCCACTGAGTAACGACTAGTATCTCCCATATCGGGAGGAGGCATGGATGCGGATAATTGCAAGAGCGACGCTAAGACAATTTTGGGAAAGCACACCAGCTCATGCTGATGCCCAGACACCTCTCGTTGAATGGTACCGCCATATGGAGAAGGCGATTTATCGAACTCCGCAAGAGGTTAAAGCTGAGCTGCGAACGGCTAGTGTCCTCAAGGGAGCCAGGGTGGTATTCAATATCGGCGGGAATAAATATCGAGTGATTCTGGCGATCGACTACCAACGGCAACTTGGTTTTATCCGCTTCGTTGGGACCCACGCTCAATACGACCAGATCAACGCGGAGACCGTTTAATGAACATCAAACCCATTCGTAGCCCGGAAGACCTGAGCGCAGCATTGCTGCGCATGGAACAGCTGTGGGGTGCAGAAATCGACTCGCCAGAGGGCGATGAGTTGGAAATTCTCGCTCTGCTGATTGAAAAGTATGAGGAGCAGCATTTTCCGATGCCGCCCTCTGATCCCATTGAAGCCATCAAATTCCGTATGGATCAGCAAGGCTTGACGCCGCGGGATCTCGAGCCCTTTATTGGCACCAGTGGGCGTGTTTCGGAAGTATTGAACCGCAAGCGCAAGCTGAGTCTGGCAATGATCAAACGTCTGCACGATGGCTTGCGTATTCCTTATGAATGCCTGCTCGCCAGTGTCTGAAGAAAACTATCGCATGCAAAACCGGTCGCAACGACCGGTTTTTTTTTGCCCGGAAATCAGCGCCGGCTAACCCACCGGCACCACATGATCCAGCACCTGATTCACCGCCAGCTCGCCCAGCATGACGACCTGGGCTATACCGAGCAGGGTTTTGCGCTGGCTGCCGTCGAGCAAGGCGGCGAAGTCGCCGAGCATGACGCTGGCCGAGCCGAGGGACTCGCTGGCGTTGACCAATAGCGACTCGGTGTCGGTGCTCGGGTTGACCTGGAACATGCTGCTGGTCTGGTACGGCGGTGAGCTGGTTTTTGGTGGGATGAGATAGTGGTCGAGGGCGCGTTCGGCGGCTTCGTGGAGTTTTTTCGAATCGAGGGACTCGTACGGAGAGGCCGGATCGGTTTCCGGTGGGTTTGGCGTTACCTTGAACATGGAATCTTCCTGTAGTGGTAACTGCAACCATCCCGCTGCTATACGAAAGGGTGGCAGCTGTACGCAAGTTAGCAGACCGGTAGGAAGTCCAAAACCCGGCGCACCCGAGGGTGCCATGCGCACAGCCACCATCAAGTGCAGGCGAAGCCTGACTGGAAGGTACATGTGCAACCGTTGGTCAATCCTGGCCGGGCTGCTAAACCCGATCACTGGAAATCAGTGACGCGAGCCAAGTTACCGACCGCCCTCCAGGCGCACAAGCCGGCGGATTCTGGCGTACCGGTAGGCAGCGGCGCAAGGTTTTGTAGGCAGCTGGACGTAACGCAATTCAACTTTAAACAGCCATGGCGCACCACGTGTAAAAGCCTGGAAAACAGAAGGAAATTTCCGACGAGTTCAGCGTGAACGAGTTGAAAGGATGCCAGAGGACGATGATGGTGGCGGTGCAGCGGTGATCGGATTTGCATGCGCCAAGAGGCCCCTCACCCTAGCCCTCTCCCGAGGGAGAGGGAACCGACCGGATTGCTTTCAAGGGATGCGCCGACCTGAGATAACGTGGCGAACTCAAGAAAGTTAGAGGCGTGATTCAGCGAGTCGCAACAATAAACAAACGTGGAAACGGCAGCAGCACAGAGCCGTCAGCCAAGGCCGGATAAGCCTCGGCAACTTCCGTCAGATACCGCTGCAGATACTGCGCCCGTTCCTCCTCGGTCAACGGGTTCAGAAACGGAATCAAACCACTGCCCTTGAACCACTCCACCACCCCCGCCGCCCCGTCCCGAAGCTGATGGTGATAGGTGGTGCGCCACACATCGACCCGCGCGCAGTGCGGCCGCAGCATTGAAAAATACTCACTGGCACTGGCCATGTCGGTACGCTGCCCGGCAGCGTCTGCGAGCTTGCTCGCCCACGGCCCATTGGCGGCGACTTCACGCATCAAGCGGTGGGACGGTTCGTTGAGGTTGTCCGGCATCTGGATCGCCAGGCTGCCACCATCTGAAAGCTTGCTCGCCAGGGCTGGCAGCAACGAAGCGTGATCAGGCACCCATTGCAACACCGCGTTGGCGAAGATCACATCGAACGGGCCTTCGTCGGCCCATTTGTCGACCTCGGCCACCTGAAACCGCACCTCAGGCAAGCGCTTGCGCGCGGCGGCAATCATGTCCGCCGAACTGTCGAGGCCACTGACGCTCGCATCGGGAAAACGCTGCACCAGCAACTCGGTGGAATTGCCCGGTCCGCAACCAATGTCCACCACCGCCCGGGCGTGCGCCGTGGGTATCGCCGCCAACAGATCACGGGCCGGACGGGTGCGTTCATCTTCGAAAGCGACGTACTGCTTGGCAGACCAACTCATTGCGTTCTCCTGTCGGGGTTTCCTGTCGACTGCCGACACGATACAGCGACTTGCGCGGTACGCCTTCACTACCAAAGTCCTGCACCGAAACTTGTAAACAGAATTTTCAGCGCAACGCCGATGTCTGAATTTCAAGCTCCCAAAACAAGGACTCCCATCATGAAATTCGCAAAAATTGCCCAAAAACTTGCCCTGTGGGCCGGTAGCCCGAAGACATTCATGGGGGCGTTGATTCTGATCGGGTTGTGGGGTTTGAGCGGGCCGATTTTTGGTTACAACGACACTTGGCAACTGATCATCAATACTTCGACGACGATCATCACGTTTCTGATGGTGTTCCTGATTCAGAACACGCAAAACCGCGACACCGACATTCTGCACTTGAAACTCGATGAGCTGCTGCGGGTGAACAAGGAAGCGCAGAACGCGATGCTCGGGCTGGAGGCGCTGGATCTGAAGCAGCTTGAAGCGCTGCGCCGGCATTACCGCGCGCTGGGTGAGAATCAGGTGTTTGATCTTGAGGGGCTTGGCGACAAGAGCAAGCCAAAACAGGATTTGAATGAGTGCTGAAAAGACTTCGGCCGCACCTGCATCACTTCATGCAGGGCGGCCGATTTCTGATGACTGCTGAATTTTAGCGACTGGCCTGCAACGCTCGAGCTTTCTCCAGATGGCTTTGCAGTTTCGGCAAGGTCTCATCGGCAAACGCTTTGATTTCCGGCACATCGGTGGTCTGTGCCTGTTGCTCGATCTGGGTAATGGCCTCTTCGGTCGCCTTGACCTGACTGGCAGCGTAGGCCTGATCGAATGTGGTGCCGTCCTTCACTTCCGGCATCAGCTCTTTTGCCTTGTCAGCGAGTTCTTCGCGGGGGGCAACCGGCAGGTCGAGCTTCTTGGCGATTTTCGCCAAATGCTGGTTGGCCGTGGTGCGGTCGTTGATGACAACAATGGTGTAATCCTTGACCTCTTTGGATTCGGTTTTGCCGTGGGCCTGACGGCTGGCTTCGATGTCAGCCATGCCTTTGGCGGAGGCATCGTTGATGAATTCGGCAGGCGACTGGGCGAACGCAGTGCTGGCGCACAGGCCCAGCAGAGTCGCAAAACTGGCATTACGTAAACGGGTGGCCATCCGGCTCATGGTCGCGCCCTCCTTCGTTGAAAATTCAAGCGGGCCGTGATTCGCCCGCTGCTCAAATAGTCGCGGCGGACAATGGTCCGCCTCAGTTAAGAAGGCTTTGGCGTTCAAAGGTTTAGAAAATCCGCCGAGGCCGCGACGAACGGTGCGCTCGCTTTAGATGCCCAAGGCCCGATGATTCAGGCGTTTGGCCGCATACATGGCTTGATCGGCATGCCGGAACAGTTGCTGTTCTTCTTCACCGTGTTCAGGAAAGCGCGCCACGCCGATGCTCGGTTCGATACGCAGGTCATGGCCGTCGAGGCGCATGGGCTGCGCCAGCACCTGACGGATTTTTCCGGCGACACTGTCGGCATCTTCGGCGGCATGCACGCTATGCAACAGCACGACAAACTCATCGCCACCGATACGCGCCACAGTGTCGGTTTCACGCACGCAGCCTTTCAGCCGATTGGCCACGGTTTGCAGGAGCATGTCACCGACGGCATGGCCATGGGTGTCGTTGACCTGTTTGAAGCGATCCAGATCGACATACAGCAGCGCCATGTGTCCGTGCACGGTTCGCGCATGGGCCAGCGCAGCCCTGAGCCGATCACGCAGCAGTTCGCGGTTGGGCAGTTGCGTCAGTTGATCGTATTGCGCCATGCGCTTGAGCCGCGCATGCAGTTGCTGGCGTTCGATGGCCGTGGCGACTTGTGCGCAGACGTATTGCAGCAGTTCCTTGTCCTGCTCGGTGTAGCGTTCGCCGCCAGCGAGGCTTTTGACAATCAAGGCGCCGATGGTGCCGTTTTTTGAGCTCAGCGGTACGCCGAGCCAGCAAGGCGCGTTTTGTTCCGCGACCAGCGCAGCGAAGTCGGGCGTGGCATCGGCGCTGTCCGGGGTCAGCAACATTGGCTGGCCGCTGCGGATCACTTGCGCGCAAAGCCGTCCGATGACCGTGCCGGGCTGCTCGGGCTGCAATTCGTGATCGTCGACGTGATAGGGAAAATTCAGCTGCGCGCAGTGTTCGTCGTACAGCGCCACAGAAAAATTCAGCGCCGGCAGCCACTCGCCAATGAGCAAATGGACGCGTTTGAACAGCGCCAGCAAATCTTCCGCCGCATGCGCCGCCTCGGAAATTGCGTACAACGCCGCTTGCCGCGATTCGGCCTGCTTGCGCTCGGTGATATCGCGGGCGACGGCGATGCGCAGTTGGTCGACCTCCGACCAGCGCGCCGACCAGGAAATATGCGCGACGCTGCCGTCCTTGCGCAGGTAGCGGTTCTCGAAATTGTGCTTCGGGTCGCCGCCCATGATTTCGCCTGCGGCCGCGAGGGTGCGCTGGCGATCGGCCGGGTGCACCAGCTCGATCATCGAGCGGCCGATCAGTTCGTCAGGCGTGTAGCCGAAAATCCGCTCGCAGGCAGCGCTGACAAAAACGAAACGGCCCTGTTTGTCGACCGCGCAAACGGCGTCCAGCAACAGGTCCATGTAGCTCGCCAGCGGCGCAGGGTTAGGGCTTTCCATGGTTCTACGGGATGTCCGCACAGTGCAGCGATTTCAATCGTCCGTGATCGTGGTTGCGCGTCCCTGCCATTTCATCAAGTCTTGTTCGGCAGCAGCCCCGGCAGCGCGTGCATCAACGCATTGATGGCGAAGCCAATAAACATCACGCCGCATAAACGGGTGATGAGCAGTTCATGACGCTGATACACCGTGCGCACCCGCTGCGCGCCGACCACGCCGATGAGGATAGCGTAAGCCAGCGCACCGCCGATAAAGCTCAGGGCGATCAGCGCCGGCAGCATCGACCAATTGAGCAGTTCGGCGCGGCTCGACAGCAGCGCCGTGAAGGTCGCCACCGCCACCGGGTAGGCCTTGGGATTGGTCAGGCCGAAGACGATACCGTGCCAGAACGGCTGCCGCGCCGCCCCTTGCGCCTCGTCGCCATTGCGGCGTTGGGCACGCACCGCACGCCAGCCGAGCCAGAACAGGTACAACGCGCTGAGCACGCCGAGCACATCGAACGCGGTGCTGCCGATTTCCCGCGCACCGACAATCGCCACCAGCGCGGTGCTGCACCAGATCACATCGCCGAGCAGATGCCCGCAGAGAAAACCCGCCCCGGCGCGCCGGCCATGGGCCGCGCCAATCCCGAACACCGCCAGCACGCCCGGCCCGGGGGTGATCCCGTAGATGAAACCCGAAGCCAGAACGGCCAACAGCAATGATGGAGTCATGAGAAACCTGCAAGCGCCAGAACACGTGGCGCAGAGTCTATATCAACAAGATTGAAGCGGATCAGGGTTCGTCGCGGAAACGCATGCCGGGGTACGGTTTCTGCCGACACGCAGCCAGCCGCGACTGCAAATCGCCGACATGGGCTTCCAGCTTGTGGCCGTCGGGGTCGAGAAAGTAGAACGACGCGCCCTCGCTACGGTTGTCTCGCCACTGCGGCACCTGAGCCGATTTCAACGTCTCAACCAGTGAAGTGAAGTCTGCCGCGCTCACGCTCAAAGCGTAATGGGTATAGTCCGCGCCCGGCTCCCCACTGCGCTGAGGATCTTCTGACAAGCACAACCACAGTCCGGGCAGTGACAAATAGGCGCCGTTATCCCACGTCGCTTCGACGTCCAATTGCAGCACATCGCGATAGAACGCCAGACTGCGCTGCAGATCGCGGACGGCCAGGGTCAGGTGGTTAAGACCGGTAAGCATCGAATCAGTAACCTCTGAGGTCTTCGGGAACGACATATTGCTGGCCGTCGTAGATCAGGGTGACCTGGGTGTTCTTCAGGTTGGTGGTTTTCGAAGCGCATTGTTTGCCCGAAGTGAAAGACTTCATCAACGAACCGCTGGAACTGACGATCAGATCCGCAAACCCGTTGTGGCTGGATGAGCCGATTTCGACAGTCCTGCGAATGCGTGTGTCTCGCGTATCGCACTCCCCGGTACCCTCACCGAAATCCTTGCGCACCACCAAGCCTTCCAGCACTGGGCGTAAGCGATTGCCTTCGCGAACATACAAAGCCAGGTCGGTTTTGGAGTACGGATTCGCTCTGGAACCGTGGCTCATGAACGTCGATCGCAGCCCGAACGCACGGACATCCGCCGTTAAGCGGTAACGCGCCGTATCGATGATCAGATCATCGAAGCTGATCGCATCGGAGTTGTAAGCGCCGGGTTTGGCATAACTGGCGACTGTGTTGCCCGTCGTGGCGTTGATTACTGACAGTGCCAGATCGAACACGCCGTCTTGAGCACCCGCGGAATCGGGAACGAAGGTGGCCTTCGCTGCAATTGATTGAGTGTTGAACGCAGGCCAGATTTTGCAGCGCGAGAGAGTATGGCCGTCGAATTTTTTTACTTCGCAAGCGGCATGGACCTGGGCCGTAAGCGCGAACAAGCCGAGGGCGATATAGATTCGGAGATGCAGATTCATGATTCTTCCTTGAACTATTCGTATCAGTAACACCAGTCACATGCCCTTGAAACCTTGCGGCAAAACGTAGGTTTTGCCGTCATAGCGCAACGTGGTCAGCACCGGCTTTTCGTGGGTAGTTTTCGATTCGCAGGTGTCGGGTGGCCCCTCACCGACCAGCCCCGTGGTGACCGAGCGGACAATGATATCGGCGTAACCATGGGAACTGGTTTTGCCCATCTCAAGCGTACGCACCGTCTCCGAGCGCTCTCCTGCGCAATTGCCATCCCATTCGCCACTGAAGCTGTAGACGACCAAGCGATCCAGCACCGAGCGCAGTTTGTCGCCCTCTTTCACGTAGAGCGACAGCAGGGTTTCATCCAGCGGATTGACGCGCGACGAGCCTTTGAAATGGGCGCGGACGCCGAATGCACGAAGGTCGGGCGTGAGTTTATAACGCGCCGTGTCGAGTTCCAGACTCTCCAGCGCGATGGCATCGGAGAGAAACGCCGACCGCTGATGATAGGTCGCCAGCGGCTTGGGGCTGCCAGCGGTAGTGACGGCCAGAGCCAGATCGTATGAACCCACCCTGCCGTCCTGGTCATAGACGGGATCGGGCACAAACGTCGATAGCGCGGTAATCGTCAGCTGCGGATAAGCCGGCCAGTTCTTGCACAAAGAAAAGTCCGCTTCCCCACTGAGCGCAGGCGGTGTGCAATCGGCCCACGCCTGCCCAGCCATCAACCACCCGCAAAGCGCTACTGCGCTGATCCAAATGGACTTCATTGTCACTTCCCGCTCCTTGAAGATATTTCCAGGCGCGCACTATCCCTTTCTGCATCGGAGGATTCAACAGATCTGGCCAGCGAATCTTCTCATGTGTCTGAAGTCGGAATTCGCGAGCAGGCTCGCTCCCACAGGAAAGCCGCATTACAACGTGGGAGCGAGCCTGCTCGCGAAGGCGTCATCGCCGACGCCGCCGATCTCAATACTTGTCCAGCGTACGCAACTTCTGCGGCAAGCCCCACAGCAGCAACGCTGCGGCGATCAGCGCGGCGACGCCGATGACGTACAGCGCCGGGGTGGTGCTGCCGGTGAGGTCCTTGATGCGTCCGACCATGACCGGGCTGACGATCCCGCCAAATTGCCCCAGGGTATTGATCACCGCGATTCCGCCTGCCGCGCCAGCACCGGCGCCCGCCAGCAGTTTCGGTGGCAGGGTCCAGAAGCTCGGAATCGAAGCGATGATGCCGGCGCCAAGCAGGCCGAGCGCGACGATCAGAAAGGTCGTGTGGCTGGCGAAGATTCCTGCGCTGAAAAAACCGATCGCGCCGACGATCACCAGCCCGGCGACAAACTTGCGCCGCTCACCAGTGGCGTCTGACAAGCGCCCGATCACCACCATGCTGATCGCCCCGCAGATGTACGGAATGGCGGTCAGCAGGCCGATCATCACCGGGCTTTCAGTGCCGGCGCTGCGGATCAATTGCGGTGCCCAGAAATTCAACCCGTAGGACGCGACCTGAATCAGGAAGTAGATCAAACCCAACGTCAGGAACCCGGGAATTTTCAGCGCCGCGAGCAATGAGCCGCCGCTCTTGTGTGGCTCGTGATGGGCGATGCGGCTGGAGAGCAATTTCTTCTCGTCAGCGGTCAGCCAGTGCGCATCCTCGATGCGGTCCTTGAGCTGGGTCAGCACCAAGAAACCGAGGGCGATGCACGGCACGCCTCCGAGCAGGAACAACCAGTGCCAGCCACGCATCTGCAACACGCCGTCGAGGTGTTGCAACACCAACCCCGAAAACGGCGCGCCGACCAGCCCGGCGAATGCCGAGGCAAGAAACAGCATCGAGGTGATGCGGCCACGGAAGTGCTGCGGAAACCACAGGGTCAGGTAATACAGCACGCCCGGAGCAAACCCGGCTTCCATCGCGCCGATGACGAAGCGCAGCGCATAGAACTGCCATTCGCTGTTGACGAAGACCATCGCCGCCGTCGCCACGCCCCACGACATCATGATCCGCGCTATCCAACGTCGTGCGCCGACCTTGTACAGCATCATGTTGCTCGGCACTTCGAACAGCACGTAACCGACCACGAACAGCCCGGCGCCCAAGCCGTACGCGGTGTCGCTCAGGCTCAGGTCGGTCTGCAGCTGGAATTTGGCGAAGCTGATGTTGATGCGGTCGAAAAACGCGAACAGGTAGCAGACCATGATCAGCGGCATCAACCGCCAGGCGACTTTGCTGACCAGGGCTTTTTCGGCGTCGTGATCGACGGACGGATTCACGCCCGCGTCCATTACGTTGAGGCTCATAGATTTTCTCCAGGCGGACTGCCGATGGGCGTCCGATTGTTTTTGTTGTCTGGTGACGACGCTCACTGTGGAGCGGTTTTGTGTGGGAGCTGGCTTGCCAGCGATGGCGTCAGTTCAGCCAACGCTTTCGTTGAATTTGCTGCCCTCATCGCGGGCAAGCCCGCTCCCACAGGGGTGCTGGTGTGTCTCAGGTCGGGGTCGGATGCAGATCGCAATTGCGCCCGGCCTTGGCCAGTTGGCCGGGGACATCGTGGCCCAACAGCGCCGGCAAGCCGCGCGAAAGCTTCAGCAGCAGCGGCAAGTCGATCCCGGTGGGAATGCCGACTTCATCGCACAGGTTCACCAGGTCTTCGGTGCAGATATTGCCCGACGCACCCGGCGCAAACGGACAGCCACCGAGGCCACCCAGCGCCGCATCGAAGCGCCGCGCGCCGGCCTCGTAAGCGGCCAGCACATTGCACAGGCCGAGGCCGCGGGTGTTGTGGAAATGCAGGGTCAGATCGGCCGGCGAAACCCGTTGCAAAACGCGCCGCACCAAGCGATCCACCTGACGCGGGTTGGCCATGCCGGTGGTGTCGGCGAGGCTGATGCCCTGAATGCCGAACTCTTGATAAGCGTCGACGATCTGCAGTACGCGATCCTCATCGATCCGGCCTTCGAACGGACAACCGAAGGTAGTGGCGATGCTGCCGTTGAGGCGCACACCTGAGCCGCTGACAAACGCAACGATGTCAGCGAACGCCGTCAGCGACTCTTCGCAACGCATGCGCATATTGGCCAGGTTGTGGGTCTGGCTGGCGGACATCACCAGATTCAACTCATCGGCATTCGCCGCCAGTGCCCGTTGCGCACCTTTCAGATTGGGGATCAACGCCACGTAAATCACCCCTGGCTGACGCTGGATGCCCGTGAACACCTGCTCGCCGTCACGCAGCGCCGGAATGGCTTTGGGCGAGACGAACGAGCCGGCTTCGATGCGGCTGAATCCGGCCTGCGACAATTGATTGATCAGGGCGATCTTGTCAGCGGTTTCCACCCATGTCGGCTCGATCTGCAAACCGTCGCGGGGCGAGACTTCCTGGACGATCAGGGTTTGCGAATAGTCAGTGATCATTGCACCACCCCCTGGCCTTTCAGACGTTCGATGTCGAGTTCAGTCAGGCCAAGATTGGCGAGAATAGCGTCGGTGTGCTGGCCCAGTTTCGGCCCCGACCAGTTCACCCCGCCGGGGGTCTCCGAGAGTTTGGGGACAATGCCGGGCATCTTCACCGTTGCGCCACCGGGCAACTCGGCATCGAGCAGCATGTCCCGCGCCTGATAGTGCGGATCGGCGACGATGTCAGCCACCGAGTAGATGCGCCCGGCCGGCACTTCAGCGGCTTCGAGGGCGGCCAGTACCTCGTCGATCGGCAGGCTACTGGTCCAGTGTGTGATGGCCGCATCGAGCAAACCGCTCTGCGCCGCGCGGCCGTCGTTGTGGGCGAACTCTTCTGCGCCGGCCAGGTCTGCGCGGCCGATGGTATGCATCAGGCGCTTGTAGATCGGGTCGCTGTTGCCGGCAATCACCACGTAGGCGCCGTCGGCGGTGAGGTAGGTATTGGAGGGCGCGATACCCGGCAGGGCACCGCCGCTGCGTTCGCGGACATGGCCGAGCATGTCGTACTCCGGCACCAGACTTTCCATGACGTTGAACACGCTTTCGGCCAGCGACACATCGACGACCTGCCCACCGCCCTGCCCGGTCTTGACCCGCAACAGCGACATCAGCGCGCCGATCACCGCGTGCAGCGAGGCCAGCGAATCGCCGAGGCTGACGCCGACCCGCGCCGGTGGCGAATCGGGATTGCCGGTGGTGTAGCGGATGCCGCCCATGGCCTCGCCAATCGCACCGAAACCGGGCCGGTCACGGTAAGGGCCGGTCTGGCCGTAGCCGGAGATACGCACCAGGGTCAGGTTCGGATTCAAGGCATGCAGCACGTCCCAGCCCAGACCGAGTTTTTCCAGCGCACCGGGACGCAGGTTTTCGATGATCACGTCGGCGTCGCCGGCCAGTTGCTTGACCAGTTCGATGCCTTCAGCGGATTTCAGATTGAGCGCCAGGGATTTCTTGTTGCGCGATTGCAGGTACCACCACAGCGATGTGCCTTCGTGCAGCTTGCGCCATTTGCGCAGCGGGTCGCCCTGCCCCATGGCTTCGATCTTGATTACCTCGGCGCCGAACTCGGCAAGCATGCGCGCGGCAAACGGCGCGGCGATCAGGGTGCCGATCTCGATCACTTTGATTGCACTCAAAGGGGCAGTCATCGCGGGTACCTCTTGTTCTTGGAATATGTCGCCAAGGCTAGAGGAACGATGATCGGAGAATCCAGCCGTCTCTCGGCAATGAGCGTTCGCGAAACGCGAATGCTCCGCTGTGATTGCGTGGTGAATTCAGGGCCGCCTTCGCGAGCAGGCTCGCTCCCACAAGGATCTGTAGTGGTTTCAGATTCTGTGTTCACACAAGTTCAATGTGGGAGCGAGCCTGCTCGCGAAGAGGCCATCAGCCGCAATGAAGATCTACCGCCCGCGCAAATGCTCAAACAACATCCGGCTCACCGGCGACAACCCTGCCTCATCGCGCACCACCACAATCAGCGCGCGATCGGACCAGTCGTCGGTCAACGGCACCGCGCGCAAGCCCAGTGCCTGACCAAACAACTCATAGGCTCGCTGCGGCAGAATGCCGATGCCCATGTTCGCCTGGACCATCCGGCACACCGCATCAAACCCCGGCACATGAATGCGGATGCGCAGGACTTTGCCGGCCTGCCGCGCCGCCGCATGGGTACGCATGTTGATCGAACTGGCCGCGTGCAAACCAACGTAGTCGCTGTCGAGGGTTTCATCGAAGGCCACCGATTCACGCGCAGCCAAGGGATGTTCCGACAGCATGACCACCACCAGTTTGTCCTGGCGGTACAACACGCTGTGCAGGCCTTTGGTGTCACTGTCCTCAGAGCAGATGCCGAGATCCGCAACGCCGTCGAGCACGCCCTGAATCACCCCGGCGCTGGGCCGTTCTTCAAGGTCGGTCTTGACCTGCGGATGCCGCGCGGAGAAGTCGCGCAAGTCTTCGGGCAGAAACTGAATGATCGCCGAAAGATTGGCCAGCATGCGCACGTAACCACGCACACCGTGGCTGTGCTCGCCCAGTTCCAGGCCCATCTTTTCCACATTGAAGAGCATCTGCCGGGCATGGTGCAGCAGGGTTTCACCGGCAGGCGTAAGGATCATGCCTTTGGCCTGACGCACGAACAAAGCGATGCCCAGCGCCTCCTCCAATTCCATCAGGCGCTTGCTCGCCGCCGACACCGCGATGGCCTCGCGCGCAGCCGCACGGGTCAACGTGCCTTCCTCGTGGACGGCGACGAACAGTTGCAGAGTGATCAGGTCGAGACGGCGGATCAGGCTTTTTTGCAGCATGGTGGGCTCGAAGGCAGGGTTCATCCGAGTCGGCAGGATAGCCCGGTTTTACCGCTGACTGCTCAGTTGCCCATGCTGGCGCGCTGTTTTGTGACAGGCGCGGTCAGCAAGCGAACCAGCTGCGCGCTGTCGTCCTTGCGACCTAACACCAGGATCGAAGAGCCTTGCAGGCAGGCATCGATGGCTGGCCATGAAATGTCCTTCGCGCCCTCGACATCAAACGAATCATCCACTGCGCCATCGACCAGAAAGCCTGCCGTCAGCAAGCCTCGTGCGCTGCCCGAGGTCTGTCCGACCGCCACAATACGTTTACCAGCGATGTCATCCAGCGCAAACCCTGCTTGCCAACCTCTCAGGTCGAGTTCATGCGCCGTCGGGGTGAGGACAGGATTTTTGAACGCGTCATCCATTTGGCCGGCGTAGGTAATACCACTGATCAACGCGTATTGCAGTCTCGTGCCGTCCGTTGACTCGACCGCCGAACCGAGCAAAAGCAGGCGCTGCGCCGTTTGCACAGCGATGTTGGTCACGTGGCTTTCGAGCGTCTTGCCATTACGCTGAAGGTTCAGTAGCAGTACGCCCTTTTCGCCGAAGCCTTCTGCAACTTTCCCGTTGTGGTCGAACGCCATGACCAGTCCCTGGTTGGTTATTTCAGTTTTGCCATGCACGAGAATCAGCCCACCGTCGAGCTGGATGATCCCGGACAGCGAAATGGCCACGCCTGGCAGCGACAGGGGCAGCCAACCGTTGCTGGCGAACGATAAATCGTCCGAGCCATCGAGATTGAATCGCGTCAACAGGCCACTGCCCTTTTGCGCTGTCACAAACAGCAGCCTGTCCGGCTGCGCAAGCTGCGGATCGGATTTGGCCAGCAGCAGTTGCCCATGGGTGGCCCCAAAGAGTGCCGGAATCCGCATGGGCACAATCCGGTAGCCATTCCTGTCGCCGCCGAACTCGATATCCGGCGAACCGTCGGGCAGAAACCGCGCGATGACTTGCTGGTATTCAAGCGTCTGGTCTTTGACCACGCCAATCACACCGCACATCCAGATCCGTCCGAGCGCATCAACGATCAATGGCCCGCCTTGGGTGAGCGAGCCTGTGCCGAACCGGCCGCTGAGATATCCGTCGGTGCCGAAATCCGGGTCCGGATTGCCATCGGCATCCAGGCGCGCAAGGCCGTAGTACGAATGGCCCGATTGCTCGACGGTAACGCTGACCATGATCTGCCCCGAAGGCGTGATAGACACGCCTTCGGCAATGGTCTTGGCCGCTCCGGGAAATTTCAGCGTTCGCAGACCAAACAGAGCGTCCAGCTCCCCGGCTGACTGCGCGGTTGGGGGCAATGGCGCGGTGGATTCCGGCATGTTCGTATTCTCCTGCGGGATCGACATCGATCCCCTCGCTGAGAGCATTCGACCCGAAGAAGCCACGCCGGACAACTGACACAAATGACAGTTTTTTAGAAGAAAACGAAATTGATCACCGTGCAAAAAAGACTGGAGGACTGGTAGTTCTTACAGGTTCGAATTCAGGCACGTCATGCCAACCTCAGCGTTCAAATCAGCCATGGACGAGAAGAACGATGAGCACTCGCGACGAGCAAATGTCACAACCTGCCCCGGCCCCGACCATCACCTACCCCGAGGAGGCCAGCACGACGGGACCTGCGACATTGTTGCTCGGCAGCGGCATACCCGATGCGCTTGTACAGGTCTGGAACATTGAAAACACCCATTCGCTCGGTGCAGGGCTGGTCAGCGCAAAGGGACGATGGGCGTTCAGCATCAGCGGCGCCCAGGCTCCAGGCCAGCAGAAGATTCACGCCCACCAGACGTATGCAGGCATCACGTCTGAATGGAGTGACGAGCGCGGATATGAGGTGCGACTGCGGCCCGAAATCGACGTCCCGGGCGTCTTCGTACCGCTTGAGGGAGCGGAGGTAAATGCGCCTGTGATGTTGTCGGGAGATGTCACACGGGCCGAGGGTTTCGTCAGTATTTTCGATCTGGACACTGGCCTGGAGATTGCCAGTGCAGCGGTCGAAAGCGACCGGAAATGGCAAACACCGGCTGCACACTCATTGGCAGTCGGGCAGTACCGTATATCCGCCGTTCACAACATCGCCGGCCAGGTTTCAGATTGGGGCCGTGTGCGGACATTTGCCGTGGTCGCAGAAGCAAGCGAAGGACTGTTCGACTTCGCTCGCCTGCGCGCCTTCATTCAAAACGCGTTGCGGAAAATTTCCTCGATCTGGCGCTGATCTGCCGCCCGTGGATTGGTCACTCCGCACGCATCCTTCAAAGCATTGGCGGCGAGCACCGGGATGTCGCTAAGTTTCGCGCCCAGCTCACGCAGTCCGCCGGGAATCTCGACGTCTTTGGCAAGGTTGCGAATGGCATTGATCGCCGCCTGCGCGCCCTCCTCTGCGCTGAAACCACGAATATCCGCGCCCATGGCGTGGGCGACATCCCTGAGTCGGTCAGCGCAGACCAGCGCATTGAAGCTCTGCACATGCGGCAACAGCACGGCGTTACAGACGCCGTGGGGCAAGTCGTAGTAGCCGCCGAGCTGATGCGCCATGGCGTGGACAAATCCGAGCGAGGCGTTGTTGAACGCCATGCCTGCGAGGAACTGCGCGTAAGCCATGTTCTCCCGCGCCGCCAGGTCGCTGCCGTCGCGCACGGCCAGACGCAGGTTGCTGCTGATCAGGCTCATCGCTTTAAGCGCGCAAGCATCGGTGATCGGGTTGGCGGCGGTCGAGACATACGCTTCGATCGCGTGGGTCAGCGCGTCCATGCCGGTGGCGGCGGTCAGCCCTTTGGGCATCGCGACCATTAACTCCGGGTCGTTGACCGACAGCAGTGGCGTGACGTTGCGGTCGACGATGGCCATTTTCACGTGGCGCGATTCGTCGGTGATGATGCAGAAGCGGGTCATTTCGCTGGCAGTGCCGGCGGTGGTGTTGATGGCGATCAGCGGCAATTGCGGCTTGCTCGAGCGGTCGACGCCTTCGTAATCGCCGATCTGCCCGCCATTGGTTGCGCACAGCGCGATGCCCTTGGCGCAATCGTGTGGCGAGCCGCCACCCAGCGACACGACGAAATCGCAACGGCTTTCCTTCATCAGCCCCAACCCGGATTCGACATTGGCCGTGGTCGGGTTCGGTCTGGCGCCATCGAAGATCACCGAATCGATGTCCTGCATCGCCAGTTTCTCGGCGATCATCGCGGCCACGCCAGCCTTGGCCAGCCCGGCATCGGTGACAATCAGCGCCTTGCGAAAACCATAATTGCGGATCGCGACCATGGCTTCGTCGAGGCAGCCGCTGCCCATGATGTTGACCGCCGGAATGAAGAAGGTGCTGCTCATCGTGTGTCTCCTGACTGGAGCCGGATCGACTGCCTCGATTCGGCGGGTGCACACAGGATCGACCGATCAGTCACCAGCAATGTTGATCTGGCTCAATGTCCGCTCGTGATAAAGTCGCCGTCCATCTGCCCTTTGTTTTGAGACCGCCCACGCAATGACCGATTTTCTCAATGTCGACGCCACCCTCGAAGACTGGAACGCCTTGCGCGCCGCGAACGATTTCCAGGGTTTGCTGGTGGGCAATGGCGCCAGCCGTGCGGTTTGGGATGACTTCGGCTACGACTCGCTGTTCGAAAACGCCCGTACGGTCGAAGAGAAACCGCTGAGCCCATCGGAACTGGCGGTGTTCGACGCGCTGCAAACCCGCAGCTTCGAGCAAGTGCTGGGCGCCCTGAAAACCACCAGCCGGGTCAACAAGGCGCTGGCGGTCAGCTCGGCGGCGCCGCGCAATCGCTATTACGTGATCAAGGAAGCGCTGATCAACACGGTGCACGCGGTGCACATCCCGTGGCGGCTGGTGCAGCCTTCGACACTGACGGCGCTCAATGCAGAACTGGCGCGCTATCGCACGGTGTTCACCACCAACTACGACCTGCTCAATTACTGGGCGCTGCAACACCCGGGCGAGGCCATCGACGACCTGTTCAACGGCGCAGACGCAAGTTTTGATCTGAGCCAGAGCGCCACCGACAAACCGCGTCTGCTGTACCTGCACGGTGGGCTGCATCTGGTGCGTAATCAGGACGGCACCGCGCGCAAACTGACCTCGACCGAAGGCACCCTGCTCGGCAGTTTCGCCATCAACAATACGATCAAGACCCTGGACGACGTGCCCCTGTTCGTCACCGAAGGGCCGAGCGCCGACAAGCTCAAGACCATTCGCAGCTCCGATTATCTGTCGTTCTGCTACGAGCAATTACTGGCTCATGGCGACAGCCTGTGCATCTTCGGCCATGCGCTGGGCGAGCAGGATGCGCATCTGGTGCGGGCGCTGCGCCTGGCCAGACCGAAGTGCGTGGCGGTCTCGATTTATCCGCGCAGTGCCGCGTTCATCCAGCATCAGAAGCGTCACTACGCCAAGGTGTTTGAAGGTACCGGGGTTGAGTTGCGGTTCTTTGATGCCAAGAGTCATGCGCTGGGCGATCCGCAGTTGTCGGTACCGGTTGAGGTTTGAAGCAAGATCAAAAGATCGCAGCCTTCGGCAGCTCCTACATGGAAATGCATTCCAGGTGTAGGAGCTGCCGAAGGCTGCGATCTTTTGATTTCAAAGGCTCATGCCCTGAGCTCAGAGGACAGGCAGGGTCTTGTCCTTGATGGTTTTCGTCGGGCCGTTGGCCTTCACGCTGGCAATGCCCTTGTCGCACGCGCCATCCGATGAATACGACTCGCTGCTGCCGATGACCTGGTGATTGGCCGCCTTGAGATTGAAGTACGGGTGGCCGTCCTTGGTCGATTTTTTCTCGTAACGCTCGTCCAGCGGGCTGTTGGCCTGCACCGAGGCGATGCCGCCGTCGGCACCGGCGCGGGTGCTGTAGAGCTCGCTGGTCAGAATCGTTTCGGCGTTCGCTGCTTTCAACACGAACCTGAATTGGCCGTTGCTGCTTTTGCTCACTTCGTACCATCCGGACATGTCTGTTTCTCCTGGGGGCGATTGAGAGAATTCGCGCTTCAGAGTAAAGACCAGCAGCCGCGGTCTGTCGCCTGCCTCGACTACAAGGTGATTTTCGTACCGAGCAGACCGAGGAAACCGGCCAGCCATTTAGGATGCGCCGGCCACGCCGGAGCGCTGGCCAGATTGCCCTGAACATGGCCATCGGTCACCGGAATGTCGATGTAGGTGCCGCCCGCCAGACGTACTTCCGGGGCGCAGGCCGGATACGCGCTACACTCACGCCCCTCGAGCACACCCGCCGCCGCGAGCAGTTGCGCGCCATGGCAGACCGCTGCGATGGGCTTGCCGGCGTTGTCGAACGCGCGCACCAGTTCGAGGACTTTGTCGTTCAGCCGCAGGTACTCGGGAGCACGACCGCCGGGAATCAGCAGCGCGTCGTAATCGGCTTCGCTGGTCTTGGCGAAATCGAAATTGAGTGCGAACAAGTGACCGGGTTTTTCGCTGTAGGTCTGATCACCTTCAAAATCATGAATCGCGGTGCGCACGGTGCTGCCGGCGGACTTTTCCGGGCACACGGCGTGGACCGTGTGGCCGACCATCTGCAGGGCCTGGAACGGCACCATCACTTCGTAGTCTTCGACGTAATCGCCGACCAGCATCAGAATCTTTTTCGCGGCCATGGGAAAACTCCTCGGGGAAATGACTGGGAGTATTCAAGGTAGACCCAAATTGAGCTGCAAGCTGCAAGCTTCAAGCTTCAAGAAAAAGCAGGATCAACCAAATCAGGCACACCAGCGTCATGCTTCAACTTGCAGCTTGCCGCTTGAAGCTTGCGGCTGCCTGTTAAGGCATATAGCCGTCAGCGCGCAGCAGGGTTTCCAGGCAGTGTTCGCTGATGTGGTAGAACGCTTTCAGCTCTGCGATCTTCGCCAACAGTTGCGTCGAATCAACCGGCTCGGCGCGTTTCACCGCGAGAATCATCTTGTTCTTGTTGGTGTGTTCCAGCGAAATGAATTCGAAGACTTTGGTCTCGTAACCGCACGCTTCGAGGAACAGCGCGCGCAAGCTGTCGGTGACCATTTCCGCCTGCTGGCCGAGATGCAGGCCGTATTGCAGCATCGGTTTGAGCAGCGCCGGGCTCTGGATCTGCAGGCGGATCTGTTTGTGACAGCACGGTGAGCACATGATGATCGACGCACCCGAGCGGATGCCGGTGTGGATCGCGTAATCGGTGGCGATGTCGCAGGCATGCAGGGCGATCATCACGTCCAGCTCACTCGGCGCCACCGTGCGCACGTCACCGCATTTGAACACCAGCCCCGGATGCTCGAGCTTGGCCGCTGCGGCGTTACACAGGTTGACCATTTCTTCGCGCAGCTCGACGCCAGTGACTTCGCCCTCGGCCTTCAGCGTGTTGCGCAGGTAGTCGTGAATGGCGAACGTCAGGTAGCCCTTGCCCGAACCGAAATCGGCGACCCGCACCGGTTTGTCCAGCGCCAGCGGCGACGAGGTCAGGGCATGGCTGAACACTTCGATGAACTTGTTGATCTGCTTCCACTTGCGCGACATCGCCGGGATCAGCTCGTGTTGCGCATTGGTCACGCCCAAGTCCTTGAGGAACGGGCGGCTCAACTCAAGAAAGCGGTTTTTCTCGCGGTTGTGCTCGGCGGACGGCGCTTCACGCAATTGCTGAGGTTTGCTCTTGAACAGCGAACTCTTGCCCTTTTTGCTGTATTCCAGCTGCGCTTCGTCGGTCAGCGCCAGTAAATGCGCATTTTTGAACGAGGTCGGCAGCAGACCGGCAATCAGCGCCACGCCCTCGTCAAGCGGCAGGTTCTTGGTGATGTCGCGGGTCTTGTAGCGATAAACGAAAGACAGACACGGCTGCGCCTTGACCGTAACCGGTTTGATGATGACCCGTTGCAGATCCGCCTCTTCACCGACGTATTTGGCCAGCACCAGCTTGATGAAACCGCTGTCGCCGAGGCTGGTTTGCAGCAGCTCGATGAACTGGGCGTGGTGATCGGCGGCCGGTTTGGCGGACGGCGCGGAAGAAGCGGAAACGGACATGGACAAGCGGCCTCGGACGGGCGGAATCGGGAATGGCGGGTATTTTAGGGGGGATGGGGGTTGGGGACACCCTCTTATTTACCCAACGGCAAAATCCACGACACCGACCTTTGTGGCGAGGGGATTTATCCCCGATGGGGCGCGAAGCGGCCCTCTGTGTTCGGCCCGTCAAACCACGCGCGCAGGTGTTGCGACTGCTACGCAGCCGATCGGGGATAAATCCCCTCGCCACAGAGGCCAAATATGCGCGACTGCTTCAGCCCAACACCACTAACCGATTCGGCAATTCATTCCTCACCTGCGTCACCGGCACATGCACCTTCAACAACTCGCCACACGCCTCCACGCACGTGACAAACCCTTCCAGCGTGCGCCCCTGCCTGACCTGTTCGGTAAACGCTGCGACAATCGCGTCCCAGTTGCTGTTATCCAGCCGTTTGGAAATCCCCTCGTCCACCAGAATTTCCACATAGCGCTCAGCCTCGCAGACAAAAATCAGCACGCCGGTGCTGCCCACGGTGTGGTGCAGGTTCTGTTCGAGAAACTGCCGCCGCGCCAGGTTGGAAGCGCGCCAGTGGCGCACGCGGCGCGGGACCAGATGCGTGGTGATTTTCGGCAGACGGAACAACAGGCACAGGACGATGAACATGCCCCATTGCACCAACAGCAGGCTGCGCAGGGTCAGCCAGCCCGTGAGGTAGTGGACGATGCCCGGCAACACCAGCGCCAGCAGACTGGCCCAGAGCAGCGGGATGTACGCGTAATCATCGGCGCGGGCAGCGAGCACCGTGACCAGTTCGGCGTCGGTGTCGCGTTCGACCCGGGCGATGGCCTCGGCGACTTTGCGTTGTTCGTGTTCAGTCAGTAATGCCATGTCGAAAAGTGCCTGCTCATTATTCTTTTGATCTCACCAGCCGCCGGACGAACCGCCGCCGCCGAAACTGCCCCCGCCACCGCTGAAGCCGCCACCGCCTCCGCCGCCGAATCCGCCGCCTCCGCCAAAGCCGCCCCCTCCTCCGGAGCCGCCCCGGCCGGCAGGCAGGATACCGAGCATCTGGCAGACAAACACCGTCAGGATGAACAACATCACCAGAAACATGAACAGCGCCGGGTGCCGCGAGATGAAATCATCCGCCGGGTCGCCGCTGGATTCGTACACGGTTGAGGGTTCGTCCAGCGGATTGCCACCGAGCACTACCAGCATCGCCGCAACGCCGTCGCTGATGCCTTTGCTGAAGTTGCCGGCCTTGAACGCCGGCGTGATGACCTGATGAATGATCACCGACGACTGCGCATCGGTCAGGCGATCCTCCAGGCCATAGCCGACTTCGATGCGCAGTTTGCGCTCGTCACGGGCGACGATCAGCAAGGCGCCGTTGTTCTTGTCCTTCTGGCCGATGCCCCAGTGCCGACCCAGTTGGACGCCGAAATCCTCGATGGTGGTGCCCTGCAGATCCGGCAGCGTGACCACCACCAATTGCTCGCCGGTGGCCTGCTCGTGCGCCTGCAATTGCTGGCTCAGTTGCGCGCGAATCGATGGCTCGATCATCTGCGCCTGATCGACCACGCGCCCGCTCAGCGGCGGAAACGTCAATTCGGCCCGGGCGCTGACGGCGAACAGCCACAGCATCAGCACCAGGCCCAGTTTCAACACACGCATGGGCGACCTCGAGTCAGAATTTCACTTCCGGGGCTTTTTCCGCGCCGGGCGTGGTGGCTTCGAAGGTCTCGCGCATCGGCAGATCGCTGTACATCACGCTGTGCCACAGGCGACCGGGGAAGGTGCGGATCTCGGTGTTGTATTTCTGCACCGCCAGGATGAAATCGCGACGCGCCACGGCAATGCGGTTTTCCGTGCCTTCGAGTTGCGATTGCAGAGCGAGGAAGTTCTGGTTGGCCTTCAGATCCGGGTAGCGCTCGGAGACCACCATCAAGCGGCTCAATGCGCCGGTCAGTTGATCTTGCGCCTGCTGGAACTGCTTGAGCTTCTCGGGATTGTCGAGGGTGCTGGCATCGACCTGAATCGACGTCGCCTTGGCTCGCGCCTCAATCACTGCGGTCAGGGTTTCCTGTTCGTGGGCCGCGTAGCCCTTCACGGTTTCCACCAGATTGGGGATCAGGTCGGCACGGCGCTGGTACTGGTTCTGCACCTGGCCCCAGGCGGCTTTGGCCTGTTCGTCGAGGGTCGGGATATTGTTGATGCCGCACGCGGTCAACAGCGTGGCGAACACCAGCAACGTGGCGATCTGTAGCCGTGAACGGGAGGTTGAGCTGATATTCATTGCAGTGATGCTCCATGACACATTTGATTTAAAAACCGAGCGCTGGGCATTCCCGGCCAGCGGTTGGGGCATAATCGGCGCCGCCACTGGCATGCGACGGGTTAATCGGCTAAAAAGTGCCCTTCGCGTTCACGTTGCCGCTGTCGGCTGCGGTTTTCCGGCTCAGGATTTTGCGCCGGCACCCGAACAACAATAGTCGCTCCCTACATTTTGGCTGGCCGGTGTTGCATCACCGTTTGGGCTCTAGAGAAAAAATTCATGAAGAAGCTGTGTTTGCTGGGTCTGTTCGTCAGCCTGGCCAGTCATCAGGTACTGGCCGCCACGACCCCGGTACCTTTGGAAAACAAGGACGCTTTCATCAGCAACCTGATGAAACAAATGACCCTCGACGAGAAGATCGGCCAGTTGCGCCTGATCAGCATCGGCCCGGAAATGCCCCGCGAGCTGATCCGCAAGGAAATCGCCGGCGGCAACATCGGTGGCACGTTCAACTCGATCACCCGCGCGGAAAACCGTCCGATGCAGGACGCGGCCATGCGCAGTCGCCTGAAGATTCCGATGTTTTTCGCGTACGACGTGATCCACGGTCACCGTACGATTTTCCCGATTCCGCTGGCCCTCGCGTCGAGCTGGGACATGGACGCCATCGGCCAGTCCGGTCGCGTTGCGGCTAAAGAAGCCGCCGCCGACAGCCTCGACATCACCTTCGCGCCGATGGTGGATATCTCCCGCGATCCACGCTGGGGCCGCAGCTCCGAAGGTTTCGGCGAAGACACCTACCTGACCTCGCGCATCGCCAAAGTCATGGTCAAGGCCTATCAGGGCGAGACCCCAAGTGCCGCCGACAGCATCATGGCCAGCGTCAAGCACTTCGCCCTGTACGGCGCGGTCGAGGGCGGTCGCGACTACAACACCGTCGACATGAGCCCGGTGAAGATGTACCAGGATTACCTGCCACCGTACCGCGCCGCGATCGATGCCGGCGCTGGCGGTGTAATGGTGGCGTTGAACTCGATCAACGGCATTCCGGCCACGGCCAACACCTGGCTGATGAACGACCTGCTGCGCAAGGACTGGGGCTTCAAAGGCCTGGCGGTCAGCGATCACGGCGCGATCTTCGAACTGATCAAGCACGGCGTCGCTCGCGACGGTCGCGAAGCGGCGAAGCTGGCGATCAAGGCCGGCATCGACATGAGCATGAACGACACCCTTTACGGCAAAGAGTTGCCGGGGCTGCTCAAGTCCGGCGAGATCGAACAGAAAGACATCGACAACGCTGTGCGCGAAGTGCTCGCGGCCAAGTACGACATGGGCCTGTTCAAGGACCCGTACCTGCGGATCGGCAAGGCAGAGGATGACCCGGCCGACACCTACGCCGAGAGCCGCCTGCACCGCGCCGAGGCCCGCGAAGTGGCGCGGCGCAGTCTGGTGCTGCTGAAGAACCACAACGAAACTCTGCCGCTGAAGAAAGACGCGAAAATCGCGCTGGTCGGTCCATTGGCAAAAGCGCCGATCGACATGATGGGCAGCTGGGCCGCCGCCGGGCGCCCGGCACAATCGGTCACTTTGTTCGACGGTATGAGTTCGGTGATCGGCAACAAGGCCAACCTGATCTACGCCCGTGGCGCCAACATCACGGGCGACAAGAAAGTCCTCGACTACCTGAACTTCCTCAACTTCGATGCCCCGGAAGTGGTCGATGACCCGCGCCCGGCCAACGTGCTGATCGACGAAGCGGTGAAAGCGGCGAAGGATGCTGACGTGATCGTCGCCGCTGTCGGCGAGTCCCGTGGCATGTCCCACGAATCCTCGAGTCGCACTGACCTGAACATCCCGCAAACCCAGCGCGAATTGATCCGTGCGTTGAAAGCCACTGGCAAACCGCTGGTACTGGTGCTGATGAACGGCCGTCCGCTGACGATTCTCGAAGAGAACAAGTCGGCCGATGCGATTCTGGAAGCCTGGTTCAGCGGCACCGAGGGCGGCAACGCCATCGCCGACGTGCTGTTCGGCGACTACAACCCGTCGGGCAAACTGCCGGTGACTTTCCCGCGTTCCGTGGGCCAGATCCCGACCTACTACAACCACCTGAGCATCGGCCGGCCGTTCACTCCGGGCAAACCGGGCAACTACACCTCGCAGTATTTCGATGACACCACCGGCCCGCTGTTTCCGTTCGGTTATGGCCTGAGCTACACCACCTTCGCCCTGAGCGATATGGCGCTGTCATCGACCACCCTCAACGCCAGCGGCAAGCTCGACGCCAGCGTCATGGTCAAGAACACCGGCAAGCGTGACGGCGAAACCGTGGTGCAGTTGTACATCCAGGACGTCACCGGTTCAATGATCCGCCCGGTGAAAGAACTGAAGAACTTCCAGAAGATCATGCTCAAGGCCGGCGAACAGAAAGTCGTGCACTTCACCATCACCGAGGAAGACCTGAAGTTCTACAACGCCCAGCTCAAATACGCAGCCGAGCCTGGCAAGTTCAACGTGCAGATCGGCCTGGATTCGCAGGCGGTGACGCAGCAGAGCTTTGAATTGCTGTAACACCGATCCCACATTGATCGTTCCCACGCTCCGCGTGGGAATGCAGCCCGTGACGCTCCGCGTCACTGGACGCGGAGCGTCCCTAGAGGCATTCCCACGCGGAGCGTGGGAACGATCAAATGACACACCGCTTTCGCGAGCAGGCTAGCTCCCACATTGGATTCAGGGTGTATTCAAAATCGTGGTTATCCGCGACGGTCGAGAATATTCACTACCAACCGATCCACCCAGCCCCACACCCGCTGCTTGACCCGCCGCCACAACGGTCGGCGCTGCCATTCCTCCAGGCTCACCAGCTGACTCAAGCCGAAGTCCTTCACAAAACTCGCCTCCACCGCTGCCGTCAACGCCGGGTCCAGCGCTTCCAGATTCCCCTCCAGGTTGAAACGCAGATTCCAGTGATCGAAGTTGCACGAACCGATGCTTACCCATTCGTCGACCAGAACCATTTTCAGGTGCAGGAAGCACGGCTGGTATTCGAAGATCTGCACCCCGGCCTTGAGCAGGCGCGGGTAATAGCGGTGCCCGGCGTAGCGCACTGACGGGTGATCGGTGCGCGGCCCGGTCAGCAGCAAGCGCACATCGACGCCGCGCGCGGCAGCCTTGCGCAGGGAGCGGCGGATTTTCCAGGTCGGCAGGAAGTACGGCGTGGCCATCCAGATGCGTTTTTGCCCGCTGTTCAGCGCGCGAAACAGCGATTGCAGAATGTCGCGGTGCTGGCGGGCGTCGGCGTAGGCTACGCGGCCCATGCCTTCGCCCTTGTCCGGCACGCGCGGCAAACGTGGCAGACCAAAATGCGCGGCCGGGCGCCAGGCGCGGCGGTAACGGTTGGCGATCCACTGGCGATCAAACAACAATTGCCAATCGATCACCAATGGACCGCTGATCTCGACCATCACTTCGTGCCACTCGCTGACATCATGGCCCGGCGTCCAGAATTCATCGGTAACGCCGGTGCCGCCGACCACGGCCAGGCATTGGTCGACCAGCAGCAATTTGCGGTGGTCACGATAGAAGTTGCCGACCCAGCGCCGCCAGCTCAGGCGATTGTAGAAACGCAGCTCGACCCCGGCCTGAGTCAGGCGCTGGCGCAGGTGCAGCGTGAACGCGAGGCTGCCGTAATCATCGAACAGGCAACGCACGCGCACGCCGCGCTCGGCCGCCGCGACCAGCGCCTGGACGATGGCTTCGGCGCAGGCGCCTGCCTCGACCAGGTACAGCTCCAGTTCGACCTGTTCTGTAGCTCCAGCGATGTGCTCGAGCATGCGCGGAAAGAACTGCGGGCCGTCGATCAACAGTTCGAAACGGTTGCCGTCACGCCAGGGAAACACCGCACCGCGCATGTCAGCGCGCCGTGAAAATCAGCACCGCACCCACCGGCACCGACAGACTGATGGCCGACAGATCGGCGAGTTTGCGCAGGTTTTCCAGGCCCGGCGCCAGATCGAAATCCTCGGCGTTGATCACCAGCGGCTCTAGGGTCACCACCTGAAAGCGCCGATCATCCAGACGCGTGGCGAGCAACTCGGCCGGGTATTCGTGCTGCTTGCCGTGCAGGCTGACGGTCAGCGGCAGGCGCAACTCCAGCTGCGCGCCGGGGGCCAGATCGTTGATCGGGCGCAGGTCGATCTGGGTGGTGACGGTCGCTGCCGGAAATTGCTCGATCTGGAACAGCTCCTTGCGCATGCGCTCATCGCGCAGGGGAATGCCGCTGTTGATCGATTCGAGCTCGACTTCGACCTCGGCGCGACCGTTGGGGTCGACCTTGCCGTGCAGCACCAGAAAACGCTGCACTTCCGACACGCTGGCATTTTTGGTGCTGACGAACGACAGCCGCGACGACTCGCCGTCCAGGTACCAATTGGCCTGGGCCGGCAGTGCAGCGGCGGTCAACAGCAGACTGGCGAAGGTTGTATAGAGGGAGCGGTTGAACATTGAACACTCGTGGGGGCGATAAACCTGCACGAACCTTAACCGCCCGCCAAGTTATTGCAAGCCCTGTGGGAGCGAGCCTGCTCGCGAATGCAATGCTCCCCGCACAGCATGTATTGCGGCTTGCGACGATTTCGCGAGCAGGCTCGCTCCCACAGCGGAGACCAGATAATTCAAGGATTCAGGCGACAGCCCTGGCGTTCGCTCAGCCACTGCGCGCTGTTACTGCGGCCCATGCCGTTGACGGTGACGGTTTTGCTCGACGGGTCATCGGTAAAACCGCTGGTTGGCAGCCATTGCTTCACATAGCCACGGCAATATCCGGCGTCGTTGTTCATCACATAACGACACGAGCAATATTCCTTGGCGGTGTAGGCGCTGATGATGTCCGGGAAAGCCCAGAGGTTTTCCCGTTCATACCAACCCCAACCGAGCAGTACGATCAGCAGCAACAATAGAAAGCGCTTCATGGCCGCACCGCCTGCAACACGCGTTTGAGCAATTCGTTGTGCTGGTAGCTGCCATCGCGATCATCGCCGTAACGCACGATCACCAGTTTCTCGCTGGGCATCACGTACAGCGCCTGGCCCCAGTGGCCGAGGGCGGCGAAGGTGTCGGGTGGCGCGTCGGGCCATGGTGATGGTGCGCCATCGACAGGGCGATTCAGCCACCAATGTCCGCCGGGCACGGCTTCGTCCTGCTGCGCCCTGTAGCCGGCAAAGGGCTTGAGATTGAATGCCAGCCAATCCTCGGGCAGCAACTGCCGATCGTTCCAGCGCCCGCCGCGCGCCATCAGCAGACCGACCCGCGCCAGATCCCGCGCGGTGAGGTAGGCATAGGACGAGGCGACAAAGGTGCCGCTGGCATCGCTCTCCCACACGGCGTGACGAATGCCCAACGGCTCGAACAATGCTGTCCACGGATAGTCGGCATAACGTGCTGGGCCGACCATGGTTTTCAGGGCAGCGGCGAGTAGATTGCTGTCACCGCTGGAATAACGAAAAGCCTGACCCGCTGGGGCGTAGCTGTCGTGTGCGGCGGCGAACGCGGCCATGTCGCGATGGCCGCGGGTGTAGAGCATTGCCACCACCGAAGATTTCAGCGGCGCGTATTCGTAGTCCTCCTGCCAATCGAGACCGGAAGCCCAGTTCAGCAGATGGCCGAGAGTGATCGCCGGGTGTTTTTCCAGCGCCGGGTAGAACTTCAGCGCTGGATCGTCGAGTTTGAACCGGCCTTCGCCGTAGGCCACGCCGAGGACGGCGGCCAGCAGGCTTTTGCTGATCGACCAGGTCAGGTGCGGGGTCTGTGCAGTGGTCGGAGCGGCGTAGCGTTCGTAGATGATCTGGCCGTCGCGGATGATCAGCAAGGCGTCGGTGCGGATGCCGTCGCGGGTGGCGTCGTTGCGGGGCGGGAAGGCGTAGTTTTCCAGTGCCAGGGCAGCCGGGCCGGTGATCTGCGGGGCGATGGGCCATTGCTCGCCGGGCCATTTTTCGGCGTGGGCGGTGAGGCTGATCAGCAGCAGGAACAGGGACAGGCCTTTGAGCATGGTGGGCGCTCTGGGAATGAACCTGTCGAGACTAGTCGGGGTTTATGACAAATTTTAGATGTTGGTCGTCCATGAAATTGCCATCGCTGGCAAGCCAGCTCCCACAGGGGTCCCAAGTGAACACACATTTCATGAACACCTTGAAACCTGTGGGAGCGGGCTTGCCCGCGATGAGGCCAGTCAGGCCAACGCAAGAGCCTTGGCCAAGCGCTTGGCCCGGGCCCCTGCAGCCAATTGCATCACGCCTTGATCACGCTGCCACATCGCCGCCCACGCAGGATCACCCTGCACCAACGCCTGATCTACCTCGGTCTTGAGTGATTCAAACTGCGCAAACAACCCGCCCAGCACTACATGTCCGGCCGGATTGTTCGGCGCTTGCCGGCTGGCCTCGGCGCACCCGGCCAGCAGCGCCAGCAAACGCAATTGCAGGGCCTGCGGCCAGTCGTTGTCCTGGCCGACGCCGTACAGCCACGCGGTCATGGCGCTGAGCACGTAGACATCTTCAAGACTGCGAAACGGTTTGACGTAGGCGTCCCAGCCGTCGCCGGCGAGCAGTTCGCACAGGGCGCCGTCGAGGTGCAGGCGGCCGTGGCTGATGTCCGGCATCAACGGCAACGCCGGCAGTTTTTCCACCTTCACGCCGGGCTCGCCGGGATACACCACCGCCAGACTCAAGCGCGGTGTTGTGCCCGGCTCCTCACTGCGCGCGGCCACCAGCAACCAGTCGGCAGCATCGCCTGCGGTGACGAAATCCTTGCGCCCACTCAAGCGCAAATCGCGCAGCCGCGTTTGCATATCGGCCGGGCGCAGGCTGCGTTGTTCGGTCGCGCACAAGGCGCCGAGGCTCAGCGGCGCGCTCGGCCACAACATGCGCAGCGCCGCCTGATAACCGACCAGAAACGCCAGCCCCGGCGTGGCCATTCGCCGCCCGCCGGCCACCGCCAATTCGAACGGCGTGACATTGCCCAGCGCCTGCAACAACGTTGCAAAGCCCTCGGCCAGATCAGCAACGGCGGGCAAGCGTTCACGGCGGTGCAACAGATCTGTCCAGGGCATGGGCGCCTCCTTGTGGGCTGTCATATAAGCATCACCGAACGTTCATGGCGATGACACCGGGGCTACATAGCCTGACTTTGCACAACACGGCTGCATAAAGAAAGTCGATCGGCTGCAACCCACGACGGGTTAAAGGCCCGTACGGAGATTCACATGACGCAAATCGCCCGCATCAGCGACACCGGCAATGAACGCCGCCTGCAAGCCGAACGCCTGATCGGCGCCGAAGCCTTGCAGCAAGCCCAGGCCCTGCGCTTCGCCGTCTTCAGTGGCGAATTCAACGCCAAACTGAAAGGCGCCGAACTGGGTCTGGACATGGATGATTATGATGTTCACTGCAGCCACATCGGCGTGCGTGATCTGAACACCGGGCGCCTGGTGGCGACCACGCGTCTGCTCGATCACACCGCCGCCAGCAGCCTCGGCAAGTTCTATAGCGAAGAAGAATTCAGCCTGCATGGCCTGGCGCATCTGCAAGGCCCGATCCTGGAAATCGGCCGCACCTGCGTCGATCCGGCGTACCGCAACGGCGGCACCATCGCCGTGCTCTGGGGCGAATTGGCCGAAGTGCTCAATCAGGGCGGCTACAGCTACCTGATGGGGTGCGCGAGCATCCCGATGCAGGACGGCGGCATTCAGGCCCACGCGATCATGCAGCGTCTGCGTGAGCGTTATCTGTGCACTGAACACCTGCGCGCCGAGCCGAAAAATCCGCTGCCGACGCTGGATATCCCGTCCAACGTCATCGCCGAAATGCCGCCGCTGCTCAAGGCCTACATGCGCCTCGGCGCGAAGATCTGCGGCGAGCCGTGCTGGGACGAAGACTTCCAGGTGGCCGACGTGTTCATCCTGCTCAAGCGCGACGAACTCTGCCCGCGCTACGCCAAACACTTCAAGGCGGCGGTGTGATGAGCCGGTTGCGGGTGTACGCGCGAATCGCGCGAGTGTTGCTGGTGGTGACGCTGGGGCTGACAATGGCGAGCGTCTTCGGCGTGTTCGAACGCATCGGTCTGGCGCACTCGATGGAGCGGCGGCAGCGCTGGTCGCGTTTTTTCATGGCGCGTTTGAGCAATGCCCTGCCCTTTCGCGTGAGTGTGCATGGCGAGCTGCCAAAACAGCCGATGCTGTGGGTCAGCAATCACGTGTCGTGGACCGACATTCCGCTGCTGGGCATGCTCACGCCGCTGTCGTTTCTGTCCAAAGCCGAAGTGCGCACCTGGCCGGTGGCCGGCTGGCTCGCGGCCAAGGCCGGCAGCCTGTTCATCCGCCGTGGGTCGGGCGACAGCCAGTTGATCCGCAAGCAGATGACCCGCCATCTGCAAACCGAACATGCGCTGCTGATGTTTCCCGAAGGCACCACCACCGATGGCCGTTCGCTGCGCACCTTTCATGGTCGCCTGCTGTCGGCGGCGATCGATTCCGAGGTGATGCTGCAACCGGTGGCGATCCGTTATCTGCGTGACGGCGAAATCGACACGCTCGCACCGTTCATTGGTGACGATGACCTACTCTCGCACCTGATGCGCCTGTTCAGCCATGACTGTGGCGATGTCGAGGTGCATCTGCTCAAGCCAATAGAGTGTCAGGGCCGCGAGCGTGCGGCGCTGGCGTTCGAAGCGCAGCAGGCGGTGCAGAAGGTGTTGTTTGGCGAGGTCGCAAAACCTGCCGAACCGCGTCGCACAGGCAACCTGATAGCCGCCTGAGCCAATACAAATCCTCTGTGGGAGCGAGCCTGCTCGCGAAGGCGCAGTGACATTCAGCATCTATATTGGCTGAGACACCGCCTTCGCGAGCAGGCTCGCTCCCACATTCAGATCTTCAGCGGATCAGAGTTTTGCGCAAAATCCTGCAATTGCGGATAAAACAGGCTGAAGTCTTCACTCAGCGGCTCATACAACCGCCGCAACTCCGCCATGGCCCCGGCCAATTCCTCCGGCCTGGTCAGGCGTCGCGAGATCCCGCGCAGCACCTGTTCCAGGACCTCGAATTCGCGATACGAGCCCAGCCAGTCGTTGGCGACCATGTGCGGGGCGATCTTCGCCAGCCGTTCCGGCAATTGCCGTTCGCGGGACAGTACGTGATAGACGTCTGCGGTGAACTGCTCCAGCGGTCGGTCGGCATACAGCGTCCAGTCCCGCGCCAGGCAGTGATCGAAAAACACATCGAGGACGATTCCGGCATAGCGCCGCCGCGTTTCGCTGAAGCGCCCCAAAGCAATGTCGACCAGTGGATGTCGATCGGTGAAGACGTCGATGCGCCGATGCAGGGCGATCGCCGCCTCCACTTCCGGGTCGAACTGGCCTTGCAGCCGACCTTTGACGAAGTCGCCATACAGGCTGCCGAGTAACTGACCGGGGCGCTGGCCGCCGAGATGCAAATGCGCGAGATAGTTCATGGGCGCAGCTTAGCACTGCGTTCGGTCATCCGGCACGCTCATATCGTTATAACCCGATATAGCGATTTACAAGATCCTCAGACCATTTTCATATTGGTATATCGCGATCCAACGATTTAAAGTTCGCTCCATCGCGATATATCGCCACTGCCACCACGAGCCCAAGCCATGAACCTCGACCTCGACGAAATAATAAAAGCCCTGGCGCACCCAGTACGGCGAGACATCCTCAACTGGCTGAAAGACCCGAAAGGCGAATTCCCCGAGCAGTTGCACAACCACGAGTACGGCATCTGTGCCGGGCAGATCGATCAGCGTTGCGGCCTGTCGCAATCGACCGTGTCGGCCCACCTGGCAACGTTGCAACGGGCCGGGCTGATCAGCAGCCAGAAGGCCGGGCAGTGGCATTTTTTCAAACGTAACGAGGACGTCATCCAGGCGTTTCTCAGCACCCTCAGTAAAGAGCTCTGACCCTTAACGTCAGCCAGCCGACAAGGAAACCTGCATGCCCCTTTCGCTTCTCATCCTCGCCCTGAGCGCCTTCGCCATCGGCACCACCGAGTTCGTCATCATGGGCCTGCTGCCCGACGTGGCGGCGGACCTCGGCGTGTCGATTCCCGGCGCCGGCTGGCTGGTCACCGGTTACGCCCTGGGCGTGGCCATCGGTGCTCCGTTCATGGCGCTGGCCACCGCGAAGCTGCCGCGCAAGGCCGCGCTGGTGGCGTTGATGGGCATCTTTATTGTCGGCAACCTGCTCTGCGCCATCGCCAGCGACTACAACGTGCTGATGTTTGCCCGGGTCGTCACCGCTTTGTGCCACGGTGCGTTCTTCGGCATCGGCTCGGTGGTGGCGGCCAATCTGGTCGCGCCAAACAAACGTGCCTCGGCGGTAGCATTGATGTTCACCGGTCTGACCCTGGCCAACGTGCTCGGCGTACCGCTGGGCACCGCATTGGGTCAGGAAGCCGGCTGGCGTTCGACCTTCTGGGCAGTGACCGTCATCGGTGTGATCGCGCTGATTGGCCTGATCCGCTTTCTGCCGGCCAAGCGTGACGAAGAGAAACTCGACATGCGCGCTGAACTGGCCGCGCTCAAAGGTGCCGGCATCTGGCTGTCGCTGAGCATGACCGCGCTGTTCGCCGCTTCGGTGTTCACCCTGTTCACCTACGTCGCCCCACTGCTCGGTGAAGTCACCGGTGTGTCGCCGCGTGGCGTGACCTGGACACTGATGCTGATCGGTCTGGGCCTGACGGTCGGCAACATCATCGGCGGCAAACTCGCCGACAAAGGCATGGCCGCCACGCTGATCGGCGTGTTCATCGCCATGGCCGTGGTTTCCACGGTGTTGAGCTGGACCAGCGTCGCGCTGATCCCGACCGAGATCACTCTGTTCCTCTGGGCCACCGCGTGTTTCGCCGCTGTGCCGGCGCTGCAAGTCAACGTGGTGACCTTCGGCAAGGCTGCGCCGAACCTGGTTTCGACCCTGAACATCGGCGCCTTCAACGTCGGCAACGCCCTCGGCGCCTGGGTCGGCGGCAGCGTCATCGCCCACGGCTACGGACTGACCAGCGTGCCACTGGCTGCCGCCGCGCTGGCTGTACTGGCCCTGCTGGTGACCCTGATTACCTTCCGCCAGAACGGCAATGCCGAGCTGGCGCCTGCTTCCAACTGATCAACTTCCTTAATTAAAGCGAGGCTTTTAGACATGGCGACTATTTTCGACCCGATCAAACTCGGCGACATCGAGCTGAACAACCGCATCATCATGGCCCCGCTGACCCGTTGCCGCGCCGACGAAGGTCGTGTGCCGAACGCGCTGATGGCCGAATACTACGTACAACGCGCCTCGGCCGGCCTGATCCTCAGCGAAGCCACTTCGGTAACGCCGATGGGCGTCGGCTACCCGGACACCCCGGGCATCTGGTCCAACGATCAGGTGCGTGGCTGGGCCAACGTGACCAAGGCGATTCACGGCGCCGGCGGCAAGATCTTCCTGCAACTGTGGCACGTTGGCCGCATTTCTCACCCTTCGTACCTGAACGGTGAAGCACCGGTTGCGCCAAGCGCCATTCAGCCAAAGGGCCACGTCAGCCTGGTGCGCCCACTGGCCGACTATCCAACCCCGCGCGCCCTGGAAACCGCTGAAATCGCCGACATCGTCGACGCCTACCGCACCGGCGCCGAGAACGCCAAGGCCGCCGGTTTCGACGGCGTGGAAATCCACGGCGCCAACGGTTACCTGCTCGACCAGTTCCTGCAAAGCAGCACCAACCAGCGCACCGACCAGTACGGCGGCTCGCTGGAAAACCGTGCGCGCCTGCTGCTGGAAGTGACCGACGCCGCGATCGAAGTCTGGGGCGCTGGTCGCGTTGGTGTGCACCTGGCACCGCGTGCCGATTCCCACGACATGGGCGATGACAACCTCGCCGAAACCTTCACCTACGTCGCCCGTGAACTGGGCAAGCGTGGCATCGCGTTCATCTGCTCGCGCGAAAAAGAAGGCGCCGACAGCCTCGGCCCGCAACTGAAAGAAGCGTTCGGTGGCCCGTACATCGCCAACGAGAAGTTCACCAAGGAAAGCGCCAACGAGTGGCTGGCCAGCGGCAAGGCAGACGCGGTCGCTTTCGGCGTGCCGTTCATTGCCAACCCAGACCTGCCGGCACGTTTGCAGGCCGATGCGCCGTTGAACGAGCCGCATCCGGAGACTTTCTACGGTAAAGGTCCAGTGGGTTATATCGACTATCCGACCTTGTAATCAGGCTGTAGCGCAGAAATGAAAAAGCCCCGGACTTGTGAGAGTCCGGGGCTTTTCGTTGTTCGGCTTCAGACTTGTTGCGTGGCACCCGGCGTAGCCCCTCATCGGAACGCCGCCCGCCCAGCCCTCTCCCGAGGGAGAGGGAGCCGATTGGTGTGTTTTTCAAACTTTGAGTTCGGCGGGATATTTCAGGTCGGCACGGCTTGAGCAAATAACCCGGTCGGTCCCGCCATTGGGGAGAGGGAGCCGATTTGCAGATCCTTCAGAACCCGAGTTCGGCGGGATATTTCAGGTCAGCGTCACTCGAAAGATCAGCTCGGTCGGTCCCCTCTCCCTATGGGAGAGGGCTAGGGTGAGGGAAACGCGGCAAAACACGGATTCACAAGAGCTACACAATTTCCCTACAAAATCTGCGACTCGCTACGTTTAAACTCCCCGCCGCGATGATCAGCCATGGCGGCTGATTGACATCCTGCCGGGCAATTGCGCATTTTGTTTCATTTGCGCAGGCTTGGGCTCAGGCGCAGCATGTCCAGCCCGGTGTCGACCCAGCGTTCAGCCTCGGCGTGCAGTTCGAAGCTGTCCGGGGCCAGCAGCCAGCCGTACAGCAGGCCGTCGATGTAGGCATGAATGCTGATCGCCGCGCGGACAGTGTCGAGATCTTCCGGCAACTGGCCGCGATTCACCGCATTACGCAAGGTCAGGCCGATGCGCAGATTGCAATCGAGACTGGCCGTCCGGCGCTGCTGGCGCAGATCGCACATTTCATCGGTGAATTCGCACTTATGAAACAGAATTTCGTTGATGCGCCGGGTTTTCGGGTCCAGTGCAACTTGATGAAACAAATGAATCAGCAACTGCCGCATGCAGCCCAGCGGGTCAGGTTCGTCCTCGCTTTCGCTGGCCTTGGCCAGTTCATCCAGCGGTTCGTGCAGGCTGTCGAGCATGGCCTGGACCAGGTCGGCCTTGTTGCTGAAATGCCAGTAGATGGCGCCGCGCGTCACGCCGGCGAGGGTCGCGATGTCCGCCAGGGTGGTGCGGGCAACCCCCCTTTCATAGAAGGCTTTCTCGGCCGCTTCCAGGATCTGGCTGCGGGTTTCCTGAGCTTCCTCTTTGGTACGACGGACCATGGCAGTAAAACCTCAAACAGGATGTTTCAGGGATGGCTGAATATCCGCTGAATAAAGAGGGGGCGATCTCTCGTGAATCGGCTCCCCGGCGTACAATTTCAAACCTTGCGACGACTTTTGTATCGGGGTGGGTACGCGGCGCAGGTGTTTACAAACAACCATGAACGTAAGTATATTACTTAGCAAGCTACTTATCCACCCGGTGCCCGATTTTTACTCTTTCACACTTCTTGTGCGCTTCTTGCGCGCCTGACCCGAGGATCTTCATGCAATTCAAGCCAGCTGTTACCGCTCTGGTCACTGCCGTCGCCCTGGCATCGCTGCTCAGCGGATGTAAAAAGGAAGAAGCGGCCCCAGCCGCTCCGCCTCCTCAGGTCGGCGTCGTCACCCTGCAACCACAAGCCTTTACCCTGACCTCGGAGCTTCCGGGCCGCACCAGTGCGTTCCGCATCGCGGAAGTTCGCCCGCAGGTCAACGGCATCATCCTCAAGCGCCTGTTCAAGGAAGGTGCCGACGTCAAAGCCGGCCAGCAGCTGTATCAGATCGATCCGTCGGTCTATGAAGCTACGCTGAAAAGCGCCGAAGCCGAGCTGCGTTCGACCAAGTCGATTTCCGACCGCTACAAGCAACTGGTCGACGAACAAGCGGTGAGCCGTCAGGAATACGACACCGCACTGGCCAACCGCCTGCAATCGGAAGCATCGTTGCAGAGCGCGCAGATCAACGTGCGCTACACCAAGGTCTACGCGCCGATTTCCGGCCGTATCGGCCGCTCTTCGGTCACCGAAGGCGCACTGGTCAGCAATGGTCAGGCCGATGCGATGGCAGTGATTCAGCAGCTCGATCCGATCTACGTCGATGTGACCCAATCGTCGGTGGAACTGCTGGAACTGCGCCGCGAACTGGAAAGCGGCCGTCTGCAGAAGGCTGGCGACAACGCCGCTGCGGTCAAGCTGACCCTGGAAGACGGCAGCCAGTACAAGCTCGACGGCAAGCTGGAATTCTCCGAAGTCTCGGTTGACCAGACCACCGGCTCGGTAACCCTGCGCGCAGTGTTCCCCAACCCCGATCACACCCTGCTGCCAGGCATGTTCGTTCACGCCCAGCTGCAAGCCGGCGTCAACAGCGCAGCGATCCTCGCGCCGCAACAAGGCGTGACCCGCGACCTCAAAGGCACCCCGACCGCACTGGTCGTCGGCGCCGACAACAAGGTCGAGCTGCGTCAGCTCAAGGCCAGCCGCACTGTCGGCAGCCAGTGGCTGATCGAAGACGGCCTGAAAGCCGGCGATCGTCTGATCACCGAAGGGCTGCAGTACGTCAAACCGGGCGTCGAGGTCAAAGCGACCGAGGCGACTAACGTCGGCACCAAGAACCCGGCCCCCGCACAGGCAGCTGACAAAGCCGCCGGCGGCAAAGGGGAGTAACCCATGTCAAAATTCTTCATCGACCGTCCGATTTTCGCCTGGGTAATCGCCCTGGTGATCATGCTGGTCGGGGCACTTTCGATCCTGAAATTGCCGATCAACCAATACCCGAGCATTGCGCCACCGGCCATTGCGATTCAGGTGACCTACCCAGGCGCGTCCGCACAAACCGTGCAGGACACCGTGGTGCAGGTCATCGAGCAACAGCTCAACGGTATCGACAACCTGCGTTATGTGTCGTCGGAAAGTAACTCCGACGGCAGCATGACCATCACCGCGACCTTCGAGCAAGGCACCAACTCCGACACCGCGCAGGTCCAGGTTCAGAACAAGCTGAACCTGGCTACCCCGCTGCTGCCGCAGGAAGTGCAGCAACAGGGTATCCGCGTGACCAAGGCAGTGAAGAACTTCCTGCTGGTGATCGGCGTGGTGTCGCGTGACGGCAGCATGACCAAGGACGATCTGTCCAACTACATCGTGTCGAACATGCAGGACCCGATCTCGCGGACCGCCGGTGTCGGTGACTTCCAGGTCTTCGGTGCGCAGTATGCGATGCGTATCTGGCTCGACCCGGCCAAGTTGAACAACTTCAACCTGACCCCGGTCGACGTGAAGAACGCCATTGCTGCGCAGAACGTTCAGGTGTCGTCCGGTCAGCTCGGTGGCTTGCCTGCCGTGCAGGGCCAGCAACTGAACGCGACGATCATCGGCAAGACCCGTCTGCAGACCGCCGAGCAGTTCAAGGAAATCCTGCTCAAGGTCAACAAGGACGGTTCGCAGGTTCGCCTCAAAGACGTGGCTGAAGTCGGCCTCGGCGGCGAGAACTACGCGATCAGTGCCCAGTTCAACGGCAGCCCGGCGTCCGGTCTGGCGGTGAAACTGGCCAACGGCGCCAACGCCCTCGACACGGCCAAAGCGCTGCGCAACACCATCGACAGCCTCAAGCCGTTCTTCCCGCAAGGCATGGAAGTGGTGTTCCCGTACGACACCACTCCGGTGGTGACCGAGTCGATCAAAGGCGTGGTGCACACCCTGGTCGAAGCGATCGCGCTGGTGTTCCTGGTGATGTTCCTGTTCCTGCAGAACTTCCGCGCCACCGTCATCACCACGATGACTGTGCCAGTGGTACTGCTCGGTACATTCGGCATCCTCGCCGCCGCCGGTTTCAGCATCAACACCCTGACCATGTTCGGCATGGTGCTGGCCATCGGTCTGCTGGTGGACGACGCCATCGTCGTGGTGGAAAACGTCGAGCGGGTGATGAGCGAAGAAGGCTTGTCACCGAAGGAAGCGACGAAGAAGTCCATGGGCCAGATCCAGGGCGCACTGGTCGGTATCGCCCTCGTGCTCTCGGCGGTACTGCTGCCGATGGCGTTCTTCAGCGGCTCCACCGGTGTGATCTACAAGCAGTTCTCGATCACCATCGTGTCGGCCATGGCCCTGTCGGTACTGGTTGCCCTGATCTTCACCCCGGCGCTGTGCGCGACCATGCTCAAGCCGATTCCGAAAGGCGAGCACGGTACCCCGAAGAAAGGTTTCTTCGGCTGGTTCAACCGCAACTTCGACCGTGGCGTGCGCAGCTACGAGCGCGGCGTCGGCAACATGCTGACCCGCAAGGCGCCGTATCTGCTGGCGTATCTGCTGATCGTCGTGGGCATGATCTGGCTGTTCACCCGCATCCCGACCGCGTTCCTCCCGGAAGAAGACCAGGGCGTTCTGTTCGCTCAGGTGCAGACCCCGGCCGGTTCCAGTGCCCAGCGCACGCAGGTGGTGGTGGATGAAATGCGTGAGTACCTGCTGCGTCCGAACAAGGACGGCGGTGAGGCGGACGCGGTGGCTTCGGTGTTTACCGTGACCGGCTTCAATTTCGCCGGCCGTGGCCAGAGCTCGGGTATGGCGTTCATCATGCTCAAGCCGTGGGGCGAACGTAACGCCGACAACAGCGTGTTCAACCTCGCTGCGCGTGCCCAGCAACACTTCTTCAGCTTCCGCGACGCGATGGTGTTTGCCTTCGCCCCGCCAGCGGTTCTGGAATTGGGTAACGCCACCGGTTTCGACGTGTTCCTGCAAGACCGCGCCGGTATCGGTCACGAAAAACTGATGGAAGCGCGTAACCAGTTCCTCGGCATGGCGGCGCAAAGCAAGGTGCTGACCCAGGTGCGTCCGAACGGCCTGAACGATGAGCCGCAGTTCCAACTGGAAATCGATGACGAGAAGGCCAGTGCCCTCGGCATCACCATCAGCGACATCAACAACACTCTGTCGATCGCGCTGGGCAGTAGCTACGTCAACGACTTCATCGACCGTGGTCGGGTGAAGAAGGTATATGTGCAGGGCCAACCGGACTCGCGCATGAGCCCCGAAGACCTGAAGAAGTGGTACGTGCGTAACGCCGAAGGCACCATGGTTCCGTTCTCGGCGTTCGCCAAGGGTGAGTGGGTCTACGGTTCGCCGAAACTGGCGCGTTACAACGGTGTGGAAGCGGTCGAAGTCCTCGGGGCTCCGGCGCCGGGCTACTCCACCGGTGAAGCGATGGCTGAAGTCGAAGCGATTGCCAAGAAGCTGCCGTCCGGTGTCGGTATCTCCTGGACCGGTCTGTCCTACGAGGAACGTCTGTCCGGCTCGCAAGCGCCAGCGCTGTACGCCCTGTCGCTGCTGATGGTGTTCCTGTGTCTGGCGGCGCTGTATGAAAGCTGGTCGATTCCGATCGCGGTCATGCTCGTGGTACCACTGGGGATCATCGGTGCACTGATGGCCACCAGCCTGCGCGGTCTGTCCAACGACGTGTACTTCCAGGTGGGCTTGTTGACGACCATCGGTCTGGCGGCTAAAAACGCCATTCTGATCGTCGAATTCGCCAAGGAACTGCATGAACAGGGACGCACCCTGCGCGAGGCGGCAATCGAAGCCTGCCGCATGCGTCTGCGCCCGATCATCATGACCTCGCTGGCCTTCGTTCTCGGTGTTGTGCCGCTGGCGATCTCCACCGGCGCCGGTTCAGGCAGTCAGCACGCGATCGGTACCGGCGTGATTGGCGGTATGCTCACGGCCACGATCCTGGCGATCTTCTGGGTTCCACTGTTCTTCGTTACTGTGTCGTCCATCGGTCAGCGCAAAAAGACCGACGCGGATGAGACTACTGAAACTCCTAAAGAGGCTGGCCAATGAGCAAGTCGCTACTCTCCATCGCAGTCGCCGCCTTCGTGCTGAGCGGTTGCTCGCTGATACCTGACTATCAGCAGCCTGAGGCTCCGGTCGCAGGCCAGTACCCGCAGGGGCCGGCATATTCGCCGGCCCAGGCTCCGGCGCAAGCCGCTGCCGAACAGGGCTGGAAGCAGTTTTTCCATGACCCTGCCCTGCAACAGCTGATCCAGGTCGCCCTGGAAAACAACCGCGACCTGCGTGTCGCGGCGCTGAACATCGACGCTTACGCGGCGCAGTACCGCATCCAGCGCGCCGACCTGTTCCCGGCAGTGTCGGCCAATGCCGCCGGCAGCCGCCAGCGTCTGCCGGGCCGTGCCTCGCAGACCGGCGAGTCGATGATCAGCAGTTCTTATTCCGCCACCGTAGGCGTCAGCGCCTACGAACTCGACCTGTTCGGTCGGGTGCGCAGCCTGAGCGAGCAAGCGCTGCAACAGTACTTCGCTACTGAAGAAGCACGCCGCAGTACGCAGATCAGTCTGGTCGCCAACGTCGCCAATGCCTACCTGACCTGGCAGGCGGACAAGGAACTGCTCAAGCTGACGCAGGACACCCTCGGTGCCTTCGAAGAAAGCTACAAGCTGACCAGCCGCAGCAACGAAGTCGGTGTGGCTTCGGCGCTGGATCTGGCGCAGTCGCGCACTTCCGTGGAAAACGCCCGGGCACAATTGGCGCGCTATACCCGCCAGGTCGCGCAGGACGAAAACAGCCTGACCCTGCTGCTCGGCACCGGTATTCCGGCCAACCTGCAAACGGCCAAACCGCTGTCTGATGATCTGCTCAGCGATGTGCCGGCCGGTCTGCCTTCGGACCTGCTGCAACGTCGTCCGGACATCCTCCAGGCCGAGTACAACCTGAAGGCGGCCAACGCCAACATCGGCGCGGCGCGTGCAGCGTTCTTCCCGAGCATCAGCCTGACCGCCAACGCGGGCAGCCTGAGCCCGGATCTGTCCGGCCTGTTCAAGGGCGGTTCGGGGACGTGGCTGTTCCAGCCGCAGATCAACCTGCCGATCTTCAACGCCGGCAGCCTGCGCGCCAGCCTCGACTACGCCAAGATCCAGAAGGACATTGGCGTGGCGAACTACGAGAAGTCCATTCAAACGGCCTTCCAGGAAGTCGCCGACGGCCTCGCCGCTCGCCAGACCTACACCGAGCAGTTGCAAGCGCAGCGTGACTTCGTTCAGGCCAACCAGGATTACTATCGCCTGGCCGAACGTCGCTACCGCATCGGCGTCGACAGCAACCTGACCTTCCTCGATGCCCAGCGTCAGTTGTTCAGCGCGCAACAAGCGCTGATCACCGACCGCCTCGCGCAGCTGACCAGTGCGGTCAACCTGTACAAGGCACTGGGCGGTGGCTGGAATGCGCAGACCGCGCAGAACGAAGCGCTGAAAGAAGAAGCGCCGAAGATGAAGCTGTTCTGATCATCATCGGCTGAATACAAGGAGCCCACCGATTGGTGGGCTTTTTGTTGCCTGATAATCAAAAGATCGCAGCCTTCGGCAGCTCCTACATTTGAAATGCGTTGCCCTGTAGGAGCTGCCGAAGGCTGCGATCTTTTGATCTTCAATGCTGTTCGATAATCGCCCAAAACCCGCTTTTCCCAATTGAATCCAAACATCCGCCCCCCGCACCATTCGCTCCACAAAACCAATAACAACAGGTTCGACACCATGCTCCCGCGCCCTGCCCCGTCCGGCTGATTGCCATCGTTTCACCCCTGAATACTTTCCAAGTCTGCACCCGAAAACCGGCCGCAGCGCACCCGTTCGCCCTAAAAAAACAACAGAGACCCGAGCCCATGACAACCTCCCCTGCGCCTTACGCAATTCCCGGCCTGATCGCCCTGGCCCTGGCGGGCGCCGCCCTCCCCGTCGCGGCGCAAGAAGCCGGCTTCATCGAAGGCGCCAAGGTCAACCTCAACCTGCGCAACTTCTATATCAACCGCAACTTCACCAACCCGACCAAAACCCAGGGCAAGGCTGAAGAATGGACGCAGAGTTTCATTCTCGACGCCAAATCCGGCTTTACCCAAGGCACCGTCGGTTTCGGCATGGACGTACTCGGGCTGTATTCGATCAAGCTCGATGGCGGTAAAGGCACGGGCGGTACGCAGTTGTTGCCGCTGGACCATGACGGGCGCCCGGCGGACAACTTCGGCCGCACCAACGTCGCATTCAAGGCCAAGCTTTCGCAGACCGAAGTCAAGGTCGGTGAGTGGATGCCGGTGCTGCCGATCCTGCGTTCGGACGACGGTCGTTCGCTGCCGCAGACCTTCCGTGGCGGCCAGATCACCTCGAAGGAAATCGCCGGCCTGACCCTCTATGGCGGCCAGTTCCGCGCCAACAGCCCGCGCGACGACAGCAGCATGAGCGACATGTCGATGACCGGCAAAGCCGCGTTCACCTCTGATCGTTTCAACTTCCAGGGCGGCGAATACCTGTTCAACGACAAGCGCACGCAGATCGGCCTGTGGAACGCGCAGCTCAAGGACATCTACAGCCAGCAGTACCTCAACGTGCTGCACAGTCAGGCGCTCGGCGACTGGACGCTGGGCGCCAACCTCGGCTTTTTCTACGGCAAGGAAGATGGCAGCGCGCGTGCCGGCGATCTGGACAACAAGACCTGGTACGGGATGTTTTCGGCCAAGTACGGCGGCAGCACGTTCTACCTCGGCCTGCAGAAACTGACCGGCGACAGCGCGTGGATGCGGGTCAACGGCACCAGTGGCGGCACGCTGGCCAACGACAGCTACAACGCCAGTTATGACAACGCTCAGGAACGCTCCTGGCAGCTGCGCCACGACTACAACTTCGCCGCCATGGGCATCCCCGGCCTGACCCTGATGAACCGCTACATCAGCGGCGACAACGTGCACACCGGGACGATCACCGACGGCAAGGAATGGGGTCGCGAATCGGAACTCGGTTACACGGTGCAGAGCGGCACGTTGAAGGATCTGAACGTCAGATGGCGCAACTCGACCATGCGCCGCGACTTCAGCAACAACGAGTTCGATGAGAATCGTTTGATTGTCAGCTACCCGATCAGCCTTCTCTAACCACACATGCCCCACTGTGGGAGCGAGCCTGCTCGCGAAAGCGCTGCTTCAGTCGACATCTCTGTCGAATATGAAATGGCCTTCGCGAGCAGGCTCGCTCCCGCATTTGATTCCCATCACAGATGCATGCCATTGGTCAGGCCATGTAGCGCTTTTGCGGGCGACAGTTACAGTGAGCAAACCTGAAGGACTCAGGTGCGCCACCCCTTCACGCTTCCGTTTCGTAGTCGGTCTCCAGCTATGCACCAGGTTGTCATCGGAAGACACCATTTGATCACCGGAGGATCACCTCATGATCACGCGCCGCACCACCGCACCCGATTGGGACGCCAAGGCGTACCAACAGTTTTCCCGTCTCAGACAACGTCCGGTCAACGAATTGCTCGACCGTATCGAACTGCAAAATCCCCAACGCATTTACGATCTGGGCTGCGGCACCGGCATCGCTACGCAGTTGCTGGCCAAGCGTTGGCCGCGTGCGCGATTGCAGGGCATCGACAGCTCGGCGCAGATGCTCGACGAGGCCCGAGGCCTGCCGATCAAGGCCTTGTGGAAACAATCTGATCTGCTGGACTGGCAGCCTGAGCAACCGGCGGATCTGTTGTTCGCCGCCGCTGTGCTGCATTTTCTCGATGACCACGAAACCTTGCTGCCGCGCCTGCTCGGCTATTTGAATCCTGGCGGCTGCCTCGCAGCGCACATGCCGGATTGGCGCGATGCGTTGTGGTATCAGTTGATGCTGCAAACGTTGGAGGACGCCGGCCCCGGGGGCGCACCATTGGGCACGCCGGAACTGCGCCGGCGCATGGCTGCGCGGCCGCTACTGACGCTGGAGGACTATTACCGTCTGCTCGCGCCAATGACCGCGTCGCTGGACATTTGGGAGACCGAACAACTGCAAGTGGTCGACGGCAAATCGCCGGTGTATGACTGGATCAAGGTCTCGGCGTTAAGGCCAGTCATGCAGGCGCTGGATTCAGCGCAGCAGGCGCGATTCATCTATCACTACCTGATGCGAGTGCAGGCGCATTATCCGCAGGAGGCGGATGGGCATACGTTGTTTGCATTCAAGCGAATATTTATTGTCGCCAGGGTTTGATTCGTTACGGCCGCTACCGCTTTCGCGAGCAGGCTCGCTCCCACAGGGATATGCATTCCAATGTGGGAGCGAGCCTGCTCGCGAAGGCGATGGCTCAGGCAACATCAATCGCGGGATTCGACTCCTAGCTCATCCCACACCGATTCCGCCAGATGAAACGTCGCATTCGCCGCCGGAATTCCGCAGTAGATCGCGCTCTGCATGATCACTTCCTTGATCTCGCCGCGGCTGACGCCGTTGTTGGCCGCCGCGCGCAGGTGCAGTTTCAGTTCGCCCTCGCGGTTCATACCGATCAGCATGGCGATGGTGATCAGGCTACGGGTATGGCGGGGCAGGCCCGGGCGGGTCCAGATGTCGCCCCAGGCGTGGCGGGTGATCATCTCCTGGAATTCCGAGTTGAACTCGGTCAGCGTGGTCAGGCTGCGATCGACGTGGGCATCGCCCAGCACCGCGCGGCGTACTTGCATGCCTTCGTCGTAACGTTGTTTCTCGTCCACAAAATCTTCCTCACTGAGCCTGCAGAAACGCCAGCACCCGATCACTGAAATCAGCGCCGGCCTGCACGTTGGACAGATGCGCCGCATAGAACTCGGCGTACTCGGCGCCGCGCACATGGTCGCGAATGAAGTGCCCGCCGGACGGCGGCGTCACCGCATCTTCGCTGCCGGCAATCACCAGCAATGGCACATTGATCGAAGCCAGCTCTTCACGGAAATCGGCATCGCGCACGGCCGCGCAGTTGGCCGCATAGCCTTGGGGATTGGTCGCGGCGAGCATGTCGGTAATCTTCTTCGCCGCCTCGGGATGCGCCGCCGAAAAGTCCGGGGTAAACCAGCGCGCAATCGAGGCATCACGCAGTGCGACCATCGCCGCCGGGCCGTCGCGCAGTACGGTTTCGATGCGCGGATTCCACACCGACGGATCGCCGATCTTCGCTGCCGTGTTGCAGACGATCAGTTTGTGCAAGCGATGTCCGGCGTTGATGCCCAGCCACTGACCGATCAGCCCGCCCATCGACAGTCCGCAGAAATGCGCGCGCTCGATGTGCAGCGCATCGAGCAGACCGAGCACGTCACGACCGAGTTGTTCGATGCTGTACGGCCCTTCGGTAACCAACGATTGCCCATGGCCGCGCGTGTCGAAACGCAGCACGCGGAAATGCTCGGTGAACGCCGGCATTTGCGCATCCCACATGTGCAGGTCGGTGCCCAGCGAGTTGGACAGCACCAGCACCGGCGCAGCGTCCGGGCCCTCAATTTGATAGTGCAGTTCGCCATCGGCGAGTTGAACGAAAGCCACAGCCCTCTCCTTCAGACAGTCAAAGCGTTGTGTTCGGCCACCGCGCGCTCGACCCAGACTTGCGCCTGGCCAAGGTAATGCGCGGGGTTCAGAAGATCATCGAGTTCATCGCCACTGAGTTCGGCAGTGACTTGCGGCTCATCAGCGAGCACCGCACGCAGATGGCGTTGCTCGGCCACCGCGCGTTTGCAGCATTGCTCGAGCAGATGATGCGCGGTGTCGCGGCCGACGCGTTGGGCGAGGACGATGCTCACTGCTTCGGCCAGCACCAGGCCTTGGGTCAATTCGAGGTTGCGGGCCATGCGCGCCGCGTCGACTTCCAGACCGTCGGCCAGCAAGCGCGCCTGTTGCAGCGCACCGGACACCAGGCAGCAGATCTCCGGCAGGGTTTCCCATTCGGCGTGCCACAAACCGAGGCTGCGTTCGTGCTCCTGCGGCATCGCGCTGAACAGCGTCGACACCAGCCCCGGCACCCGCGTGGCCGCGCCGATCAGCACCGCCGCGCCGACCGGATTGCGTTTGTGCGGCATGGTCGACGAACCACCCTTGCCCGGTGCCGCAGGCTCGAATACTTCCGCTGCTTCGGTCTGCATCAACAGGCTGATGTCGCGGCCGAATTTGCCGAGGCTCCCGGCGATCAGGCCAAGCACCGCGCCGAATTCGACGATGCGATCACGCTGGGTGTGCCACGGTTGCTCGGGCAGGGTCAGTTGCAGCTCTTCGGCCAAGGCCTCAGCGATCGGCAACGCCTGTGCCCCCAGCGCCGCGAGGGTGCCGGAGGCGCCACCAAATTGCAGCACCAGCAGACGCGGTTTCAGCTCCTGTAGACGCTGACGGCTGCGCGTGACGGCGCCCAGCCATCCAGCGATTTTCATACCGAGGGTCACTGGCGTGGCATGTTGCAGCCAGGTGCGCCCGGCCAGTGGCGTGGTAGCGAAACGTTGTGCCTGAGCTGCGAGCGAGTCGGCCAGTTGCGCCAGTTGGTCTTCGATCAGCACCAGCGCCTGGCGCAATTGCAGGACCAGCCCGGAATCCATCACGTCCTGACTGGTCGCGCCCAGATGCACATAGCGCTCGGCTTCGGCATCGCTCGAGGCGATCTGCTTGCCCAAGGCCTTGACCAGTGGGATCGCCGAATTACCGGCCGTGGCAATCGCCTCGCCCAGCGCTGCGAAGTCATACAGACTGGCGTCGCACGCTGCGGCAATCGGCGCCACAGCGGATGAAGGAATCAGCCCGACCCGCGCCTCGGCCCGGGCCAGCGCCGCTTCGAAATCGAGCATCGCCTGCATCCGGCCCTGATCGCAGAACACTTCGCGCATATCGCGGGCGGTGAAGTAGGCATCGAACAATTGATTGCCCGGTCGCTGAGTCATAAACAGTCCTTGCCGGCGCGGGCCTTGCAGCCCGCGCACATGGGTTTACAGATCGTGGTGCAGATACTTCGCCTGCTTGGGCAGACGCAGACTGAACAGGAAAGCCACCGCCATCATCGCCGTGACGTACCAGTAGAAGGCGTTTTCCATGCCGCCGGCCTTGAGGCTCAGGGCAACGAATTCCGCCGAACCGCCGAAGATTGCATTGGCCACCGCGTAAGCCAGGCCGACACCGAGGGCACGCACTTCCGGCGGGAACATCTCGGCTTTCACCAGGCCGCTGATCGAGGTGTAGAAACTGACGATCGCCAGCGCCACGGTGATCAGCACAAAGGCGAGGAACGGGCTGCTGACGCTTTTCAGGCTGAGCAGAATCGGCACGGTGAACAGCGTACCGAGCGCGCCGAACCAGAGCATCGAGTTACGTCGGCCGATCTTGTCGGCAAGCATGCCGAACAGCGGCTGCATGCACATATACAGGAACAGCGCGCCGGTCATGATGTAGCTGGCGGTCTTGGCGTGCATGCCGGCGGTGTTCACCAGATATTTCTGCATGTAGGTGGTGAAGGTGTAGAAAATCAGCGAGCCGCCAGCGGTGTAACCGAGCACGGTGATGAACGCCGCTTTGTGATCGCGAAACAGTGCGGCGATGCTGCCGGCGTCTTTGTGCGCACGGGTTTCCTTATTGGTGGTTTCCTTCAGCGAACGACGCAGGAACAGCGAAATCAGCGCCGCCACCGCACCGACCACGAACGGAATCCGCCAGCCATAAGCACGCAGGTCTTCTTCGGTGAGGAACTGTTGCAGCACGACCACCAGCGATACCGCCAGCAGTTGCCCGCCAATCAGCGTCACGTACTGGAACGAGGCGAAAAAACCGCGCTGGCCCTTGAGCGCGACTTCGCTCATGTAGGTCGCGGTGGTGCCGTACTCGCCGCCGACCGACAAGCCTTGCAGCAAACGCGCGAACAGCAACAGCACCGGCGCCCAGACGCCGATGTCCTTGTAGGTCGGCAGGCAGGCGATCAGCAACGAGCCGAAGCACATCATCAGAATCGAGATGAGCATCGAGTTCTTGCGCCCGTGCTTGTCAGCGACCCGGCCGAAGATCCAGCCACCAATCGGCCGCATCAGGAACCCGGCAGCGAACACGCCAGCGGTGTTGACCAGTTGCACAGTCGGGTTATCGGAGGGGAAAAACGCCGGGGCGAAATAGATCGCGCAGAAGGCGTAGACGTAGAAGTCGAACCATTCGACGAGGTTGCCGGACGAAGCGCCGACGATGGCGAAGATACGCTTGCTGCGCTCTTCGCCGGTGTAGTGGGAGGTGGTGGTTGTCATTGTTTTTCACTCGATAGGGACAGTCACAGTCTAGACATACTTTGCAACAGTCCCGTTCCGCATCGGATCATCACCCACGTCTGGATCAGCCTTTGTGGCGAGGGGATTTATCCCCGCTCGAGTGCGAAGCACTCGCAAATCAGATACACGCGGTTCATCTGAATACCGCGCCGACTGGTTTTTGGGGCTGCTTCGCAGCCCAGCGGGGATAAATCCCCTCACCACAGGGACTCTGTCCTGCAGGGGATTTGGGGTGTTCTCTCAATAATCGAAGAACACCGTCTCGGCATCGGTGCCCTGCAGAACCACATTCCACTGGTACACACCCGACGCATCCGCCTTGGCCAGCAAGGTCTGGCGACGCTCCGCCGGCACACACTCGAGCAACGGGTCAGCAACGTTCGCCGATTCGCCCTCGAAATAGATCCGCGTCAGCAAATGCTTGACCAGACCACGGGCAAACACCAGCACCACCAGATGCGGCGCCTGGGTCGAGCCTTTCAGGCCGGGCACGGTGCCGGGTTTGATCGTGGTGAAACGGAAGCGCCCTTCGGCGTCCACCGGCACCCGACCGAAACCTTCAAAATTCGGGTCGAGTGGCTTGTCCTGCTGATCTTCCGGGTGGTCATACTTGCCGGCAGCGTTGGCCTGCCAGACTTCGAGCATGGCGTCGTTGACGACATCGCCATTGCCGTCCACCACTTGGCCGGTGATTGCCACGCGCTCGCCGAGGGTCAGCTCGTTGGCCAGGGTTTCGCGGTTCAGCCAGGTCAGGCCGATGTGGTAATACGGCCCGACGGTGTGGGACGTGGTCGCATAGAGCGTCATCTTATTTCTCCATCGGCGTGGCTTCACGGCCGCGCAGCACGATGTCCCAGCGGTAACCGAGGGCGTAGGACGGAATGGTTTTTTCCAGATCGAAAGCAGCGATCAGGCGTTCCTTGGCCGAAGTGTCCGGCACGCAGTTGTAGATCGGGTCATACGCCAGCAGCGGATCACCGGGGAAGTACATCTGCGTGACCAGACGCGTAAGAATGCTCGGCCCGAACAGGGAAAAGTGGATGTGCGCCGGGCGCCAGGCGTTGTGGTGGTTGCCCCACGGATAGGCGCCGGGCTTGATGGTCTGGAACTGGTACCAGCCATCGGCATCGGTGACGGTGCGGCCGGTGCCGGTAAAGTTCGGGTCCAGCGGCGCGTCGTGCAGGTCGCGGGCATGGTTGTAGCGGCCGGCGGCATTGGCCTGCCAGATCTCCACCAGAATCCCCGGCACCGGCAGGCCGTCTTCGTCGAGCACGCGGCCGTGAATGATGATGCGCTCGCCCAACGGCTCGCCGTCGTGCTGAGCGGTGAGGTCATTGTCCTTCTCGGCAACGTGTTCGGCGCCGATGGTCGGCCCGGTGATTTCCGACAGCGAGTGCGGCAGGTGCACCAACGGCTTGGACGGCGAGCGCAGGTTGGTGGATTGATACGTCGGGTGCAGGTAGTCAGGCTGAGTGCCTGCCTGTGGGCGACGGTAACCAGGCTTGTCAGTCATTTCGCTTTCCTCAGTTCTTGTAAGTGCCGCAGTGCGTCAGACACGTTCGATGGCCAGGGCCAGACCCTGGCCGACACCGACGCACATGGTCGCCAGACCTTTCTTGCCGCCAGTCTTTTCCAGATGATGCAGGGCGGTCAGCACCAGCCGCGCACCGCTCATGCCCAACGGGTGACCGAGGGCAATCGCGCCGCCATTCGGGTTGACCTGCGGCGCATCGTCGGCCAGGCCCAACTCGCGCAATACCGCGAGGCCCTGGCTGGCAAACGCTTCGTTGAGTTCGATCACGTCGAAATCGCTGACCGCGACGCCGAGGCGCTCGGTCAGTTTGCGCACCGCTGGCACCGGGCCGATGCCCATCACTCGCGGTGCGACACCGGCACTGGCCATGCCGAGCACTTTTGCGCGGGCGGTCAGGCCGTGTTTTTTCACCGCTTCGGCTGACGCCAGAATCAGCGCAGCAGCACCATCGTTTACGCCTGAGGCATTGCCGGCGGTGACGGTTTTGTCCGCGCCATTGACTGGCTTCAGTTTGGCCAGCGCTTCAATCGTAGTGTCGGCGCGCGGATGTTCGTCCTGGCTGACCACGGTTTCGCCCTTTTTGTGGGCGATGCGCACTTCGACGATTTCTTCAGCGAAGTATCCGGCGGCTTGAGCGGCGGCGGTACGTTGCTGACTGCGCAGAGCAAAGGCGTCCTGGTCTGCGCGCGAAACCTTGTAGTCGTCGGCAACGTTGTCAGCGGTCTGCGGCATGGCATCGACGCCGTACTGCGCTTTCATCAGCGGGTTGATGAAACGCCAGCCGATGGTGGTGTCTTCCAGCTTCATGTTGCGCGAGAACGCCGCGTCGGCCTTGCCCATCACGAACGGTGCGCGGGACATCGACTCGACGCCGCCGGCAATCGCCAGCTCCATTTCGCCACTGGCGATGGCGCGGAATGCGGTGCCAATCGCGTCCATGCCCGAAGCGCAGAGACGATTGAGCGTAACGCCCGGCACGCTGTCCGGCAGCCCCGCCAGCAGCAGCGCCATGCGCGCGACGTTGCGGTTGTCTTCGCCGGCCTGGTTGGCGCAGCCGAGAAACACTTCATCGACGGCATTCCAGTCCACCGAAGGATTGCGCTCCATCAGGGCTTTGATCGGCACGGCGGCGAGGTCATCGGCGCGCACGGCGGACAGTGCGCCGCCGAAACGGCCGATAGGGGTGCGAATCGCGTCGCAGATATACACGTCACGCATCATGCTTCTCCCGGTGCCTGACCGTGGGCGGCAGCGGTGCGCGCTTCAAGATCACGCAGTGCGGTCAACTCGACTTCGGTCGGCTCAGCGGTGGTTTCAACGGAGTCGGCAAAACGAATCGCCCAACCGGTGGCGGCGACCACTTGCTCGCGGGTCACGCCCGGATGCAGCGCGGTGACCACGAATTCGTGGGTGCCCTCCTCCGGTTCCATGATGCACAGGTCGGTGATGATCCCCACCGGCCCGGCGCCCGGCAGGCCGAGACGTTTACGCGAATCGCCACCTTCGCCGTGACCGACCGAGGTGATGAAGTCGAGCTTGTCGACAAACGACCGCGCCGACTGTTTAAGGATGATCAGCACGCTTTTCGCCGAACCGGCAATCTCCGGCGCGCCACCGGCCCCCGGCAGACGCACTTTCGGCGCGTGGTAGTCGCCGACCACGGTGGTGTTGATGTTGCCGAAACGGTCGACCTGCGCGGCGCCGAGGAAACCGACGTCGATGCGCCCGCCCTGCAGCCAGTAGCGAAAAATTTCACCGGTCGGCACCACCGTGTCGGCGGTCTCGGCCAGCTCACCGTCACCGATGGACAGCGGCAGTACGCTCGGCTTGGCGCCAATCGGGCCGGATTCGTAGATCAGCACCACGTCCGGCGATGAAGTCAGGCGCGCGAGGTTGGCGGCTTTCGAGGGCAGGCCGATGCCGACGAAGCATACCGAGCCGTTCTTCAGGCGCCGGGCCGCCGCGACGGTCATCATTTCATTGGTGGTGTAAGTCATTACTTGGCCTCCGAAGCAGCGGCCAATTTGGCCTGGAATTCGCTGAAGTCAGCGCAGCCATGGATGTATTCGTTGATCCACGCGGTAAACGTCTCACGGTCGCGAGCGATCGGGTCCCACGCCTGATAGAAACGATTGTCACGCTCGGTGTAACCGTGGGCGTAGGACGGGTGCGCGCCGCCCGGCACATGGCAGACCGCGCTCAAGGCCCAGGTCGGCAGTACGCAAGCGTTCATCGGTGCGTTGAGGTCGTCGACGATTTCTTCCACGGTGACGATGCAACGCTTGGCCGCCAGCGCGGCTTCTTTCTGCACACCGAGAATGCCCCAGAGCAACACGTTGCCTTTGCGGTCGGCCTTTTGTGCGTGAATCACGGTAACGTCAGGTCGCACCGATGGCACTGCCGCCAGCACTTCGCCGGTGAACGGACAGGTCACGGTTTTGATCAGCGGATTGACCTTCGGCAGGTCGGAGCCGGCGTAGGCACGCAGCACCGCGAACGGCAGGCCGGACGCGCCGGCGACGTAGGCGTTGGCGAGGTCGGCGTGGCTGTGTTCTTCGATTTCCAGCGCGTGCGGCCACTGCTTTTCGACCGCGTCACGCAAACGGTGCAGCGAGCCCACACCCGGGTTGCCGCCCCAGGAGAAAATCAGTTTGCGCGCGCAACCGGCGCCGATCAGTTGGTCGTAGATCAGGTCAGGCGTCATCCGCACCAGCGTCAGATCTTTCTTGCCTTGACGAATGATTTCATGACCCGCTGCCGTAGGGATCAGGTGAGTGAAGCCTTCGAGGGCGACGGTATCGCCGTCGTTGACGAATTGCTTCACCGCGTCGTGCAGCGAAAGGATCTCAGCCATGGAGCGGGCTCCTGTTCTTGTAAGGAATCGCCAGTGATAAAAAGGCGCGAGGTTCAGCGCCGGAGTCACTGAAGATTAAGCTCGGGAAATTCGCCAAACAATCCGATAATCGACTGAGTGTTCGTTTATCGAACGGATTGTTGCTTCCCTAATGATCGTTCCCACGCTTCGCGTGGGAATGCAGCCCGGGACGCTCCGCCTGCCTGTACAGCCGAACGCAGAGCGTCCGTTGAGCCATTCCCACGCGGAGCGTGGGAATGATCGTGGGTCTGCCTCAGGTCGCATCCGCATGACTGACCATGCCCTTGATCAGCACCGCCGCCGTCGCCAAACCGGCCGGGATCACCAGCGCGGTCAGCACTTGCTCGAAATTCCAGCCCAGGCCGAGCAAGGTTGCGCCCATCCACGCGCCGAGGATCGCGCCGAAGCGGCCGATGCCGAGCATCCACGACACACCGGTCGCGCGGCCTTGAGTCGGGTAGAAGCGCGCGGCCAATGACGGCATCGCTGATTGCGCGCCGTTTACGCACATGCCTGCCACCAGCACCAGCGTCGCCAGCAAGGTGATGTTGCCCAGACTCTGCCCCACGGCGTAGGCAAACACCCCGGCCAGCAGGTAGAAAATGCCGATGACCTTGTGCGGATTGAAGCGGTCCATCGCCCAGCCCACCCCGACCGCGCTCAACACGCCGCCAAACTGGAACAACGCACCGATGAACGCGGCCTGCTCCATGCTCGCGCCGCTGTCGCGCATCAGCGTCGGCAGCCAACTGGTCAGCAAGTACACAATCACCAGGCCCATGAAATAAGTCAGCCACAACAGCAGCGTGCCGGTGCTGAACGTACCAGAGAAAATCACCGCAAAGACGTTGCGCGCCTTGACGGTTTTCTGCTCCGGCACGCTGAAGCTCGCAGCCTGGGCGACGCTGACCGGGTCGATCGGCGCGAGGGTCTTGCGCACTTTGTCGGTGCCACGGTTGCGCACCACCAGATAGCGCGCCGATTCCGGCAGCCAGAACACCAATACCACGGCGAGGATCAGCGGCAGGATCCCGCCGATCAGCAGCAGCGCGTGCCAGCCGAAGGCCGGGATCAGTTTTGCCGAGATGAAACCGCCGCCGGCCATGCCGAGGTTGAAGCCGCAGAACATGCTGGTCACCAGCAGCGACTTCTTGCGCTCGGGTGTGTATTCCGAAAGCAGGGTCGTGGCGTTGGGCATGCCCGCGCCGAGACCGAGGCCGGTGAGGAAGCGCAACACCAGCAGTTGTTCGACGTTGGTGCTGTACGCCGAGGCCAGGCTGAAGCCGCCGAACAGAATCACCGCGCCGACGAGTACGACTTTGCGCCCGAAGCGGTCAGCCAAAGGGCCGGAGCCGAGCGCGCCGAAGACCATGCCGATCAGCGCAGCACTCATCACCGGGCCGAGGCTGGCACGGTCGATGCCCCAGTCTTGCGACAGCGCCGGGGCGATGAAGCCCATGGCGGCGGTGTCGAGGCCGTCGAGAAATACGATCAGGAAACACAGGATCACCACCCGCCACTGATAGCGCGAGATCGGTTGGGCGTTGATGAAGGTCTGCACATCGAGGCAGTTACCCACAGCGGACTGAGGCTGGTTCATTATTTTTATTCCACGCAAAAAACGCAGTCGAACGGCGGCCGGCCAAAGGAAGGCACGGTCACAAGAATAGAAGGTTGTAATCAGGCGTTGCGGTGAACCCGGCAACAACGGGTGGGATACAGACAGTCGGGGAGCGAGCGCATGGTGAGTTGCCTCTTGTCATTATTATGGGGTCGACAGTCCGGCGAGCTCATTCACATCAGCGCCGGATGACGCTGCCGCGACATTAATGATCCGAGGGTTTTAGCGTCAATTCGATAAACGCAACACTGTGCGTTTATCGAACAGCTTCCTCAGGCGAACAACTGCGCACTGAGGTCGCGACTGGCGCTGAGCAGGCCGGGCAGGAAGCGCTGCTCCAGCTCGGCACGGCTGACCCGGCCGGCATGGGTGCTGACATTCAGCGCGGCGACCACTTGCCCGGAGGCGTCGTACACCGGCACGGCGATCGAGCGCAGGCCCTGTTCCAGTTCCTGATCGACAATGCACCAGCCCTGTTGACGCACCTGCTGCAAACATTCGAGCAAAGCGTCGGGGTTATGAATGGTGCGGCTGGTTTTGGCCACCAGTTCGGCGTGGTCCAGGTATTCGCCCAGGGATGTATCGTCCAGCGCGGCCAACAGAATGCGCCCCATCGACGTGCAATAGGCAGGGAGACGCCCGCCGACCGAAAGGTCGACCGAGATCAATCGCTGAGTGGTCGCCGAACGCGCGATATAGAGAATGTCATCGCCCTCCAGCGTCGCCATGTTGCAGGCTTCGTGCAGTTGCTCGCTCATGCGGTCCAGATACGGTTGGGCGGAAACGGCCAGCGGTGTCGAGGACAGATAGGCATGGCCGAGGGTCAGCACTTTCGGCAGCAGCGAATAGGTGCGCCCGTCGGTGGTGGCGTAGCCGAGCTTGATCAGCGTGTGCAGGCAACGGCGCACGGCGGCGCGAGGGATTTCCGTGCGATGACTGATCTGCGCGATGGTCAGGTGGCGTTTGCGTTCCTGAAACGCTTGCACCACCGCCAGACCGCGGGCCAGGGAAGTCATGAAATCCGGATCACCGGTCAGCGCCTGAATGCGCTTGGCCGGCGAGGCGACGATGGGCGGCGCCACCGAGGTGAAGGAGTTGCGCATTTGATCGTTCATTTCTTGTCCTTGTCCGGCACGCATCGATGCCTAGTCAAACGGCTCGCCGCGCGATGCACAAGCACCGCGGCGCCAACATTGGGCGATTATCGAACCGCCGACCGATAATCGCAATCCAGCCCCCCGCCCTCCTCTCCACCCTAGAGGCAGCTTTAGCGATTCTGCCCGCAACTTAGTTGTTCCAGTTAATGGCGCCAAAAACAGAACGCCGGTTCTATAACGCTGTCTTTACACTTAACTAGCGGCAAAAGTTGCCAGCAACAAAACCATCACACATTCAGAACCGTTTTTAACTTGGCAAAGATAGTCATTCCCGAATCGGCCGCTATAATGCACCCTAGTCGCGGCGCTTTAATCAAAAGCCCGCGACTTGCTGAAACGAGGTCCTTCGTCTCAGCTCCGGCCAGCGCCCGGCGCCCATCACACATGCAACGCCAGCGCTCGCTGAAACAGGAAACTGATGCTGCGTCAGTTTTTATCTGGTGCCGTAGCCGCCTGTAACACGGAAGTCTTGATCGCCTCTCCAATGCCACCCGGCCTGATCGGGCTGTGGATAACTGGCGGGCTCGCTCAATTGACTCGTTGCAGTGTGTTTCACCGGATATTCAATTCAACTCATACAGGTAGCACCGTGACAAAAGACGAACTGCGCGCGGAACTAGAGCGCCAGGAACAACGTTACAAGGAAGTTTACGGCGGGGAAGTCACCACCTACGCCGCTCAGCCGGAACCGGAACGCAAGGCATGGCGCAAGCGCCCTACCGTCCAGGATCAGGTGTTCAAGCAGGAAATCGAAAAGATCGAAAAGGAACTCAAAGCCGAAGAGCCATGAGCCACGGCGGTTGAGCATTCGAAAGTCGACGTCCGCCTGAGCCACAGCGCGGTGGAAGACGACACCTCGCGCGCCCGCTAACCGCGGGCAGCGGCTGCATCGCTGTTCTGCGGCTTATGAACGAGCGTCCCACAGGTTTCAGAGATATTTCAGACAAGCGTTTGAGCCTTTGAGATATCAGAAAAAATTGGCTTAAAAATCTTCTTTATTCAATAAAATCAAAGAGTTGAAAAACCCTGCGTGCTGCTTGGTTTTCACGCCCTGCAACAAATTAAATCGAAGAAGGGTGTGACCAGTGAGCAGACGGGGCATCGATTTCCTGTCTTTTCTGGCATAATCGCGCCCCCTTACGACCGGGTCAGAAAACCTTCATGATCGATTTATTCAGCGGACTGGATGCTTGGGTGCTTGTGAGCCTCTTGCTCGCCCTGACGTTTGTCCTCGCCTTCGAGTTCATCAATGGATTTCATGACACCGCTAACGCGGTAGCCACTGTTATCTACACCAAAGCCATGCCGCCGCACCTGGCGGTGTTCTTTTCCGGTGTGTTCAATTTCCTCGGCGTGCTGCTGGGCGGCGTTGGCGTGGCGTATGCCATCGTCCACTTGCTGCCGGTTGAACTGCTGATCAATGTGAACACCGGCCATGGCCTGGCGATGGTGTTCTCGTTGCTCGCCGCGGCAATCGCCTGGAACCTGGGCACCTGGTACTTCGGTATCCCGGCTTCCAGCTCGCACACCCTGATCGGCTCGATCCTCGGTGTCGGCCTGGCCAACGCGCTGATCAACGACATCCCGTTGAGAGATGGCGTGAACTGGCAGAAAGCGATCGACATCGGCGCCTCGCTGGTGTTCTCGCCGATGGCCGGCTTCCTCATCGCCGCGCTGGTGCTGATCGGCCTGAAATGGTGGCGCCCGCTGTCGAAGATGCACAAGACACCGGAACAGCGCCGCAAGATCGACGACAAAAAGCACCCACCGTTCTGGAACCGTCTGGTCCTGGTGATCTCGGCCATGGCCGTGAGCTTCGTGCACGGTTCCAACGACGGCCAGAAAGGCATCGGCCTGATCATGCTGGTGCTGATCGGTATCGTCCCGGCGCAGTTCGTACTCGATCTGAACAGCACCACCTACCAGATCGAACGCACCCGCGACGCGACCCTGCACCTGAGCCAGTTCTACCAGCGCAACGCCGATTCGCTGGGTGAGTTCCTGGCCCTGGGCAAGAGCGTGGAAGGCGACCTGCCGGAGAAATTCCGCTGCAACCCGCAGCAGACCGAACCGACCATCACCGCCCTGCTGCACACCCTTAAAGGTGTAGCGGACTACCATTCGCTGTCGTCGGACAGCCGCATCGAAGTGCGTCGCTACCTGCTCTGCCTGGACGACACGGCGAAGAAAGTCGGCAAATTGCCTGGCCTTGAAGCCCGTGAAAAGGCTGACCTCGACAAGCTGCGCAAAGACCTGACCACCACCACTGAATACGCGCCATTCTGGGTGATTCTGGCGGTCGCCCTGGCACTGGGCCTGGGCACCATGGTCGGCTGGAAGCGTGTGGTGCTGACCATTGGCGAGAAGATCGGCAAGCAAGGCATGACCTATTCGCAGGGCATGTCGGCACAGATCACCACAGCCAGCCTGATCGGCATGGCCAACATTTTCAGCCTGCCGGTGTCGACCACTCACGTGTTGTCTTCGGGTGTTGCCGGGACCATGGTTGCCAACAAAAGCGGCCTGCAGGGTGGCACGGTGAAGACTATTCTGCTGGCCTGGGTACTGACCTTGCCAGCGACCGTGGCGCTGTCGGCCGGGTTGTTCTGGTTGGCTTCGAAGGCTTTGGGTAGTTGATCGATTGTTGCTTGTGAAGGAGGCGCGATTCTTTGGAATCGCGCCTTTTTTTGGTTTTGAGTTTGTGTGTATATCCGTTGCTGCGGTAACGGCCTCTTATGGTTTCGCTCTTACAGCGAGTCACCTTTTCCAAACGCCGAAAAGGTAACCCAAAAGGCTTTGCCCCGGCGTACGGCCCGCTCGCTGGGGCTCGGGGTACCTTCGTTACGGGACCGATCCGGGCGCAGCGGCTCCGGTTGGCTTCGCTGCACCTACACTCGCTGTGTACGACTGCGTCGTACGGTCGCTACGCTCCCACCCCCGGATCGATCCCGTAACGAAGCCTGCCGAAGGGGCAAAAGATCAAACGCCAGAGCAGAAGCAGAAGCAGAAGCAGAAGCCAGATCAAAAGATCGCAGCCTTCGGCAGCTCCTACAGTTGGATCGAGTGTTACCTCAAGACCAGGTCGGCTGTCAGGCCGCCTTCGCGAGCAGGCTCGCTCCCACCGAAAGGCAAAGCAGCGCAGCTGCCCGCGGCGAAGCCGCCCCACTCAACAATGAGCGCAAGCTCGAGTAACGCTTTTGATCTTGATCCACCGGCGACGTCGGAAGGCTGAGTGGAGGGATTGAACCGGGCGTGGGAGCGCAGCGACCGTACGACGCAGTCGTACACAGCGGAAGGAGGTGCAGCGAAGCAAACCGGAGCCGCTGCGCCCGGATCAGTCCCGGAGCGAAGGAACCCGAGCCTGCGAGGGCCGAACGTAGGAGCAAGCCTTTTTGGGTACTTTTTCGGCGTCTGGAAAAAGTGCCTCGCCGTAAGGGCGAAACCGCCAGCCGCAGCACCGCAAAAACTGGATATTCACCCAAACCAACCAGAGGCTGGTCGGCCCACAGGCCGCCAAGGCACAAAAAAAGGGGCAACCGAAGTCGCCCCAAAATGCCTTGCGTGCCCATCAAATCCAGAAGAACTCACTTGCGCCGCTTATGCGCATCCTTCCAGATAAAAAATCCAAACCCTGCAAAAAACAGCACCATGAGCCCCACCGTGAGAACCCCGGCAAACACCACGTTATCGAAAAACATGACTGACCTCCCGGCCCTGCTTTGCTTTGCTTTGCTGCGATGGACTCAAATTAGCAAACACACAGGCGCACATATTGACCAGGATCAATATCCGCAACGAAGGGAAATAAAGGAGGGGAAATAACTGACCTGCATCAACGAATGCAGCGGGAGATCAACGCTTTTTCGGCTTGTTCTTTGACTTTTTCTTGGCTTTTCCCAACGGCATCGCCTGTTCGAAGGCTTGGCGCACTTCGTTCAGCCGCTTCTCGTTGAGGTCATGCACACGCTTGGCGCGTTCAGTGCTGAGGTCGATCAGTTTGTCGTCTTGGCTCATGGCGTCCGGAACATCGCAAAAGAGATCACAGCTGCCGTCACCGGCAGGATTGCGCCAATCATGCCGCTTGGCGCAGGCGCTGACCAGTCACCGCTCAAATCTCGATATCAACCCACAAACCCTGACGCGGCTGATCGTCTATCAACGGCACCACCGGTACGGTGTTATCGGCGTTCAGCTCAGTGCCCGGCACGGCCAGATGCTCTTCCGGATCCTCATCCGCCTCGCGGCGCCGACGGTCTCGTTCCTGCTGGCGGCGCTGTTCTTCGCGCGCCAGCAACCGATCCTCTTCAGGATCGCGCTTTTGCAGATCGATCGTGCTTTCGTTGGAGCTTTCCTGCACCGGCACCACCGGCGGAATGTCCGGCCGCTGGCGGATCGGATCCTGCTGGGAAGTGATCGGCACGGCGCTCAAGGGGAGCATCGGTGGCAACATATAAAGGTCTCCTGTCTGCAGGCTATCGGCTGGGGTGCAGGCGCCTTGAGCCGCCTGTCGCAATTGTGTGATGCACCTCGCACCTGTAGGAGCTGCCGCAGGCTGCGATCCTTATCAGACAGCTCAAACCTGAAGGGTTCTCAAAGATCAAAAGATCGCAGCCTTCGGCAGCTCCTACGCCAGTAATCTTTGGCCCTGAAGCCGTCATTCCGTTAAGATAGCCCGCTTTTTCAAGGTGGGAGTCAGGCAGCATGGCGCAGCAGTATCAACCGGGGCAACGCTGGATCAGTGACAGCGAAGCAGAGCTTGGTTTAGGCACCGTTCTGGCACAGGACGGCCGCTTGTTGACCGTGCTTTACCCGGCCACTGGCGAAACCCGCCAGTACGCGCTACGGAATGCGCCCCTGACCCGCGTGCGGTTTTCGCCCGGCGACTCCATCACCCACTTCGAAGGCTGGAAGATGACCGTGCAGCAGGTCGACGATGTCGACGGGCTGATGGTCTATCACGGCCTCAACGGGCAGAACGAAGTCGTCACCCTGCCGGAAACCCAGCTGTCGAACTTCATTCAGTTCCGCCTGGCCAGCGACCGCCTGTTCGCCGGGCAGATCGACCCGCTGCCGTGGTTCTCCCTGCGCTACAACACCCTTGAACACACCAGCCGTCAGTTGCAGTCCTCGCTGTGGGGTCTGGGCGGCGTGCGTGCGCAACCGATCGCGCACCAGTTGCACATCGCCCGCGAAGTCGCCGACCGTATCGCCCCGCGCGTACTGCTGGCGGACGAAGTGGGTCTGGGTAAAACCATCGAAGCCGGTCTTGTCATCCATCGCCAACTGCTTTCGGGGCGCGCCAACCGCGTGCTGATCCTGGTCCCGGAAAACCTCCAGCATCAGTGGCTGGTGGAGATGCGCCGCCGCTTCAATCTGCAGGTCGCGCTGTTCGACGAAGAACGCTTTATCGAAAGCGATGCCACCAACCCGTTCGAAGACACGCAACTGGCGCTGGTCGCGCTGGAGTGGCTGGTCGACGACGAGAAGGCACAGGACGCCTTGTTCGCTGCCGGTTGGGACCTGATGGTGGTCGACGAAGCGCACCACCTGGTCTGGCATGAAGACAAGGCCAGCGCGGAATACTCGCTGGTCGAGCAACTGGCCGAAGTGATTCCCGGCGTGCTGCTGCTCACCGCCACCCCGGAACAACTCGGTCAGGACAGCCACTTCGCCCGTCTGCGCCTGCTCGACCCGAACCGTTTCCACGACCTGGCCGCGTTCCGCGCCGAGAGCGACAACTATCGCCCGGTCGCCGAAGCGGTGCAGGAACTGCTCGACAAGGGCCGTCTCTCCGCCGAGGCGCACAAGACCATTCACGGTTTCCTCGGCAACGAAGGCGAAGCCCTGCTCACCGCCGTCAACGATGGTGATACTGAAGCCAGCGCCCGCCTCGTGCGTGAGCTGCTCGATCGCCACGGCACCGGCCGCGTGCTGTTCCGCAACACCCGCGCCGCCGTGCAGGGTTTCCCGGAGCGCAAACTGCATCCGTATCCACTGCCGTGCCCCGACGAATACCTCGAACTGCCGCTGGGCGAACACGCCGAGCTGTACCCGGAAGTCAGCTTCCAGGCGCAGCCGGAAGCCAGTGAAGAAGAGCGCTGGTGGAAATTCGACCCGCGCGTGGAGTGGCTGATCGATCAGCTGAAAATGCTCAAGCGCACCAAAGTGCTGGTGATCTGCGCCCACGCCGAAACCGCGATGGACCTGGAAGACGCGTTGCGCGTGCGTTCCGGCATCCCGGCCACGGTGTTCCACGAAGGCATGAACATCCTTGAGCGTGATCGCGCCGCCGCCTACTTCGCTGATGAAGAGTTCGGCGCGCAGGTGCTGATCTGCTCGGAAATCGGCAGTGAGGGTCGCAACTTCCAGTTCGCTCACCACCTGGTGCTGTTCGATCTGCCGTCGCACCCGGACCTGCTCGAGCAGCGCATCGGCCGTCTCGACCGGATCGGCCAGAAGCACATCATCGAACTGCACGTGCCGTACCTGGAAACCAGCCCGCAAGAGCGCCTGTTCCAGTGGTACCACGAAGCGCTCAATGCGTTCCTCAACACCTGCCCGACCGGCAACGCCTTGCAGCATCAGTTCGGCCCGCGCCTGCTGCCGCTGCTCGAAGAAGCCGATGACGGCGAGTGGCAAGCGCTGATCGACGAAGCACGCGCCGAGCGTGAGCGTCTCGAAGCCGAGCTGCACACCGGCCGCGACCGACTGTTGGAACTCAATTCCGGCGGCGCTGGCGAAGGTGAAGCTCTGGTCGAGGCGATTCTCGAGCAGGACGACCAGTTTGCCCTGCCGATCTATATGGAAACCCTGTTCGACGCGTTCGGCATCGACAGCGAAGACCATTCGGAAAACGCCCTGATCCTCAAGCCGAGCGAGAAGATGCTCGACGCCAGTTTCCCGCTGGGCGACGACGAAGGCGTGACCATCACCTACGACCGCAACCAGGCGCTGTCGCGCGAAGACATGCAGTTCATCACCTGGGAACACCCGATGGTGCAGGGCGGCATGGATCTGGTGCTGTCCGGCTCGATGGGCAACACCGCCGTCGCGCTGATCAAGAACAAGGCGCTGAAGCCGGGCACCGTGTTACTGGAATTGCTCTACGTCAGCGAAGTGGTCGCACCGCGCTCGCTGCAACTGGGTCGCTACCTGCCACCGGCGGCGCTGCGTTGCCTGCTCGATGCCAATGGTAATGACCTGTCTCCACGGGTGTCGTTCGAAACCCTCAACGATCAGCTGGAAAGCGTGCCGCGTGCCAGCGCCAACAAGTTCATCCAGGCCCAGCGCGATCAGTTGACGCCACGGATCAACGCTGGCGAAGAAAAGATCGCCCCGCGTCACGCCGAGCGTGTGGCCGAAGCGCGCCGTCGTCTGGCCGCCGACACTGACGAAGAACTGGCGCGCCTGACCGCGTTGCAAGCGGTCAACCCGACCGTGCGTGACAGCGAACTGGAGGCGTTGCGCACTCAGCGTGAGCAGGGTCTGGCGATGCTCGACAAAGCGGCGCTGCGCCTGGAAGCGATTCGGGTGTTGGTGGCGGGTTAACCGCCCCGCTCCACCGCTGAAAACCAAGAGGCCCGCAGTGATGCGGGCCGATCGTTCCCACGCTCTGCGTGGGAACGATCATCAAAGCAAAAGCAAAGATCGCAGCCTTCGGCAGCTCCTACAGGAAACCGCATTCCCCTGTAGGAGCTGCCGAAGGCTGCGATCTTTTGTTCTTAAGCAGTCGCCGCAGAAATTTCAGGCTCAACCACCGCCACCAAACCCTCCTTCATCCGCTGCGCATCCCGCACAAAGCAACGCGATGCCAGAAACAGAAAGACCATGGTCAGGAACAGCGCCACCGGGATCAGGTACATCGCGTCATGCAGGCCGACAGCCTTGAACGCTTCGGTCATCTGCTCAGCCCCTGCCGCCAGCATCGCCGTATGCGCGAAGTGATCCGACAGCCCACCCACCACCACCGGCCCCAACCCGCCGCCGAGCAGATACAGACCGGCAAAGAACAACGCCATCGCCGTGGCCCGCAGGCGTGGTTCGACGACGTCCTGAATCGCCGTGTACACGCAGGTATAGAAGTTGTAGGCGAATAGCCAGCCGACGCTGAACACCGCGACGAACACACCAATCTCGATGCGCCCGGCATGCAGCGCCCACGCCGTACACAGGGTCGAAATGATCAGACTGAACGCGGCAAACAACAGCCGCCCACTGGCGAAGCGCTGGTGAATCTTGTCGGCGATCCAGCCGCCAAGGGTCAGCCCGACCAGTCCGGTGACGCCGACGATCACGCCGGTGGCCACCGCCGCCTCCTGCAACGGCATGAGGAAATAGCGTTGCAGCATCGGCACCAGAAACGAGTTGCAGGCATAGGTCGCGAAGTTGAAGCACAGCCCGGCCATCACCAGCCACAGGAAGGTCGGCACGGCGAGGACGCGGCGGATCGGTTTGTCGACTTTCTCTTGCGAGACCTGCACGGTTTCAGCCGCGCCGCGTTTCGGCTCTTTGATGAAGAACATGAACACCGCGAGGATCAGCCCCGGCACGGCGGCGATGAAGAACGGCGCGCGCCAGCTGTCGAACGCCTTGACCATCGCGCCGATGGTGAAGAACGCCAGCAGCAGCCCCAGCGGCAGGCCAAGCATGAAAATACCCATCGCCCGCGCCCGACGGTGCGCCGGAAACAGATCGCCGATCAGCGAGTTGGCCGCTGGTGCGTAACTGGCTTCGCCGATGCCGATGCCCATGCGCACGATGAGGAAACTCCAGAAACTGCCGACCATGCCGTTGACCGCAGTCAGCGCACTCCAGGTCGCCAGGCCCCAGCCCATCAGTTTGCTGCGTGAACCGGTGTCGGCCATGCGCCCGAGTGGCAGGCCGGCAATCGCGTAAACGATGGTGAACGCAGTGCCGATGATGCCCAGCTGAAAGTCGCTGAGGTGCCATTCCATGCGGATCGGTTCGATGATGATCGCCGGGATGGTGCGGTCGAAGAAATTGAACAGGTTGGCGAGGAACAGCAGGAACAGAATGCGCCAGGCATTCGCCGCTTGGGTCGAGTTCTGCATGGGTCCGTCTCTTTATTGTTATGAGGGCTTCACTGCCAGCGCGTCGAGCCCGGAACCTGCAATCTAGTCAGCCGCGCGGGGGCTGTCTGTCATCATTCGTCAGCCTGATATCGACCCATCGCACTGTAACGAAACGTAAGCCCTTGATAAGTCTGGAATCCCCCGCCATACGGGGCTTTCGCGGCAAAATCCGGCGACAAAAAAATAGTTTCGCGCCCCCCTTCCCAACGCCATGGCAAAGCCTAGAATGGCCGCCGGATCCGTCCGGATCTTCCGATCAATCCCTTTGATACCCCCGCCCATGTCCGAAGCCAGTCCGTGTCTGAATTGCGGTGCCTGCTGTTCCCATTTTCGCGTGTCTTTTTTCTGGGGTGAGTGCTCATCCGCTGGCGGGACGGTGCCCGATGAACTGGTCGCGCAGATCACTCCGAGCCGGGTAGCGATGATCGGCACCGATCGCAAGCCCACACGTTGCACGTCTCTGGCGGGTGAGGTCGGCAGCGCTGTGGCCTGCACGATCTACGACAAGCGCTCGAGCACCTGCCGCGAGTTCGAGGCGTCATGGGAGAACGGCGAGCACAATCCCGACTGCGACAAGGCCCGCGCCGCCCACGGCTTGCCACCCTTGCCGCCACACTGGAACGATCTGCCGCTGGAGCGCATTGCCTAAGCCTTAGCGCGAATCGCTATGAGGCTAATGGCAAAATCATTACCACCAATGTGCCACTACGGCTTGCAGCCGGAAAACCGCCTCTATACTGCTTTCATTCGCCTGCGTTGATTGACGCACGGGCCAGATGAATCCGAGACGGGGCATGCTATGGAGTGGCTTGGTTTGCAGTTTGTTGCCGAGCTGCCGGCGAGCGGGCAGATTCTCCTCGATTGCAGCCACAACCCTTTGTTGGTGATGGTGGCCTATCTGGTCGCCTGCGCGGCGAGCTTCGCCACCCTGGACATGGCAGAGCGCCTGGTGCATGCCGAAGACCCGGGGTCGCGGCGAATCTGGCGCTGGATCGGCGCGACCTGCCTGGCCGGCGGCATCTGGGCCATGCACTTCATCGGCATGCTGGCTTTCCAGACCCCCATCGATATTCAGTACGACCTCGGCATCACCCTCTTGTCGTTGCTGATCGCCCTGCTCGCCTCTTGGCTGGCCATGCACACCCTCAGTGAGGTGCAGCCGAGCGCGTTGCATTGCCTCAAGACCGCGTGTGTCATCGGTTTGGGCATCGCTGGCATGCATTACGTCGGCATGGCCGCGATGAAGTCGAGCGCCACCGCCTACTACAAGCCGGAGCTGTTCGCGCTGTCGGTGCTGATTGCCATCGGCGCCAGTTTCACTGCGCTGTGGGTAGCCCGCTATTTGAGCGAAGGCAGCGGAGTCGCGCATCAATTGCTCAAGTACAGCGCGGCGCTGATTCTCGGTGCCGGCATCATCAGCATGCACTTCACCGGCATGGCTGCGCTGGATCTGGTGCTTCCCGAAGGTGCCCTGGCAGCGAGCGGCAGTGAAACCGGGCATTTGCAGCTGGGCCTGACCGTGGCGCTGATCATCCTGTTGATTCTCGGCAGTGCGATAAGCGCCGCCCTCGCCGACAAGAAGCTGCAGAACAAGGAAAACGACCTGCGCCGGGTCAACGCCCTGCTCAGCCAACTCGATCAGGCGCGCATGTCCCTGCAGCAAGCGGCCAATTACGACGCGCTGACCAACCTGATCAACCGCCGTGGTTTCAACCAGATGTTCGCCGAAAAACTCAGCCAGAAAACCAGCGAAGGCGGCATGCTCGCGGTGATGTTTCTCGACATCGACCACTTCAAGCGCATCAACGACAGCCTCGGCCATGACGCCGGTGACGCGCTGCTCAAAGTCATCGCCCAGCACATCAAGAGCTCGGTACGCAGCCATGAAGACGTGGTCGCGCGGTTCGGCGGCGACGAGTTCTGCATCCTCATCAGCCTGCGTGACCGCGAAGAGGCGCGCGGCATGGCGCAGCGCATCATGCACAAGATGAAAGAGCCGATCGAACTGGCCGGCCGGCGCATGGTGATGACCACCAGCATCGGCATCAGCCTGTTTCCCGAAGACGGCACCACTTGCGAAGAGCTGCTCAAACACGCCGACCTGGCCTTGTACCAATCCAAAGGCGCCGGGCGCAACGGTCTGCACTTCTTCAATTCCAGCCTGAAGACCCGCGCCAGTTTCGAGCTGCAACTGGAAGAGGAACTGCGCAGTGCGCTACGGCAAGACCACGCGCTGATGCTCTACTACCAGCCGATCTTCGAAGTGAAAACCGGACGCGTGACCAAGCTCGAAGCGCTGATTCGCTGGCAGCATCCGGTTCACGGTTTGCTCACCCCGGATCGCTTCATCGGTATTGCCGAGAACAACGGGCTGATCGCCGAACTGGACAACTGGGTGCTGCGCCGCGCCTGCAAGGATCTTGGCGAGCTGTCGCGGCATGGTTGTGCCGAACTGAAAATCGCCTGGAACTGCTCGCCGCTGAATCTGGCGCGCGAAGAGCTGGCCGAGGAGATCGAGCACGCCTTGCACACGGCGGGCGTTGCCCCGGAACGCCTGGAACTGGAGGTCACCGAAAACGCCTTGATGGGCAATATCGCCGACACTCTGGTGCTGCTGCGGCAGATCCGCGCCCTCGGTGTGTCGCTGTCGATCGATGATTTCGGCACCGGCTACTCGTCGCTGGCCTACCTCAAGCGCCTGCCGTTGAACACCCTGAAGATCGACCGCTCGTTCATCCTCGACATCCCCACCGCCACGGCGGACATGGAGATCGTCCAGGCGATCATCGTCATGGCTCACACCCTGCATTTGCAGGTGGTCACCGAGGGCGTCGAGAGCCTGGAGCAATACGAGTTTCTCGAGCGTTCGGGCTGCGACTTCATTCAGGGTTATCTGCTCAGCCGCCCGGTGCCGCTGGACGAATTGCGCGCGGTGCTCGATGAAATCAATCAGCGCAAACCCGTGCTCGGAGTCAATCCGTTGAGTCTGGCGCGCGATACATTTGCACCAGCGTCGCTGGATCCTTCGCTAAAAAGCCTTGCGCCCCATGCAGGCGCATCAATTGTGCGGCCAATCCGCTGATTGGCGTCGCCGAGCCCTGCTCGCGGGAAAATTTCACCGCTGTATCGAGATCCTTGAGCAGCGTGCGCACGTGCCATTTGATCGGTTCGAAACGGCTCTCGGCCATTTGCGGGGCAAGGATCTGCAACGGCTTGGAATCGGCAAAGCCACCGGCCAGCGCCTCGGCGATCAGACTGGCATCGACCCCGGCCTGCTCGGCCAACGCCACCACTTCGGCAATCACCAGCGCATTGCAAGCGACAATCATCTGGTTGCAGGCCTTGGTCACCTGGCCGGCACCGATGCCGCCCATGTGCGTGACGCGCTGACCGAGGTTGAGCAGCACCGGGCGCACGCGCTCAAGATCTGCCGCTGCACCACCGACCATGATCGCCAGACTGCCAGCCTCGGCGCCGACCACACCGCCGGACACCGGTGAATCAAGCCAACCCATAGCGGTTTTCTCGGCCAGCTCTGCGGCCATCTCGCGAGTCGCGGTCGGTTCAAGACTGGAGAAATCCACCAATAGCTGGCCGTTTTTTGCACCTTCGGCAACACCGCCAGCACCAAACACCACCTCACGCACCACGGCAGTGTCGGCCAGACACAGCATGACGATGTCGGCGTGCGCGCACAGTTCGGCGGGGCTCGATACCTGTCGGGCGCCGGCCGCAACCAGCGGTGCACACTTGTCCGGGTTGCGGTTCCACACTGTCAGCGGGTAACCCGCCGCCAGCAGACGCCGGCACATCGGCAGGCCCATCAGGCCGATTCCGGCAAACCCCAACGAAGGTAGCGTTGACATCATTTCGCCTCTTTTCGATTAAAGATCACCGAATCATGGCCGATTCATCAACGATCAGGAAAGGATTCCGCCCGGCGATCAGACCAGCCAGCACTACGACGCCCGGGCCGTATTCGCGCACACAAGACGCGAGATCTTATTCCGTGAGGTTCGCCGGCACTGTTCGGCGGGCCAACCCAGTCCAGGTAAATGGCGCACCATGACCTCTAAAAACAACCCCGCCAGTGCAACAGCCGATCTGACCCTGAGCCCCGCCGCGAACAGCGCGTCATTATCCAGGCCGACGCCGCCTTCGCGCCCGCTGTCGACCCAGCAATACCTGTACTTCACCGAAACCAACACCGACCGCATCCTCGATAACCTCGACGGCCTGCGCGATTCGGTGTTCCCGCGCCCGGCGCATCAGGAAGGCGACAACGAACAGCACAACGACCAGGAATTCCCCTCGGTGTGCCTGATCGGCCTCGGTCGCTGCGGCTCCAACATCGCCCTTGACGTGGCGGAGTTGGTGTACAACGCGCGCAAGTTCTACCTCAACGAATTCAACAACGAAGACCGCCCGAGCGACCGGCGTCTGGCGGACAAAGGCTACAGCCCGGCGCAATGGATCAAGAACAACCTGCGCATCGGCACCAGCAAATCGACCAAACCGGTGTTTCTGGTCGAACCGCTGGTGATGCTGGGCGACCTCGACAAGGACATCGCCGGGCGCATCCGTTTCTCGCGCAAGGGCGAGAAAAGCGGCTTCCTGCGCGACTACAGCAAAATGAAGATCATGGACTTGTCCGAAGTCCACGCCGGTGGCGCCGGTAACGCGCCGATCCTCGGCCAGTACCTGGCGAAGATCATCCTCAACAAGGACACCCAGCGCTTTTCCAGCCCCGACTGGAAAATGATCCACTCGTACCTGATCGACAGCTGCGGGATCAAGGCCAACCAGTCGCGCCTGTATTTCTCGATCTTCAGTGCCGGCGGCGGTACCGGTTCGGGCATGGCCTCGGAGTTCGGTCTGGCCCAGCAGCACTCGTACATGAACAAGACCTTTGATACCAAGCCGATGGATGAGCATGACGGCAAGAGCGGTCATTCGTTTGTCTTCGAGCCGATCTTCACCAGCGGCATCTGCGTGCTGCCGAACATTTCCGACCACCGCAGCGAAATGTCCGAGGCGCTGCACATCAACGCCGGGCGCCTGCTGTGCAAATACCTGTCGGAGGAATGGGATTTCTCCTACAACTTCGCCAACGAAGACAGCAGCGAAGCCAGCGTGATGGGGCGTATCCGCCCGTGGAACGCGATGATGCTGATCTCCAACGACATCATGCGTTACGCCGAAGAAAGCGATGACGGCAATATCCAGAACATTGATGTCAATGCCATGGAGAAACACGCCAACCAGTACATCTCGCAGCAGATCTTCAACATTCTCACGGCGCAGGCAGTCACTACTGACTACGACCAGAACTACTTCCGCCGCGCCGGCATCGACATCGGCGAAACCATCCGCCTGGACGCCAACGACCTGTTCATGAGTCTGGCCGGGCCGGTGGCGATTGCCTACGCCGAATCGGTAGTCCCGGAAACCCCGCCGCCGAGCAGCGACAAGTTCAAGGTCTTCGACAAAGAGCCGCAGCGCCTGAACATCGACGACCTGTTCTTCCGTTCGATCGACCTGCCGCACTTCAACAAGGTCACTCAGGCCATCGAAGGCATCAGCCTGCTGCCGATCGAATCCAAGCGTTATCGCGCTTCGCTGGAGCAGTACAAGAATTCCGGCTACGACGCCGCCGCGCTGCACGACCTGCACTTCTTCAAGAATTGCTCGTCGGTGGTCTCGATCGTCTCGCTGCCGAAAGACTACAAGCTGTCGTACATGGACCTGAACCGGTTGAAGACCCACCTCAACAGCCTGTTCCCCAACACCACGCTCAAGCGTTACGCGCTGGTGATCGGCGCTTCGGCCAACCTGTCGCTGACCACCCTGATCGCCAAGAGCCCGTGCCTGTCGGACGACTTCCTCACGCTGATCGTGGCGTTCATCAAGCGCTGCTTTGCGAAGAATCCGTACCGTTTCGACGAGACGCTGGATAACTCGATTCTCGACTTCATCATTCAGGAAGACTTCGACGAAGAGCGGATCGACGACCTGCTCAACGAATTCGAAAACCCGGCGAAGATCCTCGATACCAACTGGTACGCGATCAAACCGATGTACGAAAAGAAATACCGTGAGTTGATCAACGACAAGGACAAGTTCGTCTCGATCAATGACATTCGCCTGTCACGCGATTGCGTGAAGAAGTCGATCAAGTACCTGCGCGAGATCTACCGCCACCGGATTGGCAAGACCAAGGTGATTTCGCTGAATAACCATACCGGGAAGACTTACTCGGTCTGATCTGGCACCGAGTCGCCCCATTCGCGAGCAGGCTCGCTCCCACAGGAAAGTGCATTCCGGTGTGGGAGCGAGCCTGCTCGCGAAGGCGCCCTCAACCTCACCGACAAATTCAGCTTACGAACATCCAGAAACAATTAAGCGGCCCTCAGGCCGCTCTAGAAACTGTTCCCGTTACGTTTACGTCACCGTGAGGCGTGGCATTTCTCCACGGCAAGGTGCCATCACGCTACTCCGCTACACACTTGCGGCGCGGCAATCGAGGCACCAAAAGAGTGCGAGCAATTAAACGGCCGCCCTTTCCTGGATCAGAATCCACGGCGAAACCACCACGGCCCACAGCTGCGGATCACGTTCGAAAATATCCAGTGCCCGCGTTTCAGACAGCTTGGCGACCTTGTCGTCGGCCAGCCAGGCCGCGACTTTCTCGCCTTCATCCGATGCCACGGCCTCGGCGGCGGCGATCAAATCCAGGTCAGGGTCGACCCACAATAGGGCACCCTTGGCGAAGAACGGCTCCAGCTCTTTCCAGGTAATAGATGCCGTTTCACCAAGCAGCTTGGCATAGAGGGTGCTAGGTTCTTGATTCATGGGAGCTGTCCGGAAAAGAAATCGACGCGAATGATAACGTCGGTGGTCCGTCAGAAAAACCCGGTTGCAAATCGCTGCACCGAACGAAAAGAGCAGGAACGCAAGGGAATGCTGCCTTTTGGGATATATGCCCCCGATTGCACCGCCGCAATTCTGTCTCTTTCATTCAAAAATGCGACACCCCCAAGTTTTGCCCCGTGGCGCCCGCTTCCCAGTTGATCAAGCGGCGCTCTACACTGTACCGGTACAGTTGCCGGGGCATTTTCCGGAGGGTATCGCAAAGATATCTGACCCGGTTCTGCTGCTACGGCGCCAGAACTCTAAAAAATACAACAGTAAGAGTGGAGCACTATGACTAAGGCTACTAAGCAGATTTCCAAACTGTTTGCCGCTATGGTTCTGGCCGGGGTTGCCAGCCATTCGTTCGCAGCTGACACCATCAAAATCGGTATCGCCGGTCCTAAAACCGGTCCAGTAGCCCAGTACGGCGACATGCAGTTCAGTGGCGCGAAGATGGCCATCGAGCAGATCAACGCCAAAGGCGGCGTCGACGGCAAGAAACTCGAAGCCGTTGAATACGACGATGCCTGCGATCCGAAACAAGCGGTAGCGGTAGCGAACAAGGTCGTCAACGACGGCGTCAAGTTCGTGGTCGGTCACCTGTGCTCCAGCTCCACCCAGCCTGCTTCGGACATCTACGAAGACGAAGGCGTGATCATGATCACCCCGGCTGCCACCAGCCCGGACATCACCGCCCGTGGCTACAAAATGATCTTCCGCACCATCGGTCTCGACAGCGCCCAGGGCCCTGCCGCCGGCAACTACATCGCCGATCACGTGAAACCGAAAGTGGTTGGCGTGCTGCACGACAAACAGCAGTACGGTGAAGGCATCGCCACCGCCGTGAAATCGACCCTCGAGAAGAAAGGCACAAAGGTTGCCGTCTTCGAAGGCGTCAACGCCGGCGACAAAGACTTCTCCGCCATCATCGCCAAGCTCAAGCAAGCCGGCGTCGACTTCGTCTACTACGGCGGCTACCACCCGGAGCTGGGCCTGATCCTGCGCCAGGCTCAGGAAAAAGGCCTGAAAGCCCGCTTCATGGGTCCGGAAGGCGTGGGTAACGACTCGATCACCCAGATCGCCAAGGACGCGTCCGAAGGCCTGCTGGTGACCCTGCCGAAATCCTTCGACCAGGATCCGGCCAACGTTGCCCTGGCTGACGCGTTCAAAGCCAAGAAGGAAGATCCGAGCGGTCCGTTCGTGTTCCCGTCCTACTCGGCAGTAACCGTGATTGCCGAAGGCATCAAGGCGGCCAAGTCCGAAGACGCGACCAAAGTGGCTGAAGCCATCCACGCCGGTTCGTTCAAGACCCCGACCGGCGACCTGAGCTTCGACGACAAAGGCGACCTGAAGGACTTCAAATTTGTCGTGTACGAGTGGCACAACGGCAAACCTAAAACCGAAGTTTCGCCTCAGTAAGGCCTTGCCCGACTGACTGCCAATAAAGCCCACGGCGTGCCGTGGGCTTTGTTTTGCGAATGTATGGGCCGCGCTGGCGTGATCCGCCAGTCGACCCACCTGAAAATCTCAAAACCGTCATCAGCGGTTCGCTGGCAAAACCCGGATTCGAAGTGGATAGAGATCCACGGGGCCGGGCGGGAAAATGACTCCACCAGTGAAATGCGTACAGGTTTTTAGGAGCGCTGTAATGCCTGACCTCTATCACTTCTTCCAACAGCTGGTTAACGGCCTCAACGTTGGCAGCATGTATGCCCTGATCGCCATCGGCTACACGATGGTCTACGGCATCATTGGAATGATCAACTTCGCCCACGGCGAGGTGTACATGATCGGTTCCTACGTGGCCTTCATCGCCATCGCCGGGCTGACCATGATGGGACTCGACAGTGTCCCGCTGTTGATGACCGCGGCGTTCATCGCCAGCATCGTCGTCACCAGTTCCTACGGTTACAGCATCGAACGGATCGCCTACCGCCCCCTGCGCGGCAGCAACCGTCTGATCCCGCTGATTTCTGCCATCGGTATGTCGATCTTCCTGCAGAACACCGTTCTGCTGGCGCAAGACTCCAAGGACAAAGCTATCCCCAACCTGATCCCGGGCAACTTCGCCTTCGGTCCGGGTGGCGCACAAGAAGTGCTGATTTCCTACATGCAGATCGTGGTGTTCGTGGTGACCCTGATCGCCATGCTCGGCCTGACCCTGTTCATCTCCCGTTCCCGTCTGGGCCGCGCCTGCCGCGCCTGTGCCGAGGACATCAAGATGGCCAACCTGCTCGGCATCAACACCAACAACATCATCGCCCTGACCTTCGTCATCGGTGCTGCGCTGGCGGCGGTCGCTGCCGTGCTGTTGAGCATGCAATACGGCGTGATCAACCCTAACGCCGGTTTCCTCGTCGGCCTCAAGGCCTTCACCGCTGCGGTACTGGGCGGCATCGGCAGCATTCCCGGGGCAATGCTCGGCGGCCTGGTGCTCGGTGTAGCGGAAGCGTTCGGTGCCGATATCTTCGGCGACCAGTACAAGGACGTCGTTGCGTTCGGCCTGCTGGTTCTGGTGCTGTTGTTCCGTCCGACCGGCATTCTGGGCCGTCCGGAGGTTGAGAAAGTATGACTAGGAATCTTAAACAGGCACTGTTCAGTGCCTTGCTGGTGTGGGCGGTGGCCTACCCGGTACTGGGTCTGAAACTGACCATCGTCGGCATCAATCTGGAAGTGCACAACACCAGCCCTGCGGTACTCGCGACCATCGCGATCTGCTCGGTGCTGATGTTCCTGCGCGTGCTGTTCAACCAGCAGATCAGCAAGGCCTGGCGCTCCTCGCCGGGCATGCCGCTGATCCCGGCCAAGGCCAGCAACTTCCTGACCCTGCCGACCACCCAGCGCTATTTCATCATCGCGCTGATTCTGATCGCCCTGGTCTGGCCGTTCTTCGGCTCCCGTGGCGCGGTGGATATCGCAACGCTGATCCTGATCTACGTGATGCTTGGCCTCGGCCTGAACATCGTCGTCGGTCTGGCCGGTCTGCTCGACCTGGGTTACGTCGGTTTCTACGCCGTCGGCGCCTACAGCTACGCGCTGCTGTCGCATTACTACGGCTTGAGCTTCTGGATCTGCCTGCCGATTGCCGGCCTGATGGCGGCGACGTTCGGCTTCCTGCTGGGCTTCCCGGTGTTGCGTCTGCGTGGCGACTATCTGGCGATCGTTACCTTGGGTTTCGGCGAAATCATCCGTCTGTTCCTGCGTAACCTGACCGACATCACCGGTGGCCCGAACGGCATCAGCAACATCGAAAAACCGACGTTCTTCGGCCTGACCTTCGAGCGCAAAGCCGCCGAAGGCCTGCAGACGTTCCACGAGTATTTCGGCCTGCAATACAACTCGATCAACAAGGTGATTTTCCTTTACCTGGTTGCGCTGTTGCTGGCACTGGCCGCGCTGTTCGTGATCAACCGTCTGCTGCGCATGCCGATCGGCCGTGCGTGGGAAGCACTGCGTGAAGACGAAATCGCCTGCCGCGCGTTGGGCCTGAACCCGACCGTGATCAAGCTCTCCGCGTTCACCCTGGGTGCTGCGTTCGCCGGTTTCGCCGGCAGCTTCTTCGCCGCGCGCCAGGGTCTGGTGACCCCGGAGTCGTTCACCTTCATCGAGTCGGCGATCATCCTCGCCATCGTCGTATTGGGTGGCATGGGCTCGCAATTGGGTGTGATTCTGGCGGCGATCGTGATGATCCTGTTGCCGGAAATGATGCGTGAGTTCAGCGAGTACCGCATGTTGATGTTCGGTGCGCTGATGGTGCTGATGATGATCTGGCGTCCACAAGGTCTGCTGCCGATGCAACGCCCACACATGGAGTTGCGCAAATGAGCCGCGAGATCCTTAAAGTCGAAAATCTGAGCATGCGCTTCGGCGGCTTGCTCGCGGTCAACGGCGTGGCGCTGACCGTCAAGGAAAAACAGGTGGTTGCCCTGATCGGCCCGAACGGCGCCGGCAAGACCACCGTGTTCAACTGCCTGACCGGCTTCTATCAGCCTACCGGCGGCAGCATCCTGCTCGACGGCGAGCCGATCCAGGGCCTGCCGGGCCACAAGATCGCCCTCAAAGGCGTGGTGCGGACCTTCCAGAACGTGCGTTTGTTCAAGGACATGACTGCGGTCGAGAACCTGTTGATCGCCCAGCACCGTCACTTGAACACCAACTTCCTGTCCGGCCTGTTCAAGACCCCGGCGTTCCGCAAAAGCGAGCGCGAGGCCATGGAATTTGCCGAGTACTGGCTGGAAAAGGTCAACCTCAAAGAGTTCGCCAACCGTACCGCCGGCACCCTCGCCTACGGCCAGCAACGGCGTCTGGAAATCGCCCGCTGCATGATGACCCGTCCGCGGATCCTCATGCTCGACGAACCGGCCGCTGGCCTGAACCCGAAGGAAACCGAAGACCTCAAGGCGCTGATCGGTGTGTTGCGCGAAGAGCACAACGTCACCGTGCTGCTGATCGAACACGACATGAAGCTGGTCATGAGCATTTCCGACCACATCGTCGTGATCAACCAGGGCACACCGTTGGCCGACGGCACGCCGGAACAGATCCGCGACAATCCTGAAGTGATCAAAGCCTACCTGGGGGAAGCGTAAATGCTGCAGTTCGAAAACGTTTCCACCTTCTACGGCAAGATCCAGGCCCTGCACAGCGTCAACGTCGAAGTCCGTCAGGGCGAGATCGTGACGCTGATCGGCGCCAACGGTGCCGGCAAATCCACGCTGCTGATGACACTCTGCGGTTCGCCGCAGGCGCACAGCGGCAGCATCCGCTACATGGGTGAGGAACTGGTCGGCCAGGACTCGTCGCAGATCATGCGCAAGAGCATCGCCGTGGTCCCGGAAGGTCGTCGAGTGTTTGCCCGTCTGACCGTTGAAGAAAACCTGTCGATGGGCGGATTTTTCACCGACAAGGGCGACTATCAGGAACAGATGGACAAGGTCCTCGGACTTTTCCCACGCCTGAAAGAGCGCTTCAACCAGCGCGGCGGCACCATGTCCGGCGGCGAACAGCAAATGCTCGCCATCGGCCGTGCGCTGATGAGCAAGCCCAAGCTGCTGCTGCTCGACGAGCCATCGCTGGGTCTGGCGCCGATCATCATCCAGCAGATCTTCGACATCATCGAACAGCTGCGCAAGGACGGTGTGACGGTGTTCCTGGTCGAGCAGAACGCCAACCAGGCGCTGAAAATCGCCGACCGCGCCTACGTTCTGGAGAACGGCCGCGTGGTCATGCAAGGCACCGGTGAAGCGCTGCTGACCGACCCGAAAGTACGCGAGGCGTACCTCGGCGGTTGAGTATTACCGCTGCACAAAAAAACGGCCTTCGGGCCGTTTTTTATTTCCTGAGCACCACCAGGGTAGCCCTGTGGGAGCGAGCCTGCTCGCGAAAGCGCTCTGTCATTCAACTATGGGTGCCTGACACACCGCCTTCGCGAGCAGGCTCGCTCCCACAGGGATACAGCTGAATCCGAAATTTTTTATAAATTTCTCGCCCCGCCTGTAACGCATCCCCCCACCCGTTCTCTAGAGGGACAAGCAAGCGCAAACCGCTTGCAGAAACCCTGATAAAAAACTGGAGAAACATCATGACTGCGACTACCCGTACCCTGTCCGCCACCGCCCTGGTTCTGGCCCTCGGTTCCGCTCTGAGCATCGCCACTGTCTCCACCGCCCAAGCCGCCGATGCCAACATGGAAAAATGCTTCGGCGTGGCCATGAAGGGTAAGAACGATTGCGCCGCAGGTGCCGGGACTACCTGCGCCGGCACGGCGAAAATGGACTATCAGGCCAACGCCTGGAAGCTCGTTCCGAAAGGCACCTGCGCCACCACCGAAAGCAAAACCTCGCCGACCGGTTTCGGTCAGCTCGAAGCCTTCAAAGCCAAATCCTGATCCACGGCCTGCCTGAGTGACGCCCATGTTCAGTCATCACGAACCGCCCCTGCCGCGCACTCAGGCAGCTCGCACCGAGCTCCCTGCCCGCGCCGGGCTGGGGCTCAAGACCGGGCACTTCCTCGAAGTGCTCGGCTCCGTACCGGACCTCGGCTTCTTCGAGGTCCACGCCGAAAACTACATGGTGGCCGGCGGCCCGTTTCATCATTTCCTCGGTCTGATTCGCGAACAGTACCCGCTGTCACTGCATGGCGTGGGACTGTCGATCGGTGGCGAAGGCGCGCTGGACAGCCAGCACCTCAAACGCCTCGCCGAGCTGATCGAGCGCTATCAACCGCAAGCCTTTTCCGAACATCTGGCATGGTCGAGCCACGGCCCGGTGTTCCTCAATGACCTGCTGCCACTGGCTTACGACACGCCGACGCTGAACCGCGTCTGTGCGCACATCGACCAGGTGCAGAACACTCTGAAACGACCGATGCTGCTGGAGAACCCGGCGACCTATCTGGGGTTTGAGCATTCGACGATCGACGAGGCCGAGTTCATCGCCGAAGTAATCCGCCGCAGCGGCTGCGGCTTGTTGCTCGACGTCAACAATGTCTACGTGTCGTGCATCAATCATCAACGCGATCCTTTGGCCTACCTTGATGCATTACCGCTGCACGCGGTCGGCGAGATTCATCTGGCCGGCTTCGCTGAAGATTGCGACAACCTCGGCGATCGCTTGCTGATCGACGATCACGGCGCGCCGGTTGATCAGGCCGTTTGGGATCTGTACCGGCAAGTGCTGCGCCGTATCGGCCCGGTGGCGACGCTGATCGAACGTGACAATCAGGTGCCGGCCTTCGACGTTTTGCTCGCCGAAGCGCAGCAAGCCGAGACGCTGTTGCGCCACGCGGAGCGTGCGGCATGAGCACGCAAGCGGATTTCGCCGCCGCCCTGCTCAATGCGCAACTGCCGTGTCCCAAGGGCCTGTGCAGCCGCAACGGCGCCGATCCGTCGCGGCGTTTCGCGGTCTATCGCAACAACATGCAAAGCTCGCTGAACAATGCCCTGGCCGACAGCTATCCGGTGGTGCTGCAATTGGTCGGCGAGGAGTTCTTTCGCGCCATGGCGGCGATTTTCGTCCAGAGTCAGCCGCCACACAGTCCGTTGATGAGCCGCTATGGCGAGCACTTTGCCGACTTCATCGCACAATTCGAACCCATTGCCGGCGTGCCTTATGTCGCTGACGTCGCGCGACTGGAGCACTTGCGTACTGTTGCCTACCACGCCGCTGATGCGCAGCCGATCCGGCCCGAACAAGTCAGTGCCGCGCTGGCCGATCCGCAGTCGCTGACTGAACTGTGTTTCGAACTGCATCCCTCGCTGCACCTGCTCGACTCTGCTTTTGCGGTCGTGGCGATCTGGGCCGCGCATCAGCAGGAGCCAACTCTGGCGGGCATTGGCCTGAATCAAGGCCAGCACGCTCTGGTGCTGCGCAATGGTCTCGACGTTGAGGTGTTTGCGCTTGAACCAGGTGCGAGCGTGTTCCTTCGTCATCTGCTCCAGGGCTCGCCACTGCTCGCGGCGGCAGAAAACAGCCCGCCGTTCGATCTCGCCCAAACCCTCGCCTTACTGATTGCGCATAACGCGATCACGCAGCTGAATTACAAGGAGTTGCTATGAACGCTTTTATCCTGCGCGTCATCGCGCTGTTCGAAAAAATCCCGCACAGCCTGATTGCCTTCATCGCGCGTTTCTCCATTGCCGCGGTGTTCTGGAAATCCGGGCAAACCAAGGTCGAAGGATTGGCCGTCGATTTGATTGACGGCACCTTTGAACTGGGCTGGCCACGTTTGGCCGATTCGACGATTCCGCTGTTTCAGAGCGAGTACAACCTGCCGCTGCTGTCGCCGGAAATTGCCGCGCATCTGGCGGCGTTTGCCGAGCATGTGTTTCCGCTAATGATCCTGCTCGGCCTAGCGACGCGGTTTTCCGCGCTGGCACTGCTGGGCATGACCCTGACCATTCAACTGTTTGTCTACCCGGATGCCTACCCCACCCACGGCACCTGGGCGGCGGTGTTGCTGTACCTCATGGCGACCGGGCCGGGCAAATTGTCGATCGACCAGCTGATTGCCCGCCGTTTCGCAAAATAAGATCCCCCCTGTGGGAGCGAGCCTGCTCGCGAAAGCGGTGTGTCATTCAACATCGGTATCGACTGAACTGACGCATTCGCGAGCAGGCTCGCTCCCACAGGGAAATCACATCAGCGCTGCAGTCGATCCAGCGCTTCGCCACTGCGCTTGAACCAGCCCATCAGATAATCCGCGAGCACCTGCGTGCGTTTCGGTAATCCACCCTGATACGGGTGCACCAGATACATCGGCATGCGTCGGGTCTGGTAATCGCGCAGCAACCAGCGCAAGCGGCCGTCCGCCAGTTCCGCTTGCAGCAGATACGACGGTAAACGCGCGATGCCGGCGCCGGACAGCGCTGCTTTCTTCAACAGGCTGTAGTGATTGCTGGCAAACGGACCCGAGACCCGTACCCGCAACAACTCGTGCTGCTGGTGATACAGCCATTCTTCGCGGCCGCTGTAATGGCTGTTGAGCAGACAACGATGCTCGGCCAAGGCATGCGGCGTCGCTGGCTCGCCGAAGCGCTCGAGGTAGGCCGGGCTGGCGCAGGTCATTTCGTGCCACGCCAACAGCGGCTTGGCCACCAGCCGATCGTCATTGGCCACTTCGGCACGAATCGCCAGATCAAAGCCATCGCGGGCCAGATCGCGATAGCTGTTGTCCAGCTCCAGCTCAATCTGCACCTCGGGGTATTGCCCGGAAAACTCCAGCAGCAAGCCATCGAAGAAGGTCTCGCCGAGCGACACCGGAACCGTCATGCGCACCGGGCCGGCCATGTCGTCCTTCAACCGCGCCAACGCCTGCCGTGCGCGTTCGACCTGGACCACCAGCGCCTGAGCCTGCGGCAGCAGCGCCGCCCCCGCCGCCGTCAGGCTCAAGCGCCGGGTCGTGCGTTGCAGCAGCACCACACTGAATTGCGCTTCGAGCTGGCTGATGCGCTTGGAGAGTTGGCCCTTGCTGCAGCCCAACTGCTGCGCGGCCAGGGTAAAACTGCCGGCTTCGATAAGCACGGCAAACGCGGCAAGGTCATCCATTTCGCTCATGGATTGTTTCCAATTGAAAACCAAAGGTTGCCCATTAGTGCGCTTATCCGCGGAAAAAACCACCCTAGACTGAAACCTCATTCACACACATGGGGTACAGCTCGATGAAAATTCTGTTGATAGGCGCAGGTGGCACTATCGGTTCGGCGGTGGACAAAGAGTTGTCGCAACGCCACGAGGTCATTCGTATCGGTCGCAACAGCGGTGACTTGCAGGTGGATATCAGCGACAGCGCGTCGATCCGCAAGCTGTTCGAACAGACCGGCAAGTTCGATGCCTTGATCTGCGCGGCGGGCAACGTGACGTTTGCAGCGCTGGACGAGATGACTGGGGACAGCTTCGCCCTCGGCCTGAAAGACAAGCTGATGGGCCAGGTCAACCTGCTGCTGATCGGCCGCGAGTTCGCCAATGACGGCGCCTCGTTCACCTTCACCACCGGCGTGCTCAGCCACGACCCGATTCGCAGCGGCGCCTCGGCAGCGCTGGTCAACGGCGCCCTCGACAGCTTCGTCCGCGCCGCCGCCATCGAACTGCCGCGTGGCCTGCGGGTGAACTCGGTGAGCCCGACCGTGCTGACCGAAGCCCTGGGCAAATACGCGCCCTACTTCCGTGGCTTCAAGCCGGTTCCTGCAACGGAAGTGGCATTGGCCTACGCGAAAAGTGTCGAAGGCCTGCAAACCGGTCAGACGTTTCACGTCGGTTAAGGCCCTTGTGATGAACGGTCAGGCTGCGTAACGTGGCGACACTTGTCTGGAGAGCCAAAGATGCGTGTTGCCCGTTCGTTCGTCCTCGTTGCCCTGCTGCCGATGTTTGCCGCCTGCCAGTTGTTCGACGGCCAGCGTGAAAGTGTGTCCCATGCCGGGCAGACGCGGATGCAGGGGCAACTGACCGCCGCCGACGGCAAACTGGTGTTCCAGCCGTGCCAGGATCAGCGGCAACTGGTGGTCAACGACATCGGCGGCACCAGCGTCCTGCAAGAGGCCGCCACCCTTGCCGACGAGCAGGGCAAGCTGTTTGCCGATGTGCGCGGCAAGGTCTCCGGCGACCGTCTCGACCTCGGCCAGTTGTATCGCGTCGAGCGCTCGGGCACGGCCTGCGACGATCCGAATTTCAAACTGCTGATCCTGCGCGCCGCCGGCCATGGCCCGGAATGGAACGTCAAAGTCAGCGGCAAAGGCATGGTCATCGAGCGCGACGGCCAGCCGCCGCTGGCCGTGCCGTATGTGGAAGAGCAATTGGGCGACGGCCGCTTCAATCTCAGCAGCGAAGCCAACAACCAGCGCATCGAATTGTGGGTCGCGCCACAGCGCTGCGTCGACAGCAGCACCGGCAGCGTGCAGCACATGAGCGCCGAGTTGCGTATCGACGGTCAGGTGCAGCGCGGCTGCGGCTATTTCGGCGGCGCGCGTAACGACTGATCGTTTTTCCCCCACGGAACCGCTCGCGGCGGCTTATAATCGCCGCCTTCAAACGCCCTGGCGCAGTTGTGCGCCCCGCGAATCCGGATCCCCGCCATGTTACGAATCACTGAACTCAAGCTGCCAATCGACCATCCCGAAGAAGACCTGCGCGTTGCTATCGTGCAACGCCTGGGCATCGCCAGCGATGATCTGCTCGATTTCACCTTGTTCAAGCGCAGCTATGACGCGCGCAAAAAGTCCTCCGAACTGTGCTTCATCTACACCATCGACCTCAACGTACGCGACGAGGCCAGGGTGTTGGGCAAGTTCGCCGACGACCGTAACGTCAACGTGGCGCCGGATGTCAGCTACAAATTCGTCGGCCAGGCACCGAGCGATCTCGGCCAGCGGCCGATCGTCGTCGGTTTCGGCCCGTGCGGCATCTTCGCCGGCCTGCTGCTGGCGCAGATGGGCTTCAAACCGATCATTCTCGAACGCGGCACCGAAGTCCGTCAGCGCACCAAGGACACCTGGGGCCTGTGGCGCAAAAGCGTGCTCAATCCCGAGTCCAACGTACAGTTTGGCGAAGGCGGCGCGGGCACGTTCTCCGACGGCAAGCTGTACAGCCAGATCAAGGACCCGAAATTCCTCGGCCGCAAAGTCCTGCACGAGTTCGTCAAGGCCGGTGCGCCGGAAGAAATTCTCTACGTCAGCAAGCCGCACATCGGTACGTTCCGCCTGACCGGGATGGTCGAAAACATGCGCGAGCAGATCCGCGAACTGGGCGGTGAAGTGCGCTTCCAGGAGCGCGTCAGCGACGTGCTGATCGAAGACGGCCAACTGGTCGGCGTGCAACTGGCCAGTGGCGAAACCCTGCATTCCAGACACGTGGTCCTGGCCCTCGGCCACAGCGCCCGCGACACCTTCCGCATGCTCCACAGCCGTGGCGTGTTCATGGAAGCCAAGCCGTTCTCGGTGGGTTTCCGCATCGAGCACCCGCAGTCGCTGATCGACCGCGCGCGCCTGGGCAAATACGCCGGCCACCCGAAACTCGGTGCTGCCGATTACAAACTGGTGCACCACGCCAAGAACGGGCGTTCGGTGTACAGCTTCTGCATGTGCCCGGGCGGCACCGTGGTCGCGGCAACGTCCGAGCCCAATCGCGTGGTCACCAACGGCATGAGCCAGTACTCGCGTAACGAGCGCAATGCCAACTCCGGCATCGTCGTCGGCATCACCCCGGAAGTCGATTATCCGGGCGGCCCGCTCGCCGGTATCGAGTTGCAGGAGCGCCTGGAATCCCACGCGTTCATCCTTGGCGGCAGTGACTACAAGGCCCCGGCGCAACTGGTTGGCGACTTCATCAACGACATTCCATCGACCGAACTGGGCGAAGTCGAGCCGTCGTACAAGCCAGGCGTGGCGCTGGGCGATCTGGCCTTGGCGCTGCCGGACTTTGCCATTGAGGCGATCCGTGAGGCCTTGCCGGCGTTCGAGAAGCAGATTCGCGGTTATTCCCTGCACGACGCTGTGCTGACCGGAATCGAGACCCGCACTTCATCGCCGCTGCGCATCACCCGCAACGAGTCGCTGCAGAGCATGAACGTCAAAGGCCTGTTCCCGGCCGGTGAAGGCGCGGGCTATGCCGGCGGAATTCTCTCGGCGGGTGTTGACGGGATTCGCATTGCCGAGGCAGTGGCTCGCGATATTCTCGGCCTCGACGCCTGATCCGCTAAGTTCGCAACAACGCAAAACCCTGTGGGAGCGAGCCTGCTCGCGAAAGCGGTCTGTCACTCAATGAAGTTGTTGAATGTGACTCCGCCTTCGCGAGCAGGCTCGCTCCCACAGTGGTTTCTGCATTTGGCTTTAGATATTCGCGCGCAGCACCGAGGTCGGCAGCGCCTCCCCGCGCTCGGCACTTGCCGCCACCGCTGCAATCAAATCACCCAGTTCATACCCTTGCGCTTTCAGCCACGCCTGATCGTAATACGTGTCGGCATAACGCTCGCCGCCATCGCACAGGATCGCCACGATCGACCCCGACTGCCCCGCCGCTTTCATCTGCTGCGCCGCCATCAGCGCACCGATCAGATTGGTCCCGCTCGACCCGCCGACATGCCGCCCCAAACGCTGCGCCAGATAATGCATGGCCGCCAGGGACAGGGCGTCCGGCACCTTGACCATCGCATCGATCACCTTGGGCAGGAACGACGCTTCCACCCGAGGCCGGCCAATGCCTTCGATGCGTGAACCGCAATCCAGACGCAGGCTGGCATCTCCCGTCTGATAAAAATCGAAGAACACCGAACGCTCGGCATCGGCACACAACACGCGGGTGCAGTGCTGGCGATAGCGCACGTAACGGCCGAGGGTCGCGGTGGTGCCGCCGGTGCCGGGGCTGGAGATCAGCCAGGTCGGTTCAGGGTGTTTTTCGTAGCGCATCTGCTGGAAGATCGACTCGGCGATGTTGTTGTTCGCTCGCCAGTCGGTGGCACGTTCGGCGTAGGTGAACTGATCGATGAAGTGACCGCCATGCTCGCGGGCCAGGCGCTCGGATTCGGCGTAGATCTGCGTCGGATCCTGCACCAGATGGCTCTGCCCGCCATAGAAGGCAATCTGGGCAATCTTCTCTTTCGAAGTGGTCGCCGGCATCACCGCGATAAACGGCAAACCGAGCATGCGCGCGAAATACGCTTCGGAAATCGCCGTCGAGCCGCTGGACGCTTCGATCACTGGCGCACCGGGTTTCAGCCAGCCGTTGCACAGCGCGTAAAGGAACAGCGACCGGGCCAGGCGATGCTTGAGGCTGCCGGTCGGGTGGCTGGATTCGTCCTTGAAATACAACTCGATGCCGGCAAAACCGGGCAGCGGCAAAGGGATCAGGTGGGTGTCGGCGCTGCGCTGGAAGTCCGCCTCGATGATGCGGATGGCTTCGCGGGCCCACTGTCGGTTGTCGCTCATGGTTTCGGTTCTCGTTGAATCAGCCAGAAGATCGGTCTTCTGAAAAAGGTCTGCCGCAAGCTTAGGAAAAATCCCGCTGGCGGCAAAGATACAGCTGAGTCTCAATGTGTCAGGCAACTGCTAGGCTCAGTGCTGCCCGTACCAGACAGCCTGTAACGACATATAACAAAAAAGAATATAACTTTTGTTTTAACAACTAACGGTACGGGTTAGGGTGTTTCACCTTTTTCTTGATTCGATGGAGAGCGACCTTGCCTCTGCGTAGCACTTTCACGCGTTTCTTTCAGTTGGAAGCCGCCAGCGGTCTGCTATTGATCGCCGCAGCCGTTCTCGCGCTGATCATCAACAACTCACCGCTGTCGTGGCTGTACACCGGCCTGCTCGACACTCCTGTGGTGGCGCAGATCGGTGCGTTGAAAATCGCCAAACCCCTGCTGCTGTGGATCAACGACGGCCTGATGGCGATGTTCTTCCTGCTGATCGGTCTGGAAGTCAAACGCGAAGTGCTCGACGGCCAATTGTCCAAGCCTTCGCAAATCGTCCTCCCTGGCGCAGCGGCGATCGGCGGCATGCTGGTGCCGGCGCTGATCTACTGGTTCCTCAATCGCGACAACCCCGCCGCCCTGAGTGGCTGGGCCATTCCGACCGCCACCGACATCGCCTTCGCCCTCGGCGTACTGGCCCTGCTTGGCAAACGCGTGCCGGTGTCGCTGAAACTGTTCCTGATGACCTTGGCGATCATTGATGACCTCGGCGCCATCGTCATCATCGCAATCTTCTATTCCGGCGAACTCTCGACCCTGTCCCTTGGCCTGGCGGCTGCGTGCATTGCCGCGCTGGTGGCGATGAACCGGCTCGGCGTGGTCAAGCTCGGGCCGTACATGATCATCGGCCTGATCCTCTGGGTCTGCGTGCTCAAGAGCGGTGTCCACGCGACACTGGCCGGCGTGACCCTGGCTTTCTGCATTCCCCTGCGCACGAAAAACGCCGAGTCGTCGCCGCTGCTGACCCTCGAACACGCGCTGCACCCGTGGGTCGCCTACGGCATCCTGCCGCTGTTCGCCTTCGCCAACGCTGGCCTGTCGCTGAGCGGCGTCACCGTCGAAAGCTTCACCCACGACGTACCGATGGGCATCGCCATTGGCCTGCTGCTGGGCAAGACCATCGGCGTGTTCGGCCTGACCTGGCTGGCGGTCAAGATCGGCATCGCCGCCCTGCCCCAAGGCGCCAACTGGGGCCAGGTCCTCGGCGTCGCGATCCTCTGCGGCATAGGCTTCACCATGAGCCTGTTCGTCGGCTCGCTGGCCTTCGAACCGGGCGTGAGTGATTACGCCGGCATGGATCGCATGGGCATCCTCACCGGCTCGATCCTCGCGGCGGTGATTGGTTATGCGGTGACGGCGGCGGCGAGTCGCAAGAATTCACAACTGCAATAACCCCTGTGGCGAGGGAGCTTGCCCCTCGCCACAGATTCTCCGTCTCACAGTTACGCAGCGAACAATCCCCACGTCATTAGCGACCCGTCCTACAGCCACACTTTCCCCGCTTCGATAACGTCGTGCAGCCCCTTTCAAGGGGCTGTCGATGATGAACGAAGGGACGATCAGTGGCGCGGAACAAGGACAATCCCCGGGTGCAAAACCCACCGCAGGGCGACGGACATCACGTTACCTGGCGGTATATGACGGCGGCAGAACTGGCCGAGCGCGAAGCCGGGCAAAACGCTTACGACGCGATGCTGGCGCGGCAGGAGGCTTTCGAGCGCAGCCGTGAAGTGGCTGCGAACAAACCTGAAGCCGTGCGTGCCGGCTGTGTATTCGCCAAGTCCTGCAAGCTGCCGGATGCGATTATCGATTACAGCAATCCTTCCGGCATGGTGCCGACCGACAGCCTGAAGGATTACGGCGAGCTGATTCTGCTCGGCGCGCGCGAAGCCGACGCGAGCGGCGGCATTCCTCTCAAGAAAATCAGCGCCAACGTCATCCCGGTCGGGTTCGGCAGTCTGGCCCTGGCAGGTTCGGCTTTTGAAGCGCTGCCAGCGCTCGCATCAAGCGCAGCCGCTGCGTCTTTGGTGGGCCTCGTTGCGCTGCTGATGCCGTCAAGCCTGGGCGACAGCGCGCTCTATACCGACGAGCAACTGAACACACTCAAACAAGCTCGAACCCGCGTACGCCTGCGCGTCGAGCAACAGGCCGATGGCAGCCTCAAGGGTTACGGTTTCTACACCGGTAAGAACCGCGATTGGGAAATGGTTGATGTCGTGCAATTCACTGCGCGCGGCGACCGGTTCGTTGCGGATCTCGGTGAAGGCGTCGAACTGCTCTGGACCCCGGCGGTGGATGGCTCGGACATTCTAGGCATTCCAGCGCTGGAGGCCGCACCGCAGACACCGCATATCTGGGTGTATCCACCGACGAAGGCGGCGGACGGAATATTGGTGAATCCGGTTTATCCGCCGGAGTACAAAGACTTTATTTTGGTGTTTCCGGCCGGATCTAGTATTAAACCGGTCTACATCGTCATCAGTACTCGCGCTGGTGATCACGAATATCATCCGCCGCCTGACATACTGCCAGCTTTTCCCGATGCCAGAATCGTCGGCCGTAAAACAGTAGTCCAAGGCGGTGGTTCAAAACGCAAAAGATGGAAAACCGCCAAAGGGCATATTCTTGAATGGGACTCCATGCACGGAACGATTGAAAAATATGATCCTCGGGGAAACCACATCGGGGAATTCGATCCAGCGACTGGTGAGCCCACGTCTACAAAAAAAGAATAAAAACTCGAAGAAAGGAAAAAAACGGAGCGTTGAGCCTTGAGATTTTTGATAGAAGCTTTTGATAAGCAGACTGATTACCAAGTATCGGTAACCGAAATACCCAAAGAGTATGCGGAGCACATTAAGTCGATTATGGGTTGGACGACCAAGCAGCAAGGGTGGGAAGGCTACGATTTGAATCAGAATCAAGTTCAAGCCTTTGAAAAACTGATGCAGATATCAATCGCAGATTCACGCTATTACTTTCAGCTGACATGTAACGGCCCCGATTAGCCGTAAGCGAGCAATGTGAAGAACAAAAAATAAAAGCAACATCAAAGTATCTGCGAGGAAGAAATGGGTCTGGTATTGAGGCTGGAGTGGTACGACACAGCAACCCTAGAAATTCAGGGCGAGGAATCGTCAAAAGATCTGGGGGACGATGAATCAGTTTTGAATGCTCTGAGTATTCCGGTAGAAGGCAGCATCAATAATGGCGGCTTCAACGTCATCGAAAAGTGGGTAGCTAGCATTCAGCCGTACTTTCAACATCAAATCACTCTGAATACCTGCGACTACCAGATTTCGTTTGATTACAGTTAAATAACCGGGATGAGTTCTTCATGCGCTTTCTTTCGATTACCGGATTCTTCCCTGACGAAGCCCAAGACGACTCCTTGCAATTCAAACTGGATATCACAGGCAGCGAGATGAATGAAAAAGTGGCTCAGCTCATTGAATCCAAGCCCTTGGATGAGGTGGAACCCGGCGAGCTGTTGTTGACTCAGGATCAGGTAACCGCATTGGAAACCCTGCTCAACGTCAGTTTTCCAAAGGGCCTCGAATACTTCATGGGCACCTGCTCCACATACTGAATGAGCAATTCACAAACAAAAAAAAACTCCGACCAGTCACCTGATCGGGGTTTTCTTTTACCCAGCTTCCCGCTTAGTGCGAAACGCGGCTGGTTCCGCCAACGGTGGAGATCCGTACCCGCTCGCCAACGCGGAATACTTCATTTTCCTGAACCTGCTGCACATAGGCGCGCATGCTGCCGTCGTCTTCGCGGACGGTGATTTCCACGCCCTGGGTGCGGGTCAGGCCTTCTTCGGTGGCCGAGCCAAGCAGGCCGCCAGCCACTGCACCGATGACCGCAGCAACGATGCTGCCCTTGCCGCCGCCGATGGCGCTACCGCCGACGCCGCCGACCACTGCGCCTGCTGCGCCGCCGATCGGGGTCTTGGTGCCTTCGATTTTTACCGGGCGCAGGGATTCGATGGTGCCCATGCGAATCGTCTGTACACGACGCGCTTCGTCACGGGAGTAGGAGTCGCCAGTGAGGCTCGATTGGCAGCCGGTCAGCAACATCGCCATCGTCGAAAAAGAAGCAACCAGCAGAACAGACTTACGCATAGCATCAACTCCAAAAGAACATGTGTTCATTAAACCCCGTGGCCTGGCGCCTGTCACGACACCATCCGGATAAAATTGGCTTCCATTCAGGCCTGGTACAGATGCCCGCGAGCGTCCACTCAAGGTAGCGTCAAATCAGCGATCCTGCGCCATCCGCGTTTATCTCGCTCGGTAGACTGCTCAGGGTGCCAGTCGTTCCAGAATCCACTCGGTGCCCTGGAGGCGGTAGTTGAGGCGATCGTGCAGGCGGCTCGGACGGCCCTGCCAGAATTCGATGCGCTCGGGCAACAAGCGGTAACCACCCCAATGTTCCGGGCAGTGCGGCTGGCTGTCGCTGAAGCGTTGCTCGGTGGCCTTGAGCAAATCCTCCAGCTCACCACGACCGTTGATGACTCGGCTCTGCGGCGAGGCCCAAGCGCCGAGGCGGCTGCCCAGCGGACGCACCTGATAATACGCGTCGGACTCTTGCGCCGTGACCTTGACCACCCGCCCCTCGATGCGCACCTGGCGCTCCAGGGTTGGCCAGAAGAAGGTCATGGCGGCAAACGGGTTGGCCGCCAGATGCTGGCCCTTGGCGCTGTCGTAGTTGGTGAAGAAGGTGAAGCCCTGCTCGTCCAGGCCCTTGAGCAACAAAATGCGGCAATGCGGACGACCGTCGGCATCAACCGTGGCCAGGGTCATGGCATTGGCTTCTACCGGCGCCTGCTCGGTTTTCACCGCATCGGCGAACCACTGGTGAAACAGCGCAAACGGCTCGGCCGGGGCTTGCGCCTCGGTCAAACCGTCACGGGTGTAGTCGCGACGCATATCGGCCAGAGCCTGGGTCATGGCGGATTCCTTTTCGTTAGCGGATCACTTCTTGGCGGCGTCGGCTGCGGCGACTTTCTTGTCGGTCGCGGCGGCTTTGGCTGGTGCAGTTTTTTTCGCTGGAGCCTTGGCCGGTGCCTTCTTCGCAGGAGCCTTGGCGGCGGTTTTCTTGGCTGGCGCCTTTTTGGCCGCCGGCACAGCGGCTTTTTTCGCCGCAGGCGCCGGGGTAACCGGTTTGGCCACTGGCTTGACGTCTTGCGCAGCGACCATCGTTACAGGCTTCGGTGCTGGCATGTTGTATTTGCTCAGCAGCGCAACCATGGTGTTCTGCGGAGTCACCAGCAGTTCGACGCGACGGTTCAAGGCACGGCCTTCAACGCTGTCGTTGGCCGCACGCGGCGCTTCGGAACCCATGCCGCGCAGCATCAGGCGATCACGTTGCAAGCCGCTGAGGCGGAAGATCGCCGCCACCGATTGCGCACGCTCCTGGCTCAGTTTGACGTTGGCCGGCGCAGCACCGCTGGTATCGCTGTGACCGAGCACCAGCACTGCGGTTTTCGGGTCGGCTTCAAGGATTTTCGCTACGCGAGTGAACGGGCCAAGGGTGACCGGCAGCAGCATCGCCGGGCGGTCTGGATTGAACGAGCCTTCGACCGGCGCCGTCACTACCAGCACATTGTCGCGACGCTCGAGTTGCAGATTGCTGTCCTTCACCGCTTCACGCAGACGCGGCTCGTAGTCATCCAGCCAGGCCTGAGTCACCTTCGGATCCGGCATCGGCACGGCTTTGGCGGTTGGCTGGTCCTTGCCGCCGAACGGCCACCACCATTTGCCATTGGACTGCGCCTCGGCTTTGGCCACCTCGACCGGTTTGGCTTCAGGTTTGACCTCGGCTTTCAGATCAGCCTTGACCGCTTCATCGCTGGAACCGAACGGCCAGTACCACGGGTTGCTGCTCTCAGCCTTGGCCACTGGCGCGGTCGCCGCAGGTTTCAAAGGAGCTGGAGCCGAAGTCGAATCTTTGGCCGCGACTTTGTCGGAAGAACCGAATGGCCACCAACTGCCGCCATCTGCATCGTTTTTCGGAGTCTGTGCGCAACCGGTGATCGCTACACACAGGGCCAGGGCGAGGGTCTTTTTAGATGACATTGAAAATCCACAAAATGAAGTAATGAAAAATCAGAGCACTTTCGCCCGGATAAACAGCCGTTTTGAAACGAAAATCCCTTCGAGGTTCCGACCCTGGAACCTCTGTTGAAGCTTTACAGACAAGTGGCAAGCACCCGCGCCAGCTTTTGCGCGCGCGGATCCATCAAAACGTAAGGCCCCAGGGTATTTGTCACGAAACCGAAAGCCACATCGTGCTCAGGATCAGCAAAACCGATCGAGCCGCCTGCTCCCGGATGGCCGAACGCGCGTGGGCCGAGGCCGTAGGTGGCGTTGGGCACGTCCGGTTGATCGAGCATGCAGCCGAGGCCGAAACGGGTGCGGGTGAGCAAGGTCTTGTCATCGCCAAGACTGTGCTCACGGGTCAGCTCTTCGACCATCTCGCTCTCGAGCAGGCTGCCGTCGAGCAGGCCGGCGTAAAACCCGGCGAGGCTGCGCGCATTGCCGTGGCCGTTAGCCGCAGGCTGCTGCATGCGGCGCCATTCCGGCTTGTTGGTGCTGGTCAGCACTGACGGCGGATTGGTGAAGGCGCGGGTGGTCATGGCAGTCGGTTCGCGCATGGTCACTTGCAGCAGGCGCTGCGCCGCAGCGTCGCCGGCGTTGCCCTTGCCACGGGCAATGTGCGCCACGCGATGAAACTCTTCGTCGGCCAGGCCCACGTGGAAATCCAGGCCCAACGGTTTGGCGACCCGAGCGACGATCGACTCGCCCGGCCCACGACCGTCGGCGCGGCGCAGCAATTCGCCGACCAGCCAGCCGTAGGTGATCGCGGCATAACCGTGACCGGTGCCCGGAGTCCACCATGGCGCTTCGGCCGCGAGGGCGTCGACCATGGTTTGCCAGTCGTAAAGCGCTTCAGGCGCGAGTAGTTCGCGCAGCGCCGGCAGGCCGGCCTGATGGCAAAGCAATTGGCGCAGGGTGACGGATTCTTTGCCGGCGGCGGCGAATTCCGGCCAGTAGCGGGCAACCGGGGCGTCGAGTTGCAACTTGCCTTCGGCCACCAGTTGCAGCGCGGTAACGGCGGTGAAGGTCTTGGTGCAGGAGAACAGGTTGGCGATGGTGTCGCTGTGCCAAGCCTCGGCGCCGTCCTTGTCGGCAGTACCGGACCAGAGGTCGAGGACGGTTTCTCCACCGACCTTGATGCACAGGGCTGCGCCGCGTTCCTGGGGATCGTCGAACAGTGCGGCGAAAGCCTCGCGCACCGCTTCGAATTGAAGCTCGTAATGTCCCTGAATCTGCACCCGCAACTCCCCCGCGAAAACGCTCTACAAAGTGGCCCGCATTGTTCCAGCCCTTGAGGGATTTGGGAACAGGCGCGGGCCAGACGGTTGATCGGCAATTTGTGTTGCTCCCTTCGCGAGCAGGCTCGCTCCCACACTGGATCTCAACAGCAGCGCAGATCCCCTGTGGGAGCGAGCCTGCTCGCGAAGAACGATAACGCGGTCTGAAACCTAGTGACCATTCCCCGAATGCCCACCCGCCTGTGCAGCCTCCGCAGCTTTGCCAGCCTCGGCCTTGCGCCCGCCTTCAACTTCCGCCGCCGGGGTTTTCTGCGCCTCCTTGCCCAACTGCTCCAGCGCCTGCAAATTGCTTTTGCGCACCGCCTCGACAAATCCCTGATACGGCAGATCGGTCACACCGACCAGACCGAAATGGCCATTCTCGCCGTCGAGCAAACGCCCGGTCACCGGTTGGTCGAGATACTGGAACCAGTGCACGCCGACAATCGACGGTTCGCTCAGCGCCTGTTTGAGGAAGTTGGCATAGGCCGGGCCGCGATCTTCCTCCTTGGCCAGCTGCGTCACGCCGCCCCAGAACGGCCCTCGGTCGGCCGAGCCGAAGTTGAATTCGGTGATCAGCACCGGTTTGTCCAGCGCCGTCAGCGCGGCGAAGTCGTAGCCGTCCTGCGGCTTGAGCGTGTACATGTTGAAGCTCAACACATCGCAGTACTGCGCGCAGGACGCCACGGCTTCAGGGGTACTGATGGCGAAACGACCGCCAAGGAGCATCTGGTTCGGCGCGTGCCATTTCAGCGAATCGGAAATGGTCTTGAAATAGGTATCGGCGAAGACCTTCTGGAAGTATTTGAAATCCGCTTCGATCTCCGGATGCTCCGGGTTCGGCAGTGGCGGCACGAAGCCTGGATCTTCCATCAACTCCCACGCCGGTAGCTCGATACCCCAGGCCTTGGACAGTCCGGCCTGATTGCGGTACTTGTCACGCAATTGCTTGAGAAAGGCGCGTTTGGCCGGCACGTCGGTGGTCATTTTCAACGTGCCGTAGGCCAGCGCGTAGCGAGCCTTCGGATCGTCGCCAGGGCCAGCCCAGGCCAGTTCGTTGTCGGCGTAATAACCGATCAGCCAGGGGTCGTCACGGTGATCGCGGGCGGCGATGGCCACGGCGCGCTCGGTGGCCATGGCGAAACGCGGATCGAACGGATCCGGCATGCCGCCCCACCAATCGCTGCCGGTGCTGATGCTGGTGTAATCGCCGACGATCGACAGCGGCAAGGTGTACGGCACGCGCTCAGCGTCAGCCAGCGACGGCGCGCTCCAGTTGCCTACCGTGTTGAAGCCCCAGGCTTGCAGCCGATCGAGGGTATGGCGGGTCCAGCGTTCTTCATCAATTGCGGCTTTGCACGGGGCGGCTTCCTCGCTGGACGCTTGCACCGCATCGGTCTGCGCCGCTTCGGCAATACCGGATTTTGGCTCGGCAGGCACCGCTGCAGTCTCAGCAGCCTGCACCGAGCCGGCCTCAGCCGCGCCCGCCTTCGCCGCTTCGGCAATCCCGGCCTTGTTGTCGCTGTCCGCCTTGCACGGTTCGCCGTACAGGCGTTGCAGATTGGCGCCATAGAAGTCGTACCAGCGGCCGTTGCCGTAGCCACGGCCCTGATCGACACCGTTGCCGCCACGGTTGTCGCCCTCGCCGAAATGCGCGGCCAGCGGGTCGTCGTTCTTCGGCAACGATTCGAACATGTACTCACGACCAGCGACGTAGGTCTGGTTGACTTGCGGGCTGACGGTGTTGACGCCCAGCGAATAGAATGGGTGGCCTTCAGGGGTCACCAGATACCAGCGGCCATCACGTTTTTCCGTGCGGAAGAAGCCGCTGGCCTTGAACGCCGGGCCTTTGTTCCAGCCGCCGAACTTGTCCAGCGAAGCCTTTTCACGCTCGGCCAGCCACGTATTCAGCTGTTGCTGCTCTTTGCTGGCGGCGCTTTTCAGTTGTTCGTCGCTGCTGACTTTTTCCGGCCATTTACTACGGGTTGACTGACCGTAGGCGTCGACCAGATTGCCGTACACCGCCCGCGTCACCGATTCGCCGTCCTGCACGCCGAAACGCTCGAGCAACAGGCTCTGCGCAACTTTCGGCTGATCCAGCGACAGATTCACTGAAACCACCTGACTGCGATCGATCTCGCCGGTGCTGCTGGCCAGCAGAATGCGTTGGCCATCGACGGTCACCGGCATCGGTGGCCCGGCTTTCATGCCCTGGCTCAGTGGCGTCGAAGCCACCAGCGGCACCAGCAAGGTCTGCGCGGGGCCGGCCGGCAGATCGACGCGGCTGACCAGAGTGCGGCCATCGTTGCTCTGGATTTGCACATAAACCGTCACCGCCCAGTTCATCGCACTCTGCAGACGCAAGCTCATCATGCCGGACTGCGACCAGTCCCAGGCGCCAGTCTGTGGGGTCAGGCGCAAGGTCGGCCGGGCGACCGGGTTGAACGTCACCCGGCGCAGCACTTCGCCTTCCGCGGTCTGTTCGGCATTGGCCTGGGGCAGGTCGGCGTTTTCCGTGGCGACCTTGACCACGTCGGCCGGGCGCACGAAGTTGAACAGCGTCTGCTGACCGGCGGGCGCGGCCAGCAACGGCGCGGCAAAGAACATGGCGAGAACAGCGGGCAACGAACGGCGGATCATAAGAACGGAGTTCTCCCTAACGACCAGTCAAGGCCAGTGAAAAAGCGGTGGCAGAGAGATAGACAACGCGGCGCGCCAATCGGCCCACCCGTGTCTCAGGATATTTCACGACGGAAAGGAGGCAACGCATTGAGGATCGCCTTGCCGTAGCGCTGGGTGACCAGACGCCGGTCGAGCAAGGTGATGGTGCCGCGGTCTTCTTCGGTACGCAGCAGACGGCCGCAGGCCTGAACCAGTTTCAGCGAGGCATCGGGCACTGAGATTTCCATGAACGGATTGCCGCCACGCGCCTCGATCCACTCCGACAACGCGGCCTCGACCGGATCATCGGGCACCGAGAACGGAATCTTGGCGATCACCACGTGCTCGCAGTAGGCACCCGGCAAATCGACACCCTCGGCAAAACTGGCCAGCCCGAACAGCACGCTGGAATCACCGCCATCGACTCGCGCCTTGTGCTTGTTGAGGGTTTCCTGTTTCGACAGGTTGCCCTGAATGAACACTTGCTTGCGCCAGTCGCGGTCGAGACCGTCGAACACGTCCTGCATTTGCTTGCGCGAGGAGAACAGCACCAGCGTGCCACGCGACCCTTCGACCAGATCGGGCAGTTCACGGATGATCGCCGCCGTATGGGCAGCGGCATCGCGCGGGTCGGCCTTCAGATCCGGCACGCGCAGCACGCCGGCATCGGCATGATGGAACGGGCTCGGCACCACCGCTGTGACAGCTTTTTTCGGCAGACCGGCGCGCATGCGGAAACGGTCGAAAGTGCCCAGCGCCGTCAGCGTCGCCGAGGTCACCAGGCAGCCGTACGCGACGTTCCACAAACTGCGACGCAAGGTTTCCGCCGCCAGAATCGGGCTGGCGTTGACCTCGATATCGAACAGCGAACCGCTTTCGGCCAGGGTCAGCCAGCGCGCCATCGGCGGGCTGTCTTCCGGGTCTTCGGCGGTGAACGCGGTCCACAATTCCCAGTTGCCGGAAGCGCGGGACAACAGGCTGCCGAACAGCGGATACCACTCTTCGGCCTGATTGCTGGCGATGCCGATATTGACCTCACCGTCCATGCCTTCCTTGAGCAGGTCGGTCAGGCGCTGGAACAGGTCGTTAAGGCGCGAATAGCCTTTTTTCAGCTCGATGCCCATCTCGCGCATGTCCTCGGGAATCACCCCGCCGACAAAGCGATGACGCGGGCGCTCGCGGCCTTCGACGTCTTCGCCGGGCTTGAAATCGGCGATCTGCTCGCAGGCGGTGAACATGAACTGCTGCTGGGTCTTGATCTCCCGTGCCAGCTCGGGCACCTGCTCGATCAGCTTGCCGAGATCGCCCGGCAGCGGATGCTGGGCCAGCAGCTTGGTGAGGTTCTTGGCGGTGGTTTCCAGCCAGTCGGCGGTGGAGCGCAGGCGCGTGTAGTGAGCGAAGTGGCCGATGGCCTTGTCCGGCAGGTGGTGACCTTCGTCGAACACGTAAATTGTGTCGCGCGGGTCGGGCAGCACGGCGCCGCCGCCCAGTGCCAGGTCAGCCAGGACCATGTCGTGGTTGGTGACGATCACGTCAACCTTGCCCATGCCTTCGCGGGCCTTGTAGAAGGCGCACTGGCCGAAGTTCGGGCAATGACGGTTGGTGCACTGGCTGTGATCGGTGGTCAGGCGCGCCCAGTCGGCGTCTTCCAGCGCGTTAGGCCAACTGTCGCGGTCGCCGTCCCATTTATTGCCGGCGAGCTTTTCGATCATGCTGGTGAACAGCTTCTGACTGGCCTCGTCGACTTCGATCTTGAAGCCTTCTTCTTCGAACAACTGCGCGGTGGCGGTTTGTGCGTGGCCTTCCTGCAGCAGCATGTCGAGTTTGGACAGGCACATGTAGCGGCCACGGCCCTTGGCCAGGGCGAAGCTGAAATTCAGCCCGCTGTTGCGCATCAGGTCAGGCAGATCCTTGTAGACGATCTGCTCTTGCAGGGCGACGGTCGCGGTGGCAATCACCAGACGCTTGCCGGCCAGTTTCGCCGTAGGGATCGCCGCCAGGCTGTAGGCCACCGTCTTGCCGGTACCGGTGCCGGCTTCCACCGCGACAATCGCGGGGTCGCCACTGCGCCGGCCTTCGTCATCGGTGTCGATATCCCCGAGGACCTTGGCGATTTCGGCGATCATCAGGCGCTGGCCGTAACGCGGCTTGAGGCTCTTGGCCTCTAGAAAACGCGAATAGGCGCCCTGGATCGTGGTTTTGAGTTCAGTGCTGATCATTGAGTGTCGGGCGCTGGAAACGCTGGATAAATTTTCAGTAGTTTGGTTCGGCGGCTATCATACCTGCCTAATCGATCCTGCGCAGAACGGAGTGCCCGAATGACACCTTTTAGCCTCGTTTACCCCCTGCATATCCTTGCCGCTCTGGTGTGGGTTGGCGGCATGTTTTTCGCCTGGATGGTCTTGCGCCCTGCGGCTGTGAAGGCTCTGGACGGCCCAGCTCGCCTGACCCTGTGGGTGGAAGTGTTTCAAGGTTTTTTCCGTTGGGTCTGGGTCGCAGTGATCCTGTTGCCGATCAGCGGCGTGGGCATGCTGCATCTGCAGCAGGTCGGATTTGAAACCGCGCCGAAGTACGTGCAGGTGATGATCGGCTTGTACGTGGTGATGACGGCACTGTTCATCCGCATTCAGGGGTTGATGTTGCCAGAGTTGCGCAAGGCGGTTGAGGCGAAGGATTGGCCGGCGGGTGCGGCAGTGCTGGGGCGGATTCGCCGGGTGGTGGGGCTTAATCTGCTGGTCGGGTTGGTGCTGGTGGCGGTAGCGGCGGCGAGACCGATGCTCTGAATCGCACTATTTTTCTGCTGTGAACACAGTTGTGGCGAGGGGATTTATCCCCGCTGGGTCGCGAAGCGGCCCCGCTCTAAAAATCAAAAGCGGGACTGCTACGCAGCCCAACGGGGCGGTGCGACGTTTCGCTAAATCCCCTCGCCACATAATTTCACTCACCAAAGATCTTCACTCACCAAAGCATTTTATTGATCAGAGAGTGGGTCGCAGTTTTAGAGCCGTTGCACGGTAACCGAACCCGCCGCCCCCACCGGCCCAGGCTGGCCATCCGCGCCGGCCTTGCCGTTCTTGCCGCCATCTGCGCGGTACACCAGGCAGCCCTTGGACTTGCCACCCTTGCCCGCCTTGCCGCCAACACCCGCCGGGCCGCCGGCACCGCCAGCCACGTTGACCTTGATCAGCTCGACTGGGTAATCCCGTGGCACGGCCAGGCGTACCAATGCACCCGGCGCGCCTGGCTGGCCATCGCTGCCGTCACTGCCATCGGCACCGTGGCCGGCCGAGCCATAGGTGCAGCCCGGATCTTCACCGTTGCCGCCGTCGAGGCCGACGAAACCCGGCGCGCCCCTGCCGCCACGGGCATCGACCGTCAGTTGCGGCGCACTCAGGGCCTGGAATTGCAGATTCAGATTGCGCCCGGCCCGGGCCGCTTTTTCATAAGTGCCGGGGGCGCCGCGCGCGGTGATCTGGCTGCCCTCGCTCAACTCAGCGCGCTTGACCTTCACTTCCAGCGCTTGTTCAGCCGGAACGATAGCAATACGTGCTTCGTGGCCCAGGCGCAGTTCATCAATGTTCAATTCAGTCACGTTGGACGGGATCAGCAAGGTGCCGTAATCGGCGACTTCCAGCTTCTCCAGCTGCAGTGTGCTGGTGGTGTTGGGCAAACGCATCAGCGAATTGCTTTGCACGTTGACCACCTGGGCGCAGGCCAGTGGACTGATGAATGCAGCGAGCAGGCAGAGTTTACGCATGGGAAGAAGCCTCCGGAGCGGCCGGGGCCGGGATGGTTTGCAGGTGAAAAACGCCGAACAACAGGATGCGGCCACGGTCACGCCAGGGATGCGGACGCCCCTTGAGACTGCGATTGCACAGCAGCGCTTCGAGTACATGAATCAGCAACAACAGAGCGCCGGCCAGATTGACCAGCAGATGCAGCGGATGAACAAACGGCACCAGTTGATTGGCCAGTACCACGCAGCAGAACAGCAGGGTCAGCAAACGCCCCAGCCCCCAGAACACCTTCATACGCTCCCCCGTGTTGCGAATTATTCTTTGCACGCACAGTACCGGCTTCTGCGGGCGATAAGCCAGAGGGAAAAATGAATTTTGTGCAAACGCTGATGAAATGGCTGCCGGGACGACGATCCCGACCCGGCAGCTCTAGCCTGCGTACTACAGAGGTTTCCTATCGATTGATGTGCAACTCGACCCGGCGATTTTCCGCGCGGCCTTCATCAGTAGCGTTATCGGCGACCGGCTCACTCTCGCCTCGGCCTTCGCTGGTGAGTTTGTTCGGCGCCAGGCCCTGACTCAGCAGATACGCCGCGACACTGCTGGCGCGGCGTTCCGACAATGCCTGGTTATAGGCGTCGGAGCCTTTGCTGTCGGTGTGCCCGATGACTTTGATACTGACCACATCGGCATTGCGCAGCTTGTCCATCAAGGTGTCGAGCTGGGCTTTTGCCGCCGGGGTCAGATCGGACTTGTCAAAATCGAACAGCACGTTGCCGGCATCGCTCAAGGTGATCACTTCGGTTTGCGGCGCCGGTTCGACCGGTTTGACTGCGACCGGATATTGCGGCAGCGGGCAGCCACGGTGATCGACTTCGGTGTTTTCCGGTGTGTCCGGGCAGCGGTCGCGGCGGTCGAACACGCCGTCGCTGTCTTCGTCGCCATCCTGGGCGTAGCAGATCAGCCCGCCGGTGACGATCCCCAGTGCCGCGCCGCCACCGGCCCAGCCGGCGCTTTCGATGGCGCCAAGACCGCCGCCGACCAGGCCGCCAAGCAGGCTGCAGATCGGCCACGTACGTTGATTGAGAGGGGCGGTGCCATCGCTGTGAGTGGCACAACCGGTGAGCAAGCTGCCAAGCAGCAGCACCGGCAAGACGGACCTTGAGAAAACACGCATTTGTGAACGCTCCTGTGTACCGGCCCATACCGGTTACTCAGGAGTAAAGACCCGCATCCGCGACTGCACAAGCCGCGGATGCGAGAGGGGCTAGCGGACGATTTTGATTTCAGTACGACGGTTCTGCGCGCGACCATCGGCCGACTTGTTGTCAGCCACAGGCTGGCTTTCACCGAGGCCCGACACCGAAACGAAGCTGGCACGTGGCACGCCCTGCTGGATCAGGTATTCCACCACCGAGTGCGCACGACGATCCGACAGTTTCTTGTTGTAGGCATCGCTGCCGACACTGTCGGTGTGACCGGTCACGGTCAGTTGCGCGGTAGAGGATTCCTGCTTCAGGCGATCGGCGACCTTGTCCAGCACCTGCTTGTCAGGGCCGGTCAGCGTGGCTTTGTCGAACTCGAAATGCACATCACGAATGACGATGGTTTCTTCCTTGACCACAACCGCTTCTTCGACCACTGGCGCAGGCGTCGGTGGCGGGCAACCGTCAGCATCGACCTGCACGCCTTTAGGTGTGCCCGGGCACTTGTCGCGACTGTCCGGCACGCCATCGCCGTCTTCATCGCCATCACCATGTACCCAGCAATAAGCCGCCGCCGTGCCGCCAACGAGCAACGCACCGTAACCGGCCCACGAAGCGCTTTCCGTCGCACCGAGACCGGCACCCACCACACCACCGACCGCCGCACAGGTCGGCCAGTCGGTTTTCTGCAAACCTGCACAACCAGTCAACACACTGGTTAGCAGAACCAAGGGTAATGCTGTCCGAACTATGCTCATCTAGTTTTCTCCTGAGGGATCGGCTTAAAACCGATTCAGGGAGTAAAGACCGGAGTTTTAATCTCCGCCAGCAATAGGCCACCGCTGTTTGCGACCGTGTTCACAGGGGTTTGCCTCTTTTGGCGAAAACCGCCGCCACCGGGCGCTTTGCCGACGCGGTCTGGCAGGCTAGTCTTGGCGGTCTGACTGAGGAGCTTCGATGAACGCCGCCATTTCTTCGCGCACGCCACAACAGGCGTTGGCCGCTTTGCTGGATCGCTACGCCCCGGCCCGTCTGCTGCTGATCGGCGCCAGCGAGTTTCCCGCGTTGAGCGCTTTCAAGGGCGCACATCCAGACACCGTGGTCGCCCATGCCGCGCCCGGCGCTTTGCCCACCGAACTGGCCGCGCAGCGCTTCGATCTGGCGCTGGTAGTCGATTGCCTGGAACATTTGCCCAAGCGCGACGGCCTGAATTTGTTGGGCGGCATTCGCAATCTCAACGCCAGTCGCATCGCGGTGCTGGCGGATCTGGCGGATCTGGCGGCCAGTGGCTGGCAGGAAACCGATTTCTATTCGCTGGCCCTGCAGGCCAGCGAGCGTTTCCAGCGCGACGAGCAGGTGCTGACCCTGTTCACCTACGATCTGCTTGACTACAAACAAGTCCCCGACTGGCTCAACTCACGCTTCTGGGCCAATCCGGAAAACTTCGGTAAATACTGGTGGTAATGCAATGAGTACAGCCATTTGCCCTTGCGGCAGCGGCAATCTGCTGGATGCCTGCTGCGGTCCTTATCATGACGGCCACCCGGCACCGTGTGCCGAAGCCTTGATGCGCTCACGCTACAGCGCTTATGTGCTGGGGCTGGTCGACTATCTAGTGGCGACCACCCTGCCCGCGCAGCAGGCGGGGCTGAACCGACAATCGATCAGCGACTGGAGTGCCCAAAGCACCTGGCTCGGCCTTGAAGTGGAAAGCTCGGAGGTGTTCGGCGGCCAGCCGGAACACGCTTTTGTGACCTTCACCGCGCGCTGGCATGACAGCCAGGGCGAGCACAGCCATCGCGAGCGCTCATCCTTTGTCCAGAATGGTGGGCGCTGGTACTTCATCGATCCGACGGTGCAGATGAAGCTGGGGCGCAATGACGGCTGCCCGTGTGGCAGCGGGCAGAAGTTCAAGAAGTGTTGTTCGGGTTATTTCGGCGCTTGAGCCAAAACATCGCAGCCTTCGGCAGCTCCACGGGATTAGCCGAAGGCTGAAATCTTTTAAGGTCTAGACTGGGCACAAAGGGAGTCCATTTCATGCTCGGTCGTCGGTGCACAATACATTTTCTGCTCTTGATGCTGATCGTAAACCTCGGCGGCTGTGCCTCGTGGTTCAGCGATGACAGCGTCGAGCCTGCCGTGCATCTGGTGAAAGTCGAGGTGGTGCGGGCCAAGCTGCTCGAGCAGAAATTCATTCTGCACTTTCGCGTCGACAATCCCAACGACAGTGACCTGACCGTGCGCGGCCTGGAATACCGCATCCATCTGGCGGATATCCTGCTCACCGAAGGCGAGCATGAGCACTGGTTTACCGTCGGGCCAAAGCGCAGCGCTTACTTCAAAGTGCCGATCCGCACCAACCTGTGGCCGAAGGTCAAACAGGTGGTGAAACTGCTGAAAAATCCGCACCAGCAGATTCCCTATCGATTGCAGGGGGAAATGGAAACCGGTTTATTCATCGCCCACTACGTGCACCTTGAGCGCAATGGCGTGATAATCCCCGCCGATCTAACTCCGGAGTGACCTCGATGACCCAGCAACCCCATGTCCATGGCCCTGACTGCAACCACGATCATGACCACCATCACGATCATGACCACCATCACGATCACGACCATGGCCATGTCCACGGCCCGAACTGCGGCCACGCCCACCAGGAACCGGTGCGCAACGCCCTGAAAGATGTCGGCCGCAACGACCCTTGCCCATGCGGCAACGGCAAGAAATTCAAGAAGTGCCACGGCGCTTGATGTCACTGGCGAAGGTCTTCTTCGCCTGACACACCGCTTTCGCGAGCAGGCTCGCTCCCACAGTTGACCGTGTTCCGTCATTTGAAATGCGATCCCTTGTAGGAGCGAGCCTGCTCGCGAAGGCGGCGGCGCATACACTACAAAACTTCAGCCCGCCGCCAGAATCTGTGAAGAGCCGACCACCGTCGCATACTCCCCATGCAGATTGCCCAGCGACATCCCGTGCACCTCTTCAGCGGTACGTGGTGTGCCGAAATAATCGGCCTTGTCGAAGGTAAAGCACGCATCCTCCGCCACCCACGTGTCGAACCCCAGGTTGCCCGCAGTGCGCGCCGTTGATTCAACCGAGTTATTGGTCGCGACACCGACGATGATCAATTGCCCGATCCCAGCCTCACGCAACTGAGCTTCCAACCCACTGGCGCAAAACGCATCCGGCACCTGTTTCTGAATCAGCCATTCACCCTACTGCGGCGCAAAGCGCGGTTGAAACTCCACTCCGTCCTGCCCGGGCCAGAACACCGAATCAGGCGAGCGCGACAAGTGCTGCACGTGAACCACCGGGCGCCCGCACCGCCGCCACAGCGCCAATAACTCAAGCATTCGCTCTTCGGCCCGAGGATTATTCCGCCGCCCCAGACGCGGATGCAGAATGCCTTTCTGCTGGTCGATGATGATCAGCGCAGCGTTGCTTTGAAGCTCCATAGCGATCTTTCTCCTGACAGGGCTCGGGACTTGTTCCGTAGTTCAACATCAGCGCTTTCCCACAAGCAACCGCCACAACCCTGACCGATCAGCCGACAACTGCATAAATAACCACTCGCCCCGCTTGCGCGGCCCTCGCGCCGTCACTAACGTAGCGGCTTTATTGCGCCCCCAGCCTTATACCCCCGCAGGAGCTTCGCCATGGCCTCGCCAGCCCTTACACATTTCCTTCCCCGGTTCGGCGTCGCCGCAGCGGTGGCCGGTGTCCTCGGCCTGTCCGGTTGCCAGACCTGGAACGCCCAGGACAGCCTGCCACCGACCTCCGGCGTGCAACCGCTCAAGGGCCTGGCGCAGAACGTGTCGGTGCGGCGCAATGCGATGGGCATGCCGCTGATCGAGAGCAACAGCTTCCATGACGCGCTGTTCAGCCTCGGTTACGTCCACGCCAGCGACCGCATCAATCAGATGGTCACCCTGCGCCTGTTGGCCCAGGGCCGGTTGGCGGAAATGTCCGGCGCGTCGATGCTCGATGCCGACCGCTACATGCGCGCGGTCAATCTGAAGAAGAGCGCCGGCGAGCTGTACAAGGCCTCGTCGCCACGGCTCAAGCGCTTCTTCGAGGTGTATGCACGGGGCGTCAACGCCTACCTGTTCCGCTACGCCGACAAGTTGCCGGGCGACCTCGCCGCCAGCGGTTACAAGCCCGAATACTGGAAACCGGAAGATTCGGCGCTGATTTTTGCCCTGCTGAATTTCAGCCAGTCGGCCAACCTGCCGGAGGAAATCCAGTCGCTGGTGCTCGCGCAAACCGTGACCACTGACAAACTCGCCTGGCTGAGCCCGTCGGCGCCTGATGAAAACCTGCCAGTGGCTGAAGCCGACAAGCTGCAAGGCCTCAAGCTCAACGGGCAGATTCCGGGGCTGACGGAACTGAGCAGCGCCAGCCAGCAACTGTCGGCGCTGAACCTGCTCGCCACGCCGACTGCGAACAATTGGGCGATCGCCCCGCAACGCAGCCGCAGCGGCAAGAGCCTGCTGGCCAGCGATGCGCACGGGCCGTTGGCCGCGCCGTCGCTGTGGAGTTTCGTGCAGATCCGTGCGCCGAAATATCAGGCCGCCGGCGTCACGGTTGCCGGTCTGCCGATGGTGCTCGGCGGCTTCAACGGCAAAGTGGCGTGGAGCATGACCAGCGTGCTCGGCGACAATCAGGACCTGTTCCTCGAGAAAATCCGCCGTCAGGGCAGCAGCCTCACTTATGAAGTCAACGGCAAATGGCAGCCGCTGGGTGTGCGCAACGAGACCTACTTCGTCAAAGGCCAGCGGCCGATTCGCGAAGCCGTGTACGAAACCCGCCACGGCGCGCTGCTCAACAGTGCCCAGGCAGCGGCGCAGGGCAGCGGTTTCGGCCTCGCCCTGCAGACGCCAAGCTTCACCGACGACAAAACCCTGGATGCCTTCTTCGACCTGACCCGCGCGCAGAACGTCGAGCGCGCCTCGGACGCCAGCCGCGAAATCCGCGCCATTACCCTCAATCTGGTCTTTGCCGATGCGAGCAATATCGGCTGGCAAGTCACCGGGCGCTTCCCCAACCGTCGCGAAGGCGAAGGCCTCCTGCCCTCGCCGGGCTGGGACGGTCGCTACGACTGGGACGGTTACGCCGACCCGATGCTGCACCCCTACGATCAGGACCCGGCACAAGGCTGGCTCGGCACCGCCAACCAGCGCGTCATCCCCGACGGCTACGGCATGCAGTTGTCGAAATCCTGGGCGGCACCGGAGCGCGGCGAACGCTTGGCGGAAATGGCTGGCAGCGGCAAGCACGACAGCCGCAGCGTGATCGCCATGCAGTACGACCAGACCACCACCTTCGCCGCCAAGCTGAAAAAAGTCTTGGAAGCGCCGGGCATGAAACAACCGCTGAAACAGGCGATCGACGCCCTGCCGGAAGCCGAACGCAGCAAGGCCCGCGAAGCCTTCACCCGTTTGATGGCGTTCGACGGCAAGCTCAGCCCGACCTCGGCGGATGCGGCGATCTACGAACTGTTTCTGCAGGAAAGCATGAAGCAGATCTTCCTCGATGAACTGGGTCCTGAGTCGAGCCCGGCGTGGAAGGCCTTTGTCGCCAATGGCGATCTGTCCTACGCGGCACAGGCCGATCATCTCTTGGGGCGTGAGGACAGTCCGTTCTGGGATGACCTGCGCACGCCGCAGAAGGAAGACAAATCCGTGATTCTCGCCCGCAGTCTCGCTGCAGCGATTACAGCGGGCGACAGCCAGTTGGGCGGCGATCATCGCGCCTGGCAGTGGGGCAAACTGCACAGCTATGCGTGGAAAAACAGCAACGGTCAGACTGTGCGCGGGCCGCTGGCAGCCGGTGGCGATCACACCACGCTGAACAGCTCGGCGTTTGCCTGGGGCCAGGACTTCGTCACCACGCGCGCGCCGTCGATGCGTTTTATCGTCGACTTCGGCCAGAGCGAGCCACTGATGGCGCAGAACGGTACGGGGCAGTCGGGCAATCCACTGAGTCCGAACTACCTGAACGGGATCGATGCGTGGCTGAAAGGTCAGTACATCGGCCTGCCGATGCAGCCGCAAAACTTTGATCGGGTGTATGGCAAGACCCGTTTGACCCTGACGCCCGGGAAATAGAGCAAAGATCAACAGCCCCTCACCCTAGCCCTCTCCCGGAGGGAGAGGGGACTGATTGGGGGATGCTTGGGTCTTGCGCCGCCCTGAAAGAGAGACAGTGAATCCAACATTGGATCAGGCTCAAGGCTGTGCCGGATCCATATTCAACTCGGTCCCCCAGGTCGATGTACCTCACCAGATACCTCGGTCGGCCCCCTCTCCCTCTGGGAGAGGGCTGGGGTGAGGGTAGCGCTTTAAAGCCGATCGAACTTCCAGCCTTACGCCCGCCTCATAGCTAACAAGCCCCCCATTCCGGTCACGACATGGATCTTGTTATTGCCCGACCTGAAGGTCTCTACTGCCCCGCCGGGGATTTCTATATCGATCCGTGGCGGCCGGTCGAGCGTTCGGTGATCACCCATGCCCATGGCGATCACGCGCGCACCGGTAATCAGCACTACCTGTCGAGCAGCGCCAGCGCCGGGATTCTGCGCGCGCGTCTGGGTCAGGACATCCAGTTGCAAACACTCGACTACGGCCAGCGCCTGACCCACCACGGCGTGACCCTGAGCTTTCACCCCGCCGGACATGTCCTCGGTTCGGCGCAGGTGCGCCTGGAATACGGCGGCGAAGTCTGGGTCGCATCGGGGGATTACAAGGTCGAGCCGGATGGCACCTGCACCCCATTCGAACCGGTGCGCTGCCACACCTTCATCACCGAATCGACCTTCGGCCTGCCGATCTATCGCTGGCAGCCGCAGGCGCAGATCTTCGCCGAGATCAATCAGTGGTGGGCGGCCAATATCGCCGCCGGCAAGGCCAGCGTGCTGTTCTGCTACTCCTTCGGCAAGGCGCAGCGGATTCTCCACGGCATCGACGAAACCCTCGGGCCCATCCTCAGCCACGGCGCGGTCGAACCACTGAACCGGGTCTACCGCGATGCCGGCGTGTACCTGCCGCCGACGATCTATGCGGGCGACGTAAAAAAAAGCGACCCGATCATGCGCCAGGCGCTGGTCATTGCTCCGCCGTCAGCAGGCGGCAGTACCTGGATGCGTCGTTTCGGCGAGTTCAGCGATGCCTTTGCCAGCGGCTGGATGCGCCTGCGCGGGACCCGGCGGCGGCGCGGCGTCGATCGCGGTTTCGTCCTTTCCGATCACGCCGACTGGCCCGGCCTGCTGTGGGCGATCAACCAGACCGGCGCGGAACGGGTGATGGTCACCCACGGCTCGATCGGCGTGCTCGTGCGCCATCTGCGGGAACAGGGCCTCGATGCACAAGGCTTCACCACCGAATACGGCGATGACGAAGACGACAACATCGCCACCGAACCCACCGTTGCCGAGACATCGCCATGAAAGCCTTCGCCGAGTTATATGCCGAACTCGACGCCACCACGTCGAGCAACGCCAAGCTGGCGGCGATGCAGGCGTACTTCGCGCAGGCCGCGCCGGAAGATGCCGCATGGGCGGTGTATTTCCTCTCCGGTGGTCGGCCTCGGCAACTGGTACCGGTGCGCATCCTCCGTGAGCTGGCGGTCGCAGTTTCGGGACTGGAGCCATGGCTGTTCGAAGAAAGCTACCAAGCCGTCGGCGATCTGGCCGAGACCATTTCTCTGGTGCTGCCGGAAAATTCCCACAGCTCCGAGGCCGGTCTTGCCGAATGGATCGAAGACAAGCTGCTGCCACTGCGCAGAGAAACGCCGGAGTACCTGATGCGCCAATTGCCAATGTTGTGGGCGCAACTGGACCGGGCGAGCCTGATGCTGTGCATCAAGCTGATCACCGGCAGTTTCCGCGTTGGCGTGTCCAAGCTGCTGGTCACCCGCGCCCTGGCGTCGATGGCCGGGCTCGACAGCAAACGCGTGGCCCAGCGCCTGGTCGGTTACACGGACCTGTCGAACCGGCCCAACGCCGCCAGCTATCTGAAACTGATCGCCCCGGAATCCGCCGACGAACACGCCCAGCGCGGCGGTCAGCCCTACCCGTTTTTTCTCGCCCATGCGTTGTCGCAACCGGTCGAGGAATTCGACGCCCTGCTCGGCCCGGCCAGCGACTGGCAGGTGGAATGGAAGTGGGATGGTATTCGCGCGCAAGTGGTCAAGCGCGACGGCAAGCTGTGGGTGTGGTCGCGCGGCGAGGAACTGGTGACCGAGCGCTTCCCCGAGTTCGATGTGCTGGTCCACGGCCTGCCCGACGGCACGGTGATCGACGGCGAAATCGTGGTGTGGAAGAGCACCCATCCGACCACCGAAGATGCCTTCGATCCGCAATCCGATGAGCCGCCGGCCGTGCAACCGTTCGCCCTGCTGCAACAACGCATCGGTCGCAAGACGCTGGACAAGAAGATTCTCGAAGAAGTGCCGGTGGTGGTGCTGGCCTACGACCTGCTGGAATGGCAGGGCGAAGACTGGCGCAACCAGCCGCAGGTCAAGCGGCGGGCGCAACTCGAAGAGGTGATCGCGCACTGCAACAGTCCGGTACTGCTGCCCTCCCCGGTACTGACCGGCGAAGACTGGCTCGACCTCGGCCGCCAGCGCGAAGCGTCACGCAAACTCGGCGTCGAAGGCATGATGCTCAAGGCCCGCGATTCGCTGTATGGTGTCGGCCGGACCAAGGACATGGGCGTGTGGTGGAAGTGGAAGGTCGATCCGTTCAGCGTCGACGCGGTACTGATTTATGCTCAGCGTGGACACGGCCGTCGCGCCAGTCTGTACAGCGATTACACCTTCGCCGTGTGGGACGGCCCGCCGGAATCCAGTCAACGCTCGCTGGTGCCGTTCGCCAAGGCCTATTCAGGGCTGACCGATGAAGAGATGCGCCAGGTCGACAGCATCGTGCGCAAAACCACGGTGGAGAAATTCGGCCCGGTGAGCAGTGTGAAACCGAGCCTGGTGTTCGAACTGGGCTTCGAAGGCATCGCCCTGTCGCGCCGGCACAAGAGCGGCATCGCCGTACGCTTCCCGCGCATGCTGCGCTGGCGCAAGGACAAGACCGTCGAAGAAGCCGACAGCCTCGCGACTCTGCAAGACTTGTTGGCCTGATTCATTCTCGACACATCGCAGAATCCTGTGGCGAGGGGATTTATCCCCGCTGGGCTGCGCAGCGGCCCCCGGCAATTTCCCCCTGAAATCGTGCACTCAGGTTTTTGCACCTGCTGCGCAGCCGATCGGGGATAAAGCCCCTCGCCACAGTTTCAACTGCTCTGAGCCACGCGCTTGAACCGAAACAGTGCATACAAACAGCAATGCCCGTTTCCGTGCATTCAACTACCCTTGCCTCTCTGCACTCGACCTTTTAAAACACCTGTTCGGCACTCTGGTTCGGAAATTGCTACTTTCTACAGGTCGTAAGCGTTGCAGTAACAATAATTCTGCGCCACAAGCGCTCATATTGGTTCTTAGGGATTGAATAATGAAAAAAGCATTGCTGACCCTTTCTGCACTGGCGTTGTGCATGGCCGCCGGCTCCGCGCTGGCCAAGGAATACAAAGAGCTGCGCTTTGGCGTTGACCCTTCGTACGCACCGTTCGAGTCGAAAGCGGCCGATGGCAGCCTGGTCGGGTTCGATATCGATCTGGGCAACGCGATCTGCGCCGAACTGAAGGTCAAGTGCAAATGGGTCGAAAGCGATTTCGACGGCATGATTCCGGGCCTCAAGGCCAACAAGTTCGACGGTGTGATCTCGTCGATGACCGTGACCCCGGCGCGCGAGAAGGTCATCGACTTCTCCAGCGAACTGTTTTCCGGCCCGACCGCTTATGTGTTCAAGAAAGGCTCCGGCATCACCGCCGATGTCGCTTCGCTCAAGGGCAAAACCGTTGGCTATGAGCAAGGCACCATTCAGGAAGCCTATGCCAAAGCCGTGCTGGACAAGGCCGGTGTGAAAACCCAGGCCTATCAGAACCAGGACCAGGTGTATTCCGACCTGACCTCCGGCCGTCTCGACGCCGGTATCCAGGACATGCTGCAAGCCGAACTGGGCTTTTTGAAGTCGCCAAAAGGCGCCGATTATGAAATCAGCCAGCCGGTCGACAGCGAATTGCTGCCAGCCAAAACCGCTGTCGGTATCAAGAAAGGTAACACTGAGCTGAAAGCACTTTTGGATAAAGGTATCAAAGCGTTACACGACGACGGCAAATACGCCGAGATTCAAAAGAAACACTTTGGCGACCTGAATCTGTACAGCGGCAAATAATGCCCCGGCGCCCATCCCCGATGGGCGCCTTTTCCATCCGCTCAGGTTGCTGATTTATGTTTGAAACCCTCCTGCAAAATCTGGGGCTGGCCTCGTTCAGTCTGCAGGGCTTCGGCCCGTTGCTGCTGCAAGGCACCTGGATGACCATCAAATTATCGGCGATGTCGCTGCTGGTGGCCGTGTTGCTCGGCCTGCTCGGCGCCAGTGCCAAACTGTCGAAAGTCAAACTGGTGCGCCTGCCTGCGCAGCTCTACACCACGCTGATCCGCGGCGTGCCGGATCTGGTGCTGATGCTGTTGATCTTCTACAGCCTGCAAACCTGGTTGACGTCGCTGACCGACTACATGGAATGGGAATACATCGAAATCGACCCGTTCAGCGCCGGCGTACTGACGCTGGGCTTCATTTATGGCGCGTATTTCACTGAAACCTTCCGTGGCGCCATCCTCGCGGTGCCGCGCGGCCAAGTCGAAGCCGCCACCGCGTATGGCCTCAAACGTGGCCAGCGTTTTCGCTTCGTGGTGTTTCCGCAAATGATGCGTTTTGCCCTCCCAGGCATCGGCAACAACTGGATGGTCATGCTCAAGGCCACCGCGCTGGTGTCGATCATCGGTCTGGCCGATCTGGTCAAGGCTGCCCAGGACGCCGGTAAAAGCACCTATCAACTGTTCTACTTTCTGGTCCTCGCCGCCTTGATTTATCTGCTGATCACCAGTGCTTCGAACTTCATCCTGCGCTGGCTCGAACGCCGCTACGCCGCCGGTGCCCGGGAGGCCGTACGATGATCGAACTTCTCCAGGAATATTGGCGCGCCTTCCTTTATACCGACGGCCAGAACATCACCGGCCTGGCGATGACGATGTGGCTGCTGACCGCCTCGATCTGCATCGGCTTCGTCGTCTCGATCCCATTGTCGATTGCCCGCGTCTCGCCGCACTTCTACGTTCGCTGGCCGGTGCAGTTCTACACCTACCTGTTCCGTGGCACGCCGCTGTATATCCAGTTGCTGATCTGCTACACCGGCATCTACAGCCTCGCCGCCGTGCGCGAACAGCCGATCCTCGACAGTTTCTTTCGCGACGCGATGAACTGCACGATCCTCGCTTTCGCGCTCAATACCTGCGCGTACACCACGGAGATTTTTGCCGGGGCGATTCGCAGCATGAACCACGGCGAAGTCGAAGCGGCCAAGGCTTATGGCCTGACCGGCTGGAAGCTGTACGCCTACGTGATCATGCCGTCGGCCTTGCGCCGTTCGTTGCCTTACTACAGCAACGAAGTGATCCTGATGCTCCATTCGACCACCGTGGCGTTCACCGCGACCATTCCCGATATCCTGAAAGTCGCGCGGGATGCCAATTCGGCGACCTTCCTGACCTTCCAGTCATTCGGCATCGCCGCGCTGATCTACCTGACCATTACTTTTGCGCTGGTCGGTCTGTTCCGCCTTGCCGAACGCCGCTGGCTGGCCTTCCTCGGGCCGACTCACTAGCACCGGTTTGACAATAAAGAGATAACAATGCGCCACCAGATTCATGACTTGCTGGCCCCGCTGCCGGGGACCGCACGGCAGATTCACAGTTTCCACTTCGGCCCACAGCAGGCCAAGGGCAAGGTGTACATTCAGGCCTCGCTGCATGCCGACGAACTGCCGGGCATGCTGGTCGCCTGGCACCTGAAGCAGCGTCTGGCCGAGCTGGAAGCTGCCGGCCGCCTGCGCAGCGAAATCGTCCTCGTGCCGGTGGCCAACCCGGTCGGCCTCGAACAAGTGCTGATGGACGTGCCGCTGGGCCGTTACGACCTGGAGAGCGGGCAGAACTTCAATCGCTGGTTCGTCGACCTCAGCGAAGAAATCGGCAATGCCGTCGAAGGCCAACTCAATGATGATGCGCAGCACAACCTCGAACTGATCCGTGCCAACCTGCGCAGTGCCCTCGACCGTCAGAAGCCGACCACACAACTGCAATCCCAGCGTCTGACCCTGCAACGCCTGGCCTGCGATGCCGACATGGTGCTGGACCTGCACTGCGACTTCGAATCGGTGGTGCACCTGTACACCACGCCTGAAGCCTGGCCGCAGGTCGAGCCGCTGGCGCGCTACATGGAAGCCCAGGCCAGCCTGCTCGCTACCGATTCCGGCGGGCAGTCGTTCGACGAATGCTTCACACTGCTCTGGTGGCAACTGCGCGAGCGCTTCGGTGAGCAGTTCGAGATTCCGCTGGGCAGCTTCTCGGTGACCGTCGAATTGCGCGGTCAGGGCGACGTCAATCACCCGCTGGCCAGCCGCGATTGTCAGGCGCTGATCGACTATCTGATCCAGTTCGATGCCATCGTCGGCGAGACCAAGCCGCAACCGCCGCTACCGTACCCGGCCACGCCGCTGGCCGGGGTCGAACCGGTGACCACGCCAGTCGGCGGCCTGCTGGTGTACTGCGCCACGCCCGGCCAATACTTGGAGGCCGGCCAGCAGATCGCCGAAATCATCGACCCGATCCATGACAAGGTCACCCCCATTCATTGCACCGCCGCCGGCCTGCTGTATGCGCGCTCGCTGCGGCGCATGGCCACTGCCGGCATGGTCATCGCCCACGTCGCGGGCGCCCAGGCCTATCGCAGCGGCTACCTACTTTCGCCTTGAGGATGCTCGTCCATGTACAAACTGACCGTTGAAGGCCTGCACAAAAGCTATGGCGATCATCAGGTGCTCAAAGGCGTTTCGCTCAAGGCCAAAACCGGCGACGTGATCAGCCTGATCGGCGCCAGCGGCTCGGGCAAAAGCACCTTTTTGCGCTGCATCAATTTCCTTGAACAACCCAATGACGGCGCCATGAGCCTCGATGGCCAGGCGATCCGCATGGTCACCGACCGCCACGGCATGCACGTTGCCGACGCCGATGAACTGCAACGCCTGCGCACGCGGCTGGCGATGGTGTTCCAGCATTTCAACCTGTGGAGCCACATGACCGTGCTGGAAAACATCACCATGGCCCCGCGCCGGGTGCTCGGTTGCAGCAAACAGGAAGCCGAGGATCGCGCCCGTCGTTATCTGGACAAAGTCGGCTTGCCGGCGCGGGTCGCCGATCAATACCCGGCGTTTCTCTCCGGCGGTCAGCAACAGCGCGTGGCGATCGCCCGGGCACTGGCGATGGAACCGGAAGTGATGCTGTTCGACGAACCGACCTCGGCACTCGACCCGGAACTGGTCGGCGAAGTGCTGAAGGTGATTCAGGGTCTGGCCGAAGAAGGCCGGACGATGATCATGGTCACCCACGAAATGAGTTTTGCGCGCAAGGTGTCGAATCAGGTGCTGTTTCTGCATCAGGGTCTGGTGGAAGAAGAAGGCGCGCCGGAAGACGTGCTGGGCAATCCCAAAAGCGAACGGCTGAAGCAGTTCCTCAGCGGCAACCTGAAATAATGCCGTACACAATTCCCCTGTAGGAGCTGCCGAAGGCTGCGATCTTTTGACTCTGCCTCAAAGATCAAAAGATCGCAGCCTCGTTTCACTCGTCAGCTCCTACAAGGGAATCGCGTTGTTTTAAACCTTTGGTCTGTTGCTGTGGTCTCTGAAACAACACCTCCAGAGCGCACGCAGCCGGCATGGCGAAATCCCCCGACTTTGCAAAAACCTGGTTCAGCGCCCGCGACTGGAAGCCGTTCGCCTTTCAGAAACAGGTGTGGGCGGCGGTGAAAAACGGCGGATCCGGGTTGCTCCACGCCAGCACCGGCGCCGGTAAAACCTATGCGGTGTGGTTTGCTGCGCTCAACCGCTTCGCCCGCCTGCAACCGCCCGTGGCTACACCGCGCAAACGCAAACCGCCGGCCGAGCCGTTGACAGTGCTGTGGATCACGCCGATGCGCGCCCTCGCCGCCGATACCGCCCGCGCGCTGCAAAGCCCGGTGGATGATTTACAGATTCCGTGGAGCATCGGCCTGCGCACCGGCGACACCAGCAGCAGCGAACGCGCTCGTCAGGGCCGGCGCTTGCCGACGACGCTGATCACCACACCGGAAAGCCTGACTCTGTTGCTCGCCCGCGCCGATGCGCGCACGGCGTTGTCGACCCTGCGCATGATCGTCATCGATGAATGGCACGAGTTGCTCGGCAACAAACGCGGCGTGCAACTGCAACTGGCTCTCGCCCGCCTGCGTCATTGGCAGCCCGATCTGATCGTTTGGGGCGTTTCCGCCACCCTCGGTAATCAATCCCACGCCGAGCAAGTGCTGATCCCACAGGGCGGCGGCGTCAGTGTTCAGGGCAAAAGCGAAAAAACCCTGCAAGTCGACACCCTGCTGCCACCGGCCATCGAGCGTTTTCCCTGGGCCGGCCACATTGGTCTGAAGATGCTGCCGCAGGTGGTGGCCGAGCTCGACGCCTGCGCCAGCAGCCTGGTGTTCACCAACACCCGCGCGCAATCGGAGATCTGGTATCAGGCGCTGCTGGAAGCGCGGCCGGACTGGGCCGGGTTGATCGCGCTGCATCATAGCTCACTGTCACGCGATACCCGCGACTGGGTCGAACAGGCGCTGAAGAATGGCCAATTGAAAGCGGTGGTCTGCACCTCAAGCCTGGACTTGGGTGTGGATTTCCTCCCGGTCGAGCGCGTGCTGCAGATCGGCTCGGCGAAAGGCGTTGCGCGGTTGATGCAACGTGCCGGCCGTTCCGGTCACGCACCGGGGCGCACCTCGCGGGTGACGCTGGTGCCGACCCACAGCCTGGAACTGATCGAAGCGGTCGCCGCACGCGATGCCGTCGAGCAACGGCGCATCGAGCCGCGCCTGTCACCGCACAAGCCGCTGGATGTGCTGGTCCAGCATTTGGTCAGCATGGCCCTTGGCGGTGGCTTTATTCCTGAAGACTTGTACGAAGAAGTCCGTGGTGCCTGGGCTTATCGTGACCTGACAGCGGCAGACTGGGCCTGGGCGCTGGCGTTCGTACGCCATGGCGGGATGTCTCTTACAGCGTATCCGGATTACCGCCGGGTCGAGCCGGACGAACACGGCGTCTGGCGTGTGCCGGATGCGCGTCTGGCGCGGCGCCATCGCATGAGCATCGGCACCATCGTCAGCGACGCGAGCATCAACCTGAAATTCTGGAGCAAGGGCGGCGGTGGCAAACAACTGGGCAGCGTCGAGGAAGGCTTTATCGCGCGACTGAAACCCGGCGATGGTTTCCTCTTCGCCGGGCGCCTACTGGAACTGGTGCGGGTGGAAAACATGACCGCCTACGTCAAACGCAGCACCGCAAAAAAAGCCGCCGTGCCGCGCTGGAATGGCGGGCGCATGCCGTTATCCAACGAACTGGCCGAAGCAGTGGTGACGCGCTTCAGCGCCGCTGCTCAAGGTCAGTTCAACGGCCCGGAAATGCACGCGCTGCGGCCGCTGCTGGAGACGCAGATACGCTGGTCCGGCTTGCCCACCACGGAAAATCTGCTGGCCGAGGTACTGAAATCCCGCGAAGGCTGGCATCTTTTCCTCTATCCGTTCGCCGGGCGCCAAGTGCATCTGGGACTGGCGAGCCTGCTGGCGTGGCGCGTCAGTCAGCGGCAACCGGTGACCTTCTCGATTGCCGTGAATGATTACGGCCTGGAACTGCTCAGCGCCACGCCGGTTGATTGGGCCGCGCATCTCGATGCAAGCCTGTTCAACGCCGATGACTTGTTGCTGGATGTGCTGGCCAGCCTCAATGCCGGTGAACTGGCGTTGCGCCGCTTCCGCGAAATCGCGCGGATCGCCGGGCTGGTGTTCGCCGGGTATCCGGGCGCACCGAAAAGCACCCGCCAAGTGCAGGCGTCGAGTGGCCTGTTTTTCCAAGTGTTCAAACAATATGACGCCGACAACCTGCTACTGGCCCAAGCCGGGGAAGAAGTCCTACGCGAAGAGCTGGATATTCGTCGTTTGGAACAGACATTGGAGCGCATCAATCAGATGAAACTGGACGTGCATCAAGTTAAACGTCCTACCCCGCTGGGCTTTCCGCTGCTGGTGGAGCGGATGCGCGAGAGCATGAGTTCGGAAAAACTGGCTGACAGGATCAGAAGAATGGTCGGTGACCTGGAAAAAACCGCTGATAACGGAAAATCGTCGTGAGTGCGTACCCGGTGCGTTTGGCCGGTGAGGAGTTGTGGTTGCTGCCGGAGAAAGCGCTGTATTGGCCAGCGCAGGAAGCATTGCTGATCGCCGATGTGCATTTCGGTAAGGCGGCGGCCTATCGCAGCCTCGGCCAGCCGGTGCCGCATGGCACGACAGCGAGCAACATCGAGGTGATCGACGCGTTGCTGGCGCGGCTGCCGTGTCGCCAGTTGATCTTCCTCGGCGACTTTCTGCATGGCCCCGGGTCACATGTCCCGACCACCCTGAACGCACTGGCAGAATGGCGAGCGCGCCACGCTGACCTGCCGATGACGCTGATTCGCGGCAACCATGACAAACGCGCAGGCGACCCGCCGGCCTCGCTGAATATCCGCGTGGTGCCAGAACCGCTGTTACTCGGGCCGTTTGCCTTGCAGCATGAGCCCGATGCGCATCCGGAACGGCACGTGCTCGCCGGCCACGTGCACCCGGTCTATCGGCTGCATGGCAAAGGTCGGCAGAGTCTGCGCCTGGCTTGTTTCAGACTCGGTGAGCGCATCAGCCTGATGCCGGCATTCGGTGCGTTTACCGGCGGCTATCAGGTCGAGCGCGACGACAGTTGCAAAGTCTTCGTGATCGGCGACAACGAAATATGGCCCGTCAGCTAGATCGCAAATCGATCAGACTGACGGGCCATATTCATGACAGTGGATCAGGCCACAGGCGCCGGAGGCGGTTCGTCCGGCAGGGTCGGTTCGCCTGGTTCGGTCGGTTGTTCGTTGGGAGTATCGGGATCGGGCTGGCCGGGCACGCCGCCGGACAGGCTCAAAGACGGATTCGCCAGTAACGACCAAGCCAGAACGCCTATCTGATTGGGCTCAAGCCTTGCCAGTTCAGCGCTGATTCGCGGGTCGATCTTCATAGGGCACTCCTCAGTGAAGGCCCGAATCTGTGTGTAACAAAAACGGGCAGTACACCCCATAGAGTGTCTGCCCGCCAAAGAATTCCCGACATCCGTCGGATGGTCGATCAGGTACGCGGCAAGGTCACGCCACGCTGGCCCTGATATTTGCCGCCACGATCCTTGTAGGAAACTTCACATTCTTCATCGGATTCGAGGAAGAGCATCTGCGCCACGCCTTCGTTGGCGTAGATTTTCGCCGGAAGGTTGGTGGTGTTGGAAAATTCCAGCGTCACATGACCTTCCCACTCAGGCTCGAGCGGAGTGACGTTGACGATGATGCCGCAGCGCGCGTAGGTGCTTTTACCCAGGCAGATGGTCAGCACGTTGCGCGGAATGCGGAAGTACTCGACGGTGCTGGCCAGGGCGAAGGAGTTCGGCGGAACGATGCAGACGTCGCTGTGGATGTCGACGAAGCTGCCGGCGTCGAAGTTCTTCGGGTCAACAATGGCCGAGTTGATGTTGGTGAACACCTTGAAGTGGTTGGTGCAACGCACGTCGTAGCCGTAGCTCGACACGCCGTAGGAAATCACCCGGCTGTCGTCGCTGCCGCGCATCTGGCGCTCGACGAACGGTTCGATCATGCCGTGTTCCTGCGCCATGCGGCGAATCCACTTGTCCGATTTGATGCTCATGGCGGGTTTGTCCTGAATAGCGAGGTGGAAAAATTCTGTCCGGCATCTTACCGGGCGCGTCGCCGCGATCAAAGTGCGCAACGCAATTCTCGGCGAACACCCCGTATTTACGCGCTGTGGCGACGAACCGTCGCACCGCCGATCCCTAAAACACAGAATCCTTTGCAAGAAACATTGGCACGTTCCGGAAAAAGGGTTAAGGTGGCGTCACTGTGTTGCTTGTGTCACTGAGAATCTCTACACGATATGTTGAATTTCGATCCAACCATCTACAAGAATTTTTCCTGCTCTTTGCACTCAGTCTCGGCCAGGGTTCTTCCTGAGTCGCAGTTATCTTTGTTCAAGGAGTTACACCATGTCTAATCGCCAAACCGGTACCGTTAAGTGGTTCAACGATGAAAAAGGCTTCGGCTTCATCACTCCACAATCCGGTGACGACCTGTTCGTTCACTTCAAAGCTATCCAATCCGACGGCTTCAAAAGCCTGAAAGAAGGCCAACAGGTTTCTTTCATCGCTACCCGCGGTCAGAAAGGCATGCAAGCTGAAGAAGTACAAGTTATCTAACTTGTAGCTTCTTTAGAAAAGAGCCCCGCCCTTAAAAGCGGGGCTTTTTTGTGGGCGCCTGTTTTGTTCAGGCAAAAAAAATCGCAGCCCGAAAGGCTGCGATTTTTCGTTTGTGTTTTTACCAAGCCACACCAAACCCTGCGGTATATCGGGTCTTGTTCAGATCCGCATCGTTGGTGCCACTGATGATGTCGCGCTCGGCCTTGAGGTTGAGCGAAGCCCAGTCGGTGACCTTGTAGCGCAGGCCCAGCTCGGCATCCAGTGCGTAATCGGCAACACCCGACAGCGGCTTGCCGACTTCGCCATTGGTGAAGAACTCGACCTTCTTGCCGATCAGGTAGCGGTTGTAGTCCCACTTCATCGCGACGGAGTAGAAGTTGTCCTTGCTGCCATCGCGATACTCGTAATCGGTTCGGTTAAGCAACGAGCCCAGCGAGAACGCGCCGAGTTCGTCGTCCCAGAACTGGTAGCCGGGACCGGTACCGACCACGCGCTGACGCGCCAGCTCTTCGATGTGATCACGCTTGTAGTTGATGCGTCCCTGCCAGAACCACTGATCGGTGAGGAAGCGGTCGAGGGAGTATTCGGCGCGCCAGTTGTTGGTGGTGGTTTCCGCATCCTGGACTTCGCGGTTGTACTCGCCCTCGCCGGTATGCCGCCAGCGGCCATGGCGAGCCGAAGTCTTGAAGGCAACGTCGTAATCGTCGGTGTCCTTTTCGGCGCGCTGATAGTCCAGCGCCAGATCGACGTTGCCCTTCCATACCAGGTCAGTGACGATCGGCTTGGGTTTGAGGATCTGCTGAATGCTCGCCAGCTCGACCGTCTTCGGCGCCTCGCCGTTGGCCAGGGTGACCTTGCCATCGTCGGCCGCCGTCAGCGACTTCGACACTTCGCCGGCATAGGCGTCCTGCTTCACCAGCAGATGCTGATCGCTGTCGAGGGTCTTGACCTCTTTCCAGTCAATCGCCACTGCGCCGGCGTATTTGGTCTGGATCAACAGCTTGCCGCCGTCGAATACCGTGATAGTGCCACTCAGCTTGTCGCCGTTTTTCAACCAGACGGTGTCGGCAAGCAGGGGCGTGGACGCGCTGAAAACAGCAAGGCACAACAGGGTTCTGGGGAACATAAGCAGATCGGGGGCTCGGAGTTGGCGAAAAGGGTCGGCATTATCCGTAGGATTTTGCCCATGACAAGGACTGACCGGACTATTTCAATTGAGTTCATTTCTCAATTGCGCCACGAGCGATTACCCTTGTCGCCATCATCACGCCAATGCTCAGGAGCCGCGTACGTGAAAGACCCGCTCGACAGCGTCGAAAATGATGCGCAAATCCGACGCACGGCACTCTACTCGACGCTCGCGCAAGTGCCTGAAGGCAAAGTCGTCAGTTATGGCCAGTTGGCCGAACTTGCCGGGCTGGGCCGCGCCGCGCGCTGGGTCGGGCGGACTTTGAGCCAGTTGCCTGGCGACACCAGGCTGCCCTGGCACCGCGTACTCGGCGCCGGCGGGCGCATCAGTCTGCCGGTCGGCAGCCCCTCCGGTGATGAACAACGTGCGCGATTGCGTATGGAAGGCATCACCGTCCAGAACAATCGTGTGGATATTCGGCGCCATGGCTGGCGTCCGGTAGAGCACAGCGGTTAGAGTGCGCGCTTTGTTTTCGCAATTTTGAGGCAGACTTCAGCCCATGCCCCGTAAAACCTGGCGCGCCGCGCTCGCCGCCTATGCCAGTCCTTCGACGCTCGTGCTGTTGTTGCTCGGTTTTGCCGCCGGCCTGCCGTACATGCTGGTGTTCTCGACGCTCTCCGTATGGCTGCGTGAAGCAGGCGTGGCCCGTGAAACCATTGGCTATGCCAGCCTGATCGGCCTGGCGTATGCGTTCAAATGGGTCTGGTCGCCCCTGCTTGACCAATGGCGCCTGCCCTTGCTGGGCAAGCTCGGCCGCCGCCGTTCCTGGCTGGTGCTCTCCCAGGCACTGGTGATTCTCGGGCTGATCGGCATGGGCTTCTGTGATCCGCAAAAACATTTGTCCTGGCTGATCGCCATTGCCGTCGTCGTCGCCTTCGCCTCGGCCACGCAGGATATCGCGGTCGACGCCTATCGCCTGGAAATCGCCGATGACAGCCGCCAGGCCGCCCTCGCCGCCAGCTACATGTCCGGTTATCGTGTTGCTGCCCTGCTCGCCACCGCCGGCGCGCTGTTCTTCGCCGAAGGTTTCGGCTCAACCGGCTTCAACTATAAGCACGCGGCGTGGACCGGCACCTATGTACTGTTTGGCGCATTGATGGTGCCCGCACTGCTGACTACGCTGTTCATGCGCGAACCACCGGTGCCGCTGCGCACGCAGTTGCAGGCCGGGCGCTACACGTTCATGCATCAATTGATGTCGGTGTTCGTGCTGATCGTTTTGCTGGTTTCCGTGCCGGCGATGTTCACCCAGCTGTACAACACGGATTTTGCCGGCGTGCTGTTTGGCGACATGAGCCCGCTCGACCTGCTCCTCGAAGATCGCGCCTTTCTGCGCGCCATCCTCTACATATTGCTGACGGGGATGTGCCTGTCGGCCATGGGCCGGCGCGGACTGGCGCCGGTACTGACGCCGATCAATGACTTCATCCTGCGTTATCGCTGGCAGGCGCTGTTGCTGCTGGGCCTGATCGCCACTTACCGGATGTCCGACACGGTAATGGGCGTCATGGCCAACGTGTTTTATATTGACCAGGGTTTCACCAAGGATCAGATCGCCAGTGTCAGCAAGATTTTCGGCCTGATCATGACCCTCGTCGGCGCCGGCATGGGTGGCCTGTTGATCGTGCGTTTCGGCATTCTGCCGATCCTGTTTATCGGTGGTGTTTCTTCGGCAGCGACCAACCTGCTGTTCGTCATGCTCGCGGACATGGGCCCGAACCTGCAGATGCTGGTGGTGACCATTTCCCTCGACAACTTCAGCTCGGGCCTGGCGACGTCGGCGTTCGTTGCCTACCTGTCGAGCCTGACCAACCTGAAGTTTTCCGCTACGCAATATGCCCTGCTCAGCTCGATCATGTTGCTGCTGCCGCGCCTGATGGGCGGCTATTCCGGCGTGCTGGTCGAGAAGTTCGGCTATCACAGCTTCTTCCTCATTACCGCCCTGCTCGGCGTGCCGACGCTGCTACTGATCGCGCTGCACTGGTTCCAGGAGCGCCGCCGCGAAGGACAAACACCGACGCCCGAGCCTGCACCGACGCCCGTCACCGAAGAATCGTAGGACGCTTCGCCAATGGCGGGAGGAATCCCGCCGCTGGCGCCTTCCGCCGGCCACACTTCTGTACGTCAGCAAAACTCGCCGGTACACTGCTCCGTCATTTCCAGTCATAGCAACCGACAACGGCCAACCATGCGCACCAGTCAATTTTTGCTCGCCACACAGAAAGAAACGCCTTCCGACGCGGTCGTGATCAGCCACCAGCTGATGCTGCGCGCCGGCATGATCCGCAAGCTTGCCTCGGGCCTGTACACCTGGCTGCCGATGGGCCTGCGAGTCATGCGCAAGGTCGAAGCCATCGTTCGCGAAGAAATGAACGCTGCCGGTTCTCTAGAAGTGTTGATGCCGAGCACCCAACCGGCCGAGCTGTGGCAGGAATCGGGGCGCTGGGAAGAATACGGCCCTGAGCTGCTGCGCATCAAAGACCGCCACGGTCGTGATTTCTGCGCGGGCCCGACCCACGAAGAAGTGATCACCGATCTGATGCGCAACGAGTTGAGCAGCTACAAACAGCTGCCAATCAACCTGTACCAGATCCAGACCAAATTCCGCGATGAAATCCGCCCACGCTTCGGTTTGATGCGCGGCCGCGAATTCATCATGAAGGACGCCTACTCCTTCCACGCTGATCAGGCGTCGCTGCAGATCACTTATGACCGCATGCATGAAGCCTACTGCAACATCTTCACGCGTCTGGGTCTGAAATTCCGTCCGGTAGAAGCCGACAACGGCTCGATCGGCGGCGCCGGCTCCCACGAATTCCACGTGCTGGCCGAGTCCGGCGAAGACGATATCGTCTTCAGCAACGGTTCCGACTACGCGGCGAACATCGAAAAAGCCGAAGCGGTGCCTCGGGAAACCTCGCGCCCTGCGCCAACCGAAGAACTGCGCTTGGTCGATACGCCTGACACCAAGACCATCGCGGCGCTGGTGGAAAAATTCAATCTGCCGATTGAAAAGACCATCAAGACCCTGATCGTCCACGCCGAAGAAGAAGGCAAGCTGATCGCGCTGGTGATTCGTGGCGACCACGAACTGAACGAAATCAAGGCTGCCAACCAGCCTGGCGTGGCCAGCCCGCTGGTGATGGCCTCCGATGCCGAACTGCGTGACGCGATCGGCGCCGGCGCTGGTTCGCTCGGCCCGCTGAACCTGCCACTGCCGATCATCATCGACCGCTCGGTCGCGATGATGAGCGACTTCGGTATTGGCGCGAACATCGACGACAAGCACTACTTCGGCGTGAACTGGGAGCGTGATCTGCCGGTTCCGACCGTTGCCGACCTGCGCAACGTCGTCGCCGGCGACCCAAGCCCGGACGGCAAAGGCACGCTGGAAATCAAGCGCGGCATCGAAGTCGGCCACATCTTCCAGCTGGGCAACAAGTACAGCAAGGCGATGAAGTGCGAAGTGCTGGGCGAAAACGGCAAGCCAGTGACCCTGGAAATGGGCTGCTACGGCATTGGCGTTTCCCGCGTGGTGGCTGCTGCCATCGAGCAGAACAACGACGCCAACGGCATTATCTGGAGCGACACCCTGGCGCCATTCCAGATCGCGCTGGTACCGCTGCGCTATGAAACCGAGCAGGTGCGCGAAGCCACTGACAAGCTCTATGCCGAACTGACGGCGGCCGGCTTCGAAGTGCTGCTGGACGATCGCGACAAGAAAACCAGCCCGGGCATCAAGTTTGCGGACATGGAGCTGATCGGCATTCCACACCGGATCGTGGTCAGCGACCGCGGCCTCGCCGAAGGCAACCTGGAATACAAGAGTCGTTCCGAAGCAGAGGCGCAAGCACTGCCGGTGGCCGATGTTGTGTCCTTCCTTCAGGCCCGTATCCGCCGCTGAAACCAGATAGAGACGTCATGTTCAAGCGAAACACCTTAGGCCTCGGTGGCGCCGCCCTGTGCGGCGCCCTGCTGGTCAGCGGCTGCGCCAATCACATGTCGCAACGCAGCGAGCACGAAGAGCGGGTCGAGCGAAAACTGCTCGATCACAGCCTGCAGATCGATGTCGGCGAGCCCAAGGTGCTCGAGCTGCCGCAGCGACGCGTGAAGATCAACGAGCAGAAGACTTTCGAAGTCACCGAGTTCGAGGTCACCCGTCGTTACGACCGCTACACGCCTTACCAACCCTGGCGCGAAGTCTACGAGATTCCGCTGGGCGCGGTGGCCGTGGTCGGTGGTGTCGGTGCGAACGTGGTCAACGTGTTCGCTCTCGGTAACCTGCCGGACAGCGTCACCAAGGATTGGCTGAGCTACGGTTTCGCCGGGCTCAACCCGTTCATGAACGTGCAGTCCAACGGTCGCGCGCAGCAGAACCTCGCGGGCATCGACGAAGTCCAGCGCGACAAGCGCACGGAGTATTCGAGCCTGCCGTGGAGCGAACGACCGGTGCAGGTCAAGGCCGGCAAGCAGACCTTCGACATGACTACCGACCGCAACGGCGTGCTGCGCTTGAATCTGCTCGATAGCCCTTTCGCCGAACATGACCTCAACCATGTTGGCCGCTTGCAGATCAGTGTCGAAGACGCCAAGGACGACGTGCATACCGACTCGACCCTGATGCTCAGCGGCCACCTGCGCGGCAAGTTGATCGAGGCGCACGGGCTGATTTATGACGACCTGGAAGATGATGAGGTGAGCCAGTGGGTACACCGGGTCAAACGCCTGTCGGAGCTGGGCCTGGAAGAAGAAGCCAGCGAACTGGAACAAAGCCTGATCGAACTGACCCGCAATGATCCTGAGTTGCAGACTGAGTTTCTCAAGTCTCTGGCCAAGGATGCCGGGCGCTTAGTGGCTGATCCGGGACCGAATTAAAAGCTAAAGGCATCGCGGGCAAGCCCGCTCCCACAGGGTTTATGGGTGTTCACACAATATGTGTTTCACCATCGATCAATGTGGGAGCGGGCTTGCCCGCGATGACTATCTGAATACGCCGCGAATCTACCGCTCAAACAACTCCATCTGCTCAAACCCGCCGCGCAAATCCTCCAGTCTCACTCCCACCCCCAACAGCCGCACCGGTTTGCCGCCGCGATTGAACGCCTGCGTCAGCATCAACTGGTAACTGCCCAGGTCACGCCCTGCCCCGGCCTGTTCCAGCGTGGTCTGGGTGAAATCATGAAATTTGACTTTGACGAACGGCTTGCCCGGTCGATAACTGCTGTCGATTCGGGCCATGCGGTTTTTCAAGGTGTCGAGCAACTCGGGCAATTTGTCCAGGCAGCTGCGCAAGTCCGGCAGATCGACGTCGTAGGTGTTTTCCACGCTGATCGACTGACGCCGGCTGTCGTTGTGCACCAGCCGGTCATCGATTCCACGGGCGAGATTCCACAAGCGCTCGCCGAAACTGCCGAATTCGCGCACCAGCGCCAGCCTGCCCCACTCGCGCAGGTGCTGGCAGTCAACGATGCCAAGCTTGCCGAGCTTGTCGGCGGTGACCTTGCCGACGCCGTGCAGCTTGCTCACCGGCAGACCACTGACGAACTCCTCGACCTGATCCGGGGTGATCACGAACAAACCGTTGGGTTTTTTCCAGTCGCTGGCGATCTTCGCCAGAAACTTGTTTGGCGCAACGCCAGCGGAAACGGTGATGTGCAACTGATTGGAGACCCGGCGACGAATGTCCTGAGCGATGCGCGTGGCGCTGCCGCCGAAGTGCGCGCTGTCCGACACATCGAGATAGGCCTCGTCCAGCGAAAGCGGCTCGATCAGGTCGGTGTAGTCGGCAAAGATCGTATGAATTTCTTTCGAAGCTTCGCGATAAGCCTCCATACGCGGCTTGACGATGGTCAGGTCCGGGCACAGCTTTAATGCATGCCCGGAAGCCATTGCCGAGCGCACACCATAGGCGCGCGCTTCGTAATTGCAGGTGGCGATCACCCCGCGTCGATCCGCCGAACCACCCACCGCCAATGGCTTGCCGGCCAGACGCGGATCATCGCGCATCTCGATGGCGGCGTAGAAACAGTCACAGTCGATGTGGATGATTTTTCGCTGGGTCATGTCGGAAAAAGACAACGTGGCAAGCCGGAGCGGCAGTATCTCATTGGCACCTGTATATAGCACCAGTGGTTGAATGTTCTTTTCCGACCGTAGGAGATTTCCGCTGAATTTATTTTTTCAATCACAGATCAAGGTGCAATAGAGCTGAAAGCCTTGAGCTACCTGCCCTGCGCGCCGGCCAACCGCCGCGAAAAGACGCTAAGCGCTTGAACCTCAACAGATTTATCCAGATCGACGGTTGACACACTGGCGAACCTCTGTAGAATGCCGCCACACAGACGCGGGATGGAGCAGTCTGGTAGCTCGTCGGGCTCATAACCCGAAGGTCGTCGGTTCAAATCCGGCTCCCGCAACCAAACATCAAAAAAGGCTACTCGAAAGAGTGGCCTTTTTTGTGCGCGTCTGTATTGCAAACGGGCGCCCTGCTCAATCGCTAGCGAAACGGCAATTCGTTGCATTTCCGAAACTTACGCATCACCTGCGACCGTTTGCCGCGATTTCGCAGTTATTTGGCCCATTCCGGGATTAGCGGTTGACACCTCGTCGTTCGCCTGTAGAATGCCGCCACACAGACGCGGGATGGAGCAGTCTGGTAGCTCGTCGGGCTCATAACCCGAAGGTCGTCGGTTCAAATCCGGCTCCCGCAACCAAACATCAAAAAAGGCTACTCGAAAGAGTGGCCTTTTTTGTATCTGTTGAAAAAGTCCTTTCGCAACAATGATCTGTCACTGTGCAGTGAACCGCTGGGGATCATCAGAACCACTGACTTGCGACTATGCTTGAGTCGCAGACAGGGTTTCTGCAATCCAGGAACTGCCCTCGCCGATGCCCGACGAGAGGCGTAGTATTTTGTGATTATTTTTTTCTACAGGGATTGGTAACTTGGCTGGATACCTCCATCCTGTCGCGCACAATCCAAGAGGTGATTGATGCGCGCCAACTCGTCTGATCCACAAGACACCGTTACAGCAGAACAACCGATCAAACCCGAGCGTTTGCGCTGGCTGGATCGATTAAGCAAATACCGTCAGCCGATCGGTCTGGCCGTCACGTTGCTGCTGTTTGCCATTGCCCTGATTGCCTGCCGCCATCTGCTCGCCGAGCTTGATCTCGACGCATTGCATGACTCGATTCTTGACGTGCCGAAGCCCGCCCTGCTTGGCGCCATTGGCGCGACCGTGGTCGGTTTCATCATTCTGCTCGGCTATGAATGGTCGGCCAGCCGCTACGCTGGCGTGAAACTGCCGCCGCGCACCCTCGCGCTCGGCGGCTTCACTGCATTTGCGATTGGCAATGCCATTGGTCTGTCGCTGCTGTCCGGCGGCTCGGTTCGTTATCGTTTATATGCGCGACTGGGCGTCGGTGCGTCGGAAGTTGCGCACATGACGCTATTTGCCAGCCTCTCGCTGGGCTGCGCCTTGCCGCCACTGGCAGCGCTGGCCACCCTGAGCAACCTGCCCGCCGCCTCGCAAGCGCTGGGACTGTCCGAAGTCTTGCTCGACTCCGTCGCCGCTGCCGTACTGATCCTCGGTGCAGTGCTGGCGATCGGCATCTATCGCCGTCGTCTGCCGGAACAACCCTACCCCGACAATCTGCTGGTCCGTGCTGGGCGGCGGACATTGCGCCTGCCGGGTCGACGCCTGACCTTGCTGCAACTGGTGATCACCGCCCTCGATGTCGCGGCTGCCGCCACCGTTCTGTATTTGTTGCTGCCGGAAGCGCCGCCGTTTGCGCCGTTCCTGCTGGTGTACCTGCTGGCCCTCGCCGCCGGTGTCCTTAGTCATGTGCCGGGAGGCGTCGGCGTATTCGAGGCGATACTGCTCGCCGCGTTTGCCGACAAGCTCGGCGCCGCCCCACTGGCAGCCGCACTGCTGCTGTATCGCCTGATCTACGTGGTGCTGCCGCTGCTGGTCGCTTGCGTATTGCTGCTGATCAACGAAGGCCAGCGCCTGTTTCAATCCCAGACCATGCGCGCCGCGTCCGGTCTGGCCGCGCCGGTGCTGGCGGTGTTGGTGTTCCTGTCTGGCGTGGTGCTGCTGTTTTCCGGCGCCACCCCGGAAATCGACACGCGCCTGGAGCACATCGGTTTTCTGATCCCGCATCGTCTGGTCGATGCCTCGCACTTCGGCGCCAGCCTGATTGGCGTTTTGTGTCTGTTGCTCGCCCAAGGTCTGCGCCGACGCCTGTCGGCGGCGTGGATGCTGACCGTCATTCTGCTGCTGGTCGGTGCCCTGCTCTCCCTGCTCAAAGGCTTCGACTGGGAAGAAGCCACGCTGATGACGTTTACGGCCGCGCTGCTCGGCGTGTTCAGGCGCTCCTTCTATCGCCCGAGCCGTTTGACCGAACTGCCGTTTTCGCCGCTGTATCTGGTCGCCAGTCTCTGCGTGCTGGGCGCTTCGGCCTGGTTGCTGCTGTTTGCCTATCAGGACGTACCCTACAGCCATCAGCTGTGGTGGCAGTTCACCCTTGATGCTGACGCTCCGCGTGGCCTGCGCTCGCTGCTCGGTGCGGCGGTGTTGCTGGTGATCATCTCGCTGACCTGGTTGCTGCGCACCGCGCGCCCGGTGATTCATTTGCCGACGCCGGACGAACTGGATCGCGCGGCGAAAATCCTCATGGCCTCGTCGCAACCCGACGGCGGCCTCGCGCTGACCGGTGACAAGGCGTTGCTGTTTCATCCCAACGATGAGGCGTTCCTGATGTACGCCCGCCGTGGCCGCAGTCTGGTGGCGCTGTACGACCCGATCGGGCCGAGCCAGCAACGTGCGGAAATGATCTGGCAGTTCCGCGACCTCTGCGACATTCATCACACCCGCCCCGTGTTCTATCAAGTGCGCGCGGAGAACCTGCCGTACTACATGGACATCGGCCTGACTGCGATCAAGCTTGGCGAAGAAGCCCGGGTCGATCTGCTGCGCTTCGATCTGGAAGCCAAGGGCAAAGAGATGAAGGACCTGCGCTACACCTGGAACCGTGGCACCCGCGATGGTCTGTCGCTGGAAATCCATGAGCCGGGCCAGGCGCCGATGGACGAGCTGAAGGTGATTTCCGATGCCTGGCTGACCGGCAAGAACGTGCGCGAGAAAGGCTTCTCCCTCGGCCGTTTCAGCGACGATTACCTGAAGCATTTCCGCATTGCGGTGATTCGCTTCGAAGGCCGCCCGGTGGCGTTCGCCAATCTGCTCGAGACTTACAGCCACGATCTGGCCAGTCTCGACCTGATGCGCGCGCACCCGGAAGCGCCCAAGCTGACCATGGAATTCATGATGGTCGGCCTGATTCAACACTATAAGAGTCACGGATACGCGCGCTTCAGCCTGGGCATGGTGCCGTTGTCGGGGCTGCAACCCCGGCGCGGCGCACCGCTGACCCAGCGCCTGGGCTCGATGGTCTTCCGCCGTGGTGAGCAGCTGTACAACTTCCAAGGCTTGCGCCGCTTCAAAGACAAGTTCCAGCCTGACTGGGAACCCCGTTATATGGCCGTGCCCGCCGGACTCGATCCGCTCGTGGCGCTGGCCGACACTGCCGCCCTGATCGCGGGCGGCTTGACTGGATTGGTGAAACGCTGATGATTCAACGCTCCCTGAAGTACATCCTGGCCGCCCTGCTGGTGCTGGCCGTGATTGCCGGCGGCGGTTACTGGTACCTCAAACGTCCGGCACCGGAACCGACCGTCGAACAACTGAAACCCGCCGATGGCACAGTCATGACCCGCGTCATCCCCGGCAGCAAGCCGAAGGCTCAGGTGCTGGTCGCCGTCACCGACGAACAGAAGCTCTCCGAGAAACAACTGACCACCCTCAGCCGCAGCGCCTCGGCGCAGATCGTTCAGGTGATTCTGCCGAAGGACTGCCTGCTGCAAAGCCGCGCCCTGCAATCGGGCCTGCGTGAACTGAATGGCCCGGCCACTCTGGTCAGCGGCATCGGCCCAGGCGCTGTGCTGGCGTGGCGCTGGCTGGCGGAACAGAAAGACGACAAGGCCCAGGCCGTCTCCGTCGACTTGGCCCTGGAAAAGCCCGGCTGCACCCACCTGTTGCCAAAATCCGCCGCCCACGGCCACTGGCTGGTGGCGTGGAACGACAACCCGGACGACGCCAGCGCAGGCTTCGTGCGCGATCAGCCGAACGCCGAAACCAGCATCAGCGACTACGACATCAACCTGCCGCAAGTGCTGAACAACGAACTGCGCAAAATCCTCGTCGGTGGCGACAAGGCCAACGGCGGCCTGGCGATCCCGGTCGTGGAAGTGCCGGCCGGTCAGGCCAACGACACCGTTACCCTGTTCCTCTCCGGCGACGGCGGCTGGCGTGACCTCGACCGCGACGTGGCCGGGGAAATGGCCAAGATCGGCTACCCGGTGGTCGGCATCGACACCCTGCGCTACTACTGGCAGCACAAGAGCCCGGAGCAAAGCGCACTCGACCTCACCGAACTGATGCAGCACTACCGGCAGAAATGGGGCACCAAGCGCTTCATCCTCACCGGCTACTCGTTCGGTGCCGACGTTCTGCCAGCGATCTACAACCGTCTGCCAGAGAACGAACAGCAACGCGTCGACGCGATCATCCTGCTCGCCTTCGCCCGCACCGGCAGCTTTGAAATCGAAGTCGAAGGCTGGTTGGGTAACGCCGGCAAAGAAGCCGCCACCGGCCCGGAAATGGCCAAACTGCCGGCGGCCAAGGTTGTGTGCATCTATGGTGAAGAAGAGACGGATGAAAGTGGCTGCACGGACAAGACTGCTGTTGGTGAAGCGGTGAAACTGCCCGGCGGGCATCACTTTGATGAAAACTACCCGGCGCTGGCCAAGCGCTTGGTCGAGCTGATTCAGAAGCGCCAGAGCAAGGATTCGGTGGCTGAAGAGTGATCTGAAGCGCATCCACAAAAAGCCCCCGCAACTTCGCAGTGACGGGGGCTTTTTACATTCCAGCCGCGACCAAAATCTACTTGTGGGCGCGAGCCTGCTCGCGAATGCGGTGGGTCAGTTTACAGATTCGTCGACTGACACTACGCCTTCGCGAGCAGGCTCGCCCCTACAAGGGGTTGCGCTGGATTCAGGCAACTCGTCAGTCCCGCTGGCCAAGCTGAACATCTATCCACGTGACATCATCGTCGCCAACGCTAAAGTCGCTATCCGGCGCCGCTAACAAAATGCTTTGCTGGGCTTGCGTCAAGTCCGCCCAAAAGCCATCAGTGACAAATACCAAGCGCTCAACAGCCTTCAGTGCACAACAAACAAAGTCAGGGTTCGGAACCCGATTGATCTTCAAGCATCGTGTTACCGAATTTCGCGCGGGGTCTCGCGCCAACTCACAGTGCGAACGGTCGCGCCGCCAATTGGCCTTGCAGTGAGGTGGCGTAATCCACTCGATGGCTCCCGCCAGCGTAACAATCCCGCATGAACAGTCTCCCTCATATGCAATGGTGAGTCGGTCATGAGCGACCAAGCCAATCAGGTAACAGATGGCTCCCGTCTGATCAGCAGGCAACGACGCATGAAAATCCGCCAGTATTGAACCCAATAGACGCTCAACTGCTTCGGGTTCTGCAGGATAGGCCCCCTGCTCCATCCGTGTGGAATGAGCCGCCAACATGCCGCTTACGAAGCTTTCAGCCAGCTGTCCACTGCCGCGCCTGGAAGTGCCATCCGCGACAACAAAAAAACCACCGTCATCCTCACAGGTCGCTCCGGCATAGTCATTATTTGCCCTGCTGGCTTGCCCAGTGATTGATCGGGAGTGGTATCTCATGCGCTGGCCAGCGCTTTCAAACGCCAGTGAATAATCTGCCCTCTGCCTGGATTCGCCTGCACCGAGCCTGAACTTTCGATCACATAGCCAACCCCGTCGAGCGCCATCAGTTTGCGGATTCCATCTGTGACGAACGCCTTAAGGTCGCTGTCGGCCTGGCCCACCTCCTCCAACAGCTCAGGCCGACCATCGATCAAGATGATCATGTCCTCGACATCCTTGTGATAAGGATCACCATTTCCCCGACCGGCGAAAGCTTCCAATTTCGTCGCGAGAAAATACGTGGGCTGGAATATCTGGATGACAGTGCCGCTGGGCAAGGTGAATTTATCCGCACTCGCCAGCCCCTCGACGAACCAGCGGTTGGCATAGCCGAGTACTGCAGGGTCGGAAGGCATGACATCCACAACAACGTCATTGAAGCGAAAACGACAATTGACCTCGTCCTCACCGGTGATCTTGAATCCCTTGGCAGCCAGCCGTTCAGTGAGTTGGTTCCAGGCGCTGATACCGGCCAACTCGATCACTAAATCAACGTCATCAGTGAAACGAATGTCGTCCAGCACGGCTGTATCTGTAATCAGCATGGCGGTTGTGCAACCGCCAACAAAAGCAACTTCGGCGAGAAACGCCTCGCCCAAGCCTTCAGCCACGAACTCAATAAGTTCGTAGTTGTGATCCGCGTTTGACGACATGTTATTTAAGCCCCATCCCTGCCTTCAGAATACTGATTGCCACACCACACTCACGCGGACCACCCAGACGGATTGCATCAGCGAGCGCCAGATAGTGGTAAAGGATCCGGTCTTTTTTCACCGCTTCCGGCACTGTTTTGTAAAGCGGCTCTATCGCTTGGCCTCGCTCGGTTCCCTGCGCATCCGGCCAGACCGGAATCAAACCACCCGCACTCTTGATGCTTTTGGACAGCGCAGGCGCCGCAAAGCCTGTGGGTATGCCACGAACCATCGCGCCAGGCTTGACCGGGAAGAAGTACTTCAGCGCGTACTCGGTAATTTTCAGCAGTTCCCGGCGGTGCACTTTGGCAAGCCCGGTGTCGTAGTCATGGATGAGCAATCCGGATTCCCGGCATCGGGCGAGAGCATTTGAGACTTCGCTTTTGCTCAGTCCGAGAGAGGCAGACAGCGCACGCAGAGAGTACCGATCGCTCCAACTTGTCAGCGGTGGATCAGATGCTGGTTCCGCCCACCCCTCCCAGCCTGGCCCATCAGCGAAAGGCGAATCGAGTTCGCGGTGTTGGAAGATTGTGTCTTCCCCATCAGTGGAGTAGGTGACCAATGGCTTCCCCACACTCTCCCCTGCGGTCATTGGGCTGACGACATAAGGCCTGTGCAGCTCTTCGACCCTGTCCGAATTCGATTCGGCCTCCATCTCCCCCAAAAGGCTCTCTTCCTGAGCGTGCAGACTGGCCATCTTGAACAAAAGTAAAATGTCTTGACTCTTCATTTAGCTCAAAACCTCAAGTGTCCACATTCCATAAAACGTGGACACTTGTCTCACTGCCGAGGCCGGGTCGTCAAGCCCTTGGGTCGAATCGCTGCATACCTTGCCCGCATATCGTCATGGCTGTGTTCGTGTCAGACGTTTAGTATCGTTTACTTCCAGTTTCGCAATATCAGATGACGCCCACAGACCTTGTAGGCAAACTCCGAAACTCTTGTTGGGGCGCTGTGCCGCTCTATTGCGCTGTTTTTCGACGGGATACTCTCCGGGACGTCGCTGACCCATTCAGCGATCGGGTGTGGTAACCCGGAGAAACCATCGCAACAGCGCGCTCCTCAAGTTATGGCGGCTGTGCGTGGGACGCTTTCGGGCGTGCCGGTTTCCTTGGTTCCCGGTTTACCACCCTGCGTACAGTTGCCTCCCTTTCGCGTGGTAACGAAAGTCGCGGCACTTCGAACCAAGGAGTAACACGATGACCGAAACTGATCTGCACGGACTTGCAAACGCTAAAACCATCAGCTTCACCCCTTTCCTCTACAACGCGGATCAAGCGTTCTTCAACGTCCGCTCCGGCATTCCGATCATCGATGCCTTGTCCCAATCCTCCGACCTGCTGTCCCTCGCCAAATCCTTCGCCGAGGATGCTGCTTTCATCAAAGACACCGATCGCCATGCCTGGGCCGCGCATTACCTGACGGTGATGGGCAAAGCCTTGATTGATGATGTGATCCAAGCGCTGATCCCACGACCTGCGCGGACGAAGACCGAGTCTGAAGCAGAGATGCCTGAAAGCTTGTAGAGGTTTGAAGATCAAAAGATCGCAGCCTTCGGCAGCTCCTACATGGAATGCGAAACCTGTAGGAGCTGCCGAAGGCTGCGATCTTTTGATCTGAAGTTGCCGCCGACAAAAAAGCCCCCGCCAACCACAAGGCTGACGGGGGCTCTTTCTATAACGCGAAGTTACATCTCCACCTGCGTCCCCAACTCGATCACTCGGTTCAACGGCAGATTGAAGAACCGCAAATTGCCATTGGCATTCTTCAACATGAACGCAAACAGCGCCTCTCGCCAACGCGCCATCCCCTCAAGTTTCGAGGCAATCACCGTTTCCCGGCTAAGGAAGTAGGTGGTGCGCATCGGGCTAAAGTCCAGATCATCCAGATGACACAGCTTCAACGCTTGCGGCACGTCCGGCTCGTCGGTGAAGCCGAAGTGCAGGATCACCCGGAAGAAACCCTCTCCGTGCGCTTCGACCTCGAAGCGCCGCGATGGCGGCACACGCGGGATGTCTTCGTAGACCACCGTCAGCAACACCACTTGCTCATGCAGCACCTGGTTGTGCAGCAGGTTGTGCAACAGCGCATGCGGCACGGCGTCGGAGCGGGCGGTGAGGAACACGGCGGTGCCCTGCACGCGATGCGGCGGTTGCACGCGGATGCTGCTGATGAAGATCGGCAGCGGCAGCGCGCCTTCGTCGAGGCGTTCGACCAGCAGCTGTTTGCCGCGCTTCCAGGTGGTCATCAGCACGAACAGGGCGATACCGGCGATCACCGGGAACGCGCCGCCCTGGACGATCTTCGGCACGTTGGCGGCGAAATACAGACCGTCCACCAACAGGAAGCCGAGCAGCACCGGCACCGCGAGGATCGGTGGCCATTTCCACAGCAGCAGCATGACCGCCGACACCAGAATGGTGGTCATCAGCATGGTACCGGTCACCGCCACGCCGTAGGCCGAGGCCAGGGCGCCGGAGGATTCGAAGCCCAGCACCAACAGGACCACACCGACCATCAGCGCCCAGTTCACCGCGCCGATGTAGATCTGGCCCTGCTCGTCGCTGGAGGTGTGCTGGATGTACATGCGCGGTATGTAACCCAGTTGAATCGCCTGACGGGTCAGGGAGAACGCACCGGAAATCACCGCTTGCGAGGCAATCACCGTGGCCAGGGTCGACAGGCCGACCAGCGGAATCAGCGCCCAGCTCGGTGCCAGCAGGTAGAACGGATTGCGCGCGGCGTCCGGGTTTTCCAGCAGCAATGCGCCCTGGCCGAAGTAGTTGAGCACCAGCGCCGGCAGCACCAGCAGAAACCAGGCGCGGGCAATCGGCTTGCGGCCGAAGTGGCCCATGTCGGCGTACAGCGCTTCCGCGCCGGTAAGCGCCAGCACCACGGCGCCGAGAATTGCGACGCCCATGCCCGGGTGCACGACGAAAAAATTCACCGCCCACATCGGGTTCAGCGCGTGCAGCACTTCCGGCGTGTGGCTGATGCCGTACACACCGAGGGCGCCGAGGACGAGGAACCAGGTGACCATGATCGGCCCGAACAGAATACCGATCCGCGCAGTACCGTGGCGCTGGATCAGAAACAGCGCGACCAGCACCACCAGCGACAGCGGCACCACCCAGTGATCGATGCCTTCAAACGCCAGGCCGAGGCCTTCGATCGCCGACAGCACCGAAATGGCCGGGGTGATCATGCTGTCGCCATAGAACAGCGCCGCGCCGATCAGCCCGCACACCACCAACAGCGTGCGCAGGCGCTTGCGCCCCGCCGCTGCCCGCCGTGCCAGTGCCGTCAGGGCCATGATGCCGCCCTCGCCCTGGTTGTCGGCGCGCAGGACGAACATCATGTACTTGATCGAGACCACCCAGATCAGCGACCAGAAGATCAACGACAGAATGCCCAGCACGCCGTCGTGATTGACCGGCACACCATAACCGCCGGAAAACACTTCCTTGAGGGTGTACAACGGGCTTGTGCCGATGTCGCCATAAACTACCCCGACTGCCGCGACCAGCATGCTCAGCGGTCTGCTTGCCGAACCCTCGGCGCCCGCCGCATGACTACTTGCCTGACCCATCCAACACTCCTGATCTCGATACCGGCTTCTTTAAAGGAAGCACTATGCTTTGAGTTGCAGCATGCGCTGTTTTACCTGTTGTTACAGACCAATGATTGACTGCACGAAATCGGTAAAGCTCAACGGCGCGAAGCATAGCGCAGCACTCGTCGTATTTCCCCGTATAAAGCTGGTCAAGTGCGTTGCCCGCCGCTAGAATTGCGCACTTTTTGATCAGAGGCGCATCTCAAGCGCCCATCCGTCAGCTGCCGCGCGTGGCCAGCGACGTCACAAAACACCGAGGTTAGACATGTCCACCACTCCTGCGCCGGCCAATCCAAAGGTTGGCTTTGTATCTCTGGGTTGCCCGAAAGCACTGGTCGACTCCGAGCGCATCCTGACCCAGCTGCGCATGGAAGGCTATGACGTGGTGTCCACCTATCAGGACGCTGACGTCGTGGTGGTCAACACCTGCGGCTTCATCGATTCGGCCAAGGCCGAGTCGCTGGAAGTGATCGGCGAAGCGATCAAGGAAAACGGCAAGGTCATCGTCACCGGTTGCATGGGCGTGGAAGAAGGCAACATCCGCGACGTGCACCCGAGCGTGCTGGCCGTGACCGGTCCGCAGCAGTACGAGCAAGTAGTCAACGCCGTGCACGAAGTGGTGCCGCCGCGTCAGGATCACAACCCGCTGATCGATCTGGTGCCACCGCAAGGCATCAAGCTGACCCCGCGCCACTACGCGTATTTGAAGATTTCCGAAGGCTGCAACCACAGCTGCTCGTTCTGCATCATCCCATCGATGCGCGGCAAACTGGTCAGCCGTCCGGTTGGCGATGTGCTCGACGAGGCGCAGCGCCTGGTCAAATCCGGCGTTAAAGAGTTGCTGGTCATTTCGCAAGACACTAGCGCCTACGGCGTTGATGTGAAATATCGCACCGGTTTCTGGAACGGCGCGCCGGTGAAAACCCGCATGACCGAGCTTTGCGAAGCACTGAGCACCCTGGGCGTCTGGGTCCGCCTGCACTACGTTTATCCGTACCCGCACGTCGACGAGCTGATTCCACTGATGGCCGCCGGCAAGATCCTGCCGTACCTGGACATCCCGTTCCAGCACGCCAGCCCGAAAGTCCTGAAGTCGATGAAACGCCCGGCGTTCGAAGACAAGACTCTGGCGCGCATCAAGAACTGGCGCGAAATCTGCCCGGACCTGATCATCCGTTCGACCTTCATCGTCGGCTTCCCGGGCGAAACCGAAGAAGACTTCCAGTACTTGCTCAACTGGCTGACCGAAGCCCAGCTCGACCGCGTCGGCTGCTTCCAGTACTCGCCGGTTGACGGCGCACCAGCGAATGATCTGGATCTGGAAGTGGTACCGGACGACGTCAAGCAGGATCGTTGGGAGCGCTTCATGGCGCACCAGCAGGCGATCAGCTCGGCACGCCTGCAAATGCGCATCGGTCGTGAGATCGAAGTGCTGGTGGACGAGGTTGACGAACAAGGCGCGGTTGGCCGCTGCTTCTTCGACGCCCCGGAAATCGATGGCAACGTGTTTATCGACAATGGCAGCAACCTGAAGCCGGGCGACAAGGTCTGGTGCAAGGTGACTGACGCCGACGAGTATGATTTGTGGGCTGAGCAGATCTAAACACCGCAAAATACCTGTGGGAGCGAGCCTGCTCGCGAATGCGCTGGGTCAGTCGCTGCAAATATTGCCTGACACGCTTTCGCGAGCAGGCTCGCTCCCACAAGTGAATAGCGCTGTATCCAGAAGCCCCGCTCTTTTACGAGATGCGGGGCTTTTTTGCGGCTATCGTTTAGCGGGGGACGGACTCCCTTGAACCGCACAAGAGGCACACGCACATGCGTCAGCATTCGGTCATTCACACACCGAAAATCAGCGATTACGAAGAACTGACCCGGGTCTGGGAGGCCTCGGTCCGTGCGACTCACCAGTTCCTGCCGGACAGCTACATCGAGCTGCTGCGCAATCTGGTGCTCACCCGCTATCTTGATGCGGTCATGCTGATCTGCACCAAGGATCGCCAGCAGCGCATCACCGGGTTTGCCGGTGTGGCGGCGGGCAAGATTGAAATGTTGTTCATCGATCCTGATCATCGTGGTCAAGGCTTGGGCAAGCAGTTGCTGCGCTATGCGATCGAACGGCTCAACGCCGATGAACTCGACGTCAATGAGCAGAACCCGCAAGCCTTGGGTTTTTATGAAAAGCAGGGATTTGAAGTGATCGGCCGCTCCGAGGTCGATGGCATGGGCCAGCCGTATCCGCTGCTGCATATGCGCTTGCGGCAGTCCCAACAGCGCTCAAGCAACGGCTGACACACCATGAAACCCCTGTGGGAGCGAGCCTGCTCGCGAATGCGGTGTACCAGTCACTGCACACATAGACTGGCAGGACGCCTTCGCGAGCAGGCTCGCTCCCACATTGAATACAGCGCCTGCAAATGGAACCGGGCTTAACCGCTTCCACACAGGTACAATGCCCACCCCTTTTTTGTTACGGCCCCGTCATGACTGACCCGATTCGCCTCTCCAAACGCCTCATCGAACTGGTCGGTTGCTCCCGCCGGGAGGCCGAGCTGTTCATCGAGGGCGGCTGGGTCACCGTGGACGGCGAAGTCATCGATGAGCCGCAATTCAAGGTCGGCGAGCAAAAGGTCGAGCTCGACAAGGACGCCAAGGCCACTGCGCCGGAGCCGGTGACCATCCTGCTCAACGCGCCCGCCGGCATGGATGTCGACAGCGCCATGCAAACGCTCAGCGCCGAAACTCTCAGCGAAGAGCATCGCTACGGCAAGCGTCCGTTGCGCGGGCATTTCCTGCGTCTGAGCGCCAGCGCCGACCTGCAGCCCAAGGCCAGCGGCCTGCTGGTGTTCACCCAGGACTGGAAAATCCTGCGCAAGCTCACCGCCGACGCTGCGAAGATCGAGCAGGAATACATCGTCGAAGTCGAAGGTGAGATGGCCGCCCACGGCCTCAACCGTTTGCAGCATGGCCTGACGCACAAGGGCAAGGAGCTGCCGCCGGTCAAGGCCAGCTGGCAGAACGAAAACCGCCTGCGCTTCGCCATGAAAAACCCGCAGCCGGGAATCATCGCGCAGTTCTGCGAAGCGGTCGGCCTGAAGGTCATCGGCATCCGCCGCATCCGCATCGGCGGCGTGTCGATCGGCAAGGTCCCGCTCGGCCAGTGGCGCTACCTGTCCGGCAAAGAGAAGTTCTAGAACTTTCACTGCCGCCACACATTTCGGCAGTGCTTACGAGCGCTGCCCACAACGCATCAGGAATACCGACATGGTTCATAACGACGTACTGCGCAGCGTGCGCTACATGCTCGACATCAGCGACAAGAAAGTTGTCGAGATCATCAAACTGGGTGGCATGGACGTCACGCTCGCCGATGTCATCACCTGGCTCGACAAGAAAGAAGAAGACGAAGAAGGCTTCGTACGCTGCCCGGACGAAGTCATCGCGCATTTCCTCGATGGCCTGGTGATCTTCAAGCGCGGCAAGGACGAAAGCCGTCCGCCGCAACCGATCGAAGTGCCGGTGACCAACAACATCATCCTGAAAAAACTGCGCGTGGCCTTCGAGCTGAAAGAAGACGACATGCACGCTATCCTCAAAGCCGCCGAGTTTCCGGTATCCAAACCTGAACTGAGCGCGCTGTTCCGCAAGGTCGGCCACACCAACTACCGTCCGTGTGGTGACCAGTTGCTGCGTAACTTCCTCAAGGGCCTGACCCTGCGCGTCCGCCCTGCCTGATGCCCTTGTGCGGTGGCGATCGATAGTCGCCGCCGCAACGCATGACCGTTCATTCCCTGCAAAAATAATGGCTCCGCTTTTCGCGGCTGACGACTAGGGTGTACTGATCCCTAATCTTCAGGATTCGCCATGCATCCCTACTTTTCCCTGCAAGGCCGCACCGCTCTGGTGACTGGCGGTACTCGTGGTATCGGCAAAATGATCGCCAAGGCGTTCGTCGAGGCCGGCGCCCATGTCTACGTGTGCTCGCGCGACGTCGAAGCCTGCCATCAAACCGCCGAAGAACTTGGCGCCATGGGCACTTGCCACGGCGTGGCGGCAAACCTGGCGACCGAAGAAGGCGTGCGGGAATTGGCCGCGCGTCTGGGTGAGCAGATCACTCATCTGGACATTCTGGTGAACAATGCCGGCACCACGTGGGGCGCGCCGCTGGAGAGTTATCCGGTCAAGGGCTGGGAAAAGGTCATGCAGCTCAACGTGACCTCGGTGTTCAGTTGCATCCAGCAGTTTCTGCCGTTGCTGCGCAAGGCTGGCTCGGCGGCGAATCCGGCGCGGATCATCAATATCGGTTCGGTGGCGGGGATTTCTTCGTTTGGCGAGCAGGCATATGCCTACGGGCCGAGCAAGGCCGCCCTGCATCAGTTGTCGCGCATTCTGGCGCGGGAACTGGTGAGCCAGCACATCAACGTCAACGTGATTGCGCCGGGTCGCTTTCCGAGCAAGATGACCCAGCATATTGGTAATGATGAGCAGGCATTGGCTGAGGATACTGCGCTGATTCCGATGAAGCGCTGGGGGCGTGAGGAAGAGATGGCGGCGCTGGCGATTAGCCTGGCGAGTACGGCGGGGGCTTATATGACCGGGAATATCATTCCTCTTGATGGTGGATTCAGTCTGTAGATCGGCGGTGCGGCATTCGCGAGCAGGCTCGCTCCCACAGGGATTTCGTACACAACGCAACTCCATTGTGGGAGCGAGCCTGAACTGGCCTAATGATTTTGGACACTTCAATCAGGCGCTATGATGGCGTCCAAATCTGAGGTGTTCGGATATGCGTAACTCTTATTCAACTGAATTCAAACTCAAGGCTGTCGGCATGGTATTGGACGAGGGGATATCGGTTCCCGAAGTCTGTGCCAGTCTAGACATCGGCCCTACCGCGTTGCGTCGCTGGGTCGCCCAGGTTCGCAAAGAGCGCCTGGGTACAACGCCGGGGGGGGCCAAAGCGATTACCGCTGACCACCGAGAGATCCAAGAACTCAAAGCCTTGCTCAGGCAAAAAGACCGGGATATTGAAATCCTAAAAAAAGCCAGTGCTCTGCTGCTATTGGACGCCAAAGATCATTCTCATTGATCAATGAGCTGGCAGAGCTATACGGCGTTAACGACTGTTGCCGTGTGTTTGATGTTTGCCGCAGCAGCTTTTATGCCTGGCGTCAGCGCCAAGGCAAGGTGAGTCCTGAGCGGGAGAAACTCAAAGCCATGCTGGTTGAGCATCATAAGGAATCGAGAGCATCGGCCGGGGCACGCACCCTTTCCCGGGAACTACAGGCCAAAGGACATCGAGTCGGGCGGTACATGGCTCGTAGTTTGATGCGTGAAGCCGGAGTGACTAGCCGTCAGCGCCGGCGCCATAAATACAAATCATCAGGCGTAGAGGCTTTGGTCGCACCGCACGTGCTCAAGCGCCAGTTCGATGTCACATCAATCAATGAGGTGTGGTGCGCCGATGTCACGTATATCAAGGTCGGCACCCGGTGGATGTATTTCGCTGCGGTTTTGGATCTCTTCGCCCGACGACTGGTGGGTTGGGCGTTTTCAATGATCTCGGATGCGGAACTGACCTGTGAGGCCTTACGAATGGCCGTTGAGTTGCGAGGCAGACCTAAAGACGTGCTGTTTCACTCCGATCAAGGCTGCCAGTACACCAGCCATAAATTCAGGAATGAGCTGCTAGCGCACGGGCTGAGGCAGAGCATGAGTTGCAAGGGAGAGTGTTGGGACAACGCACCGATGGAGCGTTTCTTTGGAAGTCTGAAATCGGAGTGGGTACCTGAAGCGGGGTACCGCTCCGAGTACGAAGCCCGGGTTGATTTGCAGCGCTACCTAATGCGCTACAACAACACCAGACTCCATAGCTACAACAACTACCGGTCACCGGTCGCCATGGAGAAAATGGCGGCCTGAAAAACCCTAACTGGTGTCCAATATTACTTGACCAGTTCAGCCTGCTCGCGAAGAGGCCAGCCCTGTCACCACCAGACTTGAAGCGAGCCGGGTTATCATGCCCGCCCTACCCGCTTCGATCCCAGACCATGACTTACAGCGTCTCCCCCATCGGCTTCGTGCGCTCCTGCTTCAAGGAGAAGTTCGCCATCCCCCGCCAGCCACAACTGGCCCCAGCCGCTCGTGGCGTGTTGGAACTGGTCGCGCCGTTCGATCAGGGTGACGCCGTGCAGGGGCTGGAGCAGGTCAGTCATGTTTGGCTGTTGTTTCTGTTCCACCAAGCCCTGGAAGACAAACCGCGCCTGAAGGTGCGCCCGCCTCGCCTGGGTGGTAACAAGTCGATGGGCGTATTCGCCACCCGCGCCACGCACCGGCCGAACGGCATTGGCCAGTCGGTGGTGAAGCTGGACAGCGTCGAAGGTAATCGGCTGTTTATCTCCGGGATCGATCTGCTCGACGGCACACCGGTGCTGGATATCAAACCCTATGTGCCGTATGCCGACATCATCCCTGGGGCGACCAATGACATCGCCAGCGCCGCGCCGCAGCTGATCGACGTGCAGTGGGCGGATTCGGCTTTGAAACAGGCGCACGCCCAAGCTCAGCGCCTCGATGAGCCGTTGGTTGAGCTGATCGAGCAGTGCCTGGCGCAGGATCCGCGTCCGGCGTATCAGACTCCGGCGCCGGAACGTGAATATGGTGCGCAGTTCTGGGACTTGGACGTGCGCTGGCATTACCCGACGCCCGAACAGATCCGCGTGCTGGAAGTCATCCCGGCCGAGGCATAAAGCCCGCAAACGAAAAAGCCCGCGCTGCCTTCTCAGGCAACGCGGGCTTTTACTGTCACACCGAAAAACCAACTGTGGGAGCGAGCCTGCTCGCGAAGGCGTCGTGTCAGCCAACATCAATCTTAATGACAGACTGCTTTCGCGAGCGGGCTCGCTCCCACAGGTAACGCAGGTTATTTTTCGACGAACGCACGCTCGATCAGATAATCACCCGGCTCGCGCATCCGCGCCGAGATCTTCAGGCCAAAGCTGTCGAGCACTTCGCTGGTCTCGTCGAGCATGCTCGGGCTGCCGCAGATCATCGCGCGGTCGTCCTGCGGGTTGATCGGTGGCAGGCCGATGTCGCTGAACAGCTTGCCGCTGCGCATCAGGTCAGTCAGGCGGCCCTGATTCTCGAACGGCTCGCGGGTCACGGTCGGGTAGTAGATCAGCTTGTCACGCAGCGCTTCGCCGAAGAACTCGTTCTGCGGCAGGTGCTCGGTAATGAATTCGCGGTAAGCGACTTCGTTGACGTAACGCACACCGTGAACCAGGATCACTTTCTCAAAGCGCTCGTAGGTTTCCGGGTCCTGAATGACGCTCATGAACGGCGCCAGACCAGTGCCGGTGCTGAGCAGGTACAGGTGCTTGCCCGGGTTCAGGTCATCAAGAACCAGCGTGCCGGTAGGCTTCTTCGAGATGATGATCTCGTCGCCTTCCTTCAAGTGCTGCAGCTGGGAGGTCAGCGGACCGTCCTGCACTTTGATGCTGAAGAACTCGAGATGCTCTTCCCAGTTCGGGCTGGCGATCGAGTAAGCGCGCATAAGCGGGCGGCCGTTGGGCTGTTGCAGGCCGATCATCACGAACTGACCGTTCTCGAAGCGCAGGCCCGGATCGCGGGTGCACTTGAAGCTGAACAGAGTGTCGTTCCAGTGATGAACACTGAGGACACGCTCGTGGTTCATGTTGCTCATGTACGTTTGACTCCTGGAGATTGGTCTGCGCGGCTCAATGAGGCTCAATGTGCGCAATTGCATCGCATTCTAATAGCGACAACAATATCTGTTAACTGGATTATTAAGATAAGGGTTATCGGTTATATCGATATGCGATTTACTCTCCGTCAACTGCAAGTCTTCGTCGCCGTCGCCCAGCAGGAAAGCGTATCCCGTGCTGCGGGTCTGCTCAACCTCTCGCAATCGGCGGCCAGCACTTCGATCACCGAGCTCGAGCGCCAGTCCAGCTGCCAGCTGTTCGACCGCGCCGGCAAACGCCTGAGCCTCAACGCCCTCGGCAAACAACTGTTGCCGCAAGCGGTGGCCCTGCTCGACCAGGCCAAGGAAATCGAAGACCTGCTCAACGGCAAATCCGGTTTCGGCTCTTTATCAGTAGGGGCGACGCTGACCATTGGCAACTATCTGGCCACCCTGCTGATCGGCAGCTTCATGCAGCGCCACCCCGAAAGTCAGGTCAAGCTGCACGTGCAGAACACTGCCAATATCGTGCAACAGGTCGCCCACTACGAAATTGATCTGGGTCTAATCGAAGGCGATTGCAGCCACCCCGACATCGAAGTGCAGAGTTGGGTCGAGGATGAGCTGGTGGTGTTTTGTGCGCCGCAGCATCCGTTGGCCAAACGCGGCAGTGCGACGATGGAAGAGCTGACCCATGAGGCATGGATTCTGCGGGAGCAGGGCTCCGGCACGCGGCTGACCTTCGACCAGGCCATGCGTCACCATCGCAGCGCGCTGAACATCCGGCTGGAGCTGGAACACACCGAGGCGATCAAACGTGCGGTGGAATCAGGCCTGGGGATTGGCTGCATTTCGCGGCTGGCGCTGCGCGATGCGTTCCGGCGCGGCAGTCTGGTGCCGGTGGAGACGCCGGATCTGGATCTGGCCCGGCAGTTCTATTTCATCTGGCACAAACAGAAATACCAGACCTCGGCCATGCGCGAGTTTCTCGAGCTGTGCCGCGCTTTCACCGCCGGGGTGCAGCGCAGCGACGAGATCGTCTTGCCGACCATCGCTTAAAGCAGAATCACCGCCCACACCAGTCCGATCATGCTCAGGGCCACGAACTGCGCGGCGCTGCCCATGTCCTTGGCGTTCTTCGACAGCGGGTGCAATTCCAGCGAGATGCGGTCAATGGCCGCTTCCACCGCCGAATTGAGCAACTCGACAATCAGCGCCAGCAAACACACCGCGATCAACAATGCCTGCTCGACCCGGCTGAGATTGAGGAAGAATGTCAGCGGAATCAGCACCACGTTGAGCAGCACCAATTGACGGAACGCCGCTTCGCCGGTGAAGGCGGCGCGCAGGCCGTCGAGCGAATAGCCAGACGCGTTAAGGATGCGTTTCAGGCCGGTCTGGCCCTTGAAAGGTGACATAAGGAAGAAACCAACCAAAAAGGAGTGGGGAAGCTAGATCAACGAAAGTCAAAAAAGCGTGAAACTGCCAGCCATCACTGGCTGGGAATTGACTCAAGTTGTTGCAGCAGTAAAGCCGCTTGCGTGCGAGTGCGCACATTCAATTTGCGAAAGATCGCGGTGACGTGGGCCTTGATGGTCGCTTCCGACACGCTCAGCTCATAAGCGATCTGCTTGTTCAGCAGACCTTCGCAGACCATGGTCAGCACGCGGAACTGTTGCGGCGTCAGGCTGGCAAGGCCATCGCTGGCAGCTTTCGCCTCATCCGACACGCTCACCGCTTCGAACGCTTGCGGCGGCCAGAACACGTCGCCATCGAGCACCTTGCGCACCGCTTCCTGAATCACGCTCAGATCGCTGGACTTGGGAATGAAGCCACTGGCGCCGAACTCGCGGGACTTGACCATCACCGAAGCTTCTTCCTGGGCCGAGACCATCACCACCGGAATCTGCGGATACTGCCCGCGCAGCAGCACCAGCCCGGAAAAACCGTAGGCGCCGGGCATGTTCAGATCCAGCAGGACCAGATCCCAGTCAGCCTTTTCGGTCAGGCGCGCTTCCAGTTCGGCGATGCTCGCCACTTCCACCAGTCGCACGTCCGGGCCAAGGCCCAGCGTCACCGCTTGGTGCAGGGCGCTGCGAAACAGGGGATGATCATCGGCAATCAGGATGTCGTATGTGGCCATTTTTCAAATGATCCTGTTTTTGATGGCAGACGCGGTAGATTCCGGTCTGGCCAAAGCAACTCGATACAGCGCTTTCAAGCGATATCCACAGGGGCACGTTCGACGCCAATCAACAGCAAACACGGCGTCTCAAACCTTGGCCGCACCCTAATCGGCGCCAAGCATGCCCAGCGCAGCCGGGGTGGTCAAGCAAGATGGCCAGCGCTGTCGACAGTATGGGCCACTATCGGGCCAACTCCGGCTGCGGCTTTCGTATATAGGGCAACAGCTCGGCGTGAGCGGGCGTTGATTCATTCATGTCCAGTTGCTGCTTGGCACCGAGGTAATGCTGGCTGAACACATCGAAATAGGCGTCCAGCGCCGAAGCGGCAGCGCTGTCACCGGCCAGCTCCAGGCACAACGCCGCGACTTCGGCAGTGCACAGGTGCTCGCTGCGGGTCGAACGGCGCAAGCGATAGCGCGAGAGTTTGTCGGGCAGCAGGCTGAGGATCGGCAAGCAGTCGAAATACGGACTTTTGCGAAAGATCTTGCGCGCCTCGGTCCAGGTCGCATCGAGCAGAATGAACAGCGGGCGCTTGCTGCTATCGACTGCCACCGTGTTGGTCACCCGCGACGGTTCGACATACTCGCCCGGAAACACCAGGTACGGCTGCCACTGCGGATCGTTGAGCAGTGCAAGCATCTGCGGGTCGGGCTCGGTGCGTGACCAGATGAACGCATGGTTGTCGCGCACCACGTCGGCAATCAGCCAACCGGTGTTGCTTGGCTTGAACACTTCCTTGCCGGTCATGATCAGGCACACGCCGGAACGGGTGTCGACGCTTGGCCGCCACGCGCACAGGCAATGACTGATGATGACCCGGCAATCGCGGCAACGTTCGGAGCGAAAGCCGCGCGCCTGAATCGGCTTGATACCTTCGTCCTCACGCTGATCGCGCAGGCGGGCCACGGCGTTGGGGGCATGGATCATCGCAGGCAACACCTGCAGACAGGGAAACTCGACACGAACGACACTCGGCAGGGCAATAAAGGCCGGCAGTTTACCAGAGCGACGGCCACAAGCCTGTACCGTCCAGACCGGCTCCCCTATAATTCGCCGCCACTGAACGCACCGCCCCGTGACGGGTCGAACCACCAGTCACCGAATCAGGAGAGTTTCATGCTGCGCCTTATCGTTCCCACCGCTGCCATTCTGCTGGCGTCGTCCTTTACCGCTCAGGCTGCGTCCCTGAGTGAGCAGAATCTGAACCGAGAGCTGCGCAACGTCGCCGCCCAAAGCAGCGTCGGCACGCCACGGGCGATCAATGAAGACATTCTTGATCAAGGCTACACCGTCGAGGGCACGCAGCTGATCAACCATCTGAGCGTGCAGAAGAGCCACGCCGACAAGATGCGCGCCGATCCCAAGGCTGTGTATTTCCAGTTGGGCGCTTCGGTCTGCAATAACCCGTCGTACCGCAAGCTGATGGCCAAGGGCGCGATCATGCGTTACGACTTCACCGAAGTGAAAACCAACAAAGCGATCGGCTCGGCCAGCTATCAGGAATCCGATTGCCCGAAAGCCGCGCCAGCGAAGAAGAAGTAATCAGCGCGAAGCCTTGGCGCGCCGCTGTTCATCCTCGGCGCGCAGTTCCGCCACTAGCGCCTGCAGATAGCGCGAGCGACGTTCGCCGCCGGCCAATCGTCGGCAGCACTCTTCTTCGAGACTCAATTGATGCGTCTCGGCCGACTCCTGCAACATTCGATACAGCTGAGTATCGATCTCCAGAACCACTCTGACCATGCATCCCGCCTCCTTGCCACCCACGAATCCATGAATTGCCTGGCCTTGCGCAAGCGCAGGGATGTCTTGCGACGTCTGTATTTGAGTAAATCAGAGTGATGGCCCTTTGCGACACGTTCAGACGAGCGGCGGGGCTTTGGTGCAAATCAGTAAGCGGTTGCCAGGCAAAACGTTACAGCTCACTGTTCAAGTCAGCGCGAATGCGTGCGAGGGTCTAGATTGAGAGTATTCCCGATCATTCGTTAACGGCAGAAATGGAACTGCCGGCCCTGTGTGTTTTTGCAGTGCGGCCCGGACGCTGGTTGTCAGGCTAACCGCTCTGTACAGAAGGAGACGTTGAATGCCTTATCAACCGAATGACCTCTTGAGCCGTCATTTTCAGGAAAGCGGCGACCTCATCAGCCAGGTCGAAGCCCAACTCAACCGTATTTCCACCAACAGCCCGAACATCCCCATCTACCGCGACATGATCCTGACCGTGCTGCGCATGGCTCAGGAAGACCACAACCGCTGGAACGCCAAGATCACCCTGCAAGCCCTGCGTGAACTGGAGCAGGCGTTCCGCGTGCTCGAACAATTCAAGGGCCGGCGCAAAGTCACCGTGTTCGGCTCGGCACGTACGCCAGTGGAACATCCGCTATACGCGATGGCCCGCGAACTCGGCGCAGCGCTGACACGTGCGGACATGATGGTCATCACCGGCGCCGGCGGCGGCATCATGGCCGCCGCCCACGAAGGAGCCGGGCGTGACCACAGTTTGGGGTTCAACATCACCCTGCCCTTCGAACAACATGCCAACCCCACCGTCGACGGCACCGATAATCTGTTGCCATTCCACTTTTTCTTCACCCGAAAACTGTTCTTCGTCAAAGAGGCAGACGCGCTGGTACTGTGCCCGGGCGGTTTCGGCACCCTTGATGAAGCGCTGGAAGTGCTGACGCTGATTCAGACCGGCAAAAGCCCATTGGTGCCAGTGGTGTTGCTGGATGTTCCGGGCGGTACCTTCTGGCAGGGAGCGCTGGACTTCATCCGCAATCAGCTGGAAGAAAACCGCTATATCCTGCCGACCGATATGAAGTTGATGCGCCTGGTTTACAGCGTTGAAGAAGCGGTAGACGAGATCAATCAGTTCTATAGCAACTTCCACTCCAGCCGCTGGCTCAAGCGGCAATTTGTGATCCGCATGAACCACAAGCTCAGCGACCAGGCACTGACGCGAATGCAGGAAGAGTTCGCCGACCTGTGCCTGAGCGACGAGTTTCATCAACACGCCTACAGCGGTGAAGAACACGACGATGCACAGTTCAGCCATCTGGCACGGCTGGCGTTTGCCTTCAATGGCCGTACCCATGGTCGTCTGAGGGAGTTGGTGGACTTTATCAATCTGCCGGAAAACTGGACCGATTCGAAACCGCCCACTGCACAACGCTCACGCGAGCCTTTCAACGTAATTTGAAGGCAAAAAAAAGGCCCGCTATTTTCTAAAAAATAGCGGGCCTTTTTTGTTGAATCGGTCTAATCGTCCATCCCTCGACCGCTGAACAAGCGGTTGATCATCTCCATCGAGAACCCCCGATACGCAAGAAACCGGCCTTGCTTGGCCCGTTCTTTCGCATTAATCGGTAAATGCCCGGAGAACTTGCGTTGCCACGTATCCTGAAGCTGCGCTTGCCAGTTGATACCGCTTTCGCGCAGGGCGATTTCGATATCGGTACGTTGCAAGCCCCGCTGGCTGAGCTCCTCACGAATTCGCAGAGGGCCATAGCCGGAACGGGCGCGGTAGGAAACAAAACTTTCAAGGTAACGGGCTTCGCAAAGCAGCCCCTCTTCCGTCAAACGGTCGAGGGCTGTTTCGATCAGCTCCGCCTCGGCGCCGCGCTGACGCAGCTTACGCGTCAACTCGACTCGACCATGCTCACGACGTGCGAGCAGGTCCATGGCGGTTCGCCGCACCGCGACGAGGGTATCCAGTACGGCGGTGGTCATCGCTGGTATCAGAGGTCAGCGTCGGCCAGGTCGTCTTCGGTCTCTTTGACCGCCGAGGCCTTGGAGTCCGCGATCACCGCTGGCGACAGCAGCTTGTCACGCAGCTGCTTCTCGAGCTTCGCGGCAATTTCCGGGTTGTCCGCCAGGAACTTGGCCGAGTTGGCCTTGCCCTGACCGATCTTGGTGCCTTCGTAGGCGTACCAAGCGCCGGACTTCTCGACAAAACCGTGCAGCACACCCAGGTCGATCATCTCGCCGTTGAGGTAGATGCCTTTGCCGTAAAGAATCTGGAACTCGGCCTGACGGAACGGCGAAGCCACCTTGTTCTTCACAACCTTGACGCGGGTTTCGCTGCCGACCACTTCGTCGCCTTCCTTCACCGCGCCGGTACGGCGGATGTCGAGACGAACCGAGGCGTAGAACTTCAGTGCGTTACCACCGGTGGTGGTTTCCGGGCTGCCGAACATCACGCCGATCTTCATACGGATCTGGTTGATGAAGATGACCAGGCAGTTGGCGTTCTTGATGTTACCGGTGATTTTACGCAGCGCCTGAGACATCAGACGTGCTTGCAGGCCGACGTGCATGTCGCCCATTTCACCTTCGATTTCAGCCTTCGGTACCAGTGCCGCCACGGAGTCGACGATGATCACGTCAACGGCGTTGGAGCGCACCAGCATGTCGGTGATTTCCAAAGCCTGTTCGCCAGTGTCCGGCTGGGAAACCAGCAGGTCGTCGACATTGACGCCGAGCTTGCCGGCGTACTCTGGATCGAGCGCGTGCTCGGCGTCGACGAATGCGCAGGTCGCGCCGGCTTTTTGCGCCTGGGCGATCACGGACAACGTCAGCGTGGTTTTACCGGAAGATTCAGGACCGTAGATTTCAACGATACGGCCTTTTGGCAGGCCGCCGATGCCGAGTGCAATGTCCAGACCCAGAGAGCCAGTAGAGATGGCCGGGATCGCCTGACGGTCCTGATCGCCCATACGCATTACGGCACCCTTGCCGAATTGACGTTCGATCTGACCCAGGGCCGCAGCCAAGGCTTTCTTCTTGTTGTCGTCCATTAAAGTCCTCACGTAATCAATAAGGCCTGACGGCCAACACCTGTATAAGTAGCCAGTATTATTCCACAGCGTTGGAAGATCGCCTACCCCTGATTTTCGATTTCTCGTGCCGCTAGTCGCACAAGCCCCTCTAGCGCGGCCTTCACCGTTTGTCGGCGGACTTCATCACGGTTGCCGGGGAAGTGCTGAACCTCACTGTAAACCTCATCGCCAACACCCCAGGCCAGCCATACCGTGCCGACTGGCTTGTTCGGTGTGCCACCGTCGGGGCCGGCGACACCGCTGACCGCCACGGCAAAATGCGCCAGGCTGTGCTGCTGCGCACCGCGCACCATGGCCTCGACCACTTCGCGACTGACCGCCCCTACCGTTTCGAACAAGTCGCCCGGCACATCCAGCTGCCGGGTCTTCTGCCGATTGGAATACGTCACGTACCCCGCTTCAAACCAGGCCGAACTGCCCGGAATCCGCGTAATCGCTTCGGCGATACCGCCACCGGTACAGGACTCGGCGGTGGTCACATGGGCATTGAGCACTTGCAGACGTCGGCCCAGTTCTGCGGCCAGTTGGGTGGTTTCTTTCACGGCGAGCTCCGGATCGTGTGGAATGCCTTCACCGTACACGAGCCGGCCATGCTTTCAATACACAGAATCATTCAAGATGTTCGGGCGCCAGCGCTCTGACATAGGCCTGACAGGCCTGCAACGCAATCAATCCACGGTCGCCGGTGTCGGTGATGGCGATAATTCGTTGAGCATGCGCCGGGTCAAGTCGGGCGCGTACGGTTGCAGAATCCACGCCGCCGGTGCCGGCGGTGGCTGGCACCGCACAGCCGTGGGCAACGTCGCCGGCGTCGAGAAGTACTGACAGCCGCACATCGGCAGTAGCAAGACGATCGCGCAGGCGATCCTGATCACGTTGGGCATCGCTCAGCACTCGGTAATGGGTTTGTTCACTGGCCGCGAGCCGTTGCTCCAGCGCCAGGCGTTTATCCTGCTCGGCCTGTTGCACGGTCGCGGCGGTCTGCGTCAGTTGATTGAGGGATTCGGCGTTTAACCGCGCCTGCTCGGCCAATTCCCGCCCGTAGCGCCAGTCCTGAAACTGCCATGCCGCTGCAAACGCCCCGGCCACCAGCAGCATCAGACCCATCACGCGCCAGGAGCCGGACATAGCACCGCCCTCGCCCGTGCCCAGATCTCGAGTCGATCCTGCAAGCCATTCAACCCGCCGTTGATCCGGCGGGTGATGGTGTTGAACTGGTCTGCGTCGGCCAGTTCATTCAAGCCCTTCTGCGCCCAGAACCACGCCGCCGATTCGGCCGCCCATTGCGGTTGCTCGAGCAGTTCGGGCAATGCCAACAGGCGCTCATCGCCGAACAAGCCGAGGCTGCATTGTCGATAGTTGGCGCGACCGGTGATTTGGATGAGCCCACGCCCCCGGTACTTTTGCCCGTCGCCATCGGCCTCGGGCGTGTTGCCCAGACGCAGCGCCAGCGTGCCAGTGTCGTATTTGCTCAGGTACTGGTTGTTGCCCAGTTCGCGCACGTAACGCAATTGGCCAGACTCGTGACCGACCTGTGCAAGGAACGCCGCGATACGTTTTGGCGTATCGATGCGATGCCTGGCCATCGCAGTGTTGAGTGCAGAAACAAAAACGCCCGCTTGGGAGCGGGCGTTGGGAAAGATCTCGAGCAGTTGTTGAATGGTCAAAACCATCACTCGCTCCCGAATGAGGAAAAGAAAAACCAGCGCCCCGCAGGCATGGACAATCTGCGAGGCAGGGCTTCAGTATTTGATGACGTACAACAAAGCGACGTTCCGAGGCCGAGCCTCAGGGCCACCGTCCGCGGCCACTGTAATGGCGTGGGTGTGGTCACCTACCGCGTTCACGGTGATGGTATGAGAGTGATCGCCGGCCGCCGTGATATAGAGACCATGCGCATGATTGCCGCCCAGTGCCGTAACCGCTGCATAGTCGCCAGGGCCGCTACCGGTGCCTTGGCGGCCGTAAGACGTATTGTTACCGGATGCAAGCACGCCGTGCTGATGGTCACCGGATTCGTTGGTGAAACCGCCATGACCATGGTTACCGGCAACGGCCGCGGAGGCACCATGAGCATGGCTGCCAGCCGCGGCTGCTGAAGCCGCGTGGGTATGAGAAGCGTTCTGCCCGGCCTGGCTGCTGCCCAGCGCACGGCCGTTGTCGATCTTGCGACCATCGTCCCAGCCACGAACAAATTCACCGCGCAGGTCCGGAAGCGCAAACGTCGTGCTTCCATCGCCTACACCGAAACGCGTGCCGATCGCGGCAAACAGCGCCGCATACTGCGTGCGAGAAACGGTAGCACCGTTGCACTTCAACCAGCCCTTGGGTGCATCCGCAGTGGCCACGGTCTTGATGTCGCCGATGTCACTGCCAGTCTGTCTGATCATCCCAGTACTGGCGATCATCACCCAGACGCCACCGGCAATCGAGCTGTTCCACTGTACCCAGACATCACCGGCGGCGGTGATTTCACCTTCCTGCACCGCGTTGTGGTCCACGCCGACAATGGGTTTGGCCGCCAGACCGTTTGCCGAAAATGTACTGGCACCGGTATTGGCGTTCAGCGCCTTGAACCGCAAGACCAGCCCGTCCACAAGATTTGGCACGGCTGGTGCGTAAGTGGCGCGATAATTGTTCGCCGTGCCGGTATCTATGGCGTAATCCACCAACCCCGTCTGACTGATCTTGCGCACAGCCAGGAACAACTGGCCAAGTTCGACTTCATCGGGCGTCAGGCCTGCGCCCTTGATCACCCCCAACAGTTCTTCGGTAACCGAGTTGCCCCAGGCTGCAGGAATCAGCGAGCCCGGCGTTCCGGCTACCGGGTTTTCATCCACGAACTTGCCGTTGACCAGCCCGACGCTGGGCACACTCTTTGGATAATCCATTATTCATTCCTTAGTCATAATTGATGTACACCTGGGTATGAGCCGGTGCGCTACGGTGAATCAGGCACTCCAGGGCGGACCCCGGGTTCATGCCAAAACGCTCGCCCCAGTAACTGGCGCCAAACCGGCGGCCCAGCGAAAGGCGTCCACCAGTGTTGAGAATCCACATGAATTGCGCCTTCCAGGTTCCGAAGTGCGCCTTGCCGAAGCGTGAGCGCCCCATCCGCGGGACACGCAGTTCGGTGACAGTGGCGTCGGGATAGCCCTGACTGCGCGCAATCTCGATGAAGTACGCCGTCGACTGATCGCCCACGGCCAACAAGCGTCGGCGCACGGCCAGACGTCGATCGTCGTAGAGGGGCGTGGCGCCCAGGCACGGATCGGGCAGGTTCATCACCCGCTCCCAGTCAGGCACCAACTCGCTGACGCCGGCCGGGTCCATTTCGTTGAGCAGATCGACCGAGCGCGCATCCAGGCGCGCCAGTTCCGCGGCGACGCCTTGCAAGACCTGATCAAGTTCCGGCAGGCGCTCCAGCTCCCAGGCCGGACCGCTGGGCAGCAGACTGCGTAGCTGATTGCGGTACTGCGCGACACCTCTCAAGACAGCCATTCGCAACCTCCAAAGGTCAGCAATTGATTGTTCTCGGCCGTCACATTGCTCGTCGGCGCCACCAGCGTGTGATCCGTTTCACCGGTCGCGCTGCTGATGGCTTCAGCGATGTGGCTCAGCAATAAGGTCTCACCCAGCCCAGCCTCGCGGTTGTGCAAATCTCGTAACTGATTTTCGATGGCCGCACGCACCGCGCTGGTGTCAGGGGTGATACGCAACCGGTAACTGACCAACACCTGCATCGGGGCCAACACCCGGACATCCGCCGTCACCGGACGCAAGGGCTCGATGTAGGCCTGAACCTCGGCCAGTTGCTCCTCATTGGGAATGGGTTGCGGGTCGTCGTCACGCATGATGAAAACGCCAACGGTGCCCGGCCCGAGAAAGTTGCCTCGACACCAGGCGCGACTGACGCCGGGGCATTCCAGTGCCCATGTTTCATAGTCTTGCGCGCAACCGCCATGAGGAATCAGGCGATAGGAACGAATGACCCGTGAACGCAACGACTCAAGGCTCTCGCGGGCAACGCCTCCGGTCAGTCCGGGTTCCAGGACGACAAAGCTGCTGCTGGTGATTCCGAGAATCGGCTGCACCGGCGTCAGCACCAGACCGGCGTCGGCATTGCCCTGAGTGCCGGCATCGAGCGCGGTAATCGTGGTGCTGTTCGTGCCATTGACGGTGGTGCGCGCGACGGCGACTTTGTAAGTGCGCCCGTCGTTCGATTGCAGCAACGTGTCGACATCCAGCACGGCGCCGGCGGACGCACTGAATCCGACGTTGCCGGTGGCCGCTTGCGCGGGTTTGCGCGGCTGGTTCAGGCGCAACGTAGCGATGCGTTCCAGGGTTGACTCATCCGCCTTGTCGGGCAGGATCTGTTCGGCAATCCAGCCCAGATAACCGTACAGACCATAAGCGGCGCCGCCGAGAGTTCGGGCGAGCACTTGCGCATCGGACTGGCGCAGCGAATCGCCGGCCAGGTCGCTTTGGGTGCGCTTGATCAGCACCGGCAGCGAAGGGGTTTCAAACGGCATAGATCACCTGCCAACTGTTATCGGGGTTGATGTCCAGACGCTCACCGTCGGCCAGGGTCAGGACCATGCGCAGGTTCAGGCGCTGAGCGTCGAGGCGTTCGCTGATGATGTCGATGGCGCTGCAGTGGCCGTCGTCGAGCAGCCATTGCAGAGCTTCACGGGCATAGAACTCGGTGTCCATCTGCGTCTGCCGGGTCAGCTTGACCCGACGCAACAGCCACAGCCGCGAGCCGATGCGATCGTCGGCAACCGTGGGAAAACTGTCGCCCCACCAGCCGAAGCGTTCTTCGTCATCAAGGGCATCGTCATCGGCGGCGCGACGCCAGGTGAACAGGCTGATCAGGACGGCGCGGGTCAGTGCGGCGTGGAGGTTCTGGCTTATGAACATCACTGGCCTCCTGCCGGCGCGCCGGTCTGACCGTTACCGGCCTGCACGCCAACATGCACGTGTTTGATCTGGCTGATGCCGCCGGCCAGTTGATCGCCTGTGGAAACGATCTGGCCGGTCTGGTTTATGACCGGCGTGTCGAAATTCACCGCAGTACTGGCGCGGATGTTCAGCGTGGCGGTTTCGATGTCGATGATCCGTCCGCGCTTGAAATGAATTTTGTCGCCCTCGTCGGTGTAGATCGCCACTTCACCGGCAGCGAGCGCTTGCAGGCGATAGCGACGGTCGGCGATGACCAGGGCGATGGCATGGGAACGATCGCCGCCGATGAAGGTGACGACCCCTTCGGCGCCAGCCAGCGGATGGCTGGTGAAACCGTAGGGTTCGAAGTGTTCGAGATCGTCGTTGATTTCACCGGCGGTGAGGCGCATTTGCAGCGATTGCAGTTTCGAAGCCGAATTGGCGAGCACGACAGTGCCGCGCGCCAGCAGGCGTGTCAGTAGGCTCATGGGGTGTCCTTGAAAAGAGTCGCCCGAATGGGATAAGTGTGGGAGCGAGCCTGCTCGCGAACGCGGCGGGTCAGGCGCTGTGATGTTGAGGCTGGCGACGCTTTCGCGAGCAGGCTCGCTCCCACAGGGTTCGGGGTCAGGCTCAGGTTTCTTTCGGGGGAGTCGGATCAGGATCAAAGGTATGCGGCGGGGCCACTTGCAAGGTGGTTACCGAACCTTGCGCCGACAGTGAATAAGTCACTTTGGAAATCAGCATGTCGTCATCAAACCCAAGCACCGGGTCCTTGACCCGGACCAGCGTGTTGTGACGCCACAGATCACCATTGGACTGACGCCAGCCCTGCACCTGATAAGTCGTGGTCTGTGCCCGTCCGACGCGCGTCGAGCTTTCCCACATTGCGCGTTGCAACGACAGGTCGGGACTGATCTGCAGGCCTTCGTTGATGACCCTGACGCGGCGGCGCTTGTAACTCAGATCGGTGGCAACCGACTCAATCTCGCTGACGGACGCCCCGCTCTTTTGATCGTTGCCCTTTTGCTGGCCGATCACCCGGTATTCGGAAAACACCTGGCTGTAATCCATCGGCGCGCTGGCCGAAAGAATATTCTTGCCAAGCTCCAGCACATCACTGGCCCGACCACTGCTGCCTGGCTTGGCCAGCAACAGCCGGCCTTGTGCGTCATCGGTGGAAAACACCCGAAACAACGAGAGCAACCGGTCGATGGATTGAAATACCGTCTCCCCCGGCACGATGGTGTAACTGCCCAGTCGGGCTGTTTCGGCAATCTCGCTGACCACCTTGACCTTGTAGGAGGACGCCAGCGCTTCGACGATGCTCAGCATCGGCTGATCCTTCCATTGGTTAGGGCGATTGATCGCGGCGCAGTCCACCAGATCCTGCGTACAGGAGCTGCCTTCAATGCTCAGGCTGATCTGCCGCCCGTCATAGCGAATCGGCGCCTTGAACACATACCCGGTCAGCACCAGGTCCTTGCCGATCCGCACCTCGCAGGCGTCACCGGCGGCGATCCGTTGATCGACTGTCTGCCCAGGCCATTGCCAGGTGATATCGAGTTTGAAGGTGCGAAACTGGCGCTCCAGATCAGCGCTGATTTCGACGCTTTTCCAGCCGCCATATTCCATGTCACCGACGGCGAGCGTGACGCGATTGTCCATGTCATTCATGGCTCACTCCCCGGAGACTTTGACATCGTTGGGCGGCAGAAACCCGGGATGAGCGACACCGTTGCGCTGCGTGACTTCCGCAACCCGCGTGGCATCGGCAAATTGCTGATAGGCCACCACCAGCGCCGGTAGACTGTCCTGGAAAGACTTGCTGACCAGCCGCACACCCGACGACGCCACGGCTTTGACGTGTGCGATCAATGCCTGTTTGACGTCGTCAATTGCCTGGTAATGCGCGGGGCCGGCTTTATCCAGCATTGGATTTGTCGCTTCCACCAAGGCCTTTTGCAGCGCTTTCATGTCATCGGTAACAGGCACTTCCTGACGGCTGATCGGCTGCCTGGCCTGTTGCTCCAGCGACGGCATCGACGACAGCTTCACTGGCGTCGTCGCCACTGGCATCGAGGCGACCCATTGCGCCACTTTGATCAGCATCGTGTCCTGCACCAGATCCGCCACGGCTTGCGCCGCCGCCGTGGTGTCCTTGCCGGTGGTGAGCCTGGGCGCGTCAGCCTTGCGAATCGCTTCGAGTTGCTGCGACACGTCGGCAATCACGCCACGGTAGCCTTCCTTGGCGAATGCTTTCAGTTCCCTGATATCGCCGAGCAAGCCCTTGAACTCCGCTGCCACTTCCTTGGGCAACTCCTTGACCGCTTTGACCAGTTCGGTGATTTCCTTGTACTGCTCGATCAATGGTTTGAGTTGTTCCTTTATCACCTCGTACACGCCAGTAAGGCTGTTGCGCAGATTGGCGATGCCGATCCGTGCGGCTTTGATCAATGTCATCGCCTGTTCGAAACGAGCCACCGCTGAACCCAGCAGACCGTCGGCTTTGGCCAGCAGGACTTTCTGCGTGCTGACCGTAGCTGTCGGAAACGGCAAAGGCTGATCGGGATAGAACTTCAACGCGAACGTCACCATCCCGCCGTCCTGGCGGCTGTGGGTCATGTCGCATTCGCCGACCTTGACCTGCAGACGTCCGAGCCATGGATGGACCAGTTCGCCACGCCCCTGCTCCAGCGCCTTGAGCAGCTTGTCGCGCTGCTCCAGGCAATCAGGGCCGATGATGAACGCCGTCAGATCGTGGGTCTTGGCCTGCTGGCCGAGGTCCTCGAAAAACGGCAGGTCGCGTTGCGGGTATTCATGCAGTTGTCCTTTGCGACCGACCGGGGTTTTCGCCTGGTCGATCCAGAAGCCGACACCGCGAAAGGATGCCGGCAATAAACGGTCACGCCAGTTCATTGGAACCCCCTGCCGACAGCGAGCGATAGCCGATGCGCGAAGACAACGCCAGCCCCGGTTGATTGGTTTGTGGTTGGTCGGTGCGCAACCCGGCCGGCGCGTTTTCGAAGCGCACGGTCAGGTCGCCTTCGAGTTGCGTGCGGTTGTTGATTGCGCTTTGCTGGATCAGGCTGTTGGAGGTTTGCGACAGTGAAGTCGAAGACTGTGTCAGCGCCCCCATCGGCAATGGGCTTGCGGAAGTGAAGTCCGCACTGGAGCCAAAAAACTCCGGCGCCCATTCGCCTTTGCCTTGGGCATTGGTTCTTTCCTGCGCATGGGTAAAGACATCGACCTTGGCCGACGCCTCGGCCGCGAGTTCCCCCAGGCCCCCATTGAAAAATGCCCTGACCGGTGCAAGCGCCTGGTAAAACTTCTCGCTCCACTTTTCAATCCATACCGTGACCGAGCCCCAGGCCTGAATGATCAGTTCCAGAGGCGACCAGCCCAACTGCTCGCGGATCACCGCATACAAGGCGAGCACGGGCAGTTTGATAGACTCGACAAGGTCCTGGAAAAAAGCCCCTACCGGAACCGACACCGCCCTGAGCAAATCCCATATCGATGCAAAAAGTCCGACCAAAGGTGCCCAATTCTTCAAAATCAGCGCCTGCGGGGAATACGCGAACAATGTGGAGTAGAAGTCGATCACCGGTGCTGCCAGCGCTTTGAGCACATCCCACAGCGCTGCGAAGAACGCGCTGACCGGTCCCCAGTTGCTGATCAGCAAGCCCATCGGGGTGAACCCGAACATTGTCCGAAAGAAACTGGCCATCGGCATCACGACCGGCGCAATTTCTTGCCACAGTCGCGTAAAAAAAGCCGAGACCGGTTTCCAGTTGGCGACGATCAGACCGGCCGCCAGCGCTGCTGCGGCGGCAAATATTCCGACAGGCGAAGCGAGCAGAGTCAGCACCGCGCTGAAGCCGGCAGCTGCTGTTGTCACGAGCGTAAACGCCAGCGCTGCCGCCGCTAGCCCTTCCACGAGTTGCGGATGATCGGCGACAAACTCACCGACCGAAGTCACCACCGGCACCAGCGCCGTTACAAGGCTGTTGACGGCGGGTAACAACGCCTGACCGATCTTCAACGAAATGTTGTCGAGCGAGACGTTGAACTTCGCTAGATTGGTCGAGGTTTCACCCTTCACTTCCGCCGGCAGCTGCGCCGTCGCGGGCTTGTTCAACGAAGCAGGGATTACCGCGTCCTTGCCCAGCGTCGGCACGTTGAGTTTTTTGCTCTTGGTCGCCAGCTCGTCTTCGGCCTTGATCGCCCTCTTCAAGCCTTCCTGAAAAGGCTTGAGCAAGCCGCCACCGGAAATGAAACCGGATAAATCAAAGGGCTTGATCGAACTGCTTTCCAGGCTTTTCCTGAACGCCGCCACCTTGCCCCGGACGCCCTTCATCTCGGTGTCCATTTTCTGCAGGCCCTGCATCACGACGAGCATGTTCACCGTGGTCTGCATGTTTTGCTGGAGCGCGTTTATCTGTGTATTGGCCATCACTGCACCTGCTGCATCGCATTGATCCGTTGCGCGTGCTCCAGCGATTCGCGGAGCACATCCAGTGGCCTGGCCATCATCTGCTCGGGGTCAACCTTCCAGAACCAGGCCAGGTCATAGGCGACGGCGATCAGGTCGGTGATGGCGCCGACGCCGCACTCATGAAAAAACTCGCAACGGCCCAGCTCAGCGCGTTGAGGTCAGCCAGATCCAACTGGTTGACCGACGACGGCGGAATGCCGGCGCACACGGCGATGTATTTGGCCGCCACGTCCATGTCGAGGCTGACTTCTTCACTCTTGTCGATCCTGTACGGCAGCGCCTTGATCGCTCGCACTTCCTGCACCGTCGGACGGCGCAGAACGAGTTCGGTCAGTGGCTCGCCGTGGGCTTCGATTGTTACTTGAAGCTTCACGGCGCCGCTCATTGCCAGGTCCCCTTGATGCCTTCGAATTTCAGTTCGATGGTGGCGTCGTCGCCCTTGGAGACTGGCTCCTCGACCAGATAGGCGCCGGCCAGCACGTAAACTTTGCCGTTGCTGAATTCGCAGGTGACGGTGATATCGGTGCCTTCGATCAGCTTCTTCAGCGGGAAGTCGGCGGTGTGCAGCGCGGTCACTTTGAACGACGGTGCGATGTCGGTTTCCTTGTAGAAACCGGGCACGACGGTTTCACGTTTGACGGCCATCAGCGGCGCTTCGCAGCCGCCATTGATGGTCAGTTGTGCGCCGTCGACCTTGACGTAGCAGGTGCCTGCAATCAGTTGACCCATGGTATTTCTCCCTTCAAATAAAAAGCCCACGCGAGGTGGGCTGAATGCTTAGCGCCGACTGCGCGGATCAGGCCGCGTCGTCGTACTGCAGACGGAACTGGTTGAGCAGTGCGAACACGCGCAGGCCGTTGATGTAGTCCGGCGGGAACAGCACGTTCACGCGGCTCGGGTCCTGCACGTCGCGCTCGACGATCAGGTGCTCGGCGAACAGCTCGGCGTTCTCCACATGACCTTCCAGCTCCAGCTTGGCGTACTGCGCGATCAGCTCGCCGCGAATGGTCGCCGGGGTGACGATCGGCTGACCGGCGCCGAAACGGGTACCGTCGGAGGCCAGTTTGTGGCGGCCGTATTTGCTGGTGATCACGCTTTGCAGACGACGCACGATGAACGCCGACTGGTGCATGGTTTCGCTGTCCAGATAGGAATTGTCGGCCTGGCCGTAGGCGTTCTTCTGGTAGGTGGTGATCGAACGCTGGATGCGCACATAACCGCCTTCGTAGTACGCGGTGGCGATGCCATAGTTGAGCAGCGATTGACGCTCGGTCAGGGTGAAACGCTCGCTCGCCGGCGCCGGGTCAACGCCCGGCAGGCTGCCGCTTTGCGTCGGACGGCTGGCGTCGGCGGAGATGAATACCGAGGTGCGTGCAGCCAGCGCGGCGGCTTGTACCCAGACCGGTTGCGGGACGCCCGGTTCCAGCGCCTGAATGGTCATGTGCTGATCGTTGCGCGCCTGGCCTGCAGCGACCAAAGTGCCGACGGTGCCGCGCTTGGCGCTGTACACGTGACCGAACAGTTGCTTGGCCCACGACCAGCGACCGGTGCTGTCGTCCATCACCGCTTGCCAAGTGTTGAGGGTGGCCACATCGGACCATGGCAGGCAGATGAATTCGAACGGCTCATCACCCAGTGCCGCGATCGCCGCGACCTGATCCGGGACACCGACACCGCCGATCATCGGCGTAATCGCGGTGACCAGCCCGGCCGGGGTCTCCTCACCGTTGCTTTTGCCCAGCCGATTGAATTGAAGGCTGATGTCGTTACCACTATCGCCGGTCCATTTGGTGCTCAGGGTAACCACGCCTTCGGCAGCAATCGCGGTGACGGGCAGATCGGCAGTCGCGTTGACTTTCAGCGCCAGCGCAGTGGCCGCCTGAGAAGCGGTCGCACCGGTGACGACGGTGGCTTGCACCCGCACACCACCGACATACAGATTAAGTACGCCAGCCTGAGTGGCGGTGCCGGTCAGGGTCAGGACGCCTTTGGCAATGCTGCCTTCAGCGTTGTGCAATGGCAGGCACCAGATCTCACCGACCGGGTCGGCTTTGCGGAAGGTTTCGTACATCGAGGCGAGCATCGAGCCCTGCCCGCCGATGCTCTTGGCCAGCGCCACACTCGACACCAGCACCAGTTTGCCGGCATCGGCCGGGGCAATATTGTCGTTGACCTGCGCGACGATCAGACGGCGCATGGCCGAGGTCGCGCTGTTGGCGGCCGAATTGTCCATTTCGGCATAGAACAGCGGCACACGAATGTCCGCCGGGATGTTGCTGAATCCGATCGCCATTATTTGGCTCCCTGTGGTTTAGCCGCTTTTGCGGTTTTGAGTGTGATATCGCCGTCGGCCAGACGCCGGCGCCACCAGGCGCTGTCCAGCACGTCACGGCCGGCAGCCGGCAACAGGTCGCCGGCCTCCGGGTCAGGTACGACACGGCCGGCGGCCGGCACTACGGTGATGCGGTTGCTCATGGGGTTACGTCTCCAGAGAAAGTCATTTCCACCCGGCCATCCGGGCCCGGGCGGTGCAGGTTGGGGTCAGCCGGATCGATCGCATCGACCCGCACCGTCATCCCGGTAAAGGACGACAAAGCGTCCAGTTCGCGCTCGTGCCAACTCTCCGCAGGCTGACTTGGCAGATTGCGGCCGAGCTGGAACTCGGCATAAAAACGCAGCCGATAGAACAGGCGGCTGCTGTTGATCGAGACCAGCTCGCCGCCGTCGTAAACGATGGCGCTGTAGTCGGCATCGGGCTTGAACCCCACCAGCGCGCGCCACAGTTCGGCGCGCAGGTCGTGCAACCCATCCAGCGCTTTTGTCGCGTCGGTAGCGTCAAGTACGAGGACGAGTTCAAAGCGGTCGCGGATTGGTTGGGTGGTGAGGTTTTGGGTGGTGCTGTTGCTGGCCAGATCGGCGATTGGCAGCACGTGGGCCGAAGGTGTTGGCAGATCCGGGTTGCCTTGCAGCAACGCCAGGTCGACACCCACCGAAATATGATTAGCAAGCCCAGGGCATTGCCCACGCAGTTGCGTGAGGATCGGGGTGATCTTCATGGGGGTGTTCCGAATTAAGAGAAATTACAGTGAACGCCGCAGTCCCTGTGGGAGCGAGCCTGCTCGCGAAAGCGGTCGATCAGTCACATCGATGCTGAAGCTGACGTTCCTTTCGCGAGCAGGCTCGCTCCCACAGGAATAAGCACTCGGTTCAGGATTACTGTTCCGCCTTCGGATCCAGGCACGACGCATCGATCAGGCAGCGATAGCTGTTCTCGCGACTGCCGCTGGCGGTGACCTTGTCGATCGACCAGCGTCCGCGCATGAAGTCCGGCCAGCTCTCATCAAGCAACAGCAGACCTTCGGCCGCCAGGCGCGGATCGCCCGGGCAGGTGATTTTCACTTTGTACCTCTGCCGCAACATCTTGCGTACTTCGCCCTCGGCTACTGCGATGGCATCCGCTTCGCTGGGCTGCTTCTGGCGCAGCGTCTTGAACGGCGCTACGCCCGTCTCGACCCAACGCAACACCCCGGCCGCCGCATCCCAGAAACAGGTCTTGCAGCCCTTGGCCTGCTCGCGGGCCGATTCTTCCAGCGTGGCGCTGATAAATGCGTGATCGCCGGGGCGATTGTTGTGGGTAACCGACAGCGTCACGTCCGGCAGAATCTGCCCCGACAACGACTTGGTCTGCCCTGGGCGCGCCAACACATAAACATCGCCGTAAGGCTTGGCGACGACGTTGTATTTTTTCGCTAGACGCGTGACAAACCCCATGTCGGTCTCGTTGGACTGGTCGATGTGCTCGATGCGTATCAACGAAATCTCCGGCGCGACCCGTGGCGAAAAGCCGTGCAGCTCCACCAGCTTGCGAAATAATCCACCCAGCGTCGTTGGCCCATGACTGGCGGTGCGGCGCTGCTTGAAGCCCGTTTCATCATCCTTGCTGAACGGCGCCGCTGTGGCCACCAGCGTCAGGCGAAACGGAAACAGCGTCGGCGTCAGGCGCGTCACTTTGAACAGGCCTTTATCGACCATTGCGGTTTCTCGATAACCGACTTCCAGCCCAATTTTGCCGCCCAGACTTGGCAGCCCTTCAAGGCCCTCCAGATCGATGGTCAGCGTCAGCTGATCGGACTCGAAACCGGCGGCATCGATGTGCTCCCAACTGATCAGGCGTTGATTGAGCAAGGCCGCGTTGGCCCCGTAGATATTTACCGCGGGCGTAAATCCCAGTGCCATGTCACCTCCTTAATCCCAGGCCGTTACTGCTTTGACCACGGCGGGTTTCACATCCAGTTCCGGCAGCACGATCCAGACGCCAGCGGGCAGAATCGGCCCGTGTTCGGCCAGGGTCGGGTTGAGTCTCCACAGCGCTTCTTCGGCGCCGTCATCACTGCGCCCGGTTTCGCGGTAGAGCAGCCGATTCACCGAATCACCGGCCACACTTCGTGCGTTACGCATTGTTGAACTCCGCTAGTTCGATGACCCAATCGACCACCATCGCCGTGCCGTCATCGATGATCTGGGTCTGGGTTTCCTGAACGCTACTGATCCGCCACAGGCCCCAGTTTCGACCAATCCCGTCGATCAACGGCAGCGGGCTGCGCAGCGCCTGCAAAGCACGCAATTCATCGAGCCGATCCATGGCCACGGCGTACATCGACTTGCCGGTAATGGTCAGGGTTTCCGGTTTCTGTCCGGTCTGGCTGGACTTGGGTTTGCTGGTGAGGATCTGTATCTCGGTCCAGCCGCCGTCAGACTTGCGCAGCAACTGGTGGTACGCAAAGTTGCGCGACAGGCCGAAGATGAAATTGCCCAGTGCCATTTGTTGTTTCATCAGGCGACTCCATCGGTCAGGGCTGCGTCGCGGCGGGTGGCGAGGGGGTTGGTACTCATTGTCGACATGAACTGAGTGCTGAAATGGTTTTGCATCACTTGCGAGATCACCGCGCCGACTTTTTCCGAGCTGGCGATTTCGCTGCCGCTGATCTGAATCGACGGCGCATAGGTGATCTGCTGGTTTTGCGTTTGAGCGTTGCTCAGGTCCTTGGCCACTTGCGCGGGAGCCGCGAGTTTGTCCTCGGCAGGTTTGCCCCATTGTTCACCGACGTAAGAACCGAGCATTCCGCCCAGAGTCCCACCGAGGAATGTCCCAATACCGGGCGCAATGAAAGTGCCGATCGTGGCGCCAATGGCAGTGCCGGCCAGCTCGCCGGCGGCACCTTTGACCGCTTGGTCATCGCCTTCGCGCCAACCTTTCAGTCCGGTATAGGCCGCGTGCGCGATGGCCAGCGGCGCTCCCAGTTTTACCGCTGGCAGCGCTTGGGCGATTTTGGGCATGACCTTGGCGCCAACGCTTTCGACCAGGGGCATAAGCTTGGCAACGGGCCCTTTGAGTCGCGATGCCATCTCGCTGTTGCCCAGGCCATCGGCGAACAGTTTGAAGCCCGTTTTGATGTCATCAAACAGAGGCGCGACCTTGGCCGTGAGCCCACCCAAACGAGTGCTCCCACTGGCGCGTGGAACTGTAGTGCGCGCCGATGTTCTGGCCGGCGTGCGTCGACCCGGTCGACGACCCGCTCGTTTGTTTTTCCGCCCGCCATCAGAGACATCGTCACCGACGATGGCATCAGCAATATCGGGAGGCAATCGCGTCGTCGCCAGACGCAACAGCTTCGCGGAAACGGTGTCGATGACTGACGCAACGCCGGTTTTCAGCGCCCCTCCAACAAAAGGAAGAGCAGCGGCACCAAGCAGAACCAATCCTGCAGTAAGGGCCGGGAAAGCCTGCGCCGCAGTACTCACGCCATTGGCCAGCGCGGTGAGGACCACTGCGGCACCATCGGCCAACGGCGCCAATGCCGTGCCGAATGCGGTGGTCATCCGGGTCAGACTCGCATCGAGCGCATTCCAGCGCCCTTGCGACGTATTGCCAAACACTTCGGCGGATTTCGCGGCTGCCCCCGAGTCGGCGCCCAGTTCCGATGTCGCGTATTGGCGCTTGTCGGCCACTTGGGAGAATGCGTTTTTTACATCCTCTGGTTTCTTCAGCAGTTCAAGAACTCTGACGTCGTTTTCGCCAAACAGCGTCTTCGTCAGTGTTGCCCGTTCTTGCAGCGGTTGTTTATTGAGTGCAGCAAGCACCGAGTTGATGGCAGCGGGAGCGTCCTTGCGCATCTCTCCTGCCAACGATTCGGGATTCAACCCTAACTGGCTCAGAGCCGTACGTTGCTCCGTCGATACATTTGCGCCCTTCGCCAGCAGCGATGTAATACCCTTCAACGCGGCGCTCGCGCCCTCCTTGTCTGCGCCACTGTTGAGCAGTGCCGCCGCAAACGCGGCCGTTTGTTCCGGAGTCATACCGGCAGTAATTGCAGCCTCGCCGGAACGTTGCACGACCGAACCGATGTCGGCGGCCTTGGCATCCAGGCCACTGTTGCCGAGATAGCTCGTTGCATCGGCCAGATCCTGGCTCTGATAGCGATCCAGCTCCAGCGATGAACGCCAGGCCGCCAACATCTCGCCAGCCGTTTTGACGTCCATCCTGAACGCCGCTGCGTTGATCGCGGCATCACGGGAGAACCACTTCAGTTCGTTCGCCCGCTGGTCGCCCCTGGCACCGTCGGCGATACCGGATCGCGCTCCGGCGACTTGCACTTGCAACAGGTCGGCGTTGGTTGCACCACTGGCCGCCACCTGTTTCTCGCTGGCGAGTTCCAGAGTGCTTTGTGAATGCGTTTGCAGCTGGTCGCTGCTCATCTTGAGCAACTGATCGAGTTCAACCAGCGCAGTCTCGTTGGCCATCGCCGGCTGCATCAGCTTCGGCGGCGGACGCTGCTCGATCTCGGCCTTGAGTTTTGACTTTGGTTCGCTCGTCGCGACCGGTGCAGCGCCAGCCTTGAATAGCGATTGCTGGCTTGCCAACAACTCGCGAAGCCTGATCTGTTCCTGGGTCAGCAAACGAATATCCACGCTTGCCAACGCGAGCGTCACATTCAAATCCTGCAGCGGTTTGCCGAGGTTGTCGGGCAACGAAAATCCGTCCGTTGCATTGCCGCTCTCACCGGCGTACGTGAGCGCATATTTGCTCTCTGCCATGCCGCTCTACTCCTGTTTCACGCCAAGGCGAGTGATCGCTATGTCGTAGCGGCGCAACGCCTTTTCGGCGTCCCATTCCAGAATCTCCGCTTCACTTACCGGGTAAATGAGCGGGACGATATCGAGTATTACTTCGATGTCGCGTTCCGAAAGTAGGCCGCCGGCTGGTTTAAAAAATCGTCGATGCGCACCTGCAATTGCGTCCAGTCGGGGACGGTCAGCTGGGCCAGATCGGGGATCATCAGGCCGGTGCAGTGGGCGGTGATGAATTCGGCGCGTTCCTTGGCCGTTTTCAGTTTCTTCATCACTTTGGTGGCGCGCAGCAAGGGCATTTCCAGGCTCAGCGAAGTCACGGTGCGGCCGGTTACGGCGAGCGGCTGCAGCAATTGCACCTGGTCGGGATCGTCGGATTTCTCCGCCTCCTCGATCTGGTCGAGAAAGTACGCACTCGGCCGGGTCGACATCTCATGGACGTACTGAGCGATGCTCACGTAGTCCGGGCGTTTGAGCTGATCGAGTTCCTTGACCGACAGGCCGGTGGCGAGCAGCGCCAGCTCGAAGAACTGATCGTCTTCGTCATCACCGGCGCGCTCCAGCGCATCTTTCTGTGCGGCGTAGAACAGCGGTTTGAGCTGGATCGATTCGATCTGCGAGCCATCGTCGCCGGTGATCGGCGACAGCAGTTCGTGTTGGGGTGGCATCCACGGCATGTATGAATTCCTTGGAGATTCTTTGGGAATTATTGAAATCCCTTATGGGAGCGGGCTTGCCCGCGATGAGGTCGGTACTTCCAACACTGAGTTGTTTGACCCACCGCTATCGCGGGCAAGCCCGCTCCCACAGGTTTTGTGTGTTGTGTGCTGCCGGTTTACGGCATCAACACCGCACGCCGTGCATCACCGAGGATGTCGACGCCGTTGAGCACGAACTTCTGGGTGCGTACGTCGATGTCGATCACCGGTACGCCGTTTTCCAGGCGGTTGTACGTGCGGCAGGACAGTTCCAGATTGGTCTTGGGTTTCTCGCCCATTTTCACCGCGGTTTCCTCAAGGGATTTCAGCTGGCCGCCGACGGTGTGGTAGGTGAACCAGGTATTGCCGTCCTGATCCTGTCCGGCTTCACGCACGTTCAGCAGGATGTCGTCGCCGAGCTTCACGCCCAGCGCCAGCAGCACTTCGGCGCCGAGGCCTTGCAGGGTCAGCTTGGCGCCGAGCGCTTTGCCGCCCTTGGCCATTTCTTCGACGATGAAGCGCCCGCCGCGCATCTCTTCCATGTCGAATTCGATTTTCGGCGGGGTGAACTCCTCAACGGTCGCCGACAACGGCAGGCCTTGCAGGGTGGCCGCGATGGCCTGTCTTACGCGGTTGGTAAACATTAGAGAACGTCCTCCAGGAACTGCTCGATGATTTCATCGCGGGCGTTGAGTTGATAAACCATGTGTTCGTTCGGCGCGTAGCGGCCGTAGTCGATGGCCACGTACCAGGTGCCGTTCTTGTACTTCTCGACGCTGTTGAGTTCCGGGTGCAGATACACGCTGCCGCCGGGAATGGTTTCGTCGGCGACCAGGGTTTGCAGCCAGTCGTTGATGCGCTTGACCTCCTGATCCATGAAGGATTTGGTGAGGTTCTTGGCCATGGCTTTCTGGCCGGCCTTGACCAGCTTGCGGCTGATCGCATCTTCGAGGCCGACGTAGCTGATGAACTTGCCGGTGATCGAGCGGTTACCCAGCAGCGAGAAACCGCCGAGCACGGTGCGGGCGTAGTAGCTGACGCCGTAACGGTTGAGCAGATCGCCTTCGGTGGAAGTGTCGAGGATGTTGTACTCGACGACGCGCGAAACGTCTTCGGCGAAAGTCACCTGGTTGCCCGGGCTCTCCCATTGCTTGACCTTGGCCAGCGCGGCAATCGCCAGACTGGACGGCGACAGGAAGACGTTTTTCTTCGCTGCTTTCGAATACACGGCGGGCATGTTGTGCACCACCAGGCAACGGTCGAAACCGAGTTCGGCGCCGCCGAGTTCCTGGCTGTACAACACCTGATCGGCCACCGACACATCCTTGCCGTCCAGCACGACGCGGGCCTTGATGCGCTTGCCGAACGCGGCGAACTCACCGGCCACCGCTTTAGTGCCGGTGAAGCCCGGCGCACCGATGATGGTCAGGTCTTCCGAGACACTGCCCAGCGCCGCCAGACCCAGCTTGCGGCCAGTGGCCGGCTCGACACCGCCGATCACATTGTTGACCGTGTCGGCCGGCGTCGCGCCGGCCTCGACGATGACTACGTACACCGGCACTTTCACCACTTTGAGGATCTGGTAAACCGCGTGGTACAGCGTGCCCTCTTCCGACCCAGTCGGATCGAGCAGCGCATGGGTGGTGAAGCTGTTGATGCGAAACGGCGCGTTTCGCGGAATCAGCGGATCGGCTTTCGGCGCAGTGCCGACCAGCCCGATGACGTTGTCACCCAGGCCACCCATGGCCTCGGGGGATTCGGTGGCATTGACGGTAATGCCGTTGTGCTCGAAGTTCAGAACCTCAGCCATGTTCAGTCAGCCTTCTTGGCAGCGGCCTTTTTGGCCTGGGTGATAGGGGTTTTCAGTTCCAGTCGACCGGCAAAGTGCAAGGCACTGGCCTCGACATCGAGCAGATCGAGTTCTTGACCAACGCTCGACCAATGCCCACCTCCGGTGGGGAATGGGACGAGCACGGTGTAGGTTTGGCGGGTTGCCATTTTTCGTTTCTCCATAAACGGGAAAGCCCCTCATGGGGAGGGGCTTTGGCGGGTGTTGGGTGTTTTGACGGGGATAACAAAACGCCCCAGGATCGGAGCGGTTAGTAAGTAAGAGAACTTGATGTCTGCGACTTAAAATACGGCCAACCTTTCTTGAGCATATCTTCCAAGTAAGTACCAGCTTCAATGAATTTAAGCAGTTCGAGTTCTCGGTCGAAACAAGCTTGGACGTGAGCCCTGACGGCTTTGGCGATCGCTAGAATCTTTAGGGCATCAATTTCCACGAATCCATCGAGCGATTTGAAGTTGCAACGATAATCAGGATCAAGGATCGCCGAGAGAGCCGCGCCATAGATCAGAGCCGCGCTTTCGCGGGAGGTCGAGACGCAAAGCCCCTCCACTGACACGACGGAGTTTTCTCGCTCGTAGCGCTCGGCGGCGACAGACTTCGCATAGTCCGCAGCCGCTTCCGGGAACGCCTCTTTCACTATTTGTTCGCCCACTTTACGCCAGATACCATCGGTTTCTTGCGTCAACCTGATAAACAAATCCTGGTCAATTTTTACTGCTGACGTGGGGATCTTATGAACTCCCTCGATCAGACAGGTCTGTAACTTCGCTTTTTCGTCAAACAGTGCGTATTTCATGATCTCTCCTTAACTACCCACCGCGATCCAATGGAATACAGTGACCCCGGGAAATGTATGTTTTCCATAAAATGCATTCAGATTTGAAACACCCACGTCCACATACCCGTTCACCGCAGAACCCGGCGTGTAGTTCAAAGTAGCGTTCAGGCTGTACATGGCATTTGGGAAAGCGATAGGAAAGGCCGTTGCGATATCCGTACCGCCATTTCCTGAAACTCTTCCCCACTGGATGATCAGACCTCCCAGCCATGAGGGGAAGATGATGTAGCCATTAATGGCTTTGAGGATTTGAAAGCCCCAGCGAAGTTTTTTGGGCGTGACGGTTGTTGTGTCGTTAGCTCCGGTATCCGTCAGTTCTTGAGTGGCAATTTGAGCGGTGCCACGCTTGATTTCAGTCGCTTGTTGAGCCAAAGCGGCTAAACCGGCGATATCAATACTTCCCTGATTGATCGGCGCGTTCCAGGCTTTGATGCACCACATGACGGCAAGGTTGCGGGGACGGGTTTCCGTTCCACCTGCGTTCACTGTCGTGACAACAGTCACCGTCTGCATGGTAGTTCCGGCATCTACAGCGGAAAGAAAAGCACCTGTAGATATCGCTGCAACAGCACCATTGACCTTACCACCCTGCCATTCGCCTGCCGGATCCAATGTAGCGCCGGTTTCGTCAAAATAACGGTGATTGTGCGCCTTAAAGGATTCTGCCTGGATACTTCCCAAAGCTCGACCAGCATCCACTCCGCGGCCATGATCCCAGCCACGCAGAAACTCGCCACGCGACTCCGGCAAACGGAAGTTCCCCGCCCCCTCGTTACCCTTGTTGTAGGTGGTACCGAGAAGAGCCGCTAGATCAGGATAAGCCGCAATACTCTGCACACTGCCATCCAGCTCCAGATAACCGGGAGCGACGATGCCGGTCGGGAACGCCAGAACAGCCCCCACCGGAACGGCGGATTTCAGCCGTTCGACCTCCTTCGCCAGCGCGGAGACATCAATCGTTCCCTGATTGACCGGGGCGTTCCAAGCTTTGATGCACCACATGACGGCGATGTTGCGGGGGCGTGCCTCTGCGCCACCAGAACTATTGAAACCTGCCGCGAAATTGTTCATTACGGCCGTATTGCCGTTGTCTACCACTACGGCACTTGGATTGCTGCCGGAAGCATTAGCGAACGCCTGCATGCGGGTGACCGTATGAGCGTGCGATTTGTTGTCGTCGGCCTGCCAGCTGCCAAGCCCACGTCCGGCATCCACTCCCCGCCCATGATCCCAACCGCGCAAAAACTCCCCACGCGCCTCCGGCAGCCGGAAGTTACCAACCCCCTCATCCCCCTTGTTGAACTTGCCACCCAGATAAGCACTCAAGTCCGGATAAGTCGCACTGCTCTTGACGCTGTTATCCAGCTCCAGAAAACCCGGCGGTGGCGCATCAACCGGAAACGCCACAATCGATCCCACTGGCAACGCAGAAGCCTTGGCGATCAACGCCTCAACTTCAGCCTTGGTGTACGAATCCTTGATGCCAAACCCAGCCAGCGTTTCCGGATTGGCCCCAGCCGTAGCGCGGCCATATTCGTCAACGGTCAGACTTTTATAAGTCCCGGCCGCAATCCCGGTGCGGCCTGCGAGCATCTTGAACGTCAGTGCAGTCGTGCCGAGGTTGATCGGCGCGTTGGTAGTCAGGTGCCACAGCGAATCTCCGTTCGCCGTGCCCTCCTCCACCATCACCGTCAGGCCCGGGGTGACCTTGGCGCTGGTGCTGGCATCGGTCGCCCGCTGCCAGTCGCCATTGGCGACGATCCACAGGCCGTTGTCCTTGGCCAGGGTCTGGCTCGGCAACAGCACGCGATCGCCGGCCACCACGGCAACACCATCGATCTGCTGGGCGCCGTTGAGTACGATATTGCCGGTGGCAGCGACGCGTACCGACTGCTTGCCATCGAGCTTGCCGAGTTCTTCGGCCAGATAACTCATGACCCAGGCACGGGTGGCCTTGACCACCGTGTCATCGATCAACAAGGTCACCAGCGAGGCATTGCTGGTCTCGAAAATCGAGCGAATGTAAAACTCTTTGCCCGAGCCCGAGGTGGCGAGCACCGGTTTGAACGACTCCGGATATTTGACGATGGCGTAGAGAATTCCAGTGTCGGTCCACAGCCCGGCCTCTCGCACGTACCAGCCGCCGACATCCGGCGGGATGGTGACTTCGGCGAGCAGCCAGCTCGGATTTTTCTCATCCTGAAACAGCGCATTGAGCGGTCCGCGCCAGACTTCGCGTTTCAGTGCGGTTGCGGTGGCGGCCGGGTTGTAGACCGCGCCGCCGCCGTCGCCGACGGAAATCTGCGTCAACTTGATCGGCGTGCCCGCAGCCTTGCACGCCGTTTCGTAGGCAATCCCTGCGTTGGTGAGCAGGGTGTAATAGTCAGCCATTCAGGCCCCCTGAGGATAAATAGTGGATGTTTCGACGGTGTACAACGCAGCGGCCAGGAACGCCTCGCCAGAGGTTTCAAGGCCTTCGATGAACACTGGATAAACCGTGGTCAGCTCACCGCAGAACGTAGCGGCACCGATGACGTGATTGCCGAATGCGCTCAAGCCCACCGACACCGAAAGAACGTCCCTCTCGCTTTTCGCATCGGCCAGACGGCGGTCGAGACGTGCATCAATTTCTTCGCTGTAGGGTTGTTCGCTGAAGGCACGCACGGAAAAGCTGTACGGCGCGCCGGGCGGTGTCTGTTCGTACCAGGCGCGGATCTCGGGTCTTAATTGCAAACCCTTGGCGGCGTTTTCCAGCGCCTTGCGAGTGCCGGCCTGGCGCGCGGTGGGCCAGGCCAGTTCGACGGTGAGGCGCTTCTCCGCCACCGGCGCATCAGTGCTCCATTCGGCGACGCCACGATCGGCAGCCAGATAAGGCAGGAAAGCCACTGGCGTTTCGCTGGGGTTCATCAATTCCGGGAACGGCGGTGCGATGCGATCGAGCAAGGCGCCGAAGCCCAGATCCAGTCCGCGCTCAAGTGCCGAGCTGTTGGCTGGCAGTAAGGTCGGGCGCTGAGTTTTTTCACTCATAGCGTCAGCACCTCGACTTCGACCGCGGTGCAATAAGGCGCCTGAAAAGCGGTGGTGACGATCGGCGCCAGCGGTTCGAGAATCTGCAGTTGTACGGCGCCGGCGCTGTGCAACGTGTAGTCGATCCAGCTCGGATCGACCCGACCTTCGAGGCGATGGCAACTGTCGGCATACGCCTGCAATTGTGCTTGCGCGGCGACCCTGGTCAGGCCCGAATCAGGGCCGGAATTGATCTTGGCAATGACGCGGATTTTGTAGCGCTGGATCTCGGCAGCCTTGACGGTGACGAGGTCGGTTTCCGGGCGCACATCAGGGCGGGCAAAGTGCTGACGAACGCCGTCGAGCAATGTCTCGGAAGGTGTGCCATCGCCTTCTCGCGAAAGCACGGTGACCTGCACTTCGCCCGGCGCAGTGCGCCGCCCGTTGCCATCCTTGACCTGCGCGGCGAGGCCGTCGGGATCGAAGGTGTAGGTGACGTTTACCACGCCGGAATCAGTGGACTCGACCTGCACCGTGGGCCGCTCGCCGAGGGTGAATACCTCACGGCGATACTGCATCCGCGAACCCGCCGCCGGTGCATGGGGCGCGAGGTAATAACGCAGCCGAGCGTCGTCATCACTTTCATAAATCGCCGGCACCGGCGGGAATGCCGCCGGGTCGCCGGGATCGAGCAATTGCCGCTCAAGGCCCATGTCCGCCAGCCGCGCATCCAGATTGCTGCCGGTCGCCCACCACGCCAGCATCTGCTTGATGCGTGCGTTGTATTTGCGCTCATGGGTTTGCAGACGCACGCAGAACGCTTCCAGCGCCAGGGTCAGCAATTCGCTTTCGTTTTCCAGACTCGCCTTGAGATTCACGGCGCTGGCCGGAGAGCGAGCCCCCACGTATTCGATGACGAAACTCTTGAACTCGGCGAGCAAGTCTTCGAACGCTTCAACCGTGATCAGCGCGGGTTCGGCCAACTGATTCTGGCCAGGTATCAGCATGCTCATGTCAGCACCTCGAAGGTTTGTTGGCGGTTTTTCCAGGTGCCGGCGAAGCGCAGCAGCAGGCCGTCGCCGTGACGGCTGGCGACAATCACTTGCGGCTGAAAATCGTCGATGCCGTTTTGCGAGTTGTAGAACGCTTGCGCGGCGTGGCTCTGTGCCAGAAGCAGAATGTCGTCACCGAGGTTCTGCCCGAGCAGCGTGGGAATCAGCGAACCGTACAAAGGTCGTTTCTGCCGGGTGCCCAGCGGTGTGGTCAGGGCTCGGGTCGCGCGCTGCACAAATTGCAGCCAGTCGTCGACCGTGGCCCCGCTGTCTCTATCGATTCCGATCATGGGAGGCTCTTGAATCAGGGGCTGATGACGCGGCCCTGGTGATCGACCAAGGGGCCACTGAAGTGCACGCCCGAGGCGTCGATGCTCAGGCCGACGGCGCCCAGTTGCAGGGTGATCAGCTGTGGCGACATGGCCAGACGTGCAGGGCCGATGCTCAGTTCGAGCGACTCGCGAGACCCGTTGAATTGCGCGGGTCCGTTCAGCCAGTGCAAGGCGTGGCTGGCGTCGTCGTAACCGCTTTCGCTGCCGTCCCGATGCACCCGACGGGTCAGCGTCGGCACAGTCGAGGTCGGGGGGAAACGGTCACTGTTCAAGCCGAACAACGCGACACTCTGCGCACCGCTTTCACCGCTGCCGTAGTTGAACAGCAGGCACTGCTCTCCCACCGTGGGGATGCGCGATTCGCTTTGCGCACCGGCGCTAGGGTTGAAGAATTTGATCGCCGGGGTGAACAATCCACCATGGCTGACTTGGCAAGTGTTACTCGCCGCATCAACTGACTGACAGATGCCAATGCGACAGAAACTCTCGGCGCGGCGGTGCAAGTCTTCAATTTCCGCTTCCATTTCCGCCAGACGCTCAATGATCGGGCCAAGCTGCATACGCAGTAATGCATCGAACATCGGTCAGCCCTCCAGCGCGGTGTACTGGTCTGGATCGTCGATGTTGCTGACTTCCCAGGTGCGAGCGAATTTCGGCATGCCCAGCGGATCGTCGAGCAGGGTCGAGCCGAGGTAGAGCGTCTGCTCGAAGGTCAGGGTCCAGGCTTTGTATTGTTGATCCGCACTGATAAGCAACGACGGCAAGCCATCGATATTCAGGGGCAGATCGCATTGATCGCCGGGCAATCCCCAGCGGTTGTCGGTGATCAGGTTTTTCAGCAAGGCGATCAGATCGCACGCTGCAAAAGCGGTCGCAGAAAGCGCCGGGATGACTTGCAGTGACAACGTCATGACATGAGCGATACGCCCATCAGCGCCGCGCACGCCGGACGCATTTCGGGCAAAGTCGATCAGTACCCAGGCTTGAGCGCCCGCCACTGTGAAATCAGCGTGACTACCGACATTGAGGTTGAGACCGGCGGTGTTGCGCAGTGTCGTCGCGATGGCTGTGAACAGTTGCGACGGCTGCTGGATCGGTGTGGGCATAGATGACCTCCTTTTCAATCGTCCACGCGCAGCCCTGCCGCCAACATGGCGGCACGGAGAAATATTCAGGGTTAAGGGTGGTCGCGCGGCGGCACTTCGCAGACGCCGATGCGCTTGGCCGCCCAGCGTTCGTAAAGGCCGATGGCGACATCAGCGCCGGCCATCGCGGTCAGGCAGCCAAACGCGCCAGCGGCCCAGATCGACATGCCGGCGGCATACAGCAGCATGATTGCCGACACGCCGCAGATCATGCAGGCACCAGAGCGTAGCGCCAGCCGCCGTACCAGTGACCAGCCGCGGGCGCCCTCCTTGTCGGCACGCCACATTTCGCCGGACACCCCTCCGACGACGGCGAGGAGGATGACCAGCCAGATCGGCATGTCCGCCAACGCTTGTTGCTCGTTTGTCATGTCACGCCTCCGTGGGCAGTGGGTGATAGATGGGAATCGAGTTCAAATAATGTCTCTTCAGGCAGGCATTCCAAAAAGCCCGGCCTTGCGCCAGGCTTTTCAGCAATGCGGTCCCGCCGATCGATTACTCGAGTTGGAATCAGTAAGGTGCGACTGGCCACGCGATGTTCGCCGGATAACCCGACTGCTGATCGATGTCGCTGAGGGCGATGCAGTATTGCTTTTGGGCCAACAGCCGAGCCTGGTCTTCGCTGGTGGCGACGCCGACGTCGACTTTGAACTGCAGCGAGTTCATCAGTAACCAGTTGGCGGCCCCATTCAGCAATTGCCACTTCTGCTGTTCGGCTTCGTTTCGCAGCTCTTCTTCGGTCGGTGCAGAGAAGGTCCAGACCCCATTGAAGGTTGCGCTCCAACCCACCCGAATATCCGTACTGCCGGTTACATCAACCCAAACCGAGGTTGGCGAAGCGGGTGGTTCAAGACTCACTTCACTTTCTTTCAACTGGACAACTCGGTTGTATTCAACCAGTGCATAAAGACTCATTGGGTCTTCCTCATTTACTCTTTGGCAGGAATGTCGCCGTGCAACTGGCAGGTATTTAAAAGCCCGGCAACAAGGCCGGGCTCTTCAGTAATGCACTGCGCATTTCAATATTGCGGATGCGTCAAATGTCGCTTATGGCACTTCAGGCCAAATGACGCTCAGTGGATAGCCCGGCTGTTTGTTGACTTGGCTCATCGCGATGAAGAACTGCTTGTAGGCCAGCAGTGCGGCCTCTTCAGCAGGTGTTGCCAGCCCCAGCTCGACTTTTTGTACCAGCGCGGACGATGCCAGGGTGAAGTTGACTTTATCGAAACGAGTCACTCTTTCGTTACGCATTTGAATAGCCAACATGGACGGTTGCCCCCACATATCGCTATCAGTAAATGTCCAGACGCCGTCGGTGTTCACCGCGTTCCAGGAATAATCGATCTTGGGCAATGCGCTGACATCCACCCAGACTTGGTCCGCCGGAAACTCATCGGTGATCGGGTTCGCGGTTTCAAAAATGTTGTCGACTTTGCCAGCGACGACACGTGCGTATTTCTTCATGCTCATCATCCTTATTGAGTGCCGGCATCCCGGCGTTTCAGTTCCTGCCCGGTAGGCATTCCAAAAAGCCCGGCGCTTGCACGCCGGGCTTTTCAGTAATGCGCTCCTTCGCCTTCCTTCCAATCCTGTGTTCGAGAAGGAAGCTGACTTTTCGGCGCTACTGGCGCGGTACGAGTCCATTCAGATTGTTTTTCCGACCGCGGTCCCTGCCCGCCGGATAACTGCTTCTGGTGCTTTACGCTGCACACCCGGGTCAGTTGCCAACCCTCTGAACCGTTGAGGCCGGTTCATCGCTGCCTGTTCTTGTGGAACTAAAGAGCCTGTCTTGCCAGCCGCTTTGTCGAGCGGCTTGGTGGCAAGAATATGCATGGATGCATATACAGTCAATGCGTAAATGCATTTATTTATGCATTAAATTTGCGCGTATGCATGAAACCCAAGCGGGCCAAGGGGTGGGGAGATTTATGCAGGCGAAAAAAAAACCTGCCGAGGGGCAGGTTTCAAATCAATCGAAAGGGACTAGCGGGCGTACATGCCCCACCAGAAGACGTGACCGAGGATGACGATCTGCTCTTCCTGGATTTCCTGGAAGCTGTAGTCCTCATCCGGATGCTCGTCGCGATTGAAGCTGCGCAGACGGATGCCGGTGGGCAGGCGATAGAGTTGCTTCACGCGCAATTGGCCGTTGTGATTGATCGCATACAGATCGCCATCAATGATGTCGCCGATGCCGCACTTGCCGGCGTTGACGCCGACGGTGGCGCCATCACGCAGGACCGGCAACATGCTGTTGCCGCGTACTGTCACGCACTTGGCCTGGTCGAATTGCACGCCGTTGTGGCGCAGGCTGCGCTTGCCGAAGCGCAGGCTAGAGCGCTCGCTCTCTTCGATGACGAATCTTCCTGATCCAGCAGCCAATTCAACCTCGCGTAGAAAGGGCACCGACACCTCGTCGTCATCGACGGGCGTGTCGTCGTCCCACAGGCTTATGTCCTTGAGTTCCGCATGCACGTCAGCGCGAGTACCGCCGGTCGTTGGCGTGACATCCGCACGCCCGCGCAGCTGATCGGTGCTGACGTTGAAATATTCAGCGATCTTCGAGATGTGTTTATCCGAAGGATCGACAATCTTCCCGCTGAGAATCCGCGAGAGCGTTGATTGAGGCACGCCGGTGCGACGGTGGAGCTCCGTGGGGGAGATCCCGTGCTGGTCGAGCAGTGCTCTTAAGACGGAGGAAACGTTGCGTTTTTGCATAACGCGCATAGTGCTTGAAGTTTTTCCCGAAGACAAATGCTGATTTGCATAAATCGTGCATAGATCAACGTTTCTCTACAAGTCCACGCTCACCCGACCGCAGTGCCTGCGTCGGGCTGACTGCCCATGGTAACCTTGCGCCCATCGCGGAAAAGCCCGGCCACTGCCCGCGCTTTGCCCTACATCTTTTAACGAGTTGCCCGACAATCCGATGAATAAAGCCGTCTCCGACCTGTCCTCCCACACTCCGATGATGCAGCAATACTGGCGCCTGAAGAATCAGCACCCGGACCAGCTGATGTTCTATCGCATGGGCGATTTCTACGAGATCTTCTACGAAGACGCGAAGAAAGCCGCCAAGTTGCTGGACATCACCCTGACCGCGCGCGGGCAGTCGGCGGGACAGGCGATTCCGATGTGTGGGATTCCTTACCACGCGGCGGAAGGTTACCTGGCGAAACTGGTCAAGCTCGGCGAGTCGGTGGTGATTTGCGAGCAGGTCGGCGACCCGGCCACCAGCAAAGGCCCGGTGGAGCGCCAGGTCGTACGGATCATCACGCCGGGGACAGTCAGCGACGAGGCGCTGCTGGATGAACGCCGCGATAACCTGATTGCAGCGGTATTGGGCGACGAGCGTCTGTTCGGTCTGGCGGTGCTGGATATCACCAGCGGCAACTTCACCGTGCTTGAGATCAAAGGCTGGGAAAACCTGCTGGCGGAACTGGAGCGGGTCAACCCGGTGGAACTGTTGATTCCAGATGACTGGCCAAAAGACCTGCCGGCGGAGAAACGCCGTGGCGTACGTCGTCGTGCGCCGTGGGACTTTGAGCGTGACTCGGCGTTGAAAAGTCTCTGCCAGCAGTTTTCCACCCAAGACCTGAAAGGCTTCGGCTGCGAAAACCTGACCCTGGCCATCGGCGCTGCCGGCTGCCTGCTGGCCTACGCCAAGGAGACCCAGCGCACGGCCCTGCCCCACTTGCGCAGCCTGCGTCACGAACGTCTCGATGACACCGTGGTGCTCGACGGCGCCAGCCGGCGCAATCTCGAACTCGACACCAATCTGGCCGGTGGCCGCGACAACACCCTGCAATCGGTGGTCGATCGCTGCCAGACCGCCATGGGCAGCCGTTTGCTGACTCGTTGGCTGAACCGGCCGTTGCGCGACCTCACCGTGCTGCTCGCCCGCCAGACGTCGATTCGCTGCCTGCTCGACGGCTACCGTTTTGAAAAGCTGCAACCGCAGCTCAAGGAGATCGGCGACATAGAGCGGATTCTGGCGCGGATCGGCCTGCGCAATGCGCGGCCGCGTGACCTTGCGCGTCTGCGTGACGCTCTCGGCGCACTGCCCGAACTGCAAGTGGCGATGACCGATCTGGAAGCGCCGCACCTGCAGCATCTGGCGGCCACCACCAGCACCTATCCAGAACTGGCGGCGCTGCTGGCCAAAGCCATCATCGATAACCCGCCTGCGGTGATCCGTGACGGCGGCGTGCTGAAAACCGGTTACGACAGCGAACTCGACGAACTGCAATCGCTGAGCGAAAACGCCGGCCAGTTCCTCATCGATCTCGAAGCCCGGGAGAAAGCCCGTACTGGTCTGGCCAACCTCAAAGTCGGCTACAACCGTATCCACGGCTACTTCATCGAACTGCCGAGCAAGCAGGCTGAATCGGCGCCGGCCGACTACATCCGCCGGCAGACGCTCAAAGGCGCCGAGCGTTTCATCACGCCCGAGCTGAAAGAGTTCGAAGACAAGGCGCTGTCGGCCAAGAGTCGCGCGCTGGCCCGGGAAAAGATGCTTTATGAAGCGCTGCTCGAAGACTTGATCAGCCGGTTGCCGCCGTTGCAGGACACCGCCGGCGCATTGGCCGAGCTGGATGTGCTGAGCAACCTTGCCGAGCGTGCGCTGAATCTTGACCTGAACTGCCCGCGCTTCGTCAGCGAGCCGTGCATGCGCATTACCCAGGGTCGTCATCCGGTGGTCGAGCAAGTGCTGACCACGCCGTTCGTGGCCAACGATCTGAGCCTGGATGACAACACGCGCATGCTGGTCATCACCGGCCCGAACATGGGCGGTAAATCCACTTACATGCGGCAGACCGCTTTGATTGTGTTGCTGGCGCATATCGGCAGTTTCGTACCGGCCGCCAGTTGCGAGTTGTCGCTGGTCGACCGCATCTTCACCCGTATCGGCTCAAGCGATGATCTGGCCGGCGGTCGCTCGACCTTCATGGTCGAGATGAGCGAAACCGCCAACATCCTGCATAACGCGACCGAGCGCAGTCTGGTGCTGATGGACGAAGTCGGGCGCGGTACCAGCACCTTCGACGGTCTGTCGCTGGCGTGGGCGGCGGCCGAGCGCTTGGCCCATCTGCGCGCCTACACCCTGTTTGCTACGCACTATTTTGAACTGACCGTGCTGCCGGAAGCCGAACCTCTGGTAGCTAACGTGCATCTCAATGCCACCGAGCACAACGAACGGATCGTGTTCCTGCACCATGTTCTGCCTGGGCCTGCCAGTCAGAGCTATGGCTTGGCAGTCGCACAACTGGCGGGTGTGCCGAGCGAAGTGATCTTGCGCGCGCGCGAGCATCTGAGTCGCCTGGAAGACACTGCCCTGCCCCACGAGGCGCCGAAACCGGCGGCCAAGGGCAAGCCGTCGACACCGCAGCAAAGCGATATGTTCGCCTCGCTGCCACATCCGGTGCTCGATGAATTGGCCAAGGTCGATCTGGATGACATGACGCCACGGCGTGCGCTCGAAATGCTCTATGCACTGAAGAACCGGATATAAGCACTGAAGAAGCGGATATAACGCAATTCGCTTCAAGCTGTTAGAATCTCGCGCGGTTCGGGATGCTGCTGGCTCATAGCCTGGTCAGCAGGTATCGCTCCCGAACCTGGCGACCCCAACCGTGAAGGGGCAACGCTGCCGCCGCCTGAGGAGAAAATTAGAAATGACCTTCGTCGTCACCGACAACTGCATCAAGTGCAAGTACACCGACTGCGTAGAAGTCTGTCCGGTGGACTGCTTTTACGAAGGCCCGAACTTCCTGGTGATTCACCCGGACGAGTGCATCGACTGCGCGCTGTGTGAACCAGAATGCCCGGCTGTGGCGATCTTCTCGGAAGACGAGATCCCAAGCGGCATGGAAAACTTCATCGAGCTCAATGCCGAGCTGGCGGATATCTGGCCGAACATCACCGAGCGCAAGGATCCTCTCCCGGATTCCGCTGATTGGGATGGCAAGCCGAACAAGATCGAACAACTCGAACGCTGATCTACCCCGCGCTCGACTGAAAGGCCCCTTGTGGGCCTTTTTGCTTTTGCAGGTTTTACTTTTCTGCAGACGAAAAAAGGGGCGGTATGACCCGCCCACATTTTTTCCCTATTCCCTGTATTCCCTTTTCATCGTCCTGATGAATCGCCTCCTGCGATGTCCGTTCCCCTCTTCCGTGAAGGGCGTGTCTATCCGTCGACACAGCCCTGATATTAGAGAGTTTCCGCAGCGGAGCAATCAGGCTCACGCGCAGGTCTGCGCTGACATAAAGACATAACAATTGAAAATATTTATATAAATCAGTAGGTTAACATTTAGCAGTGATCGCAATCGCCTTCTGCCGAAGTGTAAAAATAACGAACACTTACGACACAGTAAGCAAAGGCTTACAGCGCGAGACTACAAACTCAGAAAATGCTGACCGCTCGTCTGGCACCTCGCCCGACAAACGCGATGCACGATACAGGCATAAACAAAAAGCCCCGACTGATTGAATCAGCCGGGGCTTTTTTTGCGGACGGTCGATCAGGCGCTTATTGAAACAGCGACTCGCTCGACAGGCCATTCTTCTCCAGGATCTCGCGAAGGCGCTTGAGGCCTTCCACCTGGATCTGCCGTACCCGTTCGCGGGTCAGACCGATCTCCAGGCCGACATCTTCCAGTGTGCTGCTTTCGTGACCGCGCAGGCCGAAGCGGCGAATCACCACCTCGCGCTGCTTGTCGGTCAGCTCCGACAACCATTGATCGATGCTCTGCGACAGGTCATCGTCCTGCAGCAGTTCGCACGGATCGGTGGGACGATCGTCAGTGAGGGTGTCCAGCAGGGTTTTATCCGAATCCGGACCCAGCGAGACATCGACCGAAGAAACCCGTTCGTTGAGGCCCAGCATGCGCTTGACCTCGCCCACCGGTTTCTCCAGCAGGTTGGCGATTTCTTCGGGTGAAGGTTCGTGGTCGAGTTTTTGCGTCAGCTCCCGTGCGGCCCGCAGGTACACGTTGAGCTCCTTGACCACATGAATCGGCAACCGGATGGTCCGGGTCTGATTCATGATCGCGCGTTCGATGGTCTGACGGATCCACCACGTGGCGTAGGTCGAGAAGCGGAAGCCGCGCTCGGGATCGAACTTTTCCACCGCGCGGATCAGGCCGAGGTTGCCCTCTTCAATCAGATCCAGCAGCGACAGCCCCCGATTGACGTAACGCCGGGCGATCTTGACGACCAGCCGCAGGTTACTTTCGATCATGCGCTTGCGCCCGGCCGGATCGCCACTTTGCGACAAGCGCGCAAAATGAACTTCTTCTTCCGGGGAGAGCAGAGGGGAAAAGCCGATTTCGTTGAGATACAGCTGCGTGGCATCAAGTGCCCGAGTGTAGTCGATGTATTTATGTTGTTTGAGTGTGGCGGAGTGTCTGGATTTGGAACGAACGGAAGGTGGAGCAGCCCCTTCATCATTCAACATCGAATCCGAATCGATGCCGGTCTCCATAAGGAGAACCTCATCGTCGATGTCAAACTCCGGCACTTCTTTACTGAGAGCCATTGTTATAGTCCTTTGGTGAGTTCGACCCCAAGCTCAAGCGACGCCTTTATCCTTGGCAACGCTGGAGCCTGTCCCCTCTACGCGACGGAACAGGCTGGCCTACAAATCAACGTCTTGGCAGGAACTGCAGCGGATCCACTGGTTTACCTTGGCGGCGAATCTCAAAATGCAGTTTCACCCGGTCTGTACCCGTTGACCCCATTTCGGCAATTGTCTGTCCGACCTTGACCTGCTGCCCCTCCCGAACCAACAGCCTGCGGTTATGTCCGTAAGCACTGACGTAGGTTTCGCTGTGTTTGATGATGACCAATTCGCCGTAGCCCCTTAAGCCACTCCCGGCGTATACGACCGTCCCATCAGACGCAGCTAAAACAGGCTGTCCCAAATCTCCGGCGATATCAATTCCTTTATTCAAACTACCGTTTGAAGAGAATTTTCCAATCAGAACGCCATTAGATGGCCATCCCCAGCCGGTCGGGGCCGGGCCTGCCGGAGGCAGTGGAGCGGGTGCCGGTTTGCTCGCGACGGACGGTACAACCCCTTTGGAACCGGTGGTTGTAGTGGTTGTGGTGCCATTCGCCTGGCGCCGGATTACTGTGGTTTTACTCGACGAAGAAGGCGAGGAACTGGAGTTGCTCACCACCGCTGTCGGCGTTGAACCGCTGCGCCCGTCGAAGCGAATTGTCTGACCCGGATGGATCGTATACGGCGTAGGAATATTGTTCCGGGCCGCGAGGGTTTTGTAGTCCCAGCCGTAACGAAAGGCGATCGAAAACAAGGTATCGCCGGGGCGGACTACATATTGCCCGGTAGTAACGGTTGGACGTTGCGCGACCGAATTATTGCGATCGACAACCCGTACGTTGCTCGATTTGGTGCTGGAGCAACCGACCAGCAAGGTGCTCAAGACAAGGCCAGTCACCAGGCGCTGAAAGCTCGTGTTACCCATACGCTGCGCAATGACTGTGAGACTCACCCGCCGCTCCCTTTGTGGTGGCTGAAAAATTCTGAATGCCGCATTGCGGCATGAGGTGTCGCAAGTATAACGGGCCGAACCGGCTTTACCTTTAATGAAGCGAAATCACCGGACGCACACGTTTGCCAGGGGCAAGTACGCGGCGTTTAAACTCTGGCTGCCGGTGTAAGACCGGCGCCGTTGAAAGGAATTCAGCGCCTGCTTGCAAATGCTCAGGCCAGTGGACCGTTGAGCAAAGGTACGAAACGCACAGCGCCCAAAACGTGTCGGGAAAAGCCATGTTCTTCGCGCACGATCAGCATCAGTTGTTGCACTTCACCGGAGCCGACCGGAATCACCATGCGCCCACCAGGGGCCAGTTGATCCAGTAAAGCCTGCGGTACATCGGTGGCGACGGCGGTGACGATGATGCCGTTGTATGGCGCCAGCGCCGGCCAGCCTTCCCAGCCATCGCCCCAGCGAAATACCACGTTGCGCAGGTTCAGCTCGACCAGACGCTCCTTGGCACGATCCTGCAACACCTTGATGCGCTCGACGGAAAACACCCGCTCAACCAGTTGCGACAACACTGCCGTCTGGTAGCCGGAACCGGTGCCGATTTCCAGCACTTTATCCAGCGGGCCGGCCTCCAGCAGCAGCTCGCTCATGCGCGCCACCATATAAGGCTGGGAGATGGTCTGGTTGTTGCCGATCGGCAGCGCGGTGTCTTCATAAGCGCGATGCGCCAGCGCCTCGTCGACAAACAGATGACGCGGCGTGCGGCGGATCACTTCCAGCACTTTGGCGTTCGACACGCCTTCTTCATACAGCCGCTGGATCAGTCGCTCACGGGTACGTTGGGAGGTCATGCCTATGCCGCTGCGCAGGCGGTCGTCGTGTTCACGCATCAGCTCAGCCCCCCAGCCAGCCATCAAGACTTCTGAAGGCATCATTGAAAGTGCGATCGAGCTGCAACGGTGTGATGGACACATAACCCTGCATCACGGCATGAAAATCGGTGCCCGGGCCGCCATCTTCAGCGTCGCCGGCAGCGGCGATCCAGTAACCGGCCTTGCCGCGCGGATCGACCACTTTCATCGGCGCCGCCGCGCGGGCGCGATGGCCGAGACGGGTCAACTGAATGCCACGGATGTGATCGATAGGCAGATTGGGAATGTTCACGTTGAGTACCGTGCGCGGTGGCAGATCGAGCCCGGCGTGGGCCTCGACCAGTTTGCGCGCAAAGTAGGCCGCAGTCGGCAGGTTATCCACTTGGCGCGAGACCAGTGAAAAGGCAAACGATGGGCGCTCGAGAAATCGTCCTTCAAGGGCTGCCGCCACGGTTCCGGAATACAGCACGTCGTCACCGAGGTTGGCGCCCAGGTTGATGCCGGAAACCACCATGTCCGCCTCGCGCTCAAGCAAGCCGTTGAGGCCCAGGTGAATGCAATCGGTCGGTGTGCCGTTGAGGCTGATAAAGCCGTTGGCCAGGTATTGCGGGTGCAGCGGACGGTCGAGCGTCAGCGAACTGCTGGCGCCGCTTTTGTCCTGCTCCGGGGCGATAACCACGCATTCGGTGTAATCCGCCAGCGCAGCATAAAGCGCGGCGAGACCGGGCGCGGTTACCCCATCGTCGTTAGAAATCAGAATACGCATGGGCTGTCCGTCTGCCCCACCGGCACCAGATCAACGAGCTCGCGCACCAATACGGTGGCAAAGCATCCGGCCGGGAGGACGAATTCCAGTTGCAGAATGTCAGGTTGGGGATAATGCCACGTCAACCCGCCAATGGGCAGCCGCAGGATGCGACGTTCATGGCTCATGCCGGCGTGGATCAACCAGTCGCGCAGATCCGCTTCGCGGGCGGCGATCGCCTGCTCCAGTTCATGGACTGCGCCAGCCGCGGGCGAGTCACCTTCGCCCCACTGCGGACCGGTCGGGTGCAGGTCGAGAATTGCCAGACGCGGGTCGCTGCATTCGGCTTCACCGGCCGGGAAAAAACTGCGGCTGTCGGTGAAGGCCAGCAGATCGCCAACCCGCGCGGTGTTCCAGGTGCCATCGGCGACGCGCGCCGCCAGCACCTGGTTGAACAGAAAGCTGCGCGCCGTCGACAGCAACCGCGAACGCACATTGCGCTGTTCCGGCAAAGCCTTGCGCGCCGCCCACGCCCGGGCATCGACAACGTTGCCGCCGTCATGGCCGAAGCGCTGGGCGCCGAAATAATTGGGAATGCCTTGTTTGGCGATCAGTTGCAGGCGCTGTTCAAGCGCCTCTTTGTCGCCATTGAATTGCGTCAGGCGCAACGTGAAACCGTTGGCCGAATGCGCACCGCGTTGCAGTTTGCGTTTATGACGCGTGGTATTGAGGATCTTCAGCGTGTCGTTTTCAGCGGCCGACAGATCCGGATCGGCCTTGCCCGGCAACTGCACGCTGAACCACTGTCGGGTCAGGGCCTGACGGTCCTTGAGGCCGGCATAGCTGACGGTGCGCAACGGCACGCCGGCTGCCTTGGCGATACGCCGCGCCGCTTCTTCGGTATTGAGGCCGCGCTTTTCCACCCAGATCCACAGGTGTTCGCCGTCACCGCTGAACGGGATATCCAGTACTTCATCGACCTGAAAATCTTCGGCAATGGCTTTCAGTACCGCTGTGCCGAGGGGCTCACCATAGGCCCGCGGGCCGAGCAATTGCAGTTCATTCATGCGCGCAGCAACAAGGCAACGGAGTGCACGGCGATACCTTCTTCGCGACCGACAAAGCCAAGCTTTTCGGTGGTGGTAGCTTTGACGTTCACTTGATCCAACTCAACTTGAAGATCCGCCGCGATCAGCGCGCGCATCGATTCGATATGCGGCGCCATTTTTGGCGCCTGGGCAACGATGGTGTTGTCGACGTTGCCGACTTTCCAGCCCTTGGCGTGGATCAGACTGACCACATGACGCAACAGCACACGGCTGTCGGCGTCCTTGAATTGCGGATCGGTGTCCGGGAAGTGTTTGCCGATATCACCCAGCGCCGCCGCGCCGAGCAAGGCATCGCTCAAGGCGTGCAGCAGGACGTCACCGTCGGAATGAGCGAGCAGCCCGAAGCTGTGTGCAATCTGCACGCCGCCCAGAGTAATGAAATCGCCTTCAGCGAAACGGTGCACATCGTAGCCGTGGCCAATACGCATAAAAAAACGCCCCGATTTTTGTCAGGGCGTGATTCTACCTGCATTAACCGCGCAGAGCGCGTGCGTGATGCTGCAAGTGGTCGTCAATGAAGCTTGAGATGAAGAAATAGCTGTGGTCGTAGCCCGGTTGCAGGCGCAGCTCCAGCGGATGCGCCGCTTGTTTTGCTGCGTGTTGCAAGGCCTCGGGTTTCAATTGCGTGGCGAGGAAATCGTCACGATCCCCTTGATCGACCAACAACGGCAACTTCTCCGTCGCCTCCGCGATCAGCACACAGGCGTCCCACTCCTTCCACTTCGAACGGTCTTCGCCCAAATAGTTGGAAAAGGCCTTCTGACCCCACGGGCAATCGATCGGATGGGTGATCGGCGAAAAGGCCGAAACCGATTTATACCGCCCAGGATTGCGCAAGGCACAGACCAAAGCACCGTGGCCGCCCATCGAGTGGCCGCTGATGCTGCGCTTGTCGGAAGCGGGGAAATGCGCTTCAACCAGTGCAGGCAATTCCTTCACGACATAGTCATGCATCTGATAATGATGCGCCCATGGCTCCTGCGTGGCGTTCAGATAAAACCCGGCGCCGAGACCGAAATCCCAAGCCTTGTCTGCATCGTCCGGGACATCCGCGCCACGTGGGCTGGTATCCGGGGCAACGATGATCAGACCAAGCTCGGCGGCCATGCGCATCGCACCGGCCTTCTGCATGAAATTCTCATCGGTGCAGGTCAGCCCGGACAACCAGTACAGCACCGGCAGCTTGCCGCCCTGCTCCGCTTGCGGCGGCAGGTACACGGCGAAGACCATGTCGCAATCAAGCACTTCGGAGCGATGGCGATAGCGCTTGTGCCAGCCACCGAAACTCTTCTGACAGGAAATGTTTTCCAGATTCATAGCACTTCAGCCGCAAGCTGCAAGCTTGAAGCTGCAAGAGGGCGTTGCGCCTGCTTGCAGCTTGTGGCTTGTAGCTTGCCGCTGCTCCTTAGAAATGAATGACGGTGCGGATGCTCTTGCCTTCGTGCATCAGGTCGAACGCCTTGTTGATATCTTCCAGGCCCATGGTGTGGGTGATGAAGGTATCCAGCGGGATCTCGCCGCTCTGGGCCATGTCGACGTAGCTCGGCAATTCAGTACGGCCACGCACGCCGCCGAACGCCGAACCGCGCCAGACGCGACCGGTGACCAACTGGAACGGCCGGGTAGCGATTTCCTGGCCGGCACCGGCGACACCGATGATGACCGACTCGCCCCAGCCTTTGTGGCAGCACTCAAGCGCGGCGCGCATCAGTTGCACATTGCCGATGCACTCGAAGGAGAAGTCGACGCCGCCATCGGTCATGTCGACGATCACTTCCTGGATCGGACGATCGTAATCTTTCGGGTTCACGCAGTCGGTGGCACCGAGTTGTTTGGCGATTTCGAACTTGGCCGGATTGATGTCGATGGCGATGATGCGCGCAGCCTTGGCTTTCACCGCGCCGATCACGGCCGACAAGCCAATACCACCGAGACCGAAGATGGCCACGGTGTCACCCGGTTTGACCTTGGCGGTGTTGAGCACGGCGCCGATACCGGTGGTTACGCCGCAACCGAGCAGGCAAACCTTTTCCAGCGGCGCGTCTTTGGAGATCTTCGCTACGGAAATTTCCGGCAGTACGGTGTACTCCGAAAACGTCGATGTGCCCATGTAGTGGAAAATCGTTTCGCCCTTGTAGGAAAAGCGCGAAGTGCCGTCCGGCATCAGGCCCTTGCCTTGGGTGGCGCGAATCGCCTGACAAAGGTTGGTCTTGCCCGACTTGCAGAATTTGCACTGGCCGCATTCCGGGGTGTACAGCGGAATGACGTGGTCGCCGACGGCAACCGAGGTCACGCCCTCGCCGATCGCTTCAACGATGGCGCCACCTTCGTGGCCGAGGATCGACGGGAAGATGCCTTCCGGGTCTGCGCCGGACAAGGTGTAGGCATCGGTGTGGCACACCCCGGAAGCGACAACGCGCAGCAACACTTCACCAGCCTTCGGCATGGCGACATCGACTTCTACGATTTCCAGCGGCTTCTTGGCCTCGAAGGCAACGGCGGCGCGCGACTTGATCATGCTGACTCTCCAGTGAACCCAATAAATAAAAAAGCAGACAGACAGTGTAGTTCAGCGCGTCCTGAGGAATAATCCGGACGAAAGCAAAACATTATTGCTGTACAGGGATAATCCAAGTGTCGGAAAACCGCTGGGAAGGCATCGATGAGTTCGTTGCCGTCGCCGAATGCAATCAATTCACCGCCGCTGCCGAGCGTCTTGGGGTTTCCTCCTCGCACGTCAGTCGACAAATCGTACGGCTCGAAGAGCGTTTGCAGACGCGCCTGCTCTACCGCAGCACCCGGCGAGTTACGTTGACCGAAGCCGGGCAGACTTTCCTGCAACATTGTCAGCGCCTGCAGGACGGTCGCGAAGAAGCCTTGCGCGCGGTAGGCGATCTGACCAGCGAACCGAAAGGCATGCTGCGCATGACCTGCGCGGTGGCCTATGGCGAACGCTTTATCGTGCCGCTGGTGACTCGCTTCATGGGGCTTTACCCGCAGCTGCGTATCGATATCGAGCTGAGCAATCGCCAGCTGGATCTGGTGCATGAAGGGCTGGATCTGGCAATTCGTCTGGGTCGGCTACAGGATTCGCGCTTGGTCGCGACACGCCTGGCGCCACGGAGAATGTACCTGTGCGCGTCGCCTTCCTACTTGGAACGGTATGGGCGCCCACACAGTTTGTCGGAATTGAGTCGACACAATTGCCTGATCGGCAGTTCGGATATCTGGCAACTGGAACAGAACGGGCGGGAATTTTCCCAGCGGGTGCAGGGCAACTGGCGTTGCAACAGTGGGCAGGCGGTGCTGGATGCGGCGCTTCAGGGTGTCGGGTTGTGTCAGTTGCCGGACTATTACGTGCTCGAGCACCTGCACAGCGGCGCGCTGATTTCCTTACTCGAGGCGCATCAGCCGCCGAATACGGCGGTGTGGGCGCTGTATCCGCAGCAGCGGCATCTGTCGCCGAAGGTGCGCAAGTTGGTGGATTATTTGAAGGTGGGACTGGCTGAAAGGCCGGAGTACAAACTTTGAGTTATTGACTGCCCGTGCGACCGCTTTCGCGAGCAGGCTCGCTCCCACAATTGACCGAGTTCGACAGCTGAATGCATTCCCTCTGTGGGAGCTAGCCTGCTCGCGAAGGCAATGCCACAGCGACCCCAAACCTCAGCGGCGATTCGCCCACCGCTGGCGCAACCACTCCAGATCTTCCGGCCGGGTCACCTTGAGGTTATCCGCCCGCCCTTCGATCAGACGTGGTGCCAGACCGGCCCATTCCATCGCCGAAGCTTCATCGGTGATCACGGCATCCGCAACCAGGCTGTCGGCCAACGCCCGATGCAACGCGCCGAGGCGGAACATCTGCGGCGTATACGCCTGCCAGATCACGCTGCGATCCACGGTTTCAACCACACGCCCGTTGTTATCAACGCGTTTGAGCGTGTCGCGAGCGGGCACCGCCAACAGACCACCGACCGGGTCATCCGCGAGTTCGGCAAGCAACTTGTCGAGATCATCGCGACTCAGATTCGGCCGGGCCGCATCGTGCACCAGCACCCAGTCGTCATCGTCGGCACCTTGCGCATGCAGATGCAGCAAGGCATTGAGCACCGACGCGGAACGCTCCGCCCCGCCTTCAACCCGCTGAATGCGCGGATCGTTGACGCATGCCAGATTCGGCCAGTAAGGATCGTCTACAGCAAGACTGACCACCAGGCCCTTGAGGCTCGGGTGATCGAGGAAACAGCCGAGGCTGTGTTCGAGAATTGTGCGCCCGCCCAGTTGCAGATATTGCTTGGGACGGTCCGCGGCCATTCGGGCACCGACGCCCGCGGCAGGAATCACGGCCCAGAAGGCCGGCAGGGAATCGATCATTGGGCCAACTGGTAAAGGGTTTCGCCGTCCTTGACCATGCCCAGTTCGTGACGAGCCCGCTCTTCGACGGTCTCCATGCCTTTCTTCAGCTCGCTGACTTCAGCGTCCATCACCCGGTTGCGCTCCAGCAGGCCTTCGTTCTCGGCATGTTGCTCGGCGATCTGCTGTTTCAGCTCGGCGACCTGCGCCAGACTGCCATTGCCCACCCACAGGCGGTACTGCAGACCGGCCAGCAGCAAGAGCAAAACAAGAAACAACCAGTAAGGACTGCGCATCGAATATCAGGTATCCAGTGAAAAAAGACAGCCACGCATAATGTTGCAGCATCTGATAGCACGAAGCCTGGAAAGATCCAGGCTTGTGCTTAAGGCATCAGATTAGTGGCAAATCCATCGCTGTCACGACTTTTCCGACACAATCCGGTGTCCTTTGATCAGGTTGCGCTTAACCGCGGAACTCGGCACGGCCGTTGTACTTGGCCTTGCCGTTCAACTGCTCTTCGATACGCAGCAGTTGGTTGTACTTGGAAACGCGGTCGGAGCGGCACAGCGAACCGGTCTTGATCTGGCCAGCCGAGGTGCCCACAGCCAGGTCGGCAATGGTCGAATCTTCGGTTTCGCCGGAGCGGTGCGAGATCACGGCGGTGTAGCCGGCAGCCTTGGCCATCTGGATGGCTTCCAGGGTTTCGGTCAGGGTGCCGATCTGGTTGAACTTGATCAGGATCGAGTTGGCGATCTTTTTATCGATGCCTTCTTTGAGGATCTTGGTGTTGGTCACGAACAGGTCGTCGCCCACCAGCTGAGTCTTCTCGCCGATCTTGTCGGTGAGGATTTTCCAGCCAGCCCAGTCGGACTCGTCCAGACCGTCTTCGATGGAGATGATCGGGTAACGCTCGGTCAGGCCTTTGAGGTAGTCGGCGAAACCTTCAGCAGTGAACACTTGGCCTTCACCGGACAGGTTGTACTTGCCGTCTTCGTAGAACTCGCTCGCGGCGCAGTCCAGCGCCAGGGTCACGTCGGTGCCCAGCTTGTAACCGGCGTTGGCCACGGCTTCGGAGATCACTTTCAACGCATCTTCGTTGGACGCCAGGTTCGGTGCGAAACCGCCTTCGTCGCCAACGGCAGTGCTCAGGCCACGGGCCTTCAGCACAGCTTTCAAGTGATGGAAAATCTCGGTGCCCATGCGCAGACCTTCCGAGAACGACCTGGCGCCGACTGGCTGCACCATGAATTCCTGGATGTCGACGTTGTTGTCGGCGTGCTCGCCACCGTTGATGATGTTCATCATCGGTACCGGCATCGAGTACACACCCGGGGTGCCGTTGAGGTTGGCGATGTGTGCGTACAGCGGCAGATCCTGATCCTGCGCAGCCGCCTTGGCCGCAGCCAGGGACACGGCGAGGATGGCGTTGGCGCCCAGGGTCGCCTTGTTTTCGGTACCGTCGAGCTTGATCATCGCCTGGTCCAGCGCTTTCTGGTCGCTCGGGTCGGTGCCCAGCAGCAGATCGCGGATCGGACCGTTGATGTTGGCTACCGCCTTGAGCACGCCCTTGCCCAGGTAACGGCTCTTGTCGCCATCACGCAGCTCGAGCGCTTCACGCGAGCCAGTGGATGCACCGGACGGCGCGCAGGCGCTGCCGATGATGCCGTTGTCGAGAAGCACGTCCGCTTCCACGGTGGGATTGCCACGGGAGTCGAGAACTTCACGACCTTTGATGTCGACGATTTTTGCCATTGTTGTAAACACTCCAAAGTTGACGAAAACGACGCAGCTAGAGGAAATCTTTATCGTCGGCAAGCGAAGTACAGCGGGCAGACTTGCAGACGACAACGCTCACGCCCGAGGGCATGAGCGACAAATCGTGCGGTACTTTACCGGAGAATCGAGCGTTACGCGGTTTCTACCGTCGGAAAACTCTTCACCAGTTCGTCCAGAGCTTTGAGCTGGGCCAGGAATGGCTCCAGTTTGTCCAGACGCAAGGCGCAAGGGCCGTCGCATTTGGCGTTGTCCGGATCCGGATGCGCTTCGAGGAACAGACCCGCCAGCGACTGGCTCATGCCGGCCTTGGCCAGATCCAGAACCTGGGCACGGCGACCGCCGGCGGAGTCGGCACGACCGCCAGGCATTTGCAGCGCGTGGGTCACGTCGAAGAATACCGGATACTCGAACTGCTTCATGATGCCGAAGCCGAGCATGTCGACCACGAGGTTGTTGTAGCCGAAGCTCGAACCGCGCTCGCAGAGGATCAACTGATCGTTACCCGCTTCCACGCACTTGTTCAGGATGTGTTTCATTTCCTGAGGCGCGAGGAACTGGGCTTTCTTGATGTTGATCACGGCATTGGTCTTGGCCATTGCCACGACCAGATCGGTCTGGCGCGACAGGAAGGCCGGCAACTGGATGATGTCGCAGACCTCAGCGACGACCGCGGCCTGATCCGGCTCGTGGACGTCGGTGATGATCGGCACGCCGAAGGCTTGTTTGATGTCCTGGAAGATGCGCATGCCCTCTTCCAGGCCAGGACCGCGATACGAGGTCACAGAAGAACGGTTGGCCTTGTCGAAGCTGGCCTTGAATACGTAAGGGATACCGAGTTTCTCGGTGACCTTCACGTACTCTTCGCAAACCTGCATGGCCATGTCACGGCTTTCCAGCACGTTCATGCCGCCGAACAGCACCATGGGTTTGTCGTTGGCAATCTCGATGTCGCCGACGCGGATAATCTTCTGTGCCATCGGGTTACGCCTTCTTCTGGTGTTGAGCCAACGCGGCTTTGACGAAACCGCTGAACAGCGGGTGGCCGTCGCGTGGGGTCGAGGTGAACTCAGGGTGGAACTGGCAGGCGACGAACCATGGGTGATCCGGCGCTTCAACCACTTCGACCAGCGCAGCATCGGCGGAACGACCGGAAATCTTCAGGCCGGCTTCGATGATCTGCGGCAGCAGATTGTTGTTCACTTCGTAACGGTGACGGTGACGCTCGACGATCACATCCTTGCCGTAGCAGTCGTGCACTTTCGAGCCCGGCTCGAGCAGGCAATCCTGCGCGCCGAGGCGCATGGTGCCGCCCAGATCGGACGCTTCGGTACGGACTTCAACAGCGCCGGTGGCGTCTTCCCACTCGGTGATCAGACCGACAACCGGATGGCCGCTGGCACGATCGAATTCGGTGGAGTTGGCGTCTTTCCAGCCCAGTACGTTACGGGCGAATTCGATGACCGCTACCTGCATGCCCAGGCAGATACCGAGGTACGGAACCTTGTTTTCGCGAGCGTACTGAACAGCGGTGATCTTGCCTTCCACGCCACGCAGACCGAAGCCGCCCGGCACCAGAATCGCGTCGACACCTTCGAGCAGCGCAGTGCCCTGGTTCTCGATGTCTTCGGAATCGATGTAGCGCAGATTGACCTTGGTGCGGTTGCTGATGCCGGCATGACTCATCGCTTCGATCAGCGACTTGTAGGCGTCGAGCAGTTCCATGTACTTGCCGACCATGGCGATGGTCACTTCGTGTTCCGGGTTCAGCTTGGCATCGACCACTGCGTCCCACTCGGACAGGTCGGCGCTGCCGCACTGCAAGCCGAAACGCTCAACGACGAAATCGTCCAGACCCTGCGAATGCAGGATGCCCGGGATCTTGTAGATGGTATCGGCGTCTTCCAGAGCAATGACCGCACGTTCTTCAACGTTGGTGAACTGGGCGATCTTGCGACGCGAGGACACGTCGATCGGGTGATCGGAGCGGCACACCAGCACGTCTGGCTGCAGACCGATCGAACGCAGTTCCTTGACGGAGTGCTGGGTCGGTTTGGTCTTGGTTTCGCCAGCGGTGGCGATGTACGGCACCAGCGTCAGATGCATCAGCATCGCGCGCTTGGCGCCGACTTCGAAACGCAACTGGCGGATGGCTTCGAGGAACGGTTGCGACTCGATGTCACCGACGGTGCCACCAATCTCGACCATCGCCACGTCTGCGTCACCGGCACCCTTGATGATGCGGCGCTTGATTTCGTCGGTGATGTGCGGGATTACCTGGATGGTTGCACCCAGGTAGTCGCCACGGCGCTCTTTGCGCAGCACGTGCTCGTAGACACGGCCGGTGGTGAAGTTATTGTTCTGGGTCATGGTCGTGCGGATGAACCGCTCGTAGTGCCCCAGATCCAGGTCGGTCTCGGCGCCGTCGTGGGTGACGAACACTTCACCGTGCTGGAACGGACTCATGGTGCCTGGATCGACGTTGATGTACGGATCCAGCTTCAGCATGGTGACCTTAAGCCCCCGCGCCTCCAGGATAGCCGCCAATGAAGCCGAGGCAATGCCTTTCCCCAATGAAGAAACAACACCGCCCGTGACGAATATGTAGCGCGTCATGAAAAACCCTAGAAGTCTGCGTTAAAGCGGAACGAGCCGCCGGGGAAAGCGAAGGAAGGCCGAAGCCCCCGATCACCTGCATTAATCACAGTGCACCTTTCGAAAAAACCGCCGCGTTGTGACAGACCGGCAGATGAAACACCGGTACGTTGCTCGCTACACATTTTTTGGAATCGCCCAGCAAAGACTGCTTGGTAATCGGCAACTCCTGCAATTCAGGCGAATCCACAGAAGTTGTATCAAGAAGGGAGCGTAGTCTACCGGAATGCTCCTTTCAGCTCAAACCTTGATCTTCGTCTGTTGGCTGCCAGTGCAATGTCCAGCCTTCGTCCATCTGACCAGCAAGACCCGGCAGGTTCGCCACGGCGAGCAATTCTTCGCCACGAAACAGCAGCGGCAATCTGCCACGCACGAAGGCCGGGACCGCGCGCTCGTTGAGCAGACGCTTGAGATCACGACTGCCGCGCTCGGCCATTCGCATGACCTCACCGCCCTGCCGATAGGCAATACGCAAAGGCCCGGATGGAGCTTGCCCGTGGAGCATGACGCGTCCGTTATCCGGCAAGCGTAGCGCTGAAGTCGGGGTCTGCCAGTCGGCACCGATCACTGGCGTACCCAACCAATTGCCGCTCAGCCACCAGACGCGACCGGCGCTGCGGTGCAGCTCTCCGTCGGCCAGACGCCAGATCGGAGAAGCGTCGGCGCCGGCATTGCACAGCGTTGTCCAACCCGACCAATGGTCAGCGTCTGGCAGCCGGGTCAACGGTTCGAGCCAGTGGCTGAGGGCATTTCGCTGGCGCGCGTCAGACAACGCCGTCAATGGTGTCAGCTCCAGCGATGGCACACCCAGCCAGGCGAATTCATGGGGCGTTTCGGCTTGTGCGAGATCAATCTGCGCCAACTCATCGAGCAAGCCCTGCGCCTCACGCAGATGCGCAGCGGTGCGCGCCATGCTCGCCTGCGCTTGCGGCCAACGCTCGGTCAGTACCGGCATGACTCGATGCCGCAGGTAGTTGCGCGAAAACTGCCGATCCTGATTCGACGGGTCTTCGATCCAGCGCAACCGATGCGCCTGTGCATAACTTTCCAGCTCGGCGCGGCTGACATCCAGCAACGGTCGAACCAGCGTGCCCTGCCCCACTGGGCGCTGCAGCGGCATCGCGCCGAGCCCGCGGACACCGGCACCGCGCAACAGCCGAAACAGCAGCGTTTCCGCTTGGTCGTCGCGGTGCTGGCCAGTCAACAGCACGTCATTGCTCTGCGTCAGCGAACTGAACACCGCATAACGCGCATCCCGCGCCGCCCGCTCCAGGCTCGCCCCGCCCTTCACGGTGACCCGCTCTACTTGTAAAGGAATGTCCAGCGCATCGCAAACGGCCCGGCAGTGTTGCGGCCACGCATCGGCCGCAGCCTGGAGGCCGTGGTGGATGTGGATGGCGCTTAACGCAGGAAGGGATTCGGTGTTCGCCAGGGTGGCGAGCAGATGCAGGAGGACGGTGGAATCGAGGCCACCGGAGAAGGCGATACGCCAGTGGGCGGCGTGGCGCCAGGGCTCAAGGTTCAGCAGAAGACGGGATGGCAAATCAATCGGGGACTGACTCATAGCTTTCTCTTTGCCCCAAACAAATGTGGGAGCGAGCCTGCTCGCGGAGACGGTTTAACATTCAACACATTCGTCGAGTGTTATACCGCTTTCGCGAGCAGGCTCGCTCCCACATGGGTATCGCGCTTCGCTTTAGAGACCGTAGCTCATCAGGCGATCGTAACGGCGCTTGAGCAGCGCTTCGTTATCGAACTGCTTGAGCATCGCCAGTTGCGAGCTCAGCTCGGCGCGGATCGAAGCGGCGGCCGCAGCCGGGTCACGATGGGCGCCGCCCAGTGGCTCGCCGATCACCTTGTCGACGATACCCAGGCCTTTCAGACGCTCTGCGGTGATGCCCATTGCTTCAGCGGCATCCGGTGCTTTCTCGGCGGTTTTCCACAGGATCGACGCGCAACCTTCCGGCGAGATCACCGCGTAGGTCGAATATTGCAGCATGTTCAACTGATCGCAAACGCCGATGGCCAGTGCGCCGCCGGAACCACCCTCACCAATTACGGTGGCGATGATCGGGGTCTTCAACCGCGCCATCACACGCAGGTTCCAGGCAATCGCTTCGCTCTGGTTGCGCTCTTCAGCGTCGATGCCAGGGTAGGCACCCGGGGTGTCGATGAAAGTCAGGATCGGCATCTTGAAGCGCTCGGCCATCTCCATCAGACGGCAGGCCTTGCGGTAGCCTTCCGGACGCGGCATGCCGAAGTTGCGGCGAACCTTCTCACGCACTTCACGGCCCTTCTGGTGGCCGATGATCATCACCGGCTGGTCTTCCAGACGGGCGATACCGCCAACGATGGCAGCGTCGTCGGAGAAGTGACGGTCGCCGTGCAGTTCGTCGAACTCGGTGAAGATGTGCTCGATGTAATCGAGGGTGTACGGGCGTTTCGGGTGACGCGCCAGACGTGCGATCTGCCAGCTGGTCAGCTTGCCGAAGATGTCTTCGGTCAGCGTCTTGCTCTTGTCCTGCAGGCGGGAGATCTCATCGCCGATATTCAGCGAATTGTCATTACCGACCAAGCGCAACTCTTCGATCTTGGCTTGCAGGTCGGCGATCGGCTGTTCGAAATCTAGAAAATTCGGGTTCATAGGCGTCCGTCTTGGGTCGTGTCCCAAGTGAGCTTGGGCCGGCCGGTTGTCTATTCGCGCCCTACCTTAAGGGAGAGGCGCGCTGAGGTCGAGATTAAAAATTCAGGTTGCGGGCAAGCGCAATGATGGCACTTGCCGGTCAACGGTATTGGAGGAAGACGTTGTCTCGCCCGAACTGGTCACGCAGGGCTTGAATCAAGGTATCCGCCGGGTCGATCCGCCAGGTCTCGCCGAACTGCAACAAGGTCTTCGCATCCGGGCTGGTGTACTCCATGGTCACCGGGCACGCGCCGCGATGACGCTTGAGCAGTTCGCCCAACCAGCGTAGCTGATCGCCTTTGAGATCCTGGGTGTGCAGCTTCAGGCGCAGGCTTTCGGCCAGATTGGTCCGCGCATCCTCCATGCTCATCACCCGCTTGACCCGCAGGCGCAGGCCGCCGGAGAAGTCGTCATTGCTGACCTCGCCTTCGACCACCACCATCGCGTCGGTCTGCAACAGTGATTGCGCCGAATGGAACGCATCGGCAAACAGGGACGCTTCGATCCGCCCGGAGCGGTCGTCGAGGGTGATGAAACCCATCTTGTCGCCCTTCTTGTTCTTCATCACCCGCAGCGCAATGATCATCCCCGCCACGGTCTGTGTGTCGCGCGCCGGTTTCAGGTCGATGATGCGCTGGCGGGCGAAACGGCGGATCTCGCCTTCGTATTCGTCGATCGGGTGACCGGTCAGGTACAGGCCCAGGGTGTCTTTTTCACCCTTGAGACGTTCCTTGAGGGTCAGCTCCTTGGCCTTGCGATGGGACGCGTAAACATCGGCATCTTCTTCGACGAACAAGCCGCCAAACAGATCGGCGTGACCACTGTCGTGGGTACGCGCGGTCTGCTCGGCAGCCTTGATCGCTTCTTCCATCGCCGCCAGCAGCACGGCGCGGTTACGGTCGATGTTGGCCTGATAAGCCTTTTGCTCGTCGTGGAAATACGGGCCGAGGCGATCCAGCGCGCCGCTGCGAATCAGACCATCAAGAGTACGTTTGTTGATGCGCTTGAGGTCGACCCGCGCGCAAAAATCGAACAGATCCTTGAACGGACCGGCCTGACGCGCTTCGGTGATCGCCTCCACCGGACCTTCACCGACGCCTTTGATCGCGCCGAGGCCGTAAACGATACGGCCGTCGTCGTTCACCGTGAACTTGAACTCAGAAGTGTTCACGTCCGGCGCGTCGAGGCGCAGCTTCATCGTCCGCACTTCCTCGATCAAGGTCACGACCTTGTCGGTGTTGTGCATATCCGCCGAGAGTACCGCAGCCATGAACGGCGCCGGGTAATGGGCTTTGAGCCAAGCGGTCTGGTACGACACCAGGCCGTAGGCGGCGGAGTGGGATTTGTTGAAGCCGTAACCGGCGAATTTTTCCACCAGGTCGAAAATGTTACCGGCAAGATCCGCGTCGATGCCGTTGGTCGCGCAACCCTCAATGAAACCGCCGCGCTGCTTGGCCATTTCTTCAGGCTTTTTCTTACCCATCGCCCGACGCAGCATGTCCGCACCGCCGAGGGTATAACCGGCCATGACCTGAGCAATCTGCATCACCTGTTCCTGATACAGGATGATGCCGTAAGTCGGCGCCAGTACCGGCTTGAGCCCGTCGTACTGGTAGTCCGAGTGCGGATACGCCAGTTCGGCGCGACCGTGCTTACGGTTGATGAAGTCGTCCACCATGCCCGATTGCAGCGGGCCCGGACGGAACAGTGCCACCAGTGCGATCAAGTCTTCCAGGCAGTCGGGCTTGAGCTTTTTGATCAGCTCTTTCATGCCTCGCGATTCAAGCTGAAACACCGCCGTGGTTTCGGCTTTTTGCAGCAACTGGTAGGTCGGTTTGTCATCCAGCGGGATAAAAGCGATATCGAGTGGCGGTTCGTTGTCCTTGGCGCGGTCGCGGTTGATGGTTTTCAGCGCCCAGTCGATGATCGTCAGGGTACGCAGGCCGAGGAAGTCGAACTTCACCAGACCGGCGGCCTCAACGTCGTCCTTATCGAACTGGGTCACCAGACCGTCACCGGCCTCGTCGCAGTAGATCGGCGAGAAGTCGGTCAGCTTGGTCGGCGCGATTACCACACCACCGGCGTGTTTGCCGACGTTACGCACCACACCCTCGAGTTTGCGCGCCATCTCCCAGATTTCCGCCGCTTCTTCATCGACCTTGATGAAGTCGCGCAGGATCTCTTCCTGCTCGTAGGCTTTTTCCAGGGTCATGCCGACTTCGAACGGAATCATCTTCGACAGACGATCCGCCAGGCCATAGGACTTGCCCTGCACCCGCGCCACGTCACGGACCACAGCCTTGGCGGCCATGGAACCGAATGTGATGATCTGGCTTACCGCGTTGCGGCCGTACTTCTCGGCCACGTAATCGATCACCCGGTCACGACCGTCCATGCAGAAGTCGACGTCGAAGTCGGGCATGGAAACCCGTTCCGGGTTGAGGAAACGTTCGAACAGCAGGTCATATTCCAGCGGGTCGAGATCGGTGATCTTCTGTACGTAAGCCACCAGCGAACCGGCACCCGACCCACGGCCCGGACCTACCGGTACGCCGTTGTTCTTGGCCCACTGGATAAAGTCCATCACGATCAGGAAGTAACCGGGGAAGCCCATCTGGATGATGATATCCAGCTCGAAATTCAAGCGGTCGACGTAGACCTGACGTTTGGCTTCGTAGTCTTCGGTGGTGTCCTTGGGCAGCAGCACCGCCAGGCGTTCTTCGAGCCCTTCGAAGGAGACCTTGCGGAAATATTCGTCGATGGTCATGCCATCTGGAATCGGGAAGTTGGGCAGGAAGTGCGTGCCCAGCTTCACTTCGATGTTGCAGCGCTTGGCGATCTCGACGGTGTTTTCGATGGCGTCGGGGATATCGCTGAACAGCTCGAGCATTTCCTCGGCGCTTTTCAGGTATTGCTGATCGCTGTAATTCTTCGAACGACGCGGGTCATCGAGGGCGCGGCCTTCACCGATGCACACACGGGTTTCGTGGGCGGCGAAGTCTTCCTGCTTGATGAAGCGCACATCGTTGGTCGCCACCAGCGGCGCGCCAAGCTTGTCGGCCAGCGCCACGGCGCCGTGCAGCTGTTCTTCATCGTTGGGGCGGTTGGTGCGCTGGATTTCCAGATAGAAACGATCCGGGAACACCGCCATCCACTCGCGTGCCAGCGCTTCGGCTTCCGCCGGGTTGCCGCCGATCATGGCCATGCCGATCTCGCCTTCTTTGGCGGCGGACAGCATGATCAGGCCTTCGCTGGCCTCAGCCACCCACTCGCGCTCGACGATGACCATGCCGTTGCGCTGGCCTTCGATAAAGCCGCGCGAGATCAATTCGGTGAGATTGCGATAACCCTGAGCGTTCATCACCAGCAGGCTGAGGCGGCTCAGCGGTGCATCCGGGTCCTTGTTCGCCAGCCACAGGTCGGCGCCGCAGATCGGCTTGATGCCGGCGCCCATGGCATTTTTATAGAACTTGACCAGGGAACACATGTTGTTCTGATCGGTAACCGCTACCGCCGGCATGTTCATGGCGGTCAGCGCCTTGACCAGCGGCTTGATCCGCACCAGCCCGTCGACCAGGGAGTATTCAGTGTGCAGGCGTAGATGAACGAATGAAGCCGGCATAGTGATCCTGTCCAGTTACATAGAGACAACGAGGCCCGGATTGTACCGGGCCTTGGTTAAAACATCAGCCTTGCGCCTAAACCTGCGTCAGGCTTTCCCGCGCCTCGTAAGCCAGGCGTACCGGGGCGAACGAGCGGCGGTGAATCGGCGTCGGGCCGAGCCGCGCCAGCGCTTCCAGATGAACGGGCGTCGGGTAGCCTTTATGGCCGCCGATGCCGTAACCCGGGTAGATCAATTCGAATGCCGCCATTTCGCGGTCACGACTGACCTTGGCCAGAATCGACGCTGCCGCGATCGCCGGCACCTTGCCGTCGCCCTGAATCACCGCCTCGGCGCGCATCGGCAAATGCGGGCAGCGGTTACCGTCGATCATCGCCAGCTTTGGCTGAATGTGCAGACCGGCAACCGCGCGCTGCATGGCCAGCATGGTCGCGTGGAGGATATTCAGATCGTCGATTTCTTCAACTTCGGCACGGGCGATGCACCAGCTCAGGGCCTTTTCACAGATCTCGTCGTAGAGCTTTTCGCGCTTGGCTTCGGTGAGCTTTTTCGAATCGTCGAGACCGAGGATCGGCCGGTTCGGATCGAGAATTACTGCAGCTGTCACCACCGCACCGCACAACGGGCCACGACCGACTTCATCAACACCGGCAACCAGTTCTTCGACTTCGGCTACCAGAGTGAAATCCAGGCCCATTTGCATGCTTGTCTTGCTCATTGTGGTTTGCCGATCAGGTCAAGGACGGCTTGCGCCGCCTGATTGGAAGCATCGCGCCGCAGCGTGCGGTGGATCTCGTCGAAGCCGCGGGTCTGTTCATCACCGCCATCGATCAATGGCGACAGCGTCTGCGCCAAGGCCTCGACAGTCGCATCATCCTGCAACAACTCCGGCACCAGCAAGCGCTGGGCGAGCAAGTTGGGCAGCGACACGTACGGGCTCTTGACCATGCGCTTGAGAATCCAGAACGTCAGCGACGCCAACCGATACGCCACCACCATCGGCCGCTTGTACAGCAGCGCTTCAAGGGTAGCAGTGCCGGAGGCGATCAACACGGCGTTGCACGCGGCGAGGGCCAAGTGGGATTTACCGTCGAGCAAGGTTACCGGCAAATCCCGGCCAGCAAGCAAGGCCTCGAGTTGCACCCGGCGGTCCGGGTTTGCACAAGGCATGACAAAGCGCACGCCCGGACGCATGGCGCGCAGACGTTCGGCGGTGTCGAGGAACAGCGCACCGAGGCGACTGACTTCACCGCCACGGCTGCCCGGCATCAACGCTACCAGCGGACCGTCGGGCAAACCCAGCTCGGCGCGTGCAGCGGCGCGGTCGGCTTGCAGCGGAATGGTATCGGCCAAGGTGTGACCGACGAAACGCACCGGCACGCCTTTCTCTTCGTAGAATTTCGCTTCGAACGGCAACAGGGTCAGCATCAGGTCGCAGCCTTCGCGGATCTTCAGCACCCGTTTCTGCCGCCATGCCCACACCGACGGGCTGACGTAATGCACGGTCTTGATCCCGGCCTGACGCAGCTTGAGTTCGATATTGAGGTTGAAATCCGGCGCATCGATGCCGATGAACACGTCTGGCTTTGCGGCAATCAGTGTGGCAATCAGCTCTTTGCGGCGCTTGAGCAATTCACGCAGCCGCCCGAGGACTTCGACCAGGCCCATGACCGACAGGCGCTCCATGGGGAAGTACGAGGTCAGGCCTTCGGCCTGCATCAGCGGACCGCCGACACCGATGAACTCGACTGCCGGGTGCTGAGCCTTGAGCGCACGCATGAGGCCGGCGCCGAGAATGTCACCGGAAGCCTCACCCGCCACCAGCGCAATACGCAGATTGGCCATGATCAGCGGGTGATGCCGCGAGTCGATGCCTGGATCGAATCACGGAACACGGCGACTTCCGGGAACTGCGCAGACGGTTCTGCCAGCTCGGCCAGCGCCTGTTCGACCGTCAGGCCCTGGCGGTAGACGGTCTTGTAAGCGCGGCGCAGCGCATGAATCGCGTCTTCGCTGAAACCGCGACGGCGCATGCCTTCGAAGTTCATGCTGCGCGCTTCGGCAGGGTTGCCGAATACGGTGACGAACGCCGGAACATCCTTGCCGATCGCCGTGCCCATGCCGGAAAAGCTGTGGGCGCCGATGTGGCAGTACTGATGCACCAGGGTGAAACCGGAGAGGATCGCCCAGTCGTCAACGTGTACATGCCCGGCCAACGCAGTGTTGTTGACCAGAATGCAGTGGTTGCCGATGACGCTGTCATGGCCGATGTGGGCATAGGCCATGATCAGGTTGTGATCACCCAGGGTGGTTTCCGAACGGTCCTGCACGGTGCCACGGTGAATGGTCACGCCTTCACGAATGACGTTGTGGTCGCCGATCACCAGGCGGGTTTCCTCGCCTTTGTACTTCAGATCCGGGGTGTCTTCGCCTACCGAAGAAAACTGGTAGATGCGATTGTGCTTACCAATGCGGGTCGGCCCCTTGAGGATCACGTGCGGCCCGATCACGGTACCCTCGCCGATTTCCACACCTGCGCCGATGATCGACCACGGGCCGACCTCGACGCCGTCAGCCAGAACGGCGGACGGATCGATGATTGCGCGAGGGTCAATCAAACTCATACTTTCTGTTCCGCGCAGATGATTTCTGCCGAGCAGACCGGCTTGCCGTCCACCGAAGCCTGGCATTCGAACTTCCAGATCTTGCGCTTGCAGCTGATGAAAGTCGCTTCAAGGATCAACTGATCGCCCGGCTTGACTGGCTGGCGGAAGCGCAGCTTGTCGGAACCGACGAAGTAATACAGGGTGCCGTCGGCCGGTTTGACGTCGAGCATCTTGAAACCGAGGATCCCGGCAGCCTGAGCCATCGCTTCGATGATCAGAACGCCCGGCATGATTGGATGCGCAGGGAAGTGACCATTGAAGAACGGCTCATTGATGCTGACATTCTTGTAGGCGCGAATTCGCTTGCCTTCAGTGTCCAGTTCCACCACCCGGTCCACCAGCAGGAACGGGTAACGGTGAGGCAGGTATTCGCGAATCTCGTTGATGTCCATCATTTCAGGGGAAAGCCTATGTAAAGATTGGGAGCGCGACTGACGCGCACTCCTCTAGCAAATCAAGGAGGCAGTCCAGAGGCTGTGCACACTTGATATGGAAATGGTATCAGCCATCAGATGAAGCATTGCCGTCAGGGGTCACTTCCCCTACGCGCTTTTCCAGCTGTTTCAACCGTCGTGCGATGTCATCGAGCTGACGGATGCGGGCCGCGCTTTTGCGCCATTCGGCCGCCGGTTGCATGGCTGTGCCGGAAGAATAGGCGCCCGGCTCGGTAATCGAGTGGGTCACCATGGTCATCCCGGTCAGGAAAACGTTGTCGCAGATATCAATGTGGCCGACCAGACCAACACCACCGGCGAGCATGCAGTGCTTGCCGATTTTGGTGCTGCCGGAAATGCCGACGCACGCGGCCATGGCGGTGTGATCACCGACCTGGACGTTGTGCGCGATCTGAATCTGGTTGTCGAGCTTCACGCCATTGCCAATCACGGTATCGGCCAGAGCGCCGCGGTCGATGGCAGTGTTCACACCGATCTCGACATCGTCGCCGATGGTCACGCCACCGATCTGGGCGATTTTCTGCCAGACGCCTTTTTCGTTGGCGAAGCCGAAGCCCTCACCGCCGATCACTGCGCCGGACTGAATAACCACACGCTTGCCGATGCGCACATCGTGATACAGCGTAACGCGCGGAGCGAGCCAGCCGCCTTCACCGATTTCGCTGCGCGCGCCGACTACGCAATGCGCACCCAACGTGACCTGTGCAGCGATGCGTGCACCGGCTTCGATCACCACGAACGGACCGATGCTGGCACTTGGATCAACCACTGCGTCCGCCGCGATCACCGCTGTCGGATGAACCCCGCCAGCCGCTTTTGGCTTTGGATCGAACAGATGCGAGATGCGTGCATAGGCCAGGTAAGGGTCCGGCACCACCAAGGCATTACCTGCGAAACCTTCGGCGTCGGCTTCCTTGAGCAGCAGTGCAGCTGCTCGAGAACCGGCCAGGTATTTGCGGTATTGGGGATTTGCCAGAAAGCTCAACTGAGCTGGGCCAGCCTCTTGCAAAGTGGCTAGCCCAGTAATTTGCCTCTCGGGGTCGCCACGCAGGGTGGCGCCGAGGTGCTCGGCCAACTGGCCGAGCCTGATAGTCACGGTCATGGGTTACTTCAGCTGATTCATGCGCTCGATAACCTGGCGCGTGATGTCGTACTGAGGTTTGACATCGATGACGGCGCCACGCTCGAACACCAGGTCAAAACCACCCTTCTTGATGACTTCTTCCACAGCGCTGTCCAGTTTCGGCTTCAGTTGCTTGAGCATTTCACGGTCGGCAACGGCTTTGGCTTCGTTCAGTTCCTTGGACTGGAACTGGAAGTCACGGGCCTTTTGCTTGAATTCCAGCTCCAGACGCTCACGCTCGCCCTGCTGCATCTTGTCGCCACCGGCCATCAGACGGTCCTGAATGCCTTTGGCGCTGCTTTCCAGGGTTTTCAGCTTGGTCAGTTGCGGACCGAACTTCTTCTCGGCATCCACGGCGTACTTCTTCGCCGCGTCGGATTCCAGCAGTGCCATCTGATAGTTCAGCACGGCAATTTTCATGTCGGCGAACGCCGGGCCTGCCACCAGTACGGAGGCCAGGAGAACCAATTGAGTCAACTTACGCACGATGCACTCCTACAAAATCCATTGTCGTTATCTTGGGTCAGACGCTTAGAACGTCTGGCCGAGGGAGAATTGGAACACTTGAGTTTCAGCGTCATCCGGTTTTTTGACCGGCATCGCCAGCGCAAAGCTCAAAGGACCCAGTGCGGTGACCCAGGTCACGCCGACACCGACGGAACTGGCCATGTTGCTCAGGCTGATGTCGTTGCACTGAGTGCTGGACGTCGAACCCGCGCTAGCGTTGGTGGTCTTGTCGCACTTGGAATCGAATACGTTACCCACGTCCCAGAACACCGAGGTCCGCAGAGAGCGCTGATCTTTCACGAAAGGCAGCGGGAACAAGACTTCAACGCCACCTTGAATCAACACGTTACCACCGAATGGCAGCGGATCCTGATCCGGATCGGCAAGCGTACCCGAGTTACCCGTTACAGCTGCACCGCGGCTCGGTGTACTGCGTGGACCCAGCGTGCTGTCCTTGAAGCCACGTACGGAGTTGAAGCCACCCGCATAGTAGTTTTCATAGAACGGCAAGCCGTCGGTCGAACCGTAACCGTCGCCATAACCCAGTTCGGTGTGCAGGCGCATGGTGTAGTTTTCAGTGATCGGCTGGAACAGCTGACCACGGTAATCAAGCTTGAAGAAGGACAGGTCGCTACCCGGGATGGTGGTTTCCAGAGTCAGGCTCTGGGACCGGCCACGGGTAGGCAGTACGCCTTTGTTCAAGGTGGATTCGGACCAGCCGGCAGACGCCTTGAAGTTCAGGTATTTGTCGCCTTCCTTGTTAACGAAGTCGAAAATCTCGTCGACGGTGTAGCTACCGGTACTGATTTCGTCCTGCTGAACGGAAGCACCGAAGGTCAGACGCGAAGTCTCGCTGATCGGGTAGCCGATGTTCACACCAGCGCCCAGGCTGTCTACCGCGTAGCTCGAAAGGTCGGTGTCGAGCTCGTCGTAGTCAGTAGTGCGATAGAACGCGTTGTAGCCCAGGCTCACGCCATCGGCGGTCCAGTACGGGTCAACGTAGCCGAAGTTGTAGCGGCTCTGGTATTCGCTGCGGGTCAGACCGATGCTGACGCGATTACCGGTACCGAGGAAGTTGTTCTGGGTGATCGAGCCACCGAGGATCAGACCGGCGCTCTGGGCGAAACCGACGCTGGCGGTGATCGAACCGGAAGCCTGTTCTTCGACGGCGTAGTTCACATCAACCTGGTCGTCGACACCGGGCACGGCCGGGGTTTCAACGTTGACTTCCTTGAAGAAGCCCAGACGTTCCAGACGGGTCTTGGACTGGTCGATCAGGTAGGTCGAAGCCCAGCCGCCTTCCATCTGACGCATTTCACGACGCAGCACTTCGTCTTCGGACTTGGTGTTGCCACGGAAGTTGATGCGATTGACGTAGGCGCGCTTGCCCGGATCGACAGCGAAGAGGACGTCCACGGTGTGGTCGTCATCATGCGGCTGAGGAATACCGTTGACGTTGGCGAAGGTGTAGCCCTCGTTACCCAGACGACGGGTGATCAGCTCGGAGGTGGTGGTCATCAGCTTGCGCGAGAACACCTGGCCCTTCTGCACCAGCAACAGCGACTTTACCTGGTCTTCAGGGACTTTCAGGTCGCCACTGAGCTTGACGTCACGAACGGTGTACTTCTCGCCTTCGGTGACGTTGACGGTGATGTAGACGTGCTTCTTGTCCGGGGTAATCGATACCTGGGTCGAAGCGATGTCCATGTTGATATAGCCGCGATCCAGATAGTAGGAACGCAGACGCTCCAGGTCACCGGAGAGTTTTTCGCGGGCATATTTGTCATCGTTCTTGAAGAACGACAGCCAGTTGGTGGTTTTCAGTTCGAACAGGTCGGTCAGGTCTTCCTCGGGGAAAACCGTATTGCCTACCACGTTGATGTGCTGGATGGCGGCAACGGTACCTTCGTTGATCTTCACCTTCAGACCCACGCGGTTACGCGGCTGCGAAACCACTTCGGTGTCGACGGTAGCGGAGTAACGACCCTGGGCAACGTACTGACGTTGCAGTTCGTTACGCACACCCTCGAGGGTGGCGCGCTGGAAGATCTCGCCTTCAGCCAGACCGGATTGCTTGAGGCCTTTCATCAGGTCTTCAGTGGAAATCGCCTTGTTGCCTTCGATTTCGATACTGGCGACCGAGGGACGCTCGACCACGGTGATGACCAGAACGTTGCCTTCGCGGCCCAGCTGGATATCTTGAAAGAAACCGGTTTTGAACAACGCACGAGTGGATTCCACCAGGCGACGATCATCCGCCTGCTCGCCGACGTTCAACGGCAAGGCACCAAAGACGCTACCCGCGGAGACCCGCTGGAGGCCATTGACGCGAATATCAGAGATAGTGAAGGACTCGGCGTGAACTTCGGCGATCATCAATACGGTGAGAACCGCAGTTAGCAGCAGACGTTTCATGAAGTCCTTTCTTATTCCAACTGGCAATAAACAAACTGCCGCAAAATGCGGCAGATTCGCAATTCAGCGAAGCGTTACAGTCGACCCAGATCGTTGACCAGAGCAAGCAACATCACCCCGACCACCAAACTGATACCGATCTGTATCCCCCAACCTTGCACCCGATCCGACAAGGGGCGACCACGCACCCACTCGATCAGATAAAACAACAAATGCCCCCCATCCAGTACAGGAATGGGCAGCAAATTCAGAACCCCCAGGCTAATACTCAGATAAGCAAGGAAATTCAGGAAATCAGCGACGCCCGACTGGGCAGAAGCGCCCGCCACTTTAGCAATGGTTATCGGTCCACTCAAGTTTTTTACCGAGAGCTCGCCGAACAGCATTTTCTTCAGTGAATCCAGCGTCAGAATGCTCATGGTCCAAGTGCGACGGGCACCCTCGCCAATCGCGGCCAGCGGGCCATAGCTGACTTCGCGGATCATTTCCGGCGGCCAGTCGATGGCTTTGACGCCAGCGCCCAGATAACCGCTTGGCGCTTTGCTTTCACCGCGCGCCGCCAAGGTCACAGGGACGTCGATTTGAGCACCGTCGCGCTCGATGCGCAGCATGATTTTGGTATCAGGACGCGTACGAACGGTATCGACCACTTGCTGCCAGTCATCGAGCGGCTGGCCATCAAGCGACAGCAAACGATCGCCGGTTTTCAGCCCCGCTGCATGAGCCGGACCTTTCGGGTCCAGTTCGGCAAGCACCGGCGGCAACGCCGGACGCCATGGACGAATGCCCAGCGAACGGATCGGATCCGGCTCGTCGGCGCCTTTTAGCCAGTTATCCAGTGCCAGCGTGCGCGGCGATTCTGCCGTCGAACCCTGCTCGCGCACCAGCAATTGAATGGCGCCGCTCTCACCGAGACGGCGCACCAGTTGCAGATTGACTGCCGCCCAACCCGACGTTGGCTCGCCATCGATCGAAACAATCTCCTGACCAGCGTTCAGACCAGCCCTGGCGGCAATGCTGCCAGACTCGACCGCGCCGATGACCGGACGCACCTGCTCGCTGCCGAGCATCGCCAGCACCCAGAAAAACACCAGCGCCAAAAGGAAGTTGGCAATCGGGCCAGCGGCAACAATGGCGATACGCTGACGTACCGATTTGCGATTGAACGACTGATCGAGTTGATCGACCGGCACTTCGCCTTCGCGCTCGTCGAGCATCTTGACGTAGCCGCCCAAGGGAATCGCGGCGACCACGAATTCAGTGCCTTGCTTGTCATGCCAGCGCAGCAACGGCATGCCAAAGCCCACGGAAAACCGCAGAACCTTGACGCCACAGCGACGCGCGACCCAGAAGTGGCCGAATTCGTGGAAGGTGACCAGCACACCCAGGGCGATCAGGGTGCCGGCAATCATATAGAGCGCGCTCATCTACTTTCTCCGCAATCCTGTTCAGTGTCGCGTGTCGCCATTTTGGTGCAAAAACTATCGGCCGTGCCGACTCAACCATTGCTCCGCCAGCACTCGCGCTTTCGCGTCCGCCGTAAACACGGCGTCGAGGTCGTGCAGCGCCACCACCGGCTCCAGATTCAAGACTTCCTCGATGATACTCGCGATTTCCAGGTAGCGAACCCGTCCGTCGAGAAACGCTGCCACGGCCACTTCATTGGCCGCGTTGAGCATCGCCGGCGCGCTGTCGCCAGCTTCGGCCGCCTGACAGGCCAAACGCAGACAGGGGAAACGGCTTTCATCAGGCGCCTCAAAATCCAGTCGCGCAATGGCGAACAGATCCAGTGGCGGTACGCCGGAATCGATACGCTCAGGCCAGGCCAGGGCGTTGGCGATCGGCGTGCGCATGTCGGGGTTGCCCAATTGCGCCAGCACCGAGCCATCCACATAGTCGACCAGAGAATGGATCACGCTTTGCGGATGAATCACCACTTCGACCTGAGTCGGTTTGGCATCGAACAACCAGCAGGCTTCGATCAGTTCCAGACCCTTGTTCATCATGCTTGCCGAATCCACGGAGATCTTGCGCCCCATGGACCAGTTCGGATGCGCGCAAGCCTGTTCCGGCGAAACATGCGCCAGCTCGGACATCGGCGTCTGCCGGAAAGGACCGCCAGAGGCGGTCAGCAAGATCCGCCGCACACCCACCGAGCTCAAGCCGCGCGCGAAATCCGCGGGCATGCACTGAAAAATCGCGTTGTGCTCACTGTCGATCGGCAGCAGCACCGAGCCACTTTTGCGCACGGCCTGCATGAACAGCGCGCCGGACATCACCAGCGCTTCCTTGTTGGCCAGCAGAATCTTCTTGCCCGCCTCGACCGCCGCCAGTGTCGGACGCAAACCCGCCGCACCGACAATGGCCGCCATGACCGCGTCGACTTCAGGCGCGGAGGCAACCTGACACAGGCCCTCCTCACCTACCAGCACACGAGTCGGCAAACCGGCTGCACGCAAGTCATCCTGCAAGCCGCGCGCCGCAGCACCTTCAGGCACTACGGCAAATTGCGGTACATGACGAATGCACAGCGCGAGCAATTCGCTAAGACGGGTAAAACCACTCAATGCAAAAATCTGATAACGCTCAGGATGACGGGCAATCACATCCAGGGTGCTCAGACCGATCGAACCGGTCGCACCCAACACGGTAATCTGCTGGGGACGACTCACGGTGCGGCCATCCAGAGCAATACGGCGAACACCGGAATGGCTGCGGTCAGGCTGTCGATGCGATCCAGCACGCCACCATGGCCGGGCAGCAGATTACTGCTGTCCTTGATGCCGGATTGGCGCTTGAACATGCTCTCGGTGAGATCGCCGACAACGGAAATGAAGACGATCACTGCCGCGCCGATCAGGCCTTTGAGCAGCTCGGCCACGGTCCAGTCGCGCACCAGCCCGACAATCGCGGTAATCACCAGACTCAGCGCCAGACCACCGTAGACGCCTTCCCAGCTCTTGCCCGGGCTGACCTGCGGCGCCAGCTTGCGCTTGCCGAACTGGCGTCCGGAAAAGTAAGCGCCGATGTCCGCGCCCCAGACCAGCACCATCACCGCCATGATCAACCAGTTACCCAGCGGGTACTGCTTGATCTGCACCAACCCCTGCCACGCAGGCAGCAGGATCAGCAGGCCAATCAGCAGCTTGGTCGCCGCTGTGGACCAGTGCGCGCTGGAGCGTGGATACGTCAGCACCAGATAAGTCGCAATTGCCCACCAGATCACCGATGCACCGAGCACCCAAGGCGCAAGGCCCGGCAGCACATACATGACAAACAGCATCAAGGCGACCACGGCGGCAAAGCCGACGCGGAACGATTGTGCGGTGAAGCCGGCCAGACGCGCCCATTCCCAGGCACCGAGGCTCACCACCAGGCCGATGAACAGCGCGAAGCCGGCACCTTTGAGCAGGAAAAACCCGCACAAGGCAATCGGCAGCAGGATCAGTGCAGTGATGATTCGTTGTTTAAGCATTAAACCCGGGCTCCAGCTTCGACCTGTTCGCTCGTTTTACCGAAGCGACGCTGGCGTGAAGCGAAATCGGCCAGCGCGGTGCGCATGGCGTCGTGTTTGAAGTCCGGCCAGAACAGGTCGGAGAAGTACAGCTCGGCGTAGGCCAGCTGCCACAGCAGGAAGTTGCTGATGCGATGCTCGCCACCGGTGCGGATGCACAGGTCAGGCAACGGCAGATCACCGGTGGCCAGACAGGTCTGCAGCAGATCCGGGGTGATGTCCTCCGGGCGCAAGTGCCCGGCCTGGACTTCACGCGCCAGACGCTGCGCGGCCTGAGCGATATCCCACTGGCCGCCATAGTTGGCGGCGATCTGCAGGACAAAGCGGTTGGCACCGACCGTCATGGCCTCGGCCTCGCGCATCGCCGCCTGAAGCTCAGGGTGGAAGCGCGAGCGATCGCCAATGATGCGCAGGCTGATGTTGTTGTCGTTGAGACGCTTGGCCTCACGACGCAAGGCCTTGAAGAACAGATCCATCAAGGCGCTGACTTCATCGGCCGGGCGCTGCCAGTTTTCACTGGAGAAAGCGAACAGGGTCAGGACTTCGACCTTGGCCTCAGCGCACACCTCGATCACCGCCCGCACAGCATCCACGCCCGCTTTATGCCCGGCGACACCCGGCATAAAGCGTTTTTTCGCCCAGCGATTATTGCCATCCATGATGATCGCGACATGGCGCGGCACCGCGGACGGCGCAGTCTGCTTGGTCTTGTCCATTTAAAGCTCGACCCTTATACGGCCATCAGGTCTTTTTCTTTCTCGTCCGTGGCCTTGGTGATCTGGGCCTCGGATTCTTTGGTCAGCTTGTCGATATCGGCGATGGCACGACGCTCTTCGTCTTCGCTGATTTCCTTGTCCTTGACCAGTTTTTTCAGCTCGCCCAAGGCATCGCGACGGATGTTGCGCACAGCTACGCGCGCGTCTTCGGCTGCACTGCGGGCCTGCTTGGTGAAGCCTTTGCGCGTTTCTTCGGTAAGGGCAGGCATCGGGATCAACAGCAACTCGCCCAGGTTGGTCGGGTTGAGGTTCAGACCGGCGCTCTGGATTGCCTTGTCGACGGCAGCGAGCATGTTGCGCTCGAAGGCCACGACCTGCAGGGTGCGCGAATCTTTCACGGTGACGTTGGCAACGCCGCTCAGCGGAGTGTCAGTGCCGTAGTAAGGCACCATGACGCTGCCGAGGATGCTCGGGTGAGCCTTGCCGGTACGAATCTGGCCGAACGCGTGGTTCAGAGATTCCAGGGATTTCTGCATACGCGCTTGGGCGTCTTTCTTGATTTCGTTGATCATTGTTGGCCTTCCTCGATCAAAGTCCCTTCAGCGCCGCCGTGCACGATGTTCAGCAGGGCGCCGGGCTTGTTCATGTTGAATACGCGCAGCGGCATCTTGTGATCGCGGCACAGGCAGATGGCAGTCAGATCCATTACACCCAGCTTGCGATCCAGTACTTCATCATAAGTCAGATGATCGAACTTCTCGGCATGCGGGTCTTTGAACGGGTCTGCGGTGTACACGCCATCAACCTTGGTGGCCTTGAGCACAACGTCGGCGTCGATTTCGATTGCACGCAGGCAGGCTGCCGAATCCGTGGTGAAGAACGGATTGCCGGTACCGGCCGCGAAGATCACGACGTCTTTGGAGTTCAGGTGGCGCATGGCTTTGCGGCGATCGTAGTGATCGGTCACACCGACCATGGAAATGGCCGACATGACGATGGCCGAGATATTGGCACGTTCCAGCGCATCGCGCATGGCCAGGGCGTTCATCACAGTGGCCAGCATGCCCATGTGGTCGCCCGTGACCCGATCCATACCGGCTTTGCTCAGGGCTTCGCCACGGAACAGGTTGCCACCGCCGATGACCAGACCGACCTGCACGCCGATGCCGACCAGCTGGCCGACTTCCAGCGCCATGCGATCCAGAACCTTCGGATCGATCCCGAACTCTTCCGAGCCCATCAGGGCCTCGCCGCTAAGCTTGAGTAGAATGCGTTTATAGCGAGCCTGATAACCACTGCCCTGCTGAGCCATTGCGAATCTCTCCTGCGGCGTATTTAAAATTCTTTGCGAGCTGTTTACAGCTGGCGTTCACTCTAGCTTGGCGCTGCTGCAGCGCCATCGGAACATGGCTTTGTAAGTCAGTTCCGGGTGGAAACCAAATAAAAATTGGTACCCCATCTGAAAAGAGGCTGCGCGCGTAAGCGGGCAGCCTCTTTCGGGCGACAGTTGAAAAACCGTCTTATTGCTTGGCGGCGGCCAGCTGGGCAGCAACTTCTTCAGCGAAGTTGTCGACCGGCTTCTCGATGCCTTCGCCTACTTTGAAGTAAGTGAAAGAAACGATTTCAGCACCGGCTTTCTTGGCCAGCTCGCCAACCTTGACTTCAGGGTTCTTGACGAACGCCTGCTCGACCAGGCTCGCTTCTGCCAGGAACTTGCTGATACGGCCCTTGACCATGTTTTCAACAATGTTTTCTGGCTTGCCTTTGATCTTTTCTTCGTTCAGCTGCAGGAACACAGCTTTCTCACGCTCGATCGCTTCGTCGGAGACTTGCGAAGGCAGCAGGAACTCAGGGTTGCTTGCAGCAACGTGCATAGCGATGTCTTTGGCCAGCTCGACGTCACCGCCTTTCAGGACAACAGCAACACCGATCTTGTTACCGTGCAGGTAGGTGCCGACTACGTCACCCTCTACGCGAACCAGACGACGAATGTTGACGTTCTCGCCAACTTTGGCAACCAGCGCTTCACGAGCCGATTCCTGAGCGGCGATCAGCGGAGCTGCGTCGGTCAGTTTTTCGTCGAAAGCTTTTTCTACGCTGGCAGCAACGAAGTTCTTGAAGTCGTCTTGCAGGGCCAGGAAGTCGGTCTGCGAGTTGACTTCCAGCAGCACGGCTGCCTTGTCATTCGATTTGATGGCGATTGCGCCTTCAGCGGCAACGTTGCCAGCTTTTTTCGCAGCCTTGATGGCGCCCGAAGCACGCATGTCATCAATGGCTTTTTCGATGTCGCCGTCAGCCTTTTCCAGGGCTTTCTTGCAATCCATCATGCCTTCGCCGGTACGCTCGCGCAGTTCTTTGACCAACGCTGCAGTAATTGCTGCCATTTTCAAATTCCTCTTGGATAGGTTTTCAACCATTCCACCCGATCGAACGGGCGTTCAATTCTTCCCGAACCACCCATGTTGGCTGCCGCACATGACAAATACAGACGTGGGCGCCGACAAATGGTTTTCGAGGTGGCAAAAAGGGGGCCAAGCCCCCTTTTTGCTTACTGAGTCAACGCCAGGGGCGTCGATTACTCAGCTGCAGCCTGAGTTTCTTCAGCTGCGAATTCAACAGTACCGCCAGCAACATTGTTGCGACCACGGATTACTGCGTCAGCCATCGAACCCATGTACAGCTGGATAGCGCGGATGGCGTCATCGTTGCCTGGGATGATGTAGTCAACGCCTTCCGGGCTGCTGTTGGTATCGACAACGCCGATGACCGGGATGCCCAGCTTGTTGGCTTCGGTGATCGCGATGCGCTCGTGGTCAACGTCGATCACGAACAGTGCGTCTGGCAGACCGCCCATGTCCTTGATGCCGCCCAGCGAACGATCCAGCTTCTCAAGGTCACGGGAGCGCATCAGCGCTTCTTTCTTGGTCAGCTTGGCGAAAGTACCGTCTTCGGCTTGAACTTCAAGGTCACGCAGACGCTTGATGGAAGCACGAATGGTCTTGAAGTTGGTCAGCATGCCGCCCAACCAGCGGTGATCGACGTACGGCGAACCGCAACGTGCTGCTTCTTCAGCAACGATCTTGCCAGCGGAACGCTTGGTGCCGACGAACAGAATCTTGTTTTTGCCCTGGGCCAGACGCTCTACGAAAGTCAGAGCTTCGTTGAACATTGGCAGGGTTTTTTCAAGGTTGATGATGTGAATCTTGTTACGCGCGCCGAAAATGTACTTGCCCATTTTCGGATTCCAGTAACGGGTTTGGTGACCGAAGTGCACACCGGCCTTCAGCATATCGCGCATGTTGACTTGGGACATGATAGTTCCTTGATAAGTCGGGTTTGGCCTCCACGTATCCCAATGACCAACCAGAGGCATAAAGCCCAAGGCACCCAGGTCATCGTGTCGACACGTGTGTGGATTTAAGCTTTTCGGGGCATCCCCGGAAAGCGGCGCATTTTATACCACAGGGCGCGCAGAAACGGAACCCGGAATCTGTATTCGCACCAGGGACTCGGGCGCAGCCCCCTTGGAATCGGCTCGATGGGCACCATTGTATAGATAGAAGCTGGACATGCAGGCGCGGATTTGCGCCTCCCGTCTGGTAGAATCGCGTTTTTCAGGGTCGCAAAATGTACGCTTGCCACCCAATTCGTATCCGTAAGCGCCGCCGAGCGCAGAGAGAGCCTGTATGACCGTCAACCTCAAAACCCCCGAGGACATCGCTGGCATGCGTGTCGCCGGCAAACTGGCCGCCGATGTGCTGGAAATGATTGCCGAACATGTCAAACCGGGCGTGACCACTGATCAGCTCAATCAGATCTGCCACGACTACATCGTCGATGTGCAGCAAGCGATCCCTGCCCCGCTCAACTACAAGGGCTACCCGAAGTCGATCTGCACCTCGATCAACCATGTGGTCTGCCACGGCATCCCGAACGACAAACCGCTGAAAAACGGCGATACCCTGAACATCGACGTCACGGTGATCAAGGACGGTTACCACGGCGACACCAGCCGCATGTTCCACGTCGGCGAAGTGCCGGTCTGGGCCGAGCGCCTGTCGCAGGTCACCCAGGAATGCATGTACAAGGCGATCGAGATCGTCAAACCCGGCTGCCGCCTCGGCGACATCGGCGAAGTAATCCAGAAGCACGCGGAAAAGAACGGTTTCTCGGTGGTGCGCGAGTTCTGCGGTCACGGCATCGGCAAGGTCTTCCACGAAGAACCGCAGATCCTGCACTACGGTCGCGCCGGTACCGGTATGGAACTGAAGGCCGGCATGACCTTCACCATCGAGCCGATGATCAACCAGGGCAAGGCCGACACCAAGGTTCTCGGCGACGGCTGGACCGCGATCACCAAGGACCGCAAGCTCTCGGCACAGTGGGAACACACCCTGCTGGTCACCGAGACCGGCTACGAGATTTTCACTTTGCGCAGCGATGACACCATCCCGCGCATCTCGGCCTGACACCCAGAACGCTCCCAGCCTATAGAAGGAAAGCCAATCGATGCCGCAGGTGGATCCCGAACTCTTCGACCGCGGCCAGTTCCAGGCTGAACTGGCCCTCAAAGCGAGTCCCATCGCGGCGTTCAAGAAGGCGATCCGCCAGGCTCGCGAGGTCCTCGACACGCGTTTTCGCAATGGCCGCGACATCCGCCGGCTGATCGAGGACCGCGCCTGGTTTGTCGACAACATCCTGCAAAAGGCCTGGGAGCAGTTCAACTGGAGCGAAGACGCCGACATCGCTCTGGTGGCGGTGGGCGGCTACGGTCGCGGCGAACTGCATCCATACTCCGATATCGATCTGCTGATCCTGCTCGACAGTGCCGACCACGAAGTTTTCCGCGACTCCATCGAGCGTTTTCTGACGTTGTTGTGGGACATAGGCCTGGAAGTCGGCCAGAGCGTGCGCTCGGTCGACGAATGCGCAGAAGAGGCCCGCGCCGACCTGACTGTGGTCACCAACCTGATGGAAAGCCGCACCATCTGCGGCCCCGAGCGTCTGCGTCAGCGCATGCTCGAAGTGACCAGCACCGCGCACATGTGGCCGGCCAAGGAGTTCTTCCTGGCCAAGCGTGCGGAACAGAAAGCACGTCACCACAAATACAACGACACCGAGTACAACCTCGAACCGAACGTCAAAGGTTCGCCCGGCGGCCTGCGCGATATTCAAACCATCCTTTGGGTGGCGCGGCGTCAGTACGGCACCCTGAACCTGCGCGCCCTCGCCGGCGAAGGGTTTCTGGTAGAAAGCGAAAACGCCCTGCTCGCCTCCTCCCAGGAATTTCTCTGGAAAGTTCGCTACGCCCTGCACATGCTAGCCGGCCGCTCCGAAGACCGCTTACTGTTCGATCACCAGCGCACCATCGCCGGCCTGCTCGGTTTTGAAGGTGATGATGCCAAACAGGCGGTCGAAGCTTTCATGCAGCAATACTTCCGCACGGTGATGAGCATTGCCCAGCTCAGCGATTTGATCATTCAGCACTTCGAAGAAGTCATCCTCGCCCCGGAAGACGAATCGCCCCCGCAGCCGATCAACGCCCGCTTCCAGCTGCATGACGGCTACATCGAAGCGCGCAATGACAACGTGTTCCGCCGCACGCCGTTCGCCATGCTGGAAATTTTCGTGCTGATGGCCCAACAGCCGGAAATCAAAGGCGTGCGCGCCGACACCATTCGCCTGCTGCGCGAACATCGTCATCTGATCGATGACAACTTCCGCAACGACATCCGCAACACCAGCCTGTTCATCGAGCTGTTCAAGTGCAAGATCGGTATCCATCGCAATCTGCGGCGGATGAACCGTTACGGCATTCTCGGGCGCTATCTGCCGGAGTTCGGTTTTATCGTCGGGCAGATGCAGCACGACCTGTTCCACATCTATACGGTCGATGCGCACACGCTGAATCTGATCAAACACCTGCGCAAACTGCAGTACACCCAGGTTTCGGAGAAATTTCCGCTGGCCGCCAAGCTCATGGCCAAGCTGCCCAAACCTGAGCTGATCTACATGGCCGGTCTGTATCACGATATCGGCAAGGGCCGGCATGGCGATCACTCGGAGATCGGCGCGGTCGATGCCGAAGCGTTCTGCCAGCGCCACCAGTTGCCGGTGTGGGACAGCCGCCTGATCGTCTGGCTGGTGCAGAACCATTTGGTGATGTCCACCACTGCGCAGCGCAAGGATCTGTCGGACCCGCAGGTGATCCACGATTTCGCCCAGGCGGTCGGCGACGAAACCCGCCTCGACTACCTCTACGTGCTGACCGTGGCCGACATCAATGCGACCAACCCGACGCTGTGGAACTCATGGCGCGCCAGCCTGCTGCGCCAGCTCTATACCGAGACCAAGCGCGCCCTGCGCCGGGGTCTGGAAAACCCGGTGGATCGCGAAGAACAGATCCGTCAGACGCAAAGCGCCGCGCTGGACATTCTGGTGCGCGGCGGCACCGATCCGGACGACGTCGAGCAGCTGTGGGCGCAATTGGGCGATGACTATTTCCTGCGCCACACCGCCGGCGACGTGGCCTGGCACAGCGATGCGATCCTGCAGCAACCGGTGGATGGCGGGCCGCTGGTGCTGATCAAGGAAACCACCCAGCGCGAGTTTGAAGGCGGCACGCAGATCTTCATTTATGCACCGGACCAGCACGACTTCTTCGCCGTGACCGTGGCAGCGATGGACCAGCTCAACCTGAACATTCACGACGCCCGGGTCATCACCTCGAGCAGCCAGTTCACCCTCGACACCTACATCGTGCTCGACAACGAAGGCGAATCGATCGGCGACAACCCGGCGCGGATCAAGCAGATCCGCGAAGGCCTGACCGAAGCGCTGCGCAACCCGGACGACTACCCAACGATCATCCAGCGCCGTGTGCCGCGCCAGCTCAAACACTTCGCCTTCGCCCCGCAAGTAACGATCCACAACGACGCCCAGCGTCCAGTGACCGTGCTTGAGCTGACCGCGCCCGACCGGCCGGGCCTGCTGGCGCGGGTCGGGGGGATTTTCCTCGAGTTCGATCTGTCGCTGCAGAACGCCAAGATTGCGACCCTGGGCGAGCGCGTGGAAGACGTGTTCTTCATCACCGACGCGCACAACCAGCCGCTGTCTGATCCGCTGCTGTGCAGCCGTCTGCAGGATGCGATCGTCGAACAGCTGAGCGTCAATCAGGAACCGGATATCAAACTTTCGCGGATCAGTATCTGAATCACCCGTTTATCCCTGTGAATGCAGCCCATGCTTTCCTCCGGTACATACAATCCCCTGTGGCGAGGGGATTTATCCCCGTTCGGCTGCGAAGCAGTCGTAAAACCTGTGTATGCGGACATTCAGTTGAACCGCAGTGAATGGTTTTGCGGCCGCTGCGCAGCCCAACGGGGATAAATCCCCTCGCCACAGAAAGCTCTTGAGCATTTAAAAGAGGCCCCCATGAACAACGCTCTGAACCAGCTCCAGCCGTACCCGTTCGAAAAGCTCCGCGCCCTGCTCGGCAGCGTCACGCCGAACCCGGACAAACGCCCGATCGCCCTGTCGATCGGCGAGCCGAAACACCGTTCGCCGAGCTTTGTCGCCGAAGCGCTGGCGAACAGTCTGGATCAGATGGCGGTGTACCCGACCACCCTCGGTATCCCGGCCCTGCGCGAAGCCATCGCCGGCTGGTGCGAGCGTCGTTTTGGCGTGCCGAACGGCTGGATCGATCCGGCGCGCAATGTGCTACCGGTCAACGGCACCCGTGAAGCGCTGTTCGCCTTCACCCAGACCGTGGTCAACCGTGGCGACGATGCGCTGGTGGTCAGCCCGAACCCGTTCTATCAGATCTACGAAGGCGCGGCGTTTCTCGCCGGGGCCAAGCCGCATTACCTGCCATGCCTGGATGAAAACGGCTTCAACCCGGACTTCGACGCAGTAGCGCCCGAGATCTGGCAGCGCTGCCAGATTCTGTTCCTGTGCTCGCCGGGCAACCCGACCGGCGCGCTGATTCCGGTCGAGACCCTGAAGAAGCTGATCGCCCTGGCTGATCAGTACGACTTCGTGATTGCCGCCGACGAGTGCTACAGCGAACTGTACTTCGACGAACAGACTCCGCCGCCGGGCCTGCTCAGCGCCTGCGTCGAACTGGGCCGCAATGACTTCAAGCGCTGCGTGGTCTTCCACAGTCTGTCCAAGCGCTCCAACCTGCCGGGCCTGCGTTCAGGCTTCGTTGCCGGCGATGCCGACATCCTCAAGGGTTTCCTGCTCTATCGCACTTACCACGGCTGCGCGATGCCGGTACAGACTCAACTGGCCAGCGTTGCCGCGTGGAATGACGAAGTGCATGTGCGCGCCAACCGTGCGCTGTATCGCGAGAAGTTCGATGCGGTGCTGAACATTCTCAGCCCGGTCATGGACGTACAGCGCCCGGACGGCAGCTTCTATCTGTGGCCGAACGTGCAGGGCGATGATGCGGCGTTCTGCCGTGATCTGTTCGAGCAGGAGCATGTGACCGTGGTGCCGGGCTCGTACCTGTCTCGCGATGTCGATGGCGTCAATCCGGGGGCGGGCCGCGTGCGCATGGCGCTGGTTGCGCCGTTGGCTGAATGTGTCGAGGCCGCCGAAAGAATACGCGCATTCGTAACTCGCCAACAGTAACTTTCAAGAGTCCGCATCAGGCCACCTGATGCGGACTAAAAAAAAGAAACGCTACCTTACAACCCCCTCCTTTACTCCTCAATACACTAACTAATAACCTACCTCCCGCAATAACCAACTTACAAACTACAAGTTTTTAACCACTAACTTGCAGTCAACCCTGGATAAAAACCTCAAAGGAATTGACCATGTACAAAACCAGACCCTGTCTGAATCTTGAAATAGAAGATCCAGTTGCCAGCTTTCGAGCGGCCATCAATGAAAACTCGAAAAATATTTCGTACACCAACAACTCAGGCCTGACCTCCCGGACCATGGCACTCAATGCAAAGTGTTGGCACCCGAGCCGCCATCTGACCATTTCGTTTATGGACAACCCACCCGCCTCGCTGAAAGAAGCGATAAAGAGCCATATATGGGAATGGGCGGACTATGTCAGCCTCACCTTTAGCTTCATCGATAGTAAAGACGGCGTAATCCGAATTACAACCGACACTACTCAAAACGCTTCGCAAATTGGCACCGACGCACTAACAGTCGCGGCAGGAAAACCCACGATGTTCATATACGCGCGACCGGGAGATGCGGATTTTCGCACGGTAGTAATACACGAGTTCGGTCATGCGCTCGGTTTTCATCATGAGCATCTGCACCCTGATGCTAACATTCCCTGGAATAGACCGAAGGTCTATCAGGAATATGCGGAAAAATGGGGAATGGATAAGCAAAGCGTGGACCTGAACATTTTTACACCGATAGACGAGGCGATCACCGTCACCCCATACGATCCGACTTCAATCATGCATTATCCTGTCGAGAAGGAACTAACCGATGGGAAGTTTGAGATACCGATGAACACGAAAATAAGTTGGCAGGACAAACGCATCTGCGCACATTTTTATCCGATCGAAATTCCTGACGGCGGCTCTTGCGAATCCCCTTGAATCGCCATCAGGAATCATCTCGTGCTACGACTTGACCTGGCCCAGATTGGCCTCGCTCAAATCCAGTTCCCCGAGCACTTCTCGCAACACGTCATCACCGATCTGGTGCTGACGACTGAGGCTGTAGAGTTCCAGACGTTGCGCGCGCAGTGCTTTCAAGCGCAAACGCCGTTCAAGCAGATCCATCTGGAATGCCAGCGCTTGGGCTTCGGCGGAATCATTGAACACATCAAGTTGATGGCGATATTCGGACATGATCCGCGCCTTGAGCTCCGCTGCCAGCGCCGCTTGAGCGGCATCCTGTGGGACCACTTCTTCGCTTTCCAGCGAGTGAATCGCCGCTTCGGCCGTCCTGCGCCAGGCGTCGCGCACTTCCTGACGACGCTTGTCGTCGGGACTTTTGTCGATGCCGCGCAGCAGCAAGGGCAGCGCGATACAGGCCGAGACCAGCGACAGCAGAATCACCCCGGCAGCAATGAAAATCAGCAAGTCGCGTTCAGGAAAAACCTCGGCGCCGATCAGCATCGGCACCGACATCACGCCTGCCAGCGTCACCGCCCCGCGCACACCGCCCACCGTCAGCAACCAGCATGAACGCGCCGTCGGCACTTGCGTCAGCTCACCCTTGCCGCGCACTCGGCGCAGCAACACCGACAAGCGCCAGATGCTTTGCACCCAGATGAACCGCAGCAGCACCAGCGCGACGAAGATCGCCAGCACATCGAGGCAGCGATAGAACAGCGTCGGCCACAGCGTCGGCTCATGGCTGACCACCGCCTTGATGATGTCTGGCAATTGCAGGCCAAGCAGCAGGAAGATCAAGCCATTGAACGCAAATTCGAGCAGCGCCCAAACGCTGCGATTGAGCAGTCGCGTGCTGGTCTGGCGTGGCAGCAGATCGAGCCAGCTCTGCATCATCCCCGCTGCCACAGCGGAAAGAATGCCCGAGGCCCCCAAACGTTCGGCCAGTACATAAGCGGCGAACGGCAGCAGCAACATGAACACCACATGCGTGGCCGGATCGTCCCAGCCCCGGGCGATCATCCACGCGCGCAGGCGTCCGACCAGCCAGCTCAACCCCACACCGACAGCCAGGCCACCGAGCGCCACCGCGACGAAGGTCAGACTGGCATTGGTCAGCGAAAACACGCCCGTGACCGCTGCAGCGAGGGCGAACTTGAAGGTCACCAGGCCTGAAGCGTCATTCATCAGCGCCTCGCCCTGGAGGATGTGCATCAGCGGCGTCGGAAGTCGGTTCTGCGAAATAGCTGAAACCGCCACGGCGTCCGTTGGTGACAAAACCGCGGCAAGGGCGAAGGCCACTGGCAGCGGAATCGTTGGCAATAGCCAATGAATGAAATAACCGGCGCCGACCACGGTAAACAGAACAAGGCCGACGGCCAGGGTCAGGATCGGTCCGCGCAATTGCCAGAAGGCGCGCTTGGGCATGCGCCAGCCATCGGAAAACAGCAGCGGCGGCAGGAATAGAAACAGGAACAGTTCAGGATCGAGGGCGACGTGCAGGCCAAGCGTCGGCCAGGCGAGCAAGGCACCGGCGGCGATTTGCACCAGCGGCAACGGCAGCGGGATGACCCGCCCGACCAGGCGCGAGACGCTGACCAGCATCAGCAGGATGAGGACGGTGTAAGCAGTTTGCATAAAACCAGAATCTCAGGCGATCGACAGCGTTGAACTGCCATATTAGCGCCTTAGGCTGTGGCTGACCGTTGCACCTATGTCGCAGCCCTCGCTTTTGTAGGAGCTGCGGCACGCCGCGATCTTTCGATCTTCAAGATCAAAAGATCGCAGCCTCGTTTCACTCGTCAGCTCCTACAGGGGTTTTGCATTGCCAAATCGACCTGAGGCGCCGCGAAACCGTCCGGTCATGGCATAATCCGTCACCATTTTTTTCCAGCACCTGTAAAGGGGGCGATTCCTTGGCCGTTTCAAGTAAAACGTTGCACCTTTTCGGCATCAAAGCCTGCGACACCATGAAAAAGGCGCGCACCTGGCTCGATGAACACGCTGTCAGCTACGACTTTCACGATTACAAGACCGCCGGCATTGACCGTGAGCACCTGACCCAATGGTGCGACGAGCACGGCTGGCAAACCGTGTTGAACCGCGCCGGCACGACCTTTCGCAAACTCGACGACGAACGCAAAGCCGATCTCGACCAAGCGAAAGCCATCGAACTGATGCTCGCACAACCCTCGATGATCAAGCGCCCGGTGCTCGATCTCGGTGACCGAACCCTGATTGGCTTCAAGCCAGATATCTACGCGGCCGCTCTGAAGTAAGCAGCCCGTCACTCTTTGTAGAGGTATTCACATGTCCAATTCCCTGTTCAGCATTGCCTTTGGTGTCGGCACCCAGAACCGTCAAGGCGCATGGCTGGAAGTGTTCTACGCACAGCCACTGCTCAATCCTTCGGCCGAACTGGTCGCGGCTGTTGCGCCAATCCTCGGTTACACCGAAGGCAACCAGGCCATCACCTTCACCACCGCCCAGGCCGCGCAACTGGCTGAAGCCGTGAAAGGCGTCGACGCCGTGCAAGGCAAGCTGCTGACCCGCCTGGCTGAAAGCCACAAGCCGCTGGTCGCCACGCTGCTGGCCGAAGACGCGCAACTGACCTCCACGCCTGAGGCCTACCTCAAGCTGCATCTGCTCTCGCACCGTCTGGTCAAGCCGCACGGCGTGAGCCTGGCCGGTATCTTCCCGCTGCTGCCGAACGTGGCGTGGACCAGCCAGGGCGCGATCGATTTGAGCGAACTGGCGGAAATGCAACTCGAAGCGCGTCTGCGCGGCGAACTGCTGGAAGTGTTCTCCGTGGACAAGTTCCCGAAGATGACCGACTACGTGGTACCGGCCGGCGTGCGTATCGCTGATGCTGCACGTCTGCGTCTGGGCGCCTATGTCGGCGAAGGCACCACTGTCATGCATGAAGGTTTCATCAACTTCAACGCCGGCACCGAAGGCCCGGGCATGATCGAAGGCCGCGTTTCCGCTGGCGTCTTCGTCGGCAAGGGTTCGGACCTGGGCGGCGGTTGCTCGACCATGGGCACGCTGTCGGGCGGCGGCAACATCGTGATCAAGGTCGGCGAAGGCTGCCTGATCGGCGCCAACGCCGGTATCGGTATTCCGCTGGGCGACCGCAACACTGTGGAATCGGGCCTGTACGTGACCGCCGGTACCAAGGTTGCGCTGCTGGACGAGCACAACAATCTGGTCAAGGTTGTGAAGGCGCGTGAGCTGGCTGGTCAGACTGATCTGCTGTTCCGTCGCAACTCGGAAACCGGTGCTGTGGAATGCAAGACCCACAAATCGGCGATCGAACTGAACGAAGCGCTGCACGCTCACAACTAAGCGCTGTAGGCCTGTGGGAGCGAGTCTGCTCGCGAAACTTCTGGCGCCCTCAAGGACGCTTTCGCGAGCAGGCTCGCTCCCACAAGGTTTGGCGTACACGCCGCCCAATTTCACAGGGCTGAACTCATGATGATCCCCTCCCCCTGGCGCGCCGATTTCCCGGCTATCGCCGCCCTGCAACGGCAAGACCAGACCTATCTGGACAGCGCCGCCACCACGCAAAAACCACAAGCCCTGCTCGACGCACTGACGCATTACTACGCCAACGGCGCGGCCAATGTGCATCGTGCGCAACACCTGCCCGGTGCCCACGCGACGCAAGCGTTCGAAGACAGTCGGCGCAAGGTTGGCCAATGGCTGAATGCCGGTGACAGCGGGCAAATCATCTTCACCCACGGCGCCACCAGCGCGCTGAATCTGCTGGCTTATGGTCTGGAGCCTCTGTTTCAGCCGGGCGATGAGATCGTCATCAGCGCGCTGGAGCATCACGCCAACCTGCTGCCGTGGCAGCAACTGGCGCAACGCCGTCAGCTGAAACTGGTCATCCTGCCGCTGGATGCCGACGGCCTGATCGACCTCGGCGCTGCCGTACACCTGATCGGCCCGCGCACGCGTTTGGTGGCGGTCAGCCAGTTGTCCAATGTGCTCGGCGCCTGGCAGCCACTGATCGCTTTGCTGGGCATGGCCAAGGCGCAGAACGCGCTGACCGTGGTCGATGGTGCGCAAGGTGTGGTGCACGGCCGGCATGATGTGCAGGCGCTGGGTTGCGACTTCTATGTGTTTTCCAGCCACAAACTCTACGGCCCCGATGGCCTCGGCGTGCTGTTTGGGCGCAACGCGGCGCTGGAGCGATTGCAGCATTGGCAGTTCGGCGGCGAGATGGTGCTCGACGCCAACTATCAGGATTCGCGCTTCCGCCCGGCGCCGTTGGGGTTCGAAGCAGGCACACCGCCGATCGCCAGTGTCATCGGCCTCGGAGCGACCCTCGACTACTTGGCCGGTTTGGATCAGGACGCCGTATCTGCCCATGAAGCGGCGCTGCACGACTACCTGTTGCGCGGCCTCGCCGCCCGCAATGGCATTCGCCTGCTCGGCAAGCCGCAACTGGCGCTGGCCAGTTTTGTCGTCGAAGGCGTGCACAACGCCGATCTGGCGCATCTGCTTACCGAACAAGGCATCGCCGTGCGTGCGGGGCATCACTGCGCCATGCCGCTGATGAAAAGCTTCGAACTGGCCGGCGCGATCCGCGTGTCGCTGGCGCTGTATAACGACTCGGAAGATCTGGAGCGCTTTTTCGAGGCGCTGGATCAGGCGCTGGAGATGTTGCGATGAGCCTGCCGGTGGAGGCGGCCGAAGCGCTGCAGACGTTTCAGACTGCGGCGGGCTGGGAACAGCGGGCGCGGCTGTTGATGCAGTTCGGCGATCGCTTGCCGGTGCTGGATGACGCGCAAAAGTGCGAGGCCAACCGGGTGCATGGCTGTGAGAGTCAGGTGTGGCTGGTCGGGGATTTGCGCGACGGGCACTGGCAGTTCAAGGCAAGCAGCGATGCGCGGATGATTCGCGGGTTGGTGGCGTTGCTGCTGTTGCGGGTCAACGGCTTGTCGGCGGTGGAGTTGCAGCAGGTGGATCTGCCGGAGTGGTTCAATCAGCTGGGGTTGTCGCGGCAGTTGTCGCCTTCGCGCAGTAATGGTTTGAATGCCGTGCTCCAGCGGATGAATGAGTTAGCTCGCTGACTGATCGTTCCCACGCTCTGCGTGGGAATGCCTCAACGGACGCTCCGCGTTCGGCTCTGGATGGGACGCGGAGCGTCCCGGGCTGCATTACCACGCGGAGCGTGGGAACGATCAAAGCCGCAGCATCAAATCTGAGGTTTGACCCGGTCTGCCGGGCGCCGTACACCAGCGACAATCTTGTCCACAGCCTTGGTCGCCGCGACCATACCAAATGTCGCGGTAACCATCATCACCGCGCCAAACCCGCCGGCGCAGTCGAGCTTCACGCCATCGCCGACAAAACTCTTCTGCAGGCAAATGCTGCCGTCCGGTTTCGGGTAGCGCAGCTGTTCGGTGGAAAACACACACGGCACGCTGTAGTGGCGGGTCACGGTGCGGGAGAAGCCGTAGTCACGACGCAAGGTCGAACGGACTTTCGAGGCAAGCGGATCGTTGAAGGTGCGGTTCAAGTCGCAAACCTGAATCAGCGTCGGGTCAATCTGACCGCCCGCGCCGCCGGTGGTAATGATCTGGATCTTGCGACGTTTGCACCAGGCGATCAGCGCCGCTTTGGCATTGACCGCATCGATGCAGTCGATCACGCAGTCAATGTTCGGCGTGATGTACTCGGCCATGGTGTCGCGGGTAACGAAATCGGCCACGGCGTGCACCGTGCAATCGGGGTTGATCCCGCGCAGACGCTCGGCCATCACCTCGACCTTGGGTTTGCCGACGGTGCTGTCCAACGCGTGCAACTGGCGGTTGGCATTGCTGACGCAGACGTCGTCGAGGTCAAACAGCGAAATCTCGCCCACCCCGCAACGGGCCATGGCTTCTGCCGCCCAGGAACCAACGCCACCGACGCCGACGATCGCCACATGGGCGGCGCGCAAGCGTTCCAGGCCTTCGATGCCATACAAACGGGCGATGCCTGCAAACCGCGGATCTTCTGTACTCATGACCATTACCCCAAAAACCGGCGCGCATTATAGGGCTACGCAGCGACAAGTTTTAAGCTGCAAGCGACAAGTGTAAGAACTTAAGTCAGAGACGGCTGCCCAATGTCAGGCATTTTCCCGTCAGTTGTACGGCTGGTTAACCGCCGGTGTAGGATGCGCGCCCCTCGGGCGTCTATCCGACCGATCCTTCGTTCCACAGCCTTTGGAACCCGAAACAGATATGTCATCGCGTAAATTTGGACTCAACCTGGTGGTGGTGCTGGCCATCGCTGCCTTGTTCACCGGTTTCTGGGCGCTGGTCAATCGCCCGGTCACGGCGCCGAACTGGCCGCAGCAAATCTCCGGCTTCTCGTATTCGCCATTCCAGCAGGGGCAATTCCCACAGAAGGATCAGTATCCGTCTGACGACGAAATGCGCCGTGACCTGGAAATCATGAGCAAGCTGACCGACAACATTCGTATCTATTCGGTCGACGGCTCGCTGGGAGACATCCCGAAACTGGCTGAAGAATTCGGCCTGCGCGTCACCCTCGGCATCTGGATCAGCCCGGACCAGGAACGCAACGAACGGGAAATCACCAAAGCCATCGAACTGGCCAACACCTCGCGCAGCGTCGTGCGCGTGGTGGTCGGCAACGAGGCGCTGTTTCGCGAGGAAATCACCCCGGAAGCGCTGATCGTTCTGCTGGATCGGGTGCGCGCTGCGGTCAAAGTACCGGTGACCACCTCCGAGCAATGGCACATCTGGGAGAAATACCCGCAACTGGCCAAGCACGTTGACCTGATCGCCGCCCACGTCCTGCCCTACTGGGAATTCATTCCGGTGGACAAGGCCGGCCAGTTCGTCTTCGACCGCGCCCGCGATCTGAAAAAACTGTTTCCGAAAAAACCGCTGCTGCTCTCCGAGGTCGGCTGGCCGAGCAACGGTCGCATGCGCGGTGGCGCCGATGCCTCGCCGGCAGATCAGGCAATTTATCTGCGCACACTGGTCAACAAGCTCAATCGCCAAGGCTTCAACTACTTCGTGATCGAAGCGTTCGATCAGCCGTGGAAGGCCAGCGATGAAGGTTCGGTCGGCGCCTACTGGGGCGTGTTCAACGCCGCGCGCCAGCAGAAATTCAATTTCGAAGGCCCGGTGGTGGCGATTCCGCAATGGCGCGTGCTGGCCATCGGCTCGGTGGTGCTGGCGCTGCTGTCGCTGACCCTGCTGATGATCGACGGCTCAGCCCTGCGCCAGCGCGGTCGCACGTTCCTGACGTTTATCGCGTTCCTCTGCGGTTCGGTGCTGGTGTACATCGGTTACGACTACAGCCAGCAATACAGCACGTGGTTCAGCCTCACGGTCGGATTTCTCTTGGCGCTCGGTGCGCTCGGGGTATTCATCGTCCTGCTCACCGAGGCCCATGAACTGGCCGAAGCGGTGTGGATTCACAAGCGGCGTCGGGAATTCCTGCCAGTGCTGGGCGATTCTGATTACCGGCCGAAAGTGTCGATCCACGTGCCCTGCTACAACGAGCCGCCAGAGATGGTCAAACAGACCCTCGACGCACTGGCCGCACTCGATTATCCGGACTTCGAAGTCCTGATCATCGACAACAACACCAAGGACCCGGCGGTGTGGGAACCGGTGCGCGATTACTGCGCAACCCTCGGCCCGCGCTTCAAGTTCTTCCACGTTTCGCCGCTGGCCGGTTTCAAGGGCGGCGCGCTGAATTACCTGATTCCGCACACCGCCAAGGATGCCGAGGTCATTGCGGTGATCGACTCCGATTACTGCGTGCACCCGAACTGGCTCAAGCACATGGTGCCGCACTTCGCCGACCCAAAAATCGCCGTAGTGCAGTCGCCGCAGGATTATCGCGACCAGAACGAAAGCACCTTCAAGAAGCTCTGCTACGCCGAATACAAGGGCTTCTTCCATATCGGCATGGTCACTCGCAACGACCGTGACGCGATCATTCAGCACGGCACCATGACCATGACCCGCCGTTCCGTGCTGGAAGAATTGGGCTGGGCTGACTGGTGCATCTGTGAAGACGCCGAACTCGGCCTGCGCGTGTTCGAGAAGGGCCTGTCGGCGGCGTATTACCACGACAGCTACGGCAAGGGCCTGATGCCGGATACCTTCATCGACTTCAAGAAACAGCGTTTCCGCTGGGCCTATGGCGCGATCCAGATCATCAAGCGCCACACCCGCAGCCTGCTGCGCGGCAAGGACACCGAACTGACCCGTGGTCAGCGTTATCACTTCCTCGCCGGTTGGCTGCCGTGGGTTGCCGATGGCATGAACATCTTCTTCACCGTTGGCGCGCTGTTGTGGTCGGCGGCGATGATCATCGTGCCGCAACGGGTCGATCCGCCGCTGCTGATTTTCGCGATCCCGCCACTGGCGCTTTTCGTGTTCAAGGTCGGCAAGATCATCTTCCTCTACCGCCGCGCCGTCGGTGTGAATCTGAAAGATGCGTTCTGCGCGGCGCTGGCCGGGCTGGCGTTGTCGCACACCATCGCCAAAGCGGTGCTGTACGGTTTCTTCACCAGCAGCATTCCGTTCTTCCGCACGCCGAAAAACGCTGACAACCACGGTTTCTGGGTGGCGATCAGCGAGGCTCGCGAGGAGCTGTTCATCATGCTGTTGCTGTGGGGCGCGGCGCTGGGGATCTTCCTGGTGCAGGGCATTCCGAGCAATGACATGCGCTTCTGGGTGACCATGTTGCTGGTGCAGTCGTTGCCATACCTGGCGGCGCTGATCATGGCGTTCCTGTCGTCGCTGCCCAAACCTGTGGCCAAAGCTGAGCCGGCACCGGTCGTCTAAATCCGCAACGCAGCACTAAACGGCGGCCAATGGTCGCCGTTTTGCTTTAAGATAACCGCCATTTTGCGGGGCTTGGCGTGATAACCGGTCTGACTGACCACCCCTGTCCCTTGTGGGCGCGAGCCTGCTCGCGAAGGCGTTGTAACATTCAACCTTTAAGGTGCCTGGTAGACCGCTTTCGCGAGCAGGCTCGCTCCCACATTAGAAGCCCAAGCTCATACCCCATGATCCCGGAGTTTTCCATGACGGCCCACGCCGACCTATCGCCGACCCTTCAACTGGCCATCGACCTGATCCGCCGTCCTTCCGTGACCCCAATCGATGCCGACTGCCAGAAGCAGATGATGCAGCGCCTGGGCGATGCCGGTTTCACCCTGGAGCCGATGCGCATCGAAGATGTGGATAACTTCTGGGCCACTCATGGCAACAACGACGGCCCGGTGCTGTGCTTCGCCGGCCACACCGACGTGGTGCCGACCGGTCCGGTTACCGCATGGCAGATCGATCCGTTCAATGCCGTGATCGACGAACATGGCATGCTCTGCGGCCGTGGCGCGGCAGACATGAAAGGCAGCCTGGCATCGATGACCGTCGCCGCTGAACGTTTCGTCGCCGACTATCCGAACCATAAAGGCAAGGTCGCTTTCCTGATCACCAGCGACGAAGAAGGCCCGGCGCATCACGGCACCAAGGCTGTCGTCGAACGTCTGGTCGCGCGCAAGGAGCGCCTGGACTGGTGCATCGTTGGCGAACCGTCGAGCACCACCCTGGTCGGCGATGTGGTGAAAAACGGTCGTCGCGGTTCCCTCGGCGCCAAGCTCACGGTCAAAGGTGTGCAAGGTCACGTGGCCTATCCGCATCTGGCGAAGAACCCGATCCACCTCGCCGCTCCGGCGCTGGCAGAGCTGGCCGCCGAGCACTGGGACCACGGCAACGATTTCTTCCCGCCGACCAGTTTCCAGATTTCCAACCTCAATTCCGGCACCGGCGCGACGAACGTGATCCCGGGTGATCTGGTGGCGGTGTTCAACTTCCGTTTCTCCACCGAATCGACCGTCGAAGGCCTGCAGAAACGCGTTGCCGACATCCTCGACAAGCATGGTCTGGACTGGCACATCGACTGGGCGCTGTCCGGCCTGCCATTCCTCACCGAACCGGGCGCGCTGCTCGATGCGGTGTCGTCGAGCATCAAGGACATCACCGGTCGCGAGACCAAGGCGTCGACCAGCGGCGGCACCTCCGATGGCCGTTTCATCGCGACCATGGGCACGCAAGTGGTTGAACTGGGCCCGGTCAACGCGACCATCCACCAGGTCAACGAGCGCGTGCTGGCAGCCGATCTCGACGTGCTGACCGAAATCTATTACCAGACCCTGATCAAGTTGCTCGCCTGATGCTCGCGTGCCCGATCTGCAGTGAGCCGCTCAATGCGGTAGAGAACGGCGTGGTCTGCCCCGCCGGGCATCGGTTTGACCGTGCGCGTCAGGGTTATCTGAACCTGTTGCCGGTGCAGCACAAGAACAGCCGCGACCCGGGCGACAATCAAGCGATGGTCGAGGCGCGGCGTGATTTCCTCAACGCCGGGCATTACGCGCCGGTGGCCAAGCGTCTGGCTGAATTGGCGGCGAGTTACGCGCCGGAGCGCTGGGTCGACATCGGTTGTGGCGAGGGTTACTACACCGCGCAAATCGCCGAAGCTTTGCCGAACGCTGATGGCTACGCGCTGGACATCTCCCGCGAAGCGGTCAAACGCGCCTGCAAACGCAACCCGGCGATCACTTGGTTGATCGCCAGCATGGCCCGCGTGCCATTGGCTTCAGGCAGTTGCCAGTTTCTCGCCAGCGTCTTCAGTCCGCTGGATTGGGAGGAAGCCAAGCGTCTGCTCAGCGTCGGCGGCGGGCTGATGAAAGTCGGCCCGACCCGTGGCCATCTGATGGAATTGCGCGAACGCCTGTACGACGAAGTGCGCGAGTACACCGACGACAAGCACCTGGCCCTGGTGCCGGCAGGCATGGCCTTGGCGCACAGCGAAACCCTGGAATTCAAGCTGACCCTGGACAAGCCCGAGGACCGCGCCAACCTGTTGGCGATGACGCCTCACGGCTGGCGTGCCAGTGCCGAGCGTCGTGCGGCGGTGATCGAGCAGGCCGAGCCGTTCGAGACCACCGTATCGATGCGCTACGATTATTTCGTTCTTCAATAACTTTTGGTCTCGGGCACAGGCCCGGGGCCGGCTAAATCCGCGAATGGATTTTTCAGACCCGCAGTGAGGACATCCATGCGCCAACCGGACATCGAGATTTACCTGAAAGACGCCGACGTCGACCACAAGGCCATCGCCGCCTGGCTCGGCCAAGCGCTGGGCCCGTGCAGCGACTGGGTGCAGAAAGGCCAGACGTACAAGTGCAAGGCCGGCAACGTGCCGGTGACCTGGCTGCCGAAAGCCGTGGGCAAGTGGAACAGCCTGTTCCTGGAAAGCGACCAGACCCCCTGGGACGACGACATCGCCTGCGCCCGCGCAGCCTTCGCGGCACTGAACGTCGAGGTGCGCTGCGCACCGGGAACGTGGGTCGAAGAAGAAGGTGAAGAAACCGCCGATCGCTGGATTCGCATCAGCGAAGACGGGGAAGAAGAAATCACCTGGAAGACCGCTTAGCGGCAGCTACAAGCTTCAAGCTTCAAGCTGAACTGCTTGCAGCTTGAGGCTTGAGGCTTGCAGCTGCTTTTACAGACCTACAACATCCTCAGCCTGCAATCCCTTCTCGCCGGTGATCACCGCGTACTCAACCTGCTGACCTTCGGTCAGCGAGCGGTGCCCTTCGCCGCGTATCGCGCGGTAGTGCACGAACACGTCCACGCCGTCGTCGCGCTGGATAAAGCCATAGCCTTTGGCGTCGTTGAACCACTTCACGTTGCCGGTTTCGCGTGTTGCCATCTGTTCATACTCCTTTTTTATTATTGAACGGGCTTTTCGCAGGAAAGCCTTCGAGGAACGTCAGCCTGCGTCCGACGTCCATGAGAGGGCACCGGCAACAGAGCGCCGAGTATATGACAGGTGCGGAAACTCTCAACAGGAGATTACTTCGGCGCTTTTTTGCCGATTTTCGCCTAATACGGCAAACTGTCCGCCCCGAGCGCCTGCTCGGTTTTATTCACTCACGCAGAAGCCGTATGACCCGTTCCCCGTTCCGCCGTCTTGTGTTTGGCACCCTGCGCCGCCTGTTGTATCTCTGGGTTCGCTCCGAGACCATCAATCAGTCGTCGTTCACCCTCAACCTCGACCGCAGTCGTCCGGTGTTCTACGTCCTGCAAAACCCCTCGCTGACCGATCTGGCGGTGGTTGACACAGAGTGCACCAAGGCCGGTTTGCCACGCCCGGTGCTGGCGGTGTCGGTGGGTTCACTCATCGAACCAGCGGCGTTTTTCTATTTGACGCCGGACCCGGACTGGCTCGGTCGCCAGGACAAACGCGGCGCGCCGCCGACTCTCACCCGTCTGGTCAGCGCGCTGACTCAGAATGCTGCCGAAGACGCGCAGATCATTCCGGTCAGCGTGTTCTGGGGCCAGTCCCCGGACAGCGAAAACAGTCCGTGGAAACTGTTGTTCGCCGACAGCTGGGCAGTCACCGGACGCCTGCGCCGACTGCTGAGCATCATCGTCCTCGGGCGTAAAACCCGCGTGCAGTTTTCCGCGCCGATCCATCTGCGCGAACTGATCGATCACAACAAGGGCCACGAGCGCACCGTGCGCATGGCCCAGCGCATCCTGCGCGTGCACTTCCGCAATCTCAAAGCTGCGGTGATCGGCCCCGACATTTCCCACCGGCGCAATCTGGTCAAAGGCCTGCTCAATCAGCCGTTGGTCAAACAGGCGATCCTCGACGAAGCCGAGCGCGAAAAAATCTCCCCGGAAAAAGCCAAGGCCCAGGCCCTGCGCTACGGCAACGAGATCGCCTCGGACTACACCTACACGGCGATCCGTTTTCTCGAAGTGGTGCTGAGCTGGTTCTGGAACAAGATCTACGACGGCATCAAGGTCAACCACATCGAGGGCGTGCAGAACGTCGCGCAAGGTCACGAAGTGATCTACGTGCCGTGCCATCGCAGCCACATCGATTACCTGCTGCTTTCCTATCTGCTGTTCCGCAACGGCCTGACCCCGCCGCACATTGCTGCCGGGATCAACCTGAACATGCCGGTGATTGGCAGCCTGCTGCGTCGCGGCGGTGCGTTCTTCATGCGCCGCACCTTCAAGGGCAATCCGTTGTACACCTCGGTGTTCAACGAATACCTGCACACGCTGTTCACCAAAGGTTTCCCGGTCGAGTATTTCGTCGAGGGCGGTCGCTCGCGCACCGGGCGCATGCTGCAACCGAAAACCGGCATGCTCGCGATCACCCTGCGCAGTTTCCTGCGTTCGTCGCGGATGCCGATCGTCTTCGTGCCGGTGTACATCGGATACGAGCGCGTGCTCGAAGGCCGCACCTACCTCGGCGAACTGCGTGGGGCGAGCAAGAAAAAAGAATCGATCTTCGATATTTTCAAAGTGATCGGCGCGCTCAAGCAGCGCTTCGGTCAGGTCGCGGTCAACTTCGGTGAGCCGATCAAACTGGCCGAATTTCTCGACGCCGAGCAACCGGACTGGCGCCAGCAGGAGCTCGGCCCGCAGTTCAAACCGGCGTGGCTCAACGAAACCACCAACCGCCTCGGCGAGAAAGTCGCCCGGCACCTCAACGAAGCGGCGGCGATCAATCCGGTGAATCTGGTAGCGCTGGCCCTGCTGTCGACCACGCGCCTGGCGCTGGACGATCGGGCCATGGCGCGGGTGCTGGATCTGTATCTGGCGCTGCTGCGCAAAGTCCCGTATTCGCCACACACCACCTTGCCGGAAGGCGATGGCCGGGCGCTGATCAAGCATGTGAAAGACATGGATCTGCTCGCCGAGCAGAACGATGCGCTCGGCAAGATTCTGTATCTGGACGAGCAGAACGCGGTCCTGATGACTTACTACCGCAACAACGTCCTGCACATTTTCGCTCTGCCGTCGTTGCTGGCGAGTTTCTTCCAGAGCACCTCGCGCATGAGCCGCGAGCAGATCCTGCGCTACACCCGCGCGCTGTATCCGTACCTGCAATCGGAGCTGTTCATCCGCTGGAACCTGGACGAACTCGACGCAGTGATCGATCAGTGGCTGGAAGCGTTCGTCGAGCAGGGCCTGCTACGTTTCGAGAAAGACCTGTACCTGCGCCCGGCGCCGAGTTCGCGGCATTTCGTGCTGCTGACACTGCTGTCGAAAAGCATCGCGCAGACCCTGCAGCGCTTCTACATGACCGTATCTTTGCTGCTCAACAGCGGCCAGAACAGCATCAGCGCCGAAGAGCTGGAAGACCTCTGCACGGTCATGGCCCAGCGTCTGTCGATCCTCCATGGCCTGAACGCCCCAGAGTTTTTCGACAAGAGTCTGTTCCGCCACTTCATCCAGACCCTGCTCGACCTCGACGTCCTGCGCCGCGACGAAGCCGGCAAGCTCAGCTACCACGAACTGCTCGGCGAGCTGGCCGAAGGCGCGGCCAAGCGCGTGTTGCCGGCGGAGATTCGCCTGTCGATCCGCCAGGTCGCGCTGCACCGCAGTGAAGATGCGGCGGATCAGATCACGCCACAGCCTGAGGCTTGAAGCCTTACCCCTGTGGGAGCGAGCCTGCTCGCGAAGACGGAATGTCAGTCGACATTTAGTTTGACTGACCCAGCGCTTTCGCGAGCAGGCTCGCTCCCACATTGAAAGGAGATTCACCCATGAAAAAACTGTTGACCCTCGCCGCCGCCACCCTGCTCAGCGCCTGCCAATCAACCACCCCCGCCGGCAAGGCCAGCCTCGACGGCGAAGTCTTCTACCTGCAACGCATCGCCCTGCCCCCGAGCGCGACCCTGAGCGTCAGCCTGCAGGACGTGTCGCTGGCCGATGCACCGGCCATCGTCCTCGCCGAACAGAACGGCCCGATCAAAAGCCAGGTGCCGCTGCCGTTTCATTTGAGCTACGATCCGGCGCAGGTCAAATCCGGCCACCGTTACTCGGTCAGCGCGCGCATTGAAGTCAACGGCGAGCTGATGTTCATCACCACCGAAAACCACGCCGTGCAACTCGACGGCAACGACCCGCAGCCGCTGAAAATTCGCGTCGACGCCGTTCGTTAATCCATTTTTCGCCACAAGGAAGCCGCCATGCGCCGCCCTACCCTTCGCTTCGCCGCCGCCTGCGCCGGTCTGCTGATCTCCGCCAACGCCTTGGCCTTGTCGCTCAACGACCTGTCGCAACAAGACGCCACCGGCGGCCTCAAGGACGCCCTGACCCAAGGCGCCCAGATCGCCGTGAAACAACTCGGCACCCCGGGCGGCTTCAGCAACAACCCCGAAGTGAAAATCGAACTGCCGGGCAAACTCGGCAAAGCCGCGAGCAAGATGAAAGCCTTCGGCATGGGCGCCCAGGTCGAAGAACTGGAAACCGCGATGAACAAAGCCGCCGAATCCGCCGTGACCCAGGCCCAGCCCATCCTCGTCGATGCAGTAAAGAAAATGAGCGTGGCCGACGCCAAAGGCATCCTCAGCGGCGGCAACGATTCGGCGACCCAATACCTGAACAAATCCAGCCGCGAACAGATCCGCGCGAAATTCCTGCCCATCGTCAAGCAAGCCACCGACAAGGTCGGCGTCGCGCAGAAGTACAACGCCTTTGCAGGTCAAGCTGCGGCTTTCGGTGTCGTCGACGCCAAGAGCGCCAACGTTGAAAGCTACGTTACCGAACAGGCGCTCAATGGTTTGTTCGAGATGATTGGCAAGCAGGAAGAAACGATTCGTCAGAACCCTGCCGCTGCGGCGACGAGTCTGGCGAAGAAGGTGTTTGGTACGCTTTAAGTCGTTACAACATGGGGGCGATTCAATTCGCTCCCATGCTTGCCTCCACGTAAAGAACTTCGTAAAAAAAACACCCACTCCCGCCCCATCTTCCTTCTCTCAAAAAGCTGCAATTGGTCCAGCTCTTCCAGAATCGACGCCGCCTCGCTACCCGAGCAGGAAAAATTTTCCGCGACATTGCTCGCCGTAAACTCCTTCGCCTCCCCGCTTTTAGCCACCTGATAAACCGCGCGCTGCCGTTCCGTCAGTTGAGCAATTACGCCAGAGCTCGTCAGCCAGCGCTCAAAGTCCTGAGTGTCTGCCAGACTCTTGCGGTACACAGTTATAAAACCGACCACGGCTCGCAAAATCACCGCGCATTGAAACTCGATGAAATAAGTCAGATCCAGCTCATCTGCCTCGGTGTGCAGGTAGGAGCGTCCGTATTTCACCGGTGCATTGCGCAGCAGCAGACTGATCGCAATGTAGCGAAACGCCGCGAACTCATGTTTGAACATGAACCAGTAAAACAAGGCTCTCGCGACCCGCCCGTTACCGTCGCGAAACGGATGTTCATAACCCATGGCGAAATGCAGCGTCACGGCCTTGATCAGTGGATGCAGATAATTTTTGTCCAGAATCGAGGCAGCGGGCCGGTTGATCCAGGCGGACAACCTCGCCAACCGCGCAACCAATCCTGCAGCAGGAGGTGGTCGGTGCACGGTGTTGCCTGAACCATCCTGAACAACCACCTCATCATTGGTCCGGAACAATCCGGGGGAATACTGCTCGTCATCGATCCCCTCCACACCCACTCGATGGATCTCTGCAATCAGCTCAATGCTCAGAGGTTCATAACGCTTTTCCCAAGCGAAATTCATCATTCGATAATTACCCATTACCATGCGCTCATCCGGCGTCCGCGGCTGGCGCTGATGCTTGAGCATGTCCTTGGCAACACGAGTAGTGGTCGCCGCGCCCTCCAACTGGCTACTGGCGATGGCTTCGTCTTCGATCAGGTCATTGAGCAGACAAGAGAAATGCGCCCGCTCACCGATCTGACTGGTCATGTAATCCAGCGCGGCCGTACTGGCGTAACGATCCACCACAGCCAAGGTTTTCTGCGCCAACGGCGTTGGCACGTATTTGCCCCACTGCACCGGCTCGCCCAACGGCAACAAATGAATGTACTGGGCCGCCCGCGCCTTCTTCACCAACGCCCAACAAAGATTCGCGTCCAACCCTACCGCCCAGCGAAAGCGCAACGCCTCGAATGGCAGATAGCGCCCCTGATCATCGAGCGGCTTGAGCAGCGCCAGATAATCCGCAAGTCGTTGCTTGTGTGGCGAGCGGGCCAACAGGTCGAAAACAGGATCCGTTCTGCCGGCTATTGTCGGTGGTTTCTTCATCAGACAGACTCAAGGACTCGGAAAAGCAGAACCCGGAGTACAGCATTGGACGGCCAGCGCCTCAAGATCGGAGGATTCTGAAAAAGCTGTAGGAAGGCAGCGTGAATTGGCGATTCGAAATGAATTGGCTGTCAGACCGCCTTCGCGAGCAAGCTCGCTCCCACAGGAGATCGAGTACATCTGATGGAGAATGGTTGGCCGAGAGGGCGGCATCGCGAGCAGGCTCGCTCCTGCAACTGGAATCGTGGCATCCGGGAAAATCTGGTCGGCTGTCAGGCCGCCTTCGCGAGCAGGCTCGCTCCCACAAAAGCAAAAGCAAAGCAGCACAGCTGCCCGCGGCGAAGCCGCCCCACTCAACAATGAGCGCAAGCTCGAGTGCTCTTGATCTTGATCCACCGGCGACGTCGGAAGGCTGAGTGGAGGGATTGATCCGGGCGTGGGAGCGCAGCGACCGTCTGGCGCAGCCAGACACAGCGGAAGGAGGTGCAGCGAAGCAAACCGGAGCCGCTGCGCCCGGATCGATCCCGCAGCGAAGGAACCCGAGCCTGCGAGGGCCGAACGTAGGAGCAAGCGTTTTGGGTTACCTTTTTGGCGTTTGAAAAAGGTGACCCGCCGTAAGGGCGGAACCGTAATCAGCAACACCCACAGCAACGGATATACACCCAAAACCCCACGTCATGGTCGGCCCGAAGGCCGCCACGACACAAAAACCTCAAGCCTCCTTACGCACCCGAAACCAGGCCGCATACAACGCCGGCAAAAACAACAGCGTCAGCGCAGTCGCAACAATCAACCCGCCCATGATCGCCACCGCCATCGGCCCGAAAAACACACTGCGCGACAGCGGAATCATCGCCAGTACCGCCGCCAGCGCCGTCAACACAATCGGCCTGAAGCGCCGCACCGTAGCCTCGATAATCGCCTGCCAGGGCCTGAGCCCCGATGTAATATCCTGCTCGATCTGATCGACCAGAATCACCGAATTGCGCATGATCATCCCGGACAACGCGATGGTCCCGAGCATCGCCACAAACCCGAACGGCTGGCGGAACACCATCAGAAACAGGGTCACCCCGATCAGGCCCAGTGGCGCGGTGAGAAACACCATCGCCGTGCGCGAGAAACTGCGCAACTGCACCATCAGCAAGGTCAGCACCACGACAATGAACATCGGCACCCCGGCATTCACCGACTTCTGTCCGCGCTCGGAATCCTCCACCGTGCCGCCGACATCCAGCAGATAACCATCGGGCAACTCAGCGCGAATCGGGTCCAGCGTCGGCATGATCTGTTTGACCAGCGTCGCCGGTTGCTCCTTGCCATAAATGTCAGCGCGTACGGTCACGTTCGGCAGGCGGTTGCGGTGCCAGATGATGCCTTCCTCGAAGCCGTATTCCAGCGTGGCAATCTGCGACAACGCCACACTGCGACCGTTATCCGTCGGCACCGCAAGGCTCGGCAACAACGACAATTCAGTGCGCTCGTGCACGGTGCCGCGCAGCAGAATCTCGATCAATTCGTTGTCTTCGCGGTACTGGCTGACCGTCGAGCCGACCAGCGAACTCTGCAGGAATTTCGCCAGATTGGCGGTGCTCACACCGAGGGCGCGGGCGCGATCCTGATCGATGTTCAGATAAACAACTTTGCTCGGTTCCTCCCAGTCCAGGTGCACATTGACCACATGCGGATTCTCGCGAACCTTTGCTGCCACCTTGCGCGCCAACGCACGGACTTCTTCGATGTGCTCGCCCGTGACGCGGAACTGCACCGGATAGCCAACCGGCGGGCCGTTTTCCAAACGGGTGACCCGCGAACGCAGAGCCGGGAACTGTTCGTTGAGGGTTTCGATCAACCAGCTGCGCAGCGACTCGCGCTCTTCGATGGTTTTCGCCAACACCACAAACTGGGCAAAACTCGCCGCTGGCAGTTGCTGATCCAGCGGCAGATAGAAACGCGGCGAACCGGTGCCCACATAGGCGACGTAATTGTCGATGCCGGCGTGCTCCTTGAGCAGCGCTTCGAGGCGTTTGACTTCACTGGTGGTGTTGGCCAGCGAAACGCCTTCGGCCAGTTTCAGGTCGACCATCAACTCCAGCCGGTTGGAAGCCGGGAAGAACTGCTGCGGGACGAAACGGAACAGCATCACCGAGGCAATGAACAGGCCCACAGTCAGCACGATCACAGTCTTGCGATGCGCCACGCACCACTCCACCAGACGCCGGACGCGCTGATAGAACGGCGTCGCATACGGATCCGGTTGACCATCGCCAGTGCCGTGTTTTGCCGCGTGAATTTTCGCCAGATCCGGCAGGAGTTTTTCCCCCAGATACGGCACGAACATCACCGCCGCGACCCATGAGGCGAGCAAGGCAATGGTCACCACCTGGAAAATCGAACGGGTGTATTCGCCGGTGCCGGACTGCGCAGTGGCAATCGGCAGGAAGCCGGCGGCGGTGATCAACGTGCCGGTGAGCATCGGGAACGCGGTGCTGGTCCAGGCATAACTCGCTGCGCGAATGCGGTCGAAGCCCTGCTCCATTTTGATCGCCATCATTTCCACGGCAATGATCGCGTCATCCACCAACAAGCCCAGCGCCAGCACCAGCGCACCGAGGGAAATCTTGTGCAGACCGATGCCGAGGTAATACATGCAAGCGAAGGTCATCGCCAGCACCAGCGGAATGGTCAGCGCGACGACCATGCCGGTGCGCACGCCGAGGGAAAAGAAGCTCACCAGCAAGACGATCGCCAACGCCTCGACCAACACCTGGACGAACTCGCCGACGCCGGTTTTTACCGCTGCCGGCTGATCGGACACCTTGCGCAACTGCATGCCGGCCGGGAGGTTTTTCTGGATCCGCGAGAACTCGCCCTCCAGTGCCTTGCCCAGGACCAGAATGTCGCCGCCATCCTTCATCGCCACGGCCAAACCGATCGCGTCGTCGCCCATGAAACGCATGCGCGGCGCCGGTGGGTCGCTGAAACCGCGACGCACATCGGCGATATCGGAGATGCGGAACGTACGATCGGCGACGCGGATCGGAAAGTTCTTTATCTCATCGACTGTCTGAAAATTCCCCGAGACGCGTAGCTGCAAGCGCTCGCTGCCGGTTTCGAAGAACCCCGCCGTGGACACCGCGTTCTGTTCCTCCAGCGCCTGCTGCACCGCCGCCAGCGGCAAGCCGAGGGTGGCGAGCTTGACGTTGGACAGCTCGACCCAGATTTTCTCATCCTGCAACCCAAGCAGTTCGACCTTGCCGACGTCCTTGACCCGTTGCAGCTGGATCTGGATGCGGTCGGCGTAATCCTTGAGCACGGCGTAGTCGAAGCCATCGCCGGTCAACGCATAGATATTGCCGAAGGTGGTGCCGAACTCATCGTTGAAGAACGGCCCCTGGATCCCCGGCGGCAAAGTCTGGCGGATGTCGCCGACCTTCTTGCGCAACTGGTACCAGAGATCAGGGATCTGCTTGGAGTGCATCGAGTCGCGGGCGATGAAGGTGACCTGGGATTCACCGGGGCGTGAGAACGACATGATGCGTTCGTACTCGCCGGTTTCCATCAGCTTCTTTTCGATACGTTCAGTGACCTGGCGCGAGACCTCCTGCGCGGTCGCACCGGGCCAGCGGGTCTGAATGACCATCGCCTTGAAAGTGAACGGCGGGTCTTCACTCTGGCCGAGTTTGGTGTAGGACAACGCGCCGACAACGGCGAGCAAAAGCATCAGGAACAGTACGATCTGGCGATTACGCAACGCCCATTCGGAGAGGTTGAAGCGCATCGGGGCTTACTCCTTGTTCGCCAGATTGACCACACGATTGGAGCGATCCACTGGCCGCACCTGCTGGCCGTCGAGCAATACGTGAACGCCGGCAGCCACCACCCAATCGCTGGCATTCAGGCCTTCAAGCACCGCCACGCTCTTTTCGCCGAACGGACCGACCCGTACCGGAGTTTTCTTCAACGTGTTGTTGCCGTTGACCACCCAGACGTAAGTCGCGCCGTTTTCAGCGGTCAGCGCGGAAAGCGGTATCGATAACGAGACATTGTCGGCCGATTGCACAAATACCCGGGCGCTCTGCCCCAGTTCAGCCGGGACTTTGCCGCTGGTGAACGAGATACGCGCAGCAAAAGTGCGTGAGCGCGGATCGGCGGACGGGGACAACTCGCGGATCTGCCCGGCGAAGCGTTGATTCTGCTGTGCCCACAATTCCACGGTAACCGGCTGACCAACCTTGAAGCGGCCAAAGCTTTGCTCCGGCAGGCTGATCAACACTTCGCGCTCACCATCGGTGGCAAGGGTGAACACGGTTTGCCCGGCAGCGACCACTTGACCGACTTCCACCGAACGCTTGGCCACCACACCATCCTGTGGCGCACGCAGCACCGCGTAACTGGCCTGGTTGGTCGAAACGTTGAATTCGGCTTTGATTTGTTTAAGGCGGGCTTCGCCAGAGCGATATAGATTTTCGGCGTTGTCGTAGGCCGAGCGGCTGACCATCTGCCGATCCATCAGGGTTTTATAGCGATCCCGTTCGGCGCGGACCAGGTTCAGATTGGCCTCGGCGGCGGCAACCTGCGCGCGGGTGGCTTCCAGTTGCAGACGCACGTCCTGCGGGTCGAGTTCGGCCAGGGGCTGATCGGCCTTGACGCGCTGGCCTTCGTCGACCAATCGTCGGCTGACTTTGCCGCCGATGCGGAACGCCAGATCAGGCTCATAGCGGGCTCGCACCTCGCCCGGATAACTTTCCATCGCCTGCGCCGAAGGCTCGGGCTGTACCACCATGGCCGGGCGTACGGTGACTTTGGTCACCTCTTCCTGACCGCACGCCGATAACAGGAACGCCAGACTGACTGGCACGGCAAAGGACAACGCATGGCGGAACATGGTGACGGACCTTTCGCGAATGAGGCTTGGAATATTTATACTGGCGGGTATGGTATTAATAGCAAACTCACCAGTCCAGTATTAAAAGCGAAGAATGTCGAACAATCTTTCAGCTCCAAACGGCCCGGGCCGCCCCAAGGATCTGGCCAAGCGCCAGGCGATCCTCGATGCGGCGAAAACCCTGTTTCTCTGCCATGGCTACGCCAACACCAGCATGGACGCGGTGGCCAGCGAGGCCGGCGTGTCGAAGCTGACGGTCTACAGCCATTTCAACGACAAGGAGACGCTGTTCTCCGCCGCCGTCGTCGCCAAATGCGAGGAACAATTGCCACCGCTGTTCTTCGAATTGCCGGACGGCATCGCGGTGGAAAATGTATTGCTGAACATTGCCCGGGGCTTCCACCAACTGATCAACAGCGATGAATCAGTGAACCTGCACCGCCTGATCATGGCGCTGGGCAGTCAGGACCCGAAGCTGTCTCTGATTTTCTTCGAGGCCGGCCCAGAGCGCGTGGTCAACGGCATGGAAGGTCTGCTGACGAAAATCCATGCAACCGGCGCGCTGAGCATCGACCAGCCACGCAACGCCGCCGAGCACTTCTTCTGCCTGATCAAAGGCGCGGGAAATTTTCGTTTGTTGTACGGCTGCGGCGAGCCGCTGACCGGAGAGGCAGCGGAACGGCATGTGCGGGAGGTGGTGGGGTTGTTTATGAGGGCCTATGGGGGAGGAGCAGCTGCGAGCTTCTAGCTACAAGCTGCAAGAAAAAGCAAAAGCAAAAGCAGTGAATTGGCTCTGGCTTGTAGCTTGCAGCTTGCAGCTGCTTCTAAGGCTTCAGCGCTTTCTTCGGATAAATGTCATACCGGCTCGATTTGCCATCCAGCGCATGGCTCGGTTTCGGCCCCTCGATGCACGGTGCCTTGCGCGGGCGCTTGACCACCACCCGGTGCGTGGCCAGCGCCAGCGCGGCTTCAAGCAGGGCCGGGGCATCCGGGTCATCGCCGACCAGCGGGCGGAACAGGCGCATTTCCTTTTTCACCAGCGCGGTTTTCTCGCGATGCGGGAACATCGGGTCGAGGTAGATCACCTGCGGCGCCTCCCCTTCCCAACTGCGCATCACTTCGATGGAGTTGCCCTTGAGCAATTTCATCCGCGCCACGATCGGCGCTACATCGAAATCTTCTGCCGCCCGGGCCAAGCCGTCCTCAAGCAGTGCGCCGATCAGCGGCTGGCGCTCGATCAGGCTCATTTCACAACCGAGACTGGCCAACACAAACGCGTCCTTGCCCAGCCCCGCCGTGGCATCGAGGACGCGCGGGCGCACGCCTTGGGCGATGCCGACAGCCTTGGCAATCATCTGCCCGCTGCCGCCGCCATACAAACGACGATGCGCCGCGCCGCCTTCGACGAAATCGACCCGCACCGGTCCCGGGGCGTCCGGGCCAAGCTGCTGCAACTGCAAACCCTGCTCGCCGACCTGCAAGGCGAACTCACCGTCGGCCTCGCCGAGCGGCAGGCCGAGACGTTCGGCCCAGTGTGCGGCTTGCGTTTGAAACGCTGGGGCGAGGGCCTGGAGATGGATGCGGCAGGCCGCGGGTGACTCGATCATGAAAAAACGCTCAAAAAAGTTAAGGATCGACAAAAACCGCCGATAAACCATTCAACGCGCATTTTGCCAGAGCTGAGCGTCAACCGAAAAAAATGTCAGGCATTCTTCCCACATCGATTGGCTACGTTTCGCCCCATGGCGACTTCAGCCGTCATAACACTCAAGCACTGAGCGGCGTCAGTCACCTGTGGCAGGATTTCTTTGCCCAGGCCCTGGCCGAACAGACGAGTGAAGTGGTGCCTGCCTGTGGCACGTTTCCACCGGTTGACCTGAACAGCCCGGAAGAACCAACCGTTGGCAGCGAGCTGCACGCGCACATCGTCAGCCAGCGTGAGTGCGACGTGGTCGAAACCCAGGTTCGCCCGCCGGAGCCACTGTTCCTGCCGATCGCCGAGTTCGAAATGGAGCTGCTGGACAAGCCGTTCCCACCGTTCCCGCCAGAAGAACTCAAGGCTCAGCAAGAGCAACAGGATTTCGACAGCAGCTGGGTACGCCCGATTGTGATCAACAATGGCCAGCCAGTGCCGGAGCCAGGCCCTGCTCCGCAGAAACGTCCGCTGTACCTGCCGATTGCAGAGTTCGACCTGGACTTGCTGCAGAAGCCTTACCCGCCGTTCCCGCCGGAAGAAATCGTCGAGCAACAGAAAGCCCTGGACTTCGATAATGGCTGGGCGCGCCCGATCGTCCTGCAGAACCTGCGCCTCGCCGCCTGATCCTCAGCGACACACGCTCCAGCGCCCGACATCGACATGAAAGTGATTGTGATGAGCGGCGTTGTAGTCCGGACTCAACACCACACTGAATGACTCACAGGCGCCGTCACGCAGCTGGCGCAGAAACTCTGCGTCCTGATTCTGCTTGGGCCAATCCTTGAGCACGCTGATCGTGCGTCCGTCAGCCAGGCGGAAACCGGCGATGTCCAGCGCGTCGGCACTCGCATGTCGGCTAAGGGCACCGCTCTCACGGTTGTAGACATTGCGACAGGCGAAGCTGCCGAGGTGATCGAGCCGCGCGATCTTCTGGCCGTAAACCGATTGCGCCGCCGGTTGCAGGGTGTGGTGTTCAAACATTGCGTAGGCCACCGCCAGCGGGCAACTGGCGATGAAACTGCTGCTCAGCGCCACTCCACCGCCCTGCACCCGCAGAGCACCGATCAGCGGACACTTGGCGCCCGGGCTGTCGGCTTGGGGGCTGACGCGCAGATCCGAGCTGCTCAATGCCTGTGCGCAAAGCTCAGGATCACTGCGCAGGCGCAGGAGTTTGTAACCGGTCAGCCAGTTGGGCGCGGCTTTTATGTCCAATGGCGCCCAAGGGTTCCACTGCGGCGGCACCTCCAGCCAGCCGCGCCAGACACTTACCGCTGCACCACCCATCGCGAGCAACAGCAACCAGAACAGCCAACGTCCCATGCTCAGTCCTTGAAGAATTGATTGGCTTTGGCGTACGGCATCGACTGTGACGTGAAGCCAAAGGTGCCGGATTGCTGGATTTCTTCAGCCGCGCGGAAGAACTCGCCGAACGCCGCCAGCGCCAGTGCCGAGCCGGTGCTGATGCGGCGTACGCCCAGTTCCTCGAGCTGTTGCACGGTCAGTTTCAAACCGCCAGACATCAACACGTTGATCGGCTTCGGCGCCACGGCTCGCACCACTGCCAGCACTTCTTCGGCGCTGCGCAAACCCGGCGCATAGAGCACGTCGGCACCCGCTTCGGCAAATGCCTGCAAACGGCGAATGGTGTCGTCGAGGTCGGGATTACCGTACAGGTAATTTTCCGCGCGAGCCGTGAGGATGAAGGGAAACGGCAGGGTGCGCACCGCCGCGACGGCGGCTTCAATCCGTGCGACGGCGTGTTCGAAGCAATAGATCGGCGCGTCCGGACGTCCCGTAGCGTCCTCGATCGACCCGCCCACCGCGCCCGCCTCGGCGGCACGGAGAAGACTCTGCGCAGACTCCAGCGGATCATCGGCAAAGCCGTTTTCCAGATCCACCGCCACCGGCAAATCCGTCGCTGCGACAATCGCGCGGACATTGGCCAGGGTCTCGTCGAGACTCAACGCGCCATCAGCCTTGCCCTGGGAAAACGCGTAACCGGCGCTGGTGGTAGCCAAGGCCTGATAGCCAAGACTGGCGAGCATCTTCGCCGAGCCGGCATCCCACGGATTGGGAATCACGAAGCTCCCCTGGCGATCATGCAGGGCCTTGAAGGCTTGGGCTTTGAGGAGTTGCTGTTGACTGACTTGGACGTTCATCGACGGGCTCCCGGGCAGAAAAAACCCGCCTCAGAGCAAGCCAAGCTGCTCGGCGGCGGGTTCTCTGTATAGCTCAGGCAGCGCGGGCAAGCCAGGCAAACATTGCATCAGTTGTGCGTGAAAACGTTGCGCCAGTTTCGCTGCCAACAGGTTGTCGGCGGTATGCAGAAAGACGTAGGGCGTGCGGCCCTCTTCGATCCATTCAGCGACTTTCGCCACCCACGGCACAAGAAACGCATCGTTGGCCTCAAGCTCGGGATGGCCGATGAAACGCACCTGCGGAAACTGCGTGAACGCCGCCGGACGGGTCGGTACACGCGGCTTTTTCGACTGCGCGTGGATCACCGAGGACTCGGTCGACAAGCAACTGAACAGCGCGCGCGGGTCAAGACAGATGCGCTCGACACCGCGATCCAGCAACAGACGATTGAGCAGACGCTCGCTCTCGCCCTTGGCGAAGAACTGTTCATTGCGCACCTCGACCGCGAGCGGGCAATCCAGCGCATCGATAAACGCCGCCAGTTCCGGCAGACGCTGCGGCGTGAAGCTTTTCGACAGTTGCAGCCACAGCGGCGAAACACGTTCGCCTAACGGCTTGAGTAATTGCAGGAAGGTTTCGGCAGCGGTCAGTTGCTCACGCAAGTCGCCACTGTGACTGATGTCGCCGGGGAATTTGGCAGTGAAGCGAAAGTGTGCCGGCATGATCTCGGCCCAGCGCTGGACGGTAGCCGGCGATGGACTGGCGTAGAAGGTGGTGTTGCCTTCGACGGCGTTGAACACCTGGCAGTAGAGAGCGAGAAAGTCGGAGGTTTTTGCGTCTACCGGATACAGATACTCGCGCCAGGCATTTTCGCTCCAGGACGGGCAACCGAGGTAGTAAGGCAGATCCATCAGATATACAGATCGAGGCCCAGCACGTCTGCGTCCCAATCGACAAAACCGGCGGTGCTCAGGTAGCTGGCCAGGGCCATGGCTACGCTTTTCTTCATCGCGCGGTGGTAGATCATGTCTTGTTGACGGGCAGGCAGGTTGCTCAGGCGTTGCGCGGTGGCTTGAGCGGCACGAGCGGCCATCTGCTCTTCGCTCGGGAATTCCAGCTCGCCGTCGATGATGTCGACGGATTCATCCAGCGCCGCATTGCCTTTACGCGGCTTGCGCTTGATGGGGTAGGACTGAGTGGAAACGCCGTCTATACGCATAATGTCATGCTCGGTATCAATGATGGCAATTTAGCGGCACTTGACCGACTTAGCAAACCGCCGAGTGATAACTAGAACACATAAAGCGCAAAAGGTTTTAAGCGAGGGGGCAGAAACTGACGATTGGCGATATTTGTATGTGACCAGCAAACCTGTGGGAGCGAGCTTGCTCGCGAAGGGTCCAGCACATTCAACACATGCATTGACTGACCAGAAGCCTTCGCGAGCAGGCTCGCTCCCACAGGAGAAAGTGTCGAATCAGCGGGCTTTCGGGGTGGCAACTTTATCGCGCAGGTAGACCGGTTGCGCATCATCTGCCGGGATCGCCTCACCGCGCTCCCAGGCGAAACGCGCCAGGGTCAACAGGTCTTCGGCGTGGGGCAGCATGCCGGCGTCCGAGCCGCTCAGATTGACCGCAATGCGCCCACCATAACCCCAACCGGTACCGGCACCGAACCAGTCACCTGTGGCATCGGCCGGTAGCGCAGCCACCTCCGGCGGCAGCACCGCTTCGGCGCCAACCAGACGCATCTCCCCCGCCGTCTCGCGGTAGCAGCCCCAATACACTTCGTCCATCCGCGCATCGATCGCAGCCGCGACCTGACTTACACCCTGCTCACTAAAGGCACGCTGGGCGAGCACGGCAAGGTTGGATACCGGCAATACCGGACGATCCAGAGCAAAGGCCAAACCCTGCACCACACCGATGGCAATGCGCACACCGGTGAACGCGCCCGGGCCACGGCCAAAGGCAATCGCGTCGACCGCTTGCAATGTGGTGCCCGCATCGGCGAGCAATTGCTGGATCATCGGCAGCAGCTTCTGCGCATGCAGACGCGGGATCACCTCGTAATGGCTCGTCACCTTGCCGTCATGCAGCAAGGCAACGGAGCAAGCTTCAGTCGCGGTGTCCAGGGCCAGCAAGGTGCTCATCGATGTTTCCAAAACAGGGGTGGGGAAAAAAGTGCGTCAGTATAAACAACTACGGCCCGCAAGCGGGCCGTGGATGATGCAGCCGATCAGACTTTTCAGCTCAGCGCGGCCAACACCTTGGCGGTGATTGCATCGACCGAACCCACGCCTTCGATGTGGCTGTACTTTGGCTTACCGCCGTTGTTGGCGGAAAGGTTCTTATAGAAATCCACCAGCGGTTTGGTCTGCGAATGGTAGACCGACAGGCGATGACGCACGGTTTCTTCAGTGTCGTCCTTGCGCTGCACCAGCTCTTCGCCGGTGATGTCGTCCTTGCCAGCCAGTTTCGGCGGGTTGTAGACGATGTGGTAAACGCGGCCGCTGGCTTCGTGAACACGGCGACCGGCGATGCGCTGGACGATTTCTTCGTCTTCTACAGCGATCTCGACCACGGCATCCAGCTCGACGCCGGCAGTGACCAGTGCTTCAGCCTGCGGAATGGTGCGCGGGAAGCCGTCGAACAGGAAACCGTTGGCGCAATCAGGTTGAGCGATGCGGTCCTTGACCAGCGCGATGATCAGGTCATCCGACACCAGGCCGCCGGCATCCATGATGCTCTTGGCTTGCACGCCCAGTGGAGTGCCAGCCTTGACCGCAGCACGTAGCATGTCGCCGGTGGAGATTTGCGGAATGCCGAATTTCTCGGTGATGAACTTTGCCTGAGTACCTTTACCGGCCCCGGGAGCTCCCAGCAGAATGACGCGCATCGATGTGCTCCTCAATTTTTTATATAAAAGCTTTACAAAACAAAGGATTCGCTCGTAACCGGCGGATCCTGAAAATACGGGTCGTGGCCGCACAAACGGCCAAAGGCTGATCAAGATACACAGCAGGCTGCGCCCACACAAGACGCCAAAAGTCGGAGAAACCGACGCCCGCCGTGACCTCGCGACGCGGTAACCCAAGTCGCAACCCCTACGTTAACTGTCGCCTCGCGGCACTTTCCTACGCCAGGAGAAGCGGCATCCGACCCTTGTCGCGAATGCCGCCCGAGGTGATCAGCAGCCTTAGCCGGTATTGCGCAATCCGGCGGCAATCCCCGCCACAGACACCAGCAGCGCCTGTTCCACCGGGCTGCCCTGCTCGACATCCTGCTGCCGCGAACGCGCCAGCAGTTCGGCCTGCAATAGATGCAGCGGGTCGAGGTAGGTGTTGCGCAAGCGGATGAATTCGAGGGTGTCCGGGCTGTGCGCCAGCAGCTGCGACTGCCCGGTCAGGCCCAGTACCACGGAGCACGCCTGCGACAATAGGTCGCGTAACTGCGCGCCCAATGGCAGCAGATCAGCCTCGACCAAACGTTCGTCGTAGGACTGCGCGATATCCGCGTCGGCCTTGGCCAAGACCATTTCCAGCATATCGATGCGAGTGCGGAAGAACGGCCACTGTTCGCGCATCTGCCCCAGCAACTCACCTTCGCCGCGCTCCAGCGCCTTGCTCAGCGCAGTCTCCCAACCCAGCCAGGCCGGCAGCATCAGTCGCGTCTGGGTCCAACCGAAGATCCACGGGATCGCCCGCAGGCTTTCGATACCGCCGGCACGGCGTTTGGCCGGGCGACTGCCGAGCGGCAAACGTCCCAGCTCCTGCTCCGGGGTCGACTGACGGAAGTACTCAACGAATTGCGGATTTTCCCGCACCACCTGGCGGTAAGCGCTGACACCGTCCGCCGCCAATTCGTCCATCAGATGGCGCCATTCCGGAGTCGGCGGCGGCGGTGGCAGCAAGGTCGCTTCGAGCACGGCGGCCAGATACAGATTGAGGTTTTGCTCGGCGATGTCCGGCAGGCCGAATTTGAAACGAATCATTTCGCCCTGTTCGGTCGTACGGAAACGCCCGGCCACCGAACCCGGTGGTTGCGACAGAATCGCCGCGTGCGCCGGACCGCCACCACGGCCAACGGTGCCGCCGCGACCGTGGAACAGCAGCAGCTCGACTTGCTGTTCGCGGCAGATTTCCACCAAGCGCTCCTGCGCGCGATATTGCGCCCACGCCGCAGCGGTGGTGCCGGCGTCCTTGGCCGAGTCGGAATAGCCGATCATCACTTCCTGCGGGCCATGCAAACGCGCGCGATAGCCCGGTAACAACAACAGACGCTCCATCACCGGCCCGGCGTTGTCGAGGTCGGCGAGGGTTTCGAACAGCGGCACCACGCGCATCGGCCGCAGGACGCCGGATTCCTTGAGCAGCAGTTGCACCGCGAGCACGTCGGAAGCGGCGCCGGCCATGGAGATCACGTAGGAGCCCAGCGACGCTGCGGGCGCGGCGGCGATTTCCTTGCAGGTGTTGAGCACTTCGGCGGTATCCGCCGATGGTTTGAAATGCGCGGGCAGCAACGGTCGACGGTTGCTCAGCTCCTCGGTGAGGAAGTTGATGCGCTGTTCTTCATCCCAATCTTCGTAGCGGCCGAGGCCGAGGTAATCGGTGATTTCGGTCATTGCCGAGCTGTGCCGGGTCGAATCCTGACGCACATCGAGGCGCACCAGGAACAGGCCGAACGTCACCGCCCGACGCAGGCAGTCGAGCAACGGCCCGTCGGCGATAACGCCCATGCCGCACTCGTGCAGCGAGTTGAAACACAACTGCAAAGGCTCGAGCAGATCGCGATTGTCGTGCAGCACATCGGCGGTGGCCGGGATCGGCGCGGTCAATGCAGCGTGCGCCCAATTGCGTGTGGCGCGCAGACGTTCGCGCAATTGTTTGAGCACTGCGCGATAAGGTTCGGCGCTGTCGCCGGCCTTGGCCTTCAGCGCATCGCTGGCCTGCTGCATCGACAGTTCGGCAGCCAGATGATCGACGTCGCGCAGGTACAAGTCAGCGGCCATCCAGCGCGCCAGCAGCAAGACTTCGCGAGTGACGGCGGCGGTGACATTGGGGTTGCCGTCACGGTCGCCGCCCATCCATGAGGCGAAGCGGATCGGCGCGGCTTCCAGCGGCAAGCGCAGACCCGTGGCGGCGAACAGCGCCTGATCGGCCTTGCGCATATGGTTGGGGATTGCCTGCCACAACGAATGCTCGATCACCGCAAAGCCCCACTTGGCTTCATCGACCGGGGTCGGTCGGGTGCGGCGGATTTCTTCGGTGTGCCAGGCTTCGGCGATCAGCCGTTGCAGTTTGCTCTGGATCTGCTCGCGCTCGGCGCTGGTCAGGTCGCGATGATCCTGCGCGGCCAGTTGCGCGGCGATCGCGTCGTACTTCTGGATCAACGTGCGTCGCGCCACTTCGGTCGGGTGCGCGGTCAGCACCAGTTCGATTTCCAGCCGCGCCAGCTGCCGGGCCAGAGATTCGGCGCTGTGCCCTTCACTGCGCAGGCGCGCGAGCAGTTCCGGCAATACTCGCGATTCGAACGGCGCCGGTTGCGACTCCTCGCGGCGATGGATCAGCTGATATTGCTCGGCGATGTTGGCCAGGTTGAGAAATTGATTGAAGGCCCGCGCGACCGGAAGCAATTCGTCTTCACTCAATTGATTGAGGCTGGCGCTCAGTTCAGCGTCCATCGAGCCGCGCCGGTCGGCCTTGGCGCCCTTGCGAATCTGCTCGATCTTGTCGAGGAACGCCTCGCCGTACTGGTCTCGAATGGTGTTGCCCAACAGCTCTCCGAGCAGGTGAACATCTTCGCGCAAGCGTGCATCAATATCGGTCATCAGCAGTTCTCCAGCGGTAATCGGGGACAGCGCAGAAACGAATGCTTTGCCAGAGAGTGCCGCTCTGCGCCGCTTCTTACAAGCAGGCGACGAATTGACTTTAAACCTTGCCGGCGAAAGCTAGTCTCAACAGTAAGCCGTATGACGGCCCGCCGCCGGCGCTGCCGGACACTCACCCAGGCCTGCCATCAGCAGGCGCTAAATGAGGTCATCATGAAAATTCGTGAACTCGCCCAGCATTGGGAAGAAAACGCCAAAGGTCGCCTGACCGACACCGGCTACACGATTCATCTGGACGTCGAGGCCGCCGCGCGCCTGGCGGCAATTGCCGAGATGTATCCCAAACGTCATCCCGAGGAACTGCTCGGCGAACTGATCGGCGCCGCGCTTGAGGAGTTCGAAGCGAGCCTGCCGTATGTGAAGGGTTCGACGGTAGTGGCGACCGATGAGGAAGGTGATCCGTTGTATGAGGATGTCGGCCCGACGCCGCGTTTTCTGGCGTTGTCGCGGCGGCATTTGCATGATTTGTCCTCGGCTGAGAACAAACAGAAGCACTGATTCGACACACATCTAAACCGTGGGAGCGAGCCTGCTCGCGAATGCGGATTTTCATTCAGCATTTGCGCTGGCTGACACATCGCATTCGCGAGCAGGCTCGCTCCCACATGGGCTGTATTCCAGTTCGAAAATTGGTTTATCGACGGACAAATCTACCCCCGCGCGTACCGCTCCAAAGCCCCAAAGTTCCCGTCCCAGAGCCTTGTCCAAACGGTCAATTTAATTTTTGGCGATAGGCCATCTTTTCTGAACTTTTCAAAAATGCCGCCGGTCGGAACAGGTAACCACGCCTGGAACGAGCGTTTCAATTCGCGTCTACAAGCGATGCTTTCGCCTCCTCTGCCAGGATGGATTCAGTTGTATTTTCAGGAGATGCCTAATGGAGTTGAAGACCATGAAAACCCAAACCTCGTTTTCCCACCTGCGCGGTCTGAAACTGGCCGCTCTGGCCATCGGCACCAGCTTCGTACTGGCCGGTTGCGCCGGTAATCCTCCGACCGAGCAGTACGCCGTCACTCAATCGGCCGTCAACAGCGCCGTCAGCGCTGGCGGTACCGAGTTCGCTGCGGTGGAAATGAAGCAGGCTCAGGACAAGCTGAAACAAGCTGAAATCGCCATGCACGACAAGAAGTACGACGAGGCCCGTCGCCTGTCCGAACAGGCTGAATGGGACGCTCGCGTCGCTGAACGCAAGGCTCAGGCCGCCAAGGCCGAACAGGCTGTGAAGGATTCCCAGAAAGGTGTTCAGGAACTGCGTCAGGAAAGCCAGCGCACCGTGCAGTAAGCGCGCATCCCGACCGCAAAGCTGAAACTCTTACCGATAGAAAGGACGACAAATTATGCGTAAGCAACTGATGATTCCCGCTCTTCTGGCCGCAAGCGTTGCACTGGCTGCCTGCTCCACCCCGCCTAACCCGAACCTGGAACAGGCGCGCACCAACTACGCCGGCCTGCAGGCCAACCCACAGGCGAGCAAAGTCGCGGCACTGGAAACCAAAGACGCCAGCGATTACCTGGACAAGGCCGACAAGGCCTATCTGGACAAAGAAGATGCAGCCAAGGTTGACCAACTGGCTTACCTGACTAACCAGCGCGTCGAAGTGGCCAAGCAGACCATCGCTCTGCGCACCGCTGAAAACAACCTGAAAAACGCCGCAGCCCAACGTGCCCAGGCCCGTCTGGATGCCCGTGACCAGCAGATCAAACAACTGCAGGACAGCCTCAACGCCAAGCAGACCGATCGCGGTACGCTGGTAACTTTCGGTGACGTGCTGTTCGCCACCAACAAGGCTGATCTGAAATCCAGCGGCCTGGTGAACATCAACAAACTGGCGCAATTCCTCCAGGAAAACCCGGACCGCAAAGTGATCGTCGAGGGTTACACCGACAGCACCGGCACCGCGAGCTACAACCAGTCGCTGTCCGAGCGTCGCGCGACTTCCGTGCAGATGGCTCTGATCAAGATGGGCGTCGACCCTTCGCGCATCGTCGCTCAGGGTTATGGCAAGGAGTACCCGGTAGCGGATAACGGCAGCGTCTCGGGCCGTGCCATGAACCGTCGTGTGGAAGTGACCATTTCCAACGACAACCAGCCAGTAGCACCGCGCTCTTCGGTGAGCTCGAACTAAGCTCCATCCGGTAACGCAAAAGCCCCGCCTGACTTGATCAGGCGGGGCTTTTTCATGCGCGACCAGAAATTCCTTGTGGGAGCGAGCCTGCTCGCGAAAGCGGAGTGTCATTCACATCAATGTTGAAGGTGAAACCGTATTCGCGAGCAGGCTCGCTCCCACATTTGATGGGGTTACTGCTCAAGCTTCTGCGGAGTTTCCTCACCCATACACCGCACAGCTTTTTTCTGCGCGTTGATCAACACCCCGGTCAACCCTTTCTGCTCGGTATCAAACAACACCAGCACGCCATCGATGCACTGCGCCACTTGCGGCGCGGGTGTCAGCGAGACTTTGTAGTCCTCGCCCGGCACGGTCTTGAGCATGGTGAATTCGCTGAGCAGCAACGCATCCTCCGGCTTGGCAAAATGCAGGTAGCCGTAGTACCACAGCGCCCCGACGGTGCCGAGGATGCTGCAGATACCGGTGATGATCAGCGGGATGGCGTTACGTTCTTCACTCATTGCGGACTCTCATCTTCAGAATTCGGGGGTTTCGGATAATTGGGGATTTCGCCGAGGCGGCGCAGGCCGTCGAAGTGTTCGGGGTCGTCGAGATAGCGCAGCATGACCTGACGCCACACTGGGTCGCCGAAGGTTTGCACATGACCGCCACGGGTCAGTTGCAACACACGCGGCGGCGGCGCTGCCTGATACAGGCGAATGCCGTTGGCCATCGGCACCAGCGGATCGTCGATGCTGTGGAAGATCAGCTTGGGCACGCCGGTCAACTGCGCCATCGAGTTGATCGCGCTGTCGCCGTCCGGCACCAGCCACGACAGCGGCACTTGCAATGGCCAGGTCAGCCACGAAGTGCTGAGGGCGAATTGGCCGACGCTGCGATAACTGGCCGGCACTCCATCCAGCACCAGGGCCTTGAGTTGTTTTTGCCGCTCCGGGTGCTGCGCCAGCCAATGCACCGACATCGCGCCGCCCAGACTCTGCCCGAGCAGCACCAGCGGTTTGCCTTTGACCTCGGGCGCGTTGTCGAGCCAGGCGAACGCGGCGTCGATGTCCTGATAGATAGCCGGCAGGCTCGGCTTGCCCTCGGACAAACCGTAGCCGCGATAGTCGACCAGCAGCACCTGATAGCCGTTCTTCGGCAACCACCAGCTGCCGCCCAGATGCATCGGCAGATTGCCGCCGTTGCCGTGCAGATGCAGGACCGTGCCTTTGACCTCGACGCCAGGTTTGGCCGGCAGCCACCAGGCGTTGAGCTTCAAGCCATCGGCGGTGGTCAGGGTGACGGTGCGGTATTCGAGTTTGGCTTTGTCCGGGGTGAAGATCTGGCCCGGTTCCGGGTAGAACAGCAGCGAACTGCAACCGCCGAGGGTCAAGAGCAGGCAAAGGATGCCGAGGATTCTCATCCGGTGAAACCTCGCAAAGAAGAGAACTGAACACAAATCAAACCTGTGGGAGCGAGCCTGCTCGCGAAAGCGGTGTATCAGCCGACATCAATGTTGAAGGTGAAATCGCATTCGCGAGCAGGCTCGCTCCCACAAGGGGTTGGGTGCTGGGTCTAGAGGATATTGGAGTAATCCGCCTCAATCCGGTCCAGACTCAAATGGTTGAGGAAGTTGGAGAAACACATCCACGCCGACAACGCATTCAGATCCCGGAACTGATCAGGTAGATATTTGGGCGGCACCACCAGTCCTTCGTCCACCAGTTGGCGCAAGGTCCGCATGTCTTCCAGTGTGGTCTTGCCACAGAACAACAACGGAATCTGCTCAAGCTTGCCCTTGCGCACGGCCAACTGAATGTAGTTGTAAACCATGATGAAGCCCTTGAGATAGGACAAGTCTTTGGTGAATGGCAGACCGGTCGGCGTCGAGCCACGGAACACCCGGCTGGCATTGCCGTAGCTTTCGGCCATCTCGAAACCCTGCTCGCGGAAGAATTCGTAGATCTGCAAAAAGTCCGCGCCCTCCTCGACCATATGAATCGCACGGGTGCGGTTGGTCAGTTTGCGCAGGCGACTCGGGTAAGAGGCGAAGGTGATGATTTCCATCAGGATCGCCAGGCCTTCCTGGGTCACCGTTGACGAGGGCGGGCCTTTCGACAGGAACGTGCAGATCGGCTGGTTCAAGCCATTGAGCGTAGTGCCGACGTGCACCAGACCTTCGTGGACTTCCAGGGCGCGCACGTCGCGGTCGTTGAACAGCGCGTCGGTGCGGATCTTGATGTAGTCGGCGCCCGCCGCAGCGTCGGCGACGATGCCGTCGGACTCGAACACGCGAATGGTTTCCTCGGCCTCGCCGAACACTTTGTTCAAACGGGTTTGCAGCAGGTGCACCGCGTCTTTGGCGGTGAGGATTTTCGGCTCGTCCTTCAGATCGCCGCGCCCGTCGATGTTGTTCAGGTAGTCGGACATCATCAGGCCGAGGTCGGCGAGGGTCGGGTCACCGGCGTGGAAGGCATCGGACGCCGCGCCGTACAGCTCCTGCGAGATCAGCCCGAAGTCCTCGGTGCCGCGCGCTTCGAGCATGCGCACCACCATGCGGTATTCCTTGCACATGCGCCGCATGATCTGCCCGACCGGGTTGAACTGGCCGAGCTGGCGGGTGATGTCGCGCTCGATGTTCTGGAATTCCAGTTTGACCTGGCTCGAATCGAACGACAGCGGGCGGTTGAGGTAGTAGTCGCGATCCACCGCCGGCATTTCCTTGCCCTTGGCCTTGAGGAAGCCCTTGCGCACGTTGTCGTCCCACTTGACCGCATCGAGCACGCGGATCGGCGTCTGCGCCAGCACAATGCGATCGGACAACATGCGTATCGTCTGCTGGTAATCGTCCACCCGAAACTCCTGTAGAAAACGTGACGTAGCCAATCATAGGCGCTGAGGCCTTTGTGGGAGCGAGCCTGCTCGCGAATGCACTGTGTCAGACAACGCAGATGTTGAATATCAGAGCGCTTTCGCGAGCAGGCTCGCTCCCACAGGGTGTAGCGTGAAACGCTAGACCGACGCCAGCACCAGGTGCATATACCGCGTCAGAATCCCGAGCATGTCCTCTTCGGCCAATGGCTCGGCGTCATTGAGCAGGCCCTGATATTCCATCCGCCCGATAATCGCCGTCAACACCTTGGCATCCTGTTGCGGTTCGCGCGAGCCCAGTACCTGGAACAACTGGCAGGTACCCTGCAACAGAATCTGTTGATGGGAGCGCACCAGAATGGCCAGACGCGGATTGAGCAGCGCCTCCTGGCGGAACGCCTGTTCGGCCATCAGATGCTCGCGCCGGTTGATCAATTGCCGGTGCACGTAATCGGCCATCAGCCGCGCAATATCATCGGCCAATTGCGAGCGCGACTCCGGGCTGCCGTCGGCGCTGACCACCATTTCGCGCAACAGACCCTCGTTATTGATCCACAACTTGGCCATGTACGCCGCGCTGCGCTCCACGTATTGGGCGAAGGTATCGGTGAGCAGGTCATCGATGTCCTTGAAGTAATACGTGGTCGCCGACAGCGGCACGCCGGCCTCCGCCGCGACCGCACGATGGCGCACGGCACGCACGCCGTCGCGCACGACAATGCGCATCGCGGCGTCGAGAATGTCCTGGCGACGCTGCTCACTGCCCTGTCGGCTGGCCTTGCGGCCCTGGTACTGAACACTTTCAGCGACCGCAGTGGCGATACCCGCTGCACCTTCTTGAGCTAATGCACCCATCACGACAGCACTTCCTCTACTAATGCCAAATTAACCAATTGATACATTTGTACCAGACAGGCAATAAAAAGCCGCCTGTTTTAGGCGGCTTTTTAACTGAAACGTTTACGCTTGCGGTCGCATGTGCGGGAACAGGATCACATCGCGGATCGACGGCGAGTTGGTGAGCAACATCACCAGACGATCGATGCCGATACCTTCGCCGGCGGTTGGCGGCATGCCGTACTCCAGCGCACGGACGAAGTCGGCGTCGTAGTGCATGGCTTCGTCGTCGCCGGCGTCCTTGTCGGCCACCTGCGCCATGAAGCGCTCGGCCTGGTCTTCGGCGTCGTTCAACTCGGAGTAGGCGTTGGCGATTTCACGACCACCGATGAACAGCTCGAAGCGGTCGGTGACGTTCGGGTTCTCGTCGTTACGACGGGCCAGCGGCGACACTTCGAACGGGTACTGCGTGATGAAGTGCGGCTGCTCCAGCTTGTGCTCGACCAGTTCTTCGAAAATCATCACCTGCAATTTGCCCAGACCTTCGAAGCCCAGCACCTTGGCGCCGGCCTTCTTGGCGATGGCGCGAGCCTTGTCGATGTCGTTCAGATCATCGGCAGTCAGCTCAGGGTTGTACTTGAGGATCGAGTCGAACACCGACAGACGCACGAACGGCTCGCCGAAGTGGAACACCTTGTCGCCGTACGGCACGTCGGTGCTGCCCAGTACCAGCTGCGCCAGCTCGCGGAACAGTTCTTCGGTCAGGTCCATGTTGTCTTCGTAATCGGCGTACGCCTGATAGAACTCCAACATGGTGAATTCAGGATTGTGACGAGTCGAAACGCCTTCGTTACGGAAGTTGCGGTTGATCTCGAAGACCTTTTCAAAACCGCCAACCACCAGACGCTTCAGATACAGCTCTGGCGCGATACGCAGGAACATTTCCATGTCCAGCGCATTGTGGTGGGTTTCGAACGGCTTGGCTGCGGCGCCGCCGGGAATGGTCTGCAGCATCGGCGTTTCGACTTCGAGGAAGTCGCGCTTCATCAGGAAGCTGCGGATGTGCGCGATCACTTGCGAACGCACGCGGAAGGTCTGGCGCACGTCTTCGTTGACGATCAGGTCGACGTAACGCTGGCGGTAGCGCTGTTCGGTGTCGGTCAGGCCGTGGTGCTTGTCCGGCAGCGGGCGCAGCGACTTGGTCAGCAGGCGCACGTTGGTCATTTCAACGTACAGGTCGCCTTTGCCGGAACGCGCCAGGGTGCCTTCGGCGGCAATGATGTCGCCCATGTCCCAGGTTTTCACCGCGGCCAGGGTTTCTTCGGACAGTGTCTTGCGGTTGACGTAGACCTGAATGCGCCCGGTCATGTCCTGGATCACCATGAACGAGCCACGGTTGAGCATGATGCGACCGGCAACCTTGACCGGGATTGCAGCCTCTGCCAGCTCTTCCTTGGTCTTGTCCGCGTACTGTTTCTGCAAGGCATCGCAGTAGTTGTCGCGGCGGAAGTCGTTCGGGAAGGCATTGCCCTTGGCGCGCTCGGCAGCAAGCTTTTCCTTGCGCAGGGCGATCAGGGAGTTTTCTTCCTGTTGCAGGGCTTGCGGGTCGAGTTGTAGGTCGCTCATGTCTTTAAGTATTCCATCAGGTTCGTTGCCCCCAGCCTTCGACTGGGGATCGCGGGCGAGCCCGCTCCCACAGAGGGTGTTACAGGCCGGATTTCAGGCTGGCTTCCAGGTACTCGTCGATATCGCCGTCGAGCACCTTGTCGCAATCGCTGCGTTCGATGTTGGTACGCAGATCCTTGATCCGCGAGGCATCGAGCACGTAAGAGCGGATCTGGTGACCCCAGCCGATATCCGACTTGGTGTCTTCCAGCGCCTGCGAGGCCGCATTGCGCTTCTGCATTTCCTGCTCGTACAACTTGGCCCGCAGCATTTTCATCGCGGTGTCCTTGTTGGCGTGCTGGGAACGCTCGTTCTGGCAGCTGACCACGGTGTTGGTCGGTACGTGGGTGATACGTACGGCCGAGTCGGTGGTGTTTACGTGCTGACCACCGGCACCAGAGGAACGATAGGTGTCGATCCGCAGGTCTGCCGGGTTGATTTCGATTTCCACCTTGTCATCGATCTCTGGCGAGACGAAAACCGCGGAGAACGAGGTGTGGCGACGGTTGCCGGAGTCGAACGGGCTCTTGCGCACCAGACGGTGCACGCCGATCTCGGTACGCAGCCAGCCAAAGGCGTATTCGCCCTTGATGTGCACGGTCGCGCCCTTGATCCCGGCGACTTCACCGGCGGACAGTTCCATGATGGTCGCATCGAAACCGCGTTTGTCGGCCCAGCGCAGGTACATGCGCAGCAGGATGTTGGCCCAGTCCTGCGCTTCGGTACCGCCGGAACCGGCCTGGATGTCCAGGTAGGCGTTGTTCGGGTCCATTTCATGGCTGAACATGCGGCGGAATTCCAGCTTGGCCAGATTTTCCTCGAGACGGGCCAGCTCGGCGACGACATCGCCCACTGCGCCTTCGTCATTCTCTTCAACGGCCATGTCCAGCAGGTCGCGGCAATCGGCCAGACCGCCGTTCAGTTCGTCGAGGGTGTCGACGATCTGCGCCAGCGCGGCACGCTCGCGGCCCAGCTCCTGGGCGTATTCAGGTTTGTTCCAGACACTCGGATCTTCAAGCTCGCGATTGACCTCGGTCAGACGCTCATGCTTTTGATCGTAGTCAAAGATACCCCCGAATAGTTTCGGAGCGCTCGGACAGGTCCTTGATGGTGTTCAGGATCGGGTTGATTTCCATGACGGGCAGCACTCGTTGGCGAACTTTTGAAAGCCGGCGAGTATAACGTAAACAGGCTGTCGCGGCAGCCCGTCTGGCGGGTGTGGGGGTGATTCACTTGACACTGACCTGACGCGATCTCCTGTGGGAGCGAGCCTGCTCGCGAAGGCGACCTGCCAGCCGCCGGCAATGTCGAGTGCACAACCGCTTTCGCGAGCAGGCTCGCTCCCACAGGTGGATTGCATTTTCAGGAAAGTTACTCAATCCCGACCTGATTGCGCCCATTGTTCTTGGCCAGATACAACCCGCGATCCGCCGCCGAGATCAGCAGACGGCAATCACTCCCCGCTTGGGGCACCATGGTCGCCAGACCAATGCTGATGGTCAGACTGGAACCCTCGGCCGGTGTGTTATGCGGAATTTTCAGCGCCGCCACGGTCTGGCGCAGTTTTTCGGCCAACAGCCGCGCGCCGCCCGGCGAAGTGTTCGGCAGGACCAGCACAAACTCCTCGCCGCCGTAACGCGCCGGCAGATCCGATGGCCGCGAGCTGGCGTCACGGATGGCTGCGGCGACTTTGCGCAGTGCTTCATCGCCTTCAACGTGTCCGAAACTGTCGTTGTACGACTTGAAGTAATCGACGTCGATCATCAGCAACGACAGCTGCGTCTGATCACGCAGCGAACGGCGCCACTCCAGTTCCAGGTACTCGTCGAAGTGGCGGCGGTTGGACAGCCCGGTCAGGCCATCGGAGTTCATCAGCCGTTGCAGCACCAGGTTGGTGTCGAGCAATTGCTGCTGGCTAACCCGCAACGCACGGTACGCGGCGTCGCGTTGCAGCAATGTCATGTAGGAACGCGAGTGGTAGCGGATGCGCGCGACCAGTTCGATGGTGTCCGGCAGTTTCACCAGATAGTCGTTGGCGCCAGCGGAGAACGCCGCGCTCTTGATCAGCGGGTCTTCCTTGGTCGAGAGAACAATGATCGGGATGTCCTTGGTCGCCGGATGATTGCGGTATTCGCGCACAAGGCTCAGGCCATCGAGGCCGGGCATCACCAGGTCCTGCAGGATCACCGTCGGCTTGATCCGCACCGCCTGGGCGATGGCCTGCTGCGGGTCGGAGCAGAAGTGGAAGTCGATGTTTTCCTGATTCGACAGCCCACGGCGCACCGCTTCGCCGATCATCGCCTGATCATCCACCAACAACACCATGGCGGCGTTTTCGTCGGTTTTAATGTCGTCGATCTGTAAATCATTCATGAGCGGTCACCTGAGTACTGCGGGGGCCTGGATTGCCGATCAACCTGTTCATTTGGGGAAAATCTCCAGCAATCGTGGCGCTATCTTTTCCAGCGGGCGGATTTCCACCGCGGCATCGATCGCCGCGGCAGCCTTGGGCATGCCGTACACCGCACTGCTGTGCTGATCCTGGGCGATGGTCAAATAACCCTGCTGGCGCATGAGCTTAAGCCCTTGCGCGCCATCGCGCCCCATCCCGGTCAATAAAACCCCGACGGCGTCACCGTTCCAGTAACTGGCGACGCTCTCGAAAAACACGTCGATCGAGGGGCGATAGATCTCGTTGACCGGTTCGGCGGTGTAGGCCAGCGTGCCGTTTTTCAACAGGCGAATATGGTGATTGGTCCCGGCCAGCAGCACCGCGCCACTTTGCGGCGGCTCGCCTTCACGGGCCAGACGCACATCGAGGCCGCTGGCACTGGCCAGCCATTCGGCCATGCCGGCGGCGAACACCTGATCGACATGCTGCACCAGCACGATCGCGGCGGAAAAATCTCTCGGCAGGCCTTTGAGCAACACTTCCAGCGCCGCCGGCCCACCGGCAGACGAACCGATCGCCACCAGCCGCTGACGTGACGGCGAACTGCGCGGCGAACTCGGCGCCGGGCGCGCGCGTGGCGCCTTGTCGCCGATCAGCCAGCCGATGTTGAGGATCTTGCGCAACAACGGCGCCGCCGCTTCCTGGGCATTGCCGGCGCCGATCGCCGGCGTGTCGACCACGTCCAGCGCGCCGTGGCCCATGGCCTCGAACACGCGATGCACGTTCTGTTGACGATCCACGGTGACGATGACAATCGCGCACGGCGTCTCGGCCATGATCCGCCGCGTGGCTTCGACGCCGTCCATGATCGGCATGATCAGATCCATCAGAATCAGGTCTGGTGTGCACTCGGCGCAGCGTTGCACCGCCTCGGCACCGTTGCTGGCGACCCAGATCACCTGATGCGCCGGCTCGAACGCCAGCGCTCGGCGCAGGGCCTCCACCGCCAGGGGCATGTCGTTGACAATTGCGATCCTCATGCCCGCGCTCCCCCGATGAGCTCGACCACTGCATCGAGCAGGGCGTCGTCATGAAAACTGGCTTTGGCTAGATAATAGTCGGCGCCGGCATCCAGTCCACGGCGGCGGTCTTCTTCGCGATCCTTGTACGACACGACCATCACCGGCAGCGATTGCAGACGGTTGTCGCGGCGCAGCAGCGTGACCAGCTCGATGCCGTCCATGCGCGGCATGTCGATGTCGGTGATCAGCAGATCGAAGTTCTCCGAACGCAGCGCATTCCAGCCGTCCATGCCGTCCACCGCCACCGCGACGTCGTAGCCACGATTGAGCAGCAGTTTGCGTTGCAGCTCGCGCACGGTCAGCGAATCGTCGACCACCAAGACTCGTTTGCGTGCCGCTTCGGCAGCTTGATTGCCGTGGCGGGCAATGCGCTCCAGGCGCCCGGTATTGAGCAGCTTGTCCACCGAACGCAGCATGTCTTCGACATCGACGATCAGCACCACCGAGCCGTCATCGAGCAAGGCCCCGGCGGAGATGTCCTGAACCTTGCCCAGACGCTCGTCCAGCGGCAAAACCACCAGCGTGCGCTCACCCACGAAGCGCTCGACAGCCACCCCATAAATCGCCTCGCGCTCGCGGATCACCACGACTTTCAGGGTAGCTCCATCGTTCTGACTGGCCGGGCGATTGAGCAACTGGCTGGCCGCGACCAGCCCGACATGCTGGCCTTCGTGCCAGAAATGCTGACGCCCCTCGACCTGCACAATGTCTTCCGGCGCCAGATCGCACATGCGTTCGATGTGCGCCAAGGGGAATGCGTAAGCCTCTTCGCCGACTTCCACCACCAGACTGCGCACCACCGAAAGCGTCAGCGGCACTTCCAGATGGAAACGACTGCCCTCGCCCGCCGTCTGCTCCAGCACCACGGCCCCGCGCAATTGGCGAACCATGTGTTGAACAGCGTCGAGACCGACGCCACGCCCGGACACTTCGGTGACTTTGTCGCGCAGGCTGAAGCCCGGCAGAAACAGGAAGGTCAGCAGTTCCTCTTCGCTCAATTGCGCTGCGGTTTCGGCTGGGGATAACTGCCGTTCGACGATGCTGCGGCGGACTTTCTCAAGATCGACGCCACCGCCGTCATCGCTCAATTCCAGCACCAGCAAACCGGCTTGGTGGGAAGCGCGCAGGCGGATCAGGCCCTCTTCCGGCTTGCCCTTGAGCAGGCGTTGTTCCGGGGATTCGATGCCGTGATCGACGGCGTTGCGCAGCAAATGAGTCAGCGGCGCTTCGAGCTTTTCCAGCACGTCGCGATCGACCTGGGTTTTCTCGCCTTCGATCTCCAGGCGCACTTGTTTGCCAAGGCTGCGCCCGAGGTCGCGAACCATGCGCGCCTGCCCGCTCAACACGTCGGCGAACGGGCGCATGCGACAGGCCAGCGCGGTGTCATAGAGCACTTGCGCGCGCTGACTGGCGTGCCAGGCGAATTCGTCGAGCTCGGCGTTTTTCTCGCTGAGCAGTTGCTGCGACTCGGCGAGCAAACGTCGCGCATCTTCCAGCGACTCGAGCGCTTCCAGGCTCAGCGCATGCTCCTTCAGGTGCACATTGAGATTTTCCAGCGCGCGCAGACCGTTGTTCTGCATGCGCTTGAGACGCTGCATGGTCGCCAGATGCGGCTTGAGACGCTGGGTTTCCACCAGCGATTTGCTCGACAGATCGAGCAGGCTGTTCAGGCGCTCGGCGGTGACGCGCAAGACGCGCTCGCCGCCCTCGGTGGTGCGTTTGTTTTTACGCGGGGTCGGCTCGGCGGGCTCGTCCATGATCGGCGCTGTCACTGTTGGCGCGGGCTCGATCTGCAACTCGGCCATCGGCGGCGTGGCAACCACAGCGGCTGGCGCCGACGGATCGAGCAAACGCCCCATCAGCGTCACGTAGGCTTCAATGTCCGCAGGTTGCGGCGCGTTAGCCGGCGTGGCGATGCGCATCAGCAGGTCGGTGCCCTGCAACAACGCGTCGATGTGCTCGGGACGCAGCAACAAACGCCCTTCCTGCGCGCTGACCAGACAATCCTCCATGACGTGGGCGACGCTGACGCCGCTGTCGATACCAACGATCCGCGCTGCGCCTTTGAGCGAGTGCGCCGCACGCATGCACGATTCCAGTTGATCGGCCTGGGTCGGATTGCGCTCCAGCGCCAGCAGCCCGGCGCTGAGCACTTGGGTCTGGGCCTCGGCTTCGAGGCTGAACAGTTCGAGCAGAGAGGCGTCGCGCATTTGCTCGGGGGTCATGTCAGGCTCCGGGTCACGGCGGACAACAACTGTTCTTCGTCCAGCCAGCGCAGGCTGCGACCGCGATATTGCAGAACGCCACGGGTGTACTTGGCACTGGCCTGCGCGCCGGACTGCGACGCCGCGTCGAGGATGCGTTCGTCGATCGCATGAATGCCGTCGACCTCGTCTACCGGCACCACCACCGGCCCGCCATGGGCAGCGATGATCAGCATGCGCGGCATGACTCGCCCGCCGCTGGCCGGCGCAACGCTGCCGTCGAGGTCGAGCAATTCCACCAGCGACAGGCACGCGACCAAGGCGCCACGGACATTGGCCACGCCGAGCAAGGCCCGCGAGCGCTGGTGCGGCAGCGAATGTATCGCCTGCAACGGCGCAACTTCGACAAGCGTGCGCGTGGCCAGTCCGAGCCATTCCTCGCCGAGGCGAAACATCAGCAGCGAGCGGGTTTTGACATCGGTTTCGGCCTTGCTGACCATCGCTTCACGCTGGTCCTGCTGCAACGAATAGCGGTCGAGCAGGCGCGTGGCGGCGGCGGAATATACCGAGCAGTTGCGGCAATGGATGTGCTCTTCCAGCAACGGGCAGGACTTGTCGCCATGAATGCCGATGCGGTTCCAGCAATCGTCGATGGCCCGGGCGTCTTCGTGGGTAACGTTCAAGGTGTCGGACGCGCTCATCGTTTACGCTCACTGTCGGCGGTGCGGCCGCTGCGGGCGGCGCGCTCCTGCAATCGTCGGGCACCCGCCGTGTCGCCCTGGGCCTGCAGCAACGCGGCCAGGTGCATCAGCGCTTCGGGATGTTGCGGTTCGAGGTACAAGGCCTTGCGATAGAAACTCTGGGCCTCGAGGCTCAGGCCGGCGACATCGCTGAGCAGGCCGAGCCAGTAGAACACCTGCGCCACGGGTTCATGGCTGCGCAGATAGTCTTCGCACGCGGCACGGGCCTCGGCGCTTTTGCCTTCATTGGCCAGTGCAGCGATTTGCGCCAGCAGCGTCGCGGCATCGGGGTTGGCAGTTTTTTCGTCACCGGCAAAGCCGTCACGGCAGCGAACGGCCGATTGCGCACTGGCGCTGGCGGCGGCGCGCTGCGCAGTGGTTGGCTGACCGGCACGGCAACCGGTTTGGGCGTCGGCAGCGGTTCGGGGTGCGGCTCGCTGTGACGGCTGAAAGCGAACGACTGCGGGATGCCGATCGAGCGCATGCCCAAACGCCCGAGCAGACTGCCCTCCGCCGGGCCGATAAACAGCACGCCGTCGACATGAGTCAGGCGCTTGAGCACTTCGAACACCTGCTTCTGGGTCGGCTGGTCGAAGTAGATCAGCAGGTTGCGGCAGAACACGAAATCGAAGGCAGGCTCGCTCGCCAACAGCGTCGGATCGAGGACATTACCGACTTGCCAGCGCACCTGTCCGCGAACGTATTCGTTGACCCGGTGGCCGTCCTGCTCGGCAAAAAAATGTCGTTCGCGGTATTCCAGATCCTGACCGCGAAATGAATTTTTGCCATACAAGGCACGCCGCGCCTTTTCCACCGAGAGCGGGCTGATGTCCATGCCATCGACTTTGAACTGATGCGGCTTGAGCCCGGCATCGAGCAAGGCCATGGCGATCGAATAGGGTTCTTCGCCGGTCGAGCACGGCAGGCTGAGGATGCGCAACGCGCGCATGTTGTTAAGTTCTTTAAGCCGAGCTCGTGCCAGTTTGCCCAGCGTCGCGAAAGATTCCGGGTAACGGAAAAACCACGTTTCCGGGACGATCACCGCTTCGATCAGTGCTTGCTGTTCATCCCGCGAGCCTTGCAACAGCTGCCAGTATTCGTCGGCATGAGCAGCCTGGGACAACGTGGTGCGCTGGCGCACGGCACGCTCGATGATCGCCGCGCCCACCGACGCGACATCGAGGCCGATGCGTTCCTTGAGGAAATCGAAAAAGCGCTGATCACCGCTCATGGCTGCGCCTCTAACTGCGCCGGATCACGCGGCGGATCGGGGAACAGCACACTGCGCACGGCGTCATCGAGCAAGTCATCGACCCGCACCCATTGCAGCAATCCCTGCGCATCTTCGCGCACCGGTCCCAGGTACGGCGCCTCGCGGTTGTCGAGGCCGTAGGGCTGGAAATCTTGCGGATGACAGCGCAGCGTGTCGGTGGCCTGCTCGAGAATCAGCCCGAGCCACTGCGCTGCTTGCGCTTGTTCCGGCTGATAATTGACCAGCACCAACCGCGTGCTGGTGCGCGCCTCGGCGGGCTGACCAAACGTCAGCGCGCTGAGGTCGATCACCGGCACCACCGCACCACGATAGGCAAATACCCCGGCCACCCAATGCGGCGCTCGGGCGATCGGTTTCAACGGCAGGCGCGGCAGCACTTCGGCCACTTCGGTGGCGCGCAGGGCATAGCGCTCGCTGCCGATGCGAAAGAGCAGAAACAGCGCCTGCTTCGCCACTGGCGCACTGCCCCGTTTGGCGATGATTTCGCTCATCAGACTTTGAATCGCGAAACGCCGCTGCGCAGGCCGACGGCCACCTGGCTCAGTTCGTCGATGGCGAAACTGGCCTGACGCAGCGATTCGACGGTCTGGCTGCTGGCATCGCCCAACTGCACCAGCGCATGGTTGATCTGCTCAGCGCCGGTGGCCTGGGCCTGCATGCCCTCGTTGACCATCAACACCCGCGGCGCCAGCGCTTGCACTTGATGGATGATCTGCGACAGCTGCTCGCCGACCTGCTGCACCTCCGACATACCGCGGCGTACTTCTTCGGAAAACTTGTCCATGCCCATCACCCCGGCCGACACCGCCGACTGGATCTCGCGGACCATTTGCTCGATGTCGTACGTGGCCACGGCGGTCTGATCGGCCAGACGACGGACTTCGGTGGCGACTACGGCAAAACCGCGACCGTACTCGCCGGCCTTCTCGGCTTCGATCGCCGCGTTGAGTGACAGCAGATTGGTCTGGTCGGCGACCTTGACGATGGTCACCACCACCTGATTGATGTTGCCGGCCTTCTCGTTGAGGATCGCCAGTTTGGCATTGACCAGATCGGCCGCGCCCATGACCGAGTGCATGGTGTCTTCCATGCGCGCCAGGCCTTGCTGGCCGGAGCCGGCGAGCACCGAGGCCTGATCGGCAGCGGTGGACACTTCGGTCATGGTGCGCACCAGATCGCGCGACGTGGCGGCGATTTCGCGTGAGGTTGCGCCGATTTCGGTGGTGGTCGCTGCGGTTTCGGTGGCGGTGGCTTGTTGCTGCTTGGAAGTGGCGGCGATCTCGGTGACCGAAGTGGTCACCTGCACCGAAGAGCGCTGGGCCTGGGACACCAGCGACGTCAGCTCGGTCATCATGTCGTTGAAGCCGGTTTCGACTGCGCCGAACTCGTCCTTGCGATCGAGGTTCAGGCGCGAACTCAGATCACCGGTGCGCATGATGTCGAGGATGGTCACGATGCGGTTCATCGGCGCCATGATCGCGCGCATCAACAGCAGCCCACAGAGACCGGCGGCCAGCACCGCAACCAGCAGGGAAATGACCATGCTGACTTTCGCCGTTGCGACCGCGTCGTCGATGTTGGCCATGGCCTCGTCGGCGACGCGCTTGTTCTCGCCAATGATGTCGTTGAGTTTCATGCGCCCGGTGTACCAGGCCGGGGTCAGTTTTTCATGGAACATCCTGACGGCGTCGGCCTCAAGATTGCGCTTGTGCAGGTCCAGCACGGCATCCTGAATCTGGACGTAGGTGTCGTGGTACTTCTCGAACAGGGCGAACTCGGAGCGGTCTTCATCGGTGGCCATGGTCTTGCGATAGTTGGCCATCTGCTCTTGCAGACGCGCCTCGAACGCCTTGTAGTCCGCCGCGTCTTCGCTGGAAATGCCCTGGCCTTCCTTGAGACCGAGCAGCTCTTGGGTCTGCAGATAACTGTCGACCCATGCGCCGCGAATCATCGAACTGTAGTAAACGCCGGGGATGGCATCGTCGCGCACGCTGTTTTCGCTGGCCTCGATCTTCAGCAATCGTGAATAGGACAGCACCACCATCAACAGCATGATGGCGATAATCACCGCAAAGCTCGCCAAAATGCGTTGGCGCAACGTCCAGTTCTTCACAGTGAATCCTCGTGCCTGATCGAAATGCGGGGAGTATAGCCGAGCGCGGTGTTTCATTTATAAGACGCTTTCGCTGGCAGCACTGTCCCTGTGGGAGCGAGCCTGCTCGCGAAGCAGTCACCTCGGTCCCGGCAAATCCCCTACTGCGCAAGAAGTTGCGCAGCAGGTCGTAATATTTCAGGGGTTAAATCCTCTGCAGCCCACAGCGTTCAAGCCCTGCAGCCAAGTGCGCAAGAAGTTGCGCAGTACTGCGCAACTTCTTGCGCACTTTCTCCCGACTTTCCCGCTAGAAATCCCCCCGAATGATGACCAACCACCGCGCCGCCCCCGCCATCCGGGCATCGCACAAAACCTGGCACGCTCCTTGATAACTCTCAGCCACCCACCGGGCGATTTCGCCTCCGGGCACCCTCAATTTATCCGCAAGGAGAGCACCCCATGGCAACACCAGCGTACATGTCGGTTACCGGCGAAAAACAAGGCCTGATCACTGCCGGCGCTTTCACCGCCGACTCCGTTGGCAACACCTACCAGGAAGGCCACGAAGACCAGGTCATGGTTCAGGCTTTCACCCACGACGTGATCATCCCGCGTGACCCGCAATCCGGTCAGCCAACCGGTCAGCGCGTACACAAGCCAGTTGTGATCACCAAGGTCTACGACAAGGCTTCGCCACTGCTGCAAGCAGCACTGACTTCCGGCGAGCGCATGAGCGAAATCGTTATCCAGTGGTACCGCACTTCGGCTCAAGGCACCCAAGAGCACTACTACACCACCAAACTGGAAGACGCGATCATCGTCGCCATCAACAACAAAATGCACAACTGCCAGGATCCAGGCAACGCGCACTTCACCCACCTGGAAGAAGTGCAGTTCACCTACCGCAAAATCACCTGGACCCACGAAGTATCCGGTACTTCGGGTTCCGATGACTGGCGTGCTCCAGTCGTTTAATTACGGCTGACCGTTACACGCATCGGCCAGCTCTGCTGGTCGATGTTGTTTACGCCCCTCCAGAATTTCGCGTCCGTTGAGCCGCTTTTTTTGCGGTCGTCGACGAGCGCCGCTGTACAGCACGAGGAACAAGGGATGTTCGCGCCGGCCAATGAAACCCACTTTGCCCTGACCATTGAAGGGCTTTCCGCCGACTTTCAGGTGTTTACCCTGCAAGGCCGGGAAGCCATCAGCCAGCCTTTTGTGTTTGAGGTGGAGCTGGTCAGTGAGCAGCCGTCGCTGGACCTCGAAGCCCTGCTGCACAAACCGGCCTTTCTGCAGCTGTCGCCTGACGGCAGCGGCATTCATGGGCAGATCTACCGCGCTGCGCAAGGCGATTCCGGCAAGCGCCTGACCCGTTATTCGGTGACGCTGCGCCCGCAACTGGCGTACCTGGCGCACCGCATCAACCAGCGCATCTTCCAGAACCTCAGCGTGCCGAAAATCATCGGCCAAGTGCTGGAAGAGCACGGCATCCAAGGCAACGCCTACGAATTCAAGACCGGCTCGATCTATCCCGAGCGCATCTACTGCGTGCAATACGACGAGTCGGATCTGCACTTCATCCAGCGCCTGTGTGAAGAAGAAGGCATTCACTTCCACTTCCAGCACAGCGCCAACGCGCACAAGCTGGTGTTCGGCGATGACCAAACGGTGTTCCCGAAGCTCAAGCCGGTGCCCTATCAGCAAGACTCCGGCATGGTCGCCAGCAACCCGGTGATCAAGCGTTTCGACCTGCGCCTGGAAACCCGCACCAGCCGCACCACCCGCCGCGATTACGATTTCGAAAAACCGCGCCTGACCCTGGAAAGCGAAAACCGTGGCGACGCCCTGCCAGACCTCGAAGACTACGATTACCCGGGCCGCTTCATCGACCGCGAGCGCGGCAAGCATTTGGCCAAACGCGCCCTCGAACGCCATCGCAGCGACTTCCAGCTCGCCGAAGGCAAGAGTGATCAGCCACTGCTGGTCAGCGGTCATTTCCTCGCCCTGACCGAACACCCGAAAGCCAAATGGAACGACCTCTGGCTGCTCACCGAAGTCCTGCACGAAGGCAAGCAGCCGCAAGTGCTCGAAGAGTCGGTGACCAGCGACACCACGGCGCTGAAAGACGATTTCCATCAGGGCTACCGCAACCGCTTCCAGGCCACGCCATGGGACGTGCCCAACCGCCCGCCGCTGCGCCACCCGAAACCGCGCATTCTCGGCAGCCAGAGCGCGGTGGTCACCGGCCCGAAAGGTGAAGAAATCCACTGCGACGAGTACGGCCGGGTCAAAGTCCAGTTTCACTGGGACCGCGAAGGCCAGGCCGACGACAAGACCAGCTGCTGGCTGCGTGTTTCCAGCGCCTGGGCCGGCGCCCAGTACGGCGGCATCGCCATCCCGCGCATCGGCATGGAAGTGCTCGTCACGTTCCTTGAAGGCGACCCCGATCAGCCACTGATCAGCGGCTGCCTGTACCACAAGGAAAACACCGTCCCCTATCCACTGCCGGCGAACAAGACCCGCAGCACTTTCAAGACCCTGAGCTCCATGGGCGGTGGCGGCTACAACGAACTGCGCATCGAAGACAAAAAAGGTCAGGAACAGATCTACCTGCACGCCCAGCGCGACTGGGACGAGAACATCGAGCACGACCAGAAAATCCGCGTCGGCAACGAACGCCACGACACCGTCGAGCAAAACAGCTACACCGAGTTCAAGGCCGAAGAACACCACACCGTCTACGCCGACCGCAAAGTCGAAACCCGCGCCAACGACCACCTCACCGTCGGCGTGAACCAGCACATCAAGATCGGCACCGGCCAGTTCATCGACGCAGGCCAGGAAATCCACCTGAGCAGCGGCATGAAAGTGGTGATGGAAGCCGGCGCCGAACTCACGCTGGTCGGCGGCGGCAGCTTCATCAAGATCGACGCCGGCGGCGTGACCTTGAGCGGCCCGGTAATCAACATGAACTCCGGCGGCAGCCCCGGCGTTGGTACGGGCGCCGCGCCGTTGATGCCCGGCGTGCTGAAACAGGCGGATGCCGACAAGGCCGGCCAGGTCCTGACCCCGGCCCAGATCAACACCCTCAAACGCAACGCGCCGTTCTGCGAAGAATGCGAAAAATGCAAGGCAGGTGCCTGTGCCATCTGATCGATTGACACCCAAAGACTGGCTGGCGCAACAGCCGTTGCAGAGTGGCGAGCGTTTGTATCTGGTGATCAGTGCGGCGAGCGATGCCGACGCCCTGAAAACCCTGTACCTCACCGAACCCACCGCCCAGCTCCTGCCGATCTGGGGCGGCACACCCTACTCCACTTGGCAACCGGTGATGCCCTACGTCACCGAACTCAAACCGAACTCGGCACTCCTGCCCTGGATCGCCGAAACCGACGTCCTCGACTGGGGCTGGCTGGCCGTCTCACGCGCCGAACCGAACGACGTGTTCGAGCACCTGCGCAGCCTGACACAGGTGAAGATGCCTGACGGGACGGAGGTGTTTTTCCGCTTCTGGGATGGGCGGCACATCTACCCGATTTTGAAGGGGCTTGGGGAGAAGGCTGGGGAAGTACTGCCGGTGTTTGAGCGGTATCTGATTAATGGGCAAACGCTGGAGGTTGGGACACGGGTTTTGCCGAAGGTGCGGGACTGGCCGTGGTGGGAGGTGCCCGAGAAGCTACTCAAACAGCTTGCCGAGGGCGACCTAAACACTGTCATCGACAACCTGATGCAGTGGCTGGGTGAAGACTGTCCTGAGCTGTATTTCGCATTTCCTGAAAACAACCTGCGCCGCAAAGTCGAACGCTTCGTCCGACATCAACCGAATACCGAAGACATGGCAGAGCGCCTCGCCGCGCAGCTGACAAAGGAAGTCAACGCATGATTAGCAGCCCACTGGGAACCTTGGTTCTTCAGGTACTGGACGCCAAAGCTCCCGACGTTAACCTGATCCTTAAAGACTTCAATAATTGCCTGAGCGACTACAAAAATTGGGCGGATGGTTTCTGGACAGGCTGGGCTATGGACGTCGACCAGAAATTCAAGGTTGGCAATGAGGTCAGCGTTACGCAGCGTAGAACCAGGACAGGGGCAGTCGAGACCTTTGCCGTGTGTCCAAAGGATGGCAAGTTTACGCTGATCCATGCATTCGAGACCGCACGCTACGTGCCCATCGGCGATACCCCGGTGCGCATCGAACAGGTCGAAAAAGCAATGATTGGCTACTCCGTGGTAGGAGCCCCGATCAATAAAAAGATTGGCCCCAGTGGTATCGAAACTATCGATAACTGCATCCCGGGGAAACACTATCGCATCACCTTTTTTCCAGACGTCTCCGAAAGCGATGTCAAAGCTCTTTATGGTTCTTATAAAGGTGTGATCAGCGATCTCGACGGCTGGTTGAGAAGCGAGTGGGCGAGCAAGTTCCAAGCGCAGTGGAGCACCTACTCTGCGGCGGATCGTGCGGGTCGCGCGATGATTCTGCTGAAAGAAGCGCTCGATAGCTTCGAGCAGGCGCTACTCAGTTTATGGGATGACTTGAAAAACCTTGTCGGTCTTCTGGCCGATCCGATAGGGAATGCCAAAAAGCTTCGCGACTACTTATCAGACCTTGAACTCGAAAAGCTCTACGCGACCTCCAAAGAAGCAATTGCCTCTGCCTTGTTGATACTCAACGACGAACCGCTGATGTTTATCTACATCTCGGCAATTGTGGCCTGGGTGGGCATGCTGCCGCCGCAGGTGATCGTCAACGTGATCGCAAGCATCGGCGTCGAGTTCCTGATCAACGTAGTCATCGGTATCTGTCTTACGGGCGGAGCCGGCCTTGCCGTGCGGTTGGGGACCAAGGCCCTGAGCAAAATGAAGCCTGGGGGAGCACTCAAATACCTTGAGGGTTTGGCTGAACAGTTGATGTCGGCTAGCAGCAAACATAGCCTTCCGGCCCATACAGAGCTTTCCAAGCCTGTAATGCTCAAGGCCAAGGATGTTCCACTGAACGCAGGTAAGAAGGCACCTCTTTCCATCGGTGTTACTGATACTGGTGGTGGCCCTGTGCCTCTTCCCAAGACCGCTGATACCCCCACGCTTAAGGAGCCGAACGCCTCGGTATTTGCTCGGAAGAAAACAGAACCGCAAAGCCTGCTGGTGAAAAACGAACCGGTTAATGACGCACCTAAGCAGTCCACGAACCCGGCTAATCAAGCGGCACAGTGCAAATCCAAAACCCGTTGCGAGGGCGACCCCATTTCGATGGTCACCGGTGAGGAACTACTAACCCTCACTGATGGAAAATTGGACGGCCTGCTACCGCTGGAATGGGTACGTCTTTACCGCACCAGCGCGGTAGAGATCGACAACCGTCTAGGCTTCGGCTGGAGCCATCCGCTATCACATAGTTTACAAATCAGCGATGACGTCGTGCTGTGGACTGACAACGAAAACCGTCGGACCGAGTTCCCTCTACCTAACGAACAGCGTCCGTCCATCACCAATAGCCTTTCCGAGGCGGCGATTTTCATAGGGGATGCGCCAGGCGAATTGATCTTGGCTCAGGCCGGAGAGGACACACGTTTTTATCATTTCCGCGCCGGACGCCTGACTACCATTAGCGATGCCTACGACAACCAATTGCACATCAGCTATGACTTGGTTGATCGCATCCAGCGCATCGATAACGGAGCGGGACGTTCTTTGCTCCTGCGCTATGAAGATCGCCATATTGTCGCCGTTGACTACCAACAATTAGGTCAGGAGTACAACGAACGAGGCGAACGCCAAGACCCGTGGCAGACGGTCAAGACACTGGTTAGCTATAAGTACAACGAGCGTAATCAACTGATAAGCGCCACCAATGCCGTTGGGGAAGTCGAGCACTATCACTATGACGAGCAGCATGTAATCCAACAGCGCCAACTGGCCGGCGGCGCAAGCTTTCACTGGGAGTGGGAACGCGAAGGCAAGTGGGCCCGTTGTACTCGTCAGTGGTCCAATATTGCGCAGATCGATGCGCGTTATGTTTGGGACGATGAAGGCACAGTTACTGTCGCTAATGCAGACGGCAGCGAGCAGATTTACGTCCACGATAAAAACGCTCGACTGGTCAGCGAGACCGGTCCGGATGGTGCAGAAACACAAAGAGCCTATGATGAAAAAGGTCAGCTAATTGCTGAAAAGGACCCTCTTGGCGCCATCACAGAATATCGATACAACGAAGCCGGACGCCTGGTCGCAATCATTCCCCCTGAAGACCAACCGACTACTTACGAGTATCACAACGGTTTCATACGAGTAGTCCGTCGGGGCAAGGCCACTTGGAAATACCAGCGGAACCTTCAGGGCGACATCACCCAGCAGACCGACCCCGACGGCAATGAGACGTGCTACCGCTATGACCGCCGAGGCCGCTTGCTGGAAATTACCCACCCCGACGGTAGCCGCCATCAGCTCGACTGGAACGGCCTTGGGCAATTGCTTGAAGAACGTCTGCCCGATGGAGGCCAGCGCAAGTACCGCTACGATTCATTCGGCGGATTGATCACCCGCCAAGACGAGAGCGGCGCCATCACCCATTATCAATGGGACGCAGCGCAGCGCTTGGCGCAGATCACTTTACCCGGTGGCACGACACGCACTTTCAGTTACAACGCCTACGGCAAAGTCACCGCCGAACGCGACGAGCTGGGCCGTATCACTCGCTACGAATACGCCGACAACCTGCACTTGGTCAGCCGCCGCATCAATCCGGATGGCAGCCAACTTCGCTACCGCTACGACAACTCGCAACTCAACCTCACCGAGATTGAGAACGAGCGCGGCGAACGCTATCAGCTCGACTACTACTCAAATGGCCTGATCCAGCAAGAAATCGGCTTCGACGGTCGCCGCACTGCCTACGAGTATGACCTCAAAGGCCAGTTGCTGAAGAAAACCGAATTCGGCGACGACGGCAGCGAACTGGTCACCGAATACCAGCGCGACGCCTCCGGTCGCCTCCTGGTCAAAACCCTGCCCGACAGCGAAGAGATTCACTACAGCTACGACGCACTGGGTCGCTTGGTAAATATTGATGATGGTCATTGGCCGCTTGCATATGAATACGATGTACAGGACCGCCTGATCACTGAACACCAAGGCTGGGGCACCACACGTTACGAATATGACAGCGTCGGCCAATTGAGCCATTGTCGCCTGCCCGATGGAAGCACGCTCGACTACCGTCATTTGTCCGGTGGGCGCCTGAGCAGCATCGACCTCAACGGTTCTCGCCTGACCAGCCACCAATTCAGCGCCGGTCGCGAACTACAACGCCAACAAGGACTGTTGCTCAGCCAATACCAGTACGACGAACAAGGTCGTTTGCAAGCACACAGCGTCAGTCAGCGTGATAAGAACCTGTTCCAGCGTCGCTATGAATACGACGCCATTGGCAACCTTTCCGGCGTCGACGATAGCCGCAAAGGCAATCGCAGCTATCACTACGACCCACTCGATCGTCTGATCAGCGTGCGCGGCGCCACACCGGAAAGCTTCGCCCATGACCCGGCGGGTAACCTGCTTGGCCAAACCAACGAAGGCACCGCCAACCTCGCCAACGTCAAAGGCAACCGCCTGTTGATGCAGGGTGACCGGCATTACGACTACGACGCCTACGGCAATCTGATTCGCGAACGCCGCGGCGCCGCCCAGAAAGTCGTCACCGAGTACCGCTATGACCGCCAGCATCGCCTGATCGGCGTCAGCCTGCCAGGCGGAAGCACAGCTAGCTACAAGTACGACGCCTTCGGCCGCCGTATCGAAAAAACGGTCGACGGCCGTACCACCGAGTTCTTATGGCAAGGCGAACGTCTGATCGCAGAAAGCGCAGAAAACCGGTATCGCAGCTATATCTACGAACCTGGCAGTTTCCGTCCTCTGGCAATGCTCGACGGCGAAGGCCCCCTGAAGGCAACGCCGTTCTATTACCACCTTGACCACCTCGGTACCCCTCAAGAACTCACCGACTACAGCGGCGAAATCATGTGGTCGGCGAAGTACCGTGCCTATGGCAACCTCGCGGCATTGGATGTCAGTGAAATCGACAACCCGCTGCGGTTCCAAGGTCAGTACTTCGATGCGGAGACGGGCCTCCATTACAACCGCCATCGTTACTACAATCCGGGAACTGGGCGGTTTCTGACGCCGGATCCGTTCAAACTCGCAGGAGGGTTGAACAACTACCAATACGTCCCTAACCCCACTATGTGGGTGGATCCGTTGGGATTGGAGTGCCTAGAGGCGGATGGAGGCAAGGCAAAAACTGCCGGAGCAGTGGATCCGGTTGCAGCAAACCGTAATGAAGCACTAAGCGGTATGGCGACGCCATTGGATCCCCACGCATATAGCGTTTTATACGAGACCAAAATTGGCCCGGATGTGCTAGCAGTTCCGAACCGCGCAGAACATTTCAAGGTTGCAAACGAAAGCCTCTTAAAGTCAGCCGATACTGATGCAGATTTTAATAAAATAATGGAAACCATGGTGCCAGGATTCAGACGTGTAAAGGGCACCAAGATACCTACCAAAGGCATTAGCCCTGGTAAGGAGGTCACATGGCATCACGTACCGGGAACGGATACACTCCAACTGGTATGGCGCTATCAACATGAACAATCGAAAGGTCCTCAATGGAATGCTCTTTGGCAGAAGATGTTCCACCCCGGAAACAAAGGGGGCTTTGCGGATGGAAAGAAATAATTACGGAGGGCTGACATGAAGATTGACTGGAGTACTTTCGGGATTGAACAGGGATCCTCAGTGGATGCCAATACGATTTCCCAAGTAGAAAAACTACTTGGTGTAATTTTCCCAGAGTCCTACTTGGACTTAGTTAAATATTCCGACGAAGCCTCTCCTGAGGTGTCTTCATTTTCATATGACGACGAAGGAACTTGCATAAGCGAGTTCTTTTCATTTTCGCCCGACGCAACCCCGTATACCATCTCATGGTACTCAGGGGCAGGAAAACCCCCAGGGCTTCCGAATGGATTGGTCCCTATCGCACGGGATGCGGGCGGTTACCTTGTTTGCCTGAATTTCAATACGCCCTCAATTACGGTTGAAATTTTTGACCCAAACTCAAGTAAAACCCACTTAGTTTCTAATAACTTTGATGATTTTATTGGTTTATGGGCGTGAGTAGAAAAAGGGACGAAAACAACCGTGCGCATCCCCTCTCCGACTTTGCGTACATCATGCTAGGGCGTTGGGAGTGACACAGTGCATTTAACCTGATTTAGAAATAGCGAAGTTTCTTTTTTCACAGCTACTACACGATGCTGATGTTCGCTTTGAAAAGCGAAACCCAAACAATGGCTCGATAAAGGCGTTCGGCACTATGATTATACTCGGCCAGACTGTCGTCATAGCGATTCAGTGCTACCGTAATTATAACTTAGCTCAAGGAACGCCCCAGCCGAAAAATAATTATCACTTCTTCTGATCAGTGAAATCGAAAACGAACGCGGACTTGGACCAAGAATTCCATCAGGAAATGAAGCTGGCGATAACGACCTATGGATTCCGGGTCGAAAATTGCCAGATGGAAACAGTGAAGCAATAGTCGACGCTAAAGGCCCGCTTGCACCAAAATTTGAAATATCACCACTGTCTCTATAAGAGGATGATCATGAAATTCAATGACACTTCTATCAATACAGACGAGCGATTTACCATAGGAATAGAAGCAGTTAGTGGAACGTATTATGTTTCTATCCATGTTAACAACCGCTTGGTTGACTATGATGAGTATTACGAAATAAGCAAAGAGTCGTACGAACTCTTTCTTAAAGATCCGTCTGCAGCACTGATTTTTGTAGAGAGTTGTAAAGCTAGACAAGAAGACGAATCTCTCATGTTCAAGCCAGGCGCAGACCGCGGAGTTGCGACCTAAAAAATTTCTGACGAGCCGAACTTGCTATTTTCTCGGGAAGGCTCTAGCCCTTTTTCGGGATAGGTATCTCGTTTCAGCCGATTGCGGCCCTCACAGTCGCATGCTTTTGACTTGGACTGCTAACTCTAAATGACAGCCAACCGTTCTTAGAAAAATAATGACACCGGTATATTCCCAAGCTAGAGCATACTTAGGTTCCGAATCCACAAATTCGTGATTCAAAAAATGCTCATCAAAGCATTGACATTGGAACGTTTTGTGACAAACCTTGATGGCTGGAAAAAGCTCAATGAAGACTACTTTTGAGACGGCTTTAGAACTTCATGAAACATCTGACTTCTTTAAAGGGACTGGAAAGTATTTTTCCCGCGGATCCGACTGGGGAGACCATCTCTTCATCAGCAACTGGCAGGAAATGTGTGGAGTTTTAAAAAATCAAAAAGCAGCACAAAGCCTGTTAACGACCATATTCGAAGATTACGCAAAACATTTAAAAGAAGACTATTCAGATGCAGAGGCATTGCTTTCAAACATAAGCGCTTACTACACACTAAAAAACAAAATCGCGTTTCTGTCAGCCACTAATTACGACCTAATTGAAAGCCTTGATGAACAAAGCAAGAAAAATACAGGGAAATTATTTCGCCTCCTTAGACAGCAGCACGATACAAAAAACAAAGAATCGCCAAAATACAAGTTTGACGACGAGATCAAGCGGTTAAAACTGAAGGGTTGCCTGCTTAATCTCGAAATTTTTTGAGCAGAGCGTATAATGCTAAATTTTTACGCCACCGTGCACTGATACATGACATGCCCTGTTGAACAAACCAAAAACTTTAGCCCTTGGTTTAAGCACGCATTAAAAATGGGTGACAGCGGAGCAAAAAAAAATCCACCCAACCCCACGCACAGCCAACTTCGACAAACCACAGATACCTCCTGAAGAATGATGAGAATTTTTTATGTGATTGCTAGAAAGGATATGGAGCCAAATCTTCTGCACAGTTCAAACTGGCCGAAAATTATAGGCTACTCATTCGAAGACAACTATTTTCACTTATCCCAAGGCAAAGGCCACGGCTTTGCCGCGAACGTCATGCCCGAATGGAAAGCTAGAAGTCCAGAGTGGACTGAAATATTTACAGTTTTAGACTCCACTTGGTTCTTAGATATGATTGCCAACAACAACTTCAGCAGCGAAAAGGCTTTTCTTGAAAAGCTAACCGCGCATATTGACAACCTAGACACAATTAGATTTTGGCCAGTCCGAAATAAAAAATTAAAATGGGTACAGATTTGCTTGCCAAGCCAACTTGACAACTGAGAACAACCTCAATGACAACAAACTTTGAAATAGCTTTGAACAAAAATCAGTTCCCTGCCTACTTCAAAGGTAGTGACCAATATTTCACAAGAGATCCTGACTGGGGAACCCAGTTGCATATCATAAATTGGCAAGGACTGTGCACCTATTTAGAGCCGCTAGAAACCTCGATCGAAATATTGAAAGATGCATTTAGCGAATACTTAAATTCGGTTGAGCTGACAAAAAAAGACGCCAGCGACTTGCTTGAAAACATTGGCTGCTATTATTACCTAAGAAACAAATACCCTTTCTTGTCAAAAGACGGATTTGATCTCGTGTGCGACACGACTGAAAGTGAGAAACAGAAAATCTCACGTATCATGGTTTTTCTGGGAGAAACAATCGAAGCCAACAATGATGCTCAGGACCTTGAACTCTATAATCGTCGCATGAGGAAACTCATTGATGACGGTGGCCCAACCAACATTGAGAACCTCTAAATTGTTCGACGAAACCCAACATATTTTTAGAAAAACGGAACAGATTTATTTTCTAATCACGAGAAATAAATCTGTCCCCATTTGTCTTTCTCATTTGTCTAACTCTGGTTTCCTCAATCCCGCAGACGGAAAAATCGCAACTCAACGCTGCGATTTCTCAAACCCATAATTCAAACCGCCGCCAACCGCACCTGCCTCTCCAACTCCACCTTCAACCCCGGCTCCAGCTTTAACTGCCGCGCCAGTTCATCCAGATAGCTCTTCTCCATAAAATTCTCCTCATCCACCAGCATCACACTGGCGATGTACATCTCCGCCGCCATTTCCGGCGTGCTCGCCGCGCGGGCGACGTCGGTGGGGTCGAGGGGTTTGTTGAGTTCGGCGTGGAGCCAGTGTTGCAGTTCCTGGTCGTTGTCGAGTTTTGTGAATTCGCCTTCGATCAGTTCGCGCTCGCGCTCGTCGATGTGGCCGTCGGCTTTGGCGGCGGCGACCAGGGCTTTGAGGATTGCCTGGCTGTGCTGCTCGACTTGAGCGGGTGGCAAGCGGTCGAGGGTTTGCGGTTCGCGTTGGGGTGCGCTGCCTTTTTGGGCGTTGTAGTTGCCGTAAGCCTTGTAAGCCAGTACGCCCAGCGCAGCCAGGCCGCCGTAGATCGCGACTTTGCCGCCGACCTTGCGGACCTTTTTATTGCCGAGCAGCAGCCCCATCGCGCCTGCGGCCAATGCGCCGCCACCCGCGCCGGAGAGCAGGCCGCCGAGGCCGCTGGAGCCAGACGAGCCACCGAGCAAGCCGCCCAGCCCGCTGGCAGCCGATTTGCTGGAAGCGCCGCCAGTCTTGTTCTGCAGCATTTCCTGCCCGGACTTGAGCAGTTGATCGAGCAATCCACGGGTGTTCATGTTCCGTCTCCAAACAAGGGTTATCCGGATCTAAGGCCCTCAGCCTAGTTCGAAAGTGCCCCAACCCGCGCCGCGAGTATGCTTCGAGATGTTGCTCGCCACTCAGAAGGGCCCGTTCCGAGCGTTACCCAATGAAAAGGGGCAGGCCTTTCGACCTGCCCCCTTCTCCCCTCCTCCTTAAAACCGCGAAACACTCCGCATCGCATCCACCAGATAGCGCATGGCGATCCGGTCGCTTTCCGATAGCTCTCGATAACGTTCCACCAGTTTCAATTCCTCGGAATTGAGACGGCGTCTTCTGCGCCCGCCGCCCAAGCAAGGAAAGATGCCCAACATTTCGGTGATGCCCTGTATTTTTGCCATGGACGATGTCCTTCTCTATTGAGTCAAGAAACTGCTGAACCTCACATCGCCCTGCCTCTTCGAGCAGCGTCGTGTGCCCCGCCGGCACGAAGGCTTGTATCCGGTCTTGCTCATAGAATAGGAATTAAATCGGCGTTGAAAAGTGGTTTTTAGAGTAATTAATCGAAAAAAGCAGATATGCCCTCTAAATCAGAGAGCCCTGTCAGAAAAATTACAGACATGTCTTGTTTCATTGCCAGATGACGCAACGCAAACAAGCCTTTTTGCCCGACAATCGAACCGATTAAGCTAGCGGGCATCTGTTTATAGTCCGTTGCGTTTGGCCGAAGGCATGACCGAACCGTAATTTCCGATCCGACAGGTGCCAGGAACGGCGCTGGATTGCACACGACAGGTTGTATTTATGCACCGCAGGAATTTGCTCAAAGCGTCTATGGCCATTGCGGCCTATACCGGTCTTTCCGCGTCGGGTCTGTTGGCCGCTCGCGCCTGGGCGGCCAATGGTGGCGCCGCCGATGGCGAGGCCCAGGCCTTCGATTTCGAGGCGTTGAAGCGTCAGGCCAAGCAGCTCGCCGGCAATGCCTATCAGGATACGAAACAGGTATTGCCGCCGACCCTGGCGACCATGACTCCGCAGAACTTCAACGCGATCCGCTACGACGGCGGCCATTCCCTGTGGAAGGAAAACAAAGGTCAGCTGGACGTGCAGTTCTTCCACGTCGGCATGGGTTTCCGTCAACCGGTGCGCATGTACAGCGTTGATCCGAAGACGCGCATGGCGCGCGAGGTGCATTTCCGCCCGGCGCTGTTCAATTATGAGAACACTTCGGTCGACACCCAGCAGCTCAAGGGCGATCTGGGTTTTGCCGGCTTCAAACTGTTCAAGGCACCGGAGCTGGATCGGCATGACGTGGTGTCGTTTCTCGGCGCCAGCTATTTCCGCGCGGTCGATGCTACTGGCCAATATGGCCTCTCCGCGCGCGGCCTGGCCATTGATACCTACGCGAAGAAGCGCGAAGAGTTTCCCGACTTCACCAAGTTCTGGTTCGAAACTCCGGACAAGAACGCCACGCGTTTTGTGGTCTACGCCCTGCTCGACTCGCCGAGCGCCACCGGTGCCTATCGCTTCGACATTGATTGCCAGGCCGAGCGCGTGGTCATGGAAATCGACGCGCACATCAACGCACGCACCACTATCGAACAGTTGGGCGTGGCGCCAATGACGAGCATGTTCAGCTGCGGCACCCACGAACGGCGCATGTGCGACACCATTCACCCGCAGATTCACGATTCCGACCGTCTGGCCATGTGGCGCGGCAATGGCGAATGGATCTGCCGTCCGTTGAACAACCCGGCAAAGCTGCAATTCAACGCATTTGCCGACAAGGACCCGAAAGGTTTTGGCCTGGTGCAGACCGACCACGAATTCGCCAACTATCAGGACACTGTCGACTGGTACAGCAAGCGCCCGAGCCTGTGGGTAGAACCGACAACCGCATGGGGCGAAGGCTCTATCGATCTGCTGGAAATTCCTACGACCGGCGAGACGCTGGATAACATCGTCGCGTTCTGGACGCCGAAGAAACCCGTGGCTGCCGGTGATTCGCTGAACTACGGGTACAAGCTGTACTGGAGCGCCCTGCCACCGGTCGGCACGCCACTGGCACGGGTGCACGCAACGCGTTCGGGCATGGGCGGCTTCACCGAGGGTTGGGCGCCGGGTGAGCATTACCCGCCAGTCTGGGCGCGGCGCTTTGCCGTGGACTTCACCGGTGGCGGCCTTGAGCGCCTGCCACAGGGCACCGGGATCGAGCCAGTGATTACCTGTTCCAACGGCAAGGTGCAGGACTTCAGCGTGCTGGTGCTGGATGACATCAAGGGTTATCGGATCCTGTTCGACTGGTATCCGACCAATGACAGTGTCGAGCCGGTGGAACTGCGCCTGTTCATTCGCACCAATGACCGCACGCTGAGCGAGACCTGGCTGTACCAGTACTTCCCGCCGGCGCCGGACAAGCGTAAATACCCTTGAGGTTCTAAGGCGGCGGTTCTGGCGTCATTCGCGAGCAGGCTCGCTCCCACAGGGGTCCGCATTCCTACTGTGGGAGCGAGCCTGCTCGCGAAGAGGCCCGCCTGGACAACGCAAACTTCTGCCGAATAGAAAAGCCCCGACCATCACTGGTTCGGGGCTTTTGCTTTCCAGCCTTCAATCAATCACGCAAATCCGACTCATGAATGGGCTGATCCCGATGGGTCGCGCGCTGATACTGCGCCGGCCACACTGCTTTGCGCCCGCCCAGATCATCGTCGGCATGCAGCGGCCAGTACGGATCGCGCAGCAGCTCTCGGGCGAGGAAAATGATATCGGCCTGACAGGTGCGCAGAATGTGCTCGGCCTGGGCAGGCTCGGTAATCATTCCGACAGTACCGGTGGCGATGCCTGACTCTTTGCGTACCCGCTCGGCAAAGCGCGTTTGATATCCGGGTCCGACCGGAATTTCCGCGTTTGCAGCTGTCCCTCCTGAAGACACGTCAATGAGATCGGCGCCCAGCGTGTGAAGGCGACGCGCCAGTTCCACGGTTTCGTCCGGGTTCCAGCCGTCTTCGACCCAATCAGTCGCCGAGACGCGGACAAACACCGGCAATTCCTCCGGCCATACCGCCCTCACCGCTTCAGTGACTTGCAGCACCAGACGGATACGATTCTCGAACGAACCACCGTACTGATCGCGACGCTGGTTGCTCAGCGGCGAAAGAAACTGATGCAGCAGATAACCGTGCGCGGCATGCACTTCAACCACGCTGAACCCCGCCGTCAGCGCGCGTTTGGCCGCGTCGACGAACGCCTGAATCACGTCGGCAATCTGCCCTTCATCGAGCTGTTTCGGTTGCGTGTGCTGCGGATCGAAAGCAATCGGCGATGGCCCGACCGGGGTCCAGCCGCCATCCTCGGGTTTGACACTGCCATGCTTGCCGATCCACGGCCGGTGGGTGCTGGCCTTGCGCCCGGCGTGGGCCAGCTGAATGCCGGCGACCGCGCCCTGGGCGGTGATGAAGCGAGTAATGCGTTGCAGCGGTGCGATCTGTTCGTCGTTCCACAGGCCAAGGTCTTCGGCGGTGATGCGCCCGTCGGCGGTAACCGCCGTGGCTTCGGTAAACACCAGTCCGGCACCGCCCACCGCGCGGCTGCCCAAGTGCACCAGATGCCAGTCGTTGGCCAGGCCGTCGACGCTGGAGTACTGGCACATCGGCGACACGGCGATGCGGTTGGGCAGGGTCAGTTGGCGCAGGGTAAAGGGTTCAAGCAGCAGACTCATGGGGCACCTCTCGAATCAGTGGGCAGGCTCCAGGGTTCTGTTTGAAAAGTCGACGAGTGACAGAAAAAGGGTGCAGCACCCGCCCCCGCGGGCAAAAATTCGACAAGACGTCACAAGGCCAATCAAGCAGTGCTTAGAGCCTAGTCGACAACGGGGGATCTTGGGGGGTTCCAGAAAAGATCGCAGCCTTCGGCAGCTCCAACAGAGGAATGCGATCCCCTGTAGGAGCTGCCGAAGGCTGCGATCTTCTGATCTTCAGCGCGGTTCGATATGAGCAATCATCAGTTGCACAGTCTCGTTGCCACGAAACTCGTTGACGTCGAGCTTGTAAGCCAGTTCAACCCATTGAATCGTCGGGTTCGGCCACACATCGCGGTCAATGCCAAACGCGATGCCATCGAGCTTCACCGAACCGCATTCGCTTTTCAGCACCACTTTCAAATGCCGTTCGCCAACCACGCGCTGCTCGACCAACTGAAACACGCCATGGAACAGCGGCTCCGGAAAATGCTGCCCCCATGGCCCGGCGTGGCGCAAGGCGCGAGCCAGTTCGAGATGAAACTCTTCAACGGCCAGCGTGCCATCTGAAAGCATCCGCCCAGTGAGGTCTTCTTCGCGAAGTTGCCTACGTACTTCAGCGTCGAATGCCTCGGCGAACAGCGGAAAATTCTCCTGCGGCAAGGTCAGACCAGCGGCCATCGCGTGGCCACCGTACTTGGCGATCAGGTTCGGATGCTGCGCCGCGACCACGCTCAGCGCATCGCGAATATGGAAACCCTGCACCGAGCGACCGGAGCCCTTGAGCAGACCATCACCGGCATCGGCGAAAGCAATGGTCGGGCGGAAATAGCGCTCTTTCATCCGCGAGGCGAGGATGCCGATCACACCCTGATGCCACTCCGGATCGAACAGGCACAGACCGAACGGCATCGACTCGACCGGCAGATCCTTGAGCTGCGCCAGCGCTTCTCGCTGCATGCCCTGCTCGATGGATTTGCGATCCTGGTTCATGCCGTCCAGTTGCGCAGCCATTTCCCGCGCCAGATTGGCGTCGGCGGTGAGCAGGCATTCGATGCCCAGGCTCATGTCGTCCAGACGCCCGGCGGCGTTCAGGCGCGGGCCGACAATAAAACCCAGGTCGGTGGAAGTGATCCGCGCAGCCTCTCGCTTGGCGACTTCGAGGATCGCCTTGATCCCTGGCCGCGCCCGGCCGGCACGAATCCGCTCCAGCCCTTGATGCACAAGAATGCGGTTGTTGGCATCCAGCGGCACCACGTCGGCGACGCTGCCCAGCGCCACGAGATCGAGCAGTTCGCCGATGTTCGGTTGCGGTTTGCTCTCGTACCAGCCAAGGCTGCGCAGGCGTGCGCGCAAGGCCATCAACACATAAAAAATCACCCCGACGCCAGCCAGCGCTTTGCTCGGAAACTCGCAGCCTGGCTGATTCGGATTGACCAGCGCATCAGCCTGCGGCAGTTCATCGCCGGGCAAGTGGTGGTCGGTGATCAACACCTTCAGTCCGGCGCGCTTGGCCGCCGCGACGCCTTCGACGCTGGAGATGCCGTTATCGACGGTGATCAATAGTTGCGGTTCACGGGTCAGCGCGACTTCGACGATTTCCGGCGTCAGGCCATAGCCGTATTCGAAACGGTTCGGCACCAGATAATCGACATGCGCCGCGCCCAGCAGGCGCAGGCCGAGCACACCGACAGTGCTGGCGGTGGCGCCGTCCGCATCGAAGTCGCCGACGATCAGAATGCGCTGGCGTTGCTCCAATGCCGTCACCAGCAGGTCGACCGCCGCATCAATGCCTTTGAGCTGCTGGAACGGGATCAAGCGCGCCAGACTTTTGTCCAGCTCCGCTTCCGATTGCACGCCCCGCGCCGCGTACAGGCGGGTCAGCAGTGGCGGCAGATCACCAAGGAAAGGCAGCGTGGCAGGCAGTTGACGAGGTTCGATACGCATGGGGCGAAGGAGGCTTCTCTTTGATTCGTGGGAAATATCAGCGGTGTCGCGACCTCAGCCGCGCTCACCTTGCAGCCATTGCAACTGGACTTCGTGCTGACCGCGGTCGTCGGTGACGAAGATTGTGCCTTCGCTGATCATCACGTCCCATTTGATGACACGCGGCATGTCCTTGGCCAGGGTCTCCAGCATTTCCTGCGGAACGGCTGCGATGTTGACGTTTTTCAGGTTCTTGATCGCCGGGATCACCTTGGTTTCCCACACACGCAGGCTGCCGTAGGCCAGCAGGCTGGTGCGTTCGGTGCGGCGCGAGCACCAGGTCAGGCGATCGGCATCCGGCTGGCCAACTTCGATCCAGTGCAGGACACGGTCGTCCAGGCTCTTTTCCCACAAGGCCGGTTCATCCACGTCTGACAGACCACGGCCGAACGACAGCTGCTCGTTGTACCAGAGCGCGTAGGCCAGCAGCCGCACAGTCATGCGTTCTTCGGTCTCCGAAGGATGACGGGCGATGGTCTGCTTGACGCTCTCGTAGACGCTGCGGTCGAGGTCGGTGAGGTTCAGTTCGAATTTGTAGGTAGTGGACGGCTGGGCCATGAACGGGCTTCTTGATACGAGGAAAGTCGGCAAGTCTAACCGATGCCACAGGCAATCATCGAATTGATGGCAATCCAGCTGCGGCGTCTGACAGCCGGCTATGTTAAAACCCTGTATCCGTTCAGCCTTGTCCTACAGGATTTCGCATGCCGTTCACCAGCAAACCGCTCTCGGGTCTGAAAGTCATTGAATTGGGTACGCTGATCGCCGGGCCTTTTGCCTCGCGCATTTGCGGCGAATTCGGCGCCGAGGTGATCAAGATCGAGTCGCCGGACGGCGGCGATCCCCTGCGCAAGTGGCGCAAATTGTACGAAGGCACCTCGTTGTGGTGGTTCGTCCAGGCGCGCAACAAGAAGTCGCTGACCCTCAATCTGAAACACCCGGACGGTCTGGCGATCCTGAAACAGCTGCTGGGCGAGGCCGACATCCTTATCGAGAACTTCCGCCCCGGCGTCCTGGAAAAACTCGGCCTGAGCTGGGAAACCCTGCACGCACTGAATCCGAAACTGGTGATGGTGCGCCTGTCCGGTTTCGGTCAGACCGGGCCGATGAAGGACCAGCCAGGTTTCGGTGCGGTCGGCGAATCCATGGGCGGTTTGCGTTATATCACCGGTTTCGAAGATCGGCCGCCGGTGCGCACCGGGATTTCCATCGGTGATTCGATTGCCGCGCTGTGGGGCGTGATCGGTGCGTTGATGGCACTGCGTCATCGCGAGCTCAACGGCGGACTGGGCCAAGTGGTCGACGTTGCGCTGTATGAAGCTATCTTCGCGATGATGGAAAGCATGGTGCCGGAGTTCGACGTGTTCGGTTTCATCCGCGAGCGCAGCGGCAACATCATGCCGGGCATCACGCCCTCTTCGATCCACACCAGCGCCGACGGCAAGCATGTGCAGATCGGTGCCAACGGTGATGCAATCTTCAAACGCTTCATGCTCGTGATTGGCCGCGAAGATCTTGCCAACGACCCGCAGCTGGCCAGTAACGACGGGCGTGACAGTCGCCGGGACGAGTTGTATGGCGTGATTGATCGCTGGGTCAATTCCTTACCACTGCAGACTGTTCTCGACTTGCTCAATCAGGCCGACGTACCCGTCAGCCGGATCTTCAGCGCCGAGGACATGTTCAACGATCCGCAATATCTGGCGCGCGAGATGTTCCTGCATGCCAAGCTGCCGGACGGCAAGGACTTCAAGATGCCCGGCATCGTGCCGAAACTTTCCGAAACCCCAGGTTCATCCGAATGGGTCGGGCCGCAGTTGGGCGAACACAATGCGCAGGTGCTTGGCGATCTGGGCTACGACGCGGCGCAAATGGCTCGGCTGCGTGAAGACGGGGCCATCTGAGCAGCGCCGGGCGCTTGGCTTTTTCGAGCAATAGCCGCGCATTGCGCAAACGCCGGGCAAAAGAAACCCCGAGAAGTGGGGAGACGACTCGGGGTTAAACGGGGTCTGCTTCGAGACCCGTAGCAGCAAGCGACAAGCACCGGAGCACAATGCTTGATCCTGCTGTTATGGGCTCTGACTGACAGGGATGCAGGAAGGTTCCCACAAAAAATATTTCATCTTTACAGGGCCGGACGCTTGTCCAGAGCTGCATTGCGCAACGCCGCAATGACGCAGGGTTCCAGCCGCCCTTCGGCGATCATCACGTCACGGTGCAGGCCGTCCACCACGTCGGTCAGCAAGCGCTTGTCGCTCAACTGGGCCTGATTGAATTCGCGTTCCACCACAATGGCGCCGCTGCTGTTCTTCAGCGTCACCAGACATTCACCATGGCTGCCGCGAGGGGTCAGCGTCACCTGATACGGGCTCAGAGCCTCACCGAGCAATAGACTGATACTTTCCATCTCGATCTCCACTCAATAGTCCGAAAACACAGTGCCTGGGGCGTGTTCACATTAAATGACCACCGGCCCGAGAAGAAAGTTCTGCCTGTCGCGTCCCGACCTTGCGGGTCCGCGTCTGACAGAGCATGCACCGCGAAGATGACAGAAAAATATTCGCCGGTTTCAGGCCTCGATGAGCTCCTGCGGGGTGATCAGATAACTGTCCAGCAGACCTCTCATCAACACCGCCGAAACCGGCGTTTGCAGCCGTCCCAGCAGGCGCAGGCGTTGCTGGCGGAGCAGCGGCTCCAGATCACTCATCAAACTCTGCGCGACCGAGCCCAGCAGAATCAGGGCACGCGCCTCATGGTGCGCCGCCAGGTGATGAATCAAAGCCAGCCCATCGCCACCTTTGAGCTGCGGATCGCAAATGGCGATATCGACCGCGCCGCGATGTCCCAGTGAACTCAAGGCTGACGCCAGCGAAGGCGCGGTCAATACATCGTAGATGCCGATGGCATTGAGCATTTGATGCAATGCCATCAGCTGGAACGGGTTGGGTTCAAGAATCAGGACTTTAAGCGAGCGCATGGGCGACCTCTGGAGCGATCATCGCGGACTCTCACCGCAGTTGTCGTTCACTCTAGGGCAGGCGTCTTAAGCCTCCCATCAGAAAAGTAGCCGCGTCTTGCAGGACATTTCCCTTCTTTACTGCAGACAGCGACACCCGCTCTCGGTCCTGCGCTGAGTGATGTCGGTCCAGCCACCCAACAGGCCGCGCAATTTACCGTCACCGCTGTAAAACGGCACGGTCCACTGATACACCTCGCGAGACCCGCCCTTGAACAGCAGCTGCCGTTTGCTGAAGCGCGACTTGCGGGTCTGCAACTGGGCGATGAATTCGTCGTGCAGCATCCGCGCAGTGGCTTCTGGAAACGCATCGACTTCGATCAGCAGGCGACCCTGCATCTGGTCCAGGCGCACCGACAGTGCTTCCTCGTAACTGCGATTGCAGATGATCAAGCGCCCGTGCAGATCACGGACAAACACCGGATCCGGCATCGAATCGATCAGGGCGTGCTGAAAGGCCAGTTGATCACCCAGCTCCTTTTCCGCTGCGCAGCGCAGCTTGATTACGGCTGCCAGACGCCTGTTCCACACCAGCGACAGCATTCCGAAAACGCCGATTACCCCCATCGCCCAACATGCCCACTCGACCAGCCGTTCCCAGACGGAGGGCACGGGCGGCGGCGAAACGCCTGCCAGCCACTTGAGACGCATCGCCCGCAACTCCGCCGCAGGAAACGCTTCCAGCGCCTTGTTGAGAATACTCAGTAGTTGCGGCATGCCTTTTCGTACAGCCAGATGATCGGCTTCCCACTTGCCCTCTACCAGGGCACCGACCTTGAGCATGCCCAACGGATAGAGCTGCGCGCCGATTTCGTTTTCGATGGTTGCGTAGGCTTCACTGCTCTCGACCAGAGCCCGCGCTTCGGCGTAGGTTTTCACCGAGCGTATTTCAATCGACGGATAGTCGCGCCGAATCGCATCCTCCAGGGCATGACGGGCGGGCAGCACCAGAACGCGCTTGGCCAGTTGCTCGAAAGACTCCACCCGCGGGGTATTGGCATGTCCGACAAAAACCCAGCCTGCCCCTCCAAAAGCATGACTGAAATCGAGAAACGCCTTGCGATCATCACTCATGGCCAAGGTCGTACTGATGTCCGCGACCCCGCTTTGCAGGCGATCGAGCATATGGTCGGTAGAGAACGATTCCTGGTGCTCGAATTGCAGGCCGGTCATTGCGCTGACGCGCTTGAGCACATCGTTGTTCAGACCGCTCCACTGGCCATGTTCGTCCTGAAACAGGTACAACGGATATTGCACCGATGCCACCGTCACTCTGGGGTTGTCACGTATCCATTGTTGCTCGTGCGCATCCAGCTCGATAGCCTGGACACTGGCTGACGCATTGGCCTGATCGAGTGCCATTTGCGCTGCCACGCCGCTGTGTGTCCACCCCAGCACCGCCAACAAAAACAACCAGCCCAGTGCCGGTTTCAAACCTCTGTAAAACAGCATTGCCATTTCCTTCGTGATCGACTCACCCGTCCTTCGTGGGTGAAAACCCGAGCAGTGTGGCAGCAGAAACAAAAAAGCCCGTCAGGAGACGGGCTTCAAAATGTGACAGCTTTTACTGGCTTAGAGCGGCTTGCCGCGGTTGCCATGCTGGCTGACAAAGGCTTGCACGGCTTTCAGGTCGTTTGGCAGAACCGTGCAGCGCTCGTTTCGCTCAAACAAATCAGAAAGATGTGCAGGTAGTTCGAGCGCTTTTCCTACACCCGCTTTCTCCACTGCCTCAGGAAACTTGACCGGATGGGCAGTACCCAGAATGACCATCGGGATATCCAGGCTGCGACGGCATTCGCGCGCGGCTTTCACACCGATGGCAGTGTGCGGGTCGAGCACCTCACCGGTTTGCTCGTAGACGTCGGCGATGGTTTCGCAGGTCTGCGCATCGTCCACCGCCAGCGAATCGAACAGCTTGCGTGCTTCGGTCCAGCGTTCCTGCTCGACGCTGAAACTGCCGTCCTTTTTGAACGAGTCCATCAGGCCGGCAATCGCCGCACCGTTACGCCCGTGCAGGTCGAACAGCAGGCGCTCGAAGTTCGAGGACACCATGATGTCCATCGACGGCGACAGCGTTGCGTGCAGGGTTTCCTTGACGTACTGGTTGCCGCTCATGAAGCGGTGCAGGATGTCGTTGCGGTTGGTCGCGACGATCAACTGGTTGATCGGCAGGCCCATGTTGCGCGCCAGGTAACCGGCGAAGATGTCGCCGAAGTTGCCGGTCGGTACCGAGAACGACACCGAACGCGCCGGACCGCCCAACTGCAGGGACGCATGAAAGTAGTAAACGATCTGGGCCATGATCCGCGCCCAGTTGATCGAGTTCACCGCCACCAGACGCGTGCCTTTGAGGAAGCTCTGGTCGGCGAAGCTGTTCTTGACCATTTCCTGGCAGTCATCGAAGTTGCCTTCGATGGCGATGTTGTGGATGTTCTCGCCGAAGATCGTTGTCATCTGCCGACGCTGCACTTCCGATACACGCTGATGCGGATGCAGGATGAAGATGTCGACGTTTTCGCAGTGCTTGCAGCCTTCAATGGCCGCAGAACCGGTGTCACCCGAGGTGGCACCGACAATCACCACGCGCTCGCCGCGCTTTTCCAGCACGTAATCGAGCAGGCGACCGAGCAGTTGCAGGGCGAAGTCCTTGAACGCCAGGGTCGGGCCGTGGAACAGCTCAAGCACCCATTCATTACCGTTCAACTGACGCAGTGGCGCCACGGCGCTGTGGGCGAACACGCCGTAGGTTTCTTCGAGAATCTTCTTGAAATCGGCATCCGGAATGCTGCCGGTGACGAACGGACGCATCACCCGGAAGGCCAGTTCGTGATACGGCAGGCCGGCCCAGGAAGCGATTTCTTCCTGAGTGAAACGTGGCAGGTTTTCCGGGACGTACAGACCGCCATCGGTCGCCAGACCGGCCAGCAGGACCTCTTCGAAATTCAGGGCCGGGGCCTGCCCGCGAGTACTGATATATCGCATTTTTTTCAAACCTTCGGTTTGAGCTGCAAGCTGCAAGCTGCAAGTCGCAAGTAAAAGCCAGACTGCTTCTCTCTTGCCACTTGCCGCTCGAAGCTTGCCGCTGCTTTTTAGTTCAAATGTTCGACACGGATCCGTACAACCGGGCCGTCAACGCCAGCCAGTGCTTCCAGCGCGGTGATCGCATCGTTGATGCGCTGCTCGATCACGCGGTGGGTCAGCAGGATCATCGGCACCAGGCCGTCATGCTCTTCGACTTCCTTCTGCATGATCGATTCGATATTGATGCCGCGCTCCGACAGGATGCTCGCCACCTGCGCCAGTACGCCCGGATGATCCTTGGCGTGAATGCGCAGGTAGTAAGCGCTTTCGCACGCTTCGATCGGCAGGATCGGATGCGCCGACAGCGAGTCCGGCTGGAAGGCCAGGTGCGGCACACGGTTTTCCGGGTCGGAAGTCATCGCGCGAACCACGTCGACCAGGTCGGCGATCACCGAGGAGGCGGTCGGCTCCATGCCAGCGCCGGCACCATAGAACAGCGTCGAACCGGCGGCGTCGCCGTTGACCATCACTGCGTTCATCACGCCGTTGACGTTGGCGATCAGGCGATCGGCCGGGATCAGCGTCGGGTGCACGCGCAACTCGATGCCGGCGTCAGTGCTGCGCGCCACGCCGAGGTGCTTGATGCGATAGCCCAGCGCTTCGGCGTAGTTGACGTCGGCAGTGGTCAGTTTGGTGATGCCTTCGGTGTAAGCCTTGTCGAATTGCAGCGGAATGCCGAAGGCAATCGACGCCAGAATGGTCAGCTTGTGCGCGGCATCGATGCCTTCGACGTCGAAGGTCGGGTCGGCTTCGGCGTAACCCAGCGCTTGCGCTTCGGCGAGCACGTCTTCGAAAGTACGGCCCTTCTCACGCATTTCGGTGAGGATGAAGTTGCCGGTGCCGTTGATGATCCCGGCAACCCAGTTGATGCGGTTGGCGGACAGGCCTTCGCGGATCGCCTTGATTACCGGAATGCCACCGGCCACCGCTGCTTCGAACGCCACGATCACGCCTTTCTCGCGTGCCTTGGCAAAAATCTCATTACCGTGAACGGCTATCAGCGCCTTGTTCGCGGTGACCACATGCTTGCCATTCTCGATGGCCTTGAGTACCAGCTCGCGGGCAACGGTGTAGCCGCCCATCAGCTCTATGACGATGTCGATCTCAGGGTTCGTGGCCACTTCGAAGACATCGTTGGTAATCGCAATACCGGTCGTCTGGAACTGAGGCTTTGGCGTGCGCGTGGCAATTTGTGCCACTTCGATTCCACGCCCGGCACGACGAGCAATTTCCTCGGCGTTGCGCTGAAGTACGTTGAAGGTACCGCCACCGACGGTCCCTAACCCACAGATGCCTACTTTGACCGGATTCACTGTGAACTCCCCATGAAACGGCCGACACAGGGTCGGCCGGAAAACAACCGCGTGCTCGCGGCTCTCTGTTGATGGCCCGGCGCTGCTGCTGCCGGACCACGATCGTCAACGGTTGCCCGTGACGATGCGAATTACTTCGCGCCCAGCGCCAGTTTGGCGACTTGTGGCGCCGGCTGGTAGCCCGGAATGACCTGGCCGTCGGCCAAAACGATGGCCGGTGTACCGTTCACGCCGATCGACTGACCGAGGGCGAATTGCTTGGAAACCGGGTTATCGCACTTGGCGGCCTTGATTTCCTTGCCATCGACCATTTTGTCCATGGCGGCTTTCTTGTCTTTCGAGCACCACACTGCTTGCAGCTGCTCGTCACCCGGCGAATTCAGGCCCTGGCGCGGAAACGCCACGTAGCGCACTTCAATGCCGCGCTTGTTCAGCTCGGGCACTTCGGCATGCAGTTTGTGGCAGTACGGACAGGTGGTGTCGGTGAACACGGTGATGTGCGACTTGGTCTCGCCCACGGCCGGGTAGACCACGGTTTCGGCCACCGGGATGGCATTGATCAGTTTGGAAATGCCCAGGCGTTCGGTCTTCTCGGTCAGGTTGACCGGTTTGCCATTCGCGAGCTGATACAGGTTGCCCTGCACGATATACTGGCCATCGGCGCTGGCATACAGCACGCGGCTGCCTTTGAGTTTGACTTCGTACATGCCAGGCAACGGGCTGGCACTGATGCTCTCGACCGGAACCTCGAGTTCGAGTTTTTCCAGGCTTTGACGAATGGCTTTGTCAGCCGCGTCGTCGGCGACGGCAAAGGTGCTCACCAACGCAATGGCGGCGGCGGCGAAAATCTGGGTCAGACGCATGAGTACTCCTGAGGGCGGGCCAATGAAACGGTCAGAACGCCCGTGCGAAACACCGGGTCATAACCGTCCATCGTGCAAACCGGCAAAGCCTAACACATAAGGTCACGAGGGCCGAATGCGCCTGTCGCCACACACTCATGTGCAACTGACACATCTTCATGCTTGTACAGCTGACCCACAACCACATGTGGCTGACACACATTATTGTGGCGAGGGGATTTATCCCCGCTGGGTTGCGAAGCAGCCCTGAACCATCCACCGCGATCTTTCAGTCAAAATCGAGCCAGCCGGGTTTGCGACTGCTGCGCAGCCGAACGGGGATAAATCCCCTCGCCAGAGGTCAGTGTTTCAACATTATGGGATGTGTCAGCCGCGTGGGTGGTGCTTCGCGTGCAAGTCCTGCAAGCGGGCGCGGGCGACATGGGTATAGATCTGCGTCGTAGACAGGTCGCTGTGGCCGAGCAGCATCTGCACCACGCGCAAGTCCGCGCCGTGGTTGAGCAGGTGCGTGGCAAACGCGTGGCGCAAGGTGTGCGGCGACAGCGACTTGCCGATCCCGGCGACCTTGGCCTGATGCTTGATCCGATGCCAGAACGTCTGCCGGGTCATCTGCTCGCCGCGCTGACTGGGGAACAGCACATCGCTGGGGCGGCCACCGAGCAACTCGCCACGACCATCACGCATATAGCGCTCGACCCAGACAATCGCCTCCTCGCCCATCGGCACCAGACGCTCCTTGCTGCCCTTGCCCATCACCCGCAATACGCCCTGGCGCAGGTTGACCTGCTCCAGCGTCAAGCTGATCAGTTCGGTCACGCGCAGGCCGCAGGCATACAGCACTTCCAGCATCGCGCGGTCACGCTGGCCGATGGCTTCACTCAGGTCCGGTGCCTTGAGCAGTGCTTCGACATCGGCTTCCGACAGCGACTTGGGCAACGGCCGACCCAGTTGCGGCATGTCGACGCGCAACGTCGGGTCGACGCTGATCAGTTTTTCCCGCAGCAGATAGCGATAAAAGCCACGCACCCCGGAGAGAAATCTCGCCGTCGAGCGCGGCTTGTAGTTTTGCTCCAGCCGCCACGCCAGGTGATCGAGGATCAACTCGCGGCCGGCATTGATCAGCTCGAGATTTTTCTCCTGCAACCAGCCGTTGAACAGCGCGAGGTCGCTGCGATAGGCGTCGCGGGTGTTGTCGGACAGGCCTTTCTCCAGCCATAAAGCGTCGAGAAATTGATCAATCAGCGGATGGTCGATGGCAGGCATGGGTGCTCGGGGCAGGCGGTTTTTAACACTGCGCGCAAATAGACAGTGAACGACGGGAATGGCCGCTAGTCTTTCATAGCCAGCCAGATCAAGGAACAGGGAGCATCAATGAACGAGCAGCAAATTCTCTTGGCATTTGGCGGGATCGGCGCGGCGGCGCTGGGTTGTCAGTGGCTGGCATGGCGCCTGAAGCTGCCAGCCATTCTTTTTTTGCTGCTGACCGGCATTCTGGCCGGCCCGGTGCTGGGTTGGCTCGACCCGCAGGAAATGTTCGGCCCGCTGCTGATGCCACTGGTGTCGCTGGCGGTGGCGCTGATCCTGTTCGAGGGCAGCCTGACCCTGCACCTGTCGGAATGGAAAGAAATTGGCAGCGTCGTCCATCGCCTGGTGACCCTCGGTGCGATCTCGACCTGGATCGTCATCGCGGTTGCCACGCACTTTCTGCTCGGTTTCGACTGGATGCTGGCGATTCTGTTTGGCAGCCTGACGCTGGTCACCGGTCCGACCGTGATCGTGCCGATGCTGCGGGTGGTGCGGCCGAAGGCCTCGATCGCCAACATCCTGCGCTGGGAAGGCATCGTCATCGATCCGATCGGCGCTCTGCTCGCCGTCGTGGTGTACAGCTTCATCATCGCCAGCGCTGAAGGCCATGGCCTCAAGCAAAGCCTCTTCACCTTCGGCGGGGTGATTCTCTGCGGCACCGTGTTTGGTGTCGTCGGGGGTTGGCTGCTGGGGACGGTGATCCGGCGTCAGTGGCTGCCGGAATACCTGCACAATCTGGCCTCGCTGGCAGCGGTGCTGGCGATCTTCATCGGTGCCAACCAGGTGATGCATGAGTCCGGCCTGCTGGCGGTGACGCTGATGGGCATGTGGCTGGCCAACATGAAAGGCGTGGACGTGCGGCACATCCTGCACTTCAAGGAAAACCTCAGTGTATTGCTGATTTCCGGACTGTTCATCCTGCTCGCGGCGCGCCTGGACCTGAACGCTTTGCTTGGTCTGGGACCGCTGGTGTTGATTCTGCTGTTGGTGATCCAGCTGATCGCTCGCCCATTGAATGTTTTGCTCAGCACCGCCGGTTCCAGTCTCAGCTGGCGTGAACGGGCGTTGCTGTGCTGGATCGCGCCGCGGGGGATCGTCGCTGCGGCTGTCTCGGCGATTTTCGCGATTCGCCTGGATGAATCCGGACATGAAGGCGCCCTGCTCCTGGTGCCGCTGACCTTTGCGGTAATCATCGGCACCGTGGTTTTGCAAAGCGCAACGGCGCGACCGCTGGCACGGCTGTTAAAGGTCGCCGAACCGGCGCCGAGCGGTTTTCTGATCGTTGGAGCCAATGGCCCGGCCCGTGAATTGGGCAAGTCGCTGCAGCAACTGGGCAGTCGCGTACTGCTGACCGATTCGAGCTGGGAGAATATCCGCGCGGCACGTATGGAAGGCTTGCCGACCTATTTCGGCAACCCGGCGTCGCAGCATGCCGACGCGCATCTGGATCTGGTGGGGTTGGGGCATTTGCTGGCGCTGTCACCGTCGGGCGAGCTGAACACACTGGCGGCGATGCGCTTTCGTCATGACTTCGGTCATCAGCGCCTGTTCGGTCTGGCCAGCGGCCATGAAAGCCGCCGCAGCGATAAACATCGGGCGAGCCTGGAACACCGAGGCAACCAATTGGGCAGTGAGGCACTGACCTATTCGAAACTGGCCGGCCAGATGGGCCAGGGTGCCGAGCTGTACAGCACAACCTTGACGGATGGGTTTGGCTGGGAGGATTACCAAGCGCTGCACGGCAATCGCGCGACGCTGCTGTTCATGCGTGATGACAGCGGCTGGGTGCATGTGGTGACACCGGAAACGGCGTTGAAGCCGGGGGCTGGGTGGACGTTGCTGGCGTTGATTCAACCGCAAGGTTCCGGCGCCTGACGGATCGATTCGCGAGCAGGCTCGCTCCCACATTTGAATTCCTGTGGGAGCGAGCCTGCTCGCGAAGGCCGCGACTCGGTCAGGGACAGAAGATCTTTGCAGCGCAAATCGCAGGCAACAAAAAAGCAGCCCGTAGGCTGCTTTTTTCTGCATCGGAAGCTGGGCTTAAGCCAGTTTTTCCTTGATGCGTGCTGCTTTACCCGACAGGTCGCGCAGGTAGTACAGCTTGGCTTTACGTACGTCACCGCGACGTTTGACAGCCATGCTGTCGATCTGCGGGGAGTAGGTCTGGAAAGTACGTTCTACGCCAACACCGTTGGAGATTTTACGAACGGTGAACGCACTGTTCACGCCGCGGTTACGCTTGGCGATTACAACGCCTTCGAACGCTTGCAGACGGGAACGATCGCCTTCCTTCACTTTCACCTGAACGACAATAGTGTCGCCTGGGGCGAAGGTAGGGATTTCTTTGGTCATCTGCTCTGCTTCGAGTGCAAGGATGATTTTGTTGGTCATGCTGTGCTCCTAAGGTAAATCGTTCGATCTACCATCGATACGTTGTTAACTATCGTCCCGCTCGCGGATGTATTCCTCGAGCAGCTTCTTCTCTTCTCCAGAAAGCGAGCGGCTTTCCAGAAGATCGGCGCGTCGTTCAAAGGTCCGACCAAGGGACTGCTGTAAACGCCAACGCCGGATATGCGCGTGATTGCCACTCAGCAACACGTCGGGAACACGCTGATCCGCATACACCTCCGGTCGGGTGTAGTGCGGGCAATCCAGCAGACCATCCGTAAAGGAATCTTCCTCAGCGGAATCCGCATGCCCTAAAGCTCCAGGCAGCAGTCGTGTAACCGCATCGATCAGGACCATGGCCGGCAGCTCGCCGCCAGACAGTACATAGTCGCCAATCGACCACTCTTCATCGACATGAGCCTCAATAAAGCGCTCGTCAATGCCTTCGTAGCGGCCGGCAATCAGGATCAATGCATCCGATTGTGCCAGCTCGCGTACCGCCGACTGAGTCAGTTGACGGCCTTGGGGGGACAGGTAAATCACCTTCGCCGCCTCCCCGGCTGCTGCCTTGGCCTGAGCCAGTGCATCTTCCAGGGGCTTGATCTTCATCACCATGCCCGGACCACCGCCAAACGGGCGATCGTCCACAGTGTGATGCCGATCCGTCGTGTAATCTCGCGGATTCCAACAGGTCAGCTGCAAGAGCCCCTGTTTGACCGCACGACTGGTGATGCCGTAATCGCCAATGGCGGAAAACATCTCGGGAAACAAACTGATCACTTCTACGCGCAAGTTAGCCACGTTCAGAAGTCCGCGTCCCAATCCACCTTCATCTCGCCCGCTTCCAGGTCGACGGCCAACACGCATTGCTCCGTATAGGGCAACAGGCGTTCGCGATCATCCAGGCTGCCAGCGCAAGGCTTGACGACCATTACATCATTGGCGCCGGTTTCCAGAAGATGATCGATTTTCCCGAGCAGTTGCCCAAGGGTGTCGATGACCTTCAGACCTTCCAGCTGGTACCAGTAGTACTCGCCTTCGGTCAATTCAGCGAACAGGTTGCGCGGCACGCAGATCTCATAACCGGCCAGAAGACGAGCTTCTTCACGATCATCGAGACCCTTGAGCTTGGCGACCAGGAACTTGTCGCTCCCGCGTCCACTGACCAGCTCGACCTGCTTAACATTGCCTTCGCGCTTGAGCGTCCAGGTTTTGTACTGCAACAGGTTTTCAGTCGGATCAGTAAAGGAATAAACCTTCACTTCGCCGCGAACGCCATGAACAGAATAAATTTTGCCAATAACGATCAAATCATCGGCAGGGGCTGGCGTCGCGTTCATATTGCTCAGGCCGCAGCCTTGGCAGATTCCTTCAACAACTGAGCAACGCGCTCAGAAGGTTGTGCACCAACGCTCAGCCAGTAGGCAACGCGCTCTTGGTTCACGGACAGACGGATTTCCTGACCACGGGCAACAGGGTTGAAGAAACCAACCTGTTCTTTGTGGGAGCCGTCACGCGGGTTACGCGAGTCGGTTACGGTCAGGTGGTAAAACGGGCGCTTTTTGGAGCCGCCAAGGGCAAGACGGATTGTTAGCATGTGAACATCGTTCCTGTAGTCGGTGCTGCAAATCTAAATGCACAGCGGGCATGGGTGCCCGAAAGGCCGCATATTCTAAGGAATATCCGGACTTTTGCAAATGACTTTTTCCGGCGCCCATGGCATGCCGTGCAGATTTGCATAGAGAGCCGTCGATAAAAACGGCCAGTCAGCTCCCGCCGAGTGCGGGTTTGCTGTTGATCCTGCGTCCTTGCAGGGTCTGCGCCGGTGCGACGACCGGCGAAGTCTTTACATTTTCGGCATGCCGCCGCCGGGCAACATACCGCCCATGCCGCGCATCATTTTTGCCATACCGCCCTTGGCGGTGAATTTCTTCATCATCTTCTGCATCTGCTTGTGCTGCTTGATCAAGCGACCGATGTCCTGCACCTGCGTGCCGGAACCCATGGCGATCCGGCGCTTGCGCGAACCGCTGATCAGCTCAGGGTCGCGGCGCTCGGCCGGGGTCATGGAATTGATGATGGCTTCCATCTGCTTGAACTGCTTCTCTGCGGCGTTCTGGGCATTGCCCATCTGCGACAGGTTGACGCCGCCGATGCTCGGCAGTTTGTCCATGAGCCCGCCGAGGCCGCCCATGTTCTTCATCTGTTGCAGCTGATCGCGGAAGTCTTCGAGGTCGAAGCCCTTGCCCTTCTTCAGCTTCTTGGCCAGTTTGTCGGCCTTGTCCTTGTCCAGCGTCGCTTCGGCCTGCTCGATCAGGCTGAGCACGTCGCCCATGCCGAGGATTCGCGAGGCGATACGCTCAGGGTGGAACGGATCGAGCGCTTCGCTCTTCTCGCCCATACCGATGAACTTGATCGGCTTGCCGGTGATGGCGCGCACCGACAGCGCGGCACCGCCACGGGCGTCGCCGTCGACCTTGGTCAGGATCACACCGGTCAGCGGCAGCGCATCGCCGAACGCCTTGGCCGTGTTCGCGGCGTCCTGACCGGTCATGGCGTCGACCACGAACAGGGTTTCGACCGGGTTGATCGCGGCGTGCAGCGCCTTGATCTCGCCCATCATCTCTTCGTCGATGTGCAGACGACCGGCGGTGTCGACGATAACCACGTCGATGAATTTCAGTTTGGCTTCTTTAATAGCCGCATTGGCGATGTCGACCGGCTTCTGGCTCAGGTCGGACGGGAAGAACGTCACGCCGATGTCGTTGGCCAAGGTTTCCAACTGCTTGATCGCGGCCGGACGGTAAATGTCCGCAGACACGACCATGACCGACTTCTTCTTGCGCTCTTTAAGAAAGCGCGCCAGTTTGCCGGCGGTGGTGGTTTTACCCGCGCCCTGCAGACCGGCCATCAGAATCACGGCTGGCGGAACGGCGCTCAGGTTGAGGTCTTCGTTGGCCGCGCCCATCAGGCTTTCGAGTTCGGCCTGGACGATCTTCACGAATGCCTGGCCCGGCGTCAGGCTGCGCGACACCTCGGTGCCGACAGCGCGCTCCTTGACCGAATTGACGAAGTCCTTGACCACCGGCAATGCGACGTCAGCTTCGAGCAACGCCATGCGCACTTCACGCAGGGTGTCTTTGATATTGTCCTCGGTCAGCTTGGCCTTGCCGGTGACATGGCGCAGCGTCTGCGAGAGACGGTCGGTTAAGTTTTCAAACATTGCGCGATCCTTTCAGGCCCTGTACGAACCGGGATAATGGCGGCCCAGACCGGAATCAACATGTGCTCGGCGAGCCTGCGGCGTGGGCAGGTCGCGGATTATAGCGAAGACTGCGGCCGGCGGACACCTCGCCGTCAGCTTGCGGAGTCTTTCGTGCCGTGGCGGTTCTATGCCAAACTCAGCGCCTTTCGGGCTCGCCTAACAGGATTTATGCTCCCCTTGTCACCCAGTTTGCTGACCACCCTCGCCGCCGCCCTGCTCTATGCCGCTGCGACCGTCTATCAAAGTACCCGCCTGGCCACCGGCGCCAAGGCGAACAAGCGCCTGCTGGTCAGCCTCGGCGTCTTCGCCGTGCTCGCCCACGGCGCCAGCCTGCTCACGCATCTATTGACCCCGATCGGCCTCGGCCTGGACTTCTTCAGCGCGTCCAGCCTTATCGCCGCGGCGGTGATTGCCCTGACCTTGCTCGCCTGCTCGCGGATCCCGGTGGAAAACCTGCTGGTGCTGCTGTTCCCGCTGGGTGCGATCACGGTATTGCTGGCGCAGTTCGCGCCGACCGGCACGGTGCAGATCATCGATGAAGAGCCGGGCATCCTCGCGCACATTCTATTGTCGATCCTCGCCTACGGCATGTTCACCATCGCCGTGTTCCAGGCGTTGCTGCTGCTGGTTCAGGACCATCAGCTCAAGCACAAGCACCCGTCCGGGCTGATCAAGAACTTCCCGCCCCTGCAAACCATGGAAAGCCTGCTGTTCGGCTTTCTCTGGGCCGGCTGGACGCTACTGTCGCTGTCGCTGATTTCCGGCTGGCTGTTCGTCGAGAACCTGTTCGCTCAGCACTTGGTGCACAAGACCCTGCTGGCCTGCCTGGCATGGATCGTCTTCAGCGTGCTGTTGTGGGGCCGCAACCGTCTGGGCTGGCGTGGCCACAAGGCGATTCGCTGGACCCTCGCCGGTTTCTGCCTGCTGATGCTGGCGTACTTCGGCAGCAAACTGGTTCGTGAATACATTCTGCACATCTGACGGGCGGCATAAATGGACGGTTTGCCCATAGGGCCGATGCTCGCGGTATTTGTCCTGCTGATTTTATGGTCAGGGCTGTTTACCGCCGTCGAAATCGCGCAGCAGCACCTGCTCGCGCAACGTATCGCCTCGCGCGCCAGCGATAAACCGCTGGCGAAGCTGAGCTTCCCGCTCGACAGCCTGATCCTCTGCAACACCCTGTGCCGCGCTCTCGCGGTGATCATCGCGACGCTGCTGGCGATTTTTCTCTGCGAAGAAAACGGCCCGTGGGCGGCCTGCCTTAGCGCCGGTGGCATCCTGCTGGTGTTCGCCGATTATTTCCCGCGCACCGTGGCCCGGCGCTATCCGGATGCCGTGCTGGCGTTCGGCAATGCCCTGCTGACCGTGCCGATGAAAATCGTCTACCCGTTCGCGTGGCTGTTCAGCCGGGTCAGCGCTTTGTTGATGACCCCGTTCACGCGCAAGGCGCAGGTGGTGCAACAGAGCGACGACGAGTTGCCGGCCGATCATGATGAGGATCACGACCATCCGGTCCGCACCCACCCGGTGTCGGGCATTCATGCGCTGGACAACATCACGGTCAACGACATTCTGGTGCCGCGCAGTGACGTCGACGGCATCAACCTCGACGATTCGATCGAAGAGATCATCGAGCAACTGCGCGAGAACAAGCGCACGCGTCTGCCGGTGTTTCACAGTGACATCAATCAGGTCGAAGCGGTGCTCAACACCCGCCAGATCGGCCATTTGCTAAGCAACGGTGGATTGACCCGCGAGGCACTGCTGGCCGCCAGCTACGAGCCCTACTTCGTCCCGGAAAGCACGCCGCTGCAACTGCAACTGCTGAATTTCCACAAGCAGCAACGCCGCCTCGGCATGGTCGTCGATGAATACGGCGAAGTGCTGGGCATCGTCACCCTTGAAGACATTCTCGAAGAGATCGTCGGCGAATTCGAAAGCGAGCACAGCCTCGACAACCCGCACATCCATCCCCAGGCCGACGGGCGTATGGTGATCGATGGCGCCGCATCGATCCGCGACCTGAACAAGTGCCTGGGCTGGCACCTGCCGAGCGACGGGCCGAAGACGCTCAACGGCCTGGTCACCGAAGCGCTGGAAACCATTCCGGAAAGCGCGGTGTGCCTGAAGATCGGGCGTTATCGACTGGAAATCCTCGAGACCGAGGAGAACCGGGTGAGCAAGGTGTTGATCTGGCATACCTCTTCTGCTCCTGCTTTGGTGCCCGCCAGATAAAAGATCAAAAGATCGCAGCCTTCGGCAGCTCCTACCCTGCGATCTTTTGCGCTTGTTTGATCGTTAGCCCCCTTCCTATAATCAAGGCGCTTACCCAAGCGCCGTCGATCCCTGTGCCTACCCGGCACTGCCCGGATCCTGACTGTTTCCGCTGCAAACCGACGACTGCTCCTACTCGAAACAGCGCTCGCGCCCTACCCCACATCCCTGGGTGTTCGACCATAATAATTCGCTCCACTGGAGCTCATGACTGTCAGGGATCACCGCATGACGACCCATACCGCTTACAGCGAAACCGCGCCTGCCCAGCCGACCAATTCCGCCACCCGCGTGGCCACGGCAAGCTTCATCGGCACCGCTATCGAGTTCTACGACTTCTACGTTTATGCCACTGCTGCGGCGCTGGTGATCGGGCCGGTGTTCTTTCCGCAGACCTCCGGCACGGCGCAGATGCTTTCCGCTTTTCTCACTTTCGGCATTGCCTTCCTCGCCCGACCACTGGGTTCGGCACTGTTTGGCCACTTCGGCGACCGTATCGGTCGTAAATCGACGCTGGTCGCCTCGCTGCTGTTGATGGGCGTGTGCACCACCTTGATTGGCGTGTTGCCGGGCTACGACAGCATTGGTGCCTGGGCGCCGATTCTGCTGTGCGTGCTGCGTTTCGGTCAGGGCCTGGGCCTTGGCGGCGAATGGGGCGGTGCGGCGCTGCTGGCCACGGAAAACGCGCCGAAGGGCAAACGCGCGTGGTTCGGCATGTTCCCGCAGCTCGGGCCATCGATTGGTTTTCTTGCGGCCAACGGCCTGTTCCTGACCTTGGCCATGACCTTGGATGACGAACAGTTCCGCAGTTGGGGCTGGCGCATTCCATTCCTGCTCAGCGCGGCGTTGGTGATGGTCGGCCTGTATGTGCGCCTGAAATTGCATGAAACGCCAGTGTTCGCCAATGCGATCGCCCGTCAGGAGCGGGTCAAAGTGCCGCTGGTCGAGTTGTTCAGCCAATACTGGGCGCCGACCCTGCTCGGGGCGGCGGCGATGGTGGTCTGCTATGCACTGTTCTATATCTCGACGGTGTTTTCCCTGAGCTATGGCGTATCGACGCTGGGTTACAGCCGCGAGACTTTCCTTGGCCTGCTGTGCTTTGCCGTGTTGTTCATGGCCGCCGCGACGCCTTTGTCGGCCTGGGCCAGCGACCGTTACGGGCGCAAACCGGTGCTGATCATCGGTGGCGTGCTGGCGATTCTGTCCGGATTTCTCATGGAGCCATTGCTGACGCAGGGCTCGACCTGGGGCGTGGCGCTGTTTCTGTGCATCGAGTTGTTTTTGATGGGCGTGACATTCGCACCGATGGGCGCGCTGTTGCCTGAGCTGTTTCCGACCCACGTGCGTTATACCGGTGCTTCAGCGGCGTACAACCTGGGCGGCATCGTCGGGGCCTCGGCGGCGCCGTTCTTTGCGCAGAAACTGGTGGCGATGGGCGGGTTGAGCTATGTCGGCGGGTATGTGTCGGCGGCGGCGGTGTTGAGTCTGATTGCGGTGCTGTGCTTGAAGGAGACGCGCAATAACGATCTGAATCAGGTTGCCTGACAGAAGATCAAAAGCTTCGCGAGCAGGCTCGCTCCCACAGGGAAATGCATTCCAAATGTGGGAGCGAGCCTGCTCGCGAATAGCTGCCGCGACCCGGTTTACAGCTCGACAACAACCGCCTGCGACGCACGGGTCGCTTTGGCGCGTGCGGCCTCGATCGACTCATCACGGGCCAGCGCCACGCCCATGCGGCGCTGACCGTTCACTTCCGGCTTGCCGAACAGACGCAGCGCGGTGTCCGGCTCGCTCAACGCAGCGCCCAGATTGGCGAATGCAGTCTGGGTCGACTGGCCTTCCACCAGAATCACGGCCGACGCCGATGGGCCGAACTGACGGATCAGTGGTACCGGCAGGCCGAGAATGGCGCGGGCATGCAAGGCAAACTGCGACAGGTCCTGAGAAATCAGCGTCACCAGCCCGGTGTCATGCGGCCGTGGCGAGACTTCGCTGAACCACACCTGATCGCCTTTGATGAACAGCTCGACGCCGAACAGACCACGGCCACCCAGCGCTTCAGTGACTGCTTTGGCAACGCGCTCGGATTCAGCCAGAGCAATCGGGCTCATGGCCTGCGGCTGCCAGGATTCCTGATAGTCGCCCTTCTCCTGACGGTGACCGACCGGTGCGCAGAACGTGGTGCCGCCAATGTGGCGCACGGTCAGCAGGGTGATTTCGTAGTCAAAGTCGATGAAGCCTTCGATGATCACCCGACCTTTGCCGGCGCGTCCGCCCTCTTGCGCGTAATCCCAGGCTTTCTGTACGTCATCGGCGCTGCGCAGCAGGCTCTGGCCCTTGCCCGACGAACTCATCACTGGCTTGACCACGCAAGGGAAACCCAGGTCCTGAACGGCTTTGCTGTAGTCCTCGAAGGTGTCGGCGAAGTGGTACGGCGAGGTCGGCAGGTCCAGCTCTTCGGCAGCCAGACGACGGATGCCTTCGCGGTTCATGGTCAGCTGTGCCGCACGCGCGGTCGGGATCACAGTGAAGCCTTCGGCTTCCAGCTCGACCAGCGTGGCGGTAGCGATGGCTTCGATTTCCGGCACGATGAAGTGCGGCTTCTCGGCTTCGATCACTGCACGCAGAGCAGCGCCGTCGAGCATGTTGATCACGTGGCTGCGATGGGCGACTTGCATGGCCGGCGCGTTGGCGTAGCGGTCGACGGCAATCACTTCAACGCCCAGGCGCTGCAGTTCGATTACCACTTCCTTGCCCAACTCACCACAGCCACACAGCAATACGCGGGTCGCGGTTGGCGACAATGGAGTTCCGATACGGGTCATCTCAGGTCCTCAAAGGAAGCGGATCATCGAGGAAAGCCACGCAGGTGCGCTTTCCATGGGGAGAAAGCGCGGCATTTTACATGAACCCGAGGGTTTGGCTTCAGCTGGCGACAGCCTGTTTGCGATCACGCCAGGCCATGATCAGCCAGACCGCGGTGACGCCGGCAAACTTGGAGGCCAGCGCGGTGATGATCACCGGCGGCGTCAAGGCGTCGATCATGCCGAAGAAGATGAAGGTATCCAGTGGAATGCTCAGCGCCGAACTGATCCACAGTCGATCACGCAACGGCCGCTTGGTAATGCTGAACACCAGCCAGTCGATGCACTCGGAGACCGCGAACGCCGTGGCGCTGGCCAGCGCGATGGAAGGGTCGGACGTGATGTAGGAGAGCACCAGCGCCGCCAGCATCGCCACGATCGCGCCATGACCGAAGCGCGTTTGCACCATGTCGCGCAGCACGAACACCAGGCCGCCCCAGGCCGACCAGATGATGTCCAGGTGCGGTGCGGTGGAAAAGGCGAAGTTGATCAGCACGACGCTGCTGATGTAGGCGATGAGGAAGATCATGGGGGCGGCCTGTAAATGTGGCGCACAGGTTACTTGAGCGCTGGTATTGCGCCAATAGGTGCGGTGACAGCACCGACGTCTTCGCGAGCAAGCTCGCTCCCACAGTGGAACGCATTTTCAAGGTGGGAGCGAGCCTGCTCGCGAAAGCGGTGGTTCAGACGCCTGACTTCGCGGGAATCATCCAGACCAATCCACTCGCCTTCGCCCGTTCATGACACAACCCCAGCACCACCCGGCGCTCGTCATTGCTCATGCGGCCCCAGCGGGTGATCTCTGCGACCGTGCGCTGGCACCCGGTGCAAACATCATCTTCGTCCAGCGCGCAGATATTCACGCAGGGCGAGGCGACTGGTCGTTCAACAGTCGTCATTGTTCCTGCTCGACCAGATCGCGGGCGTAACGCTGCGAGTTATGCACATAGTGCGCGGCGCTGGCTTCGAGCATATTCTTTTGCGCCTCGGTCAGTTCACGCACGACCTTGCCCGGCGAGCCCATCACCAGCGAACCGTCGGGAATTTCCTTGCCTTCGCCGATCAGCGAATTGGCGCCGATGATGCAGTTCTTGCCGATCTTCGCGCCGTTGAGAATCACTGCGTTGATACCGATCAGGCTGTAATCGCCGACCGTGCAGCCGTGGAGCATCGCGTTGTGGCCGATGGTCACGCCGGTACCGATGGTCAGTGGATAGCCCATGTCGGTGTGCATCACCGTACCGTCCTGCACATTGCTGTTCTTGCCGACGAGGATCAGTTCGTTGTCGCCGCGCAACACAGCGTTGAACCAGACGTTGGCGCCCTCTTCCAGGCGAACCTTGCCCACCAGCACGGCATTGGGCGCGACCCAGCTCTTTGGATGGATTTCGACACGGGCGTCGCCCAGGCGGTATTTCATCTTGTTTTCCTCAGGGCTCACGGCCGTTCGAACGACGGCTCAGGTATCGATAAAGCTTTTCGGCGGTCGGTGCAGGCTGATTTTGGCGTCATAGAGCAGGTTGATCAACTCGACGATCATGATCGCCGTCAGGCCCCAGATCTTGTACTCGCCGAAGCGATAGCTCGGCACGTACCAACTGCGGCCCTGATAATCGATGCGATGGGTATGCTCACGCGGGTCCTTGCGGAAGAATTCCAGCGGCACGCTGAAGACGGCGGCGATCTCGGCGTCATTGGGCTGGTATTCGACAAAGTCGGGAATCACGCCGACATACGGCGTTACCTTGATGCCGTGCAGGGAGATCAGCGGACTGAGCGGGCCGATGACTTCGACCAGGCCCGGTGGCAGGCCGATTTCTTCTTCGGCTTCGCGCAGCGCGGTGAATATGAGGTCCGGATCTTCCGGGTCGCGGCGCCCTCCGGGGAAGGCAACTTCGCCGCCATGGGTCGAAAGACCGCTGGCGCGCAGGGTCAGGACCAGTTCCGGTTCGTCACTGCGGGTGATCGGCACCAGCACGGCGGCTTCGGGGAAACGTGCGTCGGTCTCCAGCGTACGCGGTGTGTGGTTGCTTACCCTATGCAGTAGCTCGTCCAGCATGAGTGTTCTCGATCGGTGCCTTGCTCCGCATCATGCACCAATCAAAGCGAGCGCCCAAGCCCCCGAAACCCGTCGTGTCGCGAAACGACAACTTGCCGACCGGCCCCGCTGCACGCCAAGATAGGCGCAGCATTCAGGAACCCGAGCATGAAATTTTGCAGCCACTGCGGTAACCCGGTCACCCAGCGCATTCCCGAAGGCGACTCGCGGCTGCGATTTGTCTGCGACAGCTGTCAGACTATTCACTACCAGAACCCCAATATCGTCGCCGGGTGCGTACCGACCTGGGGGACGAAAGTGCTGCTCTGCCGCCGCGCCATCGAGCCGCGTCTCGGTTACTGGACGCTACCTGCCGGCTTCATGGAAAACGGCGAGACCATCGAGCAGGCCGCCATCCGCGAAACCGCCGAAGAAGCCTGCGCCCGGGTGCGCAACCTGAGCATCTACACGCTGATCGACGTGCCGCATATCAGCCAGGTGCATGTGTTTTTCCGCGCCGAACTGGCCGATCTGCAATACGCGGCCGGGCCGGAAAGCCTTGAAGTGCAGCTGTTCGAAGAAGCCGACATTCCCTGGGACGAGCTGGCTTTCCGCACGGTCGGTCGCACGCTGGAATGTTTCTTTGCCGATCGGCGCAGCGAGGTTTACCCGGTGCGTTCGGAGTCGATTCCGCCACTGGTGCAGCCGGCGATCACTTGAGCTTCGCGGCACCCTGCCGATAACCACACCTGCATCTATCACTATGTGTCTGCGTCATTCTTGGGGAATCGTTTCAATGCGTTGGTTGCTTGCCCTGTTGTGCCTGTCGTTCGTCAGCGTTTCGCAAGCGTCATTCGTGACCACCGTGACGCCCTCGAACACTCCGCTGATCGAAAAAGTCCTGGTACTGAAATCGGCCCACCAACTGCAGTTGATTGCCGACGGCAAGCCGCTGAAGACCTATCGCATCTCCTTGGGCAAGGGTGCAAAGAAAGGCCCGAAACTGATCGAGGGCGACAAACGCACACCCGAAGGTTTCTATTGGATCGACTGGCGCAAGACCAGCGACAAATTCAACCTGTCGATGCACATCTCCTACCCGAACATCAGCGATGCCGCCCGCGCACGCCGTGAAGGTGTCGAGCCCGGCGGGATGATCATGATCCACGGCACCCCGGATTCGGCAGACAATCCGGAGCAGTTGTTCCATACCCTCGACTGGACCGACGGCTGCATCGCCATGCGCAACGTCGACATGCGTGAAGTGTGGAATCTGGTACCGGACGGCACGATGATCGAGATTCGTCCGTAACCTCGACCGCTGGTCACCGCAAAAAAAATAAATCAAAAGATCGCAGCCTGCGACAGCGCCTACAGGGGTGATACCACTCTCAACTGTAGAAGCTGTCGCAGGCTGCGATCTTTTGCTTTTTATGGGCCACCACTAATACCACTTTAAACAGTGACCCCTGACAACCGCCAATCCATTGGGCCAGACGCCAGTTCATCGCGTTGACATGGTATTCAAGTGGTATTAGCTTCCGTCGCACAAGCGAGCCACAACAATCCTATACTCGCGACGGAAACGACCTACATGAACGACCTTCAAACCCTACGTCCCGATGACTCCCAGCCGACGCCGCTGTACTTGCAACTGGCGCGCAATCTGGAAGCGGCGATTCATGCCGGGCAGTGGAAGGCCGAACAGGCGATGCCGTCCGAGCGCAACCTGAGCGACCAGCTCGGCATCTCCCGGGTCACCGCACGCAAGGCTTTGGAAGTTTTGCTCGAGCAAGGCCTGATCCGCCGCCTGCAAGGCTCGGGCACGTTCATCACCCCACGCCTGGAACAACCGCTGTCGCGTCTGTCCGGCTTCAGCGAAATGCTGCGCCTGAAAGGTTTCGTGCCTAGCTCGAAGTGGCTGGAGCGGGAGATCACCCTGCCGACCCACGAAGAATTGATCCGCCTCGGCCTGTCGCCGAACGACAAGGTGGCGCGCATGAAGCGCCTGCGCAAAGCCGATGACACGGTCATGGCGATCGAGATGAGCACCCTGCCCGCCTCAATCATGCCCAGGCCGCAAGCGGTGGGCGATTCGCTTTACGAATACCTCGACGGCATCGGCAAACCGATCGTCCGCGCCCTTCAGCACATCCAGGCAATCAACGCCTCGGACGAATTCGCCGCGCTGGTCGGCATCGCCCCCGGCACCGCCATGCTGCTGATGACCCGGGTCGGCTATCTGGAAGACAACACGCCGATCGAAGTCACCGACACCTATTGCCGCAACGACTACTACGACTTTGTTGCAGAGCTTCGTAGATAAAGAGCCGCGTCGCTGAGCGCGGCCCCAAGCGAGAACGAAAATGTCCGAAGACAACATCCTCACCGCCAGCGGCTGGGTTCGCGGCCGGCTGATTCACGAACACGGCAAGATCGTGTCGATCGAAGGCGTGCCCTGCGATCCGGCCGCCAACGATCTGCCCTACCTGCTGCCGGGTTTCATCGACCTGCATGTGCACGGCGGCGGTGGCAAAGACATTATGGAAGGCGCCGAAGCCTTCGAAACCATCAGCAAAACCCATGTGCGTTTCGGCACCACCTCGCTGTTGGCCACGACCATGACTGCGCCGAGCGCGGAGATCTCAAATGTCCTGAAAGAGGTAGGACAATTCTGTGAACAGCGTCCGAAAGGCGCCGCGCGTGTTCTCGGCGTGCACCTTGAAGGCCCGTACATCAACCCGGGAAAACTCGGCGCTCAACCGAACTTCGCCCACACCGCATTGATGGCCGAAGTTGAAGAATATCTGGCGCTGGCGCCGATCCGCGTCATCACCATCGCCCCGGAAATCGCCGGTCACGATGCATTGATTCGCGAACTGAGCAGCCGTGGCATCCGCATGCAGATCGGCCACACCCTCGGCAGCTACGAGGAAGGCGTGGCCGCGCTGGCTGCCGGTGCCAGCAGTTTCACCCACCTCTATAACGCCATGAGCCCGCTGCATCACCGCGAGCCGGGCATCGTCGGCGCAGCACTGGCCCACGCCAAATACGCCGAGCTGATTCCCGATCTGTTGCACGTGCATCCCGGCGCCATCCGCGTGGCCCTGCGTTCGATCCCGTGTCTGTATTGCGTCACCGATTCGACCGCCGCCGCCGGCATGCCCGACGGTGAATACAAGCTTGGCAGCCACACCGTGACCAAATGCCTGGGCGGCGTGCGCCTGCCCGACGGCACGCTGGCCGGCAGCACCCTGACCATGGATCAGGCCCTGCGCAATCTGGTGAAAATCGGCCTGCCGATCAGCGAAGCCTCGCAGCGTCTGTCGCAATTTCCCGCCGACTACCTCGGCATTACCGAACGCGGGCGCCTTGCCCCCGGCGCCTGGGCCGACTGCGTGCGGCTCGATCGCTCACTCACACTGACCGCCGTCATGGTCGAAGGAGAAGACATTGACTTCAAAAATGCTTGAAGAGGCGCTGTCCTCGTTCGAGGCCGTGCAAGCCCAACTGCAACAACTCGACGCGCCGATGATCGAGATCGCCGGGCGCCTGCGCCGGCAGCCACCGCAAGTGGCGATGACCGTCGCCCGTGGCAGCTCCGACCACGCGGCGAGCTACTTCGCCTACCTGACCATGCAGCAACTGGGCGTGCCGGTGGCCTCGTTGCCGATGTCGGTAGTGACCATGCAGCAGGCGCCGCTGAAAGTCAGCGGTCAGGTCGCCTTTGCGTTTTCGCAGTCGGGGCAGAGCCCGGATCTGGTCAACAGCCTGCGTCTGTTGCGCAAGCGTGGCGCGCTGAGCGTGTCGATGGTCAACGCTGCCGATTCGCCACTCGAAGCGGCCTGTGAATTCAGCCTGCCGCTGCTCGCCGGCACGGAAAGCAGTGTCGCTGCGACCAAAAGCTTTATCGCCACCCTCAGCGCCAGCGCGCGTTTGATCGCGCACTGGAAAGAGGACCGCGAACTGCTGCAAGCCCACGATGCGCTGCCAGAAGGCCTGCGCGAAGCGGCGAAACAGGACTGGAGCGTGGCCATCGAAGCCCTGCGCGATTGCGAGCGCCTGATGGTGATCGGCCGTGGCGCCGGTTTCGCCATTGCTCAGGAAGCCGCGCTGAAGTTCAAGGAAACCTCGGCGATTCAGGCCGAAGCGTTCAGCAGTGCCGAAGTGCGTCACGGCCCGATGGCACTGATCGACGAACACTATCCGCTGCTGGTTTTCGCCCCACGCGGCGCTGAGCAGGCCGGCCTGCTGAGCCTGGCGGCGGAAATGCGCCAGCGCGGCGCCCGGGTCTTGCTCGCCGCGCCGGATGACGTCAGCGAACGCGACCTGACCCTGACCCGTGCCGAACACCCGGCCCTCGACCCGATTCTGGCGATCCAGAGCTTTTACGTGATGGCCGCAGGCCTGGCCGTGGCGCGGGGCATGGACCCGGATCAGCCGCGCCATTTGAGCAAAGTGACCCGCACGCATTAAGTCCGACTGACTGCACACCTGATGAGATCCAGCCATGCCCGACAACAATAAAGAGCTGACCCTCAGCGCCCCGCTCAGCGGCCCGGTGCTGACGCTCGCCAATGTCCCGGACGCGGTGTTCGCCAGTGGCGCGATGGGCGACGGCATCGCCATCGACCCGCTCAACGACACGCTGTATTCGCCCTGCGCCGGCGTGGTCATCCACGTCGCGCGCAGCAGCCACGCGGTGACCGTGCGCGCCGACAACGGTGCGGAAATCCTCCTGCACCTGGGCCTCGACACCGTTGAATTGAACGGCGAAGGTTTCGCCATGCTGGTCAAGGAAAGCGATCGCGTCAGCCTCGGTCAGCCGCTGCTGCGCTATGACCTGGACAAGGTCGGCCAGCACTGCAAAAGCCTGGTCAGCCTGTTGATCCTGACCAACAGCGCGGATTTTCAGGTGCGGCCGATCACCCTCAAAGCGGTGAAAGTCGGCGAGCCGTTGCTGCACATCATCGCGCGCAATGTGGTGGCGGCGAATACCGATATAAGCGCTGGGCCTGAGGTTCGTGGTCAAGTGCAGGTCGCTCATCGCGGCGGCTTGCATGCGCGCCCCGCTGCGCTGATCCGCCAGACCGCCCAGGGGTTCAGCAGCCACTCACAGCTGCACTTCAACGGCAAATCGGCGCCGTGCAACAGTCTGATCGGTTTGATGGGGCTGGCGATTGGTGAGCAGGATGAGGTGCAGGTCAGTTGTCAGGGACCGGACGCCGATGCCGCATTGCAAGCTCTGCTCAGCGCATTGGCCACGGCGCTGCCGGACGATCATCACGCGCAAGCGCCGACCACCACAGCCGCGCTGAAACGTCCGGCCGAGGCTGGGGTGTTGCACGGTGTTTGCGCCGCGCCAGGGCTGGTCGCCGGGCCGTTGTTTCGCTTGAACGCGATCACCTTGCCGGCGGATACGGGCCATCACGATCCAGTGCAACAGCAGCAGACGCTTGAAACGGCATTGAACGCGGTGCGCAGCGAAATCGCCGCCACCCTCGCCCAGGCGAAAAAGCATAAGAACGCCGACGAAGAAGCGATCTTCGCTGCACACATGGCGCTGCTCGAAGACCCGGCCCTGCTCGACGCCGCGCAGCAATTCATCGCGCAAGGCACCGCTGCGACGCACGCCTGGAGTCAGTCGATCGACACCCAGTGCGACATGCTGCAAGGCACCGGCAGCCCGCTGCTGGCCGAACGGGCCAACGATTTGCGCGACCTCAAGCAACGCGTACTGCGCGCCCTGCTTGGCGAGGCCTGGCAATACCAGGTTCCGGCCGGCGCCATCGTTGCCGCCCACGAACTGACGCCATCGGATCTGCTGCAACTCAGCGCGCAAGGCGTCGCCGGGTTGTGCATGGCCGAGGGCGGCGCGACCTCCCACGTAGCGATTCTGGCGCGCGGCAAAGGTCTGCCGTGCATCGTCGCTTTGGGCGCGCAATTGCTTGAGCAGCCGCAAGATCAGGCCGTGGTGCTCGACGCTGACGATGGGCGCCTCGAATTGACGCCAAACGCCGAGCGCCTGAGCGAAGTACAGCAGGCACAAATCCAGCGCCAGCAGCGTCGCGACAGCCAACAGGCCAAGGCCCATTTGCCCGCTGAAACCCGCAATGGCGTGCACATCGAAGTGGTCGCCAATGTCGCCTCAAGCAGCGAAGCCGCAGACGCTTTTGCCAACGGTGCCGATGGCGTCGGCCTGTTGCGCACCGAGTTTCTCTTCGTCGATCGCCAGACTGCACCGGACGTCGAAGAACAGCGCAGCGCCTATCAAGCGGTGATCGATGCCATGGGCGACAAGCCAGTGATCATCCGCACCATCGACGTCGGTGGCGACAAGCAACTCGAGTACCTGCCGCTGCCCGCCGAGGCCAACCCGGTGCTCGGTCTGCGCGGCATTCGTCTGGCCCAGGCGCGGCCGGAAATTCTCGATCAGCAACTGCGTGCGCTGCTGCAGGTCAAGCCGTTGTCGCGTTGCCGGATTCTGTTGCCGATGGTCACCGAGGTCGACGAACTGCTGCACATCCGCCAGCGCGTCGATGCCTTGTGCCTTGAGCTGGGCATTGCCGAGCGCCCGGAAATCGGCGTGATGATCGAAGTCCCCGCCGCCGCGCTGCAAGCCGAACAACTGGCCGAACACGCCGACTTTCTCTCGATCGGCACCAACGATCTGTCGCAATACACCCTGGCCATGGACCGCGACCACGCCGGGCTGGCGGCACGGGTCGATGCCCTGCACCCCGCGTTGCTGCGCCTGATCGCCATGACCTGCGAGGGTGCGGCGGTACACAAGCGCTGGGTCGGTGTCTGCGGCGCCCTCGCCTCCGACCCGCTGGCCACGCCGGTGCTGATCGGCCTCGGCGTCACCGAACTGTCGGTGAGCCCGGTGCAGATCGGTGAAATCAAGGACCGCGTACGTCAGTTGCATGAAGCCGAATGTCAGCGCCTGAGCCGCGACTTGCTCAAGCTGTCCAGCGCCGCCGCCGTTCGCCACGCCTGTCATCAACATTGGCCTCTGCGCTAACAAAAACAAAAAGGACAAACGCCATGTACCAACTCTTCATCGAAGGCCTGCAACGCCTGGGCCGCGCGCTGATGCTGCCGATCGCGATCCTGCCGATTGCCGGCCTGCTGCTGCGCCTGGGCGACACGGACCTGTTGAACATCGCGATCATTCACGATGCCGGGCAAGTGATCTTTGCCAACCTGGCGATGATCTTTGCCATCGGCATCGCCGTCGGTTTCGCCAAAGACAACAACGGCACCGCCGGCCTGGCCGGGGTGATCGGTTATCTGGTGATGATCTCCACGCTCAAGGTGCTCGACTCGACGATAAACATGGGCATGCTCGCCGGGATCGTCAGCGGCCTGATGGCCGGCGCGCTGTACAACCGCTTCAAGGACATCAAGCTGCCGGAGTATCTGGCGTTCTTCGGTGGCCGGCGTTTTGTGCCGATCGTCACCGGGTTCGCGGCGGTGGGTCTGGGCGTGCTGTTCGGCTATATCTGGCCGCCGATCCAGCAGGGCATCAACGCGTTCGGCGCACTGATGATGGAAAGCGGCAGCATCGGCGCCTTCGTCTTCGGCGTGTTCAACCGCCTGCTGATCGTCACCGGCCTGCACCACATCCTCAACAACATGGCGTGGTTCGTCTTCGGCAACTTCACCGACCCGACCACGGGCGCCTTGGTGACCGGCGATCTGTCGCGGTATTTTGCCGGCGATCCGAAGGGCGGCCAGTTCATGACCGGCATGTTCCCGATGATGGTCTTCGGCCTGCCCGCCGCCTGCCTGGCGATGTACCGCAACGCTTTGCCGGAGCGGCGCAAGGTGATGGGCGGGATCTTCCTGTCGATGGCGCTGACCTCGTTTCTGACTGGCGTCACCGAGCCAATCGAATTTGCCTTCATGTTTCTCGCGCCGCTGCTGTTCCTCCTGCATGCGCTGCTGACCGGGCTGTCGATGGCGATCACCAACGGCTTGAACATTCATCTGGGCTTCACCTTTTCCGGTGGCTTCATCGACATGATTCTCGGCTGGGGCAAGTCGACCAATGGCTGGCTGGTGGTGCCGGTCGGGCTGGCTTATGCGGTCATCTATTACCTGGTTTTCGACTTCTGTATTCGCCGCTTCAATCTGAAGACGCCGGGGCGCGAAGACGTCGCCAGCGCCGAAAAAACCGTGCTCTCGGAAACCGAACGCGCCAGTGCGTATATCAAAGCCTTGGGCGGCGCAGACAACCTGCTGACCGTCGGCGCCTGTACGACCCGACTGCGCCTGGAGATGGTCGACCGCAACAAGGCCTCGGATGCCGAGCTGAAAGCGTTGGGCGCGATGGCGGTGGTGCGCCCGGGCAAGGGCGGCAGTTTGCAGGTCGTGGTCGGGCCGTTGGCTGACAGCATCGCCGATGAAATTCGCTTGGCCATGCCTGCGCTGGGCCGAACAGCGTTGGTGGAAACCGCAGTCATCGATGAGCCGAAGAGCGTTGCGCTTACCCGCAACGAGGCGCAGCAATGGCTGGATGCACTGGGCGGTCGCGACAATGTGCTGCAGCTCGATTGCATCGCCATGACCCGCATTCGCCTGCAACTGGCCGATGCCAAGGCGTTGTCCGATGCGCAGCTCAAAGCGCTCGGTTGCCTGGGTGTCAGCCAGTTGGACGGTGGCGTCTGGCATTTGCTGGTGGGGGACAAGGCCGCGAGTTTGAGCGGGGCGATCGAGGCGTTGCTGAGTCGCGGGGAGGTCAGCGCGCAGGTTTGATCTGCGCGGGTGGCGGGAGGGCTGGAGCGGGCGGGGAAAATCCGGCACGCGCACGATACATGAATACCACCCTCCTCCACGCCCCGCTCGCCATGCTGGCCCTTCATCCCCAGCATGGAAATCGTGCCTATGAGCACCCCCAACGCACCCACACCCGATGAGATCAAAAACGATCTCAACCAGATCGGGCGTCTGCTCTTCAACACCGAAACCCCGCTGCTGCCCGAGCACAAACCGAGCACCGAGCAGGCCCATCTCAAACGCCTCGAAGAGCAGCTGAAAACCTATCGCGACAGCTACCTGCAACGCAGCCGCGCGCTCTATCAGGTGCTGGCAACCAGCGACCTGCAAAGCGAGGCAGGCAAGCAACTGATCGCCACGCTGAAGGTGCGCCTCAGCACGCAACTGATCAACATGGATCTGCGTGACCAGATCGACGGCAAACCGGCAAAAACCTTCCTTAAATACGACGCCGGTTTCACCGCGCTCGAGTACGAGGCGCAACAAGCCGTCAAGGATCGCCTGTTGCACCCGCAGGCTGGTAAGCTGATGAAGAAACTGGCGCTGGGCCCGCTGTTGCGTCCGGCCATGTATGCGTTGCAGTTCACTTATCAGCAAACCACTGTCGAGCTCGCCGGGGCCTTTATTGTTACGCAAAACGACACCCCGAAAGTCAGCGATCTGCTGACCGACCAGAGCGCAGGTTTCGTCGTGTTGTTCACACCCGCCAGGGGCCTGGAGCTGTTCAATTCGCTGGCTGATCTCAACGCCCATCTGCTCGAGACCATGAAGCACAGCATCAGCCGTGGCGAGTTGATGCAGCTGCTGCCCAGCCGCTACCACGAGGTCGGTACAGCAGGAATCTGGCCATTGCAGCTGGCGCCCATCGACAGCCAACCGCTGTTCGAACACATCTATGATGCCTTGATCGAAAAACGCACCCTGGATATCGAATACGCACTGAGTTTCGCCGCTAACCCGCAGCAGGATCCCGCTCGCTTGATCGCCGAGCTGGAGCGCGCCATCGGCGCTGCGCTGCCGGATCTCACTCCGCGTCTGGCCCTTCAGGCACAAACCCTGTTCGAACGGCACCTGCGCAACAGCGCCCCGGACTGGTACCGCAGCGCCGACACCGCCAAGCGGGCCGAACTGGCGTTGCACCTGGGCAACTACAATCAGGCCCGGCAAAACCTGCTTGACCTGATGGGCCCGGCGGTCAGTCTGATGGCCGTGGCCCGCCAGCAATGGCTGGAGCGTCTGAGTGATGATCTGCAAATCGACGATCTGCAACCGGACAACCTGCAAATCACCACCGACCGGCGAGTACCGGGATACGGCGTATATGTGCACAAGCGCAACCTGCTCGAGCTGACCCTGCGCGGCCCGCATATCGGCGATGAGTTGCCAGGCTCGGAGTTTCTCAGCCACACCCGGCTGACTTACAACGACCTGCCGCTATCCGACGAGTACGCGGACGTGACGCCCGCCTGGGTGATCAAGCAGGCACTGGAGCTGGAACCGCGCGTCGACTTCGCACGTTTGCAAACGCAGATGCAGGCAAGCTCCGCAATCAAACCTGCGATTGAGCAGATGCTCGATCAGCGCATCGTCGCGCTCGCCCATACCGCAGCGCTGCAAGGGCACCTGCTCGACAGCGACCTGCAAATGATCCAGCGCCTGCGCAGCGGTAGCGATTCACAGTTGCGTGCCGCCACGCTGTGCTTGCACGGTGCGCAACTCCAAGACCTTTGGGTGCTGCGTCAGAACGATCAGACCGGTGCGCTCAAACGCGTTCTGCTATGCACGCCACAAGCCCCACGCGATCGCCAGTTCGAGGCCTTTGACAGTGAGCGCGAGTGTCAGGCCCATGTGTTGTCGTGGGCCAAGCAGAGTGACGCCGCCCAAACCATGGCCGGTTACCTGGTCAGCCGCGCACCGATGCGCTTTCGTCCTGCTCTGCGCAAAGTCTTGTCGGGGCTGAGCTTCAAGCCGGAAGCAGCGGAGCACCAGAAGGTGACTTTCGATCACCTCGGCAACCATCTCGATTGCCTCAAAGCGATGGCTGAACACGTGCTTGCCACACGCATCGATGATTATGATTTCAGTACACCGGTGTGGTATCGCTCGACCACTGCGGCCAATCGCCGACAACTGACGACGCTGAGCGACGACGCCGAGGGCGCACTGCTCGCATTCAATCAACATCCGCTGTCGGGCGGGCGTTTCCAGACATTTGACGCCTACGTGCACGAGCAAGCGAAGCTCAGCCTGAACCGCTTGCTCAAACGTGCGGCCAATGACGTCGATCCTGACACCGTCTGGGCCTACTCGCCAAAATCGATCGTGCCCTCATGGACACCAAAGCCGTTGACCTATACCCGGCTGTATCGCGACGGCTATGCCGACGGCGTGGGTTTTCTCGAGCAGAAATTTTCACGCTCGGCGCGCTTCAGAGGTCCGCAAGGCGTCGATATCAGCAGCCTGACCGCGCAGAATGTCGCGCGCTCGGTCACAGGGGTGTGGATCGGCCAACGCTATACCGACAAAGTCAAAAAGGAGCTGCAGAATTCCCAGAGCGACGGCTACGCGTTCCGCCGCAACGCGACGCTGGCGATCACTCAGCGCCAGATGCAAAGCGCCGCGCTGGAATGTCAGCTGCAAGGACATATCGCCAGCAGCGACCTGCAATGGCTCCAGCAAAGCATCACCAGCATGGATCAAACGTCGGGGCAGACGCGGACGAAGTACCCGATCCACCGGTTGATGATCGACGGCGAATGGGTGATCGATACCTGGCTGTTCAGCCATGGCAGTAATCCGGTTCTGCTGTATACGCCGGACGCGCCGGACGGCGTGCGTTTTCGTGAAGCGCGCCTGTTCAATTATCTGCTGCTGCAATCGGGCATGGTCGAGTACTTCACCTCGCGCGTGGGTATCAGCGCCCAGACCCGGGTCCGCACGCACCTGGACAACATCCGCAAGAAGCTGCCCAAAGACCTCAACAAAACCACCCCCAGCCCCGCCCGCTACGACTCGATGCGACCGGCTGACGCCGTCAGCGACCTGCTCACCGCGCTCTATGACATGAAGCTGCAACGGCGGATCGACAACGTCCACGCGACCACCACCAGTCGTATCGAAATGATCGCCGGCCTGATCTGGACAAGCGTTGAGTGGGTCGCGGCCATCGCCACCGCGCCCTTCCCGCTGTTGAGCCTGAGCACCGGCCTGTTGCTGGCCTTCAAGGATGCGATGCTCGCCCTGCATGCCTATCGTCAGGGCAACAACAACGAAGCGTTCCGGCACTTGCTCGGTTATCTGTTCAACAGTGCCGGCGCGGTGCTGACGGATCTGCGTCCGGCGCTACGGTCACTCAAGCCCGTCCGGCGTCCGTTGCGTCAGGCTGTCGCAACTGCCGGCGATGAGCAACAGAGTGCTCTGGCATTGGTCGATCAAATGGCCACTGAACCCGTCTGGGATGATATGCAAGCGGTCGCTTTCAGAGGACAGTCGTATTACGCCAGCAACAACCCGGACGCGCTGGGCCGTTATTTGCTCTACCGCCCGGATCCGAATGGCTCCGGACTGCTTTCGACCGGCATTCTGACCGTGCGTAACTCCGACGGGGTGATGGTGCGCAGCGGCCTGTCCGGCGGGGCACCGAAATACGAAGCTGTGCCCGATACACCCGGTCCGCACAAAGATTATGGAGTCGCGATCGACTACCGCGAGCGCGTCGAAACGTTGCTGGTGCCGCAATCGCGCGAGGCATTGCTGCAACTGAGCGACATGGGTATCCCGCGGCAGACCATCATGGCCCGGGTGGTCGATCAGTTGAGCGATGTACGCACAGCCTATCTGCAACAGGTCGAAAAACTCACCAAAGATGCCACGCGCCATTTTGCCCGGCTCGCACCGCTGCCCGCCCGTGCCGAAGTGCCGGCGGTTGCCGCCAATACCTCATTCGCACAGTTGATCGGCAGCGATGCATTCGCCGCAAAAAACCTGGTGATCGGTGCACAACCTGGTTCGATCGCCAGCAAACAGTTATTGATCGAGCATCTCGACGTCCTCGTGGCGAACGGCTACAAGCATCTCTTTCTCGAATACCTGCCGGGTGACGTGTTTCATCTCAAACTGGAAAAGCTCAACAGGAACGGCTCCTGGTTTCATATCAACAAACACCTGAAGGCGCTCGACAAAGCCATGGGGTATGCGCCGGACGCAGCTTTTTCTTACCTGGCGCTGGTGCGCAGGGCCCGGGAAAAAGGCATGAGCATCCATGCGCTAGACGGCTCGGCCAGCTATAAACTCGAAGGGATCATGGTGATGTCCGAGGTCTCGCCGCTGACCCCGCGAAACAACTCCATCAGAAACTTCTATTCGCACAAGGCGCTTGCCAGTGATGTGGCCGACGTCGGCGAAGAGCGCTGGATTGCCCTGACCGAACAGTCGCGCATGACCACGTTCGACAACACGCCCGGCCTGGCCGACCTGCACGAGGCCGTAGCCGTGCGTGTTGAAGACATCGACCTGTACCAACCCGCACGCATAAGCAGGGATACACCCGGCGCCATCGCCGGCGATGCGACTGCGCAAGGTGATTTCCTGGTACAGATGCCGAGCACCTACAAGGCACCTCTACCCGTCTCCAGGCCGCCCGCCGCAGCTAGCGCCGTTGATCACTTCAGCGATTTCGATGTGGCTTTGCCGCTGCGTGACGATATTGCTGAAATGTTGCATAAGCCCTACTCCATGGACTCGAATTACACCCCGACGATCTCCAGTGAAAGAACGGCCTACGAGGCTTTCATCGCCCAGCGCAAGCGCCTGGAAAAAACCGCCAGAGACGCTTTCGCCGACTACGTCCCTCCCGATGCGCCGATCCTGCCGGTGCTCACCTCTGACTGCACATTCGAGACTTTTTTGCGGCAACTGGCCGACGGACGCTTGAATCTGCTGATCGGCGAGGCCCATGCCGATGTAGCGAGCAAAGCGCTGCTGAAAAAGCACATGAAAGCGCTCAAGAAAGCAGGCTATGACACGTTGTATGTCGAGCACCTGTTCACCGATCTGCACCAGGCCGATCTCGACATTTTTTTGCGAACCCAACGTATGCCGGACAGGCTGAAGGCGTACCTGCATCGTCAGGACCGAGGGCACATGATGGCTTACGGTGGGAGCGATACCTACACGGAGCTCTACCAGGCAGCAGCCAAATACAACATCCGCATCAGAGCGATCGATTGCACAGCGTCCTACCACCTCAAGGGCCTGCATGACAAAGCAGTCTCGCGAAACGAGATGTTCAGCTATTTTGCAACCCAAGTGATCGAGGCTGATCAACTGGCCAACGGCCCGCATAAATGGGTGGCCCTCATCGGCAGTACGCACACCAATTACAACCTCGGTGTGCCAGGTCTGGCCGATACGCTTTCAGCCGTCAGCCTGCACGTGCGTGACACCGCCCCTGAACTGGCCAGGGATATTCACCGTGGGACATGGGAATTTATCAGCGACAAGCACGAGGCCAACGTGAGGGCCTTGAGCAGCGACTTTGTGATGGAGGTGGCCGTCCCCGGCACGAGAAAGCCTGCTGCGCCTCCGTCTGTCAGTCGCAGCAGACTGACTCGACAGGGCCAATTCCTGATCGAAAATGCAGATACCCGCAACGCCAGTGTGGTGCATAGATCCAGGTCCGGCGAGATCGTTGAGACGCCGATTCAGATCAATGACAAAGGTCTGTTCTTCATTGATCGCTGGGGGAAAAAAGATGAGAGCTTCAAATACCTGCGAACCTTGGTCGACATGCTTGTAACGGACGTCAAGCTGACACAGGTGACGTGACATCCACGCGATTGCACGTCGTGGAAAACCACCGGGCTCCACGGCCCGGTGGTTTTTTCACGCCTACGGATCAACCCGATCCAGCGCACGGTTCACCGCCAGCTCAGCGAGCATGATGATCTGCTGAATCGCCAGCGCCGTATTGCGCTGCGGTCGCCCCAACTGATCGGCGAAATCACTGGCCAGGGTGTTGGCTGAAGCGAGTGACTCACAGGCGTGGGCCAGCAGGGATTCGGTGTCGACGTCGGGCTGGATGAGGAACATGGTGCCGGGCGGGCGCGCCTTGCTCGGCTGTGGGCACAGGTAAAAATCCAGAGCACGCTTGATCGCTTCGCGGTTTTCGCGAGGTCGTCGGCGCGGATGGTTTGTTCGAGAGGGGTTGTGGGTTCGTGGGGTGGGTCGGGGACGATCTTATCCAAAATGCTTCTCCTGCTGATGCTGATGGGCAGCCATCAATCGCCGGATCTCACGCGGCGAATAGGTGGCAGCTATGTGCGAGGTGAGATCCACCGGAGCAGGCAACCGGCCAGACCGAAGTCTGCCCGCACACAGCCGCCATAAAGCAGGCAGCAGATTGAGCTGGCGCCAATTATCGTGGTGCTGGCGCCAGTTGCAAGCTATCCGGGGATCTCACTCCCGATCGCTGATTCGCAGCGACGGGAAAAGACTAGAGATCGCACGTCCGACGGACAACCTGAAAACCTTGTGGGAAGGTTCTGGTCATTGGGTACCGGATTTAAACAATCTCTAGTTCTCGAGAGCATGGATGGGCCTCATCGCGAGCAGGCTCACTCCTACAGTTGTCATCGGGTCATTCAGTGAGAAACGGGTCGGCTGACAGGCCGCCTTCGCGAGCAGGCTCGCTCCCACAGAAAGCAAAATCAAGATCAAAAGATCGCAGCCTTCGGCAGCTCCTACACAATGAGCGCAAGCTCGAGTGCTCTTGATCTTGATCCACCGGCGACGTCGGAAGGCTGAGTGGAGGGATTGATCCGGGCGTGGGAGCGCAGCGACCGTCTGGCGCAGCCAGACACAGCGGAAGGAGGTGCAGCGAAGCAAACCGGAGCCGCTGCGCCCGGATCAGTCCCGCAGCGAAGGGACCCGAGCCTGCGAGGGCCGAACGTAGGAGCAAGCGTTTTTTTGCTTACTTTTTTTAGGCGTTTGTAAAAAAAGTGAGTCGCCGTAAGGGCGAAACCGCCAGCCGCCACACCCGAAGCAACGGATATTCACCCAATCAGCCAGCATGCTCGCCTGTAAGGGCGCCTTTGCGAGCAGGCTCGCTCCCACAGTGAAAATGCGCCCGCACAAAAATCAGCGGCAACAAAAAACCCGCAGACAATCACTCATCTGCGGGCCTCCCGTTCAAGCAGCCAAGAAGATCAGAAATCCTCCAGCCGCCACACCTCATAAGCCGGCGTCTCATACGGATGACTGAGCTTCAACGCCGCCACCACAGCCACAATCAACTCATCCGCCACGACAAGCTCAACCTTCCATTCCTTAACCCGCTCGACCTGCCCCGCCTGACCAATAAACGGCTGACTGCCGTCCAACGGTCGAAACTGGCCAGAGCCAAGCACCTGCCACGCACAGTGGTCATAGTCACCGATCCGCCCACCACCGGCAGCGAACACAGCCCCTTTGACCACCTCGACATGACTGTCGGGAACAAAAAACGCCAACTTGTACACGACGATCAGTTAACCCACACGCGAGCGTTACGGAACATGCGCATCCACGGCGCGTCTTCGTTCCAGTCTTCCGAACGCCACGAGTTCTGCACCGCACGGAACACACGCTCCGGGTGCGGCATCATGATCGTCACGCGACCGTCACGGCTGGTGAGGCCGGTGATCCCGCGCGGCGAGCCGTTCGGGTTGGCCGGATAGGCTTCGGTGACCTTGCCGTGGTTGTCGACAAAACGCATCGCCACGCAACCGGACAGATCGGCTTCCAGCAGTGCTTCTTCGCTGGCGAACTCGGCATGCCCTTCACCGTGGGCGATGGCGATCGGCATGCGCGAACCGGCCATGCCCTGCAGGAAGATCGAGTTCGATTCCTGGATCTGCACCATCGCCACCCGCGCTTCGAACTGCTCGGAGCGGTTGCGCACGAAGTGCGGCCAGAACTCGCTGCCCGGGATCAGCTCGTGCAGGTTGGACATCATCTGGCAACCGTTGCACACGCCCAGCGTGAAGCTGTCGTTACGCTCGAAGAAGCCCTGGAACGCATCGCGGGCGCGGCTGTTGAACAGCGCCGATTTGGCCCAGCCTTCACCGGCGCCGAGCACGTCGCCGTAGGAGAAACCACCGCAGGCCACCAGGCCTTTGAACTCGTTGAGGTCGACACGACCGGCGAGGATGTCGCTCATGTGCACGTCGATCGCGCTGAAACCGGCGCGGTCGAACGCGGCGGCCATTTCCACCTGACCGTTGACGCCCTGCTCACGCAGCACGGCAACCTGTGGGCGAATGCCTTTCTTGATGTAAGGCGCGGCGATGTCCTGATTGACGTCGTAGCTGAGCTTGATGCTCAGGCCCGGATTGTCTTCTTCCAGCAGCGCGTCGAATTCCTGCTCGGCGCAGTCGGCGTTGTCGCGCAGACGCTGGATCTGATAGCTGGTCTCGGCCCACTGACGTTGCAGCAGACGACGCTGGCCTTCGAACACGGTGTCACCGTTGAAGGTGATGTTGATCTGGCCATTGTTGATCGGCTGACCGATCACCGACACGCAGTCGCCCAGGCCGGCGGCGCTGAATTGCGCGAGGATGTCCGGGGTGGCGTCCTGACGAACCTGGATCACTGCGCCGAGCTCTTCGTTGAACAGGATCGCGGCGATTTCCGAAGCGGATTCGGCAACGCTGTCCAGGTTCAGGCTCAGACCGCAGTGGCCGGCGAAGGCCATTTCCACCACGGAAGTCAGCAGACCACCGTCGGAACGGTCGTGGTAAGCCAGCAGGTGACCGTCGGCGTTGAGGCCCTGGATCACCGCGAAGAAGGCTTTCAGGTCTTCGGCGTCATCGACATCCGGCGCATGCTGGCCGAGTTTGCCGTGGACTTGCGCGAGGATCGAAGCACCCATGCGGTTCTGGCCGCGACCGAGGTCGATCAGGATCAGGTCGGTGGTGCCCTTGTCCATGCGCAGCTCCGGAGTCAGGGTCTGACGGATGTCAGCCACTGGCGCGAAACCGGTAACGATCAGCGACATCGGCGAAGTGACGGTCTTGTCTTCGCCGTTGTCATTCCAGCGCGTGGCCATGGACATCGAGTCCTTGCCCACCGGAATGGTGATGCCCAGCTCAGGGCACAGCTCCATGCCGACCGCTTTCACGGTGTCGTACAGACGCGCGTCTTCGCCCGGGTGACCGGCCGCCGACATCCAGTTCGCCGACAGTTTGATGTCGGAGAGCTTGTTGATGCGCGAGGCAGCAATGTTGGTGATGGTTTCGCCGATGGCCATGCGGCCCGAGGCCGGCGCGTCCAGCAGAGCCAGCGGAGTACGCTCGCCCATCGCCATCGCTTCACCGGTGTAGACGTCGAAACTGGTGGCGGTGACGGCAACGTCGGCCACCGGCACTTGCCACGGGCCGACCATCTGGTCACGGGCAACGAGGCCAGTGATGGTGCGGTCGCCGATGGTGATCAGGAAGCTTTTGCTGGCCACGGCCGGGTGATGCAGAACGCGTTCGATGGACTCGCTGATGTCGAGGTTCGACGGATCGAAGTCATCGCCCAGCTCGGCTTCGCGAACCACCGAACGGTGCATGCGCGGCGCCTTGCCCAGCAACACTTCCAGCGGCATGTCCACCGGGTTGTTGCCGAAGTGGCTGTCGGTCACGGTCAGTTGCGGTTCGGCAGTCGCTTCACCGACTACGGCAAACGGGCAACGCTCGCGTTCGCAGATCGCCTGGAAGCGCTCGAAGTCTTCCGGGCCGACTGCCAGCACGTAACGTTCCTGGGATTCGTTCGACCAGATTTCGTGCGGGGCCATGCCCGGCTCGTCATTCGGGATGTTGCGCAGTTCGAAACGGCCACCGCGGTCGCCGTCGTTGACCAGTTCCGGGAAGGCGTTGGACAGACCGCCCGCGCCGACGTCGTGGATGAAGCTGATCGGGTTCTTGTCGCCCAGTTGCCAGCAACGGTCGATGACTTCCTGGCAACGACGCTCCATTTCAGGGTTTTCACGCTGCACGGAAGCAAAATCCAGATCCGCCGAGCTGGTGCCGGTGGCCATCGACGAAGCCGCGCCGCCACCGAGACCGATCAACATCGCCGGGCCGCCGAGCACGATCAGCTTGGAGCCGACGACGATCTCGCCTTTCTTGACGTGTTCTTCACGGATGTTGCCCATGCCGCCAGCGAGCATGATCGGTTTGTGGTAACCGCGCACTTCGTCGCCGTGCGGGGTAGTGATCGATTGTTCGAAGGTACGGAAGTAGCCGGTCAGCGCCGGACGACCGAATTCGTTGTTGAACGCAGCGCCGCCGAGCGGGCCTTCGATCATGATGTCCAGCGCGGTGACGATGCGCTCAGGCTTGCCGTACGGCACTTCCCACGGCTGTTCGAAGCCAGGGATCTGCAGGTTCGATACGGTGAAACCGGTCAGGCCAGCCTTTGGCTTGGCGCCGCGACCGGTTGCACCTTCGTCACGGATCTCGCCACCGGAACCGGTCGATGCGCCCGGGAACGGCGCAATCGCGGTCGGGTGGTTGTGGGTTTCAACCTTCATCAGAATGTGCACCGGCTCCTGCACCGCGCCGTACTGGCGGGTTTCAGGATTCGGGAAAAAGCGGCCGGCAACGTTGCCGACGATCACCGAAGCGTTGTCCTTGTAAGCGGACAACACGCCTTCGCTGTGCATCTGATAGGTGTTCTTGATCATGCCGAACAGGCTTTTTTCCTGGCTCTGGCCGTCAATGTCCCAACTGGCGTTGAAGATCTTGTGGCGGCAGTGCTCGGAGTTGGCCTGGGCGAACATCATCAGTTCGATGTCGTGCGGGTTGCGCTTCAGACCGTTGAAGGCGTTGACCAGATAGTCGATCTCGTCTTCGGCCAGGGCCAGGCCCAGCTCGGTGTTGGCCTTTTCCAGCGCGGCGCGGCCGCCACCGAGGATGTCGATGGCGGTCAGCGGCTTCGGCTCGGCATGGCTGAACAGACCGGCGGCGTGTTCGAGGTTGGCCAGCACGATCTGGGTCATGCGGTCATGCAGCGCGTCCGAAATCAGCTGGGCTTCGGCTTCGCTGAACTGCCCTGCAACATAGAAGGCGATACCGCGTTCCAGGCGCTGGATCTTGCTCAGGCCGCAGTTGCGGGCGATGTCGCTGGCCTTGCTCGACCACGGCGAGATGGTGCCGAAACGCGGCAACACCAGAAACAGACGGCCGGTAGGCTCTTGAACCGGAACACTTGGGCCGTACTTCAGAAGGCGCGCTAGCACCTGCTGTTCGTCGCCGGTCAGGACGCCGGTGACTTCGGCGAAGTGAGCGAATTCAGCATACAGGCCACTGACAGCTGGAACCTTCTGGCTCAGTTGCTCAAGGAGTTTGCTGTGGCGAAAGGCAGAAAGGGCAGGAGCGCCGCGCAGGATCAACATCTTCGGGACAGCCTCGGGAAGGGGTGTGCTTTGAGGCCGTGCATTCTAGCCTAAACCGACCTCAACATCACCCGAAACGCTACGCACGGTTGCACTCGGGTAGCAATCTGTGTTTCTGCCTTCGGGGTCAGGTAAATCGAGCGTTTCAGCATGGCTTATTTTTACTGTAACAAAATGCCCTGAAGGCCCGTATTCAAGGGATTTCGTTCGATTTTGTGATCGCTAGCAGACTAGTCCTACGCTGTCGAGATATGGCGCCCGTGGCCGTTTGCGTATACTGCGCAGATGTTTTTCCCAACGGCTTTGCGTCCGCGATACGCCAAATGGCTGATCGCAACCGGACTCTTCCTGGTGCTCGGTGGCTGTGTTGATAAACCCAACACACTCGAGCGCGTAAAGGAGGACGGTGTGCTGCGCGTGGTTACCCGCAACAGCCCCGCCACCTACTTTCAGGATCGCAGCGGTGAAACCGGCTTCGAATACGAGCTGGTGAAGCGCTTCGCCGACGATTTGGGCGTCGAATTGAAGATCGAGACCGCCGACAATCTCGACGACCTGTTCAATCAGGTCGGCAAGCCGAACGGCCCGGTACTCGCAGCCGCCGGTCTGGTCAGCAGCGATGAACGCAAGAAGCAGGTGCGGTTCTCCCACTCCTACCTCGAAGTCACCCCGCAGATCATCTACCGCAACGGCCAGTCGCGCCCTACAGATCCGGCGGATCTGGTCGGCAAGAAGATCACCGTGCTAAAGGGCAGCACCCACGCCGAACAACTGGCCGCGCTGAAACAGAAATATCCCGGCATCGACTACGAAGAATCCGACGCGGTTGAAGTGGTCGATCTGCTGCGCATGGTCGATGAAGGTCAGATCGATCTGACGCTGGTCGACTCCAACGAAGTGGCGATGAATCAGGTGTACTTCACCAATATCCGTGTGGCCTTCGACCTCGGCGACGCACGCAGCCAGAGCTGGGCGGTTGGCCCGGGCGAAGACAACAGCCTGCTCAATGAAATCAACGCCTATCTGGACAAGGTGCAAAAGAACGGCACCCTGCAACGCCTGAAAGACCGCTACTACGGCCATGTCGATGTGCTTGGCTACATGGGCGCCACCACCTTCGCCCAGCACTTGCAGCAGCGTCTGCCGAAATACGAACAGCACTTCAAGAACTACGCGAAGAAAGAGAAAGTCGACTGGCGCCTGCTGGCCGCCATCGGCTATCAGGAATCCCTGTGGCAGCCGACGGTGACCTCGAAAACCGGCGTACGCGGCCTGATGATGCTGACCCAGAACACCGCGCAGGCGATGGGCGTATCGAACCGCCTCGACCCCAAGCAGAGCATCATGGGCGGCGCCAAGTACCTGGCTTATATGAAAGATCAGCTAGACGATTCGATCCAGGAACCGGATCGCACCTGGTTCGCGCTGGCGGCGTACAACGTCGGCAGCGGCCATCTGGATGACGCGCGCAAACTGGCGGCGAAGGAAGGCCTGAATCCGGACAAGTGGCTGGACGTGAAAAAGATCCTGCCGCGCCTCTCGCAGAAACAGTGGTATAGCAAGACCCGCTACGGCTACGCCCGCGGTGGCGAGCCGGTGCATTTCGTGGCGAACATCCGTCGCTACTACGACATCCTCACCTGGGTGACCCAGCCGCAGCTTGAAGGCGATCAGGTGGCCGAGGGCAACCTGCATGTGCCGGCGATCGACAAGTCGAAACCGGCGCAGGAACCTGCCCCTCTTTAAAGCAAAAGATCGCAGCCTTCGGCAGCTCCTACAGAGCTATGTGTACACCTGTAGGAGCTGCCGAAGGATGCGATCTTTTGTTCTTAGCCCTTGAGAGCAGCAGCCAGGATCAGCGCTTTCATCTCCGACACAGCAGATTTGAAGCCGACAAACAACGCATGCGCCACCAGCGCGTGGCCGATGTTCAGCTCGTTGATGCCTTTGATCGCAGCCACGGCTTCAACGTTGTGGTAATGCAAGCCGTGACCGGCGTTAACGATCAAGCCTTGGGCCAGACCAAACGCAACGCCATCCGCCACACGCTTCAATTCCTCGGCCACTTCAGTCGGGGTTTCAGCATCGGCATAACGACCGGTGTGCAGCTCGATTGCCGGCGCACCGACGCGCTTGGAAGCCGCAATCTGCCGCTCGTCAGCATCGATGAACAGCGACACTTCGCTGCCGATTTTCGACAAGCGCTCGACCGCAGCCCTTATGCGTTCTTCCTGCCCCGCCACATCCAGGCCACCTTCGGTAGTCAGTTCCTGACGGGTTTCCGGGACCAGGCAGATGTGCGCCGGGCGAATACGCTCGGCGAACGCCATCATTTCTTCGGTGACGCCCATTTCGAAGTTCATGCGGGTTTGCAGCACATCCTTGAGCAGCAGCACGTCACGCTCCTGGATGTGACGGCGGTCTTCGCGCAGGTGCACGGTGATGCCATCGGCGCCCGCCTCTTCTGCATCCAGCGCCGCTTTGACCGGATCCGGGTAGCGCGTGCCACGGGCCTGACGCAGGGTGGCGACGTGGTCGATGTTCACGCCGAGAAGAATGCGATTGCTGCTGGTCACGGATGCGCTCCTGAATTGAGAGGTTCGGCGCACAGCATATCAGGGCTTGCGAAACAGCTCGCGACTGACAAGCGGACGCCCGCCCAAATGCACCGCCAAGGCCTGGCGCATCAGACGCTTGGCCGCCGACAGCGCACCGGGCGCCGACCAGTCGGCTTCGGCCATGGCCAGCAGCTCGGTACCGTTGAACAAGCCGGGTTGCAGCAGGTAAACGCGCTCGAGTCCGGCGTCCACTTGCAAGCGATAGAGGCCGTCAGCAGCGACAGGTTCGCCGTGGATGTCGGTATTCATGGAGAAGCCGTAGCCGAGATCATCCAGCAATCTCCATTCGAAGGAGCGCAACAATGGCTCCAGCGGCCGACCTTCGGCCAGCGCCAGCAAGGTCGCGGCGTAATGATCAAACACTGCGGGATGCGGATCTTCGGCAGGCAACAGGCGAATCAACAGTTCGTTGAGATACAGACCGCTGAACAGCGCCTCGCCGTTGAGCCAAGCAGAGGTGCCAGAACTCTCCATGCGCCCGACATTCTTCAGCTCGCCCTTGCCACGGAACTCGACCTCCAGCGCCACGAACGGCCGCGCCAGCGTCCCGGCCTTGCCTCGCGCACTGCGCAACACCGCCCGCAGCCGACCTTGCGGCGTGAGGAAATCGACCAGTGCGCTGGTTTCGCGATAGGCGCGCGAATGCAGGACGTAGGCGGGTTGGGCGGGAGGCGGGTTTTGCGACATTGAGTTCTCGATGAAAAAACGCGGTTTTTACATGCAACCCAAAACCACTGTGGGAGCGAGCCTGCTCGCGAAAGCGGAGTGCCAGTCAACATCAATGCTGAATGTTACATCCTCTTCGCGAGCAGGCTCGCTCCCACAGTGGGTATCGGTGTTCTCGAGATCGCTACTTACAGGTCGCCGTAACCCAGCGAACGCAGCGCACGCTCGTCATCGGACCAGCCGCCTTTCACCTTGACCCACAGGTTAAGCATGATCTTGGAGTCGAACAGCAGCTCCATGTCCTTGCGCGCTTCGGTGCCGATGCGCTTGATGCGCTCGCCCTTGTCGCCAATGATGATCTTCTTCTGGCCGTCACGCTCGACAAGAATCAGCGCGTGGATGTGCAAGGTCTTGCCCTGCTGCTTGAATTCTTCGATTTCGACGGTGATCTGGTACGGCAGCTCGGCGCCCATCTGGCGCATGATTTTCTCGCGCACCAGTTCGGCGGCAAGGAAACGGCTGCTGCGGTCGGTGATCTGGTCTTCCGGGAAGAAGTGATCATTCTCGGGCAGGTGATCGGCAATGACCTTTTCCAGCGCTTCGAGGTTGTGCCCGTGCTGCGCGGAAATCGGGATGATCTGTGCGTTCGGCAGCTGTTCCTGCAACCAGCTCAGGTGCGGCATCAGCTCGGCTTTGTCTTCGATACGATCGGTCTTGTTCAGCGCGACGATCAGCGGGCCGGTCACGTATTGCACACGCTCCAGAACCATCTGGTCTTCGTCGGTCCACTTGGTGCGGTCGACGACGAAGATCACCACGTCGACGTCTTTCAGCGCCGCCGAAGCGGTTTTGTTCATGTAACGGTTCAGGGCCTTTTCGCCACCCTTGTGCATGCCCGGGGTGTCGACGTAGATCGCCTGCACGTCGCCCTCGGTCTTGATCCCGAGCATGTTGTGGCGAGTGGTCTGCGGTTTGCGCGAAGTGATCGCGAGCTTCTGCCCGAGGATGTGGTTGAGCAGCGTCGACTTGCCGACGTTGGGACGGCCGACGATGGCAACGTAGCCACAGCGAGTTGCGTTTGTATCAGTCATTGCCATTCTCCACGCCCAGGGCAATCAGTGCTGCGGCGGCCGCTACCTGTTCGGCAATACGACGGCTCACACCCTGACCTCGGCTTTTTTCATTCAGTAAAACCACTTCGCATTCGACGAAGAAGGTTCGGCAGTGCGGTTCGCCCTGGATATCCACCACTTCGTAGCGTGGCAGTTCGCAACCGCGCGATTGCAGGTGTTCCTGCAAGCGGGTTTTCGGATCCTTGTTGGTGTCGACCAGCGTCAGGCCTTCGAATTCGCCGGCCAGCCAGGCCAGCACGCGCTCGCGGGCGACGTCCATGCCGGCATCGAGGTAGATCGCGCCAATCAACGCTTCGAGGGCATCGGCCAGAATGGATTCACGGCGGAACCCACCGCTCTTCAGTTCACCCGAACCCAGGCGCAGATAATCGCCGAGGTCGAAACCGCGAGCGAGTACGGCCAGCGTCTCACCTTTTACCAGCCGAGCGCGTAAACGTGACAACTGGCCTTCGCGAGCCAGCGGGAAGCGATCGAACAGCGCCTCGCCAGCGACGAAGTTGAGGATGGCATCACCGAGGAATTCCAGACGCTCGTTGTTGCGCCCGGCAAAACTGCGGTGCGTGAGGGCCAGCAGCATCAGCTCCTGGTCCTTGAAGGTGTAACCGAGCTGGCGCTCGAGACGGCTTAGAGAAACGCTCACGGTTTACCCACGCTGAGTTCGTGGCTGGTTTCCACTGCCATAGCCGGGGTACGGCGCAGGCCTGGGACAATTAACGCTGTGTTCAAAAAATAAATCCTGGCGATTGCGAAGCCGATTGTGCCGGCTCCAGAAATGCATTCGGCGCTGTGGTCAACAGCGCCGTGTTTGATTACTTGATCAGGCCAACCCGCGAGAAATTCGGCAGGTGGCTGAGTTTCGGCTCCGGCCAGCTCATCCAGACCGCGAAGGCCTTGCCGACAATATTCTTGTCGGGAACCATGCCCAGCAGATCCTTGGGAATGTTCGGATCATCCCAGTAGCGGCTGTCGTTCGAATTGTCGCGGTTGTCGCCCATCATGAAGTAGTGCCCGGCAGGCACTGTCCACGAACGATCCGGGGTAGCGCGGTAGCGGCTCATTTCCTTACGGATCAGGTGCTCGGCTGCGCCGAGTTTTTCCTGGTAAAGCTCCGCGCTGCCCAGCGATCCCGCCTCGGCGCCGACCATCTTCTCGGCAATCGATTCGCCGTTGACGAACAGACGCTTGTCGGCGGTGTAACGCACCGTGTCACCCGGCAGGCCGACCACACGCTTGATGTAGTTGACGTTCGGGTCGCTCGGGTAGCGGAACACCATCACATCGCCGCGCTGCGGGTCACCGACTTCGATGATCTTCTTGTCGATCACCGGCAGACGGATGCCGTAGGAAAACTTGTTCACCAGAATGAAGTCGCCGACATCCAGGGTCGGTTTCATCGAGCCGGACGGGATCTGGAACGGCTCCACCAGGAACGAACGCAGCACCAGCACGATAAACAGCACCGGAAAGAACGACTTGCCGTATTCAACCAGCAGCGGCTCTTTGTTCAGCTTCTCGACCACCACAGGCTCGGGCTGGCTGACACTGCCTTGATAAGAGGCAATGGCAGCACGCCGACGCGGTGCCAGGAACAGCAGATCAAGCAACGCCAACAGGCCGCAGACGAACACGGCGATGACCAGCAACAGCGGGAAATTTAGCGACATAGGACCTGATTATTCCAACCTGAGCACGGCGAGGAAGGCTTCCTGTGGAATTTCCACGTTGCCGACCTGTTTCATGCGTTTCTTACCGGCCTTCTGCTTCTCGAGCAGTTTCTTCTTACGACTGACGTCACCGCCGTAGCATTTGGCCAATACGTTCTTTCTGAGCGCCTTGACGGTTGTCCGCGCCACGATCTGACCACCAATGGCAGCCTGGATCGCCACGTCGAACATCTGACGAGGAATCAGTTCTTTCATCTTCTCGGTCAACTGGCGACCTTTGAAGTGCGAATTGTCACGGTGCACGATCAATGCCAGGGCATCGACCTTGTCGCCGTTGATCAGCACGTCCAGTTTCACCAGATTAGCCGATTGGTAACGATCGAAATGGTAGTCCAGCGAAGCATAGCCGCGGCTAGTGGATTTGAGACGGTCGAAGAAGTCCAGGACCACTTCGTTCATCGGCAGGTCGTAGGTCACTTGCACCTGATTGCCGAGGAACAGCATGTCGACCTGAACACCGCGTTTCTCGATGCACAGGGTGATCACGTTGCCCAGGTGTTCCTGCGGTACGAGGATATTGGCGCGCACGATTGGCTCGCGCATGTCCTCGATCGCCGACACGTCCGGAAGCTTCGACGGGTTGTCGACGTAAATCGTTTCACCGGTTTTCAGCACCAGCTCGAAAATTACCGTCGGCGCAGTGGTGATCAGGTCCAGGTCGTATTCGCGCTCGAGGCGCTCCTGGATGATTTCCATGTGCAGCATGCCGAGGAAGCCGCAACGGAAGCCGAAGCCCAGGGCGTCGGAGCTTTCCGGGGTGTACTGCAACGAGGAGTCGTTCAGGGTCAGCTTCTGCAGCGCTTCGCGGAAATCCTCGAAGTCATCGGAGCTGACCGGGAACAGACCGGCGTAAACCTGTGGCTGAATGCGTTTGAAGCCCGGCAGCACCGGCACGTCCGGCGTGGAGCTCAAGGTCAGGGTGTCACCGACCGGCGCACCGTGAATGTCCTTGATGCTGGCGATGATGAAGCCCACTTCGCCGGCCTTCAGATCAACGGTGGCGGTGTGTTTCGGGTTGAACACGCCGACGCTGTCGACCAGGTGCACCTTGCCGGTGGACTTGACCAGAATCTTGTCGCCCTTCTTCACACGGCCGTGGCGCACGCGTACCAGGGAAACAACGCCCAGGTAGTTGTCGAACCAGGAGTCGATGATCAACGCTTGCAGCGGATCTTCGATATTGCCGGTCGGCGCAGGGATGGTGTGCACCAGACGCTCGAGCACTTCGTCGACACCCAGGCCGGTCTTGGCGCTGCAGGTGACGGCGTCGGTGGCGTCGATGCCGATGATCTTCTCGATCTCGTCCTTGACGCGATCCGGCTCGGCCTGGGGCAGGTCGATCTTGTTCAGGACCGGCATGACCTCCAGGCCCTGCTCGATGGCGGTGTAGCAGTTGGCCACGGACTGGGCTTCGACGCCCTGCCCCGCATCGACCACCAGCAAGGCACCTTCGCACGCGGCCAGGGAACGGCTGACTTCGTAGGTGAAGTCGACGTGGCCCGGGGTGTCAATGAAGTTCAGCTGATAGGTGATGCCGTCTTTGGCTTTGTAATAGAGGGTAACGCTGTGGGCCTTGATGGTGATCCCGCGTTCACGCTCAAGATCCATGGAATCCAGTACCTGGGCTTCCATTTCACGCTCGGCCAGGCCGCCGCACATCTGGATGAAACGGTCAGCCAGCGTCGACTTGCCATGGTCAATGTGGGCGATGATGGAGAAATTGCGGATATGACTCAAATCACTCACGGATCAACACTCAAAAAGGCTGCAGGCTTGGCCCGCCGAAAAATAGCCGGGAATTGTACCTGATACACGGCGCAAGCGTCACGTTCGCCTGTCACCCGGATCGCATGCAAAAACGCCCCGGTCTGGCGACCGAGGCGTTTTCAGGGTTCAAGCGCTCAATGAAAGCTTGTTCATCAGCCCGCGCGTCTGAGCAGCCAGACACCCGCCAGCGCACACACGCCGGCCGGCACCAGCACCGCAAACAGCGGCGAGAATCCGAACACCAGACTCGATGGCCCCAGCAGATCCTGGACGATGCGGAAGGTGAAGCCCACCAGCACGCCGGTGAACACACGCTGGCCAAGAGTCACCGAACGCAGTGGACCGAAGATGAACGAGATCGCCATCAGCACCAGCGCGGCGGTCACCAGCGGCTGCAACACCTTGACCCAAAATGCCAGCCAGTAGCGGCCATTGCTCAGGCCCTGCTCAGCCAGATAGTGGATGTAGCCCCACAGACCGCTGATCGACAGCGATTCCGGCGCCATGACTACGGTGCTGAGCAGTTGCGGGCTCAACGCCACGTCCCACTCCTCGCTCGGGGCATTGACGACCTCGGTGCTGCGCTCGTGGAACAGCGTGGTGGCAACGTCGGTGAGCTGCCACTTGGTGCCGTCGAACTCAGCCTTTTTGGCGAAGCTGGAGCTGAGCAGATGGCGCTCCTTGTCGAAGTGATAGCGCGTCACGCCGTACAACAGACCGTTCGGCTGAACCGCGTTGATGTGGATGAATTCTTCACCCTGACGGTGCCACATACCGTGCTTGGCGCTTTGCGCATCGCCGCTGCCCTGGGCCAGCGAGCGATTGGCCTGGGCCATGCTTTCGGTGGCCGGGGCGACGTATTCGCCGATCAGCACGCCGGCGAGCATCAGCACGAGCATCGGCTTCATGACCGCCCAGACAATGCGGCCGATCGACACGCCAGCAGCGCGCATGACCGTCAGCTCACTGCTGCTGGCCAGACTGCCGAGACCGATCAGGCAGCCGATCAATGCCGCCATCGGCAGCATTTCATAGAGCCGGCGCGGTGCGGTCAGCAGTACGAAACTGAGGACATCGACCAGTGTATAGGTGTCGCTGACGTCGCCCATTTCATCGATGAAGGCAAACAGCGTCGCCAGGCCGAGGATGATCGCCAGCACGGCGATGATCGCCATGAATACGCTGCTGCCAATGTAGCGGTCGAGTTTAACCACGGGCCACCTCCAGCGCGGCGCTGCGACGACTGGCCAGCTTCAGGCGCAGCGGCTCCCAATAAAGCAGGCCGAGGCCGATCACCAGGAAGATCGCGTGCACCCACCACAGGCCAAGGGCCGGCGGGATCTTGCCTTTTTCAAGGGCGCCGCGAGCGGCAATCAGGATGGTCAGGTAAGCCATATAAAGAAGAATCGCCGGCAGCAGCTTGAGGAAACGCCCTTGACGCGGATTCACCCGCGACAGCGGCACCGCCATCAGGGTCACGATGAACACCAGCAGTGGCAGGGACATGCGCCATTGCAGTTCGGTTTTCGAACGGATGTCATCACTGCCCCACAGGGACGAGGTCGGCATTGCGTCACGATCGGTGACTTCTTCGCTGACATCCGGCTTGGGCAGCAGCACACCGTAGGTTTCGTAATGAATGGCGCGGTAATCGGCCTGCCCGGGGCTGCCGTCATAGCGGTAGCCGTTGTCGAGAATCAGGTAACGATTGCCGTCGGGGCGGATTTCCTGACGGCCCGACTCGGCCACCAGCACGGAAATCCCGCGGTCCTTTTTATCGGCGCCGAGGTTCTTCTGCGAGATGAACACGCTACCGAGATTGACACGGTCGTCGCTCAGGGTTTCGGTGTAAGTCACTCGGGTGCCGTCGCGCAAGGCCTGGAAGCGTCCCGGTTCGAGGGTATCGAACTCGGTCAGCGCGTCCTGCTTGTTCAGCAGCAGCTGAAACTGGTTGGCGCCCTGCGGAGCCAGGCCGAGGCTCAGCCACGCCACCACCAGTGCCACCAGCGTTGCCGGAAACAGGGTCATGCGAAACAGCTTTTGCTGGCTCATGCCGGTGGCCGAGAGCACGGTCATTTCGCTTTCGAGGTACAGGCGACCGTAGGCCAGCAGGATCCCGAGGAACAGGCCCAGCGGCAGAATCAGTTGCAGGAAACCCGGCAGACGAAAGCCCATGATCAGGAACAGCGAGCCCGGATCGAGCTGACCGGCCGCAGCCTGCGCCAGGTATTTGATGAAGCGACCGCTCATGATGATGACCAGCAGCACGGCACTTACGGCGCTGAGGGTCAACAGGACTTCGCGGGACAGATAACGGAAGACGATCAAACCAGACACTCCAGGGTTGTCAGGCTAAGGCGGCCAAACAAGCAAACACATCGACCGGCCCGCCATGCAGAGCGGTCGAAAAAAGATGCGGCATTATCCTGTGATTGGGTGCGCCTGTCACTGCGCACACTCATCCATCGCTGTAATCCTTTGCTGAGGGTTGTCAGGCGCGGGGAGCGAGGTTCAAACTGCGGCCCTTGTCGCAGGCTTTGGCCTGCGCCTCTTCTATCTATAAGCAGGCGACTGCGGACAACGTCGAACGCCTGCGTGTTGACCATTCATTCAGGGATCCGGACATGGAACTGGTTGTAAAAAGCGTTAGCCCAGAAACGTTGAAAACCGCCACCCTGGTGGTTGCCGTCGGCGAAGGCCGCAAACTCGGTGTCGCCGCCAGACTGGTTGACGAGTCGAGCGGTGGCGCGATCAGCGCCGTGCTCAAGCGTGGCGACCTGGCTGGCAAGGTCGGTCAGAGCCTGCTGCTGCACAGCCTGCCGAACCTGAAAGCCGAGCGCGTGTTGCTGGTCGGCGTGGGCAAGGACGAAGAACTGGGCGACCGTCCGTTCCGCAAAATCGTTGCCAGCATCCTCAACACCCTCAAAGGCCTGGGCGGCGGTGATGCCGTGCTGGCGCTGGATGAAGTCATCGTCAAAGGTCGCGACAGCTACGGCAAGACTCGCCTGCTGGCAGAAACCCTGGTCGACGGCGGCTACACCTTCGACCAGTTCAAGAGCCAGAAAGCCGAACCGCGCGCCCTGAAGAAAATCACTCTGCTGACCATCAAGGCTGCGCAGGCCGAAGTGCAGCGCGCCGTGAATCACGCCACCGCGATTGCCAATGGCATGGCCTTCACCCGCGATCTGGGCAACCTGCCACCGAACATCTGCCACCCGACCTTCATGGGCGAACAGGCCAAGAACCTGGGCAAAGAGTTCAAGGATCTGAAAGTCGAAGTACTCGACGAGAAGAAGATCAAATCCCTCGGCATGGGCTCGTTCTACGCCGTGGGCCAGGGCAGCGCCCAGCCGCCGCGCCTGATCGTCATGCAATACAACGGCGGCAAGAAATCCGAGAAGCCATACGCGCTGGTCGGCAAGGGCATCACCTTCGACACCGGCGGCATCAGCCTGAAGCCGGGCGCCGGCATGGACGAGATGAAGTACGACATGGGCGGCGCTGCCTCGGTGTTCGGCACGTTGCGCGCCGTGCTTGAGCTGAAACTGCCGATCAATCTGGTGTGCATCCTCGCCTGCGCCGAAAACATGCCGAGCGGCAATGCTTCGCGGCCGGGCGATATCGTCACCACCATGAGCGGCCAGACCGTGGAAATCCTCAACACCGACGCCGAAGGCCGTCTGGTGCTGTGCGATGCGCTGACCTACGCCGAGCGCTTCAAGCCACAAGCGGTGATCGACATCGCCACCCTGACCGGTGCTTGCGTAGTGGCCCTGGGCGCACACACGTCTGGCCTGCTGGGCAACAACGACGAACTGATCGACCAACTGCTCAGCGCCGGCAAGGCTGCCGACGACCGCGCTTGGCAACTGCCGCTGTTCGACGAGTATCAAGAGCAACTGGACAGCCCGTTCGCCGACATCGCCAACATTGGCGGGCCGAAGGCCGGCACCATCACTGCCGCCTGCTTCCTGTCGCGCTTCACCAAGAACCTCAACTGGGCGCACCTGGACATCGCCGGCACGGCATGGACCAGCGGCGGCAAGGACAAGGGCGCCACTGGCCGTCCGGTTCCGCTGCTGACCCAGTACCTGCTCGATCGCGCCAAAGCCTGACACCGCTGATGGGCGGCGGCGTCACTTTCGGGTGACGCCGCTTGCCGCTCTGGAACCGCAATGACCAAAGTCGACTTCTATATCCTGCCCAGCGCCGATCCTTCAGCGCGCCTGGATTTCGCCTGCAAGCTCACCGAGAAAGCCTGGCGCATGGGCCATCGCATCTACCTGCATTGCAGCGATGCGGCCCAACGTGACGATCTCGATGCGCGGCTGTGGGCATTCAAGGGCGAAAGTTTCGTGCCTCACGGCCCTGCCGACAGTGAGCCCGACGGTTTGATCGTGCTGGGACACGGGGCAGACTGCGGTGAGCACCAGGATCTGCTGGTCAATCTCGATCTGAAAGTCCCGGCCTTCGCCAGCAAATTCGCCCGCGTGGCGGAAGTGGTGGTGGAAGATCCAACCATCCGCGCAGCGGCGCGGGAGAGTTTCCGTTTCTACCGCGAACAGGGCTATTCTCTGCAAGACCACCGTTTACAGCGACTCTGAGCACTCCAATGGACACTCCGAAACCGCAACAGAAGTCCGCACACCTGCTGGACGATCTCGAATCGATCCGCCAGTTGCTCGGCGATGACAACCTGCAACCGCCGCTGTTGACCGATACGGTCGATGACAGCGAACAGGAACAGATTCCAATGCTGTTCGACTCCGTCGGCAACCAGCCGGCGGCCGTCGAGCCGCCACCAGCGCCGCCGGCTGCCCCGGCTGCCGCACCGGTCGATAAAGGCCCGGACGCCTTGCTGCACCTGGACAGCGAACTGCGCGCCGCCGCGCAATTGATCATGCAAGACGTGATCGACGACTTCGCCCCGCACATCGAAACCGAAATCAAACGCCGCCTCGATGCGCGGATGGAGCGGCTGCTCGCTGCAGCTGCAAGCGGCAAGCTTTAAGCTGCAAGCCAAAGCCAAAGCCAAACCCACCGCTATCCTCTTGCAGCTTGTGGCTTGTGGCTTGTAGCTGCCCCCCCAGCTATACTTGCCGGCTTTTCCTGAATAAATGCCAATAGGGTCCCGCCGCGCATGGATAAGACCTACCAGCCGCACGCCATTGAAACTTCCTGGTACAAGACTTGGGAGTCCGAGAACTACTTCGCCCCGCAAGGCGCGGGCGAGTCCTACACCATCATGATCCCGCCGCCGAACGTCACTGGCAGCCTGCACATGGGTCACGGCTTCAACAACGCGATCATGGACGCGTTGATCCGTTTCCGCCGCATGCAGGGTCGCGACACCCTGTGGCAGCCGGGCACCGACCACGCCGGTATCGCCACGCAAATGCTGGTGGAGCGTCAGCTCGAAGCCCAGGGCCAGAATCGTCACGATCTGGGCCGGGAAAAATTTCTCGAGAAAGTCTGGGAGTGGAAAGATCAGTCCGGCGGCAACATCAGCCGGCAGATCCGCCGCCTCGGCTCGTCCGTCGACTGGAGCCGCGAGCGCTTCACCATGGACGACGGCCTCTCGGAAGCGGTCAAGGAAGCCTTCGTGCGCCTGCATGAAGACGGCCTGATCTATCGCGGCAAGCGTCTGGTCAACTGGGACACCAAACTGCACACGGCGATTTCCGACCTCGAAGTGGAAAACCACGAAGAGAAAGGCTTTCTGTGGAACCTGAAATACCCATTGGCCGATGGCGTTAAAACCGCCGAGGGCAATGACTTCCTGATCGTCGCCACCACCCGTCCGGAAACCATGCTCGGCGACTCCGCCGTCGCGGTTAACCCGAACGACGAGCGCTACAAAGCGCTGATCGGCAAATTCGTCGAGCTGCCACTGGTTGGCCGGCGCATCCCGATCATCGCCGACGATTATTGCGACCCTGAATTCGGCACCGGCTGCGTGAAAATCACCCCGGCCCACGATTTCAACGACTACGAAGTCGGCAAGCGCCACAACCTGCCGCTGCTGAACATTTTCGACAAGAACGCCAACGTGCTGCCTGCCGCGCAGGTGTTCAACCTCGACGGCACGCTGAACGAGAGCATCGACGGCAAGATTCCGGCGGAGTTCGCCGGTCTGGAACGTTTCGAAGCGCGCAAGCAGATCGTTGCCGCGTTCGACGCTGCCGGCCTGCTGGTGAGTGTCAACGATCACAACCTGAAAACGCCGAAAGGCGATCGCTCCGGCACGGTCATCGAGCCGTGGCTGACCGATCAGTGGTACGTATCGACCAAGCCTCTGGCCGAGCCGGCGATTGCTGCCGTTGAAGACGGTCGCATCCAGTTCGTGCCCAAGCAGTACGAAAACATGTACTTCTCGTGGATGCGCGACATCCAGGACTGGTGCATCAGCCGTCAGCTGTGGTGGGGCCACCGGATTCCGGCCTGGTACGACGAGTCAGGCAAGGTCTACGTCGGTCGCGACGAAGCCGAAGTGCGTGCCAAGCACAACCTCGGCCCGGACGTTGCGCTGCAACAGGACAACGACGTACTCGACACCTGGTTCAGCTCCGGCCTGTGGACCTTCTCGACCCTGGGCTGGCCTGAGCAGACCGAGTTCCTGAAGAAATTCCACTCCACCGACGTGCTGGTCACCGGTTTCGACATCATTTTCTTCTGGGTTGCCCGGATGATCATGATGACCATGCACCTGATGAAGAACGAAGACGGCACGCCGCAGGTTCCGTTCAAGACTGTGTACGTACACGGTCTGGTGCGCGACGGCCAGGGCCAGAAGATGTCCAAGTCCAAGGGCAACGTCCTTGACCCGCTGGACATCATCGACGGCATCGACCTGGAAACCCTGGTGCAGAAGCGCACTTCGGGCCTGATGCAACCGAAACTGGCGAAGAAGATCGAGAAAGCCACCCGCGAAGAATTCGCCAATGGCATCGAAAGCTACGGCACCGACGCCCTGCGCTTTACCTTCTGCTCGCTGGCCTCGACCGGTCGCGACATCAAGTTCGACATGGGTCGCGTCGAAGGCTATCGCAACTTCTGCAACAAGATCTGGAACGCCGCGCGTTACGTTCTGGACAAAGGCGAAGACTGCGGCCAGAACGGCGAAGCCTACGAGCTGTCGTTGGCTGATCGCTGGATCATCTCGCAGCTGCAACGCACCGAAGCCGAAGTGACCCGCCAACTGGATCAGTTCCGTTTCGACCTCGCCGCACAAGCGCTGTACGAGTTCATCTGGAACCAGTACTGCGACTGGTATCTGGAACTGTCCAAGCCTGTGCTGTGGGACGAGAACGCGCCGGTCGAACGTCAGCGCGGTACTCGCCGGACGCTGGTGCGCGTGCTGGAAGTGGCGCTGCGTCTGGCGCATCCGTTCATGCCGTTCATCACTGAAGAAATCTGGCAGCGCATCGCGCCGCTGGCCGGTATTCAGGGCAAAACGATCATGCTGCAGCCTTGGCCGGTGGCCAACGAAGAGCGCATCGATCCGGCGGCGGAAAACGACATCGAATGGCTCAAGGAACTGATGCTCGGCACGCGCAACATTCGTGGCGAGATGAACATCGGCCCGGGCAAGCCACTGCCGATCTTCCTGAAGAATGTCAGCGCTGACGACCAGCGCCGCCTGAGCGAGAACGAAGCGCTGCTGAAGAAGCTAGCGCGTCTGGAATCGATCACCGTACTCGCCGCTGGCGAAGAAGCACCGCTGTCCGCCACCGCACTGGTCGGCGAGATGGAAGTGCTGGTGCCGATGGCTGGCCTGATCGACAAAGGCGCGGAACTGGCACGTCTGGACAAGGAAATCCTGCGCTTGCAGGGCGAAGTCCAGCGCGTTGGCGGCAAACTGTCCAACGCAGGTTTCGTCGACAAGGCCCCGGCCGAAGTCATCGAGAAGGAACGCGCCAAACTGGCCGAGGCCGAACAGGCCCTGGGCAAACTGGCCGAGCAGCATGCGCGGATTGCCAGCCTGTAACGGCAAATCGCAGTGAAAAAGGGAGGCCCAGGTGGCCTCCCTTTTTCATGCCCACCACTCTCCCCTGTAGGAGCTGCCGAAGGCTGCGATCTTTTGATCTTGCTTCTAAAAATCAACATCAAAAGATCGCAGCCTTCGGCAGCTCCTACATGGGTTCGGCGCATGGCCCATCAATGTGGGACAATACCCGCCACTTTCAGCCATACCCGAATCGACCACGCCCATGACCGCCCCCCGCACACCCAAACCTGCGCGCAAGAAGCCTGACGCCGCGTCCCCGAGCAAAGCCGTCGAGCCGCGCGAGAAGGCCAGCCTGCATCCGCGCAATCGCCATCAGGGTCGTTACGACTTTCCGGCACTGATCAAGACCACGCCGGAACTGGCCAAGTACGTGATCACCAACCCGTACGGCAAGGAAAGCATCGATTTCGCCAGCCCCGACGCGGTGCGTGTGTTCAACCGGGCGCTGCTCAAGGCGTTCTACGGCATTCAACATTGGGACATCCCGGCGGACTACCTCTGCCCTCCGGTTCCAGGGCGTGCCGACTATGTGCACTTTCTCGCCGACCTGCTGGCGAGCATGAACGACGGTAAGGTGCCGCGCGGCGCGATCGTCAATGTGCTGGACATCGGCATGGGCGCCAACTGCGTGTATCCGCTGATTGGCAACAGCGAATACCGCTGGCACTTCCTCGGCTCGGAGATCGACCCTACAGCCGTGGCGGCGGCGCGAGCGATCGTGCAGTCCAATGATCTGAGCAAGGTGATCCAGCTGCGCCAGCAGGAAAACCGCAAGCACATCCTCATTGGCTTGCTGGAGCCGGGCGAGCGTTTCGACCTGACCATGTGCAACCCGCCATTCCACGCCTCCATGGAAGAGGCGACCAAGGGCAGCGAGCGCAAATGGCGCGCCTTGGGCAAGGCCGACCCGAAACGCAAACTGCCGGTGCTGAACTTCGGCGGGCAGTCGGCGGAGCTGTGGTGTGAAGGCGGCGAAGCGCGCTTCGTGACGCAACTGATTGCCGAGAGCGCGAACTTCCAGCACAAGGTGTTGTGGTTCAGCACGCTGGTGTCGAAGGCCTCGAACCTGCCGGCCATTGAAACCGCGCTGAAGAAGGCCGGGGTGCTGGAGAGCCAGGTCGTGGAGATGTCGCAGGGGCAGAAGCAGAGCCGCTTTGTCGCCTGGACCTTCCAGACCAAGTCCGAGCAGCAGATCTGGCGGCGCGAGCGCTGGGTGCGCTAAGACACAGCAGATCCCCTGTGGGAGCGAGCCTGCTCGCGAAGGCAGCGTGTCAGTCAGCTTCAATATCGACTGACCCACCGCTTTCGCGAGCAGGCTCGCTCCCACATTTGCCCGCGACTTGACCGTCAAATCACAGACACAAAAAAACCGTGCCCCGGATCACTCCGAAGCACGGTTTTTTTATCGCTGCGTCTTACTTGTTCACAGCGTCGGTCAGGCCTTTGGCCACAACCAGCTTGATCACTTTCTTTGCAGGGATTTCGATGGCAGCGCCAGTCGAAGGGTTACGGCCGGTGCGGGCAGGACGCTCGGTCACTTTCAGCTTGCCGATACCTGGCAAGGTGATTTCGCCGCCGTTTTCCAGCTGATCGGCAACGATTTGGCCCAGTTGGTCCAGAGCGTTACGCGCGGTGGTTTTCGGCGCGTCGATAGCTTCAGCGATGTCGGCGATCAGTTGGTCTTTAGTAAGAGCCATGTAGTGTTCCTTCCCTATCAAATTCATATGGATTGCAGAGTGCAGTGTCAGCCATCGAGCCCGATCTTCTGGATCTGGCACCCTCGGCGATAACCACGACGAGTCGGGTTATAGATGCCGAAATCAGGGTTTGGTTCGACCTGACAAATGCTGAATGCACGCTTAACGCAGTGACTTCGCGTAAGACCGGGCAAAACTAGCACAGCGACAAGGAAATATCCGCCTCTAGCTACCCATTTGGTCAGCTTTATTGCGCTAAATCGGTAAAAAACCGCTTAAGGCCGGGCGCGCGCCCCGGTTTTGCCCTGCAACCCGCGCCAAAACCAGTGGTTGCGGTACACTGAGCGCTTTTTCGGGGGAGCCTGCCCTCCTCCCTTCCAACAGCCGAGAAGCCCATGCCGATCCGTCATTGCATCGTCCACCTGATCGACAAAAAACCCGACGGCACGCCCGCAGTTCTGCACGCCCGTGACTCTGAACTGGCCGAGTCCTCAGCCATCGAAAACATGCTCGCCGACCTCAATGAAAGCTACAACGCCAAACAGGGCAAAGCCTGGGGGTTGTTCCATCCGGAATCCGGCGCATTCCCGTTCAGCGGCTGGCTGAAGGAGTACATGGACGGCGGCCGTGACTTCACCGCGTTCAGTAAAGTGGCGGTCGAGCATCTGCAGAAGCTGATGGAAGAATCCAACCTGTCGGTGGGTGGCCACGTGCTGTTCGCCCACTATCAGCAAGGCATGACTGACTACCTGGCGATCGCCCTGCTGCACCACAGCGAAGGCGTGGCGGTGACCGACGAGCTCGACGTGACGCCTTCGCGCCATCTCGACCTTGGCCAGTTGCATCTGGCAGCGCGGATCAACGTTTCCGAGTGGCAGAACAACAAGCAGTCCAAACAGTACATTTCGTTCATCAAGGGCAAGAATGGCAAGAAGGTCTCGGAGTATTTCCGCGACTTCATCGGTTGCCAGGAAGGCGTCGACGGCCCCGGCGAGACGCGCACACTGCTCAAGGCCTTCAGCGACTTTGTCGAGAGCGAAGACCTGCCGGAAGACTCGGCCCGCGAGAAAACCAAGACTCTGGTCGACTATGCCAGCAGCCAGGCCAAGCTCGGCGAACCGATGGGCCTTGAGGAGCTGTCGGAGCTGATCGACGAAGAACGTCCGAAGGCCTTCTACGACCACATCCGAAACAAGGACTACGGCCTCTCGCCAGAGATCCCGGCAGACAAGCGCACCCTCAATCAATTCCGTCGTTTCACCGGCCGCGCCGAGGGCCTGTCGATCAGCTTCGAAGCGCACCTGCTGGGTTCGAAGATCGAGTACGACGAAGAGAACGGCACCCTGATCATCAAAGGCCTGCCGACTTCGCTGACCGACCAGCTGAAGCGGCGTAACTGATGCTCGGCAATGTGCTGAAAAAAGTCGCCTTGGTGCTGCTGGTGGTCGTGGTCTATCAGAACTGGGGCAAGATCGAGCGATTATTCAATCCCGCGCAGATGGTCTCGCAGCAGACCCGGGCGCAGGCCAATGTCGTGCTCTATGCCACCGACTGGTGCGGCTACTGCAAACAGACCAAACGCTTTCTCGACAGCAAGGGTATACCGTTCAAGGAGTTCGATATCGAGAAAGATGCTGATGCGCGCAAGGCGTATGAGGCATTGGGTGGACGCGGGATTCCGCTGATCGATGTAAACGGTACGTTGATTCGCGGATTTGATCCAGACGAAATCCTCGCTGCCCTGAAATAATCCACTGTGGGAGCGAGCCTGCTCGCGAAAGCGCTGCATCAGCCAACAACCATGTTGAATGATCCATCGTCTTCGCGAGCAGGCTCGCTCCCACAGGTTTTGCAGCTGACTGGATAAATCAGCGCGCTTCGATACGGAAACCAAAACGCGGGAAGTGTACGTGCACCACGCCGCCACGTTCGTCTTCACGGCGAATGATCAACTCCTCGCTGCCGGCAAACAACAACTCGCCCACCACCGGATCAACGCCGTAATCGATAGCGGCGATTGCCACTTGCTGGCCCGCCTTGAAGCCGTTCGGATCGACGAACCGCTCATCCGGCAATGCCGCTGGCGTAGCCTCACGCGCGACCTCCAGTGCCTCGGCAGAGGACATCTCGCTCGCCGCGCCATGGCCGAACCCCAGCACCCGACCCAGCCACGCCGCCACCGCCGGATATTCATCCACCAGCGGCGCCGTGACGTAGGTCGCCTTGAGGAACCACAGCGGATGCGCCAGGGCGAAGTCGGCAATCGATGGCTCGCCGAAGAGGAAGTCGCCCTGCTCGCGCTGCAACTGCTGCTCCAGACGCGCCATGATCGTCGGCCACTGATGTTTGGCCTGCTCGGCGGACAGACGCGTGGCGCTGCCACCGCTGAACAAACCGGCGCGGTCGGCCAGGAATGCCTTGATCGCTTCCGGAGGCAATTTGCCGAAACGCACCGCCACCGATTCCGGCTGGAACACCAGGCTCACCGCGTGCTGAAAAACCACCGAATCGGCCCACGCCGCAAAACTGGCGCTGGTCATTTCCTGGCCCTCGGGGAAGAACGCCGGCAGGGCTTTTTCCTGTTCCAGGCGTCGAGCGATCAGTGCGGTGTCGCAATAGATGTCAGCACCGATCTGCAACACTGGAGTCTTGCGGTAGCCACCGGTCAACGCCGTCAGATCCGGCTTTGGCATCACCGGGGAAATATGCACCGAACGCCAGGACAGGCCTTTGAAACCCAGCAGCAGGCGGGCCTTCTCGGCGAATGGAGAGGTCGGGTAATGGTGCAGAATCAACTCGGACATGCTCGGCTCCGCCGCTGGAAAAGTGAATCCGCAGCTTAGCGTGCATTACCTGACAGGCCTACAGATCTGCCTGATGGGAACCAATCAGTCAGATTGATATGACGCCACCAGGCATTCCTTGGCGCTTTTGCGCAGCTTTTTGATCAGCCGTTCCTGGCGCAAAGCATCGCTTTTGTCGCGGCACAGTTCGGTGTAGACCAGCGCCATCGCCGGGCTGGAGAGAAAGAACCGCGCGCCCTTGCCGCTCTGGTGCTTGGCAAAACGCCGCACCGGGTCGTCGCTGATTCCGCAGTACAACGAGCCATTGGCGGCACGCACGAGGTAGACGAACCAGGATTTGCTCACTGGCTCGGCAGCATCGACGGATTGTTCGCTAAGACTGGTCACTTGGGTGATCTGAACGTGTAGGAAAACAGGCGGCGATCTTATCAGCGCCCGGCCTGAAATGCCTTCAGTCCCTTGCGCGCCTGGGCGCGGACGGCGTTGCGCACCAGCGGCGTCCAGCCCAGCAGCAGGCCTTTGAAACCGAGCGCCTGGCGCGACCAGCGCCACAGATCGAAGTGGTCGTGGTGCTCACAGATCTTGCCGTCACGGAACACGAAACGCGCCTGGATATCGTTGATGACGATGTTGCCGGTCTGGCTGAACAGGTAGGTCGCGACCCAGTGTGCGCCGCCGCTGCGTTCGTCGGCGCGGACGTTGTCGAAGGTCAGGGAGAAATCCTTGGCGCGGGTAGTCAGCATGCGCCACATGTCGCCGGCATCGCGCCCGCGCAACTCACCGAACGCCGGATCGCTGAAGACCACGTCATCGGTGTAGCAGGCGGCCATGGCTTCGGCGTCGAGGCGCTGAAAAGCTTGGTAGAAGCGGGTGATCAGGGCGCTGTGGGCTTCGCTCAAGGCAGTCTCCAAAAAATAGGTACAGATTGCCAGCACCATAATCTGCCGCGCGCAGAAACACTATCGGCAATACGCAAAACCCTTGTGGGAGCGAGCCTGCTCGCGAAGGCAATTCAACATTCAACATCCATGTTGACTGAAACACCGCTTTCGCGAGCAGGCTCGCTCCCACATTTGCACCCAGTGCATTCAGATCTTTTCGCTTTGCACCTGCACATACAGCGCCCGGCCGGCACCCAGCCCGGCGAGGATTGCACCGGCGCCGATAATGCCGAAAATCCAGCCCAGCGCATTCCAGCCGCCGGTCCAGTCATGCACCACACCCACGGCGAAAGGCCCCATGGACGCCAGGGTGTAGCCAAAACCCTGCGACATGCTCGACAGGTTCGCCGCGACATGGGAATCGCGCGAGCGCAGGACGATCAGGGTCAGGGCCAGACTGAACGTACCGCCCTGCCCGAGGCCGAGCAGAATCGCCCAGCCCCACAGACCTTCGATCGGTGCGTACAGGCAGCCGAACAGGCCGGCCAGGGTCAGCGCCATGACCACGACGATCGCCAGACGCTGATCCTTGCCACGGGTCGCCAGCCACGGCGCGGCCAGCGAACTGGCCAGCTGAATGATCACCGAACCGGACAGCACCAATCCGGCCTGAGTCGGTGTCAGCCCGCGACCGATGAGGATCGACGGCAACCAGCCAAACACGATGTAGGCCAGCGACGATTGCAGGCCCATGTACAAGGTCACCTGCCAGGCCAGCGGATCACGCAGCAACCCGCGCACGCGGTAGGCGACGTTGTGTGCGCCATGTTTGGAGCCGACTTGTGGCAGCCAGAAAACCGCCGCCACCAATGCCGGAATCACCCAGAAGCCCAGGCCCATCGCCCAGCTGTTGCCGAAGTGTTCACTCAGCGGCACGGTCGAACCCGCCGCCATCGCCGCGCCCAGGCACAGCGCCATGGTGTAGACGCCGGTCATGGTCCCGGCGTGTTTGGCGAAGTCGCGCTTGACGATGCCCGGCAGCAGCACGCCGACGATGCCGATGCTGGCGCCGCCAAGGACGCTGCCGGCGAACAGCCCGATCTCGCCGAAATTGCTGCGCAGGACGATGCCGCCGGCCAGTGTCAGCAGAATCCCCAACACCACCCGCTCAGCACCGAAACGCCGCGCCAGAATCGGCGCCAGCGGTGCGAACAAGCCCAGGCACAGCACTGGCAACGTGGTCAGCAATCCCGCCTGCGCCGCAGACAGCCCGAGGCTTCTGGAGACCTCGCTGAGCAATGGCGCCATGCTCGACAACGCCGGGCGCAGGTTCAGCGCCACCAGAATCAACCCGAGCAGCAGCAACCATGGACGTTTCACCAACGGATGGCTTTGCTGCACCTGCTCGTCATCAGCCTCGGCATCGATCAGCAGCTCTTCAAGTTCGGGGGTGCGTTTCGACGCTGTGGATAACTCACTGCGGGACATGGTTTTCTCGGTTTCAAGGTTCATTGATCAACTGCCTCGACAAGGCTTTGGCCCGTTCCGGGTCGCGTTGCTCGACCGCATCGAGCAACTCGATGTGCAGATCGAACACTTCCTGACGGCGCGGGGAGATATTCAGGGTCTGGCGCAATTGCGCGCCGACGATGCTGGAGAAGTAGCGATACAACTCGCTGAGGGTCGGGTTGTGCGCGGCGTCGACCAGTCGGCGATGGAACACCAGATCGCAGGCGATATAGGTGTCGAGATCGCCGTGGTAATGGCTGCCGCTGGTGCCGAGCGCTTCACGCAGCGCCGCCAGATCCTCATCGGTACGACGCAACGCCGCCAGGCCGATGGCCTCGACTTCAAGGATGTGCCGGGTCTCCCTGGCCTGCTCCAGCGAACAACGCGATAGCGCTTTAAGTGTGTCGAGCGGGTCGACCAGCGCACGAAGATAACTGCCGTCGCCCTGGCGAATTTCGATCAATCCCGAGAACGCCAGAACACGCATTGCCTCACGCACCGTGTTGCGGCTGATGCCCAGCTCGGCGCACAGCTCAGGCTCGGTCGGCAGACGCTCGCCGACCTGCCACGCACCGCTGTTGATGCGCTGACGCAGTTGATCCAAAGCCTGATCGACCAGGGATCGCTTGATCAAAGGGGAAATTTCGGACATGAGCTTCGCCTTTTCATCCAATCATAGGATGAATTTTCCGACATGTTAGTCAGACCCATGTAGGACGGCAACCACCTAGGGTCAATCGGAGACACATGGAGCGGCATTTTCGATTGGTCAAAATTACCCTTTAAGGGTAATTTCAGGGACAGGGTTTTGGCTTCTTATGGAAAAGAACACACCCCATTACGACTTGGCGGTGATCAAGTCTGAAGTGAGGCGACTGGGTCAAAATGCTTTCACCAAAACTTCAGTAAGGTCAGCTGAGAAGCTCGGCTTCAATGTCAGCGAAATGCAGGAAATTGTTTTCGAGCTACAAACCAGGATGTTGTACAAATCGATGACTACTTATGAGGATCATCGAATCTGGCAAGACGTGTATCACATCAATTCACGAGATCAGGAGATTTACATCAAGGTGACATACCGCCCCGGCGGCAGCCCACCGGTGATCTCCTTCAAGGAGAAAAACCCATGAAAACCCAGCAATGTGTCAGCTGCGGTGCACGTGAGGGAATGAGGCATTTTCAGGGGCGTGGCGAAACCCTGAAAGTCAAAGGCATGGAGCGGCGTGTGGATGATCTTTCTGGCTGGGAGTGCCAGAACTGCGGTGAGGTCGAATGGGACGCCGATACCGATAGCGCGGAACGTTATTGCGACGCAGGTGATGAGTTGGTCATCGCTGCCAGGAAAATGATTGGCGACGAGATGAAGCGGATTCGCCGCAAATTGCATCTGACGCAAAAAGAGACGGTGCAACTGCTATCTGGGGGTGGGCATAACGCATTCTCTCGCTACGAGCGCGGCGAAATCTTGCCGCCCAAGGCACTCATACTGCTGATGCGTTTATTGGATCGTTACCCATATTTGCTAACCGATGCAAAGACTCTCGGCGAAGGTGCAGATTTGAGAGGTTTCGAGCACATCGTCCACAAAGAACATGAATCCCTTTCGGTTTCCTGACCCCGAAAAAACAACCCGGCACATGGCCGGGTTGGTTTCACTCATCAACCATCAATGCAAAATCTGACTCAAGAACAACTTCGTCCGATCATTCTGCGGATTGTCGAAGAAATCGTTCGGCGCCGCCTGTTCAACGATTTCGCCCTTGTCCATGAAGATCACGCGGTTGGCCACGGTGCGGGCAAAGCCCATTTCGTGGGTCACGCAAAGCATGGTCATACCGTCTTCGGCCAGACCGATCATGGTGTCGAGAACCTCTTTCACCATTTCCGGATCGAGCGCTGAAGTCGGCTCGTCAAACAGCATGATTTTCGGCTTCATGCACAAGGCGCGGGCGATCGCCACACGCTGTTGCTGGCCGCCGGACAGTTGCCCCGGGTACTTGTGCGCCTGCTCCGGAATGCGTACGCGTTCCAAGTAATGCATGGCGATTTCTTCGGCCTTGCGCTTGGGCATCTTGCGCACCCACATCGGCGCCAGGGTGCAGTTCTGCAGAATGGTCAGATGCGGGAACAGGTTGAAGTGCTGGAACACCATGCCGACTTCGCGGCGGATCGCTTCGATTTGCTTGAGGTCGTTGGTCAGTTCCACGCCATCGACGACGATGCGCCCCTGCTGGTGTTCTTCCAGACGATTGAGGCAACGGATCGTGGTCGATTTACCGGAACCCGACGGGCCGCACAGAACGATGCGCTCGCCCTGTTTGACGTTGAGGTTGATGTCTTTGAGTACGTGAAACTGGCCGTACCACTTGTTCACGCCCTGCATCTGGATAATGCCTTCCGGACCCACAGGCTTTTTGATTGCTTCGCTCATTTACAGAGAACTCCTAACGCTTGTGGCCAGTGTCGAGCTTGCGTTCCAGATGCATGGAATAGCGCGACATACCAAAACAGAAAATCCAGAACACGAGGGCGGCGAACACGTAGCCTTCGGTGGCCATGCCCAGCCATTTCGGGTCGGCGGCGGCTTGCTTGACGCTGTTGAGCAGGTCGAACAGACCGATGATGATCACCAGGCTGGTGTCCTTGAACAGCGCAATGAACGTGTTGACGATGCCCGGGATCACCAGCTTCAGCGCTTGCGGCAGAATCACCAGGCCCATCGAACGCCAGTAACCGAGGCCCATCGCTGCAGCCGCTTCGTACTGCCCTTTGGGAATCGCCTGCAGACCACCGCGCACCACTTCGGCAACGTAGGCCGACTGGAACAGGATCACGCCGATCAGCGCCCGCAGCAGCTTGTCGAAGTTCATGCCTTCGGGCAGGAACAGCGGCAGCATTACCGAGGACATGAACAGCACCGTGATCAACGGCACGCCGCGCCAGAACTCGATGAAAGTCACGCAGACCACACGAATCGCCGGCATGTTCGAACGCCGTCCCAGCGCCAGCACGATGCCCAGCGGCAATGCTCCGGCGATGCCGACGGTGGCGATCACCAGAGTCAGCATCAGGCCGCCCCACTGGCTGGTCGGCACGGTGGTCATTCCGAAACCGCCATGCAACAAGATGAAGGCGATGATCGGGTACAGCACCAGGAAGCTCAGGCCGTACACCGCTTTACGCGGCACGCGCGAGATGAACAGCGGTGCTGCGCCAATGACCGCCAGCCACACGGTCAGGTCGACGCGCCAGCGCAGCTCGGTCGGGTAGTAGCCGTACATGAACTGGCCGAAACGCTGCTGAATGAACACCCAGCAGGCGCCTTCCTTGGTGCAGTCGGCGCGCGTGGTGCCGACCCAGTTGGCATCGACGATCGCCCAGCTGAGGATCGGTGGCACGACCAGGTAGATCAGGTAGAACGCAAACAGCGTCAGCAGGGTGTTGAGCCAGCTGGAGAACATGTTTGCGCGCATCCACGCCACCACGCCGATGCTGCTGTTCGGTGGAGGCATGTCGGGTTTGAAAGTATGAGTACTCATGCGCTTTTCCTTACCGCTCGATCAGCGCAATGCGCTTGTTGTACCAGTTCATCAGCAGGGAAATGCTGATACTGATCGCCAGGTACACGCTCATGGTGATGGCAATCACTTCGATGGCCTGCCCGGTCTGGTTGAGCACGGTGCCAGCGAACAGCGAAACCATTTCCGGGTAACCGATACCGGCGGCCAGCGAGGAGTTCTTCGCCAGGTTCAGGTATTGGCTGGTCAGCGGCGGAATGATCACGCGCAGGGCTTGCGGGATGATCACCTTGCGCAGGGTCGGGCCGTTGCGCAGGCCGAGGGATCGCGCTGCTTCGGTCTGGCCGTGGCTGACCGACTTGATCCCGGAACGCACGATCTCGGCGATGAACGCTGCGGTGTACACGGTGAGCGCCAGGGTCAATGCCAGCAGTTCCGGGATCAGCACCCAGCCACCGACAAAGTTGAAGCCCTTGAGCTCGGGCATTTCCCAGTGCAGCGGAGCGCCGAAGATCAGCGCGCACAGGGTCGGGATCACCAGCGCAATTGCCAGGCCGGTCCAGAACTTGTGGAACGGTACGCCGGTTTCTTCGAAGCGCTTGTTGGCCCAGCGGCACATCAGCACGATGCCGACAATGGCCAGGACGATGCTGATCATGAACGCCCAGAAACCGTCGGCAGCGAGTGCGGCCGGCATGTTCAGGCCACGGCTGCTGACGAAGAAGGTGTCGCCGAAGTTGTGGCTGTTGCGCGGCCCCGGCATGGTCAGGAACACCGCGAAGTACCAGAACAGGATCTGCAGCAGCGGCGGAATGTTGCGGAATACTTCCACATACACCGTCGCCAGTTTGGCGATGATCCAGTTCTGCGACAGCCGCGCCACGCCGACGATGAAACCGAGAATCGTCGCCAGGATCACGCCGATAAAGGTCACCAACAGGGTGTTGAGCAGGCCGATGACAAACACCCGCGCGTAACTGTCCGCTTCGGTGTAGTCGATCAGGGTTTGAGCGATGCCGAATCCGGCACTGCGCTCCAGAAAGCTGAAGCCGGAGGTGATGCCCCGGTGCTGAAGGTTGGTTTGCGTATTGTCGAACAGGTACCAGCCAAGCGAGACCACTGCCACAACGGTGATGATCTGGAATAGCCACGCACGCACTCGTGGATCGCTGAGGCTGAGCCTCTGCTTTGGTGCGCCGATTGAATTTTGCATGAAGTGCCCCGGAAGAAATGGAACAAGAACATCACCCGGCGGTTGGCCCGCCGGGCGATAGAACCATTAGCGCACTGGTGGTGCGTACTGAATGCCGCCGTTGTTCCACAGGGCGTTCAGGCCACGGTCGATTTCCAGCGGAGTGCTCTTGCCGAGGTTTTTCTCGAAGATTTCGCCGTAGTTGCCGACCTGCTTGACGATCTGCACAACCCAGTCTTTCGGCAGTTTCAGGTCTTTGCCGTACTCGCCGTCAGCGCCGAGCATACGGGCTACGTCCGGGTTCTTGGTGGACTTGGCTTCAGCTTCGACGTTCTTCGAAGTGATGCCGGCTTCTTCGGCATTGAGCAGCGCGTAGCCGACCCAACGCACGATGGCCAGCCACTCGTCGTCGCCGTTACGTACGACCGGGCCCAGTGGTTCTTTGGAAATGGTTTCCGGCAACACCACGTAGTCCTTCGGCGAGGCCAGCTTGCTGCGCTGGGCGAACAGCTGGGACTTGTCGGAGGTCAGCACGTCGCAACGACCGGATTCCAGCGACTTGGCGCTTTCATCGGAGGTGTCGAAGGTGATCGGGGTGTATTTCAGACCGTTGCCACGGAAGTAGTCGGAAACGTTCAGTTCGGTGGTGGTACCGGCCTGGATGCAAATGGTCGCGCCGTCGAGCTCTTTGGCACTTTTCACGCCCAGCTTGTTGTTCACCAGGAAGCCGATGCCGTCGTAGTAGGTGATGAAGCCCGGGAATTTCAGGCCCATGCCCGCGTCACGGGAACTGGTCATGGTGGTGTTGCGCGACAGGATGTCGATCTCGCCGGACTGCAGCGCGGTGAAGCGCTCCTTGGCGTTCAACTGGCTGAACTTGACCTTGTTGGCGTCGCCGAAAACGGCTGCCGCCACAGCGCGGCAGACGTCAGCATCGATGCCGAGAATCTTGCCGGTCGCATCCGGTACCGAGAAGCCCGGCAGACCGTCGCTCACGCCACACTGCACGAAACCTTTTTTCTGTACCGCATCCAGGGTTGCACCCGCCTGAGCGAACCCGCTGACGCCGAGTACTGCTGCAGCAGTCACGACCGCCAGAGTGGATTTCAACATCTTCATTCAAACCTCCAGTTTTGCTCTTGTTGTGTCGGAGCTTGAGTCCTGTCGCACCCTTTTGAGGCGTTGTTGACCCGTGTTGGCTTTTTTTGGGGTCAACCGACGTAAGACCTTCGCTATGAGTCTAGTAGGAGAAAATCCACATCATGGATCACTCACTTCTCACCAATCGGCCGAACGGGCTGTAGCCCTTTCACGTTCGCTAAGCCCGTTTCGGCCATTGGCGAACATCCATCACCGGATTCGTTGCTATCCCATCGCGCGACTGACACTGATAGTGTTACCGCCGCGCAACGGATGCTTCGTACGCAAAGCTCCATAGCAAACGCCGTACCACACCGCTTGCGAAAGTGATTGCGCGACACGTCAATAGCTAAACTTGTAACCTTGCGACATCTTGTTAACGGATCAGCCGGGCGCGCCCTTCAATCACGCACTCAATGAGAGCGCCCGCACATTTTTGGAGCAGACATGACCGAGCCCTTGATTCTTCAGCCTGTTAAGCCCGCGGATGCCTGCGTGATCTGGCTGCACGGCCTCGGCGCCGACCGTTACGACTTCCTGCCGGTGGCCGAGGCGTTGCAGGAAAGTCTGTTGAGCACGCGCTTTGTGCTGCCGCAGGCACCGACCCGTCCAGTGACGATAAATGGCGGATTTGCCATGCCCAGCTGGTATGACATCAAGGCCATGAGCCCGGCCCGGGCGATCGATCGCGACCAACTGGAGGCGTCGGCAGAGCGCATCATCGAGCTGATCGAAAACGAGCGCGCCAGCGGAATAGACGCCTCGCGGATTTTCCTCGCAGGATTTTCCCAGGGCGGCGCGGTGGTATTGCATACCGCGTTCCTTAAATGGCAGGGACCGCTGGGCGGGGTGCTGGCGTTGTCGACGTACGCACCGACATTCAGCGACGAACTGGAGTTATCCGCCAGTCAGCAGCGTATTCCGGTGCTGTGTCTGCACGGGCAGTTCGATGGCGTGGTGCAGAACTCGATGGGGCGTACTGCCTATGAGCATTTGGTGAAGCATGGTGTCACCGTGACATGGCAGGAATACCCAATGGAGCACGAAGTGTTACCTGAAGAGATTCGCGACGTCGGCGTCTGGTTGAGCGAACGTCTGCGCTGATTTGCGAGCAATGTCGGCCCATTGATCCCTCCTACTACGCCGCGCCCGATTCTTGCATTACACTGGCCGGCGTACATTCCTTAACCAACTGATGAGATGACCGTGCTCAAAGCACTCAAGAAGATGTTCGGTAAAAGCGAGGCTGAGCAGCTCGCGCCAGTTCCCAGTGCGCCGTCGCACGCCCCCGGTCATCGCACCGATGCCCCGCAGGCCGACCGCCCCGCTCCCGCAGCCGCACCGAAGCCAGAAGAAATACCCGCTGCGCCAGCGCCAATTGCCGTAGAGCCTGCACCCAGCGAAGCGCCGAAACCGGCCAGGCCACGTCGCGAACCGAAGCCCAAGGCACCGGTCATTCCATGGAAACTCGAAGACTTCGTCGTCGAGCCGCAGGAAGGCAAAACCCGCTTTCACGATTTCAAGCTTGCTCCGGAACTGATGCACGCCATCCAGGACCTGGGCTTTCCGTACTGCACGCCGATCCAGGCGCAGGTGCTGGGTTTCACCCTCGCCGGCAAAGACGCCATTGGCCGCGCGCAGACCGGCACCGGCAAGACCGCCGCGTTCCTGATCTCGATCATCACCCAGTTGCTGCAGACGCCGCCGCCGAAAGAGCGCTACATGGGCGAGCCGCGCGCGCTGATCATCGCGCCGACCCGCGAACTGGTGGTGCAGATCGCCAAGGACGCCGCTGACCTGACCAAGTACACCGGCCTCAACGTCATGACCTTCGTCGGTGGCATGGACTTCGACAAACAGCTCAAGCACCTCGAAGCACGTCATTGCGACATCCTCGTCGCCACGCCGGGCCGCTTGCTCGACTTCAACCAGCGCGGCGACGTGCATCTGGACATGGTTGAAGTAATGGTCCTGGACGAAGCCGACCGCATGCTCGACATGGGCTTCATCCCGCAGGTACGGCAGATCATTCGCCAGACCCCACCGAAGTCCGAGCGCCAGACCCTGCTGTTCTCCGCGACCTTCACCGAAGACGTGATGAATCTGGCCAAGCAATGGACCACCGACCCGGCCATCGTCGAAATCGAAATCACCAACGTCGCCAACGAGAACGTCGAGCAGCACATCTACGCCGTGGCCGCTGCCGACAAATACAAACTGCTCTATAACCTCGTCAACGACAACGGTTGGGAGCGGGTCATCGTGTTTGCCAACCGCAAGGACGAAGTACGCCGCATCGAAGAGCGTCTGGTGCGTGACGGCATCAACGCCGCGCAGCTGTCCGGCGACGTACCGCAGCACAAGCGCATCAAGACTCTGGAAGGTTTCCGCGAAGGCAAGATTCGCGTGCTGGTCGCAACCGATGTCGCCGGTCGCGGCATCCACATCGACGGCATCAGCCACGTGATCAACTTCACCCTGCCGGAAGTGCCTGACGACTACGTGCACCGCATCGGCCGTACCGGTCGCGCAGGCGCTGACGGTGTGTCGATCAGCTTTGCCGGCGAGGACGACTCCTACCAGTTGCCGTCGATCGAAGAAAAGCTTGGTCGCAAGATCAGCTGCGAAACCCCGCCGACGCATCTGCTGCGTGCGGTTGAGCGCAAGCGTCCGCAGTAAGCCCCGCTATATGAGAAAGCGCAGCCGGAAACGGACTGCGCTTTTTTTATGCCCGATGGTTGCTCGCCAGAACTAAAAGTCCATAATGGAAAAATAAGTTTAGTTTCAGAGCGCGAAATGTCCAGTACGCCTTATGTGATCGATCAAGCCCAGGCCCATGAGCTATTGGCGCGTATCGATGTTCCGCAAATCCTGCGCAAGCTGTTCCGCGATCTGGCGGCCGGTAACGCCGTGCAGCCGGCGCAGCAATGGGTCGAGTTCCCGCAGGGCGCCGGCGACTTCATCAATTATCTGGGCGTGCTGGCCGAGGATGGCGTGTACGGAGTGAAGACTTCGCCGTACATCGTCCGTGAGCAGGGTGCGCTGGTGACGGCATGGACATTGTTGATGTCGATGAAAACCGGCCAACCGCTGCTGCTCTGTGATGCCGGCGAACTAACCACCGCCCGCACCGCTGCGACCACGGCAGTGGCGGTCGACGCCCTCGCCCCGTTGGACGCCCAGCGACTGGCAATCATCGGCAGCGGCAAGGTCGCTCAGGCGCATCTGCATTACGCCAAGGCGCTGCGCGACTGGCAGAGCATCAGCCTGTATTCGCCATCGCTGCTGGAAGATGCGGAAACACAGACTGTGTTGAAGTCCATCGCGCCGTCACTGAAGATTGCCGACAGCCGCGAGACCGCCATCTCCGATGCTGACGTGATCATGCTCTGCACCTCGTCTGCCGGGCCGGTGATCGATCCGGCGCAACTGCACAAACCGGCGCTGATCACCTCGATCAGCACCAACGCCCCGCGCGCCCATGAAGTACCGCCGCAAAGCCTCAACGACATGCAGGTGTTCTGCGACTATCGTCTGACCACGCCGGGTTCGGCTGGTGAGATGCTGATTGCCGCCGAACAGCATGGCTGGAGCAAGGATTCGATTGTCGGCGACCTCGCCGACTTGCTCAGCGAAAAAGTACAGCGCCCGGGTTACAACCGTCACGTGTTCTTCCGTTCAATCGGCTTGGGCCTGGAAGACATTGCCCTCGCCAATGCGGTTTATCACTTAACCCACTAACGCCAAAAATCCCCTGTGGGAGCGAGCCTGCTCGCGAATGCGGTCTGACATCACCGAAGATGTCGACTGATACACCGCTTTCGCGAGCAGGCTCGCTCCCACAAGGGACTAGCGAACGCCTTGATATTGCGTACCCACTGGAGACCTACATGAACCACGCAGATTTCATCATCATCGGCGGCGGGATTGCCGGCGCTTCTACCGGGTTCTGGCTGGCGCCGCACGGCAAAGTGATCGTGCTCGAGCGTGAAACCCATCCCGGCTATCACTCCACCGGTCGCTCCGCCGCGCTGTACACCGCCGCTTACGGCACCGCACAGGTCCGCGCACTGACTCAGGCCAGCCGCGAGTTTTTCGACAGCCCTCCAAGCGGCTTCTGCGAGCACCCGCTGCTGACCCCACGCGGCGAAATGACCGTCGACTTCATCGGTGATCCCGCCGAACTGAACAACCAATACCTCAGCGCCAAAGCCACGGTGCCGCAGATGCAACTGCTCAGCGCCGACGAAGCCTGCGCGCGTCTGCCGATCCTGCGCCGGGACAAAGTCCACGGCGCGATCTACGATCCATCGGCCTGCGACATCGACACCGACGCGCTGCATCAAGGCTACCTGCGCGGCATTCGGCGCAATCACGGCGAAGTCCGCACCGATTGCGAGGTGCTCGGCTTGAGCCGCGATGCCGATGGCCTGTGGATCGTGCAGACCAACGGCGAGACATTCAGCGCACCGGTGCTCATCAACGCCGCCGGTGCCTGGGCCGACAAGATCGCTGCCCTGGCCGGAGCGCAGCCGCTGGGGCTGCAACCGAAGCGCCGCGCCGCATTTATCTTTGCCGGCCCGGAAGGCGTGGACACTCATCACTGGCCAATGCTGGTCAGCCTCGACGAATCCTTCTACATGAAGCCCGACGCCGGCATGTTCCTCGGCTCGCCGGCCAACGCCGATCCGGTCGAACCGCACGACGTGCAGCCGGAAGAACTCGACATCGCGATGGGCATCTATCAGATCGAAGAGGCCACCACGCTGACCATCCGCCGTCCGACCCGCACCTGGGCCGGTCTGCGCAGTTTCGTTGCCGACGGTGATTTGCTCAGCGGCTTCGATCCGCAGGTGCCGGGGTTGTTCTGGGTCGCCGCGCAGGGTGGTTACGGCATCCAGACGTCGCCAGCGATGGCCCAGGCCAGTGCGGCGCTGGTGCGCGGCGAGCCGTTTCCCGAGCACCTGCATCAATTCGGTCTGGACAGCGCCATGCTCTCCCCGGCCCGACTGGCTTGATCGCATCGACTCGTCGAAAAGATTGCGGCACACTCGCAGCGCCCCGGCACAAGGGGCGCTGACGCTGCCTGGAGTTTCATTGTCATGACTGCCCCCGAATTCGACCCGGCGCTGGATAACTTCCGCGCCATCGCCGACGCCATCGCCACGCTGTTCTTTCCCCATGCCGAGGTGGTGCTGCACGACCTGCGCACGCAGAAGGTCGACTACATCGCCAACAACCTGTCCAAGCGCGAGATCGGCGACGACTCGTCGCTGGAAGACATGCTCAGCGAGGATGTCAGCGAGAGGAACATCGGCCCGTACGAAAAGCTCAACTGGGACGGCCAGAAAATTCGCAGCCTGAGCACCGTGCTGCGTGACAGCGAAGGTCGTCCGCTGGCGGTGCTGTGCATCAATCTGAATATTTCCCTGTTCGAGAACGCCAAGGCGGCGCTGGACCTGTTTCTCTCGCCGAGCAAACTGATTCCGCAGCCGGACTCGCTGTTCCGTGATGACTGGCAGGAGCGCATCAACACCTTCCTCCACGCCTGGTTGCGCGAGCGGCAGTTGAGCCTGAACCTGCTGACCCGCGATCACAAACGCGAACTGGTGCTGGCGCTGCACGCCGAGGGCGCGTTCAAGGGCAAGAGCGCCTCGAACTACGTGGCCAATGTGCTGAACATGGGGCGGGCGACGGTGTACAAGCATTTGAAGGAATTGAAGGGCTGAAGATTTGCATCGCCAGCGCTGGCCTCTTCGCGAGCAGGCTCGCTCCCACATTTGGAATGCGTTACCCCTGTGGGAGCGAGCCTGCTCGCGAAAGCGCTTGATCAATCGCCGTAGATATCGGTCTTGAAATATTTCTCGGAAATCTTCTGATATTCGCCATTCGCGCGAATCCCGTCGATGGCGCTGTTCAACTGGCTGACCAGCTCAGCATTGCCCTTGCGCACGGCAATCCCCGCACCCTCGCCCACGTACTTCGGATCCTTCAGCTCTGGCCCGACAAACGCATAACCCTTGCCGCGCGGCATCGACAGAAAGTCGTTAAGCGGAATGGTGTCGGCAAAAATCGCATCAAGGCGCCCCGCCGCCAGGTCCATGTAGATTTCTTCGTTGTTGCTGTAGCGCTTGACGTTGATGCCCTTGGGTTCGAACACCTCGGTGGCATAACGATCAGTGGTGGTCGCGCGCTGCACGCCGACGTTCTTGCCTTTGAGGCTGGCGTACTGATCATCCACCGTCGCGCCTTCCTTCATAACCAGACGCGAAGAAGTGAAGTAATACTTGTGGCTGAAATCCACGGACTTCTTGCGATCTTCATTGATGGTCATCGACGACAGCGCCATGTCGATCTTCTTCACTTTCAGCGAAGGAATCAGCCCGTCGAACTCACCTTCAACCCACACGCACTTGACCTTCATCTGCGCACACAGGGCGTTGCCGATGTCGTAGTCGAAACCGACGATTTCACCTTTATCGGTTTTCGACGCGAATGGCGGGTAGGCCGCTTCGATGCCGATGCGCAAGGTTTTCTCGGCGGCAAAGGTGCTGGCACAGGCCAGCAGGCTGAAGGCAAGGCCGGTAATGAGGGGGAATTTCTTCATGTTCGTTCTCTCGCGGGTTGTTGTTGGTTTGGCGAAGAAGAGCAGCTACAAGCGGCAAGCTGATAGCTGCAAGACAGAAGCTTTTTTGTACTTGGAAATCCATACTGGACTCTCAGGTACAAATCGTCAATCCGGCAGAGCGGTAGGAATTTTTGGTGTTTCAGAAGGCCCCTTCGCGAGCAGGCTCGCTCCCACAGGGGAACGCATTTCAAATGTGGGAGCGAGCCTGCTCGCGAAGACTGACTGATGAGCGATACAGGAATTACTTTTTCCAGCGATCCGCAGCCGCATGATCACTGTCCCGCCCTTCAACCCAGCGCGGTCCATCACTGGTGTTTTCTTTTTTCCAGAACGGCGCGCGGGTTTTCAGGTAGTCCATGACGAAGGCGCAGGCATCGAACGCGGCCTGGCGATGGGCGCTGGCGGCGCCGACGAAGACGATCGGCTCGCCCGGTTCCAGCGCGCCAATGCGGTGCAGCACTTCTAGCTTCAGCAGCGGCCAGCGCTGCTCAGCCTCGACGGCGATTTTGCCGAGGGCTTTTTCGGTCATACCCGGATAATGCTCGAGGAACATCCCGGCCACGTCGAGACCGTCGTTGAAGTCGCGCACGTAACCGACAAAGCTCACCACCGCGCCAACGCCGACATTGGCCGCGTGCATCGCATTGACTTCAGCGCCCGGATCGAACGGCGTGGCCTGCACGCGAATCGCCATGCTCAGCCTCCGGTCACGGTGGGAAAAAACGCCACTTCGTCGCCATCGACCACCGGCTCGTCGAGCTGGCAGAGGTCTTCGTTACGTGCGCACATCAGGTTCTGCTCGCTCAGCACTTCGGCGCCATCACGTTGCGCCAACAGTGCGCGAACGTCATCGACGGTGGCGAAATCGCCTTCAACCGCAACTGAATCCACGCCCAGCGCTTCACGGTAGCGGGCAAAAAATTTCACGGTCAGTTTCATGGTTGCTCCGCCTGGAAGTGGCCGCTCTTGCCGCCGACTTTCTCCAGCAGACGCACGCTTTCGATGGTCATGCCACGGTCGACGGCTTTGCACATGTCGTAAATGGTCAGGGCGGCGACGCTGGCGGCGGTCAGCGCTTCCATCTCGACACCGGTCTGCCCGGACAACTTGCAGCGCGCGACGATACGCACGCTGTTCTCACCCTCGGCGCTGAGTTCGACTTTGACGCCAGTCAGCATCAGCGGATGGCACAGGGGAATCAGATCGCTGGTTTTCTTCGCCGCCTGAATCCCGGCGATGCGCGCCACGGCGAACACATCGCCCTTGGGGTGGCCGCCGCTGACGATCATCTGCAGGGTTTCAGGGAGCATGCGCACCAGCGCTTGAGCGGTCGCTTCACGGAACGTCACGGCTTTTTCAGTGACGTCGACCATGTTGGCGCGACCTTGGGAATCGAGATGAGTCAGCACGAGGGCCTCCTTGAGGCAACTGCGAGCGGCAAGCTACAAGCGGCAAGTTAAAGCGCGGTAGGCAGGCGTCAGGAAAGCTCGCATTTAAACAGCCGAAAGCCGCAAGCTTCAAGCGGCAAGTGAATTTCACTCGGACCACTTGTAGCTTGCGGCTTGAAGCTTGTAGCTGCTCCTTTTAGAGATGCGATTCGGCGTATTCGGCCAGGATCGAGCGAGGCACCCCTTGCAGGGTGATGTGCACACCGTTGGGGAAGTCCTTGAAGCGTTCGGTCAGGTAGGTCAGCCCGGAGCTGGTCGCGGACAGGTAAGGGGTGTCGATCTGCGCCAGGTTGCCTAGGCACACCACTTTGGAACCGGCGCCGGCACGGGTGATGATGGTTTTCATCTGGTGCGGCGTGAGGTTCTGGCACTCGTCGATCAGGATCAGGCTTTGCTGGAAGCTGCGACCGCGAATGTAGTTGAGCGATTTGAACTGCAACGGCACTTTGCTGAGGATGTAGTCGACGCTGCCATGGGTGTTTTCGTCATCCATGTGCAAGGCTTCGAGGTTGTCGGTGATGGCGCCCAGCCAAGGCTCCATTTTCTCCGCTTCGGTGCCGGGCAGGAAACCGATTTCCTGATCCAGGCCCTGCACGCTGCGGGTGGCGATGATGCGGCGATAACGCTTGCTGACCATGGTCTGCTCGATCGCAGCGGCCAGCGCCAGAATGGTTTTACCGGAGCCGGCGGCGCCGGACAGGTTGACCAGATGAATGTCCGGGTCAAGCAACGCATACAGGGCCAGACTCTGATAGATGTCGCGCGGCTTCAGGCCCCACGCCTCCTGATGCAACAGCGGTTCCTGATGCAGGTCGAGGATCAGCAGGCGGTCTTCCTGGATTTCCTTGATCCAGCCGACAAAGCCCTGCTCGTCGATGATGAACTCGTTGATGTGCACGGCCGGCAGGTTGTCGATCAGTTGCACTTGATGCCAGGTGCGGCCGTGGTCCTGACGGGTTTCGACCTTGCTCACGCGGTCCCAGAATGAGCCGGTCATGTTGTGGTAGCCGTTGGGCAGCAGGGACACGTCATCGACCAACTGGTCGGTGCTGTAGTCCTCGGCATCGATGCCACAGGCGCGCGCCTTGAGCCGCATGTTGATGTCTTTGGTGACCAGCACCACCGGTTTCTGCGGATCGCGGGTATGCAGATCAATCAGTTGGTTGATGATTTTGTTGTCGTTCAGGTGCTCGGGCAGAATCAGGTTCGACTCGGCCTGCTTGCTCATCAGAATTGACAGCAAGCCTTTCGGGCCGCCCTTGCCGCGCTGGATCGGCACACCGAGTTCGACGTCCTCGGGGGACGCATCGCCCAGGGTCTTGTCGATCAGACGGATCGCCTGACGGCATTCGGCGGCCACGCTGTGATGGCCGCTCTTGAGCTTGTCCAGCTCTTCCAGCACGGTCATCGGGATGGCGACGTGGTGTTCTTCGAAATTCAGCAGGGCATTTGGATCGTGAATCAATACGTTGGTATCGAGTACATACAGGATTGGCTGGTTGGAGGAAGGGCTGCGTCCGTGATCATCCATACTCGGTCACCTTTGTGGGAGCCATTCGACGCAATACCTTGACAGTGCTGCGCCTCGAGGTGACTGCCGAATTCATCCACGAGGGCCTGGATGAACTGCACACAATAGGAGTCTGGGAAGACGCCACCTGTGTTGCAGGTTTCGGCGGTCTGTCTTCGTAATACTCCAAAACCGATGACATAAAAAAGCACTTTGACGGTTTTTTTAAGTTTATTTTGCAGAGTGACGAAAAGCCCTTGGCGGACTCCCCGTACCCCGCTAAAGTCGGAAGTCCGCCTGCATCGAATTCCTCCTGAAAATCACCCCAAGTCCAATGTTTACGGGCTTTTTCTCATTTCTCAACGAAACGCGTCCTGACAGTCTTCCCAGCCAATGCCGCTCTGCGCAGTCTGGGTGATCAGCCACGGCAGCGACGTCTTCACCGCATCCTGTTTCATGTTGAAATTGATCACCCCGTGCCGCCACAACAGCATCAGGGTCAGCACCCGCTGCGCGCTCGCCGGCCCCTTGAGCTTGCCGGCACCGTCTTGGGCATCGATGTCCCACAGTGCCACTTGCAGGCCCTGGCTGTTGAAGAAACCTTGTGCATCACTGCGGCGCTGGCCATCCGGCGGACGGAATAGCGGCACGTAGTTTTCCGGCAGTTTGTTCTTCACCAGATCGGCGCTGCGTCGCACCGAATCCTGCCAGTCCTGCCAATGGCTGTGGGAGCGGAACTCCCAGCCCTGCACGCCCACGCACTGCCGGGAGAAACTCGCTTGCAGGCTGCTGACCGAACGGCCGGCGAGTCGTGCCTGAATATCCTTGCCCAGAACAAAGAACGTTCCGCTCAGATTGGACTTGCGCAGGTATTCGGTCAGCCAGTCGGTGTTGTCCGGTTGCGCGTTGGCGGCGCTGTCGAAAGTCAGCAGAAACAGCCGGTCGTGCATGTCGTCGCCGTTGCGCTCGTAGTCGCCGAAACGATCGAATTCGTTACTGGTTTGCGGTGACAGCGCGGCCTTGCGCATCAGCTCGTCGAGGTATTGCAAATGGAAGATCCGGCTCGGCTCGGCCCACTTGGTGTAATAGCTGTCGTCGCTGACGACGAACTTGGCCGCCTGCTCGCGCAGCGTCGGCAGGTCTTCGACGAGGAAGCAGAACGAGGCGTCCTGATCGCAGCTTTGCTGGGCGTGGTTGTAGTTGGCGAGCAAGCGCTGCCAGAGACGCTGGCGCAGCTGATTGACCGCATCGATATTGACCGTGCGCAGGCCCAGGCGCTGGGCCAGTGCCGCCTCGTCGATGGACTCGGTGCCGAGCAGGCCGCGAGCGAACATGAGGATTTCCGCCCGCGACGCGACGTCGAACAGCGTCGGGTTGCTGAGCTGCTCCGGCCAGGTCGTGCGATCCAGCGTCGCCGCATCACCGGGCGCCGCCATGGCGCCGAAGCTCAGCAGCCACGCGGTGAGTAAAAGAACAATGCGCAAAGGGATGTCTCCATAACAAAACCCGCGCGGCACTATATCGCGGGTGGATCAAAACAAAGATCAAAAGATCGCAGCCTTCGGCAGCTCCTACCTGTCCCCATTGAATTCATTGCAGTTTCATGTCGAGCGCAATCTGTAGGAGCTGCCGAAGGCTGCGATCTTGTTCCATGTCACCACCGATCACCTATCACGTTCATAGCTGGAGTCAACAAGGACAACCCCCTAGAATCGCCCCCACGATTAAAGGAGACGACTTCATGCTGATGGTGATTTCCCCCGCCAAGACCCTCGACTACGAAACACCGCCGGCGACCCAGCGCTTTACCCAGCCGCAGTACCTCGACCATTCCCAGGAACTGATCCAGCAGCTGCGCGAGCTGAGTCCGGCGCAGATCAGCGAGTTGATGCACGTGTCCGACAAGATCGGTGGCCTCAACGCCGCGCGTTTTGGCAGTTGGACGCCGGCCTTCACCCCGGAAAACGCCAAACAGGCCCTGCTCGCCTTCAAGGGTGATGTGTACACCGGTCTGGATGCGCAATCCTTCAGCGAGGCGCAATTCGATTACGCGCAAAAACACCTGCGCATGCTCTCCGGCCTATATGGCCTGCTGCGGCCGCTGGACCTGATGCAACCCTATCGCCTGGAAATGGGCACCAAACTGGCCAACGCCCGTGGCAAGGATCTGTATGCGTTCTGGGGCACGCGCATCAGCGAGTGGCTGAACGAAGCGCTGGCCGAGCAAGGCGATGACGTACTGCTCAACCTTGCATCCAACGAATACTTTTCCGCGGTCAAGCGCAGCGCGTTGAAGGCGCGGATCATCAATACCGAGTTCAAGGATCAGAAGAACGGCCAGTACAAGATCATCAGTTTCTACGCGAAGAAAGCGCGCGGTCTGATGAGCCGTTTTGTGGTCCAGGAACGCATCAACGACCCGGCTCAGCTCAAGCAATTCGATGTCCAGGGTTATCGCTACAGCGCCGAACAATCGAAACCTGACAATCTGGTGTTTTTGCGCGACCACGCCCCGGAATAAAGCATGCCCTTTGCACGACTCTTTTCCTCAGGAGTCGTGCAGTCCGCCCGAAGTCAAAATCCCCTCGCGACATATCGCCAAATTCATGGCGCCAATAAAACCACACTCTATTTTCTAATTTTAGTTTCACTCGACACTGAAGTTTTTTTTCAGTAGTGGCACCTAAATTTTTTACCCGTAGTGGCACAAAACTATCGACCCCGGTTTCGTCCCGATAACTAAAGGGCGAAATCGTTAGTGCTATCAATTTGCACCCAGTGCCATCTTCATCAATATTTCAAAAAATTTCGGCTGGCACGATGAGCGGGCTGGAACTATGTCCAAATGCGTTGCTCATACCACCGGTAACGATTCTCGCCGAGTTTGTACGAGATAACTTACGCAGAGCTGATAGCCATGTAACCAAGTTGTCAAAGCAACTTGCCTGAGTGACTAACTAGTCTCAAAACAATCGAAGGACAGGAGATACGCACCATTAATATCCCCTACAAAGGCCAAGGCCGCGCCCCTATAAACGTGCTCGCCTGAGCACCTAACTGCTTGATTTACCGGCTCCCTACCGGACGTCGAGCAGGCTACACGACTGCACTAGAGTCTTCCCGCACGGAAGATCGGCTGCATAACAGGGCAAGTCATAACAACAAGGCCTAGTTGCGCACATCTTGAGTGCACTTATTAGACACTCGGAACTTTGTATGCCTGCACACGGCATTGTGGCGCCTGTAAGCCGCACTTCCGAGTGCACTAGTGACCGCTGAACACCATTAACTCCGGCCTCTAAGGCCTGATATATACAGAGGTAATTGCGATGCGCATCAGCATATTTGGTTTGGGTTACGTTGGCGCAGTATGTGCCGGTTGCCTGTCTGCACGGGGCCATGACGTAGTTGGCGTCGATGTTGCCAAAGACAAGATCGACATGATTAACGCCGGCAAATCGCCGATTGTAGAACCGGGCTTGGGCGAACTGCTGCAACAGGGAGTCCAGACCGCTCGTCTGCGCGGTACGACCAACTTCGCCGAGGCGATTCGTGATACCGACCTGTCGATGATCTGCGTCGGCACGCCGAGCAAAAAGAACGGCGACCTGGAACTGAACTACATCGAGGCCGTGTGCCGCGAGATCGGTTTTGTCCTGCGTGAAAAAACCACCCGTCACACCATCGTCGTGCGCAGCACCGTGTTGCCAGGCACCGTGGCCAACGTGGTCATCCCGATTCTGGAAGACTGCTCGGGCAAGAAGGCTGGCGTCGATTTTGGCGTTGCGGTCAACCCTGAATTCCTCCGCGAATCCACCGCCATCGCTGACTATGATCACCCGCCAATGACTGTCATCGGCGAGTTCGACACCGCGTCGGGCGACGTTCTGCAATCGCTGTACGAAGAACTCGACGCACCGATCATCCGCAAGGACATCGCCGTTGCCGAGATGATCAAGTACACCTGCAACGTCTGGCACGCGACCAAAGTGACCTTCGCCAACGAGATCGGCAACATCGCCAAAGCGGTCGGCGTCGATGGTCGTGAAGTGATGGACGTGGTCTGCCAGGACAAGACCCTGAACCTGTCCCAGTACTACATGCGCCCGGGCTTCGCGTTCGGCGGCTCGTGCCTGCCGAAAGACGTGCGCGCGCTGACCTACCGCGCCGGTTCCCTGGACGTCGAAGCGCCGCTGCTCAACTCGCTGATGCGCAGTAACGAGTCGCAAGTGCAAAACGCCTTCGATATCGTCGAAAGCCATGAAAAACGCAAAGTCGCCCTGCTCGGTCTGAGCTTCAAGGCCGGCACCGACGACCTGCGCGAAAGCCCGCTGGTCGAACTGGCGGAAATGCTGATCGGCAAGGGTTACGACCTGAGCATCTACGACAGCAACGTCGAATACGCCCGTGTCCACGGTGCGAACAAGGACTACATCGAATCGAAGATTCCGCACGTGTCGTCCCTGCTCAACTCCGACTTCGACTCGGTGATCGACAACTCCGACGTGATCATCCTCGGCAACCGCGACGAGAAGTTCCGTTCGCTGGCCCAGGAAGCGCCGCAGGGCAAGCAAGTCATCGACCTGGTGGGCTTCATGTCCAAGTCCACCAGCGCCGGTAGCCGCACCGAAGGGATCTGCTGGTAAGCAGACATTGCGCGGCACCGCATACCGCGTCGCCGCGCACTGACTGTGTGAACCCGTGGTAGGAGCTGACGAGTGAAACGAGGCTGCGATCTTTACCGGGCTCACTTGAGTCGTGAGTGAACACCCAGAAGATCAAAAGATCGCAGCCTTCGGCAGCTCCTACAGTGGGCCATTGATGAGCCTGCCTTAACCCCATCGGGCCCAGCCCGAGATAGAGACGGATGCAGATTATGCACAGGCTAAGACACGGCCTACTTCAGGCCGCCGGTTGGCTGTTTTACCTAAGTTTGTTGATGGGCCTGGCCTTGATGCTGCCCACGTCCACATTCGACTCCGAGTCGAAGGACTTCATTTTCCTGATTGGCGCCGTGGGTATCTGGCGCTACTCGATGGGTGCAACGCACTTTGTGCGCGGCATGATTTTTCTCTACATCGTTTACCCGCACCTGCGTCGCAAAGTACGCAAGCTGGGTAAAGCGGCCGATCCGTCGCATGTGTTTCTGATGGTCACGAGCTTTCGTATTGACGCGCTGACCACCGCGCAGGTCTACAGCTCGGTGATCCGCGAAGCCATCGACTGCGAACTGCCGACCACCATTGTCTGCTCGATCGTGGAAATGTCCGACGAGCTGCTGGTCAAGGCGCTGTGGGCACGGATGAATCCGCCGGAGCGAGTCAAGCTCGACTTCGTGCGTATTCCCGGTACCGGCAAGCGCGATGGTCTGGCCTTCGGTTTTCGCGCGATCTCCCGCCACCTGCCGGACGACCGTGCCGTGGTGGCCGTGATCGACGGCGACACCGTGCTCGGCGAAGGCGTCGTGCGCAAGACCGTGCCGTGGTTCCAGCTGTTCGGCAATGTCGGCGGCCTGACCACCAACGAGTTCTGCGAAGTGCGCGGCGGCTACATCATGAGCGAATGGCACAAGCTGCGTTTCGCCCAGCGCCACATCAACATGTGCTCGATGGCCCTGTCCAAGCGCGTACTGACCATGACCGGTCGGATGTCGGTATTCAAAGCCTCCGTGGTGACCAATCCGGAGTTCATCGCCGACGTTGAAAGCGACTCGCTGCAACACTGGCGTCTGGGCCGCTTCAAGTTCCTGACCGGTGACGACAAGTCGAGCTGGTTCAGCCTGATGCGCCTGGGTTACGACACCTTCTACGTGCCGGACGCCGCGATCAACACCGTTGAGCATCCGCCGGAAAAGAGCTTCATCAAGGCCAGCCGCAAGCTGATGTTCCGCTGGTACGGCAACAACCTGCGCCAGAACTCCCGTGCACTGGGTCTGGGTATCCGCCGCCTCGGCGTATTCACCTCGGTGGTGCTGTTCGACCAGCGCGTGTCGATGTGGACTTCGCTGCTCGGTCTGACCGTCGCACTGATCGCCAGCTTCAAGTACGGCACCGCGTTCATCCTCGTGTACCTGCTGTGGATCGGCATCACCCGCCTGATCCTGACGCTGTTGCTGTCGTGTTCCGGCCACCGCATCGGCCCTGCTTACCCGGCGATTCTGTATTACAACCAGATCGTTGGCGCCCTGGTGAAGATCTACGTGTTCTTCCGCCTCGACCAACAATCCTGGACTCGCCAGCCCACATCCCTGACCCGTGATCTCGCCAGCTTTCAACGTTGGTTCAACACCTGGTCGTCTCGGACCATGACCTTCTCCGCCGGCAGCATTTTTGTCGCCGTGCTGCTGATGATGGTCTGACCCGCTCCTATTGAATTAACAAGGAAATCGCCCCTATGAATACCGCCGTCAACGTCAACGTAGTGCATGAATCCGAAGCCCAGCGCCAGCACGCTCGCGTGAAAATCCCGGCCAAGCTGCGTTTCTTCGGCCCTGACCGGACGCCGCTCGAAGCGCGGGTCCTCGATCTGTCGGCTGGCGGTCTGGCGTTCAACGCCGGGCAGATGCCGCTGACCATCGGCGAGGTGTACAAGGCGCGTCTGCAATTTGTCATCGACAACCTCGGCCTGGCCATGGACGTTGAACTGCAGGTGCGTTCTTTCGATCGTGCCACCGGCCGCGCCGGCTGCCAGTTCCAGAACCTCGAGCCGCAGGACATTTCCACCCTGCGCCACCTGATCACTTCGCACCTGGCCGGCGACATCGTCAGCATCGGCGAAGTGCTGGCGACCCTGCAGCGCGACAACTTCACCAAGGCGCGCAAGAACAAGACCAACGACACCGGCATGACCCCGTTCGGCCGCCTGAAAGCCGTGACCTTCAGCGCCGGCATTTTCGCTGTCGGCCTGGTCGCTGCCGGTTTCATCTTCAAGTCGGTGTATGGCATGTACTTCGTCAGCCACGCCCAGGCCGGTCTGGTCAGCGTGCCGGGGATGAACATCACCATGCCGCGCGACGGCACCGTACAAAGCCTGGTCAAGTCCGACGGCGTTGCCGCCAAAGGCGCACCGCTGGCGACCTTCAGCACCAGCATGCTCGACGTACTCAAGGGCCATCTGGCCGAAGACCAACTGGCCCCGGCCAAGGTTGAAGAACTGTTCGGCAAGCAAATGACCGGCACCCTGACCTCGCCGTGCGATTGCACCGTGGCCCAGCAACTGGTGGCTGACGGTCAGTACGCGAGCAAGGGCGACGTGATCTTCCAACTGGTGCCGCGCAACACCCAGGCCAGCGTTGAAGCACGCTTCTCCTATCGCCAGTTCGGTGACGTGCGTCCAGGTACTCCGGTGAGCTTCCAGATCGCCGGCGAAGACAAGACCCGCACCGGCAAGATCGTCAGCAGCACCAGCCTGAAGAGCGCCGACCTGTCCTCCGACATCCGCGTGCAGATCCAGCCTGACGAGCCGCTCGACAGCAGCCTGGCCGGCCGCCCGGTGGAAGTGAACAGCGACCGTGGCCCGAACCTGAACTGGCTGATCGACAAAGCCATGGCTGCCGGTCTTTAAGTCGAGGACATGCCTGTGACTACGCATAACTTGAACACACCGCCGACCCTGTGGGAGCGAGCCTGCTCGCGAAAGGGCCAGCGCGGTTTGTCTGAAGTACCGAGTCGACTGCTTCGCGAGCAGGCTCGCTCCCACATGGGATTGATGGTGTGCTCGCTGGCACTAGCAGTTTCTATGGCCGGTTGCGCCGGGCTGCCCGATCAGCGTCTGGCCAACGAAGCGCTCAAGCGTGGCGACACCGCCACCGCTGCGCAGAATTACCAGCAACTGGCCGATCTGGGTTACAGCGAGGCGCAAGTCGGCCTGGCCGATATCCAGGTCGACAGCCGTGACCCGGCGCAGATGAAACAGGCCGAAGCGACCTATCGCGCTGCGGCCAGCGTGTCGCCGCGTGCCCAGGCACGTCTGGGTCGTCTGCTGGTGGCCAAGCCGGGCTCCACCGAAGCCGAGCACCACGAAGCCGAAACCCTGCTGAAAAAAGCCGCCGCCAATGGCGAAGGCAACACGTTGATCCCGCTGGCGATGCTGTATCTGCAATACCCGCACAGCTTCCCCAACATCAACGCGCAGCAGCAGATCGATCAGTGGCGCAAGTCGGGCTACCCGGAAGCGGGTCTGGCGCAGGTGCTGCTGTATCGCACCCAAGGCACCTACGACCAGCATCTGGATGACGTGGAAAAAATCTGCAAGGCCGCGCTCAACACCACCGACATCTGCTACGTCGAACTCGCCACCGTTTACCAGAAACGTGGCCAGCCGGATCAACAGGCCGAGCTGATCAAGCAGATGCAGGCTGGTTACAGCCGTGGCACCGTCACCGCGCAGCGTGTCGATTCCGTGGCCCGCGTGCTGGCCGATTCGACCCTGGGCAAGACCGACGAAAAAACCGCGCAGGCGCTACTCGAGCCGATCGCTCCGGGCTACCCGGCGTCGTGGGTCACCCTCGCGCAATTGCTTTACGACTTCCCCGAACTGGGCGACGTCGACCAGATGATGAAGTACCTGGACAACGGCCGCGCCGCCGACCAGCCGCGCGCCGAACTGCTGCTGGGCAAGGTCTACTACGAAGGCAAAATGGTCCCGGCTGACGCGAAAGTCGCCGAGGAACATTTCCAGAAAGCCGTCGGCCGCGAAGTCGCTGCCGATTACTACCTCGGCCAGATCTACCGTCGTGGCTACCTTGGCAAGGTCTATCCGCAGAAAGCTCTCGACCATCTGCTGACCGCTGCGCGCAACGGCCAGAACAGTGCCGACTTCGCCATCGCCCAGTTGTTCTCGCAAGGCAAGGGCACCAAGCCCGACCCGCTGAACGCCTACGTGTTCAGCCAACTGGCCAAGGCGCAGAACACCCCGCAAGCCGATGAACTGGCAGCGACCCTCGAGGCGCAATTGCCGCCCGAGCGCCTGCCCGAAGCCCGCCGCCTGTTGCAACAGGAACAGGCCAGCCGTGGCGCCCTGAACTCGAACACGCTGCAACTGCACGCCCTGCAAGAAGAAGACGGCGAGGAAAAACTATGAAGCTGAACCCATTCGTGAAGGCCGGTATTGGCCTCACCTTCGCGCTGATCTGGTCTTGCCCGACACTGGCTGCGATGACTGAAAGCAAGAACTTCGGTCTGGAAGTGAAACTCACCGGCCAGTCCGAAGACGACCGTGACCTCGGCACTGCCGGCGGCGGCGACGTCAATGGCGTGGGCCTCGACCTGCGTCCGTGGATCTACGGCGAAAGCGGCGCGTGGAGCGCTTATGCGATGGGTCAGGCCGTGACCTCGACCGACATCATCGAGACCGACACCCTGCAACAATCGGACGGCGAACAGGCCACCGACAGCGGTGATCGCGAAACCAAGAAAAACTACCTGGCGATGCGCGAGTTCTGGGTCGGCTACAGCGGCTTCACGCCCTACCCTGGCGAAATTCTCAAGTTCGGTCGTCAGCGCCTGCGCAATGACGACGGCCAATGGCGCGACACCAACATCGAAGCGCTGAACTGGACCTTCGATACCACCCTGCTGCGGGCCAATGCCGGTGTGGCCGAGCGCTTCAGCGAATACCGCACCGACCTCAAAGAGCTGGCGCCGAAAGACAAGGATCGCCTGCACGCCTACGCCGACGCTGCTTACCAGTGGACGCCGGGGCAGTGGGTCGGCATTCGCGGTCATCATGCCCACGATGACGGCAAACTCGATTACGCCGAGCCGGGCGTGCCGCGCGACTCGCTGGACAAAACTCAGAACGGCGACATCAGCTGGATCGGCCTGACCGCCGACAGCGACGCCTACAACTGGCGCAACACCAACACCGTCAACTACTGGGGCAGCATCACCGGCATGAGCGGCGACCGTGACACGGTCAACGCGCTGAACGCCGACGGCACGCGCCCGACACAAGCCAAGCGCAGCGATGACATCAGCGGCTGGGCCGCCGATGTCGGCGTGCGTCTGCGCCTCGATCCGCAGTGGCAAGTCGGCGGTGCCTACGCCCGCGCCAGTGCCGATTACGAACAGAACGGTCTGGAGAGCAACCGCTCCAACTACACCGGTACCCGCTCTCGCGTGCACCGTTTCGGCGAAGCCTTCCGTGGCGAAATGAACAACATGCAGACCGCCACCCTGTTCGGTTCGTGGATGGTCAACGACGAGTACGACGCCAGCCTGATCTACCACAAGTTCTGGCGTGTCGACGGCAACAAGCCGGTCGGCAGCAACGGCATCAACGCGGTGGAAAACAACACCGACGACGTCACCGGCGCAATCCTCTCCAGCACATCCTTGCCGCTTGAAGATGGCAACAAGGACCTGGGTCAGGAAATGGACCTGGTCGTCACCAAGTACTTCAAGCAAGGCCTGTTGCCGGCGGCGTTGAGCCAGTCGATCGACGAGCCTTCGGCACTGGTGCGTTTCCGTGGCGGTGTGTTCAAACCGGGCGATGCCTATGGCAGCCAGGTTGATTCCTACATGCACCGCGCATTCATCGACGTGATCTGGCGCTTCTGATGCAAACCGCCAAGGGAGTGCCCGACATGATCAGCACCAGAACAGGCTCACTCAGCCTGCTGGCCGGCGCGATGCTGCTGGCCAGCGCCAGCGCCTTCGCCAATGTTGAACCGGCCAAACCTGCGACCGTGGCCAAGGAACTGCAACAGGCCAAGACCTATACCGTCAGCAGCGCGCCGACCGACGCGCTGAAACTGGCCAAGCCGACACTGCCCGACCTGTCCGGCTTCACCGCCGAAGCCGCTGCCGCGAAGATCGTGCGCAGCAAACCGGGCAAGATCAGCGTGCGCCGGATGATGCAGGAAAACGCCCTGAAGGACTTCATCGGCGGCGATAACAAGATGGCCGAATGGGTGGTGCGTCAGCACGGCATCCCGCAGGCCATCTTCATCGACGACGGCTACATGAACCTCAAGGATCTGGCGAAAAAACTGCCCAAGCAGTATTTCAGCGAGACCGCTCCGGGCGTGTACCTGGCCAAATTGCCGATCGTGGTCGGCGAGAAAGGCATCCTCGAAATCGATGGTCAGACCCAGGAACTGCGCCTGTCCCAAGAGGCCGGTTCGTTCCTGGTCAACGACGGCAAACTGTTTGTGCGTGACACCAAAGTCACCGGCTGGCGCGAGAAGGACAACGGCCCGGCGACCTTCCGTTCGCCGAAGGAATTCCGTCCGTTCCTGCTCGCCTGGGGCGGCACCGAGACCTACATCGTCAACAGCAAGATGGCCAGTTTCGGTTACGCCAACAGTAAGTCGTACGGGGTGAGTATTTCCCAGTACACGCCAAACATGGCCAAAGTCCTCAAGCGCCCGGAACCGACCGGCTGGATCGTCGGCTCCGAGTTCTCGGACATGTGGTACGGCTTCTACTGCTACGAAACCAGCGACTTTGTGGTCAAGGGCAACACCTACAAAGACAACATCGTCTACGGCATCGACCCGCATGACCGCTCGCACCGTCTGATCATTGCCGAGAACACCGTTCACGGCACGAAGAAGAAGCACGGGATCATTATTTCCCGTGAGGTCAACGACAGCTTCATCTTCAACAACAAGAGTTTCGACAACAAGTTGTCGGGCCTGGTGATCGACCGTAACAGCGTCAACAACATCATTGCCTACAACGAGATCTACAAGAACCACACCGACGGCATCACGCTCTACGAGTCTGCCGACAACCTGCTGTGGGGCAACAAGGTCATCAGCAATACCCGTCACGGCATTCGTATTCGTAACAGCGTGAACATCCGCCTCTACGAAAACGTCGCCATGACCAACGGCCTGACCGGTATCTACGGCCACATCAAGGACCTGACCGACACCGACCGTGACATCAAGCTCGACCCGTTCGACGCGCAGGTCTCGCTGATCGTCGTCGGCGGCGAGCTGGCAGCCAACGGCAGCGGCCCGCTGTCGATCGACTCGCCGCTGAGTGTCGAGCTGTATCGCGTGTCGATGCTGGCGCCGACCAAGTCCAGCGGGATCAGCTTCAACGGCATCCTCGGCGAGCGCCAGGATGAAATTCTCGATCTGTTGGTGCGCCAGCAGAAAGCCGTGCTGATCGACCCTGTCGAACGCCAGACCGAATTGCAGGACTGAGGATAATTTTTATGCACCCACACATGATCAAACTGCTCAGCCTCTCGGCCCTGACCCTCGGCATTCTCGCTGCCGGCAACGCCCGCGCCGATGCTGACGGCGCAAGCGTCACGCCACCGAAGTTCACCGCCGAGCCGTGCTGCAACCTGTGCCCGGCGGCCCATGACGCGAAGAACTACACCACGCGTTATCAGCAGAACTTCACCACCCTGGTACAGGCCCAGGGCGACTGGCTGTTCCGTACCCAGGAAGACCTGCGCACCGAGTTCAACACCACGCCGGCCGGCTACAAGCGCCTGCAACAGTTGCACGACGCGTTCAAGAGCAAAGGCGTCGAGCTGGTGATCGTTTACCAGCCGACCCGTGGCCTGGTGAACCGCAACAAGCTCAACCCGCAGGAAAAAGCCGCGTTCGATTACGAGAAAGCGCTGGGTAACTACAAGACCATGCTCGGCCGTTTCGCCAAGATGGGCTATGTGGTGCCTGACCTGTCGCCACTGACCAACGAATCGCTGCCGGACACCCTGCCCGCCCACGATTTCTACTTCCGTGGCGACCAGCACTGGACACCTTACGGTGCCCAGCGCACGGCAAAAATCGTCGCCGAAAAGGTCAAGCAGATCCCGGCCTTCGCCGACATTCCCAAGCGTGAATTCGAGACCAAGCGCTCCGGGCGCATGGGCAAGACCGGCACCCTGCACAACATGGCCGGGCAACTGTGCGGCACCAGCTACGCGATCCAGTACATGGACCAGTTCACCACCGAGCCGAAAGGCGAGGCTGGTGACGGCGACCTGTTCGGCGATTCCGGCAATCCGCAGATCACCCTGGTCGGTACGTCGCACAGCGGCAAGAACTACAACTTCGCCGGTTTCCTCGAAGAAGCCATCGGCGCCGACATCCTCAACGTAGCCTTCCCCGGCGGTGGCTTCGAAGGTTCGATGCTGCAGTACCTCGGCAGCGAAGAATTCCAGAAGACCCCGCCGAAGATTCTCATCTGGGAATTCTCGCCGCTGTATCGCCTCGACCAGGAAACCATCTATCGCCAGATGATGGCGCTGCTCGATAACGGTTGCGAAGGCAAAGACGCGCAGATGTCCGCCAGTGCCACGCTGAAGCCGGGCAGCAAGCAAGAACTGCTGGTCAACAGCAAGAACCTGAACCTGCAAAACGCCAACCATCAGGTCGACATCCGCTTCGCCGATACGTCGGTGAAAACCCTGCAAGCCACCCTCTGGTACATGAACGGTCGCCACGAGGACATCAAGATCGAGAAACCGGAAACCTCCGACACCGACGGTCGTTTCGCCTTTGAGCTGCGCACGGACGAAGACTGGGCCTCGCAAAACCTGCTGGCGGTCGAAGTCCAGGGTCCTGAAGCCGGACCTGACGCCGCGCCACAAAAAGTCGAAGCGAAAATCTGCAAACGCAACGTATTCCCGGGCGCTGGTCAACAGACCGCGCAGCTCGGGCAATGAGGTCTGCTATGCGAAATCCGAAACTGAAAAACCTGTTGGCACCGACACTCCTGAGCCTGGCGATGTTCGCCGGGGCAACTCAGGCTGCCGCGCCATTGCGTCCACCGCAGGGCTACTTCGCCCCGGTGGATAAATTCAAGACGGGCGACAACAGCGATGGCTGCGACGCGATGCCGGCGCCATACACCGGTCCGCTGCAATTTCGCAGCAAATACGAAGGTTCGGACAAGGCCCGCGCGACGCTGAACGTGCAGTCGGAAAAAGCCTTTCGCGACACCACCAAAGACATCACTACGCTGGAGCGCGGCACCGCCAAGCGGGTCATGCAGTTCATGCGCGACGGTCGCCCGGAGCAGCTCGAATGCACGCTCAACTGGCTGACCGCGTGGGCCAAGGCTGACGCGTTGATGTCCAAAGACTTCAACCACACCGGCAAGTCGATGCGCAAATGGGCGCTGGGCAGCATGGCCTCGTCGTACATTCGCCTGAAGTTTTCCGACTCGCATCCGCTGGCCCAGCATCAGCAGGAAGCGCAGTTGATCGAAGCCTGGTTCAGCAAAATGGCTGATCAGGTGGTCAGCGACTGGGACAACCTGCCGCTGGAAAAAACCAACAACCACTCGTACTGGGCCGCCTGGTCGGTGATGGCCACCGCCGTCGCCACCAACCGCCGCGACCTGTTCGACTGGGCCGTCAAGGAATACAAGGTCGGCGTCAATCAAGTCGATGCCGATGGCTTCCTGCCCAACGAACTCAAGCGCCAGCAACGCGCCCTCGCCTATCACAACTACGCCCTGCCGCCGCTGGCGATGATCGCCAGTTTCGCCCAGGTCAACGGTGTCGATCTGCGTCAGGAAAACAATGGCGCACTGAAGCGTCTGGGTGATCGCGTGTTGGCCGGCGTCAAGGACCCTGACGAGTTCGAAGAAAAGAACGGCAAAAAGCAGGACATGACCGACCTGAAAGAGGACATGAAATTCGCCTGGCTCGAACCCTTCTGCACGCTCTACACCTGTGCGCCGGATGTGATCGAGAAGAAGCGCGACATGCAACCGTTCAAGACTTTCCGTCTTGGCGGCGACCTGACCAAGGTCTACGACCCGTCGCATGAAAAGGGCAACAAGGGTTCCTGAAAACACTGATGGCTGATCGTTCCCACGCTCCGCGTGGGAATGCAGCCGGGACGCTCCGCGTCCCATGCCGAAGCGGACGCAGAGCGGCCATTGAGGCATTCCCACGCAGAGCGTGGGAACGATCGCAGGACTGTTTCACCCCTCCACTACCACGGGGGGGTTTGGGGGGGCTTTGGCCCTTGACTGTTGGTTCAAACATGGAGAGATCGGGATGGTATTTTCATCCAACGTGTTCCTGTTTCTGTTCTTGCCGATCTTTCTCGGCTTGTACTACCTGAGCGGGCAACGCTATCGCAACCTGCTGCTGCTGATCGCCAGCTACGTGTTCTACGCTTGGTGGCGGGTGGACTTCCTCGCGCTGTTCGCAGCGGTCACGCTGTGGAACTACTGGATCGGCCTCAAGGTCGGTGCTGCCGGCGTGCGAACCAAACCGGCGCAGCGCTGGCTGCTGCTCGGCGTGGCCGTCGACCTGTGCATTCTGGGCTACTTCAAGTACGCCAACTTCGGTGTCGACAGCATCAACGAGATCATGACTTCGTTCGGTCTCGAGCCGTTCATCCTCACCCACGTGCTGCTGCCGATCGGTATTTCGTTCTACATCTTCGAATCGATCAGCTACATCATCGACGTGTACCGTGGCGACACTCCGGCCACGCGCAACCTGATCGACTTCGCGGCATTCGTGGCGATCTTCCCGCACCTGATTGCCGGCCCGGTCCTGCGCTTTCGCGACCTCGCCGATCAGTTCAACAACCGCACGCACACCCTCGACAAGTTCTCCGAGGGCTGCACGCGGTTCATGCAGGGTTTCATCAAGAAGGTCTTCATCGCCGACACCCTCGCCGTGGTCGCCGACCATTGCTTTGCCCTGCAGAACCCGACCACGGGTGACGCCTGGCTCGGCGCACTGGCGTACACCGCACAGCTGTATTTCGATTTCTCCGGTTACAGCGACATGGCCATCGGTCTGGGCTTGATGATGGGTTTCCGCTTCATGGAAAACTTCAAACAGCCGTACATCAGCCAGTCGATCACCGAGTTCTGGCGCCGCTGGCACATCAGCCTCTCCACCTGGCTGCGTGACTATCTGTACATCACCCTCGGCGGTAACCGTAAAGGCACGCTGATGACCTATCGCAACCTGTTCCTGACCATGCTCCTGGGTGGTCTGTGGCACGGCGCGAACATCACTTACATCATCTGGGGCGCCTGGCACGGCATGTGGCTGGCGATCGAAAAAATGCTCGGCCTGAACACTTCGCCGCGCAGCCTCAACCCGATCCGCTGGGCACTGACTTTCCTGCTGGTAGTGATGGGCTGGGTGATCTTCCGTGCCGAGAACCTGCACGTTGCCGGGCGCATGTACGGCGCGATGTTCAGCTTCGGTGACTGGTCGCTGTCGGAACTCAATCAGGCCAGCCTCACCGGTCTGCAAGTGGCAACCCTGGTGGTGGCTTACGTGACCCTGGCGTTCTTCGGCCTGCGTGATCTGTACACCAATCAGCCGCCAGCCAAGACCAAACCGGAAGTCAACGTCGAGGCCGATGGTCCTGCCACGGCGACGCCGGGAATGATCAAGGCAGCACCTGGGGAAAATCCGGCGAGCATCCACGAACCTGGCTACACCGTCGGCGTCGAAGCCCAGGTGCAACCGGCTTACTGGACCGCTGACTGGTCGCGCTACGTGATGCGCGGGCTGATCCTGCTGCTGTTCATCGCCTCGATTCTCAAACTCTCGGCGCAAAGCTTCTCGCCGTTCCTTTACTTCCAGTTCTGAGGGATCTGACATGACCCGCTCATTACGCATCTTCTACATCGCCCTGTTCCTGGTGACGCTGTTGGTCCTCGGTCTGTGGTCGATTCGCAGCTTCTTCGGCTTCAGCACCAACGCCGACGCGACGGTGCTCAATGGCCGCTGGACCAAGGCGGTGGAAACCCACTACGACGATGAATTCCCGATCAAGCGTCTGGGCACCAACCTCTGGGCCGCGCTGGATTTCAAACTGTTCAACGAAGGTCGTCCGGGCGTCGTGCTCGGCCGCGACCAGTGGTTGTACAGCGATGAAGAATTCAACCCGATCGTCAACGAACAGCAGAACCTGCAAGGCAACTACGCGCTGGTCGAAGGCGTGCGCCAGACCCTGAAAGAGAAAGGCGTGAAACTGGTGATGGCGATCGTGCCGGCCAAGGTGCGTCTGTATCCGGAGCATCTGGATGAAGTGAAGCCTTCGAGCATTCACCAGAACCTGTATCAGGATTTCCACGCCCGTGTCGCGGCCGACAAGATCCTCGCCCCTGACCTGCTCAGCCCGCTGCAACAGGCCAAGCAGAACGGTCAGCAAGTGTTCCTGCGCACCGACACCCACTGGACGCCGGAAGGCGCCGAGATCGCCGCCAACACGCTGGCGAAAACCATTGCCGAGAAATTCCCGCTGAGCGGCGAGCCACAGCGCTTTGTCACCACGCCAGCAGAGAAGGTCACGCACAAGGGCGATCTGCGTCTGTTCCTGCCGCTCGATCCGCTGTTCGAAAACATGATGCCGGCGCCTGAGCCACTGCTCAAACGCAACACCGTTGCCGCCGAGCAGCCTGCCGGTGACGACGCCCTGTTCGCCAACAGCGAAGTACCGGTCGCGCTGATCGGCACCAGCTACAGCGCCAACCCCAACTGGAACTTCGTCGGTGCGCTCAAACAAGCGCTGCACAGCGACGTCGTCAACTACGCCGAAGACGGCCATGGCCCGATTCTGCCGATGCTCAGCTACCTGAAAAGCGATGACTTCAAGAACAGCCCGCCACAAGTGCTGATCTGGGAGTTTCCTGAACGATATCTGCCTGTGAACAACGAAATCGGCGACGCCGACCCGCAGTGGGTCGCAGAGCTCAAACAAGCCGGCGCCCGCCAACAAAACGTAGCCATCAACACTAAATCCGAGACGCCCGATCGGGCGCAAAACTGAAAGAGAGGTACACCATGACTTTCACTACTACTCCTCGTCGTCTCGCTAAAAGCTTCGCACTGGTTGCTGGCCTCAGCGTACTTTCCGTCCCAGCCTTCGCCGGTGGCGACGCCGCGCTGTACGGCCCGACCGCTCCGAAAGGCTCGACCTTCGTGCGTGTCTACAACGCCAGCAACGCTGAAGTCAGCGCAACTGTCGGCAGCACCAACCTGAGCGACATCGCGCCACTGGCCAGCAGCGACTTCAGCTTCATGCCGGGCGGCGACTACAGCGCCAAGGTCGGCAGCCAGACCCTGCCGGTGAAACTCGCCGGCGACCACTACTACACCCTGGTCAACAACGCTTCCGGCGCGCCACAACTGATCGAAGAGCCGCCATTCAAGAACAAGCAGAAATCCCTGGTTCGTGTACAGAACCTCAGCGACAAGCCGCTGACCCTGAAAACCGCCGACGGCAAGACCGAAGTGGTGCCGAACGTGGCAGCCAAGGGCCGTGGCGAACGTGAAATCAACCCGGTGAAAGTCAGCCTGGCGCTGTACGAAGGCGACAAGAAAGTCGGCGACGTGAAACCGGTCGCCCTGGAGCGTGGTGAGGCAGCCGTCCTGTACGTCACCGGCAACGGCAGCAACCTGTCGCCAGTCTGGGTGAAACGCCCGGTGTCGACTCGCTAATCCTTTTGTGAACTGACGCAGTAACCCTGTAGGAGCTGTCGAGTGAAACGAGGCTGCGATCTTTTGATTTTGAAGATCAAGATCAACAGATCGCAGCCTTCGGCAGCTCCTACAGGTGGACCGCGGCGTCTTCGGACACGAGACAAAAACAAGAGTGAAACGACACAACGTTCGTTGCTCTAACCAAATTGATTTTATGGAGTAAACATTATGATTCCGGTGATCTTGTCAGGTGGTAGCGGTTCGCGTCTGTGGCCTCTTTCGCGCAAGCAATTCCCCAAGCAATTCCTCGCCCTGACCGGCGAACACACACTGTTCCAGCAAACCCTCGAGCGCCTGGTGTTCGAAGGCATGGACACGCCGATCGTGGTCTGCAACAAGGAACACCGTTTCATCGTCAACGAGCAACTGGCCGCACGCAATCTGGAATGCCAGCGCATCCTGATGGAACCGTTCGGCCGCAACACTTCGCCGGCCGTGGCGCTGACCGCGATGATGCTGGTCAATGAAGGCCGTGACGAACTGATGCTGGTGCTGCCGGCCGACCACGTGCTGGAAGACCAGAAAGCCCTGCAACGTGCGCTGGCCCTGGCCACCGTCGCTGCCGAGAACGGCGAAATGGTCCTGTTCGGTGTGCCGGCGACCAAACCGGAAACCGGTTATGGCTACATCAAATCCACTGCTGATTCGCTGCTGCCGGAAGGCGTAAGCCGCGTCTCGCACTTCGTCGAAAAACCGGACGTCAAGCGCGCCACCGAGTACGTCGAATCCGGCGGCTACTACTGGAACAGCGGCATGTTCCTGTTCCGCGCCAGCCGCTTCCTCGAAGAACTGAAAAAGCACGATCCGGACATCTACGACACCTGCCTCCTGACCCTTGAGCGCAGCCAGCAGGACGCCGACACCATCACCTTCGACGAAGCCACCTTCGCCTGCTGCCCGGACAACTCCATCGACTACTCGGTGATGGAAAAAACCCAGCGCGCCTGCGTGGTGCCGCTGACCGCCGGCTGGAGCGATGTCGGCTGCTGGTCGTCGCTGTGGGAAGTCAACGAGAAAGACGCCAACGGCAACGTCAGCAAAGGCGATGTGGTCATCCAGGACAGCAAGAACTGCATGATCCACGGCAACGGCAAACTGGTCTCGGTAATCGGCCTGGAAAACATCGTCGTGGTCGAAACCAAGGACGCGATGATGATTGCCCACAAGGACAAGGTCCAGGGCGTCAAGCAGATGGTCAACACCCTCGATGCCCAGGGCCGCAGCGAAACCCAGAACCACTGCGAAGTGTATCGTCCGTGGGGCTCGTACGACTCGGTGGACATGGGCGGGCGTTTCCAGGTCAAGCACATCTCGGTCAAGCCGGGCGCGTGCCTGTCGCTGCAGATGCACCACCACCGCGCCGAACACTGGATCGTGGTCAGCGGCACCGCCGAAGTGACCTGCGACGAGAACGTGTTCCTGCTCACCGAAAACCAGTCGACCTACATCCCGATCGCCTCGGTGCATCGCCTGCGCAACCCGGGCAAGATCCCGCTGGAAATCATCGAAGTGCAGTCGGGTTCGTACTTGGGTGAAGACGATATCGAACGTTTCGAAGATATCTACGGCCGCTCCACCCCGATCGAACGCGGCGTGTCGGTGAAGACCATCGCGCAGTAATCGATCACTAAAACGAGAAGCCCTCGTCCAGCCCGTTGCGTTCCCTATCCGCAGCGGGCTGGGCGGGGGCTTTTTTTGTCCTGATTCTGTGTCGCCTGCAATGGCCTCTTCGCGAGCAGGCTCGCTCCCACAATTCAAATGCATATCTGTGGGAACGAGCCTGCTCGCGAAGAGCCGGTCAGACGCCGCAAGTCCCGATGCCCATCGCCAACCTCCCCCACGCTTAGGTAGGATGCCTCTCTGTCTCTGCGAGGTTATCCGACATGTTCATCGGCATCCTGCTGGTCATCACCTGGCTGATCCTGCTGCTGCGCTATCCGGCCAAGGCCTTGCCGGTGTCGGTGGCCGCTGCCATCGGCCTCGGCTTCGTGGCGATGTGGGTGGTGTGGCTGGACAACCGCGAGATCAAGCAACTGGCGCGTCTGGAACTGCGTATTGCCTATGCTCCCGAGCATTGCCCGGCCGACCGGCCGCTGCAATTGAAAATGAACAACGGTAACGATGTGCCGCTGACCGAACTGCGTTGGCGCATCGCCGCGTATGCGCCGGGCGATACGGTCAATCTGGCCGACAATCAATACACCGCCCCGCGCTATCGCGGCCCCGGCGAACTGCAGGCCGGCGCGACCTGGGAAGATTGCTTGCCCTTGCCGCCGCTGCGTCCCGGCTATCGCCCGCAAACCCTGGAGTTTCGCGCCGAGCATTTGCAGGGTAGTTTTGCCGACTGATCCCCTCCCCCGACTTTTTTGCACAAGGAATGCGCCATGCCCGTTGCGTTGATTACCGGTTGTTCCAGCGGCATCGGCCGCGCCTTGGCCGACGCGTTCAAAGCGGCCGGCTACGAAGTCTGGGCCAGTGCGCGCAAGACTGAAGACGTCGCTGCGCTCAGCGCCGCCGGTTTCACCGCGATTCAGCTGGACGTCAATGATGGCGCCGCGCTTGAGCAACTCGCCGAGCGTCTGAACCAGCAACACGGCGGCCTCGATGTGTTGATCAACAACGCCGGTTACGGCGCGATGGGGCCGCTGCTCGACGGCGGCGTGCAGGCGATGCAGCGCCAGTTCGAAACCAATGTATTTTCGATTGTCGGCGTCACCCGCGCGTTGTTTCCGCTGCTGCGTCGGGCCAAGGGGCTGGTGGTGAATATCGGCAGTGTGTCGGGTGTTTTGGTCACGCCGTTTGCCGGCGCCTACTGCGCGTCGAAAGCGGCGGTGCATGCGCTTAGCGATGCCTTGCGCATGGAGCTGGGACCGTTTGGCATCCGTGTGATGGAAGTCCAGCCCGGCGCCATCGAATCGAGCTTTGCGAAGAATGCCGGACATGAAGCCGAGCTATTGATCAACGAGCAGTCGCCGTGGTTTCCATTGCGGGAAGGCATTCGGGCACGGGCCAAGGCATCGCAGGACAAACCCACCCCGGCCAGTGAGTTTGCTGCCGAGCTGTTGAAAGCGGTGCAGCAGAGCAAGCCGCCACGGCTGGTTCGCATCGGCAACGGCAGTCGGGCGTTGCCGTTGTTGGCGGCGGTGTTGCCGAAGGGTTTGCTGGAATCGACGTTGATGAAGCGCTTCGGGTTGCACCTGAAATTCTGATCCAGAAGTTTGAGCTCGCCAGCGGCGAGCTCAAACAATCACGACCTAGTAACTGCGGAGCATCAACGCGGAACGGCCGTCAGATTGGGCAGGGATTCAAACGCTGGAGATTGTCCCTTTGCCGCGGGGTATAACAACTGGATGGAGACTGCGACTTCCTCGCCCGGGATTAACACATACCGGTCACCCGGTGGCGTAGCCAATTCGACAATCCCTTCTTTTGCATCATGCACTACATCAAGCCACGGATTGGCATAAATGCTCGTTCCCGTCGGTAAACCCGCACTTGAAAACTTCCATTGGGCAATCGATTGATCACTGGCTTTAACGATAACGTCATAACTGTAGATCCAGCCGCCGGTCACAGTATCCTGCCATTTTGCAGCGAATACCTGACGGGTCGAAATCGCCTGCTTTCCATCTGGCTGGACGAGTACAGGAAAGTATCCTTCCTCATAACTGGGCTGATAATAAACTATGCCGAATATCTCGGAAATCTTTGAAGAGTCCATGTTTACAGGTGTTGTAAACGTCAGCGTGCGCCGCGGATTCCACCCTTCAAATTGATCTTCGGTAATGGTCAAAGTACTGATCTTCAAATCTTCTGAATAGCTCATCTGCGCACCGCTGGAAGGCATCGAAGCGTGCAGGAAAGCCGCACCGTCGCGAGCCCGAAACTGCATACGCGAGCCTACGGGAGGTGGCGTACCATCGGTCAACATTGTAAAACTTAAAGTCACCGGTTCACCGCTGATTATATGACTGACGCGATCGTCCATTCTGATACTAATCAGTTCCATAACTTAACATTCCTTTTTAAAAGCAAATATATGCCGAGGCCTGAATGCAATCGGCAAAAACTTATATCAATGGGTCGTGCCATATTCATGGCGACAGGAAAACACTAACACAATAATGAGTTAAGAAATCGAAGCACAACAGCAACTTACAATTAACCAAACCTTCAAAAAAGAAAAAACCAAACAAACAAAACATAGTCGAGGAGTAAAAATCGCGAGAACCCTGACTTTCTCGCGAAATACTGTTAGTTCAGGCCGTCAACTATGACCGTGCAAGTAATCCCCGCCGCCAGCAACACCCCCGCCGGCACCTCATCAATGTGAATCCTTACCGGCACCCGCTGAGCCAACCGCACCCAGTTGAACGTCGGATTCACATCGGCAATCAGCTCGCGGCTTTCCGGGTTGTCGCGGTCGTAGATGCCGCGCGAAATGCTCTCGACATGGCCCTTGAGCACTTCGCCGCTCATCAACTGCATATCGGCTTTGTCACCCACTCTGACGTGCGGCAGTTTGGTCTCTTCGAAAAATCCGTAAACCCAGAACGAGTTCATGTCGACCACGGCCATTTTCGCCTCGCCGATGCGCGCGTAATCACCGCGATGCACATTGAGGTTGGTCACGTAGCCGTCCACCGCCGCACGCACTTCGGTGCGTTTGAGGTTGAGTTCGGCGGCTTCCAATTGCGCCTGGGCGTGTTGGTAATCGGCCAGCGCGGCGTCGGCGATGTTGCTGGCGTCGTCGCGGTTTTCCTTGGAGATCACCAGATTGTCGAGGTCGGCGCGGCGGTGCGCGTTGACCTTGCGCATTTCCCAGGTCGACTTGCGCGAAGCCACCAGTGACTGCGCCTGCTTGACCGCGATGCGGTAGTGCTCGGGGTCGATGCGCATCAGCAGATCGCCCTTCTTCACCAACTGGTTGTCGCGCACCGGCACTTCGACCACTTCGCCGGTGACGTCGGCGGCGACGTTGATGATGTCGGCACGCACGCGACCATCGCGGGTCCACGGCGTGTTCATGTAGTGCTCCCACAACGTGCGGCCGATCCACAGCGCCAGGGCCAACACCAGCAGGGTCGCGAGCAGGCTGAAAAACTTTTTCATCAAGATGTTCTCAACGGTAGACAGTCAGCGCCATGGCGCCGAACAGACAGGTAAACAGGCTCAGACGCAGCAGCGCCGGGTGCCAGAAAAAACGGTACAGGTCGAACCCCGAGAGGAAGCGGTCAACTGCCCAGGCCAGTCCCGCAGCAATGAAAAACATCAGGGTCATGGTCGGCATGTACACGCCGTGGAAGGCGATTTCACGAGGCATGGGCGAGTCCTTCGGGCCGGGCAGAAGGGAATTGGGCGAGGGGTGATTGCGGGTCGAGCAGCGAGGTGCGGATGAAGTGCAGGTAGCTTTTCACCCGCCGCAACGCCGAGGTATCGAAGTGCGGCGCGAACGGCTCATCGGTGGCGGCGACGCGGCTGATCGCGTGATCGACGGCCACCAGTGCGCGTTCGAGATTGCTCGCGTTCGGCTGCAAAAACAGGCGCACCAACGCGCGCCCCATCACGCGGATTGCCTGGCGCCACGGCTGCGATTCGGCATACGCCGGGTGCACCGGCAGGATCGCCTGTTCCTTGCGCAATTCGATGATCGCGTGGCCGACTTCGAGCACCACGAACATCCAGCGCAGCAGACTCTTCTGCACCTTCGGTTGCCCTGCCGCGAGGCCATACGCCTGATGCAGCAGATCGCGGGTACGGCTCTCGAAACGCGAGGCCAGGCCCTTGAGTTTGCCGCTGATCGCGTAGACCACTTGCCCGCGCAAGTCCTGCTCCAGGCGCTGCCAGAGCCAGCGACTGTTCGGCGGCAGAATAATCGCCCCCGCCGCCGCACACACGAGCATGCCCATGACCATGGCGATGTAGTCGTTGATGAAGGTGTAGGGGTTGTAAATCGTGAGGTTGTCCGGCACTGAACCGGTGCTGAAAAAGATCAACAACCCGAGGCCGACACCGGCGTATTGCGGTCGTGAAGCGAGGAACGAACCGAGCACGATCACCGGCGCGAGCATCACGCAGAGCAAGGGGAAACCGTCGATCAACGGGAAGATGAAAAACATCTCGACGAAGCCGATCAGCGCACCGAGAAAAGTCCCGCAGGCCATTTGAAAAGCCATGCGTTTGGGGTTCGGTGTCGCGGCGGAAAGGCCGACGGTGGCGGCGGCGATCAGGGTCATGGTCGCCCCGCTCGGCCACGCGGTGGCGACCCAATAACTGCCCAACACAATCAGGATGAACGAGGCACGAATTCCCGACGCGGCTGCGGCCCACCAGTTGGTTTGCGGGGTGAAGGGCTCGTCCCAGCGCTCGCGTTCGTGGCGGTGCTCAGCCAGGGACGCGTGGGTCTGCGCATAGCTGTGCAGGTCATCGACGAAGCGGTAGAGCAATTCGTAGGCGGTGTGGAAATCCAGTTGTTCGGCTTCGCTCGGAGCAGTGTCCTGAAAGATCCCGCGCAGGGTTCGGACACGTGCCGGCAGACCTTCCTTGTAGGTGGCCAACGCGGTCGCCAAACGTGCCGCATCGGGGCTGGTCAGCGCGCGACCGCTGAAGCTGTCGAGCACTTCGGCGAGGTCCTGCAACCCCGGTTTGATCGCTGCCACGACATGCTCTTCGCCATTGCCGCGCAGGCGTTCAAGCAATTGATGCAAGGCGTTGAAGCGCGTGGTGATGCCCATGAACTCGCTGTTCAAACGACTCAGACGACCGTTGCGCCGGCGCATGTGCGGGTCTTCGAACACGGTCACGCTGCGCAAGCCTTCCAGGCCCACGGCTTCGGCAATGAAGCGCACGTTGCTGGCTTCGAACGCCTCGGCTTTACTGCGCCCGCGCAAGCCGTCAGTGACGAACAGCGCGAACACGCCGAAGCGCTGATACAAGGCGTTGCGCATCGCCGCACTGGCGGTCTGCGGCAGAATCGCCGCGCTGATCAGGGTTGAGCAGAGAATCCCCAGCGAGATTTCCAGAACCCGCCATACCGCCGCCATAAAGGCGCCGTCCGGGTGAGCCAGCGCCGGTAATCCGACCATCGCTGCGGTGTAACCGGCGAGAACAAAGCCATACGCGCGAAAATTGCGGCAACGCGCGGCACCGGCCGAGCAGATGCCGACCCAGATCGCCAGCGAGCCGAGAAACAGCTCTGTGTTTTGCGCGAACAAAGCGATCAGCGTGACCATCATCGCCGACCCGGCCAGCGTGCCGAGCAAGCGATAGAAACTCTTGGCGAACACCTGACCGCTTTGCGGCTGCATGACGATAAACACCGTGATCATCGCCGTACGCGGTTGCGGAAGTTCCAGACGCATCGCCAGCCACAGGGTGAGAAACGCGGCGAGCAACACCTTGAAGATATACACCCAGGTCACGCCATCGCTGCGTGCCCAGTCGAAAAAACCGCGGCGCCATTCCAGGGTGTGGAGCCAGCGTAGAGGGGCGGGCAAGGGAGTCATTAAATCCTGCTCAATGTTCGAGAACTGAAGAGTTTTCCGTGGTCACTGCAAAACCTGTGGTGAGGGGATTTATCCCCGTTGGGCTGCGAAGCGGCCCCAAAAACTACAACCCGATTCCCACAGTCACACCGCGTGCACTGGCTTTGCGACGGCTGCGCCGCCGAACGGGGATAAATCCCCTCGCCACAGGGTTTGGGGTCAACTCCAAAGGAGGAAATTCCCAGTAGAGATTTAGAGTTCAACGCAGCAGCGCCGGGGTTTTCGGGGCTTGGGTCTGCTCGGCTGTCGGCACGTCATCACCGGCACCGAGGCCGCCCCCCAAGGCAGTCACCAGCTCGGCATGCGCACTCAACCGCGCCGCCTGGACCTGCTGTTGCACTTGCTGCTGTTTGAACAGCAAGGTCTGCGCATTCAGCACATTGAGGTAATCGGTGAGGCCGCGTTGGTAGGCGATCATCGCGATGTCGTAAGTCTTCTGCGCGGCAGCCACGGATTCGGCGGCGAAGTCCTGCTGCTTGTCCATCGACTCGCGGCGGATCAACTGATCGGAAATGTTCTTCAGCGCGTTGATCAGGGTCTGGTTGTAGTGCGCCACGGCGATGTCATAACCGGCCGCCGCTTCGCCCAATTCGCCACGCAGGCGACCGCCGTCGAAGATCGGCAACGAGATCGCCGGGCCGACGTTGTAGTTGAGTTTCTTGCCGGTCAGAAACTCCAGCGCGCCGCCGCCCGTGGCCATGTAGCCGAGGCTGCCGACCAGATCGACGTTGGGGTAGAAACCGCCGTGGGCAACATCGATGCCGCGCGCCTGCGCCGCCACTTGCCAGCGACTGGCGACCACGTCCGGACGCTGGCCAAGCAGTTCGGCAGGCAATGCCGAGGGCAACTTCAACGGCGCCGCGAGGGACAGCGTCGGCCGTTGCAGTTGCGCGGCGGCGCCCGGGCCTTTACCGGCCAGCGCAGCAATCTGGTTGCGGCTCAGGGCAATTTCCTCGTCCAGCGCATCGAGTTGGCGATGGGTTTCCGGCAACGGCGTTTCGGCCTGGCTGACTTCGAAGTGCGTGCCGATCCCGCCGCTCAGGCGTTTCTGCGCCAGATCGAGAATCTGCTGTTGCTGCTGGAGCGTCGCGGCGACGATGTCGCGCTGGGCGTAATGCAGCGACAGCTCGATGTAGGCGCGGACGATGTTGTTCTGCAGTTCCAGTTGCGCCAGGCGCGCCTCGGCCACACTCACATGGGCCAGATCCACCGCGCGTTCACTGGCATTGCGCTCGCGGCCCCAAATATCGAGGGCGTAGCTGAAGCCGAGCGCGGCGTTGTTGTCCCACGTGGTGGTATTGGCCAGTTCGCCGGGGCCGTAGAACTGATCGGTCGGCCAGTTGTGGCGCTTGAGCGTCGATTCGCCGCTTACTTGTAACGATTCGGCAGCCTCGGCTACACCGGCCATGGCCTTGGCCTGACGCACCCGCGCGGCGGCCATGGCCATGCTCGGGCTGCCTTGCACGGCGAGGTCGATCCAGCGATCGAGTTGCGCGTCACCAAACGCCTGCCACCATTGGGCGGTGGGCCAGTGGGCGTCTTTGGCGGCCTCGGCAATGGCAGCGTCGGTGGCCAGTGAATCGGCCGCGAGTGCCTCGCCGTGAGGGGCAATGCCATGGGTAGAGATGCAGCCGCCGAGAGCCAGGGTTAAAGCCAGAACACTGAGCGGCAAAAGCGCTCTGTTGATGCGACGCGGCACAGCTGCGAATTCCTGAGAAGGGGATCAATCGAGGGACTTGTGTAGGAGCTGCCGAAGGCTGCGATCTTTTGATCTTTTTAAAGACAACATCAAAAGATCGCAACCTTCGGCAGCTCCTACAGGGATCGGCGCAATTCTATGGAGCTGCCTCTGCGGCGATAAGCTGGGATTTCTGTGAATCTTTGTTACGGTTAACGAGATAATCCCTTGGTCGGGGGTCTCAGCCCCTGAAACTTCGTGTCACAATTTGCCATCTCCCTTGAGAGCACCCCATGGACACTTTGCAAAACATGCGCGCCTTCAGTTGTGTTGCCGAAGCGGGCAGCTTCACCGCCGCCGCCGTGCAACTGGACACCACCACCGCCAACGTCTCGCGCGCGGTCTCCAACCTGGAAGCCCACCTGCAAACCCGCCTGCTCAATCGCACGACCCGGCGCATCGCCCTGACCGAGGCCGGCAAACGCTACCTGCTGCGCTGCGAACAGATCCTCGCCTATGTCGAAGAGGCCGAAGCGGAAGCCAGCGACGCCCACGCGCGCCCGGCCGGCCAACTGAAAGTGCACACCATGACCGGCATCGGTCAGCACTTCGTCATCGACGCCATCGCCCGCTACCGCAAGACCCACCCCGACGTGACCTTCGACCTGACCCTGGCCAACCGCGTGCCGGACCTGCTCGACGAGGGCTACGACGTGTCCATCGTGCTGGCCAGCGAACTGCCCGATTCCGGCTTCGTTTCGCAACGCCTGGGAATCACCTACAGCATCGTCTGCGCCTCGCCGGCGTACGTGAAAGCCAACGGCGCCGCGCAGAAACCCAGCGACCTGCTCAACCACGCCTGCCTGCGCCTGGTCAGCCCGGTGATACCCCTGGAGAAATGGGCCTTCGACGGCCCGGACGGCCAGGAAACAGTGACCATCAACAGCTCACCGTTCCTGGTGAACTCCGCCGACGCCATGAAAACCGCCATCACCAGCGGCATGGGCGTCGGCGTGCTACCGGTCTACGCCGCCATCGAAGGCCTGCGCAACGGCACTCTGGTGCGTGTCATGCCGAACTACCGCTCGCAGGAACTCAACCTCTACGCGATCTACCCGTCGCGGCAGTACCTGGATGCCAAGATTAAAACCTGGGTGGAGTACTTGCGTGGGTCGTTGCCGGAGATATTAGCGGCGCATCAGGCGGAACTGGTCGCGTATGAACTGACCGGGAGTTTGGCAGGCGTCCGGGTCGCCACCTAAGTTTTAAACACTCGAAGGTTTCGTGTAGGAGCTGACGAGTGCAACGAGGCTGCGATCTTTTGATCCTGCTGTTTAAAAATCAAAAGATCGCAGCCTACGACAGCTCCTACATCGCGGTGTTTTCAAGGAACTTTCCGACAGGGTTTGCAGGTTGTCCGTCGGAAGTGCGCTGGCTAGGATCTGGCGGTTGCTGACGAATCAGCGACCGGACTTGGTCGTCCGGGTTTAGAATGGCGCACATTTTCAAGCATGCTTAATGGCGAGCTGTGCGTGGGAGGGCCTCGGCCCTGCCGGGTTTCCATTCCCTGGTCGACCAACCCGCGTACGGTTCGCCACCCGATTGCTTGGTCGCAGTCAGTGGCGAACTCCACTTCCCGAATGGAGTTTCACCATGTTCAAACCCACACCCAATCCCCCCGAATCCGCAAGCACCTCACCCTACCAATCCCCGGACTCGACGAAACTCCACGCCGCCGCCGAGCGCGCGCTGGATCACTACCTCAAACCGGCCACCACCGCGCAGCAAAGCCACAAACCCAGCACCATGTTCCAAGTCGCCCCGGACCAGGACAACGAAAGCCTGCTGGCCCACGCCTGCGAATCCCTCGCCTCGGCGAGCATCATGAGCAGCGACATCGCCGCCCACGTCGACAGCCCACAGCGGCACACCATACTGGCCATCCAGCAGGTGATCATGCTGGCGGAACTGGCGGTGAACCGGGTGCTGGATAACTACGAAATCCACCAGCCCCCGTCACACAATTGAATCTCTGTGGGAGCGAGCCTGCTCGCGAAGGCTTCGGCACATTCAACATTCGGGTGTCAGATAAACCGCCTTCGCGAGCAGGCTCGCTCCCACAATTCTGGATCGTGTACATCAGCAAGATAGGAGTTGGCTGTCAGACCGCCTTCGCTGGCAAGCCAGCTCCCACAGGGACGGGGTGAATCTGGCAGAGATGGGTTGGCAGTGGAGACGCTTTCGCGAGCAGGCTCGCTCCCACAATTCTGGATCGTGTGCATCAGCAAGATGTGAGTTGGCTGTCAGGCCGCCTTCGCTGGCAAGCCAGCTCCCACAGCGACGGGGTGAATCTGGCAGACAGAGGTTGGCAGTGGAGACGCTTTCGCGAGCAGGCTCGCTCCCACAATTCTGGATCGTGTGCATCAGCAAGATGTGAGTTGGCTGTCAGGCCGCCTTCGCTGGCAAGCCAGCTCCCACAGGGACGGGGTGAATCTGGCAGAGATAGGTTGGCAGTGGAGACGCTTTCGCGAGCAGGCTCGCTCCCACAATTCTGGATCGTGTGCATCAGCAAGATGTGAGTTGGCTGTCAGGCCGCCTTCGCTGGCAAGCCAGCTCCCACAGGGACGGGGTGAATCTGGCAGACAGAGGTTGGCAGTGGAGACACTTTCGCGAGCAGGCTCGCTCCCACAATTCTGGATCGTGTACATCAGCGAGAAACAGGTCGGCTGTCAGGCCGCCATCGCGAGCAGGCTCACTCCTACAAAAGCAAAGGCAAAGCAGCGCAGCTGCCCGCGGCGAAGCCGCCCCACTCAACAATGAGCGCAAGCTCGAGTGCTTTTGATCTTGATCCACCGGCGACGTCGGAAGGCTGAGTGGAGGGATTGATCCGGGGGTGGGAGCGCAGCGACCGTTCGACGAAGTCGAACACAGCGGAAGGAGGTGCAGCGAAGCAAACCGGAGCCGCTGCGCCCGGATCAGTCCCGCAGCGAAGGAACCCGAGCCTGCGAGGGCCGAACGTAGGAGCAAGCCTTTTGGGTTACCTTTTTGGCGTTTGAAAAAGGTGACCCGCCGTAAGGGCGGAACCGTAATCAGCAACACCCGAAGAAACGGATATTCACCCAAAACCCCAAGAACCTGGTCGGCCCAGAGGCCGCCAAGACAACCCGAGCAAGAAAATGTTAGCGTGCTTGCAATCAAGCCCCGACGAGCCCAAGCCCAATGAAAAAAACAGTCCTGGCCTTCAGCCGCATCACCCCGCCCATGATCGAACGCCTGCAAGAAGAATTCGACGTCATCGTCCCCAACCCCAAGACCGGTGACATCAACGCCCAGTTCAACGAAGCCCTGCCCCACGCCCACGGCCTCATCGGCGTCGGCCGCAAACTCGGCCGCGCACAACTGCAAACCGCGACAAAACTCGAAGTGGTTTCGAGCGTCTCGGTCGGCTACGACAACTACGACCTCGACTACTTCAACGAACGCGGGATCATGCTCACCAACACCCCCGACGTGCTCACCGAAAGCACCGCCGACCTCGCCTTCGCCCTGATCATGAGCAGCGCCCGCCGCGTCGCCGAACTCGACGCCTGGACCAAGGCCGGCCAATGGCAGGCCAGCGTCGGCGCCCCGCTGTTCGGCACTGATGTGCACGGCAAGACCCTCGGCATCGTCGGCATGGGCAACATCGGCGCCGCTGTCGCCCGGCGCGGACGCTTCGGCTTCAACATGCCGATCATCTATAGCGGCAACAGCCGCAAGACCGAACTGGAACAAGAACTCGGCGCACAGTTCCGCAGCCTCGATGAGCTGCTGGCCGAAGCCGATTTTGTCTGCCTGGTGGTGCCACTGAGCGACAAGACCCGCCACCTGATCAGCCATCGCGAACTGGCGCTGATGAAGCCGAGCGCGATCATGGTCAACATCTCGCGCGGCCCGGTGGTCGACGAACCGGCACTGATCGAAGCCCTGCAAAACAACCGCATCCGTGGCGCCGGGCTGGACGTCTATGAAAAAGAACCGCTGGCCGAATCGCCGCTGTTCCAGTTGAAAAACGCCGTGACCCTGCCGCACATCGGCTCGGCCACCACCGAGACCCGCGAAGCCATGGCCAACCGCGCCCTGGCCAACCTGCGCAGCGCCCTCCTCGGCGAACGGCCGCAGGATCTGGTCAACCCGCAAGTCTGGCGCGGCTGAAAAAAGAGCCAGCGCAACATTGCGCTGGCCCTTACCTTACATAACTTGCAACCGAACAAGAACGCCAGACTCAGTAACTGCCATATAAGCTCTCGCAACTTATCAACTCATTGATTATTTGCCATGGAGAGCTGATCCCGTGAACACTCTGACCACCGACAAACTCATTCGTTACAGCAAAGTCATCTTGATGGCTTATATAAGTTTCTTTGGCTTGCTGGTGATGATTCATAACTTCACCGACTACGAGTCCAACTACACTTACGTTGCACATATCCTGAGCATGGACACCACCAACGCCAGTGAAAACATCATGTACCGCGCGATCGATTCGCCGATGATCCATCACCGGATCTACTGGTTCATCATTACCATGGAAGTCATCTATACCGTGCTCTGCCTGATCGGTACTTACCAGTTGTATCGCTACATCGATGCATCGCCAGCGGCATTCCATGAAGCCAAGAAGTTTTCGATCATGGGCATATTGGTCGCCATCTTCATCTATTACGTATGTCTGCAAACGGTCGGCGTCGAGTGGTTCGATATGGACACTTCGCTATCATGGAATGCCAAGGACTGGGCAAGGCATATTGTCGACTTCATCTTCCCGGTGATGATCTACATCACTTTGAAAGTTGAGCGCTGAAACCCAGCGCTCGCTTTATCAAGCCAACTTCCCTTGACCCGCAGACAACAGCACTTTCGGTTTACGAAACACCAGCACGTTGCCCAGCATCACCAACACCAGCCCGACCAGCGCCGGTGCGGTCCATTGATAACCTTCGGCAAACGCCGACACGTTCAACGCCACCACCGGGAACAGCACCGTGCAATAAGCCGCTCGCTCCGGGCCCATGCGCCCGACCAGCGTCAGGTACGCAGTGAAGCCGATCACCGAGCCGGGAATCACCAGATACAACAGCGCACCGACATAACGCGGCGACCAATCCATGTCGAAGGGTATGCCCTTGATCAGACACCACACCGTCAGCATCGCTGCGCCGTAAGCCATGCCCCAGGCGTTGGTGGTCAGCGGTCGCAATCCCGCTTTCTGTTGCAGACTCGAGAGCATATTGCCGGCTGAAAAACACAAGGTGCCGCATAACGCCAATCCAAGGCCGAGCAGGGTTTGCGGGCTGGCCTGATGCCCGGCCAGCTCCGGCCAGAACAACAGCCCCAGACCTGACAGCCCCAGCGCACCGCCCATCAGCACATTGCGTGCAATGCGCTGGCCGAAAAACACCCGCGCATTCAGCGCGTTCCACAACGTTGCCGTAGAAAACACCACCGCCACCAGACCGCTTGGAATCCACTGACTGGCGGTCAGAAAACACATGAAGTTCACGCAGAACAGACATAACCCTTGAGCCACACAAATCAAATGCCCACGGCGGTTCATCGGTTGCAGGCGCCGGCTGAGCAGCAATAACGCAAACAACACCAGCGCGGCGAGGCCGAAGCGATAGACAATCGACACCGGGATTTCGACCACGCCCAATTGCCATTTCAAGGCAATCCAGGTGGTGCCCCAGATCAGCACAGTCAGCAGGTACAACGACAGGTTCATGGCAGACACTCCTTAAACAGGCCTTGAGTGTCTGCCTCGGGCAGCCTTCGACGCTTGCACAATCTTGCGCTTTTGTCTGGCGGCAGGCTGGCAGGGCGGCGTCTACGGAGTAGGATGCAAGGCGTTGGAGAGAACCGAACATGGCCGCTATCGATACCCTGCAAGTCTTTCAAGCCCTCAACCGCTCGCCGAATGCACGCCTTGTGCACAGCGCCGAGCTCGGTGACGGCATGTCTGCGGCCTTGTGGACCAACCACCACGATGCCCAGGAGTACGAAGCGCCAAGTCATCACACGCTGTCGTGCTACGTCGCCGGCGGCACCGGCACATTCCGTCGTGGCCAGCCGGGCCGCAAAGGCGGGCCGGACAAGCTGTGCATCCTGCCGGCCGATCATGAATCGGGCTGGGTGATCAATGGCGATATCCGTCTGGCGCACCTGTATTTCAGCGCCGAACAATTCGCCCTCGGTTGCGTCACTTTGCTCGATCGCGAACCGCGCGAGATGCAATTACGCGAGCAGACCTTTCTCGAAGATCCGCAGCAGGCGCAGCGCTTCCGGCAATTGCTGAATCTGAACTGGCAAGAGCCGGCCGAGCGCTTGCTGACCAGCAGCCTCGCCCATGAATTGATCAGCCACACCTTGCTCAGCCAGGTCGGTGCGCGCCAGGGCTTGCGCCTCAAGGGCGGGCTGGCGCCGCACCAGCGCCGACAACTGGTGGAGTTCATCGACAACCAGTTGGCCGAGCCGATCAGCCTCGGGCAACTGTCCGGGCTGTGTGCGCTGTCGGAATATCACTTTGCGCGGATGTTTCGCCTGAGCTTCGGCCTGCCGCCACATCAATATGTGCTGGCGCGGCGCTTGAGCCGGGCGCGGGAATTGTTGCGCGGCACGGCGCTGCCGCTGGGCGAGATCGCGCTGGCGTGCGGGTTTGCCAGTGCCAGCCATTTCACTAATCGGTTCAGGCAGGTTTTGGGTGGGACGCCGGGCGAGTATCGGCAGGCTTTTTTGCGTTAGAAGGTCAAAAGATCGCAGCCTTCGGCAGCTCCTACAGGGGAAACGCATTCCAAATGTAGGAGCTGCCGAAGGCTGCGATCTTTTGACGTTGACTCAAAACTCCAGCGTGCTGGAAAGCGAAACCTGCCGCGAATCCCCCATCGACACAAAGAAGCGGCTCGCCGAAGAGGTGTAATAAGTGCGATCAAACAGGTTCTTCACGTTCAACTGAAACTTGACCTTCTGCCCTTCAACCATGGTGTCGTAAGTGGCAAACGCATCCGCCACGGTGTAGCTCGGCAGATCGAAATCATTCACCGCATTGCCTGCGCGTTCGCCGACGTACCGCGCCCCTGCCCCGACACGCAACTGATCGCCGCCAAACACATTGCCGAAGTCATACACCGCCGACAGCGAGCCGGAATTCTTCGCTACGTTTTGCAGGCGCTTGCCTTTGTATTCCGGGTCTTCGGTGACTTCGGCATCGGTGTAGGCGTAGCTGCCGATCAGGTTCCAGTGCTCGCTGAGCTGCCCGCTCAGGTCAACTTCCAGCCCGCGTGAACGCACCTCGCCTGCCGCACTGTAAATCGTTGTCGGGCCTTCGGAATTGGCCACCAGTACGTTGCGTTTCTTGATGTCGAACAACGCGATATTGCCGGTGATGCTGCCGGGCATATCCAGCCGCGCACCCAGCTCCCACGACTTGGCTTCCTCCGGCGCGATGCTACCGTCGAGCACGGTACTGCTGCCGCTCAGCGGGGCGATGGTCGAGTTGGGTTTGAACGATTCGGTGTAGCTGCCGTAGAACGACAGCGCGTCGGTGTAGCGATACACAAGACCGGCGCGCGGGACCCACTTCTGCCCATTACTGTCGGTGTTGGCCTTGAACGGCACGCCTTTGCCGGCGTACTGGTCGTACTCCTGAAAACGTCCGCCAGCGACGAGAATCCACTGCTCGTTGAGGTGAATCGAATCCTGCAGGAACAGCGAATCGCTGCGCAGTTTGTCGGTCTGCGCGCTGTCGGGTGCACTCACGGTAGTGCCCATCACTTCGCGACCATAGACCGGATTGAGATAGCTGAACGTGGTCAGGCTTTTCTGCCGGATCAGATCCTCGCGGTAGATCTTGCGATATTCGTCGTCGACGCCGAACACCAGATCATGCTGCATGCCCAGTACATTCACTTTGCCTTCGAGGCTGGCGGTGGTGAAACGATCGGTGCTGATCGCGTTCTGGGTACCGTCCATGCTGCGGGTCAGTGTGCCTTTGTTGGTATCGATCGCCGTCACGCGGACTTGGCTGGCGTCGTAGGTTTCGCGGTTCCAGCTGTAGCCGAAGTGGGCTTTCCAGTCGTCGTTGAGTTCATGGTCGGCTTCGAAATGGTAGAGGTCCGAGCGCCCTTCCATGTCGTTGAACGGCTCGTCGAGACGCTGCTTGCGCGAGATATCCAGCGGATGGTTGGTGCGCGGATCGATCAGCGTGCCACGGTCGAAGGGGGTGAGAAACTCGCGGTGCTCGTAGGCGAACAACAGCTTGGTGCGCTCGCCGTACCAGGCCAGCGACGGTGCGATCAGCGTCTCGCGATGGGTGCCGAAGTTGCGCCAGTAATCTTCGTCTTCATGATCGACGACCATGCGATAGGCGAAGCCGGAGTCGCCCAGCGCGCCGGTGCTATCGAAGGCGCCACCGCTGCCGTTCTTGCCGTCACCGTAGGTCGAACCGCGCACGGTCACGGCGTTGTACTGGGTCAGTTCGGGCTTCTTGCTGACCAGGTTGACCACGCCGCCCGGATCCTGAATCCCATAGAGCAACGAGGCCGGCCCCTTGAGCACTTCGACGCGATCCACGGTCGCGTTCATGCCACGGCCCTGCACCAGCGGCATGCCGTCGCGCATGATCGAGCCGTTGCGGTTGTCGCCGAAGCCGCGAGTCATCACCGAGTCCTGGGTACTGCCCAAGGTGTTGCCCTGGGTGATGCCGCTGACATTGGCCAGCGCGTCGTCGAGATTGCGCGGCGCCTGATCGCGAATGACCTGCGCCGGGATGACATTGACCGTCTGTGGAATTTCTTGCAGCGACGCCGATGAGCGCATCACCGAACTGGTTTCCGGCGGCTGATAACTCATCGATTCGTCGCGCGTGGACGTGATGGTGGTGGCGCCGAGATTGAGCGCGCCTGCGGTCGGCATCGGCTCCAGCGCCAACGTGTGACTGTCGGTGCGGCGAAAGCTCAGGCCGGAGTTGCCGAGCAGGCGTTGCAGGGCCTGTTCGGCGCTCATCTGGCCGTTGACTGCCGGAGCATTGAGGCCGTACGGCGCTTCGTCGGTGTAGACCACGCTCTGCCCGGTCACACGGCTGAAATCGCTCAGGGCCTGCGGTAACGGTTTGGCGGCTAGGGCAAAATTGAATTGCTGTTGCGCCTGATTGCTCACCGCTTCAGCGGCCAGCGCGATATTCATCGGCAGCAATGCCAACGTGGAAAAACTCAACGCCGACATGCCCAACCACTGTTTGACCGAACCGGATTTTGCCCTGGACTTCATTGCTCAATGACCTGTGTAGAACCGCAACGGATGCGAATGGCTCGCAGTTTCAGTCACTACACGGATGGGGCTCGGGGTTACCTCACCTTTAATTTGAAAATATTTTTCGGGGAATTTGTTGCCTGGGCTGACGCCTTCGCGAGCAGGCTCGCTCCCACCTTTGGAATGCGTTCCCTGTGGGAGCGAGCCTGCTCGCGAAGAGGCCGGCAGCCTCAGCGCAGAATAATCAGCTGCCCCAATACCCGATGCTGCTCAAACCCCAACACTCCCTGCAACGAATTGAGCACCGCCTGCGGGTCCTTGCTCGGAAAGCTGCCGCTGACCTTGCGCGCCGCCAGCTCATCGTTGAGCAGCACAATCCGCCCCGGGTAATAGCGGCGCAGATCCTCGACGACATCGGCCAGCGTGGTCTTGTAGTAAGTCAACCAACCCTGACGCCAGGCCAGTTGCGCTTCACTGTCCACGGCATGCAGTTTTTCCGCAGTGCCGTCGGCATAAGCAACTTGCTGGCCGGCCGTGAGAATCTGTTGTTGGCCATGCTCATCCGCCGTCACCGCGACACGTCCGGACAACACCGTCACTTGCGCGCCATGAGGTTGCCGGCGCACTTCGAACTGCGTGCCGAGCACCCGCGCCTCGCCCTGCTCCGCCGCCACCACAAACGGATCGCCAGTGTGAGTGACGCTGAAGAAAGCAGCGCCTCTGATCAATTTCACGCGGCGCTGGCCATGACTGAAATCCACAGCAATCGCGCTGTCGGCATCCAGCGTCACTTGCGACTGATCGGCCAGTGTCACCGTGCGAATTTCGCCAGGCGTGGAGACATGATCAGCGCGCAGATCGTCGAGCCAGCGCTGCGCCTGCCACCCCGTGCCGAGGCTGACCATCAACAGTAGACACGCGGCCAGCGCCAGCGCGCCTGACCAACGCAACAACGGCGAACGACGCGGGGCGTCCATCGCCTGCAGATAACCTTGCAGCGCGAGCGCATCTTCATCGGCCAATGCGCGCGCCGGGCCCTCACTGAGTTCCCAGACCACCTGCGCCTGCGCATACGCTTGGGCATGGGCCGGGTCGGCGCGCAGCCATTGGCTGAAGGTGAGTTGATCGCCAGTGCTCGGGCGGTCATGCAACAGGCTCAGCCAGGCCAGCGCGGCCTGCTCCTGGGCCGGCGTCGGTGTGATCGGATCGGATGGCTTCACGGTGCTTTCCCTGGCAGGCGTGGCGCGGGGTCGCGCAGGCTGGCCTTGCAGGCCTCGAGGGCGCGCATCATATGTTTTTCCACGGCGCTTTGGGAAAGCCCCATGGCCTTAGCGATGTCGGCGTACTTGCGCCCGTGAATGCGATTGAGCAGAAAGATCTGCCGCGTACGCTCCGGCAAGGCGCGCAACGCTGCTTCGACGTGGCGCAGATCATTGCCGGCTTCGAGTGCAGCCTGGGGCTCACTGCCATGGCTGTCGGGTTCGTCCGGCTGCCAGCCTTCGTTGACCCGCGTGCGCGTGCCTTCGCTGCGCAAATGATCGATGGCGATGTTGCCGGCGCAGCGCAGCAGATAAGTGCTGAGTTCTTCGACCTGGACCAGCGGCCGCCGCCAGAAGCGCAAAAACAGATCCTGGACCAGATCCGCCGCCGTCGCCCGACAACCGACGCGCCGATTCACCAGCGCCTCCATTTGCGCACGCTGGGACAGAAACACCTGAAGAAAATGCGCACGCGCGCCACGCGCTTCATCGTCACGCGATTCCGGTGGCAGACCGATCAGCACTTCAGCACTGCGCCCATGCGGCGACCGGGCTGGCCAGCAGGCTCAACCCGGCCAGTGCCATGGCCAGACGCGGGCGATACGGCAGCAACAGCACCAATGCCAAAGCGCTGAGCATCAGCACCGCGAACCAGTCGACCAGACCGAAACTCCAGCCACTGGCCGCGACCGCTGCCCACAGCGAAAGCGCCAGCAACAGCCATCCCGCCAACGCCAGACCCTGACGGCGGCGCGTCGACGGTTTGGCGCCGAGCAATTCGGCGTGATGACGTGGCATCGACAGGCACAACGCGGTGAAGCCGGCGTAAGTAAGCAACAGGGCCAGCAGCATCAGTTAGCCCCCTGTTCGACTGTGATCGAGCGAGGCGAAGGACTTGCTTTGCGAACGCTGACGGAGTCGCCCGTACGCTGCATCTTGCGCGCAGCCCAGCCGAGAAAAAGCCCCGTCGCCAGACATGTCAGATCAAATCCGGCCAGTGCCCAGTCGCGTTGCATCAGGCTGGCGCCAAGATTCCACGGCGTGGTCAGCGCATTGATCAGCGGCACCGCGATAAACAGCGCGGCGCCGAACGTCAGCTGTTCGATCCACGCCTTGCGCCCCGGACGCAACACCGCGTGCACCACGCTCAGACTCCAGGCTATGAAGAACGCATTCACTTCCCAATCGGCCCGCCCTGCCAGACTCACCGGCAGCAGTCGATTGGCCAAAAAGAACACCGCCACCGCCGATACCAAGCCGGCCATGCTGGCGATATTCAGCACCTCGACCAGGCGCAATTCGAACGGCAGCGCCGCGCTTTTCACGTGCTTGAGCTGCCGCTTGCCGAGCCAGATCACCAGCCCGGTGCCAATCATCGCCGTGCCAGCCAGTCCGCAAATGAAATACAGCCAGCGCAACAGCGGCCCGGCGAAATGCCCCATGTGCAAACCATAAAACGCGCCACCCACCGCCATCGCCATCGGTTGATCGGGGGTACTGCTCAGAAGCTGTCCGGTGACGCCGTTGAACGTCACCGCCCGGCCGAAATCATGCACCACCCGATCGCCCGCGCGGGACAGCACCACCGTAGCGCTGGCATCGCCCGGATTGCTCACCGACAGGCGCGCGGTGTGGCCGCCCGACCACTGCTCGCTGGCCTTGGCCAGTAGCGGCGCCATGGCGGTCAGCGGTGCGGCGACATCGGCGCGCTCGGGCGTCTTCGAGGCGGGAAAGACTTCGTCGTAGAACTTGCGCACGTCGCTGCCGTAAGAGGCGACGATGCTCGCCGGCATGACCATCGACATGAAAATCACCAGACTGCTGTAAGTGATCATCAAATGAAACGGCAGCACCAGCACGCCCACGGCGTTATGCCCGTCGAGCCAGGAACGCTGGCCCTTGCGCGGGCGGAAGGTGAAGAAGTCCTTGAAGATTTTCTTGTGGGTGATGATGCCGCTGATCAACGCAACGAACATCACCATCGCGGCGAGGGTCGCCAGCCAGCGCCCCCACGGGTAAGGCATCTGCAACTGGAAGTGGAAACGGTAAAAGAACTCGCCGCCCATGCTTTCGCGGCCCTGCACCTCGGCCCCGGTCTGAGCGTCGAGGGTTCGGGATTCGAAGCGGCCGCGCTCGCCGGGGTTGCCCGGCGCCTGTTGCCAGCGCACCGTCAGGCCGGGGTCGCGGGCATCGGGCAAATCGATCAGCCAGCGCGAGGCGCCGGCGGCGTGTTGTTGCAGATAATCTTGCGCCAGCGCCAGGTTCGCTTCGCTATCAAGCGAATGTGCAGCGATTTCCGGCTGCATCCAGTGGCTGATTTCATCTTTGAAATAAGCGAGCGTGCCGGTGAAAAAAATCGCGAACAGCAACCAGCCGAACACCAGCCCGGCCCAGGTGTGCAGCCAGGCCATCGCCTGCCGGAACCCTTCCTTCATGCCAGCCCCAGACCGCGAGCGGCACCGGAAACGGTGGCGAGAATCACGCTCGGCACCAACAGGCCGACCCACGCCGACCACGCGCTGCGGCAGGCAAAGCACCAGAGCACTGCGACCAGATAGACCAGAAAGGACACGGTCATGCCAGTGACCACCGCTTCGGCGCGGTTCAGCGGCAGCCACAACGTCAGGGTGACACTGGCCAGCGCCGCCACCAGATAGCCGCCGAAAATCGCCGCCAGCACTCGCGAAGTGACGGCCAGACGATAGGACATGGGAAGAGTGGCGAGTTTGCCTTTCATGTTTCGACCCTGAAACGAAAAACGTTCGGCCGACAAGCCGAATCTACAGGCGAGCAATATTAATGATAAATATTCTCATACGCAAAAGCATCTGATTGCCGGACACTGTCGTCAGCCTCTACAATGCGAAACGTTCTTGTTCTCTAATGCACGTTCTCTACGCAAGTTTTGCGTCCGGAGTCATTTCGTTGCCGCCCGCCCATCCCGTCGAATCGCTCTACCATGCTCATCACAGCTGGCTCACCGGCTGGTTGCGGCGCAAACTCGGCTGCCCCGACAGCGCGGCGGATCTGGCCCAGGACACGTTCATCAAGGTGCTGACCGCCCGCGAGCCACCGCTGATCATCGAACCGCGCGCCTTTCTCACCACCCTGGCCAAGCGCGTGCTGTTCAATCATTACCGGCGCCAGGATGTAGAACGCGCCTACCTCGAGACACTGGCGCAGATGCCTGAGATGGTCGCGCCGTCGGAAGAGCACAAAGCGATCATCCTGCAGACACTGGTCGAACTCGATGAACTGCTCGACGGCTTGCCGCGCCAGATCAAACGCGCTTTCCTGCTCGCTCAGGTCGATGGTCTGACTTATCCACAGATCGCCGCAGAACTGGGTATTTCGGTGGCCACGGTCAAACGCCATTTGAACAAAGCGGCCATGCGCTGCTATTTCGCCCTGTGAATCGCACGCCGGATTTCTCCGCGCAAGTCGCCGAACAGGCGGTGCACTGGCTGCTGGAAATGCAGCAGGGCACGCTGACCCCGCGCCAGCAACAGGCCTGGCAACAATGGCTGGATGCACACAGCGAACACCGCCGGGCGTGGGAACACATGCAACGAGTCAATCAGCGTTTGCGCGGCGTTTCGTCGCCGTTGGCCCACGCGGCGTTGAACGGACCGAAATCCGGCAGCCGCCGTCAGGCGCTGAAAATGTTGCTGATTCTCGGTGCCGGCTCAGCGGCGACCTGGGGCATGCGCGAGCACACGCCGTTGCCGTCGCTGCTCGCCGATTACCGCACGCCGGTGGGCCAGCGGCGCAAGATCGGCTTGGGCGGTGCCGATTCGTTACAGCTCAATACCGCAAGTTCCGTCGATGTCGATGACACGCAGCATACGATTCGTCTGCTTGAAGGCGAAATGCTGTTGAGCGCTGCAAATCCGTTCGAAATACGCACGGCACACGGCGTGCTGAAAAGCCAAGGTGCGCGCCTCAATGTGCGGCAGTTTGTTGATCACACGCAGATCGCGCTGTTTGAAGGACGAGTCGAACTCATCGCCAGCCAGCGCGCGCCCCTGCTGCTGCCGGTCGCGCGGCAGTTGAGTTTTACTGCCAGCTCCCTCAGCGCGGCCAAACCACTGGACGCCAACAGTGGTGCGTGGACTGACGGCATGCTGGTCGCCGCTCATATGCGCCTCGGTGATTTCCTCGAAGAGCTTGGCCGCTACCGGCGCGGGCAGCTGCGGTGCGACAGCCAGGTTGCCGATCTGCTGATTTCCGGGACGTATCCACTGGATGACAGCGAGCGGATTCTCGACCTGTTGCAGATCAGTCTGCCGGTCAGAGTGAAGCGCTTTACCCGTTATTGGGTGAGCGTCGAAGCGCTGGTTTGAACAGCAAGATCAAAAGATCGCAGCCTTCGGCGGCTCCTACATTTGGAATGCATTTTTTCTGTAGGAGCTGCCGAAGGCTGCGATCTTTTGATTCTGAAAAAATAAATGAGCCGTTTTTCAGATCTGGCGTGACAGAGAAGGAAAGCCCCCTTGATTCCACCTTCTCAGGATCATCCACATGCAGCCCACCCGTCTTACGCCACTGGCCCGCAGCCTGCGCAATCTTCTGCTCGGCGCCAGCCTGAGTTTCACCGCCCTGCCCGCTGCGCTGGGCGCCGAGACCAAGATTTATCACATCGCCCCGGCGTCGCTGGAAACCGCGCTGAACCAGTTTGGCCGTGAAGCCGGCGTGCTGATTTCCTTTGGCTCGCAAGTCACCAGCGGTGTGCAGAGCCGGGGTCTGGAGGGCAATTACACGACGCAACAAGGCCTCGAAGCCTTGCTCGAAGGCACCGGTCTGCAAGCCCGCGCCGAAGGCGACAATGCTTTCAGCCTGCAACCGCTGGCTGACGCGGCGCTGGAGCTGGGCACCTCGACCGTAGTCGGCGACTGGCTCGGCGATGCGGCGCAGCTCAATGTCTTCGAACACCCCGGGGCGCGTGATGTGATCCGCCGCGAAGAATTCGAACGCCAGGGCGCGACCCAGGCCCGCGATGTGCTCAACCGCATCCCCGGTGTGAATGCGCCGGAGAACAACGGCACCGGCAGCCACGAAATGGCGCTGAACTTCGGCATTCGTGGTTTGAATCCGCGCCTGGCCGCACGCTCGACAGTATTGATGGACGGCATCCCGGTGCCGTTCGCGCCGTATGGTCAGCCGCAGTTGTCGTTCGCGCCGATCAGCATGGGCAACATGGATGCCGTGGACGTGGTGCGTGGCGGCGGCGCGGTGCGTTATGGCCCGCAGAACGTCGGCGGCGTGGTCAACTTCGTGACCCGGGCGATTCCTGACGAGCCAACGGTCAAGGGTGGGTTCCAGACTGAAACCAGCCCATCGTCGAGCCACGACGGTTTCAAGACCAGCGCCAATCTGCTGGCCGGCGGCACCAACGCCAACGGCCTCGGTGGTGCGCTGTTGTACTCCGGCACCCGTGGCGGTGACTGGCGCGAACACAGCGACACCGAGATCGACGACCTGATCCTCAAGGGCAAGTACCAGCTCGACGAGGCCAACAGCTTCAACGCCATGGCCCAGTATTACGAAGGCAAGGCCGACATGCCCGGCGGTCTCAACGTCGCCGATTACGATGCCGATCCGTATCAATCGACGCGGCCGAAAGACCAGTTCTGGGGCCGCCGGACGATGTTCAACTTCGGCTATCGCTATCAGGAAGATCGCCGCGAATTCACCGCCAACACCTTCTTCACCAAAACCCTGCGCAGCGGTTATCTGGATCAGGGCACATTCCTCTCGCTGTCGCCGCGCGAGTATTGGGTACGTGGTCTGGAAACCCGTTTCGCCCAAGGTTTCGACCTCGGCCCGAGCAGCCATGAAGTCGGCGTCGGCTACCGCTACATCAATGAGGCCGGCCACGAACTGCGTTATCGCACGCCGATCAGCGCCAACGAATACCCGACCACCAGCAGCCGCAACGACCGCGACACTCGCGGTGGTACCGAGGCCAACGCGTTCTTCGTCGATGACCGCATCGACATCGGCAAATGGACCATCACCCCGGGCGTGCGCTACGAGATGATCGAGTCGCAGCAGACCAACAACCTGACCAACGTCAAATACAAGGGCGACTACAACACTGCGCTGCCGGCGCTGAACGTGCTTTATCACCTCACCGACAGCTGGAACCTGTATGCCAACACCGAAGGCTCGTTCGGCAGCGTGCAATACAGCCAGATGCCCAACCGCGTGAGCAGCGGCGAAGTGAAGCCGGAAAAGGCCCGCACCTGGGAACTCGGCACTCGCTATGACAACGGTGCCCTGCGCGCGGAAATCGGCGCATTCCTGATCAACTTCGACAACCAGTACGAAAGCAACCAGACCAACGATTCGGTGATCGCTCGCGGCGAAACCCGCCATCAGGGCATCGAGACCAGCGTCAATTACGCGCTCGACGACTTGAGCCCGGCGCTGGCCGGTTTCGATGTCTACGCCAGTTACGCCTATGTCGACGCCACCATCCGCGAGGACGGGCCGAACAAAGGCAACCGCGTGCCGTTTTCCTCCAAGCACAAAGGCACGATTGGCGTCGGTTATACCGAAGGGCCATGGAAGCTGAATCTGGACAGCAGCTTCCAGAGCGACCAGTTCGCCGACAACGCCAACACTTCGAGGGAAAGCGCCGATGGCAGCACCGGCAAGATCCCCGGCTACATGCTGTTCAGCAGCCGCGCCGGGTATGACTTCGGACCGCAACTGTCGGATTTGAATGTGGCGGTGGGGGTGAAGAACATCTTCAACACGCAGTACTTCACACGCTCGTTCGATGACAACAACAAGGGCAAGTACGTGGGAGAGCCGCGGACGGTTTATGTGCAGACGTCGGTGGCGTTCTGACCGCAGCCCATTGTAGATCAAAAGCCCCTCACCCTAACCCTCTCCCAGAGGGAGAGGGGACTGACCGAGGTGTATTTACGATTTACGCTCGCCTGCAATATCGAGCCGAACGCTGGACTTGAAAACAACCGGAATCGGCCCCCTCTCCCAGAGGGTGAGGGACTGACCGAGGTGTATTTACGATTTACGCTCGCCTGCAATATCGAGCCGAACGCTGGACTTGAAAACAACCGGGATAGGCTCCCTCTCCCTCGGGAGAGGGCTGGGCGGGCGGCGTTCCGATGAGGGGCTACGGTCTTAAACCCTGCGAGCAATCACCAACACCACAAACAAAAAAACGGGCCTGCATCAGCAGGCCCGTTCTCCTTGTGTGACTTGTGAAATCAGCGCATCAACTGTTGATCGCTGCCTGTTCATTCTCGTCAAATTCTTCCGCCAACAGCTTGTCGTTGGCCTTGCCAGTAAATGGCACTACAGCGGCGCGTGGTTTACCTCGCAGTTTGCCGAACAGATGATCCAGTTTGTGCTCGAGTTTCTCGGCGGCACCGTCGATCGCCTGTTCCAGCGAATCGGCTTTATGGGTCACGGAAATCGGTTGGTGGCCTTTTGGCCGCGCTTCCAGTTGGCAGCGCAAGTCATGGGGACCTGGTTTCTCGCCGTTCTCGTCGCTCAGGTGGACTTCGACACGGGTCAGGTCTTCTTCATAACGGTCGAGCGTGCTCTCAATAGTTGTACGTACCCACTCCTCCAGTCGCTTACTGCTTTGAATATGGTTATCGCTGTTGACTTGGATTTGCATAGTTCATCCCTTATTTCAGCTAGCTCGCTGGAGGCCTTGAAGTGAATTTCCTGACCTCCTGGTTACAACAATCGGCCCGACTGCCGAACATTTCAACCCCTGAAAAAAGAAAAATATTCATTCGCAAAAAAAGCCGGACAACCGAGCGAGGCGCTGTTAATGTCGGGAGTTGGGTCGACCCGCTCCGCAGAAAAATCTGCTCACATCTGCTGCTCATTCAGCGGGTGCAGACTGCGAAAAATCCCCGCCTCCTCCACCAGCCAGTCATGCACAGCGCGCACGCCCGGATGGCTCAACGCCCCCGGCGCATACAGCAGCACATAGCGTTTATGGTTAGGCACCGACAAGCCGAACGGCACGATCAACGTGCCGCGCTCCAGCTCATCGTTGAGCAACGTGCGCCGGGCAATCGCCACGCCCATGCCAGCGATCGCCGCTTCGATGGTCAGGTGATTGCGATTGAACGTGTGGCCGCGTCGCACATCGGCGCCTTCGAAGCCGATCGCGTTCAGGTAGAACTCCCATTCCGCATATTCGTAACTGCCACGCCAGGCGGTGATGTCGTGCAGCAACGGGAAATGCATCAGATCGGCCGGCCCGTGCAACGGCGGGCGCCCACGCAACAGGCTCGGCGCGCACACCGGAAATATCTGCTCGTCGAGCAAGGCTGTGGATAACAATCCGGGATAACTGCCATCGTTGAGGTCGATGGCCAGATCGAAATCGCCCTCATGCAAGGGCACGCTGCTGTCCTCGGCCACCAGGCGCAACTGGATATCCGGAAAGCGTTGCTGCAAGCGCGGCAGGCGCGGGGTCAGCCACTTGCCGAGAAACGACGGGATCGAGCGCAACCGCAGAGTCCCGCTGATCATCCCGGCGTCCAGCCGGCGCAATTCCGCATCGATGCTGCCATAGGCTTCATTGACGGTAATCGCCAGCCGCTGCCCCTGTGCACTCAACTCAACGCCGCGCGCGCGCCGATGAAACAGGCGAAAGCCCAAGCGCTCTTCCAATTGGCGGATCTGCTGGCTGACCGCGCCCGGGGTGATGTGCAGCTCTTCGGCACAACGGGTGAACGACAGGTGCCGCGCGGCACAGGCAAATACCTGCAGCCAGACATAGGTCTGGGCATGCAATTGACGACTCATTGTTTAGTCCTGCTAAAGGCTGTCTTAGGAGGTTTCGTTGGTCACCTCGAACCGAGGCAGGCAGTATCGCCGACATTGCGCTTGTCCGACAAAAAATGGCAGCGATTCCTACTCCATTGCTTGTAAGGGTTTAGCATGGCTATCAGTGTTTTCGATCTATTCAAAGTGGGCATCGGCCCGTCCAGCTCTCATACCGTCGGTCCGATGCGTGCAGCGGCGACCTTTGCCCAGGCTCTGGTCGATCAGCATCTGCTCAATGATGTGCGACGCGTGCAGATCCGCCTGTACGGTTCGCTCTCGGCCACCGGCGTCGGCCACGCCACTGACCGCGCAACGGTCATGGGCCTGATGGGCGAATGGCCGGACAGCATCGATCCCTCGACCATCGATCCACGCATCCAGCAACTGCGCGAAACCGGGCAACTGTCCCTCGCCGGTCAACGTTCGATTGCTTTTGACTGGCAGAGCGATCTGCTGCTGCTCGACGAGAGCCTGCCCTACCACCCCAACGCCATGTCGCTGAGCGCCTTTGGCGAAAGCGCCGAGCTGTTCACGCAAACCTATTACTCGGTGGGCGGCGGTTTCATCGTCGAAGCGGCTGAAGCCGAATCTGGCGTGGCGCCAATCAGCGACGTGGTGTTGCCCTACGATTTTTCCAGCGCCGCCGAACTGCTCGCTTTGTGCAAAAAGCACAATCTGCGCGTGTCCGAACTGATGATGGCCAACGAGCGCGCCTGGCGCAGCGATGACGAGATTCGCCAAGGCCTGCTGCACATCTGGTCAGTGATGCGCGAGTGCGTCGAACAAGGTTTACGCCACGAAGGCATCCTGCCCGGCGGTCTGAAAGTACCGCGCCGCGCGGCGAAACTGCATCGCAGCCTGTTGGAAATCGGCAAACCGAATGTGATCAGTTCGACCCTGTCGGCCATGGAATGGGTCAACCTGTTCGCCCTCGCCGTCAACGAAGAAAACGCAGCCGGCGGGCGCATGGTCACCGCGCCGACCAATGGTGCCGCCGGGATCATTCCGGCGGTTCTGCACTACTACATGAAATTCAATCCGGATGCGTCTGATGATGACGTCGTCGCGTTCTTTCTCGCCGCAGCCGCTGTCGGGATTTTGTGCAAGAAAAACGCCTCCATCTCCGGTGCCGAGGTCGGCTGTCAGGGCGAAGTCGGTTCGGCTTGCGCCATGGCCGCCGCCGGCCTGGCCGATGTCCTCGGGGCGACACCGGAGCAACTGGAGAACGCTGCCGAAATCGGCCTGGAACACAACCTCGGCCTGACCTGCGATCCGGTCGGCGGCTTGGTGCAAGTGCCGTGCATCGAGCGCAATGCCATCGCGGCGGTGAAGGCGATCAACGCCACGCAGATGGCTCTGCGCGGCGACGGCAATCACTTTATTTCCCTCGACCGGGTGATTCGCACCATGCGCGACACCGGCGCCGACATGCACGACAAATACAAGGAAACCTCGCGGGGCGGGCTGGCGGTGAACTGGGTGGAGTGCTGATCGGCCTGACTGCACTGTCAGCGATCATCAGCTCATTCCTGCCCTGAAAACGCGCCACAAAAAACGGCGAGCCCCGAGGCTCGCCGTTTTTTTCGCCGTGTTTATTGTTCGACAATTTTTCCGGCATGCCCCTTGCTATATCACCCTTGAGGCAAACGGACATTGCAAACCTCAGCGAACGAGATGCCAGTGGTCTGGTGTTGCGAACCAAATCGGATCATGGCCGGTCAACAACTGCACGTTCAATCAGGCGGTGACGCATCATGGACAACCCATTTCAAATCATTACCGATGCTTTCGCGCCGGACTATCAGATCAATCTGAGCATTCAGGGCCTGGACGGCAGCATCATGCTGACCCTGTCCAATGCCGGCCGCATCGTGGCCAAGCGCATGATCAGCGCCGAACAGCGCAACGATCCCGAGCGTTTGAAACGGCTGGTACAAAGCATCCAGTTTGGCATCGCCATCGAACAGGGCCACAGCGCCATGTCGATTCTCGAGGCCATGACTAGCGGCGCCGGGCTGACCCCGCCACCGCCACGGGTCGAAGGCCAGCCGGGCCAGGCGGCGGGCCTTTAGAGCTCGCCCTTCTCCACTTCAGGATGTTCGCTGGAACCCGTGCCGATCTTGCGCTGCGGGTTCTCGATCTTCACCGAAGGGAATTGCGACGAGGCGTAACGCACCACCAGGATCGCAAACGCCAGCAGCAGAATGCCGCCGCACAGGTAGATGATGCCCATGTCCGGCGGGTTGTGGTGCGAGACGTTGGAAATCAGCAAGCGCGTCAGTGCAGTGATCGCAACGTAAATCAGAAAGCGCACCGGCATGTGGTTGGTCTTGAAATAAATCCCGACCATCGCGCCCAGTTCCAGATAGATGAACAGCAACAGAATGTCATCGATCTTGATGTGCCCGACTTCGAGCATGCCGAGAAACTCCATCACCGCCGCCCACGCCGTCACCGCACCGATGGCGAACAGCGCCAGATAGTGGAAGGTTTCGACAAACAGGTTGCCCAGGGACTCGGCCAGTTGATGCACGTTACGCCGCAATTTCTCGGCCCAGTTTATTTTCACGATGAGTTTCCTTAGCCCGTTTCGGGCGGATGATGCGTATCGCACGTGACGGTTTTGCGCGCGCGCCTTGTTGCAACGGTTTTCATGCAGGTTCAGGGCCACGCATCATGGCGATCCGCCGCAAATCCCGCGCCGTGGCGTTTGGTCGCACCGCTGGAGTTTCCGTGGGAGCGAGCCTGCTCGCGAATAGCAGTCACACGTACCCCTGACAAACGCCAAATCCGGTCTACATTGAAAAGCCACTACCCATGGCGCAGGGATTCGCTTATCCTTTTCGCTGTATATGGATACAGTAGTCGTCAAGACAACTTAACGTGAAGGCATGTGAGGTGGTGAATGGCCGTCGAAGTGGTATACCGCAGCAGCCGAGATCTGGAGCGCTTGTTCATGGATAAAGCCGAAGCTGATCGTCATGACAAAATGCTCGAATTGGCCGAATATCTGGCCGATGTGCTGCAAAAAGCCGTTCCGTCCCTGACCGAACAGCAAGTGGAAGAAGCCGGGATCTACATGGCGAAGAATCGTGATGTGTTCGCCCGGGCATTCAAGAGCCAGCCCGATGCGCTGTCGGAGCTGATCAATGCGCCGGCCGAGCCTGTCGAAAAAGCTGAAGCGGCAGAACCTGACGAGGCGCCGGCGAAGCCCGCCAAAGCAGCGAAAGCGCCGAAGTAATCAGAAAGATCGTCCGATCGCGGCCCGAGCCTTCGGCAGCTCCTGCATTCCGAGTGCAGGAGCTGCCGAAGGCTGCGATCTTTTGCTGTTTCAGCGATACAAAACCTTCTCCGCCAACTCATCCGCCACCCGCGCCGGCGAACGTTTTTCCGCCTGAGCATGGGCGAAGACCTCCGTGAGCCGCGAACTGATCTTCGACAGATGCGCCGTAATCGTCGGCAACTCCTCCCCGCGATGTTTCAGCGAAACGTAAATAAGCCCGCCAGCGTTGATCACATAATCCGGCGCGTAAAGAATCCCGCGCCGTTCCAGTTGGTCCGCCACATCCAGATGGGAAAGTTGATTGTTCGCCGAACCGGCCACAGCGGAACAGCGCAGTTGCGACACCGAGTGGCTGTTGAGCACACCGCCCAACCCACAAGGCGCGAGAATGTCGCACGGCGTGCTGAGCAACGCGTCGTTGGCGATCGGGTGAGCATTGAGCTGCTCCATCGCCAGTTGCACCTTGCCGTGGTCGATGTCACTGACCAGCAACTCGGCGCCGGCTGCGTGCAGTTGCTCGGCCAGTGCATAACCGACGTTGCCAAGCCCCTGAATCGCGATGCGCAGGCCTTCGAGGTTGTCGCTGCCCAGACGCGCCATCGCCGTGGCGCGAATGCCGGTGAACACGCCCATGGCCGCGTGCGGTGCCGGATCGCCTGCCGAGGTGGTGCTGGTGACATGCCGGGTCTGCTGGGCAATGCAGTCCATGTCCGCCACTGAAGTGCCGCTGTCGATGGCGGTGATGTAGCGACCGTCGAGCTGCTCGATGCAACGGCCGAAAGCCTCGAATAATGCGGCGCGATTCTCGACATGGGCCGGGCGCACGATCACCGCCACCCCGCCGCCCTGCGCAAGGCCGGCCAGCGCCGCTTTGTAGCTCATGTTTTGCGCCAGGCGAATGGCGTCCTCGACCGCAGATTCGTCGTTGGGATAGGCAAGGTAACGGCAGCCGCCCAGGGCTGGCCCCAGGCGACTGTCATGAATGGCAATGACCGCCTTCAACCCGGTGACCGGGTCCACGCTCAAGTGCAGCGATTCCAGGCGAGTGCTTTGCATGAGAGCGAACATCGACAGGCTCCCGAATCACTTCTTGTAGAACGCCAGTATAGGCTTGCCCCTGAAAATTGCTGGCGCGCACCAGCATGAGCCGCCGAGCGGACAATGTTGCGCCGCTATAACTCGCGCTCAACGCGCCCGGCACTGGACGAACAACCCGGACGGGGCTAAAACGAGGCATTGGAGGGAAATTCAGATGAGTGCGCGCCAACGCTTTTTCGAATGCCTGCATCGTTCACCGCCGGCGCTGCTGGAAGCTGCGCTGTGGATAAGTGCCGAGCACGACAAAACCCTCGAGCCCGAGGCATGGTTGCGCACCTTCAAGGATCTGCAACTACGCGTCAGCTATGGGCTGCCGATGCTGCCGGTCAGCGAACTGGCGCAACCGCTGTTGCGGCGCATGGTCGATCTCGGTTTCGCACAGGATGATTTCCTGCCGCTGCGCCCGCAGGCGGCGCTGCTGCATCGTGTGTTGCACACCCAGCGCGGTCAGCCGCTGGCATTGGCGTTGATCGCACTGGAACTGGCGCATGGCCTCGAGATTCCTTTGGTCGGGGTCAACTTCCCCGGGCATTTCCTGTTGCGGGTACCCGGCGCCGACCACTTGCTCGACCCTTGCGGCGGGCGACGCTTGTATCCCAACGACTGTCGCGAACTGTTGCAACGCCAATACGGGCCGAACATGCAGCTCAGCGCCGAGCATCTGCTGACGGCCACGCCAGTGCAGATGCTGCAGCGTCTGTCACGCAACCTGCGCCAATTGCATCTGACCCACGACGATCACATCGCCGCGCTGATCGACGCAGAACGAGTGCTCGAACTGGGTGATGCGAAGGCCTCTGATTACATGGCCCGGGCCAGTCTGTATCAACGGCTGGATTGCCCGAACGCTGAGCGCTTCGATCTGGAGCATGCGTTATTGCTCAGCGAAGACCCGATCCAGCGCCTGCGCCTGACCGAACGCCTCGGCCATCTGCCGCCCAACTCCGTCGTGCATTAACTACCTTCCGCAGGCTGCCCCCATCCTTGAGGCCCACACAAACCTGTGTGGGAGCGAGCCTGCTCGCGAAAGCGGTGTGTTAGCTGAATGAAAGGCCACTGACACTCCGTCTTCGCGAGCAGGCTCGCTCCCACAGGAATTACGGCGTGTCTGGTTGATTGGCAGGATGCGCCTTGATAAACGCCGGATGATCAGCCGCCAAAGCAGCCACACGGCAAATCTTCGGATATGCCTCCAGGCTGACGTTGAACCGCTCAGCCGCATACAACTGCGGAATAAGATACACATCTGCCACGCACGGCCATTCGCCAAAACAGAAACCGCTGTCGCCGATCAACTGCTCCACCGTTGCCAGCCCTTGGCTGATCCAATGGCTGATCCACTCCACCACCTGCGTTTCATCCTGCCCGGACTGGCGCAGGCGATTGAGCACGCTGACGTTGTGCAGTGGATGCACATCGCAGCCGATCACCGCCGCGACACCGCGCACCTGCGCGCGCGTCAGCAGATCATCCGGCAGCAACGGCACCTGTGGATAACGCTCTTCCAGATACTCGATGATCGCCGGCGATTGAATCAGCAGCGCACCGTCATCGGTGCGCAAGGTTGGCACCCGGCCCTGGGGATTGAGCGCCAGATACGCCGGCTGCCGATGTTCACCACCCGACGGTGCGATCAGGTTGACCGGCAGCGACTGGTAATCGAGGCCCTTCAACGCCAGTGCGATTCGCACCCGGTACGATGAAGTGGAACGGTAATAGCCATAGAGATCCATAAGCCGCTCCTGTCAGCGTGCAGCGATCACGGTGCCGCGACATTCGCCGAAGCCGATCGAGGCAAAACCGTCGCGGGCGCAGCGAGCGCGCAGGATGATTTCGTCACCGTCCTCAAGGAACTTGCGCACTTCGCCGGAAGCCAGTTCGATCGGTTTCTTACCGCCCTCGGTAATCTCCAGCAGGCTGCCAAACTGGCCGTTTTCCGGGCCGGACAAAGTGCCCGAACCAAACAGGTCACCAGCCTGCAACTGGCAACCGTTGACGCTGTGATGCGCAACCATTTGCGCGACGGTCCAGTACATGTAGCGGGTGTTGCTCAGGGTCAGGCGATGGGCGGGCAGGTTCTGCTCGCGCATGGCTTCGGTACGCAGCAGCACTTCCAGTTCGATGTCGAAGGCGCCGCCATCCTGGTCACGCTTGTCGAGCAGATACGGCAGCGGCTGCGGATCACCTTCAGGGCGCGCCGGCTGTGCCGTGCGGAACGGCTCGAGCGCTTCGGCCGTCACCACCCACGGCGAAACACTGGTGATGAAGCTTTTCGACAGAAATGGGCCGAGTGGCTGGTATTCCCAAGCCTGGATATCCCGCGCCGACCAGTCGTTGAGCAGGCAGAAACCGGCGATGTGCTCGGCAGCGTCACCGATGGCAATCGGCTCGCCCATCTCATTGCCCTGGCCGATCCAGATGCCCAGCTCCAGTTCGTAATCCAGACGCGCACATGGGCCGAAGACCGGGTCGGTCTGCCCGGCCGGCAGCGTCTGGCCCTTCGGCCGGCGCACGTCGGTGCCGGAGGCTCGCACCGTGGAAGCACGACCGTGGTAACCGATCGGCACGTGCTTGTAGTTCGGCAACAGCGGGTTATCCGGACGGAACAGTTTGCCGACGTTCTGCGCGTGCTCGATGCCGACGTAGAAGTCGGTGTAATCGCTGATTCGCGCCGGCAGGTGCATCTGGCAATCGGCAGCCAGTGGCAAGACTTTCGCGCCTTGCGCTTCGATGCTGCCACGCAGCGTGCTGCCTTCACTGAACAGTTCGATCAGGCGTTCGCGCAGGGCAACCCGCGCCTCACGGCCAAGTTCGAAGAACGCGTTCAACTGCCCGCCATGCATGGCTTCCACCGCACTGCGTGCGACGCCGTCGAACAGCCCGGCCTCTAGCGCGACTTGCAAATCGAAGATGTGCTCACCGATCGCCACGCCCGCGCGCGGACTGCAATCGTTGAGACTGAACACGCCCAGCGGCAGATTCTGCAACGGAAAATCGCTATGACCGTTGGCGGAAGCGACCCAACTGCGGGTGATGGAATTCTGTGTCATGGGTTATCTCCGGGTCGGGTCGAACGTGGCGGGCAGCGAGGCCCAGCAAGCGTCATAACTGGATTGCAATTGAGGGCAGTCGAGGGCGAAACGGCTTGGGCGCAGCACCTGGCTGGTCTCGAACATGAAGGCCATGGTGTTATCGATTTTTGCAGGTGCAAGCTCGGCGTTGATCGCCCTGTTGCAGGTCTCGCCGTCGGGGCCATGGGCGCTCATGCAGCTGTGCAACGACGCGCCGCCGGGCACGAAGCCTTCAGCCTTGGCGTCGTATTCGCCCTGGATCAGGCCCATGAATTCGTTCATCAGGTTGCGATGGAACCACGGTGGCCGGAAGGTGTTTTCGGCGACCATCCAGCGCGGCGGGAAGATCACGAAATCGAGGTTGGCCAGACCGTGCACGCTGGTCGGCGAGGTCAATACGGTGAAGATCGAAGGATCCGGATGATCGAAACTCACCGTGCCAATGGTGTTGAAACGGCGCAGGTCGTATTTGTACGGCACGTTGTTGCCGTGCCAGGCGACCACATTGAGGGGTGAGTGATTGAGTTCGGTGGCCCACAACTGGCCAAGGAATTTCTGCACCAGAGTGGTCGGTTGCTGGAGGTTTTCGTAGGCGGCGACCGGGGTAAGGAAATCCCGTGGATTGGCCAGACCGTTGCTACCGATCGGCCCCAGATCCGGCAGGCGCAGCGGCGCGCCATGGTTCTCGGCGAGGTAGCCGCGTGCCTGTGGATCGAGCAGCTCGACGCGAAACTTCAGGCCACGCGGTAGCACGACGATTTCCAGCGGCGCCACCTCGAGTACGCCCAGTTCGGTGGCGATACGCAGGCGACCGAGTTGCGGCACCAGCAGCATTTCACCGTCAGCGTTGAAGAACACCCGCTCCATCGAACGGTTGGCGGTGTAGTTATAAATGCTGATGCCGGACGGTTTCTCGGCGCCGGCGTTGGCCGCCATGCTGATCAGGCCATCGATGAAATCCGTCGGTTCGGTCGGCAGCTCCAGTGGATTCCAGCGCAGGCGATTGGGCGTCACTTCACCCAACGGTCCGCCGGCCAGTTGCCGTTCCAGTTTGACGAACGCCGGGTGGTTGGCCGATGGCTGAATCCGGTACATCCAGGTGCGGCGCGCTTCGCTGCGCGGCATGGTGAAGGCGGTGCCGGAGAACAATTCGGTATACAGGCCGTACGGGGCTTTTTGCGGGGAATTCTGGCCAACGGGCAGCGCGCCGGGCAACGCTTCAGTGCTGAATTCGTTGCCGAAGCCGGACTGGTAAACCAGGTCCTGCGCGGTTGAATCGAGGTTCATGGAGCCTCCTGAACGGGGAGTCGGCAATGGCCCATCGCTCTGGCTCAGAGGTCTCGGCACGCCGGGGTTGTTATTATCGTAATCTGATTACGCATAACGTAATTTGCTCGCTATCCAGCGTCAAGCTATAAAGACGCCCATTCGAACCGGAACCGCCAGCCCCATGGAAAAAACCAGCGACAGCAACGGCAAACAGAAAGTCCGCTCCGCCGAGGTCGGCACCGACATCCTCAAGGCTTTGGCCGAGTTGTCACCGTCGACTTCGCTGTCGCGTCTGGCCGAACACGTGCAGATGCCGGCGAGCAAGGTACATCGCTATCTGCAGGCGTTGATTGCTTCGGGATTTGCCGAACAGAACGCCGCCACCAACCATTACGGCCTCGGCCGCGAAGCGCTGCGGGTGGGCCTGGCCGCACTCAACAGCATGGACGTGCTTAAGGTCGCTGCCCTGCCGCTGTCCGAGTTGCGCGATGAACTCAACGAAACCTGCTTCCTCGCGGTGTGGGGCAATCAGGGCGCAACCGTGGTGCATATCGAACCGGCGGTGCGCGCGGTGACGGTGGTGACGCAATTGGGTTCGGTGCTGCCGCTGCTCAGCTCGTCCACCGGGCTGGTGTTCAGCGCTTACCTGCCGCACCGGGAAACCGATGAATTGCGCGAGCAGGAAATCGCTGTCGCGGAGCATCCGCTCAAGGATGAAACAGCCTATGCAGCGCTGTGTGAACAGATCCGCGAACGCGGTCTGCATCACGTGCATGGTTTGTTGATGCCCGGTGTGGATGCGCTTTCTGCGCCAGTGTTCAACGCGGTCGGGCAGATCGCTGCGGTGCTGACCATCGTCGGCCCGACCTCGCTGTTCCACGCCGACGAAAACGGCCCGGCGGCGCAGCGGTTGTTGGCTGCGACGCGGGCCGTGAGTTGGCGCATGGGTTACGAAAGTTAGGTAATGCTTATGTGCGCTCGAACCGACTCAACGCACCGTGGTCTTGCTCAATGCGCTGTCACCCTCTTGCATCAGTGACTTGAAGAACCCGATCAGCTCATCGGCGGGGTCTTCATGGCCGGTGTAATACGTTACGAGTTCCGCGACCGTGCGGGCGTCTTCAAACAGACTTAGAAACGAGCGTTGCGCACGGGTAAGTTCTTTGACCGGCGCCCCCGCCGCTGCAGCCTGGCCCAATGTCAGCAGTCCGCTCAATACATCCTGCACATGCCCCAGCGCGGCGGAATAATCACCCCGTCGGTGCGACTGCGACGCGTCATAGATGCTTTTCATCACCTGCACAGCCACCACGACAGTGCCTACGGGGGGCACCAGCAGGCTGACAATGTTTGCCGCCTTCAACAGGTTTTCATAAACCACACCGGCGATTATTTCATTGAGACTGGTGGTCCGTTCGTCGATGTCACTCAATACACGGCGCACTCGCTCGTCATGGAAAGTGAACAGATCAGGCAGTAGCGAACGCTGCTGCGTGCGAATGACCGGTCGGGCATCAACCGTTGCGACCAGATTATCGAAGTAGTCATTGATCACTTTCTGGTCAACCAGCAGTATCCGCTCGCTGTAGTAGGTCCTGAACGGGCCTTTCCGAAAACGAATCGAAGGAATGAACTCAGCGATCGGCCGGAAGCTGACTTGATCCGGCGCGTCAGGCGTATAGAGCAAGTCGAAGAAACCTGACGATAACTTCAGTCGAAAAATATAAACGCCACCCACTGTACGGTCCGTGGCAGCTGTCAGACCCAGCGTGCCGATGTTGAATTTATACAGCCCGACATCCCCTTCGGAGACGCTATTGACGATTGATTGATAGCCGCCGCTTTCTTTCAGATTATCGATAACCCGTTGGATAGCAGAGAAAGACTCAGTGGTTAATCTGCCGTTAGTAAAGTCGGCAAATGCATTGCGGTACATCTCACAGCGGATTTTCCGGGCGTGTACAGCACGTTTGAATGAGTACTCAGGATGCGCCTTGTTCTGATATTGCTCTTTCAGCATCGCGGTATATCTGTCGCCGGGTCGGAATGTTTTCGACAGCGAGGAAAGGTCGCGGATATCCAGTTTTTCAACGACGGGATGGCCGTTGACCAAATAGTATTTCGGGCTGAATTTCGTTTCGTAGGCCGGATGCGCCGCTTCAAAAGCGAGTCCTTCAAGCAAAACGTCGGTAACGCTCTTACGAAATTCTTCGGTTTGCACAATGATCTGGTCGGGATTGACCGAAACGTAACTGCCACGCGAACGCAAAATGTCTTCGATCTGAGCTTTCACCGAGTCATAAGTGAATTGCTCGAATGTCGGAAAGCCATTGTCTCGCGCATCAACCATGGACAGTGCCTTGAATTCGGTGCTCAGACGCGAATAGCGCTTGCGGCCCTCGAAGCCAAGCGCCCGATAACCGGCCGGTGCAATGGCCTTGTGCAGGGCAACTTCGGCGCGGTAAGCGGCATTTGCGTAATCAGCCAGCTGTGCTTTGGGATTGAGGCCGAGATCAACCGGTCGGCTATCGAGCGTATAGCGATAGCTCAGTTGTGTGCGAGCGCTGCCGAGCAACTCACCCGCTTCGTGCAGATAGTCCGGATGGATCAGCAATGCAGCGTATTCACGATCGGCGGACAACGCCGACTCGAGCCAGCGGTTTGCCGCGTAGATATCGGCAAATTTATGCAGTTCGAATTCACCGGCAGGCGTTTTGATCAACATCAGCGACGGTACATATTCTCGGGCCGAAATGATCAGGACCTCTTTCAACGCCGGCACCTGGGATCGGATTCGCATTCCCTGAACCGTCACCGCGGGATCATTGGCCATGGCCCGTGCGATGATATTGGCATCAGTGGAATCCAGTTTCCCGGAGTGGCGAGCAACAAAAGCCGCGAACTCCATCTGACTGAAGAGATAGTTGCAATAAGCCTCTTGGTAAGCCACCGAGGGCGAGTATGCAAGACTGCCGGTAAATTCCAGTCGCAGGTTACGATTTTCCAGCCACTGCTCAAGCGCTACTGCCGTCAGCCGACTTCCGGCGGGAGCGCCGATGATAGTCAGAGCCGCTTTATAACCAGTGTCGTGCAGCCCGAAAACAATAAACTCCGTCAGCGTCCGGGTTTCTTCCTGTTCGATAGTACGCCCGGCAATTTGCAGACTGTACGAACTATGGACATTTATCGATTCCGGATCCAGTTGTTCACCAAGTACCCTATTCGCCCATTCGGCGAATGTGCGCACTACATAATCCTTGAATGAAAAACATGCATCGAAGGTGTTTGAATAGACAGCTTGGTATTGATCCCGCGACTCTTCAAGCTCGCTATAGCGCTGTTGCATATCGCTACCCGCGGCATGCAGCCATAGCGGCCAATCGGTGCGTTTCAATGCAGCCCAAAGCAGATAAAAGCGGGTTTCGATGCCGTAACGCAGCACATGCAGGCCTTGATTGTCCTGCAGCATGGAAGTCAGCGGTTTTGCCAGTTGTTCCTGGCCACCGATCAAGAGTGAAACACTTTCAAGCTGACCTTTGAGGTGAGCCTCGACACAAAACGCATGAGGACTTTGCGCAGCTTTCAGATACTTGATCTGGTCTCCACCCAGGGACAGTCGCTGCTGAAGTTTGCTATGCAGATCGATATTTTTTTCAAAAAATTCAAAGCCGTTTTCCGGCGTATGCAGGAGATAAGAGGTTGACTCATTCACCAGCGGCATTTCTGCATCCGCACGCTCGGCGTTGTCCAGAACGAAACAAGGCTGAAGCGACAGCAGGTAATCCTGTTCAGGTTGCAGCCTGACTTCAAACGCTGCGCGACCGCCATCTGCGTCAAGTAGATGAGCGAATCGCTCGCCCAACCAGGCGTCAAAATTGTTGGCCATGACCGACAGCGAAAGCTCTGCACTGGTGACCACGGCGCAGGCTTCGATGAGAGCCTGCTTATTGGACAACGGTGCCGTGTCCGGTCGCATGGACCTGGCTGGTGCCGCCCAGAATTTTGCGATCTCGGCTTGCAATGTCTTTTGCAACCCGGTGATCATCGCAGCAATCAGATCCTCGACAATAAGGACATTGAGAGCACTGACTTTGAACTGCTCATCCCGGGTGTCCGGCAGAGAATAAACCCCATCACCGCCCATTATGTAAGCGGGGCTGACATTATTATCAAGACAATGAACAGTCACTTCCCAAAGAGTGCCAGAAGGACGACTTCCATTATCGGGAAAAGCCGAGTCTGTATTGATATAAACCTTGTCAATATCGATTGTCTTGCCCAAACGCTTCAATTCACTACCAAGCATGCTACGAAGAATACCCAGCACGCTCGGCATGGCATCGACGATCTTGAAAAGATCTTCTTTTGCCTGGATTGCCTTTTCCCACTCTTCAGACCAGGCAACTTGCTCACCCAAAGAACCACGCATCAGACTTTTATATAACTTGACCACATTTTTTCCTTACTTGACTATCCAGAGCTGCGAACACAGCCGCTGTAGATAGTTGCAAGGTAGTTTCTTTTCCAGGCAACTTGAAGGGCGAACAATTTACAAAACATGCCAACAAACACATGCAATCTTTTGTACTGCAAAACTTCACAACCTAAATCAGTATCCCCATCAACTTTGCTTTTGCCACCGCTTGAGTTCTGCGCTCCACACCCAACTTTCCGTTAATACGTCGCGCATGGGTTTTTACTGTATGCAATGAAATAAACAGTTGTTCGGCAACCTGCTGATTCGAAGCACCCTGAGCAATCAATGTCAGCACTTCGCGCTCGCGTCGACTGAGGCCCGGGGCATGATCAGCGTTTTCGCTCAGCCAGACAGGAATCTGCTTGCCAGACGCCGTGCCGACGCTGCCTCGGCGTAGTTCCCACTCGCGCATGGCTTGCTGCAACCGGCAGCGCTCCGCCAGCATTGCGGCTCGCTGGAAAGCTTGCTGCGCCGCCACCGCATCACCATTCGATTCGGCCAACTGGGCGAAGGCCAGCAGCAACTCCGTTTCCGCCGCCAACATGCCTTTGGCCTGAGCCCGTTTCAGCAATCGTTCAATGGTGGACAGAGCGGTTTCGTCAGGGACCGATTGCGCATTCGCGCAGGCCAGCAGGTATTCGATGCGAATAATCAGTTCGAACGTCGCGGGTGGCGCCTGCAACGCAGAAGGTCCCCGGTAATGCCGTAAGAGTCGGCTCAACGCTTCTTGCACAAGATGCGGTCGGCCCTGTTGCAACCAGAACTGGCTGCTCACCTGCAACACAACACCGCGATAGACCGTATCTGGAATCTGCCGCTGCTGCATGACCCTTTCGGCCTCGCGCAGGCGCTCGAAAGCGCAGGCATAATCGCCGCGATTGCCGGCCAGTTGCGCCTGCCCGAGGTAGCCGTACAAGACTCGTTTGTCTGCACTGCGCAGGCAATCTTCAAGGCCCTGGCTGAACAACTGCGCAGCCTGCTCTTCAAGGCCCATGCACAGCGCCAGTCGTCCGCGTCGCAGGGCGATACGGCCGAGCAGCGGCGTGGGCACCATGCTGCGCTGACGCAGCAAGTGCTCGATCTCCACCAGCAGGCTTTCCGCACGCAAAGGCGCGCCTCGCTGCTCGAGCGATTGCGCATGGTCAAGCTCAAGCAAGCCTTCGAACAGCAAGGAGCCGTGAGCCCGCGCCAGGCACAGCGCCTCGCGGTTGAGGGCATGGGCCTGATCGAGCTCACCGCACAGCAACGCCTGCTGGGTCAGTCCCGACAGGCACATCACACGGGCCTGCCAGGCATCGTCAGCCAGTGCGGACAACGCCTCCTGAAAGCAGGCGCGTGCCGGCTCCATTTGCCCTTGCAGGTGAAAAAGCCACCCCTGTTGCGCCTGCCAGCGGGCCAGCAGTTGCTGCTCCAGCTGCGCTCTCGGTTGCGGCATGAAGCGGCCGAGATGAGCCAGACATTGCCCGGCCTGTTCGAACCGACCGGCAAACAGCAAGGCTCCGGTAACCAGCCCGATCAGCTGCGGTGTCATCAGGGTCAGCTGCTGGCTTTGCTGCTCGTGCAAACGCAACAGCAGGACGACGGTCTGGTCTTCGAACAGATCCTCGAAGCTCAAATGCTGCAACAGGCTGACGGCAGTTTCGTATTCCTCGGCCAACAACGCTTGCTCGAACGCCGCTCGCCAATCCTGCGTCGCGCTGAACCACTGACAGGCGCGCCGGTGCCAGGAACGCGCACACGGCCAGTGCGACTCCTGGATGATTCGCGACAGCGGGCGGAACACCTGGAGCCAGTCAGCGGACGCTTGCCAAGGCTCGATGAAGCAGCCCAGCACTTGCAGATCACGCAGCAGCTGAGCGCCTTCGCCAGGGCCGAACAAATGCTCGCATAACGGCGCGTTGAACCGTGGCAGATGAGCCAGCACACGCCATGCCTCGTCCTGCTCCGAGGTCAGGTTGCTGAACAGTTCGTGCTGCAGATAATCGAGCAGAGTGTCGACACGCTGCTGCGGCTGCAGGTTTTGCGACCAGTCGCACTTTTGCAGGAGCGCCATGCGCGCCCCCGCGCACCAACCGCCGGTACGCTGGATGATACGGTCAGCGACACGCTCGGCCTGGTCTGACGGCAAATGGTGCAACACCGATACCACTTCATCGTGAGTCAGCGCCAGGCTGGCGCTCTCGAATTCGTAGAGTTCGTCATCAAGCAACAGGCGCGGCCAGTTGCACTGCGGCCGGCGCCGAGTGCTGATCCACCAGGTGAGCGCCGGGCTGCTGACCGCCAGCAGGCGATCCAGCAGCGCATCCACAGCCGGATCCGGCAGACGACTGTAATCATCGATGAACAGCGAAGTCGGCCTCGACCAATGGGCCAGCTCCGCCATCAGTTGCGTATCATCAAGGCCTTCGACCAGCCCGAGCGCCCGCGTCAGACGCACGCAGAATTCTTCGCTGCTGAGCGCCACTCCCGCCAGCGGCAGCCAGATGGCCTCGCACTCTGCACGCACCTGAAGAAGACATTCGGTGAGCAGTGCGGTTTTGCCACTGCCCGCGGGCGCGCACAACAGCTTCACCCGCGCGCTGGATGCCAGCAAAGGTGCGCTCAAACGGCTGCGAGGTTGATGATGCGAAGAAAGCCTGGGCAAAAATCCGGGTCGATCCAGGCACGGGGTCATGGCGGTCATCGGGTGAGCCTTCTTATCGTTGTGCGCTCACCCTAGCCCTCTCCCGCGCCCTTGTTGACGAGTATTCAGCACGCTGATTGATGGCCATAAAAAAGGCGACCGTGCGGTCGCCTTTTGTCCAGCGGTGCAGCAGACCCGTTAGCGTACGCCCTCGGCGCGCAGAGCTGACGGGGTGTAATCGGCGGCCTTGGCTTCAAAGCCGAATTCGAAGCTGTGCTTCTCTTCGTTCTTCATGCCCAACGCAATGTAGCGGCCGGCAATGATGTCGTAGAGCGCTTCCAGCGTGTAAGCCTGGGCCTGATGATCGTAGTAGTACTGGGCGTGACCTTCGGCGACGCGCCACAGTTGCCCGCGACCGTCGTAGTGATCGGCCAGTGCCACTTGCCAGCTGTCCTCGTCGATGTACATGTGGCGCTTGGCGTAGATGTGCCGCTCGTTCGGTTTCACCGTGCCGATCACTTCCCAGACGCGGTGCAGTTCGTAACGGGTCAGGTCCTGATTGATGTGCCCGGCCTTGACGATGTCGTCGTACTTGAGCTTCGGCGAGTCGAGTTTGTAGCTGTTGTAGGGAATGTACATTTCCTTCTTGCCGACCAGTTTCCAGTCATAGCGATCCGGCGCGCCGGAGAACATGTCGAAGTTGTCGGAAGTCCTCAGGCCATCGGCCGCTGTACCCGGACCGTCATAAGCCACTTGCGGTGCGCGCCGGACCCGGCGTTGACCGGCGTTGTAGATCCACGCCAGACGCGGTTCCTTCACCTGATCGAGAGTTTCGTGCACCAGCAGCACGTTACCGGCCAGCCGCGCCGGGGCGGTCACCGATTGCTTGAAGAAGGTCAGCACGTTGGCGGCTTTTTCCGGGTCGATGTCTTTCATCAGTTGCGGCACGGCGATCTCTTCTTCGAAGCGGATCGGCGTGTAGCTGCCGTTGGTCTGCGGCGTGACCTGGGTGATGATCCGCCGCAGATTGCCACCGTGATAACGGGTGATGTGGTTCCACAGCACCTCGACGCCGTTCTTCGGAATCGGGAAGGCGTAGTAGCGGTTGCCGGTGAAATTGGCCAGGCCGTTGCCATCGTTGATCGCGTTGACGTTCAGCGCGCTGCGCTTGGCCGACTCATAGATTTCCGCTGGCGCCCCCACGGTGCGGTGGGTCGGGTAGACCGGGATCTTGTAGGTTTCCGGGTAGCGTTTGAACATCGCCACCTGGCCATCGGAGAGCTTGCTTTTGTACTGCTCGACGTTGGCGGCGGTGATGGTGAACAGCGGTTTTTCGTTGGCAAACGGGTCGGCGAGGAAGCCCTTGCTGTCCACCGCGCCGGCGTTTTTCGGGATGCCGCCGGTCCAGGCCGGAATCGAACCGTCCGCATTGCCGGCCTTCTCGGCGCCGAGCGGGGTCAGGCTGGTGCCGAGTTTGTTCGCCTCATCCGGCGACACCGCCGCCATCACGTTGGCGGCCAGCAGACTCAAGGCCAGCACGCCACATTGCAGAATCGTTTTGCGCATTGCAGTCATCCTTCTCGGGCAGATCAGAAGTTCACGCCGAAGCTCAGGGCCACGAAGTCACGGTCTTCGAGGACGTTGTAATCGCCACCGAAAAAGTCGGTGTAACTCAGGCTTGCGGTGTAGGTGTTGCGGTAGTCGGCATCGACGCCGAAGCTGATGGCTTTCGCACCTTCGTTGAACAGACCGTTGGGGCCGTAACCGGCGACGTCATGGGACCACGACAGGTTGGGCTTGAGGTTGATCCCGCCGATGACGTTGGCGTAATCGAGAATCGCCCGGGCGCGATAGCCCCACGATGTCGAAGTGACGAAGCCGTCGGTATCGCCGCCGAAACCGTATTGGCCGTAGACCGAATCACGGCCGTAACGCAGCTCACTGCGTGACTCCAGACCACCGACATGCACCACCGCCGCTTCGCCGACCACAGTCAAACGTTCGGCGCCGAGCACCTGATCGAAGAAGTGCGTGAGGGTGCTCTGGATCTGCGTAACTTCCTTGCGCCGGTAGCCTTTGTTGTCCGCACCCGGCGAAGTCGCGAGTGGCGATGCGGTGCCGCCGGCAATCGGATTGACCAGCGCCAGGGTGAGATCGTTGGTGTTGACTTGCACCGGCGCATTCGGCCGGTAGCTGACCTCGCCGGTCCACGCGGTGCCGGTGGGCAGCGTGGTGGAGAAACTGGCGCCGTACAGGCGAATGTCTTCCGGATATTCGAGGTAGTACTGACCGCGCCCGAGCATCACGCTCTGCGCCAGCCCCGCACCGCTGCCAGGCGCGAGACCGTTGGCGATACCGACCATGCCTGGCAACGCCGCCAGTGTCGACAACCCCGCCGTGGTGGTGCCGACCGTCGGCGTACGACTGTGGTAGTTCATGAAGTAGAGGCCGTATTCGGTGTCTTCGCCGAGCCAGCGCAGCGCCGTGCCCCACTGCCCGGAATCGCGCGCATCACGATCGCCGCCACGGGGGATCACCACGCCCTCGCGGGTCACCTGGATGCCTTGGCCGAACGCAGTGGTCAGCGGCACCAGTGGCGCCACCGCTGGGCTGCCGACGGTGTAGCCGTTGTTGCAACCGTCCGCCGCCACGTCAACGCCAAAGAACGTGCCGCAGTTGTCGAGAACGGTCTGGTCCCACTCCAGTTGGTAGAAGCCTTCGACCGAAAGTTTGTCGGTCAGGCTCTGCGAACCAAACAGCATGTTCACCGGAATCAGGCCTTCCTTGATCTCGGCACCGGGACGGCGGAATGCCGAGACGTCGACCGGGTTGATGCTGTTGATCGAGTTGCCGATGAAGGTACTTTCGCCCCAGCTCACCACCTGCTTGCCGGCCCGCACGGTGCCGGGCAAATCAGCGATGGCGTAGTTGTGATAGACGAAGGCATCGAGGATCTGCGCGCCGGAAGACTTGGCGCCTTCCTTGCGGCCGCTGTCGCTGATCTGTTTGAACTCGCGGTCTTCGTCCTTGAGTTCGAAGTCGTACCAGTATTTGCCCCGCACGAACACGCCGGTATCGCCGTACTTCAGTTCGAGGTCATGGATGCCCTTGAAGATTTTCGAGAAGGTTTCGCCCTTCTTGAAATTCAGGCGCCCGTCATCACCGGTGGACGATTGTCCGCTGCCGCCATTGACCGTGCCGACCAGCGAACTGTCGGCATCGCGCAGGCCCCAGCTCGCGCCGACCGAAAGTGACGAGTCGAAGGTGCCTTCGATTTCGCCGATATTGAAGGCGACCGCGTGCGCCTGGGCGCCGCAACCCAGAGCCACCGCAGCGGCCAGCGCCTGCGGTGTGAAGATGGCGCGCATTGTTGTTTTTGTCATGCGTCTTCCCCGGTGAGTGACAGAAGGCCCCACCCTACTGCCGGGCGCTGCGGTCGATAAGCGCACCAAGGAGGTATTTGCGTTGTCGCTCGAAAGGATGAATGGCCTTGCACGGCGGGGCCTTGAGCGGTTCATGGACTGGCTGGATGGCGCATCATCAGCGTCATCCATGGGCACCCCACTGTTGCGCGCCCCGTAACAGTGCATGTCTGGAATCGGTATTTTTCCTACAGGCTCAAGCACTTATTCTGAGCGCGCTTTCCCGGACATTGCGGAAAGCGCTGAGCCCGCTCCGCTGCATGCGGCTGCGATTGGCTACAGGTTTCGGATAAATCGATTTTCCGGTTTATCACCCCGGTGTTCACTGACGTTGATTTGTAGCTCCTTGATCCAACGTCTTACCTTGGCCGCTGCGTTTGCAGCGGCCTTTTTTATGGGCGTTTAAAAAGGCTGGATAGCGGTTCGGCAACGCTTCCGATGAGCGCGTCAGACATTTCTTCGAAGCTCGGAGGAATTCCTTCTGCATCGATGAAAACCCGCGAAAACCCTTTCGACACAACGCCCTGTTACTGACGGGCTTCTCGGATTTGATTACCGCCACTCTGATGTAACTTGAAACACCTCAACCATTCGCTGGTGACACGGATGTCATCGCCATCCGTGCGCACTTTCAAGCGAGTGAAAACGCACATTCAAAAGGATATGAATATGCCAAAGCCTCCACCGTTGGAACTGGATCCAGTACATATCAGGGAGCTCGGCCCTGATGGCTTCGAACCATTCAAAGAACGCGACATGAATTACTCCTACAGCGGCATGTTCGGCCCTGCCGGCGCCAATCCGTAGACGCGTGAATTGATGCATGAAACGCAAGTCGCCGTGGAACAGGAATTCAACGCAAGAACCGCCTCGATTCCACAAACCATTGAGGTCGAACTGGCGGCGACCAGGCTGGAAGGACCGACGAATCCTTTGCCACCTGCCGCAGCACTGGCCCGCGAAGTGGGCGTCAGGAACACGTTGATTCAACGCAAGAGCGCCGAGTTTCAACGGCAGACTGCCATCGCCAACCGCTTTTATGGCAGCGATCCACTGGGAAAAACCTTCAAGGATTACCTGAATCAGGCATCGGCCAATCGGCGCGCGCATGGCGCAGCGGTCCGCAGCAGAGCGTTGTGGAGCGAGTCCTTTCGGGCCGCCCACGAAGCGCGGCTGCTGGGCCAGACATTGGCGCTGCTCAACCAGCAACAGGCTGGCGTACTCAATTGGCTGGCCACCGTGCAGGCCCAGGATCAGGCCCAGGCGGCAGCGGCAGAGGCGCAACGCCAAGCTGCAGAACATGCCCGCATTGCCGCGGAGCAACAGCGCCAGCGTGACATTGCCGAAGCGGTGCGCCGGGAGCAGGAAGAAATCCGCGCACGCGAACAGGCACGTCTGGCCGCGTTGGCGGAGAAACAGCGTCGCGATGCCGAACAGGCTCGACTGGCGGCTGAGACCGCGCGCCTGAATGCTGAGGCTGAAGCTCGGGAGAAAGAGCGGATGGCTGCGTTGAAAATCGCCCAGGCCGAGGCAGATGCCAAAGCTGAAGCAGCGGCCCTGGCCCATGCGGCAGAACAGGCTCGGTTACAGGATGAAAGGAAACATGTCTTTCCGGCTTCTGGAGCAGTGGCAAGCAACGGCCCGGCCGTCTCTTTCGCTTCGACAGCCGTCCCGCTCAGCCCGGCTATCTCGGCGGGAATACTCAATGCGCTACGCACCGCAAAAACGACCCTGACAGCGACGGGCACGGCGCTGTTCGGCAGTCCAGTACTGATGGGGTTCGCAGCGCTATTGATGCCGTCACCTCTGGGCAACAGCGAACGCTTCGCCATGAGCGTTCCACTGGCCGAACTGTCGTCCGAGCCGGCCGAGACGCTACGTGAAATCGCGGACCGGCAGGGTAGTTTGGAGATGCAGGTCGGGCTAGGCGTCAGGCGACTCGGGGCTGGCACGCAAGTGTTCGTCGCTACGAGTGATGACTTCCATATTCGCTCAAGTGTGCTGGTCCTCAATGCCGCATACGATTTGCTCAACGACGTATACAAGGTCGCACTATCGGACTCGCCCACCGATTTCCTGACCTGGACGCCGGCAATCTCGCCGGGTGACCAATCGACCGCTTTGCCAATAGTGGATACCGGTTCTCCCGCCTATTCCGGCGCTTCTATTGTTCCGGTTGAAGGGCGGCTGGATCTGAACCCGATCCTGGTCGAAGGCTGGGATCGATTCATCATCGTGTTTCCGGCTGATTCGGGGATTGAGCCGCTTTATGTGGTGTTCAGCAGTCCTTATGAGGGGGCGACTGAAGAGGGGAAGCACAGCGGGCGTAGTTTCAACCCTGACGAGATTGGAGATGAAATATCAAATTTGCAGTGGGCAACAGCCGCTGTTTCATCGGAAGGAACGGACATCGTGAAGTTACACATTTCAAAGTTTCCGCAATCAGCTGCCAATGACGTAATGCTTGAACGCCTGGAGCGTATCGCTCGTGGAGAACTCGAAGCTACGGACACCGACAAACGTTTCTACACTCACGAGATAAGAGAGTTCGAACGATTCAGAGCTTTAGGCTTCGGTGATACCGAGATGCCGGAGATCGGATCACCGATCTGGAATAACGTGCATACAGCAACGTTGGAAGATTTCCAGCTAAAAGATGATCCGGCGCTTCTTTACACGCCCGAAGCACTGGCTGCTGCAATGGAGCAGGAAGAACGTGATTACCAGAAATTGCTGAAGGAGATGTGGTAATGAGCACCGTTGAGATGATTGTTAAAAATGAACCTCTGGATGACATTGTCACGGTGTTCGCGTTACTTCAGGCAACGCCACATCTGGACATGATGATCAGACGCCACAATCGAGACCTGATCGACGAGTATGGGACCCTGGAAGCATCGTACTCTCGGCTCTTCGCTGCCGGAATCTTGCTGGAGGGAGAAAAGGGCCTGGCTATCAAAGGACCTAACTGGAAGCCTCCCAAGTTCATGACAGAAAAAAGATACATTTGAAAACTGGAGCCACCCGCCGCGAGGGTTGGTGGCTCCGTTAACTTCAAATCGAATACTTCTGCAAATTCGCCATCATTTCCTTCAACGCTTCAATATTGTCCTTCGGGTGCGCCGCCCCTTCGAAATCACAAATCTGCTGCCAGTGCGCCGCGACGTCTTCCGGCGAGAACCCCTCGCGCGGATCGAAGCCGGCACCGAGGCTGCGTTCCCAGCGCACCTTGCCCATCCAGCCGCCGCCGACTTCGAACAGGCCGGACGTTTCCTGACATTGCTCGCTGGCCAGATACACCACCAGCGGGCTGACCAGTTCCGGCTTCAGTTGCTCGAATACTTGCGGCGGGATCAGGCCCTCGGTCATGCGCGTGCCGCCGGTCGGGGCGATGGCGTTGACCAGAATGTTGTTCTTGCGCCCTTCGATCGCCAGCGTTCGGGTCAACCCGTAAAGCCCGAGTTTGGCCATGCCGTAGTTGGACTGACCGAAATTGCCGTAAATGCCAGAAGTCGACGCAGTGAAAATCACGCGGCCGTAGTTTTGCTCGCGCAGATGCGGCCAGGCAGCACGGGTAACTTTGTAGGCGCCTTCAACATGGACGCGATAGACCAGATCCCAGTCGGCGTCGTCCATCTTGTGAAATGACTTGTCGCGCAGGATCCCGGCGTTGTTCACCACGACGTCGACGCGGCCGAAGGCATCGAGGGCGTTCTGTACCAGTTTGTCGCCGTCAGTCACCGAGTCGTGGTTGGCTTCGGCAATACCGCCGGCCTCACGGATTTCCGCCACTACGCGGTCGGCAGCCGAAGCGTTGGCGCCCTCGCCCTGCGTCGAGCCACCGAGATCGTTGACCAGCACCTTGGCGCCCTGTCTGGCGAACAGCAGCGCATGGGCACGCCCGAGGCCGCCACCGGCGCCGGTGACAATCACGACTTTATCTTCGAAACGCACAGGTTCATTCATCGCGGCAACTCCAGCAGGCCAAGGGATATTGCCCCGAGTGTCAGGCACGGCGCTTTGGGTCACAACGAACACGGCTGCGGCTGAATGGTGCGCGATAAGGTTGAGGGATGATCGAGTGTCAGGACGCCGAGAGCCCGTGCTCTCGGCGAGAATCAGGAGTAAGCCACTTTGCGCGGAGGCAATACCAGACGATCGCGAAACGCCAGATAGTGCTTGAGCACCAGCGCCGGCACCTCGGTTTGCGGATAGTGGCCGATGCCGGGTAAGAGCACGGTGTCTGCATCAGGGATCAGTTCGCGATATCGCTCGACCATGTGCACGCCGGAGATCGGGTCAAATGCGCCATCGATCACCCGCAAGGGAATGTCACCCTGCTGCATGGCCGTCACCCAGCGCTCACGTTGCACCCGGCGCTCGGGGATGTAAGTGATCAATTTATGCAGGATGCGCGGGCCATGGTTGCTTTCGACCAGACTCCAGTAGTCATCCAGCTCGCTTTCAGTGGGCTGGGTCTGCGCGCCGAAGATCTGCCGGAAACCTTTGACCAGCGCCTCACGGCTGAAAGCGCGGCCGAGCAGCCAGCCAATCGGGCTGAGCAGCAGTTTCTGCATCAGCAGCGGACGATGGGTTTCCGGAAACAGACCGCCATTGAGGAACACGCAACTGGCAACTTCGATGCGTTTTTCGTAGTGCCGAGCGAGCAGCTCCTGAGCAACGCTGTCGCCGTAGTCGTGGGCGAGGATGTGCACGGCTTGGTCAACCTGCAGATGGGCGAGCAGCGCCTGTTGCAGATCGGCCTGTTCCAGCAGGCTGTAGGTGTGATTGCGCGGTTTTGCCGAATCGCCGAAACCGAGCATGTCGCAGGCGATCACCTGATAACGCTGGGCCAGTGGCTGCCACAGGTAGTGCCAATCCCAACTGGCGGTGGGAAAACCGTGAATCAGCAACAGCGGTTCACCCTGCCCGACTGTCCAGTAGCGGATCGACTGGCCACGAAAGACAAAAGTCCGGCTGCGCTTGCGCCAGACACTCAGAGGAATCTCGGCGAGTGGCATTAGAATTTATACCCCGGATCCTGCAGGTCGAGTTTGCGCAGCAGCGCCGGCCACGGCAGCGCGCCGCCCATGCCTTGAGCGCTTTTGGTGACGCCGGCAATCATTGCCTTGGCGCCGGCGAGAATCTGCGGTTCGATAGCGATCAGTTCGGCACCTCCCGTCTGCGCCATGACCTGAATGTCGCAGGCTCGCTGGAAGGTGAACATCATCAGAAACGTATCGGCAATAGTGCCGCCACAAGTCAGCAGACCGTGGTTGTGCAGCATGAGGAAACTGTTGTCGCCGAGGTCGGCTTGCAGGCGCGCCTTTTCTTCATGATTCAAGGCCACGCCCTCGTAGGCGTGATAGGCCAGGCTCGACAACACAAACAGTGACTGTTGACTGATCGGCAGCACCCCCTGCCTTTGCGCCGACACCGCAACGCCTGACACAGTGTGCGTATGCAGCACGCAAACCACATCGTGGCGCACTTCGTGGACGGCGCTGTGAATGGTGTAACCGGCGGGGTTAATTTCGTACGGGCTGTCCATGAGTTTGTTGCCGGCCTGATCGACTTTCACCAGGCTTGAGGCGGTGATCTCATGGAACATCAGGCCAAACGGATTTATCAGGAAATCTTCGGTGCCGGGCACCTTGGCCGAGATATGCGTGAAGATCAGATCGTCCCAGCCGTGCAGCGCCACCAGACGGTAACAGGCGGCAAGATCAACGCGGGTCTGCCACTCGGCAGCGCTGACCTGATCTTTGACATTCGGCGACGATTGGACGGGGGCTACGCTCACTGTATGCACCTCTGCGTTCTTCTTGTTCTGCTCGTGTCAGCAGTCTAGTCAGGCGCAGGGCATCGCGTAGTTGCATTGGCAGCCAGCTTGATGACTGAACGAGTCAGCCGGGCAAACAGCCTGGATCCGTTGCAATGCAACAACGCTTAAAAGAGGCAGCGGTTAGTGTCCGCACTCAGCCCTTGAGCGCTTCAATCACTTGCGCCAGCCACGGCTCGGCATCGGTTTCCGGCGTGACGCTTTCGCTGGCGTCGATGCGCAGCATTTCCTGAACCTCGTTTACCCCCAGTTCGGCAAACAGTTCGCGCATCTGCTCGCCACCGCCGCAGAAGGTGTCGCCATAGCTGGCATCACCGAGGGCGATCACCGCGCCGGGCAGGCCGCGCAACGAAGCAGGCAACTGATCGCGCAGGGTCGAATACAACGGTTGCAGGTTGTCTGGCAGCTCACCCATGCCAGTGGTCGAAGTCACAGCGAGAAGGGCCTCAGGGCCGAACGCCTGAATATCGGCCAACGCGGCGCGCGAGTTGTAGAAGGTTTCAAAGCCGGCGGCTTTCAGCAGGTTCTGGGCGTGGCGGGCGACTTCTTCGGCGGTGCCGTAGACCGAACCGGAGAGGATGGCGACTTTCATCAATCTGATCCTGGAACTGAAAAAAAGAGCCGCGATAGTAACAGCCCACGCCGCGAAGTTGCGATTGGCTCTCAATGGAAGCTGCTGGCCTATAGACAGTCCGCGGCTTTCTTCTAGAATGCCTGCCACTGACATAACGGAAGGGATTCTCGGATGATCAACGCCAGCCTGCTGCAAATGGTGATTAATGCGTCGAATGACGGAATCGTGGTCGCTGAAAAGGAAGGCGAGCAGGACAACATCCTTATTTACGTAAACCCTGCCTTCGAGCGCATGACCGGTTATAGCTGTGAGGAAATCCTCTACCAGGACTGTCGTTTTTTGCAGGCGGGAGACCGTGATCAACCAAGTCTGCAGCTGATTCGCGAGACATTGCGTGAAGGCGGTTCCTGCCGGGAAATCCTGCGCAACTATCGCAAGGATGGCACGCCGTTCTGGAACGAATTGTCATTGTCGACGATAAAAAATGCCGATGACGGGCAGACTTATTTCATCGGCGTGCAAAAAGATGTGACGGTTCAGGTCAAGGCGCAGCAGCGGGTTACGCAGCTGGAAGCTCAAGTGGCGGCGCTGCAAAGCGAGCTGGCGGCACTCAAAGCGACGAACGGCGCAAACAAAACCGCGAACTGATGGTCATTAACTACAATCACCAATGACTTTGTAACTATTCACTTCGAGTTAGCCATGCAACGCGACGCCCTCCTCACCCAGGACGAGCTGGATTTCATCCAGACCATGCAGCACAACCCGCAACTTAACGTGCGGGATGCAACGTCGAGTCTGCTGGTTAATGGTGGTTCGCAGATCCGTGACCTGCTGACACGTCTGGCTGCTCACGAGCAGGTGACGATCCAGGCCAACTTCGAAAATCAACAGATGACTTTTCCGCTGCATCTGGTGGAAGACGAGTTCCACGCGCTGCATCTGCGTCTCGGTGTGCCGAGCATCTACGAAGACGGCCCGATGGTGCGCCCATGGCGCCTGGTTCTTGAAGAGCCGGTGGCGCTGGAAAACGCCAAAGGCCAGCCCGGCACGCTGTGGGTACACGAGGTATCGCACAAAGGCGTGTTGCTGGAAGTGCGCAACAAGACCAAACCACCGAAACATTTCGCCCTGTGGTTCAGCCCTTCCGGTTATGAGCGCATCTCGTTGCGCGGCCATTTCGAGCGTGAAACCGAGCAAGGTTTCTTCGCTTACGAACTGAGCCAGACCGATGCCGACGAAACCGAGCGCTTGCGCCAGTTCATTCTGCAACAGCATCGTTTGACCCACCCCGCCCTGCACGCCTGAGTTTCAGGTATCCAGTTTCCCCGCCATGAATTGCTTCATGCGTTGACGCATTGTCGCGCCCTCATTCCCCAGGCATGCCACCGATGAACCGGCCAGGCTGTCTTCGGCCAGTTCCGAGGCATCGCCAGCCAGCATCAATTGGCAATCCAGGCTCAGTGCCAGACGATTCAGGCGCCGGGGCAGCTCCGGACCGGGGGCATGATTGGAAAACAGCACAAGTGCGTCAGGCTTGACCTTTTCGCAGACCAGCGTCAATTCATCGAAAGGCTGGCCCGTGGTGAGCACCCGCACGCCAGAATCGTTGCCGCTGAGAAACAGTGCCGCTACCAGCAACTCAAGCTCTCTGCATTGCCCCGCAAGCGCACTGACGACCACCCGGCGCGGTTGAGCCCCCCGCAGCATGACGATGCGCTGCAGCACGCGCGCCCTGAGAAATCCGTCGAGAAACAACCATTCGCTGGTTTGCCCGAAAGCGTCCTGGCGCTGCAGCAATTGCCGCCACAACGGCATGATGATGGCTTCGAACACCACCGGCAGCGTGTACGACGAGAAAATCTGCCCGTAGACGCGATCCAGCTGCTGATCGTCGAACGCACTGACGGCCTGCTGAACCTGCTCCTGCCATTGCCTGTAATCGGCCTGCACATGGTCATCGGGGATGAAGTTGGCCAATACCTTCAAAGGCTCTGTTTTCGCCAGAATCTTGCCGACCTGGCTCACGGCCACGCCGCGATCGATCCAGTCGACGATGCTGCGAACACGCTCGATATCGTTCATTGAATACAGACGATGCCCGCTTTCGGTGCGGGTCGGCTGGATCAATCCGTAGCGACGCTCCCAGGCCCGCAGGGTCACCGGATTGACGCCGGTCAGGCGCGCCACTTCGCGGATGGGAAACAGCTCTTCGCGCTCGAGCGTGCCGGGTGCTGTTGAAACCGGGCGAGTGTCCGTGATTACAGGCATCTGGCGGTCAACTTCCATGTCGGTTCATTGGATCCCATTTTAAACATGATGGACTGGAAACCTTCAAGTAGTGATCTGCGACGAATATGGCTGGTTTAATCGACAAAATCAGGAATAATCCTTGCTTGTTGTAAAGCGCAGGCCTCTACCCCGGCCTGCGTCAGGCGAAGTTCCTACCCGGAACGACGCACTCGAAATACGGAGATACAAAATGTCTACTTCCCCCGTCACGCTCATGGTAGCGCGTCGCGTCGCCGATGGCCGTTATCACGATCTGATCGCCTGGCTTCGCGAAGGCGAACAACTGGCAACCGATTTTCCCGGCTACCTCGGCTCCGGCGTCCTCGCGCCACCACCGGGTGACAACGAATTCCAGATCATCTTTCGCTTTGTCGATGAGCAGACGCTGCATGCTTGGGAATATTCGGCGTCGCGTACCGCCTGGCTTAACCGCGGCAGCGATTTGTTCGAACATCCTAAAGAGCACCGGGTCAGCGGCATTGAAGGCTGGTTTGGTGCTGCCGGGCAACGCCCACCGCGCTGGAAACAGGCCGTGGCGATCTGGCTGGCGTTTTTCCCGGTGTCGCTGATCTTCAACTTTATCCTCGGCCCGCTGCTGGCTGAGTTGAGCCTGTTGCCGCGCATCTTGATCGGCACGGCGTGCCTGACGCCGCTGATGGTGTATTTCTTCATCCCGTTGTCGACGCGTCTGCTGGCGAACTGGCTGAACAGCACGCCGACCCGGCCACTGGCGGCCACACCGTCGGCGCAAAATCGCTGATCTGCAGCGGGCGGCGAGCCTGTTATAGTTTTCGCTTCAACCGCGATGCGAGCCGCCCATGCCAGATTCCGCAGCCCCGATCCTCATCACCGGCGCCGGCCAGCGTGTCGGTTTGCACTGCGCGCAGCGCTTGATCGAGGACGGCCACCCGCTGATTTTCACTTACCGCACCGAGCGACCGGGCGTGCAGGCCCTTCGCGATCTTGGCGCGACAGCGCTGTTCGCGGACTTTTCCAGCGAGGCCGGGATTCTCGCCTTCATCGACGCGCTGAAAGCCCACACCGACAGCTTGCGCGCCGTCGTGCACAACGCCTCCGAATGGCTGGCAGAAACCCAAGGCAGCGAAGCACAAGCCTTCAATCGCATGTTCAACATTCACATGCTCGCGCCTTACCTGATCAACCTGCACTGCGCCGAGTTGCTGCAGCGCTCGACACCTGCCGACATCATCCACATCAGCGACGATGTCACCCGCAAAGGCAGCAGCAAGCACATCGGTTATTGCGCCAGCAAGGCCGGGCTCGACAGTCTGACCCTGTCGTTTGCCGCGCGCTTTGCGCCGGCCATCAAGGTCAACGGCATCGCCCCGGCGCTGTTATTGTTCAACCCCGACGATGACGCGACGTACCGCGCCAAGGCGTTGGCCAAGTCCGCGTTGGGTATCGAGCCCGGCAGCGAGGTGATCTACCAGAGCCTGCGCTATCTGCTCGACAATCCCTATGTCACCGGCACGACCCTCACCGTCAACGGTGGGCGGCACGTCAAATAGGCCGTCCCGCTTCGGCCGCGAGTCGAGTAAGATCCACCTGAACGCCTGCAATAGACTGGACGGAGCAAATCAATGCCACAACTTCAACCGGGGATGGCGCGCATCCGGGTCAAGGATCTGCGCCTGCGCACCTTTATCGGCATCAACGAGGACGAAATCCTCAACAAGCAGGATGTGCTGATCAACCTGACCATCCTGTACGCAGCGCAGGAAGCGGTGCGTGACAACGACATCGACCACGCGCTGAATTACCGCACCATCACCAAAGCGATCATCGCCCACGTCGAAGGCAACCGCTTCGCCCTGCTCGAACGCCTGACCCAGGAATTGCTCGACCTGGTGATGACCAATGCATCGGTGCTGTACGCCGAAGTCGAGGTCGACAAGCCGCACGCCCTGCGCTTCGCCGAGTCGGTATCGATTACGCTCGCGGCGAGCCGCTAGCTTCAAGCTTCAAGCTTCAAGCTTCAAGCGGTAAGCTAACCGCCTACCCCGATCCAATCCTGCAGCTTGAAGCTTGCCGCTCAAAGCTGTCTCGAAGAGACCCCCATGACTGATCAACAACGCCTGGAACTCGAAGCCGCCGCCTTTCGCCGACTGGTCGCTCACCTCGACAGCCGCAAGGACGTGCAGAACATCGACCTGATGAACCTCGCCGGGTTCTGCCGCAACTGCCTGTCGAAGTGGTACAAGGCCGAAGCCGATCAACGCCAGATCGAGGTCAGCCTCGATGACGCCCGCGAAGTGGTGTACGGCATGCCCTACGCCGAGTGGAAAGCTCAATATCAGCAAGAAGCCAGCGCCGAACAGCAAGCGGCGTTTGCCAAAGGAAAACCCCAATGACTGATCTGAACACCCTGCGCGCCAGCTTCAAGAGTGGCGAGCATGTTTTCGCCGACACCTTGGCGTTCATCGCCGTCGGTTACGACTACCAGCCTCAAACGCTCAACAACGGCGGCGTGGAAAACGCTGCCGGCCAGAATGAAGGCTCCTGCAAGACCCTGGGCCTGGCACTGCTGGAAGGTCTGAGCGATGAAGAAGCGCTGCTGGCGTTCGGCGAGCATTACCGTTCGGTGCTGGCGACGCCTGAGGGCAGCGATCACAGCAATATTCGCGCGTTGATCAAGCACGGCCTGGCCGGGGTGAAATTCACCGCACAACCCCTGACCCGCCGCTGATCCCAACAGCCACACATACCCCCTGTGGGAGCGAGCCTGCTCGCGAAGACGGACTGACATTCTTCGATGATGTCGACTGATACACCGCTTTCGCGAGCAGGCTCGCTCCCACACTGGATGCGTAGCGACTGCTAATCTTGGGCACAAAAAAACCGGCCAATCTCTGGCCGGTTTTTTTGTGCCCTGCGGTCTTAGAACGTGGCGTTCTGCAGGCCGTCCAGGTAGCGCTCGGTGTCCAGTGCCGCCATGCAACCGGCGCCGGCCGAGGTGATGGCCTGACGGTAAACGTGGTCAGCCACATCACCGGCAGCGAAGATGCCTTCGACGCTGGTGGCCGTCGCATTGCCTTCGCGGCCGCCCTGCACAACCAGGTAACCGTCTTTCAGCGTCAACTGGCCTTCGAACAGCGAAGTGTTCGGGGTGTGGCCGATGGCGATGAACACGCCGTCGACTTTGATTTCGTCGAAGCTGCCATCGTTATTGCGCAGACGCGCACCGGTGACGCCCATGTTGTCGCCGAGGACTTCGTCCAGGTTGGCGTTCAACTTGAGGATGATCTTGCCTTCAGCCACACGGGCGTTGAGCTTGTCGATCAGGATCTTCTCGGCGCGGAAGGTTTCGCGACGGTGGATCAGGGTCACGGTGCTGGCGATGTTCGCCAGATACAGCGCTTCCTCAACCGCAGTGTTGCCACCGCCAACCACGGCGACCGGCTTGTTGCGGTAGAAGAAACCGTCGCAGGTCGCGCAGGCCGAGACGCCTTTGCCCATGAACGCTTCTTCCGACGGCAGGCCCAGGTAGCGAGCGCTGGCGCCAGTGGCAATGATCAGCGCGTCGCAGGTGTAGACGGCGCTGTCGCCGGTCAGGGTGTACGGCTTGGCAGCGAAGTCCACGGCGTTGATGTGATCGAAAACGATCTCGGTCTCGAAACGCTCGGCGTGCTCGCGCATGCGCTCCATCAACACCGGACCGGTCAGGCCATGAACATCACCCGGCCAGTTGTCGACTTCGGTGGTGGTGGTCAGTTGACCGCCGGCCTGCATGCCGGTGATCAGCAGTGGCTTGAGGTTGGCGCGTGCCGCGTAGACCGCAGCGCTGTAACCGGCGGGGCCGGAACCGAGAATGATCACTCGCGAATGACGGACTTCAGACATGAATCTGCTCCTGTTGGCCGGCCATGAAAAATCTGGCGCGGACGCCGGACGGCCGGCGGAATAAAAAAGGACCGTGGACACCTTGGGGAAGGCTTGAACTCGACAGTCCTGTAAAAAGTTGGGTGCAGCGTATCGAGGGGGGCAAGATTAAGGAAATACGGTTTAACAATCCAGCTCATAGGTGGTCTCTATGCCGAGACGCTGACGAGATAGACCTCTTTGTTACAGTGAATGTCGATTGCCCTGCCGCGCTTTCGCCGCTCTGGCAAAGCCGGTAACGTCGGCGCGTTTTCCCTTGCTTCGGAGCACCTTATGCCCGCCCCTGTTCTGTCCGGCCCGCAGTACCTGCGCGAAGGCCTCAAACTGGTCCTGAGCCCTGGCCTGCGCCTGTTCGTGTTGTTGCCGCTGGCGATCAACCTGGTGCTGTTCGTCGGATTGATCTATCTGGCCGGCCACCAGTTCAGCCTGTGGGTCGACACGCTGATGCCGTCGTTGCCTGAATGGCTGAGTTTCCTCAGCTATATCCTCTGGCCATTGTTCGTGGTCCTGGTGGCCTTGATGGTGTTTTTCACCTTCACCATGCTCGCCAACATCATTGCCGCACCGTTCAACGGCTTCCTTGCGGAAAAAGTCGAAGTGGTGGTGCGCGGCACTGATGATTTCCCGGCGTTCAGTTGGGGCGAACTGATCGCGATGATCCCGCGCACCCTTTCCCGGGAAATGCGCAAGCTCGGCTACTTCCTGCCGCGCGCCCTCGGCCTGTTCATCCTGTCGTTCATCCCAGTGGTGAATATCGTCGCCGCGCCGTTATGGCTGCTATTCGGCGTGTGGATGATGGCCATCCAGTACATCGACTATCCGGCGGACAACCACAAACTGGGCTGGAACGAGATGCTGGCCTGGCTGCGGCAGAAGCGCTGGCAGAGCATGAGTTTTGGCGGGATCGTCTATCTGGTGTTGCTGATTCCGGTGGTCAACATCCTGATGATGCCGGCGGCGGTAGCCGGGGCGACGTTGTTTTGGGTGCGTGAACGTGGCGCCGAAAATCTGGTGATCCAGCACTGACCGCGTCACAAATCCATCATCCGACCGTAACAAGCTCGACATGGCCTCAGCCGACACTGAGGTCATGACGACAGCTCTACATATAACCCTCATCAGCGAAACCTTCCCACCGGAAATCAACGGCGTGGCCAATACCCTTGGCCGCTTGTGCGAGGGTTTGCGCGCACGTGGGCACCAGGTGGAGCTTGTACGCCCGCGCCAGGCCACCGATCCGCAACGCAGCGAAGACGATGCACTGTTGCTGTGTCGCGGCTGGCCACTACCGGGCTATCCGGGACTGCAATGGGGCCAGTCGTCGATGCATAAACTGCTGCGCCGCTGGAAACGCCAGCGGCCGGATGTGCTGTACATCGCCACGGAAGGCCCGCTCGGATTGTCGGCACTGCGCGCGGCACGGCGCCTGGGGATTGCGGTGGTGAGCGGTTTTCACACCAACTTCCAGCAATACACCAGCCAGTACGGCCTCGGCCTGCTGACGCGGATGCTCACTCATTACCTGCGCTGGTTTCACAATCGTTCGGCAATGACTTTGGTGCCGAGCGCCAGTCAGCGCCTGGAACTGGAGCGTCGGCATTTCGAACGGCTGGCGTTGTTGTCGCGGGGCGTGGACAGCCAGTTGTTTCATCCGAGCAAACGTCAGAGCGCGTTGCGTGAGCAATGGGGACTCTCTGATAAAGATATCGCGGTCATCCACGTAGGAAGGCTCGCCCCGGAGAAAAATCTGGGCTCGCTCAAACGCTGCTTTGAAGGTCTGCGCGAAACTTATCCACAGCGCCATCTGAAGCTGATCGTGGTCGGAGATGGCCCGCAGCGTTCGGCGCTGGAAAAAGAACTGCCGGAGGCGATCTTCTGCGGCGCGCAGCGGGGCGAAGCCCTGGCGGCGCACTACGCCTCAGGAGATCTGTTCGTATTTCCCAGCCTGACCGAAACTTTCGGCAATGTGGTGCTGGAAGCCCTGGCTTCGGGGCTCGGCGTTGTTGCCTATGATCAGGCAGCGGCGGCGCAGCATATTCGCCACGGCTACAACGGCGTGTCAGCCATGCCCGGCGATGAGCAGGCATTTTGCGAGGCGGCGGCGTGGTTGCTGGAGGAGGATGAGCGGTTGCGCTGTGTGCGGCTGAATGCACGGCAGCATGGCAGTCGCCAGGGCTGGGCGGCGATTATCGAGCAGTTCGAGGGGTATTTGCGGGGGGCTTGTGCGGGGGAGCTGGGGGTGCCTGGGGCGCAGACACAACCTTAGATTTTCGTCGACAGAGAAACAGCTTTCGTGAGCAGGCTCGCTCCCACATGGGTACTGCATTCTTTCAGATGGAATGCGGTCGAAGGTGGGAGCGAGCCTGCTCGCGAATGGTTCGAACTGGCGCCGCTTAGACCAGGGTCATCAACGCCTCACGACTGAACGGCAGAATGTCCTGCTCACGCCCTTCACGGACTTTCTGCGCCCAGTCCGGATCGACCAGCAGCGCGCGGCCCACTGCTACCAGGTCAAACTCTTCTTTGTTCAGACGCTCCAGCAGATTTTCCAGGCTGGCCGGTTGCGCGACCTTGTCGGTGTTGACCATGAACTGCAGGAACTCGCCGTCCAGGCCGACGCTGCCCACGGTGATGGTCGGTTTGCCGGTCAGCTTGCGGGTCCAGCCAGCAAGGTTCAGATCCGAACCGTCGAACTCCGGCTCCCAGAAGCGTCGGGTCGAGCAGTGGAAAATGTCCACGCCAGCGTCGGACAGCGGCTTGAGAAATTCGCCCAGCGCTTCGGGAGTTTGCACCAGACGCGCGGTGTAATCCTGCTGCTTCCATTGCGAGAAGCGGAAGATGATCGGGAAACCCTCACCGACGGCTGCGCGCACTGCTTGAATCAATTCGATGGCAAAACGCGAACGATTGGCCAGGCTGCCACCGTATTCGTCAGTGCGCTGGTTGCTGCCTTCCCAGAAGAACTGGTCGATCAGATAACCGTGGGCGCCATGGATTTCCACACCGTCCATACCGATGCTTTGCGCGTCTTTGGCAGCTTGGGCGAACGCGGCAATCACGTCCTGGATGTCCTGCTTGGTCATGCCGTGAACCACGACCTGGCCGTCCTTGAGTTTCTCCGACGGACCGTAGCCCGGCACGCTGGCGTCCGGCTCGGTGCCGAGGCGACGTACGCTGCCGACATGCCACAGTTGCGGGACGATCTTGCCGCCCTCGGCGTGCACGGCGTCGACAACTTTTTTCCAGCCGGCCAGCGGCGCGTCACCGAAAAATTGCGGCACATTCGGATAACCGTTGGCAGCGATATGGCCGACGGTGGTGCCTTCGGTGATGATCAGACCAACCCCGGCGGCCGCACGACGGCGATAGTACTCAATGACCTTGGAATTCGGCACACCGCCCGGCGAAAACGAACGGGTCATTGGCGCCATGACCACGCGGGTCGGCAGTTCGAGGGCACCGAGGTGGAACGGTTTGAACAGGGCTTGAACGGGCATCGAGAGGCTCCACGAAGACGTTGGCGACGGACATTGATCGATATGACGGCGATAATATCCGCCACGTTCTTCGCGTGACAGCACTATTGATCTAAATGATTAAGGGTCAAAAGGCAGGCAAAAAAAATCGCAGCTCAACGCTGCGATTTTCTGATTCAGGCTAAGGCCTTTTCGATCGCGGCAATCACTGTCGGATCATCCGGCGCGGTGCGCGGGGAGAACCGCGCCAGCACCCGGCCATCCTTGCCGAGCAGAAACTTTTCGAAGTTCCAGGTGATGTCACCGGGAAATTCGGCGCCCTCGCCCGCCAGCAGGCGATACAACTGATGCCGCTCGTGGCCGTTGACTTCGAGCTTGCTCGACAACGGAAAGGTCACGCCATAGTTGAGGCTGCAGAACTCCTGGATTTCTTTCTCCGAGCCTGGCTCCTGACCGGCAAACTGGTTGCACGGCAGGCCCAGCACAGCAAAGCCTTTATCTTTGTATTGCTGGTAGAGGTTTTCCAGTGCCGCGTACTGAGGGGTCAAGCCGCATTTGGAGGCCACGTTGACCACCAGCACGACTTGTCCCTTGAACGGCGCCAGCGGTAGCTCCTGACCATCCAGGGCTGTCAACTTAAGGTCGTGAAAAGCACTCATGCCGAACTCCAGGATTCTCGTGTTCTACTCGAAACAGCCACTTGGCGAGGCCACCAAGGACAGCCGCGGACTAAAAAGGCGCCCACAGGCGCCTCTCCAGTACTCGAAGCTTAGCGCAGAAAATCAGTGGTGATGGCCACCTTCGCCATGGACGTGACCATGAGCGATTTCTTCCTGGCTGGCGTCACGGATATCAACGATCTTCACTTCGAAGTTCAGGCGCTGACCGGCCAGAGGGTGGTTGCCATCAACGGTGACGTCGTCGCCGTCCAGATCACGGATGGTGACGATCTGCATCTGGCCGTCCGGCGCCGAAGCGTGGAACTGCATGCCGACTTCCAGCTCGTCAACGCCTTCGAACATGCTGCGGCTCAGGGTGCTGACCAGTTCAGCGGCGTATTCACCGTAAGCGTCTTCCGGCTCAACGGCTACTTTCAGCTCGTCGCCGACAGCTTTGCCTTCAAGGGCTTTTTCCAGGCCCGGGATGATGTTGCCTGCGCCTTGCAGGTAAACCAGCGGAGCGCCGCCGGCGGAGCTGTCGATGACCTCACCAGCGTCGTTGGTCAGGGTATAGTCGATGGAGACAGCCTTATTGGCGGCGATCAGCATGGGGCGAGACCTTTTGCATAAGAATATAGAAAGGCCAAGTTTAGCGAAGCAATCGCGTGAAAGCGACCACAACCCGGACAAACGGGTTTCGACCATCACAGGCTTCCATCAGGACGAAGATGGCCATTGGGTGGTCGAGCTTTCCTGTGGCCACACCCAGCACCTGCGCCACCAGCCGCCGTGGCAAACCCGCGCCTGGGTCCTGGATCCGGCGCAACGTATTGAAAAAACAGGTCAACCCTTTGCCTGCGGTTGGTGTGCACAAGGCTCGGTTAGCGATAACCTTGGCGACTGAATTTCGGTAGTCGGCCAGACATAGGCTGACACCCTTGCATAGAGAATTCCCATGCAAACTTTTTTTATCGCCCCCACCGATTTTGGCGTGGGTCTGACCTCCATCAGCCTCGGGCTGGTGCGCACGCTTGAACGCGCCGGTCTCAAAGTCGGCTTCTTCAAACCGATCGCCCAGCCGCACCCGGGCGACACCGGCCCTGAGCGATCCACCGAACTGGTGGCGCGCACCCACGGCCTGAAACCGCCACAACCGTTGGGGCTGGCGCACGTCGAACGCATGCTCGGCGACGGTCAGCTCGACGAACTGCTCGAAGAAATCATCGCCCTGTATCAGCAAGCGGCGGTCGGCAAAGACGTGCTGGTGGTCGAAGGCATGGTGCCGACCCGCAGCGCCAGTTACGCCGCGCGGGTCAATCTGCATCTGGCCAAGAGCCTGGATGCCGAGGTGATTCTGGTCTCGGCGCCGGAAAACGAAGTGCTCGCCGAGCTTTCTGGCCGCGTCGAGCTTCAAGCGCAATTATTCGGCGGCCCGAAGGACCCGAAGGTCCTCGGGGTGATCCTCAACAAGGTCAAGACCGACGAGAGCATGGACGCCTTCGCCACACGCCTGAAAGAGCATTCGCCGTTGCTGCGCAGCGGTGATTTCCGCTTGCTTGGCTGCATCCCGTTTCAGCCGGAACTCAATGCGCCGCGCACCCGCGACGTCGCCGACCTGATGGGTGCGCAAGTGCTCAACGCGGGAGACTACGAAACCCGGCGCATGAGCAAAATCATCATTTGCGCACGAACCATGCGCAACACCGTCGAGCTGCTCAAGCCCGGCGTGCTGGTGGTGACCCCGGGCGATCGCGACGACATCATCCTCGCCGTCAGCCTCGCGGCGATCAACGGTGTGCCGCTGGCCGGCCTGCTGCTGACCAGCGACACCCTGCCCGACCCGCGCATCATGGATCTGTGCCGGGGCGCGTTGCAGGCCGGTTTGCCGGTGTTGTCGGTGAGCACCGGCTCGTACGACACCGCCAATCTGCTCAATGGCCTGAACAAGGAAATTCCGATCGATGACCGCGAGCGCGCGGAGATCATCACCGATTTCGTCGCCAGCCACCTCGACGCCAACTGGCTGCATCAGCGCTGCGGTACGCCTCGGGAGATGCGCCTGTCGCCGGCGGTGTTCCGCTATCAATTGATCCAGCGCGCGCAAGCGGCGAACAAGCGTATCGTCTTGCCCGAAGGCAGCGAGCCGTTCACCGTGCAAGCGGCGGCAATCTGTCAGGAACGCGGGATCGCCCGCTGCGTGCTGTTGGCCAAGCCCGAAGACGTCGAAGCGGTCGCCCGCGCCCAAGGCATCGTGCTGCCGCCGGGTCTGGAAATCCTTGACCCGGACCATATCCGCGAGCGCTACGTCGAGCCGATGGTGGCCCTGCGCAAAAGCAAAAGCCTCAACGCACCGATGGCCGAGCAGCAACTGGAAGACACCGTGGTGATCGGCACCATGATGCTGGCGCTGGACGAGGTCGATGGGCTGGTGTCCGGTGTGATCAACACCACCGCCAATACCATTCGCCCGGCCCTGCAACTGATCAAGACCGCGCCGGGCTGCACCCTCGTATCGTCGGTGTTTTTCATGTTGTTTGCGGAGCAAGTGCTGGTCTACGGCGACTGCGTCATGAACCCACACCCAAGCGCCAGCGAACTGGCCGAGATCGCCTTGCAAAGCGCTGACTCCGCCGCCGCGTTCGGCATTACCCCACGCGTGGCAATGATCAGCTACTCGAGCGGCGAATCGGCCCGGGGCGAAGAAGTCGAAAAAGTCCGCGAGGCGACCCTGCTCGCCCACGAGCAACAGCACTCGTTGCTGATCGACGGCCCGCTGCAATACGACGCCGCCGCCAACGCCGAAGTTGCCCGACAACTGGCGCCGAACAGTCAGGTCGCCGGGCGTGCCACGGTATTCGTGTTCCCCGATCTGAACACCGGCAACACCACGCACAAAGCCGTGCAACGCAGCGCCGATTGCGTCAGCCTCGGGCCGATGCTGCAAGGCCTGCGCAAACCGGTGAACGACCTGCCGCGCGGCGCGCAAGTCGATGACATCGTCTACACCATCGCGCTCACCGCGATTCAAGCCGCCAACCGACCTATGGATGTGTAAATGCTGGACTTTCTCCCTGCACCGTTGCGCGGCGTGATCGCCTCGCTGTTGTTGGCGCTCAACACGATTCTGCTCTGCTCGTTCCTGTTCTGCGTGGCGCTGGTCAAGGCTTTGCCGTTTGCCTTTACCCAGCGCATCGCCGGTTGGCTGATGAGCCACACCCACGAGGCGTGGATCAGCAATAACAAAGGCTGGATGAATCTGGTACGGCGCACCCGCTGGCACCTCAGCGGTCTGCAAGGCCTCGACTATCAGCACTCGTACCTGATCACCAGCAACCACCAGAGCTGGGTGGATATTCTGGTGCTGCAATACGTGCTCAACCGCAAGATTCAGCCGCTGAAGTTCTTCCTCAAGCAGGAGCTGATCTGGGTGCCGGTAATCGGGCTGGCCTGGTGGGCGCTGGGCTTTCCGTTCATGAAGCGCTACTCCAAGGCGTATCTGGAAAAACACCCGGAGAAAAAAGGCAAGGACCTGGAAACCACGCGCAAGACCTGCGCGAAATTCCGCCATAACCCGGTGGGGATTTTCAACTTCGTCGAAGGCACACGCTTCACCGAAGGCAAGCATGCGCAGCAGCAGTCACCGTTCAAATACCTGCTCAAGCCCAAGGCCGGCGGGATCGCCTTTGTGCTGGATGCGATGGGCGAACAGCTGGAGTCGATCGTCAACGTGACGATTCATTATCCGGCCGGGCGTCCGGGATTCTGGGACTTGCTCTGCGGCAATGTGCGCGATGTGGTGGTGCACTTTGAAGAGCTGAAGATTCCGCCAGCCTTCATCGGCAAGAACTACGATCAGGACGGCGACTACCGCTTGCAGTTTCAGGGCTGGATCAATCAGCTGTGGCTGGACAAGGATGCGTTGCTCGAACAGATGCACCGCGAATTTCCAGGTCGCCAATAACCCCCTGTGGGAGCGAGCCTGCTCGCGAAAGCGGTGGATCAGCATACAAAGATGTTGAATGAGATAAAGCTTTCGCGAGCAGGCTCGCTCCCACAGTTTTAATTGCAGCGCTCTGAAATAAAAAACCCGCCGATGATCACTCATCGGCGGGCTTTTTCTTGCAGCTTGCCGCTTGCCGCTTGCCGCTTGCAGCTAGAAGCTTGCAGCTGCTTCTGCCTTAGATCGCGCCACGCTGACGCAACAGCTCCAGCACTTGCTTGACGCTTTCTTCCAGGCTCAGCGACTGCGTGTCGATCACCAGATCGGCATTGAGCGGCACATCGTACGGGAAGGACTCGCCCGGGATATTGTCGCCGCCAGCGGCGTACAGACCTTGCGGATCACGCTCGGCGCACACGGTCGGCGAGGCCTGCACATAGACCGTCAGCAAGCGATCCTTGCCGATCAGTTCCTTGGCCTGCTCGCGACCTTCGGCACTCGGCGCAACGAACGCGGCCAATGTCAGCAGCCCCGCCTCGTTGAACTGACGCGCCACGTGGGCGGCTCGACGCCAGTTCTCGGTACGCCCGGCGCGATCCTGCGGCAGCCCCTTGTTCAGGTCCTGACGCAGGTTCTGGCCATCGAGGACAAACACCGCGCGACCCATGTCGAACAGCTTGCGTTCGACCGCATACGCCAGGGTGCTTTTGCCCGCGCCGGACAAGCCGCTGAACAGAACCGTGGCCGGTTGCTGGCCGAAGCGCTGAGCACGTTCTTCGGTCGCCACGTGGGCCAATTTGCCGTGGTGGGTGGCGGTGCCATGGGCCACTGGCTGAGCGACGATCATGCCGGCGCCAACGGTGCCGTTGGTCAGGCGATCGATGACGATGAATGCGCCGGTGGTGCGGTTGCTTTCGTAACCGTCGAGGGCAATCGGCGCGTCGAGCGCGATCTTCACCTTGCCGATTTCGTTGAGCTGCAACGCGCTCGCCGGGCCTTCTTCCAACGTGTTGACGTCGACCTTGTTGACGATGCTGGCGATCGAGCCCGGCACGTAACTGGTGGCGCGTTTGATGTCGTATTTCTTGCCCGGCAGCATCGGCTCTTCAGCCATCCACACCAGCATCGCTTCGAAGCTGTCGGTGACCGGTGGCACGTTGTCGGCATGCACCAACAGGTCGCCACGGGAGATATCGATTTCGTCTTCCATGGTCAGCGTTACCGCCTGACCGGGACCGGCGTGTTCCAGCTCACCTTCGAAAGTGACGATGGACTTCACCCGGCTGCTCTTGCCCGACGGCAGCACCACGACTTCGTCGCCCTTGTGCACAATGCCGCTGGCCAGGGTGCCGGCGAAACCACGGAAGTTCAGGTTCGGACGGTTGACGTACTGCACCGGGAAACGCAGATCGGTGAAGTTGCGATCGCCCGCCACTTCCACAGTCTCGAGGATTTCCATCAGCGACTGGCCGGTGTACCACGGCGAGCGCTCGGACTTGTTCACCACGTTGTCGCCCTTGAGGGCAGACATCGGCACGAAGTGCATGCTGGTCGGCTTCATCTTCAAGCCTTCGGCGAACTTCAGGTAGTCGGCCTTGATCGACTCGAACACGCCTTCGTCGAAGTCCTTCAAGTCCATCTTGTTGATGGCGACGACGATGTGTTTGATGCCCAGCAGGGAGGCGATGAAGCTGTGGCGACGGGTCTGGGTCTGCACGCCGTAACGGGCGTCGACCAGAATGATCGCCAGGTCACAGGTGGACGCACCGGTGGCCATGTTGCGGGTGTACTGCTCATGGCCGGGGGTGTCGGCGATGATGAATTTGCGCTTGGCGGTGGAGAAATAGCGGTAGGCGACATCAATGGTGATGCCCTGCTCACGCTCGGCCTGCAGACCGTCGACCAGCAACGCCAGATCGATGTCGTCACCGGTGGTGCCGACCTTCTTCGAATCGCGGGTGATCGCTTCGAGGTGATCTTCGTAGATCATTTTCGAGTCGTGCAGCAGGCGCCCGATCAGGGTGCTCTTGCCGTCGTCGACGTTACCGCAGGTCAAAAAGCGCAGCAGCTCTTTACGTTCGTGCTGGCCCAGGTAGGCGAGGATGTCCTCGCTGATCAAATCAGATGCGTGGCTCATTGCATTCAAGCTCCGAGCTGTAAGCTTCAAGCGGCAAGCTTGTCGGCGTACAGCTAGTCAGAAATTTTGTTGATCAACCCAACCAGCATCCTAGAAAGCTCTCGGGTCTCCATAATCCAATTTTCAGCCAGTGGTTCTGCGATGTAAGCGATATCTCGGCCTATCAGGATCTGGGTGCGCAGCTCTCCACAAGAAGCTTTCGCAATCCAAAGAAAATGAACCTTTTCTTTGCAACTCCGACGCTCCATGCCTTCAGCGATATTGGAAGGCACTGAAAGTGCAGAACGGGTGATCTGATCCTTGAATCCAAAATCCCCGCACCGCGCAAACTCTTTGAAAATCCTCACCGCCAGACATTTGCTTCGCTGCCATACAACCAGTCTCTCGAAATCCATTACGAGTCATCCGATTCCGGCCCGCAGCAACCGGCTGCAAGCGCCAAACTGCAAAGCTACTCATACCGCCTTTAACTTGCAGCTTGCCGCTTGTAACTCGAAGCTTAAAAGTAACCTTGACGTTTTTTGTCTTCCATCGAGCCTGCGCCATCGTGGTCGATGACCCGGCCCTGGCGCTCGGAAGTTCGCGTCAGGAGCATTTCCTGAATGATGTCCGTCAGGCTTTCGGCCTCGGACTCCACCGCGCCCGTCAACGGGTAGCAGCCAAGGGTGCGGAACCGCACTTTCTTTTTCACGATGCGCGCTTTGTCTTCATCGGACAGGTGCTCGAGGATGCGCTCGTCGTCGATCATGATCAGCGTGCCGTTTTTCTCGATCACTTCGCGTTCGGCGGCGAAGTACAGCGGCACAATCGGGATGCCTTCGAGATAGATGTACTGCCAGATGTCCAGCTCGGTCCAGTTCGACAACGGGAATACACGAATGGATTCGCCCTTGTTGACCTTGCCGTTGTAGACATTCCAGAGCTCTGGACGCTGGTTTTTCGGGTCCCAGCGGTGCTTGCTGTCGCGGAACGAGTACACGCGCTCTTTGGCGCGGGATTTCTCTTCATCGCGACGGGCGCCTCCGAACGCTGCATCGAAACCATGCTTGTCGAGTGCCTGTTTCAGGCCTTCGGTTTTCATGATGTCGGTGTGCTTGGCGCTGCCGTGGGTGAACGGGTTGATGTTCTGCGCCACGCCATCGGGGTTGATGTGGGTGATCAGGTCCAGGCCCAAGTCTTCGACCATCTTGTCGCGGAACTTGTACATTTCCTGGAATTTCCAGCGGGTGTCGACGTGCATCACCGGAAACGGCAGTTTGCCCGGGAAGAACGCCTTGCGTGCCAGGTGCAGCATCACGGCGGAGTCTTTACCGATGGAGTACAGCATCACCGGGTTATCGAACTCGGCGGCCACCTCGCGGATGATGTGGATGCTTTCCGCCTCCAGCTGTTTCAGATGCGTCAGTTTGTCGACCATGGCTACTCACGAAAGCTTTCTTATGAACGGCCAGCGGGCCGTGTTCGAGCGAGGAATCCTAGCACAGCGACCTCTTCTAATCAGGACGCCAACTAGATCGAAAGGGTATATGAATATGCCTGCCAGTTCGGCCCGTCAGGGCCGAATGTGGGAGCGAGCCTGCTCGCGAAAGCGGATTGTCAGGCACCTTTGTATCGAAGGTCTGAGGCCTTCGCAAGCAGGCTCGCTCCCACAGGAGTTTGCGGTGAGCTCAGATCGGGTTCGGGATGTCGATGAAGATGTGCTCAAGGGCAAAGCGCTTCGCCAGATACTCACCCAGCGCCTGCACGCCGTAGCGTTCGGTGGCGTGGTGGCCAGCGGCGATGAAGCTGATGTCGTTCTCCCGGGCGCTGTGGAAAGTCTGCTCGGAGGCCTCGCCACTGATGAACAGGTCGACACCCGCCGCCACGCCCTGATCGATATAACCCTGGCCACCGCCGGTGCACCAGCCGACACGGCGGATCATGCCGCTGCCTTCGATCAGCAGCGGCTCGCGGCCCATGACTTCCTGCACCTTGCGCGCGAAATCCCGCGCAGTCATTGGCTCATTCAGCGAACCGACCAGCCCGACGACTTTCGGATTGCTCGGGTCGAGCGGCCCTTCGACAGTGATGTCGAGTTGACGCGCCAGTTGCACGTTGTTGCCGACGTCCGGGTGCAGATCCAGCGGCAGGTGATAGGCGAGCAGACTGATGTCGTGCTTGAGCAGGGTTTTCAAGCGGCGCTGTTTCATACCGGTGACGCAAGGATTTTCGCCTTTCCAGAAATAACCGTGGTGGACCAGGATCAGGTCGGCCTCGGCTTCGACGGCGGCATCGAGCAACGCCTGGCTGGCGGTGACGCCACTGACGATGCGCATCACCTGCGGGCGGCCTTCGACCTGTAATCCGTTGGGGCAATAATCGGCAATTTTCGCACTGCCCAGGTAACGGTCGGCTTCTTCGACGAGGGTGCTGAGGGCAACGGCCATGAAAGACTCCTAAATATCCCGTTCAGAGGCGCGCGCGGCCTCGTATAATGCGCGACATTATGGGCGGTCTGACCTCGCCTGCAACCTTTCCAGGAACGTGCTTAATGCTCAAGGCGCTGCGTTTTTTTGGCTGGCCGCTGTTGGCCGGTGTGCTTATCGCTCTGTTGATTATTCAGCGTTACCCCGAGTGGGTCGGGCTGCCGAGCCTCGACGTCAATCTGCAACAGGCCCCTCAGACCACGATCGTGCAGCAGGGGCCGGTGTCCTATGCGGATGCAGTGAGCATCGCCGCGCCGTCGGTGGTCAACCTGTACACCACCAAGGTCATCAACAAACCGGCGCATCCCTTGTTCGAGGATCCGCAGTTCCGCCGCTTCTTCGGTGACAATTCGCCGAAACAGAAGCGCATGGAATCGAGCCTCGGTTCCGGGGTGATCATGAGCCCGGAAGGCTACATCCTCACCAACAACCACGTCACCAGCGGCGCCGACCAGATCGTCGTGGCGCTCAAGGATGGTCGCGAGACGCTGGCCCGCGTGATCGGCAGCGATCCGGAAACCGACCTCGCTGTCCTTAAAATCGACCTGAAAAACCTCCCGGCGATCACCGTCGGCCGCTCCGACAGCATTCGCATCGGCGACGTTGCGCTGGCCATCGGCAACCCGTTCGGCGTCGGCCAGACCGTGACCATGGGCATCATCAGCGCCACCGGCCGTAATCAGTTGGGCCTGAACAACTACGAAGACTTCATCCAGACCGATGCGGCGATCAACCCGGGCAACTCCGGCGGTGCGCTGGTCGACGCCAACGGCAACCTCACCGGTATCAACACGGCGATCTTTTCCAAATCCGGCGGCTCGCAAGGCATCGGTTTTGCCATCCCGGTGAAACTGGCGATGGAAGTGATGAAGTCGATCATCGAGCACGGCCAGGTGATTCGTGGCTGGCTGGGCATCGAAGTACAACCGCTGACTCAGGAACTGGCGGAGTCGTTTGGCTTGTCCGGGCGCCCGGGGATTGTCGTCGCGGGGATCTTCCGTGACGGCCCGGCGCAGAAAGCCGGCCTGCAACTGGGCGATGTGATTCTGAGCATCGATGGCGAGCCGGCCGGCGATGGTCGCCGCTCGATGAACCAGGTGGCGCGGATCAAGCCGACCGACAAGGTGACGATTCAGGTCATGCGCAACGGCAAGGAGCTGAAGCTGACCGCTGAAATCGGCCTGCGTCCACCGCCGGCACCGGTGAAAGAAAAAGAAGAGTAAAAATGTTTTCGCGCCAGTGGCGCGAATAACAGACATTCTCAACAGGCATGTTATATTGTTTCAATTCTAGCAATTGGAACAACATAACATGTCGTCTCGCAAAAAGGCCTCGCTGTTGGGCCTGACTCTGGGTTTGCTCTGCGATCCCGCCTTCGCCGATGAGCCGCAGCCCGTTGAGCTGGAAGCCATCAGCGTCACTTCCGACTATGAATCCCCCACCGGCCCGGTCAGCGGTTATCGCGCGACTCGCTCGGCCAGTGCGACCAAAACCGACACGGCGATTCGCGATATCCCACAAGCCATCAGCGTCGTTCCGGCCAGTGTGCTCTCGGATCTGGGCAGCACCAGCGTTGAACGCGCGCTGGATTTTGCCGGCGGCGTATCGAAGCAGAACAACTTCGGCGGCCTGACCCTGTACGAATACAGCGTGCGCGGCTTCACCACGTCCGAGTTCTACAAGGACGGTTTCAGCGCCAATCGCGGCTACCCGAGCACGCCAGATGCGGCCAACATCGAGCGCATCGAAGTGCTCAAGGGCCCGGCCGCCAGCCTGTACGGCCGGGGTGATCCCGGCGGCACGGTGAACATCGTCACCAAGAAGCCGCAGCCCGAAGCGTTCACCACTGTGCAAACCAGCGCCGGCAGTTGGGATCGCTATCGCACCGCGCTGGACGTCAACACGCCCCTCGATGATCAGGGCAATGTGCTCTCGCGTGTCAACCTCGCGGTAGAAGACAACAACAGCTTTCGCGACCACGTCGACAGCCAGCGGGTATTCGTCGCGCCTTCGATCAGTTGGCAGTTGAACCCGGACACCTCGCTGCTGGTGGAAAGCGAAATCGTCCGTCACAACTTGACGTTCGATCGTGGCGTGGTGGCGCCGAACAACAAGTGGAGCGGCGTATCGCGCTCGACGTTCTTGGGCGAGCCCAACGACGGCAACATCGACAACCATAACAACCTGCTCCAGGCCGCCCTTGAGCACCATCTGAACGACAGCTGGAAGCTGCGTCTGGCCAGCCACTACAAGGAAGGCAAGCTCTGGGGCGACGCTTCCGAAGCACGACCGCTGAACGCCGACGGCCACACGGTCAATCGCCGCTTGCGCGAACGCGATACGAGTTGGCACGACAGCATCACCCAACTGGAACTGCGCGGTCTGTTCGACCTCGGGCCGTGGCAGCATGAATTGCTGATCGGCACCGAGTACGAGAATTACCGCAAGGACGAACGCGTCACCACCATTGCTGGCGGCCCCTACGCCATCGACATCTATAAGCCGGTCTACGGCCAGCCGAAACCCAACGGCGCACGCTCGGGCACCGACTTCTTCGAACACGTCGAAAGTCATGCGCTGAACCTGCAGGACCAGATCATTTTCACCGACAAGCTGCGCGGCATGGTCGGCGCGCGCTTCGAGCATTTCGATCAGCGCATCGACGATCACAGCCGCAACGCCAAAAGCCAGCAGCGCCACGACGCACTGACTCAACGCGCCGGCCTGCTCTATCAGCTCACGCCGAACACCGGCCTGTTCGCCAATGCCTCGACCTCGTTCAAACCGAACAACGGCCTGGATGCCTCCGGCAAATCCTTCGACCCGGAAGAAGGCGTCGGTTACGAAGTGGGGATCAAGAACGAACTGTTCGATGAGCGCGTGAGCAGCACCCTCGCCTTCTTCCACATCGACAAGGAAAACGTTCTCGCCCTCGATCCGGGCACCGACACCAGCCGCGCCATGGGCAAGGCGCGCAGTCAGGGTTTCGATTGGCAAGTGAGCGGCCAGGTGACCGACGCAGTGCGGGTCATCGGCGCCTTCGCCTACATCGACGCCGAGGTGACCAAGGGCGACGCGACCATTCCTACCGGCAGCCGCATCCTCGGCGTGGCTAAACGCAGCGGCAGTCTGCTGGGTGTTTATGAATTTCAGGATGGCCGACTGCGCGGTTCAGACGTCGGTGCAGCGTTCACCTACGTCGGCGATCGCTCGGGCGAATCCGGCAGCGACTTCGAATTGCCGGCCTACCAGACCGTCGACTTGCTCGCGCATTACAAGGCCAGCGACAACGTCACGCTCGGCCTCAACCTGAACAACATCTTCGACGAGAAATATTACGAGCGCTCCTACAGCAACTACTGGGTCAACCCCGGCGAGCCACGCAATTTCACTGTCAGCCTGACACTCAACCTGTAAAAGGACGTCACCATGCACTACGGCAAATCCCTTCTGCTCATCGCTGCGCTGTTCACCGGTCAGGTGTCGGCGCACGGCCTGTGGACAGAGGAGCGACGCGGCAACATCGAAGTGGTCTACGGTCACGGCGCTGAAGACAACGCCTTCAAGGCGCAGAAAATCAGCGGTGCCTGGGCTTATGACGCAAGCGGCAAAATGATCCCGGTCAGCGTCGAGCGCCTGGCCGATCATGCCCGGCTGAAACCGTTGAAGCCGCCGGCGGTGATGGCCGTGGCGCTGAACAATGGCATGTGGTCGCAGACGGCGGACAAGAAGTGGATCAACGAAGGACGCAGCAAAGTGCCCGGCGCCACCGAGGCCACGCAGACGTTCAAGTACAGTCTGGCGATCTATCAGCCGGGGGCGAAGTTGCCGAAGCTTGACCAGATCAAACTGCTGATCCTGCCGGAGGTCGATCCGCTGACGGTCGGGCCGGGTAAATCGTTACCGGTGCGGGTGCTGCTCGATGGCAAACCGGCGGCGGGGGTGAAGTTGTATGGCGACTATCGCAGCGCGCCAAACACCCTGAGCACCGAGACCGACAAGGATGGGCGTGCGCAGGTGCTGGTGCGTAACGAAGGGTTGAATGTGATTGCGGCGCAGGTTGAAGTGCCGGTGAAGGACAGTGTGGATGTGGACAGTCGTGGGTTGTTCAGTTCGCTGACTTTCTTGGGCGAGCCGCATCACGAATAAAAGCACACCCTCACCCCAGCCCTCTCCCAGAGGGAGAGGGAGCCGACCGAGTTGTCTTGCGGGATACATCGACCTGAAAGACCGAGTTGATTATGGATTCAATACAAATCGTTCAAGTCGGTGAACCTCTGCAATATTCCCCATTCAGTCCCCTCTCCTTCTGGGAGAGGGCTAGGGTGAGGGGCTTTTGCTTTTAAAGGTCGCCAAGCCCATCAATCAACGCCTGATTCTGCTCCGGCGTGCCAATCGAGATCCGCAAGAACTGCGCAATCCGTTCCTGCTTGAAGTGCCGCACGATCACGCCCTGCTCGCGCAGCTTGGCCGCCAGGCCCGCCGCGTCATGCTGCGGGTGGCGAGCGAAGATGAAGTTGGCCGCCGACGGCAGCACTTCAAAGCCTTTAGCCTGCAACTGCGCCACCACCCATTCGCGACTTTCGATCACCTGACGACAGGTCTTGTCGAAATACTCGCGGTCTGCAAAAGCCGCCGCCGCGCCGACAATCGCCAGACGATCCAGCGGATAGGAGTTGAAGCTGTTCTTGATCCGCTCCAGCGCTTCGATCAGGTCCGGATGCCCTACTGCCAGACCGACACGCAGGCCGGCCAGCGAGCGTGACTTGGACAGCGTCTGCGTCACCAGCAGATTCGGATAGCGGTCCACCAGACTGATCGCCGTCTCGCCGCCGAAGTCGATGTACGCCTCATCCACGACTACGACCGAATCAGGACTGGCCTTGAGGATTTGCTCGACCGCGTCCAGCGCCAGCAGGCACCCGGTCGGGGCGTTCGGGTTGGGGAAAATGATCCCGCCATTCGGTTTGGCGTAATCGGCCGGGTTGATCTGGAACTGCGCATCCAGCGGCACCGCGTCGAATTCAATGCCGTACAGACCGCAGTAAACCGGATAGAAGCTGTAGCTGATGTCCGGGAACAGCAGCGGCTGATCGTGTTGCAGCAAGCCGTGGAAGATGTGCGCAAGCACTTCGTCCGAACCGTTGCCGAGGAACACCTGACTGGTTTGCACGCCGTAATATTCGGCCACGGCGCTTTTCAGCAGATCACTGTTCGGGTCCGGATACAGGCGCAGGTTGTCGTTGAGCTCGGCTTGCATCGCCGCGAGCGCTTTTGGCGACGGGCCATACGGATTTTCGTTGGTATTGAGCTTGACCAGTTTGGTCAGCTTCGGCTGTTCGCCCGGCACGTAGGGCACCAGATCCTTGACGAACGGGCTCCAGAATTTACTCATCGCTCAGTTCCCCTGCCCTTTCAGAAAGTCTTGGTCTTTGATGCGGTATTCGGCGCTGCGTGCGTGGGCGCTCAGCGATTCACCACGGGCCAGTACCGATGCTGTTTTGCCCAGCTCGGAAGCGCCGGTCTCGGAGCAGAAGATGATCGACGAGCGCTTCTGGAAGTCGTAGACGCCCAGCGGCGAGGAGAAGCGCGCGGTGCCGGAAGTCGGCAACACGTGGTTCGGGCCGGCGCAGTAATCGCCCAACGCTTCGGAGGTGTGGCGGCCCATGAAGATCGCACCGGCGTGGCGAATCTGCGGCAGCCAGGCCTGTGGATCGGCGACCGACAATTCCAGGTGTTCCGGGGCGATGCGGTTGGCGACTTCGATGGCCTGGGCCATGTCGCTCACCTGAATCAGCGCACCACGGCCATTGATCGAAGTTTCGATGATGGTCGCGCGGTCCATGGTCGGCAGCAGTTTGTCGATGCTCGCGGCCACCTTGTCGAGGAACTCGGCGTCCGGGCTGACCAGAATCGCTTGCGCGTCTTCGTCGTGCTCGGCCTGAGAGAACAGGTCCATGGCAATCCAGTCCGGATCGGTCTGGCCGTCGCAGACCACGAGAATTTCCGAAGGGCCGGCGATCATGTCGATGCCGACCTGACCGAACACATGACGCTTGGCCGTGGCCACATAGATGTTGCCCGGGCCGACAACCTTGTCGACACGCGGCACGCTTTCGGTGCCGTAAGCCAGGGCGGCAACTGCTTGCGCGCCGCCGATGGTGAACACGCGGTCGACACCGGCGATGCAGGCAGCGGCCAGCACCAGCTCGTTGATTTCACCGCGCGGGGTTGGCACGACCATGACTACTTCGGTCACGCCGGCCACCTTGGCCGGAATCGCGTTCATCAATACCGACGACGGATACGAGGCCTTGCCGCCCGGCACGTAAAGGCCTGCGCGATCCAGTGGCGTGACCTTCTGGCCCAGCACTGTGCCGTCAGCCTCGGTGTAGCTCCAAGAATCCTGCTTCTGTTTTTCGTGATAGCTGCGCACGCGGGCGGCGGCTTTTTCCAAGGCCTCGCGTTGCGGCACAGTGATGCGGGTCAGGGCCAGTTCAAGGCGCTCGCGCGGCAGGATCAGGTCGGCCATCGAGGTGACTTCGAGACCGTCGAACTTCTGGGTGAATTCGACCAGCGCCGCGTCACCGCGCTCGCGCACAGCCTTGATGATGTCCAGCACGCGCTGATTGACCGAGTCGTCAGACACACTTTCCCAGCTCAGCAGATGATCCAGATGATGCGCGAAATCCGGGTCAGCAGCGTTGAGTCGGCGAATTGCAGTGGTTGCGGTCATAGCGAGAGCCTCATAGGAATTGGCAAAAAACTCAGGCGCCCGAAACTAGCATTCGATCCGCTTGGGCACCTGAGAATTCTGGCTATGAGGCGGATAGACGGCGCGGCCTCGGGCCGCGCTGGTAGATCAGCCGCGGTGTCGCGATTCCACTGCGTTGCGCAGGGTGTCGATCAACGCCTGGATTCGGGCGTGCTGCATTTTCATCGAAGCCTTGTTGACCACCAGACGCGAGCTGATCGTGGCGATCAGTTCCTGTGGCTCCAGGCCGTTGGCGCGCAGGGTGTTGCCGGTGTCGACCACGTCGATGATCTTGTCGGCCAGCCCGATCAGCGGCGCCAGCTCCATCGAACCGTACAGCTTGATGATGTCGACCTGACGGCCCTGCTCGGCGTAATAACGCTTGGCAACGTTGACGAACTTGGTCGCCACGCGCAGACGGCCCTTGGGCTCGGCCGCGCCGATCTTGCCGGCGGTCATCAGCTTGCACTGGGCGATCTGCAGGTCCAGCGGCTCGTACAGGCCCTGGCCGCTGTATTCCATCAGCACGTCCTTACCGGCGACGCCGAGGTCGGCCGCGCCATGCTCGACATAGGTCGGCACGTCGGTGGCACGCACGATCAGCAGACGCACGTCGTCCTGGGTCGTGGGAATGATCAGCTTGCGGCTCTTGTCCGGATTCTCGGTCGGCACGATGCCCGCTTCAGCGAGAAGCGGCAGGGTGTCGTCAAGGATGCGGCCCTTGGACAGTGCGATGGTCAACATGGGAAACGTCAGTCCTTATCAAGGTACTCATGCCCGGTCGCAATCGGCGCCGGACACACATCGAGGGTGCGTACACCCTCGACTCAAAACGAATTCAGTGGACACGTCCCTGTGTCCCGATGCAGCGATCAGCCCGGAACGCGGCGGATCTTGGCACCCAGCATTTGCAGTTTTTCTTCGATGCACTCGTAACCACGGTCGATGTGGTAGATGCGGTCGATCAGCGTGTCGCCTTCGGCAACCAGCGCCGAGATCACCAGGCTGGCCGACGCGCGCAGGTCGGTGGCCATGACTGGCGCGCCCTTGAGCTTCTCGATACCGGTGACGATGGCGGTGTTGCCTTCAACCTGGATGTGCGCGCCCATGCGGTGCAGTTCGTACACGTGCATGAAACGGTTTTCGAAGATCGTCTCGATCACCGCACCAGTGCCTTCGGCAATGGCGTTGAGCGAGATGAACTGGGCCTGCATGTCGGTCGGGAACGCCGGGTACGGCGCAGTGCGCACGTTGACCGCTTTCGGGCGCTTGCCGTGCATGTTCAGCTCGATCCAGTCTTCACCGCAGGTGATTTCCGCACCGGCTTCACGCAGCTTTTCCAGCACCGCTTCGAGGATGGTCGGATCGGTGTCCTTGACCTTGACGCGACCACCGGTGACGGCAGCGGCGACCAGGTAGGTGCCGGTTTCGATACGGTCAGGCATGACCTTGTAGAACGCCGAACCCAGACGCTCGACGCCATCAATGGTGATGGTGTCGGTGCCAGCACCGGAAACCTTGGCGCCCATGGCATTGAGGAAGTTCGCCAGGTCGACTACTTCAGGCTCGCGCGCGGCGTTCTGCAACACGCTGCGGCCCTTGGCCAGAGCAGCGGCCATCATGATGTTTTCGGTACCGGTCACGCTGACGGTGTCGAAGAAGAAGTGCGCGCCGCGCAAGCCACCTTCAGGTGCCTTGGCCTTGATGTAGCCGCCTTCGACGTCGATGACCGCGCCCATGGCTTCCAGACCGCGAATGTGCAGGTCGACCGGACGCGAACCGATGGCGCAACCACCAGGCAGTGCGACTTCGGCTTCACCGAAACGCGCGACCATCGGGCCCAGTACCAGGATCGACGCACGCATGGTTTTCACCAGTTCGTACGGGGCGATCAGGGTCTTGATGGTGCGCGGGTCGATTTCGACGCTGAGCTTCTCGTCGATCACCGGCTCGATGCCCATGCGCCCGAACAGCTCGATCATGGTGGTGATGTCGTGCAGGTGCGGCAGGTTGCCAACGGTGACCGGGCCATCGCACAGCAAGGTCGCGGCCAAAATCGGCAGGGCGGAGTTCTTCGCGCCGGAAATGCGGATCTCGCCATCGAGACGAGCGCCACCGGTAATAATCAATTTATCCATTAGTATCTCGACGCCCTAGGGCTCAGGTGCGCTCGGCCCAGGCCGTGCTGCTGAAAAATTTCATAGTGACCGCATGGATGCTGCCATCGACGATCCATGGGTTCAAATGGGCATAGACCTGCTGCTGACGCTTCACCGGGCTCAACGCCGCCAGTTCATCGCTGATCACGTTCAGCTGGAAGTTGCAGCCTTCGCCTTCAACTTCTACCAGCGTTCCTGGCAGCTTTCCTTCAAGGAAGCTCTTCACTTCTACGGCCTGCATGCTCAACCTCAATCGGCGCCCTGTGCGCACGGGTCGGACATCATACAAAAAAGCCCCGCGCCTGCGAACCCCGCAACGCAGGACTCTGACGGGGGGCTTCTTTATAGATGAGGGTTCAGGGGTGCGCCAACAGCTCGGTCAACTCGCTGACCTGAGCGATTTCGCGCATGTCTTCGGGCATCGCGCGGATGCTGACGGCCTTGCCGGCCGCCTGAGCATCACGCATGAAGCACAGCAGCAACGACAGGCCGACGCTGCTGGACTTCTGCACCGCCGAACAATCGATGACCAGCGCCGACGCCTTGCTCGACTTGATCAGCGCCTGCCCTTCCTTGCGCAGCTCAGGCCCGGTGCGGTAATCCAGCACGCCGCTGAGCACCAGCTCGTCGACATCACTCATGCGAACTGCCGCCTCACTCATTGCGCTGGCTTCGCGGCGGCTTTGTCGGTTTCCTGCTTGGCCTTGGCGACTTCACCGGCCCAGCCATCGATGGTCTTGTCCAGATCGTTGCCATTGCGCTGCATGGCGTCGGCGAACTGGTCACGGAACAGCTTGCCAATGTTGATGCCATTGATGATCACGTTGCGCAGTTTCCACTCGCCGCTGATCTTCTCAAGCGTGTACTGCACCGGATAGATCGCGCCATTGCTGCCCTTGACGGTCATATTGACGCTGGTGCGCTCGCCCGATTCGTCTTTGGCCGGGTCAACCGTGATGCCCTGGTTGTTGTATTCCAGCAGAGCGTTGCCGTAGAACTGGAACAGACCGCGCTTGAAGTTTTCCTGAAAGCGCTGCATCTGCTCAGGCGTGGCCTTGCGCGAATACTTCACGGTCATGATGCTTTTGGAGATGCCCTCGGCATCCACCACCGGACCGACAATGTTGTTCAGCGCCGCATAGAAATCCTGCGGATCCTGCTTGTACTTCTCTTTGTTCGCCTGCAAATCGGCAAGCATCCGGTTCGTGGTGTCCTGAATCAGGTCATGAGCCGATTGCCCCGGTGCAGCGTTAGCCATCAACGGCAGGGCCGCGAGCAACACCAACAGGCCACGTCGCAAGATAGAGATCATTCAAAAGCTCCTCATTTGGCGTCTTTGCTAACGGTATTGAGCAGGAATTTACCGATCAGGTCTTCCAGTACCAGTGACGACTGCGTGTCGTGGATGGTTCCACCGTCTTTCAACTGGGTGTCTTCGCCGCCGACGCTGATACCGATGTATTTCTCGCCCAGCAGACCCGCGGTGAGGATAGACGCTGTGGAATCGACCGGCAGGTTGTCGACCTTTTTATCCACTTGCAGCGTGACCCGACCGGTGAAGCTGTCGCGATCCAGATCGATAGCGGTGACCTTGCCGATGGTCACACCGGCCATGGTCACTTTGGCTCTGACCGTCAGACCGGCGATATTGTCGAAATACGCATACAACTTGTAAGTGTCGGTGGACGAAGTCGGAGACAGGCCGCTGACGCGCAAGGCGAGCAGCAGCAAAGCCAGGATCCCTGCCAGCAGGAACAGGCCGACACCGATTTCCAGGGTGCGGTTTTGCATCAGAAATCTCCAAACATCAAAGCGGTCAGAATAAAGTCCAGGCCGAGCACTGCCAGCGAGGCAAACACCACGGTCTTGGTGGTGGCACGACTGATCCCCTCGGAAGTGGGCTCACAGTCATAGCCTTGGAATACGGCGATCCAGGTCACCACAAAGGCGAAAACGACACTCTTGATCACGCCATTGAGCACGTCACTGGTGAAATTCACGCTGTTCTGCATGTTCGCCCAGTACGAGCCTTCATAAACGCCCAGCCAGTCGACTGCGACCCACGAACCGCCCCAGATGCCGACGACGCTGAAGATCATCGCCAGCACCGGCAGGGAAATGAAGCCGGCCCACAGGCGCGGGGCAATGATGTACTTGAGCGGATCGACACCGATCATTTCCAGGCTGGACAACTGCTCGGTGGATTTCATGTTGCCGATCTCGGCGGTCAACGCCGAACCGGCGCGCCCGGCAAACAGCAACGCCGTGACCACCGGCCCCAGTTCACGCAGCAACGTCAGGGCGACCATCTGCCCCACCGCCTGCTCTGAACCATAGCTGGAAAGAATGCTGAAGCCCTGCAACGCCAGGACCATGCCGATGAAAATGCCGGAGACCACGATGATCACCAGCGACATGACGCCGACCGAATGCAGCTGCTTGACCAACAGGCCGAAACCACCGCTGATACCGCCACGGCCCAGCAGGGCGTGAAACAGGAACAGGGTCGCTCGACCAAACACCGCGACCGCGTCGATCGCCGATTCGCCGAACCGACGCACGCGTTCCATCAATGAAATTCTGCGCATCAGCGCTTCCCCAGAAGATCTGCGCGGTAATCCGACGCTGGAAAATGGTACGGCACCGGGCCATCGGGATCGCCGGTCATGAACTGGCGGATACGCGGATCATCGGAATTCATCAGCTCATCCGGTGTGCCTTGGCCCAGCACCTGACCATCGCCCACTACATAGATGTAGTCGGCAATGCTCGCGGTTTCTGCAAGATCGTGCGAGACCACGATGCTGGTGATGCCCAGGGCATCGTTGAGCAGGCGGATCAGGCGCACCAGCACGCCCATGGCGATCGGGTCCTGGCCCACGAAGGGCTCGTCGTACATGAGAATCTGCGGATCGAGGGCAATCGCCCGGGCCAGCGCAACACGGCGCTTCATGCCGCCGGACAGTTCGTCCGGCATCAGCTCGATGGCGCCACGCAGACCCACTGCCTGCAATTTGAGCAGGACGATGTCGCGGATCATGTCTTCCGGCAGTTGCGTGTGCACCCGCAGCGGGAAGGCCACGTTCTCGAACACATCAAGGTCAGTGAACAGCGCACCGCTCTGAAACAGCACGCCCATGTGCTTGCGCGCATCGAACAGATCACTGCGCGACAGCGTCGGCAGATTCTGCCCGTTGACCCAGACTTCACCGCTGGACGGCCGCAACTGTGCGCCCATCAGGCGCAGCAGCGTGGTCTTGCCGCAGCCGGAAGGCCCCATGATGCCGGTGACCTTGCCGCGGGGGATGCGGATATCGACGTTATTGAAAATGCTCCGCGCACCGCGCTTGAAGGAGACTCCCTTCAGCTCGACCGCGTAGGCGTTATCGGCACTCATCTAAACTCCTTGCGATGCAGCCTCTCACTGGGATGCCAGACTTTCCTCGGAAACACCTGCATCCCGGGCAGGCCGAACTGGCGGCGAACTATATCACTGCAAAGGCTGAGCGCCCAAGCGAGAACCCGGCCAAGATCGCCGACTGAAGAGGGCCCGAGCGAGTTTCAGAGGGTTTTGGTAACCAGTAATGACAAAGCACGTCGAACTTGCGTGAGGCTTTGCCACATAACCGCTATAATCGCCGCCTTTTCATCGGCCCATACGATTCTGACATGAGCAAAACCCGCGACCTGATTCAATCGGCACAACGCACCATCCGCCTCGAAGTGGAAGCCGTCCAAGGCTTGATGGCCCATATCGACGCCGATTTCGTACGCGCTTGCGAGATGATTCTGGCCAGCAAGGGCCGCGTGGTCGTAGTCGGCATGGGCAAATCCGGGCACGTCGGCAACAAGATCGCCGCCACCCTGGCCAGCACCGGCACCCCGGCGTTTTTCGTGCATCCGGCCGAAGCCAGCCATGGCGACATGGGCATGATCACCCGCGACGACGTGATTCTGGCCCTGTCGAACTCTGGTTCGACCAATGAAATCGTAACGCTGCTGCCATTGATCAAACGCCTGGGTATCCAGTTGATCAGCGTCACCGGCAATCCGCAGTCGCCATTGGCGAAGGCCGCCGAGGTCAATCTCAATGTGCATGTCGAGCACGAAGCCTGCCCGCTGAATCTGGCACCGACCTCTTCGACCACGGCCGCGCTGGTCATGGGCGACGCTCTGGCCGTGGCCTTGCTGGAAGCGCGTGGTTTCACCGCTGAAGATTTTGCCTTCTCGCATCCGGGCGGCGCCCTTGGCCGTCGCCTGTTGCTGAAAGTCGAAAACGTCATGCACGCCGGGCAAGAGCTGCCGCAAGTACAACGCGGCACCCTGCTCAAAGACGCGCTGATGGAAATGACCCGCAAGGGTCTGGGCATGACCGCTATTATTGAAGCCGATGGCAAGCTCGCCGGGATCTTCACTGACGGCGATTTGCGCCGCACCCTGGATCGCGCCATCGACATCCGCAGCGCCACCATCGATCAGGTGATGACCGCACACGGCAAGACCGCCCGGCCCGACATGCTCGCCGCCGAAGCCCTGAAAATCATGGAAGACCATCGAATCAACGCCCTGGTAGTCGTCGACGAGGAGGATCGCCCGATCGGCGCCTTCAACCTCTCCGATCTGCTGCGCGCAGGAGTCATGTAATGAGCAACGATCTGCTGCAACGCGGCAAAGCGATCAAACTGGCAGTATTCGACGTCGACGGTGTGCTCACCGACGGGCGCCTGTACTTCCTCGAAGACGGCAGCGAGTTCAAGACCTTCAACACCCTTGACGGCCAAGGCATCAAAATGTTGATGAATGCCGGCGTGCAGACGGCGATCATCAGTGGTCGCAAGACCCCGGTGGTCGAGCGCCGCGCGAAGAACCTCGGCATCCCGCATCTGTTTCAGGGGCGCGAGGACAAACTGGTGGTACTCGACGGTCTGCTCGCGCAACTGGGCCTAAGCTATGAAGAAGTCGCCTATCTCGGTGACGATCTGCCAGACTTGCCGGTGATCCGCCGTGTAGGGCTGGGCATGGCGGTGGCCAACGCTGCCGATTTCGTCCGCGAACACGCCCACGGCGTTACCCGCGCCCGTGGCGGCGAAGGTGCCGCCCGCGAATTCTGCGAATTGATCCTGCGCGCCCAGGGCCGCCTCGAAGCGGCCAACGCCGCGTACCTGTGAGCCTGACCATGTTTAGCAAAAAGTTTCGCAACTTCCTGCTGTTCGGCTGCATCGCGGCGATTTTCGCTGCGGTCGGCTACTGGAACATCAGCCCGGAACGCTTCCTCGACAAGCCGCCGGTCTCGGCCGCCGAGAATCCGATCGACTGGTACGCGACCAACACGCACACCATTCAGTACCTGCCCGACGGCAAGGTGCAGTATGAGATGACCTCCGACAAGGCCGAACACGTCAAGGCCACTGATATCACGCTGGTGACCAAGCCTGATTTGAACATGTATCGCGGCACCGACTTCCCGTGGCACGTGACCAGCGAACGCGGCGAAGTGAACTCGGGCGGCACCGAAGTGGAATTGATCGATTCGGTACGCGTACAGCGCACCGACGAGAAACAGCGCGGCACCCTGATCACCAGCACCCGCATGACCGTGTTCCCGCAGCAGGAATATGCGCAGACTGCGCAACCCGTTAGAATCGAGGGCGCTGGCGGCGTATCGACTGGCGTCGGAATGAAAGCGTACCTGAAGGACAGCAGGATACACCTGCAATCGAACGTAAGAGGACAGTATGAGGCTCGTTAAAACCCTCCCTATTTTGCTCAGTCTGGGCGCAGCACTGGGAAGCGCGAGCGCCTGGTCCCTGCCGAACGATCAGCAGCAGCCTATCCGCATTCAGGCCGACGACGCCCAACTGGACGACAAGAATGGCATCGCCACCTATAAAGGTGACGTGATCATTACCCAGGGCTCGATGATCGTTAAAGGCAACACCGTGACCATGACGCGCGCGCCCAATGGCGACATCGACGTGGTGACCTCGGTAGGCAACCTGGCTTACTTCGAGCAGTTGCAGACACAGGGCGACGCCAACCCGGTCAAGGGCTACGGCGTGACGATTCAATACCACGCCCAGCAGAATCGGGTGGTGCTGATCGACAAGGCCAAGGTTATCGACAAGGATAACAACGTCACCCAAGGCGAAAAAATCGTCTACGACACCGTGAAGAAACTGGCCAGCGCCGGTCGCGCCACGGGCAGCAAGGTCACCGAATCGCGTCCGCGCATCGACATGGTGATCCAGCCGAAGAAGAAAACCGAAGAGAAATCCCAGTAATGGCAACTCTGAAAGCTCAGCACCTGGCCAAGGCCTATAAAAGCCGCCAGGTCGTGCGTGACGTCAGTCTGTCGATCGACAGCGGGCAGATCGTCGGCTTGCTCGGCCCGAACGGCGCCGGTAAAACGACGTGCTTCTACATGATCGTCGGCCTGGTGCAGGCGGATCAGGGCCGTGTGCTGATCGATGACCTGGACGTCAGCCACCAGCCGATGCACGGCCGCGCCAAGGCCGGTATCGGCTATCTGCCGCAAGAAGCGTCGATCTTCCGCAAACTGTCGGTTGCCGACAACATCATGGCGATCCTCGAGACTCGCCCGGAGCTGGACAAGGCCGGTCGGCGCAAGGAGCTGGAAAGCCTGCTGCAGGAATTCCACATCAGCCACATCCGCGACAACCTAGGCATGAGCCTGTCCGGTGGTGAGCGCCGCCGGGTGGAAATCGCTCGCGCCCTGGCCACTGCACCCAAGTTCATCCTGCTCGACGAACCGTTCGCCGGTGTCGACCCGATCTCGGTCGGCGACATCAAGCAGATCATTCACCACCTCAAGGCCAAGGGCATCGGTGTACTGATCACCGACCACAACGTCCGTGAGACCCTGGATATCTGCGAAACCGCTTACATCGTCAATGACGGTCAACTGATCGCCGAAGGTGATGCCGAGACCATCCTGGCCAACGATCTGGTCAAGGAAGTGTATCTGGGTCACGAGTTCCGCCTGTAAGCGCGACAGCGCTGTATCGATTCAAGGCGCATTTATCCGCTTTAATTGTTACAGCGCTCTAGGCAAACACTTCAGTTTCAGGCATATAATTTGCTTAAGTTTGGCGCTTCGGCGCCCTGTAGTGGATGGCGCAAAGCGCCGGCGAATAAGGTGTTAAGCCCCTGCCATGAAACCATCGCTAGTCTTGAGAATGGGCCAGCAGCTGACGATGACACCGCAGCTGCAACAGGCCATCCGCCTGCTCCAATTGTCGACCCTGGACCTGCAACAGGAGATCCAGGAGGCTCTGGAATCCAATCCGATGCTCGAGCGCCAGGAAGAAGGCGACGACTTCGACAACGCCGATCCTCTGGCCGACAACGCCGAACAGAAGCCCGCCGAAATCCAGGAACCCTCCTACCACGAAACCGCCCCGACGGTGGACAACCTCGAGGATGGCGAGTGGAACGAGCGCATCCCCAACGAACTGCCAGTGGATACCGCCTGGGAAGACGTCTACCAGACGAGCGCCAGCAGCCTGCCCAGCAGCGATGACGATGAGTGGGATTTCACCACCCGCACGTCCGCCGGCGAGAGCCTGCAGAGCCATCTGCTCTGGCAACTGAACCTGGCGCCGATGTCCGACACCGATCGCCTGATCGCCGTGACCCTGATCGACTGCATCAACAATCAGGGCTATCTGGACGAAACCCTCGAAGAAATTCTTGAAGCGTTCGATCCTGAACTGGACATCGAGCTCGACGAGATCGAAGCCGTCCTGCATCGCATCCAGCAATTCGAGCCCGCCGGGATCGGCGCCCGCAACCTCAGCGAATGCCTGCTGCTGCAATTGCGCCAGCTGCCCGCGAAGACGCCGTGGCTGACCGAGGCCAAGCGTCTGGTAGCCGATTACATCGACCTGCTCGGCAGTCGCGATTACAGCCAGTTGATGCGCCGGATGAAGCTCAAGGAAGACGAGCTGCGCCAGGTCATCGAACTGGTGCAGAGCCTCAATCCGCGTCCCGGTTCGCAGATCGAGTCGACAGAAGCCGAATATGTCATTCCCGATGTGATCGTGCGCAAGGACAACGAGCGCTGGCTGGTCGAGCTGAACCAGGAGTCGGTGCCACGCCTGCGTGTCAACGCCCAGTACGCCGGGTTTGTGAAACGTGCCGACACCAGCGCCGACAACACTTTCATGCGCAACCAGTTGCAGGAAGCCCGCTGGTTCATCAAGAGCCTGCAGAGCCGCAACGAAACCCTGATGAAAGTGGCCACGCAGATCGTCGAACATCAGCGCGGTTTCCTCGAATACGGCGACGAAGCGATGAAGCCCTTGGTATTGCATGACATCGCCGAAGCGGTCGGCATGCACGAATCGACGATTTCCCGGGTGACCACACAAAAATTCATGCATACCCCGCGCGGTATTTATGAGCTGAAATACTTTTTCTCCAGCCACGTCAGCACCTCCGAAGGCGGCGAATGCTCGTCCACGGCGATCCGCGCGATCATCAAGAAACTGGTCGCGGCGGAAAATCAGAAAAAGCCGTTGAGTGACAGCAAGATCGCTGGTTTACTGGAGGCACAAGGCATTCAGGTGGCTCGCCGCACCGTCGCCAAGTACCGCGAATCCCTCGGAATCGCGCCTTCGAGCGAACGCAAGCGGTTGATGTAAGCCACGTTACAGCGTTCCAGTGGCAGGCTTTTCGGCCTGCCGCTTTATGCACTGGCAACGAAGGAGAAGCTGTATGCAAGTCAACATCAGTGGACACCAACTGGAAGTGACCGAACCTCTGCGTTCCTACATCGAGGAAAAACTCGACCGATTGGAGAGGCATTTCGACAAAATCACCAACGTGCAAGTCACGATGTGCGTCGAAAAACTGCTGCAGAAGATCGAAGCCACACTGCATATACCCGGCGGAGAAGTAGTTGCCAACGCAGAGCACACAGACATGTATGCCGCGATTGATCTGCTGACCGACAAGCTGGATCGCCAACTCAAAAAGCATAAGGAAAAGACCCAGAGCCTCCTCCAGGGCGCGACCGGTCGTTAACACCCCTATCCATGATCCGACTTGAAACCATCCTGACCCCCGGCCGTTCCCAAGTGAACGCGCCGGGCGGCAGCAAGAAAAAAGCCCTCGAACAGATTGCCAACCTGATCCACCGCGAAGTGCCGGATCTGGCGATGCAGGATGTCTTCGAGGCGCTGATCGCCCGTGAAAAACTTGGCTCCACCGGTTTTGGCAACGGCATCGCCATTCCCCACTGCCGCCTCAAGGGCTGCACGGCACCAGTCAGTGCCCTGCTGCATCTTGAAGCCCCGATCGATTTCGACGCCATCGACGGCGCTCCGGTGGACCTGTTGTTCGTGCTGCTGGTCCCGGAAGCCGCAACCGACGCGCATCTGGAGTTGTTGCGCCAGATCGCCAGCATGCTCGACCGCAAGGAAGTGCGCGAAAAACTGCGCAGCGCCGCGAGCAGCGAAGCCTTGTACCAGGTTGTACTGGACGAGCAGAACGGGCACTAATCATGCGTTTGATCATCGTCAGTGGCCGTTCGGGCTCGGGTAAAAGTACCGCCCTGAATGTCCTTGAGGACAACGGCTACTACTGCATCGACAACCTGCCGGCCGGCTTGCTGCCGGAACTGGCCGAGCGGGCGCTGATCCATACTGAACTGGCGCAGCCGCTGGTTGCCGTGTCGATCGATGCGCGCAACCTGCCGAGCCATCTGTCACGTTTCCCGGAATTGCTCGAAGACGTGCGTGCCAAGCATATCAAGTGTGATGTGCTGTACCTGGACGCCGACGAGGAAACCCTGCTCAAGCGTTTTTCCGAGACCCGTCGTCGTCACCCGCTGAGCAACGCCAATCGCTCACTGGCCGAGGCGATTCACGATGAAACCGCCCTGCTCGGCCCGATCGCCGATCTGGCCGACCTGAAAATCAACACTACTAGCCTGAACCTCTATCAGCTTCGCGACACCCTGAAGCTGCGCCTGCTGAATCAGCCGGAACCCGGCACGGCGTTTCTGGTTGAATCATTTGGCTTCAAGCGCGGCATGCCGGTCGATGCCGATCTGGTCTTCGATGTGCGCTGCCTGCCCAATCCGTACTGGAAACCGGAGCTGCGCGCGCAATCGGGCCTTGATGCACCGGTGGCCGAGTACCTGGCGCAGCAGCCGGATGTCGAAGAAATGTATCAGGACATCTACGCCTACCTGAACAAGTGGCTGCCACGTTTCGCCGCCAGCAACCGTGCTTACGTGACCATTGCCATCGGCTGCACCGGCGGGCACCACCGCTCCGTCTACCTGACCGAACGTTTGGGTCAGGCCCTGCAGAAAACCCTGAAGAACGTCCAGGTTCGCCACCGCGACCTCACCTAAAGGATCCACACCGCGATGCCTGCTCGTGAAATCGAAATCATCAATAAACTGGGTCTGCATGCCCGGGCATCGGCCAAATTCGTCGGCGTAGCGGGTCAGTATCCAGACTGCACGATCCGAGTGGGACGCACACCTGAAACTACTGTCGACGGCAAGAGCATCATGGCGATGATGATGCTCGCGGCGGGCAAAGGCACCAAGATCCATTTGAGCACCGAAGGTGAACAGGCTCAGGAAGCCATGGACGCATTGGTCGATCTGATCGAAAGGTATTTCGACGAAGGTGAATAATCCTTGAGGCGGGGCACACTGTTCCTCGCCTTCATTCAACCCAACGCCGTATCCATCACCATCATCAGACAAAACCCGACCAACAGGCCCAGACTGGCCAGCTTGTCATGCCCATGACGGCGCGATTCCGGGATCACTTCGTGGGTCACCACCAGCAACATCGCCCCGGCCGCCAGTGCCAGCCCCAGCGGCAACAGCACCTGAGCCAGACTCACCAGCCACGCGCATAACAGTGCAAATACCGGTTCGACCAGCCCAGACGCCGCGCCGATCAAAAATGCCCTGACCCGCGACATCCCTGCCCCGGCCAGCACCAACGCAATCACCAGCCCTTCCGGTACATCCTGCAACGCAATGCCCATCGCCAGGCTGTCGGCGTCCGCCATCCCGCCGCCGGCAGATACGCCAACCGCCATGCCTTCCGGAATGTTGTGCGCGATGATGGCGAACACGAACAGCCAGATTCGTGGTGGAATCACCGGATGCTCCAGCGTGCCGACGAGCATCTCCGGCGAGGCACCGGAAACGCGCCGATCCACCAGATACAGACCGAACGCGCCGAGCAGGATGCCGAAGCAGATCAGGCCACTGGCGGCCCACGGCGTAAGACCAAGACTCTCCGCCGCAGCAATGCCCGGCACGATCAGCGAAAACGCCGTCGCCGCCAGCATCACCCCGGCGCCAAATCCCAGCAAGGTGTCGCTGAGTGCCTGCGGCATGCGCCGGATCACCAGCACCGGCACGGCGCCAAGCGCCGTGCCCAAAGCGCAGATGGCACCGCCCTGCAAGGCGCGCAACAGCCGCGGTTCCAGATTCAGCCACTGCAAACCGTGGGCGACCAGCAAAGTCATCCCCGCCAACAGCAACAGCGAGCCCACCGCGTAACGAAACATGCGTCCGCTGGCAATCGCCAGTGTTTCCGTGCCCATAGTCAGCCCTGATTGTTTTTGTGGAAGGCTTAAACCAGTGCGGCCTGATAGCGCGCAGCAACTTCCGGCCAGTTGATTACGTTGTAGAACGCGTTGATGTATTCCGGACGACGGTTCTGGTAGCGCAGGTAGTAGGCATGCTCCCAGACGTCGAGACCGAGGATGGGGGTATTGCCGTTCATCAACGGGCTGTCCTGATTGCCGCTGCTTTCCACAACCAGCTTTTTCGCCGGCGTCACGCTGAGCCAGGCCCAGCCGCTGCCGAAACGGGTCAGCGCGGCTTTGGTGAAGGCTTCCTTGAAGCTGTCGAGTCCGCCCAGTTGCTCATCAATAGCCGTGGCCAGCGCGCCGTCGGGCTTGCCGCCTCCGTTGGGCACCATCACTTCCCAGAACAGCGAGTGATTGGCGTGACCGCCGCCCTGATTGATCACCGCCGCGCGAAGTTTTTCCGGTAGTTGCTGGACGCTGGCGACGAGTTTTTCCACCGGCCATTCGGCAAACTCGGTGCCTTCTACGGCGGCGTTGAGGTTGTTGATGTAGGTCTGGTGATGCTTGGTGTAATGGATCTCCATGGTCTGCGCATCGATGTGCGGCTCGAGGGCATCGTAGGCGTAAGGCAAGGCAGGCAAGGTAAAAGCCATTTCAATGGACTCCATGCTGATGAGAAGTTGAGGCGCGGCGGGCATTGCCGGTGTCGGAATGCAGCAGGCGTTGGGTGCGCGGGTACTCGCCGTGCTCGCTGATGAAATTCAACAGTTCGACGTAGGTCTTGCTGCTCTGGCGCAACGCCGCCTCACGCAGCGCCGGGCGAAGGCGTTCGTCCTGCATGGTCTGCAACAAACGTTGATGGATAGCGCACAGGTATTCGGCGCTCTCCTCCGGTTGGTTCAGGCGCAAATGCAGGTCGGCGAGGTTGTGATGAGAGACGACGCAGGCCGCCACCGCTTCGTCGGCATCCGCCCAGCGTTCGAACAACACTTGCGCCAGGGCCAGGGCTTGCAGGTAAGCCTCACGGGCGTCGATCAGTTCGCCCAGCATGAAGCAGCGATTGGCCCGTTCGATCGTGCGTTTCCAGTGCTCCATGGTGAGCCTCCAAAGCGGTTGCGGGGTTTACACGCCGCCGGCGGTGAGTTTCTCGGGGTTGAGCAACTCTTCCAGCTGGCTGCGCGACAGGTCGGTGTGTTCCAGAGCGACGTCGATCACCGCGCGGCCTTCCTTGTAGGCCTGCTTGGCGATTTCGGCGGCTTTCTGGTAACCGATGATGGGGTTGAGCGCGGTGACCAGAATTGGGTTGCGCGACAACGCTTCTTGCAAGCGCGATTCGTTGACCTTGAAAGTAGCGATTGCCTTGTCACCGAGCAGGCGACTGGAATTAGCCAGCAGTTCGATGCTGCTCAGCAGGTTGTGCGCGATGATCGGCAGCATCACGTTCAGTTCGAAGTTGCCGGATTGACCGGCGACGGTGATCACCGAGTCGTTGCCGATCACTTGCGCAGCGACCATCGCTGTGGCTTCCGGGATCACCGGGTTGACCTTGCCGGGCATGATCGATGAACCCGGTTGCAGCGCTTGCAGTTCAATTTCGCCGAGGCCGGCCAGGGGACCTGAGTTCATCCAGCGCAGGTCGTTGGCGATTTTCATCAGCGACACCGCAGTAGCTTTGAGCTGGCCGGAGACAGAGACTGCCGTGTCCTGCGAGCCAATCAGCGCGAACAGATCCTTGCCCGGGGTGAACTGCACGTCGGTCAGTTGGCTCAGATGCCGACTGAATCGCGCGGCGAACTCCGGATGCGCATTGATCCCGGTACCGACCGCGGTGCCGCCCTGCGCCAGCGCTTGCAGGCTTGGCAGCAAATCCTGCAGATGGCCGATATTGGCCTTGAGCTGCTGCGCCCAACCGTTGAGCACCTGGCTCATGCGCACCGGCATCGCGTCCATCAGGTGAGTGCGCCCGGTCTTCACATGGTGATGCACTTGCTCGGCCTTGCGCTCGATGACCTGGACCAGATGCAACAGCGCCGGCAGCAATTGTTCATGCAGCGCCAGCGCGGCGCTGACGTGGATGGTGGTCGGGATGATGTCGTTGCTGCTTTGCCCGCAGTTGACATGATCGTTGGCGTTGACCGGCTCGCCGAGCATGCGACTGGCCAGCGTCGCGATCACTTCGTTGGCGTTCATGTTCGAGCTGGTGCCGGACCCGGTCTGGAAGATATCCACCGGGAAATGCTGCATGAAATCGCCTTCGAGCAGACCTTGCGCGGCATCATTGATGGCTTTGCCCTGGGCCGCGCTGATCTGGTTCAGCTCAACGTTGGCCCGGGCAGCGGCGGCTTTGGCGAGGATCAGCGCGCGGATGAACTGCGTCGGCATCGGCTTGCCGCTGATCGGGAAGTTGTCCACGGCGCGCTGGGTCTGCGCGCCATAGAGCGCATCGACCGGCACCTGCAGTTCGCCCATGCTGTCGCGCTCAATACGTGTCTTGGTCATGCGAATGTCCTTGCAGCAAATCAATGAGAGGAATCGACGGTTGCAACTCGCAAGTGGCGAGCTGCCAGGTGTAGCGTTGCCAGCGCCGCAAGCGGCATTGGCATAGCGACAGGCGCTCCATTTCACGCAAGGGGCGCCAGGCTTGATCGAGACAGACGCTGCGCCAGTGCCACGGCAACGCGATGTCGGTGGCGGTATCGAGCAGCAGACGGAAAGACGTTTCGGCGACAGTCCAGGGCGAAGTGGCTGTGCAACAGGACAGATAGCGTCCTTCGGCGAGGTAGTGTTCGATCAGGCGCGGTTCGTCAGGATCCAGCGCGCAACGGATCTGGCGGCTCATCCAGCGCCAGCTTTCGAGGTAAGGCTGCTCGTGCAAGGCAGAACTCATGATCCGGGACTCGTTCGGAGATGAGATTTATTATTAGATGATAATGATAACCAACACAAGCACTCGAGTTTGCGCTGCTCACTTGTGGGAGCGAGCCTGCTTGCGAATGCGCTGTGTCAGTCAGCACATTTACAACTGATCCACCGCTTTCGCGAGCAGGCTCGCTCCCACAGGGGATTTGTGCGAAGCGAAGAAAAAAGGCGCGCCATCCAGAACGGATGGCGCGCCTTTTTTTGTTGGCGGATTCGCGGCTTAGCTGCCGGCGACAGTCATCCGCTCGATCAACACCGAGCCGGTGCGGATGTTGCTGCGCAGCTCCAGATCATTACCCACCGCGACAATCTGCTTGAACATGTCGCGCATGTTGCCGGCGATGGTCACTTCCTGCACAGCGAACTGGATCTCGCCGTTTTCCACCCAGAAGCCCGCCGCACCGCGCGAATAGTCGCCGGTGACCATGTTCAGGCCGTGGCCCATCAATTCGGTGACCAGCAGTCCTCGGCCCATGCGCTTCAACAGCGCTGCCTGATCCTCGTCGCCATGGGTGACGAACAGGTTGTGCACACCGCCCGCGTTGGCGGTGCTCGGCATGCCCAGTTTGCGCCCGGAATAGGTGCCGAGGATGTACGAGACCAACTCGCCCTTTTCGACGAACGGTTTCGCGTAAGTTGCCAGGCCATCACCGTCGTAGGAAGCACTGCCCATGGCACGCATCAGATGCGGACGCTCATCAATGGTCAGCCATTCCGGGAACAGCTTCTGCCCCAGTGTGCCTTCCAGAAACGACGATTTGCGATACAGGCTGCCGCCCGACACGGCCGAGAGGAAGCTGCCGAACAGACCGCCCGCCAGTTCGGCGGAAAACAGCACCGGCACTTCGCAGGTCGGCACCGGCCGCGCGCCCAGACGGCTGGCTGCACGTTGCGCGGCACGCTGGCCGATGCTCACCGGATCGGCGAGCAGACTGCCCTGGCGATTGACGTCGTACCAGTAATCGCGCTGCATCTGCCCGTCAGCTTCGGCGATCATCACGCAGCTCAGGCTGTGCCGGGTCGACGCGTAGCCGCCGATGAAACCGTGGCTGTTGCCGTAAACCCGGCAGCCCTGATGGGTGCTGAGGGTGGTGCCGTCGGCGTTCTTGATCCGCGCATCGGCATCGAACGCCGCCGCCTCGCAGAGCAAAGCCTTCTCGATGGCCTGCTCCGGGGTGATGTCCCATTCGTGGAACAGGTCGAAATCCTGCACACCCCTGGCCATCAGTGCGGCGTCGGCGAGGCCCGAGGCTTCGTCCTCGGAGGTGTGTTTGGCGATCGCGAGTGCTGCAGCGACGGTTTCACGAATCGCCTCCGGCCCGGTGGCCGAGGTGCTGGCCGAGCCTTTGCGCTGGCCGACATACAAGGTAATGCCAAAACCCTGATCACGATTGAATTCAACGGTTTCGACCTCGCGCTGACGCACCGAAGTCGACAGGCCTTGCTCCAGCGACACCGCGACTTCACAGGCGCTGGCGCCCTGGCGCTTGGCTTCGGCGATGATCTGCTCGACCTGTTCTTGCAGTGCCGGCAATGCCTGCGGGCCGACGCTTTGAACTGCACTCATGCTCATCTCCACTCAAATTCTGCTTTCGGCTGGGGTCATCGAGCGACCGGGCCGGACAAGCGGCCCCCGACTGGTTATCATGGCGGCGTTTCTTTGCGGACTGCCACCATGGTTGATTCTTACGACGACTCCCTCGATACGGGAGAAAAAAGCAAATCTCAGGTCAAACGCGAGTTGCATGCGCTGGTTGACCTCGGCGAGCGCCTGACCACACTCAAGCCTGATCTGGTCGCCAAACTGCCGTTGACCGACGCTTTGCGCCGGGCATTGGCCGATGCGCCCAAGCACACCGCGAACATCGCGCGTAAACGGCATTTGCAGTTCATCGGCAAACTGATGCGCGACCAGGACACTGACGCGATTCTGACTCTGCTCGATCAACTCGATGCCTCCACTCGCCAGTACAACGAGCGTTTCCATAATCTGGAACGCTGGCGTGACCGCCTGATCGCGGGCGATGACGCCGTGCTGGAGAAATTCGTCATCGAGTACCCGGACGCCGATCGCCAGCAATTGCGTTCCCTGATCCGTCAGGCCCAGCATGAGGTTGCGCAAAACAAACCACCTGCTTCGAGCCGCAAGATCTTCAAATACATTCGGGAGCTGGACGAGACTCAACGCGGCCTGCGTTGAAAATCGCCACCGGGTGGCCGTCCTGCGCGCCACCCGAAAGCCCCGCCTCTCTTATGCGCCCGTGCCACCCACGGTAATCGCATCGATTTTCAGCGTTGGCTGGCCGACTCCCACCGGCACCGACTGCCCATCCTTGCCGCACGTACCCACACCGCTGTCCAGCGCCAGATCGTTACCGACCATCGACACCCGGCTCATCGCCTCGGGGCCGTTGCCGATCAATGTCGCGCCTTTGACCGGTGCGGTGATCTTGCCGTCCTCAATCAGATAAGCCTCGCTGGTGGAGAATACGAACTTGCCGCTGGTGATATCGACCTGACCGCCGCCGAGGTTCGCGCAGTAGATGCCCTTCTTCACCGAAGCGATGATTTCCGCCGGATCACTTTCGCCACCGAGCATGTAGGTGTTGGTCATCCGTGGCATCGGCAGGTGAGCGTAGGATTCGCGGCGACCGTTACCGGTGCGCGCCACGCCCATCAGCCGCGCGTTGAGCTTGTCTTGCATGTAGCCCTTGAGTACGCCGTTTTCGATCAGCATAGTGCACTCGGTCGGCGTGCCTTCGTCATCGACGCTGAGCGAACCGCGACGGCCGCTCAAGGTGCCGTCATCGACGATGGTACAAAGTTTGGAGGCAACCATTTCACCCATGCGCCCGCTGTAGGCCGAGCTGCCCTTGCGGTTGAAATCGCCTTCCAGACCGTGACCGACCGCTTCGTGCAGCAGCACGCCGGACCAGCCGGAACCGAGCACCACCGGCAAGGTACCGGCCGGCGCCGGAATCGCTTCCAGATTCACCAGCGCCTGGCGCAGCGCTTCGCGGGCATAACCCATGGCGCGGTCTTCGGCGAGGAAGTAGCGGTAATCGGTACGCCCACCGCCGCCGTGCCCGCCGCGTTCGCGACGGCCATTCTGCTCAACAATGACGCTAACGTTGAAGCGCACCAGCGGTCGCACGTCGGCGGCCAGGCCACCGTCGGTGGAGGCCACCAGGATTCGCTCCCAGACCCCGGCCATGCTCACGCTGACCTGCTGAATCCGTGGGTCGAGTGCGCGGGTGGCGACGTCGATGCGTTTGAGCAACTCGACTTTTTCCGCGCGGCTGAGCACTTCCAGCGGGTTATCGGGCGCGTACAGTTGCGCGACGTCCTGACTGGTGAATGCCTGCACGGTGCCGTTCTGCCCGGCACGTGAGATCGAACGCGCGGCGCGGGCCGCTGCACCGAGGGCTTCGAGGGTGATCGCGTTGCTGTAGGCAAAACCGGTTTTCTCACCGGACTGCGCGCGCACGCCGACACCTTGGTCGAGGTTGAAGCTGCCTTCCTTGACGATGCCGTCTTCCAGCGCCCACGACTCGGAGATCTGGCCCTGGAAATACAGGTCGGCGGCATCGATGCCCGGCCCGGCCAGATCGCCGAGCACGCCTTGCAGGCTCTCGATCGTGACACCGCCGGGTGCCAACAGGTGATCACTGACTGAGGACAACAACTCGCTCATAGGTTTACGCCTTAAATTCGTGTTCTGAAGCAGGCCGCTGGGCGCCCTGCGAGAAAAACCGCCGATGACGCGTCACCGGCATGCGCGCCCGGATGGACGCTTGTTCATCGCTGTCGCGGGCGGCCAGCAACACCGCCTCGCCTTGATCCTGCTGGACCAGCACACGCCCCCACGGATCGACAATCGCCGCATGCCCGAAGGTCTCGCGTGGCCCCGGATGACTGCCGCCCTGTGCGGCCGCGAGGATATAACACTGTGTTTCGATGGCCCGCGCGCGGATCAGTACATCCCAATGCGCGGCGCCGGTTACGGCCGTAAAGGCCGACGGTGCGGTAATCAACTCGGCACCGGCGGCACGCAATTCGCTGTACAGCTCCGGGAAGCGCAAGTCGTAACACACGCTCAGACCGACGCGCCCCACCGGCGTATCCGCCACCACTACATTACCGCCATAAGCATAGTCATCGGATTCACGGTACCGGCCGCGATTGTCGGCGACATCGACATCGAACAGATGCAGCTTGTCATAGCGCGCGACAATCTCGCCGTGCTCGTTGATCAACAACGAGCAGGCATTGGCTTTGGCCGTGGGTTGACCCAACGGTGGCAACGGCAAAGTGCCGGCGACTATCCATAAGGTGAGGTCGCGGGCGGTCTGTTTCAACCAGGGCAGGATCGGCCCTTCGCCCAAGGCCTCGGCGCGGCCGATATCGGCGACGTCGCGACGGCCCATGGCGGCGAAGTTTTCCGGCAGCACCGCAAGTTTCGCCCCGCCGGCGGCGGCCTGTTCAAGCAGGCGTCGGGCTTGGGCCAGATTGGCCAGCACGTCACTCTGGCTGACCATTTGAATCACCGCTAAAGACATGGCCGCTCCTCGGGATTTGCATATGACTGTGTAGCAGCTGCCGAAGGCTGCGATCTGTTGATTTTTTTAAGAGCCAGATCAAAAGATCGTCCGATCGCGGCCCGAGCCTTCGGCAGCTCCTACAGGGGTAGTGTCTGCTAGTTAAAAAGGCTTGTCGAAGGTGATTTTCGGCTCTTTCCATGGGCCTTTGACGGTGTACTTGACGCTGGCGAAGCGCGCCACGCGGTCGCCGATCAGCTTGTCGATGAGGAACAGCGCGCCGCCGACCGCCGGTGCGCCGACGAGCAGCGCGGCGATCGGCAGGTTGTTGGTCACCGGCAGTGTCACCAGCAATTTCGCATCGACCTTGTCACCGACCAGATCCAGCGTGCCGTCCAGCTCAAGATTGCTCGAAGGCCCGGTCAGGCGAATCGGCTCACGGGTGACGTAGACACCGTTGTTCGCCACCAGCAAACCTTTGACCCGGTCGTAGCTCAAGCCTTTGCCGAACAGGTCGGAGAAGTCCAGACGCAGACGCCGGCCGATCGAGTTGAAGTTGAGCAGGCCGAACACCCGCAGCGCCTGCGCGCCGCCCTCCACTTCAACGAACTGGCCCTTGTTCAGCGAGGCGTCGAGGGTGCCGGAGAAGCGCTTGGTCGCCAGCCACGCCGGCGAGCCCGGCCAGCGGCCGTCGACATCCATGTGGAATTCTTCGCTGGTCACGCTCGGCGCGAAGCCCCAGCCTTTGAGCACGTCAGCCAGATTCTTGCCGCCAATGCGGCCCTTGTACCAACTGCTGGTCGCCCCCGGCGCGCCTTCCCAGCCGCCGTTGCCTTGCAGAAGGATACCCTTGAGGCCCATGTCGAGGTTGTTCAGGGCGATGCCTTTAGCAGTCGGCCGCACTTTCAGCGACCAGCCACCGACCAGATCGGGGCCGAGGAACAACTGATTGAGAGTGATATCCAGCGCCGGGATTTTCGTCGGGTCGACCGACGCCAATGGATCAGGCGCGTTCTCGTCAGCCTGCACCGCCGGGTCCGGCGCCGGCAGTTTCACGTACTGAAGATTCACCGCAATCGGCACGCCTTTGGCGTCCGGCAGGCTGGCACTGCCCTTGGCCTGCTGACTATCGAGAGCGAGATTCCATGCGCCGGGCTTGCGATTGATCTGCACCGAGGCCTGATCCAGTGTGGTGCCGAGCGCGGTCAATTTGCCGACCTTGATGTCAGCGCTGCTGAGCAGTTGCTTGGCGCTGCCGCCCGGATCCCCACCGGCGTATTTGTTGGCCAGATCCTGCCACGGCGCAACGTCCAGCTCTGACAGCACCCCACGAATGCGCAGGCCCTTGGCGCCCGGCAACACCGCTTCGCCAGCGCCGAGGAACAGTTCGCCACGGCCATCGGCGAAATTGCTCGGCGGCGCAGCAAAAGTGAAATTGGCCAGTTGATCGTAATTGACCCAGTACCGCCGCTCCTGCCCTTGCAAGGTCATGCGGAATACCGTGTCACGCCCGACATCGGCGGCCATGCCGAACGGCGCCGGCAAATCCACTGCCACGCCTTTGAGGCTGGAGCTGACCAGCAACTGGCTGTCGGCCCCGGAAAGATTCAGCTGCAACTGATACGGAATCGTCCCGGACACCGGCAACGGCTGGGTCACGCCCAGCCAGTCGGTGAGCTTTTTCACTTCAACCTGTCCGGATGCGGCGACGCGAGTCTTGATCTGATTGGGGCTGCCATCCGCGAATATCTGCGCAGTGACCGGTTTGTCGAAGGCCCGCGCAGAAATGTTCTGGCCGCTGAGGCCTTTGTTACTGTCGAAGCGGAAATCGCCTTTGAGCTGGCTCAGTTCCAGTTTCGGTTCGGCCAGTTTCAGCCGCGCGTTGGCAGTTTTGAAATCGACGAGGATTTTCGGTTGCTCGCCCTTGGCCAGCGGAATGTCCAGTTTGAGCTTGCCATTCAGATCACCAGCGCCTTCCCAACCGGCAAAGGTCTCGCCAGTGCCGATCGGCGCGTCCTGGAGAATCTTCAAGCCGTCGCCCAGGCCACCGGCAAATGCGCCATCAAGAAACAAATGCGAGTTCTGCCCGGCCGGTACGTGAGGAATATTGACGAAGACATCGCTGACTTGCGTATCGAGCAATTGGCCCTTGCTGGCCCAGATGCGCACGCCGCTGTCCTCGATGAACACGTCACCGCTGACCTTGCTCACGTGCGGCCAGCCCGGCTGAAAGGCCAGTTCGGCGTCGTGCACTTTGAAGAACAGGCTGATGCTGCGATCAGCCTCGCCGGCGTTCTTGCTCAGCGAGCCCTGATACTGGAAGAAGCCCTGGTCCACCGCGCCTTTGAGGATCGCCGTGCGCAGCCACTCATCAAGCGCCGGGCTCAACACCGCCGGCAGGTATTTCGCGGTATAGCGACCGTCGCCATCGACCAGGCCGACGCGCAGGTCCATGTAATCTTCCTGGCTATGGTCGAAGTGCAGGCGGATGAGGAAGTCGCCGGCAATCTTGCCCTCCTCGCCCAGCACCTTCAGGTACGGCGCAATCAGGGTGAAGCCATCCTTGTCGAGCTTCCACGTCAGCCGCGCATTGGCCTGCAGGTATTGCCATGGTTTGGCGAAAATCGGATCGAGGTGCAGGACGAAGTCCTTGCTGTCGAGGCGCAACTCACCGCCGTCCAGATTGCCACTCAGGCTGCCACTGACATTCCGCGCCGCTGGAGCGCCGTGATAGGCATCGAAACCGACATTATCGAGGTTGGCGGCAAAGCCGAATTTGTTGCCGTCGGTGGCGGTCGGGCGGAAGTCCAGCAGCACATTACGCAGGCCGCCGGTTACCTTCAAACGCTCGACCACAGTGGCGAAGCTTTGCGGTAACGGCCCAAGCGCATTGAGCAGCGGCGTGATCGGGGTCAGATCGAGGCGATCGGCCTGCAAATGCCAGAGCTCTTCAGCGTTGGCGCTGGCGCGAGTCTGCTGCACCTGCACATGGGATTCCCAACGGGTGTCGCCGAAGCTCATCGCCAGTGAATCAAGAGTGACCTTCGCGCCCTCGGCGGTGTTGCGGTAATAGGCGTTGAGCGCCAGATTGTTGATCTGGATCGGCTTGCGCTCGGCGTAGGCACCGGTCACTTGCGGCGCATTCAGGCGCAACGCGGCGCTTTGCAACGCGCCTTCGGCCCAATCGACCCAGAGTTCACCGCCGGCCTTGATCTCGGAAAAATTCCATTGCTGGGTCAGGCGCTCGGGCAGCCATTTCGACCAGTTGCTCTGCGGCAGGCTGGCATAACCCTCGATGGCGCTGTTCTGCCACTGGTCAGGACGCAGCTGACTGCGCAGGCTCAGCGCGACAGGCTGGCCATCGGGCAAGGTCAGACGCGCGTCGAGACGCTGGCGGCTGGCGCCGGTACGCAGATTCAGACCGACATAGGTGAGCGTCATGGGCGCGTGGTCGACCGGTTGCAGGGTCACCTGGCTATCGAGCACCGACAGTTGCCTGATCATCTGCGAGCGCTGGAACAATTGTGCCGGATCGAACGGTTGATCCTTCTGCACCGGCAGGCCTTCCAGCGCCCAAGTGCCGTCTTCGGCTTCCTTGAGGCTGATCTTCAAACCGTTGAGTTCGATATGCGCGAGGCGTACTTCGCGGGCCAACACGCTACCCCACATATCCGGCACCACCCGCACGCGGTCGAGGCGCAGCGCGTTGGCGCCGTCGCCGACCATCACGTCATGGGCCAGCAGGATCGGCGCGAAACCGCTCCAGTTGCCTTCCAGCTCACCGATTTGCAAAGGCATGCCGAGGGCGGCGCTGGCCTTGTCTTCGATGTCGGCGCGGTATTCCGCCACCAGAGGGGTCAGCTCGCGGCCGAGGCTGACGTACAACGCCATCAACACCAGAACCAACGCGCACAGGCCCAGCCCCCAGCGGGTGAGTGCGGCCAAAATGCGTGTCAGACGCTCCATGTCAGTTGGCTCCCATGGCAAAAATACTGCGAAAAGCTGAGGCCAGCCGCGTTGAATAAGTGGTGATGCAGGGCTTCAGAGCAGCACCACGTCATATTGTTCCTGGGAATACATGGTTTCCACCTGGAAGCGTATGGTGCGACCGATGAAGCCTTCAAGCTCGGCGACGTTACCGGACTCTTCATCGAGCAGACGATCGACCACCTTCTGGTTGGCCAGCACCCGGTAACCCTCGGCCTGATAGGCCCGCGCCTCGCGCAGAATCTCGCGGAAGATCTCGTAACAGATGGTTTCGGCGGTTTTCAGTTTGCCCCGTCCCTGGCAACTGCTGCACGGTTCACACAGTACCTGCTCAAGGCTTTCGCGGGTGCGCTTGCGAGTCATCTGCACCAGGCCCAGCTCGGTGATGCCGATGATGTTGGTCTTGGCGTGATCGCGCTCCAGCTGTTTCTCCAGAGTGCGCAGGACCTGACGCTGGTGCTCTTCATCTTCCATGTCGATGAAGTCGATGATGATGATCCCGCCAAGGTTGCGCAGGCGCATCTGCCGGGCAATCGCCGTGGCCGCTTCGAGATTGGTCTTGAAAATGGTTTCTTCGAGGTTGCGATGACCGACGAACGCCCCGGTGTTGACGTCGATGGTGGTCATGGCTTCCGCCGGATCGATCACCAGATAGCCGCCGGATTTCAGCGGTACCTTGCGCTCCAGCGCGCGCTGGATTTCGTCTTCGACACCGTACAGATCGAAGATCGGCCGCTCACCCGGATAGTGTTCCAGACGATCAGCGATTTCCGGCATCAGTTCGGCGACGAATTGCGTGGTTTTCTGGAAGGTTTCCCGCGAGTCGATGCGGATCTTCTCGATCTTCGGATTGACCAGGTCACGCAGGGTGCGCAGGGCCAGGCCGAGGTCTTCGTAGATCACGCTCGGCGCGGCGATGGTCTTGATCTGTTCGTTGATCTGGTCCCAGAGGCGCCGCAGGTAGCGAATGTCCATGAGGATTTCATCAGCGCCCGCGCCTTCAGCGGCTGTGCGCAGAATGAAACCGCCGGCTTCCTTGATGCCTTCTTTGGCCACGCAATCGCTGACCACCTGCTTGAGACGCTCGCGCTCGGCTTCGTCTTCGATCTTCAGGGAAATGCCGACGTGGGCGGTGCGCGGCATGTACACCAGATAACGCGAAGGAATCGACAGTTGTGTGGTCAGGCGTGCACCTTTGGAGCCGATCGGGTCTTTGGTGACTTGCACCACCAGACTTTGGCCTTCGTGCACCAGCGAACTGATGCTTTCCACCGCCGGGCCCTCACGCAAGGAGATTTCGGCGGCGTGAATGAAAGCCGCACGATCGAGGCCGATGTCGACAAATGCTGCCTGCATGCCCGGCAGTACACGAACGATCTTGCCTTTATAGATGTTGCCGACGATCCCGCGTTTCTGCGTGCGCTCGACGTGGACTTCTTGCAGCACACCGTTTTCGACCACCGCCACGCGCGATTCCATCGGCGTGATGTTGATCAGAATCTCTTCACTCATGGCAGGATCTCGTTCAGGCATGTTCACGATAGTGGCCGCATCTGGATTCGTACGACGCTCAGGGCGTGTTCAGGTTTTGCCAACAGGGTATGCCGAAATGGCCCAACACCTCGCAGGTTTCGCACAGCGGCAGGCCGACCACCGCCGAATAGCTGCCGTCGAGCCCGGCGACAAACACCGCCCCCAGGCCCTGAATGCCATAGCCGCCGGCCTTGTCGCGCGGTTCGCCACTGGCCCAGTAGGCGCCGGCCTCTTCGCGGCTGATGCTGCGAAAACGCACGCGACTGCGCACCACCCGCGACTCGCAGCGCTCACCTTCAAGCACGGCGATGGCGGTCAGCACTTCGTGTTCGCTGCCGGACAACATCATCAGCATGGCGCATGCGTCGGCTTCGTCCACCGGTTTGCCAAGTATTTTGCCGTCGAGTACCACAGCGGTGTCGGCGCCAAGCACGCAGAACGGCTGGTCAGAGGCGACCGAGCGGCGCCCGGCCTCAGCCTTGCCACGCGCGAGGCGCTCGACATAGGCCGAAGGGGATTCTTCAGGAAGCGGGGTTTCGTCGATGTCCGCGCTGATGGCGGAGAACTGTACGCCGATCTGCGTGAGCAATTCACGGCGGCGCGGTGAGCCGGAGGCGAGGTAAAGCAGTTTCATCAAAACATCTCCCTGTTCAGTGCCCTGCTTCACCGGCTCAATAGATTCTGTAGCGTCGGCACATCCCGCGAAGGGCGAAGCTGACCCACGGCCAGAGCAACGCACTGACCAGCGCCGGCAAGACCAGCGCCAGGGTTGGCTGACGGTTGCCGGTCAGAGCGCTGAGCCACAGTTGCGCCAATTGTGCGAGGCCGAAGATCACCAGGATCACCAGGCACTGCTGCCACATCGGGAACATGCGCAGGCGCTGCTGCAACGACAATACGAGGAAAGTAATCAGGGTCAGGATCAGCGCGTTCTGTCCGAGCAGGTCGCCCTGCAGGACATCTTCGGCCAGCCCCAGACAGAACGCCGTCACCATACCGACCGTGTGCGGCATGTACAGCGCCCAGAAAGTCACGAGCAAGGCCAGCCACAGCGGGCGAAGGATTTCCATGAAGATTGGCAACGGCGATACGCTGAGCAGGATGCCGACGAAGAATGTCAGCCAGATCATCCAGCCGTTTGCGGATTTTTTCGCGCCGACCATTATTCTCGTCCCCCGGTAGTCGCTGGCGGTTTCGCCGGTGGTTTGCTCGCGGCCGGCGGTTTGGCAGCGGCCGGAGCGGCAGCGGGCGGTTTGCTCGCGGCGGGCTTGACAGGCGTGGTGGCAGGCGCCGCTGCTTCAGCGGCCGGCGCTGCGGTAGCGGTCGACGGCGTAGCAGGCATGATCAACGGTTTCGGCACGCTGGCCGGCAACATTGGACCGCCACCGTGGGCATCGAGCTGTTCTTGGGCCTGGGCGGCGTCATTGGCGCGTTCCTCGGCAGTGCGGCTGTCGCTGAACACCAGCAGCAGGTAGCGGCTGCGGTTCAGGGCGGCGGTAGGCACGGCGCGGACAATGGCGAACGGTTGGCCGGAATCGTGGATGACTTCCTTGACCGTGGCCACCGGATAACCGGCCGGGAATCGCTGGCCGAGACCGGAGCTGACCAGCAGATCGCCTTCCTTGATGTCCGCCGTGTCGGCGACATGACGCAATTCCAGGCGCTCCGGGTTGCCGGTGCCGCTGGCAATCGCGCGCAGACCGTTACGGTTCACCTGCACCGGAATGCTGTGGGTGGTGTCGGTCAGCAGCAGGACACGCGAGGTGTACGGCATCAATTCAACCACCTGGCCCATCAGCCCGCGTGCATCGAGCACCGGTTGGCCGAGCACCACGCCGTCGCGCTCACCTTTGTTGATGATGATGCGATGGGTGAAGGGGTTGGGGTCCATGCCGATCAACTCGGCCACTTCGACCTTTTCATTGACCAGTGCGGAGGAATTGAGCAACTCGCGCAGCCGAACGTTCTGCTCGGTCAGGGCCGCGAGCTTTTGCATGCGTCCCTGCAACAGCAGGTTTTCGGTCTTGAGTTTTTCGTTTTCGGCGACGAGCTCGGTGCGGCTGCCGAACTGACTGGCGACCCCTTCCCACAAGCGGCCAGGCAGGTCAGTGATCCAGTAGGCATCCATGAGCACCAGCGACGCTTGCTTGCGCGCGGGCTTGAGCAGGTCGAAACGTGCATCGACCACCATCAGTGCGACCGCGAGCACGGCCAGCACCAACAGGCGCACGCCCAACGAAGGGCCTTTGGTGAAAAGCGGTTTAATAAGCCGCTCCTCCCAGGCAAATGTTCTGTTTATTCATACGGCATCAAACCGGCCTGGATGAAGACTGACAGAAGATAAACGCCAACAGGCAGCACTGCAAAGTGCTGCCTGTGCGTTCACCCACGTATTGCATTCGAAGCTTATTCGCTCGAAAGCAGATCCATGGTGTGCTTATCCATCATTTCCAGCGCACGGCCACCGCCGCGAGCAACGCAAGTCAGCGGGTCTTCGGCAACGATCACCGGCAGGCCGGTTTCCTGGGCCAGCAACTTGTCGAGGTCACGCAGCAGCGCGCCACCACCAGTCAGCACCAGGCCACGCTCGGCGATGTCGGAAGCCAGTTCCGGCGGCGATTGCTCCAGCGCGCTTTTCACCGCCTGAACGATGGTGGCCAGCGACTCTTGCAGAGCCTCGAGCACTTCGTTGGAGTTCAGGGTGAATGCGCGTGGAACGCCTTCGGCCAGGTTGCGACCGCGAACATCGACTTCGCGCACTTCGCCGCCCGGGTAGGCCGTACCGATTTCCTGCTTGATGCGTTCAGCGGTGGATTCACCGATCAGGCTGCCGTAGTTACGGCGCACGTAGGTGATGATCGCTTCGTCGAAACGGTCGCCGCCGACACGAACGGATTCGGCGTAGACCACACCGTTCAGGGAGATCAGGGCGATTTCAGTGGTACCACCACCGATATCCACGACCATCGAACCGCGCGCTTCTTCAACCGGCAGGCCGGCACCGATCGCAGCAGCCATCGGCTCTTCGATCAGGAACACTTCACGGGCACCGGCGCCAAGGGCCGATTCACGGATGGCGCGACGCTCAACCTGGGTGGACTTGCATGGAACGCAGATCAGCACACGAGGGCTGGGCTGCAGGAAACTGTTTTCGTGAACCTTGTTGATAAAGTACTGCAGCATCTTTTCGCAGACGCTGAAGTCGGCGATCACGCCGTCCTTCATCGGACGAATGGCAGCAATGTTGCCCGGCGTACGGCCGAGCATGCGCTTGGCCTCGGTGCCGACAGCAACGACACTTTTCTGGTTACCGTGTGTCCGAATGGCCACAACCGATGGCTCATTCAGGACGATACCGCGCTCGCGCACGTAAATAAGGGTGTTGGCAGTGCCCAGGTCAATGGAAAGATCGCTGGAAAACATGCCACGCAGTTTCTTGAACATGGGAAAGGGACCCTAGGCAACGCGTGGGTAAAAAAGTGCGGCAAACTCTAACAACGACAGGGATTTTGGGCAAGGCGCCAATATGTTAAATTGGCCGCTTTTCTGTGCACCAAGCCCCACAATCGCGGCCTTATGACCGTAGAAGTGCGGTAGTGTTCCGACAATCTAACACACGGACGCCGTCCGTTCTGTTTTCCACTGGAGAATCCCGATGGCGCTAGAACGCTCCGACGTGGAAAAAATCGCGCATCTGGCCTGCCTTGGCCTCAACAATGCCGATCTTCCGCACATTACTTCCGCCCTCAACAGCATTCTCGGGCTGGTCGACGAAATGCAGGCCGTTGATACCGACGGTATCGAGCCGCTGGCCCACCCCCTGGAAGCCAGTCAGCGCCTGCGCGCCGACGTGGTGACCGAGACGAATAATCGCGAGGCCTACCAGTCCATCGCACCAGCGGTCGAAAACGGCCTGTATCTGGTTCCGAAAGTCATCGACTAAAGGGAAAGAGCCTGCAATGCATCAAATGACTCTGGCCGAGATCGCCCGCGGTCTCGCCGATAAAAAGTTTTCCTCCGAAGAGCTGACCAAAGTCCTGCTGGCGCGTATTACCCAGCTCGATCCGCAGCTCAACAGTTTCATCAGCCTCACCGAGGATCTGGCCATCGAGCAGGCGAAAGCCGCCGATGCACGCCGGGCCAACGGTGAGAGCGGCGCCCTGCTCGGCGCGCCGATCGCCCACAAAGACCTGTTCTGCACCCAGGGCATCCGCACCAGCTGCGGCTCGAAGATGCTCGACAACTTCAAGGCTCCATACGACGCCACCGTAGTCGCGAAACTGGCCGCTGCCGGCGCCGTGACCCTGGGCAAGACCAACATGGATGAATTCGCCATGGGTTCGGCCAACGAGTCGAGCTGGTACGGCGCAGTGAAAAACCCGTGGAACCTGGAACACGTACCGGGTGGTTCGTCCGGTGGTTCGGCGGCGGCAGTTGCCGCTCGTTTGTTGCCAGCGGCCACGGCCACCGACACCGGCGGTTCGATCCGTCAGCCGGCGGCGTTCACCAACCTCACCGGCCTGAAGCCGACCTACGGTCGCGTTTCGCGCTGGGGCATGATTGCCTACGCTTCCAGCCTCGATCAGGGCGGCCCGTTGGCGCGCACGGCCGAAGACTGCGCGATTCTGCTGCAAGGCATGGCCGGCTTCGACCCGAACGATTCCACCAGCATCGATGAGCCGGTTCCGGATTACTCCGCCAGCCTCGGCGAGTCGCTGCAAGGCCTGCGCATCGGCGTGCCGAAGGAATACTTCAGCGCCGGTCTCGACCCGCGCATTGCCGAGCTGATCCAGAACAGCATCCAGCAGTTGCAAAAGCTCGGTGCCGTGATCAAGGAAATCAGCCTGCCGAACATGCAGCACGCCATACCTGCGTACTACGTGATCGCCCCGGCAGAAGCGTCTTCCAACCTGTCGCGTTTCGACGGCGTGCGTTTCGGCCATCGCTGCGAGAACCCGGAAAACCTCATCGACCTGTACAAACGCTCCCGTGGCGAAGGCTTCGGCGCGGAAGTGCAGCGCCGGATCATGGTCGGTGCCTACGCGCTGTCCGCCGGTTACTACGATGCCTACTACCTGAAAGCGCAGAAGATTCGTCGTCTGGTGAAGAACGATTTCATGGCTGCCTTTAATGAAGTCGACATCATCCTCGGCCCGACCACGCCGAACCCGGCGTGGAAACTCGGCGCGAAGAACAGCGACCCGGTTGCAGCCTATCTGGAAGACGTCTACACCATCACCGCCAACCTCGCCGGCCTGCCGGGCCTGTCGATGCCGGCCGGTTTTGTCGACGGTCTGCCGGTGGGCGTGCAGTTGCTCGCGCCGTATTTCCAGGAAGGCCGCCTGTTGAACGTTGCCCACCAGTATCAGCTCAACACTGACTGGCACACCCGCACCCCAACCGGCTTCTGAGGAGACACACATGCAATGGGAAGTCGTGATCGGGCTGGAGATTCACACTCAGCTCACCACCCGGTCGAAAATCTTTTCCGGTAGTTCCACCACGTTCGGTTCCGAACCGAACACCCAGGCCAGCCTGATCGATCTGGGCATGCCCGGCGTGCTGCCGGTGCTCAACCAGGAAGCGGTGCGCATGGCGGTGATGTTCGGTCTGGCGATTGACGCCGAGATCGGCCAGCACAACGTGTTCGCCCGCAAGAACTACTTCTACCCGGATCTGCCGAAGGGCTACCAGATCAGCCAGATGGAATTGCCGATCGTTGGCAAGGGCCACCTTGACATCGCCCTGGAAGACGGCACGGTCAAACGCGTCGGCATCACCCGTGCGCACCTGGAAGAAGACGCCGGCAAGAGCCTGCACGAAGAATTCAACGGTGCCACCGGCATCGACTTGAACCGTGCCGGCACGCCGCTGCTGGAAATCGTTTCCGAGCCGGACATGCGCAGCGCCAAGGAAGCCGTGGCTTACGTCAAGGCGATCCACGCACTGGTGCGTTACCTGGGCATCTGCGACGGCAACATGGCCGAAGGCTCGCTGCGTTGCGACTGCAACGTCTCGGTACGGCCGAAAGGCCAGGTCGAGTTCGGCACTCGCTGCGAGATCAAGAACGTCAACTCGTTCCGTTTCATCGAGAAGGCGATCAACTCCGAGATCCAGCGCCAGATCGAGCTGATCGAAGACGGCGGCAAAGTGATCCAGCAGACCCGCCTGTACGATCCGAACAAGGATGAAACCCGTCCGATGCGTTCGAAAGAGGAAGCCAACGACTACCGTTACTTCCCCGATCCGGACCTGCTGCCGGTGGTCATCGAAGAGTCGTTCCTCGGTGAAGTACGTGCGACCCTGCCGGAACTGCCACCGCAAAAGCGCGAGCGCTTCCAGAGCCAGTTCGGTCTGTCGGCCTACGACGCCAACGTGCTCGCCACCAGCCGCGAGCAGGCGGACTACTTCGAGAAAGTCGCGGCCATCGGTGGCGACGCGAAACTGGCGGCGAACTGGGTGATGGTCGAGTTGGGCAGCCTGCTCAACAAGCAGGGCCTGGACATCGAGGATTCGCCAGTTTCCGCCGAGCAACTGGGCGGCATGCTGCAGCGCATCAAGGACAACACCATCTCCGGCAAGATCGCCAAGGTGGTGTTCGAAGCGATGGCCAACGGCGAAGGCAGTGCTGACGAGATCATCGAGAAGCGCGGCCTCAAGCAAGTCACCGACACCGGCGCGATCTCCGCCGTGCTCGATGAAATGCTCGCGGCCAACGCCGAACAGGTCGAACAGTACCGCGCGGCAGACGAAGCCAAACGCGGCAAGATGTTCGGCTTCTTCGTCGGCCAGGCCATGAAAGCCTCGAAAGGCAAGGCCAACCCGCAGCAGGTGAACGAACTGCTGAAAAGCAAGCTCGAAGGCTGACCACCAATGGAGCCAGATCCAAAGCCTGGCTCCATCCCCTGTGGAAGGGACCTGTGGCGAGGGGATTTATCCCCGTTGGGCCGCGAAGCGGCCCCAATTGCTGAGCTTGATTTGCACCAGATAAATCGAGTTCTCAGTTTTGGGACTGCTGCGCAGTCCAACGGGGATAAATCCCCTCACCACAGGTCACTCCTACATTTGATCCGGGATACCTTTGAATGAAGCGTCTGTTGCTGAGCAGCGCCCTGCTCTCCCTGCTGGCCGGTTGCGCCAGTACCGACACCATCGACCCGCACGGTTACGACCAGACCGGCGTCGCCTCCTACTATGGAGCCAAACATCACGGTAAACGCACCGCCAGCGGCGAAGCGTTCAACCAGCATTCCCTGACCGCCGCCCACCGCCAGTTGCCGTTCGGCACTCGGGTGAAGGTCACCAACCTGAAAAACGATGAATCAGTCGTGGTCCGCATCAATGACCGTGGCCCGCACACCCGTGGCCGGCTGATCGATCTGTCGCGCGAGGCTGCCGATGAAATCGGCATGCTGCGCAGCGGCACCGCACGGGTTCGCGTGCAGGCCCTCGACTGATGGAGCGCCGACCATTTTCGGACTAGCCGATCTGCCGCTGATCAACCTCATCGAATTGCTCAGTGGCCTGGTTCTTTTGATCCTCGGCGCCGAGCTGATGGTACGCGCCGCCGTGCGTCTGGCCGAGCGCCTGCATGTGCGTCCGTTGATCATCGGCCTGACCATCGTCGCCCTCGGCAGCAGCGCGCCGCAGATGACCGTCAGCCTGCAAGCGGCGCTGACCGATAACCCGGACATCGCCGTCGGCAGTGTAGTCGGCAGCGGCATCTTCAACATCCTCGTAACCCTTGGCCTGTCGGCGTTGATCATCCCGCTGCGCGTGTCGCGGCAACTGGTGCGTCTGGATATACCGTTGATGATCGGCGCCAGCCTGCTGGTATTCATCCTAGCCTGGAATAAAGACCTCGGGCGTTTCGACGGCGTCCTGCTGCTCGGGGCGTTGGCGCTGTACCTTGGCTTGTTGTTCCGCCAGTCGCGACACTCGACCCGCCCCCATACCGAACGCCCGAAGGATACGCAGCAATCCTGGCTGATCAGTGTGCTGATGATTCTCGCTGGCCTGGCCATGCTGGTGTTCGCCGGGCGTTTGCTGCTCGGCGCCGCCGTGGTCGTGGCCACCGACCTGGGCCTTTCCGAACGGGTCATCGGTCTGACCGTGGTTGCGGTCGGCACCTCGCTGCCGGAACTGGCGACCTCGCTGATCGCCGCCCTGCGCGGGCAGCGTGACATTGCCGTGGGCAATGTGATTGGCGCCAACCTGTTCAACCTGCTCGGGGTGCTCGGCCTGACCGCCCTACTCGCACCGACGCCGCTTTCCGTTTCCCCGAATGCGCTGGATTTCGACTTGCCGGTGATGCTCGGCGTCGCGGCGCTGTGCTTGCCGGTGTTCTATTCCGGCTACCGCGTTACCCGGGCCGAAGGCTTGCTGCTGCTTGGTTTGTATCTGGTCTACGGGCTGCATGTGGTGTCGTTCACCACCGGCATGCCGCTGGCCGGCAAACTCGAGCGCTTGATGCTGTTTTATGTCCTGCCGGCGCTGCTGACGTTTCTGCTGTTCACGTCGATCCGCGCCTGGCGTCGCCAACACCACAAGAGAGATGTGCCATGAGCGAGTCGAAGCAGTCCGGGGTTGAAATCCGTCGTCAGGTCATGGGCGATGCGTTCGTTGATCGCGCCCTGGGCAACGCCACCGAGTTCACCCAGCCGTTGCAGGATTTCGTCAATGAACACGCTTGGGGCGGGGTGTGGAATCGTGAGGGGCTGCCGCTGAAAACCCGCAGCCTGATCACCCTCGCCGCGCTGACCGCGTTGAAGTGTCCGCAGGAGTTGAAAGGCCATGTGCGCGGTGCGCTGAACAATGGCTGCACGGTGGAAGAGATTCGCGAGGCGCTGCTGCATTGCGCGGTGTATGCCGGCGTGCCGGCGGCGATCGATGCGTTTCGCGCGGCGCAGGAAGTGATCGACAGCTACCAGAAAAGCTAAAAGATCGCAGCCTTCGGCAGCTCCTACAGGAGACCGCATTTCCATGTAGGAGCTGCCGAAGGCTGCGATCTTTTGATCTTGCCTTTAGATCCACCCACCCCACTGCAACACAAAGATCCCGACATTGGTGGTAATCGCCGCCATCAACGTGGTCATCACGATAATCGCCGCTGCCAGCTCATGATTGCCCTGCGCCGCCCGGGCCATGACGAAACTTGCCGCCGCCGTCGGGCTGCCAAAGTAGAGAAACAGAATCCCCAGTTCCGCCCCGCGAAAGCCCCACAACCACGCGCCCACGGTTGCCAGTAACGGCAGACCGACCATCTTCACCAGGCTGGAGCTGAGCGCCATCTTGCCGCTCTTGCGCAGCGCCGCCAGTGACAGCGTGCCGCCGATACAGATCAGCGCCAGCGGCAGCGTGGTCTGCGCCAGGTACTGGCCGGAAGTTTCCAGCCAGCCCGGCAAACCGATCTTGAAATAAGCGATCGGCGCCGCCGAAATCACGCTGATGATCAGCGGGTTGCTGAACACGCTTTTGCAGATGCTCCACGGATCGGACTTGATCACCGGGCTGTACACCGCCAGCACGATGGTCGACAGCGTGTTGTAGAACAGGATCACCAGCGCCGCGAGAATTGCCCCGAGGGAAATGCCGTAATCGCCGTACATGCTCGCCGCCAGCGCCAGACCTATCACGCCGTTATTGCCGCGAAACGCGCCCTGGGTGTAGATGCCGCGATCTTCCCGCGGACACTTGAAAATCGCCCAGCCCCAGGCCACGGCGAAACTCACCAGCGTCGCCAGGGAAAAGTAGATGAGTAGCGAGGGTTGCAGTGCGGCGTGCAGGTCAGCGTGGAGGATGCCGAGGAACAGCAGCGCCGGCATGGTCACGTTGAACACCAGCGACGAGGCGGTGTGGATGAAGTTGTCGTTGATCCAGTCGATGCGCTTGAGCAGCACACCGAGAAACAGCATGGCAAACACCGGCGCGGTGATGTTCAGGGTTTCAAGAAAGATTGCCAGCATGCCGGGGAGCCTTGGGTGAGCGTCGATAGGGGGCTAATGATAAGCCACAAGTCCTTCGGCGTCTGGCAGATCGCTTTCGCGAGCAGGCTCGCTCCCACATTTGCAATGCATATCCCTGTGGGAGCGAGCCTGCTCGCGAAGAACGATGACGCGGTCTCAGGTAATCGGCGCCGGGTTGAACAAGGTGATGTCGTTATGCAGCTTGTGCTTCTCCGCCCAGGTCTGTTGCTTGCCACTGGCAACATCCAGGTAATAGTGAAACAACTCCCAGCCGAGTTCTTCGATGGTCGCGCGCCCGGTAGCAATGCGGCCGGCGTCGATGTCGATCAGATCCGGCCAGCGCTGCGCCAGTTCGGTCCGCGTCGATACCTTGACCACCGGCGCCATGGCCAGCCCGTAAGGCGTGCCGCGGCCAGTGGTGAACACGTGCAGGTTCATCCCCGCCGCCAGTTGCAGCGTACCGCAGACAAAATCACTGGCCGGCGTTGCGCAGAAAATCAGGCCCTTGTGCTTGAAACGCTCGCCCGGGCCCAGCACGCCATTGATCGCGCTGCTGCCGGACTTGACGATCGAGCCCAGGGACTTCTCGACAATGTTCGACAACCCGCCCTTCTTGTTGCCGGGCGTGGTGTTGGCGCTGCGATCGGCTTCGCCCTTGGCCAGGTAACGATCGTACCAGTCCATCTCGCGTACCAGCTCTTCGGCGACGGTTTGCGTTTGCGCCCGCGACGTCAGCAGGTAGATCGCATCGCGCACTTCGGTGACTTCGGAAAACATCACCGTCGCCCCCGCACGCAACAGCAAGTCTGAGGCATAACCCAGCGCCGGGTTGGCGGTGATGCCGGAGAACGCGTCGCTGCCGCCGCACTGCATACCGAGAATCAGCTCGGAGGCCGGCACGGTTTCGCGGCGGCGCTGGTCGAGTTTCTTCAAGCGCACTTCGGCCAGTTCCATGATCTGTTCGATCATTTCGGTAAAGCCGTGACTGGAATCCTGCAAGCGGTACAGCCACGGATCGCTGAGATCCACCGAGGCATCGTCCTCGTGCATCACCTGCCCGGCCTGCAATTTCTCGCAGCCCAGACCGATCACCAGCGCCTCGCCGCCCAGGTTCGGGTTGCGCGCCAGATTGCGCACGGTACGAATCGGGATGTAGGCGTCGGTGGCGGTTATCGCCACACCGCAGCCATAACTGTGGGTCAGTGCCACCACGTCATCGACGTGCGGGTACTTCGGCAGCAGCTCTTCCTTGATGCGCTTGACCGCGTGATCGAGCACGCCGGTGACGCACTGCACGGTGGTGGTGATGCCGAGAATGTTGCGCGTGCCGACGGTGCCGTCGGCGTTGCGATAACCCTCGAACGTGAAGCCTTCCAGCGGTGCCTGCGCATCCGGCACATCAGTGGACAGCGGCAAGCTGTCCAGCGGCGGCGCGGTGGGCATGCGCAGTTGATCTTCCTTGACCCAACTGCCGCGACGGATCGGCTGCAAGGCGTAGCCGATGATCTGCCCGTAACGAATCACCGGGCCGCCTTCGGGAATATCCTCCAGGGTGACCTTGTGGCTCTGCGGTACGAAATCCAGGGTGACCAGGCCGTCGGCGAACTCGGTACCGGCCGGTACGCCCTGATCGTTGACCACCACTACAACGTTGTCCCGCTCGTGCAGGCGGATGTAGCGCGGCGAGTCGGAATGTTCAATCAACTGCATGACGCCGCTCCTCAGGAATGCGCTTGAGACAAATTGCCGGTGGCTTCATTGCCGCCCTTGGCTGGCGGCTCTTTCAAGACCACACGCTTGATCGGGCCGACGATCACCAGATAGCTGAACACCGCGACCAGTGCGTTGGCGCCGACAAACACCAGCGCCCATTTGAACGAGCCGGTGGAGCTGATGATGTAGCCGATCACGATCGGCGTGGTGATCGAAGCGATGTTGCCGAAGGTGTTGAACAAGCCACCGCTCAGACCGGCGATCTGTTTCGGCGAGGTGTCGGAAACCACCGCCCAGCCCAGTGCGCCAACGCCTTTGCCAAAGAATGCCAGAGCCATGAAGCCCACGACCATCCATTCCACGTCAACATAGTTGCACGCGACGATGCTGCTCGACACCAGCAGACCAGCGATGATCGGCGCCTTGCGGGCGAAGGTCAGCGAGTGGCCCTTGCGCAGCAGGTAGTCGGAAATCACCCCGCCGAGTACGCCGCCGATAAAGCCGCAGATCGCCGGCAACGAAGCGATGAAACCGGCCTTGAGAATGGTCATGCCACGCTCTTGCACCAGATACACCGGGAACCAGGTCAGGAAGAAGTAGGTGATGCCGTTGATGCAGTACTGGCCCAGATACACGCCAAGCATCATGCGGTTGGTCAGCAACTGACGGATGTAGTCCCACTTCGGCCCATCGGCTTTTTTGCCTTTGTTCTGGTCCATGTCGACCATGCCGCCGTTGTCAGCGATGAAGTTGACTTCAGCTTCGTTGGCCATCGGGTGTTGGCGCGGGCTGTGGATAACCTTCAGCCACACCAGCGAGAAGAGGATGCCCAGAATCCCCATGACGATGAACACGTGCTCCCAGCCGAAGCTGTAGACGATCCAGCCCATCAGCGGCGCGAACAACACGGTGGCAAAGTATTGCGCCGAGTTGAAGATCGCCGAAGCGGTGCCGCGTTCAGCGGTCGGGAACCACGCCGCCACGATGCGCGCGTTGCCGGGGAACGATGGCGCTTCGGCCAGGCCCACGAGGAAACGCAGCATGAACAGCGCAACCACTGCCGTGGACATGCCGAACTCACCGACGAAGCCTTGCAGTACGGTGAACAGCGACCAGGTGAAAATGCTCAGGGCATAGACTTTTTTCGAGCCGAAGCGATCGAGCAGCCAGCCACCGGGAATTTGCCCGGCGACGTAGGCCCAACCGAATGCGGAGAAGATGTAGCCGAGGGTAACGGCGTCAATGCCGAGGTCCTTTTGCAGGCTGGAGCCGGCAATGGCGATCGTGGCACGGTCGGCGTAATTGATCGTGGTCACCAGAAACAGCATGAGCAGGATCAAATAGCGGACGTGAGTCGGCTTGGAGGATTGCATGCAGATGTACTCCCACTGATTATTTTTATGCGGGGTGAAGCTTCTTTGGTCTTGCATTTATTCCCTGTAGGAGCTGCCGAAGGCTCGGGCCGCGATCGGACGATCTTTTGATCTTGGTCTTAAAAACAGGATCAAAAGATCGCAGCCTTCGGCAGCTCCTACAGGGGTATTGCGTGTATCAGGAGCCTACGTAGGCGGTTTTCACCACGGTGTAGAACTCTTGTGCATAGCGGCCCTGCTCACGGGAGCCGTAGGACGAGCCTTTACGCCCGCCGAACGGTACGTGGTAATCCACACCGGCGGTCGGCAGGTTGACCATCACCATCCCGGCCTGGGAGTGGCGCTTGAAGTGGTTGGCGTATTTCAGCGAGGTGGTGGCGATGCCGGCCGACAAGCCGAATTCGGTGTCGTTGGCCATTGCCAGCGCAGCTTCGTAATCGGCGACACGAACAATGTTGGCCACCGGGCCGAAAATTTCTTCGCGGCTGATGCGCATCGACGCTTCACTGTCGGCAAACAAGGTTGGTGCGAGGAAGTAGCCTTCGGTATCGCAGGTCACCACACCACCGCCGCTGACCAGACGTGCACCTTCGGACTGGCCGATGTCGATGTACTTCATGTCCTGTTCAAGCTGCGCCTGGGAAACCACCGGACCGATGTCGGTGCCGGCTTTCAGCGCGTGGCCGACCTTGATCGACTTCATGCGCTCGGCCATCGCTTCAACGAACTTGTCGTGGATGCCAGCGGTGACGATCAGACGGCTCGACGCTGTGCAGCGCTGGCCGGTGGAGTAGAACGCGCTCTGCACCGACAGCTCGACCGCTTGCTTGAGGTCGGCGTCGTCGAGAATGATCTGCGGGTTCTTGCCGCCCATTTCCAGCTGCACCTTGGCCTGGCGCGAAACGCAGTTGACGGCGATCTGACGACCCACGCCCACCGAACCGGTGAAGCTGATACCGTCGACTTTCGGGCTGTTGACCAACGCCTCGCCAACCACGCGACCGCTGCCCATTACCAGGTTGAACACACCGGCCGGGAAGCCCGCGCGGGAGATGATTTCCGCCAGCGCCCAGGCGCAGCCCGGCACCAGATCGGCAGGCTTGAGTACGACGCAGTTGCCGTAGGCCAGGGCCGGAGCAATTTTCCACGCCGGGATCGCAATCGGGAAGTTCCACGGCGTGATCAGACCGACCACGCCCAGCGCTTCACGGGTGACTTCGACGTTGACGCCCGGGCGTACCGACGGCACGTAGTCACCGGACAGGCGCAGGCATTCACCGGCGAAGAACTTGAAAATATTGCCGGCGCGGGTCACTTCACCGATCGCTTCCGGCAGGGTCTTGCCCTCTTCACGGGCCAACAGCGTGCCGAGCTCTTCGCGACGGGCGAGGATCTCGCTGCCGACTTTATCCAGCGAATCGTGACGGGCCTGAATGCCCGAAGTGGAGTACGCCGGGAACGCAGCGCGGGCAGCGTCGATTGCGGCGTTGACTTGGGTCAGGTCAGCCTTGGCGTAGTCGCCGATGGTGTCGCTGAGTTCGGACGGGTTGATGTTGGCCGAGTAATCGGCACCGGCGACCCATTCGCCATTGATGTAGTTGTCGTAGCGTTTTGCAGTTGTCACAGGGCAACCCTCAACTCTAAAAGCCTTCACGCAAAAAGCCGCTGATTGCTCAGCGGCCTCGCTTTTCTCGTTTATTGCGCGCCTTGCTTGTCGATCAGCGCGGCGAGCATTTCGTACTCTTCGCCGGTCAGGTCGGTCAGCGGCGCACGCACCGGACCTGCGTCATAGCCGGCGATTTTTGCACCTGCCTTGACGATGCTCACGGCGTAACCGGCCTTGCGGTTGCGGATGTCCAGGTACGGCAGGAAGAAGTCGTCGATGATCTTGCCGACGGTGGCGTGATCTTCGCGAGCGATCGCGTGGTAGAAGTCCATCGCGGTTTTCGGGATGAAGTTGAACACCGCCGAGGAGTAGACCGGCACGCCCAACGCCTTGTAGGCAGCGGCGTAGACTTCGGCGGTCGGCAAACCACCCAGGTAGCTGAAGCGATCACCGAGGCGGCGACGGATCGACACCATCAACTCGATATCGCCCAGGCCATCCTTGTAGCCGATCAGGTTCGGGCAGCGCTCGGCCAGACGTTCCAGCAGCGGCGCGTTGAGGCGGCAAACGTTGCGGTTGTAGACGACCACGCCGATCTTCACCGATTTGCACACGGCCTCAACGTGGGCGGCAACACCGTCCTGGCTCGCTTCGGTCAGGTAGTGCGGCAGCAGCAGCAGGCCTTTGGCGCCCAGACGCTCGGCTTCCTGAGCGTATTCGATGGCCTGGCGGGTCGAACCACCGACGCCGGCGAGGATCGGCACGCTGGTTGCGCAGGTGTCGACGGCAGTCTTGATGATTTCCGAGTATTCGCTGGCGGCCAGGGAGAAGAACTCACCGGTGCCGCCGGCGGCGAACAGAGCCGAAGCGCCATACGGAGCCAGCCATTCCAGGCGTTTGATGTAGCCCGCGCGGTTGAAATCGCCCTGCGCGTTGAAATCGGTCACCGGGAAAGACAGCAGGCCGGCAGAGAGGATGGACTTCAGTTCTTGTGGATTCATTATTCGAACACCCTGGTAGCAACGTTTTATTGTGAGTGGACCGTTCAGCCTTCGCCGAAGTTGTAGGTCATCGTACAACTTAAAAAATAACCGTCAACTGCATTTCATCGTTGGCAGGGCTTTTTTGTCCGACAAAATCGCTGTCTATGCTTCTGGAAATCGCTGGAAGGCCCGTCCTTGAAGCATTTTCTCGCGGAAATATCTCGTCTGGATTCGTTTAATTCTGAGAGGACCAGCGGCTCGTAAAGTACGTCGACTGCCACGAAGGATCGTGGCGGACCACTCAAAGGAAGCCGTTATGTCGATGCATTTTGCTGCCCCCACCCTGACCCACGCCGCCCCTGCGCAAGACGATTGCGTGACGCTTCAGCTCTCGCAATTGCCGGACATCCTCACCGTGCAGGTCCCGGACTCCAGCGATTTCGCAGCGAACTGGAGCGTCTACGCGATTCTCGGCAGCGATGGAGAAGAGCCTGAATGGGAAGGTGATGAAGTGGACACTGGCGCCTGGGATGACGCCGAGGATGAAATGGAAAAGCTGTTCGACATCGAGGTGCAGCTGCCGAAAGAGGCGCTGCAACCGTACCTGAACCGCGAGGTGGAGCTGCGCTACAAGTTTCGGGATGAATCGAGTATGGAGCCGTATTCGCGGGCGTTGAGGTTGCGGGTTGAGGCGTGAGTGGTACGGCGTTAGAGGGCTGACCGTTGGTCGGGACTGGTATTTCTTACAGGTGCGAGGCTCTGGCAGTCCAGACATTAATAAGCGTGAGCTGCCTAGGGCTCGTTTCGACAACCAAAAGGATTTTGAAGATGACCGATAAACGCTACGCAATTCAAACTCTGCCTCCACCTGTACTTAAAGAAGCACTCGGTGGCGTCCTCTACGTGCACAACCTGATCGACCCGGCTCATGGGTTAGTACCTGTGCCCGAAGCAGCGGCGCAAGGAGACATAGTCACATTGACAGTGAGTAACTCAAACGACGCCGAGCAATGGTCAAATTCGGTGCCCCTGCCTTCACCACCGCTCCGCCCACAGCTGGAATTCAACATCCCGAAAGCAGTTTTTGAAAAAATGCTCAGTGCAGAGACCGACGCCACACTGAAATATTCCATCGAACGTTCCGGCAACGCACTGGTATCAGAGCCACTGAAAATTGAGCTCAAACACTGATACTACTTCATCCCTGCGCCTGCGCCTCTTCATGGGCCTGGCGCAGTCTTTCGCGGCTGTTCGTCAGGTGCAACCGCATTGCCGCACGCGCGGCATCGGAATCCTGGCGGGCGATCGCGTCGTAGATTTCTTCGTGCTCACGGCTCAGACGGCCCATGTAGTGCTGTTGATCATCATGAGCCAAACGCGCCGAGTTCAGCCGCGTACGCGGAATGATGCTGGTGCCCAGGTGGGTCATGATGTCGGTGAAATAGCGGTTACCGGTGGACAGGGCGATTTCCAGGTGGAAAGCGAAGTCCGACGACACCGCATCGCTGGCATGGGAGGCGCTTTCGTTCAAGGCATCGAGGGCGGCGCGCATGGTTGCCAGTTGTTCGGGGCTGCGGCGTTGCGCGGCGAGGCCAGCGGATTCGACTTCGAGGCTGATGCGCAATTCGAGGATCGCCAGCACGTCACGCAGGGTGACCACGGTGGCCGGATCGATACGGAAACCGCTCGGGCTCGGCGTGTCGAGGACGAAAGTGCCGATGCCGTGGCGGGTTTCCACCTGACCGGCGGCCTGCAGACGGGAAATCGCCTCGCGGACCACGGTGCGGCTGACGCCATGGGCTTCCATGATCGCCGACTCGGTGGGCAACTTGTCGCCACGCTTGAGCAGGCCATCACGGATCTGCTCGCTCAACACCGTCACCAATTCCTGGGCGAGGCTGCGGCGCTTGCGGGGGAGGCGCGGGGTGTCGATCAGCTTTTCCATGGTCTGCATCTTGTCTCGAAAGTTCGGCTTGGCGCCATCATAGCTCAAGCGAGTTGTACGATCACCGTCAACACGACCTCCATGTAGGAGCTGCCGAAGGCTGCGATCTTTTAATCTTGATCTTAAAAACCAAAAGATCGCAGCCTTCGGCAGCTCCTACAAGGGATCCGTGGGGTCAGGCAGTCACGGGTTGCTCCACCAAATGCCCGCTGTCGATCCGCACATGCCGTGGATGGAATCGTTTCAAACTGCTTCGGTGACCGACGCTGACGATGCTCAGACCCGGAATCTCGTCGATCAACGCCTGATACAACGTCGCCTCGTCTTCTTCATCCATCGCCGATGTAGCCTCGTCCATGTACAGCCATTGCGGTGCGTAAAGGAGCGCGCGGGCGAAGGCCAGGCGTTGTTGCTCGCCCGGTGAAAGCATGCGCTGCCAGTGATTGGCTTCATCCAGCCGCCCGACCAAATGTGGCAAGCGACAGGTTTCCAGCACCTGTGCATAACGCTCCGGCGCGTAGGTATCGCCCGGCTGTGGATAACTCAGCGCTTCACGCAATGTTCCGATCGGCAGATAAGGCTTCTGCGGCAAGAACAGATAACGCGCCGCCGGCAACCGAATATTGCCGTGCCCCGCCGGCCACAAATGTCCCATCGCCCGCAGCAGTGTCGACTTGCCGCTGCCGGAACGGCCGCTGAGCATCACTCGCTCGCCTGCTTCTACGGTCAGGTCGGCGCTGGTCAGCAAATGACGACCATCGGCCAGATCCAGGCCGAGGTTGTGCACCTGCAACTCACTGCCCTGATTCTGCACGTCGATGGCCGGGGTGCGTTGTTCGTTGTCGCTCATGGCCTGACGGAAACTCAGCAGACGATCACAGGTGGCGCGCCACGCGGCGAGATCCGAGTAGGCAGTGATGAACCAGCTGAAATTCTCCTGCACGTTGCCGAACGCCGAGTTGATTTGCATTAGCTCGCCCAGTTCGATCTTGCCGGACAGATAGCGCGGCGCGGCGACGACAAACGGGAAAATAATTGCGATCTGACCGTAACCGGAGGTGAAGAACGTCAGGCGCTTGGACACGCGCATGATGTCCCAGAAATTGTGCCAGACCAGCCCGAAGCGGTTGCTCAGGCGGCGGTTCTCATTCGGTTCGCCGTTGTACAAGGCGATGCTTTCCGCGTTCTCACGCACGCGCACCATGGAAAAACGCAAGTCTGCTTCGAAGCGTTGTTGCTTGTTGTTCAGACCGATCAGACGGCGACCGATCAAATGCGTCAGCCAACTGCCCACCGCTGCATACAACAGCGCGCACCAGAACATGTAGCCGGGAATCTCGATGCCGAACACTTCGATACTGCCCGACACGCCCCACAAAATGATCGAGAACGACACCAGACTGACAATCGTGCGCAGCAGCCCGAGGCCCAGGCTCAGGGTGTTGGCAGTGTAAGTGTTGAGGTCTTCGGAAATCCGCTGGTCGGGGTTATCGGTATAACCGCCCTGCTCCAGCTGATAGTAATTCTTGTGGTCTAGCCAGCGCTTGAAGTGTTTTTCGGTCAGCCACGCCCGCCAGCGGATCGTCAGCATCTGCGTCAGATACAAGCGATACACCGCGCCGAGAATCGCCACCGTCGCGATGCCGCAGAAATACAGGATCAACTGCCAGAACGCGGCTTCATCCTTTCTCTGCAAAGCGTTGTAGAAATCCTTGTACCAACTGTTGATCCACACCGAGATCGCTACGCTGAACAGCGTCAGCGCAATTACGGCAATCAGCAACGTCCAGGCCTTGCCCTTCTCTTCGCTGCGCCAGTAAGGCGTGGTCATCGCCCAGACTTTGCGAAAAAACTGCCCGCGCACAGCATCGTTGACCGCGGAATATTCAGCGTTCTGATTCATGGATAAGGCTCGATAGTAAAAAGAACGGACACGCGCCGATCATAGATGATCGGCGCGATTTATCGCGAGGGCTGGCGATAGTCGTTCAGCGCAGGTTCAGCGACGAACCGGACGCTTCTGCAATTTGCGCTGCAAGGTGCGGCGGTGCATGCCCAGCGCGCGGGCCGTGGCGGAAATATTGCCTTCGTGCTCGGTGAGCACGCGCTGGATGTGCTCCCATTGCAGACGATCGACCGACATCGGGTTTTCCGGCACCAGACTGTCGAGGTCGGCGTGCTCGGACAGGAGCGCGGCCAGCACGTCGTCGGCATCGGCGGGCTTGCACAGGTAGTTGCAGGCGCCACGCTTGATCGCCTCCACCGCCGTGGCAATGCTCGAATAACCGGTGAGGATCACCACGCGCATTTCCGGATCGAGTTCCAGCAGCTTGGGCAGCAGAACCAGACCGGAATCACCGTCCATTTTCAGGTCCAGCGCTGCGTAATCAGGCAGATCGGCCTGGGCGATGGTCAGGCCTTCTTCAGCGGAACCGGCGGTGCTGACGCGAAAGCCGCGGCGGGCCATGGCGCGGGCCATGACGCGGGTGAAGGTCGCGTCGTCGTCGACCAGCAGCAGATGCGGCAGTTCTTCGCCTTCGACTTGGATTTCGTCACTCATGTTGGTCTCCTCGGGCGCCGTGGGGCAGGCGCAGCTCGGTGAGCGTGCCGCCTTCCTCATGACTATAGAGTTTCACTGAGCCGCCGGCGCGTGTCACGCTGGCCTTGCTCAAAAACAGGCCCAGGCCGAAACCTTTGCCCTTGGTTGTAAAAAACGGTTTGCCGATCTGCTCGGCGATGGCCAGCGGCACACCGGCGCCGTGATCGCGAATGCTGATCGTCAAAGTCTCTGCGTCCCAGTCCAGCGTCACCTGGAGATTTTCCGGGCAGGCGTCAGCGGCGTTATTGAGCAGATTCAGCAAAGCCTGGGTCAGATCCGGCGGCGGCGCCATGCGCGGCACAGCACCCTGGCCGAGACGCTGGAAGCGGTAACTGGCTTCCGGGCGCATCAGGTGCCAACGGTTCAACGCCTCGTCGAGCCAGTCGGTGACGTCCTGCATCTCCACCGCCAGACGCCGGTTGGCCTCGGCGGCGCGGACCAGTTGCTGCAAGGTTTCCTTGCACAGCTTGACCTGATCCTGCAGCACTTTCAGATCGTCCTGCAGCAACGCATCGGGGTGATCCTGCTGCATTTCCTTGAGCAGCACGCTCATGGTCGCCAGCGGTGTGCCCAATTCATGCGCAGCACCGGCGGCCTGGGTCGCGACGGCGAGCAACTGCTGATCACGCAGCCCCTCCTCCCGGCGAATCGCGCGCAACTCTTCCTGCCGGCGCAACTCTTCAGCCATCCGCGCGGCGAAGAAGGTGATCACCGCAGCAGCCAGGGCAAAGCTCAGCCACATGCCGTAAATCTGCAGATTCTCACGGGCGACCGGCAGGGTTTCCAGCGGATAGAAACGCGTCAGCATCAGCGTGTACAGCGCCAGCGCGATGCCCGACAGAATCACCGAATAACGCCACGGCAACGTCACCGCCGCAATGGTCAGCGGCACCAGATAATAAGAAACGAAGGGGTTGGTCGAACCGCCGGAGAAATACAGCAGCGCACTGTGAATCACCAGATCGCAGGCCAGTTGCAGCGCGTACTCAAGCTCGGTCACCGGCCACGATGTGCGCAGGCGCACGGCAGTGAACACGCAGAGCAGAATCGAACAGCCCAGGGTCATCGCCAATTGCACCCACGGCAAAGGCAACAATTGCAGCCAGTAGGCCAGGCCCACGGACCCGGCCTGCGCGGCGAGCACCAGGGTGCGGATGAAAGTCAGCCGCCAGAGGTTCTGGCGAGTGGCGGAAGTCAGTTGTACGGGGGCGAGCATGAGCTCTCCTGATGAGCGCTCCAGGCGGATCGCACGGAGTATAACCAACGCGCGGGGTTCAGAGGCGAAAGTGCGGCAAACGACCACATGGCGACGATGGAGAATTCATCTGAGTTGAAGAAGATTCCGAGGGCTATTGGCGATCAATTGTGGCGAGGGGATTTATCCCCGCTGGGTGGCGGAGCCGCCCCCAAATCATGCGACCTCATTTAACCAGACATACCGCATCAGCCGTATTTGCGACTGCTGCGCAGCCGAACGGGGATAAATCCCCTCGCCACAGAAGCACTCCACTGCGCGCAGTGCATCTGTATAGAAGTTGTAACTGGGCGAACCGGATCATAGAAGTTAGAGTCTGATGGTTCACGCAGGCCGCGACCCATCACCTGCGCCTCATTCAAGGAGCCTTCATGCACACATTTCGCCGCAGCGCCGCCCTCCTCGCTCTGACCGTCGGCAGCGTCGCCAGCCTCCCGGCGCTGGCCGCCGATGAGCTGCACTACAACCAGATTTCCCTGCGCGCCGAAGTCAGCCAGGAAGTGGCCCGCGACCAGATGATCGTGACGCTCTACACCGAAGAGCAGAACACCGACCCGGCCAAACTCGCCGCCGCCATCAGCACTACCATGAACATGGCCACCGCCCAGGCCAAACAAGTCAAAGACATCACCCTGCGCACGGGCAGCCGCAACAGCTATCCGATCTACGACACCAAAGGCCAGAAGATCACCGGCTGGCGCGAACGCGCCGAACTGCGCCTGGAAAGCACCGACTTCGCCGCCCTGTCCAAACTCACCGGCGAGCTATTGACCGACCTGAAAATGGGCGGCATGGACTTCGCCATCGCCGACCCGACCCGCAAGGCCAGCGAAGACCAGTTGCTCAAAGAAGCGGTCACCGCCTTCAAGACCCGCGCCCAACTGGCCACCGACGCCCTGGGCGGCAAGGGTTATAAAATCGTCAACCTGAACCTCAACAGCAACGGATACCCACAACCGTACCTGCGCGCGCCCATGATGATGAAAGCCGCAGCCATGGATTCCGCACCAGTCACCCCGGAAGTCGAAGCAGGCACCAGCCAGGTCAGCATGACCGCTGATGGCTCGATTGAAGTGTTGATGCAGTGATTTGAGCCTGGCTGAATGAAAGACCGGCAATCAGTAAATGGTTGCCGGTTTTTTTGTGCCTGGGTTTTGTAGTGAATGATCCACCGCTATCGCTGGCAAGCCAGCTCCCACAGGTTTTGTTGTGTCTTGAAAATCGCAAATAACCCTGTGGGAGCGGGCTTGCCCGCGAAAAACGATAACGCGGTGGCCCTGACTGATTACGTACGCGGATCAACCCGATCCAGCGCCCGATTCACCGCCAGCTCCGCCAGCATGATGATCTGCTGAATCGCCAGCGCCGTATTGCGCTGCGGTCGCCCCAGCTGATCAGCGAAATCGCTGGCCAGGGTGTTGGCTGAAGCGAGGGATTCACAGGCGTGAGCCAGCAGGCTTTCAGTGTCGATGTCGGGCTGGACCAGAAACATCGTGCTGGGCGGATGGGGTTTGCCGGGTGGCGGGCAGAGATAGAAATCGAGGGCACGCTTGATGGCTTCGCGGTTCTTCGCGAGATCGTCGGCGCGCAGCGCGGCTTCGAGGGGGGTAGTGGTTTCTTCGGGTGGGTCGGGGACTGGTTTGCTCATGCGCTTCACCTATGAGGTTGAGCCATCTCGATGCCGTTTCTCACACGGCGAAGAGGTGGCAGCTTTGTGCGGGGTGAGAAAACCGGTCATAGGCACCCGGCCGGACATAAGCCCGCCCGCACAGAGCCGCCATAACGCACTTGCAGGCAGCAAACTTGCTGGCGGCAATTATGCGGATCTGGGCACTGAATGACTATGAATGTCGGGTTCTCACACCCGATCGCTGAACAACCAGCGACGACCCAAGCCTAGAGAGCGCACGTCCGACGGACAACCTGAAAACCTTGTGGGAAGGTTCGGGTTATTTGGCATCGGAATTAAACAAACTCAAGCCCTCGGGAGCCCTGGACGTGCCTCATCGCGAGCAGGCTCACTCCTACAATTGGATCGAGCACAACCTCAAGAAACAGGTCGGCTGTCAGGCCGCCTTCGCGAGCAGGCTCGCACACAGAAAAGCAAAAGCAAAAGATCGCAGCCTTCGGCAGCTCCTACACAATGAGCGCAAGCTCGAGTACCGCTTTTGATCTTGATCCACCGGCGACGTCGGAAGGCTGAGTGGAGGGATTGATCCGGGTGTGGGAGCGCAGCGACCGTTCGACGAAGTCGAACACAGCGGAAGGAGGTGCAGCGAAGCAAACCGTAGCCGCTGCGCCCGGATCGATCCCGGAGCGAAGGAACCCGAGCCTGCGAGGGCCGAACGTAGGAGCAAGCCTTTTGGGTTACCTTTTTGGCGTTTGAAAAAGGTGACCCGCCGTAAGGGCGGAACCGTAATCAGCAACACCCGAAGAAACGGATATTCACCCAAACCAACCAACACCCTGGTCGGCCCTAAGGCCGCCAAGGTGCCACCAATCGAAACACCCCAGTTGCACCAAGTAAAACTCCCCAATCCCTGCCCCAATCCACCCCACCCAAGCCCACCCCAAAAACCCCTCAACCCTGCCCATCCCCAAGGGTATAAATAAGTAACACCAAGCCCCACCCAAGCGCACAGAACGAGACCGGCGCACCATTTCAGTGCCGCAAATGCACCGCAAAAACCACCCGCAAACGGTCAAATGCGTCAAAAGTTATACGGATGCGACATTAAGGTACGTTCGTGCCACCGTTTAACGCCGCCGACCGCTCTGGATCTTGCATTGGGTATGGGGCCTGCATAAGTATCCGCAGGCACGACTCACGAGGTCGTACCTCACAACTAAAAAATGACAACAAATCATGAGGCCAACATGCTTAAACACGCGGTCATTCCGTTTCTAGTCGGCGCAGGCTTGTTAGCCTCCGCACCTTTCGCCACCGCTGCGACTAACCTGGTGTTCTGCTCCGAAGGGAGCCCGGCCGGTTTTGATCCAGGCCAGTACACCACCGGAACCGACTTCGACGCCTCAGCCGAAACCATGTTCAACCGCCTGACCCAGTTCGAGCGCGGCGGCACCGCCGTGATTCCTGGTCTGGCGACCAAGTGGGACATTTCCGACGATGGCCTGACTTACACCTTCCACCTGCGTGAAGGCGTCAAGTTCCACACCACCCCGTATTTCAAGCCGACTCGTGAATTCAACGCCGACGACGTGCTGTTTACGTTCAACCGCATGATCAACAAGGACGACCCGTTCCGTAAGGCCTACCCGACCGAATTCCCGTACTTCACCGACATGGGGATGGACACCAACATCACCAAGATCGATAAAGTCGACGACCACACCGTCAAGTTCACTCTGAAAGAAGTCGATGCCGCGTTCATCCAGAACATGGCCATGAGCTTCGCGTCCGTGCAGTCCGCCGAATACGCGGCCCAACTGCTCAAGGATGGCAAAGCCGCCGACATCAACCAGAAGCCGATCGGCACCGGCCCGTTCGTGTTCAAGAGCTATCAGAAAGACTCGAACATCCGTTACACCGGCAACAAGGATTACTGGAAACCTGAAGACGTGAAGATCGACAACCTGATCTTCGCCATCACCACCGACCCGTCGGTGCGTATCCAGAAGCTGAAAAAGAACGAGTGCCAGGTCACCCTGTTCCCGCGTCCGGCCGATCTGAAAGCGCTGAAAGAAGACAAGTCGCTGAAGATGCCGGATCAGGCTGGCTTCAACCTGGGCTATATCGCTTACAACGTGATGGACAAGGTCAAGGGCAGCAACGAGGCCAACCCGCTGGCTGACCTGCGCGTGCGTCAGGCGCTGGACATGGCCGTGAACAAGCCGCAGATCATCGATTCGGTTTACCAGGGCGCGGGCCAACTGGCCGTCAACGCCATGCCGCCGACCCAGTGGTCCTACGACACCACCATCAAGGATGCCAAGTACGATCCTGAGAAAGCCAAACAGCTGCTCAAGGAAGCCGGCGTCAAGGAAGGTACCGAGATCGTCCTGTGGGCGATGCCGGTGCAGCGTCCGTACAACCCGAACGCCAAACTGATGGCTGAAATGCTCCAGTCCGACTGGGCCAAGATCGGCTTGAAAGTGAAGATCACCAGCTACGAGTGGGGCGAGTACATCAAGCGTTCCAAAGGTGGCGAGAACCAGGCCATGATCATTGGCTGGAGCGGTGACAATGGTGATCCGGACAACTGGCTCAACGTTCTGTTCGGCTGCGACTCGCTGAGCGGCAACAACTTCTCCAAGTGGTGCGACAAGAAGTTCGACGGCCTGGTGAAAGAAGCCAAACGCACTACTGACCAGGGCAAGCGCACCGAGCTGTACAAACAGGCGCAACACGTCCTCAAAGATGCAGTTCCAATGACACCTATCGCTCACTCGACGGTGTATCAACCCATGCGCGCCAACGTGCAGGATTTCAAGATCAGCCCATTTGGCCTGAATTCCTTCTACGGCGTCAGCGTCAGCAAGTAAGACATTGCAACGGCGGCGTTTCTGACGTCGCCGTTGCTTTATCTACCGGGAAAAAAGGAAAAGGCCTACACCCAAATCCGCCGCAGATGATTGCTTCGGTATAGGCGCGTCGACTTTTCCTACGAGCATTAAGGCAATTACGTATTTACTGCCAGAGGCACGGTGCCTACCGTCGCGTACTGACCAGTGTCTGCGTGGGCCACCGGTTTTGCCGTACGTATTGGATTGAGCTCAATGCGACCAGAAAGTCCCGGGATAGGGACCCTGACGCATTGCACAACACTAAAAAGAGGGAGCGTCATGCGCCATACCTTGATTTTTTCCGCACTGTTGGGCGCCGGCCTGTTGGCCGCCACGTCTGCAAGCTACGCCGCCAGCGACAGCCTGGTGTTTTGCTCGGAAGGCAGCCCGGCGGGTTTCGATACCGCGCAATACACGACGGCCACCGACAACGACGCCGCCGAGCCGCTGTACAACCGCCTCGTCGAGTTTGAAAAAGGCGCGACCAATGTCGTACCGGGTCTGGCGACCAAGTGGGACATTTCCGAAGATGGCCTGAAATACACCTTTCACCTGCGTGAAGGCGTGAAATTTCATACAACCCCTTACTTCAAGCCGAGCCGCGATTTCAACGCTGACGATGTCGTGTTCACGTTCACTCGCATGCTCGATGCGCAACAGCCGTTCCGTAAGGCCTATCCCACCGAGTTTCCGTACTTCAACGGGATGAGCTTGAACAAGAACATCGCCAAGGTCGAGAAGACCGGGCCGCTGACCGTGGAGTTCACGCTCAACAGCGTCGATGCCGCGTTCATCCAAAACATCGCGATGAGCTTCGCTTCGATTCTGTCTGCCGAATACGCCGACAAGCTGCTGGCCGACGGCAAGCCGAGCGACATCAACCAGAAGCCGATCGGCACCGGGCCGTTCGTATTCAAGAGCTACCAGAAAGACTCGAACATCCGCTATACCGGCAACCCGCAGTACTGGGATCCGAGCCGGGTCAAGCTGAAGAACCTGATTTTCGCGATCAATACCGACGCTTCGGTACGCGTGCAGAAGCTCAAGGCCAACGAGTGCCAGATCACCCTGCACCCGCGCCCTGCCGATGTTGAAGCGCTGAAGGCCGACCCGAAACTGCAACTGATTTCCAAGCCGGGCTTCAACCTCGGCTACATCGCTTACAACGTCCGCCACAAGCCGTTCGATCAACTGGAAGTGCGTCAGGCGCTGGACATGGCGGTGAATAAACAGGGAATTCTCAACGCTGTTTATCAAGGCGCCGGCCAACTGGCCGTCAACGCCATGCCACCGACCCAATGGTCCTACGACGACACCATCAAGGACGCCGCCTACAACCCGGAAAAAGCCAAGGAACTGCTCAAGGCCGCCGGCGTGAAAGAAGGCACCGAGATCACCCTGTGGGCGATGCCAGTGCAGCGCCCCTACAACCCGAACGCCAAGCTGATGGCCGAAATGCTCCAGTCCGACTGGGCCAAGATCGGTCTGAAAGTGAAGATCGTCAGCTACGAATGGGGCGAGTACATCAAGCGCACCAAGAACGGCGAGCACGACGTCAGCCTGATCGGCTGGACCGGTGACAACGGGGACCCGGACAACTGGCTGGGCACGCTGTACAGCTGCGACGCCATCGGCGGCAACAACTATTCCATGTGGTGCGATCCGGCTTACGACAAGCTGATCAAACAGGCCAAGGTCGTCACCGACCGCGACCAGCGCACCGTGCTTTATAAACAGGCCCAGCAATTGCTTAAACAGCAAGTGCCGATCACGCCTGTCGCCCACTCGACGGTCAACCAGCCGTTAAGCACCCGGGTCGAAGGGTTTAAAGTCAGCCCGTTCGGCCGCAACGTGTTCTCGGGTGTCAGTATCGATTAAACCAACCGATTAGCCGCAATGCTGAGGGGAGCCGTCTACTCCCCTCACGCAAGCGCTTTGCCGAAATTCGCCAATCCGGCCTTTTGCAAACGTTTGCGATGTGTGAACGAGTTCTAAACCAATAACCGGCATACCAAAAAAAGCCGGGATAAAAAGAAAGTAAAGGAGCTTCACCCATGAAACTGAGCAGCACCGCGATACTGGCCCTGGCCATCAGCAGCATCACCGCCACGGCTTATGCGGAAACCCAGAGCCAGGCGTTCACTCCGGTGACCGTCAACGAGAAGAGCGCCCAGGCCGAAGCCACCGGCTTCCTCGAAGGGCAATCGATCAGCGGTTCGACCCGTAACTGGTACGCCAACGAACAACTCAAGCGTGGCGGCAAGTTCGCTTACCGCAAGAATGGCCAGTCCACCGAAACCGATCGCCGGATCAACTGGGTCCAAGGCACGATCATCAAGTACAACTCGGGCTTCACCGAAGGCACTGTCGGCTTCAGCACCGAAGTGGCTGCTTACAACGCGATCGCCCTTGAGCGCGACCGCGAGAACCTCGCCGCAAACAACGGCGGCGCTCCAGGCACTCGCCCAGGCGCAGGCAACAACCGGACCTTGACCCGCGAAGGCGGTGACGCTGTCGGCCAGTGGAGCAAGCTGGGCCTGGCCAACGTCAAGGCGCGCATCTCCAACACCACCCTGACCGCCGGCCGCATGAACTTCAGCAGCCCGCAAGTCGACGTGATCGGTAACCGTCCGCTGCCATCGAGCTTCGAAGGTATCGCGATCCACAGCGAAGAGCTGAACAACCTGGCGTTCGACGTCGCAACCTTCGACCGCGTTTCGCCACGTACCGAAGAAAGCCTGAGCAAGTTCCGCTCCGAATACGGTGACATCAACGCTGAAGCCGATCACGTCAACACCGCCGGTATTTCCTACCAGCCGTTCGCCAGCCTGACCACCAGCCTGTGGGGCACCCAGGCCGAAGACCTGTGGAACCAGTACTACTTCGGCGCTACCCACGTTTTGGGTGACAGCTCGGTACTGAGCCTGACCACCGGTCTGAACTACTACAAGACCGTCGACGAAGGCAAAAAACTGCTCGGCGACATCGACAACGATACCTACTCGCTGTCGTTTGGCCTGACTCATCAGGCCCACACCGTGACCTTCTCGTACCAGGAAGTGAACGGTAACGAGTACTTCGACTACCTGCACGAAACCAACGGTATCTACCTGGCCAACTCCCTGCTCTCGGACTTCAACGGCCCGAACGAGAAGTCCTTCCAGGTTTCCTACGGCCTCAACATGGCTGAGTACGGTGTACCAGGCCTGAAATTCAACATCTACCAGGCACGCGGCTGGGGCATCGACGGCACTCACTACAAGGGTGGCGGCTACGATGGCGTGCAGGCGATGGATGGCGAGCACCACTATGAATACGGCGTCGGTGCAACCTACGCAGTACAGAGCGGCCCGCTCAAAGCCACGACCATTCGCGGCACTTACACCGCTCACCGTGCCAGCGAAAACCAGGCTGACGGCAGCATCAACGAGTTCCGTCTCGTAACCACCATCCCGTTCAACATTCTGTAAAAACGCCAACCAACGGCTGACTCATGATGAGTCGGCCGTTCGGTTTTCTGTCTTCAACCGATTGCAGAGGGTTATCGATGAAAATGCTTCCCCTACGTGCGGCCATCGCGGCTGCGTTGCTGAGTGTCGCTGTCGGCGCCTCGGCCAAACCCTTGGTGGTCTGCACCGAAGCCAGCCCGGAAGGCTTCGATATGGTCCAGTACACAACTGCAGTCACGGCGGACGCTGTGGCCGAAACCATCTTCAATCGCCTGGCCGATTTCAAGCCCGGCACCACCGAGGTGATCCCGGCACTCGCCGAGTCCTGGGACATCAGCGAAGACGGCCTGACCTACACGTTCCACCTGCGCAAAGGCGTCAAGTTTCACACCACCGAATATTTCAAGCCGACCCGCGACATGAACGCCGACGACGTGGTCTGGAGCTTCCAGCGTCAACTGGACCCGAATCACCCGTGGCACAAACTGTCGAGCGTGGGCTTCCCATACTTTGAAAGCATGGGCTTCAAGGAACTGCTCAAAAGCGTAGAAAAAGTCGACGACAACACAGTCAAGTTCACCCTGACCCGCCGCGAAGCGCCGTTCCTGGCCGACATCGCCATGGCGTTCTCGTCGATCTACCCGGCCGAATACGCCGACCAGTTGCTCAAGGCCAACAAGACTGGCGATCTGAACAACAAGCCGATCGGTACCGGCCCGTTCATCTTCCAGCGCTACGCCAAGGATGCGCAGGTGCGCTTCAAGGCCAACCCGGACTACTTCCGTGGCAAGCCACCGGCCGATGCGTTGATCCTGGCGATCGCCACCGACAACAACGTGCGCCTGCAAAAGCTCAAGGCCAACGAGTGTCAGGTCGCGCTGTATCCGAAACCGGATGACATCCCGAGCATCAAGAAAGACAGCAAGCTGAAAGTCGACGAGCTGGACGCGATGACCGTTTCGTACATCGCCATGAACACCCAGCACAAGTACATGAGCGACGTACGCGTGCGCAAAGCCATCGACATCGCGTTCGACAAGGAAGCCTACGTCAACGCGCTGTTCGGCAAGGGTAACGCGTCGGTGGCGGTCAACCCGTACCCGCCGACCCTGCTCGGCTACAACCATGATCTGAAAAACCCGCCACGCGACCTGGACAAGGCACGCGCCCTGCTCAAGGAAGCCGGGGTTCCGGAAGGCACCACCTTCACTCTGTTCACCCGTAACGGCGGCGGTCCGACCAACCCCAACCCGATGCTCGGCGCGCAGATGATGCAGGCTGACCTGGCGAAAGTCGGGATCAAGATCGACATCCGCGTGATGGAATGGGGCGAGATGCTCAAGCGCGCCAAGGCCGGCGAGCACGACATGGTCTCGGCCGGATGGGCGGGCGACAACGGCGACCCGGATAACTTCCTGACGCCTATGCTCAGTTGCGAGGCCGCCAAGAACGGCGAAAACTACGCACGCTGGTGCAACGAGAAATTCCAGGCACTGCTGGATGAAGCACGGGCTAAAGTAGATCCGGCCGAACGCGCCGCGCTCTACGAACAGGCCCAAGTGCTGTTTAATCAGGACCAGCCATGGATCAGCATGGCCCATACTCGGATGTTCACTGCAATGCGCAACAATGTAGAGGGCTACCACATCAGCCCTCTCACCACTAATAACTTCGCCACCACCCAGGTGAAGTAGATAAGAAACGCCCGGTGCTCCTGACCTATGGAACACCGGGCACGCCTAACCGGCTGATGAGGTACCACACAAGATGTTTAGTTTTATTGCCCGCCGACTGGGGTTATTGATCCCCACGTTTTTCGGCATCACCTTGTTGACTTTCGCGTTGATTCGCATGATTCCGGGCGACCCCGTGGAAGTGATGATGGGCGAACGTCGGGTCGACCCCGAAATGCACGCTCAGGCAATGGAACGCCTGGGGCTGAACAAGCCGCTGTATGCCCAGTATCTGGACTACATCGGCAAACTGGCCCAGGGCGATCTCGGTGAGTCGTTGCGTACCCGTGAAAGCGTGTGGACCGAGTTCACCTCTCTTTTCCCGGCGACCCTGGAACTGTCCATGGCCGCCCTGCTGTTCGCTGGCATCCTCGGGCTTCTGGCCGGGGTGATCGCGGCACTCAAGCGAGGATCGCTGTTTGACCACGGGGTGATGGGCATCTCCCTCGCGGGCTATTCGATGCCGATCTTCTGGTGGGGCCTGATCCTGATCATGTTCTTCTCGGTGAGCCTGGGCTGGACTCCGGTGTCCGGGCGCATCGACCTGCTGTATGACATCGAGCCGAAAACCGGCTTCATGCTGATCGACACGCTGCTGGCCGATGACGTCGGCGCGTTCTTCGACGCCCTGCATCACCTGATCCTGCCGGCCATCGTGCTCGGTACCATTCCGCTGGCGGTAATCGCGCGGATGACCCGTTCGTCGATGCTTGAAGTGCTGCGCGAAGACTACATCCGCACCGCCAAGGCCAAAGGCCTGTCGCCGTCGCGCGTAGTGTTCGTCCACGGTCTGCGTAACGCACTGATCCCGGTGCTTACGGTTGTAGGTCTGCAAGTCGGTACTTTGCTGGCCGGTGCGGTCCTGACCGAAACCATCTTCTCCTGGCCCGGCATCGGTAAATGGCTGATCGAAGCCATCGGCGCCCGGGACTATCCGGTGGTGCAAAACGGCATCCTGTTAATCGCCTGCCTGGTGATTCTGGTCAACTTCGTGGTGGACATCCTCTACGGCTTTGCCAACCCACGCATCCGTCATCAGCGCTGAGGTCAATACCCATGAGCACTCCAACATCCTCAGTAGCCACCGCCACGTCCGCCGTGGATCAAAGCCTGCTGTACCCGTCGCCGTACAAAGAATTCTGGCAAGCGTTCTCCAAGAACAAGGGCGCCGTTGCCGGCCTGCTGTTCATGCTGCTGATCATCTTCTGCGCGATCTTCGCGCCGTGGGTCGCACCGCATAATCCGAGCGAGCAATACCGTGACTTCCTGCTGACGCCGCCGGCGTGGCTCGAAGGCGGGCAGATGCAGTTCCTGCTCGGCACCGACGAACTCGGCCGTGACCTGCTGTCGCGTCTGATCCAGGGTTCGCGCCTGTCGCTGCTGATCGGCTTGTCGTCGGTGGTGATGTCGCTGATTCCGGGGATCCTGCTGGGTCTGTTCGCCGGTTTCTTCCCGAAAGTGGTCGGCCCGACCATCATGCGCCTGATGGACATCATGCTGGCCCTGCCATCGCTGCTGCTGGCCGTGGCGATCGTCGCCATCCTCGGCCCTGGCCTGATCAACACCGTGATCGCGATTGCCGTGGTTTCCCTGCCGTCCTACGTGCGTCTGACCCGTGCTGCCGTCATGGGCGAACTGAACCGCGACTACGTCACCGCCGCGCGTCTGGCCGGTGCCGGTCTGCCGCGTCTGATGTTCATCACCGTGCTGCCCAACTGCATGGCGCCGCTGATCGTGCAGGCAACCCTGAGCTTCTCCTCGGCGATTCTCGATGCCGCCGCACTGGGCTTCCTCGGCCTCGGCGTCCAACCGCCAACTCCTGAGTGGGGCACCATGCTGGCCTCGGCCCGCGACTACATCGAACGCGCCTGGTGGGTGGTAAGTCTGCCTGGCCTGACCATTTTGCTCAGCGTGCTGGCAATCAACTTGATGGGCGACGGCCTGCGCGATGCGCTGGACCCGAAACTCAAGAACGCCGCCTGAGGAGATTCAAATGTCACTGTTAGAAATCAAGAATCTCAACGTCCGCTTCGGCGACAAGACCGCGACCCCGGTGGTCGACGGCCTAGACCTCAAGGTCGACAAGGGCGAAGTGCTGGCCATCGTTGGCGAGTCGGGTTCGGGTAAATCCGTGACCATGATGGCGCTGATGGGCCTGATCGAGCATCCCGGCATCGTCACCGCCGACTCGCTCAGCTTCGACGGCAAGGACATGCTCAAGCTGAGCAATCGTCAGCGTCGGCAGATCGTCGGCAAAGACCTGTCGATGGTCTTCCAGGACCCGATGACCGCACTGAACCCGAGCTACACCGTCGGTTTCCAGATCGAGGAAGTGCTACGCCTGCACCTAAAAATGTCCGGCAAACAAGCGCGCAAGCGTGCCATCGAACTGCTGGAAAAAGTCGAGATCCCGGGCGCCGCCAGCCGCATGGACGCCTATCCGCATCAACTGTCTGGCGGTATGAGCCAGCGCGTCGCGATCGCCATGGCGATTGCCGGCGAGCCGAAACTGTTGATCGCCGACGAACCGACCACCGCGCTGGACGTGACGATTCAGGCGCAGATCATGGATCTGCTGCTGGCGTTGCAGAAAGAGCAGAACATGGGCCTGGTGCTGATCACTCACGACCTCGCGGTCGTGGCTGAAACCGCCCAGCGCGTCTGCGTGATGTACGCCGGCCAGGCCGTTGAAGTCGGTCAGGTGCCGCAACTGTTCGACATCCCGGCGCACCCTTACAGCGAAGCGCTGCTCAAGGCGATTCCCGAGCACAGCCTCGGCGCCTCACGCCTGTCGACCTTGCCGGGCATCGTCCCGGGCCGTTACGACCGTCCGCAGGGTTGCCTGCTGTCGCCGCGCTGCCCGTATGTGCAGGACAACTGCCGCACCCAGCGTCCGGGCCTTGATCCGAAAGCCAACAGCCTCGCCCGCTGCTTCTACCCGCTGAACCAGGAGGTGGCGTAATGGCCGTCGTACTTACCGCCCGCGACCTTACCCGTCACTACGAAGTCTCCCGTGGCCTGTTCAAGGGCCACGCCACCGTGCGCGCGCTCAACGGCGTGTCGTTCGAACTGGAAGCCGGCAAGACCCTTGCCGTGGTAGGCGAATCGGGCTGCGGCAAATCCACCCTCGCCCGCGCCCTGACGCTGATCGAAGAGCCGTCGTCGGGCTCGCTGCAGATCGCCGGTCAGGAAGTTGCCGGCGCTGACAAGGCCGAGCGCAAGCAACTGCGCAAAGACGTACAGATGGTGTTTCAGAGCCCGTACGCGTCGTTGAACCCACGGCAGAAAATCGGTGATCAACTGGCCGAGCCGCTGCTGATCAACACCAAGCTGTCGGCCACCGAACGTCGCGAGAAAGTCCAGGCGATGATGAAGCAGGTCGGCTTGCGCCCTGAGCATTACCAGCGCTATCCGCACATGTTCTCCGGCGGTCAGCGTCAGCGTATCGCTCTGGCGCGGGCAATGATGCTGCAACCGAAAGTGCTGGTCGCGGACGAACCGACTTCGGCGCTGGACGTGTCGATTCAGGCCCAGGTGCTCAACCTGTTCATGGATTTGCAGCAGGAGTTCAACACCGCCTACGTGTTCATCTCGCACAACCTCGCGGTGGTGCAGCACGTGGCCGATGACGTGATGGTGATGTACCTCGGCCGCCCGGTGGAACTGGGACCGAAAAACGACATCTACGAGCGCCCGCTGCACCCGTATACCCAGGCGCTGCTGTCGGCGACCCCGACGATTCACCCGGACCCGAACAAGCCGAAAATCAAGATCGTCGGCGAACTGCCCAACCCGCTGAACCCGCCACCAGGCTGTGCTTTCCACAAGCGCTGCCCGTACGCGACCGAGCGCTGCACCACGGAAGAGCCGCTGTTGCGTGAACTGGATAATCGGCAGGTGGCTTGCCACTACGCCGAGCAATTCCTCGACGGCGCGGCGTAGGCCGCGGCAAGACCTGTAGGAGCTGACGAGTGCAACGAGGCTGCGATCTTTTGATTTTCACAATCAAGATCAAAAGATCGCAGCGTTCCGCAGCTCCTACAGGGGATTTGCGTTGAACCAGAGTTAACAAAAACCCCTTGTACCTCGATTGCGCATCAGTCGAGGCCGAAGGGGTTTTTCTTTGCCCTGTGATTTATGTTTGGCTATCGCCTTCGCAGTCCGGATCATCAGTGTCCCACTCATCGTGGTCGAATCGTCGTCCTCGCCGCTGTCGCCCTCATTTATATCTTCTTCGCCAAAAACGCATCTAACTCTTTCTGCGCCCAATCAGCAAACTCATGGGAGCCCGTCTGGGCATCAAAAGTGCCCTCGCCCACAATGTGAATATCAGATCTGTTACCAAGTGGATCTGTTGCGAACAAATCAAATGAAACCTTGGCTTTACGTCCAGCAAAATTAAATATATCGAACGTGATACTTCCTCGGCTCACATAAGAAATTTCGGTTTCACGCTCCTTGTACGTAAAAGCATAAGGCTTCCCGGGGCCAAGTTCATAAGTCTGCCCCTGTTTAATCGTATCTTGACCTATAAAAAGAAACTCCTGATCAGGTCGGCAGACCGCCAGCAATGTAAACGGCTGTTCACCCGGATTACCTGAATGAATGGTAAACGACCCACGGTCACCGTTGAAGTCAGGCTTGGAGACTTTTGCAGTCACTTTTGCACTAAAGCCACCTTCATCATGAAAATCCATACCGATCTCCCTTTTAAAATAGATAGAGTTGAAGCCGCACCCCATACTTATTGATGAGAACCAGGTCGTCTACTGTCAAACCTGACAGGTTAACGATTCAGCAACTGCATAACGATGCAATTCCACGCATTTTTTGACAAAAATTCAAACCATTCACACGTGACAAACCAGCTATTTATTTATATTCATCCGAAAATAAAAACCCGCAGCTTTCGCGGCGGGATACGGGGGAAGCCATAAGTGTCTTAATAAATTTAAAGTACTTGCCGGAGCGGATGCGCATATGCGATACGGTCGCCCCTCTGCCTCGATTGCGCATCAGCCGAGGCAGAAGGGTTTTTCTTTGGTCGACTATCTATGTCTGGCTATCGCCTTCGTCATCCGGGTCATCGGTATCCGGATCGTCCGTGGTCGAGTCGTCGTCATCGGCGCTGCCACCCTGATTCATATCCCCCGGTTCCGACTCGGACTTGGCGAGCATCAGCCCGCTATGCCCGACCTGCCCATTGAACGCTTGAGATTCGTGATCCTCGCACTCGGCCCATGCCGTTGCGGTGCCGAGGGATAGCATCACCATCACTTTCAACAACATCAAAACCCGTAGCAATCTGCTTTTCATGGCCGACTCCATCCTGTTGCGCTAAGACATGCTTGCCGGACTGGCTCGATGTGAAATCTAGTTGCGATCCGACCGGCTCACCACTTAGGACGCGACCGCGCAGGCAGAAATGCCATCGAACGCCAGATTGCTTTCGAATAACCCCGATAACTGAAACAGCTAAGCGCCGCGCGTGGCCTGCCAGGTCAACGGAATAGAGAGCAGCACCAGCAGCGCACTCATCAGCCACACACTGTGCCCGCCAAACTGGCCGTAGAGTTGACCGCTGAGCACCGGCGACAACAACGCGCTGGCGCTCCAGCTCATGAAGAACAGCCCGAAGTACTGACCGCTCTTGCCGCTCTGCGCGAACTGCATCGCCAGCACATTCAATGGCGGCATGAACAGCGCCTCGCCCAGCGTCCAGATCAGCGTCGAAAAACAGACAAAAGCCAACCCGGAACCGTACGGCAACATGCCCAATCCGCAGGCCAACAGCACACTGCCGACGAGCATTTGCCAACGCGAGCCCCAACGCTCGACCGAGTGCGACAGCGGAATCTGCAGCGCGATCACCAACAGCGCATTGAGCCCGAACTGCCAGCCGATCGCTTCGGTGCTCAGGTGGTAGTAATCACGCAGATAATTGCCCAGCGTGCTGTACACCGTGTCGAAAGCGATGCCCAATACGGCCGTCGCCGCCAGCAGCCAGAGGAACGGCTTGTCGCGATACGGCAGGCTTGAGCCATCGATCGATTCGTCTTCAACCACTAGCACCGCCCGCCGCCACGTCGTGCGCACGAACCACAGCAACGCCAGCATCGTCATCGCCGCACTGGCGAAAAACACCCAACGAAAATCCGCCTGAGCCAACACTCCGCCCGCCACCCCGGCAGCGGCCATGCCCAGATTACGCGCTACCCGGCTCAGCGCTTGCGCACGGGAACGTTGCGCGACTTCGCAATACTCCATGATCAGCCGCTGATGCAACGTCCGAATCGCGCCATCGATGACACCGCTGAGCAACAGCAAACCGGCCAGCCACGGCACCTGCGGCACCAGCCCCAACAGCATCAGCACCCACACCGAAACGAAAAACAGCGCCGCCGTCAGCCGCGCCGTGCGCACATGATCACTGAGCCAACCTCCCAGCATCGAACCGACCAGCAACCCGGCGCCATAGGCCGAAAGCAACCAGCCCACGGTTTCAATCGCCAGGCCCAGCTCCTGACGCAGGTACAACGCCATGAACAGCTTGACCATGGCGCTGAGGCGATTGATGAACAACAGAGCCGCGAGGACCCAGGCCATGGGGGTGAAATAGCCTTTAAGAAGCAACAGGGGATTCAGCCGACTCGTCACTCCATTGACCTCTTCGAACGACTTGCAGGGACTGGAACACTACCGGTCAGCATGGCGGTTGTCGCATACCTGCACACCAAAACCAGGAAAAAAAGGATTCGCCCTACAACCTGCTGTAGGACATGCCGCAGGCCGAGAACTCTTGACCTTGATTTTCAAGCTCGCATTCTCCAACAGCCGAGCTGGATTGATTGCATCAAACAGAAAATCGTCGGCTCGCAGATCGCCTTCGCGAGCAGGCTCGCTCCCACAATTGGATTGGGGACGACCTCAAGAAACAGGTCGGCTGTCAGAGCAGGCTCGCTCCCACAGAAAAGCAAAGCAGCGCAGTTGCCCGCGGCAAAGCCGCCCCACTCAACAATGAGCGCAAGCTCGAGTGCTTTTGATCTTGCTGTTGATCCACCGGCGACGTCGGAAGGCTGAGTGGAGGGATTGATCCGGGGGTGGGAGCGTAGCGACCGTTCGACGAAGTCGAACACAGCGGAAGGAGGTGCAGCGAAGCAAACCGTAGCCGCTGCGCCCGGATCAGTCCCGGAGCGAAGGAACCCGAGCCTGCGAGGGCCGAACGCAGGAGCAAGCCTTTTCGGTTACCTTTTCGGCGTTTGGAAAAGGTGACTCGCCGTAAGGGCGAAACCGCCAGCCGCAGCACCCGCAGCAACGGATATTCACCCAAAACCCCAACAGCCTGGTCGGCCCAAAGGCCGCCAAGACCAAAACCGGCAGCCCATAAAAAAGCCCCCAAGGCCTACACCTCAGGGGCTTTCAGAAAAACACCTCAAATCTTAATGATGCTCCCGCGTCGCGCGGAATTTCACATCCGGCCAGCGCTCTTCCATCAACGCCAGATTCACCCGTGTCGGCGCCAGGTAAGTCAGGTGACCACCGCCATCGAGCGCGAGGTTCTCCACCGCCTTGTTGGAAAACTCCTCAAGCTTCTTCTTGTCGTCGCACTCGATCCAGCGCGCCGAATACACGGTGATCGGCTCATACGAGCACTCGACCTTGTATTCCTCTTTCAAGCGGCTGGCGACCACATCGAACTGCAGCACACCAACGGCGCCGAGAATGATGTCGTTGCTGCGCTCGGGGAAGAACACCTGCGTCGCGCCCTCTTCCGCCAACTGCTGCAGCCCCTGACGCAACTGCTTGGATTTCAGCGGATCACGCAGACGCACGCGACGGAACAGTTCCGGGGCGAAGTGCGGAATACCGGTGAAACCGAGGACTTCGCCTTCGCTGAAGGTGTCGCCGATCTGGATCGTGCCGTGGTTGTGCAGACCGATGATGTCGCCGGCGTAGGCCTCTTCCAGTTGCTCACGCTCGGAGGAGAAGAACGTCAGGGCGTCGCCGATGCGCACGTCCTTGCCGGTACGCACGTGGCGCATCTTCATGCCTTTTTCGTACTTGCCCGAGCAGATACGCATGAAGGCGATGCGGTCGCGGTGTTTCGGGTCCATGTTCGCCTGGATCTTGAAGATGAAACCCGAGAACTTCTCCTCCACCGGCTCGACAGTACGCTCGTTGGCCACACGGGCCAGCGGACGCGGCGCCCAATCGACGACAGCATCGAGCACATGGTCGACACCAAAATTGCCCAGCGCGGTACCGAAGAAAACCGGAGTCAGTTGACCGTCGAGGAATTCCTGCTGGTTGAATTCGTGGCAGGCGCCCTGTACCAGTTCCAGCTGCTCGATGAAGCGCTCGTACTCATCGCCCAGGTGCGCGCGCGCCTCGTCGGAGTCGAGTTTCTCGATGATCTTGGTTTCGGTGCGCTCGTGACCGTGACCGGCGGTGTAGACAATGATGTAGTCGTCGGCCAGGTGATACACGCCCTTGAAATCGCGGTAGCAACCGATCGGCCAGGTGATCGGCGCAGCCTTGATCTTCAGAACGGCTTCGATCTCGTCGAGCAGTTCGATCGGGTCGCGGATGTCACGGTCGAGTTTGTTGATGAAGCTGACAATCGGTGTGTCACGCAGACGGCAGACGTCCATCAGCGCAATGGTCCGTGGCTCAACACCCTTACCGCCGTCGAGCACCATCAGGGCCGAGTCCACCGCTGTCAGGGTGCGGTAGGTGTCTTCGGAGAAGTCTTCGTGGCCCGGAGTGTCGAGCAGGTTGATCATGTGTTCGCGATAGGGGAACTGCATGACCGACGTGGTAATGGAAATACCCCGCTGTTTCTCCATCTCCATCCAGTCGGATGTCGCATGGCGATCGGATTTACGGGATTTCACCGTACCGGCCACTGCAATCGCCTTGCCCATCAACAGGAGCTTTTCGGTGATCGTGGTTTTACCGGCATCGGGGTGGGAAATAATGGCGAAAGTGCGGCGTTTCGCGACTTCGGCGGCCTGTTGGGTCATGGGAAATCGCCTGGCGGTGATTCAAAAAAGGGCCGCGATTATAGCCCAACTCGCTGCAATAACCGAACCGTTGAGCACATTAAGGGTGGCCAAATGCTGCCTCAGATGGGAACCTTTTAAAGCACGGAGACGTCCATCCCCTGTTACGAACTTTCGTCAGGGGCTGAAAAATCAGCAAGTTAGCCTGACGAGGCTGCGCTCATGGCTCGCTTTCAGACCGCTTTGCCGGCTCTGAAAAACGGCTACTTTTCGCGAACGACGCTCCCGGCAGCCAAGGCTTGGCATGCCACACGGGACTGCGCTCGCCGACTACAAAAAAAGGAGTCCGCCTGTGGCTATCCGCTATGGCAAAGGGCTGATGGGAGGTGCGGTGGTGATCGCGCTCCTGGCCCTGCTGGTCCACTGGATCGGCATCAACACGATCGAACACTACCGCGACGATTTGTTGTTTTACCTGCAAGCTCATCTGATTCTCGTCCTCGCTTCCATGCTGGCCGCCCTTGTCGTGGGCATTCCCGCCGGTATCTTCCTCAGCCGCCCGACCATGGTCGGCCGCGCCGAACGCTTCATGCAGATCTTCAATATCGGCAACACCGTGCCACCGTTGGCCGTGCTCGCGATTGCGCTGGGCATCCTCGGCATCGGCAGTGGGCCGGCGATCTTCGCCCTGTTCCTCGCCTCGCTGTTGCCGATCGTGCGCAACACCTATGAAGGCCTGAAAAATGTGCAGGGCTCGCTGAAAGAAGCCGCTGTCGGCATCGGCATGACGCCGCGCCAAGTGCTATGGAAAGTCGAATTGCCCAACGCCGTGCCGATCATCGTCGGTGGCGTGCGGGTCGCACTGGCGATCAACGTCGGCACCGCGCCGCTGGCGTTCCTGATCGGCGCCAACAGCCTCGGCAGCCTGATCTTCCCCGGCATCGCCCTGAACAATCAGCCGCAACTGCTGCTCGGCGCCGCGTGCACCGCGCTGTTGGCGCTGTTGCTCGATGGCGTGGTCACCCTCGCCAGCCGTCTCTGGCTGGAACGCGGTTTGCGCCCGTCTTAAGGCTTTGCGAAGGAATATTTATGAAACGACTTAGCTTGATCTTAGGCTGCGTCCTGCTGTTCGCAGGAATCGCGCAAGCCGCTGAAAAACCGCTCATCCGCCTCGGCGCCCGGGTCTTCACAGAGCAGACCCTGCTCGCCGAAATCACCGCGCAATACCTGCGCAGCAAAGGCTACGACGCGCAGATCACCGGCGGTCTGGGCAGCAACCTCGCGCGCAGCGCCCACGAAAGCGGCCAATTGGACCTGCTCTGGGAATACACCGGCGTGTCGCTGGTGGCCTACAACCATGTCACCGAGAAACTCGACAGCGCGCAATCCTACGCCCGGGTCAAAGAACTCGACGCGAAAAAAGGCCTGGTCTGGCTGACGCCGTCGAAATTCAGCAACACCTACGCCCTCGCTTTGCCGAAAAAAGTCGCCGAGCAATACCCGCAGATCGGCAATATCAGCCAGCTCAACGAAGTGCTGCGCGCCGAGGCCAAGACCAACCACCTGGTGGCGCTGGATACCGAGTTCGCCAACCGCTCTGACGGTCTCGACGGCATGGTCAAACTCTACGACATGAACCTGACCCGCAAGAACATCCGCCAGATGGACGCCGGCCTGGTCTACACCGCGCTACGCAACGGTCAGGTGTTTGCCGGCCTGGTCTACACCACCGATGGCCGTCTCAATGCCTTCGGCCTGAAATTGCTGGAAGACGACAAGCATTACTTCCCCGACTACACCGCCGCTCCCGTGGTGCGTCAGGCCACGCTGGACGCCAACCCGAAACTGGCCGAACAACTCAAGCCGCTGGCCGAACTGTTCGACGACGAAACCATGCGCCAACTCAACGCGCGGGTCGACGTCGACCACGAAAGCCCATCGTCCGTTGCCGCCGATTTCCTGCGCCAGCACCCACTGAATTAAGAGAGGAGAAGTCATGGAATTTCTGAACGCCTTTTCCCATCTCGACTGGCAGCAGGTGATGCACCTGACCTGGCAGCACATCACTCTGGTCGGCATCGCCGTGACCCTGGCGATTGTCGTTGGCGTGCCACTGGGCATCCTGATGACCCGCTTTCCGACCCTTGCCGGGCCGTTGCAGGCCAGCGCCACGGTGCTGCTGACCGTGCCGTCGATTGCCCTGTTCGGTCTGCTGTTGCCGTTCTACTCCAAGTTCGGCCAGGGCCTCGGGCCACTGCCAGCGATCACTGCCGTGTTCCTTTATTCACTGCTGCCGATCATGCGCAACACCTACCTCGCCCTGACCGGCGTCGAGCCGGGCATCCGCGAAGCCGCGCGCGGCATCGGCATGACCTTCGGCCAGCGCCTGCGCATGGTTGAACTGCCGATCGCGGTGCCGGTAATCCTCGCTGGCGTGCGCACCGCCGTGGTGATGAACATCGGCGTGATGACCATCGCCGCGACCATCGGCGCCGGCGGCCTCGGTGTGTTGATCCTCGCCTCCATCAGCCGCAGTGACATGTCGATGCTTATCGTCGGCGCGCTGCTGGTCAGTCTTCTGGCGATTTTCGCCGACCTCGTTTTGCAGTGGCTGCAACGCTCGCTGACTCCAAAAGGATTACTCAAATGATCGAACTTCAAAACCTCAGCAAAACTTTCCAAAGCAACGGCAAAGATGTCAAAGCCGTGGACTCGGTGAGCCTGACCGTCAATGAAGGCGAGATCTGCGTATTCCTCGGGCCATCGGGTTGCGGCAAAAGCACCACGCTGAAAATGATCAACCGCCTGATCAAACCGACCTCGGGCAAGATCCTGATCAACGGCGAAGACACCACCGATCTCGACGAAGTGACCCTGCGCCGCAACATCGGCTACGTGATTCAGCAGATCGGTCTGTTCCCGAACATGACCATCGAAGAGAACATCGTCGTCGTGCCGAAACTGCTCGGCTGGGACAAACAGAAATGCCACGACCGCGCCCGCGAACTGATGAGCATGATCAAGCTCGAGCCCAAGCAGTATCTGCATCGCTACCCGCGTGAATTGTCCGGTGGTCAGCAACAGCGTATTGGCGTGATCCGTGCTTTGGCGGCGGATGCGCCGCTGCTGCTGATGGACGAGCCGTTCGGCGCGGTCGACCCGATCAATCGCGAGATGATCCAGAACGAATTCTTCGAGATGCAACGCGCGCTGAACAAGACCGTGATCATGGTCAGCCATGACATCGACGAGGCGATCAAACTGGGCGACAAGATCGCGATCTTCCGCGCCGGCAAACTGCTGCAAATCGATCATCCGGACACCCTGCTCGCGCACCCGGCGGATGAGTTCGTCAGCAACTTCGTCGGTCAGGACAGCACCCTCAAGCGTCTGCTGTTGGTGAAAGCCGAAGACGCGGCAGACAACGCGCCATCGGTGAGCCCGGAAACGCCGGTGGCCGATGCGCTGGAATTGATGGACGAACACGACCGTCGCTACGTCGTGGTGACGTGCGCCGAAAACAAGGCGCTGGGCTACGTACGCCGTCGCGACCTGCATCGCCAGACCGGCACCTGCGCGCAATTCCTGCGTGAGTTCAACGCCACCGCAGCGTACGACGAGCACCTGCGCATCCTGCTGTCGCGCATGTACGAGTTCAACCGCGCCTGGCTGCCGGTGATGGATGCCGAACGAGTGTTCCTTGGCGAGGTGACGCAGGAGTCGATTGCGGCCTACCTGAGCTCGGGACGTTCGCGCGGCATGAAGACCAGTATCGTCTCGCCGGCTGAGACCGTCGTCGCATAAACCATCTGCGCGGTTGAAACCCGATCCCTGTGGGAGCGAGCCTGCTCGCGAAAGCGCAATATCAGTCCACGCTGATGGCGGCTGTGAAAATGCCTTCGCGAGCAGGCTCGCTCCCACAGGATCTACGCAACTTTGTTGATCTTCACTGGGTGACAAAGAATCTCAACACCCTCTCCTGCAAGAGCGTCGTCAATTCAGCCTCTTCAAGGTTCAAATCCCCCTTCAAAAGACTCTCTCGCCGCCAACGTCGCCGATGTTGCTGCCATCACACTTACCAGCGATCTAGCCGACAAAAGCCGCGAACGTGCAGGTATTTTTAACACTCGAAAATTCGCCGGGAACATCTGCCCGTCATCTCGGTCGGGTAGAAGGAGTGATGAACGCGACGCACGTCAGAAGCGTGCAAAAACGCGACATTTTTAGTTGATCTCGCGCCCCTCACGCCCTAAAGTTCGCGCCGAACGTCCATGCTGGAAACGATCCATCCGGCTCAAGTACTGACGACGAGACAGCGAGGCCAAGGGATAGCTGCACATCTCTGGGCCTTTTTGCTTTCGGCGACATGCCTTGGGAAGTAGGCGAACCAAAGTGGGGATACGGAGGGCGTTCATGCACCCATTGATTAACTTAGTTTGCCAGCAGGAGTTCCCAGCATGTCGATCCAGGTCGAAGACTATTTCGCGCGCGCTACATTCGACAAAATGAAGGCGTTCGCCGACAAACAGGAAACCCCGTTCGTGGTGATCGACACCGCGATGATCGCCCAGGCCTACGATGACCTGCGCGCCGGTTTCGAATTCGCCAAGGTCTACTACGCGGTCAAGGCCAACCCGGCCGTCGAGATTATCGACCTGCTCAAAGACAAGGGCTCGAGCTTCGACATCGCCTCGATCTACGAGCTGGACAAGGTCATGGATCGCGGCGTCAGCCCGGACCGTATCAGCTACGGCAACACCATCAAGAAATCCAAGGACATCCGCTACTTCTACGAGAAGGGCGTGCGTCTGTTCTCCACCGACTCCGAAGCCGACCTGCGCAACATCGCCAAGGCTGCACCGGGTTCGAAAGTCTATGTGCGCATCCTCACTGAAGGCTCGACCACCGCTGACTGGCCGCTGTCGCGCAAGTTCGGCTGCCAGACCGACATGGCCATGGACCTGCTGATCCTCGCCCGTGACCTGGGTCTGGTGCCGTACGGCATCTCCTTCCACGTCGGCTCGCAACAGCGCGACATCAGCGTCTGGGACGCAGCGATCGCCAAGGTCAAAGTGATTTTCGAACGCCTGAAAGAAGAAGACGGCATTCATCTGAAGCTGATCAACATGGGCGGTGGCTTCCCGGCCAACTACATCACCCGCACCAACAGCCTGGAAACCTACGCCGAAGAGATCATCCGCTTCCTGAAAGAAGACTTCGGCGATGACCTGCCGGAAATCATTCTCGAGCCGGGCCGTTCGCTGATTGCCAACGCCGGTATCCTGGTCAGCGAAGTGGTGCTGGTTGCGCGCAAATCCCGCACTGCGGTCGAGCGCTGGGTGTACACCGATGTGGGCAAGTTCTCCGGCCTGATCGAAACCATGGACGAAGCGATCAAGTTCCCGATCTGGACTGAGAAGAAAGGCGAGATGGAAGAAGTCGTGATCGCCGGCCCGACCTGCGACAGCGCCGACATCATGTACGAGAACTACAAGTACGGCTTGCCGCTGAACCTGGCGATTGGTGATCGTCTGTACTGGTTGTCGACCGGTGCGTACACCACCAGCTACAGCGCGGTCGAGTTCAATGGCTTCCCGCCGCTGAAGTCGTTTTACGTTTAAGGAGCAGCTGCAAGAGAAAAGCCCATGACGTGTCATGGGCTTTTTTGTGTCCGCAAATCCCATGTAGGAGCTGCCGCAGGCTGCGATCTTTTGATCTGGCTTTTAAAAAAATCAAAGGCAAAAGATCGCAGCCTGCGGCAGCTCCTACAGGGATTGCGCGTAGCGTTGGGAATATTGATTGGCCATGGCCTGGATTCTGGGATCCGTAGCGCTCGCCAGCGTCTGACTCGCCACCCGCAGGAAATTCAGATTGCCGGCGGCCAAGGCTTTCTCCAGCCAATCGACCGCTTCATCAACCCGCCCCTCAGCCGCCAACACCGCGGCATAACTGAACTGCCCACGAAAATCCCCTGCCTCGGCCGAACGCCGATACCACTCGCGCGCCGCCAGCGGATCCGCCGGACACACCTGCCCTTCCTCCAGATAACGCCCCAGCAGATTCATCGATTTCGCATGGCCCAACTCAGCCGCGCGCCGATACAACGCCAGCGCTTGCTGATGATCAACCGTCACCCCGCGCCCGGTCGCCAGCAAGTTGGCCAGGTTGTACATCGCCCAATCAAGCCCCGCCTCGGCGGCGGCTCGATAATGCTGCGCCGCCACCGAGGCATCCGCCGCACATCCCCAACCATGCTCATGGCAACGCCCCAGCATGTTGCGCGCCATCAGATGCCCGCGATTGGCGGCAATAGCGAACCAGCGCAGCGCCAATGGCTGATCCTGGGCGATGCCTTGGCCATCCAGCAGGATCTGCCCAAGCAACGCCTGCGCTTCAACCTCGCCCTCGCCCGCCGCCAGCAAAATCGCCTGCGCAGCGCGGGCCGGGCTTTCTTCAAGCATTGCCGCCAACCCGGCCGCATCGAGAACTTCCTCGCGGCGCAACTGGAAACTCATACCTCGACCCAGCGCCGCAGCAGGTTGTGATAAGTGCCAGTGAGGCGGATCAGCGAAGGGTGATCAGGCATGTCCTGCGTAAGCTGCTGAATCGCCCCGTCCATTTCGAACAGCAAGGCGCGCTGGCTGTCTTCGCGCACCAGGCTCTGCGTCCAGAAAAACGAGGCATAACGCGCTCCACGTGTAACCGCGTTGACCTTGTGCAAACTGGTGCCCGGATACAACACCATGTCGCCGGCTGGCAGCTTCACGCGCTGGGTGCCGTAGGTGTCCTGAATCTCCAGTTCGCCGCCGTCGTAATCTTCCGGCTCGCTGAAAAACAGCGTCGCCGACAGATCGGTGCGCACCCGCTCGATGCTGCCCTTGGGCTGGCGCACGGCGTTGTCGATATGGAAATCGAAACTGCCGCCAGCCGTGTAGCAGTTCACCAACGGCGGGAAGACCTTGTGCGGCAATGCGGCAGACATGAACAGCGGATTCTTCCACAGTCGCTCGAGCATCGCCGCGCCGATTTCCTTCGCCAGTGGATGGCCTTCGGGCAGTTGCAGATTGTGCTTGGCCTTGGCCGACTGGAAGCCGGCGGTGATCTTGCCGTCGGCCCAATCCGCTTGCTCCAGGGCTTGGCGGATGCGCTGCACTTCGTCTTTTGCGAACAGCCCGGGAATGTGCAGCAGCATGGCGATGTCACCTGATGGCAAGAAGGCGGCAATGGTATTGATTCTTATTGCCCATGTAAAACCCGCAAGACGAACGAACAGGCAGAAACCGTAAGGGCAAATTGTAAAGAATGTAAATTCAATGCGAATAACAATGTTTCGCAATTGATACGAATACTTGTTTACCCTATATTTCGCCGCCTCAAATCCTTGGGGAGGGGAATAAAAATGGCACGTCAACACGCACAATTACCGGTCAGTTCACCACGTCTGCTCGCCTCGGCAATCGGTGTCGCAATCACCGCCGGCTCGGCTGGGCAGATGGTCTTCGCGGCGGAAAAAACCGACAGCAAAGCGTCCGGCAACGCCATCGCCCTGGACGCCACCGCCATCACCGGCGAAGCCCAGGACTCGACGTCCTACCAGGTCGAAAAAGCCTCCTCGCCCAAGTACACCGCACCGCTGGTCGACACCCCGCGCTCGGTCACCGTCATCCCGCAACAAGTGCTCAAGGACACCGGCGCGCTGAACATGCAGGACGCGCTGCGCACCGTGCCGGGCATCACCTTCGGCGCCGGTGAAGGCGGCAACCCGCAGGGCGATCGTCCGTTCATTCGCGGCTTCGACGCCCAGGGCGACACGTATCTGGACGGCGTGCGCGATACCGGTTCGCAAAGCCGTGAAATCTTCGCCGTGGAAAACATCGAAGTCAGCAAAGGCCCGAACTCGGCGATCGGCGGTCGCGGCGCGGCCGGCGGCAGCATCAATCTGGTGAGCAAGAAAGCGCACCTGGGCAACTCCTTCGACGGCGGCTTCACCTATGGCTCCGACCAGACCCAGCGCTACACCCTCGACGGTAACTACCAGTTCAGCGACAGCGCTGCCGGCCGTCTCAACCTGATGAGCCACGAGAGCAACGTCGCCGGTCGCGACAAGGTCGATTACGACCGCTGGGGCATCGCGCCGTCGCTGGCCTTCGGCCTGGGCACCGATACCCGCGTCAACCTCGACTACTACCATCTGGAAAGCAACGACACCCCGGACTCGGGCATCCCGTACACCATTCCCACCGGTGGTTCGGCCGCACGCACCAAGTCCAACCCGGACAAGCCATACGCCGGGGGCGATCACGACAACTTCTATGGTCTGGATCGCGACTTCCGCAAGGGCCGCACCGACACCGCGACCTTCGCCATCGAGCACGACCTGAACGATGCGCTGACCATCAAGAACACCCTGCGCCACGGCAGCAGCATGCAGGATTACATCCTCACCCAGCCGGACGACAGCAAGGGCAACGTCAACAACGGCAGCGTCTGGCGTCGGGCCAACACGCGGGTGAGCAATACTGAAACCACCACCAACCAGACCGACCTGTTCGGCACCTTCTACGTGGCCGGTTTCAAGAACAGCTTCTCCACCGGTGTCGAATACACCCGCGAGCAGAGCGAGAAATCCTCGTACAACGTCAACACCGACACCACGCCGCGCACCAGCGCCATCACTACCAACTGCAACCCTGGCCTGATCGGTGCCGCCAGCGGGTACAACTGCACCTCGCTGTCGAACCCGAACCCGAACGATCCGTGGAACGGTGCGATCTCGCGCAACTACGCCGGCACCGACACCCAGGCCGACACCTACGCACTGTACGTGTTCGACACGCTGGAGTTGTCCGAGCAATGGCTGGTGAACATGGGCCTGCGCTACGACCACTTCGACACCGACTACAAAACCTACAACGCCGCAGGGACCACCACCTCCAAGGGTGATGACACCAGCGAATTCGTCACCGGCCAGTTCGGCGTGGTCTACAAGCCGGCGGAAAACGGCAGCATCTACGCCTCTTATGCGACCTCGGCGACGCCGCCGGGCAACACTTTGGGCGAAGGTCAGGAAGGCAACCCGCTGGGCGGCACCCCGGATCGCAGCGGCAACCTGCTGAGCAGCGACATGGAGCCGGAAACCACCAAGAACTACGAGATCGGCACCAAGTGGGATCTGCTCAATGATCGCCTGTCGCTGACCGCCGACATCTTCCGCACCGAGAAGGAAAACGCTCGCGTGCAGGTCGACACCAGCTCCTACGAGAACGCCGGCAAGACCCGCGTACAAGGCTTTGAACTGTCGGCCAGCGGCAAGATCACCGACAAGTGGCAGGTGTTCGCCGGTTACGCCTTCATGGACAGCGAACAGGTTGACGGTGGCCCGCTGGGTCGTGCCAACGACGGCAACGATCTGCCGAACACACCGAAAAACAGCGCCAGCCTGTGGACCACGTATCAGGTCACGCCGAAGCTGACGATCGGTGGTGGCGCGTTCTACGTCGACGACGTCTACGGCAGTGTCGCCAACACGACGATGGTCGATTCGTACGTGCGTTACGACGCGATGGCGGCCTACAAGCTGACCAAGAACGTCGACCTGCAACTCAACGTGCAGAACCTGACCGACGAAACCTATTACGACAAAGCCTTCTCGACCCACTTCGCCAATCAGGCGGCGGGACGTACGGCGCTGTTGAGCACCAATTTCCACTTCTGACCCTGTAGGAGCTGCGGCACGCTGCGATCTTTTTCATCTTGCTTTTGATTCTGCAAAAAAATCAAAAGATCGCAGCCTTCGGCAGCTCCTACAAAGAACAATCGGCCCCGTTCATTCAGTTGAACGGGGCTTTCGTGTGTTACGCAAAACGCTTCTTGATAACCCACGGCATAATGCGCGCCGTGATGACAATTTCCGAACGGACGGCGAGTGACGTGTTGAAGAAAACCCTGTTCCAGTTGCACTGGTTTTTTGGCATCACCGCAGGGCTGGTGCTGGCTCTGATGGGCATCACCGGCGCGGCCTATTCGTTTCAGGACGAGATCCTGCGCGCGCTGAATCCGTCCGTTCTGCAGGTGGAAAAGCAGGTCGCCGGCGTGCTGCCGCCAGTTGAACTGGTGGAGCGCATCGAAGCCGCGTCCGGCAAGAAAGTCGCGATGCTCTGGGTCGAGACCGACAGCGGTCACGCCGCACGGGTATTCTTCACTCCGCCCAAGGGCGAACGGCGTGGCGAGATGCGCTACTTCGATCCGTACACCGCCGAGTTCAAGGGCGATGCCACCGGTCAGGATTTCTTCGGCCTGATGCTGCAACTGCACCGCTTCCTCGCCATGGGCGACACCGGGCGCAACATCACCGGCGCCTGCACCTTGATGCTGTTGTTCTTCTGTCTCTCTGGCCTGTATTTGCGTTGGCCGCGCCAATGGAACAGCTGGCGCGTGTGGTTGACCCTGGACTGGAAAAAGAAGGGCCGCGCGTTCAATTGGGATCTGCACTCGGTGGCCGGCACCTGGTGCCTTTTGGTCTATTTGCTGCTGGCGTTGACCGGTTTGTCATGGTCGTACGAGTGGTACAACAAAGGCCTGACCCGACTGCTTTCCGACGCGCCGCAAAACGAACGCGTACGCGGCGGTCGCGGCCCGGCGCCGGAAGGTCCGGCACCGACCGCCGACTACGCGGCGATGTGGAGCAGCATCTACAGCGCTGCCGGCCCGGGTCTGGCCGCGTACAACATTCGCATGCCGGCGGTGGCCGGCCAACCGGCGACGGTGTTCTACCTGCTCGACAGCTCGCCCCATGACCGCGCGCTGAATCAGATCACCCTCGATCCGGCCACCGGCGTGGTCAAACGCGTCGACCGCTATGCCGACAAAAGCTTCAAGGCCCAACTGCTGACCAGCATTTATGCGCTGCACGTCGGCAGCTATTTTGGCCTCGTCGGGCGCATCATCGTGACGATTGCGGCGGTGTGCATGCCGCTGTTTTTCATCACTGGCTGGCTGCTGTATCTGGACCGTCGACGCAAGAAAAAGCAGATCAAGGATGCCCGCCAAGGTCTCGCACAACCGTCCGCCGATGCTTCGGCGTGGCTGATCGGTTTCGCCAGCCAGAGCGGATACGCCGAGCAACTGGCGTGGCAGACCGCCGGACAATTGCAGGCCGCCGGATTGCCGGTCAACGTGCAGCCGCTGGCCAATCTGAGCGAACAGGATCTGCGTGAGTCGAACAACGCATTGTTCGTGGTCAGCACCTTCGGCGACGGCGAAGCGCCGGACAGCGCCCGTGGTTTCGAACGCAAAGTGCTGGCCAAGGCCTCGACACTCGACAGCCTCAACTACGCCGTGCTCGGTCTCGGCGATCGGCAGTATGCGCACTTCTGCGGCTTCGCCAAGCGCTTGCATCAATGGCTCGGCGAGCACGGCGGCAAGACCTTGTTCGCCCCGGTGGAGGTCGACAGCGGCGATCCTTACGCGTTGCGTCACTGGCAAACGCAACTCGGCCAGCTCACCGGACAGGCGCCGAGCGAAACCTGGCAAGCACCGAGCTACGACAACTGGACGCTGGTCCGGCGCGACCTGATGAACCCCGACAGCAGCGGCGCGCCGGTCTTTCTGCTCGGCCTCAAAGCCCCGGACACCCGCAGTTGGCTGGCCGGTGACCTGGTCGAAGTGCTGCCACGCAATTGCCCGTGGGCCATCGAACATTTCCTCGACGGCCTCGGCATTCGGGGCGAAACCCCGGTGAAGGTCAACGGCATCGACGAACCACTGGAAGTGGCCCTCGCCTCACGCCAACTGCCCGAGCACCGCGCGCATCTGGTCGGCCTGCATGCGCAGTCGCTGGTCGACGCAATGGTGCCGCTGGCGATGCGCGAATACTCGATCGCCTCGATTGCTGCTGACGGCGTGCTGGAACTGATCGTGCGTCAGGAACAGCACAACGACGGCAGCCTCGGCATCGGCTCAGGCTGGCTCACCGAGCATGCGCCTGTGGGCGGCAGCATCAGCCTGCGCGTGCGGCGCAACAGCGGTTTCCATCTGCCGAACGAGCCGGTGCCGATGATCCTGCTGGGCAACGGCACTGGTCTGGCCGGCCTGCGCAGCTTGCTCAAGGCACGCATTGCCGACGGCCAGCAACGGCAGTGGCTGCTGTTCGGCGAGCGTAACCGCGAGCACGATTTCCTCTGCCGCGCCGAGCTGGAGGAATGGCTGGTCAATGGTGATCTGGCGCGGCTGGAACTGGCGTTTTCACGGGATCAGGCTGAGAAGATTTATGTGCAGGATCGCTTGCGTGAGTCGGCGGATGAATTGAAGAAATGGTTGGCAGATGGTGCCGTCATCTATATCTGCGGCAGCCTTCAAGGTATGGCCTCAGGCGTGGACCTGGCCCTCAACGATATCCTCGGCAGCGCCGAAGTCGAACGCCTGATCGAACAGGGCCGCTATCGCCGGGATGTTTACTGACCCAACACCATCCCCTTGTGGTGCGAGCCTGCTCGCGAAGGCGATTTAACAGTCAACATTGGTGTTGGCTGTAAGTCCGCTTTCGCGAGCAGGCTCGCTCCCACAGGGGACGCGTTGCTCAGACCGGTTGGAGTTTCTGTTCGAAAACAGCGATGCCATCCAGATCCCGCAACACCACGCTCATCTCGCCGCTTTGCCCTTCGATATTCACCTCACCAAAAAACTGAAACCCGGCAAACGGCGAGGTGTTCTGTGCGGGCGGTGCTTTCTCGAACACCACCTCTGGGCCAAACGTCTTGTCCAGTGGATTCGGCCCGAAACTGCCAGCGTTCAGCGGCCCGGCGACAAATTCCCAGAACGGTTCGAAATCCTGAAACGCCGCGCGGTCCGGATGATAGTGATGCGCCGCGCAGTAGTGCACGTCCGCCGTCAGAAACACGAAATTACGCACCTGCTGCGCACGTAAAAATCCGAGCAATTCGGCAATTTCCAGTTCACGCCCCTGCGCCGGGCCGGGGTCGCCGTTGGCCACGGCTTCCCAACGCGCAACGCCCGGGCTGACCTCGCCGTCCGGCACGCCCAGGCCGATGGGCATGTCGGCGGCGATGACTTTCCACTGCGCCGTCGACGCCTGCAATTCACGCTTGAGCCAGTCCAGCTGTTCACGGCCGAGAAACGGTTTTGCCGCGCCGAGGTTGTCGTCGTTGGCTTCGCGATAGCTGCGCATATCCAGCACGAATACGTCGAGCATCGGCCCGTAACTGAGCTTGCGATAAATGCGCCCGCCGCCGTCCGCCGCCTGCAAACGCATCGGCGCATATTCGAGCCACGCCTGCCGCGCACGGCCGACCAGCTTGTGGATATCTTTTTCCTGATAACGCTCATCCAGCTGCTTGCCCGGTGACCAGTTGTTGACCACTTCGTGATCGTCCCACTGCCAGATCTGCGGCACTTCGGCGTTGAAGCGACGGATGTTTTCGTCCATCAGGTTGTAGCGATAGTTGCCGCGATAATCGTCGAGGGTCTGCGCGACTTTGCTCTTGGCTTCGGTGGTGATATTGCGCCAGATGCGCCCGCTTTCGGTGGTCAGTTGCGCGGGGACCGGGCCGTCGGCGTAGATGGTGTCGCCGCTGTGAATAAAGAAGTCCGGCAGACGCAGGCGCATGGCTTCGTAGATGCGCATGCCGCCGATGTCCGGGTTGATTCCGAAGCCCTGGCCGACTGTGTCACCGCTCCAGACAAAACGAATGTCGCGTTTTGTCGTCGGCACGCTGCGCAGATGGCCGAACCACGGTTCGCTGGCGACGCCGCTCTGCGCATCTTCGAAGTGCACGCGATAGAAGATTGCCTGGTTGGCCGGCAGGCCGGTGAGTTCGACGCGGGCGGTGAAATCGCTGCGCGCATCGGCCAGTGGCGAGACGAATTTGCGCGGGTTGCCGAACAGGCTGCCGGTGTCCCACTCGACCACCATGCGCGCCGGGCGATCGCTGCGACTCCAGATCATCGCGCGGTCGCCGAGCAGGTCGCCGGACTGCACGCCGTCGGTGAGTTGCGGACGATCCTTGACCGAGGCAATCACCGCCGGCGCCAGCCCCGGCAGCAACAGCCCGGCGCCGACCGCTTGCATGACGCGACGCCGACCGAGATTGAAATCGCTCATGGTGTTCTCCCTGCAAAAGGGAAAACTTAAGCACGGGTGTATGAACCCGCTATGACAATGCAGACTCCTGTGGGAGCGAGCCTGCTCGCGAAGGCGTCCTGCCAGTTACCACATCTTCAGCTGGCACTCCGCTTTCGCGAGCAGGCTCGCTCCCACAGGGATTTGGTGTTGTCGGTCAGGCCTTGGCGGGCTCCAGCGGTAGCTCGACAGCCTCAGGCCGTTTAAGCAGCGCATACACCACCGCCGTAACCAGACTCCCCGCGACGATCGCCAGCAGATACAGCAGCGCATGGTTGATCGCATTCGGGATCGCCAGCACAAACAAGCCACCGTGCGGCGCCATCAGCTTGCAGCCGAGGTACATCGACAAGGCACCGGTCAGCGCGCCGCCAGCGATGCTCGCCGGGATCACCCGCAGCGGATCTTTCGCGGCAAACGGAATCGCCCCTTCGGAGATAAAGCACAGGCCCAGCACGAACGCCGCTTTGCCGGCCTCGCGCTCGGTCTGGGCGAACTTGCGCCGGGCAATGAAGGTGGCGATGCCCAGGCCAATCGGCGGCACCATGCCGGCGGCCATGGTCGCGGCCATCGGTGCGTAACTCTGCGAGGCCAACAGCCCCACCGAAAACGCATAGGCAGCCTTGTTGATCGGCCCGCCGAGGTCGACGCACATCATGCCGCCGAGCAACACGCCGAGCAGAATCGCGTTGGTGGTGCCCATGCTGTCGAGGAACTGGGTGAGCGCGGCGAGCATGCCGGCGACCGGTTTGCCGACCACGTAAATCATCACCAGGCCGGTGGCCAGACTGGCCAGTAACGGGATGATCAAGATCGGCTTCAGCGCTTCCAGGCTCTGCGGCAATTTCACATAGCGGGCGATGGCTTTGGCGGCATAACCGGCGATGAAACCGGCAATGATGCCGCCGATGAATCCGGCGCCCAGAGTGCCCGCCAGCAAGCCGCCGATCATCCCCGGCGCAAGGCCCGGGCGGTCGGCAATCGAGTAAGCGATGTACCCGGCCAGCAGCGGCACCATCAGCTTGAACGCGGTTTCGCCGCCGATCTGCATCAGTGCCGCCGCCAGCGTGCCTTCTTCCTTGTACGCGGTGATGCCGAACACGAAGGACAGCGCGATCAGCAAACCACCCGCCACCACCATCGGCAGCATGTACGACACACCAGTAAGCAAGTGTTTGTAGACGCCGGTTTTTTCCGACTTGGCCGGAGCCTTGCCGTCGCTTGCCGCACTTTCCACTGCGCCTTCGGCCAGCGCTTTTTTCAGGGTCGCTTCGGATTGCTTCAGCGCAACGCCAGTGCCGCAGCGATAGATTTTCTTGCCGGCGAAACGCTCGGTGGCGACGTCGATATCCGCCGCCAGCAGCACCACGTCTGCCTCGGCGATGGCCGTTGCGCTGAGCGGGGTTTTCGCGCCAACCGAGCCTTGGGTTTCGACCTGCAATTCATAGCCCAGGCGCTTGGCAGTCTGCTGCAACGCTTCGGCGGCCATGAAGGTGTGGGCGACGCCGGTAGGGCAGGCCGTGATGGCGACGATGCGCGGCGCACGGGGCGTATCGAGCGCCGGTTCGACTGTGCTGGCCACGTAGACTTCGGCTTCTTCAGCACCGCGACGCAGCACCGCTTCGACATCCTGCAAGGCCTGCGCCGGAGCGATCTGGAACACGCGCTTGCCGACGAAGCGACTCATGTCCACCGCGCCAGTGGTGACCAGCAACACCCACTCGGCGGCTTCGATGGTCGCCGCCGACAATTCGCGTTCCGGGTGCGCCGGATCGACCACTTCAACGCTGGTGCTCCAGCCCTGACGCTGCGCCGCTGCATCGAGCAGACGCGCGCACAGCACACTGGTGACCATGCCGTTCGGGCAAGCCGTAACAATGGCTAACTTCATGACAAACCCTCTTATTGTTCTGTCAGGGGGCGCACGCGCACGCCCTGTTCGAGCTGCGCCAGTTGCGCTGCGTCGTTGATACCAAAACCGATCTGGGTCACCGCCATCGCCGCAATCGCGGTGGCGGTGCGCAGGGTTTGCTCGGGGGTGTCGGCGCTAAGCAGACCGTGGAGCATGCCGGCGAGCAATGAATCGCCGGCACCGACCGTGCTGGCCACGCTGACCTTCGGCGGCGAGGCATGCAAGGCCGAGCCGACACTGAACCAGTTGACCCCGTCAGCGCCGTGGGAGATCACCACGTGCTCGATGCCTTGCGCATGCAAACGTGCCGCGGCTTGTGCTTCGGCGATCGGCGAGACCACTTCGCAGCCGAGGGCGTGGGCCAGTTCTTCGGTGTTCGGTTTGATCAGCCAGGGGCTGGCCTGCAACGCGACGCGCAAGGCTTCACCGCTGGAGTCGAGGGCGACTTTCAAGCCGAGCGCGTTCAACCGTTCAATCAGCTCGCGCAACCATTGCGCCGTGACGCCGCGCGGCAGACTGCCGGCGACCACCACCGCATCGTGCCCCGGTGCGATCTGCTGCAAGCGATCAAGCAAGGCTTGCTGCGCCGTTGCATCGACCACCGGGCCGGGGCCGTTGATGTCGGTGATGCGCCCGTCCTGTTCGGCGACTTTGATGTTGCTGCGCGTCTCGCCCGGCACGCGGATGAACGCGTCGACGAAACCGCGCTTGGCGAACAGGGTTTCGAACGCTTGCTGATTGTCTTCGCCGAGAAAGCCGCTGACGGTGACCTGATGGCCAAGATCCGCCAGCACTTGGGCGACGTTGACGCCTTTGCCCGCAGCGTGGGTGTGCATCTCCTCGCTGCGATTGACCTGACCGGCATCCAGCCGTGACAGCTCGACGGTGAGGTCGAGGGCCGGGTTGAGGGTCAGGGTAAGAATCTTGGCCATTACAGGGCCTCCACTAATGCGCGTACTTCATTCGCGCTGCCCACGGCCAGGGCCTGTTGAGCGAGGGTTTGCGCCTGGGGCAGGCTGAGTTCACGGATGCGCGCCTTGACTTCGGCAATGCTGCGCCCGGACACGCTGAGTTCGTCGACACCGAGGCCGACCAGCACCGGCACCGCCAGCGGATCTGCCGCCAGTTCGCCGCAGACTCCCACCCATTTGCCATGGGCATGGGCGGCGCGCACGGTGATGTCGATCAGTTGCAGGACCGCCGGGTGCAAGCCGTCCGCTTGAGCAGACAGGGTCGGGTGACCACGGTCGATGGCCAGGGTGTATTGGGTCAGGTCGTTGGTGCCGACGCTGAAGAAGTCGACTTCCTTGGCCAGCACGGGCGCAAGCAACGCGGCCGACGGCACCTCGATCATGATCCCCAATTGCAGGTCGGCGACTGGAATTTCCAGACGCAGGCGTTCGGTCATGTCGCGGGCCTGGCGCCACTCTTCGACGCTGCCGACCATCGGGAACATGATCCGCAGCGGACGGTTGTCGGCCGAGCGCAGCAAGGCGCGCAGTTGCGCTTCCATGATCTGCGGCCGCTGCAGGGTCAGGCGAATGCCGCGCACGCCGAGGAACGGGTTTTCTTCCTTGGCGATCGGCCAATACGGCAACGGTTTGTCGCCGCCGACGTCGAGCGTGCGCACCACCAGCGGCCGCCCGGCCAGACCATCGAGCACGCGACGGTATTCGGCTTCCTGGGTTGCCTCGTCCGGTGCCTGTGGGTGGGCCATGAAAATCAGTTCGGTGCGCAGCAGACCAATGCCTTCGGCGCCCTGCTCCACCGCGCTGGTCACGCCTGCACTTTCGCCGATGTTGGCGAACACTTCGACGGCGTGGCCGTCGGTGGTGTGCGCCGGTTGATGGCGTTGTTCGGCGGCGATCTTCAGGCGTTGCTCGCGGTTGTCGCGCTCTTCAGCGGCACGCTTGAGGGTCGCGGCATCGGCGTCGACATGCAGACGGCCACGCTGACCGTCGAGCAATAGCGGCGTGCCCGGCTCGAGCAACAGCACCGCTGCACCCGCGCCGACCAGTGCTGGAATACCGAGCGCGCGGGCGACGATGGCGCTGTGCGCGGTAGCACCGCCGCGCGCGGTGAGAATCCCTGCCACTCGCGCAGGATCCAGGCGCGCGACATCGGACGGGCCGACTTCGTCCATCACCAGAATGTATGGTTGCTCAGGTTCGTTCGCGGTCTGCACGCCACACAGCTGCGCCAGCACCCGGCGACCGATGTCGCGCAGATCGGCGGCACGCTCGGCGAGCAAAGCGTCCTGCAGCGATTCCTGCTGTTTGGCGGCGGCTTCGATCACCGCCATCCACGCCGCTTCGGCGCTTTCGCCTTGCTTGAGGCGGGTGTCGACTTCGTCGGTCAGATCCGGGTCGTCGAGCATTTCCTGGTGAGTGATGAAAATCTCGCGGATCGCCTTGGCCTTGCTGCGTTCGATCAAGCCTTGGATGTCGCGGCGCACGTCGCTCAGCGCTTGCTTGAGGCGCTCGCGCTCGATCGCGGCAGATTCGCCGCGCAACGGGTAATCGATGGCTTGCAGCACCTGAATGTGCGCAGGGCCGATGGCGATGCCCGGTGCGGCAGGAATCGCCTGCAACAGGCTGCCGGAGGCCGGAGCCACCAGCACTTCGGCGATGTCGGCGATCACTTCGCGCTGCTGACTCACGGCCGGCAGCGGCTCGACTTCCTCACCGAGGCCCTCTTCAATCGCCGCGAGCAGGGCCGGCAAGGCATCGGCGGCGATGCTCGGCTCGGCGATCAGCTCCAGCACCTGACCGCGCCGGGCGCCGAGGCTCAGCAGTTTGCTCAGGCTCTTCACCGATACGGCGCTGTCCTGGCTGTCGACGATGCGCACGCGGATTTCGCCATCAAAACTCTTCGCCAGTTGCGCGAGGATCTTCGCCGGCCGTGCGTGCAGACCATGGGCGTTGGCCAGGGCAATACGTGCACTCGGCCAATCGGCCGGCAATTCACCGCCCAGCACTTCAAGGACTTTGCGACTGCTGGTGGCGCGGCCCAGTTCGTGGCCGCGACCTTCGATCAGCAACGCGCACAAACGCTCGAGCAACGCCTGATGCGCTTCGCCCAGACTGGCGAGGCAGAACAGACCGCTGAGCGGCTGGCCGAGGTAGCGCATCGGTTTGTCCGGGGTGACAAACGCCAGCCCCGGACGCTTCACGGTCTGCTCGCTGTGCAACCACCACAGGCCATCGCCCAGGGGCAGCGCTTCGACTTGCTGCAACACGCCGGCAAAGCCGTTGCTCACACAATCGGCCTGACGCAGCAGACGTGCGCCGCGCCAGACCAGTTCTTCGAAATCGTCGGCCGACACGCCGAGGCCGATCATCTGCGCATCCAGCGCCAGTTCCTGCGGCGCGCCTTGCAGCAGTTTCAGCAGCGCTTCGGGCGAGCTGGCACGACGGAGGGCCTGGCCCAGATCGGTCTCGCCGAGGGCGCGGGTCAGCAGTTGCAGCAGGCGCAGGTGTTCGTCGGATTTCGCCGCGATGCCGATCGCCAGATAAACGATCTGGCCATCGCCCCAATCGACGCCGTCGGGAAACTGCATCAGGCGCACGCCGGTGGCGAATACCTGATCGCGGGTTTCCGGCGTACCGTGGGGAATGGCGATGCCTTGACCGAGAAAGGTCGAGCCCTGGGCTTCCCGGGCCTGCAGGCCGGCGAGGTAGCCGTCGGCAACCAGACCGTCGGCAACCAGATGACTGGCCAGCAATTGCAGGGCAGCGGGTTTATCCACGGCCGACTGGCCCATGGATATCTGCTCTATAGTGAGCTCGAGCATGCGATCTCCTTTTTGGCGCAGTTCAACGCCAGGTATTGTTTTGAATGGTTCACAGCTTAGGCGCTCTGCCGCGCTTTTCAGCGGCAGTTTTGGCGGTTTCACGGCAGGACCGGCCAAAGGCACCTAAAACGTAGAAAATACGCTTGCTGAAACGTTTAATCTAGATTGATCGGCACGTTACTCGATAATGTCTCATCCTTGAAGTCCAACTGGTCGGATCTGCCCAGGCAATAAGTCGGCTGCCCTTATCGGGTAGGATTGGCGAAAATGTCGCGGCATGCTCGAAAAAACAAGGAAATACCGGGTTGAAACTCAGTGATATCGCGCGGTTGGCCGGCGTCTCCGTCACCACCGCCAGCTACGTCATCAACGGCAAGGCCGAACAGCAACGCATCAGCAACGCGACCGTCGAGCGCGTGCGCGCGGTGGTCGATCTGCATGGCTTCACGCCCAATCCGCAAGCGGCCGGCCTGCGCAGTCGGCACACGCGCACCCTGGGTTTTATCCTGCCGGATCTGGAAAACCCCAGTTACGCGCGGATCGCCAAATTGCTCGAGCAAGGCGCGCGGGCGCGCGGTTATCAATTGCTGATCGCCAGCTCCGACGATGCGCCGGACAGCGAGCGCCAGTTGCTGCAACTGTTCCGCGCGCGTCGCTGCGATGCGCTGATCGTCGCCAGTTGCCTGCCGGCCGGTGATGACAGCTATCGCCAGTTGCAGGCCAAGGGTCTGCCGATCATCGCCATCGACCGGGTCATGGAACCGGAGCATTTCTGCTCGGTGATCAGCGACGACCGCGAGGCCAGCCTGCATCTGACCCAGAGCCTGCTCGATCCGCAGCTCAAACAGATCGTGCTGCTCGGCGCACGGCCGGAGCTGAGCATCAGCCAGGAGCGTGCCGCCGGCTTCCGCGCAGCGCTCAACGATTTCAAAGGCGAGGTGCTGGTCGAGCACGCCGAGTCGTTCAGCCGCGAGTGCGGCAAGCAATTGATGGAAGAACTCCTGCAGCGGCTGGGGCATTTGCCTGACGCGCTGGTGACCACTTCCTACGTGCTGCTGCAAGGCGTGTTCGATGCGCTGCATGATTTCCCGCTGAAATCGCGGCCGCTGCGCCTCGGCACCTTCGGTGACACGCAGTTGCTGGATTTCCTGCCGCTGCCGGTCAATGCCATGTCCCAGCAACACCAGTTGATCGCCGACAAGGCCCTGGAACTGGCCCTGGCCGCCGTGGAGCAGGACGACTACCAACCGGGCGTGCAAGCCATTGCGCGGACCTTCAAGCAGCGTATTCATCGGGACTGAATCGTGGAGCTGATCGACAGCCACACCCACCTCGACTTCCCCGACTTCGACGCCGATCGCGCAGAGTTGCTGGCCGAAAGCCGCGCCCTCGGCGTGCGGCGCATCGTCGTGCTGGGCGTGCATCAGGGCAACTGGCAACGCGTGTGGGATCTGGTGCAGAGCGATGCCGACCTGTACGCCGCGTTCGGATTGCACCCGGTATTTCTCGATCAGCATCGCCCCGAAGATTTGAGCGCGCTGGGGGACTGGCTGACGCGCTTGCGCGGGCATCGACAGTTATGCGCGGTGGGCGAAATCGGCCTGGATTACTTCATCGAAAACCTCGATCGCGAACGGCAACAGGCGTTGTTCGAAGCGCAGCTGCAACTGGCGGCGGACTTCGAGTTGCCGGCGCTGATCCACGTACGCCGCAGCCACGCAGCGGTGATCGCCACGCTCAAGCGCTTCAAGCTCAAACGCGCGGGCATCATCCACGCCTTCGCCGGCAGTCGCGAGGAAGCGCGGGAGTACATCAAGCTCGGGTTCAAACTGGGTATCGGCGGCGCACCGACCTGGCCGCAGGCATTGCGCATGCATCGGGTGCTGCCGGAACTGCCGCTGCAATCGGTGGTACTGGAAACCGACTCACCAGACATGGCCCCCGCCATGTTCCCCGGCCAGCGCAACAGCCCGGCGCATCTGCCGGCGATTTGTGCGGCGCTGGCCGAGCTGATGAATATCACGCCTGAACAACTCGCCGCTGCCAGCACGGCCAACTGCTGCGAAGTCTTCGGCTGGTAGCACCGCAATCCCCTGTGGGAGCGAGCCTGCTCGCGAAAGCGGTGTGTCAGTTACAGCTATTTTTCAGACAGACCGCTATTACGAACAGGCTCTCCCCTACATTCTAGATTGTGCTAAATGATGTAATCACTTAGTGCTTTCAGCACACTACTGCGAAATATTCGATATTCCAATAAGTTCAAGGAATTTGACCAAGACCACAAAGCGGAGGGCACAGAACAGCACATACCACGGCCAAAGTTTGATTTAACCTGCCTACTTCTAAACAGCAAGTCACTTTCCGGGAAAAGTATAGAAGACGGAATTCTCCCCGCTCTCATCAGAGAAAGGAAGATCAAAATCAAACCTGACATACACTCGAGCTTTTTTATTTGCCCCTACATACCCTCCGACAGCCCACTCGTTCCACTTATCGTCCTGTCGCATATTGTCTTCAGAATCTTCACCCCACCATTGAACATCATCAAAACTGAAATGTATGTTGGCCTTATGCCTTCCAAAATAATCTGGATCATTAATTGTGTACTCCGTGGAATAACAGTAAAAAATACTTCCATCGCTACTCCACCAATATCTGTATCTTATTTGTCCCCGGTAAGCTCCCCTGACCGCATGAAGCTCTCCGTCATATAAAGTCGCGTTCTTGCTAAGCCTTTCAAAATTCTCTTTGGTGATAGTATTTTTTTTAGAAACGTTCTCTACACCAGGCGCAGGTCTGCCACCGGAAAATCTGTTACTTGCTTTCATGATCGCTCCTTAAAACATAGTAAAGACAAGATGAAAATAGGTCGGGTCGTTCAGGCCAATTTAGTAAATCCGATTGACCCAACTCGTCCTACTGTAAAACCTGACAGTCCCGACGAGCGGCTTCACTCAGCCGTGCCGAAATCAAGAATCTACGAAGATGCTTGCGCTGAACGCGAAAACGGAAAACTGCGATGGATGTCTAAAGGGCGAGCGAGAGGCAGGGGGATACATCAAGCGGGATTCAACTGGGTCTCGGCAGTGCAACGACCTGCCGGAACTGCCGCTGCAATCGGTGGTACTGGAAACCGACTCACCAGACATGGCCCCCGCCATGTTCCCCGGCCAGCGCAACAGCCCGGCGCATTTGCCGGCGATTTGTGCGGCGCTGGCCGAACTGATGAATATCACGCCTGAACAACTGGCCAACGCCAGCACCGCCAACTGCTGCGAAGTCTTCGGCTGGTAATACTGCCGTCCCCTGTGGGAGCGAGCCTGCTCGCGAAAGCAATCTGTCAGTGACATCGTCAATGCCTGACCCACCGCCTTCGCGAGCAGGCTCGCTCCCACATTTTTGATCCGGTTCCAGCCTTTCAGACGCGAAATGCGCTGATCAGTTGTTTGAGCTCAACCACCTGCGCCGACAGCGCGCGGCTGGCATCTTCGGTCTGGTGCGCACCTTGTGCTGTGCGTTCGCCAGCGCGGTTGATCTCGACGATGTTCTGATCGATGTCGTGGGCCACGGCGGTCTGCTGTTCGACGGCAGCGGCGATCTGCTGGTTCTGGTCGACGATCATGCCCACCGCGCCAAGAATGTTCTCCAGCGCCTGCTGAACCTTCTCCGACTGGCCCACCGTGCCGTTGGCCATCTGATGGCTGACGCCCATGGCCTTCACCGCCGCGCCGACGCCGCCATGCAGTTTGGCGATCATCTGCTCGATTTCTTCGGTCGATTGCTGGGTACGCTTGGCCAAGGTGCGCACTTCATCTGCGACCACGGCAAAGCCGCGCCCCTGCTCGCCGGCTCGCGCCGCTTCGATCGCCGCATTGAGTGCTAGCAGGTTGGTCTGCTCGGCGATGCTCTTGATCACTTCCAGTACACGGCTGATCGACTGGCTGTCGCTGGCCAGTTGATTGATCACCAGCACCGACTGATCGATTTCGCTGGCCAGTGCGGCAATGCTGCCCTGCTGCGATTCCACCAGCCCGCGCCCGCTGAGGGTTTCGTCGTTGACGCTGTGGGCGCTGCTCACCGCCGCAGCAGCACTGCGCGCGACTTCCATTGAAGTCGCCGACATCTGGTTCATCGCCGTCGCCACTTGTTCGATCTGCGACCGCTGCCCAGCGACAGCCTGATTGCTCTGCGCCGACACGCTTTCGACCTGGCCGGCCTGACGCTCGACCTCGCCAACGGTGTGGCCGACACGCTCGATCAGGTCGTGAATCTTCTTCACCGTGCTGTTGAACACCTCGCCCAACTCGCCCAGTTCATCGCGGCTGCTGGCCTTGAAGTTGACGGTCATGTCACCGGCGGCGACCTTGTCCATCATGGCGCCCAGGCTTTTCAGGGTGGTGCGGGTCGAGGCGTAGAAACCGCCATAAAGATAGAAAATCAGCACAAAGACCACCGACAGCGCCGAGGCTTGCAGAATCATGTGCGTGCGGTTCTGCGCCAGACGCTGCTGCAATTGGCTGTCGAGGAATTTCAGCGTGGCCTGATTGAGCTGGTAGGTGTGTTCCATCAGCCCGGTCACTTGGTCGTAAAACGCCTGCCACGGCGCATCGAGGGTGTCGGCCATCACCACTTGTTCTTCGAACAGCTCGCTGGCCTGCTTGAGCGAAGCCTTGCTGCTGTCGGCCTGGGCACTGAGCGATTCGCGTGCGGCGTTGCTGGAGCCGAGGGCGTCTTGCAGTTTCAGGGCGTACTCGGCCTGGAGTTTTTCGATCTGCACCAGCAACTCGTCAAAACGCGTGCTCGAGGAACTGTTGAGAAAACCCTGACCCAACGAATACGAACCCATCGCCCGGCCCTCGCCGAGGGTTTGCGTCACGCTAGGGGTAATCAGCGTGACCAGTTCGCTGAGCTGACGAATGTCGCTCTGGTTGTCGCGGCTCAACCCGGCCTGACTGGTGATGATCTGGCTGAAAATCTGCGCACTGGCCAGCAACTTGCCGATCAGCGCGCTTTTGCTTTGCAGCGAGCTCTCCGCTTGCTGGGCCTTGAACGCGGCGATCATTTCATCGCGCTTGGCCTCGAACTGCCTGATCTGTTCGGGATCCTCGGTCATCGCTGTCAGCCCTTCGAGGCGCGCGAGCACGGCTTGCTCCAGCGTCTGGATCTGCGCCTCGACATTGCCGGCCTTGCCGGACTGGCCGAGGGTGACGTCGATCTGCACCAGGTTGTTCAAGGTTTCCAGATCCCGGCGCAGGCTCAGGCTGCTGCTCAACAGGTCGAGACTTTGCAGTTCGACGCGGGTGCCCTGAAATTCGCGATAGGAATCGCGCACCAGATAGAAATTGGTCACCAGCATCGGCACCAGGAACAGCACGCTGATCAGACTGAACTTCATGCCGAAGCTCAGACGGTTCATCAGCGAGACGGCGGGATAGAGCAAGCTCTTCACTGGAAGTCTCCCTTGGTTTTTCTTGTTTTTATTGGCAGGCGCGGGACGACAGCAGATAGCCACTATCGGGCGCTATCTCTGTATAGCGTAAATCGGCGGGAGGTTTTGTAACTTATGGTTACTGATGAATGGTGGAACAGGGTTTTCAGGGCTGCGACGCAGCCCATCGGGGATAAATCCCCTCGCCACAATGAGTTTCACGCTGGCTTATCAGTGAACCAGAACCGTCCACAAGGCAAACCCGGCATACCACAGCACCGCCGCGCGCAGCAGCAGTTCCCACAGGCAATCGAGGGTGTTGATGCCGTCCGGGCCGACCACTGGCGGTGGAACTTCCCCGGCTGCCAGGCCGACCTTGTTGATCAACTGCGCAGCGCTGATGTTCCAGTTGAGCAGCTCATGCAGCATCACTCGGCTGACCGCAACGAAGTTGCCGACCAGCGCAAGACTTGCCGCCAGCAAACGCACCGGCACCCAATCGAAAGCGTGACGCAATTGCGCAGCACGCTCGACCAGCGCCGGATTGCTGCCGTGCTCTTCGGCCAGCGCCAACAGGCGATAAGCCAATGCCGCCACCGGACCGAGGAGGAAGTACCAAAAGATCACCGCAAAGAAACTCTGGTAGGCCTGCCACAGCAGATGCCCCTGCACTTGTTCAAGCAATTGCTCGCCGCTGTCGGCGCAGATGTCCAGGTCGCGCTTGGCCACGTGGGCCGCCGCTTGCAGATCCTCACGGCGCCAGGAATCGCGGAACGGTCCGAGGCCGCCGAGCAGGTCGCCACGCCCGAGGCTGTAAATCACCACCAGCAAATGCACCGGCAGCGCCAGCAGACCGTACGCCACCGGTTCCAGCACCAGCAGCAACAGCGCCAGCAACGCCACCGGGCACAGCACCAGAATCGTCAGCACCAGCCACGGTTGCCTGGCCAGCCGTTTGCTGTTTTCGAGTTTGTGCAGTTCGCGGATCCATCCGCCGTCGCGTTGAAGCCGATGACGCAGGGCCGAAAACTTCTCGATCCACACCGCCAGCAGTAACACCAGAAAACTCATTGTCCTTCCTCTTTTGCCAGGGCTGCGCGGTAGCGTGCCCAGTCGAATGCCGGTCCCGGATCGGTCTTGCGCCCCGGCGCGATATCGCTGTGGCCACAGATACGCTGAGCGGTGATCGCCGGAAAACGTTTCTGCAACTGCCGGGTCAGCGCAGTCAGCGCGCGATATTGCTCGTCGGTGAACGGCAGATCATCGGTGCCTTCCAGCTCGATGCCGACGGAAAAATCGTTACAGGTTTCACGGCCCTCGAACACAGAAACCCCGGCATGCCACGCCCGCGCAAGACAAGAGACAAACTGGGTGACCTTGCCGTCACGTTCGATCAGAAAGTGCGCCGAGACACGCAGGTCAGCGATGCCTGCAAAGTAGGGATGTTCGGTGACATCCAGACGATTCTGGAAAAATTCCTGCACCTTGCCCGTGGCGAATTGCGCCGGCGGCAGGCTGATGTTGTGGATGACCAACAGGGACACTTCGCCCGCCGGGCGCTCATTGAAGTTGGGCGACGGGCAGATCTGCACGCCATGACACCACCCGCTCGCGGGATCCAACTGCATACCGATTCCTTCATCGCCGACCATGTGGGCGCCCAGTATGCCGCGATCCGCCCCCGCCGCGCGATCACTTGCCGCGATTGAGTCGCCGCAGGTCGCCCAGCACCGATTCCAGTGCGCGGTCGAACAGCAAGGTGTCATCCAGTGCGCACGCGACGCCACGGCTGAAAGCCAAGGCGAGGTCGGCGCGGCTGTGATCCAGCACTTTCGTCCCGGTGCGGTCGACGAAGACATATTTGCCGGTCTCTTCGATGATCGCGGCGAGTTTGCAACGCAAGCTCTGTTCGTCGTCTGCGTCAAACACCACCCAGTGGCCCACACGCAACTGCTCGACCTGAGACAGACCGGCAGCGTCTTGCGCCAGGCGCGGCGCCGGGGTGGCTGCTGCCTGGTCGGCACTGTGCTGCAAGACCTCGGGCGTGACTTCGACCAGCGGCATGGCGCTGTGATCGGCATCGTCGGAACGCTCCAGCACCCGCACGTGCAGAGCCTCCAGCTCACTGAAAAATTCGCTGGTGGCAAACGGGTCGAACGCGGTGCTGCTCAGGCCATCGCGCAATGACTTGAGCAACCCCGGGACCAGTGCCAGCAGGCGCAGGCTGGATTCGCCGTCGTCATGGCGCTGCACGCTCCAGACCAACTGTTCCATGGTCTGCACGTCGGCGTGCCATTCGGCGGACTGATCACCGTGCTTGAAGCAGGTCAGCAACAGCACTTTGCTCCAGGCCTGCTGGACGAAACTCACCACCGTCGCCGGCAGCACTTTGCCCAGTAGCGCCTGTTGCAACGCCTGCGCGACACGCCGCTGAGCCAGCTCGGCCTTCGCCCGGCCTTCCTCGGCATCCCGCAAGCGTTGTTCCAGCAGTTCAGTGCGACGACGTTCTTCCTGAGTGAAGGCGAGGAAGTCGGCGAGCAGTTCGGAGAAGATCGCCGGGTCGTCAACAAAATCACTCAGCAAGCGCTGCACCACTTGCTCGATGCGCACGTAGAGGTTGTCGCGCTCAGCGCCGTCGCAATCGCTCCAGCCCATTGCGGCCTCGGCGATTTCGTTGAGCAGGCGCCGCGCCGGGTGCGTACTGCGGCTGAAGAAACTCTTGTCGAGCACGGCGACCTTGAGCATCGGAATCTGCAATCGGCCGATCAGCGCCTTGAGCGCGTCAGGCACGTTGCGATCGTCGAGGATGCAGTCGAAGACCATGGCGATCAGGTTGATCACATCTTCGTCAGCAGTCGCGACGACGCGGGAGCGGCCACTTCTGACGCTGACCCGGGTCAGCAATTGTTCGAGCTGATGGCGCAGATCGAAATCCTCCTGGGCCTCAAGCGCCGGTACGTATTGCTGCAAGTGCGATAACAACCGCAGCAGGTCGCGGGTGTTGATCGGATGCGCCGGGGCGCCGGGCTCCAGGGTCGGTGTGACGCGGCCGCGCACCTGGGCGAGCAATTGCTGCATCGCGGCGAACACTTCCTCGATGCCTTCGTCCGCTGGCGGCTCGTCGAGATCTTCAATCAATGTGTCGCTGTCCGCAGGCTCGACCATGCGACGAGCCACGGCGGGTTTCAGATGTGGCAACACGCCGGTCGCGAGCAACAGCTGATTGGCCTCGCCATACAGCTGCTCGGTGTCAGCCAGCACATAGCGTTCGAACAGCTTGAGCAGGATCAGCTTGACCTTGATCTCGACGCCGAGGTTACGCCCGGCCTGCAGGAAATATTCGCAGAGCATCGCCGGACTCAGCGGGTTGTGCTGATCGTCCAGACGCTTGCCGAGCATCGAGCTGAAGCGGGCGGTCAGTTGGTCGAGAGCGAAGCCGTCGCGCTTGAGCACGCGACTGACCATGGTCTGCACGGCGACGGTACGCTCCATGGCATCGGTGCGCGGCGCCGACTCTTCGACCACCGGCGTGCGTGGCAGGGTGTTGGCGGCGGGGTCGTATTGGGTAAGGCCGGCGAAGGCTTCAAAGAACAGTTCAAGAAAGCCGCGCTCGATATTCTTGCGCTTGAGGCGCAGGTCGCGCATGGCTTCGAAAAAGATGTTCTGATCGACGTCGTTGCGCGCCCGGTCGGCCATTTCGAACAGCGTGTCGTCGGCGTTATCGAACAGCTCCTGCAAATCGTGGCGCAGCTGCTGCGCAGCCTTGTCGCGGACCTGCAGCAGAATCACCGGCAAGCGGGCAAGCGGCGAGTGGTCCGCCAGATCGGCAGTCGCCCGGTGCAAAGGCACCACTTTCCCGTCGTTGCGCATCCAAGCCTCCTGGAACGGTGATTCGGTTCGTCGCTTTCGACACTGCCCCAGCGGAGTCGTTCGTCAAAGCCATGACGTCAAATACAAGGCGGATTATCTGGCAAAAGAGGCCGGCGATGCTATAGGCCTCAGGGTTTCCCCTATACGCCATACACCTCGCACTCAGCGCAGGAAAATCGACCAGATGCGCCAGGCACGCACGTTCTCGCCTTGGGTTGGCTCACGCCCTGCCCCTATAATCGAACCACTTTGTTTGTGGAGTCCGTTATGCCGAATCTACGTCTCGCCGATCTGACCGCCGAAATCGAAAACAACGTGCGCCGTGCGTTGCTCGAAGACGTCGGCAGCGGCGACATCACCGCGCAACTGATCCCGGCCGAACGCCTGGCCAAAGCCACCATCATCACCCGTGACGACGCCGTCATCTGCGGCACCGCATGGGTCGATGCGGTGTTTCGCCAGCTCGATCCGCGCGTGGCGGTGCATTGGCAAGTGGTCGACGGCCAGCGGGTCAAAGCCAATCAGCCGCTGTTTCACCTCGAAGGCCCGGCTCGCTCATTGCTGACCGGTGAACGCAGCGCATTGAACTTCCTGCAGTTGCTGTCTGGCGTGGCGACGCGCGCGCAGTACCTGGCAGACTTCGTCGGAGAGACGCAGGTCAAGTTGCTCGACACCCGCAAAACCCTGCCCGGCCTGCGTCTGGCACAGAAATACGCCGTAACCTGCGGCGGCTGCCACAACCATCGCATCGGTCTCTACGACGCCTTCCTGATCAAGGAAAACCACATCGCCGCCAGCGGTGGCATCGCCGAAGCCGTGGCCGCCGCACACAAGATCGCCCCGGGCAAACCGGTGGAGATCGAAGTGGAAAGTCTTGAAGAGCTGAAGCAAGCGCTGGAAGCCGGCGCCGACATCATTATGCTCGACGAACTGAGCCTGGACGACATGCGCGAAGCGGTACGCCTGACCGCCGGCAAAGCGAAACTGGAAGCCAGCGGCGGCATCAACGAAAGCACGCTGCTGCCGATCGCCGAAACGGGTGTGGATTACATTTCGATTGGTGCGATGACCAAGGATGTCAAAGCGGTGGACCTGTCGATGCGACTGAGCCTCTAAACGCAGCGGCAAGCTACAAGCTACAAGCTACAAGCCAAGCGACTCTGCTTTGACTTGCAGCTTGTAGCTAGAAGCTCGCAGCTGCTCTTATACGACGAGATTATTCATCTCGCAGTACTCTTCCCACTCGACACCCAATACTTCCGCCGCTTCCTTGTGCAGCACGAGGCGCTGCGCCTCGAACTCCTCCGGAGTGCTCGTGTACTTTAGGGTCAGCTCCCACGGCTGCAAGCCCTGCGCTTCGGCTTCATCTTCGAAGGCCCACTGGATCTGGTCTTTTTGATCATCGGGACTCAGGTCCTTGATCTCATCCTTCAGGTCCGGCACATCCAGAAGGTATTTTTCCAGCGCTTGTTCGTGGCGTTGCTCTTGGGTCAATTCAGTCATGGGGTTCTCGCTGATCTTAGGAATGGAGGATGGATCTGGATCATCAAGGATCTCTCTGACGCGGACTAGCCGGCCTTCGGAACCATTCGGGATCATCTGAAAACTGCTAAGCGATGCTCATGCAGGCACCGAATATAGGACGTTTGCATGACGAATTACACGGCTCTTTACATCTCTTGCACAAAAAGCTGACCTGCGGAACATGAATCGATGTGGCGCGCTGAGGAGTTGGTGCCCGAGACAGGAATCGAACCTGCGACCTTCGCGTTACGAGTGCGCTGCTCTACCGGCTGAGCTACACGGGCGGTGGGCTAAACCTAGCACCGGTCTCGAGCTGCGGCAAATTTGTGGGTTGTCTGATGGTTTTCTTTTGAGGACCACATTTGTGGCGAGGGGATTTATCCCCGTTGGGCTGCGAAGCGGCCGTGAATCTGGCACCTCGGTGTTTCAGGCGGTCCGCAGTGTCCGGTTTTACGACTGCTTCGCAGCCGAACGGGGATAAATCCCCTCGCCACAATTTCTTTATTTCAGATAAAAAAATGCCCCCGCCGTTTGCACGGCGGGGGCATCTTCATTGCGCTAAAGCGTTGGGGTGATTAAACGCCCGAAGCCTTGGCAGCTGCCACGTCTTTGATGGACAGCTTGATACGGCCGCGGTTGTCCACGTCCAGTACCAGCACTTCCACTTCCTGACCTTCTTTCAAAATGTCGGTGACTTTCTCTACGCGAGCGTCGCTCAGCATCGAGATGTGCACCAGACCGTCCTTGCCCGGCAGGATGTTTACGAATGCGCCGAAGTCGACGATGCGCTCAACCTTACCGACGTAGATCTTGCCGATCTCGGCTTCTGCAGTGATGCTCAGAACGCGTTGACGAGCAGCTTCTGCAGCATCCTTGGTTTCGCCGAAGATCTTGATCGAGCCGTCGTCTTCGATGTCGATCGAAGCCTTGGTTTCTTCGCAGATCGCACGGATGGTCGCGCCACCTTTACCGATAACGTCACGGATCTTGTCGGTGTCGATCTTCATCGCGATCATGGTCGGAGCGTTGGCCGACAGTTCGGTACGCGACTGGCCAATGATCTGGTTCATCTGGCCGAGGATGTTCAGGCGCGCTTCAAGGGCCTGGCCCAGAGCGATTTCCATGATCTCTTCGGTGATGCCCTTGATCTTGATGTCCATCTGCAGCGCAGTAACACCTTTGGCGGTACCGGCTACCTTGAAGTCCATGTCGCCCAGGTGATCTTCGTCGCCGAGGATGTCGGTCAGGACGGCGAACTTCTCGCCTTCTTTAACCAGACCCATGGCGATACCGGCCACCGGTGCCTTCATCGGTACACCAGCGTCCATCAGTGCCAGGGAAGCACCGCACACGGAAGCCATCGAGCTCGAACCGTTGGATTCGGTGATTTCCGACACCACGCGGATGGTGTACGGGAACACGTCAGCGGCTGGCAGCATGGCCGAAACCGAACGACGGGCCAGACGGCCGTGACCGATTTCGCGACGACCGGCGCCACCCATGCGACCACACTCGCCCACCGAGAACGGCGGGAAGTTGTAGTGCAGCATGAACGGGTCTTTCTTTTCGCCTTCCAGGGTGTCGAGCAGTTGCGCGTCACGGGCGGTGCCCAGTGTTGCCACAACCAGTGCCTGGGTCTCGCCACGGGTGAACAGTGCCGAACCGTGAGTCTTCGGCAGAACGCCGACTTCGATGTTCAGCGGACGTACAGTCTTGGTGTCGCGACCGTCGATACGTGGCTTGCCGTTAACGATGTTTTCGCGAACGGTGCGGTATTCGATTTCGCCGAAGGCGGCTTTGACTTCAGCAGCGCTTGGCTGGCCTTCTTCACCGGACAGCTTGGCAACCACTTGGTCCTTCAGCTCACCCAGGCGAGCGTAACGGTCGGCCTTGATGGTGATGGTGTAAGCCTGGGAGATCGCTTCGCCGAACTCGGCGCGGATAGCGCCCAGCAGTTCGGTGGCTTCTGGCGCAGGAGCCCAGTTCCAGGTTGGCTTGGCGGCTTCGGCAGCCAGTTCCTTCACAGCGTTGATCACAACCTGGAATTCGTCGTGAGCGAACAGTACCGCGCCCAGCATCTGGTCTTCGGTCAGCTCTTTGGCTTCCGATTCAACCATCAGCACGGCGTCGGAAGTACCGGCAACGACCATGTCCAGGCTCGAAGCGGCCTGCTGCTCGTAAGTCGGGTTCAGCAGGTAGCCGGTGCTTTCGTGGAAAGCCACGCGAGCGGCGCCGATCGGGCCGTCGAACGGAATGCCGGAAATGGCCAGGGCAGCCGAGGTACCGATCATCGCAGCGATGTCCGGATCGGTCTTCTTGCTGGTGGAAACGACGGTGCAGACAACCTGCACTTCGTTCATGAAGCCTTCTGGGAACAGCGGACGGATCGGACGGTCGATCAGTCGGGAAGTCAGGGTTTCTTTCTCGGAAGGACGGCCTTCACGCTTGAAGAAACCGCCAGGGATCTTACCGGCAGCGTAAGTCTTTTCCTGGTAGTGCACGGACAGAGGGAAGAAACCCTTGCCCGGATCGGCTTGCTTTGCACCGACAACAGTCACCAACACGCTGACGTCGTCGTCAACGGTGACCAATACTGCGCCGGAGGCCTGACGGGCGATACGGCCTGTCTCGAGGGTAACGGTCGATTGACCGAACTGGAATTTTTTGATTACCGGGTTCACGGTGTCCTACCTTCTTTGTGGCTCTTGGGGGAAACGGTTTCTTGCGAATTCTTGGGCAATCTCGGGAATCGGCCCGATGACAATTGTCCGGGTGCTACAGGTAAAGCCATGCTGCAGATAAAACTTGAGGCTGGGAGCCTGCAAGGCGCCAGCGGAAAACCGCTGACGCCCGACAGACCACCAACCTCATAGCGCAATCGCTGATTAGCGACGCAGACCCAGGCGAGCGATCAGCGCGGCGTACCGGCTTACGTCCTTGCCTTTCAGGTAGTCCAGCAGCTTGCGACGCTGGTTAACCATGCGGATCAGACCACGACGGGAGTGGTGATCTTTACCGTTGGCCTTGAAGTGACCTTGCAGTTTGTTGATGTTGGCGGTCAGCAGTGCAACCTGCACTTCTGGCGAACCAGTGTCACCAACAGCTTGCTGGTAGTCAGCAACGATTTGAGCTTTTTCTTGAACGTCGAGAGCCATGAGGCAATCCTTCCTTATCAGGAAACTGTTTCAGGGAAACAGCTTCAACAGGCCAGGGACAAATCCCTGTATCTATAAATGAGTAGTGACCATGCCTGTTAACAGCCACACTCGCCGGCCCGCTTAACGCAGACCGGTTCCGGTCATTCTGACCGAATCAAGCGACGCGGCGCGATGCGCCCGTCTTCGCTCACTTCACCGATACCGATGAAGCGACCATTGTGATCCTGTACCCGCACCATGCCGAACTTCGGCGCATCCGGGGCACGTACTGGCTGGCCGTTGAGCCAGTAGAACGCGCTCGCTTCGGAAAAGTGCAGCAACGGCCAATCCTGCAGGCCGCTGTCCGATGGCATCAGGAAGCGATCGACCGCTTCATTGCCGCCTTCGGCATGTACCGCTTCCAGCTCTTCGAGGGTCACGGTCTGCGCCAGGGTGAAAGGCCCGGCCTGGGTCCGACGCAGTTCTGCGACGTACGCACCACAACCGAGTTGCTCACCGATATCCTCCACCAGGGTACGAATATAGGTGCCCTTGCTGCAGTCCGCCGCAAGCCGCGCAGTATCGCCTTCGAAGGCCAGCAATTCCAAGCGCGCAATAGTAACAGAACGCGGTTCGCGCTCCACTACTTCGCCTGCACGTGCCAGTTTGTACAGCGGCTGGCCATCACGCTTGAGTGCCGAGTACATCGGCGGTATCTGACTGATTTGCCCACGAAATTTCGGCAGAACCGCCTCGACATCGGCGCGACCAACGGTCACCGGACGCTCCTGCAAAACCTCGCCTTCGGCATCGGCCGTGGTGGTGGTCTTGCCCAGTTGCGCCAGGGTCTCATAGCCCTTGTCGGAATCGAGCAGGTATTGCGAGAACTTGGTCGCCTCGCCGAAGCACAGCGGCAACACGCCGGTGGCCAACGGATCGAGGCTGCCGGTGTGCCCGGCCTTCTCGGCATTGAGCAGCCAGCGCACCTTCTGCAAGGCAGCGTTGGAGGTGAACCCCAACGGCTTGTCGAGCAGGATGATGCCGCTGACGTTACGACGGATACGTTTGACCTGAGCCACCGAATTACTCCTTGGTGTCTTCAGGTGCTGGAGCGGCAACGTGCTGATTGTCTTCAGCCACGGCGCGCTCGATCAATGCCGACAGGTGTGCACCACGCACGACCGATTCGTCGTAGTGGAAGTGCAATTGCGGCACGCTGCGCAGCTTCATTTCGCGGGCCAACTGCATGCGCAGGAAGCCTGCGGCGGCGTTGAGCACCTTGATGCTTTGCGCGATGTCTTCAGCGTTGTCCTGCCCCATCACGGTGATGAAAATCTTCGCATGACCGACGTCACGGGACACTTCCACAGCAGTGATGGTGACCAGGCCGACGCGCGGGTCTTTGACTTCGCGACGGATCAGTTGCGCCAGCTCGCGCTGCATCTGATCGCCGATACGTTGGGTACGGCTGTATTCTTTTGCCATGATTTGTTACCTGTTACTGCCCAGCGGTGAAACCCGCAAGGTCTGAAAGCGGCAAACGCCCGGCCTGACAAAAGCCAGACCGGGCGTTGCGTTTAGAGTCCGGACGCTGTGCCGTGCATTTGCATGCTACGGCCCATCGTGGCCCTTGAAGTGCGCGAGTCAGAGGCTGCGAGCAACCTGAACCTTCTCGAAAACTTCGATCTTGTCGCCGACTTTGACGTCGTTGTAGCTCTTCACGCCGATACCGCATTCCATGCCGGCACGTACTTCGGAAGCGTCATCCTTGAAGCGGCGCAGGGATTCCAGCTCGCCTTCGAAGATAACGATGTCTTCACGCAGTACACGGATCGGACGGTTACGGTGCACGACACCTTCGATCACCATGCAACCGGCGATCGCGCCAAATTTCGGCGAACGGAACACGTCACGCACTTCGGCCACACCCAGGATGTTCTCGCGAACATCGCTGCCGAGCATGCCGGTCAGGGCTTTCTTGACGTCTTCGATGATGTCGTAGATCACGTTGTAGTAACGCATATCCAGACCTTCCTGCTCGACGATCTTGCGAGCGCCGGCATCGGCACGCACGTTGAAGCCGAACAGTACAGCGTTGGAAGCCAGTGCCAGGTTGGCGTCGGATTCGGTGATACCACCGACACCGCCACCCACTACGCGCACTTGTACTTCATCGTTGCCCAGGCCATTCAAGGCACCGTTCAACGCTTCCAGCGAACCACGGACGTCGGATTTGAGGACGATGTTGAGCGTCTTCTTCTCGGCCTGACCCATGTTTTCGAAGATGTTTTCCAGCTTGCCGGCGTGAGCGCGAGCCAGTTTGACTTCGCGGAACTTGCCTTGACGGAACAGAGCCACTTCACGGGCTTTCTTCTCGTCGGCAACCACGCTCATCTCGTCGCCAGCATCCGGGGTACCGTCCAGGCCGAGGATCTCGACAGGGATGGATGGACCGGCTTCCTTGATCGGCTTGCCGTTCTCGTCGAGCATGGCACGTACACGGCCGTAGTTCGAACCGACCAGAACCATGTCGCCTTGACGCAGCGTACCGTCCTGAACGAGCACGGTTGCCACCGGGCCACGACCCTTGTCGAGACGCGATTCAACCACCACACCACGGCCAGGAGCCGACGGAGTAGCTTTCAGTTCGAGAACTTCGGCCTGCAGCAGAACGGCTTCAAGCAGCTCGTCCACGCCAGTACCCATCTTCGCCGAAACCGGAACGAATGGCGTGTCGCCACCCCAGTCTTCGGAAGTCACGCCGTGAACCGACAGCTCGCTGCGGATGCGATCGAGATCGGCGCCCGGCTTGTCGATCTTGTTCACTGCTACCACCAGCGGCACGCCAGCTGCCTGAGCATGCTGAACCGCTTCGATGGTTTGCGGCATCACGCCGTCGTCCGCTGCAACCACGAGGATCACGATGTCGGTCGCCTTGGCACCACGGGCACGCATTGCGGTAAACGCAGCGTGACCCGGGGTATCGAGGAAAGTGACCATGCCGCGATCAGTCTCAACGTGGTATGCACCGATGTGCTGGGTGATACCGCCGGCTTCGCCAGCAGCTACCTTGGCACGACGGATGTAGTCGAGCAGGGAAGTCTTACCATGGTCAACGTGGCCCATTACGGTCACGACTGGTGCACGGGAGAACGACTCACCTTCAAACTTCAGGGACTCGGCCAGGGAATCTTCCAGAGCGGTGTCGCTGACCAGGGTCACTTTGTGGCCCAGTTCTTCGGCTACCAGTTGAGCAGTTTCCTGATCAAGCACCTGGTTGATGGTCGCTGGAGTACCCAGTTTGAACATGAACTTGATGATTTCAGCCGCCTTGACCGACATCTGGTTGGCCAGATCGCCAACCGTGATGGTCTCGCCGATCTGCACGTCACGCACGACAGGGCCGGTCGGGCTCTGGAAACCGTGGGCGTTGCGCTTCTTCAGCTTGGCCTTGCCGCGACCACCACGACGGAAGCCATCGCTTTCTTCGTCGGTAGTGCGTGGCGCCACGCGTGGTGCCGGGGCTTTTTCTTTGACCGATGCGCGATGCGGAGCGTTTTTGCGCTCGCCATCACCGCCGCCGCTGCGACGATTGTTGTCGTCGGCACGCGGCTTGTCCGGACGGCGCTGTTCGTTCTGCTTGTTGCGAACGTCAGCCGATGGAGCAGGAGCAGCAGCCACCGGTGCGCTTTCGCGAACAGGTTCGGCAGCAGCCGGCGCCGCAACGGCGTCGCTGGCAGCGGTTTGCGCAGCAGCAGGCTGGCGACGCGCTTCTTCTTCGGCGCGTTGCTTGGCTTCTTCTTCAGCCTTCTGACGGGCAGCATTTTCTACTGCGCGACGCTCATCCAGTTCACGCTTGCGCTCGGCTTCGATTTCTTCCGGGCTACGCTGTACGAAAACTTTCTTCTTGCGAACTTCAACGCTGATGCTCTTGCTACCAGCCACACGAAGGGTGCTGGTGGTTTTACGCTGCAGCGTGATCTTGCGTGGTTCTTCCACTTTCGCCTTGTGACTGCTCTTCAAGTGAGTCAGCAGGGATTGCTTCTCACTGTCAGTCACATTTTCGTCGGCGGCGGTGTGCGGCAGACCTGCCTCACGCATCTGCTGCAACAGGCGCTCTACCGGTGTTTTGACCTCATCGGCCAGTTGTTTCACCGTGACTTGCGTCATGCACTTCTCTCCTCAGGCCGCGCCTAATTACTCGAACCAGTGGGCTCGGGCGGCCATGATCAACTTGCCGGCACGATCATCGTCAATGCCGTCGATGTCGAGCAGGTCGTCAATAGACTGCTCGGCCAGGTCTTCGCGGGTAATTACGCCGCGCACCGCCAGTTCCATCGCCAAATCCTTGTCCATACCCTCAAGCGAGAGCAGGTCTTCGGCCGGATGGGCGTCTGCCAGCTTTTCCTCAGTAGCGATGGCTTTGGTCAACAAGCGATCCTTGGCGCGAGCACGAAGCTCGTTGACGATGTCCTCGTCAAAGCCGTCGATGTTGAGCATCTCCTCCACCGGTACGTAGGCAATCTCTTCCAGGCTGGTGAAGCCTTCATCTACCAGCACCTGAGCCAGTTCTTCGTCGACTTCCAGCTCGTCGATGAAGTTGCGCAGGATGTCGCCGGTTTCTGCTTGCTGCTTAGCCTGGATGTCCGATTCGGTCATCACGTTCAGGGTCCAGCCAGTCAACTGGCTGGCCAGACGCACGTTCTGACCACCGCGACCGATGGCCTGAGCCAGATTGTCTGCGCCAACGGCGATGTCCATGGCATGGGCATCTTCGTCAACGATAATTGCCGCAACCTCGGCCGGGGACATGGCGTTGATGACGAACTGGGCCGGGTTGTCGTCCCACAGCACGATATCAACACGCTCACCGCCCAACTCACCCGATACCGCCTGGACGCGCGAACCGCGCATACCGATGCAGGCACCTTGCGGGTCGATGCGCTTGTCCTTGGAACGGACGGCGATCTTGGCTCGCGAACCCGGATCACGGGAGGCGGCCATGACCTCGATGAGGCCTTCGGCGATTTCCGGCACTTCGATACGGAACAGCTCGATCAGCATTTCCGGCGCGGTACGCGACAGGATCAGCTGCGGGCCGCGGTTCTCGGTGCGGATTTCCTTGAGCAGCGCACGCAGACGCACGCCGACACGGAAGGTTTCGCGAGAAATGATGTCTTCACGGGCCAGCAATGCTTCAGCATTGTTGCCCAGATCGACGATCACGTTGTCGCGGGTGACTTTTTTCACGGTGCCGGAGATGATTTCTCCCAGGCGCTCGCGATAGGCGTCAACCACTTGAGCGCGCTCGGCTTCGCGAACTTTCTGCACGATGACCTGCTTGGCAGTCTGTGCAGCGATGCGGCCGAACTCGATGGATTCGATTTTCTCTTCGACGACGTCACCAACCTTGGCGCCAGGATGCGTTTCGGCAACCTTGCTTGGCCAGGTCTCGATGGCCGGATCGTCGAGATCATTCTCTTCGACGACCGTCCAGCGACGGAAGGTTTCGTAGGAACCGGTGTGGCGGTTGATTTCCACACGCAGGTCCACTTCGTCTTCAAAACGCTTTTTGGTAGCAGTGGCCAGAGCCAGCTCCAGCGCTTCAAAAATTACGCTTGCCGGTACACCCTTTTCATTGGATACCGACTCAACAACCAGCAGTACTTCTTTGCTCATCGTACGCCTCGCCTTTCGCAAGCCATTGGATCCGCGGGATCCGCGTCTCAGTCAAAACTGGGAATAATGTTGGCCTTGTCGATCATATCGATCGGCAACAGGAACTCGTGGTCTTCTACCTGCACCACGACGTCCTGCTCTTCTACACCGCGCAGAAGGCCCTGAAAATTGCGTCGACCTTCGAAAGGCGAACGCAGCTTGATCTTCACTTGTTCACCGGCAAATTTGGCAAACTGCTCAAGAGTGAACAGCGGGCGCTCCATGCCAGGCGAGGAAACTTCAAGGGTGTATTCAACGGAGATCGGATCTTCAACATCCAGAACACCGCTGATCTGACGGCTGACAATGGCGCAATCGTCCACCAGCACGCCACCCTCTTTATCGATATAAACGCGCAACATCGAGTGACGACCCTGAGCCGAAAACTCGATACCCCAGCATTCATAGCCCAGGGCCACGACCACCGGGGCCAGCAAGGCCTGCAACTCTTCTAGCTTGCTCGACACCTGAACCCCCTAGTGCATGATATGTGCATGCTTTGCAAAATAAAAAAATGGGCATAACGCCCATCCTTGAAACGCCGTCGAACAGCGGCGTTGAAAGTATCCAGCTAACAAAAAGCCCCTTAAAAGGGGCTCCTTAAACTGGTTGCGGGGGCCGGATTTGAACCGACGACCTTCGGGTTATGAGCCCGACGAGCTACCAGACTGCTCCACCCCGCGACAAAGCTGGGGCGGAAGTATACGACCGATCCCTTTTAGGGTCAATGTAACCTTCCACCTGCAAGAAAGCCCGCAACAGCGGGCTCTCCTGACTAATTGGTACCGAGAAGGGGACTCGAACCCCTACACCCTATGGGCACAACCACCTCAAGGTTGCGTGTCTACCAATTCCACCACCTCGGCAATACTACGTTTGAAACCCTTCTTACTTCTGCTCTTGAGCTGGAGGCACGTCAGTCGCTGGAGTAGCCGACTTTTGCTCTTGAAGCACCGGGACATCATCAGAAGCCGGTTGTTGCTTAGGTACTTCCAACACTGCTGGATCTGGCAGACCTGCTTGAGTCAGCTGATGAGCTTTCTCTTTAGCAAAGTAACCTAACCCCAAGCTGGTTATGAAGAAACCGGCGGCAAGTATAGCAGTAAACTTACTAAGAAAGGTAGAGGAACCTTGGCTTCCGAACACAGTATTTGAAGCACCTGCTCCGAAAGACGCGCCAGCGTCCGCACCCTTACCCTGCTGCAGCAAAACCAGAGCAACTACGCCCAATGCACCCAGCAGATGAAAAACGACTACGACTGTTTCCAGCATTTTTTCAGTTTCCCGCGGCGCGACAGATCGCACCGAACTCATCTGCATTCAGGGAAGCTCCACCAATGAGCCCCCCATCGATATCCGGCATGCCGAACAGTTCGACCGCATTGGCCGCCTTCACGCTGCCGCCGTATAGAAGCCGCACACCTCGTGCGACTTCAGAATTCTCTGCCGCCAACTGCTCGCGAATGGCTTTATGCACATCCTGAGCCTGTTGCGGCGTTGCAGTCAGCCCGGTACCAATGGCCCAGACCGGCTCGTATGCAATCACTGCCTTGGCAAAGGCACCGACACCCAACTCCTCGATAATGCTGCCCAGCTGACGCCCGACAACTTCAAGAGTTTTTCCGGCTTCGCGCTGCTCGAGGGTTTCCCCGACACACAACACCGGAATCAAGCCACATGCCTGCGCCGCTGCGAACTTGCGATTCAGCATCCCGTCTCGCTCGCCCATAATCTGGCGGCGCTCGGAGTGCCCGACAAGCACCAGGGAACAACCTGCATCCACCAGTTGGCTGGGAGCAATCTCACCAGTCAACGCACCTTGCATGGCTTCCACCGCAGAATTCTGCGCGCCGACCGAAATCGACTTGCCTTTCAAGCCATCAATCACTTGATTGATATACAAGCAAGGCGGGAACACCGCGACATCAACACCGCTTGGCAAGGCCAGATGACGAAGGCCGTTAATCAGCTCAGCGACGCTGGCGCGGGTACCGTGCATCTTCCAGTTACCAGCTACCATAGGGCGACGCATGCTGTACCTCGTCGGTCAAAGTGGGCGCAGATGTTACCCAACACAATCATGGCTTGCAAGCCGTATCAGGCAGAAACTTCGGTTACCAGTTTTGCCAGCTCTTCGGCATAGCCGCGGACCTGGTTTTCGTCCTCGCCTTCGACCATTACGCGCACCAAAGGCTCTGTGCCGGACTTGCGCAGAAGCACGCGACCGCGCCCCGCCATCGCCTGAGTGACACGGGCACTGGCCTCCTTGACAGCCGGATGCTCCAGCGGGCTTTCACCGCCGCCAAAGCGAACGTTGATCAGCACCTGAGGGCACTTGCGCAACGCCTGGCGCGTTTGTGCCAGACCTTCATTGCGGGATTTCAGAGCCATCAACACCTGTAGGGCAGCGATGATCGCGTCGCCCGTAGTGGTGTGATTGAAGCACACCACATGCCCGGAGTTTTCCCCGCCAACGAGCCAGTTGCGCTCTTGCAGTTCGGCAATCACGTAGCGGTCACCAACATTGGCGCGAACGAACGGGATCGACAGATCCGCCAAGGCCAGCTCGAGACCAAGATTGCTCATCAATGTACCGACGACGCCACCCTGCAACTTGCCACGCTCATGCAGATCGCGAGCAATGATGAACAGCAGGTCATCACCATCAACGATGGTGCCGGTGTGATCGACCATCAATACCCGATCACCATCACCATCGAAGGCGATACCCAGGTCCGCATGCTCAGCCAGAACGGCGGCCTGCAACGGCCCCATATGCGTGGAACCGCAGTTATCGTTGATGTTCAGCCCGTTCGGCTGGGCGGAAAGCACGACAACTTCAGCGCCCAACTCACGGAAGACGCTCGGTGCAACCTTGTAAGTCGCACCATGCGCGCAGTCGATAACGATCTTCAGACCGGCGAAATTGGTCCCGGTAGGCACGCTGCTTTTGCAGAACTCAATGTAGCGACCCGATGCGTCATTGATTCGCGACACTTTACCGATCTTGCTCGACTCGACGACGGTCATCGGCGTATCGAGCAACTCTTCGATCATCAGTTCCAATTCATCGGGCAGCTTGGTGCCTTTGCCGGAGAAGAACTTGATGCCGTTGTCATCATGCGGGTTGTGCGAAGCACTGATCACGATGCCGGCTTCAGCCTGGAACGTACGCGACAGATAAGCGATGGCAGGCGTCGGCATCGGGCCGAGCAGCATCACATCGGCACCCGCCGAGGTCAGCCCGGCCTCGAGTGCCGACTCGAACATATAGCCGGAGATCCGCGTGTCCTTGCCGACCAGCACCTTACAGGCACCCATCTTGCGAAAAGCCATACCAGCAGCCCAGCCGAGCTTGAGCATGAAGTCAGGCGTGATCGGGTATTCACCTACACGACCGCGAATGCCGTCGGTACCAAAATATTTCTTGCTCATAAGTGCTCCATCATTCTTATTCGGCTGATTCTACGGCCGCGATCATTCGCACTACATCGACAGTTTCCGCCACGTCGTGGACGCGCAATATCCGCGCGCCCTTGACCGACGCCAGCGCTGCCAGCGCCAGGCCGCCATGCAGACGCTCGCCTACGGGACGGTTCAAAGCGTGGCCAATCATACTCTTGCGCGAAACACCTACCAGCAGTGGTCGACCCAGTGCATGCAGGGCCTCCATGTGTTTGAACAAGCTTAGATTGTGCTGCAGGGTCTTGGCGAAGCCGAAGCCGGGATCGAGAATGATCCGCTCGGCAGGAATGCCCGCCTGGGCACAATGATCCATGCGTTCGGCGAGAAACTCACCGACCTCGCGGGTGACATCCTGATACTGCGGATTGTCCTGCATATCCCCCGGCTCGCCGAGCATGTGCATGAGGCAGACCGGCAATCCGGTGGCCGCCGCCGCATCCAGCGCGCCATCGCGACGCAACGAACGCACATCATTGATCAGTCCGGCACCGAGCCGGGCGGTTTCGCGCATGACTGCGGGGGTCGAAGTATCGACCGAGATGATCACATCCAGCTCGCGATTGATCAGCTCGACAATCGGCGCGACGCGCTCGAGCTCCTCCAGAGGAGAAACCGCTCGCGCGCCTGGCCGGGTCGATTCGCCGCCGACATCAATCAGCGTCGCGCCAGCCAGCACCATGGCTTCGGCGTGGCGCAAAGCCGCATCGAGCTGGCTATAGCGACCACCATCGGAGAAAGAATCAGGAGTGACATTGAGAATACCCATGACATGCGTCTGGGCCAAATCAAGAACCCGGTTGCCGCAAGGCAACCGGGTCAGGGACTGAACAGAAGTCATTTCAAGCCTTAAACGTCAGCAGCCGGACCGCCAATCGGTTTTTCCGGACGCTCGTCCTGCACGACAGGCGGCGGAGGCGTACCGGTGCCACCCGACCAGTCGCGAGGTTCGCGAGGTGTGCGGCCAGCCATGATGTCGTCGATCTGCTCGGCATCGATGGTTTCGTACTTCATCAGCGCATCAGCCATGGCATCCAGCTTGTCACGGTTATCCGTGAGGATCTGCTTGGCGGTGCCGTAGCACTGATCAATGATGCTGCGTACTTCGGAGTCGATCAGCTTGGCTGTCTCACCGGAGAAGCTGGCAGCCTGGCCGCCACCGCCGCGACCAAGGAACACTTCGCCCTCTTCTTCGGCATACATCAGCGGACCGAGTTTTTCCGACAGGCCCCATTTCGTCACCATGTTCCGGGCAATCTGACTTGCACGCATGATGTCGTTGGACGCACCGGTGGTTACACCGTCAAAGCCCAGAGTCATTTCTTCTGCGATACGGCCACCGTACAACGAGCAGATCTGGCTGATCAGCGCACGTTTGGACAGGCTGTAACGATCTTCTTCCGGCAGGAACATGGTCACACCCAGCGCACGACCGCGCGGGATGATCGACACCTTGTAGACCGGATCATGCTCAGGCACGACGCGACCAACTATGGCGTGGCCGGCTTCGTGGTAAGCAGTGTTCTGCTTTTCTTTCTCGGACATGACCATGGATTTGCGCTCGGCGCCCATCATGATCTTGTCTTTGGCCAGTTCGAACTCTTTCATCTCGACGATGCGTTTGCCGCTACGGGCAGCGAACAACGACGCTTCGTTGACCAGGTTGGCCAGGTCAGCACCGGAGAAGCCCGGAGTACCGCGTGCGATCACTGCCGGAGCAACGTCGTCGCCCATTGGCACTTTGCGCATGTGAACTTTAAGAATCTGCTCGCGACCACGAATGTCAGGCAAGCCGACGACCACCTGACGGTCGAAACGGCCCGGACGCAGCAGCGCAGGGTCGAGTACGTCCGGACGGTTGGTCGCAGCAATAACAATGATGCCGTCATTCATTTCAAAGCCGTCCATCTCTACCAGCAACTGGTTTAGAGTCTGCTCACGCTCGTCATGACCGCCACCCATGCCGGCGCCACGATGGCGACCCACGGCATCGATTTCGTCGATGAAGATGATGCAAGGGGCGTGCTTCTTGGCCTGCTCGAACATGTCGCGGACGCGGCTGGCGCCGACACCGACGAACATTTCGACAAAGTCGGAACCGGAAATGGTGAAGAACGGCACTTTCGCTTCGCCGGCAATCGCCTTGGCCAGCAAGGTTTTACCGGTACCCGGCGGGCCGACCATCAGCACGCCGCGCGGGATACGACCGCCCAGACGCTGGAATTTGCCCGGATCACGCAGGAACTCGACCAGCTCGCCGACTTCTTCCTTGGCTTCGTCGCAACCGGCAACGTCAGCCAAAGTGGTTTTCACCTGATCTTCGGAGAGCAGGCGTGCCTTGCTCTTGCCGAAGCTCATCGGCCCGCCCTTGCCGCCTGCGCCGCCCTGCATCTGGCGCATGAAGAACATGAACACCGCGATGATCACCAGGATCGGGAAGCTGGCCACCAGGAGCTGAGTCCAGATGCTTTGCTGTTCAGGCTGCTTGCCTTCAACCACAACGTGATTGTCGACCAGATCGCCGATCAGGCCATTGTCCTGAATTGCCGGACGAATGGTCTTGAAGCTGTCGCCATCGGTGCGCTTGCCGGTAATCACATAGCCGTCAACGGCTACGCGCTCGACCTTGCCATCCTTGACCTGCTGGATGAAGTCGGAATAGTTGAGGGTCTGCGGCTCGTTAGGGCTGGAGAAGTTGTTCATCACCGTCACCAGGACTGCCGCGATGATCAACCACAGGATCAGATTCTTTGCCATATCGTTCAATTAACTACCCTCTGAAGCAAGCTCCGCTACTGGCGCGCGCTTCGCATGATATTCACCGGCCTAACTTACTACATTACCTACAACTCTGGCAGGCGCCGTCTGTAACCCTTTGTGAAACACTTTCTACACAATATTCGCTTATGCCTGCAGAGCGAAATATGAAAAACCTATCGCCCCGCCGAAAAACCTCGTTTTACGCATCACCGCCGCGATAACCCCAAGCCAGCATGTACTGCTCACGGGAGCTGCCACGGGAAGAGTCTGGCTTGATCATCTGGATCTTGTCGAATTTCTTCCGAGCGTCCTTCAGATAAACATCAAACCCTTCACCCTGAAAAATCTTGATGACGAAATTGCCACCGGGCTTGAGGATCCGTTCCGCCAGGTCCAGCGCCAGCTCACACAGGAACATGGCCTTGGGCATATCCACTTCGGGTGTACCACTCATATTGGGGGCCATATCGGAAATCACAAGGTCCACCTGCGAATTACCCACGGCCTCCAGGATTTCAGCGAGCACCGAGTCCTCCGTGAAGTCGCCCTGGATAAAATGCACGTCCGGAATGCTGTCCATTTCCAGGATGTCCGAAGCGATCAGACGACCCTGACCGCCGATCAACCGACTGGTCACCTGGGACCAGCCACCCGGCGCGGCGCCGAGGTCGACCACGCTCATGCCGGGACGGATCAGTTTGTACTTTTCCTGGATCTCCAGAAGCTTGTAACTTGCACGCGAGCGGTAGCCATCCTTCTGCGCCTGCTTCACATAAGGATCGTTGACATGTCTTTTCAGCCAACCAAGGCTTGTCTTGGAACGCGCCATTGGGCACCTCGATGATTAGGGTCGTGATTAGTTGGGCGGATCCACGAACCCTCGGGTAAAATGGCCGCCATTTTACAGAATCCAGACGAAAGGGTCAGATTATGCCGCTCACTCCAGAGCAGAAGAAACAGTACAAATCCATCGGCCACCACCTCAAACCAGTGTTGACGGTGGCGGACAACGGTTTGACTGAAGGTGTTTTAGCCGAACTTGAACGCGCCTTGGCCGATCACGAGCTGATCAAGATCAAGCTCAATATCCTCGATCGCGAGTCGCGCCTGGCGCACATCGCCGAACTGTGCAAGGTCGGCAAAGCGGACCTGGTTCAGGTGATCGGCAAGATGGCTCTGGTCTACCGCAAGAACTTCAGCGCCAACAAGCAGCTGTCGAACGTTCATCGCTTCAAGTGATGTGCAGGGTCAAGGGTGTGCTTCGCGCACCCTGCCACTCCATCCCGGCACCGGCTGCATGACCAGCACCAACCCGGAAAATCCCAGCACCAGATAACTGAATACCTGCCAGCGCTGCGCATCCGGCCAGCCGACACGCACAGCGACATACATCGCGCACGCGTACAACGCCATCAACAGCACCTGCCCGCGAAAATCCCGCCATAGACTGCCAAGACCCTCGGCCTGTACCAGCACCAAAGCCTGAAAGATCACGCACAGAGCGGCAAACCCCACCACCAGCACTTCGAATGCACTGGCGACTTCATCGATCAACAGCGGCGCCAGGCCGATCTGGCCCAACGCCGGCTGCAAACCGATATGAATCAACCACAGGCCACCGACCCAAAGCATCTGGGTCAGTTGCCAAAGCATGGCGCCCGCATGCAGCGGGCGCCTTCTTTCAGATGTGACGAACTTCGACAATCTCGTACTCGATCACGCCGCTTGGCGTTTTGACGGCGACCACGTCACCCTCTTCCTTGCCAATCAAGGCGCGGGCCAGCGGCGAACCGACGGAGATCTTGCCGAGTTTGAAGTCAGCCTCATCCTCACCCACGATGTGGTAAGTGACGCTTTCATCAGTCTCGACGTTGGCGATCTCGACGGTGGTACCGAAAATCACTTTACCGGTGTGAGGAATGGTCGTGACGTCGATGATGACCTGATTCTGAATCCGGCCTTCGATATCACGAATACGCGCTTCGACCATGCCTTGCTGTTCGCGGGCAGCATGGTATTCAGCGTTTTCCTTCAAGTCACCCAACTCGCGGGCCGTACCGATGTCCTGGCTGAGCTTCGGACGGACGACCTTGGTCAGGTGAGCATGCTCCTCTTCCAGGGCGCGAGCGCCCTGAACAGTCATTGGGTACTTGGTTATGCTCATGCCTTCAATCCTGCGTGTAGATCCTGCAAGCGGCGCACGGTCTTTTCCGGACCGAACTTCAGCGCTTCGCAGATCGCTTCGCCCGCAGCGATAGTGGTGGTGCAGTAGATCTTGTGCTGCAGGGCATTGCGACGAATGGAGTACGAATCGGCGATCGACTGACGACCTTCGGTGGTGTTGATGATCAGCGTGACTTCGTCATTCTTGATCATGTCGACCACGTGTGGACGACCCTCGGTCACCTTGTTCACGCGGCGCACTTTCAGGCCTGCGGCTTCGATCAGCTTGGCAGTGCCGGCAGTGGCGACCACTTCGAAGCCCAAGTTGATCAGATCACGGGCCACACCTGCAACCAGTGGCTTGTCGTCATCGCGCACGCTGATGAACGCGGTACCGCCGGTCGGCAGCACTTCGCTGGCGCCCATCTGCGCCTTGGCGAATGCTTCACCGAAGGTGTCGCCGACGCCCATTACTTCACCGGTCGACTTCATCTCTGGGCCGAGGATCGGGTCAACGCCAGGGAACTTGGCGAACGGGAACACCGCCTCTTTCACGCTGTAGAAGTTCGGGATGATTTCCTTGGTGAAGCCGATTTCCTTCAGGGTCTTACCGGCCATCACGCGCGCAGCGATCATGGCCAGGGAAACACCGATGCACTTGGAAACGAACGGTACGGTACGCGAGGCGCGCGGGTTGACTTCGATGACATAGATGTCTTCGCCCTGCAGAGCCAATTGCACGTTCATCAGGCCGACAACGCCCAGTTCCAGAGCCATTTTCTTGACCTGTTCGCGCATCTCGTCCTGGATGTGCGATGGCAGCGAATACGGCGGCAACGAGCAAGCGGAGTCACCGGAGTGGACGCCCGCCTGTTCGATGTGCTGCATGATCGCGCCAATTACTACATCTTTGCCGTCGCAGACCGCATCCACGTCCATTTCGATGGCGCAGTTGAGGAAGTGGTCGAGCAGCACCGGGCTGTCGTTGGACACTTGCACCGCGTCACGCAGGTAACGCTTGAGCTCGTCTTCCTTGTATACGATTTCCATCGCACGGCCGCCCAACACGTAGGACGGGCGCACCACCAGCGGATAACCGATCTTTGCCGCAGCGCGAACAGCTTCATCTTCGCTGCGCACAGTGGCGTTTGGCGGCTGACGCAGGTTCAGGCGCTCGACCATTTGCTGGAAGCGCTCGCGGTCTTCGGCGCGGTCGATCGCGTCAGGGCTGGTGCCGATGATCGGCACGCCAGCAGCTTCCAGAGCACGAGCCAGTTTCAGCGGAGTCTGGCCGCCGTACTGGACGATCACGCCTTTCGGCTTCTCGACGCGGCAGATTTCCAGTACGTCTTCCAGGGTTACCGGCTCGAAGTACAGACGGTCGGAAGTGTCGTAGTCGGTGGATACGGTTTCCGGGTTGCAGTTGACCATGATGGTTTCGTAGCCGTCTTCGCGCAGGGCGAGCGCAGCGTGAACGCAGCAGTAGTCGAACTCGATGCCTTGGCCGATACGGTTCGGACCGCCACCAAGAATCATGATCTTGTCGCGGCCCGACGGCGCTGCTTCGCACTCTTCCTCGTAGGTCGAGTACAGGTAAGCGGTGTCGGTGGCGAATTCGGCGGCGCAGGTGTCAACGCGCTTGTAGACCGGGAACACTTCCAGCTTCTGACGGTGCGTACGCAGGTTTTTCTCGGTGACGCCCAGCAGCTTGGCCAGACGCTGATCGGAGAAGCCTTTGCGCTTGAGCTTGAACATCAGGTCGCGGTCGATCGAGGACAGACCGAGGGTCTTGACCTTCTCTTCGTCCTTGATCAGGTCTTCGATCTGCACCAGGAACCACGGGTCGATCATATTCATGCCGAAGATGTCTTCGACCGACAGACCGGCGCGGAAGGCGTCAGCCACGTACCAGATACGCTCAGCGCCCGGCACGGTCAGTTCGCGCTTGAGCACGCTCATGCTGTCCGGGTTGCTCAGATCGAGCTTCTCGTCCAGACCGCAAACGCCGACTTCCAGACCGCGCAGGGCTTTCTGCAGGGATTCCTGGAAGGTCCGGCCGATGGCCATGACTTCGCCAACCGACTTCATTTGCGTGGTCAGGCGCGCGTCAGCCTTGGCGAACTTCTCGAAGGCGAAGCGTGGCAGCTTGGTGACGACGTAGTCGATCGACGGTTCGAAGGACGCCGGGGTCTTGCCGCCGGTGATGTCGTTCGACAGCTCATCAAGGGTGTAACCCACAGCCAGTTTGGCCGCGACCTTGGCAATCGGGAAACCGGTGGCTTTCGAAGCCAGTGCCGAGGAGCGCGAAACACGCGGGTTCATTTCGATCACGACCATACGGCCAGTGTTCGGGCAGATACCGAACTGCACGTTGGAACCGCCGGTCTCGACGCCGATCTCGCGCAGTACCGCCAGCGAGGCGTTACGCAGGATCTGGTATTCCTTGTCGGTCAGCGTCTGGGCTGGAGCTACGGTGATCGAGTCGCCGGTGTGCACGCCCATCGGGTCGAAGTTTTCGATCGAGCAGACGATGATGCAGTTGTCCTTTTTGTCGCGGACAACTTCCATTTCATATTCTTTCCAGCCGATCAGCGATTCGTCGATCAGCAGCTCTTTGGTCGGCGACAGGTCCAGACCACGGGCGCAGATTTCTTCGAACTCTTCACGGTTGTAAGCGATACCGCCACCGGTGCCGCCCATGGTGAAGGACGGACGGATGATGCACGGGAAACCGAGGGTTTCGAGGACCGCGTTGGCTTCTTCCATGCTGTGGGCGATGCCGGAACGCGGGCAGGCCAGGCCGATGGATTTCATCGCCTTGTCGAAACGCGAACGGTCTTCAGCCTTGTCGATAGTGTCGGCATTGGCACCGATCATCTCTACGCCGAACTTCTCCAGAACGCCTTCGCGCTCCAGGTCCAGGGCGCAGTTCAGAGCGGTCTGGCCGCCCATGGTTGGCAGTACGGCGTCCGGACGCTCTTTTTCGATGATCTTGGCCACGGTCTGCCATTTGATCGGCTCGATATAGGTGGCGTCGGCCATGTCCGGGTCGGTCATGATGGTGGCCGGGTTGGAGTTCACCAGGATGACGCGGTAACCCTCTTCGCGCAGGGCTTTGCAGGCCTGGGCGCCGGAGTAGTCGAATTCGCAGGCCTGGCCGATCACGATCGGGCCAGCGCCGAGAATCAGGATGCTTTTAATGTCTGTACGTTTTGGCATGGTTTGTCACTCAAATCCGCAGGTCAGTCGGCAAGCCGTCTTGATCGATTTCTGAAGTCCCGAGGGGGCCGCCGGAACCGGGGCCGCCCTCGCGGGCTTCTCTCTACAGTCTCAAGGCGAACGCTTAGCGTCGCTTGGCCATCTCGTTGATGAAGCGGTCGAACAGTGGCGCAACATCGTTCGGGCCCGGGCTCGCTTCAGGGTGACCCTGGAAGCTGAACGCGCTCTTGTCGGTGCGTTCGATGCCTTGCAGGGTGCCGTCGAACAGCGATTTGTGGATCGCGCGCACGTTGGCTGGCAGGGTGGCTTCGTCTACCGCAAAACCGTGGTTCTGGCTGGTGATCATCACCACGCCCGTGTCCAGATCCTGCACCGGATGGTTGGCACCGTGGTGGCCGTGGCCCATTTTCAGGGTCTTGGCGCCGGAGGCCAGAGCCAGCAACTGGTGGCCGAGGCAGATGCCGAATACCGGCGTCTCGGTTTCCAGCACTTCCTTGATCGCCTGGATCGCGTAGTCGCATGGCTCCGGGTCACCAGGGCCGTTGGACAGGAACACGCCGTCCGGCTTCAGCGCCAGCACATCGGCGGCTGGAGTCTGCGCAGGCACTACGGTGACGCGGCAGCCGCGCTCGACCAGCATGCGCAGGATGTTGACCTTGACGCCGTAGTCGTAGGCGACCACGTGATATGGCAGCTCGGAAGCTTCGATGGTCGCGTGGCTGTCGGTTTTCAGATCCCAGACAGTCGAGCGCCATTCGTACTGGGTCTTGGTGCTGACGACTTTCGCCAGATCCATGCCCTTCAGGCCCGGGAAGCCTTGCGCAGCGGCGATGGCCGCTTCTTCGGAGATGTTGTCGCCGGCCATGATGCAGCCGTTCTGAGCGCCTTTTTCACGCAGGATGCGGGTCAGGCGACGGGTGTCGATACCGGCGATTGCCACCACGTTGTTGGCTTTCAGGTAATCGGACAGGGACATCGTGTTACGCCAGTTGCTCGCTACCAGCGGCAGGTCACGGATGACCAGGCCAGCGGACCAGACGCGGTCGGACTCGGCGTCTTCCGGCGTGGTGCCGGTGTTGCCGATGTGCGGGTAAGTCAGGGTAACGATCTGTTGGGCGTAGGAAGGATCGGTAAGGATTTCCTGATAGCCGGTCATTGCGGTGTTGAACACCACCTCACCAACGGTCTGACCGTCGGCTCCAATGGCTTCGCCGCGAAAAATGCTGCCATCAGCAAGGGCGAGTATGGCTGGCTTAGTCAAGAAGACCTCCCGTAAATAACGCATGAAAGGGCAATCGCAGGTTGTAAAAAAGCGGAGTGACGTATGGACACGTCACCCCGCTTCTTCACTGAAATTATTCTGCGCGCTTTTAGTGGACACACTAAAGCTGTAGCTTACAGAAAAAGGCGTTTTTGGTCCACCGCTAAAGAGCCTTAAAGGCCGGAGAATGCGACAGGTCGTCGCCAAGCGGTAAAAACCGGCGCAAAACGGGACGTTTGCGCCGGGTTCAGCAACGACTCAACGCAGGTCGAGTACGTCTTGCATGTCGTACAGGCCCGGCTCGCGACCGTCCAGCCACAGCGCCGCACGCACCGCGCCCTTGGCGAAGGTCATGCGGCTCGATGCCTTGTGGGTGATCTCGACGCGCTCGCCATCGGCAGCGAACAGCACGGTGTGATCACCGACGATATCGCCGGCACGCACGGTAGCGAAACCAATGGTTTCACGCTCACGCGCACCGGTCTGGCCTTCACGACCGTAGACCGCGACCTTCTTCAGATCACGCCCCAGGGCATCGGCAATCACTTCACCCATGCGCACCGCCGTACCTGACGGAGCATCGACCTTGTGGCGGTGATGGGCTTCCATGATCTCGATATCGACATCGTCGCCCAGCACGCGCGCAGCGGTGTCGAGCAACTTAAGACACAGGTTGACGCCGACGCTGAAGTTGGCGGCGAAGACGATCGGAATGTCCTTGCCCGCCTCGGCCAGCAATTGCTTCTCTTCAACACTGAAACCGGTGGTGCCGATGATCATCGCTTTGCCGTGTTTGCGGCAGAACGCGAGGTTCTTCAGAGTCACGGTCGGGTGAGTGAAGTCGATCAACACATCGAACTCTTCAACCACACGATCGAGATCACCGGACAGCGGCACGCCGATACGGCCCAGCGCTGCCAGCTCACCGGCATCCGCGCCAACCAGCGTGCTGTCGGGACGATCGACCGCCGCCGTCAGACCGGCGCCCGGCGTCTGCTGCACCGCTTCAATCAGGGTCTTGCCCATGCGCCCGGCGGCGCCCATCACTGCAATACGTCGCATGCCGACTCCTTACAAATCGCCGAAGAAACGCTTCACACCGTCGAACCAACCGGTGGTTTTCGGCGAGTGGCTGTTGTCGTCGGCCAGGGAGCTGCGGAATTCTTCCAGCAGTTCACGCTGACGACGGTTGAGGTTGACCGGCGTTTCCACAGCGACACGGCACATCAGGTCGCCGGCACCGCCGCCACGCACTGGCGCAACGCCCTTGCCGCGTACGCGGAACTGCTTGCCGGTCTGCGTGCCTTCGGGGATTTTCAGTTTGACGCGACCGTCGAGGGTCGGAATTTCCAGCTCGCCGCCCAGTGCTGCGTCGACGAAGCTGATCGGCACTTCGCAGAACAGATGCTTGCCGTCACGCTGGAAGATGTCGTGTTCGCGCACATTGATCACAACGTACAGGTCGCCAGTCGGCCCGCCCTGAGTACCCGCCTCGCCTTCGCCGGACAGACGAATGCGGTCGCCAGTATCAACACCGGCAGGCACTTTGACCGACAGGGTTTTGTACTCTTCGACACGACCGTCGCCGTGGCAGGAGTCGCACGGATCGGAAATGATCTTGCCCTGGCCATGGCAGCGCGGGCAGGTCTGCTGCACCGAGAAAAAGCCCTGCTGCATGCGCACCTGACCGATGCCGCCGCAGGTCGGGCACGTCGTCGGCGACGAGCCTTTCTTGGCGCCGGAACCATCGCACGGTTTGCAGTTGACCAGTGTCGGAACGCGGATATTCACCGACGTACCGCGCACCGCTTCTTCCAGATTCAGCTCCAAGGTGTAGCGCAGATCGCTGCCACGCTGAGCGCCGCCACGGGCACCGCCGCGACCGCCACCAAAGAAATCGCTGAAGACATCGCCGAAGATGTCCGAGAAGTTCTGACCACCGAAACCGGCACCGCCGCCGCCCATGCTCGGATCGACGCCGGCATGACCGTATTGGTCGTATGCCGCGCGCTTGCTGGCGTCGGACAACACTTCATAGGCCTCGTTGGCCTCTTTGAATGCTTCTTCCGAAGCCTTGTCGCCGGGATTACGGTCGGGGTGGTGCTTCATGGCCAGACGGCGATAGGCCTTCTTCAGGTCCGCTTCGCTCGTGCCCCGCTCGACACCCAATACTTCGTAATAGTCACGCTTTGCCATAAGTTCTTTGCACTCTTAAGGACGTTCGGCAAACCCCTCCTGAGCCTCGCCAAACTCGTTGAGCCCCCATTAAGGCCCGGACCCAACTCACGTCAATTCAACGATCCTGGTCTTGATTGATGCGGTATTTGCGGCGTGAAAAGCAGGAGCATTTTCAGCCATACCACCAACACGCGAGCGTTGTCGCATGCTGTAAAAATTCACGTATTCCAGATACGCCAACGCGGGAGGCAAGCTCCCGCGCGGCGACATCCTACCAGTCACCGCCGCAAGGCAGTCAACCGGGCGACCAACAACTTACTTGTGGTCTTTGACTTCTTCGAACTCGGCATCGACAACGTCGTCAGCCTTCTCAGCCGATTCGCCTTGCGGGGCTGCGCCATCAGCTGGCTGAGCCTGCTCGGCGTACATCTTTTGAGCAACCGGAGCGGAGACTTTCGACAGCTCTTCAACCTTGGCTTCGATGGCAGCCTTGTCGTCGCCTTTGACGGCGGCTTCAAGAGCAACCACAGCCGCTTCGATTGCAGTCTTCTCTTCGGCGGTGACCTTGTCGCCTGCGTCAGCGACCATCTTGCGAGTCGAGTGCACCAGTGCGTCACCCTGGTTACGGGCAGCGGCCAGCTCTTCGAACTTACGGTCTTCCTCGGCATTCGCCTCGGCGTCACGCACCATGCGCTCGATTTCTTCGTCGGACAGACCGGAGTTGGCCTTGATCACGATCGACTGGGTCTTGCCGGTAGCCTTGTCTTTCGCGCCGACGTGCAGGATGCCGTTGGCGTCGATGTCGAAGGTCACTTCGATCTGCGGCACGCCACGTGGAGCTGGTGGAATGTCGGCCAGGTCGAACTTGCCCAGCGATTTGTTCTGGGCAGCTTGCTTGCGCTCACCTTGCAGAACGTGAATGGTCACAGCGCCCTGGTTGTCGTCGGCAGTCGAGAACACTTGCGATTTCTTGGTAGGAATCGTGGTGTTTTTCTCGATCAGCGCGGTCATCACGCCACCCATGGTTTCGATACCCAGGGTCAGCGGGCTGACGTCGAGCAGCAGCACGTCTTTCACGTCACCGGCCAGAACAGCGCCCTGAATCGCAGCACCCATGGCAACAGCTTCGTCCGGGTTGACGTCTTTACGCGCTTCCTTACCGAAGAAATCGGTAACCAGCTTCTGTACCAGCGGCATACGAGTCTGACCACCGACCAGAATCACGTCGTTGATCGCGCTGACGTCGATACCGGCGTCTTTCATGGCAATGCGGCAAGGTTCGATGGTGCGCTGAACCAGGTCTTCAACCAGTGCTTCGAGCTTGGCACGCGAGATCTTCACGTTCAGGTGCTTAGGACCGGTCGCGTCTGCAGTGATGTACGGCAGGTTGACGTCGGTCGACTGAGCGGACGACAGCTCGATCTTGGCTTTCTCAGCGGCTTCTTTCAGGCGCTGCATCGCCAGCGGGTCACCTTTGAGGTTCATGCCGCTTTCTTTCTTGAATTCGTCAACGAGGTAGTCGATCAGACGAATGTCGAAGTCTTCACCGCCGAGGAAGGTGTCACCGTTGGTGGCCAACACTTCGAACTGGTGCTCGCCGTCAACTTCAGCGATTTCGATAACGGACACGTCGAAGGTACCGCCACCCAGGTCATAAACGATGACGGTGTGATCGCCCTTGGCCTTGTCCATACCGTAAGCCAGAGCAGCTGCGGTTGGCTCGTTGATGATACGTTTTACGTCCAGACCAGCGATGCGGCCGGCGTCTTTGGTGGCCTGACGCTGGCTGTCGTTGAAGTAGGCCGGAACGGTGATCACCGCTTCGGTCACTGCCTCGCCGAGGTAGTCTTCGGCGGTCTTCTTCATCTTCTTCAGAATTTCAGCCGAGATTTGTGGCGGTGCCATTTTCTGGCCGTTCACTTCTACCCAGGCGTCGTTGTTGTCAGCCTTGACGATCTTGTAAGGGACCATCTGGATGTCTTTCTGCACAACTTCTTCGTCGAAACGACGACCGATCAGACGCTTTACCGCGTACAGGGTGTTGTGCGGGTTGGTTACAGCCTGACGCTTGGCCGACTGACCTACCAGAATTTCGCCATCGTTGGCGTAAGCGATGATCGACGGCGTGGTACGCGCGCCTTCAGCGTTTTCAATAACTTTGGCTTTGCCGTTTTCCAGCACGGAGACGCAGGAGTTGGTAGTCCCCAGGTCGATACCGATAATTTTGCCCATGTTCACTCTCCCGAAACTTTGGATTTTGTTGCCGCAGCAGTGGTGGCTGACTGCGGTAGCACTTAAACGCTTGACTTCTAAATGGGGGCCTTGCGGCTAATTTCAAGCCTGCTCGTCAATCGAAGGCGAAACCGGTGCCGGCGCCTTGCTGACCACGACCATCGCCGGGCGCAGCAGGCGACCATTGAGCTGGTAGCCCTTCTGGAAAACCTTCAATACGCTGTTCGGCTCGACGTCAGCACTTTCCTGCATGGCCATCGCCTGATGGTGAACGGCGTTGAACGGTTCGCCATGCGGATCGATCGCTTCAAGCTGGTAGCGCTTGAGGGTGTCGTGGAACATTTTCAGGGTCAGCTCGATGCCTTCGCGCATCGGACGGATGCTTTCGTCGTCCGGGCTCGACAGCTCAAGGCCGCGCTCCAGGCTGTCGACGATCGGCAGCAGGTCGCTGGCAAATTTCTCAAGGGCAAACTTGTGCGCCTTCTCGACGTCCTGCTCGGCACGGCGGCGAACGTTCTGCAGATCGGCAGCAACACGCAGAGACTGATCCTGCGCGGCGGCCAATTGCTCTTCGAGCACTTGCACACGGGTCGCCAGGTCGTCACCCGAACCTTCGGGCGCCTGATTGGCATCTGGGTTTTGCGTATCTACTGTCTGTTCGTCAGCCATAGAATTCTCCTTTCAATTTCGTCCGCGAGCCTGACTCGCGCTTCTGCCCCGATATATGGGGCCGCAAAATCAGGCTTCAAGGGCTGAAAACAATTGTCCCTACAAAAAAGTGCTGAATACTCATTCTTGAATGCGCTAAGAAAACTCTCTGATCAAGCAAATCGAGCTAAGGGCGGGCATTGTCAGGCCTGAACAAAACACTGTATAAATAACCAGACCTCAAGCCTGGGAGCTGCCTTTATGCTGGTGCACCTGTCCGTACACAACTACGCCATCGTCGAACATCTCGATCTCGAACTTGATCGCGGGATGAGCGTGATCACAGGGGAAACCGGCGCCGGCAAGTCGATCATGCTCGACGCCCTGGGCCTGACCCTGGGCGATCGCGCCGACAGCGGCGTGGTTCGCCCAGGCGCTGATAAAGCCGACATTCTTGCCACCTTCGATCTTGCTGATATCCCCGAAGCCAGCGCCTGGCTGGCCGAGCGCGATCTGGAAAACGACGGGCCGTGCATCCTGCGCCGGGTCATCACCTCGGAAGGTCGTTCTCGCGGCTATATCAACGGCACACCCTGCCCGCTTGGCGACCTTAAAGCCCTCGGCGAGCTGCTGATCGATATCCACAGCCAGCACGAACATCAATCGCTGCTGAAAACCGATACCCATCGCCGCCTGCTCGACGAGTACGCCGGTGCCACCGATCTGGCGCGTCAGGTGCAACTGGCCGCACAGCGCTGGCGCCAGACTCGTCAGGAACTGGAGCGGCTGTCCAACTCCGGCGACGAACAGCGCGCACGTCATCAACTGCTCAGCTATCAACTCGAAGAGCTGGAAAACCTCGGCCTCGGCGAAAATGAACTGGAGCAACTGGAGCAGGAACACAAGAACCTGACCAACGCCGAAACCTTGCTGGGCATTTGCCGGCAAGTGGTCGAGCAGTGCAGCGAAAGCGACTCCGGGAATGTCCTGAATGCGCTGACCGCCAGCCTCAATCGTCTGTCCAGTGTGAACAGCTCGGTGGGCGCGCTGGGTGAAGCCAGCAGCCTACTGACCAGCGCACAGATCCAGGTGGAAGAAGCGGTTGGTGAGCTCAACCGCTTCCTCGATAACTTCGATGCCGACCCGGCTCGCCTGCAATACCTCGAAGAGCGCCTCGACGCGATCTACACCTTGGCGCGCAAACACCGGATTCAGCCGACCGAAGTCGGTGAGATGCAGCAGAAGCTGCTCGATGAAATCGAAACCCTCAACGCCAACGATGAATCCATCGAGCGCCTGGGTGAAGAACTGGCGTCCTATGCCCGCCACTATCAGGAGAAAGCGCGCGAGCTGAGCGACCTTCGTCATCAAGCCGCCGGCAGCCTCGCCAGTGCAGTGGAGCAGGAAATCCAGCGCCTGGGCATGCCTGGCGGCCGCTTCACCATCGAACTGAAAGCCAACAGCAGCGACGAGTTGCTGCCGAATGGTCTGGAACAGGTCGAACTGCTGGTCAGCGCCAACCCCGGCCAACCGCTCAAGGCGCTGGCAAAAGTTGCCTCCGGTGGTGAGCTGTCGCGGATCAGTCTGGCGATTCAGGTCATTACCGCACAGACCTCCCGCGTGCCGACGCTGGTATTCGACGAAGTGGACGTAGGCATTGGCGGGCCGACTGCCGAGATTGTCGGCCAGTTACTGCGCCGTCTCGGTGATCGCGGCCAGGTCCTGACCGTGACGCACTTGCCGCAAGTGGCAGCGCAAGGGCATCAACACCTGTTCGTGCACAAGGTCCGCGACGAGAAGGCGACTCACACCGCTGTCGCGAAGCTCACGAAGAACGAGCGAATCGAAGAAGTCGCGCGCATGCTCGGCGGCATCGATCTGACCAAGGAATCCCTGGCTCACGCGAAAAAAATGGTGGTGACCGCCAAGGCATAACAAATAGTAGAAAGCACGAAGGCGACCCTTGGGTCGCCTTCGTTCGTTTCGCGAATGTGAAATTCGCGCGACATGCTTACTTTTTCTTGCGTACGTACAGCACCAGGTTGTGATCAACCATCTCGAAGCCATGCTTCTCGACGATCGATTTCTGAAGCTTTTCGATTTCTTCGTCGAAGAATTCGATCACTTCACCCGATTCCACGTTGACCATATGGTCGTGGTGGCCACCGTCAGCCAGTTCGAAGACCGCGTGGCCGCCGTCGAAGTTGTGGCGGACCACGAGGCCGGCCGCTTCGAACTGGGTCAGAACACGGTAAACCGTGGCCAGACCGACGTCCTCACCAGCTTCCATCAACGCCTTGTAGACGTCCTCGGCACTCATGTGACGCTGCTCGGTAGAGTCGAGCATTTGCAGGATCTTGACCCGTGGCAGGGTCACTTTGAGGCCGGCTTTGCGTAGTTCGCTATTTTCAACCATGGTCAGCTTTCTCGCGATGCTGCTTCGCAGCTTCTCTTAATGCGGGTATGATCGGCGTTTACGTTGTCCCAGCCAAGATAGTGGAAGTCGCCCACCGATGCAAAACACCAAGCTCTTGCTAACCAGTTTCACCTTTGTGGGACTGCTCGCACTCGCCGGTTGTTCATTCCCCGGGGTTTACAAAATCGACATCCAGCAGGGCAATGTCGTCACGCAGGACATGATAGACCAGTTACGCCCGGGAATGACCCGGCCGCAAGTACGGTTTATCATGGGCAACCCTCTGCTTGCCGACACGTTCCATGCCGATCGCTGGGATTATCTGTACAGCCTGCAACCGGGTGGCGGTGAACGCCAGCAGGAACGAATCAGCGTTATCTTCAATTCCAACGACCAGCTTGTCAGCCTGTCCGGTGACTTCATGCCCGGCGTGAGCCGTGACGAAGCCATTCTCGGCAAGGACAGCGGTACTACCGTGACCGCGCCGGCTGAAAACACCGACAAGCCAGAAGCTGAAAAACCAGCCAAACCAGGCTCCTTGCTGGATCAGATCCAGAAGGACGTCGATGGCGTGGAAACCGTACCGGTTCCGACACCAGAGCCGCTGGACACCTCGCCGCAGTAATAGGCGAGGCAATAAAAAACCCGGACATTCCGGGTTTTTTATTGCCTGCCGTTTGGTCTGATCAAGAATTGCGAGCTTTGGCTTCGGCAGCCTTGGCCGCGCGCAACCGTCGAACTTCCTTGGGGTCAGCCAGCAGCGGTCGGTAAATTTCGATGCGATCGCCCGCCTGCACAGCACGAGAATCCGCATCAGCCACGACCTTGCCAAAAACCCCCAGCAGGCACTCCGCCAGATCCAGCTCAGGAAACTCGGCTGCAATGCCCGATTCGTGCACCGCCGCCCGAACGCTAACGCCTTCAGCGACGCTGATCGCACGCAGAACCTGCCGATCAACCGCCGCGTACACGACTTCTATCTCGATCACCGGCTTAACCATGCATCTGCTTGGCGCGCTGGCAGAAAGCATCCACCAACTGATTGGCCGCCTGATTGAACAATGGCCCCAGAGTCGCGCGCACCAGCGGCCCGGCATAATCGAACGACAGATCCAGACTGATCTTGCAGGCCTTTTCGTTCAGCGCCTTGAATACCCAGATGCCGTGCAACTGAGTGAACGGGCCTTCTTCGAGATTCATCTCGATCGACTGCCCCGGAACCAGCGTATTGCGCGTGACGAAATGCTGACTGAGGCCGCCCTTCGCTACGCCGACACTGGCGCGCATGTGTTCTGGGGAGCTTTCCAGCACTTCAGCCTCCGAGCACCACGGCAGAAACTCCGGGTACCGCGCGACGTCGTTGACCAGGTCGTAGAGAAACTGCGCCGGGTACGGCAGGAGCGCGGATCGTTGGATATGTGTCGTCATGTAAGCGTTACTTCCAGAGCTGAGCGGCAAAGACTACAAGAATGCCGATAGGCGCCACGTAGCGCATCAAGAACAGGGACAGAGCAAACAGAACCGGGTTACGGATGGACAATTCATCCCGCACCGCTTCACGCCCCATCACCCATCCCGCGAACAGCACGAAACACAAGCCACCGAGGGGCAACATGATCCGCGAGGTGAAGAAATCGATCACGCCGAAGAAGTCGAGACCGCTCTGCGCACCCCATTGATAGAGGCTGAACGCCCCGCCTTCGTTCACGAAAAACTTGGCTTCCTTCCAGATATTGAAAGAAAACACCGTGCCCAGACCAACGAACCAGCAGGTGAACGCAAGCCAGAACGTCACCCAGATGCGGCTGATTTTAGTGCGTTCAACCAGGTAAGCCACCATCGGTTCGAGTAGCGAAATAGCCGAACTCCAGGCAGCCACCGCGACCAGCACGAAGAACACCACGCCCATCAACTGGCCGAAAAAGACGTTACCAAAAGCAAACGGCAGGCTGACGAACATCAGTCCCGGGCCTTCGCTTGGGTTCAGGCCAGCAGCGAACACAATCGGAAACAGCGCCAGACCGGCGACCAGCGATACGAAAGTATCCAACAGCGCAACACCGACCACCGTGCCCGACAGCGAGGTGTTCTTAGGCATGTAGGCGCCGTAGATCATGATCGAACCAACGCCGACGCTCAGCGAGAAGAATGCGTGCCCCATCGCCGGCAGCAGACCGTCGAGGACTTTTTCCGGGTGGAAGTCGAACATGAAATGCACGCCTTCCATGAAATGCCCGGTGGTCATGCTGTAACCCAGCAGCACCAGAATCATCACGAACAGCAGCGGCATCATGATCCGCAGGCTGCGTTCAAGCCCGGCGACCACGCCTTTGGCGATCACGAAGGCCGACAGCAGCATGAAAATCGTGTGCCAAAGTGTCAGGCGCCATGGATTGGAGATGACATTGCCGAAATAGGCGCCGACCTGATCGGCCGTCGCGCCTTGGAAATCGCCACGGCCCATGTCGACGATGTAATCCAGCGACCAACCACCGACCACACTGTAGAAAGACAGAATCAGCAGGGCCGTGATCATCCCGGCGAACGCGCCCCACGACCATTTCGCCGAGTGCCCGGCTTCCAGTGCCAGCACCTTCAGGGCATTCGCCGGACTTTGCCGGGCACGCCGGCCGATCAGGGTTTCCGCGAGCATGACCGGCACGCCGATGAGTGCGATGCACGCCAGAAACATCAGCACGAAAGCGCCGCCGCCGTAGACCCCGACCATGTAGGGGAACTTCCAGATACTACCCAGTCCCACGGCCGAACCGGTCGCGGCGAGTATGAATACCCAGCGGCTAGCCCAACTGCCGTGGACAGAAACCTTGTCTGTCGACATCGTTTATCACGCCCAAGCGTTAGAAAAAGAGGCCGCATTGTCCGGGATTCACTCAACCTGCTCAAGCACGCAGCAACACCGTAGCCGACAGCCGAACAACTCCATATAATGCCGCCCCTATGGCTAAACAGAAGAAACACCCAACAGGGACCATCGCGCAGAATAAAAAGGCGCGACACGATTACTTCATCGAGCACAAGTTCGAGGCTGGTCTGGTCCTGGCCGGCTGGGAAGTAAAAAGTCTGCGGGCGAGCAAGTTGCAGCTGGTCGACAGCTATGTGCTGCTCAAGGACGGCGAAGCATGGTTGCTCGGCAGCCACATCACGCCGTTGATGACCGCAAGCACTCACGTCATCGCCGACCCGGTGCGCACGCGCAAACTGCTGCTCAACCGCCGCGAGCTGGACAAGCTCGCCGCCGCCGTGCAGCAGAAGGGTTACGCCTGCGTCTGCCTGTCCTGGTACTGGAGCAAGCACATGGTCAAGTGCGAGATCGCTCTGGGCAAGGGCAAGAAGGAATACGACAAGCGTGATACCGAGCGCGAGCGCGATGCCGGTCGTGAATTGCAGCGTGCGGTGCGCAACAAGGGCAAGGAAGACTGATCTTCCTCCTTTAGCGCCAATTCGCGAGCAGGCTCGCTCCCACCTTGGAATGCATTTCAAAGGTGGGAGCGAGCCTGCTCGCGAAAGCTATTTCAGCATCAACACAAACACACCTGATCACGTCCCCTTGCGCCGCTCCGCCCGAGCCATGCGCTGCACCTCCTGACGCACCTCTTCGAGCACTTCCTGCACATACAAAATATGTCGGCTGGACACTTCTCGCGCCTGCTCGGCACGCCCTTCAATAATCGCCAGATACAATTCCCGATGCTGCGAGATCAGCATGTCGCGGGTTTCCGTACGCTGTTTGTACATGCCGCCGATGTTGGTCACGACGTTGCGCTTGAGCAGATCGAACAAGCCGCGAATCGTATGCAGCAACACCGCGTTATGGCTGGCTTCGGCAATCGCCAGATGAAACTTCGCATCCGCCGCGCCCTCTTCCGCCCGGCTGACTTCTTCGTGACGCGAGTAGCAATCCTGCAGCTCTTCGAACGCAGCGGTCAGTCGCTCACGATCGACATCGGTGGCGCGCAATGCGGCGTAGTAGGCGCACGATGCCTCCAGGGTGTGCCGGAATTCGAGCAAATCACGTTGCGCTTCGGGATTGCTTTCAAGTAATTGCAACAGCGGATCGCTGAACGTCGACCCGAGACCCTCCACCACATAATTGCCGCCGCCCTGGCGACTGACCAACAAGCCTTTGGCTGCCAGTTTCTGAATCGCCTCGCGCAACGACGGGCGTGATACGCCAAATTGTTCGGCCAGCGTGCGCTCGGCCGGCAGCCGCTCACCCGACTTCAGCGTGCCCTCAAGGATCATCCCTTCGAGGCGCTCGACAATATCGTCAGACAAACGGCGCTGACGTATCTGATCAAAGCCCATAACTCATTTCTCCACGATCCCGACCGCTCGCCGGGGTGTCTATTCTGGCCTATCCGCGCGCCGCCGACACCTGCCAGACGGCACTTCGCCAAAGCGGATCAGTTGCGCTCTGCACCGCATCTTCGACGAAAGTTTCAGAGCGGCAAATTGACACACCGCCACCAAGGCTTTTACCCTAGCCAACAGCGCTTGTAAATTGGTCTTACCAATTATCCAAGATCGCTCACAGTGCCTGACCAACAACAATTAGGGGCCACCCCACCATGCAAACCTGGCAACAGCTCTACAGTCCGCTCGGCAGCCTTGGCGTCTCCGCTCTCGCGGCCGTCATTCCCATCGTGTTCTTCTTTCTCGCCCTGGCGGTGTTCCGCCTCAAAGGCCATGTGGCCGGCAGCATCACCCTCGCGCTTTCGATTGCCGTGGCGATTTTCGCCTTCCAGATGCCAGTGGACATGGCCTTCGCCGCCGCTGGTTACGGTTTCGCTTATGGCCTGTGGCCGATTGCCTGGATCATTGTCGCGGCGGTGTTCCTCTACAAACTGACGGTGAAAAGCGGTCAGTTCGAGGTCATCCGCAGCTCGGTCCTGTCGATCACCGATGACCAGCGCTTGCAGGTGTTGCTGATCGGTTTCTGCTTCGGCGCATTTCTGGAAGGTGCCGCCGGTTTCGGCGCGCCGGTAGCTATTACTGCCGCACTCCTTGTAGGACTGGGCTTCAACCCGCTGTACGCCGCCGGCTTGTGCCTGATTGCCAACACTGCGCCGGTAGCGTTCGGCGCGCTGGGGATTCCGATCATCGTGGCGGGCCAGGTCACTGGCATCGACGCCTTCAAGATCGGCGCCATGACCGGTCGCCAGCTGCCACTGCTGTCGCTGTTCGTGCCGTTCTGGCTGGTGTTCATGATGGACGGCCTGCGCGGTGTGCGCGAAACCTGGCCAGCCGCGCTGGTGGCAGGCTTGAGTTTCGCCATCACCCAATACTTCACTTCCAACTTCATCGGCCCGGAACTGCCGGACATCACCTCGGCACTGGCCAGCCTGATTTCCCTGACCCTGTTCCTCAAGGTCTGGCAACCACGTCGCGCCGCCGGTCAGCACATCGTTGGCGCCGTATCCGCTTCGGTGGTCAGCGCCAGCGTCGGCGGTTTCGGCCAGAAGCGCACCACCGTGGCTTCGCCCTACAGCCTCGGGGAAATTTTCAAGGCGTGGTCGCCGTTCCTGATCCTCACTGTGCTGGTGACCATCTGGACGCTGAAGCCTTTCAAAGCCATGTTCGCCTCCGGCGGCTCGATGTACAGCTGGGTGTTCAACTTCGCGATTCCGCACCTTGATCAACTGGTGATCAAGACTGCGCCGATCGTGGCCAACCCGACCGCCATTCCAGCGGTGTTCAAACTCGACCCGATTTCCGCCACCGGCACGGCGATTTTCTTCTCCGCGCTGATTTCGATGCTGGTGCTGAAGATCAATTTCAAAACTGGTCTGACCACTTTGAAAGAGACCTTCTACGAACTGCGCTGGCCAATCCTGTCGATCGGCATGGTGCTGGCGTTCGCTTTTGTCACCAACTACTCCGGCATGTCCTCGACCATGGCCCTGGTGCTTGCGGGTACTGGCGCGGCGTTCCCGTTCTTCTCGCCGTTCCTCGGTTGGCTGGGCGTATTCCTCACCGGTTCGGATACGTCGTCGAACGCGCTGTTCAGTTCGTTGCAAGCGACCACCGCACACCAGATCGGCGTCAACGACACTTTGCTGGTGGCGGCCAATACCAGCGGCGGCGTGACCGGCAAGATGATCTCGCCGCAATCGATCGCCGTGGCCTGCGCCGCGACCGGGCTGGTCGGCAAGGAATCGGATCTGTTCCGCTTCACCCTCAAGCACAGCCTATTCTTTGCAACGATTGTCGGTTTGATCACCCTGGCTCAGGCCTACTGGTTCACCGGCATGCTGGTGCACTAAACCTACAAGACGCCTACAAGAAAGACGGAAATAACCGACGCCGGCCCGTGATCCGGCGTCAGCAATTCACCACCGGGTCTGTAAGGCTGCTGAAAGCAATGCGCTTTATATTCGGCAGCCGCAGCAGACGGATAACCGGGCCCACCCGGAGACACGCCTGATGAGCGAGCTTTTTTACAACGCCGTGCCGAACGCGACCCGCGTGGCACCGCCACTGCCCGAACCTCGGCAATACCCCAGCGAGAAACCGTCGCGGGTCTACCTGTTCGGCACGTGTGTGGTCGACCTGTTCTACCCCGAAGCCGGGATGGACGCGATCCATCTGCTGGAGCGCGAAGGGATCCGGGTCGAGTATCCGCAAGGCCAGAGCTGCTGCGGCCAACCGGCCTACACCTCGGGTTACACCGAGCAGGCGCGGACGGTAGCGCGCTCGCAACTGGCGTTGTTTGCCGGCGATTATCCGGTGGTGGTGCCGTCGGGTTCCTGCGCCGGCATGCTGCGTGAGCATTACGCCGACTTGTTCAAGGACGAGCCGGAAACGTTGAAACAGGTGCAGGCCCTTGCGGCGCGCACTTATGAACTGGCCGAGTTTCTGCTGTTCGTCTGCAAGGTGCAGCTCAAGGACAGCGGTGAACCGGTGAAAGTCGCGCTGCACACCTCGTGTTCGGCACGCCGCGAAATGAACACCCACCTGCACGGCCGCGAGTTGTTGGCGCAGTTGAGCAACGTGGAGCGGGTCAATCACGACCACGAAAGCGAATGCTGTGGCTTCGGTGGGACTTTCAGCGTCCGTATGCCAGACATTTCCGGCGCGATGGTGGCTGACAAGACCCGCGCGCTGAAGGAGTCCGGCGCGCACAAGGTACTGAGTGCCGACTGCGGCTGTTTGATGAACATCAACGGCGCGCTGGAGAAACAGCAGGAAGCGTTGCGCGGGCAACATCTGGCGAGCTTCCTCTGGCAGCGAACCGGAGGTGCGCAATGAGCACCTCAACGATTATTCCTACGGTCGCCGTAGAAGAAGATTTCCGCACCCGGGCACACAACGCCTTGGGTGATCAGCAACTGCGGAACAACTTCCGCACTGCCATGGATTCACTGATGAACAAGCGGGCAGCGGCTTTCAGCGATGCCCACGAAAGAGAACACTTGCGCGCACTGGGCAATTCGATCAAGGCCCGCGCGCTGTCCAAGTTGCCCGACCTGCTCGAGCAACTGGAACAGAACCTGACCCGCAACGGTGTGACAGTGCACTGGGCGGAAACGGTGGACGAGGCCAATGGCATCGTCTTGTCGATCATCCGCGCTCACGAGGCGCGGCAAGTGATCAAGGGCAAATCGATGGTCAGCGAAGAGATGGAGATGAACCATTTCCTCGAGGCTCGGGACATTGAATGTCTGGAGTCCGACATGGGGGAGTACATCGTCCAGCTCGACCACGAGAAGCCTTCACACATCATTATGCCGGCGATCCACAAGAATGCCGGTCAGGTCGCGTCCTTGTTCCACGACAAACTTGGCGTGGAATACACCAAGGACGTTGACCAACTCATTCAGATCGGTCGCAGGGTCCTGCGGCAGAAATTCTTCGAAGCCGACATCGGCGTCTCCGGCGTCAACTTCGCCGTCGCCGAAACCGGCACCCTGCTGCTGGTGGAAAACGAAGGTAACGGGCGCATGACCACCACCGTGCCGCCGGTGCATATCGCCGTCACCGGCATCGAAAAAGTCGTGGAAAACCTGCGCGACGTGGTGCCGCTGCTGTCACTGCTGACGCGCTCGGCGCTGGGCATTCCGATCACCACCTACGTCAACATGATCTCCGGCCCGCGCAAGGAACACGAACTCGATGGCCCGCAGGAAGTGCATCTGGTGCTGCTCGACAACGGTCGCAGCCAGGCCTTCGCCGACAGTGAATTGCGCCAGACCCTGAACTGCATCCGCTGCGGCGCCTGCATGAATCATTGCCCGGTGTACACCCGCGTCGGCGGCCACACCTATGGCGAGGTCTACCCAGGCCCGATCGGCAAGATCATCACCCCGCATATGGTCGGCCTGGCCAAGGTCCCGGACCACCCGAGCGCGTCCTCACTGTGCGGCGCCTGCGGTGAAGTCTGCCCGGTGAAGATTCCGATCCCGGCGATCCTGCGCCGTCTGCGTGAGGAAAACGTCAAAGCTCCGGACGCGCCGAATCAGGTGATGCGCGGTCAGGGCAGCAAGTATTCGCGCAAGGAACGTTTCATCTGGAACGCCTGGGCCAGACTCAATAGCTCGCCGACGCTGTACCGCTTGTTCGCTTTTTTCGCCACGCGCCTGCGCGCCCTTACGCCGAGCAATGTCGGCCCATGGACGCAAAACCACAGCGCGCCAAAACCGGCCGCGCGTTCGCTGCATGACATGGCCCGCGAGCATCTGGCCAAACAGGGAGAGCGTCGATGAGCGCCAAGCAAAATATCCTCGGCAAGCTGCGGAAAAGTCTGACCGGCACCACGCCAATCGCCGACAACTTCGACGTCGATCTGGTCACCCAGCCCTACACCTACACCTACAGCGCCGAGCAACGCATCCCGCAACTGCGCAAACTGATGGAAGCGGTGCACACCGAAATCCACCTGACCTCGGGCGCCGAGTGGCCGGCATTACTGGCACAACTGCTGCGCGACCGCCAATTGCCGAGCCTGCTGATCGCACCGACTACACCGCACGGGCAACGCATCGCACAGCACTGGGCGAAGAATCCCGAGCTGCCAGAACTGAAGTCCTACGATCGGCCAATGGAAGAGTGGAAAGCCGAACTGTTCAACGACACCCCGGCCAGCCTCACCGGCACCCTCGGTGCGATCGCCGCGACCGGCAGCCTGATTCTCTGGCCAACCCGTGAAGAACCGCGCTTGATGAGCCTGGTGCCGCCGGTGCATTTCGCCCTGCTCAAGGCCAGCGAAATCCGCGACAACTTCTATCAGGTGCAAGAGGAATTCGAATGGGCGCAAGGCATGCCGACCAACGCGCTGCTGGTCTCCGGCCCGTCGAAAACCGCCGATATTGAACAGGTGCTGGCGTATGGCGCGCATGGCCCGAAAGATCTGGTCGTGCTGATTCTGGAGGATCAATGAGTCTTCCTGCTGCTTTCCTGCGTGATGCCGAGCGATTGATTCCGCCAGAGCGGCGCTTCGACGATCCGCTGTCGACCCTGGCCTTTGGCACCGACGCCAGTTTCTATCGACTGATCCCAAAACTGGTGATCCGCGTCGAGTCCGAAGACGAAGTCGTGGCGCTGCTGCAACTGGCCCAGCGCGACAAGGTGCCGGTGACCTTCCGCGCCGCCGGTACCAGCCTGTCCGGGCAGGCGATCAGCGATTCCGTGCTGATCGTGCTTGGGGATAACTGGAACGCCCGTGAGATCCGCGGCCAGGGCACGCAAATCCACCTGCAACCGGGCGTGATCGGCGCGCAGGCCAACGCCTGGCTGGCGCCGTTCGGACGCAAGATCGGCCCGGATCCGGCGTCGATCAATGCCTGCAAGATCGGCGGCATCGTCGCCAACAACGCCAGCGGCATGTGCTGTGGCACCGCGCAGAATACCTATCACACCCTGGCCGGAATTCGGCTGGTGCTGGCCGACGGCACGCGTCTCGACAGCGAAGACCCTGCCAGCGTCGCGGCATTTCGCTCCAGCCACGGCGACCTGCTCGAAAGACTGGCGACATTAGGCCGCGAGACCCGCGCCAACGCCGAACTGGCCGCAAGAATCCGCCACAAATACCGTCTGAAAAATACCACCGGCCTGTCGCTCAACGCCCTGGTGGATTTCGACGAGCCTGTGGATATCCTGAGCCACCTGCTGGTCGGCTCCGAAGGCACCCTCGGCTTTATCAGCGCGGTGACTTACGACACCGTCATCGATCACCCGAACAAGGCCTCGGCGCTGATCGTGTTTCCCGATGTCGAGACCTGCTGCAACGCGGTCACCGTGCTGAAAAGCCAACCGGTGTCAGCGGTGGAGTTGCTCGACCGACGCAGTCTGCGCTCGGTGCAGGACAAAAAAGGCATGCCCGCTTTCGTACAGCTGCTGTCGGAAAATGCCTGTGCGCTGCTCATCGAATCCCGCGCCGCTTCGTCGACATTGCTGCAGGAACAACTGGCGCAAATCATGGCGTCCCTGCGCGATTTCCCCGTAGAGAAGCAGGTCGACTTCACCGAAGACCCGGTGGAAAACGCCCGCCTCTGGGCCATCCGCAAAGACACCTTCCCCGCCGTCGGCGCCGTGCGCAAAACCGGCACCACAGTAATCATCGAAGACGTGACCTTCCCGGTCGAACAACTGGCCATCGGCGTCAATCGCCTGATCGAGCTGTTCGACAAACATGCCTACGACGAAGCGATCCTTTTCGGACACGCACTGGAAGGCAATCTGCACTTCGTCTTCACCCAAGGCTTCAACAGCCCGGAAGAAATCGCACGCTACCAAGCGTTCATGGACGACGTCGCGCAACTGGTCGCGGTGGAATTCGGCGGCTCGCTGAAGGCCGAACACGGCACCGGCCGCAACATGGCGCCGTTCGTGGAACTGGAATGGGGCAGCGACGCCTATCAACTGATGTGGCAGCTCAAACGCCTGCTCGACCCCAACGGCATTCTCAATCCGGACGTGGTGCTCAGCGAAGATCCGCAGATCCACCTCAAGCACCTGAAACCGCTGCCGGCGGCGGACGAGATTGTGGATAAGTGCATCGAGTGCGGTTTCTGCGAACCGGTCTGCCCATCGAAAGGCCTGACCCTAAGCCCGCGTCAGCGCATCGTGATCTGGCGCGACATTCAGGCGAAAAAGCGCGCCGGCGTCGACACCACCGAACTGGAAAAAGCCTACGACTACCAAGGCATCGACACCTGCGCCGCGACCGGTCTGTGCGCGCAACGCTGCCCTGTAGGCATCAACACCGGCGAACTGGTGAAAAAGCTCCGTGGCCGACACGCCACGCACCAGAAAACCGCTGACTGGATCGAAGGAAATTTCGCCAAGACCCTGCAAGGCGCGCGCTTCACACTGCACGTCGCCAACGGCGCGCGGATGATGCTCGGCGCGCCGCGTCTGGCGAAGCTGTCGGCAACGCTCACGCGCTTGTCCAAAGGCCAGGTGCCGCTGTGGACCAACGCCATGCCACAACCGGAAAAAGCCATTTGCTTCAGCCCGAGCGTTTCGGACGAGCGCCCGCGCGTGGTTTATCTGGCGGCTTGTGTGTCGCGGGTCATGGGTCCGGCGGCGGGCGACAAAGAACAGATGTCGCTGTACGACAAAACCCGTGGCCTGCTGGAAAAGGCCGGCTACCAGGTAGTCTTTCCCGACAACCAGGACAACCTCTGCTGCGGTCAGCCGTTCGCCTCCAAAGGCTACGCCGAACAGGCCGAGCACAAGCGCCAGGAACTGATCAGCGCCCTGCTCCACGCCAGTCGCGGCGGCCTCGATCCGATCTATTGCGACACCAGCCCGTGTACGTTACGGCTGGTTCAGGACATCGGCGAAACACGACTGGATCTGTACGATCCGGTGCGCTTCATCCGTACGCATTTGCTGGATCGTCTGGACTTCACACCCCAGGAAGCGCCGATTGCCGTGCACGTGACCTGCAGCACTCAACACTTGGGCGAAAGCCAGGCGCTGATCGATCTGGCGCGCAAATGCAGCAACACCGTGGTGATTCCTGAAGGCATACATTGCTGCGGATTTGCCGGCGACAAAGGCTTCACCACACCGGAGCTGAACAGCCATTCGCTGCGTACGCTCAAGGACGCCGTGCAGTACTGCAGCGAGGGGATTTCCACCAGCCGCACCTGCGAAATCGGCCTGACCCAGCACGGTGGCATCGACTACCACGGGCTGGTTTATCTGGTGGATCGGGTGACACGCGCGAAGGCTGTCTGAAAAAAATAGAACTCTTGAGCGAGACGGCAATCCACAGAACAGGCCCCGACAAATCGGGGCTTTTCCTCCATTCGGTGGCTCGCCCAGCGGTCAGCGAAGCCTGGATCCCTCAGTTCAAGGAGATACACATGAAGCGTTCTGTACTGTTAGGTCTGTTCGTTACTGCCTCGATGATGGCGTCCACTTCGTTCGCCGCAGACAAGCCTGCCGATCTGTGCGATGCCAACATCCAGACTATCAACAACGCCAAAGGGCAGTTGTCGGCGAATCCGGAATTGAGCCAGCGCGCCGAAACCAGCGTGAGCAAGGCCCAAGCGCTGAAAGCGGAAGGCAAAATCGACGACTGCGTTGCCGAAACCTCGCAAACCATCGTAGAGCTGCGTAAATCGACCGGTACCAACAACTGATACATGCTGACGAGCCAACCTGCGGGTTGGCCTCGTCGGCAGATTGACGTACACTGTGCACGCTTGTTGCCCGATCAGATTCACCGGGCAATGAGTTCGGGGCCGTTTAGGATTCGACGCCGGTTGCGAAACTCTAGGTGCATGCCGACTTGGTAACAGAAGTCGTAAATCCACTGTTGCAACTACTTATAGTTGCCAATGACGACCAATACGGTGTTGCTCTCGCTGCTTAATTGCAGCTGACAATGCTCCTGGTACCTTCGGGTCCAGCAATCATCAGGGGATGTCTGTAAACCCGAAATGATTGTCATATAGAACAGAATCGCCGTGCAGTACGTTGTGGACGAAGCGGCTAAAACTTACACAACTCGCCCAAAGCACCCTGCCCGTCGGGTCGCTGAGGGTTAACTTAATAGACACGGCTACGCATGTAGTACCGACAGCGGAGTACTGGCGGACGGGGGTTCAAATCCCCCCGGCTCCACCACTTCAACATCTAAAGACGTCCACGGACGTCTTTTTTTGTGCCTGAAATCCAGTAAATACGGGGGTTTCAGGGCCACGGGAGGCTTTCCAGGCTTTTTGAGTTCCAGGCAGTTTGGTATTCCCAATGGTATTCCCGGCTCCCCGGCGCTAATCTTGGGAATACCAAAAGGTGTCATGGAGTACTTCTCATGTGCGCTCAAACCACCCGCCTCTCCGACCGCCAGCTCAAGGCGGTCAAACCGAAAGACAAGGATTACGTCCTCACGGATGGCGACGGGCTCCAACTGCGAGTCAGGGTCAATCGCTCGATGCAGTGGAATTTCAACTACCGGCATCCCGTCACCAAGAATCGAATCAACATGGCACTGGGCTCTTATCCCGAGGTTTCTCTTGCACAAGCAAGGAAGAAAACCGTTGAGGCCAGAGAGCTGCTTGCACAGGGCATCGACCCAAAAGCTCAGCGCAATGAGCTGCAGGAAGCCAAACGAGCGGAAACGGAACATACGTTCGAGAACGTAGCCACCGCATGGTTTGAATTGAAGAAGGACTCCGTCACCCCGGCGTATGCCGAAGACATCTGGCGCTCGCTAACACTGCATGTTTTTCCAAGCATGAAATCAACGCCGTTATCGGAAGTGAACGCGCCGATGGTCATCAAGCTGCTTCGTCCGATTGAAGCTAAAGGCAGCCTCGAGACAGTTAAGCGAGTGAGCCAGCGCCTTAACGAGATCATGACCTACGGGGTCAACTCCGGAATGATCTTTGCCAACCCTCTCAGCGGCATTCGAGCGGTGTTCAAGAAACCCAAGAAAGAAAATATGGCCGCGCTACCGCCTGACGAGCTTCCGGAGCTCATGATGGAAATCGCGAACGCTAGCATCAAGCGGACGACCCGCTGCCTGATCGAATGGCAGCTTCATACCATGACCCGCCCCTCCGAAGCGGCGACCACCCGATGGGCAGATATCGATTTCGACAAACGCATCTGGACAATCCCTGCAGAGCGAATGAAAAAGCGTCGTCCGCACATAATCCCGCTTACCGAACATGCACTTTCGTTATTGGATACGCTTAAGCCCCATAGCGGCCACAGGGAATATGTGTTCCCGTCAGATAGAAACCCGCGCACCCACGCGAATAGCCAGACAGCCAATATGGCGTTGAAAAGAATGGGCTTTCAGGACCGCTTGGTCAGCCACGGCATGCGCTCCATGGCCAGCACAATCCTCAACGAGCATGGATGGGATCCGGAGCTAATCGAAGTCGCGCTGGCGCATGTCGACAAGGACGAAGTTCGGAGCGCTTACAACCGGGCGGATTACATCGAACGTCGGCGCCCGATGATGGCCTGGTGGAGTGAACATATCCAGAAAGCGGCTACCGGCAGCCTGTCAGCGTCGGCCATCAATCAAACCAGGGACCGCAACGTGGTGCCGATACGCTGACATCACGGCGACAGTTTATGCCATCCGTGCAGTGGAGCTTGCCAGCGCTTCTTCGGCCAAGCCCCTGAGTATGGGAAGGCTCCGCATTCCCATACTCAGGGGCTCACGCTAAAGGCCTATCAGACAACCCCGAATTTCGCTTTTCTCCGGCGGATCATCCCTGCTGTTAATTCGTAGTAGTAGACGGTAGCCGGAGCTGAGCATCGCAGATAGTGCTCCAGAAACCATCTCATGTGCTTTTCTCTCCAGGACCAGGGAGTCGCGCAACCCCAGCGCTCACGAATCGCCTCGTGCATCCTTTCTGCTTGTCTAATATGCCGCTGCCGCGTGGCATAAGCACCTTTGAGCACAGGGCGCAGGAACAACGCTATGTCGAACTCCGCCGTCATCGCCGACCTCCGATGTAGGCACTCACCACATCGATGCGGTTATGTCCCAACTCGTGGCTGATTTGCTGTCGTGCACGCTGATCGAGCTGGCGATCTTCTCGATGCCTACCACCGCCATTGATGGGTGCAGGGAAGTCAGTCAGTTGCTCATAGCGCTCACAAGCGTAAGCCGCCCGCAGCTCATGAAAGCCTTTTAATCCATGCTCATGCAGAAGGTCCCGCGCCGGTCGCACGACTGTCTGAATGAAGTCTTTGTAGCTTTCGTCGGGCGCCAACAAATTCCGACTGCCACTGGGTGAAGCCTCCCAGGCCCTATCCAAGGCGCCACGGATTTGATCAGTGACCGCGATCCAGCGCGGTGCTGACGCGCCTGATCGACCACCTTTGGTGCCGTCTTGGATGTTGATCTTGCCCAGTTGCCCGGCCTCACGTTGCAGTCGGGGCAGGTCCGCCAAAATCGCTTCACGCAGGCGCATGCCGGTCTCCCGGGCGAGAAGCACAATGGCACTCACCCTCGATTGCTGGCCTCGCTCTGACAACGCCTGTGCGATCAACTCGATCTGGACCCGGTCTTGGCCTTGCGGGGCCTCACTACGCACACCTGAGCGCTGCAAGCCAAGCGCCTTGCTCGGACTGGGGATTTTGACGTATTGATCACCGCGCAGCGCGGCCATGGTTCGGTTCACACTGGACAGGCGGTTCTGCGCGGTGGCAATGCCGACGTTGCCCTGATCAACCTGCTCCCTCACATAAGTGGCGTACCGCATGAGGATGTCACGGTCGATCTGCCGCGCGTCATTGAGCCTTGGACCTTCCTCGGATCGACACCAATTCACGAAGGCCTGCCAGCGATCGCTATGGGCTTTGACGGTAGCGAAATGGCCGTTGCCAAACAGATCCTTCAGTGCTTGCGGTCCGGCATAGCTGAGCTGGCGACCGAAGCCGAAATTTCTTCCCGCTCGCTTACCGACCCGAGTCATTTTTCTGCTCCTGATCGACTGCCGCGAGAACACGCAAGAGGGCTTGCCAATGCGCACTCACGATGGCGAGCTGAGCCCAATCAGTCGGGCGAAAACATAGCGTGTTGTCGGTGACGTAGAGATGCGCGCCCTCCTCTTTCAAGCATTGGATGATGGCTGTCGTCGGGGTGATAGCTTTACGGGTGGTAGCGACATCGGCGACAGCGGCGACAACCCTTGTCCTGCTTCGCTTTGAGCGTGGCGACAAAGTGGCGACAGTCGCGGCGACAACCCGCGCTTTCGGCTCCTTTTGGCGCTGAGCCAGATGGTTGCGCAGCGCTTCATCAAGATTGAACATGGCGCACCTCGAAGGTGTGGCCGTCGGTGATCAGCCACTGATGATCAAGCAACTCGACTAACAGCTTGGTGGCATGGCGACTGCTTTTACGGGCAAAGCGGGGGCCGTTGCGATTCAGCTCTCGAATACTGAAGCGTTTCCAATTCTTGACCTGCAGCCAGCGCAGCAGCCGATCTGCTTCTTCCTTTACCCGACACACTGGCTCCTGCTCAGTCAGGCGCTGGATCTCGGTAAGGTAGTAGCCGACTAAAGCGGAGGCCCGTTGGATATGGTCGACCTCCACGACGCTGCTCTCCTCCACTACTGCCAGATTGCCGGCGACGCGCAGCAGGTTGTCGGCGGCCTTCGATCCGCTAGGCCGTACGCTTGCCAACTCGCCAAACTCACCCAACTGGGCTTCGATGGCATCATGCAGATCAATCCAGCGACGACGAGCCAATGGACTGAGGCTCAGCGGTGACAGCCGCAAGGCACCGTCAGTGGAAAGTGACCAAGGCTGATGAAACAGGGCCGAAAGGCGGTGGTGATATCGCTTTAGGGCGAGGTCTTTTGACAAGTCGACAGCCTGATAACTGCGTTGTCCGGCCAGGCTGGTGGGCCAGGTCATGAGGCAGCGACCGAGAATGCCTTGCCCCTGCAGCAACGGGTCACTGAGTAACTGCATGGCTAGATACGGTTGCAGCATCAGGTGCAGGCTCAGGCGTCGATCGTAAGCTCGCAAGCTTTCACCCACCATGGACCGCGCGCGATCTAACGGACTGCCGTCCCAGAGTGACGACAAGGTCGTAACCGCTTTCAAACGGTTATCCCGACTCATGGTGCTGCTACCGAGGAATTGTCCCCCCTCGTCACAGAACAGGCCCATGCTCGGCAAGTCATGGCAGAGTCCCTTGATCAGGGCCTCGATAGTCGGATCCGTGGTGATCAGCCTAGGTGCTGAGGGCTCCGCTTCAAGCGGTACGCCGTTTGTGGGGTTGGGATCGCCAGGGTTGATACGCTGCGCCTGTCGCTGCGCGACACGGTACCGGGCGAGTTGTTCGCGATAGCGCTGCCACTGCTCACGCTCCCATTGCCGTGCGGGCAGCAATGCAAAACGATCTGCCGCCGTTTTGCGATCGCCGGATGCGGCCACGGTGATCAGGTACAGCGACAGCGGATAATTTCTCCCATCGAGCTGTAAGCCCGCATGACCTTGAGTAGCCAGCGCCGAAGCAGCCAACACCGATTGTGCAGCCAATGCCTGGGGCACCCTGATGACCTCAGCCATGCGTTCGACTGCAGGCCCAAGAATCCCACCCAGTGCCTGCACCGGATAAGGCTGGGCCACGGGATTCGACTCAATCAGCGGTCGAGGTAGTTGTGGTAGTTCAAGCTTCGGATCTAACTGCTGCATGGGCCGTCTCCTCGTTCATTGCTGGTTGTCCTCACGTAGTCCCGCCACGGCTGTTGAGTGTTATCAGGGATCAAGGCCCCTGCGGCCTGTGAGGTGTTCACTGACGTGGAACGAACGGCTCCTTACGACCGGGAGCAAGGGCATGACCCCATGAATCTGGCCTCCTTAGACGCATCCGAAGATGCGGGCGGGTGGAGGCTGTGCCGACTGACGAGTTCGGCACCTGGAGATCCTGAGCGGGAGAAGGCAACAACATCGACACTTGGGGCATGCCTGACTGTCAGTCAGGTGCAGTCTCTCCATAGGCTGCGGCACCGGTGTCTGTGTCGTTGCGGATGGCGACGAATCGGATTTGTCTGGCCGATTGTCACGAGGAGAGTTGCGGCAACGCCCTGTACGACCTGGCTTGCAGCAGTGCTACGAGCGCCCGTCTCTTTCCAGGAGAAAGAGACGGGCGAGGTCTGGCGCAGCGAAGTGTGCCAAGGGGTGAGGTTGCTGCAATGCAGCGAGGTAGGTCCATCGTCAGCCGCAGTGGGCAGATTGGTCGAGTAGGCATCCATCACTCTTGGGGAGTGACCGTGCGAGCCGCCGGACGCTAATCGCACTTGGGGAAGAACCACCACGCGAGGGGCGTAGCCTTAAAGGTTCTGGCTACCTTGGCAGGTGCTGTCAACGACAGCGATCCGTGCACCAATTTTTATACCCACTCGAAAAGGTGGTCAAGCGTCACAGCCAATGCGCTGAGAAAGTGGCGACTGTCGCCACTTCTGTCGCCATGCTCCAGACCACGTTATACGTGGGTTGTCGCCGCCGTCGCCGCTGTCGCCACACCTACATCCATGCCCAACGAAAAGATTCGGACACACACTGAATAACGTTGCGCTCGATGGAAATCGTGGCGAATTACTGATGGTGAAAGTAGGCGTGGTGTGAATTAAATTTGAGCATGGAGGGTGGAACGCGGCGGCTTCGAGAAAAAGCGAGTGAACCCTCCGATCGGCGCGATCAAAGATCGCTTGATCGGAGGGTTTGGCGGGAAAAGCAAATCTCAAACGTCAATTACAGACTCAGGCATCAAAGCAGGTTGATTGGGAAGTGACGGCCTCACGTCGCATGATCAGCGTCTGCTGCAACCGCAGCAAAAAACCTGCTTCAAATGCCTCTTGTGGATCACCTGGACGATGACGTTTTCGGTTCTGAGACAGCGCCCACCATAACGGTAATGATGAGCCCTCAAGCCAAGTCTCTGCGCAACGAACGCCCTCCTTGATTACCGGAGCGAACTCATCGCCCCACGGAGTTTGGATCGCGGGAGCCCCTTCAACTGACGGGACAGAGACATATTCATGGATCTGTTGATGGACGCTTTGAGCTGGGATGCCAGTCAGATTCCGGAACGCCCTGTCGTACAACACCGCGGCGTCATCCAGCAGCTCTACTGCCAGCTCAACGTCTTGCGGAAAATGAAGCAGAATACTCTGGGCTCCGTTAAGCCGGAGAGTGGCAGCCTGCCGCAGTTTAATCGCTGCATCTTCAGGGGTAAGCACTGAAGTATCGATGCTGTTGGGTTTGGGGAGACCGATGAGAAGCGAAAGATCAAACATCGCGGAATCCTCCGAGATAGTTTGCAGCTTGAACCATTTGGCCGGGGTGGCGCACGAGCTTAAAAGGTGGGCATGCCATTTTCCTTATCTCCTTGGTTTGATTAAGGATTGCCATCCACCGTTCTGACGCGGCATTGGGTGGCAAACCGTACGGGGGTCAGAAACCGGAAACCAAGGAACCGGCCAGGCCGAAGCCTGCCCCGCACGGTCCGCCATAGAAAAGCAGCAGCTAGCGCACGAAGCACTGGCTGTGCGGAATGGAAGAAACCGCGCCTTGGTTTTGATTCAGGTTCTGACGCCCGGTCCCGGGATTGACCGCGACGGGGCAAAGCGTAAATGTGAAGCGGCGACAACACAAGCATGAGTGTCAATAAGCGCCGCATTCAAACGAGAGCTCCGGGCTTTTTTCGTACTGGCCATGGTTCAATTTGTTACAGGCTTAAGGTGGGCGATTCTCGCTCAAATCGACATGGTCAGAACTCACAGGTGACGCCTGCGTGCCGACCAACCAGTTTGGTTTCTACCTTTCTACCTTTTCTAAATTTCTAACTTTCTAACCTTCTAACCTTCTAACTTTCTAACTTTCTAACTTTCTAAATTTATAACTTTCCCTGTACTGAGTAATTGTCAGCTACTAACGCATCGAAACTAACGCGTAATAGCTGCGTTTAGAGTGATTGGGGTCGTTACGGTGTGACTTAAAAGCGGTGTAGGCGTAGACGTTTATGGCTGCATATACTCCTCTGGCGAGGGACCTACAAAAAGCTTCGAAAAAAGAGTGGTTTTTTTCAGAGAAGTCAGTTGTAATATTCGGACAAGTTAACGGCTAAGCCGGTTCTTGTGTCAACGGCCGTCGGACTCTCGATGGTCACTCAAAATCGCAAATGGGATATAACCATGAGCAAAAAAATCACCCTTCATAGGAGTACATTTTATGGCGACAGAGGAAAAAGAAAAAGATTACGATGTTGAGCTCAAGCTGGAAATTCAAAAGTTACTTTCTGAGCTTCCGGGGCTGATCGTTGAGATTGAGGCGGAACTGTCAAAACGTCCGGAACTGATCCTCAAGATCGATAAAGGCTTTGAAGTGTTTCGTGGTCAACCCTCAATGTATGATTCCAAGCCACCTTTTTATAATCCCACGTCTGATTCAAGATATGGGGATCTTTGGAAGGCGATTGGTGTTTGGTACGTAGCTGGCAGCCGCGAAGTTGCTATTGCAGAGACGTTTCAGCATGGGCGGGTTGGTCCGGGAACTCCTGTTTTGAGAAGTGAGATTGAGGGATGCTCGTTGCATAAACTGGAAACAGCACGTGTGCTGAGACTGGTCAACGTAGAGCGTCTTTCCACCTACATGGGCGGGAAGTTGAGAGATCTTGTCAAAGCTAAAGGGCAAGGTAGTGAAGGCTACCTTCGTACCCAGATGCTAAGTGCAGCGATCATGAGACTTAGTATTAAGGTCGATGGGCTTTACTACGGCTCGACTGTGTTCCCATCGCCTGGTTCCTGGGATGGATGTAATTTCGCGCTTTTCGACGGGCGCGGACCGCAGTTGTCGCCAGTTAGCATTACACCTTTAACCGAGGTGTTGCTGGCTAGTGATGAAACGGCAATTGAACTCTTGGTTGGTTTGAAAGTTTCAATTGAGTAACGGAATCGGACTTCCTTTCCGGAAGTCCGATTCTTACTTGCCCATTTCTAAGCGATTTTTAAAGTCGCGAACGATAACTTTGAAAGCCGCATCATTGTCTAAAAGCTCGTAACGAGGATGTAAATTTTCTTTCTCTCCTAAATTGGAAAAGTCCATAAGGTTTGCTAGAAAGCCAATCAAAAGATTTACCATTGACTCGTTTCCTGAGTCTATCTCAAGCGTCTTTATCAGTTTGCCAGATGAAGGTGTGACTTTGTTTTCTTTGAACTGAAAGTCAGGGTAGTATTTGCGACGGTTATTGGTGTACGCAATTATTTGACCTGCCTTGGTTTTCTTGCTTAGTGCTTGTTTTGAGATTCCTAATATTTCGCAAACATCACCAGCATCTAGCAAGTCGTACGACGCTTTTACTGCCTCAAAGGCATTTGCTTTTAGCTTGGCAAAGGCTATCTCATTACGAGCCTTAATGCTTAGCGGCTTATTCTTTGTCTTCCCGGAATCCTGAATAATTACAGCCAAAGCCTTGTCGTCATCGAGCCTTGCAGCATTGATAACCTCGGATTCGGGTACTCTGTTCATCCGGGCTATGAATTTCTGCACGAGCGAGGCTTTAGCTTCGTCAAGTGACTTGACGGTGCTTTGGGGTCTCTCAATCGCTGCGGTGTTCATAGGTTCTCCTTCCGTTGCTCATATTTGAGCAAGTGAGCAAAGCGTACGCCTCGGCTGACACGCCTGTCAACCTGTCAACCTGTCCACTCGTCAACAAAATGTTGCTTCCGTTCTCCTGTGTAGGCATAAGTGGGCAATGCAGCTCGTCACCCTTGTTCTCACTGAGTTTTGGAGTTTTTCGTATGGCCATGCCTTCAACCCCTACTTATATAGCGCGCCTTGGCGAGCTTCGGCACAAATCTCCGCGTGTGGCAAAACTAACTGCCAGGATTGCTGCGGCCATAAAGCCTGAGCGTCAATCACTGGAGTCCGAGGACCTGGAGCGAGTGCTATTTGATCACGCAAATGCCATCGCCCATCAGATCCCGTCTTGCACCATCCGTCTGAGCGTTTGGCTCAACCTTTTGGCCATGGATGAAGTCAAGGTTCTGGAGCACCGGGACGTTGCAATCTTTGTCAACGAAGCGGCTACCTTAGGCGGAGCATCCGGCATGCTGACGGGGTGAATCCTGAGAAACCTAGGTCGTTAGGCTGGTATCTACATGAAAGGGTTGATGGCGGTTGACATGATGCCCGTAAGCGACAGCGACAAACTGTTGAGTACAATCTTCTCTAACCTAACGATATGGAAATTCGTCAAAATTTGTCTAAATCTCACGATTTGGAAGGATTTAGCATCTATTGGCGTGCCCGCATGATGCTTCGTGGTTTGCTAAAGTTCCACCTTGGTACTTTCGTCATTTTCGCGCCCGCGAAACTGGTGAGCGTTGGGCTCAACGTTTGCTATCGCACCAGGGCCTTAATAAAGCTGCTTTAATGCAAAGCTTCCGAGAAGATTCTGCATGCGAAATCTTTGCCGCCTATCTATAAGGTGGTCTGGCTGTCCCAACTTGGGTTCGAGCGCTGATCGAAAAAGCTGCGCAAATTTAGCGGCTAAATTTTGGCAAAAAAAAACCGCCTTAGGAGGGCGGTTTTTTCGTCGCGTATTCGGTAGGTCCGAATCCGCCTTCTCACAGGGAATCTCTAACGGGGCTGAGTCTATAAGAGAGTAAATAACGGCGCCACTACGATTTCCGCAAAATCGAACGTAAACGACGAACGAAAGCGGCGTTATGAAAGCGCTGCGAAAGTTGTTGAAGGAAATCTGCTAGCGAATCCGTCAGCTTGAATGGATTGAATAGTGTTGTCGCTTTGCATAGAAATGCCGTGAAATCAGCGCATCTACGGCGAAAAGGCTCTAATTTTACGGTATACCATAAATCTTAAAATATTATTTTTCATGGCTTGTCAATATCAAATACTTAAATTTGAAAATAAACTACAAGTTTCGGTTTTAACTCTTTTTACACCGCGCTTCGGCGGTTAACATCCGGGCCATCATCAGGATTCGTCCTATGAGAGGCCCCTCGCACACGGTGTAGGAACCGTGCCGGAAACGCATCATGCTAAGGGCCTAAAAATATCTTGCCTCACAGGGAATCTCTAACAATTCCCATACAAATGCACGTGTTCCGGTAAGTGCATTGAGGCAAGTCCAATATTGGAGGCCTCATGTCTCGATTTTGGCAGCTCATGTGGGCTCTCGTGCTAAACGTGTTTCGCGCTCACAGCGTGTACCGTTTCATCCGAGACTGTTGGGATGAGTTTTCCTAGCTAGTGTTGCAATCCACGCCCCGGCTTTTGCTGGGGCGTTTTTTTGTCTCCAAACTCATTCAGCACTGATCAGTCCTCGCCCAACCCACTCCGCCACTTACGTAGCAACCGCAATTTAGGCACCAAAGGCCTCCGAAGGTTGGCCGCATCCCGTCCGAGGCGACGACCATCATTTTTCCGCCGTTCGCTGTCACTCAACTATCTGGCGCGGAACCGCCTGCAGGTTCTTCGTCCTGCGATAGATCAGTGATGCCTTCGTACGTCTCATTGTGTGGGTGCCATACATGGCTGGATCAAGGCCCACTGCTTTCACCCAGCCTTTGACGATACGAGCGTATTGACGAGTGGATAGATGGTCTGACGTATGCAGCCGGCTAGGAAAAAGGCAGTCCTCGCTGCGTAGCTGGGCCCGACGTATCCAGGCCGCGACAGCAGACGGTGTTTGCTCAGTGATCTCAAACTGTACAGGCCGCAGCGTTTTCTGCTGCATCACCATGGCTCGTGATGATACGTGCTCGCCATGAGCGACATCGCGCACGCGGAGCTTGGTTATGTCACAGGCTCAAAGCTTGCTGTCGATGGTCAGATCGAAGAGAGCCAGATCTCGGGTTCTTTCCGCAATTTGAAGCCTTACTCGGATGGCCCAGATATCTCTCAGTCGGAGTGGGGTCTTCTGCCCGACCAGTTTTCCTTTGTTCCAGGGCTGACGGCTGCAGGTAGCGATTATGTTCATGACAAGTCCTCCACGTGTGGAAGGACAAGGATGGCTAATCAGAGTAACGGTCGCTAACCGGCCAACAGCGGTCATCCGACGTCTACAAAACCAGGGGCGATTCACATAGTCGGATTGCGGCCAATGGAAGGCTCCTGGGTTTCTGGGCATGCACTTGCAGTACATAGAAGAATGCGGAAAGATCTAGCGTTACGCATAACAAGCAATTCAGCCGTTCACTACCCCCCTCGGGACTACGTCTGCAATCCCTTAACCTATTCGCCATATTCCCCTACGGAGCGCCCTTGCGATGACCTTTGAAGACTGGATGCGCCACCGAGGGCTATCTCCATCATCGGTGAAAAAATACGACGGCGCAGTGCGTGGAGTGATGTCCGAATGGGCCATGGATAACGGTCTTATTCAAGGCCCATTGATATCTTTAAACAGCCAATCTGAATTTGAAATCATTGCATCTAAAATGCGTGCGCTTCCAATTTATAAAGAAAGAAACGAACGTGGCCATCACATGTACAGCAGCGCCCTTTTAAAGTTTTCAGAATATCTTTCAGAGGGATATTATAGTGACATTGAATCCGATATTGATGAAATTTTGAGTGCTACTGATATTGGCGAAACAGAGAAAAGCAGCCTAGTTAAATCTAGAATCGGTCAAGGTATCTTCAGGCAGAAACTTGTTGACTATTGGAATTGTTGTGCGATAACCGGCTTTAAGGACGTGAGTTTACTAGTCGCCTCACACATAAAACCTTGGCGAGGCTCAAATAATTCTGAGCGCCTGGATCCATTCAATGGCCTCTTGCTTACCCCAAACTTAGATAAGGCGTTCGATAAAGGCTACATAACCCTATCGCCAGCAGGCAACTTAGAGATATCCCCTCTCCTGACAGAGCCGGAAATACTAGGTATCTTTCCAAACATGCGAATTGCCCTAGCTCCGGAGCATGAGCCATTCCTTGCATTTCACCGATCAGAGGTGTTTCGTGCCACATGACAGTGCCTTCGAAACGGCTCACGTCACTCAATGACCGTTGAACGATTTAGCCAATCTGTTGCGTCGACCGGTTGAATCCACAGCCGAAAGCCGCCGGTCGAGAACCGCTGCCATCGGCCAAAAGCAGACGGTGATCCGTCCAAAGCTGCTCCCCCATAAGTCTGTGATTATGGCTGAGACTGACGGGCTGAAGAAACGATGGCAAAGTTATCTCTCACGCCATTTTTACCACGATATCGGACATTCTCCTCAGCGCGCCCAAGCCCTGAGTGAAATTTCAACAGTGAGAACTTAATGAAGACCCTATTGGCCGCGAGATTTACTGAAATACTGGACTCGCTAAAAGGTGAAAGTGATCGAGGATGTGTATTGGTCGTAGGTTCGATGGTAGAGTTGGCTATCGAAGATCACATATCTAGGAGAATTCTTCCTCCAGTCAAAAAAACTGGGGAGCTCATTGGAAGGGGAAGCAAACCCATAGCCACCTTCAGCGCAAAGATTGATCTAGCTTACGCCTTGGGCTTGTTCACAGAAGAAGAATGGTGCATCTATCACCAACTTCGAGAGCTGAGAAATACGTGCGCTCATGAAATAAAGCAACAAAATTTCAATGCGGATCATTTTTCTGCCCGAATGTTAAATATTATCAATGCTTCCCCATCCCTTTGGCCGATTCTCGCTACCTCAATCGGAAACAAAATTTTTGAAAGCAATTTGCCTTTGACCGTTGAGCTATTTGTTAAAAAACTCGGCTGGCGAATTTCGTTTGAGATGTTTTTCTCGTTGGTCATAGCCCACAAAGAAATATCGGCTGATAGAGTCTCTCGAGTCAAACCTCTCTACGAACTTGGTTGACGCACGGTCAAGCAAAGAACGTAACGACAGCTAAGATGAGCAGCTACCATGATACCTCTCAAGAGGGAGCAGAAGCAGTTGAACACCTGGGTCAGTTTTCAGTCGGCAGAACAGCCTCTACTGGGTCAGTTTTCGGTCAGCGGCAACAGGGTAGCCTAAAGCGCTGGTAAGTTCGGCGCTAAATTTTAGGGATATATGATTTTCATGAAGAAACCTCGCTGGTACCTGCCTCTCAGTGAAAACCTCAGCGCTGCGCTTTCAATCGGGAATGCTCCAGATGTGGGTCGTCTGTCTCGGTATGAGGTAGCGGCGATTCTCTACGTGCTCCAGCTGCCCAAGCTGCCCGTGCGCTCGCCTCTGGAGATGGAGCGGGTGTTTGCAAATCTGCTGACTCATCACTCCGATAAGCTGAGATCGGCTTTGGCCGGGGCCTACAGCCAGGTTGATTTTGAAACGGGACTTCTCCAAGCATCAGCAGTCGAGATTGGTCTGATGGACAAAGAATCGGTTGCTCGCCGTCAGTACATTCATCCCGAGGGCACCTGGAATTTCGATTATGCGAAGCAGCACACGGCTTCATTAAGTGCGATCAAACATGAGCATGTTCGCCGCAGTGGTTTGGTAGTAAAGCTAAGCGATCACCAGCTTCGGCTGGTTCAGAACATTAGGGCAAACATGGAGGATTCCATCGATGCCCAAGCTCACGCGGGCACTGGGAAGTCCTTTGTGCTGAATGAGATATTGGCTCTTATGCCAGAGCGTAGAATCCTGTTCCTCGCTGATGTGGAACCGAAGCTCAAACCCATACGGGCTCGATTTTCCGAGGATCAGGTTTGGGCGGTAACATTCAGGTGGATGGCTACCAGACTTCTGGCGGGTGGGAATAGGACTCTTGAGACAAGGTTGGACGCGATTTCGAGATTGCCACTCTCGTATTCAGCGCTCGCAGAAAAGGCAGGGATCAGCTCCATCGGTAATCGTAATGCTGCCCGTGTGGCGGCTCTTTGCTGGTCGGTAATCGCCAAATTTAGTTTTTCAAACGATGCTCGGATCACCATCAGTCATATACCTTCCGACCAGGTCCGCTGGCTCTCGACTTCGGAACAAGAAATAGTAGCGGCCGCGGCCGGAAAGCTTTGGTTCAAGATGACAAGCTTTGAGGAAGAGGCGGATCCCCTTCCGGTCCGTGGCTACCACCGCGTGAAACAACTGGCTTTATCGAGACTTCATTTACCTGAATCTATTGATACGGTAATCGTCGACGAAGGCCATGACTTGAGCGGGCCAATGGTCGACATCCTCGACAGGTCTCCTCAAACTGTAATTACTTTAGGGGACCAGTTCCAAAATCTGCAAGGACGATACATGCCCCATAACGCGAGGATTCGCCATCGCGAAATGGCTATTTCGTTACGAGCAGGCCCAGCATTGGTCGATTACATCAACCCACTTTTAGCTGAGTTCCCAGACGTAAGCGCGTTACCGTTTGTAGCTGATAAGGCGAAAGACACGGTAGTGGCTGAATACCGAGCGGACTCATTCCCTCCTGAACCCTCAGTAATTCTGGTGGCCGATGAATGGGGTATTTTCGACTGGTTAATTCGCAATCGCGATTTGAGCCAAGGTGCTGCGGTCATTGACTGGACCAATCAGTTCGAACCATTCCTAGAGGGGTGTCTTGATTTATATATGCATGACAAGCGTCCGAGCCACGGGGCTATTGCTCGTTTCCGAAGCTGGGAACAATTGCATGCGGAAATGAGGTGGAACGACGCTTTTCTCAGGGTTGAGCAATGGCTTGAAGTTGTGGGTACCAAATTTGGTGTTTCCGGGCTTTACCAATGCGCAAAATTGGCTGAGCTCGCTGATGGAAAACCGTCACGTCCGTTGTTGGCCACAGTATTTACGGTGAAAAACTACGAATTTCCGAGAATGGCAGTTTCTGAGGACCTGTACTATTTTGCTGACCTGCGAAGTAAAACCGAGCTGTCAAAAAAGCTCGCATTGCTGTACACCGCGATCACAAGATCGTCTGGAAAAATCTACTTTCCGGATACGCATCAGGAGCGAATTGCGACAATTTTGAGCGCCCAAAGCTTGAGAGCAAAGCCACTAAACCTTCTTCACCTGAATGTCTAAGTAATTGCTGAGGCATTGGAGTTCATACGATGCGTCGGACCAATGCTTCATTGATCTATCGGAGAACGAAAAACACCAGAGCAGTACAGATCCTTCTCGCTCACACCAAGTTGGAAAGCACTGAATCGCCCATGGTTTCGTGAACATACCTACTGACTGCTCCTGGCCGGATTCTGCCAGTCACCACCTTCAGCTTTTCATCAAGCGTAACCTGTGTCCTGACAGCGGCAGGAAGATCACCCCTGATCATTGATGAGAGCGGGGTGTAAAATTGATTACAAGCGACGGGCTAGAGCTTGGCTATCTCGTGAGGTATTCCAATTGGTATTCCAATGAAAATACAAAGCCAATATTAATGATAATAATCAATCATATAAAATACCAATTCAGATTACCCCGGCCTCTCAACGACGAGTTCCCCCAAGTGCGGGCTTCGTAGCCCCTACCCTTCGGAAAACCGCAGCACCCGATTCCCTAACCACAACCGTCATAGCCATCGACAAGCACCGCGCCCCAAGGTCCGCCAACAAAGGCCCAGAAAAATCCCGAAGATAGCAAAACCAAGGCCACCCATTTACCATTCCGCAGCTGGCTGGATGCTTCGCAGAGAAAACCGATCGGCACGTGAAATACTCAACCTGCACAAGGAAGGCAATAAACCATGAGCTTCATCGAAACAATCCAATCCAAGGAAGTCGATATCTACATATCGGCGTTCTTCACCATCCTCGGCTTGATTCTGGGAGCCATTCTGGATCGGATACTGAAGGGCGATTCTCCACAATCCGCCAATCAGCCGGGCCATTCGGTAAACCTGACCTTCAACACGGTGGTCAATCCACCACCGGGCGTGAACGCCGCCACCACAAGCCAGGATATGACTCCAGTCATCTGCATGATGATGGTGATTGCCGGGCTGATTTATGTGTTTTTACGGGCCGAGATACTCAACCTGCTTTCCTGGATCACGCTGTTCACCATTTCACTGTGGGCCGGCGGAACCCTGCATAGCCTTTACCGGGGCTTCTTCGCGGGCGTTAAGTGGGTCGTTGCGCTTTTGTTTTGCTTGGCATTTTGCGTGGCCGCGACGTATGTCACCGACGAAGCTTTTATGCCCACACAGGCGCCGCCAAATTTCCAGAACGGCCAGCGAATCATCAATGAGCAGGGACTGACGGGGATAAAGGAAAATTTCGTCTTGCTGGATATGCATTGGTTTTTGCTGCACCTGTCGGGCGTGATCCTGCTTATTTACACAAGTCTGCGGATGATGCTGTTTTCAACCTACTTCATCGTTGCGGGCGCACATGCCAATAACAACGGCACTCACGAATCATGGCTTTCCAGAAAAACCCGCAAGTACGCCAATCTGCGCAAAAACATTATCTTCATCCCTATCCTGCTGGTTCTCGCGTATCTGCTTACCTCGGGTCTTGCTTTCGACTGGTTCATTCACACCATGCCAAATCAGGTCAATGCGTTGATGAACACGGTGCTGTATGGGCGCTGATATTTTCATCGTGCGTTGAAGATCGACTGTCGGGGGCATCAACCCGGTCGGCAGAAGCGACATGAATTTTTCTTCACTGCGCCCAGCCGGGACAGCCTGTAAAGTCCACTCGCTCATTCAAGAAACTACGGTTCGCCCGCGCTCCTAGCGGGCTTTTTTTCGCCTCGGCTTCTCCATATCTTGCCGCTCCCCAGCATATGCGCGACTCTGCCAGCAGATCCCTCGCCAAGGAGCGCTCGATGCCGCTGCTATCCCTGCCCTGCCCGCGCCTGACATTGGCGATCCTCTCCCCCGATCAGGCCGAGCTCGAAAGCGCGTTCTACCAGCGCAACCTCCGCCACCTGGCGCCGTGGTCGCCCATCCGCACCACCGACTATTTCTCCACCGCCAACATCCGCCGTCGCTTGGAGATCCAAGCCAGCGCCTTCGAAGCCGGGTTAGCCATGCATTTCGCGCTGCTGTCGCCGGACGGTCAGCAGATGATTGGTGCGTGCAATTTCAGCGGGATTATTCGCGGGGCGTTTCAGGCGTGTTATCTGGGTTATCACATCGATGAGGCGCATGAGGGGCAGGGTTTGATGCAGGAGGGGCTGGAGGCGGGGATTGGTTATATGTTCGATGTGCAGAATCTGCATCGGATCATGGCCAATTACATTCCCGGCAATGAGCGCAGTGCGCGGTTGCTTGAGCGCTTGGGTTTTGAGCGGGAGGGGTATGCGAAGGCGTATCTGAACATTGCCGGGCGCTGGCAGGATCATGTGCTGACGGCGCTGGTCAATCCGGGGTTCGAGGGGCCGGATCAGCGCTGGTCGCGGCGCCTGGGTTGAGTTGCGCGAAATCTGTCCGACAAAAATCCTTTCAGCTCTCGGGTTTGCGGCCGATACAGACCTGCTAACACCCCTGCTGGCTCAAAAGAACAACAATCTTCCAGCTTAACTGACGACCAAGAAACCCAACGTTTCTGGAGGATTTGCATGAATAGCTGGTTCGGTAACATCAGCGTGAACATGAAACTCGGCCTGGGCTTCGGCCTGGTGCTGGCCCTGACCTGCGTTCTGGCGCTGACCGGCTGGACCAGCCTCGGCGGCCTGATCGACCGCAGCAACTGGATGAGCGACATCACCCAGCTCAACGCTGGCCTGACCAAATTGCGCGTGGTGCGCCTGCAATACATGCTGACCAACGGCGACGAAACCGCCGCGCAGAATGTGCAGACAACCCTGGAAAGTTTCGCCGCTCAGCAGCAGGCGTTGATCAGCAAATTCAAGAGTCCGGAGAACGTCAAACTGCTCAAGCAGCAGGCTGCGACCATCGCTGAATACCAGACCTCGCTGAACAAAATGCGCAACGCCTATCGCACCGGCAACAGCGCGCGCGACACCATGAGCGCCAACGCCCAGACCGCCTACAACCTGATCGAATCGATCAGCCAGCGCGTGCAGCAGATGGAGATGAGCGATCAGCGTTTCGAGCAGTTCCAGGCGGTTACTGCCGCCAAGGAAGCGTTCATCCTCGCGCGCTATGAAGTGCGTGGTTACACCGCGACCAGCAACGCCGAGACCGAGCAGAAAGCCGTCGGCCAGATCGACGCGGCCATCGCCAGCCTCAAGCCACTGAATGCGCAATTTGCCGCGACTCAGCAGGATGCCTTGCGCCAATTGGAAACCGCGCTGACCAGCTATCGCGGCGCGTTGATGGCGTACAAGAACGCCAACACCGAAGCCGTGCAGGCGCGTAAGGAAATGACCGATCAGGGCACCACCATCGTCGCCCTGAGCGAGCAGCTGTACCAGATCCAGCTTGATCGCCGTGATGCTGAAAGCGCTCAGGCGCGCACCTTCCAGTTGATCAGCACGTTGCTGGCGCTGCTGGTTGGCGTGATTGCAGCAGTGATCATCACCCGTCAGATCACCCGTCCGTTGCAGGAAACCCTGGCCGTGGTCGAGCGCATCGCCAGCGGCGACCTGACCCAGAACGTCACCGTCACCCGTCGCGACGAACTCGGCGTGTTGCAGCAAGGCATCGCGCGTATGGGCGTGACCCTGCGTGATTTGATCAGTGGCATCCGCGACGGCGTTACTCAGATTGCCAGCGCCGCTGAAGAACTCTCGGCCGTGACCGAGCAGACCAGCGCCGGTGTGAACAGCCAGAAAGTCGAGACCGATCAGGTCGCCACCGCCATGCACGAAATGACTGCCACGGTGCAGGAAGTTGCGCGCAACGCCGAAGAAGCGTCGCAAGCCGCCGCCGCTGCGGACGGCGAGGCCCGTGAAGGCGACAAGGTGGTGAATGAGGCCATCGCGCAGATCGAGCGTCTGGCCAGCGAAGTAGTGCGCTCGACCGAAGCGATGAGCGTGCTGCAACAGGAAAGCGACAAGATTGGTAGCGTCATGGACGTGATCAAGGCTGTTGCCGAACAGACCAACCTGCTCGCGCTCAACGCCGCGATCGAAGCAGCGCGTGCCGGTGAAGCCGGGCGTGGGTTTGCCGTGGTCGCCGATGAGGTGCGTGGTTTGGCTCAGCGTACGCAGAAGTCGACTGAGGAAATCGAAGGTCTGGTCGCCGGTCTGCAGAACGGCACCCAGCAGGTTTCGGCGGTGATGAACAACAGCCGCGCGCTGACCGACAGCAGCGTCGCCCTGACGCGCAAGGCCGGCGCCTCGCTGGAAAACATCACCCGTACAGTGTCGAACATCCAGTCGATGAACCAGCAGATCGCCGCCGCTGCCGAACAGCAAAGCGCCGTGGCTGAAGAGATCAGCCGCAGCATCATCAACGTCCGCGACGTGTCCGAGCAGACCGCAGCGGCGAGTGATGAGACGGCAGCGTCGAGTGTTGAACTGGCGCGGTTGGGTGGTCAGTTGCAGCAGATGGTCAGCCACTTCCGCGTTTGATGTTGGTTTTGCGCTGAGGCTGAAACCGAATCGCGGGCAAGCCCGCTCCCACAGGTTTTCGTGGTCGAGCACTGCGGATGTGTTCACCTCGATAACTGTGGGAGCGGGCTTGCCCGCGATGGCGGTGGGTCAACCAAATCGACGTTGCCTGACACTCCGTCTTCGCGAGCAGGCTCGCTCCCACATTTGGATTTGTGTGACTCACCGGATTTTGAGCACACCGCAGATCCCTTGTGGGAGCGGGCTTGCCCGCGATGGCGGTGGGTCAACCAAATCAACAGTGCCTGACACTCCGCCTTCGCGAGCAAGCTCGCTCCCATTGGATTTGTGTGGCTCGCTGGATTTTGAGCACACCGCAATACCCCTGTGGGAGCGGGCTTGCCCGCGATGGCGGTGGGTCAATCAAATCGACGTTGCCTGACACTGCGCATTCGCGAGCAAGCTCGCTCCCACATTTGGATTTGTGTGACTCACCGGATTTTGAGCGCACAGCAATACCCCTGTGGGAGCGAGCCTGCTCGCGAAAGCGGTGGATCATTCAGTTCATCATTGACTGACACTCCGCCTTCGCGAGCAGGCTCGCTCCCACAGGGGTCTAGGGTGTCGGGACTATTCGGGATACCCGGTGATTTTGCGGATGCTTTGGTACAGCGGTTTGAGTTGCCGGTACATACGCAAATACACCTCTCTGTACAACTGCTCATAAACCTTCTGCGCCTCAGGCTGCGGTGTGAAGACAGCTCCAACCCGAGTCATCGCCGCAATGGCCGCTGGAAAATCCCTGTGCAATCCCAACCCCACCGCACAGCAAATAGCCGCCCCCAACCCTGACGCTTCGTACACATGCGGGCGCTCTGCCGGCAGGCCGAAGATGTTGGCGGTCAGTTGCATCGCGGCGTCGCTTTGCGAGCCGCCGCCGGCGACACGCAGGCGCTGGATCGAGACCTTTGAGCGTCGTTCGATGTTCTCCATGCCCTGGCGCAGGGCATAGGCCAGGCCTTCGAGAATCGCGCGGTAGATGTGCGCGCGGGTGTGTACGTCGCCGAAGCCGATCATCGCGCCCTTGGCTTCCACGCCCGGTTCGCGGATGCCCGGTGACCAGTAGGGTTGCAGCATCAAACCCATCGAACCCGGCGGCACCGCGTCGACCAGTGCGTCGAACAGTTGCTCCGGCTCGATGCCCTGCGCTTTCGCCTGCTGCATCTCGCGCAGGCCGAATTCGTTCTTGAACCAGCTGACCATCCAGTAGCCGCGATAGATCATCACTTCGCAGTTGTACTGATCGGGCACGGCCGAGGGGTACGGCGGGATCAGCGGGACGATTTCCAGGTAGCGCGAGCGGGTGCTGGTGATGGTCGCGGTGGTGCCGTAAGACAAGCACACGGTGAGCGCATCGACCACGCCGGAGCCGATCACTTCGCAGGCCTTGTCGGCGCCGGCGGCAATCAGCGGCAGGCCTTCGGGAATGCCGGTGTGGCGCGTGGCTTCGGCCGTGATGTAGCCGAGGGTTTCGCCGGGTTTGTGCAGGGTCGGCAACTGCTCCGGGCGCACCGCCAGTGCCTGCCATTTCCAGTCGCGCGGCGCCGCCCACTTCAGCCGTTTGAAGTCGAAGGGCAGATAGCCGACGCAACAGCCGATGGAGTCGACGAAGCGCCCGCACAGGCGATGAGTCAGAAAACCCGAGAGCAGCAAAAACTTGTCAGTCGCCGCCCACACCTCGGGCTGATGCCGGGCGATCCAGTTGGCCTCGGCCTGGGCGCGAAAATAATCCACCGTCGCTTGGGCGCCGACCAGTTTGAACAGCCAGCCCCACGGCCCTTTGATGCTGCCCTCGACCTCAGCCTGACGTTGATCGAGCCAGACAATTGCCGGGCGTAGCGGTTTGCCCTTGGCGTCCACGTTGATCACTGTGCCGCGCTGGGTGGTCAGGGACACGCCGGCAATCTGCGCACGGTCGATGCCGGTCTGCTGCCAGAGTTGCTGGCAGGCCTCGCCGAGTTTCGCCCAGTAATATTCCGGGTCCTGCTCGGCCCAACCGGGTTGCGTCGAGTAGTACGCCAGCAAGTCGACTTTGCCTTTGCCGAGCAGATTGCCCTGTAGATCGAAGAGCAACGCGCGCACGCTCTGGGTGCCGTTGTCGATGGCTAACAGGTATTTCATGGCGTGATCTCCGGCAAGCCGTGATCGCGCAGCCACAACAATCGATAACGCTGAATTTCCGCTAGCCAGCGCTCATCATCCCAGGCCAATCGTGGCTGGCACAGCGTGCGGATCGCCGGGAAAAAATCCTCGCCACCGCGCGGCAACAACAAGCCCAAACGGGTGCGACGCAGCAGCAAATCATCCAGGTGCAGAATCATTTCCGCCTCGCAGGCAAACGCCAGCTCTGCCCACAAAGTATCGCTGGCGCCAACCGTTTCCAGACCGAGTTCGCCGAGCAATTGCGCCAGCCTCGGCAGGTCTCGACCGTGACGTCCGGCCAGGCGTCGCCATTGATTGCCACTCAGTCCCGCAATCGTCAGCGGCGGCACAGCGGCGAACACCGGCGCGCCGTCATCGACAAAAGAGCGCCCGAGCATCACCGCACACGCCTTGAGCACTTCGATCGCTTGCGGGCGAAATGTAGTCAGTTTGCCGCCGGCCAAAGTCACGCAACCGGGCTCTTGCCACAGCACATGTTCGCGGGTCTCGTTGGACGGTTTGCCCTGCTGCGCACCCGTCGCGCTGCCGACCACCGGACGCACGCCTGACCAGGTCGAGAGCACGTCGTCGACACCAATTTCGGCGCCGGGAAATTGCTGCTGGCACGCGGCGAGCAGATAGTCGAGTTCGTCGCTGGAAATGCGCGCGCTGTGGTCGAGGTCTTCGCGGTGATCGAGGTCCGTGGTGCCGACCACCGTCGCGCCTTCCCACGGAAACACGAACACCGGGCGCCGATCGCGCGCATGCAGAAAGGTGAACGCCTGCGCCACTGGCAAACGCCAGCCCGGCAGCAACAGATGACTACCGCGCAACGGTCGCAATTGCTTCGCAGCGTCAGCGGGACGGAGGCGCTCAGCCCACGCGCCTGTGGCCACGGCCAACACAGCGGAGCGCAATTGCAGCGTCGCCCCGCCCTCGCCATCTTCGATCTGAACCCCGCACACCCGCCCGCCTTCACGCAGAAGTTGCGTGACCCGCACACCACTGATAATCACCGCACCATCGGCCCGGGCCTCGCGCAGTACGCGCATCACCAGCCGCGCGTCATCAGTCAGCGCATCGACAAAACAGCTGCCGCCGAGCAGGCCCTTTTCCTTCACCCCCGGAGCGAGAAAACGCAGTTGCTGCGCGTCATGAAAAGCATGGTTGCGCCGCCCCGCCAGCGCGTCGTACACCGCGAGCAAGCCGCCCATGACGCGCGGGCCGGGGAAGCCGCCGCGATAGTGCGGCATCATGAAACTCATCGGCTCGACCAGCCCCGGCGCCTCGTCGAGGAGGCGCTGACGCTCGCGCACCGAATCGCGGGTCAGGCGCCACTGGCCCTTGGCGATGTAACGCAAACCGCCGTGGACCATTTTCGATGATCGGCTGGAGGTGCCCCAGGCAAAATCGCGCTGTTCCAGCAGCAAACAGCGCCAGCCCCGGCGCGCGGCTTCGCGGACGATTCCGGCGCCGCTGATGCCGCCGCCGATGACGATCAGGTCCCAGGTGTCATCCACCAGCGTCGGCAGAATCTGCTCGCGCCACTGCGCATTCCAGTTCGCCGTCATGGCCGCGACTCTGGCAACAGCGTGCCCGGGTTGAGGCGCCCCTCCGGGTCGAAATGTTCGCTCAGCGCCTGCAACGTCTGCATCGCCAGCGGGCCTTTTTCGCGCAGCAGATACGGCGCGTGATCCTTGCCGACGCCGTGCTGATGACTGATGGTGCCGTGGTTGTCGACGATGGGCTGGCTGGCCGCGTGTTTGAGCACCCGCCAGCGCGCCAGCGTCGCCGCATAGTCCGCTGCCGGGCGAAACACGTAAGTGGTGTAAATGCTCGAGCCTTCGCCGTAAACGTGCGAGAGATGAGTGAACACATGCACGCGCTCGCCCTCGGCGGCCAGGGCATCGCGCAGGCTGTTTTCGATCAGGCTGAGCAAGTGATCGACGTTGCTCCAGTCGGTGGCCGTTTCGAGGGTGTCGACCACGTAACCGGCGTTCCACAGGTTCTCGCGCAGGTAGGGAAAGCGGAAGCGGTTCTGCGCCCACTTCTTGCCCAGCAGGGTGCCGGTGAACACGCCGCCGAAGGCTTTCAGATGCTGGCGCGCGTGTTTCAGTGACAGTGCGTTTTGCTGCCGATTGCCGGTGACGCCGAAGGTCAGCAGGCATTTTCCGGCGCCGGCGCCGCGCAGCTTGAGGTACTTTTCCAGCCAGGCGATCTGCTGCGGATGGCCGGCCAGCGCCAGTTGCGTTTCGGTTTCCACCGCGTTGGACAGACGCAGCATCGACAGCGGTACGCGCGCCTGCGCCAGTTGCCGGATTGCTTGCAGCGCGTGCGGCCAGTCGGGCAGGAACACACCGTAGAAACGTTCGTCCGCCGGCAACGCACTGACCCGCACCTTGACCTCGGAAATGATTCCGAAACGGCCCTCGCAACCGAGCACCATTTCACGCAGATCCGGTCCAGCCGCCGACGCCGGAAACGTCGGAATCTGCAGAGGCCCGGCGAACGTTTCCAGGGTGCCGCCCGCGAACAATTGCTCGATCCGCCCGTAGCGCAACGACTGCTGACCACTGGAACGACTGGCGACCCAACCGCCCAGCGTCGACAGCTCCCACGACTGCGGAAAATGCCCCAGCGTGTAGCCGCGCGCACGCAACTGGCTTTCCACTTGCGGCCCGCTGGCGCCGGGGCCGAATGTCGCCAGCAGGCTCTGTTCGTCGAGGTCGGTCAGGCGATTCATCCGCGCCAGCGACACCGTCAGCACCGGGCGCGCGGAGTTCGGTGGATTGATGTGCCCGGCCACCGATGTGCCGCCGCCGTAGGGAATCAGGCACAGATCCTGATCATGGGCGAGCGCCAGCAATTGGCGGATCTGCTCGGCGGTTTCGGGAAAGGCCACGGCATCGGGATAAGTACCCAGCGCACCTTCGCGTAATGCCAGCCAGTCCGGCAGGCTCTGGCCGCGCGCGTGCAGCAGGCGATCGTGAGCATCGACGCTGTACAAGCGATGCGGCACCAGGCGCGAGGTCGGCACTTGCGCCAACGCCGCTGCCAATGTCGCATCGGGCAACGCGTGGCCGGCGCCCAGGCGTTCGTGGAGAAATGTCGCGCCCTGGGCCGGCAGTTCGACCACCGTGCCTGCCTCTCCCCAGCCGTTCCAGCGTCGCATGCGTGTGTCCTTTTTCTGCCGTTGGATCAAGCTTGCATACTAGTCAGCGCTGGAGATCTGTCACGGTCGCATCCGGCCAGATCCTGTAGCGAATGGCGCCAAACGTCGGGGCATTTACTTTCGCCGGGCAATCCACTTACCTTGCGCCATTCATTCGCTCACGCGCCGTCGATCAAAGGACCGCGACCATGCCATCGCTTGGCTTCACTTCCGTTCCGCCGCTGCTCAAATACCTGCGCCATGCCGAACAGCTGGGCATGGCCATCGAGCCTGCGTTGGCGGCAGCCGGGTTGCAGGCGCAGCAGTTGAGCGACAACACCTTGCGCCTGCCGGGTGAAGTTCACGAGCGCTTGCTGGATTATTTCTGCGAGCACTCGGGCGATGGATTGTTCGGGCTGCATGCGGCGAATTTCGTCCTGCCCAATTCGTGGAGCGTGCTCGGTTACATCACCATGAACTGCGCCACGTTGGGCGATGCGATGAGCCGGATCATGCCGTTCGAAAAACTGGTCGGCGACATGGGCGTCAGCCGCGCCGAGGTGCAGGGCGAGCACGTGCACCTGATCTGGACCTGTCGTTACCAGCGGCCACGGATTCGTCGGCATCTGGTGGAAAACGTGCTCGGTTCGTGGCTGCACTACGCGCGCTGGATCGCCGACACGCAGCTGTCGCCGGCCTGCGTATGGCTGGAGCATGCGCGGCCGGATGCGGTGACGCTGGCCGAGTACGAGGCGTTTTTCGGTTGCCCGGTGCGGTTCGATCAGGCGTATTCGGCGCTGGTGGTGCCGCTGGATTATTTGCAGTTGCCGTTGCGTCAGGCCGATGCGCAATTGCTGCGAACCCTGGAAGAACACGCGATGGGTTTGCTGGCGACGCTGGAGGATGTGTCGCTGGCGCAGCAGGTGAAAAACATCCTGCGCGGTTTGCTCAAGGAGGGCTTGCCGCGCAAGGAGCAAGTGGCGGAGCAGCTCAGCGTTTCGGTGCGCACGTTGCAGCGGCAATTGCAGCAGGCGGGGACGTCGTATCAGCAGATTCTTGATGAGCTGCGTCAGGAGTTGGCGGAGCACTATTTGCTCAACGGCACGTTGCCGATTCAGGACATTGCGCAGTATCTGGGTTTCACCGAACCGCGCTCGTTTCATCGCACCTTCAAGAGCTGGCGCGGGATGCCGCCGGGGGAGTTTCGGCTGCGGAATCGGCGGTGAGGCTGATGGCCTCTTCGCGAGCAGGCTCGCTCCCACAGTAGTTCTCGGTTGCCTGCATTTCCGAGTTCACCGCAGATCCCCTGTGGGAGCGAGCCTGCTCGCGAAGGCGTCATTCGCCACATCGATTAAACACGCCTTGGCACAACTGTTTAAAACCGCCAGACATTCCGCGAAACCACCCACAATTCCTTGCGCCGCTGCCTACGCCTGCGCCAGAATCCGCCGGCTTGTGCGCCCCAGACCTCATCGCTACTGTGATTGCGTCACTGCCTATCAGTGATCGGGTTTAGTAGCCCGGAGTATTTGGGGTGCATCGTTCATCAGACAGTCAGGTCTCGCCTGAGCTATATGGTGGCTGTGCGCAGGGCGCTCTCGGGCGCGCCGGCTTCCCAGATCCCCGGTCTACTAACCTGCGCACAGCTGCCTCCACTTTCTTTAGTAGGAAAGCGGTGGCCAGCCAAAATGAGGATCTGGATATGTTCAAAGTAACCCCAAACCCGCCCCCCACCGACTCGGCATCCCCCTACGAATCCGCCGACTCAAAGAAATTCCACGAAGCCGCCGACCGCGCCCTCGACCATTACCTCGGCCCGTCCAGCGCCGAATTCATGGCCCCGCCCTACAAATCCAACACGCTGTACATGGCCAATCCCGACGCCGACAACGAATCGCTTTTGGCCGATGCCTGCGAAACCCTGGGCTCGGCGACGGTGATGCTCAACGATCAGGCGGGGCTGGTGAACGGCTCGCAGCGCAAGACGTTGCAGGGCATCGCGCAGATTGTGATGGTCGCGGAGATGGCGGTGAATCGGGTGCTGGATCGGTTGGTGCCGACGGAATGAGGTGAGCGCCCGCAAGTATTACTGATGCCTGCGGGCAATCCCAAGAGGTCAGGTCGCGCTAGGCGTTCAAGTCAAAGACTGATCGCATTGGTAAACACCAACCGATTGCCAAACGGATCAGCAATGGTCATGTCCTGACTGCCCCACGGCATCGCCTGAATCTGCGGATGCGAGAACTTGTAATCCTTGGCCATCAGTTGCTGCTGAAACGCCTCCAGCTCATCGGTCTCGATACGCAGCGCCGAACCCGGGCAGGCATCGCCGTGATGCTCGGACAGATGCAGCACACACTCGCCCCGTGACACCTGCAGATACAGCGGAAAATTCGCTTCGAAGCGATGCTGCCAGTCGATCTTGAAACCGAGAAAATCGACGTAGAACTCGACAGCCTTGGCCTCATCGAAGATCCGCAGGATCGGGGTGGTTTTGCCGAAGCTCATGGGGTGCTCCCTGACTGATTGGCCCCACAGTGTAGACGGGGAGGATGTCAGCAAATCGGCTTGTGGATGGCTTTCTTTAATCTCATAGTGCCATCACTTTAGAAAATCAGAAGATCGCAGCCTTCGGCAGCTCCTACAATGGAACGCGATCTCCTGTAGGAGCTGCCGCAGGCTGCGATCTTTTGGCGCCATCACCATCAATGAAATCCTTCGCGCAAATCACCTTCGCGCGCAAGAAACCGCCCTGCCCTCGCCCCATTTGCCTGCCCGTCGCGATAGCTCAACACGCCGTTGACCCAAACCCCGTCAATCCCCTGCGCCGCCCGCTGCGGCTCGTTGAAATCGGCCACGTCACGCACGGTCGCCGGATCGAACAACACCAGATCCGCCCAATGTCCTTCACGAATCTCGCCCCTTTCCTGCAAGCCAAAACGCGCCGCCGACAGGCCGGTCATCTTGTGCACGGCGGTGTGCAGCGGAAACAACCCGACGTCGCGACTGAAATGGCCCAGCACCCGTGGGAAAGCGCCCCATAGGCGCGGATGCGGGAACGGGTCTTCGGGCAGTCCGTCAGAGCCGACCATCGAAAGCGGATGAGCGAGGATTCTTCTGACGTCGGCCTCGTCCATGCCGTAGTACACCGCGCCCGCCGGTTGCAGACGTTTCGCGGTTTCTTCCAGCGACAGTTTCCATTCGCCAGCAATGTCGATCAGGTCTCTCCCGCTGACTTCCGGGTGCGGTGTTGACCAGGTGATGGTGATGCGATGGGCATCGGTGACTTGCTTCAAATCCAGGGTCGAGGAACTCGCCGCATAGGGATAGCAATCGCAGCCGACCGGATGGGTTTTCGCTGCCTCTTCCAGCGCTGCGAGCAATTGCGGACTGCGTCCCCAGTTACCGACGCCGGCGCATTTGAGGTGAGAAATGATCACCGGCGATTGCGCGTGTCGGCCGATCTGAAACGCTTCGTCCATCGCCTCCAGCACCGGAGCGAATTCGCTGCGCAAATGGGTGGTGTACACCGCTCCGAACGCCGTCAGTTCTTCGGTCAGTTGCATGACTTCATCGGTGGACGCGTTGAAGGCGCTGGCGTAGGCCAGGCCTGTGGATAAACCCAACGCGCCGGCCTCGAGACTGTCGCGCAACTGCGCGCGCATGGCGGTGATTTCGTCGGGGGTCGCGGTGCGGAACAAGTCGTCGAGGTGATTGCTGCGCAACGCGGTGTGGCCGACCAGTGCGGCGACGTTCAACGTGGGGTTGGCCGCTTCGACGGCGGCGCGGTAGTCGCTGAAGCGCGGATAGGCGAACGCCGCTGCGCTGCCGAGCAGGTTCATCGGGTCCGGCGGATTGCCCTTCAAAGTGACCGGCGAAGCGCTGATGCCGCAGTTGCCGACAATCACCGTGGTCACGCCCTGGCTGAGCTTGGGTAGCATTTCGGGTTGGCGGATGACCACGGTGTCGTCGTGGGTGTGCACGTCGATGAAACCCGGCGCCAGCACCCGGCCGGCGGCGTCGATTTCTTCGGTGGCGCGGGCGTCAGGCAGATCGCCGATACGCTCGATGCGACCATTGAGAATCGCCACGTCGGCGCGGTAGCCCGGCGTGTTGCTGCCGTCGATGAGCAGAGCGTTGCGGATGAGCGTGTCGTACTGCATGTCAGTCTCCCAGCGGCAGGTGATCGTCGCCGCCACGGTATTCGTCGAGGGCGAGTTTGATTCGCCGCAGACGTTCTTGATTGTCTTCAGGGCTGGCCAGCGCCAGCTCCGTGGCGAGCACGTCGATGGCCAGCAGCATGCCGTAGCGCGCCGCCGTCGGTTTGTAGATGAACGAGGTTTCCGCGCCTTGCAGCGGCAGCACGACGTCGGCCAGTTCGGCCAGCGGTGAGTCGGCGCGAGTGATGGCGAGGATGCGCGCGCCGTAGTTGCGTGCCAGCTCCACGGTTTCCAAAAGCTCCGGGGTGATGCCGGTCAGCGAGCAGGCGATCAGCACTTGCTCGGCGTTCAAACTGGCGGCGGTGACGCGCATCATCACCGCGTCATGACACACCGCAATCGGGTAACCGAGGCGCACCAGGCGCACCTGCAATTCATCGCTGCACAGGGTCGAGCAACCGCCCATGCCGAACGCGTGAATCATCCGCGCCTGACTGAGCAATTTCACTGCGTCGGCGAAGCGCGATTCGTCGAAACCGGCCAGATGCTGGCGCAGCGTGGTTTCGATGTCGCCGACGATCTGCCCGTAGAACGCCGACTGCTCAGGCGTGCCCGCCGGGTCGAGAAACCGGCTGCCAACGCCGCTGGCCTGGGCCAGTTGCAGACGCAGATCACGCAGGTCACGGCAGCCGACCGTGCGGGCAAAGCGCGACAGCGTGGCGGTGCTGACCTCGGCGCGTTGTGCGAGGTCTTCGAGGCTGGCGCTGGCGGCAAAGCCGACATCGTCGAGCATCAACCGCGCAATGCGCCCCTCGCCGGCACTGAAGGAATCCTGGCGGGCGCGGATCTGGTAGAGGATGTCCATGGGCGGCGGGCTCCGGTTACAGCAGGTAGGAAAGGCCGACGGTCAGCGCGAAAGCGACCAGCGAAATCAGCGTCTCGAGCACGGTCCAGGTCTTGAACGTCTGCGCGACCGTCATGTTGAAGTATTCCTTGATCAACCAGAAGCCGCCGTCGTTGACGTGGGAAAAGATAACCGAGCCGGCGCCGGTCGCCAGCACCAAAAGCTCAGGATGTGGATAACCCAGACCGATGGCCACCGGCGCGACAACGCCTGATGCGGTGGTCATCGCCACGGTGGCCGAGCCAGTGGCAACGCGCATCAGCGCAGCGAACAACCAGCCCATGATCAGTGGCGACAAATGAAATTCATGGGCAAGGCTGACGATCTGATCGGTGACGCCGGCATCCACCAGAATCCGGTTCAAGCCGCCGCCCGCGCCGACCAGCAAGGTGATGCTGGCGGTGGGCGCGAGGCATTCGTTGGTGAACTTGAGGATCGATTCGCGGTTGAAACCTTGGGCAATCCCTAGCGTCCAGAAGCTCAGCAAAGTCGCCAGCAACAGCGCGATCACCGAATTGCCGATGAACAGCAGAAACTGGTTGAAAGCGCTGCCGGGAGTGGAAATCAGGTTAGCCCAGCCGCCGATCAACATCAGCACCACCGGCAGCAGAATGGTCGCCATGGTAATGCCGAAACCCGGCAGTTTGTCGCGCGGTTCACGGTCGAGAAATTGCTTTTCCAGCGGATTGTCCGCCGGCAATTGAATGCGCGGCACGATGAACTTGGCGTACAGCGGCCCGGCGATGATCGCGGTCGGAATGCCGATCGCGATCGCGTACAGCAAGGTCTGCCCGACCGAGGCCTGATAGGCCTGCACCGCGAGCATCGCCGCCGGGTGCGGCGGCACCAGCGCATGCACCACCGAAAGGCCGGCCACCATCGGCAGCCCGACCATCAGAATCGACACACCAACGCGGCGCGCCACGGTGAAAGCGATCGGCACCAGCAAGACGAAACCGACTTCGAAGAACAGCGGCAAGCCGACCAGAAACGCGATGCAGACCATCGCCCAATGCGCGTTCTTCTCGCCGAATCGCTCGATCAGCGTGCGCGCCATCTGCTCGGCCCCACCGGACTCGGCCATCATCTTGCCGAGCATCGTTCCCAACGCCACCACCAGCGCAATATGCCCCAGCGTCTTGCCGACGCCGGCCTCATACGCACCGACCACCGCCGACGGCGGCATCCCGGCCACCAGCGCCAGGCCCAGGGAGATCAGGGTGATGACAATGAACGGATTGAGCCGGTAACGGGCGATCAACACGATCAGCGCAATGATGGCCACGGCGGCGTAGACCAGCAGCCAATAGCCGAAGGAAGGCGTCATGCGGTACTCCTCGAAAGGGTCACGTTCGAATGGGTTGTGAAACTCATAAATCATTTCGAGATAGAGATTTCAAACCAAATGAAAGTAATTTTCGTGGAGAGGCACGAGGTGTCGCTGATGGGTATGGGGTGTCGTGATTAATGAAAATCGGAGTGCGGGATTTTCATGGCATTTCAAATCTCCACTTAACTCTGTGGGAGCGAGCCTGCTCGCGAAGACCGCTTCACATTCACCATCTTCATTGACTGACCCACCGCTTTCGCGAGCAGGCTCGCTCCCACAGTTTTTGATCGCATTTCTCCAGACAGAACGCAGTCAATCTGTAGGCCTGCTCGCGATGGCTGCTTCAAATTCAATATCTCTGCTGACTGACCCAACGCAATCGCGAGCAGGCTCGCTCCCACAGTTTTTATCGCATTCCTTCAGGCAGAACGCGGTCACCTGTGGGAGCGAGCTTGCTCGCGAATGGCTTCACTCGGTGCGCGCTGGACTCACACCATTTCGTTACGAATCCATTCCACCACCGACGTGCGCTTCGGCTTCCAGCCCAGCAGGTCGCGGGCGTGTTTGCCGCGTACGCGGCTGTTGGAACCGAGGCCGTAGTTGGCCATTTCGTAGCCCCATTCGGCTTCGGCGTCTTGCAATGGCCAGTCTTGCGGTTTGCCCAGATTGAGGGCTTCGGCCATGGCGGTGGTCATGTCGATGAACGAGGCTTCACCGCTCTCGACGAAGTAGAAAGTGCCCGGCACGTTTTTGGTCAGCGCCAGCTGGTATAGGGCGACGACGTCTTCGATGTGCACGTTGGACCAGATGTTCTGCCCTGTTCCGAGGTGGCGAACGACGCCGCTTTTGCGCGCCTGTTTCAGCAGTCGCGGCAATTGCACGCTGTCGCGGTTGACGCCCAGGCTGTGGCCGTAGATCAGCGTGTTGCAGATCACCGCCGAGTTCACGCCATCCTGCGCCGCCGCGAGCACGAGGTTGTCGATGACTACGCGATCGGCCTTATCGACAGTCGGCTCCGGCAGGTTGTCCTCGTAGTAAATGTCATCGCTGGATTTGCCGCCGGAAGCGTCGCCGACGATGCTCGAACCGCTGGTGTGCAGAAAGACCTTGTTCGAGCCGCGCAAAGCGTCGAGCAACGCTTCCACTGCACCGCGATGATCGCTGCTGGCAGCATTGATGACGGCATCGGCAGCACGCGCCTGTTGCGCCAGCAATTGGCTGTCATCGAGGGTGCCGATTACCGCGTTCATGCCCAATGCTTTCAGCTCATCAGCCTGCTCGGCGCTGCGCACCAGGCCGGTGGCGATGGAACCGCCGATAAAACCGGCAGCGCCGGTGACGAATACGTTCATGGAGAAACTCCCTGCGTGAATAAGTGATGCAGCGAGTATCGGCCGATGAAACCCGGCGAAAAACCCGCCCTCGGCCAATTCACTCTTGCGCAGGGATCACGAATCAGCCCTTGAATTCGGCGCTGGCGTAGGCGGCGAGTTTGCCCTGGATAAAGTCGAGGAAGCACTGGATGCGCAACGCCAGTTGCGAGTTGCGGTAGTACACGGCGTTGATCGGCTGGCGGTAGCCGCTGTTGAATTCGCCGAGCAGGACTTTCAGGCGTCCGGCGCGGATGTCGTCGATGGTCATGAAGTGCGACAGGCAGGCAATGCCCTGCCCCTCCAGCGCCAAATGGCGCACGGTCTCACCACTGGAAGCGCTGATCGCCGGGTTGATCGGCCAGCGGTCGCCATGCACATAGCGCAGCGGCCATTGGTTGAGGCCTTCGTTGTGGGTGAAGCCGAGCAGCGTGTGTTCACTGAGGTCTGCGACCTGCCGGGGCACACCGTGTTTTTTCAGGTAAGCAGGGCTAGCGACGATCATTAACGGACTGCAACCGAGCGAACGCGCATGCAGCGTCGAGTCGGCGAGAGTGCCGATGCGGATGGCGACGTCGGTGCTTTGTTCCAGCAGGTCAATGATCAGGTCGTTGCTGTTGAGTTCGAGTTGGATGTCCGGATAGAGCTGCCGGAATTCGTCGATGTAGGGAACGATGGCGTGGAGCATGAACGGCGAGGCGGCGTTGATGCGCAGGCGCCCGGAGGGAGTTTGCTGGCGCGAAGACAGACGCTCTTCGAGTTGATCCATCTGATCGAGAATCAGCTTGGCCTGTTCGAAGAAATACTTGCCCTCCTCGGTCAGGTCCATGCGCCGCGTGGTGCGGTTGATCAGCGTGGTGTCGAGCTTGGCTTCGAGCTTCGACAGCGTGCGACTGACGGCCGACGGCGTCTGGCCGACCTGCTCGGCGGCGGCGGAAATCGAACCGCACTCGATCACGCAGACGAAAATCTGCAACTCATCGGATCTGGCTTTCACGGGTGTCCTCGCTGGAATCGCCGATCGCAGCCTGTAGCCATGCCCCCTGTAGAAGCTGCCGTAGGCTGCGATCTTTTGCTGTACCCGGATAGTAGCCCGAAACCCATCAAGCCTTGAGGCCAAACACCTCAGTCAGATGCTGCTCATAGCGCACAACATCATTGTCGATGTTCGGGCGCTTCATTACGTCGACGCAGAGAAAGGTCGGCAGTGCGGTCATGCCCAGAAACTCGTTGGCCTTGTGGAACGGGAAGTACACCGCGTCCACGCCTTTGGCTTCGAAGAAATCCGTCGGGTCATCGAAGGCTTGCTGCGGCGCGTTCCAGGTCAGCGACAGCATGTATTGCTTGCCCTGAATCAGACCGCCGCTGCCGTACTTCTGCGAAGCATCGGAACGGGTGCGACCGTCGCTGGCGTAGAGGCTGCCGTGGCCTTCGGTGAAAACTTCGTCGATGTACTTTTTCACCGTCCACGGCGCGCCCATCCACCAGCCCGGCATCTGATAAATGATCACGTCGGCCCAGAGGAACTTGGCCACTTCTTCGGCAACGTCATAGCCCTCGTCGATAAACGTGGTCTTGACGTCGACACCACCGCGATCGAGCACGCTCAGCGCGGTTTCGTGCAGGGTGGTGTTGTAGCGGCCATCGGAGTGGGCGAATTTTTTACCGCCATTGAGCAGCAGGACTTTTTTCATCGGAAAACCCTTGGCGCAGCCTTCAAGGCTGGATTGAAACAGGAATTGGAATGGCGGCAGATTAACCATCGATCTCGCGCGGAAACAGCCACGTCGGCGCAAAATACATTTGATCAAAACGCACGAATCGATCGCCAATTGTTGCCGTAGCATCGCCGCTTTCTGCTTTGAGGAAGTTGTGATGAGTGAACGCCAGGGTTTCATCCTGCACGCCAAGACCCGCCCGGAAAAAGCCGCCGAATTCGAAGCGCTGTTCCGTGCTTACGTGGAGCCGAGCCGCGCCGAACCGGGCTGCATCGAGTACCACATGCTGCGCGACCAGCAGGATCCGACGCTGTTTATCTTCTACGAGATCTGGGCCAGCCAGGCGCATCTGGATGAGCACTCGGCATTGCCGCACATGAAAGCGTTCTTCGCCAAACGCATGGACTATCTGGAGCGTGATTTCGATATCCGCCCGATCGACATGCTCAGCGAATCCTCGGCTAGCCGCTGATCAGCAAATGGGCGCCGAGCGCGCCCAGTCCGATAAAGAACACCCGCTTGAACAGCACCGCACTGATGCGCTGACGCAACCATTGGCCAAGCCACATGCCGAGCATGGCCGGGATCAGCGCCAGCAGCGAGGCGCTCAATTCGCCACCGCCGAGTGCGCCGTGCCAGAGCAGCCCAAGCGCCAGCGCCAGGGTCGAAACCGTGAAGGACAGGCCGAGTGCCTGCACCAGTTCATCGCGGCTCAGCCCCAACGCTTGCAAGTACGGCACCGCCGGAATCACGAAGACGCCGGTGGCGGAGGTGATGACGCCGGTGATCAGGCCACACAGCGGGCCGAGCCAGCGTTCATGTCGCGGGTTGACGTGCAAAGTCGGCAGAAACAGTCCGCTCAATGCATACAGCAAGAGCGCCGCGCCAAGTCCGTGCACCACCCAATGGCCGCCGGCCATGCCGATCCACAGGGTGCCGATGCCGGTGCCGAGGAAGATCATCAGCAGCATGGGCCAGAGGCGTTTGATCAATCCTTGCAGATGACCGCCGAAGGCCAGTTGCCAGAGGTTGGTCAGGGTCGCCGGAATGATCAACAGCGCGGCTGCCTGCGCCGGCGCCATAGCCAGACCGAGCAGGCCCATGGCGACAGTGGGCAGGCCGAGGCCAATCACGCCTTTGACCGTGCCGGCGAGGAGGAAGGTGGCGATTACCAGCAGAGACATGGTCAGGCCGAGGGTTTGGTAGAAGTCGGTTAGTGTGTGCATTGGGGTAATGTGCACTGATCCGGGCTGGGGGAAAATCTGCCATATACTGAGGCAGCCTCTTCCTTTGCAAGAGGCTGATCTTTGCAGTGATGCATCTGGCCTCATCGCTGGCAAGCCAGCTCCCACAGAATCTCGGTTGTTCATCCATTTAGAGATCAACAAGAAACCTGTGGGAGCTGGCTTGCCAGCGAAAGGACCAGCCCACACACCATAAAAATCAGAGGCAAACCCCATGCACTTCGATCTCACCGACCTGCGCCTCTACCTGCACATCCTCGACACCGGCAACATCACCGCCGGCGCCGCCCGCAGCCACTTGTCCCTGGCCGCCGCCAGCGCTCGAATCCGCGCGATGGAAGCCTCGCTGGGCGCCGAATTTCTCGAGCGCGGCCGCCGTGGCGTCACCCCGACGCCGGCCGGCAAAGCCCTCGCCCGCCATGCGCGCATCCTTTTGCAACAGGCCGAACGCATGCAGCAGGATCTGGCCGATTACGCGCACGGCGTCAAAGGTCAGGTGCGGCTGTTGTGCAATACCACGGCGATCACCGAGTACCTGCCGGAAGTGCTCGCGGATTTCCTGCGCAGCCATCCCAATCTCGACATTGATCTACAGGAACTGCCCAGCGCGCGGATCACCCATGCCTTGCGCGAAGGAGCGGCGGAACTGGGGATTGTGTCCGACGCGGTCGACACCAACGGCCTACAGACTCAAGCGTTTCGCTACGATCCGCTGGTGCTGATTCTGCCGCTCGATCACCCGTTGTCTGACGCCGCTGAGGTCAGTTTCAGCGACGCGTTGCAGCACGACTTTGTCGGACTCAGCGCCGACAGCGCATTGGCGATTTATCTGGAAGAACAGGCGCTGCACAGCGGCGCACGAATGCAGGTGCGCATTCGCGCCGATGGCTTTGATGGCGCAATGCGCATGGTCGCCCATGGCGCCGGCCTGGCCATCGTGCCGTTGGCCGCTGTCCAACGCGCGATGCTCGAGCAGTTCAAGTGCGTGACTCTGAATGAGCCATGGGCGCGTCGCAGGTTATTGCTCTGCGCGAGAGACTTCGCCGCGCTGCCGGGTTATGCCCAGGCATTGTTACAAGCGCTCATCGCTGCGCGTTTCTGAGCACTCCGATGTCGACCCCAGACAACTGAGCGACAACCGGGCGCTATAGGGTGCGACTTCAATTCTCAAGTCCACTTGCCCGGAGTCCCTCATGACCGCGACCGCCCCAATCACCGTTCTACGCGACACTCACCCGCTGCCGGTACTCGACGCCTGCAAGTGGGAAAAACTCGAAGGCGACCCGCACACCGTCAACCTCAACGCCTACACCAGCGAAGACGGCAGCAAGATCATGGGCACGTGGATCTGCACACCGGGCAAGTGGCGCGTCGATTATGTGAAGTGGGAGTACTGCCATTTCCAGGAAGGCTACTGCGTGATCACCCCGGACGGCATGGCGCCGATCCACCTGCGCGCCGGCGATATCTTCGTGGTTGAGCCGGGCATGAAGGGCACGTGGGAAGTGGTCGAGACCGTACGCAAATACTTCGTCTTCGCCTGATAAAGCAAAGATCGCAGCCTTCGGCAGCTCCTACAGGAACGCATTCCCATGTAGGAGCTGCCGAAGGCTGCGATCTTTTTCTTCCTGCACAAAAAGCCGGGAAATCACCCGACGTGATTTCCCGGCAAATGTCCCGGCGTTGCTAAAACCTGTGGCGAGGGGATTTATCCCCGCTCGACTGCGCAGCAGTCGCAACCCCTGAGCACGCGGTTCACCTGACACAATCCAGGGGGCTGCTGCGCAACCCAACGGGGATAAATCCCCTCGCCACAAGGGCTGATCGCGATTACTGCGGCTTGCGATAGCTGTTGATGATCGCCGAGAAGTCTTTCCCACCATCACCACGCTGACTCATCGCCTGATACAACTGCTGCGCCACCGCGCCGAGCACCACCGGTTGATGCGCCTGCCGCGCCGCTTCCGTCGCCAGCCCCAGATCCTTGAGCATCAACTCCGCGCCGAAACCACCGGTATAACCGCGCGAGGCCGGCGCCGTTTCGACGATGCCCGGCCACGGGTTGTACATCTCCGAACTCCAGCAACGGCCGGTCGAGCTGTTGATGATCCCGGCCAAAACGCCGGTGTCGATCCCCAGCGCATCGCCCAACGCCATCGCCTCACTGACGCCGACCATCGAAATCGCCAGCAGCAGGTTGTTGCAGATCTTGGCGATCTGGCCGGTGCCGACTTCACCGCAATGGACGATGTTGCGGCCCATCTGCGCCAGCACCGGCTGCAGGGTGGCGAACAGTTCCGGGGTGGCGCCGACCATGAAGGTCAGCGTGCCGGCGGTCGCGCCGCCAGTGCCGCCGGAGACCGGCGCATCGGCCATGGCCACGCCGTGTTTGGCGGCGGCCGCAGCAACGTCGCGGGCGGTCTGCGGATCGATGGTGCTGCAATCCACCGCCGGCACGCCTTGGCGAATGCCGGCGAGCACGCCCTCCTCACCCAGCCAGACGCTGCGCACGTGCACAGCCGCCGGGAGCATGGTGATCACCAGTTCGGCATCTTCCGCCGCCTCGCGGGCCGAAGCGCGGATGGTGCCGCCCAGTTGCTCGAGTTCCGCCAGCACGGTTTTGTTCAGGTCGACCAGGTTCAACGAGTGGCCAGCCTTGATCAGGTTGCGCGCCATCGGCGCGCCCATGTTGCCCAGCCCGATAAATGCGATTTTCATGATCGAATCCTCAGCGCAGGTTGATGGTGGTGTTCACGCCGTCGTTGACGCTGTCGTCATCGAACCAGCGCGCCGTGACCGTTTTGGTCTGCGTGTAGAACTGCACCACTTGCTTGCCGTACGGGCCGAGGTCGCCGAGTTTCGAGCCGCGCGAACCGGTGAAGCTGAAGAACGGTACCGGCACTGGAATCGGGATGTTGATGCCGACCTGACCGACGTCGATTTCAGTCTGGAATTTACGCGCCGCCGCGCCGCTCTGGGTGAACAGGCCGGTGCCGTTGCCGAACGGATTGGCGTTGACCAGCGCAATCGCCTGATCGAGGGTGTCGACTTCAAGCACCACCAGCACCGGGCCGAAGATTTCCTGGGTGTAGATCTGCATGTCGGTGGTCACCCCGGAGAACAGGGTCGGGCCGACAAAATTGCCTTGCTCGTAGCCCGGCACGCTGATGTCGCGACCATCGAGCTCAAGCTTGGCGCCTTCGTTGATGCCGCTTTCGATCAGTTCAAGGATCCGCGCCTTGGCCTTTTTCGAAATCACCGGACCGACATCGGTGCCCGGCTCGCTGCCGGCGTTGACCTTGAGCTTTTGCGCCAGCGCTTTCAGATCCGGCAGCCATTGTTTCGCCGCGCCCACCAGCACTACCACCGAGGTGGCCATGCAGCGTTGCCCGGCGGCACCGAAACCGGCACCGACCAAGGCGTTCAGCGCTTGTTCGCGATTGGCATCCGGCAGCACCACAGCGTGATTTTTCGCGCCCATCATCGACTGCACGCGTTTGCCGTGTTTGCCGGCCAGGTCATAAACGTGGGTGCCGACAGCGGTCGAACCGACGAAAGACACGGCTTTGATGTCTTTGTGTGTGCACAGGCCATCGACCACATCCTTGCCGCCATGAACGACGTTGAGCACGCCCGCCGGAACGCCAGCCTCAATGGCCAGTTCCACCAGCAGCATGGTCGACAGCGGATCCTGTTCCGAAGGCTTGAGCACGAAGGTGTTGCCGCACGCGATCGCCATCGGGAACATCCACAGCGGAATCATCGCCGGGAAGTTGAACGGCGTGATGCCGGCGCACACACCGATCGGCTGGCGCAGGGTGTAAGTGTCGACGCCGCCGGCGACGTTCTCGGCGAACTCGCCCATTTGCAGAGTGCCGATCGAGCACGCGTGCTCGACCACTTCCAGGCCACGGAAAATATCGCCCTCGGCGTCAGCAATGGTCTTGCCCTGCTCAGCGCTGAGGACCACGGCGATGCGCTTGGAGTGCTCGCGGATCAGCGCTTGCAGCTTGAGCATGATGCGCATCCGCGCGCCGATCGGGGTCAGTTTCCAGGTCTGGAAGGCACGCTGCGCGGCGCTGACAGCGGCATCGACCTCAGCGGCGGTGGCGAACGGAACCTTGGCCAGCACTTGCTGGGTGGCCGGGTTGACGATGTCGTGCCACTCGGTGGTCTGCGACTCGACCCATTCGCCGTCGATCAGCAGTTTGACCTTTTGCAGCGTGGTCTCGTTGGGCGTAAGCGATGCGTTCATGCTGGTCTCCAGAACTTGTTTTTATCGTAGGAGCCAAGGCGAAAGGTTCGCCTTGAGATGAGGCGTGTGTCACGAATTGGTTGTCGGACTGTTTTTGGAGTATAGATGTGCAAACTTCTAATAAGAACGCACATATAAGCCCGACCATCATGCAAAAAAACATCACCTCGCTAGGCTCGCTGAACTGGGACGACCTGAAGTTTTTCCTCGAAGTCGCCCGCACCCGCAAGGCCAGCACCGCCGCCAAACGCCTGGCTGTCGACTACACCACGGTGTCGCGACGGATCAGCTCGCTGGAAGCGGCGCTCGGCACATTGCTGTTCGAAAAATCCCGCACCAGCGGTTTCGTCCTGACCACTGAAGGCCAGCGCTTGCTCGGTTATGCCGAGTCGATCGAAAGCACGTTGCACATGGCCTGCGAGCAAGTCTCGGGCTCGGGCGTTGCCCTGTCCGGGCACGTGCGCATGGGCTGCACCGAAGGCTTCGGCAGTTTCTTCATCACCCCGCAGCTGAGCCATTTCGTCGACGCCTACCCGGCGATCTCGGTGGACATCCTGCCGCTGCCGCACTTCATCAGCCTGTCCAAGCGCGAGGCCGACATCGTCATCGCCCTCGAGCGGCCGGAGCACGGGCCATACGTCTGCTGCAAACTCTGCGACTACCGTTTGCAGCTGTACGCAACCCAGGACTATCTGGACAAACACCCACCGATCCGCCGCCCGGCCGACTTGAGCAAGCATCAATTCATCAGTTATGTGGATGATCTGGCGTTCAGCTCAGAGCTGCTTTACCTGGCCAATGTGCTGCCCGGCGCCAGCGCAAACTTGCGCAGCACCAGCGTGATCGCGCAATACGTCGCCGCACAGCAGGGGCGCTCGCTGGCGATCCTGCCGTGCTTTCTCGCCGCGCAGGATCCACGATTGCTGCCGGTGTTGCCGGAGGAAATCGACATCACCCGGCAGTTCTGGATGTACTGCCGGGAGGATTTGCGCAAGTTGAAGCGGATCACGTTGTTGTGGGATTACATTCGTGAGGTGACTGAGCGTAATCAGGCGTTGTTGATGGGTGAAACGCGGGAGATGCGCTTTGCCGATTAGTCGGCGCTGACCACGATCGACACCCGACGATTTTCCGTACGCCCCGCTGCGGTGTCGTTGGAAGCCACCGGTTCGCTGCTGCCCAGGCCTTGCAGCTGGATGTTTTCCTGCTTCATGCCGACCGTGCCGAGGACGTTGGCAACGCTCTTGGCCCGGCGCAGCGACAGTTGCTGATTGTAGGTTTCCTTGCCGGACGCATCGGTGTGGCCATCGACGCGCACCCGCTCGATCCCCACGCCGAGCAGCGCCTTGCCGATGCGTTCGACGATTTCCGTGCTGGCTGCGTTCAGGCTTTCGACGTCACTGCCAAAAAGCACTTTGCCCGACAGGCCGAATTCCCAACCGTCGTCGGTCAATTCGAAACCCTGCTGTTTGAGCACGGCAACCTGCGCCGGTGTCAGGCCTTTTTGCGGGGCGGTCTGGCAACCGCCCAGGGTCAGCGCGGCGATCAGCAGCAATGCGGAAAACAGTCGAAAGGGAAGTGTGAACACGGGCATCAGCTCCTGGTGTGAACGGAATCGACCGGGCGCTCCGACCCGGCGGTGAATTGCGCGCCACGCGACAGGCGCTTGGCCTGATACATCGCCGCGTCGGCTGCGTTGAGCAAGGCGCCCGGCGTGGCGCCATGATCGGGATAGACGGCAATACCGATACTGAGCGAGGTCACTACACTGCTGTCGCCGGGCAGGGTGATCGGCATGTCCATGCTGGCGAGAATCTTGTCTGCGATGTGCTCAGCGTCTTCGACCGTGTGCAGCGGCGCGAGCAGCACAGCGAACTCGTCGCCGCCCAGCCGCGCGACCAGATCATCCTCGCGCAATTGCGCTCGCACGCGATTGGCGATCGCCACTAGCACGGCGTCGCCCGAGGCGTGGCCGAAGTTATCGTTGATGCCTTTGAAGCGGTCGCTGTCGAGAAACAGCACGGCGACCCGCTCATCGTGTTTTTTGCCGTTGCGCAAGGCGCGCATCAAGCGGCCTTCGAAAAACGCGCGGTTGGGCAAACCGGTGAGGCTGTCGTGGGTCGCTTGGTGAGCGAGAGTTTCGTTTTCGTTTTGCAGATGGGTTTGCCACGACTCGAGTTCGCCGAGCAAGGCATTGAAGTCGTTGCCCAGGTTATCCAGTTCAGCGATTTGCGCCGGCGGCACGCGCCGATCCAGCGCTCGTTCGCTACGGGCGGCGTGGGCAACGGCGGCGAGGCTGTGCAACGGGCCGATGATCGCGCGCAGCTGCCGCCGCGCCAGATAGAGCGCGACCCAGGCGCTGATCGCGGTGCACAGCACAATCCCGGCCAGGCCGCTGAGCAGGAAGCGCATCAGGCTGCCGCCGTGACCGATGAGCAGGACGCGACCGATTTCGCGGTCCTGATGTTCGATCGGCAGGCTGACCGGTTTTTCCAGAATGGCGCGGGTGACCTGCATTTCCAGCTCGGAGAACAAACCGGTCTCAGCGCGCTGCCATTGCGCGATCAATTGGCCCTGCGCGTCCAGCACTCGGGCATCTGCCACTTCCTCGGTAGCGGCAATGATCGCCAGCGCCTCAGTTGCCGCCGCTTTGTCATTGAACACGACGGCCGCCTCGACGGTGTAGCTGATCGACCGGGCGATCAAATGCAGGTTGTGATCGGCATAGACCCGCAGCGCCAGCACGCCCAGCAAGGTCAGCGAAACACTGGCCATTGCCACCGCCACCAGCGCGACAATCAAATGCCCACGGCCGATGACCGAGCCCAGTGTCGGGCGAGCCTTCCAACTGAACAGCTTCATGGCGCTGCCGCTTTGCGACGGGACAACTGCAACACGCTGGGGTGTATGCGCACACCACTGCGAGCCACGGAGTCGAGATTGACCTCGAACGACACTTGCTCATCGCCAACGCGCAGGCAGAACAGACTGCCGACGGTGCATTGATCGTCTGCTTCGCTGATGCTCAGCACCGGGTGCCCGATCAACGATGCAAACAGACGACTGCGTTCATCGGCGGTGAGCTTGCCGATGTACACCGCATCGCATTCGCTGACGATGCCCGGGTTGTCCGCCAGCAGACGCCGCACAGCCACCGGCCGGCCCGTGGCTTGGGTGGTGCCTTTGACCAGGTCATCGGTGTATTCGGTGGGGCCGACGATGCACAGGCGCAACTGCGCCGGTTCCACTGGCCAGCGTGCGTAACTGAGGATGCCAAGAACCACTTGCGTGACTGCTTTGGCCCGCTGTTCGGCCGGCCCGGTTTGCGCTTGGGCGATGGCGCTGCCCGTGAACAACCAGAGCAAAACGATCAGCAATGCGTGCTGGCAGGCCACCACACGCTGTGTCGCCCAGACGGCCACCTTCATGGAGGGATTCTCTTGGAGCGTAACGAAATGATGCCGCAACGATAGCACAGCGCCAGAACACCAGCGAGGCGCCTGCCTCTGACCGGTTGGTCAGTAATCGTTGTCGGTCATTCAGCACTTCATCCCTGAGACTCGGCGCCCTCCTCCAGTTCCAGCATCAGCCCGCTCAGACGCTTGACCTTGCGCTGCACCGCTTCCTCAAACACGCCGGCACGTGGCTCGATCAAGGTGAACCAGTGTCGGGCGCGAGTGATTCCGGTGTAGATGAGTTCTTTGGTCAGCACGGGGTTCAACGCATCCGGCAGGATCAGCGCCGTGTGGGCAAACTCCGAACCCTGGGACTTGTGCACCGTCATGGCGTACACGGTTTCGACATCATTGAGCCGACTCGGCAACACGAAGCGCACGCCGCCCTCTCCATCGTTACGCGGGAAGGCCACGCGCAGAACCGTTTTGCCGATCTCTGCGCCTTCACGCTCGGGCAGTTTCAGGGCGATGCCGATGTCGCCGTTCATCAGGCCCAGACCATAGTCGTTACGAGTCATCAGCACGGGCCGACCTTCATACCATTGCTGGTCGCTCTCGATCAGACGCGCCTTGAGCAACGCAGCGGTGATGCGCTGGTTCAGACCTTCAACGCCCCACGGCCCTTTGCGCACCGCGCACAGCAACTGGAACGTATCGAACGCCTGCAAGACTTCCCGCGCCCAATCGGTCCAGTCCGCATGCTCAAGAGGCCGCGTCGACGGTGGACGCTGATCGCGCAGTACGCTCAAGTAATGGCGATAACCTTGCGGGCCATTGCCGTGACCTTCGAGCAACAGGCGTTCGAGCTTGTAATCGTGCTCGCCTTTGAGCGGCAGCGAATACACGTCGTCGTAGCTGCCGGCCGCGAGCAACTGTCGCGCTTCATCGGCCAATTGCTGATTGACCCGGCGCGCAAGCTGACCGATGCCGCTGCCCTCGCCGAAACGGCGCGAGTGACGCAGCATCACCACTTGCTGCGCCAGCGGGTGGGTGCCGTCGCGGTCCTCATGCAAACCGCTGCCCTGCAACGACTCGCCACTGACTGACTCCAGCCATTGCCGCGTCTGCGGGCTGTACCAACCGCCCTCGGCGTCACGGCACAGATCGCCCAGCACCGCACCGGCCTCGACCGAGGCCAGTTGATCCTTGTCGCCCAGCAATACCAACCGCGCATGGGCCGGCATGGCGTCGAGCAAGTTGGCCATCATTTCCAGGTCGATCATCGAAGCTTCGTCGACCACCAGCACATCCAGCGGCAGGCGGTTGCCGGCATGGTGACGGAAATGCCGGGTGCCCGGTCGACTGCCGAGCAGACGGTGCACGGTGGTCACATCGCTGGGGATCGCCGCGCGCACCGCTTCGGCGACTTGCAGTGATTGCACTTGCTGACTGATCGACTCGGTCAAACGTGCAGCGGCCTTGCCGGTCGGGGCGGCCAGACGAATGCGCAGCGGATGGCCAGCCTTGACGGCCGGTGCCTGCAGCAACGCGAGCAAGCGCACCACGGTAGTGGTTTTCCCCGTGCCCGGGCCGCCAGTGATGATGCTGAAGGCGCTGCGCGTAGCGATGGCGCAGGCGAGTTTTTGCCAATCGATGACATCTGCGGATTCCGCGCCGCCGAACAATTCGTTCAGACGCGGCGGCAGATCATCCGGCGTCGGCTCCTGTTGCATCAAGCGTTGGCGCAACGCTGCATCGATGCGGCGTTCGTAGGTCCAGTAGCGGCGCAAGTACAGGCGTTTCGAGGACAGCACCAACGGACGTGTCTGCGCTGGTTCACTGGCATCGGCGGCCAGCGCGACCAGCGAGCTGCTTGCCAGCACTTTGCACCAATGGGCTCCATCGAGCGTTTCGAGCAATTGCGAGGGCAGCAACAACACACCGCCCTGCACATCGCCTTCGGGCGGCAATGACAGGGCAAAATCCGGCGCCTTGAGGGTTTCGAACAAATCCAGACACACATGACCATGGCCGAGCTGGTGACTGGTCAACGCCGCCGCCAGCAGCACCAGCGGATCGGTCTCGGGCTCGAGTTCATGCAGGAAAGCGACAAAGGCGCGGTCCAGCGCGCGCAGCCAACCGCGCTCGACCCAACGGCTCAGCAACAACAGCAAATCATCGGCGCGGGTCAGCGGCGAGAGTTTCGACAGGCTGTCCGCTTCAAGCGGCGTCGGCAGCAGATCGGCGAATGTGCGGCTCATAGCAGGACTCCCTGTTCCCAGGCGGGTTCGGACTTGGGTTCGGGTTTGCCCTGGAACATCCGGTCGAGGCGTTCTATCAATTCCCGTGGTGGACGCACGAAGTACACGCCGCGACTTTCCGCACGCGTGCCGCGCAGAAACAGATAAAGCGCCCCGCCGATGTGACGGTCGTAATCGTAATCCGCCAGCCGCGCCTTCAACTGGCGATGCAGTGCCAGCAGATACAGCACGTATTGCAGGTCATAACGGTTGTCGAGGATCGACTGCTCCATCGCCTGCACGGTGTAGGCCTGATCATCCACGCCGAGCCAATTGGATTTGTAATCGGCGACGTAATAGCGGCCAGCGTGCTCGAAGGTCAGGTCGATAAAGCCCTTGAACATGCCGTTGAGTTGTACCGGTTCTGCCGCAACACGAGCCACGCCATTGTGGGTGTGCTGGCGCACCTGCTCGTCGAGCTTGAGCACGTCGACTTTGTGACTGGCGAACCAGAACTCCATCTCGACGCGATATTGCTTCAGTTGCTCAAGAACCACCGGCGGTTGCCCGCCCGCGATCGGCAACGGCGACTTGAGCAAATGCTGCAGCCAGTCCGTCAGCGTGGTGATCCAGCCTTGCCAGCCGCGCAGGTTGCAACGCCGGGCAATCGCATCTTCCAGCGCTTCGCGGGTAACCGAAAAACCTTCAGCACCCGCCCATTCGAGCAAGCCATGCAAAAACGTGCCGGGATTCGGTCCGCGAGGAAAACGGTGGATATCGGCGCCACCGCTGATGATTTCTCGTGGCGCGTCGGGGTCGAGGCGCTCATCGTCAAAGAGCTTTTGCGCCTGCGGGCTGTCCGGTGCTTCATCGCTGCCGATGCTCATTATGTCGCTGATGCGCAGGGCGCTGTACGACGCGATCCACCAGTTTTCACTGGCTTTGCGCTTGGGCCGTAGCGTCGCTCGTAGCACTGCTTCATTGCGCGGCGGCTGGTAATGCTCATCAGTGGGCTGAGGCATTTCGCCGATGCCAATCGCCGCGCAGTCTTGCTGCAGATCCCGCAGCCAGCGGTTCAATTCGCTGGACTCGCCCAAGGCGGCACCGCCACCGAGCAAATAACCCAGCGCCGACCGGTGCAACACCGAGCTGTTGTTATTGCCGCGCTTGAGATCGGTGACGCCCAGCCAGCAGGCATGCTGCGCGCGCGTTAATGCGACATACAGCAGCCGCAGATCTTCGGCCAGACGCTCATCGTCAGCCAGAGCGATCAACTCGGGAGTCGGCTTGAGGCTGATCTGCGCCTTGCCCGCAGCGTCGTGGTAATGCAGCGGCAAGTGGCTGCCATCCACCGGTTTCGCCGAGCAAATGAATGGCAGGAACACCAGCGGATATTCCAGACCCTTGGATTTGTGGATGGTCACCACTTTGACCAGTTGCTCGTCGCTTTCCAGACGCAGAATCTGCTCTTCACCGGCCTGACCGGACAGTGCCAGCAGCTCGGCCAGATGGCGGATCAATGCTTGCTCGCCGTCCAGTTCAGCAGCGGCTTGCTGCATCAGCTCCGACAGGTGCAAAAGGTTGGTCAGTACGCGCTCGCCGTCACTGCGCTGCATCAGGGTTTGCGGCAGGTGGAAGTCGTGAAGAAGGCGTCGCAACATCGGCAACACGCCCTGTTTGCGCCAGAGCTCTCGATAGCCGCGGAACTGCATGACCCGGGCTTCCCAGACCATTTCATCCTGGTTCAGGCGCTCCAGCTCGATCAGCGGCAGGTTCAGGGTGGTGCAGGCCAGCGCAGCCTTGAGCGAGCGTTCGACATCGGGTTCGGCGCAAGCCTTCAGCCACGCCAGGAGGTCGTGCGCCTCTTGCGCGGCGAACACGGAATCCTTGTCTGACAGATAAACACTGCGCACCCCTCTGGCGGCGAGTTCGGCGCGTACGGCCTGTGCCTCTTTACCGTCGCGGACGAGGATCGCGATGTCAGAAGGACGCAGACCTCTGAAGTCAGCTGCCTGAACAAAACCAGCGCTACCGTTTTGCCCGCCATTGAGCAGTGCGGTGATTTCACTGGCGCAGGCGGCGGCCATTTGCTGGCGATAGACCGCGCCGGACAGCGGCTGATCGCCAGACAACAGCCAGACATTCAGTGCCGCGACGTCTTGCCCGGCAATCCGCAGCGTTTCCTTGCGCCCCTGAGACTCGACCGGGAGGAACGGCACCGGGTTTTCGCCGGTTTTCTCGCGAAACAAAAACGCGCCGCGTCCTTGCTCTCGGGACTCGGCGCGTTCGAATACGTGATTAACCGCTGTGACCATGCCGTGGCTGGAGCGGAAGTTGGTGCCGAGCGTATGCAAGCGGCCGGTGGTGGCCTGACGTGCGCGCAGATAGGTGTAGATGTCGGCACCACGGAAAGCGTAGATCGCCTGTTTGGGATCGCCGATCAGGAACAGGCCGGTGTCAGGGTGATTGTCTTCGATGCGGTAGATGCTTTCGAAGATGCGGTATTGCACCGGATCGGTGTCCTGGAATTCGTCGATCAGCGCGACCGGAAACTGCTCGCGAATCAGCGTTGCCAGACGCTCGCCGCCCTCCGATTGCAGCGCGGCGTCCAGACGCAGCAACATGTCGTCGAACCCCATTTCTGCACGACGGCGCTTCTCTTCCTCAAAACGCGTGCCGACCCACTTGGCAGCGTGTTGCAGAACAGCGGCATCGGGGGTCGGCAATGCGTCGAGGCTCGACTTCAGTGCGGACATGGCGTCCAGCCCCGGATGACTCGGGGCCTGGCCTTTCCAGGCTTCGGCCATGCCATCGGGTGTGAGTCGGGTGAAGCCGGTACCAATGTCCAGTTGCTCAAGCGATTCGTCTGCGGCCCAGGTCTTGAGCTTGTCGAACCAAGGCTCGAAATAACGCGCCTGCATCTTGCGGCCATCGACGGTTTTGCTGGCCACGCCTTCATGGCAGAGCGCAAGCAGCTCGTCTGCCCAGTCACGCCAAGGCGCTTTCAGTTCGACCAATGCTGCTCGCCGCTCCAGTAAACACTCGGCGATCAGCTCCGCAGGCACCTTGCCTTCATCGGTGTCACGCTCGCTGGCGAACAAGCCTCGTACCCGAGGCAACAATGCTGCGGGGCCAGCCCAATTGCTGCGCACCCAGTTCAGCGCATCGCCCTGCATCGGGTAGCAGAACAGTCGCCAGTAATCGCGCAACACTTCGCCAAGCAAATCGCTGTGATCGGTTTCCAGGGATTGCGTGAAGAGGCTGCCGCTGTCGAACGCATGCTCGCGCAGCATGCGCTGACACCAACTGTGAATGGTCGAGACGGCGGCTTCGTCCATCCACTGCGCGGCGATATCGAGGCGGTTGGCACAGCCCGGCCATTGCTGCGCATCGAACTGTTCGCGCAGCTCGGCAATCAATCCGTCCGGAGCAGTAATTTCGTCGCGGAAGAACCGCGCGGCCTCTGCCAAGCGTGTCCGAATGCGTTCACGAAGCTCTTTGGTGGCAGCGTCGGTAAACGTCACTACGAGGATCTGCGGCGGCAGCAGTTCGCGTGCAAAACCGCTTGTCTCGCCGCCATGACCGAGAATCAGCCGCAGATAAAGTGCCGAGATCGTAAAGGTTTTACCGGTGCCGGCGCTTGCTTCGATCAATTGACTGCCGCGCAGCGGGAAGGCCAGAGCCAACGGTGTTTTGGTACTCATGCGCGCGCACCTTCACTGGACAAGGAACGCCAAGGCGCTTCGAATAACGGGCGGTACAAGGCATCGCACCAGCCGGTGAAGGTTTCGTCTGCCAGCAATGCATCGAAATCGGGATATTGCCGGAGCAGTGCAGGGCTTTCACGCCGCTCGCCCTCGCTGGTCTGGCCTTCACCTTCATAGGCTTTTCGCGCAGCGGCTTCGGCTTTCATTGGGTCGGATTGCGACAGCCAGGCGAACGCGGTTTTTATCGCAATCGGCAAAGGTTGGCGCATGCCGGTTTGCCAGGCGAGCAGCAAGTCACCGAGCAATCGCAGCGCTCGGTCCCGCTCCATTGGCTCAAGCAACAGTGTGTCGTCACTGGCGACCAATGCCGTCGTCAACACATGCTCGCTGGCGCAGGCGACCAGATGGGTGACCCACGGTTTGGTCAGCCGGTGCCACTTGCGCGTTTTGATCGAGCCGATGCTGTTGGGAATGGTGGTGACTGACAGTAGTCCGCCATCGGCGCGTTGATGCAGGCTTGCAAGCCAGCCCTCCAGCCGCATACCTTGCAAGTCGAGACTGACCGGGATCGCACTGGTCAACGGCGTCGGCCATAACGTCAGCAACTGTTCATAACGCTGCAGAAGATCCGGCAGCGGTTCGATCAGTTCACGCTGCAGGCATTCGCCAAAACCGGCCATAGGCAGCAGACCACTGTTTTGCAGGCGTAGCGCACGGGCTTGCAGCGCCTGATCGATATTGTCCGGCTGGCTGAGCGCGGCTTCCAGCAAGCTGTCGCTGAGCGTGTAGCGCTGCAGCGCGTCGAGCACGAAAGGTTCTTCATCGGCCAACGGCGCTTGCGCAGCCTCGAAATACACTTTGAGACGCTGAGTGAAAAAATGCCGAACCGGGTTACGCAGAAAGTCCTGCAGTAAAGCCAGTGTCAGCGGTTCTTCCTGAACATACGGCGCGAGTAACGGCGTCTCGCTTTGATGCGTTTGCTCTTGATGCAACACTTGCCACTCGCTGGCGTAGCTGAACAGTTGCTCGCCTTCGTGGAAATAGCGGGCGCTGAAAGGTTGCAGGGGATGTTCTTCGGTCAGCGTTTCCAATAGATCCTGGCTTGGGTCGATTGAACGCCAGCCGCTGGCGAGGTGATCGCGCAACTGGCCGATGAGCACCGAGGCAGGTCGTTCGCTGTTGTCACGGATGCTGCGACCGACCCAACTGATATAGAGCTGAGAGCGTGCGGACAACAGCGCTTCAAGTAACAGGTAGCGGTCGTCTTCACGTCGTGAGCGATCCCCAGGTCGGTAATCGCTGCCCATCAGATCGAAGTCCAGCGGTGGCTGCGCGCGCGGATAATCGCCGTCGTTCATGCCCAGCAGACATACCAGTTTGAAAGGAATGGCACGCATCGGCATCAAGGTGCAGAAATTCACCGCACCGGCGAGGAATCGTTGCGACAAACGGCCCTGATCCAGCCCGGCGAGCCAGGCTTCGCGCACGACAGTCAGCGGCAGTTCGTCAGTCAGCCCGACCGCCTCGCAGGTCTCCAGCCAGGTTTCGCGAAGCTCTTCCAGTTGGGTCAGCAGGTAGTCGTCGTGCTCGTTGCTCGCCTGGAAGAACACCTGCATCAGCGCTTGCAAACGCAGCCCCCACTCTTTCGGTTGAGCCGGTTGCGTGAGTTGCTGGTGAGCGATCTCCAAGGCATCCAGCAGCGCCACCAGTGGTCCGATCAGAGCAGCATCAAGCCCACCGATTTCGTCGTAAGGCTCGATACCTGCACATGCGTCGGCACTGCCGACGGCGTACCCCAGCAGCATTCGGCGCAGGCCGAAATGCCAGCTGTTCTGCTCCAGTTCCTCCGGCAAACCGAGACCGGCCCGTTGCTCTGCGCTCATGCCCCAACGCACGCCGGCGCCTTCGATCCAGCGATGCAAAGTTGGCAGGTCGCGTTCTTCTACGCCAAAGCGAGCACGTAAAGCTGGAACATCGAGCAGGTCGAGAATCTCGCTGACCGGGAAACGGCTATCTGGCAACTTGAGCAGGTGCTCGACGGCGATTAGTAATGGGTCACGTCCTCGCTGGCCCTGGTCCGCCAAAGTGAACGGAATGAAGCGCGGGTCAAATCGATCGAGCTGACCGAAAACCGCGCGGATATGCGGCGCATAGCTGTCGATGTCCGGGACCATGACGATTACGTCGCGGGGGCGCAAGTCCGGGTCGGCGCTGAAACGCGCCAGCAGTTGATCGTGCAGGATCTCGACTTCACGCTGGGCGCTGTGGGCGATGTGAAAACGTATTGAATGGTCTTGGGTTGAATCGACCGCTGGCCAGAGTTCGCGTGTCTCGTTAAGTGGACGTAACTCAAGAATGTCGTCCTGCAGCTGGTTGAGCATGTTGTGGGGCTGGGCTTCGCTGAACAGGTCGATGCGTCCGTCACGAAAGGCTGCGCGATAGCTGTTGGGGTCGTCGTAGCTGTCGAGCAGGTTGATATAGTCTCGACCTTGCTTGCCCCAAGCGGCCAGCAATGGATGTGCGTGCTGATGCAGGGTCTCGGCATCAAGGACCACCGGCATCCCGCTTTTGCGTTGTTGCCGCTTGTATTGATGCCGCAGCAGATCCTTGTCGGCGACGATATCGGCCCAGTGATGGCGACAGGGGTTGTGTACGCAAAGCAATACCTGGCTAAAACGTGCCAGACCGGCGAGCGCTTCAAGTACCTGCGCGGGTAGCGAAGAAATACCAAAAACGATCACACGCGGTGGCAGTGAAGCCGGTGCCTCATCAAGAGTGTTGATGCGCTCCATGAAACGTTGATGGACGCCGGCACGACTCTGCGCCATGCCTTGTTCGCCGACGTCATCCAGCAGCGCTCGCCACAACTCGGCCTGCCAGCAACTGGTCGGTGGCAGCGGCTTTATTTCACCTCTGACATTGCGCAGTTGATGACGCCCCTCAGCCCAATCTTCCAGCCAGTCGGCCCGGTAGACCTGATATTGGTCGAACAGATCAGCTAGACGCTCTGACAACTGATAGCGCTTGCGCAGATCGCTGTCGTGGGTGAGGAAGCGTTGCAGCGGCTCGAAATGGGCGCGGTCGATTACCTGTGGCAAGAGGCGCATCAGGCGCCAGGTCAGCGGGGCTTTGTCGAGCAGGGATTTAGCCGGAATTTCTTCTCGTCCCAATACCATGCGATAGAGCTGCCACATGAAACTGCCGGGTAGTTGAACGTCAATCGCCGCAGCGATTCCGCAACCGCCAAGGTCGTCGTCTTCGGGATCCTCGGCCAATGCCAGTTTGAGCCATTGGGCGATGCCGTTGCTTTGCACCAAAGCGATTTCATTTTCCAAGGGGGCCAGAGGGTAGCGCCGCATGATGCTGACCACAAGGCTGCGCAGCTCATCGAGACTGTTGCTCTGAACCACCATAAATGCAGCGTTGAGGGACTGGGCGTCCGACATATGGATTCCTTGAAAGATCGCTGAAGCCGAGGCAGAACCTTAGCATTGTCGGCCGGCTGTGACAGCGGGACGTGGTCTGCAAAGGCTGTAAGAACTTTCTCGCAGGCAAAACAAAACCCCAACTGCTTTCGCAATTGGGGTTTCGGAATTTAATCTTGACGATGACCTACTCTCACATGGGGAAACCCCACACTACCATCGGCGATGCATCGTTTCACTGCTGAGTTCGGGATGGGATCAGGTGGTTCCAACGCTCTATGGTCGTCAAGAAATTCGGGTACTGACTCGTGACCAGATGGCCTCGCTTCAGCAAATTGGGTATGTGACAGCTTTCGGTGTTTGTGCGCTTCGAACTTTCGGTTCGTTTCGTCTTCACACACCGCAATCTGGTGCCTTCTCAGGTCAGCAAATTGCTTGGGTGTTATATGGTCAAGCCTCACGGGCAATTAGTATTGGTTAGCTCAACGCCTCACAGCGCTTACACACCCAACCTATCAACGTCGTAGTCTTCGACGGCCCTTCAGGGAACTCAAGGTTCCAGTGAGATCTCATCTTGAGGCAAGTTTCCCGCTTAGATGCTTTCAGCGGTTATCTTTCCCGAACATAGCTACCCGGCAATGCCACTGGCGTGACAACCGGAACACCAGAGGTTCGTCCACTCCGGTCCTCTCGTACTAGGAGCAGCCCCTCTCAAATCTCAAACGTCCACGGCAGATAGGGACCGAACTGTCTCACGACGTTCTAAACCCAGCTCGCGTACCACTTTAAATGGCGAACAGCCATACCCTTGGGACCGGCTTCAGCCCCAGGATGTGATGAGCCGACATCGAGGTGCCAAACACCGCCGTCGATATGAACTCTTGGGCGGTATCAGCCTGTTATCCCCGGAGTACCTTTTATCCGTTGAGCGATGGCCCTTCCATACAGAACCACCGGATCACTAAGACCTACTTTCGTACCTGCTCGACGTGTCTGTCTCGCAGTCAAGCGCGCTTTTGCCTTTATACTCTACGACCGATTTCCGACCGGTCTGAGCGCACCTTCGTACTCCTCCGTTACTCTTTAGGAGGAGACCGCCCCAGTCAAACTACCCACCATACACTGTCCTCGATCCGGATAACGGACCTGAGTTAGAACCTCAAAGTTGCCAGGGTGGTATTTCAAGGATGGCTCCACGCGAACTGGCGTCCACGCTTCAAAGCCTCCCACCTATCCTACACAAGCAAATTCAAAGTCCAGTGCAAAGCTATAGTAAAGGTTCACGGGGTCTTTCCGTCTAGCCGCGGATACACTGCATCTTCACAGCGATTTCAATTTCACTGAGTCTCGGGTGGAGACAGCGCCGCCATCGTTACGCCATTCGTGCAGGTCGGAACTTACCCGACAAGGAATTTCGCTACCTTAGGACCGTTATAGTTACGGCCGCCGTTTACCGGGGCTTCGATCAAGAGCTTCGCGTTAGCTAACCCCATCAATTAACCTTCCGGCACCGGGCAGGCGTCACACCCTATACGTCCACTTTCGTGTTTGCAGAGTGCTGTGTTTTTAATAAACAGTCGCAGCGGCCTGGTATCTTCGACCGGCATGAGCTTACGGAGCAAGTCCTTCACCCTCACCGGCGCACCTTCTCCCGAAGTTACGGTGCCATTTTGCCTAGTTCCTTCACCCGAGTTCTCTCAAGCGCCTTGGTATTCTCTACCCAACCACCTGTGTCGGTTTGGGGTACGGTTCCTGGTTACCTGAAGCTTAGAAGCTTTTCTTGGAAGCATGGCATCAACCACTTCGTCACCCAAAGGGTAACTCGTCATCAGCTCTCGGCCTTAAGATCCCGGATTTACCTAAGATCTCAGCCTACCACCTTAAACTTGGACAACCAACGCCAAGCTGGCCTAGCCTTCTCCGTCCCTCCATCGCAATAACCAGAAGTACAGGAATATTAACCTGTTTTCCATCGACTACGCTTTTCAGCCTCGCCTTAGGGACCGACTAACCCTGCGTCGATTAACGTTGCGCAGGAAACCTTGGTCTTTCGGCGTGGGTGTTTTTCACACCCATTGTCGTTACTCATGTCAGCATTCGCACTTCTGATACCTCCAGCAAGCTTCTCAACTCACCTTCACAGGCTTACAGAACGCTCCTCTACCGCATCACCCGAAGGTGATACCCGTAGCTTCGGTGTATGGTTTGAGCCCCGTTACATCTTCCGCGCAGGCCGACTCGACTAGTGAGCTATTACGCTTTCTTTAAAGGGTGGCTGCTTCTAAGCCAACCTCCTAGCTGTCTAAGCCTTCCCACATCGTTTCCCACTTAACCATAACTTTGGGACCTTAGCTGACGGTCTGGGTTGTTTCCCTTTTCACGACGGACGTTAGCACCCGCCGTGTGTCTCCCATGCTCGGCACTTGTAGGTATTCGGAGTTTGCATCGGTTTGGTAAGTCGGGATGACCCCCTAGCCGAAACAGTGCTCTACCCCCTACAGTGATACATGAGGCGCTACCTAAATAGCTTTCGAGGAGAACCAGCTATCTCCGAGCTTGATTAGCCTTTCACTCCGATCCACAGGTCATCCGCTAACTTTTCAACGGTAGTCGGTTCGGTCCTCCAGTCAGTGTTACCTAACCTTCAACCTGCCCATGGATAGATCGCCCGGTTTCGGGTCTATTCCCAGCGACTAGACGCCCTATTAAGACTCGCTTTCGCTACGCCTCCCCTATTCGGTTAAGCTCGCCACTGAAAATAAGTCGCTGACCCATTATACAAAAGGTACGCAGTCACAGAACAAAGTCTGCTCCCACTGCTTGTACGCATACGGTTTCAGGATCTATTTCACTCCCCTCTCCGGGGTTCTTTTCGCCTTTCCCTCACGGTACTAGTTCACTATCGGTCAGTCAGTAGTATTTAGCCTTGGAGGATGGTCCCCCCATATTCAGACAAAGTTTCTCGTGCTCCGTCCTACTCGATTTCATGACTAAGAGATTTTCGCGTACAGGGCTATCACCCACTATGGCCGCACTTTCCAGAGCGTTCCGCTAATCTCAAAGCCACTTAAGGGCTAGTCCCCGTTCGCTCGCCACTACTAAGGGAATCTCGGTTGATTTCTTTTCCTCAGGGTACTTAGATGTTTCAGTTCCCCTGGTTCGCCTCTTGCACCTATGTATTCAGTACAAGATAACCATCTTATGATGGCTGGGTTCCCCCATTCAGACATCTCCGGATCAAAGTCTGTTTGCCGACTCCCCGAAGCTTTTCGCAGGCTACCACGTCTTTCATCGCCTCTGACTGCCAAGGCATCCACCGTATGCGCTTCTTCACTTGACCATATAACCCCAAGCAATCTGGTTATACTGTGAAGACGACATTCGCCGAAAATTCGAATTTCTCAACTAAGAGAACTCACAAATTTTACCTTAGCCTGATCCGTTACCAGTGAAAGTAACGTTCAGTCTATCTTTCTATCACATACCCAAATTTTTAAAGAACGATCTAGTCAAAGACTAGAAATCAACATTCATCACCGAACCGGTGGAATGCTCATTTCTAAGCTTTCAAACTTCAGAAGCAGTAGTGGTGGAGCCAAGCGGGATCGAACCGCTGACCTCCTGCGTGCAAGGCAGGCGCTCTCCCAGCTGAGCTATGGCCCCGTATTTCTACAGGCGTTTCCCACACAAAATTGGTGGGTCTGGGCAGATTCGAACTGCCGACCTCACCCTTATCAGGGGTGCGCTCTAACCAACTGAGCTACAGACCCAATTTCGAGCTGCTAAGGCCGACCTCACCCTGCTCTTTACCACACAGCATGGGGTGCGCTCTAACCAACTAAGCTACAACCCTTTAGGCTGCTTCTATCGTCTTCTTCAATGAATCAAGCAATTCGTGTGGGAGCTCATGCAGCAGCTGATGTCGTCGATTAAGGAGGTGATCCAGCCGCAGGTTCCCCTACGGCTACCTTGTTACGACTTCACCCCAGTCATGAATCACACCGTGGTAACCGTCCTCCCGAAGGTTAGACTAGCTACTTCTGGTGCAACCCACTCCCATGGTGTGACGGGCGGTGTGTACAAGGCCCGGGAACGTATTCACCGCGACATTCTGATTCGCGATTACTAGCGATTCCGACTTCACGCAGTCGAGTTGCAGACTGCGATCCGGACTACGATCGGTTTTATGGGATTAGCTCCACCTCGCGGCTTGGCAACCCTTTGTACCGACCATTGTAGCACGTGTGTAGCCCAGGCCGTAAGGGCCATGATGACTTGACGTCATCCCCACCTTCCTCCGGTTTGTCACCGGCAGTCTCCTTAGAGTGCCCACCATTACGTGCTGGTAACTAAGGACAAGGGTTGCGCTCGTTACGGGACTTAACCCAACATCTCACGACACGAGCTGACGACAGCCATGCAGCACCTGTCTCAATGTTCCCGAAGGCACCAATCCATCTCTGGAAAGTTCATTGGATGTCAAGGCCTGGTAAGGTTCTTCGCGTTGCTTCGAATTAAACCACATGCTCCACCGCTTGTGCGGGCCCCCGTCAATTCATTTGAGTTTTAACCTTGCGGCCGTACTCCCCAGGCGGTCAACTTAATGCGTTAGCTGCGCCACTAAGAGCTCAAGGCTCCCAACGGCTAGTTGACATCGTTTACGGCGTGGACTACCAGGGTATCTAATCCTGTTTGCTCCCCACGCTTTCGCACCTCAGTGTCAGTATCAGTCCAGGTGGTCGCCTTCGCCACTGGTGTTCCTTCCTATATCTACGCATTTCACCGCTACACAGGAAATTCCACCACCCTCTACCATACTCTAGCTTGCCAGTTTTGGATGCAGTTCCCAGGTTGAGCCCGGGGATTTCACATCCAACTTAACAAACCACCTACGCGCGCTTTACGCCCAGTAATTCCGATTAACGCTTGCACCCTCTGTATTACCGCGGCTGCTGGCACAGAGTTAGCCGGTGCTTATTCTGTCGGTAACGTCAAAATTGCAGAGTATTAATCTACAACCCTTCCTCCCAACTTAAAGTGCTTTACAATCCGAAGACCTTCTTCACACACGCGGCATGGCTGGATCAGGCTTTCGCCCATTGTCCAATATTCCCCACTGCTGCCTCCCGTAGGAGTCTGGACCGTGTCTCAGTTCCAGTGTGACTGATCATCCTCTCAGACCAGTTACGGATCGTCGCCTTGGTGAGCCATTACCTCACCAACTAGCTAATCCGACCTAGGCTCATCTGATAGCGCAAGGCCCGAAGGTCCCCTGCTTTCTCCCGTAGGACGTATGCGGTATTAGCGTTCCTTTCGAAACGTTGTCCCCCACTACCAGGCAGATTCCTAGGCATTACTCACCCGTCCGCCGCTGAATCCAGGAGCAAGCTCCTTTCATCCGCTCGACTTGCATGTGTTAGGCCTGCCGCCAGCGTTCAATCTGAGCCATGATCAAACTCTTCAGTTCAAACATCTTTGGGTTTTTAAGAAACCCTAAACTTGGCTCAGCAATCGTTGGTTACATCTTTGATTTCTCGCGGAGTAACTTGTGATGCTGATAATCTTGTTGACTATCAGTCTGACTGCACAAGCACCCACACGAATTGCTTGATTCAGTTGTTAAAGAGCGGTTGGTTAAGATCTTTCGTCTCAACCGAGGCGCGCATTCTACAGCAGCCTCATTTGCTGTCAAGTGATTATTTTCAGAAGTTTTCGAAGAATTCTTCAACAACTTCAACCACTTGCGCTTCCGACCTCTCGTTAGCGGGAGGCGAATTCTACAGCGTTAATCGCTGCTGTCAACACCTCTTTTTCTCCGCTTTCGACCGAGAAGATCGAACCGTTAAAAGAGCCAAACATCACCGCTCTTTCAACTCCTTCCAGGCTTCGATGATCTGAAGCAAGCCGCTGTCGAAAACTGCGTAACTCTTTGAATCTCAAGGAGTTTTCCGTTTCGACTGCGCCGGAAGTGGGGCGAATTATAGACCTCTGGAATCTGCCGTCAACACCTATTTTCATATTTCTGTCATATCGGTCAAAAAGCCCCGAAAACGCGAAGGCCGACCTGAAAGGTCGGCCTCCTGCACATCCAGCTACTTATAAGCTAGGGAATGCGAACTGCGAAGCTTCATGGCTCGCACGTTGCGGCCAGCGCTGGGTGATTGCCTTGCGACGAGTATAGAAGCGCACGCCGTCCGGACCATACGCATGCAGGTCGCCAAACAGCGAACGCTTCCAGCCGCCGAAGCTGTGATAAGCCACCGGCACCGGCAGCGGTACGTTGACGCCGACCATGCCGACTTCGATCTCGTCGCAGAACAGCCGCGCCGCTTCGCCGTCACGGGTGAAGATGCAGGTGCCGTTGCCGTATTCGTGATCATTGATCAGTTGCATCGCCTCTTCCAGGCTGTTCACCCGCACCACGCACAGCACCGGCCCGAAGATCTCTTCTTTATAGATGCGCATCTCTGGAGTGACGTTGTCGAACAGGCAGCCACCGAGGAAGAAGCCTTCTTCATGCCCGGCAACGCTCAAACCACGACCATCGACCACCAGGGTCGCGCCCGCCGCCACACCGTCGTCCACATAACCGCTGACCTTGTCACGCGCCTGACCGGTAACCAACGGCCCCATGTCCAGACCGCACGAGGTACCCGCGCCGATTTTCAGCGCTTTGATCTGTGGAACCAGTTTCGCCACCAGCGCATCCGCAACCTGATCGCCAACACACACGGCCACCGAGATGGCCATGCAGCGTTCGCCGCAGGAACCATAAGCCGCGCCCATCAGTGCGCTGACCGCATTGTCCAGATCGGCATCCGGCATCAGCACCGCGTGGTTCTTAGCGCCGCCCAGCGCCTGAACGCGTTTGCCGCGCTTGGTGCCTTCGGCGTAGATGTATTCGGCAATCGGCGTCGAACCGACGAAGCTCAGCGCTTTGACTTCCGGCGCTTCGATCAACGCGTCCACCGCCGTCTTGTCACCATGAACCACACTCATCACGCCTTTCGGCAACCCGGCTTCCAGCAGCAACTGAGCGATCAGCAGCGTCGAGCTTGGATCGCGCTCGGATGGTTTGAGGATGAAGCAGTTGCCGCAGACGATCGCCAGCGGGTACATCCACAGCGGCACCATGGCCGGGAAGTTGAACGGGGTGATACCAGCCACAATCCCCAACGGCTGGAAGTCCGACCAGGCGTCGATGTTCGGGCCGACGTTGCGGCTGTACTCGCCCTTGAGGATTTCCGGGGCGGCGCAGGCGAACTCGACGTTCTCGATACCGCGCTTCAATTCACCGGCGGCGTCTTCAAGAGTCTTGCCGTGCTCTTCGCTGATCAGTTGCGAGATGCGCGCCTCGTTCTGCTCCAGCAGTTGCTTGAAGCGGAACATCACTTGGGCGCGTTTGGCCGGGGGCGTGTTGCGCCAAGCCGGAAACGCAGCCTTGGCGGCATCAATGGCTTTCTGAATGGTGGCCTGGCTGGCCAGTGGCAGTTTGTGAATTGCCTGACCGGTAGACGGGTTGAACACATCTACCGCGCGACCGGTTTCGGTCACCAGTTCGCCATTGATCAAATGCGGGATAACGCTCATCGAACACTCCTGAATTCTGGTCCGCAGGCGCCGTGAGAGGCGCCCGCACTTTTGTACATATATAGAGGGAAAAATCAGTCGAGCTTGTTCAGCACTTCGCCGACCGCGTCGAACAAACGATCGAGGTCTTGCGGCTTGCTGTTGAAGGTTGGGCCAAATTGCAGAGTGTCGCCGCCGAAGCGCACGTAGAACCCGGCTTTCCACAGGGCCATGCCCGCTTCGAACGGACGCACGATGGCGTCGCCGTCACGCCCGGCAATCTGGATCGCGCCGGCCAAGCCGTAGTTACGGATGTCGATCACGTTCTTCGAGGCTTTCAGGCCGTGCAACGCGTTCTCGAAATGCGGCGCGACTTCGGCGACGCTCTGCACCAGGTTTTCCTTTTGCAGCAGATCGAGTGCCGCAAGACCGGCGGCACAGGCCACCGGGTGCGCCGAATAGGTGTAGCCATGGGGGAATTCCACGGCATATTCCGGCGTCGGCTGGTTCATGAAGGTCTGGTAGATCTCGGAGCTGGCAATCACCGCGCCCATCGGAATCGCGCCGTTGGTGACTTGCTTGGCGATGCACATCAGGTCCGGAGTCACGCCGAAGCTGTCGGCGCCGAACATCGAACCGGTGCGGCCGAAACCGGTGATCACTTCGTCGAACACCAGCAGGATATTGTGCTGATCGCAGATCTCGCGCAGACGCTTGAGGTAACCCTGCGGCGGAACCAGCACCCCTGCAGAGCCGGCCATCGGCTCAACGAACACCGCAGCGATGTTGGAAGCGTCGTGCAGTTCGATCAACTTGAGCAATTCATCGGCCAAAGCAGTACCGCCCTGCTCCGGCATGCCACGGGAAAAGGCATTGCTCGCCAGCAGTGTGTGCGGCAGGTGATCGACGTCCATCATCGCCTGGCCGAACAGCTTGCGGTTGCCGTTGACGCCACCGAGGCTGGTGCCGGCGATGTTCACACCGTGGTAACCACGGGCGCGGCCGATCATCTTGGTCTTGGTCGCCTGGCCTTTCAGGCGCCAGTAGGCACGGACCATTTTCACCGCGGTATCGGCGCATTCGGAACCGGAGTCGGTGAAGAACACGTGGTTCAGGTTGCCCGGGGTCAGTTCGGTGATTTTCTCTGCCAGCTGGAACGACAACGGATGGCCGTACTGGAAGCCCGGCGAGTAATCGAGGGTGCCCAGTTGTTTCGAAACGGCTTCCTGAATTTCCTTGCGGGTGTGCCCGGCGCCGCAGGTCCACAGACCGGACAGCGAGTCGTAGATCTTGCGGCCCTTGTCGTCGAACAGCCAGCTGCCTTCAGCGCCGACGATCAGACGCGGGTCGCGCTGAAAGTTGCGGTTGGCGGTGTACGGCATCCAGTGCGCGTCCAGCTTCAGTTGACTGGCCAGTGGCGACGGCGCGTTTTCAGGCATGTTCATCGGGCAAAACCTCGCAGGGCATAAGCGTCAGGGAGATGGAAAGCGTTGTTGCAGCTAAATTGCCACGGCGATAAAGTCGGTGAAATCCAACTCTTCTAACCTTCAGTTAGATCATTGCTAAACAAAGAGAACAAAAAATGAGCAGCCGCCGCGCCGATCCATTGGCCCAGGTCAGTGATTTTGATATTCGCCTGCTGCGGATTTTTCGCAGTGTCGTGGAGTGTGGCGGCTTCTCCGCAGCGGAAACCGTGCTCGGCATCGGTCGCTCGGCGATTAGCCAGCAGATGAGCGATCTGGAACAGCGCCTCGGCTTGCGCTTGTGTCAGCGTGGGCGGGCCGGATTTTCGCTGACCGAGGAAGGTCGTGAGGTGTATCAATCAGCGCTGCAATTGTTGAGTGCGCTGGAGAGTTTCCGCACTGAGGTTAACGGCCTGCACCAACACCTGCGCGGCGAGCTGATCATCGGCCTCACCGACAACCTCGTCACCCTGCCGCACATGCGCATCACCCACGCCCTCGCGCAGTTAAAAGAACGCGGGCCGGATGTGCAGATCCAGATTCGCATGATTGCACCAAACGAAGTTGAACAAGGTGTGCTCGACGGGCGCCTGCACGTTGGCGTGGTGCCGCAGGCCAGCGCTTTGTCGGGACTGGAATATCAGCCGTTGTACAGCGAGCGTTCGCTGCTGTATTGCGCGGTGGGTCATCCGCTGTTTTATGTCGACGACAAGCAACTCGATGATCAACGCCTCGACAGTCAGGACGCGATTGCGCCGACCTTTCGTTTGCCGGCGGAGATTCAGGCGCATTATCAGGCGCTCAACTGCACCGCCAGTGCCTCTGACCGTGAAGGCATGGCGTTTCTGATTCTGACCGGGCGCTACATCGGTTACCTGCCGGATCACTACGCCAATCTTTGGGTGCAGCAGGGGCGCTTGCGTGCGCTCAAGGCCGGCACGCGTTTTTACGATTTGAGTCTGGCATCGGTCACGCGCAAGGGGCGGCGCCCTCATTTGGTGCTGGAAAGTTTCCTCGAGAGTCTGGCCGCGACGCGATAGATAAGCGCGCAGAGCCCAGCCCGGCTGGGCCTCATCGACAGAATCGAGGAATAACCTGAGCAAGTGGACAGGTTTTTGCAGAGAAGGGATAACTCTCCTTCAAGAAGCCAAAGCCATGCAGCCAGATTCCGACTCGTCCAGTGAACTGATCTACGGCCTCAACGACCGCCCCAAACCACTCGCCGCCATTCTCGCCGCGCTGCAACACGTGCTCGCCAGTTTCGTCGGCATCATCACCCCGCCACTGGTGATCGGTTCCGCGCTCGGGCTGACCGCGCATCTACCGTACCTGATCAGCATGGCGCTGATGGTCTCGGGCGTCGGCACCTTTATCCAGGCGCGGCGACCGTTCGGCATTGGCGCGGGGATGATCTGTCTGCAAGGCACCAGTTTCGCGTTTCTCGGTGCGGTGCTGTCGGCCGGGTTTCTGGTCAAGCAGCGCGGCGGCAGCCCGGAAGATATTCTGGCGATGATTTTCGGCGTGTGCTTTTTCGGCGCAATCGTGCAGATCGTGCTCAGCCGCTTCATCGGTCAGTTGCGCCGAGTGGTGACACCGCTGGTGACCGGCATCGTCATCACGCTGATCGGCATCAGCCTGATCAAGGTCGGCATCACCGATCTGGGTGGCGGCTTCAACGCGCCGGACTTCGGCACGCCGGGCAATCTGGCCTTGGGCGTGTTTGTGCTGCTGACGATCATTCTGCTCAACCGCTCGAATACGCCGTGGGTGCGACTGTCGGCGATCATCATCGGACTGGTGCTCGGCAGCCTCGCGGCGTGGTTCAGCGGGAAACTGGTCCCGCAGCCGTTGCCTGACTTGCCACTGGTGAGTTTTCCTACGCCGTTCAAGTTCGGATTCAACTTCGACTGGACGGCTTTCCTGCCGGTCGCGCTGATTTACCTGATCAGCACCATCGAAACCGTCGGCGACCTCACCGCCAATTGCATGCTTGCCCGCCAACCGATCAGCGGCCCTTCTTATATAAGCCGCTTGCGCGGTGGCGTGCTCGGTGATGGTGTCAGTTGCATGATCGCGGCGACTTTCAGCGCTTTCCCCAACACAACGTTCGCGCAGAACAACGGCGTGATCCAATTGACCGGCGTTGCCAGCCGCTACGTCGGCCTGTACATCGGCGCGATCCTGTTCTGCCTCGGCCTGTTCCCGATGATCGGTGCGGTGCTGCAACAAATCCCGAAACCGGTGCTGGGCGGTGCAACGCTGGTGATGTTCGGCGCTGTGGCGGCGGCGGGCGTGCGCATTCTCGCGCAGTCGCCGCTGGACCGGCGCAGCATGTTGATCATCGCCACTTCGTTCGGCGTCGGCCTCGGCATCGCCGCGCAACCGAACCTGCTGCACCTGCTGCCGAAACTGGTGCAGAACCTGTTCGACTCGGCGATCACCAGCGGCGGGCTGACGGCAATCATCCTGTGTCTGTTGTTGCCGGAAGGCAAAACCGCTGAGGCAAAAAGCCCCGCGTCATTGAACAAGATCGAACAGGCGTAACTGTTTTTCCGCGCAAGGACTTGTCGGATGCCTGTGGGTGCGCTATCAACGCAACTGGTTGCACCCACAGACAATCCCGGAAGTGCCTATGACCTTTGAAGTCCCAGCCCACGGCGGCAAACCCGCCAGCCGCATTCGTCAGAAGAACGAAGAGACCATTCTCAAAGCCGCCGAAGACGAGTTCGCCCGTCACGGGTTCAAAGGCACCAGCATGAACACCATCGCGCAGAATGCCGGGCTGCCCAAGGCCAACCTGCATTACTACTTCACCAACAAGCTCGGTTTGTATGTGGCGGTGCTGAGCAACATCATCGAGTTGTGGGACAGCACCTTCAACACCCTCACTGCCGAGGATGACCCGGCCGAAGCACTGACCCGCTACATCCGCGCGAAGATGGAATTCTCCCGGCGCCAGCCACAGGCTTCGCGAATCTTCGCCATGGAAGTGATCAGCGGCGGCGAATGCCTGAGCGAATATTTCAATCAGGACTACCGCGCCTGGTTCACCGGGCGCGCGGCGGTGTTTCAGGCGTGGATCGATGCGGGCAAAATGGACCCGGTCGATCCGGTGCACCTGATTTTCCTGCTGTGGGGCAGCACTCAGCATTACGCCGACTTCGCCACGCAGATCTGCCGCGTCACCGGGCGCAACAAGTTGACCAAGCAGGACATGGAAGACGCCGGCAACAACCTGATCCGCATCATTCTCAAAGGCTGCGGCCTCACTCCTTCTCTATAAGACGTTTATGCCTTTCACCCTCAGCGGTTTTTGCGAGTACCGCGAAGAGATTCGCAAAAGCCGTTTCATCACTCTGGCGACGCCGATCAGCAGCCCCGCCGATGCGCAGGCGTTTTTCGAGCAGCACAGCGATTTGAATGCCACGCACAATTGCTGGGCGTGGAAACTCGGCGCGCAATACCGCAGCACTGACGATGGCGAACCCGGCGGCACGGCCGGACGCCCTATTCTGGCGGCGATCGAAGCGCAGGACTGCGATCAGGTCGCGGTGCTGGTGATTCGCTGGTACGGCGGCATTCAACTGGGCACCGGCGGTTTGGCCCGGGCCTATGGCGGTGGCGCCAACAAGTGCCTGCAAGCGGCGCAGAAAGTCGAGCTGATCAGCCGCGTGCCGCTGACTTGCGCTTGCGGATTTGCCGAGTTGGCACTGGTGAAGTTGCGCGTGGCCGATCTCGGTGGATTGGTGGTGGAGGAAAACTTCACGGCCAATGGGGTGGAGTTGAAGTTGGCGGTGGGGCAAGCACAGATCGACGTGTTGCAGGGTCAGTTGGCGGATCTGAGCCGGGGGCGGATTTTGTTGCAGCGTTGAGAGTGGAAGATCAAAAGATCAAAAGATCGCAGCCTTCGGCAGCTCCTACAGGGGATCGCATTCCGATTGTAGGAGCTGCGGAACGCTGCGATCTTTTTCAGGGCATTCCCCAATTGGCGACTTGCCCACACCTGCTGTGCACCCGACTGTGGATAACCTGAGCACACACCGCTGTAACCCTTCTGTCATGCGGCTTTGCGCGATTTGTTCAATTTTCGTTCAATTGACCCGACGAAAGGGAAATCCAGCGTAAAAACAAACAGTTACCTTCGTTTATGACCATTAGAACAAAGCATCGCAGTGCTTATGCCCACCCTCGGCGCTTGCGCACAATTACTGTGGAGCAACCTGTGGATAAGCCGTTCATGACCGCCGCAGCCGCTGGATCTGTCTGGCTCCCAGGCAGTTGCTCGTTTTTTAACCAACTGCAAGCGGGCAAAACTGGAGCCTGTTCAATGGCTTTGCGCTGAATTGGTGCTCGAGAGAAAGACAAAATGCCCGCCGATGCGCTGCTGTCGGCACTTGCGGACTGGCTCCGCAAGCGTTCCTGACTCAATGGCCAGGAAATTGCTTTATCCACAGGCACAACTCCAAGTCAGTCGAGCCTGTCATGTCCATCGCCCCTTCCCCGCCGCGCCTGCAACTGCGCCAGATCAGCAAACGCTACCCCGGTTGTCTGGCCAACGACGCCATCGACCTGAGCATCGCGCCGGGTGAGATCCATGCCCTGCTCGGTGAAAACGGCGCGGGCAAAAGTACGTTGATGAAGATCATTTACGGGGTCACCCAGTGCGACAGCGGTGAAATGCTCTGGGAGGGGCAGCGCGTGCAGATGCGCAACCCGGCGCAGGCGCGGCAGTTGGGCGTTGGCATGGTGTTCCAGCATTTCTCGCTGTTCGAAACCCTCAGCGTCGCGCAGAACATTGCCCTGGCGATGGGCGCGGCGGCCGGCACGCCGAAGCAACTGGAGCCGAAGATTCGCGAAGTCTCGCGGCGTTACGGCATGGCGCTGGAGCCGGAGCGACTTGTCCACAGCCTGTCGATCGGCGAGCGCCAGCGGGTGGAAATCATCCGTTGCCTGATGCAGGACATCCGCCTGCTGATTCTCGACGAGCCGACCTCAGTACTGACGCCGCAAGAGGCGGACGAATTGTTCATCACCCTGCGGCGCCTCGCCGATGAGGGCTGCAGCATTCTGTTTATCAGCCACAAGCTCGGTGAAGTGCGCGCCTTGTGCCATAGCGCCACGGTGCTGCGCGGCGGCCGGGTTGCCGGGCATTGCGAGCCCGCCGAATGTTCGGACCAGCAACTGGCGCAAATGATGGTCGGTGAAGCGGCGGCTTTGATTGGCGAGTATCCGAAGGTCAGCGGTGGCGCGGCGTTTCTGCAGGTGCAGGGTTTGAGCTGGCACAACCCGGATCCGTTCGGTTGCTCGTTGACCGACATCGACCTGCAAGTGCGCAGCGGCGAAATCGTCGGCATCGCCGGGGTCGCGGGCAATGGTCAGGATGAGCTGCTCGCCCTGCTCAGCGGCGAGCAGCCCTTGCCTCGTGCGCAAGCGGCGACCCTGCGCTTCGCAGATAGAAACGTCGCTGACCTGCGCCCGGATGCGCGGCGCAAACTCGGTCTGGCCTTCGTGCCGGCCGAACGCCTCGGCCACGGCGCGGTGCCGGAGTTGAGTCTGGCCGATAACGCCCTGCTCAGTGCTTTCCAGCACGGACTGGTCAGCCACGGGTTGATTCAACGCGGCAAAGTCGAAGCGCTCGCGCAGCAGATCATCCAGCGTTTCGGCGTGAAGACCCCGGACACGCAAACGGCTGCGCGCAGCCTGTCCGGCGGCAACTTGCAGAAATTCATCCTCGGCCGGGAAATTCTTCAGCAACCGAAACTGCTGATCGCCGCGCACCCGACCTGGGGCGTCGACGTTGGCGCCGCCGCCACCATCCATCGCGCCTTGATCGCCCTGCGCGATGCCGGCGCGGCGATTCTGGTGATTTCCGAAGACCTCGATGAGCTGTTCCAGATCAGCGATCGCCTCGGCGCGCTGTGCGGCGGGCGTCTGTCGGCACTGCAAGACACCAGCGCTACACAACTGAGCGATGTCGGCGCGTGGATGGCCGGCCAGTTCGATCACTCACCTCGCGCCGCCTCGGTTTAACGGAGTTCCAACCATGCTGCTTTCTCTCGAACCCCGTGGCCAGCAATCGCGCCTGATGCTGTGGTGCTCGCCGTTATTGGCGGCGGCCCTGACCCTCGGCTGCGGCTCGCTGTTGTTCATCGCGCTGGGCCACGACCCACTGCAAACCTTGCACACACTGCTGATCGCACCGGTCAGCGATTTGTATGGCGTGTCTGAATTGCTGGTCAAGGCGCTGCCGATTCTGCTCTGCGCACTGGGCCTGGCCGTGGCCTATCAGGCGCGGATCTGGAACATCGGCGCCGAAGGCCAGCTGCTTCTCGGCGCACTGGCCGGCAGTGCTCTGGCGGTGAACATTATTGGTATGCAAAGTCGCTGGGCGCTGGTGCTGATTCTGCTGACGGGGACGCTGGCGGGCGCCGCATGGGCCGGGCTCACCGCATGGCTGCGCACGCGCTTCAATGCCAACGAAATCCTCACCAGCATCATGCTCAACTACATCGCGCTGAACCTGCTGCTGTTCTGCGTGCACGGGCCGTTGAAGGATCCGGCGGGCTTCAATTTTCCCGAGTCGGCGATGTTCGGCGACGCCAGTCGTTTGCCGCTGCTGCTGGAGGACGGCCGCGTGCATGCCGGCGTGTATTTCGCCCTGCTCGCGCTGGTTGCGGTGTGGGTGTTGTTGCAGAAAAGCTTTATCGGCTTCCAGATCAAAGTGCTCGGGCTGGACAAACGTGCGGCAGGTTTTGTCGGCTTTCGCGAGAAGCGCCTGATCTGGCTGGCGCTGTTGATCAGCGGTGGTCTGGCCGGGCTCGCCGGGGTCTGCGAAGTGACCGGGCCGATCGGCCAACTGGTGCCCCAAGTGTCGCCGGGCTATGGCTACGCAGCGATCACCGTGGCGTTCCTCGGACGGTTGAATCCGCTTGGCATTCTGTTCTCCAGTCTGCTCATGGCGCTGCTGTACATCGGCGGCGAGAGCGCGCAGATGTCGCTCAATCTGCCGCAAGCGATCACCCAATTGTTCCAGGGCATGATGCTGTTTTTCCTGCTCGCCTGTGACGTGCTGATTCTCTATCGGCCACGCCTGAAACTGCGCTGGACCCGGCGCGCCTCGACCCCTGCCGTAACCGCCGGAGCGCTGTGATGGATATCGATCTGTTGAGCAATATTTTCTACGCGATGGTCCGCTGCGGCACGCCGCTGTTGCTGGTGGCTTTGGGTGAGTTGATCTGCGAGAAAAGCGGCGTCCTCAACCTCGGCCAGGAAGGCATGATGCTGTTCGGTGCGGTGATCGGTTTTATCGTCGCGCTGAACAGCGGCAACCTGTGGCTGGGTGTGCTGTTGGCGATGTCGGCCGGGATGTTGTTGTCGTCACTGTTTGCCCTGGTCGCGCTGGTGTTCAACGCCAATCAGGTGGCGACCGGGCTGGCCCTGACGATCTTTGGTGTCGGGCTTTCGACGGTTGTCGGCGCGGCATGGGTGGGTAAGCCGCTGGCGGGTTTCGAGCCTCTGGCGATTCCGTATCTGAGTGAGATCCCGCTGATCGGGCGGATGCTGTTTGCCCAGGATCTGCTGGTGTATCTGTCGTTCGCCCTGTTTGCGCTGGTGGCGTGGGTGATCATCAAAAGTCGTGTCGGCCTGATCATTCAAGCGGTCGGTGAAAACCCGGATGCGGCCAGCGCCATGGGCTTGCCGGTGCTGACCGTACGCACCTTGGCGGTGTTGTTCGGCGGAGCAATGGCCGGGCTGGCCGGGGCCTATCTATCGTTGGCCTACACACCGATGTGGGCAGAGAACATGACCGCCGGGCGCGGCTGGATCGCTCTAGCGCTGGTGGTGTTTGCCAGTTGGCGGGTGTGGCGGTTGTTGCTTGGGGCGTATCTGTTCGGCCTCGCCAGCATCCTGCACTTGGTGGCACAGGGATTGGGACTGGCGATTCCTTCGAGCCTGCTGGCGATGCTGCCGTATGTGGCGACGATTTTGGTGCTGGTGCTGCTGTCCCGCGATGCCGTGCGCACTCGGTTGTATGCGCCGGTTTCGCTGGGGCAGCCGTGGCAGGCGGGACATTAGTTGATGTCAGAGCGGGCCTGCTCGCGAAGGCGTCCGCACCGGCAACACCTGGAGCACGCCTCATGATTGTTTCTGATCAAACACCCTCGAGAAACTCGAGAGGCCTGGAGTATGCTCCGGGGTCAAAGCCTGTTTTCGCCAAGCGCTGCAACTGTGGCGCGGTCAGGCGTGTCCATTGAATCCTGAATGCTGACTTTCAAGGAAACCCATCATGTCTCAGGCAAAAAACGCACTGATCATCGGCGCCTCCCGGGGCTTGGGCCTCGGTCTGGTGAAGACCCTGCTGGGCGATGGCTGGCAAGTGACCGCGACGGTGCGCAATCCGCAGAAGGCCGAGGCGCTGCAAGCGCTGGGTGACGTGCGCATCGAGAAGCTCGACATGGACGATCAGCAAGCGGTTATCGCTCTGAGCCAGAAACTCAAGGGCGAAACCTTCGATCTGTTGTTCGTCAACGCCGGGGTCAAAGGCCCGGACGTGCAGACGCCGGGCGGCGCGACCCTGGCCGAGGTCGGGCAACTGTTTTTCACCAACGCGGTGGCGCCGATCAATCTGGCCCAGCGTTTCGTCGGGCAGATTCGCGACGGCAGCGGCGTGCTGGCGTTCATGAGTTCGGTACTCGGCAGCGTGACCATGCCCGACGCGCCGGAACTGGCGCTGTACAAGGCGAGCAAGGCGGCGCTGAATTCGATGACCAACAGTTTTGTCACGCAACTGGGCGAGCAGAAACTGACCGTACTTTCGCTGCACCCGGGCTGGGTGAAGACCGACATGGGCGGCGAAGGCGCCGATCTCGACGTCGAGACCAGCACTCGCGGGCTGATTGACCAGGTCAATGCATTCACCGGCAAGGGCGGGCATCACTTCGTCAATTACAAGGGTGAAACCATTCCCTGGTAAGTCTACGAATCTCCTGTGTAGGAGCTGCCGAAGGCTGCGATCTTTTGATTTTCAAGATCAAGATCAAAAGATCGCAGCCTTCGGCAGCTCCTACACGGGACCGTGGTGTCCGGTCGGGTTGGGCTTGCCCGATGGGGCGATTTGTTTGAAACTGCGCGCCTCGTCCTTCGCGGCGACCCTGGATCAGCAGACAGGGCAACACTGAGCTGGCAACCCTGAACCCAACTTTCAGAGGAGCCGGCCACAATGCCTGCGACCCGTACCTGGTTAAAAAATCCCCTCGCCATTTTCACCTCCAACGAGCTTGATGCCCGTGGCGGTCTAGTCGTGCAAGACGGTGTGATCGTCGAAGTGCTCGCTGCCGGTCAGCAGCCGTCGGCGCCGTGCAATGAAGTGTTCGATGCCCGCGAGCATGTGATCCTGCCGGGCCTGATCAACACTCACCATCACTTCTATCAAACCCTGACCCGCGCCTGGGCGCCGGTGGTCAATCAGCCGCTGTTTCCGTGGCTGAAAACCCTGTACCCGGTATGGGCGCGGCTGACCCCGGAAAAACTCGCCCTCGCCACCAAAGTGGCGCTGGCCGAATTGCTGCTCTCAGGTTGCACCACAGCTGCCGACCATCACTATCTGTTCCCGGACGGTCTGGAAAACGCCATCGACGTGCAGGTCGAAACGGTGCGTGAACTGGGCATGCGCGCCATGCTCACGCGCGGCTCGATGAGCCTTGGCGAGAAGGACGGCGGCCTGCCTCCACAACAAACGGTGCAGGAAGGTCAGGTGATTCTTGATGACAGCCAGCGGCTGATTCACGAGTATCACGAGCGTGGCGATGGTGCACAGATCCAGATCGCTCTGGCGCCATGTTCGCCATTTTCGGTGACCCCGGAAATCATGTCGGCCAGCGCTGATCTGGCGAACAAACTCGATGTGCGTCTGCACACCCACCTCGCTGAAACCCTTGATGAAGAAGACTTCTGCCTGCAACGTTTCGGTCTGCGCACCGTCGATTATCTGGACAGCGTCGGCTGGCTCGGCCCGCGTACCTGGCTGGCCCACGGCATCCATTTCAACCCCGACGAAATCGCCCGCCTCGGCCAGGCCGGTACCGGCATCTGCCACTGCCCAAGCTCGAACATGCGCCTGGCGTCCGGCATCTGCCCGAGCATCGAGCTGACCGACGCCGGCGCGCTGTTCGGCCTTGGCGTCGACGGTTCGGCGTCCAACGATGCCTCGAACATGATCCTCGAAGCGCGTCAGGCCCTGTACATCCAGCGCCTGCGCTACGGCGCCGAAAAGATCACCCCGGAGCGCGTGCTGGGCTGGGCGACCAAGGGTTCGGCGAGCCTGCTCGGCCGCACTGACATCGGCGAAATCGCCGTGGGCAAACAGGCGGATCTCGCGTTGTTCAAGCTCGATGAACTGCGCTTCTCCGGTAGCCATGATCCGATTTCGGCGCTGTTGTTGTGCGGCGCGGATCGGGCGGATCGAGTGATGATTGGCGGCAAGTGGCGTGTGGTTGGTGGTCAGGTTGAAGGGTTGGATCTGAAAGGTTTGATCGCCGATCACAGTCAAGCCGCTCGCCAACTGATCGCCGGGACCTGACTCACCGCCGTTGAAAACTGTGGGAGCGAGCCTGCTCGCGAAGAAGGAGTGTCAGACAACATGTTTGTTGGATGACACACCGTTTTCGCGAGCAGGCTCGCTCCCACATGGGTATCTGTCAGCCCTAAAGGCCCAGTAGCGACAGCATGATGAACGTGGCAAACAGTACAAAGTGCGTCATCCCCTCAATGGCGTTGGTCTCGCCGTCATTGAGGTTGATCGCGCTGACGATCAGGGTGATGAAGATCATCACCGTTTGCACTGGGGTCATCGCCATTTGAAACGGCTGGCCGGTGTACAGCGCCATCGCTTCCATCACCGGTACGGTCAGAATCACCGTCGACAGTGACGCGCCCATCGCAATGTTGACCACCGACTGCATGCGATTGGCCAGTGCCGCACGCAGTGCAGTCAGAATCTCCGGAGCGGCGGAAATCGCTGCCACCAGAATCGCCGTGATCACCGGCGGCGCGCCCGTGCCTTCCAGGCCCAGATCGAGAGTCTTGGACATCACCTCGGCCAGTGCGCCGATGATCACCACCCCCGACACCAGAATGCCGATCGACAGCGCCAGGCTGACCGACTTCGGCTCCTGCTCGACCGGCTCCTTCTTGCGACGTTTGTCCGGGTAGCTGTAGCTGAAAAAGTAACTGTGCGGGCCGACCTGCATGCGCAGGAACAGCGCGTAAAGCACCATCATCGCGCCAATGGTGAACGCCGAATACATCTTCCAGTTGGCCTCGGGAATGAACTCCGGGACCACCATCGACACGCCCATCGCAGTGAGGATCATGACGCTGTAGCTGCGCGCCGAATCGTCGTTGTAGGACTGCTCGCCGTGTTTGATCCCGCCCATCAGTGCGGCGAGGCCGAGGATGCCGTTGATGTCGAGCATGACCGCTGAATAAATCGTGTCGCGCACCAGTGTTGCCGAGGCTTCGTTGCTCATCATGATCGCCAGGATCACCACTTCGACCAGCACCGCCGAGAGCGTGAGGATCATCGTGCCGTAGGGATCGCCGACCTTTTCCGCGAGCAGTTCGGCGTGATGAGCGACGCGCATCGAGGCGGCGACAATAAAGGCGATCAGCAGCAGACCGCCGCCCAGCGCGACGATCTGGCCGCTGTGCAGCAGCCAATGTTCCAGTGGATAAGCGACGCACGCGGCAAGGACTGCCAGCAGCAGGAAGCTTTCTTGTTTGAGGATCGAGAGCATGACGGGCCTTTTGCCGAAAAGAGCTGATGAAGCTACTGACTGCCGCGCGCCGCTAACGTTTCGTTACATCTTTGCGCACCACGCGATGGCAGCTGGATTCAGGCATGCACTTTTATTGGCCTTGCCGGCCTCTTCGCGAGCAGGCTCGCTCCCACATTGAAATGCGTCCCTGTGGGAGCGAGCCTGCTCGCGAAGGCCGCGCCGCGTTTTCAAATGTGTTTGTTGTCCTGTTGGTCAGCAATTTGCATTGGCCCTGAGCACACACAACAAAATGGAGTTCGGGTTCATGCCAATACGTCCGCTGCACAAACTGCTGTACGCCGCCATCGGTCTGGGAATCAGCCTGAGCGCCAGCGCTGCCGATCCGCTGAAGGTCGGTTTCGTCTACATCGGCCCGATCGGTGACCACGGCTGGACGTATCAGCACGAACAGGGGCGCAAGGCCCTGGCGGAAAAACTCGGCACGCAGATCACCACCAACTACGTGGAAAACGTCGCCGAGGGCGCCGACGCCGAGCGGGTGATCCGCAACATGGCCAAGGACAAATATGACCTGATCTTCACCACGTCTTTCGGCTACATGAACCCGACAGTGAAAGTCGCCAAGCAATTCCCCAAGGTCACTTTCGAACACGCCACAGGCTACAAGCAGGACAAGAACCTCGGCACTTACCTGGCGCGCACTTACGAGGGCCGTTACGTCGGCGGTTTCCTCGCGGCGAAGATGACCAAGACCAAGAAGATCGGCTATGTCGCCTCGTTCCCGATTCCGGAAGTGATCCGCGACATCAATGCCATCCAGTTGGCCCTGAACAAGTACAACCCTGGCACCGAAATCAAAGTGGTGTGGGTCAACTCCTGGTTCGATCCGGGCAAGGAAGCCGACGCCGCCAACGCGCTGATCGATCAAGGCGTCGACGTGGTGTTCCAGCACACCGACAGCCCGGCGCCGATCCAGGCTGCCGAACGGCGCGGCGTGTATGCCGTAGGCTACGCCTCGGACATGGCCCACTTCGGCCCGAAAGCGGTGCTGACCTCGATCGTCAACGACTGGGCGCCACACTACATTCAGGCGACGCAGAGCGTGATCGATCACACCTGGAAATCCCAGGATTACTGGGGCGGGTTGAAGGAAGGCACAGTGGAACTGCCGATCAGCGATCTGGTGCCGGCGCCGGTGAAAGCCGAAGCCGAGCAATTGATCGCCGACATCAAGAGCGGCGCATTGCAGCCGTTTACCGGGCCGATCAAGGATCAGGCCGGTGTGGAAAAAATCCCCGCGGGCGTGAGCGCGACCAATGCGGAACTGGCTTCGATGAATTACTACGTTGAGGGCATGAAGGCCGAGATGCCGAAGTAGTCCCCCGATTCACCACACAGAACCCTGTGGGAGCGAGCCTGCTCGCGAAAGCGGTGTGTCATTAAACAAAAATGTTGTCTGACACTCCCTCTTCGCGAGCAGGCTCGCTCCCACATTGGAAACACAGCGTATTCAAGGATTGTGTATGGATCAGCTTCCGATCATTGATATCAGCCCGCTCTATGGCGACGACGAAAATGCCTGGCCTGCGGTGGCCGGGCAGATCGACCAAGCCTGTTGCGAATGGGGCTTTTTCTACATCAAGGGCCATCCGATCTCGGCGCAGCGCATCGACGATCTGCTCGATCACGCCCAGCGCTTCTTTGCATTGCCCGCCACAGAAAAACTGAAGATCGACATTACTCAGACCCGCCACCATCGCGGCTACGGCGCGATTGCCACCGAGCAACTGGACCCGGACAAACCCAGCGATCTCAAAGAAACCTTCGACATGGGCCTGCACCTGCCGAACGAGCATCCCGAGGTGCTCGCGGAAAAACCCTTGCGCGGCCCCAATCGGCACCCGGCGCAACCCGGCTGGGAAGCTCTTATGGAGCAGCATTACCTCGACATGCAGGCGCTGGCGCAAACACTGTTGCGGGCGATGACCATTGCGCTGGGCATCGAGCGCGACTTCTTCGATTCGCGCTTTGTCGACCCGGTCAGCGTGTTGCGCATGATCCATTATCCGCCGCGTCACACCGCCAGCTCCGCCGAGCAACAAGGTGCCGGCGCCCATACCGATTACGGCTGCATCACCCTGCTCTATCAGGACAGCGCCGGCGGTTTGCAGGTGAAGAACATCAATGGTGAATGGATCGACGCGCCACCGATTGACGGCACGTTCGTGGTCAACCTCGGCGACATGATGGCGCGCTGGAGCAACGACCGTTATCGCTCGACGCCGCACCGGGTGATCAGCCCGCTGGGCGTGGATCGCTATTCGATGCCGTTCTTCGCCGAACCGCACCCGGACACGCGCATCGAATGCCTGCCCGGTTGCCAGGACGCACAGCATCCGGCGAAATATCCGACCACCACCTGCGCCGAATTCCTGCTGTCGCGCTTCGCCGATACCTATGCCTATCGTCGCGAGCAAGAGGCGGTTTGATCGATCACCTGGTCAGGTTTTGCCAATTGTTGCGGCCAGCCTCTGTAGAATGCCGGCATTGCACCTGATGAGAAAAGACTATGTACGACTGGCTCAACGCCCTGCCCAAAGCCGAACTGCACCTGCATCTGGAAGGTTCGCTGGAGCCTGAACTGCTGTTCGCCCTGGCCGAACGCAACAAGATCGCCCTGCCGTGGAGCGACGTCGAAACCCTGCGCAAGGCTTACGCCTTCAACAATCTGCAGGAATTTCTCGATCTGTATTACCAGGGCGCCGACGTGCTGCGCACCTCGCAGGACTTCTACGACCTGACCTGGGCCTACCTGCTGCGCTGCAAAGCACAGAACGTGATTCATACCGAACCGTTTTTCGATCCGCAGACCCACACCGACCGGGGCATCCCGTTCGAAGTGGTGGTCAACGGCATCGCCGCCGCGCTCAAGGATGGCGAGACGCAACTGGGTATCAGCAGCGGTTTGATCCTCAGCTTCCTGCGCCACCTCAGCGAAGACGAAGCGCAGAAAACCCTCGATCAGGCGCTGCCGTTCCGTGATGCGTTTGTCGCGGTCGGGCTCGACAGTTCCGAGATGGGCCACCCGCCGAGCAAATTCAAACGCGTCTTCGATCGCGCCCGCGACGAAGGCTTCCTCACCGTCGCCCACGCTGGTGAAGAAGGCCCGCCGGAGTACATCTGGGAAGCCATCGACCTGCTGAAAATCCAGCGCATCGACCATGGCGTGCGCGCCATCGAAGACGAGCGCCTGATGCAGCGGATCATCGACGAGCAGATTCCGCTGACCGTATGCCCGCTGTCGAACACCAAGCTCTGCGTGTTCGATCACATGTCGCAGCACAACATCCTCGACATGCTCGAGCGCGGCGTGAAGGTCACGGTGAACTCAGATGACCCGGCGTATTTCGGCGGGTACGTGACCGAGAACTTCCATGCGCTGCACGAGCATCTGGGCATGACCCAGGATCAGGCCAAGCGCCTGGCGCAGAACAGCCTGGATGCGCGGTTGGTAAAACCGTAAGCAACTGCAAAATCACATCAATACCTGTGGGAGCGGGCTTGCCCGCGATAGCGGATTGTCAGTCAACATAGATGTTGAATTTGCTGGCCCCATCGCGGGCAAGCCCGCTCCCACAGGGTACTGCGTTTATTTGAATGGCTGCGCTTCGGTCAGCTCTTCCAGGGTCTTGCCCCGCGTCTCCATCCCGAACAGCCACACCACTCCCGCCGCAATCGCAAAGCACGCCGCGCCCAGCGCGAACACCCCGCCCTGCCCGGTAATCGGGAACACCAGCCCGGTCACCAGTGGCCCGAGCAGCGAGCCGACGCGGCCGATCGCCGAGGCGAATCCCGAGCCGGTTGCCCGTGCCGAAGTCGGGTACAGCTCCGGCGTGTAGGTGTAGAGCACCGCCCACATGCCGAACAGGAAAAACTGCATCAACAATCCGGTGCCGATCAGCAGCGCCACGTTGCCGCCGAATACCGCGCTCTGCCCATACAGAAACGCCATCACCCCGCCGCCGAGCAGGGTGACGATGCACACCGGTTTGCGCCCCCAACGCTCGACCAGCCACGCCGCCATGAGGAAGCCGGGAATCCCGCCGAGCGAGATCAGCACGGTGTAATACACTGATTGCGTCACGGCGAAACCTGACTGCTGCAGCAATGCGCTGAGCCAGGAAGTCAGCCCGTAGAAACCCAGCAATGCGAAGAACCACAGACTCCAGATCATTGTCGTGCGCTGGCGATATTGCGGCGACCAGATCTGCTTGAGTGCCGAGAAGAAATTGCCCGGTGGCGTCACCGTGCGAGGCAAACGAACCGGTTCCGGTAACGCCGCACCGCTCAGCGAAGCACGCACCCGCGCTTCAATGCCGTTCAACACCTTGTCCGCGTCGGCGTCGCGCCCGGCCTGTTCCAGCCAGCGCGGCGACTCAGGGATGAAAAAGCGGATTGCCAGGACAAACACCGCAGGCACCGCCAGTACCAGGAAGATATCGCGCCAGCCAATCAGCGGCAGCAGGAAGTACGAGAGCACGCCCGCCGCGACAAAACCCAGCGGCCAGAAGCCGTCCATCAGGGCGATGTAGCGCCCGCGTCGTTGCGCCGGAATCAATTCCGACAGCATCGACTGTGCGATGGGAAACTCCATGCCCATGCCGATTCCGAGCAGGATGCGAAACAGCGTCAGCGTCTCCACCGTCTGCGCCGTCGAACACAGGTAACTGGCCACGCCCCACAACACGATGCTCCACTGAAACACCGGTTTGCGCCCGAAGCGGTCGGCGAGCATTCCCGACAGCGACGCCCCGAGCACCATGCCGAAGAAGCTCGAGCTGGCCAGCAGCCCTGCCTGTGCACTGCTCAGGCCGAACTCGGCTTTGATCGAGCCGAGCAGGAAAGTCATCATCGCCAGATCCATGGAGTCGAAGAAAAACGCCAAGGCAATGATGATGAAAATGACGCGGTGATAGCCGCTGAGCGGCAGCCGTTCCAGGCGTTCAGCCGCACTAAAGCGTTGTGTATTCATGTTGTGCTCCCCCATCCGGAAAATCCCCGGATCGAGTGTGCGCGATGGTCATACAGAGGTCGTACTGGATGCGACCTGTTCACAGCCGTGGACGACGTCAGCCTTCAGCTCATCGCCGAGCAACGCTCTAGAACGCTGTTACCAGCTCGGTTTCCTTGGCAAAGCGATGGATTTCGCGCTGGCCCGTCGCGGTCAACTGCAAGGCGCGGGAATCGTTGGGCAAGGTCAGCCAGCCGGACTGCATGAACAACTGCAACAGCGCCGCGCCCAGTGAACCGCCCATGTGCGGACGGCGCTCGCTCCAGTCCGGGCAGGCGCAGGCGACCTGCACGTTGCGGTGGGCCAGGGCCTGGATGAACACTCCGCGCTGCGCCAGTCGGGTGGAGCCCTTGTGCGTCACCACTACCCGCTGCTCAAGCTGCTCGATCCAGCCGGCATCGAGCAGGCGCTGATACAGGTCGGCCGCCAGGGTACCGCCCAGATGATCGTCGCAGAACCGCGCGCGCAACAGCGAAGACGGCGCCGCCTGTGGCCTGACCATGGGAGTCGTGCGTTTCAGCGCATCAGGGATTTGCCGTGGCGCGCTGGCAATGGTGGCGCTGGCCAGTGCTTCGATCGCCGCGCCGACTTCCGGGGCCGCCAGGCGAAAGAAGCGTTTGCGCCCGCGCATTTCGATGTTCAACAGCCCCCCTGCGGACAGGCGTCCCAGATGCGCACTGGCCGACGACGGCGAGAGCCCGGCCAGCAGCGCCAGCTCTTCGGCTTGCCGCGCCGAGCCATCCATCAACGCCCACATCATCGCGCTGCGCTTGGGGTCGGCCAGCAATGTCGCGATCTGGCTGATGCACGGTGCATGTTCCATATGTTCACTCCCTGTTGAATCGTATCGTCTACCGCTCGGAGACATCCTGGCCGGTTATGGGGCATCGGCCAACACGCGAAAATCGCCCGGGATCGGTGGCAAGGGATGCCACCGACACCAGCTGCTCCGGCACACAACCTGGCAGCAGAAGTAGCAACCGTCACCAAAAGCCGGCAACGCGTTACGGGGTCTGCGCGCCGGGTGTCAGTGCAGGCATGAGGCGGGCGCTAGTATAAGCGGGTTAAGCCAGACGTCCTGCGCCTGGGCCTGGGCAGGTGGCGATTGTTCCTGACAGAAATTTCTCTAATTGCCTGCGACTAATGATCAACTTTGAGGAAACCGGGAAATTGACTACTCAATTCGGCGCATCGGCTGGCGAGCATCTCCCTCAGCAGGTTCACCGGCTTACTCAATTGTGCGCGATGGGCGCACAACAGATTCAGCGGTGCGCGCTCACACAGCAGTTCCGGCATCAGCACTTTGAGGCGTCCGGCGAGCACATCGGCGCCGACGTCGAGCCAGGATTTGTAGGCAATACCGGCACCGGCCAACGCCCATAGCCGCACGACGTCAGCGTCATCGCTGAAGCGGTCGCCACTCACGGTCAGGCCGACTTCACGCTTGCCATCGTGAAAACTCCAGTGGTCATGAACGCGGCTGCCGAGCATGTACAAAAGGCAGTTGTGCTGGGCCAGTTGTTCGAGCTGACGCGGCTCGCCATGCCGGGCCAGATAGTCGGGGGACGCGCACAACACCCGGCGATTGTGTGGCGCGATGGGCAAGGCGATCAGGCTGGAATCTTCCGGCTCGCCATAGCGCAGGGCGATGTCCACCGGTTGCCGAAACAGGTCGGCGATGCGGTCGCCAAGCAGCAGGCGCACCGTCAGTTTCGGGTGCTCACGTTGGAATGCGTCGAGCCACGGCAGCAGCAGATTGCGCCCGAAATCCGAGGGTGCTGACAGTTGCAGAATTCCGCTGACCTGGTCCTGTCCGCTGGCGAGCAGTCGACGGCCTTCGTCGAGATTGCTCAGGGCGGCGCGGGCATATTCGAGGAAGCCTTCGCCCTCCGCGGTCAGGCGCAGGCTGCGGGTCGACCGCGCCAGCAGCCGCGCACCGAGTTGCTGCTCGATGCGCTTCAACGCCGCGCTGGCCACAGCGGCCGACATGTCCATCACCCGCGCCGCCGCTGAGAGACTGCCCAGATCCGCCGCGCGAACAAACAACTGCAAGTCATCAAAACGCAGCATGCACCGCCTCGATTATCAAAAAAATATTGAAAGAGCCTGCTCTTTTAGCCGGTTTTATCGCGCAGAGAAATAGCCAATGATGACCTCTATCGAATTCAGCCGTTTTCCTTCTTCTATCAACTGTACGGAGCCATCCATGAAAGCCATCGCCTATTACGCGTCCCTTCCGATCAGCGACGCCAAGTCCCTGCAAGACATTGAACTGCCAGAACCGGTCGCTGGCCCGCGCGACCTGCTGGTGGAGGTCAAAGCCATTTCGGTCAACCCGGTCGACACCAAGGTGCGGCAGAACGCGGCGCCGGAAAACGGCGCGGCGAAAGTGCTGGGCTGGGACGTTGCCGGTGTGGTCAAGGCGGTCGGCAGCGACGTCACCCTGTTCAAGGCCGGTGACAAGGTGTTCTACGCCGGTTCGATTGCCCGGGCCGGTGGCAACAGCGAGTTGCACGTGGTCGATGAGCGCATCGTCGGTCACATGCCCAAGTCCCTCGGTTTTGCCGAAGCCGCTGCGCTGCCGCTGACCGCGATCACTGCGTGGGAATTGCTTTTCGAGCGCCTGCAAATCAGCGAGGGCAGCAACGATGAAGGCCAGAGCCTGCTGATCGTTGGTGCGGCGGGCGGCGTGGGCTCGATCCTCACTCAATTGGCCAAGCAATTGACCGGCCTGAAAGTCATCGGCACTGCCTCCCGTGCGCAAACCCGTGACTGGGTCAGCGCACTCGGTGCCGATCTGGTCATCGATCACAGCCAGCCGCTGAGCGAAGAATTGAAACGCGCCGGCATTGCCAGCGTGACCCACGTCGCCAGCCTGACCCAGACCGACCAGCATCTGGCGCAACTGGTCGAAGCCCTCGCGCCGCAAGGCAAGCTGGCGCTGATCGACGATCCGAAGTCCCTCGACATCAGCCTGCTCAAGCGCAAGAGCCTGTCGCTGCACTGGGAGTTCATGTACACCCGCTCGCTGTTCGAAACGCCGGACATGATCGAACAGCACAAGCTGCTCAACCGCGTCGCTGAGCTGATTGACGCCGGCACTCTGAAGACCACCCTGGGCGAGCACTTCGGCGCGATCAACGCGGCCAACTTGCGCCGTGCCCATGAGCTGCTGGAAAGCGGCAAGGCCAAGGGGAAAATTGTTTTAGAAGGTTTCTAAAAAAATAAAGCCTCGCAAACGCTCGTGATGCCAGAGCGGTTGCGGGGCTTTTTGCCGTCAGTCGGTTGCTTGACCCTTGTCACAATTGCGCGGGTATCGGGGTCTACAATCGAAGCCTCTGCGATACATCTTTTACGCAAGGGAGGTCAGCAATGAAGATCCTGATAAAAGAAGTGGCAAAGTCTCAATGGCAGGTGCGTCTGGACCAGCACGTCGTGACCTTTCGCAGTGAAGCCGAGGCTCTGGCCTTCACTCGCACCCTCGAAGCGCGACTCTGCGCGCCCCACCGGATTCCCGAACCCAGCCAGCAGCGCGCCGCCGGCTGAGCTCCAAAGTCGAGCGTTCAGACCTGGGCTTGCGCCAGCGCCCGGGCATTCTGCAAGCGCCGGGTGAGCAGCGCGACGCTCACCACCAGCAAACCGCAAAGGCTGATGACCATGGCCATCGGCACGGCGCTGCCATCGTGCAACACCCCCACCAACGCGGCGGCACCGGCGGCGATGCTGAATTGCAGGCAACCGAGCATTGCCGATGCACTGCCGGCACGGGCGCCCTGACCGTTCATCGCGCAGGCCGAGGCGTTGGGAATGATGCAGCCGAGGCTGGCAATGCAGATGAACAGCGGAATCAGCAACGGCCACAAGGCCTCTGGACGCATCGCGCTCACCGCCAGCAACGTCAGCCCGGCGAGGAAGTACACCCACACCGCGCGCACCAGCAAAAACGCCGGACCACGCTTGACCAGCAAACGAGCATTGACCTGCGCCACCAGAATGAAGCCCGCCGCATTGGTGCCGAACAGCCAGCCAAAATGCTCGGCGGGTACACCGTAGAGCTTGATGAACACAAACGGTGAACCGGCGATGTAGGCGAACATGCCGGCGATGGCGATGCCACCGGTCAGGGCATGGCCGAGGTAGACCGAATCCTTGACCAGTCGCGCGTACTGGCGCAACGCACCGGACAACGGCTGGCGCGGCACGTGGGCCGGCATGCTTTCCGGCAGCCCCAACGCCACCGCCAGACCCGCCGCCGCACTGAACCCGGTGAGGACCAGAAAGATCGACTGCCAACCCGTGGTATTGACCAGCAGCCCACCGAGCATCGGCGCCAGAATCGGCGCCAGGCCCATCACCAGCATCAATTGGGAAAACACCTTCGCCGAGCCCACCGCGTCGCACTTGTCGGCAACCACCGCGCGGGAAATCACCATGCCCGCACAGCCACCGAGTGCCTGGACGAAACGCGCGCCGATCAGCCATTCCAGGCTCGGCGCGTAGGCGCAGGCCAATGACGCCAGGGTGAACAGAGCAACGCCGCTGAGCAGCGGAAGTCGCCGGCCGAAACGATCGGAAATCGGCCCGTAAGCCAGTTGGCCCAGAGACAGACCAAGGAAGTACGCCGCCAGCGTCAGCTGGACATGCTGCTCATCGGTGCCGAAGGCCAGCGCCATGGCCGGGAAGGCAGGTAAATAGAAGTCGATCGCCAAAGGACCGAAGGCGCTCAAGGCGCCGAGTATCAAAATCGTGCGGAAATTCATCAGGCATCCAGGTGGGCAAGTCGCAGCCCGACAGTCTAGCCGCGCCCGGACGCCTTGAACATTCCGATAGCTCGCTAACGATCAATTTCAGACGAGCTTCACCTCATAACCCTCTTCGCGGATCGCTGCGATGACCTGATCGGCACTTAGCGCGCTTTCGACGCCGACTTCCTTGGCTGCCAGATCGACGCGCACGCTGGCCGCCGGATCCATGGCTTGCACCGCTTGAGTAATGGCTTTGACGCAATGACCGCAGGACATGCCTTGAACATTGAACACTTGCATGGGAAGACTCCTTTGAGTGAGGTTGTCGGCAGTCTCAGGCTTGCCACGATGGCAAGGTCAAGTTCTGCGAAAAACTGCCGGGCTGGCAATCGGCGCCGCGCTCGGCCAAGCTGCGTGCATCAATGACTCGAATTCAGGAGATTCAGCCATGCGCTGGTCAGCTTTGGGCCTGTTTGGCTTGCTCAGCCTTTTCGCCGCCGTCCCGCAGGTGCAAGCCGCCGGCGAGGATTACGCGGTACTGATCATTTCCCGCGAGCGCCTCGAAGTGGCGACCTCGTGCGAGATCGGCGTGTATATCCAGGACCAACTCTCGGCACGCCTGTTCCAGGAGCAGAGCGCTTCGTTCAACCTGCCGCCGGGCAAGGTTTCGCTGCGCCTGAAACTGCTGCCGGGCCAGGCACCGGGTTGCAACCCCGGCATGCTCGCACCGGGTTCGCAGGAAGTCGTGCTGCGTGCCGGGGATGTGCTGAAGTTCCGCCTGGCGATGAATGCCGAAGGCGTGTACCTGAAGCGGGCTGGCCTGGGTTACTGAGCCAATCGCCGATCCGTTGCCGATCGTTCCCACGCTCTGCGTGGGAATGCAGCCATGGACGCTCTGCGTCCCGAAGCGTGACGCGGAGCGTCACAGGAGGCATTCCCACGCGGAGCGTGGGAACGATCAACATCTTGCGGAATGGTGCTTGACCTTGCCCGCATGGCAAGGTTGATCCTGTAGACATCCACTACAGGGAGCGCGACCGATGTCCGAATCCACCACTTTCGACCTGCCGATTGCCGGCATGACCTGCGCCAGTTGCGCCGGGCGTGTCGAGCGGGCGCTGCGCAAGGTCAGCGGCGCCAGTGCCGTCAGCGTCAACCTCGCCACCGAACAGGCCCGGGTGCAGGCGCCCGGCGACAGCCTGCCGGCGCTGATGCAAGCCGTGGAGCGCGCCGGTTACAGCGTGCCCCGGCAAACCGTCGAATTGAGCATCGACGGCATGACTTGCGCGTCCTGCGTCGGTCGCGTCGAACGCGCCCTGAGCAAAGTCCCAGGCGTGAGCAGCGTCAGCGTCAATCTGGCCAACGAACGTGCGCACCTCGAATTGCTCGGCCAGGTCGATACGCAAACCCTGCTCGACGCGGTGAGCAAGGCCGGTTACTCGGCCAGCGTCTGGCAAGCTGAACGGCCACAGTCCGATGACCAGCAAAAACGCCTGCACCGTGAGCGGTGGGCATTGATCTGTGCGATCGCCCTCGCTCTGCCGCTGGTGCTGCCGATGTTACTGCAGCCGTTCGGCATTCACTGGATGCTCCCGGCCTGGGCGCAATTCGCCCTCGCCACTCCCGTGCAATTCATCTTCGGCGCACGCTTTTATGTGGCGGCGTGGAAAGCCGTGCGCGCCGGTGCCGGCAACATGGACCTGCTCGTCGCCCTCGGCACCAGCGCCGGTTATGGCCTGAGTGTCTATGAATGGGCCAGCGCCGCCGGACGCATGCCGCATCTGTATTTCGAGGCCTCGGCGGTGGTCATCGCTTTGGTATTGCTCGGCAAATATCTCGAAAGCCGCGCCAAACGTCAGACCGCCAGCGCCATTCGCGCCCTCGAAGCGTTGCGGCCGGAGCGCGCGATTCAAGTCATCGACGGGCGTGAGCAGGACGTTGCGATCAGCGCCCTGCGCCTCGACGATCTGGTGCTGGTCAAACCCGGCGAACGCTTCCCGGTGGATGGCGATGTCGTCGAAGGCCAGAGCCACGCCGACGAAGCGCTGATCAGCGGCGAAAGCCTGCCAGTGCCGAAACAACCGGGCGACAAGGTCACCGGCGGCGCGATCAATGGCGAAGGTCGTTTGCTGGTGCGCACCCAGGCGCTCGGCGCGGAATCCGTGCTGGCGCGGATCATTCGTCTGGTCGAAGACGCGCAAGCAGCGAAAGCGCCGATCCAGAAACTGGTGGACAAGGTCAGCCAGACTTTCGTGCCGACCGTATTGCTGATCGCCCTGGCCACGCTGATCGGCTGGTGGCTTCACGGCGCCCCGCTGGAAACGGCGGTGATCAATGCCGTCGCCGTGCTGGTGATCGCCTGCCCGTGCGCCCTCGGCCTCGCCACTCCGACGGCGATCATGGCCGGCACCGGCGTCGCCGCGCGTCATGGAATTCTGATCAAGGACGCCGAAGCGCTGGAGCGCGCCCATGAAGTCAGCAGCGTGGTGTTCGACAAGACCGGCACGCTGACCTCGGGCACGCCGCGAATCGCGCACTTCAGCGCGGTCGATGGTGACGAAAATAATCTGCTGACCTTGGCCGGTGCGTTGCAGCGCGGCAGCGAGCATCCTTTGGCCAAAGCGGTGCTGGATGCAGCCGCTGAACGCGGCTTGAACGTGCCCGATGTCAGCGACAGCCAGTCGCTGACCGGACGCGGCATCGCCGGCACGCTGGATGGCCGGCGCCTGGCGCTGGGCAATCGGCGGATGCTCGACGAAAGCGGGTTGGGTACCAGCGATCTGAGCGCATCCGCCGAGGCTTGGGAAAGTGAAGGCCGCACATTGTCGTGGTTGATTGAGCAAAGTCCCGAGCCGAAGGTACTGGGTCTGTTCGCCTTCGGTGACACGCTGAAACCCGGCGCTCTGCAAGCGGTGCAACAACTTGCCGCGCGGGATATCCAGAGCCACCTGCTGACCGGCGACAATCGCGGCAGCGCACGGGTGGTGGCCGAGGCTCTGGGCATCCAAAATGTCGACGCCGAAGTGCTGCCTGCCGACAAGGCCGCGACCGTCGCCGAGCTGAAGAAAACCGGCGTAGTCGCCATGGTCGGCGATGGCATCAACGACGCCCCGGCCCTCGCCGCCGCCGACATCGGCATCGCCATGGGCGGCGGCACCGACGTCGCCATGCACGCGGCCGGCATCACCTTGATGCGCGGCGATCCGCGACTGGTGCCGGCAGCGCTGGAGATCAGCCGCAAAACGTACGCGAAGATTCGCCAGAACCTGTTCTGGGCTTTTGTCTACAACCTGATCGGCATTCCGCTGGCGGTGTTCGGCTTCCTTAATCCGGTGCTGGCCGGCGCGGCGATGGCACTGTCGAGCGTCAGCGTGGTGAGCAATGCGCTACTGTTGAAAACCTGGAAACCCAAGGACCTGGAGGAACACCGATGAACATCGGCCAAGCAGCCCGGCAGAGTGGCCTGAGCGCAAAGATGATTCGTTATTACGAGTCGATCGGCCTGCTCAAAGCGGCCAATCGCACCGAAAGCGGCTACCGCGTGTACGGCAGCGATGACCTGCACACGCTGGCGTTTATCAAGCGCTCGCGGGATCTGGGCTTTTCTCTGGAGGAGGTCGGCAAGCTGCTGACCCTCTGGCAGGATCGCCAGCGTGCCAGCGCTGATGTGAAAGCACTGGCGCGCCAGCACATCGACGAGCTGAACCAGAAGATCCGCGAGCTCGGCGAGTTGCGCGACACCCTGCAGGATCTGGTCGAGCATTGCAGCGGCGACCATCGCCCGGACTGCCCGATCCTCAAGGAACTGGCGTCGGGCTGCTGCGCGCAACCCGCCCGCGCCTGATCCGCAACAGCGTCACCACGCCCAAGGTGCCGAGGGGAATGCCGTGGAACAGCATGACCACGGCCCCCGGCGTCCACCACGCGTAGAACGGCGCGGCAACCAGCATGCCGATGCCGAAACCGCTCATCTGCAGCAAGGTCAGCACACTGAAAATCGGCAGGCGCAACGCCGCAGGTTCCCGTTGCAAACGGGACATCAGGCTGACTTCGGAAACCCCGTCGCCAAGCCCGGCCGGCAAGGCGAACAGCAGCAGACTGTAGAGGCCGTGCTGCTGGAACATCAGAATGAAACCGCAGGACATCAGCGCCACGCCGCAGAAAAATCGTCTTTCAAGGTGGCTGTTCTCCGAGCCCTTGAGGTGACTGGCGATGCGCGCGCCGAGCAGTTTGCCGCTGGCCCATACCGCAAGCGCCAGGCCCAAGGTCGTACTCGCCGCCTCGGGCGTGAGCAGTTTCGAAATGATAGGGAACCCGACGTTGTGCGCGGCACTGCCCAAGGTGTCGGCCATGGTCACCGCGAGCATTGCCGCAACCACTGGCGTCGAACGCAGGCCTTGCCGCAGGGCAAACCATTCACCGCGCTCCGGCTGTTCGCTGACGTGCGTTTTTTCGAAACGCAGCGGCACGATCAGCAGCGCCGCGAGCACATAGGTCAGCGCGTTGAGGGCGAAGACCGTTTCGAAACCCAAAGCAGCCACCAGCAACCCCGACACCAGACTGCCGCCGACCATGGCGGCTGAAGAGGCTGAAGTGATCCAGGCATTGGCCTTGAGCAATTGCGCCGGCGCGATCAAACGCGGCACCTGGCTGTTGAGGCCGATGGCGAACATCGAATTGCCCAGGCCGAGGCCGAAGGCAATGAACGGCAACAGCCATGCCTGCTGACTCGCCGGAGTGATCAACAGTAGCCCCAGCAGTGCAGCGCGCAACAGATCGAAAGCAATCAGCGGCGCGCGGCCCTGCCAGCGCCGGTAGAAGCGCGTGCCGATCAGGCTGGCGAAGATTCCTCCACCGACGCGGCTGGCAAGGAAGATGCCGACGCTCATGGCGCTGTTGCTCAGCAAATAAACGTAAGTGGCGAGCGCGACCATGTTGAGGAAGGCGCCTAAATCGGAGATCAGCCGGGCGGTTACGATCAGGTGGATGTTGCGTGGGGTACTCACATACGATCCTTGTAGGAGCTGCCGAAGGCTGCGATCTTTTGATCTTGTCCTTGAAGCAAAGGCAAAAGATCGCAGCCTTCGGCAGCTCCTACAAGGGCATGCTCGCGTTTGCGGAAAATGCGCAGGCACAAAAAACCCGGCCGAAGCCGGGTTTTTCATCACGCGATTACTGCATCCACGGCGGTGGAGGCGGTTCTTCGGGTTTGCCTTTCGGCGCGTCGTCCGCCGCGCGAATGGCCTGCTTGCGTTCCTCGTCGAGGCGCGCCGCTTCGATTTCGCGCAACACCCCGCCGACATCCGCCAGGTCTTCCGGATCGTCGAACTCGCCGGTCAGCACACTGTTCGGGTGCAAGGTGCCGGCTTCGTACAACGCCCACATTTCCTTGGCGTACTTGGTCTTCTTCAATTCCGGCGCGAAACGGCCGAAGTACGAAGCCATGTTGCCAACGTCACGCTCGAGCATGCTGAACGCGTGGTTGTTGCCCGCAGCGTCGACTGCCTGGGGCAGGTCGATGATGACCGGGCCGGTCGGGGTCAGCAGCACGTTGAACTCGGAGAGGTCACCGTGCACCAGACCGGTACACAACATCAGCACGATCTGCGAAATCAGGAACGCGTGATACTCGCGCGCCTGATCCGGCTCCAGTACCACGTCGTTCAGCCGTGGCGCGGCGTCGCCGAATTCGTCGGCCACCAGCTCCATCAACAGCACGCCGTCGAGGAAGTCATAGGGTTTGGGCACTCGCACACCGGCGCCGGCGAGACGGAACAGCGCCGCCACTTCAGCGTTCTGCCAGGCGTCTTCGGTCTCTTTGCGACCGAACTTGGACCCCTTCGCCATGGCCCGCGCCTGACGGCTGTTACGAACCTTGCGGCCTTCCTGATACTCGGCCGCCTGGCGGAAACTGCGTTTATTCGCCTCCTTGTAGACCTTTGCGCAACGTAACTGATTGCCGCAGCGCACTACATAAACAGCTGCCTCTTTGCCACTCATCAGTGGGCGCAGCACTTCGTCGACCAGACCGTCCTCGATCAGGGGTTCAATGCGTTTTGGAGTCTTCATCAGCTTTTATTGTGGGTCCTTTATTACCAAACACGCGAATGTCACTCGTTATACGGCAATCCTCGCCCGACGGGGAGGGGTTGCCGACCTGTGAACCTTGAGGATGCACACACTGTGCCGGATCAATCGCAGCGACCCGGGCGAATCATAGCCGAGACGGTGGCATTGATTGGTATCGGTCGGCAAGGGCATTTGCGACAGAATCTGACATGCACATGCATCGGAAACCCTGTGGGAGCGAGCCTGCTCGCGAAAGCGGTCTGTCAGCAGAGAATGATGGCGACTGACACGGCGCCTTCGCGAGCAGGCTCACTCCTACACGGGATCGCGTTTAGCGTTCGATAATCGCGGTGACACCCTGCCCGCCCGCTGCACAGATCGAGATCAACCCTCGCCCCTTGCCCGCCGCATCCAGCAGCTTGGCCAGATTCGCGACAATGCGCCCGCCCGTCGCAGCAAACGGGTGCCCCGCCGCCAGCGAACTGCCTTTGACGTTAAGCCGACTGCGATCAATCGAACCCAGGGCCGCGTCGAGCCCCAAGCGGGTTTTGCAATATTCCGGATCTTCCCAGGCCTTGAGCGTGCACAGGACCTGCGCAGCGAAGGCTTCGTGAATTTCGTAGTAATCAAAATCCTGCAACGTCAGCCCATTGCGCGCCAGCAAGCGTGGCACGGCATATACCGGCGCCATCAGCAGGCCCTCGGCACCGTTGACGAAATCCACCGCCGCCGCCTCTCCGTCGCGCAGATAAGCGAGGATCGGCAAGCCGCGCGCTTTGGCCCATTCCTCACTTCCCAGCAACACCACCGAAGCGCCATCGGTGAGCGGCGTAGAGTTACCCGCCGTCAGCGTGCCCTTGGCGCTTTTCTCGAAGGCCGGTTTCAGCGTGGCGAGTTTTTCCAGGGTCAGGTCCGGGCGCAGATTGTTGTCGCGGGTCAGGCCGAGGAACGGCGTCATCAGATCGTTGTGCCAGCCTTCGCTGTAGGAAGCGGCGAGTTTGTGGTGGCTTTCGAGGGCCAGTTGATCCTGTTCTTCGCGGGGAATATTCCAGGTCTGCGCCATCAGTTCGCAATGCTCGCCCATCGACAGGCCAGTGCGTGGCTCGCCGTTGCGCGGGAATTCGGGAATCAGATGCCGGGGGCGCAACTGCAAAAGGGTTTTCAGTTTGTCGCCGGTGCTCTTGGCGCGGTTGGCCTGTAGAAGAATCCTGCGCAGGCCTTCGCTGACGCTGATCGGCGCATCGGAAGTGGTGTCGACGCCGCCGGCGATGCCGCAGTCGATCTGGCCGAGGGCGATTTTGTTGGCCACCAGCAGCGCCGCTTCCAGACCGGTGCCGCAGGCTTGCTGGATGTCATAGGCCGGTGTCGCTGGAGACAGGCGCGAGCCGAGCACGCATTCGCGGGTCAGGTTCATATCCCGTGACAATTTGAGCACCGCGCCGGTAACCACCTCGCCGATGCGCTGGCCGTGCAGGTTGTAGCGTTCGATCAGGCCTTCCAGCGCGGCGGTGAGCATCGCCTGATTGCTGGCGGTGGCGTACGGCCCGTTGGAGCGGGCGAAAGGGATGCGGTTACCGCCGATGATCGCGACGCGGCGCAGCTGGGTCATGGATAACTCCTGTGGAATTTGCGGATTCACATGGAAACCTGTGGGAGCTGGCTTGCCAGCGATGGGGGCGGCATTTCCAACCCTTCAGCGGCTGGCACTCCGCCATCGCGGGCAAGCCCGCTCCCACAGGGTCAGTGGTCTACTCTGCTAAACCAGCGTAGGCCTTAATGCTCCGATCGAACGATTGATTGCCGTGGACAGTCCACACTTTGAACCCCAACTTCTGGAGAGCGTTCCATGTCTGACCGCTATATCGACTTCGCCAACTCATCCTTCGGCCATCGTCTGGTCGGGGCCTTGGGCCTGCCGTCGCCGGTGCGGCTGGAACGCTGGCAGGCGGGGCGTCTGCGGCCGATCGAGGGCGCCCTGTTGATCGGTGGCGGGCCGCTGGCCGAACGGATCAGCGGGTTTGCCAATCGCTTGACCGACGCGATCTACAGCTACGGCACCGAGCCCTCGCTGGCCACCGCGTGGATCCCCGGCCACGGGCCGAAAATCAAAGCGGTGGTGTTCGACGCCAGCGCTCTGCAACACACTGACCAGCTCAAGCAACTGCGCGAATTCTTCCAGCCATTGATGAAGAACCTCGACCATAGCGCGCATCTGGTGATCCTCGGTCGCGCGCCGGAATCCTTGAGTGATCCATTCGCCTCCAGCGCACAACGAGCACTCGAAGGCTTCTCCCGCTCACTGGCCAAAGAGCTGCGCGGCGGTGGCACCTTGCAGCTGATTTACGTCGGCGAAGGTGCCGAAGATCAACTGGAAGGCCCGCTGCGATTTTTCCTCTCGCCGAAAAGTGCATTCGTTTCCGGCCAGGTGATTCGCCTGACCGCGTGCGCTACGCCAGTCACTGACTGGACCCGCCCGCTGGCCGGGCGCAAGGCGCTGGTCACCGGTGCCGCGCGCGGCATCGGCGCGTCGATTGCCGAAACCCTGGCCCGTGATGGCGCCGAGGTGATCCTCCTCGACGTACCGCCAGCCAAGACCGACCTTGAGGCCCTTGCCGCGCGCCTCGGCGGCCGTGCGATCACCCTCGATATCTGCGCCGATGACGCCGCCGCGCAATTGATCGAACAGCTGCCCGACGGCCTCGACATCCTCGTGCACAACGCCGGCATCACCCGTGACAAAACCCTGGCCAACATGACCCCGGAATTCTGGGACGCGGTGCTGGCCGTCAACCTCAACGCGCCGCAAGTGCTGACCAAGGCGCTGCTCGACAGCGGCACCCTGCGCGACAACGCACGGGTGGTCCTGCTCGCCTCGATCAGCGGCATCGCCGGCAATCGCGGGCAGACCAATTACGCGGCGAGCAAGGCTGGCCTGATCGGTCTGGCCCAGGCCTGGGCGCCGACGCTGCTGGAACGCGGCATCAGCGTCAACGCCGTGGCTCCCGGTTTCATCGAAACGCAAATGACCGCGCACATTCCGTTCGGCCTGCGCGAAGCCGGGCGGCGCATGAGTTCGCTGGGCCAGGGCGGCTTGCCGCAAGACGTCGCCGAAGCCGTGGCGTGGCTGGCGCAACCGGGCACGGGCGCGTTCACCGGGCAGGCGTTGCGGGTCTGTGGGCAAAGCGTTCTGGGGGCTTGAGCATGAGCATCGAATGGCACACGCTGGATCGCGAACCGAGTCTGCCCGCGCTGTACTCGCGCGCAGCGACGCGACGCAAAATCACCGGTACGCAACTGCCCGACAGCGGCCTGCGCTGCTGGGTCGATATCGACGGCAAGCGGCTGGCGGCCTATCGCAAGGTCTGCGGTTTCGTCGATGACGGCCTGCTGCCGCCGACCTATCCACACATCCTCGCCTTCGCCTTGCAGATGCAATTGCTCACGGCCAGGGACTTTCCGTTCCCGCTGCTGGGGCTGATTCACCTGAGCAACCGCATCCGCGTGCTGCGGCCGATGGGCGCCATCAGTCGCGCGCAAGTCAGCGTGCGCGTGCACAACCTGCAACCACATGCCAAGGGCGCGACATTCGATCTGTTGACCACCCTCGACGATCAGCTCGGGCCGCTGTGGGAAGCCGAAAGCCGGATGCTCTGTCGCGGGGTGAAACTCGAGGGCGAGGCGCTGGCTCAGGACTGGCAGCCGTCACAGGATTTGCTCGAAGTGACGCGCTGGACTGCGCCGGCCGATATCGGTCGCCAGTATGCGAAAGTCTCCGGCGACTACAACCCGATTCACCTGAGTGCGGCGAGCGCCAAGCTGTTCGGTTTTCCCACGGCGATCGCGCATGGCTTGTGGAACAAGGCACGCACGCTGGCGGCGCTCTCTGATCACCTGCCCAAAGCCAACCTGGAAATCGCCGTGCACTTTCGCAAACCGGTGCGCCTGCCCAGTGAAGTGACATTGCTGGCCAGTGCCGCGGGCTCCAGCGGTGAGTTGCGCCTGGTCGGTGCCGGCGACCTGGAACATATGGTCGGTCAGTGGCAACCGATCGCCTGATCTGGCGGGGCGGAAAACCCGTTAATTGTGTATATATCACTTAAGTTTTTCCGCGCCCTGCCCGCCGCTTTGCAAAAAACCGAGCCTTGAATTTCAAGGCTTTTTTTTGCCCGTTTATTACTTGGGTACTAGTCCTTCGGCATAGCGCCGAGCCCTCTATATAAAGGGGTTAATACCAACTTGAGAATGGTGAAAAACCTGCCGTCGACTGAGATTACAGCCACGGACGAGGCATCGCCGACGACAGATCGGCGAGCCATCGAAGGCAACGTAACGTTGTGACAGGTGCAGGAATCTCAATCATGAAAACTCAAGTGATGTGGTCCAAATCGGCAATCGCGCTGGCACTGATTCTTTCGGTCGGCCTCGTCGGCTGCAGCAGCGGCGGTGGCGGCCATCGCAGCAGTTCGGGCAGCTCGACGGCGGACGGCACGGCGGGCACCGATGGCAGCGGTGGCGCGGGCGGCGGAAGCGGCGGCGATACTGCCGGCACTGGCGGCGGAACCGGTGGCACTGGCGGTACCGGCGGTGGCACTGATCCGACCAACCCAACCAATCCGACAGACCCGACCGATCCCACCAACCCGACCAATCCCGCTGCACCTTCGCTGGTGACCACAACACTTGTTCAGGATGTCGGCAAAACCGTCAGCGGTGTCGGTGATGGCGTCGGCCAGATCGGTGATTCGCTGAGCACGGTTCCAGTCGCTGGCGGCATCGTACAAAGCCTGGCCAACACCACCGGCAACGTCGTCAGTACCTTGGGCGATGGTGTCAGCAATGGCATCGGCAAACTGGCCACTGACCCCAACGGTCTGACCACCACAGCGGCCTCGCTTGGCGGCGTGGTTTCCGATGTTGGCGACGGCGTGTCGGACCTCAGCGTCAAACTGAACACAACGACCCGTAGCGTTCCCGTCGTGGGCGGCGTAGTCACCCGCGTGGCGCCGCTGGTCGATGGCATCGGTGAAAAAGTCACCATGCTTGGCGACACCCTCAACACCTCACTGACCAGCGGCCCGACCAGCCAGTTGACCAACAAGGTCGGCAGCGGCCTGGTGCCGGTGATCGCCATGGTCGAAAGCACCACCGACAAGCTCGGCGATGCCACCGGCCTGGGTGATCCGCTCAAAGGGGTGATCTCGAAAGTGGGCGGCACGGTGAACAGCCTCGGCGGCAAAGTTACCGACGCAGGCAGCGGCAATGCCCTGACCAACACCCTCGGCGGCGCGCTGAGCAACACCGGCACGGCGGTCGGCAAAGCGGGCGGCCTGGTGTCCAATGGCACTGGCTCGGGTACTGGCGGCATCGGTGGCATCGGTGGTGGCCTCGGCGGTACCGGCCTGCTGCAAACCGTCGGTGGTGCGGTGGTCAACGTCGGCAGCGGCCTGAATGCCGGCAGCACCAGCGGCGTGGTCAGTGCCGGCGGTGTTACCGCTGGCGGGCTGGGCACCACGATTGCGTCGATCAACACCGTACTCGGCGGCTCGGGCACACCGATCACTGCAACCACGTCGCCGCTGGCGAGTGTCGGCGCCGCAGTCGGTACGGGCCTCAATCCGGTCACCAGCGCGGTCACCACTGTCACTCAACAGGTCGGCGCCGCTACCGGTCTCGGCACTCCGGTCGCTGGTCTTACAAATCAGGTGGGCGCCGCAGTCGGCAATCTCGGCGGAGCGATTGCCGCCACCAACAACCCGGTCACCACTGCTGTCGGCGGTCTGGTTACCAACGTCGGCGGCACCGTGGCGGCGGTCGGTGGCCTGGTCAACGGCGGCACTGCCACTGGCGGCACAACTGGCGGTCTGGGCGGGGTACTCGGCGGCCTGACCGGCGCGCTGGGCGGCAACAAACGCTAAATTGCACCTGGCCGATTCGACGGCCTTACCTACAGCGCCTACGCTTGGTTGAGGGCGGAAGATTCCCACGAGTCTTCCGCCTTTTTTCTACGGAAATACTTGCCCTGTGCTGTGTTCTGACCATGGAGTGTCCTATGCGCGTACTGGCATCCCTGCTGTGCCTGAGCCTCAGTTCCGCTGCCCTCGCCGACACCTTGCCCAGTTTTCTCAACAGCAACGAAACCATCCGCAACCTCCCCGTACCCAACCTGCCCGCCGACGCCTATCGGCCGAGCGCAGCGCCGCTGCAAGTGCCGGACCCGGGTGCGACCGCCGCACAGCCATTGCTGATGGAAACCAAGGTCAACCTCAAGACCGTGCAGATCGAAGGCGGCACGATCTACCCGCTCAACGAACTCGCGGAAATCTACAAGCCCCTGATCGGCCGTCAGGCCAGCCTTGCCGAACTGATCGAAGCCACGCGCAACATCACCCGTCGCTATCAGCAGGACGGCTATCTGTTGTCCTATGCGTTCCTGCCGCAACAGAGCTTCGATGACGGCGTGGCGCGGGTGGTACTGGTCGAGGGCTACGTGCGCGATATCCAGATGCAGGGCGACATCGGCCGGGTCAAAGGCCTGCTCGACAAACTCGCCGCGAAAATCCAGGCCGAACGCCCGCTGACGCGCAAGACCTTCGAGCGCTACACCACGCTGATGAGCCGCATTCCCGGGGTAACCATTCAAGCGCAAGTGCCACCGCCGGGCACCACCGATGGCGCGACCACTCTGGTCGCCCAGGCCAGTCGCAAACCGTTCACCAGCACCCTGAGCACCACCGAAGACAACCGTAACGGCCCGCAGGCGTTGCTCGGTGTCAGCAGCAATTCGCAGACGTCGATGGGCGAACAGTTGAGCCTCAGCGGCCTGTTCCCACCGGGCGATGACAAAGAGCATTACTACCGTCTCGACTACAGCCAGTTCCTCGATACCGAAGGCACGCAACTCAACGTCTCGGCATCGCGTTACCGCGCCGACCCGGACACCGAAGTGCTGGTCGGCGGTGGCGGACGCCTGAGTACCCACCGCGAAAACGATCGCTACTCGATCGGCTTCAGCACGCCCCTGATCGCCTCCGCCAACGAACTGCTGACCGCCGGCTCGCGCCTGTATGCGGTCGACGACAAGACGCGCTATGACGGCATCAACTTTCCCTTCAGCACCGAACTGCGCACCGACGTCCGCGCCCTGGCTTTCGAAGGCGACTGGCGCAAGGCCGACGCCCGCCAACTGCGCATCCTCAGTGCCGGTGTCTACCAGGGCTTCGACAGCCTCGGCGCGCACACCAACTACGACGACATCGACCTGGATTTCTTCCGCGTCAGACTGTCCGGCGTGCAGAGCGACAAGTTTCTCGACAACTGGCAAGGCGTGCTCTCGGCGGCGCTGTACTGGAGCGACGACACCTTGCCTGACAGCGAACGCGCCGTATTCGGCGGGCAGAACTTCGGCCGTGGCTACCCCGACGACCAGGCCTCGGGCGACAAGGGTTGGGGCGTGGCCTACGAGGTCAACTACAGCTTCAACCGCGACGGCAACTGGGTGCGCATCCTGCAACCCTACGTCGTCGTCGACCGCTCGCGCAGCTGGTTCAACCAACTGCCGGTGCAGGCCAACAACCTGTCATCGACAGCCGTCGGGCTGAGGTTCGGCGATGCCAAGTACTACAACGTCGCCCTGGAAGTGGCGAAGGCCATGTCCGATGAAGCGCTGGATACGTTGAACCGCAAGCCTCGGTACAGCATCAGTTTCAGTTATCAGTTGTGATGGCCGAGCGGTGTGTCAGTCAGGATTTTTTTGACTGACGCACCGCCTTCGCGAGCAGGCTCGCTCCCACAGATTCGGCGGTGTTCACGGTTCCTCAGTACAACCGCCGGCCCTGTAGGAGCAAGCCTGCTCGCGAAAGCGTTCGGCTATTCAACCGATTTATCGCAGCGCTTAAACCAGCCGTTTAAACACACGCCCCGTTACCTCGCAACAGCCCACAAATCCTTGCGCCTTTGCCTACGGCTACGCCAGAATCCGCCGGCTTGTGCGCCTGGGGCGCGGGTTCTATCGTTTGCCTGCCACTGCTCATCAGTGGTCGGGTTTAGTCGCCCGCTTGTCCACGACGCACAGGTTCCTGTCAGCCAGGTATTGCATACCTGCACTTGATGGTGGCTGTGCGCAGGGCGCCTTCGGGCGCGCCGATTTCGTGGCTCATCGGTCGACTAACCTGCGTGCAGCTGCCTCCCTTTCGTTTAGTCGCGAACGGGTTGCGGCCCTACTCCATCAGGAGACTGAGCCCGTGAAAAAAATAACGCCCGATCCACCTCTTGCCGATCCAGCCTTCGCCGACCCGCTCGTCGAAGCGCAAAAACTCAAGGAAGCCGCCGACCGCGCCATCGATTACTACCTCAACCCCCGCCTCATCAAAGACCCTGCCGCACCGCGCAAACCCAGCACCCTGTTCATCGTCGACCCGGCTGCGGACAACGAAACCCTGCTGGTGCATGCCTGCGAATCACTGGCCTCGGCAAGCATCATGGCCAGCGACCTCGCCGGATTTATCGATGGACCGCAGCGCAATTCCCTGTTGGGAATACAGCAAGTGATCATGCTGGGCGAACTGGCAGTCAACCGCGTACTGGACAGGCTCGTGCCGGAGTGACAAGAGCAAGAGGTTGATTGCGCAGGTGGTGAGTCAGGCAGAGCGTTGTCGGCTGGCAGGCCGCCTTCGCTGGCAAGCCAGCTCCCACAGGATTGATGTACATCAGGAAGAAAATGGTTGGCTGGCAGGCCGCCTTCGCGAGCAGGCTCGCTCCCACAGTTTGAATCGAGTACATCAGCGAGAAACAGGTCGGCTGGCAGGCCGCCTTCGCGAGCAGGCTCGCTCCCACAGTTTGAATCGAGTACATCAGCGAGAAACAGGTCGGCTGGCAGGCTGCCTTCGCCGGCAAGCCAGCTCCCACAGGATTGATGTACATCAGGCAGGAATGGGTTGGCTGGCAGGCCGCCTTCGCGAGCAGGCTCGCTCCCACAGTTTGAATCGAGTACATCAGCGAGAAACAGGTCGGCTGGCAGGCCGCCTTCGCTGGCAAGCCAGCTCCCACAGGATTGATGTACATCAGGAAGAAATTGGTTGGCTGGCAGGCCGCCTTCGCGAGCAGGCTCGCTCCCACAGAAGCAAAAGCAAAGCAGCGCAGCTGCCCGCGGCGAAGCCGCACCACTCAACAATGAGCGCAAGCTCGAGTGCTCTTGATCTTGATCCACCGGCGACGTCGGAAGGCTGAGTGGAGGGATTGATCCGGGCGTGGGAGCGCAGCGACCGTTCGACGCAGTCGAACACAGCGGAAGGAGGTGCAGCGAAGCAAACCGGAGCCGCTGCGCCCGGATCAGTCCCGGAGCGAAGGGACCCGAGCCTGCGAGGGCCGAACGTAGGAGCAAGCCTTTTGGGTTACCTTTTTGGCGTTTGAAAAAGGTGACCCGCCGTAAGGGCGGAACCGTAATCAGCACCCCCCGCAGCAACGGATATTCACCCAAAACCCCACCAACACGGTCGGCCCAAAGGCCGCCGAGTCACCCGGCCTGCACCCGAGGCTCGGGAAACAGATTATTGAGAGTCTCCAACAACCTCACGTGATAAATCGGCTTGCGAAACAGATCCAGCACCTGCAACCGCAACATATCGCTGACATCCTCCATATCCGCATGCCCCGACATCACAATCACCGGCAAATGCTCCCGCGACGTATGCTCACGCAGCCGCCTGATCAGCGACATGCCCGACTCCTCGGGCATACGCAGATCAGTAATCACCAAAGCAATATCCGGATGCCGGGTCAACAGATGCAACGCCAGCTTCACCGACGTCGCGGTATGACAGGTAAAGCCCTCCCCCTCCAGCAACTCCGCCAACTCCAGCAACGCGTCTTCTTCATCATCAACCAGAAGCAGTTGTTGGCGGGGCGACGAAGACGCGTTCATAGGCAATACCTGAATACTGAAAGGTAAATCCAGTGTAGTGCGATATCAGCCAAGTGCAGAGTTCACAAAATCACGGCGTTGGCCGGGTCACAGCCGTACCATCGAGCGAGGTCAGAATATTGTTGAAGATCGCCAAGACCCTGTCTCCAAGCGGAGTGACGAACGCCACAACCACCACCGCCACCATCGCCACCACAATCGCATACTCGATCGCCGAAGCACCCTCTTCACTGCGGGCAAATGCGCGAGCCTTGGCCATCAGATAATCAAAAGTCATACCAAACATAGCTCCACTCCTTCGCGCCTCTGGCGCCGACATCACCACTGCGGCAAGGTTCCACCGTGCCACCTGAGCATTGTCAACAAACCCCCGCCCAACAACTGTAAGAACGCATTAATCACAAAGCATTAATCCCATCGTTTTTCCGCCGTTTCCGGCTGTTAACTGGCCAGAGTCATACTTTGGTACGGTTATTTCGCCTGTCATTAATGGCGCTTTTGCTTGGATCAGCTAGCTTGGAAATAGCGAAATAGTTGCATGTTCATAGCTGCCGAAGCAGTCCGCCTTTCGCAAGCAAATGCAATCGGTTGTGCAGCAGGAAGGGAGAGCCGTCATGAACAGTCGCGTCACCATGGGCCTAGCCGCGTTGCTGTTGCTCGGCGCGGTTTTTGTCGGTTACTGGGGGCTGGTGCTCAGTCGTCAGCCGGCCCCGGTCGCCGAGGCGCCCGTCGCCCCAGCGGTCAGCATTGAACAGACTGTCGCGATTGCCGAAGACCAGACCCGCCAACCGGTGGTGGTGCTGCTCCACGATGTAGCGCCGTTCACGCCGTTGACCGCCGCCGATGTGACCGTGGAAAAACTGCGCAGCGCACCGGCCGGCAGCCTGACCAGCATTGAACAAGCAGTCGGCCGCACACCTTGGCGCCACCTCAGCGCCGGCACCTGGCTCAATGACGAAAGCTTCCAGGCTGGCGGTGCGTTGGCGCGGATGATTCGCCGCGACGAGCGCGCACTGACCGTGGCCGTCGATGAGGTGATCGGTGGCGCCGGGCAGTTGCTGCCGGGCGATTACGTCGATGTGCTGCTGTATCTGCGCGAGGACGCGAGCAATCTGCAGCAGTCGGCGCAGATCGCCGTTCCGGCCCTGCGCGTACTCGGGATCGGTGATCAGTACGGCCTGACCAACGATGGCCAACCGGCATCCCCCAACCTCAGCGCCGAAGAAAAACTCAAACAGGACCAGCGCCGCATCGCCGCACGCACCGTGGTGCTGGCGGTGCCGGAACAACTGCTCAGCCGCCTGATGCTCGCCACTCAAGTCGGCACCTTGCGCCTCGCGGTGCGCAGCAGCGAAGAACAACGGCTGGCCAAATACTGGGCCGGCGAAGCGCAATCGCCCGCGCACCTGGATCGCACCAACAGCCAGCTTTTCCAGTTCACTCAACTCGCCCTGGGCAGCGCCCAAAGAGCACCTGCCACCGCGAGTGCCGGCGCGGCGCCGAGGCCTGCGGTGGAAATCATTCGCGGCAACCAGATCAGCCAACAAACCCCATGACTGCGCAAGGATTCACGTGCATGCAGAGTCGACTCAGACCGACATTGAAACCGGCGCTCCGGGCCTTGCTGTTGTTGGGATTGACGATGGACAGCGCCTTCGCGGCGGTGGGCAACTGCTCGGCACTGCCGCGCCTGCCCTCGGTGATCGAAATCGGTGAAGGCTTCCAGCAGGACATGCAGTCACCGGTGGCAATCACTCGGCTGGCAGTGGGCGATCCGAAAATTGCCGACGTGCATGCCAATGGCGGTTCGTCCTTTTTGCTCACGGGCGTCGGCCCCGGCGCGACCAGCCTGATGGTCTGGACGGCCTGTTCGGCGCAGCCGCAACAAGCCATGGTCTTCGTCCAAGGCGCGGCGACCACGGCGCTGACCAGCAGCGTGCCGTCGGACGATCCGACCCTGCCGTCGCAAGTGCAGACCGACATCCGTTTCGTCGAAGTCAGCCGCACCAAACTCAAGGAAGCCACGGCGTCGCTGATCGGCACGCGCGGTAATTTCCTGTTCGGTTCGCCCGGCACGCTGCCACCAATTGACGGCGTGCCGCAGCCACGCCTGCCGGTGGATAACTCGCTGTTCAATTTCTCCTGGGTCGGCGGCAAGACCATGGCGATCATCAACGCCCTGGAAACCAGCGGCTTCGCCTACACCCTGGCGCGACCAAGTCTGGTGGCGTTGAACGGGCAGAGTGCAAGCTTCTTGGCCGGCGGGGAAATCCCGATTCCGGTGCCCAGTTCCGGCAGCGACAGCGTGTCGATCGAGTACAAGGAGTTTGGCATCCGCCTGACCCTGACGCCGACCATCATCGGCCGCGACCGCATCGCCTTGAAAGTCGCCCCGGAGGTCAGCGAACTGGATTTTGCCAACGCGGTGAACATCGCCGGCACCACCGTTCCGGCGCTGACCATCCGCCGCACCGATACCAGCGTGTCACTGGGTGATGGCGAAAGTTTCGTCATCAGCGGTTTGATCAGCACCACCAACAGCTCGCAAGTGAACAAGTTTCCCGGCCTGGGTGACATTCCCATCCTCGGCGCGTTTTTCAAAGGTTCGCAGATCAAACGCGAAGAGCGCGAGCTGCTGATGATCGTCACCCCGCACCTGGTCCAGCCACTGGCGGCGGACGCGCGACTGCCGTCGTTGCCGGGGGAGAAACTGCGCAATTACGACCCGAATTTCTATCGCATGTTCTTCCTCGAGAACGGCAACTTCGACAAGCGCAGCGGGTTATCGCAATGAACCAGAATCTCAGTCAGACCTTCCTCGCCATCACCCGCAACAGCACCGATCTGGAATGGCTGCAAAGCGCCCTCGCGCCACTCGGCCAGGTCATCAGCGCCGGTGCCGGCAGCCTCGACGAATTGCTCGCACTGGCCGATGTAACGTTCGCCAATCTGGTCTTCGTCGGTCTCGACCGCGAGCATGTCGTGGCGCAGAGCGCGCTGATCGAAGGTGCGCTGGAAGCCAAGCCGATGCTGGCGATCGTTGCTCTTGGCGACGGCATGGACAATCAGCTTGTGCTCAATGCGATGCGCGCCGGCGCGCGGGATTTTGTCGCCTATGGCTCGCGTTCCAGCGAAGTCGCCGGACTGGTGCGGCGCCTGGGCAAACGCCTGCCCGCCGTCACTCCCAATACCCAGCTCGGCGGGCTTACCGTGATGTACGGCGTGCAGAGCAGTTCCGACGGTGCCTTGCTCGCCAATCACATGGCCATGGTCGTGCAGAAAAGCGGCCAGCAAACCCTGCTGCTCGACCTCGGTCTGCCCCGGGGCGACAGCCTCGCGTTGTTGGGACTGGAGAGTTCGTTTCACTTCGGCGATGCCCTGCGTCATTTGCGCCGCCTCGACGCGACGCTGATCGACAGCGCATTCACCAGCGCCGACCACGGCCTGCGCATTCTTGCCTACGCCAACACTGACGAGCCGCTGGAAACCACCAGCGCCGCCGAGCTGTACATGCTGCTCAGCGCCCTGCGCCAACACTTTCAGCACATTGTCGTGAACCTCACCGGGCAGGCCGACAGTGAGGCATTGCGCACCTTCGTCAGCCATTGCGACAAACTGCTGTGGTACACCGACCAGAACGTACTCAACTGCCGACGCAACCTCGCCGTGCTCAACCAGTGGCGCGAGAAAGGCATGAAACTCGAGCACGGGCGCTTGCTGATCGATCGCTACCTGAGCAACGTTGCGCCGGATGCCGATACCCTGGGCAAGACCTTCAATCTGGAAGTCATCGCCGTGCTGGCGTTCAGTCCCGATGTGCGCCTGAACGCGAAAAACCAGGGCGTGAGTCTGTTCGAACTGGCGCCGCGAGAGAAACTCACCCAGAGCCTGCGCGCCCTCGGCGAACGTTTGGCCAAGCGTTCCGAAGGCCTGAGCAAACCGAAAGTCACCTGGTTTGATCGTCTGCGAGGTAACTCATGAGCGCAGAAAAACTCTTTGGCGCGACGCCACGCGGAGCGATCGGTAACAGCGATCACGAAGGCCTGAAACTGGTCCTGCACCGCTACATCATCGACGCCATCGAGGAGTCGGGGAAAAACCTGCTGGAAGGTTCGCGCCAGCAACTGGCGCAGTTCGTCACCGACAAGGTCGCCGAATACATCGCGCGTTTGCACCTGGCGATTTCGCGCTACGAGATGGAGCGCCTGGGCGAGGAAATCGTCGACGAACTCACCGGATTCGGCCCACTGGAAGTCCTGCTGCGCGACCCGTCGGTGACGGAGATTCTGGTCAACGGCCCGCACCGGGTGTTCATCGAGCGCGACGGCGTTTTGCATCAGAGCGATCTGCGTTTTATCGATGCGCATCACGTCGAGCGGGTCATGCAACGCATCCTTGCGCCGCTCGGCCGCCGCCTCGATGAGTCCTCGCCGATGGTCGATGCGCGCCTGCCCGATGGCAGCCGGGTCAACGCGATCATCCCGCCGATTGCCCTCGACGGCCCGTGCCTGTCGATCCGCAAGTTCCGCAAGGACATGCTCAAGAGCACCGACCTGATGGCGATGCAGACCATCGATCTGGCGATTTTCGAATTCCTGCAGAACGCCGTGGGCAGGCGCTGCAACATCCTGATCAGTGGCGGCACCGGCACCGGCAAGACCACGCTGTTGAACATCCTCAGCCAGTTGATCAACCCGCACGAACGGCTGGTGACCATCGAAGACGTCGCCGAACTGCAGCTCGGCCATCCGCATGTGGTGCGCCTGGAAACCCGTCCGCCGAATGCCGAGGGTCATGGCGAGGTCAAGGCCAGCGACCTGATTCGCAACGCCCTGCGCATGCGTCCCGACCGGATCATTCTCGGCGAGATCCGTGGCGTCGAAGTGGTCGACGTGCTCACCGCGATGAACACCGGCCACGACGGTTCGATGAGCACCGTGCATGCCAACAATGCGCAGGACGCGTTGCTGCGTCTGGAGACTCTGGTCGGCCTGACCGGGCGCTCGATCGCCGAACGCACCTTGCGCCAGATGATCTGCGCCGCCCTCGACGTGATCATTCAACTGACACGCATGCCCGACGGTCGACGCTGCGTCAGTGAAGTGGTGGAAGTGGTCGGCATCCGCGAGGACGTCTACGTCACCAACACCCTGTTCCGCCTCGACCGCCGCACGGGGTTCGGCTTTGTGCGCGAAGCGGTCAACCCGGCCGGCGACAAGCTGCGCCAAGACGCTCACCTGGGCTGACGGCGAGGAGCACGCAGATGCTGGGACCGATCATTCTTATCGCCATCTGCCTGATGCTGCTGGGGCTGTCGATCTATCTGTTCCTGCAAGGCCTGCGCAAGACCGCGACGGAAAAAGTCCTCAATCGACTCGCTGCGGGGCAACCGCAATTGGCCGTGGAACAGACGAAATGGGTGGGATTGGAGCGCATGTTTTTGCGTGCCGGCCTCGGTCAGCCGAGCGAGCGCTTCGGCCTGTGGCTGAGCCTGTGGGCGGCGGCCATGGGCCTGGGATTTCTGCTCGGGAGCTGGGTTGGTCTGCTGATCATGATGATCGTCCCGCCCGTGGCGTTGCGGCTGTACATCGCCATTCGCTACCGACGGCGGATCCGCCGCATGATCGAACAACTGCCGCAACTGCTCGACCACACCGTGCGCAGCCTCAAGTCCGGGCGCACGCTGAGCGATGCGGTGCTGGGCGGCATCGAGGCCAGTGAAGATCCCTTGAAAGCGGCCATGGGCCGGGTCCAGCGCAACGTGCAGTTGGGAGTGAATCTGCCCGATGCGGTCAACGATTTTGCCGAACTCTACGAGCAGGACGAACTGCGCATGTTCGCCCTCGGCCTGAAGGTCAATCACCGCTACGGCGGCAATGCCAGTGAGCTGCTGGAGAATCTGATCAAACTGATCCGCGAGCGCGACCAGGGCGCGCGGCAGTTGCGCGCGCTGACCGGGGAAACGCGCATGACCGCTTGGGTGCTCGGTTTGCTGCCTTTGATTCTGGTCAGTTACTTCATGCTGACCAACCCCGGCTACATGCTCGGCATGTGGCACGACGAAAGCGGCCAGACCATGCTGCTCAGCGCCGCCGTGTTGCAGGTGCTGGGCAGTCTGGCGCTGTGGCGCATGTTGCGGAGCGTTTGAGATGGTCTGGCTCGCGGCGTTGCTGTTGCTCCTCGGTTCGCTGTTATTGGTGGGCAATCACCTGCTCACCGAGCGCCGCCGCGTGCGTCAGGTGCATCAGCGCTTGCACGGTCAATTGGTCCGGGAGAACCGTTTCGGCCACTGGCTGCGCGCGCTGGGCAACAGCCGTTTCGGCCGGGGCTCGGTGAGCATCGACAGCGAAACCCAGACCCTGCTCTGCCGCCTCGGCTGGCGCCGCGCCAACGAGCGCGCGCTCTTCGCCGCCTGCCAGATCGGCACGCCGCTGCTCGCTCTGGGGCTGGCGATCTTTTTGCAGGAAGTGTTTTTCCCGCAGACCAGCCACCGCTGGATGGCGCCGATGTTCGCTGCGGGCGGCGGCTATTTACTGCCCAAACGCCTGCTCGCCTACGCCGCCGCCCGCCGACAGAAAACCATCGCCGTGGAAATTTCCACGTTCATTCCGCTGCTGCGCATCCTCTTCGAATCCGGCATGGCCGTTGAACAAGCGCTGCGCGTGCTCAGCGTCGAAGCACAGAAACTGCTGCCGGAGCTGACCAGCGAACTGCGCCTGATCCTCAGCCGCGTCGACTCCGGTCTGGAGCTGGGTCAGGAGCTGAACAAGACCGCGGTGATGCTCGCGGTGGACGAATTCACCGACACCTGCGTGATTCTCCAGCAACTGATCCACCAGGGCGGCGGTGCGATGAAATCACTGCTGGCACTCAAGCAATTACTGGACGACCGACGCCTGACCCGGCTGCAGGAATACATCTCGAAGATGTCGGCGAAGATGTCGGTGGTGATGATGCTGTTTCTGTTTCCGGCCCTGCTGATCGTACTGGCCGGCCCGGGTTTCACCGCCATTGCCCGCGCGTTCGCAAACTGACCTTGGCTCATGGAGAGCGTTTGATGAAAGTACTGATAGTCATGGCAAGTCTGTTGCTGCTCAGCGGCTGCGCCACGGATGGCCAGGCGCCGTGGACCTCGCTGCTGTCGCCGTCCAGCTGCAGCAAACTCACGTCGGAGCAGGAACTGTCGCTGAACCTCGCCGATGATCTGGCCAGCGACGGCAAGCTCCACGCCAGCCTGGCCAATCTGCAAAGCCTGCCGGACAACCTCAGCGAAGTGCGCCTGCGCAAAGCCAAGGTCTATCGCCTGCTCGGCCGCAGCGAAGCCGAGCCGCTCTACCGCAGCCTGCTCGGCGGCTGCCTCACCGCCCAGGCCGAACATGGCCTGGGCCAGGTCTACGCCGCCCGTGGCGACAACGGCCAGGCCCAGGCCCACCTGCAACGCGCCGCGCGCCTGGCGCCCACCGACGAAAAAATCCGCAATGACCTCGGCGTGGTCTACCTCAACCAACTGCGCCTCAACGAAGCGAAATTCGAATTCCTCACCGCCATCGAGCTGAGCCAGAACAATCAACTGGCGACGCTGAACATGGTCACCCTGCTGCTCTACCAGAACGACTGGCCGCAAGCTGCGGAAATCGTCAGCCGCTCGAAACTGAGCCCGGAACAATTCACCGAAGCGCAGCAACGCGCGGAAAAACTCAAAGCCCCGGCCCACGCAAAAGCCGCACCCGGCGACCGCGTCGCCGCCTTCATCGACCCGCTACCGCCGACGCTCGAATAGGAGACAGCCATGACCATCCGCAAAGGCCTGTGCTACCTGACCCTGCTCACCCTGCCCCTCAGCGCCCACGCCATCGACACCGGCCCTGCTTCTGCGCAGCAGCAGGAAACCGAAGGCTGGCTGGTCCTGCAAAGCCGCAACAAAGCCGCCTCGCCGAAACCGCAAAGCGCCACCGCCACCGAACGCGAACTGGCGATGCAGCGCTGGCTGAAGAAATACCAATACGAGATCCCGGATTTTTACGATCCGGATGCGGGCGGGAAGATCGAGAGCAAGAATTAGTTTGGTGGAGCCCTTGAAGGCCCCTTCGCGAGCAGGCTCGCTCCCACAGTTTGCAATGCATTTCCCCTGTGGGAGCGAGCCTGCTCGCGAAGAACGATAACGCGGTCGCAGGTCAGCTCTGCGGATCCACCCGATCCAGCGCCCGATTCACCGCCAACTCCGCCAGCATGACAATCTGCTGAATCGCCAACGCCGTGCTGCGCTGAAACCCGCTCAATTCACCAGCGAAATTACTCGCCATCGCACTCGCTGACGCCAGCGACTCACAGGCATGAGCCAACAGGCTTTCGGTATCGACATTGGGCACCACCATGAACAGCGTGCTGGGCGGGTGCGGTTTTGCGGGTGCGGGGCAGAGATAGAAATCGAGCGCGCGTTTTATCGCTTCGCGGTTTTTCACCAGATCGTCGGCGCGCATGGCGTCTTCGAGCGGCGTGGTGGGGGATGGGGGTGGGTCTGGGATCAGTTTGTCCATGAGAACTCCTACTTGGCTGTGACGCCCTCTTCTGTCGTTTCCACACGACAAAAGGTGGCAGCTGTACGCAGGGTGGAAAACCGATAAGTAGGCAACCGGCCAGACCAAAGTCTGCCCACGCACAGCCGCCGCGACACAGTTTGCAGACGAACGAACACGCCGACAACGATTACGGTAGCAATGCAAAGCAACTACTTGAATTTCAGGTTTCCACACCTGGACGCTGAGTTGTCAGCGACAGCCAGAGACTAGTGACCCGACGTCCGACGGACAACCTGAAAACCTTGTGGGAAGGTTCTGGCAAATCAGACACAGATTTAAACAATCAAAATCAAAAGCACCCTCACCCTAGCCCTCTCCCAGAGGGAGAGGGGACCGACCCGAGTTGTTTGGGCGAAGTACACCGACCTGAAATACCGAGTTGAATACAGATTTTGAAGCAGATCAAAAGCACCCTCACCCTAGCCCTCTCCCAGAGGAGAGGGGACCGACCGAGTTGTTTGGGTCAGGTATGCCGACCTGAGATACCGAGTCGAATGCAAATTTTGAACAACCCGCAAATCGGCTCCCTCTCCCTCGGGAGAGGGCTGGGGTGAGGGGCGAATCCAGCGCAAAACAAAAGCCAGACACCGCATGCTTTTCACCACTCAAAACAATGAGCGCAAGCTCGAGTAGCTTTTGATCTTGATCTGGGAGCCCGTCGGCAGGCTGAGTGGAGGGATTGATCCGGGCGTGGGAGCGCAGCGACCGTACGACGCAGTCGTACACAGCGGAAGGAGGTGCAGCGAAGCAAACCGTAGCCGCTGCGCCAGGATCGATCCCGGAGCGAAGGAACCCCGAGCCCCAGCGAGCGGGCCGAACGTCAGGGCGAAGACCTTTTGGTTACTTTGGGCTGGGCCGGCATTCCGGCGTTTGCCAAAAGTGACCCGCCGTAAGGGCGGAACCGTAATCAGCGACACCAAAAAAACGGATATTCACCCCAACCACCCAAAGCATGGTCGGCCCAAAGGCCGCCAATTCAATGCGCCGTAACCCGCTGCCGCCCCGCCGAACTACCAGGAGAAAGCGCCAAAGCCAACTGCGTCCGATTATGCATATGCGTCAACCGCAACACCTGCGACACATACAACTTCACCGTATTCTCGGTAATCCCCAACTCACAGGCAATCTGATAATTGGTCTGCCCCTTGCCCACCAACCGCGCCACATCCAACTGCCGCGGCGACAACTGACTGAACACCGCCGGCATCTCCACAGACTCAGGCTCACCATCACTCACCACCGGCACGGGCGAGCGCCGCACCTTGTCCAGATCCTGATAAAGGTCATCAATCGACTCGGACAAAAACTGCAACTTCTGATTCAAATGCCCCAGATGCAGATTCTTCTGCCGCTCCTGCAAAGCCAGTTCCTGGCGCTGCACCCCCTCAAGCAACTCTGCCAGATCGATCGGCTTCTGATAGTAATCGGCAATCCCCGCACGCAACGCCTTGATCACATCCTGCTTGTCAGCGCGCCCGGTGAGCATGATCGCCTCGAACACCCGCTGCTTGCCGGCCAGCCGCTGCAACGCCTGGATCAACTCGATGCCGTCCATGTCCGGCATGTGCAAGTCACTCAGCACCAGACCGATGTCCGGGTCCGCCCTGAACAGCTCGATGGCTTCAAGACTCGAGTCGCACGGCACGCAACGGTAGCCACTGCTCTCGAGAAACTCACAGAGTTCTTCGACGATCAGCGGCTGATCATCGACCACGAGGATTTTTACCGAATTAGGCTTGTTCACGAACCACTCCATTTGCTCGGCCAACGCTGACGGTTCCTGCACTTTGGTGGCGTATTCGCCTGAATTGAAAGTAGACCCACTTTCCGACTATGTACATAGGACTAGTGGCACCCCGCGATCAGGTGATCCAGTACAGCGAAAGCACTACCCCTACCCACACGAACGGCGCAAATGGCAGCTTTTTTGACTTGTCCGGGGCCAGATGACGCACATGCTCTCTAACCCCTTGAGCCATATGAGGCCAGACTTTTGGCGCGAGCAGCAGCCACAGCACGCTGGCCACGCCCGCGCCGATAAACGCGCCAAGAACGAATATGCCGTTCGTCGCAAGAGCCAGGGCTGTCATTAATTTCACATCGCCGGCGCCCATGCGGCCCAAGAAATAACCCGGCAGCGTCAGCAGCAGAGCGATCAGGCAGGCCCAGCCGCCTTGCGCCGCGTTGGCGCCCAGCCAAGTAGTGCCAGTCGCCAACAACCAGACCAACGCCAGCGCGCCGACGCCTAACGTCAAAGCGTTGGAAATGCGCCGCTGCCGGGCATCTTGGGCGGCGCAGATCGCCAGCCAGATCAGAACAAGGAAAATCTGCATCCGCTGAAAGCCGTCCGTTTTGCCTGATTGATTCTATGCTGATACTACGCAGTGACTGTCAGGGTAGACGCACGCATGAAAAACGGCTTTCGCAGGTCGCAAAAAGGTGCGGTGGCGATCGAATTCGCCTTGGTGTTCATCATCTTTTTCGCAGTGTTTTACGGGTTGGTCAGCTACGGCCTGCCCTTCGTGATGATGCAATCGTTCAACCAGGCCACCGCCGAGGCGGTGCGCCGCAGCGTTGCGGTGGACCCGACCACGCCGAACTATTCGACGGTGGTGGTCAACACCGCCAATGCCGCGCTGACCCAACAACTGCAATGGCTGCCCTCGGCCTTGAATCTGGTGGTCGGCACCGACACCAGTGCGGCCTACGACGCGGGGACTGGCACCCTGACCGTCAGCGTCAATTACCCGGTGAGCAAGCTCAATCAGATCATGCCGTTTCTGGTGCTGCCCGGGATCGGCACGGTGCCCAATCTGCCGACGCACCTGACCGCCCGCTCGAGCCTGCAATTTTGACCGCCGGCGATAAGCTTTTCGGGCGCTTGCTCAAGCGCGCCCCCGTCGCAGCCCACGACTTGCCGGACCACCTCGGCGCGCCGCCGATCGGCCTGCATTTTTATCTGGATGGCAACGGCGATGTATTGCAGATCGCCGGCCCGCTGCGGCATTTGCTCGCCCAGCACAAACCCCAGGGTCAGCCGCTGCCGCTCAGCGCCTATCTGCTGCCGCACAGTCTGCTGACCATCGAAGGTCAGCCGAGGGACTGGCACGGGCAATTACTCGATCTGGATTTCACTGGCTTGAATGATCAGCCGCTGCACCTGCGCGGCTGGGTGCAGCCACTAAACGATGGCTGGCAACTGCAGATGCTCGACATCGCTGACCTGTTGCTCGAACGTCAGCAAGCGCGCGACCGCGACGCCTGCCAGACCCTCGCCGCGCAGGTCAGCGATCGTCTGCGCACGTGCAGCCTGACGCGTCTGCCGACGGTGCTTGGCGAACAATTGCAGGCCATCGCCCAGCGCTGGCACATCCCCTGCCTCGCCGTGGCGTTACTGGATGAACAGGCCCAGGGCTGGCAGATTCATCAACAGTTTCGCGGCCATGACGCTCCACAATTGTGGGAGGACGGCCAGCCATTGGGCACGCCGCTGGACAGCCTCAACGGCAGCGCGCCGCAACGCCTCGCCGGCCCGCAGGGCCGCTATGAACATTCGCGATTGCAGGCCACGTTCGGCAACGCCAACGGGTTCGCTGTGCCCTACAGCAATGATCAAGGCGTGGTCGCCTGGCTGCTTTGCGGGTTTTATACGGTCGACAACGTGGCGCCATGGCTGACCGATCGTGACTGGCTGACGTTGGCCGGCGCGCTGGCCGGACCGCTGCTCAGCCGCTTGCGCGAGCAGCGCCATGTGCAATCGATGGAGCGCCTTGATTCCCTGCAAAACCTTCTCGGCACTGGCTGGTGGGAAATCAGTGCCGAAGAGCAGATTACGCTGGCGCCGACGCTGGCCTCGGCACTGAATCTCAGCGATCGCCTGCTGCCGGTAGAAGACTGGCTGTCGCTGTTTCATCCCGCCGATCGCGCCGAGTTGCGCAGCCGCCTGCGCGCCCTGCAACTGCAAGGAGAAGCGCTGACCCTGAGCGTGCGTCTGCACCGCGCGGAGGTCGGCGCAGCAGCGACGTGGTATCGGATTCAGGGCCAGGTCAGCGGCACCGGTGAGCATCGGCGTCTGGTCGGGTTCATGCTCGACATCAGCGACATCCAGAATCAACAACAGCGCGCCGCTGCCGCCCATGCGCGGCTGGATAATCTGATTGCCAGTTCACCGGCGGTGATCTACGTGCAGCGCTATGCAGAAGGTGCGCTGATCCCGGCGTTTTTCAGCGCCAGCCTGCAACCCTTGCTGGGCTGGACGCTGGAAGATTGCGATGCAGCAACACTGGTCGAGCGCGTGCATCCCGACGACCGTGAACTGTATTTCCAGCGCAACCGCCAGTTGCTGCGCGAAGGTTCGGTGCGTGCGCGTTATCGCCTGCGCGACAGCCGTGGCGACTATCACTGGCTGCTCGATGAGGCAAAACTGCTGCGCAACGATCTCGGCCTGCCGGTCGAGGCGGTGGGCCTGTGGCTGGACGTCACCGACGCGACGCTTGCCGCCGAGCAGGTGCGGCAAAGCGAAGAGCGCTACCGGATTCTGGTCGAGGACTCGCCGGCGATGATCTGCCGTTATCGCCCTGACCTGACGCTGATCTTTGGCAACCGACCGTTGGCGACTTATCTGGAATGCACCCCGGAACAACTGCCCGGGGTTGATCTGGGTGGCTGGATGTCCGAAGAACAGCGCGGCGCTTTTGTGCAGCGCCTGAGCCAACTGACCCCGCAACAGCCAGTGAGTACAGCGGAAATCAGCCTGCAATTGCCCGGACGCGAACACGCCTGGTGGGTCTGGTCGGATCGCGGCGTGTTCGATGAGCAGGGACAGTTGATCGAAGTGCAAGCGGTGGGCCGCGACAACACCGAGGTGCGCCGCTCGCAACAGCAACTCACGCAAAGCGCGAAAATGGCCACCCTCGGCGAAATGGCCACCGGCCTTGCCCACGAGATCAATCAACCGCTGAACGTGATGCGCATGGCCATCGTCAACGTGCTCAAGCGCCTCGGCAACGGTGAGGTGCAGGTCGATTATCTGACCGACAAACTCAACCGCATCGACGCTCAGGTTCAACGCGCGGCGAAGGTGGTCGACCACATGCGCGTGTTCGGCCGGCGCTCGGAAATCGAACAACAGTTGTTCAATCCGGCCCAAGCCATCGAAGGCACCCTGTCGCTACTGGCCGAAGGCATGCGCGGCAAAGGTGTCGATCTGCGCATCAGTGAGACCGGTTTCGAGGCGCAGGTGCGCGGCTACGTCGATCAGTTGGAGCAGGTGCTGATCAACCTGATGGTCAACGCCCGTGACGCCCTGCTCGGCAAGCGCGAGCACGACCCGGCATTCAAACCGTGGATTTCAATCTACGCCGAGCGTGACGAGGAAAGCGTGCGGCTGTGGGTCGAGGACAATGGCGGCGGTATCGATCCGCGATTGCTGGAGCGGATCTTCGAGCCGTTCTTCACCACCAAGCCGATTGGCGTCGGCACCGGTCTGGGCCTGTCGGTGAGCTACGGCATCATCGCCAACATGGGCGGGCAATTGAGCGTGCGCAACTCCACGGAGGGCGCACGGTTCTGCATCGAATTGCCGATTGCCACGGATGATCAGATCACCAGATAGGCCTTGCCGGTCTGCCCGCAGGTCATGTTGGCGCCCACCTCGGTGTTCATCAGATTGATGCCCAGGCCTTTGAGCAAATTGTTCAACAACGGGTCGAGCAAGGGACTGATCAAACCGGTGACCACTGGCAACAAACGGTTGCTGACGTCGCTGATCAACGAAGCCACACCGGTGACGACAGCGCCCAGCGGGTTGCTGCCCACGGGTTTGTAGACGATCAGGTTGATGCCCGACAGGGTATTCGCCAGGCTGCCGACGATGTTGCTGGTCGGCGCGGCCGGTAGCACGCTGGGCGGCAGTTTCAGATTGGCCGGGGTGGCGAAGGGTGTGGTGCTTGAGAACAGCAGATTCTGCGTGGTCTGCGCGACGCTGGTGTCGAGTTTGATGGCGATGCCGCCCGCGCCGTATTGCACGTGGGAGGCGGCATCGCAACTGCCGATGCCGAGAATCCTGTGGCAGGTGATGATGCCGAGATCGACCAGCGGCAGCGGCGCCACCGTTGGTTCGGCGACTGAAGAGAACGCCGCGACAGGATCGATCTTGCCGAGTTTGAGATCTGCCAGAGAGGTCGTGGTGGCGGCAGTCAGGCTTTTGCTGCCGCTGTCGTCGGTCGGGCAGCGGTAATCGGTGACATAGCTTTTCGCCCCGCCGGCATCCAGCGCGATGTCGATCTGCGGTGAGGGCAGCAGCTTCGGATCGAGCTGTTGGCAACCGGCACCCAACAGGCAGAACACTGAATTGATTGTGTCCACCAGATTCAGGCTCAACAGCGCATTGAGCGTCGGCGTCAGCGTACCGACCAGGCCCAGCACCGCATTGGTCAGCCCCGTCACCCCCGTGAGCACCGGCAGATTCACCGACAGCAGCGTGCGCACCTGCGCAGTGCGCACATAAATCCGGTCCGGTCCCAACGGATCGGCCTTGGCCCGCGCCGGGTCGCCAATCGCCGAGAACTGCGGCGGTTCGATCACCTTCACCCGCACCGTGACACCGGCCAGCCCCAGCACGTTGACCGGCAAGGTCGCCGCCACCGCGCTCTTGCTGTTGGCCAGTTGCACCACGCCTTGCACCAGTTGCAGCAATTGCAGATTGGCATCCAGCCCCGCCGCCGTAGTGCCGGTCTGCAGTTGCAGGATCTCGCCGAGTCTGACCGGCGCCGCATTGATGGCGGCGACCTGCAACTGGCCCAGCGCGGTGACCACTTGCGCGGTCGCACCGTTGAGCTGCACCACCGTCGCTGCGGCCTGAATCAACTGCGTCACCGTCGCTTGGGTATTGACTAATTGCGTGTAGTTGCCGGCGCCGACGTTGAGGTCGATGGCCAGTTGATCGAGGTATTTGAGCAGGTTGATATCGGTGTGCAGCAGACCGTCCCAGCCCACCGCCGTGAGGTTGACGTTGCCGCCGAGCAACCCGGAAAACAGCGGATTGAGGATGTTCGACTGCGCCGTGTCGATGCTGGCGAGGGTGCTGCGAATATTCAGTTGGGCGACGGTCGGCTGCGGTTTCGCGGCAACTGCCGAAGCATTGAGCGTGGTATTGAGGCTGACCGGCGTGGCGCTGAACAGCGCCTGCACACCGCCAGCAAAACTGCTGGTGACCGTACGACTGGCAGCGACCTTGACTGCGCTTGATTGCGTGGCATCGACAGTGAAACTGCGCAAACCGCTGGCAGCGGTGGCCAGTGTGCCGCAAGTGGTGACGAGCGTATTGGCGGCATCGACCACGTAACCATTGCGCAGCGCACTTTGCCCGGCATAACTGGCGGCGGTCAGCCCGGGCAGGCAATTGCCGCCGCGACTGACCGCTTCGAGGGCGGCGGTATCGACGACCCGCTGCAATTTGCGCTGTTCCATGTACAAGCGACCGCTGTCGACCACCAGCAACATCATCACCAGCGCCATACTCAGGGTGGCGGCCGCCATCAAGCCGATCGCCCCGCGTTGCCGGGCCGGGCCGTTGCCTTGCGATCCTGGCGACATGGCGCACTCCTTTGCCGGCGCAGTGCCGAGCGCTACCTCCGTTAATGAAAAAGAGTGTAGACGCGGTCGGTCGAGAGTGCTGGCGTCGCGCCATTCCTGTCAGCACCGCCACTGTGGGAGCGAGCCTGCTCGCGAAAGCGTCGTGCCAGAGGATTCAATGCTGCATGACACACCGCCTTCGCGAGCAGGCTCGCTCCCACAGGGACGGTTCAGAGCGGTTCAACGCGGTGGATAGTTGGCCAGAATCCTTGCGACGGTCTCGCGAATGGCATTGCTGCGGTCAGCCGGATTCGGGCGGTTGCTGAGCATTTGCTCATCGCTGCCACGCCAGACCAGTTTGCCGTCCTTGCCGTCGAGCAGGTCGATCTGAATGGTCGCGACCTTGTAGGTGATGTTGCGCGTTTCGTTGTACATCGGCGCGCCCCAGTAGCCGTTCCACGGGCCGCCCCAACCGCCGCCGTAATTGGTTGTCACCTGCTGCTGCCGGTCCTCGACGATCAGATAGGTCTGCACGCTCAGATCACCTTTGCCGCCGCCGGCAGCCGGGCGCAAACCGCGCTGATCGAGTTGATCGGACACCGCCTGGCGGATGCGCTGTTCGGTGAGGTCGCTTTTGATGCGCGGATCATCGGGGCGATATTGCAGGGCCGGGTCTTTCCAGCTCCAGCTGCGATAAGCGGCAAAGTCGCGGCTGGCGTCGAAATCGTGATTGACCTGATTGGCGGCGCAGGCACTGAGCAGCGCGGCAACAGCGAGTAGAGCGAGACGGCGGAACATGATTTTTCTCCGGGTGAAGGCATGAACCTGCTGACACGACGTCAGCTGGGAGGATACGCCGCCATGGCTTTTTCCACAGCCTCGCGAATCGCGTCGGCGCGTTCGATCTGATTGCCCTGGGTGCCGGTCTCGGCGCTGGCGCTCCACACCGGCTGACCGGTGCCGGCATCGAACAGATCCACCCGCACCACCACGACCTGCTCCTGATAAGTGCGCATGACCGGCACGCTGTTGTACATGCCGTAACCGCGACCATAACGATCATAGCCGCCGTATCCGCCGTAGTAGCCGTAGTCGTCGCGAACCTGACGCAAACGGGTTTCCAGACGCAGGTCGGCGCTGACCAGCAGGTCGGCCGGGCGGTTGTCGCGCATCGGCCGCAAGCCGCGTTGGTCGAGGGCGTTGCTGACCGCCTCGGCCACTTGCGCCGAGTCAGCCCACGCCGTGCCCGGCGGCAACTGCCCGTCGCGCCAGGCCCAATTGCGGTAGCGCCCGTAATCCCGCGGCGGCGCCGGGTAGGCGCTGCGGTCGAAGGTGGTGGCGGCTTGCGGCGGTGCCGGCGGCAACGGCCGTGACTGGGCCACGTAGGGGTTGCTGCCCTGGCAAGCGGCCAACCCCAGACTTATCAGCAATAACCCGCATCGAGCTTTCATGTCGCGCTCCGCTCAGATCGGCCGGCAGATCCAGTGCAAGTAACGCCCAAGCCCGGCGAAGCCTGGGTGACGACGGTGCGCGAGTTCCATTTCCAGCAAGTCCGCCAGTTCGGCGCGGGCCTGGAATTCCACCGGCATGTAATCGTGAAATACCCGTACGCCGCTTTGACTTTCGACCTGCCACATACCGGCGAGTTGCGTTGCCAATTCCCGTGGGTCGAGAGGCTGCTGCGGGGTCAGGCTCTGCTTCTCGCCGGCCATGACGTTCTTGCGCATTTTCTTGAAATGGCCCTTGAGCAGATTGCGATAAATCAGCGCGTCACGGTTGTAGAAGGCCAGCGACAGCCAGCCGCCGGGCTTGGTCAACTGGTGCAGCACCGGCAGGATCGCGTGGGGCTCGGCGAGCCATTCCAGCACGGCGTGGCAGATCACCAGATCGTAGGGCTCGGTGAGCTGACCGGGCAGTTCCTGCCACGGCGCCTGAATGAATGTCGCGGTGTGTCCGGCTTCGGCAAAACGCTGGCGCGCGCCTTCGAGCATCGGTTCGGCCGGTTCGGTGAAGGTGACGTCATGACCGCGCTCGGCCAGCCACAGCGACATATGCCCCAGGCCCCCGCCGATATCCAGCACACGCAGGGGACGGTCCGGCAAAGCCTCGCTCAGGTCGGCCTGCAGCACGGCGAGGCGAATCGCGCCTTTGGCGCCGCCGTAGATTTTTTCGGCGAAGCGCGTGGCCAACTGGTCGAAATGACGGTCGCTCATCAGCTGAACCGCCGTTCGCTGTCGGCGAGCTTGGCGCGCACCACTTCATTCATGTCCAGACCCAGTTCGCTGCACAGCAGCAACAGATACAGAACGATATCGCCGACTTCCTGCCCGGCATGCGCGAGTTTGTCCGCCGGTAACTGGCGTGACTGGTCTTCCGTCAGCCACTGGAAGATTTCCACCAGCTCGGCCATTTCGACGCTGGCGGCCATGGCGAGGTTTTTCGGGCTGTGAAATTGCCGCCAGTCATTGCGGTCACGAATGGCGTGCAGGCGTTCGGTCAGTTCTACAAGGTTCATCGGGCTCTCCTGAAGACGCATAGCTTCGGGGGGATGCGGGCTGAAGGCAAGCAGCGCAGATGATCAATTGTGGGGGCGAGCCTGCTCGCGAAGGCGGTGGATCATCCAGACCGGATTTGCCTGACACGCCGCCTTCGCGAGCAAGCTCGCTCCCACACATGATCCGGGCAAACCTTCTATCATGCAGGGAACTCGGCCGCCCTCGGCGTGGCCCAAGGCTCAGCTCTTTCATCAGGGATGCACACATGCGTGTAGAAAGCTTTTTCGAATGGCTCGGCCAGGCACTCGGTTCGGTCATCCGCTTTATCGTCGATGGCCTCAGTGGCCTGTTCAACATGCTCAGCAATGCCGGCAGCAACTTTGTCGATGGCCTGGCGCAAACGCTGGGGATGGACACCTCGATCATCAGCATCATCGCGCTGATCGTTGGCTTGATGCTGTTATGGTCGGCGATTCGGGCGTTCATGAATGCGTCGATCATTGCCGGGATCATCTGGCTGTTGCTGGGGTTGTGGTTGTTGAGCTGGATTATTCACTGATCACCTTCCCCTCTTTCAGCTCGGCGAAGAGGGGAAGGTGGGACATCAATCAGGTTTTTACTCAATCGAGGTTGTTTTTTCTTCGACGACATACGAGATATCGATGTCCCGGTGAGCATGAATAACGATCGGATGCGCACTTGAATAGTCCAGTGTGTTATCCGTCAGGACCAATGCCATTGTTTCCACATGGGTCACCGGACAAGCTACTTTTGTGGAGTCGAAATACGGGTAATCCAGGCGGAAGTAACCCGACGGATTTTTTTTCAGCTTGGCAGGCGTCAAAAAAACCTGGTTGCAATCCACCGCTCGCTCGATCTCAGCTTTGATCACGACATTAGACTCGCCTCGTCGCTACGCTTTTTCAACCAGATGATGTGCTTTCTGTAGGGTTGGCTGACCGGCGCGTTCTCTGCGCTGTCAAAGTAACCGGTCGAGCGAAGTGTTCTGGCTACAGCGTTGGAAACTTCGGTGATGATGCTCTGGGTATGGTCCATATATCGCCTATGCAGATTGGGTGGTAGTTAATTTCAAGGCGATTCAAACCCGGGCAAGGGCCACACGTGCGGTAGATATGTATATCGTGGAATTCAAAGACCACGGGTACAGCAAATCTTCAGCGAATGGATACAATCCCCGCTCCCCCAAGGAGCCTGCATGTCCTCTCTGATTACCGACTGGCGCGATCGCCCGACTCACCGCAAGGTCTGGGCGCTGGCTGCGCCGATGATTCTTTCCAATATTTCCGTGCCGCTGGTGGCGCTGGTCGACAGCACTGTCATCGGCCACCTGCCGCACGCCCATCAACTGGGTGCGGTGGCGGTCGGTGCAAGTCTGTACACGTTTCTGGCCTGGGCGATGGGTTTTCTGCGCATGGGCACCACCGGGTTTGCCGCGCAGGCTGCCGGGCGCAGCGATGGCGCGGCGTTGCGGCAGATTCTCTTGCAGGGCCTGCTGCTGGCGATGGGGCTGGCCGTCGTGCTCGGCACTCTTGGCGTGCCGCTCAGTGGCGTTGCCCTGCACTTCATGCAACCGTCGGCTGAACTGGATCAGCTGACCCGGGAGTTTTTCCACACGCGTCTGTTTGGCTTGCCCGCAGCGCTGGCGACGTATGCGCTGGTCGGCTGGTTCCTCGGCACGCAGAACGCGCGGGCGCCGCTGGCGATTCTGCTGAGCACCAACCTGATCAACATTGTCCTAAATCTGTGGTTTGTCATCGGCCTTCACTGGGGCGTGGTCGGCTCGGCGCGCGCTTCGGTAATCGCCGAATGGAGCGGCGCCCTGCTCGGCCTGTGGCTGACGCGCACAGCGTTGCGCGCCTATCCGGGGCAGATCATCTGGTCGGCGCTGAAAGTCTGGCAGAGTTGGCGCCCGCTGCTGGCGGTCAACCGGGACATTTTCATCCGCAGCCTCGCCCTGCAATCGGTGTTTTTCCTGATCACCGTGCAAGGCGCGCGGATCGGCGATGCGACTGTGGCGGCCAATGCGCTGCTGCTCAACGGCCTGCTGCTGACGGCCCATGCACTGGACGGACTGGCGCATGCCGTTGAAGCCTTGTGCGGCCATGCCATCGGCGCCCGGGATCGCCTGGCCTTGCGTCGATCGCTGGTAGTGGCCGGCGGCTGGTCGCTGATCGCCAGCCTCGGGTTCGCTGTGCTGTTTCTGCTCGCCGGGCACCTGTTCATCGAGATGCAGACCGACATTCAGAGCGTGCGCGACACGGCGTTCATCTATCTGCCCTACCTCGCCGTGCTGCCGCTGATTGCGGTGTGGAGTTACCTGCTCGACGGTTTGTTCATCGGCGCCACCCGTGCGCGGGAAATGCGCAACGGCATGCTGCTGACGGTGCTGCTGTTGCTGCCGTTCGCCTGGTTTTTGCAGGCCTTGGGCAATCACGGCCTGTGGATATCTTTTCTGCTGTTCATGGTCTTGCGCAGCGTGACCCTTGGCGCGCAAGCCTTGTGGCTCAAGCGCAGCGATGGCTGGTTCAGCGGCAAGGCTCACTGACCAGAAAAGTCAGTCCGCCGCGCCCCACTGCCGACGCAGAAAGTCGAGCCGTTCCGGCTGGGTCAGTCCGGCCGGCGGCACGACCAGCACGGCGCGCGGATTGAGCAGGCGCAGCCACAGCCAGCCATCCAGCACGGCACGATCGCTGAAACCCAGCGCCAGACCTTGTTGCACATGCACAGCGATCGTCTGGTAATCAACCCTCAGAGACTGGCACCAGCGCCAGATGTGCTGCTCCAGCAAACAGGTCTGCAGACGCTCGCGCTGGCGCCGGGTCAGGCTTTCTTCGATGCCCAAAGGTTCGACGAGCAGACCGGGATTGCGCAGCTGTTGCCAGCCCTGACTGCCGATGGCGCGGTCCGCCCAAGTGCCGCCAAACCAGCGCAACTGGCGGATTGGCCCGAGCCAGCGACTCAGTTGCGTGGCGTCACAGGCGTCGAAGAAATAACTGGCGGTCTGACGGTTGTAATAGCTGAGCAAGGCCCGATGATTCAAACCGAACGAGACGGTAAGCATGCGCTGCAAGTGGCTGAGCAGCTGCTGCGCCGGTATCTCGCAGCTCAGTAACAGACCGCGCCAGGTGTCCGGGTCGCGCAGGCACAGGGCGGTCAATGCCGGGCTCTCGCGCAAATCGACGAGGACCGGACCGTGCTCACTGACCGGCTGAAATTCGGTGCCGTCGAACAAGCGGTGCCGCTGCACATCGGCAAACCCTTGGCGCAAGGTCAGCAGGGCGCGTGCCGCGTCCGGGGTGTCGAGCAACAGCCATTGCGCCATGGGCTCAAGCGCCGCGCCGCTCATCGTGCGCTGCTCTGATCGAGCGCGGTGAGCAGCCGGCAACTGCACACGGACTCGGCGCAGTGGTTGAAGCTGCCACCGCCCGGCATCAGGCACAGCAACAGCAACGGCTCGCCAGACTGCAACGATTGCTGCAACCCATCGCTCACCAGCAGTTCGGGGAGCGATACCGGTTCATCGTCCTCGACCGCAGCCTCTGGCAACACCGAGGGCTGGAGCACGCCACTGACCACCGGCTGATCGGGATCGCCCTCTAGAAAACTCACCACCACCTCCACGCCATCGGCGAGTGCCGCCGAGGGCAGCTCGTTCAGGTCAGGCGCGAGGGGCAGCCAGCAATGGCTCGGCGCTGCGCCTTCGCCCTGATACAGCCAGTCGAATTGCACCGCCACCGGCCGCGCGCGATCCGGCTGCGGCTCATCGACGCTGACTACCCAGGCCCGCTGCAAGCTGTGCATGCGCTGCTTGGACTGCGCAGCGGCGGGCGCACAGACGGGTACCCGCGCGGCCGCGAACAGGCGATTGCAATAGGGCGATTCGAGAGATTGATCGGCACGGTGTTCGATGCGGGTCAGCAGCCATGGCCGGTTGCATTCGAGGAAAGGATGGCCGTCCAGCGGCAACCACTGACCACTGCGCAAGGCCGGCAGATCGCTGTGGCCTTCGGCATCGGGGCCTCGCTGGCTGGCCTGCGAGTCTTCGCGCAGTCGCCATTGGCGGACGGCTGGAGCGACGCCCTGCTGGTCATGCTCGCCCTGATAGTGCGCGACGTCTGCCTGGGGCATCCGCGTCGGATCGTCGCCGAACACCAGGCAGTGCCTGTCGCGGTGATGCTCGAAGTAATAGTGAATGCGCGCCTCTGCGCACAGGCGCTGGAGCAGTTGCAGATCGGATTCGCGGTATTGCGTGCAGAAGGTGCGGGCCGGGTAGTCGCTGTGCAACTCGTAACGTCGCTGCTGGCCGACGATGCCATGTTCGCGCAGCACCTGTTCGATGATCTGCGGCACGCAGCGGCCGCTGAAGATGCGCTGGCTCAAACGCAGGTCGAGGCAGTCGACCCTCGGCCCGAGACGTACTCGGCACAAACGCAAGCCATGGCCGTGCTCGTGCTGGACAAGGCTGTGCAATTGCCCGTGCACACCCTGGTCGGGCGCGCCGAAACACAGAAACGCAGAACGGTGCAGCAGGCCGGCTAGATCCAGATGCGGATCGTCGATCACCACATCGATCTCGAAGGCGAAGGGTTCGCTGAGCGCTTCCCTTCCGGTAAAGGCGAGAACTTCGAAGGGGTCGGACAGGCCCGCTACATCGAGACGAAACGACGGCTCGTTGACTGGATCGAACATGGGCGGATCTCTACAGGAGGGGCGGCCGGGGATTCTCGCCGAGAGGCATGGCCGAGTAGAGAGGCGAAGTACAACTTAGGAAATGACCTACGCGAAAAGCAGACCAGATGAGTTTGCTGACCGTGATAGCACAGGTTTTCGAGAAAAAATCAGGAGATGTCCCACCGGGTTGTCCGACTTTTCCACAGCTTGCGGAAAAAAATCAGACAACCCGGCCGGAGCGCTATCGGGTCTCAGGAAGACAGATAGGAGGAGCGGGTCAGGCCCAGACGCAAGGCATCGAGGAACTGCGTGCGCTCGCTGGCACTGATGCGGGCACTGGCGCACTTGTCGCGGTAGTGAGTCATCAGTTCTTCCGGCGACAAGTGCACGTAACGCAGCATGTCTTCGATGGTGTCGTGGGTCTCGATACCGGCGTGGTACACGCTGCCATCGGCGTTCTGGTAGATGTTCACCGAGTCGGTGTCACCGAACAGGTTGTGCATGTCACCGAGGATTTCCTGATAGGCGCCGACCAGGAACACGCCCAGCAGGTAATCTTCGCCTTCATTCAACGCGTGCACCGGCAGGCTGGTTTCGATGCTCTGCTCGTCGACGTACTGGTTGATCTTGCCGTCGGAGTCGCAGGTCAGATCCTGCAGCACCGCGCGGCGCAGCGGCTCTTCGTCGAGGCGATGCAGCGGGATGATCGGCAACACCTGATCGATCGCCCAGGTGTCCGGCAGGCTCTGGAACACCGAGAAGTTGCAGATGTACTTGTCGGCCAGCTTGTCGTTGAGTTCGTCGAGCACCTGGCGGTGCGAACGCTGACGCGCCTTCAGCGAGTTGTGCAAGCGCCGGCACACGGCGAAGTAGCACTGCTCGGCCAGGGCTTTTTCCGCCAGGGTCAGCTTGCCATCGGCATACTGCGCGGCCACGTCGCTCATGTAGTGGGTGGCGCGCCAGTAGGTTTCGGTGACCATTTCGATGTCGGTCGGGCCGAGCAGATCGACCAGCCACTGCACGGTTTCCGGCAGGCTTTCCTTGTTTTCGATCAGCGGGATTTCGTCGTTGTGTTTCTCGACGTCGGTGACCTGCACCACCAGCATTGCGTGGTGCGCCGTCAGCGAGCGGCCGCTTTCGGAGAAGATGTGCGGATGCGGCAGGCTCTGCGCGTCGCAGAATTCCTTGAGCATGCCGACCACGACGCCGGCGTAATCGTCCATGTCGTAGTTGATCGAACTGGCGTTGCGCGAGTGGGTACCGTCGTAGTCGACACCGAGGCCGCCGCCGACGTCGATGTGATCGACCGGCAGACCGAGGTTGCGCAATTCGCCGTAATAACGGATCGCTTCCTTGAAGCCGTGCTGGTAGTCAGCGAGGTTGGCGATCTGCGAACCCATGTGGAAGTGCAGCAGGCGGATGCCCTGATCGAGGCCGGCGCCACGGAAACGCTCAACCACCGACAGCAGCTGTGCCGCCGACAGACCGAATTTGGATTTCTCGCCACCGGTGTCGGCCCACTTCGACGAGGCCAGCGACGACAGGCGCACGCGCAGGCCCACCTGCGGCTTGACCTTCAGCGAGGCGGCTTCTTCGATCACCAGGCCGACTTCGGATTCTTTCTCGATAACGATGAACACGTTGTGGCCGAGCTTCTGGCCCATCAGCGCCAGACGGATGAACTCGCGGTCCTTGTAACCGTTGCAGACGATGGTGCCGCCCTTCGGCGCCAGCGCCAGCACCGCCAGCAGCTCAGGCTTGGAGCCGGCTTCCAGACCGATGGAGACGTTCTGGGTGGCGATGATGTTCTCGATCACCGCTTCCTGCTGGTTGACCTTGATCGGGTACAACGCAGTGTATTTGCTCTGGTATTCCAGGCGCTCGATGTTCGAATCGAAAGCACCGGTCAACTGACGGACACGGTCTTGCAGGATGTCGGGGAACCGCACCAGCAGCGGCAAGGACAAACCGCTCTTGCGCAGTTGGTCGACTTGCTCGAACAGATCGATAGGCGAGCTGCTCGGGCCGTTCGGACGTACTTCGACGCGACCGGCTTCATTGATCGCGAAATACCCGGCCCCCCAATGGCGAATCCCGTAAACGCTGCGGCTGTCCGCAACTGTCCATTGGCTGCCATCGTCTTTACGTGTGCGTCGTACGGACATCGAAGTCCCCTATAAAGAAGTCAGAGTGCGTCGCCTGACGTTCAGGCCGGCGCAGTCTAAAGAATGAAAATGACGGTTCGTCAGTGCGGCGGTAGACCGCACTGACTGCGTGGAGTTTAGAAACCGGTCATGAACAGGCTCTGTGAAAACCATGGCGACGACGCCGGATCCGAGAACACTCGAAGCCGGATCAAGCCGCCGGAGGGTTTCACAGAGGCTGCTAGCCGCCGGATTTCTTCGCTTTGAAACCGTGCTTGATCAGCTCTGCCAAGAGTAGCTCGACGTGATCGCCCTGGATTTCGATGATGCCGTCCTTCAGCGCCCCGCCGGTGCCACAACGTTTCTTCAACGTCGTCGCCAGCTCCTTGAGCGCGTCTTCGGCCAGAGGCACGCCGGTGATGGTGGTCACCGTCTTGCCGCCACGCCCTTTGCTTTCGCGACGCACGCGGGCAATGCCGTCACCGGCCGGGATCACGGTTTGTTTGCAGATACAGGCGTCCACCGGCTTGCTGCATTCCGGGCAATGACGACCTGCGTCGGTGGAAAATACCAGGCCGCCCAGGGCGGCGAAGGATGCGGCTTTCTTGGCCACCGGCAATCCTCTCGGGAGGACAAAGACTGATCGCAACCTTGGGCAAGGTCAGCGACCGCGAAGCCCCACTCAGGCAGGGGCAGCGCTACTGCATCGGCGCTTTTTGGGAAGCATTCGGTGCAGTTTGAAAAGGTCGCGCAGTGTAACGGCAAAAATCGCGATTGCTAAGTGCCAATCGGCGCCAATTCATGTGTTCTTTGCGACGTTGCTTTGCTGCGCCTTGAGATAGCGCTTCAGCGCGGCCAGAGAGTCCGGGCAATAAGGCTTTTCGCTGATTTCGCGCATGACCTGTTCGACGGGGATGAATCGCGCTTCGAGGACTTCTTCCGGCTGCAATTTCAGCGGCCCGTCCCACACGGCGGAAAACGCCGAACACCACAGGCGGTTGCCGGTGTCTTCGAAGTAGAAGTGATCGTGAGCGATGAGTTCGACGCCGCTGACGCCCAGCTCTTCTGCAAGCTCGCGCGCCGCCGACTCGGCATAACTTTCGTCGGCCTGAACCATGCCGCCTGCGGCAACATCCCAGTAACCGGGGTAAATCGCCTTGCTCAACGTGCGCCGGTGCACGCACAGCTCACCGGCGGAATTGAACAGCATGATGTAGGTGCCACGGCCAATCAGCCCGCGCTCGCGCAAATCGGAGCGCACCAGCGCGCCGAGCAAGTTGTCCTGCTCGTCGACCCAGGCGATCTGTTCGGCGTCCGAGGCGGCGCGATGGGCCGCCTCTCTTGTGCTCTGGCTCACTTATCAGCCCTGATTGAGCAGTTGACGCAAATCGATCACCGCAGCGTTGGCCCGGGAAATGTAGTTGGCCATGACCAGCGAGTGGTTGGCCAACACGCCGAAACCGCTGCCATTGAGGATCATCGGGCTCCACACCGGCTCTTGCGAAGCCTCCAGCTCACGGATGATCTGGCGCACGCTGACGGTGGCGTTCTTCTTCGCCAGCACATCGGCGAAGTCGACCTCGATGGCACGCAGGAGATGCGACAGCGCCCAGGCCTGACCGCGTGCTTCGTAGAACACGTTGTCGATCTGCATCCACGGGGTTTCCACGACTTCTTCGTCTACCTGCGGCACTTCGCCGACTGCCGGAACTTCGGTCTTCAGCGCGGTATTGAGCTTGACCCGACCGACACTGGCCGACAGGCGTTGCGACAGCGAACCGAGACGGGTACCGACATCGCCCAGCCAGTTGTTGAGGTTGTCGGCGCGGGCGTAGAACAGCGCGTTTTTCTGATTCGGATCCGACAAGCGCGACTGATAACGGCTCAGGGAGTTGATGCCTTCCTGGTATTCCGACTCGCTGGACGGCAGCACCCAGCTCTTGTTGTCGAAGTTGAAGCGTGGTTCGGCCTTGGCCAGATCGGCGTCTTCGGCCGACTGCGATTGCGAACGGGCAAAATCCTTGCGCAGGGCGCGGGTCAGGTCACGCACCTGCACCAGCACGCCATATTCCCAGCTCGGCGTGTTGTCCATCCACAGACCCGGCGGGAAACGGTCATTGGAAATGTAACCGCCCGGCTTGTTGAGCAAGGTGCCGGCAACGGTCTTCAGGGTCTCGACCGTGGTGTAGCCGACCACCATTTGCTTGCCCTCTTTCTCGGCAGCCACCTGGGCGTTCTGCGCCACCGGAAACAGCTCCGGTTCCTGGCTCCAGTACCAGCCCAGCGCGATGGTGACCAGCAAATACAGACCGACCACTGTGGCCAGCGCCCGGCTGAACAGCAGCCCGCCGACATAGCTGCGGGTGGCCGACTTGGGCTCGGCGGCACGTTCAGGCGCGCTGCCCGCGCGGTTTTTCCAGTCCAGCATGGCGATATCCTTTCAATCACTTGGGTTCAACGGTTCGACCACAACCATACAACAACGTGCCAAGGCCGGGCACCCGTCGCTAACGATAAGCCGCAAATGGTGCGGCCCGATGACGCTTCGCGACACACTAAGGGATTCCCTGATACGGCAACGCCAGCAACGCAGTGAACTCTGATCTGGATTCGGCCCGAGCAGCGATGTACAAATTCCCGACTGTTCTGCCCTGCCCTTCAAGTCAAGCGTCCGGATTTCGGGCATCTGACTGACCTGCAAGTGCATGAGAAAACCACCCGGTCAGAAACTGAATCGTGTCGTCCAGCAGATTATTGACGTACGACACTCGTCTAAGGGAAAAGAGGTGCTAGCATAGAGCCACCAGTCGATCTCAGCATGCACCCTAACTAGTAGTCAGGATATGACCGAGCCAGAAGACCCCAGCCGTGAGCGTCTCAAGCACCACTTTGCCCAGCGGGTAATTCATCAGGCACGTCAGATTCTTGAGATATGGCAGCGCCTGCAACGTAGCGAGTGGTCCACCGTCGATCTTGCCGAACTGAGCGAGGCGAATCTGCGTCTGCTGCGTTTTGCCGAGCGTTTCGAACAGCCGGAACACACCCAGTTGGCGCACCACATCAGCCAGTCGTTGCAAGCGGTGGATGCCAACCGTGGGCGCCTCAGCAGCGGCCTGATCACTGATCTGAATCGGTTGATGCAGCGCCTGTCGCGTACCGGCCTGCGCCATGGTGATCAGCTCGACCAGACTTTCCTGCCGCCGCTGCGCAAGCCGATCTACGTAATGTTGCAGGATCACGACCGCGCCGAACGCCTGGCCAAGCAGCTCGAATTCTTTGGCCTCAGCGCGCAGGCACTGGACAGCGTGGCAGCGTTTCGTTCGTCGATGGTCGAGCGCTTGCCCGCGGCTATCGTCATGGACGTGGATTTCAGTGGCCCCGGCATCGGCCTGAAACTCGCCGCCGAAGCTCAGGTCGGCCTCGAAGAACCCCTGCCGCTGCTGTTCTTCAGCCTGCACGAAACCGACACCCCGACCCGCCTCGCCGCCGTGCGCGCCGGTGGCCAGGAATTCCTCACCGGCACCCTTGAAGCCTCGAGCCTGCTGGAAAAAATCGAAGTGCTGACCTGCGTTGCCCAGTACGAGCCCTATAAAGTGCTGATCATCGACGACTCGCGCGCCCAGGCCTTGCACACCGAGCGCCTGCTCAACAGCGCCGGGATTGTCACCCGCACCCTGATCGAACCGATTCAGGCAATGGCCGAACTGGCGGATTTCCAGCCGGACCTGATCATCCTCGACATGTACATGCCGGCCTGCACCGGCACCGAGCTGGCCAAAGTCATCCGTCACAACGACCGCTACGTCAGCGTGCCGATCATTTACCTGTCGGCCGAGGATGATCTGGACAAGCAGCTCGACGCCATGAGCGAGGGCGGCGATGACTTCCTGACCAAGCCGATCAAACCGCGACACCTGATCACCACTGTGCGCAACCGCGCCGCGCGGGCGCGCAATCTCAAGGCGCGGATGGTTCGCGACAGCCTCACCGGCCTGTACAACCACACGCACATCCTGCAATTGCTCGAAGACTGCTCGTTCCGCGCCCGCCGCGAGAACAAGCCGCTGAGCTTTGCCATGCTCGATATCGACCACTTCAAACGGGTCAACGACAGCCACGGCCACCCCATGGGCGACCGTGTGATCAAGAGCCTGGCGCTGTTTCTCAAGCAGCGGTTGCGCAAGACCGACTTCATCGGCCGTTACGGCGGCGAAGAGTTCGCAATTGTCATGCCCGACACCGATATCGATGCGGCGCACAAAGTCCTCGACGAGATTCGTCAGCGCTTCGCCGAGATTCATTACCCGGCGCAGCCGCAGGACCTGTGGTGCACGTTCAGCGCCGGCGTGGTGGAAATGTGCGATGACTCCGACAGCCTGATGATGGCCAGCCAGGCCGACGAGGCGCTGTACCGCGCCAAAGGTGCCGGACGCAATCGGGTGCAGACCGCGCGACAGTCAAAGCAAAGTGCCACTTTTTCATCGGAATCTACTGATTCGGTCATAACCTTGTAATAGAACCGCAATAAATTCAGGCGCTTACCATTCCTGCCGTTGGTAGCCGTCATGCGCCTGAAGTTGCTCACCAATCTCAACACCTTGCTGCTGGTCGCCGTCTGCGTGGCCCTTGGCGCCACGCTGTGGTGGTCGCAAAAAGCCCTCGAACGCCCCTATCTGTTGATGGAGCGTTATCTCGGGCTGTCGCAACAATTTCAGAACGAGGTTGCGCGCAACGTTGAGGATTACCTCGCCAGCGGTGACGCGCTGCGCCTGAGCAGCGCCGCCCAGGCCATAGACAGCGTGCACAAGCAACTGGGTGAGCTGCCCCCGGCGCTGGCCGACAGCGTGCAGCCAAGCCTGTCGAGCCTTGATGAATTCAGCAAAACCGACCTGCTCGCCGCCGGCAAACTGGCGGGCGATCCGCAGGCGCTGCTGTTGCAGGCCGAACGCGAACTCAGCGCCAGCCTCGATCAGCTCAACACCTACGCCAATGGCAACGCCGCCTACCTTGCACCACTGCTCGCCGCATCGCAGCATCTGGGCAAACTTTCGCTGGCGCGGGACAAACTGGTTAGCAGCGGGCGCAGTGAACTGGCTGCCGATGTCGAGCGCGAAGTGAGCAACATGCGCGCCCAGGCCGAAGCCATCGATGCCCTGCCCTTGCTCGGTGTGGTCGCCAGCAACGAATCGAGCAACGACGATTTTGCCGCGTTGATGGGCATCGAAAACACCGACAAAGCTGCCGCCGAAGATGCCGGTGTCGCCCTTAAACGTGAACTGAACAGTTTGCTTGGCCGCTATCCGGCGGAACTGGCGCGCACCCGCGAACAGATCCAGAAACGCGCCGATCTCAGCGCCGCCACCCACGAAAAAATCACCAGAGTGCAACACGCCATTGCCGGCCTCGAACCGGTGGTACGCGCGCAACACGGGCAGATCCAGGGCGAAGTACGCCTGATGCAAGGCGTGATGATCGGGCTGATTCTACTGATCGCCCTGCTCATCGATACCTTGCAGCGGCGCCTGGCCCGCACCCTGACCAACCTCGCGCCGGCATTGTCGACTTGGGCCGAGGGCGATTTCAGTCGCGACATCCAACTGGGCAAGACCAATCGCGAATTGCACGACATCGAAGCGTCGCTCAATCGCTTGCGCGCCTATCTGGTGGATCTGGTCGGCACCATTCGCGGCAATGCCGAGCAAGTCGCGGGCAGCAGCCGCACCCTTGCGGAACTGAGCAATGACCTGCACAGCGGCGCCGAGCATCAGGCCGGCGATACCGCGCTGATTCGCGACTCGCTGGGTGAACTCGAGGCGACCATTCAGCAAGTGGCCGGCGATGCCCGGCAGGCTGCGGACGCCAGCCGTCATGCCGGACTGGCCGTCGAGCATGGCCAGACGGTGATCGGCCAGAGCCTGACCGGGCTGCATGCGCTGGTCGGTGAAGTTCAAGGCAATGCGCAGATGATCGAACATCTGGCCGAAGAGTCGGCAACCATTGGCGGCGTGCTGACGGTGATTCGTTCGATTGCGGATCAGACCAATCTGCTCGCCCTGAACGCCGCAATCGAGGCGGCCCGCGCCGGGGAGATGGGTCGTGGATTTGCAGTCGTAGCCGAGGAGGTGCGCTCGCTGGCACAACGCACCGCTGGGGCCACGGCGGAAATCCAGACGCTGATCGCCGGCCTGCAGACCGCCGCGCGGCAATCGGTCGAAGGCATGCGCGCGCAGGTCGAACACGCCGAAGCCACGGCCAGTCAGGCGCAAGCGGCCGACGGTGCATTGGACAAAATCGTCGGCGCGATCCAGACCATCGCCGACACCGCCGTGCGCATCGCTGATGTCACTGCGCAGCAAAGTGGCGCGGTCAGCGAGATCCGCGATCACAGCGAGCGCATTCATCAATTGGGTGGGGATAACCTGCTGCGCATCGGCCAAGGGCGCGAACAGGGCGAGAACCTGTTGATTCTCGGCGGCCAATTGCATACGGCCGTTCAGGCCTTCCGCGTCTGACACACCGCCTTCGCCAGCAGGCTCGCTCCCACTTTGGAATGCATGCCCCTGTGGGAGCGAGCCTGCTCGCGAAGAGGCCCTTGCCAACATCGCGAATGACCGGATCAGCTCACCCGGTCACAAATTTCGCGCAAACATCGCCCATCGTGCCGCCTATTGCATGGAACTGGACAGTCACAAAGGCTTTGCGGCATAGTCGCCGGGTTCTGACGACTGCTCATTGATAACAAGGACAACGCAGATGGCGACGCTACTGGTGCTGCATGGCCCCAACCTGAACCTGCTCGGCACCCGGGAACCGGGGACCTACGGGTCGACGACCCTGGCGCAGATCAATCAGGATCTGGAGCGGCGCGCCCGCGAAGCCGGCCATCATCTGCTGCATCTGCAAAGCAACGCCGAGTACGAATTGATCGATCGCATCCACGCTGCGCGCGGTGAAGGCGTGGATTTCATTCTGATCAATCCGGCGGCTTTTACGCACACAAGTGTTGCATTACGTGACGCGCTGCTGGGAGTGAGCATCCCATTCATCGAAGTGCATTTGTCCAACGTGCACAAGCGCGAACCTTTCCGCCATCACTCCTACTTCTCCGATGTAGCGGTAGGAGTGATCTGCGGCCTTGGCGCCAGCGGTTACCGACTGGCCCTGGAGGCCGCACTAGAGCAGCTTGAACACCAAGCTATACGCCCCTGACCGACCCTTGGGAGTTGATGATTCATGGATATCCGTAAAGTTAAGAAACTGATCGAATTGCTGGAAGAGTCCGGCATCGACGAGCTCGAGATCAAGGAAGGCGAAGAGTCCGTACGCATCAGCCGCCACAGCAAGACCCCGGCGCAGCAGTACTACGCGCCAGCCCCGATGCAGGCTCCGGCCGCTGCCCCTGCTGCCGCGCCAGTCGCTGCCGCTGCTCCGGCTGCCGCTGCTGCACCGGCGCTGAACGGCACCGTTGCCCGTTCGCCGATGGTCGGCACCTTCTACCGTAAATCTTCGCCAACCTCGCCTGCCTTCGTTGAAGTCGGCCAGACCGTGAAGAAAGGCGACACCCTGTGCATCGTCGAAGCCATGAAGATGATGAACCACATCGAAGCTGAAACCAGCGGTGTGATCGAATCCATCCTCGTCGAAGACGGCCAGCCGGTTGAGTACGACCAACCGCTGTTCACCATCGTTTGAACCGCGGAGAGCCTTTGATGACTGCGAAGTTGGAAAAAGTTCTGATCGCTAACCGCGGTGAGATCGCCCTGCGGATTCTGCGTGCCTGCAAAGAGATGGGCATCAAGACCGTCGCCGTTTACTCCAAGGCCGACAAAGAGCTGATGCACCTGGGTCTGGCAGACGAATCCGTCTGCATCGGCCCGGCGTCCGCCGCTCAGTCTTACCTGCACATTCCGGCCATCATCGCTGCCGCTGAAGTGACCGGCGCTACCGCCATTCACCCAGGCTACGGTTTCCTCGCGGAAAACGCCGATTTTGCCGAGCAGGTCGAGAACTCCGGCTTCGCCTTCATCGGCCCGAAAGCCGACACCATCCGCCTGATGGGCGACAAGGTATCGGCCAAGCACGCGATGATCGAAGCAGGCGTACCGACCGTTCCAGGTTCTGACGGCCCGCTGCCGGAAGACGAAGAAACGGCGCTGCGCATCGGTCGTGAAGTCGGCTACCCGGTGATCATCAAGGCCGCCGGCGGTGGTGGTGGTCGCGGCATGCGCGTGGTGCACAAGGAAGAAGACCTGATCGCCTCGGCAAAACTGACCCGCTCCGAAGCAGGCGCGGCGTTCGGCAACCCGATGGTCTATCTGGAAAAATTCCTCACCAACCCGCGCCACGTCGAAGTGCAGGTACTGTCCGACGGCCAGGGCCACGCCATCCACCTGGGCGACCGCGACTGCTCGCTGCAGCGTCGTCACCAGAAGGTTCTCGAAGAAGCACCGGCACCGGGCATCGACGAGAAGGCGCGCCAGGAAGTATTGGCTCGCTGCGTCAAGGCATGCATCGACATCGGCTACCGTGGCGCCGGTACTTTCGAGTTCCTCTACGAGAACGGCCGTTTCTACTTCATCGAAATGAACACCCGTGTTCAGGTGGAGCACCCGGTTTCGGAGATGGTCACCGGTATCGACATCGTCAAGGAGATGCTCAGCATCGCCGCTGGCAACAAGCTGTCGTTCACTCAGGATGACGTGGTCATCCGCGGTCACTCGCTGGAGTGCCGGATCAACGCTGAAGATCCGAAGACCTTCATGCCGAGCCCAGGCACGGTCAAGCATTTCCACGCTCCAGGCGGCAACGGCGTTCGCGTCGATTCGCACCTGTACAGCGGTTATGCCGTGCCACCGAACTACGACTCGCTGATCGGCAAGCTGATCACTTACGGCGCAACCCGCGACGAAGCCATGGCACGCATGCGCAACGCCCTGGACGAAATCGTGGTCGACGGGATCAAGACCAACATCCCGCTGCATCGTGACCTGGTTCGTGACGAAGGCTTCTGCAAGGGCGGTGTGAACATTCACTACCTCGAGCACAAGCTGGCCAAACAGTCGTAAGGCTGAAGCGGCATGAAAAACCCGATCCCTGCGGATCGGGTTTTTTTATGCCTGCAACAAACCCATCAGACCATTACCGTGGAGAACGCCTGCTGCTCGACCATTGTGGCAGATGCCCGCAGGCCAGCCTCATCGACCACCACTCCTGCTGCGTTTTCATGTAACGGGCTGCGGATGAACCGCCTCGTAAAGGCTCGGGCGCGTATCGAGAGCCCGTCCGTGGCATAGCTCGATCTGGCGATAAGCGGGTTGTACAACGTGCCAATCTGGCCAGAGGAATGCTTGAACACTCTTGAGACTCCATTGTTCAGATTCAGCACCACGCCATAGCTGTTGCCCAGGCACGACGAGTATGACCAGTAATCCCAGGTCGGCTGCAGGCCCTGTTCGCGCAACACGCGCCTGACCGGACCGCCGATGTCAGCGCCCGCCGACAGCCAGTCGCCGCCCACCAGCGTGGCACGAATGTTCTGCGGTGTTCCCCCCAGACGCTCCAGCACCTGCGTGACACTTCGCTCGATCAAGGGGCGAATATTGTGATCAAAATGAATGACCGCCCCCACCCTTGTCGTCGGGTTATACAGCGAGGCGATGACGCAACTCTGCGCATTCAACGAAAACAGATAGTTATCTGGCGATCCGGGACGAAAATGCGCCACCACCGCTTCGCCCTGCAGCGCACCGCGGTTCAGCACGGGCTCGACACCTCCAGGAAAAGCATCATTCAAATCGCTCACGCGCCCAAGGTTGCGCACGTTGCCACCCGTGAGCCCGACCCTGGCGTGTGTCCACTTGCCCCCCGGAGCAAGCCGAATCGGTTGCTGATAGATGGCGGTCGGGCGACGGGCATCCACCAGGCTCAGCCCACCAAAATGCGGATTTTCCCTGACCAGGAAATACTTGCCCTTGTTGCGAATGTAATAGGCCGGTTGCGGCTGCGCAGCGCTGGGCGGACTGCGCCATGTGCCGAAAAAGACGCCTTCTTCGGTCACCCTTTGCAAACGCTCGGGCGCCTTGCTGACGGCCTGCCTGGCATGGAAGCGTACTTCGCGGATCGCCGGCAGTGCTTCCCTGCGCAGCGGAGCCACGGTGTTCAGACGCTCTGACAACAACGAGGCCGGCCGCATGGTGTGCTTCAGACTTCTGGCCGCACCGCCCAGCCACTTGATCGCACTGCCGGCGCCGACCATAGCGAACAACGCGCCCCACGACGCCTCCAGCCAGTGGCCGAGCGCGCCATCGACGTCACCCTCCAGATGCGCAGCGACCGCCTGACCGGCGCTGACGGCGATGAACACGACATCGAGCAGCAAGGCAAACGGAGGGAACACCATGCAAAACGGTGCAGCTGCAAACATCAGCCCCTTGACCACTTGGCGTTCGATCATTTGCGCGCGGCTGGTGGTGATGTCCTGCACATCCGTGACCGCGCGCTCGATGTACGCGTTGAACTCGCTGCGTGCGTCAATCAGGCGCTGCGCTTCGTACAGCGTATCGACGCGTTGTTTTTTTGCCGCAATCGCATACAGGGTGCGCGACACGATGCTGCGCGCGGCGACCGGCGTACGCGCCATCAAGTAGTCATGCAAAGCGCCTGCGATGTCGCCGAACAGCGACTGATACGCACGCACCACAATGCCGTCGGGCGCATCAGGCGTGTACAGCCACCAGGACGGCTCGGGGTTGAACGAGGTCAGGACATAAACCCCGAGCACGACGTGATGGCGCACCGTGAACCTGAACACGCCGTCACTTTCAACCATGCTGGCGCCCGGAAAATGCGTATCCGGCGCTGGCACCTGGCTCAACAGAGAGACCTGACGGACCAGCGCTGAATACACCGCGTCGCTCAATCGCGCCTGACTTCTGGCCACGCGCAAATCACGGTCCATCTTTGACAGCAATACGTTGCGGTAGGCAAAGCGACGCGGTTCGTAGGCAGCATCACGCGGGTCGAGATATTTGCCACGGATCTCGCTGGCGTATTTTTCACCCAGCCACGCCCGGCGCAGATACAGCGCCAGATCGGCGCTGCGCACCTGGCTCAGATCCTGGCCAACCGACGATCGCACGCCTCTTTTCGGATGTTCGATGCCGGAGTTGTCATCGTAGCCGTGAATGGCCAGGTCGAGCAGCGTGGCAACCTGCTGCTTCCTGCGGTCAGCGACGCCAGGGTTGTAATCGATCAACACGGTGGCCGGATCGACCGGTTCCAGCACGTTCTTGCTGCGCATATAGGGCGTGATCGCTGCGGCAACCGTGCGCCTGGCGAAATCGACGAAAACCTCGAAACCGCCCAGCAGCTCGTTGAACACCTGCTGATGAACGATCAGTTCCTGATTCAGACTGCTGATGCGCCGGCGAGCCTCGAGCCCGAGCGTCGTGTACCAGCGCAGCGAGTTGTCCTGCTCGACCCGCTGCAGGTTGTTTGCCAGGCCCATTTTTGCAGCGGCTTCGACGCATTCGGTGAACGGCAGGGGCGCTCGGCGAAGGTCACTCTGCATGCCCCAGAGAGCAGGGCTGGCCGCAGCGGCCAACAGATAATCCCGTGCAGGGTGATGTGCAGCCGGCGAAAGCTGCTGCAACAGATACTCGCGACCGGATTCGCTCTGCGTCCAGCTCCACACTTCGCCGGTCAACGCCGCGATCGAAGGTAACCGGACCCACTCCTGACCGTCCGGCTTGTTGGGCGCGTACAGCACCAGGTTATTCACCGTTTGCTCAGTCTCTGCCTGGTAGAACACCAGAAGATCGGCGCACTGCATGCCGTTGGGCAGCGTCAGTGCCGCCACTTGCAACGGTTTGTTTATAGCGTGCCCAGTCCACAACTGCTCCAGACGCTCATGGTCGGAGTCCGACAGATGAGCTGCGCAGCGCGCGACGAATGCGCTCTGCCGAAGCCGTGCGGCAAACCAGTCGACAAGTGCCTTTTGCACCTCTATACGCTCGTACTGTTCGGCGAGAACGCGCAGGTAGTCCGCCGGATAATCCTGCTCCGCCAGCATGTCGGCAATGAATGTCGGCTTCAGTGACTGGTTGCGCAATGGCGCAGGACTGCTGATCTCCAGTACCGCTGCGAAGTCCTGCCCGATCGGCCCGCATGCCAGCAGGTCACTGAGGCTGCGATTGTGGGTCGGCTCACCAACCGCAGAGCGCCATCTGAGCCGCACGTCGATCCGGTCTGGTTCAACCGTCATGTCGAGCTTGAGCTGAATGTATTCGATGGCCTGCTGGCGGGCAAAGTCGCGCAACGAGCCGTAGCCCAGCAGCAGGTCATCGAGTGCTGCCTGGGCCAGTGAGGTCTGCTCCTGATAATCACGCAACAAGGCGCGATCCGGCTCCTTCAGCGCCTTCATCCATGACGGCAGTTGCGCAAAGGAATGCGCCTCGAGAATCTTTTTCTCTGCACCGGTTGCCAGGGCAGTCAATCGATACCGACGCGTGCTGCGGGCCTGAACCCGGTCGATTTTGCTGCGCAATTGATCCAGTGTCAGGCCCGCCAGTTGGTCACGGCGCAACAGCAACTCGATGTCCTTGATATAGCGCCGCAGCTTGCGTTTGATCAGGCGATCGAACAACGCCTCCCGCCCTTTTGTCGCCCAATGTTCTCGCAGGTATTTCTTGTACTGGTCGAGGAAGTGCAACGAAACGCTATCCACCGTCCGGATCACATGCTCATGACGGCTGGACGGCAAACCGGGATCGGCGCCCCCAGGCCAGCGAAATGGCGCGTCCTGGAGCGCCAGGAACATGACTGGCCGGCCGTCGATAAGCTTTTGCAGAATGGCGTCAAGCAGGGCAACCACAAAACCCGGCGCGAAATGGCCGTCCGGGTAATGCCTGCGCAGTTCAGTCAATGCGAAGTGCTCCAGCGCCTCGAGCAACGTCATCTGGCTGTTCAAGCGCTTGTCGATCATCACCTGCCAGCGCGTGATGCGCAGCAGGATCTCCTGCACCGACCCCGTAGACGCAGCGGCTATCGGTGGTTTTTCTTCTACAGTCCCTTGTTGATCCGCCATGTCGTCCAGCCTTTTGTTGCGTAGAGATGAGCGCTCACTCTATTTGCCGACAAAAGTGCTCAGGCCATACATATGTATATCGCGGCCGCGAATGTGTAACAGCCAAGCGGTGTGTCCACTTTGCCGGCGACCTGGCGTAAACTGCGCGCTTTTGCAGCTTCGGGCTGCCCCACAGATTTTCAAAGGTGCCCGCCATGCCTTGGCTGCAAGTCCGTCTCGCCATCACCCCGGAACAAGCCGAAACCTACGAGGACGCATTCCTCGAAGTCGGCGCCGTGTCGGTGACTTTCATGGACGCCGAAGACCAGCCGATCTTCGAACCGGAACTCAACACTACGCCGCTGTGGTCGCACACCCACTTGCTGGCGCTGTTCGAAGGCGGTACCGAACCGGAACCGGTGCTGGCCCATCTGGAATTGCTGACCGGCAGCCCGTTGCCCGAACATCACAGCGAAGTGATCGAAGATCAGGACTGGGAACGCAGCTGGATGGACGGTTTCGAGCCGATGCGTTTCGGCCAGCGCCTGTGGATCGTGCCGAGCTGGCACGCCGCACCCGAGCCTGACGCGGTCAATCTGCTGCTGGACCCGGGCCTGGCGTTCGGCACCGGCACCCACCCGACCACCGCACTGTGCCTGGAATGGCTCGACGGCCAGGATCTGAAAGACTGCCACGTGCTCGACTTCGGCTGTGGCTCGGGGATTCTGGCGATTGCCGCCCTGCTGCTCGGCGCCAAACAAGCTGTGGGCACCGACATCGACGTGCAAGCGCTGGAAGCCTCGCGCGACAACGCCGGGCGCAACAACATTGCCGATGAGCTGTTCCCGCTGTACCTGCCCGAGGATCTGCCGCCGGTTCCGGCCGACGTGCTGGTGGCCAACATTCTCGCCGGCCCGCTGGTGTCGCTGGCACCGCAGCTGTCCAGCCTGGTCAAGAGCGGTGGGCGCCTGGCGCTGTCGGGCATTCTCGCCGAGCAGGGCGAAGAAGTAGCGGCAGCTTATGCGCAGGACTTCGAGCTCGACCCGATCGCCAATCGCGACGGCTGGGTGCGCATCACCGGGCGTCGGCGCTAAAATGACCGCTTGCCTGAACCGGATCGCCGCATGACCGACAGTTTCGTCACCCAATGCCCGCATTGCCAGACCAGTTTCCGCGTCAACCATGCTCAGTTGAGCGTGGCGCGCGGCGTGGTTCGTTGCGGCTCCTGCCTGCAAGTGTTCAATGCCGCCAAGCAGCTGCTCGAGCAACATTCTGGCAAGGACACGGTGACGCCGCTCGCACCAGCGCTGCCTGAAGCGCCCGCGCCTGTCAGCGATTCTGCGGTCGTCGAACAGATCCCCGCACCGCGCGCCATCAGCCAGAAGCAATGGAGCGCGTCGGAACTGGATCTGGACAGCCTCGATCTGGACGAAGAACTCGCCCGCCTCGAACAGCGCGAAATCCAGCCCGCCGCCGAATTCGGCCGTACCCGCGAAGAATCCTTGAGCGCCCGGCGCGACAGCCCGGAACCGGACGAAGGCACATGGCCCGACAGCCTGTTCAGCGAGCCTGCCGATGAGCGCAGCGCAGCGCCGGATGTCGAACCAGATATCGAACCGTATATCGAGGGCGTCGAAACCCTCGAACCCGAGCGCACCGAACCTTCGCTATCGCTGGAGCCGGTGGATCTGGATGACGAGCCGCCGATCCCGCAACTGCGCCTGCACGATCCGATTGACCCGGCCGCCCGCCGCGAACGCTTCTCGGCCAGCGACGACAGCGATGACGACGATCTGCCATTGATCACTTCGCCGCGCAAAAAACGCGAACGGGCCGAGCCCGGCGTGCGCGCCGAGGTCCTGCAGGATCTGACCGACGACCCGCTGCAACTGGACTGGCAGCAACGCCGTTCGCCCTGGGGCCGGCGCCTGCTGTGGCTGGTGCTGGTGGTATTGGCCGCCGGCGGCCTTGCCGCTCAGTACGTTGCCTATCACTTCGAGGAACTGGCGCGGCAGGATCAATACCGACCGTGGTTCCAGCAGATCTGCCCGCAGATTGGCTGCACCGTGCCGTCGAAAGTCGATATCGGCAAAATCAAGAGCAGCAACCTGGTGGTGCGCAGCCATCCCGAGTTCAGCGGGGCGCTGGTGGTCGATGCGATCATTTACAACCGAGCGACGTTTTCCCAGCCGTTCCCCTTGCTCGAGCTGCGTTTTGCCGACCTCAACGGTCATCTGATCGCCAGTCGTCGCTTCAAACCCGGCGAGTACCTGAGCGGCGATCTCGAGGGCCTGGCGGAAATGCCGCCGCAGACGCCGATCCACATCGCCTTGGATATTCTCGATCCGGGGCCGAAAGCGGTGAATTACAGCCTGAACTTCCACTCACCGGAATGAACCGCTTCAGCGTTTCCCGATTGACGGCATTTTTCTGACTGATCGCGGCCGACCAAACCGTTGGCGATAACAGAATAACTGTTCAGATTTTGTTCAATTCAGCCTTTAACCAGTCATCGAGAGCGGGTATCATGCCCACCCTTTTTCGAACTCTCATGATCCGGCCCCACTTCAGGGAAGTCCTATGTCGGCGGTACGCATCGGCCCATATACATTGCAGAACGGTTTGATTCTCGCCCCGATGGCGGGCGTCACCGACCAACCCTTTCGTCAGCTGTGCAAGCGTCTGGGCGCAGGGCTTGTAGTCTCGGAAATGGTCACCAGCGACATGAGCCTGTGGAATACCCGCAAGTCGCGCATGCGCATGATCCACGAAGGCGATCCCGAACCGCGCTCGGTGCAGATCGCCGGTGGCGACGCGCAGATGCTGGCCGATGCGGCACGGGCCAACGTCGAGCTGGGCGCACAGATTATCGATATCAACATGGGGTGCCCGGCCAAGAAGGTCTGCAACAAGGCCGCCGGCTCCGCGTTGCTGAAAGACGAAGCACTGGTGACCGAGATCCTGCAGGCCGTAGTGGCCGCGGTTGATGTGCCGGTTACCCTGAAGATCCGCACCGGCTGGGATCGCGAGAACAAGAACGGTCTGAACGTGGCGAAGATCGCCGAACAGGCCGGGATCACAGCGCTGGCCGTACATGGCCGTACGCGCGCCGATCTGTACACAGGGGAAGCCGAGTACGACACGATTGCCGCGATCAAGCAGGCGGTGTCGATCCCGGTGTTTGCCAATGGCGATATCGATTCGCCGGAAAAGGCCCGATACGTGCTTGATGCGACCGGTGCCGATGGCCTGCTGATAGGCCGTGCCGCTCAAGGGCGGCCATGGATTTTTCGCGAGATCGATCACTTCCTGCGCACCGGCGAGAAATTGCCCGCGCCGGAACTGAGCGAAGTGGAACGCATCCTGCTGGAGCATCTGGCTGCCCTTCACGCCTTCTATGGCGACGTGATGGGCGTGCGCATTGCCCGCAAGCATGTGGGCTGGTATCTCGCAACCTTGCCGGGCGCCAGGGAGTTTCGCGCCCGTTTCAATCGTTTGGATGGTACGGAAACACAATGCGCCGACGTTCGGGAGTTCTTCGCCGAGCGTTACAAGAGCCTGACAGGGGACGAAGAAGGGGTGGCCGCATGACGATGATGACCGAGACTTTAGTGAGTGGAACAACACCCGTGAGCGACAACGTGAATTTGAAACAGCACCTCAACACGCCGAGCGAAGAAGGCCAGACCCTTCGCGGGAGTGTCGAGAAGGCGCTGCACAATTATTTCGCCCACCTTGAGGGCGCGTCCGTCACGGATGTGTACAACCTGGTGCTGTCCGAAGTCGAGGCGCCCCTGCTCGAAAGCGTGATGAACTACGTCAAGGGCAACCAGACCAAGGCCAGTGAGCTGCTGGGACTGAACCGCGGCACGCTGCGCAAGAAACTCAAGCAGTACGATCTGCTGTAAGCATTCAATCAAACCAGAAAGGCGCCCGCGTAAAAAACGGTCGCCTTTTTTGCTGACTTCCTTTGCTTTTGATGGAAATTGAGATGACCGACCAGACTACCCGCCTGCCGATCCGCCGCGCCTTGATCAGCGTTTCCGACAAGACCGGGATCCTCGAATTCGCCAAGGAGCTTGAAGCTCTGGGCGTCGAGATCCTCTCCACCGGCGGAACGTTCAAGCTGCTGCGTGACAACGGCGTTGCCGCAGTGGAAGTCGCGGATTACACCGGTTTCGCCGAGATGATGGACGGTCGGGTGAAAACCCTGCACCCGAAAATCCACGGCGGCATCCTCGGTCGTCGCGGTACTGACGACGCGATCATGAACGAGCACGGCATCAAGCCGATCGATCTGGTAGCGGTCAACCTGTACCCGTTCGAAGCGACCATCAACAAGCCAGGCTGCGACCTGCCGACCGCCATCGAGAACATCGATATCGGCGGTCCGACCATGGTCCGTTCCGCAGCGAAAAACCACAAAGACGTAGCCATCGTGGTGAATGCCAGCGATTACGCCAACGTCCTGGAAAACCTCAAGGCCGGCGGCCTGACCTACGCTCAGCGTTTTGACCTGATGCTCAAGGCCTTCGAACACACCGCCGCCTACGACGGCATGATCGCCAACTACATGGGCACCGTGAACCAGGCCGCTGAAACCTTGAGCACTGAAGGTCGCAGCGAATTCCCGCGCACCTTCAACAGCCAGTTCATCAAGGCTCAGGAAATGCGCTACGGCGAGAACCCGCACCAGAGCGCGGCGTTCTACGTGGAAGCCAAGCCTGCCGAAGTCGGCATCGCCACCGCGACCCAGCTGCAAGGCAAAGAATTGTCGTACAACAACGTCGCCGACACCGACGCGGCGCTGGAATGCGTGAAGAGCTTCGTCAAGCCAGCCTGCGTGATCGTCAAGCACGCCAACCCGTGCGGCGTGGCGGTCAGCCCGGACGCTGAAGGCGGCATCCGCCAGGCTTACGAACTGGCCTACGCCACCGACACCGAGTCGGCGTTCGGCGGCATCATCGCCTTCAACCGTGAACTGGATGCCGAGACCGCCAAGGCGATCGTCGAGCGTCAGTTCGTTGAAGTGATCATTGCGCCAAGCGTCAGCGAAGAAGCCCGCGCCATCGTCGCGGCCAAAGCCAACGTACGCCTGCTGGCCTGCGGCGAGTGGTCGGCTGAGCGCGCCGCTGCCTGGGATTACAAGCGCGTCAACGGTGGCCTGCTGGTGCAGAGCCGCGATATCGGCATGATCAGCGCCGATGACCTGAAAGTGGTGACCAAACGCGCGCCGACCGAACAGGAAATCCACGACCTGATCTTCGCCTGGAAAGTCGCCAAATACGTCAAATCCAATGCCATCGTCTACGCCAAGAACCGCCAGACCATCGGTGTCGGCGCCGGCCAGATGAGCCGCGTCAACTCGGCGCGTATCGCTGCGATCAAGGCTGAACACGCCGGTTTGCAGGTGGCCGGTTCGGTCATGGCGTCCGATGCATTCTTCCCGTTCCGTGACGGCCTCGACAACGCGGCCAAGGTCGGCATCACTGCGGTGATCCAGCCGGGCGGCTCGATGCGTGACAACGAAGTGATTGCTGCTGCTGATGAAGCCGGCATCGCAATGGTATTCACCGGCATGCGCCACTTCCGTCATTGAAGCAGCCGCAAGTTTCAAGCTGCAAGCTGCAAGAAAGAGCAGACAGGTGTCGCTCCCTCTTGCAGGTGCAGCCTTATTAATTCAAAGCCGTAAGCTGTAATTGAGCGCCACGCAGTCGCTCTTACTTGCAGCTTGTAGCTTGCAGCTTTCTCCGAAGGAGTCTCTCTTTGAATGTTTTGATCATTGGCAGCGGTGGCCGTGAACACGCTCTGGCCTGGAAAGTGGCTCAGGATCCGCGTGTGCAGAAGGTTTTCGTTGCACCGGGCAACGCTGGCACCGCTATTGAAGCCAAGTGCGAGAACGTCGCCATCGACGTGCTGGCGCTGGAGCAACTGGCTGACTTCGCCGAGAAAAACGTTTCCCTGACCATCGTCGGCCCGGAAGTGCCGCTGGTGGCTGGCGTGGTCGATCTGTTCCGCTCCCGTGGCCTGGACTGCTTCGGTCCAACTGCCGGTGCTGCGCAACTGGAAGGCTCGAAAGCCTTCACCAAGGATTTCCTCGCCCGCCACAAGATCCCGACCGCCGATTACCAGAACTTCACCGAGATCGAGCCGGCCCTGGCTTATCTGCGTGAGAAAGGCGCGCCGATCGTGATCAAGGCCGATGGCCTGGCTGCCGGCAAAGGCGTGATCGTCGCCATGACCCTGACCGAAGCCGAAGACGCCGTGCGTGACATGCTCGCCGGCAACTCGTTTGGCGACGCCGGTTCACGTGTGGTGATCGAAGAATTCCTCGACGGCGAAGAAGCCTCGTTCATCGTCATGGTCGACGGCAAGAACGTGCTGCCGATGGCCACCAGCCAGGACCACAAACGCGTCGGCGACGGCGACAGCGGCCCGAACACCGGCGGCATGGGCGCCTACTCCCCTGCCCCGGTGGTCACCGCCGACGTGCATCAGCGCGTGATGGATCAGGTGATCTGGCCGACCGTGCGCGGCATGGCCGACGAAGGCAACGTCTACACTGGTTTCCTCTATGCCGGTCTGATGATCGACAAGGCCGGTAACCCGAAAGTCATCGAGTTCAACTGCCGCTTCGGCGATCCGGAAACCCAACCGGTGATGCTGCGTCTGCAATCGAGCCTGGTGCTGCTGGTCGAAGCCGCATTGGCGCAAGCGCTGGACAAGATTGAAGCGCAATGGGATCCGCGTCCGAGCGTTGGCATCGTGCTGGCCGCTGGCGGCTACCCGGGCGACTACGCCAAAGGCGCAGCGATCAACGGTCTGGACGCGGCGGCAGCTCTGGAAGGCAAAGTCTTCCACGCCGGCACCGCGCTGAAAGACGGTCAGGTCGTTACTGCCGGTGGTCGTGTACTGTGTGCCACTGCCATGGGCGCCACCGTCGGTGAAGCTCAGCAGCAGGCCTACAAACTGGCCGCTGCCATCGACTGGGAAGGCTGCTTCTACCGCAAGGACATCGGCTACCGCGCCATTGCCCGTGAACGCGGCGAAACCCAGGAGTAAGCGATCCATCAGGCCCGGCGCGGGATGCCATTCCTCGCCGGGCTGTTCGGTCGTCGCGCATCGTTATATTCTGGCATCAACCTACGAAGGGATTTCGCCGTGCGCTGGCTCAGGATTGCCATAAGCTTCACCGTCACGCTGATGACCTTGCTCTGCATGCTCCCGGCCCAGGCCGCGCAAGGCAGTGGCTGGTCGGTATTGCTTGACGATCAGGGCATCCTGCAACTGAGCGACATCCGCTCCGCTCGCTACACCAATCAATTCAGTCCCATCGAGCTTGACCGCCTGACCGCGGCCGAACCCGACGGCGCCCTGTGGCTGCGCTTCAAACTGGCGCCGGGCAAGCACGAACAAGTGCTGCGCATCTTTGCCCCCGACCTGTCCCAGCTCAATCTCTACGTGCTCGACGGCGACCGGCTGATCGAGCAACGCAATACCGGCAACGAACGGCCCCAGGCCGAACATCCGTTGCCGAGCAGCGATTTCATGCTGCCGCTGCCCCAGGCCGACAAGCCGCTGGACGTCTACGTACGCATGGTTTCCGGCCATCAGCTGCGCCCGCACATCACCCTGCAAGCGGCAATCGAAGGCGCCGCCGATCAGAAGCAGACGCTGATTTTCGGCCTGCTGTTCGGCTGCCTCGCCATGCTCCTGCTGCACAACTTGGTGCGCTACGCCTACTCGCGCTCGCGCAGCAGTCTGTGGCTGGCGATCTGTGAAGGCCTGCTGGGGCTGAGTCTGTTTCTGTTGCTCAACCTTGCCGGTCCGTGGCTGCCGAACTGGCAAGCCATTCAGACGCCGGGCGCTTATCTGGCACTGCTGCTGACGGCTCCAGCCGGGTTGATGTTCGCCCTGCGCTTCTTTGCGCCACTGGGCCAGCACGCGCTGAACAAACTGCTGTGGGGCGACATTCTGTTGATCGTCACGTGCAGCCTGTTGCTGCTGTTCGTCAACACCTTGCCGCTGAACATCATCACCTACGCCCTGGTCGCACTGGCCGGCCTGAGCATGTTGCTGGTGGGCTTCTATCACTGGCAAAAAGGCTATCGCCCGGCGCGTCTGTTCGTCGCCGCCATGGTCGTGTTCAACATCGGCACCCTGGTTATCCTGCCGGCGCTGCTGGGGCTGACACTGGTCACGCCGCAAGGCCTGATCATGACGCTGATGGTGTTCATCTGCATCAGCGGCCTGCTGATGAGCATTGCCTTGGGCGAGCGACAGCGCAGCATCACCGAAAGCCGTTTCAGCATCAGCCGCGACCTCGCGGCAAGCAACGCCGAAATCAACGCCAAAGCCGAATTCCTCGCCAAGATCAGCCACGAAATCCGCACACCGATGAACGGCGTACTGGGCATGACCGAGCTACTGCTGGGCACGCCGCTGTCGGTCAAGCAACGTGATTACGTGCAGACCATCCACAGCGCCGGCAACGAACTGCTGACGCTGATCAACGAGATCCTCGACATCTCCAAGCTCGAATCCGGGCAGATCGAACTCGATGACGTGCAGTTCGACCTCAACGCCCTGATCGACGATTGCCTGAGCATCTACCGGGCCAAGGCCGAGCAACAGAACGTCGAGCTGATCAGCTTCATCCAGCCGCAAGTGCCACGGGTGATCAGCGGCGATCCGACGCGTCTGCGCCAGACCTTGCTGAGCCTGCTGGAAAACGCCCTGAAGAAAACCGAAGAAGGCGAGGTGCTGATCGTCGTTGCATTGGACGAGCGCAGCAGCAAACCGCGCCTGCGCATTGCCGTGCAGGACAGCGGCGTGCCGATGGAGCCGGAAGAGCGCGAGGCGCTGCTGCACGCCGAATTGCACAGCAAGCACTTCCTCTCGGCCAATCGCCTGGGCGGCAATCTTGGCCTGGTGATTGCGCGCCAACTGATTCGTCTGATGCAAGGCGAGTTCGGCATCAAGAGCGGCGCCACTCAGGGCAGCACTTTGTGGCTGACCTTGCCACTGGACCCGGATCGCCTCGAACATCCGACATCCGATCTGGACAGCCCGCTGCAAGGCGCGCGGGTGCTGGTGGTCGACGATAACGACACCTGCCGCAAAGTGCTGGTACAGCAATGCAGCGCCTGGGGCCTGAATGTCAGCGCCGTACCGTCGGGCAAGGAAGCGCTGGCGCTGCTGCGCACCAAGGCGCACCTGCGCGATTACTTCGACGTGGTTCTGCTCGACCAGAACATGCCCGGCATGACCGGCATGCAACTGGCCGCGAAGATCAAGGAAGACCCGAGCCTGAACCACGACATTCTGCTGATCATGCTCACCGGCATCAGCAACGCGCCGAGCAAGATCATTGCGCGCAATTCGGGGATCAAACGGATTCTGGCCAAACCGGTGGCCGGTTATACGCTCAAGACCACGCTGGCGGACGAACTCAATCAGCGCAACAAGGGCCAGGTGGTGTTCCAGCCGCAAGTCGTTACGGCGGCCACAGCGGCCAAGGTGCCGAGCGACTTCCGCATCCTCGTCGCCGAAGACAACACCATTTCGACCAAAGTGATTCGCGGCATGCTCGGCAAGCTCAATCTGCAACCGGATACCGCGAGCAATGGCGAAGAAGCGCTGCAAGCGATGAAGGCCCAACGTTACGACCTGGTGCTGATGGACTGCGAAATGCCGATCCTCGATGGCTTCTCCGCGACGCAGCAACTGCGCGCCTGGGAAGTCAGCAATCAGCGCATCCGCACACCGATCGTCGCCCTCACCGCGCACATTCTCGCCGAACACAAAGAACGCGCCCGCCAGGCCGGCATGGACGGGCACATGTCCAAACCGGTGGAGCTGTCGCAACTGCGTGAACTGATCGAGCATTGGGTCGCCGAACGCGATCAGCAGAACCGGGCCACGACCCAGCCGTCGTAAACCGACAGATTGTCCGGTGCCTGATAGACTCCCCCCGACTCCATCGCCAGTGAGCTTGCATCATGCTCCATGTGTTGTTCAGCGTTTATCTGAAGATGCTGGTGCTCTACAGCCCGTTCTTCGTGTTGTCCTGCTTTATCAGCCTGACCCGTGGCTATTCGCGCAAGGAACAGCGGCGTCTGGCGTGGAAGGTCGCCCTCGCCACACTGATTTCCAGTGTTCTGCTGTATTTGTTCGGGCGGGTGATTTTCGATGTCTTCGGCATCACCGTGGACGCCTTCCGCATCGGTGCCGGCAGCGTGTTGTTCATTTCCGCGCTGGGCATGGCCCAGGGCAAACCGGCGGTGCAGGCCGACAATGTGCAGCAGGACGTGACCATCGTGCCGCTGACCATCCCGCTGACGGTCGGCCCCGGCACCATCGGCGCCTTGCTGGTGATGGGCGTCAGCCAGCCGCACTGGGACGACAAGCTCACCGCAATCATGAGTATTGCGCTCGCCAGTTTCACTGTCGGTGTGGTGCTGTACCTGTCCAATCGCATCGAGCGGATTCTCGGCGATCAGGGCTTGCAGATTGTCAGCCGCTTGATGGGATTGTTCGTTTGCGCGCTGGCAGCGCAAATCATCTTTACCGGAGTGAAGGGTTATCTGGTGCCTTGAGCATTGTCGCAGCGCAACCGCCACAACAAAACGCCGCGTACGGTCACCGTTCGCGGCGTTTTGCCGTGCGGAGCGACCTCAGTGCAGCGCTGCGATCACCGCTGTCAGGCTGACCGTGGCCTCGACACAGCGCGCAGTGGCAAAGGCTTGCAGCCCTTGAGCCAGCGTCAAGGTATGTGGCCGCCCGGCGATGGGCAGCATCAGTAGCAGTGGGCGTTGTCCGTCGAAATTGCGCACGATCAGACTGTGTCCGGAGTCCGGATCGGTCAGCACCACATCGTCATCGACCCGCGACATCCACCAATGCCCGCACTCGTCCAGATCCAGATCCAGCAGGCAAGGTTCTGCCGTTTCAGCATCCGAAGCCTGTCGTCCATCGACCACGATGCAATCCAGGCGCTGGAAGGACGCTTGCGACAGCCGATAACCCGAGGTCTGCGCACCGAAAGTCAGCAGCAGCCTGGCAACGTCATCGGGCAACAATGTTTCGATCTCTGTGATGTCATCACCCACCTCAAGCGCCAGGACTTCGGCGTCGCGCTGGGCATAACTGCCGGGCAGCCAGACGCCGTCGTTCGGGCCGGCGCTGAAAATCAACTGGTCGACCGGGTCGAACAGCATCGGCTGCTTCGACCCGCGCGTACCGAGAAATGCCGACCACTGCCCGTCGCTGCGTCCGGCCAGATCGAACAGCCGGTCAAGTTGCGGCAGGTAATACAGGTAGCGTCCGGTTGCACTTGCCACTTGTATGACAGACGCGTGGGCATGTCCGTGCAACAACGCTCGCAGGCGCGCACGTAACTGTTCATCACTCTGACCCGGCACATGAGACCAGCGATTTTCCACGCCAACGATCATTGCCGGCTGGTTATCCAGCAATTGCAGATGCACCCCGTCGAGGGTCTGCGCGACCAGCCCTTCACCCTGGCGTCGCACCTCAGCAAAAGTCCATGACGTCCAGACCTTTTCAGGCCTGCCGAGCGCCTCCGATTTCAGCAAGCGATGGTCCTCGGCAAACACTCCCCGCAGTGCTTCGATCGCCATCAGCGGCTGGCGATAAAGTTGTCCGGTGCTGATTTCAAGCAACCAGACCGCGCTGTTATCCGGGGTCAGACCGAGCAGCGCCAGCTCCTTGCCCTGACCGATATCGGCCACAGCGATTCTGCCATCGACACACCATGCCGCCAGGAACGCCTGACCTGCCACATCACGTAAACCGAAGATCGGCAACGGCAGCAACGGCGCTTTCGTGGCCAGCGCGGGCAATGCGCTCAACCAATCGGGATGTCTCCGCAGCCAACGCGGCCCGACACCGGCGAACCGCAGAATCGACGGCTTATCGGCCTGATCGAGCCACGCCTCATCGCTTCTGTGGGCAAGGGAAGGTACCCCGTACTGAAACACAATTGCGTCGTCGATCGCTGCCGCTGCCGGCACGTCGACGATATCGATTTCGAACAGTCGGCCGTCGTCCTTGGTGGCGATGAAACGCTGATTGGTCTGAGTGACCTCCACCACATCGCGCTCGATCACCACATTCTGCCAATGCCCGACCCGGGGTTCGATGCCGCGGCTGATCGTCCGCTCCTGCGGGCTATAGAACAGCACCGCGTTGTTTTCCGCGCTGGACGGCACCAGCATCAACAAGTCCTCGGGCCAGGACCGGTCCTGCCCGGCCTGAATGCACTTGCCCGTCGCCTTGTTCAGCCAGGCCCGGTCGCGCAGCCGCAACCCGGCATAGCCTTCCACGACAATGAACGGAGCATAAGACCAGCCGCTGCTGCTGGCGGGCGTGTCTGGCGATTCGCGCCTGAACGGGGCATCGATTTGTCGAAGCGCTTCGCGCGGTTCGAACCGATAATCCTCTGCCGCGAAAGTGATCTTGCAAGCCGTCAGCTCCACCTGCTGAGCGGTGATCCGATACTCGATGGTGGTGGTGCCATGCAACGCTTCTGCCGTCAGCCTCTGCGCAATCCGCAGCGCACCATCGGCTTGTTGTTGGCAGCCAATGATCGTCGATCCCCTACGCGGATTTTTCAGTCGGTAGCGATGCTGGACAGTACCGGTCAGCACATCGACCCGCCATAGCGATGGATGATCGGGATGGTAGAACCACGCATGGCGGGCGCTGACGCCTGCCAGAACCACGCCCTCGTTGACCTCCTGCGGCAGGTTACGTGCGAACAGCACCCGATCCCGCGCAGTGTCGTAATAGCCGGTGGTCACCACTGGCTGGCCCGGCGAATTGAACGGCACTCTGAAGTTACGTAACGGCAAATACGCTGCGGTCAGTTGCCCGCTTGTGACCTGAGCGCGCAGATAGCGCAGAACCGCCGCCGGGATGCCGCTGGCTGCCATGTTGGCGCTGCGCTGCTGATCCGCAGCTTCGTTTTCGTAGTCGAGAACAACACCGATCAGATGCAGGCTGAGGCCTGTCCAGTCGATCCGGAACAGCCCCTCGGCCAGCTCGATGACACCGTCGAAACGATTCAACACCACGCCATCGACCAGCATGTCAGGTGCGCTGTCGATGCTGTCCCGTGGCTTTTCCCGAAAGCTGACCTGTTCCACCCGGGCCCAGGCCGCCTGCACCGTCCACGTCACCCGTTCCCAGCCCTGCGCTTGTTCGAAATTCACCGCCAGCAGGCCTGGCACCAATCGAATCCGGTATTGCCCCTGCGGTGCGGTGATCCGGTAGGCAATCTTCTCGCGCCACTCTGGTGGCAGGTCCGGAACCACCAGTTGGCTGACCTCAGCGCTCAACTGCACCTTGATGGTCGTGGCCTTGAAGACCGGATGCAGCTTGTAGAGGATGTGTGGCGCAAACGGCGTACTGAACAGGTAGAACAATCGGTTACCGAGCGCGTCATATTCCAGCTGATGTGCCAGGCGGTCATGCAACCGCGGATAGAGGGTCGTGGAAAAAGGCACGGCCCCGGCGCTGCCGAGCTGATATTCGTAGCCGTAGTAACAGACGGGTGAACAGGGCAGCACCAGCGCCTCGGGCAAGGTCCCCCAGACGCTGCCGACAGCAGGCCGTTGAAAGGCTCTGGGGATGTTGATCGCGGCATGTCGCCTGGCTGGATCATCGTCGTACTGCGGCAGCTCCAGCGCACTGCCTTTCCAGGGGTAAAACTTCTGCCCCTCGAACGCCACCCTTCTGCTGTGCAGATCCACCTCGGTTATCACGGCCAGAGCGGGGAACTGCAAGACCGCACCAGCGCGTTCGTAAGATTGCTGATAAGCGTCGTGAATCTGCGAGAGGTGCTCGCCAATGGCCGCAGCCTTGTCCATGATCTGCCCGAGATTGCTGGCAATCGCGGTGACCCCGATACCCACGCCCAGTAGCGGCACAGCCAGCGCTGCGGCGAACGCGGCCACCGTTCCGCCCGCTGCCAGGGCGACAAGATCCAGACCCAGCGCCGCCGTGTTGAACGCCAGGGACGTGGAGAACCGCGCTCGCTGCTCATGATTCTCTGCCTGCGTCAGGTTGTAGATGTCGAAGCCGATATTGGCCACGGAAAATGCCACACCAACGCCCGTGGCGGCCTGTCCTGCCAGGCGTGCGGCGAATGAGCCCTGCTGCAACGCCCGCTCGGCCGCTGCTACCTGACGCACCAGTTGGACGATCTGCGCAGCATCGCTGGCGACACCAAAGCCCAGCTGTGCATAACTGACGTACACCTGGATCTGCAGAGCAACGGTCAGCGCCGGCACGGTATCGCCAGCGCGGTAATCGCGCTGGCGCATTTCACTGATCAGCGTCTGGATCGCAAAGGCAAAACTTAGCCGGCTGCCCCCGTCGTGGTCAGCCGTCTGCCCGGGCCTGGCCGCGCCGCCCTGCACGAGTCTTTCGACGTACTGCCTGATTTTCTGAAAGCGCGAATCGCGGGTGATCACCGTCAGGGTGTTTTGCGCATTGCGCGGATCGATCAGGGTAATGCTGGGGCCGCCGTCGGCTTTGTTGCCGAGGGTATCGAGCAATGGCACGTAATCACGCGCCAGGTTGTGCTCACGGCGCAAGCGCTCGGTCGCCTGCTCGAACTCGCTGGCCCAGTAGCGTGCATCCAGTTGCGCGAGACTGGCGCCCAGCCGAGCGTTTTCCCCAAGAGACCGGGTACGGGCCAGCGCTTGCTTGTGCCAGATCGACGCTCCCTGCGGATCGGCCAGTGCAACGTTGTGCAGAAAACTGTCCACGCGCAGATCCGATGACAGCCTGCGTTCGGCGATCGCCGAGGTGTCCAGTTCGATCACGTTGAATGGCGCATTGGCCGCATAGCCCAAGCCATAAAGCTTCGCCAGTGCGTTGTCGTCCGCGCTCAGATAACGCTCTACGCCACGCTGCAACTGCGCGCCATCGGCAAACCCATAGAGAGCAAAGTTGGGGTCGTAGAAGCGATAGGCCGCTTCCTCACCGGTTCGCACTTTGGCCAGCAGCAGGGCGTGGTCGCCAGTGTCGAGCAGCAGCACCGCAGGCGTCGCACTGGCGTCCAGCGCGGCCATGATGCTGTCCATGCGCTGCACGCCGCGAGCGCTGCCGACCTCGCCGGTGGGCAAGGCGCGCAGTTCGTCCAGCGCACTGCGCAACGCCTGCGAGCCAAGTTCGTCGGGACTCGCGCCGGCGTTGGCGACATGCCCGACCAACGCCCTTTCCGCCGGCTCGCCAGCGGCAACGGCGGCGCCCATCAGCAGCGCCAGCGGATAACAGCGGCGCCCCGGGTCGCCTGCGTTGTGCTGCAACAGATCCTGCGGCAACTGCTTGACCGACACCGCGCCGGCCTTGAAAAAGACGTCACGCACCTGGCCGCTGCGCTGCAAGATCTGCGTGCGGAACTCCTGCCGGGCGCTGCGCTTGATCTGGCCGATACGCTCGCCCCACTGGCGCAGCGTCAGCGGCTCGGACATGGCTTGCACCTTGAGTTCGCGGGTCGTCGATGTGGCCGTCGGCAGGTCGCGTTCCAGCCCGTTCTCGAACACCGCCGAGCGGCGCTGGCGCACGGCTTTTTCAATCGCATCGTAGCGCGCGAAAGTGCCGTCGCGGTCGGTGGCGATGGCCAGGTCGCGCACCTGTTGCCAGGTATCGGCGAACCCGCCATCGTCCACGCTCGTCGCGCCGAAAATCCCCCCGAGCACGACCCGCATCGCGGGACTCAGTTGCTCCAGCGGCAGCGTGCCGTGGGCGATGCGGCTGAACAGTTCGTTGAGATGGCTGACGGAATCCGCGCCACGGGAACTCGGCACCACGACAGATCCTTGCGCCAGCACCTGTTGGCGGGTGTCGAAGTCGATGACCACGGCTTGATCGAAGGTAACCTCCCCGCTCAGCTTGTCTCGCATCGCTCGAATGAACGGCTCGCCCAGATCATCCATCAAGCGCTGCAGCACCGCTGTCAACAGCACCGGTTTGCCCTCGACAACAGGCCAGCCGCGCTCGAAGATCAGGCTTCGATCGCTGAGCAGGTCGGACAAGCGTCCGGCATAAAGGGATTTGAGCTTGCCCTCGGCCCAGCGGGCGTGTTCCATCTCCAGCCAGTCTTTTTCCGTGCCCCTGACGATCCAGCCGGAAATGGTCTCTTCTTCGGTATTGACGTTATAGCCCTCGCGCAAACGCTGTTGCGCCAACACCTCACGAGTGAAAAACGGATCGCAATTGGCTTCGATGTATTCATGCAATCCGGCGAGGGCCGCGCCCGGGCCGGTGAGCGTTACCGTTCCCCCCGCGTCATTACGAATGCCGTCCTGGTAATAGGTGACAACCGCTTTGAGCAATTGGTAGGCATAAGCTTCATTCCAGTTGGTGAAGTTCGACCTGACCAACATCTCTTCGATGACTGCCGCAGCGACCGTGGTCAGGGTTTCACTGTCGGCCCACCCGGATTCCGAGTTGGCCATGCGTCTTTCAACTTCAGTAAGCACGTCGTAATTAAGCCGAATGACTTGCATGATCGACATCGTCATGCCGCTGCCCGGCTGGGCGATGAAATGTGCATTCATTTCTTCGCCGATTTGCAGCCCCATGCGAAAGCCGTTCTCACCGGCCTCCACGGTTTGTGGCGGCACGAACAGTTCAAGCACGTCGGGTTTGCTGCGAGCAAAATCCTCGAAAAGTTGTTTATGTTGTTGTGGAAGACTGTCGGTTCTGTCGGGGTAATGCTGTGGATCGCGTCCAGGCATCAACTGCGGGTTATTGTTCAACAGAAGTTGCAGAACCGCGATTTTCTGCGTCTGGCTGTAATCGCTGATATCGACACCGCCCAACTTGTCGAGCAGTGGCGGCAGATAATCCATGTCGGTATAACGCCCGCCTTCACGAAGTTCCGCCTGCAAGCGCACTACATCGCTCGCCGCAGCGAAATTGCCACGCATTGACACTTCGCGGCGGTAGACGTCCGCCAGCAAGTCGTCGGCTAAAGCGTGAGTGACATCGCGCAATTGCAGATCCGGACCCTCCATCGCCAGATGGCTGTCGAGGCAGCGCTGACGGAAAGCCTGCAGCGTCGCGCGGTCCTTGCCATACGCACGCACCATCAGATCGATGCGTGCTTCATCGGTTCGCCCCTTCCACTTCGGCTGGCTGAGGTAGTCGAACATCTGCTGTTTCAACACCCGTGCGCGGTCTTCAATCATCGTCGCCAGTCGCCCGGCATGCTTGAGTGCAGCGCCACCGGACGCCATCGCATCAGCCCTGGCACTGTCGAGAATGACCCGGTTCATCTCGAAAGCCAGCAACGCATCGCTGTCGTACCAAAGGTTGAAGCGGTAACCCTCCGCCGCCATCACCTGGCGCCAGATATTCATGTAATCGCGCTGATTGACACCGACTTCGCTGCCGCCAACCCAAACGAAATGGATTACCTTCGGAACCGGCCGGGTCAGCCCCGACAACATTTCCACGGTCGTCGAAAGCCGTGACAGATAACGTTGCAGCCCGCGCGCAATGTCATCGACAGCCACCGGGACAGGGGTTTTCTTGCGTTTGAGCAGCGCTGCAAGTTGCTCTTGAAACAAGCTCGCCAGGGTCAACAACGACACCGGATCGGTCGTTTGACTGGCTTGCTGGTAACAGTCGTTCAGCGCTTGGTACTGCGCCGAGGCAGAGAACTCCCGCAACGTCCTGGAAAGCACTGAATACTCTTGCGCAGATATGAACGCTCGCCCGAACGAATAATCGTTTTTCAAAGCCATTACACACTCCTTGTTTATTAAATGGCTCATTGACCGCGCACACTTTCGCGCCGCTGCAGAGCGGTAGATTGATTTGAACGACACTCGACAAGTGCTGTGAACACAGCACCCTAGTGGGCGGATACGCGCCACACAAACAACAAGGAATACAAAGCTTGTCCCCGGCAATATCTGATAACACCGGAGCAGTACGCTGTAACGGCAGCGAAATAATTAGCGGACCGGCGCGACCGTCAGGCATAAAAAATGGTCCTGCCCTGTGGGACATGACCATTGTTTATTGCTGGTGGAAAACAATTGAAACTTCAATCGGACTTACAACCGCTCAAACTTTCCCGTCGCTGAGAATTGCATGAGCGGAGGGTTTTTCAGGAAAGCGGTTTTTCACCATACCAACGCGGCGTGTACACCCATTCACCGCCCCCGGCACGGGCGAAGGTGCAGGTGGTCGAAGAGCCGATCAACACCATGGTGCGCATGTCCACCTGTTCCGGTGTCAATGCGCCCAGGGTCGTGGTGCGCAGCGTCTGCCCCGGCCGGCCGATGTCCCGACCAAGGACCACCGGTGTTTCAGGCAAGCGGTGATGCGCAACGATCTCCAGCGCCCGGCCCAACTGCCACGGGCGCGCCCGGGAAATCGGGTTGTAGAACGCCAGGGCCAGATCCGCTTCGGCGGCCAGATCCAGACGCTTTTCGATGATCGACCACGGCTTGAGGTTGTCCGACAGCGACATCACGCAGAAGTCGTGGCCCAGCGGCGCACCGGCCTGAGCCGCAGTGGCCAGCGAGGCGGAAACGCCCGGGAGGATTTCCAGATCAACGCTGTGCCACGCCGGATCGTCCGATTCGTGCAGGGCTTCGAGCACCGCAGCGGCCATGGCGAATACGCCCGGGTCGCCCGAGGAAACCACGATCACCGAGCGTCCCTCGGCAGCGAGGCGGAAAGCATGGCGGGCGCGCTGCATTTCTTCGCGATTGTCGGTGCAGTGCTGCACCTGATCATCGCGGAACGGGCCGGCCATGCGCACGTAGGTTTCATAGCCAAGCACATCGGTGGCGCGGGCCAGTTCGGCTTTCACCGCGGGCACCATCAGTTCGGCGGCGCCGGGGCCAAGGCCAATGACCGCGAGGCGACCACGCGGGCGGCCGATCTGCGCGACGTCCAGCGGTTGCTCGGCAATCGCGATCGCCAGATGTTCCGCGCTGATCACCTTCGCCGCAGGCACTGCAACGCGCGCCAACGTCTGAAGATCGTTCTGCGCCGCGACGAAGCGCAGCGGCACGCCCAACTCGAGCGCAGCTTCGCGCAGATTCGATGCGGCCATTTCAGCGTCCGCTGCCACCAGACACGCCAGTGCCGGCACGGCGACGCTGGCCTGGTGCAACGCAGCGCGAATGGCGTTCGGCAGATCCGCCACGTCAGCGCTCACTGCCACCGCCACACTGCGCGGGTAAATCAGCAATTCATCGGCACTGGCCACCCGCTGCGCACTGCTTACATGAATCGACCGCTGCGCCTGCGGATCCTGCGGCAACTGCGCCTGATCCAGCCACGGCGCCGCGCCTTCGATGCGCACACTGTGCCCGGCGAGCAGATCGGAAACGAAGCGTTTGCCCGATTCCAGATCCGCCAGTGCATAGCCGCTCGGCGGATTGAGCAGGCAGGTGCCAAAGCGCAATTCGCCGCTGGTGGTGATCGCCGGCGCCACTTGCAATGCCGCCGCGATCTCCCGCGCCATGACGTTGACCCCGCCGAGGCCACCGAGCAACGGCACCACCGCGCTGCCGTCTTCGGCCACGGCCAGCACAGCGGGTTCGGCGCCTTTCTCCAGCAACAGCGGCGCCAGGGTGCGAATGACAATGCCGGCCGCGCACAGGGCAATGATCGGCGTGTCCTGTTGATACAACGCGCGCAGGGTCGCGCCGAATTCCTCATAGCGGCTGTCGGCGCCTTCAACCCGTCCGGCAAGGCCATGGATTTGCGCCGCCGGGTAGACCTGCTGAATGCGCCGCGCCGTGGCGAGGCTGCCCTGGCCGAGAATGACGATGGCGGGAGTCGCTTGGCTCATCAACCTTGCCACCGTTCGCCCGGGACGATGATCAGCGAGAAGTACGGCGAGGACATCGGCTCGACCTGATCCATCGGCACGATTTTCTGGTTGGCCATGGTCGCGCGCTCGACATACAGCGCGCGCTCGGCGAGACCGAGTTCTTCCAGCACCTGACGCACCTTGGGAAAGTTGCGCCCCAGTTTCATGATCACCGCCGCATCGGCATCGGCCAGACGCCGCTTCAATTCTTCCTGGGGCAGCACGCCGGAAAGCACCGACAGGCTCTGATTGCGATACACCAGCGGCGCGCCGAGCACCGAAGCGCCGCCGAGCATCGAGCACACTCCGGGGACGACTTCGGCCTCATAACGGCTGGCGAGGCGGTCGTGCAGGTACATGTAGGAACCGTAGAAGAACGGGTCGCCTTCGCAGATCACCGCCACGTCGCGGCCGGCATCCAGATGCTCGGCGACCGCCACAGCGGCTTCGTCATAGAAATCGCTGATGACCTGTTCATACGACAGCGGCGCCGGCAACGCCTCGGTGGTCACCGGATAGACCAGCGGCAGCAGATTTTGCGCCTCGACCAGATGCGCCTCGATGATGCCGAACGCATTGCCCTTCTTGCCCTTGGCCACGAAATACGCGACCACCGGCGATTCGCGCAGCAGGCGCAAGGCTTTGACGGTGATCAGTTCCGGATCACCGGGGCCGACACCGAGGCCGATCAGACGTCCTTTGGCCTGCATCATTCGATCTCCGTGGCGAGGGCATTGACGGCGGCGGCGGCCATGGCGCTGCCGCCCAGCCGGCCTTGCATGATCACGAACGGCACGCCGCGACTGTCGGCCGCCAACGCCGCTTTCGATTCGGCAGCGCCGACAAAACCCACGGGGAAGCCGAGGATCAGTGCCGGTTTCGGCGCGCCGGCGTCGAGCATTTCCAGCAAGTAGAACAGCGCGGTCGGTGCGTTGCCGATCACCACCACACTGCCTTCGAGGTGCGGGCGCCACAGTTCCAGCGCGGCGGCCGAGCGGGTGTTGCCCAGCTCACGAGCAAGCTCCGGCACGCTGTCGTCGCGCAAAGTGCAGATCACTTGGTTATTGGCCGGCAGGCGCGCGCGGGTCACGCCTTCGGAGACCATCCGCGCGTCGCAGAGAATCGGCGCACCGGCCGCCAGAGCATCGCGCCCGGCCTTGCCCGCGCCCTCGGAAAATTGCAGACCGTCGACGGCCTCGACCATGCCGCAGGCGTGGATCACCCGCACCGCAAGCTTTTCCAGATCGGCGGGAATGCGCGCCAGATTGGCCTCGCGGCGAATGATCGCGAAGGAGTTGCGATAGATCTCCTGACCGTCGCGGATGTAATCAAGCATCAAGGGGGCTCCGGGAGCGGGCGTCGAGCAGGGTCGCGGCCGCATCAATAGTAAGGTTGCAGGCGTGCAGCGTGCCGAATCCGGGCTGTGCTGCATCGCGAAAATAGAGGTCGTAATGACCGGGGGCGACGGCCAGCAGCGTGGCTGGCGCGCAGTGGGCGGCGGCGCAGGAGCGCGAGCAGCCCGACAGGTGCACGCTGAGCCCTGCGGGCAGCAAAGGTGCCAGTTGCCGGGCATCCTGCTTGGTGTCGGCAAGGCCTTTGCCGCAGCCATCGGCGCCGGTGCAGGCGATCAGCCTTGTCAGCGGTTCGGCGTCGGTCGTCAGCAGGCCCAACGCCCGCAACTGCTCAAGCACGTTGTCGGTATCCGTGGCTTTCACGTTCGGCAGCAGCAGGCTCTGCCACGGCGTGAAGCGCAGACTGCCATCGCCAGACTGTCGGGCCAGTTGCGCCGCGCCACGCAGCATCGCCGGATCAAGTCGGCCCAGTGGCGGCACCACGCCGACGTAGCAGCGACCTTGCGTGTTCTGCTGATGAGCGCCGATGTGCAGCGCGTCTGCCGACGTCGGGCGCTGCCAGTTGCGGATTGCTTTGACCGATACGCGCTCGCGCAACGATTCAAGAAGCGCGAGCCTGGGCAACTCGTCGAGCAGATGGCGCATCCGTGTTTGCTCTGGCCGGGCCAGGTCGAGGAACAGCTCCAGCGCGGCGACCACCAGCGCGTGAGCGTTGTCCTGAGTCACAGCGCCGAGAGGGCGATCGGTCGGGCAACCGGCAAGACCGAATGCCCAGAGGACTTCGCCGTCACGCTCGAATGCCGACAACCACAGATCATGGGGATGTTCGAGCATCGCCAGCGCTTCGCCGCCATCGAGCTGCACGGCGAACTTGGCGCTCAACTCATGGAAGCGCGGATGGCTTTGCAAGGTGTCGAGGATTTGCCCTGCGAGCGGGCGCGTGTCGATCAGCATCTGCCGATCGATGCCGGCGGCCGGGCTGAGCATCAGATTGCGCACATCGTCGCCGGCAGCGTTCTTCGGCCCAAGGCCAGCGGCCAGCAAGCGCTCGATCAGCGCCGCCGATTGCGCACCGATGCCGCGAATCTGCAGGTTGCCGCGATTGGTCGCTTCGATCGCACCGCTCGCAAACGCTTCGGCGGCAGCGGCCACCGCATCGGCCTGATCGGCACTGATCGAACCGCCATCTAGCTTGATCCGACAGATACCGCCGTCCAGTGCCTGGACGATACGCAGCAACCCCGGGCAGGCCGAGGGGCGTAAGGCAGTGGACATCGGGCGTTCGTTCAAGGGGCTGACCGGTTGCGTGGCAGAGGCGCTTCGCGGGCGAAGGCGCGGTATTATGCCTGCTTTGTCCGGCGGCATGAAAAGTCTGCCCGTCGGAACGCCACGTTTTGAGGAATAAAGATGTCACCCTGGCTGACGATCGTGGGAATCGGTGAAGACGGCTTCAAGGGCCTGGGCAAGAATGCCCGGCGTGCTCTGATGGGCGCTTCGCGGATCGTCGGCGGCCAGCGTCAGTTGGACCTGCTGCCGCCGTGCATTGGCGGCGAGCGGCAATTGTGGCCGAGTCCGTTTTCCCTCGCGCCGGTGCTCGAGTCGCGTGGCGAGCCGGTCTGCGTGCTGGCCAGCGGCGATCCGATGTTTTACGGCGTTGGTGCCAGTCTGGCGCGGCAGGTGCCGAGCGCCGAAATGTCGATCATTCCCGCGCCTTCGTCCTGCGCATTGGCGGCGGCGCGCCTGGGCTGGCCGTTGCAAGAGGTGACGGTTGTGTCGCTGGTGGCGCGTCCGTTGGCGGCGCTCAATGCACACCTGTTCAGCGGCGTGCGTCTGTTGTTGCTGAGCAATGACGGCAGCAGCCCGGCCGCCGTTGCGCAATTGCTGTGCGAACGTGGTTTCGGCCCAAGTCGCATGACTGTTCTGGAACGTCTGGGCGGCGACGCCGAACGACGTATCGAACGCAGCGCCAGCGAATGGGGCGATGCGGCGGTCGCCGACCTCAATGTCGTCGCTGTCGAGTGCCTGGTCGACTCCGGTGTTGCCGGCCTGTCGCGCCTCGCCGGTTTGCCCGATTCGGCGTTCCGTCACGATGGCCAGTTGACCAAGCGCGACGTGCGCGCCATCACCCTCGCCCGCCTGGCGCCGAAACCCGGCGAACTGCTCTGGGATGTCGGCGCCGGCAGCGGCTCGATCGGCATCGAGTGGATGCGTGCGCACCCGAGCTGTCGTGCCATGGCGGTCGAGGCCGACGAGGGCCGTCAGCAATTGATCGAACACAACCGCGATGCGCTGGGCGTACCCGGCCTGCAACTGATTCGTGGCAAGGCGCCGCAAGCGCTGGATAACCTCGAACGGCCGGACGCTGTTTTTATCGGCGGCGGCGTCACCCGTGAGGGTGTATTCGAAACCTGCTGGGACCGGCTCAAGCCCGGCGGCCGATTGGTGGCCAACGCCGTGACCCTGCAAAGCGAAGTCACCCTGGTGCACTGGCGCGAACAATACGGCGGTGAGCTGACGCGCATCCATGTCGCCCAGGCGCAACCGCTTGGCGAGTTCGACACCTGGCGTCAGGCATTGCCGATCACCCTGCTGGAACTGGTCAAACCCCTCGATGCGTGACGAAACCGCCGAACAACCCGCGCCCCTGCGCAGCGGCCTCACCACCGGCAGCTGCGCCACCGCCACCAGCCTCGCCGCCGCGCGCCTGTTGCTCACCGGCATCGCTGCCGACGCAGTGCAGATCACGCTGCCCAAGGGCAAACAGGTGCAGATGCGCCTGGAGTTCTGCCGACTGAGCGAGGACGGCGCCGAAGCCGGTACGATCAAGGATGCCGGCGATGACCCTGACGTCACCCACGGCGCCCTGCTCTATTCACAGGTGCGACTGTCCGCCGAACCGGGAATTCGCTTCAACGCCGGTGTCGGCGTCGGCACGGTGACCCGACCCGGCCTGGTATTGGCCGTCGGCGAGCCGGCGATCAATCCGGTGCCGCGCAAGATGATCAGCGATCACCTGGCCTTGCTCGCCGCCGAAACCGGCTACGGCGGCGGCTTCGAAGTCACGGTCAATGTCGAGGGCGGCGCAGAACTGGCGCTGAAAACCATGAATCCACGGCTGGGCATTCTTGGCGGCCTGTCGATCCTCGGTACCAGCGGCATCGTCCGACCGTTTTCCTGCGCCGCTTACATCGCCTCGATTCATCAGGGCATCGACGTAGCGAAAACCAACGGCTATCTGCACATCGCCGCCTGCACCGGCAACGCCAGCGAAGACACCATGCGCCGGGTCTACAACCTGCCGGAAATCGCCCTGATCGAGATGGGTGATTTCGTCGGTGCGGTGCTCAAGCATCTGCGCAAAGTGCCTGTGGATAAACTCAGCCTGTGCGGCGGCTTCGGCAAGATCAGCAAACTTGCCGCCGGGCATATGGATCTGCACTCACGGCATTCGAGCATCGATTTGCCGCAGTTGGCCGAGTGGGCGGCGGCAATTGGCGCGGAGCCGGCGTTGCAGCAAGGCATTCGCGAAGCCAATACCAGCCAACAAGCCTTGGCCATGGCCAGCGCGGCGGGCATTGCTTTGGGAGATGAGGTTTGTCGCCATGCGCTGAATTTCGCTCGCAGCGTAGTGCCGGCGCAGGTCCAGGTCGAGGTGTTTGCCATTGATCGTCAAGGCGGGATTGTCGGCCACGCCGGAGGTTTTGCATGAAACGGATCTTGCTGCTCGGCGGTGTCACTGAAGCGCTGGCGATTGCCCGCACGCTCGGCCCACAACATATCTACAGCCTCGCCGGCGTTGGCCGGGTGCCGAGCGATTTGCGCTGCCAGGTTCGGGTCGGCGGCTATGGCGGCGCTGAGGGTCTGGCGGAGTTCATCGCCGATGAAGGTGTCGATCTGCTGCTCGACGCTACCCACCCGTACGCCGCACAAATCAGCGCCAACGCCGCCCGCGCGGCACGGCTTGCCGGCATTCCCTGCTGGGCCTTGCGCCGCCCCGCCTGGCAGCCGCAAGCAGGCGATGACTGGCGCGAGGTCAGTGACTGGGCCGAACTGATCACAGCGCTGCAACCGTTCCACCGCCCGCTGTTCACCCTCGGCCGCGAACCACTGCAACACCTCGACGAAATCCCCGCCCACCAGTTCTGGACCCTGCGCGCCCTCGACGTCTATCCCGGCAACCCACGCTGCGAAGTGATCGGCGCACGCGGGCCGTTTCTGCTGGAAGACGAGCGAGCGCTATTCGAGCGCCGACAGATCGATGTACTGATCAGCAAGAACAGCGGCAGCACCGCCACCGAGCCGAAGCTGGAAGTGGCGCGTGAGCGTGGCGTGCCGGTGCTGGTGTTGAAGCGACCTGGGTTGCCGGGGGTTGATAGGGAGTTTGGATCAGTCGCTGAAGTCCTCGCTGCCCTTTCCCACTGAATCGGCACGGCCCTTTGTGGGAGCGAGCCTGCTTGCGAAGACGTCAGCACCAGTAGTCTTCCATTGTCTGACACAGCGCTTTCGCGAGCAGGCTCGCTCCCACATGACTCCGGCTCGGCGGAATTTATGTCTCGATTCCTACAACCCGGCCAGACACCACCTACATAAATTCAAAACAACACCGACTTTCAGCGTTCAGGCACACCACTTACCCTTCGGCCTTTGAACTCAAAGGCGTGATATTCAATGTCAGAGAAATTTCTTCCTTTTGATGTTCGGGACTATCTGAAAACTCCTGCCGATCTTGGCCAGTACATCGAAGGATGTGCACTGGAAGATTCGGGCGATGGGCAACTTAACCGAGCAGCGGGTCGAGACGTTATGCAGACCATACGAGCACGAATAGAGACCGATGCGGATTTCGCCCAGGCATTGCGAATCGAAGCCGCTACACTCATTCATAACGGCGAAATCGAAACGGGGCGCAGACTGTTGCAACTTTTGCAGCAAGCACTGCGACACCAAACCGCACGACGCTTTTTTACTTATCGGCCCTGATCAGGCTAAATGGGCCGCGCCTGATCGCCCACCCAACGGACCTGTCCCATGAACCGACGCCGGTTAGCATTTGCCTGGATCGCCTGCCTTGCAGTGCTGTTCAACATGCTCGCCATGCCGCTGAGCGGGGCGATGGCGCAGGCGGCCAGTTCACCGGCCGAGCAGATACTCTGGAGCAGTTTCTGCACCGGCAGCGGCATGAAGATGGTGGCGATCGACATCGGCGCCACGGATCAGAAGGTCCCGCAGAACGACAGCCATTCGAACATGCAGCACTGCTGGTGTTGCTCAGGTGGGGCGCCATTGCTGGCGCTGCCGGGGCATTCGCCGCAGCTGTATTTCGCGCAATTTGAAAGCAACCGCAGCGTTGCGCCCGCCTCCCTGCAAGCCTCGACGCCGCGCCAGCAATGGCCGAGTCTCAATCCCCGTGCTTCCCCTCTGGTCTGATTTGTTCGCGCCACTAATCCGCGTTTCAAATCGTTCTGGAGAACTGCCATGTTGAAGAAACTCTTCGTCCTCGCTGCGCTGCTTTTGCCGGCGTGCTTTGCCCATGCCCACGAATACAAGGTGGGTGCGCTGGAAATCGCCCATCCGTGGTCGCAGGAACTGCCGCCGAATGCGCCGACCGTCGCCGCCTACTTCATCATTCACAACACCGGCAAAAGCGCCGATCGCCTGCTCAGCGTCGACTCGCCCATCGCTGCACAAGCGCAGTTGCACGAGCACGTGATGCAGGGCGATCTGATGAAGATGCAGCAAGTACCGAGCGTGGAAATCCCCGCCGGCGGCACCGTGACCTTCGCGCCGATGGCTTACCACGTGATGCTGCTCAACCCGAGCGATCGCAGCCTGCTCAGCGACGGCAAGCGTTTCCCGATGACCCTGCATTTCGAAAAGGCCGGTGACGTCAGCGTTGAAGTGCCCGTGCAGAAGAAAGCGCCGGAATCCGCTCAGGGCCACGTGCACGCTCAGTAACCGACCCGGCTGACTTCGCCCATGCGCTCGTTGCGCGCCAGGCCCGTCCCGCATCACCGTCAGACTCAAGCGCTGACGCGTGGCAGCTGGATCGCCCTGTTCGCCATGCTGATGATCTTCATCGGTCCTCTGATTTCTCAGTCGATGCCGATGGATCAACACGCCTCGACCTCGATGCCAATGAGCATGGACATGTCGATGGACACGCCCGGCATGGATCACAGCGGCCATGCAGCCCAGCCTGCGGCCGAGCATTGCCCGCCGCAATCTTCGCATCACGTGCTGTGGGAAAAATGCGGCTATTGCAGCCTGCTGTTTAACTGCCCGGCACTGACCGGCGGCGGCGATTTCGTCGCTTTCAACATCCCGCCACCGAACACCTTCACCCCACCCTCCCCGCGTCTGGGCCATGCCCGCCAACCCTTCTTCCCCGGCGCCCGCACCCGCGCCCCGCCCATCGCCACGTAAACACGCACCTCTGATTGCACACGGTTGAGAAGACAGCTCCAGGCTGCCGGCCGTGGTGTTTACGACTGTTCGATGGAAATTGTCATGTCCAGGTTTACTGCTGTCCCCTGCGCGGAATCTGCCCGCGCGCACTTTGCCCTGAATGAATCGCGGATTCGTTGCAGGCACGCGATTGCCGCCCTTTGCGGCCTGCTGCTGACACCGCTGGCGTTGGCTGATGATCACGCGAGCCACGAAAGTGAATTGAGCCCGACGGTGATCACTGCCATCGCCCCGAGCTCACCACTGACGATCGTCACCAACCCCAGGGATCCGCGCCAACCAGTGCCGGCCAGTGACGGTGGCGATTATCTGAAGACCATTCCCGGCTTCGCTCTGGTGCGCAATGGCGGCACCAACGGCGATCCGGTGCTGCGCGGCATGTTTGGTTCGCGGCTGAACATCCTTACTAACGGCAGCATGATGCTCGGCGCCTGCCCTGGTCGGATGGACGCGCCGACCTCGTACATCTCGCCGGAAACCTACGACAAGCTCACGGTGATCAAAGGCCCGCAGACCGTCCTCTGGGGGCCGGGCGCATCGGCCGGTACGGTGCTGTTCGACCGTGAGCCGGAGAACTTCGGCGAGCTCGGCACTCGCGTCAACGCCAGCATCCTGGCTGGCTCCCACGGCCGTTTCGACAAGGTTGTCGACGCGGCTGCCGGCGGCCCTCAGGGTTACGTGCGGGTGATCGGCAACACCGCGCATTCGGACGATTACCGCGATGGCAACAACGACATCGTCGCCTCGCGTTACGACAAGTGGAACGGCGATGTCGCACTGGGCTGGACGCCGGATGCCGACACCCTGATCGAACTCACCGCCGGCAAGGGCGACGGCGAGGCGCGGTATGCCGGGCGCGGCATGGACGGTTCGCAGTTCCTGCGTGAAAGCCTCGGCCTGCGCTTCGAGAAATCCAACATCAGCGAGGTGCTGGAAAAACTCGAAGCGCAGGTCTACTACAACTACGCCGACCATGTGATGGACAACTACACCCTGCGCACGCCCTCCGGCACCGGCATGATGGCGGGACCGATGGCGTCCAACGTCGACCGACGCACCCTCGGCGCGCGAATCAAGGCGACCTGGCGTTGGGCGGACATTCAACTGATCACCGGGCTGGATGCGCAGACCAACGAGCACCGTCAGCGCAGTGCGATGGGCATCGATACCTACAAGGACCTGCCGTACAGCAAGGACGCCGATTTCCATAACTACGGCGTGTTCAGCGAAATGACCTGGTACGCCGCCGAGCGTGATCGCCTGATCACTGGCGCACGGGTGGATCGCGCTTCGGCCAAGGATTACCGGCAGACCACCGGGTCGGGGATGATGTCCCGTCCCAACCCGACCGCCGACGACACCCGCGCCGACACCCTGCCCAGCGGCTTCATCCGTTACGAGCATGACCTCGCCGACAGCCCGACCACGCTCTACGCCGGCCTCGGTCACGCGCAACGCTTTCCGGATTACTGGGAGTTGTTTTCACCCAAGTCCGGCCCGGCAGGATCGGTCAATGCGTTCGACTCGATCAAACCGGAAAAGACCACGCAGTTCGACTTCGGCATGAACTACAAGAGCGCCGACCTCGAAGCCTGGGCCTCGGGTTACATCGGTGTGGTACGCGATTACATCCTGTTCGACTACACGCCGGGAATGATGGGCATGAGCACTTCGCGTGCCGAGAACATCGACGCGCGGATCATGGGCGGCGAACTCGGAGCTGCCTACAACCTGACCGACAACTGGCAAGCCGATGCGACCCTGGCCTACGCCTGGGGCAAGAACAGCAGCGACGGCTCGGCCCTGCCGCAGATGCCGCCGCTGGATGCGCGCTTCGGCCTGACCTACAGCGAGGCCAAGTGGAGCGCCGGCGCACTCTGGCGAGTGGTCGCCGCGCAGCACCGCATCGACGCGAACAAGGGCAACGTGGTCGGCAAGGATTACGCCCAGAGCTCGGGCTTCGGCGTGTTCTCGCTCAACGGCGCGTACCGCATCAACCAGCACTGGAAGGTCAGCAGCGGCGTCGACAACCTGTTCGGCAAAGCCTACGCCGAGCACCTGAATCTGGCTGGCAACGCCGGGTTCGGTTACCCGGCCAATGACCCACAGGCAATTAATGAACCGGGGCGCACGCTCTGGACCAAAGTGGATATGAGTTTCTGACACCTACCCATGTGGGAGCGAGCCTGCTCGCGAAGAGGCCGGCGCATTCAGCAGTGATGTCGTCTGGCATGACGCCTTCGCGAGCAGGCTCGCTCCCACAGGTAAACAGACAACGAAAAGAACCAAGCCAAGCGGAGCACACGTGATGCAAAAGCCTCAACCCAATTTCTACAACCTGGCCTGGCGCTGGCATTTCTATGCCGGCCTGTTCGTCGCGCCGTTCATGGTGATGCTCGCCCTGACCGGGATCATTTATCTGTTCAAACCGCAGCTCGATTCGCTGATGTACAGCAGCCTGCTCGAAGTACCGGCCGGGCACCACACGGTGCCGGCCGATGACTTGCTGCAACGGGTGAAAGCTGCCTATCCGCAAGGCCAGGTCACTCAGTACCTGCCGCCGGTGAATGCCGAACGCAGCGCGCAATTCGTGGTGAAAAACGCCGGTCACGAACTCAACGTATTCGTCGATCCGTACCACGGTGACATTCTCGGCGAGCAGGATGCCAAGCAGAATCTGCAAGCCATCGCCCGTGCGATCCACGGCGAATTGATGATCGGCACGGTCGGCGATCGGCTGATCGAAATGGCCGCTGGCTGGGGCGTGGTGCTGGTGGTCTCGGGACTGTTTCTGTGGTGGCCGCGTGGTCAGGCGGCGGGCATCCTGTGGCCGCGCCTGAGCAGTCGCGGTCGGCTGTTGTGGCGCGATCTGCATGCGGTCACGGGGTTCTGGGGCGCAACATTGCTGCTGGTGATGTTGCTCAGCGGCATGACCTGGACCGGTTTCTGGGGCAAGCAATACGCGCAGGTGTGGAACGTGTTTCCAGCCGCAATGTGGGACAACGTGCCGACTTCCGACATCGAGGCACGCAGCCTCAACAGCGCGACCCGCCAGACCGTGCCATGGGCGATGGAAAACACACCGATGCCAATGTCCGGCGACCACGCCGAACACATGAATCACGGCAATGCCCATGCCGGTCCCGCTGCACCCGAAGTCAGCCTGCAGGATGTGCAAAACATCGCCAGCGAACGCAAGGTGGAGCCCGGCTACAGCATCACCCTGCCGACCACCGCCACCGGCGTGTTCACCATTGCCGTGTTCGCCGATGACCCACGCAACGACGCCACCCTGCATATCGATCAGTACACCGGCAAGGTTCTCGCCGATGTGCGTTTCGAGCATTACGGCACCGTTGCTCGCGCTACCGAAATCGGCGTGATGCTCCACGAAGGCAAGATGTTCGGCACCTTCAACCAGATCGTCGTGCTGCTGATCTGCCTGATGATTCTGCTCAGCGCCGTCAGTGGTGTAGTGATCTGGTGGAAACGCCGCCCCGAAGGTAAATTCGGCGTGCCGCCGCTGCGCCATGATCTGCCGAAGTGGAAAACCGGCGTGGCGATCATGCTGGTGCTGGCGGTGGTGTTTCCGCTGGTGGGGGCTTCGCTGCTGTTCGTGTGGTTGCTTGACCGGTTCGTCTTGCCACGAGTCGCCCGGCGCACCGTCGATCTACCGCGCTGACAGTGTGGCGCGGGCTCAGTGGCCCGCGCTCGACTCGGCATGCGAATTACAACTCATCTCTGATCCGCACGGCACCTTCGGCCGCCGGCTGTTGCCGACGGATTCGCCAACCAGTGCCCAGGTGCCCGGTATGGCGCCAATACGCGCCTGCCACCAACACCTGAAATTCGCCCAATTGCAGGAGTCGGGAGACAAATTGCCCAGGCGTGAGGCGGCTGACCCATTGCCCGTTTTCATAAACGACCGAACGGGTCAGCAGCAGATCCCGTTCGGCGTCTGAGTACACTGGCGTGTATTTGAGCAACTCATGGCCGGGCGTGGAGTAGTAATACCCACGAATATCGAAACCTTGGTTTTTCAACTCGTGGGTGTGTGCATACACCAGCGCGGGTTCGGCGAAATTACTGCGGATCTGTTCGTTGTCAGCGACCAGCAAGGTATTGCCCGACAGGCTGAATTGATGACTGGCCACGACGGCATAACCGTCAGGGAAGCGCGGTGCAGGTCGGCGCCAGTCGGTCGCAGGGTCCTTGGCGGTACGGAAAAGACGCAGACGAAGATTTTCCTCGTTGGCGAACCACGCAACAGGCTCCAGCGGGACAAAGCGCTGGCCGGACTCTTCCCCGAGAACCGCGCCCTCATAGCCGGTCCGACCGAGTATTTCATTGTCGGTCCGTTGCTGGGCATAGCGGGCAGCATCGTCGGAATGCTGGAAGATCGGTCCCAGCGCCGGAACCGGATGATTTTGCCAATGGCGCTCACGAGATATCTCGGCAAGGCCCGGTTGCCAGCCCTCCCCGACCCGACCACGGCGAGACCAGCAGGGGCTGGTTTCAATGACATGCAGGTCACCGGCTCGCGCCATCCGATTTACGTATTCAACAAGGCTGAAGGTGCCCTTGCTGTTGTTGCGTTCATCAATAGCCGCCTGCTCCATTGACACAAAAGCGTTGGGGCGCAATTCCACTTGCCCGAACCGGTCGAAGAATGTGCCGGGCTCGAACGCGTGCAGTTGCAGCCTCAGCAGCGCTCCGTCGGCGCAGGAGAAGTAGATCGGCTTGTAACCCTGTGGCGTACTGGCCCGTCGACACGCCTGCTGGACTTCGCTGGGCATGATCAGCACATGCCGGATATCCCTGGGCCGTGCGCCAAGCGGCGGCAGGACGGCGCGCAGATAAATCGAATCCAGCAGCAAGCCTGATGGCAGTCGCCCTTGCTCGAAGATCCGGTCCAGCGCCAGCGCAGACCGTTGTGCAGTCAGCGGCAGACTGGCAAGAAACACACCGCCGGCCGAGCGCAGGATGACACCGAAAGTCTGCGTATCACGGCTCACCGCCAGCTCATGGACATATCGAGCGGCCGCATCCGCCTGAAGGTATAACGGGCTGCACACCGCCGCAGCAGCGGCTTTGCTGTAATCCGTCACGATCTGCAGATCGGCGGAGAACGGCACCCAGCGCGATACTTGCCGGGGCAGGCCCCACAGGTCACTGCCGGTGACGACCTGCAAATAACCGGTTCTGGCGAGCGAGTCGATCCAGTCGATCGGTTTCAATTCACCGCTGTAAAGGCGCTGCTTGATGGTCTCGCCATCCAGTGATGCGGGCAGGCTATTGCTTGCCGTCAGGGCAATCGACAGATCGGCGCGCAGACGCTCCCACAACCCAGGCTGATAGCGAATCGTCGCACCGTCCGGCGCAAACAGGTATTCATCCCAGACCACAGGCTTGCGCGTGAATGCCGAGTACAAGGTGTCGACCGACAGCATGTTCAAGTAGATCTGTTTGTCGATGGCCGAAAACGCTACCGACAGCTCCCTCGGGACTCTGGAGCGGTAACGCGCAACGATCCGGCAATTTTCTGGAAACAGTCCGGCAGCGCGAGCCTCGTCGGCGATGATCTCGCTACTGTCGAAATTTTCGCGTGTCACTTCAATCGGCAAGGTAGCGACGTAGAGGCCGTCGGAGCGTTTCAGAATGACACCGCCATAGAGCTTGTCGGTGCTCTGCGGCAACAGCGATCGGGCATGCACCGCCGCATCGTCGGCACTGTGAAAAACCGGCCCCAGGGCGCGTCGCTGCAGATTTGCGTAAGGCTGCCAGGTTTTCTTGACCAAACCCGGCCGGTCCCAGCACAGACTCGTACGCAGCACGTCAAGTTGACCACTGTCGACCACGGTGTGCACGAAGTCGGATGGCAACAGCCTTTGCGCAGCGAGATCGTCCTTGAGCGTTTGCAGCGTCGTCTGCGAGCTGTCGTTGTAGAACAACTTGCTGGAGCTGTTGAACACATACCTGAGCAGAGCACCATCACCAGTGGCGATATACAAAGTTCTGTGGCGGCCAGTGGCGACGACCGGGCGCCGCTCGGAGAGATACATGGCAACGGTCAGCGTCTCTGGCGTGACGAAGTAATGCGCGAGCCAGTCCTGGGGATGGCGCAAGGTTTCCCCGATTCGCTGGTGCATGTAATACACGGCATGCAGGTCGAAGCCATCCGGGTACTGATACCAGGGAGCTGTCCTGCTGGAACTGAACACCGACTCCTGACGAAACAGATTAGTGCCGCTATCGCTGACGGGTATCAGCTCGCTGGCGATGTATTCCTCCCGCCCCACGTGCTTGAGAATGAAGCCGAACCAGGTTTTCTTCTCGTCGTGCAAATGCACGTCAGTACTGGATTGACTCAGTGCTGCCTCGTCCGCCGAGGAAAACACCGCACCAAAGAAAATCCTCGCAGGACGCTTCCACGGCATTGTCGTGGCGCCAGGCGCAGGCACTTGCGTTGGCGGATATGGCTGCAAAGAAAGATCTGGCAATGACGGTTTCGGTAACGTCGGCAGCGGCGGCTCAGACTCGCCTGGTTCAGCCACTGACGCTATTGGCAGGCTCCAGTCAGCGCCGATTTGCCCGCGATAGCCCCACAGTGCGTGATCGATCAGGTTGAACAAGACGCCGGCCTGCGCCTGTTCACGCACAAAGGCTTGTGGCCGTTCAGTGCCGTTGCGCAGCGCACTGGCTAGCTCGCCCGGGTGCTTGCCAGTGCCGAGGCGCCTGGCCAGCTCCCTGGCGACGATGGTGGTGTAGGGCTGGAACCTGATCAGGCTGTCACCGGCACCAGAGCAATACAGAGCGATCCCGTCGACCAGGGTCTGCCGCAGCTCGTCAACGTTGAGCATCTGCACATCCAGCAGAGCCTCGGCACGGGTCCAGCGCAGATACCGGATATGCACCGGGTCAAGTTGCGAAAGCGCAACGTGAGCGACATAACGCGCATGCATGGTGTGGTCGTCTGGAAACACCGGCCGACCGTGATTGTCCAGAGGATAAAGCCGCCCCTGGCTGAGCGTATCGATATCCCCGGGCAAGGGTTCGGTCACCACGAAACGCTTGTCGCTACGCTGAAAAACATACCCCGCGTACTGCTGATCACGGCGAATGCCCACGAGCTCATGGGCATGGCGAACCGCATCATCGGCCGCCAGAAAAGCCCGGCTCAATCGCGGCCAGGGGAAATTGGCGAAGGGCTGCCATTGCACATCCACCGGCCCCAGATGCGCCCACAACGCACTGCCGCGCACGACCTCCAGGGTCCCGGCCAGTACCAGCATCGAAACAAATGCGCGGGTATCCAGTGTGCCGGCCAATAGCCTTGCCTGCACACCATTGTCACTGACCGTGCCGTCCGACTGCGTAACGCTCAGTGCCGCTTCGATCGAATCGCCGCTGAAGCGGTACTTCAACATCGCATGATCCTGCGCCCGCATGTACAGCGACAACGCACGCCCTGCTTGCGCCAGATGTTGGCTGCGGGCATTCGCTTCGATAGCGACGGCGATCTCTCGGGGCGTGAAGAAGTTCTCGTAGAGCCACGGCTGAGCGGGCGGAAACTGTGCAGGGTCGGGCCGCGAGGCGAAGTAAAAGCCCTCCAGCAAATAACCCCTGGGCAGCTGCAATTGCCCCTGGGCATCAACCGGAAATATTCGCTCAGGATCCCATGCCGCCAGTCCGGCCGGGCGCGCATGGATGGCGACATACTCCTCGCCGGTCAGTTTTTTCAAGATCAGGCCTGTCGTCTGCGCGCCTCTTGATTTCAACGCGGCCAGCACGGCGCGTTCGGCATTGACGCATACACGGGTCATCAGCGGCAGTTCGGTGACCACACCTTTTGAAAACGACGCGCCGGCCTTCCAGTCCGCAGGTACGCGCCCCACCGAGTAGCCCCAGTCGGCATTCGAAACAATGACTTTGAGTTCACCCACGGTCGCCAGCTTGTTGATCACCGCCATCACGTCATAGGCCCCAGCCGGATGGCCCGACGGCCCGCCGGACTGCTGCCAGAGGAAGTAGTCGCGTTCCTCGGGCGAGCCGCTCGAGACGTATTTGAGCAAGCTGCCATCCGGGCCTGAAAGGTAAGCGCTGCGGAAAAAATCCCGCGCCGACACATCGCCAATGAAATCGCCGCCTGAATAGAAACTCATGAACAGCCGGAGCAGCGTTTCATCCTGACGGCGATTGCCATTGCGGAACTCGGCATGGATCGGCGGATGGCTGTGAACGCTGGCGACGCACCGGTAGCCCAGCGGATGAAGCATGCCGCCAAGGACATCGGTCTGCACAATTGTGCCGAAGTCAAAACCCGTGGCTTGCCCGGCGATGGGTGAAGTGGCGAGCAATTTCCCGTCCGGACGCAGCAGGATCACGCTGCCGTACTCTTTGTCCGGATTCAGTGGAATCCGCGTATGCACCCAATAGGCGGCGTCCTCTTCAGTCAGAAAGGCCGGGCTCAGTGGCGGCAGCTTGAACGTTGCTGAAGAACTTGCGGTACGACCGGATCGGCCTGAGACATGACTCATAAAAACCTGCGCAGAGAATCGGGATGAGCGCGTGAGTGTGGGCCGTCGGTTTTCACCTGCTGTGGTACATGTTTATCGTTTCTGTATCCGCATCTGCGCGACAGCTGCGCCCCAATCTGGCGCAACTGGACGCACCACCGCCCGACTACCGTCCCCTCCTGGTGCACGCCCACAGCGCGCAAGCGCTCTGGCACGACATTTTCTTGCCTGAACGCGACCGGGCACAGCCTTTGCAAAACACACCTTCAGTCGTCCGCATCTGCCAACCAGAAAAAATCGAATGTTCATGGAGATCGCACAATGAAGCGTCGCAGTTTGATCAAGGCTTTCACACTCACGGCATCCATTGCCGCGATGGGCATGACCTGGACTGTCCAGGCCGCCGAGACCATCAAGGTCGGGATTCTGCATTCGTTGTCCGGGACCATGGCGATCTCCGAAACGTCGCTCAAGGACATGGCGCTGATGACCATCGACGAGATCAACGCCAAGGGCGGCGTGAACGGCAAGATGCTCGAGCCGGTAGTGGTCGATCCCGCTTCCAACTGGCCGTTGTTCGCCGAAAAGGGCCGACAGCTGCTGACCCAGGACAAGGTCGCGGTGGTGTTCGGCTGCTGGACCTCGGTATCGCGCAAATCGGTACTGCCGGTGTTCGAAGAGCTCAACGGCCTGCTGTTCTATCCGGTGCAGTACGAAGGCGAAGAGATGTCGCCGAACGTCTTTTACACCGGCGCCGCGCCGAACCAGCAAGCGATCCCCGCCGTTGAATACCTGATGAGCGAAGAAGGCGGCAGCGCCAAGCGCTACTTCCTGCTCGGCACCGACTACGTCTACCCGCGCACCACCAACAAGATCCTGCGCGCGTTCCTGCACTCCAAAGGCGTGGCCGACAAGGACATCGAAGAGGTCTACACGCCGTTCGGTCATAGCGATTACCAGACCATCGTTGCCAACATCAAAAAGTTCTCCGCTGGCGGCAAGACTGCCGTCATCTCCACCGTCAATGGCGACTCCAACGTGCCGTTCTATAAAGAGCTGGCCAACCAGGGCCTGAAGGCTACCGATGTACCGGTGGTGGCGTTCTCGGTCGGCGAAGAAGAACTGCGCGGCATCGACACCAAACCGCTGGTGGGCAACCTCGCGGCGTGGAACTACTTCGAGTCGGTGGAAAATCCTGCGAACAAGAAATTCGTCGCGGACTGGAAAGCCTATGCGAAGAAACACAATCTGCCGGGCGCCGATAAAGCCGTGACCAACGACCCGATGGAAGCCACCTACGTCGGCATCCACATGTGGGCGCAGGCGGTCGAGAAAGCCAAATCCACTGACGTCGACAAAGTGCGTGAAGCGCTGGCCGGGCAGACGTTTGCTGCGCCATCGGGCTACACCCTGACCATGGACAAGACCAACCACCACCTGCACAAGCCAGTGATGATCGGCGAAATCCAGAGCGACGGTCAGTTCAACGTCGTGTGGCAGACCGAAGGCCCGATCCGCGCACAACCGTGGAGCCCGTTCATTCAGGGCAATGACAAGAAGCCGGATTATGCGGTGAAGAGCAACTGAGTCACCGGATGTCAGTCTCGCGCCTGGCGTGAGGCTGATGCAATTCCCTGTGAGAGCGGACCTTTGTGGTGAGGGGATTTATCCCCGATGGGTTGCGAAGCAGCCCCAACGCCATCAGTCGCGGTGTATCAGATCGATCGCGTCGACCGATATCACGACTGCTTCGCAGCCGAGCGGGGATAAATCCCCTCGCCACAAAGGCTCGCTCCCACAATGTCCGCGTCAAGGCGACTGACTATGCCCACTGCCCTTTTCCGATTTATCTGTGCCATCGCACTGTTGCTGCCACTCCTGGCCCGCGCTGGCGATGCCGAAGACTTCGTCGCGGCCAATCCGATGCAACAGGCCAAACTGCTGGAAGCCTGGGCCGCGCAGCCCGATCCGGCGCGTATCGAATTGCTCAACGCCCTGCAGCAAGGCGAGCTGACGATCGACGGCCAAGCGAAAACCCTGCGCCTGAACAATCGCCTGCGGGGTCTGATCGACACCGCGATGGCCAGCCATCAATTGCTCGCCGCTGACAGCAAGATCCGTCTGGGCGCCGCGCAGCAATTGCAGAAAAGCGCGAAACCCGCGCAGCTGAAATTTCTCGACCGGCAGCTCGCCGGGGAAAAAGATGAAAGCGTGCATGCCGCCTTGAGCCTGGCGCTGGCCAATCTGCAACTGGTCGCCAGCGACCCGGCGGTGCGCCTTGCAGCGGTGCGGTTGCTCGGTGAAACCGGCGACCCGCTGGCACGCACGCGCCTTGAAGGTCTGCTCGAACCGGGCGTGGAAAGCGATGCCGGCGTGCGCACCGCCGCCGAAACCAGCCTCGCGCAGGTCAAGCGCAAATTGCTGATCGGCGAAGTGCTCGGCCAGGCCTTCAGCGGCATGTCGCTGGGCTCGATTCTGCTGCTCGCTGCCCTCGGTCTGGCGATCACCTTCGGCCTGCTCGGGGTGATCAACATGGCTCACGGCGAGATGCTCATGCTCGGCGCCTACTCGACCTATGTCGTGCAGCTGATGTTTCAGCGTTACGCGCCGCAGGCCATCGAGTTCTATCCGCTGATCGCGCTGCCAGTGGCGTTCTTCGTCACCGCCGCCATTGGCATGGCGCTGGAGCGCACGGTTATTCGCCATCTCTATGGTCGGCCGCTGGAAACCCTGCTCGCGACCTGGGGCATCAGCCTGATGCTGATTCAGCTTGTGCGTTTGTTGTTCGGTGCGCAGAACGTTGAAGTGGCTAACCCGGCGTGGCTGTCCGGCGGTATTCAAGTGCTGCCGAACCTGGTGCTGCCGTACAACCGCATCGTCATCATCGCTTTCGCATTGTTCGTGGTGGTGCTGACCTGGCTGCTGCTGAACAAGACCCGCCTCGGCCTCAACGTGCGCGCCGTTACCCAGAACCGCAACATGGCCGCCTGCTGCGGCGTGCCAACCGGGCGCGTGGACATGCTCGCCTTCGGTCTCGGCTCGGGCATCGCCGGATTGGGCGGCGTGGCGCTGAGCCAGATCGGCAACGTCGGTCCCGACCTTGGCCAGAGCTACATCATCGACTCGTTCCTGGTGGTGGTGCTCGGCGGCGTCGGCCAATTGGCCGGTAGCGTGCTAGCCGCGTTCGGCCTGGGCATCGCCAACAAAATTCTCGAACCGCAGATCGGTGCGGTGCTCGGCAAGATCCTGATCCTCGCGCTGATCATTCTGTTCATTCAGAAACGTCCGCAAGGCCTCTTCGCACTGAAAGGACGGGTGATCGACTGATGAACCAGCCTCTGTTAGTCACGGCCACACAAAAGGCCGGGCCAAAAGTCACGCTCGCGGTCGGCGGGGTAATCCTCGCGCTGCTGATCGTTCTGCCGCTGCTGTCACTGCTCGCGCCAGACAATGCCCTGCACGTCTCGGCCTACACGCTGACCCTGGTCGGCAAAATCCTCTGCTACGCCATCGTCGCCCTGGCGCTGGATCTGGTCTGGGGTTACGCCGGCCTGCTGTCGCTGGGCCACGGTCTGTTCTTCGCCCTCGGCGGGTACGCGATGGGCATGTACCTGATGCGTCAGGCGGCCGGCGATGGCTTGCCAGCGTTCATGACTTTCCTGTCGTGGAGCGAATTGCCGTGGTACTGGACCGGCACCAGCAGCTTCCTCTGGGCCATGTGTCTGGTGGTGCTGGCGCCGGGTCTGCTGGCGCTGGTGTTCGGTTTTTTCGCCTTCCGTTCGCGGATCAAGGGCGTGTATTTCTCGATCATGACCCAGGCGCTGACCTTCGCCGGCATGCTCCTGTTTTTCCGCAACGAGACCGGGTTTGGCGGCAACAACGGCTTCACCAATTTCCGCACGATCCTCGGTTTCGGCATCACCGAACCGGGCACCCGCGCGGTGCTGTTTCTGGCCACGGTGTTGTTGCTGGTGGCGAGCCTGTTCATCGGCTGGCGCCTGGCGCAGAGCAAGTTCGGCCGCGTGCTGACGGCGCTGCGCGATGCAGAAAACCGTTTGATGTTCTGCGGCTACGACCCGCGCGGTTTCAAGCTGTTCGTCTGGGTGCTGAGTGCGGTGCTGTGCGGCCTCGCCGGAGCGCTGTACGTGCCGCAAGTCGGCATCATCAACCCCAGCGAAATGTCGCCGACCAACTCGATCGAAGCGGCGGTGTGGGTCGCCCTCGGCGGGCGCGGCACGCTGATCGGTCCGCTGCTCGGCGCCGGCGTGGTCAACGGCATGAAGAGCTGGTTCACCGTGGCCTTCCCGGAATACTGGCTGTTCTTCCTCGGCGCGCTGTTCATCGTCGTGACGTTGTACCTGCCCAAGGGCGTGATCGGTCTGCTGAAGAAACGAGGTGAACAATGAGAGTCACAGCGAGTGCTGAATTCATGCTGGAGCCGGCGTTTTTCCCCGTGGAACCGAACAAGGACGAAGGCACCAGCCGCGACTCGATCGGCCTCGGCCAGCGCGTCGGCCCCGGCCTCGATACGCGCCACGGCACGATCCTGACCCTGGAAGACATCAGCGTCAGCTTCGACGGCTTCCGTGCGCTGAACAATCTCAACCTGTACATCGGCGTCGGCGAACTGCGCTGCATCATCGGCCCCAACGGCGCGGGCAAGACCACGCTGATGGACGTGATCACCGGCAAGACCCGGCCCAGCCACGGCAAGGCCTGGTTCGGCGAAACCCTGGATCTGACGCAGATGAGCGAAGTGCAGATTGCCCAGTCCGGCATCGGCCGCAAGTTTCAGAAACCGACGGTATTCGAAGCCTTGAGCGTGTTTGAAAACCTGGAGCTGGCGCAGAAGACCGACAAGTCGGTGTGGGCCAGTTTGCGTGCGCGCTTGAGTGGCGAGCAGAAGGATCGCATCAGCGAAGTGCTCGAGACGATTCGCCTGACCACCTCGGTCAATCGCCAGGCCGGGCTGTTGTCTCACGGCCAGAAGCAGTTTCTCGAGATCGGCATGTTGCTGATGCAGGACCCGCAATTGCTCCTGCTCGACGAACCGGTGGCGGGCATGACCGACGCCGAAACCGAGTTCACCGCTGAGCTGTTCAAATCGCTGGCCGGCAAGCATTCGCTGATGGTGGTCGAGCACGACATGGGCTTTGTCGGCTCGATTGCCGACCACGTCACGGTGCTGCATCAGGGCAGCGTGCTGGCGGAAGGCTCGCTTGAGCAAGTGCAGGAAAACGAGCGGGTGATCGAGGTCTACCTCGGCCGCTGAAGACCTAGATCGTTCCCACGCTCTGCGTGGGAATGCCGCCATGGACGCTCTGCGTCCGCCGTTATGTGACGCGGAGCGTCACGGGATGCGTTCCCACGCAGAGCGTGGGAACGATCACCGGGGAGAATTTGGACATGCTGCAAGTCGACAAGCTGCATCAGTACTACGGCGGTAGCCACATCCTGCGCGGCCTGAGCTTTGACGTGAAGGTCGGCGAAGTGACCTGCCTGCTCGGCCGTAACGGCGTGGGCAAGACCACCCTGCTCAAATGCCTGATGGGCCTGCTGCCGGCCAAGGAAGGTGCGGTGAACTGGGAAGGCAAACCGATCACCACGTTCAAACCGCATCAGCGTGTGCATGCCGGTATCGCCTACGTGCCGCAGGGCCGTGAGATCTTCGGGCGCCTGACGGTAGAAGAAAATCTGCTGATGGGCCTGTCGCGCTTTCCAGGCTCAGAAGCCAAAGAAGTTCCAGGTTTCATCTACGAATTGTTCCCGGTGCTGCTACAAATGAAGCAGCGCCGTGGCGGCGATCTGTCCGGTGGTCAGCAACAGCAACTGGCGATCGGCCGCGCATTGGCCAGCCGCCCGCGCCTGCTGATTCTTGATGAGCCGACCGAAGGCATTCAACCGTCGGTGATCAAGGAAATCGGCGCGGTGATCAAGCAGCTCGCGGCGCGCGGTGACATGGCGATTCTGCTGGTCGAGCAGTTCTACGATTTCGCCGCCGAACTGGCCGATCAATACCTGGTGATGTCGCGGGGCGAGATCGTCCAGCAGGGTCGCGGTGAAAATATGGAGGCCGAGGGTGTACGCGGGCTGGTCACGATCTAACGCGCCGGTCTAATCTGTAGCTTCCTAACGATAATCACAAAACCATGAATTCGATTGTTGCACCTGCCCTGTTTACCCCGAGCTGGCACGCCGAGCTGGAACTGGCCTACGCGCGTTTCGGCGATTGCACGCGCCCGGTCATGCGCCGTCACCTCGGCCCGCTGCGGGTGCAAAAGCATCTGTACGCCGAAGGCCCCGAGGTCTGCCAGCACATCATCGTCCACCCACCGGGCGGAATTGCCGGTGGTGATCGGCTCGATATCAGCGCGCGCGTCGAGCACAACGCCTGGGCACAGATCACCAGCCCCGGCGCCGCCAAGTGGTATCGCGCGGGCGGGCCGGCTTATCAGCAGCTCGACTTGCAAGTCGCTGCCGGTGCGACTCTGGAATGGCTGCCGCAGGAAACCATCGTCTACAGCGCCGCGCAGGCCGAGTTGAGCACAACGATCGAGCTTGAAGGCGATGCGCGGCTGTTCTACTGGGACGTGGTGGCGCTCGGTCGTCCGGCCAGCGGCGAGCGTTTTGACCTCGGGCATTTTCAGGCGCACCTGGATATCCGCCGCGATGGTCAGTTGCTCTGGCACGAACGGCAGCGCATTGTCGGTGCGGACGGTTTACTCGACTCGCCGATCGGCCTGGATGGGCAACCGGTGTTCGCAACGATGCTGGTGACCGGTGAGATAGACGCCGGGTTGCTGGAGCGCTGCCGCTCGCTGGGGCACGAAGTGCGTGGAGACTTGACCCAGTTGCCAGGGTTGCTGGTGGCGCGGTGTCTGGCCGGTGAAGCGTTACTCGCCCGCGCCTGGCTGATTGATTTATGGCGACTGCTAAGGCCTGCGCTGCTGGGCCGCGAGGCCATGCCCCCCCGAATCTGGAACACCTGAAATGCATTGCCCTGTAGGAGCTGACGAGTGAAACGAGGCTGCGATCTTTTGATCTTGATCTTTAACAGCAAGATCAAAAGATCGCAGCCTTCGGCAGCTCCTACAGATCGCGATCGACCTGATCATTCTTAACTGCCGATATTGGATTCCAACAATGGACCTGACCCCACGCGAAAAAGACAAGCTGCTGATCTTCACCGCCGGCCTCGTCGCCGAGCGGCGGCTGGCCCGTGGCGTGAAACTCAACTACCCGGAAGCCATGGCCTACATCTCCGCCGCGCTGCTCGAGGGCGCCCGCGACGGCCAGACCGTGGCCGAGCTGATGCATTACGGCACCACCCTGCTCAGCCGCGAGCAAGTGATGGAAGGCATCCCGGAAATGATCCCGGAGATCCAGGTCGAGGCGACGTTCCCCGACGGCACCAAACTGGTCACCGTTCACCAGCCGATCGCCTGAGGCCGCGCCATGACTTACAGCATTCGCGATGCGAGCCGGGCCGACCTGCCGGCGATCCGCGACATCTACAACGACGCCGTGCTCAACACCACGGCGATCTGGAACGAACAAGCGGTCGACCTCGGCAATCGCCAGGCATGGTTCGACGCGCGTCAGTTGCAGGCGTACCCGATTCTGGTGATCGCCGACCGTGAAAACGCAGTGCTGGGTTATGCCTCGTTCGGCGACTGGCGGCCGTTCGATGGCTTCCGCCACACCGTCGAGCACTCGGTGTACGTGCGAAGCGATCAACGCGGCAACGGCCTCGGCCCGCAACTGATGACTGCCCTGATCGAACGCGCCAGAGCCTGCGGCAAACACGTCATGGTCGCCGCCATCGAAAGCGGCAACGCCGCGTCGATCCGCCTGCACGAGCGCGCCGGTTTCCGCATCACCGGGCAGATGCCGCAAGTGGGCACCAAGTTCGGCCGCTGGCTCGATCTGACCTTCATGCAGTTGACCCTCAATCCCGGCGCACAGCCGCCGGGTGCCCACAAGGAGTGATGTCGATGAACGCCGCCCAGTTGCGCCGCGTCAACGCTGAAAGCTTTGCCCACTATCGCCAGGGCCTGATCGATCTGCTGCTCGACGCCGTCGGTTACGGCGCCAGCGTCGGCTTCATGGCCGACCTCGATGCCGCCCAGGCCCGCGCGTATTTCGATGAGGTGCAGGACAACATCAACAAGGGCAGCACGCTGCTCTGGGTGGTGGTGAAGGACGAGCAGGTGCTGGCCAGCGTGCAACTGGGCCTATGCCAGAAGGCCAATGGCCTGAACCGCGCCGAAGTACAGAAACTGCTGGTGCGCGAACACGCGCGGCGCCGTGGCCTCGGCCAGCAACTGATGCAGGCGCTGGAACTCGAAGCGCCCAAGCACAAGCGCGGCATGCTCTATCTCGACACCGAGGCCGGCTCGCCGGCAGAAGATTTCTACAAGGCGCTGGGCTACGTGCGCGCCGGCGAAATTCCCGATTACGCCTGCGATCCCAACGGCACCTATCGCCCGACCGCTCTCTATTACAAAGTCCTGCAAGGAGCCCAGCGATGATTCCTGGCCAATACCAGATCCAGCCCGGCGACATCGAACTCAACGTCGGCCGCCGCACCGTGAGCCTGAAAGTCGCCAACAGCGGCGACCGGCCGATCCAGGTCGGTTCGCACTTTCACTTTTTCGAAACCAACGACGCGCTGACCTTCGACCGTGCCGCCAGTCGCGGCATGCGCCTGAATATTCCGGCGGGCACGGCGGTGCGCTTCGAGCCTGGCCAGAGCCGTGAGGTCGAGCTGGTGGATTACGCCGGACATCGCCGGGTGTTCGGCTTTGCCGGCCGCATCATGGGTGACCTCGACTGACGGATCGTTCCCACGCTCCGCGTGGGAATGCATCCCGTGACGCTCCGCGTCACAAAAGGCGGACGCAGAGCGTCCATGGCGGCATTCCCACGCAGAGCGTGGGAACGATCATTGAATCCCAAGGCAAGCACATGAAGATTTCTAGAAGCGCCTACGCCGACATGTTCGGCCCCACCGTCGGCGACAAGGTGCGCCTGGCCGATACCGAGCTGTGGATCGAAGTCGAAAAGGACTTCACCACCTACGGCGAGGAAGTGAAGTTCGGTGGTGGCAAAGTCATCCGCGACGGCCAGGGCCAGAGCCAGTTGCTCGCCGCCGAAGTGGTCGACACGCTGATCACCAACGCGCTGATCATCGACCACTGGGGCATCGTCAAGGCCGACGTCGGCCTCAAGGACGGGCGCATCGCCGCGATCGGCAAGGCCGGCAACCCCGACGTGCAGCCCAACGTGACCATCGCCATCGGCGCCGGCACCGAAGTGATTGCCGGCGAAGGCATGATCCTCACCGCTGGCGGCATCGACACGCATATCCACTTCATTTGCCCACAGCAGATCGAAGAAGCGTTGATGAGCGGCGTCACCACCATGATCGGCGGCGGCACCGGTCCCGCTACCGGCACCAACGCCACCACCTGCACCTCCGGCCCGTGGCATCTGGCGCGCATGCTCCAGGCCGCCGATGCCTTCCCGATGAACATCGGCCTCACCGGCAAAGGCAACGCCAGCCTGCCGGAGCCGTTGATCGAACAGGTCAAGGCCGGCGCCATCGGCCTCAAGCTGCACGAAGACTGGGGCACCACCCCGGCGAGCATCGACAACTGCCTCAACGTTGCCGATCAGTACGACGTGCAGGTGGCGATCCACACCGACACCCTCAACGAATCCGGCTTCGTCGAAACCACCCTCGGCGCATTCAAGGGCCGCACCATCCACACCTATCACACCGAAGGTGCCGGTGGCGGCCACGCGCCGGACATCATCAAGGCCTGCGGTTTCCCCAACGTGCTGCCGAGTTCGACCAACCCGACCCGGCCGTTCACCCGCAACACCATCGACGAACACCTCGACATGCTGATGGTCTGCCACCACCTCGACCCGAGTATTGCCGAAGACGTCGCCTTCGCCGAAAGCCGTATCCGCCGCGAAACCATTGCCGCTGAAGACATCCTCCACGACCTCGGCGCGTTCTCGATGATCAGCTCCGACAGTCAGGCCATGGGCCGCGTCGGTGAAGTCATCACGCGCACCTGGCAGACCGCCGACAAGATGAAAAAACAGCGCGGCCCACTGCCGCAGGACGGCGAGGGCAACGACAACTTCCGCGCCAAGCGTTACATCGCCAAGTACACCATCAACCCGGCGATTACCCATGGCATCAGCCATGAAGTCGGCTCGATCGAAGTCGGCAAGTGGGCCGATCTGGTGCTGTGGCGCCCGGCGTTTTTCGGCGTGAAACCGACGCTGATCCTCAAGGGCGGTGCGATTGCCGCCAGCCTGATGGGCGATGCCAACGCCTCGATTCCGACACCGCAACCGGTGCATTACCGCCCGATGTTCGCCAGCTACGGTGGCTCGCTGCACGCCACCAGCCTGACCTTTATCAGCCAGGCGGCGCAGGAGGCCGGATTGCCAGAGGCCTTGGGATTGAAGAAGCAGATCGCTGTGGTGAAGGGCTGCCGCGACGTGCAGAAAACCGACCTCATCCACAACGACTATCTGCCGAACATCGATGTCGATCCGCAGACCTATCAGGTCAAGGCCGATGGTGTGTTGCTGTGGTGCGAGCCGGCGGAAACGCTGCCGATGGCGCAGCGCTATTTTCTGTTTTGATTAGGGGGCGCGCTGAATACGGACTCGCTGGTTCGTATTCAGCAGCTATCGCTCAGGCGATCACGGAAACAACTTCGCGATGTCCGCGTCGCTGTAGTTGTAATTGATGCGTAATTCGGTTCCTGCCGGAATATCTTCGGTAGCGAAGATGGCGTTGAGAATGAAGTCGCGGGTGACCAGTTCCTTGCCTATCAACTGTTGCGCTTCAACATCGAATGGCACGAATTCGACGTTATAACCATCCGTGGCCTGGCGAACCGGCTTGCCCGTTGCGTTGTACCAGAAATGCGTATTGATCCTGGAGATGATCGTGTCACCGACCATCGCCAGCTGGACGGGGATCAGATATCCAGGTCCTGGCTGGTAACGCACGCCGACCTTCATGGTGTATGACTGCTGGGGGAGCGGCACAAGACGTCCTGGCATGATGGCGCCAGCATAGACGCCGACCACCTCGCCTCGGCTGATGCGCCGGTTGGCAACCACCATGGACTGGCCGACCAGGGCCCGCTCTCCGGGCGCACGCATGTCGGCCTCGGTGAAAAGTCGCCATTGCAGCTTTTCTTCATACAGCCGCGCGACATGCTCGTAGGCGCCAAACTTGATGTACGGCTTGATCTGCTCGGAGGTGTATCGGCCGCCGTCTTCGAAACGCACGAGGGTCTGGAGCTTCTTTATGCGGATAGGCGTGCCGGCGATGTCCCGGAATGGATATTTGCCGTTATTGGCTCGGTCGTAGACCCCGGGCCGATTGCTGAGAAACGAAAAGCGCGTTTCGCTGCGCATTGCACTCAACTCGTCAGCAGTGAAAGGTTTGAAGGGCATCGACTCGGACGCCAGATAGAAATGTTCATCTGCCGCATCGACATCGTCGGGCAGCTCTTCAAGGGCTGACTCATAGTCTTCATCACTCTGCCGCGCCGCCCTGCGGCTTTTACCCGGTACAACGGCGGCGTCCGGCGATGTGCTGAAATCCTCCAGCGAGTACCAGTGCTTGTTCAACGCATCGTAGGCAAGCACAGGACCGGACGGCTGCAGCTCGCTGGACACCCGGGCCCGATGCAGACCGGTCTCGGCATCGACGCCGATCAGCACCGTACCGCCGCCCTGCAAGTCCGCGTATTGGCGCCCCTTGAATAGGCGAAACCCGTCAACGTCCGCTTGCGGTAGAGGGGCTGTCGAGGCAATCAGGTAACGCTCCAGCGCGGAGGCTGCAACCGTTGGGACGGAACCCGACGTAGACGGCGTCGGATGGACTTGCACGCTGTGCGGCGTGGCTGCAATTTCCATTTGCTGCGTGCTACTGCCGGGTTCGCTGGTATCGGGCGGGGTCTTGCGAATGAACGGACCGGGGGTCAGGTGCGGCGACTCGATACCGTGCGTGGCGGAATCCCGGGTTGTGCGCCCAGGGGTGGTGATATCGACTGCGCCCGGCTTGGGCGGCTTGGGTCTGACTGGCATTGACAGGCTTCCTTGCAAAGATTGCGCAGCGCTGGCCGGCCTGGCTGGCGCTACGACCGTCGGCATCCATTGCCAACATGTGCCCGGAAAACTATCAGACCATCCAGCCGGTTCATACCGGGTGAAACACTCGCAAACACTAACCCGGCACAAGCGGGCCGACTCGCGATGAGGCCGAAACAGACCTCATCGCCTCAAACAACTTATTCGACCACCAGCCGCCCCAACCGTTGACGCAACATGCGGTTCTCGGCGCGCAACTGCTTCACCTCGTCCAGCAGATCCAGCGCCAGCGCCACGCCTTCCCACTCCAGTTCCAGATCACGGCGCAGCTTCGCCGCGCGCTTGGCCAAGGCCAATTCGTAATCGGTGAAACGCCATTCCCGGGGCTGCGCGCCCTGAGGTTCGAGGATGCCGTGCTCGACGATTTCGATCACGTAGACGTCCGACAAATCGGCCGCCTCACAGAATTCTGCCAGGTCCAGTTGAACGATCAGGGGGCTGCTCATGATGGGCTACTCCGTCGTCGGGTTCAGAAGTTCTCTCGCGGATTGAAGGCGGCTTTCTTCGCCAGTTCCTGCCACAGCGCCTTGACCTCCTCGTCGGAGGCTTTCGGCATCACGGCCTTGAGCTGCACGAACAGGTAACCGCGTTCGCCGGCCTTGTTCAGCAGGCCATGGCCCTTGGCGCGCATGCGCTGGCCGTTCTGGCTGCCGGCCGGGACCTTGAGGTTGATCTTGCCGGTCAAGGTCGGCACGGCCACTTCAGTGCCCAATGCCAATTCCCACGGAGCCAGGGGCAAGGTGATGATCAGGTTCTCGCCTTCAACGTCGAATTTCGGGTGCGGCGCAAACCGGATGGTCAGGTACAGATCGCCATTCGCCCCGCCACCGATGCCCGGTGCGCCCTGGCCTTTCAGGCGAATCCGCTCGCCGTCGGTAACGCCGGCCGGAATCTTCACGTTCAGGCTCTTGCTGGTGTTGCTGACATGCTGGCCGTGCGCGTTGTATTGCGGCACCTGAAAGGTGACTTTCTTCGATTCGTTCGACAGGGTTTCTTCGAGGAAGACCGGCAGTTCCATTTCCACGTCTTGCCCTCGGCGTCCGCGTGATTGGCGGCTCTCGGCGCCACCGAAACCGGGGCCGCGATTGCCGAAGATCGAACTGAAGAAATCCGAGAAGTCGCCCGTGTCGCCACCGCCGAAGCCGCCACGGCTCTGCCAGCCCGGCGGGCCCTGGAACGGCTGACCGTGCTGGCCATAACGGCGCAGTTCGTCGTATTCGGCGCGCTTGTCGGCGCTTTTCAGCGCTTCATAGGCTTCCGAGGCGTCCTTGAACTTGGCCTCGGCGTCTTTTTCCTTGCTGACATCGGGGTGGTATTTGCGCGCCAGCTTGCGATAGGCCGCCTTGATGGCCTTGTCGTCGGCTGTCGGCTCCACGCCGAGTATCTTGTAATAGTCTTTGAAGTCCATGGAAGGATCACCATCCGTTATCGATTTCGCGCCGAGACCAGCATGCGCCGATTGGCACGTGCCGGGTTGACCGATCTCAAGTTTGTGACCGGGTGGCGCCGCAGAAGTTTATCGGCAGTGGACGACGGCTCTTGCGACCGCCGGTGTGTCTGCCGGCCCATGCCAGCAAGTTTGGGGCGAAGCGGCGCTTTTCAAGCTGTCTGCCGGCGAAATAGCGGATGACCGGCCTTCGAATCTGCCGCGCACTGGCATACACTGCGCGGCCGTTTTTTTGACCGGAAACCGAAAGACATGAAAGACGCCTCTCCAGCCCGTGCCTGCGGCATCGACTTCGGCACGTCCAACTCCACCGTCGGCTGGCTGCGCCCCGGCATGGACACCATGATCGCGCTGGAAGACGACAAGATCACCCTGCCGTCGGTGGTCTTCTTCAACATCGAGGAACGTCGCCCGGTCTACGGCCGCCTGGCCCTGCACGAGTATCTGGAAGGCTACGAAGGCCGGCTGATGCGCTCGTTGAAAAGCCTGCTCGGCTCCAAGCTGATCAAGCACGACACCAGCGTCCTCGGCACGGCGATGCCGTTCAAGGACCTGCTCGGGCTGTTCATCGGCCAGCTCAAGAGCCGCGCCGAAACCGCCGCCGGTCGGGAATTCGAGCAAGTGGTGCTGGGCCGTCCGGTGTTCTTCGTCGATGACGATCCGCTGGCTGACCAGGAAGCCGAAGACACCCTGGTCGAGGTGGCGCGCAAAATCGGTTTCAAAGATGTGTCGTTCCAGTACGAACCGATCGCGGCAGCGTTCGACTACGAGTCGACCATCGAGAAAGAAGAGCTGGTACTGATCGTCGACATCGGCGGTGGTACCTCTGACTTCTCGCTGGTGCGCCTGTCGCCCGAGCGCCGTGGTGTCGACAACCGTCACGATGACATCCTCGCCACCGGCGGTGTGCACATCGGTGGTACTGACTTCGACAAACAGCTGAGCCTGCAAGGCCTGATGCCGCTGTTCGGCTACGGCAGCCGGATGAAGAGCGGCGCCTACATGCCAACCAGCCACCACATGAACCTGGCGACCTGGCACACGATCAACTCGGTGTACTCGCAGAAATCCACGCTGGCGCTGGGCAGCATGCGCTACGACATCGAAGACACCGGCGGTATCGATCGCCTGTTCAAGCTGATCGAACAGCGCGCCGGGCACTGGCTGGCGATGGAAGTGGAAGAAACCAAGATCCAGCTGACCCACGCCGACAGCCGCCACGTACCGCTTGACCGCATCGAAGCCGGGCTGAGCGTCGAGCTGAGCCGCGCGTTGTTCGAATCGGCGATCGAGGCTTTGCTGGAGCGTGTGCGCGGCAGCGTTACGCAGTTGTTGAATGACGCTGGCGTGGCGGTCGATCAGGTCGACACGGTGTTCTTCACTGGGGGCTCCAGCGGCATCCCGGCCCTGCGCAACAGCGTCTCGGCAATGCTGCCGAACGCCCGGCATGTCGAAGGCAACATCTTTGGCAGCATTGGTAGCGGTTTGGCGATTGAAGCGATGAAGCGCTACGGTTCGATGGCCTGATCACAATCTGTGGCGAAGAGCCTTTGTGGCGAGGGGATTTATCCTGTGGCGAGGGGATTTATCCCCGTTGGGCCGCGAAGCGGCCCCGCTCCTGAGCTTGAAAGCAGGGGCCTGCTGCGCAGGCCAACGGGGATAAATCCCCTCGCCACAGATGCATTCAATTCAGTTGCCTGGCCTTAGACCATCCCGCCCAGCTTCAACTCACTCTTCAGATACGCGTAATAAATCGGTCCCGCCACCACCCCCGGCAGGCCGAACGCGGCTTCGAACACCAGCATCGCCAGAAGCAACTCCCACGACTTGGCACTGATCTGCCCGCCGACGATGCGCGCGTTGAGAAAGTATTCGAGCTTGTGGATAACGATCAGGTAGCCCAGCGCGGCGATCGCCACCCAGATCGACAGCGACAGGCCGACGATGGTGATCAGCGTGTTCGACATCAGGTTGCCGATCACCGGCAGCAGGCCGAGCAGGAAGGTCAGCACGATCAGGGTTTTGGTCAGCGGCAGCTTGATGCCGAACATCGGCAGGATCACCGCGAGGAAGATCCCGGTGAACACGGTGTTGAGCAGGGAAATCTTGATCTGCGCGAAGACAATATTGCGAAACGCCTGCACCAGCAGATGCAAACGGTCGAACAAAGCGGCGGCCAACGGCTTGCGCTTGGTCACGTCGGGGATGCGCTGCAGGGCGATGATCGCGCCGAGCACCATGCCAATCAGCAGGGTGACGAACATGTGCGCAGCGTCCTTGCCGACCAGTTGCAGGTCGGCCAGATGCTTGCTCGCCCACTCGCCGATCGCCACGCGAAATTCCGCCGCGCTGGCCGGCAGGTAAGCGTCGATGAACGGCGGCAACTGTCCGCGCGCGCGATCGACCACGCCCATGAATTTATCGAGCGAGGCGCCGGGGTTTTCCGCTTCATGCAGGAGGAAACTGATGGCGCCGGCGAAGATCAGCGCCAGCGCACTTACTACCAGCGTGCCGAGCAGCGCCACCGCCAACCAGCGCGCACGCCGCCCTTCGATCAGCCGTTGCAGTTGCGGGGTGAGCATGTTCACCAGCTCGAACACCAGCAACCCGGCCAGCAGGCTCGGCAGCAGGCGCAGCGGCAGCACCAGCAGCAAACCGCCAAAAATGATGATGCAACTGACCCAGAACACAACATGACGCTGAGAAAACGTTGGCATACAGCCTCAAAACGAACGGCGTGAAAGGATGGGCAGTCTGCCAGCGATCCGGGGTTAGCACTAGGGATATGCGGGGCGTGGGATTGGCGGTGCATTCAGCGACGCTTTCGCGAGCAGGCTCGCTCCCACAGGGGAATGCATTTCAAATGTGGGAGCGAGCCTGCTCGCGAAGAGGCCGGCACGCTCACCACATTATTTACCCTTTCACTTTTTCTTCAGACACTCACTCATGAACGCCTTGCGCGCATCGCCGGTCAGCGCCTTGGTTTTCGCATCGGCATTGCAGGTGGTCATCTTCTGCTGCTGCGGTGTCAGCTCCTTGCCATCGTTGGCTGCGGGTGCCGCTTTCAGGCAGGTGCTCATGAACGCCTTGCGCTCGTCGCCCTTGAGGCTCTTGGCGGTCGCATCGGCATTGCAGGTGGTCATCTTGTTCTGTTGCGCCGTGGCGGCGAAACCCTGGGAACACACAAGCAGCCCGATCATCAACAACGGCACACGCAACATCTTCATGGAGTTTTCTCCTTGTTGCCGCACCGATGGATGCGGCCTCTGTCGTAGTGTAGTCAAAGCTTGTTACACCTTCCTGCCCTCGAGGTGGCTGCGCCGATACTGCTCCGGCGGGCAACCGGCCTGGCGGGCGAACATGGCGATGAACGCCGAGCCGCTGCTGTAGCCGAGGTCGAAAGCGATTTCCTGCACCGAACGCGAGGTTTCCAGCGCCTCGATCGCCGCCAGATAACGCAAGCGCTGACGCCACTCGCCAAAGCTCATGCCCAGCTCGCGGACAAACTGCCGGGCCAGGGTGCGCTCGCTGACATGCACTTGCGCGGCCCAATGCGCCAACGGTTGGTTGTCGCCCGGCGCAGCCTGCAAGGCGTCGAGAATCGTCAGTAAGCCCGGGCTGCTCGCATATGGCAGGTAACATTCCTGCACCGGTGCCTGTTGCAGTTGATCGACCAATACCTGGGCCAGACGCTGATCGGCCTCATGCTCCGGAATCTTCACATCGCGGGCGGCGAAGTCTTTGAGAATCGCCTTGAGAATGTCACTGATCGCCAATGTGCAGGCGCGCGCCGGCAACCGTGCGCAAACGCTTGGATCAAGACACACCGCGCGATAGTTGACTGGCTGATGACTGTAGAAACTGTGCTCGACCTCGGGCGGCACCCACACCGCATACTGCGGCGGCGACATGAAGCGGCTGCCGTCGACATCCATGTGCAATACGCCATGGGCCGCGTATTCCAGCGTGCCCCAAGGGTGCCGGTGTGGCGCGGCATATTCGTGGGCATTGAAATCGGCGTAGCGGAAGTACACCGCTGACGGCAATTCGTTGAAATCGAGCAGATCGATGTGTTTGCTGTTCATGCTGTCCGGATGCAGAGGCAGGTTGTCCGGTTCGCAGTATAGGCCTGCATCCAGACAGGCGATAATCGCCCTTCATCAACGTTCTGGTTTTGTCCCATGCAATACGCGTTTCCCCTGCTGGCGATTTTCATTTGGGCCGGCAACACCGTGATCAACAAACTGGCGGTCGGCGCGATCTTCCCCGCCGAGATCGGTTTCTATCGCTGGCTGCTGGCCGGCGTGCTGTTCACGCCATTCATGCTGAAGAAAGTCATCGCCCACTGGCCGCAAATTCGGCCGAACCTGAGGCGGATTTTCGTACTCGGCGTGCTCGGCATGGCGGTGTATCAGAGCCTCGCCTATTTCGCCGCAACACTGACCACCGCGACCAACATGGGCATCATCCTGTCGTTGATGCCATTGATGTCGCTGGCCATGGCGATCATCAGCCTCGGCCAGCGCCTGACCGCTGGTGCCTTGGTCGGCGCGGTGCTGTCGTTCGCTGGCGTGCTGGTGGTGGTGTCGTCCGGCAGCCTCGGTGCGCTGCTGCAACACGGGGTCAATCTGGGCGATGCGATGATGCTGATCGCCACGCTGGCCTACGCCGTTTACAGCACGCTGTTGAAAAAGTGGCAACTGCGCCTGCCGCCACTGGTGCTGCTGTACTTGCAGGTGCTGGTGGCGATTGTGGTGTTGTTTCCGCTGTTCGCGATGTCGCCCAAGACCGGGCTGAACCTGCAGAACGTGCCACTGGTGCTGTATGCATGCCTGCTGGCTTCGATGGTCGCGCCGCTGGCGTGGATGCAAGCAGTGCAGCGGCTGGGACCGAGCCGGACGACGCTGTTTTTCAATCTGCTGCCATTGATTACCGCGCTGATTGCGGCGGTGGTGTTGAAGGAACAGTTGGCGATGTATCACCTGGTGGGCGGGTTGCTGACCTTGGCTGGGGTGGTTTTGTCGGAGCGCTGGACCACGGTGCTGGGCCGGCGGGTCGGCGTTGCCTGATAAGGCCCCTTCGCGAGCAGGCTCGCTCCCACAGGTATCCGCATTTCAATGTGGGAGCGAGCCTGCTCGCGAAGAACGATGACGCGGTTTGACTGCTAACACCCAGCAGCCTCCAGCCGCGCCGCATGCTCGACAAACAGCCTTACCGGATCCGCGCCCTTGCCCACCAGTCCCAGCGACTGATTGACGATGTCGAAATGATCCAGCGGATAGTCATCACCGATCACCGTGCCCAGATGCGAGCTGTAACGGCCGACCATGCCGTCGCACTGCCCCGGCTCGCGAACAAAGGTCCTGGCGAACAAGCGGCAACTGCGGTTGGTGCCGTCAAAAAGATTGCCGCCACGATCGGTCTTGCCCGGTTGCAGCGTCCCTGACCAGGAGTAATAGCGCACACCGTTGACCTCTTCCGGCCCCTGCCCGCCCCACGTTTCCGGCAGCCCTTGTGGATAACGTTGGTTGAATAATGCAACGCCCGCCGTGGTCAGCGATTGGTGGGAAGCGTGGATATCTACCGGCAGTTTCGGCCCGTGGTAACCAGTGTCGAGCAATGCCATGACCCAGCCGATCAGGCGCAGCAACGCTTCGAGCAAGCGCCCCTTGGCGCTGTTGGCGGGATAGTGCTTTTCCAGATAATCGGCCAGTTCGGAGCCGTGATTCGGCCCGGCCACCGATGTTACCGAGGCGACCAGATCCGGGCGCTTCGCCGCCGCATACCGCGCGGTCAACGCGCCCTGACTGTGGCCGAACAGGTTGACCTTCTGCGCCCCTGTCTCGCGGAGGATTTCCTCGATCCGCGCCAGCAATTGCTCGCCGCGCACCTCAGTGGAGTTGAGCGGCGAGACCTGCACCGCGACCACCGTCGCACCACCACGGCGCAAGGCCTTGATGATGCCGAACCAATACGGATAAAGCACCAGCCGGACAAAGCCGAGCATGCCCGGCACCAGCACCAGTGGATAACGTGTCGACATGGGGTACATCCTTGTGCGCGATGGGTGGATGTCAGACGTGCAAGACGCCCGCCAAGCATCCACCTCGACGATGACAACTCAACGATAAGCCTACTTCAGCCCGCCACGATCCGCTCCACCGAAACCGAATTGACCAGCGTCAGGCCCTCCGGACATCGCAGTCTTCAACAGTTCCTGCACCGTGTCCGGCGTAAATCGCATAAAACTTTTCGCTTCGCTCAAGACTCACACCCTGAGTAGCGACCGCGTCTTCAGAACGTGGCGCCTATCGGATTAGCCTCCAGGAGAATGAAATGAGTGACGTGCATTTGTCTGATGTTCAAACCCTGCGCGAACGCGCGCGGCAACACGTGGAAAACGGCGCGGTCACCGAGGGCTACAACGCCAACCGTGAAGAAATACTGCGTTTGCTCAATGAGTCGCTGGCCACCGAGCTGGTGTGCACCTTGCGCTACAAGCGCCACTACTTCATGGCCAACGGCTTGAAAGCCAACGTCGCCGCCGACGAATTTCTCGAGCACGCCAACCAGGAAGCCGAGCATGCCGATCGCCTCGCCGAACGCATCGTGCAACTGGGCGGTGAGCCTGAGTTCAACCCTGACCTGCTGAGCAAGATGTCCCACGCGCAATACGTGGCCGGCAACACACTCAAGGAAATGGTTTACGAAGATCTAGTGGCCGAGCGCATCGCCATCGACAGCTACCGCGAAATCATCCAGTACATCGGTGACAAGGACCCGACCACCCGCCGCATTTTCGAAGACATCCTCGCCCAGGAAGAAGAGCACGCCGACGACATGGCGGACATCCTCAACGACCTGTAATCCTTAACAGCAAAACATCGCAGCCTTCGGCAGCTCCTACAGGGGGAACGCATTTCAAATGTAGGAGCTGCCGAAGGCTGCGATCTTTTGATCTGCCCTGCTTACTTGCTGGGTTTAACGGTCACCGGCGCCTTGCCCTGCTTCATCTGCTCCAGCAACGGCGCGCACTGATTCGGCTCGCCACCGCTTGGCGCCACCAGCGCCAGCAACCCCGCCGCCGGTGCGGCTATCACGCCCAACGCGACCATCCCCGCCCCGCGCAGCATCAACGGTACGGCTTTGACGCCGGCATCCGGTTTGATGAACTTGCCGCGCACATACAGCGGCGAGCGCAGCGAGATCAGACGCCAGCCTTTGGATTCCGGGGTCACGGTCAGATCGAGTTGCTCGGTGGCCATGTTCGCCGTGCCATCGATGTAGATGATTGCGTTCTCGGTATCGAAGACAAACAGCCGTGTCGTGGCCAGGCCGGTCTTGATGTCGAAGTCCGCCGCCGCGCAATTGATCTTCACTTCCTTGTCGCCAAAGATCTTGCCGACCACGTAGTTGCCGACGTTGAGCCCGGCCAGTTCCATCAGCTCGCGGCTGATCGCACCGTCGTTGATCAGCATCTTCAGATTGCCGTTGGCGCCGCCGAGCAGCTTGGCCACGGAGTTGCCCCGGCCACTGATGTCGGCGTCGCCATTGAGCTCACCGAAACTGGTTTTCATCGGCTCGAAGGTCGGGAACAGCTCTTTGAGTTTGAATTTGCGTGCGGTCAAACGCGCCCGGCCTTCCAGCGGCTCGGTGCGGCCGTTGAGGCGGATCAGCGCATCCAGCGTGCCGCCGGCAACGCCAAAGCGCAGCGGTTCCAGGCTGAGTTCGCCGTCGTTGAGTTTCAGATGGGTATAGAGGTCGTTGAACGGCAGCTTCTCGCTGTGGACGATGCGCTTGCCGGTGAACTCGACATCGGCGTCCATGGCGCGCCAGCGATCGGTTTTGAATTCTTCGACCGGCAGGACTTTGTCTGCTGGCTGCTTGCTCGCGCCGCCACGGGCCTTTTGCTCGGTGTTGGAGTCGGCACCGATCAACGGCGCAAGGTCGGCGAACAGCAGTTGATTGGAAACCATTGCGCCGCTGAGTTTTGGCCGTGGCTGGCTGGCAACGTAGGTCAGGTCGCCGTGGATGTCGCTGTCGCCGATCTTGCCGTTGAATTTCTCGTAAGTGAATCTCGCCCCGGCTTCGTCATGCAGCTTGGCGATCAGGTGGCCGTCGGTGGAATACGGTGGGGTGTCCGGCAGCGTCACGCCGGTCAGCGGATAGAGGTTGCCAAGGCTGTCGCCAGCGAGTTTCAGACGGAGGTCGAGGGCGCCGAGATTCAGCGGGTCGGTCAGGGTGCCAGCCAGTTCAATACGGGTGTCGCCGATCTTCGCCTGGGCCTGCAACGGGAACGGCTTGCTCGCGTCCTGCAATGCCAGCAACCCGCCGATCTTGCCCTGCCCGGTGAGGTTCTGCCCGTGATACTGGCCTTTGACCTTGAGTGCGAAGGCATAGTCCTGCGGTGCGCCGCCCTTGTCCTGAGCGGTTTTCGCCGCTTTGTCGCCGACAATCTCGCTGAATGGAATCGGCTTGCCGAGCGGGTCGATCAGCACATCGAGGTTGGTCTTCAAGGTCTGGTCGTCGAGGGTCACGTGGCCCTTGTCGAAACCGATCGCGCCGATATCGACCACCCAGCTCGACGGCTCGGCGTTCGGGTCCTTGGGATCGAATTTGAACGTCCAGTTGGCGCGGCCATCGGCCAGACGTTGCAGTTCGGCATTCGGCTCGGTCAGGTCGATGCGCGGAATCACCACGCGCTGGGCCAGCAGGGCCAGCGGCGAAATGCGCAGCTCGACGCGTTTCAGAGTGACCATCTGCGCCTGCTTCGACCAGTCCGGGTTGCCCAGGCTCAAGTCCTCGGCGACCACGTGCGGCCAAGGCACCCAGGAGCGCCAGCCGCCTTCTTCCGGCTCACGCTGCCAGATCACCGCGAGGTTGCCGTTGATGGCAAACGCCCGGCGCAGTTCTTCCGAAACTTTGGCGTTGATCGTGGGTTTGATCCGGTTCCAGTCGAAAAACACGATGATCAGAATCAAGGCTGCCAGCAGCAGCGCGAGGATGGCGAAGGTCCAGCTGAAGATTTTTCCAGTGCGCGTCATGCACAAAGCTCCTGATCACGACCGCACGCCGAACATCCCGACGCACAGCTGAAACGGCAGACCGAAGCGGCCCTTATGCAGTCTGTGACTGGCGAAAGGCCCGCAGGTTTAATTGAAAGGCAGTTTAAGCCATAAAAAGCCCGGCAAAACTGACCGATCGGTCGAGCAGTGTTACCGCCACCCGCACTTTTGCGAGGCACGAGTGAGTCGAAAATACCCACGACGGTGCAAAATCGTCGCCCGCAAAGGCGCGATCTAGAGCCTTCGCGCCGAACAATCAATTCTGTTGATTATTACCATTGCGTTTATGAACTTTTATATCGACTTATCGAGAGTAGCATTGCCCTCGTACCCACTTTATCGCCCTCCCAAGGAGCCACTATCATGAAACGCCAATTACTGCTCAGCCTTACCCTGTCGATGCTAGCCAGCACTGCTTTCGCCCTGCCCGCTGCCGATCAGGCTACTCCGCAAGTCAAAGACAGCCACTCGGTGTTTAGCCAAACCGTAGCTTCCGACGGTTCCGAGCGCACGCCACAAGGTCAGACCCTGGCTGAAAACGGCCGCAACCGCCTCGAAGAAAAAGGCCTGGTTCAAGACGGCTCGGATCGCACCCCTCAAGGCCAGGCCCTGGCTGAAAACGGTCGCAACCGCCTCGAAGAAAAAGGCCTGGTTCAGGACGGCTCTGATCGCACCCCACAAGGTCAGATCCTCGCTTCCGACGGTACCGAGCGCACCCCACAAGGCCAGACCCTGGCATCTGACGGTTCCGAGCGCACTCCACAGGGCCAGACCCTGGCTGATGACGGCTTCGATAAAACCCCACTGGGTCAAGCCCTCGCTGAAGGCGGTGGTGACCGTGTGATCGAACGCAACAGCAAATTGAGCTGAGCCCATGACGGCCCGGCAAAAAAGCCCAATCAGCGGATTGGGCTTTTGACTTTTCAGCTTCTGTAAAACCCTCGCTGAACGACTCCCCGTTCGACGCCGACAAAGCCGATTTGCTAGAGTGCGGCGCTTGTCCTGCCGAAGAACACACCCTGCGATGCTGCCCCGCGCCGAACAGAAACAACAGACCCGCAACGCCCTGATGGACGCTGCCCGCCACCTGATGGAAAGCGGCCGAGGATTCGGCAGCCTGAGCCTGCGCGAAGTGAGCAAGACCGCCGGCATCGTGCCTACCGGTTTCTACCGGCACTTCGCCGATATGGACGAGTTGGGGCTGGTGCTGGTCAGCGAAGTCGGCCAGACCTTCCGCGAGACCATCCGCCTTGTGCGCCACAATGAATTCGTCATGGGCGGCATCATCGACGCTTCGGTGCGCATCTTCCTTGATGTGGTCAACGCCAACCGCTCGCAATTCCTGTTTCTCGCCCGCGAACAATACGGCGGCTCGCTGCCGGTACGTCAGGCAATCGGACGCCTGCGGGAGAACATCAGCGCCGACCTCGCGGCGGACCTTGCGCTGATGCCCAAGCTGCAACATCTGGATCTGGCCGGCCTCAGCGTGATGGCCGACCTGATCGTCAAATCGGTGTTCGCCACCCTCCCCGACATCATCGACCCGCCCGCCGAAGCCTTGCCGGAGCATCTGACCCCACAGGCGAAGATCACCCAGCAACTGCGCTTCATCTTCATCGGCCTCAAGCACTGGCAAGGGCTGGGCAGTACCGAGTAATCCCTTCTTTATCTGACACAGCGCAAAGCCCCTGTGGGAGCGAGCCTGCTCGCGAAAGCGCTGGATCAGCTGAATACATCTGTCTGACACGGCGCACTCCCGACCAGGCTCGCTCCCACATAGAACATCCGCCACGGCCTCGCTTTGGTGCATGACAAATCCTTCATGCACCAAAACCTTCCAGAATCGCCGCGCCTGTTGAAAGATCAGGCACGCGCCGACAGCTATTTCCTACAGATCGCCCGATTGGCGCGGCGCTTGCTCTAGCCCAATCAACGTTCATTGCTGGAAGCTTTCCGATGCTGGTGATTCATCGCAGAATCGACCCTCAACCCGCCTGGGCCGCCGAGCTGCACCTGACCTTCGAAGCGCGCAGCAAAAGCCGTTTGCGCTGTTTCAGTGCCGAAGGCGAAGACGTCGGGTTGTTTTTGGAGCGCGGCCAGCCACCGCTGTATGACGGCGAATGTCTGCAGGCCGAAGACGGCCGTGTCGTGCGCGTCTGCGCCCGTCCCGAACAACTGCTCCACGTCACGTGCGCCAATGCGTTCGAACTGACGCGCGCGGCCTATCACCTCGGCAACCGCCACGTCGCCCTGCAAGTCGGCGATGGCTGGCTGCGCCTGCTCGACGATTACGTGCTCAAAGCGATGCTCGAACAGCTCGGCGCCCGGGTCGAGGCTATCGAAGCGCCGTTCCAGCCGGAACACGGCGCTTACGGCGGCGGCCATCATCACTCCCGCCACGGTGACGAAGACTTCAACTACGCGCCGAAACTCCATCAGTTCGGCGTGCGCCTGTGAATCCGGCCTGGGCGCTGCTGCGTCTGGCCAGTCCGCAATTGCCGATTGGCGGCTACAGCTATTCCCAAGGTCTGGAAATGGCGGTGGATAACGGCCGGGTCCACAACCCTGACGGCGCCCGGCGCTGGATCAGCGATCAACTGCTGCTCAATCTCGCCCGCTTCGAAGCGCCGCTGCTGTTGGCGCATTGCCAAGCCGCAGCAAATGAAAACTGGGCCGAATTACGACAACTCTGCGAGAGCCACCGCGCCAGTCGCGAAACCCGTGAGCTGCATCTGGAGAGCCGGCAGATGGGCTACTCCCTGCAGCAGTTGTTGAACGGTTTGCCAGAACTCGATGCGCCCGCCCGCGACTTTCTTGACCAGACCCCAGAACCGCATCTGGCCCTGTGCTGGGCACTGGCGGCACGCGCCTGGGGCATCAGCCCGCAGGATGCTCTTGCCGCGTGGCTGTGGAGCTGGTTGGAAAACCAGCTCGCCGTGTTGATGAAGACCCTGCCGTTGGGCCAGCAAGCCGCCCAGCGCCTGACCAGCGAACTGCTGCCACTGCTGCAACAGGCCCAGCACGATGCGACCCACATCAACCCCGAACACATCGGCAGCGCCGCGTTTGGCCTGTCCCTGGCGTGCATGGCCCACGAGCGCCAGTACAGCCGTCTCTTCCGCTCTTAGGGCTGTTTATTTTGGAGAATGAAATGGATACACAACCTCTGCGCGTCGGCATCGGCGGCCCGGTCGGTTCCGGCAAAACTGCGCTGACACTCGCCCTGTGCCTGGCCCTGCGCGAGCGCTACAACCTCGCCGTGGTCACCAACGACATCTACACCCGCGAAGACGCCGATTTCCTGGTGCGCAACGAAGCCCTCGCGCCGGAGCGGATCATCGGCGTGGAAACCGGCGGCTGCCCGCACACGGCGATCCGTGAAGACGCCTCGATCAACCTCGAAGCGGTCGATCAACTGAACCGGCGCTTTCCCGGGCTGGATCTGATTCTGGTGGAGTCCGGCGGCGACAACCTCTCGGCGACCTTCAGCCCGGAGCTGTCGGATCTGACCATCTACGTGATCGACGTCTCCGCCGGCGACAAGCTGCCGCGCAAGGGCGGCCCGGGGATCTGCAAGTCCGACCTGCTGGTGATCAACAAGATCGACCTCGCGCCACTGGTGGGCGCCTCGCTGGAAATGATGGACAGCGACACCAAACGCATGCGCAACGGCAAGCCGTTCGTGTTCAGCAACCAGAAAACCGGTCAGGGCCTCGAAGAAATCATCGCCTTCATCGAACGTCAGGGCCTGCTGACCGCCGCCTGATCCACTTATCCACAAGGAAGCTTATCCATGACACTCAAACGCATTCTTGGCGCTCTGGCGTTGCTGCTGACACCGGCACTGGCGTTCGCTCATCCGGGGCATGGCGACAGCGGCCTCGTCGCGGGCATCAGCCACCCGATCGGCGGGCTCGACCACTTGCTGGCAATGCTCGCCGTCGGTTTGTGGGCGGCGCAGCAACAAGGCGCGGCGCGCTGGGCGCTGCCGTGCACCTTTGTCGGCACCATGTTGCTCGGAGGTTTGCTCGGTTTTGAAGGGCTGGAGTTGCCGGCGCTGGAGAGCGGGATAGCCGCCTCGGTATTGGCGCTGGGCCTGGCCGTGGCACTGGCAGTGCGTCCGCCGCTGGTGATGGCGGTGGCAGCGACGGCGCTGTTTGCGCTGTTCCATGGCGTGGCGCATGGGCTGGAGCTGCCGGACATGAGCAGCCCGTGGGCGTATGCGGCCGGGTTTGTGGCCGCGACGGCGGTGTTGCATGCACTCGGTTATGGCGTGGTGCGAGTTCTTCCGCAGGCAGCGGCGCCGCTGGTGCGGTTGGCGGGTGCGGCTTCGGCGGCGACTGGGGTGTGGTTGCTCGCAGGCTGATTTTTTATTGCCTGAACTGGCCTCTTCGCGAGCAGGCTCGCTCCCACAGGTTTTGTGTACGCTGCAAATCCACTGTGGGAGCGAGCCTGCTCGCGAAGACGGCCTGACAGACACCGCCTCTCTCAAGCAGTGCTCTCTGCTACCATGTCGCGCAATCGCCCCAGCCCGTGACGCCCGCCCATGCCCCACGCTTCCCGCTCCACCGCCCTGCCCGAATTGACCGCCCTGTTTGGCCAAGTGCAGCAGCACTTCCTCGACGTGATCGTGCCGCTGTGGCAAGGCCCGGGCTGGAATGCCGACATGGCGTTGCCCTATGAGGCGCTGGACGCTACACACCAGCCGTTGCCAGTGCAGCGCTATCGGGCGATGGCCTGCGCACGGCAGCTGTATCTGTTCTCCAGCCTGATCGGGGTTGTGGATAACGCCGAAGTCCGCGCCGCCGCGTTGTTCCGTTCGCTGCAACGGCATTTCCATGATGCCGAGCACGGCGGCTGGTTCTACAGCATCGACGCACAGGGCAAGCCGCTGGACCAGCGCAAGGATCTCTACACCCACGCCTTCATCCTGTTCGCCTGCGCGCATTACTGGGACAAGTCTCGGGATTCGCTGGCCGAGTCGACATTGAACGCCGCGCTGGAAATCATCGGCCGCCGATTCGCCACCGGCGACGGTTTGTACGAAGCCTGCCTTGAGCGTGATTGGCTCACCCTGCAAACCGGGCCACTGCAAAATCCGCTGATGCATCTGGCCGAAGCTTTTCTGGCGACCCTCGCCGTGCGTGAAGACCCGCAAACGCAGAAGGCCCTGCTTGAGTTATGCACAGCCATGCACAAGCAGTTCGTCGATCCGCAATACGGCGTGTTGATGGAGAAGCCGCTGGGTGCTGTGGATAACTGGTACGAGCCGGGACACCAGTTCGAATGGTATTTCCTGCTCGAATCGTCGGCGCTGTTGCGCGATTCGAAACTGCACCGGGCGCTGGATCGGGCATTTGCCTTTACCGAGCAGTACGGCGTGCTGGAGTCCTGCGGCGCGGTGCGGGCGATGCTTGATCTGGAAAGCAATGGCCGGCCCAGGGATTCGACCCAGCGGATCTGGGCTCAAGCCGAATACCTGCGCGCGCTGACCATGCGGGCGGACAGCGAAGCAGTGGTGCTGCGCCAGTTGCAGGCGTTGCAGCAGCGGTTTCTGCATGCCGGCGGCTGGCATGAGTGTCGCGATGAGAATGGAGAGGTCAGCCGCAAGGACATGCCTTCGACCACGCCTTATCATTTGGCGACTTGCTACGTCGGCCTGGCTGAATATCTTCGCTGACCCGTGCAAAGCAGGATTTGGGGCTAGAGGGTTACCGTGGCGAGGGGATTTCCCCGTTGGGGCGCGTAGCGGCCCTGAAAAGAGCGGGGCCGCTGCGCGCCCCAACGGGGATAAATCCCCTCGCCACAATAAATCCCCTCGCCACAACTGTGTTCTCAGCAGACATCCGGATCAGATCAGGCAATCCACTTCTTGTCCCCGGTGAAGCTGATCGTCAGCCACCTCGCCGCATCCGGCTCGCCCAACTGCGCCGATATCTGCTCACGTAGCGCGTCCAGCTGCGCGACATTGCGCAGCGGATAATCCGCCGGCAACACCACATGAATTTCGATGAACCGCGCCCGGCCGTGCTTTTGCACGTAGGACACGTAATCGTCGAAACCATGCTCGACCTTCGCCACCTCCATGACCTGCCTGACCTGCTCATCCAGAGTGTCCGGGGCGATTCCCAGCACATCACGCAACGCCGGGCCGAGGATCTTCAACGCCGGGGGCAGCATGGTCAGCGCCAGCACGATCAGGATCAGCGGGTCGACATACACCGCCCACTCGCCATAGCCCTGGGACTTGAGCAGCAGCGCGGCGAGGAAACTGATCAACAACCCCACCGAGAGCATCGCGTCGACCAGCCAACTGATGTTGTCGAACTGGATCAGGCTGGATTTGAGCGTGCGATTACGCCGGCGCACGTAGAAGAAGTAGGCGAACTCGACGACGGTGAATACCGCCGCGTAGACGATCACCAGACCCAACTCGATATCACGGCCACCATTGATGATGCCGAACACACCGTTGAGAAAGGCGTAGATGGCGATCAACAGCAGGAAGCTACCCTCGATCAGCAGCACCATCGGCTCCAGATGCCAGAAGCCGAACTGGAAACGCTGATTGCTTTGCTTGGCGATCAGCCGGGCGGTGATCAGCATCAGGATTTTGATGAATGTCGCGATCAGCGAAAAAAAGCCATCGAACAGGATGGATTGCGAACCTGAAACAAAACCGGTGACGATCCCGGCAATCGACACCGCCAGCATCAGCAGCGTCGACTGTTTGAGCAGTGCCTGCTCACCTCGGTTACTCACTTGAACTCCTCATGAAACCTTGCACACCGCCGAATGCAGTGGGCTGGTTGAGTGCGGAGTTTAGCTTATCGTCCTGTTTTGCCTGTGCCGGCCTTTTCGCGAGCAGGCTCGCTCCCACAGTTTGGAATGCATTCTCCTGTGGGAGCGAGCCTGCTCGCGAATGGCCTCAGCGCGGTATCAAGCCTTGTTACGCTCGATGGCAAACCCGGCCCAGGTCTGGCTCACCGGCATCAGCTCCAGGCTGTTGATGTTGATATGCGCCGGGGTGTTCATGACCCAGAAGATCGTCTCGGCGATGTCCTGCGGCTGGATCGGCTCGGCGCCGGCGTAAGTGGCGTTGTAGCGTTCCTGGTCACCGGCAAAACGCACCAGCGAGAACTCGCTTTCGCACAGGCCGGGCTCAATGTTGCTGACCCGCACGCCAGTGCCTTGCAAGTCGCAACGCAGGTTCAGCGAGAACTGTTTGACGAAGGCTTTGCTCGCGCCATACACATGGCTGCCCGGGTACGGGTAGTTGCCGGCGATGGAACCGAGGTTGACGATACCGGCGCCACGGCCGTGGGCGATCAGCCGAGGCAGCAGCAGGCGGGTGGCGTACATCAGGCCTTTGACGTTGGTGTCGACCATGGTGTCCCAGTCATCCAGGTCACACTTGGGCGCCGGGTCGACGCCGAGCGCCAGGCCGGCGTTGTTGATCAGGCCACGAAGTTTGGCGAACGACGGCGGCAGGTTGGCAATCGCCTCCTCCATCGCCTTGCGATCGCGCACATCGAGAACCAGACCGTGCACTTCGGTCTGCTTCGACAGTTCAGCGCACAGGGCATTGAGGCGTTCTTCACGACGGCCGGTCAGGACCAGCTTCCAGCCAGCCTCGGCAAAACGCCGGGCACAGGCTTCACCAAAACCGGACGTCGCGCCGGTGATAAACAGGGTGTCGGACATCGTGTTCTCCTTGCTTCGGCCGCCACGGCAGCCCTTGGAATAGAAAATCAGCAGGCAGCATGCCCGCCCTCGCGGATACGGGCAACACTTGCCAGCTGTACAAAAATCAACCAGACCTGCCAAGGCCATAGCCAGCGTGGCCTGTAGCCATGTGCACGCATGTTATCCACAGTCTGCTCCACAGTTTCCGGGGGCAAGTGCAAACGCGCAAAGCCGCGCCACACAAGGCTTTGCGGGCGAAATGGAAAGTTTTTTGCTTGACCGTGAGGCGGGGGATGTGCGGCACAGGGCATTTTGCACGACGGACGGTGCAACCGGGTGATTGCGCGAGGCCAGCAATTACGGCGCTCCGCGAGGTCTTTCCAGAGTTTAGTCACAGACTTATCCACAGGCTTTTACACACAACCGTACCCGACCTGGATGCGCTATAAAAAGGTTGACAATGGCGCCTCACGCCTGCTTGAAACTGACTGATCAAAAAACAATCACAAGCCCGGAGGCCACGGATTACAAGGCCTGCAACCATATACACCCACGTTATTCACAGCCAGTTCCACAGTAACCGGGGACAAGTCAAAACTGTGGAAAAACAGCCATTTGCAGCGTCTATATGTCGCGCTTTGGCAGCTTGGAGAATTTGTTTTCCACAATTTCGGGAATTACCCAATTTACCTGTGGTGGATCCCAAAAATAAAAAACCCCGGGACTCTCGTCGCCGGGGCTGTGTACAACCGCGAGAAGAATCAGTGCCCGCCCAGATAGGCGTTACGCACCTCCTCATGCACCAGCAGTTCTTTGCCGGTGCCGGTCAGGCGAATCTCGCCGTTGACCATCACATACGCCCGGTCCGACAGCTTCAGCGCATGGTTGGCGTTCTGCTCGACGAGGAAAATCGTCATCCCGGTTTTCGCCAGCTCGCGTAGCGTGGCGAAAATCTGCTTCACCACGATCGGTGCCAGACCCAGGCTCGGCTCATCGAGCAGCAACAGCTTCGGCCGGCTCATCAGCGCACGGGCGATGGCGAGCATCTGCTGTTCCCCGCCAGACATGGTCATCGCCCGCTGATTGCGTCGCTCTTCAAGCCGTGGAAACAGCTCGAACATGCGCTGCATGTCCTCTTTGGCGTACTTGTCGCCAATCGGGATGGTGCCCATCAGCAGGTTTTCCTCGACGGTCATGTCGGGAAAAACCCGCCGCCCTTCCGGCGACTGCGCAATACCGTTGGAGGCGATGTAGTGCGAGGACTTCTGCGTGATATCGACGCCCTGATAGAGAATCTGCCCGCCCGCCGCTCGTGGCTGGCCGAAGATCGACATCAGCAGGGTCGACTTGCCGGCACCGTTGGAGCCGATCAGGCTGACGGTTTCGCCTTCGTTGATCTGCAAAGAAACGCCTTTGAGCGCCTGGATCGGGCCGTAGAACACGTCCAGATTGCGTAGTTCGAGGATCGGTTGGCTCATACCAGCTCCTCTTCGTCGGCGCCCAGATAGGCCGCGATCACTTTCGGATCGTTGCGGATCGCTTCCGGTCCGCCTTCGGCGATGACGATGCCGTGGTCAAGAACCACGATGTGATCGGAAATGCTCATGACCATGCCCATGTCGTGTTCGATCAGCACCACGGTCAGATCGTGCTCGTCGCGCAGCAGCCGGATCATCGCGCTGAGCGCTTCGGTTTCCTGAGGGTTGAGGCCGGCGGCCGGTTCGTCGAGGCAGATGATCTGCGGCCGCGTGCACATGGCCCGAGCAATCTCCAGACGGCGTTGTTGGCCGTACGAGAGTTCACCGGCGAGACGGTTGGCGCAGTCGACCAGATCGACCACTTCGAGCCAGTAGAACGCGACATCCAGCGCATCGCTCTCGGCCTTGCGATAGCCCTTGGTGTTGAGAATACCGGCGAGCATGTTGCGGTTGACCCACATGTGCTGCGCCACCAGCAGGTTTTCCAGCACCGACATTTCCTTGAACAGGCGAATGTTCTGGAACGTACGGGCGAGACCGGCACGGTTCACCAGATGAGTACCGCCGAACATCTTGTAGTACATGCGGCTGAGAAAGGATTTCGGCGAGACGAAATCGGTCGGTTTGAACGACTCGCCCAGCAACTGGATGACGTTGGTCTGCTGGCCGCGCACATTGAGTTCGATCTTGCCGCCCGTGGCCTTGTAGAAACCGGTCAGGCAGTTGAACACCGTGGTCTTGCCGGCACCATTGGGTCCGATCAGGGCGAAGATCGAATTGCGTTTGACCTTCAGGCTGACATCGCTCAAAGCCTTGATGCCACCGAAATGCATCATCAGTTTTTCAACAGAGAGTACGACTTCACTCATGGCGCAGTCCTCTCGTAGTGAATGGCACCTTTGCGTGGTTTGACCCCGGTGCGGCTGATGCGGATCAGCCCGCGTGGTCGCCAGATCATCATCAACACCATCAGGATGCCGAACAGCAGCACGCGGTACTCAGCGAAGCCGCGCAGCAGTTCCGGAGCGACGGTGAGCACGAATGCGGCGATGACCACGCCAATGGTCGAGCCCATGCCGCCGAGCACGACGATGGCGAGGATCAGCGCCGATTCGAAGAAGGTGAACGAGGTCGGGTTGACGAAGCCTTGATAAGTGGCGAAGAACACCCCGGCCAGACCCGCCGTCGACGCACCGATGGTGAACGCCGAGAGTTTGACCAGTACGTGGTTCAGGCCCATCGAACGGCAGGCGATTTCATCTTCACGCAGGGCTTCCCAGGCGCGACCGACCGGCATCTTCACCAGCCGATGCTTGACGTACAGCACCGCCAGCACCACCAGGAACAGCACTGCGTAGATGAAGTAATACTTCACGTCGGGGTTGTAGGTCAGGCCGAAGAACTCGTGAAACGGCACCCCGCCATCCTTCGCCCGCTTGCCGAACTCCAGACCGAAGAACGTCGGCAGTGGCGCCGGCATGCCGTTCGGGCCGCCAGTCAGCGACAGCCAGTTGTTCAGCACCAGACGAATGATTTCACCAAAACCCAGGGTCACGATCGCCAGATAGTCACCGTGCAGACGCAACACCGGGAAACCGAGAATGCAGCCAGCCAGGCCTGCGGTGATCGCCGCCAGCGGCAGCACGGTCCAGAAACCCAGACCCAGATATTGATAACCCAATGCCAGACCGTAGGCACCGATGGCGTAGAACGCCACGTAACCAAGGTCGAGCAGCCCGGCCAGACCGACCACAATGTTCAGCCCCAGCCCCAGCAGCACGTAGATCAAACCGAGGATGACCACGCCGAGCAGGTAGGAGTTGGAAACAAACGGCACGATGATCGCCAGCACGATAATCAGCGGGATGATCCAGCGCAGCCGCGATTTGTAATCTGCCGGCAGCACGTGCACGCCGGAACCGCTGCTCTCGAACCCGTCGAGGATCTTCAGGCCCTTGGGCGTTTGCAGGAACAGGCTGAGGGCAAAGCGACCGGCCATGACGATGGCAATGATCCACGCCACGCGGGTCGCTTCGAGGTTGAAGCTGTAGCCGTCGAGGACCACGCCGACAATCGGCCCGAACACGATCAGCGCAATCAGGCCGGCAAGAATCGCTTCGACCAGGCTTTTTTTGATATCGATGGATTTTTCAGTGGTTGCAGACATCGCTTACACCTTCGACACAAGAGGACGGCCCAACAGGCCCTGCGGCCGGAAGACCAGTACGAGGACGAGCAGCGAGAAACTGAACACGTCTTTGTAGTCGGAGTTGACCAGACCGGAGAACAGCGACTCGGAGATGCCGAGGATGATCCCGCCGAGCATCGCGCCGGGCAGTGAACCGATGCCGCCCAGCACCGCTGCGGTGAACGCCTTGATGCCGATGATGAAGCCGGCATAGAAGTCGAACGTGCCGTAGTTCATGGTGATCAGCACACCGGCCAGTGCCGCCATGGCTGCACCGATGATGAACACATAGGAAATCACCCGGTCGGTGTTGATCCCCAGGATCGAGGCCATCTTGCGGTCTTGCTGGGTCGCACGGCACATGCGGCCGAGCTTGGTGTATTTGATGACGTAGGTCAGCAGCCCCATGCCGACGAATGCGGCGATCAGGATGAAGACTTTGGTGTAGGTCAGTTGTACGAAGCCGGTGCCGACTTCAACACGCCAGGCACCGGTCAGCAGCGTAGGCACGCCCTGTTGTTTGGCGCCCTGAGCGATCTGTGCGTAGTTCTGCAGAATCAGCGAAATACCGATAGCGCTGATCAGCGGCGCCAGGCGGGTCGAGTTACGCAGGGGTTTGTAGGCAACACGCTCGATGACCCAGCCATACACCGCCGTGACGACGATGGTGAAGATCAGCGTGCCGAGCATCAGCAGCGGGAAGGATTCGATACCGAAGTAAGCCAGCAGAGCCAGACTGATTGCCGCCAGGTAAGCGGAAATCATGTAAACCTCGCCGTGGGCGAAGTTGATCATGCCGATGATGCCGTAGACCATTGTGTAGCCGATGGCGATCAGGCCATAGACCGACCCGAGGGTCAGGCCATTGACCAGTTGCTGCAGGAAAATACCATCCATAACGCAATCTCACGCAGTGAGAACCTGCGCGCCATCGGCGCGCGGTTCTTCTAGGAAAAATACAGATGTACGTCGGAGCAATGTCGGAGCGTGATCAGCCCTGACCACACGGAACCCCTTTGTGGGAGCGAGCCTGCTCGCGAAAGCGGTTGAACATTCAACGCGGAGGTTGTTTGTCAGTGCGTCTTCGCGAGCAGGCTCGCTCCCACAGGGGATCGGTAGTAATCAGATGATCGCTTCAGCCCTTACTTCTGCTTTTCCAGCTGGTGGTATTTGCCGTCCTTGTCCCACTGGTAAACCACGTAGTCGGAGACTTTCAGGTCGCCTTTGGCGTCCCAGGTCTTCTCGCCCATCACGGTTTTCACCGGGTTGGCCTTCAGCCACTTGGCAGCGGCTTCGCCGTCGTTTTTCTTCGCGCCGTTGAACGCTGCCGCCAGGGTCTGAACCGAGGCGTAGGCGTACAGGGTGTAGCCCTCAGGCTCGGTGCCGGCCTTGCGGAACGCGTCCACTACGGTCTTGCTTTCAGGCAACAGGCGCGGGTCGGCGCCGAAGGTCATCAGCACGCCATCGGTGAATTGCGGGCCGCCAGCGGTGGTCACCAGCTCGTCGGTCACGATGCCGTCGTCGGACATGAACTTGACGTCTTTCAGGCCTTGCTCACGCAACTGGCGAACCAGTGGACCGGCTTCCGGATGCAGGCCGCCAAAGTAGACGACATCGGCGCCGGCGCCACGGATCTTGGTGACGATGGTGCTGAAGTCTTTCTCGCCACGGGTCAGGCCTTCGTACAGCACAGGCTTGACGCCGCGTTTTTCCAGCTGAGCCTTGGTGGCGTCCGCCAGGCCTTGGCCGTAGGTGTCCTTGTCGTGCAGCACGACGACTTTCTTGCCCTTGAGCATGTCGACGATGTAGTCGCCGGCAACGATGCCTTGCTGGTCGTCACGTCCGCACATACGGAACATGGCGCTGAGGCCACGCTCGGTAACTTGCGGGTTGGTCGAGCCCGGGGTGATCGCGATGATCCCGGCTTCGTCGTAGATTTCCGAGGCTGGAATAGTCGACGAGGAGCAGAAGTGCCCGACCACGCCGGCGACTTTCTGGTTGGTGAGGTCCTTGGCGACCGTCACCGCCTGCTTCGGTTCGCAGGCGTCGTCGCCTTTGACCAGGACGATTTTTTCCCCATTGACGCCACCCGCCGCGTTGACCGCATCGGCCGCCGCCTGTGCACCCTTCATGTACTGCTCGCCGAATGCCGCGTTGGCACCGGTCATCGGACCCGCTACACCGATCTTGATATCAGCTTGAGCAAACGCAGAAACACCCAGCGCAGTAGCGACTGCGAGGGCCAGAAAGCCTTTCTTGTAAAACGTCTGGGACATGAGGTGGTGCTCCAAGGTTTTTTTTAGTTGGCACTGCGACTTCACTTCACTCAAAGCTCAGAGCAAGGCCCGTGCCATCGGTTTTTTATTCTTCAGAAAGTCGCTGCGTTGTTGTTATTTCGACTGTTTCGGTCCCATTTTCATTGGGCGTGCAACCGTCTAAACCGCGGAAGGTGAAACCATTTGTTTTTTCAGGCGCAACCCGCACGCGCCATCATTGCAACCGCAGCGGCAAACGACGTGCAACCAGCCTGTAACAGCCCGCGTCACCGAACTGCACACTGCTGGTGCGGGACTGCTACAACCCGCACCATTACAGGCTAGTCGCTGGATGCAAAAGCGCCGCTTGCGGCAACAAATTTCAACACTCAAATGACGATGCGCAGGCACTGGCCCGCGTGATACAGGGAAAACCCGGCCTCGTACAGGCAACTGCGCAAGCCCACTCCGGCCAGGGGCTGCATCGGTGCGAAGGGAATCGGCAGTGCCTGCGGATTGCCGTTGCACAGGTAATCGGCAAAAGCTTTGCCGACCACCGTGCCGGTGGTGACGCCGCGACCGTTATAACCGGTGACGGCCACCAGTCCCGGCGCCGGTTCGAACAGGCGCATCAGGTGATCAGGGGTAAACGCAATGCGCCCGGTCCAGGTGCATTCCCACTCGACCGGCTTCAGATTGGGGAAGTAATGCTGCTGCACCCGATCAGCCCAGGCTTTGAGAAACCAGGTCGGTTTCTGGTTGCCATTGCCGAGGCTGCCGAGCAACAGGCGCCCGTCCTTGTCGCGGCGGATGCTGCTCAGCACCTGACGGGTGTCCCACGAGCCCTGCCCGCCCGGGAGAATTTCTTGCGCAGCGTCTTCGCTGAGTGGCACCGAGGCGACCTGGTAGTAATAGCCGGGAAAGAAATTGCGCTTGAGTTCGGTCCAGTCGCCTTCGGTGTAGGCGTTGGAGGCGATGACCACTTGTTCAGCGAGCACCGAACCCTGTGCGGTCTGTACCGACCACTTCGGCCCGACTCGCTCGAGGCGAGCCACTGGCGAATGATCGAACATCTGCCCGCCGAGCCCGCGCACGGCATTGGCCAGCCCGGTGACATAGGCCATCGGATTGAGCGTGCCGGCGCGGCGGTCCAGCAACGCGGCGGCAATTTTCTGCGTGCCGGTGGCTTGCTCGCAGGCCTTGCCGGTGAGCAGTTCGACCGGCGCGCCACGGCGTTTCCATTGCTGCTCGCGACTGCGCAAATCCGCCTCGCCCTTGGCGTTGTGCGCCATGTGCAAGGTGCCCTCGCGGCGCAACTGGCAATCGATGGCGTATTTATCCACAAGGCTGAACACCAGCGCCGGCGCCGCACCGAGCATGCGGTTGAGCTGACTGCCGACCGCCTCGCCGAAACCGGCCTCGATCTCGTCCGGAGGAATCCACATGCCGGCGTTGACCAGCCCGACATTGCGCCCGGAGCCACCGTGCCCTGCGCGATGCGCTTCCAGCACGCAGACGCTTTTGCCTTTTTCCAACAGATGCAGCGCCGCTGACAACCCCGTGAACCCGGCGCCGATCACGCAGACATCGACCTTGACCTCGCCCTTGAGCGCGGTGTTATCCGGGCGTTGTGGCGTGAGCGTTTCCCACAGACATTCTTCGCGTAACGGCATTGCCAAGCTCCTGTCGGAGCAGCCGCAAGCCACAAGCTACAAGCTGCAAGCCGGTCTGCTTGACGCTTGTAGCTTGAAGCTTGTAGCTGCTTAATCGAATGTAATGCCCTGCGCCAACGGCAATTCCAGCGAGTAGTTGACGGTGTTGGTCTGCCGACGCATGTACGCGCGCCAGGCATCGGAGCCGGACTCACGGCCGCCGCCGGTTTCTTTCTCGCCACCAAACGCGCCGCCGATTTCCGCGCCGCTCGGGCCGATGTTGACGTTGGCGATGCCGCAGTCGCTGCCGACCGCCGACATGAACCGCTCGGCCTCACGCACGTCGGTGGTGAAGATGCACGATGACAGGCCTTGCGGCACGGCGTTGTTCAGGCGCAGCGCTTCCTCGAAATCGCTGTAGCCGACCACGTAGAGAATCGGCGCGAAGGTTTCGCTGCAGACCACGTCGCTCTGCTCGGGCATTTCCACGATGGCCGGCGACACGTAGTAGGCGTTGGGGAATTGCTCTTCCAGTTGACGCTTGCCACCGAACACCCGGCCGCCTTCGCTCAGTGCCTGTTCCAGCGCATCCTGCATGTTTTCGAAGCTGTGCTTGTCGATCAGCGGGCCGACCAGATTGCCTTCCAGCGGATGGCCGATGCGTACTTTCGAATAGGCCGCCTTGAGGCGAGTGACGATTTCTTCCTTGACCGATTCATGGGCGATCAGACGGCGCAAAGTCGTGCAGCGTTGCCCGGCGGTGCCGACGGCGCTGAACAGAATCGCGCGCACTGCCATGTCCAGATCGGCGCTCGGGCCGAGGATCATCGCGTTGTTGCCGCCCAGTTCAAGGATGCTGCGGGCAAAACGCGCGGCGACTTTCGGCGCCACTTCGCGGCCCATGCGCGTGCTGCCGGTGGCGCTGATCAGCGCAACACGCGGATCATCGACCAGCGCTTCGCCGGCATCGCGTCCGCCGATCACCACCTGGCACAGGCTCGCCGGGGCATCGCTGAAATTTTTCACTACGCGATCAAACAGTGCCTGACAGGCCAGCGCGGTCAGCGGGGTTTTCTCTGATGGCTTCCACACCACCGGGTTGCCGCAGACCAGCGCCAGGGTGGTGTTCCACGCCCACACTGCGACCGGGAAGTTGAACGCGCTGATGACGCCGACCACGCCAAGCGGATGCCAGGTTTCACGCATATGGTGGCCCGGGCGCTCGGAGGCGATGGTCAGACCGTACAACTGGCGCGACAGGCCGACGGCGAAGTCGCAGATGTCGATCATCTCCTGCACTTCACCCAGACCTTCCTGAGTGATCTTGCCAGCCTCCCACGACACCAACTCGCCGAGGTCCGCCTTGTACTCGCGCAACACTTCGCCGAACTGGCGCACCAGCTCACCGCGACGCGGCGCTGGCACCTTGCGCCAGTGCTCGAATGCATGATCTGCGCGACTGATGTGTTGCTCGACTTCAGCAGCGCCTTCCCAGTTCACGGAGGCAATTTCGCTGCCATCGATGGGTGAATGCACCGGCACTTTGCCGTTCTGGTACAGGGCCGGGTTGACTCCCAGACGATCAAGCAATGCGGCAACCATCGGTCTCTCCTCAAACAAAAACAGAATGTGTGCGGCCATCCTTCGCATGGCCGGGCAGGCCTTTAGTTGTAGCCTCACTGCGGCGATGCAACAAACGACCTTTACGCCAGATATCATTCCGTTTATTCATGCTGCCTAGCGAAAGACAAGAAAAAGGACTGGCCATGCTGAACAAACGCCACTTGCCCTCGATCACCGCGTTGCAATGCTTCGAGGCCGTGACCCGGCACCTGAGTTTTACCCGCGCCGCTGAAGAGCTGAACCTGACCCAGAGTGCGGTGAGCAAACAGGTCGCGCAGCTTGAAGAACTGTTGCAGCACTTGCTGTTCCGCCGCGTGCGTCGGCGCTTGCAGATGACGCCGGCCGGGGATTTGTATCTGGTCGAGGTCAGAAAAATCCTCAGCCAAGTGGAGATGTCGACGCATTACCTGCGTTCCTACGGCGGCGAAACCGAAGTCCTGCGCGTTTCCACCCCTTCGACCTTCGGCGCCCGTTGGCTGGTGCCGCGCCTGAAAGGCTGGCGCCTGCGCCATCCGTCGATTCATCTGGATCTGTGCAACGAACAGGAAGCCGACGATCTGTTGCAGGGGCGCAGCGATCTGGCCTTCTATTTCGGCCAGGCTTCGCGGCCGGGCACCGAATGCCTGAAATTGTTCGGCGAACAACTGGTGCCGGTGTGCGCCCCGGGCAGCCTGCCGGACACGCCATTCACTGACCCGACACAACTCACCGACCTGGTGCTGCTGCAAAATGCCTCGCGACCGCAAGCCTGGCACGACTGGTTCGACAGTCAGGGCTACCACACCGAACACAGCTACCACGGGCCGCGTTTCGAAACCTTTTACATGTGCATCCGCGCCGCCCAGGTCGGTTGTGGCGTGGCGCTGCTGCCACGGTTTCTGGTGGAAGAGGAATTGGCCGAAGGCAAACTGGTCATACCCTGGCAGCATGCGATGCCCAGCAGCGATGCCTATTACCTGGCCTACCCGGAGCACGCGGCGGAAGTGCCGAAGGTGCGGGATTTTGTGAAATGGATGCTGGAGCAGATCGATAGCCCGGTGTGAGGTCAACCGGGTTCCCTGTGGGAGCGAGCCTGCTCGCGAAAGCGTCGGGTCAGCCACATCATCTTTAACTGACACACCGCATTCGCGAGCAGGCTCGCTCCCACGGTGGATCTGCGGCGCTCTGAAAAAATGCTGGCAATCCCCACCGCCGATATGCGCCACTAGCGCCATCGATATAGACCGCGCAAGGCGCGGCGCAACTGGAGACCCGTTTATGAGCGAGAGTGTGTTTGCCGATCGCATCGTGCAGAACCTGCTCGACACCGACTTCTACAAGCTGACGATGATGCAGGCGGTGCTGCACAACTACCCCAACGTCGAAGTCGAATGGGAGTTCCGTTGCCGCAACGCCGAGGATCTGCGCCCGTATCTGGCCGAGATTCGTCATCAGATCGAGCGTCTGGCCGAGCTGAGCCTGAGTGCTGATCAGTTGAGTTTTCTCGAGCGTATCAGCTTTCTGAAACCGGATTTTCTGCGCTTCCTCGGCCTGTTCCGCTTCAACCTGCGCTACCTGCACACCGGCATCGAGAACGGAGAACTGTTCATCCGTCTGCGCGGGCCATGGCTGCATGTGATCCTCTACGAAGTGCCGCTGCTGGCGATCGTCAGCGAAGTGCGCAACCGCTATCGCTACCGGGAGACTTCGCTGGAGCAGGCACGCGAACAGCTGTATCGCAAGTTCGACTGGCTGACCGCCAATGCCTCGGCCGATGAGCTGTCGCAACTGCAGGTTGCCGATTTCGGCACGCGCCGGCGCTTTTCCTTTGGCGTCCAGGCCGAAGTGGTCAACGTGCTCAAGCATGACTTCCCGGGTCGTTTCGTCGGTACCAGCAACGTACATCTGTCCCGCGAGCTGGACATGAAACCGCTGGGCACCATGGCCCATGAGTGGATCATGGCCCATCAGCAACTAGGCCCGCGTCTGATCGACAGCCAGATCGCCGCGCTCGACTGCTGGGTTCGCGAGTACCGTGGCCTGCTCGGCATTGCCCTCACCGACTGCATCACTACCGATGCGTTTCTTGGCGATTTCGATCTGTTCTTCGCCAAGCTCTTCGACGGTCTGCGCCATGACTCCGGGGACCCGGTGGCGTGGGGCGAAAAGTGCATCGCGCACTACCACAAGCTCGGCATCGACCCGATGAGCAAGACCCTGGTGTTCTCCGACAGTCTGACCCTGCCGAAATCGTTGGAGATTTTCCGCGCGCTGCACGGTCGCATCAATGTGAGCTTCGGCATCGGTACCAACCTCACCTGCGATATCCCGGGTGTCGAACCGATGAGCATCGTGCTTAAAATGACCGCCTGCAACGGCCAGCCGGTGGCGAAGATCTCCGACGAGCCTGGCAAGACCCACTGCAAAGATCCGAATTTCGTCGCCTATTTGCGACATGTGTTTCAGGTTCCTGCCGAATCCAGTCTATCTAGCAAGGAGTGAATTCATGCAAGCCGTACAGCGTGAGATTGCTGAGCAGCTCAAGGTGCAACCACCGTTCGCCGACGACCAGGCCCTGCAGGCCGAAGTCGCCCGGCGCCTGACGTTCATCCAGGATTGCCTGGTCAATTCCGGGCTCAAGACCCTGGTGCTGGGCATCAGCGGCGGCGTTGACTCACTGACCGCCGGCCTGCTGGCCCAGCGCGCGGTACGTGAACTGCGCGAAAAAACCGGTGACGACCGCTACAAATTCATCGCCGTGCGCCTGCCCTACGAAACCCAGTTCGACGAGCACGACGCCAAGGCCTCGCTCGACTGCATCGCCCCTGACGAAATCCACACCGTGAACATCGGCCCGGCGGTCAAGGCGCTGGCAGCTCAGGTGTCGGCGTTCGAATGCAAACCGGCGGCGTCGGTGGACTTCGTGCTGGGCAATACCAAGGCGCGGATGCGCATGGTGGCGCAGTACACGATTGCCGGAGTGGCGGGCGGTCTGGTGATTGGCACCGACCACGCGGCGGAAGCGGTGATGGGTTTCTTCACCAAGTTCGGCGATGGCGCCTGCGACCTCGCCCCACTCAGCGGCCTGGTGAAAAATCAGGTGCGTGCGATTGCCCGCAGCTTTGGCGCGCCGGAAACGCTGGTCGAGAAAGTCCCGACGGCTGACCTCGAAGATTTGTCACCGGGCAAACCGGACGAAGCGGCGCACGGCGTGACCTATGCCGAGATCGATGCGTTTCTGCACGGGGAAAAGGTGCGGGATGAGGCGGCGAAGATCATTGTCGATACGTACAACAAGACTCATCACAAGCGGGTCATGCCGTTTGCGCCTTGATTTTTCAAAGGCATGAAAAAGCCCGCTGAGGAGTGATCCTCCGCGGGCTTTTTCTTTGGCCATCAGTCTTTCGGTGAAGCGGATGGCCTCTTCGCGAGCAGGCTCGCTCCCACATTGGCCCTGATTACTTGACGACGATGGTGCCTTTCATCATCGAGATGTGGCCAGGGAACGAGCAGAAGAAGCCGTAGCCACCGTCAGCCACCTTGGCAACGTCAAAGGTCACCGAATCGGTTTCCTTGGCGCCGATGATCTTGGTGTGGGCGATGATTCGTGCGTCGCCATCTTTCAGGTAGTTCTTGTCGATACCGGCCGCCAGGCCGTCGGTAGCGATTGGCTGCATGTCAGCTTCTTTGCTGATCACCAGGTTATGGCCCATGACGGTCTTCGGCAGGCTGCCGGAGTGGGTCAGTTCGACGGTGAAGGTCTTGCAGCTCTTGTCGATCACGATTTCCTTGGTGTTGAAGGACATCTGATCGGTGGAATCAACGGTGGTTTTGCACTCGGCAGCCATCAATTGGCTGCTGGCCAGCGCCAGCAGGGATACCGCAACAACTTTGGAAAACATGGTGAATCTCCAAGGCAGGGTTAACAAAAACACTAGTGGTGGAAAGACTGCCTGAAATCATCGCAAGTTCATATGACTTGAGTCAAAAATTGTATACAACTTTCAGACTATGACACTCATCGACACAATCTAACGGCCATTTCGTTGGGCCAGGCCTATGATCGGCCCACCTACTGAAACGGAGTGCCAGTCATGTTCTTTAACGGCCTGTTGTGCAGCTTGCTCGCCGCCTACGCTTGTGGCGCCAGCGGTACTTTCGAATCACCCGAACGCGAAGTCTAGTCCTTGGAGCGCAGCGTGCCAGCCGTTACCCTGTGCGACTGATCGACTCAGGAGTAACGCATGTCGCTGAAATCCGTTTGTGTGTTTTGCGGTGCCAACGCCGGTACCGTGCCGGCCTACACTGAAGCTGCCGTGGCCCTTGGCCGGGCATTGGCCGAGCGAAATCTGACGCTGGTCTACGGCGGCGGCGCGGTCGGCTTGATGGGCATTGTGGCTGATGCCGCGCTGGCCGCTGGCGGCGAAGTGATCGGCATCATTCCGCAAAGCCTGATGGACAAGGAGATCGGCCACAAGAGCCTGACGCGCCTGGAAGTGGTCGACGGCATGCATGCGCGCAAGGCGCGGATGGCCGAACTCAGCGATGCATTCATCGCCCTGCCCGGCGGCCTCGGCACGCTGGAAGAGCTGTTCGAAGTCTGGACCTGGGGCCAGCTCGGCTATCACGGCAAGCCTTTGGGGCTGCTGGAAGTGAACGGTTTCTACAGCAAGCTCACGGCTTTTCTCGATCATATCGTCGGCGAAGGCTTCGTTCGCGCGCCACACCGTGACATGCTGCAAGTGAGCGAATCGCCAGATTCCCTGCTCGACGCCCTCGATCAGTGGCAGCCGACCGTCACGCCCAAGTGGGTCGACCAAAAACCCGGTTAACCCCCGGACACCGATACAGGGCAGAATACGCGCCGCTCAACCTCACCTTCGACCCCAGAGGATCGCCCATGGCCAAACCCAATTACTCCTTCGCCAAACGTCAACGAGACCTGGCAAAGGAACAGAAGAAAGAGGAAAAGCTTCAGCGCAAGAAGCAAACCGCTGAAGAAGCGGCACTGAACCCTGACGGTGAAGTGGCGACCGATGATGATGTTGATGCATCCGATGCACCGAAAGATCAGGCGCCCGACGCCTGAGCCCCACCGGGTTTGATGATCGAATCAGACCCTGCGGATTTGTGACGGGGCTGGCAGTTCTGCTGCCGGCCCTCACAGCCCTGCTTTCTCTGACACACCAAAATCCCCTGTGGGAGCGAGCCTGCTCGCGAATGCGATATATCTGTTACAAATCTATTGGCTGACCTGACGCTTTCGCGAGCAGGCTCGCTCCCACATTTGAAGACTCATCAATTCTGAGGCATCACCGTAACCCGCACTTCCGGGTCATGATTACCGCCACCGAGAATCACCCCACGCAGCGGCGACACATCGGAGAAATCCCTTCCCCACGCCAGCGTGATGTGTTCCAGCGCCGGCTGCACATTGTTGGTCGGATCGAAATCCACCCAGCCCGACATCGGACAGAACACCGATACCCACGCATGCGAGGCGTCGGCGCCGATCAGGCGTGGCTGCCCCGGCGGCGGCTGGGTGAGCAGGTAGCCGCTGACATAACGCGCCGCCAGACCGCGCGAGCGCACGCAGGCCAGCATCAGATGAGCAAAGTCCTGACACACGCCGCGTCGACGCTCCAGCACTTCCACCAGCGGCGTCGCCACCTGGGTGGCTTCGGCATCGAAGGTGAATTCGCTGAAGATCTTCTGCATCAGCGCCTGCACCCCGAGCAGCAACGGTCGCCCTGGCGGAAAACAGCTTTGCGAGAACTCGACGAAGCTGCGCTTCAAATGCACATAAGGAGACTGGAACCGGTAGCGACAGGCTTCGAGCAAGTCGGCGGACAACGGCTGACTGCTGTAGGTCAGCGCATCGCGGGTCTGCTCCCACGTTGGCGACTGGTTGAAATCCAGCGCCGGCCGCGCCAGCACCTCGACCGTCAGCCGGGCGTTGACCTGCAATTCGTCATGGGGCCGTTCAAATGCCAGACGCGTCAACGGATTGCCGAATACATCCAGCTCATCACGGCGCATGGTCGGCTCGGGACTGATCAACAGTTGCTGCTCGGTGCAGCGCTGCCAGCCGCATTCGCGCGGCCACAGGTGCGCGAGTTGCTGCGCGAGGGAGACCGGGCTGTCGTAGTGATAACAGGTGTCGTGGAAGATCTGATATTGAGCGCTCATCACACGGACACCGTTCGCTGGCTGACATCATCGACATGGGCGAAATGGCGCAGCGCCAGACGATCCGATACCTGGCCGCTGGCTTCGGCGATTTCCTGCAACAGATCGGCCAGACCATCCAGCGCGGCACGTACGCTGGATTTGCCGAACAGCGGATTCTCCAGGCAACCGAGATCAAACCGCGACAGGCGCTCGACCAGTTGCGGCAGCGCGGTTTCCCGAGGCGCGGCGAAATCGTCGTTCAGGCGTTTCAGCGTGCGGGTGACCAGTTTCAGCTGAAACAGCACCGCGTGAGGGTTCTGCTCATCCAGCAGCAGCAAATCCAGCACCGGAATCAGTTGCGCCACCGCCAGATAGCGCGAGCGATAGGTGATGCTGCTGTTACCCAACTCCAGCAACCACTCCAGCCCGGCCTGATCGAAAGCACCCGCACCGCGCAGAAATGCGGCGAGGCTGCTGCTGAGAAATTGCAGGCGTTCGATGCGTCGGCCAATCATCAGAAAACGCCAGCCTTCGTCGCGGGTCATGTCATCCAGCGCAAACCCCGACAGCGCTGCCAGCGACATCACCAGACGGTTGAGGAAATCCAGCAGTTCGCCGAAGTCCGGTTCATCGACTTCCAGCTCCAGCGCCTCGCGCTGCAATTCGACCAGCGCCTGCCAGTTTTCCCGGGACAGCTTGCCGCGCACTTGCGAGGCGGCCCATTGCAGGCGTTGCAAGTTGGAGCGCAGGCTGAACGACCAATCCTCGCCCAGCAACGCAGCGAGCAGGCGCTCCGGCAGTTCGCCTTCATCGGGCAGCAAGGCCAGCCGCTCGCCGAGATCGACCGCTGCTTGCAGCGCCTGCGGATCATCGCCATCGACGTAACGCGTGAGCATGATGCGCAGCAGCCGCGCGCTGTCGTCGCAGCGTTCGCAGTAGCGGCCGAACCAGAACAGGTTTTCCACCACCCGCGACGGCAGGTACGGATCGCGCCGCACCAGATCGTGCACGCCGACACTGCGTTGCGCCTTCCACTGCTCGCCACTTGGCGCACGATCGCTGAGCACCCAGGTGTCCTTGCTCGCCCCGCCGCGCTGCATCGACACCACTTCGGCATCGGCATCGGCCGCCACTCGGGTCAGACCACCCGGCAACACGCGGTAGCCATCGTGGCTGGCCACCGCATACATGCGCATGCCGATCGCGCGGGGTTGCAGATGACCGTCCTCGGCTTGCCACACCGGCGCCTGCGACAGTTGCGCGAGTTCTTGCGCGACGTAGGCATAAGGCCGTGCCTGCATACGCTGCGCCAGCTCGAGGCGCTGACTGTCACTCAAATCACGGCCGAACACCGGGGCGAAGCTCTGCGACGGGAACGCCGGTTTGATCAACAGCTCCGGAAGTTTTTCCAGCGCCTGCGCCAGCACTGGCGCTTCACCGCACCACCAGGTGGCGATCGACGGCAGGATCAGTTCTTCGCCGAACAGGTATTGATTGATCTTCGGCAGAAACCCCAGCAGCCCTGGCGATTCCAGCACGCCGCTGCCCAGCGCATTGGCGACCAGTACCCGCCCTTGGCGCACCGCTTCGAGCAGGCCGGGGACGCCGAGCGCCGAGTCGGTACGCAGTTCCAGCGGGTCGCAGAAATCATCGTCGAGGCGGCGCATGATCGCGTGCACCCGACGCAGGCCGCTGAGGGTCTTCAGGTACACCGTGGCATTGCGCACAGTCAGATCGCCGCCCTCGACCAGCGGATAACCGAGCTGACGGGCCAGATACAGATGTTCGAAATAACTTTCATTGAACCGCCCCGGCGTCAGCAGCACCACCAGCGGTGCGTCATCGCCCTGCGGCGCCTGACGGGCCAAAGTTTCCTGCAAGGTGCGGAAGAAACCGGCCAGATGCTGAACCTTCAGATCACGGTACAAATCGGGAAAGGCGCGGGAGACGATGGTGCGGTTTTCCAGCGCATAGCCGGCCCCGGACGGCGCCTGGGTGCGATCGGCAGTGACCCACCAGCGACCATCCGGCGTGCGCGCCAGATCCACGGCATACAAATGCAAAAAGGCTGACTCGGGCGGGGCAATGCCCTGACAGGGCCAGAGAAAATTGTTGTGCCCGAATACCAGCTCGGCGGGCAGCAGGCCTTCGCTGATCAACCGCTGCGGACCGTACAGATCCGCCAGCACTGCGTTGAGCAAGCGCGCACGCTGAGCGATGCCGGCGGACAATTGCTGCCATTCATCAGCCGCGATCACATGGGGCAGCAGATCCAGCTCCCACGGCCGGTCAGCGCCCTTGGGATCGGCATAGACGTTATAGGTGACGCCGTTTTCCTGAATCTGCCGCGCCAGCAAGGCCTGACGCTGCACCAGTTGCGCTGGACTGCTGCGCTGCAACTGATCGAACAGGCGCTGCCAATGCGCACGCACTGCGCCGCTGCCGTCGAGCAGTTCGTGATAGGTGCCCGCAGTCAGCGGGTAGCGGTCTAACAGGTCAGGCATGGAAAGCTCGGCAGACAGCAGGGAACGGTCAGACTAACGCAGGCACATGACACGCGGATATACGAAAAATCCGCGTGTTGCGTAGGCTCTAGTAACGGCGCAGGTCGATGGTCATCGGTAGCTCGTCATTGGTTTCTACCTTGGGTACGGGAAGTTTCCCCGGCGTGTGTCCGAGGCGGAAGAAACGCGCCATGCGCCGGCTCTCCGCTTCATTGGCATTGACCGGCAAGGTCTCGTAATTGCGCCCACCGGGATGGGCCACGTGGTACTGGCAACCACCCAGCGAACGCCCCATCCAGGTATCGAGCAGGTCGAACACCAACGGCGCGTGCACCGGTATGGTCGGATGCAGGCAGTTGGCTGGTTGCCACGCCCGAAAGCGCACCCCGGCGACAAACTCACCCACCCGCCCGGTCGGGTGCAACGGCACCGCGACGCCGTTGCAGGTCAGCAAATAACGTTGTGGCGGCAAGCCGTTGAGTTTGACCTGCAAGCGCTCCAGCGATGAATCGACGTAGCGCACCGTGCCGCCCGCCGAGCCCTCCTCGCCCAGCACGTGCCAGGGTTCAAGCGCCTGACGCAGCTCCAGCTCGATGCCATTGACGGCGTAGTCGCCGACCTTGGGAAAACGAAACTCCAGATGCGCCGCGAACCACTCCGCACGCAACGGATAGCCGGCGTTGTTGAGTTCGACGATGACGTCGGCGAAATCCTCTTCGATAAAGTGCGGCAGCAAAAAGCGATCGTGCAGCTCGGTGCCCCAGCGTGCCAGTTTCGCCGGCGCATAAGGCTCGCGCCAGAACCGCGCGACCAGTGCCCGCAGCAACAACTGCTGAGCCAGACTCATGCGCGCATGGGGCGGCATTTCAAAAGCGCGCAGTTCCAGCAAGCCGAGACGCCCGGTGGCGCCGTCCGGTGAATACAGTTTGTCGATGCAGAATTCGGCGCGATGGGTATTGCCGGTGACGTCGATCAGCAGATTGCGCAACAGTCGATCGACCAGCCACGGCGCACATTCCTCGCCCGGTTCCGGCATCTGCGCGAAAGCGATTTCCAGTTCGTACAAGGCGTCATTACGCGCCTCGTCGACCCGTGGCGCTTGGGACGTCGGGCCGATGAAGAGGCCGGAAAACAGGTACGACAGCGAAGGATGGTTGTGCCAGTAACTGATCAGGCTGCGCAGCAGATCCGGCCGCCGCAGAAACGGTGAGTCCGCCGGTGTCGCGCCGCCAAGGACGAAATGGTTGCCGCCGCCGGTGCCGGTGTGGCGCCCGTCGATCATGAACTTCTCGGTGGTCAGCCGGGTCTGTCGTGCCTGTTCATAGAGAAACTCAGTGCGCTCGACCAACTCGTCCCAAGTCGCCGATGGCTGCACGTTGACCTCGATCACGCCCGGGTCCGGAGTGACACGGAAATTGCTCAGGCGCGGATCACTCGGTGGCTCATAGCCTTCCAGCAGTACCGGGCAATGCAATTCTTCGGCGGTGGCCTCAATGGCCGAGACCAGTTCCAGATAATCCTCGACCCGCTCCAGCGGCGGCATGAACAGACACAGCCGCCCTTCGCGGGCCTCGGCGCAGAATGCGGTACGGGTCAGCCAGTCAGCGGACTCATCGATTTTCGGCACCCGCTCATCCGGCGCAGCAGGTTCGCCGTGAAGCCCGAGCTGCGCGGCATCCGGCAGTGCAGCAAAGTCCTGATTCGGGTCAGTGGGATGGATGAAAGGATATTCCGCCGCTTTCACCCAAGGCTGCGACGCCAGCGGCAAGCGATAACCCAGCGGCGAATCGCCTGGCACCAGGCGACAGTGCTCATCACGCAGATACCAACGCCCGCTCTGCCATTGATCGCCCTTGGCCGTGCGCGCCAGTGGCAGCACCTGGCCGATCACCTTGTTCAGGCCCTGACTGAAGACCTTGCGCAACCGGGCGCGCTCCAGCGGTTCTTCCAGGCGCGAATCTTCGGCGCTGACGTTGCCAGGCAACGCGCCCTCGCGCCACAGGTAATAGAGATGATCCTCAAAGGCCGGGAACACAAAGCGCGCAGGCAACTTCAGGCGCTCGGCGACACTGGCCAGAAAACGTCCGGCCAGTTCGCCGTCGGCGCCGTAGTCCTGCTGTTCGTCGGCGATCAACGCGTCGTTGTGCCAGATCGGCTGACCGTCGCGGCGCCAGTAACAATTGAGCGACCAGCGCGGCAACTGCTCGCCGGGATACCACTTGCCCTGACCGAAATGCACCAGCCCCTGCGGTGCATATTGCTTGCGCATGCGTTGAAACAGTTCGGCGGACAGCCGACGCTTGTCCGGCCCCAGCGCGGCGGTGTTCCATTCGGCGCCGTCCGGGTCGTCGATGGAGACGAAGGTCGGCTCGCCGCCCATGGTCAGGCGCACATCGCCTTCAAGCAGGTCGGCATCGATCTGCCGCCCCAGCGCCTGGATCGCCCGCCACTGTTCATCGGTGTAGGGCTTGGTGACACGTGGCGCTTCCCAGATTCGCTCGACCGACATTTCGTGGCTGAACTGCGTCTCGCAAGGCTCGACCAGACCACTGATCGGTGCCGCCGAGGACGGATCGGGACTGCAGGCCAACGGAATATGACCCTCCCCGGCGAACAACCCGGACGTGGCATCGAGGCCGATCCAGCCGGCCCCCGGCAGATACACCTCGCACCAGGCATGCAGGTCGGTGAAGTCGACGTCGGTGCCGGACGGGCCGTCGAGGCTTTTCACATCGGCGGTCAGTTGAATCAGGTAGCCGGAAACAAACCGCGCCGCCAGACCGAGATTACGCAACAGCTGCACCAGCAACCATGCCGAATCACGGCAGGAACCGGAGGCGTGTTGCAGTGTGTGCTCCGGAGTCTGCACGCCGGGCTCCATGCGGATCAGGTAGCCGATGTCTTCGCTGAGGCGCTGATTGAGCGCCACCAGAAAATCCACCGCCGGCAGTGGCGTGCGGTCGATGCTGTCCAGGTAAGCCTTGAACGTTGGCGTCAGCGGCAGGGTTTCGAGGTACGGCGCCAGCTCCTTGCGCTCATCGGCGGCGTAGCTGAACGGGATTCGCTCGGCGTACGGTTCGAGGAAGAAGTCGAACGGATTGAACACCGCCATTTCCGCGACCAGATCGACTTCGATGCGCAGCTCTGCGGTTTTTTCCGGAAACACCAGACGTGCCAGGTAATTGCCCTGGGGGTCCTGCTGCCAGTTGATGAAATGCTGCTCGGGCGAGACTTTCAGCGCATAGGAAAGAATTCGCGTGCGGCTGTGGGGCGCCGGGCGCAGGCGGACGATCTGCGGGCCGAGTTCGACAGCGCGGTCGTAGCGATAATGCGTGACGTGATGCAATGCGACATGAATCGACACGGCGTGCCTCCTGCGAGCCTTGGGCGTATGGGAAAGCGCGCAAGACTTATGCCATGCACAGGCTTGCGCGCTTTCGCGAAATGCTCAAGGCAGTACAGCACCAAAACCGGGCGATGCGAGGAAATGCTTGGACTCAGTTGCACGCAAATGTTGCGGACGCTAATTCTTGCGGTGTTTGATCGGACGCTTTCGCGAGCAGGCTCGCTCCCACATGTGCAATGCGTTCCCCTGTGGGAGCGAGCCTGCTCGCGAAGAGGCCAGCGGCAACAACTTGATCGTTCCCGCGCGGAGCGTGGGAACGATCAGCAAAACGCCAACCCGAAGGTTGGCGTTCTGTTCAGCTCAAGCAGTGTTTAGCGCGGCACGACCGGCTTGCGCGTCGGCTTCGGCCCTTTGCCTTTCGCCGCATCCTTGCGCTCCTTGGCCGCCTGCTGGTTGCGGGCGAATGCCGCAGCCTTGGCCTGTTCACGCTTGTCCCACGGATTACCGCCATCACTGGCACGCGGCGGCAAACCGGTGTGCTGTGTGAGAATCTTGGTGGTCTTCTCTTTGGCGACCTTGTGGCTGCCGGCCGGCGTCGAGTTCTTGCGACGGGCGCTCTGGTAGCTGTCGGTGGCCGGCTGATGCGCCGGAATCAACTGATCCTTGCCCGGCCCGATCAGATCCGCGCGGCCCATGCGGATCAGCGCTTCACGCAGCATCGGCCAGCCTTTCGGGTCGTGATAACGCAAGAACGCCTTGTGCAGACGACGCTGATCTTCGCTCTTGACGATGGTCACGCCGTCGCTCTTGTAGGTGACCTTGCGCAGCGGGTTCTTCCCCGAGTGGTACATCGCGGTGGCAGTAGCCATCGGCGACGGGTAGAACGCCTGCACCTGGTCGGCGCGGAAGCCGTTGCCCTTGAGCCACAGGGCGAGGTTCATCATGTCTTCGTCGGTGGTGCCCGGGTGCGCAGCGATGAAGTACGGAATCAGGTACTGCTCCTTGCCCGCTTCCTTGGTGTACTTCTCGAACATGCGCTTGAACTTGTCATAGCTGCCGATGCCCGGTTTCATCATCTGGTTAAGCGGACCTTCCTCGGTGTGTTCCGGGGCGATCTTCAGGTAACCGCCGACGTGGTGGGTCACCAGTTCCTTGACGTACTCCGGCGACTCGACGGCGAGGTCGTAGCGCAGGCCCGAGGCAATCAGAATCTTCTTTACTCCCGGCAGGGCACGGGCGCTGCGATACAGCTGAATCAGCGACGAGTGGTCGGTGTTCAGGTTCGGGCAGATACCGGGGAACACGCACGACGGCTTGCGGCAGGCGGATTCGATTTCCGGGCTCTTGCAGGCGATGCGGTACATGTTCGCAGTCGGTCCGCCGAGGTCGGAAATGACCCCGGTGAAGCCCGGGACCTTGTCGCGGATCTCTTCGATTTCGCGAATGATCGACTCTTCTGAACGGTTCTGGATGATGCGGCCTTCGTGCTCGGTGATCGAGCAGAAGGTGCAGCCACCAAAACAGCCACGCATGATGTTCACCGAGAAACGGATCATGTCGTACGCCGGGATCTTCTCCTTGCCGTACGCCGGGTGCGGCACACGGGCGTAAGGCATGCCGAACACGTAGTCCATTTCTTCAGTGGTCATCGGAATCGGCGGCGGGTTGAACCAGACATCGAGCTCGCCATGCTTCTGCACCAGCGCACGGGCGTTGCCCGGGTTGGTTTCCAGGTGCAACACGCGGTTGGCGTGGGCGTACAAAACCGGGTCGTTACGCACCTTCTCCATCGACGGCAGGCGGATCACGGTCTTGTCGCGGGTCATGCGCGGGCTGGCCAGAATCTGCACAACCTTGGCTTCCTGCGGATCTTCGACCGGGCCTTTTTCCTGCTCGATGGCGCAGGCCTGAGTGTCCTGGGTATTCACGTACGGGTTGATGATCTTGTCGACCTTACCCGGACGGTCGATGCGCGTCGAGTCGACTTCGTACCAGCCTTGTGGCGTATCACGTCGGATGAATGCGGTGCCGCGCACATCGGTGATGTCTTCGATCTTGTGGCCCCACGACAGACGCTGGGCGACTTCGACAATGGCCCGCTCGGCGTTGCCGTACAGCAGAATGTCGGCGCTGGCGTCGATCAGGATCGAATTGCGCACGCGATCCTGCCAATAGTCATAGTGGGCGATGCGGCGCAGCGAGGCTTCGATGCCGCCGAGCACGATCGGCACGTGCTTGTAGGCTTCCTTGCAGCGCTGGCTGTAAACCAGGCTGGCGCGATCCGGACGCTTGCCGGCCATGCCGCCGGGGGTGTACGCGTCATCGGAACGGATTTTCTTGTCCGCGGTGTAGCGGTTGATCATCGAGTCCATGTTGCCCGCCGCGACGCCGAAGAACAGGTTCGGCTCGCCGAGCTTCATGAAGTCGTCTTTGGACTGCCAGTTCGGCTGCGCGATGATCCCGACGCGGAAGCCTTGCGACTCCAGCAGCCGGCCGATGATCGCCATGCCGAACGACGGATGATCGACGTAGGCATCACCGGTAACAATGATGATGTCGCAGGAATCCCAGCCGAGCTGATCCATCTCCTCCCTGCTCATCGGCAGGAATGGCGCTGGCCCGAAACATTCGGCCCAATATTTTGGATAGTCAAATAACGGCTTGGCTGCTTGCATGTCGACGACCGGTGTTGAAGTGAAAAATCGCGGGCGCGGAATATAGCACAAATTTTGACCAATTCCGACGACGGTGGTCGGTTTCTCTGTGCGCTGCTCTCGCGCCGCCAACCCGCCACACATTACGCGTTTTTGTTGAACGCACGACGCACGAAACGGCAAGGAAGCCGCCCGCCCGTCGCACTCCCAAGAGCAGCGGGGCATTAAACGTAAAGGAAGACAGGCAATGGCACCCAAACCGCCAACCAGAGGCATCACGACCGTCTCGGTTCATAATCCGCGACCCGATTATTCGATAACCCGACCTGGTTTCACGGCGCTTTTCGATGGCGGACCGGGGCACAGAATCCCCGCACGCCCGACGCCGTCAGCGGTACAAACATCGATCGATAGCGGGCTCAACCGCATTATCTCCGTGCCTGCGCAGGTGACGGTCAGCACGACAGCGGTTGCGCAATCTGCTGCAGTTGTGCGCGAACGCCCCTTGAGAGATTACTGGATCACTTCGCTGGTCGAGCTGCCGTTGGCCGATGTCGAAGGGATTTCGACGCTCAAGGGACGTCAGTATGTCCAAGTGCCTGAGGGTGGCACCGTGCAGGTCGGTCTGGACACCGCCAGCGGTCTTTACCGGGCGAAATTGCCCAGCGAATTGCACCCGTCTGGACCGCTATTGCAGTTCGATGCCGACAGCCGTCTTTGGCAACCGATCGAAACATGGGCGCCATCGACCTACCCGCTATCCCCGACCCGGCTGGAGGCGTTTCGCACTGATCTGGATTTCAACACGGTCGAGCCGGGGGAGGATGGCCTGTTGCGCTTCAACGGCAAACTCTATGTGCAGATCGAGAATCACGCCTATCAGGTCCTGCATGATCTTGATGCATCAGCGCCGCAGAGGGCGGTCATGCGCATCGTTCGCCCCGACGATCCTGTCGCCACCGATGCCACGAATGTCTACGTCGCATCCCGTTCCGGCAGATCGGAAGCGATCACTTTCAATGCTCGGTCCGGCTGGCGCGGGACCTCCTTGACAGGCGTAGCCGGAATGCCGAGAGGCGCAGCAGCGCAACCCTCAGACTTATGGCAGCACCTGGAGGTGGCAGTCGCACTCGAGGGTATCAACAAGCGGATCAAGCTGGATCAGGATAAACGTGAACAGCTGATAAACGCATGGCTGGAGGCAAGTAAAGCGCAGGGAGAGCATGCGCAAACCGTTCGACAAGAAACAATTGCGCTGCTTGACCGCGAGATTCACTGCCACAAACAACTGAAACATCTTGGAAAGGCGCTGAAATACTACGAGGAGCAAAAATCCTCGATCAAGCGCTTCCTGAAGCAGGACGATTACATAGAAAACATGATCAGGCTGCAAAAAAAACAGATGCTCGTCTATCAGCAGCTGATCGAATGCGGCCTGACGCGCCACGCCCTGGAGGGTCCGATGATCAGCCTCGACCCGCAGCGGCTTCCGCGAACAGTCAACGTTCTGGGCAGGATCCTGAGTCATCTGAAAAAGCGCCAGCACATCGCCGATAACCTGGTGGAAAAGTGGCGGGTCTCGCCAGACGACTTCAGGGCGGATGTTCTCTCACCAATGGACACCCATAACGTTGTTGCTTCCTGGGTCCTGACCAAAAGTCTGATGCTGGACAATCCACAATCGACCGGCAACGCCCCTCTGGCATCAGAACTGGCGACCCGCTTCGGTCAGGCAACCTTTGTTTACGGAGCGCTTGGCGCAGTTCCCGAGGCTTCCCGCCCTGCCGTATTGAATGGTCTGCTCCAGGAATGCACAGCCATCCGCCAGTGGTTCGAACGCCTTGATCTGGCTGCGGGGGAGCAGCACGCGACTTCACGCATGGAGATCACTGCAGAACTGGAAATATTCGAGCAAATGCTGGTAGGCCGCTTGAACCAGCTGCTCCAACAGGCTGACCGTCCGCTGCTGACGTTCGACCAGCAGGACGTTGATTTCGAGTTCATACCGGCCCAGGACAGAAGCGGCAGCCAACCGCCGCCCAAGCTCATCTTTGGAGCAAAGAAGAACGGCGTCTACAAGTTCCATGTCGGCGAGCGTCGACGCACTGCGCAAAACGAAAAGGTCATCGAGGTCCGCAACCTCCACAATCCCAGGCAGCCGTCACAGACCTATGACCCTGGACGCGGTGAATGGCGTTCGCCCCGGGCAACGCCGCAGAGGAGCTTGCCGTCATTGGTTGCCGAAGCCAATCAGCACCTTGACCGCGTCGAAGCGCATATACGCGCTGCCCTGCGCGAAGAACGGCAAAAAAACCATCCGAACAACATCGTCGAGATGCTTGAAAGCAAAGCCGAGGCATTCAATGACACCGCATTGCAGCTGCAGCGACCGGAACTGGCCCATGGCGAGACAGGCGCGCTGATTCGGCAACTGCAGGACGCCAGTCAACGCCTGCGTGATGAGGGCGAAAACATCCGCCTGCGAATCTATAAAGACAAGCACGTTCTGAACATCGACCGGCTGCTGTACCTGATCGACAAGGGCCACGTGAACGCCCGGAAAGTCGAGAGCCGATTGAAACGCGGTAAAGGTTCGGATCGGGATTATCTCGACATCTATGTAGTCACCGATGCCCGTACCCACGATCCCCTCTGGCACGCACACTTTCATTATGCGAGGCGGGATTCCTCCGACTTGAATTTCAACGTGCCCGGCGCGCACCTGAAAACCCTTGAGCAAAGCCGCATGGGTGTGCGTTCGCAGCGCCGGGAAGAACTGGCGCAGCGGCCACACAGACCTATCTGGCGCGCTCACCTCGATAGCCACACAGCGCAGAAAATTTTCGACCTCGCCGCAGCCTCTGCTCTACCCCATGACACAGCTCAGGCAATGACGCCGAACAGGCCGGCAGCTTCCGTTGAAGAAGCTACCGTGCAACGACTACAAGGAATGTAAGACATGCCAGGCAAAACGCCTTCCAAAGGCACTTCAACCGTTAATGTCCATCGCCAACCGGATACGCCAGGAGCCGCACTCACGCTACGCCCTGACCCTCCCGACATAACCCTGCGACCGGGCTTCGAAAATGCGACGTCGATCGATCCGCAATTCCGACCGGGCAGGCCAACAGACAGCATCGACCACGACGCAATCACTCGAGCTCCTACCGTTAGCGTGCGCCCATTGACGTCGCCGAACGAAACACCACGCGCAGCCTTTCTACCACTGGAGCATTATCGGGTGATGGCCGCTGCCAGCTTGCCGACAGCCAATACCGAGGGTTTCAGAGTTCACAAAGGCCGCCAATACGTCGACGTGGTCGATGTCGGGATCGTGCTGGTCGCCAAAGACGCCGACACCGGACTGTACCGGGCACATCTTGCAAGCGAATCGAAACCTTCCGGCCCGGTTTTGTTCCGCGATCGTGATAGCGGATTCTGGCGTGCAAATGATGACGACGAAGTCAACACTGCCCCTCTTACCCATGTCGGCCTGCAAGCGTTTCGCACGGATCTGGACTTCAGCACCAGCGCACCCGACATCGACGGTTTGTTTCGACACGACGGCAAGCGCTACGCGCTCATTCACGATCATGCTTATCAGGTAATGCTTGATAAGGATGGATCTACGCCGGTGCAAAAGGTCTGGCGCATTGTTAATGCCAAGGATCCCGTGGCCATTGATGATGACAACATCTATCACGCCAGCCGCAGTGGAGAGTCGCGGGCCGTCACACGCAACGCCAACAATACCTGGGTTGCTGTGTCCACCGGTTTGCTGGGAGGCATGCGCCGCCAGGAGGCGATCCCGATTCTGCTGCAACGGTATGAGCCATTCGTCACGCGAATGAACGAGATCAACGAGTCCGCTGAGCGCTATTACGTGCTTGCGGCGCGGGCAAATGCTCTGCCGAGCGGAAGCGCCGAGCGGACGGCGGCATGGATTGCCGTTGAAGTTCACTTGCTCAAGCACATCAAAAAGCAGGCTGACAATTTGCAGTCAATACTCGACCACAAATCCTGGTTGATACATCTGAAAGCCAACGGGGTTTTCGCCGAAGAGTTGCACGCCCTTCGCCTGGATCGGGTGGTATACCTGAACCGACTGATGACAGTCATGAACTTCAGAGGCGAGTCTGTATTCACCACTCTGACTGCTGACAACTGTCAAAAAATCATCAGCTTCATGAACAAAAAGCTGAAGCTTCTCGAAGACCGGGAAGTGGTGATGGGACAGATCCTGAAAGCAGACCGAGGAGCAGCCCCCGCACTTGCAGAACTCCGTAATGAAGTGGCCACGGTCGAGCGAATCAACTTCAACAAGTTGAACATGTACGTCCACCTGTTCGCAGGCACGCCTGACTACCCGCCAAATGTGACCATGCGCTCGCTTCACGCCATCGACCTGATCACCGGCGATCTGCAAAACATTCCCGAAGGCGCGCAGTCGTTGTCACTGATGCTGACCCTCGATCAGATAAGAGCTGAGAGAGGCCGCTTTGAAGCAGAGCTGCCGGCAGGCAGCGTCAAAGCCGAGTACGCCAGGGAGATCCTCGCGCTGACCGATCAGTTCGAGACCGGCATCGAAACCCGCTTGAAAGAAATCTTCGCCTCGTTCAACCGCAATACCGAGCTGCCCAGCCTGGATCAGAACATCGACATCGACTTCATCCCGTCCCGGCCAAGCGATAGCGTGTCAGCCCGACCGCCGTCGCTGAGAAAGGTGTTCCGCACCCGACGGCACGGCACTTCCAGAGTAATGGCTGGCGACACGGAAACCGCCGCAGATGGCAGCGTTATCGTCAAGGTTTCCAACCCGTTCCAGCCGAATGGCCCGGTCGAGCGATACGAAAAAAGACAGGGTGAATGGCTGCCTGTTCGCCCGCCCATCGCCAGCACTCCGCGGCCGGAACTGATCGCCGAGGCCAACCGCTTATTGGTTGACGTTGAAAGGCACATTGCCCAGGCACAGACCAGAGAAACCGCTAAAGACAATCCGACGGAAATAATTGAAGAGTTGGAAAAAGCCATCGACCCGCTCAATGAGCAGGCACGCCGCCTGCAAAACCACGATACAGCGGCCGAGGATGCCGAGATTCAGAACCTGAGCGAGCGTTTGCAAAGAGCTGCAGACACACTGTCCGCGCATGGCCAAAGCGTGCTGGTGCGGATGTACAAGAACAAGGACGTGCTGGACATTTTGCGGCTCAATTATCTGATCGATCACGCTGAGCTGAACGCCGTCAAAACGGTTGACCGCAAACAGCTGGGCAAAGACCGGGACAAATCCTTTCTCGACGTTTACTCGATCAGGGATAGCGCTAACGATGCGCCATTGTGGGAAGCGCATTTTCACTATGAAAAACTGAGCAGCGAGCCGCTGAACTTCACCATCAAGGGCAGTCATCTCAAAACGCTGGAACAGAGCAGACGCGGCATCCAATCCCAACGCCGGGACGAGCAGGCCGGCCTGACCCACGTGCCAATCTGGCGCCAATATCTCGATGGACGCACAGGGCAGAAAATCTTCGACCTGGCCGCCGCCTCTGCTCCCCCCCATGACACAGCCTCAGGCAATGACGCCGAACAGGCCGGCAGCTTCCGTTGAAGAAGCTACCGCGCAACGACTACAAGGAATGTAAGACATGCGCAGCAAAACGCCGCACCCAGTTACTCCCCCCGGTAATTTTCATCTTCGACCGGATACTTCCACAGATACGATTGCGCAGCGTCCCATCCTCACGCCGCGCCCCGGTCTTGACCAAACCGCGTTGAGCGGCCCGCACTTGCGCGCAAACCGGCGCATGGACAGCAACGATCCTGATGCGATCATCCCGGCCCCGAATGTCACAGTACATGCGGCTGCATCAGTGCCGGAGACCGTGGTCAACGCTGGCCACCGTTTCGAACATTACCGCGTCGCTGCAGCAACCGGCTTGCCTGACGCCGACGCCGAAGGCCTGAGGACATTCAAGGGTCGTCACTACGTGGAAATGGCCGACGGCGGCTTCGTGCAGGTGCGCAAGGACGCGCAGAGCGGCCTCTGGCGCGCCGGGCTGGCGAGCGAATCCACGCCCTCCGGACCGCTGATGCTGCACGATTCCGAGAATGGGCGATGGCATGCGCTGGAATTTTCGCCGCCAGGCACCTTCTCTTTATCGGTGGCACGTCTGCAAGCGTTCCGCACGCCGCTCGACTTCAGCACCAGCTCACCCGACAGCGACGGGCTGCACCGCCATGACGGCAAACTTTATGCAGTGATCGATGATCACGGCTATCAGGTCTTGCACGACCCCGATGCGTCGACGCCTCTGGCCGAGGTGATGCGCATCGTTCGCCCGCAAGATCCTGTCGCCGCCGACGTCGACAACATCTATAGCGCGACGCGCCTGGGAAGATCAGAGCCTGTGGTGTTCGATGCCCATCAGGGCTGGCAAGGCATCGTAGTCGGCGGAGCCGGCGGAATGCAGCGCGGCAGTCCCGACCAACCGGCTTCACCGGGGCTGCGGGAACGGCTCAACACCGCGATCAACCGGCTGCGCACACCACAATCGCGACTGCGACAACTTTACCCCTCTCTGGACAGCGAGCAGATCCGCACGCTGCTGAGCCCCCACAGCGGCGATGTACAAGGCTTCTTGACCCGCGTCGAGACTGAATACAAGACCTTGAAGCTGGAACTCGCGACCTGGCTGAAAACCAGTGCGCTGGCCGGCGGGGCGGTCCATCCCTCGGTGGAGCGCGCCGCGCAAGAGATCAAGCGTTGCTGGAAACGGCAGACGGGAACAACGCTGCAACTGGATCTTGGCGACGCAGGCATTGTTCCGCTGTCCGCAGATTTCAGCCATGTACGTACGCTGCACTTGCAGGCGGTGGCATGGTCGGCGGGATCCGAAACTTTTCTCACCGGGTTCACAGCCCTTGAACGCTTGAAAATCAACGCTTCGGCGCTCGATAAACCGCCGGCGAACCTCACGCAGATGCCCGGCCTCAAGGAATTGGACCTGCGAGCGAACCGCATTGAACTGAGCGAGCAAACCGCCGGCGAGCTGGCTTCGCTCAGCCAACTGGAAAACCTTGATCTGTCTGACAACCCGCTGGGCAAAACCCTGGATTTCAGCGGCATGCTCCAGCTCAAGACCGTGAATCTGCGCAACACCGGGCTGGATGAATGGCCAACCGGGCTGCGAGATCAGCTAGCGATAGAGTCGCTCGATCTGCGCAATAACCGATTGCGTGAAATTCCGCAGACAGTCATCAGCCCGGCGAGTGATCAATTGCTCGCCATTGCCAACATCAACCGCATCACCCTGATCGAAGGCAACCCCTTTGCCAGCGGCTACTGGCGCCGGCTGGAACTGTACTGGCAGCGGGTAACGGCCGAATACCCGGCACTGATCACCAGCGCACGCACAGATGCATTCCGGATTGATGGCGACATCCCCGAAGTCGCTATGCTGCTGCAGATGTATCCGGACAAAACGCCACAAACTGCCCGGGAGTACCTGATTGGCCTGGGGGATGGCGCAGAAGCCACCGTCAGCCAGCGTTTCGAAGAGTTCAAGGCGCTCGATGCGCAACTGCTGGCCTACGTCGCCGAGAGCCAGCCGGGAACATCCAGCGTCGCCGGGCGGGAAAAGGCTCGGGCAGAACACATTGCCCGGATCATCAAGGACTGCTGGCTTCAGGAGTCGACGGGCCTCACGCTGCCACCATTGCACGGACCGCTACCACCACTGACTGCCGACTTCAGTCGGTTGAAGTTGCTCTCCCTCGATAGCGTTGTCTGGTCCGACTCTGCCGACACGTTCCTGTCGCGGTTGCCGAATCTGGAAAACTTGACGATCAGCCACTCCGGCCTGGAAAAATTGCCCGCAGGCATCACGGCGATGAGCCGGCTCGCCCATGTGAATCTGTCGTCAAACCGAATAAAACTCGATAAAAACAGCGCAGGTGCATTGAGCGCACTGCACCTGCTGGTCACCGTCAAGCTGTCCGATAATCCACTCTTGGTATTGCCCGATTTCAGCGCGATGTCCGGGTTGCAGACGCTGGAGTTGAGGAACACCGGAATAAGCGAGTGGCCTCTCGGGCTGGCTGACAAGTCCACTTTGACCGGCCTCGACCTCAGCAACAATAAACTGCGCAACGTTCCCGATGCGCATGTCAACCCGCCTGCCGATCAATTGGCCGTGGTCGCGCGGATCAACAACCACACGCTGCTTGAAGGCAACGACTTCCCTTCGCCTTACTGGAGAAAGTTCGACGGCTACTGGCGAAGACTCAACGAACTGCATCCGGAGTTGATGACTCCGGCCCACCCCGCTGCATTCGATAGTGAGAACTCGCGCGCGCAACGCTACCGAAAACTTTTTCCTGGCAAAAGCATCAAGGAATGCCGGGAATTTATCTGGAACCATGACAAGGGCACTGTCGCGACCAGATTGTTGGAGCTTGAGCAGGATTTCGCCGTGTTGAACAACCAGTTGAATAACTGGGTATTTTCCGGAGGCAGCAATCCCGTGCGCTATATTCGCGCCAATCAATTGCAGACCAACACGCAAACCCGCAATGAGCGCATCGAGGCACGGGACCGGATCATCAGTTGCTGGCGACGTGAAACGCCGCAGAAACATGCCTTTGACGGCACGCCAATAGGTCTGGAACTGGATCTGAGTGGCCTGACGTTGCCGACCCTGCCGGATCTGAGCAGCGACTTCAGCCATGTCGGCTCGCTGAAACTCAACAACATGAATCTCACCGAATCCCCGGAAGGATTCCTGACCCGCTTCCGCCATTTGCGCTGGCTGAACATGGCCAACAATCGACTCAGGGATCTTCCGCCGGCCATCGGCGAAATGCACGGAATGACCCGTTTGTTTTTGCAGGGCAATCAACTCGAACTCACCGCCGAGACCGCGCAGATACTGGCCGGGAGAACGACCCTCAGGGCCTTGTGGATACACGACAATCCGCACTTGAACGTGAGCCCGGATTTCAGCGCGATCACCGATATGCGCGAGGTCGACATGTCAAACACCGGCATCGAAAGCTGGCCCACCGGACTGTACGATCAGCCCCTGCTGGGCAAGATCCATCTGAACAACAACCGAATCACGAGGCTGCCCGACTTTGTCGTCGCACCGGCAGCGGATCGCCTGACGCATTCAATTCAAGTCAACAGCGGCACTCAGATAAGCAATAACCCCCTGAGCGCATACACTCGGGAACGCCTGGCCGGCTACAGTGAGCGGCTGCGCCACTCCGCAACATCGCTTTACAATCCTCTGAACCTGCTGACCACTTCTGCCCCGGCAGCCCGCCCACAGCCGGCGCTAATGAACGCTGCGTCGGCCTATCCGCAGTTGACCGTCGGTATGACGGCAACCGAGGCGACGAAGCGCACCGCGCAGCTGGACAGACTGAAAGCACAGGACGGCTCGGATGGCTTTTTCAACATCATTTCCAGACTCGGCCACCACGCCGATTTCCGCCGACAGGTCTGGGACGTGGTTGATGCCATCAGCGAGAACAACGTGCAATCACGCGCTCTGCGCAGAGATATTTTTGATCGCGCCTGCGAAGCCGGCTGCACTGACCTTGCCGCCGCCACATTTACTGACCTGCAAGTGTTGGCCATGACGCATACGGCCAGGGTGCAGGCGAAGCAAGACGGGGATGGCACTCGACTGGTGGATTTGTCCAGAGGTCTGTTCAGGCTCAGACAGGTCGACGAACTGGCCGCAGCAGACATCGCTGCGAGCAGGGCAATCGCCAACGATCCACAGGCTTCTGCGAGTGAGCGCAATACCCATCGCCTGCGCTTGCGCGATCCTCATGAAATGACCATGGCTTACCGCTTTGGCCTCAAGGATCAGCTGCAATTGCCGTTTCAGCCACAGTCACTGTCCTTTATCGGCATGGCCGGCGTCACACCGCCCATGCTGGAAGTCGCCTACCGTAAAGTCATCGCCTTGAACAACTCCCCCGAAGAGTTTCAGGCTCTGGTGTCGATGGATTTCTGGCAGGACTTCATCACGCACAAATATTCGTCCCGGTTCGACGCCGCGCGTCAACCCTATCAACAGAGGCAGGCGGCACTGGATGAGCACGTTGCGAAAAAATTACTGACCCAGGCTGAATACGACGCGCAAACCAATGACGTCACGGCACAGTTGGCCATTAGCGAAGCGACGCTCATCCAGTCACTGACGCGCGAGGAAATTCGCCCCGGTGAGGCAGTTGAAAAACCTGCCAGCAGCGAGACGGCAGTTTCGGCCGATTGAAGCAGGCCACGACAGCAGCCGGATGATCCGGCCTGCTGTCATTCGTCGTCGTCGAAGTTGTAACTGCCCGGTGCGAGGTTTTCGAAGCGCGTGTATTTACCGATGAACGCCAGCCGAATGAAACCGATCGGGCCGTTACGCTGCTTGCCGATGATGATTTCGGCGATGCCCTTGTGCTCGGTTTCCGGGTGATACACCTCGTCGCGGTAAACGAACATGATTACGTCGGCGTCCTGCTCGATCGCTCCGGATTCCCGCAAGTCGGAGTTCACCGGGCGTTTGTTCGGGCGCTGTTCGAGGGAACGGTTGAGCTGCGACAGCGCCACTACCGGACAGTTGAACTCCTTGGCCAGGGCTTTCAGGGATCGCGAGATCTCGGAAATCTCGTTGGTGCGGTTGTCACCGCTGGACCCGGGAATCTGCATCAGTTGCAGGTAGTCGATCATGATCAGGCCGACATCGCCGTGCTCACGCACCAGACGACGAGTGCGCGCGCGCATTTCCGAAGGACTGATGCCGGCGGTGTCATCGATGAACAGTTTGCGGTCGTTGAGCAGATTGACCGCCGACGTCAGGCGCGGCCAGTCGTCGTCTTCGAGTTGGCCCGAACGCACTTTGGTCTGATCGATTCGGCCGAGCGAAGACAGCATACGCATGATCAGCGATTCGCCTGGCATCTCGAGGGAGTAAACCAGGACAGCCTTCTCGCTGCGCAACACGGCGTTTTCCACCAGGTTCATCGCGAAGGTGGTTTTACCCATCGAAGGTCGGCCGGCGACAATGATCAGGTCGGACGGCTGCAAGCCGCTGGTCTTCTCGTCGAGGTCGGTGTAACCCGTAGACAGACCGGTGATCGCGTCGGCGGTGTTGAACAACGTGTCGATGCGGTCGATGGCCTTGGTCAGCAGCTCATTGACGCCGACCGGGCCGCCGGTCTTGGGCCGCGCTTCGGCGATCTGGAAGATCTGCCGTTCGGCTTCGTCGAGGATTTCTTCAGCGGTGCGACCTTCCGGGTTGAAGGCGCTGTCGGCAATCTCGGTGCTGATGCCGATCAATTGGCGCAACGTCGCCCGCTGGCGGACGATCTGCGCATAGGCCTTGATGTTGGCGACCGACGGCGTATTTTTTGCCAGTTCGCCAAGGTAGCCGAGGCCGCCGACTTGCGACGTCTGGCCTTCCTTGTCCAATTGCTCGGCAAGGGTAACGACGTCGATCGGCGAGTTCTGATCGGCCAGTTTGGCGATCGCACGGAAAATCAGACGGTGGTCATGTCGATAGAAATCGCCATCGGAGACTTGATCAAGCACGCGTTCCCAGGCGTTGTTGTCCAGCATCAGACCACCGAGTACAGCCTGTTCAGCCTCGATGGAATGCGGCGGCACCTTCAGGGCAGCGGTTTGCAGATCGTATTGCTCGGGAGCGGAGATATCGTTCATGGCCACTTGAGTATTAGTGAAAAGCAGGGGATTCAGAAAGACAAAGGGCACGACCTGTAAACAGGATCGTGCCCGATGTTAACCGCCTGACGGACAAGCCGCCAGCCGATCCGTGTTGCTTAAGCTGCTACCACGACAACGCGTACGGTGGCTTCAACTTCGGCGTGCAGGTGCACGGCCACGTCGAATTCACCCACGTTGCGGATGGTGCCGTTCGGCAGACGAACTTCGCTCTTCTGCACTTCAACGCCGGAGGCGGTCAGTGCGTCAGCGATGTCGTGAGTACCGATCGAACCGAACAGCTTGCCTTCGTCGCCAGCGGTGGCAGTGATGGTCACTTCCAGCTCGGCCAGTTGGGCAGCACGGCTTTCAGCCGATGCCTTACGGTCTGCGGCGGCTTTTTCCAGCTCGGCGCGACGCTCTTCGAACGCAGCCAGGTTGGCAGCGGTCGCAGCGGTAGCCTTGCCGAAAGGCAGCAGGTAGTTACGGCCGTAACCGGCCTTAACGTTTACTTTGTCGCCCAGGTTGCCCAGGTTGGCGATTTTTTCCAGAAGGATCAGTTGCATGTGAAAATCCTCTAACTTTTAACCTTCACCGTTCGCGCTGTCGGTGTCTTTCGACACGTGACGACCGCGAAAATCAATCAGGCTGTCGACAATGGCCAGAACCACGAGCAACGGATAGATCAGCTGCATGAACAACAGCAGCGTGACGTACAACCCCACCAGCCAGAAACCGGCCAGTCGCTTCTGCCCGACCAGCCCGTGAATCAGGGCCAGCCCGGCGAACACCAGCGGTACACTGCACAACGGCGTCAACATGGCCATCTGTGCGCCGAGATTCGGGCCCAGAAGCATCAACGCCAGCAGTAACATCGCCGGCCCCAGCGGGATGCGGATGGCGCGAAACTCGCGACCGAAACCACCCGGGTTGTACAACAACGCCTGCCAATGCCGCCCGACAATCAGGCTCAGCACGCTGACGATCTGCAACAAGGCCGCAATCAGTCCGGTCAGGACCGGTGCAATCAGGGACGCGAAACGCGCTTGCTCATCAACCGACAATTGCTTGTAGGTCTCACCAAGAAGCGCCGGCATGACCTTTATGAGGGCCTGCGCGAGCATCTCGATCTGGGCCGCAAACGCGACCCCGAGCACCACTGAAAACACCACTCCGATCACTACGCTGACCAGCAGCGTGCGGACCCAGGATTCGCTTGCGCGCAAAACCAACGCAAGCACCGCAGAGCCCAGCAGCACCAGAAGTGCCCGTGGGTCATCGGCATACAGCCACCAGATCAAGGCCGGCAGCAGTCCCAGCGACAGAACGCCCAGGGCGTCCGTCAATCCGCGCCGCAGCAGCACAAGGCTCCCGGCGGCAGCACCCAACCAATACAACAACGGCAATGTTGCACATCCGGCCACCACGAGAGTGGCCTGCATTCGGCCTCGCATGATGAACTCAGCTAAGGCGCGCATGCATTCAATCCTTTGCTACTTGTCGACTGCCCGGTCTCAGCGGCCGTGGCTGTCGGTGTAGGCCAGCAGGGCCAGGAAGCGGGCGCGCTTGATAGCGGTGGCCAGCTGACGCTGATAACGAGCTTTGGTACCGGTGATGCGGCTTGGAACGATTTTGCCGGTCTCGGATACGTAGGCTTTCAGAGTGTTGAGATCTTTGTAATCGATCTCTTTCACGTCTTCAGCGGTGAAGCGGCAGAATTTACGACGACGGAAGAAACGTGCCATTTGATAGGCTCCTTAATAAGGTCCGTGGATTACTCGTCAGCGCTATCGCTGTTGTCGCTGTCATCACTGTCGGTGCCTTCGGCGCCTTCGTGCTCAGGACGGTCGCGACGCTCACGGCGCTCACTGCGGTTTTCTTCAGCCTTGAGCATCTCGGACTGGCCGGTAACGGCTTCGTCGCGACGGATGACCAGGTTACGGATCACTGCATCGTTGTAGCGGAAGTTGTCTTCCAGCTCGGCCAGGGCCTTGCCAGTGCATTCAACGTTCAGCATCACGTAGTGAGCCTTGTGAACATTGTTGATTGCGTAGGCCAGTTGACGACGGCCCCAATCTTCCAGACGGTGGATTTTGCCGCCGTCTTCTTCGATCAGCTTGGTGTAACGCTCAACCATGCCGCCGACTTGCTCGCTCTGATCCGGGTGGACCAGAAAGATGATTTCGTAATGACGCATGAATGCTCCTTACGGGTTGTAGCCTGCCGCTCAAAAACGGTCAGACAAGGAGTGAATGACACTTATGGACTTGCTGGCGCGGGGCACATGCGTGCCTGCCGTCACAGCAAGGGGCGCAATTGTAGAGAAGGGACTGCGGGGGCGCAAGGCAATTGGTGAATATTTGAACAACCACCGGGCGACCCGTGTAGGAGCTGCCGAAGGCTGCGATCTTTTGACTTTGATTTTTTCAAAGCAAGATCAAAAGATCGCAGCCTCGTTTCACTCGACAGCTCCTACAGGGGATTTGCAGCAGGTCAGGACTTCTTCGCAGTAGCCTTGGCCTTCGCACCGCGCTGGCGCTGCGCTTCGAACAGGCACACGCCGGTGGCGACCGAGACGTTGAGGCTGCTGACACTACCGGCCATCGGCAGGTTCACCAGATAGTCGCAATGCTCGCGGGTCAGGCGGCGCATGCCTTTGCCTTCGGCGCCCATGATCAGGATGGTCGGGCCGGTGAGGTCCTGGTCATAAATGCTGACCTCGGCTTCACCTGCGGTGCCTACTACCCACAAACCGCGCTGCTGGAGTTTTTCCAAAGTGCGCGCCAGGTTGGTCACGGCCACCAGCGGAATCACTTCCGCTGCGCCGCAGGCGACTTTACGCACCACCGGAGTCAGCGTGGCCGACTTGTCCTTCGGCACGATCACCGCCAGCGCACCGGCCGCATCGGCCGAGCGCAGGCAGGCGCCGAGGTTGTGCGGATCGGTCACACCGTCGAGCACCAGCAACAGCGGCGCGCCTTCGGTGCGATCAAGCAACTCGTCGAGCATCGCTTCGCCCCAGACCTGGCTCGGGCTGACTTCCGCGACCACGCCCTGATGCACGCCTTCAACCCAGGCGTCCATTTCGCGGCGCTCGGCCTGGCCGACCTGAACACGGTTTTCATTGGCCAGCTCGACCAGCGTCTGCACGCGCGGATCGTTGCGGCTTTCCGCCAACCAGATCTGCTTGACGCGTTTGGGGTGGTGACGCAGCAACGCTTCTACCGCGTGAACGCCGTAGATTTTTTCCAACTGACTCATGACTTCGCCTTCGGTTTACGCGCCCCGCCACTTTTGGCTGGAGCGGAACCCGCTTTGGGCGGGCCCTTACGGTGTTTGCTCGGCTTGGCTGGCTTGCCGTCGGTCGCCCTGTCAGGCGCCGACCGCCCGGTCTTTCCCCCGGACGCCGCTTTACCACCGTTTTTCGCATCGGCCAGCAAGGCCTTCTTCAATTCACGGCTTTTGCGCAGCTCGGCGTTTTTCGCCACGGCGTCGCTCGGGCGATAGGCTTCGGCAACCTTTTCCTTGGCCGGACGACGGCTGGCGGTTTTCGCTGGAGCCTTTTCTTCCGCAGCCCTGGCAGCAGGCGCAGCGGTTTCGGTGCCACGTTTCTTGCGACCGATCGGCGCGCTGATGGTTTTTTCCGCCATCTCGAAGTCGATCTTGCGCTCGTCGAGGTCGACGCGCATGACGCGTACTTCAACGGTGTCGCCAAGACGGAAACTGCGACCGGTGCGCTCGCCCGCCAAGCGGTGGTGCACAGGATCAAAGTGGTAGTAATCACCCGGCAGTGCGGTGACGTGCACCAGGCCTTCGACGTAGATGTCGGTCAGTTCGACAAACAGGCCGAACCCGGTCACGGCGGTAATCACGCCCGGGAACGACTCGCCGACGCGATCCTTCATGAACTCGCACTTGAGCCAGTTCACCACGTCGCGGGTCGCTTCGTCGGCACGGCGCTCGCTCATCGAGCACTGCTCGCCGAGCTGCTCCAGCGCCGCTTCGTCGTAAGGATAGATGCGCGCTTTCGGAATGGTCATCGCACCGGCACGACGAACGTGCGGGGTGTCCTGTTTCGAATGGATCACGCTGCGGATCGCGCGGTGCGTGAGCAGGTCCGGATAACGACGGATCGGCGAGGTGAAGTGGGTATAGGCTTCGTAATTCAGGCCGAAGTGGCCGTCGTTTTCAGCGCTGTACACCGCCTGACTCAACGAACGCAGCATCACAGTCTGGATCAGGTGGAAATCCGGACGATCCTTGATGCTCGCGAGCAAAGCCTGATAATCCTTCGGCGACGGACCGTCCTTGCCTTTGTGCAGGGACAGGCCGAGCTCACCGAGGAACGCGCGCAGTTTTTCCAGACGCTCTGGCGGCGGACCGGCGTGAACACGATACAGCGCAGGAATTTCGTGCTTCTTGAGGAATTCGGCAGTGGCCACGTTGGCCGCCAGCATGCATTCCTCGATCAGCTTGTGCGCATCGTTGCGCACGGTCGGACGGATTTCGGCGATCTTGCGCTCGGAGCCGAAGATGATCCGGGTTTCCTGGGTTTCGAAATCGATCGCGCCACGCACGTGACGGGCGGCCAGCAATACCTTGTACAACGCGTAGAGCTGCTTGAGGTGCGGGACGACGTCGGTGTACTCGCCACGCAATTTGCGCGCTTCGGTAGCCTTCGGCGTTTCCAGCATCGCGCTGACCTTGTTATAGGTCAGACGAGCGTGGGAATGGATCACCGCCTCATAGAAGCAGTAGTCGGTCATTTCGCCGGACTTGGAGATGGTCATCTCGCAAACCATGGCCAGACGATCGACTTGCGGGTTCAGCGAGCACAGGCCGTTGGACAGTTGCTCGGGCAGCATCGGAATCACGCGCTCGGGGAAATACACCGAGTTGCCGCGAACCTGAGCTTCGTTGTCCAGCGCCGAGCCGATCTTCACGTAACTGGAAACGTCGGCAATCGCCACGTACAACTTCCAGCCACCGGAGAACAGGCGCAGCTTGCCCGGTTTGGCTTCGCAGTAGACCGCGTCATCGAAGTCGCGGGCGTCTTCACCATCGATGGTGACGAACGGCAGATGGCGCAAGTCGATGCGCTTCTCTTTGTCTTTTTCTTCAACTTCCGGCTTGAGCTTGGCGGCTTCTTTCACAACCGCTTCAGGCCAGACGTGCGGAATGTCGTAAGTGCGCAGGGCAACGTCGATTTCCATGCCCGGCGCCATGTAGTTGCCGACCACTTCGACCACATCGCCTTGCGGCTGGAAGCGCGGCGTTGGCCAGTGGGTGATTTTCACCTCGACGAACTGACCGATCTGCGCGTTGGCGTTGCGCCCCGGCGTCACCAGCACTTCCTGCTGGATCTTCGGATTGTCGGCAACCACGAAACCGATGCCGCCTTCTTCGAAGTAGCGACCGACGATGGTTTCGTGAGCGCGGGACACCACTTCGACGATCACACCTTCACGGCGACCACGACGGTCGAGACCGGAAACCCGGGCCAGCGCACGGTCACCATCGAACACCAGACGCATTTGCGCCGGGCTCATGAACAGGTCGTCGCTGCCGTCGTCCGGCACCAGGAAGCCGAAACCGTCACGGTGACCGCTGATGCGGCCGAGGATCAGGTCGAGCTTGTCGACCGGCGCGTAAGTGCCACGGCGGGTGTAGATCAGTTGAGCGTCGCGCTCCATGGCTCTTAAGCGGCGGCGCAGGGCCTCGATCTGGTCTTCTGTGGTCAGACCAAACTCTTCGACCAGTTGCTCGCGGGCAGCAGGCGAACCCCGATCGGCGAGGTGCGCCAGGATCAGTTCGCGGCTGGGAATAGGGTTTTCGTATTTTTCCGCTTCACGAGCGGCCTCGGGATCGAGGGACTGCCAATCGGCCATTAGAGAGTTTTCACCTTGTCTATATGCGGGTTAGTTTGGCATAGGCGCCGGGAAACGGGAAATTTCCGCTTCTATAAGGCTGTGCAAGGCCTTGTATCGACGCTCCGACACCGTTTTGAACGCCGCTGGTAAAAAAATTCAGTTTTTTCTGCGGCAGGGGTTTACAGTTAAAAAGACGCTCCGTATAGTGCGCGCCATCGACGACGCACAAGCGCTTTCGATGATGCCCAGGTGGTGAAATTGGTAGACACGCCAGCTTCAGGTGCTGGTGACCTTACGGTCGTGGAAGTTCGAGTCTTCTCCTGGGCACCAATTTCGAGTTTGAGACTAGATCAGTTTCAACACTCACACAAAACCCGCGAAAGCGGGTTTTTTGCATTTGCGGTAAAGCTTTTGCTCACACTGATTTATTAAAACCAAATCAGGGGTTTACAGATCAAAAAGGCCTCCGTATAGTGCGCCACATCAACAGCGGCAACGCTTGCGATGATTGCCCAGATGGTGAAATTGGTAGACACGCCAGCTTCAGGTGCTGGTGACCTTACGGTCGTGGAAGTTCGAGTCTTCTTCTGGGCACCAATTCAAATTCAAGGTTCAGGCCTTGGATTTCACAAAAACCCGCGAAAGCGGGTTTTTGCGTTTCTGGCTTCCTGAATTCCCGCAGGTCTTGAAGGAGCGTGTAGGAGCTGACGAGTGCAACGAGGCTGCGATCTTTTGATCTTGCTTTTGACCCCCTACCGTTTAACAGCAAGATCAAAAAGATCGCAGCCTTCGGCAACTCCTACACAATCACCAGTCGCCCCACAAGGCGCACTTGAGAAACAATATCGTTTATCATTGTTGCAAGTTTTTGCAATGCGACAGTGAGGAACCCTGCGAATGACGTTTCGAAATACCCTGCGCCGAGGCCTGACCTTCACCCTACTCGGCCTGGCGCTCGCCACTCCCCTCACCCAGGCTGCCGATGCGGTTTCCCTGACTCTCTACAACGGCCAGCACAAGGAAGTCGGCGACGCGATTGCCAAGGCTTTCGAAGCCAAGACCGGCATCCACGTCAACGTGCGCAAAGGCAGCAGCAACCAGCTCGCGAGCCAGATCATCGAAGAAGGCGACCGCTCGCCCGCCGATGTGATCTACACCGAAGAGTCGCCGCCGCTGAACAACCTCGGCGAACAGGGTCTGCTGGCCAAGGCCGATGACGCCACCCTAACGGTTTTGCCGGAAAAATACGTCGCCGCCAACGGTACCTGGATCGGCGTTACCGCGCGCGTGCGCGTGGTCGCGTTCAATCCGAAACTGATCGATGAAAAAGACCTGCCGAAATCGGTGATGGAATTCTCCGAGCCGCAGTGGCAAGGCAAGGTCGGCTTCGTGCCGACCAGTGGCGCCTTCCAGGAACAGGCAGTAGCAATCATCAAGCTGCACGGTCGTGACGCCGCCGAAGAATGGCTGACCGGCCTGCGCGCGTTCGGCAAGACCTACAGCAACAACATGGTCGCACTCAAAGCTGTGGAAAACGGCGAAGTCGCTACCGTACTGGTGAACAACTACTACTGGTTCGCCCTGCAACGCGAGAAAGGCAAGCTCGACTCCAAGCTGCATTATTTCACCGGCGGCGACGCTGGCGGCTTGATCACCGTGTCCAGCGCTGCCGTGCTGAAATCCAGCAAACATCCAAAAGAAGCCCAGCAATTCCTCGCCTTCATGGCCAGCGAAGAAGGTCAGCGCGTGATCACTCAGACCACCGCCGAATACCCGCTGCATAAAGGCATGGAATCGGATCGCGGCCTCAAGCCGTTCAGCGAACTGGAAGCGCCGAACGTCACTCCGGCGGATCTGGGCAACGCTGAAGAAGCGCTGGAACTGGAACGCGAAGTTGGCCTGAACTGATGGCAGCATCGTTATCGGCCCCCGCCGCGCGCGGGGGTTACGTGCCACGACGCAAACGGCCGTCAATCTGGCTGGTGCTGCCGGTATTGCTACTGGTGGTCATGAGCCTGCTGCCACTGGCCTATGTCGGACTGAAAGCCTGGCAGGCCGGCTGGGCCGAGGCGCTGCATTTGCTGTGGCGCCCGTATGTGTTCGGCCTGTTGCGCAACACCTTGGCACTGATGGTCGGCGTGACGGTTACCTGCGCCGTGATAGGTCTGTCGCTGGCGTGGCTGCTGGAGCGCAGCAATCTGCCGGGGCGGCGCCTGTGGGGCGTGATCTTGTGCCTGCCGTTTGCGGTGCCGGCTTTTGTCAGCAGCTTCACCTGGGTCTCGCTCAGCGCGCAATTCGAAGGCCTCGGCGGGGCGATTCTGGTGATGAGCCTGTCGAAGTATCCGCTGATCTTCCTGCCAGTTGCGGCGACCCTGCGCAATCTCGATCCCTCCCTCGAAGAATCCGCCCGCACGTTGGGACAGAATCGCTGGGGCGTATTTTTCCGCGTCACCCTGCCGCTGCTGTGGCCATCGCTGCTGGCCGGTTCGCTGCTGATTGCCCTGCACATGCTGGTGGAATTCGGCGCGCTGTCGATCATCGGCTTGCAAACCTTCACCACGGCGATCTACCAGCAATTCGAACTGGAATTCAGCAATGCCAACGCCGCGATGCTTTCGGCGGTGTTGCTGGCGCTGTGTCTGCTGCTGTTGTGGCTGGAGCTGCGCGTGCGTGGCAAGGGCCGGCATGTGCGCACCGGCCAGGGCGCGGCGCGGCAAGCTGAACAGGTAAAGCTTGGACCGTGGGCGGCGCTTGGTCAGTTGTATTGCCTGTTGCTGGCGATTATCGGCAGCGGCATTCCGTTGGGGATGTTGGCGTATTGGCTGGCGGTCGGCTCATCGGCGGCGTTCCCGGTAGCGGCGATCACCGAGGCGCTGCTGTCATCGCTGGCATTGTCATTGGGCGGCGCGGCGTTGTGTCTGGTTTTGGCAGTGCCGGTCGGGTTGCTGGTGGTGCGCTATAAAGGCCGATTGGCAATCTGGGCCGAACGCCTGCCTTATCTGTTGCACGCGCTGCCGGGGCTGGTGATTGCGTTGACGCTGGTGTATTTCGCCCTGCATTACGTGCCAGTGCTGTATCAGACGTCGGGCTTGCTGCTGATCGCCTATGCGCTGCTGCTCCTGCCATTGGCGCAGGCGCCGATCCGTACTGCGCTGAACAAGGCTGCACCGCAGCTGGAAGAAGCGGCGCGGACATTAGGCGCATCGTCGTTCACCGCGTTTTGCCGGGTGACCTTGCCGATCATTTTCCCGGCACTGGGCGCAGCGTTTGCGCTGGTATTTCTTGATGCGATGAAGGAATTGACGGCAACGTTGCTGCTTAGCCCAACCGGACTCAATACATTGGCGACCGAAGTCTGGGCGCATACGGCGAATGTCGAGTTTGCCGCGGCGGCGCCTTATGCGGCGTTGTTGATTGTGGTCTCCGGGTTGCCGGTTTATCTGCTGACGACACGGATGTATCTGAGCCGCTGATACCGTATTCGCGAGCAGGCTCGCTCTCACAATGGGTTGAGTTTCCCTGTGGGAGCGAGCCTGCTCGCGAAGAGGCCAGCCCGGATACCACTAAGCGCGGAACTGCCCCAGGCTGGCTTTCAATTGCGCCGCCAGACCATCCAGCACCTTGCCACTGGCCGTGGTCTCCACCACTGCCTGCGCCGCTTTCTCGGCCTGCGCATGAATCGTTTCGACGCGCCCACGCACTGCCTGTGCACCCTGCGCCTGATGCGCTGCTGCTTGCGTCGCCAGTCCGATCGCCGCATGCACCTGCTCGACCGAAGCCTGCACCGACTGCTGCAACCGCGCACTGTCGCGCAAGACCAGCAAACCTTCGCTGGCCTGCCGTCCGGCCTGACCAATCGCCTCGACTGCCTCACGTGCGCCCTGCTGCAGAGCGACGATGTGCGCTTGGATATCACCCGTCGAGCTCTGCGTTTTGCTCGCCAGTGCACGCACTTCATCCGCCACCACGGCAAACCCACGCCCGGTCTCACCGGCGCGCGCCGCCTCGATCGCAGCGTTCAATGCCAGCAGGTTGGTCTGCTCGGCGATGCCGTGAATCACCGTCAACACCACCTCGATCTGCTCGCTCTGCTGCGCCAGTCGCTCGATAACCTTCGCCCCGGTATCGACCTGCCCGGCCAGCGCTTCGATCAGGCTGCCAACTTTCGCCGAAGTCCGGGTGTTCTCATCGGTGGCCTGACGAATATCGACAACCTGCTTCAGCGCCGCCTGCATTGCCTGGCTTTCCGACTGCGCCTCGTCTGCCATTTGCGACAGCGCGCGAAGGCTTTCTGCAACTTCATCGCGCTGCATTCCGGCAGCCGCATCGGCGCCAGCGTTGCGCAAGGTCATCGCGCCGATTTCCACGCCAGTGCGCTGAGCGACATCACCGGCCTCGCGCACGATCGGCTGCAATTTATCCACAAAGCGATTGACCGCTGAGGCCATGTCGCCGATTTCATCCTTGCTGTTGATCTGCACTCGCTTGGTCAGATCGCCCTCGCCTGCGGCCAGATCGTCCATCGCCGCATTGAGCATTTTCAGACGATTGACCACACGATGACCGAGCACCACGGCCAGCAACAGCAGCACGCCACAACCGACCAGTGCCAGGCCAAGGCCGATACGCCAGCGCAGTGTCGCGGCAGCGTCTTGAACGGTTTGCGCAGTGTTGGCTTTCATTTCGCCAGCGGTGCCCTGCGCCGATTGCAGGCGCGCCTGCATCGCCTTGGCACTGTCCGCCGCTGCGCCTTTGAGGCTGTCACCGACCAATTGATCGCTGCTGGCAATCAGCGCCAGGAAGCGCTTGTCGAGCTCGGCGAGATCGGTTTCCACCGAGGCCGTGGACACACCCATCAGCACTTTGCCGATCTCCACGCCATTGGGATTGATCGAGGCTTCGAGGTAGTAAACCGAAGGATCGTTTTTCGCCGCATCCAACACCTTATCCAGCGCACGCTCGCCCTGACCTTTTTCCAGCAAGGCCTTGTTGATCGGGTTTTCACGGTTGAGGTAACGAGTCAAATGCTGGCCGGTGGCGTCGTCATACACCACGAACAGCACGTTGGGATTGCGCTGGGCGCGACGAGCGAACTCCGAGAGCGTCGGCACGTCGCTGTCCCACATGGCACGCGGCGCTACGGATGCAAGCAACTGCGCCATGTCGTTGGCCGAATCCTTCAGATCCTTTTCCAGCGTCGCCCGCAGTTGCGCCTGCTCTTCTTTGAGGCGTGCGGACAGGCCAGCCGTGAGGCGCTGACGAGTGCTGGCCGATAACGCATCAAGACTTGAAGTGACTTCACGCCCCGCCTGCTCCAGCTCACCGGAGAGTTTCTGGCTGTCGGCACCCAGGCGCACAGCCAGATCGGCTTCCAGCGCGGTCACCGTGCTCCGCGTCAGGGCAACCGCCACCAACACCTGCACCAAAAGGGCGATACCAAGGGTAACGAACACCGGCCGCAACAAACGGCTTTGTAACAGTGAGAGAACGGCTGACACTTTAAATCCCTCTACTTCTGACGCCATTAATTTGATGGCACTCTTGTAGGCAGATTCACAGCAAAGGTCATGCCGTCCAACAGGCATAAACGACAAAGGCCCCGATTAAGGGGCCTTTGTTTTTTACATCAACAACTTATCAAGCGAACGGATGACGCAGCACGATGGTTTCGTTGCGGTCCGGGCCCGTCGAAATAATGTCGATCGGCGCGCCGATCAACTCTTCAACGCGTTTGATGTAGGCACGAGCATTGGCCGGCAGCTCTTCCAGGGTCTTGGCGCCCACGGTCGATTCGCTCCAGCCCGGTACTTCTTCGTACACCGGCTGCAGGCCGACGTAGCTGTCAGCATCGGTCGGGGCAACAGCATTGCCCTGCGCGTCCTTGTAGCCGACGCAGATGTTGATGGTTTCCAGACCGTCAAGCACGTCCAGCTTGGTCAGGCAGATGCCCGAGATGCTGTTCACGTCGATAGCGCGACGCAGGATGACGGCGTCAAACCAGCCGCAGCGACGGGCACGGCCGGTGGTAGCGCCGAACTCGTGACCCTGCTTGGCCAGGTGCGCACCGACTTCGTCAAACAGCTCGGTCGGGAACGGGCCGGAACCGACGCGAGTGGTGTAGGCCTTGGTGATGCCCAGGATGTAGTCGAGGAACATCGGACCCACGCCCGAACCGGTCGCCACGCCACCAGCGGTGGTGTTGGAGCTGGTCACGTACGGGTAGGTGCCGTGGTCGATGTCGAGCAACGAACCTTGCGCGCCTTCGAACATGATGTCCTTGCCGGCACGACGCAGGTCGTGCAGCTCGGCAGTCACGTCGAGCATCAGCGGCTTGAGCAGCTCAGCGTATTCCTTGCACTCGGCCAGGGTCTTTTCGAATTCGATGGCTGGCTCTTTGTAGTAACCGACCAGCATGAAGTTGTGGTAATCCACCAGTTCACGCAGCTTGTCTTCGAAGCGTGGCATGTTCAGCAGGTCGCCGACACGCAGGCCACGACGGGCAACCTTGTCTTCGTAAGCCGGGCCGATGCCGCGACCGGTGGTACCGATCTTCAGCTCGCCACGGGCCTTTTCACGGGCCTGGTCCAGCGCGACGTGGAAGGACAGGATCAGCGGGCAGGACGGGCTGATACGCAGGCGCTCGCGCACCGGTACGCCTTTCTCTTCCAGCTTGGTGATCTCGCGCAGCAGGGCGTCAGGTGCAACCACCACGCCGTTGCCGATCAGGCATTGCACGCCTTCGCGCAGCACGCCCGACGGAATCAGGTGCAAGACGGTTTTCTCGCCGTCGATCACCAGCGTGTGACCCGCGTTGTGGCCACCCTGGTAGCGCACTACGGCGGCAGCATGTTCGGTCAGCAGATCAACGATCTTGCCTTTGCCCTCATCACCCCACTGGGTGCCCAGGACTACGACATTCTTACCCATAACACTTGTCCTCATTCGCGCAAACTTGGTGCCGGCGATGGCCGGCAGGAAAACTCAAGAAGCCAGTGGCGATACTTGCCAAAGCCCGTTCTGCTGAATCAATTGCCGGTCGCAGTCCGCATCACGGGCGGCGGCCAAAGGTTGTCCAGGCAAGGCCTGAACGACACGCTGACCCTCACTGCGCAACTGGCAAACCTGCTGCCAGAGTGCCGCATCCGTACTGTCAGGCATCCAGATACCGCCAGACGGTAGCTCGATCTCAGCACGCCCCAGGGTCACCAGGGTTTTCAAATCGGTAGAGAAACCAGTCGCCGGACGGGCGCGACCGAAGTCGGCACCGATGTCATCGTAACGACCGCCCTGAGCGATGGACTGGCCAACGCCCGGCACGAACACCGCGAACACCACACCGGTGTGGTAGTGGTAGCCGCGCAACTCGCCGAGGTCGAAATACAGCGGCAGCTGCGGGAAGCGCACGGAAAGACGCTCGGCGATCGCCAGCAGATCTTCCAGCGCCGCCAGCACCGGCGCCGGCGCATTGGCCAGACGCTCGCGCGCAGCGCTCAACACTTCACGGCCGCCACACAGATCAACCAGTGCGCGCAGCATGCCCGACAGATCGGCCGGCAGGCCTTCGGTCAGGGTAATCACTTCATCGATGGCCTTGCGCTGCAGGGCATCGAACAACTGCTGCTCGACTTCACCGGACAGACCAGCGGCACGCGCCAGACCACGGTAGATGCCGACATGGCCGAGGTCCATGTGCACGTCCGGCACATCGGCCAGTTGCAGCATGGCCAGCATCAGGCTGATGACTTCGACATCGCTGCTCGGGCTGGCGTCGCCGTACAGCTCGGCGCCCAGCTGGATCGGGCTGCGCGAGGACGACAATGCACGCGGCTGAGCATGCAGGACGCTGCCGGCGTAGCACAGACGGCTCGGGCCTTCGCGACGCAGGGTGTGCGCATCGATGCGCGCCACTTGCGGCGTGATGTCGGCGCGGAAACCCATCTGCCGGCCCGATTGCGGGTCGATGACCTTGAAGGTACGCAGATCCAGGTCCTGGCCCGCGCCGGTCAGCAGGGATTCCAGGTACTCGATATGGGGAGTCACGACGAACTCGTAACCCCAGCTCTGGAACAGATCCAACACCTGACGACGCGCGACTTCAATGCGCGCCGCCTCCGGTGGCAGTACTTCTTCGATGCCATCTGGCAGCAGCCAGCGGTCTACCGTTGCCATTACGCCATTCCCCTTTGATCCGGGCGGCCAGCACTAGGCGAGCCTTGAGTGAAGCAGAAAATGACCGGGGCGTTCAAAACGCACGCGCATGAACGACGCAGCGAAAGGCCGGCTGGCGGCTTCGCCCATCACTTTCCTCGAAAAACGCCCGGGCTATTCAAACCCGATGTCTGCAACAAAAACAGCAATCAAACGTGCAGACGCAAAAAAGCCGGGAATTTCCCGGCTGCCGCATCATACACACGTTTTCCGAAAGGATCACCCCGCCCGAGGTTTTAGCCGCCGGGCGGACTGATTCAGGTCAACGTCGTATCAAGGTTTGGCTTTTTCCAGATAACGGAAGAAGTCGCTGCTTGGGTCGAGGACCAGGACGTCGGATTTGTTCGCGAAGCTTTCACGGTAGGCACGCAGGCTACGGTAGAAACCGTAGAACTCCTGGTCCTGGCCGTAGGCCTTGGAGTAGATCGCAGCAGCCTGGGCGTCACCGTCACCGCGAACCTCTTCGGATTCACGATAGGCTTCAGCCAGCAGCACGCGGCGTTGACGATCGGCGTCGGCACGGATGCCTTCGGCCAGCTCGTTACCCTTGGCGCGGTGCTCGCGAGCTTCACGCTCACGCTCGGTGCTCATACGTTCGAACACACTGCGGTTCACTTCCTTCGGCAGATCGATGGCCTTGACCCGGACATCGACCACTTCGATACCCAGCTCTTTTTCCGCCATCTTGTTCAGCGACGCAGTGATGTCAGCCATCAGCGCATCACGCTCACCCGACACCACTTCGTGCAGGGTGCGCTTGCCGAACTGGTCACGCAGGCCCGATTCGAGACGACGGGACAAACGCTCGTCGGCGATCTGCTTCAGACCCGAAGTCGCGGTGTAGAAGCGCTCGGCATCTTTCACCCGCCACTTGGCGTAGGCATCGACCATCACGGCTTTCTTTTCCAGAGTCAGGAAGCGCTGCGTCGGTGCATCGAGCGTCAGCAGACGCGCGTCGAATTTGCGCACCTGGTTGACGTAAGGCACCTTCACATGCAGACCCGGCTGGACATCGGCCTGAACCACACGACCGAATTGCAGCAGCACCGCGCGCTCGGTCTGAGCGACGATATAGAAGCAATTCCAGCCCACCAGTACCACAACGACGCCAACGATCAGGGCGATCAGCGATTTATTGCTCATCAGCGGGTCTCCCTTGTACGCGTCTGCGGCACGTCGGTGACATGCGGCGTGACGTCCGTGTTGTTGCTGGCGGCCGAACCGGTCACCGGTGCATTACCCGAACTGTTCTGGATCATCTTGTCCAACGGCAGGTAGAGCAGATTGCTCTGGCCGTTCTTGTTGCCGGTCACGAGGACCTTGCTGGTATTGCTGAAGACTTCCTGCATGGTGTCCAGGTACAGACGCTCGCGGGTGACTTCAGGTGCCTTGCGATACTCGGCGACCAGTTTGGTAAAGCGATCGGCCTCACCCTTGGCGCGCGAGATGGTCTCGTCGCGGTAACCGTTGGCATCTTCGATGATGCGCTGGGCCTGACCACGGGCTTCCGGCACCACGCCGTTGGCATAGGTCTCGGCCTGGTTGCGCGAACGCTGCTCGTCTTCACGGGCGCGGATCACGTCATCGAAGGCTTCCTGTACTTCACGCGGTGCCGCTGCGCTCTGTACGTTGACCTGGGTGACGGTGATACCGGTGCGATAGGTATCGAGGAAACGTTGCAGACGCTCCTTGATTTCGCTGGCCATCAATTCACGACCTTCGGTCAGCACCTGGTCCATGGCGGTGGAACCGACCACGTGACGCAGCGCACTTTCAGTCGCGTGCTGCAGGCTGATTTCCGGCTGATCGACGTTCAGCACGAAGTCCTGCAGGTTGCTGATCTTGTACTGCACGGTCAGCGGCACTTCGACGATGTTCTCGTCTTCAGTCAACATCTGGCCCTGCTTGGTGTACGCACGCTCACGCGTCACGTTCTCCATGTACTTTTTGTCGATCGGCGGGAAGTAGATGTTCAGACCCGGGCCGACAGTCTCGTAGTACTTGCCGAAGCGCAGCACCACGGCTTGCTCCTGCTCGTCCACCACGTAGACCGCGCTGTACAGCCAGACAGCCGCGAGCACGACCAGGCCGATGCCGAGCAGACCGCCGAAGCCGCCACTGCTGCGCCCCGACCCGCCGCCGTCATCACCGCGTTTCTTACCACCACCGAACAACCCGTTCAGGCTTTCCTGCAGCTTTCGGAAGGCCTCGTCGAGATCCGGTGGCCCCTTGCGGTCGCCGTTATTGCGGCGCTTGCCACCCCAGGGATCCTGATTATTCGAGTTGCCACCCGGCTCATTCCAAGCCATAGCGCTCTCCATCTGATAAAGCAAAGACGCACCCACGGCGCGCCGACCAATGCTACAGAATGCCTGCCGTTGCGGCACAACCGCTTTGTCAGGCTTTTATTGCAAAGTGTGTTGCTCGATGAATTCCATCGGCTGCAATCCTTCGCGGCTTACCAATCGATTCAACTCGATCCGGGGCAAACGAACGGCCAGCAGGCTGACACCTTCTTCATCGTATTCTTCTTTCTGCACCGCACCGAGTTCGAAGAACTGCGCACGCAGTCGAGCGAAGCGTTGCGGCAAGCGCAAGGTACCGACGAACAGATCACTGCCGAGCAACTCGGCGATGGCCTGTTCAAGCAATTCCAGACCGCTGCCATCACGCGCCGAGAGCCAGACCCGTTGCGGCTTGCCATCGGCATCGCGCTGGATCTGCGGCTCGACGCCTTCGAGCAAATCGAGTTTGTTATAGACCTCGAGGATCGGCAAGTCCTGGGCACCAATCTCGCCCAGCACCACCATCACCTGCTCGATCTGCAACATGCGATCCGGTTCGGCCGCATCGATCACGTGCAGCAGCAGGTCGGAATTGCTCGACTCTTCGAGCGTAGACCGAAATGCCTCGACCAGCTTGTGTGGCAGGTGACGAATGAAGCCCACGGTATCGGCGAGGACGATCGGACCGAGGTCGTCAAGCTCCAGCCGGCGCAGGGTCGGGTCGAGTGTGGCGAACAGTTGATCGGCCGCGTACACCTCGGACTTCGTCACGTTGTTGAAGAGTGTCGATTTGCCCGCGTTGGTGTAGCCCACCAGCGAAACGGTAGGAATGTCCGCACGGGATCGGCCACGGCGCGACTGCTCGCGCTGACTGCGCACCTTCTCCAGCCGCCCCTTGATCTGACGCAGGCGAACCCGCAGCAGACGGCGGTCGGTTTCCAGCTGGGTTTCACCCGGGCCGCGCATACCGATACCGCCACCCTGACGTTCAAGGTGAGTCCAGCCGCGAACCAGCCGCGTGCTCATGTGGTCAAGCTGGGCCAGTTCGACCTGCAGCTTGCCCTCATGGGTGCGTGCGCGTTGGGCGAAAATATCGAGAATCAGCCCGGTGCGGTCGATCACGCGACATTCGAAAACACGTTCGAGGTTGCGTTCCTGACTGGGCGTGAGGATGTGATTGAAAATCACCAGATCGGCTTCTTCAGCCTTGACCAGGTCGCGCAGTTCCTCGACCTTGCCGCTGCCGATCAGATATTTGGCGGTTGGCCGATGACGCGGCACGTTAAAAAACGCGACGGTCTCGGCGCCAGCCGAATTTGCCAACTCCTGAAACTCCTGCGGATCTTCGCGCGCCTCAGGGTCCTGTCCATCCAAGTGAACGAGGATGACTCGTTCACCACCACCGTGGCGCTCAAAGAACAAAGGAGACTCCTATCAGGCGTTACCCGGCGCTGCATCGGCATCGCCCTGTTCGTTTTCGGTTGCGCTAGGCAGACGAATTGGACGAACCGGCACGACGGTCGAGATAGCGTGTTTGTAGACCATCTGGCTTACGGTGTTTTTCAGCAGGATCACGAACTGGTCGAACGACTCGATCGTCCCTTGCAGCTTGATACCGTTGACCAGGTAGATGGAAACCCCGACTTTCTCTTTACGTAAAGTGTTCAGGTAAGGGTCTTGTAGCGAATGCCCTTTTGACATGTGCCGCACTCCTTTAAGGATTCAATAATAAAAACAGGTAAATTCAGATGGCTTCGGCCGTCACACCCCCAAGGATAGACGGCAATTGCAAGGACTCAGCTCAATATGGAGATGGTCCCAAGGTATTTCAAGGCGCGTGGCAGATTGTCGCAATCAAGACTGTCCAGCCAGTGCAAATCGTCCCAGCTGCGCAGCCAGGTAAACTGGCGTTTGGCCAATTGGCGCGTGGCGATGATGCCCCGCTCCTGCATCTGGGCCAATGTCAGCTTGCCGTCCAGGTAATCCCAGACTTGGCGGTAGCCTACCGCACGTATAGACGGCAACCCCGAATGCAGGTCACTTCTTTTACGCAGGGCTACGACCTCGTCGATGAATCCCTGTTCCAACATATTTGTGAATCTTTGTTCAATTCGCTGGTGCAAAACCTGACGATTCGCCGGAGCAATGGCCAGGTTCGCGACAGTATAGGGCAATTGTTGGCGTCCCGAAGCGGCTGCTTCAGTACTTTGCGCAGATTGTTGCTCGCGCAGGGCGGTCATGCTCTGCCCGCTGACTCGATACACTTCAAGTGCCCGACTCAAGCGCTGCGGATCATTGGGATGAATGCGCGCCGCCGACACCGGATCGATTTGCGCCAGTTGATCGTGCAGGGCTTGCCAGCCGAGGCGTGCAGCTTCTTCCTCGATCTGCGCACGGACCTCGGGATCGGCCGCCGGCATGTCCGCCAGACCTTCGACCAGAGCCTTGTAATAGAGCATGGTGCCGCCGACCAGCAGCGGGATCTTTCCTCGTCCAGTGATTTCGGCCATGGCCTGCAACGCGTCGCGGCGGAAATCGGCGGCTGAATACGCTTCAGCGGGGTCGAGGATGTCGATCAGCCGGTGCGGGTATTGCGCCAGCAACTCTTTCGAAGGCTTGGCCGTGCCGATGTCCATGCCGCGGTAGACCAGCGCCGAATCGACACTGATCAATTCGCACGGCAGCACTTTGGTCAGCTCGATGGCCAGATCGGTCTTGCCCGCAGCGGTCGGGCCCATCAGGAAAATCGCTGGAGGAAGCTGGCTCATCAACGACCGCGCAGGAACAGTTTGTCCAGATCGTCCAGACCCAATTGGGTCCAGGTCGGTCGGCCATGGTTGCATTGACCGCTGCGTTCGGTGTTTTCCATATCACGCAGCAGGCCGTTCATTTCCGGCAGGGCCAGACGCCGGTTGGCGCGGATCGCGCCGTGGCAGGCCATGGTGCCGAGCAGTTCGTTGAGGTGCGCCTGGATACGGTCGCTAGTGCCGTACTCCATCAAATCCGAAAGCACGTCGCCGACCAGTCGATTGGCTTCGGCCTGCTTGAGCAATGCGGGAATCTGCCGGATCGCCAGGGTTTCCGGCCCCAGGCGCTGCAATTCAAAACCAAGGCGCTGAAACCAAGCGGCGTGTTCTTCAGCACAATCGGCCTCGCGCTGACTCACGGCCAGCGACTCCGGCACCAGCAACGGCTGGCCACTTAGACCTTCGCTGGCCATGGCGATTTTCAGGCGCTCGTACATGATCCGCTCGTGGGCGGCATGCATGTCCACCAGCACCAGACCATGGGCGTTCTCGGACAAAATATAGATGCCCTTGAGCTGCGCCAGTGCATAGCCGAGCGGCGGGATATCTTCCTGACCGGTTGGCAGCGCGCTGGCATTGGCTTCAGGCAGCGGCGCGAAAAACTCTTTGTAAGCGGCTTGAGCCTCGGCAGCGGGCAGCGCCGATTGCGGACGCGGCGTGTATTGATACTGATAAGCGCCGCCAGCGCTGGCCCCGGATGACGTGTTGAACGCCGGTTGCGCCTGCGGCTGCTCCAGCAGCGCATTGGCGGCCAGACGCATCTCGCCCTGTGGGCCGAATTCGCCCGCCTCGATCCCGCTCGGCCGAACGATCGCCGTGGTCACCGAACCGGCCAGTTGATCTTCCGGACGCACATCGCCCAGCGCACGGTGCAGCGTGCCATACAGGAAATCGTGGACCATGCGCCCGTCACGGAAACGCACTTCGTGTTTGGTCGGGTGCACGTTGACGTCGACCGCCGCTGGATCGACTTCGAAAAACAGCGCAAACGTCGGGTGACGGCCATTGAACAGCACGTCGCGATAAGCCTGACGTACCGCATGGGCCACCAGTTTGTCGCGCACTGCTCGGCCGTTTACGAAGAAATACTGCAAGTCAGCCTGGCTACGGTTGAACGTCGGCAAACCGACCCAGCCCCACAGGTGCAAGCCATTGCGTTCGATCTCGATCGGCAGCGCCTGCTCAAGGAAACCCGAACCGCAGATCGCCGCCACACGCCGGGCGCGGGCTGCATCATCGTGGGCCTCGTGCAGGCTGAGGATGGTCTTGCCGTTGTGGCGCAGATGAAAAGCCACGTCGAAGCGCGCCAGCGCCAGACGCTTTATCACTTCTTGCAGATGATCGAACTCGGTTTTTTCGGTCTTGAGAAATTTGCGCCGGGCCGGGGTGTTGAAGAACAGGTCGCGGACTTCCACCGAAGTGCCGACCGGATGCGCCGCCGGCTGCACGCGCGGCGCCATGTCCCGGCCTTCGGTTTCGACCTGCCAGGCCTGATCGGCATCGCGGGTGCGCGAGGTCAGGGTCAGACGCGCCACGGAGCTGATCGACGCCAGCGCCTCGCCACGGAAACCCAGGCTCATCACCTGTTCAAGATCCTCGAGGTTGCGAATCTTGCTGGTGGCGTGACGGGCCAAGGCCAGCGGCAGGTCATCGGCGGAAATACCGCTGCCGTCATCGCGCACGCGCAGCAACTTGACGCCGCCCTGCTCGACATCGACGTCGATACGCTTGGCGCCAGAGTCGAGACTGTTTTCCAGCAGCTCCTTGATGACCGAAGCCGGGCGCTCCACCACCTCACCGGCAGCGATCTGGTTCGCCAGCCGTGGACTGAGCAGCTCGATGCGCGCCGTGTTCAATACCTGGTTCATTCTTTGGACGCCAGTTCGGTGCCAGGAATCGTCAGATGCTGACCGACTTTCAGCTCATCGCTTTTCAGGTTGTTGGCGGCGCGCAAGGTGGCCGGCGAAACCTGATAGCGCACGCCGATCATCGCCAGGGTTTCCCCCGGGCCGACACGGTGGTCACGCGGGCCTTGGGCGATCTTGCCGGAATCACGCAGCCAAGCGATGTAGGTGCCCGGCGGCGGATTTTGCTGGAAGAACTGGCGCACACCGCTGCTGATCGAACGGGCCAACGCCTGCTGGTGGCTGGATGCGGACAGCTTGTTCGCTTCGTTGGCGTTGGAGATAAAGCCGGTTTCGACCAGGATCGACGGGATGTCCGGCGACTTCAACACCATGAAGCCGGCCTGTTCCACGCGCTGTTTGTGCAGCGGCGTAACGCGACCGATATTGGTCAGCACCTTCTGGCCGACGTTGAGACTGGAGGTCAGCGACGCAGTCATCGACAGGTCGAGCAACACGCCCGCAAGCATGCGGTCCTTGTCGTCGAGGCTGACGTTGCCGGCGCCGCCGATCAGGTCGGAACGGTTTTCACTGTCGGCCAGCCAACGGGCGGTCTCAGATGTCGCGCCACGATCGGACAGGGCGAACACCGACGCACCGAACGCGGCTGCGGACGGCGCGGCGTCGGCGTGGATCGAGACGAACAGGTCGGCGCCCTTCTTGCGGGCGATTTCGGTTCGCCCGCGCAATGGAATGAAGTAGTCGCCGGTACGGGTCAGCTCGGCGCGGAAGCCTTTCATGCCGTTGACCTGACGCTGCAGCTCGCGAGCGATCTGCAGTACCACGTCTTTCTCACGCTGGCCGCGCGAGCCGGACGCGCCCGGGTCTTCGCCACCGTGGCCGGCATCGATCACGACGATAATGTCGCGTTTGCCAGCCGGGGCTGGCGGCAGCTTGATCGCCGGTTCGGTCGGGGTCACCGGCACTGCCGGCACGGTCGCCACCGATGGCGTCGGGGCCGGCGGCGGCGCGGCATCGGCCGGGTTGTCGAACAGATCGACCACCAGACGGTTGCCGTACTGCGCGTTGGGCGCCAGCGAGAAGCTTTTCGGGGTGACGGCTTTTTTCAGGTCGATGACCACGCGCAGGTCGGTCGGCGTGCGCTGGGCCGAGCGCATCGCGGTGATCGGCGTGTTCGCCGTCTGCACGTTCAACGGCGCGCCGAGGGTGGCGCCATTGATGTCGATCACCAGCCGGTCCGGGGCTGTCAGGGTGAAAACGCTGTGCTGCACCGGGCCGCTGAGGTCAAAGACCAGTCGCGTGTTGTCCGGCGCCCGCCACAGGCGCACGCTGTTGACCTTTGAATCGGCCACAGCGTTGACGGTTACTGCCATCAACATCAGTCCAGCGGCAGCCACCAACGCGCGAAAGCGCATACCAAACCCCATCATTTAATTGGATTCCAATGCCAAAGCGGCACACCAGGCCTCGCCACGCGAGCCCTGGGCTAAAATTTTCAGCGAACGCCCGCTGTCTTGCGGGCTAATGGTAATGGTCAGGTCAGGCTTTGGCAAAAAGCCTGCACCTTTATCGGGCCACTCGATCAGGCACAGGGCATCGTCTTCGAAGTAGTCACGGATGCCGAGAAACTCCAGCTCCTCGGGATCGACCAGGCGATACAGGTCGAAGTGGAAGGCACGAATGTCACCGATCTCGTAGGGCTCGACCAATGTGAAGGTCGGACTTTTTACCGCGCCAACATACCCCAAACCGCGAATGATGCCCCGCGACAGAGTGGTTTTACCCATGCCCAGATTGCCTTCGAGAAAAATCAGGCCATGGCCCTGGGTGACGCGGGCGATCCGTGCGCCAAAGTCGCTCATCGCCTGTTCATCGGCCAGGTACAGGGTTACTTCAGACACGGTGCTTGCTCCTCCAACAACTGACGAATGGCTGGAATCAGATCACTGGCCGCCAGCCCACGGCCGAATTTGCCTTGTTGCATACCCGCGTTGGCGTGCAGCCAGACGGCCAGGCATGCCGCATCGAACGCGTCCATGCCCTGGGCCAGCAATGCGCCGGTGAGACCGGCCAGCACATCACCCAACCCGCCTGTGGCCATCGCCGGATGGCCCTGATGACAGAGGGCCAGACGCCCGTCTGGATGGGCGATCAGACTGCCGGCACCTTTCAGAACCACTACCGCTGAATACTTTTTGCTCAACGCCAGAGCAGCGGCCGGGCGATCGGCCTGCACCTCGGCGGTACTGATGCCAAGCAAGCGCGCCGCTTCACCCGGATGCGGGGTGATCACGCAATCCTTGGGCAACTGGACAAAATCGCTGGCCAGCAGGTTCAACGCGTCAGCGTCCCACACCTGCGGCAATGGTGCATTGGCGGCAGCCGACAGCAGGGCACGGCCCCAACTGGCCTGACCGAGTCCCGGCCCGATCACCAATACCGAAACCTTTTCCAGCAGACCCATCAGTTGATTGGCTGACGAGGTGCCGAGCGCCATCGCCTCCGGCACCCGAGTCAGCGCCGCCGGCACATGCTCTGGACGAGTCGCCAGCGAAACGATGCCCGCGCCGCCGCGCAAGGCCATTTCCGTGCTGAGCAGAATCGCTCCGCCGAAACCGTGATCGCCGCCGATCAGTAACACATGACCAAAGCGCCCCTTGTGCGAGGTCGGCGCACGCGGCGCAAGTGCTGGGAGATTAGCGGCGCTCAGGCGCTGAGCGCAGACGGGAATGTCACTGAAAATTTCGTCGGCGGCTTGCAGATCGCTGAAGACCAGTTCGCCGATATGATCCGCCGCGTCGCCGGTCAACAGCCCGATCTTCATAGCAATGAATGTCACCGTTAGATCGGCGTGGACCGCGACACCCAGTTCACGCCCGGTATCGGCACATAGCCCGGAAGGGATATCGACCGCCGCTACCGGCAAACCGCAGGCGTTGATCGCCTTGATCGTCGAGGCATAGGGCTCGCGCACTTCGCCGCTCAGACCTGTGCCGAGCAAGGCATCGAGGACGACACCGCGCAGCTCGCTTTGCCCCTGCCAGCCTTGCACCACAACACCAGCAGCCACCGATTCGGCATGGGCCAGTGCGGCATCGCCCTGCAAACGCTGCGGATCGCCGACGGCGAGAACGCGCACCGTCCAACCGGCCCGCAGCGCCAGCCCGGCCACCAGATAACCGTCGCCAGCGTTGTTGCCGTGCCCGGCGAGCACCGTCAGTTCGTTCGCTGCCGGCCACTTGCGCACCACTGCGCGCCACGTCGCGCGGGCGGCGCGCTGCATCAATTCGAAGCCCGGCGTGCCGGCGGCGATCAGCCGCGCGTCGAGTTCGCGCACCTGCGCGGCACGGTACAGCGCGTCGGGTAATTCATCTTTCGTCTGCGGCATGCGTCTTCGGGCTCCGATGTCTGGCAGAATTATACGCACCTCAGCTCCGGTTTCTCTCGCCTCATGTCCGCCATCACCACAGACCTGCCCGCCCTCGCCCAATCGATCAAGGATTGGGGCCGCGAGCTGGGCTTCCAGCAAGTCGGCATCAGCGGTCTGGACCTGGCCGAGCACGAGCAGCATCTGCAACGCTGGCTCGACGCCGGCTATCACGGCGAAATGGACTACATGGGCGCCCATGGCAGCAAACGCTCGCACCCGGAAGAACTGGTGCCGGGCACGTTGCGCGTGGTTTCGCTGCGCATGGACTACCTGCCAGGCGATACCGAAATGGCCAAACGCCTGGCTGAACCGGAAAAGGCTTACGTGTCGCGTTATGCCTTGGGCCGCGATTACCACAAATTGATCCGTAAACGTGTTCAGCAATTAGCGGACAAGATTCAGGCGGAGATCGGACCGTTCGGTTTTCGTGCATTTGTCGACAGCGCGCCGGTGCTGGAAAAAGCCATCGCCGAACAGGCCGGGCTGGGCTGGATCGGCAAAAACACCCTGGTCCTCAACCGCAAGGCCGGCAGTTACTTCTTCCTCAGTGAGCTGTTCGTCGACCTGCCGCTACCGGTGGACGAGCCGCACAGCACCGAACATTGCGGACGCTGCACCGCCTGTCTGGATATCTGCCCGACCAACGCCTTCGTCGGCCCCTATGTGCTGGACGCGCGGCGCTGCATTTCCTATTTGACCATTGAGCTGAAAACCGCGATTCCCGAAGAATTGCGGCCGTTGATAGGCAATCGGGTGTTTGGCTGCGATGACTGCCAGATCGTCTGTCCATGGAACCGCTTCGCCCGGCCAACCGGTGAAAGTGATTTCAAGCCACGGCACAACCTCAACAATGCTGAATTGGCCGAGCTGTTCATGTGGGATGAAGAAAAGTTCTTGAGCAGCACCGAAGGCTCGCCGTTGCGACGTGCCGGGTATGAGCGCTGGTTGCGCAATCTTGCGGTGGGGCTGGGAAATGCGCCTTCAACGATTCCGGTGCTGGAAGCGTTGAAGGCGCGACGGGATTATCCGTCAGAGTTGGTCAAAGAACATGTGGAGTGGGCGCTTGAACAGCACTCCAGACCTTCACACCCATAACGGGCAGGCGAAGTATTCAGAGTGCTCATGTGCGCGTTGTAACCATATTTTTGGCCGATCTCATTATTGCGTTGGTCTCTCCGTCGGTCCAATGGCCGCCCGCCCGCAGGACTCTGCAAACTCTCTGTTTACTGTCCTCCAGAAGATAAATACGCTCCCCGCGTCCTTTCGAGGCCGTAAAAAGAACATGCGTTACTTTTCTTCCATCACCGGCTGCGCCGAATGCCTCGTAATACATCCTGGAGCTCCTGGCTGCCTGGAGGGGGGACATATCGCTTTCCACGAGCTGGAAGAATTCGTCGGCCATCGTCTTATGAACGGCATGGACGTAGTCTTCTGTCTCTGGCCTGATTAATTGCCAAGGTCTCTCCGCCGCTTCCTCCGCGGGCGCATTCGCTCTACTTGCATTTTGCCTCCCGCGTCCTCCTCCCCCAAGCCGTCGTGCTGCTCTGGCTGTGTCGCCTCTATTAGGGCTGAGGCCTTTGCTAAAAGCTGAAGCCATCTTCCTGCCCGCATTCACAGCAGCTTTTGCACCCGCCGCCAAACCTGCACCGAGCGAAGCGAGCCCGAGACCAAAACTGATCCAGCCCAATATCTCGCCCGCTTGAGAACCCGGTGCGAGTTCATTGATCACCTCGCTGGCAATACCCGCCAGGCCTGAAGCAACCGCCAGCCCCAATGCCGCCACTGCCCATGGCGTCGCCGCGCCCATCGTCACTACGCTGGCAACAATTCCGAGAATACTCAGGCCGATGCCCAGGATCGATTGCCAGGAGACATGCCCGGTAGGGTCAACCCGGTTGACCGGGTCGCCCAGGCAATAACTGTAGGCATTCAATCCGCCCGCACCGAACGGACTCATGCTATCGGGGGCAAGAAAACGCATCAGTGTCGGGCTATAGGCCCGGTAACCGTTGCCCAGCAGATACAGCCCGGTAACCGGATCCAGCTGTTCGCCGTTGAACCCCGCCAGGCTGAACAATCCGCCGTCGGCAGGACGATGCCCATAAGGGCTGTAGGCGCAATCGGTGAGCTGCTCCTTACCCAGTGTAGCCAGCACGCTTTGCTGTTGATCGGTGCCAAACAGCTGCGCGCTGGCGTTCAAACCGAGTTGCCGCTGGCCCACAAGCGCGCCACCGTGACGCACGACACTGAATGAATTTTCACCACTGACCTCATTGGCAACCCGACCTGCGTGGTAGTAACGCTGCACAGTCGCCTTTTCGGGTTGCGACAGTTCAACCAGATCGTCGAAACCGTCGTAATGGTAACCACGGATCACTGATCCCCCTGTGTCGGACAACTGCTCAAGACGTCCGAACGCGTCATAGGCCAGCGTTCGCGCCTGGTCGTCCTTGATCATCCTGCCGTTGGCGTCGTATTCCAGCGTCACTGCTGGTGGATAGTCGACATGGGAATGTTTGACTGCACTGAGCTGTACCGGATCGGGATTGTCATAACTGAAGGTGGTCAGATTCACGCCCAGCGGGAACTTCGTCTGCACGGTAAGAATGTTGTCCAGCGCATCGAAGGTGAACGTCTGCTGAATAATTTCCTTGCCATACGGGTCACGGGGCTTTTGGGTGCCAGCACAGTCGTACTGGATCAAGCGCCCGCGCACGTCGTAGGTGAACTGTTCATCACGTAAGAGTTGAGTGCCACGTCTGGACACTTTCTGCGCCAGTTTGCCAGCCAGCGTGTAAGTCGATTCGAGGGTCTGGTCAGGCTGACCCTGAATCTCGAATGTACGCCGGGTTTCACGACCTATATCGTCATAGGCGAACCGGGTGATCATCTGACGCTTGATCGAGGTGTCTTCGGTTTTCGTCCACTCCAGCATCCCCGTCCGGGCGTTGTAGTGGAACTCGGTTGTCAGCAAGCCTTGCGAGGCGGATAGAAGGCGGCCGAACTCATCGTATTCAGATCTGTTGTCGGTACCGAGCACATCAACGTGGGTGATTGGTCGCCCCTGCAGGGACCAGGTACTGGACGTTGCTTTCGTGACAGCGCCGAAGGTCGTCGTTTCGGATTTCAGGCGCCCGGAAGGATGATAGGCAAAGCTGCGGCTCCTGCCGCTTTCGGTACAGGTCAAGGGTTTGCCGCTGACGGGGTCATAGGTCATGGTTGTGACCAGGTCCTCTGCCTTGCGCTCAGTCAGCAAACCGCCCAGTTCCCGCAAATAAGTGAATTCGGTTTTTTTGCCATCAGCACTCTTGCACCACTGTGGCTGAGTGAAGCCCGCTTCATAACCAGCCTCGGACTTTCGCCCGCCCACAGTACTCTGGATCAACCGCCCCAAACCGTCATACGTTTGCTGGCCCAGCACTTTGTCACCGACCTTGATGTCGATCGCAAGCCCTTCATCACTATGCTCGGCGTACTCGGTCACGACCTTACTGCCGTCGGGCAGGACACTGCGGGTCATTCGGTCAAAAACGTCGTACTCATATCGGCTGGTGTTGCCGACAGGGTCTGTCTGGCTGGCTGTGCGCCCATAACCGTCATAGGTGTAAACGGTTTTGCCCAGACTCTTGTTCTTCACATTGAAGCTTTCGACACTCAGCGGTTTTCCGAAATCATTGACGACGGTGATCGTCTTGCCCATGCCCTGGAGCCAATTGGTCTGCCGGCGAAGCACCGGATCCGCCTCGCTGTGTTCGATACGCCCATCATCGTGCAGAGTCTTGCTGACCTGGCCCCAGGAATCGAATTCATAGCGAGTGCTGACCGGATAAGGTTTGCCATCACGCCAATCAGTCAGCGTCACTTTCACCTTGTGACCGACTGAATCATGCAGGACAGAATGAAGCGTGCGCGTCTGAATGAGACCGTCCTTGTCGGGATGGTCGCAGTCCTTTTCCTGAACGGTGATTACCCGTTCCAGTCCGTCATAGGCGACTTTTTGCTCGCCGCCAGCAGGATCCGTGGTCACCATTGTCGCCGGCTGCTGTTTGCTGGCGGCCAGATAGGCCCACCGGGTAGCGCCCGCATAGGGGGTGCCGGCAGCAACGGTTTTGCACACTGCCCGGCCGATTGCATCGTATTCATATTCGATGTGCTCGCCATCGACACCGACTTCAGAGACCTGTAATCCGGTCAGCGTCGACAGCACTTTCTCACTGGTCTGCAGCGCGCCGTCGAATCCGCGCGTGCCGGACCTGACTCGCAGCCTGTCACCCTCAAGCTCATAGGAAAATTCGATAGCGGTTTTTTTATCATTCAGGGTGACACTTTGCTCTTTTGTGGCTCCATGCTTGAGTGGATCCTTGGGCGTATTCAGATAGCTGCGTGCGGTTTTCGAACGCAACACCTCTACACCCTCCACCACTTCGAAAAAACGCTCCTCGACCGGTAACACAGAGGCCAGTTCAGCACCCTCAAGCGCCGGATGCAAAGCGTAGTCGTAGTGGGTGACTGTCGAAGCACCATCCGATGCGGCAGCACTCACCGTCCTCTTTTTCGGGAATCTGGAAAAGCCCAGCGGATCCTCCGGGCAGTTATCCCCGCCAATGGCCGGATAGTATTCCGTCGTAGTCGTCACCCCAGTGGGCTCAACCTGCTTGAGCAAGTTACCTTCGCCATCGAACTCAGTGATCGTGGTTTCCACACGCTGCTGTTGGGTGCGCCGATCGAGGTACGTCACCGTATGGACTTTAGGCATGCGGAACTGGGCCACCTGCTCACTGAACGGCTTGGCAACGGAACAGTGATACTCCGTGGCGGTGGCGATCTGCGCGTCGCCACAGGTTGTAACCTCAGCCACCAACAGATGGAATTTGTTGTAGGTGCGTTTAATGCGGGTATGTACTTTGCCGCTGACCAGCAAGTGCTCGTCCGAGGTGTAGAAGTAGCTGCTGGGCGCCAGATAGAGCGGATCCAGGTCACTATCCTTGGCTGGAAGGAGGCCCTGCCCAAGGAAGTTATGGTCGGAGTACGTGTATGTCTTGCACACTCTGGGCTGGCCGCGCCCTGGGTAGACATCGTGAGCGATAACAAACGGCAGTGTCTGTTCCACACCGCTGATGAAGCGGTGGCCGTGCCGCTTGTAGCGAATGATTTCGACCCCGCGCAGCGGATTGACGATGCGATGAACATAGCTGGTTCCAGCGATGACTTCATACTCAAGGTCCCAACCCTTACCAACCGGCAGTTCGATGGCCGTCACCCGAGAGTTTTTCAAGATCAGCTTGTAGTTGGAACTGGAAGCAGTGTCGGGATGCCGGGACAGCGTCACCTGACCTGCCGCGCGGGTGATTTTCAACAGGCAGCGCTTGGCATCACTGACTTCGGCCAATCGGGGAAACTGGTTGAACAACTCATGCTTGAGGGTAATGCTCACACCGTTCGCCGCGATTATTTTTTCCACGACGGCGACCTGAGTACCGGCCAGGACTTTGAGCAGTTCCCGCCGACCATCCTTGTATCGAACTTCATAGCGCCCTGCTCCAGTGACTGACACCTTTGCCGTTTGCAGTTTCATCTCCTTGAACTTCAGGCCGCTAGACGTCTCGACAGCCTTGTAGCGTTCACCGTTGGACAAGGTCATGACTTTGCTGCGCAAGTCATAATTGGTCAGGGTCAAAGACCAGCCAACGCCGAAACCGCTATCGGCCTGATTGAGCGGATTGAAGCTCACTGAAAGTGCAAGCTCCGGACCATTGAGGTCTGCCGAGTGCAACTTGCCAAGCGAAAATGCACACGTATACATGCCCGTGCGCGGATCAACGCCTCCGGAAACAAACTCACCGAAGTTGAACGCGTTGGAGTGAACAGCGGAAGATGAATTACTTTCCATAGAAAAATATCCTTTATTCCAGGTGCAAATTTAAACAGGTCGAGCTGGGCAACGAAAAATCGCCGAGTCACAAATAACATCAGGCAAATTGTTTTGTTGAGCGTTTCGACTCACCCAGAATAAAAGTCCGCTGTTCTGTATCACCCTTGATAGCAAGCCAGTGTTCCGTACCGAACTCATCAATCACGGCGAGTTCGAACGCACCTCTCGTCGCCGGCTTCTCTTCTGTCTGTAGAGTCGTGCGCTGCACCAGCGTCAATACACCAGGCACATCGTTAATCGGGAAAGTAATAAAACCCAGAGGGGTATTGACCGAAGCCGATCGCCCATAGATTGGCGCGAGATAGCCATAAAAACTCCTACCGCCACCACTGTAGTGGTTTATCGTGCCCGACGAGTACACCATTACCGCGTCTTCAGCATCATACGGATTAAGTCTTATATCGGCGCTATACCAGTCAAGCAAGTTTATCTGGCGACCGTCAGCACGAAGCCCGAGATGAAAATACTGAATGCGTTCCTCGTACACTCTTTCGCTGAAAGTACCGTATTTATAAAGAGAGAAACTGTTCTGAGTGTATTTTTTCGGGAGAATCGCCTCCAGCGTGACACTGCTGTCGAAACCAACCCCATTACTTCGCAATACCGCGCCGTTCAAGGAAATCTCGGCAGCCACTTCCATGATTCCAGGTCGGGAAGCCGAAACCCAAAACTGTAAAATCTGTACCGGATCTGCGGCGTTGCTGATCCGGTTGTCAATGACCCGCGGGACTTCTGTCAGCCGCGTTGCCCCACCCGACATTTCGTGAGCGTAACGATTTTCCTGAATCGATACACTCCAGTCTCCCTCCAATGGGCGAGCACCGTTATAGGCAATCAGCCGCAGTGACTGCAATGCGGGATGTCCGTGCAGCGATACGCCGTTGCCGTTGTTATCGATCCCGTGAAGAAGCACCAACACACGCACCTGCATGCGACCGTTGGCGTAGAGCACTTTGTGCTGACCATGATTCGTGGCGTCGAGTTTTACCTCGATACGGGATATACCTACTTGCTCATCAAACATTTCACAATACCTTGCGGATTAATAGACTTTACCCCTAAGGGCTCAGCAAAGTATTGAGGTTCGCCTTGAATTAAAACAGCCGAAACATTCAACCAATTGTAAGCCTGCAATAACCTAACACCTTTATCACTAACTCACACAAAACCTCATATATTCAAAAATCCCAATCCCTCATGATGTAAAGCTCATAACATTGTTCCTAACCCATGATTTCAGCACGCTGCAACTCCTTCCCCTCCTGACTTCAAAACCTAACAGAATCAGGAGGGGTGCCACTGAGCGGTTTATTCTTTTCAGTATATGTTAGACCGATAAAGCAGCTGTTACTTTCGCCCACACTCAACCACTGTCTGACTCTGTCGAGAACCCGCTCTCAGAGGACTCACTATCGAAATCAAACTGAGGAACTTCCTCATCCACCTGAATTTCCATCTTGCGATCCATACTGGAGTTTTCAAGAAACTGCTTAATTCGCTGCCTCGATGCGTCATTCAACGGGTTATTTGACAACCCGACAAAGAGATTCTGTGTATCCGGAATCTCGAACAACTCATACCCCACGTCGGCAATATTATTATCATGCAATGCGACGACACCCAGTTTCCTGAGGGTATCTATACCTGAAGGAATGCTGGCAAGATTTGCGTTGCTCAGCATCAATCCGGTTAACCCTGTCATGTAGCCTACATGTGGAGCAACCGTCAGAGGGTTGTTTGCCAGATTCAACCGGGTAAGTGTTTCGATTCTGGATAACCCTTCAACTTCGACCTCGGACAGTCTTAGCGAGCAGCCGTCCAGCGTAAGCTCGCTTAACTGGCGCATTTGAAATATTCCTGAGGGAAATGTCTCCACGTCAATGCCGAAGACTCCCAAGAATTGAATATTGGGGAAACTGTCCAGAAACGCACCTATCCGTGCGCCCGGTTCATTTGCGGTCAGGATCAACTCTGTGACGTACTCGAATCTGGTGGACAATCTCGGTAACTCACCAGAAAAATCGACATAGTAAGAAAAGTGATCGTCTCCCTCCCCCCACCTCGAAACCGACTTGCGTTGCCAGATATCTTGCAGCTTTGCGCTGAACCGCTCGCGAGCCTGGCGTTGTTCTGCAATTTGCGGTGCGCCCTGCGATGAATCCGTGCGGGTCGACAATCCTTGGGCACTCCAGATCGCCAACTCATTGCGCAGTGTCGCCAACTCTGTCTCCAGGCGAGTCAAGACCCTGGCTGCGTCCGACTTCAGACGCTCGGAAATGAACATGGCTAGTTCTTGTTCGGCAAGCTGCGGATAAAGATCACGGACACGCTCTTCAACGGACTTTGTCGACGTCGGGTTGACATCGCCGCCCCCTCGCAGCCCCGCTTGCACGTGCTGGGCGCTGGCCGGAACAGCCGTTACCTGTACCGGTGCCAGTCCCAGCAATTCGCTCACGCGTTGGCGCGACGGCAATGGCTGTGCACGTACCAGCTGCCGCAGAGCCGCACCACCGCCCTGCGCTACACCGAGCAATTGGCGCTGCCCGGGCAGTAAAAGGAGCCAGACGGCGGCATACAGATCCGTCCGACCTTGGGGTGACGGGACGCCGCTGAGTTGGATAACGTAGCCTTCATGCTGACGAATAAACTTGTGACGCACTGACGACCGAGCATCGCCAATAGCACTCAATAACTCACCCTCTGACGCTTGCCGACGAATCTCGATACGAATCTGTCGCGGCCAAAGATCAAGCTGCCCGATCATCTGCAATGCCAGCAGATCACTGTCCAGACTGGCTACCGAATCCAGAAAGATTCCTTCGCACGCTCTGGCGAGACGCACCTCGCGTAGCGCTACCAGCGTCTTTTCTGCCATGTGCCTCGGCATTCCCGGCTGCAGGCGCAAATGCATATGGTCGGCGGCACTGGCCTCTCGCCACAACGCCTGAGCGATTGTCTTGGGCAGATCGGGAAAGATCCGTCGCATCTGCAATGTGTTGGCATCGCAATCGAGTTCGAACGCCCGCTCACTCTGCTCAAACAGCAAGGCGCTGGATTGTTCGATAACGCGCTCGCTCAGATCATCTGCCCGTGGCGGCAACAAAGCCTGCAGTTGTGAATCAGCCTGCGCACGCACGGTGGGATCGGAATGTTGCACCTGGGTGATGAACAGCTGGATCTTTTGATCGAGGGCAAAACGTCTCGCTGTGTCCTGCAGCAATGCCAGCGAGGTGGGATGAATCTCGGACCTGTGCACTATCGTTGTGTCTACGCCGCTCACTGCGAGCATGCGTTTGATCATCAATGGAGAAAAATCTTCTATTGAATATTCCGCGCCGGTAAGCAGTTCTGCCGCGCGTTTTTGTTCGGAATAGACAGTTGCAACCGGATTGGCCGACTCAGGGTCGTCCAGCGGATGCCACAACCGGCCCTCGCTGTCAGGTCTCAACAGCGGACCGGAAGGATGCAGTTCTCTGGCATGTGTGGCGCGAAGCAAACCGCTCTCAGCATCTCGGACCACTTGTACGATGTGGTTATCAGCGACGGCAACATACTGACGATGCTTCAAGGTTTTGATACCCAGTGCAACGGAATCATCGAGACCCTCTTGCGAGGGTATCCAGTAGCTTTCCAGGGAATCTTGTGCGGAAAACCTTGGGAATTCGTCAAATGTGGAATACGTCGTGGTCATGCTCACATTGAAGCCAGGCGTTATCGCCAGCGGATCTGATGAAGAGGGCGAATGCAGCGGTTCCTGATGATGTGCAACAGTCAAATGCGCCACTGTCGAAGACGAGGACAACGGTCGGTGGGAGACATCAATGCTGGAATCGGAGGGTTTGGTTGGGACAGATACAGGTTTGATCTTCGGCGGTTTGCCAGTCATGATCGCTCATCCTTGAGAGGGGGTGCGCTGGCCACACAGAGCTGCAGGGCCAACGCGAGTCATCAGAAAAGCACTTTCGTGCATATGCCTGATCATCGACATGGCAGTTTAACTGCAGTCGAAATGCCAAACGCATATACATCTACTACATTCACCGACATTGCATCAGTGAACGAACTCAGCCTCGTTGAAGATATAAATTACGCTCGCGAAAATTCACGCGGATTGCCAGTTTATGCTCAGTACCATATTCATCGATCGCGATGAAGTGGAGGACGCCGCCATATTTTTGTGGCCCGGTGCTTTTCGAGTATTCAGATAGAGCCTGGACGATGGTCAACTCCCCGTCGCTTTGAGTATTTACGTGATAATGCTTCGAGTTCCATGTTTGCGCATCACTGGTAAAAGTGTATGCAAACGGATCACCCCTGTCAGGCAAAGAGACGACTACACTGGAGTTTTCGGGACGCACAAAAATGCATTCCATGTAATTTGTTTTTATTTCGTTAAGCCTGTTACCACCCGCAAAATCGTAATCCTTGCCCTCTTCTGCCCCCTCTGCAATCCAGTCGACCAGCCGGATCTGCTTCCCACCCGGGTACAGTCCCAAATGGTACTTCCAGATACGGTTGCCGGGCGACTCATTACCAATCCTGGTCTGGTACAAGCGAAATACTCCGTCTACGCCATATGTCGAAGGCGTTTCCGCTTCTACAGTCACGCTGCTGTAATGAACACTGGCAGGCGTGGTTCCGTTACTGAGGATCGTCTCCCCGTTCACGGACAGGCGCGCACCGATCTCAGTCGTTCCGGCGCTCGATGAGGAAACCCAGAACGTACGAACCTGTGGATGAACGCTGTCATTCTCAAGATCATCGTCGTGCCTGTCTTCGGCGTCAGGTGCAGGACGTGCCTCACGCGTAAACCGCCCTTGGACTGCGCTCGCGACCCAGCCATCGCGCAAGGTCTTGCCGGTCGCGTAATGAATAAGCTGGATGCTTTCCATTACATCTGCGGGTACATGCATTGCGTTGCCGTCGGCGTCCACTCCGGCAACGAGTACTTGAACTTTGACCTGCATTCGGCCATTAGCGACAAGTGCCCTGCTTTGAGTATTATTACCGGCATCAAACTTGACTTGTAATTTGGACAGTCCCGCCAGGGTGGGCGGATTGTCATTTTGATTGTCTGTAACATCCATGCTTTCACTCATAATGCAGCTCCTTTTTGAGAATGTAATTTGATACTGACATCGGAAATATGTCAGCGAAAAAACTACATACCCATCAAGCAAAGATCAAAGTGAAAAATGTAAGAAATATGCGCACGCCATTCACAAATAACTCATTAGCTATTAATCAGCTTCAATGGCAATGACGCATGATCGATCAGTGTTCGTCGTTATAAACGAACTTCGGCATTTCCCAATGAAAACGAATGGCCAGCAGACGCAGCAAGAATCCGCCAAACAACGTGATCAGAATGGCTTGTTCACCCGGCACATTGAGATAAAGACACAACATGTAGCACCACGCCGCAGCAAATGAGACGCTGGCGTAAAGTTCGCGGCGAAAGATCAAGGGAATATCGTTGCAGAAGATATCGCGAAGAATACCGCCAAAAACGCCGGTGATGACTCCGCTGACGGAAGCCACCAACATGCCGTGACCCATTTCCAGCGCCGTCATGCAACCGATCAAAGTAAATGCCACCAGTCCAACTGCATCGAGCACCAGAAACAGCGAGCGCAGGTGGCGCATCCAGCGCGCAGCGAATACGGTGAACATCGCTGCCACCGAGGTCAGCACCAGATATTCCGGATGTTTGACCCAGGTCAGCGGGTAATGCCCAAGCAACACGTCGCGCACCGAACCGCCACCGAGCGCGGTGATGCAGGCGATCAGCACCACGCCGAACCAGTCCATGCCACGTCGGCCGGCGGACAGCGCGCCAGTCATGGCTTCGGCGGTGATGGCGATCAGATAGAGCATCAGCAACATGGTGGCAGTCCAGGCAGGAAGGCGCGCAGTCTAGCCATTTCAGCGCCGCACCAGAAGAGGGCGCGCCTTTCGCGAGCAGGCTCGCGAAGGCGGAAAGACGCTCCCTCAGAACTTGATGAAGTGCTTGCGGTAATGCTGCAACTCGGCGATCGATTCGCGGATGTCGTCCAGCGCCAGATGCGTGCTGCCCTTCTTGAAGCTGTCGCGCACGTCCGGAGCCCAGCGCGCGGCCAGTTCCTTGAGCGTCGAGACGTCGAGGTTGCGGTAGTGGAAGTAGCTTTCCAGCGCCTTCATGTGGGTATAAAGGAAGCGACGATCCTGGCAGATGCTGTTGCCGCAGATCGGCGATTTGCCCTTCGGCACCCACTTTTCCAGGAAGGCGATGGTCTCAGCTTCCGCCTCAGCCATGCTGATGCGGCTGTCGCGTACACGCTGGGTCAGGCCGGAATTGCCGTGGGTGCGGGTGTTCCATTCGTCCATGCGCGCGAGCACTTCGTCGCTGTGATGGATGGCGATCACCGGGCCTTCGGCCAATGTGTTCAGTTCACTGTCGGTGACGATGGTGGCCATTTCGATGATGACGTCGTTGTCCGGGTCCAGACCGGTCATTTCCAGGTCGATCCAGATCAGGTTCTGCGGGTTTTGCATATTCGGGCTCCTAGGCAATGCTGCGCAGTTTAGCCTAGGCCGGTGGCCGGGCGTGCTAAACTCGCGGCCGTTTTACCTAATCGCTGCATTCTTCAGACGGAACACCCATGGCCAAACGCCAACTCAATCGTCGTCAAAACTGGCGCATCGAAAAGATTCAGGGCGAGCGCGCCGCACGCGCCGCCAAACGCGAGTCCTCGGCGGTCGAAGCCCTCGAGGGCGGCGATCTCGGCCCTGAGCAACATGGCCTGGTGATCGCCCACTTCGGTGTGCAGGTCGAAGTCGAAGCCGTTGACGGCGAACTCGCCGGCCAAGTGTTCCGCTGCCACTTGCGCGCCAACCTGCCAGCGCTGGTCACCGGCGACAAAGTGGTCTGGCGCGCCGGCAACCAGGGCATTGGCGTGATCGTCGCGCAACTGCCGCGCAGCACCGAACTGTGCCGCCCCGACAGCCGTGGCCAGCTCAAGCCGGTTGCCGCCAACGTCGACATGATCGTCATCGTTTTCGCGCCGCTGCCCGAGCCTCACGCCAACCTGATCGACCGCTATCTGGTCGCCGCCGAACATGCCGGCATCCGCCCTCTGCTGCTGCTGAACAAATTCGACCTGATCGACGAGCAGAACGCCCCGGCGCTGAACGCGTTGCTGGCGGTGTATCGCACGCTGGGTTATCCGGTGCTGGAAGTCTCGGCGCACCACGGCGACGGCATGGAGCAACTGCAAAAGCAGCTCGACGGGCGCATCAGCGTATTCGTTGGTCAGTCCGGCGTCGGCAAGTCGTCGCTGGTCAACAGCCTGCTGCCGGAAGTCGAAACCCGCGTCGGGCCGTTGTCCGAGCTATCCGGTCAGGGCACGCACACCACCACCACCGCGCGCCTGTTCCACTTCCCTGGCGGCGGCGAACTGATCGACTCCCCGGGCATCCGCGAATTCGGTCTGGGCCATGTCAGCCGCGCCGACGTCGAAGCCGGTTTCATCGAGTTCGACGACCTGCTTGGCACCTGCCGTTTCCGTGACTGCAAGCACGATCGCGAACCGGGTTGTGCGCTGCTCAAGGCACTCGAAGACGGACGCATCCAGCAGCAGCGGATGAACAGCTATCGCTCGATCATCGCCAGCCTGCCTGAAAACGGCTATTAAACAGTCACGCCGGCGGCCCTGCGCGATGGGCTGCCGGTCGTCGGACTGCATCTGACTCACCTCTCTCCTCTTAAACGTCAGCTTCTTCTGTAGGCACTTGCACGACTGCTTGCAGGACCTTTCTGTTTTGCCGCGCAGATCTTGTAGGCCTGAGCCAGCGGCCTACATTTCTTTCCTCCTTCGCTCACAGCGACCATCGAGGAAAGCCATGCCAACCTGTCTTTTGTTCATCATCCATTCGTCTCGCGACGCCCGCCCGTGCAATACCCACAGAATCCCCGGCGCGATCCGCCTGCACAAGGCGGTGTGACCATGCGCAAGGCATTGTTCATCGGCATCAACGATTACACGCATATCGGCGGGCTCAGCGGTTGCTGCAACGACGCCATGGCCATGGCTTCGGTATTGAAAAGCAACGCCAACGGCGACCCCAACTTCAAAAATGTCGTACTGACGTCTGCCGAGGATTACCTGAGCCGAGAAAAACTCGAAGACCAGATCCGCGAGTTGTTTTCCGGCGACTGCAACGTCGCTCTGCTGTATTTCGCCGGTCATGGCGGTTTCGATGCCGACACTGACGAAGGCATGCTGATACCGCAGGACTACCGCAACGCCAAGGACGGCATCCGCATCAGCGACATTCTCAACTGGGCGGACAAAGCCACGCGGATCAAAAACAAAATGATCATCCTCGACTGCTGCGAAAGCGGTTCGGCCGGCGAAGTGCGCGCCTTGCGCAGCGAGAGCAGCATGGTCAGCGAAGGCATGACCATCCTCACCGCCTGCAAAAAAGCCGAGCCGGCACTGGAGGGCGCGCAGCACGGCGTGTTCACCGGCCTGCTGCTGCAAGCGCTGCATGGCGGCGCGGCGAATATCCTCGGCAAAATCACCCCCGGCAGCCTGTACTCCTTCGTCGACAACGCGCTCGGCCCGTGGGAGCAGCGTCCGGTGTTCAAGACCAATGTGTCGCAGTTCATTTCCCTGCGCGAAGTCTCGCCGCTGATTCCCAAGGAGATCCTGCGCAAATTGCCGGACTGGTTCGCCGAAGCCGAATCGGTCTTCCCGCTCGACCCCAGCTACGAACCCACCGAAATGGCGTTCATACCGGAGCACGGCGAGATCTTCGCCCAATTGCAAAAGTGCAACCGCCACAGCCTGATCGAACCGGTCGACGCCGAGCACATGTACTACGCCGCCATTCACTCCACCGGCTGCCGCCTGACGGCACTCGGTGCCTATTACCGCGAACTCGCCCTCAAAGGACATTTCTGATGCCAGTCTTTATCAGCTACCGCCATGTGGATCGCACTCATGCGATCGCCATCAACACCCGTCTGACCCAAGCGAAGATCAGGACTTACCTCGACGTGCTGGACCCGGAATCGCAGACCACCGACGACATCACCGGGGTCATTACCCGCAACATCACCGAGTGCACGCATCTGCTGGCGGTGGTATCGGAGAAGACTGCACTGTCGTGGTGGGTGCCGTTCGAGATTGGCGAGGCGACGATCAGCAACCGGCGGATCTGTACGTTCAAGACCGGGCCGGCACAACTGCCGATCTATCTGGACAAGTGGCCGAAGCTGAGCACGGCCAGCGACCTGGATTTCTTTATCGATGCGTATCGGGATGAGGTGTCGAACAAGCGGTCGATAACCCTGGATTCGTTCAGCGACTCGGTGAAAGGGGCGTACAAGCGCGATGCAGAGATGTTTCATGAACAGTTGAAGAATCGGATTCGTCGGGGATTCTGAGACTGTGCCGGCCTGTCCCCGATTATTTTAGTAACGCTACGAAATGGTTGGGGGCATGAAGCGATAGCCACAAAAAAGCCGACATCACTGTCGGCTTTTTTTCACTTACTGCTTCGGCGCTGGCGCCGCCCCACCCGGCTCAGCCGGTTTCGGCGCCGCATCGTCAAACAGATTCAACCGCTCGCGCAACTCGTGAGCCGGCACTGGCTGTTTGTCCGCCGGCAGCGCATTCGGATCAACCGGGGCTGCCGGAGCAGCACCGTTCTGACCTTCATCCGCCGGTTTCGCCGCCTCAGGCCCCTGCGCACCTTCGATGGCGGCCTGGGCTTTCTTCGTCAGCACGACAATATCGATGCGGCGGTTGACCGGGTTGAACGGATTTTCCCGATCAAACAACGCCGACGAGGCATAACCGACCACCCGCGCCACCTGCGCATCCGGATAGCTGCCCGCGACCAATGCGCGACGCGCGGCGTTGGCACGGTTGGCCGAGAGTTCCCAGTTGCCGTAGTCGCCAGTGCCGATGTACGGCTTGGCGTCGGTGTGGCCGCTGATGCTGATCTTGTTCGGCACCGCTTTGATGGTGTCGGCCATGGCCAGCAGGATGTCTTCGAAGTACGGCTTCAGGCGTGCGGATCCGGAGTCGAACATCGGCCGGTTCTCGGCGTCCATGATCTGGATGCGCAAGCCGTTCGGCGTGATTTCGAAAAGGATCTGATCCTTGAACTTCTGCAGTTGCGGGTTCTCGTCGACCTTGTTCTGCAGTTCTTGCAGGAGCAGTTCGAGACGCTCCTTCTCGACCTGCTCGGCCATGCCTTCAACCTGATCGGTGTCGACCGTGACCTTGTCCGGTTGCGGCTGCGACTTCACTTCCGGGTTGAGGGTGTTTTCCGGCGCCAGGGTCGGCGTACCGCCGAGGTCGATGATGTACGGCGTGCCGCTTTCGGAGAAGCCGACCGGGTCCTTGAAATAACCGGCGATGGCGATCTTCTGTTCCGGCGTAGCGGTGGACAGCAGCCACAGCACCAGGAAGAACGCCATCATCGCCGTGGCGAAGTCGGCGAAGGCGATTTTCCATGCCCCGCCGTGGTGCCCGGCGGCAATGCGCTTGACGCGCTTGACGATGATCGGCTGATTATTTTCCATTTCTTAACGACCGCGAACCGCTTGTTCCAACTCGGCGAAGCTTGGACGGTGCGCCGGGTACAGAACCTTGCGCCCGAACTCGACCGCCAGCGACGGCGGCATGCCGGACGCCGAAGCCACCAGCGAGGCCTTGATGGCTTCGTAGACGTTGAGCTCTTCCTTGGCATCGTGGGCCAGGGAATGCGCCAGCGGACCGAAGAAACCGTACGCCGCGAGAATACCGAAGAAGGTACCGACCAGTGCCGCACCCACGTGCAGACCGATCGACGCCTGGTCGCCCTCGCCCAACGAAGCCATGGTCACCACGATACCGAGTACCGCCGCAACGATACCGAAACCGGGCATGCCGTCGGCGATGCCGTTGACTGCGTGCGATGGGTGCTCGAGGTCTTCCTTGAGGCTGTACAGCTCCATGTCGAACAGGCCTTCCAGTTCGTGCGGAGCCATGTTGCCGGAAGACATGATGCGCAGATAATCGCAGACGAACGCGGTCATGCGTTCATCCTTGAGCACCGCCGGGTACTTGGCGAAGATCGGACTCGCGGCGGCATCTTCGATGTCGCCTTCGATGGCCATCATGCCTTCGCGGCGGCTCTTGTTGAGGATCTCGTAGATCAGCCCGAGCACTTCCAGATAGAAGGTGTGGGTGAAACGCGAACCGAACATGCTCAGGGATTTCTTGAGCACGTGCATCGTCATGTAACCGGGGTTGGCCTGGAGGAACGCGCCGAGGGCCGCACCGCCGATGATCATCACCTCGAAAGGCTGGATCAGGGCGGCAATCTTGCCGTGGGAGAGCACGTATCCGCCGAGCACGCTCGCGAATACGACGATGATGCCGATAATTTTAGCCATAGGTAGAAGGTACTTGTTTAAGTCGGGTTCAAGGTCATATTCGGAAGTTAAAAAATCTCTTCTTCTACTTATCGGCAAAACTGCGCCAGACTATAGCCAGTTCAGGCGAAAAGCCAATTTAGCCCATGCCGGGCGCGTCTACAGTCAGTGAAGATCTCGTCCAGACATGGCTAATGAAACGAACATTCCAGCGGTAAAACCGAGCACCCTCCAGGCTTGGGTCAAGCTGCTCGACAGCGTCCCCCTGCCCGTGCCACAAGAGGCTCACGACAAAGTCTGCCGGGCGATCCGCGACAATCGCAGCTCGCTGCGCGACATCGCCGAGTTGATGCAGGACAGCCCGGCGCTGGCCTTGAGCATCATCCGTGAGGCGAATCGTCACACCCACGGCACCATGGCCGCGCCAGCGGAAAATCTGGAGGTGGCAATCAATCGCCTGGGCCTTGCGCGCACCGAAGAATTGCTCGCGCGCCTGCCGGCCGAACCGCACCGGCAGATCCCCAAGGCTTTGCGCCAATTGCAACTGATCAGCCAACACGCGACACAACAGGCCAACGGCTTTTTTGCCAGTCGTCTGGCGCGGCTGTGGCAGGACATCCACTGGGGCAGCCTGCTGTTTTTGTCGCCGCTATGGCCATTGGCACTGACCTATCCGCAGTTGCTTGAGGAGTGGGAACTGCGGGTGATTCACAAGGGCGAGTCGGCACGTGTGGTTGAAAAGCAATTGTTCGGCGTGCGCCTGTTGAAGATTGCCGAGGCACTGGTCCAGGCCTGGCATCTGCCGATCTGGGTCGAGCAAGGCTACAAGTTGCTGCTCAGCGAACAACGCGAACTGGTCAAAGTGCTGCGCATCGCCCGTGACAGCGAGCACCCGCTGCGCCAGCAGAATCGCCTCGACGAAGACCCAACATTGCGCCGCTGGCTCAATCAACCCGCCAATACCGTGCTGCTGGCCAACGGCCTGGCGCTGTCGGCGCAACAGGCTTGGGACAGTCCGCACAGCAAGCGCTGGCAGTACCTGACCAGCCTGTATCTGCAGATTTCCATGGACGAAGTGCAGCAACAGCTGCACCAGCAAGCGGCGAACAGCGCGCGTCAGCATGCGATGCCTGATTTGTGGCACCCGGCGGTTTCGCTGATCTGGCCGTGGGGCACTCGTCGCTTGCCGGCCGGCATGCTCCCGGCCGCAGCGCCGAATGCAGATGATCTGGGCCAATGGCGTCGGCAATGCGCCGAACTGCTCGCCGAGCCCAGCCGCTTCACCAATGCCATGAGCCTGACCGTCGCCGCCCGCGAGGCACTGGTGGCGAGCGGCATGCGTCGGGTGATGATTCTGATGGCCGACCGCACGCACTCGACCCTGCGCGTGCACCAGACCGCCGGTTTGCCGAAGGATGCGGCGGCGCTGAGTTTTGCCGTCGGCCAGAGCAAAGTCCTGCAACGTCTGCTCGCTCAGCAGGCGCAGGTGCGGATCACGCCGGAGAACAACGGGCAATTCTCTGCCTTATTGCCAGCGAGCCTGCGCACGTTGTTTCGCGGTGAGCATCTGTTCCTGCGTTCGCTGGTCAACAACGGCCGGGTGATCATGATCGTAGTTGCCGATCAGGGCGGCGGGCCGTTCGCCGACATCACCGTACAAGCCTTCGGCAAAACCGCGCAGTGCATCGAAAAAGCCCTGCACAGCTTTAGCAGCCGCGGCCAATGAGCCTGCGCTACAATCCTCCCCTTTGTGCTCTGGAGACCTCACATGTCTGACTTCTCTGGCTTGCCGCTTGTCATCGAGCCGAGCGACCTGCTGCCGCGTCTGGAGTCCCCGGAACTGATTCTGGTGGACCTGACCAGCCCTGCCCGGTATGCCGAAGGTCACTTGCCCGGCGCACGTTTTGTCGACCCGAAACGCACCCAGCTCGGCCAGCCACCGGCGCCCGGGCTGATGCCGGCGAAGGCCGATCTGGAAGCGTTGTTTGGTGAGCTCGGCCATCGCAAAGACTCGGTATACGTCGTGTATGACGATGAGGGCGGTGGCTGGGCCGGGCGCTTCATCTGGCTGCTCGATGTCATTGGCCACGACAAGTACCACTATATAGACGGTGGTCTGCCGGCCTGGCTGGCGGACGGTATGCCGATGTCGATTCAGGTGCCGGCCGCCGTCGGTGGCCCGGTCTCGCTGACCCTGCACGATGAACCGACCGCCACCCGCGAATACCTGCAAAGCCGTCTCGGCGCCGCCGATCTGGCGATCTGGGACGCGCGTGGGCCGCTGGAATATTCCGGCGAGAAAGTCCTCGCCGCCAAGGGCGGACACATCCCCGGCGCGGTCAATTTCGAATGGACCGCCGGCATGGACCAGACTCGTCAGTTGCGTATCCGCAGCGACATGCCGCAGATCCTCGAAAACCTCGGGATCACCAAGGACAAGGAAATCATTACCCATTGCCAGACCCATCACCGGTCGGGCTTCACTTATCTGGTGGCCAAAGCCCTCGGTTATCCGCGGGTCAAGGGCTACGCCGGTTCCTGGGGCGAATGGGGCAACCACCCTGATACGCCAGTCGAGATTCAAGGTTTTAAGGACAACTAATGAAAGAGCGTCTGTTTATCCTCAGCCAGTACCTGCTGCCGCATCACCTGCTGTCGCGCCTGGCCGGCTGCATCGCCGAATGCCGCGTGCGCTGGTTCAAGAATGCCTTCACCCAATGGTTCGCCAAGCGTTATCAAGTGGACATGTCGCAAGCACTGGTCGAAGACCTGACCGCTTACGAGCACTTCAACGCATTCTTCACGCGTGCGTTGAAAGACGGCGCGCGTCCACTGGACGAAACTCCGGGCGCGATCCTCAGCCCGGCCGACGGTGCGGTGAGTCAGCTCGGCCCGATCGAGCACGGTCGCGTGTTCCAGGCCAAGGGCCACAGTTTCAGCGTGCTCGAATTGCTCGGCGGTGATGCGGCCAACGCAGCGCCATTCATGGGCGGCGATTTCGCCACGATCTACCTGTCGCCGAAGGACTACCACCGCGTGCACATGCCTCTGGCCGGCACCCTGCGCGAAATGGTCTACATCCCGGGCCGCATTTTCTCGGTGAACCAGACTACTGCCGAAAACGTCCCGGAGCTGTTCGCCCGCAACGAGCGCGTGGCGTGCATTTTCGACACCGAACGCGGGCCGATGGCCGTGGTGCTGGTCGGCGCGATGATTGTCGCTTCGATTGAAACCGTGTGGGCCGGTCTGGTTACTCCGCCGAAGCGCGAGTTGAAAACCTTCCGCTACGACGAAGCCGCACGCGCACCGATTCATCTGGAAAAAGGCGCGGAACTGGGACGCTTCAAGCTCGGTTCGACGGCAATCGTGCTGTTTGGCCCGGATCAGGTGAAGTGGGCTGAAGAACTGGTGGCCGGTTCGCCAGTGCAGATGGGCCAAGGCCTGGCACTGCCAAAAGCGTGACCCTGTTCGCGGAAGCAGCCGAGGCTGCTTCCGCACACCGCGGCATTTGCTGCTATGGTTTGGCTCATGAGCCAGACCAACTTTTCTCCCAAGCTGCGCGCTCCGACTCCCACGCAAACGCGCCTGTCGTTCTGCGACGCCAGCCCGCGTGATCTCAAGCGCTGGATCGCCGGCCTGCCCAAGGCCAACATCGGCGAAACCGCCCGCCTGCTCTATCAAGGCCTCGGCGAACTGAACCTGTTGCTCACCCCCAGCGACAATCGCCTGCAATTGTTGGAGTTGCTGCGGCCCGAGGTGTATTTCGTCTGCCAGCATCTGGAACGGCACTTTCTGCATCAAGCGATCATGCTCGACGAGCGCTCGCGCAAAGTCAGCAACCTGTGTCAGGCGCTGCAAGGTCAGTTGGCAATCGGCTATAAACAGATCGTTCTGCGCATCCTGCCCAAATACAGCAAGGATCGGGCGACGTTGGTCAGTACCGCCTTGCAACGCGCCGCGCATGCCCTCAAGGCGCAACTGGTGCGCGCCACGCAGCTGTACAGTTCACCGCCGGAACACGCGTGGTTCGAATTGCATCAGCTGTATCGCAGCGCTGCGCAATTGCAACTGCAACAACGGCGGCTGCGCGATGATCTGGCCTTTTTGACCAGCGAACTGAGCGTAGAACAGACCTACATCGCCGCACTGCTATTGGGCAGCGCCCGTTGCAATCAATTGCGCCAGAGCCAGATTGTCCGGCTGGCCGAGGTGATCGAGCCGTGGAGCGCCCTGCTCAAACTGCATCCCGGCAGCGCCGACGACGGTTTGTTCGCCATCAGCCCGGAACTCGATGTCGGCCCGCGCTACCGCAAGATGTTTCGCAGCGAACAACAGAGCGGGCTGCTGGGCTTCGATCCGCAACCGCTGGTCAAACAGCTCGAAACGCACCTGCTGCACGAGTCCACCTCGACCCCACTGCCCGTTTCCGCCGGCCTCAGCGTCGACACCCTGCAACATCTGCACGCTACTTGGGGCCAAGCGGCCGAACGCAGCTTTCAACGCATCGCCGGCCAGGGCACGCTGACCGTGTGCGTTGGCATGAGCGCCCTGCACTTCTACCTCGGCGGCGAGCGCACTTTCAGCGAATTGCTCAAACATCCCGGTGCCCGCGCGGCAAACTTCAGCAGCGTCGTGGCCAGCGGCGAAAAGGACAGCTGGAGTCAGGCGTTCGACGCTGCCCCGCAAAGTAACGATGAGCTGTTGCCGTACGAGGAAATCCAGTACGACCAGTTGAGCGAAGAGGAAGGCCCCGGCAACGCGCCGAACTATCCGACTTACGCCTTGCCGGTGATCAACCATAGTCCTGGCGGTTATTGCCTGGCCTGGCCCAGCGAAGTACCGGCGGAGTTGCAGGCCGGGGAAATGCTCGGGATTCAGGACAGCGAGGGCAAAGGCTGGAGCATTGCGGTGATTCGCTGGATCCGCCAGGTGCGCGGCAGCGGCACGCAGATGGGCATTGAACTGGTAGCGCCACACGCGCAGCCGTGCGGCTTGCAACTGGTGCGAACGAAAGATGATCACAGCCAGTATTTGCGCGGTTTGCTGTTGCCGGAAATCAGTGCGATCGATGTGCCGGCCACCGTGCTTGCGCCGCGCCTGCCCTTTCAGGAAGGCAACAAGGTGTTGATCAATACACAGGGCGAAGAACACCGCGCCGGGCTGGATCGGCGGGTGGCGAGTACGCACAGCTTCAACCAGTTCGCCTATCGCTCGCTGGATCCTGCGCAGAATGGCGGGGGTGAGGAGGATTTTGATTCGTTGTGGAATTCGCTTTGAAGCGAAAGATCGCAGCCTTCGGCAGCTCCTACATTTGGAATGCATTTCCCTGTAGGAGCTGCCGAAGGCTGCGATCTTTGTGCTTTGTCAGTTACAACTGCCCGTCACGATCGCGGAAACCCAGCAGATACAACACACCATCCAGCCCCAGCGTTGAGATCGCCTGCTTCGCCGACTGTTTGACCAGCGGTTTGGCGCGGAACGCCACGCCCAGCCCGGCAATCGCCAGCATCGGCAAGTCGTTGGCGCCGTCGCCGACGGCAATGGTCTGCTCCAGACGCAGACCTTCCTTGTGCGCCAGTTCCTTGAGCAAGTCAGCCTTGCGCTGCGCATCGACAATCGGCTCGATCGCCACGCCGGTGCACTTGCCGTCGACCACTTCCAACTCGTTGGCAAACACGTAATCGATGCCAAGCCTGGCCTGCAGTTGCTTGGCGAAATAAGTGAAGCCGCCGGACAGGATGGCGGTTTTGTAGCCGAGCCGCTTGAGTTCGGCGAACAGGGTTTCGGCGCCTTCGGTCAGGCGCAGCGAGGCGCCGATCGAGTCGAGCACGCTGACGTCGAGGCCCTTGAGCAGCGCCAGACGCTCCTTGAAGCTGGCGCGGAAATCCAGTTCGCCGGCCATGGCGCGCTCGGTGATTTCGGACACTCGATCACCCACGCCGGCCGCCTTGGCCAGCTCATCGATGACTTCCGCTTCGATCAGCGTCGAGTCCATGTCGAACACGGCCAGACGTCGGTTGCGACGGAACAGCGAATCTTCCTGAAAGGCGATATCGACGTTCAATTCCTGGGCAACGCTGAGGAATTCGGCGCGCAGCGCCTGCGGATCGGCAGCTTCGCCGCGCACGGAAAACTCGATGCAACCCTTGCCCTTGTCGGCCGGTGTGTCCAGCGGCATGCGCCCCGACAGACGGTCGATATGGTCGATGTTCAGGCCATATTTGGCGGTGATCGCGCTGACCGCCTGCAACTGGCCGGCGGTGACCTTGCGCGTCAGCAGGGTAACGATGTGGCGCTTCTTGCCCTGATTGCCCACCCATTGCTGGTAGTCCTCTTCGGACACCGGGGTGAAGCGCACTTGCTGATCCAGTTCGTAGCCTTTGAACAGGATGTCCTTGAGCACCGATTTGCCTTGCTCGGAATCGGGAATTTCAACCAGGATGCCGAACGACAGGGTGTCGTGGATCACCGCCTGACCGATGTCGAGAATGTTCACACCACCTTGTGCCAGAACACCGGTGATGGCCGCCGTCAGACCCGGACGGTCGACTCCCGTGATGTTAATCAGGACGATTTCGCGCAACGCGCACCCCCGCAACTGGAAAAAAACCGCATTCTACCCACTTTCAGTGACCATCGGGCACCGCGAGCGCTTTGCCGGTCTGGGGCCTGTCGCTATACTGCGCGTCAACTTCACGGACAAAGAGCCGAGCTCAAGTGAACCGGCCCACGCCAGTCAAAACCGATAACTTCTTCCTGCTGATCTTCCGTGCACTGCGCCATCGCCGTGTACCGATTGCATTGCGCATTGCCAGCCACAACGTGATCCTGGTCGCTCTGGCCCTGGTGATCTATGCCGGGGTGATGGGTCTGCAATTCAAGCAGGCCATGCACGAGCAGGCCGATGCGCTGGGCGAAAGCCTGACCACGCAGACCGCCACCTCCGCCACCGAGCTGCTGGTGTCCAACGACATCCTCAGCCTCAACGTGCTGCTCAACAACCTGACCAAGAACAAACTGGTCGCCCACGCGGCGATCTACAGCGTGGACAACCGCATCCTCGCCGAGTCCGGTCAGCGTCCCAAGCACAGCCTGCTGGGCGAAGCCGAGGGCATGTACGAGAGCAAGATCACTTTCCAGGACGTGACGGCCGGGCAACTGCGCATCAGCCTGGACATGGATCAGTTCCAGCAGCCAATGACCATCAGCCTGCAAAGCATGGGCATTCTGAGCGCGATTCTGCTGGCACTGTCGCTGGCTCTGAGCCTGCGCATGGGCCGTTATCTGTCGACGCCGTTGCTGCAATTGCGCGTGTGGCTGCGCCGCATCGACGCGCACACCCCGGGCATCGATCGTCAGGATGAAATCGGCGATCTGGCGCGCCAGCTGCACGCCAGCTACGCCCCGGAGCCCGAGCCTGAACCCGAGCCGGAATTCGCCGAGGAAGAAGACGAGCCGGAATTCGAGGTGCGTAACCTGCGCGATCCGAGCTTCGACGAAAGCCGCCCGCTGGCCGCGAAGAAACCGGCGCCGCGTCACCTGGTCAGCACGGTCGAAGACGATGATGACGATGACGCCTTCGCCGACCTGCGCGACGAATCGCTAAACGGCGCCGTCCAACCGCTCACGCGCAAACCGAGCCCTGACGTGCCACAGCACACCGCCGTACTGGCCGTGCAACTGGGTTCGCAGGAACAATTGCGTCGTTTGCCTCGCGCACGTCTGGAAGAATTGCAGGAACGCTATCGCGACTGCCTCGAGCAGGCTGCTTCGCTGTATCAGGGCGAAATCGAAACCCTCAACGATGGCAGCACGCTGTTGCTGTTCCACACCGAAGATTGCGGCGACGATTACCTGACCAATGCCATCTGCTGCGGCGAACTGCTGCGTGCTCTGGGTCATCAGTTGCAGATCGAGGTCGCAGACAGCGGCATCACCCTGCAATTGCAGCTGGGCCTGACCCTGGGCGATGAGTTGTTCGGTCTGAGTCAGATTGATCTGCTGCTGACGGATTCGGCGCAGGATGCACTGGCCTTGTCGCAACACAGCCGCAATCTGCTGCTGGTTGAGCGCAAGATCAGTGATGACGCGTTGATCCGCCAACGTGCGCGAATCCGGCCGATCGCCAGCCCTGAGGGCGCTTGCTGTGTGGAGCGGTTGATGGAGCCTTATCCGTCGATGCTGGAGCGGCAACTGGCGCGGATGCATGAGCGCCGGGCGTAAGGCTTAGGCCAGATACGCAAAAGCCCGCAGACGAGTGATTGTCTGCGGGCTTTTTTGTGCGCGGCGTTATTGGAATCGTGCGCATCCCTGAAAAGCCCCTCACCTCCAGACATAACAAAGCCCGCACTAGGCGGGCTCTGCTCTGACTCGTTCCAGCCTCAGAAGCGAAACACTTCCATATCCGTACGAATCGGCGAGGCCATTGGAATCTTCGGCTGCTTCTCGGCATCCGCCGCCGGCGCTGCGGGTTTCGGCGCGGCTTTACGCGGTGCCTCGGCCACGGGCGGCTGGTTGGCCAGTGGCTTGAGCGCCACCGACAGCTGCTCGGCCAGACGCTGCAACAGGATCCCCTGCGCCTGCACCTGGGACGCGGTGCTGCCGGCATGCGTTTCCTGCAGGTGAATGATGCGGTTATCACGCACCTTGCCGCGACGATCGATCAAACGCCACTGCGCATCGAGAATCGCCGGTTGTTTCGCTCCGGAATCCAGACGGGTGATGGTCAGCAACACCTGCACATCGGGCGTGAACCCGGCGGTAGCAGGCGCCAGCACCACACGCTGGCTGTCCAGGTGACCGGCGACCTGACGCATCAGCAACTGATCGATATCCGACGAAAGGCTGCCGGCCCAACGACCGTCGGTCGCCGCTTGCAGGCTGCCGTCGGGTTGACGTTGCAGCAGGGTTTCGCGTTGCAGGTAATCGGCTACAACCACCGGCCCCAGCAAAACCGCCATGCCCGCGCTTTGCGCAGGCTGAACCGGACTTCCGCTGTCCAGTTGGTACAGCGACACCGGCTGGTGAACGCTGCAACCCGCCAGGCCAAGAACGCCGGCGAGCAACAAAATAAGGGGGCGTAGAGCAGTCATCATCCCGTCCAGGTGGCCGCCACAAGGCTGACCACAGTGAAAATACTCAATAAATATGAAGAACGCTCGGCCACGCCGGCGCTTGAAAGGCCATATCATCCGTGAATATGCGTTCCGACTCCAGCGCCAAAGCGTCGATCTACGCGTTTAATCGCAGATCGAACGGTCTAGGAAGGCGTTCTCGCCTAATTGAGGTTTTCGACGAGCAGCGCATCGACCCGTTGGAAGCCCCGCGGAAGTTTGTTTCCGCGCCGTCCACGCTCACCTTTGTAGTGCTCGAGGTCGTCGGCTTTCAGTGACAGGGTCCGTTTGCCAGCCTGCAACACCAGGGTGGCGCCTTCCGGCAGAACGGCGATGTCCGTGACATATTCTTCGCGACTGGCCACGCGCTCACCGGAAATGCCAATGATCTTGTTGCCTTTGCCCTTACCTAATTGTGGCAGATCGCTGATTTTGAAGATCAGCAGGCGACCTTCGGTCGTGACCGAGGCCAGCCAGTTCTGCTCACGATCGGCCACAGGACGCGGCGCAATGACCTTGGCGTTGTTCGGCAGGCTCAACAGCGCCTTGCCAGCCTTGTTCTTCGCTTGCAGGTCTTCGCCTTTGACCACGAAGCCATAACCGGCATCGGAGGCAATCACGTACAGCGCATCGTCTTCGGGCATCAGCACGCATTCGAACGAGGCGCCCGGTGGCGGCGTCAGACGGCCGGTCAAGGGTTCGCCCTGACCACGGGCCGACGGCAAGGTATGCGCGGCGACCGAATAGCTGCGGCCAGTGGAGTCGATGAACACGGCAAACTGGTTGGAGCGCCCCGCCGCCGAGGTCTTGAAGCCATCGCCGGCCTTGTACGACAGACCGGTGGCGTCGATGTCATGGCCCTTGGCCGAACGTACCCAGCCTTTTTCCGACAGTACGACGGTGACTTTCTCGTTCGGCAGCAGATCGTGCTCGCTCAACGCCTTGGCTTCGGCGCGCTCGACGATTGGCGAGCGGCGGTCGTCGCCGTAGGTTTCGGCGTCTTTGAGCAGCTCGGTGCGCACTAGTTTCTTCAGCTTCGCTTCGCTGCCCAGCAGGGCTTGCAGCTTGGCCTGTTCCTTGAGCAGTTCGTCCTGCTCGTCACGCAGCTTCATCTCTTCCAGTCGCGCCAACTGGCGCAAACGGGTGTCGAGGATGTAGTCGGCCTGAATCTCGCTGAGGGCGAAACGCTCGATCAGCTTGGCTTTCGGGTGTTCCTCGGTGCGGATGATGTGGATCACCTCATCCAGGTTGAGGTAGGCGATCAGCAAACCGTCCAACAGGTGCAGGCGCCGTTCGACCTTGTCGAGGCGGAATTGCAGGCGGCGACGCACGGTCAGCACGCGGAATTCCAGCCATTCGACCAGCAGCGCACGCAGGTTTTTCAGCTGTGGCTTGCCGTCCAGGCCGATGATGTTGACGTTGACCCGGTAGGTCGACTCCAGCTCGGTGCTGGCGAACAGGTGCTGCATCAGCGCTTCGTGATCGACGCGGCTGTTGACCGGGATGATCACGATGCGGCACGGGTTTTCGTGGTCGGATTCGTCACGCAGATCGGCGATCTGCGGCGCTTTCGACGGTTTGGCCTGCATCAGCGCGGCGATCTGCTCCAGCACCTTGGCGCCGGAGACCTGATGCGGCAGCGCGGTGACGATGATGTCGCCGTCCTCGACGTGGTACACGGCGCGCATACGCACCGAGCCCTTGCCGGTTTCGTACATCTTCAGCAGGTCGGCGCGCGGCGTGATGATTTCCGCTTCGGTCGGATAGTCCGGACCCTGAATGTGTTCGCAGAGCTGTTCGACCGTGGCTTTCGGCTCATCGAGCAGACGCACGCAGGCGGTGGCGACTTCGCGCAGGTTGTGCGGCGGCACATCGGTGGCCATGCCCACGGCGATACCGGTGGTGCCGTTGAGCAGAATGTTTGGCAGGCGCGCCGGCAACACCAGCGGCTCCTGCAGGGTGCCGTCGAAGTTCGGCCCCCAGTCTGCGGTGCCCTGGCCCAGTTCGCTGAGCAGCACTTCGGAATAGCGCGACAGCCGCGCTTCGGTGTAACGCATGGCGGCGAAGGACTTCGGATCGTCTGGCGCACCCCAGTTGCCCTGGCCGTCGACCAGCGTGTAGCGATAGCTGAACGGCTGCGCCATCAGCACCATCGCTTCGTAGCACGCCGAGTCGCCGTGAGGGTGGAATTTACCGAGCACGTCACCGACGGTACGCGCCGATTTCTTGTGCTTGGAATCAGCGTCCAGTCCCAGCTCGCTCATGGCGTAGACGATACGCCGCTGTACCGGCTTCAGGCCGTCGCCGATATGCGGCAAGGCGCGGTCCATGATCACGTACATGGAGTAGTTGAGGTAGGCATTTTCGGTGAAGTCAGCCAGCGAGCGGCGTTCTACGCCGTCTAAGCTGTCTGCAAGGATGTCGCTCATGCGGGCCTCATCGGTTCGTTGTCTGGCGCAGCAGCATGGTGCCGCCGCGCTGGGTAAATTCAAGTTTGTTCAGGGCGCTCATGCCGAGCAGCACCTGATCGCCATGCAGCCCCGGCGCCACCAGTGCGCGGACATCGCGCAGCACGATGTCGCCCATTTGCAGGCGGGCAATCTTCGTTCGATAGCCCTGGCTCAGGCCGTTGGCCGTGCTCAGGGTCACGCCGAAACCTTCTTGCAGCTTCAAACGCTGGGCCAGATCCGCCGGGATCGCCACATCGGTCGCGCCGGTGTCGAGCATGAACTCCACCGGCTCGCCGTTGATCTGGCCGCTGGCGACAAAATGCCCTTGGGCATTGCTCGCCAGTTTCACTTCGATAAAACCTTCGCCCTGCTCCGACGTGACCACGATGTTCGGATTCTGCTGGCGCTGCTCCCACTGACCGAAAAACCGCGTCGCGAGAAACAGCGCCGCGCACCAGGCGAGGATCATCAACACCCGACCGGCACGCTTGCCCGGCGGTTGCTGGCTCATGGCCTGGCACTCCAGCCACCGTCCGGCGCGGCAAAGCGCCAGACCACCGGGCGGACTTCGCCGTCGGCACGCGGGCCAAAATTGTTGTCGACGCCGATCCAAGCACCTTCGGCATCAATGATCAGCGCTTCTTCCAGTCCGTAGTTCTGCGAGTAGCGGCGATTTTCCTGCAACAGTTCGCCGGCATACGACCAGCACTGCTCGACCTTGGCCGTCTGCGCATCGCGACGGCAGATGTCGAAAGCGTTGCGTTCGAGGGTAAACAGCTTGCCGTTGAACAAGGAAATGTCGGAAAAGTCGCGATGAACCGCTTTCGCTTTCGGAAACTGTGGCGGCTGCATCTCCTTGCCGCCCTCACTGAGCAGCACGCAGCGACCGTCACAATCCCACACCGTCTGCTGGCGCTTGATCAGCAGCAAACCGCGCTTTTGCCGTTCGGCGGCCAGCCACATCTGATCACCGGCCGGGTTGATCGCCAGGCCTTCGAAGATCGAATTGAACTTGAGCAGCAGGCCGCTCGCCCGCGCTTCGCGAACCAGCAGCGGCGAGATTTTCAGCCAGTTAGCCGGGCCACTGACCGGCACCTGCAACACCGCCGCATGGGCCTCACTGACGATGTAGCGATTGCCTACGCTGTCGCAACTGATGCCCTCGAAATCCAGATCGCCACCGCGAATGAACGATGCAGCCCAGGTGCGCGAACTCAAACCCCACGGCAAGCCGCTCTCCGGCACGGGCGGCACGTCGATGTGCACGGTTTGCGCCTGCCAGACCGGATCGCGGGTATCGAGCCGATAGATCTGCTCGTCATCGCGATCGGAAACCGTCCACAGCTCATTGCCGCACATGGCCAGACCCGACAGGTTACCGCCGCGCATGCCTTCGACCGGGTGTTCGGAAAGCAGCCGCAATTGTTGCAGCGGCTCGGCCGACACGCTCAGCGCACTCAGCAGCAACGCACCCGCCAAGGCCCAGCCAAACTGCATCAGGCCAGCACCTCGGCGAGGTTGCCTTTGGATTCCAGCCAGGATTTGCGGTCACCGGCGCGTTTCTTCGCCAGCAGCATGTCCATCATTTCCGAGGTTTCGGCGAAGTCTTCGCCCAGCGTCAACTGCACCAGACGCCGAGTGTTCGGGTCCATGGTGGTTTCACGCAGCTGCGGCGGGTTCATTTCGCCCAGACCCTTGAATCGGGTGACCTGCGGCTTGCCGCGTTTCTTCTCGGCGACCAGGCGATCGAGAATGCCGTCGCGCTCGGCTTCGTCGAGGGCATAGTAGATTTCTTTGCCGAGGTCGATGCGGTACAGCGGCGGCATCGCCACGTAGACGTGACCGGCATCCACCAACGGGCGGAAGTGCTGAACGAACAGCGCGCACAGCAAAGTCGCAATGTGCAGACCGTCGGAGTCGGCGTCGGCGAGGATGCAGATCTTGCCGTAGCGCAGTTGGCTCATGTCCGCCGCGCCCGGATCGACGCCGATGGCCACGGCGATGTTGTGCACTTCCTGGCTGGCGAGCACTTCACTGCCGTCGACTTCCCAGGTATTGAGGATCTTGCCGCGCAACGGCAGGATCGCCTGGAATTCCTTGTCCCGCGCCTGTTTGGCCGAACCGCCGGCGGAGTCACCCTCGACCAGGAACAGCTCGGAACGCATCGGGTCCTGCCCGGCGCAGTCAGCCAGTTTGCCGGGCAATGCCGGACCTTGGGTGACGCGTTTGCGCTCGACTTTCTTGCTCGCCTTGAGGCGACGACCGGCGTTATTGATCGCCAGTTCGGCCAGGGCCAGACCAGTTTCCGGGTTGGCATTGAGCCACAGGCTGAAAGCGTCTTTCACCACACCGGAGACAAACGCCGCTGCTTCACGGGAAGACAGACGCTCTTTGGTCTGGCCGGAGAATTGCGGTTCCTGCATTTTCATCGACAGGACGAACGCGATGCGCTCCCAGACGTCTTCCGGCGCCAGCTTCACGCCGCGCGGCAGCAGGCTGCGGAATTCGCAGAATTCGCGCATCGCATCGAGCAGGCCCTGACGCAGACCGTTGACGTGCGTGCCGCCCTGCGCGGTCGGGATCAGGTTGACGTAGCTTTCCTGCACCGCGTCGCCACCTTCCGGCAGCCACAGCAGCGCCCAGTCGACCGCTTCCTTATTACCGGCGAAGGCGCCGCAGAACGGCTCGTTCGGCAGGCGCTCGAACTCGCTGACCGCATCGACCAGATAAGAGCGCAGGCCGTCTTCGTAATGCCACTCGACTTTCTCGCCGGTGCCTTTGTCTTCGAAGCTGACCAGCAGCCCCGGGCACAACACAGCCTTGGCCTTGAGCACGTGCTTGAGGCGGCTGATGGAAAATTTCGGTGAGTCGAAGTATTTCGGGTCCGGCGCGAAGTACACGCTGGTGCCGGTGTTGCGCTTGCCGACGGTGCCGACGATTTCCAGCTCGGAGGCCTTGAAGCCGTCCTTGAAGGTCATCTGGTATTCGTTGCCGTCACGTTTGACCCGCACGCGCACTTCGGTCGACAGCGCGTTGACCACGGAAATACCCACCCCGTGCAGACCGCCGGAGAACTGGTAGTTCTTGTTGGAGAACTTGCCGCCCGCATGCAACTTGGTGAGGATCAGTTCGACGCCGGACACACCCTCTTCCGGGTGAATGTCGACCGGCATGCCACGGCCGTCGTCGCTGACTTCCAGCGAATGGTCGGCGTGCAGGATGACCTGCACCGATTTGGCGTGGCCGGCCAGGGCTTCGTCGACGCTGTTGTCGATGACTTCCTGGGCGAGGTGGTTCGGCCGACTGGTGTCGGTGTACATGCCGGGGCGTTTGCGCACCGGGTCGAGGCCCGAGAGGACTTCGATGGCGTCGGCGTTATAAGAACTAGCGCTGGGAGTGGCCATAAGGTCTCGTCGTCAGTCATTCATGAAAGAGGGGCAAGACTTCACAGCGTGGTGAAATCGATTGCCTGATACATATCGGCAGCCATGCCGGCAAAACTCAGCAACGCCGGCAATTGCCCGGCAAAGCCCTGGAAACTGTGGTCGCCGCCCGCCTGGATGCGCAAGGCACAGGCGCGGTAATACTGTTGGGCGAGGCGATAATCCAGCGTTTCGTCGCCGGTTTGCAACCAGACCTGATAACGCTGCGGATCCTGCGGTGGTGGCACTTCCAGTTCGGCCAGCGCCGTGACGTGGTCGTGGGTCAGTTCCCAGGTTTCATCGGTGTAGAGGTTCTGCTGCGTGCCCAGATAACCATCGAACATCCGGTGCGGGCTGACCGCCGGGTTGACCAGCAGGGCTTTCAGGCCATGGCGCTCGGCCAGGTGAGTCGCATAGTAGCCGCCGAGCGAACTTCCCACCAGCAACGGCCGGCCCAGCTCGGCGATTGCCTGCTCGAGCTGACCGATGGCTTCACGCGGATGGTGATGCAGCGCCGGCACACGCAATTGCTCGCTCAATCCCAGCCGCTCCATGACCGCGACCAGCTGACAGGCCTTCTTCGAGGCCGGCGCGCTGTTGAAACCGTGGATATAGAGGATCGAACCGGACATTTGAGCTCCCTGGCTGTCGGCGAAAGATAGCGGAGTTTACAGGGAGTCTGCATTGGATGGGCCATACAAATGCACCTGTAGGAGCTGCCGAAGGCTGCGATCTTTTGATCTTGTCTTTTAAAGCGAAAATCAACAGATCGCAGCCTTCGGCAGCTCCTACACGGAGGTCTCAGTAACCGTTGGAGCCGTAATCGACTGTGAACTCGAAGTCGGTGACTCTTTCGATACCGGTTTCCAGTTGCCCATCCGGCAACAACCGCAGCCAGCGATACCCCGGCGCCTGCTCGCCCACTTTGAAATCCGCACTCCCCGGCTCGAACTGGATGCACGTCGAAGGCGAAGCCATCAAGCGCACGCCATTGCGTTCGCGATCGATTTGCTGATGCACATGCCCCCACAACACCGCGCGAACCTGCGGGAAGCGATCCAGCACTTCGAAGAACGCTTCCGGGTTGCGCAGGCCGATCGGCTCCATCCATGCGCAGCCGATCGACACCGGATGATGATGCAGGCACACCAGATGATGACGCTCCGGCGCCTCGCTCAGCGCGCGGGCCAGCAGCTGCAACTGATCATCCTGCAGATAGCCCGGCACCGAACCCGGCACCGCCGAATCCAGCATCGTCACCCGCCAATTGCCGATATCGACTACCGATTCGAGCAAGGTGCTCTGCACCGCCGCCTCGGCCATGACCATCGGCTCGTCGTGATTGCCGGGAATCCAGCGCGCGGGCGCACTGATCTGCGCGCTCAGTTGGCGGAATGCCTGATACGACTGCAGCGTGCCGTCCTGGGAAATATCGCCGGTGGCCAGCAGCAGATCGATCTGCGCCTGTTGCGCCAACACCAGGTCGATGACCCTTTGCAGGCTCTCGCGGGTCTTCATGCCCAGCAGCGTGCCGTCCGCCTCGGCGAACAGGTGGCTGTCGGACAACTGCACCAGCAGCGCCGGGTCGGCGCTGGTCAATGTCGATACGCTGGGCAAGGCGCTCTCCCGGGGCTAAGCACGCAATGGATGGGTGCGGCAATTATGCTGGGGGATGACACAAAGGGGAAACCGCCGAAGCGGACGCAGTTCACAACTAGCGAACGACTTCGTACTCGTGCCCCAACGCCAGACAGTGACTCAGCCATTCGCCCAGAAACACATTGAGCTGGGCCTTTTCATCGGGCTGGTGCATGGCGGCGTTCGGATAAGGATAGATGCCGCGAAAGCGTCGTGCATGTTCGGCGCTGACCACTTCGGCCATGCGCGCGTCGTGATAGACCTGCACTTCCAGTTGCGGCACCGGCAACCACGGCAGGCTGTGCTCCTGGCGCACCTGCAAGGTCGTGGTGTACGGGCAGGTCTGCAGCACTTCGAGGGCGAGCACGCCGAGCATCTGCTCGCCCTGGGTCACGGCGATACGCCGCGCCTCGGGTTCGTTGCGCATGTCCGGCAGCAGTCGCATCAGGCGCGCGTAGTTGGCCTCGCAGGCGGCTTGCAGCCCAACGAGGTCAACCCGATAACGATCGCGCAGCTTGTTTACGACCATAGCCCCCTCACTTCGGCGCGGTTCAGCGCCAGCCACTGCAAGGCGATGATGCTCGCCGCGTTGGCAATACGTCCGTCACGCACGGCCTGCAAGGCATCTTCAAAGGCCCAGACCGTTACGCGAATGTCTTCGGCCTCTTCTTCCAGCCCGTGCAGACCGCCGACACCGTCGGTGCTGCAACGCCCCAGATACAAATGCACGAATTCGTTGCTGCCACCCGGCGATGGGAAGTACTTGGTCATCGGCCACAACGCCTTGATGTCCAGCCCAGCTTCCTCCTGCGCCTCGCGGTGAGCAACTTCTTCCGGTTGCTCATCCTTGTCGATCAGACCGGCGACCAGTTCGACCAGCCACGGGTTGTCGGCCTTGCCCATGGCGCCGACACGAAACTGCTCGATCAGCACCACTTCATCGCGCTGCGGATCGTATGGCAGGACGCACACGGCATCGTGGCGCACGAAGATTTCCCGGTTGATCTCGCGGCTCATGCCCCCGGCGAACAGCTCATGGCGCAGGTGCACACGGTCGAGCTTGTAGAAGCCCTCGTAGCATTTTTCGCGCCGCACGATATCCACGGCGGTCGGAATGGCGTTGGCAAAGTCAGTCATGATCATCCTCTTTACTGCATATCCTTTACGAGGTTTCCGCGTACAACCGGCAACCTCGACTTCGCGCCATCCTAACGCGCCCGCACCGTTTGATGCAGCCCCTTTACCGTCAGCGGGATGGACGGTGAAGCTGAAACACACTCTAATCAGCTTAGTGGCGAACTGACTGCTTCGTTGAGAGTCGAAGCGGTAACTTTTTCGCCTTCCCCTGCTTTCGAAAGGACGCCCATGTCGCTTTTCAAAATTGCCTCTGTGGCCGCTATTGCCCTTACCCTGGGCGCTTGTGCCAGCCTGTTCCAGCCCAACTATCGCACGCCGCTGGAAACCACCCGCGACGCCTCGGAACAACTCAAACCCGGCTGTTCCAACCCCGATTGTCCGCTGGTGAACATCGACACCCTGCGCTTCCCGGGTGAGCCGGCGCTGGATGGCATCATCGAAAAACGTTTGCTGCAAATGACCCGCACCGAGAAGAACGCACCGGTCGCGCCAACCCTGGCCGCCTACCGCGAGCAGTTCCTCGCCAGCGCCGGCCCGCGCAACAGCAGCTATCTGCAAGCGAAAGTACGCGAGCAGCATGACGGACTGGTGATCATCGAGCTGTCGAGCTACCTCGACACCGGCGGCGCCCACGGCACGCCGGGTCGCGGTTTCATCAACTATTCGCGCCAGCAGCACAAGGTGCTGAATCTCTCCGACATGTTGCTGCCGGGTCAGGAAGAGGCATTCTGGAAAGCCGCGCAAGTGGCGCACAACAGTTGGCTGATCAGCACCAAGCTCGATCAGGAGGCGGAATTCGTTGCGAACTGGCCGTTCGTGAAAACCCCGCACGTGGCGCTGACCTACGGTGGCGTGATCCTCAAGTACGACGTGACCACCATCGCGCCCTATGCGCTGGGCCACGTCGAACTGAAGATTCCTTACCCGCGCCTGAACGGCATTCTCAAGCCCGAGCTGTTTCCCGGCCGTAACTGAAGGCCCGGCCCAGCACCAGCTGCAGCAACCCTGCCAGCACCAGCGCCGGCAGGGTTGCGCCGACATCCGGATACAGATTCGCCAGCAAATGGTAGGTGCTCACGCCACCCAGCCACGCCAGCAACGCCGGCCAGCGCAATGCGGCTGAGGCGACCTGAGCACTGCGCTTGCGCAGGATGAAGTGATCCACCAGCACCACGCCGAACAGCGGCGCGAACACCGAGCCGATCAACAGCAGGAAATTCTGGTACTGCGCCAACGGCGCCAGCAGTGCGATCAGCGTGCAGATCACGCCGATGGCCAAGGCCAGATGCTCGACTTTCAGACGCAACAGAATCCCGCTCGAGACCGCTGCCGAATGGATATCGGCAAAAGCGTTTTCCGACTCGTCGAGCAGAATCAGCAACAGCGGAATGCCCAGACCGGCACCAGCCAAGGCCAGCAGCAACGCATTGACTTCACCGCTCGGCGCAAACGCCAGGGTGTAGGCCACGCCAAGGCTCATCAGCCAGAAGTTGCCGATGAAGAAACCCACAGCCGTGCCACCGAAAACATTCTTCGCGCGTTTGCCGAAACGCGAGTAGTCGGCAATCAGCGGCAGCCACGACAGCGGCATGGCGATGGCAATGTCGAAGCCCACGGCAAACGGCATCGAACCGTCACCGGCGCGCGCCCACAGCGCAGCAAGGTCGGCTTTGGCGAACAGGTTCCAGGTCAGCCACAGGCACGCCGCGAGCAGCACCCAGATGCCCCACTTGCGCAGAATCTGCCGCACGAACGTCAACGGCCCGCTCACCGCGAGCAAGGTCGCCAGCGCACCGAAGAACAGCGTCCACAGCATCGGATTGGCCCACAGCGAACCTTCGCTGAAGGCGCGGGTGCCGAGCAGGCTGGCGGCATCGCGCATGACGATGATTTCGAACGAGCCCCAGCCGATCAGTTGCAGCAGATTGAGCAGCGCCGGCAGGCTCGCGCCTTTGCTGCCAAGGCTGAGTTTCAGCGCCGCCATCGATGACAGGCCGGTGTCACTGCCGATCACGCCGACAGCGGCCAGCAATAGCACGCCGACGAGCGTGCCGAGGAAGATCGCCAGCAAAGAACCGGACAGGCCCAGGCCCGGCGCGAGCAATGCGCCGGTCTGCAAAACCATCAGGCCGATGCCGAGGGAGAACCACAGGGAAAACAGATCGCGACCGCCGAAGACACGCTTGTCAGCGGGCACGGCGAGGTCGGGAGAATAAGTGCCGGGTTGAATGCTCAAGGGTGTTATCTCAAAGAGGAGCAGGAAAAAGCTGCAAGCTGCAAGCTGCAAGCCGCAAGCCGCAAGTTAAAAGCGGTACGCGGACTGCTTCTAATCTTGCAGCTTGTAGCTTGCCGCTTGTGGCTAGACTTTCTTGTACAGCTGACTGCCTTCCTTCTTGAACCGCTCGGCCTGTTCCGCGAGGCCTTTGGCGACGTCCACATCGACCGCATCGATGCGTTGGTTGGCGGCGTATTCACGGACTTCCTGGGTGATCTTCATCGAGCAGAATTTCGGCCCGCACATCGAGCAGAAATGCGCGACCTTGGCCGAGTCCTTCGGCAGGGTTTCGTCGTGATAGGAACGTGCGGTGTCCGGGTCCAGGCCGAGGTTGAACTGGTCTTCCCAGCGGAATTCGAAACGCGCCTTGCTCAAAGCGTTGTCGCGGATCTGCGCGCCCGGGTGCCCCTTGGCCAGGTCCGCTGCGTGCGCGGCGATCTTGTAAGTGATGATCCCGGTTTTCACGTCATCCTTGTTCGGCAGACCCAAGTGCTCCTTCGGCGTCACGTAGCAGAGCATCGCGCAACCGAACCAGCCGATCATCGCCGCGCCGATACCCGAGGTGATGTGGTCGTAGCCCGGAGCGATGTCGGTAGTCAGCGGGCCGAGGGTGTAGAACGGCGCCTCGTCGCAGCATTCGAGCTGCTTGTCCATGTTCTCTTTGATCAACTGCATCGGCACGTGGCCCGGGCCTTCGATCATGCATTGCACGTCGTGCTTCCAGGCAATCTTGGTCAGCTCGCCGAGGGTTTCCAGTTCGCCGAATTGCGCTTCGTCATTGGCGTCGGCAATCGAGCCCGGACGCAGGCCATCACCCAGCGAGAAGCTGACGTCGTAGGCCTTCATGATTTCGCAGATTTCGTCGAAGTGGGTGTAGAGGAAGTTCTCTTTGTGGTGCGCCAGGCACCACTTGGCCATGATCGAACCACCACGGGAGACGATGCCGGTGACGCGTTTGGCGGTCAGCGGCACGTAACGCAGGAGCACGCCGGCGTGAATGGTGAAGTAGTCGACGCCCTGCTCGGCCTGTTCGATCAGGGTGTCGCGGAACAGCTCCCAGGTCAGGTCTTCAGCGACGCCGTTGACCTTCTCCAGCGCCTGATAGATCGGCACGGTACCGATCGGCACCGGCGAGTTGCGGATGATCCACTCGCGGGTTTCGTGAATGTGTTTGCCGGTGGACAGGTCCATCACGGTGTCCGAACCCCAGCGAATGCCCCAGGTCAGCTTCGCCACTTCTTCTTCGATCGAAGAACCCAGGGCGCTGTTGCCGATATTGCCGTTGATCTTCACCAGGAAGTTACGGCCGATGATCATCGGTTCCAGTTCGACGTGGTTGATGTTGGCGGGAATGATCGCGCGGCCACGAGCGATTTCTTCGCGGACGAATTCCGCGGTTATTTCTTGCGGGATGCTTGCGCCGAAGCTGTGACCGGCGTGTTGCTGCTTGAGCAGGCCGGCCGCGCGCGCTTCTTGCAGCTTCATGTTTTCGCGGATGGCGACGTATTCCATCTCGGCAGTGATGATGCCTTTGCGCGCGTAGTGCATCTGGCTGACGTTGGCCCCGACCTTGGCGCGGCGCGGGTTGTTGACGTGGGCAAAGCGCAGTTTGGTCAGTTCGGCATCGGCCAGACGCTGCTGGCCGAAGTTCGAACTCAGGCCCGGCAGGCGCTCGGTATCGCCACGGTCATCGATCCACGCTGAACGCACATCGGCCAGACCTTTGCGCACGTCGATGACCACGTTCGGATCGGTGTACGGGCCGGAGGTGTCGTAGACCGTGACCGGCGCATTGATCTCGCCGCCGAAATCGGTCGGGGTTACATCGAGGCTGATTTCGCGCATCGGCACGCGGATGTCCGGGCGCGAGCCCTGAACGTAGACTTTTTGCGAACGGGTGAACGGCTTGACCGATTGCTCGTCGACCTTGGCCGAGTCACTCAGGTTGATCGCGTTTTTTTCTTTTGTTGTCATCACAGGCTCTCCAGACAGCATCCAGCAGTGGATTGTCGGAGCAGAACCTGAAAGGCACGGACGCACCAGGACCGGTGCTGTGCATTCGTCATGGCGTTCGATTGTCGAACAATATCCCGGACGAAGCACAAGAGGACTCGCCGGGTGACGAGAAATCTTGTTCCCTACGCAGGCGCTAACCTGATCAGGTTCAACGGGATCCGAAATTATTCGATCTCAGCCTCATAGCAAGGCACCCCGACAAGAACCCGGCCAGTCTAGACACAACCACCGAGGAACGCCAACACCGCAGCAAACGCCATGATGAATGGCGTAAATACCCAGGCTGGCCGATTGTTGCCGGAGCAATGCGCAACTACACTCGCTTGGCCTGCTCAGCCTTGACGCTGTGCGGGCTGCGCCTTACCTTTGGCGCCCGGATTACTTCCATAATATTCATGCTAGGGATCGCCTCATGCTGCGCAAACTTTCACTGGCTGTTGCCGTGTCCTGTGCGTCCAACACAATGGCCTGGGCAGCGGAAGCACCCTTGTCGACCAAAACCGATCTGGTCAGCGTCTACCAGGAAGCGGTCGACAATAACGCCGACCTCGCGGCGGCCCGCGCCCAGTATGGCGCGCAGAAAGAAGTGGTGCCGCAGGCCCGCGCCGGTCTGCTGCCGAACCTGTCCGGTGGCGCCGAAGTCGCCGACGTGCGCACCTCGATCGACCAACCCTCGGCCATCGCCAACCGCAGCGCGCATTCCTATCAGGCGACACTGGCGCAGCCGCTGTTCCGCGCCGATCGCTGGTTCCAGTATCAAGCAGCCAAGGACGTCAACGAACAGGCCGCGCTGCAACTGTCGGCGACCGAACAGAACCTGATCCTGCAATCGGCCGAAAGCTACTTCAACGTGCTGCGCAGCCAGGACAACCTGGCCTCGACCAAGGCTGAAGAAGCGGCGTTCAAACGTCAGCTCGACCAGTCCAACGAGCGTTTCGATGTCGGCCTCTCGGACAAGACCGACGTGCTGCAATCGCAAGCCAGTTACGACACCGCGCGAGCCAACCGTATCGTCGCCCAGCGTCAGGTCGATGATGCGTTCCAGGCGTTGATCACCCTGACCAACCGTCAGTACAACTCGATCCAGGGCATCGTTCATACGCTGCCGATCCTGCCGCCGGCGCCCAACGATGCGAAATCCTGGGTCGACACGGCGGCGCGGCAGAACCTCAATCTGCTCGCCAGCAACTACGCGGTCAGCTCCGCCGAGCAGACGCTCAAGCAGCGCAAGGCCGGCCACTTGCCGACCCTCGACGCCGTGGCGAAATACGAGAAAGGCGACAACGACGCCCTCGGCTTCGCCAACCCCAACTCGTTCGGCGCGCCTTATGGCGGCAACGTCGAGCAGAGCACCCTGGGCCTGCAACTGAACATCCCGATCTACAGCGGCGGGCTGACCAGTTCGCAAGTGCGTCAGTCCTATGCGCAACTGGATCAGAGCGAACAGCAGCGCGAATCGCTGCGCCGGCAAGTGGTGGAAAACACCCGCAATCTGCACCGCGCGGTGAACACCGACGTCGAGCAGGTGCAGGCGCGCCGCCAGTCGATCATCTCCAACCAGAGCGCGGTGGAAGCCACGGAAATCGGTTATCAGGTCGGCACACGGAACATCGTCGACGTGCTCGACGCGCAGCGCCAGCTGTACACCTCGGTGCGCAACTACAACAACACCCGCTACGACTACATCCTCGACAACCTGCGCCTGAAGCAGGCCGCGGGGACGCTGAACCCGGGTGACCTGGAAGACCTGCGGCGTTATCTGAAAGCCGACTACAACCCGGACAAGGATTTCCTGCCGCCGGATCTGGCGTCGGCGGCCGAGGCGCAGCTCAAGGCCCGGCCTTAAACAATCTGGATGAATCCCCTGTGGTGAGGGGATTTATCCCCGATCGGCCGCGCAGCAGTCGTAAATCCTGCTTGCCAGATCTGACTGAATCACCGCGCTGAATGGTTTTGGGGCTGCTTCGCAACCCAGCGGGGATGAATCCCCTCACCACAGCATGGCCCGGCCATAAACAATCTGGAATGAATCCCCTGTGGCGAGGGGATTTATCCCCGTCCGGCTGCGCAGCAGTCGTAAATCCTGCTGGCCAGATCTGCCTGAATCACCGCGTCGAATGGTTTAGGGCTGCTTCGCAACCCAGCGGGGATGAATCCCCTCGCCACAGTAAGGCCCGGCCATTAACAATCTGGAGTGAATCCCCTGTGGTGAGGGGATTTATCCCCGTCCGGCTGCGCAGCAGTCGTGAATCCTGCTGGCCAGATCGGACTGAATCACCGCGCTGAATGGTTTTGGGGCTGCTTCGCAACCCAGCGGGGATGAATCCCCTCACCACAGCATGGCCCGGCCATAAACAATCTGGAATGAATCCCCTGTGGTGAGGGGATTTATCCCCGTCCGGCTGCGCAGCAGTCGTGAATCCTGCTGGCCAGATCGGACTGAATCACCGCGCTGAATGGTTTTGGGGCTGCTTCGCAACCCAGCGGGGATGAATCCCCTCGCCACAGTAAGGCCCGGCCATTAACAATCTGGAGTGAATCCCCTGTGGTGAGGGGATTTATCCCCGTCCAGCTGCGCAGCAGTCGTGAATCCTGCTGGCCAGATCGGACTGAATCACCGCGCTGAATGGTTTTGGGGCTGCTTCGCAACCCAGCGGGGATGAATCCCCTCACCACAGCATGGCCCGGCCATAAACAATCTGGAATGAATCCCCTGTGGTGAGGGGATTTATCCCCGTCCGGCTGCGCAGCAGTCGTGAATCCTGCTGGCCAGATCGGACTGAATCACCGCGCTGAATGGTTTTGGGGCTGCTTCGCAACCCAGCGGGGATGAATCCCCTCGCCACAGTAAGGCCCGGCCATTAACAATCTGGAGTGAATCCCTGTGGCGAGGGGATTTATCCCCGTCCGGCTGCGCAGCAGTCGTAAATCCTGCTGGCCTGATCTGACTGAATCACCGCGTCGAATGGTTTAGGGCTGCTTCGCAACCCAGCGGGGATAAATCCCCTCGCCACAGTAAGACCCGGCCATAAACAATCTGGAATGAATCGCCTGTGGTGAGGGGATTTATCCCCGTCCGGCTGCGCAGCAGTCGTGAATCCTGCTTGCCAGATCTGCCTGAATCACCGCGTCGAATGGTTTTGGGGTTGCTTCGCAACCCAGCGGGGATAAATCCCCTCGCCACAGTAAGACCCGGCCATGAACAATCTGGATGAATCGCCTGTGGTGAGGGGATTTATCCCCGTCCGGCTGCGCAGCAGTCGTGAATCCTGCTGGCCAGATCGGACTGAATCACCGCGCTGAATGGTTTTGGGGCTGCTTCGCAACCCAGCGGGGATGAATCCCCTCGCCACAGTAAGGCCCGGCCATTAACAATCTGGAGTGAATCCCTGTGGCGAGGGGATTTATCCCCGTCCGGCTGCGCAGCAGTCGTAAATCCTGCTGGCCAGATCGGACTGAATCACCGCGTCGAATGGTTTTGGGGTTGCTCCGCAACCCAGCGGGGGTAAATCCCCTCACCACAGTAATATTCCAGGCGACTATTGGATCAGCCGCGCCAAGCCATCCAGCAGCCGCTGCAACGCGCCCTGATTGCGCCGCATCACCGCCAGCCCGGCCTCGGCCATGCGCTGCGCATCACGGGGCAGTTCGAACAAGCGCTGCACCTCGACTGCCAGGCCTTCGGCATCATCCACTTCGGCCAATGCCCCGGCTTCGCGCAGTTGCGCAGCGATGTCGAGGAAGTTGAACAGGTGCGGGCCGCTGAGTACCGGTTTCGCCAGCGCGGCGGGTTCGAGCAGGTTGTGCCCGCCATTCGGCAACAGACTGCCGCCGACAAAAGCGCTGTCGGCCAGGGCATAGAGAAACAGCAACTCGCCCATGGTGTCGCCAAGCAGCACGCGCGTCTGCGCATCGACATTGGCCCCGGTCGAGCGACGTACCGTGGCGAAACCTTCGCGCTGGCACAAGTCGAACACCGAGTTGAAGCGCTCGGGATGACGCGGTACCAGAATCAGCAACGCATCCGGATGATTGGCCAACAGGCGACGATGAGCGTCGAGCACCACTTCATCTTCGCCTTCGTGAGTGCTCGCGGCGATCCACACGGGACGATCCTGTGCCTGCCATTGGCTACGCAATTCGGTAGCACGCTGCAACAGTTGCGGGTCGATGGTCAGGTCGAACTTGATCGAACCAGTGACTTCAACGGCTTCCAAACGCGCGCCGAGATCGCGGAAGCGCTGGGCCTCGGCTTCGGTCTGCACCGCCAACAGGCTCATCTCGGCAAGCATAGGCGCGGTGAGTTTGCTGAAGCGGCCATAGCCTTTGGCGGAACGCTGCGACAACCGTCCATTGGCCAGCGCCACCGGGATCCCGCGCTTGGCACATTGATGAATATGATTGGGCCACAGCTCGGTTTCCATGATCACCGCAAGTTTCGGCTGCACGCGATCAAGAAAACGCGCCGCCGTACAAGGCAAGTCATACGGCAGATAGCAGTGCTGGATGCGCGCCTCGTTGGCGAACAGTGCCTGAATCCGCTCCGAACCGGTCGGGGTCATGCAGGTCACGGTGATCGGCAGCGCCGGATAGCGTTCCAGCAGCGCGCGGATCATCGGCGCGGCGGCAATGCTTTCGCCGACCGACACCGCGTGCACCCAGATGCCGCCGGGCTGCAAGGTCGGCATGCCAAGAGTAAAGCGCTCGCCAATGCGCTTGGCATACGCCGGCGCCTTGCGTGCGCGCAGCCACAGCCGAATCGCCACCAATGGCAGCCCCAGGTAAAACAGCGCGGTGTAGAGAGTTCTATTCATGGCGGCGGAGTTTATCGGCTTTTGTCGCCGATCGCCCGCAAGTGCACGGCAAAACGTTCCGCCAGCCAGCGCGCGGCCGGGCCGAGCGGTTCGTCGCGACGCCAGACCAGTTCCACCACCAACGCCGGCGGCGTCCATTCGCTATCGAGTTCAACCATTTGGCCCTGATACGCCGAGTACTGCACAACGTGGCGCGGTAACCACGCCCAGCCGAGATCGCGCACCAGCCATTCGGACATCACGTAAAAACTGTCGGCGCGCCACACCTGCGGGCTGGCCGGCTCGTTGCCGGGATAGACGCTGGTCTGTGTCGACATCAGCAATTGCCGGTGCTGCGCCAGTTGCTGGCAGGTCACGTAGGCCTGCTGCGCCAGCGGATGATTGACACCGCAGACCGTGACCATTTCCACTCGACCCAGCACGCGGCGCTCAAGGGCTTCGGGGATTTCATCGTGATAGAACAGCAGGCCGAGGTCGGCGCGACGCTCGACCAGTTTGCGCGCGACTTCGCCTTGGGCGGCGCTGGTCAGTTGCACTTCCAGGCTGGGAAACTGCTCGGCCAGTTCACCGAAACTTTCCACCAGCGCCTGATACGGCATCGCCTCGTCCTGAGCCACCCGCAACTGCGCCTCCTGACCGCGCAGCATCGCCATGGCCCTGCCGTTGAGGCGCTCGCACTGGCGCAACACTTCGCGGGCCTCTTCCAGCAATGCCGCGCCCGCCTCGGTGAGCATCGGCTGCCGACCGCTGCTGCGTTCGAACAGGCTCACGCCCAAATCCTCTTCGAGCATCGCAACAGCACTGCTGATCGCCGATTGCGCCTTGCGTTGTCGCCGCGCCACGGCGGAGAAAGACCGCTGTTCAGCGACGTCGACAAATACACGCAGCTGCTCGAGATTCCATTGCATGATTGCTTCCAACCCATCTTCAGAACAGATAGGTAATGACTTTACCCCATCTGAGCAGTCCCTAGAATGTCACCTCAGCAAGCAACGATTTATTTGAGGATCGAAACCATGAACGCTTACGTCTATCTGGCCATCGCCATCTGCGCCGAAGTGATCGCCACCGTTTCGATGAAAGCGGTCAAGGGCTTCAGCACGCCGCTGCCGCTGATTCTGGTGATTGTCGGCTACGGGATCGCATTCTGGATGCTGACGCTGGTGGTGCGCACCGTACCGGTGGGCGTTGCCTACGCGGTCTGGGCGGGGATGGGCATTGTCATGGTCAGCGTCGCCGCTCTGTTCATTTACGGGCAGAAACTCGACGTACCGGCGATGCTGGGGATGGCGTTGATCGTGCTGGGGGTCGTCGTGATCCAGCTGTTTTCGAAAACTGCCGGGCATTAAAAAGCGGCAGCAAGCTTCAAGCGGCAAGCCGCAAGCATTGCTGATTTGCTGGTCCGGGTTGCAGCTTGCAGCTTGAAGCTTGAAACTTGCGGCTTCTTCAAGCTCCGAGGTCGCCGCATGCCATCCGTTATTTCCACCGACGTTCTGATTGTCGGCGCTGGTGTCGCCGGCCTCTGGCTGAATGCGCGCCTGCGCGGTCAGGGTTTTTCGACCGTGCTGGTGGAAAGCGCCAGCCTCGGTGGCGGGCAGAGTGTCAAATCTCAAGGCATCATCCATGGCGGCGCCAAGTACGCGCTGCACGGTGCGCTGACTGGCGCCTCGGAAGCCATCGCCGACATGCCGCGCCGCTGGCGCGAGGCGCTGGCCGGCAATGGCGAGCTGGATCTGTCTGGCGTACGCCTGCTGTCCGAAGCGCATTACCTGTGGTCGCCGGGCACGCTGGCCGGCAATCTGACCAGTTTCTTCGCCAGCAAAGCCGTGCGTGGCCGGGTCGATCAGGTCAAGGGCGACGAGCTGCCGCTGGCCCTGCAAGACAAGCGCTTCAAGGGCAAAGTCTATCGCCTCGCCGAACTGGTGGTGGATGTCCCGAGCCTGATCCAGCGCCTGGCCGAGTTGGCCGGTGACGGTCTGCTCGCCGGGCAGGTCATCGAACCGCTGCTGGAAGCCGGCGTGCTGGTCGGCCTGAAAGTCGATGGGCGTGAGATCCGCGCCCAGCGCATCGTCCTCAGCGCCGGCGCCGGCACGGCCGAACTGCTTGAAGCCCTGGGCCTGAGCCGTCCGGCCATGCAGCGCCGACCACTGCACATGATCCTCGCCAAGGGCCCCGGCTTGAAACCGTTGTACGCGCACTGCCTGGGCGGCGGCACCAAGCCGCGCATCACCGTGACCACGCATCCGGCGGCTGATGGTCAGTGGGTCTGGTACATGGGCGGCGACATTGCCGAAAGCGAAGGCGTGGCCCGCGAGCCGGCCGAACAGATCGCCACCGCGCAAAAGGAAATCGCCCAACTGCTGCCGTGGATCGACCTCAGCACCACGCAATGGGCGACCCTGCGCGTCGACCGCGCCGAGCCGCTGCAAACCGGCCTGACCCGCCCGGACAACGCGTTCCTCGCCGAGGAAGGTCGCTTGCTCGTCGGCTGGCCGACCAAACTGGCACTGGCGCCAGACTTCGCCGACCGCGTTATCGCCTCGCTGCAACGCGACGGCATCCAGCCGCAGGCGACTGAACCGCTGCCGCCATTGCCGAAACCGCCGCTCGGTGTACCCGCGTGGGAGCAACTGCTGCCATGACCATCGCTACTCTGCACGAGCTGCATCGCCCGCTGGGCAGCACCGGCCTGTCGGTTTCGCCGCTGGGCCTGGGCACAGTCAAACTCGGCCGCGATCAAGGGGTGAAATACCCCAACGGCTTTCAGATTCCCGGCGACGACGAGGCGCGCATGCTGCTGCGCCAGGCGCGGGATCTGGGCATCAACCTGATCGACACCGCGCCGGCCTATGGTCGCAGCGAAGAACGCCTCGGCCCGCTGCTACGCGGCCAGCGACAGGATTGGGTGATTGTCAGCAAGGTCGGCGAGGAGTTTGCCGACGGCCTGTCGCGCCACGACTTCAGCGCTGCGCACACGCGAATGTCGGTCGAGCGCAGCCTGCAACGTCTGGAAACGGATTTTATCGATCTGGTCCTCGTGCACTCGGACGGCAACGACATGGCCATCCTCGAGCACGAAGAGGTCTACGCCACCCTCGCGGCGCTGAAGACCGAGGGCAAGATTCGCGGCTTCGGGTTTTCCGGGAAAACCGTCGAAGGTGGGCTGAAAGCGCTGGAGCAAGGCGACTGCGCGATGGTCACCTACAATCTGAACGAACAAAACGAAAAGGCAGTCATTGACTATGCTGCTGCCCACGGCAAAGCGATTCTGGTGAAAAAAGCCCTGGCCAGCGGTCATGTCTGTCTGAGTCCGGGAGTCGATCCGGTGCGCGCCAGCTTCGAGTTGCTGTTCACTCAGCCCGGCGTCGCCAGTGCTATTGTCGGCACAATCAATCCGCTGCACCTCGCCCATAACGTAGCGACCGTTGCCCAGGTCCTGCGTAGTCACTGACGCCGCCCCGCGGCCTTAAGCCAGGAGCCGATATGCCGCGCACGCTCATCCGCAAGAACCCGAGCAACTTCAAGACGCTGCCGCTGTTCGTCGAAGCCACACCCGAAGGCCTGAGCTATCAGAGCGTCGGCATGCCGCTGAACTTCGCCCAGACCCTGCAACGGCGCAAACCGGTGAGCGTCGCCGACAGCGAGCGCTTCGCCCTGGAACTGGCCAACCTCGGCGTGTCCGTGCGCCTGACCTTGCATTGGCAGAATCGCGATTACTGGGTGCTGGTGCGCCAGCGTCGGCAGGATCGCGGTGACGTGGTACTGAAGCTGATTTCCGGCTACGTACCGGCCCACGAATTGAATATTCCGCTGCACACAGCAATTCAGGAAATTGCCGAAGAGTGTCTGCTGGAAACCCCGGAAGGCTGGCTCGGTGGGCGTTTCAATGACACCTGGTTGCCGGCGCCCTACTCCGCCGCGCTGCATTACCGCGAAGCACTGCCGTTTCGCCTGACGCCGTTGTCCGGTTCGGCACGGCCGGTGCGCTGCGCCAACCTGCAATTGCTGGAGCGGCCGCGGGCGTACGTGCATCTACCGACCGCGTCGCTGCAATTGATCTACGATTTGCGTTTGGAAGTGCCCAGGGAAGCCAAATCGCTGAGCTTGTTTCATGTCGATGAACGCTTGGAGGGTGATCAACTGGTGGCGCGGCTGGACCGAAAACGTCCTGATTTGTATCTCATGCCGCTCAAGGATGGCGCGCCAACTGCCGAGCTGTTTACCCTCAAACGCGACAAGCTGATACCGGCCAGCACCCGCGGCATTCACCTGGCGGAAAGCTTTGCAACGCAACAGGGCTGGGTCGTGCACGACGAACGCATTCGCTGGAAGGACTGGCTGGTGCAACAAGGTCTGACACCGGCGAAAGCGCCACGCACCGGCCTCAAGCAGTTGAGCATCAAGGCACTGCGCCTGGTCGGGCTGGGCAGGAAACGCGCGAGCCGCTAGCGCCGGCGATCCCACCAGGTGCGCAATGTCGCGAAGAAGTGGAAGTAGCGGTTTTCGCGCTTGCCCATGCCACGCTTGGGGGAGAACGACTCTTCGGCAAATGCGCCGGTGATGCGCACGCGGGAGGCCTGGATCGGCAAAGTGCAGACCTTGGCGCCTGCCTTGAGCAGGGCGAACTTGAGCAAGCGCTCGGAGTGCAGCTTGCGGCCGGTCGCCTTGCAGAAATCGAAGATACGTTCAATGCGCTTGCCGTACGCAACGTAGGTGTCGCGCCCGCATACGGCAAAACGGTCATTCAGGCCGCCCCACCACTGCCAGTCAGGAATATAGACGTTGTGCCGCCGCGCCTCGGCGTGGTTGAACACGTAGCCTGGCAGCGCCGTGTGGAAGAAATTGTCCGGCCGCACGAACACGACGAAATCCGGATTGAAGGATTCAATCTCGGTGGTGACGGTGTGTAATGAGTTGAGCTGATAAATCAGGTTGCGCAGCGATGCATAGTCATCGGCCCAGGTGTCACCCTGTGCCTTGACCCGCTCGAAATCCCAGCGCTCCAGCACGCCTTCGGTCAAGGTCAGCGCGCCGCTCATGGATTCGAAGGGCTGATAGTTGTCAGCCGCCAGCTCGCCTTTCTCGCCGGAACGCGAATTCTGCACTTCATCGACTTTATACAGATGATAAAAGCACTGCACCTCGCTGCCCGCAGGCAACTGCGCCAGTACCTTCTGTTCGATTGAAGGGAAGCAGATCGGCGAATTTCTCGGAATCCCGAAAAACGCCACGGCAATTTTCAACACTCGATTACACCTATGAAGAAATGATTCGGCCCGGCAGGCAACGACTGCGGCGTGGCTTATTTGCGCTTGAACAGTTTCTGCCACCAGCGTCGGGGTTGCAGCGGCACGACAATCACATCGGACTTTTGCAACCAGTCCCGCTCGTAATCCCAGGCATGACCACCCCACAGCTTTCCCGCCTCGTTGGAGAAGCCCAAAGTCATTAACTGATAGGTGTCACCGACATTCCCGCGCAGCCAGTCGAACAGCACCAGCGTGTTGAAGCCGGTGGAGGGGCCGACGTAGCGCTTGCCGCCCGGGCGGTCGACCGGGTAGTTCCACAGCGGCGGCAACGGAATGCGATCCCAGTACATCGCAACGCGAGGCAACGGGCACATCGGTGCTGCGCAACCCACCAGCATGGTGAAGCAGCGCTCGCCCGCACGGTCGAACAATCGCTGTACGTCCTGGTTGCAGGGTAGTCCGAAGAAATAGGCGTCCGGCGCGTTGTAGCCGTGCACGAAGACATTCACGCTTTGCTCGTTGAGCAGCGTCGCCTTGATGCAATGATTGAAACTGACGACGACGTCATCAGCGCCGATATTCAGCGCCGCGAAGTCAGCTGCGGTAACCGCGGGATTATTAGCGATCAATACCACCCGCGCCGCACGGCTGAGGCATTCGCGCAGGGCTTCGGGCAAGGCTTGCAAAACCGACTGGTCGCCACCGGGCAGCGCATCCAGCGCCATGTATTCGCCCGCCATTCAGGCCGGCACCTTCATGCCGTAACGCAATTTGACCCAGAACCGGGTGAAAGCCGACGGCGGCTGCCATGGGCGCATCTCGTGTTGTATGGCCTCGGCGAGCGCCTGACCGACCCGCGCAAACGAGTAACGGCTTTCAGCAAACGCCTGGCCGTTGCTGGCTATTCGCTGCGCCAGTTCCGGGTCGTCCTGCAGCAGCTTGATCTTCGCCACCGCCTCGTCTTCGCTGCGATAGAACACGGTGTTGTGCATGTCTTCGAAACCGAGCAACCGGTCTTCTTCGCCTTGGCTCCAGGCCAGCAGCACACAGCCGCAAGCCATGGCTTCGAAGTTCTTGATCATGAACTCGTTCATGCCGATGTCGGCGCTGACGAAGATTTTGATGCGATTAAGGGTTTCCAGATATTCCGCACCCGATTTGGTACGAGTCACGAGCATCCCGGTGCGCTGTGAAAGGGCTTCAAGCATGGCCTTGCGCTCGGCGTACTCAGTACTCTTCAGGCTGCCGAGGAAGCCGATCGGGATGTCGCGCTCGACCCCGGTGTTGTGCAGCATTTGCTCGTCATAACCTTTGGAGACGAACACGGTATCGATGCCTTCGGCGAGCATCTTGCGCGCGACCACTGCGCCGGAAACCAGCGCCCGGCAACTCGGCAATCGGCTGTACAAGCGCGAGTAAACACCACGGTACTTACTGGCCGGCATGTAGTTCTGATAAGCATCGTGCTCGAGAAACACCAGCCCTGGAATGCACTTGAGCACCCGCAGTTGCGGCGCCAGACGTTTGACCCGGGAGAAGATCACCACGCGATCAAAGGTCTGGTACTCGACCGAAGCCAGAAAGGCTCCGAGGTTCATCTGCTGCTGTTTGCTCAGACGATAGATAAAACATTCATCGCAGTTCTGCTGAACGATGTCATAGAGCCGGTCGAGAATGACCCGCTGCTCGTCCATCACCAGAAGCATGACTTTCATAAATTAAATGACCACGTAACGTAGGCAGGCAAGCGCAGCGGATTCAAACCTGCCAACATCAACGGAAACGGTGAAATCCCCAAGGCAAAATCCGTTCACACGCGGTACACAACGGTAAAAATTCATCTGATCAGCGACTGCGGATTTTTTCGACAATTGCGGTCGTCGAGCTGTTTTCCACCAGTCCTAACACTTTCACGGTACCGCCATAAGCGGTGACGATATCTGCACCGACAACCTGATCGATGCCGTAATCGCCACCCTTGACCAGCACATCCGGCTTGACCTCGCGCAGCAGATTCTCTGGCGTGCCTTCCGGGAAGCTGATGACCCAGTCCACGGCACCGAGGCCCGCCAGAACCGCCATGCGCCGGTCAACACTATTGATCGGGCGACCGGGGCCTTTCAGGCGACTGACCGAAGCATCGTCGTTGACTGCGACAATCAGTCGATCGCCTTGGGCTCGTGCCTGCTCAAGATAAGTCACATGGCCGGCGTGCAGGATGTCGAAGCAGCCATTGGTGAAGACGATTCGTTCGTTATGCGCACGGGCGTCGGCGACGGCCAGCACCAATTGCTCAAGGCCCAGCACACCGCGCTCGGAGCCTTCTTCACGCTGAATAGCGCGGCGCAGTTCCGGGGCACTGATGGCCGCGGTACCAAGCTTGCCGACCACAATACCCGCCGCCAGGTTGGCCAGGGCCACGGCGTGTGGCAGATCCTCACCGGCAGCAATCGCCGCGGCCAGGGTCGAAATCACGGTGTCGCCGGCGCCGGTCACATCGAACACTTCCCGGGCACGCGCTGGCAAATGCAACGCCGGTTGATCCGGGCGCAGCAGGGTCATGCCGTGTTCGCCACGGGTGACCAGCAGTGCTCCCAGCTCCAGATCGTGCATCAACGTTGCGCCCTTGCTGACGAGTTCGTGTTCGTCAACGCAACCGCCGACGATGGCTTCGAATTCGCTCAGGTTCGGGGTGATCAGGCTGGCGCCACGGTAGATCGAGAAATCCTTGCCCTTCGGGTCGGCCAGTACCGGGATGTTTTTCGCCCGAGCAGCCTGGATCAGCGCCTGATGGTTTTTCAGCGCGCCTTTGCCGTAGTCGGAAAGCACCAGCACCTTGATGCCTTCGAGCAGGTCATCGACCTGCGAGCCGAGCGCCAGCGCATCGGTGGCGAACGGTTCTTCGAAGTCGATACGCAGCAATTGCTGGTGCCGGCTCATGACCCGCAGCTTGACGATGGTGGGCTGGTGCGCAATGCGCTGGAACAGGGCACGTACGCCGGCGCCCTTGAGACTGTTGCTCAGGCTGTCGGCGGCTTCGTCATCACCGGTCACACCGACCAGCGACGCCGGCGCACCCAGTGCGGCAATGTTCAGGGCAACGTTCGCGGCACCGCCCGGACGGTCTTCGATTTGCTCGACCTTGACCACCGGCACCGGCGCCTCAGGGGAAATCCGTGAGGTTCCGCCATGCCAGTAACGGTCGAGCATGACATCGCCGACTACCAAGACAGGGGCTTGATCGAAACGCGGCATGGACAACTTCATGGAGCAACCCACATACAAAATGAACAGGGGCGCGATATTAACACAGGGTAAAGCGCCGTCCGCCTCAATCTGAAAGGTCGCGGACCCAGAACAGTTCGTGGCGGCGAACAGCCTTGCGGAAAAACTCGTTACTGCCTGTGACAGGCCAGCGACGTCCGGCCAGCACTTGCTGGATCACCCGGCGCGACTGCCGCTTGAATCCGAGCGGGCCCTGCAGGTCATGCTCCATGGCCAGCGCCATCGCCTTGTCCAATTGCACATCCGCTGACAGCAATGGACTCCACAGACGATCGGACGGCAACGGCTCGACTGCCGGCGGCAGCGCGATACCGCCACCGGCCGGGCCCATTGGCCAGCGATCATTGTCATGCAGATGATTGGCGTACATCAGCAACGTCGACGGTTTGCAGGTACTGGCGGCGATGGCTTCCAGCAGAGCACGGGTAGTAGCGACGTGATCGCTGTGCGGATCCAGTTCGGGATGCGGAGTGACAACGACTTCGGGCCGAAAGTGCTCGAGCAATTGCCGTATATCACCGACGAGATTGATCCAGGTCGGCGCACCATCGACATCGCCGGGGAGTTTGATCGGATTGTGCTGCCGAACACTGCGCACATCGTTTTCGCCGGATTCCCGCGAGCCGAATGGTTTGCCCGGCTCCTCGGCCATCGCTGGCAACTGAAGACAGTAGTAGCCCAGCTGTACACAATGACTGGCCGACACCCCACCCCATAAAGGAATGCTCAGGCTGTCCCAAGCGCGCAGCCTGCCCTTCAAGCGAGCAGCCTGAGCCTTGTCCAGCCCGAGGCGCTGGAAGTCTTCGGCTTCAATTTCGCCCTGGGTCAGGGTGACGATGCTCGCTTCTTTGCAGCGACTGTAAAGCCCGAAAGCCGCCAGCTCGGCATCATCGGCGTGGGGCGCGATGACCATGACCCGTTGCTGCGCGTAATCGGGATTGCGCATGACCCACAGTGTGCCGCTGGAACTCAGCGTGCAATGCCGACCACGCACTGTCAGGGTATTGTCGCCAAGCGCCGCCGCCTGCCCGGACAGATTGAGAAAGCGCCGCCCGCCGACGCCACGCTCAAAATCCTGGCGATCGCCACCCAGTTCGACATAAGGATCCCGCCAGCGGCCCAGCCACTTGGCCGTTATCTTGAGCTCCAGCAGCAGCGTTTCACCCGGCGCCAGCGGCTCGCTCAGACGCACGATTCCAGCATCCAGCTCCACGGCTTGACGCGGCGTACCGCTGGGAAAGTTGTACTGATAGTCGTCGCTTGCGCGATAGAACAGATGGTCTGCAAACCACGCCTCATGCGCCACCCACGCCAAGACCAGCAGCACCGGCACCAGCCACCAGCCCAGCAAGAAGCCGGCCGCCACCAGCGCGATCACAAACGCGATGAGGAACATGCGTTTGCTGCGTCGGTGCGCCTTGAGAAGCTGTTGCTTGCGAGCAGTCATGGTTTCAGACCTTGTAGACGGGCACCGTGTGGCACCAGCGATCCTTGTATTCGCGGTCGGCACGGCCGAACGAATAGCGCAGTGTCTTGCCCAGTGCCTGAGCATCCGCCCAAGCCTGCTGGGTGTTGACGAAACTCAACACGCTGCCGGGACTGAACTCGCGGCTTTGCGGGTCGACACCACCGTTGACGTATTCCAGCGATACCCATTGCGGCGCTTCGACACGGTAGAGAATCTGGATCGCCACTGGCGCCGATTCAAGCATCACCACCGAGCCGGTCATGAACTCGCGCAAGAGAGTGAAGACTTCGACCAGCCCGGCCTTGCCAGGCACCTCGAAACCCCAACGGCGCTGGAACAGATCACCGTAAGCGGCGGCCTGCTCCTGTGGCGTCAAGTCGGACATCGGAATCAGCGCACCACCCGCCTCTTCCAGCAGGCGCTGTTCGCGACGCTGGTTGTAGCGAAATTTCTTCGAATAATCTTCAGGCAGCCGCGCCAGCGCCAGCCCTTCCGGCTGCGCGCGCAGGGTGCTGATCTGCTCGGCGTTAAGCTGCGAGACATAAGCCATGCGCTGGCGCACCGGAACCACGACATCCGCGGCAATCGGCAGAATCAGTTCGGCGTTGCCCATGTCCAGCAGCCCACGCTTGCCTTCGCGTTTGAGCACTTCCTTGGACAGCGCGGCGTGCCTGCCCCAGCAAGCAACAGCCGCGACGACTTCGCCATCGACGACCCAGCCCAGGTAGTGAAGCTTGATGCCGACAAACGCCGACAGCCGCTCCACCACTTCAGGATGAGTTGCAAAACTGCCACCGAATCGCTGCCAGGCCTGGGCGTAGGCTGCCTGATCAATCTCGCTCCAGCCGCGCTCCCGCCAAACGCGAAACGCCGTCAGCATAGGTCGGTCACATGGGTCGGTTGCGGCTCGTCGCCTTCTTCGAACTCTTTGGCGTGCAAGCGTGCGTAATAGCCATTTTGCGCCAGGAGCTGGGTATGGGTGCCGCGCTCGACGATCTTGCCTTCGTCCATGACCAGAATGAGGTCGGCCTTTTCGATGGTGCTCAAACGGTGAGCGATGACCAGCGTCGTGCGGTTCTGCACCACATGATCGAGAGCCGCCTGGATATGCCGTTCCGATTCCGTATCTAGGGCCGACGTGGCCTCATCGAGAATCAGCAGCGGCGCATCCTTGAGCAATGCACGTGCGATGGCGATGCGCTGACGCTGACCACCGGACAGCAACACACCATTTTCACCGACCAGGGTTTCATAGCCCTGCGGCATCTTGATGATGAATTCATCGGCGTAGGCTTCGGTGGCCGCGCGTTTGACTTCTTCGAACGGCGCCCCGGCCAGGTCGCCGTAAGCGATGTTATTGGTCACCGTATCGTTGAACAGCGTGACCTGCTGGGTCACCAGGGCAATCTGCCGACGCAGGCTGCGCAGGGTCAAGTCCTGTACCTGCACATCATCGAGCAGAATATGCCCGTGTTCCTGCTCGTGCTGGTAGAAGCGTGGAATCAGACCGGCCAAGGTGGACTTGCCACTTCCGGAACGACCGACCAGCGCGACCATTTGTCCCGGTTCGACGACGAAACTGATGTCATCAAGGACCTTCTTGTCACTGTCGGGATAACTGAAGCTGAGGTTGCGCACTTCGAGGCGACCTTGCAGGCGGTCGCGCTCGACCGTGCCCCGATCAACTTCTGCTGGCTCGTCCAGCTGTTCGAAAATACTCTCCGCACCTGCCACACCCTTCTGGATTGTGGAGCTGACTTCAGAGAGCTGGCGAATCGGTTTTGGCAGCAGGCCGGCCATGGTTATGTAGGCCACCAGATCACCGGGCGACGCATCACCGCGAAGGTACAGGACCAGAAACATCACTACCGCCATGGCGCTATACGTCACCAATTGCAGCATCGGCGTATACACCGCGCCGGTCTTGGTCATGGTCAGCTGTTTGTCGGTGTTGCTCTGACTGGCGTCGTGGAAGCGCACCTTTTCATAGGTTTCACCACCAAAGCTGCGAACCACGCGGTAGCCGTGAATCGTCTCGGACGCAACGTGCGTGACGTTACCCATCGAGACCTGAATTTTTTTGCTCTGCTTGCGAAATTTCTTGCTGGTGCTGTTCACCATCAGGCCGATGACCGGCAGGATGGCGACCATCACCAGGGTCAGCTTCCAGTTCATCCACAACAGGGTGCAGAACAGGAAAATCACCGTCATGCCCTCACGGATCACCACTTTGATCGCGTCGGTGGCGGCGCCGGTGACCATGGTCACGTTGAAGGTAATGCGGGAAATCAGGTGGCCGGAGTTGTTCTTGTCGAAATAGCTGTTGGGCAGATCCAGCAGCTTGTTGAACAGAACCACACGCAGGTCATGCACCAGGCCGAGAGAGACCCGCGCCAGAAAGTAGTTGCCCAGATACGAACCGACGCCTTGCCACACGGCAATCAGCACGATCAGCAACGGCACGCTTTCGAGCAACTGCAACTTGCCCAGATAAGGATTGCCGGGAAACAGGCTGGCCTCCGGATTAGCCAGGCCGTCGACGAAATATTTGAGGATGTAGGCAAGCATCGGTTGGGTCGATGCGAAGATCAGAAAGCCAACGATACTCAGAATGAACAGGCCGGCGTAAGGACGCACGTAAGCCAAAAGGCGGAAGTAGATCGCCAGCGTTGACTGGGCTTTCGGTTCAGGACTGCTCATGGGAATCCGCGTAAATCAGTGAGGCGGCGATGATATCACAGGCCCTTTTGCGCCGATCAACATCACCGGGCGCCAGCCATTGGGCAAGTCGGTTAAGATAGCCGGCTCACGATGGGGAGTCAGGCATGCAATCGATTGATCACAGCACTTACGAGGCACTGCGCAAGGGTGCTCAGGTACTCGAAGCCGACGGTTCCGGCGACAAGGTGCTCAGGTTGGCCGACGGTCGCATGCTCAAGCTGTTCCGCCGCAAACGCCTGCTGAGTTCGGCGCTGTTCTTTCCCTACGCCCAGCGCTTCGCCAACAACACCAAGGCGTTGCAGCAGCGCGGCATCCTCTGTCCGAACGTGATCGCGGTTTATCGCATTCCAAGCATTCAGCGCGATGGCGTGTATTACGCACCGCTGGCGGGCGAAACCGTACGGCAATTGCAGGGCACGCCCGAAGAAACCGAGACGTTGCGCAGTCAACTGGGAGGATTTATTGCGCAACTGCACGAAAAAGGCGTGTACTTCCGATCCCTGCACTTCGGCAATGTCGTGCAGACGCCGGAGAATCAGCTCGGATTGATCGACATCGCCGACCTGCGCTGCCAGAGGCGCGCCCTGAGCGACAGCAAGCGACTGCGCAACTTCGCCCACTTGCTGCGCTACAAACAAGACCGGCAATGGCTGCTCGGCGGCGACGCCGGGAGAACTTTTCTTGAGGGTTATCGCCAGGCATTGCCGAGCAAGCGACAAGCTGCGCTGATGGAACGCCTGCGCCTGCTGCTGGATTGAGCCTTACTTGCCGATCACCAGAATCGTCGCACCCTTGCGATTGGCGAAGCGCTCGATGATGCGCATCTTGTGCGCGACCAGCCATTCGCCCAGCCACGGTTCATCACCTTTCCCCTCGATCAGGAAATAGCGATATTCATCGGCGTGCTCCGGTGACATGGCCTGTTCACGTGTGAGCGTCGGCAATACATAACCGCGCCCGGCGTAATAGCTGATGCGACCGTCTTCGAACCATGCGCTGGTATCAGGTTCGACGTGCGCAGACACCCAGCGCCCGGCAGTCACGTAATGGGTCTTGCCTGCACCCGTGGAGATCACATTTGACAGCATCACCAGCAACGCTGCCACGACCAGGACTTTGGTCCAGCGCGGAAACTGCCGGGCAAATGCCGCCAGCGCCATCGCCAGTACCGGTACGAAAAGCAAATTCAGGAAACTCAGATACCGGGCGTTCATGAATTGCTGCTTGATGAAAAACAGCATCAGCACAACGAGATACAGCAGCGCCGCCCAGGCGAAAGGACGATAGTCACGCCAATAAACACCCAATACGCCCCAGTTGCGACGCAGGATGAAGGGCACAGCGAACGGCCCCATCAGCTTGACGAATGTGATCGTCATCGTCGCCAGCAGGCCAAAGAACACGATGCGCCCGGCTTCATCCTGGGAATACTTGTTGATCAGCGAGTTGCCGAACTGTTCGGACAGCATCTGAAACGACTCGTAGACGCCCCGCGGTGCAATCATGTCCAGATACAGAAGGAAGCGCGCCGACATGAAAAACCCGAAGGCCGATGCAACCAGCAGCCCTATTGCCGGCAACAAAGCAAACTGCAGCAGACGGGTGCGCTGGCCAGAGCACCACAGACCCGGCAATTGCCACAGCCCGAGCGCCGGCAATAACAGCAATGCCTCCAGCCGGAACAGCGCAGCAGCCACGATCGCCAAGTGGATCAGACCCGCCCTGATCCAGCCGCCCAGCGCTTGCCAACGCAACGCCTGCCATAACGCCAGCGTGCAGAAAAACCAGAAACCGCATTCGCGGATGATGTCATTTCGAAAGGCATTGACCGCTGGCATCGCCAGCACAATCAGGCACGCCCAGCCGGCAAGCTCGGGCGAGCGTCGACGGATACAATCGACCATCAAGGCACTGGTGCCGGCAAAAAACAGACCGCACCAGAGATAGGCGCTCAACTCCAGCGGCAACAGCAGGAAGCGATGGGTCAGCGCCAGAAGAATGGAGAACCACGGCCAGTCGAAATGCGCCCAGGCCACGTCGGCCCCGTGCAAGACAACCTGATGGGCGATATCGATGTACAGCGCGGCATCGCGACCGACCGTTGCGGTACCCCACACGGCGATCAATGAAAGGAGAATGCTTGCCCAGAACGCGACACTGACCGGTCGCTCATCGATTACCCGAGCTGCCTTGACCGCCCATTTACTATCCGTACCTTTCACCCAGCCCCCTCAACATCACGCGCCACAGGTACGCAAAAAAACAGATCGATTTATCGGAACAGCAGACGCAAGGCTTTGCGCATGTATGACCAGCGCCCGAGGATGCGCCAGTCGGCGCGCAACGCTTGCATATAGAACGTTTTCGCTAACGCATATTCGCCATGGGAGTAGCAATCGCGGAACAACGACAGACAACGCTGCGCCAGATAAGCCTGGCGCAAATCATGGAACTCTTGCGGCATCCGTTGACTGGAAAAAACTTCAGCAACCACCTGCTCGGTACCCGCGGCCAGGCTCTGGCGCAGATCATGGCGCATGCTGTCGGCGTGCTTGTAAATGAGCGCCAGTGGCTGCTCGACCACCGTGCAGGGAAAGCGCGCCAGCACTTGAGCGAATACCGGCAAATCTTCAACGTTGCGCAGATGCTCGGGATAGTTGCCCGGCGCGAATACCTCACGATGCATTGCACAGGCACCGTTTGAGATCGACACCGACTTGTCCAGCAAATAGCCCCTGACCCGCTGTCGCACCGTGGCTGGCAACGGTTTGACAGCCTGCAGGCTGCGCTTGCCACCAGAGAAGATCGACCAATGAGCGCCGATGATCATCCGCGTGTCAGGATGACTGGCGATGTGTTGCGATAGCGCTCCAAGAGCACCGGGAGCCATCTCGTCATCTGCATCGAGAAAAATCAGAAATTGCCCGGTGGTTTCCTCGATCCCGCGATTGCGCACTGAAGACAGCCCGCCATTGCTTTGGCGTATGGCACGAAAACGCCCGGCATGTTCGGCCAGCAACGCTTGCATTACCTCAGGCGTCGAGTCAGTGGACCCGTCATCGATAACCAGCAGATCCGCCGTCGCTTCATGCAACTGCAGCAACACCGACTCCACAGCCCGAGGCAGGGAATCGGCGTAGTTATACGCGGGGATGACGACACTGATCAGTGTTTCAGTCAAGACCGTTTCCTTGCACGCCTTCTTTGACGACCAGAATATCTTCCATGATCAGATATTGCAGGTCAGAGCCGAAAAACATGTTCAGGGCGTCGGTCGGCGAGCAGATCATCGGCTCGCCACGACGGTTGAGCGAAGTGTTCAGCGATACGCCGTTACCAGTGAGGTTTTCCAGCGCCTTCATCATGTCGTAGTAGCGCGGGTTGTATTCGCGCTTGAGCACTTGGGCCCGAGAAGTACCGTCTTCATGGACAACTTCCGGCACGCGGGTTTTCCATTCTTCGGCGACTTCGAAGGTGAAGGTCATGAACGGCGCCGGGTGATCGATCTTGATCATCTGCGGCGCGACGGTATCGAGCATCGACGGGCAGAAAGGCCTCCAGCGCTCGCGGAACTTGATCTGGTGGTTGATGCGGTCGGCGACACCGGCCACGCTCGGGCAACCGATGATCGAACGGCCACCCAGCGCCCGCGGGCCGAATTCCATGCGGCCCTGGAACCAGGCTACCGGGTTGCCATCGACCATGATTTTGGCGATCTGCTCGGGCATGTTGTCGAGCTTGCGCCAGGTCGGCTTGTTCTCGTGACGGGCGCAGGCGGCAATCACGTCCTCGTTGCTGTACGACGGGCCGAGATAGACGTGTTCCATCTTCTCGACCGGCACGCCACGGGCGTGCGACACGTAAGCGGCAGCGCCGACCGCGGTGCCGGCATCGCCGGACGCAGGCTGTACGAACAGCTCTTTGATGTCGTCGCGGGCGATGATTTTCTGGTTCAGCTTGACGTTCAACGCACAGCCGCCGGCGAAAGCCAGTTTGCCGGTTTCCTTGAGCACGTCGCCCAGGTAGTAGTCGATCATCTGCAACGCGAGCTTCTCGAACAGCGCTTGCATGCTCGCGGCGTAGTGGATGTAAGGCTCATCAGCGATGTCGCCTTCGCGCTTCGGACCCAGCCACTCGATCAGCTTCGGCGAGAAGTAGAAGCCTTTGCCCTTCTCTTTATAGCGACGCAGGCCGATGACGTTGGCGTAGTCGGTATTGATCACCAGTTCGCCATTCTCGAACGAGGCCAGACGCGAGAAATCATACTTGCTGGCGTCGCCGTACGGCGCCATGCCCATGACCTTGAACTCGCCGTCGAGCATCTCGAAACCGAGGAACTCGGTGATCGCGCCGTACAGACCACCAAGGGAGTCCGGATCGAAGAATTCCTTGATCTTGTGGATCTTGCCGTTTTCGCCGTAGCCGAAGAAGGTCGTGGCGTATTCACCCTTGCCGTCAATGCCGAGGATCGCGGTTTTCTCTTTGAAACCCGAGCAGTGATAGGCGCTGGAGGCGTGAGCCAGGTGATGCTCGACCGGCTCGATCTTGATTTTCTTCGGATCGAAGCCCAGTTGCTCGAGGCACCAGACGATCTTGTTGCGATAGCGCTTGTAGCGACGGTTGCCCATCAGGATCGCATCAAGAGCACGATCCGGGGCGTACCAATAGCGCTTGGCGTAGTGCCAGCGGGCCTTGCCGAACAGGCTGATCGGAGCGAATGGAATCGCCACCACGTCAACGTCGGAAGGTTTGATGCCGGCTTGCTCGAGGCAGAATTTCGCCGATTCGTAGGGCATGCGGTTCTTTGCATGTTTATCGCGTACGAAGCGCTCTTCCTCAGCCGCCGCGACCAGCTTGCCGTCGATGTACAAGGCTGCGGAAGGATCATGGCTAAGGGCGCCGGACAGGCCAAGAATCGTCAATGCCACAGGGGTCTAGCCTCTTTAGTCTGCATGCAGGCGCGATGCGCCTTGAAAATTGATGTGCCCTCGCACAGGGCGAGTGACAGCTAAAGGGCGGGATTATAGCGTAAACATGACGGGAATTACCTTGTGCGAATTGCCACCTGCACGATTGGTCCGAATCAACAGGTTCAACGACTCAATAGCCGTCTCTGCGCCAGTAAATAGTCAGATTTGAATCGGTAATCTGCCGATATACCGTGTAAGGCAGCGAAAGCGTATCGAACACGGCGGACAGGGGAAGATCGAACAAAACAAACGGCGCCAGCATACCCGTAGGATCGGGCGGCGCATTCAAAGTGCAAAAGTCGAAAGCCACGCCACTGTAGATGCGCGGAATCGATTGGCAGTAGGTCTTCTTTTTGCGCAAGTCGCGGGCAGCATCGGCGTCCCCCTGTAACACGGTTGAGACACTGCCACAGCCTGAGAGAACCCAGGTAAGAACGCTCAGCGTCACCATTTTTTTCATGCTCAAGATTCGCCCTCCAGAATCGTCAGGCAAATTAGCATCGAGGCCGAGCCGGGCACAGCTCACGGATTCTGGAGATGCTGTAGGACAAGTCGCTGTGTTTGTCCGTTACTGCGAGCAGACTCAACCCCACAGTGAACCGGGCCCATTGCGAGAACGAGCCTGCCCGCGAATTGAGTCACCCCGCGCTGGAGACTCCTTTCGGCAGCCGCTCATCAATGACCCGATACAACGCGCTGTCTTGCGGCCAGTTGCGCATGAACCGCGCCCGATCCCGGGTATAGGCCGGGGCGAAACTGCCAACCGAGGCGTGCTGACACATCGAGTCGAGGTCGATCAGCGCCCAGCGATCCGCCTGCCAGAACAGGTTGTGGCCCTTGAAATCGCCATGACTGATACGCTCGGCGATCAATCGGGCAAACAGTTGATCCAGCGCCTGCAACTCGGCTTCCGGTGCCTGGCCATTGTCCATGTACGGCGCAAAGCGCTCGATGATGTCCGGTCCCGGCAGGTACTCGGTGACCAGATAGGCACTGCGACGCAGCCACAAGAAGCGCTTCTCCAGTACCGCCAGCGGTTTCGGCGTGGCGATGCCAAGGAACGCGAGGCGATTGCCTTCGCGCCACGAATGCCAGGCCCGGCTCGGGCGCCAGAAGCGCTTGAGCCAATGGGCGAAATTCTTGATGTTGTAGCGCTTGATAACCAGAGCCCGCCCGGCTATCTCGACTTTGCCGACGCTGGCCGCGCCACCGGTCTTGTACAGGTGCCCCTGATCAAGCAAGGCGTCAGCCTGCTCAAGCACCGGCAGCATGGCCGCTTCTTCTTCACGGCGAACGGCGCGCAGGCCAAATGCCCTGCGCTGCACGGAGAACAACGTGCAGTCGCGGCCAACCTTGATCAGGTAATCCCTGAGTCGCCAGTTGCGCACCTTGTCGATCTGTTTTTGCAACGCCTCCAGCGGTAAAGCATGTTCGCTGTTGCTGAGCAGGTAATACACCAGCAGTTCTTCGGTGAACGGTTCGAGTGATTTTGGCAACTGGGCGAAAAACACGCCGAGATTTTCCAGCACTTTCTGCCGGGACAAGGGCTGCCCCGCCGTTTCCGCACGAACGCCGGCACCATCGATCAAATACAGCTGACCGCCGTGGCGCAGCAGATTGTCCAGATGCAAGTCTTCCTGCCAGAGCCCTTTGCCGTGCAGCCGACCGATAGCATCCAGTGCTTCGGCCAGAACAGCGGTCTGCTCATCGGCCAGCGCCGGCAGAGACTCGACCTTGGCCCAGGCATCACCAAGGCTCTCGGCACCCTCGAGAAATTCGAACAGCAGCCAGCCACCCTCACCGTCTTTCAGCCCATCGGCCAATAACAGCGGCGTGGTCATGCCCTGCGCAGCGAGCAAGCGCACGCCTTGCAGCTCACGCTGAAAATGCCGCGCAGCTTTGCTGCCGACCAACAACTTGGCCAGCACCGGCCGACCGCGCCAGACACCTGCGCCAACGTAACGCTGCCCGGGCAACACCCGCAGCAGACTCAGCAACTGCAAATCCGCCGCGCCGGCAGCGTCCGCCAGGGTCACGGTCAGCGGCAGTGAGGGGGTCCGCCCGGTCCGGGCCAGCTCGGACAATTGCATCAACGGGTCTCCTTGTGGCTGCGCCGCGCCGTCAGTCGGCTCAGCCAGCTGTCGAGCAGCGAGCTGTCAGTCGGCTGATCGAGATAAGCCGCGAGCAATTGGCGCAAGTCGGCCTCGCTCCACTGCGGCGCGCGACGTTGCAACGGTTCCAGATCCTTGACCCGATCACGCATGCCGAACAGCAGCGGCCGGGTTTTCTCCAGATCGATAAGTTGCGCCTCATAGCCGTCGCCGGTGGCGCGCAGGAATATGTGCTTGGGGTAGAAACAGCCATGCACCTGACGCGCACCGTGCAGCCGCCGCGCCAGCAGACCGCAAGCCCTGAGAATGGCCGAATGCTGTGCGGCACTGAGCTGCGTCCAGTGCGCCAGCAACGAATCCAGGTCGCTCCAGCCATCCAAGGCGCGGGTGAGCAGAATGGCGCGCACTTCCCCGGCAACGTTGCGTTCACCGAAAAACGCCGCCTGCAACGCAGGAATGCCCAGCTTGCGGTAACGGCTGATGTTGCGAAACTCACGGGCAAAACTGGGCTCGCCAAACGGCGCATGCAAGGTCCGCGTCAGATAATTGCTCTGGCGCTTGAGGTAATAGCCCTGGCCTTCCAGGTCCAGGCGGAACACGCTGCTCCAGCCGCCACCGGCAGTGTTGGGCTCATCCACAGCTTCAAGCTGTTTGGCCCACAGTGCGTCGAAATTGCCGAGACCGTGGCGCTCCAGCAGAGCGCGGTCCTGTACGGCAAGAAAATCAGTCATTCACGTCCCTCAAAAAATCTCACCACGTGCCGAATCCGTTTCTTGTCGGCGACATCGAGCCGATCACACTGGCGATACTGCTTATAGAAGCGCAGGCGCTGGGTATTGGACAGGTGGTATTTGGCCAGCTTATCAAGACAGGCGAGGTCCTTGGTGATCCGGTACTTGAGCCAGAAGCCGCGCCAGAATTCGCCGTTGGGGCAGTCGATGAGGAAGATGCGCGCCTGATCGTCGATCAGCAGATTGCGCCATTTCAAATCGTTATGCGTAAACCGATGGTCGTGCATGGTCCGGGTGTAGCCAGCCAGTTGCCGGCTGACACCGTCGACCCAGGCGCGATCCTTGAGCCTGGGATCCTTGCGCTCAGCCAGTGCCGAGAGGTCTTCGGTATTGGGCAGCTCACGGGTGATCATCGCGCCCCGATCGTAGGCCGCGCCCCGCCGCTCCAGCCCCCAGGCCACCACCTCGGCAGTGGGGATGCCCCACTTGGCGAAGCGCTTGAGGTTCTGCCATTCCATTTTTACCCGCGGCTTGCCGAGGTAACGGCGCAGGCCCTTACCGGCGCCGACGTAGCGTTTGACGTAGTAATTGACCCCGTCGCGCTGCACCCGAACCACCTCCGACAGCGGATCGCGGGTCAGGCGTTCGCCCTGTAACGCAAACACCGCTTCGAGGCTGCCAAAATCTTGGGCGAGGTCGCTGTACTGCGGCTCAAGTGTCCAACCCGCCATCAGAGCGCATCCCCGTAACGCTGTTTGCGCGCGTAGAGCTTGTCGGCCTTGCCTTGCAGCCAGCTCAGCAGTGGCGCCTCTTCTGCCAGAATCTGCCGCAGCGGTTGCTGGAAATAGCCCTTGAGGAAACGCAGTTTGTCGCGGCGGGTCAGGCCGATGTCCAGCGCGGAGAAGTACAGCGCCGCCAGATCCTTGTTGCGCCAGCGCTGATTGATTTTCGCGCGGGTTTGGGCACGGTGCAGGTCAATCACCGAGAGCTTGAAATCCTGCGGTGTGACCGGTTTGTCGGTGTGCAGCAGAAAATGGCAGATGTAGCAGTCGCGGTGATTGACCCCGGCGCGGTGCATCATCCCGGTCATCCGCGCGACTTCGGCAATCAATGCGCGCTTGAGTGTTGGCTCCGGCGGCTGCTGGACCCAGTCAATGCTGAAGTCTTCGAGGCTGATGGTCGGCGCCAGCTCTTCGGTGACGATGAACGAATGCTGATCCGCCGGGTTGCTGCCCTTCTCGCCGTAGGCGACGGCGGTCATGGTCGGCACGCCGACTTCCTGAAGGCGCTGGATGGCCTTCCACTCTTGCCCGGCGCCGAGCACAGGCAGCTTGGCGGTCAGCAGGTTCTTGAAGATTTCGCCCCAGCCGATGCCACGGTGGATCTTGACGAAAAAGCCATGGCCGTCGACTTCCGTACGCAATGTCCGGCGCGCTTCCAGCTCGCGGTATACCTCGCCCTGCAAGCCCTCGACTTCGGCGAACGGGTCGCGTCCGGCCCAAAGGCTTTTGAACGGTTCAGCCAGCATCAACTTCATTAAGCGTGCTCCGCCAGAATCACATCCGCCGCGTGCTGCGGCATGCTGTAGAGGTCGGCCGTCTCGGCGAAGGCCAGACCGTTGCGGCTCCAGGCCGCACGTGCAGCGTCATTGCTCAACATCTCGGTCAGGTATTGCGTCAGCTGCGCCTGCTCGAACGGCTCGTCCAGCACGCGCCCGGCATCGGCCTCGGCAATGTAATGGGCGTAACCGCAGACCGCGCTGACCAACACCGGCAACCCGGCCACCAGCGCTTCAAGCAGCACGGTGCCGGTATTTTCGTTGTAGGCCGGGTGGATCAACAGATCGGCACCGAGCAGGAAGCGCGGGATATCGCTGCGCCCTTTGAGAAAGGTCACATTGTCGCCCAGGCCCAGCGTCGCACTCTGCATCTGGAACAATTTGGGGTCATCCTGGCCAATTACAAACAGCCGGGTGCGTTTGCGCAATTCGGCGGGCAGTGCGGCCAGCGCCTTGAGGCTGCGATCGACACCCTTGGTCTTGAAGCCGGAGCCGATCTGCACCAGCAGCAACTCGTCGTCCTTGAGATTGAATTCAGCGCGGAAACCGGCGCGAATCTCATCGGCATTCGCCGGCCGCCGACGATCCTGGGCAATGCCCGGCGGCAGCAGGTGGAAGCGCTCGAGCGGCGTGTCGTAGTACTTGATGAACAGTGGTTGCTGCACTTCGGAAATCATCAGCACTTCGGTCTTCGCGTCCTTGGCGAACACCGCGCGCTCGTACTCGGCGAAGTGGCGATAGCGACCCCAGCGGCGATACAACGAGTTGCGCAGGTTCTGCGCCTTGTCTTCAAAGCAGCCGTCGGCGGCGTAGTAGACGTCCAGACCCGGCATCTTGTTGAAGCCGATCAGGCGATCGACCGGACGCTTGGCCAGATCCGCGGCCATCCACGCGCTGAGCTTTTCGTTGCGACGGTGATTGAAGAACGCCTTGACCGGCGCCACCAGCACTTCGAAACCCGGCGGCACGTCGCCTTCCCAGATCAGCGTGTAGACGCGAATCTGATGGCCGCGCTTCTGACATTCAAGGGCGATGCGCATGAAGTCGCGCTGCAAGCCACCGAACGGGAAATATTTGTACAGGACAAATGCCAATTGCATCAGCGCAACTCCTCAGCCATTAACAACGTGCTCAGTCGGCTGGCGACACGCTCGGGGTTCACACGCGTGAAGCACAAAGGCTGCTCGCGTTTCAGGTCAAACTGACGGGCATCCTGCTCGGTCGGTTGATAGGTACATTTTTTCTGCATGCAGGGCGCGCACGGGAAGTCGCTGGCCAGATGAATCTGCAGCTTGCCGTAGGCGCCGGTGAGGCCCGGGTTGGTCGGGCCGAACAACGAGATGGTCGGCACATCCAGCGCAGCGGCCAGATGGCCGAGCCCGGTGTCCACCGCCACGCAGGCTTGCGCGCCGGCGAGGACTTTGCCGACGCCGGCCAGATTAAGCTTCGGCAGCACTTCGGCGTGTTTGAAGCCGGCAGCGATGCGTTCGGCGCGGGCCTTTTCCTGCGGGTTGCCCCACGGCAGCTTCACGCCAACGCCGAGGTAGCCGACCCGCTCGGTCAGCTCGCGCCAGTAGATTTCCGGCCAGTGCTTGGTATCCCAAGTGGTGCCGTGGAGGAACACCACGTAAGCGTTCCTGCGTGGCAACTCGACCAGTCGCTCGACGTTGAGGCCGTAATCGCCGAGGCCTTTGGGCAAGTCGTAACCCAGAGCGATGGCGAATAACTGGCGTACGCGCTCGACGGCGTGCTGGCCTCGGGCGACAGCGAGTTTACGATCGTAGAAGCGCGCAGCCATCGGCTCGCGCGCGGAAGTTTTATCGAGGCCGGCCACCGGGGCTTTGACGTAGCGGGCCAGCCAGGCACTTTTCAGAAGGCCTTGAGCGTCGATCACCAGATCGTATTTATTGGCGCGCACGCTTTGCTTGAAGCGTTTCCACTCGCCGCTGGTGATGGTTTTCCACAGACTCTTGCGCCAGCGGCGGATCGCCACCGGAATCACTTTATCGACCGCCGGGTGCCAGCTCGGAATCTCGGCGAAACCCTCTTCCACCACCCAGTCGAACTTGATTCCGGGAATGGCCCGGGCGGCGTCGGTCAGCGCCGGCAACGCGTGAATCACGTCGCCCAGCGATGAAGTCTTGATCAACAATACCCGCAAGTTAGTGAACCTCGACCACGGAGCCCTGCAACTTCTGCAAGGCATCGTTGACCACGTCCGGCATCAGCTGGCGCAGGCAGTTGTAATGGCCGAACCGGCAAGTTCGATCGAAGCACGGGCTGCATTCGATGCCCAGGCGCACGATCTCGACCTGCTCGGCCAGCGGCGGGGTGAAGCCCGGCGAGGTCGAGCCGTACACCGCGACCAGCGGACGATTCAATGCAGCAGCGACGTGCATCAGTCCAGAGTCATTGGACACAACGGAATCGGCGCATGAGAGCAGGTCAATGGCCTCGGCCAGCGAGGTGCCGCCGCTGAGGTTGACCGATTCTTCACGCAGGCCCGGGATCAGCCGGGCGCGAATGTCTTCGCCGACCGCGTGATCGTTTTTCGAGCCGAACAGCCATACCTGCCAGCCTTCGCGGATGCGCGCTTCGGCGACCTTGGCGTAGTGCTCGGACGGCCAGCGCTTGGATTCGCCGAACTCGGCGCCGGGGCACAAAGCCAGGACCGGGCGATCAAGGGTCAGGCCGAATTTGGCCAGTGCCGCTTCGCGGGTCACCGGGTCGATTTGCAGACTCGGGCGCGGGTACGGCTTCGGCAGCTCGGCGTTCGCTTCATAGGCCAGCGCCATGAAACGCTCGATCATCAGCGGGTAGCGTTCTTTGTCGAGGGTACGCACGTCGTTGAGCAGGCCATAGCGGAATTCGCCGCGCCAACCGGTGCGTTTCGGGATGCCGGCAAAAAACGGCACCAGTGCCGATTTCAGCGAGTTGGGCAGCAGGATCGCCTGATCGTACTGACCGCGCAGGGATTTGCCGATGCGCCGGCGCGTCGCCAGTTCCAGCGCGCCGTGGCCGAGCGGGAAGCTCAAGGCCGTACGCACTTCGGGCATGCGCTCGAGGATCGGCCGGCTCCACTCGGGCGCCAGCACGTCGATTGCGCATTGCGGGTGGCGTTGCTTGAGACACTGAAACAGTGTCTGCGCCATCACCATGTCACCGACCCAACTGGGCCCAACGATCAGAATATTCATGTGGTTTCCAAAAACGAACCGGGGAGGCATTTACGCCTCCCCGCCTCGATAATCATTGTGGAAGCGGCGCTGCTGGCGATGGGTCATTTCGTTCAACATGTCTGTCGACTGTCACTCCACTATCGCGAGCAGGCTCACTCCTACAGGTTTTTGCATCTGTTCACATCACTGCGCTCACCGCAGGTCACTGTGGGAGCGAGCCTGCTCGCGAAGGGGTCGGCACGTTCAACATTGCTGTTGACTGACACTCCGCGTTCGCGAGCAGGCTCGCTCCCACCGTTTGAATCTCATTGCGTTCATTGGCGCGTTTCAGCTTAGCCCCATCTCTTTCCATATACGCAAAACCTGCCGGCGTTCGTCGGCAAACTGGTCGCCCGGTATCACCCCGGCGTCCTTCTGCAAGGCCTGCCGGTGGGCGGCGGAGCGGTAGGCCTTGTAGGCCTCACGCAACAGACTGGCATCTTCGGCGGGCATCAGCCCTTCGTGTTCCAGCTCTTCCAGAATGCGGATGTTATCGGTCCAGCGCAGCAGCGGTGGATGGCTGTGCGACCACGCCAGGGCCGCGTATTGCACCATAAATTCAATATCGACGATACCTCCGGCGTCCTGCTTGAGGTCAAACGGCACGCCCGCGTCGAACGCATTCGCCGCCGTGCCGGCCGCGGTGCTGCGGGTCCCGAGGTTGTCGCGCATCTTCGCCCGCATCTCGCTGACTTCCTGTTGCAGCTTGGCCAGATCCCTAGGTTTGCCCAATACCTGGGCGCGGACTTTCTCGAAGGCCTGGCCAACATCCTGACTGCCCACCAGCACCCGCGCGCGCACCAAGGCTTGATGCTCCCAAGTCCATGCTTCGTTTTCCTGATAGCGCGCGAACGCGCCGAGGGAACTCACCAGCAACCCGGAAGCACCGGACGGCCGCAGGCGCATGTCCACTTCATACAGCTGGCCGGAGTTGGTCTGCGCTGTGAGCAGATGAATGATCCGCTGCCCCAAACGCGTGAAGAACTGCGCGCCGTCGATGGATTTCGGCCCGTCGGTTTCCGCCTGCGGATCACCGTCATGGATGAACACCAGATCCAGATCGGAACCATGCCCCAATTCGATACCGCCGACTTTGCCATAACCGACAATGATGAAGCCGGGATCGCACAGCGTGCCGTCAGTGCGCAGCGGCGTGCCGTACTTGGCCACGGTCTGCCGCCAGGCCAGGGCCAGCACCTGTTCGAGAATCGCCTCGGCCAGCCAGGTCAGGTAATCGCTGACTTTCATCAGCGGCAGGCTGCCGGCAATTTCCGAGGCGGCGACGCGCAAGCGGTGCGCCAGTTTGAAATGGCGCAGGGCTTCCATTTGCTGCTCGAGGTCGTCTTCGGGAATTCGCGTCAGGCGTTCGCGCAACTCGGCCGCCAGTTCCGGCGCCAGCGGCGGCTTGAACAGCCGGCCCTCGTTGAGCAATTCGTCGAGCAGCAGCGGGAAGCGCGTGATCTGCTCGGCAATCCACGGGCTCGCCGCACACAGGGTCAGCAGGCGCCGCAGCGCACCGGGGTTTTCCGTGAGTAACACCAGATACGCCGAGCGCCGCGCTACCGCTTCCACCAGCGGCAGCACGCGCTCGAGTACCAGATCGGGATTGTCATGCTCCACCGCTTGCGCAAGCAGTCGCGGAATAAAAGCATCGAGACGCTCGCGTCCCAGCCGCTGCATCGCGCGCAATTGCGGACTGCCACGCAAACCGGCCAGCGCTTTGAGGGCTTTGCCGGCATCGACGAAACCGCCCTCCTGCAACTGCCGGCACGCGGCCTCCTCGTCCTGTTCTTCCTCCCACAGCGGCAGCCATTCACCACCGACCACCACTTCGCTTTCGCTGCCCTCTTCCTCATCGGGATCGGCGATCACCTGGGCGAAATGCCAGGCCACGCGCCCGCGCCAGTACATCAGTTGTTCATGGAACACCGACCAATCGGCGAAGCCCAGCATGAAGGCGATGCGCGCCTGATCCTGGGCGCTGTCCGGCAGCATCTGCGTCTGGCGGTCGGCAATCGCTTGAATGGCATGTTCGGTGTAACGCAGAAACTCGTAACCCTCGCGCAATTCGCTGACCACCGCCGGCGGCAGATAGCCCTGCCCTTCCAGCGTGCTCAGCACCTTTAATAAAGGACGCTGTTGCAGGCTCAGGTCGCGGCCACCGTGGATCAGTTGAAAGGCCTGCGCGATGAACTCGACCTCGCGGATGCCGCCGGAGCCGAGCTTGATGTTGTCGGCCATGCCCTTGCGCCGCACTTCCTGCTGGATCAACTGCTTCATGGTGCGCAGCGCTTCGATCGCCGAGAAGTCCAGATAGCGCCGATAAACGAACGGCCGCAGCATATCGAGCAACTGCGCGCCGGCCACCTGATCGCCAGCCACCACCCGCGCCTTGATCATCGCGTAGCGTTCCCAGTCGCGGCCCTGATCCTGGTAATACTGCTCCAGCGCGTTGAAGCTGAGCACCAGCGCACCAGAGGATCCGTATGGACGCAGGCGCATGTCGACGCGGAAAACAAAGCCGTCGACGGTCATCGGATCCAGCGCCTTGATCAGACGCTGGCCGAGGCGGATGAAGAATTCCTGATTGTCCAGCGAGCGTTTCACGCCGACGGTTTCGCCGCCTTCGGGGTAGGCGAAGATCAGGTCGATGTCGGAAGACAGATTCAGCTCGACCGCGCCGAGCTTGCCCATGCCGAGGATGACCATCTGCTGCGGCTCACCGCTGCGCCGGCCGGTCGGCGTGCCGAACTGCTCGCAGTGGCGGCTGTACAGCCATTGATAAGCCTGATCGATGGTGGCGTCGGCCATGTCCGAGAGGTCGCGGCAGGTCTGCACCAGATTGGCCTGGCGGGTCAGGTCGCGCCAGATGATCCGTACCTGATGCCGTGCGCGCTGGCGGCGCAAGGCGCGGCCGAGTTCGTCTTCGCTCTGCGCGCTGTTCACAGCGGCGGCAATCTGTGCGCACAGCTCGCCGGGCGCAAACGCTCGATCAAGTTCGCCGGACGCCACCAGCGACAGCAACATCAAAGGGTCACGAATGCTCTGTTCAATGACAAATTCGCTGGAGGCGCTGACGCGGGCGAATTGCGCCCAGCGCTCCGGCGTCCAGTTCGACAGGCCGTGATCGTCTTCAAGGGCGGCGACGGACGTACGGAACGACTGCTCGGATCGGCTGACCAACGGCAGGAGAATGGCGGGCAGTTCGGCAAGCACGGGCAGGGTCATGGTCTATCCTTGATCGGCGTATTGAGGGCCGCTTGTAGTGAATGATGAAAACCCGCTACGTGAAGGACTGTCGAACAAAAGTTAGAAATAGCTGAAATTTCTTCTTCTTTGGCATCCAGCATCAAACTTTCACCTTATTCGGATGGAAATCGACCCGCCTTAACGATTATTCTCACAACGCAGTCGGAGGCCACAAGCCTTTCATCTGTAGTTTTACTACTCGTCTATACATTCGAAAGGCTGAAATGCCGGAAGATTTGTAGTAAAACTACACGCCGCCGGAACAACCTGTCGGCAATCCAAGAATTTTAAATCGTCTGCCCACAAGGCCAGTCGCAAACTCAGGCAACCGATTCTGGAAGCCTTTCCGCCCTGGAGCAAGCCATGCAAGACCTCGATCCCGTCGAAACCCAGGAATGGCTGGACGCCCTGGAATCGGTTCTCGACAAAGAAGGCGAAGACCGTGCTCACTATCTGATGACCCGTATGGGCGAACTCGCGACCCGCAGCGGCTCGCAGCTCCCTTACGCGATCACCACGCCTTACCGCAACACGATCCCCGTTACCCACGAAGCACGCATGCCTGGCGACCTGTTCATGGAACGCCGCATTCGCTCGCTGGTACGCTGGAACGCGATGGCCATGGTAATGCGCACGAACCTGCGAGATTCGGACCTGGGTGGTCACATCTCCAGCTTCGCTTCCAGTGCGACCCTGTATGACATCGGCTTCAACTATTTCTTCCAGGCCCCGACCGACGAACACGGCGGCGACCTGATCTACTTCCAGGGCCACACCTCGCCAGGCGTTTACGCCCGTGCATTCATGGAAGGCCGCATCACCGAAGACCAGATGAACAACTTCCGTCAGGAAGTCGATGGTCAAGGCCTTTCGTCCTATCCGCACCCTTGGCTGATGCCTGACTTCTGGCAGTTCCCGACCGTATCGATGGGTCTGGGTCCGATCCAGGCGATCTACCAGGCGCGCTTCATGAAGTACCTGGAGCACCGCGGTTTCATCCAGCCGGGCAAACAGAAGGTCTGGTGCTTCCTCGGTGACGGCGAGTGCGACGAGCCGGAATCCCTGGGCGCGATCTCCCTGGCCGGCCGCGAGAAGCTGGACAACCTGATCTTCGTCATCAACTGCAACCTGCAGCGCCTCGACGGCCCGGTTCGCGGCAACGGCAAGATCATCCAGGAACTCGAAGGCGTGTTCCGTGGTGCGCAGTGGAACGTGACCAAAGTCATCTGGGGCCGTTTCTGGGACCCGCTGCTGGCCAAAGACGTCGACGGCATCCTGCAACGCCGCATGGACGAAGTCATCGACGGCGAATACCAGAACTACAAAGCCAAAGACGGCGCGTTCGTTCGCGAGCATTTCTTCAACACGCCTGAACTCAAGGCAATGGTTGCCGATCTGTCCGACGACGAGATCTGGAAACTCAACCGTGGCGGCCACGACCCGTACAAGGTCTACGCGGCGTACCACGAAGCGGTCAACCACAAGGAACAACCGACCGTCATCCTCGCCAAGACCATCAAGGGTTATGGCACCGGTGCCGGCGAAGCGAAAAACACTGCGCACAACACCAAGAAGGTCGACGTCGACAGCCTGAAGCTGTTCCGCGACCGCTTCGACATTCCGGTCAAGGACGAAGAACTGGAGAACCTGCCGTTCTTCAAACCAGAGCCAAACAGCGCCGAAGCGCGTTATCTGGCCGAGCGCCGTGCCGCACTGGGCGGTTTCGTGCCGCAGCGCCGTGCGCAGAGCTTCAGCGTACCGACTCCGGACCTGGACACCCTGAAAGCCATCCTCGATGGCTCGGGCGACCGTGAAATTTCCACCACCATGGCTTTCGTGCGGATCCTGGCGCAACTGGTCAAGGACAAGGAAATCGGCCCGCGCATCGTCCCGATCATCCCGGACGAAGCCCGTACCTTCGGTATGGAAGGCATGTTCCGTCAGTTGGGCATCTACTCCTCCGTCGGCCAGCTCTACGAGCCAGTCGATAAAGACCAGGTGATGTTCTACAAGGAAGACCAGAAAGGTCAGATCCTTGAAGAAGGCATCAACGAAGCAGGCGCCATGAGCTCGTTCATCGCTGCCGGTACTTCGTACTCCAGCCACAACCAGCCGATGCTGCCGTTCTACATCTTCTACTCGATGTTCGGCTTCCAGCGTATCGGCGACCTGGCCTGGGCCGCTGGCGACAGCCGTACCCGTGGCTTCCTGATCGGCGGCACCGCTGGCCGTACCACCCTGAACGGTGAAGGTCTGCAGCACGAAGACGGTCACAGCCACTTGCTAGCCGCGACCATCCCGAACTGCCGCACCTACGATCCGACCTACGGCTACGAGCTGGCGGTGATCATTCAGGACGGCATGAAGAAGATGACCGAAGAGCAACAGGACATCTTCTACTACATTACCGTGATGAACGAGTCGTACCAGCAGCCAGCCATGCCGGCCGGTGCCGAAGAAGGCATCAAGAAAGGCATGTACCTGCTCGAGGAAGACACTCGCGATGCGGCGCACCACGTTCAGCTGATGGGCTCCGGCACCATCCTGCGTGAAGTGCGTGAAGCGGCGAAGATCCTGCGTGAAGAGTTCAACATCGGCGCTGACGTGTGGAGCGTTACCAGCTTCAACGAACTGCGTCGCGACGGCCTCGCCGTAGAGCGCAGCAACCGTCTCAAGCCTGGCCAGAAGCCTAAGCTGAGCTACGTCGAAGAGTGCCTGAACGGCCGTAAAGGTCCGGTCATTGCTTCTACCGACTACATGAAGCTGTTCGCCGAGCAGATCCGTCAGTGGGTACCGTCCAAGGAATTCAAAGTCCTGGGCACCGACGGTTTCGGCCGCAGCGACAGCCGCAAGAAACTGCGTCATTTCTTCGAAGTCGACCGTCATTTCGTGGTGTTGGCAGCCCTGGAAGCACTGGCTGACCGTGGTGATATCGAACCTAAGGTTGTGGCTGAAGCCATCGCCAAGTTCGGCATCGACCCGGAAAAACGCAACCCACTGGACTGCTGAGGAGACATTTTGTGAGCGAACTCATTCGCGTACCTGACATCGGCAGCGGTGAAGGTGAAGTAATTGAACTGTTTGTGAAGGTCGGCGACCGCATCGAAGCCGACCAGAGCATCCTGACCCTGGAATCGGACAAGGCCAGCATGGAAGTGCCGGCCCCGAAAGCCGGCGTCATCAAGAGCCTGAAAGTGAAGCTGGGCGACCGTCTGAAAGAAGGCGACGAACTGCTCGAGCTGGAAGTCGAGGGCGCCGCTGAAGCGGCCCCTGCGCCGGCCGCCGCTCCTGCTGCGAAAGCCGAAGAGAAACCGGCTGCGGCACCAGCTGCTGCCGCGCCTGCCGCTGCTCCTGCTGCTGCTTCGGTACAGCAAGTGCACGTGCCGGACATCGGTTCGTCGGGCAAGGCACAGATCATCGAGATTCAGGTCAAGGTCGGCGACAGCGTCGAAGCTGATCAATCGCTGATCACCCTGGAATCCGACAAGGCGAGCATGGAAATCCCGTCGCCTGCCGCTGGCGTGGTCAAGGCCATCAGCGTCAAGCTCAACGACGAAGTCGGCACTGGCGATCTGATTCTGGATCTGGAAGTGGCGGGTGCTGCGGCCCCGGCTGCCGCCGCTCCGGCTCAGGCTGCTGCGCCTGCTGCCGCTGCGCCAGCCCCGGCTGCTGCTCCGGCTGCACCGGTTGCCGACAGCGTTCAGGACATCCACGTTCCGGACATCGGTTCGGCTGGCAAAGCCAAGATCATCGAAGTGCTGGTCAAGGCCGGCGATACCGTCGAAGCCGACCAGTCGCTGATCACCCTGGAATCCGACAAGGCGAGCATGGAAATTCCATCGCCTGCCGCTGGCGTGGTCGAAAGCGTTTCGATCAAGCTGGATGACGAAGTCGGCACCGGCGACCTGATCCTCAAGCTCAAAGTCAAAGGCGCGGCCCCGGCTGCTGCCCCGGCTGCGGCTGCTGCACCGAGCGCTCCGGCACCTGCTGCTCCGGCTGCCGCTGCACCTGCTGCCACCGCTCCAGCCGCCGCACCGGCTGCTACACCAGCGAACCCGGGCGCCAAAGTTCACGCCGGCCCTGCCGTGCGTCAACTGGCCCGTGAGTTCGGCGTCGAGCTGAGCGCCGTTGGCGCCAGCGGTCCGCACGGTCGCATCCTCAAGGAAGACGTGCAGGTTTACGTCAAGGCGATGATGCAGAAGGCCAAGGAAGCACCGGCCGCTGCTGGCGGCGCTACCGGTGGCGCGGGCATCCCGCCGATTCCGGTGGTCGATTTCAGCCGCTTCGGCGAAATCGAAGAAGTGCCAATGACCCGCCTGATGCAGGTCGGCGCTGCCAACCTGCACCGCAGCTGGCTGAACGTGCCGCACGTGACGCAATTCGACTCGGCGGACATCACCGAGCTGGAAGCCTTCCGTGTTGCACAGAAAGCCGTGGCCGAGAAGGCTGGCGTCAAGCTGACCATCCTGCCGCTGCTGCTCAAGACCTGCGCGCACCTGCTCAAGGAGCTGCCGGACTTCAACAGTTCGCTGGCACCAAGTGGCAAGGCGATCATCCGCAAGAAATACGTGAACATCGGCTTCGCCGTCGACACCCCGGATGGCCTGCTGGTGCCGGTGATCAAGAACGTCGACCAGAAGAGCCTGCTGCAACTGGCAGCCGAAGCGGCTTCGCTGGCTGAAAAAGCCCGCACCAAGAAGCTGTCCTCGGACGAGATGCAGGGCGCCTGCTTCACCATTTCCAGCCTCGGCCACATTGGCGGCACCGGCTTCACACCGATCGTCAACGCGCCGGAAGTGGCGATCCTTGGTGTTTCCAAGGCAACCATCCAGCCAGTCTGGGACGGCAAGGCCTTCCAGCCGAAGCTGATGCTGCCACTGTCGCTGTCCTACGATCACCGCGTGATCAACGGCGCTGCTGCTGCACGCTTCACTCAGCGTCTGGGCAGCCTGTTGGGCGACATCCGCACCATCCTGCTGTAACCCAAACGGCCCTCCGGCGACGGAGGGCCGCTTGCTGCACCCTTTCGAGCGCCACACGCTCGTACCTCAACCCCGCCGGTCTGGCGGGGCTTTTTTTTGCCTGAATTAACTGGTCCGCGATTCTTTCCTACAACCTGCGCTGACATCGGCCACAGGTCTGGTCCACTTAACGCCAATATTTTCTGCCGCCGGCCAACTAACCTCTGCTCAGGAAAGTTGCTTCAACGCGCTCCGCTTATTTAATTCTTGTTTATTAAAATCTCGAACGGAATCGATCATGTTCAAACCGACTATCGGCCCCATCGTGGGCCACGCCACAACTAACGAAGTTCGTATTTTCATGCGCGGCGAACAACAGGACAAAAAACGCGTATTTGCCGGAGTTCGCGCCCGCAAGGCCGGAACGGAAAAATGGTCGAACAGCGTATTTGCACTTTTGCATCCAGCCAACGACATGTCGGGCGTACTGGTATTACAGGATCTGGACGCCGATTGTGAATACGAATATCAAGCCGGCTGGTTAAGCCCGATGAATCCGGTACACACCATCGACACAGTGGTGGAGTTTCCACTGCAATGGCCGCGACAGCTCTACCGCTTTCGTACCCGCACCGCGCAAGCCAGCCAGCCCCGGGGCTTTATCGTCGGATCTTGCCGTTACCTGCGGATCACCGCGGGCATTGCTTCGTTGCCGCAACTGGGCGATCGCATCTTTGGCTCGATCAATCAACTTGTCGAGAACAGTCATCTACCCGTCAGCGCGGTGATCATGACCGGCGATCAAGTGTATGTAGATGATTTGAATATCATTGCACCGGATCGCGAAGCCAAAGACATTCTGAAGAAGTATCGAACGGCATTCTCGCAACCGAATATTCAACGATTGATGTCCAATACATCGACTTACATGATGCTCGACGATCATGAAATAGAAGATAACTGGCCCGCCAATGCAAAAGATGCGGACAAGGACTTGTATCGCAACGCCATGGCCGCTTATGAACTTTATCAAGCCAGCCACAGCCCGGTCTACGCATATAACAGCGAGGGCCAGATAGACCGGAATACCTTGAAGCATTACTGGTATCAGTTTGGCGACAGCGATATCGCCTGGTTCGTCACCGACAGCCGCACCCGACGCAACTTGTCTGAGGATGACCGGCGCATTCTCGACATCGAGCAGGAACAGGCCCTGCTGCAATGGCTGATCCATAGCCCGGCACGAGTGAAATTCGTGGTGACCAGCGTGATGTTCTATCCCGATCGCAAGTTCAACGGTGACGATGCCTGGAAAGCTTTTCCCGAGCAGCGTCTGCGCCTGCTGGAAACCATCCGCACTCACCGGATCAAGAACGTGGTGTTCGTCTCCGGCGACGTCCATGGCTCGCTGACCAGTCGCTTGAGTCACAGCGAGGACGCCGATTTCGAAGTGCACACCATCGTGTCCTCGCCGTTGCACAACAGCAAATTGCTGCCGTATGCCAAGGCCTCGACGTTTATCCTCGATCAACCGCTGGTGCGCACGGCGGCCGGGGATTATCGGCACGAGCTGACCAGTGCGGTGGTGAGTCAGGACAATTTTGCGCATGTGGTCGTCGAGGCTGACCGGATTCTGGTCGAGTATCACGATCGTGACGGCAAATTGCTGCAATCGATCAGCATGAAATTGCGTTGAGACCCCAAAAGATCGCAGCCTTCGGCAGCTCCTACATGAGGCGCATTCCCTTGTTGGAGCGTTGCAAGGCAGCGATCTTTTGTTCTTTTGCCCCAGACGCTGGAGAAATGTTCACTGCAGCCGACATATTCTTATAGCACTTGGCCTTCATCTCTCTTGTCAGTCGGTGCCGCAATGATGCAACCTTGCCGCAGCCAACAGACAAGAGGGCGAGAGCCCGGCGCATTCAGCATATTTCCAAGCGAGTTTCCTTCATGAAGAGCCAGCCCGATGCCGCCAGCCGTATGGCGGCCGAGGTAGTGACGCAGTTGCCTGTGCCCTCGCGGCTCGGCATGCTGCGTTTCGAGCGCTTGAATGAAGCCAGTTGGGCGATGCTGTTCCTTGATCCCAACTGCGAACGCCAGTTCGGCCAGCCGGCCGTCGAGCTCTGCGCCCTGGTCGGCTCGCCCTACGCCAGCCTGATGGAGCCCGAAGCGCGCTATCAGCTGCACGACGCGATCCAGCAGCAGTTGAGCAAAAGCGCGCATTACGTGGTGCGCTACACCCTGCACACCGCCGCCGGCGCGTTGAACATCCTCGAGCTGGGTGAAGCCTACAAACAGCACAACCGGCATTTGCTGCGCGGCTATCTGCTGGCCGTCGACGAGGTGTTCGACGAAACCCAGGCGCTGCCTTCGGTGGATCTGGAAACCCAGAACTCGCGCCTGCAAATCGCCCTTGAGCTGAACCAGCGTGCCCAGCAGGAACAACTGCAGCATCTGGAGCGCGTGCGCGCCCAACAGGATCTGATTCTGCTGCTCGCACGCCAGCGCTACAGCACGCACAACTCGCTGCAGGAAGCCGCCGAGCTGATCACCCGCTGCGCCTGCGATATCTACGAAATCGACTGCGCCAGCCTATGGAACCTCGAAGGCCAGCGCTTGCTGCCGATCTCCGCTTACCATCGCGCAACTCAGGAATACATCCTGCCGGAGCCGATCGATATCAGCGGCTTCCCCGACTATATGGAAGCGCTGCACAGCAGTCGCGCCATCGATGCGCACAACGCCATGCACGACCCGCGCACCCGCGAGATGGCCGAGGCTATGCGTCCGCGTGACGTCAACGCCATGCTCGATGCCAGCATTCGCGTCGACGGCCAGGTGGTCGGTGTGTTGTGTCTGGAACAGACCGGCGCCACTCGCGCCTGGCAGTCCGACGAAATCGCCTTTGCCGGCGAGCTGGCCGACCAGTTCGCGCAAGTGATCAACAACCACAACCGGCGCACTGCCACCAGCGCTCTGCACCTGTTTCAGCGCGCGGTCGAGCAAAGCGCCAACGCCTTTTTGCTGGTCAACTGCGACGGCGTGGTCGAGTACGTCAACCCGAGCTTCACCGCGATCACCCAGTACACCACCGAGGAAGTCCACGGCCAGCGCCTGTCGGAACTGCCCGCCCTGGAAAATCTCAGCGAACTGCTGTTCGACGCGCCCTCGGCGCTGGCCCAGAGCAACAGCTGGCAGGGCGAATTCAAAAGCCGCCGCAAGAACCTCGAACCGTACTGGGGGCAGTTGTCGATTTCCAAGGTCTATGGCGACAACCGTGAGCTGACGCATTACATCGGCATCTACGAAGACATCACCCAGACCAAACTTGCGCAGCAACGTATCGAGCGCCTGGCCTACACCGACAACCTGACCAACCTCGGCAACCGTCCGGCATTCATCCGCAATCTCGATGAGCGCTTCGCCCGCGACAGCGATACGCCGATCAGTCTGTTGCTGGTGGACATCGACAACTTCAAGCGGATCAACGACAGCCTCGGCCACCAGACTGGCGACAAACTGTTGATCAGCCTCGCCCGGCGCCTGCGCAACAGCCTCAGCCCGAGTGGCAGCCTCGCGCGTTTTGCCAGTAACGAATTCGCCGTGTTGCTCGACGACACCGACCTTGAGGCCGGGCAGCAGATTGCCAGTCAGTTGCTGATGACCCTCGACAAGCCGATGTTCGTCGACAATCAGCTGATCAGTGTCACCGGCTCCGTCGGCCTCGCCTGCGCGCCGCTGCACGGGCGCGATCCGCAAACCCTGATGCGCAACGCCGGCCTGGCGCTGCACAAGGCCAAGGCCAACGGCAAACATCAGTTGCAGGTGTTCACCGAAGCGCTGAACGCTGAAGCCAGTTACAAACTCTTCGTCGAGAACAACCTGCGCCGCGCCCTGACCCAGAATGAACTGGACGTGTTCTACCAGCCGAAACTGTGCCTGCGCAGCGGTCGCTTGCTGGGCATGGAAGCGCTGTTGCGCTGGAACCATCCGGAACGCGGCATGATTCGCCCGGACCAGTTCATCAGCGTCGCCGAGGAAACCGGCCTGATCATTCCGATCGGCAAATGGATCGCGCGTCAGGCGTGCCGCATGAGCAAATCCTTGACTGCTGCCGGCCTGGGCAATCTGCAGGTGGCAATCAATCTGTCACCGAAACAGTTCTCTGATCCGGATCTGGTCGCCTCGATCGCCAACATCCTCAAGGAAGAGGCGCTGCCGGCCAATCTGCTCGAACTCGAGCTGACCGAAGGCTTGTTGCTGGAAGCCACCGAAGACACGCATTTGCAGCTCGACCAGCTCAAACGCCTGGGCCTGACCCTGGCCATGGATGACTTCGGCACCGGGTACTCGTCGCTGAGCTATCTGAAGAAATTCCCGATCGACATCATCAAGATCGATCGCAGCTTCATCCATGAAATCCCCGACAACCAGGACGACATGGAAATCACCTCCGCCGTGATCGCCATGGCCCACAACCTGAAACTCAAGGTCGTCGCCGAAGGCATCGAAACCGCCGAGCAACTGGCGTTCCTGCGCCGGCATCGTTGCGACGTCGGTCAGGGTTATCTGTTCGACCGACCGATTCCGGGCGATGAGCTGATCAAAGCGCTCAAGCGCTATCCGCGTGGGCCGCTCTGTCTCTAATCCCTCTACCCCATTCTCGCCATAACATGCCGCCCCCTGTAGGAGCTGCCGAAGGCTGCGATCTTTTGATCTGGTTTTTAAAAAGCAAAATCAAAAGATCGCAGCCTTCGGCAGCTCCTACATTGGGTAGTGATTAACTCGGCATCATTCGGCACACTGGCGGTCTGACTTTTTACCTCCAACCTGACTGAGAGGAACGATCATGGTTCTGCGCTCGGAAATTCTGGTGAACAAAAACGTGCTTCCAACCAAAGAACAAGCCCTGCCCGGCCGCGAAACCGCGATGACCCTGCCGGAAAAACACTTCGTCTTCGAAGACACCCCGCTGCTCGGTCCATTCTTTCAGGACGTCGACTTCGCGATTTTCGGTCTGGGTTGCTTCTGGGGCGCGGAACGACGCTTCTGGCAGCGCGAAGGCGTGGTCAGCACAGTCGTCGGTTACGCCGGCGGCTTCACGCCGAACCCGACGTACGAAGAAGTCTGCTCGGGCCTGACCGGCCACGCCGAAGTGGTATTGGTGGTGTATGACAAGGCCCAAGTCAGCTATGAAGAGCTGCTGGCGATGTTCTGGGAACTGCACAACCCGACTCAGGGCATGCGTCAGGGCAGCGACATCGGCACTCAGTACCGCTCAGTGATCTATGCGACCACCCCGGAGCAACTGGATGCGGCACTGAAAAGCAAAGACGTGTATCAGGCGGAACTGGCCAAGGCCGGTCTGGGTGAAATCAGCACCGAGATCGACCAGGCCCCGACCGTGTACTTTGCCGAGGCGTATCACCAGCAGTATCTGGCGAAGAACCCTGAAGGTTACTGCGGGATTGGCGGCACCGGCGTGTGCATGCCAGCAAGCCTTGCGGGCAACTAACCCCGCCTGATCGTTCCCACGCTCTGCGTGGGAATGCAGCCCGGGACGCTCCGCGTCCTGACAGCGGACGCAGAGCGTCCATTGAGGCATTCCCACGCGGAGCGTGGGAACGATCGCTCGGCGATCAGCTCTCGGCAATCAGCCAATCCATCTGCCAGCCACCCTGAGTCTGCCCCAGCTTCTTCGACAACCACGGCAGCAACTCACGCAATTCTTCTTCCAGCCCCCACGGCGGATTGGCGATCGCCAGCCCGGAACCGTTCAGGCTGTTCGGCGTGTCCAGCGGATGCACCAGCAGCTCCACACGCAACAACTTCGGTGCACCCGTGCCTGCCAGGTCCTGATAGAAACGCCGCAGTGCACGCTGATCCTTCACCGGATACCAGATCGCAGCCACGGTCTGGCGCATGCGGCCGATGGCTTCTTTCATCGACGCCGCGCAACGCTGCATCTCGTCGAGTTGCTCGAACGGCGGATCGATCAGCATCACCGCGCGCTTTTCCTGCACCGGCAACATCGCCCGCGCCACGTGCCAGCCCTCGCCCAGATGCACTTTTACCCGACGATCGCCGGCCATGTTGTCCTTGAGCAACACGCCATCTTCGGGGTGCTTCTCGTTGAGCATCACCCGATCCTGCGGCCGCGTCAGGCGCCGTGCCAGCTCCGGCGAACCCGGGTAATAGCGCAACTGGCCATCCGGGTTCATCTCGTGCAGCACCTTCATATAGTCGGCGGTCAGCGCCGGCAGGTCCGGCTGATCCCACAACCGCGCAATGCCTTCCAGGTACTCGCCGGTGCGATTGGCCTGATCGCCCTGCAAGTCGTACAGACCGATGCCGGCGTGCGTGTCGAGATAGGCAAACGGCTGCTCCTTGCGCGACATCAGAGCGATGAGGCGGGTCAAGGTCAGGTGTTTGAACACATCGGCGTGATTGCCGGCATGGAAGGCGTGACGATAATTCATGGCTGCTCCTGCGAAGGGCGCAAAGTTTACCTTTTACCGGGCGGCAAGTCAGGGGTTCGCAGCCGAGTGGACAAACGCCTTTCCCTCACCCTAACCCTCTCCCGAAGGGAGAGGGGACTTACGGTGGCGATCTTGCGAGTTACATCGACCTGAATGATCGACGTGATCTCAGGCTTGGCCAAGCGTAGATAAGCGCGCAAGTCGCAAGTCGTCACACGACCAGTCCCCAGAAAGAACACCACCATCCAGGCTTGGCCAAGCGAAGTTCACCCCTGAAGTCGCAGGTCGGTATACATCATCCAGACAACTCGGTCAGTCCCCTCTCCCTCTGGGAGAGGGCTAGGGTGAGGGGCTTTGCTTTTATAGCGTTAAACTGGCAAACCATGAACGACAGGAAGTCAAAAACTCATGCGATATCTGATCATCTGTTTACTCAGCCTTCTTAGTCCATACCTCGCCCTTGCCGACGAAACCCACATTGAACAGGCACGCCAGACACTAAAGAACTACGGGCTGAGCCATTGCATCCTGGCGCCATTCAATGAGCAATCAGCCCTGAGAACAGACATTGCAGTGTCCGCCGATGCCTATTCGTTCATGGGCAACGGCCTGCATTCCATCCTGCAAAACGAAGACACGCTGCAAGTGCTGCACGATCGTTATAAAGCAACCAGAAACTATGTGTATGCGGCATCTGAGCAGACACCGTCGATCAGCAAAACACTCGAAAAGCCATTTCGTTTTTTATGGGTGCCTGGAGGTCTCAACTCAGAGGCTTTCGACAGTTTTATCAAGACCCAGGATCGGCACGTCGCAGACTGACTGCTGAACCCTCAACGTCAAATGATCGCAGCCTTCGGCAGCTACTACAGATGATCCCGTGTAGGAGCTGACGAAGGCTGCGATCTTTTGATTTTGCTTCTGAACAGTTCAGGCAGGCATGGCGCCCAGACGTAGCCCGATGACGTCGAGCAAATCACAGCCGTCGCGCAAGGGGGATGGCGCAGAATTTGGCGAAGTCGCTGAGGATCATCGAGTCACCTTGATCGAACGGCGCATGCACACATTCTCCAGCATCAGGACCACGGCGCGAAGTGGTGGGATAGTTGAAGGCCATATCAGGAAATCGGAGATGAGGAACCTTTACGGAGCTGCACAAAGGTTGAATTTGGATAGACGGTAGTACTTTATGCAATTACCTGTCAGATCTGACAGTGGCGTTATCGGTAGCTGCTGATCCATAGTCTGAACGACGCGAAAATCAATCGATCGCCCTGATTCTAGACTACGACTGGAAGGAGATTGGAAATGGCGGAAAGTATTGTAAATACATCGGGCAATGGCACCGTGATTGGCGCCTATACCAGAGGTGAAGACGGACCGTACCCAACATACTCAGTAACGGTGAGACCCGATGACAACAGTGGAGACCTGAGCGTAAGCACTCCGGGCGATCCCCGCCTGAAAGTCGGTGACAAGGTCAGCTTTACCATTAGCGACGGCGCTGCTGGCAGACTTCTGGGAAATGTGACAAAGATATAAAAAAGTAACCCTGATAAAAGATTCCGTTTACCGCTTCAATAAGGCTGGCTTCGCAGCCTAAAACAACGCCGTGACTTGCCCTTCAACGACAAAAGATCGGAGCCTTCGGCAGCTACATAGGATAGGCGCTCACTCTGCCGAAGGCTGCGATCTTTTGATCTTCAGGCGGGCAAGCTGCGCAGGCGCTTGCCGATGACGTCCAGCACATCACAGCCATCGCGCAATGGGATGGCGCACAGCAGGGCGAAGTCGCTGAGGATCACGGAGTCGCATTCGATCGAGCCGCGCATGCACATGTTTTCCAGGACCTGAACCACGGCGCGGATGCGATAGTTGGCGGCATCCATGAGTATGTCGAGGGGCACGTGGGTGTCGACGAACAGGCTGGGCATGTCGCTGCAATTGCCGGTGAGGGCCATGAAGCGGTTGTCGGGGTGAGGCGTGATTTTCTTGTAGGGCGGATCATGTTTTGTCGTTGTCATTCTTGGCATCCCTGAAGTTCTGAGTGGAGCCGCCATTGACCTTCCTACGGGTTTGGGTGGCAGCCATGTGCGGGAGTAGGAACTGAGAACTCCAAATCAGCCACGTCGAAACGTGTCCCGCACAAAGCCGCCGTCAACTTGTCATGAATACGCTTTGACCCTTGTATTCAGCCTGCGGCACTTATGCACTTCAGAGTTCGGGATCCTACCCCCTGCCACCGCTCTCGCGGCGACAACGAAAAGACTATCCCTGCAACCCACCACGCACCAGTTCATGAAAACCGCCGCGATTCGAAGGAAACGTCCGAAGCGTTTGCCCCGAAATTTCACTCTGCCTCTGCCAGCAAAAACTCCAGAAGCGCCGATCGTGACGAATCTTCCGACATCGATAATTTGAAAAACTGCCCGACCTTGCAGCGCAAAACAGCCTCGGGAAACGCCTCGAACACGGCCGGTTGCTCCTCGCTCAGCCATTGCAAAGCATTGGCGATGCGTACGCTTGCATCAGTCTGCGCCAACAGCGATTGCGGCACGCTCCACCACGGAAAGACCCGCCCCGAAACCAGCGCACGGCCCCCGGTTTCAATGGCTTGGCCATTGATCAAGGCTCGCGAAACGACTGGCAGTAATTGCGCGGAATTGAGCTCGTCAGAGTGCAAAAGAGGCAGCAGAAACCGACCATCCCAAAAACGAAAAAACACCGCTTTACCGTCCGGCATCAGCACTTGAGTCAGGCTGCGGAAATGTTCGACCAGCACATCCAGATCTGCCGAAGACACCGCCAACCATCCCCAATCCAGGGATTCTGTTTCCGCCACCCAACGTAAAAACTCACTGTCCGCAGCGACAATTCCCACATAGGGCATCACCGCGTCCCACTCGGCATAAATCGTCTCGGCCCAGACCGGATTCGCCGTGCCCTGCCAGGCTTTGAAAGCATCGGCATCGCTGGCGCGGCTGAAAATGGCGAACAGTTGTTCCGACGCATGCAGCGGTTGCCGCGCCAGCCATTGTTCGGGTGTCAATTCCTCACGCTGCACAGACACCATCCTTACAACGCTCACACTCTTCGCAGAAAGGCGCATCACCTTTGAGACTCATGATCTGTGCGGCGGTGAGAATCGCCGCCGGCGCAGCGACCAGTTTCTCTGGCAAGCCCGGCACCACCGGTGCCGCACTCGTTGCCGCCATTGGCGCGCCACCCACAACAATCGGCACGCTGCTGAAAATTCCGCCGGGGCCGATGTTGATCCACTGTCCGCCGGCCTGAATCGTCGCGCTCGCGCCGCCATCAATGACCACTTGCTGGCCTGCGCTGATATGGATCTGCGCCGAGGCGCTGGTGGCCTGGCTGTTCACCCGCACCTGCCGGTCGCCGAGCACGGACAAATGATCATCCTGCCTGACTTCGGTCTGGCGCTGGCCGTGGGTGATGCGCTGTTCGTCGGCCTTGAGTTCATGCCGGGCGGTGCCGGTGACCACCACACTGCGCTGATTATCGACCTGCAGCTGCTGGTCGTTGAGCACATGCTGGGTCCAGTTGCGCTGGGCACGCAGGTAGATTTCCTCGGCGCCTTTTTTATCCTCGATGCGCAGTTCGTTATAACCGCCACCTCCGGGGCTGCTCTGGCTGCGGAACACGCTTCGGGTCTTGTCTGCCGGCAGATCCAGCGGCACCGGGGTCGCCGCATTGGGCAGACACCCTATGACCAGCGGCTTGTCGGCATCGCCATCAATGAAGCCGACCAAAACTTCCATGCCGACGCGCGGAATCAATACGCTACCGTAGTGATCGTGAGCCCAACCGGTCGCGACGCGCAGCCAGCAACTGGAGTGCTCGTTCAATTCGCCATCGCGGTCCCAGGCCAGTTGCACTTTGACCCGGCCATATTCATCGCAATGGATTTCCAGGTCTTTTGGGCCGGTGACCACGGCAGGTTGGTAGCCCGACATGCGCGGTTTTTCCGGGCACAGTGCCGGACGAAAGACCACGTCCCACGGCGTGGCGACGAAAGTATTGCGGTAGCCCTGAAAGGATTCGCCATCGCTGGTCACCGACTCCTCAAGCACCTGCGGCTGACGGCCGCGATGCTCGACACAGGTGAGCAACCACAGATCATTCCAGTCGCTGCGCGGATGCTCGGTGAGTTGCAGGAAATGGCCGCAGACCAATGAAGACTCGTCGCTGCTGCCTTCGGCCTGACGGTAATCGGCGACGTGCCGTTCCAGCGCTCGCCGAGTCAGCTGTTTGCCGGTTTCACGATCACTGAATTGGCCGGGGAAGAGATAGTCCTCCAGCACCGGACGCTGCTCGCCGTCACTGCGACTTTCCAGCGACAGGCGTGGTTTCTCGAAATTGTAGTCGCGCCGGGTGACGACGCTGGTGCGGGTTTCCACACGCACATTGAAACGCTGAATCGCCGGCGCGCCCGCCGACATGCCGCTGCCCGGCAGATACAACGTTGGCGCGGGCAGCTTGGGGAATACGGTCTGGTCGTCGCCGAACACCAGTAAATGGCTTTCGGGGCTGTGTTGAAAGTGGTAATGAATGCCGACTTCGGCACACAGACGCTGGATGAAGGCCAGATCGCTTTCGGCGTATTGCACGCAGTACTCGCGCTCCGGGTATTCGCTGCCCAGGCGAAATTCAAAGGCATCGCGCAGGATCGAATGATCCTTGAGAATCTGCGTGACTATCTGCGGCACGCTCTGATGCTGGAAAATACGCTGGTTGATGCGATGCCCCAGATACGTCAGACGCGGGACGAGGCTGAGGTGATAGCGTGTCAGACGTTTCCCGGAATCGCCCTGCCCGACCTGATAAATCTGACCATGAATACCGCAACCCTGAGCATCGAAACTCAGAAACGCCTGACCATGCAGCAGGCTTTCCAGATCCAGGTCCGGCCGCTCGCTGACCAGTTCCAGCTCGAAGCGAAAGGGTTGGCTGATGGCTTCCCTGCCCGTGAACTCAAGGACTTTGAGGTCATGCCGGGCGCCTTCGAGGGTCAACGTAAAACGCGGTTGATTGGCAGGCGCGAACATCCGATGTCTCTCTGCAGTGTGAGGGCGGGGGATTCTGCATGAGGGGCAAGGGGTGCTGAGCAGGTGACGGGAAATTCAGATTTGCCCTACGTGGTTTGCTGAAACGACCTTGTTGATTCGGCCGTTCGGCTACAGACAATTCAATCAAACCTGCCACCCACCTTGTGGGAGCGAGCCTGCTCGCGAAAGCGGCATGTCAGTCGACACATTCATTGAATGATCAATCGCATTCGCGAGCAGGCTCGCTCCCACAATGGATCTGCACATTCTTCAGGGAAAATCACAGGCAACAAAAAACGGCCCGCTTCCTGTAGGAAACGGGCCGTTTTCAGGTGAGCCGAAGCTCAGTCCATCACTTGTTCAGATGGAAGTCTTTTTCCGCTGCCTCGAAACGCTCAACCATGCCGCGAGTCGGCTCACCCGCCTTGCTGACAAAGTAGATGGCCAGGCTGGCGAAGATGAAGCCCGGAATGATTTCGTACAGACCAAGCAGTTCGAAATGCTTCCAGACCACCACGGTGATCGCGCCGACCAGAATACCGGCCAGTGCGCCGTTGCGGGTCATGTCTTTCCAGACCACCGAAATCAGCACCACCGGACCGAACGCAGCACCGAAACCGGCCCAGGCGTAGGACACCAGGCCCAGTACGCGGTTTTCCGGGTTGGCAGCCAGCGCGATAGCAATCAGAGCTACCAGCAGCACCATGGCACGACCGACCCAGACCAGCTCCAGTTGCGAAGCGGACTTGCGCAGGAAGGCTTTATAGAAGTCTTCGGTCAGGGCGCTCGAGCACACCAGCAACTGGCAGCTCAGGGTGCTCATCACCGCCGCCAGAATGGCCGACAGCAGCACACCGGCAACCCATGGGTTGAAGAGGATTTTCGCCAGTTCGATGAACACGCGCTCCGGGTTCTCGGTCACAGGACCGGCGACTTCCGGGTGCGCCGAGAAATAGGCGATACCGAAGAAGCCCACCGCAACGGTGCCGCCCAGGCACAGGATCATCCAGGCCATGGAAATGCGACGTGCCTTAGCGATCGACTTCACCGAATCCGCCGCCATGAAACGCGCGAGGATGTGTGGCTGACCGAAGTAGCCCAGACCCCAACCCATCAGCGAGATGATGCCGATGAAGGTGGTGCCTTTGAGCATGTCGAAGTTGCTCGGATCTTGCGCTTCGATGGCCAGGAACGTGGTGTCGACGCCGCCGGTGGCCAGCAGAACGATGATCGGCGTAAGGATCAGTGCGAAGATCATCAGCGTGGCTTGTACGGTGTCGGTCCAGCTCACCGCGAGGAAACCGCCGATGAAGGTGTAGGCAATCGTCGCCGCCGCACCGGCCCACAACGCCGTTTCGTAGGTCATGCCGAACGTGCTTTCGAACAGACGGGCACCGGCGACGATGCCGGAAGCGCAGTAGATGGTGAAGAACACCAGAATCACGATCGCCGAGATGATCCGCAGCAAGCCGCTTTTATCTTCGAAACGGCTGGAAAAGTAATCCGGCAGAGTCAGGGCATCGCCGTTGTGCTCGGTCTGCACACGCAGACGGCCGGCGACAAACAGCCAGTTCAGGTAGGCACCGACGATCAGGCCGATGGCGATCCAGCTTTCGGACAGACCGGACATGTAGATGGCGCCCGGCAGGCCCATCAGCAACCAGCCGCTCATGTCGGAGGCACCGGCAGACAGCGCGGTGACGACGCTGCCGAGGCTGCGACCACCGAGAATATAGTCGGAAAGGTTGTTGGTGGAGCGATAGGCCATCAAGCCGATCAGCACCATTGCTGCGATGTAGATCACGAATGTGATCAGGGTTGGATTGCTTACGCTCATTGAGTTACGCCCTGGCTTTGTTTTTATGTAGCGGCGGTGGTGAACCGCTCGCAAACGACGACGTTTGGCAGACGATCCGGGATCCCGCGCATTTAAGACTGATGTTTCCCCAGGAAAGCCATCAGCCGGTGCACCGGGTTATTCCCGGTTGCACCTTGGCGGCGAATGCTATGCAACAAAGCAAATAAGGTGCAACCAGTTTCGCGAGAATTAGTTGCACCCAGTCGGATTAATCGACGATCACCCCGTTTTTGCTCCCTTTTGTCGCAGTCATGGCTCTTTGCTAGAAGCAAAAGCACCAAGCAGGAGCAGCACTTTCGTACCAGAAATTATTTCCTGACGAGCTGCGTATTATTCCGGCAAAAAAAGGGTTGCACCCGGTTGCACCTCATTCAACGCACGGCTAATCTTGCGGCCAGCTGATGCCACGCAACTGTGGCAACCATGAGGATAAAAATATGGCTACCACCACCCTTGGGGTCAAACTCGATGACCCGACCCGCGAGCGCCTGAAGGCTGCCGCAACCTCGATTGATCGCACGCCGCACTGGCTGATCAAGCAGGCAATTTTCAATTACCTGGAAAAACTCGAGGGTGGTGCAACCCTGACCGAGTTGAACGGTTTGACCGCCAAAGACGCCGACGACGCGGGCGAAGTGCAGACCGATCACGCTCACCAATGCTTCCTCGAATTCGCTGAAAGCATTCTGCCGCAATCGGTGCTGCGTGCTTCGATCACCGCCGCTTACCGCCGTCCTGAGCCGGAAGTGGTGCCGATGCTGATCGAGCAGGCGCGCCTGCCGGCACCGATGGCCGAAGCCACCAACAAGCTCGCGGCGACCATCGCCGAAAAACTGCGTAACCAGAAAAGTGCCGGCGGTCGTGCCGGTATTGTTCAGGGTCTGTTGCAGGAATTCTCCCTGTCGTCCCAGGAAGGCGTGGCGCTGATGTGCCTGGCCGAAGCGCTGCTGCGTATTCCGGACAAAGGCACCCGCGACGCGCTGATCCGCGACAAGATCAGCACCGGCAACTGGCATCCGCACCTGGGCAACAGCCCTTCGCTGTTCGTCAACGCTGCGACCTGGGGTCTGCTGCTGACTGGCAAACTGGTTTCCACCCACAACGAAGCCGGCCTGACCTCGTCGCTGAGCCGCATCATCGGCAAGAGCGGCGAGCCGATGATCCGCAAGGGCGTCGACATGGCCATGCGCCTGATGGGCGAGCAGTTCGTGACCGGCGAAACCATCGCCGAAGCACTGGCCAATGCGAGCAAGTTCGAAGCCAAGGGCTTCCGTTATTCCTACGATATGCTCGGTGAAGCGGCACTCACCGAAGTCGACGCGCAAAAATACCTGGCCTCGTACGAACAAGCGATCCACTCGATCGGCAAAGCGTCCCACGGCCGTGGGATTTATGAAGGCCCGGGCATTTCCATCAAGCTCTCGGCACTGCACCCGCGCTACAGCCGTGCGCAGTACGAGCGGGTGATGGACGAGCTGTACCCGCGCCTGCTGTCGCTGACCCTGCTGGCCAAGCAATACGACATCGGCCTGAACATCGACGCCGAAGAAGCCGACCGCCTCGAGCTGTCGCTGGATCTGCTCGAGCGCCTGTGCTTCGAGCCGCAACTGACCGGCTGGAACGGCATCGGTTTCGTCATCCAGGCTTACCAGAAGCGTTGCCCGTACGTGATCGACTACGTGATTGATCTGGCCCGCCGCAGCCGTCATCGCCTGATGATCCGTCTGGTAAAAGGCGCGTACTGGGACAGCGAAATCAAGCGCGCCCAGGTCGAAGGTCTGGAAGGCTATCCGGTCTACACCCGCAAGGTGTACACCGACGTTTCCTACATTGCTTGCGCACGCAAACTGCTGTCGGTACCGGAAGTCATCTACCCGCAATTCGCTACGCACAACGCCCACACCCTGTCGGCGATCTACCACATCGCCGGTCAGAACTATTACCCGGGCCAGTACGAGTTCCAGTGCCTGCACGGCATGGGTGAACCGCTCTACGAACAAGTTGTAGGCAAGGTTTCCGAGGGCAAGCTGAACCGTCCGTGCCGTGTGTACGCACCGGTCGGCACCCACGAAACCCTGCTGGCGTACCTCGTGCGTCGTCTGCTGGAAAACGGCGCCAACACCTCGTTCGTCAACCGTATCGCCGACCAGTCGATTTCGATCCAGGAACTGGTGGCCGATCCGGTGGCACAGATCGAGCAGATGGCCACCGTCGAAGGCGGTTTTGGCCTGCCGCACCCGCGCATTCCGCTGCCGCGTGATCTGTACGGTGCCGAGCGCGCCAACTCCAGCGGCATCGACATGGCTAACGAACATCGTCTGGCCTCGCTGTCTTGCGCCCTGCTCGCCACCGCGCACAACGACTGGAAAGCCGCGCCGATGCTCGGTTGCGCCTCCAGCAACGAAACGCCGGTCGCGGTGCTGAACCCGTCCGATCACCGCGATGTGGTCGGTCACGTTCAAGAAGCTACGGTCGAAGACGTCGACAACGCCATTCAATGCGCGCTGAACGCCGCGCCGATCTGGCAGGCCACGCCGCCGGCCGAACGTGCGGCGATCTTGGAACGTGCCGCTGACCTGATGGAAGGCGAGATCCAGCCGCTGATGGGCCTGCTGGCTCGCGAAGCCGGCAAGACCTACGCCAACGCCATCGCCGAAGTCCGCGAAGCCGTCGATTTCCTGCGTTACTACGCAGTGCAGGCGCGCAACGATTTCAGCAATGACGCCCACCGCCCACTCGGTCCGGTGGTGTGCATCAGCCCGTGGAACTTCCCGCTGGCAATCTTCAGCGGCCAGGTCGCTGCGGCATTGGCTGCCGGTAACCCGGTACTGGCCAAACCGGCCGAGCAGACTCCGCTGGTCGCCGCTCAGGCCGTGCGCCTGATGCTCGAAGCCGGCATCCCGGAAGGCGTGCTGCAACTGCTGCCGGGGCGCGGTGAAACCGTCGGCGCCGGTCTGGTTGGCGATGAGCGCGTCAAAGGCGTGATGTTCACGGGTTCCACCGAAGTCGCGCGCTTGCTGCAACGCAACATCGCTGGCCGTCTCGACAGCCAGGGCCGTCCGATTCCGCTGATCGCCGAAACCGGTGGACAGAACGCGATGATCGTCGATTCCTCGGCACTGACTGAACAAGTGGTGATCGACGTAGTGTCGTCGGCCTTCGACAGTGCCGGTCAGCGCTGCTCGGCATTGCGCGTGCTGTGCCTGCAGGAAGATTCCGCCGATCGCGTCATCGAAATGCTCAAAGGTGCCATGGCCGAAAGCCGTCTCGGCAACCCCGAGCGTCTGTCCGTGGACATCGGCCCGGTGATCGACGCCGAAGCCAAGGCCGGCATCGACAAGCACATCCAAGGCATGCGCGACAAAGGTCGCAATGTTTACCAGGTGGCGATTGCCGACAGCGAAGAGGTCAAGCGCGGCACCTTCGTCATGCCGACCCTGATCGAATTGGAAAGCTTCGACGAACTGCAACGCGAAATCTTCGGCCCGGTACTGCACGTGGTGCGCTACAAGCGCAAGGAGCTGGACCAACTGATCGGCCAGATCAACGCCTCCGGTTACGGCCTGACGCTGGGCGTGCACACGCGCATCGACGAGACCATCGCCAAGGTGATCGACAACGTCAACGCCGGTAACGTCTACGTCAACCGCAACATCGTCGGTGCCGTGGTCGGCGTGCAGCCATTCGGCGGCGAAGGCCTCTCGGGTACTGGCCCGAAAGCCGGCGGCCCGCTGTATCTGTACCGCCTGTTGTCGACACGCCCTAGCGACGCAATCGAGCAATCCTTCGCCCGTGGTGATGCCATCGTCGCCCCGGACGTGCGCTTGCGCGATGCCATGAGCCAATCGTTGAACGCGTTGAAAGCCTGGGCCGACAACAACAAGTTCGCCGACCTGAGCACCCTGTGCGGGCAATACGCAGCGCAATCGCAGAGCGGCATCACCCGGGTGCTGGCTGGCCCGACCGGCGAGAAAAACAGCTACGCCATCCTGCCGCGCGAACACGTACTGTGCCTGGCAGAAGTTGAAGGTGATCTGCTGACGCAACTGGCGGCGGTGCTGGCAGTGGGCGGTTCGGCAGTGTGGCCGGAAACCGAGCTGAGCAAGGCCTTGTTCGCCCGCCTGCCGAAGGAAGTGCAGGCGCGGATCAAGCGCGTTGCCGACTGGAACAAGGACGAAGTGGTGTTTGATGCCGTGCTGCATCACGGCCACTCCGACCAGTTGCGCGGCGTCTGCCAGCAGATCGCCCAGCGTGGCGGTGCAATCGTTGGCGTTCAGGGCCTGTCCCAGGGCGAGACCAACATTGCCCTGGAGCGCCTGGTGATCGAACGGGCATTGAGCGTCAACACCGCTGCGGCGGGGGGTAATGCCAGCTTGATGACGATCGGATAAAAGCAGCTACAAGCTTCGAGCGACAAGCTGCAAGTAAAAGCAAACTGCTCTTACTTGCAGCTTGAAGCTTGTAGCTTGTGCCGCCCCATCACCCTTATCTATCTTCCTTCCCCATTTTTATGGGCCTACCTAGACTGCGGCATACTTTCTTTAAGGTAAGCCGCCATGTCCGAGACGCTGCTCAGTTCCCGCAATCTGGCTTTCGAGCTGTACGAAGTCCTCGATGCCGAGGGCCTGACCCGGCGCGAGCGCTTTGCCGAGCACAATCGCGAGACCTTCGACGCCGCCATCGGCACCGCGCGCAACATCGCCGAAAAGTTTTTCGCCCCGCACAACCGCAAGGGCGATGAAAACGAGCCGCGCTATGAAGATGGCCAGGCCATTCTGATTCCCGAAGTGAAACCGGCGGTGGATGCCTTTCTCGAGGCCGGCTTCCTCAACGCCGCACGCAGCTTCGAGGCCGGCGGCATGCAATTGCCGACGCTGCTGTCGCAAGCCTGCTTCGCGCATTTCCAGTCCGCCAACGCCGCTTCGACGTCCTACCCGTTCCTGACCATGGGCGCGGCCAATCTGATCGAGAGCTTCGGTAGCGAAGAGCAGAAACAGCGCTTCCTGCAACCAATGATCGACGGACGCTTCTTCGGCACCATGGCCCTGACCGAGCCTCATGCCGGTTCGTCGCTGTCGGATATCCGCACCCGCGCCGAACCTGCATCCGACGGCACCTATCGCCTGAAGGGCAACAAGATCTTCATTTCCGGCGGCGACCATCCGCTGTCGGAAAACATCGTGCACATGGTTCTGGCCAAACTGCCCGACGCCCCGCCGGGGGTGAAAGGTATTTCGCTGTTTATCGTGCCGAAGTTTCTGGTCAACGACGACGGCAGCCTCGGCCAGCGCAACGACGTGCTGCTCGCCGGTTTGTTCCATAAGATGGGCTGGCGCGGCACCACATCGACGGCGCTGAACTTCGGCGATAACGGTGAGTGCGTCGGCTATCTGGTGGGCAAAGCGCACCATGGTTTGAGCTACATGTTCCAGATGATGAACGAAGCGCGGATCGGCGTCGGCATGGGCGCGGTCATGCTCGGCTATGCCGGTTACCTGTATTCGCTGGAATATGCGCGTGAGCGACCGCAGGGCCGGGTGCCGGACAGCAAGGATCCGAGCACAGCGCCGGTGGCGATCATTCAGCACGCCGATGTCAGACGCATGTTGCTGACGCAGAAGTCATACGTCGAAGGGGCATTTGACCTCGGCCTGTATGCCGCGCGGTTGTTCGATGACACCACCACGCTGGAAACCGAAGCCGAACGCAAACAGGCTCATGAACTGTTGGACCTGCTGACGCCGATCGTCAAATCCTGGCCTTCTGAGTTCTGCCTCAAAGCCAACGAACTGGCGATCCAGATTCTTGGCGGCCACGGCTACACCCGTGAGTACCCGGTGGAGCAGTACTACCGTGACAACCGCTTGAATCCGATCCACGAAGGCACCCACGGCATCCAGTCGCTGGATTTGCTCGGGCGCAAACTGGCGCAGAACGGTGGCGCCGGTCTCAAGCAGCTGATTCGATTGATCGCCAACACGGCCGAACGTGCCACTGCATACGATTCGTTGACCACCCTGCGCGAACCGCTGGAAAAACTCGTTGCCCGCCTGCAAACAGTGACCATCGGCCTGCTCACCGATCTGGCCCAAGGCAAGGTCAACAGTAGCCTGGCGAACTCGGCGCTGTACCTGAAAGTGTTCGGCCAAGCAGTGATCGGCTGGCGCTGGCTGGAGCAGGCGATCCGCGCCGAGGAAGGCCTGGCCAAAGGCAATTCGGCGGATGTCGACTTCTATAAGGGCAAGTTGCAGGCGGCGCGGTATTTCCTGACATGGGAAGTGCCGGGTTGCCAGCATGAGCTGGACTTGCTTGAGGCGCGGGATGATACGTGTCTGGGGATGCAGGACGCGTGGTTCTAAAAGCAAAAGATCGCAGCCTTCGGCAGCTCCTACAGAAACCGCATTCCAATGTTGGAGCTGCCGAAGGCTGCGATCTTTTGATCTTGATCCTTTAGCTCAACTTGAACCCACCCATCTGCCGCGCCAGATCATCCGCCAGCTTCTGCAACATCTGGCAGTCTTCGCGACAAGCCCTGACCTCCCCCGCCGTCGCCCGTGCCAGATCGGAAATCCCCTGCACGTTGCGGTTGATCTCTTCGGTCACCGCCGACTGTTCTTCGGTCGCCGTCGCTACCTGATGGTTCATGTCGCTGATGCGCTCAACCTGACCGGTAATCGCCGTCAGCGACGCACCGGTGCGCTGGCTCGATTCAACCCCGGTACCCGTCGCGGCCTGGCCGGTGCGCATCGAAGACACGGCGTTCTCCGCGCCTTGCTTGAGGCTGCCGATCATCAGCTGGATCTCATTGGTCGAGGCCTGGGTTCGGCGCGCAAGCGTGCGCACTTCATCGGCGACCACGGCGAAGCCACGGCCCATGTCGCCAGCGCGGGCGGCTTCGATGGCGGCGTTGAGTGCCAGCAAATTGGTCTGTTCGGAAACGCCACGAATCACCGCCAGCACCGAATCGATCGACGCCACTTGCTGCGCCAGCTCACCCACTGCGCCCGCCGCTAAGCCGATCTCATCGGACATGCTTTCGATATGACGGATCGAGCCACCAACCACTTCCCGTGCCTGCAACGCCTCATCGCGCGCGGTTTGCGAGGCAAGCGCGGCGTTGCCAGCGTTCTGCGCAATTTCCTGCACGGTCAGACCCATTTCGTGGACGGCGGTGGCAACCATGTCGGTCATTTCCTGCTGCCGGCCGGAGCGCTCGGCGGTGTTGTCCACCACCGTAGCCACTTGCCCTACGGCCGTGCGCAGGCGCTCGCTGGTGGTCAGCACTTCACCGATCATTGCGCGCTGGCTGTCGAGGAAACGGTTGAAGCCCCGCGCCAGGTCGCCCAGCTCATCGGCACGGCTGGAATCTAACCGGTGAGTCAAATCTCCACCACCGCTACCGATGGCCACCAGCGCCCGTGTTACTTGTCGAATCGGTCGCACCAGCCCCTGGGCCAGCCACACCACCAACGCCAGGCAGACCAGCGCCACCAGCAGACCGATGCCGCCACTCATCCACATCGCTTTCCGTGCTTCGGCGTAGATCTGCGACTGCGGCACTTCGGCCACCAGCGTCCAGCCGAGATCGCGCAGCGGCAGGCTGAAGGCGAGGAAGTCTTCACCCTCGCGCTGGAAGCTGCTGTTGACCGCATCCTTGTGCCCCATCAGCGCTTGTGCCGCATTGGCACCAATCTGCTCGGTCAAGGTGCGTTTGCCGCTGAACTGCGCCTCAGGATGGACCTGAATCAGACCGTCGGAACGCACGAGATAGACCTTGCCGCGCTCGCCGAAACTGAAGTTGTGGATCAGCTCCGATAGCTCCTTCATGCTCAGCCCGAGCCCGGCGACACCGACAACTTTACCGGCCTGCTCGACCTTCAGATCGATGAACAAGGCCAGCTCGCCAGTGGCGCCATCGTTGTCGATATTGAGGGTGCGCGGCTGATTGCTGTCGAGAAAGGAATAGAACCAGGCATCGGCCGGTTTCGCGCGACTGAGGGTTCGATCCAGGCCTTTTTCGGTGATGTAGTGGTTGGATTCGGTGCCGATGATCAGCGCGGTGAAAGCTTTGTGTTCAGCACGGATGCCTTCCAGATACTGCGCGAAGAGCGCAGTTTTGCTGCTGTCCTCGCCTGTCGCCAACCAGTCACGCACCATGCTGTTGCTGGCGATGTCCTTGGCGGCGGTGAGCGGTTGTACGAGGATGCGTTCGATATCGTTGCGTGTCGCTTCGATACTCGACGGCAGCGCTTGTTCGACCAGATAGCTCTGGGCGAGGCGGTTGACCACCAGGGTATAAATGCCAACCACAATCACGATGCTGATCAGCAGGGCCGCGCCCATGCCGAGAATCAACTGCCATTGAATACTGCGTCGCCACCACTGCATGGAGCACCCCCGAAGAATAAGAGCCTGAACCACTGCAACAGCCGTGCCGATTGTATACAAAGAGCATCAGAATAAAACACAACCTTCGGTACAGCCGTATCCTTCCTAGCAAGAAGCAGGCCGTTATATCGAGGGATTCACTGTCAAATCTGACAGGTTACAACTTGCATCGGGTGGCTTAGATTCACGGTTTCACGTCTGTGACAAGCATCCGCGTCCCAGATCCAAGCCGTCTATAGCAGGAGAAAGAACATGACTGACACCGGTCCACGAGAGAATTTTGTTCAGGCAATGGCTGACAACGATACGTTTGTTAAATCGGCGCTCATTGGCGACTTTGTAGGGAGCTCGACTTCTCAATCGATGATTATTCGCAGGCACTTCACCGAGGTCATGGTTTTCCCGGTAACCCATTACAAAATTACGATCACCACCCTCGCAGGCACGACGTACAGCACAGCTCAGCCAATTGCGTCGGCAGAATATATCCACCTGCTTTCCAAGGGTGATGAAGTGACGATCGAAAATACCACCTATAGAGTTTCCCACTCAGAGTTCATCAAGCAATCCGATGGAGAATGGACAACAAAAGTCTACTGGCAGCCAATACTCCAAGCCTCATAGCAACAAGACCTCAGCATGTTCAGCGCCTCAATGTACCGAGGCGCTGCGAAAAGCGAGTCAACCCTGACTGATCGTCTTGGCAATGGTGTCGACCGTGGCGCTGACTTGCTCTTGATAACGGTCGAGTTCTTCCTGGTGCTGCTTCTTCATTTCGATCTGCTGCGAGCACAGATTCATCGCCGCCAGCACCAGCAAACGGTCACCGATCAGCGTCGGGTATTTGCGCTTGGTGTCTTCCAGCGCTGCCTTGAGCATCATCGCCGCGTCCAGCAGGGTCTGTTCTTCCCCGGCCGGTGCCTTGATCGAATAGTCCTCGCCAAGAATGGAGATGACTTTTACCCCTGCTGTGCCGTGGTTCATGCGCTCACAGGACCGGCATTGACGCGATCAACCAGCGCCTGAATGCGCGCGGCGGTGGCGCCGTGTTTTTCTTCCTGCTCCATCAGGTTCAGTTGCAGGCTTTCGTTTTCATCCTTGGCATGGGCCAGTTCCGTGGACAGAGTCTGGTTGGTCTGCAGCAGAGTCTGGTTCTGTTGCACGAGGTCGCTGACGAGCTGTTCCAATTGGCTGAGGGATGCTTCCAACATTTTGATCTTCCAAGCGTTTTTCAAAGGGCGCGTACGATAAAGAAAAGTCACCACGGATGCCAGGGTTAAACCGGCGCAAGGCCTTGATTTTCCTGGCGGGCAAGCGTTCTCGCGAGTTTAAAAGACTGTGATTGGTCGATCTGGTTCCTGCACTTCGTCGCTCAAGCCTGTCTGCGACAAATACGCACACCACCTCAAGACTTTAGTCGTATGACCGATAAGTCACCCATACAGCAGTCTCAGCCCGCATGGATGCGGCCCTTTTCGGTATCCGCCCATGTCCCTTCGCAATATGAATATCGCCCCACGGGCGTTCACCGGCTTCGCCCTGATCGGCGGCCTGATGTTGATCCTCGGCGTGTTTGCGCTGAACCAGATGAGCAAGATCCGCGCGGCCGGCGAAGACATCGCCACCGCCAGCGTGCCGTCGATCAAGGCTCTGGACGAATTCACTCAACTGACCCTGCGCCTGCGCGTGCTCTCTTACCGTTTGCTGATCAATCGCGAACCCGACGTGCAGCAGAAAACCATCGAACTGTTCGACATGCGCAACCGCCAGATCGCCGATGCGCAACGCGCATACGAGCCACTGATCGAAGGCCCGCAGGAACGTGCGGCGTACGATCAGTACGTGCAATTGCTGGCGCAGTACCGTCAGCTCGAAGAGCGTATGAAAACCCTGTCGCGCAACAATCAGATCGACGAGTTGCGGCAGATGCTCAACAGCGATTTGCTGAGCAATTCGGAAGCGGTGAATACCGCGCTGGCGCGCTTGCTGGATATCAACACCCAGCAGATCGCCGCAACCGACCAGGGCGCGAAGGATCAGTACTCGCTGTCGTTCAATCTGGTGGTGACCCTGCTGGTGATCGCCAGCGGCCTGACCCTGCTGTTCGCCTGGTTGCTGACCGTGAGCATTACCAAGCCGATTTCCAAGGCACTCGAGGCGGCGGAAACCATCGCCGAAGGCAACCTAACCCAGCCGATCCATGTCGATGGCGAAGATGAAGCCGGGCGCCTGCTGGCGGCGATGGCGAAGATGCAATCGAAGCTGCGCGACACCCTGCAGCGCATCTCCGGTTCGGCCACACAGCTTGCGTCTGCTGCGGAAGAGCTGAACAGCGTCACCGACGAGAGTGCTCGCGGCCTGACCCAGCAGAACAACGAAATCGAGCAGGCCGCCACTGCGGTCAATGAGATGACCAGTGCCGTCGAAGAAGTCGCGCGCAACGCGGTCAGCACTTCGGAAGCCTCGAAAAACGCCACCACTTCGGCGGGCGACGGTCGTGATCTGGTGCAGGAAACCGTCAGCGCCATCGAACGCATGAGCGCCGATGTGCAGAGCACCGCGTCGCTGATCGGCGACCTGGCCAATGAATCCCGCGATATCGGCAAGGTGCTCGACGTGATTCGTGGCCTCGCCGATCAGACCAACCTGCTGGCATTGAACGCAGCAATCGAAGCGGCCCGTGCCGGTGAGGCCGGTCGTGGTTTTGCCGTGGTGGCGGACGAAGTGCGCGCACTGGCCCATCGCACCCAGCAGTCGACCAGCGAAATCGAACGCATGATCGGCAGCATCCAGAGCGGCACCGAACACGCCGTGGATTCGATGCGCAACAGCACCGAGCGCGCCGAATCGACCTTGAATATCGCCCGTGGCGCCGGGATGTCGCTGGACACGATCAACAGCGCCATCGTCGAAATCAACGAGCGCAACCTGGTCATCGCCAGCGCAGCCGAAGAGCAGGCGCAGGTGGCGCGGGAAGTCGATCGCAATCTGGTCAACATCCGCGATCTGTCGGTCCAGTCGGCGACCGGCGCCAATCAGACCAGCGCAGCGAGCAATGAGCTGTCGCGCCTGGCGCTGGATCTGAACAACATGGTTGGGCGGTTCAGCCTGTAACACACCTCGCTTGAGCTTCCCCTGTGGTGAGGGGATTTATCCCTGTTGGGTGGCGAAGCCGCCCCAAAAGCAGCGTATGCGGTTCCCTTTAAGGATCCGCGTACAGCGGTTTTACGACGGCTGCGCCGCCGAACGGGGATGAATCCCCTCGCCACAGTCATCATTCGCCGCATGTGCAAGGCGATTCTGCAAAAAAGCTTTTTGACAGCATCACATTTCAACAGGTTAGAATCGCTGGCACGCAGACTGCATGGTCAGTTTGTGCCTCGTCTTTACGCTTCTGGAGTACTGCCTTTGAATGCGACGACCATCAACAGCCTGTTCTTGATCGGCGCGTTGCTGGTAGGCGCAAGCATTCTTGTCAGCTCGCTTTCTTCACGTCTCGGCATTCCGATTCTGGTCATCATTCTCGCGGTCGGCATGGCGGCCGGAGTCGATGGTGGCGGGATCATTTTCGATAACTACCCGACGGCCTATCTGGTCGGCAACCTCGCCCTGGCAGTGATCCTGCTCGACGGCGGCTTGCGTACGCGGGTGTCGAGTTTCCGCGTGGCCTTGTGGCCGGCGCTGTCGCTGGCCACGGTCGGGGTGTTGATTACCACCGGGCTGACCGGCATGGCCGCTGCGTGGCTGTTCGACCTCAATCTGATTCAGGGCCTGCTGATCGGCGCCATCGTCGGCTCGACCGACGCCGCTGCGGTGTTCTCGCTGCTCGGCGGTAAAGGCCTCAACGAACGGGTCAGCGCCAGTCTGGAAATCGAATCCGGCAGCAACGACCCGATGGCGGTGTTTCTCACCGTCACCCTGATCGACATGCTCGCCAGCGGCGAAACCGGCCTGCACTGGAGCCTGCTGACCCACCTGATCCGCGAGTTCGGCATCGGTGGCGTGATCGGTCTGGGCGGCGGTTGGGTGATGCTGCAACTGGTCAATCGCATCAATCTCGCCGCCGGGCTCTATCCGATCCTGATCATTGCTGGCGGTCTGGTGGTGTTCGCGCTGACCAACGCCTTGCATGGCAGCGGCTTCCTTGCTGTCTATCTGTGCGGTCTGGTGATCGGCAACCGCCCGGTGCGCAGCCGCCACGGCATTCTGCATATGCTCGACGGCATGGCCTGGCTGGCGCAGATCGGCATGTTCCTGGTGCTGGGCCTGCTGGTCACGCCCCACGATCTGCTGCCGATCGCCCTGCCCGCCCTAGGTCTGGCGCTGTGGATGATTCTGTTCGCGCGGCCGCTGTCGGTGATGGTCGGCCTGCTACCGTTCAAGGCTTTCCACGGTCGCGAAAAAGCCTTTATTTCCTGGGTCGGCCTGCGCGGCGCGGTGCCGATCATTCTTGCGGTGTTCCCGCTGATGGCCGGCCTGCCGCAAGCGCAGCTCTACTTCAATCTGGCGTTCTTCATCGTGTTGGTCTCGCTGCTGGTGCAGGGCACGAGCCTGCCGTGGGTGGCCAAATTGCTCAAGGTGACCGTTCCGCCAGAGCCAGCGCCGATATCCCGAGCGGCACTGGAAGTGCACGTCACCAGCGAGTGGGAACTGTTCGTTTACAAGCTCGGCGCGGAGAAATGGTGCATCGGTTCGCCCCTGCGTGAGCTGAAAATGCCCGAGGGCACACGCATCGCGGCGCTGTTTCGTGGCCAGCAACTGCTCCATCCGTCGGGTAGTACGGTGCTGGAAGTCGATGATTTGCTGTGTGTTATTGGCCATGAACACAACTTGCCGGCCCTCGGCAAACTGTTCAGCCAGGCACCGCAACGCGGCCTCGATCTGCGTTTCTTCGGCGACTTCGTGCTCGAAGGAGACGCCCAGCTTAAAGCGGTTGCAGCGCTGTATGGCTTGCCGGCCGAAGGCATCGATCCGGACATGACTCTGGGCGCGTTCATCGCGCAAAAAGTCGGGGGTGCTCCCATCGTCGGCGACCAGGTGGAGTGGAACAACACCCACTGGACGGTGGCGGTCATGGACGGGAACAAGATCGGCAAAGTGGGCGTCAGATTCCCCGAAGGAAGTCGCCCGGGCCCCGGACTCTTCCTCTAAACTGCTCCCACTCTCACTTGCTTGACCGGTCTCTATGCCTACCCTGCGCTCCTTTTTCGCCGCGGCCCTGCTGGGCCTCAGTCTTGTCGTCGGCCCGCTGCATGCTGCCGAACCACCGTCCAGCGATGCCGTGCAGGCCAGCCTCGATAAGCTGGCCGACAGCAAGCTGCCGGACGCCGACAAGAAGACCCTGCAGACCGTCCTGCAGAACACCCTCAATCAGCTGAACAACCAGCGTGATTACGAGCAGAAACTGATCGATCTCAAGCGTCAGTTGGCCAACGCGCCGAAGCAGACGATTGAAAACACCCGCGAACTGAGCCGCCTCAAGGCCACCGCGCCAGTGCCGGTCGCGCAGCGCTTTCCGAAGGAGTCGATTCAGCAACTGGAGCAGATCCTTACCGATCGCTCGACCCAGCAGAGCGATCTGCAAAAAGCCCTGGCCGAAGCCAACAGCCTGATCATCACCGCACAGACTCGCCCCGAGCGCGCTCAGGCGGAGATCTCTGCCAGCCAGACGCGCATCCAGCAGATCAACACCATCCTCAAATCCGGCAAGGACACGGGCAAAACGGTCACCGCCGAACAGCGCGACCAGTTGAACGCCGAACTCGCCGCACTCAATGCACTGATTCCACTGCGCCGCCAGGAACTGGCCGGCAACACCCAGTTGCAGGATCTCGGCAATGCCCAGCACGACTTGCTTTCGGAGAAATCCGACCGCCTCGACCGCGAGATCCAGGAACTGCAAACCCTGATCAACCAGAAGCGTCTGGCGCAGTCGCAGGAAACCGTTACCCAGCAATCGATCGAAGCGCAGAAGGCCGGCGGCAGCAGCCTGCTGGCGAGCGAGAGCGCGACCAATCTCAAGCTTTCCGACTATTTGCTCAAGAGCACCGACCGTCTCAACGAAGTCACGCAGCAGAACCTGCAGACCAAACAGCAACTCGACACCCTGACCCAGAGCGATTCGGCGCTGGACGAGCAAATCAACGTGCTCAAGGGCAGCCTGCTGCTGTCGAAAATCCTCTACAAACAGAAGCAGGCGCTGCCGCACTTGAAGGTCGACCGCGACCTCGCCGACCAGATTGCCGATATTCGCCTGTATCAGTTTGATGTCAGCCAGCAGCGGGAGCTGCTGAGCAACCCGGCGACCTATGTCGACAATCTGCTGGCCACCCAGCCGCCAGAGCAGGTCACCCCGCAATTGCGCAAGAGCCTGCTCGATCTGGCCAACACCCGCGCTGATCTGCTCGAGCGGCTGAACCGCGAGTTGAGCGCGATGCTCAATGAATCGATCACCCTGCAGCTCAACCAGAAACAATTGCTGAGCACCGCGCAAAGCCTGCGCGCGACCCTCGACGAACAGATGTTCTGGATCCCCAGCAACAAACCGCTGGATGTGGAATGGATGCGCGGTGTGCCCGAGCGCCTGGAGCGGCAGGTCAACACCTTGCCGTGGGCGTCGAGCCTGAGCGAACTGGCTGACGGCCTGACCCAGCGGCCATTGCTGTTCCTGCCATTGGCGCTGCTGATCGGCGCCCTGTTGTGGCGCCGCAAGGCCCTGTACGGACGACTCAACAAGGTTCACCAGGACATCGGCCACTTCAAGCGCGACAGCCAGTGGCACACGCCGCAGGCGATTCTGATCAACATTCTGTTGGCGATGCCGGTGGCGCTGGGTCTGGCGCTGTGCGGTCTGGCCTTGCAGATCGACGCGCGCGGGCAGAACGCCAACATGGGCGCGGCGCTGTTGCAGATGGGTCAGGCCTGGCTGGTCTTTTACACCGCTTACCGGATTCTTGCGCCGGGTGGCGTGGCGGAATTGCACTTCCGCTGGGAGAAGCCGCAGGTCGAGTTCCTTCAGGGCTGGGTGCGTCGATTGGGCCTTGTGGTCATGGCGCTGGTCGCCGTGGTGGCCGTCGCCGAGTTGCAACCAGCGGCGCTGGCTGATGACGTGCTCGGCATGCCGGTGGTGCTGACCTGCTACGCCTTGATGGCGTGGCTGCTCAGTCGCCTGCTGATCAGCAGCCCGACGCACCAGAACGCTTCGCTGTTCCGCAAAGCCGTCGGGGTGATGTTCACCCTGCTGCCGATCGCCCTGTTTGTCGCGGTGTGCTTCGGCTACTACTACACCGCGCTGAAACTCAGCGACCGCTTGATCAACACCCTGTACCTGCTGATGTTCTGGCTGGTGATCGAGGCCACTTTCGTGCGGGGCCTGAGCGTTGCTGCGCGGCGTCTGGCTTACCAGCGCGCGCTGGCAAAACGGCAGGCGGCAAAAGAGGCTGGCGACGGCGAAGCGGTGATCGAAGAGCCGACGCTGGATATCGAAAAGGTCAACGAACAGTCCCTGCGCCTGATCCGCCTGGCCCTGCTCGGCGGTTTCATCGCGGCGCTGTACTGGGTCTGGTCGGACCTGATTTCGGTGTTCTCGTATCTGGACAACATCACCCTCTACGAATACACCAGCGGCACCGGCGCCAACATGAGCATGGTGCCGATCAGCATCGGCGACATGCTCGGCGCGCTGATCATCATCGGCATCACCTTCGCGCTGGCGCGCAACTTGCCCGGTCTGCTCGAAGTGTTCGTGCTGTCCAAACTCAATCTGGCGCAGGGCAGCGCTTATGCGACAACCACGCTGCTTTCCTACGTGATTGCCGGCGTTGGTTTCGTCACCACCCTGTCGACCCTCGGCGTCAGTTGGGACAAGTTGCAATGGCTGGTGGCGGCGCTGTCGGTAGGCCTCGGTTTCGGTATGCAGGAGATCTTCGCCAACTTCATCTCCGGCATCATGATCCTCTTCGAACGCCCGGTGCGAATCGGCGACACCATCACCATCGGCAACCTCTCGGGCACGGTGAGCAAGATCCGCATCCGCGCCACCACCATCACCGACTTCGACCGCAAGGACATCATTGTCCCGAACAAAACGTTCATTACCGGGCAACTGATCAACTGGTCGCTGACCGACACCATCACCCGCGTCACGCTGAAACTCGGCGTCGATTACGGCTCGGATCTGGACCTGGTCAAGGAACTGCTGCTCAAAGCAGCCCGGGAGAACCCGCGTGTGCTCAAGGAACCGGAGCCGCACGTGTACTTCCTCAACTTCGGCGAAAGCACCCTCGACCACGAACTGCGCATGCATGTGCGCGATCTCGGCGACCGCAACCCGGTGCTGGATGAGGTCAACCGCTTCATCAATCGCGAGTTCAAGAAGCAGCACATCAACATCTCGTTCCGGCAGATGGAGGTTTATCTGAAGAACCTGCACGGTCAGGAATACAAGATGGTGCCTGTGGAACCCGAGAACAAAACCATCGTGCCGATCGTCGACGGGCAGAAACCGTTGCCGGAACCGCCACCGAGCAAACTCGACTAACCGACATGGTCCCAGCAGAATGCTCGGACATTCTGCTGGAGCCGGCCCGTGAAAGCCCTCGACGAACTGACTTTCGACAACCGCTTTGCCCGCCTGGGCGACGCGTTCTCCGCGCACGTGCTGCCCGAACCGATCGACAATCCGCGCTTGGTGGTCGCCAGCCCGGCCGCCCTGGCCTTGCTTGATCTCGATGCGGCCAGCGCCGACACCGAAGAATTCGCGCAGCTGTTCGGCGGCCACAAGCTGTGGGCCGACGCCGAGCCACGGGCGATGGTGTATTCCGGGCATCAGTTCGGCGGCTATACCCCGCAACTGGGTGACGGGCGCGGTCTGCTGCTGGGCGAGGTGTACAACAACGCCGGCGAGCATTGGGACTTGCACCTCAAGGGCGCCGGGCAGACGCCGTTTTCGCGCATGGGCGATGGCCGCGCGGTGCTGCGCTCATCGATTCGCGAGTTTCTCGCTTCCGAGGCGCTGTTTGCGCTGAACATCCCGTCTTCGCGGGCCGCCTGTGTGATTGGCTCCGACACGCCGGTCTGGCGGGAAAAGCAGGAACGCGCGGCGATGGTGCTGCGTCTGGCGCCGAGCCACATCCGCTTCGGCCACTTCGAATATTTCTACTACACCAAGCGCCCCGAGCAGCAGAAACAGCTCGGCGAGCATGTGCTGGCGATGCACTTCCCCGAATGCCTCGAACAACCGGAACCGTATCTGGCGATGTTCCGTGAGATCGTCGAGCGCAACGCCGAGCTGATCGCCAATTGGCAGGCTTATGGCTTCTGCCACGGCGTGATGAACACCGACAACATGTCGATCCTCGGCATCACCTTCGACTTCGGCCCGTTCGCCTTCCTCGATGACTTCGACGCGCATTTCATCTGCAATCACTCCGATGATCAGGGCCGCTACTCGTTCAGCAATCAGGTGCCGGTGGGCCAGTGGAACCTCAGCGCCCTCGCCCAGGCACTGACGCCGTTCATCAGCGTCGAAGCCCTGCGCGAAACCCTTGGCCTGTACCTGCCGCTGTTCCAAGCGCATTACCTCGACCTGATGCGCCGCCGCTTCGGCTTCACCACTGCCGAAGACGATGACCAGAAGCTGCTGGAAGACCTGTTGCAACTGATGCAGAACAGCGGCGTCGACTACACGCTGTTCTTCCGCCGACTTGGCGAAGACTCACCTGAGCAGGCAGTCGCCCGCTTGCGTGATGATTTCGTCGACATCAAAGGTTTTGATGCTTGGGGCGAGCGCTACATCGCCCGGGTTGCCCGCGATGGCTACGCCGATCAAGAGCAGCGCCGAGCGCGGATGCACGCGGTGAATCCGCTGTACATCCTGCGCAATTATCTGGCGCAAAAGGCTATTGATGCGGCGGAACAAGGGGATTATGCCGAGGTACGCCGACTGCATGCGGTGCTGAGCAAACCGTTTGAGGAGCAGCCGGGGATGGAGGGTTACGCCGAGCGGCCACCGGAGTGGGGAAAGCATTTGGAGATCAGTTGTTCTTCGTAGGCGCTTCAGCTTAGCGGGTCGATTGCACTGATTACACGGTCGACGATGTCAGACATTGTCACGTCATCCAGTCGCTCGATGAATTTGGCCGTGCCGTCTCGTACCCGTTGTTCTATGTCAAAACTGCGAACCTGATTACACACCGCTACACCATTGGTTTCGTGGCCAGTAATGGCGACCGCCAAACCCATATTCCGGCTGAAATTCCCACCGCTAGTAACAGGCACCGTCATGCTCACGCCCAATGCGTTGATCTCTCTGGGCGTGATCACCACAAAGCGATGTCTGTTCATCATCTCCCGCCCCGCCACTGGGTTTGGATCAATCCAGTAAACGTCACCCCGCTGAGGGGGCTGTCGGCGCACCATCAACCCAGCTCCCGGCCGACAGAATCACCTTCAAGGGTCTCGCTAGTCTGGGCGTTAAGTTTCTGCAATTCTTCTGCGCCTTCGAGTAGCTCTGACAAACTATAACGCTTACGCGTAGCGGCTACGGCTGGACGAGCAATCAGTTCGCCATCGACCACATTCAGCTCTAGCTGTGCGCCAACCTCCAGATGCAACAGCTTTAAAAGCGTGGGCGGAATCGTAATGACGGCAGCGCCGCCTTGGCGGCGTATCCTGGAAGTTACGGACATTATGTCGCTCCGATTTGATGCATAGGAATCATCGATTCCTGGACTAGTGCAACAAAAGTAGCACGCAGATAAAGACAAAGCGATCTCCTCACGACAAGCGTAAAACGCCGAATTGGTCTTCAGACCAGCCATCGATCCCGGAACGGTTTTGAGAAAAATGTGAGCAGTTGCGACATTGATAAGTTGGCAGATCGACTCCAAATCAGTTCTATAGACTGCCTATCAGAGAACCAATCATGACCACCCCACTCCTCATCCCCTGCCCCACCTGCAACGGCCTCAACCGCATCCCCGCCGAGCGCCTGGCTGACCAGCCCAAATGCGGGCGCTGCAAGTCTGCGGTGTTGTTGAGCAAACCCTTCGAACTCAAGCAGGGCGATTACGCCAGTCAGACCAAGGGCGATCTGCCGTTACTGGTGGATGTCTGGGCGGACTGGTGCGGGCCGTGCAAGTCGTTTGCGCCGGTGTTCGAACAGGCTGCGGCGCAGCTGGCGGGCAAGTGTCGGCTGGCCAAGCTCGACAGCGAAGCGAATCAGCAGTTGTCGGCGCAGTTGGGGATTCGCTCGATTCCGAGCCTGATTCTGTTTAAAAACGGCAGGGAAGTGGCGCGACAGAGCGGTGCGTTGCCATTGCCGCAGTTGATGGCATGGCTGCGTAGCCAAGGCATCTGACCCAACACAGACCACCCTGTGGGAGCGAGCCTGCTCGCGAAGGCGGTCGATCATTCAGCGCCGATGTTGAATGTGCCGGCCTCTTCGCGAGCAGGCTCGCTCCCACAGGATTTGCGTGTGAGTGGGAAATCAGTGGTCTTCCAGCAGATTGTGCAGTTCCACAAACTGCTGGGTCAGCTTGTGCCGTGGATCGAGGTGGATCAGCGGCATGCTGGCCTGGTGCGACTCGCGCATACGCACCGAACTGCTCAGGTACACCGGCAATACCGGCAAGCCTTCGGCAATCAGCTCATCGAGCATCTGCTGTGGCAGGCTGGCCCGCGCCTGAAACTGATTGACCACAATGCCTTCGACTTCCAACCCTTCGTTGTGGTCATCCTTCAACTCTTCGATCTCGGCGATCAGGCCGTACAGCGCCTGACGTGAAAAGCTGTCGCAGTCAAAGGGGATCAATACCCGATCCGCAGCAATCAGCGCCGATACCGCGTAGAAATTCAACGCAGGCGGGGTGTCGAGATAGATTCGGTCGTAGTCCTCGGACAATTCGTCGAGCAACTTGCGCAGCTTGTTGATCTTGTGTTTCGCCTCGAGCTTGGGCTGCAGGTCGGCCAACTCGGCGGTGGCGGTAATGATGTGCAGGTTGTCGAACGGCGTTTCATAGATGTCCGCCTGATTCTTTTTCGAGAACGGCCCGGAGGACAGCGTCTGTTTGAAGAAGTCAGCGATACCCATCGGGATATCGTCGCCGGTGAGACCGGTCAAATACTGAGTGGAATTGGCCTGGGCATCGAGGTCGACCAACAACGTGCGATAACCCTCGCTGGCGCTGACCGCCGCCAGATTGCAGGCGATGCTGGATTTGCCCACGCCACCTTTCTGATTGAACACCACGCGCCGCATGACCAAACCTCCGTGTATCAAAGAATGACCGAGTGTAGTTGGCGGTGACCGCGCTTCGCTACCTTCACGGACATGGACTACGTCGTCCGGTGTAAAAATCGACGCCCAGGCATGGAAAAAACCGCCAGCCATCCCAGAGACACCTGACAGACACGCCGCGTCAAATCTGGATAATGGCCAAGTGATAGCCATGCAGCGAACCGCTCGGTACATTTTGTTGGGCAAAATGTAACCAACATTTGCTACACACCCGTCGCACCGGGATAATGCGCGCCACCCGGCGCCCTACGCCAAGCCAAGCCTGCTGCGGCGCTGGCGACTCAACGCGTCAACGAAAGCCCGCAGGGGCGGGATGAATGTCCGTGATCAACTTCAACATCGCCCAATGGCGCGCGTGGGCCCCGGGGCTCGACAGCGTGGACGCCTGGCAGGCCTGGAGCCGACAACCGGTCGTGCTGCAGAGCAGTGATGCCGCGCCCGATGTGTCGTTTCTGCCGGCCATGCAACGCCGTCGCCTCAGCCGCCTGGCGCGGATGGCCTTCAGCGTTGGCTGGCCGCTGGCCGAAGGCCGGGACCATCTGCCACTGGTGTTCGTCTCGCGGCACGGCGAAACCCCACGCACGTTTGAAATCCTCCGCGATCTGGCCACCGAACAGCCCTTGTCGCCGACCCAATTCAGCCTTTCAGTGCATAACGCGATCATCGGTTTGTGGTCGATCATGCGCGGTGAAACCAGCGAAATGACCGCCCTCGCGGCGGCTGGCGATGGCCTTGAACACGGCATGCTCGAAGCGGCGGCACTGCTTGATGAAGGCGCCCCGGCCGTGCTGCTGGTGATCACCGAAGAGCAACCGCCCGAGGCGTACTCGCAGTGGGTCGATGACGTGCCATTCCCTTACGCGCTGGGTTTATTGCTCACGCCCGGTACCGACTGGCGGCTGACCCTGAACAGCAGCACCGAAACCCGGTCCAAGGCGCACTGGCCGCACGCGCTCAACCTGCTGCGAACCCTGCTCGGCCAGCAACCTGACTGCCAACATGCGTGGAAAAATCGTGTATGGACCTGGCATCGCAACCCGTGACGGCCAAACACCGCGACGCCTACTACTGGCGGCTGCTGGCCACTGCTGCGAGCTTCGCCTTGTTCGGGCTCGGCGGGCTGTGTCTGCGCCTGCTGGTATTTCCGCTGCTCGGCTGCCTGCCCGGTGACGCGCTGGTACATCGCCTGCGCGCGCGGCGTACGGTCAGTCGGTTGTTCTGGTTTTTCGTGCGTTTCATGGCCCGCACCGGCGTGCTCACTTACGACATCGAAGGTGCCGAGCGCCTCGGCCGGCCGGGGCAGATGATCATCGCCAACCACCCGTCGCTGATCGATGTGGTGTTTCTCATCGGTCTGGTGCGCCACGCCAATTGCGTAGTGAAGAAAACCCTTTGGGAAAACCCGTTCACTCGTGGCCCGCTGCGCAGCACCGAGTACATCAGCAACGACGGCAGCATGGACATGCTCGACGCCGCCGCGCAGTCGTTGCAGGACGGCCAGACCCTGATCATCTTCCCCGAAGGCACCCGCACCCAGCCGGGGCAGGCGCCGGCCTTTCATCGGGGGGCGGCGGCAATTGCCCTGCGCGGTGCGAAAATCGTTACCCCGGTGATCATCAAGGTCAGCCCGACCACCCTGACCAAAGCCGAGCCGTGGTATCGCATCCCCCATCGCCGCGTGCACTTCAGTTTTCGCGTGGGGGCCGATATAGACCCACAGACCTTCGCCGCGCAAGGCCCCGCACCGCAGGCCTCGCGCAAGCTCAACGATTATTTGCATGACTATTTCATTAAGGAGCTCGCCGCAGATGAGCGATCAGAACACCGCTAGCCTGGTGCGTGACATCAAACTGCTGATCATCGACGCCTTGGGCCTCGAAGACATCAGCCCCGAGGACATCGGCGACGAGCAGACACTGTTCGGCGAAGGCCTCGGCCTGGATTCGGTGGACGCGCTCGAACTGGGCCTGGCGATCCAGAAAAAATACGGCATCAAGATCGACGCCGATGCCAAAGACACCCGCAACCATTTCACCAACGTGGCCAGCCTTGCGGCATTCGTCACGGCAAAACAGGCAGCTTGAGACCGGACCATGCAAACTCGTGACGATATTTTCAACACCCTGCGCGATGCCCTGGTCGAGCTGTTCGAGCTGGATCCGGCCCGCGTAAGCATGGACGCCAATCTGTATCAGGACCTGGAAATCGACAGCATCGATGCGGTCGACCTGATTGATCACATCAAACGCCAGACTGGCAAGAAAATCGCCGCCGAAGAGTTCAAATCGGTGCGCACCGTCGGTGACGTGGTCGAGGCGGTGTTCCGTCTGGTTCAACCGGCCGCATGAGCCGACTGATCGGCCTGGGCCTGCTGCTGGCCGGTCTGCTGTACCCCTTTGCGGTGTATTTCGGCATGGAGCATTTCGCCCCGTGGCAATTTGCACTGCTGCTGGGCAGCCTGTGGCTGGCGCGCGCTCTGACCGGCGAACGCAAGCCCGGCAGCCTGTGGATGGCGTGCGTGGCGATGGTGTTCTGCCTGCTGCTGGCGGTGTTCGACAGCCCGCAGCTGCTGCGCTGGTACCCGGTGCTGATCAGCGCATTCATGCTGGTGCTGTTCGGCGCCAGCCTGAAATACGGCCCGCCAATGGTCGAGCGTCTGGCGCGCTTGCGCGAGCCGGAACTGCCGCAGGTTGCCATTCGCTACACGCGCAAGGTGACGCTGGCCTGGAGCGTGTTTTTCTTCTGCAACGGTTTGTGCGCCGCCCTCCTCACCCTGTGGGCGCCGCTGGATTGGTGGATGTTGTACACCGGCCTGATCTCCTATGGATTGATCGGCCTGATGTTTGCCATTGAATGGCTGATACGACAACGGGTAAGAGGCCGTACATGAATTGGATAAAACTTGAGCAGCTGTTGCTCAAGGCACTGCCGGCACGGGCGATCTGCCAGGCGCCGGCACTCGATCACACTCAACTGCGAGCGCAGGCCTTGAGCGTCGCCGCGGGTCTGCAAAGCCGAGGCGTGAAAAGGCTGGCCGTGCATCTGGAAGATGCCGCCGACCTTGCCATCGCCCTGCTCGGTGCCTGGCGTGCCGGCGTCAGCGTGTTGCTGCCGGCGGATCTGCAAGCGCAGACGCGTCAGCGCTGGTCGCAGGAAGTCGATCTATGGCTGACCGACCAACCCGGCGACGCCCAGTTGCACAACTTCACTCAGCCCGGCCTACCCGGTGCACAACTGGATCTCGATCAATGCCGCCTGAGCCTGTGCACTTCCGGCTCCAGCGGCGAACCCAAGCGCATCGACAAGACCTTGCGCCAATTGGCCAACGAGGTCGAAGCGCTGGAGCTGTTGTGGGGCGCAGACCTCGGCGAAGCCTGCATCATCGGCAGCGTCGCCACGCAACACATCTATGGTCTGCTATTTCGCGTGCTATGGCCGTTGTGCGCCGGACGTCCGTTCGTGCGCCGGCAACTGGCGTTCTCCGAAGACTTGCAGCGCGCCAGCCGCGAACATCCGGCCTTTGCCTGGGTCGCCAGCCCGGCGCTGCTAAAGCGCATGGGCGACAACCTCGACTGGCAAGCCTTGAGCGCAGTGCGGCGGGTGTTTTCATCCGGTGGCGCGTTGCCGCTGGAGGCCGCGCATAGCCTGCAACAGCGCTTGCAGCAATGGCCGACAGAAATCCTCGGCAGCTCGGAAACCGGCGGCATTGCCTGGCGTCAGGGCGAGTCGTTGTGGCAACCGTTCGCTGGCGTCGAACTGAGTCAGGACAGCGACGGCGCCCTGCTGATCGCCTCGCCTTACCTGCCTGCCGGCCATGTCGAACACAGCGCCGATGCCGCGCGCATTGCCGCCGATGGTCGCTTCGAACTGCTGGGGCGACTGGACCGGATCGTCAAACTCGAAGAAAAACGGATCTCGCTGCCAATGCTCGAACAGGCTCTGGTCGATCACGACTGGGTCGCCGAAGCGCGCCTCGGTGTCGTGCAGGAGAACCGCGCCTCGCTCGGTGCGCTGCTGGTGCTCAGCGAATCGGGCCTGTTCGCTCTGCGCGAGCACGGCCGCCGTGGTCTGACCGAAACCCTGCGCAAACATCTGAGCCAACATTGCGAAGCCCTCGCCCTGCCCCGACGGTGGCGCCTGCTGCGGCAAATGCCGTTGAACAGCCAGGGCAAACTGGCGCAAGCCGACGTCGAAGCGCTGCTGCTGGCCGCACGGCCGAAAGCCCCCGAAGTGCTGGAGCAAAGCGAAACCAACGGCGAATGGAGCCTGCAACTCAGCGTGCCGCCGGATCTGGCCTACTTCAGCGGACACTTTCCCAAGGCACCGGTGTTGCCCGGCGTAGTGCAGGTGGAGTGGGCGCTGAATCTGGGTCGGCAGTTGCTGAGGCTGGACGGCGCGTTTGCCGGAATGGAAGTGCTGAAATTCCAGCAACTGGTGCGCCCGGGTGATGAAATCCAGTTGCATCTGCGTTTCGATGCCGAGCGCGGCAAGTTGTATTTCGCTTATCGCAACGACACGGCGACGTGTTCCAGCGGACGCATTCTCCTGGGGCCTGCCCATGCATAACCCCTGCGCCGTAATCCCGGTGTACAACCACGAAACCGCGATCACGACCGTGGTCGATGCCCTGCTCGCACAAGGTCTGCCGTGCATTCTGGTGGACGATGCCAGCGAGCCGTCCTGCGCACGGGTGCTCGACGCACTCGCCGAGCGCGACAGGGTTTTCCTGGTGCGTCTCACAGCCAATCAGGGCAAGGGCGGCGCGGTGATGACCGGTCTGCGTGAAGCCTCGCGTCTGGGTTACAGCCATGCTTTGCAGGTCGATGCCGACGGCCAGCACGATTTGCACGACGTCGCGCGCTTCGTCGGCGAATCCCGCGCCCATCCCGAGGCGATGATCTGCGGCTATCCGCTGTTCGACGAGAGCGTGCCGAAAGGGCGTTTGTACGCGCGCTACCTGACCCACGTGATGGTGTGGATCAACACTCTGTCGTTGCAGATTCGCGATTCGATGTGCGGCTTCCGTGTTTATCCGTTGGCGCCGACTCTGGCGGTGATTGACTCGGCGAAAGTCGGCAAACGCATGGATTTCGACTCGGACATTCTCGTGCGTCTGGCCTGGCGCAATCAGCCGATGCGCTGGCTGCAGACCAGCGTGCATTACCCGTTGGACGGTGTATCGCACTTTCGCCTGTTCCACGACAACGCGCTGATTTCCAGCATGCACACGCGGCTGTTCTTCGGCATGTTGCTGCGTTGGCCGCTGATCCTCTGGCGGCGGTGGAAACCATGAGCGAAGAAGTCGACAAGAAGCACTGGGCCGACCGCGAAGAGCGCGGCAGTTTCCTGCTGATGAAATTCACCGCGTTCGCTGCCAAAGTCCTCGGCCGCCGCCTGCTCAGTCCGTTGCTTTATGGCATCGTCCTGTATTTCTTTTTGTTCGGCCGCGTCGCCCGGCGCAGTGCCTGGCAGTACCAGCAACGGCTGGCCGCGTGGAGCCGGCGCGACGACCTGCGTCCGAGCCACTGGCGGGTGTTCGGCCAATTCATGACCTTTGCCGATTCGCTGCTCGACAAGCTCGACGTGTGGAACGGCAAGCTGAGCATCGAGCAGATCGAAATCATCGATCCGGCGCTGCTGCGCAAGCAGTTGCGCGGCAGTCGCGGGCAACTGCTGGTCGGCGCGCATCTGGGCAATCTCGAAGTGTGCCGGGCGCTGGCGGAGATCGGCGAAAAGGTCACCATGAATGTGTTGGTGCACACCAAGCACGCCGAACAATTCAACCGCTTGCTTGGCGAGGCCGGGGCGACCAATCTGCGCCTGATCCAGGTCAGCGAACTCGACCCGGTGATCATGCTGCAACTGCACGAACGGCTGGAACGCGGCGAGTGGCTGGCGATTGCCGGCGACCGCGTGCCACTGCATGGCGGGCGCAGCGTGACGGTGGATTTTCTCGGCCATCCGGCGCCGTTTCCGCAAGGCCCGTGGTTGCTGGCCGGCCTGCTCAAGTGCCCGGTCAACCTGCTGATGTGCCTCAAGCAACCCGACGGCCACTATCGCCTGACTCTCGAACCGTTCGCCGACGCGGTGGTGTGGACGCGCCGCGAGCGCGAGCAGGTCATTCATCAGTGGGCCACTCGCTACGCGCAGCGCCTGAGTCACTATTGCCTCGAAGCCCCGCAGCAATGGTTCAACTTTTACCCTTTCTGGAAGACCGATGACGACGCCAACCCATGAGCCGGTAACCTTCGGCGAACGCCCTTTGCGCATCGAAGACGTGCTGGCCCTGGCCAACCGTCAGGCGCCCGTGCAGTTGCAGGCTGACGCCGACTATCGCGAGCGCATCGCCAAGGGCGCGCGTTTTCTCGATTCGCTGCTGGACAAGGAAGGCGTGATCTACGGGGTCACCACCGGTTACGGCGATTCCTGCGTGGTCGCGGTGCCGCTGCATCACGTCGAAGCCTTGCCGCGTCATCTCTACACCTTTCATGGTTGCGGCCTGGGCAAACTGCTCGACGCGCAGGCCACTCGCGCGGTGCTGGCAGCGCGTTTGCAGTCGTTGTGTCACGGCGTCTCCGGGGTGCGCGTCGAACTGCTCGAGCGTCTGCATGCGTTTCTCGAATACGACATCCTGCCGTTGATTCCCGAAGAGGGTTCGGTGGGTGCCAGCGGCGATCTGACGCCGCTGTCCTATGTCGCCGCAACCCTGTCCGGCGAGCGCGAAGTGCTGTTCCGTGGCGAACGTCGTCAGGCTGCCGACGTGCATCGCGAGCTCGGCTGGACGCCGCTGGTGCTGCGCCCGAAAGAGGCGCTGGCGCTGATGAACGGCACGGCGGTGATGACCGGCCTCGCCTGCCTCGCTTTCGCCCGCGCCGATTATTTGCTGCAACTGGCCACGCGCATCACCGCGCTCAACGTCGTCGCGCTGCAAGGCAACCCGGAGCACTTCGACGAACGCCTGTTCGCCGCCAAGCCGCATCCGGGACAGATGCAGGTCGCCACGTGGCTGCGCAAGGATCTGGCGATCGACGCGCCGACCGCACCACTGCATCGCCTGCAGGATCGTTATTCGCTGCGTTGCGCGCCGCATGTGCTCGGCGTATTGGCCGACAGCCTGAACTGGCTGCGCGGCTTCATCGAGACCGAGCTGAACAGCGCCAACGACAACCCGATCATCGACGCCGAAGCCGAGCGCGTTCTGCATGGCGGACACTTCTACGGCGGGCACATTGCGTTCGCCATGGACAGCCTGAAAAACCTCGTGGCCAACGTCGCCGATCTGCTCGATCGGCAACTGGCGTTGCTGGTCGACGAGCGCTACAACCACGACTTGCCGAGCAACCTCTCCGGCGCCCCGGCTGATCGGGCGATGATCAACCATGGCTTCAAAGCGGTGCAGATCGGCACCAGCGCCTGGACCGCCGAAGCGCTGAAAAACACCATGCCGGCCAGCGTGTTCTCGCGCTCCACCGAGTGCCACAACCAGGACAAGGTGAGCATGGGCACCATCGCCGCCCGTGATGCGATTCGCGTGCTGGAGCTGACCGAACAGGTCGCCGCCGCCACGCTGCTCGCCGCCAATCAGGGCGTGTGGCTGCGCGCTCAAGCCGCCGATGCGCGCCCGCTGCCGCCGGCACTGGCAGCGATGCACGAAGAGCTGGCCAAGGACTTCCCGCCGGTCATCGAAGACCGCGCGCTGGAAGGCGAACTGCGCCTGTGCCTGCAACGCATCGCCGCGCAACACTGGAGGCTGCATGCGTAGTGCCGGAGTGCTTCACGCCGATAGCGAAATTCTCGTGCCGTTTTTCGACGTCGACACCATGCACGTGGTCTGGCACGGCCATTACGTCAAATACCTCGAAGTGGCGCGCTGTGCGCTGCTGGACAAGATCGGCCATAACTACACGCACATGGTCGAGTCGGGTTACGCCTGGCCGATCATCGACCTGCAACTGCGCTACGTGCGCAGCGCGGTGTTCGGCCAACGGCTGAACGTGCGCGCCAGTCTGGTCGAGTGGGAAAACCGTCTGAAGATCAACTATCTGATCAGCGACCTGCAGACCGGCGAACGCCTGACCCGCGCAAGCTCCGTGCAGGTCGCTGTCGAAGTCAGCAGCCGCGAGATGCAACTGGCTTCACCCAAAGTCTTCACCGATGCCGTGGAAAGGATGCTGCGATGAATGTGTTTTACAGAAGCCTCGGCGCGTTGACGCTGCTGGCCGTGTCGTCATGGGCCAATGCCTTCGAACTGCAACAACTGAGTGAACAACTGGCGAAACCGGATGTTATCCACGGCCAGTTCATCCAGGAAAAACACCTGCGCGCCCTGCCGCAGCCGCTGATCAGCAAGGGCAGCTTCGTCCTCGCTAAAAATCATGGCCTGCTGTGGCTGTTGAAAACTCCGCTGCAACAGGATTACCGCATCACCGCCAATGGCATCGCCCGCCGTGACACCAACGGCTGGCAACTGCTGCCGAACAAGAGCGCCGGCGCCGAGCAGAACCGTTTGTTCCTCGCCGTGCTGCAAGGTGACAGCAGCGGTTTGCAGCGCGATTTCGAACTGGCCCTGAGCGGCACGGCGCAGCAGTGGCAACTGACTCTGACGCCGCGTTCGATGCTGCTCAAGCAAGTGTTCAAGCAGATCAATATCGATGGCGGCGCCCTTGTGCAAACCATCGAGCTGCTGGAAACCCAAGGCGACAGCACCCTGCTGCGCATGCAGGACAGCACGGCCGAGCAACCCCTGAGCGAAGCGGAGCAACATGACTTTGCCGAGTGAACGCAGGCTGCCCTGGCTGTTTCTGAGCCTGCTGCTGGCCGTCGTCGCGCTGGCTGCCTGGCAGTGGCGCGACGGTGCGCCGCTGTCGGCCAATCTCATGGAGCTGGTACCCGGGACCAGTCCCGATGCGCTGGAAGTGCGCGCCGAACAGCGCATGCAAGAACCGCTCAATCGCGAAATGCTGGTGCTGGTCGGTCACGCCGATCGCCAGCAAGCACTGAACATGGCTCAGCAACTGGGCGAACAATGGCAGGCCAGCGGTCTGTTCGAAACCGTGCAATGGAACCTGCAAGCCGACTTGCCGGCGCTGCGCAAGCAATTGCTGCAAGGGCGTTTGGCGATGCTCTCGGCGGATGATCGGCAGCTACTCAGCGAGCACCCCGACGCGTTCATCCAGCAGCGGGTGCAGGCGCTGTTCGATCCGTTCAACGGCTTCACCCTGGTGCCGAGCCAGGACGACTGGCTCGGCCTGACCGGGCGCATCCAGAACAGCCAGCCGAAACATGGCGCAGTGCAACTGGACATTGGCAGCGGCGCACTGGTCGCCGAGGCCGACGGCAAGAGCTGGGTGATGCTGCGTGCGCGCACCACCGGCAATGCCTTCGACATGAACCTGCCGTTGCAAGTGGCAGAGCTGCTCCAGCACAGCCGCGAACAAGCGGCGAAAAGCGACGTGCAGTTGCTCGCCGCCAGTGGCCTGCTCTACGCCGCCAACGGCCAGCAACAAGCCACCCGCGAAATGACCTGGGTCGGCGGTGGCGCGACGGTTGGCATTCTGCTGTTGCTGCTGTTGGCGTTTCGCCGCTGGCGCGTGCTGCTGGCGTTTGTTCCGGTGCTGGTCGGCATGCTGTTCGGCGCGGTGGCCTGTGTGGCACTGTTCGGTCACATGCATGTGATGACGCTGGTGCTCGGTTCGAGTCTGATCGGCGTTGCCGTGGATTACCCGCTGCACTATCTGTCCAAGAGCTGGAGTCTCAAGCCCTGGCGCAGCTGGCCGGCCCTGCGCTTGACCTTGCCGGGGTTGACCCTGAGCCTGATCACCAGCGTTATCGGCTATCTGGCGCTGGCGTGGACGCCGTTCCCGGCATTGACGCAGATCGCCGTGTTCTCCGCCGCCGGCTTGCTCGGTGCCTATCTTTCTGCCGTTTGTCTGCTGCCGGCGCTGCTGAAAAATGTCCAACTGCGCCCGGCGCAATGGCCGCTGCGCCTGGCCGAACGTTTGATTCATCTGCGTGAGGCGCTGCTCGGTTGCATGCGCACGCCCGTGCTGCTGGCGCTGCTGATCGCCTTCTGCGTCGGCGGCCTGATGCAACTGCAGAGCAAAAACGACATCCGCCAATGGGTCGGCGCGCCGCAGCATCTGACCGACGAAGCGCAGACCATCGCGCGCATCACCGGGTATCAACCGACCAGCCAGTTCTTCCTGATCCGCGCGGCCAATCAGGAGCAATTGCTTGAGCGCCAGGCAGCGCTGAGCGAACGGCTGCAGCAACTGGTCAACCTCGACAAACTGCAAGGCTATCTGGCCCTCGATCAACTGGTCAGCGCGCCGAGTCAGCAACAGCAAGTGCGCGAATCACTGAACAAGCTGCCGTCGTTCTGGCAACCGCTGCTCAATCTCGGCGTGCCGGCGGCGGCTTTGCAAAACGAATTGCAGCAGTTGCAGACCCTGCCCGCCGAAGACATCGACGCCGCGCTGGCCGGACCGCTCGGTGAGCCGTATCGGACACTGTGGCTTGGACCGACTGAAGACGGCGTCGCAGCGATGACCAGTTTGCAGGGCTTGAACAATCCGTCGTTGCTGCGCGTGCAGGCACTCGATTTGCCGGGAGTGGTGCTGATCGATCGCCTCGGTGACCTGAACAAGGTCTTTGCCGCCACGCAGATCAGCGCCGCCGAACTGAAACTGGCCTCCTGCGTGTTGATCGTGCTGGTGCTGATGCTGCCGTTCGGCCTGACTGGCGCACTGCGCATCGTCGCCCTGCCACTGCTGGCGGCGCTGTGCAGTCTGGCCAGCCTTGGCTGGCTCGGTCAGCCACTGACCTTGTTCAGCCTTTTCGGCCTGTTGCTGGTGACGGCGATCAGCGTCGATTACGCAATCCTCATGCGCGAACAGGTGGGCGGCGCGGCGGTAAGTCTGCTCGGCACCTTGCTCGCCGCCGTCACCACATGGCTATCGTTCGGCCTGCTGGCGGTCTCCAGTACGCCGGCGGTGAGTAATTTCGGCCTGTCGGTAAGCCTCGGTCTGGCGTTCAGCTTCATGCTCGCGCCGTGGGCCGGACGCCATGAACCGGTTGCGGAGCCAGCGGCATGATGGTCTTCGGCTTCTGGTTGCTGGCCTTGGCGCTGTTTGCCCTGGCGACCCGGGTCGGCCGTCACTTCGGCCTGATTCCGATCGTCAGTCAGTTGCTGCTGGCGAGCTTCGGCTTGCCGTTGCTGATGTACTTCTGGATCGAACCGGGCTGGCAGCTCAGCGGCGCGCAACTGATAGCTCCGGACTGGCTGAAAGATCTCTACAGCCTGAGCTTCGCCTTGCTGCTCGGGCACATCCTCAGCGATGTCATCGATCTGCGTCTGGATCGCCAGAGCGTGAAAATAGCTGTGCCGAGTTTTGCCGTGCCGTTCGCTTGCGGGCTGGCGGTTGCGTATTGGTTGCTGCCGTCGCAGCCGTGGCTCAACGCACTGGCCATCGGATTGGTCTTCGCCATAACGGCGATCCCGGTGTTGTACCTGTATTTGCGTCACATCGATTACCCGCCCACTGCCACGCGGCGGCTGGTGCAAACCGCGATCCTTATCGATCTGACCTGCTGGGCGCTGTTCGGCCTAGCCCAAGGCAGCCTGCACCTGAGCAGCCTGCTGCTGCCCGTGGCCATGGCCGGCGCGCCGCTGCTTTTGCACCTGCTGCGCGTGCGTCGCCCGCTGACCTACAGCCTCGGCTTCTTCGCGTTGCTGGTGATGGCCGAGCATTACAAACTCAACGCGCTGATTTTCGGCATCGGCTATCTGCTGTGCATGGCGCTGCTGAAAGTGCCGTTGGTGCTGCCGTTGCCGGCACGCTGGATGAGCCGCTTGCAGACGTGGATCGCGATCCCGCTGATCCTCACGTTCGGCATCGTCCAGATCGACGTCCACAGCGCCCTCGCCAGCCTCGACGCCGGGCAGTGGGCGGCGCTGCTGCTGTTGCCGATTGCCAGTAAACTGCTGGGCAACTGGCTTGGCCTCGGTTGGGCGGGCGCCTCGTTCGCTGGCGCCAGCCGCTGGCGCGAAAGCGTGCTGCTGAACATTCGCGGCCTGAGCGAAATCGTCTTTCTCAATCTGCTATTGCAACAACAGCTCATCACCCCGGCGCTGTATTTCGCACTGATGCTGATGGGCCTGATCGCGACGCTGCTGCCGGCCCTTATCGGTCTGCATCGCGCGCCCCTGAATCTGAACAGTCCCTTGCCCCGGAGCTCACGTGCCAATCGTTGAAATGGAATCCCGTCAGGTCGTGATCATCGGTGCCGGCCCGTCCGGTGCTATCGCCGCCGCCCTGCTCAAGCGCAAGGGCCACGATGTGCTGGTGCTCGAGCGCCAGCACTTCCCGCGCTTCTCCATAGGCGAAAGCCTGCTCAGCCATTGCCTGGATTTCGTCGAAGAAGCCGGCATGCTCGACGCCGTCAACGCCGCCGGTTTCCAGCGCAAGACCGGCGCGGCGTTTGCCTGGGGCGAGCGCTACAGCGCTTTCGATTTTGGCGACACTTTCACCGCCGGCAAGCCGACCACGTTCCAGGTGCAGCGCGCCGATTTCGACAAGTTGCTGGCCGATCAAGCAGCATTGCAAGGTGCGGAAATCCGTTATGGCGATGCGATCGTCAGCGTCGATTTCGATCAGACGAAACCACTCCTTGACGTGCGCCGCGAAGATGGCAGCGAGTACCGCGTCGAAGCCGATTTCGTCCTGGACGCCAGCGGCTACGGCCGCGTGCTGTCGCGCTTGCTCGACCTCGAAGCGCCTTCGAATTTCCCGGTGCGCCAGGCGGTGTTCACCCATGTCGAAGATCACATCGACAACCCGGCGTTCGACCGTGAAAAGATCCTCGTCACCACCCATCCCGAGCATCGCGATGTGTGGTTCTGGACCATCCCGTTCAGCAACGGCCGCTGCTCGGTGGGCGTGGTCGCGGCTGAGGAACATTTCCGGGGGCGCGATAGCGACCTCGATGTCTGCCTGCGCAGCTTCATCGCCGAGACGCCAAGCCTCGCCGGGGTTCTGAACAACGCGGTCTGGGACACTCCGGCGCGCACCCTCGGCGGCTACGCGGCCAATGTGAAAACCCTGCATGGCCCGGGCTTCGCGCTGCTGGGCAACGCCGCAGAATTCCTCGATCCGGTGTTCTCCTCCGGCGTGACCATCGCCATGCGTTCGGCGAGCATGGCTGCCGGCGTGCTGCACCGTCAGTTGCAGGGTGAAACGGTGGACTGGCAAAGCGAATTTGCCGAGCCGTTGAAACGCGGCGTCGACACGTTCCGCTGCTACGTCGAAGGCTGGTACGCCGGCACCTTCCAGGACGTGATTTTCTACGAGGACAGCCAGGCGGAAATTCGCCGGATGATCTGTTCGATCCTCGCCGGTTACGCCTGGGACGAGCGCAACCCGTTTGTCAGCGAAGCGCGGCGCCGGCTGAAGATGATTTCCCAACTCTGCGCGCAGGACGCCTCATGAATTACCTGAGCGACAGCTACGTCGAGGAAACCCGCTTCGGTCTCTGGTTCCTGCGCAGCCACACCTGGCAGCACCACGTGCTGCGCGTGGCGATCAATGATCTGCGTGGATTATTCAGTGAGCCGCTGCCGGAACGTCCGGTGCTGCTGGACGCCGGTTGCGGTCAAGGCAAGTCGTTCGGCCACCTGCGCCAGACCTTCGCCCCGCAGCGCCTGATCGGCGTCGACGCCGACCCGCACAGCCTGCAACTCAGCGCCGAAGAGGCCACGCGCCTGGGCATGCCAGTCGAGTTGATCGGCAGCGATTGCGCCACGCTTAACGTCGCCGATGCCAGCGTCGACATGCTGTTCTGTCACCAGACCTTCCACCACTTGGTCGAGCAGGAAAAGGCCTTGGCCGAGTTCTATCGCGTGCTCAAGCCGGGCGGCTATCTGCTGTTCGCCGAGTCCACCGAGGCTTACATTGATACCTGGGTGATTCGCTGGCTGTTCCGCCATCCGATGCACGTACAGAAGAGCGCCGCCGGGTATCTGCAGATGATCCGCGAGCAGGGTTTCGAGTTTGCCGAGCGCAATGTGTCCTACCCGTATCTGTGGTGGAGCCGGTCGAAGGATTTTGGTTTGCTGGAGCGGTTGGGGTTGAGCAAACCCAAGCCATTCGGTGAGCGTGAAGAGACGCTGGTGAATGTCGTCGCGCGCAAGCCATTGCAAGGTGACATCTGATGCACCACTTTCGACCTGAATACATTGGTCCCTGTGGGAGCTGGCTTGCCAGCGATGGCGGTGTGTCAGTCAAAAAAAATGCTGGATGTGCCGACGCCATCGCTGGCAAGCCAGCTCCCACAAGGTTTGTGGTGTGGCTAGTATTGGTGCTATTTGCCTTGCTCAGCGCCTGCGCCAGCCAGCCACCGCTACCAGCGGCCAACCCGACGCTGCCCCTGCCGCTGCAACTGCACATCGAGCGCGAGCAGGCCGGGCAGCGTCAGGACTGGCTGCTGGTGATCCAGCGCGAAGGCGCCGGCACGCGCTGGTCGATGATGGATCCGCTGGGCATTCCCCAGGCCCGTCAGCAACTGATCGACGGGCACTGGCAGGCCGACGGTCTGCTGCCGCCGAACCCGGAAGCGCGGGAGTTGTTCGCCGCATTGCTGTTCGCCCTGACGCCTCCTGCCGAGCTGCTGCGCAACTATCCCGACGCCCGGCAACAGGCCGATCAGCGTTCACTGCCGGCGCGCTGGAACATCCGCTATTCACAACCGTTGAGCTTCCAATTGAATCTGCCTCAAGGCCCGCACTATCGCGTTTCCCAGTTAGGTGAATCGACGCCATGACCGCTTACCTGAATGCCCTCGGCGTGATCTGCGCTTTGGGCCGCGACAAGTCTGAAGTCGCGCGCAATCTGTTTGCCGGCGACTGCTCGGGCATGCGCCGCGAGTCCGGCTGGGTCGCCGAACGTGAACTGCCAGTGGCCGGCGTACACGGTGAATTGGCGCCGATCCCTGCCGAACTGGTCGAGCACAGCAGTCGCAACAATCAGCTGTTGCTGGAAGCCGCGCTGCAGATTCGTGACGACATCGATCGTGCGATCCAGACCTTCGGCCGCGAGCGCATAGGCGTGGTGCTAGGCACCAGCACCTCGGGCATCGACGAGGCCAGCCGGGGTCTGGCGCATTACATCCGCGAACAGCAATTTCCTCCCGAGTACGACTATCGCCAGCAGGAACTCGGCGCCCCGGCGAATTTCCTCGCCGAATGGCTGCAACTGAGCGGCCCGGCCTACGTGATTTCTACCGCTTGCACTTCCAGCGCCCGCGCGCTGATGAGCGCTCAGCGCCTGCTCGATCTGGGCCTGTGCGACGCGGTGCTGTGCGGCGGCGTCGACAGTCTGTGCAAGCTCACGCTGAACGGGTTCTCTTCGCTGGAAGCCGTTTCAGATGAACGCTGCAATCCGTTTTCCGCCAACCGCAACGGCATCAATATCGGCGAGGCAGCGGTACTGTTCGTGATGAGCAAACAGCGCGGCAAGGGCCCGGGAATCGCCCTGCTGGGTGCGGGCGCCAGCTCGGATGCGCACCATATTTCCGCACCGGAGCCGAGCGGTCGCGGCGCCCTGCAAGCGATGCACAAAGCCCTTGGCCGCGCGCATCTGCAAGCCACGCAAATCAACTACCTGAACCTGCACGGCACCGCGACCCAGCACAACGACGCGATGGAAAGTCTGGCCGTCGCGGCACTGTTTCCCCAAGGCGTCGCCTGCTCGTCAACAAAGCCGCTGACCGGTCACACCCTCGGCGCGGCTGGCGCGCTGGAAGCGGCGTTCTGCTGGCTGAGCCTGAGTGCCGAAAACCCTGAACAGGCGTTGCCGCCACACATCTGGGACGGCCAGGCCGATCCCGCGCTGCCGCCACTCAAGTGGGTGACCGCGAGCGAACGCCTGACGTCCATTGCACCGCGCTACCTGATGAGCAACTCGTTTGCCTTCGGCGGCAACAACGTCAGCCTGATTATCGGAGACGCACCATGAGACACTGGCCGCTCGCCGAACTGCTGCCGCATGCCGGCGACATGATCCTGATCGACGCCATCGAGCGCTTCGATGACGAGCAGATTTTCACCCGCCTGACGGTCAAGCACGATGGCCTGTTCAACCTGCCCGACGGCAGCCTGCCGGCGTGGGTCGGCGTCGAGCTGATGGCGCAGAGCGTCGCCGCTTTCGCCGGTTGCCACGCCCGGCAAAAAGGCAATCCGGTGGAGCTGGGCTTTCTCCTCGGCACGCGCAAATTCGAGTGCAACGTCGAAGCCTTTGCGCCCGGCAGCGAGCTGACCATCCACGGCCTGCGCTCACTGGAAGACGATAACGGCATGGGCGTATTCGAATGTCACATCCACGGTGACGGCATTCATGCCAGCGCCCGGCTGAACGTGTTCCGTCCGCCGCAAGCCAATCAATATCTGCAACAGACAAAGGAGTCGCACGATGACTGAATCCGTACTGGTCACCGGCTCCAGCCGTGGCATCGGCCGCGCCATTGCCTTGCGTCTGGCGCAAGCCGGGCACGACATCGTCCTGCATTGCCGCAGCGGCATGACCGAAGCCCAAGCGGTGCAGGCCGAAATCGAAGCACTGGGTCGCCGCGCGCGCATCCTGCAATTCGACGTCGCCGACCGTGAAACCTGTAAAAGCATTCTCGAAGCCGATGTCGAAAATCACGGTGCCTATTACGGCGTGGTGCTCAACGCCGGGCTGACCCGCGACGGCGCGTTTCCGGCGCTGAGCGATGACGATTGGGACGTGGTCCTGCGCACCAACCTCGACGGTTTCTACAACGTTCTGCACCCGGTGATGATGCCGATGATCCGTCGTCGCGCGGCCGGGCGCATCGTCTGCATCACCTCGGTGTCGGGCCTGATCGGCAACCGTGGGCAAGTCAATTACAGCGCCTCGAAGGCCGGCGTGATCGGTGCGGCAAAGGCGTTGGCGATCGAGCTGGGCAAGCGCAAAATCACCGTTAACTGCGTCGCCCCTGGCCTGATCGACACGGCCATGCTCGACGAAAACGTGCCGGTGGAGGAGCTGATGAAAATGATCCCCGCGCAACGCATGGGCACCCCTGAGGAAGTGGCCGCTGCGGTGAATTTCCTGATGTCGGCGGAAGCCTCGTACATCACCCGCCAGGTGCTGGCGGTCAACGGAGGCCTGTGCTGATGAAGCGCGTCGTCGTCACCGGCATGGCCGGCATCACCTCGCTGGGCAGCGACTGGCCGACCATTGCCGGCAATTTCGCGGCCAATCGCAGCGGCATTCGCCGCATGGACGAGTGGGATCGCTTCACTGAGCTGAACACGCGTCTGGCCGGGCCTATCGATGATTTTCTCGTACCCTCGCACTGGACCCGCAAGCAGTTGCGCAGCATGGGCCGGGTTTCGCGCCTGGCGGTCGGCGCGGCGGAAAAAGCCTTGGCTGACGCTGGCCTGCTCGGTGACGAATCGATCAAGGACGGGCGCATGGGCGTCGCTTGTGGCTCGTCCACGGGCAGCACTGACGAGATCAAAGCGTTCGGCAACATGCTCCTTAACTCGGTGGCCGAGGGCCTGAACGCCAACTCCTATGTGCGGATGATGCCGCACACCACCGCCGCCAATATCAGCATTTTCTTCGGCCTCACCGGGCGCCTGATCCCCACCTCCAGCGCCTGCACCAGCGGCAGCCAGGGCATCGGCTACGCCTACGAAGCAATCAAGTTTGGCCGCCTGCCGTTGATGCTCGCCGGCGGCGCCGAAGAACTCTGCCCGACCGAAGCCATGGTGTTCGACGCGCTCTACGCCACCAGCCTGAAAAACGATGCACCCCAGACCAGCCCTCGCCCGTACGATAAGGGCCGCGACGGTCTGGTGATTGGTGAAGGTGGCGGCATGCTGGTGCTTGAGGAGCTGGAACACGCCCTCGCCCGTGGCGCGCACATTCACGCGGAAATCGTCGGTTTCGGCAGCAACGCCGACGGCCAGCACACCACCCGCCCGGAACAGCTCACGATGCGCCGCGCCATGGAGCTGGCCCTGGAAGATGCCGGCCTCACCCCGGACGCCATCGGCTATGTGAACGGCCACGGCACCGCGACTGAACAGGGCGACATCGCCGAAACCCTGGCCACCAGCAGCCTGTTCGGTGAGCACATGCCGATCAGTTCGCAGAAGAGTTTCCTCGGCCACACCCTCGGTGCCTGCGGTGCGCTGGAGTCATGGTTCAGCATCGAGATGCTCAACAGCGACCGCTATGTGCACACCTTCAACCTCGACGAGGTCGACCCGCACTGCGGCAAGCTCGATTACCTGCGCGGCGAATTCCGTCAGATGCATCACGACTACGTGATGAACAACAATTTCGCTTTCGGCGGCGTCAACACCTCGTTGATCTTCCGCCGCTGGGCATAACCGAATCAATTCAGGTCAAGGAGACCTACATGCACTTCAACAAACTCGCCGCTGTCACCCTGCTGCTCTGCGCCCTGCCAGCGGTCAGCCAGGCACGCGACACGGCGGTCTACCTGCCATTCGACAAAGCCGTCGCCGAAGCCACCCGCTCCGGCAAGATCGATGGCAGCGTGAAATTCTATCTGGCCGGCAACACCCCGGCGGGCAAAGTCACCGTGGTCAGCCCCGACGCCGTGACCAACAAGAAAACCAACGCCTTCAACAAGTCCGACGAAGTCGCCTGCGAATGGGTTGCCCAATCGGCAATCATCAGCCTGCACCAGGCCGCGAAAAACGCCGGCGCCAACGCCGTGACCAACATTGTCAGCTTCTACAAGCGCAACGAGCGCAAGGACGCGCAAACCTACGAATGCCACGCCGGCGCGATCATGGCGGGCGTTGCGTTGAAGGGTGATCTGGCGAAGGTTCAATAAACGCCAGCAACGACAAAGGGCGCCGTTTGGCGCCCTTTCACAGACAGGTTGGCTTGTCATCGCCGATTACCTGCCTGGCTCTGCGATGGCTGGTTACCCAGGATCCTCAGAGTCTCACAAGCCCCTTTCGGGATAGTTACCCATAATTTCAAGACGCGCTCGCTTTATGGTTTCACGCGCTTTGACAATGAGGAAACACAAATTAGCGACGATCAGGAATGCCGGCAAGACAGCGGTTTCCTGTACCTGGGTAGGAGACTTCCTAACTTCGCATGATTCAGAAATGATCACTGACCACAGAATGTGCTGCTTCCGGCCTCTTCGCGAGCAGGCTCGCTCCCACAGGAGTTAGGAAACATACGCAAGTTCGATGGGCGCCCAGCTCAACTGTGGGAGCGGGCCTGCGCGAAAGCGCCAGCCGCCTTCACACCGTCAGAGGCTCCACCTTGCGCGTAAGCAGTTCGACAAACGCCTTGGCCATCGGCGATTTCTGATCTTTGCGCTGCACCAGCCACACCGCCGAAATCGCTTCAGGATCGAGCAGCGGGCGGTAGACCACGCCGTCGATGCGCATGCGTTGGTAGGACGCTGGCAGCACCGATACACCCAAGCCCGCCGCCACCAGACCGATGATGGTCATCGCCTCGCCAGCCTCTTGAGCGAAGTGCGGGCTGAAGCCGGCGTCACGGGCCAGACTGAGCAGTTGTGCGTAGAGCCCGCTGCCATAGCTGCGCGGAAAAAACACGAACGGCTCCAGCGCCAGCGCCGAGAGAAACAGGCCTTCGTCGCTGCCTTGGGCCAGTGGATGCTTGGAACTGAGCACCGCCACCAATGGCTCACGCATCAACTCCACAACACTCAGTGAATCCGGCAATCCGAGCGGGCGCATGATGCCCACCTCGATCGACTCGTCCACCAAGGCATCGGCGACCATGGTGCTGCTCATTTCGCGCAGATTCAGATGCACCGCCGGAAAGCGCTGACGAAAGGAAAAAATCGCCTGCGGAATGGTCGAGTTGAACGGTGCCGACGAGGTGAAGCCAATCTTCAACTCACCCAGCTCGCCAAGTTGCGCACGGCGGGCGACGTCCGCGGCCTTGTCGACTTGTGCCAGCACCAGCCGCGCCTCCTGCAGAAACAGCCTGCCCGCCTCGCTCAATTCGACCCGACGATTGGTGCGTTCGAACAATCGCGCGCCGAGCTGTTGCTCCAGCGCCTGAATCTGTTGGCTCAGTGGTGGCTGGGAGATGCCCAGCACCTGTGCGGCGCGGCCAAAATGCAGTTCTTCCGCGACGGCGATGAAGTAACGCAGATGACGCAGTTCCATAGGATTACCATTAGGTCGCTGAGGCTATCAAACAGGTCGAACAATATATTGGATAGAAACATTAGCCAGCTATATGATTTTTTCATTGCCTGCCCGGCTGTGCTTTCCGAGGTCTGAAGTGAAAACTGCTGTCGCGCCCCTTGCCCACGAAATCCCGCCCGCTGCCGACGACGATGCTCTCGCCGAGCTGCAGGAGATCTACATCGAAAAAGGCACGCCGGCCTTCATGCGCACAGTGCTGGCGCTGTTCTGTGGCGGCTTTGCGACGTTCGCGCTGCTCTATTGCGTGCAACCGATGATGCCGCTGCTGTCCCACGAATACGGGATCAACGCGGCGCAGAGCAGCCTGATCCTTTCGGTGGCGACCGGCATGTTGGCCTTCGGTCTGCTGATCACCGGGCCGATCTCCGACCGCATCGGCCGTAAACCGGTGATGGTCGCCGCACTGTTCGCTGCCGCGTTGTGCACCATCGCCAGTTCGATGATGCCGAGCTGGCACGGCGTATTGATCATGCGCGCGCTGATCGGCCTATCATTGAGCGGCCTGGCAGCGGTAGCGATGACCTATCTGAGCGAAGAAATCCATCCACAACACATCGGCCTGGCAATGGGTTTGTACATCGGCGGCAACGCGATCGGCGGGATGAGCGGACGCTTGATCACCGGCGTGCTGATCGACTTCGTCAGCTGGCACACGGCGATGCTGGTGATTGGCGGTCTGGCGCTGGTCGCAGCGGCGGTGTTCTGGAAGATACTCCCGGAGTCGCGCAACTTCCGCGCTCGCTCGCTGCACCCGCGCAGCCTGCTCGACGGCTTCACCATGCACTTTCGCGACGCCGGCCTGCCGCTGCTGTTTCTTGAAGCGTTTGTGCTGATGGGCGCGTTTGTCACGCTGTTCAACTACATCGGCTACCGCTTGCTGGCCGCGCCGTACAACCTCGATCAGGTATTTGTCGGATTGCTCTCGGTGGTCTACCTGTCGGGGATCTACAGCTCGGCGAAAATCGGTTCTTTGGCGGACAAGCTGGGGCGACGCAAAGTGCTCTGGGCGACCATTGCACTGATGTTCGCCGGACTGGCACTGACCATGTTCACTTCGTTGTTGCTGGTGATAGTCGGCATGCTGGTGTTCACCTTCGGCTTCTTCGCCGCGCACTCGGTGGCGAGCAGCTGGATCGGCCGGCGCGCGTTGACCGCCAAGGGTCAGGCGTCGTCGCTGTATCTGTTCAGTTATTACGCCGGTTCGAGCATCGCCGGGACGGCGGGCGGGGTGTTCTGGCATCTGGGCGGGTGGAACGGGATCGGGCTGTTTATTGCTACGTTGTTGCTGATTGCCCTGCTGGTGGCGTTGAAGCTGGCGAAGTTGCCGCCGTTGCAGGGTGTCAAAGCCTGAGATAAAACCCTGTGGGAGCGAGCCTGCTCGCGAATGCATTGTGTCAGGCAACATCAGTGTTGAATGACACACCGCTTTCGCGAGCAGGCTCGCTCCCACAGTTGATTTGGGTACGACATTAGATCGTGCAAAAGAAAACGCCCGGCATTTGGCCGGGCGTTTTTTATTGGGCGCTGATCACTCGTGATACTGCGCCGACAGTTCATGCACCGCACGCAGGAACGCGCCGGCATGTTCTGGATCAACCTCAGGCGTAATGCCGTGGCCAAGGTTGAAAACATGGCCGCTGCCCTTGCCGTAGCTGGCGAGGATGCGCCCGACTTCAGTGCGGATCGCTTCCGGTTTGGCGTAGAGCACGGTCGGGTCCATGTTGCCTTGCAGCGCGACCTTGTCGCCGACGCGGGCGCGGGCGTTGCCGATGTCGCAGGTCCAGTCCAGGCCGAGGGCGTCGGCGCCGGCTTCGGCGATGCTTTCCAGCCACAGGCCGCCGTTCTTGGTGAAGAGGATCACCGGCACTTTGCGTCCATCGTTCTCGCGGATCAGGCCGCTGACGATTTTCTTCATGTAGGCCAGGGAGAATTCCTGATACGCCGCCGCCGACAGGTTGCCGCCCCAGGTATCGAAGATCTGCACCGCTTGCGCACCCGCCATGATCTGGCCGTTGAGGTACGAAGTCACCGACTGCGCCAGTTTATCCAGCAGCAGGTGCATGGCTTGCGGATTGTCGTAGAGCATCGCCTTGGTCTTGCGGAAGTCTTTCGACGAGCCGCCTTCAACCATGTAGGTCGCCAGTGTCCACGGGCTGCCGGAGAAGCCGATCAGCGGCACGCGACCGTTGAGTTCGCGGCGGATAGTGCTGACCGCATCCATGACGTAGCCGAGCTCTTTGTGCGGGTCGGGGATCGGCAGGGCTTCGATGTCAGCGAGGGTGCTGACGACTTTCTTGAAGCGCGGACCTTCACCGGTCTCGAAGTACAGACCCTGGCCCATGGCATCGGGAATGGTGAGAATGTCGGAAAACAGGATCGCCGCGTCCAGTTGCGGGTAGCGGTCGAGCGGTTGCAGGGTGACTTCGCAGGCGAACTCCGGGTTCATGCACAGGCTCATGAAGTCGCCGGCATGCGCGCGGCTGGCGCGGTACTCCGGCAGGTAGCGACCGGCCTGGCGCATCATCCACACTGGGGTGACGTCAACGGGTTGCTTGAGCAGGGCGCGGAGGAAACGGTCGTTCTTCAGGGCAGTCATGTCGGCATCCGGAAAAAAAGTGCGGGCATTTTCTCAGAGCGCGAGGCAAAAGGCACGGATGTGGGTCAGCCTTTTGTCTATCGGGTCAATTTGTCGCGCTGGGACACGATTTTCCGCAACACCCTAAAACAACTGTGGGAGCGAGCCTGCTCGCGAAGAGGCCGGCACATCCAACATTGAAGTTGGCTGACAGACCGCTTTCGCGAGCAGGCTCGCTCCCACAGGAGTATTGCGTTTGGCTCAGGCGCCGGGGTTAGACACCCAGGTAATCGAGGATCCCTTCAGCCGCATTGCGCCCTTCAAAGATCGCCGTCACCACCAGGTCGGAACCGCGCACCATGTCGCCACCGGCGAAGATTTTCGGGTTGCTGGTCTGGTGCTTGTACTGACCTTGCTCAGGCGCAACAACGCGGCCCTGGCTGTCGGTCTGGATCTCGAACTGTTCGAACCACGGTGCCGGGCTCGGACGGAAGCCGAAGGCGATGACCACGGCGTCGGCCGGGATGATCTCTTCGGAACCCGGGATCGGCTCGGGGCTACGACGGCCACGGGCGTCCGGTTCGCCGAGACGGGTCTCGACCACCTTCACGCCTTCGACCTTGTCTTCACCGACGATGGCGATCGGCTGGCGGTTGTAGAGGAATTTCACGCCTTCTTCCTTGGCGTTCTTCACCTCTTTGCGCGAGCCGGGCATGTTCGCTTCGTCACGACGATAAGCGCAGGTCACCGACTTGGCGCCCTGACGGATCGAGGTGCGATTGCAGTCCATCGCCGTGTCGCCGCCGCCGAGCACCACAACCTTCTTGCCTTTCATGTCGACGAAATCTTCCGGCGACTTTTCAAAGCCCAGGTTGCGATTGACGTTGGCGATGAGGAAGTCCAGCGCGTCATAAACGCCTGGCAGATCCTCACCGGCAAAACCGCCCTTCATGTAGGTGTAGGTGCCCATGCCCATGAAGACCGCATCGTACTCGGCGAGCAGTTGTTCCATGGTCACGTCTTTGCCGACTTCGGTGTTGAGACGGAACTCGATGCCCATGCCGGTGAAGACTTCGCGACGATTGCTCAGCACGGTCTTTTCCAGCTTGAACTCGGGGATGCCGAAGGTCAGCAGGCCACCGATTTCCGGGTTCTTGTCGAACACCACCGGAGTTACACCGCCACGCACCAGCACGTCGGCGCAACCCAGACCCGCCGGGCCTGCGCCGATGATCGCGACACGTTTGCCGGTCGGTTTGACCTTGGACATGTCCGGGCGCCAGCCCATGGCGAACGCGGTGTCGGTGATGTACTTCTCGACCGAACCGATGGTCACCGCGCCGAAGCCGTCGTTAAGGGTGCAGGCACCCTCGCACAGACGATCCTGCGGGCACACCCGGCCGCAGACTTCCGGCAGGGTGTTGGTCTGGTGCGACAGCTCGGCGGCCTGAAGGATGTTGCCCTCGGCGACCAATTTGAGCCAGTTTGGAATGAAGTTGTGCACCGGGCACTTCCATTCGCAATACGGGTTGCCGCAACCCAGGCAGCGGTGGGCCTGATCGGCCGACTGCTGGGGTTTGAACGGTTCGTAGATTTCAACGAACTCTTTCTTGCGTTGACGCAACAGTTTCTTCTTCGGATCCTTGCGCCCGACATCGATGAACTGGAAGTCGTTATTCAGACGTTCAGCCATTACTAAAACCTCTTACACGACAGCTCCAAGCTACAAGCTTCAAGCTGCAAGAAAATCACATTAGTCCGGTACAACGCGTACTAGCTTCAGCTTGTCGCTTGAAGCTAGTGGCTTGCAGCTGCGTCGTTACTGCGGACTCGCACGAGTACTGGAGAGCAGAGATTTCAGACTCGCTGCCTTCGGTTTGACCAGCCAGAAACGACGCACGTAATCGTCGAGGTTCTCGGCGAGTTCACGACCCCACTCGCTGTCGGTTTCGGCGACGTACTCGTTCAGCACGTTCTGCAGGTGGCTGCGATAGGCTTCCATCGCCTCGCCGCTGATCCGCTGGATTTCCACCAGTTCGTGATTGACCCGGTCAACGAAGGTGTTGTCCTGATCGAGCACGTAGGCGAAACCACCGGTCATGCCAGAACCGAAGTTGTAACCGGTCTTGCCCAGCACGCAGACGAAACCACCGGTCATGTACTCGCAGCAGTGATCGCCAGTGCCTTCCACAACGGTGTGGGCACCGGAGTTGCGCACGGCGAAACGCTCGCCTGCGGTGCCGGCGGCGAACAACTTGCCGCCAGTGGCGCCGTACAGGCAGGTGTTGCCGATGATGGCGCTTTCCTGAGTCTTGTAGACGCTGCCCTTCGGCGGCACGATGACCAGCTTGCCGCCGGTCATGCCTTTGCCGACGTAGTCGTTGGCGTCGCCTTCCAGGTACATGTTCAGACCGCCGGCGTTCCACACACCGAAGCTCTGACCTGCCGTGCCCTTGAAGCGGAAGGTGATCGGCGCCTTGGCCATGCCCTGGTTGCCGTGCTTGCGCGCGATTTCGCCGGAGATTCGGGCGCCGATCGAACGGTCGCAGTTGCAGATATCCAGCTCGAACTCGGCACCGCTGAGGTCGTTGATCGCCGACGCGGCCAGCTCGACCATCTTCTCCGCCAGCAGACCTTTATCGAACGGCGGGTTGCGCTCGACGCCGCAGAACTGCGGTTTGTCCGCCGGGATGTGATCGCTGCCCAACAGCGGCGTCAGGTCCAGGTGATGTTGCTTGGCAGTCTGGCCTTCGAGGATTTCCAGCAGATCGGTGCGACCGATCAGCTCTTCGAGGGAGCGCACGCCAAGCTTGGCCAGCCACTCACGGGTTTCTTCGGCGACGTAGGTGAAGAAATTCACCACCATGTCGACGGTGCCGATGTAGTGATCCTTGCGCAGTTTCTCGTTCTGCGTCGCGACGCCAGTGGCGCAGTTGTTCAGATGGCAGATGCGCAGGTATTTGCAGCCCAGTGCGATCATCGGCGCGGTACCGAAGCCGAAGCTCTCGGCGCCGAGGATTGCGGCCTTGATCACGTCGAGGCCGGTTTTCAGGCCGCCGTCGGTCTGCACCCGGACTTTGCCGCGCAGGTCGTTGCCGCGCAAAGTCTGGTGGGTTTCAGCCAAGCCGAGTTCCCACGGTGCGCCTGCGTATTTGATCGAGGTCAGCGGCGAAGCACCGGTGCCACCGTCGTAGCCGGAAATGGTGATCAGGTCGGCATAGGCCTTGGCCACACCGGCGGCGATGGTGCCGACGCCCGCTTCTGCTACCAGCTTCACCGAAACCAGCGCCTGCGGGTTGACCTGCTTCAAGTCAAAGATCAACTGCGACAAATCTTCGATCGAATAGATGTCGTGGTGCGGCGGTGGCGAAATCAGGGTCACGCCCGGCACTGCGTAACGCAGCTTGGCGATCAGCCCGTTGACCTTGCCGCCCGGCAGTTGCCCGCCCTCGCCCGGCTTGGCGCCTTGGGCGACCTTGATCTGCAGCACTTCGGCGTTGACCAGGTATTCCGGAGTTACACCGAAACGGCCAGTCGCGACCTGCTTGATTTTCGAACTCTTGATGGTGCCGTAACGCGCCGGATCTTCACCACCTTCGCCGGAGTTGGAACGCGCGCCGAGGCGGTTCATGGCTTCGGCCAGGGCTTCGTGAGCTTCCGGCGACAGTGCGCCCAGCGAGATACCGGCGGAGTCGAAGCGCTTGAGCACCGACTCCAGCGGCTCGACTTCACTGATGTCCAGCGGCGTGTCGAGAGTCTTGACCTTGAACAGGTCACGAATCATCGACACCGGACGGTTGTCTACCAGCGAGGTGTATTCCTTGAACTTGGCGTAGTCGCCCTGCTGCACAGCGGCTTGCAGGGTGTTGACCACGTCCGGGTTGTAGGCGTGATATTCGCCACCGTGGACGAACTTCAGCAGACCGCCCTGCTGGATCGGCTTGCGCGGACTCCAGGCTTCGACGGCGAGGGCTTTCTGCTCGGCTTCGATGTCGACGAAACGCGCGCCCTTGATGCGGCTCGGCACACCACGGAAGCTCAGCTCGCAAACTTCTTCGGACAGGCCGATGGCCTCGAACAGCTGCGCACCACGGTACGAAGCGATGGTCGAGATACCCATCTTCGACAGGATCTTCAGCAGGCCTTTGGTGATGCCCTTGCGGTAGTTCTTGAACACCTCGTAGAGGTCGCCCAGCACTTCACCGGTACGGATCAGGTCACCCAATACTTCGTAGGCCAGGAACGGATACACCGCCGAGGCGCCGAAACCGATCAGCACGGCGAAGTGATGCGGGTCACGGGCGGTCGCGGTTTCAACGAGGATGTTGGAATCGCAACGCAGGCCTTTTTCGGTCAGACGGTGGTGCACGGCACCGGTCGCCAGGGAGGCGTGGATCGGCAGCTTGCCCGGGGCGATATGGCGGTCGCTCAGAACGATCTGGGTACGCCCGGCGCGCACGGCTTCTTCAGCCTGATCGGCAACGTTGCGGATCGCCGCTTCGAGGCCGAGGCTTTCGTCGTAGTTGAGGTCGATGATCGCCCGTTCGAAACCCGGACGGTCGAGGTTCATCAGCGAGCGCCACTTGGCCGGCGAGATCACTGGCGAGCTGAGGATCACGCGCGAGGCGTGTTCCGGCGACTCCTGGAAAATGTTGCGCTCGGCACCGAGGCAGATTTCCAGCGACATCACGATCGCTTCACGCAGCGGGTCGATCGGCGGGTTGGTGACCTGCGCGAACTGCTGACGGAAATAGTCGTACGGCGTGCGTACACGCTGGGACAGCACGGCCATCGGCGTGTCGTCGCCCATCGAGCCCACGGCTTCGTAACCTTGCTCGCCGAGCGGGCGCAGTACCTGATCACGCTCTTCGAACGTGACCTGATACATCTTCATGTACTGCTTGAGCTGGTCGACGTCGTAGAAAGCCGAACCGTGGTCGTTGTCTTCCATGGTCGCCTGAATGCGCAGGGCATTCTTGCGCAGCCACTGCTTGTACGGATGACGGGATTTCAGACGGTTGTCGATCGCATCGGTATCGAGGATCTGCCCGGTTTCGGTGTCCACAGCGAAGATCTGGCCAGGGCCGACACGACCCTTGGCGAGCACGTCTTCGGGCTGGTAGTTCCACACGCCGATTTCCGAGGCGAGGGTGATGAAACCATTCTTGGTGGTGACCCAGCGCGCCGGACGCAGACCGTTACGGTCGAGCAGGCACACTGCGTAGCGACCATCGGTCATCACCACGCCTGCCGGGCCGTCCCACGGTTCCATGTGCATCGAGTTGTACTCGTAGAACGCACGCAGATCCGGGTCCATGGTTTCGACGTTCTGCCACGCTGGCGGAATGATCATCCGCACGCCACGGAACAGGTCGATGCCACCGGTGACCATCAGTTCGAGCATGTTGTCCATGCTCGACGAGTCGGAACCGACGCGGTTGACCAGCGGGCCGAGCTCTTCCAGATCCATCAGATCATTGGTGAACTTGGTCCGCCGGGCCTGCGCCCAGTTGCGGTTACCGGTGATGGTGTTGATTTCGCCGTTGTGGGCGAGGAAGCGGAACGGCTGCGCCAGCGGCCATTTCGGCAGGGTGTTGGTAGAGAAGCGCTGGTGGAACACGCAGATTGCGGTTTGCAGGCGTTCGTCACTCAGGTCCGGATAGAACGCGGCCAGGTCGGCCGGCATCATCAGGCCTTTATAGATGATGGTCTTGTGCGAAAAGCTGCAGATGTAATGGTCGGTGTCAGCGGCGTTGGCCACCGACGAACGGCGACGGGCGCTGAACAGCTTCACGGCCATGTCCTGATCGCTCAGGCCTTCGCCGCCGATGTAGACCTGCTCGATCTGCGGCAGGCGTTCAAGGGCCAGGCGGCCGAGGACGCTGGTGTCGATCGGCACTTTGCGCCAGCCGATCAGTTGCAGGCCTTCAGCAAGGATCTCGCGGTTCATGTTCTCGCGAGCGGCTTCGGCCTTGGCCGGATCCTGATTGAAGAACACCATGCCCACTGCATATTGCTTGGGCATATCGACGCCGAAGCTTTCCTGGGCAATGGCTCGCAGGAAGGCGTCGGGTTTTTGAATCAGCAGACCGCAACCGTCACCGGTCTTGCCGTCGGCATTAATCCCACCGCGGTGGGTCATGCAGGTCAGGGCCTCGATGGCCGTTTGCAAAAGGGTATGACTGGGCTCGCCCTGCATATGAGCTATCAGGCCGAAACCGCAGTTATCCTTGAATTCATCTGGTTGGTACAGACCTGCTTTCATAGACACTTTCTCACCAGGCTGCCTCTACTCGAGGCAAATTTCTTTTCAATTCAACCACTTGCGTTCCGCGCCGAACGTACGCCGGCTTAGCGGGGGCAAAAGGGTGGTCATTGTACACAGCGACACAGAGGCTCACAAATTTGACGACGAACTGTCGCAAATTCATGTCGCATTTGTGAAAGGTTTAAAGCGATCTGCTGTGCTAGTCAAAACTTTTTTAAATTCTGACCGCAACGACTCAAAGACTACTGTGACGCAGACACCACAAGGCACGCGACCTTTTCAGGAAGCGCGCACTCGTGGAGATTTTGAGGTGCCGGGAGAGGCGGCCTGGGTAAGGCCGCCGAATCTTCAGCGAGTTGTTGCCAGTTCCTGTTGGACGCTGGCGACAGTGCGAGGCCAAGGTTTACCAGCCTGAACCTTCGCTGGCAAGGCCTTGATGGCAGAAACGGCCGCATCACGATTGGCAAAGTTGCCGTAGGTGATCACGTAAAGCGGCTTGCCGTTGAGAACTTTCTTGAAATAACGGTACTCGCCGCCCTGCTCCTTGACGAAGTTCTGCGCAGCGGTTTCCGAGCTGGTGCCGAGGATCTGCACGACATAGTTGCTGGTCGGCTGACCGGCGTACCAGCTGCCACCGGCAGCCTTGGCCACGGTAACTGGCTTGTCGGCAGGCTTGGCCGGAGCAGGAGCCGGTTTCGCAGCTGGCGCCGGGGTGGCCGGAGCAGGCTTGGCCGTGGCGATCTGTGTCGGTGCCGGGGTTGGTGCCGGTTTGGCGGCAGGGGTCGGAGCCGGTGTCGGCGCAGGACCGGCCGGAACGCCCGCAGGCGGTGCAGAGGTGGTTACGGTCGGCGGCGTATCGCTGGAGCCTTCCAGCGGCACGCCGTCGTCGCCTTCGGTGATGCCACCGGCGGCTTCCGCTAGCGGGCCACGCATGACCGGCTGCGAGTTGCCGACCAATGGCAGCGGCATCGGCTGGGTGTTACCGGCGAATTCGACGGACGGGTTGGCGCCGTTCGCTGCGCCCTGACCCAATGGCAGTTGCGCCTGTTCATTGGCCGGAGCACCGGTGGTCGGTGCCTTGCTGCGACCCGGCATCAGCCAGGCGGCGGCAACCGCGACCACAACGACGGCGGAAATCGCCAATACGTGTTTCTTCGGCATGTTGAACCCCATACTTGGACGCTTGACCGCGGAGCGGCTGGCAATCATGACTTCGATCAGTGCATCGCGAGCGACCTGGTTGATGTTGCCCGGCCAGCCCTCGGAGCTTTCGTGAATATCAGAGATCTGATCTGCGGTGAAAAGTTCGACACCCCGGCCCGCGCCTTCCAGCCGCTGGTCGAGATATTCGCGGGTCTCTTCTTCGGTGTACGGCTGCAATTCGATGACGTGGAAACGCTCTTCCTCGAGCTGCAACGCCTCGAGCTGAGCGATCAGCGAAGACTCGCCGAACAGGAACACATGCGGACGACCTTCCGGCGTGCCGGCGCCGAGCGCCATCAATGCTTCCAGCGCGGACTCGTCGAGCTGCTCGGCATCGTCCACGAGCAGATAGACTTCCTGCCCGGTCAGACCCAGCTGCACTACCTGCTCGAGAATCGCGCCGACTTCAGCCTGAGCGACATCCAGCGCCTGCGCCACCTGGCGCAGCACGCCGGCCGCATCACCGGCGCCACGGGCGGAAACCACCACGCTTTGCACCGATTGCTTGTTGGTACTGGCAACGAGCGCCTGCCGCAGCAGGGTCTTGCCGCTGCCTTGCGGGCCGGTGACCACCAGCAGCAACTGGCTGTAGCGCGCCAGGTGATGCAGTTGACCCAGCACCGGTTTGCGCTGGGCCGGGAAGAATTTGAAGCCCGGCACCCGTGGCGCGAACGGGTCGTGACTTAACTGGAAATGGCCGAGAAACGCCTCGTCGGCATGCAAACTAGTCATCGGAATCGTTTTAACCTTTAAGCTGAGCCAGGGCGCGGTAATCCGCTCCCAGCGTGGCCTGTAGAACCTCTTTCGGATAATCGTCGGTCACTACCGCTTCGCCCATCCGGCGCAGCAGCACCAGGCGCAGACGACCGTCGATCACTTTTTTATCAATTGCCATGTGTTGGAGAAAATCGGCTTCGTGCATCTCTTCAGGCGGAATGACCGGCAGGCCGGCACGCTGGAACAGACGAATGCCGCGATCACGCTCCTGGTCGCTGATCCAGCCCAGACGCGCGGACATTTCCAGCGCCATCACGGTACCCGCCGCCACCGCTTCGCCATGCAGCCAGACACCATAGCCCATGTGGGTTTCGATGGCGTGGCCGAAGGTATGGCCGAGGTTGAGCGTGGCGCGCACGCCGGTTTCCTTTTCATCGGCACCGACCACCGCAGCCTTGGCCGCGCAGGAACGCTCGATCGCATAGGTCAGCGCGGTCTGGTCCAGCGCGCGCAGGGCGTCGACGTTTTCTTCCAGCCAGGTCAGGAACGGCTCATCGCAGATCAGGCCGTACTTGATGACTTCCGCCAGGCCCGCCGACAACTCGCGCTGGGGCAGGGTTTTCAGCGATGCGGTGTCGATCAGCACGACGTTCGGCTGATAGAACGCGCCGACCATGTTCTTGCCCAGCGGATGGTTGATGCCGGTCTTGCCGCCGACTGAGGAATCGACCTGCGACAACAGCGTGGTAGGAATCTGGATGAAACCGACACCGCGCTGATAGCAGGCGGCAGCGAACCCGGCCATGTCGCCGATCACCCCGCCGCCCAAGGCGATCACGGTGGTACGGCGGTCGTGACGGGCGGTCAGCAGACCGTCGAAAATCAGTTGCAGGGTTTCCCAGTTCTTGAAGGCTTCACCGTCGGGCAACACCACCGAGATCACCGAGAACTGAGACAGGCTGCGGGTCAGACGTTCGAGATAGAGCGGCGCGACGGTTTCGTTGGAGATGATTGCCACCTGCCGCCCGTGGATATGCGGCGCCAGCAGTTCCGGCTGATCCAACAGACCTTCGCCAATATGAATCGGGTAGCTGCGCTCGCCTAAATCGACCTTGAGTGTCTGCATGTGTCCCCACAGTGAAGATGGAAGCAGGCATCCTGCCCTGAAATTATTGGTGTTCTGCGGCCTGTAGCGGTATGACGCCGCTCGCCAGGCATGCGCCACACCCTCGGCGAGCGCTGACCGGACGCCGAGGATAGCGCATTTCGGACGATGCTTTAACGGGGTGGCAACTGCGCAAGGCGGTCGAGAATGTCGAGCACCACCATGCGTGGCGGCCGCTCGTCGGTTTCCACCACCAGATCGGCGATTTCCCGATAAAGCGGATCACGGATCTCGAGCAGGTCGCGCAGGGTTTTCGCCGGATCGGCGGTGCGCAGCAGCGGCCGATTGCGATCGCGGGAGGTGCGGCCCACCTGCTGCTCGACGGAGGCGTGCAGATACACCACGCGCCCGCCGTCATGCAGGGCCTTGCGATTGGCATCACGCATCACCGCGCCGCCGCCGGTCGCCAGCACCACGCCATCGAACGCGCACAGCTCGGCGATCATCGCCTGCTCGCGGTCACGAAAGCCGGGCTCGCCTTCCTTATCGAAGATCCATGGGATATTGGCACCCGTGCGCAGCTCAATTTCCCTGTCGGAATCCTTGAACGGCAGGCGCAGCTCTTTGGCCAGCAATCGGCCGATGGTGCTTTTGCCAGCACCCATCGGTCCTACAAGTATCAAATTTCGCACAGAATCAACGACTCACAGCAATCGCCTGGTTATTCATGATACGCGGAGTGAGAAATACCAGCAGCTCGGATTTTTTCTCCGAAACCACATCACGCCGGAAAAGGCGGCCAAGATACGGCACATCGCCAAGAAATGGCACCTTATCTACGACCTTGCTCTGAGTATTTGAAAAAACACCGCCAATTACGATGGTCTCGCCATCATTTACCAGCACTTTGGCGTTGACCTCGTTTTTCTTGATCGGCGGCACATCCTGCACTTTGTTCAGGTAGTCGGGCTCATCCTTGGTGACCTTGACCTCCATGATAATGCGGTTGTCCGGGGTGATCTGCGGGGTCACTTCCAGGGACAGCGAGGCCTCCTTGAACGACACCGAGGTCGCACCGCTGGAGCTGGCCTCCTGATAGGGGATTTCGGTGCCTTTGAGTATCTTCGCGGTTTCCTTGTCCGAGGTGACCACCTTCGGCTGCGAGACGATTTCGCCGTTGCCGGTCTTTTCCATCGCCGTCAGTTCGAGATCCAGCAACACGTTGTCGGTGATGAACGCGATGCCGATCCCCGAAGTGTTATTGACCGTGCCCATGTCGACGAACGGCGAGTTGGTGCCGGTACTGCCCGGCGTACCGATGGTGCTCGACGAGCCATTGACCCCGGAGGCGTTCCAGTTGCCCTTGTTCTGCACCGAACCGCCCCAGCGCACGCCCAGGCTCTTGTCGTAATCGACGTTGGCCTCGACGATGCGCGCCTCGATCATCACCTGGCGCACCGGAATATCCAGCTGCGCGACGATCCGCCGGAGTTCGTCGAGGCGATCCTGGGTCTGGTAGGCAATGATGTTGTTGGTTCGCTCATCGACGGTAATCGAACCGCGCTCGTCGACCTTGGCCTCGGCACTGGTCACCGACTGGAACAGCTTGGCGATGTCCGCCGCCTTGGCGTAATTGACTTGCAGCAGCTCACGACGCAGGGGCGCCAGCTCGGCGATCTGCTTCTGCGATTCCAGCTCCTGACGCTCGCGAGCGGCAATTTCATCGGCCGGCGCGACCAGCAGCACGTTGCCGATCTTGCGCTTGTCCAGCCCCTTGGTTTTCAGCACCAGATCCAGCGCCTGATCCCACGGCACGTTCTGCAGGCGCAAGGTGATCCCGCCCTGCACCGTATCGCTTGCTACGAGGTTGAGGTTGGTGAAGTCCGCGATCAACTGCAGCACCGAGCGCACGTCGATGTCCTGAAAATTCAGTGACAGCTTGTCGCCGACATAGGCCTGACGGTCGGCGTTGCGCTTTTGCAGGTCGTCGATGCTCATCGGCCGCACGCTGACGGTGAGCTTGTTGTCGGTCTGAAACGTGGAGTAGTCGAAGGTGCCGCTGGGCTCGACGCTGATCACGGTGCGATCGCCGGTGAGCGCTGCGTTGACGAACTGCACCGGCGTGGCGAAGTCCTTGACATCCAGGCGCACGCGCAGTTTTTCCGGCAATTGCGTGCGGGCGAAGCTGAGGATGATCTTGCCATCGTGCTCCTGAATATCCGGGGCGATGGTCGGATCGGAGAGGTCGATGACTACGTTGCCCTCGCCCTCGGTGCCGCGCTGGAAATCGACGCCGCGGATCGCCCTGCTTCGTTGCGCGGCTGGTCTGGCAGGTGCCGCAGCGGCCGTGGCGGCACGCGGTGCCACGGCAGCCGGGCGCGGCGCTGTCGTGGAGGCGCCCTGACCGACCACCACAAACAGATTATTGCCCTCGACCCGCGTGCTGTAAGGCGCCAACTGCGTCAGGCTGACAATCAGCCGCGTGCGATCCTTGGCTTCGGCCACCGTGGCCGTGCGCGCGTTGCCGCTGCCCAGATCAAGATTCTTGTTGGCCAACTGGCTGGTCACGCCCGGCAGATCCAGTGCAATGCGTGCCGGTGACTCGGTTGTGTAGCCCTTGGGCTGTGGTGGCGGGCCGTCGAGCGACAGCTTCAGTTCGACGCGGTCACCCGGCAGCGCGGCAACATCCAGCGCTTTCAGACTGGCCGCCATTACCATCGGTGACACCAGCGCTATCCATAGCGAAAAACCGAGGGTGGAGAAAATCCTGTTCATTGTTCGACTTCCACTATGAGTGCTCTTTCAAAGGAATGGTGCGCGGCCGCTCCAGCCAGGCGCCGGCGCCGTCGGGCACGATCTCGACGACATCGACCTGGGTAGGGCTGATGGCGACGATGCGGCCGTCGTTGCGGCCCAGGTAGTCGCCGACCTTGAGACGATGCACCCCGCCTGCGCCGCGCAGCAGCGCGAACGAGCCCGAGGCATTGGCGATCGTGCCGACCATTTCGAACTGCTCGATGTTGAACCCTTCAAGGTATTGCTTGACCCGGTTGGGGTCGGGTTTGACGTTGCGCGAGCCGTGCTTCTGCCCGGCCAGATCGACCCGCGCCTGCCGCGAAAACGGGCTGCGCAGGTTGGCGGCGCTGTAAGTGAATGTGGGGTAAGACCGGAATGTCGGCGTTGGTTCAATCTTGCCCGCCGGGCGCAGGCGCACTTCGTTGAGGTACGCGTCGAGGTCGCTGAAGTCATCGCCGCCACCGCAACCGCTCAACGCCAGCACCATGGGCAGGACGAAGTAACGAATCGGGGTCATTTCTCCAGCCCCTTGTCGTTATAGCGGTACGTCTTGGCAAGAATACTCATGCGCAGCTTCGTCCCGCCCTCGGGATTGGCCGGCGCCAGTTCGAAATCGTGCAGAGTCACAATCCGTGGCAGGCCGGCGACGCCGCTGACGAAGGTGGCGAGGTCGTGATAGGCGCCGGTCACGGTGATCTGGATCGGCAGTTCGATGTAGAACGGCTGAGTCACTTCCGGCAGCAGCTTGATTTCCTCGAATTCCAGGCCGCTGCCCAGACCGGTGCGGGTGATGTCTTCGAGCAGGCCCGGCACTTCGGTATCGCTGGGCAATTGCCGCAGCAGCACGCCGAAGGTGTTTTCCATTTCCTTCATTTGCTGGGTATAGAGCTCAAGGTTCGCCGACAGCCGCGCCTTGCTGGCGAATTGTTCCTTGAGGGTGATTTCTTCTTCGCGCTTGAGGTCGAGCTGATTTTCCATGTCGCTGATGAAGAAGTAATAGCCAAGCGCGAGAATCAACACCATCACCAGCGCACCGCACAGGGTTTTCACGGCCGGCGGCCAGGAGCCGATGTTGCTGGTGTCGAGGTCGTTGAAATCGATGTTGCGCAGGCTATGCAGCCACTCGGAGGCGTTCATTGCTCGTCCTCCACAACCTTGGGCTGGGTCTGACGAACGGTCAGCTGGAAGACGTTGGCCTGTTCGACCTGATCGGCGCTGGTGGCCTTGACCTCATTCAGGCTCGGCGCGTCGAACCAGTCGGACGCGTCGAGATTGCGCATCAGCTCGGAGACCCGGTTGTTCGACTCCGCCGCGCCACTGATGGACAGGGTCTTGCCGGCCATTTTCACATCGGTGAAATACACGCCGTCCGGCAACGTGCGAGCCAACTGGTCGAAGATTCGCCCGCTGATCTGCCGGTTGCCCTGCAGGTCCTGGATGATGCGCATGCGCTCGACCAATTGCTGGCGGCGCGCCTTGAGCTCGCTGATTTGCTTGATGCGTTCGTCGACCACGGCAATCTGTTTGCCGATGTAATCGTTGCGCGCCATTTGCCGCTCGATGGCCGCGGTGATGATCTGGTCGGCAATCAGCACCGCGCCGATCGAGCCGGCCAGCACGCCGATCAGGACCAGCAGAAAGCGCTTGCGCCGTTCTTCGCGGCGCTCCTCGCGCCAGGGGAGAAGGTTGATCCGCGCCATCAGTCGAAACTCCTGAGCGCGAGCCCGCAGGCAATCATCAAGGCTGGCGCATCACTGGCCAGCGCCCCAGCATTGACCTTGCTGCCTAAAGCCATGTCGGCGAACGGGTTGGCGACCTGCGTCGGCGTGTCCAGACGCTGTTCGATCAGACGGTCCAGGCCGGGCACCGAGGCGGTGCCGCCCGCCAGCAGGATATGGTCGACCGCGTTGTACTGGCCGGAGGCGAAGAAGAACTGCAGCGAGCGCGAGACTTGCTGCACCAGCGCCTCGCGAAATGGCTGCAGGACCTCGCTGACGTAATCGTCAGGCAGCCCGCCCTGCTTTTTCGCCAGGCCCGCCTGTTCGACCGTGAGGCCGTAGCGGCGCTGGATCTCTTCGGTGAGCTGGCGCCCGCCAAACAATTGCTCGCGGGTATAGATGATCTTGCCGTTGTGCAGGACGCTGAGAGTGGTCATGGTCGCGCCAATGTCGACCACCGCCACGGTCAGGCGCTCCTGTGAGGCCGCCAGATGCGTCGCCAGCAGGCCGAACGAGCGCTCCAGCGCGTAGGCCTCGACATCCACCACCCGCGCGGTAAGGCCGGCGAGCGCCAGCGCCGCTTCACGCACCTCGACGTTTTCCTTGCGACAGGCGGCGAGCAGCACGTTGACCCGTTCCGGGTTGCGCGGCGAGACGCCCTGGACTTCAAAGTCGATGGCGACTTCGTCCAGCGGGTAGGGAATGTATTGGTCGGCCTCGATCTTGAGCTGGTTTTCCAGTTCGTCGTCGGACAGCCCGGCGTCCATCTCGATGACCTTGGTGATCACCGCCGAACCCGCCACTGCCACCGCCACGCTCTTGACCCCGGTACGCGCCTTGACCAGCAGGCGGCTCAGTGCCAGGCCAACGCCCTCGAGTTCGGCGATGTTCTTTTCGACCACAGCGTTCGCCGGCAACGGCTCCACCGCGTAGGCCTCGACCCGGTAGCGCTCGCCCTGACGGCTCAGTTCCAGCAGCTTCACCGACGTGGAGCTGATGTCGATCCCCAGTAACGCATTGGTCTTTTTATTGAAGAGTCCCAGCACTACCAATTCCCTATGACTTTCCGTGAGTTACGGACTCTGTAATACGCATTGCGTTCCTTGACCCCCGTCTTGACAGAAGCGCCAATGACGCCTCCGACGGAAAAGTGCTTATAATGCCCAGCGATTTTTTCCGCTTTTTACTGCCCGCGCGGATGGCTCTGTGTGTAACCGCAGCCCCGTGCCAAATTCATTCTTTGCCCTGGATGTCCAAAAGCCTTGATTCGTCTGCTGAAATTTTTCGGTTGGTCCATCGTCGCCGTTTTCTGCGGACTGCTCTTAGGTCTCAGCGGCGCCTTTCTTTACCTTAGTCCGGGTTTGCCGTCTGTGGAGGCGCTGAGAAGCATTCAGTTGCAGATTCCTCTGCGCGTCTACAGCAGCGATAACAAGTTGATCGCAGAATTTGGCGAAATGCGCCGTACGCCGATCCGTTTCGCCGACATTCCGCCCAATTTCATCAATGCGTTACTAAGTGCTGAAGACGACAATTTTGCCAATCACTATGGCGTCGACCCGAGCAGCCTGATGCGTGCGGCAACGCAATTGGTCAAGAGTGGGCACATTCAGTCCGGCGGCAGCACCATCACCATGCAGGTGGCGAAGAACTTCTTCCTCACCAGCGAGCGCAGCTTCTCGCGCAAAACTACGGAAATCCTGCTGGCCCTGCAGATCGAACGGCAGCTGACCAAGGACGAGATCCTGGAGCTGTACGTCAACAAGATCTACCTGGGTAACCGCGCCTACGGCATCGAGGCGGCGGCGCAGGTGTATTACGGCAAATCGATCCGTGACATCAGCCTCGCGCAGATGGCGATGATCGCCGGTCTGCCAAAGGCTCCGTCGCGCTTCAACCCGCTGGCCAACCCGGCGCGCAGCAAAGAACGCCGCGACTGGATCCTCGGGCGCATGTACAAGCTGGGCAAGATCAGCGAAGCCGACTACACCGCGGCGATCAACGAGCCGCTGAACGCCAGCTACCACGTGCCGACCCCAGAAGTGAACGCACCGTACATCGCCGAAATGGCCCGCGCCGAAATGGTCGGCCGTTATGGCAGCGAGGCCTACACCGAAGGCTTCCGCGTCACCACCACAGTGCCAAGCAATCTGCAGGAAATGGCCAACACCGCACTGCACGAAGGCTTGATGACTTACGACCAGCGCCACGGCTACCGTGGCCCCGAGTCGCGCCTGCCGGGCAAGACCCGCGAAGCCTGGGCCAGCGAACTGACCAAGCAACGCACCATCAGCAGTCTCGAACCTGCCATCGTCACCCAAGTCGACAAAACCGGCCTGCAAGTGCTGACCCGCACCGGTGAAGAGCACGTTGCCTGGGACACGATGAAATGGGCGCGACCGTTCCTCAATACCAACAGCATGGGCGCCAACCCGCGCCAGCCGTCGGATGTCGCGCAGGTCGGTGATCTGATCCGCGTGCAGCGCCAGACCGACAATTCACTGAAATTCAGTCAGATTCCGCAGGCTCAGGGCGCACTGGTGTCGCTGGATCCGCAGAACGGCGCGATCCGTTCGCTGGTGGGTGGCTTCGCTTTCGAGCAGAGCAACTACAACCGCGCCATGCAGGCCAAGCGTCAGCCGGGTTCGAGCTTCAAGCCATTCGTTTACAGCGCCGCGCTGGATAACGGCTACACCGCTGCCAGCCTGGTCAACGATGCGCCGATCGTGTTCGTCGACGAGTACCTGGACAAGGTCTGGCGGCCGAAGAACGACACCAACACTTTCCTCGGCCCGATCCGCCTGCGTGAAGCGCTGTACAAGTCGCGCAACCTGGTGTCGATCCGCCTGTTGCAGGCCATGGGCGTGGGCAAGACCATCGACTACATCACCCGCTTCGGCTTCAACAAGCAGGACCTGCCGCCGAACCTGTCGCTGGCACTCGGCACCGCAACGCTGACGCCGATGGAAATCGCCACTGGCTGGAGCACCTTTGCCAACGGCGGCTACAAGATCACCCCGTACATCATCGACAGGATCGAAAGCCGTAACGGCGACACGCTGTTCGTCGCCAACCCGCCGACCGTGCCACAGGGTGGCGCGGCGACCGACGGTATCGCTGCGCCGACTACCGAGTCGTTCACGGTCAATGCCGCTCCGGTAGCCGGTGAAGCGTCGGGCAATCCGGCAGTGCCGCAAGCGCCGGCCGTGGCCGAGCGGATTGTCGATGGACGTACCACCTACATCCTCAACAGCATGCTGCAGGACGTAATCAAACTCGGCACCGGCCGGCGCGCACTGGCCATGGGCCGCAGCGACATCGCCGGCAAGACCGGTACCACCAACGAATCGAAAGATGCCTGGTTCTCCGGTTACAACGCTGATTACGTAACCACGGTGTGGACCGGTTTCGACCAGCCGGAAAGCCTCGGACGCCGTGAGTTCGGCGGCACCGTGGCGCTGCCGATCTGGATGAATTACATGTCGGCCGCGCTGAAAGACAAGCCGCCGCATGTGCAGCCTGAGCCAGAAGGTCTGCTCAGCCTGCGGGTGGATCCGGTCAGCGGCCGTGCAGCGACACCGAGCACACCGGGGGCGTACTTCGAACTGTTCAAGGCCGAAGACACGCCGCCATCTGTGAACGAGCTGGGCAACGGCGTTGTGCCTGGCAGTCCGCTGCCGGCGGATGAACAGGCGCCGATCGATCTGTTCTAGGGAGCAGCTGCAAGCGCCAAGCTACAAGCGGCAAGCAAAAGCGCGAACGATGCACGCTTGTAGCTTGTAGCTTGTAGCTTGTAGCTTGTAGCTTGTAGCTTGTAGCTTGTAGCCCATAAAAAAACCCAGCACCAGGCTGGGTTTTTTTATGGGCGGCTGCTTTTAACCGTTGAACACGTCATCCACGCTTTTCAGCGGGTAGTTCTTCGGATACGGCAGGGTGGCCACGCCGGTCTCGATCGCAGCCTTGGCCACGGCGTCGGAGATCAGGGTGATCAGGCGCTTGTCCATTGGTTTCGGAATGATGTACTCACGGCCGAATTCCAGCGGAGCACCGCCGTAGGCATCGCACACGTCCTGTGGAACAGGCAGTTTGGCCAGTTCGCGCAGGGCGTTGGCGGCGGCGACTTTCATTTCTTCGTTGATGCGCTTGGCGCGAACGTCCAGGGCACCACGGAAGATGAACGGGAAGCCCAGCACGTTGTTGACCTGGTTCGGGTAGTCCGAACGGCCGGTAGCCATGATCACGTCGCTACGGGTGGCGTGCGCCAGTTCCGGGGAGATTTCCGGATCCGGGTTGGAGCAGGCGAAGACGATCGGGTTGGCCGCCATCGACAGCAGGCCTTCGGCGCTCAGCAGGTTCGGACCGGACAGACCAACGAATACGTCAGCGCCTGCCAGTGCGTCTGCCAGGGTGCGCTTCTCGGTAGCGTGAGCGAACACGGCTTTGTACTGGTTCAGGTCGTCACGGCCGGAGTGGATCACGCCGGTACGGTCAACCATGAAGATGTTTTCGATGCGAGCGCCCATGCTCACCAGCAGTTTCATGCAGGAGATGGCGGCAGCGCCGGCGCCGAGGCAGACAATCTTCGCTTCCGGCAGGGTTTTGCCAGCGATTTCCAGGGCGTTGATCATGCCCGCAGCGGTCACGATCGCGGTGCCGTGCTGGTCATCGTGGAACACCGGAATATCGCACTGCTCGATCAGAGCGCGTTCGATCTCAAAGCACTCTGGCGCCTTGATGTCTTCCAGGTTGATGCCACCGAAGGTGATGGAGATGCGCTTGACGGTGTCGATGAAGGCCTGCGGGCTTTCCGAGTCGACTTCGATGTCGAATACATCGATACCGGCGAAGCGCTTGAACAGCACGCCTTTGCCTTCCATTACAGGCTTGGAAGCCAGTGGGCCGAGGTTGCCCAGGCCGAGAATCGCGGTGCCGTCGGAAATGACTGCCACCAGGTTGCCCTTGCCGGTGTATTTGTAGGCCAGTTCAGGATCGCGAGCGATCTCGCGTACTGGTTCAGCTACGCCGGGGCTGTAGGCCAGCGACAGGTCGCGGGCGGTAGCAGTGGCCTTGGTGAGCTCGACACTCAGCTTCCCCGGACGAGGATTGGCGTGGTATTCGAGAGCGGCAGTTTTCAGATCAGACATTTTGGCATTCCGCTTTTTTACTGTTGGACAGACTGGTCAGCGAGGATACGCGCCTCGCAAAGTCCCCACAAGACTGGGCAGTCACCGCTGTCAAGCGCCCTGCCCTACGACTTTGGGCCAAGAGCCACGGCGCACAAGGGCTGGACTGTTCACAATCAGCCGTAAAAATGTCTACAATTTTTCTTCAGCGCGATACTTCCAGCATCGAAGGATCGGTCAACGGCAGCAACCAGCGCGCCTGACCTTTTTGCAGACCACCGCGCCGGGATCGGTCAACCACCCAGCCACGCGCCTCGATCTGCCTGCCTTTCAATGCTTGCAAACCAGCACTGTCAAATTGTCCGACCAGATTGGGTGCAACCCGCAATACAAGCGTGTCCTGCAACTCGATCCAGATTCCGCCGCGATTGCGCTGCACCTTGCTCACCCGACCGCTGACTACGGCAAAGCCCGAACGCTGGATCTGCTGCGCTTTCTGGACCGGCGATTGCCGCCAGAGACCAAGTCCGGCCTGCCGCGCGCTGCGTTCGGCGGTCTGTTGGCAGGCGACCAGATCGACGTTCGGCGCCACCGCAACGTGAAAACCAAGACCATCAGCAAGCATCTGCGCTTCGAGATTGACTCCGCTGACGCTGTAAACATGCGCCAGCGTACGGTCGTAATGGTCTTTCGCCTGCTTGCCGGGCCGCAGACCGACCCGGCCGCCGCTGTCATCGACCAGCGTTTGCAGGCGTTTGCGCGCCGCCACGGCGAACGGTTCGTCGCTGCGGCCCTGCTTGCCCAGCTCCGGCGTATTGAGGCCGATCATGCGCACATTGCGCCCGTCGCTCAGACGCAGGGTGTCGCCATCGACCACCCGCTGCACGGAAACGCTGGCCAGACCTGCGGGTGCCGGACAAAAGGCCTGGGCGGCGGACAGCCAAATCGCAGACACAAAAAAGGCGCCCGCAAGGGACGCCTTTTTCATCAGTCTGGAGAAGTCGAAGCGACCTTCCAAAATGATCAGCCTCAGGCTTTTTTGCCGACGCCGAAAGTAGCGAAACGGTCTGCGAACTTCTGCACACGGCCGCCGGTGTCCAGAGTCTTCTGCTTACCGGTGTAGAACGGGTGGCATTCGTTGCAAACGTCGATCGCCAGGGCTTTGCCGTAGGTCGAACGAGTTTCGAACTTGTTACCGCAGCTGCAGGTAACAGCGATTTCCGGGTAGTTCGGATGGATTTCGGCTTTCATGGTGTCTTCCTCAGGCTAGCGTGCCGCCACCCAACACTATTGTTGAATACCGCACGTAATTAGGCCGCGGATTCTACCAGACCTTTTCAATCGCGCAAGCTGTCACCGAGACCGACCGTCTGCTAGGCTCCCGGCCTTGAACGCATTCCCCTGTGGGAGCGAGCCTGCTCGCGAAGGCGCCATGGCAGTCGACACATGTGTTGCCTGACCCACCGCCTTCGCGAGCAGGCTCGCTCCCACAGGTCATGCATATCCGATCATTTTGCGTATCGAGATCCCCCCGCGTGCCCGACGCCATTCTGCGCCTTGCCCTGCCTTCGCCTTTGCGCCGCCTGTTCGATTACCGGGCGCCGGCCGGGGTGCGGCGCGAGCAATTGCAGCCGGGCATGCGCCTGCGGGTGCCGTTCGGCCGGCGCGAGATGATCGGCATTCTGGTCGAGATCACCGACTCCAGCGAAGTGCCGGCAGAAAAACTCAAGCCGGCGCTGGCCCTGCTCGACACGACTTCGCCACTGCCGCCAGCGCTGTTCAAGCTGTGCCTGTGGACCGCGCAGTATTACCAGCACAGCCTCGGCGACACCTTGAACTGGGCCTTGCCAGTATTGCTGCGTCAGGGCGAGTTGGCCGAGGCCCGGCAGGAACGCTTCTGGTCGATCGCCCCCGGCGCCAGCGTTGACGACCCGCGAGTGGCCCGTGCGCCACGCCAGCGCGAGGCGCTGACCACGCTGGCCCAGCACCCCCACGGCGTCGCCCATCAGTTGTTGAGCAAACTGATGCTGAGCAAGGACAGCCTCGATCTGCTGCTGGCCAAGGGGCTGGTGCAGGTCGAAATCCGCCGCCACGCCCCCGGCGCTCGCCATGAACACTGGCTGGCGCAACCGGAGCTGCCGCTCAACAGTGAACAACGCGCGGCGTATCAAGCGATTCGCGCCAGCTTCGACAGTTATCACGCCTTCCTGTTGGCCGGCGTCACCGGCAGCGGCAAGACCGAAGTCTATCTGCAACTGATTCGCGAGACCCTCGAAGCCGGCAAACAGGCACTGGTGCTGATCCCGGAAATCAACCTCGGCCCGCAGACCCTGGCGCGTTTCGAACAGCGCTTCAACGCGCGCATCGCCCTGCTGCACTCGGCGGTAAATGATCGCGAACGCCTGGAAGCCTGGCTCGCCGCCCGTGATGGCGAGGCCGACATTATTATCGGCACCCGTTCGGCGCTGTTCACGCCAATGAAAAATCCCGGGCTGATCATCATCGATGAAGAGCACGACGGTTCCTATAAACAGCAGGAAGGTCTGCGCTACCACGCTCGCGATCTGGCGCTGGTACGCGCACGGCAGGAAAACATCCCGATCGTGCTCGGCTCCGCCACGCCGTCGCTGGAAAGTCTGCACAACGCTTACACCGGCCGCTACGGCCTGCTGCGCCTGAACGAGCGCGCCGGCGGCGCCAAGCAACCGCGTTTCCTGCGTCTGGACGTGAAAAGCCGTCCGCTCGACAGTGGTATTTCCGGGCCGATGCAGCAAGCCATCGGCCAGACCCTCGCCAACGGCCAGCAGGTGCTGGTGTTCCTCAACCGGCGCGGCTTTGCCCCGACCCTGCTCTGCCACGATTGCGGCTGGATGTCCGAATGCTCGCGCTGCGATGCGCGCATGACCGTGCACCAGCGTTACGGCGAGTTGCGCTGTCACCACTGCGGCAACGTTGAGCGCACACCGCGCCAATGCCCGAAATGCAGCAAGGTCGATCTGCGCCCGGTCGGCGCCGGTACCGAACGCGCCGAAGAACGCTTGGCGATTCTGTTCCCGGATTACCCGGTACTGCGCGTCGATCGCGACAGCACTTCGCGCAAGGACGCGATGAATCAGCTGTTTGCGACGATTCAAAAGGGTCAGCCGTGCATTCTGGTCGGCACGCAGATGTTGGCCAAAGGGCACCATTTCCCAAGGGTGACGCTGGTATCGATTCTGGATGCCGACGGTGGCCTGTTTTCCGGCGACTTCCGCGCCAGCGAGCGCATGGCGCAGTTGATCGTGCAGGTCGCCGGGCGCGCCGGCCGGGCTGAGGAGCCGGGCAAGGTGATCATCCAGACGCATTTGGCCGACCACCCTTTATTGGTGCAACTGACCGAGCAGGGTTATTTCGCCTTCGCCGAACAAGCCTTGAGCGAACGCCGCGCGGCCGGGTTGCCGCCGTTTGCCCATCTGGCGCTGCTGCGCGCCGAAGCGCACAAGCCGGGGCAGGCGGAAGGTTTTCTCGACGAAGCGTGCAGCGCGGCCGAACGCCTGCTGGCCGAATTGAATCTGAGCGGCATCGAGCTGCTCGGGCCGGTGCCGGCACCGATGGAGCGCCGCGCCGGGCGTTATCGCGCGCAACTGTTGTTGCAGGCGACCGCCCGGGCGCCGTTGCATCGCTTGCTGGCGAGCTGGATGCTGGCGCTGGAGCAGATGCCGAGTGGGCGGGCAGTGCGCTGGTCGCTGGATGTTGATCCCGTCGACTTGTACTGATTGATCGATTGCTATCGCTGGCAAGCCAGCTCCCACAGGGACTGCGCCGCTCTTGTGGGAGCTGGCTTGCCAGCGATAACGGTCGAATTGTCACCACAAACCCATAAGCTGCCTGCTAAGGTTGGCAAGCCCGTCTTCGCAACGGATAATGCCCAGTTTTTCCACCCGCGCATCGATGCGCCCGCCGCGCTTGCGGTCGAAAGAGAAGACCATGAAAGACACCATTCGCCAGCTGATCCAGCAAGCCCTCACCCAACTCGTCAACGAAGGTGTGTTGCCTGAAGGCCTGACGCCGGCGATCCAGGTGGAGAACGCCCGCGACAAGACCCACGGCGACTTCGCCAGCAACATCGCCATGATGCTGGCCAAGCCGGCCGGCATGAAGCCGCGCGATCTGGCGGAGAAAATCATCGCCGCCCTGCCCGCTGACGAGAACGTCACCAAGGCCGAGATCGCCGGCCCGGGCTTCATCAATTTCTTCCAGAACACCCAGGCCCTGGCCTCGCGCCTCGACGCCGCGCTGGCCGACGCCCGTTTCGGCGTGCGCAAGGCCGGCCCGGCGCAGCGCACCGTGGTCGATCTGTCGGCGCCGAACCTGGCCAAAGAGATGCACGTCGGCCACTTGCGCTCGACCATCATCGGCGACGGCGTGGCCCGGGTGCTTGAGTTCCTCGGCGACGAGGTGATCCGCCAGAATCACGTCGGCGACTGGGGCACTCAGTTCGGCATGCTGATGGCTTATCTGCAGGAAAACCCGATCACCAGCGACGAGCTGTCCGACCTGGAAAACTTCTACCGTGCGGCCAAGCAGCGTTTCGACGAGTCCGAAGAATTCGCCGACCGCGCCCGTGGCCTGGTGGTCAAGTTGCAGGCTGGCGATGCCGAATGCCTGGCGCTGTGGACCAAGTTCAAGGACATCTCGCTGTCGCACTGCCAGAAGATCTACGAACTGCTCAACGTCAAACTGACCATGGCCGACGTGATGGGCGAAAGTGCCTATAACGATGACCTGATCAATGTGGTCAACGATCTCAAGGCTGCCGGCATGCTGGTCGAGAGCAACGGCGCCCAGTGCGTGTTCCTCGACGAGTTCAAGAACGCCGATGGCGATCCGCTGCCGGTGATCATCGTCAAGGCCGATGGCGGTTACCTGTACGCCACCACTGACCTGGCGGCCGTGCGCTACCGCAGCGGCAAGCTCAAGGCTGATCGCGCGCTGTATTTCGTCGATCAGCGCCAGGCCCTGCACTTCCAGCAAGTCTTCGCTGTTGCGCGCAAGGCCGGTTTCGTCACCCATCCGATGGAAATGGAGCACATGGGGTTCGGCACCATGAACGGCGCCGATGGCCGTCCATTCAAGACCCGTGATGGCGGCACCGTGAAGCTGATCGATCTGCTCACCGAAGCCCAGGAACGCGCCTACAACCTGGTGAAAGAGAAGAACCCGACCCTGGCCGAAGACGAGTTGCGCAACATCGCCAAGGTCGTCGGCATCGGCGCGGTGAAATACGCCGACCTGTCCAAGCATCGCACCAGCGACTACAGCTTCAACTTCGACCTGATGCTCAATTTCGAAGGCAACACCGCGCCGTATCTGCTGTACGCCTACACCCGCGTGGCCGGTGTGTTCCGCAAACTGGGCAAGGACTTCAGCGAAGTCGACGGCCAGATCGTCCTCGAAGCGGCGCACGAGCAAGAGCTGGCGGCGAAGCTGGCGCAGTTCGGCGAAGTGTTGAACAACGTCGCTGAAAAAGGCACGCCGCACATTCTCTGCACCTACCTGTACGACGTCGCCGGCCTGTTCTCCAGCTTCTACGAGAACTGCCCGATCCTCGCCGCCGACACCCCGGCGCAGATGCAGAGCCGTCTGCGTCTGGCCGCACTGACCGGTCGCACCCTCAAGCAAGGCCTGGAGCTGTTGGGTCTGGAAACTCTGGAGCGTATGTAAGTTGGCTGCCAAGAAAAAACCTGCACCCAAACGCGGCGCCAGCCGCTATCAGGCCCCGGCGAAACAACCGATTCCGGGCTGGCTGTGGATGGCCATCGGCCTGACCGTCGGCGCGTTCATCGTGTTTCTGATGAAACTGGAACCGGGCAAGGGCAGCGACACGGTCAAGCGCGAGAAGGTCGAGCAACAGCAGAAAGCGTCGAAGATTGCCGAGGCCAACAAGACCCCGCCGAGCCCGACGCAACCGGTGAAGCCGAAGTACGACTTCTACACCTTGCTGCCGGAATCGGAAGTGATCGTGCCGCCGGACGCGGTACCGGAGAAGACCCTGCCGACGCCGCAAGTGCCGGCCATCCCGACCACGCCGGTGACCCCGGCCGAAGCGGCGAAGATCGACACCGCACGGGCGCAGGCAGCCTTGGCGGGTATCACGCCGCCGCCAGCGCCGCCAGTGAGCAAGGCCGCGCCAGTGACCAAGTTCTTCCTCCAGGCCGGTTCGTTCCGCAAGGAAACCGATGCTGACAAGGTGCGTGCGCAGATCATTCTGCTCGGCCAAGCCGTCGCGGTGGAGTCCGGCACGGTCAAGGATGAAACCTGGTACCGCGTCTTGGTCGGGCCGTTCAGCAACCGTGAACAACTGACCACGGCGCAGAAACAACTGGCTGGTGCGGGCTTCAGTAACCTGTTGTTACAACAACGTCAGAGCCGCTAAGGCTCTCAGAGGTCAGCTGCAACTTGCAGGTGACCTTCAAACTTTGTGGTGAGGGGATTTACCCCCGTTTGGCTGCGAAGCAGCCCTGAAACCAGCCATTGCGGTGCAGCAGGCATACCGCAAATGATGGTTTCGCGACTGCTCCGCAGCCGAACGGGGATAAATCCCCTCGCCACAGTCATCACACACACCATTCGTCTCCCATCGTCCCTGCCGGTTGAAATCCCCTCCAGCACCCCCATATGAATGGGCATAAGGCATTTTCGCCCCGCTGCGTGGAGACTCTTCCCTTGACCACCATCGTTTCAGTCCGCCGCCACGGCAAAGTCGTCATGGGCGGCGACGGCCAGGTTTCTCTCGGCAACACCGTGATGAAAGGCAACGCCAAAAAGGTCCGTCGCCTTTACCACGGCCAGGTCATCGCCGGTTTCGCCGGTGCCACCGCCGACGCCTTTACCCTGTTCGAACGTTTCGAAGGCCAGCTCGAAAAACATCAGGGTCACCTGATCCGCGCCGCTGTCGAACTCGCCAAAGAATGGCGCACCGACCGCTCCCTGAGCCGCCTCGAAGCGATGCTCGCGGTTGCCAACAAGGATGCTTCGCTGATCATCACCGGCAACGGTGACGTGGTCGAACCCGAAGATGGCCTGATCGCCATGGGTTCCGGCGGCGCCTACGCGCAAGCCGCCGCCAGCGCCCTGCTGAAAAAGACCGACCTGTCGGCGCGCGAGATCGTCGAAACCGCTCTCGGCATCGCTGGCGACATCTGTGTATTCACCAACCACACCCAGACCATTGAGGAGCAGGATCTCGCTGAATAAGCCTGTTGCGGCCCGTGTGCCACGGCTTGTTTCTGCTTGAGGACCGTCAATTACTATGTCCATGACTCCCCGCGAAATCGTCCACGAACTCAACCGCCACATCATCGGCCAGGACGATGCCAAGCGCGCCGTCGCGATTGCCCTGCGCAACCGCTGGCGCCGCATGCAGCTGCCTGAAGAGCTGCGCGTTGAGGTGACCCCGAAGAACATCCTGATGATCGGCCCGACCGGTGTCGGTAAAACCGAGATCGCCCGTCGCCTGGCGAAACTGGCCAATGCGCCGTTCATCAAGGTCGAAGCGACCAAATTCACCGAAGTCGGTTATGTCGGCCGTGACGTCGAGTCGATCATCCGTGATCTGGCCGATGCCGCGATCAAGATGCTCCGCGAGCAGGAAATGACCCGCGTACGCCACCGCGCCGAAGACGCCGCCGAGGATCGCATCCTCGACGCGTTGCTGCCGCCGGCACGCATGGGCTTCAGCAACGAAGAAGCGCCGAGCTCCGATTCCAACACGCGTCAGCTATTCCGCAAGCGCCTGCGCGAAGGCCAGTTGGACGACAAGGAAATCGAGATCGAAGTCGCCGAAGTCTCCGGCATCGAAATCGCCACGCCGCCAGGCATGGAAGAGATGACCAACCAGCTGCAATCGCTGTTTGCCAACATGGGCAAGGGCAAGAAGAAGTCGCGCAAGCTCAAGGTCAAGGAAGCGCTGAAACTGGTGCGCGATGAAGAAGCCGGGCGTCTGGTCAACGAAGAAGAGCTGAAGGCCAAGGCGCTGGAAGCGGTCGAGCAGCACGGTATCGTCTTCATCGACGAAATCGACAAGGTCGCCAAGCGCGGCAATGTCGGCGGCGCCGATGTCTCCCGCGAAGGCGTACAGCGCGACCTGCTGCCGCTGATCGAGGGCTGCACCGTCAATACCAAACTGGGCATGGTCAAGACTGACCACATCCTGTTCATCGCCTCCGGTGCGTTCCACCTGAGCAAGCCAAGCGATCTGGTGCCGGAGCTGCAAGGCCGTCTGCCGATCCGCGTCGAGCTCAAGGCGCTGAGCCCGGAAGACTTCGAACGCATCCTCAGCGAACCGCACGCCTCGCTCACCGAGCAATACTGCGCGCTGCTGAAAACCGAAGGCCTGAACATCCAGTTCCAGCCCGAAGGCATCAAGCGTCTGGCGGAGATCGCCTGGCAGGTCAACGAGAAAACCGAGAACATCGGTGCGCGTCGCCTGCACACCCTGCTTGAGCGCCTGCTCGAAGAGGTGTCGTTCAGCGCCGGCGACCTCGCCAGCGCCCACGATGACAAGGCGATTCTGATCGACGCCGACTACGTCAACAGCCACCTCGGCGAATTGGCGCAGAACGAAGATCTGTCCCGCTACATTCTGTAGAGCGGCAAGCTACAAGCTACAAGCGGCAAGCTGAGTTAAGCTTGCAACTTGTAGCTTGCAGCTAAAGGCTGTTTTTCATGATTCCCACCGACATCAAACTGCACAAAGCCTCGAAAACCCTGACGCTCACTTACGCGTCCGGCGAGGAATTCACCCTGCCCGCCGAGTTTCTGCGTGTGCACTCCCCCTCCGCCGAGGTCCAGGGCCACGGCAAACCGATCCTGCAATTCGGCAAGCTCAACGTGGGTCTGAGCAAGCTGGAACCGGCTGGCAACTATGCACTGAAACTGACCTTCGACGACGGTCACGACAGCGGCCTGTTCACTTGGGAATACCTCTACGAGCTCGGCAAGCGCCAGACCGAACTCTGGGACGATTATCTCGCCGAGCTGCAGGCCGCCGGAAAATCCCGCGATCCGGACGAGTCGTTCGTCAAGCTGATGCTCTAGTCCGTGGCTCTTGCTCTTTAGAGGGCATTTTCTAACTTCATCTGTTTGAATGCTCCGCTCACGCAGCCCAGGATGGGCCGCTTGCGAAAAAAATTAAACTCGGGTAACCAATGGAGCTGGCAAGTTCCCTGCAGTGCTCTACGACTGTAAAGCAGCTATGCAGAATCAACGGTCACCCGAGCAGTAGTACCCGGCATTGGCTGTGGAAGCGACAGCGTGAAACCGGGTACTCGTCTCAGGACAATGGAGCGTCGTAGATGAGTGACAAGAATAACGATGACCTGAAGTACCAAGCCTCGGAAAACACCCTGGGGCTTAACCCCGTCGTCGGGCTGCGCGGAAAGGATCTGCTGGCCTCTGCTCGAATGGTGCTGAAACAGGCCATCAGACAACCGATTCACAGCGTCAGGCACGTGACCCATTTCGGGCTCGAACTGAAAAACGTGCTGCTGGGGAAATCCGCGCTGCAACCGGCCGGTGACGACCGCCGTTTCGCCGACCCGGCGTGGAGCCAGAACCCGCTGTACAAACGTTATCTGCAAACCTACCTGGCCTGGCGCAAGGAACTGCATGCCTGGATTGATGACAGCAGCCTGTCCGCCAAGGACATCGCTCGCGGCCATTTCGTCATCAACCTGATGACCGAAGCCATGGCGCCGACCAATACGGCGGCCAATCCGGCGGCGGTCAAACGCTTCTTCGAAACCGGCGGCAAGAGCCTGCTCGATGGCCTCTCGCATCTGGCCAAGGATCTGGTGCACAACGGCGGCATGCCGAGCCAGGTCAACATGGGCGCGTTCGAAGTCGGCAAGAGCCTCGGCGTCACCGAAGGCGCGGTGGTGTTCCGCAATGATGTGCTGGAGCTGATCCAGTACCGGCCGATCACCGAGCAGGTCCATGAGCGCCCGCTGCTGGTAGTGCCGCCGCAGATCAACAAGTTCTACGTTTTCGACTTGAGTCCGGACAAAAGCCTGGCGCGCTTCTGCCTGCGCAACAATGTGCCGACCTTCATCATCAGCTGGCGCAACCCGACCAAGGCCCAGCGCGAGTGGGGCCTGTCGACGTATATCGAAGCGCTGAAGGAAGCGGTCGACGTGGTCACGGCGATCACCGGCAGCAAAGATGTGAACATGCTCGGCGCCTGTTCCGGCGGCATCACCTGTACCGCCCTGCTCGGCCACTACGCCGCGCTCGGCGAGAACAAGGTCAACGCCCTCACCCTGCTGGTCAGCGTGCTCGACACCACTCTGGACAGCGATGTCGCCCTGTTCGTCGATGAGCAGACCCTGGAGACCGCCAAGCGCCACTCCTACCAGGCCGGCGTGCTCGAAGGCAAAGACATGGCCAAGGTCTTCGCCTGGATGCGCCCCAACGATCTGATCTGGAACTACTGGGTCAACAACTACCTGCTCGGCAACGAGCCGCCGGTGTTCGACATCCTGTTCTGGAACAACGACACCACCCGCCTGCCCGCTGCGTTCCACGGCGACCTGATCGAGATGTTCAAAAACAATCCACTGATCCGCCCCAATGCACTGGAAGTGTGCGGCACGCCGATCGACCTCAAGCAGGTCACCGCCGACATCTTCTCGCTGGCCGGCACCAACGATCACATCACGCCGTGGAAGTCCTGCTACAAGTCGGCGCAACTGTTCGGCGGCAAAGTCGAATTCGTGCTGTCGAGCAGCGGCCATATCCAGAGCATCCTCAACCCGCCGGGCAATCCGAAGTCGCGCTACATGACCAGCGAAGAGATGGCGCCGACCGCCGATGACTGGCAGGAAAATTCGACCAAGCACACCGATTCCTGGTGGCTGTACTGGCAGGCATGGCTGGCCGAACGCTCGGGCAACCTGAAAAAGGCCCCGACGAAACTGGGCAACAAAGCGTACCCGGCAGGCGAGGCTTCGCCGGGCACTTATGTTCACGAACGGTAACTGACACCACCCATTGTGGGAGAGGGCCTTGTGGCGAGGGGATTTATCCCCGTTCGGCTGCGAAGCAGTCGTGAATCGACTAGCCGCGATCAGTCTGACAAATCGCGGTTTCAGGATTCGGGGTCGCTTCGCAACCCAACGGGGATAAATCCCCTCACCACAAGGCCCGCTCCTACAGGAATACGGGTGGACTTGAAATCTACAGGGCCTGAAGCATGCCGCAACCGTTCATATTCCGCACCGTCGATCTGGATGGCCAGACCCTTCGCACGGCGGTGCGTCCCGGCAAGCCTCATTTGACGCCTCTGCTGATTTTCAACGGCATCGGCGCCAACCTGGAGCTGGTGTTCCCGTTTGTCGCGGCGCTCGACCCGGATCTGGAAGTGATCGCCTTCGACGTCCCCGGGGTCGGCGGGTCGTCGACGCCGAACCGACCGTATCGCTTCCCCGGCCTGGCCAAACTGACGGCGCGGATGCTCGACTATCTCGACTACGGTCAGGTCAATGTGATCGGCGTGTCGTGGGGCGGCGCCCTGGCGCAGCAGTTTGCCTACGACTACCCCGAGCGCTGCAAGAAACTGGTACTGGCGGCGACCGCGGCCGGTGCGGTGATGGTCCCGGGCAAGCCGAAAGTGCTGTGGATGATGGCCAGCCCGCGCCGCTACATCCAGCCATCCCATGTGATCCGCATCGCGCCGATGATCTACGGCGGCTCGTTCCGCCGCGACCCGACGCTGGCGGCCAGCCATGCGGCGAAAGTGCGCTCGGCGGGCAAGCTCGGCTACTACTGGCAGCTGTTCGCAGGCCTCGGCTGGACCAGCATCCACTGGCTGCACAAGATCCATCAGCCAACGCTGGTGCTGGCCGGCGATGACGACCCACTGATCCCGCTGATCAACATGCGCATGCTCGCCTGGCGCATTCCCAATGCGCAGTTGCACATCATCGATGACGGCCATCTGTTCCTGATTACCCGCGCCGAAGCGGTGGCGCCGATCATCATGAAGTTTCTCGAAGAGGAGCGTCTGCGCGCAGTCATGCACCCGCATCCGACCCCGCTGGGCGGCTGATCGCGGCGGCCTGCTTTATGCAGCACTTTCCAAATCAAGCGCGCGGCAGGACGCCGCGCAGGCAGCAACCGGTAACAGCGTCTATGGTGTTCTGGTTCGGTGAGTGTGTTTTTGCCCTGAAGACGAAGGAGTGTTGAGTCATGCGCGAAAAACCAGCGACGGGCGTGGTGCCCAGCCCCGCCGTGTTTATCAACGCCCAGAGTGCGATCGCCGGTCTGCGTGGCAGGGACCTGCTGTCGACACTGCGCAGCGTCGCCGCCCACGGCTTGCGCAATCCGTTGCACAGCGCAAAGCATGCGCTGAAGCTTGGCGGACAGTTGGGCCGCGTACTGCTCGGCGAAACCCTGCACCCGACCAATCCGCAAGACAGCCGCTTCGCCGATCCGGCGTGGAGCCTCAACCCGTTCTACCGACGCAGCCTGCAGGCTTATCTGGCCTGGCAGAAACAGGTCAAGAGCTGGATCGATGAAGGCGACATGAGCCCTGAAGATCGTGCCCGTGCGCACTTCGCTTTCACCCTGCTCAATGACGCTGTGGCGCCGTCCAACACTCTGCTCAATCCGCTGGCGGTCAAGGAGTTGTTCAATTCCGGCGGGCAGAGTCTGGTGCGTGGCCTGAGCCATCTGTTCGATGATCTGCTGCACAACGACGGCCTGCCACGGCAAGTGACCAAGCAGGCGTTCGAGGTCGGCAAAACCGTGGCGACCACCAGCGGATCGGTGGTGTTTCGCAATGAAATGTTCGAGCTGATCCAGTACAAATCGATGAGCGAAAAGCAGTACGCCAAACCGCTGCTGGTGGTGCCACCGCAAATCAACAAGTACTACATCTTCGATCTGAGCCCGCAGAACAGCTTCGTCCAGTACGCCCTGAAAAACAGCCTGCAAACCTTCATGATCAGTTGGCGCAATCCTGATGTGCGCCATCGCGAGTGGGGCCTGTCGAGTTACGTCGAAGCGGTCGAAGAAGCGATGAACATCTGCCGGGCGATTACCGGCACCCGCGAAGTCAACCTGATGGGAGCCTGCGCCGGCGGCCTGACCATCGCCGCCCTGCAAGGGCATTTGCAGGCCAAACGGCAACTGCGCCGGGTCGCCAGCGCGACGTATCTGGTCAGTCTGCTCGACAGCCAGATCGAAACCCCGGCCACGCTGTTCGCCGACGAGCAAACACTGGAAGCGGCCAAGCGTCGCTCGTATCAGCGAGGCGTGCTCGAGGGTCGCGACATGGCCAAAGTCTTCGCCTGGATGCGCCCCAACGATTTGATCTGGAGCTATTTCGTCAACAACTACTTGCTGGGCAAGGAGCCGCCCGCTTTCGACATTCTCTACTGGAACAATGACAACACCCGCCTGCCGGCGGCGCTGCACGGCGATCTGCTGGACTTCTTCAAGCACAACCCGCTGATCCACGCAGGCGGTCTAGAAGTGTGCGGTACGCCGATCGATCTGCAGAAGGTCAATGTCGACAGCTTCAGCGTCGCCGGCATGAACGACCACATCACGCCATGGGACGCGGTGTATCGCTCGACCCTTCTGCTCGGTGGCGAACGACGTTTCGTGCTGTCCAACAGCGGCCACGTGCAGAGCATCCTCAACCCGCCGAGCAACCCGAAAGCTGCCTACGTCGAAAACGCCAAACTGAGCAGTGACCCGCGCGCCTGGTACTACGATGCCAGACACGTCGACGGCAGCTGGTGGCCGCAGTGGCTGGAATGGGTCGCGCAGCGCTCCGGCGCCCTTAACGAGACCCGCACAACACTGGGTAACCCGAACTATCCACCGATGGAAGCGGCACCCGGCACCTATGTGCATGTGCGCTGACGCTCAACCGAAATTTTCTAAGAAGACTGGATGAAAACCCGCGACCGGATTCTCGAATGTGCACTGCAACTGTTCAACGAAAAGGGTGAGCCGAACGTTTCCACCATGGAGGTGGCCAACGAAATGGGGATCAGCCCGGGCAATCTCTACTACCACTTCCACGGCAAGGAACCGCTGATTCTCGGTCTGTTCGAACGCTTCCAGCACGAACTCGCACCCCTACTCGACCCGCCGCCGAACGTGGAGCTTGCACCGGAGGATTACTGGCTGTTTCTGCATTTGATCGTCGAGCGATTGGCGCAATACCGGTTCCTGTTCCAGGACCTGTCGAACCTCGCCGGGCGCCTGCCGAAGCTGGCCAAGGGAATTCGCAATCTGCTCAATGCGCTGAAGCGGACGCTAGCGTCGTTGCTGGCGCGCTTGAAGGCTTCGGGGCAACTGGTCAGCGATACCCAGGCGCTGGGGCAACTGGTCGAGCAGGTGACCATGACGCTGCTGTTCTCGCTGGATTACCAGCGGATTATTGATCGTGAGGGAGAGGTCAGGTTGGTGGTTTATCAGATCATGATGCTGGTGGCGCCGCATTTGCTGCCGCCAGTGAAGGTGGCGACAGAGCGGATGGCGCTGCAATACCTTGAGGATCACGACTGACCCGAAAAGCCCCTCACCCTAACCGTCTCCCGGAGGGGAGAGGGGACTGATTGGGGGATGTTCGCTAGCTACGCCGACCTGAGCGAGCTTCTTTGAATCGATAATCGACTCGATTTGTTCAGGTCGACGTATGACGCAGGAGACCTCGGTCGGCTCCCTCTCCTTGGGGAGAGGGCTGGGGTGAGGGGCCGCTTGGAATGCACAAACAAAAAACGCCCGACCTTCACAGGCCGGGCGTTTTTGATTTGCCCTGAAATCAGGACTGACTGGATGGCGTCGACGGTGTCGATGCTGCAGTCGGGGTAGCGGCTGCCGTAGGTGCCGCAGCGGAGTTTGCCGCGTTGGCCGGAGCTGTTGGAGCAGTCGACGGCGCGGCGGCCGGTTTCGGCGCAGCGGCTTTCGGCGCGGCCGGCTTTTTCACTGCAGGCTTTTTCGCCGCAGCCGGTTTGGCCGCAGGCTTCGCCGCGGGTTTGGCGGCAGCGGTCTTCGCTGCTGGCTTGGCCGCTGGTTTCGGCGCAGCCTTAGCCGCAGGTTTTGCTGCTGCTTTGGTTGCCGGTTTGGCAGCGGCTTTGGCGGCAACCGGTTTGGCTGCCGCTTTGGCCGCAGGCTTGGCTGCTGCAGTTTTGGCCGCAGCTTTCGCAGCCGGTTTTGCCGCCGCTTTGGCCAGTGGCTTGGCCGCGGTTTTCGCCGCAGGTTTGGCCGCTGCAGTTTTAGTGGCAGGCTTCGCCGCAGCGGTTTTCGCCGCCACAGGCTGAGCTTTCAGACCGGTGAGTTTTTCGATCTGCTTGGTCAGCGTGTCGACCTTGGCGTTGAGTGCCTTGACCTCATTGCGGCTCGGCACACCCAGGCGCGAAATCGCGCTGTTCAGGCGCTTGTCGAACGCGCCTTCCAGCTCGTCCCACTTGCCCATGGCGCGGTCTTTCACGCCGCTGATGCGCGACTTGGCCGAGGAGGTCGAGTCCTCGACTTTCTTGCCGACGGCAGTCTTGGTGAGCTTCTCGGCTTTCTCGCCGTCTTTGACCAATGCATCGAAGAGTTTGCTGCCGTCAGTGTCGATCTTCGAGTACACGCCTAAACCAGCCAGCCAGATTTTGCGGGAGTAGGACTCGACCTTCCCGACCCACGAGCTGCTTTCTTTATCGGTGTTCTTTTTGCCAGCCATCCCGTTCTCCTTAAGATTTTCGCGCGACGCGTTCGAGCAATGCCGTCAGCTCATCGAGCTTAGCAGAGAGTGCCTCAACGTCATGTTTAGACGGAATGCCGATCCGATTCAAGGCGCTGGCCACACGGTTGTCGAAGGCCTTCTCAACCTTGTCGAGCTGAACTTCAACGCGCCCCTTGAACGAGCTGACCTGAGTGGCCGCGTCATCGATCTCGGCGTTGGCCGCGAGGAGTTTTTCACTGACGGCTTTTTTGCCTTTCTTTTCAACGGTTTGACCGGCGGCGACGAGTTCTTGAAAGTACTCGCTGCCCTCCTGGCCAACCTTGGTGTAAGCGCCCAGGCCTGCCAGCCAGATCTTGCGGGCATAGGATTTGACGTCGCTCAGAGTGGAAGTCGGAGCGTCGATTTTTTTCTTCAAAATGACTTTGGCCATGGTGCACCTCACGCGCAGAAGGTTTGAGGAACTGCCGGACGAGTGTCGGGCTCAGGCACAAAGTAGGGAGAAAAATTAGAAAGGGCACCCTAACAACTGATGTGAATCGGTGGTGCCTGAATGAAAAGATCGCAGCCTTCAGCAGCTCCTACAGGGGTACGCATTCCCATGTAGGAGCTGCCGAAGGCTGCGATCTTTTGCTGTTCAGGCCAGGGCTTTGTCTAGGGCCTTCTCGATCTCGGCTTTGATCATGCCGCTCATGGCCGACATCATCAGGCCCAGTTCGACGTCGACCCTGATCGAATCGTCCGCCACATGCACTTCACCTTTCACGCCAGAGCGCTTGAGGTTCAGGGTGTCGCCCGACCACTGCGGCTCAAGGCCGTATTGTTCGTTGAGCTTTTTGGCCAGTTTGTCGGCCTTTTCGCGGGCGGCGTCCTTGCCCAGGGTGTGGGCGCGCTCAACACTGATTTTGGCCATGGAATGACTCCTGATGATTGAATGGCTGACGTTGAATCTTGACCGCATCTGCGGCAAATCGTCCCGAAGGTTGCCCATCTTACCTTTAGCCATTCCAAGACAAAGCATGGCTTGGGGATTAGAATGTCGCGCATTCTCTTTTGGTGACAGCGATATGACTGATCAGCGCAAAGGCAGCGATGCCGAACCCACCACTCACTTCGGCTTCAAAAACGTTCCGGAAAGCCAGAAAGCGGAAAAAGTCGCTGAGGTTTTCCATTCCGTAGCCGCTAAATACGACCTGATGAACGACCTTCTGTCGGGCGGCATGCACCGTCTGTGGAAGCGTTTCGCGATCGAGCTTTCCGGCGTGCGCAGCGGCAACCGCGTGCTCGACATCGCCGGTGGCACCGGCGACCTGACCCGCAAGTTCTCGAACCTCGTCGGCCCGACCGGCCAGGTCGTGCTGGCCGACATCAACGAGTCGATGCTCAAGGTCGGCCGTGATCGTCTGCTCGATCTGGGCGTTGCCGGCAACGTCGAATTCGTTCAGGCCGACGCGGAAAAACTGCCATTCCCGGACAACCATTTCGACTGTGTGACCATCGCCTTCGGTCTGCGCAACGTGACGCACAAAGAGGACGCGCTGCGTTCGATGCTGCGCGTGCTCAAGCCCGGCGGACGCCTGCTGGTGCTGGAATTCTCCAAGCCGACCAACGCGCTGATGTCGAAAGCCTACGACGCCTACTCGTTCGCCTTCATGCCGCTGATGGGCAAGCTGATCACCAACGATTCGGAAAGCTATCGCTACCTTGCCGAATCGATCCGCATGCACCCGAATCAGGAAACCCTGAAGTCGATGATGGTCGAGGCCGGTTTCGACCGCGTGACCTATCACAACATGACCGCAGGCATCGTCGCCCTGCATCGCGGCATCAAGCCCTGATGTTGCTTACCGGGCTGCTCGCCAGCGTCGAACTCGGCCTCAACCGGGTGCTGCGTCTCGACAGCACGGCGCTGCCGCGCCTGGCGCATTTGGCCGGCAAGGTGATTGCCGTTGACTGCCGCAGCCCGGCGCTGCAACTGTTCATCCTGCCCAGCGACGAAGGCTTGATGCTCGCCTCGCAGTGGGCAGCGGATGTCGATTGCACGTTGCGTGCACCGGCCTCAAGCCTGGTGAAACTGGCCCTGAGCAAAGACAAGACCGCGGTGCTGCACGCACCCGAAGTCGAGCTCGATGGCGACAGCGGTGTGTTGCTGGAGCTGGCCGGCGTGCTGCAGGATCTTGAGCTGGACTGGGAGTACGAACTCTCGCGCTGGCTCGGTCCGGTCGCCACGCAATTGCTCGGTGGTCACCTGCGCAGCCGCGCGCGCTGGTATCAACAAGGATTTGCCAGCCTCAACCAGAATCTTGCCGAATACCTCGCCGAAGAATCGCGCACCCTCGTCGGGCAGCGCGAAGCGGAAGCGCGATTCAGCGAACTGGACCGGATCAAACTTGATCTGGAACGACTCGAGGCGCGTTTCGAGCGCCTTTCCCGATCCCTCGACCCAAGCGATAACGCATGAAGCTGCTTGCCGTCCGCCGTCTGTTGCGCATCCAGCGCGTCGTGATCCGCTACCGCCTCGATGACCTGCTGTTCGATCTGCCGCTGCCCTGGTTTCTTCTGGCCGTGCGCTTTTTGCTGCCGTGGCGCTGGCTGCCGCGCAAGCCGCTGGAGCTCAACCGTGGTGCGCGCTTGCGTCTGGCGTTGCAGGATCTGGGGCCGATCTTCATCAAGTTCGGGCAGATTCTTTCGACCCGCCGCGACCTGTTGCCGGAAGACATCGCCGATGAGCTGATGCTGCTGCAGGACCGCGTGCCGCCGTTCGATTCGCAAGTGTCGATCAAGCTGATCGAAGAACAGCTGGGCAAGAAAATCAGCGAAGTGTTCAGCCGTTTCGACGTCGCCCCGCTGGCCTCGGCCTCGGTAGCGCAGGTGCATGCGGCGCAGCTCAAAAGCGGCGAAGAAGTCGTGGTCAAGGTCATTCGCCCGGGCCTGAAACCGATCATCGCGCAGGATCTGGCATGGCTGTTCATCCTCGCCCGCGCGGCGGAAAAATTCTCCGCTGACGCGCGCCTGCTGCACCCGGTCGACGTGGTGCAGGATTACGAAAAGACTATTTACGACGAACTCGATCTTTTGCGCGAGGCGGCCAACGCCAGCCAGTTGCGCCGCAACTTCGAAGGCTCGCAGCTGCTTTATGTACCGCAAGTCTATTGGGACTGGTGCCGGCCGAAAGTGCTGGTGATGGAGCGCATCTACGGCATCCAGGTCACCGATCTGGCGACCCTTGCCGACCAGCGCACCGACATGAAGATGCTCGCCGAGCGCGGCGTGGAGATTTTCTTCACTCAGGTGTTCCGCGACAGTTTCTTCCACGCCGACATGCACCCGGGCAACATCTTCGTCAGCACAGTCAATCCGTGGAGCCCGCAGTACATCGCGATCGACTGCGGCATCGTCGGCAGCCTGACCCCGGAAGACCAGGATTATCTGGCACGCAACCTGTTCGCTTTCTTCAAGCGCGACTACCGCCGTGTGGCGCAGTTGCACATCGATTCGGGCTGGGTGCCGGCGGAAACCAAACTCAACGAATTCGAAGCGGCGATCCGTACGGTGTGCGAACCGATCTTCGAAAAACCGTTAAAAGATATTTCATTTGGCCAGGTGCTGATGCGCCTGTTCCAGACCGCTCGCCGTTTCAACATGGAAGTGCAGCCGCAACTGGTGCTGTTGCAGAAGACCTTGCTGAACATCGAAGGCCTCGGTCGTCAGCTGTACCCGGATCTGGATCTGTGGAACACCGCGCAACCGTTTCTCGAGCGCTGGATGCGCGAACGCGTCAGCCCGAAAGCCTTGCTGGGCAACGTGCAGAGCCAGCTGGAGCAGATTCCGCACCTGTCGAACATGGCCCGCGATCTGCTCGAACGCATGTCGCAACCCCACGCCAAAGACCCACCGCCGCCGTGGCGCAAACGCAAGGACGACTGGTTCCTGCGCCTGCTCGGCTGCGCGCATCTGGCCGGCGGCGCGATCCTCGCTGCGGGTGGTCCGCTGACCGAGTGGGCGCACTGGCCCGCCGGAATCATGATCGCGGTCGGTTTGTATCTGGTCGTTCGCCGATAGCACGAATCAGCTGCAAGTTATAAGCTGCCAGCTGCAAGCTTGACGACACCGGAACACCGCAACCTGCTTTTACTTGCAGCTTGAAGCTTGAAACTCGAAGCTGCTTTTCAGGAATTGAAGATGAAAAACTGGCTGGACGAGATCAAGTGGGATGCTGACGGCCTGGTGCCGGCGATTGCCCAGGATCACAAGACCGGGCGCGTATTGATGATGGCCTGGATGAACCGCGAAGCGCTCGAACTGACCGCTGCGGAGAATCGTGCAATCTACTGGTCACGTTCCCGTGGCAAGCTGTGGCGCAAGGGCGAAGAGTCCGGTCATGTGCAGACACTGCATGAGATGCGCCTGGACTGTGACGCCGACGTGATCATCCTGATGGTTGAACAGATCGGCGACATCGCCTGCCACACCGGCCGTCAAAGCTGCTTTTACCGGGTCTTCGAAAACGGCGACTGGAAAACGGTCGACCCGGTACTGAAAGATCCGCACGCTATCTATTCCGCAGGACACACACATGAGTGACACCCTGACCCGCCTCGCTCAGGTACTTGAAGAGCGCAAAGGCGCAGCCGCCGACAGTTCGTATGTCGCCAGCCTGTATCACAAGGGGCTGAACAAGATTCTGGAGAAAGTCGGCGAAGAGTCGGTCGAAACCATTATTGCCGCCAAGGATGCCGCGATCAGCGGCGATTGCAGTGATGTGATCTACGAGACCGCCGACCTGTGGTTCCACAGCATGGTCATGCTCGCCCAACTGGGGCAGCATCCGCAGGCCGTGCTGGATGAACTGGACCGTCGCTTCGGCCTGTCCGGACACGTCGAGAAAGCCTCGCGTCCGTCCGCCTGAACAACTTTTAGAGAGGAATCGCCACATGGGCATTTTTGACTGGAAACACTGGGTCGTCATTCTGATTGTCGTGGTACTGGTGTTCGGTACCAAGAAACTGAAAAACCTCGGCACCGACGTTGGCGAATCGATCAAGGGCTTTCGCAAAGCCATGAACGACGACGAAAAACCGGCCGAACCGAGCGTGACCCCGCCGGCCCAGCCTGTGCCACCGGTGCAGCCGCAAACCACCGCTCAGGCCAACCCGCCGCACACCATCGACGTGCAGGCGCAGAAAGTCGAAGAGCCGATCCGCAAAGACGTGTGAGCACTGACTAATGTTTGGTATCAGCTTCTCTGAACTGCTGCTCGTCGGCCTCGTCGCCCTGCTGGTGCTCGGCCCCGAGCGTCTGCCGGGCGCTGCGCGCACCGCCGGTCTGTGGGTCGGCCGCCTGAAGCGCAGCTTCAACGCGATCAAACAGGAAGTTGAACGTGAAATCGGTGCCGACGAGATCCGTCGGCAACTGCACAACGAACATATTCTGTCGCTGGAGCAAGAGGCGCGGAAGATTTTCAATCCGAACCAGCAGGAGCCGACGCCGGTCGAGCCTGTGGGCGAGCAGACGATTCACAGCGCTGCCGTTCCCACTGCACCTGCACCTGTTGTAACACCGCCAGGACCTTCGCCGGTTACCACAGACACATCGGTTGAACACGTAGCGCCCTCCGCCGCGCCGACTACACCAGCGCCTCAAGACCCTACACTGCCGCCGCGAGCCCCATGAGCGATCTTCCGGAAAACGACCAGCACATGCCGCTGGTTTCGCACCTCACCGAGTTGCGCACCCGCCTGCTGCGTTGCGTGGCGGCGATCTTCATTATCTTTGCCGGGCTGTTCGCGTTTACCCAGCAGATCTACACCTTCGTCTCGACGCCGCTGCGCCAGTACCTGCCGGTCGGCGCGACGATGATCGCCACCGACGTGTCGTCGCCGTTCCTGACGCCGCTGAAACTGACGATGATGGTTTCGCTGTTCCTTGCGATTCCAGTGATCCTGCATCAGATCTGGGGCTTTATCGCACCGGGCCTGTACAAGCATGAAAAACGCGTTGCGGTACCGTTGCTGATCTCCAGCATCCTGCTGTTCTACATCGGCATGGCGTTCGCCTATTACTTCGTTTTTCCGCTGATCTTCAAGTTCTTCGCCGCTGCCACCCCGGCCGGCGTGGAAATGATGACCGACATCGCCAGCTACCTCGATTTCGTCATGACGCTGTTCTTCGCCTTCGGCGTGGCGTTCGAGATCCCGGTGGCCGTGGTCCTGCTGGTGTGGATCGGCGTGGTCGACGTCAAATACCTGAAGAAGATCCGCCCGTACGTGATCATCGGCTGCTTCGTGGTCGGCATGATCCTGACCCCGCCGGACATCTTCTCGCAGACCCTGCTGGCTGTGCCGATGTGGATGCTGTTCGAGATCGGCATTCTCTTCGGCGCGCTGGTCAGCAAGCGCGAACGCCCGGACGAAACCCCGGCCGACGACCACAACGACCAGCCGCCAGCGACCCAGGCATGAACCTGCTGCTGCTCGAAGAGGCCGACTTCATTGCGGCCGACCGCGTGATCCTGCGCGACCGGCGCCTTACGCACATGCAGGAAGTGCATCGTTCGGAAGTCGGCGACAGCCTGCGCGTCGGGCGCATCAACGGGCTGATGGGTTCGGCCGAGTTGCTGCGCCTCGAAGCGGGCGAAGCGGAGCTGCGCATCAGCCTCGATCAGCCACCGCCGGCCAAACTGCCGCTGACCCTGGTGCTGGCCCTGCCCCGGCCGAAAATGCTCCGCCGCGTGTTCCAGACCGTCGCGACCATGGGCGTGGCCAAGGTGATTCTGGTCAACAGCTATCGCGTGGAGAAAAGCTTCTGGCAGACGCCGTTTCTGGAGCCGGAAGCGATTCGTGAGCAGTTGATTCTCGGGCTGGAGCAGGCTCGCGATACGGTGCTGCCAGAGATCGTCATCGAAAAGCGCTTCAAGCCTTTCGTTGAAGATCGCTTGCCGGCGATCGCCGAGGGCACCCTCGGCCTGGTAGGCCACCCCGGCAACTTCCCGCCCTGCCCGCGCGCTCTGAGCGAACCGGTGACCCTGGCCATCGGCCCCGAGGGTGGCTGGATTCCCTACGAAATCGATCTGCTGGCCAGATCCGGCCTGCAACCGGTGCAACTGGGCGAGCGCATTCTGCGCGTCGAAACCGCCGTCACCGCCCTGCTTGCACGCCTGTTCTAGCGCGACACCGATCCTGTGTAGGAGCTGCCGAAGGCTGCGATCTTTTGATCTTGTTTTAAAAGCAAGATCAAAGGATCGCAGCCTCGTTGCACTCGTCAGCTCCTACAAGCTTCTACGGTCGCGGACAAGTGGCGTTACAGATTGCCATCACCCAGCCGATACAACCCCTATAAGTCCAATTTAGTGGTCCGAAGGGAGTGGTCGCATGTACCGTTGGTTAGCCGAGAGTCTTGGAAACGTCAGCGTCAAACGCAAGCTGGGCATCGGTTTCGGCCTGGTGCTGTTGCTGACGCTGTTGATCACTTTCACCGGCTGGACCGGCATGAGCGGCATCATCAGCCGTGGCGACAAGCTCGGTTTCATTTCCAGCCTCAATGAGCTGACCAAAGACCTGCGCCTGGCGCGCATGGACTACGACATGCGCCGTGGCGAACAGGGCCCGGGCGCGGTCAATGGATACCTCAACCAACTTGAAAGCGGTCTGCAATCGGCACGCGGCATGATCGAGCAGCCATCCGATGTGGCGATGGTCGACCAACAGCTTGCTGCGGTCGCCGAATACAAACGCGCCTTCGGCGAAATGACCCAGGCCACCGTCCAGCGTGAAGACGCGCGGAGCAAGCTTGGCGCCAACGCCGATAATGCCGTGGCCAAGGTTGGCGAAGTTGAAAGTGCGCTACTGCAAGGCGACAGCGTCGCCCAATACAACGCGGTGATCGAGCTGAGCAAACTGTTGCAGCAGGCGCGCTATCAGGTGCGCGGTTACACCTATAGCGGCAAGGCCGATGCCGAGCAACCGGCGCTGACTGCCATCGACAACGCCCTAAAAAATCTCGAGAGCCTGCCGACCCGCGTGCCGGAGCAACACATCGCCAACCTGCAGCAAGCCACCGACTCGCTCAAGGCCTATCGCGCCGCCGTCGCTCAGTTCCGTGATTCACAGGTGAAGAACGCCGCTGCACTGGCCAGCATGTCGGCTCAGGGCGACATCCTGATCATGGCCAGCAAGAAGCTCACCGAATCGCAAACCGTGGTGCGCGACACCGACGCCGCCCACGCCAAGAACATGCTGCTGATCGCCACTGTGTTGGCGCTGATGTTCGGTTTGCTGGCAGCGTGGATCATCACTCGGCAGATCATCATTCCGCTGACCCAGACCCTCAAAGTAGCCGAGCGCGTGGCCGCCGGTGATCTGACCCACAACCTGGTTTCCCTGCGCCGCGATGAGCTCGGCCAATTGCAGCGCTCGATGCAGAGCATGACTCAAGGCCTGCGCGAATTGATCGGTGGCATCAGCGACGGCGTCACGCAGATCGCCAGCGCCGCTGAAGAGCTATCCGCGGTGACCGAGCAGACCAGCGCCGGGGTCAATAATCAGAAGGTCGAGACCGATCAGGTCGCCACCGCCATGAACGAAATGGCTGCTACCGTGCAGGAAGTCGCGCGCAACGCTGAAGAAGCTTCCGAGGCCGCTGTCGCCGCTGATCAACAGGCCCGCGAAGGTGACAAGGTCGTCGGCGAAGCCATCGCCCAGATCGAACGTCTGGCGGTCGAGGTGGGGCATTCCACCGAAGCCATGGGCGAACTCAAGCGCGAAAGCGACAAGATCGGCAGCGTCCTCGACGTGATCAAGTCGGTGGCCCAGCAAACCAACCTGCTGGCCCTCAACGCCGCCATCGAAGCGGCCCGCGCCGGTGAAGCCGGACGTGGTTTCGCCGTGGTTGCCGATGAAGTGCGCAGCCTCGCCCAGCGCACGCAGAAGTCCACCGAAGAGATCGAAGAGCTGATCGTCGGTCTGCAAAACGGCACTCAGCAAGTGGCGACGATCATGGACAACAGCCGCAGCCTGACCGACAGCAGCGTCGAACTGACCCGGCGTGCCGGTGGCTCACTGGAGAGCATCACCCGCACCGTCTCGGCGATCCAGGCGATGAACCAGCAGATCGCCGCAGCCGCCGAGCAGCAGAGCGCCGTGGCCGAAGAGATCAACCGCAGCGTACTGAACGTGCGCGATGTGTCCGATCAGACCTCGGCGGCGAGCGAGGAGACTGCCGCATCCAGCGTTGAACTGGCGCGACTGGGCACGCATCTGCAGATGCTGGTAGGCCGTTTCAAAGTCTGAGTTGATGCACAACCTCGGTTCGCCTGTAACCGAGGTGATGCCATTCGCGAGCAGGCTCGCTGCCACCTTGGAATGCGTTTCCCTGTGGGAGCGAGCCTGCTCGCGAAGGCAGCGGCGCGGTCTGCGCGTCGTAGGTAACGGGCGCGCCAATTCGGCGACGGATGCTTTGCACTGGTTTTAGGTTTGATCGGTGTTTGTTCGCAGCTCAACAGCGGACATAAAAAAACCCCGCTGAATCAGCGGGGTTTTCTCATCAGGCCGGCTGAGTCTGCAGGCTCACCGGTCGCAGCGGCAGCAACGGCGCGTGCGGATCGGCTTTCACCGAAGCGCGCCAGGCGTCCAGCCACTCAGCGTGACCTTCGGCCCAGACCTGCTCGTGCAGGCGTGCCAGTGCAACAGGGTCGCTGAGCAGTTGCAGGCGATCATGGTTGTTCAGCCCGGCCGGGCCGACCTTGATCGCGTGACGCACACGTTCCTGACGCAGCCACTCGATCGGCTCGGCCTGGCCATGACGCGAGGTCGCCAGCGAGCACGCCAGGGCGTTCTGCTGAGGATCGACCACGGCGCGGACGAAGCCGTCGTTGAGGGCGTGGTAACGGTTCTCGTGGGTGTACTGATCGGTTGCCAGCAAGGCCTGTGGCGGATTGTATTCCTCAGGGATGAGGAACAGACTCTCGTCACGGGTCTTCAGGCCCAGGCCGACACGGCTGGAGATCACCGATACCGGGATCGACAGCATCAGCGAACCGACGATCGGCACCAGCCACCAGAGGAAGCTCGGGTTCAGCCAGATCACCAGCAGCGCCCACAAGAAGCCCAGCAACGTCTGCGGACCGTGGCGCTTGACCGCTTCGCTCCACGGCGTCGAGTCGTCGTCACGCTGCGGCGAGTTCCAGGTCGCGGCCCAGCCGAGGAACGCGGCGAGGACGAAGCGGGTGTGGAAAATCATCCGCACCGGCGCCAGCAGCATGGAGAACAGCATCTCCAGCAGCATCGACAGGGTCACCTTGAACTTGCCGCCGAACTCTTTCGCGCCCTTGGCCCAGATCAGGATGATGCTCAACAGCTTCGGCAGGAACAGCAGCACGATGGTCGTCGAGAACAGCGCGATGGCCTTGTCCGGGTGCCATTGAGGCCACAGCGGATAGAGCTGACGCGGTTCGAGGAAGTACTGCGGCTCCATCAGCGTGTTCACCGCCAGCAGCGCGGTCGACAACACCAGGAAGAAGAACCACAACGGCGCCGACAGGTAGGACATCACGCCGGTGAGGAACACCGCGCGGTGCACCGGGTGCATGCCCTTGACCAGGAACAGGCGGAAGTTCATCAGGTTGCCGTGGCACCAGCGGCGGTCACGCTTGAGTTCGTCGAGCAGGTTCGGCGGCAACTCTTCGTAACTGCCCGGCAGGTCGTAGGCAATCCACACGCCCCAGCCGGCACGGCGCATCAGCGCAGCTTCGACGAAGTCGTGGGAAAGGATCGCACCGGAGAACGCGCCCTTGCCCGGCAACGGCGCCAAAGCGCAGTGGTCGATAAACGGCTTCATGCGGATGATCGCGTTGTGACCCCAGTAGTGGGATTCACCCAACTGCCAGAAGTGCAGACCGGCGGTAAACAGCGGGCCGTACACGCGGGTCGCAAACTGCTGCATCCGCGCATACAGGGTGTCCATGCCCGACGCACGTGGCGCGGTCTGGATGATCCCGGCGTCCGGCGTGGCTTCCATCAGACGTACCAGACTGGTCAGGCACTCGCCGCTCATCACCGAGTCGGCGTCGAGCACGACCATGTACTTGTAGTCACCACCCCAACGACGGCAGAAGTCGTCGAGGTTGCCGCTCTTGCGTTTTACACGACGGCGACGACGGCGATAGAAGATCTTGCCGAAGCCCTTGGCCTCGCGGCAGACATCCAGCCAGGCCTGTTGCTCGGCGACGCAGATATCGGTGTCGTTACTGTCGCTGAGGACGAAAAAGTCGAAGCGATCCAGATCACCAGTGGCCGCTACCGATTCGAACGTCGCACGCAGACCGGCGAATACACGCGGCACGTCTTCGTTGCAGATCGGCATTACCAGCGCAGTACGCGCATCTTTGGGAATCGGCTCGTTACCGGCGCTTTTCCCGGAGATACGGTATTTATCGTGGCCGGTGAGCAACTCGAGGAAGCCCATCAGCGCGGTCCAGAAACCCGCCGAGACCCAGCAGAACAGAATCCCGAACAGAATAAGGATGCTGGTTTGCAGCGCGTACGGCAGCACTTGCGTGGCGGTTTGCAGCAGCGGCTGATGCAGGACTTCATCGAGATCGACGAACGACCAGCCCTGGTACGGCATGATGCCTTTCATGTACCAACCGGCAACGATGGTCTGGCCGAGCATCAGCAGCAACAGGATATAGCGGCGGATCGAACCGACGGTGCGCCAGCGCGCGGCCGGCAGGACATTGGCGTCCTTCGGCGGCTGCGGCGGGTTGGTGCGCCCGGTCAGACGGCGCCAGCCACGCACCAGGATATTGGTGCGCCATGGCTCCGGCACGACCTTGGTGCGGCGGATCGGCGGGGTCGCCTTGAGGCTGACCCGACCACTGGCGTCGAGCACCAGCATTTCCGCTTCAGCGAGTTCTTCGGCAGTGCTCAGGGTCAGACGCTTGCCCACCGAAGCCTGGGCGGCTTCGGCAGGAGCGTCGAATGTCGAGGACGACAGGCGTTCATGCAGCTCGCTGAACGACTGGCAACCCGCGAGTTCCGCGCGTTGCTCGTCGGTCATCGGCAGATGCGCCAGATACTCGGACAGAGTCTCTGGCTGTACTGGTGAATTACTCATCGGCAGGCAACTGATAGCTCCAGGTCTCGGTCAGGACTTCTTCAGTCGGCGCCGATTCCGGTGTGGCTGGGGCCGCGTCGGCAGCGACTGGCTGCTTGGCGTCTTTGTTGGCCTTGTCCTTGGCGTCGGCTGCAGGCTTGGCTTCAGCCTGTTTGGCTTCGGCGGCCTTGGCTTCCTTGTCGAGTTTTTCCTGTTGCTTGGCGGCAACCTTGTCAGCCTTGGCGACCGACGAATTGGACGCCGGCACCGATTTGCCCAGATCTGCTGTGACCACTGGCTGAACCAGGGCGGCACGCATTTCGGTCGCTTTGCTCGGATCCTTGATCTTCATCCGCAGGGTCAAGCGCCAGCCCTTGGTTTCCGGGTTGTAGCGCACGCTGTTCTCGACCAGTTCGGCGTTGTCACCGACGCTGACCTGACTGCGCACGTCGGCATCCGGCGTCAGTGCCGCCAGCGATGGACCTTCGAAGTCGACCAGATAGGCCACGCTGCCATCGGGCTGACGGATCAGGTTCGATTGCTTGACGTCACCGGTCGAACGCAGGGTCTGTGCCACCCAGGCGCTGTCCGGCGCGTGGAGTGCTGCTTCGTCCATGGTCCAGTGCATGCGGTAGGCGAAGTCCAGCGGCTGGCCTGGCTCCGGCATTTTTTCCGGGCTCCAGAACGCAACGATGTTGTCGTTGGTTTCGTCAGCGGTCGGAATCTCTACCAGATCGACAGTGCCCTTGCCCCACTCGCCCTTCGGCTCGATCCAGGCGCTTGGGCGCTTGTCGTAGCGGTCGTCGAGGTCTTCGTAGTGGCTGAAGTCACGGCCACGCTGCAGCAGACCGAAACCACGCGGGTTCTCGACGCTGAAGTTGCTCACGGCCAGATGTTTCGGGTTGTTCAGTGGGCGCCAGATCCACTCGCCGTTGCCGGCATGAATCGACAGACCGCTGGAGTCGTGCAGTTCACGACGGTAGTTGAGCACTTTCGACGGCTGGTTGGCGCCGAACAGGAACATGCTGGTCAGCGGCGCGATACCCAGTTTGCCAACCTTGTCACGCAGGAACATCTGCGCTTTGACGTCGACGATGGTGTCGCTGCCCGGACGCAGGATCAGACGGTAGGCACCAGTGGCACGCGGCGAGTCGAGCAGAGCGAAGATCACCAGGTGCTTGTCGCCCGGCTTGGGCTGCTGAATCCAGAACTCGCGGAAACGCGGGAACTCTTCACCCGACGGCAGCGCAGTATCGATCGCCAGACCACGGGCCGACAGACCATAGGTATGGCCCTTGCCGACGACGCGGAAGTAACTCGCGCCGAGCATGGTCATGATCTCGTCTTGCTTGTCGGCCTTGTTGATCGGGTACAGCACACGGAAACCGGCATAGCCCAGTTGCTCGGTGGCTTTCGGATCGAATTTCAGATCGCCGAAATCGAAGCGGCTCGGATCGTATTTGATCTCCGAGACGGTGTTCGCAGTGATTTCGTTGATTTTCACCGGTGTATCGAAGTGCATACCCTGGTGATAGAAGGAGAGCTTGAACGGCGTCTTCTGATCGGCCCACTCAGCCTTTTCGGTGAGGAAGCGGATCTTCTGGTAGTCCGCGAACTTCATTTCGCGGAATTCGTTCGGCAGGTTGCTGCGCGGGGCTTCGAACTTCTGCCCGGCCAGCTCTTTGGCCTTGGCCGATACGTCGTCAAGATTGAACGCCCAAAGCTGACCGGCGCTGAGCAGGCACAGGAGCGCCGAACCCGCTACCAGAGCACTTCGCATGCGTTTGGCAGACATTTTTGCTGCATTACAGGGACTAACAATCACGAGCAACCCTCGCCGAAAACAGATCAATAAACCAACGGCCAGCTATCTTTATGCCAGGTTGGCGAGCAATGTTCCGACTCCGCCGGGGCAAAATGATTCCCCAATCGGATCCAGACAAGTCTCTACCTAAGTCAAAACGGATCAACGAATGTCGATCCCCGCAGCGCGCGATTATCTAGTAGCCCGGATGACAACGCATCAGGGGTAACAAAGTATTTATCGCGAAAACAGCCTAAAAACAGTCGAAATTGCCGAAAAACATGTTTCAGGCACTGTCAGGTCTGTAACAGGAAGGTTACCGGGCCATCGTTGACCAGGTGCACCTGCATATCGGCGCCGAATCTACCTGATGCCACAGTGCCATGCACCTGTTTCGCCTGACTCAATAAATAGTCGAACAATTCTTCACCCAGCGCCGGCGGTGCGGCCGTGGAAAAGCTCGGACGCAGGCCGCTTCTGGTGTCTGCGGCGAGGGTGAACTGAGAGACCAGCAGCAACCCGCCACCCACATCCGCCAGGGACAGATTCATCTTGCCCTCGGCGTCACTGAATACCCGATAGTTAAGCAGCTTATGCAGAAGTTTGTCGGCGCTGGTACGCGTGTCGTCGGGTTCTACCGCCACCAGCACCAGCAAACCCTGATCGACCGCGCCGACTACCTCGCCGGCGACCTCTACCCGCGCGCCGCGTACGCGTTGCAACAGCGCCTTCATGCTTCTTCGAGCGGCAGGTCGAGCAGGCGCTGGGCCATTTTGCTCGCGGCGCGCACCAGCGCATCGGTGATGCCTGGCTCGGATGCGGCGTGGCCGGCGTCGCGGATCACCTGCAATTCACTGTTCGGCCAGGCCTGGTGCAATTCCCAGGCGTTGTCGAGCGGGCAGATCACGTCGTAGCGACCGTGAATGATCACGCCGGGCAGATGAGCGATCTTGCCCATGTCGCGAATCAGCTGGTTAGGTTCAAGGAAGGCATTGTTGGTGAAGTAGTGGCATTCGATCCGCGCGATCGACAGCGCGCGTTGCGGCTCGGAGAAACGATCGACCACCAGCGGGTTCGGGCGCAGGGTCGCGGTGCGCCCTTCCCAGGTCGACCACGCCTTCGCTGCATGCATCTGGGCGATCTGATCGTTGCCGATCAGGCGTTTGTGGAAAGCGTTGAGCAGGTCGTCGCGCTCGTCCAGCGGGATCGGCGCGATGTAGTCCTGCCAGTAATCGGGGAACAGACGGCTGGCGCCGGCCTGATAGAACCATTCGATTTCCTGCGGACGGCAGAGAAAGATCCCGCGCAGAATCAGGCCATGCACCCGCTCCGGGTGGGTTTGCGCGTAGGCCAGCGCCAGGGTCGAACCCCAGGAGCCGCCGAACAACACCCATTTTTCAATGCCAAGGTGTTTGCGGATGCGCTCCAGGTCCTCGACCAGATCCCAGGTGGTGTTGTTTTCCAGGCTGGCGTGCGGGGTGGAGCGACCGCAGCCGCGCTGGTCGAAGGTGACAATGCGATACAGATTCGGATCGAAATAGCGCCGGCTCTGGGCGTCACAGCCGGCGCCGGGGCCACCGTGGATGAACACCACCGGTAAACCCTCCGGCGAGCCGCTTTCATCGACGTACAGCGTATGGGTGTCATCGACAGCCAGATCGTGCCGGGCGTGGGGTTTGATCTGCGGAAACAAAGTCTGCATTGCGCGCTCCGTAAGGGGTCGAGGTCATCCCTGGGGGGACTCGTATTATTCTGCCGTTGGGCATCATAAACCCGATTTGCGTCAATGAGCATGCCTGTGCGCTGTCACCGTTTGTCAGCCATCACCCTCACGGGCTGAGCGCGATCCTGTGGGAGCGAGCCTGCTCGCGAACGCGGTGTGACATTCGGCCTGGTTGTCGGCTGAACGGACGCCTTCGCGAGCAGGCTCGCTCCCACAGCGGTCAGGCGCTGTAGTGAGATTTTGCCCAGGCCAGATAGCCCTGCAGCAATTCCCTGAGCACCACCCGCGTCGGTTCGGCCAGATCGGCGCGGTAGCGGAACGGTTCGAACTCTTCCATGTAGGTGGACTGACACAGTTCCAGCTGCACGGCGTGGATGTTCTGCGCCGGATCGCCGTACTGGCGGGTGATGTGCCCGCCTTTGAAGCGACCGTTGAGCACATGAGTAAACTGCTCGTGCCGCGCGCAGATCACTTCCAGTTCAGCAGCCAGTTGCGGATCACAACTGGCGCCATTGAAGGTGCCGAGGTTGAAGTCCGGCAGTTTGCCGTCGAACAGGTGCGGGATGATGGAGCGGATCGAGTGCGCATCGAACAACAGCGCGTAGCCGAATTCGGCTTTCAGTCGCGCCAGCTCTTGCTGCAAGGTGCGATGGTACGGCGTCCAGATCTGCTCCAGGTAAGTCGCGCGCTCCTCTTTCGACGGTTCCAGACCTTGCTGAAACAACGGAATGCCGTCGAACAACGTCGCCGGGTACAAACCGGTGGTTGCCCCGGCATACAACGGCTTGTCGTCGGACGGCCGGTTGAGGTCGATGACGAAACGCGAATACTCGGCGGCCAGGGTGCTGGCGCCCAGCTCCTCGGCAAAATCGTAGAGCTGCGGGATATGCCAGTCGGTGTCCGGCAGACTCTTCGCAGCGGGGATCAGCCCGGCTTCGACCGCCGGGGTCAGACGCAAACCGGCGTGGGGCATGCTGATCAGCAGCGGCACGCGCCCTTGTTTGAAATTCAGTACTTTGTCCACAACCGCTCTCCTACAGATTCGATTCGACGCCGTGACGCACGACACGCTTGTCCAGATCGCCACCGAGCCAATAGGCCAGATCCGCCGGACGCTCGATGTCCCACGCCACGAAATCAGCGACCTTGCCGACCTCCAGCGAGCCGTGGGTGTCAGCCATGCCCAGCGCCTGCGCGGCATGAAGGGTCGCCCCGGCCAGGGCTTCTTCCGGAGTCATGCGGAAACAGGTGCAGGCCATGTTCAGCATCAGACGCAACGACAGCGCCGGCGAGGTGCCGGGGTTGAGGTCGCTGGCGATGGCGATCTTCACCTTGTGCTTGCGCAGCGCGTCCATCGGCGGCAATTGGGTTTCGCGCAGGAAGTAGAACGCGCCCGGTAGCAGCACAGCGACGGTGTCGGCGGCGGCCATGGCGATGGCATCGTCCTCGTCCATGAATTCCAGATGATCGGCGGACAAGGCTTTGTAGCGTGCGGCGAGGCTGGAGCCGTGCAGCGAGGACAATTGCTCGGCGTGCAGCTTCACCGGCAGTCCGAGTTGTTGCGCGGCGACGAAGACCCGCTCGACCTGCTCCGGCGAAAACGCCAGGTATTCGCAGAACGCATCCACGGCATCGACCAAACCTTCGGCGGCAAGGGCCGGGAGCATCTGCTCGCAGACCAGATCGATGTATTCGTCGGCGCGATCCTTGTACTCCGGCGGCAACGCGTGCGCCGCCAGGCAAGTGCTGCGCACGCTGATCGGCAGCTCTTCGGCCAGGTGCCGGATGACTCGCAGCAGCTTGCGCTCGTTGGCCAGATCGAGACCGTAGCCCGACTTCATTTCCACCGTGGTCACGCCGTCGCGCATCAGGCTTTTCAGGCGTTTGGCGGCGCTGGCGAACAGCTCGTCCTCAGTGGCTTCGCGAGTGGCGCGCACGGTGCTGGCGATGCCGCCGCCCTGCGCGGCGATCTCGGCATAGCTGACGCCTTGCAGACGCTGCTCGAACTCACCGCTACGGTTGCCGCCGAACACGGTGTGGGTGTGGCAGTCGATCAGACCGGGGGTGACCCACGCACCCTGCAAATCATTGACCGCCGGGTATTCGCCGGAAGGCAATTGAGTGCGCGGGCCGATCCACTCGATGAGCGCGCCGGACGTCACGATCGCGGCATCCTCGATGATCGAATAGGCGCCGTTGGCCATGGTTGCGACGTGGCAGTGTTGCCAGAGGGTTTTCATCCCGGTTCCTCTTATAGTGATCGTTCCCACGCTCTGCGTGGGAATGCAGCCCGTGACGCTCCGCGTCACTGTACGCGGAGCGTCCCTTGAGGCATTCCCGCGCAGAGCGTGGGAACGATCAGTGGGTAGGGTTAAAGGCTCGGCAAAAGCTTCGCCGGCACCAGCTCGGTCAAGCACCGCGACGCCAGCAATTGCGTCGCAGCATTGATGTCCGGCGCAAAGAAGCGGTCCTTCTCATAGAACGGCACTTCCTTGCGCAAAATCGCCCGTGCCTGTTCAAGCTTCGGCGAGGTCTTCAGACCGTTGCGCAGATCCAGGCCCTGCACCGCCGCCAGCCATTCCACGGCGAGAATGCCGCGAGTGTTCTCGGCCATTTCCCACAAACGCTTGCCGGCGGCCGGGGCCATCGATACGTGATCTTCCTGGTTGGCCGAGGTCGGCAGGCTGTCCACCGAATGTGGATGGGACAACGCCTTGTTTTCGCTGGCCAACGCCGCAGCGGTGACCTGGGCGATCATGAAACCGGAGTTCACCCCGCCATTGGCCACCAGGAACGGTGGCAGTTGCGACATGTGCTTGTCCATCATCAGCGAGATGCGCCGCTCGCTCAGCGAGCCGATTTCGGCGATGGCCAGGGCCATGTTGTCGGCGGCCATGGCCACCGGTTCAGCGTGGAAGTTGCCGCCGGAAATCACGTCGCCTTCGGCGGCGAATACCAAAGGGTTATCGGAAACCGCGTTGGCTTCCACTGCCAGCACTTCAGCGGCCTGACGAAACTGGGTCAGGCAGGCGCCCATGACTTGCGGCTGGCAGCGCAGCGAGTACGGGTCCTGGACCTTGTCGCAATTCTGGTGCGAGGCGGAGACTTCGCTGCGCTCACCGAGCAGATCGCGGTACGCGGCAGCGGCATCGATCTGACCTTTCTGCCCACGTGCGGCATGAATGCGCGCGTCGAACGGCGAGCGCGAACCGAGCACGGCTTCAACAGTAAGACTGCCCAGCGCCACTGCACCGGCAAACAGATCCTCGCCTTCGAACAAACCGCGCAGCGCAAACGCCGTGGAAACCTGGGTACCGTTGAGCAGCGCCAGACCTTCTTTAGCCGCTAACGTCAGCGGCGCCAGGCCGGCGACTTTCAGCGCTTCGGTGGCCTCAAGCCATTCGCCCTTGTAGCGGGCCTTGCCCTCGCCCAGCAGCACCAGCGACATGTGCGCCAACGGCGCCAGATCGCCCGACGCACCGACCGAACCTTTCAACGGAATATGCGGATAGACCTCAGCATTGATCAGCGCGATCAGCGCATCGATCACCTGCCGACGGATCCCGGAAAAACCACGGCTGAGACTGTTGACCTTGAGCACCATGATCAGTCGCACAAGGTCATCACTGATCGGCTGGCCGACGCCGGCCGCGTGCGAGAGCACCAGCGAACGCTGCAGGTTCTCCAGGTCTTCGCTGGCGATGCGCGTCGAGGCCAGCAGACCGAAACCGGTGTTGATGCCGTAGGCGGTGCGGTTCTCGGCAAGGATCTGCTCGACGCAGGCGACGCTGGCCTCGATCTGCGCGCTGGCGCTGTTGTCGAGAGTCAGTGTGACCGGATGCTGGTAGACGTCACGCAGTTGGGCCAGGCTCAGTTGGCCGGGGATCAGGTTCAGCGCAGTCATTAAAATGCTCCTGTTAGGCATTGTTATTAACTACCAGTCGCTCCGGAGCATTCCGTTATCCGTCGCTTCTCGTCTTGTGAACGATCCACGCCTTGGCACGCTGGTATGGGTAGTTGTCAGTGCAAATTCGGGAGAACGTTGTGCGGCAGATTCGGGTTTTTCAACACGGTCGCAGCGGCAGCGATATCCGGCGCCAGCCAGCGATCCTGATCGTAGGCCGGGACCGTTTCGCGCAGCAGTTTCCACGCGCGGTCAGTGCCCACGCCAAAGCGCTGTTCCTTGAGGAATTCAAACGCCTGCGCCGCCAGCAGGTATTCAATTGCGAGGATCTGCGTGCAGTTTTCCAGCGCACGATGCAGCTTCAGCGCGGCGTTGGTGCCCATGCTCAGGTGATCTTCCTGCAGGCCCGAGGTGATGTAGTTGTCGAGCACCGCCGGTTGCGCCAATTGACGGTTTTCCGCACACAGCGAGGCGGCGACATATTGCACGATCATCATCCCCGAGTTGACCCCGGGATTGGCCACCAGAAACGCCGGCAGACCGCTGACGTGCGGATTGACCAAACGGTCCAGACGGCGCTCGGCAATCGAGCCGATTTCGGCCATGGCAATCGCCAGCAGATCCGCCGCCATCGCCACGGATTGACCGTGGGGGTTGGCCTGCGACATCACCCGGAAATTGTCCGGCGTGCCCAGCAGTAACGGGTTGTCGGTGCAGCCGTTGAGTTCGGCTTCGACCTGTTTGATCGCATGCTCCAGTTGATCACGGGCGGCGCCGTGAACCTGCGGGATCGAACGAATGCTCAGCGCATCCTGAGTGCGAATGCCTTTGCTCGCGGCGATCACTTCGCTGCCATCGAGCAAGGCGCGCAGGTTGTTGCCGACCTGCTGCATGCCCGGATGCGGCTTGAGCGCAATGATCTCGGCATCGAAGGCATCGATCTGGCCGCGCTGGGCTTCGAAACTCATCGCACCAATGACATCGGCCCATTGCAACAGCCGCGTGGCATCGGCAATCGCCAGACAACTGAGGCCGGTCATGCACGGCGTGCCGTTCACCAGACACAAGCCATCCTTCGCACCGAGTTGCACTGGTTGCAGGCCTTCTTCGGCCAACGCCTGTAGCGCCGAGGTGATCTTCCCGCGATAGCTGACGTTACCGACGCCGAGCAACGCGATGCCGATGTGCGCCATGTGCGTCAGATAACCCACCGAACCCTGCGACGGCACCTGCGGAGTGATGCCGCGATTGAGCAGCGCCAGCAGCCCTTCGACCACGCGCCGATGCAGGCCGGATTTGCCGTGGTTGTAGTTGTGGATCGCGGCACAGATGATTGCGCGGGTCTGTTCATCGCTGAGCACCGGGCCGACACCACAGGCATGGGTGAGCAAGGTATTGCGCGAGAGTTGGCTGAGCTGTTCGTCTTGCAGCGATACGTTGGACAGACCGCCGAGACCGGTGTTGACACCATAGGCGCGCTCGCCGCTGGCGACGATGCGCTGAACGATGGCCTGAGCGTTGTCGATGCGCGCCCAGGTGTCGCTGGAAAGATCCAGCGGCGCACCGTGACGGGCGACAGCGACCACGTCCTGCCAACGTAGAGGGCTGCCTGTGATAACGATTTTTTCAGCCTGGGACATCTCTAACCTCATACCAATTCTGTTGATGCCGGTAACCCTGTGGTGAGGGGATTTATCCCCGTTGGGTGGCGAAGCCGCCCCAAACCATGCCCGCAAATCCGTCAGACAGACCGCAGTGGCCGGTTTTACGACTGCTTCGCAGCCGAACGGGGATAAATCCCCTCACCACAACGGCCACTCAGCGTCACACCACCGCCGCGCGCCGCTGCACAAACCGGTCGACATACTCATCCGCCGGCGAATGCAGGATCTCTCTTGGCGTGCCCACCTGAATCAACCGGCCATCCTTGAGAATCGCGATGCGATTGCCGATGCGCACGGCTTCGTCGAGGTCGTGGGTGATGAAGACGATGGTTTTGTGCAGGGTCTTTTGCAGCTCCAGCAACTGGTCCTGCATCTCGGCGCGGATCAGCGGGTCCAGCGCACTGAACGCTTCGTCCATCAGAATGATGTCGGTGTCCGCCGCCAATGCACGGGCGAGGCCGACGCGCTGACGCATGCCGCCGGAGAGCTGGTGCGGGTATTTGTTTTCGTAGCCTTTGAGGCCGACGGTATTGATCCAGTGCAGCGCGCGTTCGGCGCAGACCTGCTTGCTCTCGCCGCGCACTTTCAGGCCATAGGCGACGTTATCGAGCACGGTCTTGTGCGGCAGCAGGCCGAAGCTCTGGAACACCATGCTGATCTTGTGTCGACGAAATTCGCGCAGGGCGTCCATGTCGTACTGCAGGATGTCCTCGCCATCGACCAGAATCGCCCCGCTGGTGGGGTCGATCAGGCGATTGAAGTGCCGTACCAGGGTGGATTTGCCCGAGCCGGACAGGCCCATGATCACAAAGATTTCGCCGGTGCCGATGCTCAGCGACAAGTCGTTCACGCCGACCACGCAACCGGTTTCGTTGAGCACCTGATCCTTGCTCTTGCCCTGGCCGACCATGGCCAGCGCGTCCTTGGCGCGGTTGCCGAAAATCTTGAAGACGTTGCGTACTTCGATCTTGCTCACGCTTGCATTGCTCATTTGCTCACCTCATGGCGTGGCCGACCGTACGCTTGAGTGATGCGGTCGATGACCACCGCGAGAATCACGATCGCCAGCCCGGCTTCGAGGCCACGGCCGACGTTGAGGGTCTGAATCCCCACCAGTACGTCTTCACCGAGGCCACGGGCGCCGATCATCGAAGCGATCACCACCATCGACAGGGCCATCATCGTGGTCTGGTTGATCCCGGCCATGATGCTCGGCAGCGCCAGCGGCAGTTGCACGCCAAACAGTTGCTGCCAGCGATTGGCGCCGAAGGCGTTGATCGCCTCCATCACTTCACCGTCGACCTGGCGAATACCCAGATCGGTCAAGCGAATCAGCGGCGGCGCGGCGTAGATCACTGTGGCGAAAATCGCCGGCACCTTGCCCAGGCCGAACAGCATCAGCACCGGAATCAGGTACACGAAACTCGGCATGGTCTGCATGATGTCGAGCAGCGGCATCAGCACCGAACGCAGGCGATTGCTGCGCGCCGAGAGAATCCCCAGCGGGATGCCGATCAGCACCGAAATGATCGTCGCGACCATCATCAGCGCCAGGGTCTGCATGAGTTTGTCCCACAGGCCAACGGCGCCGACGAGGAACAGCAGACCGACAATGACTGCCGTGGTCACGACTTTGCGCGTGGCGTGCCAGGCGATGACACCGACGATTGCCAGCATCAACCACCACGGCGCCGCACGCAGCAAACCTTCGAGACTGACGATGGCCCACAGCAGCGTGTCGGAGATATGCCGGAACACATCGCCGTAATTGGTCACCAGCGAATCGACCCAACCGTTGACCCAGTCGGCGATGGAAAAGGTAAAGCTTTCGGGAAACATAAGGGACTCTCAATCAAGGGGTTGCGATCAAGCGTCCGGCTGCCGTACTGGCAGCCGGGAAACCTGACCTACAAGGCCGCGTCGATTTTCTTGGCTGCGTCGTCGCTCACCCATGCGTGCCAGACTTCAGGATGTTCCTTGAGGAAGATTTTCGCCAGTTTTGCCGACTCGATACGTTCCTTGGCCATGCGCCCGAGGTTCTGATTAAGCAGATCGATCGGCAGGTTGACCTTTTCCAGCACGGCGACCAGTTCCGGGGCTTCGTCGTGGAAGGTTTTCGACAGGCCGACCTTGATGCTAATGGTCTTGTTGCCCTGCGCCTGGTCTTCAAGCCTGACCGCGTCGATCTGGCCCATCAGCGGCGTCGGCGACCAGTAGTAGAAAAGGATCGGCTCGCCACGCTTGTAGCTCGACAGCACTGCCGCATCCAGCGCAGGTCCTGTGCCTGGGCGGAAGTTGGTGTAACTGTTTTCCAGGCCATAACTCTTGAGCATTTCGCTGTTGTCGAGCTCGCAGGTCCAGCCGGCCGGGCAGTTATAGAAGCGGCCCTTGGACGGCTCTTCGGCGTCCTTGAACACGGCGGAATACTTGCCCAGGTCAGCGATATTTTTCAGGTCCGGGGCTTTCGCCTCGAGCTTGCGCTTGGCGTCGCCTTCGATCACGTAACGCGGCACGTACCAGCCTTCGACAGCACCCACCACTGGCGCGCCGACACCGATGACCTTGCCGGCCTTCTCGGCCTTGTTCCAGACCTCGCTACGGCCGACCCACTCTTCGGCGAACACTTGAATATCGTTGCTGCTCAGGGCGTTTTCCATGGTGATGGAATTGCCCGGCAGGCTGTCGGTCTTGCAGCCGTAACCTTTCTCCAGCACCACTTGCAGCACGTCGGTCAGGAGCATGCCGCTCTCCCAGTTCAGCCCGGCGAATTTCACCGGTTTGCCCGATTCGCACCAGCCGGCGGCTTGCGTCGCACCGGCACTGGCCAACAGGCCCATGGACAGCAATGTGGTCAGCAGGGTCTTGTTCGATTTCATTGTCGTGACGCTCCTAATCATGAATGGGCTTACGGCAGTTCAAGAGGCATCCAGCCTGGTCCACGTCCAGATCAGGCCTGCGCCGCAGCGCGACCGGCCCCGCTCGTTTTTGCTTGTTGGGTGCTGTTCTGCTCGACCGGCAGAATCAGGCGATCGGGCACTGCGCTGTGCCATTTCTTTGCGCAGAAGTAATAGACGGCGGCCGGGAGAACCAGGCCGATGATCCAAGAGATATCCACATCCCCCAGCGCTGCTACCAGCGGCCCGGTGTAGAACTTGGTCGAGATGAACGGCAGCTGCACCAGCACGCCGAACACATAGACGCTGATGCCGAGCAGGTTCCAGCGGCCGTAGCGGCCGTTCGGATCGGCCAGCGCCGGCACGTCGTAACGCTCGCGGGTGATGCAGTAGTAGTCGACCAGATTGATCGCGCTCCACGGGGTGAAGAAGGCGAGCAGAAACAGGATGAACGACTTGAACGCACCGAGGAACGAGTGCTGCCCAAGCAGGGCAATCAGTGTCGCCGCGCCGACGATGAACAGCACGAAGATCAGCCGCTGCATGCGGGTAACCGTCAGGTGCCCTTTGAAGCCACTGATGATGGTGGCGATGCACATGAAGCTGCCGTAGGAGTTCAGCGTCGAAATGGTCACCTTGCCGAACGCGATGCTGAAGTACAGCAGCGCGGCGGTGGCGCCGGTGCCGCCGAGGCCGACGATGTAGGCGACTTCATGGCCAGCGAATTGACCGTTGGCCGATGCGGCGGCAAACACGCCGAGGATCATCGCCACCTGCGCGCCGATCACCGAGCCTGCGCCAGCGGCGAAAAAGGTTTTCACCGATGAAGTGGCGCTCGGCAGGTAGCGTGAATAGTCCGCCACATACGGGCCGAAAGCGATCTGCCAGGACGCCGCCAGCGACACCGCCAGGAGGAAACTGCTCCAGCTGAAATGACGAATCTGCAGGAGCGCACCAACGTCGGTCTGGCTCATCAGCCGCCAGAACAGGAACACAAAAGCGATCACGCCAATCACGCTGGCGACGCGGCCGATCCAGTGGATTACCCGATAACCGAGCACCGTGACCAGCACGATGACACTGGCGAAAATCAGGATGCCGACACTGTCGCTGACACCGAACAACTGCCCCAACGCCTGCCCGGACAGCACTGTCCCGGTTGCGGTGAAACCCAAGTACATCAGGCATACCAGCACGATCGGAATCGCTGCGCCATAAACGCCGAATTGCACACGGCTGGAGATCATCTGCGGCAAGCCCAGTTTCGGCCCTTGCGCGGCATGCAGCGCCATCACACCACCGCCGAGCAGTTGGCCGATCAAAAGACCGATCAACGACCAGAACACATCACCGCCAAGCACCACGGCCAGGGCCCCGGTGACGATCGCGGTGATCTGCAGGTTGGCGCCCATCCACAGGGTGAACTGGCTGAACAGACGACCGTGTCTTTCCGCTTCCGGGATGTAGTCGATCGAACGCCTTTCGATCAACGGTGTACTGCCTGCACGTTCGTTGTTAACCGCCATGATTCAACCTCTGTGGATTGCTATTCGGGTTCACTGAAATTCCTCTGTGGGAGCGAGCCTGCTCGCGAATCGGGTGTATCAGGCACAGCAGTAGCGACTGACACGACGCCTTCGCGAGCAGGCTCGCTCCCACATAAACCAGAGCGTGTTACCCGCCAGTAATCATCGGCAGATTCAGCCCCTGCTCTTTCGCGCAGTCGATGGCGATCTGGTAACCGGCATCGGCATGGCGCATGACGCCAGTCGCCGGGTCGTTGTGCAGCACGCGCGCGATGCGCTCGGCCGCTTCGTCAGTACCGTCGCAGACGATCACCATCCCCGAATGCTGCGAGAAGCCCATGCCGACGCCGCCGCCGTGGTGCAGCGACACCCAGGTCGCGCCGCTCGCGGTATTCAGCAAAGCATTGAGCAGCGGCCAGTCGGAGACGGCGTCGGAACCGTCCTGCATCGATTCGGTTTCGCGGTTGGGACTGGCCACCGAGCCGGAGTCGAGGTGGTCGCGGCCGATCACCACCGGGGCCGACAGCTCACCGCTACGGACCATTTCGTTGAAGGCCAGGCCGAGCTTGGCGCGCTGGCCCAGACCGACCCAGCAGATACGCGCCGGCAGACCCTGGAAGCTGATGCGCTCGCGGGCCATGTCCAGCCAGTTGTGCAAATGCGCGTCGTCGGGGATCAACTCTTTGACCTTGGCGTCGGTTTTGTAGATGTCCTGTGGATCACCCGACAGCGCCGCCCAACGGAACGGGCCGATGCCACGGCAGAACAGCGGACGGATGTAGGCCGGCACGAAGCCCGGGAAATCGAAAGCGTTTTCGACGCCTTCTTCCTGAGCCATCTGGCGGATGTTGTTGCCGTAGTCGAAGGTCGGGATACCCTGCTTCTGGAACTCCAGCATGGCTTTCACATGCACCGCCATCGACTGCTTGGCGGCTTTGATCACAGCGGCTGGTTCGGTCTTGGCGCGGGCGCGGTATTCATCCCAGCTCCAGCCGGCTGGCAGGTAGCCGTTGAGCGGATCGTGGGCGCTGGTCTGGTCGGTGACCATGTCCGGGCGCACGCCACGCTTGACCAGCTCCGGCAGAATTTCCGCCGCGTTGCCGAGCAGGGCGATGGAAATCGCTTTGCCTTCTTTGGTGTATTTGTCGATGCGCGCCAGAGCGTCGTCGAGGTCTTTGGCTTGCTCATCGACGTAACGGCTTTTCAGGCGGAAATCGATGCTGACCTGCTGGCATTCGATGTTCAGCGAGCAGGCGCCGGCCAGGGTGGCGGCCAGCGGTTGTGCGCCGCCCATGCCACCGAGGCCGGCGGTGAGCACCCAGCGCCCCTTGAGGTCGGCGTTGTAATGCTGGCGCCCGGCTTCGACGAAGGTTTCGTAGGTGCCCTGAACGATGCCCTGGCTGCCGATGTAGATCCAGCTGCCGGCGGTCATCTGGCCGTACATGGCCAGGCCTTTGGCGTCGAGTTCGTTGAAGTGTTCCCAGCTCGCCCAGTGCGGCACCAGGTTGGAGTTGGCGATCAGCACGCGCGGCGCGTTGCTATGAGTCTTGAATACGCCGACCGGCTTGCCCGACTGCACCAGCAGGGTTTCGTCGTCATTCAGGTTGGTCAGGCTCTCGACGATCTTGTCGTAGCACTCCCAGTTGCGCGCGGCGCGACCGATGCCACCATAGACCACCAACTCTTTCGGGTTCTCGGCGACTTCCGGGTCGAGGTTGTTCATCAACATGCGCAGCGGCGCTTCAGTCAGCCAGCTCTTGGCGGTCAGCGTGTTACCGCGTGCGGCGCGGATCTGCACGTCACGAAACTTGTTGCTGTTCTGGGTATTGTCAGTCACGAAAAAGACTCCTCAGCGATCAATTCAAACCAACCCTGGCAGTGGGCAGCAGCCTGCGCGCTGTGCTGCGCGACAAGCGAATCAGTGGACGCTGCGGAGAGTCTCGGACGACTCATACGCATACGTCTTTACTTGTACATACAAGCATATGCAATCGAGCGGCCAACTTGCTGGAGGAGTGTTCAGGAAAAATCACGGGCATGGCTGGAGAGCGCCTGAATCGAGGGTTCTGGCGGGGATGAAATTTTTACGGGGTGTGATTGAGGACGGTGGGGCCTGGCTGGGTGGGCCGGGTTTTGCGCCACGCTGGGGCGTTCGGTAACAAGTTGGTGCGTGGAGGGAAACAAGAGTGGGGATGGATTTTGTGGCGAGGGGATTTATCCCCGCTGGGCTGCGCAGCAGACCGCTTTTTTTAATCAGGAATGGGGCCGCTTCGCGACCCAGCGGGGATAAATCCCCTCGCCACAGGGGTCAGCTTTGGAGAAGTTCGACTATGCAGCAAGCGCCATGGGTGGAGACTTCGACCAGCCCGCTGTTGCCGTCCAGTTGCAGACAATCATGCCGCCCGAGCTGCGAAACGCCGTCGCCAACACGCACGTCCATCCGCTCACTGACACTGAACACCAGCACCGTCGATGCCGAGCTGAAGAACCGCTGCTCGCCGTCCAGCCACTGCAATCGCGCGCTGTAACGTTGCGGCGCGTAGATCAGATTGAAATCGCGAATCGCACCGCCGAGCAAGATGCAGGACACTTGGCTTTCGCCGCTGAAAGCAAACGGGTCCAGGGGTAACAATGGCCGGGTATCGTCACCGTCGACGCACAAGGTCATGCCGTCGCCCTGCAACACAGTGATGACTCGCTGGTAACCGGCGAATGTCGAGAAACCGCCCGATTCGGTGATGTCGGCAATCGACAGACGCCAGCCGAAACCGTCCAGGCCAGCGCCGGCATCACGGGTGATTTCCTCGGTACTGCCGCCGCCGTTTTTCCACGGCATGCGCGGGTAGCCTTCGGCGCGTAGAACCTTCACTTGATAATTCATTTATGAAAGCGCCCTTCCAGACGATGACGCGAGCCCGGGTGGATCAAACGCGCCGCCGTCACCGGTTGACGCCCCGACCAGGTTCGCCGGCGGATCAGCAAGCACGGCTCGCCCTTTTCGATCTGCAGCAACTTGCACTCCGACGGCTCGGCAAGGATGGCTTCGACCACATGTTCGCCCTCGGTCAGCGGCGCGACCTGATTGAGATAGGCATAAGGCGTTTGCAGGGTGAAATCCTGCTTGAGGTATTCCGGCGCGACCAGGGCGTTGACGAAACGGTCTTCGATTTGCACCGGAATGTCGTTTTCGTAATGCACGATCAGCGAGTGGAAGACCTTCTGACCTTCGCGCATGTCCAGCGCCAAGGCGCGTTCGGAGCCGGCAGCTTCTTCTTCGAGGGTGATGACCTGGCAGGTGTGGCGATGGCCGCGCGAGGCGATTTCGTCGGCAATGTTATGCACCTCGAACAGCGCAGACTGGCTCTTCGGTTCGGCGACAAACGTGCCCACGCCTTGCATGCGCACCAACAGGCCGTCGGCGGTCATCTCGCGCAGGGCGCGGTTGATGGTCATGCGGCTGAAGCCGAGCTGGCTGACCAGTTCGCTTTCGGACGGCACGCGGTAGTGCGGCGGCCAGTTACCGCTGTCGATCTGCTGGGTAATCATCTGTTTGACGCGGGCGTACAAAGGCGCCGGACTGTCGCCCATGTTCGCGGCCAACGGAGAAACTGGAGGCGGAGTCGGCACGGTTGATCCCTGTTCATTGGATGAAAGTGACTAGCTTGCCGGAGTTTACCGGGCAGGCAAACGTCTGTATATGTATATACAAATAACACACGATGGGGTGCCGAACGATGTCCGCCTTCTTTGCCGAACGCGCACTGCTGCCTGAGGGATGGGCCAACAATGTACGTCTCGAGGTCAGCGCCGATGGCCTGTTGACCCGAATCCAGGCCGATTCCAGCGCAGACGGCGCCGAACGGCTGCGCGGGCCGTTGCTGCCGGGAATGCCCAATCTGCACTCCCACGCCTTCCAGCGCGCCATGGCTGGACTGGCCGAAGTGGCCGGCAACCCCAACGACAGTTTCTGGACCTGGCGCGATCTGATGTACCGCCTCGTCGGAAAAATCAGCCCCGATCAGCTCGGCATCATCGCCCGTCAGCTGTACATCGAAATGCTCAAGGCCGGTTACACCTCGGTCGCCGAATTTCACTACGTGCACCACGACAGCAACGGCCAACCGTACGCCGATCCGGCGGAACTGGCGTTGCGCATCAGCCAGGCCGCCAGCGAAAGCGGAATCGGTCTGACCCTGCTGCCAGTGCTCTACAGTCATTCCGGTTTCGGTGGCCAGACGCCAAATGATGGCCAGCGCCGCTTTATCAACAGCACTGAAAACTATCTGAATCTGCAAGCGCGGTTGCAGCCGTTACTGGCGCAGCAAAAGGCGCAATCGCTGGGCCTGTGTTTCCACTCGTTGCGTGCGGTGACGCCGCAGCAGATCAGCGAAGTGTTGGCGGCCAGTGACAAACAATGCCCGGTGCACATCCATATCGCCGAGCAGCAGAAAGAAGTCGACGATTGCCTGAGCTGGAGCGGTCGCCGTCCGTTGCAATGGCTGTATGAAAATACTGAAGTCGATCAGCGCTGGTGTCTGGTCCACGCCACCCACGCCAACCCGGAAGAAGTCACGCTGATGGCCAACAGTCGCGCGATCGCCGGGCTGTGCCTGACCACTGAAGCGAATCTGGGTGACGGGATTTTCCCGGCGGTGGATTTTCTTGCCCAAGGCGGGCGCATGGGTATCGGTTCCGACAGCCATGTGTCGCTGAGCGTAGTGGAAGAGTTGCGCTGGCTGGAATATGGCCAGCGCCTGCGCGATCAGCGGCGTAATCGCTTGTATGGCGCGCAGCAGCCGATGGTCGGGCGCACCCTGTATGACGCGGCGCTGGACGGCGGTGCACAGGCACTGGGTCAGCCGATCGGCGCGCTGGAAGTGGGCAAGCGCGCGGACTGGATTGTGCTCGATGGTAACGATCCATATCTGGCGACTGCCAATGGCGACGGCATTCTCAATCGCTGGTTGTTCGCCGGCGGCGATCGCCAGGTGCGCGATGTGCTGGTCAATGGTCAGTGGGTGGTGCGCGATGGCCGGCATGCTGGCGAAGAGCACAGCGCCCGAGCCTTCACCCAGGTCCTGCGTGATCTTTTAGGGTAAGAAAAGCAAAAGATCGCAGCCTTCGGCAGCTCCTACACGAATGCATTCTCATGTAGGAGCTGCCGAAGGCTGCGATCTTTTCGCTCTTAATTAGAGGTCTTGGCCATCTGCCGGTCCGACGCCCGCCAGATCAGGCGTGTGGTGTCGTAACCCTGCTGACGCGCCTTGCTCAGCAATTCTTCGCGCACTACACCGTTGACGGTCGGAGTGCGTGACAGCAGCCACAGGTACTTGCGACTCGGATCGCCGACGATGGCGGTCTTGTAATCGTCGCTGACGTACAACACCCAGTACTCGCCCTTTGCCACACCCGGCACCAGGCGCGAGAACCAGTTATCGAATTCGACCCAGAGCTTGTCGGTCTTGCCCGGCACTTGTGGGTAAGCCGTGCCCTTTGCCTCTTCCCACTGCCACTCCGGGGTCAGGCAACGATTGAGCACGCCGACATTGCCGTCAGGCTTGAGTGTGTAATGGGCTTCGGATTGCGCGCAGTGGCGCTGGAAGTACATCGGCAAGCGTGCCAGTTCATACCAGGTGCCCTGATAACGCTTGAGATTGACGCTGTTGACGGTCTTGGGCGCCAACGGGTCGACGCCGGAAGTGGCGCAGCCAGCCAGTACCAGGCCAGCAAAAAGGATCAGCAATAACCGCTTCATTTTTTTCTCCGTGGGCGCGAAGCCCCGGTTTACTTCAGGCCTTGGCCGGAAAACATCAGCACTTTGTCACCGGCGTATTGCACGCTGATAAAGCTGTTCTTGTCGCCCCAGGTGCAGCTGGACATACCGAGCGCGCCCGAGCAATCAGTGGGCTTGCCGAGAAGGGTTTCCACTTCGGACTTGGCCATGCCGGCCGAGAGCTTGGAGTAGTTTTCCTGATTGACCTTGCTGCATGCGGCCAACAGCACGCAAAACGACAGCAGGGCGATAGATCGCAGCGACATGGTGAAACTCCTGGAACGAGGGGGGATGGCATGGTGCCAACCAGAAGCTTAGAAGAGAAAAGTGTCATCTGGTTCCGTGACCGAACGCCTATTTATCAGCCCGCCCGTCCGGCTTTTGTCGGTAAATCAAAAACTTTGTGAAGCCGACGAGCATTTCGTCGACTTTCCCTGCAAGCGCCTAATCTTTGGCGCGGCGCGGTCGAAATAAGAGCAGCGCAACGCTGCCGATTATGGCAAATTGCCGCCCTTTCCTGACCAGCCCCTTCGCGGTAGTTCATTCGATGACCAGAAACATGAAATTCAGCCACAAGATTCTGCTGGCTGCTGCCCTTGTGGTGGCCGTTGCGTTCGCCTGTTTCATCTTCTTCAACGACTATCGCCAGCGTCAGGCCTTGAGCAGCAGCACCGAAGCGACCATGCAGGAGCTGGGCAGCCTGACCACCAGCAACATTCAGACCTGGCTGGAAAGCCGCATTCAGCTGCTGCAATCGCTGTCGCAGCAAGTCGCCGTCGATGGCAATGCGCCCGCCAGCCTCAAGCGCATCATTGACCTGCCCGCCTACACCGGCAATTTCCAGCTCAGCTATTTCGGTGGCGCTGACGGTGTGATGTTCTCGGTGCCGGCCGGCAACCGTGCGCCGGACTACGATCCACGGGCGCGCGGCTGGTACAAAGCGGCCAACAGCGCGCAGCAGACCATCGTCACCGAACCGTACATTGCCGCTTCGTCGGGCAAGCTGGTGATCACCGTCGCCACGCCGGTGCAGCGTCAGGGCCAGATGCTCGGCGTGGCCGGGGCCGACATTGACCTGACCAGCGTCAGCGCGATCATCAACTCGCTGAACTTCGGCGGCCACGGTCATGCGTTCATCGTCAGCGCCGAAGGCAAGATCCTGATTCACCCGGACAGCAAACTGGTGCTCAAGACCCTCGCCGAGGCCTATCCGAACGGCGCGCCTCAAGTCAGTCCGGGTTTGAAAGAAGTCGAGTTCGACGGCAAGACCCAGTTGATTTCCTTCACTCGCGTCAACGGCGTGCCATCGGCTGACTGGTACGTGGCGCTGGTGCTCGACAAAGACACCGCGTTCTCGATGCTCAGCGAATTCCGCACCTCGGCGCTGATCGCCATGGTCATCGCCGTGCTGATCATCATCGGCCTGCTTGGCATGCTGATTCGCGTGCTGATGCAGCCACTGCTGACCATGGGCCGCGCGATGCATGACATCGCTGAAGGCGAAGGCGACCTGACCAAGCGTCTGGTGATTCACGGCAACGATGAATTCGGCGCGCTGGGCACTTCGTTCAACCGCTTCGTCGAACGCATTCATACGTCGATCCGCGAAGTGTCCTCGGCCACCGGCCAAGTCAACGAAGTCGCCCTGCGTGTGGTCGCTGCCTCGAACTCGTCGATGTACAACTCAGACCAGCAGGCCAGCCGCACCAACAGCGTCGCCGCCGCGATCAATCAGCTAGGCGCCGCCGCTCAGGAAATCGCCCAGAACGCCGCCCTCGCCTCGCAGCATTCCAGCGATGCGCGCAGCCTCGCGGTCGACGGCCAGCAGGTGGTGGATAAAACCATCAACGCCATGCAACAGCTGTCGGCAAAGATCAGCGATTCTTGCGGCAACATCGAAACGCTTAACAGCAACACGGTGAACATCGGTCAGATTCTCGAAGTAATCACCAGCATCTCCCAGCAGACCAACCTGCTCGCACTCAACGCCGCCATCGAAGCCGCGCGCGCCGGTGAAGCCGGACGCGGATTCGCCGTGGTCGCCGACGAGGTGCGCAACCTCGCGCACCGCACCCAGGATTCGGCGCAGCAAGTGCAGAAGATGATCGAAGAGTTGCAGGTCGGCGCACGTCAGGCAGTAACCATCATGACCGAGAGCCAGCGTGAGAGCGAAAGCAGCGTCGGCATCGCCAACCAGGCCGGCGAGCGTCTGGGCAGCGTGACCCAGCGCATCGGCGAAATCGACGGCATGAACCAGTCGGTGGCCACCGCGACCGAAGAACAGACCGCCGTGGTCGAGTCGATCAACGTTGATATCAACGAGATCAACACGCTGAATCAGGAAGGGGTAGAGAACTTGCAGGCGACGTTGCGCGCCTGTTCGGATCTTGAGCAGCAGGCGGCGCGGTTGAAGCATCTGGTCGGCAGCTTCAGGATCTAAGCTGCGGCCTCAGGCCTCTTCGCGAGCAGGCTCGCTCCCACAGGTATCTCCGGTGGTTACACAATTTGAGTGCACCACCAAATCCTGTGGGAGCGAGCCTGCTCGCGAAGGCGGCCTGCATCACGCAGAATGTCTTCAATACAAACATCGGGAATTTGCCAGATGAACAAGAAACACAACGGGGTTCATCCAGATCAAATCACATTATTGGCAATCCTTGCGCTGGGTAGCGAGGAAATCGATCGCGGAAACTATACAAACGCTGAAGACGTATTTCTTGCGCTAGATGAACTGGATCCAGCCCAGCAAACTAGAACCGTGATCCAGGTTCGGAAAGAAATACCAACTCTTCAGCCGTAGACTCCCGCCCCAACACCGCATTGCGATGCGGAAATCGGCCAAACCGGGCAATCACCTTCCGATGCCGCTCGGCATAGTCCAGGTTATCGGCAAATACCGCCCGCTCCGACTCTGGCTGTTCAGCCACCAATTCAATAAATCTGGAAACGGCTTCATTCTGCACCGCGAGGTTTTCGCAGTGTTCGAATACCAGATAAATGAATACCCGCTGAATCGGTTTCAATTGCCGATCGAAATCCGCTGCAATGCCTTGGGCGACGAGCTTCTGTGCGCGCAGATCACCGGAAAACGCTTTGGGGGTTTCGCGATAGATCATGCGTGGCAGTTGATCGAGCAACAGCACCACCGCCAGCAAGCCTTCGGGACATTGCGTCCACTCGGTCAATTCGCCGGCAAGGGCCTGATCGACAAAGACCCCGAAACGCGTCTGCGCTTCGAGGTCTTGGCTGTTTCGCTTGCCGAACCACAACTTGCCCTTTTCGGCCGCTACTTCGCTGGCTGATTCGGCGTGTCCGAACCACCAGTCGAGCAACGGCTGCCAGGGCGCGTGCATGGTTTATTCCTTGTGGTAAGCCGTGGCGCGGGCGACTTCTTCTTTCGAACCGAGGAACACTGCAACGCGCTGGTGCAGGCCTTCCGGCTGGATGTCGAGAATACGCTGGTGACCGTCAGTGGACGCGCCGCCGGCTTGTTCGACGAGGAACGACATCGGGTTGGCTTCGTACATCAGGCGCAGCTTGCCCGGTTTCGACGGCTCGCGGCTGTCGCGCGGGTACATGAACAGACCACCACGGGTCAGGATGCGGTGGACGTCGGCAACCATCGCCGCGACCCAACGCATGTTGTAGTTCTTCTTCAACGGGCCTTCTTCACCGGCCAGCAGCTCGCCGACATAGCGCTGCACCGGGGCTTCCCAGTGACGCTGGTTGGACATGTTGATGGCGAACTCCTGAGTGGTTTCAGGAATGGTGATGTCTTCGTGAGTCAGGACGAAGCTGCCCATTTCGCGATCGAGGGTGAAGCCTTTGACGCCGTCGCCCAGGGTCAGCACCAGCATGGTCTGCGGGCCGTAGATGGCGTAACCGGCGGCCACTTGCTGAGTGCCTGGCTGCAGGAAGGCTTTTTCGTTCAGCGGCTCGTTCTGGCTCAGGTACTCGTTCGGGCAACGCAGTACCGAGAAGATCGTGCCGACCGGGGCATTGATATCGATGTTCGACGAGCCGTCCAGTGGGTCGAAGACCAGCAGGTATGCGCCTTTCGGGTATTTGCCCGGGATCTGGTAGGCGTTGTCCATTTCTTCGGACGCCATGCCGGCCAGGTGACCGCCCCATTCGTTGGCTTCGAGGAGGATCTCGTTAGAGATCACGTCGAGCTTCTTCTGCACTTCGCCTTGCACGTTCTCGGTGCCCATGCTGCCCAGAACACCACCCAGGGCGCCTTTGGACACGGCGTGGCTGATCTCCTTGCAGGCACGCGCTACCACTTCGATCAAAAAGCGCAGATCGGCAGGAGTGTTGTTGCTGCGGGTCTGCTCAATCAAATAGCGACTCAAGGTAACGCGGGACATGGACGGCTCCGGTGGAATGGGGGGCGGAAAACCCGCGCAGTTTACAGGGAGTCTGAAAACCTAGCGAGCGAAGACGCCGGCTAACGTGCGCCTGGGTGTATTTGCCTGTATGAGACGTGATTGTTGGTGGAGAGTTCAGGTGTCGGATTGAGCGTAGTTCGGTTCGGCATGAGCGATTGAAGATTTTCAGTGTCTGCCCGGGCGCTTTCGCGAGCAGGCTCGCTCCCACAGGGCAATGCATTCCATTGTGGGAGCGAGCCCGCTCGCGAATGGCGCAAAGCGCCGCCATGCTCAGGTATTGGCTGGCGGCTTGCGCAACAGGCTGAACGCCATCGCCCCGAGAAACACCACACTGAGCAGCAACACCGCCCACAGCCCGAACTTCTTCCAATTGGTTCCGGCCACCGCAGCCGTCGTCGCCGTTGAGGTTTGCGTGGCCACTGCTTCGTCCTGCACCGTCGCCTTGCCCAGGCTCGCCAGCTTCTCTGGCTTGAAATCCGGAATCAACGTTGCCAGCGGCAGGTTCGCGGTTTTCACCGTGGCATTGCCCAAGGCCAGGCTGTAAGGCCCTTCGCCCCGGGCGAGGAAAATCACCTGCGTGGCGCGCACCGCGTATTTCAGGTCCGGCGCCTGCTCACCCAACCCGCCGCCGCGCTCATCCACGGTCAGCTTGAGTTGCTGCACGGTCTGCGCGGACAGCGGGATTTCGTTCTGCACCACGTCCTGATTGTTCTGGCTCAGGCGATACAGCAAACCGCTGCTCAGCGTCTGCCACGGCAAGTTGCTCTCCCTCCGGCCGGCCAACGTGACTGGCGCCAGACTGTTCGGCTGTTTCAGCTCAACCTGCACCCGCTCGACATTCAGCCCCATCGGCAACTGCCAGATATATTCCCCGGATTTGCTGCTGCTGCCGGCCACACTGGGCGACCACACCAAAGGCAGCGGCAGGTTACGCGGGTCGCTGCTTTTCAATTGCGCCGACGTCAGGACGGGCGCCGAACCCGGCGACTCCCACAACAGGCGCACATAGCGCGCGGTCTGCCCCGGCAGGGTCACTTCGTGCTGTTCGATGCGCTCATCGGAAAAGGTCAGCCGTGCCACCTGGCCCTCGCCCCATGACTGCCAGTGCTGCAGATCGTCGCTGGCCTCGATGCTGAAACGCTGGAAACCGTCGCGCTCGCTGGTCCAGTCGAGGATCAACTGCTGCAACGGTGCCTTGATCGCACTGGCATCGAGCAGCCAGCCGCGCAGCACTTCTTCGCCCGCCTCCAGTTGCGAGGACGGTTGCACTTCGACCAGGGTGCCGTTGGTGGTCGACTGCACGCGCACATTCGGCGCACGCTCGCTGGCGTCGGCAGCGTTGTACAGCGGGAACCACTTGACCTCGTGCAGCTTGCCGTCGTCGCGGGTCTGCGCCGATTCGCGAGCCAAGGCATAGGCCTGCGCTTCGCCGGCGGCGTTGAACACACGCAGGTCGCTGAGATCGGTCTGGCGCGCCTGCAATTGCGCGCTCAGCGGCAGGTCGAGGCGATACCACGGGCCATTGCCGCTCACCGTCAACGGCACTTGCGTGGCGAAGTCCGCCGGTTTTTCCTGAGCGCCAGCGACCATCACCACGCCCAGCGCCAACCAACCCAGATTCAGCATGCGACTCAAGATGCAACTCCTTCGGTTTCCGGCGCAGGTTTGTCCGCCACCGGTTCAGCCTCGACGCGTTTCGGCGGCAGCGGCGCGAAGTAGCCGACCACCAGCAGCAATACGCCGACACCGATAAACGAGACGATCCGGGCGAGGCCGCCACGGTTGCTCAGTTCGACAAAAATCAGTTTGGCCACCACCAGCGCAATCAGCGCCGCGCCGATCAGCCACACTTCGCGGCGATGGCGCAGATGGCCGCCGATCATCAGCCCCAGCGCCATCAACGTCCAGACGATCGACAGGCCGGCCTGCACCAGCATCGACGCGAGCAGTTGATCAAGCTCGAACGGGATGCCGGCCCAGTGATGCGCCGCGCGGGTGACCAGCGCAGTGCAGAAGGCGAACAGCGAAACCCCGGCGATCAGTTGCGTGGCGTGGTCGGCATGATCCTGACGGATCGACAACTGCGCAACGGCGCTGCGTGACCAGATATAAACGCCGAACAGCGCAAACAGCAGACCCAACTCCAATGGGTTAAGTAGCGGCACGTAAGGCAATGGTTCGGCATTGCCATCGCTGACGCCATTGGCCAGCCAGAACCACGCCAGCATCAGCACCGCCAGCGGTGCCGCCGCATACAAGCGGTACTCCCGAGCAAATGCGGCCACCGGCCACGGCCACGTTCGGGGTGCAGCCATCAGCAACAGATAGAGGCTCGGCAGAATCGCCCAGCCCAGCCAGCGCCACGCGTTGTACTGCTCGGACAACAACAGCAGGCCGTAACGCAACTCCAGCGCCAGCACGCCAATCAGCAGCCAGCAACCGAGCACATGGGCCACGCTCAATGCGCGCGCCGGCAACATCGACGCCAAGCGGCGCAGGCTGAAGAAATGCACCGCGAACAGCGCCGGCCACGCCAGCCAGCCGAAGTCGGCGGCCGGGTGATAACGCGCATGCCACGCGCCGAGCAAAACCAGCGCCGCCACCGGAATCAGCAAGGTGCAGAGCAACCCCAGCGCCGGCCATCTCAGGCGCAACGACAACAGCGTCCACAGCGCCACACTGATCGCAGCGACCAGCAGCAACAATGTGCCTTGCAGGTTCGGCGAGGCGAAACGCAGGATTTCGCTGACCCACGCCAGCGTCCACCAACCGGCGCCCCAGACCAGCAGCACTTGCGACAAGCGTTGCAAACTCAAGGCATCAAAAGCCGTGGCATGGTTGCCCAATTGCAAGCGCCACGCTCCGATCAGCGCGGCCAGCCCCAGCACCAGCGGTGTCCAGAAGCCGCCATGGGCCAATGGTTGCAATCCTTCGCTAGACAACGGCCCGAGCCTTTCGGGGCCGGCGAGCAGAAACGCCGCGCCGCCGACCACCTGCAACAGCAGCCCGAAAACGAAACTCAGACGCTGTTGCAGGTACAGGCTCAGCCAGATGATCAGCAAGCCGCTGGCCGCCCACACTGCACTCGCGATTTGCCACGGCAGCACGAACAGCACCGCCAGATTGATCAGCACCAAGCCGGCCAGCAGCACCACCGACAAGCCGTGCAGCAGGCGCACATCACCGCGCACCATCTCGTCCCGCGCCGCCAGCAGCATGCCGCCAATCAAGGCCAGCCCGATCAAGGACGCACTGAGCAAACCGCTCCAGCCAGCGCTGAACACCGCCGTCGAATCTTCGCCGGCCGTTTGCAGGCGCAGCAGGAACAACGCGCCGCCCAGCAACTGCACGGCGAACGCGGTAAACAGGAATGTGCGCGATTGAATTCGCAAGCCAACAAACAAGGTCGCCAACCCGGCCAAGGCCCAACTGATCGCCGTGCCCTGGATGAACAGGAACAACGGCGCCAGCAGATACAGGAACGTCAGGCCCAGACACGCCAGCACTGGCAGGCCTTGCCTTTCCCACGGCGATGTCTGTTCTGGCGCGGCCTTGCGCAGATGGAGGAAACTGAACAGCAGTGCCGCACCGAGCATCAGCGCGCCCAGCGGTGCGCCGTCGAGCAGGCTGCTCTCGCCGGGCTGCAACTGGCTGAGAAACGCCAGTGCCGAACCCAGTTGCAGCAGTAAGGCAAAGGCCCGGGCAAACGGCCGATGCTGACGCAACCCGAGCCAGAAAATTCCCGCGCCTTCCACGGCCCACGCCGCAGAAGTCCAGCGCGCATCGAGCCCCAGCGGAATCGCCAGGCTGGCGAAAATCACTCCCAGCGCCAGGCAGGTTTCGCCCAGCAGCATCGCGCGCCCGCCCATCAAAACTTTGGCCAGCGCCATATAGATCATGCCCAGCGCCAACGCACTGAACGCCGCCGCAAATTCGAGGTGCTGGACCAACGCAAACTGCAAACCGAAGCCAATGATCGGCGGGCCGAACAGCAGGGTGCCGTCGACATAATTACCCTTGCGGGCCGACCATTGCAGCAGCGCCTCGCGATCAGCCTCCGCCGGAGCATCCTGCAGGTCGCGCAATTTGCGCCGGGCGAACAGCAGGCCGATGGCGAGGTACATGAGGAAAAACACAATCAGGAACGGCTCGGTGCTCCACAGCAGCTCCGGCGTGTAGGAACGCAGGCCCCAGGCGAAACCGATACCGAAGGTGCCGACGAAACCGATCAGGTTAAGCAGGCGCCAGGCCTTGAACCAGGCGATAGCAAGAATGCCCGCGTTGAGCAGAGCGAAATAGCTGAACAGTGCGACGTGATTGCCTTCGCCTGTAGAGGTGAGAATCGGCGCGGCGAAACCGCCCAACGCTGCCGCTGCGGCCAATCCCAGCGCGTCCTGAGTAATCGCCAGAATGGCCGAGAACACCGTCACCGCGACCAGCAAACCGAGTGCAGCGGACGGATCAAGCAACGGATGCAGACGCATCGCCGCAAACACCGTCAGGTACAACACCGCGATCCCGGTGCCTTGCAGCATCAATGCATAGTTGCTGTTGCGTCGGCGCAACCACCAGCCCAGCGCAAGCAGAGCCAACGCCGCTGCCGCGACGCCGGCGTACCGCAACTCGATCGGCACCACCATGCCTTCGGTGGCGTAACGCAGTAAAAATGCCAGACCGAAAAACAGCAGCACCACACCGACGCGCAGCACTGTATTGCCGCCAAACAGCCAGTTGCGCGCAGCGCCGATGCCGCGTTCGATCAGGTTCGGGCCACGGGGTTCGGCGGGTTTTTGCGGTGGTGCAACGGGGGCCGGTTCGGCGCGCCAGACATCCGCCGGCAACGGCTGGCTGGTTTCGCGGGCGACGGCGGAGATCGGTTCGAGTTCGGGGGGCAGTTCCCAGATCAGTTCAGGGGTCGGGGCAGCCTGCTCAGCTACGTCGACGGGTGCGGCGACTGGCTCGGCTTCAGGTGACGGCACGGGCGCATGCGAGGGCGAACCCTCCAGCACAAACAGCCGCTGAGCCACGCCTTGCAAGGCTTCGCGCACCTGCTCGAGTTGACGCTGTTGCTCCGCCGCCTGCGAGCCAAGGCGCGCAATGCGCAGCGCCTGGCCGATGACCAGCCCCAGCAGCGCACCCAACAGCGCGCCACTGAACGACTCGTCGAGCAGTCCACCGAGCACCAGCCCGATCAACATGAACATCCATTGCATGGTCGATATCCCTAAGCAGCCCCGGGGCGGGGCGAGTCCGGCGATGGCTTCAGTCTAGGCACAAACCGTGTGGGAGCGAGCCTGCTCGCGAAGGCGGATTGTCAGCCAACATTTCTGTTTAAGTCGACGATCGCTTCGCGAGCAGGCTCGCTCCCACAGGGAATGGCGATGATTGATGCCTTTTAACCGGCGCTCAGTATATCGATCCGGCCCAACAAACGTTGGGCCTTGCGCAGATTTGTCGGGGAAAGTTACTCCAGCGCTTTCCAGATATCCGTGGCGTACTCGCGAATCGTCCGGTCGGAAGAGAACCAGCCCATCCGCGAGGTGTTGAGCACCGCCGAACGCCACCAGTTCTGCGAGTCGTGCCAGTGCGCATCGACACGTTTCTGCGCCTCCCAATAGGAGTCGAAATCGGCGCAGACCAGAAAGCGGTCATAGTCGATCAACGAGTCGATCAGGCCGGTGTAACGCGAGGTATCGTCCGGCGAGAACACACCGCTGCGAATCGCTTGCAGCACATCGTTCAAACGATGGGAGGCGGCGATGTCGGGTACGGCGCTGAACTCGTGGTTCTGCTTGCGCGCCTCAACCTGTTGCGCACTGAGACCGAAGATGAACATGTGCTCGGCACCGATGCGCTCGCACATTTCCACGTTGGCACCGTCGAGGGTGCCGATGGTCAGCGCGCCGTTGAGGCCGAACTTCATGTTACTGGTGCCCGACGCCTCGAAACCGGCGGTGGAAATCTGCTCGGACAGGTCCGCCGCCGGGATGATGCTTTCAGCCAGGCTGACGTTGTAGTTGGGCAGGAACACTACTTTCAGCAGGCCGCGCACAGTCGGATCATTATTCACCACCCGAGCGATGTCATTGGTCAGCTTGATGATCAGCTTGGCCTGGTGATAACTCGCCGCCGCTTTACCGGCAAAGATCTTCACCCGTGGCACCCAGTCGACTTCCGGCTCGGCACGAATCGCCTGGTATAACGCCACGGTGTGCATCAGGTTGAGCAACTGACGCTTGTATTCGTGGATACGTTTGACCTGCACGTCGAACATCGCCGCCGGGTTGACCGCGATCCCGAGGCGCTCGTGAATCAGATAGGCCAGCGCCTTCTTGCTGTGCAAACGCTGCTCGGCGAAGGCTTTGCGGAACGCGGTTTTCTCGGCGAACGGCTCGAGTTCGAGCAGGCGCTCTTCAGGATGATCGAGCAGGTCCGGGCCGAGGGCATCGACCAGCATCGAAGTCAGTTCCGGGTTGGCCTGATACAGCCAGCGGCGGAAGGTGATGCCGTTGGTTTTGTTGTTGATCCGCTCAGGGTAGAGCTTGTGCAGTTCGGCGAATACGGTTTTGCGCATCAGCTGCGTATGCAGACCGGATACGCCGTTGACGCTGTGCGAACCGAGGAACGCGAGGTTGCCCATGCGCACCCGGCGGCCGTTGTCTTCTTCGATCAGCGACACCGCGCGCAGCACGTCGAAGTCATGAATGCCCTTGGCCCGCAGTGAGTCGATGTGCTGCGCGTTGATCAGATAAATGATCTGCATGTGCCGTGGCAGCATGCGTTCCATCAGCCCGACCGGCCAGGTTTCCAGCGCTTCCGGCAGCAGCGTGTGGTTGGTGTACGACAGAGTGTCGACGGTGACTTGCCATGCTGCGTCCCACGCGACGTCGTAGACGTCGACCAGTTGGCGCATCAGTTCTGCCACGGCGATTGACGGGTGAGTGTCGTTGAGCTGGATCGCCGCGTGATCACCCAGGGTCAGCACCGAGGTGTGCATGTTGCGATGACGGCGCAGCAGATCCTGCAGCGAAGCGGCGACGAAGAAGTATTCCTGACGCAGGCGCAGTTCTTGCCCGGCTTCGGTGCTGTCGGCCGGATAAAGGACGCGGGAGATACTTTCGGCGCGGGCCACTTCCGCCACGGCGCCCAGGTGGTCACCGGCGTTGAAGCGCTCCAGGTGCAGATCTTCCATGGCGCGGGCACGCCACAGACGCAGAGTGTTGACACTCGCTCCGCGCCAGCCGACCACCGGCGTGTCATAAGCAATTGCGCGCACGGTTTCCGCCGGCGACCAGACCTGACGAGTCTTGCCGGAGGCATCGGTGACGGTTTCGACGCTGCCGCCGAAGCCGATCGGGTAGGCCACTTCCGGCCGTTCGAATTCCCAAGGGTTGCCGAAATCCAGCCAGTGTTCGGTCTGCTCCTGTTGCCAGCCATCGACGATCGCCTGACGGAACAAGCCGTGCTCATAACGAATGCCATAGCCATGGCCGGCGATGCCGAGGGTCGACATGCTTTCCATGAAACACGCGGCGAGCCGACCGAGGCCGCCGTTGCCGAGCGCCGCGTCGGGCTCCAGCAGGCGGATGCGCTCCAGATCGACGCCCAGTTCGGTCAGCGCTTCACGGGCGACGTCGAGCAGGCCGAGGTTGCTCAGGCTGTCGTAGAGCAAACGGCCGATGAGAAATTCCAGCGAGAGGTAATAAACCCGCTTCTGGCCTTTGCGATAGATCTGTCGGGTGTGGTCCATCCAGTGTTCGACCATGTGATCACGCGCAGCCAGGGCGATGGCTTCGAACCAGTCATGGTCGAAGGCGTGATCGGGGTCTTTGCCCACGGCGTAGGTGAGTTTGGTCAGGACGGCGTCGCGGAATGCGGCCACCTCTGCTTCGCGAACTAGTGGTTCTTGAGTCATCAACAGGACCTCGAGCGAGCGGGAATTTTCTGAGCCTAGACGGTCTGACCGGCGCTAACGGCTCTGGTTCGGCAGTATTTGCGCGGACTGTGCGCCAGTGCGACATAACCCTGGCGGATGAGCCAATGAATGCAGGGGCCGTGCCGTCCTGTCGGGCAAAATGCGGCCGCTGCGAAAATATCCGGCGAAAGGTTGTTCAAAATTCCACCGCTCCCGGTATGATCGCGCGCCCTGATGCATACATGCCTGGTAACTCCCGATGATGAAGCCCAACCTGATCGCCGCCGCCGAGATTGATCGTCTCGATACGTGGGCCAAATTTTCGGCACCGATGTGCGGCTCGTGCATGTCCAGCTGCTGCACGCTGCCGGTCGAAGTGAAGATCAAGGATCTGGTGCGCATCGGCGTGGTCGACGAGTTCGAACTGGGCGATCCGCCAAAGAACATCGCCAAGCGCCTGCAAAAGGAAGGTCTGGTCGAGCGCTTCAATCAGAAGTCGGGAATCTTCACCCTCCAGCGCATGAGCAACAACGACTGCTATTACCTGGATCGTAAAACCCGCCTGTGCACCATTTATGACAAGCGCCCGGACACCTGCCGCAACCACCCGAAGATCGGCCCGCGGCCGGGGTATTGCGCTTATAAGCCGAAAGAAGTCGAGCGGGTGCAGAATTTCCGGGCCATCGACAAATTTTGATCGCTGCTGAAGTTTACGGCGGCTGATCGGCCGCCTTCGCGAGCAGGCTCGCTCCCACAATAGAGATCAGTGAACACAGATTTTCTGTTCACCCGAAATCCCTGTGGGAGCGAGCCTGCTCGCGAAGAGGCCAGCGCAAATACCGAATAAAAGCCAGACAAACAAAAACGCCCCCGGTCTCGCGACCGGGGGCGTTTTTTATTCCAGGGCTGAATTACGCCTTGGCTTTCTTGGCAGCGCGGGTACGCTCGCTTTCGTCGAGGATCTTCTTGCGAAGACGGATCGACTTAGGCGTGACTTCGCACAGCTCGTCTTCCTGGATGTATTCCAGAGCCTGTTCCAGGGTGAAGCGAACAGGTGGGACCAGAGCGATGGTTTCGTCTTTACCCGAAGCACGCATGTTGTCGAGCTTCTTGCCTTTGGTTGGGTTGACACCCAGGTCGTTGTCGCGGCTGTTCTGACCAACGATCTGACCGTTGTAGATCTCCTGGCCGTGTTCTACGAACAGCTTGCCACGAGCCTGCAGGGTTTCCAGCGAGTAGGTCAGAGCCTTGCCGGTTTCAACCGAAACCAGAACGCCGTTCTGACGGCCGGACATGTGGCCCGACTTCACTGGAGCGTAACGGTCGAAGATCGAGGTCAGGATGCCAGCACCGTTGGTCAGGGTCAGGAACTGGTTACGGAAACCGATCAGACCGCGAGCAGGGATGTTGTATTCCAGACGAACACGGCCCTTGCCATCCGGCACCATGTTGCTCAGGTCGCCCTTACGCAGACCCATCTCTTCCATGACCTTGCCCTGGGATTCTTCAGGGATGTCGATGGTGACGTTTTCGAACGGTTCCTGCTTCACGCCGTCAACTTCACGGATGATCACTTCAGGACGGCCCAGGGCCAGCTCGAAGCCTTCGCGACGCATGGTTTCGATCAGTACCGAGAGGTGCAGCTCACCACGGCCGGAAACCTTGAACTTGTCAGCCGAGTCGCCTTCTTCAACGCGCAGTGCAACGTTGTACAGCAGCTCTTTGTCCAGACGATCCTTGATGTTACGGGAGGTCACGAACTTGCCTTCTTTACCGCAGAATGGCGAGTCGTTTACCTGGAAGGTCATGGAAACGGTTGGCTCGTCAACGGTCAGCGGCTTCATCGCCTCGACGGTGTTGATATCGCACAGAGTGTCGGAGATGAACAGCTCGTCGAAGCCGCTGATGCAGACGATGTCGCCGGCAGCTGCTTCGTCAACGTCGATGCGGTGCAGACCGTGGTGACCCATCAGCTTCAGGATACGACCGTTGCGACGCTTGCCGTCGGCGCTGATAGCGACAACCGGGGTGTTCGGCTTGACGCGACCGCGAGCGATACGGCCAACACCGATAACACCCAGGAAGCTGTTGTAGTCCAGAGCGGAGATCTGCATCTGGAACGGACCGTCACGGTCAACGGCCGGAGGCGGAACGTGGTCGACTACCGCCTGGTACAGCGGAGTCATGTCTTCCGCCATGGCGGTGTGGTCCAGACCGGCAATACCGTTCAGGGCCGAAGCGTAAACAACCTGGAAGTCCAGTTGTTCTTCGGTAGCACCGAGGTTGTCGAACAGGTCGAAGATCTGGTCCAGAACCCAGTCCGGACGTGCGCCTGGACGGTCAACCTTGTTGATCACCACGATTGGACGCAGGCCGGCTTCGAAAGCCTTCTTGGTCACGAAACGGGTTTGCGGCATAGGGCCGTCTTGAGCGTCAACCAGCAGCAGAACGGAGTCGACCATCGACATTACGCGTTCAACTTCGCCGCCGAAGTCGGCGTGGCCCGGGGTGTCCACGATGTTGATGTGGTAGCCGTTCCAGTTGATGGCGGTGTTCTTCGCCAGAATGGTAATACCGCGCTCTTTTTCCTGGTCGTTGGAGTCCATCACGCGCTCGTCGTTGAGCTCGTTGCGCTCCAGGGTGCCGGATTGACGCAGGAGTTTGTCTACCAGGGTGGTTTTACCGTGGTCAACGTGGGCAATGATGGCGATGTTGCGTAGATTTTCGATCACTTGTGTATCTCGATCAGAGGATTCGGTTTGCTGACAAGTCATGGCAGCGATTAGCAGTAGTGTCCGGCATGGCCGTTACAGCTTGACGGCGGTGTCGGGGGGCCGGTGACGCAGGCCACAGGCAAACAGCCCCGGGCACTTAGCTCGGTCGATAAACGCGCACATTGGCATGCCCCTCACTGAGCAAATGGTGGGCATGCAGGCGACTCATCACGCCTTTGTCGCAATACAGCAGGTACTGGCGAGTAGGGTCCAGTTCCTTGAAACGTGCGTTCACTGCATAGAACGGCATCGTCTGTACCTCTATGCCGGCGAGTTCCAGCGGGTCATCCTCGGCGGCATCCGGGTGGCGGATGTCGATGACGATCTGACCGGCCAGCGCTTCGCTGACTTCTTCAATCTGCAAATCCTGGCCCAACTCGTCGATTACCCGATCGATCGGCACCAGTTTGGCGTTGGCGAGCGCACGCTCGAGTACCGCCATGTCGAATTCTTTCTCTTCGTGCTCAACCCGGCCACGCTTGGCGGCGGTCTTGGGGTTGACCGAAATCACGCCGCAATATTCCGGCATGTGCCGGGCGAAATCGGCGGTGCCGATCTCGTTGGCGGTGTCGATGATGTCCTGCTTGTGCGCGACGATCAGCGGCCGCAGCACCAGCTTGTCGGTCACGCAGTCGATCACCGACAGGTTCGGCAGCGTCTGGCTCGACACCTGGGAAATCGCTTCACCGGTCACCAGTGCATCGATGTGCAGGCGTTCGGCGATCTCGGACGAGGCGCGCAACATCATACGCTTCAAAACCACGCCCATATGACTGTTATCGACTTTGCCGAGAATTTCGCCCAGCACTTCCTCGAACGGCACACTGACAAATAGCACGCGTTGCGAGCTGCCGTACTTCTTCCAGATGAAGTGCGCGACTTCCATTACGCCCAATTCGTGGGCACGCCCGCCGAGATTGAAGAAGCAGAAGTGCGCCATCAGGCCGCGACGCATGATCTGGTAAGCCGCCACGGTCGAATCGAAGCCGCCGGACATCAATACCAGCGTCTGCTCCAGCGCACCCAGCGGGTAGCCGCCGATGCCGTTGTGCTGGCTGTGGATCACGAACAACCGTTTGTCGCGAACTTCGATACGGACTTCGATTTGCGGCGCTTTAAGGTCGATTCCGGCCGCACCGCACTCGCGACGCAGCTTGCTGCCGACGTATTTTTCCACGTCCATCGAGCTGAAGGCATGCTTGCCTGCGCGCTTGCAGCGTACCGAGAAAATCTTCCCGGCCAGCGCATCGCCGTAGTGCTGTTTGCACTTCTCGGTGATGTCGTCGAAGTCGCCCAGCGGGTACTCGTCGATCTGCAGAAAGTGCGCGATACCCGGCATGCAGGTCAGGCGCTCGCCCATCTCTTTCAAGGCTTTGGGGTCGGTAACGCGGGTTTCCAGCTCGAGGTTGTCCCACACGCCGTTCACCACCACGGCCGGGTCCAGGTCACGGAGCACGGTGCGGATGTTCTTGGCCAACTGGCGGATGAATTTCGTCCGGACAGGTCGGCTTTTGATGGTGATCTCGGGGAAGACTTTTACGATAAGTTTCATGAAAACAGCGCGCGAACGGCCAGCCGAAAAAGGGGGGCGCGGATTATAGCGGAAATTGCTCAAGGTTTAACCAGTTAATGTGCAGAAGGTTTTCGCTGCACCAAAACAGGTCATTTCTGAATTTAAACGCAACATTAAGGGGCGGGATTTGTCGATTCAGTACGTCAAGCATCTTAATAAGCGTGAATTTGGGGCAAAAAACCCATGCTGGGGCACTGGCATGCAATTTGCTCCCTTGTGAGGCAGGTTGCCTTGGCAGAGTATTCGCGCCGGCATCACCATTATTAAGGGCATCCACTACCCGCCCTAATTCACCCGGAGGACACTATGTCGAAGTCGGTTCAACTCATCAAAGATCATGACGTCAAGTGGATTGATCTGCGCTTCACGGACACCAAAGGCACTCAGCACCACGTGACCATGCCGGCTCGCGATGCGCTGGATGACGACTTCTTCGAAGTCGGCAAGATGTTCGACGGTTCCTCCATCTCCGGCTGGAAAGGCATCGAAGCCTCCGACATGATCCTGATGCCGGTCGACGAAACTGCCGTGCTCGATCCGTTCACCGAAGACCCAACCCTGATTCTGGTCTGCGACATCATCGAGCCTTCGAGCATGCAGGGCTACGATCGCGACCCACGTGCGATCGCCAAGCGCGCCGAAGAGCACCTGAAAGCCACCGGTATCGGTGACACCGTATTCGCCGGTCCAGAGCCTGAGTTCTTCATCTTTGACTCGGTGAAATTCAAGTCGGACATCTCCGGCTCGATGTTCAAGATCTACTCCGAGCAAGGTTCGTGGATGTCCGACCAGGACATCGAAGGCGGCAACAAGGGTCACCGTCCAGGCGTGAAAGGCGGCTACTTCCCGGTTCCACCGTTCGACCACGACCACGAAATCCGTACCGCCATGTGCAACGCACTGGAAGAAATGGGTCAGTCGGTTGAAGTTCACCACCACGAAGTGGCAACTGCCGGCCAAAACGAAATCGGCGTCAAGTTCAACACGCTGGTGAAGAAGGCCGACGAAGTTCAGACCCTGAAATACGTTGTGCACAACGTTGCCGACGCTTACGGCCGCACCGCGACCTTCATGCCGAAGCCACTGTACGGCGACAACGGTTCGGGCATGCACGTACACATGTCGATCTGGAAAGACGGCAAGAACACCTTCGCAGGTGAAGGCTATGCCGGCCTGTCCGATACCGCTCTGTACTTCATCGGCGGCATCATCAAGCACGGTAAGGCCCTGAACGGCTTCACCAACCCGGCGACCAACTCCTACAAGCGTCTGGTGCCAGGCTTCGAAGCGCCGGTAATGCTGGCCTACTCGGCGCGCAACCGTTCCGCTTCGATCCGTATTCCTTACGTGTCGAGCCCGAAAGCCCGCCGAATCGAAGCACGCTTCCCGGATCCGGCTGCCAACCCGTACCTGGCTTTCGCAGCGCTGCTGATGGCCGGTCTGGACGGTATCCAGAACAAGATCCACCCAGGCGATGCTGCCGACAAGAACCTGTACGACCTGCCGCCTGAAGAGGCGAAAGAGATTCCACAGGTTTGCGGCAGCCTGAAAGAAGCCCTGGAAGAGCTGGACAAGGGCCGCGCATTCCTGACCAAGGGCGGCGTGTTCTCCGACGACTTCATCGACGCTTACATCGCGCTGAAATCGGAAGAAGAAATCAAGGTTCGCACCTTCGTACACCCACTGGAATATGAGCTGTACTACAGCTGCTGATCCGGTAGCGCTGCGTAAAGCGGCGTGACAAAAGAGGCCTCCTTCGGGAGGCCTTTTTTATTGCCCGGCGCAGTTCATTTACCCTGTGGGAGCGAGCCTGCTCACGAAAGCGGTGTGTCATTGATCGTTCCCACGCTCCGCGTGGGAATGCAGCCCGTGACGCTCTGCGTCAATGGACGCGGAGCGTCCCAGGAGGCATTCCCACGCAGAGCATGGGAACGATCAGTGTTTTGGCTACCAGTCTTTTCAATTCCAGTTATTAACGGTTTTGGCCAACCGCCCCACCTGTCCTATGCTGCTACCCATCGCTTCCAACCCCGGTCGATTTCATGGGTCGCACGTTCCTCTACATTCTGCTGCTGATCGCCCTGCCCGCCGCCGCGCAGATCTACAAGTACACCGACGCCAACGGCAACACGGCGTACAGCAATCAGCCGCCGGACGGCGTGCAGGCGCAACCGGTCGAGCTGCCACCGCTCAATCGGGTCGAGCCGCAGGCACCGAGTGCGCCGCAAGCACCCACCCCAGAACAACCGCAACCACCGCGCAACGCCTATGAAATCCTCGAGCTCGCCGGTCTGCCCTCTGACGAGGCGCTGCGCGCCAACAACGGCACCTTCACGGTCAACGTCCTGATCAAGCCGCGCCTGCAACCGCCGCATCAATTAAGGCTGCTGCTCGACGACCAGCCCTATGGCCAGCCGAGCAACGTGCCGGTTCTGCAACTGGTCAACATCGATCGCGGCGAGCATCGCCTGGCCGTGCAGGTGATCGACGGTCAGACCGTCATTCAGCAGAGCCCGCCCGCGGTCTTCACCGTGCAACGGGTGCACACGCCATGATCCGCGCGGGGCTGGTACTCGTCCTGGCACTGATGTCGATGCGCACCTCGGCGGAGGTCTTCACCTACATCGACGCACAGGGCAACCGCGTCTACACCGACCAGCCACGCGCCAACGCCAAGCGAGTGCCGATCGCGACGAGCAACCGCATGGCGGTCCCTGCCAACACCGCAGCGCCGGTCAGCACGGCGAAAACATCTGCCGAACCAGCGCCCTTTCATTACGACATGCTGCGCATTCTGATCCCGGAGCCCGATGCCACTTTGCGCAGCAGCGCCGGCGAGCTGATCGTCAGCGTCACCAGCGAACCGGGCCTGCAAAGCGGCCATCGTTATCGCCTGCTGCTGGATGGCAAGGCCACCGGCGAACCCGGCGTCAGCCCGGTATTTGCGCTGAGCAATATCGATCGCGGCAGCCACAGCCTTTCGATCGAAATCCTCGACGCCGCCGGGCGTACCGTGGAACGCACCGCCAATCAGCCGTTCCACATGCTGCGCATTTCCCTGGCGCAGAAACGTCAGGTCAAACCCTGTGTCGCCGACGACTATGGTGTGCGCCCGGAATGCCCGCTCAAGGACAAACCTGACGAACCGAAAAACCCATTCCTGCGCTTCTTTTAACGTCTGCCGGGCATGCGCACCCTATTGGTGCACTAAACTGCATCTCGCCCACAACCCAACCCATTTTGGTTCGAAACTTCCCGTTTGAGCTGGCTTCGTGCCATACAAACGCGCGTCAAACGCCTGTTTCAGGGGTTAAACGCTTCTTTTCGGAGCCTTGGTTTGGTTTTTGCATTTTCCCGACATCAGCGCTTTGTTCTCGCGCACGCCTTGCTCCAAAAGGGGTCCAGATGACCATAAGCGACGCTATACACCGTTTGCTGCTCGACAACCTGACCACGGCGACCATCCTGCTCGACGCCGAGCTGCGCCTGGAGTACATGAACCCGGCGGCGGAAATGCTGTTGGCGGTCAGCGGTCAGCGCAGTCACGGCCAGTTCATCAGCGAGCTGTTCACCGAATCCCCCGAGGCGCTCAATTCCCTGCGTCAGGCGGTGGAGCAGGCGCACCCTTTCACCAAGCGTGAAGCGATGCTCACCGCCCTCACCGGCCAGACGCTGACCGTGGATTACGCGGTGACGCCAATCCTCAGCAACGGCGAGACTTTGCTTTTGCTTGAAGTGCACCCACGTGATCGCCTGTTGCGGATCACCAAGGAAGAGGCCCAGCTGTCCAAGCAGGAAACCAGCAAGATGCTGGTGCGCGGCCTCGCCCACGAGATCAAGAACCCCCTCGGTGGCATCCGCGGCGCTGCGCAATTGCTCGCTCGCGAATTGCCCGAAGAAAGCCTGCGTGACTACACCAATGTGATCATCGAAGAGGCCGACCGCCTGCGCAATCTGGTCGATCGCATGCTCGGCTCGAACAAACTGCCGTCGCTGGCCATGTGCAACGTCCACGAAGTGCTCGAACGCGTCTGTCATCTGGTCGAAGCCGAAAGCCAGGGCTGCATCACCCTGGTGCGTGATTACGACCCGAGCATTCCCGACGTATTGATCGACCGCGAGCAAATGATTCAGGCGGTGTTGAACATCGTGCGCAACGCGATGCAGGCGATCAGCAGCCAGAACGAGCTGCGTCTGGGCCGCATCAGCCTGCGCACCCGCGCCATGCGCCAATTCACCATCGGCCACATCCGCCATCGTCTGGTGACCAAGATCGAGATCATCGACAACGGCCCGGGCATCCCGGCGGAACTGCAGGAAACCATTTTCTTTCCCATGGTCAGCGGCCGCCCGGACGGTACCGGGCTGGGCCTGGCCATTACCCAGAACATCATCAGTCAGCACCAGGGCCTGATCGAGTGTGAGAGCCATCCAGGCCACACCACCTTCTCGATCTTCCTGCCACTGGAACAAGGAGCCACATCGACATGAGCCGTAGTGAAACCGTGTGGATCGTCGATGACGACCGTTCTATCCGTTGGGTCCTGGAAAAGGCCTTGCAGCAGGAAGGCATGACCACCCAGAGCTTCGACAGCGCCGATGGCGTGATGAGTCGTCTGGCCCGGCAGCAGCCGGACGTGATCATTTCCGATATCCGCATGCCCGGTGCCAGTGGTCTGGATCTGCTGGCGCGGATTCGCGAACAGCACCCACGGCTGCCGGTCATCATCATGACCGCTCACTCCGATCTGGACAGCGCTGTCGCCTCCTATCAGGGCGGCGCTTTCGAGTACCTGCCCAAGCCTTTCGACGTCGATGAAGCGGTATCGCTGGTCAAACGCGCCAATCAACATGCGCAGGAACAGCAAGGCCTGGAGGTTGTGCCAGCCCTGACGCGCACCCCGGAAATCATCGGCGAAGCGCCGGCGATGCAGGAAGTGTTTCGCGCCATCGGGCGTCTGAGCCACTCCAACATCACCGTGCTGATCAACGGCGAATCCGGTACCGGTAAAGAACTGGTGGCCCACGCCCTGCACCGCCACAGCCCACGCGCGGCTTCGCCGTTCATTGCCCTGAACATGGCGGCAATTCCCAAGGATCTGATGGAATCCGAGCTGTTCGGCCACGAGAAAGGCGCGTTCACCGGCGCGGCGAACTTGCGTCGCGGTCGTTTTGAACAGGCGGACGGCGGCACGCTGTTCCTTGATGAAATTGGCGATATGCCAGCGGACACCCAGACCCGTTTGTTGCGCGTGCTGGCCGATGGCGAGTTCTATCGCGTCGGCGGCCATGTGCCGGTCAAGGTCGATGTACGCATCATCGCCGCCACCCACCAGAATCTGGAAACGCTCGTCCACGCCGGCAAATTCCGTGAGGACTTGTTCCACCGCCTCAACGTGATCCGCATCCACATCCCGCGCCTGTCGGATCGTCGTGAAGACATCCCGACCCTGGCCCGGCACTTCCTCAGCCGCGCCGCGCAGGAACTGGCGGTCGAGCCGAAGCTGCTGAAAAGCGAGACCGAGGAATACCTGAAAAACCTGCCGTGGGGCGGCAACGTGCGTCAGTTGGAGAACACCTGCCGCTGGATCACCGTAATGGCGTCCGGGCGCGAGGTGCACATCAGCGACCTGCCGCCGGAGCTGCTGAACCTGCCGCAGGATTCGGCGCCAGTGACCAATTGGGAACAGGCCCTGCGCCAGTGGGCCGATCAGGCCTTGGCCCGCGGCCAGTCGAGCCTGCTCGACAGCGCAGTGCCGGCGTTCGAGCGGATCATGATCGAGACGGCACTGAAGCACACCGCAGGGCGTCGGCGGGATGCGGCGGTGTTGCTGGGTTGGGGCCGTAATACCCTGACGCGCAAGATCAAGGAACTGGGGATGAAGGTTGATGGTGGGGATGATGATGAGGGGGAAGAGGGTTAAGTCTCCGGTTCTGCGTTGAACCCATTCGCGAGCAGGCTCGCTCCCACAATTGGTCGTAGGAGCGAGCCTGCTCGCGAAGCGTTTTGAGCCAGCATGCACCGCATCAATGCACGATGACCCGGGATCGCGCAGAGCCCGATTCTCATCGCCCTATTTCAAAGGCCTGAAAAACTCACGCTTCGAACAAACGAAAGCCCCGAATTTCGGGGCTTTCGTGTCTCTCAGGCGCTTTTTTGTTCCAACAAATTAAAACCTGGCACGGCGCCTGCAATACCTCTCACAGGTGATTCGATTCACCACCCGTTTCGGGGACCTTGGTACAGGCAGGCCGGGGATTCCCCTCTTTACATCGGGCTCAGACCGCAACGGATGAGTCCACCCTTTTGGGATCCTTGGTACAGGCAGGCCGGGGGTTCCCTCTTTACACCGGGCCGACGCGACACGCGCGCCCAAGCTTTTGGGAACCCTGATACAGGCAGGTCAGGGATTCCCGCTTTTACACCTCCAGCCGAGGTGTTCAGCTCTGCGCTAATCAAGCTTTGGACGTTTGGGCAGATGGTGCAGGGGCTGGTTCTGCCGCCCCGAGTCATATTCCCGTATTAGTGCTTCAAGCCTGTCCAGCATTTTTCCGGGGCTGGGTTCATTGATCAGAATGTCCTTCATCCTTGCCTGTTCGCTTGGCTCAGCCTTCGTATAGATATCCAGAAACCACCACACCCGTCGCTGTAAAAGTGGATACTCAACGTGAAATTCAGGTGTACGGCTCAGCTTCCGGATTCCATTGAGCACGTCACTTCCTGCTCCGCCGAAACTGTCCCAGAGCTTCAATTTTCCGGACAACTCCAATGGCGGCACATTGCGCAGCCACAGGTTTGCCGAGCGATCATTACTTTCAACTCCCAGCCAGATATCGGTGCCTGTTGTTATACGCGCATGTATCAGCCGGCGGAGCGAAGCCGGATCCGTAATTGGATTGCCAATGAAATTGAAGCCGGTTCTGAGTTCAACGGACTCGGGAATCGAGGTAATGCGGTTGTTCGCCAGGTTCAACACTTTCCCGGGAATCTCGTCGGTGATGCCCTCCGGAAATTTGTCTAGCCATGCATTGGAAAGATCCAGTTCCTGCAGTGCAGTCATTCCTTTGAGTGAAGGTGCGACTGAAAGCGCATTGTCACCCAGTCTCAATACTTCCAGCCTTGACCGCGCGTTATCGGCATCAAGCCCGATAGGAATTCGCCGTATTCCGGCTCCTGTCAGATCCAGCACGCGCAACTCGGTCATCCCGGAGATGTCAGGATCCGTTAGCAAAACAACGCTCGGGTGTTGAAGAGACAACTGAGCGCGCAAGTCGTCGGGATAATAATTCAGCCTAGCCGCCTGTATTTTACCTAGCCTCAACACCTGCAATCTGGTCATGCCCCTCAGCGAAAAATCATCCTGAAAATCACAATCCGGCAGGTTCAATTCTCGTAAACGGGGGAGCTTCGCTAATTGCTCGGCAAAGCGCGAACCCATATCGAATCTTGAGTAAACATCCCCATACATCGAGACCCCGAAGGATCTTCTGGTAATTAACTGGCTTGTTACTGTCAGACTTTCAATGTTGGGAAATTGCGAAAAAAACACTTGGGGGTCCAGCGGTGCATGACCTCTTAACGTAAGAGAAACCACTGACTTGAATTTCAATGAAAGCAGCCTATCGACTGGCCATAGCGTGAGATTGATATCCAGTTTGTAACCAGATAGCCTGCCATTACTATAAACCCGCTGACCAGGCTCACCTTGCCACTTGTGCACTTGGCGTAGCGTGTTCCACATGGCAAACGCCTCAGTCATTTCATGGGACTGCACAGCGCGATTCTGGTGGTGCGGGATGCTGACGTGTTTGCTGTCCAGCTGAGGAAGCCCAAGCTGAATGTGCTTGAGTTCAAGCTCTGCCACGTCCTTGTCATCGAACCGGGCAATGAAGGCATCCGCGTCGTCATCGGTCGTGCCCGGGAGGTATTTGCGGATCTGCTCCCGGGTAGTTGGTTCCACGACTTCGCGCGGATACCAACGTCCGCTGTCCGCATCGCGCAGCATCACCGGGCCTAAAAGCAATTCGCTTGGCCGTCGGGCACGATGCAGACCTGTCTCCGGATCCACGACGACAAACACAAATTCGCCATCGGCCACTTCAGCGTAGGTGCGCTTCTTGAATACCGTCAAACCTTCACTGTTGACTTCTGGAAGAATTGCCCGGGCATTGATTACGTAATCGTTCAGCACCGGTCGAGGCGCAAGCAAACGCGTTTCAACAGGGGCCGTGTGAATAATGACCGCTGGAGTCGTACCAGTGGCCTCTGCGTCGACAGCGCCGGACGAGCCGGCCCGTAACGGCAAATTATCGGTGGACGACGCTGAGCCAGAACCACCTCGGTTTGACGGGCCGGGAAGCGGAATATCCATGTTGTCCGGTCGGGTCGGACTGGTGGAAGCATCCACTTTCGTGTGGGTACCGCCACCTTTTACTGGTTTTACTGGCATGTTTTTCATCCTTGAGAAAAATGCCCCTTGCATCATGCAAGGGGAAATGAGGGCGCGACGGAGATTGCTCGCTTCGGACTCAGACCGCAGCGCAATGAGCCCGCGCCCTGGAGCAACAGGCGGGTCAGGAGTTCCCGGTGTTATATCGCGCGCCGAGGCGTGAACTTGCATTCATTCAAATTTCGGTCGCTTGGGTAAGTGATGCGGTGGCACCTGTTGGCGCCATGCATCGAATTCTAGAATTTCGGCTTCCAGTCTTTCCAGCATGACGCCAAGAATCGGTTCATTTTCAATGAACCTTCCAGCAACAGCTCTGAGCCGTGCCTGTTCGACAGCGTCAGCCTTGTCAAATGCCTCAAGGAACGTCCAGACGCGGCGTTGCAATAGCGGACGCTCGATGTGAAATTCTGGCGTGCCACTCAAGTGCCGGATACGTAACATCAGGTCGCTTTCGGGAACGCTCGACCATCGGTTCCAGAGCGCCAGCTTGTCGGGAAATTGTGCTGGCGGCACATTGTTCAGCCAAAGATTTGCAGACCGGTCAGTACTTTCTCGCCCCAGCCAGACATCTGTGCCTGTTTGTCGCCGAGCAAAAATGAGTCGCCGCAGGGAAGCCGGGTCGGAAATCGGATTGTATGAAAGATCGAAGCCTTTCCTGAGCTCAAGCGATTCGGGGATCGATTGAATATCGTTGCCTTTAAGTATCAATTTCCTCTTGGGGATATCGGCCGTAATGCCCTCGGGAAATCTGTCTATACGGGTCCAGCTCAGATCCAGCTCCTGCAATGCAGTCATCCCTCTAAGCGAAGGCGCCACATAAAGATGATTGGCGCTGAGGTTCAATATTTCGAGCCGCGAAGGTCCACTCCCGGAATCAAGCCCTAGCGGAAGCCTGGTTATCCCCGTATCCGCCAGATCCAATATCCGCAGCTCGGTCATTGCACTGACGTCAGGTGCGACTTTCAGGCCCCGATTCCGATTCAAATCAAGCACTTGTAAACGTGACGGGCCGGGCATTTCACTCAATCCAGCCGGCAAAGCATTTATACCGGTATATCGAAGATTCAATACTCGTAACTCGGTAAGACCGCGGACTGACGGAGCGTGCAGTAACGCGCCATCTTCGAGGTTCAACTCCTGCAGGCGGCTCATGCGTGTGAAGCGATCAACATCGGCCGGCTTGAATAGGACCCCGGTGCGGCTCATGTCGAGGACTTTCAGCTCTGTGAGTGTTTCGATTCCGGCAGGTAAGCCATCACCCAGTGACGCTTGCACTTTCAGCGTTTCAATGTGGGACAAGCTCTTGAACAGACCTTCGAGATTACCTACGGCACCCTCTGTGATTTCAAGGGCAACTATGGAACCGAGTCGTGTAGATAAAACCGGGAGAGTGAGATTTTTCTTCCTTCCCAAAGCCAGTTTCAGGACAAACCCTGCCTGAAATCCCTCCTGATGGATTCTCTCCGATGCATCGCCTAGCCACTTGAACAATTGACGCACCTTGGCTCCCAGAGCAAAGCGCCGATCGCGCTCGTCGGTATCAGAGCCCTTATAAGCCTTCTCCCATGCGCCGAGTTCGCGGTCCAGCTGAGGAAACCCAAGCTTGATCCGCTCAAGTTCAACCTCTGCGCTGTCCCTGTCACCGAATCGGTTGTTAAAGTGCTGCGCGTGCTCATCGGCTGCCTCAGGAAACAATCTCTTGAATTGTTCTCGAATGGTCGCGCCAACATCCTCGTGCAAGCGCCACAAGCCGCTAGCGCTATCGCGCTCCAGCACGGGGCCAGAGGGACGCAATTCACTTGAAAGCCGGGCGCGATAAAGTCCCGTATCCGGATCCGCCCCGACAAGCACAGTCCCGCCGATGGACAGATCAACATAAGTGCGGCTCTTGAACACTCTGAGTCCGCTGCTGTCGGCGTCTGGAAGCGTCGAACCGGCACTGATCAGGTAGTTTTCCAACGACGACGGACCGGGAAGAGCAAGCGCCTCAGCGCTAGCCGAATGGACCATTACGACCGCAAGCGGCTTAGTTTCATTCCTGGCGGTGCCGTCGGACGGCCCGTCTCCCGGACGCGAATGATCCACAGAAATATCCGATGCGGAACCTCGGCGGCCCGATGTCGTCGGCAGCGAAGTATCAACTTCGGGCGATCGATTCGTGCCGGCGGAAGCATTCACATCCACGTGGGTACCGCCACCGCGAGGGGGTTTAACTGGCATATCTTCATCCTTGAAAAAGACGCCCCCTGCATTCCTGCAAGGCGACGACGGGTTTCGGCATCCTGCCGTTTGGAGGGGCGAACGATAACGTGCATGAGCACGTGCTGGAGAGGGGAAAGGAAGACGGTCGTGGTGGGAAACGACCTCAAATAGTGTGGGAGCGCGCCCCAGTGATGAAGAAATGCCGCTTAGGGCTCGCTCAAGCGAATCTCCAGTCGCCAACGATCATCGACCTCGCTGCCGACCCAGTCGCCCTGCAACGGGCGCGCCGCCAGCACCGTCAGCAACAATCCGCCATCACTCTTGCGCGTGCGCCAGTTGACGTCCTTGCCGTTGAGCCTGAGCTGGCCTTTCTGCGGTCGACCTTCGGCCTGAAACAGCAGCGCGACGGTGCCGTCGATGATCTCGCCGTGCAGCTTAGGCTCATTGTTAAACCACACCACCAGGCCGCCATCGGTAACCTCGACCTGCTCCAGCACGCTCGGATCCGGCGTGGTCAGCCGGCCGATCATCAAGCCGATCATCAAGCCGACAATCGCCAGCGAGCCGATGACTCGCGGGAATAGTTTCGAACGGTTGTCCACAGGCGGCGTAGAATGCCGCTCATCTTTACCTTCGGAGCCGTGCATGTTTCACGTCATCCTTTTTCAACCAGAAATTCCGCCGAATACCGGCAACGTTATCAGGCTGTGCGCCAACAGCGGCTGCCACCTGCATTTGATCGAACCACTGGGTTTCGAGATGGACGACAAGCGCCTGCGCCGTGCCGGTCTCGATTACCACGAATATGCCACGTTGCAGCGTCACGCGGACCTGGCCAGCTGTCTGGAAAGTCTGGGCAACCCGCGCGTGTTCGCCTTCACCACCAAGGGTTCGCGGCCGTTCCATGATGCCGCGTTCGTGCCCGGCGATGCGTTTCTGTTCGGCCCGGAAAGCCGGGGCCTGCCCGCGGACGTGCTCGACGCCCTGCCCGGCGAACAACGCCTGCGCCTGCCGATGCGCGAGGGCTGCCGCAGCCTGAACCTGTCCAACACTGTGGCAGTCGCCGTGTACGAAGCGTGGCGGCAGAACGACTTCAAATAACACCGCAAAACAAATGTGGGAGCGAGCCTGCTCGCGAATGCGGTGTATCAGTCGACAACTACGTCTCTGACACACCCTTTTCGCGAGCAGGCTCGCTCCCACATGGGTGAGGCTGAACCGTTATTGAACGGTTGGTGCGTCCCCGCTTTCCTGCATGCGCTGCAGCTCTTGCGCGTACAGGGCGTCGAAGTTCACCGGGGCCAGCATCAGCGCCGGGAACGAGCCTCGGGTAACCAGGCTGTCGAGGGTTTCGCGAGCGTACGGGAACAGGATGTTCGGGCAGAATGCACCCAAGGTGTGGCTCATCGAAGCCGCGTCCAGATTCTTGATCAGGAAGATACCGGCCTGTTGCACTTCAGCGATGAAGGCCACTTCTTCACCGTTTTTCACGGTGACGGAAAGAGTCAGCACCACTTCGTAGAAATCGCCTTCCAGCGCTTTCTGGCGAGTGTTCAGATCCAGACCGACCGCCGGATCCCACTGCTGGCGGAAGATCGCCGGGCTTTTCGGGGCTTCGAAGGACAGGTCGCGTACGTAGATGCGCTGCAAGGAGAATTGCGGTGCGGTTTCTTCTTCGCTGGCTGCAGTGTTCTGTTGGTCAGTCATCTCAGATCCTTATCGATCTTGGGTCTTTTAGGGAGTGCTGTACGTGGGTGCAGCCGTTCAGCCCTTGAGCAGCGCGTCGAGTTTGCCGGCGCGCTCCAGGGCGTATAAATCATCGCAACCGCCGATGTGCTTTGCGCCGATCCAGATTTGCGGCACGGACGTGCGCCCGGCCTTTTTGGTCATTTCGGCACGCAGCTGCGGCTTGCCATCGACCTTGATCTCTTCGAAGGCCACGCCTTTGCTGGCGAGCAGATGCTTGGCGCGCGAGCAGTAAGGGCAGTAATCGCTGGAGTAGACGATGACTTCGCTCATGTCATTTCACCAGCGGCAGGTTGTCGCCTTTCCAGCTGGAAATCCCGCCGGACAGCTTGGCGGCAGTAAAGCCGGACTTCATCAGCTCGCGGGCGTGGGTGCCGGCGGTCTGGCCGAGGGCATCGACCAGAATGATGGTCTTGGCCTTGTGTTTTTCCAGCTCGCCGACGCGGGCAGCCAGTTTGTCTTGCGGGATGTTCACCGCGCCGACGATGTGGCCAGCGGCGTAATCCTTGGCCGGACGGATGTCCACCACCACGCCTGCATCTTTATTGACCAGTGCGGTCAGCTCGCCGGTGCTCAGGCTCTTGCCGCCGCCCTGCATCGTGTGCGCCAGCAACAGAGCCAGAAGTACGACGAAGATACCGACAAGAATGTAGTGGTTAGTGGCAAATTCAATCAGGTGAGCAACCATCGAAGGAGGTTCCAGGGCGTTAAAATGTCGGCCAGTATACACAGCCACTATGGTCGGCCAAACCCCGTCCGGCGGTGACGCGGTCGGAACTTCGCTTTAAACTCCAACTCCGTTTTCCATCGCCCTCTTCTTTATCAGCCACGAGTGGATTCCATGACGACTACGCCCAAACCTTTGGTCCTGATGATTCTCGACGGCTTCGGTCACAGCGACAGCCCCGAATCCAATGCCGTGTTCGCGGCGAAGAAACCTGTGCTGGATCGTCTGTGGGCCACGGTGCCGAACGGCTTGATTTCGGGCAGCGGCATGGACGTCGGCCTGCCGGACGGCCAGATGGGCAACTCCGAAGTCGGCCACATGAACCTCGGCGCCGGGCGCGTGGTGTATCAGGACTTCACCCGTGTGACCAAAGCGATCCGCGACGGTGAGTTTTTCGAGAATCCGACCATTTGCGCTGCTGTAGACAAAGCCGTGGCTGCCGGTAAAGCCGTGCACTTCATGGGCCTGCTGTCCGATGGCGGCGTGCACAGCCACCAGGATCACCTGATCGCCATGGCCGAACTGGCCTTCAAGCGCGGCGCCGAAAAAATCTATCTGCACGCCTTCCTCGATGGCCGCGACACGCCGCCGAAAAGCGCTGCCTCGTCGATCGAACTGCTCGACGCGACATTCCAGGCCCTCGGCAAAGGCCGCATCGCCAGCATCATCGGCCGCTATTTCGCCATGGACCGTGACAACCGTTGGGATCGCGTCGCCCAGGCCTATAACCTGATCGTCGACGGCAATGGCGAATTCAACGCCGCCACCGCTCAGGAAGGTCTTGAAGCTGCCTACGCCCGTGGCGAAAGCGACGAGTTCGTCAAAGCCACCTCCATCGGCGAGCCGGTGAAAGTCGAAGACGGCGATGCCGTGGTGTTCATGAACTTCCGCGCCGACCGCGCCCGCGAGCTGACCCGCGTGTTCGTCGAAGACGATTTCAAGGAATTCGCGCGCTCCCGCCAGCCGAAACTGGCCGGTTTCGTCATGCTTACCCAATACGCCGCAAGCATTCCCGCACCGTCAGCCTTCGCCGCCGGCAGCCTGGAAAACGTTCTCGGTGATTACCTGGCGAAAAACGGCAAGACCCAGCTGCGCATCGCTGAAACCGAAAAATACGCTCACGTGACCTTCTTCTTCTCCGGCGGTCGCGAAGAACCGTTCCCGGGCGAAGAGCGCATCCTGATCCCGTCGCCGAAAGTCGCGACTTATGACTTGCAGCCGGAAATGAGCGCGCCGGAAGTTACTGACCGCATCGTCGACGCCATCGAAAACCAGCGTTACGACGTGATCGTGGTCAACTACGCCAACGGCGACATGGTCGGCCACAGCGGCGTGTTCGACGCGGCGGTCAAGGCGGTCGAGTGCCTGGACACCTGCGTCGGTCGCATCGTTGAAGCGCTGGAAAAAGTCGGCGGCGAAGCCTTGATCACCGCTGACCACGGCAACGTCGAAAAAATGGCCGATGAAGAAACCCACCAGGCGCACACCGCGCACACCACCGAGCCGGTGCCGTTCATTTATGTCGGCAAGCGTGACCTGAAAGTGCGCGAAGGTGGCGTGCTGGCGGACGTGGCACCGACCATGCTGATGCTGCTGGGTCTGGAAAAACCGGCGGAGATGACCGGTACCTCGATCCTGGTGTAAACCACACCTAACCTTGTGGGAGCGAGCCTGCTCGCGAATACGGTGGATCAGTCGACAGCGATGTCGCCTGACACACTGCTTTCGCGAGCAGGCTCGCTCCCACATTGGTTTTGGGGTGTTTTTCAGGCCAGTTATCACACAGCCCCAATTGGGCGTTTTTTTTGCAGCCTCGGGCGGGCATACTAGGCCGTCCCTTACCCTGGTGCCGCCCGCCCCTATGCTTCGCGTCCTGATCGCCCTTGCTCTGACCTGTCTGCTCCAGCCGGCCTTCGCCGACGAGCGCGCGCAAACCCAACAGCAGTTGGACGCCACGCGTCAGGATATCGCCGAGCTGAAAAAACTCTTGGGCAAGCTGCAGGAAGAAAAGTCCGGCGTGCAGAAAGAGCTCAAGGGCACTGAAACCGAGATGGGCAAGCTGCAGAAGCAGGTCGACGCGCTGCAGAAAGAACTGCAGAAGAGCGAATCCGAGCTACAGCGGCTCGATGCAGAGAAAAAAACTCCAGAGCGCGCGCACTGAACAGCAGCGACTGATCGCCATTCAGGCCCGTGCGGCGTACCAGAACGGCCGCCAGGAATACCTCAAGCTGCTGCTCAACCAGCAGAATCCCGAGAAATTCGCCCGCACCCTCACCTATTACGACTACCTGAGCCAGGCACGCCTGGAGCAGTTGAAGAACTTCAACGAAACCCTGCGCCAACTGGCCAATGTCGAAAAAGACATCGGTCTGCAGCAAGCGCAGTTGCTGGTGCAGAAAAGCGACCTCGACACTCAGCGCGAGGCACTCGAGAAAGTCCGCAAGGAGCGCCAGCAGGTTCTCGCCAGACTCAATGACGACGTCAAGGCCCGCGACCAGAAACTCGCCGCCCGCGAGCAGGATCAGGCAGACCTGTCTAAAGTCCTTAAAACCATTGAAGAAACCTTGGCCCGCCAGGCTCGTGAGGCAGAGGAAGCGCGGCAGAAAGCGCTGATCGCCCAGCAGGAAGCGGAAAAAAAGCGTTTGCGTGAGGCGCAGGCTGAAAACAGCGACGCCCCACGAAAACCCGCCAGATCAAGCCCCGGCGCGCTGGTATCGAGCAGCGGCGAAACCTTTGGCGGGCCCTTTGCTGCAACCCGGGGAAAACTTCCGTGGCCGGTTGATGGTCGATTACTCGCACGCTTCGGTGAAAGCCGTGGCGACGACGCCCGCACCAAGTGGGATGGCGTGATGATCAGCGCCTCCGCCGGCAGCCAGGTGCACGCCGTACACGGCGGGCGCGTGGTGTTCGCCGACTGGCTGCGCGGTGCCGGTTTGCTGGTGATCCTCGATCATGGCAACGGTTTTCTGAGTCTTTACGGCCACAACCAGACGCTGCTCAAGTCGGCGGGTGATGTGGTCAAGGCTGGCGAGTCGATTTCCACTGTCGGTAACAGTGGCGGTCAGGACACGCCAGCGCTGTATTTCGCAATTCGTCAGCAGGGTCACCCGAGTGATCCGGCGCAATGGTGTCGTGCGCAAGGATAAGCGCACCATCTAATTCAGGAGTTCGTTCGACATGCTGCATTTGTCCCGCCTTACCTCGCTGGCCCTGACGATCGCCCTGGTGATCGGCGCGCCTCTGGCGTTCGCCGCGCAACCGGCCCCGACCGTCGCTCCGGCAGGCACTGCCGCGACCGCCAAGGCGCCGTTGCCGCTGGAAGAGCTGCGCACCTTCGCCGAGGTCATGGACCGGATCAAAGCCGCGTACGTCGAGCCTGTGGACGACAAGACCCTGCTGGAAAACGCGATCAAGGGCATGCTCAGCAACCTCGATCCGCATTCGGCCTACCTTGGCCCGGAAGATTTCACCGAGCTGCAGGAAAGCACCAGCGGTGAATTCGGCGGCCTGGGCATCGAAGTCGGCGCCGAGGACGGCTTCATCAAGGTTGTCTCGCCGATCGACGACACCCCGGCGTCGAAGGCCGGTATTCAGGCTGGCGACTTCATCGTCAAGATCAACGGCCAGCCAACCCGCGGCCAGACCATGACCGAAGCCGTCGACAAGATGCGCGGCAAGATCGGCCAGAAAATCACCCTGACCCTGGTTCGCGATGGCGGCACGCCGTTCGACGTGACCCTGGCCCGTGCAGTGATTCAGGTGAAAAGCGTCAAGGCGCAGCTGCTGGAATCGGGCTACGGCTACATCCGCATCACCCAGTTCCAGGTCAAGACCGGCGAAGAAGTTTCCAAGGCCCTGGCCAAGCTGCGCAAGGACAACGGCAAGAAGCTCAACGGCATCATTCTCGACCTGCGCAACAACCCGGGTGGCGTGCTGCAATCGGCGGTGGAAGTGGTCGACCACTTCATCACCAAAGGCCTGATCGTCTACACCAAGGGCCGCATCGCCAACTCCGAATTGCGCTTCTCCGCCACCGGCAAGGACGAAAGCGAAGCGGTGCCGATGGTCGTGCTGATCAACGGCGGCAGTGCCTCGGCTTCGGAAATCGTCGCCGGTGCCCTGCAGGACCAGAAACGTGCCGTGGTCATGGGCACCACCAGTTTCGGCAAGGGCTCGGTGCAGACCGTGCTGCCGCTGAACAACGACCGCGCGCTGAAGATCACCACCGCGTTGTATTTCACGCCGAACGGCCGCTCGATCCAGGCTCAGGGCATCGTGCCGGACATCGAAGTGCGCCGCGCGAAGATCACCAACGAAGCCGACAGCGAATACTTCAAGGAAGCCGATCTGCAAGGTCACTTGGGCAACGGCAACGGCGGCGCCGACAAACCGAGCGGTTCCGGCGGCAAGGCCAAAGCGATGCCGCAGGATGACGATTACCAACTGGCCCAGGCCCTGAGCCTGCTCAAAGGCCTGAGCATCACCTCCGGCCGCTGAGGATGTTGCTCCGCGCACTCTGCGTCCTGTTGTGCTGTCTGGCCGGTTTTGCCCAAGCAGAGCCCGCCAGCTCCTCGCCGCACAAAGCCTACCTGACATTGATCATCGATGACCTGGGGCAGAACCTGCCCCGGGATCGTCGCGTGCTCGCCCTGCCCGGCCCGGTCACGGCGGCGATCATGCCCGACACCCCCCACGCCACCGAATTTGCCCGCGAAGCCCATCGCGCCGGCAAGATCGTCATCCTGCACATGCCCATGGACCCGGCCACCGGGCCGTACGCCTGGCACACCGAACTGCCCATCGAAGAGCTGCAGAAACGCCTGAATGCCGCGTTTGAAAAAGTCCCGTTCACCGCCGGCATCAACAATCACATGGGCAGCCGCATGACCGCGCAGCCTGCGGCGATGGCGTGGTTGATGGGCGAATTGCAGCGTCGGCACAAGTTCTTCGTCGACAGCCGCACCAGCGCTCAAACGGTCGCTGCGCAGCAGGCGCAGAAAATCGATCTGGCCAGCGTTTCCAGAGACGTGTTTCTCGATGATGAGCGCACCGAAGCGGCCATTGCCACTCAGTTGCAGACCGCGATCGCCCTGGCGCACAAACAGGGTTCAGCGGTGATGATCGGCCATCCGTATCCGCAGACCCTGGCGGTGCTGGAGCGCGAATTACCCAAGCTCAAAGCGCAGGGCATCGACTGGATCGATATCCGGCAGATGATCAGCGTGCGCAGCAACCGCGCCATGGCCGGGCATGGCAAGGATGGCGTTTACCGGTAACACCCGGTCACGTTGCAATACATAGTTACCACCGAACGCCCCTCCCCCTTCCGGATAGTGAGACCTGCAACAGGTCGCGGCTCCTTTGAGTCGCTTGCAACTATCAGGAGTGCCCATGACAAATAACGCCCCGATTATCCCGCCCGTTGGGCGGACTGAACCGATCCGCATCGATAACCTGCTGATCAACTTCACAACAGAATTTCTGCGCATCTGGGATACCAACGGTTTGTCGGCCAGACCCGCGTCGTTCTGGCGCCCGACCCCGGCTCCCGACGCGCTGCCCGGTTATTTCCCCTTGGGCGACTTCGTCACCAGAGGCGTTGGCAACATCAACGGCGAGCGCGTGGTCGCTGTTGTTTGTGAGGCCGACATCGCCAGCACTGACCCCACCAAAGGCAGGGCACTGCGACGTCCCGATGATTACGAGCTGGTCTGGAAGGACTCCGGATCAGGCTCGAAAAGAGATCTGTCGATCTGGCGACCGCTAGCTCCCGCAGGCTACGTAGCGCTGGGGTCGGTGTGCTCGAACGATCATGAAAAACCGTCGCTCAACGCGGTGCGCTGCGTTCGCGAAGACCTGGTGATCGCGTCGAATACCACCGATCTGCTCTGGGACGACAAGGGCAGCAAGGCCCGACAGCGCGTCAGCACCTGGAGCGCCGTTCCTCCAGCCGCTTTGCCGGGCGAAGTCTACTTGGCATCGGGCAGTTTTTTCAGCCTGAGTGACTACACCCGACCGGCCAGTTTCCCGGTCTACTGCTTGCGCTTGCAGATCGGCCTGCAGATGTCTGCACACCCATCGCTACCGGTGCTGTGCGGCGAGACGCCAACACCTGTAGAGGCAACGGACGATGCGACTTACACCGCCAGCCTTCCCTGGTTCACGGTCAACGATCCGCGTTACACCGCCGCTGAGCAATGGCGTCACTCGCCCTTCTATCTGCTTGAACGCAAGGATCGCTACATCCTCGTCGGTCACGCACGAAACAGTGGCAACGACAGCCAGATATTCAGGTGGAATGCGCAGCGCGCCCAGCGTACTGGCGGCTTGCGTACTTTCACTCAAACCACTTGCATCGAATTCGGCGCGCAATGGCAAACCCGTCAGCACGGCGCGCTGATGTTTTCCGCACGGCTGGGCCACGATTTCACCCAATGCGAACTGCATTCGAATGAATGGCTCAATACTGCGACCATCGAAGTGGTTGCAGTGGTGGACAAAAACCGCTCAGTGGCCGCCTACCTGGCCCAGAGCGAATACAGACTGGTGCGCGCGGACGGCACGGCAGTGACGGAGGGTTTCAGCTACACCGATGGCAATAGCCTGCACATCAGCCAGTACGCACCAACCGAGCCTGAAATCATCGTCGCAACTGAGCCGGAGGCGGTCGAAAATCAGACTGTGCTTGCGCCTGCGACCGAGGGCGAAATCAGCGCCGCCCTGGCAGAGCCTGACGAGTCAGCCGTTACAGATAGCGCGCCATGATTTCATCGACCACGCCTTCCTTGCGCAACTGATCCAGCGCGGTCTGTAGCCTGTTGACCACCTCATCGGAAACATCCTTGTTCAGCGCCAGGTACAACTCGGCGCTGTTGAAGCGCAGCACGGTCTTCAGGCCGGTCACGCCATCCTGCCGTGCCAGATAACGGCCGGCAGGATCACCGGTGGCCCACAGATCGATCTGGCCATTGAGCAGCTTTTTAGCGTTGTCCTGATCGCGCAGCACCACCACCGGTTTGAGGCCTTGCTTGGTGAGTGTCTCGGCAATCGCATCACCCTTGTAGGCGCCGATCTTGTATTTGCGCGCGTCGTTGAGGGTGTCGAGGGTGATCTTGCTGTCAGCCTTGGCCAGCAGGATCCAGTCATCCGGGCCGATCGGGCCGACCCATTTGAACAGTCTTTCGCGATCGGGCAGGCGCGCCATGACGAAGGCCCCGTAACCGGGATTTTCCAGGGCGAGCTTGTAGACACGTTCCCAGGGGAAACGCAGGGTCAGGCTGTAAGTGAGGCCGGCGCGCTGGAACATCTCGCGAACGATGTCCGTGGCAATGCCGTTGATGTTGTCGCCCTGGGCGAAATTCTTGCCGTTCTTCGCCATGTTGTACGGCGGGAAGTTCTCGGTGAGCAGCACCAGATCGGTGTCGGGACTGGTTTCGGCCCGGGCATTGCTGATGAACAACAACGAGGCGCTGGCGAGAACAACAAGCAGGCGTTTGATCATGTCGGGCTACCGGAATCCATGGCGTGCCCAAGAGTGCCTTGGGCGCGCCATGCTGTCCACTGGCCTGTACGCTTTAGCGCATGACGATGCCGCGATGCGACATGTAGGCCTTGGCTTCCTGCACGGTGTATTCGCCGAAGTGGAAAATACTTGCCGCCAGCACCGCACTGGCATGGCCTTCGAGAATGCCGTCGGCCAGATGCTGCAAATTGCCGACGCCACCGGAAGCGATCACCGGAATGCCCAGCGCGTCGCTGATGGCGCGGGTCACGCCGAGGTCGAAGCCGTTTTTCATGCCGTCCTGATCCATGCTGGTCAGGAGGATTTCGCCAGCACCGAGGCCTTCCATTTTCTTCGCCCACTCGACCGCGTCGAGGCCGGTCGGCTTGCGCCCGCCGTGGGTGAAGATTTCCCAGCGCGGGGTTTCGCCGGGGCCGGAGACTTTCTTGGCGTCGATGGCGACGACGATGCACTGTGAGCCGAAATGCTGCGCGGCTTCGCCAACGAACTCCGGGTTGAACACGGCAGCAGTGTTGATCGACACCTTGTCCGCGCCGGCATTGAGCAGGTTGCGGATGTCCTGCACGGTACGCACGCCACCGCCGACGGTCAGCGGAATGAACACCTGGCTGGCCATGCGCTCGACGGTATGCAGCGTAGTGTCACGCCCATCGACGCTGGCGGTGATGTCGAGAAAGGTAATCTCGTCGGCACCCTGCTCGTCGTAGCGACGGGCGATTTCCACCGGGTCACCGGCGTCGCGGATGTTCTCGAACTTCACACCTTTGACGACCCGGCCGTTGTCCACGTCCAGGCAAGGGATGATGCGTTTGGCTAACGCCATGGGCTTAATCTCCGATTAAGAGTTGCAAGCTTCAAGCTACTAGCTGCAGGAAAGAGCCGATCGCGGTCGAGTTTCTAACTTGCAGCTTGCAGCTTACAACTTGGAGCTGGCCGCGTAGCCATCACAAAAAGCTTGAGCCTCTGCAACATCCAAAGTGCCCTCATAGATCGCCCGGCCGGTAATCGCGCCGATGATGCCCGGTGCCTTGGCGTCGAGCAGCGACTTGATGTCACCCAGGTTATGGATGCCGCCGGAAGCGATCACCGGAATCCTGGTGGCAGCGGCCAGCGCAGCGGTGAACGGTACGTTGCAGCCCTGCATCATGCCGTCTTTGGCGATGTCGGTATAAACGATCGAGGACACGCCGTCGGCTTCGAACTGCTTGGCCAGGTCAATGACCTGCACGGTGCTGATTTCAGCCCAGCCGTCGGTGGCGACGAAACCGTCTTTGGCATCCAGACCGACAATGATCTTGCCTGGGAACGCACGGCAGGCTTCAGCAACGAACGCCGGATCTTTTACGGCTTTGGTGCCGATGATCACGTAGCTCACGCCCGCCTTGACGTAATGCTCGATGGTTTCCAGCGAGCGGATGCCGCCACCGATCTGGATCGGCAGGGTCGGGTAGCGCTTGGCGATCGCGGTGACCACTTCGCCGTTGACCGGCTGGCCTTCGAACGCGCCATTCAGGTCGACCAGATGCAGACGGCGGCAACCGCCCTCCACCCACTTGGCAGCCATGCTCACCGGGTCATCGGAGAACACCGTGGAATCTTCCATGCGGCCCTGGCGCAGACGTACGCAGGCACCGTCTTTGAGATCGATAGCGGGAATAATCAGCATGCTTTTTCCTTCGTCAAAAGAGCGGCAAGCTGCAAGCCATAAGCTGCGAGCGCGCACGCGCGTCTATCTCTTGCAGCTTGCAGCTTGACGCTTGCCGCTGCTCTTAATTTTTTCGAGCGCCCACAGGTCGCTTTCGATGCTTTCAAACCGTTCCTTGAGGTGGGTCTGCACATCGAAAATCGCCCTGTTGTAATAGTGCGGAGCAATCTCGCGGGTAAACAGCTCAAGAATTTCCGCCGCCTCGAACGAACCCAGATCCAGTTCGAAACGGTCTTCCATGAACCGCTGAATCTTGCGACTGGCCTCGCTCTCCTGCTCGGGAGTGAGGGTCAGAATCGGCGGTTTGGATTTCTTGACAGCCATTTACCAGCGACCGTCCCACGCAGCGAAGTTCTGCAGCAGTTGCAGGCCATGGGTATGGCTTTTCTCCGGGTGGAACTGCACGGCGAAACGCGAACCGTCGGCCAGCGCTGCAGCGAAATCGACACCGTAATGACCGCTGCCTACCACCTGCCGCGCATTGGCGGCGGCGATGTAGTAGCTGTGCACGAAGTAGAAACGCGCCAGATCCGGGATGTCATGCCACAACGGGTGACTGATGTTCTGCTTCACCTCGTTCCAGCCCATGTGCGGGACCTTCAGGTGCTCGCCGTCTTCGTGCAGATCCTTGCCGAAGAATTTCACCGCGCCCGGAAACAGGCCGATGCAGTCGACGCCGGCGTTCTCTTCGCTGGTATCGAGCAGGGCTTGCATGCCGACACAGATGCCGAGGAACGGCCGATCCTGGCTGACCTCACGGACCAGCGAATCGAAGCCGAGGCGACGGATCTCCGCCATGCAATCGCGAATCGCGCCAACGCCCGGGAATACCACGCGGTCGGCTTCGCGAATCACGTTCGCATCACTGGTGATCAGCACCTTGCCGGCGCCGACGTGCTCAAGAGCCTTGGCCACCGAGTGCAGGTTACCCATGCCGTAGTCGATAACTGCAACCGTCTGCATTACAGAACGCCTTTGGTCGACGGCATTTGCCCGGCCATGCGCTCGTCCAGCTCGACGGCCATGCGCAGTGCGCGGCCGAAAGCCTTGAACACGGTTTCGATCTGGTGGTGGGTGTTGGTGCCGCGCAGATTGTCGATGTGCACGCTGACCAGCGCGTGGTTGACGAAGCCCTGGAAAAACTCCTGGAACAGGTCAACGTCGAAACCGCCGACGGTGGCGCGGGTGTACGGCACGTGCATCTGCAGGCCCGGGCGACCGGAGAAATCGATCACCACGCGCGACAGCGCTTCATCGAGCGGCACGTAGGCATGGCCGTAGCGACGGATGCCTTTCTTGTCGCCGATGGCTTTGGCAAACGCCTGGCCGAGGGTGATACCGACGTCTTCCACCGTATGGTGGTCGTCGATATGCAGATCGCCCTTGCATTCGATATCCAGGTCGATCAACCCGTGACGGGCGATCTGATCCAGCATGTGCTCAAGAAAAGGTACACCGATATCGAATCGGGCCTTTCCGGTGCCATCAAGGTTGATCGAGGCTTTGATCTGGGTTTCCAGAGTGTCGCGCTCGACAGACGCCTTACGTTCGGCCATCACCAGCTCCGCAAAATCATTGGGCGAAAAAGGCAGCCATTATAGGCACGCAGGAGGCAAACAAAAACACGAGAGGTGAGATGCCTGACGGATAGAACGCCCGGCTGTCGCGGGTAGACATGTCCATACAAGCAAAAAGATCGCAGCCTCCAGCAGCACCTACTCTTTCAGCATGCGAACACTGACTGTAGGAGCTGCCGAAGGCTGCGATCTTTTCGGCTTGAAACCAATGCCCCTGACACTACCTCTCAGGTGCACTCACGCTTAGTGAAACAGTACCGCCGTCTTCTGCAGGGTCACCCACACACCCCACGCCAACGGAATACCCACCACCAGCCATGCCGCGATCGCCAGAGGCTTGGTGCCCGGCGCCGCTTTCCACTCCAGAACGGTGCTGGCATCAGCACCCTTGTCGTGGCCCAGCGCCTGTTCGGCGGCCAGTTCGGCGTCGGTCATGAAGTACTTGTCGGCCACCGGGCGCACCATCAGGTTGCACAGGAAGCCCAGCACCAGCAGGCCGGCGAGGATGTACAGGGTGATGTCGTAAGCGGCAGCGCGTTCCACGCCGATGCTCAATTGATATTCACGCAGGTAGTTGACCAGCACCGGACCGAGCACGCCGGCAGCAGCCCAGGCAGTCAGCAGACGACCGTGGATCGCACCGACCATCTGTGTACCGAACAGGTCGGCCAGATACGCTGGAACGGTGGCAAAACCACCGCCGTACATCGACAGGATGATGCAGAACGCCGCCACGAACAGAGCAACGTTGCCCAGATGGCCGAGGTTTGGAATCAGCGCATACAGGGCAAAACCCAGGGCGAAGAACACGAAGTAGGTGTTTTTGCGGCCCAGGTAATCCGAGAACGAGGCCCAGAAGAAGCGGCCACCGATGTTGAACAGGCTCAGCAGACCAGTGAAGCCCGCTGCGATCGCCGCGATCGAGGCCAGTTGGCCAGCGTCGAGTTGACCAAACGGCACATCGACGCCCAGCAGCTTGCCGCCGAACACTTCCTGCAACAGTGGCGAAGCCATGCCGAGGATACCGATACCCGCCGACACGTTCAGGCACAGCACCAGCCAGACCAGACGGAATTGCGGAGTTTTCCACGCTACGTTCACGTGGACGTGACGGTTGGTGATCATGGCGTTGGAAGCTTTCTTCGCCGGAGCGGTCCAGCCTTCAGGCTTCCAGCCGGTTGGCGGCACGCGGTAGGACAATGCGCCACCGATCATGAACACGAAGTAAATAGCCGCCATGGCCACGAAGCTCTGCCATACGCCCACGCCTTCCGGCGAAGCGAAGTGGCTCATCAGCGCAGTCGCCAATGGAGCGCCGACCATCGCGCCGCCACCGAAGCCCATGATCGCCATGCCGGTCGCCATGCCGCGCTTGTCCGGGAACCACTTGATCAGGGTCGACACCGGCGAGATATAGCCCAGGCCCAGACCGATACCGCCGATCACGCCGGAACCGATCCACATCAGCCAGATCTGGTGGGTATAGATACCCAACGCAGAAATCAGCAGACCGCCGCACCAGCACAAGGCCGAGACCACGCCCGCTTTACGAGGCCCGGCGTGTTCCAGCCAGCCACCCCAGATCGCTGCCGAGCAGCCGAGGAAGATGAAGAACAGCGTGTAGATCCAGCCGAGCATGGAGATCGGCCAGTCGCAGTTCGACGAAAATACCTGTGCGATGAAGCTCATGTCCGGCGCGCAAGCCACCGGCGCGGTAACGCCGAGTGCCTTGGACAGCGGCAACCAGAACACCGAGAAGCCGTAAGCCATGCCGATGCACAGGTGAATGGCCAAAGCGGCCGGTGGAACCAGCCAGCGGTTGAAACCGGGCTTGGCGATGATGCGTTCCTTGGACAGGAACGCAGGCTGGTCGGCCTTGAGGCCGTCCGCCGTGATGCTCGTGCTCATTGTGTATCCCCCAATTGTTAGTATGGTTCGCCAGCCACTGCTCACCCTCGGCCTTATGCACGCAGGCATGACCGTTTTTTTAGGTGAAGCTCCTTGAAGGCGCGACGTTAAGTCGCAGACGGGCGGACGAACTGGCGAAGGTTACCATTCTCAGGTGACAGAAAAACCAAACTGATATCACCTTTTTTCAAGTCATCTGTTCTCGTACGACTCGGGAAGCCGTCAACCCCGCGTCTGCAAAGGCACCACGCCGTTTGCTACTTGTCCCATTTATGCGTGTGAAAAGTTACCCGTCGCCTGGGCGTGACTGAACGACGGGTGAACCAAGCGCAAAAAATGGCGTCGCAAGCGGGGGCCGGATTGCGCCCTCTGGCGCCCGCCGGGCATCCTCAAGCGCAGGCCCTGTGGCGAAGTTGCAGGTGCCGCCGCCGACCCTCGGCAGATGACGCCGCACCGAACCGGGTGCCGGCAGCGCTATACTCCCCGGCCATATGACCAATTCGACTAACTACAAGGACTCGCCCATGAAAGCGTTCGGCAAAATCCTGGGTCTGGTACTTCTCGGGCTGTTGCTGATCATTGTGGCGGCAGGCTTTGCCCTGACCCACCTCTTCGATCCCAACGACTATAAAGACGAGATCCGCCAGATTGCCCGCGACAAGGCCCACATCGAGCTGACGCTCAATGGCGATATCGGCTGGAGCCTGTTCCCGTGGCTCGGCCTGGAATTGCACGAAGCCAGCGTCGCTACCCTGGCCAAACCTGCCGAACCGTTTGCCGACTTGCAGATGCTCGGCCTGTCCGTGCGCGTGCTGCCGTTGTTGCGCCGCGAAGTGCAGATGAGCGACGTGCGCGTCGAAGGCCTCAACCTGCGCCTGAACCGTGACAAGAACGGCCACGGCAACTGGGAAGACATCGGCAAGGTGCCTGTGGCGCCGGGCTCGACTCCATCCGCCACAGCGGGCGCGACCGCCAGCGAGCCGACCGTCGCCGTGGAAAAACCGGCGCAACCGATCCGCCTCGACATCGACAGCCTGACCGTCAACAACGCCCGCGTTGAATACACCGATGAGCTGACCGGCAAGCAGTTCAGTGCCGAAAGCATTCAGTTGAGCACCGGCCCGGTACACGATTCGACCAATATCCCGGTGAAAGCCACCGCGTTCCTTGGCACCAACCAACCGGTACTGCGCGTGCGCACCGAGCTCAACGGCGAGCTGCGCTTCGAGCGCGCCTTGCAGCGTTACAAGTTCGAAGACCTGAAGCTGACCGGCGAACTCGCTGGCGATCCGCTGCAAGGCAAGACCATGACCTTCTCCGCTCAAGGTCAGTTGCTGCTGGACAAGGCAGCGAATGTCGCCGAATGGACCGGCATCAAGATTTCCGCCAACCAGTTGCGCGCATTGGGCGAGCTGAAAGCCAACGACCTCGACAAGACGCCACAGATCAGCGGCGGCATTTCCATTGCCCAGTTCGATCTGGCGAAATTCGTCGACAGCATCGGCCAGACACTGCCGGCGATGGGCGAAGGCAGCCTGAGCAAGGTCGAACTGGTCAGCCGCGTTGCTGCCACTCCGACCAGCCTGTCGTTCGACAACATCAACCTGAAACTCGATGACAGCAGCTTCAGCGGCCGCATCGCCATCGAGGACTTCGCCAAACAATCGCTGCGCGCGATTCTCAAGGCCGACACGTTCAACGTCGACCGCTACCTGCCACCGAAATCGGCTCAAGCCAACAACGCCACGCAAACCCGTCAGGCCGAAGTCGCCAGCACCGAGGCCGGCGCCGTCGCAGGCACCACGCCGCTGCCGGACAAACCGAGCAAAACCGCCTGGAGCACCGAGCGTCTGCTGCCGGTCGAACGCCTGGCCAAACTCGACGTGGACGCCGATCTGACTTTCGGCCAACTGACCCTCGACAAACTGCCGATCCAGAACGCCGCGCTCAAAGCCACCGGCCAGGGCGGCCTGCTGACGCTGACTAACCTGAGCGGTGATCTGTACAACGGCGGCTTCGTCGCCAACGGCACACTCGACGTGCGCCCAAGCGCGCCGGTGCTTAACCTGCAGACCCGGCTCAACCGCGTGCCGGCGGAAAAAATCATCGAAAGCCAAGGCAAGAATCCGCCGGTCAAAGGTCTGGTAACGCTGACCAGCAGCCTCACCGGCAGCGGCAACAGCCAACAGGCGCTGATCGATACGCTGAACGGCAACGCCAGTTTCGTCATCAACAACGGCGTGCTGCTCAATGCCAACCTTGAACAGCAATTGTGCAAAGGCATCGCCACCCTCAATCGCAAATCCCTCAGCGGCGAGCCACGGGGCAAGGACACGCCGTTCGAAGAGCTCAAGGGCAACCTGACCGTGCGCAACGGCGTCGCCAGCAACCCCGACCTGAAAGTGCGCATCCCCGGCATGACCGTCAACGGTGACGGCGACATCGACCTGCGCGTGCTCGGCATGGACTACCGCGTCGGCATCATCGTCGAGGGCGACACCAGCGCCATGCCCGACCCAGCCTGTCAGGTCGGCGAGAAATTCGTCGGCATCGAGTGGCCACTGCGCTGCCGTGGCCCGCTGGAACTGGGCGCCAAGGCCTGCCGCGTCGACAATGACCGTCTCGGTCAGGTGGCCAGCAAGATGGCTGGCAACAAGCTCAGCGAGAAAATCGACGAAAAACTGGGCGATAAAGTCAGCCCGGAATTGAAAGACGCGTTGAAGGGGCTGTTCAAGCGATGACAGCAGAGCAATTTTCCACGGCGGTGCTGGAGTGGTTCGACCGCCATGGCCGCCACGATTTGCCGTGGCAGCAGGACATCAATCCATATCGGGTCTGGGTGTCCGAGATCATGTTGCAGCAGACCCAGGTCAGCACCGTGCTCAATTACTTCGAACGCTTCATGGCGGCGCTGCCAACAGTCGATGCGCTGGCCGCAGCGCCGGAAGACGAGGTGCTGCACCTGTGGACCGGGTTGGGTTACTACACTCGCGCACGCAATCTGCAGAAGACCGCGAAGATCGTCGTCAGCCAGTACGCTGGCGAATTCCCGCGTGACGTGGAAAAACTCACCGAGCTGCCAGGCATCGGCCTGTCCACCGCCGGGGCGATCGCCAGCATCAGCATGGGCCTGCGCGCGCCGATCCTCGACGGCAACGTCAAACGCGTACTGGCGCGCTTCACCGCGCAAGAGGGCTACCCCGGCGAACCGAAGGTGGCCAAACAACTCTGGGCCAACGCCGAGCGCTTCACCCCGCACGATCGGGTCAACGCCTACACCCAGGCGATGATGGATCTTGGCGCCACACTCTGCACGCGCAGCAAGCCGAGCTGTCTGCTGTGCCCGCTCAAGCGTGGCTGTGAAGCGCACATGCTTGGCCTGGAAACCCGTTATCCGATTCCCAAGCCGCGCAAGGCCATCCCGCAGAAACGCACGCTGATGCCGATGCTCGCCAACGGCGAAGGTGCGATTCTGCTTTATCGCCGCCCCTCGACGGGCCTGTGGGGCGGTTTGTGGAGCCTGCCGGAACTGGATGATCTGGAAGATCTGCAGCATCTGGCCGATCAGCACTCGCTGACCATGGGCCAGCAGCAGGCGCTGCCGAGCCTGGTGCATACCTTCAGCCATTTCCAGTTGTCCATCGAACCGTGGCTGGTTCAGGTGCAGGAAGCCAGCCATCACGTGGCCGAGGCCGACTGGCTCTGGTATAACCTCGCCACCCCGCCGCGCCTGGGCCTTGCTGCCCCGGTCAAGACCTTGCTCGAACGCGCGGCCGCCGTCTTGAATGCAGGAGAATCGCCATGACCCGCACCGTAATGTGCCGCAAGTACAAAGAAGAACTGCCCGCGCTGGAACGTGCCCCTTTTCCAGGTGCCAAGGGCCAGGATATTTTCGACCACGTCTCGGCCAAGGCCTGGGCCGACTGGCAGAAACACCAGACCCTGCTGATCAACGAAAAGCGCCTGAACATGATGAACGCCGAAGATCGCAAATACCTGCAGGGAGAAATGGACAAGTACTTCTCCGGCGAGGAATACGCCAAGGCCGAAGGCTACGTGCCGCCCGCCGAATAACCCGCAGATTTCGTAAGCGACGGAATTAATTTAAGAAATTTTCAAAAAGTCGTTGACGTAAATCCGAAAAACCCTTTTAATGCGCCCCGTTGCCCAGATAGCTCAGTCGGTAGAGCAGGGGATTGAAAATCCCCGTGTCGGCGGTTCGATTCCGTCTCTGGGCACCAAATACCGAAAACCCTGAATCGCAAGATTCAGGGTTTTTTTATGTCCGGGATTTGATGGACACTGCTTACCCCTTACGGAAAAGGGCCATCACTCGATGAATCAGAAACGAACCCGCGTCCCCCTGCCCCATCCTCCGCCGTATCGGCAAAGCCGCTTGTGTTATTGGCTGACCGTCATCGCCGGCGTGCTGATTGCCATTGCCGTCTGCCTTTCAATCTACATGCTGATCGAAAGCTGGATCAGCGGCTCCATTACCACCAACAATCGTGGGCCGCGCAGCACCTACACCTTGGCACTGCAACCTCGGCGATACTGGTTCGAGTTCGTTTGGCAGAGCTTCTGGACGGCATTCATGCTGGCCATTGGTGTGTTTGGGTTGTGGATTTATCGCAAAGGGCGGGTGCGCGAGCAGAGGCCGAAGCGCAAGCGCACAAGTCAATAGTGCATGCCGCCTTCACAGAGTGTTGATGTAATCGACGGGCAACAAGACTGTATCCACAGCGGCATCCACTGGCAGGGATACAACAGTGATGACCGGGCAGACGATCATCATGTAACAGATGATCGCTGCCGGCATGCCATCGCTGCCTCCTCCCCGAACACCGAGCAGGTGTAGGCCGCCATCGACCCCTCGGTAATATTCGGCGTCGGACAAACCATCATTCAAGCGCCCGATAAACGTTCCGCAGCCAACCAACAGCAGTGCCAGGCCTATGACACAGCCAATTCGCAGAATCCCTTTCAAAACAGCGCTTCCTTACGTCACAAAATACTGGGCGCGGGATTGTACTCGTGCCTTTCGCTCGTGACTGCTCTACCTGCTGACTCGGCATATCGGTTAAACCAGATTGCCTGTTGCGCGACGGCGCATTCGAACGCGGTCATGTTGGCATTACGCCGCTGCGCGTTGCATGAACTGGAGCGGATGTGAAATGAACTGTCCCTCGGACTTATGTAAATCGTGACGCAGCGCGTCACCAATTCGATCACATTGAATTCGGAACGCACTGCGTTCCGTATGTTGCTCGGCGCCAGTTCCAGGCTCATTCTCGATCCACCTTCGCAAAGGCCGAGCACTTATGAACAAATGCCTTTCGACCGACCCGGTAACCATTGGCGAATCGTTCATAGAGAACGCAGCCGACGGCTACGCACTCGGCGGCTTCACCTGGCGCCACAGTTCGCCCGATCCACAGCGCCCAGTGGTCATCATCAACGCCGCCACCTCCGTGCGCTGTCGGCACTATTCACGGTTCGCGGCCTATCTGTTCTGCCACGGCTTCGACGTGATGACCTACGACTACCGGGGCATCGGCGAATCCCGCAGCGAATCGATCAAAGGGCTGCGTGCCTCGTGGACCGACTGGGGCGCGCTGGATTTCGAAGCGATGCTCAAACGCGCGCAGCAGGAGTTTCCCGGTCAGCCAATCGATGTGGTTGGCCACAGCTTCGGTGGTTGCGCGGCCGGTCTCGCCGCATCCGGCAGGGTAATCCGACGGCTGGTAACCGTCGGTGCGCAGTTCGCTTACTGGCGCGATTACTCCCCCGAACAGCGCTGGCGGATGTTCGGCAAGTGGCATGTGGTCATGCCTTTGACGGCGCTGCTCTGCGGCTATTTTCCAGGCAAGCGGATCGGCTGGCTGGAGGACACGCCAACCGGCGTAGTCTGCGACTGGAGCACACCCACCGCACGTTACGAGCAACGCCCAAGCGGTCGGACGCTGATGAAAAAAACGGGCGCCGTGCCCTTCGCCAACGTCCGCGCGCAGACCCTGGCCATCAGCCTCAGCGACGACCCTTACGGCACGACTCCGGCGATCGAGCGCCTGCTCGACTACTTCAGCAACGCGACAAAAACCCACTGGCGTATCGCACCGCAGGACATCGGCGAACAACAAGTCGGACATTTCGGCTTTTTTCGCAGCGCATACCAAGCCACACTATGGCCCATCGCTCTGACCTGGCTGCAAACCGGCGCACTGGCCCCCGACACACCCGGGCGGCAAGCCCCGCGCAGCTGAGCCCTTCTCCACGCACGACGGAACACATCATGGCCTCCGCCAACAAGCAGCAAAAACGCGCCACCCGGGCCAAAGCCAAGGCCAAGCAGAACCGCACCAAGCGCGCCGAAGCGCCGGTCGAGCTGGACCCGAACGACGACCGCATCGACTTCGAATCGGTGGACCTGACCGAACTGTTCAAGAAAATGATCAACGCCGAGAAGATCAGCCAGCAAGCCATGTGCAGCGCGTTCCTCGAAGACCCGCTGCTGGAACTGGTGTACGAGCAGGAAGGCGAAGAAGGCGCGATGGATTTCATCCTCGCCGCGCTGATCGAGTATCGCCAGTGGTCGCAGGAAACCGACGAGGCTGGCGCACTGGCGTGGATCGAATCCCCGGCATTCCAAGCTGACTATGTAGCGGCATCCGACGCGATCGCCGCACAAACCCAACAGAAGAACTGAGCTCCCATGGCATCCCTGAACAAGCAACAGAAACGCGCCAAACGCGCCAAGGCCAAAGCCAAGCAGATCCGCATGGTCGGGCGCAAACCGCTGGATCAGGACGAAGATCTCGGCCACCTCGCCGAGCCGATCCCGGAATACACCCTGGCGATGTTCAGCAAAATGCGCGACGCCGAAGCCGTCAGCCGCAACGAAATGCTGCTGACCCTGCTGCGCGAACTGGCCTTCATCATCGTCGACCATCCTGAACTGCTCGACATGGAAAACGCCGACAACGAAGGCATGGCCGCCACCCACCTGGCTGCCGATATGCTCATCGACTACCGCATGTGGGCCGACGGCATGACCATCGAACAAGCCCAGGCCTGGCTGAGCGAGCCGCAGTTCATTACGGAATTCGGGGTGGCGCTGGATGCTTATGGCAAGTCGGTAGAGCCCCAGGAAGACAAGAGCGAATAAGCCCTTCTCAGAAACAAAAAACGGCCGCTAGTCATCCCTGACAGCGGCCGTTTTTGTTTGGATGGCCTAGCTACTCTTTGTCCGGTGACGATGTATATCCCATTGACATATCCCCAGCACGATCTATCCTGAGCTAATCACAGGAACAGACCCGGGAGCCCGAATATGGAGCAGACCACGATTTTCATGAGCAACAGAAGTCAGGCAGTCCGACTGCCAAAGGCAGTTGCGATGCCCAGCGACGTTAAACGAGTGGAAGTCATCGCGATTGGCAGAACACGCGTCATTACGCCTGCTGGAGAAAGCTGGGATAGCTGGTTTGATGGCGACAGCGTCAGCCCTGATTTCATGGCTAACCGTGAGCAACCCACTGAACAGGAGCGCGAGTCGTTCTGATGATCAAGTACATGCTGGATACAAATATCTGCATCTTCACCATCAAGAACAAACCACAAATTGTCCGGGAAGCCTTCAATCGACATTCCGGGCAGTTGTGCATCAGCGCTATCACGCTTATGGAGCTTATTTACGGTGCTGAAAAGTCGGCGGCCCCGGAGAAAAATCTGGCAATTGTTGAAGGATTTGTCGCGCGACTGGATGTCTTGCCTTTCGATAACGACGCAGCCGCACAGGCCGGGATGGTTCGATCTGAACTCGCGAAGGCTGGAACGCCGATCGGGCCATACGACCAAATGATCGCTGGCCACGCACGCTCACTTGGACTCATTGTAGTGACGAACAACGTACGGGAGTTTCAACGCGTTTCCGGTTTGCGAATCGAGGACTGGGTTTAACCTGACTGGAAAGCTCAGAAACAACAACGGCCGCTAGTCATCCCTGACAGCGGCCGTTTTTACATCACGCGTTGCAGATCAGTTCAACACCACCGCACCACGCTTCTCCAGCTTGCGACGGCGCGACACCAGCAGACCAGCGGCTACCACCATCAGACTCAGCAGGCCCGTGGCAAGGATTTCCACGCGGTGGGCTTCCTGGAACAGCATGATGGTCAGCGCGGCGACGATGAAGATGATCACCGCCCAGGTCAGCCCCGGGAACAGCCACATGCTGAAGACGATCTTCTCGCCGCGCGCCATGCGCTGCTTGCGCATGCGCAGTTGCGAGAAGGCGATCACCAGGTACACCAGCAGGGCGATGGCGCCGGAGCTGGCCAGGAGGAACTCGAACACCGCTGCCGGAGCCACATAGTTGGCGAAGGTGCAGAGAAACGCAGCGCCGGTGGACAGCATCACCGCCCAGTAAGGCGTGCCGCTCTTGTTGGTGCGGGTCGACATGGCCGGGGCATCGCCGCGTTTGCCGAGGGAGAACAGCATGCGCGACGAGGTGTACAGCGCCGAGTTCAGGCAACTGGTCACCGCGACCAGTACGACGATGTCAACGATCATCTTCGCATTGGGAATGCCCATGCGCTCAAGTACGGTCTGGTAGGAACCGAGGTTGGCCAGGGTAGGATCGTTCCACGGCACCAGCGCCACCACGATGAAAATCGAAACCAGATAGAACAGGCCGATCCGCCAGATCACCGAGTTGGTGGCCTTGGAGATCTGCTTGCCTGGGTCCTTCGATTCCGCCGCCGCGATGGTGACGATCTCGGTGCCCATGAACGAGAACATGGTGGTCAGGATCGCGCCCAGCACAGCGCCCATGCCGTTGGGCAGGAAGCCGCCACTGTCGAACAGATGCGACACACCGCTGACCTGACTGGTCGGCAGGAAGCCAAAAATCGCCGCAAGACCTAGGCCGATGAAGCCGATGATCGCCAACACCTTGATCAGGGCGAACCAGAACTCGAACTCGCCGTAATTCTTCACGCTGAACAGGTTGGTCACGGTCAGCAGCATGGTGATGACCAAAGCGAAAGCCCAGATGTCCACGCCCGGGAACCACGCGTGCAGGATGGTTGCGGCGGCGTTGGCTTCCAGCGGAATCACCAGCACCCAGAACCACCAGTACAACCAGCCGATGGTGAAACCGGCCCAGTGACCGATCGCGCGGTCAGCGTAAGTCGAGAACGAACCGGTGTCCGGCGAAGCCACGGCCATTTCGCCGAGCATGCGCATCACCAACACCACCAACGTACCGGCGGCGGCGTAAGCCAGCAGCACGGCCGGGCCGGCGGCAGCAATGGCGTGGCCGGAGCCGACGAACAGACCGGCGCCGATCACACCGGCGATCGACAACATGGTCACATGACGCGGTTTGAGCCCCTGTTCGAGGCCTGTGGAGCTTGGGGTACTGCTCATAGAGACTACCTTTGCAAGGAAAGCGAGTGCGTCCGGCGCGTCTGAAAATTCTTTCTCGTAAAAAGAATCCAACGGCCTGTTCCTTATTCTGCACGCAATATTTGCGCCAAAATGTTTCGAGTCCTTGAGGGCCGGGGGCTTCGGCATCCGGTGCAAGTCCTTGAGTTTAATGGCTATTCGCCAGAACGTTACCCGGCGACTCACTTTCAAGACGAATCCGCGCACCAGAAACACACAGAAAAAGTGTGCGGCGCACAGAAAAAGGGCGAATAAGGAACGTTCGGCCGGATAGCGCTTCCAACACCCCGCCAAAGCTGGCAACATCGCGCCTTTTTTTACGCGGCACCCACGGGTTTGCATGATCAAACACCCGTTCGGTTGTTGATGGGGCGACAGTCTGCTGCGCCGATGCGACAACCCGCCACATGCCACCCGTTTACCGCTCGTAGCGCTGTTGGCTGCCATTGAAACGCTATGCTAGCTTGGCCGCCTCGCCAGGAAGGCCCGCCAACAGCAGGAGCGCAACATATATGAGGAACGCACATGGCTGAGGCCACGCCCGCGCTTGAAATCCGCAACTTGCACAAACGCTACGGACAGCTGGAGGTGCTCAAAGGCATCTCGCTGACCGCCCGCGACGGCGACGTGATCTCGATCCTCGGCTCTTCCGGTTCCGGCAAGTCCACGTTCCTGCGCTGCATCAACCTGTTGGAAAACCCGCATCAGGGCCAGATCCTGGTGGCCGGTGAAGAACTCAAGCTCAAAGCCGCGAAGAACGGCGAACTGGTCGCCGCCGACGGCAAACAGATCAATCGCCTGCGCTCGGAGATTGGTTTTGTATTTCAAAACTTTAATCTATGGCCGCACATGAGCGTCCTCGACAACGTCATCGAGGCCCCGCGCCGCGTGCTCGGCCAGAGCAAGGCCGAGGCCATCGAAGTCGCCGAAGCGTTGCTGGCCAAGGTCGGCATCGCTGACAAGCGCCACGCCTACCCGGCGCAATTGTCCGGTGGTCAGCAACAACGCGCCGCCATCGCCCGCACGCTGGCAATGCAGCCGAAGGTGATCCTGTTCGACGAACCCACCTCCGCGCTTGACCCGGAAATGGTTCAGGAAGTACTTAGTGTCATCCGCGCATTGGCCGAAGAAGGCCGCACCATGCTGCTCGTGACCCACGAAATGGGCTTCGCCCGTCAGGTTTCCAGCGAAGTGGTGTTCCTTCATCAGGGCCTTATAGAAGAGCAAGGATCGCCACAGCAGGTGTTCGATAACCCGCTTTCGGCGCGCTGCAAACAATTCATGTCCAGCAACCGCTAACGGAGCAACATGCATGCAGAATTTCAAAAAGGTCTTCCTGGCCGCCGCCGTCACCCTCGCATTCAGCGCCGGTGCCATGGCTGAAACCCTGAAGATGGGCATCGAAGCGGCCTACCCGCCGTTCAACAATAAAGACGCGAGCGGCCAGGTGGTCGGCTTCGACAAGGAAATCGGCGACGCCCTGTGCGCGAAGATGAAAGCCGAATGCTCCGTCGTCACCTCTGACTGGGACGGCATCATTCCGGCGCTGAACGCGAAGAAATTCGACTTCCTGATCTCCTCGCTGTCGATCACCGAAGAGCGTAAAGCCGCGGTGGACTTTACCGACCCGTACTACTCGAACAAATTGCAGTTCATCGCCCCGAAAAACGTCGACTTCAAGACCGACAAGGACTCGCTCAAAGGCAAGAACATCGGTACCCAGCGCGCAACGCTGGCCGGCACCTGGCTGGAAGACACCTACGGTGACGATATCAAGGTCAGCCTCTACGACACCCAGGAAAACGCCTACCTTGATCTGACCTCCGGCCGTGTCGACGCGATCCTCGCCGATAAGTACGCCAACTATGACTGGCTGAAAACCGACGCTGGCAAGAACTACGAGTTCAAAGGCGACCCGGTAGTGGAAAGCGACAAGATCGGCATCGCAGTGCGCAAGGGTGACAACGAACTGCGCAACAAGCTGAACGCCGCGCTGAAGGAAATCGTCGCTGACGGTACCTACAAGAAAATCAACGACAAGTACTTCCCGTTCAGCATCTATTGATCTGACCTGGGGGACCGGCGCCGTGATCAAGCGGCACCGGCTCCCGACTTTGCCTGCCGCAATTTGAACAGAAACCCATGATTATCGACCTCTACGGATTCGGCCCGGCGCTCGCCGCTGGCGCGCTGATGACCGTCCAACTGGCCCTCACCGCCCTGTGTCTGGGCCTGGTGCTCGGCCTGCTCGGCGCCTTGGCCAAGACTTCCCCATACAAGCCGCTGCAATGGCTTGGCGGCACTTATTCGACGCTGGTACGCGGCGTCCCGGAATTGCTTTGGGTGCTGTTGATCTACTTCGGTACGGTCAACCTGATGCGCACCCTCGGTGAATACTTCGGCAACCCCGACCTGCAACTCAACGCCTTTGCCGCCGGTGTGATCGCACTGGGCCTGTGCTTCGGCGCGTACGCCACGGAAGTGTTTCGTGGCGCCCTGCTGGCCATTCCCAAGGGTCACCGTGAGGCCGGCCAGGCCCTGGGCCTGTCGAAGTGGCGGATTTTCACCCGGTTGATCATGCCGCAGATGTGGCGCATCGCCCTGCCGGGCCTGGGCAACCTGTTCATGATCCTGATGAAAGACACCGCGCTGGTATCGGTCATCGGTCTGGAAGAAATCATGCGTCACGCGCAGATCGGTGTGACCGTGTCGAAACAACCGTTCACCTTCTATATGGTCGCCGCGATCATGTACCTCGGCCTGACAGTGCTGGCGATGACCGGCATGCACTTCCTGGAAAAACGCGCCGCTCGCGGCTTTGCGAGGAGCGCGCAATGAACTGGGAGGTCATCATCAAGTGGCTGCCGAAACTGGCACAGGGCGCGACCCTGACGCTGGAACTGGTCGCCATCGCGGTCATCGCCGGCCTGCTGCTCGCCATTCCGCTGGGCATCGCGCGCTCTTCGAAGCGCTGGTACGTGCGCTCGCTGCCTTACGCCTACATCTTCTTTTTCCGCGGCACGCCGCTGCTGGTGCAGCTGTTCCTGGTCTATTACGGCCTGGCGCAGTTCGACGCGGTGCGTGAAAGCGCTTTGTGGCCGTACCTGCGCGATCCGTTCTGGTGTGCAACGGTGACCATGACGCTGCATACGGCGGCGTACATCGCCGAAATCCTGCGTGGAGCCATTCAGGCAATTCCACCCGGTGAAATCGAAGCTGCGCGAGCCTTGGGCATGTCCAGGCCCAAAGCGATGTTCTATATCATCCTGCCCCGTGCAGCGCGCATCGGCCTGCCGGCCTACAGCAACGAGGTGATCCTGATGCTCAAGGCCAGCGCCCTGGCCAGCACCGTGACCCTGCTGGAACTGACCGGCATGGCCCGCACGATCATCGCCCGCACTTATCTGCCGGTGGAGATCTTCTTCGCCGCCGGTGTGTTCTATCTGGTCATGGCTTACGTGCTGGTACGCGGCTTCAAGCTGCTGGAGCGCTGGCTGCGCGTCGATGCCTGCCAAGGCCGCTGATACTTCCCACGTGCTGACGGGCGAGGCTCTACTCGCCCGTTTCACGACGCTGGATGCTTTTTTGATTAAGCATCAGGCGCTGTGGAAACCTCGACCGTTCACTCACCTACAACTTCCATGGGAAGCGTCCTACCCGCAGCTGTCTGCGTGGCTACGCGGGCGGTCGCTGGAAGAAGCAGAACGCGCGCATAACCATCCTGCTGATCTTGTCGATGCGCCAGAGCCGTTCGCTTCATTGGCGAAGTTGTCGGCAGAGTTGAGTGCGGTCGGTGAGTTGCCGGGGCGTGCGCTTGAAGCTGCCGGGCATCGCTTGAATGTCGATGTGCCTGGGCGCAAGTGGCAGCAGATCGAGGCGTTTGCCGGTCGCTTGTCCTTTGCCTCGCAGCCGACGCATTGGCTGGACTGGTGCTCCGGCAAAGGGCATCTGGGACGGCGCCTGTTGAGTGCCGGGCAACAATTGACTTGCGTTGAATACGATCCGGTGCTGGTCGCCAGCGGTCAGGCACTGAGTCAGCGTCATCACTTGCACGCCCTGCATGTCGAACAGGATGTACTCGCGGCGGATGCCCCAGCCGTATTGAACGCCGCGCACACCCCCATCGCGCTCCACGCGTGCGGTGATCTTCATGTGCGCTTGATGCAACTGGCCAGTGCCGCAGGTTGCCAACAAATGGCAATTGCGCCCTGCTGCTACAACCGCATCAGTCGCAACGAATATCACGCCTTGTCCTGCGGAGGATCGGCATCACTCCTACACCTGTCTCTGGAAGATCTGGCGTTGCCGATGAGCGAAACCGTCACCGCCGGTGCAAGAGTTCGACGCCAGCGTGACACTTCCATGGCCCGACGACTGGCCTTCGACTTGCTGCAACGGCAACTGCGCGGCGTCGATGAATACCTGCCAACGCCCTCCCTGCCCAGCGCCTGGCTGGACAAACCGTTCGCTGATTACTGTCGCGATCTGGCTGTGCTCAAAGAGTTATCCACAGTCGGCTCGCCAGATTGGTGGACACTCGAAGCCGCCGGTTGGCAGCGGTTGGTCGAAGTGCGCAACCTCGAATTGCTTCGCGGTTTGTTCCGACGACCGCTGGAGCTTTGGCTGAATCTGGATCGGGCACTTTTCCTCGCAGAACAGGGATACGTCGTACGCCTCGGCACCTTTTGCGACACCTCACTCACACCGCGTAACTTACTGCTCCTCGCCGAGCGCGCTTAAATATTAAAGCCTGTGGATAACTCTGTTGATGGATTTGCCGTGGATCCAATATCTGCCCCTGTTTCGTCGACTTAACAACACTGGTCATTTTTTGTTCACATAAATAAAAACCGGTAAAACAGGGATTTGCGAACAAGATGAGAATGGCTTCACAAAACCTCGCCCAAGCAGTACTCGCGCCTCTCAGTTGTGCATAAGCTGCCAATCAAAACGACATAACCGACGAATATTGGGCTAGCCGAGTGAATAACTAAAGGGTCCCGAAAGCCCAGACTCAACTGTACGCCCTGCATAAATGCCTTACCGCGCGTGAGATACAAAAGCTGCGTATAAATTTGCGCACGGCCTGATTTTTCCGGAATGCAAAAATAGTCTGAATTCAGGGGTTTACAGGATCTACCCAATCGCTATAATCGTCGCCCACACGCCGGTATAGCTCAGTTGGTAGAGCAACTGACTTGTAATCAGTAGGTCCCGGGTTCGACTCCTGGTGCCGGCACCATATAAGGTTCCAGAGAAGGCTTTCAAAATCTCTGGAACCCCCGAAAAACCCGCCTTCTGGCGGGTTTTTTCGTTTTGGCGTTCCATCGGATTCCGAGGGTAGCCAGCGCTAATAAGGGTAGTTTTAAGGATAGAGGTCCGTTTCGATATCGGAGACTACCCTTATGGCCCGCACCACTGCCCCGCTCACAGACACCACCTGTCGCACGGCAAAGCCCAGAGAGCGCGAGTACAAGCTCTTCGACGGCGACGGTCTTTACCTGCTTGTGCAACCCAACGGCCGCAAAGGCTGGCGGCTCAGGTACGTGAAACCCGATGGCCGCGAAGGCCTGACCGCTCTCGGCAGCTATCCAGTGGTCGGGCTGGGCGACGCACGCCGCAAGCGCTTCGAGATCAAGCAGCAGCTTGCCAACGGCATAGATCCGATCCAGTCCAAGCAACAAGCCAAGACGCAGGCCGTGATCAACGGGCGGACCTTCGAAAGCGTTGCGCTCGACTGGCACGCCGGCATGGTGCCCAAGTGGGCGCCCGGCCACGCCAAGACTGTGCTCAGCCGGTTGAAGACTCACGTCTTCCCCATTCTCGGCGCCAGGGCAATCGTCGACCTCGACACCCACGACCTCATGCAGCCACTGGAAGCCGTGACGAAGCGCGGCACCATCGACGTGGCGCTCAGGATCAAGAATTACCTGCAAAGCATCATGCGCGAAGCCAAACGGCTGCGACTGATCACGGCGAACCCGGCTCACGATCTCGATGGCTCGATCAAAACTCCACGGGTGACTCACCGACCCGCACTACCCTTATCAAGGCTGCCAGAGCTACAGGCCTGTATCGACGGCTACAAAGGTCGTCCACTCACACGCCTTACCGTGATGCTATCGCTGCACGTGTTCGTACGCTCCAGTGAACTACGCTTCGCCCGCTGGAACGAGTTCGACCTCAAGCGCGGCATCTGGGAAATCCCCGACACTCGCCCAGCGCTCGACGGCGTGCCCTTTTCCACAAGGGGTACGAAGATGGCCGGGGACATTCACGTTGTACCCTTATCACCGCAGGCAGTGGCCTTGCTTGAGCAGATCCACGCGATAACCGGCAAGTTCGAGCTGGTGTTCGCGGGGGATGCCAAACCGTGGAAACCGATGTCCGAGAACACGGTGAATGCAGCGCTCAGGACGATGGGCTACGACACCAAGGTGGATATCTGCGGCCACGGGTTCCGAGCCATGGCGTGCAGTGCGCTGGTCGAGTCCGGGCTGTGGTCGGAGACGGCTATCGAGCGACAGATGAGCCACAAGGAACGCAACAACGTGCGCGCCGCCTATACCCACAAGGCCGAGTTCCTCGAAGAACGCCGGATGATCATGACCTGGTGGAGCCGGTTTCTGGAGGCAAATCGCGAGGACCATGTGACGCCGCATGAGTTTGCCAAGCAGACGGGCGAGAACGTCACGCGCCTTCGCAGTGCCAAGAGGACCGAGTAGCCCGCCGCACCATCTCCCCAAACTCGCTGTGAAGTTACCCACAGCCCCGCATGTAGCTCCTCCGCGCGGGTCCATTTAAACGAGGCGGCAAAGCCGCCCCGTTTCAATGGACCTAACCTTACTATAAGCGACTGGCACAGTTATCGTCTGTGGAAAACCAATGATGTCCACCGGGGGATAGCTTTATCCACAGGTGCTAAGTCCCTGAAATTGCGTTACTTGACGAATATTGTCCACAGGCGTAGACCGGTAGATGCAAGCGCTGCTGAGGCAGCCGAATGTGGCCAGCAACCTGAAAGGTCACGCCGCAACCGCGGTGGTTCACCCCCAAGTACGATTCGCGTCCGGTAGCTCGTACGGTCACTACCCATGTGATGGATGCCAACTAAACACCGTTGCCCCTGCGGCAGCCACCATACCCTCCTGCCCAGCAGCAACCCATCCGCTTGGCCATTTCGTATGCGCCAACCTGCGCCCGTCTCTTTCTCTGGAAAGAGACGGGCACTTCTACCACTGCTGCAGCCCTGATCGCACATGGCTTTGCGGCAATTCCCCTCGTGACAATCGGCGTGACAAACGCCGATGTCACCAGCAACAGCCATGTAGATGATGGTGCCGCAGACCAGGGAAAGGACTGCACCTGACTGACAGTCAGGCATGCCCCGGTCATCGCATCGCTGTGTTCACCCGGCTCAGGATCTTTCAGGCGCTGGTCTCGTCAGCCAGCGCGGCCTCCACCCGCCCACCGGTATTGGTGCTCAGGAGGCCAGATCATGAGATGCCCTTGCTCCCGGACGTAAGGAGTCGACAGTCCCGCGTTAGAGGACAACCCCACAGGCCGCAGGGGCCTCGATCCCTGATAACACTCAGCATTCTTGGCGGGATGACGTGGGGCGAGGATCGGAGAACGGCAGATGAGGTGACCGACATGGCATTGGTGGGTAGACGCAATGGCCGCAATTTCGGCTACGGCAGGCAACTGAGCTATGCAGGGCCGCAGGCGTTGAGAGACATGTTCGGCGGCGGTCATTACGGCACGGTGAAGGCACACTGTGATCGGTGGCAGGCATTCGTGAAGTGGTGCCGCTCCGAACAGGGGCCCGGTATCAATGATGCGCGGCGGATTGATCGGAAAGTGTTGGCCGACTACGCGGCATATCTGCGCGACGTGGTTGGGCGCGGTGACCTCGCCGTCAGCACCGCACAAAATCGGCTATCCAGCGTTAACAGGACCATGGCAGCGCTTCGCGGTGATCAGTGCGTGAAGTTACCAAGTCCGAGCAAGGCGTTGAATATGCAGCGCACCGGGGTTCGCCAGTCGGTGCCGCAGGGCCAAGACCGCGATCAGGTTAAAGAGATCGTCCATGCGCTTTGCCGAAATCATCAGCAACGGGCCGCCGCGATCGTCCTGTTGGCGCGAGCCACCGGCATGCGCTTGCGTGAGGCCATCTTGGCTGACCTGCCACGGCTAAGCCGTGAGGCTAACGACCTAGGCAGAATTAACATTCAGGAGGGCACCAAAGGCGGCCGCGCCGGCGCTTCGGCGCCACGTTGGATAGCAGTGAACGACCATATTCGTGGTGCACTTGGATTCGCATGGCAGGCGTCACCTGCAGGTAGCCGCAACCTGATTGCGCCAAACGAAAGCTACCTGAATTTTCTGCAAGAAAGCATCCGCCCTTCGCGAGACATCCTGCAAGCACATTACCTCAAAGGCTTCCATGAACTACGAGCGGCTTACGCATGTGAGCGCTACGAGCAGATCACCCAACACCTCGCGCCAATCAATGGGGGCCAATGTTGCCAGGCAGATAGGAACCTAGATCGTGAGGCCCGAAGGCAAATCAGCTATGAGTTGGGGCACGGTCGGATCGACGTGGTCGCGGCCTACATTGGAGGACGGACATGAGCAAGCCATTCGATATAGAACTATTCATTTCTGCGATGCTGACGGGTTCGCATGCAACCCAGAAGCGACATTTGCGCCAAGCGAAAATCATCCAAGTGGAAATTGCAAAACGCTGGCAACGAGATACACCGTGGGCTTGGCAGAAGAAGCATGTGGCCTGGTTCATCGAACATCGTCTGAATCGTCGCAGCAAGGCGACTCGATATTACTATTTGCTGACTGTCCACCTGATCACTCAGCGCTTGCAAAAATCATGGAAATTCAACCTCTAGTTAATCCCCAGCTACGGTACAGTCACTACTATCACTATCGCTCCTAAAGAGGTATTCGTTCTCCTCTCTAAGCTACAATCCAAGATCATCAAATTTTTGGGGGTATACCCACATCCCTCCAGCTCGGACTGCCTACAGGGTATCAAGGTCCGCCTTGAGTGCTGCAAGAAGCTTTTTATTCAACTCCACTGTACGCTCATTAAGCCCGAGAGCATGATTGCTAACCTCATCAGGAATTAGCTTAGTACGCCTAAAATTTTCACTAAAAACATACCCAACTACTTTTTCGAGGTACAACTTTGACTGACTTATGTTTGCTCGAAGCTCATCCAACAGGTCAAGAATCTCTTGACTTGCATTTAATTTCACACCATTAACCTGAGCAAAAAGCTTAGCTTCCTGGACCCTGACAGAGCCGATGATACTCGTAGCTTTATTATTAGCATCTGCAAACAACTTACTCGAAATACCTAAGTCACTTGCGAAGCATGCGGAGATCATTGGGGACAGTTCTTTCTCAATAATTTCAATATTAAGCCCTCGGAACGCATCAATTTCATCCATAAACCTGTGATATTCGCGGCTTTTGCTTTCATACTTATACTTCCGCTTCTGCATATCAATTTCATGATCTCTTTTTTGCTTATCAAGCTTTTCAGCACTCTGTTGCTTAAGACCTTCTATTTCTTTAGCGTGAGCTTGCTTAACTCTCTCTGTCTCTAAGGTATATTCATGTATCACTTTCTGTTTTTCTGCCTCGATACGCCCAGCATCTTCGATCAGCGCTCTGTTTTTAGCCTTCTCCTTATAAAGCGTTTTAAAAAAGATAACCACACAGGCCACAAGCAAAGACAAAACCGCAACAAACATATATTCCATAATTAGCATAGCCACTTCGACATATTTTATTTATAGAGTGATTGACAAGGGACGACTGCAGAAACTATCCTTTCCGACTATACGCCATACATACTGACTTTTTCGCTCCATGGCATCTTCTAAAACCAGCGCAGCTTAACGCAAAACCCTGAGCACGCGCCCTAGGCGAGTTACAGCGCTTCGATCAGCTACTAACCAAGATCACCCTCAATATCTTTACGACTATACAATGCCCATTTTTCATATTTCACTGCATCAATTGAAGCTGCTTCATTAATTGCTCCTGCTAACTTCTGTTTGAGTTGGACTGCAGTAAAACCATACGCAGCCCCTCTCCCACCAATAGCGTCTTGAATTTTGCGGACACCTTTCAATCTCGAATGTGGAACAGAAAGCCTAGCTTTATGTGAAATAACACCGGTGATATGGGCTGGCACTCCAAAGCGAAAAATCTTGGTTTTCTCTTTTGCTATTTCATAGCCAAAGCGACTGGCGAGAATTTTTAGCTCGGCCTGAAAACCTCCCGAAATCTGATCCCCTGAGAAAGTTAGATCATCAATATAACAGGTAAAATTCAATCCATACTTTACCGCCAGCTCCTCACATTTATCAAACAGGCCTTTAGCTGACCAAAATGAAAGAAGAGGACTGAGTGGGCTTCCGGTCGGCATTACGCCGTTCCAAGTTGTCAGCGAGGCAAGTCTGCCCGCAATGTCAGTTGGGCAGCACATAATATTAAGAAAGAAGTCGTGCACAAGACAGTAGCGGGTAGATCCATAAAAATCTTTCAGATCAAATGTCGCTGTTTGTCGAGCTCCAAGATGAATAGCTGCGTTCGTTTGGTACGAACGGTGCTTTACTCCGCCTTGAACGTAGTCAGGATATTGGACACGACGAAGCATAAATAATATCCTCTCGTGTAGCTTCCGAAGTCGATACTTAGGCTCTTGAACGACCCGTTTTTTTCGAGATTTTCCAGTAAATGGATTCGGAGCCAAAACCTTTGTGAATATTTTATAGTTATTTTGTGACTCAAGACACTCTTCAAGCTCGACTACGCTAATCTTTAGCAACTCAGCCAGCCGCCTCGGTGAGCCTACTTTATATAAGGCACACTGGTGAATTGGAAGCTCATTATCGGGCTTTCGTTTTTTCCTTGTACTTTTCTTTAGCTGCATTTCGATCCTCATTCCATTCAAGTAACGAAATAATAGTTTTCGCCAAGCCGAAACGCAAGTTATCAGTAGCTCGAGGAGAATCGATATTTTCAGAGAAGAATAAAATTGAAGATAGCGGTATATCGAAGTAGTCGCTATATTTTTTGAGCAGTTCAATAGATGGCTGCTTCTTTCCAGACTCGACCTCGGACAAGTGAGAGTTTGATACCCCCAACCGAGAGCACAACTCTGTTTGAGACAAGTCGTAGTAAGAACGAATTAGCTTAAGGGCTTTACCTAACATTTTGCACACCTTTGATGAGTGTGACACCAGCGGGGTAGGCTACTCATGGAAGAATGCGATGATCTTCGTCCAATTCCTGTCAATCATCGACAGTAGCGGCACGAGAATCTTAATCACACCAAAGCAAGTTTTGAGCAATCTCAAACGCTGCTTTCTCTTCAGTTTCACCAGGTACAGTTCTTCGGCTTTCTCGTCACGTGGTTGCATATTGAATGCTCCTGTAAGGGTTTGCGCCAGCCCACAACATGTGGAACCGACCTCTCGATGCAACCTTTACAAGCCAAATGACCGATGTTTGAACTGTATTTTTCCCCCTCGCTGAAATCACCAGGCTTCGACGTCTCGACGAAGCCTACAAGACCGCACCACATACGCGCACGGTAGCGACCGCACACGCCCGGCCCAAAATTTAGAGGTTCGAAATCAACCCCCACAGTGCCTTAGCACCTACAAACAATCGAGAAATCATCGACCGCAAAATCATCATGGCAGAACATAATAGGTCAGTCAAAAAATATTTTCGCTCACAGCGAAAACGCGCGGCACTGACACGCCCACCGCCAGACACAGCCTAGGTGTTGCTGGGTGCTGAGAGGATATAGTGGAATAGAAGCAGGCCTCCCCTCACAGGTTAATGAAGGGGTCGAAAGGCTGCCATGCCTTCAGAACAATCGTGTCTCAGCTCACTCTTCTTGCATCTAGAAGGCTCGGAAGAGGGGAAAAGGATAGTTTTAGAGATATGATAATAATCTACGATATTTAAAATACATAAAAATCAGATAGTTATGATATTTTTCGACTCTTGGTGCCGCACCATACAAAACAAAGCCCCTGCAGAAATGCCGGGGCTTTGTTGTTTCTGGCGTTTGGAGCTCACAAGGCCCTCGCGGATGCGAGGGCTTTTTGCGTTTCACACCTGACTGATTTCGAGCACATACGAAATCCTCTGCTCGTTCGCACTCCAGACATAGCGCAAATGCTTGCCCTGCTTCGGAATCGATACCGCCGGCGGGCGGAACGCTGCAACGCATTCATGCCCGGGCAACCGCACGCTGTTATAGAGCAAGCCCCACGATTCACCATCGCGCAACTGTCGCGCAAATACCTGCGATGGCCCATAGGCTTCCGGATCGGGCTGATGCAAATGTTCATAGCCTTGGCGAACGTCATGCAGCGGCTTTACCACCCGATTGATGTAAGTACGCATGGTCAATTCGAGATCGGCTTCCCGGGTCGCCGCGAGAAAGCGTTCCTGATGAAAACAGGTTTCAGCGATGGCCGCACTCTGGCTGCTGGCGGCGTAATAGACGCCGAAGGTGCCGTCACTGAAACGGCTGCGTTTGCCGACGTGAGTGAACGCGGCCATCACCGGGCTGGAACCAGGGCCGGACAGGCGATCTTCGGGACGTACGCGGGCCAGTACGCCAGCCTGTTCGACCAGCCGATCGTTGGTCAGCGCTTCAATTGCGTAGGCAACTTCGAGGTCTTCGGCGTCGAGCACGTCTTCGAACAGTGCAATCGGCGGGAAGCTGCTGTTGACGATGCGATAGGCGCGCGGCCATGGCACATCGACTAGCGCCGGCGCTTTCAACCGCGCACTCCGTCGAGGTAGCGGCGCACATCGGCGATATCGACCACCCGGCCTGCCAGCATGTAATCCAGCGCGGTTTTGCCGTTGAACGGTGCCGCCGTGTTGGGGCTGCTGACCCAATCGTAGGCGCGCTCGCGGCTGTTGCTGAAGATGATGCTCAACGCCTTGTGGATGCCCATCAGATAAGAGATGCGCTCAAGGGTGTCGTGGGGCAGGCGGATGTTTGGCAGGTGTTTGTATTTATAGAACGTGGTGTTGCCGACTCCACCGAGCAGGGTGCGTTGTTGCTCGGCGTTGCAGCCCCAATGCTCCATGAGGTTGAAGAAGAACTTGAGCGCAACGCGCCCGGCTTCGGGGGCGTCGAGTTGTTCGCGTGGGTTTAACGCAGTAGATGAAGTTGGCATTTGGCCGCCTCCAGAGAAATCATCATGCCTTGAGGTTAGTACATATCTGTACATTTACTCAAAATTAATACACTGATGAACAACCGTGCAGACTGAAAAATCCATGCTTCTCACACGCATTTTTTGATCTCCATCACCCCCACCCCAGCAAAAACCCCGATCCTCTGTGAGCCTCCAGCCATCGGCGGGGAAATCAATTCGCTACTAAATCCGCGACAACTATGCTCAGGTGCAGGAATATAGCCGGCATATCGCGCCGTTTCGGTCGTTTCGTAAACAACAATACCCAGCCCACTTCAGAGGGCATTACCCATGGATAGCAGAACCTTACGCAACCTCATGCGCATCGTGCAGACCGGCTCGCTGTCGGCCGCAGCCGAGCATTCGTGCCTGACCGTGCAGGCGTTGGCCGCACAGTTGAACAAGGTCGAAGAGCAGTTCGGTTTCCGCTTGTTTCGCCGTTCCAACAAGGGCCTGACGCTGACGCCGCAAGGCACGGAGCTCACGCCTTACATCGACAAAGTGTTGATCGCCACGCGACAGATGGAAGAAAAGGTCGAGGCGCTGAAGGTACCCGGGCAGCGCACGTTGAAGGTGGCGTTGAACAACACCCTGTCGCCTGATTTCAACCGACGCATGATCGGACGCCTGATCGAGGTGTTTCCCGATTACCAGATGGAATTCAGCTACGCCGAGTCGATGGAAAACCTCAGCAAGCTGAAGAACGAAGATTTCGACCTTGCCGTGCTGATCGGCCCGCAGCGGCCGGGGCTGCCGAGCATCGTCCTGCCGGAGGTGCAGGTGCAGGTGGTCGGTGCGCATTGCGGTCAGGAAAACGATCCGCTGACGTTGCTGGGCAACAAGTTTCAGGTGCGTCCTGCGGAAGATTGTCCGTATTCCCACAGTTTTCTGCGCTTTCTCGACGCCGGACTGGGCAATCACGAGAACGGCCAGCGCATGGTCTATTCCTGCAGCGAAACCCTGACGCTGTCGTTGATCACGCAGATGGATGCGGTCGGCATGGTCTCGCGTGAAGCGGCGCAGAAGAACGGCCTGACGATTTTTCCCGGTTTCGAGGATTTCCTCGAAGTGCGCCTGGCGGTAAACAACCCGGAGTTGTCCCACCAGGCGCTGAACGACGTCGTTGATCTGCCGCTACATGAACGAGCCGAGCGCAATGTACGCAGCCGTCCCCACCGCCACACTGAGAAAGAGGTTTTTGCTGAAATACGCACATAGCAACGTCGGAATCGCGGCATAGAATTCCGGGCGATCGAGCTGGATCTGCCGGTCCTTGATCAACAGGGGCGTGAGGCTGATCGCAGCGACGATCGCCACCGGCAGATATTCCAGTGCGCGCGCCACGAACGGCGGCCAGTGTTCGGTGTTGATCTGCAGCGGCAAGGCGCGCGGCAGGAAGGTCACCGCCATCATCAGCACCACCACCAGAATCAGGAACGTTTGGTCAGGCATACACCCACTCCGCAGCCCACGAACGTGGCGATGAATACGTTGAAGGGCGAACTGCCGATCAGGCTCAGCGCACCCATGCAGACCACGGCGGCAGCGGCAGCGATCAGTTTGTTGCGCGTGTTGCACAGCGAGACCAGCACGTAGAGCATCATCGCCGTCAGTGCATAGTCGAGCTGATATTTGATCAAGTGCGCCGCGTACTGCGCGCAAACTGCGCCAAGCAAACCGCCGAGTACCCACGAGGTGTGACAGAACAGGTTGAAACCGATCAGATAACGCACGTTGACCGGCGCGCCTGTGCCGAGCTTGACGCTGTGAAAGGCGAAGGACTCATCCGTCAGGCCACCGGCGTAAGCCCAACGCTCCATGCGGCTCAAGCCCAATGCACGCAGGGCTTTGGCCATGTACACCGACATCAGCATGTGCCGCGCATTGATCAGGAAAGTGGTCAGCACAATGGTGGTCAGCGATGCGCCGCTGGAGATCAGCGCCAGCGCGGCGAATTGCGAAGCGCCGGCATAGACAAACAAGCACATCGCCACCGGCAGCCACATCGGCAGGCCGGCGTTGACCGCCATCAGCCCGAAGACAAACGACACGGTGAAATACCCGGCGACCACCGGGCTGGCTTCGGCAAACGTGCGCGACGGCTGATGAGTCGCCATCAGCGGCGCGCTGCCGGACCTTTCATTCATAGATCCCTCTCAAATGTTCTTTCGCCGTGAGGCTCGCAAAAACCCTGGGCGGTCCAGAATCGCTTGCCCGCGAGGTTAGCATCGTCGACGAACAGAAACATCCGCAGCACCCCGACCCGTTTCATGTCGGACGACGCTGCTTCGACCAAACGCTGGCCAACGCCCTGGCTGCGGTAACGCGGGCTCACGGCCAGATGGTTGATCGTGCCGCGACTGCCGAGCATGCCGCCGAGCACCGCGCCGACGATCTCGCCCTCGACATCGAAAGCCAGGTACGCCGTGGTGGTTTTCTGGATCAACACGCCGCGCAGGCATTTGGCGTCCTGCCATTCGCAGAACGACACTTCGTCGAACTGGCGGAAGAAGCGCTCCATGCGTTGCGCATCCTTGGCGGTGGCGCGGCGCAGTACCACTGGCGTCGAGCACTCGACGCCGTCGATTGGGGTGATCTGATTAGCGAACAATGTCGAAAGCGGTCCCGGGCCGCGAGAAGGAAATCGCCAGAATCTGCCGGTACGCCATGGCATGGGTGTGGGTGTTGCGCGCCGGGGTCACGTAATGGCGCATGTCGCGATCAAGGAAATAGGTGGTATCGAGAATTTCCTCGTAGGTGGTCGCCGCCAGCTGTTGCTGATGAATGTCATACAAACGACTCTCAGCGCCCTCGACATTATTGCGCCCCCAGAAGTGCACGCCGCTGAACGGATAGCCGTCGCAATGAATGCCTTCAGGGGTGATTTCCAGCTGTTTGCCGGGTTTGATCTCGATGCGGATCTGATGGATCTGGCACTGCCAGATTTCATCGTGCAACTCTTCCGGCAGGACACTTTTGTACACTTCGAAATCGGTGTCGATCAGGCTGCGCATCACCGGCGAAGAGATCACTTCTTCGGAAAAGTCCTGAAAGTGTCGTACCACGCCACCGACGTAAGCGTTGTTCTCTTTCGATTGCACGTAAGCGCGGTGCTCAAGTTGCTTGAGCTCACGGGTTTTCGGGTTGTATTCAAAGTCGCTGTAACGACGGTAGCGCATGCCGGCTTCGGCCTGACCGTAGTAGCTGTCAGGCTCCATGTTTTCCCAACTTTTGGTCAGTCTGACGAAGTCGGCAAAATGACCGTAGAGATTGAAGTCACCACCCTGGACGTTGACAAACTTGTCGCGCCGTAGCGATTCGCCCACTTCTCTGTTCAAAACGATCATTACCAAATTCTCCGCTGCGTTGAACGCCCTAATCTATTGGGTGGAGAATTTGCGTCCATGAGAAAGAATTTCAGGCATTTGAAGCACTGCTTGAAACGGAATCTGCAGCGCTTGAAAAACGACTTTTACATGACAAGAACACCGGTTATTTGCGGTTCGCGCTGAAAAAACGCCGAAAAAAAACCCCGAACGAATCGGGGTTTTCTCATTTTTCTTACAGCGGATCGATCATCAGAAGATGTTGATCGGATAGTCCACGAATACACGCAGCTCGTTACCGCTGACGTTGTACTCGCTGGATTTCTGCGACACGCGCAGGATCGAACTGCGCAACTTCACGCTCAGGTCTTTGGCCGGGCCACTTTGCACGACGTACTTGAACTGGTTGAAGATCTCGCGCTCGGTGCCGCCTTCGCTGGTGGACGTGGTGATGTTGTCGCCGCGCACGTAAGCGAAGTTGTAGCTCAGACCCGGAACGCCGAACGAACCAAAGTCCAGGCCGTAACCCAGCTGCCAGCTGCGTTCGTCTTCGGCGTTGAAGTCAGACCAGTAGGAGTTGGCCAGGTAGATGGAGTTACCACCGTCGCCGACACGACCCTGGTCTTTCTGGTAGCCGCCATAGGCGTAGCCCAGGTTGCTGTCGCCAGTGGAACGCTGATGCGCCACGGTGAACGAGTGCGGGCCGGTGGCGAAAGTGGCTGCCAGGCTCCAGATCTTATTGTCGCGACCAGTGACGATGCTTTCGCCCGGCACGGTGTTTTCGCGTACGTACGAGCTGTCCAGCTTGGTGCGATAGCCGTTGAAGTCCAGGGTCAGGGACTGATCCTTGTTGAACGGAATCACATAGTTGGCGTTCACGTACTGTTTCTTCAAGACGTCTTCAACGTCGGACGCATACAGCGCGCCTTTGAAGTGTTCGGTGAACTGATAGCTGCCGCCCAACACGTTGATCGACTTCAGACCGCCGCTGTCACGGCCTTCATCGCTCTTGCGCGACTCGGCGGTGAATCGGCCGGCGTTCAATTCCAGGCCTTGGATCTCACGGGAGGTGATCAAAGTACCGGTATAGCTTTCCGGCAGCAGACGCACGTTGTCGTAGCTCAGCACCGGCAGGGCCGGCATCTGGTCGCCGTAGGTCAGTACGGTGTTGGATACGCGAAACTTGACCGCAGCACCGCCCTTGGCGATGTCGTGGTTCGCACGACCGTCATTTTCCTGTTTGAAGAAGTCGATGCCGCCGGCGCCGCTACGGCCCTTGCCGCCGTCCAGGCGCAATGCGTACAGACCGAAAGCGTCCACGCCGACACCGACGGTGCCTTGAGTGAAGCCCGACGAGAACGTACCGATGGCCGCTTGGCCCCATTCGGCCTTGTCCTTGTTACCGTCTTTGTAATCACGATTGATGTAGGCGTTGCGCAACAGTACTTTCAGGCTGCTGTCTTCAACGAAACCCTTGGATTCGGCCTGGTCGTTAGCCATGGCCTGTGTAGCACTCAACATCCCCAGTGCGATCAGACTGATTCGCTTGTTCAACATTTTGTTTTCCTTATTACGGGTTGAAACGCGCTGTGTCGAACGGCTGAAACGGCGCTTTCTGCACTCTTGTATTCACCCCGAAACAAAAAAGCCCGCCGACGTTAACGTCATGGCGGGCCTGCTCCTTATTTTGAGTCATGGCGGTTAGCCACAGGCGTTGGGCCGAATCGTAGCCGCGCCCTGAACTGTGTGTCAATTTCAAGAATCGTCTTTAAATAGGCGAAAAACGTCTAAGAAACGTAATTTTTTTGCTGGGCGGTTGCAGAAAAAACCGATTAAACAGAGAGTTTGAACTGTGGGAGCGAGCCTGCTCGCGAAGCGCTGGATCATTCAACAAAGTCATTGGCAGGGCTGACGCCTTCGCGAGCAGGCTCGCTCCCACCTTTGAATACCTGTGGATAAAAATCAGGCAAAAAAAGCGCCGCCATCCCGGCAGCGCTTTTACCAATCCCTATTGTTCTTATCCTTCCATCACATCCCACAAGGCTTCCAGCTCGGCCTCGCTGAACAGGCCAGCGGGGTAGCGCTCGATCATCATCCGGCGCGGATCAGGTTGTCTGATCTGACGCGTTCCATTGGACTTCAACCAGTGCGCGACAAGCTGGAGCGATTCGCCGTTGACGGCCATGGGATGCACAGTCCGCTCGCTGATTACGTTCACTTCGGCGTTCATTTCAGCGCTCTCTCCCCGTTCGTGAGCGGCTACGTTATCCAAGGTTTGTGACAGAACTGTTGAAGTTCCCCGCCCTCCCTAGTGCATAAGGAGCAATACAAGAGCTATGCCAAGGCGACTCGAATGTCGACCGGCGGATACAAACAAGCCCGCGGTCCTGACGGGCCGCGGGCTTGCTTTCATGCGCAGCGAGCTAATCATTGCCTCGCTGTTTTGTGAATCAACTCAAGCTGTTACGACTCAACTCACTCTTTGTGCGGGGCTGGCTGCTGTTGGGTAAGGCAGTGAATATTGCCGCCACCCAGTAACAGTTCACGGCCCGGCACCATCACGACTTCGTGTTGCGGGAACAGTTTCTGCAGGATTTCCCTGGCCGGGGCATCCATCGGGTCGTCGAAGCTCGGCGCGATGATGCCGCCGTTGACGATCAGGAAGTTCACGTAGGAACCGGCCAGACGCACGGAAGGATTGCGCTCCTGCGAACCGTCCACCGCATCGACGCCGGCACACTCTTCTTCGGTCGCGTACAGCGGCCCCGGAATCGGCATTTTGTGCACCGTGAACGGGCGGCCCTTGGCGTCGGTGCTGCTTTGCAGCACTTTCATTGCGGCCTGGCAGCGCGGGTAGTTCGGATCCTGCGGATCATCGGTCCACGCCAGCAGCACTTCGCCTGGACGCACGTAGCAGCAGAAGTTATCCACGTGGCCGTCGGTTTCATCGTTGAACAAGCCATCCGGCAACCAGATGATCTTGTCCACGGACAGGTTGTCACGCAGTACCGTCTCGATTTCTTCGCGGCTCAGGTGCGGGTTGCGATTGCGGTTGAGCAAGCATTCTTCGGTGGTGATCAGCGTGCCTTCGCCGTCGACATGAATCGAACCGCCTTCGAGCACGAAACCTTCGGTGCGGTAACGCGGGCTGCGCTCGATCTCGAGGATCTTGCCGCCGACCTGCGAATCACGGTTCCACGGTGCATACAGGCCGCCATCGAAACCACCCCAGGCGTTGAAATCCCAGTTCACACCGCGTACTTCGCCATGGTTATTGATAACAAAGGTCGGGCCGCTGTCGCGAACCCAAGCGTCGTCGCTGGACATCTCCACCACGCGGATATTCGGCACATCGAGGCGCGCGCGGGCGTTTTCGTATTGGCCGGCGGAGACGGCAACCGAGACCGGCTCGAAACGGGCGATGGCTTTGGCCACGGCGGCGTGCGCGGCCTGCGCCGGTTTGCCGCCCAGACGCCAGTTGTCCGGGCGCTCGGGCCAGATCATCCAGGTCTGGGTTTGTGGCGCCCACTCGGCCGGCATGTAGAAGCCATCGGCGCGTGGCGTACTTTTCAATGTGGTCATCAGGACTCCAGGGAACCGTCGAGGGTTTTCAACGCGCCGTACAGATTCGGCCGGCGGTCGCGGAATGAACCCCACGCGCTGCGAATATGTTCCAGCTCGTCGAGGTTGAACGTGTGCACAAGAATACCTTCTTCGGTTTTATTCAGCTCCTGCACTTTTTCGCCGAACTGGTTGGCGATGAACGACGAGCCGTAGAAGGTGATGTCGTAGCCGTCCTGCTCTTCATTGCCGATGCGGTTGCTGGCAATCAGCGGCATCAGGTTGGCGCCGGCATGGCCCTGCTGGACCCGCTGCCAGTGATCGCGCGAAGAAATGGTCTTGTCGTGCGGCTCGCTGCCGATCGCGGTTGGATAAAAGAGAATTTCCGCGCCTTGCAGGGCCATGCTGCGTGCCGCTTCCGGGAACCACTGGTCCCAGCAGATGCCAACGCCGATTTTCGCGTAACGGGTGTTCCATACCTTGAAGCCGGTGTCGCCCGGGTTGAAGTAATACTTTTCGTGATAGCCCGGGCCGTCGGGGATGTGGCTCTTGCGATAAATCCCGAGGTTGCTGCCGTCGGCGTCGATGATCGCGATGCTGTTGAAGCGTGCACGCCCGGCCAGTTCGTAGAAGCTGATCGGCAGCACCAGTTGCAGCTCTTTGGCGATTTTCCGGAAATGCTTGATGGCGACGTTTTCTTCAACCGTCGTTGCCAGTTGCAGGTAATCCGGATTCGGCTTCTGGCAGAAATACGGCGCCTCGAACAGTTCCTGGATGAGGATGATCTGCGCGCCTTTGCCGGCGGCTTCTCGGACCAGTCTTTCAGCGGTTTCGAGGTTGGCTTCCAGGTCCCACGAACAGGCCATCTGCGTGGCGGCGACGGTAACGATACGGCTCATGAATCATCTCCGGGCTAGTGCTTTGACGGTCGAAGAATTCGACCGAAAAGAAAACGCGCGCACCGGACAAGAGATCACCATGCCGGAGCAATGGCGACTTTATAACCGATAAATATCGGCTTTAAAAGCTGTACAGAAGGAATCTATCTGTTTGAGCGCCAATTTAATCGATACAAATCGGACTTAGACCGAAAACAGATGTGGAAGCGACCCTGCTCGCGAATGCGGTGTATCAGTCAACGCATGTGGCGACTGATACACCGCTTTCGCGAGCAGGCTCGCTCCCACAGGGGATGTGCCTTGCTTACAGGCCTTCGCTCAACACCCGATCCAGCATATCGACAAAGAAATTCACGCTCTGGCGCGACGTCACCATCGGTGGCTTGATTTTGAGAATGTTCAAGTCATCGCCCGTCGGCTGCATGAAGATCCCCAACTCGCGCAGGCGATCACACAGCAATGCAGTCTCGGCAGTTGCCGGTTCCAGCGTCTGCCGATTGCGGATGAGCTCCAGCCCGAGATAAAACCCGGAGCCGTGCACCGCGCCGACCAGCGGATGTTTATCGATCAACGCTTCCAGGCGCGCCTTGAAGTGGCCGCCGACGACCTGGGCGTTTTCCCAGAGCTTTTCTTCCTCCATCACATCGAGCACCGCCATGCCGATCTGGCAACTGACCGGACTGCCGCCCGCCGACGAGAAGAAATAGCCTTCGGCCTCCAGCGCCTCGGCGATTTCCCGGCGAGTGATCACCGCGCCAAGTGGCTGACCGTTACCCATGCCTTTGGCCATGGTGATGATGTCCGGCTCCACGCCCTGCTGTTCGAAGCCCCAGAAAAAATGGCCCATGCGCCCGTAACCGACCTGCACTTCGTCAGCGATGCACACCCCGCCCTGCGCGCGGACCTTTTCATACACCTGCGGCAAATAGCCCGGCGGTAAAGAAATACCCCCGGCATTGCCGTAGACCGGCTCGCAGATGAAACCGGCCAGTTGCCGCTTCTGCTCGGCCAGTTTTTGCAGATGATGCTCGACGCTGCGCACGTAATCCGGCGCCGAATCGGCGCCACGGAATTCGCCGCGATACGTGTTCGGCGCTGGCACTGGGTGCACCCAGTCCGGGCGACTTTCCAACGCTTTCGGGTTGTCGGCAATCGACGTCGATACCGCATCGGCGCCGATCGTCCAGCCGTGATACGCCTCAAGCACGCTGATCATGTCGCGCCCGCCGCTGTAGGCCCAGGCCAGGCGAATCGCAAGGTCATTGGCCTCGCTGCCGCTGTTGACCAGAAACACACGATCCATGCCCTTCGGCGCCAGCTTCAGCAAGCGCTCGGAAAATTCGGCGACCGCCGCGTAGTTGAAGCGCGAATTGGTATTGAGCAACGACCACTGCCGCGCCGCGACCGCCGCCATCCGCGGGTGACCGTGGCCGAGCACGGCGACGTTGTTGAGCATGTCCAGATAGGATCGGCCGTGCATATCAATCAGGTGATTGCGCCAGCCGCGTTCAATGCGCGGCGGGTCAACGTAATAGTGTTTTTGCGTGCGGGCAAAACTGGCATCGCGGCGTTCGAGCAGGGTTTTCGCGTCCAGCTCAGGCTCGGCGTCGCAGGCCAGCCCGAGCAGCATCGCCGGTGACGGGCACAACGCCTGCCAAGCCGATGCACGGGACGGCGTGCAGAACAGCGGCGCGTCGAGTTCTGCTTCTCGGCACAACTGCACGATCAGCGGCCCAGTGACTTCACCGAGTTTCTGGCCTCTATCCACTGCCACCCCATGTTCAAGAACAGGCGTCACGCCCCACAGGCGAACGCTGAACTGTGGGCCATCGAGTTGCAGCGCACCGTTTGCCGCTTGCTTCAGAACGCCGGCGAACGGCGCTTGCACTTCGGCTCCAGCCGGCACACGCAATTCGACATGCAACGGGAACGTGTCCGGCTCAGTCGCGCTGTCTGGCCGAGTATGTGACAAGCGGTACTGGCCATAACGCGTTGCCGCCAGCCCGTGCACCGCTGCGGCCTCTGTCAGCAAGCGCTGATCAATGCCCGGCTGCTCCCAATTGCCCGCCTCGAAGTGCGGGCTCAACACGCCCAGATCGATCAGCGCGAATTCGCGCCCGACCAATCCGGGCAGCAATGGCGCAAATTCCGGGTTTTCGACCTTCTGCACGGTCTGGCCCACGGCGGTGAGAATTGCCGCTTCCATCAGCGCCTGCGGCACCGAGGTCGCGACGCGAAAGATTTCCCACTCGTGACTGAGATTGTCGCGGCTATACATATTGGTGGGGTCGATGCTCACCTGTTGCTCGCCACTGAGCACCAGCACCGCCGCCCGCGCCACGATCAATGGCCACAGCGCTTGCAACTCTGCGTACTGCAACGGATTGACCGCGTGATAAGCCTGGACCGCCGGCAGGATGACAAACGGATCGCCATCGGCGTGATGCAGCAAAGCCGCACAGGTCACCGACAGATCAGTGATGCGCCAGGTGCGCACCAGATCACCGAAGTCGATCACACCCTGCAACTGCCAATGCCGCTGGGCATCACGCGCCCAAACGGCGTTGTCATCGGTGATATCCATGTGGATCGCCTGCACCGGCAGTTTGTCCAGCAACGGCTGCAAACGGCGCTCGGCCTGCTCGGCGGCAGCGCTGATCACCGCACGCTGCTGCGCGTCGGTGATCACCGGCAACAGATGACTGATCAAAGCGTTGGCGTGACGCGCGTCCCACTGCAAGGTGCGTTCAAGGCCCGGGTGATCGAAGCCTGCCAGGGCCAGATCCATCTCGCCACAGAGTCGGCCAAACCCGGCGACCACGTCCTGGCCAAGATGATCGAAATCGGTCAACGGCTGGCCGTCGATATACTCCAGCAAGCGCACATGCACCGTTTCGCCATTGGCTTGCAGCGACAACAGATCTGCACCGTTATTGGCTGCGATGACGCGCGGCACCTTGATCGCCGAATGCTCGGCCAAGTATTTGAGCCCGGCGTGCTGGGCTTGCAGCTCCACAAGAGCGTAGTCGCCACGACAGACTTTCAGCACAAAGCGTCCACGCTCGCTGTCGACGCGATAATTCAGATCCTGCTGGCTGCCCAGCGCCTGCAACGTGCCGCTGAACCCGTAATATTCGGCCAGCCATTGCAGCGCCTGCGCCTCTGAAACCTGCGGACCGGGCAAACTGGCGCGATGAATCAACGTGGCGAGCGGCATGAAACGACCCCTGAAGTTTTATTAGGCGCTTATATCGCCATCGCCTTGGCGGTTACGCAACCCCCGGCTTCAATGAACGCTCCAATTCAAACCCAACACTCGCGCCCCGCAGCGCTTTGCGCAAGAATGTCGGCCATTCACCTATCAACGGAAATCCTCATGAATGTCATCACCACCGATCTGCCCGGTGTTCTGATCATCGAACCCAAGGTGTTTGGCGACGAGCGTGGTTTTTTCTACGAGAGTTTCAATGCCGAGGCGTTTCAGGACGCCACCGGTCTGGAAACGCAGTTTGTGCAGGACAACCATTCGCGCTCGCAAAAAGGCGTGCTGCGTGGCCTGCATTACCAGTTGCAGAACACCCAGGGCAAACTGGTTCGCGTGACCGCAGGTGAAGTGCTCGATGTGGCGGTTGACATCCGTCGCAGTTCGCCGCACTTCGGCAAATCGGTGGCGGTGCGCCTGTCGGCGGAAAACCATCGTCAGGTATGGATACCGGAAGGTTTCGCTCACGGCTTCGTGGTGCTGAGCGAGTTCGCCGAATTTCTTTACAAGACCACCAACTATTACGACCCGTCTTCCGAGCGCAGCATTCGCTGGGACGACCCGGCGCTGGGCATCGACTGGCAACTGGACGAAGCGCCGAAGCTGTCGGCCAAGGACCAGGCGGCCGCGCTGCTTAAGGACGCTGACGTCTTCGCCTGAGGCCGGGCATAATGCGCCTGTCACCTCAGGCGTATCCGGCACATGAAACCACCGCTCCCCCGCAGACCTCGCTGGCGCAGCCTTGCACTGTTGGCCCTGTGCCTGGCGCCGCTGCTGTGGCCGCTGGAACACCTCGCCGAACGCTATTACCGCAGCGAGCTCGCCGGGCAGAATCGCCAGACCCTCGATCTTTACGTGGCCAACCTGCTCGGCACCCTGCATCGCTACGAAGTGTTGCCGCAGATTCTCGGCGATCTGCCGGCCCTGCGCGCGGTGCTTGGTGCGCCGGACGACGGCGTGACCCAAGGCAACGCCAATCGCTTGCTGAAAAACATCGCCGCGCAGACCGGCGCTGAAGTCATGTACCTGATGGACACGTCCGGCCAGACGCTGGCGGCGTCGAACTGGGACAAACGCGACAGCTTCGTCGGCCGCAACTTCGCCTTCCGCCCGTATTTCAGCGAAGCCATGGCCGGGCGCCTCGGACGCTTCTTCGGCCTCGGCACCACTTCCGCCAAACGCGGCTACTTCTTCGCCGCTGCTGTGCGCAACGGTGAGAAAATCATCGGCGTGCTGGTGATCAAGGTCGACCTCGACCATACCGAAAGCCTGTGGGGCAAAACCCCGGAACAATTGCTGGTGACCGACCATAACGGCGTGGTCATCCTCACCTCTCGCCCGGAATGGCGTTTTCGCGCCACCCGTGAGCTGAGCGAAACCGAGCGCGCGGCGATCACCGCGATCCAGCCCTACCCGACCCGCGAACCGCGGCCGCTGAACCTGAGCCCCGGCGCCTGGCTGACGCAGACCCACGACATCGCCGAAACCGGCTGGAGCGTCAGCATCCTCGCCCCGCGCACGCTGATCGATCGTCCGGTGCGCACGGTGGTCGCGATCGGCGGCGCCACGCTGTTGGTGGTCATGCTGCTGGTGGGTCTGATGATGCAACGTCGCCGGCACTATCTGGAGCGCATCGCATTTGAGGCCAAGGCGCGCCGCGAACTGGAAGGCCGGGTGGCTGAACGTACCAGCGATCTGGAGGGCCTCAACCGGCGTTTGAAGCAGGAAGTGCTCGAGCGTGAGCAAGCGCAGCAGGAGCTGGTGCGCGCCCAAGACGATCTGGTCCAGGCGGGCAAATTGTCGGCGCTGGGGACCATGTCGGCGAGCATCAGTCACGAACTCAATCAACCCCTGGCGGCGATTCGCAGCTATGCGGAAAACGCCGAAGTGCTGCTCGATCATCAGCGCACCGAGGACGCGCGCGGCAACCTCAAGCTGATCAGCGAATTGACCGGGCGCATGGCCTCGATCATCGCCCACCTGCGCGCCTTCGCCCGCCGCGATCGCCACGCACCGGAAAGCGTTGCCCTGCAACCGGCGCTGGACGATGCGCTGGCATTGCTGGCCAAACGTCGGCGCAGCATGGAAGTCGAACTGATCCGCGACTTGCCCGCCGCCACGCTGTGGGTAGAGGCCGGCGAAACCCGCTTGCGCCAAGTGCTGGGCAATCTGCTGGCCAACGCCCTCGATGCGCTCACCGAAAAAGGCCCGCCGCGCAAATTGTGGCTGAGTGCCGAAGCCACCGCCGACGGCGTCAATCTGTACATTCGCGACAACGGCCCCGGGTTCTGCATGGAAGCTCTTGGCCGCGCCAGCGAGCCCTTTTACACCACCAAGACCCGCACACAGGGTCTGGGTCTGGGACTGGCCATTTGTGAAACGCTGATGCGCGCCTTTGGTGGCGAGCTGTCGTTCGCCAACCACAAACAGGGCGGTGCCCTGATTACCCTGCGCCTGCGTGCCGGCGCGCCCGGAGTCAGCCTGCAACCTTCCGAGGATCGAAGTGCATGACCATCGACAATCGCATCCAGGTAGTGTTGATCGACGACGATCCGCACTTGCGCCAGGCCCTCGGCCAGACCCTGGACCTGGCCGGCCTGAAAATCCTGCCACTGTCCGAAGCCAAAGGGCTGGCGGCACAGCTTGAGCGTGACTGGCCGGGGGTGGTGGTCAGCGACATCCGCATGCCGGGCATGGACGGCCTCGAACTGTTGAGCGAGTTGCATGCACAGGATCCGGAGCTGCCGGTGCTGCTGATCACCGGCCATGGCGACGTACCGCTGGCAGTGCAGGCGATGCGCGCCGGCGCTTACGATTTTCTGGAAAAACCCTTTGCCAGCGACGCGCTGCTCGACAGCGTCCGTCGCGCCCTCGCGCTACGGCGGCTGGTGCTGGACAACCGCAGCCTGCGTCTGGCCTTGAGCGACCGCAACGAATTGAGCGCGCGACTGGTCGGCCATTCGACGCCGATGCTGCGTCTGCGTGAGCAGATCGGTGCGCTGGCGGCGACCAAGGCTGACGTGCTGATCCTCGGCGAAACCGGCGCCGGTAAAGAGGTGGTTGCCCGCGCGCTGCACGACTTGTCGAGCCGCCGCAACGGCCCGTTCGTGGCGATCAACGCCGGCGCCCTGGCGGAATCGGTGGTGGAAAGCGAGCTGTTCGGTCACGAGCCCGGCGCTTTCACCGGCGCGCAGAAACGCCGCATCGGCAAATTCGAATTCGCCAACGGCGGCACGCTGTTCCTCGACGAAATCGAAAGCATGAGCATGGACGTGCAAGTGAAATTGCTGCGCATGCTGCAGGAGCGAGTCGTCGAGCGTCTGGGCGGCAATCAGTTGATCCCGCTGGACATCCGCGTCATCGCCGCGACCAAGGAGGACCTGCGTCAGGCGGCGGATCAGGGTCGCTTCCGCGCCGACTTGTATTACCGCCTCAACGTCGCGCCGCTGCGCATCCCGCCGCTGCGCGAAAGGGGCGAAGACGCACTGGTGCTGTTCCAGCATTACGCCGATGAAGCCAGCGCCCGTCACGGCTTGCCCCCCCACGAGCTGCAACCGGCACACCGCGCGCTTCTGCTGCGCCACACCTGGCCGGGCAATGTACGTGAACTGCAAAATGCCGCCGAACGCTTCGCCCTCGGGCTTGAGCTGGCACTGGACAACAGCGCTGATGGCAGCGGCGGCACGCCGGTAGAAGTGGTCAGTGGCGGCCTCAGCGAGCAAGTGGAAAACTTCGAGAAATCGCTGATCGCCGCCGAACTGGCGCGCTCGCACAGCTCGGTGCGCAGCCTCGCCGAAGCCTTGGGTATTCCGCGCAAGACCCTGCATGACAAGCTACGCAAACACGGTCTGAATTTCGGCGACAGCAGCCACGGGGAAGACCACGAATGAGCAGCGAAAGCGAATACCTGCAAACGGTGCTGCATCACGACATTCCGCTGACCGCCGAGATGGGCCTCGAGGTGCTCGATTGGCGCGAGCAGCAACTGAGCCTGCACCTGCCCCTCGCGCCCAACGTCAATCACAAGAGCACCATGTTTGGCGGCAGCCTCTACTGCGGCGCGGTGCTGGCCGGCTGGGGCTGGTTGCATCTGCGTTTGAAGGAAGAAGGGATTGCCGACGGACACATCGTCATCCAGGAAGGGCAGATCAGTTATCCGCTGCCGGTAACGGGAGACGCCGTGGCCATCTGCCCGGCGCCGGATGCGGCGGTGTGGAAGCGCTTTGTGACGATGTATCGGCGCTATGGACGGGCGCGGTTGACGCTGGATACGCGGATCCTGAATGCGGGAAGCGAGGACGAGGCAGTGAGATTTATCGGGCAGTACGTTTTGCACCGTTGAGGATCAACAGCCCCTCACCCTAGCCCTCTCCCGAGGGAGAGGGAACCGATACGGGGATGCTACAGATTTACGTCGACCTGAAACTGCTTCGCCGAATCCACAATCGACTCGATTCTCCAGGTCGATGCATAGCGCCAGACAACTCGGTCGGCTCCCTCTCCTGGGGGAGAGGGCTGGGGTGAGGGGGAATTCCGGTTCAGCAGTTAACCTCGAGCCAACTCCAACAATCTCTCGCGCCACGCAGCCTTCGCCGGCAGCGCCAGAAAGAACTCATTCAACAGTGATTCTCGCGGCGGATAACTGAACGCCTCGCCGCTCAAATCCAGCACCTCGCCCCCCGCCCCTTCCAGCACGCCCTGCGCTGCCGCCGTGTCCCACTGCGAAGTCGGCGCCAGTCGCGGATAGCAATCGGCAGCACCTTCGGCCAATAGACAGAACTTCAGGGAACTGCCGATATTGGCCAGTTGCAGCTCACCAAGACTGGCGCTCAACCCGGCCAGCAAACGCTCTTGCTCGGGACTGGAATGGCGACGGCTGGCCACCACAGTAAACGCCTCGCCCGGTGCAGGCACATCGCGCACCTGAATCGCCGTCGGCGTACCGCCCTCGTCGCCACGCCAGGCTCCAAATCCGGCACCGCCGACATAAAAACGACCGTTGGTCGGCATCGTCACCACGCCAAACACCACCCGGCCATTTTCGATCAGCGCGATGTTCACAGTGAATTCCTCGCTACCGCTGATGAACTCCTTGGTGCCGTCCAGCGGATCCACCAGCCACCAGCGCTGCCAACCGGCGCGCACGCTCTGCGGGATGTCGGCGTCCTCTTCGGACAGCACCGGAATGCTCGGATCCAGCGCCGTCAGCCCGGCAACTATAAGATGATGTGCAGCCAGGTCGGCGGCCGTGACCGGCGAATCATCGGACTTGGCCGTGACTTCAACGCCGGCACGCCAGAACGGCAGGATCACCTCGCCAGCCTGTAAAGCCAACTCAACCACTGGCGCCATCAACGGATGGGGAAAATTCATCGACGTCTCACTCATAGCTGAATACCCCGCGCTGGCTCAGCAAGTCACGGGTCAAATACAGCGCCGCCAAGGCGCGGCCCTCGGAAAATTGCGGATTCTGCGCCAGCGCCGACAGTTCGCGCAGGTTGACCTTGTCGACCCGCATCGGCTCCGGCTCATCGCCTTCCAGCCGCTCCTCGTAAAGATCAGTGGCCAGCACCACTTGGATTTTCTGGCTCATGTAACCGGGCGACAGCGACAGCTCGGTCAGATGCTCCAGTTGACGCGCGCCATAACCGGCCTCTTCCTTGAGTTCCCGCTCGGCCGCCGCCAGCACGTCCTCGCCCGGCTCGATCAGGCCTTTGGGCAGAGACAGTTCGTATTCGTCGGTGCCGCCGCAGTATTCCTCGATCAACACTGCGTGTTCGGCATCAAGCATCGCGACGATCATCACCGCGCCATAACCCGCGCCCTTGCCGACCAGACGCTCGTATGTGCGCTCCACGCCATTGGAAAATCGCAGCTTGAGTTCTTCGACGCGAAACAGGCGACTGGTGGCGACGATCTCGCGGGCGAGTACGGTGGGTTTCTGGCGCATGCAAAGCTCCTTGGCGTGAACGCGCTACTATAACGCGGCTTTCCCGATTGTTTGCGTCGGATATCTTTTCACCGTTCGAGACGTTGCCATGCCTTCATTACCGTGGTCCGCCATCGATACCGTTCTGCTCGACATGGACGGCACGCTGCTGGATCTGCACTTCGACAACCATTTCTGGCTCGAACACCTGCCCCAGCGCTACGCCGAACTGCACGGCATCAGCCGGGCCATGGCCGAGCTGGAATTGCAACCATTGTTCGAGCGCCACGCCGGCCAGTTGCAGTGGTATTGCCTGGATTTCTGGAGCGCGGAACTGAAATTGTCGGTGCGTGAACTGAAACAGGAAACCGCCCACCTGATCGCCCTGCGCGCGGATGCCGATACCTTCCTCGACGCGATCAAACGCGCCGGCAAACGGGTGATCATGATCACTAATGCACACCGCGATTCGCTGTCGTTGAAACTGGAACGGATCGAACTCGCACCATACTTCGAGCGGCTGATCAGCTCGCATGACTACGGCTATCCCAAGGAGAACCCGCAGTTCTGGGATGCCTTGCAGGCGGACATCGGTTTTGATCCGGCGCGCAGCCTGTTTATCGATGACACCTTGCCAATCCTGCGCAGTGCACGGGATTTTGGCGTGGCGCACTTGCTGGCGGTGAAAGAACCGGACAGCCGCAAAGGGCCGAAGGACACAGCGGAGTTTGCCGCCGTCGAGGATTACCGCGATTTGATTGCAGGGCTTTGACGACGCGTTGCTGCCTTCGCGATCAGGCTCGCTCCCACACTGAAATGCGTTTCAAATGTGGGAGCGAGCCTGCTCGCGAAAGCGCTTTCGAATGTTATTCGGGAATACGCAGTACTTGTCCCGGGTAGATCTTGTCTGGATGTTTGAGCTGAGGTTTGTTGGCCTCGAAAATCTTGTTGTACTGGTTGGCGTCGCCATACACGCGCTTGGAAATCGCACTCAGCGTGTCGCCCTTCTCGACCGTGACAAATTTTGCAGCAGCGGCAACGCCACCCGTCACGGTGATCTGATCGTCCACGCCACTCACGCCGGCGACGTTACCCAGGGCCAAGAGAATCTTTTCTTTCTCTTCCTGACTCGCCGCTTCACCCGTGGCGATGACCTTCTCGCCTTCAACCTTGACCTGGATCTTCGACGTATCGATACCGGTCAGCGCTTCCTGCACGTGCTTGGTCAGCGCTGCGCTGTTGGCCTCGGCCTTGTCCGGCGTCAGCGCATCGAGAATCTTTTCACCGGCTTCTTTCAAAAAACTGAACAGGCTCATTGCATTCACTCCATGTAATAAAGGGTCAGTCGTCCAAGCCTAGACCACCCTAGCCAAACCCGGTTCCGGTCCGACCAATGACGCTGCCGCGCCGCAGGCGGTAGAATCGCCACACCCCGCCAACCGCCCGGAGCGAAGATGGACATCAAGCAGCTGAAATTCCTCATCGCCCTCGACGAAACCCGCCATTTCGGCCAGGCCGCCGCGCGCTGCCACATCACCCAGCCGACCCTGTCGATGCGCTTGCGCAGCCTCGAAGAAGAACTTGATCTGCCATTGGTCAACCGTGGCCAGCGCTTCGAAGGTTTCACCGCGCCGGGCGAGCGCGTGCTGGCGTGGGCGCGCACGGTGCTGGCGGCTTACGACGGCTTGCAGGCGGAAGCGGCGGCCTGTCGCGGCAACCTGATCGGTACGCTGCGCCTGGGCGTGGTGCCGCTGTCGAGTTTCGATCCCTTGCCGCTGATGCAACGACTGCACGCGGCGCACCCGGACTTGCGCTTCGAGCTGTCGTCGCTGAGCTCCGAGCAAGTGCTCGAACACTTGGCGAACAACCGCATCGACATTGGCGTGTCGTATCTGGAGCGCCTGGACAGCGAGCGCTTCGATTCGCTGGCCTTCAACGAGACGCGCATGGGCCTGCTCTATGACGAGCGCTCGTTCAACTTCGGCGAAGAACCCCTGAGCTGGGAGTCGCTGATCGAACTGCCGCTGTGCATGCTCACCAGCGGCATGCACTTTCGCCAGTCCATCGACCACAACTTCCACAGCCGTGGCCTGACCCCGCAACCGCTGTTGCAAACCGACGCCGTGCATCAACTGCTGCAAGCAGTACACGGCGGTTTTTGCTGCGCGATCATGCCGCTTGATGGCGGCGCGGAAACCCTCGCTGATCACCTGCGTCTGCAACCGATCGAAAATGCCCACACCCTCGCGCCACTGGGGCTGATCATGCGCCGTGGCGCGCCGCGTTCAGCGCTGGCAGAAGCCTGTTTCGCGCTTTATCACAAATCGTCAAAAGACGCTTGATCGACGGCATCTATCGGTAGATCGGTAATAGCGATTAGACGCGACAACTTGCCGCGCCTAGTCTTGACCTAGATCAAACCGTCGGTGATGCCATGAACGCCAAGCGCCCAGCCTGCGCGGCGCCAGCAATTGAAACGCCCGCGCCTGCCGCCAGCCAGACCTACAGCTACAGCGATCTACCCTTTGAGGCATCGGCCAGCACCGCGCTGGCCGAGGAAGTCGCGTTGGCGATCGCCTACAACGGCATCAGCCAGGCAGTGATGCTGGTTACACCGACCGACCTCGAAGATTTCATCGTCGGTTTCAGCCTCGGCAGCGGCATCATCGAAGACGCCAGCGATATCTACGATCTGCAACTGACAGGCGCAGGCTCGGCGCAATACGCGCAAGTGACCATTGCCAACCGCGCGTTCTGGAACCTCAAACAGCAGCGTCGGCAGTTGGCCGGCACCAGCGGCTGCGGACTGTGCGGCGTCGAAGCCGTCGAACAGGCGCTGCCTGAGCTCAAAGTGTTGCCGGGCGCAGCCTTGCCACCGATCGAATGGCTCGACGGTTTGCGCCAGCGCATCGGCGCGTTCCAGCCGCTCGGCCAGCACTGCGGCGCGGTGCATGCTGCGGTGTTCATGAATGCCAGCGGCGAATTGCTGCTCGGTCGTGAAGACATCGGCCGCCATAACGCCCTCGACAAGCTGATCGGCGGGTTGATCCGCCAGAAGATTTCTACCGAAGGCGGCCTGGCGATTGTCACCAGCCGTTGCAGCCTCGAATTGATCCAGAAAGTCTTGCGTGCCGGGATCCAGACCCTGGTCAGCCTGTCGGCACCCACCGGCCTGGCCGTGCAATGGGCCCGGCGCCACAACCTCAATCTCATCCACCTGCCGCAGAAAAGTGCGCCGCGGGTGTACAGCCCCGCGATGGAGAATCAAGCGTGAGCCAACATCATCAAGCCGACCAGAAACCTGTCCCGCGCTACAAGCCTTACAAAGGTGCCGCTGGCGGCTGGGGCGCCCTGATCAGTGTGGCCCAGGCGTGGCTGACCAGCGACAACGCCCTGAAAAACCTGCGCATGATGCTCAAGACCAACCAGAACGGCGGTTTCGACTGCCCGGGTTGCGCCTGGGGTGATTCGCCGGAAAGCGGCATGGTCAAGTTCTGCGAGAACGGCGCCAAAGCGGTGAACTGGGAAGCGACCAAGCGTCGCGTCGATGCCAAATTCTTCGCCAAGCACAGCGTCACTTCCCTGCTGGAGCAGAGCGATTACTGGCTGGAATATCAGGGCCGCCTGACCGAGCCGATGGTCTACGACGCCGAGTCCGATCGCTATAAGCCGATATCTTGGGAAGATGCCTTCGCCCTGATCGGCAAGCATCTGCGCAATCTGCCGAGCCCGGATCAGGCCGAGTTCTACACCTCGGGGCGCGCCAGCAACGAAGCAGCGTATCTGTATCAGCTGTTCGTGCGGGCTTACGGCACCAACAATTTTCCTGACTGCTCGAACATGTGCCACGAGGCCAGTGGCGTGGCGTTGGCGCAGAGTGTCGGGGTCGGCAAAGGCACGGTGACCTTCGACGACTTCGAACACGCCGACGCGATTTTCGTCTGGGGCCAGAACCCTGGCACCAACCATCCGCGCATGCTCGAACCGTTGCGTGAAGCGGTGAAACGCGGCGCCCAAGTGGTGTGCATCAATCCGCTGAAAGAGCGCGGTCTGGAGCGTTTCCAGCATCCACAGCACCCGATCGAAATGCTCACCAACGGCGACAAGCCGACCAACACCGCGTATTTCCGCCCGGCACTCGGCGGCGACATGGCGGTGCTGCGCGGCATGGCCAAGTTCCTCCTGCAATGGGAACGCGATGCGCAGAAAGCTGGTGAGCCAGCGGTGTTCGATCATGACTTCCTCAATGCCCACAGCGCCAACGTGCTGGAGTACCTCGCCACTGTCGACGACACCTCATGGGAGCAGATCGTCGAGCAGTCCGGCCTGACCTTGGTCGAGATCGAGCAAGCCGCGCGCATGTACGCCAAAGGCAAGAACGTGATCATGTGCTGGGCCATGGGCATCACCCAGCACCGTCATTCGGTGCCGACCATTCAGGAAATCGCCAACCTGATGCTGCTGCGCGGCAATATCGGCAAACCTGGCGCCGGTCTGTGCCCGGTGCGTGGTCACAGCAACGTGCAGGGCGACCGCACCATGGGCATCAACGAGCGTCCACCGGTGGCGTTCCTCGACTCGCTGGAGCGTCGCTTCCAGTTCAAGGTGCCACGCCACAATGGCCACAACGTGGTCGAGGCGATTCATGCGATGGCCGAAGGTCGCGCCAAGGTGTTCATCGGCTTGGGCGGCAACTTTGCCCAGGCCACGCCGGACAGCTCGCGCACCTTCGAAGCGCTGAGCAACTGTGACCTGACCGTGCAGATCAGCACCAAACTCAACCGCAGCCACCTCGCTCACGGCAAAGACGCGTTGATCCTGCCGTGCCTGGGCCGTACCGACATCGACATCCAGACCGAAGGCCCGCAAGCGGTGACCGTGGAAGACTCGTTCAGCATGGTCCACGCGTCCAACGGCCAGTTGCAGCCGCTGTCGAACCAGATGCGCTCGGAGCCGTCGATCATCGCCGGCATCGCTGCCGCCACTCTGGGCAGCCAACCGGTCGACTGGAACTGGCTGGTGGCTGATTACGGACGCATTCGCGAACTGATCGCCGACACCATCCCGAATTTCAAAGACTTCAACGACAAGATCAAAAACCCGGGCGGCTTCTATCTGGGCAATTCCGCCGGGGCACGCAAGTGGAATACGCCATCAGGCCGGGCCAACTTCCGCGCCAACCAGTTGCCGAAAGATCTGGTTCACGAGCGCACCCGTGCCACCGGCCAGGTGCCGGATCTGATCCTGCAATCGATGCGTTCCCACGATCAGTACAACACGACGATCTACGGTCTCGACGACCGCTACCGTGGCGTGAAGGGCCAGCGTGACGTGCTGTTCGCCAACGAGGCCGACATCATTCGTCTGGGCTTCCGTCCAGGGCAGAAGGCCGACATCGTGTCGATCTGGGACGACGGTCGCGAGCGTCGGGTGAAAGGTTTTACATTGTTGGCGTTCGATATTCCTGCGGGGCAGGCGGCGGCGTACTATCCAGAGGTCAATCCGCTGGTGCCGCTGGAAAGTACGGGGGATGGCAGCCACACGCCAACGTCGAAGTTCATTGCGATCCGGCTGGAAGCGGCGAGTGAGACTGGGTTGATCATGGCTAAATCCGCTTAACCGCGGAGCCAGATCCGGCCTGCTCGCGAAAGCGATCGACCTGTCAACAGATCTGCCGTGGCGAAGATTTTCGACCGCCCACAAAAAAGGCCGTTTTTGCATGAAAACGGCCTGTCCGAAGTAGCTAAAGACCGGCGAAAATCGGTTAAGTTCCGGTGAAAAAACAGTAACTTGCAATATTGTATACAAGTCGTGTTATTCGTCGGATTTTGATTGTCACGCCCATTGCAGAGCTTCAGGATCGGCGCCGTCATCCCTTTGAGGCTCATCCTCTATGAAGTTCTCCTCGATTCTCTTGTTGTCCCTTGGCCTGGTCAGTGGCTTCGCTTCTGCCGGAGGCACCACCGAAGCAGGTGTGGGCGGCGCATTGGGCGGGGTTCTTGGCTCGGTCGTCGGTCAATCGTTAGGCGGCAATACAGGTTCCACCATCGGCGCAGCCCTGGGCGGCGCGGGTGGTAGTGCGGTCGGCGCCGACAAGCGCAGCCGTGGCGAAGCGGCCATCGGCGGTGCACTGGGTGCAGCCGGCGGTAACGTTGTCGGCCGCAGCCTTGGCGGCACCACCGGCAGCCTGATCGGCTCTGCCGCAGGTGGCGGCGCGGGCGGCGCGCTGGGTAACTACATGGGCAACAAGAGCGACGACGATGATCGTCGCTACGACCGTGGCCATGATGACCGTCGCTACTACCGCGACCGTGGTCATCCAGGTCGCGGCCATGCCTACGGCCACCGCAAGCATCACAAGTACTATCGCCACCACTAAGGCGAAGGCATGAACAAAAAATCGCAGCTTTTGAGCTGCGATTTTTTTGCGCGCCTAGACCACCAACCGTTCCAGCGCCCCGCGCAAACCGGCAGGAATCGGCACCGGCTGATTGCTCGCCCGATCGACAAACACATGCACGAACCGCCCCGCCGCACACGCCTCGCTTTCGCCAACCTTGAACACAGCCAGTTCGTATTGCACCGAACTGTTGCCCAGCTTGCCGACCCGCAGTCCGATCTCGATCAGATCGGGAAAAGCGATCGAGGCAAAGTAATCGCAGGCGGAACTGACCACGAATCCCACCACTTCGCCGTCATGAATATCCAGGCCACCGACCTGAATCAGATAAGTGTTCACCGCCGTGTCGAAGAAGCTGTAGTAGGTAACGTTGTTGACGTGACCGTAGGCATCGTTGTCGTGCCAGCGTGTGGTGATGGGCTGGAAGTGGGGGTAGTCGCAGCGTTGATTCATTCAGGGTTCTCGCATTTTCTTACTTGAATTTGATCATGATGACGAACACTTTACCTGTGGGAGCGAGCCTGCTCGCGAAGGCGTCAGCACAGCCGACCGGTGTCAACGATCAGCAAACCCCTTCCCCTGCGCCGCCAGTTCGCCAATCAGCCGCGCCGGCTTCCACTGATCGCCCTGGCGTGTCTCCAGCGCCAGCAAGCGCTGATGGATATCCGCTAGCCCCTGCTGATCCGCCCACGCCATCGGCCCACCCTTTTCTGCTGGAAAACCATAGCCGTTCAAGTACACCAGATCGATGTCGTGGGCCGAGCCGGCAATGCCTTCCTGCAGAATTTTCGCGCCTTCGTTGACCAGCGCCAGCAAACAGCGCTCAAGAATTTCTTCGGCGCCGATATCGCGACGCTGGAAACCCAGTTCTTCGCTGACTCGCAGCACCAGCGCGTCCACTTCCGGATCATGCTCGGCCTGGCGACTCCCCGGCTCATAGTGGTAGTAACCGTTACCGGACTTTTGCCCGAACCGGCCCATTTCACATAGACGATTATCGATCTGAACTTCCGGCGCATCCTGCCCTTTACCAGCGAGCTCCCGAGCACGCCATTCCAGATCGATGCCAACCACGTCGTACATGCGAAACGGCCCCATGGCGAAGCCGAAGCCTTGCAGCGCGGTATCCACCTGCTGTGGATAAGCACCTTCGAGAAGCATCTTGCGCGCTTCCAGTACATACGGATGCAGCATGCGGTTGCCGATAAAACCGTGACAGTTGCCCGACACCACGCTGACCTTGCCCATGCGCTTGCCGAGCGCCAGCGCTGCTTCCAGGGCCGCTGGTGAGGTTTGCGCACCTCGCACTATTTCCAGCAGTTTCATGATGTGCGCGGGGCTGAAGAAGTGCAGACCCAGCACCTGTGCCGGGCGCCGGGTCGCAGCCGCGATGGCGTCGATGTCCAGCGCCGAGGTGTTGCTCGCCAGCAGGGCCTCAGGCTTGAGCAGACCATCGAGTTCGCGAAAAATCTTCTGCTTCAGTTCGAGGTTCTCGTACACCGCTTCGATCACCAGATCGACGTTGCGGATCGCCGCGTAATCCGCCGCTGCAGATACGCGAGCCATTCGCGCATCCGCCTCGGCCTGATCAATGCGGCCCTGGCGCACGTTGTGTGCATAAGTTTGCGCGACCGTCGTCAGCGCCTGCTCAAGCATCTGTGGATTGTTATCCACCCATTGCACGTTCACGCCAGCATTGGCCAGGCACATGACGATGCCACGGCCCATGGTGCCCGCGCCGATCACGGCAGCCTGCTGAATCTCGAAGCTTGTCTGGCTCATGTTGTTCTCTTGTGGGTGGCCCAAAGACAGATTCCAACCTTAGTCAGGCCACGACGCTTTTTGAAGTTTATTAGCGTGATGGTCGACATTCAGCGGATGGATGCAGCGCCCACAGACTCTCTGCTCAATCGAGCAAGTGACTGTCCGCCCACTCGCGGACCTTTGCGTAGGGATACTCTTCCAACGCAGCAAAACCCGGTATCGCCCGCGCCTTGAGTTTGGTGAACAACGGCACGCTGATTCCGCACAGGAACCGCGTCAGGCGTTCGGCCGTCGGTAGGCTGCCTGTGTGCTGCTCATGCCTGTGGATAAATTCACCACACAGCTGCGCGAAGTTTTTATCCACAAGCGGCGGCAATGGCGGCGGCTCGGGCAACCGCGCGATCTGGCCGTGACATACCGAACAATGGCCGCAATGTTCAGGGGCATTTTGGTCACCGAAATACTCGGCCAGGCGATAGCCGAGGCAGCGTTCGGTGGCGAACACCTCAAGCATGGCGTGAATTCGCGCCACTTCAGTCCGTTCATGGCGAGTGAAATACTCGTGCAGCTCAGCGCTCAGGGCGTCGCTGGCAAAATCACTTTGCAGCAGGCTGTAAACCTCGGTCATTTGCTTGCTTTCAAGCTCGACCCAGCCTTTTTCCTGGAAGTAATCAAGCGCTGTCACCACGCGATTGCGCTCGGCGGAATACTGCGAATACATCGCCTCGAAATCTACTGTGGCCCAGGTGCGTGCTCGCGTGGACGTTCTGATGATCGCCGCAACGAAGTCCCTGCGTTCGCCTTCGAAGCGCTGGAGCAATGCTTCAGGCTCAAGCAGATATTTGAAGCGGTATTCAGCGTAATAAGCGTAGCGCGGCGCGATCAGGCCTCGCAGTTCCAGCTGCACCAGCAAAGTCTTCAACGGCAACGAGCGAATGTTGCTCTGATCCGCCAATGGCCCAAGCAAAAACTCCCATTGCCCTTCCGGGACCGAGGCTTCGAGTTCATTGAGCACATAGCGAATCCCGTCGCGCTCGGGCGTATCACCGTAGACGAAGTTTTCCAGCACATTGAGGCTGTCGCGATTCGCTAGTACCAGGCAGTCGGAGGGCTGCCCGTCACGCCCGGCGCGGCCGATTTCCTGGCTGTAGTTTTCGATGGATTTGGGCAGATCGAAATGCACGACGTTACGGATGTCGCTCTTGTCGATGCCCATGCCGAAGGCAATGGTGGCAACAATGCAATTGGTCTGCCCGGCCATGAAGCGGCGTTGAATGTCTTCACGCTGATCGTGGGGCAAACCTGCGTGGTATGCCTCGGCCTGAATTCCATTGTGTTGAAGATGCTCGGCGATGTGCTCGGCGGTCTTCTGCAACGTCACGTAGACAATGCTCGGTTGCCCGGGACGCTCGCTCATCCATTCGACCAGACGCCGGCGCTTGTCCTGACCGCGTACAGGCTCGACCAGCAGGTTGAGGTTAGGCCGATAGAAACCGGTGGTCACTACATCGTCTGGAGATATGGCGAATTTGGCCTGCATGTCGGCGATGACTTTTGGTGTCGCCGTGGCGGTGAGCAGCAAGGCCTGCGGGATGTTGAACTGACGTTGGTAGTCCGGCAATTTCAGGTAGTCCGGCCGAAAGTTGTGGCCCCATTCGGAAATGCAGTGAGCTTCGTCGACTACCAGCAACGAGATCGGCACCTGCTGCAGAAAATTGCGGAAGCGCTCATTTTTCAGGCGTTCGACGGAGATCATCAGAATCTTCAATTCCCCCGAACGCGCACGGGCCATGACGTCGTTGGCATCCTCGCGGCTCTGCGCCGAATCGATACTGCCTGCGGAGATACCGTGGCGCTTGAGAAACGCCAGTTGATCCTGCATCAACGCCAGCAACGGCGAAACCACCAATGTCAGGTGTGGCAGTAAAAGCGCCGGCAGCTGATAGCAAAGCGATTTGCCGGAGCCGGTGGGAAAGATTGCCGCCGTAGAGCGCCCCGCCAGCACCGCGCTGACAGCGGCCTCCTGACCGGGGCGAAACTGTGGATAACCAAAAACCTGTTCCAGGGTGTGGTGCATTTACTGTCACTCCTTTGACTGCTGCCATGCCCAAAGCCTAGCGGGTGATTGCAGCGAGTCGAGAAAAGGTCGGGGTTGAATCGATACTGAATGATACATGGGAAGCGAAAACCAAGCGTTTAACAATCAAAGCGCCTCGACATACTTTCTAAAAGCTCAGCTACATATATATAACAAACTTCACATTACAAACGCAGACACAACAACGTCCTTTATTTTTAACACCGCCTAAAACTAACTTGACTGCTCTTATACATAAGCAAGAGCAACGAAATGACAACTTTAACAATCTTTTTCTGCGGCACCGGCTCCAACAAATTTGATGACAAACATAAAAACTTCTGGGACGGCGAAATCGTTTCTACGCTCGCTGCACACCACAGCGGACGCGAATTTGCCGAGTGGATCGTCGTCGACGGCCCTGGCAGCGGCAATCTGCAAGCCGACTACCTGTTCACCAAGACCTCTGAATACGGCTTGTCCGGCACGCTGTTCGGCAAAGGCTGGGATGAAAACGTGCAGCATGCGTTGAATATCATCAAAGGCAAATGCGATTGGCAACGCAAACAACTTACCGAGGCAGAATATAACCGTCTGAAAGCCGCAGGCATTCCTATTGAAGATGTAAAAGAGGAAGGTTCCTGGTTCTGGCGCCAGTATAACTATGGCGACCGAAGTATCACGCAACAGAAGTTGCAGGAACAGATCATCAAGACTTTCCGCAAGGACGGCATTATTCCGACGCGTGTCAATCTGCTCGGCTGGAGCCGGGGTGGTATCAGTTGCCATATGCTTGCCAATGCAATGTCCAGGGACGCTGCGCTCAAACATATTCCGGTGAATATCTTTGCGATTGATCCAGTCCCGGGAATTGGCAACTTCCAGGAAAACCGCGTCAAACTCGAATCCAACGTCAAGGAATACATCGCCTTCTATGCCCGCGACGAGCGCTCAAAAGGCTTCAGCTGCGTGATCCCGCAAACCGCTACCGGCACCAGGACTTCGATCTATCCAATGGCCGGTCGCCACGCCACCCTTGCTGGCAACGCCACGGCGCTCGGCGGCGAGCCGAGTAGCAGCAGCGACCTCAACGCGCTGATCGAGCCCGGCCGCATCGTTCGCCATCTCGCCGAGACCTGCCTCAAGCGCTGGGGCGCGCCACTGAGCAAAACTCTCAACCTGAACGATACCGACCTGCGCCGCCTCACCGGCGCCATCGTCAGCGACGAAGCCCGCTACAAGAAGATGCACAGCCAGTCCTACACTTATTTCACCGAACTGGACAAAGGCGAGCGCTATGTCTCGCTGGGCAGCAAAGGCGTGCCGTTTTCAGCAGTCAAAGGCACGATCTACCGCCCGGCAACCGGACTGACCACAAGCCTGCTGGATATTTCCGGTTACCAGCATCTGCGTTGAAAAGCGTTGAAAAATAGGTAGCAACGTCTGGCGAATTTTTCGTCCCGTTCTTACTTCACGTGATGCCCTGTCGGCTATCGCGAGCGGGTAGTGCGAACCTATAGTCGTGGGTGTCGCTGCTTTGGTCAGTGACACCCACATCACCCACGCCCTGTACCTGCTGACAGGTCGGCTGCGAGCTGCTGCAAGTCGCGCAGACACAGATGCTCAACTGGAAAGCCCCTGCCTAAGGCGAGCAGCCTGATCGCCGCCGATCATCTGTCGGCGACCAGGCACCAGTCATCGTCATCAACACTTCAGCATTGCCTGAAAGTAAGTCACTGGCGTACATTGACCATGATTTTTTTTGAGACTTCAGTCTTCACCCGCCGAGTAAGAGAGTTACTGGACGACGATGCCTACGCCACCTTTCAAAAGCAGTTGGTCGCAAACCCGTCTATTGGCGATGTAATCGAAGGAACCGGCGGGGTGCGTAAAGCACGAGTCGCCTCCAAAGGCCATGGCAAACGGGGTGGCGCACGGGTTATCTACTACCACTTCGTTTCAGTATCACAGATCGCGTTGTTGATGATTTATCCAAAAAACGAGCAGCAGGATCTTACCCATGACGAACGGAAAGCACTGAAGGCCATGATTGAAAACTGGAGGTAACCATGAGCAAGTTTTTTGATGAGCTGATGGAAAGCGTGCAGGAAATGGATGAGATTCTTCGGGGTGAAAAAAAGCCAACCCGCGAATTCCATGTGGATGCATTACAGGTTAAACAGATTCGCAAAGCGACGGGAATGACGCAGGCAAAGTTCGCAGCCTTGATCGATGTCCAATTGGGAACGTTACGCAATTGGGAGCAAGGTCGTCGTCAGCCGACTGGGCCGGCCAAAGCACTACTCAAGGCCATTCATAACGATCCTGTCCATGTGCTGAGTGCACTGGCTGATTGACACATAGCCAGGGCAAGCCACATCTTTGAGTCCAACCAAGCTGCATTTCAGATCGGAAAAAAAACCGCCCCAAAGGGCGGTTTTTTATTCACTGCAAACTACTGCTTACAACTTCGGCCCAGCCGCCTTGATCGCGTCGCTCACTTCGAACTTCTTGAAGTTCTCGATGAACAGACCGGCCAATGCTTTCGCTGCCTCGTCGTACGCAGCCTTGTCAGCCCAGGTGTTGCGTGGATTGAGCAGGTTGGTGTCGACGCCCGGGACCGCCAGAGGCACGTCGAGGTTGATGGTGTCGAGGTGTTCGGTGGCTGCACCGATCAGCGCGCCGCTCTGGATCGCTGCGATCACCGCGCGGGTGGTCGGGATGTTGAAGCGTTGGCCGACGCCGTAGCCGCCGCCGGTCCAGCCGGTGTTGACCAGGTAGACCTTGGAGCCGAAGCCGCGGATGCGCTTGATCAGCAGTTCGGCGTATTCGCCAGCCGGACGCGGGAAGAACGGTGCGCCGAAGCAGGTGGAGAAGGTCGACTTGATGCCGCTGCCCGAACCCATTTCAGTCGAGCCCACCAGTGCGGTGTAGCCGGACAGGAAGTGATAGGCCGCTTGCTCTTCGTTGAGGATCGACACTGGCGGCAGCACGCCGGTCAGGTCGCAGGTCAGGAAGATCACCGCGTTTGGCTCGCCACCCAGGTTCTTCTCGGAGCGCTTGGCAACGTGCTCCAGCGGGTAGGCGGCGCGGCTGTTCTGGGTCAGGCTGACATCGGCGTAGTCGGCGTGCTTGGCGTCGTCGATAACGACGTTCTCCAGCACCGCACCGTGCTTGATGGCTTTCCAGATGACCGGCTCGTTCTTCTCGGAGAGGTCGATGCACTTGGCATAGCAACCGCCTTCGATATTGAACACCACGCCTTCGCCCCAGCCGTGTTCGTCGTCACCGATCAGGTAACGGCTTTCGTCGGCCGACAGGGTGGTTTTACCGGTGCCCGACAGACCGAAGAACAGGGTCACGTCGCCGTCTTCGCCGATGTTGGCAGCGCAGTGCATTGGCAGCACGTCAGCGGCCGGCAGCAGGAAGTTCTGCACCGAGAACATGGCTTTCTTCATCTCGCCGGCGTAACGCATGCCGGCGATCAGCACTTTCTTCTGCGCGAAGTTGATGATCACGCAACCATCGGAGTTGGTGCCGTCACGCTCAGGCACGCACTCGAAGTTGGCGACGTTGAGCACTTGCCATTCTTCACGGCCAGCCGGGTTGTACTGGGCCGGGTTGATGAACAGGCAACGACCGAACAGGTTCTGCCAGGCAGTCTGCGTGGTCATTTTCACGGCCAGGTAGTGATCTTCCGCCGCGCCTACATGCACGTGGGAAACGAAGTGCTCTTGCGCGTTGTTGAAGGCCTCGACGCGAGCCCACAGGGCATCGAACTTGTCGGCCGGGAACTTGCGGTTGATCGGGCCCCAGGCAATAGCGGCCTGGGTGGACGGTTCTTCAACGATGAAACGGTCGACTGGCGAGCGGCCGGTGCGGTGACCGGTGCGAACAACCAGAGCGCCGGTATCGGCAAGCTCGCCTTCACCGCGATTCAGGGCTTCTTTTACCAGATCATCAACACTCAGATCGGTGTACACGGCGTTATTGGCTTGCGTCATGAGGTTCCCCGTCGGCCAGTGGCCGAGTGTGCTCCAAACGTTTTGTAGTAGAAAGTCGTGCACTACTACCGCGAAAAAAGTGGGCCGGATTATGCCAGAAAAGCCCAAAAAGAGTAGGGTCCTCCCGTCGTAACGGCGATATTCCGTCATTGCGCAGTGAATTTACCTGCGCTGAACCGTTTTAGTGACGGGTATCTGACGGCGTATCGACGCCCGCCCCAGCGAACAACTGAGCAATATCGGCCGCGTCGAACAGGTACTGCTGATTGCAGAACTGGCAATCGATCTCGACTTTGCCGCCCTGCTCGGCGGCCAGCGCCAGCGCATCTTCCAGCCCAAGACTGACCAGCGCATTGCCGGAGCGTTCCCGCGAGCAACTGCAACTGAAGCGCAGATGCTGCACATCGAACAGGCGCACGTGTTCTTCGTGGTACAGGCGATGCAGGACAGTTTCGTTGTCCAGGCTCAGCAGCTCATCGGCGCTCAAAGTGCTGGCCAACGCGGTAAGGTGCTGCCAGCTGGCGGCGCGATCCTCTTCGTCTTTCAAGCGATCGGCGGGGAGTTGTTGCAGCAGCATGCCGCGGGCACGACGACCGTCGGCGAACAGCTTGAAGCGCGTGCCAACCTGCTGCGACATGACGAAATAGTTGGTGAAACAGTCCGACAGTGTTTCGCCGTCGAGATCAACAATGCCCTGATAGCGCTGGCCAACAGTCGGGTCGACGGTCAGGGCCAGAACGCCGTCCGGCATCAGATCGCTGAGGGTGGCGTCTGCGGCGATCTGCTCGGCGTTGTAACGCGCCAGACCACGGATCTCACGCTCGCTGGAGCACTCGATCATCAGCAGCGGAATCGGCCCTTCCGAGCGTGCCTGCAAAATCAGCAAGCCATCGAACTTGAGCGTGCCGACCAGCAACGACGCGGCCGCCATCAGTTCGCCGAGCAACTGCGCGACAGGTTCCGGGTACGGGTGTTTGGCGAGGACTTCAGCGTAGCTGCGCTCCAGCGCTACCAGTTCGCCGCGAGTGTCGCTGTCATCGAAGATGAAGCGTTGAGTGAAATCGGTATCCGCTAGGTCGGTCATAGGTCTGGGTATCTGAATGTGATGACAAAATGATTACAAAACGTGAAAATTTGCGCTTGCTGGCACTTTTTTTGGTGCCGGCGCTTTTTCGCCATGGGAGGCATTTTATGAACAATCCGGGTTTGTTCCAATCAAGGTGGAACCTCGGCCGGCTGGTTCTGTGTAACGTAGTGCCGTTGGCGCTACTGGCTTTCTGGTTATGGCCTACCGGCCAGATGCTGTGTGTGATTTTCGACGAGTGGCTGTTCCGCTCGCTGAATGCACCGCTGGCCAGCAACCCGATATGGCTCCACATTTGGGCAATTGCAAGTCTGCGCCCGTTCGACATCGTCGTCGGACTGATTCTGCTGACGCTGCTGATCAAGGGCGACTGGGTCTTCAGGGCGATCGACGTGCGTCGCGCGTTCTTCGGTTTTTTCTCGATCCTCCTGCTGATGGTGGTGATCCGCGCGCTGTTTTCCAAATTCGCCGATCACATGGGCTGGCAGCACAGCAGCCCGTCAATGGTGCTTGAGGGCGCCGTGCACATCAGCGATTACTTTCCGCACCTGGAAAAAACCTGGGAGCTGAAGGACCGTTCCGGCCAGAGTTTCCCCGGTGATCATGCCTCAGTGTTGTTGATCTGGGCGTTGTTCATGGGCGTGTTCAGCCGCACCGTCGGACAATTTCTAACAGTATGGGGTCTGGCCGTGTTGTTCATGCTGCCGCGTCTGGTGGCCGGCGCGCATTGGGGTCAGGACGACTACATCGGCGGCGTGCTGCTGGCGGTGTGGGCGTTGGGCTGGGGTTACTACACACCGTTTGCCTATCACGCGGCGAACTTCTGGTTGAAGCTGACCGCGCCGGTTTTCGCGTTGCTGGGCAAGCTGCCGATGGTGTCGCGGATGAGTGTGGTGCGTAGCGCCTGATACCGCGTCGTACTCGATTCGCGAGCAGGCTCGCTGCCACAGACGACTTGATCAAATGTGGCAGCGAGCCTGCTCGCGAAGAGGCCGGCACAACGTTTCAATCTTCGTTGCTGCTACCGCGAAACTTGAACAGATCCCGCCGCTGTTTCTTGCTCGGTTTGCCATCGGTGCTCACGCCCAACGATCCCGCCTTGCGCATCGCCGCAGCTGCTTCACGCTTGGCAATACTCGCTTCGGTCTCGGCATACAAGGTCTGCGCCTCGGGCGCGCCACGCCGCACGATCGACAATGCCTCGACCCTCACCGTGCGCACTTCGAAGCCAGTGCGAATCTCGAACTCATCACCGATGCGCGGCTCCTTGCCCGGTTTGCAACGCTCGCCGCGGCAATGCACCTTGCCACTTTCAATGGCGGTTTTGGCCAATGCACGGGTCTTGTAGAAACGCGCTGCCCATAGCCATTTATCGAGACGGACCTTGTCGTCCTCCTCCTGCTTCTGTCCCATATGAATTCCTCGCTCAGCCAGTAGTCGGAACTGTACTACCGTTTCTGTCGGGCGCAAGAACTCGGCCCTCCAGATAGACTGTGATCTTCGCCGCCTGACCGGCCTGGAGTGACCGTGACTAAATTTCCATCTTCGTTGACCTCACCCAAGGGCGGTTGCCAGGGCTGCCAGCAGAGCGAGCCGCTGGACTTCGATTTTGCCTTCGCCTACCAGCCGATCGTCGACCTGCGCGACCAATCGGTATTCGCCCATGAAGCGCTGGTGCGAGGCGTGGCCGGGGAAGGTGCACTATCGGTGTTAAATCAGGTTACAGAAGATAACCGCTACCGTTTCGACCAGCTCTGCCGGACCCGCGCCATCGAAGGCGCGGCGAGCCTTAATATGCAGACACACTTGTCGATCAACTTTTTGCCCAACGCCGTCTACCGTCCAGAGCTATGCATTCGCAGCACGCTGGAGGCCGCACGCAAACACAACTTTCCGATCGACCGGCTGATTTTCGAAACCCTGGAAATCGAGCACGTAGATAATTATCGCCATTTGACCAATATTCTGCGTGAATACCGCGAATTCGGCTTCAAGACCGCCATCGACGATTTCGGTGCCGGTTATTCGGGGCTCAATCTGCTGGCTGATTTCCAACCGGACCTGATCAAACTCGACATGGCGCTGATCCGCGATGTTGACCAGGACCGTGTCCGTCAGGTGATCGTGCGGGGGATTGTCACAATGTGTGCGGAGTTGGACGTTACAGTCATTGCCGAAGGCATAGAAAGCGCCGGGGAACGGGATTTCCTCGCGGACTGTGGAATATTCCTGATGCAGGGCTACTGGTTCGCCAGACCCGCATTCAAAGCATTGGCCCAGGTGCCGGACGAGGCCTGGAAGCGTTAACCCTTGGTTTTTTCTTTGAAGACATTTGATCATTTGACCGTTGTCGGTCTGCGCGAGTGGGTGGCGCTCCCGGGCCTGGGAGTAGCCGGCCTGCGCGCCAAAATCGACACTGGCGCCAGCACCTCCAGCCTGCACGCCACCGATATCGAACCGTTCGAACGCGACGGCGAGAAATGGGTGCGCTTCACTGCGCATCTCGGCACGGTGGTGCAGTTGCGTCACCGGCGCTGCGAAGCGCCGCTGGTCACGCGCAAAACCATCAAGAGCTCCAACGGCCATGCGCAAGTGCGCTATGTGATCAGCACCACGCTGGCCCTGGGCGATCGGGTCTGGCCGGTAGAGTTCACCCTGGCCTGCCGCAAGTCCATGCGTTATCGCCTGTTGCTCGGTTCCAAAGCCCTGATCGATGGCCAGTTGGTGGTCAATCCGGGCATCAAGTATGTACAAGACAAGCCGGTGTTCCCGGTATCTACCTCCTCCACAGGTGTTGCATGAAGATCGCTGTGCTGTCGCGTAATCCGCGTCTGTATTCCACCCGCCGTCTGGTCGAAGCCGGAATCGAGCGCGGGCATGAAATGGTGGTGATCGACACCTTACGCGCCTACATGAACATTGCCAGCCACAAGCCGCAGATCCATTACCGCGGCAAACCGCTGGAAGGTTTCGACGCGGTGATCCCGCGGATCGGCGCGTCGGTGACGTTCTACGGCTGCGCGGTATTGCGTCAGTTCGAAATGATGGGCGTGTTCCCGCTCAACGAGTCGGTGGCCATTGCCCGCTCGCGGGACAAATTGCGTTCGCTGCAACTGCTATCGCGGCGCGGCATCGGTTTGCCGGTGACCGGTTTTGCCCACTCGCCTGACGACATCCCCGACCTGATCGCCATGGTCAACGGCGCACCGCTGGTGATCAAGGTACTCGAAGGCACTCAGGGCATCGGCGTGGTGCTGTGCGAAACAGCCACGGCGGCAGAGTCTGTGATCGAAGCGTTCATGGGCCTGAAGCAGAACATCATGGTTCAGGAATACATCAAGGAAGCCGGCGGTGCGGATATCCGCTGCTTCGTGGTCGGCGACAAGGTGATCGCGGCAATGAAGCGCCAGGCCAAACCGGGCGAGTTTCGCTCCAACCTGCATCGCGGCGGCAGCGCCAGCCTGATCAAGATCACTCCGGAAGAACGCATGACCGCGTTGCGCGCTGCCAAGGTCATGGGCCTGGCAGTGGCGGGTGTGGATATCCTGCGTTCCAATCACGGGCCGCTGGTGATGGAAGTGAACTCGTCGCCGGGACTGGAAGGCATCGAGACCACCACTGGCAAGAATGTCGCCGGGATCATCATCGAGCATCTGGAAAAGAATGGCGGGCCGAATATGACCCGCACCAAGGGCAAGGGCTAGAGAAGCAGCTGCTAGCGGCAAGCTTCAAGCGGCAAGTGAAGTCGCTCTTGCTTGTAGCTTGTAGCTTGTAGCTTGCAGCTGCCTCTAAACCGCATCTCTCGGCAACATCAATCCCAGCGGCAATCTCACGCGGGCCTCAAGTCCACCCCCGGAGCGGTTGCGCAATTCGACATTGCCGCCATGCATCGCCGCAATCCTTTTCACGATCGCCAGCCCCAGCCCGGTGCCTTTGCCACCGCGAGCCCGATCACCTCGGGTAAACGGGTTGAAGATCGCCTCCAGCTCGGACGGATCAATCCCGGCGCCACGGTCCATCACGCTCAGGACCACATACGGCGCGCTGGTATCTCCGGACACATAAGCCGCGACCTCGACTCCCGTGCCGGCATGGTTCAAGGCGTTGCCGATCAGGTTGTTGAGCAGGCGTTTCATCGACACTCGACGCAGCGGAAACGGCTGGATCGGTTCCAGGCGCAGACGCACTTTCTCTTCGTTCTGGTTGTACGGCGCGGCGACTTCGCGCACCAGATCGCTGAGGTCGACCTCTTCCACCGACTCATCACGACCATCGCGAATGAACGCGAGGAACTGGTCGAGAATCGCGTCCATGTCTTCGATATCGCGAACCATGTCGTCGGTGAGGTCGGTGTGATCGCCCATCAGTTCCAGCGACAGGCGCAAGCGCGTCAGCGGTGTACGCAAGTCGTGAGAAACCCCCGCCAGCATCAGCTCGCGCTCACGCCCGGCCTGTTCGACGTCCTCGGCCATCTGGTTGAAGGCGCGATAAACCTCGGTCATTTCGCTCGGCGTATCACTGATCGGCAGACGTACGCTGCGGCCCTGGCCGAGTTGCCGCGCGGCATACACCAGACGCTTCAACGGCTGGTTGAGCTGGCTGACGAAAATCCATGCGGAGGCTGTCGACAACAGGCCGATGGCGAGGAACCAGCCGAGCACGTTCCAGATTTTCTGGCCGCGCAGCGGATGCGGATACAACGGCACTTTCAGCCAGCCATCGCCCAGACTCGGCGCCCTCACCCACAGCGCTGGTGGCGAGTGCATGCGCAAACGCACCTCGGTGTCGGCACCCAGTTCCGCCTGCATCTGACGTTGGTAGATTTCGCTGTACGGCCAGTGCTGCTCGCCTTCCGGCACACCGGCGCCAACCACGCGGATCAGGGTCGCGGCATCGGCGATTTTTGCGCGGTTTTCTTCGTCGGCGGCCCAATAGGCGCGCAGCGTCAGAGCGACGCCATGGCTGTATTGGCGATCCACCAGCACGTCCTCGTTCATCAACAGATAAACCAGGGTCAGCGCCTTGGAAAACAGCACGACGATCAGCACCAGCCAGAGGGTGCGGGAGAAAAACTTTGGGGGAACCAGACGGGGGTTTTCATCTTTAACCGCTACACACTTGCAGGAGCGAGCAATGCTCGCATATTGCGGATTGCGAGTCTGTGGCAATGGCCGTGCGGCCAGAGCCTTGCAGACCCGCTCCTACAAATCACCGATCACTTGGTGGCGGTGCCATCCGGTACGAACACGTAACCCACGCCCCAGACGGTCTGGATGTAGCGCGGTTTCGACGGATCGGGTTCGATCATCCGGCGCAGACGCGAGATCTGCACGTCGATGGAACGCTCCAGCGCATCCCATTCACGGCCACGGGCGAGGTTCATCAGCTTGTCGCGAGTCAGCGGCTGACGCGCGTTCATTACCAGCGCCTTGAGTACAGCGAACTCACCGGTGGTGAGCATGTGCACTTCATCGCCACGCTTGAGCTCGCGGGTCGCCAGCGACAAAACGTAATCACCGAAGGTGACGTTTTCGTCCTCACTGCCCGGTGCGCCCGGCACCGGTGCGGCCTGACGGCGCAATACCGCTTTGACCCGAGCCATCAGCTCGTCGGGGTTGAACGGCTTGGCCAGGTAATCGTCGGCGCCCAGTTCAAGGCCCTTGATACGGCTCAGCTCATCGCCCTTGGCGGTGAGCATGATGATCGGAATCTGGTTGTTCGCGCTGCGCAGGCGGCGGCACGCGGTCAGGCCGTCTTCGCCCGGCAGCATCAGGTCGAGGACGACCAGATTGAACACTTCACGCGCCAGCAGACGGTCCATCTGCTCGGTGTTCGGAACGGTACGGGCACGGTAGCCCTTGCTGACGAAGAAACGCTCCAGCAGGCTGCTCAGCCCCGGATCGTCATCAACGATAAGAATTTTTTCGCCTTCAGCCGTTTGTGCAGTGCTGCTCATTGGATGCTCCTTTTAGCTCGGCGCGCATTATGGCGTAGCTGTCGTTATACGCACCGTGTGCATTGTTAGCAGATTTTTCCTTCACTGCCAGAAAACCGGGGTTTATGCCTACAGCCTGCAACGCCCCCGAATGACAGAACGCTGGTTATAATGCGCGGCGTTTTGCGCCAGGCAACGTCTGAATCGTTACCGTAAGTGGCCGGTATTTTTTCCGGCACTGTGCAGTAACTGTTCGATTTCACGGGTCAATGGGCAGCTTCTTGATCCAGGCAGCGGCAATTTTCCAGCCGCTCAATCAGCCTCCAGGCCATTATCTGCGTGCCTGCGAGCCTGCTTTCATACTATGTCAGGTGGTTTTATGGACAGCATCAACAGCCGCATCGCCGAGGAACTCGGCGTACGCCCACAACAGGTCGAAGCGGCCGTCGCGCTACTCGATGAAGGTTCTACCGTCCCCTTTATCGCCCGTTACCGGAAAGAAGTCACCGGCAGCCTCGATGACACCCAGTTGCGTCATCTGGAAGAGCGCCTGCGCTACCTGCGAGAACTCGACGAACGGCGCATCAGCATCCTCGCCAGCATCGAGGAGCAAGGCAAACTCACCCCTGCCCTTGAGCGCGACATCAAGCTCGCCGACACCAAGACCCGTCTCGAAGACTTGTACCTGCCGTACAAGCAGAAGCGCCGCACCAAGGGCCAGATCGCCCTCGAAGCCGGCCTCGGCGAACTGGCCGACGGCTTGTTCAACGACCCGAACCTGTCGCCGGAAACCGAAGCCGCACGCTTCGTCGACGCCGAAAAAGGCGTGGCCGACGTCAAGGCTGCGCTGGAAGGCGCCAAATACATTCTCATGGAGCGCTTCGCCGAAGACGCCAGCCTGCTGGAAAAGCTGCGCAATTTCCTCAAACAGGAAGCGATCCTCAGTGCCCGCGTCATCGCTGGCAAGGAAGAGGAAGGCGCCAAGTTCCGTGATTATTTCGAACACGACGAGCCGCTGAAAAGCATGCCCTCGCACCGCGCCCTGGCGATTTTCCGTGGCCGCAACGAAGGCATTCTCACCTCCGCGCTGAAAGTCGGCGATGAGCTGCCCGGCACGATGCACCCGTGCGAAGGCATGATCGGCCAGCAGTTCGGCATCCAGAACCAGAACCGCCCGGCGGACAAATGGCTCGGTGAAGTGGTGCGCTGGACCTGGAAGGTCAAGCTCTACACCCACCTGGAAACCGACCTGCTTGGCGAGCTGCGCGACGGTGCCGAAACCGAAGCGATCAACGTGTTTGCACACAACCTGCACGACCTGCTGCTCGCCGCTCCGGCCGGCCCGCGCGCGACCCTGGGCCTAGACCCGGGCCTGCGTACCGGCTGCAAGGTGGCCGTGGTCGACTCGACCGGCAAGCTGCTCGACCACGCCACGGTTTACCCGCACGTGCCACACAACAAGTGGGATCAGACCATCGCCATCCTCGCCGCTCTATGCGCCAAGCATTCGGTGGACCTGATCGCCATCGGCAACGGTACTGCCAGCCGTGAGACCGACAAGCTGGCGATCGAACTGATCAAAAAATATCCAGCGATGAAAATGACCAAGGTCATGGTGTCCGAAGCCGGCGCCTCGGTGTACTCGGCCTCGGAACTGGCGGCCAAGGAATTCCCGGATCTGGACGTGTCGATCCGTGGCGCCGTATCGATCGCCCGTCGCTTGCAGGATCCGCTGGCCGAACTGGTGAAAATCGATCCGAAATCCATCGGTGTCGGCCAGTACCAGCACGACGTCTCGCAGCTGAAACTGGCGCGCGGTCTGGATGCCGTGGTCGAGGACTGCGTGAACGCCGTGGGCGTGGATGTGAACACTGCCTCCGTGGCATTGCTGGCGCGGATTTCCGGCCTCAATGCAACGCTGGCGCAGAACATCGTTGCTCACCGTGACGAACACGGCGCGTTCAAGACCCGTGCAGCGCTGAAGAAAGTTGCGCGACTGGGCGAGAAAACCTTCGAACAGGCCGCCGGTTTCTTGCGCGTGATGAACGGCGACAACCCGCTGGATTCCTCGGCGGTTCACCCGGAAGCCTATCCGCTGGTGCAGCGCATTGCCGCTGAAACCGACCGCGACATCCGCTCGCTGATCGGCGATGCCGCGTTCCTCAAGCGCCTGGATCCGAAGAAGTTCACCGACGAAACCTTCGGTCTGCCGACCGTCACCGACATCCTGCAAGAACTGGAAAAACCCGGTCGCGATCCACGTCCGGAGTTCAAGACTGCCGAATTCCAGGAAGGCGTCGAGGACCTCAAGGACCTGCAACTGGGGATGATCCTTGAAGGCGTCGTCACCAACGTTACGGCGTTCGGTGCGTTCGTCGACATCGGTGTGCATCAGGACGGTCTGGTGCACATTTCGGCGCTATCGGAGAAGTTCATCAAGGACCCACGCGAAGCGGTCAAGGCCGGTGACGTGGTGAAAGTGAAGGTCATGGAAGTCGACATTCCGCGCAAACGCGTCGGCCTGTCGATGCGCATGAGCGACACTCCCGGCGAGAAAATCGACGGTGCGCGTGGCTCGCGTCCGGGCTCGGCACCGCGCCAGTCTTCGGGCAACGCGCCGCGCAAGGAAACCGCCACCGCCGCGCCGGTGAACAATGCGATGGCCTCGCTGTTCGCCAACGCCAAGCAGTTGAAGAAACGCTAATGGACATGCCGGCCGGGCTCGTCGAGAGCGCGTTTTTCAAGCTGTTGGGCTGTCGCCTGCACAGTCTCGAAACCGGGGTGGCGCAAGTCGCCCTGGCGCTTGAGCCCGAACTGCGCAACCGTGGCGGCAAGCTGCACGGCGGCGCGCTGTTCAGCCTGGTCGACATTGCCATGGGCCTGGCCTGCTCCAGCAGCCATGGCTTCGATCAGCAGAGCGCGACCATCGAATGCAAGATCAACTACATCCGCGCCGTTTCCGAGGGCGAGGTGCTGTGCACGGCGCGGGTGATCCACCCGGGCCGGCGCACGCTGGTGGTCGAAGCCGAGGTGATGCAGGGCGACAAACTGGTCGCAAAAGCGCAAGGCACCTTCGCTGTCCTGTAGATGTTGCTCATCATTTTGAGTTAATTTCGGCGCAATGAATCCTGTGGGATCTACCGAAGGCTGCGATCTTTTGATTTTATTTTTCAACAGCAAGATCAAAAGATCGCAGCCTTCGGCAGCTCCTACGGGTTCATGTGTGCGGCTGACAGGCTAGAAAACCAGGCGATAACGCCAGTTTCAACTTCACCCTTGTAGACCGTCCTGCCCACCCCCATATTGGGGCGACTGACGCGTGAAGGAATCCAAATTGAGCGAACTTCTCAACCGCCGCCTGGCTCTGCTTGGCGAGCGCGCTAACCTCACTCTGCTCAAGCAGTGCCTGCACGGTATCGAACGTGAATGCCTGCGCGTGACCAGTGAAGGTCGCCTGGCGCAAACGCCGCACCCCGAAGCCCTGGGTTCCGCGCTGACCAACGAACAGATCACCACCGACTACTCCGAGTCGCTGCTGGAATTCATCACCCCCGCCCTGCAGGATCCTGCCGACACGCTGGCGAGCCTGGACAAGATTCATCGTTTTGCCTACAGCAAACTCGGCAACGAGTACCTGTGGAGTCCATCGATGCCGTGCCCGTTGCCGGCCGAGGAAGACATCCCGATTGCCTATTACGGCACCTCCAACATCGGTCAGCTCAAATACGTCTATCGCAAGGGCCTGGCCCTGCGTTACGGCAAGACCATGCAGTGCATTGCCGGGATTCACTACAACTTTTCCCTGCCGGAACAACTCTGGCCCTTGCTGCGCGAGGCCGAAGGTTTCGTCGGCACCGATCGCGATTTCCAGTCGGTGTCCTACATAGCGCTGATCCGCAACTTCCGTCGCTACAGCTGGCTGCTGATGTACCTGTTCGGTGCCTCGCCGGCGCTGGACGCCGGCTTCCTGCGCGGGCGTTCGCATCAGCTCGAGCAGCTCGAGCCGGACACGCTGTATCTGCCGTACGCGACCAGCCTGCGCATGAGCGATCTCGGTTATCAGAGCAACGCCCAGGCCGGCCTGACGCCGTGCTACAACGATCTGGCGAGCTACACCGACAGCCTGCGCGAAGCCGTGGCCACGCCTTACGCGCCGTACGTGGAAGTCGGTACGCACAAGGATGGTGAGTGGGTGCAGCTCAACACCAACATCCTGCAGATCGAAAACGAGTACTACTCCAACATCCGCCCGAAACGGGTGACCTACACCGGCGAGCGGCCGATCCAGGCGTTGATGGCGCGCGGTATTCAGTACGTCGAAGTGCGCTGCCTGGACATCAACCCGTTCCTGCCAATGGGCATTGACCTCACCGAATCGCGCTTCATCGACGCCTTCCTGCTGTACTGCGCGCTGAACGACAGCCCGCTGCTGACCAACACTTCGTGCGGCAACGCCACCTCGAACTTCCTCAGCGTGGTCAAGGAAGGTCGCCGTCCGGGCCTGCAATTGCAGCGTGACGGTCTGCCGGTCGAGATGAAACAGTGGGCGGCGGAGCTGCTGGAACAGATTGCTCCGCTGGCGGCGATGCTCGACCAGAGCGTTGGCGGCGATGCCCACAGCAAGGCGCTGGATGCGCAACTGGCCAAGGTCAACGACCCGTCGCTGACACCATCGGCGCAGGTGCTGGCGGCCATGGCCGAGCACAAGGAAAGCTTTGCGCAGTTCTCCCTGCGCCAGAGCCAGGCCCATGCCGAGTTCTTCCGCAGCGAGCCGTTGGCGGCTGACGAGCAAGCGAAGTTTGAAGAGCTGGCGCGCGCGTCGCTGGCGCAGCAGACCGAGCTTGAGCAGAACGAAGTCGGCGATTTCGATGTGTTTGTCGGCGCGTATCAGGCGAGCATCCTCGCCATCAGCAATTAAAAGCCGCCCCGGCCTTGATCGTTCCCACGCTCTGCGTGGGAATGCAGCCTGTGACGCTCCGCGTCACTTTGGACACAGAATGTCCCTTGAGGCGTTACCACGCAGAGCGTGGGAACGATCAGTCAAAGGCTCACATCCTCGCCTGTCTTAGATTTTTCCGCTCATAAGCTCATTCGAAAAAGTTATTTATTTCTGGATTCTTAGATCATTTAGTCTCCACTCACGCCGACATTCGGTCGCCTGATCTGGAGCTCTCACTTGAAACTGAATTTCCCGCTTCGCCTGCTCGCCGCCGCCTCACTGGCCGCTGCAAGCTTCCTGGCCCAGGCGGCCGATCTCACCGTCGCCTACCAGACCACCGTCGACCCGGCCAAAGTCGCTCAGGCCGACGGCGCCTACGAGAAAGCCACCAAGGCCGATATCAGTTGGCGCAAGTTCGATAACGGCGCCGACATCATCGCCGCCATCGCGTCCGGCGATGTGCAGATCGGCTACCTCGGTTCGAGTCCGCTGACCGCCGCGATCACCCGCAAGGTACCGGTAGAAACCTTCCTGATTGCCACGCAGATCGGCGCCGCTGAAGCACTGGTCGCGCGTGACGGCTCCGGCATCAAGACTCCGCAGGATCTGATCGGCAAGAAAATCGCCGTGCCGTTCGTGTCCACCGGGCACTACAGCCTGCTCGCCGCGCTCAAGCACTGGAACATCGACCCGTCGAAAGTCACCGTGCTCAACCTCGCGCCGCCAGCGATCATCGCGGCGTGGAAACGCGGCGATATCGACGCCACTTACGTGTGGGATCCGGCACTGGGCGTGGCCAAGGAAAACGGCAAAGTGCTGATCACCTCCGGCGAGCTGGCCAAGTTCGGCGCACCGACCTTCGACGCGTGGATCGTGCGCAAGGACTTCGCCGAAAAGCATCCGGAAATCGTCACCGCGTTCGCCAAGGTCACCCTCGACACCTACGCCGATTACCGCAAGGATCCGCAGGCCTGGCTGGCCAATCAGAGCAACGTCGACAAACTGGTGAAACTCTCCGGCGCCAAAGCCAGCGACATCCCATTGCTGCTGCAGGGCAACGTCTACCCATTGGCGGCGGATCAGGTCAGTGACCTCGGCGCGCCGACCACCAAAGCCATCACTGACACTGCCGCGTTCCTCAAGGAGCAAGGCAAGGTCGAAGCCGTCCTGCCGGACTACGCGCCTTACGTCAGCGCCAAATACATCACCAACTGATCGGGAGATACAGCGATGGCCTTGCTACAGCTGGAGCGCATCAGCGCACAGTACCCGGGCAGCCCCGAGCCGGTGCTGGCGGATATTTCTCTGACCCTGGGGCCGCAGCAATTGCTGGTCGCCCTCGGCCCGTCCGGCAGTGGCAAGACTTCGCTGTTGAACCTGATTGCCGGCTTCGTCGAGCCGAGTGCCGGGCGCATCACCCTTGACGGCGTGCCGGTCAAAGGCCCGAGCGCCGAACGTGGCGTGGTGTTTCAGGACGACGCCTTGCTGCCTTGGCAGAACGTATTGGCCAACGTCGCCTTCGGCCTTGAACTGGCCGGTGTCGGCAAGGACAAACGCGAACAGCGCGCCCGGGAAATGCTCGCACTGGTCGATCTCGCCGGCTTCGAAGAGCGGCGCATCTGGCAATTGTCCGGTGGCCAGAAACAACGCGTCGGCCTCGCCCGCGCCCTGGCCGCCGACCCGCGCGTGTTGCTGATGGACGAGCCGTTCGGTGCGCTTGATGCATTCACTCGCGAGCAGATGCAGGAGCTGTTGCTGCAAGTCTGGCAGCGCACTGCCAAACCGGTTTTTCTGATTACCCACGACATTGAAGAAGCGGTGTTCCTCGCCACGGACCTGATTCTGCTGGCGCCGAATCCAGGGCAGATCGTTGAGCGTCTGCGATTGGATTTCGGTCAGCGTTATGCCGCTGGCGAGTCGGCCCGCTCGATCAAATCCGATCCGCGTTTTATCGAAACCCGCGAGCACGTGCTGAGCAAAGTCTTCTCGCAACGCAGCGCCGTACCCCGGCAGGAGCGCGCATGAGCAGTTACGAGGTTTCCGCTGCGGCGGTGAAAACACCTTCGGTGAGCATCCCGGTGCGTCGCAGCCTCAGCACTCGCTGGATCAGCCTGCTGACCCTGTTCGGCCTGCTGGCGGTCTGGTGGGCGGTGACCGCGACCGGCCTGATCGAACCGCTGTTCCTGCCGCCGCCTTCTGCCGTGCTGCAAAAGGGCTGGTTGCTGGCAACCTCCGGCTACATGGACTCAACGTTGTGGCAGCACTTGGGCGCCAGCCTGAGCCGCATCGGTCTGGGCCTCGCTTTTGCCATTCTGACTGCCGTGCCGGTGGGCATTGCCATCGGCGCCAACCGCATCGCCCGTGGTGTGCTCGATCCGCTGATCGAGTTCTACCGCCCGATCCCGCCGCTGGCCTATCTGCCGCTGATCGTGATCTGGTGCGGCATCGGCGAGTTGTCGAAAGTGCTGCTGATCTACCTGGCGATTTTTGCGCCGATTGCCATCGCCACCGCGACGGGTGTGCGCACGGTTGATCCAGCAAAACTGCGCGCGGCGCAGTCGTTGGGCGCGACGCGCGCGCAGTTGATTCGCCATGTGATTTTGCCGAGCGCTCTGCCGGACATTCTCACCGGCGTGCGCATTGGTCTGGGCGTCGGCTGGTCGACCCTGGTCGCCGCTGAACTGATCGCGGCCACCAGTGGCCTGGGTTTCATGGTGCAGTCGGCCGCGCAATTCCTGGTTACCGATGTCGTGGTGCTGGGAATTCTGGTCATCGCCCTGATCGCCTTCGCGATGGAAATGGGCCTGCGCGCATTGCAGCGCAGAATGGTGCCGTGGCACGGCCAGGCGCACTAAATCGCCTTGTGAAAATTCCCCTGTGGGAGCGAGCCTGCTCGCGAAAGCGTCAGATCAGTCACTGCACTGTCGCCTGACACTTTGCATTCGCGAGCAGGCTCGCTCCCACAAAAGCATGACACTCCGAATTCGAAGAGAACGACCATGAGCACCCTCAGCATCACCCCATTAAGCTCGGCCCTCGGTGCGCAGATCAACGGCGTCGACATCAGCCAGCCGCTGAGCCTGGAACACCGCGACGCCATCGAACAGGCGTTGCTCAAATATCAGGTGCTGTTCTTCCGCAACCAGCCGATCGAGCCGGCACAGCAGGCACGCTTCGCGCATTATTTCGGCGACCTGCACATTCACCCGATCTACCCGAATGTGCCGGAACAACCGGAAGTACTGATCCTCGACACCGCCGTCACCGACGTGCGCGATAACGCGATTTGGCACACCGACGTGACCTTCCTGCCGACGCCAGCGATGGGCGCAGTGCTCAGCGCCAAGTTGCTGCCGGAGTTCGGTGGCGACACGTTGTGGGCCAGCGGCATCGCGGCATATGAAGCGCTGTCGGTGCCGATGAAAACCCTGCTCGAAGGTCTGACCGCCACCCACGATTTCACCCGATCGTTTCCCCTCGAGCGCTACGGCAACACGCCTGAAGCGCTGGCGCAGTGGGAAGAAGCACGGCGCAAGAATCCACCGCTGTCGCACCCGGTGATCCGTACGCACCCGGTGAGCGGCCGGCGCTCACTGTTCGTCAATGAAGGGTTTACCTCGAAGATAAACGAGCTGTCCGAAACCGAAAGCGAGGCGATTCTGAAGTTTCTGTTCGCCCACGCGACACGGCCGGAATTCACCATTCGCTGGCGCTGGCAGAAGGACGATATTGCCTTCTGGGACAACCGCGTGACGCAGCATTACGCAGTCGATGATTACCGCCCGGCGCGGCGGGTGATGCAGCGGGCGACGGTGTTGGGGGATGTGCCGTTTTTTCGCTGAGCCTGATCGTTCCCACGCTCTGCGTGGGAATGCATCAACGGACGCTCCGCGTTCGGCTTTAGATGGGACGCGGAGCGTCCCGGGCGGCATTCCCACGCAGAGCGTGGGAACGATCCTCTCAGCGGCTTATTCGGCTGTCGAAGGCTTCTCCCACAGATTGATCCCACCCTCCTGGGCAAACCGGTCAATCTCCGCCAGCTCTTCAGCACTGAAATTCAGATTCTTCAGCGCACCGACGTTCTCGATGATCTGCTCCGGCCGGCTCGCGCCGATCAGTGCCGAGGTCACCCGTGGATCACGCAGCGTCCACGCCAGTGCCAGTTGCGCCAGGCTCTGCCCGCGACGCTGGGCGATCTCGTTCAACGCTCGCACGTGAGCGATGTTGGCCTCGGACAAGTGCGAAGCCTGCAGCGAGCCGCCGCCCGGGCGATTGACTCGCGCATCGGCCGGTACGCCGTTGAGATATTTGTCGGTGAGCAAGCCCTGCGCCAGCGGCGTGAAGGCGATGACGCCAGTGCCGAGTTCGTCAGTGGTATCGAGCAGATCCTTTTCCACCCAGCGGTTGAGCAGGTTGTACGCCGGTTGATGAATCAGCAGCGGCACTTTCCACTCTTTCAGCAGCGCGGCCATCTCGCGGGTTTTCACCCCGGAATAGGACGAGATACCGATGTACAGCGCCTTGCCCTGCTGCACAGCGGTGGCGAGGGCGCTGGCGGTTTCTTCCAGTGGGGTGTCCGGGTCGAAGCGGTGCGAATAGAAAATATCCACATAGTCCAGACCGAGGCGTTGCAGGCTCTGGTCGAGGCTGGCCAGCACGTATTTGCGCGAACCGCCGCCCTGGCCGTACGGGCCGGGCCACATGTCCCAACCGGCCTTGCTGGAGACGATCAACTCGTCGCGATACTGCTTGAAGTCTTCGCGCAGCAGGCGACCGAAATTGATCTCGGCGCTGCCGTATGGCGGGCCGTAGTTGTTGGCCAGATCGAAATGGTTGATGCCCAGATCGAACGCGGTGCGCAGCAAGGCACGCTGGGTCTCGATCGGGGTGCTGTCGCCAAAGTTGTGCCACAGCCCCAGCGACAATGCCGGCAGCACCAGACCGCTGCGGCCGACGCGGCGGTAGGGGATGGAGTCGTAGCGGTTTTCGGCAGCGGTGTAAGTCATCGAATCCTCTCTTGTTTGATTAACAGCAAATTGAGGGTGAAACCAAACTATGTGGCGAGGGGATTTATCCCCGATGGGTGGCGAAGCCGCCCCAAAACCTGAAACCTCGGTGAATCAGGTGTACCGAGTTCGCTGGTTTTACGACTGCTTCGCAGCCGAACGGGGATGAATCCCCCCACCACAAAGGCCCCATCAATCATGCGAAGCGGTTTACAGGTCGGGCGAGCCCCAGATTCTGCCGCAACGTGCGGCCTTCATATTCAGTTCTGAACAACCCGCCCAGCATACGCCCAAGCGGCGCGGCGCCGACCTCGGGTTCCACCAATTGCTGAAACGTTTCACATTTTTTCTGCGCTTCAGCCTCGCTGGAGATTGGCGTGCTGGCGGCAACGCGGGTGCTGGAAAGCCTTGGCGTGTTGCCGAGCGACGAAGTGCAGCGGCTGAATCTGCTGCGATGCCAAGTGATCGAGCGCGAAAGCATCTGATGAATATGGCGGGGGCTGGATTGGCTATGCTCTAGGTCATACCGAGGTGGCCCCTTCGCGGGCAAGCCCGCTCCCACAGTGATTTCCTGTGTACATGAAATTTATGTCCAGCCGAGATCCAATGTGGGAGCGAGCCTGCTCGCGAAGGGGCCCTTCCCGGCACTGCACCTCCATCAGGCAGAACGCACCATGCACACCACCATCATCATTGTCTTCGGCCTGGTCCTGCTCGCGCTGATGCTCTACATCGGCGAGCGCATCGGCTTCAGTCGCCAGACCATGGCCTACAGCTTCGCCGCCCTGTGGCTGGCTTTGACGGTGATCAATGGTGCGGTGGGGGTAGTGCATGCCGGCCATTCCGTAGGATCGGAAATAGCCATTGGCAGCGCGGTTTTCGGTGTGCCGGCGGCGGCGATGGTGTTGTTCATGGTGCTGAGCGCCGAGGCGTGAAACGTCCCGGCGCTCAGGGGCCATTCAACGCACCAGATGCAGGAACTGCATGTGCCGTTCGTACTGGTCGAGGATGTCGTTGATGATCTGCTCTTTGGTGTAGCCGACCAGATCGTAGTCCTGACTGCCCTCGCTCAAGTGCACTTCGGCGCGGTAGTAGCGGCGATTGTTGAGTTGCTTGGAACCCATGCCGCCGCGCGCGAACGATGGCGTGAAGTAGCCGCGCATCTGCACCTGATAGATGAACGGATGCTGCTCGCCATGACCGATTTCCAGGCTGACGTTGTCATGCGCCGGATCCGGCTGGGTGACGACGTGCAGACCTTTTTCGACGAACACGGCGGTCACTTCCTCGATCGCCGGGCGCACCGTGCTTTCCATGAAGCGGTACACCTCGTCGCGGGAAGGGAAGTGCACGGCCTGACTCAGGCGCTGACGCCAGCCACCGGTGCCACGCCGCGAACCGGAGACCGGCGCCAGCGAATGCAGCTGCGCAATCTGCTTCTGCGATTCCAGATAGAACGCCTTGTGCAGGCCCCACATCATCAGCAGCAGAATCAACGAGAACGGCAACGAGGTCAGCACCACCGCCGACTTCAGCGCATCAATGCTGCCGGAAAACAGCAGTGCGCTGGTGATCAGCGCGGTCATCGCGCCCCAGAACACCCGCAGCCATTTCGGCCCGTCTTCATCCGGGTTGCCGCCCTTGGCCGACAGGGTAGAGAGCACCACGGTGCCGGAATCCGCAGACGTCACGAAGAAGACGAAGCTGATGAACACCGTCACGGCGATGACGGTCTTGCTCCACGGATAGGTTTCCAGCAGCAGGTAAATGCTCATCGACGGATTGTCGATGGCCGACATGCCCAGCGCGCTCATGCCGTGATTGAGCACTTGATCCAAGGCGCTGTTGCCGAAGATCGACATCCACGCCAGGGTGAAACCGAGCGGAATCAACAGCACGCCGAAGACGAATTCACGGATGGTGCGACCACGGGAAATCCGCGCAATGAACAGGCCCACGAACGGCGACCATGCAATCCACCAGGCCCAGTAGAACACTGTCCAGCCACCCAGCCAGTCGCTCGGTTTGTCGTAGGCGTAGAGGTCAAAACTCTTCATCGGCAGGGCGCCGAGGTAATCGCCGACGTTCTGGATCAGGGTGTTGAGCAGGTGCTGTGTCGGCCCGGCGAACAACACGAACAGCAGCAGCCCGCAGGCCAGCAGCATGTTGATGTCGGACATCACCCGCACGCCTTTATCGACACCGGAGACCGCAACGATGATCGCCGCGCCCATCATCAGCGTAATCAGGCCGACCTGAATCCACTGGGTGTGGGCGATGCCGAACAGATAATCCAGGCCCGAATTGAGGTGCAGCACACCGAAGCCCATGTCGGCACCAAGACCGAACACCGTGGCGATGATGCCGAAGCCGTCCACCGCGTAGCCGATCGGGCCGTTGATGCGTTTACCAATCAGCGGGTACAACGCCGAACGCAGGGCCAGCGGCAGATTGTGCCGATAAGCGAAATAGGCCAGTGCCATGCCGACAAAGGCAAACACGCCCCAGCCATGCAGGCCCCAATGCAGAAACAGAATCTGCATCGCCTGGCGCGCGGCGTCGGCGGTGCCGGCTTCGCCCTGCGGCGGCTGCAGCATGTGCGTCAGCGGTTCGGAAACGCAGAAGAAAAACAGGGTGATGCTGATCCCGGCGGCGAACAGCATGCCGGCCCAGGACAGGTAACTGAATTCGGGCTCGTCGTGGTCGGCACCGAGTTTTATCTTGCCGTAGCCGGATAAGGCGGTGACCACCACGAAGACCAGATACAGGGTCATCGCGAGCATGTAGTACCAGCCGACCGTATTGGCCGCCCAGTTTTGCGCTTCCAGCAACCAGGCGCCGGCCTGTTCGGGGATGGCGATAACGACCAGACCAAACAGCAGAATGACCGTCGCGGCGAAGTAGAACACCGGCGGATTCATGCGTACCAGACCGCTGGCGGGGGTAGACGATGCACTCATGAAACGTGCACCTCGAAGGGTTGAAACGTGGCTGAAATGATCGGACTCAGCAAAGGCAAGCCTCCTGTTGTGAGCGGGCAGCGAACCACCGGTTTAACTTGAATGAACGTTCAAGTTAAACATGAATGGGGTGGTAAGGACTAATCGCAGGGCTGGGCGGTAGGTTTCCTACAGCGCCCAGAGAGGGGTATGACGCGGGTTTGGAGAGATTCGTTCACTGATGAATTGGCTTAAGGCCACTACCTTGATCCGGCCTGGAAATCTCGCGAGCAGGCTCGCTCCCACATCTGAAACGCATTCCAATGTGGGAGCGAGCCTGCTCGCGAAGAGGCCCGATACAACAACACAGATTCAAGACTTACTTCTGCGTCCCGTCATCATGCTGCAGATTCGCCTGGGTCAGATTCGCCCCCGCCGGCACGCTGCGCGTCAGCCAGACGTTGCCGCCAATGGTCGAGCCCTTGCCGATTGTGATCCGTCCGAGAATCGTCGCCCCGGCGTAAATCACTACGTCATCCTCAACGATCGGGTGACGCGGATGGCCCTTCTGCAACTGGCCGTCCTCATCTGCCGGGAAGCGCTTGGCCCCCAGGGTCACCGCCTGATAAATGCGCACTCGCTCACCAATGATCGCGGTTTCGCCAATCACCACACCGGTGCCGTGATCGATAAAGAAGCTGCGGCCGATCTGCGCGCCCGGGTGGATATCGATGCCCGTCGCCGAATGCGCGATTTCCGCGCTGATCCGCGCCAGCAGCGGCAGCCCGGCACGGTATAAATGGTGCGCGAGGCGATGGTGAATCACCGCAAGAATGCCCGGATAGCAGAGCAGCACTTCATCAACGCTGCGTGCCGCCGGGTCGCCGTGATAGGCCGCGAGCACATCGGTGTCGAGCAGCGTGCGCAGGCCCGGCAAGGCCAAGGCGAAATCCTGCACGATCTGAATGGCGCGGGTTTCGACTTCACTGTCGTCCTGCGCGCTGTGGCGGGCAACGTAACGCAGCTCCAGGCGCGTCTGCGCCAGCAATGCATTGAGCGCTACATCAAGCGTGTGGCCGACGTAGAAATCTTCACTTTCTTCACGCAGATCGACCGGCCCCAGACGCATCGGGAACAGCGCGCCACACAGCGCCTCGAGGATTTCCGCCATCGCTGCTCGCGATGGCAATTCGCGGCCGCCCTGCTCCCCTGAAGCGCGACCATTCTGTGCGCGCCACTGATCCCGCGCGCTGCGCAGCTGGCTGACGATGGTCTGCAATTGCCAATGGCTGGAACGCTCGCTCACGGTAAAGACTCCTCACGGGCGGCCGGACTGTCTGGCCGCGTCATCGGCGCCTACTTTACGGCATGCCTTTGCCGACGAATTAAGAACCGATAGTGCTGGCTTCAGTCCATTTGGCTATAAGCGATTGGCGGTTGCCCGGGCAAAAACGCGTGCCTATAGTCCTTTCATTCTTCTGCGCCAGTACGGACCCATGATCAAACAACAGCTGCAACGCTTCCCCCGTCTCGAACTGCTGAGCCACCCTACTCCGCTGGAAAAACTCGAACGCCTGTCCATCTGGCTCGGTCGCGAGGTGTACATCAAACGCGATGACCTGACACCGCTGGCCATGGGCGGCAACAAGCTGCATAAACTCGAATACCTGGCCGCCGACGCGCTCGCGCAAGGTGCTGACACGCTGATCACTGCCGGTGCGCTGCAATCGAACCACGTGCGCCAGACCGCCGCACTGGCGGCGAAACTCGGCCTCGGTTGTGTGGCGCTGCTGGAAAACCCGCTGGGCACTGATGACGGAAATTACACCGGCAACGGCAACCGCCTGCTGCTGGATCTGTTCGACACCAAGGTCGAGTTGGTCGACAACCTCGACAACGCCGACGAACAACTGACTGCCCTCGCCGCCCGCCTGCGCAGCAACGGCAAGAAGCCGTATCTGGTGCCAATCGGTGGCTCCAATGCCCTCGGGGCGCTGGGTTATGTGCGCGCCGGGCTGGAGCTGGCTGAGCAGATCAAGGACAGCGGCCTCGATTTCGCCGCGGTGGTGCTGGCTTCAGGCAGTGCCGGTACTCACAGTGGTCTCGGACTGGCGCTGAGTGAGGCGCTGCCGCAACTGCCGGTGATCGGCGTGACCGTTTCGCGCAGTGAAGAAGATCAGCGCCCGAAGGTGCAGGGGTTGGCCGAACGCACCGCTGAGCTGCTGGGCGTCGAGTTGCCGACCAGCTTCAAGGTCGAGCTGTGGGACGAATATTTCGGCCCGCGTTACGGCGAACCGAATGCCGGTACTTTGGCGGCGGTGAAACTGTTGGCAGCTCAGGAAGGTCTGTTGCTTGACCCGGTCTACACCGGCAAGGCCATGGCCGGTCTGCTCGACGGGATCGGCCGGCAGCGCTTCGATGACGGCCCGATCATCTTCCTGCACACCGGTGGCGCGCCGGCGTTGTTTGCCTACAAGGATTTTCTGACAAGATGATCACTGCAGATTGCAGATACCTGTGGCGAGGGGATTTATCCCCGTTGGGCCGCGGAGCGGGCCCCTTCCTTTCGCAAGTGAGGACAACGTCGCAGGCTTTGCAACTGTTGCGCAGCCGAACGGGGATAAATCCCCTCGCCACAACTGAACGGGCGCATATTCCAAAAAACCCTAAAAGAAACACAATCTAGTATTTTCAAGTCTAAAACAGACATCTTATAGTCTCGCCGCAGGCGAATTTCGGGCGAGACGCTTAAGCTGCTTTAAGGCAGGATAGCGCTGTCGTTCAAATCACCAATTTGCCTACATTCCTTAAGCGTCTTCCATAAGAAAACACAGGGGCTTGTCATGAATTTTTCCGCACTACGTCGCACTCTGCTGGTCGGTTCGCTGGGTCTGGCGCTCAGCGCTGGCCTGATCGGTCAGGCAGTGGCCGGTGAGCAGTTGCAACAGATCAAGGACAAGGGCGTTCTCAACGTCGGCCTGGAAGGCACCTACCCACCGTTCAGCTTCGTCGACGAGAACGGCAAGCTGTCGGGTTTCGAAGTCGAACTCTCCGAGGCGCTGGCGCAAAAGCTCGGCGTCAAGGCCAAGATCCAGCCGACCAAATGGGACGGTATCCTCGCTGCGCTGGAATCCAAGCGTCTGGATCTGGTGGTCAACCAAGTGACCATCTCCGACGAGCGCAAGAAGAAATATGATTTCTCCGAACCGTACACTGTCTCCGGCATCCAGGCCCTCGTGCTGAAAAGCAAAGAGTCGGCCCTGAACATCAAGACTGCCGCTGACCTCTCCGGCAAGAAAGTAGGTGTCGGCCTGGGCACCAACTACGAGCAGTGGGTCCGCGCCAACGTGCCGGGTGCTGACGTGCGCACCTACGATGATGATCCGACCAAATTCGCCGACCTCAACAACGGTCGTACCGATGCCATCCTGATCGACCGTCTGGCTGCCCTCGAATACGCCAAGAAAGCCCCGAAAACCGTGGCTGCCGGTGAGGCCTTCTCGCGTCAGGAAAGCGGTATCGCCCTGCGCAAAGGCGAGCCGGAACTGCTGGCTGCGGTGAACAAGGCGCTCGACGAACTGCGTGCCGACGGCACTCTCGAGAAACTGTCGAAGAAGTACTTCAACGCAGACGTCACTAAATAATGGAAGAGGCTTTCCAACTCGCGCTGGATTCCGCGCCCTTTCTGTTGAAGGGCGCGTACTACACGGTAATCCTCAGCCTCGGCGGGATGTTCTTCGGTCTGCTGCTGGGCTTCGGCCTCGCGCTGATGCGCCTGTCGCGCTTCAAATCGGTCAGTTGGCTGGCACGCATCTACGTATCGTTCTTTCGCGGCACGCCGTTGCTGGTGCAGCTGTTCGTGATCTATTACGGCTTGCCGCAACTGGGCCTGGAGCTTGATCCGCTGCCGGCAGCGCTGATCGGTTTCTCGCTGAACATGGCCGCCTACGCCTGTGAAATCCTGCGTGCCGCGATCGGTTCGATCGAACGCGGTCAGTGGGAAGCTGCTGCGAGTATCGGCATGACCCGCGCGCAGACTCTGCGCCGGGCCATCCTGCCGCAAGCGATGCGCACGGCTTTGCCGCCGCTGGGCAACAGCTTCATTTCACTGGTCAAGGACACCGCCCTCGCTGCGACCATTCAGGTGCCGGAACTGTTCCGCCAGGCGCAACTGATTACCGCCCGGACTTTCGAAGTCTTCACCATGTATCTTGCCGCCGCACTGATCTACTGGATTCTGGCCACGGTGCTTTCGCACTTGCAGAACAAGTTGGAAGAGCGGGTCAATCGGCACGACCAGGAGTCCTGACGCGATGATTGTCGTGGAAAAACTGACCAAGCAATTCAAGGGTCAGGTCGTGCTCAACGGCATCGACCTTGAGGTAAAGGAAGGCGAAGTCGTCGCGATCATCGGCCCCAGTGGCTCGGGGAAAACGACGTTTCTGCGTTGCCTGAATTTCCTTGAAGAACCCACCAGCGGCCGGATCAAGGTCGGCGATATCGAAATCGATACCAGCCGCCCGCTGAACCAGCAGCAAAGTCTGGTGCGCAACCTGCGCCAGCACGTCGGCTTCGTGTTCCAGAATTTCAACCTGTTCCCCCACCGCACAGCTTTGGAAAACGTCATCGAGGGCCCGATCGTGGTCAAGAAGATGCCGCGCGACCAGGCAGTTGCTCTGGGTAAAAAGCTGCTGACCAAAGTGGGGCTTGCCGGCAAAGAGGACGCCTATCCGCGCCGTCTCTCCGGTGGCCAGCAACAGCGCGTGGCAATCGCCCGGGCGCTGGCGATGGAGCCGGAAGTCATTCTGTTCGACGAACCGACTTCAGCGCTCGACCCGGAACTGGTCGGTGAAGTGCTGGCGACCATTCGCGGTCTTGCCGAAGAAAATCGCACCATGGTGATTGTCACCCACGAAATGGGTTTTGCCCGTGACGTGGCCAATCGCGTGGTGTTTTTCGACAAGGGCGTAATTGTTGAACAGGGTGAAGCCAAGGCACTGTTTGCCAACCCGAAAGAAGAACGCACCAAACAGTTTCTCAGCAAGTTTCTGAATCACGCCTGAGAACTTTCTCAGCAATACCCCTCCACTTCCACGGATGGAAGTTACCTCTCTCCCGGCATTTCAATCTTCTCTACATTTGTTACTTGCGAGCGCAGATATATATTGCGCAACGGTTACGCTCATCTTCGAATCGTCATATTTCCATACGTTTGCCTGCGAACAAACCCGCACAAAACCCTGCGCAATTGCCGTTTATCTGTAGCTGGTTTCGCGCGTACCACTAGGCATATTGCCTCGGTGACGTAGGAGCTTTCTGATTAACTTGTAATTCACGCATTAACTAATCCGCTCTATTGACACCCCTCTCCGCAGACTTTTATCTAGTCGACAACCGACGCCAATTAGTTCAAACAACTCACACTAAAACCGAACAAATAGTTTTCGCTTTTATTGCCAGTTGATTCGCGTCTTTTTTGTTTTCCAGAAACGGATTTCGCTGCAAGACTTCAAGGAGAGAAACCGATGACCCGCACTTCGCACACCCCCGAACTTGCAGCGCCAACGCTGGCATGCGCACAAAAAACCGGCATTAACCTGGCAACAGCAGCGCACCTGCTGGTCAATGTGCCGCCCTACTGCGGCATGGACGATGGCGATCTGATCGAACTGTTCTGGAACAAATGCTATGTCGCGTCAAAAGTCCTCAGCGCAGACGATGTGGGTGAGTCAGTGAGCCTTCGGGTGCCAGAGAGTTTCATCACCAATGGCACCGCGCGCATTCACTACCGCGTGATGCAGGTCGGCCAGGGTCCGGCACTGTCGGCGGCGACTCGGGTGCAGGTCAAACTCGATTGCCCCGGTGGCCAGCCCACTGGGCAGTGCGAAGACGAAAATCAGCAACTGGCACCAGTGATCATCCCCGAAGCGATTCGCCGTCAGGGCGTGAACCCCAGCCAGATCAAACGCGGCGTGCCGCTGACCATCGAGCCTTATCTGAACATGGCAGAAGACGACGCCATCACATTGCGCTGGGGCGATGTGCGCATGGATCTGGCGCCAGTCACTGCGGCCGATGTAGGGCTGCCGATTCAGGTCTGGGTGCCACCGGCGGTGATTGTCGAAGCGGGCGAAGACCTGCGACTGGACGTGACGTACTGCATCCTCGACCGGGTCGGTAATAACTCGCGCTGGGCGCCGCCGCGCACGTTGAAAATCGGTTGCGTAAATCCGTACGTAAAAGTCCCGTTGAAACCCGAATTCAAGGCTGCCGAATCGCGTACCAAGTGAGACCTGCTCAAGGTGGGAGGTTAGTCACCTCTCACCCGAAACTCGTTAACCAAGCCGAACATCCCTCTTCTATACATATTCCTAAAAGTTAGTTTATTTTATTTTTATACACGCTTAGGGTATATGCACCGGACCACCGGACATTCTTTCAATCGTCGCACTTCGCGGCGTTTTTCATGAGATGTGAGGTAGGTATGGTCCGGAACACAATCACCCCAGTGCAGATCGCCAGGGCATTGCGTGCAGCCAGGGAGCGGCACTGATGTCCAGTCTTGCAGATGCCAACGTGCAGTCCGATCTGGACATCGCCCCGCTGTTGTTGCCCGCGCAAGTACTGCGCAACGACGCTCAAGCGATCAAGGCCGCCTTTGATCTGGCGCAAGCCGCCCGTGTGCAGGCGGCCAAACGCGACCGGCAGCGCAAGCTGCCGTGGTCGGAAATTGAACAGTTCACCCGCAGCGGTCTGGGCAGCATTGCCATCCCGCGTGAGTACGGTGGCCCGCAGGTTTCCTTCGTCACGCTGGCCGAAGTATTCGCGATCATTTCTGCCGCCGACCCGGCGCTCGGGCAGATCCCGCAGAACCAGTTCGGCATCATCCATCTGCTGCTCGGCACCGCTACCGAAGCGCAGAAAAAGCAGCTGTTCCAGAGTGTTCTGGAAGGCTGGCGCATCGGCAATGCCGGACCGGAACGTGGCACGAAAAACACCTTGGAACTGAAGGCGCGAGTCAGCGCCGACGGCGACGATCACGTGATCAACGGCCAGAAGTTCTACTCCACCGGCGCGCTGTTTGCGCATTGGGTCGCGGTGAAAGCGCTCAACGATGACGGTAAACAGGTGCTGGCCTTCGTCCGTCGCGGCACGCCGGGTTTGCGCATCGTCGATGACTGGTCGGGCTTCGGTCAGCGCACCACGGCCAGCGGCACGATCCTGCTGAACAACGTGCGCGTCGAGTCGAGCCTGGTCATCGACAACTGGAAGATCAACGACAAGCCGAACACCCAAGGCGCAGTGTCGCAGCTGATTCAAGCAGCCATCGACGCCGGCATCGCCCGTGGCGCCATCGACGACGCCATCGACTTCGTCAAAACCCGCGCGCGGCCATGGATCGACGCCAAGGTCGAGCGCGCCAGCGACGACCTCTACGTGATTGCCGATATCGGCAAACTGAAAATCGAACTGCACGCCGCCGAAGCGCTGCTGCGCAAGGCCGGCAAAGTGCTCGATGAAGTCCACGCCGCGCCGCTGACTGCCGAATCCGCCGCACGCGCTTCGATCGCCGTGGCCGAAGCAAAAGTGCTGACCACCGAGATTTCGCTGCTGGCCAGCGAAAAGCTCTTCGAACTGGCCGGCAGCCGCGCGACCCTTGCCGAATTCAATCTGGATCGCCACTGGCGCAACGCCCGCGTGCACACCCTGCACGACCCGGTGCGCTGGAAATATCACGCGGTCGGCGCCTATCGCCTGAACGGCACTTTGCCGGCTCGCCATTCCTGGATCTGAGACGACCAGTCATCTGGAGAACCCCCTATGACGCTTTCCCATCACGTCGCGCTCATCACCAGCGATGAGCAAGCCCTGATCGTCGCCAGCGACCTGGCCGAAGATTTCAAACGCGACAGCGCCCTGCGCGACCGCGAACGCCGCCTGCCATTGGCCGAGCTGGAAGTGTTTTCCCGCTCCGGCCTGTGGGGCATCAGCGTGCCAAAAGAATATGGCGGCGCGGGCGTATCCAACGTCACCCTGGGCAAAGTCATCGCACTCATCGCTCAGGCCGACGGCTCGCTCGGGCAGATTCCGCAGAACCATTTCTACGCACTGGAAGTGCTGCGCGTGAATGGCAGCGATGAACAGAAACAGCGCCTGTACGCCGAGGTCCTCGCCGGCCAGCGCTTCGGCAATGCGCTGGCGGAACTGGGCACCAGAACCGCTCACGACCGCGTCACCAGCCTCGAACGCGACGGCGCTGGTTATCGCATCAACGGTCGCAAGTTCTACTCGACCGGGGCGATTTACGCGCAGCGCATTCCGACGTCGGTGGTCGATGAAAACGGCGTACAGCAACTGGCCTTCGTCCCGCGCGAAAGCAAGGGCGTGACGGTAATCGACGACTGGAGCGGCTTCGGCCAGCGCACCACCGGCAGCGGCTCGGTAGTGTTCGAAGATGTGTATGTAGCGGCGGAAGACGTGCTGCCGTTCCAGAGCGCTTTCGAGCGCCCGACCACGGTCGGCCCGCTGGCACAGATTCTCCACGCCGCCATCGACACCGGCATTGCCCGCGCCGCTTACGAAGATGCCTTGCATTTCGTGCGCAGCAAAACCCGTCCGTGGATCGATTCCGGCAACGACAAGGCTACCGACGATCCGCTGACGCTGAAGAGCTTCGGCCACTTGAGCATTCGTCTGCACGCCACCGAAGCCTTGCTCGAACGTGCCGGTGAATTCCTCGATGCCGCGCAAGCTGAAACCAATGCCGAAACTGTCGCCGCCGCGTCGATAGCAGTTGCCGAAGCGCGGGCGATCAGCACGGAAATTTCCCTCGCCGCTGGCAGCACGCTGTTCGAACTCGCCGGCAGTCAGGCGACGCTGAGCGAACACGGCCTCGACCGGCACTGGCGCAACGCGCGCGTGCACACCCTGCACGACCCGGTGCGCTGGAAATATCACGCCGTGGGCAATTACTACCTCAACGATGAAAACCCTCCGCTGCGAGGGACGATCTGATGACTGCTGCGAAAAAGAAGATTCTGCTCAACGCGTTCAACATGAACTGCATCGGCCACATCAATCACGGCCTGTGGACCCATCCGCGCGACACCTCGACCCGCTACAACACGATCGAGTACTGGACCGAACTGGCGCAGTTGCTTGAGCGTGGATTGTTCGATGGCTTGTTCATCGCTGACATCGTCGGCGTCTACGACGTCTACCAGGACTCGGTGGACGTCACGCTGAAAGAGTCGATCCAGTTGCCGGTCAACGATCCGCTGCTACTGGTTTCAGCGATGGCTGCTGTAACCAGAAACCTCGGCTTTGGCCTCACCGCCAATCTCACTTACGAGCCGCCGTACCTGTTCGCCCGACGCATGTCGACGCTCGATCATTTGAGTCGCGGCCGGGTTGGCTGGAACATCGTCACCGGTTACCTGGACAGCGCCGCCAAAGCCATGGGCCTGCGCGAACAGGTCGAACATGACCGCCGCTACGACCAGGCCGAAGAGTATCTGCAGGTGTTGTACAAGCTCTGGGAAGGCAGTTGGGAGAACGGCGCGGTGCGCAACGACCGCGAGCAGCGCATCTACGCCAACCCGGACAAAGTGCACAAGGTCGAGCACCAGGGCGAGTTCTATCAGGTCGCGGGTTATCACCTCTGCGAGCCGTCACCGCAGCGCACGCCGGTATTGTTCCAAGCCGGCAGCTCCGATCGCGGCTTGCTCTTCGCCGGGCGTCATGCCGAGTGCGTATTCATCAGCGGCCAGAACAAAGCATCGACCAAAGTGCAGGTCGACAAGGTCCGTGCCAGCGCCGTCGAAGCCGGGCGCAATCCTCAAGACATCAAGGTATTCATGGGCCTCAATGTGATCGTCGGCGCCACCGAAGAAGCGGCGTGGGCCAAGCATGCCGAGTACCTCAGCTACGCCAGCGCCGAGGCCGGCGTGGCGCATTTTTCCGCCTCCACCGGCATCGACTTTGCCCAATACGAAATCGATGAGCCGATCCAGTACGTGAAGAGCAATGCGATTCAGTCGGCGACGAAAAACCTGCAAAACAACGACTGGACCCGGCGCAAATTGCTCGACCAGCACGCCCTCGGTGGTCGTTACATCACCGTGGTCGGCTCGCCCGAGCAGGTGGCGGATGAACTCGAATCGTGGATCGCCGAGACCGGTCTGGACGGCTTCAACCTGACCCGCATCGTCACCCCGGAAAGCTATGTCGATTTCATCGAACTGGTGATTCCCGAGTTGCAGCGACGCGGCTCGTACAAGACTGCGTATGACAGCGGCAGCTTGCGCGAGAAATTGTTTCACGGTGAGGCGCAGTTGCCTGAGCAACATACCGGCTCTTCGTACCGGCATTAAAAGTTTCGCGAGCAGGCTCGCTCCCACATTTGAAATGCGTACCCCTGTGGGAGCGAGCCTGCTCGCGAAGAGGCCCTCCCCGGCACCACAAAATCATGCACTGACTGGAAAAACCACCATGACCAAAAAACTCTTGTCCCACCCAGTCAAATCACTGGCCCTGGCCTTCGGCCTGTTCAGCTCGGCGCTATTCGCTGCCGATGCGCCGCTGAAAATCGGCACCACCGCCGCTTTCGCCATCCCGCTGGAAGCCGCCGTCGAAGAGGCCTCCAAACAAGGCCTGAAAGTCGAGCTGGTGGAATTCACCGACTGGATCGCGCCCAACGTCAGCCTCGCCGCTGGCGACATCGATGTGAATTATTTCCAGCACATTCCGTTTCTGGAAAACGCCAAAGCCGCGTCCGGTTTCGATCTGGTGCCATTCGCTCCTGGGATCATCAACAACGTCGGCCTGTATTCGAAGAAATACAAAAGCTTCGATGAACTGCCCGAAGGCGCCAGCGTCGCCATCGCCAACGACCCGATCAACAGCGGTCGCGGTCTGCAATTGCTCGCCAAGGCCGGTTTGATCACCCTGAAACCGGGCGTCGGTTACAAGGCCACCGAGGACGACATCGTCGCCAATCCGAAAAAGATCAGGATCCTGCAGGTCGAAGCCGTGCAGCTGGTGCGCGCCTATGACGACGCCGATCTGGTCCAGGGTTATCCAGCCTATATTCGCTTGGCGAAGACCTTCGATGCCGGCTCGGCGCTGCTGTTCGACGGTCTCGATCACAAGGAATACGTGATCCAATTCGTCATCCAGCCGAAGAGCAAAACCGACCCGCGCCTGATCAAGTTCGTCGACATCTATCAGCATTCGCCGGCCGTTCGCGCGGCGCTGGACAAGGCCCACGGCAAGCTCTATCAGGCCGGCTGGGAAAGCTGAACATGACCGCAGCGATCCAACGGCGACTGGAGCTTCCAGAGCCACACAATGCTGAAAAAACCCAGCTGCACCCCGAGTTGAATCGCGCCCACGTACGCTTTATCGGCGTGGGCAAAACCTACAACGGCCGGCAAGGTCCGGTCGCGGCTTTGCAGGGCATCGACCTGGCGATTCAACGCGGCGAAGTGTTCGGCATCATCGGCCGCAGCGGCGCTGGCAAGTCGTCGCTGATCCGCACGATCAATCGCCTGGAGCAGCCAACGTCGGGGCGGGTGTTGATCGATCAGGTCGATATCGGCGAGTTCGATGAAGACCGCCTCGTCGCCCTGCGCCGGCGCATCGGCATGATCTTCCAGCACTTCAATCTGATGTCGGCCAAGACCGTCTGGCAGAACGTCGAGTTGCCGCTGAAAGTCGCCGGCGTGCCGAAGGAGCAGCGCGACAACAAGGTCCGCGAACTGCTTGAACTGGTCGGCCTGCACAGCAAGCACAAGGCTTATCCGGCGCAGCTCTCCGGTGGGCAGAAACAGCGTGTCGGCATTGCCCGCGCGCTGGTGCATGACCCGGACATTCTGCTCTGCGATGAGGCGACATCGGCGCTGGATCCGGAGACCACGCAGTCGATCCTCGGCCTGTTGCGCGAGATCAACAAACGCCTGGGCCTGACCATTGTGCTGATCACTCATGAGATGGCGGTGATCCGCGAGATCTGCGATCGCGTCGTTGTGCTAGAGCACGGCCATGTGGTCGAGCAAGGCCCGGTGTGGCAAGTGTTCGGCAATCCGCGACACGCAGTCAGCCAGACCTTGCTCGCACCGCTGCAACACGCCTTGCCGGAAGAACTGCAAAGCCGCTTGCAGGCGCAATCTACGGCTTCAAATGCAGCGGTGGTGTTGCGTTTGCAGTTCACCGGCAGTGCCGCTGATGAGCCGGATCTGGCCGCGTTGTTTGCGGCGTTGGGTGGTCAAGTGAAGCTGCTTCAGGGCGGCGTGGAAAGGATTCAGGGTCACGCGCTGGGGCAGCTGTTGCTGGCCGTCAGCGGCTCGGCGTACAGCGCCGAGCAATTGCGCGAGCGCGCCGGGCAGTGGGCGCAACGAGTGGAGGTATTGGGCTATGTGGTTTGATCGCTTGCTGCAGGGTTTTATCGACACCTTCCTGATGGTCGGCGTGTCGTCGCTGATCGCGCTGCTGGTGGGCATTCCCATGGCGGTGATTCTGGTCACCAGCGACAAGGGCGGGATCTATGAGGCGCCGCTGTTGAACCGTGCGCTGGGTGCATTCGTCAATCTGTTCCGCTCGATCCCGTTCCTGATCCTGATGGTTGCGCTGATTCCGTTCACCCGCCTGATCGTCGGCACTACTTATGGCGTGTGGGCCGCTGTGGTGCCGCTGACAATCGCCGCAACGCCGTTCTTCGCGCGGATCGCCGAAGTGAGTCTGCGCGAGGTCGATCATGGTCTGATCGAAGCCGCCCAGGCCATGGGTTGCCGGCGCTGGCATATCGTCTGGCATGTGCTGCTGCCCGAGGCGCTGCCGGGGATTGTCGGCGGTTTCACCATCACCCTGGTGACGATGATCAATTCGTCGGCCATGGCTGGGGCAATTGGTGCTGGTGGGCTGGGGGATATCGCTTATCGCTACGGTTATCAGCGCTTCGATAGCCAGATCATGTTGACGGTGATCGTCTTGCTGGTGGCGCTGGTGGCGGTGATTCAGTTGGGTGGCGACAGGCTGGCGCGGGGGCTGAATAAGCGCTAAGGTCAATAGCGGCAGGTGGCCATCAACCGAGCCCATCTGATCGCGTTATTTTGGGCGATGCCCTTCATTAAAATCAGATGCTTCCTACACCACTTTTGTCGTTTCGCCAGCCTGAAGCACGCGGGTTTGCAGGACGATTCCTAGAATAATTTGCCCGCTTGTACCCGAAATATCCTGTAGCTAATCTCCGGTCGTCACTGTTTTGCGGTGACTGGATTCAGTTGTCCGGCCGGCAACTGATCCTCGTGCAGCCGCCGTCCTGCTCGTTTAGTCGCGAAATGGTTGGCTCCCACTTGAAGTCAGGAGTTTACCCATGGAAAAGAAACTTGCCGATCCGCCACTTAGCCTTACCTCAAGCAAGCGGTTCACCGAGGATTTGCTCAAGGATCGCTCTGCACTGTGCCGCGCCGTCGACTCACATCTGGCCGGCAATCAGGTCACGTTGGCTGGACAGAAACGCGTCTACAGCATCAGCGAAGATGTGACGCTGGAGGACGCCCAACTGTATGTTGCCGATCTGCTGCGCTGCGCTTCGGTGACCGTCCATCAATGCGGTGACCAGCTCGGGGGCGCGGATCGGGCCATGGTGTTCTCGGTCTGGCATCTGCTGGAAATGGCCAAAGCGATGATGGATCGCTCGATCGATTGTCTGGGAGCGAAGCAGCACTGAAGCCTGGCATCCGGCGCCGCCTGCACTGGCCCCCAGCGCAGGCGGCGTTTTTTTGCCGGTGAAAAAGCTTATAGTCCGCCCTCACACCACCAATACAGCATCGAACATGAAGCAAACGCCCAGCGACCTCGAACAGATCACCGCCACTACCCTCGGTCACTACAACTCGGTGGCCGAGGATTTCCGTGAAGGCACGCGCGACCACGATGTCAGCCAGAACATTGAGGCCTTGCTGCGCCACATTCACGGTGAAGCACCTTTCACGATTCTCGATTTCGGCTGCGGGCCGGGCCGGGATTTGCAAACCTTCACGCGCATGGGCCACGTCGCGATCGGCCTTGATGGCTCACAGGAATTCGCGCGCATGGCCCGCCAGGACAGCGGTTGTGAAGTCTGGCAGCAGGACTTTCTCAAGCTTGATCTGCCGGCCGAGCGCTTCGACGGCATCTTCGCCAATGCCGTGCTGTTTCATGTGCCATTGCAGGTGTTGCCGCAAGTGCTACGGCAACTGCACGGCACTTTGAAACCGGGTGGCGTGCTGTTCAGTTCCAATCCGCGAGGCGACAACCAAGAGGGCTGGAACGGGCCGCGCTATGGCTCGTATCACGATCTCGAGGCCTGGCGCGGGTTGCTGACGGCGGCGGGTTTTGTCGAGCTGGAGCATTATTACCGGCCTGCGGGCTTGCCGCGCGAACAGCAGCCGTGGCTGGCGAGCGTGTGGCGCAAAGTCTGAATCAGGGCGCCGCTTGTACCTGATACTGGCTGTCGCTGCCGTCCGCTAACAGTGCAGTCATGCTGTGTCCCGGTAACGTCCGGCCCTGCCAGTTGCGTGGAGCGGCGTCGAAATTGGCCAGCAGTCGCGTGCCGTCGGCAAACGTCGTCTGCTGGACCAGGCGATCCTCGCTCAACCAGTCAAAAGCGGTCAGCGCTTGCGTCGCCAGACGTTCGTGCAGCGGACGAAAGAATCGATCCTGACGCACGATCAGCGGCAAGCGCTGATCAAGGCTGGCCGCGCTCAGGTGATACAGCGGCGGTACGTTGTAGAGCAACTGGGTGAGCTCGTTTTCCACCCGCACGTCGCTGAGTTTCAGGTTATCGAACAACCAGTGATGACTGGTGATGACAGAGCCGTGGAACACCGCCTGATACAGCGGTAAACGGCTGGCGGGGGCGAAATGAACGCGTCGGTAGTCAGCCTTCAACCGGGTCGGTTTGAAGAACACCGCCGGCTGCTCCGGTGGGTACCATGGGCCGACGAAAAAATCCGCTGTGCCCGGCTGCTGCATGTCGCGATCGCCCCAACCGATCACTGGCGTCTGCATGCCATGTGCGAACAAGACCCCCTGAGCGGTGGCCGCATTGCCATCCTCCGAACCGCTCGGCAGCTGCAACACTTCGCTGATCCAGCGCGATGCTGCAACGTTGCCCGCGGCATTCTGCGCCTGGGTCATCGGTGCGCCGGGACGATAACTGTCGAAAAGCATCCCCGCGGCATAAGCATCGAGAAACCAACTGTTGAAGCCGGCAACCTTCTGGATTGCATCGATGCGCCGCTCAAGCAACGGTCGCACACATCGCGGATCGGTATAGTGACCGGACTGCTGAAACCCGCTTTTCAGCGCACCGTTTTGCTCCACGATCGCACACTCGGTATTGGCCCGATCGCCGAGGTGCGCGGTGGTCCAGTCCGGATTTTCGTCCTCGCGCAACGCGGTTTCGTATGAGTCATAGGGGGCAATCAGATATCCCGCAGAGACGGCGGCGCGCACCGCCTCCGGATGCCAGAGTCCACCTTCCCAGCCTTCGCCGAGCCCAAGCCATAAACGCGAAAGTCCAGCGCTCTGCAAGCGTTCAATGGTTCGCCGCGACAAGGTGCGCCCCCAGCGCGAAGGATCAGGCGCCAGCGTATCCTTCAGAACAACGGCCAGCTGCACGCGCACCTCAGCGTACCCGTTGGCCAGCGCCTGCATGTCCGGCACCGCACGCGCCTGCCAGGTTTTGCGCGCCTGAACGTTCAGCGCGCGATTGAGACTGCGCAGCATCACAGTCTGTTGATAGCGATTGAGTACGGTCTCGCTGGCGAGCAACCGCAGCGCTTCAGGATCCATCGCTGCCCGAAGTTCACTGACCAGCACACCCGAGCCGCGCAACCGGGCAATCAGCAGCGGCCAGTTGCGCACATCGTCAGGGCCGAGGAGATCGTTGCCCCATAGATAGACATGCGCGGCACCGATCAGCTTGGCGGCTTGCGGGGTCTTGATCAGCTTGTTCGCCAAGGTCTCATATTGATCGCTATCGATGAGCCACTGTTTGTAGCGCTTGGCCCCGGCCAAGGGATCGAGAGTGCCGAGAAACAGGCTGAAGGTCAGCGGTTTTGAGGGTTCAAGCGATGTGAATCGATGCCGGGTCGACAGCCCCAGCGCATCGCCATTGGCCTTGAAGCGCAGTTGGTTGTTGTAAGGATTGGTCAGCAACCAGTGCAGGCTGAACTTCTCGTACTCCATCCCCCAAAGCGGCAGGCTCAAATCCTGGGTGGTATCGAGCGCGCCCTGCGCGAGCAGGAACTTCTGCCACACCCGGTCACCGCGCGGCACGTAGCGCCCTTCGGCAAGCGGCCAGATCAGCGCCTGGCCCATTGCACTGGCGGGCTGATGAATAAACTCGATCTGCGAGGGCGAGTTAGCCGTAATCGAAAACGTCAGGTCACGCTGATTCAGGTCAACACTGAGCAACCAGCGCCCATTGTCCCATTGCCAATCGATGCGATTGCCGCGCCTGACCATGTCGCTGACCTTGTGCCGCAGCACACCGGCCGAGGCGTGCACCGGCGCAGCGCCTGCAACTTCAACGCGCACCGCCAGCGTCGCAGGATCGACCTGCACCCGCCAAAGCTGGTTTTCCAGCAGCACTTCGGCCAGTACTGCCGGCGACAGGCTCAAGCCAGCGAGCAGCAACCATCCGCGTAACCAGCCGGAAACAGTCGACATGGCACGTCCCTCTTCGAATGAAGAAGGGACGTTAGCGCAGTCCGCTCACCCTGTAAGTCAGACCTTTCCCAAAGATCGCAGGGGCTATCTCACTGCGCCGGCTTTTCATCCTTCTGCGGTTCGCGAATCTTGTACCAGGCCACATACAGCGCCGGCAGAAACAGCAGCGTCAGCAGGGTCGCCACGACGATGCCACCAATCATTGCGTAAGCCATCGGCCCCCAGAACACTTCGCGGGCAATCGGGATCATGCCCATGCTCGCTGCCGCTGCGGTCAGCAGGATCGGCCGGCGCCGGTGTTCGGTGGCTTCGACCACCGCGTCCCACGGCGCATAGCCTTTCTGCTCGAACTCATCGATCTGCGTCACCAGAATCACCGAGTTGCGGATGATGATGCCGATCAGCGCAAGAATCCCGAGGATCGCCACGAAGCCCATCGGCGTGCCCGTCGGCACCAGCGCCAGGACCACACCAATCAACCCCAGCGGCGCAACACTGGCGACCAGGAACATCTTCTGCACGCTGTGCAACTGAATCATCAGGAACGTCGCCATGAGGAACAGCATCAGCGGCAGCACCTTGGCAATCGGCCCCTGGGCCTTGCCGCTTTCCTCGACCGTACCGCCGGTGGCGACTTTGTAGCCGACCGGCAGCTTCGAGGCAAAAGCGTCGATCGACGGCTTGAGCAATTTCACCAGATCGGTCGGCTGAATCTCGTCGCGCACCGAGGCCTTGATGGTGATGGTCGGCAAGCGGTCGCGACGCCAGACTAGCGGTTGTTCCAGTTCATAGCGCACGGTGGCGAACGCCAGCAGCGGAATCGAGGTGCCGCTCGGCGTGACAATCTGCAGGTTCTGCAGGGTTTCCGGCGTGCCGCGTTCGGAATCCACCGCGCGACCGACCACGTTGATCAGGTAGATATCGTCATCGACCTGGGTCAACGGCGAGCCACTGACAATGCTGTTCATCAGGTTGGCGACGTCTTCGGACGACAGCCCGAGTTGCCGCGCCTTGTCCTGGGCGATGTCGATGCGCAGGACTTTGCCCGGCTCGTTCCAGTCATAAATGATCTCGCCGATGTGCGGGTTCTTGTCCAGTTCGGTGGCCAGGTCGATGGCGTGTTTGCGCACCTGATCGACATCTTTGCCGCTGACTCGATACTGAATCGGACGCCCCACCGGCGGGCCCATTTCCAGGGCCTGCACGTAGCTGCCGATGCCGACGAAGTCCTTGTGCAGGCGCTCACGCAAGCGCTGGCTGAGTGCCTCGCGGGCTTCGAAGTCCTTGCTGACGATCACCAGTTGCGCGTAGTACGGGTTCTGCAATTGCTGGTCCAGCGGCAGGTAGAAACGGATCGCGCCCTGACCGATGTAAGTGCTCCAGCGCACGATGTCCGGATCGCCCTTGAGCGTCGCTTCGAGCTTGTCCACCGCTTTGCGGGTTTCATCGATCGAGGCGTTTTGCGGCAGGTTCAGGTCGACCAGAATTTCCGGGCGGTCGGAAGCGGGGAAGAACTGGTTCTGCACGAAGCGCATGCAGAACACCGCCAGCACGAACAACAGCACGGTGACGCCGATCGCCCACCAACGATTGCGCATGGCCCACAACAGACCACCGTTGAAGGCGCGACCGACGCGACCCGGCTCGGCATCGTGGGCTTTCACCTTGTCGCTGAGGATGTGCACGCCGATCACTGGTGCGAAGAACACCGCGACCACCCACGAGACGATCATCGCCACCGCGATCACCGCGAACAGCGTGAACGTATATTCACCCGCCGAACTGGCGTTGAGGCCGATGGGCACAAAACCGGCGACAGTCACCAGCGTACCGGTGAGCATCGGGAATGCGGTCGAGGTGTAGGCGAACGTCGCCGCCTGCTCCTTGCTCTCGCCCATTTCCAGGCGCGTAACCATCATCTCCACGGTGATCATCGCATCGTCCACCAGCAGGCCGAGGGCGATGATCAGCGCACCGAGGGAAATCCGCTGCATGGTGATGCCGCTGTATTCCATGAACACGAAGACCATGGCCAGCACCAGCGGAATCGAGCAGGCCACCACCAGACCGGCGCGCACGCCGAGGCTGATGAAACTCACCACCAGCACGATGATGACCGCTTCGAACAGCGCGCTGGTGAAACCGCCGACGGCCTCTTCCACCACCACCGCCTGATCGGAAACGGTGTGCACGCCGACGCCAACCGGCAAGTCGGCGGTGAGCTGGTCGATGCGCTCGTGCAGCGCCTTTCCGAATTCCTGAACGTTGCCGCCCTTCTGCATGGCAATCGCCAGGCCGATCGCCGGTTTGCCGTCGAAGCGGAATTCCGGTGTCGCCGGATCGACGTAGCCACGGCTGATCTCGGCGATGTCGGCCAGACGATAGAAGCGATCGTTAAGTTTGAGATTGACCTCGGCCAGATCTTTCTCCGACTCGAACTGGCCCGAGGTGCGCACGGAGATCCGCTCCGGCCCCGCCTCGATCACCCCGGCCGGAGTCACTGCGTTCTGCGATTGCAGGCTCTGCACCACTTGGCGCTGGTCGATACCCAGTGCGGCGAGTTTGCGCGTGGAGAAATTCAGGTAAATCGTTTCGTCCTGCTGGCCGACCATTTCGATCTTGCCCAGCCCCGGCACGCTGCGTATTTCTGCGCGCGCCTGTTCCACGTAATCGCGCAACTGACGCATGGTCAGGCCATCGGCGGTGAAGGCGTAGACCGAGCCGTACACGTCACCGAACTCGTCGTTGAATCCCGGCCCCTGAATGCCCTGGGGAAACTGGCCGCGAATATCGTCGATCTTCTTGCGCACCTGGTACCAGATTTGCGGAATGTCCTCAGCGCTGGTGGTGTCGCGCAGGTACACGTACACCGTCGATTCGCCGGGGCGGGTGTAGCTTTTCACATAGTCGAGAGAATCGAGCTCTTCGAGTTTTTTCTCGATGCGGTCGGTGACCTGCTTGAGGGTTTCTTCCTGGGTCGCGCCCGGCCATTTGGTCTGGATCACCATGGTCTTGATGGTGAAGGACGGGTCTTCTTCGCGGCCGAGATTGAAGTACGAGAACACCCCCATCAGCAGCCCGACGAACATCAGGTACCACACGAAAGACTGGTGCTTGAGGGCCCATTCGGAGAGGTTGAAAGAGCCTTTCATTGACTGTCCTCGTCAAGTTTTACCGATTGTCCGGGTTTGAGACTGTTGACGCCGGCGCTGACCACGCGCTCGCCATTCTGCACGCCACCGGCCAGCACCACACTGTTGTCGCCACGGCTGACTACGCTGACGTCGCGCGGGTTGACGGTTTTGTTCTGCGTGTCGATCACCCAGATGCGGGTTTTGCCGTCGATTTCCTGCAACGCCGTCAGCGGCAGTTCGATGCGCGGTTTGATCGCAGAGCTGAGGGTCACGCTGATCGCGGTGCCGAGGCGGAAACCGTCCGGCGTTTCCGACAGGGTCAGACGCGCGCGACGGGTGCGTGTGGCGCTTTGTGCCTGGGGTTCGATCTCGCGGATGATCGCCGTGGTGTTGATGCTCGGGTCGAGCTGCGCAGCCACCGAGAACACCACGTCGCTGGGCAACTGATCGACCAGGGTATCGGGCAGATCGATCACCGCTTCCTTGATGTCCGGTTGCGCCAGCGTCACCACTTGTTGCCCGGCAGTTACCACTTGCCCGGCTTCGGCGTTCCACGCGGTGACCACGGCTTTGTGATCGGAGCGCAGCTCGGTGTAGCTCAGTTGATCCTTGCTCTGGCTGACCGCCGCGCGTGCCTGATCAAGCGAGGCCTGAGTGGTTTTCAGATCGGTATTGGCGACGTCCAGTTGCGCCTGCGCACCGACGCCGCGATCGAACAGCGCTTGCTGACGACGTGCATTGGCCTGGGCGTTGATCAGTTGCGCCTGGATTCTCGCCAGATCGCCCTGCGCCGAACGTAACTGGTTCTGCTGGTCGGACGGATCGAGGGTGGCAAGCAACGTGCCCTTCTGCACCTCGGCGCCGACATCGACGTTGCGACTGGCGATGCGTCCACCGACGCGGAAACCGGTGTTGCTCTCGTAACGCGCCTGAATGCTGCCGGCAAAGCGCCCGAGGCTTTCTTCGTTCAGCGCTTTGACCGTGACCGACAGCACCGGACGTACCGGTTCCGGCGGCGTTTCCTTTTCCGAACAAGCGCCCAGCAGCAGCGCCATGCACAACAGGCCGAGGCGCTTCATGGCTGCGCTCCCGGTTGCAGATCCTTGTAGGTGTTTTCGGCAATCTCGACTTTCATGCCGGGGTGCAGCAACTGGCCGCCGGCGACAATGACTTTCTCGCCGCCCTTGAGGCCTTCGCTGATGATCACTTTGCCGGTCAGGTAGCGACCGACCGTGACCGTATGCAACTGCGCCTCGCCCTTGTCATCGACCAGCCATACCGCCGGGTCGCTGATGTTTTTTGTCAGCGCCGACCAGGGCAGTTCCACCGCCGATTTGCCGGTGCCCTTGGCGGTGGCACTGACCACCGAACCGAGCTGCATGCCCGGCGGCAGCTTGTCGAGGCTGACCTTGACCTGCACGGTGCCCGATTGCGCCGACACCGATGGCGTGATCTCACGCACGGTGCCGGTGGTTTTGATTTCGGGATTGTCGAGCAGGCTGACCACGATCGAACGATCGGACGGACGCTCGGCCAGCAGCGATTCGTAGACATTGAATACCGCGTCGCGGTCGCCATCGCGGGCGAGGCTGAAAATCGGCGCAGTGGCCTGCACCACCTGGCCGACTTCGGCCTGGCGCTCGGTGATCACCCCGGGCGCATCGGCGATCAGCGCGGTGTAACTGAGCTGGTCCCTGGCGTTGGCCAACTGCGCCTGCGCCGCACTCAATGCGCTCTGGCTGCTGCGCAGCGCGGCTTGCGCCGAATCGTATTCGCTCTGGCTGGTGTAGCCCTTGGGCAGGAGTTTTTGCTGACGCACGAAAGCGGCTGCCGCTTGCTTCACGCGGGCCTGTTCGGCGACGACCTGGGCCTGAGCGGAATCGACGTTGGTCTGCAGATCTTTCGGATCGAGTTTGGCCAGCACCTGCTTGGCCGTGACGCGGTCGCCGACATCGACCATGCGCTGGATGATCTTGCCGCCGACGCGGAATGACAACTGGGTCTGCACCCGCGCCTGCACATCACCGGTGAGGGTCACCGCGGCGGCGTAGTTGGCCGGTTCGACCTCTTGCACAAAGACCCGTGGCAAGTATTCCTGAGCAGGTTTCTTGTCGCCGCATGCGGTGAGCAACGCCATGGCGCTCACGGCCATCAGCACTTTCAATCCGGGACCCGCCATGCACACTCCTTGGCCTTAAATGCTGCTGTCGAGACGATACGACTTCAGAGCTTAGAACAGGGTTCCACGGTTGCGGGCGCCAACACCAGATTTATCTCATTAAAGGTATGCTGCCCGCGTATCGCAGTGACCCGGAGAAGGATTTCATGCTCAACACCCTGGCGGTGGCCAATTACCGCTCGATCAACAAACTGGTGATTCCGCTCGGGCGCCTGAACCTGATTACCGGGCCCAACGGCAGCGGCAAGTCCAACCTCTATCGCGCCTTGCGCCTGCTGGCGGAAACCGCCCAGGGCGGCGTGGTCAATGCGCTGGCGCGTGAAGGCGGGCTGGACTCGACGTTCTGGGCCGGACCGGAAACCATCAGTCGACGCATGCGCAACGGTGAAGTGGCCATCGAGCCGACGGTGCGCCACGGCGCCAAGCGCTTGCGACTGGGATTCGCCGGCGAGGATTTCAGCTACGCCATCGGCCTGGGCCTGCCGGAGCCGAGCACTTCATGCTTTGCCCTCGACCCGGAAATCAAGCGTGAGTGCATCTGGGCCGGCCCGGTGTTTCGCCCGGCGAGCCTGCTGGTCGACCGCAACGGTCCGATGATCCGCGCCCGCGAAGGTCGCGCCTGGGATGTGCTGGCGCAACACACGCCGAACTTCGACAGCCTGTTCGATCAGGTCGGCAATCTGCGCAGCTCGCCGGAAGTGTTCCAGATGCGCGAATTCATCCGGCGTTGGCGCTTTTATGATCACTTTCGCAGCGATGCCGACGCGCCGGTGCGTCAGCCGCAACTGGGCACACGCACGCCCGTGCTGCATCACGATGGCCGTGATCTGGCAGCGGCCCTGCAGACGATTATCGAGATTGGCGATCCGCAGGCGTTAACAGCGGCGATCAGCGATGCGTTTCCCGGCGCGCGACTGAAAATCGCGCCGTTGGCCGGTGGACGCTTCGCTATCGAGTTTTATCAGGAAGGCTTGTTGCGGCCATTGTCGGCGGCGGAATTGTCAGACGGAACCTTGCGCTATCTGCTGCTGGTTGCGGCGTTGCTGACACCGCGACCGCCGACACTAATGGTGCTCAACGAACCGGAAACCAGCCTGCACCCAGACCTGCTGCCGGCGCTGGCGCGCTTGATCATTCGCGCTTCGGAGCAGTGTCAGGTGTGGGTGGTGTCACATGCGCGGCGATTGATCTCGGCGTTGCAGCAAGACCCGGAATGCAATTGCATCGTGCTGGAGAAGACGCTGGGGCAGACCGGGATTGTCGGGCAGCGGGTGCTGGATGAGCCGGCGTGGCAGTGGCCGGATTGAGCGGTGACTGAAAAATTCGCGAGCAGGCTCGCTCCCACAATCGTACGCGGTCAAATGTGGGAGCGAGCCTGCTCGCGAAAGCGATTCAAGCGTCACCGCTGAATCAAGGCACTAGCCCTGCCACTTGCCCCCTTCAACAATCACACTCTCAGGCCGGGTGTCATCACTCAGTTCTTTGCGCACATATTGGTCATACAGCTTGAGCAGGTATTTCTCCTCGCCCAACCTGGCCAATTCGCTGTTGACCCAATCACGCAACTCGAGATTGCCCTTTTTCACTGCCGGCGCAATCGGCGCCTCGGCTCCGAGCTTTTCCTCGAGCACGCGATAGCCCGGGTTCTGCTTGGCCCAGCTGAACAGCACCAGATTGTCCTGTGCATAGGCATCGCCACGGCCATTGGCCAAGGCTTGCAGCGATTCGGAGTTCTTCTCGAACTTGAGCAGTTTCCAGTCCGGGTGGTTCCTGGTCAGCCAGATATCCGCGGTGGTGCCGGTGGTGACAATCGTGGTGCGCGTCGCCAGATCATCCAGTTTTTTCACTGAACTGCCCTGCGGCACCAGCGCCTGCACGGCCACCTTGAGGTTCGGGTTGGTGAAATCCACCGCTTCCTTGCGCTCCGGGGTGACGGTCATGTTGGCGAGGATCAGGTCGACCTTGTCGCTCTGCAAAAACGGAATGCGACTGGCCGGCTCGACGGCAACAAACTCGACCTTCTTTTCATCGCCGAGCAGATCTTTGGCGAAGCGCCGGCCAATGTCGGTGTCGAAGCCAACGTAGCGCCCGGCCTCATCGACGAAACCGAACGGGGGCTTGTCAGTGAAGACGCCGACGATCAGTTTGTCGCGGGCCTTGATCTTGTCCAGATAACCGGCCGGCGCGGCGCTTTCGCTGGCGACTTTCGGCTTTGGCGGCTCTTCGGTTTTACCGCAACCGGCAAGCAAGGCGAGGCTGAGCAGAGGCATTAACAAAGCTGCAGTTTTCATAGCGGTTCCAGTTCCTTTGTCGGATTCGTTTCTGGCAGTGTGGCAACGAAGGAGAACTTCTCCAGAAACTGCTGCGCGCGTGCGGTTTGCGGGTTCGTAAAGAAAATCTCGGGTGGGGACTGTTCAAGGATGCGCCCGGCATCCATGAACACGATGCGGTCGGCCACCGCGCGGGCGAAGGCCATTTCGTGGGTGACGATCAGCAGGGTCATGCCTTCGCGGGCCAGGCCTTGAATGACTTGCAGCACTTCCTTGACCATTTCCGGGTCGAGGGCGGCGGTGACTTCGTCGAAGAGCATGACCCGTGGATTCATGCACAGCGAGCGGACAATGGCGATGCGCTGCTGCTGGCCGCCCGAGAGCTGACGCGGGAAAGCATCGCGCTTGTCCAGCAGGCCGACACGCTCAAGCAAGGCTTCGGCCTGCTGCTGCGCTTCGCGGCGCTGACGCTTCTGCACCTTGAGCGGGCCGAGCAGCAGATTGTCCAGGACGCTCATGTGCGGGAACAGGTGATAGCTCTGGAAGACCATGCCGATCTGCTGACGGATTTCGCGCCAGTCAGTGGCCTTGTCCAACAGCTCTCGGTCGAGGAATTTCAGGCTGCCGCTGTGGGCCTCATCCAGACCATTGAGGCAACGCAGCAAAGTGCTTTTGCCGCAACCGCTGGGACCAAGAATGACGAGTACTTCGCCGCTCTGCACTTGCAGGTCAATGCCGTCGAGCACCTGCTGCGCGCCATAGAATTTGTTGAAGCCGTGAAACTTGATCAGTGCGCTCATGCTTGCGTCCAGCGCCGCTCCAGCACGCGCGAAGCGGCCGAAAGCGGGTAGCAGATGAAAAAGAAAAACAGGAACAGCGCACCGTAAATCAGTACCGATTCGTAGGTGCGCTCGATGATCTGTTGGCCGACCTTGATCACATCGACGACGCCGATCAGCACCGCCAGGGAACTGGTCTTGATGATCCGCGTATAGACGTTGATGGTCGGCGGCGTCATGCGCTTGAGCGCTTGCGGCAGCAGCACGTAGCCATAGAGTTGGGCCGCATTGAGGCCGATCGACAGCCCCGCTTCACGCTGTCCGCGCGGCAACGAATGCAGCGCACCGCGCGCCACTTCGCCAACCTCGCTGGCGCCCCACAGCGACAGCACCAGCACCGCGCACCAGAAGCTCGGCAGGCTCAGGCCGAAGAAAATCGGCAAACCGAAGAACAGCAGATACAACCAGACCAGCACCGGAATCGCCCGGAACAGCTCCAGATAGATGCGCAGAATCGCGTTCAGCCACGTTACGTTCAACGTGCGCAGAACACCGTAGAGCACACCGCCGACAGTGCTGATGGCGATGCTCAGAAACGAGATCGAGAGGGTCTGCCCGGCGCCTTTGGCCAGTTGAGGCAACGATATCCACAGCAACTCAAGACCCGAACTGGCCATGCTGGAGCCTCCTTTCCAGACGGCTGAGCAACAGCGACAGCGACAAGAACAGCAGCACGCAGATCAGCGTCAGCACGGCGAGCATTTCGTAGGTTTTGTAATAGATCGCGATGTAGCTTTTGGTGGTGTAGAGGATTTCCGGCACCGCTACCGCCGAGACCACGGTGGTTTCCTTCAACAGGAAAATGAAATTGGCGAACAGCGACGGCAGGCTGAGAATCCCCGCCTGCGGCAGGATCACATAACGCAGTAATTGCCCGTGAGACAGGCCAATCGACCGCCCGGATTCCAGTTGTGCCTGGGGCACCGCATCGACGCCGGCGCGCAGCACTTCGGTGAGATAGGCGCCACCAAGGAAGGTCATGGTGATGATCGCCGCAGTGAAACCGGAAACCTGGATCCCCACTGCCGGCAAAGCGAAGTAGACGAAGAACAGCTGAATCAGCAACGGCGTGTTGCGCGCCAGCTCTACGTAGAAGCCGACCAGTTTTTGCAGGTATGGCGTGCGAAACACCAGGATCGTCGCGTTGAGCAGCGCGACCAGCAGCGAAGTGGCGATCGCAATCAAACCGACCTGCAGAGTCACGCCGACGGCTTTGAGAAAAGCCGGCAGAGTGCTGAGGATAAAGGCGTAGTCGAAAGTCATGAAGCGTCCTGACGCTGCTTGGTAAGCGGCGATGATGCAATCCGTGGACGGCGGATGGCCGTCCGGCAGGCACTGACTTTATAGGTATAAAAACCATAATTTAAATACCGTTAAAGCATATCGATATCATCCAAAAAACTATCCTGTGGGTTTGCCGGGAAGGAATAAGACGGCTATTTTTCTTTGCGCTGTAGGACGGATCTTTTTTTCACGAAAGACCTCCAAGGAACCACAGCTTTTGGCCAGACTCTCCGGCCCATCCACCACAAGGAAGAAAGACATGGACGTAAAAGTGCCGCAGCGGCTGGATCCGCAGGACATTGTGAAATTGCTGGTGGCGTTGCGCCGGGCGTTGAAAGCGCAGGTGGCCTGAAGTATCGGCAAGATCAAAAGATCGCAGCCTTCGGCAGCTCCTACTGGGGAATGCGGTCTCCTGTAGGAGCTGCCGAAGGCTGCGATCTTTTTGTGGGCACACACAAAAACGCCGATGACCATCACAGGCCATCGGCGTTTTTGCATCTGAAGCAGATTCACTCAAGTCAGGTCAGAACGCCGGCAACACCGCGCCGCTGTACTTCTTCTCGATGAACGCTTTGACTTCCGGGCTGGTCAGCGCCTTGGCCAGTTTCTGGATCGCGTCGCTGTTCTTGTTGTCCTCACGGGCCACCAGGAAGTTCACGTACGGCGAGTCGGCGCCTTCGATCACCAGCGCATCTTTCTGCGGGTTCAGCTTGGCTTCCAGCGCGTAGTTGGTGTTGATCATGTCCAGATCAACTTCCTTCAGCACGCGCGGCAGCAGGGCCGATTCCAGTTCCTTGAACTTGAAATTGTGCGGGTTCTTGGCGATGTCTTTCGGCGTTGCCAAGGCGTTTTTCGGATCTTTCAATTCGATCAGACCAGCCTTCTGCAGCAGGATCAGGGCGCGACCGCTGTTGCTGCCTTCGTTGGGGATGGCGATGGTTGCGCCGTCCGGCAGTTCAGCCAGGGTCTTGTACTTGCTCGAGTAACCACCGAACGGTTCAACGTGAACGCCCTGCACGGTCACCAGGTACTTGGATTTGTCATCCTTGTATTTACCCTGGTTGAAGCTGTTCAGGTACGGCAGGGTCTGGAAGTAGTTGGCGTCCAGACGCTTCTCGCCAACCTGTACGTTCGGTTGCACGTAGTCGGTGAAGACCTTGATTTCCAGATCCACGCCTTCTTTGGCCAGGGTCGGCTTGATCAGTTCAAGAATTTCAGCGTGGGGCACCGGCGTTGCGGCAACCACCAGTTTCTCGCCAGCGTTGGCGAAAGAAGCCGTCAGTGCAGCCGCCAATGCGGTAAACAACAGAACCTTTTTCATGCAGTGTCCTTATCGAAAATCACGGTCGTCATCGACGACGGCATAATACGTGTGCCAGTGAAGTGATATCGCTGGCGTGAGGCGGACAATACCCGGATTTTTTATTCCCGGACAATAACGTTTATTCAGCTTCATATTCCATTTTGTTCATACAGCTCGATCACACCTGTAGGAGCTGCCGAAGGCTGCGATCTTTTGATTTTTCAAGGCTTTAAATCAACTGAAGATCAAAAGATCGCGGCGTGCCGCAGCTCCTACAAAATTTTGGCGTTCGCTAGAAGTTGCTTAAGGGCGGCTTGGTCAGCGGTGGAGCCGGTGGACAGAATCTGTTTGATCTGGCTTTCGATCTGCGTCAGTACCGGTGGCAGGTTCAGGTGTTCCGGCAAAATCTCGTCACCGGTGCTGACCAATAGAGCGAAATGAATGACGTTTTCCAGTTCGCGAGTGTTGCCCGGCCAGCTGTGTTGTTCGAGTACATGCTGCGCGGCTTCGCTGATCAGCGGCACGGGCAAGTCGAGACGCTGGCTGTAGATGCCAAGGAAATACTCCGCCAGCGAGAGAATGTCGCCGGTACGCGCGCGCAACGCCGGCAGCTCCAGATGACCCTCGCTGAGGTAGTGATAGAGCCGCTCGTGGAATTTCCCCGCATCTACGGCTTGGGCCAGATCAATACTGGTCGCGGCGACCATGCGCACATCCACCGGACTCGGCTGATGCGCACCGACACGGGTGACTTCGTGGTTTTCCAGGGCCGCGAGCAACTTGATCTGGATCGGCAGCGGCAAATCGCCGATTTCATCCAGGTACAAGGTGCCGCCGTTGGCCGAACCGAACCAGCCGGCGCGGCTGCTGGCCGAACCGCTGTAGCTGCCGGCGGCGTAGCCGAACAGTTCGGCATCGGCGTAGGTCGGGCTGATCGCGCCGCAGTTCACCGAAACGAACAGACCGCTGCGATCACTGGCGCGGTGAATATGCCGGGCGAGCAGCTCTTTACCGGTGCCAGTCTCACCGCGAATCAACACTGAAATCGAACGTGGAGCAAGCTGCTCCAACTCCTCGCGCAATTGCCGAGAGCGTGGGTCGACAAACACCAGCGCCTTGGCGCGAATGCTCAGGGGGCTTTTTTCCGCATCGGGAAAGGTCAGCAAGGGCTGACCGAAGGTTTCCAAACTCATGGCAGGCTCCCGCCCAAAACCGCCAGCCGACGGGGGCGTTGAATAATAAGGTCAGGCGCGACGGCGGGCGTGATGCTCCAGACGGTTTTGCAGGCGATAGAGATAGGCAAACCCCTGCTCCCAACGCTGATGCCCGGACTTGACGTTGATGTGCCCGGCCCCGGCGAGAATCCCCGCCTCCGCGCCCCAGTTGCGCGCCAGTTCCAATGCGCGCGGCGCACTGACCGCGGCGTCGTTGTCGGAGCTGACGACCTGACTGGGAAACGGCAAAAGATCCGTCGGGATCGGTGCGAAGTTGCGCAGCGCTGGCGCACAGGCAGGACGCTCGACATCGGCCGGCGCGACCAGCAACGCCCCGCGCACCTGACGCAGGTACTGCAACGGCGCAGTCGCCGCCCAGTGAGCGACGGTGATGCAGCCGAGGCTGTGAGCGATGAGAATGACCGGCGTGCTGTCGGCGGCAATCGCTTCGGCCAGCGCGGCGACCCAGTCTTCACGGCGCGGCGTCAGCCAATCGGCCTGCTCGACCCGCGCGCTGTTCGGCAGGCTGTTCTGCCAATGGCTTTGCCAATGATCTTCTGGCGATCCTTGCCAGCCCGGCACAATCAGGTAGCGGATTGATTCGTTGCGCATGGGGAAGCTCTCCTGCGGCGTGTCTGTTCCGGGTCGAGTATAGGGATGGGAGATATATTCGTTAAGGAATAAGAAGCTATTTATTAAGACCTGTATCGAATATGTGATTTGTGTAGGGCATAAGATTCCTCCCCCTCACCCCAACCCTCTCCCCCAAGGGGGCGAGGGGGAAAGGGAGCCGATCTTCAGGTTCTTCAAATCTTGAGTTCGACTGGATTTCTCATATCGGTGTATAGCCGCCAGACACCCTGGTCAGTCCCCTCTCCCTCCGGGAGAGGGCTAGGGTGAGGGGCTTTTTCAAAAACCGAACGCAAAAAAAAGGGCCGCACCCTGCCAAGGAGACGGCCCCGGAAAAACGAAAGTCTGTTACCGCGCGGTGATCACCGACAACTTGGTAATCCCCGCCCGTTCGATCGAAGCCATGGCTCGCGCCACTTCGCCGTAATTCACCCCGTCATCGGCCTGCAATTGCACGCGCACTTCCGGGTCCTTGGCTTTGGCCGACTTGAGGTTGAATTCCAGCAAGTCAGGCTGAATCTCGTCCTTGTTGATAAACAGTTTGCCGGCGCCGTCGATGCTCACCACCAGCGGATCCTTCTGCTCGACCGGTGCCACCGCTTCGGTCTTCGGCAGGTTGATCGGTATGGCGTTGGTCAGCAGCGGCGCGGTAACGATGAACACCACCAGCAGCACCAGCATCACGTCCACCAGCGGCGTCACGTTGATCTCGCTGAGCACCTCATCCGTGTCTTGCGTGGAGAAGGCCATATCAGGACGCCTCCTTCACTTTTGCCGCGTTGCCCGACGTTGCCACTTTGTGTGCGGTCGGGTGGATCAGCACGCGGAACGCGCTCTTCTGCGCCAGGCTGTAGAAGTCGTGGGCGAAGTCATCGAGATCCGCCGCGGTCAATTTCAGACGGCGCAGAAAGTAGTTGTAAACCAGCACCGCCGGCACCGCGACGGCGATACCCACGCCGGTCGCAACAAGCGCCGCACCGATTGGGCCGGCCACCGTTTCCAGGCTTGCCGAACCGGCGGCGCTGATGCCTTTCAAGGCCTCCATGATTCCCCACACCGTGCCGAACAGACCAATGAACGGCGAGGTGCTGCCAATACTCGCGACCACTGCCAGACCGGTTTCCAGCGAGCGCCGTTCACGGACGATCTGCTGGCGCAGGGCGCGCTCCAGGCGATCCTGATGGTTGATCGCCTGGCTCAGATCATTAGCCTGCGGCGCCTCGCCCACCTGGATCGCTGCATAGCCCGCCTGCGCCACCCGCGCTGCGGCGCCGGGCTGGGTTTCGCTCAACTCGGCGGCGGCATCCAGGCTCGACGCCGCCCAGAAACGTTTGTGAAAGCGCCGATCCTGCGCTTTCAGACGACCGAACTGCACAGCCTTGAGCAACGCCAGGCCCCAAGTGGCGACGGAAAAAACCACCAGCAGCCAGATCACCGCGCTTTCGATGGATTCCAGTGGAGATGCCAGTAACGTCATGATGTGTTCCCTCGTGTAAACATTTCGCGCGAATTTGGTTTCGGTTTAATGAATCTTGAAATCGATGGGCACGCTGACCCAGCCGTCCTGGGCGACATCACCCTGCTTGGCCGGGACGAAGCTCCAGCGCTTCACAGCATTGAGCGCGGCGTCGTCGAGCTGCTGGCGGCCACTGCTTTTGGCAATCTGAATCTCGCCCGGTTTGCCGCTGGCCAATACATGCACCCGTAACAACACCGTGCCTTCCCAACCGCGCCGCTGGGCCAGCGACGGATATTCCGGCGCCGGATTTTTCAGATACGCAGCGTTGGCTGAAGCCGGAGTAACAGGCGCCGGTGCCGGTGGCGCAGGAGGCGCTGGAGCGGCGACCGGGGCTGCGGGTTTCGCTGGCGCTGGCGGTTGCTCTACTGCCTTCGGCGCCGGTTTGGGCGGCGGTTTCACCACCGGTTTGGGTTTGGCGATCGGCTTGGGCGGCGGCGGTTTCACCGCCAACTCATCCTCCACTGGCGGTGGCGGTTCGACCACGGGCGCCGGTGGTGGCGGCGCAACAACCGGCGGCGCCGGCGGAGCCGGGCGTGAAAACTCGATGGTCATCGGCGGAATTTCCGGCGGTACCACCGGCAGCACCGGCGTCGGTTTCTGGCTGACCCAATAAATCACTGCACCGTGCACGATCAACGCGAGCACACCGAGCAGAAGGGTTTCGCGCCGACTCAAAATGCCCTTGGGCGCTCGCTGCAAACGCAACTGCCCCAACGGCACCCGGTGCGGCCGGCCAAGATCGACCAGTTCGCCACTCGGCGTATGCCGCCACAGCAATTCCCCTGCGCTGACGGCGGTCTGGACATTGCCCATTGATTCACTCCCTGCGGTCTTTTTTGCGTTCTCTACAAAAACTGCCGATCAACCGTTTGTTGAATCCCCCACGGTGGATCGATGGGTGAATCATTGAGCTTGCCGCTTATCTCCGAAAGTAATCTTTAACGTTATCCATAGGCATTTATGGAATATATAAATTGATCAATTCCGCCAAAGCCACGTGCCACGCGGGCTGCAGCGACAGTTGAGAAAGTGCATGCTTTTCAGGCATCGAAAGTATTCATGCAACGCATCAAATTCGCCTGCCCCGGTTTTGCAGGACGACTAATACCAAGTAGATAGTTGATAATGATTTTTTCTGAATAACAAAAAAACCGGAGCACTTTCGTGCGCCGGCCTTTTAATTTTTTAAGCAAGACTACTGTTTTACGAATTCCCCGCCCAAGGTCACCACATCACCATCGAAGTTTGTACGGGAGCCGGCAGCGCGCAATTTTGCGTAGTTATGATCCGGCGAAAACAGTGTCCATGTCTGATAACCGCTATTACCATTCTGAGCAAGTACTGCAATGGTGGTCGGGTTACCGGTACTGTTCTGGAAATGGTAGTTTCCATAACGGATGTCGTAATTCACGCCACCCTGACTCAACGTTCCGCTGAACGAGCCGTTGGAATCATTACCATCGGTAATCACCAGCTTGGCGCCAGAGTTGGAATTTACATAAGTGCCATTAATGCTCGACATAACGAGATTTCCTTTATCGTTGGATAAGTGTCTTCCGATGAGAGCAAGTTTCCTCCTGGAAACTCACGACAGTCAGAATGGTCGGACATTCCCTTATTGTCCACGTGACTTACTAACGAATTTGCAATAAGCGCTATTCATCCGCCTCATAACTTATCGCCGTTCGTTCGCGCATTAATTCCAATTCAACTAACGGCTGGCATTGGTTTGCTGCACGCCGACAATGGGTGCAATAACCGCTGTCTCGGAGCGTGGCGTGCCCGTTGGCACCCAGTCATAACTCACAGGGAGCGCCCGATACACCCAGTTGCTGATCGCATCGCTGCCCGGTGCCTTGCCGAGATACGGGCTGATGTATTCCCAGACGTTTTCACCGTTGGCCGTCACCTGGAAAAACCGTCCGTTCATGCCCTCGTCGATCAGCGTGTTGCCATTGGGCAAGCGCCGCGCGCTGCTGATGAACGAGCTGTAGAACGCCCAGCCCGGCTGCTTCGAATTGGCGGCGCTGTACTGCCAGACGATTTCATTTTTCTGCGGGTCGATTTCCAGCACCCGCGAGCCGGAAATCAAGCCAAGGGTGACGTTCGGATAGCCCGCCGAACCCTGGTTATCGAACACCAGCAGATTGCCGGCCCCGGGCAGCCCGGCGGGGATGATGTGCGCGTCGTGCTGGCCGACAAACTGATCGACCGGACGCGGCAGTTTCTGCGCGGTTTTCGGATTGATCAGCGGCAGGTTCGGCCCCAGCCGCCAGACCACTTTGCCGCTGCTTTTGTCGATGATGGCGATGAAATTGGCGTTGCGTGAATCAATCAACAGATTGTCCGGATTGAAGCGCTTGTCACCGGCATCGAACCACTTGTTCGGCCCTACCAGGCTGAGGTTGTTGATATGCAGGTAGTCCGGATTTTCACTGGCACGCACCAGTTTCAACTGCTCGGCAGTGAAGCCGAATTCATTGAGATGTTCGGAGGCCAGCCACTGCCATTTCACCGCACCGTCGGGACTGACTTCATAGATCGCATCGTCGATCACCTCGGGCACTTTGAAGCCTTTGACCTTGTGCACCTTGTTCGCCAACACCACGGTGTTGCCGTTGCTCAAACGGCGCTGATCATGGTGCTGTTGCGCCGCGCCACCAGGTGCCTTGTCGCCCCATTGCCAGACGACTTTGCCGCTCCAGTCCAGCTCGCCGACGCTCTGATTACCCAGACCGTTGCCGGCCGAACCGAGCTTGCCGGGATCCTTTTCACTCAGTTGCAGCAGCACATGCCCACGCTCGCCGCCGACCAGTTTCGGATCGATAATCGCCGACGGGAAGCCCGCCTGCGGCCAGGTTTTCACCTCGTTGCCGTTCATGTCGATCAGGTGCGTCTGTTTGTCGGCGCCGCTGAAAATCACGTACTGGTTGAACGCCTTGTTCGGGTCGTAACGAGTGACGCCCGTCGGGTAAACACTCGGTGCGGCGAGGGCGCCGGCACTGAGCACTGCGCCGGACAGCAACACCGGCAAAGCCGTTTTGATACGCAACATGATGCAGCTCCTTGAATGACGAATCAGAAGTCGTAGCGACCGGTGACGCCCAACGTGCGCGGTGTGCCGAGCAGGCCTTCATAGCCGCCGTTGCCGCCGGTCCACAGAGTCGTGTAGTAGGTTTTGTCGAAGGCGTTTTTCAGCCACAGCGAGACGTCCCACTGACCCTGATTGAAGTCGCCACGCAGGCCGGTGGAGAAGTTGACCACCGCATAACTCGGGATCTGGCCGTAGTCGGAATCCTCGACCGTACCGACGGCTTTCGAACGGAATGCGTAGCTCGCGGTGACGTAAGGTTCGAAGCCGTTAGCCAAATTCCATTTGTATTCGCCGTTGGCGTTGCCGATCCATTTCGACGCGCCGACCACTTGATGACCGCTGAGGTCGCAGGACGCCGGCGCCCCCGGGGCCTGGCTGACTTCCGGCGGGCACGGTGCATCCTTGTACGAGAGGTAGCTGACGTCGTTGTACGAACCGTTGAAGTTCAGCGTCAGGCCACGCAACGGCACCACGGTGCTTTCGAACTCGATGCCGCGCGCGCGTACCGAACCGGCGTTGGTCAGGTATTGCACGCGGTTGGCGGCGTCGTAAGCGTTGGTCTGGTAGGCGTTGACCTGGGTCCAGAATACGTTGGCGTTAAGTTGCAAACGGCGATCCCAAAGGGTGCTTTTGAAACCGAGTTCGGCGTTGTTGGCGCGCTCGGTGCCGATCAATAACGAGTCGGCGCCAGCGGTAGGTGCGGAGCCGACCGCGAGGTTGACCCCGCCGGATTTCTCGCCGTGGGACAGCGTGGCGTAACCGAGCACGTCGTCGGTGATGCGATAGCTCAGGTTGAGCAGTCCCGAGGGGCTGGAGCTGTACTGATTCAAGTCTCCGGAATCGTAGACGCCGGCACGCCCCCGACGCGCATTGGCTGCCGCACCCGCCACCGCCACGCCACCGAGCGGCGCGTTGCGGCTGACCGAGGCGTTTTTTTCCTCGTAGGTGCCACGCACCCCGGCGGTGAAATCCAGGCGTTCGCTCAGGTGCCAGGTGCCTTGGGCAAACAGGGCGAAACTGTCGGTCTGGATATGGCCGTTGCCGACGCTGGTGACGTTGGCCAGGCTGCCCGCCGGTGTGCCATTCCAGATGTCGGCCTGCGGGCCGTAATAGTAGAAGGATTTGTTGTCCAGATTCGAGCCGAAATAGTAGGCGCCGACCACATAATCGAAGAACTCACCCTTGGGCGAGGCCAGGCGAAATTCCTGCGAATACTGCTTGTCTTCCACCGACACGCCGGCGTTGTAGCTGGCCGGCACGTTGAGGCCATCGTCGTTGCGCGGGGTGAAATTCCAGAAACGATAAGAGCTGACCGACGTCAGGGTGAAGTCGCTCGGCAACGTCCAGTTGGCTTCCACCGACGTGCCGCCCTGATGCACGGTGACGTGCTGGTCGTTGTCGAGATTGACCTTGCGGTGCCGGCCGTTGACCAGCGTCGCCCCGGCCGCGCTGGCCCGTGATTCATACAGATTGACGCCGTTGATGGTCGGCCCGGTGTTGTACAACACGCGAGTGCCGGCGCTGGAATCTTCTTCGTTGTAATCGCCGATCCAGCGCAGATTGAAATCTTCATTGGGCTTGAACAACAGCTGCGCGCGGAAGCCCTCGCGGGAGCCGCCGTTGAGGTCGTGGCCGTCGTATTCGTTCTTGATGTCGCCGTCACTGCGCGTGCGATACGCCGAGAAGCGCCCGGCCAGTTGGCCGTTGAGCGGCCCGGAAATCGTGCCCTTGGTCTGGAAATAACCGTCCTCGCCGACCGAGGTTTCGATACTGCGTTCCGGTGTGAAACTGGGCGCGCGGGTGCTGATGTTGATAACCCCGGCGGTGGTGTTCTTGCCGAACAGCGTGCCTTGCGGACCGCGCAAGACTTCGAGCTGCTCGATGTCCATCAGGTCGAACACCGCCATCCCCGGACGGCCCAGATAAACGTTGTCGATGTACAGGCCAACGCTGCCTTCCAGGCCATCACTGGCCGGGTTGTTACCGAGGCCACGGATCGACACGCTGGACTGGCGCGCATGCATGTAAGCGACGTTGACGCTGGGCACCAGTTGCTGCAAGTCCTGAATCCGGTAAACCCGTTGCGTCTCCAGATTCTGCCCACTGACCACGCTCATTGGCGTCGGCACGTCTTGCGAACTTTCTTCGCGGCGGCGGGTGGTGACGGTCACGGTTTCCAGCTGCGAACCATTGGCCGCCGCTGTGCCTGCGGGGACGGGCGGAGGGGTTTCGGCTTCGGCGGCATAGCCGTGAGTCCAGCTGGCGCTGCCTGCCAGCAACAGCGCCAAAGGCAGGCGTTTGAGCCGTCGGGGTGATGGGGGTAACGCGAGATTCAACGGACTCATGGCGCGGCTCCTGGTCAAAAAACACACAGACATCTTCAGTGCTGCATATTCTTTTCAGTTATTTATTTATGGATTTAGAAATAGTTACTGCATAAGAGATTGCCTTTATAAGGAGTCGACCTAATGCATATCCAATGCATTTCCCGGATATTTTTTATGTGAAAAATGCATATCGACTTGCGCCAATTGCGTCACTTCATTGCTCTGGTTGAGCAACGCAGCTTCGTCGCTGGCGCGCAGGCGGTGAACCTGTCGCAGTCGGCATTCAGCCGCAGCATCCAAGCACTGGAACACAGCGTCGGCTGCCAGTTGGTCGACCGTGGGCGCAAGGAATTGCCGCCTACCAAACAGGGCCAGGTGCTGCTCGAACATGCGCGGCGACTGGTCAGCGGTGCACAGCAGATGGCCAACGAGATCAGCCAGTTCAATGGCCTCGAGGCCGGGGAATTACGCTTTGGTTGCGGGCCGGCGCCGGCGGCCGGATTGATCCCGCGCGCGATCGGCGCGTTCATCGGCCGCTACCCGAAAGCGCGGGTGCAGTTTCAGGTCGATGACTGGCAGAGCCTGAGCAAACGCCTGCTCAGCGAAGAGTTCGAATTCTTCGTCGCCGATACCCGACAATTCGAGGCCGACCCGGATTACCAGACCTACCGCTTGCGGGCACGCAAATGGCATTTCTGCTGCCGCGCCGGGCATCCCCTGACGGCGTTTGAACGCATCACTGCCGAGCAATTGCTGAGTTATCCACTGGCGGTCAGCATCCGCCCGCCGAACCTGCGCAAAGTCATCGTCGACCTCAGCGGTCGTCCGGATTTCACCCCGAATGTGGAATGCGAAAACGGCTCGAGTCTATTGAGTGTGGTGTTGCGCTCGGAGGCGATCGGGATTGTCGGCGCGTATTCCGATGCGCTGCATCTGGCCAAGGGTGAGCTGGTCTGTTTGAAGATCGAAGGCTTGGCCGATGATCTGGAGGAGCTGTACACCCGCTATGGCATCGTCAGCCGCGCCGGGTATCGGTTGTCACCGTTGGCCGAAGCGATGATTGAGCAGATCAAAGTGGTTGATGCGGAGGATCAGGAAGTGTGTTCGCTGGAGAATTTTGCTGTCTGAGCTGGCCCCTTCGCGAGCAGGCTCGCTCCCACAGGAATACGCATTTCCAATGTGGGAGCGAGCCTGCTCGCGAAGAGGCTGATGCAATCGCTGCATAAAAACCATTCCCCAAATGCACTTGCCGAAAACCCCCACCGACAGCGAAAACCCTCACCTGTCCCACTGACCGGTGAACTCCATGCCCACTCCTCCCAACCCCGTGCGCAACGTGCTGTACATCATGTGCGATCAACTGCGCCGCGATTACCTGTCCTGCTACGGCCACCCGCATCTGCATACACCGAATATCGATCGCCTCGCAGCTCAAGGGGTGCGTTTCAGCCGCGCCTACACCCAAGGCACGATCTGCGGCCCGTCGCGGATGTCGGCCTACACCGGGCGCTATGTCAGCAGCCATCAAGTGGCCTGGAACGGGGTGCCGTTGCCGCTGGATGAGTTGACGATCGGCGATTACCTGCGACCTCACGGCATCCGCACCGCGCTGGTCGGCAAGACCCATGCGACGGCCAATGTCGACGCCTTGCAGCGCCTGGCGATCAACCCGCAAAGCGCGCAAGCCGAGTTGCTCAATGAGGTCGGCTTCGAACCGTACCTGCGCCACGACGGTATCTACCCCGACGATCCGTCATTCGACGACAAGCGCGAATCCGCGCCCTATACCCAATACCTGCGCGCGCAGGGCTTCGATGGCAAGAATCCCTGGCACGACTGGGCGAATGCCGCCGAAGGCGAGAACGGTGAAATCCTCAGCGGCTGGAAAATGCGTCATGCGAATTTGCCAGCACGAATTCCCGAGCAACACTCAGAGACTGTCTACACTACAAATCGCGCCATCGACTTCATCACCGAGCAAGGCGAGAAATCCTGGTGTTTACACCTCTCGTACATCAAACCGCACTGGCCCTACATCGTACCGGCACCGTACCACGCCTTGTACAGTACGAAATCGATTCTCGAAGCGGTCCGCGCGACGCCCTCCGCAGCCAGCAAACACCCCGTATACACTGCCTTTCGCCAGCATGAGGAAAGCCTCAACTTCTCCCGCGACTCAGTACGATTGAATGTAATCCCCACCTACATGGGCCTGATCAAGCAAGTGGATGATCAGTTGGGGCGGCTGTTCGATTTTCTGCAGAGCAACGGGCGTTGGGATGACACGTTGATCGTGTTCACCAGCGATCACGGCGATTTCCTTGGCGATCATTGGCTCGGTGAGAAGGAGTTTTTGCTCGAGCAGGCGGTGGGCGTGCCGTTGATCGTGCGCGACCCTCGGGCGGCGGCGGATGTCACTCGCGGCACTGTCGATGAGCGGCTGGCGGAAACCATTGATGCGTTGCCGACGTTTCTTCAAGCGTTGGGATTACCGGGCGCGGAACACCGGTTGGAAGGGCGTTCATTGATCCCGCTGCTGCACGGGGAAAATCCCGATTGGCGCCGCTATGCAATCAGCGAATACGACTACGCCTTTCAGGCCCCGGCACGCGAGCGACTCGGCCAGCCGATCGACCGGTGCCGCATGACCATGGTCCGCAGCGAGCGCTGGAAATACCTGGCGTACGACGGGTTTAGACCGCAGTTGTTTGATCTGTTGAATGATCCGCAGGAGCTGAATGATCTGGGTGAGGACCCGGCGTACGCGGCGGTGCGCGAGGAGCATGCGGGGTATCTGTTTGAGTGGATGCGTGGATTGAAGCGGCGGACGACGATCAGCCATCCGGAGATCGATTTGCGCGGGCAGCGGTTTCGTTATGGTGAGCCGGAAACCGAGAAGGTTGTTCAGATCGGAGTGTGGTAGCTGTGATCAAATGATCGTTCCCACGCTCCGCGTGGGAATGCAGCCCGGGACGCTCCGCGTCCCAAAACCGGACGCTCCGCGTCCGTTGAGGCATTCCCACGCAGAGCGTGGGAACGATCAATGTGGGAGCGAGCCTGCTCGCGAAGAGGTCCGATCAGACGCCGACGATATCCGCACCCTTGATAGTCTGGCTGCGCTGCCCATTCACCCCCACCGGCACTTCGCCCTTGAGCGTCACCCGGCGCACCACGCGATCCTGGGTGCCGTAATCATCAATCGCGTAATGCTGCGTCGAGCGGTTGTCCCAGATCGCCACATCACCGGCCTGCCAGCGCCAGCGCACGGTGTTTTCCTGGCGGATCACATGGCTCTGCAGCAAGCCGAACAGGTGCGCCGAATCGGCCTGCGAATAACCTTTGATGCGCTTGACGAAATGCCCCAGCAGCAGGCTCTTTTCGCCGCTGATCGGGTGCACGCGCACCACCGGGTGCTCGGTTTCATAAACGGTCGAGGTGAAGACTTTGCGATAGCGCTCCAGCTTCTCCGCCGAGACATCCGGTTTCGCCCCGGCATAGTCGTATTCGTTGCTGTGCACGGCGGTGAGTTTGTCGGCCAGTTCACGCAGCTCGGTCGGCAAGCCGCTGTATGCCGTTGCCGTGTTGGCCCACAGCGTATCGCCGCCGAAGGCCGGGGCGACCACCGAGCGCAGGATCGAGGCTTTCGGGTAGGCGTCGACGAACGTCACGTCGGTGTGCCAGGAGTTGGCGCGCTGACCTTCGGCGCCGTCCAGCTCGAGCAGATAACGGGTGCCCTCGCGCACCGGCACGGTCGGGTGCGCCACCGGCTCGCCGAGCAAATGGGCGAAGGCTTCCTGACGCTGATCGTCGAGCTGCGTCTGCTCGCGGAAGAACAGTACTTTGTATTCGACCAACGCCTGTTGAATCGCTTCGACGGTGGCGGCGTCCAGCTCACCGGACAGGTGCACGCCGCGGATTTCGGCGCCGATACGCCCGGCTACCGGATGAATCTGCAACGCGTGAGAAACGGCTTTTACGGCGAGTGCGGCATTGCTCATGGGAAGACCCTCATCGACTGCTTGCGGTTTTGACGGCAGCGAAACAACGCTCTATCTATATTCCATTTACATCTAATAGATATTCACATGCTTCGTTGACGGAATAAGAGCTTGCATTTAAAACCTCAAGCAACCCTCGTCGCAAATGCCTTCGAGCTATTTTTAGGATGCCGGAAAAGCATATGGATCTTCGCCAGTTGCGCTACTTCATCGCCCTCAACGAACACCGCAGTTTTGTCCGCGCGGCCGACGCCATGGGCATCACTCAACCGGCGTTCAGCCGCAGCATTCAGGGCCTTGAGCAGGAATTCGGCTGCGTGCTGGTCGATCGTGGCAACAAGGATCTGCGCCCGACTCCCGAAGGCCAGGTGGTGCTGCAACACGCCCTGAGCCTGGTGCAGGGTGCGGCATTGCTCAGCGCTGAAGTAACGCAGATGACCAAGCTCGACGCCGGCGAAGTGCACTTCGGCTGCGGTCCGGCGCCAGCGGTGAAACTGGTGCCGGATGCGGTGGCGCAATTCATCAACGCGCACCCGAAAGTGCGCACCTGTTTTCAGGTGGATAACTGGGAAAAACTCAGCCGTGCGCTGAGCCGCGAAGAGATCGAATTCTTCATCGCCGACATCCGCCAGTTCGAATCCGACCCGAATTTCCAGACGCAACCGCTGACGCCCAAGCGCGGCGTATTTTTCTGCCGGCCGGGGCATCCGTTGCTGGCCAAGGAAAGCCTGTCGACCAACGACATGTTCGACTACCCGCTGGCCGCCACACTGATCCCGCCGGGCATTCGCAAGTTGCTGGCGAATCTCAGCGGGCGCATCGATTTCTCACCGACCATCGAGACCGAGCACTTTCCGGCACTGGTCAAAGTGGTGCTGCAATCCAATGCAATCGGCGTCGGCACGGAGGAGGCGTTTATTGAGGATGTCGCCCAGGGTTCGCTGGTGCTGCTGCATTGGCGCAACCTGCCGCAGAACCTCGAAAGCATGAACGCCCGCTGCGGCATCGTCAGCCGCACCGGATTTCGGTTGTCGCCGGCGGCGAGGGCAATGATCGAGACGTTGGTCGCTGTGGATGGGCAGGACGTCAGCGTCGCTGTCTGAAAAACCTTCGTGGCACACGCCGATCGTTCCCACGCTCTGCGTGGGAATGAAACCCGTGACGCTCTGCGTCACAAAGGACGCGGAGCGTCCTCGGCTGCATTCCCACGCGGAGCGTGGGAACGATCTGGAAAGACGCTGGAGATCTAAAGCCTGGCTGCAGAAAGCTCTGGCGCCACCCAATCGCTGACCTTGAACGGCTTGCGGATCAGCTTCTGCTGCGCCGCCAGGTCGACCTTGTCCTGCAGGCCGCTCAAGAACACCGGATCCAGTGTCGACGGGAAAATCTCGCTGAGATTCTGATCCTTCAGATCCTGAGCCAGAATCACCGGCGGATAACTGGCCAGCCCTGATACCAGCTGCACATACGCATCCTTGTTGCTGTCCTGCGTCAGCCACTCGACCGCTTGCTGCTGCGCCTTGAGCAGTTTCGCAATGACCTCAGGGTGGGCGTCGACAAACTTGCCATTACCCAGCAACACCGCCTGCACGCTGCCAGCGCCGCCAAGGTCCTTGGTGTTGAGCGGCAGCTCCGCTAGGCCTTTGGCTTGCAAGGCACTCAGCGCGGAGCTGCCCCACGAGGCATCAATCTGCTTGGCCGCGAGCGCCGAGACCGCCGCGTTGAAATCCAGATTGATCACCTTCAGATCCTTCTCGCTCAGGCCCTGACTGGCCAGCGCCGCATCGAACGACAGCTGCGTCGCCGTCCCGCGAAAGATCGCCACGCGTTTGCCCTTGAGATCCTGCAGGGTCTTGATTCCCGAGCCGGGCACCACGCCGAGGTATTGCTTGACCCCACGCGCCGTGGCGCTGAGCAGGCGCGTGTCCAGACCATTGGATTTACCGATGATCGCGGCCAGATCGCCGAGATAGGCCAGATCGACCTGGCCATTGGCAAACGCCTCATTGATCACCGGCCCGGCGCCCTTGAAGAAACTCCACTGGATCTTGATGCCCTGCTCGGCGAAGGCCTTTTCGAAGATCTGCTGATCGCGCAGCACATCGACGATGCCGCCGCCGCTGTGTTGAGTGCCGGCGCTGAGGTCGGGCACGGCGATGCGGATTTCCTTGAGTTCTTCGGCTTGGGCGCCAAGCGCAAGAAAGCCTGCAAGCGCCGGGGCGGCCAGCAGGCTGATGATTCGTTTGAAGGGAAGGTTCATGGGTGCGGCTCCTTGATCGCTGAGGAGCTGAAAGTAGGCTGGATGCATACCTTCACTTAAATACTATAAATGCACATTTTTATATCCATATGACATAAGCGAGGGCGTGTGCGGTTTGCAGCGCGATATGCATTAACAGCATCGAAAATATTCTTCGAATGCATTGGATGCGCGCAAGCAGGCAAGCCTTAAATGGATTCGCTTATCTCCCGATAGCATCTAACGCAAGTTTGTTAGATCAGTTTCATATATGACGAAACCCAGTGTGGGAGCGAGCCTGCTCGCGAAGAGGCCAATGCCAGCCGCCATCAATGCTGCCTTAAACAGCCATTTCGCGAGCAGGCTCGCTCCCACATGAAAAGCGGTTCGCCATGCAACCCGAAAACGGAGGTCACCCATGGCCCGTCAATCTCTGCTCAGCCTGCCGTTGGCCGCGCCGCCGCTGAAAAGCCGTCGCACCTGGCCGAGCCTGAATCAACGCCTGTTGCCCTGGCTGTTGCCCGTCAGCCTGTTCGTCCTGTGGTGGCTGGCCGCGCGCAATCAGTGGATGAGCGAGCAGATCCTGCCGGCGCCATCGCTGGTGTGGAGCAGCGCTGTGGAACTGGCCCAAGGCGAGTTGTGGAGTCATTTGTGGATCAGCCTGCAACGGTTGTTCTGGGGTTTGTTGGCAGGCGTTTCGACCGGCGCGGTGCTTGGCGCCGCACTGGGTTTCAGTCGACGTCTGGAGCGCCTGGTTTTTCCGACATTCGCTGGATTGGCGCAGGTGCCGACGCTGGCGTGGATTCCGCTGTTCATGGTGTTCTTCGGCATCGGCGAACTGCTGAAACTGGTGGTGCTGATCAAGGCCATTGTGGTGCCGGTGACCTTGCACACACTGGTCGGTGTGCGCGATGCGCAACCGAAACTGCGCGAAGCCGCCGCCGTGTTGCGCCTGCCGGCGCATCTGCTGATTCGTCGTCTGGTGCTTCCCGCTGCGCTGCCCGCGTTCATGGCTGGCGTGCGCCTGGCACTCGCCGCCGGCTGGACCTCGTTGCTGGCGGTCGAGCTGCTGGCCTCCAGCGAAGGCATCGGCTATCTGATGGTCTGGGCGCGGCAGTTGTTCATGCTCGACATCGTGTTCGTGTGCATCGTGGTAATCGGTGTGATCGGTGTGGCGATGGATCGCGGCATCGGTCTGCTCGACCGCAGACTGGTGCACTGGCCGCACCCGGCCACCGCGCACATCACACGCGGCCCGCGCTATCAGGGCTGGCAGCGCCTGCAACCGTGGCTGTTGCCGCTGGGCTTGTTGGCGCTTTGGCAAACGGCCAATGATCAGCAGTGGGTCGACGCGAATATTCTGATCAGCCCTGCGGCTGTGCTGAGCACGACATGGGACGGACTGCTCGACGGCACGCTGGTCAACGGCATGGCGCTGAGCCTGAGCCGCACCCTCGGCGGCTTGCTGATCGGTGGCGGCCTCGGCTTCGCCCTGGGCTTGCTCCTCGGCCTGTCGCGTTTCAGCGAACGCCTGCTCGGCCCGACACTCGCCGCACTGCGGCAGATTGCGATGTTCGCCTGGGTGCCGCTGCTCACAGCGTGGTTCGGTCTCGGCGAACTGGCCAAGTGGGTGTTCGTCGCTCTCGCCGCCTTCTTCCCGCTGTTCGTCGCCACCCAGCGCAGCGTCGCCAACCTCTCGCCGCAACTCAACGAAGCCGCGCAAGTGCTGCGCCTGAGCCTCGGCCAGCGCCTGCGTCGACTGGTCCTGCCCGGTGCTGCGCCGGGGATCTTCGCAGGGCTCAGATTGAGCCTGATCTACGCCTGGCTCGGCACCATCGGCGCTGAATATTTCATGCCGTCCAATGGCGGCATCGGCAGCCAGATGATCGGCGCGCAGCAGCTGCTGCGCATGGATCTGATCATGGCCGGCATGCTGCTGGTCGGCCTCACCGGCGCCCTGCTCAACCTGATCGGCCAACGCCTGGAAATTCGCGCGACCCGCTGGAGACACGCATGAACGCACCGATTGTCAGCTTCAACCACGTAGGCAAATCCTTCGCCGTCAACGGTTTCGAACTGGAGGCGATTCGCGAATTCAACCTGGACATTGCCGAGGGCGAATTCGTCGCCATCGTCGGCTCCAGCGGCTGCGGCAAATCCACTTTGCTGCGTTTGCTGGTCGGCCTCGACACCGAGTTTCGCGGACAGATCAGTGTCGATGGCAAAGCCGTCAGCGGCATCGGCGGCGAGCGCGGCATCGTTTTTCAGGAACATCGTCTGTTTCCGTGGCTGACGGTCGCCGACAACATCGGCCTCGGGCTGGTCAATGAACCGCTGAGCGGGGCGCAGAAACAACAACGCATCAAGGATTTCATCGAACTGGTCGGCCTCAGCGATTTCACCGCGGCCTATCCGCATCAACTCTCCGGCGGCATGGCGCAACGCGTGGCGATCGCGCGCGGCCTCGTCGCCAGCCCACGCATCCTGCTGCTCGATGAACCCTTCGGCGCCCTTGACGCACTGACCCGCCAGCAAATGCAGGACGAGCTGCTGGCGATCCGCGAGCGGGCACAGATCACCACGATTCTGGTGACCCACGATGTCGAGGAAGCGATTTTTCTGGCCGACCGCGTGGTGGTGATGGAGCCGCGTCCGGGGCGGATCAAGCAAGTGGTCGACATCGCCCTGCCGCACCCGCGCCAGCGCAGCAGTTACGACTTTCATCAGCTGCGCGAAGAACTGCTGCACGAGCTGACCAGTGATGACCATTACCAACCGAGCGCAGCGGTGCAGATCCGCGATCTGCCGCTGACGTTCATTGCCTGCTGAACAGGAGTTTCGCGATGCCGCAACGCCCCAATTTTCTAGTGATTCTGGCCGACGATCTGGGCTTTTCCGACATCGGTGCGTTCGGCGGCGAAATCGCTACGCCGAACCTCGATGCGCTGGCCCACAACGGTCTGCGTCTGACCGATTTTCACACCGCACCAACCTGCTCGCCGACGCGTTCGATGCTACTGACCGGCACCGATCACCACATCGCCGGCATCGGCACCATGGCCGAAGCGTTGACCCCGGAACTGATCGGCAAACCTGGTTACGAAGGCTACCTGAATGACCGCGTCGTCGCCCTGCCCGAGCTGCTGCGCGAGGCCGGCTATCAAACCTTGATGAGCGGCAAATGGCACTTGGGTCTGAAGGCTGAACTGGCGCCCCATGCGCGTGGTTTCGAGCGCTCGTTTTCACTGTTGCCGGGCGCTGCCAACCACTATGGTTTCGAGCCGACCTACGATGAGCAAACGCCGGGCCTGCTGAAATCCACCCCGGCGCTGTACATCGAGGACGATCAGTTTGTTGACGAGTTGCCGAAGGATTTCTATTCCTCCGATGCCTTCGGCGACAAGCTGCTGCAGTACCTCAAGGAACGCGATCAGACCCGACCGTTCTTCGCTTACCTGCCCTTCTCCGCGCCGCACTGGCCGCTGCAGGCACCGGCCGAGATCGTCGAGAAATACCGTGGCCGTTATGACGCCGGCCCGCAAGTGCTGCGCCTCGAACGCCTGGAAAAACTCAAGGCACTGGGTCTGATCGAGGCAGACGTCGAACCGCACCCGCTGATTCAGCTCAGCGCGCAGTGGGACGCGTTGAGCGATGAACAAAAGCAGATTTCCGCACGAGCCATGGAGGTGTACGCGGCGATGGTCGAGCGCATGGACTGGAACATCGGCCGGGTCATCGATTACCTGCGCCAGCAAGGCCAGCTCGACAACACGTTCATCCTGTTCATGTCCGACAACGGGGCCGAAGGCGCGCTGCTGGAAGCGTTCCCCAAGTTCGGCCCGGAGCTGATGACCTACCTCAACCAGCATTACGACAACAGCCTCGACAACATCGGCCGGGCCAATTCCTACGTCTGGTACGGGCCGAACTGGGCGCAAGTGGCAACCGCGCCGTCACGCTTGTTCAAGGCTTTCACCACCGAGGGCGGGATCCGCGTGCCGGCGCTGCTGCACTATCCGCAACTGCCGCTCAAAGGGCAGATCAGCCATGGTTTCGGCACGGTGATGGACATCACCCCGACCATTCTCGATCTGGCTGGCGTGCGGCATCCGGGCAAACAGTGGAAAGGCAAAGCGGTGGCGCCACTGCGCGGCAAGTCGTGGCTGGGCTTCCTGTCCGGCGAGACCGCGCAGGTGCATGACGAGCACACCGTGACAGGGTGGGAATTGTTCGGACGCCGGGCGATTCGCCAGGGCTCGTGGAAGGCGGTGTGGATTCCCGGACCGGTAGGGCCAGCGACCTGGCAGCTTTATGATCTGGCGAGCGATCCAGGGGAGATTCATGATCTGGCGTTGAGTCAGCCGCAGAAACTCACTGACTTGATCGGGCATTGGCAGCGGTATGTGGAAGAGACCGGAGTGATCCTCAGTGCTTCGCCGTTTCAGCCGGATTGATAGGGTCTGACAGATCGTATTCGCGAGCAGGCTCGCTCCCACAGGAAACCGGATTCCAACTGTGGGAGCGAGCCTGCTCGCGAAGGGGCCTTTGAGCACAACCCATCAAGCCCGGGCTGAACTCACCTCTTCATTGACCATCTCAGCCGGACGCACAAACCGGTTCGCCCGGCCAAACGTGCCGAAATCATTAAAGCGCACACCCATCTCGCGCATCACCTTGTGCGCCACCGGCACGGTCATCTGGCGAATGTAAAACGGCTCCTTGACCACGAAGTGATGAATCCCGTGACTGCTGCCGAAGTTGAAGCAGAACGCTTGCAACGGCCACAGCCACCAAGGGTTCAGCACCTGGCATTGCTGCAGCACATTGCCCGGTTCGACGTCGCCGTAGTAATGCATGTTCGAGCTGATGAAGTGCAGGCAAAAAGTGCGCAACACATTCGGGCCGATGATCACCACGGCGGCGATATCGATCACCTGCATCACCGAAAGCGTGGTGGCCGACCACTCGATGGGCGAGCCGAGCAAATGCGCGATGCCATTGGCCGCGTGAAAGCCGAGAAACACATACCACGCGCCCCAGTGCAGCAGCGCCAGCGGTGCGTAGACCTTTAGCACGCGCTTGCCGATGCTCCACTTGTGTGCCCAGGTCTTGGCGCGCATCAGGCGGATAAACGCCGACATCAGGTTGTCGCCAACCATCAGCAGACGGGCAAACCCCCACGGCTCGCCATTGGTGATTGCGCGCTCTTCCATGTCGGCTTCAGTGCCGGAAACCTTGTGATGGTTGAGGTGCAGATGACGACGGATCCACGGGTTGATTGTGCTCGGCCGCGCCAGCCAGACCAGGCCCATCATCAGGTTGTGCGGCACGCGCTGTTTGCGGAAGTACATGCTGTGGATCAGGTCGTGTTCCAGCTCATGGGTCAGCGAGGCGAAAAAAGCATTGAACAGCAGGCACACCCACCAAGCCATATGGCCAGTGATGTACAGCGCCGCCGAGCCGATCATCCCGGCCAGCGCGAACGCCAGAATCCCCGCACCAAGGGCATCCTGATGCTGAAGAATCGGGTAGCGCTCACGCAATTGCGCACCTTTGGCCAACACCACCTGGCGAATATGTGCCGAGCGCTGCGCCGCATTCAGTCGTTCAGGGCTTGCATAAGTACCGTCCATGCTTCCATCCTCGGGTCTAAGATGAATGCATCGTGCCTTGCCGGGGTTCGATCCGCGCTAGCCAAGAACGCCAACCTGTTGACCGGACGCGCCAATCCGCATGAAGGAACCGACCTCCCTCGCCAGCTGGACCCGCGCCTTGCGCAAACAACTCGACGCGCTCGGGCTGGACAGCCTTGCCTTGTGCCAACAGGCCGGGCTCGACCCGACGCTGATGGACGACCCCAATGCGCGCTATCCGCTGTCCGGTACCACGCGCCTGTGGGCACTCGCCGTGCAGGCCAGCGGCGACCCGGCGCTGGGCTTGCGCGTGTCGCGTTTCGTCAGCCCGACCACGTTCCACGCGCTCGGTTATGCACTGGTGGCCAGCGGCAGCTTGCGCGAGGTGTTCGAGCGCATCGTGCGCTATCACCCGGTGGTCAGCGATGCGCTGGAACTGGAGCTGAGCCGCAGCGAAGACCGCTATCAATTCCGCCTGAAAATCCCGCCCGGCAACCCGGCGCCGGCCGTCGAAGCCATTGACGCCTTCGCGGCGATCTACGTGCGCACCTGCCGCAATCGCCTCGGCCGTGACTACGCACCATTGGCGGTGTACTTGCGCCGCCCCGAACCGAGCGACGCCCAGCAATGGCACAAAGTCTTCCGCGCGCCGGTGCATTTTTGCGCCACCGAAGACCGCCTGGAATTCGCCCTCAGCGACTTCGACAGCCACCTCGACGACGCCAACCCGGAACTGGCCGAACACAACGAAGCCGTGCTCAAACGCACCCTCGCCCAGCTCAAACCGCTGACCTGGGAGCGCAAGGTGCGCGATGCCATTGAAGAACAACTGCCCGAAGGCGAACCGAGCGCCGAACGCATCGCCCAGGCCTTGCACCTGAGCCTGCGCAGCCTGCAACGGCATCTGGCGGATGAGGGCTGTCGCTTCGACACCCTGCTCAACGAAAGCCGCGAGAATCTCGCGCTGCTGCACCTGCGTGACCCGCAGTGCTCGTTGAGTGAAGTCAGCTATCTGCTGGGATTCGCCGACACCAGCAGCTTCAGCCGCGCGTTCAAGCGCTGGACAGGGATGACGCCGGGGCAGTTTCGGGATCAGTTGCGTTGATCCGAAATCATCATTGTGTGATCCAGCGCCTTCGCGAGCAGGCTCGCTCCCACAGTTGGAATGCGTTTCCTTGTGGGAGCGAGCCTGCTCGCGAAGAGGCCTGTCAATTCACCACAAACCCCAACTCAAACACCGTCCCCGCCACATCACTCCTCACCCGCACCCGCCCGCCATGCAACTGCATGATCGACTGCACGATCGCCAAACCCAGCCCACCCGAATCTCCCCGTTCCGCACGTGAAGGATCGACGCGGTAGAAGCGGTCAAACAGTTTGCCCAGATGCTCAGGCGCGATGACCGGGCCGTGGTTGTGCACTTGCAGCCAGCACATATCCGGTTCATCGCGGCGTTGCAGGCTGATCAGGGTGCCGGGGTCGGCGTGGCGTACGGCGTTGGCCAGCAGATTGCCGAGGGCTCGTTGCAGCAGTTGCTGGTCGGCGAGCAATTCGCCGTGCATGCGGTTTTGCAGTTGCAGGTCGCGGTCATCGGCCAGGGCTTCGAAGTAATCGCAGAGTTCGTCGCCGACGTTGCGCAAGTCCAGTGTGTGCAGATTGAGCGCACGTTCGGCCTGCTCAGCGCGGGCGAGGAACATCAGGTTCTCGGCCATGCGCTTGAGCCGTTCGAACTCTTCCATGTTCGAGGCCAGCACTTCCTGATATTCGGCCGTGCTGCGCGGATGGTTCAGGGCCTGGCCGTTGCTGGCCAGTAAGGTGTGCAGCGGCGTGCGGATTTCGTGGGCAAGGTCGGCGGAGAACTGCGACAGGCGCTGCACGCTGTCGTCCAGCCGCGCCAGCATGGTGTTGAGCGCGTGCACCGGTTCGCGCAGTTCGCTCGGCGTGCCGTCGACCGGCAGGCGTCGATCGAGGCTGCGCAGATCGATACTGCGCACCGCTTCGCTCAACTGATGCAAGGGCTGCAAGCCACGCCGCAGCAACAGCAGGCCCAGAGCGAAAGCGAGCAACGCGCCGAGGCCGACGGACAGATACAGACGCAGGCGATAACTGCCGAGCATCTGCTCGCGCTCGCTAAGCACTTTGCCGGCGATCACCGTCAGGGTTTCACCGTTGGGGCCTTGGGCCTGGCCGGACAGCAAGGCCAGCTCGGCGCCGTCACTGGCCTGCCAGGTGAGCACGTCACGGCGCTGTGGCATTTGCTCTCGCGCTAATGCATTGAGCGCCGGCAACTCACGCTGGCGCGGGTTGATCGCGATCACGCTGGAGCCGTCGGCCCGGCGCACCAGCAGCAGACTGTCGAGATTGCCGAGCATGTTTTGATACAGCCGTGGCCGTGCCTGCAAGGCGTCGAGGCTGTCGCTGTCGGCGAGCAAGGCGCGCACTTGCTCCAGGCGACCGAGCAAGGCCATGTCGTCACGAAAGGCCAATTCCGAGGCCAGCGAGCGGTAGAGGAACACGCCGATTGCGCTCAGCACCAGCGCGCAGACCATGGCGAAGGCCAGCGCCAATCGCCAGGCGATCGACTTACTCCACATCGTCCGGCGCTTCCAGTTGATAACCGACGCCGCGCACGGTGTGGATAAGTTTCGGCATGTACGGATCATCAACCTTGGCGCGCAGACGCCGGACGGCGACTTCGACCATGTTGGTGTCGCTGTCGAAATTCAGGTTCCACACTTGCGAGGCGATCAGCGTGCGCGAAAGCACTTCGCCCTGGCGGCTGGCGAGCAGTTGCAAGAGGGCGAATTCTTTGTTGGTCAGGGCAATGCGCTGGCCGCCGCGACTGACCCGGCGGCGCAGCACGTCGATTTCCAGGTCGGCGATGCTGTACGACTCGGCTTCGCGCATCGGCCCGCGCCGCAGCAGCGTGCGCACGCGCGCGAGCAGTTCGGCGAAGGCGAAGGGTTTGAGCAGGTAATCGTCGGCGCCGAGCTCAAGACCACGCACGCGGTCTTCGATAGCGTCCTTGGCGGTGAGAAACAGCACCGGTGTGGCGCCGCGCTGGCGGATCAGTTGCAGCAATTGCCAGCCGTTGAGGCCAGGCAGCATCACGTCGAGGATGATCAGGTCGTATTCCTGTTGCTCGATAAAATAGCGGCCGTCGAGGCCATTGAGCGCCACGTCCACGGCGAAACCCGACTCGCCCAGGCCCTTGGCGAGGAAATTGGCGGTTTTGGCTTCATCTTCTACGACCAGCAAACGCATGGCACACCTCGATTGATCAGGTACACAGGCTAGGCGTGTTCGGCGCCGTTGCCCATTACAAACTTGTAATCCGCCTGACGGAGTTCTGACGAAGTGCGCCGGTTAAGGTGCAGACATCCCCATTCGGAGCCTGCCCATGACCGTCAAATACCTTGTCGCCAGCCTGATCCTCGGCCTCAGCGGCGCTGCAAGTGCCACGCCAGAACTGCCGCGCCACGCCGATCTCGACCTGAAAACCGCACGCTGGCTGGCGGACAAGGCGATGAGCAGTTGCACCGGCACGGTGTCGGTGCTCGACCGTGGCGGTAACTTGCTGGTGACGTTGCGTGGTGACGGCGTCGGGCCGCACAACACCGCCGCCAGCCAACGCAAGGCCTACACCGCGCTGTCGACCAAGACGCCGACGCGGCTGTTCGCCGAGCGCGCCCGCAGCAACCCGGAAACCGCCAACCTCAACACCCTCGATGAATTGCTTTTGCTCGGCGGCGGCATTCCGTTGTTCGCCGGCAGCGAACTGGTCGGCGCCATGGGCGTGGCCGGTTCCGGCGGCGGTGAACAAGACGAAAACTGCGCCCGCGCCGCCGCCGACAAAGCCGGCCTGAGCATCACCCGTTCCCACTAAGGAGATACACCATGACCACCCTGCGCATGACCCTCGCCGTGCTCGGCCTGAGCGCTGTTTCCAGCCTGGCGCTGGCCGCCGGCAATCCGCTGAGCGTGCACGTGCTCAACCTGGAAAACGGCCTGCCGTCACCGGGCATCAATGTCACCTTGGAAAAACACGTCGGCGAAAACTGGCAACCACTGGCCCAAGGCACCACCAACGAGCAAGGGCGGATCGCCGAGCTTTTCCCGGCCAAACAGCCTTTTGAAGCAGGTGAATACCGCGTGGTGTTCAAGACCGGCGAGTACTACCAGAAGATCAAGCACGAGACGTTCTTCCCGGAAATTCCGGTGATCTTTCAGGTCAAGCAGACAGATCAGCACTACCACATCCCGCTGCTGCTGAGCCCGTACGGTTTCTCGACCTATCGCGGGTCGTAAGATAAACACCGATCCTTTGTAGGAGTGAGCCTTTGTGGTGAGGGGTTTATCCCCGCTGGCGTGCGCAGCAGTCCCTTTTTCAGGGCCGCTGCGCGCCCCAGCGGGGATAAATCCCCTCGCCACAGGTGCCAGTTCCGACATTGGATCGGTTTCAGTTTTTAGATCGTGGCCAGGGCACGCAGTCTTGCGGCATCGAGGATTTCGATCTCGCCGTAAGCCAACCCGATAATCCCCTGCCCCTGCAGATCCTTGAGGATCTGATTGGTGGTCTGCCGCGACAGCGACAGCATCGCTGCCAACTGCTCCTGCGGCAGTTGCAGCACCCGACGCGGTGCGTCGAGTTCGCCGTAGCCTTCGGCGATCATCAGCAAGCGATGGGCCAGACGTGCCGGGGCTGGCAGCAGGCTCAGCTGTTCGAGATTGATGAAGGCCAGGCGCAATTTGTGGCTCATCAACAGCGCCAGATGCCGCCAGTACTGCGGCTGTTCGTCGAGCAATTTGAGCATCGTCGCCTGCGGGATATTCAGCAAGGTACACGGCCCGACCGCATAGGCGTCATGGGTGCGTGGCTGACCGTCGAACAGGCAGATTTCGCCGAACCAGTGCGGCGCCTCAACCAGACTCAACAACGCCTCCTTGCCTTGCTCGCTCACCGCGCCGATACGCACTGCGCCATCGAGCACCGCGTACAGACCGCACGGCGCATCGCCACGCTGGAACAGCCGTTGTCCCGCCGTCAGCCGCCGCTCCCGGGCCAGCGCCAGCAGGCTATCCTGAAAAGATGCAGGCAGATGACTGAACCACTGGCCGCTGAGCAACCGTGCACGAATTTGCATAACCACTCCTGGAGTGTCGCCTGCCCGACAGAGCGAACGCGGATCCCGAGGGATGATGCATTCAACCCCACTGGAGGAACAACAATGAAAAGCCTCGTCGACCACCTCAGTCAATACGCCGCCTACCACCGCGACCCGCGCAACATCGCCAGCCACTTTATCGGCATTCCGCTGATCGTGGTGGCGGTGGCGGTGCTGCTGTCACGGCCGCATTGGGAGCTGGGCGGGCTGTGGATATCTCCAGCCGTTGTGGTGGCGCTGGCCTCGGCGTGGTTTTACCTGCGTCTGGAGTTGAAGCTCGGTGTATTGATGACCGTACTGATGGGGCTGTCGGTGTGGGCCGGGCATGCACTGGCGCAACAGAGCACCCTGGTCTGGCTGAGCAGCGGCCTGGCGATGTTCGTGATCGGCTGGGTGATCCAGTTTGTCGGGCATCACTATGAAGGGCGCAAACCAGCATTTGTCGATGACATCAGCGGGCTGATTGTCGGGCCGTTGTTTGTCGTGGCCGAGCTGGCGTTCTTGCTCGGGCTGCGGCAGGAATTGAAACAAGAGATCGAGTTGCGGGCGGGGGTGGTGCGGGTCAATCCGAATCGCGCTGCTGTCTAGATCGTATTCGCGAACAGGCTCGCTCCCACATTTGGAATGAGTTTTCCCTGTGGGAGCGAGCCTGCTCGCGAAGCTTTTGCCTTTAAATATTGGCGACTTTCTGCCAGACCTTCGGCTTGAAGAACAAGGTCTCACCCTTGGCCAGACCGATCAGGCTGTCGTGATCCTTGACCACTTCCGCTTCGATCAGATCGGTCTGCCCCTCCACTTTCAAGGTCACCCGGGTAGTCGCGCCCAGCGGGCGGATATCGCGCACTTCAGCGGCGTGGTGATCTTCCAGCTCATGCTTGGACAACGATACTTCGTGCGGGCGGAACAGCACATGGTTGTCATCGCTCAGCAGCAAGCGGTTCGAGTCGCCGAGGAAGTGATAAACGAAGTCGCTGGCCGGGTTTTCGTAGACATCGCCCGGTGAGCCGATCTGCTCGATCACACCCTTGTTCATCACCACGATGCGGTCGGCGACTTCCATCGCTTCTTCCTGGTCGTGGGTCACGAACACCGAAGTCAGGTTGATATCTTCGTGCAGCCGCGCCAACCAGCGCCGCAGTTCCTTGCGCACCTTGGCGTCGAGGGCGCCGAACGGTTCATCCAGCAGCAGCACTTTCGGCTCCACCGCCAAAGCACGGGCCAGGGCGATACGCTGACGCTGGCCACCGGACAACTGCTCCGGGTAGCGATCCGACAGCCAGTCCAGTTGCACCATGTTCAGCAGTTCATGAACCTTGGTGGCGATCTGGCTTTCGCTCGGGCGCTGGTTTTTCGGTTTCATGCGCAGGCCGAACGCGACGTTGTCGAACACCGTCATGTGGCGGAACAAGGCGTAATGCTGGAACACGAAACCAACGTTACGATCACGCACGTCGTGGCCGGAAACGTCCTCGCCGTGAAAAACGATGTTGCCCTGATCCGGGGTTTCCAGACCGGCAATAATGCGCAGCAAGGTGGTTTTGCCACAGCCCGACGGGCCAAGCAGCGCGACCAGCTCACCGCTGTGGATATCCAGGCTGATGTTGTCCAGCGCCTTGAACGCGTTGAAATTCTTGCTGACGTTACGCACTTCGATCGACATGAATTATTCCTCCGCGGCGCTGGCGCGCAGGCGGTTGATACGGTTTTCGCTCCACTGCTTGAGCAGCAGGATGAAGAGCGCCAGGATCAGCAACAGGCTCGCCACGGCAAACGCGGCCACGTGGTTGTATTCGTTGTAGAGGATCTCGACGTGCAGCGGCAAGGTGTTGGTCACCCCGCGAATGTGCCCGGAAACCACCGACACCGCACCGAATTCACCCATGGCCCGCGCCGTACACAGCACCACGCCGTAAATCAGGCCCCACTTGATGTTGGGCACGGTGACGTGCCAGAACATCTGCCAGCCATTGGCCCCGAGCAGGCGCGCGGCCTCTTCTTCCTGGGTGCCTTGTTCCTGCATCAGCGGAATCAGCTCACGGGCCACGAACGGCACGGTGACGAAAATCGTCGCCAGCACAATGCCCGGCAGGGCGAAGACGATCTGGATGTCGTGATCCTGCAACCACGGCCCGAACAGGCCCTGAGCGCCGAACATCAGCACGTAGACCAGACCGGCAATCACCGGCGACACCGAGAACGGCAAGTCGATCAGCGTGACCAGCATGCTCTTGCCACGGAACGAGTATTTGCTCACGCACCATGCCGCACTGACGCCGAACACCAGGTTCAGCGGCACCGAGATCAGCACGGCGAACACGGTGAGTTTCAATGCCGAAAGCGCGTCCGGCTCAAAGATCGCGGTGAAGAACGCACCGAGGCCATTCTTCAAACCCTGCGACACCACGATGAACAACGGCAGCAGCAGAAACAGGAAAAAAATCAGCCAGCCAAGACCGATCAGGATTCTGCGCGAAGTGGCACTGCCACGGCGCGCAGCGTTGGCCGAAGAGGCGGCCGCAATGGACGATTGGGACATGTTCGCGCCTCCTTATGGCGTTTCGATGCGCCGCTGCAGCAAGTTGATCAGCAGCAACAGGATGAAGGAAACCACCAGCATCAGTACGCCAATGGCGGTAGCGCCGGTGTAATCGTACTGGTCGAGTTTGACCATGATCAGCAGCGGCAGGATCTCGGTTTTCATCGGCATGTTGCCGGCGATGAAAATCACCGAACCGTACTCGCCGACGCCACGCGCGAACGCCAGCGCAAAACCGGTCAGCCAGGCGGGCAGCAAGGCCGGCACCAGAATGTGGCGAAACACCTGCCATGGCTTCGCACCCAGGCACGCCGCCGCTTCTTCGACTTCACGGGGAATATCGGCCAGTACCGGTTGCACCGTGCGCACCACGAACGGCAGCGTGACGAAGGTCAGCGCGAGGGTGATGCCAAGCGGCGTGTAGGCGATCTTGAAACTAAGGTCGGCGGCGAACTGGCCGACCAGACCGGTCGGCGTATACAGCGCCGTCAGCGCGATACCTGCCACGGCGGTGGGCAAGGCGAACGGCAGATCGATCATCGCGTCGATCACCTTGCGCCCCGGGAACGTGTAGCGCACCAGCACCCACGCCAGTAGCGTGCCGATGATGCCATTGATGATCGCCGCACACAGTGCGGTGCCAAAGCTCAGCTTCAATGCCGCCAGCACCCGCGGCGCGGAAATGATCGTCCAGAACTGATCCCAGGTCAGCTGGGCGGCGTGGACGAACATCGCCGCCAGCGGGATGAGCACAATCAGGCTGAGGTACACCAAGGTGTAACCCAGCGTCAGCCCGAAGCCGGGTATGACGGGGGAGATACGACGCGACATAAAAGTCCCTGGTTGAAAACGCATCAATGTGGGAGTGAGCCCTGTGGTGAGGGGATTTATCCCCTCACCACAAAAGCTCAGTCCCACATGTCATGTGCCCAGACATCAGGCCGGTTGAAGGCGAGATTACTGCGCCTGATAAATCTGGTCGAACACGCCACCGTCGTTGAAGAACTTCGGCTGTGCGGATTTCCAACCGCCGAAGTCCTTGTCGATGGTCACCAGTTCCAGTTTCGGGAACTGCTGGGCGTACTTGGCCGCTACGTCCTTGTCACGTGGACGATAGAAGTTTTTCGCGGCAATTTCCTGGCCGGCCGGGCTGTACAGGTGCTTGAGATAAGCTTCGGCGATCTGCGCGTTACCCTTCTTCTCGGCGTTCTTGTCGACCACGGCCACTGGCGGTTCGGCGAGGATCGACAGCGACGGCACGACGATGTCGAACTTGTCTGCGCCGCCGTCTTCTTTCAGCGCCAGGAACGCTTCGTTTTCCCAGGCCAGCAACACGTCGCCCTGACCGTTGTTGACGAAGGTGATGGTCGAACCACGCGCGCCAGTGTCGAGGATCGGCACATGCTTGAACAGGGTTTGTACATACTCTTTGGCCTTGGCTTCATCACCACCGTTGGCTTTCAGGCCATAGGCCCACGCGGCGAGGAAGTTCCAGCGCGCACCGCCCGAGGTTTTCGGGTTCGGCGTGATCACCGAGACGTCATTCTCGACCAGATCGCCCCAGTCCTTGATGCCTTTCGGGTTGCCCTTGCGCACCAGGAACACGATGGTCGAGGTGTACGGCGTGCTCGCTTCCGGCAGACGCTTCTGCCAGTCGGCCGGCAGGCTCTTGCCGAGCTTGGCGATTTCATCGATGTCACCGGCCAGAGCCAGGGTCACCACGTCAGCGCGCAGACCGTCGATCACTGCACGGCCCTGCTTGCCCGAACCGCCATGTGACTGCTGGATTTTCACCGTGTCGCCGGCATGATCCTGCTGCCAGAACTTGATGAATTCGGCGTTGTATTCCTGATACAGCTCCCGCGTCGGGTCATACGACACGTTGAGCAGCTCGTAATCCTTGGCAACGGCGGAACCGGCAAACACGGTACTGGCCAGCGCGGCCAAAGCATAACGGCGAATCGACGACATGGTGAAAGCTCCTGGAATTCCTGGTGGTGGCTTGTTCTTATGTATTGCTGGAATCGGGTCCCGTTGAAAGATCGCCGCCTTCGCCAGCTCCTGCACACAGCCCCCTGTAGGAGCCGCCGCAGGCTGCGATCTTTTGATTTCAGCCCGGTTGTTTACCGGGTTGCTGCAAACGGAATTTCTCTTTGCGTTCGATCTGTACGACTTGCGCGTTGTGCACAGTGATCTCCACCGCGCCGAACCGCAGATCGCGCAGGGCGCTCTGGATTTCCCGCAAGATGGTGCTTTCGTCCTGACCGTCAACGCTGCGAAGGGATGCGCTCATGGTGCTGCTCCTTTGAAGGGGATTTGCCTGGCAGTGGGCGGCACTGCGTTCGGCGTGGGAGCAATATAAGAGAGGCATGGATATTCTTAAAAAGACTATTTAAGAATGTTTATATAACCAAAAAATAATATGAGAGAGAGCAAGGGTTTGCACTGATTTGAAATCGTTACGAGACTTGTGGCGAGGGGATTTATCCCCGTTGGGTCGCGAAGCGACCCCAAAAAAATGGGACTGCTACGCAGTCCAACGGGGATAAATCCCCTCACCACAAGGTCGGTAATAGCCAGATAGGTCTTTTCAGCCAATCAATGGCGTTTTCGCCCAATCAAGCCGATCCGCAGACACCGGCCGCCCAAACCAGTAGCCCTGCCCCAGATCGCATTCCTGCGCCAACAGGAATGTCGCCTGCTCAGCCTGCTCGATCCCCTCGGCATGCACCTGCATACCCATGCTCCGCGCCAGCGCGATGATCACCCGGACAATCGCCACGTCATCCTCATCCCACGGCAACCCGGCGACGAAGCCCTGATCAATCTTGAGTTTCTGCACCGGCAGGCGCTTGAGCCGCAGCAACGACGAATAGCCGGTGCCGAAATCATCGATGGCCAGACGCACACCCAGCTCGCGCAAGCGATGCATCTGTTCCAGCGCCACTTCCGGATCATCCATCACCGCGCTTTCGGTAACTTCCAGTTCCAAATACGCCGGATCCAGCCCCGTGTCGTGCAGCACCTGCGCCACCTGCTGATAAAGCTCACGCCGGGCAAACAGCCGCGAGGAGACATTCACCGCGACGAACGCCAGCATTACACCGCTCTGCTGCCATTGGCACATCTGCCGGCAGGCCTGCTGCATCACCCAGGCATCGATCTCGGCGATCAGCCCGGTACGCTCGGCAATCGGAATGAATTCTGCCGGTGACACCAGACCGCGCTGTGGATGCTGCCAACGCACCAGTGCCTCCACGCCGATCAGACGGCTGCTGTGCAGGTCATGCACCGGTTGGTAGTAGACGCGCAACTCCTCCTGCTCCAGTGCACGGCGCAGCTCGAAGGCGATTTCGACCCGTTGCTGGGCATGGGCGGTCAGTTCTTCGGTGTACAGCGCGTAGCCATTGCGTCCGCTGCTTTTGGCCTTGAACAGCGCGCTGTCGGCATTGCGTAACAACTGCTCGGCGCTCAAGGCGTCGCTGGGGAACAGGCTGATACCGATGCTTGCGTTGATGAACAGTTGATTGCCATCTACCAGCACCGGCTCCTTCAACGCGTCCAGAGTCCGTTGCGCCAGCGCGGCGGCCTGGGCCGGCTGTGGACAACTTTCCGCGAGTACCGCGAACTCGTCACCGCCGAGCCGTGCGAGGGTGATGCCGGGGCCGAACAATGCCTGCAACCGCGTCGCCACCGCTTTGAGCAATCGGTCACCGACGTTATGGCCAAGGCTGTCGTTGATCATCTTGAAATGATCCAGATCGAGCATCAGCAGCGCGCAGCCACGCTTGTGTGTCTGCGCGGAAGACAACGCCTGCTCGGCGCGGTCGCTGAACAGCAGGCGATTGGGCAGATCGGTCAACGGATCGTGATGCGCCAGGTGTTTGAGTTCGGACTCGGAATCCTTGATCGCACTGATATCGGAAAACACCGCCACGTAATGGCTGAGCCGGCCGAAATCATCGTGAATCACCCGAATGGTCTGCCACTGTGGATAAATCTCGCCGGTCTTGCGCCGGTTCCAGATCTCGCCGCTCCATTCACCTTCAGCCTCAAGGGTGGCGAACATCGCCTGATAGAAGCCCGGCGGATGATGACCGGACTTGAACAGACTGGGCTGCTGGCCGATGACTTCGTCGCGCCGATAACCGGTGATCTCGATAAAGGCGCGGTTGACGTGGACGATCAGGCCCCGGTGATCGGTAACCAGCACACCTTCGCGGGTGCAATCGAACACGGCGGCAGCCTGACGCAGGCGCTCACGGTCGCTGTGGCGCTCGCGCAGGCGGGCACCGATGCCGAGAAACCGACACAGCCGCGCCCGCGCGAGAAAAATCAGCCCGGCACTGAGCGCTGCCAGCAAATAACCGTTGATCAGTTGCCAGCGGGCCAGCGCACTGGAGTCATCGAAGAATCTGCTTAATAAATGATCGGAAACCTGCAGCCACACGGCGGCGAGTACGAGGTAGAGCAGCGCTGCACGCAAGGCATCGCGGTAAGTCGCAGACATTCGGTCGTCCATGTCCCTACAAAAAGGTTGGAATTATAAGTCAAGAAACATTCAGCGACTTCTTATCTGAAAGGGCGACTGGTTTTATCTGTGTGCTTAGTGATAATGCAACTGCTGTTTTTATCTTTATCGAGGGCCCTATAGCCTATGTGGTACGAAGGTTTTCTTGGCTTGTCGGCCTGGTCACTGGTCGCGGTCACTCTGCTGATGACCCATGTGACGATTGTTGCCGTCACGGTCTATCTGCACCGTTACTCGGCCCACCGCTCGCTCGAGCTGAATGCGGGTCTCAAGCACTTTTTCCGTTTCTGGCTGTGGCTGACCACGGCGCAGAACACCCGCGAGTGGACCGCCATCCACCGCAAACATCACGCCAAATGCGAAACCGAAGATGACCCGCACAGCCCGGTCATCAAGGGCCTGTCCACCGTGCTGCGCACCGGCGCCGAGCTGTATCGCAGCGAAGCGCAGAACCCGGAAACCCTGCGCATCTACGGCAAGAACTGCCCGGAAGACTGGATCGAACGCAACGTCTACAGCCGCTATCCGCTGCTGGGCGTGGCGATCATGGGCGTGATCGACCTGCTGCTGTTCGGCACCATCGGCATCACCATCTGGGCGATCCAGATGATGTGGATTCCGGTGTGGGCCGCTGGCGTGATCAACGGTCTGGGCCATGCCGTCGGCTACCGCAACTTCGAATGCCGTGACGCGGCGACCAATCTGGTGCCGTGGGGCATCCTGATCGGCGGCGAAGAGCTGCACAACAACCATCACACCTACCCAAACTCGGCCAAGCTGTCGGTCAAGAAGTGGGAATTCGACTTGGGCTGGGCGTGGATCAAGGTCTTCTGCTTCCTGCGTCTGGCCAAGGTGCAGCGGGTCGCACCGATTGCCCACCGCGTCGAAGGCAAGGGCAGCCTGGACATGGACACCGCCATGGCGATCCTCAACAACCGCTTCCAGATCATGGCCCAGTACCGCAAATTGGTGATCGGCCCGCTGGTCAAGCAAGAGCTGGCCAAGGTCGATCATTCGGTGCGCCACCAGTTCCACCGGGCCAAACGCCTGCTGTCGCGGGAAACCAGCCTGCTGGAAGACCGTCATCACCTGCGCATCCAGACCATGCTCGAACACAGCCAGGCGTTGAAAGTCATTTACGAAAAACGCCTGGCTTTGCAGCAGATCTGGGTCAAGACCAGCTCCAATGGCCACGACATGCTCGCCGCCATCAAGGAATGGATTCACGAGGCCGAGGCCAGTGGCATCCAGTCGTTGCGTGACTTTGCTGATCAGCTGAAAACCTACTCGCTGCGTCCTGCGACTGCCTGACCTGCAACGAGGCTGCGATCTCGAAGATCGCAGCCTCGTTGCGCTCTTCGGTTCCTGCACCTCGCCGCCCGGCGGGACTCGGTAATGGCCGGGAACTTCGCCGAAAATCCCCTATCTCAAAGACACTTCGCCATTCCGGCGGGTTGTCCTGTGGCCGTTGTCGACATTGCGGCGCGCCCTTTGAGATTTGTGCCGATGGTCAACAACAACCAGAAAGACACATCCTTCACCCAATGGCCTGAGGCCGCGCAAACGCTGATGGCGCTGATGCACGCGCAAGGCGAAGTTGCGCGCCTGAGCGAGCGCGAACAACTGATCAGTTCGCTGCTGGTCAGCGTCAACGCCGTGCTCTGGGCTTTCAACTGGGAAACCCGACAGGTTTTGTACGTCAGCCCGGCCTATGAACGGATCTTCGGCCGTTCCGCCGCGCTTGTGCTGGCTGACTACAACCAATGGCGCGACAGCATTTATCCCGACGATCTGGAGTACGCCGAGCAGAGCCTCGCCGAAGTCCTGCACCGAGGTGCGGTGGAAGATCGCGAGTACCGCATCATCGCGGCCGATGGCCAGGTGCGCTGGCTCAGCGACAAATGCTTTATCAATCGCCAGGACGAGCCCGGGCAGCCGGTGATCATCGTCGGCATCGCCGAAGACATCACCGACAAAAAACACATGGAAACCGAGCTGCAACGCTTGGCCACCACCGATGTGCTGACGCAAAGCAGCAACCGCCGCCACTTCTTCGAATGCGCCCACCGCGAGTTCGCTGAGGCCCGCCGCCAAGGCACGCCGCTGGCCTTCCTGCTGCTGGACATCGACGACTTCAAAATGATCAACGACAGCTACGGCCACCCCGAGGGCGACAATGTGCTGCAACGGATCGCCGAATGCGGGCGCGGCTCATTGCGCCGTGGCGACCTGTTCGGGCGGATTGGTGGTGAGGAGTTCGCTGCGGTGTTTCCTGGCTGTGCACCGGAGATGGCGGTGCAAGTGGCGGAGCGCCTGCAACAGGAGATCCAGCGACTGCGCTTCAACCACGACGGCCAAGCATTCAGCATCACCGTAAGCCAGGGCCTGACCAACCTCACCGACGAAGACAAGAGCCTGGACAGCCTGTTCGCCCGCGCGGATGCCGCGATGTACGAGGCGAAACGGCAGGGCAAGAACCGGATCATTGCGGCCTGACCCGTATTTTTGTGGCTGCCGCAATTCCTGTGAGAGCGGGCTTGCCTGCCATGAGGCCTGTACCTTCAACAAAAATGTTGCCTGCGCTGGCGCCTTCGCGAACAGGCTCGCTCCCGCATCGGAATGTGGTGATCTGTCATTTGCGCATCCGCATCAACTCCGGCAGCCCGATCTTGAGCAACCGCGCCGTCCGGCTCTTCGCCAGCTCCTCGACACCTTCATGCTCGGTCAGCCGCGCCATCTGCGCGGCCATGTGCATCACCAGCGCCTCGCGACTGTAAACGCCACCACCGAGCTGGTAGGCCGAAGCAATTAACTCGCGCAACTCCAGCGGCAGACGCCAGCGGGTGCGCAATGCCGAGCCATAAGAAGCGCCAAACTTCGCCAACGCTTCACCGACCTCCTCCAACTCGTCCAGCTCGCCGCCGGCCTGCTGCCATTCCTGCAAGCAGCGCAGCAGCGCCAGATCGCCGAGCCGATGCAGCATGCCCGCGCAATAGCAGCGCTCCTGATCCAGATCGAGCAGGCGCGCCAGCGTGCGGGCGTATTCCGCCGTGTGCAGTGACAGCCCCCAATAGCGCTCGGCGTAATCCGCCAGGCATGGATCGCTGAGCCGCGCGCTGCGTTTGAGCGCCAGGCCGAGAATCAGGTTCATGCTCTGCCCGGTGCCGAGTCGGTGCAGCGCCTGGGCCAGGGTTTGCACCGGCGCGCCGTAGTGTTGCGCAGCACTGTTGGCGGCTGCGATCAGCACGGCGGTAATCTGCGGATCGGTGCGGACCTCTTCTTCCAGCAGTTTGAGGTCCAGCCCCTCGGGATTGAGGCTGCGCTTGACCGCCACTTGCACGTCGGTCATCAGCGGCGCGCCATCGGCCTGCTCGCGACGCCGCTCAAGGAACACCGACAGGGTCATGCCCGGCGCCAGTGCCGGCACTTCGCAAACCACCGCTTCGCCAGCGTTGAGCAGCAATCCCTGCAAGCGCTCGGTCAGGCCTTCCATGTTCAACGGTTTGGTCAGGTACGCCGTCGGCGCCAGCGGAATCGCTTCGCGCACGCTGGCGCTGTCGTTGCGGCTGCTCATCAGAATGAACGGCAGCGGCGGATTGCGTTTGCGCTGGCGGACGCTGCGCAGCACATGCAATCCGTCGATGCCAGGCAGCTCCCAATCGACGATGGCCAAGTCATAGGGCACCTCGCTGAGCAACGACATTGCCTGCTGGCCATCGGCACACAAATCCAGGCGCGCATCGCAGCGCACATTGAGCAGCACTTGTTTGAGCAGGTCACGGGACCAGGGATCGGCCTCGGCAATCAACACCCGGGGTACGGCGGGTAAATCAACGGCAGTCATGCGCGCTCTCCTTGCAATGCCTGAACCTTAGCCAATGCTGGCGATTCGATACAGCGCAAACCCGTCCGATGTGTTTCAAGGAGCGAAAAAAACCCGCCGAAGCGGGTTTTTGTCGAGCGGGTCACAGCAATGGATCAGAGTTCAGAGAAGCACTCTTCGATGATCGCCAGGCCTTTGTCCAGTTGCTCGTCCGGCGACGTCAGCGGAACCAGCACACGCAGCACGTTACCGTAAGTGCCGCAGGACAGCAGGATCAGGCCCTTGTCACGCGCCTTGGCCACCACAGCAGCCACGGCAGTCGGGTTCGGCTTGTGGCTGTCGCCGTTTTCGAACAGCTCGACCGCGATCATTGCGCCCAGCGCACGCACTTCACCGATGACCGGGTACTTGGCCTGAATCGCCTTCAAACCGGTGACCAGGCGCTCGCCGACAGCCTTGCAGCGGTCCAGCAGTTGCTCTTCTTCAAACACTTCCATGACTGCCAGCGCAGCGGCGCAAGCGATCGGGCTTCCGGCGTAGGTGCCGCCCAGGCCGCCCGGAGCAATGGCGTCCATGTATTCGGCCTTGCCGCACACGCCGGCCAGCGGGAAGCCGCCAGCGATGGACTTGGCGAAAGTGGTCAGATCGGCGGCAACGCCCATCTGTTCCATGGCGAAGAAAGTACCGGTACGGCCAGCGCCGGTCTGCACTTCGTCAGCGATCAGCAGGATGCCGTGCTGGTCGCACAAAGCGCGCAGACGCTTCATGAATTCCTTCGGCGCGACGTAGAAACCACCTTCGCCCTGCACCGGCTCGATGATGATTGCAGCGATGTCTTTTGGCTCGGCATCGTTCTTGAAAATGCGCTCGATCGAAGCGATCGAATCGTCGGTGCTCACGCCGTGCAGTTCGTTCGGGTACAGCGCGCGGAAGATGCCGCCTGGCATCAGGCCCATGCCGGCCGAGTACGGCACGACTTTACCGGTCAGACCCAAAGTCATCATGGTACGACCGTGGTAAGCGCCGGTGAACGCGATCACGCCGGCACGGCCAGTAGCGGCACGGGCGATCTTCACGGCGTTTTCAACGGCTTCGGAACCGGTGGTAACCAGCAGGGTTTTCTTGGCGAAGTCACCCGGAACCTTGGCGTTGATTTTTTCGCACAGCTCAACGTACGGTTCGTAAGCCAGCACCTGGAAGCAGGTGTGGGTCAGCTTGTTCAGCTGTTCAGTCACGGCGGCGATGATTTTCGGGTGCACGTGGCCGGTGTTCAGTACGGCGATGCCGCCGGCGAAGTCGATGAACTCGCGACCTTCAACGTCGGTCACGGTGGCGTTCTTCGCGGACTCGGCGAAGATCGGGTGAATCTGGCCAACACCACGTGGAACAGCTGCGGTACGACGGGCCATCAGTTCAGCGTTAGTCTTGCTCATTACAGTCCTCATTCGCCGCTCATCGGGCGGCGTGGTTCAAGGATGAAGCGGGAGGAATCGGCGGTGGCAGCATGCGATGATCGACTGCCACGGCGTTCCCGGCCGCAGAGAAAATTCCTGTTTGAAACGACGCAAAGGGACAGCGCTCTCGTGCCCTTTGCGTTTGCAGCAATCCCTTTCCCGGCTTAGATGCCCAGGCAGAGGTATTTGATTTCCAGGTAATCTTCGATGCCGTACTTGGAGCCTTCACGGCCCAGGCCCGAAGCCTTGATGCCGCCAAACGGCGCGACTTCGTTGGAGATCAGCCCGGTGTTGACGCCGACCATGCCGTATTCCAGCGCTTCGGCGACACGGAACACACGGCCGAGGTCACGCGCGTAGAAGTAAGAAGCCAGACCGAATTCGGTGTCGTTGGACATGGCGATCACTTCGGCTTCGTCTTTGAAGCGGAACAGCGGCGCCAGCGGACCGAAGGTTTCTTCCTTGGCCACGGCCGCGTTTTTCGGCACGTTGGTCAGGATGGTCGGCTCGAAGAAATTGCCTTCCATCGCCTTGCCGCCCGCCAGTACGGTGGCGCCTTTGCTTACGGCGTCAGCGATGTGTTCCTGAACCTTGGCCACCGCTTTTTCGTCGATCAGCGGGCCGGTGGTGGTGCCGTCTTCCAGACCGTTGCCGATCTTCAGTTTGGCCACAGCCACTTTCAGCTTCTCGGCGAACGCATCGTAGACCGCGTCCTGAATGTACAGACGGTTGGCGCAGACGCAGGTCTGGCCGTTGTTGCGGTACTTGGAAATGATCGCGCCTTCGACGGCCTTATCCAGATCGGCGTCGTCGAACACGATGAACGGCGCGTTGCCGCCCAGTTCCAGCGAGACTTTCTTGATGTCCTTGGCGCATTCGGCCATCAACTGGCGACCGATTTCGGTCGAGCCGGTGAAGGACAGTTTGCGCACGATCGGGTTGCTGGTCAGCTCGCTGCCGATGTCGCCGGCGCTGCCGGACACCACGCTGAACACGCCCGCAGGAATGCCCGCACGCTGGGCCAGCTCGGCCAGGGCGAAAGCGGAAAATGGAGTTTGCGAAGCCGGCTTGAGCACCATGGTGCAACCGGCGGCCAGTGCTGGGCCGGCCTTGCGAGTGATCATTGCTGCCGGGAAGTTCCACGGAGTGATCGCAGCGGTGACGCCGATCGGCTGCTTGATGACGATCAGGCGCTTGTCCGGCTGATGGCCCGGAATCACATCACCGTAGATGCGCTTGGCTTCTTCGGCGAACCACTCGATGAAAGATGCGGCGTAAACGATTTCGCCCTTGGCTTCGGCCAGCGGCTTGCCTTGCTCGAGTGTCATCAGGCGCGCGAGGTCGTCCTGGTTCTCGATCATCAGTTCGAACCAGCGACGCAGCTTGCCGGCACGCTCTTTAGCGGTCAGTGCACGCCAGGCCGGCAGCGCTTTGTCAGCAGCTTCAATGGCACGGCGGGTTTCAGCGGCGCCCATCTTCGGCACGGTGCCGAGGATTTCGCCGGTGGCCGGGTTGTTGACCTTGATCGTCTGACCGTTGTCGGCATCGACCCAAGCGCCATCGATGAAGGCTTGCTGGCGAAACAACTGGGTGTCTTTAAGCTGCATGTCGGCTTTCCTTAACAGCACCGCGGCCTGCGCGGAGCAAATTATGATTGTAGAAAGGCGCCTCGCAAGGCTGCCGTCAGGGAAATCAGTGAGCGGATTGTGGCGCGTCTACAGTGCACGACCGGGCGCACCTGCGCTGCAACATCCCGTCAAAGAGCGTTTGAAATCTCAAACGGATCGTAGGTTCAAAGGGGGTAAAGGACAATAGGTCGTTCGAAAAAAAGAACAAAAATGCCGTTTTTCAGATCAACGCACCCAATACCCTTGCCGCAGGAAAAACCTTAGATCACCCCCGGCAAAGCGCCAAGCGAGGGTTTTGCAGGACGTTACCGCTTTAAGGAATGCAGCGATTTGCACCGACACGCACACTGACAAAACCCGCCAAACCCGGCATGGACGCCCCGAGCCGACCTAGGTATGATGTCGCCCGCTGCACCAGTAGCTCAGCTGGATAGAGTACTGCCCTCCGAAGGCAGGGGTCGTGGGTTCGAATCCCGCCTGGTGCACCATGAATCAAACGAGAAAGCCCCGGACTGTGATGGTCCGGGGCTTTTTTGTGGGTAACGATATATGAGACTTATTGAGGCTGATCCGTGGCGGGGGTATCAAATAGCCGCGTTATATCCCGCGCGCCATGTAGTACCCGCTCTATCAGCACATCACTTTTCAATATTGAGTAGAAAATGAGGTATCTGCCGTGAGTGATCATTTTCAGACCTTTTGCGCAATCCTCCCGGGCAATTCCTTGATTTGGCAAACTGGTCAATTGAGCACATCGCATACGTAATTCAGCGACGAAAGAACGAGCACGTCCAGGATTGTCACGAGCGATATAGCGGGCAATCTGCAACAGATCATCTCGGGAAATTGCTGAAAATAATAATCGCATCATCCGTGATTTTGCTCAGCTTCGATGTCATCTATAAGCGCATCAAGCTCTGCAAATACTGTATCGGCTGCGACAACTGGACGAGGATCATTGCGACTTGCAGCAATCGCTTCACGCAATTCAGCCGCCCGAAGACGATCTAATAATTCTTGATATGTCGCATGGGCTAATAAATAGGCAGCCGGACGATTATGGTTGAGAACGGCGATGGGTTCTGCCCCAGCCTGGTCAATCACCGTACTGGGGCTGCGTTTTAATTCGGTAATACTCACCGAGCGATTAGCAAGCAGCTGCTCCATGACGACTCCAAAGGTACGTAAAAAAGTACCTTATAGTGCTCTTTTAAGAAGTCTTGGGTCAATGAGCAAATAGTCCACGGCGTGCAGGCGTCAGCTATGCGCGGTCAAGGGTTAACGCATCCATCGCATAGAGATGGCAGGATTTCAAGCAGATCACTCCGTGGTCCAGTCAAACTCATCATATTCATCGTCGTCATCCCCCTCCTCCTCAGCCTCGTCAAACAGCTCATCTTCTTCAACGATGTCTTCTTCCGGCTGATTCAGCAGAAATTCCTTACGTGTCTCGGTTACTGCACGCCGCATTTGTTCGCCCTTTTCCGGGCAGTTGAGTAGCTGGGCGATGCGGTCGATTTTTGCTGCCACGGTGTCCTCCAGCGCATTGGCAATGGCTCGATAGTGCGCGTTTTCGCGGGGCAATGCCAAATGGCTGGGGAATCAGAGCAGCCAGCCGCCCGTAAGCGGCCGAACCTCAGCGGTGATAACGCCGCACCGCGCTGCTGTTGCGCAGCACATGGCCTTTGATTTTTTCCATCAGCTCGGCGCGGGTCAGGCCAGCCGGCAGGGCGTCCGGGGCGATGTCGAGGGCGTAGATCTGGATGATGTAGTGGTGCGCGCTATCGCCCACTGGCGGGCATGGGCCCATGTAATGGGTGTTGCCTTTGCTGTTGGTGCCGCCGACGCCTTCGAGGGCGGATTTGGCACCGACGCCGGCCGCGATCTGGTGGGTGGTGGGTTTGATGCCGTAGTGAATCCAGTGATCCACGCCCAGGCCTTTCTGGCCATCCGGGTCGTGCATGACGATGGCGTAGCTCTGGGTACCGGCCGGGCCGGCATTCCAGCTCAGCGCTGGCGACTGGTTCTTGCCGCCGCAACCGGGTGCGTCACTTGCCGCTGCCGAGGTGAACAGACGGTTATCCGACACGCCGGGGATGCTCAGGGTGAAGCGCTCCTGGGCCTGTGCCGGGAACTGCACGCAAAGGGTCACGGCGATGGCCGCCAGCCATGGGTTGAGAGAGGTCAATCGGGTCATTCCGGGAGCACCTTGTGCAGTGAGGCCGTCGTCGGCCCGCAAACTATAGCTGTACCGTTCGTGCCTTGGCAGTAGCAAATGGCTGAACCTCGCGCGGCGCCGCCAACTCACAAGAGAAATGCCTGCGAGGAAGCCGAAAATGTCCCTGCACCGTGTCGCCCGCTTCGCCGATGTCCCGCAAGACCGTGGCCTGCAAGTCGAAATCGGCGACTGCAAGATCGTCCTGCTGCGCGCCAACGGCGAGTTGCGGGCGTTTCAGGGCCTGTGTCCACACGCCGGGGCGCCGTTGGCCGAGGGGGCGTTGTGTCACGGCAGGTTGATCTGCCCCTGGCACAAAGCCGCGTACCGTGCCGAGGACGGCGGCCTGTGCGAGCCGCCATCACTGGACAGTCTCAAACGCTATCCGCTGGAGTTGCGCGGCGATGAAGTCTGGGTCGATGACCAGCCCCTGCCCGATCCGCACACCCCGCCCGCTGACGACCCAAGAACGTTCGTGGTGGTCGGCGCCGGGGCGGCGGGCACGGCTTGCGCGGCGGCGTTGCGGGAGAAGGGTTTCGGCGGGCGCATCGTGCTGGTCGATGGCGAACCGGATGTGGGCTACGACCGCACGGTGTTGAGCAAATTTGTCCTCGCGGGGGAAATGTCGCCCAAAGATGTCCCGCCGCTGCGCGATGAGGCGTTCTATCAAGCGCAACGCATTGAACGTGTGCAAGGCGAAGTGACTTCACTCAACGCCCCAGGCAAAGCACTCCATCTGAACAACGGCGGCATCCTGCGCTACGACGCCGCTGTACTCGCCACCGGTGGCGCGCCCAATCCGTTGAAGCTGCCTGGTGCCGAGTTGGCCAACGTCTTCGTCCTGCGTTCGAAAGCCCAAGCTGAACAGATCATCAACGCCGCTCAACCGGGCCAGCGCGCGGTGATCATCGGCGACAGTTTCATCGCCCTCGAATGCGCGTCAGCCCTGCGCGAATACGGCCTCGACGTTACCGTGCTGGCACGCCACGCAGTCCCGTTTGCCAAGCAATTCGGCGAGGCCGTGGGCAAGGCGATTCGCGCCCTGCACGAAGAGCACGGGGTGAAGTTCATCAGCGAACACGAGGCTACGCAGATCCTTGGTGAGGACAAGGTCGAGGGCGTGCTGCTCGACAACGGTCTGCGCCTGGCGGCGGATCTGGTTCTCGCTGGCGTCGGCGTTCACCCCGCCACCGAGCCTTTCGACTCATTGCCCAAGGAAGAAGACCAATCGTTGCGTGTCGATGACGGCATGCGCGTCGCCCATGGCCTGTGGGCCATCGGTGATATCGCCACGTTTCCGTTGAATGGCCAGCCAACTCGCATCGAGCATTGGCGCCTGGCCCAGCAACACGCGCGCATCGCTGCCGCCAACATGCTCGGTGGCGAGGAACATTATCTGGATGTGCCGTTTTTCTGGACCTACCACTTTGGCAAGAACTACGACTATCTCGGTCACGCGCAGGAATGGGACGAGGTCGAGTTCAGCGGTGAGCCGGAACAGCCGCCGTTCATTGGCCTGTTTGCAAAAGACGGCATCGTCGTTGCGGCGGTGGCCTGCGACAAGCAACGCGCAATGGCGCTGCTGGCCGAGCGAATGAAGCAACCTCTGCGGATGAAAGAGGCCTGGACGCTGATCCAGGCCTGACACCGGTCCTGTAGGAGCTGACGAGTGCAACGAGGCTGCGATCTCTTGATCTTGTTTTTACATAAGCAAATCAAAAGATCGCAGCCTTCGGCAGCTCCTACAGTGGAGGTCACGTCAGGCGCTTCACCGGCTCGCGACTGTCATCTTCTTCGGCATGCAGAAAGATCACCCGTGGATGCTCCAGGGGTGCCAGCGGCGCCGGTAGTGCTTGCTGCTGAAGCGGCCACAAATGCGTTTCCACATGGCTGATGTCGCCGTCCTGATCGTTGTGAATGGTCATCACCCCCGGCGTGCGTAGTTTCTGGAAACGCTCATCGCACAGCTTGAAACTCTTGCTCAGACCTTCATCACCAATCACCGGTGACGGCAAACGGCGCTGGGCGAAGCTGCGGCTTTTGCGTTGCTGGTAACGCGCCCAGCCGATCAGGATCACCGCGTTGACCAGCGCCACCCACATATAAACCTGCAAAGTGCCCAGCGCATCGAACGCCGAATGATCGATGCGCGGGCCGCCGGTGGTTTCGATCAACGGCCATAACCCGCGTACCAGCAGGAACAGCAGGCCAACCCAGGCCATGACGGTGAGGATCACGTCGATCACCACCAGAAAGGGCCGTTGGCGAGTCCGGATAATTTTCATTTGATGACTTCCTCCTGGTCGTCGCCCAGCGGTTTGATACCCCGATCAGGACTGACCCAGCGCGCGCGTTTTTTGTGTTGGCTGAACAACACCTTGGGGAAGCTGACCAAGGTGGTCAGCAGACTGACGAGCCAGAACACCAGCGGATACCAGACCACCCAGAACATGGTCTTGCCCAGACCCGGTTCATAGCGCCGATCAATGACGATGCTGACGGCGAACTGCACCAGGCAGACGAACGCCAGCAACAGACCGGTGAAGGCCGGCGGCATCAGGTGATCGACGGCGATCGCGTCGGGCATGACCATGAACTTGCCCATGCCCCAGAAAATCACCGACAGCAGGAAAGTGAACGCCCAACCAGTGGACAGGCAGTATTCGAACAGCAGCGGCCACAGGTAGCGATGGCGGTACTGCCAGATGCCGCGAATGTTCTTGAACAGCACTTCGGCGCCGCCCTGAGCCCAGCGCAGACGCTGCTTCCACAGGCCGCCGAGGGTTTCCGGCATGAGGATCCAGCACAGCGCACGCGGTTCGTAGAAGATGCTCCAGTGATCCAGTTGCAGCTTCCAGCTGATGTCGATGTCTTCGGTGATCATGTCCGGGCTCCAGTAGCCGACCCGGTTCAGCGCAGTACGACGGAACGCGACGATCACGCCGGAGACGGTGAAGATGCGCCCGAACACCCGTTGCGTACGTTTGATCAGGCCGATGATCGAGGAGAACTCGCCGACCTGCACCCGCCCGATCAAGGTCGAACGAGTGCGGATGCGCGGATTGCCGGTGACCGCGCCAAGGCGTGCGTTATCCAGCATCGGCGCGACCAGATACGCCGCCGTATTGGGCGCCAGCAAGGCGTCGCCATCAATGCACACCAGATACTCACTGCGTGCAGCGATCGCGCCCATGCGCAGGGCCACAGCCTTGCCCTGGTTTTCCGCCAGATGCAGGACCCGCAGTCGCGGATCTTCCTTGGCCAGCGCATCGAGCACAGCGGCAGTGTTGTCCTTGGAGCCGTCGTTGATCGCGATGACTTCGATGTTCGGGTAGTGCTGGGCCAGCGCTGCGTAAATGGTATCGGCCGCGTTATCGCCTTCGTTGTAGCAAGGGATCAGGATCGAAATCAGCGGCTCGCCTTCCAGCGGCGGCGGCAGCGTGTCGTCCTGCCATGGCCAGTGGCGTTCCCAGTGCAGCCAGAAATACAGGCCGCCGGCGATCCACAACCCGGACATGAACAGCGGGTAGAAGAACACGAACGACATCAGGAACTGGCCCGTCACCAGGAAGATCAGCCCCAGCGGAACGCCAAGGACAATCGCCAGAACAAGCAGGGCTAACAGTCTATCCAGCATGTTATGGATTCCATTTGTTGGAGAGTGCAGGCCTTACGGTTTTCAGGTCTGGCAGGTTGTCGAGGAAGTTGTCCGGGTAGTAACCGAAACTGGTCGCGCCCTGGCGCTTGAGCCGGCCCATCCAGTCCGCCAGATGCACGGCATCGATATCGGCCTGATCCTTCTGGTTCCAGTCACGCGCCTGCAATTCGAACACGGTGCGGTTGAGTGCGCCGGGGCGTTTCTTCACCGTGGCAACCAGTTCTTCCAGCCATGGGCCGGATTCGGCCAGTGTCTGTTTTTCCATCAATGGCATGGCCATCGGCGCCGTCCAGTCGTAGGTGGCGAGGAAGTCATCGAGGTTCTGCGCGAACCACACTTCGCTTTCAGGATTGAGCATCGGCTCGGCGAAGATGTTGCGTGCGGTCAGCACTTGCGGGCCGCGAATCGCACGGACCTTCGCGGTCAGTTCGTTGGTGAAGTCGATCAGGTAGCGGCTCTTGAAACGCGTCCAGCGTTGCATCGCCGCCGGATCGTCGCGCAGCGCGGCAATCGAACCCGGCAGACCTTGAGCGGCGTACGCCTTCAAGGCATCCGGGCTGGCGTCTTCGAAATCCGAAAGCATCGCATCGTCGTGGTAGAGAATGCCGTCGACCGAGGTCAGCCGCGCCACGTCTTCATAGATTTCACCGATGATCTTGCGCACTTCGGGATTGAACGGTGACAGGCGTTTGTACTGCTTCGGATCGACCGAGGTGATGGCGGTTTCCGGGTCCCAGCGGGTTACACGCGGCAGTTTCGAATCCAGTTCGAAACTCAGCACCGGCATCCATGCAAAGACTTTCACATGGGCACGGGTGCGCAGTTGCCAGGCGACGCGGTCGAACAGGTCGGCGCGCATCGGCAAGTGACGGTTGGGGAAGTACAGCGAATGCACCAGACCATCGCCCTTGGGGTCGGCGAAGGCTTGCAGGAACACCGTGCTGGCGCCCAGGTCAGCCATGCGCTGCACCAGTTTGCCAAGGTTGATGTCCTGCTGCGCTGGGTCCGGGTCGTAGACGTTGTCGAGATCGACATGCACCACGCGCATCGGCCCTTCGGCCTGCACCGAAACGATGCTGTTGGCGAAATGCTCGCCGTCAGGATCGGACGCGACGAGAAAGCGCGGCCCGCTCATCAGGTTATCGAGGGTGTCGAGGCCGTCGTCCAGCGTCAGGGCCATTTCATAGCCCTCCTCGCCGACCACGGTCAGCGAGGTACCGTCGGCGGTGCCGTACGGCCAGACCCAGACCCGTGGTTTGTAACCGGTGGCCTGGCGGATCTTCTCGGATATGTTCTTCACGTCGGTACGAATGCGTGCCTGGAAATCGGCTTCGGATTCATAGCGCTTGGTCACCGGGTCATAACGCCGGGTCGCGGCGGCCGGTTGCAGGTTGCCCTGCGGGTTGCCAAGAATGCCTTTGTGGTTGGCATCGGTGTGAGCGGCGATCTCTACCAGACCGGACTTGGAAATTTCGCGGATCTGCTGCCAGGTCAGGAAGTTGTCACGGTTACGCGGCGTGCCGGCGAAATCCACCGGTTGATTGAGCGGCGTGTCGATCCAGGTGCCCACCGGCGCCAGCAAGGCTGGCCAGTTGTAGGCGCGCAGCACCGGCAGCACGCGGGTATAGAAGCTGGCATAACCGTCATCGAAACTGAGCAGCACCGCTCTCGCCGGCAGCTCCGGGCCACCCTTGCGCGCAGCCATGATCTGGTCGACGGTCACTGGTTTGTAGCCGTTCTCGCGCAGCCAGGCGAGCTGCTCGATCATGCGCTCGGTGCGCACCGCCACCACGGCCTGATCGGGATCACGGTCTTCGACATCGTGGTAGGCAATGCCGAGCACATGGTTTTTTGGCCACGGTTGTTCACTGGCCGCGACCGGGCGCTCGGAGGGCGGCGCGAAGGCCGGGGCTTGCTGGGCGCAGGCGCTGATCAGCAGCGCTCCCAGCAGAAGGATGAAACGCGAGATAAAAGGCATCTTCAAACTCTTCTAGAAGCGGAAAGTGAGGTCGACGAGCAGACGCAGATCAGTTTCCCGATCACCGTCGTAAGGCCGGTTGATCACACTGAACATGCCGCCCACATCGAACACGTCGTTCCAGGCGTACCGTTGGCCGTAACCGAGCAATGCCATGCCGCCGGTGCCGTGGTCGCGCTGGCTATAGGTGCCCGCGCCGGCCTGGAATTGCTGGCTCCAGGAAGTCTCGTAGCGGTGGTAGAGCACGTGATTGACGTTGACCAGCGGCATCACGCTGAAGTCCGACTTGGGGTTGAAGTACGGCACGTCGTCGGATTTCGAGTTGTGGCTGGTGCCGACTTCCAGGCCGGCGTCGACCTGAATGTTCGGCGCGGTATAGATGCCCTCGCGCCCGGTCACCAAGGCTTCGACGCGGTTGTTGCCATCGCTGAAGTGCGACGGGCTGACCGACACTCGCCACTCGCGGCTTTCGTTGGCGCGCCAGCGCAGGAACGCACTGCCGCCATTGGCCTTGATATCGCTGTTGAGCGCGCGCAGCGGGGTTTCCGCCGAGAGGTATTCGAGGCTGCCGCCGTATTGCCAGTGATCGTTGATGTCGCGGGCAATCGCCAGGCGTGCGCCCTGTTTGTCACCGAAGCCGTAATCATGATTCGACACCTCGGCTTCGAGGGTCATGTCACGGGTGCGCCGTTCCAGGCCGACCCGCTGGAAGCGATGGTGACCGGTGCCTTCGGCGAAATCACCGGTGGCATAACCGGCGCCGGCGAACACGCGCCAGTCTTCGTTGATCGGTGGGCTGTAAAGGATGCTCTGGATACCGAAATCACGGCTGCCGCTGACCGCACCGGCATCGCCGCTGTCGCCACCGTTGGCCTTGCCGCCGTAGGCTTCGACACGCAGTTCGGCCATGTCATGCACTTCCCGTTCGCGAGCCAGGCGCTGCACCTGGCGGTTGTCCGGATAGCGCGCGACCACGTCGTCGACCAGCGCATCGTTCTGCCGCCACTCCTGCAACTCCATCGCGGTGCGCGCCTGAGCGACCTCCAGGCCGGCATCGCGCGGGGCCATGCTCTCGGTTTCCTTGAGCTGGTTTTCCGCGCGGCGCGGCATCTGGCGGGCGAGGTAGAGATCGGCCTGGGCCAGACGCAAGCCAAGGTTGCCCGGCGCCTGATCGACCAGCGTCTGCAAGCGCTCTTCGCCGTGCGGAAGATCGGAACCGTAGGTGCCGGCCTGGGCCGCGAGTTGCTGGGCGTCCATCCATTCGTCGTTGGGGTTGCCGATCGGCAAGCCCTTGAGCTCGACGCGCGGACGCTGGGCTTTCGCTGCGTCTTCGGCGACCTTGCGGGCTTCGTCGGCGCGGTCGCTTTCCAGCAGCGAGTAGTACAGCGCAGTGGTGTCTTCGAGGCGATCACCGACATCGGCGTCCGGCGCCGAAAGCACCTGGCGATACAGATCGGTGGCAATCTCAGGCTCGCGCTGATCCAGATAAGACGCCGCCACCCAGCGCAGCGCGTAGGTCGGAATCTCCACGCCTTCGGCTTGCAGTTTCTGGTATTCGCTGATGACGTCGGCGGTGCGCGCACGGGCCTTGAGCGCGCCCATGCGGTCGATGCGCCAGCGCGTCACGTCATCGTGGGCAGTGGCGTCGGGCGTCCAGGTCGCGAGCAATTTGTCGTAATCGGCCAGCGCGCGGTCGGCAATGACGTAGCGTTCCTTCTCGCTGCGGGTGGCCAGTTCGGCGAGGCGCACGCGTTCGGCGGCGAGATCGCCTTCCAGGCGGCGTAAGGTCACCGGATCAATCAGGCCGGGACGTTGACTGGCCAGACGCAGCGCCGGTTCAGGCAGGCGGGCCTTTTGCAGCGCGACCACGTACTCGCGGGCGACTTCCGGTTTGTTGCCGGCGCGGATGAAGGCTTGATCGAATTCAAACAGCGCATCGTATTGTTTGCCGGCGCGGCCGAGGGCATAGCCCAAGGCCAGGCGGCGTGACGGATCGTCGGGTTTGGCGGCGACCAGCGCCTGGGCGCGGGTGACGGCCTGATCGGGCTTGCCGGCATCGGCCTGAGTCAGCGCGAGGCCCAGTTGCAGGTCGGCGTTGTCCGGCTCCAGCGCCAGCGCCTTGTTGTAGACCTGGGTGGCCTGATCCCAGCGCTTGAGGTTGCGATAGGCACGCGCGGCGGCGGTCAGTGCCTGCACCGGCAGGACGCGGTCGCGACCTTGTGTTTCATAGACCTTGACCACTTCGGCATCGAGCCCGGCCCAACTGGCGATTTGCAGGTGATCGCTGACCTGGCCGTCGCTGGCCTGGCCCGGCGGCACCTGACGCAAAACCGTCAGCGCAGGCGTGTAATGCCCGGCGCGGGCATCGCGCACCATCTCGTCGTAGGGTGTGTCGGCCAACGCCAGCACTGGCCAGAGCAACTGGCTGCACAGGGCGAATCGGAACAAAGGGCGCAAACCACGATGTAATACAGGGCCATCAATACGCGGCATTTGTCAGCATCCTTACATGGCCAGCCGGGTCGCAATGCCCTCCTTGCCCATTCGTAACGGTGGCCGACGATGACAGCCCTCGGCCAAGCTTGGTGAGGCAGTCTGCACGCAAGCGTAGTCGAATTTTCACAACGCAATAATTGTTCAGAATCGTCCCGTCTGTACAAAACCCGTACAGCAAAACGCCCGGCGCCTGTTTACACAGGGGCCGGGCGTCTGGAGGGCACGCGGTTGGGTTATTGCTCTTGGGTGACGCCGGCAAACTTGCTCATCAGGAAGCCGATGAACTGCTCGACGGTCATCTTCTGGCCGTTGAATTCGACCTGATTGGCCGCGTAATGCAGTTTGGTCACCACGTTGGTGCCGTCGGCGACAGCCAATTGCGAGCCGACCGCCATGCCGGCGAACATGTCCGCCGCTTCCTTGGACTGATCGACGATGGCTTTGGCGTCAGTCTGGCCATCGAGTTGCGCCTGCACGCTGAGCAGATCGACGAGCATCGGCTTGGACACCTGAATGTTCAGGTCGAGCAGCGCGATCAGTTGCTTGCCGAGTTGATCCGGCGGCAGGTCCATCGATTGCGGCTTGGTCAGGTCGATCACCAGATTGGCGCGGCTTTCACCGTTGGCGGTGTTGAACGACAGATTCTCCAGCGCCAATTGCGGGCCGGCCGCCAGCAACTTCTGCAGATCGGCTTTGACCTGGGCGTTTTCCGCTTCGGTCAGATTCAGCTCCGGTGCCGGCAACCCCTGTGCGGCAGCTTCGGCGGCAGCTTTTTCGTACGGCTGCAGTTTGGTCTGGTAGATCTGCATCAGCGACATGGTCGACGGAATGTCGAGGTTCTTCAGGCTCATGGCCATGGCCGCCGAACCGACTTTCTTGTCGTTGAGCGTCACTTCGCCGATTTTGTAGTCGGCACGCCCCGAGGCGTTGCTGCCGCTTTCTTCGGTGCGGTTCTTCATTTCGAAGTTCTTCACGCCCAGCACCATCGGCTTGGCGCCGAAGGTGGTTTTGCTGCTGGTCACTTCCAGGGTGTTTTCCCCGGTGTAGTAGCCGTAGCTGCTCTTGGCGAGGTTGCTGGCCAGGGTCAGACCGTTGAGCTCGACCTGCACCGGCGCCTGGTCTTCCGACACGGTGACCAGTTTCAGATTGTCCATGTAACCGTCGGCCTTGACCTTCTGCGCCTGGGCGCTGGCGGCGATGTCCATGCTCAGACCGGAAAACTTCAGGCTCGACTGCTCATCCAGCGCAGTTTCGAACGGCACCAGATTCAGAGTGCTGGTGGTCGATTCGTCGTAACCGATGTTGGTCACGCCCTTGAGCGGCGCGGCGCCGTTGGTGGCGGCGAACCATTTTTCCGTGGACGGGCTCTTTTCCAGCTCGTAGTTGCTGGTGGCCATGACCGGCAGCCACTTCAGCGAAACCAGACGCGAGAACGGCAGCGGGCCGTGTTCGATGTGGTCGACGAACAGCAGCTCGACCGGCGCATCGCCGAACATCTCGCCCTCGCCCTTGAGACGATAGTGCGCGGTGCTGGTGAAGGTGTGGCGTTCCAGCGACACCAGTTCCAGCGACGCGGTGCCGTTGGAGCCGGCCATGGCGGTCTGCAACTCTTTGTTGGCATTGGTCACGGCGTTGTTCAGCACGCCTTCGATCTTGGTCCCGGTGTACCAGGCCCCGCCTGCGCTGATCGCGCCAATGGCAACAACAATTCCGAGAAGCACGCCTGCTGATTTATTCATGAATGACCTGATCGGTTTCCGTGGCTGTGGATGAAGTCGTCTTCCTTGAACCCGGGATCGGGTCGCGGCTCGACTGTGCTGAAGTGACGAGAAGGTTAGCATTGCAAAGTCACTTGTTGGCTTGCATTTTTATCCTAATCCAGATTTCGATACTCCAAAGTGGTCGCGACGCTCCCGGCGTAGAAATATTCGCTCCTTTTTCATAAGAATACGACTACAACAGCGCAGAACCGTAAGGTAAGATTCTGCCCCTATATCTCTCCAGACTTTTGCGCTCATAGGGGTTCTATGATGGGTATCATGAATCGCAAAGACCTAAGAACTCTAAAAAATGTATCAAACCATCCAAAGGTCGGAGTGCTCTGCGAAGATCGCGCAGCAATCTTAATTTCGCTGCACCCTAAACACTTAGAAAAAATAATGTTAGGTGTGAAGAAGCTTGAATTCCGCAGGCGTTGGACAAAAAGCGATGCTCGTAAGCTCGTGATATATGCGACAGCGCCAATTCAATCTATCACGATGATTGCGGACATAAAAAAAGTTCATTACTGCAGTATAGCTGAGCTCTGCAACTTAAGCGACGAGATTGGTGGCGGACTTACAAGAGATGATTTGCTTGAATACTTCAAAAATTGCGAGCATGGATACGCTATTGAGTTTGAAAACATACAGCAGCTCATCCCACAAGTTCACCCGAAATCGATTATAAGCACTTTCACCGCACCGCAATCCTTTATGTTTTTGGACAGATTGCACGTTGAGAAGCTCAACGAAGCGATCAACCGCAACCCTAGCTTAATTTTCGTCTCCGGAGCCCATGGGGTAGGAAAGTCTAATTTATGCCACAAGGCTTCGGTTGCTTTGGGAATAAGAAGCTTCAGCGCAAGCGCACTAATCAAATCATTTCCACAAGATGACAAAAGAACATTAGCAATTGCGGACAATCAAGAAATATTGCTTAAAAGCTTGAAGAAAACGAAGACGATCAGAGCACCCTTGATTTTGGATGGGCACTTTGCCCTAATCGACTCAGACAATAACGTAGTCAGAATCCCAATGCAAACTTTCTTAGATATTGCGCCGACGCAAATAATCTTAGTTATTGACAGCCCGGAAGCAATTTTTCAACGAAACCGCAACAGGGGCATCAACCACTTGCACATCGAGCTCATTAAAAAGCTACAAGAAGAAGAGATCGCATACGCACAACAAATTGCGAATAAGCTTGAAATACCTTTGGCATCCGTAAAATCGGGTAATGACATGGACTTTTTAGAAACTATTTCTAAATTCATATTTAACCAAGGATAGAGAATGCGTAGTTTTGCTTTATGGTACACATCCAAAGAGAATTTCACTGAGATCCAAACTGACGACGAGGGCGTTGTCGATCTCCATATAAACCTATGGAAAAAAACCACAAAAAAACGCGAAAACTATTGCTTTGATTTTGGGTTGCGCGTTAAAAACATATCGACCATCAAGAACATTAAGCTTTACTGCCCTTTCCCTTTCGAAAAAAGCAGTATTAGAGATCTTGGATCAGTAATATCTAACAACAAACTTACCAACGCAATTTTCAATGAAAGTTACAAAACTACGGAAGGCGACCCGAAACGGCTAAACGTAAAAAGCTCTGAAAACGAGTTCATTATCTACACGCTTGACACGGGGTCGCAGGTCGAATTGACCCCATGCAAGAGGAGCAATGATAAACCAGGCACGATTATAGATTTAAAAATCGACGACATCAGCGTTGGAGAAATTACTGACTACTACTTTCGTATAAGAGTAGAAATACCGTCATCAGAAGTTCATTTGATCAATGACGAGATCGACGGCATTAGTATTTTTAGCAACCAATTCACCAACACAGAAGTAATAGACTTTAGAATAAATGACATCCGCAGTTGCAGTGATAGCTTACGCGAACAATTTGAAAAAGGTCGCCCACTAAATTTCAGATCAATACACTACTTAATCTTGAGAAACGCGAGCGATCTAGCTATCTTCCACGGCAATAACCCAAGCAGCCGCATGCTTGAAAGCGATCTATGGAAGAACTATATAGATAACGAAAATCAAAACTTGATCGCATATCACTTTAAGAAAAAATGCATAAAAAATAACGTCTCAGGAGAGATAGAATATCTTTCAGATTTCTCTACGCTGGCGCGCTTTCAATACAAGAAAAAAACAGCTAAAATCATATCTGTCTATTTAATTATATTGTTGATATTGGGTGCAGCAGGCGGCGTGACCGGCAACTTTGCAACCAAATATATCGAAAAACTGACAAGTCCAGAAACTTGTTCTCAGTCAGTAGAGGAAAATTGAAAATGTCCAATCTTTTGAAGAGCACTCCATATAGACTTTCTCAGATTTCACCTGAAGAAATTCGAGAGTATCTTATCTATGAGGTTGGTGAAAAAGCGCAGCATAAAATTTATAATCAACTTGTCGACCTAAAGGAAAGTTATCCTGAGTTTGACAAATGGTTTCACAACACCGTCTATCCGGAACTTACCGCATCTCCAGAACAACGAGAAATTATAATCGTTATTAGCACCTTAGAAAAAAAGAAAGTATTGACCGGAATTGCGATACTTAAAAAAACAAGTACAGAGCGAAAAATTTGCACGATACGAATCCACGAGCACTTTCGCGGTAAAGGTATCGGCACAATGTTATTTGAAGAATGCTTTAGCTTTCTAGGAACTCGCCTCCCCGTAATCACGATTTCGGAAAATAGAGAGGCCGACTTTGTTAAACATATAAACAAATTTGGTTTCATTAAAACACAATCTTTGAAAGGGCTCTACAAGCCTGAATGCATTGAATTCATTTATAACGGTGCAATAGATACCTAGAACTCTTGCAAAATTTATAACTCAAATTCAGGAATATTGGACTTCAATTTCATCCAGCTGATGATCAAAGCTCTTCAGCCGCGCGGTCCAGGTATACACCAGCACTTCAAAGTCGCGATCGATCACCGCTCCGCCGGTGGTATCCGCTCGCACATCGCAGAAATCCAGCTGATAGCGTTCACGAGCCATGGCCGTGGCGACGTCGGACAGCTCGCGGGCGTTGTTCAGCCAGTGCCAGCCGTCATCGGCGATCTGCTTGTCGAGTTCCAGGCATTGCTTCTTCAGGGCTTCGAGGCTTTTTTCCAGCGGCGTGCCGGTGAGCTCGCCCATGACTTCGGCGAAGGTTCGCCCGGGCTGCCAGTAGCTGCCCCAGAAATAGCGGTCGAACACGGTTTCGACCCGGCGCAGGGCGACTTTGGTGTCCCAGATCAGCACGAGCATCCTGCCCCGTTCGAGCTGGCGCTTCTTGACCCGTTGCAGCTGAATCGAGGTCCACGCGACGACGACGATCGCCATCACCGCGATCAGCGCAACGGCGCTGTCGAGAAAAACCATCGCCGTATCGATCTGGTGGGCCAGCATGATCCCGTAGAAATACGTGGCCGAGAGCAGCACCAGTGCCACCAGAGCGCACCAGAAGCCGAGAGCGTAAGGGTTTTTCATTATTGGTTTCCCCTGGGCCAGCACGAGCAATGTGCATTGCAGGAGCGCTTGGCATGGGGCGCCCCTCCAACACTTCAAAGCATAGCAACGGCCTCAGGGTTTGCTGGCGCTCGAGGTGTTCGTTCGTCCGCTTTCCCAGCCACCGCCCAGGGCGAGGAACAAATCGATCTGGCTCATCGCGACCTGGGTGTTGGCGGCGGCCAGTTGCGCGGTGACATCGGTGTAGGTGCGGGTTGCTTGCAGGTCGGCAAGGAACGACTCGCGGCCGGCCTGGAAGAAGCGGTGCGTCTGCTCGGCGGCGAGCTTGGCCGACTGCTCGGCTTCGGCCAGCGCATCGCGGCGTTGCAGCAGCGCGCTGTACTGGGCCAGACCGGTCTGCGTTTCGCGGATGGCGTTGAGCACCACGCCGTCGAAATGCGCCAGCGCGCCTTGAGTGTTGGCCTCGGCTTCACGAATGCGCGCACGGGCGCCGTTGGTCGGTACTTTCCAGCTCAGCGACGGGCCAAAGCCCCAGCGGTTGGTCGACGGGTCGCCAAGGTCATCAATGATGCCGACGGTGCCGATGGTCGCGCCGATGCTGATATCCGGGTACAGCTCACCGGTGGCGATGCCGATGCCGGCGGTTGCCGCTGCAAGACGCCGCTCGGCCTGACGAATATCCGGGCGGCGCTTGAGCAGCGCAGCGCCGTCACCGACCGGCACCAGTTGCGCGATCTTCGGCAACTCGGCGCAACTGGCGGTACCTGCCGGCAACTGTTCGACCGGTTTGGCCAGCAGCATCGACAGACGAAACAGCCCGGCCTGACGCGCTGCTTCATAGCGCGGCAAGTCGGCGCGCAGGGATTTGAATTGGGTCTGCGAACGGGTGACCTGAGTCTCGTCACCACGCCCGGCGTCACGCAGACGCTGGATCAGCGTGGTGCTCTGCGATTGCAGTTCGAGAGAATGCTCGGCGATTTCCCGCTCTTCGTTGGCTGCGCAGACCTGGGTGTAAGCACGAACCACGTCCGCCACCAAGGTGATACGCGCCGTATCGGCTGCGGCCTGAGTCGCATCGGCATTGGCTTTGGCCGCTTCGATGCCGCGTTGCAGAGTCCCCCACAGGTCGAACTGGTACGAAGCGCTGATGCCGACATCAGCGATGTTCGCCACCGGGACTTTCTCCGGCAGCAGGAACGCCTGACCGGATTCCTGCAAACGTTGCGCGCCCATTTTCACCCCACCGCTCCAGCCACCAGCGGCCTCGGCTTCATCCACCTGAGCACGTGCCCGCGACAGGTTCGCCGCCGCTACACGCAAATCGGTGTTGGACGCCATGGCCTGCTGCACCAGTTGATCGAGGCGCGGGTCTTTATACAGCCGCCACCAGTCGGTCGGCACCGGCGCTGAGACCACCGGTTTGCCGGCGACTGCCAGCTCACCCTGAATATCCTTGCGCTGCACCGCCGCGTCGGCGGGCACCTGATAATCCGGGCCGACCATCTGACAGGCCGAGAGCATCACGCCCAACCCGGCGATCAACCAGGCCCTGCTCATGGCTGCGACTCCTCATGCTGGTCGTCGATGATCGACACGGTGGCGGTACGCCCGGCGATCATGCGGAAGTCGGCCGGCACCTCGTCAAAAGCGATGCGCACCGGAATCCGCTGCGCCAGGCGTACCCAACTGAACGCCGGGTTGACGTTGGGCAGCAGGTTGCTGCCGCTGGTGCGGTCGCGGTCTTCGATGCCGGCGACGATGCTTTCGACATGCCCGCGCAACCTGGCGCGGTCACCGATCACGCGAATATCCACCGATTGCCCGACATGGATGCCGTCGAGTTTGGTTTCTTCAAAATAGCCATCGATGTGGAAGGAGTTGCTGTCGACCACCGACAACACCGGGCGCCCGGCGGTGACGAATTCCTGCGGACGCGGCGCGCGGTCGTTGACGTAACCGTCGACCGGGCTGCGGATCACCGAGCGATCGAGGTTGAGCTGCGCACTATCGACCGCCACCAAGGCTTCGGCCAATGCCGACTGTGCACGGGCGACGCGCGACTGGCTTTCTTCCAGCTGTTCGGCCGGTACCAGATTGCCGAGGCCACGGTTACGCTTGGCTTCACGCTGCGCCTGGGCGAGGGTTTCCTGGCGATCGGCAACGGCGGCCTTGGCCTGGCGCAGGGCCAGTTTGAAGCGATCCTGGTCGATGCTGAACAGCACCTGGCCACGCTTGATCAACTGGTTGTCCTTTACCTCGACCTGCTGGATCAGCCCGGAAACGTCAGGGGCGATCTGGATGATGTCGGCGCGAATGTGGCCGTCGCGGGTCCACGGCGCGAACATGTAATACATCACCATGCGCCAGACGAGGACAACGGCAAAAGTCACGATCAGCAGGGTCAGGACCACGCGACCGATGGTCAGAAACGGTTTTTTCATGTCATCAGGTATCGACTGAGTGAGTCCACGCCGTACAGCAGCACGGCATAGAGCGCCACGTTGAACAATGCCCGGTGCCAGACCAGACGGTAAAAGTGCAGGCGTTGCAGCACGCCATGCACCAACAAAAACAGCACGTAAGTGATGCCCATCAGCACCAGCAGGGTCGGCAGGAAGATGCCGCTGATATCCAGATCACCGATCATAGGGGCGCTCCATCGGGCAGCGGTTCTTCGGGCTCGACGCTGGAGACGAACTCGACGCCGGGCAGCAAGGCCAGACGCAGACCGCTCAAGGCGTGCAACAGGTGTCGACGGGTTTCATCGTCGCCCTGTCCGTTCAGCGCTCGGCGGGTACGATCAAGGGTCATCAGCAGACCGCTCGGTGCCGGCAGGCGTTCGTCGGCTTTGAGGCACGCGCGAAAATACTCGCCAACCTCGCCCACCACTTGTCGCAACAGGGCGTTTGGCACGCCGCTGACGCGCGGGGTGTAAGCAAGCAAGTCGAGCATATTCAGACCGACGCGCACTTCGCGCATGGCAATGCCGGTGTCCTGACCGGTCAGGGCCAGACGCGGCAGGTGCTGCATCAGCCGATCGAGCAACTGCACGCCCAACTGCCGATGCTCGGCGAGGCTGGCCGGCTCGGTCATGCTGACGATGTCTTTCCAGCTGAACCGGGTCAGACGCTTGGCCGCCAGCTCGGCGCCGAACGGTCGCGCCACCAGCGTCCAGATGAAAGCGAACAACAGACCCAGCGGCCCGGCGAGGTTGGAGTTGGCGAAGGCGAAAAAATCCGCGTCGTAGGCACCCTGAATGCTGATAAACGACGAGGTATTGACCAGCGTCAGCAGCATGCCGAGGTAGAAACGCGGTTGCACCGTCAGCGTGCCGATGCAAATGAACGGCACGGCAAATGCCAGCACCAGCATCGGGAAATCGTGCAGGTTGGGCAGAATCAGAAACAGATAAAGGCTGGCGAACAGCACCGACATCCCGGTCCAGAAAAAGAACCGGTAAATCTGCGGCGCCGGGTCGTCCATCGAGGCGAAGAAGCTGCACGCCACCGCCGCCAGGATCACCGCACTGCCGCCATCCGGCCAGCCAAGCAGAATCCACAATACCGAAGCGACGATGATCGCCAGAATGGTCGAGGTCACCGAGTAGAGCATCAGCCCGCGATCGATGAACGGCGTCAACCGGCCGAGGCGCCAGTGCCGGTACACGGCGCGCCAGCTGTCCTGGCGCTCGCAGAGAATCGCATCCTGCAGACTGCGGCAGTCCTGCCACAGATCGATGAATTCACCGAGGCGGTAGATCGCGTTGGAGAACAGCAGCTGTTTGCGCTCCTCCAGCGCTGCGGCGCTTGGTTGCAACGCGTCGAGTTGATCGCGGAGTGCTTGCCAGCGCTCGAGGTTGGCGTCTGCGTGGCCCAGCCATTCACGGGTCGCGGTCAGCAGCGGCTGAAATTTTTCCACCAGTTCCGGCGTGCGGCGCTCGAGTGCATACAACGAATCCTCGAGCGCATCGATCACCGGCAACAGATGGATCATGCGCCCGCGCAATTCCTTGGTATTGCGCACGGTTTGTGGCCGCGCGCCTTCGTGGGGCAACTGGCCGATCATCAACTCGAGGCTGTTGAAGTTGGCGACCATGGCCATGCGCAGCGCGGTAACTTCTTCCGGCTGCACATCGCGGCTGAGAAACTTCAGGCTGTAGCTCGTCGCGTCGGCGAACCACTTGCTCACCGCATCGTTGAACACCGGCGCCAGCCGTCGCGGCCAGAACATCGCACCGACCACCGCAGCGACGGCGATGCCAAGGAAAATCTCTTCGGTACGCGCCTCGGCCACGTCCCACACCGCCAGCGGATTATCCACCACCGGCAGGGCAATCAGCGGCAAGGTGTAACCGGCCAGCATCAGCGCATAGCTGTTGGCGGTGCGCAGATGCAGCGACATGAACAGCAGAATGCCGGTCCACAACGCAATGACCACCACCAGCACATACGGGCTCTGCACGAACATCGGCACGAACAGCACCGCCGCCGCCGCGCCCAGGAAAGTGCCCGCCGCGCGGTATAGCGCTTTGGAACTGGTCGGGCCGAGAAACGGGCTGGAGACAATGTACACCGTGGCCATCGCCCAATACGGACGCGGCATTTGCATGAGCAAGGCGATGTACAACGCAATCATCGACGCTGCAAAGGTACGGACCCCGTAAAACCAGTCACGGGCCGGCGGCATGCCAGTGAAAAAACCGTTCAAGAATTGACCACCACAGGCGAACTCGCCGCCTCAAAAGCCCTCAGTACCCGAAGCGTAGCTTCCAGATCGCTGCGCTCGATGCCTTCCAGCACTTCGTGGCGCAGGCGCACCAGCTCGGCCTCCACCGCCTGCACCAGCTCGCGGCCGGTATCGGTCAGGCTCAGGCACTTGGCGCGGCGATCCTGAGCGTCTTCGGTGCGACAGACGTAACCGGCATGGCACAACTGATCGAGCAAGCGCACCAGCGAAGGACTCTCCATCCCCGCAGCTTGGGCGACTTGCACCTGACGCACGCCCTCACCCAAACGCCCGATCATCAACAAGGGCACGGCGCAGGCTTCGGAAATTCCATAGTTGACCAGCGTGGTCTGGCAGATCTTTCGCCAATGCCGGGCGGCCACCACCATGGCGCTGCTGATGTTCATCTGGAGACTGTCGAGGGAATCGGACACGGGATAACGGACACTGTTAGTTTGCTAACTATCAATATCGCATTAGAGGGGAATTTCAGTCAAGTTTTGAAACAAATCTCTCCGCTGAAGACCGTCCTATATTTCATCAATCTCGACAGGGCGACCAATTTCTCCTCGGCGCGCCTGAACAACACAAGCCAATTCGAGATCATCGATACGGTCCAGCAAATCCTTAAAATGCTTGGCTGATATCAGGATCGCGATTGCTTGACCCTGATGATCCTGAACGGAAATCGGCCCGAACTGAGCGGTTTCAATAATGGTCTCGGGGCAAACTGTCAGTTGCAAAAGACTCGTCGATTGGATTGGCAAAAAGGATTTCATGCTCAACTCTCCAGCTCTTAGAGCTGCGACACTACTGCAATGCGGTCTCTATCTCTCACACATTCTGTAAGTGGGGTTTGCCTTAGCTCGATGCACCGCGCCCCTTACGCAACATCACATTCAACTGATCCACCACTTCCGCCCAATCCGCATCATCCAGAATCTCCTCGCGCAGAAACTGCGCCTGACCTGCCGTCCAGAAAAACGCGTCAGCCAGATGCAAATCCGGCTTGAGCGGCGAATGGCTGGCGATGAATTGGTCGATGCCGGTCGGATCATCATCGAGGCCGAGTTGTTTGAACAGGGCCGGTAGGCTGTGCTGCGGATTTTCCATGATGCAACTCCTCTGCAATTCAGGTCCGGCGTTGCGCCGTTCGCTGCAGTGGAGTTGATCATAGCTGTCGCTGCGGGTTCAGGGTCTGGCGACGTCAAGTGAGCCTGCGGCCAGTTGCGCTGCCGGATAAACCGACTGCCATCCGCCGCCGAGCGCCTTGTACAACCCGACCATCGCCAGAGAGACGCCGGTCGAGCTTTCCACCCATTGCTCCTGCGTGGCGAGCAAGGCGCTCTGCACGGTGAGGACGTTGATGAAATCGACCACGCCTTCGACGTATTGCTGTTGCGCGGTGCGCAGGGCGATCTGGTTCTGACGCACGGCTTCGGCGAGGCTGTCGCGACGGCGCTGGCTGGCGTTGTACGCAGTCAGTTGATCGTCGATTTCATGCCAGGCGCGCAGCACGGTCTGCTGGTAGGCGATGGCCGCTTCCTGTTGTTGGGCTTCACGCAATTGGAGCATGCCGCGCAGGCGGCCGCCGTCGAACAACGGCAGGCTGAATTGCGGGCCGATGCCGAAGGCACGCGAGCCCCATGAACCGAAATCGCTCAGCTGCATGGCCTGTGAAGCGAGGTTGCCGGACAGGGTAATGCGCGGATAGAAGTCGCCCTTGGCCACGCCGATGTTGGCGGTGGCCGCATGCAGACGCGCTTCGGCCTGGCGGATATCCGGGCGGCGCTCGGCCAATTGCGACGGCAGGCCGATGGCGACTTGCAGTGGCGACTGCGGCACTGCCGCGTCTGTGGACAACTCGCGTGCGAGGGCCTGCGGCGGTTCGCCCATCAGCAGACTGATCGCGTTGATCAGTTGCGCCTGACGCTGCTCGAGCGCCGGCAGCCGTGCTTCGATGGCGGCGACTTGTGCGGCGGCTTCGGCGACGTCCAGGTCGGTGGCCACGCCATCGGCCAGCCGCAACTGCGAGAGTTTCAGGCTGTGGCGAGCGACGTCGAGGTTCTGCTCGGTGACAGCGCGGGTGTTCTGCACCCCGCGCAGCTGAATGTAGTTTTGCGCGGTGTCGGCGAGCACGGTCAGCAGCACACCGCGACGATCATTTTCTGCCACTTCGAGATTGGCATCAGCGGCTTCGGTTTCACGGCGCACGCGCCCCCAGAAATCCAGTTCCCATGACGCCGAGAAACCGGCATCCCACAGGTTGAACGCCTCGTCGCCGTTATTTCCCGATGGATCGTTCAAGCCTTTGCCACTGTTGCGTTTGCGCCCGTAGCTGCCGCTGGCGGTGCTGTTCGGATAACGCTCGGCGGTGATCACCTGACGCGCGGCGCGGCTTTGTTGCAGGCGGCTGCTGGCCAGTTGCAGGTCGAGGTTGCTGTTCAGCGCGCGCTGGGTGAGCGCGGAAAGCTGCGGGTCGTGGAAGATTTCCCACCAGCGTTCGTTCAGGGGTTCGCTGACGGCCTGGCTTGGGGCGGACCGGGCGGGTTTGGCCCAGTCGGCAGGCTGAGGGGCTTCGGGTTTCTGGAAGTCTGGGCCGACGGTGCAGGCGGTGAGACTCATTGTGAGCAAGGCACTGAAGGTTAGCTGCTGCCACTGGCTTTTTCGCGAGCAGGCTCGCTCCCACAGGGGGAACGCATTAAAAAATGTGGGAGCGAGCCTGCTCGCGAAGGCGACAGCCGATTCAACACCGATCATCGCTGCGTCACCTCGCGCCCGGACGCCTTTGAGCTGGCGGTATCAATACTCGCCTCGACGGACATCCCCACCCGCAACCGCTCGGCCAGTGGCTGGCCCGGTTCCAGCATGATCTTCACCGGAATCCGCTGCACAACCTTGGTGAAATTACCGGTGGCGTTATCCGGTTTCACCGCCGCAAAGGTCACGCCAGTTGCCGGCGCAATGCTCTCGACGCGGCCAGTCAGAGCTTCGCCACCGAGACTATCCACTCGGACTTGCACATCCTGCCCGGGCTGCACGTCGGTCAACTGGGTTTCCTGAAAATTGGCCACCACATAGGCCTGCTGCAACGGCACCACCGCCAACAGCTTGCTGCCCGGCGTGACGTAGGCGCCGACGCGCACCGCACGCTCGCCGATCATGCCGTCCTGCGGCGCAGTAATACGCGTGTAAGAGAGGTTGAAACTGGCAATCTCCAGCGCCGCCTGCGCGTGTTTCAAATTGCCTTCGGCGGCGTTGCGCTGGGCGGTGAGAATCTCGACCTGCTTGCGTTCGGCCGCCAGCTTCGCGGTCGCGGTGTCGAGGCGCGCCGAGGCCTGATCAATGCGCGTGCGCGCCTGCTGCGCGTTCTGCACGGTGCCGGCGCCGACACCGGCGAGGTGGTTGTAGCGGTTCAGTTCCTGTTGTGCGAAGGCCATTTCCGCTTTGGCCGAGACCACGGTGGCCTGCGCCTGAGCGATCAGCGAAGCCTGCCGCTCGAGAGTCGCGTTGGCGTTCTGCAACTGCGCCCGCGCGACCAGGGTTTGCGCGTCAGCCGCCTCCGCCGCTGCGCGCAAATCACGGTCATCGATCAGCGCCAGCAACTGCCCGGCCTTGACCTGTTGGTTGTCTTCGACCAGCACCTGCTTGATGAACCCGGCCACGCGCGGCACCACCAGCGTGTAGTCGGCGGAGACGAAGGCGTCGTTGGTGGTTTGCTCGGTGCGTTGGCCGAACAGCCCGGGCATTGCCAGGTACACCAGCACGCCCACCGCCAGCGCGGCAGCCACGGCCACCGCGAGTTTTTGCTTGGATTGAGTCATAAAAAACCTTCAGTTTCAGTACAGCGATCAGGTCGGCGCGCGCGGCGGATAAATCCGCGTCGGCAGCCAGAAAATCAGCAGGATCAACGCCACAGCGACGCCGGCCATGCACAGGTACAAATCGGACGAAGTCAGCACCACCGCCTGCTCATGCACGCGGTGAGCGAGGCCCGGATCGCTGTGATCGGCCAGCGGCGAATTGCCGAGGCTGTCGACCAACATGGTCGAATGGAAATGCAGGCGCGCGGTGGTCAGCGCTTCGATGACGCCGGTGGCAACCACGGCAGCCAGGCCTTTGACGGTGTTGAACCACGCCGACGCGAACGGTCCTTCCATCGGCGTGATGCTGCCGGTCGACAACATCAGCAGCGGCAACACCGCCATCGGCTGGCCGAAAATCTGCAGCCATTGCAGGACGTAGAAATCGTCGCGAATCCACGCCGAAGTCAGGTGCGAACCGCCGAGGCAGGACAGCGCGAGCATGCTCAGACCAATGCCGAGCACCCAGCGGCAATCGACCCAGCGCAAGTTGCATAGCGCCGCCACCAATGGCAGCGCGATCAACTGCGGCAGCGCGGCAATGAGCATGATCGGCGCGGTTTGCGCCGGACGATAACCCTGCACCTGGGCCAGATAACTCGACGGAATCAGCACCACCGCCAGCAGCACGATCAGCACCCCGGCGAGGGTGATCAACGCAAACAGCAGGTTGCGGATGCCGAGCATCTGCAATTTGAAAAACGGAATCGGCTGCGACCATTCATTGATCATAAAAGCCACCAGCAGCAGCGAACCGGCACCGAGTAATCCACAGATCAGATTCGACTCGAACCAGTCCAGCCGATTGCCCTGCAACAGACCGATCACCAGCATGCAGATTGCTGGAAAGCCCAGCAGCAGGCCTTTCCAGTTGAACGCCCTGAGACGTTCCAGCCGCAGCGGATCCTGGGGCAATCCGTAAGCCACTGCGGCCATGGCGATCAGGCACGGCACGATGATCTGCCAGAACGTCCACTGCCAGCCGACGTATTCGGTCCACAGACCGGCCAGCGGCGTGCCGAGTCCCGGGCCGAAAGTCGCGGTCAGGGCGTAGCCGGCCAGTCCGTACAGTTTGATGTTCGCTGGGAGAAAGCGCAGTGCGACGGTCATCAGCATCGGCGGCAATGCACCACCGGCGAGGCCCTGGAGGATGCGCATCAACAACAGGCTTTCGTAATTGGGCGCGAACGGGCACAGCACGCCGAGCACGGTAAAAAGACCGATGGCGCACAGCGTGAAGCGGCGCAGCGAGAAGGTCACTGAGCACCACGGCGCAAAGGCCATGGCCGCGACCGACGTCGCCGTGTAACTGGCGACCAGCCAGGTGCCTTCGTCGTAGCCGATGTGCAGCGCGCCGCGAATATCGGCGAGTGCGACTTTGGTGACCATCTCGTTGAGGCCCGAGACCAGCACGGCCAACAGCACGCCGACCAGACCAATGATGATCCGCGCCCCGAACACCGCAGGCGCAGCCGCCGTCGCCGGGCTGGTCGCGGCGAGAGGTGCCGGGACCGTCAGGGATGTCATGAATGAAAACTCCGGGGGTGAAATACCGGAGCATTTTAGTGGGGCTTGATGCTGACGAAAATTGACTTATTGGCAGGTTATAAGTGCATCAGACACAACGGTGAATGCCTATGTGGGAGCGAGCTTGCTCGCGAAAGCGGTGGACCAGTCGCCATTGAGGTGACTGATCCACCGCTTTCGCGAGCAGGCTCGCTCTCACAGGGATTCGATGGTGCCTGATGATTTACGGCTGTGCCGCCAGCCACGTTTCATCGCAGCAGGTCTTGAGGGTTTCACGCAGCCAGCGGTGGGCCGGGTCCTTGTCGAAGCGCGGGTGCCAGGCCTGGGTCAGCATCAGCATGGGCAGCGGAATCGGCAGGTCGAACGAACGCAGTTTCAGCCCCAGCCGCCGCACGCTGAGCAGGGCTTCTTTAGGCACCGGCAGGATCAGGTCGGAGTCGGGCAGGGCAAACATCGCTGCATGGAAACTCGGCGCGATCACCGCCACTCGACGCTCCAGCCCCAACGCATTCAACGCCGTGTCGATCGGGCCGCGAGCGATGCCACGGCGCGACATGCTGATATGGGAAAAACCGGCGTAGCGCTCGGCCGTGATTTCGCCATCGAGCAATGGATGATTCTCGCGCACCAGGCCAACGAAATGCGTGGAGAACAGGTTCTGTACCTTAACCTCCGGGGTGAGCGGCCGGGTGTTGCTGACGCTCAGATCGATGCGCCCTTCGCGCAGCGCCTCATCGTCGCCATCGCCTTCCGGGACGAAGCGCAATTCGCAATGCGGGGCGAGTTGGTCGAGGGTGTCGAACAGCTTGCCGCCGTAAACGCCGACGAAGAAATCATTGGCGCGGATGCTGAAACGTCGACGCAAGGTGCCCAGTTCGACGCTATCGGCGGAGCGAAACAGCAGCGCCGCCTGCTCGACCACGTCGCGTACCTGCTCGCGCAGTTCGAGGGCTTTGGGGGTCGGTACCAGGCCACGCCCGGCGCGCACCAGAATCGGATCGCCGATGGCTTCGCGAATCCGCGTCAGCGTGCGGCTCATGGCCGCCGGGCTGAGGTTCATCCGCCGCGCCGCGCCGACCACACTGCCCTCGTCGAGCAAGGCATCGAGGGCGACCAGAAGGTTCATGTCCGGGAGTTGCATGTTGAGCACTCTTGGCTGATCTGGATTGATCCATGCGCAATGCTAGCAGATCAAAAGATCGCAGCCTGCGGCAGCTCCTACAGAGGATGGTTTTCCCATGTAGGAGCTGCCGCAGGCTGCGATCTTTTCAGGTCAGCGCTGCATACCCCAGCGCTTGACGGTCACCCGCTCAAGGGTGGCAAACACCAGATTCTCCACCAGCAGACCAATCAGGATCACCACCGCCAACCCGGCGAACACCTTGTCGGTGTACAGCTCATTACGATTCTGAAAGATGTACCAGCCCAGCCCGCCCTTGCCACTGGTCGCGCCAAACACCAGTTCGGCAGCGATCAAGGTGCGCCAGGCGAACGCCCAGCCAATCTTCAAACCGGCGAGAATCGAAGGCAGCGCCGCCGGAATCAGTATGAACAACACAAGGCGCAACCCCTTGAGACCATAATTGCGCCCGGCCATGCGCAGCGTCTCGGAGACGCCGAGAAATCCGGCATAGGTATTCAGCGCCAGCGCCCACAGCACCGAGTGCACCAGCACGAAAATCAGGCTGTTCTGGCCCAATCCGAACCAGAGCAGCGCCAGCGGCAGCAGGGCAATCGCCGGCAACGGGTTGAACATCGAAGTCATGGTGCTGAGCAGATCACGTCCCAACTGGGTCGAGACCGCCAATGTCGTCAGGGCGAACGCGAGGACGATGCCGATCAGGTAGCCCTTGATCAGCACCACCAGAGATATCCACACCTTGGCCAACAACTCGCCACTGAGCACACCGTCAAACAACGCCTGTGCGGTTTGCAGAAAGCTCGGAAGCATCAGGTCGTTGTTCTGAATCCGCGCGACCACTTCCCAGACGATGGCCAATACGATCAGGATCAGGCTTTTGCGCAGCCAGCCCTGTTGCCACAGGCGTGTGCCGAGCGGCAATTCGCGCTCGACCGGCACTGCGGTCAGCGGCTCGAGCACGGTTTCGAATTCTTCACGCACGGATGATGAATGGCTCATCGGGTAGTCCTCCTGGCCGCTCAATAGGCGATGCGAATGTCGTTGAAGTCGTGATCACGTTCGATCTCCGGCGCCTGGCCCTCATCGAACAGCAGACGATGAATGCGCCGCGCCGATTCCTGAAACGCCACGCCGCCGAGGCTGTGCAGGTCGTATTGATGGCTGTGCACTTCGGCGCGCACCCGGCCTGGATGTGGCGACAACAAGAGGATGCGATTGCCGACCACCAAGGCTTCTTCGATCGAATGGGTGACGAACAGCAGGGTGAAGCGCACCTCTTCCCAGAGCAGCAGCAATTCCTCCTGCATCTTGCGGCGAGTCAACGCATCGAGTGCAGCGAAGGGTTCGTCCATCAAGAGGATTTTCGGCTGCATGGCCAACGCCCGGGCAATCGCCACCCGCGCCTTCATGCCGCCGGACAAGGTGTGCGGATAGGCGTCGGCGAACGCCGCCAGGCCGACCTTTTCCAGATAGTGCAGCGCACGCTCTTCGGCTTCTTTCTTGTTCAAGGTGCGCGAGGCGAGCAGCGGGAACATCACGTTCTGCTTCACGGTTTTCCACGGCGGCAACTGGTCGAATTCCTGAAACACCACAATGCGGTCCGGCCCCGGCGCATCGACGCGCTGGCCTTGCAGGCGGATCTCGCCTTCGCAGGGCTGGATGAACCCGGCGACCGCCTTGAGCAAGGTCGATTTCCCGCAACCGGACGGGCCAAGCAGGACGAACCGATCAGCCGGGTCGACGGCGAAACTGACTTGATGAGTGGCGCGCACCACGCGTTGCGGCGTGCGGTATTCAAGGCTGACATGATCGACGGCCAACAACGCTTCGCTGTGGGCGATCGGGTTGCTGGCCGCGTGGCCTGGCAATGGGGCGTTCATGGTCGATCTCCGGCAAATCAGAAAGGCGCGTCGCCCTGGATGGTCGTGCGATACAGCTTGCGGCGCAGATGCGCGGGGCAGCCGGCGGCGAGGTGGATCAGCGAGCGGTTGTCCCAGAACACCAGGTCATGCGGTTCCCACTGATGGCGGTAGATGTTTTGCGGCAGCACGCTGTGGGCGAAGAGTTCGCCGAGCAACTGACGACTTTCGTCTTCCGGCAGACCGACGATGCGCGTGGTGAAGCCTTCGCTGACGAACAAGGCCTTGCGGCCGTTTTCCGGATGAGTGCGCACCACCGGGTGCACCACTTCGGCGACCTGAGCCAACTGTTCAGGAGTCAGGGTCGGGCGCCAGTTACCCTCGAACTTGGTTTCGCTGTAGCGCGCGGTATAGGAATGCGCAGCGCAACGTCCTTCGACCGCAGTGCGCAACGCAGCGGGCAAGTCGTCCCAGGCTTTGTGCATGTCGGCAAACAGCGTGTCGCCGCCCTCGGAGGGCAGCTCCTGGGCGTGCAGCATCGAGCCAAGACTCGGCAGCTCTTTATAGGAAAGATCGGAATGCCAGAACTTGCCGGCGTCACCGAGACCGATGTTCTGCCCGTTCTCGATGATGTTGGAAACGATGAGGATTTCCGGGTGGTTGGCCAGCAGGAACTGCTTGAGCACATGGATCTGCAACACGCCGAAGCGGCGGCTGAAGTCGATTTGCTGTTGCGGGGTGATCTGCTGATCGCGAAAGACCACGACGTGGTGATCCAGATGTGCGCGGTGTATGCGCGCGAAGTCCTGATCATTGACCGGCCGACTGAGGTCAAGGCCAACGATCTCGGCGCCGACGGCACCGCTGAAGGGACGAATTTCGAAAATTTGCGGCGCGGCAGTTGCGGCGCTTTCGGTGGCAGTAGCGGCGGACATCAATCATCTCCCACGCACGGCGCGCTCACGGACGCGCACGTCGATCAGACACTCACGCTGGATTGCGTGTCGGTTCAGGTCGTGCGGCGCGCCGATTGGTCGGCAGGTACGCAGGAGGGTGACTTTATAGCTATAAGAATTGGAAATTAAATACCGTTAATGAATAACGATATGGCGAATGGTGAGGGGGTGGAGTGACGATTTGTGTCACTTACCGACGGATATGCAGCGCCTGAGCGGGCGCCTTCGCGAGCAGGCTCGCTCCCACAGTTGGAATGCAATCTCCTGTGGGAGCGAGCCTGCTCGCGAATAGGCCGTCACCAGCGCCGAAGATCTAGCGCTCGTGCAACGCTTCAGCCCGCGCCCGAATGATCGGCTTGAGCAAATAGCTCAACACCGATTTCTTGCCAGTGATGATGTCCACCGACGCAACCATCCCCGGGATGATCAGCAGTGGCTTTTCATCCGTGCCCAAGTGGCTGCGCTCGGTGCGCACTTTGATCACGTAGTAAGTGGTTTTCTTGTCTTCGTCGGTGATGGTATCCGCACCGATCTGCTCTAGCTGCGCCTTGAGCCCGCCGTAAATGGTGTAGTCATAGGCGGTGAATTTGACGATCGCTTCCTGACCCGGATGCAGGAACGCGATGTCCTGCGGGCGGATCTTGGCTTCGACCAGCAGGGTGTCGTCCAGCGGCACGATTTCAACCATGTCGCTGCCCGGCTGGATCACGCCGCCGATGGTGTTGACCAGCAACTTGTTGACGATACCCCGCACAGGTGAGGTAACCAGCGTACGGCTGACGCGGTCTTCCAGCGCCTTGCCGGTGGCCTGGGCCTTGTTCAGATCGGTGCGCGCTTCGTTGAGTTGGGTCAGCGCTTCGCTGCGGAATTTGCCGCGGGTCTCGTCGATCTTGCGCTGCACTTCCTTGATCGCCGATTCGGCGCGCGGAATGGCCAGCGTGGTCGCGTCGAGCTGGCCACGGGTTTCCACTTCGGCACGCTTGAGGCGCAACACTTCCACCGGCGAGACCGCGCCCTGCGCCACCAGCGGCTCGGACATGTTGATTTCCTGACGCTGCAAGCCGAGTTGCTGACGGTACTGCGCCTGCTTGGAGCTGAACTCACGCAGCTCTTGCTGACGCTGGATCAATTGCTCCTGCAGGCCGCCGATTTCATCGTGCAACTGCTGACGGCGGCTGATGTACAGCGACTCTTCGCTTTTTGCCTGACCCGGCACGGCTTTGAGCACGTCCTCGGGGAAATTCAGCGGACGATCATCGACTTCCGCGCTCAGGCGCTCGACCCGCAGCAGCATCGACAGGCGATCAGCCTCGGTTTCGCCGACGTTGGAGGCAAAACGCGTGTCATCGAGACGAATCAGCGGCGCGCCGGCCTCGACGATCTGGCCTTCCTTGACGAACAGCTCGGAGACGATACCGCCCTCCAGGTTCTGGATTTTCTGGATCTTGGAAGACGGAATCGCCTTGCCGTCGCCCTTGGTCACTTCGTCGATTACGGCGAAGTTGGCCCAGAGCATGAGGAACACGAAGAAGCCGATGATCGCCCAGATGGTCAGGCGCACGACGCGCGGGGCGTCTTCGATCAGCGCCTTGTTGACCTCCGGCAGCGGCTGGCCCTGCAGCGAGGCAGAGCCCTTGAAGTAGCGACGGATCGACTCCTTGACACCGGACTTAAGCAACACTGATCTGCCCCTTCTTCAACGCTTCCATCACGGCGGCTTTCGGGCCGTCGGCGAGAATCTGCCCGCGGTCGATCACCAGTAGGCGATCGACCAGCGACAACAGCGATGCCCGGTGCGTGACCAGCACCACGGTCTTGTTTTCAATCACTGCTGCGAGGCGTTGCTTGAGGCGTTCTTCGCCGGTGTTGTCCATCGCACTGGTTGGCTCATCCATCAGCAGAATCGGTGGATTGAGCAACAAGGCCCGGGCCAGGGCGACGTTCTGCCGCTGGCCGCCGGAAAGGTTCTGCCCGCGCTCGCCGACTTGCAGCTCGTAGCCTTGCGGGTGCAGACGGGCGAACTCGTGCACGCCGGCCAGTTCGGCGGCTTGCAGCACCAGCTCGTCTTCGACGTAACGCGCGCCGGACACCAGGTTGTCACGCAGGGTGCCGGACAGCAGCTGGATGTCCTGCGGCACGTAACCGATGTTGTAGCGCAGTTCGCTGACGTCGATCTGACGGATGTCCACGCCGTCGACCAGCAAGGCACCGTCGTCCGGTTGGTACAGGCCCACCAGCAGTTTCGCCAGCGAACTCTTGCCCGAACCGCTGCGGCCAATGATGCCGATCTTCTCGCCGGGACGGATCACCAGGTTGATGTTCTTCAGCGCCGGGTTCTGCTGGTCCGGATAGGTGAAGCTGAGCTGACGGCATTCGATCGCACCCTGCAGAACCTTGCGGCTCAGCGGGCGCTCCTCGAAGTTGCGCTCCTGAGGCAGCTCCATCATCTGGTCGACCGAAGTCATGGTCACCCGCGCCTGTTGATAGCGCGTGAGCAGGCCGGACAGCGACGCCAGCGGGCTGAGGGCGCGGCCACTGAGCATGTAGCAGGCAATCAGCCCGCCCATGCTCAGGTTGCCGGCGATGATCTGGTACACGCCGAAGACGATCATGATCACCCCGGCCAGTTGCTGGATCAGCAAGGTGATGTTCATCGCCAGGCCGGAGAGCATTTTCACTCGCAGCTCGAGACGGCTGAGGGTGCCGATGGTCTGCTCCCACTGATACTGGCGCTCGCTTTCGGCGTTGTTGACCTTGACCGCATCCAGGCCGGCGAGGGTTTCGATCAGGCTCGACTGGCGCTCGGCGCCCAGCGCCATGGTGCGCTCCATGGTCGCGATCAGCGGCTTCTGCAAGGCGTAGCCGATCAACAGGGCAATCGGGAACGCCAGCACCGGAATCCACACCAGATGCCCGCCGAGAATGGCGATGACGATGAAAATCAGGATGGTGAACGGCAGGTCGATCAGGCTGGTCAGGGTCAGCGAGGCGAGAAAGTCGCGCAGGCTCTGAAACTCATGGATGTTCTGCGCAAAACTGCCGACCCGCGCCGGGCGGTATTTCATCGCCATGCCGACAATGCGCTCGAACAGCGTGGCGGAGATGATCAGGTCGGTTTTCTTCCCGGCCAGATCCAGGCACAGGCTGCGCAGGCTCTTGAGGATCAAGTCGAAGATGTAAGCGCCGGTGATGCCCAGCGCCAGCACCCAAAGGGTTGCTTCGGCCTGGTTCGGCACCACGCGGTCGTAGACGTTCATCACGAACAGCGGCGCGGCCATGGCGATGATGTTGATCAGGAAACTGGCGGCGATCGCATCGGCGTACAGCCAGCGCGAACGCTTGAGGGTGTCACGGAACCACGAGCGTGCGCGCGGGATCAGCGTGCCGTGGTTGACGTCGAATTTGTGCTGCGGCTGGGCGAAGAACACTTTGCCGGTGTAATCGTCGCTCAGCAGTTCGCGGCTGACCACCGATTCGCCGCCATCGCTTTCGCTCAGCAGTACGCGTGCTTCGTTGTCGCCCTGCCAGCCGAGCAGGACGGCACTGCGGCCATCCTTGAGCAGCAACAGCGCGGGCATGGCGATCGCCGGAATTTCTTCGAGCTTGCGCTGCAACACCCGCCCCTGCAGCCCGGCGCGGGCCGCTGCGCGCGGCAGCAACTCGACACTCAAACGTTGTTTGGGCAGCGGCAGGCCGGTGGTCAGCATCGCCGCGCTGGCAGGCTTCTGGTGCAGCATGCACAGGGCGAGCAGACCATCCAGCAACGGATCGTCATGCAACGCGCGTGGATCATGGCTGAGTTGAACTCGACTGACTTCTGATTCCACGCTCGACACTCTTTAACAGTTGAAAGGGATAACTCAGTTCATCCCAGGCAGCTGGACCTTGGGCTTCACGTCGTTCTGCACAACGGATGCCAACGGCGCGACCACTCCCTGGCTTTTGAGCAATTGGCCCATGGTCGCCTTGATTCGATACTGAGTAAATAACTGAATGTTCTTGATTTCCGCCAGACGCCGCGAGGCGGTGAACAGCTCGTTTTCGCTGTCGAGCAAATCCAGCAGGGTGCGTTCGCCGAGGCTGAATTGACGCTGGTAGGCGGTACGCACCGAGGTGCTGCGATCGACGTACTGCTGAGCGATCGGCACCTGAGCGTTGGCGTTGTTCAAAGCGTTCCAGGCCAGGCCGAGCTCTTCATTCAACTGACGCAGGGCGTTGTTGCGGATGTCCAGCGCCTGGTTGGCCAGGTACGACTTGGATTCCAGATCGGCCTTGTTGCTGCCACCGGAATACAGGTTGAAGCGCATGCGCAGCATGGCCTGCCATTCATTGTTGTGGCCGTTCTGGCCGTCGATATCGTTATCGGCGGTACGGCCCAGTTCGGCGTCGAAGCGCGGGTAAAAGGTCGATTTGGCGGTGGCGAACTGCTTCTCGGCAGCGGCAATATCCGACTCGGCGGAACGCAGGATCGGGCTGTTTTCCAGCATCTGCGCGCGGGCTTCATTGAGGTTGGCGGGCATCATCGCCATGAACGGCGCCGGGCGCTCGAGCTGGTCGGGCATCTGGCCGACGGCGCTGAGGAAGTTGGTTTCCGCGTCGGCGAGGTTGGTCTGTTCGGTGATCAGATTGTTGCGGGCCTGGGCCATACGCGCTTCGGCCTGATCAAGGTCGGCACCGCTGCCGACGCCGCGCTGGGTGCGCAGCTGGATCTGATCGTAGATGCGCTGGTGGCTCTTGAGGTTTTCCTCGGCCAGACGGACGAATTCGCGACGGGTCAGCACGTCCAGATACACCTGGGCGACAGTAAGTGCAGTACGCTCGGAAGTGCCAAGCAGTGAGTAAGCGCGGGAGCTGACGTTGGCTTGTTGACGCGCAACTTCGTTGGACGTCGCGAAACCGTCAAAAACCATTTGCGAGAGACGTAAACTTGACTCGCTGCGGTTCAACGTCTCCCAGTGATTGCTTCCACCGTTCGCTCGAGTGGTCACACTGTCGGTGCCTTCACGGCCATAACCGCCGAGCAGATCGACCTTGGGCAGGTATCCCCCTTTCGCAGCCTTTAACTGATAATCCGCCGCCAATCGACTGTTGACCCCCGCCTGAATCTCCGGATGGACATCCAGCGCCTGTTGCATGGCTTCTGGTAAGGATTGTGCTTGTACAAATGAGGCGGCGAGAGCGAAGGGAGCGGCAAGGAGCAAAAGCGAACGCATGGTTGGAATTTTCCCGGAACTTCTTGTCTTGAATCACAGCAGAAACGTGGTGCTGCGTCGGATGATGGCAACCCGAAAGACCGTATGTCGGAAAGTTCAAAACAGGAACTGGATGACAGGCTGAAGGACAGGTCGCCGCGGAAAATATCAATGTGACATTAGTGGGGCGATTGTTTAGGATGGCTCCCAGAAGGTCAATAGTTTGGCATAAAGTTAATCGCGATAATTTATAGCCAGATTATTGACGGAAATACAGCGTCAATAAGTTATCCATTTATAGAAAGTACGTCCAGACTGAAGTGGCGCCGACGCCCGTCAGGTCCATGGAAGTCAACTGAATGTGACACCCCGGAGAGTCTTCAATGAGCAGTGTTGTTGCCGTCGTCAAAAGCATTGTCGGTCAGGTTTTCGTGGTGTCCCCAGAGGGCGTGCGTCGCGTACTCGTTGAAGGCGATCGCCTGTATGTCGGCGACCAGATCGATACCGGTCTGTCCGGCGCGGTGTCGCTGGAACTGGCCGATGGTCGCATGCTCGATCTGGGCCGTGACACCCAGTGGAGCGCCAGCTCGCCTGACTCCAGCACTGACCTGGCCGAAGCCACCGCGCAGGCCGCGCCTTCTGTAGAAGAACTGCAGCAAGCCATCGCCGCCGGTGTCGACCCGACCACCGCACTCGAATCCACCGCGGCCGGCCCGACCGCCGCAGGTACCGGTGGCGCCGCCGGTGGTGGTCACAGCTTTGTCATGCTCGACGCCACCGCTGGCCGCGTCGATCCGACCATTGGCTTTCCGACGGCGGGCATCAATTCTGCCGGCCAAGTCGCGCAGGACACCACCGGCGGCCTGACCACCGACACCACCACCAACGCGCTGCGTGACTCGACCCTGAGCCTCAGCGCCACGCCGACCATCACCGAAGCCGGCGGCGTGCTGGTGTACACCGCGACCCTGACCCAGGCGCCGCTGACCGACCTGACCATCACCCTGTCCAATGGCGCAGTGATCGTCATCCCGGCCGGCGCCACCACCGGCACCGTCAACGTGCCGCTGGCACCGAACGACACGGTCTACAACGACCCGACCCAGATCGACGTGACCGTCACCGGCACCAGCGGCGGCAACGGCATCACCGTGACCCCGCCGACTATCCCGGCGACCACGCAGGTCACCGACACCGTCGATACCACTACCGTCACGCTGACGGCTGGTTCGAGCGTGACCGAAGGCGGCCAGATTACCTACACCGCGACGCTGACTAACCCGGCGCAAACTCCGGTCACCGTCACGCTGTCGAATGGCTCGACCATTACCATTGGCGCTGGCCAGACTACCGGCACTGTTAACGTGCCGACCCCGACCAATGACGTCTACAACAACGGCAGCACCGTTAGCACCACCATCACCGGCGCTACCGGCGGCAACTTCGAAAATCTGGTGCCGAACACCACGCCAGCAGTCACTACGATCACCGACTCGGTCGACAACACCGGCCTGACGCTGACCGCGACCAACAACATTGTTGAAGGCGGTCAGATCACCTACACCGCGACGTTGACCAACCCGGCACAAACCCCGGTAACCGTCACCCTGTCCAACGGTTCGACCATCACCATTGCTGCTGGCGAAACCCTGGGCACCGTCAACGTGCCGACTGCGGCCAACGACGTGTACAACAATGGCAGCACCGTCAGCACGACGATCACCGGGGCTACCGGCGGCAACTTTGAAAACCTGGTGCCAAACACCACGCCAGCCGTTACCACGATCACTGATTCGGTTGATAACACCGGTCTGACGTTGACCGCGACCAACAACATCGTTGAAGGCGGTCAGATCACCTACACCGCGACGCTGACTAATCCAGCGCAGACGCCGGTAACCGTCACTCTGTCGAACGGCTCGACCATTACCATTGCGGCCGGCGAAACCGTCGGCACTGTCAACGTGCCGACTGCGGCCAATGACGTTTACAACAATGGCAGCACCGTCAGCACGACGATCACCGGGGCTACCGGCGGCAACTTTGAAAACCTGGTGCCAAACACCACGCCAGCCGTTACCACGATCACTGATTCGGTTGATAACACCGGTCTGACGTTGACCGCGACCAACAACATCGTTGAAGGCGGTCAGATCACCTACACCGCGACGCTGACTAATCCAGCGCAGACGCCGGTAACCGTCACTCTGTCGAACGGCTCGACCATTACCATTGCGGCCGGCGAGACCGTCGGCACTGTCAACGTGCCGACTGCGGCCAATGACGTCTACAACAATGGCAGCACCGTCAGCACCACCATTACCGGCGCTACCGGCGGCAACTTTGAAAACCTGGTGCCAAGCAACACGCCTGCGGTCACCACGATCACTGATTCGGTCGATGACACTGGCCTGACCCTGACCGCGACCAACAACATCGTTGAAGGTGGCCAGATCACCTACACCGCGACGCTGACTAATCCAGCGCAGACCCCGGTAACTGTCACTCTGTCGAACGGCTCGACCATCACCATTGCTGCCGGCGAAACCGTCGGCACTGTCAACGTGCCGACTGCGGCCAATGACGTCTACAACAATGGCAGCACCGTCAGCACCACCATTACCGGCGCTACCGGCGGCAACTTTGAAAACCTGGTGCCAAGCAACACGCCTGCGGTCACCACGATCACTGATTCGGTCGATGACACTGGCCTGACCCTGACCGCGACCAACAACATCGTTGAAGGTGGCCAGATCACCTACACCGCGACGCTGACTAATCCAGCGCAGACCCCGGTAACCGTCACTCTGTCGAACGGCTCGACCATTACCATTGCGGCCGGCGAAACCGTCGGCACTGTCAACGTGCCGACTGCGGCCAATGACGTTTACAACAATGGCAGCACCGTCAGCACGACGATCACCGGGGCTACCGGCGGCAACTTTGAAAACCTGGTGCCAAACACCACGCCAGCCGTTACCACGATCACTGATTCGGTTGATAACACCGGTCTGACGTTGACCGCGACCAACAACATCGTTGAAGGCGGTCAGATCACCTACACCGCGACGCTGACTAATCCAGCGCAGACGCCGGTAACCGTCACTCTGTCGAACGGCTCGACCATTACCATTGCGGCCGGCGAGACCGTCGGCACCGTCAACGTGCCGACTGCGGCCAACGACGTGTACAACAATGGCAGCACCGTCAGCACCACCATCACCGGCGCTACCGGCGGCAACTTCGAAAATCTGGTGCCGAATCCGACGCCAGCTGTCACCACGATTACCGACTCTGTCGATAACACCGGTTTGACTCTGACCGCGACCAATAACATCGTTGAAGGCGGTCAGATCACTTACACCGCGACCCTGACCAACCCGGCGCAGACCCCGGTAACCGTCACCCTGTCCAACGGCTCGACCATCACCATCGCGGCTGGCGAAACCGTCGGCACCGTCAACGTGCCGACTGCGGCCAACGACGTCTACAACAATGGCAGCACCGTCAGCACGACGATCACCGGGGCTACCGGCGGCAACTTTGAAAACCTGGTGCCAAGCACCACGCCAGCCGTTACCACGATTACCGACTCGGTCGATGACACTGGCCTGAGCCTCAGCGCCACCGGCTCCGTGGCCGAGGGTGGCCAGATCACCTACACCGCCACGCTGACGAATCCGGCCGGCACCCCGGTAACCGTGACCCTGAGCAACGGTTCGGTGATCACCATTGATGCCGGCAAAACCACCGGCACCATTACCGTTCCAGCGCCGGCCGATGACGTCTACAAAGACGCCGGCCAGGTCGAAGTCAGCATCAAGGACGCCACCGGCGGCAACTTCGAAAATCTGGTGCCGAACACTACGCCAGCAGTGACCGAAATCACTGACACCGTCGATACCTCGACGGTGAAGCTGAGCGCAGACACCTCGGTTGCCGAAGGCGGCACCGTGACTTACACCGCCACCGTCGGCGCGCCAGTCACCGGCTCGCCTGTGGTCGTGACGTTGGCCAACGGCCAGAACATCACCATCGTCGTCGGCCAGACCACTGGCTCCGTCACTTACACTGCACCGAACGATGCCTTGACCGGCAACGCTCCGCTGACCAACTCGATCACTGGCGTAAGCGGTGGCAACTTCGAAAATCTGGTGGCGGACAAAACTCCAGTTTCGACCACCGTCACCGACGTGGCCGACACCACCAATCTTTCGCTGAGCGCGACCGCTTCCGTGGCTGAAGGCGGCCAGATCACTTACACCGCGACCTTGACCAATGCAGCTGGCTCGCCAGTAACCGTGACCTTGTCGAACGGCGCCGTCATCACCATCAATGCAGGCGAAACCAGCGGTAATGTGACCTTCCCGGCTCCGTCCGACGACGTCTACAAAGACGCCGGTTCCGTGCAGGCCACAATCACCAGCGCCACCGGCGGCAACTTCGAGAACCTCGTTCCGAGCACCACGCCAGCGGTCACTCAAGTCACCGACACCATCGATACCTCGACGGTCAAATTGACCGCCGACACTTCGGTAGCCGAAGGCGGAACCGTCACCTACACCGCCACTGTCGGCGCGCCCGTCACCGGCACGCCTGTTGTCGTGACCCTGGCCAACGGCCAGAGCATCACCATCGCCGTCGGCCAGACCACCGGCAGCGTCACCGCCCCGGTATCGAATGACGTGCAGATCGGTCACGCACCACTGACCAACTCGATCACCAACGTCAGCGGCGGCAACTTCGAAAATCTGGTCGCCGACAAGACCCCGGTCAGCACCACCGTGACCGACACCGTCGACACCACCAGCATCGCGCTGACTGCCACCGGCAACGTCAATGAAGGCGGGCAGATCACCTACACCGCGACGCTGAGCAACCCGGCCGGTACGCCGGTCACCGTCAACCTGAGCAACGGTTCGGTCATCACCATTGAAGCGGGCAAGACCACCGGCACCGTGACCGTTCCGGCACCTGCCGATGACGTCTACAAAGACGCCGGCAAAGTCGAAGTCACCATCAAGGACGCCACCGGCGGCAACTTCGAAAATCTGGTGCCGAGCACTACGCCTGCGGTGACCAACGTTGCCGACACGGTCAACACCACGCACCTGACCCTCAGCGCAGAAAGCTACGTGCTCGAAGGCTCTTCGATAACTTACACCGCAACGCTGACCAACGCCGCGCAAACGCCGGTAACGGTCAACCTGAGCAACGGCCAGACCATCACCATCGAAGCCGGCAAGACCAGCGGTTCGGTGACAGTTGCCGCACCGAGCGATGACGTCTACAAGGACGTCAGCAAGCTCACCGTAACCATGACCGATGCCAGCGGCGGCAACTTCGAGAAACTCGACGTCAGCAAGACTCCGGTCAGCACCACGGTCAACGACACCGTTGACACAACCGCACTGACCCTGACCGCCAGCGATACCGTCAGCGAAGGTGGCCAGATCACCTACACCGCGACCCTGAGCAACCCGGCCGGCACTGCAATGACCGTAACCCTGGCCAACGGCGCGGTGATCAACATCGCTGCCGGTGCTACCAGCGGTTCGGTGAATTTCCCGGCGCCCGCCAATACGCCGTACATTGATGGCAGCAACGTGCGGACGGCGATCGCCAGCCACAGCGGCGGCAATTTCGAGCGCGTCGAGGCCGATCGTTCGGCTGTGGTGACCAAAGTCACCGACGCCGTCGACACCACCAACATCAGCCTGAGCGCCACCGGCAGCGTTGCCGAGGGCGGCTCGATCGTCTACACGGCGACCCTGAGCAATCCGGCCGGCACCGCCATGAGCGTGACCCTGAGCAACGGCGCGGTGATCAACATTGCCAAGGGTGCGAGCACTGGCACTGCGACCGTAGCCGCGCCTGGCGATGATGTGTACAAGGACGCCGGCAAGGTCGATGCGAGCATCACCAAGACCAGCGGCGGCAACTTTGAAAACCTGGTGATCGACAAGACTCCTGCGGTAACTGATGTCACCGACACCATCGACAACAGCACGGTTTCGCTGACCGCCAGCGCCAGCGCGATAGAAGGCGGCGTGGTTGTCTACACCGCGTCCGTGACCGCCCCGGTCACCGGTTCGCCAGTGCTGGTGACCCTGTCCAACGGCCAGACCATCACCATTCCGGTCGGCGCCAGCAGCGCCAGCGTCAACTTCACCGCGCCGAACGATGCACAGGCCGGCGGCAACACCCTGAGCGTGAAAATCGACGGCGCCAGCGGTGGCAATTACGAAAATCTCGTCGCCGACCAAACCCCGGCGGTGACCTCGGTAACCGACGTTGCCGACACCACCAACCTGTCGCTGTCCGCGACCGGCTCCGTGGCCGAGGGCGGTTCGATTGTCTACACCGCAACCCTGAGCAACCCGGCCGGCACGCCAGTGACCGTGAGCCTGAGCAACGGCGCGGTGATCACCATCGAGGCTGGCAAATCCACCGGCACCGTCACCGTTCCGGCACCTGCCGATGACGTCTACAAAGACGCCGGCAAAGTTGAAGTCACGATCAAGGACGCCACTGGCGGCAACTTCGAAAACCTGGTGCCAAGCACCACGCCAGCGGTTACCGATGTCACCGACACCGTCGACACCTCGACGGTCAAACTGACCGCCACCGAAACCGCGGCCGAAGGTGGCACCGTCACCTACACCGCCACCGTCGGCGCGCCGGTCACCGGCTCGCCTGTGGTCGTGACCCTGGCCAATGGTCAGAACATCACTATTGAAGTCGGCAAGACCAGCGGCAGCGTGAGCACCACCGCGCCGAACGACGTCCTCGCCGGCCACGCGCCGCTGACCAACTCGATCACCAACGTCAGCGGCGGCAACTTCGAAAACCTCGTTGCCGACCAGACCCCGGTCAGCACCACCGTGACCGACACCGTCGACACCACCAACCTGTCGCTCAGCGCGACTGGCGCGGTGAACGAAGGCGGCCAGATCACCTACACCGCGACTTTGAGCAACGCCGCTGGCACACCGGTCACCGTGACCCTGTCGAACGGTGCGACTATCCTCATCGAGGCCGGCAAAACCACCGGCAGCGTGACCGTCGATGCACCGAAAGACGACGTCTATAAAGATGCCGGCAGCGTTGAAGCGACCATCCAGAGCGCAACCGGCGGCAACTTCGAAAACCTCGTCACCAGCACAGCGCCGGCGGTGACCACGGTCAACGACACCATCGACACCACCACCGTGTCGCTGAGCGCCACTGCGAACGTTGCTGAAGGCGAAACCGTGGTTTACACCGCCACCGTGGGCGCGCCAGTGACCGGTTCGCCGGTGATCGTGAGCCTGTCCAACGGTCAGACCATCACCATCGCCGTTGGCGAAACCACCGGCAGCGTCAACTACGTCGCGCCGAACAGCCCGCTGGCGGGCGGCAGCTCGTTGAGCGTGACCATTGATGGCGCCACGGGTGGCAATTACGAAAAACTGGTGGTCGACGGCAAGTCCGCAGACACCGTGGTTTCCGACACCACCGACACCACCAATCTGAACCTGAGCGCCAGCGATTCGGTCGCCGAAGGCGGCCAGATCACCTACACCGCAACCCTGACCAACCCGGCCGGCACACCGGTGATCGTGACCCTGTCGAACGGCGCCACCATCACCATCGACGCAGGCAAAACTACCGGCACCGTGACCGTCGACGCACCGAAAGACGACGTCTATAAAGATGCCGGCAAAGTCGAAGTGACCATCGAGGGTGCGACCGGCGGCAACTTCGAGAACCTGGTGCCAAGCGCGGTTCCAGCGGTGACGAATGTCACCGATACCATCGACATTTCGACGGTCAAACTGACCGCCGATACTTCGGTGGCTGAAGGCGGTACCGTGACTTACACCGCCACCGTCGGCGCTCCGGTTACCGGCTCACCAGTTGTGGTAACTCTGGCCAACGGCCAGACCATCACCATCGGCGTTGGTCAGACTACTGGCACCGCAACCGCTGTTGCTGCGAACGATGCGTTGGCCGGTAATGCGCCGATCACCAACTCGATCACTGGCGTAACCGGTGGCAATTTCGAAGATCTGGTGGCGGACAAAACTCCAGTTTCGACCACTGTTACGGATGTTGCCGACACTACCAATCTGTCGCTCAGCGCCAGCAACACGGTGGCTGAAGGTGGCCAGATCACTTACACCGCGACACTGACCAACGCCGCTGGCTCGCCAGTGACCGTGACCCTGTCGAACGGTGCCGTAATTACCATCAAGGCTGGTGAAACCACCGGCACCGCGACCGTTCCGGCCCCGTCCGATGACGTCTACAAAGACGCCGGTTCCGTCCAGGCGACGATCACCAGTGCCACCGGCGGCAACTTCGAGAACCTGGTACCGAGCACTGCTCCAGCCGTGACGACTGTCACCGACACCATCGACACGTCGACCGTCAAACTGACCGCCGATACGTCGGTGGCTGAAGGCGGCACCGTGACTTACACCGCCACCGTTGGTGCGCCAGTTACTGGCTCGCCTGTGGTCGTGACCCTGGCCAACGGCCAGACCATCACCATCGGCGTCGGTCAGACCACTGGCACCGCAACCGCTGTTGCTGCGAACGATGCGCTGACCGGCAACGCGCCGATCACCAACTCCATCACTGGCGTAACCGGCGGCAATTTCGAAGATCTGGTTGCGGACAAAACTCCCGTTTCGACTTCTGTCACGGACGTTACCGACACTACAAATCTGTCCTTGAGCGCCACCAATTCGGTTGCCGAAGGTGGTCAGATCACTTACACCGCGACACTGACCAACGCCGCTGGCTCGCCAGTGACCGTGACCCTGTCGAACGGTGCCGTAATTACCATCAAGGCTGGTGAAACCACCGGCACCGCGACCGTTCCGGCCCCGTCCGATGACGTCTACAAAGACGCCGGTTCCGTCCAGGCGACGATCACCAGTGCCACCGGTGGCAATTTCGAAAACCTGGTACCGAGCACTGCTCCAGCGGTGACGACAGTCACCGACACCATCGATACCTCGACCGTCAAACTGTCCGCCGATACGTCAGTCGCCGAAGGCGGCACGGTGACTTACACCGCCACCGTCGGTGCACCAGTTACCGGTTCTCCTGTCGTCGTGACATTGGCCAACGGCCAGACCATCACCATTGGCGTCGGTCAGACTACTGGCACTGCAACCGCTGTTGCTCCGAATGATGCGCTGACCGGCAACGCGCCGATCACCAACTCGATCACTGGCGTGAGCGGCGGCAATTTCGAAGATCTGGTGGCCGACAAAACTCCGGTCTCGACTTCTGTTACGGATGTTACCGACACCACCAATCTGTCGCTCAGCGCCAGCAACTCGGTGGCCGAAGGTGGTCAGATCACTTACACCGCGACATTGACCAATGCTGCTGGCTCGCCAGTGACCGTCACCCTGTCGAACGGTGCCGTGATCACCATCAAGGCTGGTGAAACCAGCGGCACTGCGACGGTTCCTGCACCGTCCGATGACGTCTACAAAGATGCCGGCTCTGTGCAGGCGACGATCACCAGTGCCACCGGTGGCAATTTCGAAAACCTGGTACCGAGCACTGCTCCAGCGGTGACGACAGTCACCGACACCATCGATACCTCGACCGTCAAACTGACCGCCGATACGTCGGTCGCCGAAGGCGGCACGGTGACTTACACCGCCACCGTCGGTGCACCAGTTACCGGTTCTCCTGTCGTCGTGACATTGGCCAACGGCCAGACCATCACCATTGGCGTCGGTCAGACTACTGGCACTGCAACCGCTGTTGCTCCGAATGATGCGCTGACCGGCAACGCGCCGATCACCAACTCGATCACTGGCGTGAGCGGCGGCAATTTCGAAGATCTGGTGGCCGACAAAACTCCGGTCTCGACTTCTGTTACGGATGTTACCGACACCACCAATCTGTCGCTCAGCGCCAGCAACTCGGTGGCTGAAGGTGGCCAGATCACTTACACCGCGACACTGACCAACGCCGCTGGCTCGCCAGTGACCGTGACCCTGTCGAACGGTGCCGTAATTACCATCAAGGCTGGTGAAACCACCGGCACCGCGACCGTTCCTGCACCATCCGATGACGTCTACAAAGACGCCGGTTCCGTCCAGGCAACGATCACCAGCGCTACCGGTGGCAATTTCGAAAACCTGGTACCGAGCACTGCTCCAGCGGTGACGACAGTCACCGACACCATCGATACCTCGACCGTCAAACTGACCGCCGATACGTCGGTCGCCGAAGGCGGCACCGTGACTTACACCGCCACCGTCGGTGCACCAGTTACCGGTTCTCCTGTCGTCGTGACATTGGCCAACGGCCAGACCATCACCATTGGCGTCGGCCAGACTACTGGCACTGCAACTGCTGTTGCTGCGAACGATGCGTTGGCCGGTAATGCTCCGATCACCAATTCGATCACCAACGTCAGCGGCGGCAATTTCGAAGATCTGGTGGCGGACAAAACTCCGGTCTCGACTTCTGTCACCGACGTTACCGACACGACAAATCTGTCGCTCAGCGCCAGCAATTCGGTGGCTGAAGGTGGCCAGATCACTTACACCGCGACACTGACCAACGCCGCTGGCTCGCCAGTAACCGTGACCCTGTCGAACGGTGCTGTGATCACCATCACGGCTGGCGAAACCACTGGCACCACAACTGTTCCTGCGCCATCCGATGACGTTTACAAAGACGCCGGTTCCGTCCAGGCGACGATCACCAGTGCCACTGGTGGCAACTTCGAGAACCTGGTACCAAGCACTGCTCCGGCCGTGACGACAGTCACCGACACCATCGATACCTCGACCGTCAAACTGACCGCCGATACGTCGGTCGCCGAAGGCGGCACCGTGACTTACACCGCCACCGTCGGTGCACCAGTTACCGGTTCTCCTGTCGTCGTGACATTGGCCAACGGCCAGACCATCACCATCGGCGTCGGTCAGACTACTGGCACTGCAACTGCGGTTGCTGCGAACGATGCGCTGACCGGCAATGCGCCGATCACCAACTCGATCACTAACGTAACCGGCGGCAACTTCGAAGATCTGGTGGCGGACAAAACTCCAGTTTCGACTTCTGTTACCGACGTTACCGACACCACCAGTCTCTCGCTCAGCGCCAGTAATTCGGTGGCTGAAGGTGGCCAGATCACTTACACCGCGACATTGACCAACGCCGCTGGCTCGCCCGTGACCGTGACCCTGTCGAACGGCGCTGTGATCACCATCGACGCCGGCAAGACCACCGGCACCGTGAACGTTCCTGCGCCGTCCGATGACGTCTACAAAGACGCCGGCTCTGTTCAGGCCACGATCACCAGCGCCACCGGCGGTAACTTCGAAAATCTCGTGCCGAGCACCACGCCAGCGGTCACTCAGGTCACTGACACCATCGATACTTCGACCGTGAAACTGACCGCCGATACGTCGGTGGCTGAGGGCGGGACTATCACCTACACCGCCACCGTTGGTGCGCCAGTTACTGGTTCGCCCGTGGTCGTGACTCTGGCCAACGGCCAGACCATCACCATCGGCGTCGGTCAAACTACTGGCACTGCAACCGCTGTTGCTGCGAACGATGCGTTGGCCGGTAATGCTCCGATCACCAACTCGATCACTGGCGTGAGCGGCGGCAATTTCGAAGATCTGGTGGCGGACAAAACTCCGGTTTCGACTTCTGTTACGGATGTTGCCGACACCACTAACCTGTCGCTGAGTGCGACCGGTTCTGTGGCCGAAGGTGGTTCGATTGTTTACACCGCTACGCTGACCAACGCCGCTGGCTCGCCTGTGACCGTCACCTTGTCGAACGGTGCCGTTATCACCATCAAGGCTGGCGAAATCACCGGCACCGCAACCGTTCCTGCGCCAGCCGATGACGTCTACAAAGACGCCGGCTCTGTTCAGGCCACGATCACCAGCGCCACCGGCGGCAACTTCGAGAACCTGGTACCGAGCACTGCTCCAGCCGTGACGACTGTCACCGACACCATCGACACGTCGACCGTCAAATTGACCGCCGATACTTCGGTGGCTGAAGGCGGTACCGTGACTTACACCGCCACCGTCGGCGCTCCGGTTACCGGCTCACCAGTTGTGGTAACTCTGGCCAACGGCCAGACCATCACCATCGGCGTCGGTCAGACTACCGGCACTGCAACCGCTGTTGCTTCGAACGATGCACTGACCGGCCACGCTCCGATCACCAACTCGATCACTAACGTAACCGGCGGCAACTTCGAAAACCTCGTTGCCGACAAGACCCCGGTCAGCACCGGCGTGACCGACACCGTCGACACCACCAATCTGTCACTGAGCGCAACCGGCTCCGTGGCCGAAGGTGGCCAGATCACCTACACCGCGACACTGACCAACGCCGCTGGCTCGCCTGTGACAGTCACCTTGTCGAACGGTGCCGTGATCACCATCAAGGCTGGCGAAATCACCGGCACCGCAACCGTTCCTGCACCGTCCGATGACGTCTACAAAGACGCCGGTTCCGTCCAGGCAACCATCAGCAAAGCCACCGGCGGCAACTTCGAAAACCTGGTGACCAGCAGCGCACCTGCCGTCACCAGCGTTACGGACACCATCGACACCACCACCGTAAAACTGAGTGCAACCGCCACAGCGGCCGAAGGCGGCAACGTTGTCTACACCGCCACCGTCGGCGCGCCCGTCACCGGTTCGCCAGTTGTCGTGACGTTGGCCAACGGCCAGAACATCACTATCGCGGTCGGACAGACCACCGGTACCGTAACCGCCGTCGCACCGAACGATGCGCTGACCGGCAACGCTCCGCTGACCAACTCGATCACCAACGTCAGCGGCGGCAATTTCGAGAATCTCGTCGCCGACAAGACCCCGGTCAGCACCACCGTGACCGACACCGTCGACACCACCAACCTGTCGCTGAGCGCGACCGGTTCCGTGACTGAAGGTGGCCAGATCACTTACACCGCTACACTGACCAACGCCGCTGGCTCACCAGTGACCGTGACCTTGTCGAACGGCGCCGTGATCACCATCAAGGCTGGCGAAACCACCGGCACCGTGAACGTTCCAGCGCCAGCTGACGACGTCTACAAAGATGCCGGCACCGTGCAGGCGACCATCAGCAGCGCCACCGGTGGCAGCTTCGAAAAACTGGTACAGAGCACCACGCCAGCGGTGACCAGCGTCACCGACACCGTCGACACCACCACCGTCAGCATCACTGGCAGCAGCTCGGTGACCGAAGGCCAGACCGCCAGCTACACCGTCAGCCTCAATCACCCGGCGCAGACCGAAGTGACCCTGAAAATCGTCTACAGCGGCACTGCTGCCGACGGTTCGGACTTCACCGGTGTGTACACCGTGAAGATCCCGGCGGGCGCCAGCAGCGCGCAGTTCAACGTCGCTACCCTCGATGACAAGATCACCGAAGGCACCGAGAACTTCGTGGTCAAGATCGATTCGGCTACCGGCGGCAACTTCGAGAACCTCGCGGTCAGCAGCACCAATGGCAGCGTCAGCACCTCGATCATCGACAACGATGCGCCACCGGTGCTCGATCTGGACGCCAACAACTCCAGCGGTGCGACCGGTGCCGATTACAAGGTGACGTTCACCGAGAACACCCCGGGCGCCGGCGTGTCGATCGCTGACACCGACATCAGCATCACCGACGCGGACAGCACGATGCTGACCGGTGCCACCGTGGTGCTGACCAACCGTCAGGACGGCGATGCGCTGAATCTGGGCAACAGCGTCAACGGCATCACCATCAATGCCAACAGCACCAACGGCACGGTGACCCTGACCCTCTCGGGTAACGCGACCCTGGCCGACTACATGCAGGCCATCAAGAACATCAGCTTCACCAACAGCAGCGAAAACCCGAGCACCGTGCCGCGCGTCATCACCGTGACGGTGACCGATGGCGGCAATTACTCCAACACCGCGACGACCACGGTCAACGTGGTGGCGGTCAACGATGCACCGGTCGCTGCGCCGAGCAATGTCACCGGCACCGAAGACACGCCGCTGGTACTCGGCTGGTCGACCTTCGGCGTCAGCGATGTCGACAGCCCGGCGAGCAGCCTCGGTATCAAGATCACGCAACTGCCGGGCGAGGGCAAACTGCAGTATCTGGACGGCTCGACCTGGAAGGATGTTGCCAACAACCAGACCTTCAGCAAGGCCGACATCGACGCCGGCAAGCTGCGTTTCCTGCCGGATGCCAACGAGTCGGGGACCAATGGTTATGGCGGCACCGGCCTGGGCAACAATCAGGCGGACTACGCGCAGATCAAGTTCCAGCCTACCGATGGCCAGGCGCTGGGCAGCACCGGCACAGTGAAGATCGACATCACGCCAGTGGCGGATGCGCCAACCGTAGCCGTAGCTGACAACAGTGTGAAATCCACCGGCCTGATCAAGGAAGTCTGGACCGGTCTGTCGGGCCTGGGCACCGACGGCAGCGGCGCGAACTCGAACACTCTGAAAAGTGTGATCGATGCGGCCGGCAAGCCGAACTCCAGCGGCAACGTCACCAATGTGCAGTCCGATGGCAGCGTCGCCGCCGGTACGGCTTCGAAGACCTCTGGCCTGATCTATCTGGAAGCCGGCAAGACCTACAGCTTCAGCGGCGTGGCCGATGACAGCCTGCTGATCACCATCGGCGGCAAGAACGTGGCTTCCGGTACCTGGGGCGCAGGCGGTGCGATCAATGGTTCGTTCACCCCGACCACCAGCGGCTACTACACCCTCGACATCTACCACCACAACCAGAGCGGCCCGGGCAGCTACGACGTCAACCTGTCGGTCAACGGCAGCACGCCGATCGATCTGAGCAACGCCGGCGTGCCGATCTACACCGGTGTGCAGGACCTGATCAACTCGGGCGTGACCGTCTCCGATCTGCACGGCACCAATGGCGAAGGCTATTACGACGGCTACAAGCTCAACACCGGCGCCGAAGGCACCACGGTGAAACTGTCGGCGATCAGCACCGCGCTGACCGACACCGACGGCTCGGAAACCCTGAGCGTGAAGATCAGCGGCGCGCCGGTCGGCTCGGTGCTCAGCGATGGCGCGGGTCACACCTTCACCGTCACCGCGAGCAATGGCGAAGCCAACGTCACCGGCTGGAACCTCGGCTCTCTGACCGTGACCCCGCCGACCTACTACAACGGCCAGTTCAACCTGACCGTGACCTCGACGTCTACCGAACAGGTCGGCGGCTCGGCAAGCAGCACCGCGACCATTCCGGTCACGGTGGTGCCTGCGGTGTACAACGCGGTCACCGCCACCTCGGGTGACGACAACGTCACCGGCACCGACGCCAACGACATCATCGTCGCCGACATCGGTGGCCTGACCGTGATACCGGGCACCAACTACAACATTGCGTTCATGGTCGACAGCTCGGGCAGCATGAGCACTTCGTCGCTGAACGCCGCAAAAGACTCGCTGACGTCGGTGTTCAACAGCCTCAAGCAAAGCCTGGGCGGTAGCAACTCGGGTACGGTGAACATCTTCCTGGTGGACTTCGATACCCAGGTCAACAAGTCGGTGTCGGTGAATCTCAACGACCCGAATGCGCTGACCTTGCTCAAAGCCGTACTCAACTCGATGGGCTCTGGCGGCGGTACCAACTACGAGGACGTGTTCAAGACCACGGCCAACTGGTTCCAGAGCGCTGACGCCGTGGCCAACACCGGGGCGAAGAACCTTACGTACTTCATCACCGACGGCGAGCCGACTTACTACCAGAGCGGCGAGCAAGCCAACCCGACGCTGTACGGCAACGTGAAGCTCGATGACGTGGTGAAAACCAGCAACTACAAGCCGGGCGACACCTTCAGCACCTACATCGACAATACCCATGCGTTGACGATCAACAGCGCCGGCACCGTGACTCTGCAGACCTACAGTTCATGGTGGGGCTGGAGCAGCAGTAACCTGGGCACCATCCACGCACAGGGCGACGGCACTTATGAGTTGTCGAACCTGGCCGGTACCGGTAACAGCACCAACTCGTCGACGAGCAGCAACTCGGCCAGTGGCTTTGCCTTGCTCAACGGCCTGTCGAACGTCGAAGCGATTGGCCTGAACAGCGGCGTCACTCTCGATGACCTGAAACCGTACGACTCGGACAAAACGCCGCAAACCAACATCGATCCGAAGGATCTGGCCAACTCGATCATCGGCCATACCGAAGCGACGATGCCGGGTAACGACACCGTCAACGGTGGCGAAGGCAACGACATCCTGTTCGGCGATCTGGTCAGCTTCAACGGCATTGCCGGCGAGGGTTACCAGGCGATGCAGGCGTTCGTCGCCAAGGAAACCGGCGTTGATGTCAGCAAAGTCACCACCAGCAATGTGCACCAGTACATCACCGAGCACTATCAGGCGTTTGATGTATCCGGCGCGCACGATGGCAACGACACGCTGCTGGGTGGCGCAGGCAATGACATCCTGTTCGGCTCGGGCGGCACCGACCTGCTCGACGGCGGCAAAGGCAATGACATCCTGCTCGGCGGCACCGGCAACGACACGCTGATCGGCGGTCAGGGCAACGACATCCTCATCGGCGGTTCCGGTGGCGACACCTTCGTCTGGAAATCGGGCGACACCGGTAACGACGTGATCAAGGATTTCAAAGCCAGCGAAGGCGACCGCATCGACCTGCGCGACCTGTTGCAGGGCGAGACCGGCAGCACGATCGACAACTTCCTGAAGATCACCACGGTGGATGGCACGTCGTCGCTGCAAGTCAGCTCGGCGGGCAAATTCAACTCGGGCGATGCCGCTGCGGCCACGCCGGACGTGACGATCAAACTGGAAGGCAACAACTGGGCGAGCGCCAACCTGCACAACCTGATTGCCGGCAGCGACCCGACCATCAAGGTCGATCACAACAACAGCTGAGGCTGAAACAACGACGGCCGCCTCCTGTGGGGCGGCCGTCGCGTTTGCGGGCAATGCAGCGGTGACGATTTCATCGGCGCCCCGCATACTGGCGCGCAGTTGGCTATGCTGCTGACAGCATGACGCTGTTCATTTGTGAGGGATGCTCAATGTTTTACGTGCAACGCGATGCGCAAGGCCAGTTGATTCGCGTGGAAGCTGCGGCGTACGCCGAGGCCACGGAAACGCTGCCCGCCGATAACCATGAGATTCAGGCGTGGTACGCCAACGAAGCCGTGGAAAACAGCCTCAAACAGCTCAAGCAGAGCGACTTTGAAATGATTCGGGTACTCGACGACCTGATTCAGGTGCTGACCCAGAAAGGCGTGATCCGCGTCACCGACCTGCCAGCGGCGGCCCAGGCCAAACTGATGGACCGCACCCAGGCACGTGAAGCGCTGGGCGGGTTGAGCCAGTTGATCGATGAGGATGAGGGCGGGTTGATCTGATCCTGGATCTTCACCGACTGGACTGGCCCTTTCGCGAGCAGGCTCGCTCCCACACTGGAATGCATTCCAAATGTGGGAGCGAGCCTGCTCGCGAAGGCGGCATCACTGAAGACAAGTTACTTCCAGGGCTTCGGCTCACCGAGCAACTGCCCCTGCACGCCATACAAGCCCATCTCGCGAATCACTGACAGCTCCCCTTCAGTCTCGACCCGTTCGGCAATCAGCGGCAGATCGATGCTGTGCGCCGCGCGCTGGATCGCCTCGATGAACAGGCGCTTGTCGCTCTCCTGATCGATCGCGCGGATGTAGCTGCCGTCGATCTTCAAGTACGCCAGACCCAACCGCGCCAGGTTGCCGATCATGCTGAAGCGCCCGCCGAAGCGCTGCAGGCTCAGCGAGAAACCGAGCTCGCGCAGGCGTCGGGTCAACTGCTCCAGCACCGCCTGTTCAGGCAATTGCTCCTCACCGATTTCCAGAGTCAGACGCGCGCCGAGATTGGAATGCGCGCGCAGAATCTCGAAGACCTTGTTCAACGCCTGCGGGTCGGCCAGCGTCGCCGAGGACAGGTTCAGCGCCAGCGAATCCTCGTGCCCTTTCATCTGTTCCAGCACGCGTTCGAGCATCAGCCGATCGAGCCGCGCGGTCCAGCCGAAGCGCTCCAGCCACGGCAGGAAGCGTCCGGCGGGAATGGTCTGGCCCTGCTCGTCGAGCAGACGCGACAGCACCTTGTAATGCAGCACCAGTTGCGTGTCCTGCGCCGCAACCACCGGCTGGAAATACAACTCGAAACGCTGCTGACTCAAGGCCTGATCCAGCAGTCGATGCCAAGCGTGATGGTCGTCACCGACCTCCGCCACCAGACTCTGATCGATGCATGCCCAATTCTGCTCGCCTTGGCCTTCGGCCTGCGCGAGTGCCTGATCGCCCAGTGTCAGCACCGCTTGCGGAGAGTCACCGTGGGCGAAGGGCGCCAGCCCGATCGAAGCCACCGCTGGCACATCGGTCGCGCCGGTGGCATGCAGGCTGCTCAAGGCATTGTCGAGATTCTGCGCCAGCTGCAGCGCTTCCTCGCGCACCAGCCCCGGCGCCAGCACGGCGAATTCACCGCCGCGAATACGCGTGACCAAGTCCTGGGTTTGTGGATATCTGGCGCACTCGCGGGTCAGTTGCTCGCCGACGGCCTTGAGCAACTGGTCGGTACGCTGGCCGCCGAGACGCTGGTTGAGACCGGCCAGGTCCTTGACCCGCAACAGCAGCAGATAACCGGAACTGGCCTGCTCCGGGTTGCTCACGCGGTTGTTCAATTGCATCTCGAAATAGCGGCGGTTGGCCAGGCCGGTGAGGTTGTCCTGATAGGACTCGGTACGCAGTTTTTCACTGCGCTCGGCCTGCTCCTGGAACAGCGTCTTGAGCTTCTCGACCATCTGATTCATTGCCTGCACCACGCGACGCAATTCAGGCGTGCGCGGCAGATCCGGCAGGCTGAGAAACTCGCGGCGGGCAATCGCATGGGACTGCTGGACCATGTAATCGAGGGGTTTCAACTGCCGACGCAGCAACAGCGCACCGAGCACCGCACTCAATGCGCCGCAGATCAGCAACCAGCCAAGACTGCCCAGTGCGCTCTGCCATAGCTTGGCCACGGCGAACATCGGATGGCTGACCACCTCGACCCGCGCCGCCTGCTCCCAGCCACGGCTGACCAGCGCATCGCCACCGGCCGGCTCGAGGCCGATCAGTTTGACGAACCAGTCCGGCACATTGCTCACCGCCGGGGTACCGCTGCGCTCGACAATGGTCTGCTCGGTCTTCACGTCGACCACGCGGATGCTCGCGTAATAACCGCTGTCGAAAATCGAACTGACCAGCAGCTCGACCATCGCCGGGTCGTCGATATTCGGCGTCAGCGACAATGCCAGCGCCGTCGCCGCGTCCTGTGCGTGGGAGCGCAACTGATTGACGTACTGGGTGCGCGAGCTCTCCAGGCTGACCATGAAGCTGCCGGTGAAGGCCACGACCAGGAACAGACAGATAGCGATCAACAGCTGTTTGAACAAAGACATCTGAGCGCGTGCTCCTAGTTAGTCGTCTCGACCGGAAAACCTTCGGCCTGCATTTTTTTCAGCACATCCTGCCAGCGCGACAGGCGTTTGGTGTCGCCGACCTTTTTATTACCCTTGGCGCCTGGCAGATACAGACCTTCGGCATTGAAAGAATAGACCGGCAGCAAATCGGTCCGCTGCGCCGCCGGCTGGATCGGATCGATCAGGCTGTCGAGCACCAGCGGCATGGCATCGGGGGTCGCATAGTACGTCAACACCATGTGCGCGCGGTTCTGGCGCAGCGCCTTGACGTAGGTGATGCGCAGCTTGTCACTGGAAACGCCGAGATGGCGCAGGCTGAAATACTTGGCGATGGCGTAGTCTTCGCAGTCGCCGGCGCCCTTCCACAGCGCTTCGATAGGGGTTTCCCAATAATCCACTTCGCGCCACAGATCGATGTCTTCGACGTAACGCACCTGCTTGTTGAAAAACAGGTTGACCACCTTGAGCTTGTCCATCTCACTGACCTGCTTCTGCGTGGCCAGCAGATTCTGCCAGGCATCGATGCGCTGCTGCCCGGCACCCAGTGGCCCATAGAGAGCCGTGGCCTTGCGGCTGATCGCGGAAAAATCCCAATCGGCGTGCAGACCGCCCAGCATGACGCCGGCCAGCAGCAATGCGCAGCCAAGCCAGCGCAAGGTCCGAGGGATCGCGAAACGTACCGCCACTGCAGGTTTCCAGAAGGACAGAAAGGAAGCGTTTGATGGTGAAGCTTAGCCCGGCAAAAAACAATGGCACCGTGAGATCATCGAAGACGCGCTAGAGTTAAGATTGCAGCGCTTTGTTTTACAAGGTTTGACAACCTGTAGAGCAATCACTAGTGTCATTTGGATCCAAATATTGCGACCTACAGGGTGTGTTGTCGTGACTCAGAAGCCCAAACCGCTGCACAGCATTAAAGTCGAGGGACCGATTCCTGCGCATCTGGCCCGGTCGGTGATTGAAGAAACCCTGCGCTCGGCCATTCTCGATGGCCGCCTGCCCTGTGGCACTGCGCTGCGCCAGCAGGATCTGGCCGATCTGTTCGGGGTCAGCCGCATGCCGGTGCGCGAAGCCTTGCGCCAGCTCGAAGCGCAGGAGCTGCTCAGCGTCACCACGCACAAAGGCGCCGTGGTCGCCCCGCTGATCCAGGGCGATGCTGCTGAAACCTACGAGTTGCGCATTCTGCTCGAATCCGAGGCATTGCGGCAGTCCATTCCGCTGCTGACTGAGGCCGAGCATCAACTCGCCGCTGGCTACATCGACGAACTGGAAGCGCAGCACGACTACAACGAAATCGGCCGCCTCAACCGTCTCTTTCACATGGCCCTGTATAGCAAGGCGCCCAACCAGCGACTGCTGCGCCTGGTGGAGGACGGGCTGAACGAAGAGGAACGTTTTCTGCGGTTCAATCTGGAAGCCATGGGCTTGGGCAAGCTGTCCCAGGATGACCACCGCGCCATGCTTCAGGCCGTGATCGAGCGGGACATACCGCGCTCGCTCGCAATGCTGGAGCAGCACCTCAACCGCGGCGTTGAGGTCATCACCCGATACCTGGCGACTCCCGCCGCACAGAAGCGTCACACCGCGCGCTGATATCCCGTACGTCGAATAATCCCCTTACAAATCTTCGCGACCGCTCTGCTGCCGGCTCTGGCAGCGGATCGGCGTGCCCGCTGGTGCCCGCCCCGGCCCTGCCGACGCATTTCTGCTGCCCGCCGATGACCAATCGGTAATAGCCGTGACGGCAATTTACCCGCACTCTTCCAGCGCCACCCCTACAGAACGGGGACGCGCCGCCCTGACGGCACAGTCCCCGCAACAGGAACCTACGGAAGGAGCCTTGTCACGGGAAACAGGAAGTCATGGCGCCGGTCCCGGCCAACTTTCGCCCCCTTTGAATTCAATCAATCCCCTTGTTTAAAAGTTGCTTCGAGTGAGGCATTCACTCTTGTTATCGATTTTGGCCGCTATTAGCCGAAAGGAGTAACTACGCCCAAATAAAACTTCGCGTGAAAGTTTTATCGGTAACTCTCATACTCAAAAAACAACCAACTTAAAATAATTGAAAATAAACTTGTTAAATGCATTTGCCCTGTATTAGTTTTTCTCTCGCCAGGTTTGAACGTCGCCGTTCAGCGCGGCATACCTCACGCAACAATCGCAGCACCCGTGGCGCCGCAACGGCGTTACAGCGCAATCAAGCTATTGCCCGGACAAGTTCCTATCCAACTTGCTCGACCATTTACAGCAATTGCAAAGAACCGTGCATTTCATATCAATGATAAAGGACATCATGATGCCTACTAAGCAGCAACTCGCCTTGAAGAAAGCCGAACTGAGTATTCATCCGATCTTTTCCGAGATTACTTCGTTATCGGTATTACGCCGTTTCATGGAAACCCATGTATTTGCCGTATGGGACTTCATGTCGCTGACCAAGCGCCTGCAACAGGAACTGACCTGCACGCGTTTACCCTGGTTGCCGCCGCGCGATCCCCACGCGGCGCGGTTGATCAACGAGATCGTGCTGGGCGAGGAATCGGACGATCGCCTCGATGCAGGCCACTACAGCCACTTCGAGTTGTACCTGGATGCGATGCGCGAAGTCGGCGCGAGCACCACGGCGGTAGAGCGCTTTGTCGCCCTGCAGCAGGAAGGCGTGAGTTATGACGTCGCGTTGCAGAGCGTCGACGTCGACCCGGCGGCCGCGCAGTTTGTCCGCGATACCTTGCGCATTGCCCTGGAGGCGCCGGGACACAGCGTTGCCGCCGCGTTCCTGCATGGTCGCGAGAGCGTCATTCCGACAATGTTCCAGCGCATCCTCGATGACTGGGGCATCGGCATCGAACAGGCACCGACTTTCCGTTACTACCTGCAACGGCATATCGAAGTCGATTCCGAAGATCACGGCCCCGCCGCCGAGCAGTTGCTGGAGCGTCTGGTGGACGGCGATCCGCAGCGCGCAGCCGAGGTTTACGCCAGCGCCATCGCCGCCGTGGACAGCCGCATCGCCTTGTGGGACGGGCTGCGCCTGAGCATGGGCGTGGAAGTTGCCGAGGTGGCCCAATGAACGCTGCCGACTATCAATCCTTCGCCGAGGCCTGGGAAAGCCGCGCGACCATCCGCACCCGTCCACGGCGGCTGCTGGAAGACGATCAGCGCCTGATCTACCCGCTCAGCCGCCAGCCGCTGGTGCTCAGCGAAACCTTCCTGCGTGAATGCCCACAGCAACGTGATTTCGCCCTGGTGCAGACGTTGTACAAATTCATCAACGACGTAGTGATTTTCGAGACGGAAATCGTCGACAAGACCGCCCGCAGCATTGCCAAGAATCGCTTTGCCGTGGCGTTCCCGTTCGCCTGTCGCTACGACGCGATGACCGTGGTGGTCGATGAGGATTACCACGCGCTGGTGGCCATGGACTTCATGCAGCAAACGGTCGCGCTGACCGGTATCGAACCGATTCCGTTGCCCGACGAAATCGAGCTGAGCCGGGCGATTCCCGCCGCTGTTGCGCTGGCGCCGGACCACCTACGCAGCGCGGTGGAACTGATCTGCGTGGCGATCGCCGAAAACACCGTGACCGGTGATGTCGCGGCGTTCGCCCGCGACGATTCGGTCAAGCCGTCGATCAAGGGCCTGATGGCCGACCACTTGCTCGACGAGGGTCGCCACTCGAGTTTCTGGGCGCGGATGGTGCGCATCTATTGGCACACCGCCAGCGACGCGGACCGCGCAACCATCGCGCAGATTCTGCCGGTGTTCATAGGCCATTACCTGACCAACGACATCCAGAAGTCCTTCGATTTGCGCCTGATCGATGCGCTGCCGGTCAGCGAAACCACGCGGTATTCACTGCGCGAAGAAATCGCCGGACTGGCCTTCCCGATCAATCGCCACCACCCGTTGGTAGGCAACATCGTCAGGTTTTTCCACAACAGCTCGCTGCTCGACACACCGTGCGTGCAGCTCGCCCTGCGCGACTATCTGGTTTGAGGAGGCTGACATGAAACGTCTCGACATTTTGCTCACCGGCGCCAGCCAGGCGATGACCGACCTGGCCCGGGAACTCGAACAGCACGGCCATGCACTGACCCGCAGCGGCGCCACTCAAGCGGCGGTGGATCTGATCATCGACGATGGCTTTATCGCTGCCGGCGATTTCTGCGCGATCCCGCATCTGCACCTGCGCCTGGGTATCGCCGCGCAAGACCATGGCGGCCTGCCGACCCTCGACTTGCTATGCTTCCTCGGCTCGTCGCTGATCAGCCGCGTACCCATCGGCGATGAGCCGTCCGGCAACGGTCAGTCGCTACGCCAACGAGCGCTTGCCCATGTGGTCGACGAAGTGGCGTTGCTGGTCAGCCGCTTTTCCCGCGATGCCGATTATTTGAGGCATGCCCCGGTCCTCAAAGCGCCGGATTTCGAACGCCTGGAAGATCTGCTGTTTCTCGACAAACTGGCGTATGTCCACCGTCTCAACGACACGGCAAATCCGGCGCTGCTGGAGCAGGCGCAAATCCCGCTGATCGAGCGTCTGCAACAAAGCCTGATCGAGCATGCGGAACGACCGGCGCTGCACCTCGGCGGACAGTCCATCAGCTACCGCCAATTGCACGCCCACAGCCGGGCGATCCAGCAGCGGTTGCTGCCCTTGCTCGAGCAACATCCGCAGCCGTGGGTGGTCGCTGTCTGTCAAGGCAAAAGCCCGGCACTGTTCGCCTCGATTCTGGCGATTCTCGGCAGCGGCGCGGTGTACTTGCCGCTGGAGCCGAGCCATCCTTTGCAGCGCCAGCAATACATCCTGGAAAACGCCGGCGCGGTGCTGTTGCTTCACGATGGACAACAGGCGCTCAGCGAGTCGATAGCGGGGCTGGATGTCAGTGACATCGAGGCGCCGAACGCCGATCTCGGCCGGCCGCTGATGCTGCACCGGCCCGAGCTCAATGCACCGTGCATGGCGCTCTACACCTCGGGCACCACTGGGCATCCGAAAGGCGTGCTGCTCAGCCAGGCCAATCTCGCCCACTTCACCGCGTGGTACGCCGACTACGTGCAGTTGCACGCCGGAAGCCGGGTGTTGCAGTTCTCTTCGCTAAGCTTCGATTCGTCACTGATCGACATCTTCCCCAGCCTGCTCGCAGGGGCGGAACTGATCGTGCCCGACGACACCCAGCGCCGCGATCCTTTGCAGCTGGTTGCGCTGATTCGCCGGCGGCAACTGACCCACGCCTTCCTGCCGCCGGCGCTGTTGAGCATCCTGCCGCTGGAGCAACTGGAGGGCGTGCAGGTGATGACCGGCGGTGATGTCTGCGAGCCGTACGTCATCGAGCAACTGACCCGCCAAGGCACCCTGCACAACCTGTATGGCCCGACCGAAGCCACCGTGCTGATCACCGCGCGCCAGCTCAAACCGGGCGACAGCAACCGCACGCTGGGAGGGCCGATCGCCAACAGTCGGGTGCTGATTCTCGACGACGATCTGCAACCGGTGCCCGATCAAACCGTCGGTGAGCTGTTCATCGTCGGCCCCGGTGTCTGCCTCGGTTACCTGAACAATCCGCAGCAGACCGCCGAGCGCTATCTGAGCCTGTCACTGCCCGGCGGCGAAACCCTGCGCGCCTACCGCAGCGGCGACATGGCCAAGTGGGGCGAGCACGGTATCGAGCTGTGCGGGCGGCGCGACAATCAGGTGAAAATCCGTGGCTTCCGCGTCGAGCCGGAAGAGATCGAGCGCTGCCTGCGCGAGAGCCGCTTGTATCGGCAGATTGCCGTGGTCATCGACAGTCAGCGGCGCATTCTGGCGTTTATCGCCCAGCCACAGACCGAGACTGCCCGCGACGCATTGAAGGCTCACGCCCGGCAGTTTCTGCCGGACTACATGCAACCGGGAGCGTGGACCGAACTGGCGCAGATGCCGTTCGCCAGTAACGGCAAAGTCGATCGCAAGGCGCTGTTGGCATTGCCGGTGACGGTCCAGGACAGCGCTGCGAAATGCCTGCCGGCCAATGCTGACGAAGCGCTGCTGTTGGAGATCTGGGCAGAATTGCTGGAACTGCCGACCAGCGACATTTCCACTGACGAAAGCTTCTTCAATCTCGGCGGACATTCGATTCTGCTGTCGCGGATGTTGCTGCGCTTGCGTGAGGAATTCGGCCGAAGCATTTCGATCAATCGCTTCATCGAACTGCCCACGATCAGCAAACTGTCGACGCTGGTGCGCGGCACCGATGACAGCGCCGTGCTCAGCGCTCAGGCCATGGCCGACGCCGAGCGCGCGCTGGACATCGAACCGCTGCCGATCAGCCGCATGGGCGATGTGCACAAGGTCATCGTCACCGGTGCCAACAGTTTTGTCGGCGTGCACATCGTCGAAGCGCTGCTCGGTTGGGGCGCCAGCGAAGTGGCCTGTCTGGTGCGCGACGGCGCCGGGCATACGGCGGCGCAACGCTTCGCTCAGGCACTGCGCGAAAACCGGCTGGAGCACCTCGACCTGAGCCGTGTGCGGGTTTACGCAGCTGATATCAGCCGTCCGCAACTGGGCCTGGGCGATGAGGACTATCAGCGCCTGGATCGCGAGTTCGGCGCGCTGGTGCACAACGCCGCCAACGTCAACCACGTGCTCGATTACGAGTCCCTGGCGGCGGACAACGTCGAACCGATATTTGCCCTGCTGAAGCTGTGCGAAGGGCAGCGCAAAAAGGTCTTCAACTTCGTCTCGACCCTGTCGGCATCCAGCACCGTGGACGACACCGGTCGAGTGCTGGAACTGCCCGCCGCCGCGACGCCGCCGATCTATATTCGCAACGGCTACAACCTGTCGAAGTGGGTCGGCGAACGCATCCTCGAACGGGCGCGCGAGCGCGGTGTACGGGTCAACCTTTATCGCCCTGGCAACATCAGTTTCAACAGCCTCAGCGGCGTTTGCCAGCCGCATAAAAACCGTTTGATGCTGATGCTCAAAGGCTCGATCCAGCTCGGACAGGTGCCGGCCTTCGCGCTGAATTTCGACCTGATGCCGGTGGACTTTCTCGCCCGCTTCATCGCCTTCCATGCCAGCCGTTATTCAGCGCAACGCTCAGTGTTCAATCTGCACAATCCCGAGCCGCTGAGCTGGGATGCCTACGTCGCTTCGTTCCGCGAAACCGGCAGCGAGTTTTCGCTGGTCAGCGTCGCCGACTGGCAGCAGCAACTGAACCGAGTCGACGCCGACAACGCGCTGTTCGGCGTGCTCGGCTTCTACCTCAACGGCTTCGAAGAAGACATCGGCGACATCTCCCTTATCGGTCACGCCAACGCCGAGGCCGGCGTGCGGCAGATGGGCGCGCACTACCCACAGAAATCCCCGGCGCTGCTGCGTCGCGGCTGCGACTACCTGAAAGAAATCAACTTCATCTGACTCATCAACAAGGAGCAACACCATGAGCAATCTGCAACCCGACACCCTGATCAAAAACCCGCAAGGCTGCCACGTTGTGTCGTCGGTGGAAGTGCCGGCGGACGCGGCACAAGTCTGGGCGATCGTTGGCGATTTCGCTGGCTTCGAACGATTCATTCCGGCGCTGTCGCACACCGAAATGACCGGCGAGGGCGTGTCATCGCTGCGCAAGAAAATCTTCAAGGACGGCAACGTCGTGGTCGAACAACTCAACTCGCGCGATGAACAGGCGCGGCGCATGACCTGGACGACGATTTACAACACGTTGGGGGTGGCGAACCTGTGGGCGGCGATGCAGGTGGAGTCGCTGAGCGCAGGGAAGTCGCGAGCGACCTGGACGATCATTGCCGAACCGGCTGCGGGTGGGGATGAAGCATTATCGGGGTTCAGGGATTTTGTGCAGGGGTTTGCCGATGATGCGATGGGCAATGTGCTGAAGCTGTTTGTCTAAGGCTTAGGCTTTGCGGTGATCGTCAGACCGCTTTCGCGAGCAGGCTCGCTCCCACATTTGGAATGCATTTCCCTGTGGGAGCGAGCCTGCTCGCGAAGAACGATAACGCGGTCTGCGATCTGTGAATCAGATCTTGAAACTGTCGACCAACTGCTTCAACCGGTTCGCCTGCTGCGACAACGCATCACAATCCTTCAACGTTTCGTTGAGGTTGGCCACGCTCTGCTGGTTCAGCAGGTTGATCTGGTTGACGTCGACGTTCAGCGTTTCCACCACCGCCGTCTGCTCTTCAGTCGCAGCGGCCACCGACTGGTTCATACCGTCGATTTCGCCGATGCGCTGGGTCACGCTGACCAGACGCAGACCGGCCTGATTCGCCACTTCCACGCTCTGCTCGCTGGACGCCTGACTGGCGTTCATCGTGCTCACCGCTTCGCGCGAGCCGACCTGCAGCGAGGTGATCATCTTGTGGATCTCTTCCGCCGATTCCTGGGTGCGATGCGCCAGGTTGCGCACCTCATCGGCGACCACGGCAAAACCGCGCCCGGCTTCACCGGCACGCGCAGCCTCGATGGCAGCGTTGAGCGCCAGCAGGTTGGTCTGCTGCGAGATGCCTTTGATCACATCGAGAATGTGGCCAATGTTGTCGGTGCTCGCGTTCAGGGTTTCGATCTGCGTGCACGACAGGCTGATCTTCTGCGACAGCTCGGTCATCGCCTGAATGGTTTGCTCGACCACCTGACGACCATCATCGGCCTGCTCGGAAGCGCCACTGGCGTGCTGCGAAGCATCCGCGGCGTTGCGCGCGATCTCCTGAGTGGCGGCGCCCAGCTGATTGATCGCCGCCGCGACGCTGTTGGTGCGCGCACTTTGCTCGTCGGAACCGACGATCGAAGCGTTGGACGAAGCCATCACCCGTTGCGACAGGTCATGTACGTGACGGGTCGCCGACGACACTTCGGAAATCGATGCGTGAATCCGTTCAACGAACTGGTTGAACGCGCTGCCCAGCTCACCAAACTCGTCTTTGCTCTCGACCACAAGACGGCGGGTCAGATCGCCCTCGCCCTGGGCGATATCTTTCATCGCGCGGCCCATCGTGGTCAGTGGACGCATCAGGACGTTGATCAACAGGCTCAGCAGCAGCGCAATCGCCGCGACCGCGACAAACATGGCGATCAGCGCCGAGGTGCGGAATTGGCTGAGTGCGGCGTAGGCCTTGTCGCGATCGATCGACAGACCGATGTACCACTGCGCATTCGGCAGATCGCTGACCGGGGTGAACGAGAGAATGCGTTCCTGGCCGTTGAGCACCACGTTCTGGTTGCCCTTCTCGATGCGCACGCTGGTGTTCGGGTAGATGTCCTTGAGGTTTTTCATTACCTGATCTTTGTCCGGGCTGACGATCACCTGACCGTCGGCACTGACCAGAAACGCATGGCCGAGGCCACCGAAGTCCACCGAGTTGATGATCTTCACCAGGGTTTCCAGGCTCAGGTCACCACCGACCACACCGAGCAATTCACCGTCCTTCTTCACCGGCATGGCGATGGTCACCACCAGGCCACCGACGGCCGCCATGTACGGCGGGGTCAGCATGGTTTTATCGGCGGCCACGGCCTGCTTGTACCAAGGCCGCTGACGCGGATCGTAACCGTCCGGCATCTTCGCATCGGGGCGCTGGGTGAAGACACCGTTGGCCTGCCCGACATAAGTGAACTGGAAGTTCGACGTGAAGGCCGGTTGATCGACAAGACCCGGCAAGTCGGCATTCCTGCCTTGATGGGCAACGTTCTGCGCGAGGTTTTCCAGCACCAGAATCCGCCCGCTCATCCAGTTCTGCACGCTGCTGGCGGTGAGGTCACCGGCCTGTTGCACGGAGGACTGCAGGTTCTGTCGAATGGTGTTTCGCTGCAGATAATCGTTGTAGAGCGTGAACAACGCGAACGCCAGGACCACGACGCCCGAAGCGGCCAGGAGGATTTTATGGCTGAACTTGAGATTCATTTCATGGGACTTCTTATGCCAAAAGTGGGGATGCGTTTCCGGATGCAACATTCCATGTACGGCGCAGGCAGCGTTCTTCTGGCCGCTCTACTTTGGTGCACGCATTTCTCACCAGTCTGTCGGCCAGCGGCGGAGAAATCTTAGGGGCGCGTGAGAAATGGACGGGGTTTGTGCAGGATTCCCGCCGAACGGCGTGGCAGAGCGGCTGCGAGGGAATTTTTCGCATCGACATGGGGGGCGACAGTTGCAAAATCTGTAACCCTTGATGACAATGCGACTAATTATCATTTGTGACGTTCGGGCTGGCGTGGTCATGTCTTCTCCTGAGTTGGTCGTACAGGCGCTTTACGGTAGTCATCACGGCTGGCTCAACGCTTGGCTGCGCGCGCGGCTGGGCAACGCAGCGGATGCAGCGGATCTGGCTCAGGACACTTTCCTGCGCCTGCTGCAACGTACCGAACGCCTCGAACTGAAAGCGCCCCGAGCTTTCCTGCGAACCATCGCGCGCGGTCTGGTGATCGATCATTGGCGCCGCGAGGAAATCGAGCGGGCCTATCTGGAGACCATTGCTCACTTGCCTGAAGGCGAAGTACCTGACGCCGAATCGCGCGCGTTGGTCCTGGAACTGCTGGAAAGCATTGCGCGCATGCTCGAAGGACTTAAGCCGAAAGTGTGTCAGGCGTTTCTCCTGGCGCAGTGCGAAGGTTTGACTCACAAACAGATCGCCGAGCAGTTGGGCGTATCGGTACGTTCTGTGGAACGCTACGTCGCCGATGCGCTGTATCACTGCTATGTGTTGCGGTATGAAAACTGATGCCTGTGGATAACCTCTCACTCGCTCGCCGCGTCGAACCGCGCCAACACGTGGTCAAGCAAGCGATTCACTGGCTGCTGCGACTGCGCAACAACCACGGCAATTCGCGGCTGACTCGCCAATGCGAGCAGTGGCGCGCCGAGCATCACGAACATGAAATCGCCTGGCAGCGGGTGCAGTCGCTGCAAGCCGAATTGAGCTCCAGTCTGCGCGCCGTGCCGGGTGCGCAGGTCGCTTTCAACACCTTGGAAAACAGTGCGCAGGGGCTAGGCCGACGCCAGGCCTTGAAGTTGTTGTCGGGCGCGCTGTTGATGGGCTCCGCCGCGTGGCTGGCCAAGGACAGCGCCGCCTGGCAGCAATGGTGTGCCGACTACGCGACGGCGACCGGCGAACGGCGCGGTTTTCAGTTGCCCGACGGCACGCGGATCGAACTCAACACCGCCAGCGCCGTGGATCTGGACTACACCGCGCAGCAACGTCTGATCAAACTGAGCCGTGGCGAAATCATCGTTACCTGCGGCGGCTCTGACGAGGGCGCGGCGGCCGATCGACCGCTGCGCGTACAGAATCGCCACGGCAGTTATGCGCCGGTCGATGCGCGTTTCATTTTGCGTCAGGAAGAACAGTGCACGCGGCTCAGCGTTACTCGTGGCCGAGTGTTGGTTCGCGCTGGCGGTCTTTCCCTCGAAGCACTCGCCGGACAGAGTTTTCTGGTCGATCAAAGCGGTTTGCGCGCAGCGCCGACGCCGGATATGGATGCGGGCGCCTGGCTCGACGGTTTGATTGTCACGCGCAATATGCGGCTGGGTGACTTCCTCGCTGAAGTCGGCCGTTATCGCCCGGGTTATCTCAATTGTTCGGCGGAGGTCGCAGACCTGCGCCTTTCTGGGGTGTTCCGTCTGGAGGACACCGACAGGCTGCTGGCGGTCCTGCCGCAAACGCTGCCGGTGCAATTGCGTTATCGCACCCGCTGGTGGGTGACCCTGGAACGTGCGGTGTGATTATTTTTGGCGGGTTTCCGCAGGCAGTCCGGCTTAGTCAGTAAGCACTTCAACTCAGCCCCCGCGACTGCCTACGGAAATCCACAATGACTGTCCGCGCCATTTGTAAGAACCCTCTGAATTTCACTGCAGAATCGACACTACTGCGCCATGCGGTTCGGGCGGCACTGCTGACCACCGCGCTGGGCGTCAGCGTATTACCGAGCCTGAGTCTGGCCGCCAACACCGGCACCGAGATCAGCCACCGCTACAACATTGCTGCCGGACCATTGGGCGAAGCGTTGAATCAGTTTGCCCGGCAGGCCGGCATCACCCTGGCGATGACGCCGCAACAGACTCAAGGTCAGCAATCTCCCGGCGTGCAGGGTGAATATTCGACCGACCAGGCCTTGAGCCATTTGCTCGGCGGCTCAGGGCTGGAAGCAGTCAGCCAGGACGGCAGCAGTTACATCCTGCGTCCACTGGCTGAAAGCGAAGCACTGGCCTTGCCGACCACCGACATCAAAGGTTTCGCCCTCGGCAACGCGCTGGGCAGCATGGCCGGCTACAACGCCACGCACAGCCAGATCGCCACCAAGACCAGTACCGCCCTGCTGGAAACTTCGCAAAGCGTGTCCGTGGTCACACGCGAGCAAATGGATGACCAAGGCTCGCAGACCGTCTCGCAAGCGATGCGCTACACCCCGGGTGTGCTGACCAACCCGTATGGCGCTACGCACCGTTACGACTACGTGGCGATGCGTGGTTTCAACGACGGCTCGGTGGATAACATCTACCTCGACGGCCTCAAGTCGATGGGCGACAGCGGCACTTACAGCACCATGCAGGTCGATCCGTATTTCCTTGAGCGTGTGGACATTCTCAAAGGCCCGTCGTCCGTGCTGTACGGCCGTAGCTCGCCCGGCGGTCTGGTCGCGCTGACCAGCAAAAAACCGTTGTACGAGGCTTATCATCAGGTTCAGGCCACAGTAGGGACGCAAGGCCAGCGTGGGGTTGGTTTTGACTTCAGCGGTCCGGTCGATGACGACAAGCGCATTGCCTATCGTCTGACCGGATTGAGCGATCAGTCCGACACGCAATTCGATCACAACAAGGAAAAACGCTTCGCCCTTGCGCCGACGCTGAGCATCGATTTCAGCGAAGACACCTCGCTGACTCTGCAAGCCTATCTGCAGCACGATCCGGAAGGCGGCTATCACGGCGGCGTTCCGGCGGACGGCACGATCCATCAGCGCAATGGCGAGCGCATCTCGCCGCGCTTCTTCGAGGGCGAGCCGGGGATCGACGGCTACTCCCGTGACCAGCAATCGTTCGGCTATCAGTTCGAACATCGTTTCAACGACGTCTTCACCGCTCGGCAGAACTTCCGCTATCTCGATTCCAAAGTGAACATGGATCAGGTCTACGCCTATGGCTGGACCACCCCGACCAGCAATGAACTGAACCGCTATTACACCGGCGGTGATGAGCGCCTGCATGCGTTCATCGTCGACAACATGTTGCAGGCCGAATTCTTCACCGGCGCCACCAAGCACACGGTGCTGATGGGCGCGGATTATCAACGGCGCAAAACCGTGGTCGACTGGACCAGCGGTGGGCTCGCGCCGATCAATGCGTTCAATCCGGTGTATGGCAATTCGGCGATCGAAATGTACGGCGACACCAGCTATCTGCGCCGTCTGGAGCAGACCGGTGTGTATCTGCAAGACCTGATCGAGATGGACAAGTGGCGCTTCTCGCTGGGCCTGCGTCAGGACTGGGTCGAGACATCCGATGAAAACCGCATCGCCGAAGCGGGGCGGCCGGTGGGTACAGAGATCAATGATCGGCGCACGAAACTCACTGGCCGTGCCGGCGCTTTATACCTGTTTGATAATGGTCTGGCGCCATACATCAGCTACTCCGAGTCGTTTAACCCGAACTCCTATGCCGACAGCGCCGGTAATCCACTCGCCCCTACCGATGGCACACAGTGGGAAGTCGGTTTGAAGTATCAGCCGCCGGGCACCGATAACCTGTTTACCGCCTCGCTGTTCCGCATCGACCAGGAAAACCTCGCGACCAAACTGCCGCAGGAGAACTTCTACCGCGCAGTCGGCGCCGTACGCTCGCAAGGTCTGGAGCTGGAAGCGCACATGCAACTGACCGATAACTTGAAAGTGCTCGGCAGTTACACCTTCACTGATATCGAATATTCCAAATCGATGATCAGCACCTTGAGCACGCCGACCGATGTCATCGAGAACAAGGGCAACTCACCGACTCAGGCGCCGCGACACATGGCCTCGCTGTGGGCTGACTACAAGTTCGACAGCGCCACACTTGATGGGCTGCGCCTGGGTGGTGGGGTGCGCTATGTCGGCTACAGCTGGGCCGATGCGGAGAACACGATGAAGGTGCCGTCTTACACGCTGTTCGATGCCTCGATTGGTTATGACCTGGGCAAGATTGGTTTGAAGGGTGTTGATGTTCGGCTCAACGCGAACAACCTGACCAATGAATCCTATGTCGCGTCCTGCGCCAGTCTGAACTTCTGCTACATGGGCGAAGAACGCAACGTAGCGGCGACCGTCAGCTATCAGTTCTAAAGCTATGTCCTGTGCATAAAAAAGCCAGCCCCTGCTATCAGGGGCTGGCTTTGTCGTTTCTTCGGGGTGTTTTGTATGCGTGCGTTTCTGGTTTTGTTGCATCGGTACATTGGCTTGGCCACTGCGACGTTTTTATTGTTGGCCGGGCTGACCGGCAGTGTGCTGGCGTTCAATCACGAACTGGATGAATGGCTGAATCCGCAGTTCTACGAGGCGACGTCAGTGGGTGAGCGCTTGTCGCCGGGCGCGTTGGTAGATGCAGTGCAGACTGCACATCCGAAACTGCAAGTCTGGTACATGGAGTATCCCCATGAGACGGGGCATACGACGCTGCTGGCGGCCGTTCCTCGTAAAGATCCAGCAACGGGTCAGCCGTTCAATGAACGTAATCAGGTGTTTTATCTGGACCCGGTCAGCGCGGAGCAAAAAGGCGCGCGCTACTGGGGTGAATGCTGTTTTCAACGAGAGAACTTCATCCCGTTCATTCTGGAGTTTCACTACAACCTGACATTGCCCGGCAACTGGGGATTGCTCTTGATGGGTGGGGTGGCCATCGCGTGGGTGATCGACTGCTTTGTCGCATTGTTCCTGACCTTGCCGCGTGGCAAGCCATTCTGGAAGAAGTGGGCGACCGCGTGGAAGGTCAAAGGCGGGCATGCCTACCGCTTGAACTTCGATCTGCATCGCGCCGGAGGATTGTGGCTGTGGTTACTGCTGTTACCGATCGCCGTCAGTAGCGTGGCGATGAACTTGCCAAGCCAAGTGTTCAAGCCTGCAGTTTCGTTGTTTTCGCCCATCGAGCCGAGCGTTTATGAAGCCAGAGGACGAATGCCCGCCAATCAACTGGGGACGACACAGTTGAGTTATCAACAGGCGTACGAAAGGGCATTGCAGGAAGGGAAACGATTAGGACTGACGGCGGCAATCGGCGAGTTGTATTACAGCTTTGAGTACAACTTCTACGGCGCAGGGTTTGGACAGCACGATACGGACGCACACGGTAAATCCTGGTTGTTTTTTCACGGTACCGATGGCCGATTATTGGGACAGGAGATCGCGGGACAGGGCACGCTTGGAGAGCAGTTCTATCGACTTCAGTTGCCGATACATGGAGGACGGATCATCGGGGTGACAGGGCAGGTAATGATCGCGGTGCTGGGTGTGTTGATTGCGGGGTTATCAGGGACGGGAGTTTATATCTGGTGGCGCAAGTGGCAGGCAAGACGCAGCAGCAAGAGTCGCAGAACGGCCTGATCTTTCGTACACGCTTAAATGACAAAACCCCTGTCTGCGTTAGCAGACAGGGGTTTCGGAATTCAATCTTGACGATGACCTACTCTCACATGGGGAAACCCCACACTACCATCGGCGATACATCGTTTCACTGCTGAGTTCGGGATGGGATCAGGTGGTTCCAATGTTCTATGGTCGTCAAGAAATTCTTTATCTGGCCCGTCAACACGGTAACAAGCCAGCAAAAACAGGAACTTCTACTAAAACAAAACCCCAACTGCTTTCGCAATTGGGGTTTCGGAATTTAATCTTGACGATGACCTACTCTCACATGGGGAAACCCCACACTACCATCGGCGATGCATCGTTTCACTGCTGAGTTCGGGATGGGATCAGGTGGTTCCAACGCTCTATGGTCGTCAAGAAATTCGGGTACTGACTCGTGACCAGATGGCCTCGCTTCAGCAAATTGGGTATGTGACAGCTTTCGGTGTTTGTGCGCTTCGAACTTTCGGTTCGTTTCGTCTTCACACACCGCAATCTGGTGCCTTCTCAGGTCAGCAAATTGCTTGGGTGTTATATGGTCAAGCCTCACGGGCAATTAGTATTGGTTAGCTCAACGCCTCACAGCGCTTACACACCCAACCTATCAACGTCGTAGTCTTCGACGGCCCTTCAGGGAACTCAAGGTTCCAGTGAGATCTCATCTTGAGGCAAGTTTCCCGCTTAGATGCTTTCAGCGGTTATCTTTCCCGAACATAGCTACCCGGCAATGCCACTGGCGTGACAACCGGAACACCAGAGGTTCGTCCACTCCGGTCCTCTCGTACTAGGAGCAGCCCCTCTCAAATCTCAAACGTCCACGGCAGATAGGGACCGAACTGTCTCACGACGTTCTAAACCCAGCTCGCGTACCACTTTAAATGGCGAACAGCCATACCCTTGGGACCGGCTTCAGCCCCAGGATGTGATGAGCCGACATCGAGGTGCCAAACACCGCCGTCGATATGAACTCTTGGGCGGTATCAGCCTGTTATCCCCGGAGTACCTTTTATCCGTTGAGCGATGGCCCTTCCATACAGAACCACCGGATCACTAAGACCTACTTTCGTACCTGCTCGACGTGTCTGTCTCGCAGTCAAGCGCGCTTTTGCCTTTATACTCTACGACCGATTTCCGACCGGTCTGAGCGCACCTTCGTACTCCTCCGTTACTCTTTAGGAGGAGACCGCCCCAGTCAAACTACCCACCATACACTGTCCTCGATCCGGATAACGGACCTGAGTTAGAACCTCAAAGTTGCCAGGGTGGTATTTCAAGGATGGCTCCACGCGAACTGGCGTCCACGCTTCAAAGCCTCCCACCTATCCTACACAAGCAAATTCAAAGTCCAGTGCAAAGCTATAGTAAAGGTTCACGGGGTCTTTCCGTCTAGCCGCGGATACACTGCATCTTCACAGCGATTTCAATTTCACTGAGTCTCGGGTGGAGACAGCGCCGCCATCGTTACGCCATTCGTGCAGGTCGGAACTTACCCGACAAGGAATTTCGCTACCTTAGGACCGTTATAGTTACGGCCGCCGTTTACCGGGGCTTCGATCAAGAGCTTCGCGTTAGCTAACCCCATCAATTAACCTTCCGGCACCGGGCAGGCGTCACACCCTATACGTCCACTTTCGTGTTTGCAGAGTGCTGTGTTTTTAATAAACAGTCGCAGCGGCCTGGTATCTTCGACCGGCATGAGCTTACGGAGCAAGTCCTTCACCCTCACCGGCGCACCTTCTCCCGAAGTTACGGTGCCATTTTGCCTAGTTCCTTCACCCGAGTTCTCTCAAGCGCCTTGGTATTCTCTACCCAACCACCTGTGTCGGTTTGGGGTACGGTTCCTGGTTACCTGAAGCTTAGAAGCTTTTCTTGGAAGCATGGCATCAACCACTTCGTCACCCAAAGGGTAACTCGTCATCAGCTCTCGGCCTTAAGATCCCGGATTTACCTAAGATCTCAGCCTACCACCTTAAACTTGGACAACCAACGCCAAGCTGGCCTAGCCTTCTCCGTCCCTCCATCGCAATAACCAGAAGTACAGGAATATTAACCTGTTTTCCATCGACTACGCTTTTCAGCCTCGCCTTAGGGACCGACTAACCCTGCGTCGATTAACGTTGCGCAGGAAACCTTGGTCTTTCGGCGTGGGTGTTTTTCACACCCATTGTCGTTACTCATGTCAGCATTCGCACTTCTGATACCTCCAGCAAGCTTCTCAACTCACCTTCACAGGCTTACAGAACGCTCCTCTACCGCATCACCCGAAGGTGATACCCGTAGCTTCG
>NZ_CP162738.1:5042500-5892151 GCF_054667565.1 Pseudomonas sp. S3_G06
CGAGGATTTGCCCGGCCCAAGGCCCGGCCAGTACTCGCGATAAATCCAGTACCCGCAGATGCGACAGCGCGCCCATGGTCCGCCCTCCTATTAATAGAACGCCTGCAGACCGGTTTGTGCACGCCCGAGGATCAGCGCGTGAACGTCATGGGTACCTTCATAGGTATTCACCACTTCCAGGTTGACGAGGTGACGGGCCACGCCGAACTCATCGGAGATGCCGTTACCACCGAGCATGTCGCGCGCCATCCGCGCGATATCCAGCGACTTGCCGCAGGAGTTGCGCTTCATGATCGAAGTGATTTCAACGGCGGCGGTACCCTCGTCCTTCATCCGGCCCAAGCGCAGGCAGCCTTGCAGTGCCAGAGTGATTTCGGTCTGCATGTCGGCGAGTTTCTTCTGTACCAGCTGAGTTGCGGCCAACGGACGACCGAACTGCTGACGATCCAGAGTGTATTGGCGCGCAGTGTGCCAGCAGAATTCGGCAGCGCCCAGCGCGCCCCAGGAAATGCCATAGCGTGCGGAATTGAGGCAGGTGAAAGGACCTTTCAGGCCACGGACATCCGGGAAAATGTTCTCTTCCGGCACGAACACGTTGTCCATGACGATCTCACCGGTGATCGAAGCGCGCAGGCCGACCTTGCCGTGAATCGCCGGAGCGCTCAGACCTTTCCAGCCTTTCTCCAGAACGAAACCACGGATGTCGCCAGCATCGTCCTTGGCCCAGACCACGAATACGTCAGCGATCGGGCTGTTGGTGATCCACATCTTCGCGCCAGTCAGGCTGTAGCCGCCATCGACTTTGCGCGCCCGGCTAATCATCGCGCCCGGATCGGAACCGTGGTTCGGTTCGGTCAGACCGAAGCAACCGATCCATTCGCCGGAAGCCAGTTTCGGCAGATACTTCTGTTTCTGTGCTTCGGTGCCGAATTCGTTAATCGGCACCATCACTAGCGAGGATTGCACGCTCATCATCGAGCGGTAGCCGGAGTCGACGCGCTCGACCTCTCGGGCAATCAGGCCGTAGCTGACATAGTTCAGACCGCTGCCACCGTATTGTTCGGGAATGGTGGCGCCGAGCAGTCCGACTTCACCCATCTCGCGGAAGATTGCCGGATCGGTCTTCTCATGACGGAAAGCTTCGAGCACACGCGGCGCCAGACTCTGTTGAGCGAACTGGGCGGCGGTGTCGCGGATCATCCGCTCTTCTTCGGTGAGCTGTTGATCCAGCAGCAGGGGATCGATCCAATTGAAACTAGCTTTACCGCCCATGAGTGTGCCCTCGCAATCGGGTGAATTAACGTGGCATTGATCCTAGGCGCGGTTCGCCATCGCGGCAAACGAGGATTTCGCATCCTGTTGTGCTAATTTCTCACTCCGAAACGTCGCGAATTGCCTTTTATGCGGCGCATTAGTGAGGTTGACGTACATGCGCAGGAAGATCCCCAGCACCGCCGCACTGATCAGCTTCGAAGCTGCCGCCCGCCATGAGAGCTTTACCCGGGCCGCTGAAGAGCTGTCGCTCACACAGGGTGCCATTTGCCGACAGATCGCCAGCCTTGAGGAATTCCTCAGCGTGGAGTTGTTCCGACGCTCGCGACGTGGGGTGAAGCTGACGGAAGCGGGACTTTCCTACAGCCGCCGGGTGGCGACTCAGCTCGATGCAGTGGAGCGCGACACCCTCTCGGTGATGGGCCAGCAGGGCACCAACGTCATCGAGCTCGCTGTCGTCCCGACCTTCGGCACGCAATGGCTGCTGCCACGGCTCAAGGATTTCCAGCTCAAGCACCCGGAAGTAACCGTCAACCTGACCAACCGCACCCGGCCTTTCCTGTTTGCCGACACCGAATTCGATGCGGCAATCTACTTCGGCGATGCCGATTGGTCGGGTACCGAATCCCACAGGTTGATGGGCGAAAATCCGATGCCGGTATGCAGCCCCGCCCTACTCGGCGATCACACGCAGCTGACAGCGCAAGCCATCACCGAGCTACCGCTGCTTCAGCAGACCACCCGACCTTACGCCTGGCGCCAATGGTTCAACTCGCAACAGCTGAATATTCCGCGCGACATGACAGGTCCACGCTACGAGCTATTCTCCATGCTTGCCCAGGCAGCCATGCACGACATGGGCGTCGCGCTGATTCCGCCGTTTCTGATTCAGCGCGAGCTGACAGAGAAACGTCTGGTGGTTGCCAACTCTCAAGCGCTCTCCAGCATCAAGGCCTATTACCTGATGATTCCGGAGCGAAAGGTCGAATCGGCATCGCTGAAGGCATTTCGCGACTGGCTGGTAAATCAAGCGCAGAGCTACAGCCTAGAAGAATAAAGGCTCTGCGCATTACTTAACCCCGTAGTCAGAAAAACCAAAGCCCTACAGATATAACTATTTGTCGCTTTTGCGCAGACTGTATCCGAAAGTCGTACAGACGTCCCACAAGCTGCCAAACACGCGGCTTTGAGCCTCTAATGGCGACTCATTACTGCCTATTCACGCCACCGATGCGAATTTTTTTCAAATTCAGCCAGAATCCTTGCAGGGCACGGCCTGCAAGGGGTTCAACTGGCCATCTGCGACATTCGGTCACGGCATGACTTGTAGTTAATTTTCCGTCACCCGTCATAATCCCTTGAAGGGCATAAAGTTCGCCTGCAAAATGCCGCGCCCCGCCCTGATTCGGCGGGATCGTGCTGATCGGCCGCCCCAGTCGCACCATCCGTAGTGCATGGGTTTACTCAATAAGATCACGCAGGAGATTTGACGTGCACATTGGTGTTCCTCTCGAAACCCAGACCGGTGAAACACGGGTTGCTGCAACCCCGGAAACCATCAAGAAGCTGATCAACCAAGGCCATAAGGTCACTGTGCAAAGCGGCGCTGGCGTCAAAGCCAGTGTTGTCGACAGTGCCTATGAAGCGGCCGGCGCGAATATTGGCAGCGCCAATGACGCGTTTGGCGCCGAGCTGATTCTCAAAGTGGTCGCGCCAAGCGATGCCGAACTGACGCTGATCAAGCGCGGTACGGTGCTTGTGGGCATGCTCAACCCGTTCAACAACGAGACCATCGCGAAGATGGCCGAGTGCGGCATTACCGCGTTCGCCCTCGAAGCGGCGCCGCGTACCTCGCGGGCGCAGAGTCTTGATGTGTTGTCGTCGCAGGCCAATATCGCCGGCTACAAAGCAGTGTTGCTCGCGGCTCACTATTACCCACGCTTCATGCCGATGCTGATGACTGCTGCGGGCACCGTGAAAGCGGCGCGGGTGCTGATTCTTGGCGCAGGCGTGGCTGGATTGCAGGCGATTGCCACGGCGAAACGTCTGGGTGCGGTGATCGAAGCGTCCGACGTGCGTCCAGCGGTGAAGGAACAGATCGAATCCCTCGGCGCCAAGTTCGTCGACGTGCCTTACGAGACCGATGAAGAGCGCGAATGCGCCGTCGGTGTCGGCGGTTACGCGCGGCCGATGCCGGCGAGCTGGATGCAGCGTCAGGCGCAGGCTGTGCACGAGCGCGCCAAGCAGGCCGATATCGTCATCACCACTGCGCTGATTCCGGGCCGCAAGGCGCCGACGCTGCTCAGCGCCGAGACCGTGGCGCAGATGAAGCCGGGCTCGGTGGTCATCGACCTCGCGGCCGCTCAGGGTGGCAACTGTCCGCTGACCGTGGCCGATCAAGTTGTTGTGGAAAACGGTGTGACCATCGTTGGCCCGACCAACCTCGCCGGTGAAGTCGCTGCCGATGCTTCGGCGCTGTACGCACGCAACCTGCTGGACTTCCTCAAGCTGGTGTTCACCAAGGAAGGCCAGTTCGACGTCAACCTCGAAGACGACATCGTCGCCGCGTGCCTGATGTGCCGCGACGGCCAAGTCATCCGCAAAAACGCCTAAGCAGGGATTCAGACGATGGAAGAGCTTATCTCCCCCGGTATCTACAACCTGATCATCTTCGTGCTGGCGATTTATGTCGGTTACCACGTGGTCTGGAACGTTACGCCTGCGCTGCACACGCCGTTGATGGCGGTGACCAACGCCATTTCCGCGATCGTGATCGTCGGCGCCATGCTCGCCGCCGCGCTGACCGTTACGCCGCTGGGCAAGACCATGGGCACGCTGGCTGTGGCACTGGCGGCGGTCAATGTGTTTGGTGGCTTCCTGGTCACCCGCCGCATGCTTGAGATGTTCAAGAAGAAAGCCCCGAAAGCAAAAGAAGAGGCGCCGAAGTAATGAGCATGAATCTCGTCACGACGCTCTACCTGATCGCGTCGATCTGCTTTATCCAGGCCCTCAAAGGCCTGTCGCACCCGACCACTTCGCGGCGCGGCAACCTGTTCGGCATGCTCGGCATGGCGCTGGCAATCATCACCACGGTCGGCCTCATCTATAAGTTGGGCGCTGAACTGGCCACGGCTGGCATCGGTTATGTGATCGTTGGCTTGCTGGTCGGCGGTACCGCCGGCTCGATCATGGCCAAGCGCGTTGAAATGACCAAGATGCCGGAACTGGTAGCGTTCATGCACAGCATGATCGGCCTCGCGGCGGTGTTCATTGCCATCGCGGCGGTGGTCGAGCCGCAATCGCTGGGTATCGTTAAACAACTGGGCGATGCGATTCCGGCAGGCAACCGTCTGGAGCTGTTCCTCGGTGCTGCGATCGGTGCGATCACCTTCTCGGGTTCGGTGATCGCCTTCGGCAAGCTCTCGGGCAAATACAAGTTCCGTCTGTTCCAGGGAGCACCGGTACAGTTCGCCGGTCAGCACAAGCTCAATGCGGTTCTGGGTCTGGCTACGCTGGTTCTCGGCCTGACCTTCATGTTCACCGGCAACCTCACGGCGTTCGCACTTATGCTGGCGCTGGCGTTCATAATGGGCGTGCTGATCATCATCCCGATCGGCGGCGCCGACATGCCGGTAGTGGTGTCGATGCTCAACAGCTATTCCGGCTGGGCGGCGGCGGGCATCGGTTTCTCGCTGAACAACTCTATGCTGATCATTGCCGGTTCGCTGGTGGGTTCGAGCGGTGCGATCCTCTCGTACATCATGTGCAAGGCGATGAACCGTTCCTTCTTTAATGTACTGCTCGGCGGTTTCGGCAATACGGCAGACGCAGGTCCTGCCGGTGCGCAGGAAGCACGCCCGGTGAAATCCGGCTCGGCTGATGACGCAACCTTCCTGCTGACCAACGCCGATACCGTGATCATCGTCCCGGGTTACGGCCTGGCAGTGGCCCGTGCCCAACACGCACTGAAGGAGCTGACCGAGAAGCTGACCCATCGCGGCGTGACCGTGAAGTACGCGATCCACCCGGTAGCCGGTCGCATGCCTGGGCACATGAACGTCCTGCTCGCCGAGGCCGAAGTGCCTTACGACCAGGTGTTCGAAATGGAAGACATCAACTCCGAGTTCGGCCAAGCCGACGTGGTGCTGGTGCTCGGTGCGAACGACGTGGTCAACCCGGCCGCGAAGAACGATCCGAAGTCGCCGATTGCCGGCATGCCGATTCTCGAAGCATTCAAGGCCAAGACCATCATCGTCAACAAGCGCTCGATGGCCAGCGGCTATGCCGGCCTGGACAACGAACTGTTCTATCTGGACAAGACCATGATGGTCTTCGGCGATGCGAAGAAAGTCATTGAAGACATGGTCAAAGCGGTCGAGTAATTCACCGCTGCAATAGCGAACGCCCCGACTTGTCGGGGCGTTTTTGTTTGCGCCAGAAGCTGGACAATTTGCCGCGTTGTTGCAGATCCGGTAACGGTGTTTTACTGCAAACCCGCGAAATAGAGGCCTCGTTTGCGACCTTGGTAGCGGGACAGGCGCCGGCCAAATTCACTAGACTGCGCATCCTGCTACTCGTTGCCCGAGATAATAATCCATGTACCGTGACCGTATTCGCCTGCCTTCGTTGTTGGACAAAGTGATGAGCGCTGCCGACGCCGCTGCTCTGATTGAGGACGGCATGACCGTCGGCATGAGCGGTTTCACCCGCGCCGGCGAAGCCAAGGCCGTTCCCCATGCACTGGCCGAGCGCGCCAAGGTCACGCCGCTGAAGATCAGCCTGATGACCGGCGCCAGTCTGGGGAACGACCTCGACAAGCAACTGACCGAGGCCGGCGTGCTGTCGCGGCGCATGCCGTTTCAGGTCGACAGCACGTTGCGCAAGGCAATCAACGCCGGCGAAGTGATGTTCATCGACCAGCATCTCTCGGAAACCGTAGAGCAACTGCGCAACCAACAGTTGAAGCTGCCGGACATTGCCGTCATCGAGGCAGTCGCCATCACCGAACAAGGCCATATCGTGCCGACCACTTCGGTGGGCAACTCGGCCAGTTTCGCGATCTTCGCCAAACAAGTGATCGTCGAGATCAACCTGGCCCACAACGCCAACCTCGAAGGCCTGCACGACATCTATATCCCGACGTACCGCCCGACGCGCACGCCAATCCCGCTGGTGAAAGTCGACGATCGCATCGGCAGCACTGCAATTCCGATTCCACCGGAGAAGATCGTTGCGATTGTCATCACTCAGCAGTCGGACTCGCCGTCCACAGTGTCGGTACCGGACGTTGATACCAATGCCATCGCCGAACACCTGATCACCTTCTTCAAGCAGGAAGTCGCGGCCGGCCGCATGACCAACAAGCTCGGCCCGCTGCAGGCTGGCATTGGCAACATCGCCAACGCAGTGATGTGCGGCTTGATCGACTCGCCGTTCGAAGACCTGACCATGTATTCGGAAGTGCTCCAGGACTCGACTTTCGACCTGATCGATGCCGGCAAGCTGAGCTTCGCCTCGGGCAGTTCGATCACCCTGTCCGAGCGGCGCAACAGCGACGTGTTCGGCAACCTGGAGAAGTACAAGGACAAACTGATTCTGCGGCCGCAGGAGATCTCCAATCACCCGGAAGTGGTGCGCCGTCTGGGCATCATCGGCATCAACACCGCGCTGGAGTTCGACATCTACGGCAACGTCAACTCCACCCATGTCTGCGGTACGCGGATGATGAACGGCATCGGCGGCTCCGGCGACTTCGCGCGCAATGCGCATCTGGCGGTATTCGTGACCAAGTCGATCGCCAAGGGTGGCGCGATTTCCAGCGTGGTGCCGATGGTCAGCCACGTCGACCATACCGAGCATGACGTCGACATTCTGGTGACCGAGGTCGGCCTCGCCGACCTGCGTGGCCTGGCGCCACGGGAGCGTGCACGAGTGATCATCGACAACTGCGTGCATCCGGACTTTCGCCAGGCACTGAATGATTACTTCAGCGCTGCCTGTGCAATCGGCGGTCATACCCCGCACATCCTGCGCGAAGCACTGAGCTGGCATATGAACCTGGAAGAAACCGGGCGCATGCTGGCGGTGTGATTCACACAGATAATCACCGAGGCAAACACAGTTTTGCCTCGGTGGATGCTCGCGAGAAGCAGGATCGCAAAAAACTGTACTGCTGTACCGGTCTTTTCCTACAGCAAAGCCCCACTCAATCCCGTGATACGAGCCGAAATGCACCAATCAAGTGCGGACAGGTACAGTTTGCCCAATTTCGACCCGTACACCATCCATAAACAGTTAACTGCTCACTCACAATACAAATGAACTGTATCTACAGAGACTATCCAAACGAGAGGATCATGGGCACCAGTCAAACCACTACCTGATCCCGCCACAAGCGGAAGGATGTCAACCATGGAACGTACACTCAGTTCCGAACTGTTCTTCGAAGACAAAGCTGTAAACACCCAGGCTTCCCTGCCTCTGCGCGTTATTGCCAACCTGATGTTGTGGCAGCGCCGCATCTCCAGCCGCCACCAACTGGCCCGTCTGGATTCGCGTCTGCTGGCTGACGCCGGTATCAGCGAAGCACAACGCTACGAAGAGCTGAGCAAGCCGTTCTGGCGCTAAGCAGCGTCGCTGGCTCTGGTCGTCAGACCCACCGCCAGCAACCCGAATTGCACAAGCAGAACCCGTCGTGGGCAACCACGACGGGTTTTGTCGTTTCAGGGGCCTTGAATGCTCTAAAACGCATATATGAACGAGCACAGGTACAATTTAAGAAATACTCGAATATACCGGTACAGTTATCCAGAACCTTTGAAGTATCACTGGCCACCACTGGGCGAACCGCATCTGGCAGCCTAATATCCATGCAGAACGTGGCGAACGTTGCGCAACAGGCGTCTGACTCCTCAGATACCGAGCCACCTCTCACTACGGTTTATCCAAAGGAGTTCCATCATGACCCGTCTTCGTCTGCTCAGTGCCGCCGCCCTGCTGGCGGTGGCTGCCAACGCCAGCGCTACCAGCTTCATCGTCACCACCGACTCGATCGTCGGCGCGCTGAAGGCCTCTTCTGACGCCACTTCCGATGTGACCTCCTCGTTCCGTGACGACAAGATCGTCCTCGCCGCCCGCGACGATGCCGCCAGCTTCGTGGCCAGCGAAGGCGATATCCGTGGAGTGAAGCTGGAAAGCGCGCTCGATCACATCCGCCATCAGGCGCCACAACTCAATGCCACCGATGCCCAATTGGCTCAGGCCATTCTGACCCTCTGATCGTTTGCGGTATTGCGGGACACGCCAGCCGTGTCCCGATGTTTCAACGCTGGCTCTGGCCCGGGCATTTGCGCTAGCCTTCAGGCTCGTTAACAGTTGTCGAGTCCCATGCGCTTTCTTCCAAACCTGCTCATCTCTTCTACTTTATTCACGGCCTGCTGGGCGATGTCCGCCAACGCCTTCGATGCTTTCAATGCGTCGACCCAAGGCACGGTGGTCAGCGGTTACGCGACCAGCATGGTGTCTTCTGCGCCGTTCGACCGTAAACTGCTGCGCGCTGCTCATGATGACGCGGCCGCCTTTGTTGCCAGTGACGGTGAATGGCGAGGCGCACGGCTGGAATCCGCGCTAAATTACCTGCGCAAAACCCGGCCGAAACTTCATGCCAGCGACCTTGAACTGGCAGAAGCAATTCTCGTCCAATAGTTATCCTTGTCCTTCCGGAGTCGTTCCATGCGTAGCCCGCTGATTGCTGCCGCCCTTGGCCTGTTTGTGTTGGCCGATGTGGCCCAGGCGCACACCCTGGTAGCCACCAGTAACATCATCGTTCGTGCCTCCCAGCGCAGCATCGATTTCACTTCCGATACCACCACGTCGATTCGCGATTCGAAAATCATCCGCGAAGCCCACGACGACGCCGCCAGTTTCGTCGCCAGCAACGGCGACATCCGTGGCGCGCACCTCGAAGCCGCCCTCAACACCTTGCGCACTCGTGTACCGGAAGCGCGCGACGCCAGTGATCAGGTACTCGCCGAAGCCATTCTCGCGCTGTGAAGTCCGTTGGCGCCTGGCTGCTGGCCGGGGCATTGTTGCTGCTCGGCAACAGCGCCCACGCCGGCCTGCAATTGCGGCTCAAGACCGAGGGTCTGAGCCCGGCTCAACAACAGGCCAGTCAGGCGCTGATCGATGAGGCGATGGCGAAACTGCCGCCGAGCTTCATCGAGCGGCTGGATCGGCGCATCGACGTCGGCTGGACCGACGACATGCCTGCCAACGCTTACGGGCAGGCGACGCTGGTGTCCGAGCTCGATCTGAATCGCAAACTGCTCGCCGGTCTCACCGATGGCAGCGCGGCGAAAGAGAAAACCAATCGCCCCCACGGCACTGTGCGCCAGGAACTGCTGGCCACGGTACTGCACGAAATCACGCATATCTACGACCGCGCGCGTTTATGGCCGAGCGCCGAGCGCACGTTGATCCAGCGCTGCACCCGACGCTTCAACAGCGCCGGGCTGATCGGTATTCCCGATGAGTGTCGCGGGCAGAACGGTCGCCGCTTCACCATCAGCGACGACCCGCGCCTGCTCGATCTGGCCGGGTGGCAACAGTACGTCGGCCGCCGTGGCGAGCGTGAACAACACAACCGCCAGATCGCCCGCAGCCCGGACCTCTACGAAATTTCCAGTCCCAAGGAGTTTGTCGCGGTCAACATGGAGTACTTCCTTCTCGACCCGAGCTACGCCTGCCGCCGCCCGGCGCTGTATCGCTACTACAAGGAACATTTCGGCTGGGCGCCGCCAGCGCAGGACACCTGCAGCAAGAGCTTCGCCTTTCTCAATGCGGGCAATGACTTCGCCAAGCAGCCTCTGGGGCAAGTCGATCCGGAACGGGTCTACGCTGTCGATTACCTGCTGGCCGAGGCCAATCAGAACTGGGTCAGCCGCTGGGGCCACAGCATGCTGCGCCTGGTGATCTGCGCCCCCGGTCGTCCGCGTGGCCCGGATTGCCGCCTCGACCTCGATCAGCACCTGGTGCTGTCCTATCGCGCTTTCGTTGGCGATGTGCAGCTGTCGAGCTGGGACGGACTGGTCGGCAAATACCCGTCACGGCTGTTCGTGTTGCCGCTGGCGCAAGTGATCGACGAATACACCAAGACCGAGCTGCGCAGTCTCGCTTCGGTGCCGCTGAAGCTGTCTCGCGAGGAAATCGAAGGCGTCGTCGAACATGCTGCCGAGATGCACTGGAGCTACGACGGCAACTATTTCTTCCTGTCCAACAACTGCGCGGTAGAAGGTTTGAAACTGTTGCGCAGCGGCAGCAATAACAGCCAACTGGTCGGCCTCGACAGCATCATGCCCAACGGCTTGCTGGAAGTGCTCAAGGGCCGTGGTCTGGCCGACACCAGTGTGCTCGACGATCCGAAAGAAGCGCTGCGTCTGGGTTACCGCTTCGACTCGTTCCGCGATCGTTATCAGGCGATGTTCGATGTGTTGAAGAAGCAGCTGCCGATCAAGCAGACCACTGTCGAAGACTGGCTGTCACTCAGCGCTGAGCAACGCCGCGAATGGTTCGACCGCGCCGACCTGCGCACCAGTGCCGCGCTGTTGCTGCTCGAGCAGGCAAGTTTCCGCCGGCAGTTGTTACTGGCGCAGGATGAGGTCAAGCAACGCTACCTCGGCGCCCGCGAGCTGGAAAACGGCGGCATGGACAAAGCCAATGCGACCTTGCAGGAGATCCTCGCCAACAGTGGCTTCCTCAGCCGCCCGGCGGAACTGCTCGACTCTAAAGGTTACGGACTGCCCCAGCCGAGCGAGTTTGGCCGACTGGAAGCGGAAAGCAGCCAGCGGCAGAAGAAGCTGCTGGCACTGTCCGGCGATCTCGATACCGAAGTGCGCAAGCTGCTCGAACCCAAGCGGGCGGCCGAGATTGCCGCCAGCGAGGCCAACGTGAAGCAGATTGGCGAGCATCTGCGCAAACTGCACAAGGCTTCGGGCGGACTGCAATTGCCCTGAGCACAAAAAAAGGCTTCAGAACGCCTGTTCTGAAGCCTTTTTGTTTTCCCCTGCGGCTTTAGACGCGAGCCTTGCGCACTCCTTGGGACAGCGCCGAACACAGACTCAACACGCCATCGATAGCCTGCTCAGGCGTATCGGCACTGGCGATGTGATCGATCAACGCCGAGCCCACCACCACACCGTCAGCCAGACGCGCGATGGCCGCAGCCTGCTCCGGCGTACGGATACCGAAACCGATGCTGATCGGCAGGTCGGTATGCCGACGCAGACGTGCAACCGCCTCTTCCACGTGTTCGAGAGTCGCTGCACCGGCACCGGTGACACCGGCCACCGACACGTAGTAGACGAAACCGGAGCTGCCGTTGAGCACACGCGGCAGACGCGCGTCGTCGGTGGTCGGCGTGGTCAGGCGGATGAAGTCCAGGCCAGCAGCCTGCGCCGGGTCGCACAGCTCTTCGTTGTGCTCTGGTGGCATGTCGACCACGATCAGGCCGTCAACGCCAGCCTCTTTGGCTTCGGCGATGAAACGCTCGACGCCGAATTTGTGAATCGGGTTGAAGTAGCCCATCAACACCAGCGGCGTGTCGCTGTTGCCTTCACGGAACTCGCGAACCATTTGCAGGGTTTTCGCCAGATTCTGTTTGGCGCCCAGTGCGCGGATATTGGCCAGCTGGATCGCCGGGCCATCGGCCATCGGATCGGTGAACGGCATGCCCAGCTCGATCACATCGGCACCTGCGGCAGGCAGGCCTTTGAGGATCGCCAGCGAAGTATCGTAGTCAGGATCACCGGCAGTTACAAAGGTCACCAGCGCGGCGCGGTTCTGTTGCTTGAGGTCGGCAAAGCGGGTTTGCAGGCGGCTCATCAGTGTTTCTCCTGCTGCGACTGTTGCATATGGTGCATCACGGTTTGCATGTCCTTGTCGCCACGGCCCGAGAGGTTGACCACCATCAGGTGATGCTTCGGCAGCTTCGGTGCACGTTTGAACACTTCGGCCAGGGCGTGGGCGCTTTCCAGGGCAGGAATGATCCCTTCCAGACGGCAGCATTTGTGGAACGCTTCGAGGGCTTCGTCGTCGGTCACCGAGGTGTACTGGACGCGGCCGATGTCGTGCAACCAGGCGTGTTCAGGGCCGATGCCCGGGTAATCGAGGCCAGCGGAAATCGAGTGGGCGTCGATGATCTGGCCATCGTCGTCCTGCAACAGGAAGGTGCGGTTACCGTGCAGCACGCCCGGCACCCCGCCGTTGAGGCTGGCCGCGTGCTTGCCGGTTTCGATGCCGTAACCGGCGGCTTCGACGCCGATGATCTCCACGCTCTTGTCATCAAGGAACGGGTGGAACAGGCCCATGGCGTTGGAACCGCCACCGATGCACGCCACCAGGCTGTCCGGCAGACGACCTTCCTGAGCTTGCAGTTGATCGCGGGTTTCCTTGCCGATGACGGCTTGGAAGTCGCGGACCATTGCTGGATAAGGGTGTGGGCCGGCCACAGTGCCGATCAGATAGAAAGTGTTGTCGACGTTGGTCACCCAGTCACGCAGCGCTTCGTTCATCGCGTCTTTCAGGGTGCCGGTGCCAGCCACGACCGGAATGACTTCAGCGCCGAGCAGCTTCATGCGGAAGACGTTGGCCTGCTGACGTTCGATGTCAGTCGTGCCCATGTAGATCACGCAGTCCAGCCCGAAACGCGCAGCAACGGTGGCAGTAGCCACGCCGTGCATACCGGCGCCGGTTTCGGCGATGATGCGCTTCTTGCCCATGCGCCGTGCCAGCAGAATCTGGCCGATGCAGTTGTTGATCTTGTGCGCGCCGGTGTGGTTCAGCTCTTCGCGCTTGAGGTAGATCTTCGCGCCGCCGCAGAACTCGGTCAGGCGTTCGGCGAAATACAGCGGGCTCGGACGTCCGACGTAATCACGCTGGAAGTAGGCCAATTCTTCCTTGAATGCCGGATCTTCCTTGGCCGCTTCGTATTCACGGGCCAGGTCGAGGATCAATGGCATCAGGGTTTCCGCTACATAACGGCCACCGAACGCACCGAACAGGCCGTTGGCGTCAGGGCCGTTACGCAGATCAGAGGTGTTCGAAGTCTGGGTCATGGGTCGCTCCAGGTGAATTCGGTCAGAAGACAATGACGATCACTCTACCCCTGACTTTCCAGGCTGAAAACCGATAAGATCGCCACAACCTGTCAGGAAAACTCACAGATACCATGAGCCATGACCTTCCCCCGCTGAATGCCTTGCGCGCCTTCGAGGCCACCGCCCGTCTGAACAGTGTGAGTCAGGCTGCCGAACAGCTGCACGTCACCCACGGCGCGGTCAGCCGCCAGCTCAAGGTGCTCGAAGAACATCTAGGGGTGAGCCTGTTCGTCAAGGACGGCCGCGGCTTGAAACTCACAGATGCCGGAGCGCGTCTGCGCGATGCCAGCGCTGAGGCGTTCGATCGGTTGCGCAGTGTTTGCGCCGAACTTACGCAAAGCACAGCGAATGCGCCGTTCGTGCTGGGTTGTTCGGGGAGCCTGCTGGCGCGCTGGTTTATTCCGCGTCTGGGGCGGCTGAATGCCGATTTGCCGGATCTGCGTCTGCACCTGTCGGCCGGTGAAGGTGATCTCGATCCCCGGCGCCCGGGCCTTGATGCGTTGTTGCTGTTCGCCGAACCACCGTGGCCGGCCGATATGCAGGTCTATGAACTGGCGGCGGAACGCATCGGCCCCGTAATGAGCCCGTTGTATAGCGGTTATCAGAAGCTGCACACCGCTGTGGCCGCAGATCTTTTTGATGAGCCCTTGCTGCACACCACCTCTCGCCCACAAGCCTGGCCCAGTTGGGCGCAGCAAAACCACCTCGATCCCAGGGCGTTGAAGCTCGGGCAAGGTTTTGAGCATTTGTATTATTTGCTGGAGGCGGCTGTTGCAGGTCTCGGCATGGCAATCGCGCCGGAGCCGCTGGTAACCGAAGATCTGAAGGCGGGTCGCCTGGTTGCGCCGTGGGGCTTTTGCGAAACCCCGGCGCAACTGGCGTTGTGGCTACCCAAGCGCGCCGCAGACGGACGCGCCCGGCAACTGGCGCAGTGGCTCAAGAACGAGCTGCGCCAGACTGATCACTCACCGCGCTTGAACAAAAAGTAGGCGGCGAGCAGACCGATTGCACCGACAGCCACGCCGGCTGTGGTCCATGGGTGTTCCTGCGCGTAGTCACGAGTGGCAATGCCGGTCTCGCGGGTTTTCACTTTGACTTCTTCGTACGCGTCGCTGAGCAGATGACGGGAATGTTTCAGCGCACTTTCGGCGTTGCTTTTCAGCGCCTTGAGGGTCTTGCGCGACTCGTCCGAAGCATCGTCTTTCAAGCTTTCCAACGATTTGAGCAGACTCTCGATCTCGGCTTCCATGCTTTGCAACGAGGCTTTACGTAAAGAGGTGTTGGCCATGGTGGCTCTCCTGCATTGGTGATGAGTGGCGTGTGTTGGTTGGGACTTCAGCATGTCGAGAAAGTGCAGAAATTCTGAACTTCGGCAGCGCAGCGGCGCCGAAATCATCAGTGCAATTGCCTGCTAGGCTCAATTTCACACGCCATTCCAACCCAAGGAGAACGCCATGAGTGACCATCACACCTACAAGAAAGTCGAGCTGGTCGGCTCGTCCACTACCAGCATCGAAGACGCCATCAACAATGCATTGGCCGAGGCGAACAAGACCCTGCGCAATCTGGAATGGTTTGAAGTGACCGAAACCCGTGGCCACATCGAAAATGGCCAGGTAGCGCACTTTCAGGTCACGCTGAAAGTCGGCTTCAAGATTGCCGCCAGCTGAGTTTGAGCTAGTCTTCTGAACTTGCGCGCTGGCCGAGTGCCATAGGGAATGGCAAAGCGCTACAAGGTGAGCGCATCGGGTGGATGACTCGATGCCCGCCTCTTTCAATCCGACCAGGGAGTGCGACCGATGAAGAAGTTCATGTTGGCAGTAGGTTTGTTGAGCCTTGCGGGTGGTGCGTTTGCAGCCGGCAAGCCATGTGAGGAGCTGAAGACCGAAATCGCCGCGAAGCTCGACGCCAAAGGCGTTTCCGGTTATTCGCTGGAAGTTGTCGACAAGGGTGCGGCGGCTGATGGTGACGTCGTCGGCAGTTGCGAAGGCGGCAGCAAGGACATCGTCTACAAGCGCGGTTGATTACGCCTGAAATACAAAAGCCGACGTGGATGCGTCGGCTTTTTTGTGGGCTCCATGTGGCCGATGTGGGAGCGAGCTTGCTCGCGAAACCGGTGGGTCAGTCGACATATCGAGTGCCTGACACTCCGTCTTCGCGAGCAAGCTCGCTCCCACAAGGTATGTGTGGTGAATCTTAGCCCTTCATCACCTGCGCCAGCAGCTCGTAGGAATGCACGCGATCGGCATGCTCGTACAGGTCCGAGGTGAAAATCAGCTCGTCCGCCTGGGTCTGCTCGATCAGCACCTCAAGCTTGGCGCGGATCTTCTGCGGGCCGCCGACCATGGCGAGGCCGAGGAAATCGCCCACCGCTTCACGTTCATGGGGCAGCCACAGGCCATCCATGGTTTTCACCGGTGGACGCTGCACCAGGCTCTGGCCACGCATCAACGCAAGAATGCGCTGGTACACCGACGTCGCCAGGTAATCGGCTTGCTCATCGGTATCCGCTGCCACCAGCGGCACGCCGAGCATCACGTACGGCTTGTCGAGCACCGCCGACGGTTTGAAGTGATTGCGGTAGATGCGGATCGCCTCGTGCATGAAGCGCGGCGCGAAGTGCGAGGCGAAGGCATAAGGCAAGCCGCGCTCACCCGCCAATTGCGCACTGAACAGGCTTGAGCCGAGCAGCCAGATCGGCACGTTGGTGCCGGTGCCGGGCATGGCGATCACCCGTTGCTCCGGGGTGCGCGGGCCGAGGTAGCGCATCAATTCGGCAACGTCTTCAGGGAAGTCGTCAGCGCTGCCCGAGCGCTCACGGCGCAAGGCGCGGGCGGTCATCTGGTCAGAGCCGGGGGCGCGGCCCAGACCCAGGTCGATGCGTCCCGGGTACAGGCTCTCGAGGGTGCCGAACTGCTCGGCAATCACCAGCGGCGCATGGTTGGGCAGCATCACCCCGCCGGAACCGACGCGGATCGTCGACGTGCCTCCGGCCAGATAGCCGAGCAACACCGAAGTGGCCGAACTGGCGATGCCGTCCATGTTGTGGTGTTCGGCAACCCAGAAGCGCGTGTAGCCGAATTTCTCGGCATGCTGCGCCAGGTCCAGCGAGTTGCGCAGCGATTGCGCCGCGCTGCCGTTTTCGCGCACCGGCACCAGGTCGAGAGTGGAAAATTTAACGTCGGACAGTTTTTTCATGAACCTGCATCTCCGGGTGGGGAGGCAGGTTTTTCTTGCGAACGAAAACCTGCCAAATCCATAAGCGTGTTTTATGGAATGAGGGCATATACCCGAGATTCAATAGCAGCGACGAAATTTCCTACTAAAAAAGTCAACGATTCAGCCAGGCTGAACTTTGTTCCGCCGTCTATCCTCAGAAGCCTTGCTAGTAAAAACCGCGACGGCGCGGCGTTCCGCGCCATATTTGAGGAGGCAGACATGGCTATCGTGAAAAAGGCATCGGCGCATTGGGAAGGCGATCTGAAAACCGGTCTCGGCTCGATCTCCACCGAAACCGGCGTACTGCGCGAAGCGCCGTATGGCTTCAAGGCGCGCTTCGAAGGCGGCAAAGGCACCAACCCGGAAGAACTGATCGGCGCGGCCCACGCCGGCTGCTTCTCCATGGCGTTTTCGATGATTCTCGGCGATGCCGGCCTGAAGGCAGACAGCATCGACACCAACGCCGAAGTCACCCTCGATCAGGTTGACGGCGGCTTCGCGATCACTGCGGTGAAGCTGATTCTCAAGGCGAAGATCCCGGGCGCGACTCAGCAACAGTTTGAGGAGTTGAGCAACAAGGCCAAGGAAGGTTGCCCGGTTTCCAAGGTGCTGAATGCGAAGATCACGCTTGAGGCTTCGCTGGTCAGCTGATTCGGCGTTTGCCGGGCTGACGCCTTCGCGAGCAGGGCTCGCTCCCACGGGGGATTTGTGCACGTCGCAGATCCAGTGTGTGAGCGAGCTTGCTCGCGAAGGCAGTCTCGAAACCTGCTCAGCGGCCGGCAATTAATACAAGGTGTGAGCAAAGTCAGAACCCGCTCTGCAGAATTGTGGTCGAATAATCGACAGCAGCTTCAGCGCACACCCGTGCGGGCTGCCTCAAGGAGCTTCATCGATGAAACGTATTGGCTTGGCGATCCTTTGCAGTGCACTGGCCACGTCCGCTATCGCAGCCCCCAAAAAATGCGAGGAGCTTAGAAAGGAGATCGAGATCAAGATCCAGGCGAAGGCGATCCCGACGTACACCCTTGAAATCATCACGGCAGAAGAGGCGAAGCAGCACGACTCGGCCATGATCGTCGGTTCTTGCGAGAACGGCACCAAGCGGATCATCTATCAGAGAAACGATAGCTGATTGCCTATCACGGCACGCAATTGATCTGCCGCTCGTTGGCAACGATCTGCCCCTGACGATTGATCAAGCGTGCACTTGGCGTAAAGGCCAGCGATCGGGCCTCAAGGCGGTAACGCTGCCCGGCCTCGAAGTGTTCATAGGGCACGGTCATGTAGCACAGCCGCTCTTGCGGATCGGTATCCATGCCCTGACCACCCCCGAATACTTCGAAGTCAAAGCGCACGGTGAGCTCATGACTACCGGGCGTCACCTGAAAAAAGCGTCCGTCGCGCAAGCGCTGTTTATCCAGGCGCTCGGCCATCAGCACTTTGCCGCCGGGGGTAGGCATGGCGAAGTCGACCCAGGCTTTGTCTGGATCGGCCGCCGGCAACGGGCTCTGACAACCGGCAAGCACACTGGCGGCCAGCAATGTCGTCAACTTGCGCATGATCGATATCCTTTGACGGGATTTGCAGCATAGCGCCGATCAACTGCTCTGACAGCCCGCCGGTGTGCCCTGGCCGACAACCTTGCGCTGTTCGTCATAAAGCTTGGCCCAAGGCCGGAAGCCGATGCTGCCCGCCTGCAGCTGATAGCGCTGGCCGGCGTTGAAGTCCTTGAATTTCACGCTCAACTGGCAATCGCGCCACAGCGGTTCGGCAGTCGGGCCGATGTTGGTGGCCTCGACCGGGAATTGATAGCGCACCTTCAGCTCATGGCTGCCGGGCTGCACTTCGAAATAACGTTTGTCGACAGCCTGTGTGGCATCGACTTGTACGGCTTGCAGCGCCGTGTCGTGTTGGCGAGCGTCAAGATCGATCCAGGCTTGCGAAGGGTCGGGGTCGGGCATTCCGAATCCGGCACAACCGGCCAGCGTCAGCAGGCCTCCTGTCAGCATCAACATGCGCATAGCGGTGCTCCTTGAGGCGGGATAGTCTTGGGGCAGACTTTCCGGGGAATTTCTTATTTTGATCAGGCCGCTTTCCAGCCTTGGGTTACTTGATCGCGTTTTTCCGATTTTGTTTCCGGGTGTGTTGTTTTTGTTGCTCAACGGTTGCACCAGCGTCAGCTATTACAGCCAGTTGGCCAGCGGCCAACTGCAATTGCTGCGCGCACGGGAGCCGGTCGAAAAAGTCATTGCCGACCCCAGCCGCGATGCCCAAGTGCGCGCGCATCTGGCTCAATCACAAAAGGCCCGCACGTTCGCCAGCGAGCACCTGCACTTGCCGGACAACCAGAGCTATCGTCTCTACGCCGACATCGGCCGGCCGTTCGTGGTGTGGAACGTGTTCGCCACCGCAGAGTTTTCCCTGACGCCGCAGAATCACTGCTTCCCGATTGCCGGCTGCGTGGCCTATCGCGGCTACTACAGCCAGAGCGCCGCCCGTGGCGAAGCGGCGCTTCAGCGCTTGCAGGGCATGGACGTGTCGATCGGCGGGGTCGAGGCGTACTCGACGCTCGGTTGGTTCAATGACCCGATCCTCAACTCGATGATGGGCTGGGGCGATGAGCGTCTGGCCACACTGATCTTTCATGAACTGGCGCATCAGCGTTTCTATGTGAAGGACGACACTGAGTTCAACGAGTCATTCGCGACGTTTGTCGAGCAGGAAGGCACGCGGCAGTGGCGCGCATTTCGCGGGCTGCCGGCGGAGTCGGATGCCAGGCTCAAGCAGCGTGACCAGTTCATCGGTCTGGTACTCGACACGCGCTCACGACTGGAGACGCTGTATGCGCAGCCGCTGTCGGTTGAGCAGATGCGTGAGCGCAAAGCAGCTGAATTCGAGCGCTTGCGCCGGGAGTATCGGGTCATGCGCGACAGTCAGTGGGCCGGGGATAAGCGCTATGACGCCTGGGTCAATGCGCCACTGAACAACGCGCGGTTGTTGCCGTTCGGGCTGTATGACCAGTGGGTGCCGGCGTTTGCGGCGGTGTTCCGCCAAGTAGATGGGGATTGGCTGAGGTTTTATGCCGAGGTTGAGCGGTTGGGACGGTTGCCGGTTGATGAGCGTAAGGCGAGGCTAAAAGCGCTGGCCCAGTCCTAAGGAACTCGGGGGCATAACGGCCCTTTCGCGAGCAGGCTCGCTCCCACATTGGATCGCGGTGCCTCTGTGGGAGCGAGCCTGCTCGCGAAGGCTATCTGATCAGCGCTGCAAAAACGCCTGATGCAACTCGTCCAAGGTTTCAAAGTGATAAGCCGGCGATTCGGCGTTCAATTCCTCGAAGCTGCCAAACCCATAGCCCACCGCCGCTGCATCCAGGCCATTGCTGCGCGCACCGATCAGGTCGTGCTTGCGATCGCCGATCATCAGGGTCTTCGCCGGATCCAGGCGTTCTTCCTCGAGCAGATGGGCAATCAGTTCAACCTTGTTGGTCCGCGTGCCGTCCAGCTCGCTGCCGTAGATCACTTTGAAATGCCGGGCAAAATCAAAATGCCGGGCGATCTCGCGGGCGAACACCCACGGTTTGGAGGTGGCGATGTACAACTGCCGCCCCTGCCCGCTCAAGGTTTCCAGCAACGGCGTGACCCCGTCGAACACCCGATTCTCATAGAGGCCGGTGACCTTGAAGCGCTCGCGATAGAAATTCACCGCTTCCCAGGCCCTGGCCTCGTCGAAGTCGTAGAACTGCATGAACGCTTGCAGCAGCGGCGGGCCGATGAAGTGTTCCAGTTTGCTCAGATCCGGTTCGTCGATGCCGAGATTGGCCAAGGCAAATTGAATTGAGCGGGTGATGCCCTCACGCGGGTCGGTCAGGGTGCCATCGAGGTCGAACAGTACGGTCTGGTAATGCATGAGAATTCCTGAGCTGGTGTAGGGCAATTCAGAGCTGGTCGTAGCCTTCGGCCAAATGCAGGTCCTTGAGCTTTACGTAATTCGCCGCGCTGTACGTAAAGAAGGCGTTTTCCTTATCGGTCAGCGGGCGCACTTGCTTGACCGGGCTGCCGACATACAGGAAGCCGCTCTGCAGGCGCTTGCCCGGCGGCACCAGGCTGCCGGCGCCGATGATCACGTCGTCCTCGACCACGGCGCCGTCCATGACGATGCTGCCCATGCCGATCAATACGCGGCTGCCAACGGTGCAGCCGTGCAGCATGACCTTGTGGGCGATGGTCACGTCATCGCCGATCAGCAATGGAAAACCGTCCGGGTTGAATGGGCCGGCGTGGGTGATGTGCAGCACGCAGCCATCCTGCACGCTGGTGCGCGCACCGATGCGGATGCGGTGCATGTCGCCACGGATCACCGTCAGCGGCCAGACCGAGCTGTCTGTGCCAATTTCGACGTCGCCGATCACCACCGCCGAACCGTCGACGAATGCGCCGTTGCTCAGGCGGGGGGTGTGATTCTGGTATTTGCGAAGGGACACGATTAGTTCTCTCTCTGTCGCCGATAGCTGCGGTGAGTGTCGATTGTAATTAAGATGGGCGCATGTTTCTTCCAGCCAAGGTGCCAACCGTGAGCGTGAACAACCCTCTTTTGCAGTCCTACGACCTGCCGCCGTTCTCCACGATCCGTGCCGAACACGTCCTGCCCGCCATCGAAACCATCCTCGCGGACAACCGCGCCGCCATCGCCGAAATTCTCAAGACCCAGGGCAAGAACCCGACCTGGGCCGGTCTGGTGCTGGCGATGGACGAACTCAACGATCGTCTCGGTGCGGCCTGGAGCCCGGTCAGCCATCTTAACGCCGTGTGCAACAGCGCCGAACTGCGTGAAGCCTACGAGTCGTGCCTGCCGGCCCTGAGCGCCTACTCCACCGAGATGGGCCAGAACCGCGAACTGTTCCAGGCGTATGAAGCGTTGGCCAACAGTCCGGAAGCTGCCAATTTTGACGTCGCGCAAAAGACCATTCTGGAACACGCCCTGCGCGATTTCCGTCTGTCGGGTATCGATCTGCCGGAAGCCGAGCAGAAACGTTACGCCGAAGTGCAGAGCAAACTGTCCGAGCTCGGAAGCCGCTTCTCCAACCAATTGCTCGACGCCACGCAGGCGTGGACCAAGCACATCACCGACGAAGCCGCCCTCGCCGGCCTGACCGATTCGGCCAAGGCGCAGATGGCTGCCGCCGCCCAGGCCAAAGGTCTGGATGGCTGGCTGATCACCCTGGAATTCCCCAGTTATTACGCGGTGATGACCTACGCGCAAGACCGTGCGCTGCGCGAAGAAGTCTACGCCGCGTACTGCACCCGCGCCTCGGACCAAGGCCCGAATGCCGGGCAGAACGACAACGGCCCGGTGATGGAAGAGATCCTCGACCTGCGTCAGGAACTGGCCCGACTGCTGGGTTTCGCCAGTTTCGCCGAGCTGAGCCTGGCGACGAAAATGGCCGAATCCAGCGATCAGGTGCTGAGCTTCCTGCGCGATCTGGCCCAACGCAGCAAGCCGTTCGCCGCGCAGGATCTGCAACAGCTGCGCGCGTACGCCGCCGAACAGGGCTGCGCCGATCTGCAAAGCTGGGACAGCGGTTTCTACGGTGAAAAACTTCGCGAGCAGCGTTACAGCGTCGCTCAGGAAACCCTGCGAGCCTACTTCCCGATCGACAAAGTCCTCAGCGGCCTGTTCGCCATCGTCCAGCGTCTGTACGGCATCGAGATCGCCGAGCAGAAAGGCTTCGACACTTGGCACCCGGACGTCCGCCTGTTCGAGATCAAGGAAAACGGCCAGCACGTCGGCCGCTTCTTCTTCGACCTGTATGCCCGTGCCAACAAGCGTGGCGGCGCGTGGATGGATGGCGCCCGCGACCGTCGTCGCACCGTCGACGGTGTGCTGCAAAGCCCAGTCGCCAATCTGGTGTGCAACTTCACCCCGGCCGACAGCGGCAAGCCTGCGCTGCTGACCCACGATGAAGTGACCACCCTGTTCCACGAGTTCGGCCACGGCCTGCATCACCTGCTGACCCGCGTCGAACACGCTGGCGTATCCGGCATCAATGGCGTGGCCTGGGACGCGGTCGAGCTGCCGAGCCAGTTCATGGAAAACTGGTGCTGGGAGCCGGAAGGCCTGGCGCTGATTTCCGGCCACTACGAGACCGGCGAGCCACTGCCACAGGACCTGCTGGAAAAAATGCTCGCGGCGAAGAACTTCCAGTCCGGCCTGATGATGGTGCGTCAGCTGGAGTTTTCGCTGTTCGACTTCGAACTGCATGCCACCCATGGCGATGACCGCAGCGTGGCGCAAGTGCTCGAGGGCGTGCGTGACGAGGTATCGGTGATGCGTCCACCGGCTTACAACCGCTTCCCCAACAGCTTTGCGCACATCTTCGCTGGTGGTTACGCGGCGGGTTACTACAGCTACAAGTGGGCTGAAGTGCTGTCCGCCGACGCCTTCTCGAAATTCGAGGAAGACGGCGTGCTCAACGCTGAAACCGGTCGGGCGTTCCGCGAAGCGATTCTGGCGCGCGGCGGCTCGCAGGCACCGATGGTGCTGTTCGTCGACTTCCGTGGCCGTGAGCCGTCGATCGACGCGCTGCTTCGCCACAGCGGCCTGAGTGAGGACGCGGCAGCATGAGCGACGGCCCTGTGATCACCAAGAAGCGCTTTATCGCCGGTGCGGTCTGCCCGGCGTGCAGCGAGCCGGACAAGTTGATGATGTGGAACGAAGACGGCGTGCCGCACCGCGAATGCGTGGCTTGCGGCTACTCCGACACCCTCAACGAGCAGGGCCTGTCGGTGCCCAAAGAACTGGGCACGCGGGTCAATACCAGTGCGCTGAAGCCTGCCGCCGACAAAAAGGTCCAGGCCGTGCAGTTCTTCCCCAACCCCAAGTTGAAGAAAAAGCCCGACGAGCAACAGTGACAACTACCGCCACCTGCCGATGATCGTCGTCAGGTGGCGGTAACTATCTACCACCTCGCCCCCGCGCTTCGTGATTAGGCTGGTCAATCCAGCCCTTACTCACGGAAGACGCCATGCCTGACACCAACCCACTCCTGCAACAATGGCAGTTGCCGCCCTGGTCGGCGATACGCGCCGAACATCTGCTGCCGGCAGTCGAGCGCATCGTTGCCGACAACCTGCTGATCATCGAAAACGTCATCGCCACTCAGGTTGATCATCCCAACTGGGACGACGTGGTCATTGCCATTGATGAAGCCGATGCACGCCTGAATGAAACCATGGCGATTATCGAATTCCTCTCGGTCAGGCATGCCGATGATCCCGAGTGGTTGGCGCAGGAAGCGCTCAGCACCCACGCTGCACAGCATCACAAGGCTGCGAAGGCCGGCAATCGACAGTTGCTCCAGGTTTATCAACGATTGGCACAGAGCTCCATAGCCGCCAACTTCAGTGATGCACGCAAAGCCTCGCTGGCGAAAATCCTGCGCAGGTTTCACTTGGCCGGCAGCGAATTGTCGAGTGCGCAGCGCAAGGATCTGACGCGATTGAACGGCGAAATCGATCTGCTGGAAAAGCGCTTCATGAGCAATCTCAGATCGGTCAACGCTGCATGGAGCAAGGACGTCGACGATGCAGCGCTGTTGGCGGGACTGCCAGCCGAAACGCAGGCGCATCTGGCCGCCGATGCCAAAAATGCCGGCCTGTCCGGGTGGCGGCTGACACTCGATCAGAACACTTACGATCAGGTCATGAAGCGGGCGCGGCACCGCGGTTTACGTGAAGAGTGTTTCAAAGCCTGGTGCACCCGCGCTTCGGATCAGGGGCCATACGCCGGCCGCTTCGACAACGGACCGGTGCTGCACAAGCTGCTGGCGGCGCGTCATGCCAAAGCCCGGCTGTTGGGTTTCGACAACTTCGCTCAGCTGCGACTGCTCGACCGCATGGCCGTGGATACTGACCAGGTCCGCCGTTTTCTGCAGCAGCAGATCGCTCTCAATGCAGCGGCGCTTGCGCGCGAAACCGATGACCTGCAAGCCTCTGCACGCCAGTACGGTATTGATCAGATAGAAGCGTGGGATCACGACTTCCTCGCCGAGCAATTGCGCCTGAAGCAGTTGGGCGGCGAGGAGCAGGACCTGCGCCTGTTTTTTCCGCTGGACGCCATACTGCAGAGCCTGTGCCGCTTCAGTGAGCACATGTTCGGCATCAGGATCAGCGAAAACATTCGCCTGGAGACTTTCAACGAAAACGTGCGCCTGCTCGAAGTCAGCGAGCATGAGCAAGCGGTCGGCTTCATCTACATCGACCCGTTCCACCGCGCCGCTGGCGCCGACTACGCCTGGACAGGTGTACTGCGCAACCGACGGATCAATGCGGAAGGCCGGCCATCACTGCCGATAGCCTCGCTTCAATGCAATTACACGGCCGCCGCCGACGGGCTGAATCTGCTGGCACATCAGGATCTGCGCGTGCTGCTGCACGAATTCGGCCATTGCCTGCATCACGTGCTGACACATTCGCCGCACTACAACCTGTCCGGCATTTCGCATCTGAGCCGCGACGCTGCCGAGTTTGTCGGGCAGCTGTTCGAGAAATGGGCGCTATCCGGGCAATTCCTGCGCTGGCTGGGTACGCATCATCAGAGCGGTGAGCGCCTGTCGCAAACGCAGGCCGACGCCGCGTTTTCCACCACCGACATCCAGCGCAGCCGAGAGACGGCGATGCTGCTGCTGAGCGCGCTGTTCGACTTCGAACTGCATCGCAGTCACGGCGACGGTCGCACTGTTCAGCAAGTGATGGCGGATGTGCAAAGCGAATTCCCGGGCCTGCATATTCCAGCCTACTGCCGCTTCGCCAACAGCTGCGATTATCTGGTCACCGGTTACGAGGCTTCGCTGTACGCCTACAAATGGTCGGGTATGCTCGCGAGCGAGGCATTCAAACGCTTCGAACGTGAAGGCCTGTTCAACGAACAGACGGGCCGGGACATGCGCGAACACCTGCTCTCGGGTGACAGGCAGGCACTGCCCGCCGCACTGCAAGCCTTTCTCGGAAAACCGATCGACAGCGCACTGTTTCCTGCGCCAGCCGATTGAGCTGATCAACGCTGTACGTGCGCCGAGTCGAACCAGTTCTTCATCGAACACATGGCGAATGCACTGGTGCTGCATTCGCCATTGATCAGGGCTTCGTGCAACCGATCGACATCGGCCTGCATCACGTAACGCACGCTGTCGTGGAAATGCTGACTGTCACCAAAACCGCCCTCGGTCATCTCCTTGAGCGCCTGCTCTTTGCTCCAGCCCTGCACCACCACGCGGTACATCGCCGCCATCAGACCGGTGCGGTCAGAGCCGTGCTTGCAGTGCATGAGCACCGGGCCGTCGGCTTCGGCGGACTGAATCGCGCGCAGAGCCTTGAGCACATCGCTGTCGTCGACGTGGTTGGTGCGATACGGCAGCTGCACTTGCTTGATGCCCGACGCGAAGAGCCAGTCGCTATCAGCATCAGGCAGGAAGTTGATTACGGTGACGACATGCAGATCGTTCAACAGCGGCACCGCGGTGCGGCTGGGCAAGGCGCTGCGATACAGCGTCGGTGACATGCGGAACAGGTTGAACTGCGCCTCGACCGGTTGCGCCCACTCGGACGGGCGAGATGGCGTGGCGTCGGCCGCCCGGGCGGCAATGCCATGCAACAGTGCAACAAGCGAAAAACATAACGCGGGGAAAAAGCGCACTCGAGACATGCTGGGCTGACCGTTTCGGCAATCTTCATGGGAGGAATTGCAGCTTCGCTTTTGAGCGGTCAACGCGCCGTGAGCCGGTCGTCAAAGAAACGTGAATCGTCGCTTCGCCGGGCTTTTTTCCGTGCAAACGGTTTTTCTTGATGCTTAGCCTGCTACCATTTGTCACATGATGTTGCAGACGTGGCGCCCTTTTTCGGGACAGACCCTCGTCATCGCGACGCAAAATTCCTCGAGCTGCTCGCAGAAGTGGCTGACTTCAATGCCTGATGAGGTGCCCCCCATGTCTGATCAAGATCGAGACAACCCGCGGCGTGAATTCTTGCGCAAATCCCTGACCCTGATTCCGGTGGTCACGCTTGCCGGTACCGGCCTGGGCAGCAGCGTGCTGCAAGCCGCACCTGAAAGCGCACCGGCGCCGGCCGCAGCAAAACCTGCCGCTGTTGGCGCCGGTGATTATCAGCCAAGCTTTTTCACCGCCGAAGAATGGGCGTTCATCAACGCCGCCGTCGCCCAGTTGATCCCCAACGACGCACAAGGCCCCGGTGCCCTCGAAGCGGGCGTGCCGGAATACATCGACCGCCAGATGAACACGCCGTACGCCGCCGGTGCCCTGTGGTACATGCAAGGCCCGTTTAATGCCGACGCGGCACCGGAGATGGGCTGGCAGAGCAAACTGGTGCCCAAAGACATCTATCGCCTCGGCATCGCCGCCACGGATCAGTGGGTAAAAGGTCTCAGCGGTAAAACATTTGCCGAGCAAGACAGCGCTACCCGAGACGATTTGCTCAAGCAACTCGAAGCCGGCAAGCCGCAGTTCGATGCGGTACCGGCGAAGATTTTCTTCAATCTGCTGCTGCAAAACACCAAGGAAGGTTTCTTCTGCGACCCGATCCACGGTGGCAATAAAGGCATGGTCGGTTGGACCATGATCGGTTTCCCCGGCGCCCGCGCCGATTTCATGGATTGGGTGGAACGCAACGAGCAATACCCCTTCCCGGCAGTGTCGATTCGCGGCGAGAGGGCGTAAGCATGGCAACGGTATTGAAGAAGGTTGATGCAGTCATCGTCGGTTTCGGCTGGACGGGCGCCATCATGGCCAAAGAGCTGACCGAAGCGGGTCTGAACGTGCTGGCGCTGGAGCGCGGGCCGATGCAGGACACCTACCCCGACGGCAACTATCCGCAGGTGATCGACGAACTCACCTACAGCGTGCGGAAAAAGCTCTTTCAGGACATCTCCAAAGAGACCGTCACAATTCGCCACAGCGTCAACGACATCGCCCTGCCCAACCGCCAGTTGGGCGCGTTCCTGCCGGGGGATGGCGTCGGCGGCGCCGGTCTGCACTGGTCGGGCGTGCACTTTCGCGTCGACCCGATCGAATTGCGCATGCGCAGCCACTACGAAGAACGCTACGGCAAAAGCTTCATCCCCAAAGACATGACCATTCAGGATTTCGGCGTCAGCTATGAAGAGCTGGAACCGTTTTTCGACTTCGCGGAAAAAGTCTTCGGCACCTCCGGCCAGGCCTGGACGGTGAAAGGCCAACTGGTCGGTCAGGGCAAGGGCGGCAACCCTTATGCGGCGGATCGTTCCAACCCGTTCCCGCTTGAAGCGCAGAAGAACACCGTATCCGCACAGCTGTTTGGTAAAGCGGCTACAGAAGTCGGTTACAAACCCTACAACCTGCCTTCGGCAAATACCTCTGGGCCGTACACCAATCCCTACGGCGCACAAATGGGGCCGTGCAACTTTTGCGGATTCTGCAGCGGCTACGTCTGCTACATGTATTCCAAGGCCTCGCCGAACGTGAATATTCTACCGGCGCTCAAGCCCCTGCCGAATTTCGAACTGCGGCCCAACTCCCATGTGCTGCGGGTCAATCTCGACAGCAGTAAGTCGAAAGCCACCGGCGTCACCTACATCGACGGCCAGGGCCGCGAGATCGAGCAGCCGGCGGATCTGGTGATCCTCGGCGCGTTCCAGCTGCACAACGTGCGTCTGATGCTGCTCTCCGGGATCGGCAAACCCTACGACGCGATCAGCGGCGAAGGCGTGGTCGGGCGTAACTTCGCCTACCAGAACATGGCGACCATCAAGGCCTTCTTCGACAAGGACACCCACACCAACAACTTCATCGGCGCTGGCGGCAACGGCGTGGCGGTGGACGACTTCAACGCCGATAACTTCGATCACGGCCCGCACGGCTTTGTCGGTGGCTCGCCGATGTGGGTCAACCAGGCTGGCAGTCGACCGATTGCCGGCACCTCGAACCCGCCGGGCACGCCGGCCTGGGGCAGCGCGTGGAAACGCGCCACCGCCGATTACTACACCCACCAGGTATCGATGGACGCCCACGGCGCGCATCAGTCCTACCGTGGCAACTACCTCGATCTCGATCCGGTGTACCGCGATGCCTACGGCCTGCCGCTGCTGCGCATGACCTTCGACTGGCAGGAAAACGACATCAAGATGAACCGCTTCATGGTCGAGAAAATGGGCAAGATCGCCCAAGCCATGGGCCCGAAAGCCATTGCGGTAATCGGCAAGCAGGTCGGTGACCACTTCAACACCGCCTCGTACCAGACCACCCACCTCAACGGTGGCGCAATCATGGGTACCGATCCGAAGACCAGCGCGCTGAACCGCTATTTGCAGAGCTGGGACGTGCACAACGTGTTCGTCCCGGGCGCCTCGGCGTTCCCGCAGGGCCTGGGCTACAACCCGACCGGACTGGTGGCGGCGCTGACCTACTGGTCGGCGAAAGCGATCCGCGAGCAATACCTGAAAAACCCCGGCCCGCTGGTGCAGGCTTAAGGAGCGATGACCATGAAAACTTTCGTTATCGCCACCCTCGCCCTGCTCGGCAGCACTGCAATTTATGCGGCCGATGTTGATCAAAATCTGATCAAGCAAGGTCAATACCTCGCCCGCGCCGGTGACTGCGTGGCCTGTCACACCGCCAAGGGCGGCAAGCCGTTCGCCGGCGGCCTGCCGATGGAGACGCCGATCGGCACGATCTACTCGACCAACATCACCCCGGATAAAACCGGCCTGGGCGATTACAGCTTCGAGGACTTCGATCAGGCCGTGCGCCATGGCGTGGCCAAAAACGGCAGCACGTTGTACCCGGCGATGCCTTATCCGTCCTACGCGCGGGTCAACCAGGCGGACATGCAAGCGCTGTATGCGTATTTCATGCACGGCGTCGAACCGGTGGCGCAGGAGAACAAGGCCAGCGACATTCCGTGGCCGTTGAGCATGCGCTGGCCGCTGATGGGCTGGCGCTGGCTGTTCGCACCGAAGGTCGAGGATTACCAGGCCACATCGGCCGATCCGGTGATCGATCGCGGCGCATACCTGGTCGAAGGCCTCGGCCACTGCGGCGCCTGTCACACCCCGCGCGCCCTGACCATGCAGGAAAAATCCCTGAGCGCGGCGGACGGCAGCGAATTCCTCGCCGGCAGTGCGCCGCTGGAAGGCTGGATCGCCAAGAGCCTGCGCGGCGATCACAAGGATGGCCTCGGCAGCTGGAGCGAAGAACAACTGGTGCAGTTCCTCAAGACCGGGCGCAGTGATCGCAGCGCAGTGTTCGGCGGCATGAGCGATGTGGTCACCCACAGCATGCAGTACATGAGCGACGCCGACCTCACCGCGATTGCCCGCTATCTCAAATCACTGCCGGCCAATGATCCAGCGGATCAGCCGCATCAGTACGACGAGAAAGTAGCCACAGCGCTGTGGAACGGTGACGACAGCCAACGCGGCGCGTCGGTGTACATCGACAACTGCGCGGCCTGCCACCGTACCGATGGCCATGGCTACACCCGGGTGTTCCCGGCGCTGGCGGGCAATCCGGTGCTGCAAACCGACGATCCGACCTCGCTGATTCATATCGTGCTCAAGGGCGGGACTTTGCCGGCAACGCACACCGCGCCATCGACCTTCACCATGCCCGGTTTCGCCTGGCGCCTGTCGGATCAGGAAGTCGCGGATGTGGTGAGCTTCATTCGTGGCAGCTGGGGCAACAAGGGTGCGCCAGTGAAAGCTGCCGATGTTGCAGAGTTGCGTACCGAGGATATGAAGCAGACCTCCGGTGACGATCTGGGCCAAGTGACGCAACACAACTGACCACTCGCCCGACGGCACTAGCCAGATGAGGATCGCCTCGATACTGTGCGCATATACAGTATCGGGGCGTTTTCATGTCTACTCCATTGCCACCTCGCGGTCGCGGCACCGCAACCAACCCGCACAACCGCTTTGCCCCCAGTCGTTCGGTGGCCGAGGACGATGGCTGGTATCAGGAAGTGCCAGAGACGCAAAACACCGAAGTGATCATCGAGAAGGCCAAATCGATCATCAGCCGCAACACCTCGCCGGATCTGCCCTTCGACCGTTCGCTCAATCCCTATCGCGGCTGCGAACACGGCTGCATCTATTGCTACGCACGGCCCAGCCACGCCTACTGGGACATGTCGCCGGGCCTGGATTTCGAAACCCGGCTGATTGCCAAGACCAATGCCGCCCAGGTCCTCGAGGAACAACTGAGCAAACCCGGCTATCAATGTGCGCCGATCAATCTCGGCTCCAATACCGACCCGTATCAGCCCATCGAGCGCGAACACAAGATCACCCGTCAGACCCTGGAAGTGCTGCTGCGCTATCGCCACCCGGTGACCATCGTCACCAAAGGTTCGCTGATTCTGCGCGATCTCGATTTGCTCACGGAGCTGGCGCAGCAACGGCTGGTGTCGGTGATGATCAGCCTGACCACGCTGGATGATGAACTCAAACGCATCCTCGAACCGCGCGCCGCTGCGCCCAAGGCACGCCTGCGCGCGATCCGGGTCATGCGTGAAGCAGGCATTCCGGTGGGCGTGCTGTGTTCGCCGATGATTCCGATGATCAATGACAGCGAAATCGAAAGCCTGCTCACCGAGGCCCACGCTGCCGGTGCGCAAAGCGCTGCCTACATGATGCTGCGCCTGCCGCTGGAAGTCGCGCCGCTGTTCGAGGAGTGGTTGCAGGCGCACTATCCGCAACGTGCCGCCCATGTGCTGAGCCTGATCCGCCAGAGTCGCGGCGGTGAACTCTACGACAGTCGATTCGGCGCGCGGATGCGCGGTGAAGGGCCGTTTGCCGACCTGCTCGCACAAAGATTTGCCAAGGCCATCAAAAAGCTTGGCCTGAACAAACGCGAGGGCTATAACCTCGACTGCTCGGCCTTCTGTCCGCCGGGTCGCCAGATGTCGTTGATTTAGCGACAATTGGCTTTGGGTTGACGGGTTGGAATCCTTCCGCCGAAACACGCCGGTCACGTTTTTTGTGACCTGGAACACACGTTCTAGAGCGTTTGATTCAGTTTCAGTTAAGTTTCGGCGGCTACCTTGTTCATCGAGTGACTGACGGGTCGGGATGACCCGGATGGTTTAAACAGCCACTGGCTTCATACCGGAATACCGGGGAAGACTCCCTGAATCCGCACAAGAGGATGAATCATGAGTGACAAGGATAAACAGTCGTTGGCTGCCTCGGCGCAAAGCCCTGAAGCACAATCCGCCGATGCAGCACTGCGACAGATCGTTGATGGCTTTTTACGCTTTCACCATGACGTTTTTCCGCAGCAGGAAGAACTGTTCAAGAAGCTCGCCACCGCTCAGGCGCCCAAGGCGATGTTCATCACCTGCGCCGACTCGCGCATCGTTCCCGAGCTGATCACCCAGAGCTCGCCGGGCGATCTGTTCGTTACCCGTAACGTCGGCAACGTGGTGCCGCCCTACGGTCAGATGAACGGCGGCGTCTCCACCGCGATCGAATACGCGGTACTGGCGCTGGGCGTGCAACACATCATCATTTGCGGCCACTCCGATTGCGGCGCCATGCGCGCGGTACTCAACCCCGACAGCCTGGAAAAAATGCCGACGGTCAAAGCCTGGCTGCGCCACGCTGAAGTCGCGAAAACCATGGTGCACGACAACTGCAACTGCACCGACGAAAAAGACAGCATGCCGATCCTCACCGAGGAAAACGTCATCGCCCAACTGCAGCACTTGCGTACCCATCCTTCGGTAGCCTCGCGCATGGCGAACGGTCATCTGTTCATCCATGGCTGGGTCTACAACATCGAAACCAGCGAAATCAAAGCTTACGACGCGGACCAGGGTCGTTTCCTGCCTCTCGACGGCAGCCATCCGATTCCTGTGGCGACGCCCAAAGCGCGCTTCTAAATCTTCCCAACAATCTGTGTGGTATGACGCCGGCCGCTGATTCAGCGGTCCGGCCTCGCCACGCCTGAAGAAAACTTCGGGAGAATCGCCATGCGTGCGGCTCAATTGAAAGCTGTGTTGCCACGGGAGCTGCTCGCCTCCGTGGTTGTGTTTCTGGTCGCCCTGCCGCTGTGCATGGGCATCGCGATCGCCTCAGGGCTGCCGCCGGCAAAAGGTCTGATCACCGGCATCATCGGCGGTCTGGTGGTCGGTTGGCTGGCGGGCTCGCCGTTGCAGGTCAGCGGGCCGGCGGCGGGTCTGGCGGTGCTGGTTTTCGAGCTGGTGCGCCAGCATGGCGTCGAGATGCTCGGGCCGATCCTGCTGCTCGCCGGATTTCTGCAACTGGTCGCCGGGCGACTGAAGCTTGGCTGCTGGTTTCGCGTCACGGCGCCAGCGGTGGTCTACGGCATGCTCGCGGGCATTGGCGTGTTGATCGTGCTCTCGCAAATCCATGTGATGCTCGATGCCAAGCCGCAGCCTTCCGGGCTCGACAACCTCACGGCGTTCCCGGCGGCCGTAGCGCAAGCCTTGCCGTCGTTCGGCTGGCAGGCGGGTCTGCTCGGCTTGTCGACGATTGCGGTGATGTGGCTGTGGGAAAAATTCCGCCCGCATTCGCTGCGCTTCATTCCCGGCGCATTGCTCGGTGTGGGTCTGGCGACGGTGGCGAGCCTGATGCTGGCGTTGCAGGTCAAGCGCGTCGAGGTACCGGCGAACCTGGCCGAGGCGATCGATTGGCTCAAGCCAGCCGACCTGATGAATCTGGCCGACCCGACGCTGCTGATAGCCGCGTTCGCCGTGGCGTTTATCGCCAGTGCCGAAACCCTGTTGTCGGCGGCAGCGGTGGATCGCATGCACAGCGGCGTGCGTTCGGACTTCGATCGTGAACTGTCGGCGCAAGGTGTCGGCAACATGCTCTGCGGTCTGGTCGGCGCGCTGCCGATGACCGGGGTGATCGTGCGCAGTTCGGCCAACGTTCAGGCTGGTGCGACCACACGCTACTCGACGATTTTCCATGGCCTGTGGCTGCTGGCATTCGTGCTGTTGCTGTCGAGCGTGCTGCAAAGCATTCCGGTGGCGAGTCTGGCGGGGGTGCTGGTGTATACCGGCTTCAAACTGGTCGACCTGAAAGCTTTCCGTGGTCTCGGCCGGTACGGGCGGATGCCGATGTTCACCTATGCCGCGACGGCGCTGGCGATCATCTTCACTGATCTGCTCACCGGTGTGCTGATCGGTTTCGGCCTGACCATGTTGAAACTGGCATTCAAGGCTTCGCGCCTGAAAATCAGCCTGATCGACCTGCCGCAGGACGGCGAAATGGAACTGCGTCTGGTCGGCGCGGCGACGTTCCTCAAAGTGCCGGCGCTGACTCAAGTGCTGGGCAGCATTCCCCACGGTACGACGGTACATGTGCCGCTGAACAACCTCAGCTACATCGACCATTCGTGTCTGGAGTTGCTTGAGGAATGGGGCCGGGCGAATGCGGCGAAGGGTTCGAAGCTGTTGATCGAATCGCGCGGGTTGAAGCGCAGGCTGGAAGGCCGGGTGCGGACCAATACCGGGATTGGTGCGGCGGGTTAGAAGTCGACCTCAAAACGCAAACCCTGTGGGAGCGAGCCTGCTCGCGAAAGCGGTGTATCAGCCAACAGAGATGTTGAATGATCGACCGCATTCGCGAGCAGGCTCGCTCCCACACTGGATTTATGACACAAGAAAATCAGGCAGCAGGCTGATCCAGCTCAAGCCCCACACCCAACCGGCGGCTCATGCACGGCCAGCGTTTCCACGCCGCGCCAGTGTCCGGACTGCTGAGTTTTTCGCGGTAGGCTTCGACCGACTCCAAAGCAAAACTCTCTTCGTTGAGCATCTCGTCGATCGCGTGATGCACCGCTTCGTCCAGTTGGTTGGCGAATTCCTCACCGATCAATTGGTGAGCAATCAGGTTGGCGACCGTCATGTCCAAGGGGATCAGTGGCTGGCCGAAATGCTTGATGTACAGGTCGTTGACCTCTTCGACAAAACGGTGTGCCAGATAGGCCTCGTCGAGCAGGCTGTCCAGGCCGACATGTCCGGCCATGATCGCCGGCGGCTGGAGGAAATACTGTTCGGCGATCTTCAGCACCGGTTTGATCTGCGATTCGATTCCCGCTTCCCTGGCGACTTCATTGGCTGCATCCAGCAGGTCCGGTACTTCATCAATGTAGGCGGCGACAAAACGCGTCAGCACGCCCTGGGCGTCGGCTTCCGGCAACTGGATCGCCGGGTGCAGGTGAGGCAGCTTGCTTTCCAGCTGACGGGTCAGCAGGCCGGTGTCTTTTTCGTGCTGTTGGGCTTTTTGGATCTGCTCGCGCAATGCGGCGGTGTTCATGAAAACTCCAGGAAACAAGGCAATGAAATAGGGAAGACATAACTTAGCTGGCTTACGAAAAACGCTAAGACGCATTTGTCATAATTATTTCATCCTTGATGCAGCTACGTTATATCCATTCGCCACCACTCGTCTGCATCCTTCTCCATTCGGGCACTTGAACGCAAGCGCCGGGTGTTTCAGCTCATTTACGTGCCCGGGTTGCAATTCCCGGGCGCTGTCTATACTCGCCAATGAATGGAGTTAGCTGATGACGCCCGACTGCACCCGCAGCAAGGCCCGGCGATTCAAGTTCGTAGTCTGATGCAGCCGCTCCCTTGCCGCAGGCGATACGCCGGCGGGATAACAAGAACGATAAGGGGAACCCGCAATGATGCGACATCCACATGTCTGGATGGGCCTCCTGTTGTGGTCGATTTTCAGCCCGGCCAACGCGGCATGGACTGTGAATATGGCGCCTGGAGCGACTGAAATCAGTCACGCAGTATTCGACCTGCACATGACCATTTTCTGGATATGTGTGGTGATCGGGATCATCGTCTTCGGCGCCATGTTCTGGTCGATGATGGTGCACCGCCGCTCTACCGGCCAGGTCGCGGCCAAATTCCACGAAAGCACCGGCGTCGAGATCATGTGGACCATCGTGCCGCTGCTGATCCTGGTGGCCATGGCCGTGCCGGCCACCGCGACGCTGATCAAGATGTACGACACCAGCGAGCCGGACATCGATATACAGATCACCGGCTATCAGTGGAAGTGGCATTACAAATACCTGGGCCAGGACGTCGAGTTCTTCAGCAACCTGGCCACCCCCGCCGAGCAGATCCACAACAAGGAAGCCAAGGGCGAGCACTACCTGCTCGAAGTCGACAAGCCGCTGGTGCTGCCGATCGGCGCCAAGGTGCGCTTTCTGGTGACCTCGGCTGACGTCATTCACTCATGGTGGGTGCCGGCATTTGCGGTCAAGCGCGATGCGATTCCCGGGTTCGTCAATGAGGCCTGGACGCGCATCGACAAACCCGGCCTCTACCGTGGCCAGTGCGCCGAATTGTGCGGCAAGGACCATGGCTTCATGCCGATCGTGGTCGAGGTCAAGGAACAGGCCGACTACGAAAAATGGCTCGCCGAGCGCAAGGCCGAGGCCGCGCAGCTCAAAGAACTGACCAGCAAGGAATGGACCCTCGACGAGCTCAAGGAGCGCGGCGACAAGGTTTACCACACCACTTGCGTGGCCTGTCACCAGGCCGAAGGCCAAGGCCTGCCGCCGATGTTCCCGGCACTCAAGGGCTCGAAAATCGCCACCGGGCCGATCAAGGATCACCTGAGCATCGTCTACCACGGCAAACCCGGCACCGCCATGGCGGCGTTCGGCAAGCAGCTGTCGGAAGTCGATATCGCAGCGGTCGTGACTTACGAACGTAACGCCTGGGGCAACAACAAGGGCGACATGGTCACGCCAAAAGAAGTGCTGGAGCTGAAACAGGCGGAAAGCAAATGAGCCGGTCAATTGCGTATTCAGTGAACCGGTCGGGGCAGCGCGCCCCGGCCTGCCCCGTCCACTTTCGTGAAGGAGACCGGCCATGAGCGCTGTCATCGATGACCACGGTCACGCCGACCACGCCCACGGCCCCGCCAAAGGCCTGATGCGCTGGGTGCTGACCACCAACCACAAGGACATCGGCACGCTGTACCTGTGGTTTGCCTTCTGCATGTTCCTGCTCGGCGGCTCGTTCGCCATGGTCATTCGCGCCGAGCTGTTCCAGCCCGGCCTGCAGATCGTGCAGCCGGAATTCTTCAACCAGATGACCACCATGCACGGTCTGGTCATGGTGTTCGGTGCGGTGATGCCGGCGTTCGTCGGCCTCGCCAACTGGATGATTCCGCTGATGGTCGGCGCGCCGGATATGGCCCTGCCCCGGATGAACAACTTCAGCTTCTGGCTGTTGCCGGCGGCGTTTCTGCTGCTGGTCTCGACGCTGTTCACCCCGGGCGGCGGACCGAATTTCGGCTGGACCTTCTACGCGCCGCTGTCCACCACTTACGCACCGGAGAGCGTGACGTTCTTCATCTTCGCCATCCACTTGATGGGCATCAGTTCGATCATGGGCGCGATCAACGTGGTCGCGACCATCCTCAACCTGCGCGCCCCCGGCATGACCCTGATGAAAATGCCGCTGTTCGTCTGGACCTGGCTGATCACCGCGTTTCTGCTGATCGCAGTAATGCCGGTGCTGGCCGGCTGCGTGACGATGATGCTCATGGATATTCACTTCGGCACCAGTTTCTTCAGTGCTGCCGGCGGGGGTGACCCGGTGCTGTTCCAGCATGTGTTCTGGTTCTTCGGCCACCCCGAGGTGTACATCATGATCCTGCCGGCGTTCGGCGCGGTCAGCCAGATCATCCCGACCTTCGCGCGCAAGCCGCTGTTCGGCTACACCTCGATGGTCTACGCCACGGCGAGCATCGCGTTCCTGTCGTTCATCGTCTGGGCGCACCACATGTTCGTGGTCGGCATCCCGCTGGTGGGCGAGCTGTTCTTCATGTACGCGACCATGCTGATCGCCGTGCCGACGGGTGTGAAAGTGTTCAACTGGGCGAGCACCATGTGGCAGGGCTCGATGACCTTCGAGACGCCGATGCTGTTTGCCGTGGCGTTCGTCATCCTGTTCTCGATTGGCGGTTTCTCCGGGCTGATGCTGGCGATCGCCCCGGCGGACTTCCAGTATCAGGACACCTACTTTGTCGTCGCGCACTTCCACTATGTGCTGGTACCGGGGGCGATCTTCGGCATCTTCGCCTCGGCCTATTACTGGCTGCCGAAGTGGACCGGGCACATGTACGACGAAACCCTCGGCAAGCTGCACTTCTGGCTGTCGTTCGTCGGCATGAACCTGACCTTCTTCCCGATGCACTTCGTCGGTCTTGCGGGGATGCCGCGACGGATTCCGGACTACAACCTGCAGTTCGCCGATTTCAACATGGTCTCGTCGATCGGCGCGTTCATGTTCGGCGCCACGCAGATCTTCTTCCTGTTCATCGTCATCAAGACCATCCGTGGCGGCGCACCGGCCCCGGCGAAACCGTGGGACGGCGCCGAAGGGCTGGAGTGGAGCGTGCCGTCGCCGGCGCCGTACCACACCTTCACCACGCCGCCGGAAGTGAAATGAACACCTGCTGTTTTTTGCAATGTGTGCAGAGGCACAGATCCCCAGTGGATGCTCACAGATCTCCTGTGGATGTACACAGATCCCTTGTGGGGAGGGGATTTATCCCCGTTGGGCTGCGCAGCAGCCCCAAAACCTGCAATCGAAATTCATCAGGTAGACCGTGTGCGCTGGATTCAGGGCCGCTTCGCAGTCCAACGGGGATAAATCCCCTCACCACACAGGTATTGCCGGGCAAAGATGATTACCGGGGAGGCATGAATCATGGCTGACTCGATCTCGCTGAAGAAACTCGTCACCCGCCTGCTGCTGGTGGTGGTGGCGATGTTCGTCTTCGGTTTCGCCCTGGTGCCGATCTATGACGTGATGTGCAAAGCCTTCGGCATCAACGGCAAGACCGGTGGCCAGTATGCGGGCGAGCAAGTGGTCGACACCTCGCGCCAGGTGCGCGTGCAGTTCTTGTCGACCAACACCGCCGACATGCCGTGGGACTTTTACCCGAAACACGACGAGATGACCGCCAATCCCGGCGCGGTGAACGAGATGGTCTTCATCGCGCGCAATCCCACCGACAAACCGATGAGCGCGCAAGCGGTGCCGAGCATCGCGCCGAGCAACGCGGCGGCGTTTTTCCACAAGACCGAATGCTTTTGCTTTACCCAGCAGGTGCTGCAACCCGGCGAACAGATCGAGATGCCGGTGCGTTTCATCGTTGACCGCGACATGCCCAAGGAAGTGAAGCACCTGACGCTGTCCTACACGCTGTTCGATATCACCGCCCGACATCCGCCGGTGGCTGTTAACACTGGCGGTTGAGCGTGGCCGATAAGGAGAACAATAAATGGCAACTCATGAGCATTATTACGTCCCGGCCCAGAGCAAATGGCCGATCATCGCCACGCTCGGGATGTTCGTCACCGTGTACGGCCTCGCCACCTGGTTCAACGATCTCAAGGCCGCACGCCCGGATTCCCACGGCCCACTGATCTTTTTCGTCGGCGGCCTGCTGCTGGCGTACATGTTGTTCGGCTGGTTCGGTGCGGTGATCAAGGAAAGTCGCGCGGGGTTGTACAGCCCACAACTGGACCGTTCGTTCCGCTGGGGCATGAGCTGGTTCATCTTTTCCGAGGTGATGTTTTTCGTCGCCTTCTTCGGCGCGCTGTTCTATATCCGCGTCGTGTCGGCACCCGGGCTGGCCGGCGAAGGCAGCAAGGGCCTGTCGGAAATGCTCTGGCCGAACTTCGAATATGTCTGGCCGTTGCTGAACAACCCCGACCCGAAATTGTTCCCACCGCCCAAGGATGTCATCAGCCCTTGGGGCCTGCCGCTGCTCAATACGATCCTGCTGGTCAGCTCCAGCGTGACCATCACCATCGCCCACCATGCGCTGAAGAAAGGCCATCGCGGCGCGCTGAAACTGTGGCTGGCGATCACCGTACTGCTGGGCATCGCGTTCCTCGGCTTCCAGGCCGAGGAATACATCCACGCCTACCAAGAGCTGGGCCTGACCCTCGGTTCGGGCATCTACGGCGCGACGTTCTTCATGCTTACCGGCTTCCACGGCGCCCACGTGACCATCGGCACCATCATTCTGTTCGTGATGCTGATGCGCATCATGAAAGGCCACTTCGACAACGAGCACCAGTTCGGTTTCGAAGCGGCGAGCTGGTATTGGCATTTCGTCGACGTGGTGTGGATCGGCTTGTTCTTCTTCGTCTATGTGCTTTGACGGCAGCGGCAAGCTTCAAGCGGCAAGCTTCAAGTAAAAGCGGTAAGGCTTCTAACTTGCAGCTTGCAGCTACCACGGCGCATGGGACACCAACTGGCCGCTGTAGAAACCCCAGGCCATCAGGCCGACGGTGACCACGGCCAGTGCCACCCGAACACTCAAGGCGATGACCAGGCGGTTGGAGCTGCTGTCGTCCTTGACCAGGAAAAACAGGCCGCTGAACAGGCTGACGACCGTGGCAATCAGCATCAGGACGATCGCTGCTTTGAACATGGCAAGACTCCGGGGGACAGGCGATGAAATTGAGTATAGCGAGCGCGATCACTGACTTTACGGCACACCCATGAAGCGCTTTCGCCCGGGCGTGATTCCCACTGTCGTGGTGGCGCTGTTGCTGCCGCTGATGGTTGCGCTGGGCTTCTGGCAACTGGGCCGGGGCGCGGAGAAAACCGCGCTGCTGGCCAGTTATGCCGAACGTCGCGTGGCCGAACCGCTGGCCAGCAGTGAACTGCTCGGCAACGCCGACCCGGCTTACCGCCGCGTGCGCCTGCACGGCCAGTTCGACCCCGCCCACACGCTGTTGCTGGACAACCGCCAGCGTGGCGGCAAGGTCGGCGTCGAATTGCTGCAACCGTTTCAGGACCAACGCAGCGGCCTCTGGCTGCTGGTCAATCGCGGCTGGCTGCCATGGCCCGATCGGCGCGTGCCGCCGCAATTCACGACACCGGCCGAGGCGCTGACGCTCGACGCCTGGGTCTATGTCGCCCCCGGCGCAACGTTCCAGTTGCACGCAGATCCGGTCAGCGATGTCTGGCCGCAAACCATTACCGCCGTCGAGCCGGGCAAATTGTGGCAAACCCTGGAGCGCGACGGCTTCGCCTACGAACTACGCGCCGAACCCGGCCCGGCCAGCTACCAGACCGATTGGCCGGTAGTCGCGATGGGCCCGGAAAAACACCTCGGCTACGCCGTGCAATGGTTCGCCATGGCCACGGCGTTGCTCGGGCTCTACCTCTATTTGGGCTGGCACAACGCAAAGGAGAAACGCCATGGGAAGCGCCATGAATCCACCCAGCATGTCTGAGGCCAAACCCGTTCCGAGCCGCCGGCGCGGGCGCATTCAGTTGTTGCTGATTGTCCTTGGCGTGGTCGGGCCGATGCTGCTCGCCACCGGCATGTACAAATTGCAGTTCTGGGTGCCGGAAGGACGCAGCTACCACGGCGAGCTGATCGGTAACGGCCAGACCCGCGCCGACCTCGGCGTGCAGGCCGATGAGCAGCGCTGGCAGATTCTGGTCACGGCGCCAAAGGACTGCGCAGTCGATTGCCAGCAACTGGTTTATCTGGCCCGGCAGATCCAGATCAGCCTCGGCCGCGAAGCTGGGCGCGCCAGCCACGCCCTCGCCGCCGCGCAACCGTTGAGCGCTGATTACGCCGCCAAACTCGACCGTGAATATCCGCAGCTGCAGCGCTATCCGCTGGATGCCGGGGTGTTCGCCAGGACCATCGGCGATAAAGCCGTGCCGCAGCTGTGGATCGTCGACCCGCACGGCAATCTGGTGCTGCGTTACGAGCCGAATGTGAAGGGCAAGGATCTGCTTAACGACCTGCGGCATCTGCTGAAACTGTCGAACATCGGATGAGGGCATCGTCATGGCCAAACCTGGATTTCGCCTCGCGCTGTTTGCCACCCTGCTGGCGCTCATTGTGGTGCTGCTCGGCGCCTACACCCGCCTGACCCACGCCGGCCTCGGCTGCCCGGACTGGCCAGGCTGCTATGGCTTTATCAGCGTGCCGAAAAGCGAGGCGCAACTGGCCCATGCCGAACTGCATTTCCCTGACGCGCCAGTGGAGGCGCACAAGGGCTGGAACGAGATGATCCACCGCTACTTCGCCGGCACTCTGGGTTTGCTGATTTCAGTGCTGGCCGGGCGCGCCTGGGTCAACCGGCGCCATCCGGGCCAGCCGGTGAAACTGCCGCTGTTTCTGCTGGCGGTGGTCATCGCCCAAGCGGCGTTCGGTATGTGGACGGTGACGCTCAAGCTCTGGCCGCAAGTGGTCACCGGGCATTTGCTCGGCGGCTTTGCCACATTGAGTCTGCTGTTCCTGCTGACGCTGAGGTTGTCCGGCGTGCTGCCGGCGCTGACCGTACCCAAGCGCCTGCAATATTGGGCGACGGCGGGGCTGCTGCTGGTGATCGGCCAGATCGCCTTGGGCGGCTGGGTCAGTTCCAACTACGCAGCGGTGGCCTGCATCGACTTCCCCACCTGCCACGGCCAATGGCTGCCGCCGGCGGACTTCGCCAATGGCTTTCACCTGACCCAGCACATCGGCCCGAATTATCTCGGCGGACAACTGGATAGCGACGCGCGCACGGCCATTCATCTGACACACCGCATCGGCGCTTTGCTGGTGACGGTCGTACTGCTCGGTCTGGCCTGGCAGTTGAAAGCGGTAGGCATGACCCGACTGGCCGGGTTGCTGCTGATCGCCCTCACCGCGCAGATCACCCTCGGCATCAGCAACGTGCTGTTTCATCTACCGCTACCAGTGGCCGTCGCCCATAACGCTGGCGGTGCGGCGCTGTTGCTGACTCTGGTGCTGGTCAACTATCACGCGCGCACCAGCCTGTTGCGGGTGAACCAACCGGTGCTGGCGCGCTGGCGCTTGAGTGCGCACAAACCTGTCGTCGCGCCCATCGCATTGAAAGGAGAAACGCCATGGCGAGTCTGATCGGCCAGCGTGCGGCGCAAGCGCTGTGGCGCGATTACCTGGAGCTGACCAAACCGAAAGTCGTGGTGCTGATGCTGATCACCTCGCTGGTCGGCATGTTCCTCGCTACCCGCGCCGGCGTGCCGTGGACAGTGCTGGTGTTTGGCAATCTGGGCATTGCCTTGTGCGCCGGCGGCGCGGCGGCGGTCAATCATGTGGTCGATCGGCGCATCGATGCGGTAATGGCGCGCACGCACAAAAGGCCACTGGCCGAAGGCCGGGTTTCACCTGCGGCGGCGCTGACCTTCGCCCTGGTGCTGGCATTGCTCGGCCAGGCGCTGCTGCTGACCTTCACCAATCAGCTGACCGCTTGGCTGACTCTCGCCTCGCTGCTCGGTTATGCGGTGGTCTACACCGGTTTTCTCAAGCGTGCGACGCCGCAGAACATCGTCATCGGCGGCCTCGCCGGTGCCGCGCCGCCGCTGCTGGGCTGGACCGCCGCCACCGGCCATGTCAGCGCCGAACCGCTGTTGCTGGTGCTGATCATCTTCGCCTGGACCCCGCCGCACTTCTGGGCGCTGGCGATTCATCGCAAGGAGGAATACGCCAAGGCCGACATTCCGATGCTGCCGGTGACCCATGGCGAGCACTACACCAAAGTGCACATTCTGCTCTACACCTTTGCGTTGCTGGCGGTGAGTCTGCTGCCGTACGTGATTCACATGAGCGGCGTGCTGTATCTGGTCTGCGCGCTGGCGTTGGGCGCGAGGTTTCTGCAATGGGCCGTGGTGCTGTACCGTGGCAGTCAGCCGCACGCGGCGATCAACACCTTCAAGTACTCTATCTGGTACTTGTTCCTGTTGTTCATCGCCCTGCTCGTAGACCACTACTTACTGTTGAACCTATGACCCGAACCCAGAAAACCGTCTTCATCCTCGTCGCCGTGATCGCGCTGATCCTCGGGCTTACCGTGAATAAAGTGCTGAACGGCAAAGGCCAGGGCGATCCGACTGCGCTGATCGACGCCGGCATTATCCTGCTGCCGCAGAGCCGCAACCTGCCGGACGTGACCATGACCGATCAGGACGGCAAACCAGTTGCCATCGACGAGTTGAAAGGCAAGTGGAGTCTGTTGTTCTTCGGTTATACCTTCTGCCCGGACATCTGCCCGACCACCCTGGCGCAACTGCGGCAGATCAAGAGTGAATTGCCGAAAGAGGCTGTGGATAAATTGCAGATCGTGCTGGTCAGCGTTGACCCCAACCGCGACACGCCGAAGCAGTTGAAACAGTACCTGGGCTACTTCGATCCGCAGTTCATCGGCCTGACGCCGACCTCGATTGAAGAGCTGCAGAAGGTCGCGAACGCGGTGAGTATTCCGTTTATTCCGGCGGACACCAGCAAGCCGAATTACACCGTCGACCATAGCGGCAATCTCGCGGTGATTGGTCCGGACGGCACGCAGCGCGGGTTTATTCGGGCGCCGCTGAACAACGCCAAACTGGTGTCGCAGTTGCCGGTGATGCTTAACCGCAAGTAAGTCACCACTGGAAGCAACGAGAACCCTTTGTGGCGAGGGGATTTATCCCCGTTGGGCTGCGAAGCGGCCCCAAACCTGCAACTGCGGTGTATCAGGAATACCGTGTGCAATGATATTGCGACTGCTGCGCAGTCGAACGGGGATAAATCCCCTCGCCACGAATGCGGTGCGGTATTCATGCAATGAAAAAGGGGCGCATCAAATGCGCCCCTTTTTCATTGCAGCAACCTTAATCAGAACGCCGGCAACACCGCGCCTTTGTACTTCTCGGTAATGAACTGCTTCACTTCCGGGCTGTGCAGTGCAGCCGCCAGTTTCTTCATCGCGTCGCTGTCCTTGTTGTCCGCGCGGGACACGAGGATGTTCACGTATGGCGAGTCGTTGCCTTCGATCACCAGCGCATCCTTGGACGGATCAAGCTTGGCTTCCAGCGCGTAGTTGGTGTTGATCAGCGCCAGATCGACCTGGGTCAGCACGCGCGGGATGGTCGCGGCTTCCAGTTCACGGAATTTCAGGTCTTTCGGGTTTTGCTCGATGTCTTTGAGGGTCGACAGAATATTGCTCGGGTCCTTCAAAGTGATCACGCCAGCCTTGGCCAGCAGCAACAGCGCACGGCCGCCGTTGGTGGCGTCGTTCGGGATCACCACGTTGGCACCACCGGGCAGGTCTTTCAGATCCTTGAGCTTGCTCGAATAAGCACCCAGCGGCTCCAGGTGCACGCCTGTCACGGCGACGAGGCTGGTGCCCTTGGCCTTGTTGAACTCATCGAGGTACGGCTGGTGCTGGAAGAAGTTGGCGTCCAGACGCTTTTCCGCGACCTGTACGTTCGGCTGAATGTAGTCGGTGAAGACCTTGACCTTCAGATCCACGCCTTCCTTGGCCAGGGCCGGTTTGACGAACTCGAGGATTTCCGCGTGCGGCACCGGAGTGGCGGCAACGGTCAGGGTCTCGGCGTGGGCCGAAAACGCCGCAACAGCGGCGAAAGCAGCGATCAGTTTTTTCATTCAGCTAACTCCTTGTGAGGGCGCCCGCCAGCGAATGGCCCGCGCCTCTTGATTAAAAAACCGCTTATTTGCGCGAGAAATGCACGACCAGGCGGTCGCCAACCATTTGCAGCACTTGCACCAGAATCAACAGCAGCACCACGGTGACGATCATCACGTCGGTCTGGAAACGCTGGTAGCCGAAACGGATCGCCAGGTCGCCCAGACCACCGGCGCCGACCACACCGGCCATCGCCGTGTAGGACACCAGTGTAATCGCTGTCACCGTAATCGCTGCGAAGATGCCCGGACGGGCTTCCGGCAGCAAGGCGTTCATGATGATCTGCCGCGTGGTCGCGCCCATCGACTGGGTCGCTTCGATGATGCCGCGATCGACTTCGCGCAACGCAGTTTCCACCAGACGCGCGAAGAACGGCGTAGCACCCACCACCAGCGGCGGGATCGCCCCGGCCACACCCAGAGACGTGCCGGTGATCAGCACGGTGAACGGGATCATCACGATCAGCAGAATGATGAACGGCAGCGAACGCAAGATGTTCACCACCAGCGACAGCACAGCGTAGAGGCCACGGTTTTCCAGCAATTGACGCGGGCTGCAGAGAAACAGCAGCACGCCCAGCGGCAGGCCGAGCAGCACGGTGAACAGCAGCGAACCGCCGAGCATCAGCATGGTGTCGCCGGTGGCCAGCCAGATTTCGTACCAGTCGATATTGGCGAAGAAACTCATCAGGTCGGCCATTAGCGCAACACCTCCATGTGAACGTCAGCGGCGGTGAAGCGGGCAAACGCCGCCTCCATGTCGCCACCGGTGACAGCGAGGGTCAGTTGCCCGTACGGAATGTCTTTGATGCGGTCGATGCGACCGGCAAGGATGCTGTAGTCGACGCCGGTTTCCCGGGCGACGGTGCCGAGCAACGGCGCGTAGGTCGCTTCACCCTGGAAGGTCAGACGCACGATGCGCCCGGGCACGTGGGCGAAGTCGTCACGCTGCTCGCTCTCGTCGATCTGCTCGCTTTCCTGGACGAAACGCTTGGTGGTCGGGTGCTGCGGATGCAGGAACACATCGGCCACCGGACCCTGCTCGACGATCACGCCGGCGTCCATCACCGCGACCTGATCGCAGACGCGCCGGATCACGTCCATTTCGTGGGTGATCAGGACGATGGTCAGTTTCAGTTCGCGGTTGATTTCGGCCAGCAGTTGCAGAACCGATGCCGTGGTCTGCGGGTCGAGGGCGCTGGTGGCCTCGTCGCACAGCAGAATTTTCGGCTTGGTCGCCAGCGCACGGGCGATGCCGACGCGTTGCTTCTGGCCGCCGGACAATTGCGCCGGGTACTTTTTCGCGTGGTCAGACAGACCGACCCGAGCCAGCAACTCGGCCACCCGTTGGTTGATTTCACTGCTCGACAGCTCACCGGCCAAGGTCAGCGGCAAGGCCACGTTATCGGCGACAGTCTTGGAGGCGAGCAGGTTGAAGTGCTGGAAGATCATCCCGACCTGCTGGCGGAAACGGCGCAGGCCGTTGGCGTCCAGTGCGGTGACTTCTTCGCCGTCGACGATGATCTTGCCGCCACTGGAATCTTCCAGGCGATTGATCAGACGCAGCAGGGTACTTTTGCCCGCACCGGAATGGCCAATCAGGCCGAACACCTGGCCGTTCTCGATGGCGAGACTGGTCGGGTGCAGCGCGGGAATATCCTTACCGGCAACGCGGTAAGTCTTGTGGACGTTTTGAAACTCGATCACGTAGCGAACCTTGTGGGGCGCGTTGGAAAAGGATCAGCGGTTAGCCGGGCGCGCATTTTAGCCTGTCCGTATAGAGGTTCTTAGCATTTATTTCGCAATTAACCTTCAATTTGGCAATAACGCGATCAAAGGTCAGATAAACGGAACGGCTGAAACGCTCATCAGTCACTAAGTAAGCGACTTGAAACCCTGGGTGCCGTGCCCGGGAATCACTCAAGGGTCTGCGGAAGGCATCCGGGGCCAAACGAGGAGTTTACGTCTGATGAGCATCAAAAAGCCTGCACCCGATAAAAGCGAGATGGCCGGAACCGACACCCCGGATCGTGCCAACACCAACGCCAAGCTCGACAGCCTGGAAGAATTCCGTTCGGACGCCACCGGTCAGGCACTGCGCACCAATCAGGGCGTGAAGATCGCCGACAACCAGAACACCCTCAAAGCCGGGCCGCGCGGGCCTTCGCTGCTGGAAGACTTCATCATGCGTGAAAAAATCACGCACTTTGACCATGAGCGGATTCCGGAGCGCATTGTCCATGCGCGCGGCACCGGCGCGCACGGTTTCTTTCAGACCTACGAGAACCATGCAGCGCTGACCAAGGCCGGTTTCCTACAGGATCCGGGCAAGAAAACCCCGGTGTTCGTGCGTTTTTCCACGGTGCAGGGGCCACGGGGTTCCGGCGATACCGTGCGTGACGTGCGCGGCTTTGCGGTGAAATTTTTTACCGATGAAGGCAACTTCGACCTCGTCGGCAACAACATGCCGGTGTTCTTCATTCAGGACGCGATCAAGTTCCCGGATTTCGTCCACGCGGTGAAACCCGAGCCGCACAACGAAATCCCCACCGGCGGCTCGGCGCACGACACGTTCTGGGATTTCGTCTCGCTGGTGCCGGAATCGGCGCACATGGTGATCTGGGCGATGTCCGACCGGGCCATCCCGAAAAGCCTGCGCAGCATGCAGGGCTTCGGCGTACACACCTTCCGCCTGATCAACGCCGAGGGCAAATCACGCTTCGTCAAATTCCACTGGCGCCCTACCGCCGGCACCTGCTCGCTGGTGTGGGACGAGGCGCAGAAGCTCGCCGGTAAAGACACCGACTACCATCGTCGCGACCTGTGGGAAGCGATCGAGATGGGCGACTACCCGGAGTGGGAACTGGGCGTACAGATCGTCGAAGAAGAGAACGAACACGACTTTGATTTCGACATCCTCGACCCGACCAAGATCATCCCCGAAGAAATTGTCCCGATTACGCCGCTGGGCAAAATGACCCTGAACCGCAACCCGGACAACTTCTTCGCGGAAACCGAGCAGGTCGCTTTCTGCCCTGGCCACATCGTGCCAGGCATCGACTTCTCCAATGACCCGCTGCTGCAAGGTCGATTGTTCTCCTACACCGACACGCAGATCAGCCGACTCGGCGGGCCGAACTTCCATGAGCTGCCGATCAACCGTCCGGTGGCGCCGTTCCACAACGGCCAGCGTGACGCACAGCACCGCACCACCATCGATAAGGGTCGTGCCTCGTACGAGCCAAACTCGATCGACGGCGGCTGGCCGAAAGAAACCCCGCCGGCGGCACAGGACGGTGGTTTCGAGAGCTACCCGGAGCGCATCGACGCCGCGAAGATCCGTCAACGCAGCGAGTCGTTCAGCGATCACTTCTCCCAGGCCCGCTTGTTCTTCAACAGCATGAGCGACCACGAGAAAGAGCACATCATCGCTGCCTACAGCTTCGAGCTGGGCAAGGTCGAACGTGAGTTCATCCGTGCCCGTGAAGTGAACGAGATCCTTGCCAATATCGACCTGACCCTGGCCAAACGCGTGGCGGAAAACCTTGGTTTGCCGGCGCCAGCCAAAGGCACGATCGAAGTGCGCAAGACCTCGCTGGAGCAATCGCCAGCGCTGAGCCAGGCCAACCTGCTGCCGGGCAATATCAAGACGCGTAAAGTGGCGATCCTCGCGGCCAATGGTGTCGACGGTGCTGCGATTGATGCGATGAAGAAAGCACTGGAAGCCGAGGGCGCCCACGGGAAACTGCTCGGCCCAACCTCGGCGCCAGTCAAGACCGCTGACGGCAAGGCTTTGCCGGTGGATGCGTCGATGGAAGGCATGCCGTCGATCGCTTTCGACGCGGTATTCGTGCCGGGTGGCGCGGCGTCGATTACTGCGTTGAGCGGTGATGGAGTGGCGTTGCATTACCTGCTGGAAGCGTACAAGCACCTGAAGGCGATCGCGCTGCACGGCGAGGCCAAGCAATTGCAGGACTTGCTGAAGCTCGATGCGGATGCCGGGTTGTTGCAGGGCGCGGATGTGGGTGCGTTGACCAAACCGTTCTTCGCCGCGATTGGCGAGCATCGGGTTTGGGCGCGCGAGCCTAAGGCCAAGGCTATTCCGGCTTAAGATCTTTATTGGTTGAGAGGACGCTTTCGCGAGCAGGCTCGCTCCCACAGGTACGCTGTTGCACCTGTGGGAGCGAGCCTGCTCGCGAAGCTTTTTATGGCTTGCGCGGGCTTAAAACCATCTGCGCCGGCACTGTGCGCAAGATCTGCTTCTCGATCTGCAAATCAAAATCAGGATCGAGCTTCTTGACTCGCTTGCTCAGCAACGTCGCCAGCCACGGATAATCCGCGGTGCGTGGCGCCTGAATGCTGACGGCACATTCGTAATTCACTACATCGGCGGCGATAGCATCGAGTTGTCGTTGCAGCTTGTGAATATCGCCGATGTTCAACGCAACCGTCGTGCTCTCGGCGGTCGGGTCGATGACCTTGGCTTTCGGCCTGGCTTCGGCAGCCAGCAGCGCGGCCTCAGCCTTTTCCAACTCGGCCTTGCGCGCTTCGGTGATCGCGTCATTGACGCCGCCGGTCAGCGCGGGCGCTTTGGGCATCAGGGCGCGAGCACGGCTTAATGCAGTGGCGGCAGCGTTGACATCGCCTTTCTGCAGGACGATCTGGCTGCGGCGCAGGTAAGACTCGGCCAGCTGCCGCTGGTATTGCTCAAGGGATTGATCATTGGGGGTTGCGGCCTGCAACGCGGCCAACTGGTCTTCGGCGGTGGCCAGTTCGCTGCTGGCCAGGCTTTGCTCCAGCTGTGCGATGGCCGTAGCCCGCGCATCCGGGACTTCAGCCACCGGCGGCGTGCTTTGGCAGGCGCCCAGCAGCACGGAAAATGCGACAAGGAGCAGATAACGGGAGGCGAACGGCTTCATTCCTGCGACTCTCTAATTGCGCAAAAAGCGGCCAAGTCTACACCCCACGACGGGGCAGAACAAAACTCAACAGAAACAGCGCGGCTGCCGTCACCACGATCGACGGCCCCGCCGGGGTGTCCTTGAACCACGACAACGCCAGCCCGCCGCACACCGCGAGCATGCCCAACAGGCTCGCGCCCAGCGCCATCTGCTCCGGCGAACGGGCGTGACGCTGTGCCGCAGCCGCCGGGATGATCAGCAGCGAAGTGATCAACAGCACCCCGACGATTTTCATCGCCACGGCGATCACCACCGCGATCAACAGCATCAGCGCCAAGCGCAAACCCGCAACCGGCAAGCCTTCGACCCGCGCCAGTTCTTCGTGCACGGTGACCGCCAGCAGCGGCCGCCACAGCGTCACCAGCAACACCAGCACCGCCGCGGTGCCACCGAGAATCCACGCCAGGTCGCTCGGACTGATCGCCAGCAAGTCGCCAAACAGATAGGCCATCAGGTCGATCCGCACTTCATGCATGAAGCTTAGTACCACCAGGCCGAGAGAGAGCGTGCTCGGTGCAAGAATTCCCAACAGCGTGTCGGACGCCAGCGGCTGACGCTGTTGCAGCGTCACCAAGAGCACCGCCAGCAGCAGGCAACCGACCGTCACCGCCACCGTCGGGCTGACGTCCAGCAAAAAGCCCAGCGCCACGCCGAGCAGTGCGGCGTGGGACAGGGTATCGCCGAAATAGGCCATGCGCCGCCACACCACAAACGAGCCGAGCGGTCCGGCCACCAGCGCCAGCGCCAGACCTGCAAGCAGGGCATACAAAAGAAAATCAGCCATGCTTGCAGCCGTCTCCATGAACATGAGGTTGCCCGCCGAGCGGGCCTTTGACCACCGAACCGTGCAGGTCGTGGGCGTGGTCGTGATGGTGGTGATAGATCGCCAGACTCGGCGCGTTCTTGCCGAACAGCTCGACGAATGCCGGGTCGCCGCTGACCTGCTCGGGGTGCCCGGAGCAGCAGACGTGGCGGTTGAGGCAGACCACCTGATCGGTGGTGCTCATCACCAGATGCAAATCGTGCGACACCATCAGCACGCCGCAACCGTGGCGGTCGCGCAGCCGGGTGATCAGGCTGTACAGCTCGGCCTGCCCGGCCACGTCGACGCCCTGCACCGGCTCATCGAGCACCAGCAGCTCAGGCTCACGCAGCAGTGCCCGAGCCAGCAGCACGCGCTGCATTTCGCCGCCGGAAACGCTCTGCACCGGGCTGTCGATCACGTGTTCGGCGCCGACTTCCTTCAACGCGGCCAGGGCACGCGAACGATCGACGCCAGGCACCAGGCGCAGGAAGCGCAGCACTGACAGCGGCAGGGTCGGGTCGACATGCAGTTTCTGCGGCATGTAACCGACGCGCAGCTTCGGCTTGCGCCAGACGCTGCCGCTGTTTGGCTTCAACAGCCCGAGCACGGCGCGTACCAGCGTGGTCTTGCCAGCGCCGTTGGGGCCGATCAGGGTGACGATCTGCCCCGGCTCGACGCTCAGCTCGATGTTGTCCAGCACGGTCTGCCCGGCAAACGTGACGGCGACCTGCTCCAGACGGATCAGCGCGTTGCTCATCAGGCCCCCTGGCAACCGGCGCACAGACCAACCACTTCGACGGTCTGCGCTTCGACGATGAAACCGACGTCTCTGGCGCTGCTGATGATCGCGTCGCTGATCACTTTTTGCTCAAGTTCGATGGCGGCGTGGCACTCGCGGCAGATCAGGAACTGGCCCTGATGCGCGTGTTCAGGATGCACGCAGCCAACGAAGGCGTTGAGCGACGAGATGCGATGGACCAGGCCGTTTTCCAGCAGGAAATCCAGTGCGCGGTACACGGTAGGCGGCGCGGCGCGGCGGCCGTCCTGCTCGCTGAGCACCGCAAGGATGTCGTAGGCACCCAGTGGCTTGTGACTCTGCCAGACCAGTTCCAGCACGCGGCGGCGCAGGGCAGTCAGACGCAAACCTTTCTGCGCGCACAAGGTATCGGCCTCGGACAGAGCGCTGTGCACGCAATGGGAGTGGTCGTGGGGACGGCTGGCAATCGGTGTAATAGGCATGAGCGGCGACGAGATTTGCTGGAGACGTTATTATGTTACCCGTTCTCGCTTCCTTGAGTGGTCATCGTGTCCCGACTTTTTTCTGTTTTTGTGGCTTTTGTTGCCAGTTTTGTGCTGATCGGTACGGCTCAGGCCGAGGTCAAAGTGCTCACCAGCATCAAACCGTTGCAGTTGATTGCCGCTGCCGTGCAGGATGGCGTGGCGATTCCCGAGGTGCTGCTGCCGCCGGGGGCCTCGCCGCACAATTACGCCTTGCGCCCGTCCGACGTACGGAAGGTGCAGTCGGTCGATCTGCTCTACTGGATCGGCCCGGACATGGAAGGCTTCCTGCCGCGCGTACTCGGCGGTCGCAGCCTGCCGAGCGTCGCGGTGCAGGATCTGCCAGGCCTGAAGCTGAGGCATTTCGGCGCGGACAACCATTCCCATGCCGAAGAAGCCGACGAGCATGATCACGATCATCGCCCCGGCTCGCTGGACGCGCACTTGTGGTTGTCACCGGTCAATGCGCGGGTGATCGCCGACAAAATGGCCGCCGACCTCAGCGCCGCCGACCCGGCCAATGCCCAGCGTTATCAGAGCAATGCCAAAGCCTTCGATGAACGTCTGGATGCGCTGGATCAGCGCTTGAAGAAGCGCCTGGCCAATGTCGAAGGCAAGCCGTACTTCGTCTTTCATGAGGCGTTTGATTATTTCGAAGACGCTTACGGCCTGAAGCACGCGGGCGTGTTCGCGGTGGCCGCGGAAGTACAGCCCGGCGCCCAGCATGTCGCGAAGATGCGCAAGCGTTTGCAGGACGTAGGCAAGACCTGTGTGTTCAGCGAGCCACCGTTGCGTCCCCGTCTGGCGGAAACGCTGGTGGCTGGCCTGCCGGTGAAGCTGGCGGAACTGGATGCGTTGGGCGGGTACACCCCGGCGACAGCTCAGGGGTATGAGCAGGTGCTGGAAAAACTCGGCAATGATCTGGCGGGATGCCTGGAATCGTTGTAACAACACAAAACCTGTGGGAGCGAGCCTGCTCGCGAAAGCGGTGGGTCAGTCAGCAAAAATGCTGAACGGGCCGCCGCCTTCGCGAGCAGGCTCGCTCCCACAGGTTCGTGTTTGCTTGGCGAATCTACTCAGAGGGCGAAGGGCAACGGTGTATTGACCTTCTGCCGCTGCGCCAGGCGCTGCTCGAACTCCTGCGGATCGTGAATCAACACATCCTGCCCGGCGAACTGCTCGGCGGCGATCAGGCGTGACAGCCAGAACCGCACACAAGCGACACGCAGCATCGTTGGCCACAATTCGGCTTCCGCCGCCGTGAACGGCCGCAGCGCCGCATAGGCACCGAGAAACGCACGCGCACGCGGGCCATCGATCACGCCCTCCTCGTCCGAACACCAGTCATTCAAGGCAATTGCCACGTCGTACAGCATCGGCCCCGAGCAGGCGTTGTAGAAGTCGATCAGCCCGGTCAGGTGGGTGCCTTCGAACATGGCGTTGTCGCGGAACAGGTCGGCGTGAATGTTCGCCCGAGGCAGCGCGAGGATCTTGTCTTTGCGCTCGGTGATCTCATCCAGCGCCTTTTGCAGCAAGGCACGCGGCTCATCGCTCAGGTGCGAGAGAAATTCAGTGCCCTCCTCCAGCATCCAGTCCAGACCACGATCGGTCTTGCGCTTGATCATGCGTTCGCCCTGAGTCGCCAGGTGCAGATGCGCCTGCAACTCGCCCACTTGCGCGCAATGCTGGGCGTTGGCGACTTTGATGTGCTTGCCGGACAGGCGCGGTTGCAGCAGCGCCGGTTTGCCTTTGAGCTCACGCAGGGCCAAGCCGTCGGTGGTGCGCAGGGCGTAAGGCACCGGCAGTTCGGCTTCGTGCAGCACGTCGAGCAGGTCGATGAAGAACGGCATCTCTTGCACCGGGCCGCGCTCGACCAGGGTCAGGACAAACTCGCCCTGCTCCAGACTGATGAAGAAATTGGTGTTTTCGCTGCCGGCGGCGATCCCCTGGAAATCAAGCAGGCGGCCGAGCCCGTAAGGGGCGAGAAAGGTTTCCAGCTCGGGCCGAGCCAGGGGAGTGAACACAGACATGTCTTAACTGCCAGTACGGGCGCCGCAGCGGCGGCGCCGGGTGAATTAAAAACCTACTTCCATTCGAATATCTTCCATGACGGGATCAGCATATCCGGCTGATCCGAACGGATGAAATTGGCATCCGTCCCGTCGGCGCGCACCAGAAAGTACGGCGGCGCGCCCTTTGGCGTGACTTTGATCGCATAGAGGAAACCGTTCTGGCGGTACTCCTGAATGGTCTTGTCGCCCTCCGTGCGGATAGTGACCTCGGGGTCGCCGCCCGGCGCATCATCCGCCGCCATCGCGGCCAGTGGTGAGACAGCGATCAACCCGACCAGCAGCAAGCGATTTAACGTACGCATGATAACCTTGTCCCTTTGTCGTCAACGGTCCCGCTATTCTAGCCCCGGACCCGCCGAAAAGGTTGATCCTGCTCATGAGCCAAGCCCCCCTCGTCCTGGTGGACGGTTCGTCTTACCTGTACCGCGCCTTTCATGCACTGCCGCCACTGACCACGTCCAAAGGCCTGCCGACCGGTGCGGTCAAAGGCGTGCTGAACATGCTCAAGAGTCTGCGCAAGCAGTACCCGGACAGCCCCTTCGCCGTAGTGTTCGACGCCAAGGGCGGGACATTTCGCGATGAGATGTACGCCGAATACAAGGCCAACCGGCCAAGCATGCCCGACGACATGCGCGTGCAGATCGAGCCGCTGCACCAGAGCGTGATCGCCCTCGGCTTCCCGCTGCTGTGCGTCGACGGCGTCGAGGCCGACGATGTGATCGGCACCCTCGCCCGCAGCAGCGCGGCGGCCGATCGCCCGGTGATCATCTCCACCGGTGACAAGGACATGGCGCAACTGGTCGATGGCCACATTACCTTGGTCAACACCATGTCCGGTAGCTCGATGGATGTGGAGGGCGTTAAGGAGAAATTTGGCGTCGCACCGGAGCAGATCATCGATTATCTCGCGCTGATGGGCGACTCGTCCGACAACATCCCGGGCGTGCCTGGCATCGGCCCGAAGACGGCGTCCGGCCTGCTGGTCGGCGTCAACGGCGGCCTGACCGAGCTGTACGCCAACCTCGACATCGTGCCGACCCTGCCGATCCGTGGCGCAAAAACCTTGCCGGCCAAGCTCGAAGAGCACCGGGAGATGGCTTTCCTGTCCTATCAACTGGCGACCATCAAGGTCGACGTGCCACTGGATATCGGCCTCGATGATCTGCAGATGGGCCAGGAGGATCCGGCCAAACTCTACGAGCTGTACACCCTGCTGGAATTCAAGAGCTGGCTCAATGATCTGGATCGCGATGCCAAGCGTCTGGAACTGAGCGCGGCGGCCGAACCTGCGCCGGCGGGCGATCTGTTCAGCGCCCCGCAAGCCGAGGCACCTGTTGCTCCTGTCGAGGCCGCATACGAAACCATCCTCGATCAAGCCCGCTTCGACGTCTGGCTGGAAAAACTGCGCAACGCCAAACTGATCGCCTTCGACACCGAGACCACCGGCATCGACGCGCAGCAGGCGCAACTGGTTGGCCTGTCGTTCGCCGTACAGGCCAACGAAGCCGCGTACATCCCGCTGACCCATTCCTACATCGGCGTGCCGGAGCAGCTGGATCGCGACACCGTGCTGCGCGCACTCAAGCCGATTCTGGAAGACCCGAGCAAACTCAAGGTCGGCCAGCACGCCAAGTTCGACATGAACATTCTGGCCAACTGCGCCATTGGCGGCGATCAGAGTGAAGGCATCAGCGTGCGCGGCATCGCCTTCGACACCATGCTCGAGTCCTACGTGCTCAATTCCACCGCGACCCGTCACGACATGGACAGCCTCGCGCAGAAGTACCTTGACCACACCACGGTGAGCTTCCAGGACATCGCCGGCAAAGGTGCCAAGCAACTGACCTTCGACCAGATCGCCTTGGAACAGGCCGGGCCGTACGCCGCCGAAGACGCCGACATCACCCTGCGCCTGCATCAAACGCTGTTCGACAAGCTCAGCGCGATTCCGAGCCTGGCCGGCGTGCTGACCGACATTGAGATCCCGCTGGTGCCAGTGCTGGCGCGCATCGAACGCCAGGGCGCGTTCGTCGATGCCGAGTTGCTGGGCATTCAGAGCATCGAGCTGGGCAACAAAATGGTCGCGCTGGAGCGTGAGGCCTTCGAAATTGCCGGGGAGGAATTCAACCTCGGATCGCCGAAGCAGCTGGGCGTGATTCTTTATGAAAAGCTCGGCCTGCCGGTGCTGAAGAAAACCGCCAAAGGCCAGCCGTCCACCGCTGAAGAAGTGTTGGCGAAACTCGCCGAAGACGATCACCGCTTGCCGAAGGTGCTGATGGAGCACCGCTCGATGAGCAAGCTGAAAAGCACCTACACCGATCGCCTGCCGGAGCAGATCAACCCGCGCACCGGGCGCATCCACACCTCGTATCACCAGGCTGTGGCCTCGACCGGGCGCCTGTCCTCCAGTGATCCGAACCTGCAGAACATTCCGGTGCGCACTGCCGAAGGCCGACGCATTCGTCAGGCGTTCGTCGCACCCAAAGGCTACAAACTGCTGGCGGCGGACTATTCGCAGATCGAACTGCGGATCATGGCGCACCTGTCCCGTGACGAAGGCCTGATGAACGCCTTCCGCAACAATCTCGACGTGCACACTGCAACCGCTGCCGAAGTATTCAAGGTCGAGCTTGATCAAGTGACATCCGACCAGCGTCGCAGCGCCAAGGCGATCAACTTCGGCCTGATCTACGGCATGGGCGCGCAGAAGCTCGGCAAGGACATCGGCGTCGACACCAAGACCGCCAAGGCTTACATCGACACCTACTTCGCCCGTTATCCAGGCGTGCGCGAATACATGGAGCGTACCCGCGCGCAAGCGGCGGATCAGGGTTACGTCGAAACCTTCTTCGGGCGTCGCCTGTATTTGCCGGAGATCAACTCGAACAAGCCGCAGGAACGCGCCGCCGCTGAACGCACGGCGATCAACGCGCCGATGCAGGGCACGGCCGCGGACATCATTAAGAAAGCCATGGTGGCTGTGGATAACTGGCTGGCGACGTCGGGTCTGGACGCGCGGGTCATCCTGCAAGTGCACGACGAACTGGTGCTGGAGGTTCGCGAGGATCTGGTCGAGCAGGTCAGCGCCGAAATTCGTACGCACATGAGCGAAGCGGCGAACCTGGATGTGCCGCTGCTGGTGGAAGTTGGCGTGGGCAACAACTGGGATGAGGCGCACTGAGTCATTGTTGCGCAACCGTCGCCGCGACCTACCGTCGCGGCAACTGCCGGGAATCCGGCTTAGATCGAAAGGCGCTTGAGGCTATTCCAAAGCTTTTTGAAAAAAATCTGAACTAATCTGTCGATCGAACACTCAGAGGTACTGAATGGCTGGTGAAGCCCTTCGATGCTCCTATGTTGTGTTAAGTGTTGGCAGATATCTGAACCCCGCCCTAGCGGTTCGGAACTTGAACCCCGGAATTTCTCCCTCCCCAATGAAATCCGGGGCTTTTTTTTGCCAAAAAATCGGCTGTAGCGCGGCCATGCTGCGTTAAAAGCATCGCTAAAAATGCTCATTTAGGTCCCCTAAACTCCGCTTTTTAGCGCTACTTTTGCCTTGCCTGGCCACACTACAGCCAATTTTTCCCCATTCTGAATTTACTCGGCAGCGGCCTCGGCGCCTTTGTCTGCCAGTTCCATCCAGTCGGCCAACACAGTGTAGGCCTCTTCCAGGCCCATGCGTTTTGGTGCGGAGAACAACTGGATGGTGATCGAGTCGCCCCAGCCTTTGCGGATTTCCGACTGTACTTTCAGCAGGGTGTTCTTGGCTGCGCCGTAGGTGAGCTTGTCGGCCTTGGTCAGCAGGATGTGCATCGGCATGCCGGCGGCGACGGCCCAGTCGAGCATCAGCAGGTCGAAGTCGGTCATCGGATGGCGGATGTCCATCATCAGAATCAGACCTTTCAAACTCTCCCGACCACCGAGGTAAGCCTCGAGGTGGCGCTGCCAGTGTTGCTTGAGCGGGATCGGTACTTTTGCATAACCGTAGCCCGGCAGGTCGACCAGACGGCGATCATCGTCTAGCTTGAAGAAGTTCAACAGCTGTGTGCGACCCGGAGTTTTCGAGGTGCGCGCCAGGCTGGCGTGAGTCAGGGTGTTCAGCGCGCTGGATTTGCCAGCGTTGGAACGACCGGCAAACGCCACTTCGAAGCCTTCGTCGTCTGGGCATTGATCGACTTTGGCGGCACTGAGCATGAACGTGGACTGTTGGCACAGGCCGAGGATGGGATTCTTGAGTTGCATGGGATTTCCGATGTGGGCGGCGCCGGGATTGGGCGCGGAACGCGGTGTCGCTTCCGTTTCAGTGACGCCAGTATATAATGCCGCAGATTTTGTGTGTGCTTTGTCCCAGCGAAGGATGAAGTTCACGAGAGCGACAGACTTTGATTGCGCATTAGAACGCAGAACGCTCTCAACCCTGAAAAGGTCGTTTTATGACGAAATGGCTGCTGGCTGCCGGAGTCTTGATGCCGCTTTACAGCGCACAGGCTACACAGGATCCGGAAGCTGTGTACAACCGTGTTTGTGGTGCCTGTCATTCCGGCCAACTACCCATGGCGCCCGCAGGAGGCGATCAGGAAGCTTGGACGCCGAGGTTGGCGAAAGGTATGGGGACGCTGGTGCAACACGTGACCCAGGGTTTCAAGGCGATGCCGCCGCGTGGTTTGTGCATGGACTGCAGTGCCGAGGATTACCAGGCCATCATCCTTTGGATGAGCGAGAGTAAGCCCGGTCCATAACTTAACCCTTAGCCGTAGTTGGATTAGCTGATGAACAAATTGATCGTGAGTCTGCTGTTGACCGTGGGAATTTCAGGTGTCGCCCATGCTGCCGGCGATGCCGCAGCAGGCCAGGCCAAAGCTGCCGTGTGCGGAGCCTGCCATGGCCCGGACGGCAACAGCATGGCGCCAAACTTTCCGAAACTGGCAGGTCAAGGTGAACGCTACCTCGACAAGCAATTGCACGACATCAAGTCGGGCAAGCGCGTGGTGCTGGAAATGACCGGGCTGCTGACCAACCTGAATGACCAGGATCTGGCCGACATCGCTGCGTACTTCGCCAGCCAGAAAGGCAGCGTCGGCGCCGCCGATCCGAAGATCGTCGCTCGCGGTGAAGCGCTGTTCCGTGGCGGCAATCTGGAAAAAGGTCTGCCAGCCTGCACCGGCTGCCACTCGCCGAACGGCTCCGGCAATGCCGCCGCAGGCTTCCCACACTTGGGTGGCCAGCACGCTCAATACATCGCCAAGCAACTGACCGATTTCCGCAAGGAAGACGGCGGTCGCGCCAACGACGGCGACGCAATGACCATGCGCACCATCGCACGCAAGCTGAGCGACGAAGACATCGCTGCGGTTTCCAGCTACATCCAGGGCCTGCACTGAGGCCCTGATTCGAGTGTTGCACGAGGCGCGTAACGCCGGTCACGTTAACGCTCGATTAATCCTTCGCAGCAAGTATAAAAAGGGTGGCTTTGGCCGCCCTTTTTTGTGGCCGCTGCCGTTACACTACAGCACTCATGCCCGCCAGGATCTGTGTCGAAACAGGTCGAGCGAGGCGACCCAAATTGTTCAGGAGTAAAGCATGCGTAATCTGATCATCAGCGCCGCCCTCGTCGCTGCCAGCCTGTTCGGCGTCACCGCCCAGGCCGCTGAAGCCCCTGCCGCCCCTTACGTCGAACTGGCCAACCCGGTGCCGGTGGCAAAGCCTGGCAAAATCGAAGTGGTCGAGCTGTTCTGGTACGGCTGCCCGCATTGCTACGCTTTTGAGCCAGTGATCAATCCATGGGTTGAAAAACTGCCGTCCGACGTCAACTTCGTGCGCATTCCCGCCATGTTCGGCGGCCCATGGGACGCTCACGGCCAGATGTTCCTGACTCTGGAAGCCATGGGTGTCGAGCACCAGGTGCACAACGCCGTGTTCAACGCGATCCAGAAAGAACACAAGAAGCTCACCGACAAGAACGACATGGCTGACTTCCTCGCCACTCAAGGCGTGGACAAGGACAAGTTCCTCGCCACTTTCGACTCGTTCGCTATCAAAGGCCAGATCGTCAAGGCCCGTGAGCTGGCGAAGAAGTACGAAATCACTGGCGTGCCAACCATGATCGTCAATGGTAAATACCGCTTCGACATCGGCTCTGCCGGTGGTGCCGAGCAAGCCCTGAAACTGGCTGACGATCTGGTCGCCAAAGAGCGAGCGGCTAACAAGGCTGCTGCCAACTAAGCGCGGCATTCGCCATGCGCCGCTGGAAGTCCGAACGCATCGTTGGCCTGCATGATCCGCGGGTCAACGAGCATCATCTGGCGTCTACGGGCCTGCCCGCAGACCAGCGTCTGCGCTTGCTCAGTTTCAACATTCAGGTCGGCATCAGCACCGAGCGCTATCGGCATTACCTGACCCGCAGCTGGCAGCATCTGCTGCCCCACACCGGGCGTTCCGGCAATCTGCAGAAGATCGGTGACCTGCTCGGCGACTTCGATCTGGTCGCGCTGCAGGAAGCCGATGGCGGCAGCCTGCGCTCGGGCTACGTCAATCAGGTCGAACATCTGGCCCACCTCGGCGCCTTTCCCTACTGGTATCAACAACTCAATCGCAACCTCGGTCGACTGGCCCAGCACAGCAACGGCGTGCTCAGTCGCCTGAAGCCGTGGGCGATCGAGGATCACCCGCTGCCCGGCCCGAAAGGTCGCGGCGCGATCCTGCTGCGCTTCGGCGAAGGTCCGGAAGCGCTGGTGGTGGTGATGATGCACCTGGCCCTCGGCGCGCGGACGCGCAGCCTGCAACTGGCCTACATTCGTGATTTGATCAGCGGTTACAAGCATCAGGTGCTGATGGGCGACATGAATACCCATGCCAGCGATCTGCTCGAACACTCGCCGTTACGCGATCTCGGCCTGCTGGCCCCGCAGGTGGAAGCGACCTTCCCCAGCTGGCGCCCACAGCGTTGCCTTGATCATATTCTGCTCAGCCCGACCCTGACCCTGGAAAAGGTCGAGGTGCTGGCCCAGCCCATTTCCGATCACCTGCCGGTCGCGGTGGAAATTCGTCTGCCGGGTTCGCTCACGGCCGACGCATTGCCCGCGTTGAGCCCTGCCCCTCGCGGAACCTGTGAATGAGCGACGACGCCCAGCGCTGGAAAGAGAAGTACCTCAAGAGCATCGAACAGCAGGACAAGCTCGAACGCCGCTGGGCCGCGCGGCTCGACCTGCTGCGGCGCGGTCTGGTGCGCAGCACGCTGGCGGCCGAGGGCACCGACAAGGTCGTCGATCAGTGCATGAAGGAAATGCGCGAAGTCGTGCGTACCGATGACATGGACGCCGGCCTCGCCGCCCTGCTGCCGCGTCTGGAAAAAGCCGTGCTCGACTCCGAGCAGCGCCGTGAAACGCGCATTGATCAGGTCAGCACGGCGCTGACAGCGCTGGTCACCCAGTTGCAGGCCCTGCCATTGCCGCGCGAAGTCGCGCAACCGCTGAAGAAATTTGCCAAACAACTGGACAGCCGCGTCGGTCAGGCACGGGAAATGCCGCTGCTGTTGAGCGAACTCAGTGGCTTGCAGGGCAAGGCCTTGAGTCAGTTGGAAACGCCAGCCGAGCCTGGCCGGCCGGGGCTGTTGCAGCGTTTGTTTGGCAGCCGTGACGGTGAGGAAGCCGCTGCACCGGCGGCCGACATACCAGCAACACCAGTGCCGCAGCCGGTCGAAGCCCGGCAACCTGAACCGGAGCCTGCGCAATCGGCACCGGTGGCCAACGCGGAGCCAGCAATTGCAGCGCCCGAGACCGTCATCGAGGCGCCCGCCCAGACGCCGCCTGATGAGCCGCAAGTCGTTGCGTTCGCTGCGCCTGTGGTCGTCGTTGAAGCCGAGCCAGTGCAGGTTGAACCAGCCCCTGACACCGAGATGACCGTCGCTGCGCCAGCAACCGAGGCGTTCAACCCCGATGAACTGATCCACCCCGGCGATCCGTCGCCGCTGATTCTCGATAGCCTGCCCTTGCCCGAGCCGATCGCTCAGGCCTTGGCCGCCATCGACCCGGAGCAGTCAGAGCACGACATCCTCTTCGCTCTGCCGGATTCCCCGGAGCCGTCCTACAGCTCCGTAGCCAGACATATCGAAGACACGCTGATCGGCCTGCTCGACGACCTGACCCTGCCCGAGCGCCACCGGCCACAAGCCGAAGCCATGCGCGAACGGCTCAAACACGGGCTGAACTGGTACGAACTGTTGCCGATCCTCGACGATCTCGCAACTTTGATGCTGGCGATTACCGACAGTGGTCAGCACGAATTCGAAGCCTATCTGCAACAACTCAACGAACGCCTCGAAGCGTTTCAGAGCAACCTGCAAGCGGCCAGCGAGGGGCATGCCGACAACAGCTCGGCGGCGCGGGCCATGGACACGCAGATTCGCGAGCAGGTCGACGGCTTGCAGAGCAGCGTCCAGCAAGCGGCGGACCTCGACGACCTCAAGCATGTGCTGGAGAATCATCTGGAAGGCCTGCTGGGAACGATGGACCAGCACCAGAAGCAGCGCGACGCCCGCGAACAGGAAGTCGCCGCCAGGTTGAAGAGCCTGTCGGAGCGCGTGGCGCATATGGAGCAGGAAGCCATGGGCTTCCGTGAACACCTTGAAGAGCAGCGGCAGAAAGCCCTGATCGATCCGTTGACCGGCCTGCCCAACCGCGCGGCGTGGAGTGAACGCCTGGAGCATGAAATCCAGCAATGGCAGCAGCACGGCAACACCCTTAGCCTGGCCATGCTTGACCTTGATCACTTCAAGCGGATCAACGACAGCTACGGCCATCTGGCCGGCGACAAAGTGCTGAAGATCATCGCCACGGTATTGCGCAAACGCCTGCGCGGCTCGGATTTCATCGCCCGTTTTGGTGGTGAAGAGTTCTTGCTGTTGCTGCCCGCGACGCCGCCAGCGGTGGGCGCGAAACTGCTGGAAACCCTGCGCGCGGCGATCGAAGCCTGCCCGTTTCACTTCAAGGGCGAGCGAGTGACCATCACCATATCGATGGGGCTGGCCTCGTTCAGGGTGGGAGAACACAGCGATCTGGTGCTGAAAAGAGCCGATCAGGCGCTGTACCGAGCAAAAAACGCCGGGCGCAACCGAGTCGAGCTCGGCTAAGGCAATTGTTCCATTTTGTTTAAATCCGCCCGCTGGCGGACTCTGAGCAAATCCGTACGTTACACTGTTGCATTATCGTTTTCAGCGTATCGTCCTCTGCCATGAAATTCCTTGCCCTTGTTGCCTCGCTGCTCGTCCTCGCTGGTTGTGCCAGCGGCCCGCGTTACGACACCAGCCACCCTTCGGCCAATTACGACAGCCGCATCCAGTTTGTTGTGGTGCATTACACCTCGGCGTCGCTGGAGCGTTCGCTGCAATTGCTGACCCATGGCGACGTCAGCAGCCATTACCTGATCGGCGATGACAAGAGCGGCACGATTTACAAGCTCATGGACGAAACCCAGCGCGCCTGGCACGCCGGCGAAAGTCAGTGGCAGGGCCGTACCTGGCTGAACTCCAGTTCCATCGGCATCGAGATCGTCAATCCCGGCTACAAGGACACCCCGACCGGGCGCCTGTGGTATCCGTACAGCGAAGCGCAGATCCAGTCGTTGATCACCCTGCTCAAGGACATCAGCAAACGCAACGGCATCAGCCCGCGGCACATCATCGGTCACAGCGACATCGCGCCGTTGCGCAAGCTTGATCCGGGGCCACTGTTCCCCTGGAAACGTCTCGCCGCCGAAGGCCTTGGCCTGTGGCCGAACGAGCAAGCGGTGGCGCGTCAGCAGGCTATTTTTAACAGCAACCCGTTGCCGGAGATCGGCTGGTTCCAGGCGCAACTCGCGCGGTTGGGTTACGACACGCCGCAAACCGGCGAGCTGGATGTAGCCACGCGCCACGTCCTGGCCGCATTCCAGATGCATTACCGCCCTGCCCGCTTCGACGGCACGCCGGATGCACAAACCGCAGCACTTCTGCTGGTGCTCAACCAGACAAAATAATGACGCCCGCCCGACGGTCAGGGCGAAATCGCAATCAGCAGCTATAACTCATGGTAATTCTTCGGAAAATCCCTGATGGCTGCGACCCGAGAGACGCTGCGTAGCTGGTTTTATCGTCCTGTTTTTTTGGCGATGATCGCGGCTGTCCTCAGCGCCAGCCTGCTGATTGCCGGCGGTATGTTCGCGGCGATGCGCCAGATGGAAATGCGCGAGAGCCAGGAAATGAACGCCCAAGGCGAGCGTTTCCTCGCGCGCCTCGAACAATTGTTCGGCCAGTTGCGCGAAAGTCTCGACGACCTTGAAGCCCAGCCCTTGCGCGGCTGCGACGAAGAAATGATCGCGACCCTGCAACAAGTCACCTTCAACTACCGCTTCGTCTACGAAGCCGCGTACATGGACGCCTCGCGGTTCTGCTCCAACCGTCCGCGCCAGGAAGGTCTGTCGTTGGTGCGCGCGCCGGACATTCAGGGCCCGACCTACAGCTATTGGCTGAACACCACCACCGAACCCGATGAAAACCGCGCGGCGCTGATGCTCGGTCGCGGCAACTTTCGTGTCGCTACCTCGCGCGGGCATTTGACCGACATGGTCGATCTGTCGTCCGGCAGCAGCCTGCTGGTGGTACTCGATCACGGCACTCGCGCGATTCCGGTGCTCGGCACCGCACAGACCTGGCCACCGACCGAACCCTGGCCACCGAAGAGCCCTGATGCGCTGCAAGTCACGCAAACGCGGCTGATCTATCGCATGCCCACCGACAACCCGGAATATCAATTGGTGCTGATTACGCCGCGCACGGGCATGCACGTCCCGGCTGTGTGGTGGTGGCTGTTGCCGGTGTGCCTGATCGCCGGCGCCGTCGTCGGCTTTCTGACCTTGCTATTGGTGCGTCAGCGCCAGTCGCTGGATGCCGAGCTGCACGGGGCGATCCGCCGGGGTGAGTTGCAGGTGCTGTATCAGCCGATCTTCGATCTCGACAGCCGCAACTGCGTCGGCGCCGAAGCGCTGCTGCGCTGGCGGCGCCCGGACGGCACGCTGACCAGCCCCGACCTGTTCATTCCCATGGCGGAGAACACCGGGCAGATCCGGCAGATGACCGACTTCGTCTTGCAGCGTCTGCTCGAACAGCTGGGGCAGCTACTGCGCGCCAATCCGCAGCTGTATATCTCGGTGAACCTCGCGGCCTGCGATGTCATGGTGCCGCGCATCGGCCAGGTCATGGCGCGGCTGCTCGCGCTGCACCGTGTCGCCGCGCGGCAGATAGCCTTCGAAGTCACCGAGCGGGGCCTGATTGATGTGGTGGTGGCGCGGGAAAACCTGCAAGCCTTGCGCGACGTCGGCCATCAGGTGCTGATCGATGATTTCGGCACCGGCTATTGCAGCCTCGCCTATCTGCAGACCTTGCCAGTGGACTGCCTGAAGATCGATAAGGCGTTCATCGATGCGCTCGGCCATGACGCAGCGAGCAGCGGCGTCGCTCCGCACATTATTCACATGGCGCAGGCGCTGGATCTGAAAGTGATTGCCGAAGGTATCGAGCTGGAATCCCAGGCAGCGCTGCTCAGCAGTGAGGGGGTCAAGTTCGGTCAGGGCTGGCTGTTCGCCCACGCACTGAGCGCCGTGCAGTTCATTGAACTGATCACCCGTGGACGACGCCTGGCGGGACGGCGTATGGACGATGAAGCCTAAACTGCCAGCGCCATGTAGAACTGGGTGCCCTGCCCCGGCCGCGAATAAACGCCCATGCGCCCGCCGTGCAACTGGACGATTTCCTTGCACAGCGCCAGACCAAGGCCAGCGCCGCCCTTCTTGCGCCCGACCTGCACGAACGGTTCGAAGATCCGCCCCTGCTGGCCGTAGGCAATGCCCTCGCCATTGTCTTCGACGCTGATGATGACCCGCTCGCCATGCCGGCGCGCTTGCAGCCGGATCTGCCCGTCGCGGGCGGTGTGGCGTAAGGCGTTGTCGATCAAGTTGTCGAGGACGCGATCAAGTTGCGCCTGATCAGCCTGCAACCTCGGCAGCGGGCCTTGAATCTCGACGTTCAGCGCAACACCTTTGGCCGCAGCCACGTCGGCAAAGCGCAGCTGCGCCTGCTCCAGCAGGTCCTCAATGGAACATGGCGCCAGAGTGAGTTTCTGTAGGCCGTTCTGGTAGCGCGAGAAATTCAGCAAGTCGTTGATCAACTGCATCAGGCGCTGCATTTCTTCGTTGACCGTATCCAGCAGGTCAGCTTCGCGCGATTCCGCCGGGAATTTCGTCCGCTCGCGGAACAGCCCGAAAGCCATGTGCATGCCTGTGACCGGCGTGCGCAGCTCGTGGGAAGCGCGCAAGACAAACTCACTGCGCACGCGCTCGAACGCGCGTTGCTCGGTGACGTCGTGCAGCACCATCACCGCGCCGAGAATATGCCCCTGGGTATGACTGACCGGCGTCAGGCTGTAGGTCAGCAGGCGCGATTCGCCATCGACTTCGATGCTCAGATCTTCCGGCGCACGCTCCAGCGTGCCGCCGCGCAGGACCAATTGCAGTTGCGCATCCAGCTCCGGACGGCCGAGTGCAGTTCCCAGGCCTTGGCCGAGGCGGTCGTCTTCCCAGCCCAACTGGCGCTGAGCCACGGGGTTGAGGTGTTCGAGCTGGCCCTGGCGATCAATCATCAACAAACCGTCGTCGATACTGTCGAGCACCGCTTGCAAACGCTGCTGACCGGCCAACAGTTCGTCGACATTCATCGCCTGGTGTTCGCGCAGCGCCTCGGCCATCAGGCCGAAGCGTCGCGACAACAGGTTGACTTCCATGGCCGTGGAAATCGGCAGGGTCACGTCATAGTTGCCCTGGCCGATATTGTCGGCAGCCTTGGCCAGCGCTTCGATCGGTGCGCCGAAACGTCGGGCGATGCCCTGGGCGGTGACGAAACCGATGATCAGCACCGCCAGTCCGACCAGGCCAAGCAGCCCGGCAATCAGCAACGCGCGTTCACGGGCAGCGTGCTGGACCGCGTTGATGGTTTCCAGCGCATGTTTGTGCTCAGCGATCAAACCGTTACGGAGAATATTGAAGCGCTCGCGGAAATCCGCGCTGGTGCTCGCGTTCTTCGCCGCTTCGGCGGTCACGTCGAATGAGGCGAGGAAGTTCAGGTAGTCGGCCTTGGCTTGGCGGAAACCGTAAGGCTGGTCATCGCCCTCCGGCTGCTGGGCGATGCCTTGGTCGAGCAACTCGAAGTAGTGCTGTTTGGACGCTTCGAACGCAACGGGATCGGGTTTTTCGGCGAGCATGATGATCAATTGATCACCGAGGGTCTGGCGCAGCTTGAGGCCCAGATCCAGGGTGACGAAGTTGCTGCGCACCAGCGCTTCCTGTGACCCGGCCATCTGCATCACGCTGACCAGCCCGAGCAAGAGCCCGAGCAAGGCCACGGTGATCAACGCAGAAATGCTCAGGAACAGGCGCGTGCGCAGCTTGATCGCCAGTTTCATCGCGCAGTGCTCACAGGTTGTACTGCTTGCGTTTGCGATACAGGGTCGAGGCGTCGATGCCGAGGGTTTTCGCCGCTTGGTCCAGAGTGCCGGCGGTGGCCAGCACCGCGCCGATGTGCGCTTTCTCCAGCTCGTCCAGGCTCAGTGCCGCGCCGACCCGTGGCGCATTGTTGGCCGGCTGTTCGGCCATGCCCAGGTGGCTGATTTCCACGCGTTCCTGCGGGCAGATGATGCTCGCTCGCTCGACGACGTTGCGCAGTTCGCGAATATTGCCCGGCCAGCGATAACCGAGCAGCGCTTCGCGCGCCTCATCGCTGAAGCCGCGCGCCGGACGCGCGTACTCTTTGACGAAACGTGCGAGGAAGCGATCGGCAAGGGTCAGGATGTCTTCGGCGCGCTCGCGCAACGGCGGCAGATGCAGGGTGATGACGTTGAGACGATAGAGCAGGTCTTCGCGGAAACGGCCGTCGCGGACCATGTCTTCGAGGTTGAGGTTGGTGGCGGCAAGGATGCGCACATCGGCGCGGCGAGTGACCGGATCGCCGACCCGCTCGTATTCCTTGTCCTGGATGAAGCGCAGCAACTTGGGTTGCAAAGTCAGCGGAAAGTCGCCGATCTCGTCGAGAAACAGCGTGCCGCCGTCCGCCTGGTTGACTCGACCCAGCGTGCTTTCGCTGGCGCCGGTAAACGCGCCACGGCTATGGCCAAACAGCTCGCTTTCCATCAGCTCGGCAGTCAGCGACGGGCAGTTGATAGTGACGCAGGATTTCTTCTCGCGCTTGCTCCAGCCGTGGATCGCACGGGCCAGTTCACCTTTACCCGTGCCGGACTCGCCAAGGATAAGAATGTTGGCGTCGGTGCTTGCGACCTGCCGGGCCGTTTCCAGCACGACTTTCATCGCCGGGCTGTGGGAATCGAGACCGTCTTTCGGTTTGCGGATCTCGCCTTCCAGCGCTTCAAGGCGCGCGGAGAGCTGGCGCACTTCCAGTTGCTTGGCGGTGGCCAGGCGCAGTTGATCAGGGCTGCACGGCTTGACCAGATAATCGGCGGCGCCAGCCTGAATGGCATCAACCGCGGTGTCGACCGCCGAGTGGGCGGTGACGATCACTACGCGCATCCACGGCGCCTGAATGCGCATCTGCGCGAGGACGTCGAGACCGTTGTCCTCGCCCAGGCGCAAATCAAGGAAGCACAGATCGAAGACCTGACGTTGCAGCAAAGCATCGGCCTGGGCTGCGCTATTGGCGGTGGCTACCGTATAGCCTTCGTCTTCGAGGCAATAACGAAACGTACGCAGGATGGCGGATTCATCGTCCACCAGCAGAATGCGGCCTTGTTGCTCAGTGGCAGATTCCATTTTTCCTACGCTCCATAGTGATTAGTCTTGGGTTAGTCCCGGAAAAATCGGGCAAGTTGCATGGTTGATTCTGAACGATACCAGCCATAGGAGGGTAGCTCTCTACTGCCATAACGGCCAATTCATTGATTTCGTTGGGTTTTAAAACATTCTGCGTTTTGCAGGGCAGATCCTGCGTCCTCTTCTGACATCTGCGTACCGGTAGCAATTCCATATCATCGAAATTTCCCACGAAATAATCGTGCATTGCGCACGACCGCAGAAGAGCCATCGTGCAGGATGCGTCTTAGGAAATTTCTCAACCACGTATAACTCATTGTTTTAATTGGTTTTTTCACAGATGAAAAAACTGGCATGCAGGCTGCAATACCTCACTCAGCCCGGGCAGAACAGCACTGCCCCAACAGAACAAGCGTGAGGAACACAGGATGACTCGCCCAATCGCCGCCCAAGTACGTATTTCGCCACTGCAGATCCAGCAAGGTCTGTTCGGTGTACTGGCGTTGCTGATCACCCTGATCGTCTGCCAGCAGTACATGAGCTGGGAAAACAGCCGTAAGCCCGAGCCACTGATTTCGATGCAGCACAGCACTCAAACGCACTTCAGTGCCGTGAGCAGCAGCCAGGCCGAGAACGCTTCGATGCACATGATCGATGTCGACCAGGCGCAACCGCTGGATCAATTGCCACGGGAAGAGCGCTGGGTTTTCTAAGCCTTTGAACACATTCGGGCGCGTAGCGTCGGAAACCGGAAACACCCCTAAATAGAGAAGTAAGGAGAATCACCATGTTGAGCTGGGCAATTACATTCTTGATCATTGCCATCATCGCCGCCGTTCTGGGCTTCGGTGGTATCGCGGGCACCGCCACGGGTATCGCCAAGATTCTCTTTGTCGTGTTCCTGGTGATGTTCATCGCTTCCTTCTTCTTTGGCCGTCGCGGCCGAGGTTAACGATGATCGGTCTCAAGACATTGGCCGCCGCCCTGCTTCTGGGCGGCAGTGCCATGGCCATGGCGGCCAATGACGGCCAGACCCGGGTCAACGAACTGCTCGCCTCCGACGCGCAGTATCGTGAAACCTGGGAAGGCGTGATCAAAAAGGAAGAGCGCGTACCGGAATGGGTGATCAACCTGTCCGGCACCTCCGAACAACAGATGCATGCCGTTACGGAAGATGGCGATCAGTATCTGGTCGGTCCGCTATGCGAGAGTCAGGACAAGTGTCTGAATCACCGTTTGATCGTGGCCTTCAGCTTCGACAAGGATGACGCCTACGCCATGCTGGTCGATGTGCCGGAAGGTCTGCCGCAGGACAAATCGCCGACGCGACACGCGACTTATCGCTTCTTCGGCAAACCTGATCAGGGCATGCAGGATCTGCTGATGGAAACCCTGAAGAAAGATCCGAAGTGGTACTGACGCAGGACGCGCAACGGTTTCGAACACGAAAGCAGCGCCCCGCTGCTTTCCATTGCACCGCCCGATGAGGGTCGGTGCATGACCAGGGGGCCGGGACGTTCTGACTGATACAGGGTCGGAGTGACCTACGGGTACAGGGAGTACCTGCGCAAGGGCCGGGTCAGGGTGAAAGCTGCGCCGCAGGTTCGTCGACCCGGTGGTCTGACGAATCTGCGCTGGGCTTTGAATCAGCTAAAACATTGATCCAGCACGGCAAATTCCTTTTTTCAATCGACGACACTGCGAGGAAAACATTTCGCGGTGTTTCCTGGCGACCGTATATCGACAAAGATCGCGCTCGTTCCGTGTGACTTCTAGTCTTGCGATTCAGACTTTTTCCGGAAATTTCCGCCGGTTTTGCCTGTGCAAAATTTAACCAGCCTACGCTGTAACGGCCGGTTCACGGCACTTATGCTGGCACAAATGTCACAATCGAACCGCTTGGGACGCCAGTTTCAAATGAAAAAGCTCATGCCGATTAGGCATAGGGTAGGCGTTTACGGCATTAGACGGCGCCACCTTGCATCGGAATAGTTGCGCCTTTTTTCGCCTGCCGAAGAGCCGTAAACACGCGCTTCGGGGCACCTTATACGGAGGCAGATGCACAGACTTTTCCGCTGATGAGCGTTCCAGTTCCTGCATGTGCCTGAGTCAAACGCAAGTAAGGGTAAAGATAATGAAGAAGGCAAAAATCAGCCTCGCCTGGCAGATCCTCATCGGTCTGATTCTGGGGATTGCAATTGGTGCGTTGCTCAACCACTTCAGTGCCGAAAAGGCCTGGTGGATCAGCAACGTCCTGCAACCGGCAGGCGATATCTTTATCCGTCTGATCAAGATGATCGTGATCCCGATCGTCATTTCCTCGCTGATCGTCGGCATCGCTGGCGTCGGCGACGCCAAGAAACTCGGGCGTATCGGCCTGAAGACAATCATCTATTTCGAGATCGTCACCACCATCGCCATCGTTGTCGGTCTGGTGCTGGCCAACGTGTTCCATCCGGGCACCGGCATCGACATGAGCACCCTGGGCACGGTCGACATTTCGAAGTACCAGGCGACCGCCGCCGAAGTGCAGCATGAACATGCATTCATCGAAACCATCCTCAACCTGATCCCGTCGAACATCTTCGCGGCCATGGCTCGCGGCGAAATGCTGCCGATCATCTTCTTCTCCGTGCTGTTCGGTCTCGGCCTGTCGAGCCTGCAGTCGGACCTGCGCGAGCCGCTGGTGAAGATGTTCCAGGGCGTTTCGGAAAGCATGTTCAAGGTCACCCACATGATCATGAACTACGCCCCGATCGGCGTGTTCGCACTGATCGCAGTGACCGTGGCCAACTTCGGCTTCGCCTCGCTGCTGCCGCTGGCGAAACTGGTGATCTTGGTTTACGTCGCCATCGCCTTCTTCGCCTTCGTCGTGCTGGGCCTGATCGCCAAGCTGTTCGGCTTCTCGGTGCTCAAGCTGATGCGCATCTTCAAGGATGAGCTGGTGCTGGCCTACTCCACCGCCTCCTCGGAAACCGTGCTGCCACGTGTCATCGAGAAAATGGAAGCCTACGGCGCGCCGAAAGCCATCTGCAGCTTCGTGGTACCAACCGGTTACTCGTTCAACCTCGACGGCTCGACCCTGTACCAGTCGATCGCGGCGATCTTCATTGCCCAGCTGTATGGCATCGACCTGTCGATCAGCCAGCAACTGCTGCTGGTGTTGACGCTGATGGTCACCTCCAAAGGTATCGCCGGCGTACCGGGCGTGTCTTTCGTGGTGCTGCTGGCCACTTTGGGCAGCGTTGGCATCCCGCTGGAAGGTCTGGCGTTCATCGCCGGTGTCGACCGCATCATGGACATGGCGCGTACCGCACTGAACGTGATCGGTAACGCCCTGGCGGTGCTGGTGATCGCGCGCTGGGAAGGCATGTACGACGACGCCAAGGGCGAGCGCTACTGGAACTCCCTGCCGCACTGGCGCAGCAAGGAAAAACTGCCGGCTGGCGAAATTTCCAAGAACTGATGCAAAACCTGTGGGAGCGAGCCTGCTCGCGAAGACGGTGTATCAATCTACAGAGATGTTGAATGTGCCGGCCTCTTCGCGAGCAGGCTCGCTCCCACAGTGATTGATGCAAGCCCCACCAACAAACCCCGGAGCAATCCGGGGTTTGTCGTTTCTGGCGACCCCGCTATCATTCGCCGCATTCTTCGGGGGATTTGACTGATGCTTAATGGCCTGTGGCTTGGCTTCTTCATCGTGGCAGCCGTGTCGGCGCTGGCGCAGTGGCTGATCGGCGGCAACGCCGGGATCTTCGCGGCGATGGTGGAAAGCATTTTCGCCATGGCCAAGCTGTCGGTCGAAGTCATGGTGCTGCTATTCGGCACCCTCACCCTGTGGCTGGGCTTTCTGCGCATCGCCGAAAAAGCCGGAATCGTCGAGTGGCTGGCCAAGGTCCTCGGCCCGCTGTTTCTGCGGCTGATGCCGGAAGTCCCGGCCGGCCACCCTGCCCTCGGCCTGATCACGCTGAACTTCGCCGCCAACGGTCTGGGCCTGGACAACGCCGCCACACCGATCGGCCTGAAAGCCATGAAAGCGCTGCAGGAGCTCAACCCCAGCGCCACCATCGCCAGCAACGCGCAGATCCTGTTTCTGGTGCTCAACGCCTCGTCGCTGACCCTGTTGCCCGTGACCATCTTCATGTACCGCGCCCAGCAAGGCGCGCCGGATCCGACGCTGGTGTTCCTGCCGATTCTGCTGGCGACCAGTTGCTCGACTATCGTCGGTTTCCTCTCCGTAGCTTTCATGCAACGCCTGCGCATCTGGGACCCGGTGGTGCTCGCCTATCTGCTGCCCGGCGCGCTGATTCTCGGCGGCTTCATGGCCCTGCTTGGCACGCTCTCCGCGACAGCACTGGCGGGATTGTCGTCAATCCTCGGCAATCTCACGTTATTCGGCTTGATCATGCTGTTTTTGCTGATCGGCGCGCTGCGTAAGGTCAAGGTGTACGAGGCGTTCGTCGAAGGCGCGAAAGAAGGCTTCGATGTGGCGAAGAACCTCTTGCCGTATCTGGTCGCGATGCTGTGTGCGGTTGGCGTGCTGCGCGCCTCTGGTGCGCTGGATTTCGGCCTGGACGGTATTCGTCATCTGGTCGAATGGGCCGGCTGGGACACGCGCTTCGTCGATGCGCTGCCTACGGCGATGGTCAAACCGTTCTCCGGCAGCGCCGCGCGGGCGATGCTCATCGAGACCATGCAGACTTCCGGCGTCGACAGCTTCCCGGCGCTGGTCGCGGCGACGGTGCAGGGCAGTACCGAAACCACGTTCTATGTGCTGGCGGTGTACTTCGGCGCGGTGGGGATTCAACGCGCACGGCACGCGGTGGGGTGTGCGTTGCTGGCCGAGTTTGCCGGAGTGGTGGGCGCTATTGGGGTCTGCTACTGGTTCTTTGGTTGAGCAAAATTCCCATGTGGGAGCGAGCCTGCTCGCGAAGACGGAGTGTCAGTCAACGCTTAAGTGACTGATACACCGCTTTCGCGAGCAGGCTCGCTCCCACAGGAGTTGTGGTGTGTCAGCGCGGTTGCGGGGCGAGTTTCTGCCCTTGCTCTACGGCCCATGCCACAACCTTGGCCGTCAGGCGATCACTGGCCTTACCAAACCCGGCGACCACCGCTGGCACCTGCACATCATTCAGCGACTGGCGCTCTTCAAAACGGCGGCTGGCGAGGATGCGCTGGTCATAGCCGCGCACCAGCAATGCATCGACCCGCACCACGACGCCGGCCTGGGTGCCCTGATATTCGGTCTGAAACGCCTGCAAACTGCCGCCCAGTTCCAGATCCGCCTGGAAGTTGCTGTCGTCGGTGCTCAGCAACGTCACTCTGCCGTCACGCTGGAATCCATCGAGCAGGCGATTGCGCAGCAGTACCGGCGCCGGATCGCTCCAGCGCGAGCCCTTGTAGCTGCTGATCACATCGCCCTGCGGGATAACGGCAATGCTCGGCCGGTTCAGTGCTTCGCTGGCCTGCAATTTATTCAAGCGCAGCGACCACGACTGCGTCGCCGCCGGGCTGGCCGAGGCGGGCGCTTGCGCGGCGGGCAGGCGGTAGACGTCCGAGGGTTCCGACTTGGGCAAGATCGAGCACGCGCCGATCAGGGTCAGGCCAGCGCCGAGCAGGGCGATTCGAGTCAGCTTCATGGGGTGAATTCCTTGTTCTTGTCGCTGCCCAGCAGGTAGCCGCTGGGGTTGGCCTCAAGGCGTTGGGAAATGGCGCGCAGCGAGGTCAGCGTCTCGCGCAGTTCGCGAATCGCCGGGGCCAGGCCGTTGAGGCCCTGCATGCCGTTATCCAGCGAATTCTGGTTTTTGCTGAGCAAGCCGTTGATGGTCACGCTGCTTTGCTCCAGCGACTTCATCGCCTGTTCGGCGCTGCCCAAGGCCTGCTTGCCCTGATCATTGAGCAGGCCGTTGGCGTTGCGCATCAGCAGTGAGGTCTGCTCGAGCATGCTGCTGGCCTGTTTGCCGACGGTCGCCAGTTGCTGCATGGCTTGTTTGATGTCGCCGCGCTGGTCGTTGATGGTGCCGGTGGTCTGTTCCAGATGGGCAAGGGTCTTGCTCACACGCTCGACGTTTTCCGCGGAGAACATGTGGTTGGCGTTTTGCAGCAGGGCGCTGATGCCGGTCATTAAGTCGCTGCTGTCGTTGAGCAGACGTGAGATAGGCGAGGGCGAGGCGACCAGCGTCGGCAGCTTACCGTCATGCCCGCGCAGTTTCGGGCTCTCGGGTGTGCCGCCGCTGAGCTGGATGATCGAGGTGCCGGTGATGCCGGTCAGTGCCAGCTTGGCCTGGGTGTCTTCCTTGACCGGCGTGTCGCCCGCCAGACGAATCCGCGCCAGCACCCGGCGCGGGTCCTGCGGGTCGAGGCGCAGGCTGACCACGTCACCGACCTTGATCCCGCTGTACTGCACCGAGCTGCCCTTGGACAGACCGCTGACCGCCTCGTTGAATACGACTTCATAGTCTTTGAACTCGGTGTCGACGCTGGATTTGGCCAGAAACAGGCCGAAGAGCAGGGCGCCGGCCACGACGATCACCGTGAACAGGCCGATCAACACATGATGGGCTCGGGTTTCCATATCAGACCTCGTTGAGCTGTTTGGCGGCGTCCAGCGCCGAGCGGCCGCGCGGGCCGTGGAAGTATTCGTGAATCCACGCGTCGGCGGTTTCCGAGACGTCGTCGATAGGGCCGGCGACCAGCACTTTCTTCTGCGCCAGCACCGCCACGCGATCGGTGATGGTGTACAACGTGTCGAGGTCGTGGGTGACCAGAAACACACTCAGACCCAACGCATCACGCAGGGTCAGGATCAATTGATCGAACTGCGCCGCGCCGATCGGATCTAGGCCGGCGGTGGGTTCGTCGAGAAACAGAATGTCCGGATCCAGCGCCAAGGCCCGCGCCAACGCCGCGCGCTTGATCATGCCGCCGGACAGCGACGCCGGGTATTTGTCCGCCGCCGACAACGGCAGCCCGGCCAGCGCCAGCTTCACCGCCGCCAGGTGCTCGGCGTCGTGACGGCTGAGGCCGGCGTGTTCGATAAGGGGCAGGGCGACGTTCTCGGTCACGGTCAACGACGAGAACAGCGCGCCTTTCTGAAACAACACACCGAAGCGCCTTTCGATCAGCGAGCGTTCATGCTCGGGCAGATTCGGCAGGTTCTGGCCGAAGACCTTGACCATGCCTTCGCTGGGCCGATTCAGCCCGACGATGCTGCGCAGCAGCACCGATTTACCGGTACCGGAGCCGCCGACCACGGCGAGGATCTCGCCCTTGTACACGTCCAGATCAAGGTTTTCGTGCACGCTTTGCGGACCGAAGCGATTGCACAGGCCACGGACTTCGATCACCGCCTCCGAGGGCGCGCGGGGTAGACGACTCACCAGCCCATCTCCATGAAAAACAGCGCAGCCACCGCATCAAGTACGATCACCACGAAAATCGACTGGACCACGCTGGAGGTGGTGTGCGCGCCGACCGATTCGGCGCTGCCGCTGACCTTGAAACCTTCCAGGCAACCGATCGCCGCAATCAGGAAGGCGAAGATCGGCGCCTTCACCAGCCCGACCAGAAAATGCTGAATGCCGATGTCGGATTGCAGCAGCGAGAGGAACATCGCCGGCGAGATGTCCAGCGACACTGCGCAGACCACACCGCCACCGACGATCCCCGAGAGCATCGCCAGAAACGTCAGCATCGGCAGCGCCACCAGCAGCGCCAGCACGCGCGGCACCACCAGCAATTCGATCGGGTCGAGGCCAAGGGTGCGGATCGCGTCGATTTCTTCGTTGGCCTTCATCGAGCCGATCTGCGCGGTGAATGCACTGGCGGTGCGCCCGGCCATCAGGATCGCCGTGAGCAACACGCCGAATTCGCGCAGGAAAGAGAAGCCGACCAGGTCCACGGTGAAAATCGTCGCGCCGAAACTGGCCAGTACCGTGGCGCCAAGAAACGCCACCACCGCACCGACCAGAAACGTCAGCAAGGCCACGATCGGCGCGGCGTCGAGGCCGGTCTGCTCGATGTGCGCAATCATCGGCGTGATGCGCCAGCGCTTGGGCCGCAACAGCCCACGGGCGATGACTTCAAGGATCAGGCCGACGAAGCCGAGCAGTTGCAGCGTGTCGGTCCAGACCTTGTCCACCGCGCGGCCGATGCGCGTCAGCAGTTGCACGCTGACGCTGATTTCCGGCTCCTTGATCGGCACGCAGAAATCACTCAGCGAGCAGTACACGGTTTGCAGCAAGGCGCGGTCGGCAGTTGAAAGGGTGCAATCGGGGTGTTCGGCGGTTTTGCCCAAGCGCTCGGAACCGAGCAGCTCGACCAGCAACGAGGCGCCGGCGGTGTCGAGGGCACCGAGGCCGTTCAGATCGATGGAAGTGTTGGCATCGTACTGGCCGCGGAGCTTTTCGCTCAGGTGCTTGAGCGCGGTGTAGTGGGCGAGCGTCCAGTCGCCGCTGACGCGCAGGCGGGCAGGGCTGAACGCGGTGTCCAGGTGGGCACTGCCGGGGGTTGGGCTGCTGGTCATAAGCTCCGTGCTTGTACGGCCGTTACGAGATCCTACGTAATAGCACGAACCGGATTACTTTTCTTTGGCCGGTGTGCTGTCGGTGATTGCGAAACGCAGCACGCCGATCAACTGCCCGTCCTCGGTCAGCACCCGCACCTGCCATTTGCCCGCCGGGTTGCCGGGGAAGTTCTGCTTGTGCGTCCACGCCCGGTAGCCTTCCTTGCGCCCGCCATGGATGTCGAGGGCGATGCGGTCGACCTCTTTGCCGTTGAAGGTCCACACGTGATAAATCCGCTCGTCGAGACCGCGCGGCGCGTTGATCGCAGTGTAGGCGTAGAGCCCGCCGCTGCGGATCTGCTCGGCGCTGACGGTATCGAGGCTGGCGCCGGGGGTGCGATCCTGCAGCTGCGTGCTGATCGCCACGTCGGTCATCCACAGCGTTGCCGGTGGCACCCACGAACGCAGCGCCCAACCGACGCCGCCGATGCCGACTGTGATGAACAGAATCGCCAGGGCGTTGCGCACCGTGCGGATCGGGAAGATCGACGCCAGGCTCGGGAACGACAGCAGCACGGCAATCCCCAGCGCCCATTTGAAACTCTGCGCGGTGGTCAGGTGCATGATCACCGGCAGCGCGGTGAGCAGGGCGGCGAACAGGGTCAGGGTGTGCAGCGCGAGAAACGCCCAGCGCCGTGGCGCCAGCCATTTGTAGTACAGCGGATCGACGATAGAGATCAGTGCAGCAACGCTGAGCAGGCCGGTGAAGACCAACTGGCCGCTGTTCCACGTGGTGGTGATGAAGAAGAACGGCAGGACGAAAAACAGGCTTTCCTGATGGATCATCTGTGTCGCATAACGCAGCAGCGGCTGGGGAATCTCGCGCTTGAAGATCCGTGTGAACAGCCCGGTCAGGGTGTTTTCCAGCATCAGCCAGATCCAGCTGAGCAGCATGATCACCGTGATCCAGCTGGCCAGCCCCTGTTGGCGATCGACGAGGATGAAACTGCCGACCCCGGAAATGAAACCACCCGCCGCGATCAACCCGGGGTAGCGCTTCATCAGCTCGAGAAGGCGCTGGATAAGGAGGGTCAGTTTTGGCATTTTGGCGGTTCACGACGATATGGGGAAAATCCCGGAAAGGTTAACGCCGCATGACCCCTGTGGCGAGGGGATTTATCCCCGATCGGCGGCGCAGCCGTCGTAGATCCTGCAAGCGAATTTTGTCTGGCTATACCGAGCTGCCCTTATTGGGGCTGCTGCGCAGCCCATCAGGGATAAATCCCCTCGCCACAAGTGCTCACTCATCACAGGGTTAATGGCTTCCGGCAATTTTGTGGCGGCGATGCAGGCGCCAGCCGATCACGATCAGCAGCAACAACCCGATTCCACCAGCGACCAGCCACAACACCTGATCATCACTGATCAAAGGCTTCTCGATCCGGATATACCCCGGCTGCAGCAACAGCTCGCGCATCGCCTTGTTCGCCGCTTCCAGCGTCACCCCTTGCAGCTCCCGCGCGGGATTGGCAAAGCGGCCATCCTGATAGTCGGCCAGCGCGCTCCAGTAATAGTCCGCCAGTGCGCTGTTGCCCTGCACGGCCCAGGCCTGGTGGGCGATGGCGGCTTGTTTGATGCGGGCGAAGGTGCTCGGGTCGAGGCCGTTTTTCAGCAGGTCGGCCTTGAGGTCATCGAGTACCTGGATGGCTTCGTCGACGTCATCGCGATCCAGGTCAGCGTTGAGGCTCATGAAGCCGACACCACCGAACACTTCGCGCTCGGCCCACGGCCCGTACGACAAGCCATGGTTGAGACGAATCTGCCGGTACAGCGCCCAGTCGAGGTAATCCTTGAGAATGTCGAACGTCTGGTCGTACTGATCGTCGAGCACCGGTTCCGGCACCAGCCAGTGCAGCTTGGCGCTGTCGCCGATAAAGCCACGGGTAAGGGTGCGTTCATGGGCGGCGCTGGTGCGGATGTCCGGCAGCGCGCGGTGTTCGGTGGGCTCGACCGGCTCCAGCTCACCCCAGGTACGCTCGAGATAGGCCGGCAGCAGTTTGTCGAGTTCGCCGACGACGATCAGGGTCATGTTGTTCGGCGCGTACCAGGCCTTGCGCACCGTCTCCAATTGCTCTTGGGTCAGATGGCCGACCTCGGCGCGCTGTGGGCATTTCAGACCCAACTCGACAGCCAGCTGATTGCTCGCAGTATGGCCGAGGTCCTGACGGTCGAGGAAACGTTGCAGCCTGGTGTAATGCCCGCCGTCCTCACGCTCGACCACCCGTTTCGCCGCGTTGATTGCGTTGTCGTCGATGCGTGTCTGGGTCAGCAGCGCGAGCAGCAGGTCAAGCACCTTGCGCTGGTTTTTCGCCGGGGCTTCGATGACGAACGTGGTGTCGGCATTGCTGGTGAACGCATTCCAGTCCCCGCCCAGCGCCTGCATGCGTTCTTCCAGACCGCCTTCGCCGGTGGCGTCGATACCGCTGAACAGCAGGTGTTCGAGCAAATGCGGCAGCTCTTTTTCATCGCAGTCGAAGTCATCGAGGCCAACGCCGACCACCAGCCGGATCGCCACATGCCCACGCTCGGTGCCGGGCTTGAGCATCAGTTGCAAACCGTTGGGCAGCGCATAGCCTTCGACCTGAAAGCGATCCAGGGCAAAGGCGGGCAGGGAACCGAGCAACAGACAGGCGAACAACAGGCAACGCATAACAGGCTTCCATACGGCTGATTTGGAGATCCGTGTCGTCAGTCAGGCCCCATCGCTGGCAAGCCAGCTCCCACAAGGATCTGCGGCGCTCACAAAACCCTGTGGGAGCTGGCTTGCCAGCGATGACGGTCTCAAGGCTGAACCACTGTAACTGACTGGCCCCAGCCCCAGACGTTCAAGGCGAATGCGTAATGTCGGCCATGTCATCCACCGCCAGCGCGCCGGTGTCCGCCGTTTCCAGCACGACATAGGCGCTGCTGCAGAACAACGAATTGAGCCGTTTCATGTCGGCGATCAATTCCAGATGCAGCGAGCTGGTCTCAAGGCTCTGCACGATCTTGCGTTGCAAACGGCTGACATGCGCATGGGCCAGACGCCGTTCCTGCGCACGAAAGCGGCGTTTCTCGCGCAACAACTGCCGCGCGCTTTCGCGGTCGCCGCTGAGAAACACCGACAGGCCCAGGCGCAGGTTGGCGATCAGTTGCTGTTGCAGCCCGGCAAGATCTTCCAGGCCCTCTTCGGAAAACGAACGGCGCTGCGACGTCTTCTGCTGCTGGATCTTGCGCAGCATTCGCTCGATCAGGTCGGCGGCGAGTTTGAGGTTGATCGCCAGTTCGATGATCTCGGCCCAGCGCCGACTGTCGTGCTCGCCGAGATCCTCGCGGGGCATCTGCGCCAGATACAGCTTGATCGCGCTGTACAGCGCCTCGACGTCGTCGGTCAGGCGGCGCATTTCCTGAGTGACGGCGGTCTGCTTGCCGCGCAGCACATCGAGGGAGGCATCGAGCATGTTGTCGAGCAGATCGCCCATGCGCAGGGTTTCCCGCGCGGCATTGGCCAGCGCCAGGCTCGGCGTGACCAGCGCGGTCGGGTCGAGATGGCGCGGCTTGGCGGCGCCGTTGACCTCCGGCCGCTCCGGCAGCAGCCACGCACAAAGCCGCGCCATCGGCCCGACGCTGGGCAGCAGGATCAGGCAGCGCGCGGTGTTGTAGAGCAGATGGAAGCCGATGACCATTTCCTGCGGGCTGAAATCAAGGCTGTCGATCCAGTGCACCAGCGGGTCGAGCACCGGGATGATCAGCAGCAAACCGATCAATTTGTACAACAGACTGCCCAGCGCAACCTGGCGGCCGGCAGCGTTCTGCATGCTGGTGCTCATGAACGCGAGAATGCCGCTGCCGATGTTGGCGCCGATCACCAGACCGATCGCCACCGGCAGGCTGATCACCGCAGCCCCGGCCAGCGTGGCGGTGAGCAGCACGGCGGCGAGGCTGGAGTAGGAAATCATCGCGAACAGTGCGCCGACCAGGGCGTCTAGAAGGATGTCGCCGGTCAGCGAGGCAAAAATCACCTTCACCCCTTGCGCGTGCGTAATCGGCGCGGCGGCCTCGACGATCAATTGCAGGGCGAGAATGATCAGCCCCAGCCCGATCGACACCCGGCCCATTTGCCCGAGCCGCGTCTGTTTGCGCGACAGAAAGAAAATCACCCCGAGGAAAATCAGCAGCGGCGACAGCCACGACAGATCGAGGGTCAGCACCCGCGCCATCAACGCGGTACCGACATCGGCGCCCAGCATGGTCGCCAGCGCCGGGGTCAGCGCCATCAAACCCTGCCCGACAAACGAAGTGACCAGCATCGCCGTAGCGTTGCTGCTCTGCACCATTGCGGTGACGAGAATACCGGCGATGAACGCCAGCCATTTCTTCGACATGTTCTGGCCGATGACATGTCGCAGATTGGTGCCATAAACCCGCAGGATGCCGGTTCGGACGATGTGCGTGCCCCAGATCAACAGGGCGACGGCGGACAGCAGATTGAGCAGGGTGAGCATGCAGACCCCCTGTAGTAGCAGCGCCCCAGAGGGGCAAGTGGACGGCACCGCGCGGTTTCTACGTTTTTGATACTTAAGCTGTAGTTGGCGAACGGTCTCGGCGCCAGCATTGCACAGCTAAAGAGTGGATTGAAACAAAAGTGTCATCAAAACGGCTTCACTCACATCGCTGAAACCGACACAGATACCTGTAGGAGTGAGCCTGCTCGCGATAAGGTCATCAGCTTCAACATCATCGTCGTCTGAGAGACCGCTATCGCGAGCAGGCTCACTCCTACGGGTTTGACCGTGCAGGATCAGCTTGTGGCGACTTTTCATGCCCCGCTTCGATCCCGACCCACACTAATATCAATCAAATATTTTGCAGTCCTCGGATCTTCCCTGTCACAGCTTGCGTAGCACTTGATCAAGAGCAGTAAGCTGTACTTTCCCGGTACGTACAAATCAATGCCCACAGGTTGATCGAAGAGTTTGGCCTGTAGTCGCCCGCGCTTGGCAGCGGAGTCAACGTTGAACCAATCATTGTCTTCCAAAGGCTCAATCTTCCACCCCCGCGATTTGAGGATATTTTGCGTAGCAATCAATCGATCCAGAGCTTCTGCAAACGGCAAGGTTTCTGTCATCGGCGATGTCGTCAGTGTCGAGACTTTCTGACTCGCATAAGTAACAGCACCGAACACGGTCGGGGGAAGTTTGAAACCATGAACGGGGTCGTCGAACTCAATGATCGTCGGGCTGCTAATCCATGTAGAGCCGGGACGAGGGGAATCCGTCGGGTCATGGGGATCACCAGGATAGATTGCCGTTTTGTCTTCAACCGAGAAGGTTGAGTCTTTGATCACCTGTTCGTAAGGTTTTCCAATATGAACGCATAGGGTCGTGGCGCCCCATGGCCACGCCATGACACCACCCAGCAAAATCGTAGCGGCGCCCATCGACAGCCAATGCTTACCTGCCAAAGCCGTCGACTTCCTCTGAGACGATTGAAAACGGTCAATCACTGAAGTGATCTTCACCAAAACCCACATCAATCAAATATTTGGCCGTATCAGGATTTCGTTCGTCGCAACGTGCGTAGCATTTGATGTGGAGGAACAGGCTGTACTTATGCGGAATCAACAGAATGACACCGTCCAACTGGTCAAAAAGTTTGGCTTGAAGGCGCACCTTGTCTTCTTGAGTTTCAGTCTTGAGCCAATCATTCCCTTCAACAGCTTCTGGCGACCAGCCTGCCTTTTTGAACGTCTGCTGCAGCACTCCCAGCAGATTCACTGCTTGCTCGAAAGGTAACGTTTCCAGCATTGGTGAGGTAGAAAGGGTGATCGCTTTGAAATCAGACCAGCCAATCGCACCGAATTTTGTAACGGGTAACGTGAACCCGTGTTGTTCGTCATCGAATGTGATGACCACTGGACTACTGATCCAAGTCGAACTTGGGTGAGGTGGATCACCGGGATAGATGGCAGTTTTATCCGTCACAGGAAATGATGAGTCGCGCACGACATCGTCATATGTTTTTCCAATGTGGAAAGAAATTTGTTGCGGACCTCTTCCGAAATACAAGGTTAGCGCGATAGCTCCCAATACGGCGGCAGCAGCAACGTAGAAACTGCGTCTATGAATCACTTAACCCCCCCGCCAGCTGCAATTTCTCGGATAGATTGCTCAAGTTTTGCGCGAGAGGACGGCTGTTTAAGCAGTTCGTTAAATTGAGTGGCAGCGCGCAGTACGAACTCCATTCGCTGATCCTTATCGGCAAGGTTAGCCAGCGGATTGCTGCCAAACGCGACTTTTCGACTGTCGGGCGCTTTACATTGGCTAGCGAGAGTAAGCTGGATCTCCTCGGCAGCACCTGGCAACAATCCGGTCACAACAGAAATCACGTCACCGCCATGTGTGCCTCGCATCAACAGGGCAAAGTGGGTTTCGTCGTACATCGCCGGCTGAAGGATGTTGACTTGTTCATGGAGCGCCATTTGTTCAACGCTACCTGAAATGTTCCCTTGATCAATGGCTTTGAAGGTCGCGTAAATCTCAGGATTATCACGGCCAAACTCTACCTTCTCAGCAATCGGCCACATTACATCCTTCCCAATGCCACGCCGGCTTCTCAAACACTTTTCCATTTCCTTGTACCCCCGCACCATGAAAAACCGGTGCAACGGATAAACATCGAGAAACAGCGACGTATTACCCAGCGCCAACATCTCATACACATAGTCCAGTTGCTGCTGAACCACTGAGCGTGGGTTGTCGCCGAAGGTGATGTCCTCCGTCGGCATCGGATTGGCTGCCCGAGCCTTGGCCAACTCCTGCTCTGCCTCGGGATTGGTCTTGCTGAACTTGAATCCAAAGCCTTCGAACAGAGTTTCCGATGGTGCGGTTCGCAGCTTTTCCTGTGCCGCCTTCTGTGCAGCGATGGCGGTTTGCAGTTTGGTGGCGTGGATCAGCCCACACCCCACCTGCTTCGAAGCAAACGCCGCCAACCCCGCCCACTGAAAACGGTTATCCGCCAGCCACAACTGCGCATACGCGGCGTTGATCTTGCGGTTGCGGACCTGGGGGTCTGCGATGAGGACGCCGCCAGGGGCAACCCAGTCTTCGGCTTCTTTCTGGAAGCGGCGCCACAGGCAGTTGCAGGTCAGCAGCGGGACTTCGACGCGGGTTTTCGGGTTGGGGCCGGCGGTGCTGGTTTCCCGCTTGCAAGTGGGCAGCTCACAGGTGCTGTCCCAGAGTTTTTTCATGTCCAGGTCGTCTGGAGCGATGCATTGTCCGGTCATTGTTTCTTCCTTGAAGCTCAGGCGGTCCAGCGAACGATGGCGAGATCGGGCTGCAGGGTGGCGACGCTCTGGGTCATGCCCTGCGCATTGGTCAGGCCTTTGACGATACGGCCTTCGGCGGTTTCGATTTCGTAGCCTTGTTCGGCGATGGGCTCACCGTTACCGGCGCTGACCGCTTTGAATTCGACCAAGGGCAGGCCGATGATTGGTAACGGTGGAACGAACGGAGCAGGGGTGTGCGAGCTGCCGATGATCACATTACCGGAACCGCCGACCACGACGCCGCCGTGGCTGGCCGTGCTGTCGAGGGTCATGGCGTTTTTGCCGTTGATGAACACCGTGGCGGAGAAGGCGCCATTCAGGGCTTGGCCGCAGGTGCAGGTGTCGCCGAGGCGAGCGGCGGCGAGGCCGTTGAAGAAGACATCGCCCGAACCGCTGGCAATCGGGTTGGTACCGTGGCCGGGAATCGGGCAAGTAGTCGGATCCGTGACGCGAGCGGCGGGTTTTCCAGACATGAACGTTCCTTGTTTGTCGTTGATGCGAGGGGTGGACGCTAACGAGCGAAGGTCGGTGAGTCAACCTTTTCGGCCCGTTTCGAATGGATGCGATATGCCTCTGTGGGAGCGAGCCTGCTCGCGAAAGCGGTGCGTCAGACAGCCTCTTTTTTCGACCGATATGACGCCTTCGCGAGCAGGCTCGCTCCCACAGGTTGTGTGTCTGATCCAAGAGAGGATAAACACGGATTGCGCTGGGTGCTTACGCAGACGCCGTGTTACGCGGCGACAGGCTACAAATCCTTGCGCCGTTGCCTACGGCTACGCCAGAATCCGCCGGCTTGTGCGCTTTGGGGCTGGTCTCTATCGTTTTGCTGGCCACTGCTCATCAGTGGTCGGGATTAGTAGCCCGGGTTGCTAGTTATTGTGCGCAAGCATCTTTGCGTCAGGTTATGCCTGATCCTGATGGTGGTTGTGCGCAGGGCGCCTTCGGGTGCGCCGGAAAAGCTAGCTCCCCGGTCTACTAACCTGCGTACAGCCGCCTCCCTTCTTTTAGTAGAGAACGGCAGTGGCTTCATTCTATGGAGCAGCTGAACATGAAAAAGATAACGCCAGATCCACCGGTCGATGATCTTCCTCACCCTGATCTAGAAGCGCAAAGACTCAAACAAGCCGCCGACCGCGCCCTCGATTTCTACCTCTGTCCCGGTCTCAAACAAGACCCCGGCGCCGCGCGCAAGCCCAGCACCATTTTTCTCGTCGATCCGGCTGTGGATAACGAAACGCTGCTGGTGCACGCCTGCGAATCTTTGGCGTCGGCGAGCATCATGGCCAGTGATCTGGCCGGGTTTATTGATGGACCGCAGCGCAATTCACTGCTGGGGATCCAGCAAGTCATCATGTTGGGTGAGCTGGCCGTCAACCGCGTCCTCGACTACCTCGTTCCTCCTGCCTGAACGCAGAAACAAATGTAGGAGTGAGCCTGCTCGCGATAGGGCCATCAGCTTCAACATCATCGTTGGCTGACAGACCGCTATCGCGAGCAGGCTCACTCCTACAAGGGGTGTTGCCTGAAGACTACCGGGTTATTGCCCCGGCACATCCTTGCGCAGTTTCACCGGATCCTGCTGTTTCTTTTTCCGGGCCATCGCGCCGCGCAGTTTGATGTTGATCGCTTCCACCGCCAGCGAGAACGCCATGGCGAAGTAGACGTAGCCTTTTGGCACATGCACGTCGAACGATTCGGCGATCAGCACGGTACCGACCACCAGCAGGAAGGACAGGGCGAGCATTTTCAGCGACGGGTGCTTGTCGATGAATTCGCTGATCTTGCCCGACGCCAGCATCATCACCAGCACTGCCACGACGATCGCCGCGACCATGACCGGAACGTGGGAGACCATGCCGACGGCGGTGATCACCGAGTCCAGCGAGAAGACGATATCGATGATCGCGATCTGGATGATGGTGTAGAGGAAGTTGCCGCCCTTGCCCGATGGCGCGTCGTCGCTTTCATCTTCACCTTCCAGCGCGTGGTACATCTCCTGCGAGCTTTTCCACAGCAGGAACAGGCCACCGAAGAACAGGATCAGGTCGCGACCGGAGATGCCCTGGCCGAACACTTCGAACAGGTCGGCAGTGAGGCGCATGACCCAGGTGATCGACAGCAGCAACAGGATCCGCGTGACCATGGCCAGGCCAAGACCGAAGATCCGCGTGCGCTGCTGCATGTGTTTGGGCATGCGGCTGACCAGGATCGAAATCATGATGATGTTGTCGATACCGAGGACGATTTCCAGGGCGGTCAGGGTAAAGAAGGCAACCCAGATTTCGGGGTTGGTCAGCCAATCCATGTGTATTCCTTTGAGCAATTGTTGAACCGAAAAAGGTCCGGGCTTCAAACCGCGAAGCCAGGACCCGTAACGGTGAGTCTTGGGCTTATAGAGTGCTGAACATCGGGAAAGTCCCCAACAGCAGTGCAGCAATCAGAATGCAGATACACACCAGGATCGCCCATTTCAGGGTGAAACGCTGGTGATCACCGAAATCGATGCCAGCCAGCGCCACCAACAGATAGGTCGACGGCACCAACGGGCTCAGCAAGTGGACGGGCTGGCCGACGATCGAGGCACGGGCCATTTCCACCGCAGTGATCCCATAGTGGCTGGCCGCTTCGGTCAGCACCGGCAATACACCGTAATAGAACGCATCGTTGGACATGAAGAAGGTGAACGGCATGCTCACCAGCGCCGTAATCACCGCCAGGTACGGGCCGAGGAAATCCGGAATCACCGCCAACAGGCTCTTCGACATCGCATCGACCATGCCGGTGCCCGACAGGATACCGGTGAAGATACCGGCCGCAAAGATCAGCCCGACCACTGCCAGCACGCTGCCGGAATGCGCGGCGACACGATCTTTCTGCATTTGCAGGCATGGGTAGTTGACGATCATGGCAATACTGAAGGCCACCATGAACAGCACCGGCAGCGGCAACAGGCCGCCGATCAGTGTGCACATCAGGCCGAAAGTCAGTGCGGCGTTGAACCAGATCAGCTTCGGACGGCGTGCGTCAGGGAATTGCGAGACGCTGATTTCACTGTGATCGATCTCGTCGCCGACCAGATGCAGCTCGCCGAGACGGGCGCGTTCACGCTTGCCGTAGAAGTAGGCAATCACCAGGATCGCCACGACACCGGCGGCCATGGCCGGGATCATCGGTACGAAAATGTCCGACGGGTCGACATGCAGGGCACTCGCCGCGCGGGCGGTCGGGCCGCCCCACGGGGTCATGTTCATCACGCCACCGGCGAGGATGATCAGACCGGCCATGATCCGCGGGCTCATGCCGATGCGGCTGTACAGCGGCAGCATGGCGGCCACACAGATCATGTAAGTGGTCGCGCCGTCACCATCGAGGGAAACGACGAGCGCCAGAACGGCGGTACCGACCGAAACTTTCAGCGGGTCGCCCTTGACCAGTTTGAGGATCTTGCGCACGGCCGGGTCGAACAGGCCGGAGTCGATCATCAGGGCGAAATACAGAATGGCGAACATCAACATCACGCCGGTCGGCGCCAGTTTGGTGATGCCTTCAAGCATCATCGGGCCGATTTTCGGCGCGAAACCACCGAACAGCGCGAACAGGATCGGGATGATGATCAGGGCGATCAGCGCGGACAGGCGCTTGGTCATGATCAGGAACATGAACGTGATGACCATGGCGAAGCCAAGGAAAGTCAGCATGGGAATACTCCAGGCGTAGCGCGGCTAATGGAATGAGCGGATCGGGCGGGATCAGCGCAGAACGGGAGGCGCGAGGCGTACGGGCGGAGTGACCAGCAGGAAGCGGGAGAAACGGCGGGTTGCAGAAGACATCAGAATCACCATTGTTGTTGTTAATTGGGCCGGGCCTGTGGAAAAAACACAGGGCTAGGGCCAACCGGTCTGTTGCCGGGAGTGGGGCGATCCTAATCGGGGAAGCTTTCAGCTACCTTTCGGGCGCGAAAGCGATGAATGAATGGTCAACCGGCGGTCGGATGCAACGACAGCCAATGAATACGGGGTTGGTAGCGATGCGGATAAACGGACAGTCAGCGCTGGCTGGCTGTCTGGACATATCCGTTATCAGTTCAGCGTCAGCATCTGGTTAAAAAATCGACAGATCCAAGGGCCGCACCGCGCCCATCCAGATCGCGTGTTCGGTGTGGTCAAGCAAGTCATCGCCAGTCTCCGGATGCAGGAATACCACCAGGCCCTTGCGGTTGAGCGCCAGCCATGGCAGCACTTCGCCGATCAGCTCGGGACCGAAAGCCAGTTGGCAGCTCCAGTCGGGATGCGGCCCCACCGGGCGTTCGTGCACGCGGCCCATTTCCAGCGCAAACAACTGCGCGGCCTGTTCGCACAAGGCCCGCGCCTGGTCGATGGTTTGCGCGTCGAAATAGACATGGGCGTGATAGCCCTTGATCCCTTGCATCGTGTCGCCTCTCAATCGGTTCGAACCCTTGGCTGTTTCCACCGTCACAGGTCATATAGGACAACTATAAGGAAAACAGCCATGAAAAATGCCGAGACCCCAGTGGTCAAAGTGGTGCTTTATGGTGCCATGGCCAGCCTGGGCGGTGCATTGATGGCTGAATTGCTGCGTCGCCAACATGAAGTCATCGCCATTCTCGACGATCTCACCGCACTCGCGCCGCGTCCGGGGTTGCGCACCAAGACCGGCGATCTGTTCGATGCCGAGCGGGTCAATCAAAGCGTCGCCGGCAGCTCGGCGGTGATCTGCCTGCTGGACGCTCCGGGGTTGCCGTTCAGCAGCGACCACGTTGAGCGCACGGTGACGCTGGGGCCGGTGGAACAAGTGCTGGCAGTCGACGCCTTGGTCGAAGGTTTGCAACTGGCCAGCGTGCCGCGCCTGTTTCTGGTCGGTAACTTCGGTGTGCTCGACGAGCCAGAAAATGACGAGCGTCTGCAACGTCACGCTGCCGAAGAAATTCTCGAGGCGGTACAAAGCAGCTCACTGCGCTGGACCTTGGTCAATGCGCCCCATGGCGTGGCCGGGTTGACCATCGAGCACTTCAGTCAGGTCGGCGGCAATCTCGAACCGGGGCTGGCCGAACCGCTGGAGCGCCTGAACCGTGTCGCGGTGGGCATCGCCGACGAGCTGCGGTTGAACCTGCATGTGGGGCAGCATGTGAATTTTGTGGCGGCTTCTGATTCGTAAAAGATCATCCGGATGCTCGGGCCGCGATCGACGACCTTTTGCTCTTCACACCGCAATCGAGGGCAGGGCCAGACCGTTAAGCGATTCGGCACTGCTGGCCTGTTCCGCCATTAACCAATCAACAAATTCCTGAATCAACGCACCCCGACGCTTGCGTTGCGGCAACACCACGTAATACCCCAGCCGCGACAGCGTAGTTTCCGCCAGCGGCCGGCACAGCAACCCCTGCACCAGCAAGTTATCCACAAGGTGCCGCCAACCAATCGCCACGCCTTGTCCGCCAATCGCCGCTTGAATCAGCAAGGTGTAATTGTCGAAGCGCAATTGCCCCGGCGCTGGCGGCGTAGTCAGGCCCAATTGACGAAACAAGCCACTCCAGTCGAACCAGTTGCTGCTGTTTTCCCCACGCAGATGCAACAGCGGAAATTCCAGCAGTGCCTTCGCGGGCAACGGCAATGAACGCTCCTTGAGCAGCAGCGGACTGCACACCGGGAACACCTCTTCGCTGAACAGCCAGTGGCTCTCGCCCTGCTTGAATCGACCATCGCCAAACAGGATCGCCACGTCGATGTCGGTGCGCAGCATGTTGTGGTTACGCTCGCTGGTGACCAGGCTGACATCGATGTGCGGATTGGCCTCATGGAAGCGGTGCAGGCGCGGCATCAGCCAATAGGCGGCGAAAGCGAAATCCGTGGCCACTTGCAGCACTTCATGTTGCTGCTGAGTGCTGATTGCGCTCAATCCTGCGTCGATATTCTGCAAACCGAGGGTAACTTGCTCGAACAGCAGGGCGCCAACCTCTGTCAACTCGATACCCCGGTAAATCCGGTCGAACAGGCGCGTACCGAGCTGCTCTTCCAAACGTTTCATTTGCTGGCTGATCGCTGGCTGCGTGGTGCCAAGCTCCACCGCAGCAGCGGTAAAACTGCGATGGCGGGCCGCCGCTTCAAAAGCGCGCAGCAGATCGAGGGAGAGGTCACCGAGGGCGTCATACATAAGCTGTACTTATCCTAGTCATTGTCCAGCGCGGGCTTTACCGGAACAGGCATGGAATCCATGCTCGATCGCAGCACTCTCGCATAAATATTCAACATGGAATGCCGCGATCACATGAAGCGCAAGAACATTCTTTTCATCATGGCCGATCAAATGGCCGCGCCAATGTTGCCGTTCTACGGCCCATCGCCGATCAAACTGCCGAATCTGTCCCGCCTCGCCGCCCAAGGCGTGGTGTTCGATGCTGCCTATTGCAACAGCCCGCTGTGCGCGCCGTCGCGCTTCACCCTGGTCAGTGGCCAGTTGCCGAGCAAGATCGGCGCCTACGACAACGCGGCCGATTTCCCCGCCGACATTCCAACTTACGCGCATTACCTGCGGCGTCTCGGCTACCGCACCGCGCTGTCCGGCAAAATGCACTTCTGCGGGCCGGACCAGTTGCACGGTTATGAAGAACGCTTGACCAGCGACATCTACCCGGCCGATTACGGTTGGGCGGTGAACTGGGACGAGCCGGACGTAAGGCCGAGCTGGTATCACAACATGTCTTCGGTATTGCAGGCCGGGCCGTGCGTGCGCACCAATCAGCTGGATTTCGACGAAGAGGTGGTGTTCAAGGCGCAGCAATACCTGTTCGATCACATCCGCGAGGACGGCGACCAGCCGTTCTGCCTGACTGTGTCGATGACCCACCCGCACGATCCGTACACGATTCCCAAGGCTTTCTGGGATCTGTATGACGATGCTGATATTCCGTTGCCTACAGCCTTGAACCAGGACGATCTCGATCCGCACTCGCAACGTCTGCTCAAGGTTTACGACCTGTGGGACAAGCCGCTGCCTGTGGATAAAATCCGCGATGCCCGTCGCGCCTACTTAGGCGCTTGCAGCTATATCGATGCCAATGTCGGCAAACTTGTGCAAACACTTGAGGAAACCGGGCTGATCGATGACACCATCATCGTCTTCTCCGGTGACCATGGCGACATGCTCGGCGAGAAGGGCCTCTGGTACAAAATGCACTGGTTCGAGATGGCCGCGCGAGTGCCGCTGCTGATCAGCGCCCCGGGACAATTCGAGGCCGGCCGAGTCAGCGCCGCCGTATCCACCGCCGACCTGCTGCCGACCTTCGTGGATCTGGCCGGCGGCACGCTTGAGCCCGGCTTGCCACTGGACGGTCGTTCGTTGCTGCCGCACCTGCAAGGGCAGGGCGGGCATGACGAGGTGTTCGGCGAATACATGGCCGAAGGCACTGTCAGCCCGCTGATGATGATTCGCCGGGGCGCCTACAAATTTATCTACAGCGAAAGCGACCCGTGCCTACTCTTCGATGTGGATAACGATCCGCGCGAAGAAGAGGAACTGAGCCAATCGCCGCAACATCGTCAGCTGTTCGAAGACTTTCTCGCTGAAGCGCGGGCCAAGTGGGACATTCCGGCGATCCACCGGGACGTACTGGCCAGCCAGCGCCGACGCCGTTTCGTCGCCGATGCGTTAACCATCGGCAAGCTGAAGAGCTGGGACCACCAGCCGCTGGTCGATGCCAGTCAGCAGTACATGCGCAACCACATCGACCTTGATGATCTGGAGCGCAAGGCCCGTTATCCACAACCCTGCCAAAACCAATAACGTTAAGGGGAAGTCCATGCGCAAGTTATCCACAGCTGTCACCGTTGGCCTGATCGCATTGAGCAGCGCCTCGGCCTTCGCCGAGCAAAGTTGCGAAACCGTGAAGATGGCCGATCCGGGCTGGAGCGACATCGCCGCGACCAATGCCATCACCGGATTTCTGCTCGACGGCATGGGCTACAAGGCCAAGGTCGACACCCTCGCGGTGCCGATCACCTTCGGCGGCTTGAAGGATGGCCAGGTGGACGTGTTCCTCGGCAACTGGATGCCGGCGCAGCAGGGCTTCTATGACAAGTTCGTCGCCACAGGCGATGTGACGCAATTGGCCAAAAACCTCGAAGGCACCGAATTCACTCTCGCCGTCCCCGACTATGTCTGGGAGGCGGGTGTGCATGATTTTGCCGACCTGAACAAATTCGCCGACAAGTTCGACAAGAAAATCTACGGCATCGGATCAGGCGCGCCGGCGAACATTTCGTTGCAGGAGATCATCAAGAAGAATGACTTCAACATGGGCCAGTGGAAGCTGATCGAGTCCAGCGAACAGGCGATGCTCGCCGAAGTGTCGCGGGCGGTGAAGAAACAGAAATTCGTCACCTTCCTCGGCTGGACCCCACACCCGATGAACGTGCAGCTGAAAATGCGTTACCTCAAGGGCGGCGAAAAATACTTCGGCGACACTGGCAACGTTTTCACCCTGACCCGCAAGGGCTACGCCGAGGCCTGCCCGAATGTGGGCAAGTTGCTGACCAATCTGGCGTTCACCCAGGACATGGAGAACAGCATCATGGCCGAGGTGGTGAACAAGAAGGTCAGCAATGCCGAAGCGGCGAAGGCGTGGATCAAAGCCAATCCGGCGGTGCTGGACAAGTGGCTGGATGGGGTGAAGACCGTGGATGGCAAGGATGCGCTGGCGGCGGTGAAGGCCAAACTGTAATGCTATCTGACTGTCGACCACATACCTGTGGCGAGGGGATTTATCCCCGATCGGCTGCGAAGCAGTCGCAAGATCCGTGAACTCGATATACCTGACTCACCGAGAACTCTGGGTTTGGGGCCGCTTCGCGGCCCATCGGGGATAAATCCCCTCGCCACAATGATTGCTGTGTCCTGATAGGCTTGCCTGCCCCCCCCAACCGCGAGGACCCATGGCCTTACCCAGCCGCCATTCACTGTTTCCTTTCCTGAGCTGGTTGCCACGGCAAACCCGCGCCAGCGTCGGGCGGGACCTGATCGTCGGCCTCAGCGGTGCGATACTCGCCTTACCCCAGTCGATTGCCTACGCACTGATTGCCGGGCTGCCACCGGAATACGGGCTGTATGCGGCGATCATCCCGGTATTGATCGCGTGCCTGTGGGGTTCGTCATGGCATCTGATCTGCGGCCCGACGGCGGCGATTTCGATCGTGCTGTACGCCAGCGTCAGCCCGCTCGCGGTGCCGGCGTCCGAGGACTACATCACCCTGATCCTGCTGCTGACGTTCCTTGCCGGGATTTTCCAGTGGCTGCTCGGTTTGCTGCGCTTCGGCGCGCTGGTGAATTTCGTTTCGCATTCGGTGGTGCTCGGCTTCACCCTCGGTGCCGCCGTGGTGATCGCCATCGGGCAATTGCCCAATCTGCTCGGGCTGGAGTTGCCGGCCAACACCACGGCGCTCGCCAGCCTGATGGACCTGCTGCGACATCTGGGGGCTGTGGATACGCCTTCGCTGATGCTCGGCGTCGCCACGGTAATCGTCGGCATGACCCTGAAAAAACTTCTGCCGCGCTGGCCGACGCTGTTGCTCACGCTGGTGCTGGCCAGTCTGCTGGTGTGGATCTGGCCAGCGATGTTCGGCCATGTGCATCTGGTCAGCGCTTTCGTCGGACGCCTGCCGCCGCTGAGCGCCTTGCCGCTGGATCTTGAAGTGGTCTTGCGCCTGCTGCCAAGCGCGGTGGCGGTGGGCATGCTCGGGCTGGTCACCAGTCTCTCGATCGCCCGTTCGATATCGGCGCGCTCGCAACAGTTGCTCGACGCCAATCAGGAAGTCCGCGCACAGGGTCTGTCGAATATCGTCGGTGCGTTCTTTTCCGGGTCGCTGTCCGCCGGATCGTTTACCCGCTCGGGATTGAGTTATGAGGCGGGTGCCTGCTCGCCACTGGCCGGAGTGTTCTCGGCGCTCTGGGTGGCGCTGTTTGCGGTGTTCGGCGCGGGGCTGATCGCGCATATTCCGATCCCCGCCATGGCAGGCAGCATCCTGTTGATCGCCTGGGGTCTGGTCGACCACCGGGGCATTCGCGCTTTGCTGCGGGTCAGCCGCGCCGAGTTCGTGGTGATGGCCCTGACCTGCCTCGCGACCTTGCTGCTGGAATTGCAGACGGCGATCTACGCCGGGGTGCTGGCGTCGCTGTTTTTCTACCTCAAGCGCACCTCGCAACCACGGGTGCAGCATTGGCGCGACGGTGACGACGATGTGCTGCGGGTGGGCGGTTCGATCTTTTTCGGCGCCAGCCATTACCTGCAGGTACGCCTGCAACGCCTGCATGGCGCGCGGGTGGTGATCGAGGCGCAACAGATCAACTTCATCGATTATTCGGGGGTGGAGATGCTGCACCAGGAAGCGCGGCGCCTGCTCGGCCAGGGTCGCAGCCTGACCTTGCGCCGGGCGCGGCCGCCGGTGGTGGAGGAGTTGCGCAAACTGGAAGGGGCGGAGAAGTGCCCAATCAGGTTTGAGGATTGAGCTGATATCGGTGGTGATGCGATTTGCGAGCAGGCTCGCTCCCACATTGATCGCATTTCAATGTGGGAGCAACGCTTAAAGGGCCAGTTGGCGGCGCAGCTCGGCGAGTACCGGCGCGGTATCCGGGCGTATGCCGCGCCACAGCCAGAATGCCTCGGCCGCCTGTTCGGCAAGCATGCCCAGACCATCCATCGCCAGCGCCGCGCCGTGCTCAGTGGCCCAGCGACAGAACGCGGTCGGTTCCTTGCCGTACATCATGTCGTAGCACAAGGTCTGGCCCGGCTCGATCAGGCTTGGCGCAATCGGCGGCACGTCGCCGGTCAGGCTGGCCGAAGTGGCGTTGATGATCACGTCCACCGGCTCGCGCAGCCAGTCGAAACCACTGGCCGACACCGGCCCCAGATCGCCGAACAATTCCGCCAGCAGTTCCGCCTTGTCCACCGTGCGATTGGCGATGATCACCGAGGCCGGTTTCTCCGCCAGCAAAGGCTCCAGCGCACCGCGTACAGCGCCACCGGCGCCGAGCAAGAGGATGCGCTTGCCGGTCAGGCTGAAACCGGCATTGACCGTCAGATCGCGGACCAGTCCTGCGCCATCGGTGTTGTCGCCGAGCAGCGAACCGTCGTCCAGTTTGCTCAAGGTGTTCACCGCACCGGCGCGCTGCGCGCGGGCGGTCAGGCTGTTGGCCAGCCGGTAAGCGTCTTCCTTGAACGGCACCGTCACGTTGGCGCCGCGGCCTTCGCGAAAGAACGCCGTGGCGCAGCCGGTAAAATCATCCAGCGGCGCGAGCAGCGTGCTGTAGTCGAGGCGTTGGCCGGTCTGTTCGGCGAACAACTGGTGAATCATCGGCGACTTGCTGTGGCCGATCGGGTTACCAAAAACAACGTAACGATCCATCACCCGTCCTCAGGCCTCGGCCAGCCAGTCGCGATCCTGCAGGAAGTACTCGGTCAGGCGCGCTTCTGCGCTGCCCGGCTCGGCCTTCCAGTCATAACCCCAGCGCACTTGCGGCGGCAGCGACATCAGGATCGATTCGGTGCGGCCACCCGACTGCAAGCCGAACAGCGTGCCACGGTCGTAAACCAGGTTGAATTCGACGTAGCGGCCACGACGGAATTCCTGGAATTCGCGTTGCTGGGCGGTGAAGGCGTCGTTCTTGCGCCGTTGCACGATCGGCAGGTAGGCCTCGATGTAGGCATCGCCGATGGCGCGCATGAAGGCGAAGCTGGTGTCGAAATCCCACTCGTTCAGATCATCGAAGAACAGACCGCCAATGCCGCGCGGCTCATGGCGATGCTTGATGTGGAAGTAGGTGTCGCACCAGGCCTTGTAGCGCGGATATACATCCGCACCAAACGGCGCACAGGCTTGCTCGGCGACGCGGTGCCAGTGAATGCAATCTTCCTCAACGCCGTAATACGGGGTCAGGTCGAAACCGCCGCCGAACCACCAGACCGGTTCTTCACCTTCTTTTTCAGCAATGAAAAAACGCACGTTGGCGTGGGAGGTCGGCACATGCGGGTTGTGCGGGTGGATCACCAGCGACACGCCGAGCGCCTCGAAGCCACGCCCGGCCAGTTCCGGCCGATGGGCGCTGGCCGAGGGCGGCAGGCCGCTGCCGAACACGTGGGAAAAATTGACGCCGCCCTTTTCGATCAGCGTGCCGTTGTCCAGCACGCGGGTGCGCCCGCCACCGCCCGCCGGCCGGGTCCAGGCGTCTTCGACGAAGCATTTGCCGCCGTCTTCGGTTTCCAGTGCAGCGCAGATGCGGTCTTGCAGATCGAGCAGATAGGCCTTTACGGCGTCGGTGCGGGTCGTCATGGCTTCACCTTGAATCGGGCGGCGCCCGGGCAGGCGGGCGGCGCAAATGGGCGCACAGCATACCATCGCAGACCGGCGCGCCGCAGTTGACGAAGATCAAGCAGGGGAGTTGGATAGAGGGCTTAGCAACGACCCAAGGAGAGCAGGCAGATGGCAAAGCGTATCCAGTTCCGCGCCCACGGCGGTCCCGAAGTGCTCGAATATGTTGACTACGAACCCGCTGCGCCCGGGCCGAATCAGGTGCGCGTGGCCAACCAGTCGATCGGCCTGAATTTCATCGACACCTATTACCGCAGCGGCCTCTACGCGCCACCGGCGTTGCCGTCCGGCCTGGGTTCGGAAGGCGCCGGCACGGTCGAAGCGGTGGGCAGCGAAGTCACCCGGTTCAAGGTCGGCGATCGCGTGGCATACGGCAGCGGCCCGCTCGGCGCCTACAGCCAGCTGCATGTTCTGCCGCAGGACAATCTCGTTCACCTGCCCGATGAAATCAGTTTCGAAACTGCCGCCGGGGTCATGCTCAAGGGCCTGACCGTGCAATACCTGTTGCGCCAGACCTACCAGCTGCAGGGCGGTGAAACCATCCTGTTCCACGCCGCAGCCGGCGGCGTCGGCTCGCTGGCCTGCCAATGGGCCAAAGCGCTGGGCGTGAAGCTGATCGGCACCGTCAGCTCGAAGGAAAAAGCAGAACTGGCCAAGGCCAACGGCGCCTGGGCGACCATCGACTACAGCCATGAAAACGTTGCCGAGCGCGTGCTGGCGCTGACTGACGGCAAGAAAGTCCCGGTGGTGTATGACGGCGTCGGCAAGGACACTTGGCTCACATCCCTGGACAGCGTCGCACCTCGGGGCCTGGTCGTGAGTTTCGGCAATGCTTCGGGCGCGGTCGACGGCGTCAATCTGGGCATTCTCGCCGCCAAGGGCTCGTTGTACGTCACCCGGCCGACACTGGCGACCTACGCCAACAACGCCGAGAACCTGCAACGCATGGCCGACGAGCTGTTCGAGATGATCATCAGCGGCAAGCTGAAGGTCGACATCAAGCAGCGCCATGCACTGGCGGATGCGGCGAAAGCACAAACCGAACTGTCGGCACGGCGCACGACCGGTTCCACAATTCTGCTGCCATAACACCTCAAGTTGATACTCGGCGAACTCCTCCATGAGTTCGCCGAGCATCTTGCGGCTATATCAAGTACATCTTGCGGTGAAGTTTCTTCGCCGCTGGCCTACGACCGGCAAACTTCCTGCGCAACTTCTTCGATTCATATACGAGCCATTTCTCAGCCCACTCTTCAATCACTGGCGGATCAATACTGACGGTTAAAAACATCACGATACTCCGGCTGATGCGCGTTCATGTTCACAGGCTGATCCAGGGCCATCAGGATTTGCCGCCATTCGGCGGATAACAGCCAATAATCGCCCCGGGCGCGCTGCTCGATATGCATGGCGTGCGAGGCGATCGGTGTCAGGCCGAAACGCTGAAACAGTTGTCGCTGTGGCGATCTGCACAAGGCCGTCACCCCCTGATATCCGCGATCGATCGCCCATTCCGCAGCGGTGGCGAGCAGGCCATTGATCGACACCGGCCGGTGCTGCTGGGAATGGGTAATCAAGCGACTGAATTCGACATGCCGTGCCAATGCCACAGTGGGAGACACATGATGCTGCGCCAGTGAAGCCCATTCGAAGGGCGCCGGAGTTGCCCGCAGCACCGCAATAAGCTGATCACGCTGATACAACAGAAAGTGCGTGCTGCGTGAGGTGATCGCCAGTCGGGTTTCCAGCGCCCGGGCTCTGGAGGTGAGCATGTAATGCTGCAATCGCAGGCGAAACTGTCGATTGATGAAGCGTTCAAATTCCCCGGCATCCGATCCTGCCTCAAGAATGGCTACACGATAGTCGGCCTGTTGATTCTTGAGTGTCTCCTGAAAGCCCTGCAGATAATCCTTGAGGTGTAAATCCGTAATATCCATTACTTCTCCGCAGCCATTAATATTTCGAAGTTGCTTCAAGCACATTGAAAGAATGGATGCTTTTGGAAATATCGCCACTGCACGTGTTCTGATAAACATGTGGGAAAACTTACAGAAATTTCAGACTCGAAGATTCGTCTGACGCTCGCAAGAACAATGGCAACAGATAGGCTTTAACTAGCTGCAGAAAGAATCGCAGGCATGCGCAGAACTCCTCGTCGACGCCGAGGAGTCCGCAAAAAAATAAAAAGAATGGCGTCAGTCAGGACGAACGACGTTACCGGTGGCGAGGTCGCGGATCACGCTGGGATTCTTGCGCCCGCCAAGGCTGCCGCCGAGCACCAGATCGACCTGACCACGGAAATACTGCTCGATGCGCAAACGCGTGCGCGCCGGCGGTCGCCCCTGGGGGTTGGCCGATGTGGAAATCAATGGCCCGACCAGCGAGCACAGGTCGCGCACCTGCGGGTGATCGCTGACCCGCAGCGCCACGGTGTCATGCACGCCTGTGACCCATTCCGGCAACAGGTTCTGGTGCGGCACCAGCCAGGTGTTCGGCCCAGGCCAGGTGCTGGCCATGCGGTCGATCCAGTCCTGCGGGAAGTCCTCGAACAGGAAATCGAACTGGCGGATATTGTCGGCGACCAGGATCAGCCCTTTGCTCACCGAGCGATTCTTGATCGCCAGCAAGCGGTCCACTGCGTCTTCGTTCCACGGGTCGCAACCCAGCCCCCAGACGGCTTCCGTTGGATAGGCAATCACCGCGCCGGCGCGAACTTCACGCGCGGCTTGTTGCACACGCCAACTGTTGACCATGAAAAAACTCTCCACAAACAGGTTTCGCGCAGTTTACCGATCTTCATCGTAAAACCTAGCTCGACCGCGCCAGCCAGCGACCGTTTTCGCATACCGCACGGCCTTCGATTTCCAGCTCGGTCAACGTTGCCAGCACTTTCGGCAACGCCCAGCCACAGCTCGCGGCCAAGGCCTCGCTGGTGTGCGGCGCCGCGTGTAGCAGCGCCAGCAACGGGTGATCGGCCTGCGCCGCCGCTGTGGATAACAACGGCTGCTGCCAGCCGCGCAGGGCTTCGAGGATATGTTCGATAGTCTCCACCAACACCGCCCCGTCGCGAATCAACTGGTGACAACCGCGCGCGCCGGGGTGATGGATCGAGCCCGGAATCGCATAAACCTCGCGCCCTTGCTCTGCCGCCAGCCGCGCGGTAATCAACGAACCGCTGGCAACGCTGGCCTCGACCACCAGCACGCCGAGAGACAACCCGCTGATGATGCGGTTGCGCCGGGGGAAGTTGCTCGGGCTCGGCCCGGCGTCCAACGGAAACTCCGAGAGCACCGCGCTGCCCGAGGCGATCATCGCCTCGGCCAGGCGTTTATTGCGTTGTGGATAAAAATTTTCCAGCCCCGTGCCGAGCACACCCACGGTCAAGCCGCCAACATCCAGAGCAGCCTGATGGGCAGCGGCATCGATGCCCAGCGCCAGACCACTGTTGATGACAAAACCGGCCCCGGCCAGACTGCGGGAAAACGCCGCCGCCGTATCCATGCCCGGGCGCGAAGCGCGGCGGCTGCCGACCATCGCCAGTTGCGGTTTTTCCAGAATCGATGGATCGCCCGCGACGAATAACAGCGGCGGCGGATCGGCAATTTGCGCCAGCAACGCTGGGTAATCCGCTTGATCCCACATCAGCAAATGTTGATCGGGACGCTCTAGCCAGCGCATTGCGTGGCTGGCGCCGTCGCGCACCGTTGGACAACGCCGTGCTTCGGCACAGGCCGCCGGCAACCCGAGTGAGCGCCAGGCACTGGCCGGCGCGCTGAGGGCTTTGGACGCCGAGCCGAAGGCTTCGAGCAACTTGGCAAAACGCTTGGGACCGATATCCGGCATGCGGTGCAGGCGCAGACGCGCCTCCAGTTCCGCCGGGGAAATGGCCGTACTGACAGACAACATGAATGGATCATCCTTGATCGTTCTATGCTCCGAACCATTCGGAACAAGTTGTGGATAACTCTGTTGGTAACTTGTTAAGCAAGCTTACGGATTTCGCACCTTGTCGAGCACCGCCAGCGAGCGTGAAGCATTGAGGACCAGGCCGTAACTGAGTTTGTCGTAGGTGCGGAACACCATCAGCAGGCCGGCGCGTTCATCGGGAATTTTCAGCGGTTGGCCGGTGATCCGATCACGCACCGTTTCGCCGGTTTTCATCACCGCCAGAACATTGCCTTCGGCCAGACCGTCACGTTTGCCTTTGTTCAGGGTAACCACATCCATCACACCGATCTGCGTAACGCCGCGTGGCACGTCAATGATCAGCCCGTCGATGGAACGCTTCGGCGCGCTGGGCATGAAAGTCGAATTGATCGAACGTTCTTCACCGCCGAACAAGCGGTCACCGAGGCGCACTTCCTGGGTGGTGCGTTGCAGGGCGAGGGTGGCGACGTCGCCTTCGGTGGCAACAACCTCGCCGCCGCCGATATCGTCGGCGTTGATGCCGAGGAATTCCTTGGTCTGCGGGTCGGTGTAGACCTTGCCCTGGCGGAAGATGCCGTACACCGGTTGCTCCGGATCGAAATGGCCACGGGCGAAGATGCGGTCACCGGTACCGCTGAGCACCCGTTCGGCATCGCCGGCGACGATGTACGGGGCCTTGTCGAAGTCTTCGGCTTTGTCGACGATGCGGTTGCTCAGCAGAAAGCTGTTGATCGATTTCAGCGGAATGCTCGGAATCGCCTCGGCCACCGGGCTGGTGCGAATCCGTGGCGAGAGCTTGATGGTACCGCGCGACTCGCCACGATGGACGGTCAGTTGCGGCTGGCCGTTGACGTAGCTGAGGGTCAGCGTGTCGCCGGGATAGATCAGGTTGGGGTTTTCGATCTGCGGGTTGGCCCGCCACAGTTGTGGCCACTGCCAGGGCTCGCGCAGGTATTTGCCGGAAATGTCCCAGAGCGTGTCCCCGGAAACCACCGTGTATTGCTGTGGAAAACCATCCCTGAGTTGCACTTGCCCTTGCGCGGCGCCAGCCGAAGCCAGAAGCAGCAGGGCGAGTAGTGTTTTCCTCATGCGGTGAATCCCTTTATCATGTGCATTCGCGTGAATCGTCAGAGCCCCCGTGGCTCGCTTCTGTTTTTCAGAAGCTACGCTTCACAACGGTAGCCTGCATCTTCGGACCCGCCAGGCCATCGACCCGACTTTACTCAACGTGTGCAGCAATCGAAGCCTATGGCCATTTTAAACATCCTCGAATTTCCGGACCCGCGTCTGCGCACTATCGCCAAACCAGTGGCTGTAGTGGACGACGAAGTGCGTCAGTTGGTCGACGACATGTTTGAAACAATGTATGAAGCGCCGGGCATCGGCCTCGCCGCGACCCAGGTCAACGTGCACAAACGTATCGTCGTGATGGACCTGTCAGAAGACCGTACCGAGCCACGGGTGTTCATCAACCCCGAGTTCGAACCGCTGACCGACGAGATGGACCAGTATCAGGAAGGCTGCCTCTCGGTACCGGGCTTCTACGAAAACGTCGACCGCCCGCAGAAGGTCAAAATCAAGGCGCTGGACCGCGACGGCAAGCCCTATGAGCTGATTGCCGAAGGCCTGCTCGCGGTGTGCATCCAGCACGAATGCGACCACCTCAACGGCAAATTGTTCGTCGATTACCTGTCCACGCTCAAACGCGACCGGATCAAGAAGAAGCTGGAAAAGCTGCACCGCCAGAACGCTTGATGCCCCTCTTCAAAGGCTTGCTGCGGCAAGCCTTTTTCTTTTATGAGACGCCCTTCATGACTGAGCCACTGCGCATTGTTTTTGCCGGCACCCCGGAATTCGCCGCCGAACACCTCAAGGCCCTGCTGAGCAGCCCGTACGAGATCGTCGCGGTCTACACCCAGCCGGATCGGCCGGCCGGCCGTGGGCAAAAACTCATGCCAAGCCCGGTCAAACAACTGGCCCTGGAAAATAATATCCAGGTGTTGCAGCCGCCGACCTTGCGCAATGCCGACGCTCAGGCGGAGCTGGCCGCGCTGAAGCCGGATTTGATGGTGGTGGTCGCCTACGGTCTGATTCTGCCGCAAGTGGTGCTGGATATTCCGCGTCTCGGTTGCATCAACAGTCATGCATCGCTGCTGCCGCGCTGGCGCGGTGCGGCGCCGATCCAGCGCGCGGTCGAACACGGCGATGCCGAAAGCGGTGTGACCGTGATGCGCATGGAAGCCGGTCTCGACACCGGGCCGATGCTGCTCAAGGTCGTCACCCCGATCAGCGCCGATGACACTGGCGGCACCCTGCATGATCGCCTCGCCGAGATGGGTCCGCCCGCTGTGGTGCAGGCGATTGCCGGTCTGGCTGCCGGCACCCTGCAAGGTGAGGTGCAGAACGACGAGCTCGCCACTTACGCGCACAAACTCAACAAAGACGAAGCACGCATCGACTGGAGCCGTCCGGCGGTGGAGCTGGAACGTCTGGTGCGCGCCTTCAATCCATGGCCCATCACCCACAGCACGCTCAATGGCGAAGCGTTGAAAGTGCTGGCCGCGACCGTGGCCGACGGCAATGGCGCTCCGGGTGAAATCCTCAGCGCCAGCAAGGACGGCCTGATTGTCGCCTGCGGTACACAAGCGCTGTGTCTGACCCGCCTGCAATTGCCCGGCGGCAAGGCGCTGAACTTCAGCGACCTGTTCAACAGCCGCCGCGAGAAATTCGCCGTCGGCAGCGTGCTCGGCGCTGCGGTGGAAGCGCAATGAATCCGCGTCTGGCCGCCGCCAAGGCTCTCGCTGCCGTACTCAGCGGCAAGGCTTCGCTGAACAGCTCCCTGCCGACGCAACTGGACAAGGTCGAGGATCGCGATCGCGGTTTCACTCAGGACCTGGCCTTCGGCACCGCACGCTGGCAGCCACGCCTGTCGGCACTGGCGGAAAAACTCCTGCAGAAACCTTTCAAAGCCGCCGACGCTGATGTCGAGGCGTTGCTGCTGGTTGGTCTGTATCAACTGCTCTACACCCGCGTACCGGCCCATGCCGCGATCGGCGAAACCGTCGGTTGTGCCGACAAGCTGAAAAAGCCCTGGGCCAAAGGTCTGCTCAACGCCGTGCTGCGCAATGCCCAGCGCGAAAGCGAGACGATCTTCGCCGAACTGGAACGCGACCCGGTGGTGCGCACGGCTCACCCGCGCTGGCTGCAAAAATCCCTGAAAGCCTTCTGGCCGCAACAGTGGGAAGCCATCTGCGCAGCGAACAACGCGCATCCGCCAATGATCCTGCGGGTCAACCGCCGTCATCACGGCCGCGATGCTTATCTTGCGTTGCTGGGCGAAGCCGGGATCGCCGCGACGCCGTGCGTTTACAGCCGCGACGGCATCGTCCTCGAAGCTGCTGCCGACGTGCGCAGCCTGCCGGGTTTCGCCGAAGGCTGGATCAGCGTGCAGGACGAAGCCGCGCAACTGGCTGCCGACCTGCTTGATCTGGCGCCGGGGCAGCGGGTGCTTGACGCCTGCTGCGCCCCTGGCGGCAAGACCTGCCACATCCTCGAAGCCGAACCGGCGCTGGCCGGGGTGGTGGCGGTGGATCTGGAAGCCAAACGTCTGGTGCGCGTAAAGGAAAACCTCGAGCGCCTCGGCCTCGACGCTGAACTGATCGCCGCCGACGGTCGCGATATCGACAAATGGTGGGACGGCAAACCGTTCCAGCGCATCCTCCTCGATGCGCCATGCTCGGCCACCGGGGTGATCCGCCGCCATCCGGACATCAAGCTGACCCGCCAGCCCGACGACATCGTCGCGCTCGCACAACTGCAAGGCGAACTGCTCGACGCCATGTGGAAAACCCTCGAAGTCGGCGGCATCCTGCTCTACGCCACGTGCTCGACGCTGCCGACCGAGAACACCGAAGTCATCGCCGCGTTCCTCGAGCGCACCCCCGGCGCGCGGGAACTGGATCTGGCCACCGCGGCCGGCATCAAACAGCCCCATGGTCGCCAGTTGCTGGCCCAGCAGGGCGGGCATGACGGGTTCTACTACGCCAAGCTGATCAAGATCGCCGCCGCGCGCGGCTAAACGGATTCATGGAGTGACTGGATGAAAATCATCATCCTCGGTGCGGGACAGGTCGGCGGTTCGCTGGCCGAACATCTGGCCAGCGAGGCCAACGACATCACTGTGGTCGACACCGATGGCGAGCGCCTGCGCGACCTCGGCGACCGCCTCGACATCCGCACCGTGCAGGGCCGGGGCTCACTGCCGTCGGTGCTGCGTCAGGCCGGTGCCGACGACGCCGACATGCTGGTCGCGGTGACCAACAGCGACGAGACCAACATGGTCGCCTGCCAAGTCGCGCACACGCTGTTCCACACGCCGACCAAAATCGCCCGGGTGCGCGAAGCGTCGTACCTCAATCGCGAGGAACAACTGTTCCAGAACGAAGCGATTCCGGTCGACGTGCTGATCAGCCCCGAGCAGGTCGTGACCAATTACATCAAGCGCCTGATCCAGCACCCCGGCGCCTTGCAGGTGATCGACTTCGCCGAAGGCGCGGCGCAACTGGTGGCGGTGCGCGCTTATTACGGCGGGCCGCTGGTCGGTCAGCAACTGCGCCAGTTGCGCGAGCACATGCCGAACGTCGAAACCCGCGTGGCGGCGATCTTCCGCCGTGACCGGCCGATCCTGCCTCAGGGCGACACGGTGATCGAAGCCGATGACGAAGTGTTCTTCATCGCCGCCCGCGAAGACATTCGCGCGGTGATGAGCGAAATGCGCCGCCTCGACGAAACCTACAAACGCATCGTCATCGCCGGTGGCGGACAGATCGGCGAGCGCCTGGCCGAGGCCATCGAAAGCCGTTATCAGGTGAAGATCATCGAGATGAGCCCGGCGCGCTGCCGCTACCTCTCCGACACCCTCGACAGCACCGTGGTCTTGCAAGGCAGTGCCTCGGACCGCGATCTGCTGCTGGAAGAGAACATCGCCGACGCCGATATCTTCCTCGCTCTGACCAACGATGACGAAGCCAACATCATGTCGTCGCTGCTGGCCAAACGGCTGGGGGCGAAGAAGGTCATGACGATCATCAACAACCCGGCCTACGTCGACCTGATCCAGGGCGGCGACATCGACATCGCCATCAGCCCGCAACTGGCGACCATCGGCACTTTGCTCGCCCATGTGCGTCGAGGCGATATCGTCAGCGTGCACTCACTGCGGCGCGGCGCGGCGGAAGCGATCGAGGCGATTGCCCACGGTGATGCGAAATCGAGCAAGGTGATCGGCAAGCCGATCGAGAAGATCGGCCTGCCGCCCGGCACCACCATCGGCGCGGTGATCCGCAACGAGAAAGTGATCATCGCCCACGACGACACGGTGATCGAAGCGGGCGACCACGTGATTCTGTTCCTTGTGGATAAAAAGCATATTCGCGATGTGGAGAAGCTGTTTCATGTGGGGTTGAGCTTTTTCTGACCTGAAAACAACGTTGCCCGTAATTGCCCCTTCGCGAGCAGGCTCGCTCCCACAGTGGAATGCATTCCAAAGGTGGGAGCGAGCCTGCTCGCGAAAGCGGTCTGACAGACTTGCAGGTTCTCTGACGAACAATAGAAAGGAATCCGCCAATGCTCGAATCCCTGGAAAAAATGCTCGCCAAGGGTGTGGATAACGCTCTGTTGCGCTTCGGTCTGGGCAAGGGTTATCTGGACTTGGGTGACAACGCCAAGGCTGCCGAGCATTTTCAGCGCTGTGTCGCGTTCGATCCGAAATACTCGGCGGCGTGGAAGCTGCTGGGCAAGGCGCAGCTGGCGCTAGGCGATCACGCCGCTGCGCGTCAGGCCTGGGAGCAAGGCCTGGAAGCGGCCCGCGCCCACGGTGACAAACAGGCGGAAAAGGAAATGACGGTATTCCTGAAAAAGCTCGAGCGGCAGGCGCCTTGAGCTACCGATAGCGCAAGGCGAGGCCGCCTGCATTGACCGTCACCCAAGCAGAGTTGCTCAGTACCAGCGCGCCTCGCCCGGCGGACGCTTCTTGAAGCGTTTCATGCTCCACATGTACTGGCTCGGATACGCCGCGACGTAACGCTCGACCACTTTGCTCATGGCTGCGCAGGACTCTGCGGTATCGGTGCTGTACATGGCTTCTGGCGCGGCTTCGAGAATCACTTTGTAGCCCGAGCCGTCAGGCAGGCGCAGGGCGTGCAGGAACACACCGACCGCTTTGCCGCCGGCCAACATGTTCGGCACGAATTTGCTGGTCAGTGCCTGAGTGGCAAAGAACGGCACGAAAATCCCTGCGGATTCGGCCGGTTCCGGGTCGGCGGGGATGCCCACGGCACCGCCCTTACGCACTTCCTTGATGACGCTGAGAATGCCTTCCTTGGTCGACGCCGCGACCTTGTTGCCCAGCTGCACACGCTGTTTGCGCAGCAATTCATCCACTGCCTTGAGCTTCGGCGGACGGTAGAAAATGATCGGTTTGCACTGGCTGCAATAGAAGTGGTTGAGCACTTCCCAGTTGCCGAGGTGGCTGGTGATGCCGACCACGCCTTTGCCCGAAGCGAGCGCATCCTTGAGCACATCGAGGCCTTCAACTTCGCGAACCAGATCGATCGAGCGCTGCGCCGGCCAGATCCACGCGCAGGCGCTTTCGGTCAGCGACTTGCCGATGTCTTTCAGACTCTGCCCGACCAGACGCTCACGTTCGGCCGCATCCATCTGGGGAAAACACTTGGCGAGGTTGATCCGCACCACGTCGCGGGAACGGTTGGGGGTTTTCCACATGATCCAGCCGATCGCCGAACCCACGGCCTGCACGGCTCGCCATGGCAGCAGGGCAAACAGCCGCAGAGCGCCTACCAGCAAGGCGCCTTTAAACTTTTCCACAGGTCACTCCTGATCTTTGTGCTGTGCGCGAGGCGGGCATTCTAACCGGCGTTGGCAAGCTGCGCGTAGCGGTCGCAATCCTGGGTGTGGTCCATGACCATGCCCGAGGCCTGCATCAGCGCGTAGCAAATGGTCGGACCGACGAAGGTGAAGCCGGCTTTTTTCAGCGCCTTGCTCATCGCCAGCGCTTCGGGGGTGATCGCCGGGACTTCGCTGCGATCCTTGAAATGATTGATGATCGGTTGCTCGCCAACAAACGACCAGAGCAACGCCACCGGATCCTCCAGCGCCAGCCACGCCTGGGCATTGCGCCGCGCAGCGTTGAGCTTGAGGCGATTGCGGATGATGCCCGGATCGAGCATCAGTTCGTCGATTTCGGCATCGCTCATCTGCGCCACGCGCTGCACATCGAAGCCGAACAGCACCTGACGGTAACGCTCGCGTTTGCGCAACACCGTGATCCACGACAGCCCGGCCTGGAACCCTTCGAGCAAAAGCAACTCGAACAAACCCTGCGCATCGCGTAGCGGCGTGCCCCACTCCTGGTCGTGATAAGCCATGTACAGCGGATCTTCGGTACACCAAAAGCAGCGTGGCATAAGGCTCCAGGGGGCGTGCGCAGCAACGAATCGGGTATACTCCCGCTCTTTAAATCGCAGCCCAAGAAACAGGTGAATTTCGTGAGCCAGCCTACGCCAGCCGTGCGTACCTTCCAAGACTTGATCCTCGCGCTCCAGCAATACTGGGCCGAGCAAGGTTGTGTGGTACTTCAGCCCTACGATATGGAAGTAGGCGCCGGCACTTTCCACACCGCGACCTTCCTGCGCGCCATCGGCCCGGAAACCTGGAACGCCGCGTATGTACAGCCAAGCCGCCGTCCGACTGACGGCCGTTACGGCGAAAACCCGAACCGTCTGCAGCACTACTACCAGTTCCAGGTAGTCCTGAAGCCGAACCCGGACAACTTCCAGGAACTGTACCTGGGCTCGCTCAAGCATGTCGGCCTCGACCCGCTGGTGCACGACATCCGCTTCGTCGAAGACAACTGGGAATCGCCGACCCTCGGCGCCTGGGGTCTGGGCTGGGAAGTCTGGCTCAATGGCATGGAAGTCACCCAGTTCACCTACTTCCAGCAAGCGGGCGGCATCGAGTGCTACCCGGTGACCGGCGAGATCACCTACGGTCTTGAGCGTTTGGCGATGTATCTGCAAGGCGTCGATTCGGTCTACGACCTGGTCTGGGCTGACGGCCCGTTCGGCAAAGTCACCTATGGCGATGTGTTCCACCAGAACGAAGTGGAGCAGTCCACCTACAACTTCGAACACGCCAACGTCGACAAACTGTTCGAGCTGTTCGACTTCTATGAAAGCGAAGCCAAGCGCCTGATCGAACTCGACCAGCCGCTGCCGTTGCCGAGCTACGAAATGGTGCTGAAGGCGTCGCACACCTTCAACCTGCTGGATGCGCGCCGGGCGATCTCGGTGACCGCGCGTCAGCAATACATTCTGCGTGTACGCACCCTGGCGCGTTCCGTTGCGCAAGCCTACCTGCTGGCCCGCGCCAAGCTGGGCTTCCCGATGGCGACCCCGGACCTGCGTGACGAAGTACTGGCCAAGCTGGAGGCTGCACAATGAGTGCGCAAGATTTTCTGGTTGAACTGGGCACCGAAGAACTGCCACCCAAAGCCCTGAACACTTTGGCTGATGCGTTCCTCGCCGGTATCGACAAGGGCCTGCAAGCCGCCGGCCTGAGCTACGAAAGCAAAACCGTGTATGCCGCGCCACGTCGTCTGGCCGTGCTGATCACTGCGCTGGCCACTCAGCAGCCGGATCGCAGCATCAACCTCGATGGCCCGCCACGTCAGGCCGCGTTCGACGCTGATGGCAATCCGACTCAGGCCGCCCTGGGCTTCGCCAAGAAGTGCGGCGTCGAGCTGAGCGAAATCGACCAGAGCGGTCCGAAACTGCGCTACAGCCAGAACATCGCCGGCAAGCCGACCGCGAGCCTGCTGCCAACCATCGTCGAAGATTCGCTGAACGACCTGCCGATTCCGAAACGCATGCGTTGGGGTACGCGCAAGGAAGAGTTCGTGCGTCCGACCCAGTGGCTGGTGATGCTGCTCGGTGATCAGGTCATCGACTGCACGATCCTCGCGCAGAAGGCTGGCCGTGAATCCCGTGGTCACCGTTTCCACCATCCGCAAGCCGTACGCATCGGTTCGCCGTCGAGCTACCTCGCCGACCTGCGTGCCGCTTACGTATTGGCCGATGCCAACGAGCGTCGCGAGATCATCAGCAAGCGCACCGAAGAGCTGGCCACCCGTCAGGAAGGCACGGCGATCGTTCCGCCGGCATTGCTTGACGAAGTGACCGCGCTGGTCGAATGGCCGGTGCCGCTGGTGTGCTCGTTCGAGGAACGCTTCCTCGACGTGCCGCAGGAAGCGCTGATCACCACCATGCAGGACAACCAGAAGTACTTCTGCCTGCTGGATGCCGACGGCAAGTTGCTGCCACGTTTCATTACCGTGGCCAACATCGAAAGCAAAGACCCGCAGCAGATCATCGCCGGTAACGAGAAAGTGGTTCGCCCACGCCTGACCGACGCCGAGTTCTTCTTCAAGCAGGACAAGAAGCAGAAACTTGAAGACTTCAACCTGCGCCTGCAGAACGTGGTGTTCCAGGAAAAACTCGGCAGCGTCTACGACAAGGCCGAGCGCGTATCGAAACTGGCCGCGTACATCGCCGCACGCATCGGCGGCAACGCCTCGTGGGCTGCCCGTGCGGGCCTGCTGTCGAAGTGCGACCTGGCCACCGAAATGGTCGGCGAGTTCCCGGAGATGCAAGGTGTCGCCGGTTACTACTACGCCCTCAATGACGGCGAGCCGCAGGACGTCGCGCTGGCCTTGAACGAGCAGTACATGCCACGCGGTGCCGGTGCCGAATTGCCGGCGACCCTGACCGGTGCAGCCGTCGCCATCGCCGACAAGCTCGACACTCTGGTCGGCATCTTCGGTATCGGCATGCTGCCAACCGGCAGCAAAGACCCGTATGCCCTGCGCCGTGCAGCACTGGGCGTGCTGCGGATCCTGATCGAGAAACAACTGGATCTGGACCTGAACGACGCCGTGGCTTTCGCGGTGAATGCGTTCGGCGGCAAGGTCAAGGCTGCCGGCCTCAACGAAGCCGTGCTGGAATTCATCTTCGACCGTCTGCGTGCGCGTTATGAAGATGAAGGCGTCGACGTCGCCACTTACCTGTCGGTACGTGCGCTCAAGCCGGGCTCGGCGCTGGACTTCGACCAGCGTGTGCAGGCGGTGCAGGCCTTCCGCAAACTGCCGGAAGCGGCAGCGCTGGCGGCGGTGAACAAGCGTGTGTCGAACCTGTTGAGCAAGGTCGAAGGCTCGGTGCCGACCGTGGTCGAAGCCAAGTATTTCGACAACGCCAACGAGTTCTCGCTGTATTCGGCAATCCAGCAAGCGGATCAAGCGGTGCAGCCAATGGCCGCGGCGCGTCAGTACAACGAATCGCTGGCACGCCTGGCGGCACTGCGCGAGCCGGTCGATGCGTTTTTCGACGCAGTGATGGTCAATGCCGACGATGCCAATGTGCGGGCCAACCGTTACGCGCTGCTGGCGCGTCTGCGTGGGCTGTTCCTCGGTGTTGCCGACATTTCGCTGCTGGGTTGAGGGATTGCTGTTGAAACTGCTGATTCTCGATCGTGACGGCGTGATCAATTATGACTCCGATGCCTACATCAAGTCGGTGGAGGAGTGGATTCCGCTGCCCGGCTCGATCGAAGCGATTGCGCAGTTGAGCAAGGCCGGCTGGACGGTGGCGGTGGCCACCAACCAGTCGGGCATTGCTCGCGGCTATTACGACCTCGCCACCCTCGAGGCCATGCACGCGCGCCTGCGCGAGCTGGTCGCGGAGCAGGGCGGTGAAGTTGGCTTGATCGTGTATTGCCCGCATGGCCCGGATGAGGGTTGCGATTGCCGCAAACCGAAACCAGGAATGTTGAAAACCATTGCCGAGCATTACACGGTGCCGTTGACCAACGTCTGGTTCGTCGGCGACAGCCTTGGTGACCTGGAGGCCGCCAAAGCCGTCGATTCACAGCCAGTTTTGGTGAAGACCGGGAAAGGCGAGAAGACTCAGGGCAAAACCCTGCCGGTTGGCACTCTGATTTTTGACGATCTGGCGGCGATTGCCGCAGAACTTATCCACAACTAGAGTACTTCTGAATTTCCTGGCCAAGGATTGCTCGGGAGTGCGCTTGAACAGTCGGGGCATTGCCCCGTAACGGTAACCGTCGCCATGTCGATACTGCGGGCCTTCAGAATCTTTGTTTTTTATCTGCTGCTGGGCACAACAGCGTTGCTGTGGTGCAGCCTGAGCTTTTTCATCGCGCCGTTTCTGTCCTTCAAGGCGCGCTATCGTTTCATCAACGTGTACTGGTGCCGTTGCGCCCTGTGGCTGACCAAGGTTTTCCTCGGCATCCGCTACGAAATCAAAGGCGCGGAAAACGTGCCGGACCGGCCCTGCGTGATTCAATCGAACCACCAGAGCACATGGGAGACGTTCTTTCTCTCCGCTTATTTCTCGCCATTGAGCCAAGTGCTCAAGCGCGAACTGCTGTACGTGCCGTTCTTCGGCTGGGCCATGGCCATGCTGCGCCCGATCGCCATTGATCGCGACAACCCGAAAGCCGCGCTCAAACAGGTCGCGGCCAAAGGGGACGAGCTGCTCAAGGACAACGTCTGGGTGCTGATCTTTCCCGAAGGGACACGAGTCCCGTACGGCACCGTTGGGAAGTTCTCCCGCAGTGGCAGCGCGTTGGCTGTGAATGCGGCGCTTCCGGTGCTGCCGATTGCACACAATGCCGGCAAATTCTGGCCAAAAATCGGCTGGGGCAAACAGGCCGGAGTGATCACCGTGGTCATCGGCGAACCGATGTATGCCGAAGGCAGCGGGCCGCGCGCCATCGCTGATCTGAATGACCGTGTGCAGGCGTGGAACGAGAAAACCCAGCGCGATATGGGCTCGCTGCCACCGACGCCACCGGCACCGGCCGCGCGTGATCAACTTGCTGTCTGAATTTTGTGGATAACCTGTGTACGCTTTTGCTTCGAAAGTCCGTAATCGTTTTCTAACTTATTGATTTTAATAGATATTTATAAATCAATAAGTTGAACGAAATCCGTGCATAAGTTTTATTCGGATGTAAAAAAATCGGCTGTTATAGCCGGTTTTTTTGTGCCCGTTCATTCAGCAATCAGCGGCAACTCGATGCGGAATGTGGTTCCCGCATCGACCACGCTGCGACATTCGATCGTACCGCCATGATGATCAATCACGGCTTTGACCATCGACAGACCCAGGCCCACACCGTCGATGCCCTGGGCGGAGGAGAAACGCCGATACTGACTGAACAGGTCAGGCAGTTCATCGGCAGCAATCCCCTTGCCCTGATCCGTCAACTCGCAACGCAGCCACGGCCCGTGACAACTGACCTCCAGTTGCACAGTGGTGTCTGCCGGGCTGTACTTGATCGCGTTCTCCAGCAGGTTGAACAGGGCGCGCGTCAGCAATCCCTGATCGGCCAGAAGCAGCCGCTCCTGACATTCTTCATCGACTTGATTCAGCAGTTCGATATGTTTCTGCTGCGCGATAGGCAAGGCCTGATCCAGCACGTCCAAAACCAGCATCGCGAATAACGTCGGGCGGAACTGGTACGTCTCGGACTCAGCTCGCGCCAACAGGACGAAACCATCGGTCAGATCCAGCGCGCGGCGCACTTGACGCTCGATCTGCTCGAACAATGGCGCATCAGCGCCCGCCTGATGGCGATGCACATCGAGCAAGGCGAGGATGGCCGAATGTGGCGCGCGCAGATCATGGGAGAGAAAGCGCAGCAGAACGCCGCGCTGCTCCTCGGCCGCACGCTCGGCACTCAAGTCAGTCAGGCTGAGCAACCAGCCGATTGGCGTATCGCCATCGACCGGCAGCAGCGCCGCTCTTTCCAGGCGCAGGCTGCGTTCCTTGTGATCGCGAAATTCCAGCAGCGGCAGGGTGGCCAGCGGCGGTCGCGGCGCTGTGGATAATTCCGGATAGCCGAGCCGCGCCAGTTGCTCGAGTACTTCAACGCCCACCAGCGGATCCTCGAACAACTCGCGCGCCTTGCGATTGCCCAGCAGGATCTTGCCCTGCGGATCACTGATCAGCGTCGCTACCGGCAGGTATTCCAGGCCATCGGCAATGAACCGCCGGGTGTCGCGGGTGCGGCTCATGGCTTGTTCGAGCGCCATGATCTGGCCTTGCAACTGATCGGCACCGGTGAAGCGGGTCCGGCGTCGTTCCGGGAAGACTTTCGGCTCACTGTCCAGGCGCGCCAGCTCCCAACCGAAGTAGGTCAGCACCACGCTCAGGCGTCGCCAGTTCCAGATCAGGTAACCGAACAACATCCCCAAGGCTGCTAGCGTTGGCGACCACCAATAGCGGACTTCGGCCAGCAGGGCGCTGGCGATCAGCGCACAGGCCATACCGACCAAGGTTACCCACAGCGCCCAACGCGGGCGCCACAGCAATAATCCCAGCACACCCGCGACCATCGCCACGGACAACAGCGCGCCGGGCGCTGGCGACGGATTGTGCAGATTGATCTGGGCGCGATAAGACAACAAGGCAGTCAGGGGCAACAGCACTAGACTTATCCACAACCACTCGCGCACCAGCCGGCGGAACAAACGCTGGACCTGACTCGGCTCACGACTTTCACGTCGGCGTTGAGTGTTATGCATGAGGCACAGGGCAGGGCAGTGGGAATGGTTTCATAGGTCTCAGGTCTGAGGCGTAGACCCGAAGAATCATAGCGGACGTCGACCACCGACGGGCTGCTTCTTTCATCGCGGCCGGGGAGTCGCTATTGTCGACATCCCAGCCCCAGCGACAAGGAACACCGCCGATGCGCGTTGCCATTCTGGACGACGAACCCGCCGAACTGCGCCGGGTCGAGCAAACCCTGGAGCAAATGGCCGAAGCTGGCGAACAGCCGTGGTCGCTGCACAGCTTCGAGCGCGGCGAAGACTTGTTGCGCCAGTTGCGTCGGGAGACTTTTGACCTGCTGATCCTCGACTGGCAACTGCCGGACCTCACAGGCCTGGCACTGCTGCGCTGGACCCGCGAACACATGGACGCGCCACCCGCTGCAATCATGCTCACCAGCCGCGACGGCGAAAGCGATATCGTTCAAGCCTTGAATGCCGGGGCTGACGATTATGTCAGCAAGCCGTTTCGCCCGAATGAGTTGAAGGCGAGGGTGGCAGCGGTATTGCGTCGGCATAGCCAACCGCGCAGCGCGGCGGGCGAAGTACAGACGTTCCACGATCTGACTTTCGACGACGCCGAACTGACCGTCACCCGTGAAGGCAAACCGATCCTGATGACCGAACGCGAATACCGCCTGGCGCGCTGCCTGTTCAGCAACCTGGGGCGGCCATTGTCGCGGGATTACCTGTACGAGCGCTTCTGGCCAAACGAGGAGACAACTTCCTCGCGGCCGCTGGATACGCATATATACCGATTGCGTAACAAGCTCGGGCTGACAGCGGATCGGGGTTGGCAGCTGCTGACGATTTATGGGTATGGGTATCGGTTGGAAAGTGTCGGCACTGGGAATGAGTGAGGCAAAAAAACCCCGGCATTGGCCGGGGTTTTTCATGAGCGGGCAGCAATCAGGATCAGAAATCCAGGTTGGAAACCGCCAATGCGTTGCTCTCGATGAAGTCTCGGCGAGGTTCGACCGCATCACCCATCAGGGTGTTGAAGATCTGGTCTGCACCGATGGCGTCTTCGATGGTGACTTTCAGCATGCGTCGCACGCTTGGGTCCATGGTAGTTTCCCAGAGCTGATCAGGGTTCATTTCGCCCAGACCTTTGTAGCGCTGGATGGTGTGGCGCTTGGTGCTTTCGGCCATCAGCCAGTCGAGGGCTTCCTTGAACTCGGTAACGGCTTTCTTGCGTTCGCCACGCTGGATGTACGCGCCTTCGTCGAGCAGGGTGCTCAGTTGCGCGCCCAGGGTGACCACGGTTTTGTAGTCGTTGCTGCCGAAGAAGTCGCGGTTGAAGGTGACATAGTTCGACAGGCCGTGGGAGATCAGTTCGACTTCTGGCAGCCAGACGCCACGTTCACGGTCTTCGCGCAGGCTGGCCTTGTAGACCAGGCCAGACTTCTCGTTGGTGCGCAGGCGAACTTCGTACTGGGCCAGCCACTCTTGCATCGCTGCGTGGTCGCCCAGGGTTTCCAGACTGACGGCCGGCAGATAGATGAAGTGCTCGGTCAGCTCCTGAGGGTATAGGCGCGACAGACGCTTGAGCGTCTTCATGACCATGCGGAAGTCGTTGACCAGACGTTCCAGCGCTTCACCGGAAATGCCCGGGGCTTCTTCGTTCAGGTGCAGGCTTGCATCTTCCAGGGCCGACTGCGTCATGTACTCTTCCATGGCGTCGTCGTCTTTGATGTATTGCTCTTGCTTGCCTTTCTTGACCTTGTACAGCGGTGGCTGGGCGATGTAGATGTAGCCACGCTCGATCAGCTCCGGCAGCTGACGGAAGAAGAAGGTCAGCAGCAGGGTGCGGATGTGCGAACCGTCGACGTCAGCATCGGTCATGATGATAATGTTGTGATAGCGCAACTTGTCGATGTTGTACTCTTCGCGACCGATGCCGCAGCCCAGCGCGGTGATCAGCGTGCCCACTTCCTGGGACGAGATCATCTTGTCGAAACGGGCTTTTTCGACGTTGAGGATCTTACCCTTCAACGGCAGGATCGCCTGGGTCTTGCGGTTACGTCCCTGCTTGGCAGAACCGCCCGCGGAGTCACCCTCCACCAGGTACAGTTCGGACAGCGCCGGGTCTTTTTCCTGGCAATCAGCGAGTTTGCCCGGCAGTCCGGCGATGTCCAGCGCGCCTTTGCGGCGGGTCATCTCACGTGCCTTGCGCGCGGCTTCACGGGCGCGGGCGGCGTCGATCATCTTGCCGACCACCAGCTTGGCTTCGTTCGGATTTTCCAGAAGGAAGTCAGAGAAGTATTTGCCCATCTCCTGCTCGACCGCAGTCTTCACTTCGGAAGACACCAGCTTGTCTTTGGTCTGCGAGCTGAACTTCGGATCCGGCACCTTCACCGAGATGATTGCGGTCAGGCCTTCACGGGCGTCGTCGCCGGTGGTGGCGACTTTGTGCTTCTTCGCCAGACCTTCCTGCTCGATGTAGTTGTTCAGGTTACGCGTCAGTGCCGAACGGAAGCCCACCAGGTGGGTGCCGCCGTCGCGCTGCGGAATGTTGTTGGTGAAGCACAACAGGTTCTCGTTGAAGCTGTCGTTCCACTGCAGGGCGATTTCCACGCCGATGCCGTCTTCACGCTGAATGTTGAAGTGGAACACCTGATTGACCGCAGTCTTGTTGGTGTTCAGGTATTCAACGAACGCACGCAGGCCGCCTTCGTACTTGAACAGCTCTTCCTTGCCGCTGCGCTCGTCCTTGAGGACGATGCCGACGCCGGAGTTGAGGAAGGACAGTTCACGAATGCGCTTGGCGAGGATGTCCCAGCTGAAGTGAATGTTCTTGAAGGTTTCGCTGGAAGCCTTGAAGTGGATCTGGGTGCCGGTGGTTTCGCTGTCGCCAACGATGGCCATCGGTGCCTGAGGCACACCGTGGACGTAGGTCTGTTCCCAGATCTTGCCACTGCGGCGAACAGTCAGGACCAGTTCTTCGGACAGTGCGTTCACTACCGAAACACCTACACCGTGCAGACCGCCGGAAACCTTGTAGGAGTTGTCGTCGAACTTACCGCCGGCGTGGAGGACGGTCATGATGACCTCGGCGGCGGAAACGCCTTCCTCTTTATGCACGTCTACCGGGATGCCACGACCGTTGTCTTTAACGGTGATGGACTCGTCCGGGTGGATGATGATGCTGATGTCGTCGCAATGGCCGGCGAGGGCTTCGTCGATCGAGTTGTCGACCACCTCGAACACCATGTGGTGCAGACCGCTGCCATCGTCGGTGTCACCAATGTACATACCGGGACGTTTGCGTACGGCATCCAGGCCTTTCAGCACTTTAATGCTCGTTGAGTCGTACGTATTTTCTTCGCTCAATGCCTTCACTCCCGATGGTCGTGGGTCTGGGTGATACGGCCCTGTTCCACGTGGAACAAAGCGACTGGCGTTTCCGTCTGCCAGCCTTCCCTCAGTAATTCGTGATCTACACAGGTGATGAACACCTGGCAGCGTAAGTCTTCCAGCAAGCGGCACAGCGCGCGACGGTGGCTCTCGTCCAGCTCGGACGGCAAGTCATCCACCAGATAAATACACTGTCCGCGACGGGCCTGACTGACCAGGTGCCCTTGGGCAATCCGTAGTGCACAGACCACAAGCTTCTGCTGACCCCGGGACAGTATGTCCGCGGCATTGTGTGCGCCCAATCTGAGACGCAAATCAGCTCGTTGCGGTCCGGCCTGGGTGTGCCCCATCTGCTGGTCCCGTTGCACGGAACCGGCGAGTACGGCGCTCAATTCGCGGTCCTTGTCCCAGCCTCGGTAATAGCTGAGCGTCAAACCCTCGAGCTCAACCAGTTCGCTCAAGGTCTGTTCGAAGACCGGTTTCAAGGCTGTGATGTAAGCGCGGCGGTATTCATCGATTTCAGCGCTGGCCTGGCACAGTTCCCTGTCCCAAACCGCTTGCGAAACGGCGTCAAGTGTACCATGCCGCAGCCAGGAGTTTCTCTGGCGCAGCGCCTTCTGCAAACGCTGCCAAGTGGCCATGAAACGCGGTTCGACGTGGAACACACCCCAGTCGAGAAACTGCCGGCGAATCTTCGGCGCGCCTTCCAGCAGACGGAAGCTGTCCGGGTTGATCAACTGCAACGGCAGAATTTCCGCCAGCTGCGCAGCGCTACGGGCGTTCTGGCCATCGATGCGAATCTGGAACTCGCCCTGACGGTCGCGAGAAATCCCCAGCGCACTGTGTCCGCCTTCAGCCAGTTCAACCTGACCAAATACAGTACAGGCGAGCTGTTCGTACTGAATGACTGGCAACAGCCGCGTGCTGCGAAACGAACGGGCAAGCCCCAGCAGATGAATGGCTTCCAGAACACTGGTTTTGCCGCTGCCGTTGGCGCCGTAAAGAATGTTGATGCGGGGGGAGGGGGAGAAGGTCACCGGGTGCAGATTGCGCACCGCGGTGACCGAAACACGACTTAACGACATTCAGGATCAGCTGATTACAGACGCATCGGCATGACAACGTAAGCCGAATCGTCATTGTCGGACTCTTGCACCAGCGCACTGCTGTTGGAGTCGGACAGGATCAGGCGAACCTGCTCGGTGGTCATCACGCCCAGCACGTCGAGCAGGTAGCTGACGTTGAAACCGATCTCCAGCGAGCCGCCGTTGTACTCAACGCCCACTTCTTCTTCAGCTTCTTCCTGCTCCGGGTTGTTGGCCTGGATCTTCAACTGACCGCTGGCCAGTTGCAGACGGATACCGCGGTACTTCTCGTTGGACAGAATCGCGGTACGGCTGAACGCTTCACGCAATGCCTGACGATCGCCAAGTACCAGTTTGTCGCCACCTTTCGGCAGTACGCGCTCGTAATCCGGGAATTTACCGTCGACCAGTTTCGAGGTGAAAGTGAACTCGCCCGTGGTGGCGCGGATGTGGTGCTGGCCGAGGACGATGCTGACATTGCCGTCTGGCTCAGTGAGCAGACGCGCCAGTTCGAGGATACCTTTGCGCGGCACGATCACCTGATGACGATCCGGCTGACCGATATCGGCCTGCATCGAGCACATTGCCAGACGGTGACCGTCGGTGGCCACGGCGCGGATCACACCAGCGGAAACTTCCAGCAGCATGCCGTTGAGGTAGTAACGCACGTCCTGCTGGGCCATGGCGAAGCTGGTGCGTTCGATCAAGCGACGCAGTTTGCTTTGCTCCAGGCTGCAGGTCAGCGAGCCCGGGCCTTCTTCAACAGTCGGGAAGTCGTTGGCCGGCAGGGTCGACAGGGTGAAGCGGCTGCGGCCGGCCTTCACCACCAGTTTCTGCTCGTCGACCTTGATATCGATCAGCGCGTCGTTGGGCAGGCTTTTGCAGATGTCCATCAGCTTGCGCGCCGGCACGGTGATCGAGCCCGTTTCGGCCGGCTCTTCGAGTTGCACACGACCGACCAGCTCGACTTCCAGGTCGGTACCGGTCAGCGACAGTTGCTGGCCTTCGACGACCAACAGCACGTTGGACAGTACCGGCAAGGTCTGTCGGCGCTCGACGACGCCTGCGACCAGTTGCAGGGGTTTCAACAGGGCTTCGCGTTGAATGGTGAAATGCATGGTCTAGTCCCTTGCCTTAATAAGCTGCGCTGGTGTTCATCAAGTGGTCAGTGTACGCAGCAGGTTCTTGTAGTCCTCGCGGATGTCCGCGTCGGATTCCTTAAGTTCGTTGATCTTGCGGCAGGCGTGCAGCACGGTGGTGTGGTCGCGGCCGCCAAACACATCGCCGATTTCCGGCAGGCTGTGGTTGGTAAGTTCCTTGGACAACGCCATGGCCACCTGACGCGGACGAGCCACCGAGCGCGAACGGCGCTTGGACAGCAGGTCGGAAATCTTGATCTTGTAATACTCGGCGACGGTGCGCTGGATGTTATCCACAGAGACCAGTTTGTCCTGCAACGCCAGCAAGTCTTTCAGGGATTCGCGGATCAGCTCGATGGTGATGTCGCGGCCCATGAAGTGCGAGTGGGCGATTACGCGTTTCAGCGCACCTTCCAGCTCACGGACGTTGGAGCGAATGCGCTGGGCAATGAAGAATGCGGCATCGTGAGGCAACTCGACTTTGGCCTGATCGGCCTTCTTCATCAGGATCGCCACGCGGGTTTCCAGTTCCGGCGGCTCGACGGCAACCGTCAGGCCCCAACCGAAGCGGGATTTCAGGCGTTCTTCAAGGCCTTCGATTTCTTTCGGGTAGCGGTCACTGGTGAGAATGACCTGCTGACCACCTTCAAGCAACGCGTTGAAGGTGTGGAAAAACTCTTCCTGGGAACGCTCCTTGCGAGCGAAGAACTGAATATCGTCGATCAGCAAGGCGTCCACCGACCGGTAGAAACGCTTGAATTCGTTGATGGCGTTCAGTTGCAACGCCTTGACCATGTCGGCCACAAAGCGCTCGGAATGCAGGTACACGACCTTGGCATTCGGATTCTTCTTTAATAGATGGTTGCCCACCGCGTGCATCAAGTGGGTTTTACCCAAGCCGACGCCACCATAAAGGAACAGCGGGTTGTAACCGTGCTTGGGATTGTCCGCCACCTGCCAGGCCGCCGCACGGGCGAGCTGGTTGGATTTACCTTCAACGAAGTTTTCGAAGGTGAACGTGCGATTCAGGTAACTGGTGTGCTTGAGCGCACCTTCTACCTGCACGGTGCGCTGCTCCGCGCGAACCGGGGCCTGCTGCGAAGCGGCGCCGGCCATCGGGTCGAAGCTGTCGCGGGAAGGTTCTTCGCTGACTTCAGCGGCCTTCTGTGTGGAACGTTTGGCCGGAGCAGGGGCTGGCGTCGGTGCCGGATCGCTCGCTGGCACATTATTGGCCTGCGCCTGAGCAACCTGCGCGGCTGCCAGTGGCGCATTGGGTGCGGCACGAGGTGCCGAGCTGCGTTTGCTGCCTATTAACAAGGACAGCGCCGGCGTCGAGCCATTGCCGTGCTCATCCAGCAGTTCAAGGACGCGGCCCAGGTACTTTTCGTTGACCCAGTCCAACACGAAACGATTCGGTGCGTAGACGCGCAACTCGTCGCCTTCGGCTTCGACCTGTAGTGGACGGATCCAGGTGTTGAATTGTTGGGCAGGCAGCTCTTCGCGCAAAAGCTCCACGCACTGCTGCCAAAGTTCCACTGACACGGATATCCCCTAAGTTGAAAGCCGGTGAGGCAAAAACAAGCGGCCATTGTAGCGGCGAGCGATTCACTTATCCACATGCAGGTAGGTTCGTCACCATCATTTATCAACGCGTTAACGCATTAAAAGGCGACCAACGGCATGTGAATAAGCCCTGTGGATAAACGCCTCTGAGGGCACTGGACAACTGGGGGCCAAACCCGGTGGATAACCAGCCTGTGGATAACCAGCCATTTCACGCACAGCTTATCCGATAGCGCAGCACAGGCTGAACACGGTTTTCCACTGTAGTTGTCATTCTCTGTACATCCCGTGGAATAAGGCTTCATGGCAGTTATCCACAGAAGATGGCGTGTCTAGCTTTTATAAGCTTTACAGAAAAGCTTTAAATAATTCCCTTCTTTATTTCTATATCTGGCTGACAGGCGTTCAAGCTAAAAACCTGCCCGGATCTATTTATAAGGAAACGCTGGTTGGAAATTGACCTGAAGGCTTGCTTTCTCTAGAATCCCCGGTCTCTTAAAACGGGGGCCATTCCGGCCCGTTGTGGACGAACCAGGTAACACGACATGAAACGTACTTTCCAACCAAGCACTATCAAACGCGCTCGTACCCACGGTTTCCGTGCTCGCATGGCTACCAAGAACGGCCGCGCAGTCCTGTCGCGTCGTCGCGCCAAAGGTCGTGCGCGTCTGGCAGTTTGATAATCCGGTACTGGAGGTGAGTCAGGACTTCAGTCGGGAAAAGCGTCTGCTTACCCCCCGGCATTTCAAGGCAGTCTTTGACTCCCCTACCGGCAAGGTTCCGGGGAAAAATCTCCTGCTCCTTGCACGCAACAACGATCTTGATCACCCCCGTCTCGGGCTGGTTATCGGGAAAAAGAGCGTAAAGCTCTCCGTTGAGCGCAATCGCCTCAAACGTCTGATGCGCGAATCGTTCCGTCTGCACCAGGATTCACTGGTCGGCTGGGACATCGTTATCGTCGCGCGCAAAGGTTTGGGTGATGTAGAAAACCCCGAATTGATTCAGCATTTCGGCAAACTCTGGAAGCGTCTGGCACGCAACAAGCCCGTTCCGGCAGTCAAAACCGAAACTGTAGGGGTAGACAGTACCGATGCGTAAACTGGCCCTCGTTCCGATCCAGTTTTATCGCTATGCCATTAGTCCTTTAATGGCCAGCCACTGTCGCTTCTACCCCAGTTGTTCCTGCTACGCGTATGAAGCCATTGAAAATCATGGCCTTCTGCGCGGTGGCTGGCTGACCTTTCGTCGTTTAGGTCGCTGTCATCCGTGGAATCCCGGTGGTTATGACCCGGTTCCACCTGTCCCTACCTCCCGTTCTTCTTCGATGGCCGAGTAATCATGGATATCAAACGCACGATCCTGATCGTCGCCCTGGCAATCGTGTCCTACGTCATGGTTCTTAAATGGAACCAGGATTATGGCCAGGCTGCCCTGCCGACTCAGAATGTTGCTTCCAGTACGACTACATCCGGTTTGCCGGACACCGCCACTGGCACAAATGCTGCCAGTGACGATATTCCGCGCGCCGCCAGCGATACCAGCGCACCTGCCGAAACGCCGGTCGCCGCCAGCAAGGATCTGATTCAGGTCAAGACCGATGTGCTCGATCTGGCGATCGATCCACAGGGTGGCGACGTTGCGCAACTGACTCTGCCTTTGTATCCACGTCGTCAGGATCGTCCTGACGTTCCGTTCCAGCTGTTCGATAACGGCGGCGAACGTGTATATCTGGCGCAAAGCGGTCTGATCGGTACCAACGGCCCGGATGCAAACCCGGCCGGTCGTCCGGTTTATTCCTCGGAGAAGAAGGTTTACCAACTGGCTGACGGTCAGGATCAACTCGTTGTTGACCTGAAATTCAGCAAGGACGGCGTCAACTACATCAAGCGTTTCACCCTGAAACGTGGCTTGTATGACGTCGCTGTCTCCTACATTGTGGATAACCAGAGCGCTCAGCCCTGGAACGGCGCAATGTTTGCCCAGTTGAAGCGCGATGCCAGCGCTGATCCTTCGTCGACCACTGCTACTGGCACCGCGACTTACCTGGGCGCTGCCCTGTGGACAAGTTCCGAGCCGTACAAGAAAGTGTCGATGAAGGACATGGACAAGGCACAGCTCAAGGAAACCGTCACCGGTGGTTGGGTAGCCTGGCTGCAGCACTACTTCGTGACCGCGTGGATTCCGGCCAAGGGCGAAAACAACATCGTCCAGACCCGTAAAGACAGCAAAGGCAACTACATCATCGGTTACACCGGTCCTACTCTGACCGCTGCTCCAGGTGCAAAAGTTGAAACCAGCGCTGTGCTGTACGCAGGTCCGAAAAGCCAGGCTGTGCTGAAAGAGTTGTCCCCAGGTCTGGAACTGACCGTCGACTACGGCATTCTGTGGTTCATTGCCCAGCCGATCTTCTGGCTGCTGCAACACATCCACGCCATTGTCGGTAACTGGGGCTGGTCGATCATCTTCCTGACCATGCTGATCAAAGGGATTTTCTTCCCGCTGTCGGCTGCCAGCTACAAATCGATGGCGCGCATGCGTGCCGTGGCTCCGAAACTGGCTGCGCTGAAAGAGCAACATGGCGATGACCGGCAGAAAATGTCGCAAGCCATGATGGAGCTGTACAAGAAAGAGAAGATCAATCCACTGGGCGGCTGCTTGCCGATCCTCGTGCAGATGCCGGTCTTCCTGTCGCTGTACTGGGTTCTGCTTGAAAGCGTGGAAATGCGCCAGGCGCCGTTCATGCTGTGGATCACTGACCTGTCGATCAAGGATCCGTTCTTCATTCTGCCGATCATCATGGGCGCAACCATGTTCATCCAGCAGCAGTTGAACCCGACTCCTCCGGATCCGATGCAGGCGAAAGTGATGAAAATGATGCCAATCATCTTCACCTTCTTCTTCCTGTGGTTCCCTGCTGGTCTGGTGCTGTACTGGGTTGTGAACAACTGCCTGTCGATTGCACAACAGTGGTACATCACGCGTAAGATCGAAGCGGCGACGAAAAAAGCCGAGGCGTAACTTGCACTGTGGATAACACCACTCAAAACGCCCCCTAGTGGGGCGTTTTGCTATCTGCCACTTTTGTCTGGATGCCGCTTTATGAGCACACCCCGTGAAACCATCGCTGCTGTCGCCACTGCTCAAGGGCGCAGCGGTGTGGGCATCGTCCGTATTTCCGGGCCGTTGGCCAGCGTCGCGGCAAAAGCCATCAGCGGCCGAGAACTGAAACCGCGTTACGCCCATTACGGGCCGTTTTTCAGTGACGATCAGCAAGTGCTGGATGAAGGTCTGGCTTTGTATTTCCCGGGGCCGAACTCGTTTACCGGCGAAGACGTCCTGGAATTGCAGGGCCACGGTGGCCCGATCGTGCTGGACATGTTGCTCAAGCGTTGCCTGGAATTGGGTTGTCGTCTGGCCCGTCCCGGGGAATTCAGCGAGCGCGCTTTCCTCAATGACAAACTCGATCTGGCCCAGGCCGAGGCAATCGCCGATTTGATCGAAGCCAGTTCTGCCCAGGCTGCACGCAATGCGCTGCGTTCATTGCAGGGTGCGTTTTCTCAGCGTGTGCATAACCTGACCGAGCAACTGATCGGTTTGCGTATCTACGTTGAAGCCGCCATCGACTTCCCGGAAGAGGAAATCGACTTTCTCGCCGACGGCCATGTGCTGAGCATGCTCGACAAAGTACGCGATGAGTTATCCACAGTGCTGCGCGAAGCAGGGCAGGGCGCGTTATTGCGTGATGGCATGACGGTGGTGATTGCCGGCCGTCCCAACGCGGGCAAATCCAGCCTGTTGAATGCCTTGGCCGGTCGCGAGGCTGCCATCGTTACCGAGATTGCCGGCACCACGCGGGATATCCTGCGCGAGCATATCCACATCGACGGCATGCCGTTACACGTTGTCGATACCGCAGGCCTGCGTGACACCGATGATCATGTGGAAAAGATCGGTGTTGAACGGGCCTTGAAAGCCATTGGTGAAGCGGATCGGGTTTTACTGGTGGTCGATGCGACCGCACCAGAAGCACTGGATCCTTTTGCCTTATGGCCAGAATTCCTCGAGTCTCGACCGGATCCGGCGAAAGTGACGCTGATTCGTAACAAGTCCGATCTGACCGGTGAAGCGGTTTCTCTGGAAACCAGTGACGACGGCCACGTGACCATCAGTCTCAGCGCCAAATCCGCCGAAGGCCTCGATCTGCTGCGGGACCACCTCAAGGCGTGCATGGGTTACGAGCAGACTTCGGAAAGCAGCTTCAGCGCACGTCGCCGGCATCTGGAAGCACTGCGTCACGCCAGCGCGGCACTGGAACATGGCCGCGCGCAACTGACCCTGGCCGGGGCAGGCGAATTGCTCGCCGAAGATCTGCGCCAGGCTCAGCATTCCCTGGGTGAAATTACCGGGGCGTTCAGCTCTGATGATTTGCTCGGAAGGATTTTCTCCAGCTTCTGCATCGGCAAATAAAAGAAGGGGCTGTGGATAATTCACCCACAGCCCCTTTTTGTTCACCAGTTATAGGACACCGTACCGAGCAGCGTGCGGTCTTCGCCCCAATAGCAACGGCCGGCATCGTTGCATCCCGACACATATTCCTTGTCGAACAGATTCTTCGCGTTCAGATCGACACTCCAGTGTGTGTCGATCTGATATCCAACAGCCGCGTCGACCAATGTAACGTCTCCGGCATCCAGCTTTCCGTATAGAGAAGGCGAAGTGTAGGCAAACGCACTGTCGAAATAGCGCACGCCACCGGCGACATACAAGCCTTTCAAATCACTGTCGAGGAAGCGATATTTCGCCCAGACCGAGGCCTGATTACGCGGCACACCGGTCATTTGATGGCCTTTGACCAGCGATGTCGCTGCATCCTTGGTGATTTTGGCGTCGGTGTAGGTATAAGCCGCCGTGACATTGAGGTTCTGCGTCAGATTGCTGTTGAGTTCCAGTTCCACACCCTTGGCGCGACTTTCGCCCACCTGGCGATAGGTCGAAGTCGTTGCATCGAAATAGGTGTCGTCCTTCTTGCGCAGGTCATACACCGAAGCGGTGAAAGCGGTGTCCCAGCCGATCGGTTCGTACTTCAAGCCCACTTCGTACTGGCTGCTGGTGATCGGATCCAGCGGCGCACCGGCGTTGGAAATTTGCTGCACCGGCACGAACGCCGTGGAATAGCTGACATATGGCGTCATGCCGTTGTCGAACTGATACATCACGCCGCCCTGATAGGTGAACTTCTTGTCCTCGGAGCTGATGTTGCTGCCTCGGGCCACCTTGTCGCGGAAGTCACTGTCGACCCAGTCCTGGCGACCGCCGAGCAGAAACAGCCAGTTGTCGTACTTGCTCTGGATCTGTGCATAAACACCTTTCATCTGCTGCTCAAGCAAAGTGTTCTGCACAGCGATCGGGGTGGTCGGATCACGCAGGTAGACCGGGTTATACACATTGATCGGCCCGACAACGCCGGCATTCCAGTCCTGATTGAACGAGGTGCGATCGTAGCTGGCGCCGAACAGCACGGTGTTTTCCAGCTCGCCCGCGTGGAATTTGCCTTCCAGCTGATTATCCAGCGAATACACCATGGATTTGTTGAAGCGATCATAGGCGGTCACGTTCAACCGCGTGCCGAAACCGGCGTTGTTCAGATTGCCCGGCCAGGTTTCGTGGCGGGTGATACGCGACTGCATGTAGCGCGAGTTCTGGCGGAACTGCCAGTCATCGTTGAACGAGTGGCTGAACTCGTAACCGGTGCTCCAGGTTTCCCGTTCGAAGGTATTCCAGTCCGGGTCACCTAGCATGGTGTCTTTGGATAACTGGCCGTTGGGATTGCTCAGCAATGTGCCGGCGGCCGGCAGGCCAAGCTCCATGTTGGTGTGGTCTTTCTGATAGTTGGCCAGCAGCGTCAGCGTATTGAAATCGTCGAAATTCAGGGTCAGCGAAGGGGCGATATAAATACGGTCGTCAGGCACGTGATCTGTCTGGGTATCGGATTTGCGCCCCAGCATCACCACGCGTCCGAGAACGTTGCCGCTGTCATTGAGCGGGCCGGAGACATCTACGCCGATTTGCCGGCGATTGTTCGAGCCATAGCCCAGTTGCACTTCGCCCTGAGGCGCGGCGGTCGGGCGTTTGCTGACCAGGTTGACCAGACCGCCTGGCGCATTTTCGCCATACAGCAGCGAAGACGGGCCACGGAACACCTCGACCCGCTCAAGTCCGTACGGCTCGGTGCTGGTGTCATAGCGATTGCCCTGCACGCGCAGTCCATCGCGCAACAAACCGTAGCCGTAATCGGTGGCGTTGAAACCACGGATATAGAACAGGTCGCCAGCCAAGCTGTCGCCGGCGGCAAAAGGTGGGGCGAAGATCCCCGGCACGTAGCCGAGTACGTCGGTGAGTGTCTGGGATTTCTGATCCTTGATCCGCTGACCGGTCACCACTGACACCGAACGCGGTGTTTCCGACAGCGGCGTACTGGTTTTCGTACCGATCCGGCTGTTTTGCGCCTTGTAGCCGACGTCGGCGGCGTAATCGAGATTCATTGGATTGCCCAACTGCGCATTGATGTTGGTCGGCGCCAGTTCCAGGGAGTCACCGTTGGGCACGTTCTGCAGAATGTAACTGCCGGGTGCTTGTGGCACTGCCTGTAAACCCGAGCCTTGCAGCAGTTGAGCGAATCCTTGTTCGACGCTGTAGTCACCGTTCAACCCGGCACTGCGCAGGCGGCTGGTCTGTTGCGGCGAGAACGACAGAATCACATTGGCGGCAGCGGCGAACTCGCTCAAGGCACTATCCAGCGGGCCGGCGGCAATGGCGTAGCGCTGGGATGCCGACGCCGCGAAGGCGCTGTTGCTGATCACCAGACAAGACGCAGCGCTGGCCATCAATAAGCTGCATGCAATGCAATGTGGAGAAAAGCGCTGACGGAACGTGGGAAGACGCATGTGTGGATTAGCCCTGAAGGTGGCGAAGAGCCGCGTTTATCGCGATTACCTGTAGGGCCGGGTCAGGGCGAAAAAAGATAACCCTGCTTGAAATTATTTTTCCCCAGGCATTTTTTGATCAAGCGCTATGGCTGATCGAGACCCAGTAACGGCTGAAATAACGCACGTTGATTGGCAACGAGGCCTGAAGGTTGGCCAGCACTGCGTCGGTCGAATCGAGCCGGAAAGTCCCGGAGACCCGCAGATCCCGGGCGCGGCGATCACAATGCAATACACCACTGCGATAGCGTCCCAACTCCGCGATTACGTCGCCCAGGCGCGCGTCGATAACGATTAACTGGCCGTTGATCCAGCCGACGTCTGATGGTTGGAAGGGATGACTGAGGCCGATATGTCGACTATCGAAATCCGCGCCTTCGCCTGCTTTCAGAATGAGCGCAGCAGTGGATGACTGCGCGGGTTGAACGCTGACTCGATCCTCCAGCACGCCGACCCGGGTTGAGTCCGGCATCTGATGCACCGAGAACCGGGTGCCCAAAGCTTGAATCCGCCCGTCGCGGGTTTGCACATAAAACGGCCGCTGATCGCCAAGCTTGCCGGTTTGGATGAGCATTTCACCGGCACGCAGTTGAATCAGGCGTTGCGCTGCGTCGAAAGAAACATCGATGGCCGAGTCGGTGTTGAGCTGGATCTGGCTGCCATCGGCCAGGCTGATGGTGCGACGCTGACCCACACCGGTTTTATAGTCGGCCCAGACGTTGCCCAGGGATGTGTGTCGTTGAACGTTCCAGCCAACGAAACCTGTTCCCGCTGCAAGCAACAGCAGTTTGAGTACCTGGCGTCTTTGTTGGCCGCTATTGAGCGCACGTCGTTTCAGATCCTGCGGCAGCGTACCGAGGTGGCGCTGCAATTGTTCCATCTGGTTCCACGCCGCCAGATGCGCTGGATCGCTGTCTATCCACAGCTGCCAGGCCTTTTGTTCGGCAAGGCTCGGTGGCTGGGTTTGAAACTGCACATACCAGCTGGCGGCAGTTTCGAATACCTGACGATCTGCAGCGGCGGCCATCATGGTTGCGCCATGATGAGGGCGCATTCAGTCAGGGCGCGGATCATGTGTTTTTTTACTGTGGTCAGCGAGACCCTCAATTGCATGGCGATCTGTTGATAAGTCAGTCCGTCGACTTGCGAAAGCATGAAGATCTGCCGTGTGCGCGTGCCCAGGCCGGTCAATGCTTTATCCACAGCAACCAGGGTTTCAATGATCAGCGCTCTGTCTTCTTCGCTGACCATCGTCGGCTCCGGCCGAGCTGCGAGGGCCTGCAGATAAGCGCTTTCAATGGCCCTGCGTCTATAACGATCAATGACCAGCCCGCGTGCAATGGTCGTCAGGTAATCCCTCGGCTCGCGAATATGAGCTGCATTGCGCGCGGCCAGAACTCGCAAAAACGTGTCATGCGCCACATCGGCTGCATCGCAGCCGTTGTGCAGTCTGCCCTTGAGCCAACCATACAGCCACGAATGATGTTGCTCGTAGATTCGCTCGATCGCAGCGGTGTGGGCGGGTAGGGACATGGGGGAAAACTGACGAGTTAATGATAATGGCTATTATTAGCCTCTGTTACGTCCTCTCACAATAGCCTTTTCATTTTCCTGCCCTTGGCTTGCCAAGCGTCACCAATCCTTCGCTGGCGCTTTTATGCGTCCGGAAAAAGCCTTGTTGGCGATTTTCTGTGGATTAAGCCCTGTGAATAACTGCCACTGAGGGCAGTTGATAAATGGGGTTTAAAACTGGATATAGCCTGACCTGTGGATAACAACCCCATTCATCCACAGGCTTAAACCGGTTATCCAATGGCCTCATTGCCACATGAGCACAGAGTTTTGAATCTCTGTACACTTTGAAAAATAAGGCCTGTAGCGATCTATCCACAGAAAGGTGGTTCAGTAAGAATAAACATAAAAACAAAGGTTTTATAAATTTCTCTCTTTTTTATTCTTTTAACCTCGAGTTCTCCACAGCTGGTTAAATTTTGTGCAAAGGGTTCTTTAGAAAGGGCGAAGTCCCTATACTTGCCGACCAGGTCCAGAAACCTGAGCTCAACTATTTCCTGAATGACCTACTTAAGCAGGCACGAGGTGCGTGGTGGATTTCCCTTCCCGTTTTGAAGTGATCGTCATCGGCGGCGGTCATGCCGGTACCGAGGCAGCACTGGCGTCAGCACGCATGGGGGCAAAAACCCTGTTGCTTACGCATAACGTGGAAACCCTCGGTGCCATGAGCTGTAACCCGGCCATCGGTGGCATCGGCAAAAGCCACCTGGTCAAGGAAATCGACGCCCTCGGCGGCGCGATGGCCATGGCTACCGATAAGGGCGGCATCCAGTTTCGCGTGTTGAACAGCCGCAAGGGTCCGGCCGTACGGGCGACCCGTGCGCAAGCCGACCGGATTCTTTACAAAGCCGCTGTCCGCGAAATCCTGGAAAACCAGCCGAACCTGTGGATATTTCAACAAGCTGCTGACGACCTGATCGTCGAGCATGAACAAGTCCGGGGTGTCGTCACGCAAATGGGTCTGCGCTTCTTCGCCGATTCCGTGGTGTTGACCACCGGCACCTTCCTCGGCGGACTTATCCACATCGGTTTGCAGAATTTCTCCGGCGGTCGCGCCGGTGATCCACCGTCTATTGCTCTGGCCGACCGTCTGCGTGAGTTGCCATTGCGTGTCGGGCGCCTGAAAACCGGTACACCGCCGCGTATTGATGGCAAGTCGGTGGATTTCTCGGTGATGACCGAGCAGCCGGGTGACACTCCGATCCCGGTGATGTCGTTCATGGGCAACAAGGAACAGCATCCGCGCCAGGTCAGTTGCTGGATTACCCATACCAATGCGCGTACCCACGAAATCATCGCGGCGAACCTCGATCGTTCGCCGATGTATTCCGCTGCCGGGGAGATCGAAGGCGTCGGCCCGCGTTATTGCCCGTCGATCGAAGACAAGATTCATCGCTTTGCCGACAAGGAAAGCCATCAGGTGTTCATCGAACCGGAAGGTTTGACCACCCATGAGCTGTATCCGAACGGGATATCCACAAGCCTGCCGTTCGACGTGCAATTGCAGATCGTGCAATCGATCCGCGGCATGGAAAACGCACACATCGTGCGTCCGGGTTATGCGATCGAGTACGACTACTTCGATCCGCGCGACCTGAAGTACAGCCTGGAAACCAAAGTCATCGGCGGTCTGTTTTTCGCCGGGCAGATCAACGGCACCACCGGTTACGAAGAAGCTGGCGCTCAAGGGCTGCTCGCCGGGGCCAACGCTGCACTGCGCGCGAAGGGCAAAGAAGCCTGGTGTCCGCGCCGCGATGAAGCGTACATCGGCGTTCTGGTCGACGACCTGATCACCCTCGGCACCCAAGAGCCGTACCGCATGTTCACGTCCCGAGCCGAGTACCGCCTGATTCTGCGCGAAGACAACGCCGACCTGCGTCTTACCGAAAAAGGTCGCGAGCTCGGTCTGGTCGATGACGCGCGCTGGGCGGCCTTCTGCAAGAAACGCGAAAGCATCGAGCTTGAAGAACAGCGCCTGAAAAGCACCTGGGTGCGGCCGAACACCCCGCAGGGCGATGCGATTGCCGAGAAATTTGGCACGCCGCTGACTCACGAGTACAACCTGCTCAACCTGTTGAGCCGTCCGGAAATCGATTACGCCGGTCTGGTCGAAGTGACCGGGCAGGGCGCGGAAGATCCACAGGTCGCCGAGCAGGTCGAGATCAAGACCAAGTACGCCGGTTACATCGACCGCCAACAGGACGAAATCGCCCGTCTGCGCGCCAGCGAAGACACGAAATTGCCTGTGGATATCGATTACACCAACATCTCGGGTCTGTCCAAGGAGATCCAGAGCAAGCTCGGCGCCATACGTCCCGAGACTCTGGGCCAGGCTTCGCGGATCCCGGGCGTGACCCCGGCAGCGATTTCGCTGTTGATGATTCATTTGAAAAAACGCGGCGCGGGCCGTCAGTTGGAGCAAAGCGCTTGAGTGCCAAGGTCACTTCGCAACATGCCGAAGAGTTATCCACAGGAGCCCGCGAGCTCGGTGTCAATCTCACAGAAACCCAGCACGAATTGCTGCTGGGTTATCTGGCCCTGTTGATCAAATGGAACCAGGCCTACAACCTGACCGCCGTGCGAGATCCAGACGAAATGGTTTCGCGGCACTTGCTCGATAGTCTCAGCGTGATGTCGTTTATCGAAAACGGTCGCTGGCTCGATGTCGGCAGTGGCGGTGGCATGCCTGGTATCCCGCTGGCGATCCTGTATCCGGACTCGCAGGTGACCTGTCTGGACAGCAACGGCAAGAAAACCCGCTTCCTGACTCAGGTCAAACTGGAGCTGAAGCTGGATAACCTGCAAGTTATCCACAGTCGCGTCGAAGCCTTCCAGCCTGCGCAGCCATTCAACGGGATCATTTCCCGGGCATTCAGCAGCATGGAAAACTTCACCAACTGGACTCGCCACTTGGGCGATGCCGATACACGCTGGCTGGCAATGAAGGGCGTTCATCCGGCCGATGAGCTGGTAGCATTGCCGGCAGATTTCAAACTCGATAGCGAACACGCCCTGGCCGTCCCCGGTTGCCAAGGCCAACGCCATCTGCTGATACTGCGCCGCACGGCATGATTGGGAACACAAGCAAGAATGGCTAAGGTATTCGCGATAGCGAACCAGAAGGGTGGTGTGGGCAAAACCACCACCTGCATAAACCTAGCAGCATCCCTGGTCGCGACCAAGCGCCGGGTGCTGTTGATCGATCTCGATCCACAGGGCAACGCCACCATGGGTAGCGGTGTGGATAAACATGGTCTGGAAAACTCGGTCTACGATCTGCTGATCGGTGAATGCGATCTGGGCCAGGCCATGCACTTCTCCGAGCACGGCGGTTATCAACTGCTGCCGGCCAACCGCGATCTGACCGCGGCCGAGGTGGTGCTGCTGGAAATGCAGATGAAGGAAAGCCGTCTGCGCAGTGCGCTGGCGCCGATCCGTGACAACTACGACTACATTCTGATCGACTGCCCACCGTCGCTGTCGATGCTCACGCTCAACGCACTGGTCGCCGCTGACGGGGTGATTATCCCCATGCAATGCGAATATTTCGCTCTGGAAGGTTTGAGCGACCTTGTGGATAACATCAAGCGCATCGCCGAGCTGCTCAATCCGAACCTGAAAGTCGAAGGCCTGCTGCGGACCATGTACGACCCGCGCCTGAGCCTGATGAACGATGTTTCGGCGCAGCTCAAGGAACACTTCGGCGATCAGTTGTACGACACGGTGATCCCGCGCAACATTCGCCTGGCCGAAGCACCAAGCTACGGCATGCCGGCGCTGGCTTACGACAAGCAATCGCGTGGCGCCCTGGCCTATCTGGCTCTGGCGGGCGAGATGGTTCGTCGTCAGCGCAAAAATTCACGCATTGCTGCTGCTCAGCCAACTTAAGGAATCCCCATGGCCGTCAAGAAACGAGGTCTCGGACGTGGACTGGATGCACTGCTGAGTGGTCCGACGGTCAGCGCGCTGGAAGAACAAGCCGCGCAGGCCGACACCCGCGAACTGCAACACCTGCCGCTGGACCTGCTGCAGCGCGGCAAATATCAGCCGCGCCGCGACATGGACCCGCAGGCCCTGGAAGAGCTGGCACAGTCGATCAAGGCCCAAGGCGTGATGCAGCCGATCGTGGTGCGCCCGATTGGCGGCGGTCGCTTTGAGATCATTGCCGGTGAACGCCGCTGGCGCGCCAGTCAGCAGGCCGGGCAGGAAACCATCCCGGCGATGGTTCGCGATGTGCCGGATGAAACCGCCATTGCGATTGCGCTGATCGAGAACATCCAGCGTGAAGACCTCAATCCGATCGAAGAAGCCGTCGCCTTGCAGCGCTTGCAGCAGGAATTCCAGCTGACTCAGCAGCAGGTTGCCGAGGCTGTGGGTAAGTCGCGGGTGACTGTGGCTAACCTGTTGCGACTTATTGCACTGCCCGAAGTGATCAAGACCATGCTGTCGCACGGTGACCTGGAAATGGGTCACGCGCGTGCTTTGCTCGGTCTGCCGGACAATCAGCAGGTCGAAGGGGCGCGACATGTTGTCGCACGAGGGCTGACCGTGCGCCAAACCGAGGCACTGGTTCGCCAGTGGTTGAGTGGCAAACCGGAGCCTGTGGAAGCGGCAAAAACCGACCCGGACATCGCTCGCCTCGAGCAGCGTCTGGCCGAGCGCCTAGGCTCTGCGGTGCAGATTCGCCATGGCAAGAAGGGCAAGGGCCAATTGGTGATTGGTTATAACTCGCTCGACGAGCTTCAAGGTGTGCTCGCACACATCCGCTGAAACATTTCCTCATGTAGCGCGCAGTCGGAAATCACTACCTGACAGTTGAATAGGGGCAGAACCGCCCCTATACTCTGCGCGCATTTTGTCGGCACAAATTATGCCAAGTTATTGAATTTCGGCAGCCGACCATTGGAGAGCAACTGTGATGGAAACCCGCACGCCAAACCGCTTGCCTTTCCATCGCCTGGCGGTTTTTCCGGTGTTGATGGCTCAATTTGTCATTCTGCTCATTGCCGCTTTGGCGCTCTGGCAATGGCATGGAGTCGTTGCCGGATACTCGGGACTTTGCGGAGGCCTGATAGCCTTGCTGCCCAATGTTTATTTCGCTCACAGGGCATTTCGGTTTTCCGGCGCCCGAGCAGCCCAGTCCATCGTCCGGTCTTTTTATGCCGGCGAGGCAGGCAAACTTATTTTGACGGCAGTGCTGTTTGCACTGGTGTTCGCAGGTGTGAAGCCACTGGCGCCGATCGCAGTATTCGGCGTGTTCGTGCTGACGCAGTCGGTCAGCTGGTTCGCTCCCCTGCTGATGAGAACAAGACTTTCGAGACCTTAGGGCGTTTGAGGCAACCATGGCAGAGACAACCGCTTCGGGCTATATCCAGCACCACTTGCAGAACCTGACTTTCGGTCAGCTACCCAACGGCGGCTGGGGCTTTGCCCACACCGCAGCAGAGGCCAAGGAAATGGGCTTCTGGGCTTTCCACGTCGATACCCTCGGCTGGTCGGTCGCGCTGGGTCTGATCTTCGTTCTTCTTTTCCGCATGGCGGCGAAGAAAGCGACGTCGGGTCAGCCGGGTGCCTTGCAGAACTTCGTTGAAGTATTGGTCGAATTCGTCGATGGCAGCGTGAAAGACAGCTTCCATGGCCGTAGCCCGGTGATTGCACCGCTGGCGCTGACCATCTTCGTCTGGGTGTTCCTGATGAACGCCGTCGACCTGGTACCGGTCGACTGGATTCCTCAGCTGGCCATCCTGATCTCCGGCGATGCCCACATCCCGTTCCGCGCCGTGTCGACTACCGACCCGAACGCGACTCTGGGCATGGCGTTCTCGGTGTTCGCACTGATCATTTTCTACAGCATCAAGGTCAAGGGCATCGGCGGCTTCATCGGCGAACTGACCCTGCACCCGTTCGGCAGCAAGAACATCTTCGTTCAGGCCCTGCTGATCCCGGTGAACTTCCTGCTGGAATTCGTCACCCTGATCGCCAAGCCGATCTCTCTGGCTCTGCGTCTGTTCGGCAACATGTATGCCGGCGAGCTGGTGTTCATTCTGATCGCTGTGATGTTCGGCAGCGGCCTGCTCTGGCTCAGCGGCCTGGGCGTTGTTCTGCAGTGGGCGTGGGCAGTGTTCCACATCCTGATCATCACCCTGCAGGCGTTCATCTTCATGATGCTGACCATCGTCTACCTGTCGATGGCGCACGAAGAAAACCATTAAGACCAGTCTCGACTAGTCTGATGTTCCTCCCGGTCAAACGGGAGGGAGCTCCTTGCGGGGCAGCTGAAACGATTTGTTTTACCGCTTTAATCTAAAAAACCTAAACCATACGACGTAAAAGTCGGGAGGAAAGATGGAAACTGTAGTTGGTCTAACCGCTATCGCTGTTGCACTGTTGATCGGCCTGGGCGCACTGGGTACCGCAATTGGTTTCGGCCTGCTGGGCGGCAAGTTCCTGGAAGGCGCAGCGCGTCAGCCAGAAATGGTTCCAATGCTGCAAGTGAAAATGTTCATCGTTGCCGGTCTGCTCGACGCCGTAACCATGATCGGTGTTGGTATCGCTCTGTTCTTCACCTTTGCGAACCCGTTCGTTGGTCAGATCGCTGGCTGATTACTCGGATCTTCCGGGTAATTTGGTGTGATGGACAACGTAACTGCGAGGTGTTGGCGTGAACATTAATGCGACCCTGATTGGCCAGTCCGTTGCGTTCCTGATTTTTGTACTGTTCTGCATGAAGTATGTATGGCCTCCGGTCATCGCTGCTCTGCACGAACGTCAAAAGAAGATCGCTGATGGTCTGGACGCTGCCAGCCGTGCAGCTCGCGACCTGGAGTTGGCCCAAGAGAAAGCGGGTCAGCAACTGCGCGAAGCGAAAGCTCAGGCAGCTGAAATCATCGAGCAAGCCAAGAAACGCGGTAACCAGATCGTCGAAGAGGCTGTTGAAAAAGCCCGTATCGACGCTGACCGTGTGAAGGTTCAGGCTCAAGCCGAGATCGAACAGGAACTGAACAGCGTCAAAGACAAGCTGCGTGCCCAAGTGGGCTTGCTGGCTGTTGGCGGCGCCGAGAAGATCCTGGGTGCCACAATCGATCAAAACGCGCACGCAGAGCTGGTTAACCAACTGGCTGCTGAAATCTAAGCGAGGGCGATCATGGCAGAACTGACCACGTTGGCCCGACCTTACGCTAAGGCGGCCTTCGAGCACGCTCAGGCCCACCAGCAACTGGCCAATTGGTCAGCCATGCTCGGCCTGGCAGCAGCGGTGTCGCAAGACGACACCCTGCAGCGCGTGCTCAAGGCCCCGCGACTGACGAGCGCAGAAAAGGCCGCCACGTTCATTGACGTGTGCGGCGACAAGTTTGATGAAAAGGCACGCAATTTCATCAACGTCGTTGCCGAGAACGACCGTCTCCTGCTTCTGCCGGAGATCGCCGCTCTGTTCGACCTGTACAAGGCCGAACAAGAGAAATCGGTAGACGTTGAAGTAACCAGTGCATTTGCATTGAACCAAGAACAGCAAGACAAACTCGCCAAGGTTCTCAGTGCACGACTCAACCGGGAAGTGCGCCTGCAAGTTGCGGAGGACGCTGCCTTGATTGGTGGTGTCGTGATCCGCGCCGGCGACCTGGTTATCGATGGCTCGATTCGCGGCAAAATCGCGAAACTTGCCGAAGCATTGAAATCTTGAGTTTGAAGGGGCAGCAGAGCAATGCAGCAACTCAATCCTTCCGAAATAAGTGAAATTATCAAGGGCCGCATCGACAAGCTCGATGTGACCTCCCAAGCCCGTAACGAAGGCACTGTCGTCAGCGTATCTGACGGCATCGTGCGGATTCACGGTCTGGCCGACGTCATGTACGGCGAGATGATCGAGTTTCCGGGCGGCGTCTACGGTATGGCCCTCAACCTGGAGCAGGACTCCGTAGGTGCCGTGGTATTGGGCTCCTACCAGTCGCTGGCTGAAGGCATGAGCGCCAAGTGCACCGGCCGCATCCTCGAAGTTCCTGTTGGTAAGGAATTGCTGGGCCGCGTAGTCGATGCTCTGGGTAACCCTGTTGACGGCAAAGGTCCACTGGGCAACACCGAGACCGACGCGGTCGAGAAAGTTGCTCCAGGCGTGATCTGGCGTAAGTCGGTAGACCAGCCTGTACAGACTGGCTACAAGGCTGTCGATGCCATGATCCCTGTCGGCCGTGGCCAGCGTGAGCTGATCATCGGTGACCGTCAGATCGGTAAAACCGCTCTGGCGATCGACGCGATCATCAACCAGAAAGACAGCGGCATTTTCTGCGTCTACGTTGCAATCGGTCAGAAGCAATCGACCATCGCCAACGTGGTTCGCAAGCTGGAAGAAAACGGCGCCCTGGCCAACACGATCATCGTGGCTGCCAGTGCTTCGGAATCTCCTGCGCTGCAATTCCTGGCACCGTACTCCGGTTGCACCATGGGTGAATTCTTCCGCGACCGCGGTGAAGACGCGCTGATCGTTTATGACGATCTGTCCAAGCAGGCAGTGGCTTACCGCCAGATTTCCCTGCTGCTGCGCCGTCCACCAGGCCGTGAAGCTTACCCAGGCGACGTGTTCTATCTCCACTCCCGTCTGCTGGAGCGCGCATCCCGCGTTTCGGAAGAATACGTAGAGAAGTTCACCAACGGCGCAGTGACCGGCAAAACCGGTTCCCTGACTGCACTGCCGATCATCGAAACCCAGGCTGGCGACGTTTCCGCGTTCGTTCCGACCAACGTGATTTCCATCACCGACGGTCAGATCTTCCTGGAATCGGCCATGTTCAACTCGGGCATCCGCCCTGCAGTGAACGCCGGTGTTTCGGTATCCCGTGTGGGTGGTGCCGCTCAGACCAAGATCATCAAGAAGCTCTCCGGTGGTATCCGTACCGCTCTGGCTCAGTACCGTGAACTGGCGGCATTCGCCCAGTTCGCTTCTGACCTGGACGAAGCGACCCGCAAGCAACTTGAGCATGGTCAGCGCGTTACCGAGCTGATGAAGCAGAAGCAATACGCACCAATGTCGATCGCTGACATGGCGCTGTCGCTGTATGCCGCTGAGCGTGGGTTCCTGACTGACATTGAAATCGCCAAGGTCGGCAGCTTCGAACAAGCGCTGATCGCTTTCTTCAACCGCGATCACGCCGATTTGATGGCCAAGATCAACGTTAAAGGTGACTTCAATGACGAAATCGACGCTGGCATGAAAGCCGGTATCGAGAAGTTCAAGGCCACCCAAACCTGGTAAGCCGCAGCGGGAGCCGCGAGGCTCCCGCTTGCTAACCTGATAGGTGTTACATGGCAGGCGCAAAAGAGATTCGCAGTAAGATTGCGAGCATCAAAAGCACGCAAAAGATTACCAGCGCCATGGAAAAAGTGGCGGTCAGCAAAATGCGCAAGGCACAAATGCGCATGGCTGCTAGCCGTCCTTATGCGGAGCGTATCCGCCAGGTAATTGGGCATCTGGCCAACGCCAACCCGGAATACCGCCACCCGTTCATGATCGACCGCGAAATCAAGCGCGTCGGTTATGTCGTCGTGAGCAGTGACCGTGGTCTGTGCGGCGGCTTGAACACCAACCTGTTCAAGGCCCTGGTCAAGGACATGGCGGTAAACCGCGAAAACGGCGTCGAGATTGATCTGTGTGTAGTCGGTAGCAAGGGTGCGGCCTTTTTCCGCAACTTCGGCGGTAACGTCGTTGCAGCTATCAGCCACCTGGGTGAAGAGCCGTCGATCAATGACCTGATCGGCAGCGTCAAGGTGATGCTGGATGCCTACCTGGACGGCCGTATCGACCGCCTGTCCGTGGTGTCCAACAAGTTCATCAACACCATGACGCAACAGCCTACTGTGGAGCAGTTGATTCCACTGGTGGCAACCCCGGATCAGGATCTCAAGCACCACTGGGACTATCTCTACGAACCGGACGCCAAAGAGCTGCTTGACGGCTTGATGGTCCGTTACGTCGAGTCGCAGGTCTACCAGGCGGTGGTCGAGAACAACGCGGCTGAACAGGCTGCGCGGATGATCGCGATGAAGAACGCTACCGACAACGCCGGTGATTTGATCAGCGATTTGCAGCTGATCTACAACAAGGCGCGTCAGGCTGCGATCACCCAAGAGATCTCGGAAATCGTCGGCGGCGCTGCCGCGGTTTAACGGTTCAAATATTCAGAGGATCCAGCTATGAGTAGCGGACGTATCGTTCAAATCATCGGCGCCGTTATCGACGTGGAATTTCCACGCGACAGCGTACCGAGCATCTACAACGCGCTGACTGTACAAAGCGCGGCCGCAACCACCCTGGAAGTTCAGCAGCAGCTGGGCGACGGCGTGGTGCGTACCATTGCGATGGGTTCCACCGAGGGCTTGAAGCGCGGTCTGGAAGTCACCGACTCTGGCGCAGCCATCTCCGTACCGGTCGGTAAAGCGACCCTGGGCCGGATCATGGACGTCCTCGGTAACCCGATCGACGAAGCTGGCCCGATCGACACCGAAGAGCGCTGGGGCATTCACCGCGCAGCACCTTCGTTCGCCGAGCAAGCAGGCGGCAACGACCTGCTGGAAACCGGCATCAAGGTTATCGACCTGGTCTGCCCGTTCGCCAAGGGCGGTAAAGTCGGTCTGTTCGGTGGTGCCGGTGTAGGCAAAACCGTAAACATGATGGAACTGATCCGTAACATCGCCATCGAGCACAGCGGTTATTCCGTGTTCGCCGGTGTGGGTGAGCGTACTCGTGAGGGTAACGACTTCTACCACGAGATGAAGGACTCCAACGTTCTGGACAAAGTGGCACTGGTTTACGGTCAGATGAACGAGCCGCCGGGAAACCGTCTGCGCGTAGCACTGACTGGCCTGACCATGGCCGAGAAGTTCCGTGACGAAGGTAACGACGTTCTGCTGTTCGTCGACAACATCTATCGTTACACCCTGGCCGGTACTGAAGTATCCGCACTGCTGGGCCGTATGCCTTCGGCAGTAGGTTACCAGCCGACCCTGGCTGAAGAGATGGGCGTTCTGCAGGAACGTATCACTTCGACCAAGGAAGGTTCGATCACCTCGATCCAAGCGGTATACGTACCTGCGGACGACTTGACCGACCCGTCGCCAGCGACCACCTTCGCCCACTTGGACGCCACCGTCGTTCTGTCCCGTGACATCGCTTCCCTGGGTATCTACCCAGCGGTAGATCCACTGGATTCGACTTCGCGCCAGCTGGACCCGAACGTGATCGGTCAGGACCACTACGACACCGCTCGCGGCGTTCAGTATGTTCTGCAGCGTTACAAAGAGCTGAAAGACATCATCGCGATCCTGGGTATGGACGAGCTGTCGGAAGCCGACAAACAGTTGGTTAACCGTGCTCGTAAGATCCAGCGCTTCTTGTCGCAGCCGTTCTTCGTGGCTGAAGTCTTCACCGGTGCTTCGGGTAAATACGTTTCCCTGAAAGACACCATTGCTGGCTTCAAAGGCATCCTCAACGGTGACTACGACCACCTGCCAGAACAAGCGTTCTACATGGTTGGCGGCATCGAAGAAGCGATCGAGAAAGCCAAGAAACTGTAATCCCGGCGCCCGGCAACGGGCGCTAATTTAGGTTGAGGCAATCAGATGGCTATGACAGTCCATTGCGATATCGTCAGCGCGGAAGGGGAAATCTTTTCCGGCCTGGTCGAGATGGTGATTGCGCACGGTGCACTGGGTGATCTTGGTATCGCTCTGGGTCACGCGCCGCTGATCACTAATCTCAAGCCGGGTCCGATCCGCCTGATCAAGCAAGGCGGGGAAGCCGAGGTGTTCTACATCTCCGGTGGTTTCCTCGAGGTTCAGCCGAACATGGTCAAGGTACTTGCCGATACCGTGCAACGTGCCGCCGACCTGGATGAAGCTCAGGCTCAGGCAGCTCTCAAGGCTGCCGAGAATGCCCTGAACGAAAAAGGCGCGGACTTCGATTACGGCGCCGCTGCCACACGTCTGGCCGAGGCTGCAGCCCAGCTGCGCACCGTCCAGCAGATCCGCAAGAAGTTTGGCGGTTAATCCGTCAGCCGCTTGTTGTGCGATTGATAAAAAAGGGTAGCCTCGGCTACCCTTTTTTCTTTTCCGAATTCCCACAAACCGGTCGCAGTTGCTGACCACCCAGGATTGGTAGCCAGTCATGTCTCTCGAAATCGTTATCCTCGCGGCCGGTCAAGGCACTCGCATGCGTTCGGCGCTGCCCAAAGTGCTGCACCCGATTGCCGGCAACTCCATGCTCGGCCATGTTATCCACAGCGCTCGGCAACTTGATCCACAGCGCATCCATGTGGTGATCGGTCACGGTGCCGATGTGGTGCGTGAGCGTCTGGCAGCTGATGATCTGAATTTCGTGTTGCAGGACAAGCAACTGGGCACTGGCCATGCCACCGCCCAGGCGGTGCCGTTCATTGACGCCGACACTGTGCTGATTCTTTACGGCGATGTGCCGCTGATTGAAGTCGAAACCCTGCAACGTCTGCTCAAGCATGTCGTGCCGGGCCAGATGGGTTTGCTCACTGTCGAGCTGGATGACCCGACCGGTTACGGCCGCATCGTGCGTGATGCTGACGGCAAGGTCGCGGCAATCGTCGAGCACAAAGACGCCAGCGAAGCGCAACGTGCGATCACCGAAGGCAACACCGGCATCCTCGCTGTGCCGGCCGATCGTCTGGCGGACTGGATGAGTCGCCTGTCGAACAACAATGCGCAGGGCGAGTACTACCTCACCGACGTGATCGAAATGGCGGTCAGCGATGGTTTGGTCGTGGCGACCGAACAACCGCAAGACCCGATGGAAGTGCAGGGCGCCAATGATCGCAAGCAGCTCTCTGAACTGGAGCGTCATTACCAGTTGCGCGCCGGCCGTCGCTTGATGGCTCAGGGCGTGACCCTGCGTGACCCGGCCCGTTTCGATGTGCGCGGCGAAGTGACTGTGGGCCGCGATGTGCTGATCGACATCAACGTGATCCTTGAAGGCAAGGTGATCATTGAAGACGACGTACAGATCGGCCCGAACTGCGTGATCAAGGACAGCACCCTGCGCAAAGGCGTGGTGATCAAGGCCAGCAGTCATATCGAAGGCGCCATTCTCGGTGAATGCAGCGACGCCGGTCCCTTCGCGCGTTTGCGCCCGGGCACTGTGCTCGAAGCGCGCGCGCATGTGGGTAATTTCGTCGAGCTCAAAAACGCCCACATGGGCGAGGGTGCCAAGGCTGGCCATCTGACCTATCTGGGCGATGCCGAAATCGGCGCACGAACCAACATCGGCGCCGGCACCATCACTTGCAACTACGATGGCGCCAACAAGTGGAAAACCGTGTTGGGCGCTGACGTATTCATCGGTTCCAACAACTCGCTGGTTGCGCCTGTGGATATCTCCAACGGTGCAACTACCGCTGCCGGCTCGACCATCACGCAAAATGTGGATAACGCTCAGCTTGCGGTGGGCCGAGCTCGTCAGAAGAACATTGACGGCTGGAAGCGGCCGGAAAAAATCAAAAAAACCTGATTTATCCACAACCACCTGTGGGAGCGAGCCTGCTCGCGAATGCGGTTTGTCAGTAACGTCTTCAGTGGCTGAGACTCCCTTTCGCGAGCGGGCTCGCTCCCACAATCATTCCAATCTTTCTGAATTTTTCTCCCCGCGTCTTGACGGCAACCTTTCGATAGAGTTTCATTGCTTGCGTTATCTTTCGAATCGAAACTTAAGCCGCCATGTCCAAACGCAACACTCCTCAGCGTCGTCATAACATCCTCGCCTTGCTCAACGAGCAGGGCGAAGTCAGTGTGGATGAGCTGGCCAAGCGCTTCGAAACTTCCGAAGTTACGATTCGCAAGGATCTTGCTGCGCTGGAAACCCATGGTCTTTTACTGCGTCGTTACGGCGGTGCGATCACCATGCCGCAAGAGCTGGTCGCGGAAACGGCGCAGAGTATTTCCAAGTACAAGCAGGCGATCGCCCGCGCGGCGGTCAAACGCATCCGCGAGCACGCGCGCATCATCATCGACAGCGGCAGCACCACCGCCGCGATGATTCCCGAACTGGGCCAGCAACCGGGTCTGGTGGTGATGACCAACTCGCTGCATGTCGCCAACGCCTTGAGCGAACTGGAACACGAGCCGGTGCTGCTGATGACCGGCGGCACTTGGGATCCGCACTCGGAATCCTTTCAGGGCCAGGTCGCCGAGCAAGTACTACGCTCCTACGACTTCGACCAACTGTTCATCGGCGCCGACGGCATCGATCTGGTGCGCGGCACCACCACCTTCAACGAACTGCTCGGACTCAGCCGGGTGATGGCCGACGTTGCGCGAGAAGTGATCGTCATGGTCGAGGCCGACAAGATCGGTCGCAAGATTCCCAACCTGGAGCTGCCCTGGAGCAGCATCCATACCCTCATTACCGATGATCGCCTGCCCGTCGAGGCACGCGATCAGCTTCAGGCCCGTGGGATCACTTTGATCTGTGCGGCTGTCAGTCAGGAGAAATAACCATGTGTGGCATTGTCGGCGCAGTAGCTGAACGTAATATCACCGCCATCCTTCTTGAAGGCCTGAAGCGCCTCGAATATCGCGGCTATGACAGCGCCGGTGTGGCGGTTTATACCAACGACCAGACCCTGGAGCGCATGCGCCGTCCGGGCAAGGTCAGTGAACTGGAAACCGCGCTGGCCGAACAGCCGCTGGCCGGGCGCCTCGGTATCGCCCACACCCGTTGGGCGACCCATGGCGCGCCGTGCGAGCGCAATGCCCACCCGCATTTTTCCGGTGACATTGCGGTGGTGCACAACGGCATCATCGAGAACCACGAAGCCCTGCGCGAACAGCTGAAAGCGCTGGGCTATGCGTTCAGCTCGGACACCGACACCGAAGTCATCGCGCACCTGCTGACCCACAAGCTCAAGGAACAACCGGACCTGACTGCCGCGCTCAAAGCGACCGTCAAGGAGCTGCATGGCGCCTACGGTCTGGCAGTGATCAACGCACAGCAACCGGATCGTCTGGTCGCCGCGCGCAGTGGCAGCCCATTGGTGATCGGCCTGGGCCTGGGCGAGAATTTCCTCGCTTCCGACCAGTTGGCTCTGCGTCAGGTCACTGACCGCTTCATGTATTTGGAAGAAGGCGATATCGCTGAAATCCGTCGCGACAGCGTGCAGATCTGGGACGTAAACGGCAACGCTGTCGAGCGTCAGACCGTGCAGTACACCGACGGTGCCGAAGCCGCCGACAAGGCCGAGTTCCGCCACTACATGCTCAAGGAAATCCACGAACAACCGGCCGTGGTCCAGCGCACCCTCGAAGGTCGCCTGGGCAACAATCAAGTGCTGGTTGAGGCCTTCGGTCCGCAAGCTGCCGAGCTGTTTGCCAAAGTGCGCAATGTGCAGATCGTCGCCTGCGGCACCAGTTATCACGCCGGCATGGTCGCGCGCTACTGGCTTGAGGAACTGGCCGGCATCCCGTGCCAGGTCGAAGTCGCCAGCGAATTCCGTTATCGCAAAGTGGTGGTGCAGCCAGACACGCTATTCGTGACCATCTCCCAGTCCGGTGAAACCGCTGACACCCTCGCGGCGCTGCGCAATGCCAAGGAACTGGGCTTTCTCGCCAGCCTGGCGATCTGCAACGTCGGCATCAGCTCGCTGGTGCGTGAATCCGATCTGACCCTGTTGACCCAGGCCGGTCGCGAAATCGGCGTGGCTTCGACCAAAGCCTTCACTACGCAACTGGTCGGCCTGTTGCTGCTGACTTTGTCGCTGGGTCAGGTGCGCGGGACTTTGGCCGACGGTGTTGAGGCCACGCTGGTCGAAGAGCTGCGTCGTCTGCCTACCCGCCTCGGCGAAGCATTGGCGATGGACAGCACGGTGGAAAAAATCGCCGAGCTGTTCGCCGAGAAAAACCACACTCTGTTCCTCGGCCGTGGCGCGCAATTCCCGGTCGCGATGGAAGGTGCCTTGAAACTCAAGGAAATCTCCTACATCCACGCCGAGGCCTACCCGGCCGGCGAGCTCAAGCACGGCCCGCTGGCACTTGTGGATAACGACATGCCGGTGGTCACTGTCGCGCCGAACAACGAACTGCTGGAGAAGCTCAAGTCCAACCTGCAGGAAGTCCGCGCCCGTGGCGGCGAGTTGATCGTGTTCGCGGATGAGAAGGCTGCGATGACCAACGGCGAAGGTACCCACGTGGTGCAAATGCCGCACATCCACGACATTCTTTCGCCGATCCTTTATACGATCCCGCTGCAACTGTTGTCGTACTACGTCGCCGTGCTCAAGGGCACCGACGTCGATCAACCGCGCAACCTGGCGAAATCGGTGACCGTGGAATAAGTTATCCACAGATGATCTACGCTTCCCCAATCGCAGCCTCGGCTGCGATTGTCGTATCCGCCGCCGAGGAATCCCATGGACCGCTTTCAGGAAATGCAGATCTTCGTTGTCGTCGCCCAAGAGCAAGGCTTTTCGGCGGCGTCGCGGCGTCTGGGTTTGTCGGCGGCGAGCGTCACCCGGGCGGTGGCGGCGCTGGAGCAGCATATCGGTACGCAGTTGCTGGTGCGTACCACGCGCACTGTGCATCTGACTGAAGCCGGGCAACGTTACTGCGATGACTGCCGGCGGATTCTTGCCGAGGTGCAGGAGGCCGAGGATTCGGCGGCAGGCAGCCATGCCTTGCCGCGCGGGCAGTTGACGATTACTGCGCCGGTGCTGTTCGGCGATCTGTTCGTCACGCCGGTGATGGCCGATTACCTCTGTCGTTACCCGGATGTGTCGATCAACGCGCTGTTGCTGGACCGGGTCGTCAACATGGTCGAGGAGGGCATTGATGTCGCGGTGCGCATCGGTGAGCTGCCGGACAGCAATCAGCATGCGATTCGCGTCGGGGAAGTGCGGCGGGTGATCTGCGCTTCGCCGGGGTTTCTGGCTCAACACGGCCGCCCGGAGCATCCGCAGGCTTTGGCCGGGTTGCCGGTGGTGGCGACATCGGCGATCGGTCAGCAACGCAACTGGCCGTTTCTCGACGGCGGTGAAGCACTCAGTGTGCGCACCGAACCGCGCCTGACCGTCACGGCCAATCAGTCGGCGATCACCGCCGCGCGAAAAGGCCTGGGCCTGACGCGAGTGCTGTCCTATCAAGTAGCGGACAAGGTCGCAGCGGGGGAGCTGGAAATCGTCCTCGCCGAGTTTGAACTGCCGCCGTTGCCGATCCATGTGGTGTATCAGGGCGGGCGCAAGGCACCGGCGCGGATCCGCAGTTTTGTCGACTTCGCCGTGAAGGCGCTGCGTGAGCATCCGGCCTTGAGCGCAGCGGCGTTATTGCACGAGATGAAATAATCGATTGCAGTGGCTGGTTATTCTGTAATTCCGGCAACCCATAGATGATGACTCCATCGGCGCGCTCATCCCCGTAGCGACGTCACTTTTCAGCGGAGTCGTCCATGCAAGCGATCAAACTCTACAACTTCCCCCGTTCCGGCCATGCCCATCGCGTCGAGTTGATGCTGTCGCTGCTGCAACTGCCGACCGAGCTGATCTTCGTCGATCTGGCCAAAGGTGAGCACAAGCAGCCACAGTACCTGGCGATCAACAGCTTTGGCCAAGTGCCGGCGATTGATGACAACGGCGTGGTGCTGGCCGATTCCAATGCGATTCTGGTTTATCTGGCGCAGAAATATGGCAACGGACGCTGGCTGCCGACCGACCCGGTGGGCGCAGCGCGTGTGCAGCGCTGGCTGTCGGCAGCGGCGGGACCGATTGCGTTTGGCCCGGCGGCGGCACGCCTGATCACGGTGTTTGGTGCGCAACTGAATGCCGAGGAAGTCATTGGCCGTGCGCACAACCTGCTCAAGGTCATGGAACTGGAGTTGGGCAAAACTGCATATCTGGCGGGCGAAGAGCCGACCATCGCTGACGTGTCTGCCTACAGCTACATCGCACATGCGCCGGAGGGCAATGTCTCGCTGGATGACTACGCCAACGTTCGCGCCTGGCTGACACGGATCGAAGCCTTGCCGGGTTTTGTCGCGATGCCGCGTACGGTGGCCGGGCTACAGAAAACTGCCTGACGGACGCAGTCGCGGATATTCGCCAAGCCCCGCCGGCTCATCTACCGCTTCACTTGCGCTCTCGCGGGTAACGCCGGCTTGCGTGGCCTGTCCCGCAAGGACACGTCGCGCAATGCGCTCGACCAGTTGCTGACTTGCTTCGCGCCAGTCAATCCAGCGCCATTCGTTGACATCCTTGCTGGCGGGGAACTGGCCGCTGGCCTCGAAGGCCTTGATCAGGTCGGTCAGGCTTTGCGGCTCCTGCAGATCGAAATAGGCCATGAACTCGCCGCCTATTTCACGAAAGGCCGCGATGTCACTTCCCATGGCCGGCAAGCCTCGTTGCATGGCTTCCACCAGAGGCAGGCCGAAGCCTTCGACAAATGATGGAAAGACCAATGAGCTGGCTCGCGTATAAGCATGCTCGAGGCTGGTGTCGCTCAGGTTGTTGAACATGAACAGGCGTCGGTTGAGCTCGGGATGATGCCGTATTCGCGATAGCAACTCGTCGCACTTCCAGCCGATGCGCCCTGCGATGCATAGCCTGGCGCCGGAACCGCCCGCCCAGGCACGCTCGAAAGCATCGAGCAGATACGCATGGTTCTTGCGCGGCTCGATCGTGCTGACCATCAGGAAAACCGGGCCGGGTGCCTCGAACATTTGGTGCAAAGCGGGTTCCACTGCTGCTGCCGAATTGTGCAAGTCCAGCTCGGAGCCCAAATGAAAGTAGTCGAACCAGCGCTTTTCAGCCTGCGCGGGGCCTAGTCGGCGCTGCAGTTCATGGCGCACCTCGTCGCGCACAGTGGCGGAAATGGCCATGTAACCGTCGGCAGTGCGGCACACCCAGTCAAACCACTCACTGAACACTTGCGCGGGCCGGGCTTCGTAGAAATGGGGATGCGTCAGGGGAATGAGGTCATAGATCACCGCAATGATTGCGACGCCTTCGCGCTTGAGCCGTTCGACATGGGGAAAGAAATCCGAATGCCACGACGAGTCCAGCAACACCAGTTGATCATCAGGCTGGTGCTGCAACGGTGAACAGCGCTTGAGTAACTGGAAATGCCGCAGGCGGGTGAACAATCGCAGCGGCACACCAAATACGGCGAATGAGGTCAGGCGATACGCCACATACAGCGCCCTCCGTGTCAGCTTCGACGGGCATTTGGCGTCGCGGCGCTGATGCCATTGCCAGAAGCGATGAGCAAGGCGTTCCAAGCGATCAGCGAATGTCGCGAGGGCGTTGAACACCGGCGTGTTCAGGGGCGCCAGGCGCAAGACCCGATAGAGCTGGCCATTGAGCAATACCACCGGTATGCACTCGCTATCACCAGCACTGGAGGGCAGTTTGTTAATGACATTGCGCACCACCCGCTGAATCCCCGAATTGAGTTTCGGGTGGTTGAATACGTGTGTGCACTCCACCAACAGTCGAGTCATAGCGCGCGCTCCGTGTTCGCCGCTCCTGCGGACACCAAACTCAGGCGCGGAGAGTGATGTGCGAAACTGGCGAGACCCGTGACAAGCAGGCAATTTTTCAAAACCACGACCCCTTGGGCTGATCTTTCGCCATTTCCTACACGCGGTGTAGAAGGGGCTGTCAGACCGAGAGAAAGACCCGGTAGGACAACAGGCGAAACAGTTGTTGTATTTGTTCTGCGATCAATCTGTGCCAATTGCACGACAATTTCAACAGGCCAAACCGTGACCGGTCAGTTCTGGATAGCGTAGACCGATTTATTCACGCGGGACGGTTCCCGAACCCTCGATGGATGTGTTTAGAATGCCCCTTGTCGCGATAATCCGAACGGTGTTTCGGGGTTGCGGCGCAGAGTGAAACTGACCACTAAAACAAGAACTAAGACGTGCCTGATGAAGGACGCGTGCCGGTACTACCGGGCCGATCCAGTGTCTGCTCGTCACAGCATGAAGTTGCCGGTATGGCTGCTTTATCGTGGGATGCCATGAATTTCATTCTTTACTCAGACGTCAACGACAACTCCATCAGCCAGAGTCTTGGTCGTCCCGAATACAGTTATTACTTTGTGCTCAAGGCTTATCGTCCATTGCTGGAAAGCCTCGGTCGTGTGCACGTCGTATCCACGGTGGCAGAAGTCGACCCGCTCTATCGGCGACTGCTCGCCGCTGGCGAAGACAGCGTATTCCTGTCGTTCGCCCCACCGCAGAAAACCCCGGCCGATCTTCATTGCCCGACGATGTGCGTCGTGGCGTGGGAGTTCGATTCGATTCCCGACGAACAGTGGGACAACGACCCACGACAGGACTGGAGGCAAATGCTTGCGCGCCAGGGTCGGGTCATCACGCTGTCGAGCCACACGGCCCGGTCAATCTGGAGAGCCATGGGTGAGGATTTTCCGGTGCTGGTGTTGCCGACAGCGCTATGGGAAAAGTTTTCTGATATTCGTCAGGCGCATGTCCCGACATCGATCAACGCGGGCGCAACCTTGGCGATCAAAGGCTGTATTTTCGATAGCCGCGAACTCGACTTGTCGGCCGATGCGCTGATCCCCGTTCCGTTGACGCCTGAAGAAGAGGCTGCGCTAGCGGCTGAAATAGAAGCCGCGCGTCCACCTCCGCTGACACTGAAGCGCCGTTACGTCATCGCCCGGCACTATCTGCGCCTGTGGGCGCTGGATCTCGGGCGTGACATGGCAGAGCCAGTACCGCGGGTGAAATTCCTGCAGAACTGGTACTGGGAAGGCATCCGGGATCGGATCCCGGACACCCTTCACGTCTGGCTCGAACAGCGCCTGCCGGCTATTTGCGGTGCGCAACCGATCCCGGCCAACGAACCACTACCGCTGAATCTGCCGCCCACCGATGCGATCGTCGAAACGCGCGTCGACGGTGTGGTTTACGTCTCGGTGTTCAATCCCAAGGATGGTCGCAAGAACTGGCATCAATTGATCACAGCGTTTTGCTGGGCATTTCGCGAAACGCCGGACGCGACGTTGGTGGTGAAAATCACCCAGAACGACCTGGCCTCTTACTACAATGAACTGATGACATTGCTCGCGCAGTTGAGTCCGTTCGCTTGCCGCGTTGTGGTGATGCACGGGTATCTTGACGATGCGCAGTATGCCGAGCTCTACAAGGCAGCCACTTTTTACGTCAATGCTTCCAGGTGCGAAGGTTTGTGCCTGCCGTTGATGGAATTCATGTCGAGCGGCAAACCGGTGATCGCGCCTGCCCATACGGCCATGGAAGATTACATCGATGAGTCGGTCGCATTCGTGGTCAAGTCCAGTGAAGAGTTGACGATCTGGCCTCAGGACACGCGCATCGTCTACCGCACTCTGCGATACCGGCCGGACTGGGGCTCGCTGAAAAACGCCTACGAAGACAGCTACCGCATGGCGACCACGCAACCGCAGGACTATCAGAAGATGTCGGCCGCCGCGATCGCGCGCATGCACGATTACTGCGCATTCGGCCTGCTGCAAAAGCGCATGGCGGATTTCCTTACCCTGACAACCAATGCCGCTGAAAACGCGCATGTCCTGGATAACGCCTCATGCTGATCATCATTCACTCCGAAACCAATCAGCACACCATTACGCAAAATCTGGGGCGGTCGGAGTACAGCTATTACTTCGTGCTCAAGGAATATCGACCGGTTCTCGAACGAATCGGGCGCGTTATCGAAGTGGCTGACCCATTGACCGAAGTCGATGCGTTGTATGGCGAATGCCTGGCTCGGGGCGAGCCTTGTGTATTCCTCTCGTTTTCCCCACCGCACCGCACTCCAGTCGATCTGGCATGTCCGACGGTGCCAGTGTTCGCCTGGGAATTCAGCACGATCCCGAACGAGCCGTTTGCCGGCGAACCGCTCAATGACTGGCGCAGCGTTTTGCAAGCCTGCGGCGCGGCCATCACGCATTCCAGCTATACAGTCCAGGCGGTCCGCGAAGCCATGTCGGCGGACTACCCGATCTGCGCCATAGCGGCGCCAGTGTGGGATCGCTTCGCCGCGCGAGGCGCGCAGGCGCAAGGTCAATCGCTCGACGAGCCGCTGCGCTTGACTATCAAGGGACTGGTCGCCGACAGCCGCAAGCTCGAGCTTGATGCTTTTGGCCCGCCGCATTTGCGCAGCGGCGAGGGCATTGACTTCGCTGCACCGGTAACCGAGAAGACGTTATGGCTCGACGGCGTGGTTTACACCTCGGTGTTCAATCCCGGCGACGGGCGCAAGAATTGGGAGGACATGCTCAGCGCTTTCTGCGTGAGCTTTCGCGATGTCGAGGACGCCACCCTGGTGCTGAAACTCACGCACTTCGATGCTGAGCAGGCCCTGACCGACATTCTTCATCATTTGTACAAAAACCAGCCCTATCGTTGCCGCATCGTGTTGATTCATGGCTACCTCGCCGATCCTGACTACGAGCGGCTCGTGCAGGCGACCAGTTACGTGGTCAATACTTCCTACGGTGAAGGCCAGTGTTTGCCGCTGATGGAGTTCATGTCTTGCGGCAAGCCTGCAGTGGCGCCTCGAACCACGGCCATGATCGATTACCTGAGCGCTGAAAATGCTTTTCTGATCGAGTCCACCGACGAACTTACAGCCTGGCCACATGACCCGCGCAAAGCGTTTCGCACGCTGCGTTACGTGACCAACTGGGCATCGTTATGCGAGGCCTATCAAGCCAGTTATGGGGTTGCGAAAAATCAGCCGCAACACTATGTGGCAATGTCTGCGCAAGCCGTCGCCAGCCTCCGGGCATTTTGCAGTCAGGCTGTGGCTGAGCAACGTCTGCGGGCATTTCTTGCGCAGTTGTTCGAACACCGTGCCGCTGCTGGAGAAGCCTGCCAAGCATGAACGGCAAGCGCATCATGGACATCGAAGTGCTACGCGCGATCGCAGTGCTTGGGGTGTTGTTCCATCATTTGCAGGGCAGTCTGTTTACCGATCCGGTGCCTTTGCTGAACGCGATCCCTGCCAGCGTACAAACGTGGTGGGGAGTGGACCTGTTTTTCGCCATCTCCGGATTCGTCATCGCTCGCAGCCTGATTCCGCTGCTGCAAGGTTGTACCAATCGCCAGCAACGCTGGCAGCAGACGCGCTATTTCTCGCTGCGACGGGCGTTTCGCCTGTTGTCTTCAGCCTGGCTATGGCTGGCGCTAATGCTGCTGAGCTGCCTGTTTTTCAATCGCTCCGGCGCCTTCGGCACGCTCTCCGCCAACCTCCAGGCCACCCTGGCCGGTGTGTTGCACTATGCCAATTTCCTTTTCGCCGACAGTTTCTTCCATTACGAGTACGGCAGCAGTTTCGTCTACTGGAGCCTGGCGCTGGAGGAACAGTTTTATCTGCTGTTTCCGCTGCTGATTTTGCTGTTTCGCCAGCGGCTGGTCTGGGCATTGCTGGCCTTGGTCGCCGTGCAGATTCTGACGGTGCGCACGCCGTTGCTGATGATGGTGCGCACTGTCGCTCTGGCGCTTGGCGTGCTGTTAGCGATCTGGAGTTCGCAGCCAGGTTATGAACGCTGGCAGCCGACGTTCCTGCGGCGGCCATGGGCAGGGATCACTGCGCTGATTGCCATCGCTTCGGTGCTGAGCTTCATGGCTACCGACCGTTTCACCTTCGCTCCCCATCGCATCGGCTCGATCGCTGTACTCAGTGCGGTGCTGGTCTGGATCGCTTCATACAATCGCGATTACCTGATGCCTGCCGGTGCTGTGCAAAGTTTGCTGGTATGGGTCGGCAGTCGGTCGTATGGCATTTACCTGATTCATATTCCGGCTTATCAACTGGTGCGCGAACTGATTTTCCGTCTGCAGAGCAGCGGTTTGCCGGGTCCTTCCGGGCATTCGGTGCTCACGCTGTTGCTGGCGTGCGCACTTATCGTGCTGCTCAGTGAACTGAACTACCGCTTGATCGAAATGCCGATGCGCAACCGCGGCGCCGTGCTGGTCAAACGCCTCGGCACGTCCCGATCCGCCATCCCTTCCTCTGGAGCCATCTCATGCTGAGTCTTTTGAAAAAACTCACGGCGGCGACGCCGGTTACGCCGGTTGCCGAAAAGACCGATCCGTTCATTCTGGGGCTGCATGATGCGATGCTCAGTGGCTGGTTCAATCAGCAGACCGGCGAGCTGTTCAAAGGCTTCCCGGTGAGTGCCGAGGATACGCTGCTCGACGTTGGCTGCGGTGACGGCGGCAACGTGCATTTCTGCGGCATGCGCGGGGCGAAGATCATCATTGCCGACATTGATGCCGCCAAGGTCGAAGCCACCCGCCAGCGTCTGAGCGACACGCCGGCCCGGGACATCGAATGCCACATTACCGACTGCAACCCGCTACCGATCGCCGACGCAACGGCGACGCGTGTGGTCTCCACCGAGGTGATCGAGCATGTTGATGATCCCGCGCAGTTTCTCGCCGAACTGGTGCGTGTCGGCAAGCCGGGCGCTTTGTATCTGCTGAGCGTGCCGCATCCCAGCTCCGAGGACCTGCAAAAGGATATCGCCGCGCCGGAGTATTTCCAGAAACCCAATCACATACGCATTATCAGCGAAGACCAGTTCAAGGCCATGGTCAGCGACGCCGGGCTGGAGATCATCAGCCACAGTAAATATGGCTTCTACTGGTCGATGTGGATGATGTTGTTCTGGGAAGCCAGGGTCGATCTCAGCAACCCCGATCACCCGATGCTCGAGCACTGGGCCAATACTTGGCAAGCGGTGCTGGATTCCCCGCGCGGTGCACAGATCAAGCAGGCGCTGGATGCGGTGGTGGCCAAGAGTCAGGTGATTATCGCGCGCAAGCCAGCGGCATCCCTGTAGGCGCTGCGGCACGCTGCGATCTTTTGATCTGGAGCCTTGAAGCAAGATCAAAAGATCGCAGCCTCGTTTCACTCGTCAGCTCCTACACGGTTTTTGTGTAACCTTGCGGCCTGTGGTTTCGGGGATTTTCAAGGTATGCGGTTTATTGTGGGTCTGTTTCTCGGCGTCTTGCTTGCGGGTTGCGAGCAACACGTCGCGCCGCCTCTCGACCAACAACTTTACGTCTGGCAACGGCAATGGACACCTGCCCATGAACCGGCACTGCGTAACAGCCACGACGATTTCTCGACGCTGCGTGTGCTGGCATTGCAGGCCCTTCCTGGCGAGCGCTGGAGCCGGGCGCGGGTTGATCCGGCATTGTTGAAAGCCGATGGTCGCCCTCTGATCGCAGTGATTCGCCTCGATGGTCAGCTGCAGCCACTGGACCAGCAGCAGGTCACCACGCAGATTTTGCAGATCATTGCCGATTGGCAAGCGCAAGGCCTTACGCTGAACGGTATCGAAATCGACCACGATGCCGGCACCGCGCGGCTGCCGGCGTACGCTGAATTCCTCAAACATTTGCGTGCGGTCTTGCCGCCATCGTTGCCTTTGAGCATCACCGCGCTACCGGCCTGGCTCGATAGCGCGCAGTTGCCGGCGCTGTTGCGAAGCGTCGACAGCAGCGTGCTGCAAGTCCACGCCGTGATCGATCCGCGACTGGGTCTTTTCGACGCCAGGCAGGCGTTGAAGTGGGCCAAGGCCTGGGCACATGCCAGCGACAAACCGTTCTATCTGGCGCTGCCGGCCTACGGCGTTGCGCTGTTGAGCGATGACGGAGGCGCGCCGGTAGTGGAAAGCGAAGTGCAACTGGAGCGCGGCGGGCAGCGCCGGGAGTTGCTCGCCGATCCGCAGCAACTCAGCCAATTGGCCAAGACTTTGCGCGAGGATCCGCCTGAGCATCTGACCGGTTTGATCTGGTTTCGCCTGCCGCTTGCCAACGATCGTCGCGCCTGGAGCCTGACTACTTTGCGCGCCGTGGCGCGTGGCAATGTGCTGAACAGTCAGTTGCGCCTGTCATTCAAGGAGCAGGGCGGTCTCTATGACATCCAGCTCGATAACCGCGGCAATCTCGACAGCCCGTGGCCCGCGAAAATTACATTGAAGGCGCAGGATTGTGCAGGCGCCGATGCGCTCGCCGGTTACTCGTTGCAACAAAGTGCCAATCTGCTTACCTTCACCCGCCTGCGTGACGGCCGCTTGCCGGCGGGCGGACAGCGCGCTGTCGGTTGGGCGCGTTGTGCACATATTGATCAAGGAGGTTCGCATGTTGACCCGTAACTGGCCCCGCCATCTGCTCTGCCTGAGCCTCAGTCTGCCGCTGGGGTCGGCGCTGGCCTGCGGCCCGGACTTCCCGATGCGCCTGCTCGACAACCGCGCGCAGACCCTGGCGGATTTGCCCGAAGGCAGTTTCAGCTTCGAAATCAGTCGCCTGGGTAAAACCATTGCCGGGCTGAAAAATGTCACCGCAGCGACCCATAACCCCAACGATTATGCCGAAGACAACACGTCAGAGCTGGCGCGCGAACAGGCTGAGCAGGTGGGCCTGAGCGCCGAGCAATACGTCGTGGTCAAGCGCCTGCGCGGGCTCAGCGATGCCCATCAGGCCGAGGAGCAGGGCGCCAGTCTGCCGGTGGAAATCCGCTTGTACGTCGCCGGCGCGGTGGCCTTTGCCACCGGTGAGCATCAAATGGCCAGTGAGTATTTCAACAAGGTGCTGGCCCTGCCGGCAGACCAGCGTCGGTTGCGCAGCACCTGGGCGGCGTATTCCCTCGGGCGCATCGCCTTTGCCATGAGCAACGAGGCGCACGATCGCATCGAAGCGCTGGAGCAGGCGCGCGATGCCTTTCGCCAGGCACGGCAACTGAGCATCGACGGCTTCAGCGATCCACTGGAACTGGGCGTTGCCAGCCTTGGTGAAGAGGCCCGGGTGTTGCGCAGCGCGGGCGACTGGAGCGGCGCCATCGAACTGTACGAAGCACAGAACCTGCACGGTTCGGCCGTCGGTTACACCTCGCTCAAGCAACTGATGAACGAACTGGCCGAATTGCCGGAATCTCAACTGGCCAAACTGCTCCAGCAGCCAGCAGTGCAGCAACTGGTCACGGCGTCGCTGGTCAGCCGTCAGGGCTGGTCTTTCGGTGAGCAGCCGCCGAATGAAAAGAAACTCGTCACGCTCCTGCAAAACAGCACCCGTGGCAGCCTCGACAATGCCGATCGACTGGCGGCGATGAGTTATCAACAGGGCGACTATGCGTCTGCCAAGGCCTTTCTGGTAAACGCTGGGGACGGCGGGCTGGCCTGGTGGCTGCGGGCAAAACTGGCAGTGCGTGACGGCGACACGCCTGCCGCTGCCGCCGCCTACGCCAAAGCCGCCCAGGCCTTTCCACAGAATGAAGACTGGGGTTATCGCCGCACGCCGGACTGGGCGTTTGAAACGGTGCAGCCAAAATGCCGGGTCGAGGGCGAAAGCGCGATCCTGGCGCTGCAACGCGGCGAATACCTGCAAGCGTTCGTGCAGCTGTATCGCAGCAACAGCCTTTACTGGTTCGATGCCGCCACCGTTGCCGAGCGGGTGCTGACGGTCGATGAGCTCAAGCAGTACGTCGATGAGAATGTGCCGGCGCCGCCGCCATTGACGCAGCAGGAGCGCGACAACTATGTGCCGCTGTCGGTGGCCGCCAATCTGCGCAATCTGCTCGGTCGACGCTTGCTGCGTGAGGGGCGATACGAGGAAGCGGTCGGTTATTTCGCCAGTGACGATCTGCAGCACAAGGCCCGGCTCTATGGCGAGCAACGGCTCAAGGCCGAGTCGGCGTGGTGGCCGAGCAAACGCGCCAGTGCGTTGTACAACGCCGCATGGACGGCCCGGGAGTGGGGCATGGACATCCTCGGTTATGAGATGGCCCCTGATTACGCCACCTTCGGCGGCAATTACACGCTGGAGAGCACGAAGCTGGATGTCGGCCCGCTGATTTCCACGGCGGAAGTGCAGCGCCAGCAGGCCAGCGCCGCGCAACCGGATCTGCGTTATCACTATCGTTTTGTCGCCACGGCACTGGCCAGTCGCGCCGCCGATAACCTGCCGCACACCAGTCAGGCGTTTGCTGCGGTGTTGTGCAATGCCGCCGGCTGGAACAGCGGCCTTGAGGACCAGAGCGCGCTGTATCAGCGCTACGTCAAGGAAGGCCCTTATGTGCCGTGGGCGCAAGACTTCGGCAATCAATGCCCGTATCCGGACTTCGAAAATGCCGACAAGCGCTACGTCACCCAAGTGACCGACGCGGTGCGTGCGACGCTGCGGCCGTACAAGTGGCCGGTGCAGATCGGCGCGGTGCTGCTGGTCGCTGTTGCTGCGTTAATGCTGATTACCCGTCGTCAGCGCAAGGTGCGCAAAGGCTAGGCCTGTTGAATAAAGCCCAGGCGTACGGCGAAGCCAATCAACAGGCTGCCGAACAGCCATTGCTGAATGCGCTGGGCGGTCGGACTGTGTTGCAGCCAACGGCCTAGGGCCGCGCCGGTCATGGCGACAACACTGTCGAACAGCAGGCCGACGCTGACCAGCACCAGCCCGAGCACGGCGAACTGTGTCAGCACCGGCGCGCCGCCGCTGACGATAAACTGTGGCAACAGTACCGAGCAGAACAGCAACGCCTTGGGATTGAGCAGGTTGGTCAGCAAACCGCGACGGATCGCACCGCGCCACTGGTCTTGGGCAGGTGCCTGCTCTTGGGCTTGCAGGCTCGGCACCAGCGAGCTGCGGAAACACTGAATGCCGATCCACAGCAGATAGGCCGCGCCAGCGATGCGCACCACGTCAAACGTCCACGGTGCCGTTTTAAACAGCGCCGCCAGCCCCAATGCTGCCAGTGCCACGTGGCAGGCGCGGGCGATGGCCAGGCCCAACGCCGTGGCCAGTGCCGCCGCTCGACCTTGCCGCGCACCGGTTTGCAACAGCAGGATCATGTCCGGTCCCGGCAGTAGCAGAACCACAGCCAGCGTCAGAATAAAAAGCCAAAGACTTGCCACATCACACCCCGTTTTCGATGTCGATTTTCTCGCGCCAGTCTAGAGCGAGACGGCAGGGCAGGTGCTTGCGTAGTCGGCTTCAATTGTTCACGACTTTGGCATAACCTGCTGGTTTTACAGCCTGTAACTATCGGGATCTGCCAAAGATGAAACTCGACGCCTATGACCGCAAGATTCTCGCCGCGCTGCAACGCAACGGGCGCTTGAGCAATGTCGAGCTCGCGGAAGAAATCGGCCTGTCGGCTTCACCGTGCCTGCGCCGGGTGCGCATGCTGGAAGACGCGGGGGTGATTCGTGGCTACCAGGCCAATCTGGATCGCGATGAAGTCGGGCTGGGGCTGACGGTGTTTGTCGGGGTCAAGGTCGAGCGGCACAACGAAGAACGCGCCGAGGCTTTTTATGCGGCCGTCACTGCGTTGCCTGAGGTGGTCTCAGCGTTTCTGGTGTCCGGCGAATCGGACTTTTTGTTGCAGGTAGTGGTGCCTGACTTGCGCGCTTATGACCGCTTTGTCAGCGCGCACCTGCTGAAACTGCCGGGTGTGAGCGATATTCGCAGCAACTTCGCCATCCACACGGTGAAAGCGCCGGGGGCGTTGCCGTTAGGCCATCTGCCGCTGTAGACCGGGTGGCACCATTCGCGAGCAGGCTCGCTCCCACATGGGGAACGCATTCCAAAGTGGGAGCGAGCCTGCTCGCGAAGACGGCGGAAAGGTTTGGAACCTACATCTGCGTCGCCATCCCCTCGACATTCATCGCTGCCTGACGCAATGCTTCCGAACGCGTCGGGTGCGGATGGCAGGTCAGGGCAATGTCCTCGGCCGAGGCGCTGAACTCCATCGCCACACAGAACTCGCCGATCATCTCGCTCACGCTCGGCCCGACCAGATGCACGCCGAGCACTTCGTCCGTGCGCTCGTCGGCGAGGACTTTGGCAAAGCCTTCTGTTTCGTGATTGATCTTCGCCCGGCTGTTGGCAGTGAAGGGAAACTTGCCGACCTTGTAGGCACGGCCCTCGGCCTTGAGCTGTTCTTCGGTCTGGCCGACGCTGGCCAGTTCCGGTTGGGTGTAGATGACGTTAGGGATCAGCGCGTAATTGACCTCGCCGGCCTTGCCGTGGATCTGCTCGACGCAGGCCATGGCTTCGTCTTCAGCCTTGTGCGCAAGCATCGGCCCGGACGTGACGTCGCCGATCACCCAGACCCCGGCGGCTTCGGTGCGATGTTGCTTGTTGGCGAGCATGCCGCGTTTGTCGGTACTCAGGCCGACGTTCTCCAGCCCCAGGCCTTGGGTGTACGGACGGCGCCCGATGGCCACCAGCACATAGTCGGCTTCGATCAGCTCAGCCGTGCCACCGGCGGCAGGCTCGACGCTAAGCTGCACGCCTGTGGCGGAGCTGGTGGCACTGGTGACCTTCGAGCTCAGTTTGAAGGCGATGCCTTGCTTGCTCAGCGCGCGCTGCAAGGTTTTGCCGGCCTCGCCATCGACGCCGGGGCAGATACGATCAAGGTATTCGACCACGGTGACCTGCGCGCCGAGTCGGCGCCATACCGAACCCAGCTCCAGGCCGATTACCCCGGCACCAATCACTACCAGATGTTTGGGCACTTCACTCAACGACAGCGCGCCGGTGGAATCGAGGATGCGCTGGTTGTCGATCTCGACGCCGGGCAGGGGAGTGGGCTCGGAACCGGTGGCGATGATGATGTCCTTGGCGCTGAGCTCGCTCTTGTTGCCTTGAGCGTCGGTCACCGTCACTTTGCCCGGGCCGTCGATATGGCCCCAACCCTTGATCCAGTCGACTTTATTCTTGCGAAACAGAAACTCGATGCCCTTGGTCAGGCCGGCGACGCTCTCGTCTTTCTGTTTCATCATCTGCGCAAGGTTCAGCGTCGGTTTGACCTCGATGCCGAGATTGGCGAACTCCGTGCCCACCGCAGCGGCGTACAGCTCTGACGCATGCAACAAGGCTTTGGACGGCATGCAGCCGACATTCAGGCAGGTGCCGCCGAGGGTTGCACGTCCTTCGACGCAAGCGGCCTTGAGCCCGAGCTGGCCGGCGCGGATCGCCGCGTTATAACCGCCGGGGCCACCGCCCAGAATCACTACGTCATAGTTGCTCATGCGCTTGCTCCAGATTGCTCGAAGGGGATAGCCAAGATTAGTCGCGATAAAAATTATGTGCGTAATATGAGCTTCGCCGAACATTTCGGTCAAGGCTTCAGGCAAGCGACAGCTGCGGGATTTTTGAATAAGCACAATTGTGTACGAATATTTCACAGTTTGCGTTATATCGTAACGCTATGAACGCGGGGCCTACATTTTCGGGGTGTTATGCAAGTCGATCTTGAGTTGGACGCCACGCCAGTCACCGGGCTGCCGCGCTTTCAGCAGGCAGCCGTGCAGTCACGCAAATTGCGTCGGTTGGCGTATGGACTCGGCGCAGTGGCGGGGTCGGGCTGGGTGCTGGCGTTTTTCGTCTGCCTGTTTGCGCCGCAGTCCCTGTGGTTGCCGTTGTTGGTCAATCAGGGCGCAGCGTTGCTGGTGCTGGTCGCCGGTCTGCAATCGGCGTGGTGGGTGACGCGCTGGCGCGCGCGGGTGATGCATCCGCCCGCTTCGCAATCGACCGTCGTGGAGGAGGGCGCTGCAGCCGAAGGCTGGTACGAAAGGCTGCTGGAGCGATTGAGTCAGCAGAGCCGCCATCTGCTTGGACAAATCGGTGCGCCGACGTTGTGGCTCGGCGGCTGGGCGTTGCTGGTTCTGCTTGGTATTGAGCAGGTGTGGAATCTCACGTTGCCTGCGGCGGCCTTGGGGCTGGCGGCGAGCATCGGTGCGGCATTGGCGTTGTTGCTGGCGTTTGCCCTGCTGGTGCTGGAACGGCAACTGGCGCAGGAACCGCCGGCGCAATGGCCGGAAGCGGCTGCCCTGGCGCAACTGACCCGGGTGGTGATCATCATTCTGTTGATTGGTGCGCTGTGTCTGTTGTTTGCCAGCGAAAACGCAGTCTGGCCGGTACGCGTGGCGGTGCTCAGCGCAGTCCTGCCAATATTGGTTGCCGGCGAACTGCTGTTGCGCGCGTTACTGTCTGTCTTCAGCCCGCGGCGTGAACAACTGGAACCGACCCTGCTGGCGCGCAGTTTTATCGCCGATATGCTGCGCTGGCCGCCGCAGCCCTGGCTGGCGTTGCAGCATGAAATGCACAATCGGTTCGGCATCGATCTGCGCCAGATCTGGGCCTTCAGTTACATGCGCCGGGCCTTGTTGCCGGTGTTGGCGGTGGTCGCCCTGAGCGGTTGGCTGCTGAGCGGCGTACATGAGATTCCCCTGCAAGGTCGCGGCATCTACGAGCGCTTCGGTAAACCGGTACAGGTTTTCGGCCCGGGTTTGCATGCCGGTTTGCCTTGGCCATTGGGGCGTGTGATTTCCGTTGAAAACGGTGTGGTTCATGAACTGGCAACCAGTGTCGGCGACAAGCCAATCGCCGTGCAGTCCGATTCCGCTGAAGGCCCGGCGCCGCTGACCGCCAACCGTTTGTGGGACGCCAGCCACGTCAACGACAAATCCCAGGTCATCGCCAGCAGCCGCGGCGCGCAACAGGGCCTGCAAATCGTCAACATGGACGTGCGCTTTGTTTATCGCATCGGTTTGAACGACGAGGCGGCACTCGCCGCGACTTATAACAGCGCAGATGTACCGACACTGATTCGCAGCACCGCCAGCCGCATCCTGGTTCACGATTTTGCCTCGCGCACCCTCGACGGTCTGCTCGGCGACGACAGGGCAGGGCTGGCCGAGGAAATCGGTCGCGCAGTACAAAGTGATCTGAACAGATTGAACAGTGGTGTGGAAATCCTCGCCACAGTCGTCGAAGCGATTCATCCACCGGCCGGCGCGGCGAATGCCTATCACAGTGTGCAAGCGGCGCAGATCGGCGCGCAGGCGTTGATCGCTCGCGAACGCGGGGCGGCTGCGCAGGCCACTAACGAGGCGCAGTTGCAGGCGAGCACGGCGCGGGATCAGGCAATGGCCAATGCGCGGGAGATCAACGCCGCTGCGCAAACCGCCGACCTGAAATTCAGCGCCGAACAGAAAGCCTTTGCCAGTGCTGGCCAGGCCTTCGTGCTGGAGCAATATCTCAGCCAGCTCAGTCAGGGCTTGAGTAAAGCCAGGTTGCTGGTGCTCGATCATCGACTCGGCGGCAGCGCAAATGCGCCAACCATTGATCTGCGCACTTTTACGTTGCCGGCTGATCCGTCGCCCGCCCGTACCACCGCTCAACCAGGAGCCACCCATTGAGCCAGTCGCCTGTTCATGACGTTCACGACCACAGCAACCACGACCATGGCCACGGCGGGCATCACCATCATCATGGTCATCACCACCATCACGGCGAGGTGCCAGAAGTCGGACCATTTCCTTGGCGGCGTATGAGCTGGGCTGCGTTGCTGGTGGCGTTTGCCATTGCCGCCGCGAGTCTGGTGCAAGTGCGCTCCGGTGAAGCCACGGTCATCACCCGTTTCGGTAATCCTTCGCGGGTATTGCTTGATCCCGGTTTGAGCTGGCGCTGGCCGGCACCGTTAGAAGCGGCGATCCCGGTGGACTTGCGTCTACGTACCACCTCAAGTGGTTTGCAGGACGTCGGCACCAAGGATGGTTTGCGCATCATCGTTCAGGCCTACGTGGCGTGGCAGGTGCAGGGTGATCCTGAACATGTGCAGCGTTTCATGCGTGCCGTGCAGAATCAGCCGGACGAAGCGGCGCGGCAGATTCGCACCTTTGTCGGCTCAGCGCTGGAGACCACGGCCAGCAGCTTTGACCTGGCCAATCTGGTCAACACTGATGCCAAACAAGTGCGCATCGGCGATTTTGAAACGCAGTTGCGTCAGCAGATCGACCAACAGTTGCTCGCTACATATGGCGTGCGCGTGGTGCAGGTGGGTGTCGAGCGTTTGACTTTGCCATCGGTCACGCTCAGCGCCACGGTCGACCGCATGCGTGCCGAGCGTGAAACCATTGCTACCGAACGCACGGCTGTTGGCAAACGCGAAGCGGCGCAAATCCGTTCCGCCGCCGAGCGCGATGCGCGGATCGTCCAGGCTGATGCGACGGTGAAAGCCGCTGAAATTGAAGCGCAATCGCGAGTCGAGGCTGCGCAGATTTATGGGCGCGCCTACGCCAGCTCGCCGCAGCTTTACAACCTGCTGCGCTCCCTCGATACCCTCGGCACCATTGTCACACCGGACACCAAATTGATTCTGCGCACCGATGCCGCACCTTTCCGCGTATTGGTCGACGGCCCACCGATGCTCGACAACAAAGCCGGATCGCAGCCATGAGCGAAGAAGTTCCACGTGGAACACATGCGTTGAACAGTCCGTGGATCCAGGCCGGACGTCTGACCTTCATCGCCCTGTATGCGATCACTGTGCTGGCGGCGCTGGCATGGGCGTTCTCGAATGTCCGGCAGATTGATCCGCAAAACCGCGCGGTGGTGCTGCACTTCGGCGCGCTCGATCGCGTTCAGAATGCCGGGCTGTTATGGGCGTGGCCGCAACCCTTTGAGCAGGTTGTTCTGTTGCCGGCGGCTGACCGGGTGATCGAGCGTCGAGTGGAAAATCTGTTGCGCAGTGACGAAGCTCTGAAGGCTGATCGGGTAGCGTCCTTCGCCACGCCATTGAGCGATGCACTCGCCGGGTCTGGTTATTTATTGACCGGTGACGCCGGTGTAGTGCAACTGGACGTGCGAGTGTTTTACCAAGTCTCCGATCCGTACGAATTCGTGTTGCAAGGCGAGCATGTGCTGCCAGCACTCGATCGGCTGGTGACGCGCAGCGCCGTGGCCCTGGCCGCCGCGCGAGATCTCGACACCATCCTGGTCGCTCGCCCGGAATTGATCGGCGCCGACAATCAGGCGGCCGAGCGCCGTGAGCGATTGCGCGGTGATCTGCTGCAAGGCATTAACGCGCGTCTCGCTGAACTGAAGGCGAGCGGCCAGGGCATCGGCATCGAGGTGTCGCGGGTGGATGTGCAATCAAGTCTGCCGGAGCCGGCGGTCAGTGCCTTCAATGCGGTTCTGACCGCCAGTCAGCAAGCCGATAAGGCCGTGGCCAATGCGCGGACCGAGGCGGAAAAACTCACTCAGTCGGCCAACGAACAGGCTGACCGCACACTCCAGGTGGCTCACGCGCAGGCGGGCGAGCGTCTTGCAAAAGCCTCGGCCGATACCGCAACCGTTTCGGGTCTGGCCACATCTACCGACCCGCAAATGCTCCTGCGTCTGTATCGCGAACGCCTGCCGAAAATTTTCGGTCAGGCCGGGTCGGTCACCACCGTCAACCCGAAAGACGATTCCCGGTTGATCATTCAAGGAGCCAGTCAATGACGGCGACCACCGCTGCTCCGAGTCTGTTGTCCTCGGCTGAACAACGTCGCGCCGCGCGTCAGTTGACCCTGGCGATGCTTGCGCTCGGGTTGCTGGGTCTGGGTTTGATCTGGCGCTGGATGCTCCCGGAGCAAACCGGTGTCAGCCAGTTGCTGCTCGGTTTCGCCTCGTTGCTGGTAGCGGTTCCGGTGATGCGTTCGGCTTGGTACAGCCTGCGTTACCCGAGCCTGCACGGCATCACCGATCAGTTGATCGCGCTGGCCATGCTCGGTGCCTGGGCGACCGGTGATCTGCTCACTGCGGCGTTGTTGCCGATCATCATGATCTTCGGCCATGTGCTTGAGGAGCGCAGCGTGATCGGCTCCCAGGAAGCGATCAATGCGCTTGGCCAGTTGACCCGCAGCCATGCGCGCAAGCTGCAAGCAGATGGTTCGATCATTGAAGTGGACAACGGCACGCTCAGCGCTGGCGATGTTGTCGAGGTGCGGGCCGGTGATCGGGTGCCGGCGGACGGTCGGGTCTTATCGGGGCAGGCGAGCCTTGATACCGCGTCGATTACCGGTGAGTCGGTTCCGGTGGAAGCGGGCGTCGGCATGCTGGTGTTCGGCGGCGCGATCAACCTCGATGGATTGCTGCGCGTCGAAGTCACCCGCACCGGCGGCGAATCCACCTTGGGCAAAGTCATCGCCCTGATGCAAAACGCCGAGCGCTCGAAACCGCCGATCACGCGATTGCTCGAACGCTATGCCGGCAGCTACATGGTGCTGGTCTTGTTGCTGGCGGCGGTGACCTGGTTCGTCACCCATGATGCACAGGCGATGCTCGCGGTGTTGGTGGCGGCGTGTCCGTGTGCGTTGGTGCTGTCGGCGCCGGCCACGGCGATTGCCGGTGTCGCCGTCGCCGCGCGTCACGGGATTCTGATTCGCAGCTCGGCGTTCCTCGAAGAACTCGCCGATCTGACCTCGCTGGTGGTCGACAAAACCGGCACGCTGACGTACGGCACCTTGCGTTTGCAGTCGATCGACAGCCTGAATGCGGACACCGCCGAAGTGCAGACACTGGCCGCCAGTCTCGGCGCGGCGAGCAGTCATCCGGTGAGCCGGGCACTCGCCGGGATGGCCGATCAGGAAGCCTATTGGCCTCTGACCAACATCCATGAGCGCCAAGGCTTGGGCGTAGTGGCGACGACAAAGAAGGGCGAAGCCGCGCTCGGTCGTCCAGAGTTGTTCACGCAACTGGGTATCACAACCACCCTTGTTCCTGAGCACGATGGCCCGATCGCCGGGTTGGCCCTGAACGGCGAATTCCTCGCCTGGCTGCTGCTAGCAGACAGCATCAAACCGGAAGCGCGCTTTGCCTTGAGCGAATTGCGTGAACTAGGGCTGGGACGCCAACTTCTGTTGACCGGTGATCGCCAGAGCGTTGCGCGAACGTTGGCGCAGGAAGTCGGGCTGTACGAAGTCCAGGCGCAAGCGCTTCCGGAGGACAAACTCAATCGCGTGCTCAAGGAAATCGATCACGGCTTTCGTCCGATGGTGGTAGGCGACGGTATCAACGATTCACTCGCGCTCAAAGCCGGCGTGGTCGGCGTGGCGATGGGCGCTGGCGGGGCCGACATTGCTCTGGCGTCAGCCGACATCGTGTTGATCGGCAGCGATCTGCGTCGCCTCGGTACTTGCGTGCGCCTGAGTCGTCAGTGCCGGCGTACTTTGCAGGTCAACGTGATTATCGGCCTTGGCTGGACGCTGGCTATCGTGGTCTTCGCGGCGTTCGGTTGGCTTGGTGCGGCCGGGGTGATGATCGCGGCGCTGCTGCATAACCTGAGTACGCTGTTGGTGTTGGGCAACGCCGGACGTTTGCTGCGCTTTCAGGAGCCCTTGCTCAGGCTCGACGCTCAGAATAAATGAAAGAAAATTCATCGAACCGCCGAGTGCGCAGGCAGTCATCTATCGTAAGACGCGTCGTCTGTGGCGTTCAGCCGATGTGCCGATCACGATAGACAAGGCCGATCGAATCGATAGCCTGCTATTTTTCCAGGTTGGTCTACCCTCAGATCAGACGTCTGAAACAAGGGGGGATTTTCCATGCTCGCGCAACTTCCACCGGCCTTACAGAATCTGCAGTTACCGCTTCGCCTGCGACTCTGGGACGGCCACGAGTTCAATCTGGGCCCGACGCCCAGCGTAACCATCGTCGTCAAGGACCCGCAGATGGTTACTCAATTCACCCACCCAAGCCTGGATGCGCTGGGTGCGGCGTTCGTCGAAGGCAAGCTGGAACTGGAGGGCTCGATCAGCGAAGTCATTCGGGTTTGCGACGAGTTGAGCAATGCGCTGCTCGACGAAGACGAAGGCAGTCAGCCGGTGCGTGCGCATCACGACAAAGACACCGATGCCAAAGCCATTTCCTATCACTACGACCTGTCGAATGCGTTCTACCAGCTCTGGCTGGATAGCGACATGGCGTATTCCTGTGCCTATTTCGAAACCGGTAGCGAAACCCTCGAACAGGCGCAGCAAGCCAAATTCCGCCATCTGTGCCGCAAGCTGCGCTTGCAGCCGGGCGAGTATTTGCTGGATGTCGGCTGCGGTTGGGGCGGTCTGGCGCGGTATGCGGCGCGAGAGTTCGGCGTAAAGGTGTTCGGTATTACTTTGAGCAAGGAGCAGTTGGCGCTGGCGCAGGAGCGGGTCAAGGCCGAGGGTCTGGAAGATCAGGTCGAACTGCAATTGCTCGACTATCGCGATCTGCCGCAGGACGGCCGCTTCGACAAGGTTGTCAGCGTCGGCATGTTCGAACACGTTGGTCATGCCAATCTCGCCGAGTATTGCGCAACGCTGTTTGGCGCGGTGAAAGAGGGCGGCCTGGTGATGAACCACGGCATCACCGCCAAACACACCGATGGCCGCCCGGTTGGACGCGGCGCTGGCGACTTTATCGAAAAATACGTGTTCCCCAACGGCGAGTTGCCGCATCTGGCGATGATCTCAGCCGAGATCAGTGAAGCCGGGCTGGAAATCGTCGATGTCGAAAGCTTGCGCCTGCACTACGCGCGCACGCTCGATCACTGGAGTGAGCGACTGGAGGATAACCTCGAAGCTGCGGCGAAACTGGTGCCTGAGCAAGCACTGCGTATCTGGCGTCTGTATCTGGCCGGTTGCGCGTACGCCTTTGCCCGGGGCTGGATCAATCTGCATCAGATCCTCGCCGTGAAAGCGCATCCGGATGGCAGCCACGAACTGCCCTGGACCCGCGACGACATCTACCACCCCTGAAACGGGGCGCTCAGAGTATCGGCGAAATCAGCCGGGCGATCCGCATGCCGACCTGTTGCATGCGGTGGATCTCCCGGCTTTCTTCTTTGGCCACTTCATCGGCCAGGGCGAAATCGTCATTGAGCATGTGTTCCACGGCGGCGGCGAACTGGCTGTCGACGGTCAGCAACATCACTTCGAAATTCAGACGGAACGAGCGATTGTCCAGATTGGCGCTGCCGATGGCGCTGATTTCGCTGTCGATCAGCACCACTTTCTGATGCAGAAAACCCGGACGATAGCGGAACACCCGCACGCCGGCACGCACCGCCTCGAAGGCATACAGGCTGGACGCGGCATAGACGATGCGGTGATCAGGCCGCGACGGCAACAGCAGTCGAACATCGATCCCGCGTAACACTGCCAGCCTCAGCGCGGCGAATACGGCTTCGTCAGGCACGAAGTAAGGGCTGGTGATCCATACCCGCTGCGTCGCTGCGTGAATGGCTTCGACGAAAAACAGCGAGCAGGTTTCATAAGCATCGGCCGGACCGCTGGCAAGCAATTGGCAAAGCACGCCATCCTCCGGATACGCATCCGGAAGGATCAACGGCGGCAGAGTACGAGCAGCCCAGAACCAATCTTCGGCGAACGATTCCTGCATGCAGGCCACCACCGGCCCGCGGACTTTCACGTGGGTGTCACGCCACGGCGCCAATGGTGGCTTCTCACCCATGTATTCATCGCCGACGTTATGCCCGCCGACAAAGCCGACTACGCCATCGACCACAACGATTTTGCGGTGGTTGCGGAAGTTGACTTGAAAGCGGTTGAGCCAGCCGCTGCGCGTGGCAAAGGCTTTGACCTCGACGCCGGCATCACGCAGCGCCTGCACGTAATGATGGGGCAGGGCATGGCTGCCGATGCGGTCGTAGAGCAAATGAATCGACACGCCTTCGGCGGCTTTCTTCAACAGCAAATCACGCAAGCGCCGGCCGAGCCGATCGTCGTGAATGATGAAGAACTGGACCAGCACTGCTTCCCTGGCTTGTTCGATCGCCTGAAATATTGCATCGAAGGTCGCGGTGCCGTTCACCAGCAGTTGCACCTCGTTGTTCGCCAGGCACGGCATGCGCCCCAGTTTCGGCATCGCGCGCAATGAGGCATAGGCACTCGACGCGCGAGCGGCCAGGGCTTCTTCAACCCATGGGCGCCAGTTCAATTCGGAAATGGCCAAGCGCATCTGCTCGTTGGCCTGGCGCCGCGCCTTGATGTAGCCATCGAAGGTGCTGCGACCAAAGACCAGATACGGAATAAGCGTGAGGTAGGGAATGAAGATCAGCGACAATGCCCAGGCGATCGAGCCCTGCGCTGTGCGCACGGTGAGCACCGCATGGATCGCAGCGATCGAACCGAGTGTGTGCAACAGGGCGATCAGATAACCGAAAATGTGCGGTCCGAAAAAATCCATGGGGCAGCCTTGCTCCGTGAGATGCAATGCTTAACAGACCATGTTCTGCGGCGAATGTCTCTATTTAATCGGCGCATGAACCGACACAATCGGCCGGCGTCTAACGGCCACAACTGATCAGGAGTTACTCGATGAACGTTCGTCTGCTGGGTTTGGCGCTGGGCCTGGGTTTGGCATTGCCGGTGGTTGCGCAGGCGCAAATGCTGCAGCCGGGGTTGTGGGAAATGTCTTCGAGCAATCTGAAGGTCGATGATCAGGCCATGGATGTGCAATCGATCCTTGGCCAGATTCAAGGCCAGATCACCCCGCAGCAGCGCGCGGCGCTGGAGAAGAACGGCATCAACATCGGCGGCAAAGGCATCCGCGCTTGCCTGACGCCGCAGCAGGTGGCGACCAACGACATCCCGCTGGCCGATCCGCAATCGGGCTGCAAGCAGCAGATCACCGAGCGCACCGGCAACCAATGGAAATTCCGCTTCAGCTGCCCGAAAGCCCAGGGCACAGGCGTGGCGACATTCCTCAGTGACCGCGAATTCACCACCGTCGCCAATGGCACCTTCAACGCTATCGGCATCAACCAGAAGGGCAGCCTGGAAACCCGGGCAGTCTGGCTGGGTCAGGATTGCGGCACGGTAAAACCCCGCGCTTGAAACCTCTGTGACGCCCACAGTTGGAAGCCATTCTAACTGTGGGAGCGAGCCTGCTCGCGAATAGATCGAAAGCGCACCTCAGGTCATGGCTGACTCAACGCCTTGTACAGCGTATTAAGGTTGTACTCGAACAGCCCGGTAAAAGTGCTCGCAGGCCCGGTGGAAGCCAGTGCATCCGAGTACAGCGTGCCACCGATGTGTGCGCCGCTTTCATCCGCGATCTGCTTGAGCAGACGCGCGTCCTTGATGTTTTCCATGAACACCGCCTTGACCTTGGCCTGGCGAATCTGCGTGATCAGCGCAGCGACTTCGGCGGCGGAGGGTTCGCGTTCGGTGGATAAACCCTGTGGCGCGATAAAGTCGATGCCATAGGCCTGACCCAGATAGCCAAAGGCATCGTGGCTGGTGACGATCTTGCGATTACCCGGCGGCAGCGCGCCGAGTTTGTTTTTGGCTTCGGCGAGCAGGGCATAGATCTGCTTGAGGTAGGTCTGGCTGTTGCGCTCGTAGTCAGCCTTGTTGGCCGGGTCGGCGGCGATCAGCGCCTTGGTGATGTTGGCGACGTACAACTCAGCGTTCGCCAGATTGTGCCAGGCGTGTGGATCCGGAACGGTTTCGCCATCTTCATCGAGCGAACGTGGAATCACCCCGCGACTGGCACTGATCACCGTTGCCTTGCTGTCGGTGCTGGTCACCAGGCGATCCAGCCAAGGTTCGAAACCGAGGCCGTTCTTGATGATTACTTTGGCTTTGAGCAACGCCTTGGCATCGTCCGGTGTCGGCTCGTAGGTGTGCGCATCAGCGTCCGCGCCGACCATGTTGGTGATCTCAACGTGCTCGCCGCCGACCTGATGAACCATGTCGGCAAGGATGCTGAAGCTGGTCACCACCGGCAGTTTTTCGGCGGCTGACAAGGACATCGACAGCATCAGGCTGAACAGCACGAGTAGAGCGCGCATCGGGAAACACCTCATTGGGATGTGAGCAAAGGCGGGCGGCGCAGCAAACCGTGAACCGGTCCGAACACCACCGACAGCAGATAGCCGACCCCCGCGACCAGCACGATGGCCGGGCCGCTGGGCAGCGAGTAGTAGAACGACAGCAGCAAGCCGAGCCACACAGACACGCAGCCCATGACCGCGGCGATGGCGATCAGTAGCGGTAGGCGGCGACTCCAAAATCTCGACGCAGCAGCCGGAAGCATCATCAGGCCGACAACCATCAGTGCGCCGATGGCCTGAAAGCCGATCACCAGATTCAGCACGACCAGAGTCAGGAACACGCCATGAGCCAGTGGTCCGAGACGACTGACCGTGCGCAAGAACAATGGGTCCAGTGTGTCCAGCAGCAGAGGTTTGTAGATCGCCGCCATCGCCATGAGGCTGACCGCCGAGACCCACAGCATGCCGGTCAGTGTCGGCCCGTCTACGGCCAACGCTGAGCCGAACAGCAAGTGCAGAAGGTCGAGGCGCTTGCCGGCGATGCCAAGGATCAAAACGCCGCTGGCCAGTGAGATCGGATAGATCGCGGCGAGGCTGGCATCTTCTCGCAACCCCGTTCGCCGGGTGATCCAGGCCGCGAGTCCGGCCATGCTCAGCCCGGCTCCCAAGCCACCGAGGGTGAGTGCGGGAAGACTCAAACCGGCAAACCAGAATCCCAGCGCTGCACCAGGGAGAATGCCGTGCGCGACGGCGTCACCGATCAAGCTCATACGTCTAAGAATCAAAAAAACACCCAAGGGCGCCGTGCTGCATGCCAGCACCAGGCCGCCGAGCAAGGCGCGGCGCATGAACACGAATTCGCTGAACGGCTGCCAGAAATGGCTGACGGTGGCGAGCATCAGGCGACCTGCATGTGCGGTGTTGGCTGGATCAGTTCTCGGCTGGTTCCGTACACGCAGTGGCCGTTTTTGATCAGCAGGGTATGCGAAATGTGTTGGCGGACAGCCGCCAGGTCATGGCAGACCACAAGCAGTGTCCGGCCTTCGGCGTGCCAGTGGTGAATGTGCTGCCAGAGCAATTGCTGGCCGAGTTCGTCGAGTGCGGCGTGCGGTTCGTCCAGCAACAGCACCGGGGCGTCAGCAAGGCTCAGTCGCGCGAGCAGGGCACGTTGTAGCTCACCGCCGGACAGGGCCATCAACGGGCGCTGTTCGAGTCCACTCAAATGCCAGTCTTCCAATGCGTTTTTCAGTCGCTGCGTGCGCAGCTGTGTCGAGAGCCGACGGCCCCAGAAACCTGCGGCGATGAGCTCTTCGAGGCTGATTGGAAACTGCCGATCCAAATGTTGCTGTTGCGGCAGAAAGGAAATGCCGCTTTGGCGTGGAACAGCCATTTCCACCTTGCCGGCCAAGGGCTTCTGCAAACCGGCGATGACTTTCAGCAGACTGCTTTTGCCGCAGCCGTTGGCGCCGATGATTGCGGTCAGGCTGGCGCTTTCGAACTCAAGACTCAAAGGCGTCGTCAGCGGTTGGCCGGGTGCGCCCCATACCAAGGATTGGCAGCGGATCATTTTTGCTCCCGTCGCCAGCTGCTTTCGGCGACGGCGTCATGGGCATGCAGGCTTTCGGCGTGGATCACGCGGATGTGGAATTGGTTGATGCCGGGCGTGCGCTGCAGTGCCAGATTGAGGCGGCGCGCGGCGTCTTCACAGAACATAAGGTTTTGCCCATTGGCGAGTGCGAAGGCTTGCTCGTCGGGGCGCTTTACTGCGGTCTGCACGGCGGTGCCGAGGGCTGCTTCAGCGTCATTGATGATCGCGGTCAGCGGTAGCTCGTCGATGAAATTGTCGAGATGCAGGTGCAGTTGCGCATAGCTGCGCTGGCTGTGCGGAGTGGCTACGATCCCTTTGGTTGAGCCAAGCCATGCCAAAACATCTGCGTGTTGCAGAGCCTTGTTGGCGAAATCGTCGACGAATTGCTGCTGGATCAATTGCCTTGCCAAGGCTGCGGAGCATGGGCACGTCGAGGAATAGGGCAGTTCAATTTTTAGTTCCACGTGGAACATTTGCTGTTTCAGGCTCGCTGAAATGGACGCCGGATAGGATTTCCAGCCGGCCAAGGGGCTGACCAACGCGGGTCGTTTCAGCAACAATTCGGTGTGAATATTCAGATACGCGCAGGCGGATAGACCTTGATGGCTTGTCAGAAAACACTTGAGTACCTGATGCAGCAAAGCGGGAGAAAGGCTTCGCTGTTCGAGGGTTTCGAGTGCCAGATACAAGCGCGACATGTGAATACCACGCGCTTCACCATCATCGAGACTCACGCCAGCGTCGACTCTGGCGCTGAGGCATTGGCCTTCAAGCACAACGGGTAGAGCAATCCCACGCATGCCTACCCAGTCGAGGGGCAGTGCCAAGCGTGCAGATTGGGCGGCGATATCCGGGAGAGTAAGAGCATTCATGGTTGAGACCGTCGTATTGATCTCTATTTACGTTACATTATAACAATCCATTCAGCGATGCTTTTTTCATGAAAAGGATTTCACTAGCAGCCCGTCATCCGGCTGCAAGTGAACCTTGCGCTGCTCCCTCCCGAGCTGGAGAAGCGGTTGATGGTTGTCCAGCCGACACGGCGGGTATAGCCAACCCAAGCCTCGCCATCGGAGGCAATACCGGTAAAAAAGGTTAATTGGCCGAAGCGGCTGTTGGTCTGCGCCCAATAGCGATGGTCGTCCTTCTCGAATCCGCGCAGGTAAAGCGTGGTGCCTACCGTATTGACGCTATAGGCATTGCCGTCGACGTCTACACACGCCAGCAGATTAGCGCTGCGTGTGCAGTGCGCCGGCCCCGGCATGTGCGCCTGTGCTTGGCTGGCCAGCGACATGGCAAAGCTCAAAAGCAGGCATTTCAACCCCTTGTTCATTGCGAGTTTCCACGATCGGTGGTGCAGCAATTTGCGAAATCTTCTGTGTCGGACTGGCAAACTTAGGTTGTTATACTATAACATAAATCGCAACCAGCCTGAGCTGCCGATCACAATCGTATGCCTTCTTTGACCCGGTTAAATGAAGCGCAACACGCCAAGCGCACACCTAAAAGCGTAAATCGGCTGCCATTTATGAGGATTATCCAATGTCAGCCAAATTGCCCGTCACCGTACTTTCAGGATTTCTCGGCGCCGGAAAAAGTACACTTTTGAATTACGTACTACGTAACCGAGACGGCTTGCGCGTAGCGGTGATCGTCAACGATATGAGCGAGATGAACATCGATGGCAGTGAAGTCCAGCGCGATGTCAGCCTGAACCGCGCTGAGGAAAAACTCATCGAAATGAGCAATGGCTGTATCTGCTGTACGTTACGTGAAGATTTACTGGAAGAAGTCAGCAAACTTGCCCGTGAGGATCGTTTCGATTACCTGCTCATCGAATCAACCGGCATTTCCGAACCGCTTCCGGTCGCTGAAACCTTCACCTTCCGCGATGAACAGGGGCAAAGCCTCGCCGACATCGCTCGCCTCGATACCATGGTCACCGTGGTCGACGGTGTGAATTTCCTGGTGGATTACCAGGCGGCCGAAAGCCTTGCCTCTCGCGGCGAGATTCTCGGTGAAGAAGACGAGCGCTCCATCACCGATCTGTTGATCGAACAGATCGAGTTCGCCGACGTCCTGCTGATCAGCAAAATCGACATGATCAGCCAGCACGAGCGTGAAGAACTCACCGCCATCCTCAAGCGCCTCAATGCTCAGGCTGAAATCATTCCAATGGTGATGGGCGAAATCCCCCTGGAGAAAATTCTCAACACCGTTCGTTTCGATTTCGAGAAAGCCGCACAAGCCCCGGGATGGCTGCAGGAATTGCGCGGTGAGCACGTCCCGGAAACACAGGAATACGGCATCGCCTCGACGGCCTACCGCGCCCGCCGGCCATTTCACCCGCAACGTTTTTTCAGCTTCATCGATCGGCCTTGGCTGAACGGCAAGCTGCTGCGCTCCAAAGGCTTCTTCTGGCTCGCCAGCAAACCCACCGACGCCGGTAGCTGGTCCCAGGCAGGCGGCTTGATGCGGCATGGATTCGCCGGTCGCTGGTGGCGTTTTGTGCCAAAGAATCAATGGCCCGAAGATCAGGAAAGCGTCCAGGCGATCATGGGAAACTGGATTCCAAGCGTAGGAGATTGCCGGCAGGAACTGGTATTCATCGGTCAAAACATAGATTTCCTAAAACTGTCCGCCGAACTCGATGCCTGCCTTTTGACCGATGAAGAAATGGCCATGGGTGTAGAAGGCTGGCGTTTGCTGCCTGATCCATTCGGCCCGTGGCACGAAGAGGCCGCCTGATGCTCGTACTCAAGGATCGGCCGCTTCTTGCCCGTCATCAGTACCAGGGCCTGACACCGCAAACGTTGACGCGAATCTTGGAAGACCAGACCAATCTCGCGGTCTGGCAACGCCGGCTGCCCGTGCACATCGCCGATTTTGCGCAATTGGTGCTGTCGCTCAACGAGCCCTTGGCCGAGTCGCTTTGCCTGGAATTGGCTGACGAGGACGCTGAGCCGGATCTCGCCGGTCTGGCTGCAGGGCTGCGTGATCTGCAAGGTTTCGAAGGTTTCATGAGCGATCTTAAATGGCTGATCAGTGCCTTCGCCTGCCTGCTCGGTGCGCGGCGTATCGGCGTGCGTTTGCGTGTGCTGGACAAGGCCATGTGTCCGCGTTTCCACGTCGATCACGTGCCGGTGCGCTTGATCACTACTTACGCTGGCATCGGCAGCCAATGGCTTGAGGAGGGCGCGATGGATCGCCTGCAACTTGGCCAGGCCGATGCCGAACCGCAAGGTGCAGCGTCGATTCGCCAGCTCAACAGCGGCGACGTCGCGTTGCTCAAAGGCGAAAAATGGCACGGCAATGAAGGCTTCGGCCTGATCCATCGTTCGCCGCAACCGGCGCCCGGTGAGCGCCGTCTGCTGCTGACCCTCGACTGGCTCGGCTGAAATTCAGGGCTTGCGCCAGGCGCCCTGGCTCTGGCCTTCGCAATACGGCTTGAGATACGCCGCATCAGTGGCCACGCCGTAATAGTGGATATCCTGGCGATAGGGCATATTGGCGACTTGCGCGTTGCTGCACACGCCGAAAGCGCCGCTGGGGCACTGATCGACGTATTGCACCTCGACTATCTGCCCGGCCAGCGTCGGTTGGCAGAAGCCGTCATTGAACAATTTCTGCGGAATCGTCCTGTTCTGCTGACAGACTTTGACGTCGAGCCGTTCGCCCTGTGTGTGCACCACGCAGGCCTGAGCCCACGCTTCACTCGACAGCAGCGCCAACAGCAACGACCATCCCGACCAGCGCATCTTCGATCTCCTCAATAACTGTCCGCAGAAAGTACCCGCCATGTTGCAGAACATTCCGACCCACGTCATCGCCGGCCCGTTGGGCGCCGGCAAGACCAGCCTGATTCGCCAGTTGCTGGCGCAACGGCCTGCGGATGAACGCTGGGCGGTGCTGATCAACGAGTTCGGCCAGATCGGTCTCGACGCTGCACTGCTGACGAATGACGCCGATGGTATCGCACTGGGTGAGGTGGCCGGGGGCTGCCTGTGTTGCGTCAATGGTGCTCCATTCCAGATCGGCCTCGGCCGCCTGCTGCGCAAGGCCAGACCGGATCGACTGTTTATCGAGCCATCCGGGCTGGGCCATCCGGCGCAGTTGCTCAAGCAATTGAACGAGGCGCCGTGGCTGGGCGTGCTGGCGGTTCAGCCCTGTGTGCTGGTTCTGGACGCTCAGGCATTGCACGCGGGTAGAACCCTGCCGGACGCCCAGCAGCAAGCGTTGGCCAGCGCGGGTTTGCTGCTGTTGAACAAAGCGGAAGATCTCGATGAAACGGTTCGAGAGAAAATCGCCAGCCAGTTGCCGCCCGTCAGGCTGATCTGGACGCAGCAAGCGCAACTGCCTCTGAGCAAGCTTCCGGGGCTGAAAGCAAAAGCAAAAGCGAACGAAGGCGCAGGGCATCTGCCGCTGCCGACTGGATTGGCACAGCTGCCAGCGGTCTGGAGCGATCCGGCCGAACCGATTTGCCTGAGTCAGGCACAGGAGGGTGGGTGGAGCATCGGTTGGCGCTGGCATCCGCGGCAGGTCTTTGATCAAGCTCGCATCGCCGATTGGCTGAGCTCACTCGACTGGAAGCGGGCGAAACTGGTTATCCACAGCACGGATGGCTGGGTTTCGGGGAATGCGCTGGAGCATGCCGGGCTGGAATGGCAGGTAAGTGAATGGCGAAGAGATTCGCGGATCGAGCTGATTTTCAGTGGTCTTGAGGAAGTTGAAGTGCTTCAGGCGGGCCTCGCTGCTTGCCGCAAGCTTTAGGAAGCAAAAGATCGCAGCCTTCGGCAGCTCCTACAGGACTTGGATGTACGCGCCGGTGTTGTGGCGTTTCAAGGCTTCCACTTGGTATGTTCCTGGCGCCACTGGCTCAGCTCGATGACTTCCGCCCGAGGCTTGTGCACTTCGACCACCGGCGGCGTGTCGTCGAACGGCGCCGGGTAGGGTGCCAGCTCAATCTGCGCACTGTGCGCGCCGAACTGGGTGACGGTGCCGTTGTGGCGGCTTTCGCCAGTCACGGTGAACTCGAAGTTGTAGACCCGCGCCAGTCGTCGGCGACCGTTGGCATCCCTGATCAGACCGATCTTTTTCAGCGCGACGTTACCGTCCAGCAATTCCACGCCAACGTTGGTGCAATGTTGCTTGACCCGCTCCAGCGCGCGCTCGCGCAAGCCGTGGTTGTGCCATAGCCAGGCACCAGCGGCGGCGAACAGCATCAGCACGAAGATGTTTTCCAGGGTCAGCATCTACATCGAACTCCAAATGATGGCGTCAGCTTAACTGTCTCGCCGGTCTGTCGTACAGGCTGTGTTTCGTCGCATACTGCGCGGCTTGAATTTCAATCGTTTTACGGAATGACCCGAATGAAACGTACGCCTCATCTGCTCGCCATCCAGTCCCACGTGGTGTTTGGCCACGCCGGCAACAGCGCTGCGGTTTTTCCGATGCAGCGCGTCGGGGTCAATGTCTGGCCGCTCAACACCGTGCAGTTCTCCAACCACACCCAGTATGGTCAGTGGGCCGGTGAAGTGCTGGCGCCGCAGCAGATTCCCGAGCTGATCGAAGGCATCGCCGCAATTGGCGAGCTGGGCAATTGCGACGCGGTGCTGTCCGGCTACCTCGGCAGCGCCGCGCAGGGACGGGCGATTCTCAGCGGTGTGGCGCGGATCAAAGCGGTCAATCCGAAGATGCTGTATCTGTGTGATCCGGTCATGGGTCATCCGGAAAAGGGTTGCAGCGTGCCCACCGAGGTCAGCGATTTCCTTCTTGATGAGGCCGCGGCCGTGGCGGACATCATGTGCCCGAACCAGTTGGAGCTGGACAGTTTTTCCGGGCGCAAGCCGCAGTCGCTGTTCGATTGCCTGGCGATGGCACGGGCGCTGCTGGCGCGCGGACCGAAAGCGGTACTGGTCAAGCATCTGGATTATCCGGGCAAACCGGCGGATGGCTTCGAAATGCTGTTGGTGACCGCCGAGGGCAGCTGGCATCTGCGCCGTCCGTTGCTGGCGTTTCCACGTCAGCCAGTGGGCGTCGGCGATCTGACCTCTGGTCTGTTCCTGGCGCGGGTGTTGCTGGGCGACAGCCTGCTGGCAGCGTTCGAATTCACCGCAGCGGCAGTGCATGAGGTGTTGCTGGAAACCCAGGCATGCGCCAGTTACGAGCTGCAACTGGTGCGGGCGCAGGATCGCATTGCGCATCCGCGGGTGAAGTTCGAGGCTACCGCGATCAGTCTGTAATCTCGTCGTTGTTCGAAAAAGATCGCAGCCTTCGGCAGCTCCTACATGGGTTTGCATTCCAAAATGTAGGAGCTGCCGAAGGCTGCGATCTTTTGCTTTTTGGTCTCAGGCGTCGCCCTTGATCTCCTGATAACGCTTCTCCAGTTCCTGACGAATCTGCCGGCGCTGTTGCGCCTGCATGAAGCGGCGCTTGTCTTCGCTGTTCTGCGGTTGCAGCGGCGGCACGGCGGCCGGTTTGCGCTGGTCATCCACCGCGACCATGGTGAAGAAGCAGCTGTTGGTGTGGCGCACCGAGCGTTCGCGGATGTTTTCGGTGACCACTTTGATGCCGACTTCCATCGACGTGTTGCCGGTGTAGTTGACCGAGGCCAGAAACGTCACCAGTTCGCCGACATGAATCGGCTCGCGGAAAATCACCTGATCCACCGACAGGGTCACCACGTAGCGCCCGGCATAACGGCTGGCGCAGGCGTAAGCCACTTCGTCGAGGTATTTGAGCAGGGTGCCGCCATGGACATTGCCAGAGAAGTTGGCCATGTCGGGGGTCATCAGTACCGTCATCGACAGCTGGGCGTTTCCGGGTTCCATAACGTTCTCACGGATCAAGGCTGATTGCAGGAAGCGCCTCTGCGGGCACCTGGTGGCTTTTCAAAAAGCACCGTTATCGGGACGCCGCGCGGCGGGCCGCCGTAACGCCGGTAGCGATCTGTTTCCATATATTGCACCGGCTTCCAGAGCGAAGTCGCGGTGTTAACCTGCAAAAGCCCTGCCCAAGGGCAATTCCTACATTAAAAGCGGATTTTTACCCTGCTCGCGCAGAACGGCTGACGTCTGTCAGCGCGCCTCGTCATCAAGGAGCCCACGCCATGCATGCCATCAGTTTCATTCAGGATCTGGCAGTGATCATGCTGGTCGCAGGCGTGGTAACCGTGCTGTTTCATCGTTTCAAGCAGCCGGTGGTGCTCGGCTACATCGTCGCCGGCTTCATCATCGGCCCGCATACGCCGCCGTTCGGCCTGATTCACGACGAAGAAACCATCAAGACCCTGGCCGAACTCGGGGTGATCTTCCTGATGTTCTGCCTTGGCCTGGAGTTCAGCCTGCGCAAGTTGTTCAAGGTTGGGGCAACGGCGTTCATTGCCGCGTTTCTCGAAATCATCCTGATGATCTGGATCGGCTACGAAATCGGTCGCTGGTTCGACTGGAACACCATGGATTCGTTGTTCCTCGGCGCGATTCTGGCGATCTCCTCCACCACCATCATCGTCAAAGCGCTGAATGACCTGAAGATGAAGAACGAGCGCTTTGCGCAGTTGATCTTCGGCGTGCTGATTGTCGAGGACATCCTTGGCATCGGCATCATCGCGCTGCTGTCGAGCATCGCCGTCAGCGGCACGGTGAGCTCGGGGGAAGTGTTTTCCACGGTCGGCAAGCTGTCGCTGTTCATGATCGTCGCGCTGGTCATCGGCATTCTGTTGGTGCCGCGTCTGCTCGCTTATGTGGCGAAATTCGAAAGCAACGAGATGCTGCTGATCACCGTACTCGGCCTGTGTTTCGGCTTCTGCCTGCTGGTGGTCAAGCTTGAATACAGCATGGTGCTCGGCGCTTTCCTGATCGGCGCGATCATGGCCGAGTCGCGGCAATTGCTGAAAATCGAACGGCTGGTCGAGCCGGTTCGCGACCTGTTCAGTGCGATCTTTTTTGTCGCCATCGGGCTGATGCTCGACCCGCTGATTCTCATCGAATACGCCTGGCCGATTGCGGTAATTACCGTGGCCGTAGTGCTCGGGAAGATGTTGTCCTGCGGCCTCGGTGCGTTCATCGCCGGCAATGACGGACGGACCTCACTGCGGGTCGGCATGGGTCTGTCACAGATCGGCGAATTTTCCTTCATCATCGCCGCGCTGGGCATGACCTTGCAGGTCACCAGCAACTTCCTCTATCCGGTCGCTGTAGCCGTGTCGGTGATCACCACCCTGCTGACGCCGTACCTGATTCGCGCGGCGGATCCGTTGTCGATCAAGCTCTCGGCCGCTGTGCCCAAGCGGCTCGGGCGGGTGCTCGGCATGTATGGCGAATGGTTGCGCAGTATTCAACCGCAGGGCGAGGGTGCGCTGCTGGCGTCGATGATCCGGCGGATCCTGTTGCAGGTCGGGGTCAATCTGGCGCTGGTGATTGCGATCTTCTTTGCCGGCGCATACTTCGCCGAGCGCATGTCGTTGTGGCTGCAGGACTGGATCAGCGATCCGAGCTGGCAGAAGGCATTGATCTGGGGCGGAGCGTTGTTGGTCTCGCTACCATTTCTGATCGCGGCTTATCGCAAGCTCAAGGCGCTGTCGATGCTGCTGGCGGAGATGGGCGTCAAGCCGGAGATGGCCGGGCGTCACACGCAGCGAGTGCGCCGGGTGATCGCCGAAGTGATCCCGATTCTCTCGCTGTTGGTGATTTTCCTGCTGTTGGCAGCCTTGTCGGCCAGTATCCTGCCGACCAACAAGCTGCTGGTGCTGATCGCCGTCGTGGCGGCCGCCGTAGCGGCGCTGCTGTGGCGCTGGTTCATCCGCGTGCATACGCGCATGCAGGTGGCGCTGCTGGAAACCCTCGACAATCACAAGGAGTCGTCGGGGCATTGACCTGCCGGGGCGTGTGGCGGATCAGCTTTCCAGCCAGACGTCCCGCGCCCAGTGCCACACCGATTCCCAGGTTTCTTCGGCAATCAGTTCTTCTTCGGCCTGCCACAGCACCACGGTGCCGTCTTCTTCGACACAGTAGTAGTCATCGCCGTCCTGACAGATCGGGATCAAGCTGCGATCAACACCCACATCCCATGCATTGGCTGCCACGTCCGGCAGGTAGGTGTGCGATTGCGGATCAGTGACGGTCACCGGCTCGAGGCTGCCGTAGACCACATCGCTGACGGTCAGCAAAAATTCTTTGAAGACGAACGGAATGTCGATGAACAGTTGTTCTTCGATTTCTACCAGTAGGTCTTCGTCAGGCAATTCCAAAGGAACCGGTACGGGTTCGTTGGCTTCGCGCAGTTGTTCGATGATTTCTTCCACGTCCGGGATCCTCTTGCTTGAATGGCGCGGTTTATATGGGCCGGTTTATACAGTAGCTCGCCATAGATGCAACCGTGAAATGAAAAACCCCGGCCGAGGCCGGGGTTCTGTTACCGCAAGTGAAGCGCAGCAGGGATCAGCCGTTCTGGCGGATACCGGCGACCAGCCAAGGCTGGTTGTCGCCCTGCGGACGTTCCATGTTCCAGCTTTCGCTGAACACTTCGCCCTGGTCGAAACGCGAGGTTTTCGACACGCCGGTAAAGGTCAGGGTGGCGATGGTCTTGTCGGCACGATCGTCGACGCCGTCCAGCTGCACCTGCAGGTTGTCGATGTAGGTCGACTGGAAGCCGTCGCCCAGATCCGCACGCTCACGCTTGAGGAACTCAAGCATTTGCGGGGTCACGAACTCGGCGATCTTGTCCATTTCGTTGGCGTCCCAGTGCTGCTGCAGCGACTGGAAGTGGCTGCGCGCAGCTTCAAGGAAGCGCTGTTCGTTGAACCAGGCCGGTGCATTGATCACCGGACGGGCAGCAGCCGGAGCGGCCGAACCACCGAAGATCGAACCCATGGCGGCAGGCTTCTGCTCGAACACTTCACGCTGCATCGGCGCGCCGGCCGGAGCGAATTGCTCCTGCTGCTTGCGACGACGGGCGGCGATGAAGCGGAAGATCACGAACGCGATCAGGGCCATGATCAGGATGTCGAAGATCTGCATGCCCTGGAAGCCGTCGCCCATGAACATCGACGCGAGCAGACCACCGGCGGCGATGCCCGCCAGTGGGCCGAGCCAGCGCGAAGCACCGCCGGCCTTGGCCGCGGCGCCAGCAGCACCGGCAGCGCCAGCGGTCGCTGCTGCGCCGCCCACGCCTGGAGAAGAAGGAGCCATCTGGCTGGTCTGGTGCGTCGGCGCAGCGCCGGCGCTTTTGCCACCACCAAAGCGCTTGGCGTTGGCGTCGAGGCTCATCGTCAGGCCGATGCACAACGCCATGGCGATGCTAAGAAAACGTTTCATAAAGGGTATTCCCGTTTTGTGGAGACACGCGCGCCATGTTGCACAGCTGAAGTGTTACTGGCTAGCGAGAGAGTGTTTCGGGCTTTTGCCTGACAGGTCGCGTTCAGCTTGGCGAGGCAATCAGCCGATGTACTTTTGTCTGTAGGAAAAGGCGATAGGTTCAGAGGGATTGATGCACTTGCGCCGCATAACCTGTGGGAGCGAGCAGGCTCGCTCCCACATGGGTTCAGTGCCGGTGGTTAGATCGCTTCCAGCTTGGCATAGCCGAGCATCAGCCACTTGCTGCCTTCGCTGAAGTTCACCTGCACCCGGGCCTGGGCGCCGGAACCTTCGAAGTTGAGGATCACCCCTTCGCCGAAGATCGAGTGACGTACGGCCTGACCGAGCACAAAACCGGTTTCCGGAATCTCGCTGCCGCTGAACAGGCTGCTGCCGCTCATCGACTGGTTGCCGCCGAACGGTCGGCTGACGCTGTTGGACAGGCGCACTTCCTGAATCAGGCCTTTGGGCACTTCGCGGACGAAACGCGACACCTTGTTATAGGTTTCGCTGCCGTACAGGCGCCGGGTTTCCGCGTAGGTCATGACCAGATTCTGCATCGCCCGGGTGATACCGACGTAAGCCAGACGCCGTTCCTCTTCAAGACGCCCCGGTTCTTCCAGGCTCATCTTGTGCGGGAACAGGCCTTCTTCCATGCCCACGAGGAACACGTAAGGGAATTCCAGGCCTTTGGCGCTGTGCAGGGTCATCAGCTGCACGCTGTCTTCGTGCTCGTCGGCCTGAGTGTCGCCGGCCTCCAGCGATGCGTGGCCGAGGAACGCCGCCAGTGGCGTCAGTTCTTCGTCTTCTTCGGTGTTCTCGAAGTTGCGTGCGGCGCTGACCAGTTCCTCAAGGTTTTCTACCCGGGCCTGGCCTTTCTCACCTTTTTCCGCTTCGTGATAAGCGATCAGGCCGGACTGCTCGATGACGGTTTGCGTCATCAGGTGCAGCGGCATCTCGGCGCACTTGGCGGCGAGGTTCTCGATCAGCTCGATAAACGCACCGAGCGCACTCGCTGCGCGACCGGTCAGACCTTTGTTGGCCACCAGTAGGCGCATCGCTTCCCACATCGACACGTCGCTGTGTCGCGCATGCTCGCGAATCGCTTCGACGGTTTTCTCGCCGATGCCCCGGGCCGGCACGTTGATCACCCGCTCCAGCGCCGCGTCGTTGCCGCGACCCTCAAGCAAACGCAGATACGCCATGGCGTTCTTGATTTCCGCGCGTTCGAAGAAGCGCTGCCCGCCATAGATGCGGTACGGGATGCGCTCGCGCAGCAGGGCTTCTTCAAGCACCCGCGACTGGGCGTTGGAGCGGTACAGAATGGCGATATCGCTACGGGCCAGACCGGTTTTCAGCGCGCTTTCGATGGTTTCTACCACGTAGCGCGCTTCGTCATGCTCGTTGAACGCGGCGTACAGATTGATCGCTTCGCCGTCGCCACCGTCGGTCCACAGCTCTTTACCGAGACGCCCGGTGTTGTTGGCGATCAGCGCGTTGGCGGCTTTGAGGATGCCGGCAGTGGAGCGGTAGTTCTGCTCCAGTCGAATCGTCTCGGAGTCCGGGAAGTCGGAAGAGTACTGATGGATGTTCTCGATCTTCGCCCCGCGCCAGCCGTAAATCGACTGGTCGTCGTCGCCGACCACCATCAGGCTGTCGCCGCCCTTGCCGAGCAGGCGCAACCAGGCGTACTGCACGGCGTTGGTGTCCTGGAACTCGTCGACCAGAATATGCCGGAAGCGCTTTTGGTAGTGCGCCAGCAGGCCCGGGTGATCGCGCCATAGATCGAGCGCGCGCAGCAGCAGTTCGGAGAAGTCGATCACGCCAGCCCGCAGGCACGCCGCCTCGTAGGCTTCGTAGATGCCGCGCATGGTGGCCAGGAACAGGTCGCCGCTGGCCTGAATGTGTTGCGGCCGCAGACCTTCGTCTTTCTGGCCGTTGATGAACCACTGCGCCTGACGCGCCGGCCAGCGTTGCTCGTCCAGGCCCAGCTCGCGGATCACCCGCTTGACCAGACGCTGCTGGTCATCGCTGTCGAGAATCTGGAAGGTCTGGCTCAGGCCCGCTTCCTGCCAGTGCGCCCGCAGCAAGCGGTGCGCGAGGCCGTGGAAGGTGCCGACCCACATGCCGGCCGGGTTGATGCCCAGCAACTGCTCGATGCGATGGCGCATCTCGGCAGCGGCCTTGTTGGTGAAGGTCACCGACAGGATGGAGTGAGGCGAGGCGTTTTCGACCTGGATCAACCAGGCGATACGGTGCACCAGCACTCGGGTTTTACCGGAACCGGCGCCGGCCAGGACCAACTGACGACCAACGGGGGCTGCTACGGCCTGGCGTTGGGCATCGTTGAGGGAGTTCAGCAGAAGGGAGAGATCATCGCGCATCGGGGCATTCTAGGGTGCGCCGCAGGCCCGGGCAAACCGTGCGTTGCATTAGCCGATGAAAGTGCTGCCGATGACGACCGGTCGGTCACTGGCTGCAGGCTTCGGCCCGTCTCGCCTGAGGGGTTGCAGCGGTGCGCAAGCGGCGGGAAATTCCCCCTCAATTGTGATCGGCAGCAGTTTGGCATCGGGATCGGCTTGTGTATGCTCCGTCCACGTTTCGGGCGCACGCCCTCCTATAAGAACAAGAACGTTGCCCATGATCCTCAGTGCCGAACTGTCGGGGCCCTCCGTGGACCCCCGGGTGATCCGCAAGCACTATGCCGTCGAAATGGCGGTGGAGCGCACGCGTCTGCTGTATCAGGGCTCTTTGTTGCCCACGCTGTTCATGTTGATCAATGGTCTGGTCTGCGCCGCTTTGCTCTGGAGCCCGCAGCGCTACTTCGTGGTCAGCGTCTGGCTGGTGTGGCTGCTGTCGCTGGTCGCGCTGCGAGTGATTCAGGTAGCCGCGTTCGATTCGGCGATTCCTGATCGTCAGGCCCAGCCGATCTGGTTCCGCATGTTCCTGCTCGGTTCGACCATGACCGGCCTGACGCTGGCCGGAGCCGGCATCGCTCTGGTACCCGCTGACAACTTCATGCAGCAAGCCTGGGTGTTCGGCCTGATCGGCGCGGCAACGCTGTCTGCCAGTGTCGCCTACGCGGTGAGCCTGCCGGCGTTCCTCTCGTTTACCTTGCCGTGCCTGCTGCCAGCGATCGGCTACCTGTTCTGGGGCGGCGACGATCAGGCACGGGGCTGGGGCTGGCTGGGGCTGATCCTGCTCGGTTCGCTGAGTGTGGTGGCATGGCAGGTCAATCGGCTGATCGACCGTGGATTGCTTCGGCGCTTCCAGAATCAGCACCTGATCGAGCATTTGCAGCAAGCGCAAACGCGCAGCGAACAACTCAATCAGGAGCTGGGCAAAGAGATCGAACAGCGCCGCTGTGCCGAGGCGCAGTTGCGTGAAGCCCAGGTCGATCTGGAAGATCGCGTGGCCCAGCGCAGCCGCGAACTGGATGCCGCCAATCAGGCCCTGAGCAAAAGCGAAGCGCGCCTGGCGCTGGCGCTCAAGGCCAGTGAACTCGGATTGTGGGACTGGAACCTGCAGACCGACGAGGTCCATCACACGCAGATTCAGGAACTGTTCGGCCTCGCCCCGGAATACGTCACCGCGCTGCTGCGCGACCTCAAGCCACGACTGCATCCTGAAGATGTGCCGTCACTCAAGTTCGCCCTGGTCGAGCATCTGAAGGGGCGCACCGAGGATTATCAGGTCGAATATCGCCTGCGCCACGGCGACGGCCATTGGGTATGGATCGAGGACCGTGGCCGCGCCGTAGAACGCAGCGCCAACGGCCGGGTGATCCGCATGGTCGGCACTCGCCGCGATATCAGCGCCAGCAAAAGCCTCGAAGAGCAGCAGCGGCTGGCGGCGACGGTGTTCGAAGCGGCCAGCGAAGGCATCGTGATTCTTGACCCGGAATACGCGCTGATCGCGATCAACCAGGCTTTCAGCCGGGTTACCGGTTACGAGATAGACGACATGCTCGGGCGCAACGTCGTCGAGTTGCCGTGCAGCCGCGATGCCCGTCGTCACTACGTGGCGATCCGTCATGCGCTGGAGCAGTACGGCAGTTGGCAGGGCGAACTCGTGGAAACCCGCAAGAACGGCGAGCTGTATCCGCAGTGGCTGCAACTCAATGCCGTGCGTGATAGCCGTGGCAATGTCAGCCATATCGTCGGCTTCTTCGCCGATCTCTCGGCGCGGCGGGCCTCGGAAGAACGCCTGCGCTATCTGACCCATTACGACGAGCTCACCGGCCTGGCCAACCGTTCACTGTTCCGCGAACGCCTGCACGAAGCCCATCAGCGGGTGCGCCAGGGCGGGCGCCGCAGTCTGGCGTTGCTGCACATCAATCTCGATCGTTTCAAATTGCTCAATGACAGCCTCGGCCATGAAGTCGCCGATCAGCTCCTGCAGAAGATGGCCCGGCGGCTGGTCAATGCCTTGCCGGAAGCCGACACCATTGCGCGCCTGTCCGGTGACGAATTTGCCGTGCTGTTCGATGCCTACGGCAATCTGTCGAGCCTCGCACGGGTCGCGACGCGGTTGTCGGCCAAGCTGCGTTTGCCGCTGAGCGTTGACGGGCATGAACTGGTGGTCAGCGCTTCGATGGGCATCAGCCTGTTGCCGGACAACGCGCGTGAGATCTCGGCGCTGGTCAGCCAGTCGAACATGGCCATGCAGCATGCCAAACATCTGGGCGGCAACAATTTCCAGTTCTTCACCGACAGTCTGCAAGCCAGCACACTCGAACGTTTGCAGCTGGAAAACCACCTGCGCAGAGCCATTGAAGAACAGCAACTGACGGTGTTCTACCAACCGAAACTGTGCCTGCAAACCGGCCGCATGAATGCCGCTGAAGCGCTGGTGCGCTGGGATCATCCGAGCATGGGCCAAGTGCCGCCGGCGGACTTCATTGGCCTGGCTGAAGAGACCGGTCTGATCGGGCCGATCGGCGAATTCGTTTTGCGCCAGGCGTGCTGGCAAGCGTGCGAATGGCAGCGCCAGGGCCTGGCGCCGATCCGCGTGTCGGTGAACCTGTCGGTGCATCAGTTGCGTCAGGGCAAGCTGGTCAGTCTGGTCCGGCAGGTGCTGGAAGAAACCGGGCTGGCGCCGCACTACCTCGAGCTGGAGCTGACCGAAAGTCATTTGCTCGACAGCGTCGAACACATCATTGCGACGTTCCAGCAACTGCGCGATCTGGGAGTGAAACTGGCGATCGATGATTTCGGTACCGGGTATTCGTCGTTGAGTTACCTCAAGCGCATTCCGGTGGATTACGTGAAGATCGATCAGGCGTTCATTCGCGGCTTGAGCGAGGGCAGTGCGGACGCAGCGATCACTCGCGCGATCATCGCCATGGCCCACGGGCTGGCCCTGAAAGTCGTGGCCGAGGGCGTCGAGCGTGAGGATCAACTGGCATTTCTGCGCGCCGAACACTGCGACGAAGTGCAGGGTTATCTGATCAGCCGGCCGGTAGACGCTGCTTGTCTGGCCGGGCTTTTGCGTGATCAGAAAAATCCGCAGTAAGGGCTACATGCTCCTCAGCGTGCCTGACGCCGGGACATCGAGTTACGCATTGAGCAGGCAAAATGCCCATTCATGTAGTATAACTACAAGCTTGCTACATCCTTGCCCACAAGAAGAGTCCAGCCCCTTGAATCTGCTGCAACACATTGCCCAGTCACGTCACCTGTTACGCAAGTCGGAGCTCAAGGTCGCCGACCACGTGCTGCTTGACCCTGCGGCAGTGATGCACAGTTCCATGGCCGACCTGGCTCACAGCGTCGGCATCAGCGAGCCGACCATCGTGCGCTTCTGCCGCGCCATCGGTTGTTCCGGCTTTCAGGATCTCAAACTGAAACTGGCGCAAAGCCTGGCCGCCGGCGCCAGCTTCGGCCAGTTCGCGATCCACGAAGATGACTCCGTCGCCGACTACAGCCTGAAGATTTTCGACACCACGCTGCACACCCTGATGGAAGTGCGCGAGAAGCTCGACCCGGTCGAGTTGCAGCGTGCGGTGACGTTGATGTCCCAGGCGCAGCGTGTCGAGTTCTACGGCTTCGGTGCTTCCGGTGCGGTGGCCGCGGATGCACAGCACAAGTTCTTCCGTTTGCTGCTGACCGCAGCGGCGTATTCCGATCCGCATATGCAGGCGATGTCGGCTGTGACGCTGAAGCCTACCGATGTGGCGATCTGTATTTCCCAGTCGGGGCGCTCCAAGGATTTGCTGATCACCGCTAACCTCGTTCGCGAAAGCGGGGCGTCGTTGATCACCCTGTGCCCGAGCCAGACGCCGTTGGCCGAACTGTCGACCGTCAATCTGGCGATCGATGTGCACGAAGACACCGAGATCTACACGCCGCTGACCTCGCGAATCGCCCACCTGGTGGTGATCGACGTGCTGGCGATGGGCGTGGCCATGGCGCGCGGGCCGAGCCTGGTCAATCACCTCAAGAGCGTCAAGCGCAGTCTGCGCAGTTTGCGTTTGTCGCCCAAGGCCGTGAAAGCGCTGGATGACTGAGCAAGGTCGTTCCGACCTTGTTCGCGAGCAGGCTCGCTCCCACAGGGGATCTCCTGAGAACATAAATTCTGGGTCATAACGGGATCAAATGTGGGAGCGAGCCTGCTCGCGAAGGCGCACCTGCAAACACCGCACATTTGAAATTTTCATCAGTCTGTAACCCTGACGCAGCCAAACCGTCATCCTCGACGCCTATCGTGAAACTCCCGTACTCGCCCTGGGAGACTCGAAATGGCTCAGCCCTACGAAGAACGCAACAGCGCCGCGAAAACCCGTCGTCAGCAGGAAGATCAGCGCCGCATGGAATTCCGCCGCGCAATCGAAGATCGCTTCGAACTTCGCCAGCTTCAGGCTGAGATCGGCGATTTTCCCGAGATCACGCACTGGCAGGCGACGCCCGCAGCTTCCCGTCGAAACGCTCAACCAGCGCAATAATCTGCGCCCGCTCGCTGCGGATGAACGCCAGGAAGGCGTGCGCCACCGGTGACAGCCGCTTGGCTTTGGCCTGCACCAGACACCAGCTGCGCAGCAGCGGCAACTCTTCGACCGGCAACTCGACCAGGCCGCCGGTCGCCAGCTCCAGGTTCAGGGCGTGGCGCGTCAACAGCGCCAGGCCCAGACCCGCCACCACGCATTCGCGCTGGGCTTCGGCGGACGCTACTTCCTGGGTCTGGGTGAAATGCACGCGCTTTTCCTTGAAATATTCTTCGCAGGCCAGACGCGTGCCCGAGCCCGGCTCGCGGATCAGCAGCGTATACGGCTCCAGATCCTGCAAGCGCAGCGGGCCCATGTGCGCCAGCGGGTGATCCGGGCGCGCCACGGCGACAATCGGATTGTTGAGAAACGGCAGAAATTCCAGGCCCATGTCCTGCGGCACCATCGACATGATCACCAGATCATCGCGGTTGTCCGAGAGGCGGCGGATGACCTGGCCACGGTTGACCACAGTCAGCTGCAAATTGACTTCCGGATGCTGGCGCTTGAACGCAGCAAACAAATGCGGCACGAAATATTTCGCGCTCGATTCCACTGCCAGTTTCAGCTGACCCTGCAGCGAACCCTGCATGTCCGACAGTTGCATATCGAGGTTTTCCAGCCGCCCGAAAATGTCGCGACTGGCACGTTGGAGCGCTTCCGCCGCCTCGGTCATGTAGAGTTTTTTGCCGACATAGTCGAACAGCGGCTGACCGATCAGCTCTTCAAGCTGACGAATCTGTAGGCTCACCGCCGGCTGTGTGAGGGACATTTCCTCGGCGGCGCGGCTGTAGGAGCGTAAATCACACACCTCATTGAAGATCTGCAACTGACGCAATGTCATACGCATCAATGACTTACGCATTTTATTCAGGCTCTCACGGCACACGGATGTTCAGACTATAAGTGTTTACTTATGCCTGACCCAATTTTTATTCATTTTTGTTAATCCCTCAGCAGCGCTAGTGTGGACCTGCGACTGAATTGAAACATTTGGTCACGCGTCGACCTGGCTCCAGCAGGTCGTGGTGCCACCGGCTCAAGGGAATTTCCAAGTGATAAAAAAGATCCTGATCGCCAACCGTGGTGAGATTGCCGTACGCATCGTACGAGCCTGCGCCGAAATGGGCATTCGCTCGGTTGCGATTTTCTCCGATGCCGATCGCCATGCCTTGCATGTAAAGCGTGCGGACGAGGCCCACAGCGTCGGTGCCGAGCCACTGGCCGGTTACCTGAACCCGCGCAAGCTGGTGAACCTCGCCGTGGAAACCGGCTGCGATGCGCTGCACCCCGGCTACGGTTTCCTGTCGGAAAACGCCGAGCTGGCGGAAATCTGCGCTGAGCGCGGCATCAAATTCATCGGCCCGTCGGCGGAAGTCATCCGGCGCATGGGCGACAAGACCGAAGCGCGGCGCAGCATGATCAAGGCCGGCGTACCGGTGACGCCCGGCACCGAGGGCAACGTCTCCGGCATCGAAGAAGCCTTGGTTGAGGGCGACCGCATCGGTTACCCGGTAATGCTCAAGGCCACCTCCGGTGGTGGCGGTCGCGGTATCCGTCGCTGCAACAGCCGCGAAGAACTCGAACAGAACTTCCCCCGGGTCATCTCCGAAGCCACCAAGGCGTTCGGTTCGGCGGAAGTGTTTCTGGAAAAATGCATCGTCAATCCCAAGCACATCGAAGCGCAGATCCTTGGCGACAGCTTCGGCAACGTCGTGCATCTGTTCGAGCGTGACTGCTCGATCCAGCGCCGCAATCAGAAGCTGATCGAGATCGCGCCGAGTCCGCAGCTGACCCCGGAACAACGCGCCTACATCGGCGACCTGTCGGTGCGTGCGGCCAAGGCAGTGGGTTATGAGAATGCCGGTACCGTGGAGTTCCTGCTCGCCGAGGGCGAGGTGTACTTCATGGAAATGAACACGCGGGTGCAGGTGGAACACACCATCACCGAAGAAATCACCGGCATCGACATCGTCCGCGAGCAGATTCGCATCGCTTCCGGCCTTCCGCTATCAGTGAAGCAGGAAGACATCCAGCACCGTGGCTTTGCGTTGCAGTTCCGTATCAACGCCGAAGACCCGAAGAACAACTTCCTGCCGAGCTTCGGCAAAATTACCCGTTACTACGCCCCCGGCGGCCCGGGCGTGCGCACCGACACGGCGATTTACACCGGTTATACCATTCCACCGTTCTACGACTCGATGTGCCTGAAATTAGTGGTCTGGGCGCTGACTTGGGAAGAGGCGATGGACCGTGGTCTGCGGGCGCTGGACGACATGCGTCTGCAGGGCGTGAAGACCACCGCCGCCTACTACCAGGAAATCCTGCGCAACCCGGAATTCCGTAGCGGCCAGTTCAACACCAGCTTCGTTGAAAGCCACCCGGAACTGACCAACTACTCGATCAAGCGCAAACCCGAAGAGCTGGCCCTAGCCATCGCCGCCGCCATCGCCGCCCACGCAGGCCTATGAATGAAGCAGCTGCGAGCTTTCAGCTGCAAGCGGCAAGTAAAAGCAGATTGGCTTTTTCTTGCTGCTCGTAGCTTGAAGCTTGCCGCTATGAGGAGATACCAATGACTAAGAAGATCTTCGTTACCGACACCATCCTGCGCGACGCTCACCAATCGCTGCTCGCCACCCGCATGCGCACCGAAGACATGCTGCCGATCTGCGACAAGCTCGATAAGGTCGGCTACTGGTCGCTGGAATGCTGGGGCGGCGCGACGTTCGACGCCTGTGTGCGCTTTCTCAAGGAAGACCCGTGGGAGCGCCTGCGCCAACTGCGCGCTGCACTGCCCAACACCCGTCTGCAAATGCTCCTGCGCGGGCAGAATCTGCTCGGCTATCGCCACTACAGCGATGATGTGGTCAAAGCCTTCGTCGCCAAAGCAGCGGTGAACGGCATCGACGTGTTCCGCATTTTCGATGCGATGAACGATGTGCGTAACCTGCGCGTGGCCATCGAAGCGGTGAAGGCTGCCGGCAAACACGCACAGGGCACCATCGCCTATACCACCAGTCCGGTGCACACCATCGAGGCCTTCGTCACCCAGGCCAAGCAAATGGAGTCCATGGGTTGCGACTCGGTGGCGATCAAGGACATGGCCGGTCTGCTGACTCCATACGCCACCGGTGAACTGGTGCGCGCGTTGAAAGCCGAGCAGTCGCTGCCGGTGTTCATCCACTCCCACGACACCGCTGGCCTGGCCGCCATGTGCCAGCTCAAGGCGATCGAAAACGGTGCCGACCACATCGACACCGCGATCTCCAGCTTCGCCTCGGGCACCAGCCACCCGGGCACCGAATCAATGGTCGCTGCGCTCAAGGGCACCGAGTACGACACCGGCCTGAATCTGGAGCTGCTCCAGGAAATCGGCCTGTACTTCTATGCCGTGCGCAAGAAGTACCACCAGTTCGAAAGCGAATTCACCGCCGTCGATACCCGTGTGCAGGTCAACCAGGTGCCGGGCGGGATGATTTCCAACCTCGCCAACCAGTTGAAAGAGCAGGGCGCTCTGAACCGCATGAGCGAAGTGCTCGCAGAAATCCCGCGCGTGCGTGAAGACCTTGGCTTCCCGCCGCTGGTGACTCCAACCTCGCAGATCGTCGGCACCCAGGCATTTTTCAACGTACTGGCCGGCGAGCGCTACAAGACCATCACCAACGAAGTGAAGCTGTATCTGCAGGGCGGCTACGGCAAGGCACCGGGCGTGGTCAATGAAAAACTGCGCCGTCAGGCGATCGGCAGCGAAGACGTCATCGACGTGCGCCCGGCCGATCTGCTCAAGCCGGAAATGACCAAGCTGCGTGCCGATATCGGTGCACTGGCCAAGTCCGAAGAAGACGTACTGACCTTCGCCATGTTCCCGGACATCGGCCGCAAGTTCCTCGAAGAGCGTGCCGCCGGCACCCTCACGCCGGAAGTGCTGTTGCCAATCCCGGAAGCGGGCGCCGTTGCTTCGGCGGGCGGCGAAGGCGTGCCGACCGAGTTCGTCATCGACGTCCACGGCGAGACCTATCGCGTCGATATCACTGGTGTCGGCGTCAAGGCTGAAGGCAAGCGCCACTTCTATCTGTCCATCGACGGCATGCCGGAAGAAGTGGTGTTCGAGCCGCTCAACGAATTCGTTGGCGGCGGCAGCAGCAAACGCAAACAGGCCTCGGCACCAGGCCATGTCAGCACCACCATGCCGGGCAACATCGTCGACGTGCTAGTCAAGGAGGGCGACACCGTCAAGGCTGGCCAGGCGGTACTGATCACCGAAGCGATGAAGATGGAAACCGAAGTCCAGGCCGCCATTGCCGGCAAGGTCACCGCGATTCATGTGGCCAAGGGCGACCGGGTCAACCCGGGCGAAATCCTCATCGAGATCGAAGGCTGAGATAACAGTCGCGATCCAACGCTTTAAACCTCGGGGGAGCATGTGCTCCCCTTTTTTTTTGCCTGTGATTTTCCGACCTTGTCAGGTCATTGCCAGGGATCACATGTGGGAGCGAGCCTGCTCGCGAATGCGTCAAGTCAGCCAACATCATCTTCGAGTGTTCCACCGCTTTCGCGAGCAGGCTCGCTCCCACAGGAGTGGTGTTCAGCCCGTCAGAACGCCATGCGCCATTGACCCGCTACGCCATACGTTCGGCTGTCATTACCCAGCTCACCTGTTAAGCCCACGCCCAGTGTGTGCGCCGCCGAAAGACCAAGGTCGAGCCCCGCATCCACCGACAGTGCGTTCCGATCCAGTGCCGCGCCGGTTACTTCGAAGCGCCTGCCGCCCTTGCGCAGTTGCTGGCGGGTGTCACTGTCGATGTCACCGTAGGTATGTTTCCAGCCTGCGCTCAAGCGCGGGGTCAAATGCATGCCGTTATCCAGCGTATTGACCTGCGCAAGCCGCAGACCGAAGGTGCTGCTGATGTTGTCGCGAGTCTGCCCGAAGACTTTCAGCGCCGCATCGCCGCCCTTTTCGTTGTAGCTGTCGCGTTGATAGCGCTGATAGCCGAGGCTGGCGTAGGGCTCGAGGGTTACGCTATCCCGGCCCAGATTGAATCCGGCTTCGGCGAATGCCTGTTGAGTATTGGCGTCGTAGTTGCCCTTGAGACGATCGCTGAAACCCTTGAACGCCACCCTCCGTGTGCTGCTGCCGTCATGGCTGGCGTAGGTCGCGCCGAGACGCAGCGACAGCGGGCCGTCCTGACGCACGGCATAGGCGCCAAGATGCCAGCTATTGAGATCGCCGTCGTACTGGCGGGCATCGAGTTTGGTCTGCGATTTGCCGCCAAGCAGGCCGACATGCCAGTGCTCGTCGAGTCGCCAGTCAGCGCCCACGACCAGCCCTTGCGTGGCATGTCGGAGGATGCCGTCAGCGTCGCGGTCAACCTTGCCACCGTGGCCCAGCGCCTGAATCCACACCCGCCCGGAGTCTTCGCTGCCTGCGGCCTGACGCGGTGAACTGCGCGAGCCGTAGGTCGAGGCGGAATGATTGTCCAGCTGCCGCATCGCCGAAAGCATGCTCGCACTGACGGGTGTGACACTGCTCAGCGTGGCTTTGGCGAGGCTGGCGTTGCTGCCGGCGGCAAGTTGATCGAGGGCGATGGGCGCGGTGGTTTTATCGCTGGTCAGCAGTGCGGCGACGGCCCTGTTGGTGCCGATATCGAAAGCTCGAGTGGAAGCCCCTCGATTATCCAAGCTCTGCGCAATCGAACGAGCACTGCGCGTTCGGGCCAGTTGTTCGAACCCTACATCGTTGCGCACGTAGTGCAGGTTCACCGCGTTTGGCTCATAGGAGAGCGTTGGTGCCATGTAGGCCAGATTGGTGGTGACCTCACCGAACTCGCCATCAATGACGTTTGCAGACAACAGCCGATACTCATTGGTACGAGCGTAGTCGCCCGGTACGCCATAAATCTCGACACGCGCACCTCCCAGGCTCGCGGTGCCCTGAACATGCACGGGATCTGAGCCGCGGTCGGCAGATACGGCGTAAGAAAACACAGCGTCCTGATGGAGCGTCAGATTTCCTTTGATATTGGGAGAGCCGTGTTGCTGGCTGGCAAGCAGGGTTCCTGCGACATATAGCCCCGTCACGTGTCCATAACCGCCAAAAACCGCTCCCGGGTCGACATCGACACCATTGATCGATGCGTAGTTGAGCAGCACGGCGTCGGCTTTGACGTCAGCATCACCCTCGAAAGCGTGACGCAGGGTCCACTGTCCACGTGCGATACGCATGGCTGAGAAATTGCGCGTCTCACCGATCTCGCCGCCTTCTACGGCATTGAACAGCAGCCCGTTCGCACCTTTGCCACCGTCCAGGCGACCGTCCCAACGGGCGCCCTTATTGATCACCAGCAGGTCATCTCCATCGCCCAGTTGCAGGGATACGCCGTCGATATTCTCGAGCGGGCTCGAGACAAAGGAGCGCTGCGTCGTGATCGCCAACATGTCGCGTTCAAACGGGTCGACGAGATCGAATTCCTCATCGCCGGTTTCCTCCACCACGAACTCTGGAAACTCCAGCCCTTCATAAAAGGCCGGACTGAAATCCTCGATCGCAACCGTCGCGCGTATGGCATCGACCGAAGGCGCCTCAGAGGCCTGCCCGGGCGACGGAGAAGTGTGCTCCAGCGGGCCGATGAATTCCTTGATCGCAAACAAGTCATCAGGATCCACTTTCGGTGTGGGTGTTTTCTTCTTTCGAGGCTTGGCGGTTTTGTCTTCGCTGATCTGCGCAGAAACCTGGACGTCGGGCAGCTGTTCGATGGACGCCTCGGCAGATCCGATCGTCAGCGCGATCGCCAGAGCGAGGTGATGGGGACGGTATTTGTGTAGGGCAGGCATCGAGTTCAACCTCCTTGTATGAAAGGCTCAACTCTATTACTGCGTTGAAAAAAACGATGTCGGTCGGTTCCTGATGCTGTGCAGGCGACGTCGGATCGTTCTGTCGAAAATCCTCACGGGATTTCGCAAACAGAGCTTTTACGCAGCATCGCCGGTTCTTTTTCCTACGGCTTGGTACTGTTGGCGCATTCTTATCGGAGTGAGGTCAGGCGCTTACCTGCATTATTTTGCATGCACCTTGCCAATGGCTAAGATAGAACTGCATTTTGTTGCAGATATCCTGCAACTGAAACTCCGCGAATGCACTATATTGCATTTATTGACGGTTTTCTCTCGTCCAGCTGCATTTAAATGCATACGGAATCAACATGTACAACCTGACACTCCAGATCTTCACCGCCGGGCAATGGCACGACGCGATGATTCTTGACTTCGATGATCCGGAAAAAGGCTTCGAAAGCCGCTGCAGTTTTGGCTATGAAGCGGACTATCTGGTGGAAAACATCGAGTTGATCGGGTCGCCTTTTTCCCAAGCCGTGAGTGCCCTGTATCCGCTGGATTGGGAAGGTCGGCGCGCGAAGACACCAGCCTTTGTCCACGACATCGCACCGGCCGGCGCAGCCAAGCGGTTTCTGCTCGCCCGCCTGGGTCAGGAAAGACCCGCCGAGATCAGCGCCGATCTGTTTCTGCTGGGGCGCAGTACACCGGCTCCCATTGGCAACATGCGAATAAAGGAATCGGCGGAAGCAGTCGATGAGAGGAAGCCGATCGGATTCAAGCGCGAGGAGGTCATTAGCCGCGACAACCGCTTTCTTGAATATGCCTACGAGCTAGGCGCGGCCATCGGTGGCGCGACGGGGGCAGGTGGGGAAGCTCCGAAGCTATTACTGGCAGAAAACAGCGCCGGGCTTCTGTATCCCGATGCAGTATTGGACGATGAAGAAGTGCGACAGCACTGGTTCGTGAAATTCGCCAGAAACAGGGGCGGGCAGACCGACCAGGACATCCTGCGCAGCGAATTCCATTACTACAAAGCGCTGCAGACATTAGGCATCGAAACGGTCGCGGCAGAAGGCTTGGCCTTGGAAGAGGCGAACAAACCGAGTTTGTGGATGCGGCGTTTTGATCGACAAGTGAAAGATGGGGCGGTGTCGCGTTTTGCCGTCGAATCGATTTATTCGCTGGCAGAAGTGACGACGCCAGGCAGCGCCATGAATCATCTGGAAGTGATCCGCATGCTCGCCGGGCTCTGGCGCAAAGCGGGTCAGGCCAGCCAGATTCCCGGCCTCGTCGCCGATTATCTGCGTCGCGACCTGATCAATAAAATCCTCGGAAACTCAGATAACCACGGTCGTAACACGGCGATCATCCGGCAAGAGAACGCTTTCCAACTCGCGCCGATTTATGACCTCGCTCCGATGGTCATGGATGACGAAGGCGTGACTCGTACGACCAAATGGCCAAGAGAATTGGAGCGGGCGGGAGATGTCGATTGGCGAGGTGTCTGCCGCGTATTGGCCGATAGCGCAGATCCGCACGATTCGTTGGCGGGGCTGGATGCCTCGGCGCTGTTCGAAGGCCTGCGCGCGGATGCCCGCCGTCTGGCCGCACTGCCGGATATTCTTGCCGCCAGCGGTTTGCCCGCCAGAACCATGAATCACCCGAGCGTTCATCTGAAAAACCTTGAGCAACGTTTGAAAGAGTGGGACCTGCAATGAGTCTGACCGTCCTCGAGCGCACGGCGCTCATCGAAAGCATTCAGCAAGCGCTGGCCGAAGGTACTCTGGAAATCGGTGACGCCGTGCGCCGTTTACGGGTCGAAGTCACCGGTCTGCATCAGACTCAGTTCTCGAAGATGTGCAAGATTTCAGTGCGCACGCTGGTGCATATCGAACATGGCGAAGGCAATCAGACCCTGAAGTCGCTGAACGCGGTGTTCCGCCCATTCGGCATGAAAATGGGCGTAGTGCGGATTCGCCGGGACACCATTTGAATGCACCTCAACTACGGCGCACATACGCCTTGCCGTAATGCCGCTCCATCCGTGCCTGAATCAGCTCCAGCCCGATCGACATCAGCCAGTAGATGATCGCCGCCGTGGTGAGCATTTCGATGTAGCGATAGCTTGAGCGCCCGTAGGACTGGGCGAGAAACATGACTTCCCAGACACCCATCACCGAGATCAGCGACGAGTCCTTGAGCATCGAGATGAACTGGTTGGTAGTCGGCGGGATAATCGTGCGCATGGCCTGGGGCAGGGTGATGCGCCAGAAGATCACGCTTTCGCGCAGACCCAGCGCCAGGGATGCTTCGCGTTGGCCGTGATCGACGCCGAGGATGCCGGCGCGGAAGATTTCGCTCAGGTAGGCGCCATAGTTCAGCGACAGGGCAATGATGCCGGCGACGATGGCGCCGGGGACGATGCCCAGTTGCGGCAGTCCGAGGTAGATCAGCAGGATCTGGATCAGCAGTGGCGTGCCGCGAAAGAACGAGGTGTAGAAACTGGCGATGCCAAACGCCACGGCGCTGTTCGACAGGCGCGCCAGCGCGGTGATGAAACCGAGCAGCGACGAGGCGATGATCGAGCAGGCGCAGAGAAACAGGGTCAGCGCTGCGCCTTGCAGGAAGCCGTTAGGCGCCAGCTTCAGGCCAACGAGGTTGGGCAGCTTGTCGAGGATGATCGCGAACTTCAGGTCGAAGCTGAGAAAGAATCCGGCGAACAGGCAGAACAGCGCAGCCCAGGTCAGATACAGGCGCGTACGGAAACCGAAGAGCTTTTGCAGGCGAGTTTCAGCCACCGGTTGCGGTGGCTGGGGCGGGGTCGGAAAAGAAGTCATTGGCTGATATCGGCGCCGATCCATTTCTGCGACAGCTTGCTCAGAGTGCCGTCCTGTTTTAGTTGTGCGAACACCTCGCGCACCTTGGCGTCCCACTGCGGGTCACCCTTTTCGATGGCTACCGAATTGGGCTCCGAGTACAGCGGTTCGCCGGCCAGTTTGAAACGGTGGTCCTGATTCAGGCGCGGCTGCGCGGTGACCAGATTGGTGAGGATCGCATCCAGGCGCACGCCGGCACCCAGGCCCAGATCCTGGAAGGCGACGTTGTCGGTGTCGTACGGAGCGATCTGCACATCCTCGAACGGATACTCCAACTGGGTATCCTCGGCGCCTTCGATGATCAGATTCTTGTTCAGGTAGCTTTCGTAGCTGGAGGCGCTGGTCAGACCGACCTTTTTGCCGCTCAGGTCCTTGGCACTGTGGATGCGATCGTCCTTGGCATTGACCACGATTACCGCTGGCGACGCGTAATACTCGACCGGGAAGTCGAACACCTCCGCGCGGGCCTTGCTCGGGGTCATCGAGCAGATGCAGATGTCGTAGCGTCCGCTCCAGCGGCCGGCGGCGATCACGTCCCAGGACGGCGTTTCCAGACGCAGTTTGACGCCAAGCTTGTCCGCCACCGCTTTGGCAACGTCGACATCGAAACCGTCGAGTTGATTCTGCTCATTGAGAAACGAGAAGGGCGGATAGCTTTCCATGAGCACGCCGACCAGCTCTTTTTTCTGCTCGACGCGGTCCAGCGTCGCGCCGCCGAAGGCTTGGGTGGAGGCCAGAATGGTCAGGCCCAGGGCCAATAGCGGTTGGAGTTTCACAGTCGCTTCCTGTTGAAAAAAGAGGTTGTTATTAACTGAGTGGTGCGTATTAAATAGTTATAAGAACGACTCTGATAGTGAGTTATTTTCATAAGCATATGAGTGAAAAGCATATGGGCGCAGCGAACAGGGTCATTCTCGACGGCGGCATGGGACGCGAGTTGCAACGCGCCGGCGCGCCGTTTCGCCAACCGGAGTGGTCGGCACTGGCGCTGAGTGAAGCGCCGCAGGCGGTCGAAGCGGTGCATGCCGCGTACATCAACAGCGGCGCCGACGTGATCACCAGCAACAGTTACGCGGTGGTGCCGTTTCACATTGGCGAGGCGCGCTTTGCGGCTGAGGGCCAAGCGCTCGCGGCACTGGCGGGGGAGTTGGCACGGCGGGCGGTGCAGGCATCGGGCAAACCAGTGCGTGTTGCCGGTTCGTTGCCGCCGCTGTTTGGTTCGTATCGTCCGGATCTGTTCGAAGCGGATCGCGTGAGCGAGCTGCTGACGCCGCTGGTCAATGGGCTGGCCTCGCATGTTGATCTGTGGCTGGCGGAAACCCAGAGTTCGATTATCGAGGCGCGGGCCATTCACGCCGGGTTGCCGAAGGACGGCAAACCGTTCTGGCTGTCGTTCACCCTCAAGGATGAAGACACCGATGAAGTGCCACGCCTGCGCTCCGGTGAGCCGGTAGCCGAAGCGGCTGCGCTGGCGGCTGAACTTGGCGTCGAGACCCTGCTGTTCAACTGCAGTCAGCCCGAAGTGATTGGCGCGGCCATCGACGCGGCGCGCGCAACCTTTGAGCGTCTCGGCGTCACGATCAACATCGGCGCGTATGCCAATGCCTTTCCTCCGCAACCGAAGGAAGCCACGGCCAACGACGGGCTCGACCCGTTGCGCGATGATCTCGATCCGCCGGGGTATCTGCACTGGGCGCTGGACTGGCAACAGCGCGGCGCCAGTCATCTGGGGGGTTGCTGCGGGATCGGCCCGGAGCACATTGCGGTGCTGGCGCAAGAACTGCGTCGTTAAGAAAGAACCCGCCAATTGTGGGAGCGAGCCTGCTCGCGAAAGCGGTCAGTCAGTCAATATTTCAGTGACTGACACAGCGCCTTCGCGAGCAGGCTCGCTCCCACAGGGGCTTTGTGACGATCAGCTACGGCACTCGGCCAAGCCTTTCACCTGGCCACCAGGCGTCTGGTTTTCATTGCTCAGCCAGCGCTCGAACCCGGCACCAATCGCTGGCCATTCCCCATCCAGAATCGAATACCACGCGGTGTCGCGGTTCTGCCCCTTGACCACCATGTGCTGGCGAAACACCCCTTCGAAACTGAAGCCCAGACGCTCCGCCGCGTATTTGGAGCGGGCGTTGCCGTTGTTGCACTTCCATTCCAGGCGCCGGTAACCCAGCTCGAACGAATACTTGGCCAGCAGGTACACCGCCTCGGTGCTTTTCGGCGAGCGCTGCATTGGAGCACCGAAAGTGACGTGGCCGATTTCGATGCGGCCCTGCGCCGGGACGATCGACATCAGGCTGAGGATGCCTTGGACCTGACCAGTCGCGCGGTCGATGACGCTGAAGAAATACGGGTCGCTGTTGGCCGCATGATTGTTCAGCCAGTCGTTGAACGCGCTGCGCTCGCGAAACGGACCGTAAGGCAAGTAATCCCAGAGCTTCGGATCGGCACCCGGCCCTTCGAGGGCGGCGTACAGTTGCTCGGCATGCCGCGCCGGGTCGAGTTTTTCCAGACGAATGAAACGGCCCTCGAGCAGGGTGGCGGAGGGGGCGGGGACGCCTTTCCAGTCAGCGAGTGAAGCGGTCATGTGCGCGTCTCCTTAAAGGACTTTACGAAACTGGATGAATCCCGGACGTTCGGCAATGCGCTCGTAGAGCTGGATCGCCGTGGCGTTGGTTTCATGGGTCAGCCAGTGGACTTTGCAGCAACCATCAGCCTTGGCGGTAGCGTAGACATGCTCGATCAACAGCCGACCGACACCGGTGCCACGGGCTTCCGGCACCACCAGCAGATCCTGCAGATAGCAGGAATTCTCGATGCTCCAGTTCGAGCGATGATAGATGTAATGCACCATGCCCAGCGCTTTGCCTTCAGCCCAGGCGAGGGCGGCGTGGGTCGGTTCATTCGGGTCGAGAAAACGCTGCCAGGTGCTCTGGGTGACGACGTCCGGCAGTTCCGTGTTGTAGAAGCGCAGGTACGCCTGCCACAGCGGCAGCCAAGCGGCGTGGTCGTTGGCGCTGACCGGGCGAATGTCGATCTCAGTCATGGCGATTTCCTTAGCGCATCAGGCGGGCGAGGGTTTGATCGTTGGCGTCGGGGCTGGCGGCGAGGCCTTCGCGCACCCCGGCGATATCTTCGGCGCTGCGGTTCTGGCTGAGCTTGCGTTTGCCTTCGAGGCGGTCGATGGGAATGGCAAACCCGACGATGGCCCTGAGCATGCCGTCGATGTAATCGGCAGGTGCATCTTCGACCGACCATGGCTGGGCGCGGCCCGCTTCGTGACGGTCAGTGAGGGTGCTGACGATGTCGAGCAGGCGCCCGCCATCGCTGAAAGTCTCGGCATGACCGTAGGCGTGCACGGCGATGTAGTTCCAGGTCGGCACGACCTTGCCGTGCTCGGCCTTGCTCGGATAGAAGCCGGGGCTTACGTAGGCGTCCGGGCCGGCGAAGATCAGCATGGCTTCGGCGCCGTCACGCAGGTCTTTCCACTGCGGATTGGCTTTGGCCAGATGGCCGTAGAGCGTGCCGTATTCGCCCTGTTCACGATGCAGCAGCACCGGCACGTGGCTGGCTTGCAGGCCGCTGTCACCGTGGCTGACCAGAATGGCCAGGCGCGTGGCGAGGATCAGTTCGTGCAATTGGGACAAGTCTTCGATGGCAAAGGCGCGTGGCGTGTACATGGACAGATTTTCCTTGGCGAATGCGTGCATCCTAGGCAGGCTATTGGTCCGTTGTAAGAGCCATTGCTGAGCCATTTCATAGGTCCATTCGCCATGCCTGATCTGCCACCCTTGTCGATGCCTTTCAATCCGGCCGGTATCGAACTTGATCGCCGTCAGGGCCTGAGCCGCCAGCTCTATCAGGCTCTGCGCCTGCGGGTGCTGGATGGACGTCTGGCCAGTGGCACGCGATTGCCGGCCAGCCGAGACCTGGCCTCGGCGCTGGGCATTTCCCGCAACAGCGTGGTGCGCGCCTACGATCAGTTGTATGCCGAGGGCTTTATCGAAGGGCGCGTCGGCGACGGTACTTACGTGGCGCAATTGGCTCATGCGTCCACGCCTGAGAAAAAACTATCCACAAATTCATCCACAGGCTTTTCAACAAGCTTACCCACAGCCTTATCCACAAATTGGCTGGATTTACCTGTGAATTCATCCAGCGAAGTTATCCACAGCGACGGATTTTCCCGCATTGAAAAGCATCATTTGCCGCGACCACCGAGCGGTCCGCCGCGCGCTTTTCGGGTGGGAGTGCCGGCCTTCGATCTGTTTCCGTTCGAGGTCTGGGCCAAGCTCAACGCGGCTTTCTGGCGTAAACCGGATCTGCAGCAACTGTGTTACGGCGACCCGGCCGGTGACGCGCGGCTGCGCGGCATGATTGCTGCGTATTTGCGCAGCTCGCGCGGCATGCAGTGCACGGCTGAGCAAATTGTGATCACCAGTGGCGCGCAGCAGGGCATCAGCCTTTGTGCACAGCTGCTGGTCGAGCCGGGGGACGGCGTGGCGATCGAGAATCCGGGCTATCGCGCCGCCGGGCATGCCTTCGCTGTAGCGGGGGCGCAATTGCATGGGGTGGCGGTAGACAGCGACGGCATCGATTGCAGCACCATGGCTCAGCTCAGCGATTGTCGGGTGGCTTACGTCACGCCGTCTCATCAGTACCCGACCGGTGTGGTGATGAGCCTGGCCCGGCGTCTGGAGCTGCTCGCCTGGGCCGAACGTGTCGGCGGCTGGATCGTCGAGGATGATTACGACGGCGAGTATCGCTACACCGGCGCACCGCTGGCACCGTTGGCGGCACTTGATCGTCAGGGGCGTGTGCTCTACGTCGGTACGTTCGGCAAGGTCGCGTTTCCGGCGTTGCGCCTGGGCTATCTGGTGCTGCCGCCCGCGCTGGTCGAGGCGTTCGCGCAACGCCGCGCCGTCGATGTGCGGCACTCGGAGGTCAGCACGCAAGCGGTGATGGCCGAATTCATGGCCGCCGGGCATTTCCAGCGGCATATCCGCCGCATGCGCCGGGCTGCGCTGAGCCGACGCAACTGCCTGCTCGAAGGCTGGCCGACGGTCGCCGGCGTCGGTCAACTGCCCGCCGTGCCGGCCGGGCTGCACTTGACCGTCGCCGTGGACAGCATCGAGCGCGAGCAGCAATTGATCGCTCAGGCCGCTGAGGTCGATGTAGAAATCAACGGCCTGAGCAGCTACTGGCTCCCCGATTCGACTACGCCCATGGATAAGCGCGCCGGCCTGGTGCTGGGTTTCGCTGCTGTACCAGAGCCAGCAATCAAAGCGGCGCTGTCGCGTCTGCGGCAGGCTTGGCGAGATTGAAGAACAGCGTTTCGGCGCTGCGACTGGAAATTTCGCTGCGATGGATTTCAATCAGTCTCTGATTATCCACATCGGTTATTTCAGAGGTGCCTCCGAGGCGGTGCTGGGCAACTGTCTTCATGTGTCCACGCAAAAATGCGCCATCGGGCGCGTCGGCGCTGCTGTAATGGAAATGCGCATAGCAGAGGACCTTGTCGGTATGCGCATCACGAATCTGATACTCGTCGAGGAAGTCATTCTTATGGCGCCTCAGGCGCCGTCGGGTCAGGGTTTTCGAAATGTTCACTTCGCCCTTGTCCTTGAGCCACTCGACCCCGGCGGCTGTTGGTAGTTGTTGCTTGACCAGACGGATTCGCGTGCTGGTGCCCTTTTCCTCCAGCGTCGTAGCCGCAGCATCGAGCTTGTGGTTGAGCGTTTCGGACGGTTCATGCAGAGCAGCGGTGAGGTTACTCGCCGTCAACGCTTCATCGATGGCGGCACCGGCCTTGCGCAACAGGGCGGCGTGATTGTGGTATTCCTCTTCGACTTCCACCGGAATGCGCGAGCCGCGTTTGAGGCGCGCCTCGATGCGCCGATGAAACGCCGCCAGCCCGTCGATCAAAGCCTGCCCTGCGCTGATGCTGTTGTTGAGGTTGGGCCCGGCTTTTGGCGACGGTGCCGGCCGTGCGCTCTGCTCGACCCAGATACCCGGCGACTCCTCCTTGAATGTCGCGATGACTCTCGTCAGTACTGTACTGACTTCGACCAGATCGGTGTCTTTGCCGTCGATGCTTTTTTTCCGTTCGCCGACCAGGATGCCCTTGTTGCGCGTCTTGATGATCTGCCGATTCGAAGATGACGTGGAAGGTCTCGACGGACCGGCTTGCGGCACCAGTAAATGCCGGTAGCGCAACAGATCGGCGAGTCGATTGTCGGCGCTTGCCTTGAATGCGGCCACGCGCGCCTGCAACTGCTTGAGTCGCTCCGTGTGTATGTGTTCGGAATATTCACTCGCCAGGTCATCGAATCGCTTGTCCACGGAAGCAAACTGTTCGCTCACCTGGCTCAGGGCGTCGATGCGCATGCGCAGATCACTGAGGCTTTCATCGGCGCTCAGGTCCCGTGAACTCTGAACGTTCAGTGCGGCATCTTCGAACAGACCGGCCAGCGCTTGTTGTGCCTCGACATGAGCGGTGGAATCGCCGGGCTTGATGCAAGTGTACTGGCCGAGACTGATTTGCAGAGTCTTCAGATCATCCAACGAATAGGGCGCCAGGCTGATGTTGTATTTCTGCTTTATCTCCACGCCATCCGCTCCCAGCTTGGTCAGTTCCTCCATGCAGGCTTCAGCCGACTCCATTTTCTCGATAGTGGATTGAGTGACATCATTCAACTGCTCGAACGCAGAGCTGACTGCCTGCGATTCGCCGCGCAGTGCGTCGTCCAATATCGCCTGCACCGCCAGTAGCCGCTGCTGGTAATCCGAAGCGTTATTACTCAGCCACTCCTGTCCCAGAAACAACTGCATGTCCAACCGCTCCGGCATTACCGTGCGGTAGTTGGGAATCGACTGCTTGCGGTTGAGTTTCTTGATCAGCTTAATGTTTGCGGCATATTCGTTGTGCTGTGAATCGAGCGTGGCAAGGTACTGCGCAAGCGCTTGCTCGCGTGCCTGCGCAGGGGCATCGTGCAAGCTGTTGCGGTCTGCATCGAGACGGCTCCCTTTGCTCTCCATCGTCAAATCGAACGCAGTAATCTGCTCGGCCAATACGGCCACCTCCTTGTTTCTTATGTCTTGCGCAGCTTGGCGACCTTCTTCCAATCCGCCGCCGCGCAGACGCAGGCGCAGATCGATTACCCACTGGCCGTCGGCGGTATAGGCCAGCCTGGGCCCGGCAGGTCGGATGGGCTGACGCGTATCGACGATGTGCACATCGCCATGCGGGTTGCGCGCGACTTCGAACCAGCGCTCACCGACGCGGGCGTACCATTTGTCTGCGTGGGCGTAGAGGCCTCGCTGCGCACCCTCCCTGGTGGCAGCGCCAAGCGCTTTGGGCTTGCCGACCTTGAACGTATCCAACAGCTTGGCGAGGGCCAACGGAGATCGTTTCAGCGCCGTGATGCTGTCGATCGATGTGCCATGGGCTTCGGTCAATTGCGGGCCGGTGATGTCCGGCTGGCGCAGCGCTTTGACGATTCTGGCGGCAGGTTTGCTCGTCGCTGTGTCCTCTTCGAGCGTTGTGGCCACGGGCGTCGATGGCGCATCACCGATTGCCGCACGATGGGCGAGCACCATGCCCAGCGCCAGGAGGATATCGGCGATGGCCGTCCAGGCGACTTTCGCCGATTGCTCGTTGGCGCCGTCGGTGATTTCCTGCAGATCATCCATGATCTGCCAGATCCACGCCGCTGTGCCTACGCTGCGGCCCAGAAACGGCAGTGCGGCATTGAGCATCACCCAGCCGCCCTGTTTCAGCGAGGCCCAGCGTGCTTCTGCATCGGAGACCGATTGCCGGTCGGCTTGAGTGACAAGCGCCTTGACGTTGCGTTCGTGCAGGGTGGCGAGGACATCGCTGGCGATCACCTGAGTGCCCAGCGCGACCGCGCCTGACATGTCCAGTGCTGTGGTCGGGTTGATCATCAGTTGCGGGATCGTCCACACCGAGGGCAGCCTGGCGGTGAAGACGAACTGGCTGTAATTGAAGCGCACATCGTCCGGCAACCAGGCCAGTACCGAATCGCGCAGATGTCGCGAATGCTGGATCGCAAAGAGCAGATTGGCAAATCCCGGATATTGCAGCAGAGCCTTGTCGAACAACGGTCGATACAGCACGCACGGCCCTTTGTCGGCATCGCGCGGGCCGATGACATACATGTTGTCGACAGTGTCTGCGGTGGAGCGGCTGCGATGGGCCACGAACGCCAAAGGGCGAATGACGATTTCCTCGCCATCGACGTAGCGTTCTGCGTCAGTCGTGGCCAATGCGGCAACCACGTATCGATAACCCGACTCGTCAATGCCGGCTCTGCCCTGGATCTTGTGCTGCAATGCCAGCAATGGCAGCTCGACGCGTAGCTGACTGGTATAGAGCCTTTCCAACCGTGACGCTTGCACTGAGTCGTCTATGAGTACGGCCTTGAGATGCGCCGGGTAGGTCTTGCCGATGTCGACCGTGCTGACCAGCTTCTCCAGAAAAGTCGCGCTCATCCACTCGGGTACGGGGCTGCCATCCTTGTACCGCACAGTCTTGTTGCCCAAGGGCAGGCCTGCGAGGTTTTGCAGGGCAAGCTCGGTCAGCGTCCATGTCTGAGTCTGAGTATTTCCCGGCAACACAAACGTGCCCCAGACCACGAGACTGGTGATGGTGATTTCGATGTTGTCGATGTCCAGGTCTTTGGCGTCGGGCTGCTCCTTGAGAATCTGTTTGATCAGCGCTGCCCGAGTGAACGCCTGCAGGCTGGTGATTTCGTTCTGAAAGGATTTGCCGTTGTTCTCGTGCTGCAGCGTCGTCAGGTCCAGCAGGTGCCGGCTGTAACGTGTCTGATCGATGGGCAGGGCGTCGTTCAGCCAGTCCGGAAGCATCGGCTGCAAACGCTCGAAGTGCGCTTCGAGGCGCGGTGTCGGTTGTGCGGGTTTGCCGGCCGTGCCGGTATGCGGATAGACGCGTTTATCAGGGGAGTCCTGAAAAAAACTGATTTTGCCCAAGGCATCCGCTTCCAGGGAAATCAGGGTGCAGGCCTGCTGGTCGAAGAAATTGCCCTGGGGTTCGACCAGCCGCCACTTGAGATCTTCGCCCGAGGCGTTTGCGCCATATATCCGCAGCAGAGCCTCGCCGAGTTCATCCAGTGAATCGAAACGCTGAAAGCCCTGAGTAATCGCGTGGGTGAGAATCAATGTACGGTCTGCGATGCTGCCGACCAACACTGCGGCGTCGAGCAGGGTCAAGTGGCTTTGCGTGTCGGCGTTCCCCCGATCGAGATCAATCAGATATGCCTTTGCCGAGTACGGGTCGGGGGCCAGGCGTTGTTGCGGGTCGGGCTGTTTGAAAATCGCCTGGGCCATGGCGATTTCATCGGCATCCCAGCCGACGCTGGCATCGACGTTCCACAGGTTGCGCAGTGCCTCGGACAATTGCTGCCAGCGCGGTTGCCCGGGATAGGTGAACTCGTCCCAGTAGTCGACGTGCTGCTCCTTGTAGGCGATGAACAGCAGCGGTGCCAGTTCGTTGAGCAACAGGCCGATCGCATCGATCTTCACCGGCAGATGCGCAGGGGCGGGCACGCCGGGTTGCAGGGTCAGATAATGCTCGCCATCGAGGTACGTCACCGTGGTACCGGACAGGCCGAGCCGCACCAGGGCGTTGGTCAGCGATCCAGCCTGATACCCGTCGGGTACCACTCGACCATCCACAATGGCCCAGGCGGGTTGCACGACCATCGCCAGACGCGGGTCAATGTCGAGATTCGGATACAACGTCTTGAGGGCTTCGCGCAGCGTTTTTGATGCGACTTCTTGCAGCGAGGGGCCGGTAACCAGCTGAGTCACGATATCGACGGCACTGGCTTTGGGAATGGCGGTCATGGTGGTTTCCTGCTCTGTCGGGACGCCGCAAGGGCGGCGGAGCAGAGCAAGTTAAAAGGCGCGACGGTGACCCGTGCGGTAGATAAAGCTGCCAGGCAAAAAAAAGACCCGCCGAGGCGGGTCTTGAGCAAACGAGGCGGTTTCAGGTCCCGGACTTGATTTTCGTCCAGGCCCGCGTGCGTGCGCGTTCGGCATCCCGAGGCAGCGGCTGCAAGGTGTAGAGCGTGCTCATTGCCGCGTCGGTCGGGTACAGGTTCGGGTTGTTGCGAATGGCTGGATCGACCAGGCCGGTGGCGTCCTTGTTCGGGTTTGGATAACCGACAAAGTCGCTGACCGGGGCAATCACCGCAGGTTGCAGCAGATAGTTGATGAAGGTGTAGGCGTCTTCGGTGTTCTTCGCGCCCTTGGGAATCGCGAGCATGTCGAACCAGATCGGTGCGCCTTCTTTGGGCAAGCGCATATCGACCACCACGCCGTTTTTCGCTTCCTTGGCGCGGTTGGCCGCTTGCGAGAAGCTGCCGGAATAACCGACGGCCACGCAGATGTCGCCGTTGGCAATGTCAGCCATGTACTTGGAGGAATGGAAGTACGTCACGTAAGGGCGGATCTTCATCAGCAGCGCTTCGGCCTTGGCGTAATCCGCTGGCTTCTTGCTGTTGGGGTCGAGGCCGAGGTGTTGCAGAGCCAGCGGCAGAATTTCCGACGGCGAGTCGAGCAGGGCGACGCCGCACTGCTTGAGCTTGCTGATGTTCTCCTCTTTGAAGATCAGATCCCAACTGTCCACGGGCGCGTTGTCGCCCAGCGCCGCCTTGATCCTGGCCGGGTTGAAACCAATCAGGATGGTGCCGTACATGTATGGCACGGCGAACTTGTTCCCCGGGTCGTTGGCCTCGATCAGCTTCATCAGTTTCGGATCAAGGTGATTCCAGTTCGGCAGTTTGCTGCGATCCAGCGGCTGGAACACCCCGGCCTCGATCTGCTTGGCGAGGAACACGTTGGACGGCACCACCACGTCGTAGCCGGAATTGCCGGTGAGCAGCTTGGCCTCGAGTGCTTCGTTGGTGTCGAAGATGTCGTAGATCAGTTTGGTCTGGGTGTTCTGTGCCTTGAAGTCGTCCAGCGCCTTGGGCGTGATGTAGTCGAACCAGTTGTAGACGCGCAGCGTGCGTTCTTCGGCGTGGGCACCAGCGCTCAGCAGGACCGCGCACAGCGCCGAGACGATCAGTCGCTTTTTCATTGTTCAAAACCTTCCAGCACGTTCACTGCGTTGATGCCGATTTCTTCTACCGCGTAGCCACCTTCCATGACGAACAGGGTCGGCTTGCCGAGTGCGGCGATGCGTTTGCCCATAGCCAGATAATCCGGGCTGTCGAGTTTGAACTGCGAGATCGGGTCGTCCTTGAACGTGTCGACGCCGAGGGAGACGACGATGATGTCCGCGCCATAGCGATCGATCTCGTCGCAGGCCTGATCCAGCGCCGCGCTCCAGACATCCCAGCCGGAACCGGCCGGCAGCGGATAGTTGAAATTGAAGCCTTCACCGGCACCTTCGCCGCGCTCGTCGTCGTAGCCGAGGAAGAACGGAAACTCCGCTTCCGGGTGGCCGTGGATCGAAGTGAACAGGACGTCGCTGCGTTCGTAGAAAATCGACTGAGTGCCGTTGCCATGGTGGTAGTCGACGTCAAGAATCGCGACTTTCTTGTGGCCCTGATCGAGAAAGGCCTGAGCGGCGATGGCGGCGTTGTTGAGGTAGCAATAACCGCCCATCAAGTCGCTGGCGGCGTGATGTCCCGGCGGACGGCACAGGGCGAAGGCCGCGCGTGCGCCACGCTGGATTTCTGCTTGTGCGGTCAGGGCCACTTGCGCCGCGCTGTAGGCCGCTTGCCAGGTGCCGGCGGTAATCGGCGCGCCGCCGTCGAAGCTGTAATAACCGAGCTGGCCATGCAGGCTGGTCGGTTTGATCGCACGCAGCGTGCGCGCCGGCCAGGTGTAGGGCAGCAAGTCGCCGTCGGTGTTGAACTCGGTCCAGCGCTGCCACGCACCTTTGAAAAATTCCAGATAGTCACGGCTGTGAATGCGCGCGATCGGCTCCAGGCCGAAATCCTTCGGCGCTTCGACCGCACCGAGGTTTTGCTTGTGCACGCGTTGCAGCACATGGTCGGCACGCGACGGCATCTCGAAGCACGGCTTGAGCTGGCCATCGATAAGTTCGCAGCGGCCATGGTGCAAGTGGTGATCGTCTGAGTAGATCGTCAGCATTTGTTGTTCTCCGCAAGGCTGATTCGGTGGCCTTCAGTGTTGCGGCGCAACTTGAATCGGAGAACGTCGGGAGCGGCCAAAAGGGGATCGATATGGCCAAAACCTCTGACCGCAATTCGCCCCTTGTTCATGCAGGCTCATGCCTGGAGCAGCCATCAATGCGGTCGGAACTGACTCGGCGCCACGCCGCTCCAGCGCACAAACGCATGGCGAAAACTCGCGGTCTCGCTGAAACCCAAAGTTTCGGCGATGCGGTAGATCGGCAACTGGTCCTCACACAACATCTGCTTGGCCCGTTCGAAGCGCAGTTCATCGAGCAGCTCCTGATAGCTGCTGCCCATGTCTTTCAAATGCCGGCGGAGGGTGCGCGGTGAGCACTTCATCTGCTGCGCCAGCCCCTCCAGCCCCGGCGCGGCATTCAATTGCGCGCTGAGCAACTGCCGAATCCGCCCCAGCCAGGCCTGGCGTCCGGTGAACTCCAGATTCTGCTTGCGGCAGCGCTCTGCCATGGCCTGATGGGTGATCGCGTCGGCCAGCGGCAGCGGCTGATCGAGCCAATGGCGGTCGAAGGCGAAGGCGTTGTCCTTGGCCGAAAAGTGCAGCGGCGAGTCGAAGGGTTCGGCGTAGCTGTCGCGATAGTCCGGCGCTGCATGTTCGAAGCGCGTGGCGCGCAGCGGCAGCGGATGGCCGAGCAAGTCGTCGCAGATGACTTTCAGTGACACCAGACAGAATTCGGCGTTGAACACCGCCATCGCCGGGCTTTCACGGTAATCAGCAGCGACGAACCAGACCTGCTCGCCATCGTCTTCCAGGCTCAGTTCGAACAACGTGCCCAACAGCGCCGGATAACGGATCGCCAGACGCAAAGCGTCACCGAAGGTGGCACAGGTCAGCAGGGCGTAACCGAGCATGCCGTAACAGGACACGTGCATGCGCCGGCCCAATTCGAGACCGATGTCACGCTTGAGCGCGACTGCGTTGGTGCAGACCTGCATCTCTTGATGGGTGGTGATGCGCGTATCGGCACGCTGCAGATCCGCCGCCACGATGCCGCTGCCAGCCAGCAGCGCCTCGCTCGACAGACCTTCGGCCTTGAACGTGTTGAGGATCAGCGAGACCGCGTTGAGGGTGGTGAGGTGGGAGTGGAGCATGGGATCTTCCAGCCTGGAGGTGGCTGGAACGCAGCAATTTATATGCCGTACAAAAATCCCTGGTGGGAGCGAGCCTGCTCGCGAAAGCGGTGTGTCAGCCACACGGATGCCGAATGTGTCATGGCTTTCGCGAGCAGGCTCGCTCCCACAGGGGGATTTGCGTTGTGACAGATCAGCTCAGTTCGCCGCAGAGATCCAGCTCAATCAGTCGGCGCACTTCAGCCGTTTCCAGCCCGGCCCCCAGCAACCCATGCAACTTGCCAAACGCTGCTTCCCGGGTCATACCGCCACCGGACAACACGCCAACACCGCGCAAGCGGCTGCCGGCCTCGTAGACATCCAGCTCGACCCCACCTTCATGGCATTGCGTCACTGCAACCACCACCACGCCGTTATCCCGTACGCGGGCAAGGCTGGCGAGGAACTCGGGGTTATCGCTCGGCCCGGTCCCGCTGCCGTAGCATTCCAGCACCAGACCTTGAATGCCGCTGTCGAGCAGACCGTCGAGAACCTCGGCACTGATCCCGGGAAACAGCGGCAACACCGCCACTTTCGCCAGTTGCTTCGGCTGGTTGTAGTTCAGCGCGACTGGGATCGACGGCGCCTTCACACCACCGCCCTGACGCTCCAGGCGTTTGAACGGATGGCGGCCGAAGCTGCGCACTTTCGCGCAGCGCGTCGGCGCCAGCAGTTCGCCGTGGAAGTACAGGTGCACGCCCGGCGCCAGGCCCTGGCCGAGGGCGACCAGCGCGCCGCCGAGGTTTTCCCAGGCATCGCTGTCAGTCACACCCGCCGGCAGCATCGAGCCGGTGAAACACACGCGGGCATGCAGGCCGAGCAACTGAAAACTCATGGCCGCCGCGCTGTACGCCAGCGTGTCGGTGCCGTGCAGGATCAGCACGCTGTCGCAGCCTTGCACGTCCACGGCATCGACCACCGCTTCGCGCAGTTGCTGCCAGTAGGCCGGGGTCATGTTGGCGCTGTCGATCAGCGGCGACATTTCCCGAAACTGCCACTGCGGCACTACCAGCTCAGGCTGGCTGTGCAGGTAGTCGCGCATCCGCGCTTCGAAACCGGACGCCGGGGCCAGACCATTGGCGCTGGCCTGCATGCCGATGGTGCCACCGGTGTAGAGCACCATGACGTGTTGAGCGGCGGGGTAGGTCGACGAGCTCATAGGATTCTCCGAAACGATGAGGGCCTTGCAGGAGCGAGCAGGCTCAATCCTGCAGGTTATTGCATCACAATAACTGACGGGCGCGGGGGATGCGCCCGTCATTCACCTGTCAGCGTTGCGCTGCAGGTACGCCTTGCGGCGCAGTTTCAGTCTGGCCCGCCGCTGCTGGCGGATTGACCGGCCAGGCGTTGCGATCCAGATCCAGGTCGGCGAATTTGCTCGAGTCGAACACTGGCTGTTTGACGCCGGCGCGACGCTGCTCGTCGTAGTCGCGCATTACCCGCAGGCCGACCTTGAACAGCATGGCCAGGGCCACCAGGTTGACGAAGGCCAGGCAGGTCATGGTGATGTCGGCGAAGGCGAATACCGTCGTCAGGTCCTGCATCGAACCCCACACCACCAGCGCCAGCACCAGGCCGCGGAACAGCATCAGCAGGGCGCGGTTGCGGCTGAGGAACTGCAAGCTGTTCTCGCCCAGGTAGTAGTTGTAGAGGATGCAGGTGAAGACGAACAGCGACAGCGCGACGCTGACGAACATGCGACCCCAGTCACCGACCACGGCGGCCAGCGAGTTCTGGGTCAGGACGATGCCGTCACCTTCGAAGCCCGGGGTGTAGAAGCCCGACAGCAGAATCAGCAGCGCGGTGCAGGTGCAGATCACGAAGGTGTCGAGGAACACGCTGAAAGCCTGAACCACGCCCTGCGCGCCCGGGTGTTTCACCGCAGCCACAGCGGCGACGTTCGGCGCACTGCCCAGGCCCGCTTCGTTGGCGAACACGCCACGCTTCACGCCCATGACAATGGCGCTGCCGAGCAGACCGGCAAAGGCCGGGTCGAGGCCGAAGGCGCTCTTGAAGATGGTTTCCAGCATGGCCGGTACGTGTTCGATCTGGGTGCCGATCACGTACAGGGTCACGCCGATGTAGGCCAGGGTCTTGATCGGTACCAGCAGGTCGGAGACCGAAGCGATGCGCTTGATCCCGCCGATAAAGGTGATGGCCAGCAGCACCGCGAGGACGATCCCGGTGTGTTGTGGGTTGAAGTCAAAGGCGTTCTGCAGCGAGTGGGTCACGGTGTAGGACTGCAGGCCGATGAAGGCGAAGCCGTAGGTGACCAGCAGCAGAACGGAGAAGACTATCGCCATGCCCTTGAGCTTGAGCCCGTGCTGGATGTAATACGCCGGGCCACCACGGTACAGGCCGTCGCCATCGGCGCGCTTGTAGACCTGGGCCAGGGTGCACTCGAAGAAGCTGCTGGACATACCGACCAGTGCGGTCACCCACATCCAGAACACCGCACCAGGACCACCGAGGGTCACGGCGATGCCGACACCGGCAATGTTGCCTGCACCGACGCGGCCGGCGAGGCTGAGCATCAAGGCCTGAAACGAGCTGAGCTGCCCGGCGCTGCCTTTGAGGCTGTCGCGGAAAACCGCGAACATGTGGAAGAAATGACGCAGTTGAACGAAACGCGAGCGAATCGTGAAGTAGCTACCGAGCCCGACAATGAGCACGATCAGTACTTTCCCTGAGAGGAAGTCGTTGATGACTTCGAGCATGGATTTATCCTCGCTGTTTTTTGTGGGTGCAAATGCTGGAGCGGAGAAACATCGTGTTACACCGGTCTGCGCGCGGCACGACGGGTGAGGCGAAGGTTTCGTCCCGGATCCATATCGCGGGTTTTGTTATTAGTTCGGGTTTCGCATGGGTTATGGCCTCGTTACCGACGACCGCTCACGCGAAGAGGGGCGGCACTATACCGATCAGTGGCGCGCCCGTCTGCACGGTAGTGGTGCAAGCGACGAAACGAAGCTTTGAAACACTTGGCGTTTGTGGCGAGGGGATTTATCCCCGTTCGGCTGCGAAGCAGTCGTAAACCATTGCACGCGGTGTTTCTGGTACATCTTTATTGTTGGTATCGGGGCCGCTTCGCAGCCCAACGGGGATAAATCCCCTCGCCACAAGGGCTCACCTCCATATTGTTCAGTCCCCCTACGTTCGGGTCTCAGGATCAAACAGTTAAAAAAAAGGGCCCGGGGACAAAATCCCCAAGCCCTCAAAAGGTGAGAGGTGTCTAGTCCCTCGACCTGGTGAGCGGTGCTACAAGTTCGCGTCGGCTCAGGCTTTGAGCGGAACCAGACGCGGGGCAATCATGTTTTCCGGGCGCAGGATGTCGGCGAGCATGGCTTCGTCGAGCAGACCTTCTTCGCGCACCAGTTCCAGCACGCCGCGGCCGCTTTCAAGGGCGATACGGGCGATGCGGGTGGCGTTTTTGTAGCCGATGTACGGGTTCAGTGCGGTGACCAGACCGATCGAATGCTCGACCAGTTCGCGGCAGCGCGCTTCGTTGGCGGTGATGCCGACGATGCAGTGCTCGCGCAGCATGTCCATGGCACGTTGCAGCAGGCGGATCGAATCGAGGATCTTGAAAGCGATCAGCGGCTCCATCACGTTCAGTTGCAGCTGGCCGCCTTCGGCTGCCATGGTCAGCGCCAAGTCGTTACCGATGACCTGGAACGCGACCTGGTTCACGGCTTCCGGGATCACCGGGTTGACCTTGCCGGGCATGATCGAGCTGCCTGGCTGACGCGCCGGCAGGTTGATTTCATTGATGCCGGTGCGTGGGCCGCTGGACAGCAGACGCAGGTCGTTGCAGATCTTCGACAGCTTGACCGCGGTGCGCTTGAGCATGCCGGAGAACAGCACGAAGGCGCCCATGTCGGAGGTCGCTTCGATCAGGTCGGCGGCCGGTACCAGCGGTTGGCCGCTGATCAAAGCCAGACGTTGAACAGCCAGTGCCTGATAGCGCGGGTCGGCGTTGATGCCGGTGCCGATCGCGGTGCCGCCGAGGTTGACTTCGGTCAGCAGTTCCGGGGCCAGCGTCTTCAGTCGCGCGAGGTCTTCGCCCATGGTGGTGGCGAACGCGCGGAATTCCTGGCCGAGGGTCATCGGCACGGCGTCTTGCAGCTGGGTACGGCCCATTTTCAGGACGTGGTCGAACTCTTTGCCCTTGGCCGCGAAGGCCTGGATCAGGCTGTCGAGGCTGGCCAGCAGCGCGTCGTGGCCGAGCAGCAGACCCAGACGGATCGCCGTCGGATAGGCGTCGTTGGTCGACTGCGCCATGTTCACGTCGTCGTTCGGGTGCAGGTACTGGTATTCGCCTTTCTCGTGGCCCATCGCTTCCAGAGCAATGTTGGCGATCACTTCGTTGGCGTTCATGTTGGTAGAGGTGCCGGCGCCACCTTGAATCATGTCGACCACGAACTCTTCGTGGTAATCGCCGCGGATCAATCGCGCACAGGCTTCGCTGATGGCAGCGTGCTTGGCTTCGCTCAGGTGACCCAGCTCGCGGTTGGCGTCAGCGGCGGCCTGTTTGACCATCGCCAGGCCCACAACCAGTTTCGGGTAATGCGAAATCGGAACGCCCGAGAGGCGGAAGTTGTTCACCGCTCGCAGGGTCTGGATGCCGTAATACGCATGGGCCGGTACTTCGAGGGCGCCAAGCAGGTCGGTTTCTGTGCGGAAAGATGCAGCGGAGGACATGATAGAAATCATCTCGATAAGGACCCGGTCTGTGCCGGAACGCTGCGAATGCTAGGCTTGTGGGGATTTTTGGGCCAATGCTGTTCAGCACTGCCCTATGCACATTCGGCATAATGCCCATGTGACGCCGCCTGTGCGGCAGACGTGTGACCTGTTTTGGTGCGTGTCCGGGAGGACGTGATGAATCTGGAAAGCAAATGGCTCGAGGACTTCAGTGCCCTGGCCGCCACCCGCAGCTTCTCGCAGGCGGCCGAACGGCGCTTCGTGACCCAGCCGGCATTCAGTCGGCGGATCCGCAGCCTCGAAGCGGCGCTGGGGCTGACCCTGGTCAATCGCTCGCGCACGCCGGTCGAACTGACGGCGGCGGGGCAGTTGTTCCTGGTGACCGCGCGCACCGTGGTCGAACAACTTGGTGAAGTGCTGCGCCATCTGCATCATCTGGAAGGCGGGCAGGGCGAGGTGATGCAGGTGGCGGCGGCACACTCGCTGGCGCTGGGCTTTTTTCCGCGCTGGATCGCCCAGTTGCGTAACGAAGGGCTGAACATCGCCACACGGCTGGTGGCGACCAACGTTGGCGACGCCGTGCACGCTTTGCGAGAAGGTGGCTGCGATCTGATGCTGGCGTTCTACGATCCGGATTCGGCGATGCGGATGGACCCGGAAATCTTCCCGTCGCTGCATTTAGGCCAGACCGAGATGCTGCCGGTGTGCGCGGCAGATCTGGATGGCAAACCGCTGTTCGATCTGGAAGGCGAGGCGAGTGTGCCGTTGCTGGCGTACAGCGCCGGGGCGTTTCTCGGCCGTTCGGTGAATGGATTGTTGCGCCAGCGCCAGTTGCGCTTCACCACGATCTACGAAACCGCCATGGCCGACAGCCTGAAAAGCATGGCGCTGGAAGGCCTCGGCATCGCCTGGGTGCCGCAACTGAGCGTACGCGCAGAGCTGGCCCGCGGTGAACTGGTGGTGTGCGGCGGCCCGCAATGGCATGTGCCGCTGGAGATCCGCCTGTACCGCTGCGCCCTGGTACGCAAGGCCAACGTGCGGTTGCTGTGGCGCAAGCTTGAGGGCGGCGCTGCGCAAGCCTCCTGAAAAGATCGCAGCCTTCGGCAGCTCCTACATTGGAATGCATATCCCTGTAGGAGCTGCCGAAGGCTGCGATCTTTTGATCTTTTTGGCTGACCTTCAGGTCAATAAAACCGGGCTTTTGCGGCAGATGACAGATGGTCGTTTCGGGGGCTGTTTATTGCTTTCTTTGCGGTATACTGCGCGGCCTTCGGCCGGCACGTCCGGCCATTTTTCGTACAATCAAGCCACGCAACCTGCGTGGCTTGTTGTTTTATGACGCGCCTGCGGGCGCTCCAGAGAGAAGAGGCGCGACGATGAGTGCACTGGTTGGCGTGATCATGGGCTCCAAGTCCGATTGGTCCACCCTTAGCCACACCGCCGATATGCTGGAAAAGCTCGGCATCCCGTACGAGGTCAAGGTGGTCTCTGCCCACCGCACCCCGGATCTGCTGTTCCAGTACGCCGAAGAGGCTGAAAGCCGCGGCATCGAGGTGATCATCGCCGGTGCCGGTGGCGCAGCCCACCTGCCAGGCATGTGTGCGGCCAAGACCCACCTGCCGGTGCTGGGCGTGCCGGTGCAGTCGGCCATGCTCTCGGGCGTCGATTCGCTGCTGTCGATCGTGCAGATGCCGGCGGGCATTCCGGTTGCCACCCTGGCCATCGGCAAGGCTGGCGCGATCAACGCCGCCCTGCTCTCGGCGAGCATCCTCGGCGCCAAGCACCCGCAATTTCACGCGGTACTGAAAACCTTCCGTGCCGAGCAGACAGACAGCGTCCTGGACAATCCAGACCCACGTATTGCCTGAGGTTGTTGAAATGAAGATCGGTGTAATCGGTGGCGGCCAGTTGGGTCGCATGTTGGCCCTGGCGGGCACTCCGCTGGGGATGAACTTCGCTTTTCTCGACCCTGCGCCGGACGCCTGTGCGGCCGCGCTGGGCGAACACCTGCGGGCCGATTACGGCGATCAGGATCATCTGCGCCAACTGGCCGATGAAGTCGATCTGGTGACCTTCGAATTCGAAAGCGTCCCAGCCGAAACCGTGGCGTTTCTTTCGCAATTCGTGCCGGTGTACCCGAGCGCCGAAGCCCTGCGCATCGCTCGTGATCGCTGGTTCGAAAAGAGCATGTTCAAGGACCTCGGCATTCCGACCCCGGCCTTCGCCGACATCCAGTCACAAGCCGACCTGGACGCCGCCGTCGCTTTGATCGGTCTGCCGGCCGTGCTGAAAACCCGCACCCTGGGTTACGACGGCAAGGGCCAGAAAGTCCTGCGCAAGCCGGAAGATGTTGCCGGTACTTTCGCCGAACTGGGCAGCGTTGCCTGCCTGCTGGAAGGCTTCGTGCCGTTCACCGGCGAAGTGTCGCTGATCGCCGTGCGTGCCCGCGATGGTGAAACGAAGTTCTATCCACTGGTGCACAACACCCACGACAGCGGCATCCTCAAGCTGTCGGTGGCCAGCACCGATCACCCGTTGCAGGAGCTGGCGGAAGATTATTCCAGCCGTGTGCTCAAACATCTCGACTACGTCGGCGTGATGGCTTTCGAGTTCTTCGAAGTCGACGGTGGCCTGAAAGCCAACGAAATCGCCCCGCGCGTGCACAACTCCGGGCACTGGACCACCGAAGGTGCCGAGTGCAGCCAGTTCGAAAACCACCTGCGTGCCGTGGCCGGCCTGCCGCTGGGTTCGACCGCCAAGGTCGGCGAGAGCGCGATGCTCAACTTCATCGGCGTAGTGCCGCCGGTGGAAAAAGTCATCGCCATCGAAGACTGCCATCTGCATCACTACGGCAAAGCTTTCAAGGCCGGGCGCAAGGTCGGCCATGCCAACCTGCGCTGCGCCGACATGGCCACGCTGCAAGCGCAGATCATCAAGGTCCAAGCGCTGATCGCCGAGTAAACCAGTTTCATGTGGCAGCGGCGGAACCATTCAGGGGCCGCCGTTCTCTCATGGCAGGATGCCAAAGTCTGTCTAGGCTTTGGCATATCTACCAAATCAGAGGGAAATGCCATGGGAATTATCGGAACCATCTTTATCGGCTTGATCGTCGGCCTGCTGGCTCGGTTCCTGAAACCGGGCGATGACAGCATGGGCTGGATCATGACCATCCTGCTCGGTATCGGCGGTTCGCTGGCAGCCACCTACGGCGGCCAGGCTCTGGGCATCTATCAGGCGGGCGAGGGCGCGGGTTTCCTCGGCGCACTGGTCGGCGCTGTCGTGTTGCTGGTGATCTACGGTCTGATCAAAAAGAACTGATCGAAAGCGACCAAGCCCTCTCGGCCAGCGCGGCCGGGAGGGCTAGAATGCACGGCGACTCACCGTCCATTCCTTTGCCTGCCGAGCACCTTCATGCGCCGTCTTCTGTTGACTCTCCTCTTACTGGGCAGCTATCTCGCCCACGCCGGCGAACTGCCGGAAACCGACTGGCTGGAACTGATGCCCAAGTCGGATCAAAAGGCCCTCGAGGCCATGCCGGAAATCGACCACAACTCCCCCGAAGCCACCAGCACCTTCACCGAGAAAGGCGGGATGAAGCAGGCCAAAGGTCTGCCGGCGGTGATGTATTCGACGAAAACCGTGGCGTCGATGAACGACAAGCACATCCGCATCGGTGGTTACCCGGTGCCGCTGGAGTCCGATGCCAAGGGCCGCAGCACGTTGTTCTTCCTCGTGCCGTATCCGGGCGCCTGCATCCACGTACCGCCACCGCCGCCCAATCAACTGGTGCTGGTGCGATATCCGAAGGGTTTGAAGCTGGACGATATCTACACACCGCTGTGGGTGACCGGCACGCTGAAGATCGAGAAGGTCAGCAATGACCTCGCTGATGCGGCGTATGCGCTGGAGGCGGAAAAGGTGCGGGTGGTGCAGGAGGCTGACCTCTAAAGCGCGCCGCACATAAATTTAGGAGCGAGCCTTTTTGGTGAGGGGATTTATCTGTGGTGAAGGGATTTATCTGTGGCGAGGGGATTTATCCCCGCTGGACTGCGCAGCAGGCCCCAGCTTTTGATTTAAAAAAAGCGGGGGCCTGCTGCGCGACCCAGCGGGGATAAATCCCCTCACCACAGGGCTCTTTGCCCTTTTGTATGGTGCTAGAGCTTAGAGCGGCGTAGCAGCTACGCTGACACCCATCGTATGGCTCGCCCCCGACGCCAGAGTCACCAGATCATCCATCACATTCGCCGTTTCGATGCACAGCATGCGCTGCCAGCCATCGTTGTCCATGTCCGGCAGGGCGGCGGCGCGGTCGATCCACGGGTTCCAGATCACCGCCGTGCGCGAGCCGGTAGAGGTCAGCACGATGCGTCGTTCCCAGGTTGGATCAACGATGGTCAATTGCGGCGGAACGTCGAGGTAGATGCGGTCGGTCTCGCCGGCGAAATGCAGATCGCCGCTCTGGCTGGCCGTGTTCCAGTCATCCAGGGTCTCGATGTAGTTGAGCCCGGCCACGCCGTCGACATGCACATTGCGCACGTCACTCACGGCGAAATAGGTGTGCAGCGCCTGACTCAGCGTGACGCTGTCAGTACCACGGTTATGGCTGGTCAGGCTGTAATGCAGTTGATCCGCCAGATGCAGGGTCAGGGTCAGATCGACTTCGTGGGGCCAGCCCGGTAGGCCACCTTCCGGATAGGGCAGCTTGAACTCGACTTTGATGCCGTCAGCCTCTGATTCGATGTTGCCCAACTGCCAATCCATCGCCCGCACCAGACCGTGCGCGGGAGCCGGTTGCGCGCCGGTGTACATGGCCTGCACGCTGCTCGGATTGCGTTCGAATTTGCCAAACCACGGCCAGCACACCGGCACGCCGGCGCGGATGCTTTTGCCGGTCTTGAACTCGGCCTTGTCGTTGAGCCAGATGATCGGCGGCTGGCCGTCGATCTGATAACTGAGGATGTGCGCGCCTTGCTGGGCCACCAGCACTTCGGCCTTGCCGTGGCGGATGCGCCAGCAGTTCAGTTCATCCTGTTTCACGGCTTCAACGTTGGGCGTGTTCATGGGCAACTCTCGATCAGACACTGGGGACGACTATCGACCGCAAAACGGCCGCGAGGTTTAACGCGCGCGTGGCGGCACCGAACGGGTGCGACCGCTGCCGTCGATGGCGACGAAAACGAAAACCGCTTCGGTGACCTTGCGCCATTCGCTGGACAGTGGGTCATCGCTCCACACTTCGACCATCATCTGGATCGAGCTGCGGCCGATTTCCAGGGTCTGGGTATAAAAGGACAACTGCGCGCCGACCGCGACCGGGACGAGGAACGCCATGCGGTCGATGGCGACAGTGGCAACGCGGCCGCCGGCCACCCGGCTGGCCATGGCAGTGCCGGCCAGATCCATCTGCGCGACCAGCCAGCCGCCGAAAATATCGCCAAAGCCGTTGGTTTCGCGGGGAAGTGCGGTGATTTGCAGGGCCAGGTCGCCCTGTGGGATCGGATCTTCTTGTTCGAGCTCTATCATGCCGAGGGGCCTCTGACCCGTGACTCTTCGTGGGTATTGCGGGTGGTAGCCGTCTTCAAGAAAAACGATTCAACACCGAACACACTGCGTTCGTCACGTTTTCCATCAGGCGCCTAAAGGGAAACTCTGCGAAAAAGGCTAAATCCCGAGCAAAGGACGGGCCAACAACGTTTTCGCACAGCAACCTCTTACAAATCCTGCGCAGGTGGCGAGTATATCGGTCGATAGACCCCGCGACGACCACCCGGTTCTGATTTCGACCGTCAATTACGCGCCTCTATGTGCTTTTTCGAACAATTTGCTATGGTGCCGAACCTGTCCGAGCCACCGCCAGCGTTGTTGTGGCGACAGATTCGACTATAAGAGAAGCCCTTGCCATGACCACAGCGCCTTCGAGCCTCGCGCAGCCCGAGCAACCCGCACGACCGTTGACCCGCAATGACTACAAGACTCTGTCGCTGTCCGCCCTCGGCGGGGCGCTGGAGTTCTACGATTTCATCATCTTCGTCTTCTTCGCCACCGTCGTCGGCAAGCTGTTCTTCCCGGCCGACATGCCCGAGTGGCTGCGCTTGATGCAGACGTTCGGCATCTTTGCTGCCGGCTATCTGGCGCGCCCTTTGGGCGGCATCGTCATGGCGCACTTCGGTGACCTGCTGGGGCGCAAGAAAATGTTCACCCTGAGCATTTTCATGATGGCCGTGCCAACCCTGATCATGGGCCTGCTGCCGACCTACGCGCAGATCGGCATCTGGGCGCCGATCCTGTTGCTGCTGATGCGGGTGATCCAGGGCGCGGCGATTGGCGGCGAGGTGCCGGGAGCGTGGGTCTTCGTTTCCGAACACGTACCGCAAAAGCACATCGGTTATGCCTGCGGCACGCTCACCAGCGGTTTGACTGCCGGGATCCTCCTCGGCTCGCTGGTCGCCACGGCGATCAACAGCATTTATACGCCAGCCGAAGTGTCGGATTACGCCTGGCGGATCCCGTTCCTGCTCGGCGGCGTGTTCGGCCTGTTCTCGGTATACCTGCGTCGCTGGCTGCACGAAACTCCGGTGTTCGCCGAACTGCAACTGCGCAAGGCACTGGCAGAAGAAGTGCCGTTGCGCGCGGTGCTGCGGGATCATCGCGGCGCCATCGCCATTTCGATGCTGCTGACCTGGCTGCTGTCGGCCGGCGTCGTCGTAGTGATCCTGATGACCCCGACCGTGCTGCAAACGGTCTACCACTTCTCGCCGACCACGGCGCTGCAAGCCAACAGCCTGGCCATCGTCTTCCTCAGCCTCGGCTGCATTGGCGCCGGCGCACTGGCTGATCGCTTCGGCGCCGGTCGCGTATTCGTGTTCGGTTGCCTGGGCCTGCTGATCAGCTCCTGGACCTTCTACCACAGCCTCGCCGACCACCCGGACTGGCTGTTCCCGCTGTACGCACTGACTGGTTTGCTGGTCGGCACCATCGGCGCGGTGCCGTACGTGATGGTCAAAGCGTTCCCGCCGGTGGTTCGCTTCAGTGGCTTGTCGTTCTCGTACAACGTCGCGTACGCGATCTTCGGTGGCTTGACGCCGATGGTGGTGAGCCTGCTGCTGAAGGAAAGCGCGATGGGGCCGGCTTACTATGTTGCGGTGCTGTGCGGGATGGGGATTGTGGTAGGCGCCTGGCTCTGGAAGAAGGGGCGCTAAAGCCCAGGATCTACTCCACCAATACCGGCCACTTCGCGAGCAGGCTCGCTCCCACAGTTGGAATGCATTTCAATTGTGGGAGCGAGCCTGCTCGCGAATGGGGACGCCACAAATCATCCAGCAAAACCCGATGCTGGCCTTTCATCCAATTGTCATATTTCAGCCATAGAGTGTTCACATGGCCTGCTGATACTTGGCCCCGACTTAACACACCCTATCTGCTAGGAGTAAGGCATGAAACTGAAGCGTTTGATGGCGGCAATGACTTTCGTCGCTGCTGGCGTTGCGACTGCCAACGCGTTCGCCGCTGTTGACCCTGCTATCCCGAGCTACACCAAGACCACTGGTGTGTCGGGCAACCTGTCCAGCGTCGGTTCCGATACCCTGGCCAACCTCATGACCCTGTGGGCTGAGAACTACAAAAAAGAATACCCGAACGTCAACATCCAGATTCAGGCTGCCGGTTCTTCCACCGCGCCACCTGCACTCACCGAAGGCACCGCCAACCTGGGCCCGATGAGCCGCAAGATGAAGGACAACGAGCTACAGGCTTTCGAACAGAAGTACGGCTACAAGCCGACCGCAATCCCGGTTGCCGTCGATGCCTTGGCGGTGTTCGTGCACAAGGACAACCCGATCAAGCACCTGACCATGGCTCAAGTAGATGCGATCTTCTCCTCGACGCGTCTGTGCGGTGCCAAAGCTGACGTCAAGACCTGGGGTGACCTGGGCGTGACCGGTGACCTGGCCAACAAGCCAGTCCAGCTGTTCGGCCGTAACTCGGTGTCCGGCACCTACGGCTACTTCAAGGAAGAAGCCCTGTGCAAAGGCGACTACAAGCCTAACGTCAACGAACAACCAGGTTCGGCGTCGGTGGTGCAGTCGATCAGCAGCTCGCTTAACGGCGTCGGCTACTCGGGCATCGGCTACAAGACCGCCAGCGTGAAAACCGTCGCCCTGGCCAAGAAAGAAGGCGGCGAGTTCATCGAAGACACCGAAGAAAACGCCCTGAACGGCAAGTATCCGCTGTCGCGCTTCCTCTACGTTTACGTCAACAAAGCCCCGAACAAGCCTCTGGCTCCGCTGGAAGCCGAGTTCGTGAAACTGGTGCTGTCGAAGCAGGGCCAGGAAGTGGTAGTGAAAGACGGCTACATCCCGCTGCCAGCCAAGGTTGCCGCCAAGGCACTGGCTGACCTCGGTCTGCAGGAAGGCGGCGCTGTCGCCAAGAAGTAACACCCTGAGGCCGGCCTGAAGCCGGACTCCTGTGGGAGCGAGCCTGCTCGCGAAGGGGGGTCACATGCTCTATCGATGTGACTGAACCCGACGCCTTGGCGAGCAGACGCGCTCCTGCAACCACCAAATTTTCGACTCCGCTGCCGGACTTCCGGCTGGCGGATTTGCTGCGTCACTGCACTGTCATCTTTCTGTCATACAGGATCGCTAGGGTGTGCGCATGAATGATCTGGCCAATTCCCCAATGACTACGTCTTCCCCTCCCAAGCGCATTGATTTCAATACGCCTGAGCTGCAACGCAAGCGCCGCATCCGCGCGCTCAAGGATCGCTTCACCCGCTGGTACGTCCTCGTTGGCGGCCTGGCGGTGCTCGCGGCCATCACCCTGATCTTCTTCTTCCTCGCTTACGTTGTAGCGCCGTTGTTTCAAGGTGCCGACCTGACCGCGAAAGACTCGATCACCCCGGCCTGGATGCAGGACGCGGGCAAGCCGCTGATGATCTCGCTCGAAGAGCAGAATCAGGTGGCCATGCGTGTATCCGACAAGGGCCAGGCGCTGTTCTTCGATCTCGACAGTGGCGCTGAATTGAGGCGTGTCGATCTGCCGCTGCCAGCGGGCGCTACCGTGACATCTATTGGCGAAGACCAGCCGGGTCATCCGCTGGTGGCCGTGGGGCTGTCCAACGGTCAGGCGCTGGTGTTCCGTCACACCTATAAAGTCAGCTACCCCGATGGCAAGAAAACCATCAGCCCGGCCATCGAATATCCCTATGGCGAGGCACCGATCGCGCTGAACGAAAGCGGCGGTGCGCTGGAGCATGTCAGCCTCAATGCCACCGACTCGACGCTGATGCTGGTCGGCTCCACTGGCTCACAACTCAACGTGCTGTCGCTGACCAGCGAAGAAAACATGATGACCGGCGAAGTCACCAACGAGCAGACGCGCATCGATCTGCCGCAGATGACTGAGCCTGTGAAAAACATCTTCGTCGACCCGCGCCAGCAGTGGCTGTACGTGGTCAACGGTCGTGCCCAGGCCGACGTGTTCAGCCTGCGCGACAAGAGCCTCAACGGGCGCTACAAACTGCTGGAAAATGCCGACGCCCAAGTCACTGCCACCGCGCAGCTGGTCGGCGGTATTTCGCTGATCATCGGCGATTCCAAGGGCGGTCTGGCCCAGTGGTTCATGGCCCGCGATACCGATGGCGAGCAGCGTCTGAAGCAGATCCGCACCTTCCAGATGGGCACCACGCCGATCGTTGAAATCGCTGCCGAAGAGCGCCGCAAAGGCTTCCTCGCCCTCGATGCCAGTGGCAAACTCGGCGTGTTCCACAGCACCGCACACCGCACGTTGCTGGTCGATCAGGTGGTTGAAGGCCAAGGCCTGTTCGGTCTGTCGCCACGCGCCAACCGAGTGATCGTCGAAGCCGGCGGCAAGCTGCAACCGCTGCTGCTCGACAACCCGCACCCGGAAGTATCGTGGAGCGCGCTGTGGAGCAAGGTCTGGTACGAGAACTACGACGAGCCTAAATACGTCTGGCAATCGACTGCGGCCAACACTGATTTCGAACCGAAACTGAGCCTCTCGCCACTGACCTTCGGCACTCTGAAGGCCGCGTTCTACGCCATGCTGCTGGCCGCGCCACTGGCCGTCGCTGCGGCGATCTACACCGCGTACTTCATGGCCCCGGGCATGCGCCGCAAGGTCAAACCGGTGATCGAGCTGATGGAAGCGATGCCGACGGTGATCCTCGGTTTCTTCGCCGGTCTGTTCTTGGCTCCATATGTAGAAGGGCATCTGCCGGGCATCTTCAGCCTGCTGATGTTGCTGCCGATCGGCATTCTGGTCGCCGGCTTCACCTTCAGCCGCCTGCCCGAATCGATCCGCCTGAAAGTCCCGGACGGTTGGGAAAGTGCGCTGCTGATTCCGGTGATCCTGTTTGTGGGCTGGCTCTCGCTGTACATGAGCCCGTTCATGGAGAACTGGTTCTTCGGCGGCGACATGCGCATGTGGATCTCCCATGACCTGGGCATCACCTACGACCAGCGCAACGCTCTGGTGGTCGGTCTGGCCATGGGTTTTGCGGTGATCCCGAACATCTACTCGATCGCCGAAGACGCCGTGTTCAGCGTGCCGCGCGGTCTGACCCTGGGTTCGCTGGCCCTCGGTGCGACGCCATGGCAGACCATGACCCGCGTGGTGATCCTGACCGCCAGCCCGGGCATCTTCTCGGCGCTGATGATCGGCATGGGCCGCGCGGTCGGCGAAACCATGATCGTGCTGATGGCCACCGGCAACACCCCGGTCATGGAGATGAACCTGTTCGAAGGCCTGCGCACCCTGGCCGCCAACGTCGCGGTGGAAATGCCCGAGTCGGAAGTCGGCGGCAGCCACTACCGCGTGCTGTTCCTCTCGGCGCTGGTGCTGCTGTTGTTCACCTTCGTCATGAACACCCTGGCAGAACTGATTCGTCAGCGTCTGCGCAAGAAATACTCGTCGCTTTAAGCAAAGGTAGAAGTCTGTGAAACAGAACTCCCTGAAAGGATGGTTCAAGAGCGGCGCCCCGGGCGTCTGGATCAGCGGTGGCGCGGTGTCCATCGCGGTCATCATGACCATTGGCCTGTTGGCGGTGATTGCCGTGCGCGGTCTCGGTCACTTCTGGCCGGCGGACCTGATCCACGCCCATTACGACGTACCGGGCCAGGCCAATCACCTGGTGATCGGCGAAGTGGTGCAGAAAGAAGAAGTACCGCGCGCGCGTCTGAAGAGCGCCGGTCTGCCGGTGCCTGACGAAGGCCCGGAATTCATGACCCGCGAGCTGATCAAGGTCGGCAACCGTGACCTGAACGGCAACGACTTCACCTGGATCGTCGGCGAGTGGCTGACCAAGCAGACCACACCGCCAGAATTGATGGCGATCGAGCGTCGCGAGTGGGGCAACTTCTACGGCTATCTGGTCAACGTCAAACAGGATGGCAAGGTCATCGCCGAGGGCGAGGCCGCATGGCCTGAACTGCAAGCGCGCATCGATCGGGTGAACGATCTCGCGGCTCAACTGAAGACGCTGGAAAAAACCGACATCGGCGCGATCAACGCCGGTCTTGAACGCATCCGATTGCATGGGCGCAAACTCGAGCTGGAAGGCAAACTCGACGCCACCGCACAAGCGGACATGGAATCCGAGCGCGCCGAACTGGACGCGCGCTACAAGGACATCGAAGCACGTCTGTCTGATTTGCATGCACAGTTCAACCGCGACGCCTTGACCGCCCGTGACGCCAACGGCAAGGAAATCGAAATCGGTCTGGGCAAAGTCGTGCATGCCTACCAGCCAAACGGCATGAGCACCTTGACCAAGGTTGGTTTCTACTTCAGCAAGATCTGGGAATTCCTCTCCGACGACCCGCGTGAAGCGAACACCGAAGGCGGGATCTTCCCGGCGATCTTCGGCACCGTGATGATGACCCTGATCATGGCGATGATCGTCACCCCGTTCGGCGTGCTGGCAGCGGTGTACCTGCGCGAATACGCCAAGCAGAACACCCTGACTCGCGTTATTCGCATCGCGGTGAACAACCTCGCCGGCGTACCGGCGATCGTTTACGGCGTGTTCGGTCTGGGTTTCTTCGTTTACGTACTCGGTGGTTCGGTGGACCGCTTGTTCTTCCCTGAAGCTCTGCCGGCGCCGACGTTCGGTACGCCGGGCCTGCTCTGGGCTTCGCTGACCCTCGCGCTGCTGGCAGTGCCGGTGGTGATTGTGGCGACCGAAGAAGGTCTGGCGCGGATTCCCCGCACCGTGCGTGAAGGTTCGCTGGCCCTCGGTGCGACCAAAGCGGAAACGCTGTGGAAAATCGTTATCCCGATGGCCAGCCCGGCCATGATGACCGGGATGATCCTCGCCGTGGCCCGTGCCGCCGGTGAAGTGGCGCCGCTGATGCTTGTGGGTGTGGTGAAACTGGCGCCGTCGCTGCCGGTGGACGGCAACTACCCGTACCTGCACCTGGACCAGAAGATCATGCACCTGGGCTTCCACATCTATGACGTCGGCTTCCAGAGCCCCAACGTCGAAGCAGCCCGCCCGCTGGTGTACGCCACCGCGCTGCTGCTGGTGCTGGTGATCGCGACGCTGAACCTGTCGGCGGTGTATATCCGCAACCACCTGCGCGAAAAATACAAAGCACTGGATAGCTAACTCATAAGCCACAAGCGGCAAGCTACAAGCGGCAAGAAAGTGCTGCTTGCCGCTTTGCTCAAAACTTGCAGCTTGCAGCTTGAAGCTTGCAGCTACGAACGGAGTGAGAACCCCATGCAGCACGAAACACACAGCCACGGCATCAACATGTCTGCCCTGGGCCGCGACAAGCAGAGCCTGGACCTGGCGCAGGAAACCGTTGCCATCGAAGTACCGGGCCTGAGCCTGTACTACGGCGAGAAGCAGGCCCTGTTCGACGTCAGCATGAACATCCCCAAGCAGCGCGTGACCGCGTTCATCGGCCCGTCCGGCTGCGGCAAGTCGACGCTGCTGCGTACCTTCAACCGGATGAACGATCTGGTCGACGGCTGCCGCGTCGAGGGCGCGATCAACCTGTACGGCAACAACATCTATCGCAAGGGCGAAGACGTGGCCGAGCTGCGTCGTCGCGTCGGCATGGTGTTCCAGAAGCCCAACCCGTTCCCGAAGACCATCTACGAAAACGTGGTCTATGGCCTGCGCATCCAGGGCATCAACAAGAAGCGCATCCTCGACGAGGCCGTTGAGTGGGCGTTGAAAGGCGCAGCACTGTGGGACGAGGTCAAAGACCGTCTGCACGACTCGGCCCTCGGCCTTTCCGGCGGTCAGCAACAGCGTCTGGTAATCGCGCGCACCATCGCGGTCGAGCCGGAAGTGCTGCTGCTCGACGAACCGTGCTCGGCTCTCGACCCGATCTCGACGCTGAAAGTCGAAGAGCTGATCTACGAGCTGAAGTCCAAGTTCACCATCGTCATCGTTACCCACAACATGCAACAGGCGGCACGGGTGTCCGACTACACCGCGTTCATGTACATGGGCAAACTGGTGGAATTCGGCGACACCGATACCCTGTTCACCAATCCGGCGAAGAAGCAGACCGAAGACTACATCACCGGTCGCTATGGCTGATTGGGGCAGCTGCAAGCCGCAAGCTTCAAGCGGCAAGAAAGAATTGGTGCGATATCAGGACTTACACATAACTGCTTGAAGCTTGCAGCTTGAAGCTTGCAACTTTCGCGGAGCGAACAATGATTTCCAAAGAAGGCCTTACCCATCACATTTCCGCGCAGTTCAACGCCGAACTGGAGGAAGTGCGCAGCCACCTCCTTGCCATGGGCGGGCTGGTCGAGAAGCAGGTCAACGACGCGGTCACGGCGCTGATCGAGGCCGACTCCGGCCTGGCTCAGCAGGTGCGTGAGATCGATGACCAGATCAACCAGATGGAACGCAACATCGACGAAGAATGCCTGCGCATTCTCGCCCGTCGTCAGCCGGCAGCCTCCGACCTGCGTTTGATCATCAGCATTTCCAAGTCGGTGATCGACCTTGAGCGTATCGGCGACGAAGCCACCAAGATCGCCCGTCGTGCCATCCAGTTGTGCGAAGAAGGCGAAGCGCCGCGCGGTTACGTCGAGGTTCGTCACATTGGCGACCAGGTGCGCAACATGGTGCGTGATGCGCTGGACGCCTTCGCGCGTTTCGACGCCGATCTGGCCTTATCGGTGGCGCAGTACGACAAGATCATCGACCGCGAATACAAAACCGCCTTGCGTGAGCTGGCCACCTACATGATGGAAGACCCGCGCTCTATCTCGCGGGTGCTGAGCATCATTTGGGTTCTGCGTTCGCTGGAGCGCATCGGCGATCATGCGCGCAACATCTCCGAACTGGTGATCTACCTGGTGCGCGGCACCGACGTGCGGCACATGGGCCTCAAGCGCATGAAAGAAGAAGTTGAAGGCACCAGCGCCGAAACCGCTAATGTTCCGGGCGAAGCTGACGATAAGTAAGATTGCCTGAGAAAAGCGCCCGGCCCTTTGGCCGGGCGTTTTTGTTTGTGCTTTTCATAGGTACAACCGAATTAAAAAGCAGCACCCGCGAACGAAAAGTCCCGGCGTGACTGAAGAGTTTTGGCAATGTGCCATCAGCCAGCGTTATGCTTGCCGGGATTTTAATAGGGGTGTTGGATGAGCAAGATCAGTGTGTTGGTCGTGGACGATGCTTCGTTCATTCGTGACCTGGTGAAAAAGTGCCTGCGTAATTACTTCCCGGGGATCCGCACCGAGGACGCCGTGAACGGTAAAAAGGCCCAGGCCATGCTGGCCAGAGAAGCCTTCGACCTGGTGTTGTGCGATTGGGAAATGCCGGAAATGTCCGGCCTCGAATTGCTGACCTGGTGCCGCGAGCAGGACAATCTCAAGACCATGCCGTTCGTCATGGTGACCAGCCGGGGCGACAAGGAAAACGTCGTTCAGGCGATTCAGGCCGGCGTTTCCGGCTACGTCAGCAAGCCGTTCACCAACGAGCAACTGCTGACCAAGGTCAAGCAGGCACTGAACAAGGTCGGCAAGCTCGACACCCTGATGAACAGCGCGCCGACCAAGATGAATTCGGCGTTCGGCAACGACTCGCTGAGCGCACTGACCGGCGGCAAGCCTGCCGTGGTCGGTGGTGCTCCGGCTGCTGCGGCGGCCAATCCGTTTGCCAAGCCTGCCGCTGCAGCTGCGGCAGCCGCTGCGCCATCGCGCGGTTTGCTCAACAGCCCACCAGTTCAGGCACCCGGTGCATCCAAGGCGCCGGTGGGCGGTCGCGGTCAGGGCCAGTTGCGCCTTCCAAGCGGTACTCAGCAATGCGTGATCAAGGCCTTGAGCATCAAAGAGGCGCTGCTGGTAGTGAAACGCACCGAGACCCTGCCGCAGATTCTCGACAGCGCCGTGCTCGATCTGGAGCAGGGCGACAACGCCGAGATCGCGCGCCTCAACGGTTACCTGCACGCCATCGTCGCCCACGAGCAGAAAGCCGACAGCGACTGGCTGCAACTGACCTTCCGCTTCGTCGACCAGGACGCGCAGAAGCTCGACTACATCTCGCGCCTGATCGCTCGTGGCACGGCCCAGAAGCACTTCGTACCCGGCGCGTGATCTTCATCGCCTGATAGGCCGCCTTCGCGAGCAGGCTCGCTCCCACCTTGGAACGCATTCCAAATGTGGGCGCGAGGCTGCTCGCGAAGGGCCAGCCGAAACACCACCCATCTCCCGCGCTGGCCATTTTGAAACATCTGTCGACTAGCCTGGTCTGTCTCAGCTGCTAGGCTGATTCCCAGGCCTTCCTTCGACAGACTTTTGCCCATGCTCGCGCGCCTGCTGTTTTTCTGCGGTCTCTGCCTGGCCTCCCAGCTGGCGATGGCCATGACCATCTACAAATCCACCGACGCCAACGGCGTGGTCTCGTACAGCGACCGCCCGAGCAAAGGCGCGAAAGTGTTCGTGTTTCAGGACCGCATGGTCGAGCGCCTCGACCGCCAGGTGTACCTGGACATCAAGAAGCAGAAGGGCGTCGACGTAGTGTTTGCGCGCAACGATCTGTACGCGCCGGTCGAGGTTGCCCTGGCCTTCATCGGCACGAGCAATGTGCGTGGCGCGCCGTCGCGAGCGATCCGTCGTGTGCTGCCACCGCGCAGCAACACGCGGCTGGCGCTGCTGACGGCGATCAGTCGTGACCAGCCGCTGGTGTATTCGCCGCAGTTCCAGTATTCACTGGGCGACCCCGCAGGCACCGCACAGAGCTATCGCTATCCGCTGCCCTGGCGTGGCGGGCCGTTTCGCCTGAGCCAGGGCGCCAACGGCCAGTACAGCCACTACGGGCCGAAAAACCGCTACGCCATGGACATCGCCATGCCGGTGGGCACGCCGATCATCGCCGCGCGAGCGGGAGTGGTAGTCAAGACCGAGAACTCCCAGAGCGGACGCGGCACCGATGCCTCCGGCAATTTCGTGCGGGTGCTGCACGACGACGGCACCATGGGCGTATACCTGCATCTGAAACAGGGTTCGGTGAGCGTGCGCGAAGGCCAGCGGGTCAAGGTCGCCAGCCCGCTGGCGCTGTCCGGCAACACCGGCAACAGCAGCGGCCCGCACCTGCATTTCGTGGTGCAGCGCAATACCGGCGAAGGGCTGGTGTCGATTCCCTATCAGTTCAACCAGCCGCTGGGGGCGTTGCCCAACTTTGCGCTGGGCAAGCAGTAGGCGCGATAGGATGTTGAGGGTTTTTGTGGCGAGGGGATTTATCCCCGTTGGGCCGCGAAGCGGCCCCAAATATTGCAACACTGTACTAACTGACTGCATTCAATGGTTTTGGGACGGCTGCGCCGTCCAACGGGGATAAATCCCCTCGCCACAAGAGCCCCCCAAACTCCCATCAATCCAGCATCAACACCTTGGCCAGGACAATCTTCGGCCCTTTCATCTTCTTGATGATGATCCGCAGGCCTTCGACTTCCAGCACTTCTTCCTCTTCCGGCACCCGTTTCAGAGTTTCGTAGACCAGCCCGGCGAGGGTTTCCGCTTCGATGTGGTCCAGATCGATGCCGAGCAGGCGCTCGACCTTGAACAACGGCGTATCGCCACGCACCAGCAACTTGCCCGGCTGATAGGCGAGGATGCCGCGTTCAGCCTTGCGGTGTTCGTCCTGAATATCGCCAACCAGCACTTCCAGCACGTCTTCCATGGTCAGGTAGCCGATGATGTTGCCATCAGCCTCCTCGACCACGGCGAAGTGCGAGCCGCCCTTGCGGAACTGCTCCAGCAGCTGCGACAGCGGCATGTGCCGCGATACGCGCTCCAGCGGGCGGGTCAGCTCGGCCAGGTTGAACGACTCGGGAATGTGGTCCAGTGCGGCCAGTTCCAGCAGCAGATCCTTGATGTGCAGCAGGCCGACGAACTCCTGGCGCTCGCTGTCGTACACCGGATAACGGCTGAACTTGTGGCGACGGAACATCGCCAGGATTTCCTTCAGCGGCGCGTTGAACTCCAGGGTGATCAGGTCTTCGCGGGAGTTGGCCCAGTCGACCACTTCCAGCTCGCCCATTTCCACTGCCGAGGCCAATACGCGCATGCCCTGATCGCTGGGATCCTGGCCACGGCTGGAGTGCAGGATCAGTTTCAGTTCTTCGCGGCTGTAATGGTGTTCATGGTGCGGGCCGGGTTCACCTTGCCCGGCGATACGCAGAATCGCGTTGGCGCTGGCGTTGAGCAGGTAGATCGCCGGGTACATCGCCCAGTAGAACAGGTACAGCGGCACTGCCGTCCACAGCGACAACAGTTCCGGTTTACGGATTGCCCACGACTTCGGCGCGAGTTCACCGACCACGATATGCAGATAGGAAATGATGAAAAAAGCGGTGAAAAATGAGACGCCTTTGATGATTTCCGGCGAATCGACGCCGACTGCGCTCAACAGCGGCTCGAGGATGTGCGCGAATGCCGGCTCGCCGACCCAGCCCAGGCCGAGGGAGGCGAGGGTAATACCCAACTGGCACGCCGAGAGATAGGCATCGAGCTGACTGTGCACGGTGCGCAGAATGTGGCCGCGCCAGCCGTGCTGCTCGGCGATGGCTTCGACCCGGGTCGAGCGCAGTTTGACCATGGCGAATTCCGCCGCAACGAAAAAGCCGTTGAGCAACACCAGGATCAGAGCAAAAAGAATCATGCCGAAGTCGGCGAAAAGGGTAGCGAGGGACAAGCCAGGGGAAGGGTCCATGATGGAGTTTTGCAGGTTCCGTGTGATTCGAAAGTAAGGGAAAGCAGCGCCTGAAAGGCAGGCGCAAGTCAGCCAATGTAGCGGCTGACTGGGCAATTGCCTAGTGGCGTGTGCCGGGCGGCATCACTCTGCGGCGCTGATGGCCCGTGTGCTGGCCACCTGGGCGGGGGCGAAATGGCAGGTGAACGTGCTGCCGTGGCCGGGCACGCTGCTGATCTCCATGCGTGCGCGGTGGCGCAACAGCACGTGTTTGACGATGGCCAGGCCGAGGCCGGTGCCGCCGGTGTTGGAGTTGCGGCTGGAATCCACACGATAGAAACGTTCGGTCAGGCGCGGCAGGTGTTTGCTGTCGATACCGATGCCCGAATCCTGCACGCTCAGGTGCGCGCCCTGATCGTCGCCCCACCAGCGAATCCGAATGTTGCCCTCGGCCGGTGTGTACTTGACCGCGTTAAACACCAGATTGGAAAACGCACTGCGCAACTCCGCTTCGCTGCCCTTGAGCAGCACGCCGGCATTGGCTTCCAGCGTGATGTGCTGATTCTTCGCGCCCGACAATTGCTGAGCGTCGCTGGTGATCGACTGCAGCAGTGTATCGATCTGCACTGGCTGGTTGTCCGACGGGTAATCGGTGGCTTCGAGCTTGGCCAGCAGCAGCAAGTCGTTGAGCAGCGTCTGCATGCGCCCGCCCTGTTGCTGCATCTGCTGCAGGGCACGGCTCCAGCGCGGGTTCACTTCTTCGACATTGTCGAGCAGGGTTTCCAGATAGCCGCAGATCACCGTCAGCGGTGTGCGCAGCTCGTGGGAGACGTTGGCGATGAAGTCCTTGCGCATCTGTTCCAGCTGATGAATGCGCGTCACGTCGCGGACCAGCATCAGGTGTTCATTGTTGCCGTAGCGGGTCAGGTACAGCTGAATGCGCACGCGATCGTTTGTCGGCGAAGGGATTTCCAATGGCTCGGCGAAGCTGTCCTGCTCGAAGTATTCCTTGAAGCGCGGATGGCGCACCAGGTTGGTCACCGGTTGGCCGCTGTCCTGCGGAGTCTTCAGGCCGAGCAGGGTTTCGGCGGCGCGGTTCCACCATTCGAGATTGCCGTCGCTGTCGAGCATGATGACTGCATCTTTCAGCGCGGCGGTGGATTCCTGCACCCGGTCGATCACCGCTTGCAGACGCCCGCGCACCCGTTGGTCGCGGCGTTGCAGGTGATAGATGCTGTCGAACACCTCGCCCCACAGACCATAGCCATCGGGCGGTGCTTCGTCGGGTTGATGCTGGCGCAGCCATTCGTGCAGACGCAGCAATTGCTTGAGCGTCCAGGCCAGATAAAGTCCCAGACCCGCCGCGAGGCTCCAGCCGTAATAGCCGGTGATCAGGCCGATCACCAGGCAGGCGGTGACCAGCAACAGCATGTGGCGAATCAGGGTGCCATGCCAGTTTTGATTCACAGAGGCGTCCTTAGCCGCAGCTTCAAGTTTCAAGCCGCAAGCTCCAAGCTAAAACGGATCGGCTTTCACTTGCCGCCTGTAGCTGGAAACTTGCAGCTGCTTTTACGCTTTTGTGGAGAACCGATAACCGGTGCCGCGCACGGTTTGTACCAGATTTTCGTAAGCGTCGCCGAGGGCCTTGCGCAGGCGGCGGATGTGCACGTCGACGGTGCGCTCTTCGACATAGACGTTGCCGCCCCAGACCTGGTCGAGCAACTGGCCACGGGTGTAGGCGCGTTCCTGATGGGTCATGAAGAATTGCAGCAGGCGGTACTCGGTCGGGCCCATCTCGGCGGGTTTGCCGTCGATGGTCACGCGGTGGCTGATCGGGTCGAGCAGGAGGCCGCCGACTTCGATCGGCGCTTCGCCATCGGTCGGTCCGGCGCGGCGCAGCACTGCCTTGAGGCGGGCGACCAGTTCACGCGGCGAAAACGGTTTGGTGATGTAGTCGTCGGCGCCGACTTCCAGGCCCTGGATCTTGTTGTCCTCTTCGCCCTTGGCGGTGAGCATGATGATCGGGATGTCCCCGGTCAGCTCGTCACGCTTGAGGCGCCGGGCCAGTTCGATGCCCGAGGTACCGGGCAGCATCCAGTCGAGCAGGATCAGGTCCGGTTTGCGGTCGACGATGATGGCATGCGCCTGCTGCGAGTTCTCTGCCTCGAGGCAGTCATAGCCGGCCATTTCCAACGCCACGGCGATCATTTCGCGAATGGGCGCTTCGTCGTCGACGATCAGAATGCTCCTGCCAACCATGCCTTAATCCTCTTGTCATTTAACTGTCTTGCGCCGCATTAGATAACGGAATTATTGCAGTCGTGTGACAGTATTTCAGGCGCGCAACATTTGCACCCATCCTCGACTAAGCTCTAAGTCCGAATCCTGACAACCACAAAAGAAGGTTTCCATGACTCAGATGACTGCTTCGTTCAAAGCCCTGCTGCTGGCCGCCGCCCTGACAATACCGGGGCTGGCCATGGCGGCCGATCCGGCGATGGAGAAGGACGGCATGTACACCGACCACAAGGGCATGACCCTGTACACCTTTGCCAAGGACTCCGCTGGCAAGTCCGCGTGCAATGACAAGTGCGCGGCAAACTGGCCGCCGCTAATGGCGCAGGCAGGTGACAAATCCATGGGCGACTGGACGGTGATCAAACGCGACGACGGCACGATGCAGTGGGCCTACCAGGGCATGCCGCTGTACACCTTCGTGATGGACAAGAAGGCCGGCGACATGACCGGCGACGGCAAAATGGACGGCGCGTGGAAAGTCGCCAAGGCCAAATAACCACGGTCCAAAACCCTGTGGGAGCGAGCCTGCTCGCGAAGCGGTGTATCAGTTATCGCAGAGGTGACTGACATGGCGCCTTCGCGAGCAGGTGTCATGCATTAGCGCAGTGCGTAATCCAGCACGATCCCGACAAAGATCGCCAACCCGGCCCAGTGGTTATGCAAAAACGCCTGGAAGCAACGCATGCGGTCCTTGCTGCGTGTGTACCAGAACTCCCACGCATAACATCCCGCAGCCACCAGTAAACCGAGGTGGAACCAGATCCCCAGCTCGAACTTCGACCCGGCCAGGATCAGACAGCCCAATGACAGCGCCTGCAAGCTGAGGATGATCACCCGATCCGCCTCGCCAAACAGAATCGCCGTGGATTTCACGCCGATCTTCAGATCGTCATCACGATCGGTCATCGCGTAGTAAGTGTCGTAGCCCACCGTCCACAGCAGGTTGGCAATCCACAGCAGCCACGCCGCCGCTGGCAACTCGCCGGTCTCGGCGGTAAAGGCCATCGGCATGCCCCAGGAGAACGCCGCGCCCAGCACCACTTGCGGGTAGTAGGTGTAGCGCTTCATGAACGGATACGTGAATGCCAGCGCCAAGCCGCCGAGCGACAGCCAGATCGTCGGCGCATTGGTGCACAGCACCAGCAGAAAACTGATGCCCATCAGCACGGCAAAGAACACCAGCGCTTCTTTCGAACTGATCCGGCCGCTGGCCAGCGGTCGTTGTGCGGTGCGTTTGACGTGGCCGTCGACCTTGCGGTCGGCCCAGTCGTTGATCACGCAGCCGCCGGCGCGGGTCAGCACCACGCCGAGGACGAAAATGACGATGTTGGCCAGCGACGGTGAACCCTTGCCGGCAATCCACAGCGCCCACAGTGTCGGCCACAGCAACAGGTAAATACCGATCGGCTTGTCCATGCGCGTCAACTGCACGAAATCCCAGGCGCGCGGGTTCAGACGGTTGAGGGACTTGAGCAGGCTCTGATACATCAGCAGTTCTCCGGATGGGCGCGGGCGGCGTCCCACAGGCTCGGCAGGAAGATTTCCGCGACCAGCACGCTCAGCGCACCACGGTCGAAACGCGAACGCCGGCCCCACAATTCAGGGGCTTGCACCGCTGGCGGCAACCATTGTTCAGGGTAGTGGCAGACTTCAATTGCGCGGCGCTGGAACGCCTGATCACAAAACAACAGTTCACCCAGCGAGCGACTGCCCAGTTCATCCATGTGCAAACCATCACCTTGCAGGGCCGCCCGCGAGGCGACGCTGCGGGCAAACACCCAGGCTTCGCCATGACCACGCAAATACACCTCACGCACCCAGCCTTCGCTGCCCTCGGCCAGCTCCAGTGCCGCGCATTCATCAGCGCGCAAGGTGTCCCAGCCTTCGAACAGCGGCGACACGCTGAAGCCATCCTCGGACAAACGGGTCAAACGGCGGGTCAGCGAACCTTCGTCGAGCAGCCAGTCGAGGGTCAACGGATCGGGGCGGGGCGTCAGGCGGTTTTGGGTCAGCCAGAGCGGGGCGGGGCAGGCATTTGAATGTTGCACAATGAGTCATTATTGGCCGCAAGTGAGGCGGCGAGCTTACCATGGCGGGCGACAGGATTGAGCGGCGCCGGCCGCCGTTGCGCCGAACAGGCTTGCATCTGCGCGGCACCCTCAGTACAAAACGCCCTGAGCCGGATGGCAACGCAGCACCCATCGACCGTCCGCGCCGGCATTACGCCTGAACCCTGAGGAAGTACCTGAATGAAGAAGTGGCAATGTATCGTCTGTGGCCTGATCTATAACGAAGCCGATGGCTGGCCGGATGACGGCATCGCGCCGGGCACCCGCTGGGAAGACGTACCGGCAGACTGGCTGTGCCCCGACTGCGGCGTCGGCAAGATGGACTTCGAAATGATCGAAATCAACTAAGCAAATCAGAGGAGTAAGGCATGAGCGCACCAGTCGTCATCATCGGCACCGGGCTTGCGGGCTACAACCTGGCCCGCGAGTTTCGCAAGCTCGACAGCGAAACCCCGCTGCTGCTGATCACCGCCGATGACGGCCGCTCTTACTCCAAGCCGATGCTCTCCACCGGTTTCGGCAAGAACAAGGACGCCGACGGCCTGAGCATGGCCGAACCCGGCGCCATGGCCGAGCAGTTGAACGCCGAAGTGCGCACCCACACGCGCATCAGCGGTATCGACGCCGGCCACAAACGCTTGTGGATCGGTGAAGAAGCCGTGCCCTATCGCGACCTGATTCTGGCCTGGGGCGCGGAAACCGTGCGCGTGCCGATCGAAGGCGACGGCGCGGAACTGGTGTTCCCGATCAACGATCTCGAAGACTACGCGCGCTTCCGTGCCGCAGCGGCGGGCAAGCGTCGGGTGTTGTTGCTCGGCGCCGGGTTGATCGGCTGCGAATTCGCCAATGACCTGATTCTCGGCGGCTACGAAGTGCAACTGGTCGCGCCGTGCGAACAGGTCATGCCGATGCTCTTGCATCCCGCCGCTGCGGCGGCCGTGCAGGCCGGGCTGGAAAGTATCGGGGCGAAGTTTCACCTCGGCCCGGTGCTGACCCGGCTGGAGAAAGTCGCCGATGGCATGGAAGCGCACCTGTCCGACGGTCAGATCATCCCGTGCGATGTGGTGGTCTCGGCGATCGGTCTGCGCCCGCGCATCGATCTGGCAGCGGCTGCCGGCGTGCAGGTCAATCGCGGCGTGATGGTCGATCGTTACCTGAAGACCTCCCACGCCAACATCTACGCCTTGGGCGACTGCGCCGAAGTCGACGGGCTCAATCTGCTCTACGTGATGCCGCTGATGAGTTGCGCGCGCGCGTTGGCGCAAACCCTCGCAGGAAACCCGACCCCGGTCAGCTACGGGCCGATGCCGATCACCGTGAAAACCCCGGTGTGCCCGCTGGTGGTTTCGCCGCCGCCACGGGGCAGCGAAGGCATTTGGAGCGTCGAAGGGCAGGGCGCCGACATCAAAGCGCTGTGCCACAGTGCCGACGGTCAGTTGCTCGGTTACGCCCTGACCGGCGGGGCGGTCATGGAAAAACTGGCCCTGAACAAACAGCTGCCGCCGCTGCTGGCGTAAATGCCGGTCGTTCTGTCGTAAACACCGCTCTTTTGCCCCGACAAAGGTCTTGGGGAGACTGGCGCCGCCGTTGGCGGCGTGCCATTCTCACTCCCGTCTGCCGCAGAGTAGAGCCTGCGGCGCCTTGGGCGCTGTTCCAACGAGAACAGCACGGACATAACAACAAAAAACCGTCAAAGGGGCTTCACTAATGCGTAAACCAGAACTCGCCGCTGCAATCGCCGAAAAGGCAGACCTGACCAAAGAACAGGCCAATCGCGTCCTCAACGCCGTCCTCGAAGAAATCACCGGCGCCCTGCACCGCAAGGACAGCGTGACGCTGGTCGGCTTCGGCACCTTCCTGCAACGCCACCGCGGCGCCCGCACCGGCAAAAACCCGCAGACCGGCGAACCGGTCAAGATCAAGGCCAGCAACACCGTGGCGTTCAAGCCAGGCAAATCGTTGAAAGACAGCGTCAATCCTTGATGGCGGCGTGCTCCCCTGAATGACGGGGAGAACCGCAAATGAGAAATGGGCACACCGATTGCGGTCGGGTGCCCATTTTTTGTGGCTGTCTGTTGGCTTACTGGCGTCGGAAGCAGGCCTTGCCGTTGCCGAAATCCACGGCCAGGCAGTTTGGCTCGATCGCCAGTTGCAGGTCCTGGAACAGTCCGCCCAGATCGCTGTTGGAGGCAGGCTTGGTTTTGCTTTCCAGCACTACTGTCTGGTTCTCGACTTTCCAGGTGCCTTTGGCAAAGCCATCGGCGCTACCATACGCCACACCGGCATCAAAGGTGCCGTCCTTTCGCAACAGCAACTCGGCGCCCATTTCCATTGCGCCGGTCAGGTAGTAATGGCCGTCCAATGGTGGGGTTTCCGCTGACGCGTGGGTGATGGGCAGCCACATGAGCGCGGCGAAAAACAGTGGTTTCAGTTCCATGAAGTAAAGCTCCAGACCTGCGTTTCAAGGGGATTTGCTTGGGCTCGGATCTTTAACCAAGCCTGCAGGATATGAATTATGTAAGAAGTATCCCTGAGTTTTGTCAGAGTATTTTCTGGCATGAGGTGAAGGCACTGCCGGGGAAAAGTACATCAATAACTATCGAGTTCGCTGTGGAGCGGCGTATATGTTGAACATACAAGTTTCAATTATGTGAAATGCCATCATTTTGCTAGCACTTTTTTCGATGCTCGTTGTCGTCTGCGAAAGGTTAAAAGATGCCGGTCTTTATTCAGAAGTGTCCTACTTCTATTTTTTTCCGGATTTGTCATGCTGCACGCCGCTCAAGGACATGAGCGTCCGGTAAACTCGCCCGTCTGCAACGGGAGGCTCTGGATCAATGGTTTCGCAGGACCATGGTGAATGCGCTGTATATCAATCGGCCTCAGGGAAACCCCTGCGACATATAGGGCGATCTCCTACAGACCGCAATGAACAGTTCGTCTTGTTGTTTAATCAGATGCTTGCTAGTGGCCATCATAGTGATTACGATGCGCCCACTTGAAAGAGCACATCTCAATTGGATGAGTCGCTGAACTGCTCTTCGATACTGTCCCGCGTTGCTGAAACTCCATTCGCGCGCATGACTGTAATCCTTAATAAAGGCCATGGATGTCCTACTCAAGCAAACTTTCCGCCCATTACCTCGAACTCGCAAAAGTCTCTGTTTCCAAAGAGAATTTCGCGGGCGAAGACGTTCGTTTTTCGAGCGAGTTCGAGGCGCTGGAAAGTGAGCTGGCCAAGGCTTCGTCGATGCACGAAAGCGGGCAGATCGACTGGCTGAAAATCCGCGAAAACAGCGAAAATCTGCTGCGTACCCAATCCAAGGATCTGCGTGTCGGCGCCTGGCTGACCTGGTCGCTGTACCAGCGCGAATCCTTCCCCGGGCTGCTCGCCGGCCTCGGTCTGCTGCACCATCTGTCGGAAAACAACTGGGCCGACGTTCACCCGCTCAAACCCCGCACCCGTGCCGCCGCGATCGGCTGGCTGGTGCCGCGTCTCGAGCAGGTCATCACCGAAAACATTGCGATCAAAGAGCAGTTGCCGATGTTCCGGCAGCTCTCCGAGCACCTGGCCGGCCTTGAGGCCGCGTGCACTGAGCATCTGGGCGATGACGCGCCGCTGCTGCTGCCGATCTCCCGCCGCCTGAAAACCATGATTCAGCGCGCCGCCGACAACCAGCCGGCGCCCGGCGTGGTGGGCGCGGCGGTGGCGCAGGTCAAGCAGGCCGCGACCCAGCTGCTCACCCCCGGCGCGCCGATCGACAACGAGCGGGATGCGCACAAAGCCCTGCGCGCCCAGCAGGACAGCGCCCGGCCATTGTGTGCCTGGTGGCTGAAACAGAAAGCCACCGACCTGCGTGCCCTGCGCCTCAATCGCACGCTGCTGTGGATGACCATCGACGCGGTGCCCGAGCGCAACGCCGAGCAGATCACCGTGCTGCGCGGTCTGCCGCTGGAAAAGCTCAAGCTCTATCAGGACCGTTTCGATCAGGGCAAATACGCCGACCTGCTGGTGGAATTGGAGGCGAGCCTGGCGAAGGCGCCGTTCTGGTTCGATGGCCAGAGGATGGTCTGGGAATGTCTCCAGAACCTCAACGCCGAGCTGGCCATGCGCGAAGTGGAAATCCACTTCGCGCTTTTGATTCAGCGCCTGCCGGGCATCATCGAATTGCGCTTCCATGACGGCGCGCCGTTTGCCGATCCGTCCACCCGGGCGTGGATCGCCGCCAACGTCATGCCGCACCTGCAAAGCGCCAGCGCGCCGCGCAAGGTCGAAAGCGAGAACGTCGAAACCCAGCCGGCCTGGGAAAAAGCCCTCGAGGAAGTCCAGCCGATTCTGCGCAAGGAAGGTTTGAAGCCGGCCGTGCAGATTCTCAAGCAGGGTCTGCAATCGGCCCACGGTGGCCGTGAACGCTTCTTCTGGCAGTTCACCCTCGCGCGGCTGTGTTTCCTGGCCAAGAAATACGAACTGGCCAAGAACCAGCTGGAAACCCTCGATCAGACATTACAGGACTCAGGCCTGCACGCCTGGGAGCCCGATCTTGCATTGCAAGTGCTGCACCTGCTGCACAGTTGCTGCGAGTTGTTGCCGCAGAACCACGCCGTACGTGAAAGCAAGGAAGAGATTTATCGCAGGCTGTGCCACCTCGACCTCGAAGTGGTACTCGAATAGGCCCCAGGGCCACAACCGCAAGGAGAAAAGCCATGGCCAAAGAAGGCTCGGTAGCCCCCAAGGAACGCATCAACGTCACCTTCAAACCCGCCACCGGCGGAGCTCAGGAAGAGATTGAACTGCCGCTGAAGCTGCTGGCAATCGGTGACTACACCCACCGCAAGGACGATCGCAAAATCGAAGATCGCAAGCCGATCAGCATCGACAAGATGACCTTCGACGAAGTGTTGGCCAAGCAAGAGCTGGGTCTGACGCTGAGCGTGCCGAACCGTCTGCAGGAAGATGGCGAGGCTGAAGAGCTGGCCGTGCAATTGCGCGTCAATTCGATGAAGGACTTCAACCCGGCCAGCCTGGTCGAGCAAGTGCCTGAGCTGAAAAAACTGATGGAACTGCGCGATGCGCTGGTGGCCCTCAAAGGCCCGCTGGGTAACGCACCTGCGTTCCGTAAAGCGATCGAAGGCGTGCTCGCCGACGACGAATCCCGCGGTCGCGTACTCGGTGAGCTGGGCCTGAACGCCGCAGCCCCGGACGCCTGAGACTCTTGCCAAGGAAGCCAACACAATGAGCACTAGCGCAGCACAAGAGAAGAGCGCCGCCAGCGGCGAATACAGCATTCTCGACAGCATCATCGCCGAAACCCGTCTGACCCCGGACGACGAAGCCTACGACATCGCCAAGCGTGGCGTGTCGGCGTTCATCGAAGAGCTGCTCAAGCCGCAGAACAACGGTGAGCCGGTCAAGAAAGCCATGGTTGACCGCATGATCGCCGAGATCGATGCCAAGCTCAGCCGTCAGATGGACGAGATCCTGCACCACCCGGATTTCCAGGCGCTGGAATCGTCGTGGCGTGGTCTGCAGTTGCTGGTCGACCGCACCAACTTCCGCGAAAACATCAAGATCGAAATCCTCAACGTCTCCAAAGAAGACCTGCTGGACGATTTCGAAGATTCGCCGGAAGTCATGCAGTCGGGCCTGTACAAGCACATCTACACGGCTGAATACGGCCAGTTCGGTGGTCAGCCGGTGGGCGCGATCATCGCCAACTACTACATGTCGCCAAGCTCGCCAGACGTCAAGCTGATGCAGTACGTGGCCAGCGTTTCGTGCATGTCCCACGCGCCGTTCATCGCTGCTGCCGGGCCGAAATTCTTCGGCCTGGAAAGCTTCACCGGCCTGCCGGATCTGAAAGATCTGAAAGACCACTTCGAAGGCCCGCAATTCGCCAAATGGCAGAGCTTCCGTACCTCCGAAGACTCCCGCTACGTTGGCCTGACCGTGCCGCGTTTCCTGCTGCGTAACCCGTACGATCCGGAAGAAAACCCGGTCAAGTCGTTCGTGTACAAGGAAACCGTTGCCAACAGCCACGAGCACTACCTGTGGGGCAACACCGCTTACGCGTTCGGCACCAAGCTGACCGACAGCTTCGCCAAATTCCGCTGGTGCCCGAACATCATCGGCCCGCAGAGCGGTGGCGCGGTTGAAGACCTGCCGTTGCACCACTTCGAAAGCATGGGCGAAATCGAAACCAAGATCCCTACTGAAGTTCTGGTTTCCGACCGTCGTGAATACGAACTGGCCGAGGAAGGCTTCATCTCCCTGACCATGCGCAAAGGCTCCGACAACGCGGCGTTCTTCTCCGCAAGCTCGGTGCAGAAGCCGAAGTTCTTCGGCATCAGCGCAGAAGGCAAGGCGGCAGAGCTGAACTACAAGCTCGGCACCCAACTGCCGTACATGATGATCGTCAACCGTCTGGCTCACTACTTGAAAGTGCTGCAGCGCGAGCAACTCGGTTCGTGGAAAGAGCGTACCGACCTCGAGCTGGAACTGAACAAGTGGATCCGTCAGTACGTTGCCGACCAGGAAAACCCGAGCGCCGAAGTGCGTGGCCGTCGTCCGCTGCGCGCTGCGCAAGTGATCGTCAGCGACGTTGAAGGCGAGCCGGGCTGGTACCGCGTGAGCTTGAATGTGCGTCCGCACTTCAAGTACATGGGTGCCGATTTCACCCTGTCGCTGGTTGGCAAGCTGGACAAAGAGTAAGAGCGACTCATGGACGGATACGGCAGCCTGTTCGAACGCCTCAACGGCGACGCACAACTACGCAAGGGCAACAGCCTTGAGGCTTGTGCCATGGCGTCAGTGGCTGCCCATCTGGCCAAAATGCTCAGCACCCGGGCCGGCAGCGTGCAAACGCTGGCCGACTACGGGTTGCCCGATCTCAATGACATGCGCCTGAGCCTGCACGACTCCCTGAGTCAGGCCCGCCTGGCCATCGAAAACTTCATCGAAGCCTACGAGCCACGCCTGAGCAATGTGCGTGTCATTTCCCTGCCGCGTGACCACGATCAACTTCGCCTGGCCTTCAGTATCGAAGGCCTGCTGGAAGTCGAGGGTTTCAAGCGTCAGGTCAGTTTCTCCGCGCGCCTGGATGGCAGCGGTCAAGTCAAGGTCACCTAAGGAGATCCCCGATGTCTGGCAAACCCGCAGCACGCGTATCCGACCCCACCGCTTGCCCGCTCCCCGGCCACGGCACCAACCCGATCGCCGCCGGTTCCGGCGACGTGTTCTTCGACGGCCTCGCGGCCGCCCGCCAAGGCGATGTCTCGGCGTGTGGTGGTGCGATGGTCGGCGATCTTGCGACAACCGTGTTGATCAACGGCAAACCGGCTGCGACCGTAGGTTCGGTTGGATCTCACGGCAATAAGGTCACGGCCGGATCCGGGACGGTGATTATTGGCAATTCGCATACGTCGGCGCCGTTTGTGCCGCCGGAGCCGGTCATCATTCCTGGAATATTCAATCGTGTCTTTGAATTCAAAACCGCAGATGGAAGAACGGTTGAAAATTTAAACTACATCATGCGCTCTGATAGCGGGATTGAGAAAACAGGCTCAACGTCAACAGGCATGTCAGGTGGTTTTTCAACTGGAAAGACGGCAGAGCCTGTAACTATATATATTTCGGCGGACTAGTAGGTATGGAGACCGTAATCAACATCGATGGTGTCGCTTACACGTTTGTGACTCAGGACGAGGTGACTACACTTAAAGTTCTTACCGAAACAACTGAGAGCAAGGATACAAAGCCTAAGAAAGTTGACCTTCCGTTGGCCTGGATTATTACACGAAAAAGTGGTGTGCCGCTCTTCGCCTTGAAACCGGGTAAGGATGACTCTGCATTCAGAATTATTACTGCGGAGAAACTATACGCAGAAAAGGGTCAGTGGTTCGAACCGTTGGCCAGATATTATAGAGAGCTTGTCTGGATCAACCCGGAAACAACGCAGGCCGGATCAGAATCGCATGCGGCTTATAAACATGTTACTTGGCAGGAGCTGATCGACTTCGCAATCGTCGACCGGTTTTCATTCACTTTTCACTCTGGAATGCCGGGTGACTGGAAATTCCGTGCCGTGGGCGGTGCTGAGTTCTTGATGGTGTTCATGGAGGATAAACCGTATTGGACTGATGGCATTGGCCAGGTGCCGTTTGCGGTTAACACCTATAGAAAATATCTGCGAGAAACAAAGCAGGTAGAACTCGCAATAAAGCTGGCTGGTGAAACGGGTGTGACCTGGGGCGACGGCAAAGCCTATACCGGAGCAGAGCGAGGACCGAAAGACGTTTACGATAACTTCATCATATTGCGAGGGATATTGTGGGCAAAAGAAAACTGCAAGTTGGTTGTGAAAAAAGACACGGTATACGATAAAGGTATCCCGCACACAATTGAACTTACTGACGCACCTTATGTGCCTGTATCGAATGCGAAGTTAATAAATCCAATTTCGCAAGGCGATATGGATCAGTACGGGGCATGGAATAAATGAAAGCTCGTCGCTTAGTTGCCTGTATTCCACACCTGATAGTATGTGCCCTGTATATTCCTTTGCATAACTACGGTGTCGACGTATATATCGATATGTATGGCGGGTTGACATCGAGAGGTATCGGCATCGGTATGACGCCGGATCTAATGGTTCAGTATTTTGTGGTGATGAACGCTATAGCGTTTTTTGTCCCCAAGCTGAAATTAAAGGTCCTGTCTGTCTCATTAATGCTGGGACTTATTTTGTACTATTTTTTGCCTCACTACCCCGTCCGTGCGATGGCTTACACCTCGATGGGTGGTGTCCTGACTTTTGCGGCGATATTTGCTGGCCAATTGATTGATCGCGTTTTTTTTTTCAAATCGAGAAGTTAAAGCATGACTGTTGGGCGTTATGGCCGACATTGCCCGCGGGGAGTTTCTTACCCGCATGAACTGTTCTGCTGTTTTTTTAAATGAGTTCCACTACCAGGCAGGTACCCCGTGTCCTTTAACCACTACTACCAAAGCGAACTCACCGCACTGCGCCAGCTCGGTCGCCGTTTCGCCGAGCGTAGTCCGGCGCTGGCGCCGTATCTGGGGCAGGCCGGGCGGGATCCGGATGTAGAGCGGTTGCTCGAAGGCTTTGCATTCCTCACCGGGCGCCTGCGCCAGAAGCTCGATGACGAACTGCCGGAGCTCAGCCATTCGCTGATGCAGTTGCTGTGGCCGAACTACATGCGCCCGCTGCCGGCGTTCAGCATTTTGCAGTTTGATCCGCTCAAGCGTTCCGGGCCGGCGCTGCTGGTCGAGCGCGATACGCCGATCGAGAGCAAGCCGATAGAAGACGTGCGCTGCCGTTTCCGCACCTGTTACCCGACCGAAGTCTTGCCGCTGGATCTGGCCGCACTGAATTACTCGGTGAAGGGCGATGGCTCGCTGCTCAGCCTGCGCCTGGAAATGAGCGCTGACGGCCACCTCGGCGAATTGGAGCTGAGCAAGTTGCGCCTGCACTTTGCCGGTGAGCGCTACATCAGCCAGATGCTCTACCTGAGCCTGCTGCGCAACCTCGACGGCATCGAACTGATCCCGCTCGACGGCGCCGGCAAGCCGATTGATGGCGTCAGCGGCAAGCCGATGGCGTTCAAGATTCCCGGTGACCGGGTGAAACCGGTGGGCTTTGCCGAAGAAGAAGCGTTGATCCCGTATCCGCTGAACACCTTTCGTGGCTATCGCTACCTGCAGGAATACTTCGCCTTCCAGGACAAGTTCCTGTTCGTCGACGTCAACGGTCTGGACATTCTCAAGGCGCTGCCGGAAGACACCCTCAAGCAGATGCGTGGCCTCGAATTGCGTTTCGACATTCGCAAGAGCGGCATCATGCGCATGCGCCCGACCCTCGATAACGTGAAGCTGTTCTGCACGCCGATCGTCAATCTGTTCGAGCACGACGCGCTGCCGATCCGTCTCGACGGCAAGCAGGACGAGTACCTGTTGCTGCCGGCGGAATACGACCTGGAAAACTGCGGTGTGTTCTCGGTGGAAACCGTCACTGGCTGGAAGCCCGGCGGTCTCGGTTATCAGGAATACGTGCCGTTCGAATCCTTCGAGCACGACCCGAGTTTCGACGTGCCCAACAGCCGTCCGCATTACAGCATTCGCCAGCGTTCGTCCTTGTTGCATGACGGCCTCGACACTTACCTGAGCTTCGGCATCCGCCACACCGAAGCCCACGAAACCCTGTCGATCGAGCTGATGTGCACCAACCAGAACCTGCCGAAAAAGCTCAAGCTCGGCGACATCTGCATGGCCAGCGAGCAGACCCCGGAATTCCTCAGTTTCCGCAACATCACCCCGGCCACTCCGAGCTTCGCGCCGCCGCTGAACCGTGACTTCCTGTGGAAGCTGATCAGCAACATGTCGCTTAACTATCTGTCGCTGGCGGACGTCAATGCGTTGAAGGTGATACTGGAAACCTACGACCTGCCGCGCTACTACGACCAGCACGCGGAGAAGGTCAGCAAGCGCCTGCTCGGCGGCCTCAAGCACATCAAGCATCACCACGTCGACCGCCTGCATCGCGGTCTGCCGGTGCGCGGTTTGCGCACCGAGTTGACCATCGACCCGGAAGGCTATATCGGCGAGGGCGACCTGTTCGTCTTCGCTTCGGTTCTCAACGAGTTTTTCGCGCTTTACGCCAGTCTCAATTCATTCCATGAGCTGCGGGTAAAAAGCACACAGGGAGAGGTGTACCAATGGACACCACGTATGGGCCTGCAGCCCCTGCTTTAAGCGGGCTGACCAAGGTAATACGCGAGTACTCGCTGTTTCAGGCCGTGCTGCTGGTGATCGACCGGCTGCGCGAGGCACACCCGCATCTGAGCGAAGACGATCTGTACGATCAGGTCGAGTTCCAGGCCAACCCGAGCCTGGGCTTTCCGCGCAGCGACGTCGATCGCGTCGAGTTTTTCGAAGAACACGGCAAGATGCGCGCGCGCATGCGCTTCAACCTGATCGGTCTGGTCGGCTCCGGTTCGCCGCTGCCGGCGTTCTATGGCGAACAAGCCCTGGGCGACAGCGAGGACGGCAACCCGACGCGCAATTTCCTCGACCTGTTCCACCATCGCCTGCAACGGCTGATGCTGCCCATCTGGCGCAAGTACCGCTACCGCGCGAGCTTCCAGAGCGGCGCGATCGACCCGTTCTCGGCGCAGCTGTTTGCGCTGATCGGCCTGGGCGGCGACGAGATCCGCAAGGCCAAGGAACTCAACTGGAAACGCTTGCTGCCGTACCTCGGCCTGCTCAGTTTGCGCGCGCACTCGGCGGCACTGATCGAAGCCGTGCTGCGTTACTACTTCAAGCACGAAGACCTGGTCATCGAGCAGTGCATCGAGCGCCGCGTGGAAATTCTCGACGAGCAGCGCAATCGTTTGGGCCGCGCCAACAGCGTACTCGGCGAAGACCTGGTACTGGGCGAGCACGTGCGCGATCGCAGTGGCAAATTCCGCATTCACATCACCGAACTCGACTGGCAGCGATTCCATGAATTCCTGCCGATCGGTTTCGGTTACCAGCCACTTTGCGCGCTGGTGCGGTTCACCTTGCGTGACCCGCTCGATTACGACATTCGCCTGGTCCTGCGCCAGGAAGAAATCCGCGAACTGCGCATCGGTGAGCAGAACGCCTGTCGCCTCGGTTGGACCAGTTGGCTGGGCCGCGAAAAAGCGGACGGCGTGGTGACCCTGGGCAGCAAAATTCATTAAGGACGTGAGCCATGATCAACGTAGACCTGCAACAACTCATCCAGGCGCTGGACGCCGAAACCCGTCGTGATCTGGAACGTTCGGCCGAGCGTTGCGTCGCCCGTGGCGGCAGCAAGATCCTCGTCGAAGACTTGCTGCTGGGCTTGCTCGAGCGCCCGAACGGCTTGCTGTCGCGCGCGCTGCAAGATGCTGACGTCGACGCCGGTGAACTGACCGCTGCATTGCAGTCGCGGGTCGAGCACAGCGCTTCGCGCAACCCGGTGTTCGCCCCGGAACTGGTGCAATGGCTGCAAGACGCGCTGCTGGTGGCCAACCTCGAGCTGGGCCAGGCCCAGGTCGAAGACGCCGCGCTGATCCTGGCGTTGCTGCGCAACCCGATGCGTTATGCCGGCAGCCGCTATCAACCGCTGCTCGCCAAACTGAACATTGATCGCCTGAAGGAATTTGCCCTGTCGCAACAGGAGCAACCGGCGGCCAACGGCAAGCCGGCGGCGCAAGGCGAATCGCTGTTGCAGCGCTTCACCCACAACCTGACCCAACAGGCCCGCGACGGCAAACTCGACCCGGTGCTGTGCCGTGACGGCGCGATCCGGCAGATGGTCGACATCCTCGCCCGTCGCCGCAAGAACAACCCGATCGTCGTCGGTGAAGCCGGTGTCGGCAAGACCGCGATCGTCGAAGGTCTGGCCTCGCGCATCGCTGCCGGTGAAGTACCACAAGTGCTCAAAGGCGTTGAACTGCTGTCGCTGGACATGGGCCTGTTGCAGGCCGGCGCCAGCGTCAAAGGTGAATTCGAGCGTCGTTTGAAAGGCGTGATCGACGAAGTCAAAGCCTCGCCGAAACCGATCATTCTGTTCATCGACGAAGCCCACACGCTGATCGGCGCGGGCGGCAATGCCGGCGGTTCCGACGCGGCCAACCTGCTGAAACCGGCGCTGGCCCGTGGCGAACTGCGCACCATCGCCGCGACCACCTGGGCCGAGTACAAGAAATACTTCGAGAAAGACCCGGCGCTGGCCCGTCGTTTCCAGCCCGTGCAACTGCACGAACCGACTGTCAGCGAAGCAGTGACCATTCTGCGTGGTCTGGCTCAGGTCTACGAGAAGAGCCACGGCATCTATCTGCGCGATGACGCGGTGGTGTCCGCTGCTGAATTGTCCGCGCGTTACCTGGCCGGTCGGCAACTGCCGGACAAGGCCGTCGACGTCCTCGACACCGCGTGCGCCCGCGTGCGCATCAGCCTCGCTGCGGCCCCGGAAAGCCTCGAGCGCCTGCGTGGCGAACTGGCTGAAGGCGGCCGTCAGCGTCAGGCCCTGCGCCGCGATGCCGAGGCCGGTCTGCTGATCGACCACGAAGCGCTGGAAGCACTGGAAGCGCGGCTGGACGAAGCCGAAAGCGAAATGCTCGCGCTGGAATCCCTGTGGACTGAGCAGAAAGAGCTGGCCGAGCGTCTGCTGGAACTGCGTCAGCAACTGGCCAAGGCCCGTGAAGCCGCAGCCGTCGAGCCGACCGTCAGCGTTGAAGAAGACGCCGAAGGCACCGTGATTGAAACTGTGGTCGCCGAAGTCGAAGAAGGCCAGAGCGTCGAAGCGCTGGAAGCTCAGCTGCATGAAACCCACGCCGCGTTGACCGCTGCGCAAGTCAAAGAACGTCTGGTCAGCTTCGAAGTGTGCCCGCGTCTGGTCGCCGAAGTGATCAGCGCCTGGACCGGTGTGCCGCTGGCGCAACTGGCCCGCGAGCACAACGCCAAGGTCGCCAGTTTCGCCACCGATTTGCGCACCCGCATCCGTGGTCAGGAACAAGCCGTGCACGCGCTGGATCGTTCGATGCGCGCCACCGCTGCCGGCCTGAACAAGCCTGATGCACCGGTCGGTGTGTTCCTGCTGGTCGGGCCGAGCGGCGTCGGCAAGACCGAAACCGCGCTGGCCCTGGCTGACCTGTTGTACGGCGGCGACCGCTTCATCACCACCATCAACATGTCCGAGTTCCAGGAAAAGCACACCGTCTCGCGTCTGATTGGCGCGCCACCGGGCTACGTCGGTTACGGCGAGGGCGGCATGCTCACCGAAGCGGTGCGTCAGAAGCCGTATTCGGTGGTGTTGCTCGATGAAGTCGAGAAGGCCGACCCGGACGTGCTCAACCTGTTCTACCAAATCTTCGACAAAGGCGTGGCCAACGATGGCGAAGGTCGCGAGATCGACTTCCGCAACACGTTGATCCTGATGACCTCGAACCTCGGTAGCGACAAGATCAGCGAACTCTGCGAAGACGGCGCGCGGCCGACCGCCGAAGTGCTCGAAGAAACCATTCGCCCGGTACTCAGCAAACACTTCAAACCGGCGCTGCTGGCGCGGATGAAAGTGGTGCCGTACTACCCGGTGGGCGGGCCGGTGCTGCGCGAGCTGATCGAAATCAAACTCGGCCGTCTCGGCGAGCGCCTGAACCGTCGTCAGCTGGACTTCAGCTGGTGCCAGAACCTCGTCGATCACCTGTCCGAGCGTTGCACGCAAAGCGAAAGCGGCGCGCGCCTGATCGATCATCTGCTCGATCAACACGTGCTGCCGTTGGTGGCCGACCGTCTGCTCGACGCGATGGCGACCGGCGAGAGCCTCAAGCGTGTGCATGCCACGCTTGACGGCAACTCCAGCGTGACCTGCGAGTTCGTCTGAGGTGGGCGTGATGTTCACTCAAGTGCCGCAGCCACTGGTCTATGCCGAAGCGTTGCTGGCGCAGTTCGCCAGTCTGTCGCGGGCGGCGGACAGTGCTGCGCTGCTGGGTGAATTCGTCCGTGGCCTGGCCGAACTGAGTGGCTGCGAACTGACGCAGCTGTATCTGCTCGACGCCACCCACACCTGCCTGGGGATGAATGCCGAGTGCCTCGACGGCGCGCTGCAACCGCGTCAGGCGGCGAGCCTGCCGGCGGATTACAACGGTGAGCAACTGCTGCAATTCGCCCTGTGCCAGAACCGCGTGGTGTGCCTCGACGACCTGACCGGCAGCCTGCACGAAACCAGTTTTCTGCCGGCGACGAGCACGCCGTGGCAGTCGCTGTTGTGCGTGCCGCTGGTCAATCAGCACAAGTCGGTTGAGGGCTTGTTGCTGTGTGCCAGTCGTCGTCGCACTGATTTGCAGGGTTTCGCTGACTCCCTTGGCCAGCTCGGCTCGTTCGTGCTCGGCCAACTGCATCTGCTGCAACGCCTGCGTCAGCCAGCCGCCGAATCGGCCACCGTCACTCGCATTGTGCCGAGCATCAGCGGCTACGGCCTGATCGGTAAAAGCGCGGCGATGCGCCAGACCTACTCGCTGATCAGCAAGATCCTCCACAGCCCGTACACCGTGCTGTTGCGTGGCGAGACCGGCACCGGCAAGGAAGTGGTGGCGCGGGCAATTCACGATTGTGGTCCGCGTCGCTCCCAGGCGTTCATCGTGCAGAACTGCGCGGCGTTCCCGGAAAACCTGCTGGAAAGCGAACTGTTCGGCTATCGCAAAGGCGCCTTCACTGGTGCCGATCGCGATCGGGCCGGCCTGTTCGACGCGGCCAATGGCGGCACGTTGCTGCTCGATGAAATCGGCGACATGCCGTTGTCGCTGCAAGCGAAGATTCTGCGCGTGTTGCAGGAAGGCGAGATCCGTCCGCTGGGTTCCAACGACACGCACAAGATCGACGTGCGCATCATCGCCGCGACGCACCGTGATCTGGCGGCGCTGGTCAGCGAAGGCAAGTTCCGCGAGGACTTGTACTACCGCCTCGCGCAGTTCCCGATCGAGCTGCCGGCCCTGCGTCAGCGCGAAGGCGACATCCTCGATCTGGCCCGGCATTTCGCCGAGAAGACCTGCACGTTTTTGCAGCGTGATCCGGTGCGCTGGTCGGATTCGGCGCTGGAGCATCTGTGCGGCTACAACTTCCCCGGCAACGTTCGCGAACTCAAGGCACTGGTCGAGCGCGCGGTGTTGCTCTGCGAGGGCGGCGAGTTGCTCGCCGAGCATTTTTCCCTGCGTCTGGAAGCGATGCCCGAGGACAACAGCGGCCTGAATCTGCGCGAACGCCTGGAGCAGGTCGAGCGCACTTTGCTGCTCGATTGCCTGCGCAAGAACGACGGCAACCAGACCCTCGCGGCCCGCGAACTGGGCCTGCCACGGCGCACGCTGCTGTACCGCCTCGGGCGCCTGAATATCAATTTGGGTGACTTTGATGGTTGAGCTACAGCACTTCTCCGAACCCAACACATACCCTGTGGCGAGGGGATTTATCCCCGTCCGGCTGCGCAGCACTCGCAGTCCGGCAAATACGGTTTCACTGAGAAATCGCGCTGGCAGGTTATGGGGGCGCTGCGCACCCCAACGGGGACAAGTCCCCTCGCCACGGGAGGTCGCCGTACCTCCAGGCTATGGCGCAAGGCCCCGATCTAGAGGCTTTGAGCCCACCTCAAAAACTTATTTCAGCGCCGCCCGCAAGGGTCGGCGCTTTGTGCTTTGTCTACACCTGGAGACCCTCTGATGTCTGTTCGTCACTGGCACGCTGTCCTGCTGACCCTCGTCGTTCTATGCGGCCTTGGCGGCTGTAGCGGCAATTACAAATTCAACGACAACGACTATCGCCCGTTGGGTGATCCGCAAGCGGTCAATCGCGGCAAGTGACCGCAAGGAGCATCAAACATGGAATTGGTTTTCGAAATGCTGAACACCAAGCAGTTCGTGCCCACCGAGCTGTGCCAGCGGACCTTCAAACAGGCCGGTGGCGTGATCGGGCGCGGCGAGGACTGCGACTGGATCATCCCTGACCGCAAGCGTCACCTGTCCAATCACCACGCGATTGTCAGCTACCGCGAGGGCTCGTTCTTCCTTACCGACACCAGCAGCAACGGTGTCCAGGACGGCAGCAGCGGCGCGCGCCTGCACAAGGGCGAGCCGGTGCGCATCGAGCACGGCAGCACGTACATTCTCGGCGACTTCGAGATCCGTGCGCGGCTGGTTCGTGACCCGGCGACCTTTGACGGCGAAGTCGGCCGCCCGCGCGCCGCTGGCAGCATCATTCCGGACGACGCGTTCCTCGACCTCGACCCGCTCAACGCCCTCGAACAGCAAGAGCGCGTGTACTCGGAAATCGACGAGCTGCTGTCGCCCACCGCCAAGCCGGAAGACTCACGTCAACGTGCCGACTACGCGCGCATCGACATGGAAAGCCTGATGGTCCCGGAGCTGATTGCCGCCCCGGTCGAACCTGAGCCGGCGCCTGCGCCGAAAGCCGTTGAGCGTCAGAGCGAAGGTTTCTGGGAGCACTTCGGCGCGGCGCTGGGCGTCGACGTCAAAGGCCTCAGCCACGACGAACGCGAAGCGCTGGCGCTGAACGCTGCGCGGCTGCTGCGCCAGAGCATCGGCGGTTTGCAGCAAAGCCTGCGTACCCGCTCCGAGCTGAAAAACGAACTGCGTCTGGCGCAGACCACCGTGCAAGGCACCAACAAGAACCCGCTGAAATTCGCCGTCGATCCGAGCGAAGCACTGCAGATTCTGTTGCAGCCAAGCAAGCCTGGCCATCTGCCCGCCGAGCAAGCGATCTCCCGTGCATTCCGCGACCTGCAGGCGCATCAAGTGGCACTGCTGACCGCCAGCCGCGCCGCCGTGCGCGGCACGCTGGAGCACTTCTCGCCAGAGCAACTGACCCTGCGTTTCGAGCGTGACAGCAAGCCGTTGATCGCCACCTCGGGCGGGCGCTGGAGAGCGTTCGGCCGTTATCACCAGGCCCTGCGTCAGGACGATGACTGGAGCGAGCGTCTGCTGGCCCGCGATTTCGCCCAGGCCTACGAAGAACAGATCCGCCTGATCTCCACCCTCCACACCGACCACCAAGGATGATGCGCATGTCTCGCCGCTCGACCGCTTTTTCAAGACGCTGACTGCGCTCACCGTGCTGGTGCTGCTTGCCGGTTGCTCGTCGCTGTCGCCGTACTCGAAAGTGACCAAGATCAATCTGAAACTGACCGGCAGCGATCAGCTCAACCCGGACCTCAATGGTCGGCCGTCGCCGATCGTCGTGCGCCTGTTCGAACTCAAGCACCCGGTGACCTTCGAGAACGCTGATTTCTTCAGCCTCTACGAGCGCGCCAAGGAATCCCTCAACCCGGATCTGGTGGCCAGCGAAGAACTCGAACTGCGCCCGGGTGAAACCGTGGAACTGAAACTCAGCGTGGAGGAGGGCAGCCGTTACGTGGGCATCCTCGCTGCCTATCGCGACCTGCCGGATACGCAATGGCGCCACACCGTGCAGATCACTCCGCTGGAACTCACCGAGGCTGATCTGACCCTCGATCAGGCCGGTATCCGCAACACCCAACAAGTGCTCGCCAAGGCGGATGACTGATCATGAACACCCATAAAGTCATTTGGCAGGAAGGCATGCTGCTGCGACCGCAGCACTTCCAGCACAACGATCGTTACTACGATCACCAGATGAAAACCCGCACGCAATTGCTCGGTGGCTACACCTGGGGTTTTCTCAATCTGGAAATCGACTTGCAGTTCCTCAACATGGGCAAACTGGTGATCAGTGAAGCCTCGGGGATTCTGCCGGACGGCAGCCTGTTCGAACTCGGTGGCAACACCGAGCCGCTGGCGCTGGACGTGCCGCCGAACACCGGCAACACGCCGATCTATCTGGCGCTGCCGCTGGTCACCGGCAACCACATCGAGGCCCGGCGCCCGGAGCAATCCGACGTGCTCGCGCGCTACACCGCGTATGACGCCGAAGTCGCCGACTCCAACGCCGGCGATGATTCCGCCAGTCAGGTCAGCTGCGGTCGTCCGGACTTCAAACTGTTGCTCGGCGAGCAGCAGAGCGATCAGGCCTACGTGAAGCTGAAAATCTGCGACGTGCTCGACACCACGCCCGACGGCGTGATCAGCCTCGACCCGGATTTCGTCCCGACCTACATTCAGGCCCACGCCTCCAGCTACCTGCTGTCGTGCCTGAAAGAAGTCATCAGCATGCTCAGCCACCGTGGCGACACCATCGCCGAGCGAATTCGCTCCAACGGCAAGGTCGGCGGCGCTGAAGTCGGCGACTTCATGATGCTGCAACTGATCAACCGCACCGAACTGCTGCTGCGCCATTACCTCGGTCTGGAACAAGTGCACCCGGAAGAGTTGTACCGCACGCTGCTGACCATGCTCGGCGATCTGGCGACCTTCTCCGGCGAGAGCAAACGCCCGCGTCTGGACAGCCGCTATTCCCACGCCGATCAGGGCGCAAGCTTCCGCAAACTGATGGAAGCGATCCGTCAGGTGCTGTCGATGGTGCTCGAACAGCACGCCATCGAGTTGATCCTGCAGGCGCGTCAGTACGGCATCATCGTCTCGCCGTTGCACGATCACAAACTGCTCGGCTCGGCCTCGTTCGTGCTGGCAGCCAGTGCCAACTGCGACTCCGAAGAACTGCGTCAGCGTTTGCCGCAGCACCTCAAGGTCGGCCCGGTGGAGCGCATCCGCCAACTGGTCAACCTGCACTTGCCGGGGATCAAGGTCAAACCGTTGCCGGTGGCCCCACGGCAGATCGCGTTCCACTCGAACAAAACCTATTTCATCCTCGAACTCAGTTCCGAAGACCTGGCACAACTCGAACGCTCCGGCGGTTTCGCGTTCCACGTGTCCGGCGAATTCGCCGAGCTTGAACTGAAATTCTGGGCCATCAGGAACTGACCGACATGATCAAGGAAACGGATTACAACCAGGACGACAAAACCGTCCTGCTCGATCGTCAAGGCCACGGACCGGCATCGAGTCCGCTGACCGACTTCGCCGCGCCGCCGCGTTTCGAGCAACTGGAAGAACGCATGATCTACGCCGCGCGCCTGCGTCCGGCGGAGGCGTTCAACATCAGCCTCAACTCGCTGGTCGCGGCCTCGTCCGATCTGCTCTCGGAAGTGGTGCGTCTCAAGCACAGCGAAACCCGCGAAGACCTGTATGCGCTGAATGAGCGGCTGACTGCCGGGCTGAAATTGTTTGAAGTACGCGCCCTGCACAACGGTGCCGAAAGCAGCCAGGTGATGGCCGCGCGTTACGTGCTCTGCACCGTGGTCGACGAAGCCGTCGTGACCACGCCGTGGGGCAACGAAAGCGAGTGGTCGCAGATGAGCCTGCTGAGCAGCTTCCACAACGAAACCTTCGGCGGCGAGAAGTTTTTCCAGCTGCTTGATCGGCTGTCGAAAAACCCGGTCAAGCATCTGCCGATGCTCGAACTGATGTACCTGTGCCTGTCCCTCGGTTTCGAGGGCAAGTACCGCGTCCAGGCGCGCGGCATGCTTGAGCTTGAAGGCATCCGCGACGCCTTGTACCGGCAGATCCGTCAGTTGCGTGGCGACGTGCCGCGCGAGTTGTCGCCGCACTGGGAAGGCCTCAACGATCAGCGCCGCAACCTGGTGCGCATCGTGCCGGCGTGGATGGTGGTGCTCTTTACTCTGGTCTGCCTGGTGGTGATGTATTCGGGCTTCGCCTGGGTCCTGAGCGAACAACGCGACACCGTTCTGCATCCTTATCAGCCGCTTGATCCAGCCGCGGTGCGACCGCAGGCGCAGCCGTAAAACAGGGACGTGTGATGAAAAAGTTTTTCAAGAAAGTCGGCGCCTTCCTGCGCCAGACCTGGGTGTGGACTTTGCTGCTGGTGCTGTTCGTGGCGCTGCTGGTGTGGTTCGTCGGCCCGTTGTTGGCGGTCGATGATTACAAGTTCTGGGAAAGCGCGACCTCGCGCCTGCTGACAATCAGCGTGCTGTTCCTGATCTGGGGCCTGACCATGGTCTTCGTCAGCTGGCGCGCGGGTATCCGCAAGAAAGTCGAGGAGGAAAGCGAGGACGGCCAGGACCGTATCCGCCGCGAAGAGCTGATCGACGAAGAACAGAAAGAGTTGAAGGCGCGGTTCAAGGACGCGCTGAAAACCCTGAAGACGTCGAGCCTGTATCGCGGTCGCAGCGAGCGCTGGCGCAGTGACTTGCCGTGGTACCTGCTGATCGGTCCGCAGGCCTCGGGTAAGACCAGCCTGCTGGACTTTTCCGGTCTGGAATTCCCGATCAACAAGATCGACCGCAAGCTGACCCGCGACACCCTCGGCACCCGTCATTGCGACTGGTATTTCGCCGATCACGGTGTACTGATCGACACCGCCGGGCGCTACACCACTCAACCGGACGCGGAAGTCGACGGCAACGCCTGGACCACCCTGCTGGAGCTGCTGCGCAAGCGTCGTCGCGGCCGTCCGTTGAACGGCGTGCTGGTGACCATTCCGGTGGAAACCCTCACCGGCGGCAGCGAGCAGGACATCGAGACTCTCGCACGCCAGGTGCGCAGCCGTCTGCAGGACGTGCATCAGAAACTGCACGTCGACGTGCCGGTGTATCTGGTCCTGAGCAAGGCTGACAAGCTGCTCGGCTTCGACGAGTTCTTCGATCAACTGACCCGCGAAGAAAGCGATCAGGTGCTCGGCACCAGTTTCCGCAAGGATCAGGTCGGCACCGACGTCACGGTCCTGCGCAACGAGTTCGAAGAGCTGCTGCGCCGCCTGAACAGCCAAGTGATCATGCGCATGCACTCCGAGCGCGATACTCAGCGCCGTGGCCGCATTCTCGATTTCCCGCATCAGTTGGGGCAGATCGGCGAGCGTCTGTGCCTGTTCGTCGACATGGCGTTCACCGGCAACCGTTATCAGCGCGCCACGCAACTGCGCGGCTTCTACCTGACCAGCGCACCGCACCTGACCCAGGAAATGGATTCGACCACCGCCGGCATCGGCGCCAGCCTGGGCATGAACGCCGGCGTGCTGCCGACTCTGCGCAGCGGCCGTTCGCGGTTCATCCACCACTTGCTCAGCCAGGTGATTTTCCCCGAAGCCGATCTGGCCGGTCTGGACAAGCGCGAGCGCAGCCGCATTCATTGGGGCCAGCGGGCGCTGTACGTCGGTGCACTGGCGGCACTGGCACTGTTCGGCATGCTCTGGGCCGGTGGTTTCTCGGCCAACTACGAGCGGCTGGAAAACCTGCGCACGCTGGCGCAGAACTGGACCCAGCAACGCTCGGCCGTCACGCCGCGCGATGACGCCATGGGCGTGCTGAAAGTGCTCGACACCAGCTACGCTGCGACCCAGGTGTTCCCGAGCAAGGGCGACGTCTCGTACCACGAGCGTGGCGGCCTGTATCAGGGCGAAGAGATCAACCCGGTGGTGAAAACCGCCTACGAGCGCGAGCTGGAAGCGCAGTTGCTGCCACGGGTGGCGACCATGCTCGAAGGGCAGATCCGCGCCAACATGAAGGACCGCGATCGCCTGCTCAACAGCCTGCGTGCGTACCTGATGCTGAACATGAAGGATCGTCGCGACGCGGCGTGGCTCAAGGACTGGGTCGCCACTGACTGGTCGCAGCGCTACACCGGCAACACCGCGGTGCAGAACGGTCTGAACACGCACCTCGAACGTTTGCTCAAGCAGCCGTTCATCTACCCGCTGAACGATCAACTGGTGACGCAGGCGCGTCAGGTCCTGCGCAGCGAATCGTTGGCCAACGTGGTTTACCGCATGCTCCGCGAGCAGGCGCGCAACCTGCCGGACTATCGCTTCAGCCAACACCTCGGCCCACAAGGCTCGCTGTTCATCGGCACTGAATACGTGATCCCGGGTTTCTACACCCAGCAGGGTTATCAGCAGTATTTCTCGGTGCAGGGCGCCGCGCTGGTCACCGACATCTTGCGTGACAACTGGGTGCTGGGCGAAGGCGCGGGCATCAGCGACATGGACTTGCGTCGCCTGATGGTCGAGCTTGAGCAGCTGTACTTCCGCGACTACGCCAACTACTGGAGCGAAGCCGTTGGCCAGGTCGCACTCCCACCAATCAGCGACGCCGGCGAAGGCGCCGAGCAACTGGCGGGCCTGACGTCGGCCAACTCGCCGGTTCTCGCATTGCTCACCGAAGTACGTGAAAACACCCGCTTCGAAGCCGCTGCTGATCCGGTCGATGAAGCCGGCGAAGCTGCCGATGCGCTGGCCGGACAGAAAGGCAAACTGGGCAAGGTCGGCAAACTCGCCGCCGCTGCCGCCGACAAGGCTTCGGCGCTGAACGTGGCGAAGAACCTGCCGGACACCGCGAAGAAATCCCTGCAACGCCGCTTCGAACCGCTGCATCGTCTGCTCGATGACAACAACGGCCCGGGCGCTGACCTGACGCCAGCGTTCAGCGCGCTCAACGACCTGCAACTGCAACTCGCCGGTCTGGCCCGTTCCAGCACGCCGGAGCAAGCCGCGTTCGAGATGGCCAAGACGCGCATGAGCGGCCAGCGTGATGCGCTGACCAACCTGCGCAATGCCTCCGGTCGTCTGCCGCGTCCGCTCAGCGTGTGGTTCAACGTGCTGGCCGAGGACTCGTGGCGTCTGGTGCTCAACGATGCCTATCAATACCTGAACGGCCGTTATCAGAACGAGCTGTACAGCGTGTATGGCAAAACCATCAGCAAGCGCTATCCGTTCAGCGCCAGCAGCACCAGCGACGTGGCGATCAGCGATTTCCGCGAGTTCTTCCGCGCTCAGGGTACCGTCGACCGTTTCTTCGACAGCTACATGCGTCCGTTCGTCAGCGGCGATCCGGGCAACTACCGCATGCGCAGCGTCGACGGTCACAGCCTGCCGGTATCGAAGGTCTACCTCGATCAGATGGCGGCGGCGCAGACCATTCGCCAGAGCTTCTTCTCGATCAACCCGGCCGAGCCGACCGTGCAGTTCAAGCTTGAGCCGTACACCCTCGATCCGGCGGTCAGCCGCTCCGAATTCAAGTTCGGCGACAAGACCATGGAGTACCGTCACGGCCCGATCCTGCCAATGACCTTCAAGTGGCCGACCGATGCTGAAGACGGTCGCACCAGCCTGGTCATGGACAAGATGGCCGGGCGTCCGATCGGTATCGAGAAGAATTCCGGCCCATGGTCGCTGTTCCGTCTGTTCGACCTGATGCAGACCGAGTACCTGAACGGTCGTGACGTGCTGGTACTGAAAGCCGACGTGGGCGGCCTGCGCGCCAACTATCTGCTGACCAGCCAGCGCACGCCGAACCCGTTCGACATGGGCGTGCTGCGCACCTTCCGTATGCCGGTGCAGCTCTGATGCTGGTGGCCAGTCCCTGGCGCAGCGCGGCGCGTACCGACCCGGGCAAGGTGCGGGCGCGCAACGAAGATGCCTTCCTCGACTCGCCGCAGCATGGGCTGTGGGTGGTCGCGGACGGCATGGGCGGTCATCAGGGTGGCGACATCGCCAGCCAGTTGATCGTCGCCAGCCTGGCTGAGTTGCCGCAACACGAGGACTTCGACGAACGCCTCAAAGCCATCCGCCAGTGCCTGCACTGGCTGAACCGGCGACTGGGGCAGGAGTTGACCGTCACTGCCGGGCGTCACGACAGCATCATGGGCAGCACCGTCGTCGCGCTGCTGGTGGAAGGCAATCGCGCGGCCTGCATCTGGGCCGGCGACAGCCGATGCTACATGTGGCGCGGGCAGCGGCTGTATCAGCTGTCCAAGGACCATTCGCTGCAACAGCAGCTGATCGACGAGCAGCAAATGAGCGTCGAACAGGCGGCAGCGCACCCGGCGGCTCAGGCACTCACCCGAGCCGTCGGCGCCGCCGACACACTGACCCTGGATGTGCTGGAACTCGAGGTCTATCCGGGCGATGTGTTCTTGCTCTGCAGCGATGGTTTGTATCAGGGCCTGAGCAGCGATGCCCTCGGCAACGCCCTCAGCCTCAGCGCGCCGCACGTGGCGCTGGAACGTTTGTTCGACGGCGCTCTGCGGGGCGCCGCGCGCGACAACCTGACTGCCGTGGTGATCCGCCAATGAGTGAACTCGAATCGCCCATCGATGACCTGCTGATCAGCGAAGAGCAGGCCAGCAACCTGACCTACTTCGCCTTCGCCAAGGGCAACAAGGCCGAACCGTTGCTGGCGCCGACCAAGGCCAGCATCGGTGCGCTGCCGGATGTACTCGCCGGTCGCTACCACCTCGAGCGTCTGCTCGGGGCCGGTGGCATGGGCGCCGTTTACCGGGCGCGGGATCTGCTGCACGAACAGTTCGGCGATCCCGACCCTTACATTGCGCTGAAAATCCTCAGCGAAGAATTTGCCGAATCGCCGGACGCCAGTGCCTTGCTCTACAGCGAGTTCGCCCTGACCCGGCGTCTGCGCCACGACAACGTCGTACGTGCGCACACCTTTGAAGTCGACACCGACTGCCAGCGGGCCTTCATCACCATGGAATACATGCGTGGCCTGACCCTGGACAAATTGCTCTGCGAGCGGCCCCTCGGCCTGCCGTGGCAAGAACTGCGCGACATCGTCCTGCCGCTGCTCGACACGCTGGCCTACGCCCACCGTCGCGGCGTGCTGCACGGTGATCTGAAACCGAGCAACGTCATGCTCAGCGAAGACGGCCTGCGCCTTTTCGACTTCGGTCTGGGACAGGCAGAGGAGGGCACCTTGCCCGGCCTGCCGCACCTGAGCCGCGAGCGCTTCAATGCCTGGACCCCGGGCTACGCCGCCCCCGAACTGCTTGAGGGCCAACCGTTGTCGGCCAGCGCGGACGTGTACGGCGTGGCCTGCGTGATCTATGAACTGGCGGGCGGCAAACACCCGTTCCGCCGCTTGCCCTCGACCCAGGCCCGCGACGAGCACCTGGAGCGCGAGCTGCGCGCCCCAGCGAATCTACCCCAGCACGGCTGGCAAGCGCTGCGAACCGCGCTGAGCTTCAACCCGGCAGAACGCACCATCACTGCCCAACAATTGCGTGACGCCTTGGGCGCCACTTCGTCCTGGCTGCAACGTCTGCGACTTCGGGCGTAACGGATGACATTCGAACAGGGAGCACACGATGTTCAACTCAGCTAACGAAACCCACTTCAGCCTCAAGGTCGAAGACTACGTCGGCGACCTGCAAGTGCTGTCGTTCACCGGCACCGAAGGCATCAGCCAGGCGTATCGCTTCGACCTCGAACTGGTCAGCGAAAACCCGGATCTGGATCTCGAACAACTGCTGCACAAGCAGGCGTTTCTGGCATTCGATCCACAGGGCTCGGGCATTCACGGGCAGATCTACCGCGTCGCCCAGGGCGATGCCGGCAAGCGCCTGACCCGCTACAAAGTCTCGATCGTGCCGCAACTGCAATACCTGCATCACCGCACCAACCAACGCATCTACCAGCAGATGTCGGCGCCGAAGATCATCGCGCTGATCCTCGAAGAACACGGCATCAAGAGCAACGCCTACAGCTTCCAGCTCAGCCAGCCGTGCCCGGATCGCGACTACTGCGTGCAGTACGACGAAACCGACCTGCATTTCGTCCAGCGTCTGTGCGAAGAGGAAGGCATTCACTACCACTTCCAGCACAGCGAAAAAGCCCACCTGCTGGTGTTCGGCGACGACCAGACCGTGTTCCAGAATCTCGGTCAGCCGACTGCGTACGTGCAGGGCAGCGGTATGGTCGCCGACGAGCCGGTGATCAAAGCCTTCAAACTGCGTCTGGAAACCCGCACCACGCGCACCACGCGCCGCGACTACGATTTCGAAAAACCGCGCCTGCGAATGGAAGCCGCATACAAACCTGACGGCGAGAGCACTGAGCCAGATCTCGAAGACTACGACTACCCCGGCCGCTTCATCGACCGCGCGCGCGGCAAGTTCCTCAGCCAGCGCGCCCTCGAACGCCACCGCGCCGACTACCGCCAGGCCGAAGGTCGCGGCGACCAGACCAAACTGGTCAGCGGCCACTTCATGGAAATGTCCGACCACCCGCGCAGCGAGTGGAACGACCTCTGGCTGCTCACCGAAATCTTCCACGAAGGCAAACAACCGCAAGTCCTCGAAGAAGGCGTGACCAGCGACACCACCGACAACAAGGACGACTTCCACCAGGGCTATCGCAACACCTTCCTCGCCACCCCGTGGGACGTGTTCTACCGCCCGGCCCTCGAACACCCGAAACCGCGCGTACTCGGCAGCCAGACCGCCATGGTCACCGGCCCAAAAGGCGAAGAAATCCACTGCGACCAATACGGCCGCATCAAAGTGCAATTCCACTGGGACCGCGAAGGCCTGGCCGACGACAAAACCAGCTGCTGGCTGCGCGTCTCCAGCTCCTGGGCCGGCGACCGCTACGGCGCCATCTCCATCCCGCGCATCGGCATGGAAGTCCTCGTCACCTTCCTCGAAGGCGACCCCGACCAACCGCTGGTGACCGGCTGCCTGTACCACAAGGAAAACCCGGTGCCGTACGCACTGCCGGCGAACAAGACTCGCAGCGTGTTCAAAACGCTTAGCTCACCGGGTGGCGGTGGGTACAACGAACTGCGCATCGAAGACAAGAAAGGCGCGGAGCAGATCTACATTCATGCGCAGCGTGACTGGGATGAGAACGTTGAGCACGACCAGAAGATTCGGGTCGGCAATGAACGTCATGACACGGTGGTGAAGAACACTTACACCGAGCTGAAGGCTGAAGAACACCGCACCACGATCTCCGACCGCAAGATCGAAGCGAAGCTGGATGATCACCTGACGGTTGGGAAGAACCAGCATGTGAAGCTGGGGACTGCGCAACTGACCAGTGTGGGGAAAGAGATACACCTCAAGGCTGGGGACAAGATCGTTATTGAGGCGGGGGCGGAGCTGACCATTCTTGGGGGTGGGAGCTTTATCAAGCTGGATGGCGGTGGAGTGACGGTGGTTGGGCCGGTGATCAAGATCAATGCGGGTGGTTCTGCGGGATCGGGGACTGGCATCGGGATTAAACCGCCGGTGCTGCCGGGGGCGGCGGATAAGGATAAAGCGGGGAGTTTGATGGATCAGGCGTTGTTGAATGCGCCGCCTGAGAAGGTTAAGCCGAAGGCTTTTTTTGTGTTTTCTGAGTGATTAGTGTCGTGATGACAACAAACAGGTACGTAAGGCAGATGAAGTGGTTTTCGATTGTTTTGTTGAGCTGGGGGATGACTTCGGGGGCCTTTGCCTCTTCGTCCAGCACCGCCCAATGCCCAAGCGGCAATTTTGCTGATTTCGTAAAAGTTTTTGCATCTGAGCCAGAGACACAGAAAGCGTTTATTGCGTCTCCTCTGAAGCATGTTCACGTGATAGCTGATGGGAAAATACCGAAGGTTGTCGAACGGAGCTTGGGCTCGATTTCCGCCGATGAGTTGAAGGTGCTGCTTCCGGAAAATGCTGCCAAATCAGGTCTCACTATTGAAACCCAGGAGCCTGACAGGGTGGTCGTCCGTGATGAGGCGGGCCATTTTTTGAAGATTTTCGTTTTTAAACACAGTGATTGCTGGGCTCTGACTCGAGTGGAGGACTGGGCAATCGATGCGGTGATGGAAGAGATCACTCAGTCTGAGAAACTAACGCCCGGTGAGGTAGAACTCAAAAAAGGCGTCATATTTGACAGGCTGGTCAATAAAGCGTCTCCCGAATCAGGAATCTATTTATACGCCGCGGCATTGGATAGCTATTTAGATGGTGCCCGGAAGGGTTCGGCGCAAGCAGCATTTGCTGCTGCGGGAATCAGTCTTTCTGGGCAGGCGCCACGCTTGGAGAATTCCAGAATCGTGGCGTTATTGATTCAAGCTTCAGAGCAAGTGCCGGATGCCGGCTTGACTCTCGCAGATTTTTATTGCGATGAAGGTGAATACGACGAAAGTCACGGTTGTATTAATCCCAGAGAATCAATAGCGACATTGGAGCGTGCCGCCCGCCTAGGTTCGACTAACGCACTGATTCGATTAGGTGAAGTGTACGAAGCGGGAGCCCTCGTAGCGGCTGACTTGCCACGCGCGATGGCGTGTTACCGCAATATTCAGAAAACCGATCCTAAGACGGCTGTCGCTTTGGTTGAGCGCTTGGCAGTCCGAGGCGTCGTCAGCGATAACTCTATTCAATGTTTTGAAGCAGGAAGCTTTTGATGAGCACAGGACTACTTGAACAAAGGCAGCAATATCGCACTGGTTACGAGTACGGCCCTTTCAAGGGCGAGACTGACCATGATAACGATGGCAAGAAGGAAATCGACTGCTCCGGGCTTCTGTATCGAATGCTGAAGGATGCGGGGTATACGATCCCTTACCTCACAACATCAGGGTTGAATACCGACACTACTTATTTTGATGTGATCCCGCTTGCGGAAGTACAGCCTGGCGATATTGCGCTGTGGATAAACTTTCATGGACACACGGGGGTCATCGAAGACATCTCTGGGGCGCCTGTTCGAAATAGGGGAAATTTTTTCGGTTCACAGTCTTCAAGTGGACCGAAATCTGCCAAATATGGGGCGGGTAGTGGTTACTGGCCAATGCCTGAAAAGTTTTTACGCCCGAAGCCCCAATTCAGAGGCGCACAACCAGCCCCCGCACCCACTCCTGCGCCGGCCCCTGCACCGGCAGGCCCAGCTCCGCTGATGAGTTTCCAATATCCATTCAGAAAAGCTGACGGTAAGCAGTTTTCTGATGCGGATGAGATTTACAAGGCTCTCGAAAACGAGAGTGCCGGGCATTATTTGCTTGGCAGCAACAAGTTCTGGCACGGTGGCATTCACATCAGCAATGCCAGCGCTCCTCAATGCATTTTGAATGAACCGATTCGCTGCATGGCCGACGGCGAGGTCGTGGCATATCGTCTTAATGAAGATTATTTGGAGTCGACCTTCGGTGAAGCCGAGAAAAAACTGAAGTATTCAAACTCGTTTTGTCTGGTTCGGCATGAATACAAATCGGCGCCGAATCCGGAGGAGGGACCTAACAAGGGTAAACAAAATAAGCTGACCTTTTTTAGCCTGTATATGCATTTGCTGCCTTTCAAACGCTACCCCTTGTCCGACAGCGAAATACCAAAAACCAAAGTGACCATGAAGGTTAGCGACTTCAAGGCTTACGATGACTTTCCCGCAACCAGCAGCGTTCAGGATGTAGGGAAGTTGTTCGCCGGTACCAAACTCGAGATCCTTGAACAGAAAGATGTGGACAACCTCACCTACGCGAAAGGGAAAATCCTTTCTGGTAGCGTGAAGAAAAACTCCCATAAGGTCCGGGAAGTCGGGCAAGAAGTGTGGTTCGTATATTTAAAAGATGGAGAGCCCTACAAAAACTCGAGACCTGCTCGTATATGGCTGGCAGACCCGATCCCGGAGCGAACCAAACCGAAATACTGGCAGGGTAAGGTAAAGGGCACTGCAGTCAAAAAGCTGGATCTGTATCAGGATCCAGCCGCACCGCAAAATGGCCAGCCTGCAGGCGCTAGAATGGGAACGATGCAGCTCACACAGGGTAGTGTCGTTGAGTTTGATAGCAAGGACGTTTTGAACCTCAGCATCTCTGGGGCGACTCGCCGAATGGCGAAATGCACCAGCAGTGGCAGCTTGGCTGGGGCGGGAAACCTTCCTCCCAGCTTCTGGGCAATTGTGGAGAATGAATCCGTTGTTTGGGATGTAACCCCTGCCAGCTTTGATTCGGTTGTATCAGCCAGCACTGGAATCAAGGCCGGTGACCCGATAGGGTATCTCGGATTGACTGACAATCTGACGGGTGAAGATGGAAATGTTACGAGCAAATATCAAGCACATATAGAGATTTTTACTGACGAGGCTACCGTCAAAGAGTTTCTGGAAAACACAGCTGGTTTAAAGATCGGCAAACAATACCTACATCTTGTCGCGGGCTCCGAGCTGAAGAAAGAGTCTCCTGCCACAGGGAATATCACACTCTCAAGAAACCACGCTGTCGACTTGGGTAAGGCGCCAGTTGTTAAGGTAGGGAATGAAGACTATTACCAGGTTAATTTAGTCGACGACGGAGTTGCAGTCAGTGGTCTGATGGGGAAAACGCTGGGAGCCGTAATTACTCAGCACGATTGGCAAAAGCTCGGTTTCCAAATTGTCGAAGAGACTAACGAAACTGCTGATGGCTTTCTTGATCCTCAGGACACTCCAAAATTTTTTAAAGATCTTTTTGCCAAGATCGATACTAACCAAGACGGTAATGTTGACGCGGCAGAACTCGTCGAAGCCCTTAAGAGTAATGAAAAGAGAGACGAATGGACGAAGCTTGTTGCATATCATCCGACTGAATGGAAGGAGACGGCAGATGCCGCTAAGTGGCTAAAGCTTGATGAGTTGCTGGAGTCGTCCCCTAAAACCCTGAAGCATGAAAAGGAACGTATCAGCAAATACGTTTTTTGGAACGAGCTGTCTGGAAAAGCGGCGATGGCAACTAGCAAGATCTGGCACTTTCATCCGGTAGCCTTCATTGACAACTTCCTAGGTGCTGGATGTTGTGAATTGAATCTTGATAATTTCAAAAGGATCTTTGGTGGCGCCCCTCTTTTTACCGCCCCGAATATGCCGGCTGGATGTGACGCCCATAACGTCGATCCGCAAAAATTCATTCTGTTGCTTAACGCTGCCTTCAAAGCAAATGGTTTTGATAAGTGCATTCATAAGGCGCATTTCCTAGCGCAGTGCTATCACGAAAGTGACCATTTCAGAACCACAAAGGAATATGCTAGTGGTAACGACTACGACCTGAGCGTCCATCCCGCAAGTGTGTGTATTACCGAAGGGCAGGACAGCCGCACTTGCAAGCGCCACCACCAGATCATGCAGGAAGGTAACACCGCTATTGGCGATGGTCCGAAGTATAAAGGTAAGGGGCTAATTCAGATTACGTGGAAGAGTGCTTATCAAAAATATAAGCAGCATAGCGGCGTAGATTGCGTGGCAAATCCAGAAATCCTCTCACAAAGTATTGAACACGCAGTCAACGTGTCTTTCTGGTTTTGGACAATTTTCAAAGGCGAGAGCTTAAATAAGAAAATCGACCGCTTTTATCAGGAGCTTAATGCGCAAGGCAATCTCACAATAGAGCAAATCGATGATGAGGTGGTAAGGAAGGTAACCAAGGTAGTTAATGGTGGATCTAACCATCTCGCTGAAAGACAGGCGTTATTCAAAAAGATAAAAGGGGAGTTGAAATGAAGATCTCTGCGAGATTTCTTTTTTGCATCGTTTGTTTATCCGTGGCGGCGCAAGCGAGTTTTAAGACCGTTATGCTTGAGCCTGAGAGCGAAATATCATTACCGGTCACCTGCCAAGGCTCCGACAGTAGAGTTCAGCTTAAGGATGATCAAGTGACCGTCATTAGTGCGTCTGGTCGATCCTATAGTCTGAATCTTGATGAGCAGTCGGAAGGACTGCCGATCATGATAGGCTCGAGTGGAGAGGCGGGTAAATGCGTGCTTGCAATCAAGTATGCTGAAAATGATGTGAATGAAAGTTTTTCTTTATTTGTTTTCGATGATCAATCGGGAAAATACAAAAAATCGGCCATTTCCACTATCACCAATCCTGAGTTCTCTGCTGGGAAAATTTCGAGCAATTACCGAGACGGCCCGGTCACTCATAACGATACTCTGTGTTTTTCTGTAAAGAGGAACGACTATTATGTTTGCGAAGCACGAGAGCAATTCGCTGAAAGTATAGAGAAGAAACAAACGTGTGATGAATCTTCATGCTCTGAGTCGGAGATCGTCAGGGAGAGTGGGGCTGATCCTGTCAGCGCTGTTTTAGTTTCCGAAAAAACGTATTTATTAAACAGGAATGATGACCTCACCTTCTCGCAACGAAAGGCCTATCTGGTGAGGGGGGATAAAGTGTTGTTGAGTGATTATTATAAGAGTGATGGCGGGATGTATTACAAAATCACTTACGAAGGTAAGGCTAAGGCCATTGGTTGGGTGCCCGAAAGTTCGCTAAAGATTGATCGTTAGTAAGAGTTTTAGGGGTGAGGATAGCAAAGTCGAATTTTGTTTTCCTCATCCTAAGCGGGAATAAATATATAGCGCTATCGTCATTTTTTCGTGAGCCTCTGCGAGCCAGGGTACTATTTTTTCGTATATCTGACATTTCCATTCTTCCTTTGAAACGCCAAAGGGCGGCGGTCTTATTATTGAATTTAATCAAGAAGTCATTTGTATGGCCCGTTTCCTCATACCGGTATTAGCTCTTTTTTGGCGAACTCCAGCAGCGCACAAGATGCCGACTATCTTCAGGGTCAGGTGGTACAGGGCCGTTTAAAACTAATGTTATAAAAGGGCATGAGTTATCGTTCCGGCAGACGAGGAGCGAGGAGTTTCCGGTTTCTTTGGTTTTTGATGTTGAAGTCGACGGTAAAAAAACAGGAGTCTTGTCGATAAGTACGATGTGGCTGGGTCAGATCCAAAAATTAAGTCGATTTTCTTTTATCCAGTTAGGGGTAGGAAAAATGTGCTTGTTTTGGTTTCGTGGGAAATTACGAGCAGAGGAATTGGAACATATGGGACCCTTTATCAAGTTTACGGGTATGAAAAAAGTGCGGACAATAAATTGGTTGTGAATAAGCGTGTCAGGTTTGATAAAAACTTGAGTGGGGTGGAAGGATATCAACAGGGTGAAGAGCAACCTTATGTTAATGCAGGGTTAATAAAATCTTATATCAAAAAAGAATAAATGGCGCTAAGTAGCGATGGCTGCCAATGGTTTGCCTTTAACAGGACAGACCACGCTTTATTATGCGCGAACGTGGTTTGGCCCCGGCTCGCCAAGCACAAAGCCTGAATGACTCAAGGATGAACACAGTGAACCGTTTTGTTTTTACCCTGCTGGCCGTGCTGCTGCCGGCTTCAGCTGCCTATGCGCAGGACGACTGCAGCCATGTCACCTCAAGCCTGGAAATGGTGCCCTGCTCGGAGGCGGCAAAGAAGGCTGCTGATACGCAGTTGAATGTCAGCTACAAGCAGTTGATGTCGCGACTTGGGTCTGACTATCGAGCAGATCCGGCATTGGGTGCGGAATACGCAGCGAAGGTTAAAGAGTCGCAACGTGCGTGGTTGAAGTTGCGCGATGCGAACTGCCCGTTGGAGGCGTTCGAGATCGAGACGGGAATGCCGGCGCATGTGGTCGCCGTTAACTCGTGCATCGCCAGAATGAGTCGCGAGCGCTCGGCGTATCTGGACAAGATTGTCCCTGCGCTTGCATCCGACAAGAGCGCTTCGACGTCGCCAATCAGCGATAACTGTCCCTCGGAGGAGTTCGCGCCTTTCCTGACGGCGTTTTCCGCTAACAGCGAATCACAACGCCGCCTCACTGCGATGACGGTTAAGTCGCTGGTTTTGAAACCGGTGACGGGGAAGGATCGAATGACCTTTGAGCCTTCGACCTCGGGTGCCAGTGGAACAACGTTCACCTATCCGCTGATGGCTGCAATCACACCCGGCAAAACACCTGGAGTTGAAATCCAAGAGGTCGACGACAGTCACGTCAACGTCGTGGATAAGCGAGCGGGCAACAGCAATGTGAAAATCTTCAACTTCTCTCGCCAGGCGTGCTGGGTGCTAGAGGGTATAGAGGACTGGTCGATCAGTGAGAAGGATTTGGTCGCAACACGTAACCCCGGAATGAGCCGCGCTGAAAATTTCTGTGAACAACGTGCTGAAGCTTTAGGAGGGCTGGGATTTCTTGAGCAATATCCGCTGACAGCGGAATTGATTGAGGCGTCTCTGGAAAATTATGTATGTGCCGCGGAGTCGGGTGATGCACAGGCGAGCCTGTCGGCGGCACGCCTGAGTCTTTCGCAAATGGCATCTCAGTTGGAAACCCCTAAGGTTGAGGCTTTGTTCAAAGCGGCTTCGAAAATACCGAGCGGCGCGTTGGCCTATGCCACGTTTTTCTGCATCGGAAACTCCACCGACTATAACGGTCCTTGCCTTCATCCCAAGCAGGCAGAGGAGCAGGTCATCCGCGCCATTGAGATGGGTTCAACGGACGCTATGGTTTATCTGGCTTCTACGTTCGAGGCTGGAGAGTTGGGAACAAAAGATCTGTCACGCGCACTGGCTTGTTATCAGATGGCGGCGGATAAAGATGAGCCCCGCGCGATTGAGCAGTTAAAACGTCTGGACTCGCATGGCCCGGAGCCAATCAAGGCCAGTCACTGTATTTGAAACCGGATCATGCTTGATGCTTTTTCGCACGCATAGAGCCTGAATGGGACAGGGTAAAACGTTTAATTTTCGAGCATCAGACACATCCGGTTTTCATTTAAACTCCCCACCCCCAAGGAACGCGCTCAGGCCACGGAATGCCAGCCTCTTCTTCCTCGCTTCGCCCAGCGTTGGTGCTCTGGCTATACGCCGCTGCGATCACGCATATCCTCGCCGGTCTTACCCTGACCTGGGCCGGTGACTCCGGCTTGCTCGATGGCTACCTGCAAGTCCTCGAACTGTCGTTCTGGGGTGCCGATGCGGTTCCCACCGCCGGCCACGAACAACAAGTCTGGTGGCTCGCGCTGTTCGGCGCGACGTTGCAAAGTTATTCGCTGTACATGCTCGCGCTGGTGCATCTGGGCAATCGCTTGAAAATCCCGGCAGTGTGGGGCTGGTTGATCGCCGGCATCCTGTTATGGGCGCCGCAAGACATGTGGCTCTCGGCGCAACAACAGGTCTGGTCGCACGTGTGGCTCGATGGTTTTGCTCTGTTGGTGTTGTTGCCGCCGCTGTTTTGGCTGTACAGACATGACTGTCAAGGGAAGGAGTAACAGCGTGAAAGTATTTTCGATTCTTCTCGGTTGCTTGCTCTCTGCTGCTTCATCCGCATTGTTTGCTGGAGAAGCGTGCAACCCAGACAGTTTGTCCAACCCGGACTTGATCACCTGCGGCCAGCAAACCTTCAAGAAAGTCGATGGTGTCTTGAACGAGCAATACAAAAAAGCGCTGTCGACTCTGGCTCCTGCGGAGCAAAGCCACCTGAGAGATGTGCAAAAGAACTGGGTGCGCTTCAAAGAGTCGTTTTGCGAAGAGCTTTATCAAGCTGCGTTGCCGGGTGCTGAGGCGCCAATCGAGAGGCTTGGGTGTCTGGCGCAGACGACCAATGCTCGGCTGGGAGAGTTGATCGCTCTACAGACGGGTTTACTGCTGGATGGTTTTTACAAAGCGGCATCCGCGATTGCAGGGAAGGATCGTGAGAGAAATTTAGCGGCCTCAATCGAGCGGCTGGGAGGGGATCAATTCGATGATCCGCTTTGGAAGAAGTACGCAGAAGGGCACTGCCAGATGGCTAGCCGTCTGTTGCGTGAAGACGTCGCCTACTGCGTGGTGAGGATGCGCTTTCAATTACCCATGAACCGCTAAAGGAATGTTCGGTTTGAAATTCTCGTCTGCATTGTTTTCCGCGATGCTCGTTTTCGTTCCTCTGGCGGCTCATAGCGAGGTCACGACCGAGGTTTTTTGCTTCCGCTCCTACGAAGGCAAACCTATAAATTTTGAATTCAGAACCTATTACGATTCTGTCGCCAAATGGAGCGGTGCTGGCGTCAAGTACAGCAAGTCGAAAAAGGCTATCGGGCTGGTTCATCGCAGTACTGAACAAGAAGAACTCGTGTATGGCCGGCCTTACCAGTACACGACAACTTGGGTTGAAGTAGTTGATGGTGCACTGACAGGTGAGTATCAGATGGTCACTCAGGGTGGCCGGGTTGATGCGATGTCGTATACGAATTACAAATCTGCGAAGAAGTATTCGTTTGAAAACGATTACAACGTGGATTCGAAGCCTGAAACAGGTTGCCAGTGGTGAGACAGGGAATACTCACGTTGGGAGGCTTAACGCCCGTTTTTTCATATTCAATCAGGCTCTTGAATCATCAGCGGGGAGGCGAGTTGAAAAGATTAGCTTTGGTCGCGTTATTGCTGTGCTCTTTCTCTGTGGCTGCGGGGCCAATGTTCCCGTCCCTTAAGTCCTGCATGGACGCGGACAGCGGCTGTGCGTTGGCGTTGAAAGAAAACCTTCTAGTGGACGCAAAATCCGGGCAACGTCTCTCCGACGAGGCGGAATCGGCCGGAGCAATGAGTGGTTTCTGGCTGTATCGAGATGGCGAGCGTTACATTCTGGAGAACGAAAACTACTCTCAGGCAAAGACGCGTCGTTGGCTGGTTTTTACTTACAACGGCGGAAAAGTAGTACTCGATGGCGCCTATATTTTTTCAATAGACGTTAATCCGGAGACTGGTCCCTACTGGCACGGTTACGACTGCCGGGGTGATGCTCAGCCGTTGGCAGTACCCACAAAAGAACCCTTCAGTGACGTCGCTTTGGAGGCGTTGTGCGGTGGCGCTGAAGGTTGGGTCGTCTCAGGAAAAGATAAGGCAGTGCCCGTTTCAGCCAAGGGGCTGGCTGTCAGTGTTCCCGTTTACCACGCTCGCAACCGTGATGGTTCCGCGACGTACCTGTTTACTGAAAGCGATGTTCCGGATCTTTCGAAGCTGGTGTGTTTGTCCAATTGCGCCGATGTCACTCAAATATCAGAACGCGTCTCGCAAGAAACAGCGCCATTGAAGGGCAGGCAGGATGCAACGTTGTGTTCGGATGATGAAGACATTTACTTCAGTTGCCCGTTGGAGGGTGGTAAGACGGTTTCCGTTTGTGCACGGGGAAACAATAAGCCCACGGCCGGTTTTGTTCAGTACCGTTACGGCGTGCCGAGCAAAATAGAGATGATCTATCCGAAGGCGGCTTTGCCACCCAAGGGCAAATTCTTTGTCGTGAACGCTTCTGAAGGCAGCGTGAACTTGAACATCATCAGGTTCAAAAACGGTGCTTATACCTACCTCGTTAATCAAGCCTTTCTGAGTTATCTGACGGTGCTCAAGGACGACAAGGCGGTGTTCCGGCAGTATTGCGGTGAGGGAGGGAATGCCTACATAAACCGGGCGGCGCTCCGGGGGTTGGAAGCGCGCCCAAAAAGCGCAGAGGACTTTCGCTAGTTTTTGTTATCGAGATTTCGAAAGGGGACTTAACGTCCCCCTTTTTTCATCCGCAAATCCCGCTATGGCTTCGCCGCCGCGCTCTTCACCTCAATATGATCAAGCGTCCCTTCCACCATCAATCGCACCCCGTCCGCCATCCTGCTCAGGGCCAGTGCCACAGAACGGCGTGAGCCGTGGAGGTCGTCGGCGAGGTCGCAGGCGATGACGCTGATGGACAGGAGGTCTTCGGAGGCGTTGGCCATGAGGGCTTCGGCGTCGGTGCCGGGGGAGAGTTTGAAGAGGCCGGTTTCGCGCTTGGGGTGCGGTTCGGTGGGCGGTTTGAAGTGGTGGTCGAGGGCGCGTTCGGCGACTTCGTGGAATTTCTTCGAATTGGAGGATTCGTAGGGCGAGGTTGCTTCGGCGCTGAATGTTTCATCGGTCATCGGTGTAAATCCTGAGCAGTTAATTGATTTCCCCGAATTCGGACTTGCACATCCGGCCACCGATTTTGCGGCGACCCACAGAGCCTATCCCCACCGCACCAACTCGCCTAGTTCATGGACAGCACCGCACTTCGCAGGAAATTTCCCATAGATTCGCGGGCCGGAAGATCAAAAGATCGCAGGCTTCTCCAGCTCCTACAGGGATGTGTTTCAACAGGTGTAGGAAAGGTGAGTGGTGAGACGCGGAGCGTCTTGGGATGCATTCCCACGCGGAGCGGGGGAACGATCAGTGGGCGAGCGCTGAATCGTGACTTGGTGGTCATCGTGCGGGAAATGGTCTGCATCCTCTTCCAACAGTGTCAGATACTGGCGTTATCGTCCGAATCCCTTACACTGCCCCGGCCGTTCATTTTCCTTTTGAGGCTGTGCGCATGAAATTTCGTTTTCTCCTGTGGATGATGGGTTTGTTGATGGGTAAGGCCAGCCGGACCAATCCTGCGTTCCAGCAGCAGCTGGGTGACAAGGATCTGGTGTTTCAGTTGCAGACGCTGGATGGGAAAGTGGCGCGGCATTTCGTGGTCAAGGATCAGCGCATCACCAGCAAGTCTGGGGTGGTGGCAGAACCGGCGTTTGCGATTGCTTTTAAAGATGCCGGTTATGGCTTTGCGACGATGCAGGCGAAGAACAAGCAGTTGGCGTTTATGCAGGGGATTCAGGACAAGTCGATTCAACTGAAGGGGAATCCGGCGCTGGTGATGTGGTTTCAGGGGTTGATGAAGTATTTGGTGCCGAGGAAGGCTAAGCCTAAGGCTTGAGCCTTTGGTGACGCGGAGCGTCACGGGATGCATTCCCACGCGGAGCGTGGGAACGATCAGGGGCGGTCTGGTAGACCGAGTTGGATTCTTCGCGAGCAGGCTCGCTCCCACAGGGATTTGGTGATCCTTGGGGAGCGGGCCTGTTTCGTTTTAGGCCTGGCTGAACTGCGATGCCAGTTCGCGCAGCAGCACTTCAGCCTCAAGCACTTTGCTGACGACATCGTTGGCCTTGTCGCGGCTCAGGCCGACGCGTTCAAGCAGGGCATCCGGAATATCTTCATCCGGCCCGGAGCCAATCCCGCGGCTACGCAGCAGGCGCACGGCCAGGCAGACGAGGTTAGGGTATTCGGCGTAGGCGCCGTCGTAGCTTGGGTCGTGCTGGAAGCGCAGGGCGGTGGCCAGTTCGTCGGGCATGTCCCAGTAGCGCATCAGCCACGAGCCGATCTGTTCGCGGCTGATACCGAGCAGGTGTTGCTCGATGTAGCTGTGGCACAGGTGCGGGTTGACCTCCAGGTGGCGGCAGATCAGTGAGAAGTGCGGCGGGAACACGTGGGCCAGCAGCAGGTAACCGAAGTTGTGCAGCAGACCGGCGAGGTAGGTCAGGCCGGCTTCCGGGCGCTGGGCGCGCGGCATGGCGCGGGTCAGGCCTTCGATGACGGCGGCGGTGTAGATCGACTGCTGCCAGTACGGCGTGGTGTGTTGCGGGTGGTCTTTGGGCAGGCTCAGGGTCTTGCCGAGGGCCAGGCCCAGCGCGAGGTTGATCACCAGATCGAAGCCCAGTACGCGGACGATCGCGTCTTCCACCGAACGGATCTTGCCCGGCGAGGCGTAGTACGGCGACGCCGCCCAGCTCACCACTTGTGCGGCCAGCGCCGGATCGGTTTCGACCACGCCGGTGATGTCGTCAATGGTGGCGTTGGGGTCGACGCGCAGCTTGATGATTTTTTGCGCAGTTTCAGCAAGCGGCGGAATCTCGATGGTCGCTTCCAGACGCTGCTGAATGCGCCGCGCCGTGAACGCCTGCACGGCCTGGGTGATTTCCTCGCGGTCATCGTCCGGGCGGTCGAGGTTCGGGCGAATGCTGCTCAGGGCTTCGCCGAAGTTGGCGGCGCTGGCCTTGGTCAGCATCGATTTGAAGTCTTCGCTGCTGATTTCCAGCAGCAGGCCCGGCTCGCCGGAGTTGATCAGCAGCTTCGGCTCGCGCAGCAGGCTTTCTTCGTAGAGGCACGGCGAACTGGTCAGCGCCGGCAGGCCCGGCAGCAGGCTCAGATTATGTTTGCCGAGCATCTTTTCCAGGCGCTCGGTGGACACGGCTGTGAGGCGGCGACCAGTGAGTTCGGCGAGGCGATTGAGATCCAGCAACTGGCTCTGTGGAAACAGCACCATCAACGCGCCCACGGCGTCATCCAGCAACACCGCCTGCACTTTGCGCGAGGCATTGAGGCCGTGGTGGTCGAGCACTTCTTCGTAGGCAACGCCCAGCTTGTTGAGCAGCAGCCGAATAACAGACGGAGCTTGCGGAGATTCGGGGACGAGAGCAGCTTCGGTCATGGTCTGTATCCGTTTTTGAAACAATGGCAGGAGTATAACCACCTCTGCCGGAACGAGCTGTCGGAAACTGCGACAGTGCTCACACTTGGCCGTATTGCTGCCCATGGCGCAGCCAGCGATCAAGCAACGGGCTGACGTGGGTCGGCCAGCGCTCCAGCAGGGCTTGCGCAGCGTCGCGCACGGCGGGCAGCAGGTCGGCGTCGCGCATCAGGTCGGCGACCTTGAATTGCAGCAGGCCGGTCTGACGGGTGCCGAGCATTTCCCCGGGGCCACGCAGTTCGAGGTCTTTTTCGGCGATGACGAAACCGTCGTTGGTCTCGCGCATGATGCCCAAACGCTGACGGCCGATCTGCGACAGCGGCGGGTGGTAGAGCAGCACGCAGTGGCTGGCGGCGCTGCCCCGGCCGACGCGACCACGCAACTGGTGCAGTTGCGCGAGGCCGAGGCGCTCGGGGTTTTCGATGATCATCAGGCTGGCGTTGGGCACGTCGACGCCGACTTCGATCACCGTGGTCGCGACCAGCAGTTGCAGGTTACCGGCCTTGAACTCGGCCATCACTGCGGCTTTCTCGACCGGCTTCATGCGCCCGTGAATCAGCCCGACCTTCAATTCGCCGAGGGCGGCGGTGAGGTCTTCGAACGTGGTTTCGGCGGCTTGGCAGGTCAGCTCTTCGGATTCTTCAATCAGCGTACACACCCAATAGGCCTGACGACCTTCGGCGCAAGCGCTGCGCACCCGTTCGATGACTTCGACGCGGCGGGTGTCAGTGACCAGCACGGTGTTGACCGGCGTTCGCCCGGGCGGCAATTCATCGAGGATCGAGGTGTCGAGGTCGGCGTAGGCACTCATCGCCAGCGTTCGTGGAATCGGCGTGGCGGTCATGATCAGTTGATGTGGGCACATGCGCCCGCCGACGCCTTTCTGCCGCAGCGCCAGACGCTGCTGCACGCCGAAGCGGTGCTGTTCGTCGATGATCACCAGAGCGAGGTTCTTGAACTGCACTTCGTCCTGAAACAGCGCGTGGGTGCCGACCACCATTGGCGTGCCGCTGGCAATCTGTTCCAGAGCGGCGACGCGGTTCTTGCCCTTGAGCTTGCCGGCCAGCCACGCGACTTCAATGCCCAGCGGTTCGAGCCAGCGCTTGAAAGTGATGAAGTGTTGTTCGGCAAGAATTTCGGTCGGCGCCATCAGCGCAACCTGGTAACCGGCCTCCAGCGCTTGCAGTGCGGCGAGGGCGGCAACCACGGTCTTCCCCGCGCCAACGTCACCCTGAATCAGGCGCAACATCGGTTCGTGCTGACTGAGGTCGTAGGCGATTTCGTTGCCGACTCGCTGTTGCGCGCCGGTGGGGTTGAAGCCGAGGTTCTTCAGGTATTTCGGCGGCAGCCTGGTGGCTTTCGGCATCGCTGGCGCGCGCAGGGAACGCATGCTTTCGCGCAGACGCTGCTGCGACAGTTGATGAGTCAGTAGCTCTTCGAAAGCCAGACGATGTTGCGCCCAGTGATGGCCGAGGGCGAGTTCGTCAACGTCGGCATCAGCGGGTGGGTTGTGCAGGTAGCGGATCGCGTCGGCCAGCGGCGCCAGTTGGTAGTCGCGGGCCAGTTCGGTCGGCAGCCAGTCGGGCAGGGTGCTCGGCTTGAGCAGCGTCAGGGTCTGCATGCACAACTGGCGCAGGCGCTGTTGGGTCAGGCCTTCGGTGAGCGGGTAGACCGGGGTCAGGGTTTCATCGACTGGCGGCGGTTCATCGCCGGTGATCGCGCGGTATTCCGGATGATAGATTTCCAGGCCTGAGGCGCCGGGCCGGGCTTCACCGTAGCAGCGAACTCGCGTGCCACGCTTGAGGCCTTCTTTCTGCGCATTGCTGAAATGGTAGAAGCGCAGACTCAGCCCGCCGGTGCCGTCCTGCAAGCGCACGACCAGGCTGCGGCGGCGACCCATGACTACATCGGCGCCGCTGACGGTGCCTTCGACCACGGCGTCCTGTCCCGGCCGCAACGCACCGATCGGCACCACGCGGGTGCGATCCTGATAACGCAGCGGCAGGTGGAACAGCACGTCCTGCAGATTCTCCAGGCCGACCTTGGCCAGTTTCTCGGCCATGGCCTCGCCGACACCCTTGAGTGCCGTCACCGACACTTGCGACAGCTCCGTCATGACGCTCGCTTAACCGGCCGTAACCGGCGCGGCAGGCTTGGCCACCGAGCACAGGCGAATGGAGTCGGCGAGGATCTCGATGGCTTTCGGCCGTGGGAAGCTCGCACGCCATGCGATCGCCACGGTGCGGAACGGCACCGGAGCGGTCAGTGGACGCACTTCGATCACGCCCGGGGCGTAGTGATGGCTGTCCACCGCGGACAGCGGCAGGATCGAGATGCCCAGGCCGGACGCGACCATGTGGCGAATGGTTTCCAGCGAGCTGGATTCCACCGTGGTGTGCTTGGCGCCGTCGTTGCCCTTGGTCAGGGTCGGGCAGGCTTCGAGCACCTGATCGCGGAAGCAGTGGCCTTCACCGAGCAGCAGCAGGCTCTTGTCGTTGAGCAGGCCGGCGTCGATGGACTCTTTCTTGGTCCACGGATGCTGGGCCGGCATCAGGACGTAGAACGGCTCGTCGTAAAGCGGCAGGGTCAGCACGTCGGCTTCATTGAACGGCAGGGCGATGATGATCGCGTCGAGCTCGCCGTTGCGCAGTTTGTCGCGCAGCACGTGGGTGAAGTTTTCTTCGATGTACAACGGCATCTGCGGGGCAACCCGGTGCAGTTGTGGAATCAGATGCGGGAACAGGTACGGGCCGACGGTGTAGATGGCGCCGACTTTCAGCGGCGCGGTCAGCTGATTCTTGCCGGCCTGGGCCAGTTCGCGAATGCCTTGGGCCTGTTCCAGGACTTTTTGCGCCTGGGCGACGATGCCTTCGCCGACCGGGGTCAGGCGCACGGCGCTTTTGCTGCGCTCGAAAATCAGCACACCGAGTTCGTCTTCAAGTTTCTTCACGCCCACCGACAGCGTCGGCTGACTGACGTGGCAACGCTCGGCGGCATGGCCGAAGTGCTGCTCTTGGGCGAGGGTAACGATGTAGCGTAATTCTGTGAGGGTCATAGCAAGCGTCCATGAAGATGCGCGCCAAGCATACCGGCTGCAATCGATAGACGCACGTTATCAGACTGCGGGCTGAGTGCGACACCGGTCGAGGTAGGTTTGCCGCTGGCAGATACGCAAAAGGCACCTTTCGGTGCCTCTTGGCTGGATCGACTGGTTAGCACATCACTTTGTGGGAGCGAGCTTGCTCGCGAATGCGGTATGTCAGACGAAACTGCTCTGACTGACCTGGCGCCTTCGCGAGCAAGCTCGCTCCCACAGGTATTGCGGTGTTGCTTAACGGCGACGTTCCAGCGAATAAACAAACGGCGCAACAATTTCGATCGAGCCGTTGTTGAGCATGTCGGCCGGAGGCTTGGGCAGCGGTTGCGCGCGGCGGATCATGTCCAGGGTGGCCCGGTCCAGATCAGCGTTGCCAGAGCGGCCCACCAGCTCGAACGACAGTACATTACCTTCGCCATCGACCACGAAGCGCAGACGATTCAAGCCCTCCTTGCCCCGCGACTGCGCACTCTGCGGGTACTTCTTGTACTTCTGCAGATGCGCGAGCAGGGCGCCTTGCCAACTGGCCTTGGCCGCCACTTGAGCTGGCGATGGGCCCGGTGCCGGCTGGGCGGATTTCTCCGTCGGTGCCTGTGTCGGTTGCGTATCGGCCGGTTTTTCCTCGGAAGGTTTTTCCTTCGGCGGCTCGGGCAGCTTTTTCTCGACCGGCTTCGGCGGTTTCGGCTTGGGCTTCGGCTTGGGTTTGGGTACCGCGATTTCCGCTTTCGGTGCTTCAGCCAGTTTCGGAATCGGCAATTCTTCCACCGGAGCCGGTGGCTGCGGCGGTGTGACGACTTTCGGCGGAGCCGGCGGTGGCGGGGCAGGCAACGGGGCCAGCTCGACCATCATTGCCTGCGGCGGCAATTCGATGGGCGGGCGGGCAGTCCAGTTCAGCGCCAGCGCGATGGCCAGCGCATGCACGCCCAGCACCACGGCCAGGCTACCGCTGTAACGCGTCAGCTTATGGCGCGTCGTGATCATTTCTTGGCTGCCGTCTCGAGACCTACCAGACCGACCTTCAGGTAACCGGCGGCGCGCAGGCTGTCCATCACGCTCATCAGGTCACCGTAATCCACGCCTTTGTCAGCCTGGAAGAAGATGGTGGTGTCTTTCTTGCCCTGGGTCTTGGCGTCGAGGGTAGCGCCGAGGGTTTCGGCTTTCACTTCGTCGTCACCGAGGAACAGGCGCTGGTCAGCTTTCACACTGAGGAACACCGGTTTCTCCGGCCGCGGCGCCGGTTTGGCGGTCGAGGCGGGCAGGTCGACTTTGATGTCCACAGTGGCCAACGGCGCGGCCACCATGAAGATGATCAACAGCACCAGCATCACGTCGATGAACGGCGTGACGTTGATTTCGTGGTTCTCGGCCAGATCGTCGTCTGCGCCTTCTTTCAAATGCAGGCCCATGGCCGATTACCCCACTTTAACCATGTGCGGCTGCGAGCTGCGCTCAGGCTGGTGGTCGAGATCGCGGCTGACCAGCAGCAGGACCTCTGCCGAGGCATCGGAGACCTGCGCCTTGTAACCGGCGATGGAGCGGGCGAAGACGTTGTAGATCACTACCGCAGGGATCGCCGCAACCAGACCCAGTGCAGTGGCCAGCAGGGCTTCAGCGATACCCGGTGCGACAACGGCGAGGTTGGTGGTCTGGGTTTTGGCGATGCCGATGAACGAGTTCATGATGCCCCACACGGTACCGAACAGACCGACGAACGGTGCGGTCGAACCGATGGTGGCGAGGACGCCGGTGCCGCTGCTCATGTTGCGACCGCAGGCCGCTACGAGGCGCTCAAGGCGGAAGCTGACGCGTTCCTTGATACCCTCTTTCTCGCGGCTGTTGACCGACAGGCGCATCTCTTCGAGCGCGTCGTGCACCAGCAGGTTGGCGAGGGTGCCTTCTTTACCAGCGGTGGCGCTGGCTTCCTTGAGTGTGGTGGCTTTTTTCAGTGCGGCGATTTCGCCACGCAGACGACGCTTGGCGCCCATCAGCTCGAAGCCTTTGGCGATCCAGATAGTCCAGGTGATGATCGATGCGATGGCCAGACCGATCATCACGATTTTCACGATGATGTCGGCGTTCTGATACATGCCCCACGGCGACAGGTCGTGGGCCATGCCCAAGGTGTTGTCGGCTTCGAGGACTTCAGGTGCGTCGGCCGCGTCGACAGCCTGCACCGGATCGGTGGCGGCCGGTGCAGCCGGAGCGGCAGCGGGTGCGCTCTGCTCGGTGGCGGCTGGGGTGGCGGGCGCTTGAGCGTCGGCGAAGGCGGCGGTCGGTGCCAGCATCAGGCTGAGCAACAGAGCCGCGACGGCGCTCCAGGCGCGAGGTCGAGTGGTTGGCGAAGCGGGAGTTTGATTACGTGTCATGCTGGCCGGACCTGAGATAGAAAAACGTTGTTGCTCTTCCAGGCCTCGTGAGGCCGAGAACAAAAGTGGCGTGCATTATTGCAAGTAATTCTTGTTAACAAAAGTAATAGAGTAACTTTTTTTCCTTCATTGCTAGCCGTTCGTCCTGTGCCAGAGCTAGTCTGTGCCTTTCTGATGGGAGTTTTCTGATGTCCGCGCCTTCTGTTTTGATTGCCGGTTGTGGTGATGTCGGCAGTCGTCTGGCCACGCAATTGCTGGCGGCTGGCTGGCAAGTCCATGGCCTGCGCCGCGACGTTTCCAAGCTGCCGGAGGGTGTCATCGGCGTCGCCGGTGATCTGTTCAACGAAGAATGCCCGGCGACCTGGCCGGTGGGTGCCGTGGATTATCTGGTGTATTGCGCTGCGGCCACCGATCACGACGAAGAGGGCTATCGCAAAGCTTATGTGCAGGGTTTGCAGAATGTGCTGAGCTGGCTGGGTGACTATGGGCAAGTGCCCGAGCGGCTGATCTTCGTGTCGAGCAGCAGCGTGTACGGCCAGCAGGATGGAGCATGGGTGGATGAGACCTCCGAGACGGTCGCGGCCGGTTATTCAGGTCGCTTGATGCTCGAGGCCGAGCAGGTCGCGCTCAATAGCGGCATTCCGGCAAGTGTGCTGCGGCTGACCGGCATTTACGGCCCGGGCCGCGAGTGGCTATTAACCCAGGTGCGTCGTGGTTATCGCGTGGCGATTGATCCGCCGCTGTATGGCAATCGGATTCATGCCGATGATGCGGCGGGGCTGCTGGCGTTCTTGCTGGAAAAAGACCGCGAGGGCGTCAAGCTGGACCAGCTCTATATCGGTGTGGATGACGCGCCGGCACCGTTGGCTGAGGTGGTGGGCTGGTTGCGCGAGTATCTGGGCGTGACTGAATGGGCGGACGACGCCAGTGTGCGGCGCACTGGCAGCAAGCGTTGCAGCAATGCGCGGGCGAAAGCGTTGGGCTGGGTGCCGAAGTATTCGAGTTATCGCGAAGGCTATGCAGCGATTCTTGAAGGTAAGTGCTGAATTTTCAGCAACACAAAAACCACTGTGGGAGCGAGCCTGCTCGCGAATGCGGTATGTCAGTCATTATCAGTTGACTGACCCACCGCGTTCGCGAGCAGGCTCGCTCCCACATTTGATCTTCTGAGATTTCGGAGGCAGGTTACTGCTTCTCCAGCAACCACTTGCGCTCACCTGCGGCGAACTGCGGTTGCTCATCCGCCAGCGCAGCGTTCACTGCCTGCAGAATCTCCAGCTCCTTGCCCTTGCGCACAAAGATCCAGTTGTTGCCCTGGCCATTGAGTTGCAGCCACATGCTGTCGTTGCCATTGCTCATGGACGCGCAATCGCCGGCCAGACACAAGGCATAACGATCAACGCCCGGCAGGCCGGTCACCTGGCCGTCGGCCTGGAACTGCACGGTGCCGCCTTCACCCTGGCCGCTGGCGATGGTCCAGTTGCCGCCCAGATACGCTGAATACAGAGCGCGTTCGAAGCTCGCACCGATTGGTGCGCCTTCCGGCACCGGGATCTGTGCGCGATCGAAAAGCTGCTCGGGCTCGTTGTCGCTGGCAGCTTGCTGCAAACGTCCACCGTCGCGTTTCAGTTCGCTGGCGGAGCTGCCATAGAAGTCGACTTTCCAGGCGCCGGACTCTTCGCCCAGCAGCCGTCCTTCGACGTTCTCAAAACCGTTGGTGTAGCGGGCCTGACCGGCCTTGGTGTTGACATCCCATTCCAGATTCGGGCCGTAAGCCTGCAGCGCTTCACGCAGGGGACCGCCCTTGGCGGCGGCATCGATCGCCACCTGGTTGATCCAGGTGCCGCTGATGTCACGGTCGGCAGGGTCGCTGGCGCAGCCGCCGAGAAACAGGGCGAGCAGCGAGAGAGCTAGCGCTTTGCGCATGGTGGAATCCTTTCAAAACCTTTTCTTGCAGCAGTCGGCGCGGCGTGAAGGCCGCGCCGTGCGCATCACTCGATGACCAGAATGGCATCCATTTCAACCTGCGCACCCTTCGGCAGGGCGGCCACGCCAATGGCGGCGCGGGCAGGGTATGGCTGGTCGAAGTACTTGCCCATGATCTCGTTGACCTTGGCGAAGTGGCTCAGGTCGGTGAGGAAGATGTTCAGTTTGACGATGTCCTTGAACGAACCGCCGGCGGCTTCGGCCACGGCTTTGAGGTTCTCGAAGACCTGGACGGTCTGGGCTTCGAAGCCTTCGACCAGTTCCATGGTTTTCGGGTCCAGAGGAATCTGGCCCGACATGTAAACGGTGTTGCCTGCCTTGATCGCCTGGGAGTAAGTGCCGATGGCGGCCGGGGCCTTGTCGCTGGTGATGACGGTTTTGGTCATGTAGGACTCCTTGTAATAGGCAGGTTATGCACGCATGCGGGTGATGCGGATCACCCCGGTCAAAGCGCGCAGTTTCTTGATCACGCGGGCCAGGTGCACACGGTCGTGAACGCTGACCACCAACTGCACGACGCTGATGCGACCATCGCGTTCGTCCATGCTGATTTTCTCGATGTTGCCGTCGGCCGCGTTGACGCTGCTGGCCAGCAGGGCGATCAGGCCACGCTGATGTTCCAGCTCGACCCGCAGCTCGACGTTGAATTCGCCGGTGACATCCTTGGCCCACGAGAGCTGGATGCATTTTTCCGGGTTGTGCCTGATTTCGCTGATGTTGCGGCAGTTGTCCAGGTGCACGACCATGCCTTTGCCCGCCGACAGGTGCCCGACAATCGGGTCGCCCGGGATCGGCGTGCAGCACTTGGCGTAGCTGAGCACCAGGCCTTCGGTACCGCGAATTGCCAGCGGACCTTCCGGGCTCGGCAGCTGCTCGCCTTCGCCAAGCAGGCGGCGGGCGACCACGTAGGCCATGCGGTTGCCCAGGCCAATGTCTTCGAGCAGGTCTTCGATCAGTTCGAGGCGGTACTCGGTAAGCATTGCCTTGACGCGCTCTGCCGGGATCTTCTCCAGCGAGCTGTCGAAACCGTTGAGCACCTTGTTCAGCAGGCGTTCGCCGAGGCTGATGGACTCGGAGCGGCGTTGTAGCTTCAGCGCATGACGAATGTGCGTGCGTGCCTTGCCGGTAACCACAAAGTTGAGCCACGCCGGGTTCGGCCGTGCGCCGGGGGCGCTGACGATTTCGACCGTGGAGCCGCTTTGCAGCGGTTCGGACAGCGGCGCGAGACGACGGTTGATGCGGCAGGCGATGCAGCTGTTGCCGACATCTGTGTGCACTGCGTAGGCAAAGTCGACCGCCGTGGAGCCTTTTGGCAGCTCCATGATCCGGCCTTTGGGCGTGAACACGTAGACCTCGTCCGGGAACAGGTCGATCTTCACGCTTTCGATGAATTCCAGCGAGTTGCCGGCGCGTTGCTGCATTTCCAGCACGCCTTTGACCCACTGGCGGGCGCGTGCGTGCGTGCCTTTCGGCTGCTCGTCGCCGCTGGATTTGTACAGCCAATGGGCGGCGATGCCGTTGTTGGCCATTTCTTCCATTTCGCGGGTGCGGATCTGGATCTCGATCGGTACACCGTGCATGCCGAACAGCGTGGTGTGCAGCGACTGATAGCCGTTGGCCTTGGGGATCGCGATGTAATCCTTGAAGCGTCCTGGCAACGGTTTGTACAAATTATGCACAGCACCCAATACGCGGTAGCAGGTATCGACCTTGTCGACGATGATCCGGAACGCGTAGACGTCCATGATTTCGTTGAAGGCCCGACGCTTGCCGCGCATTTTCTTGTAGATGCCGTAGAGGTGTTTCTGTCGACCGCTGACTTCGCCCTGGATGCCGTCGATGGCGAGGCAGTGACCAAGGGATTCTTCGATCTTGTTGACGATTTCCTTGCGGTTGCCCCGGGCGCGTTTGACCGCTTGGTAGATCCGCGCGGAACGCATCGGGTGCATGGCCTTGAAGCCGAGGTCTTCGAATTCGATGCGGATCGCGTGCATGCCCAGCCGGTTGGCGATGGGTGCGTAGATCTCGAGGGTTTCCTTGGCGATGCGCCGGCGCTTTTCGCCGGACAGCACTTCCAGCGTGCGCATGTTGTGCAGACGGTCGGCGAGCTTGACCAGGATCACCCGGATGTCGCGCGCCATGGCCATGGCCATTTTCTGGAAGTTTTCCGCCTGGGCTTCGGCCTTGGTCTCGAAATTCATCTGGGTCAGTTTGCTGACCCCGTCGACCAGTTCGGCCACGGTTTCACCGAACTGCGCTTGCAGCGCTTCCTTGGCGATACCGGTGTCTTCGATCACGTCATGCAGCATCGCGGCCATCAGGCTCTGATGGTCCATGTGCATGTCGGCAAGAATATTGGCCACGGCAAGAGGATGCGTGACATACGCCTCGCCGCTGCGACGGCGTTGACCGTCATGGGCTTGTTCGGCGTAGAAATACGCTCGGCGGACCAGGTTGACCTGGTCGTTGCCGAGGTAGGTCGATAAGCGATCGGCGAGGGCGTCTATGCTCGGCATGATGATTCCTGCCGAAAGCTGTGACCCCGCGCCGTGCTACGTCGACCAGGCATAGGCTTAGACGGCCTCGTTCGACTCGTCCTCGAACGCTGCGAACAGCGGTTCATCCTGGACGATTTCCTGCTCGGCGATGAACTCGTAGCTCATCAGGCCTTCAGCAATTTCACGCAGCGCGACAACGGTCGGCTTGTCGTTTTCCCACTGCACCAATGGCTCTTTGCCGCCGGTGGCCAGTTGACGGGCACGCTTGGTAGAGAGCATGACCAGCTCAAAGCGGTTTTCCACGTGTTCTAGGCAGTCTTCAACGGTTACGCGGGCCATGGTATTCCTCGGAGCGAATGCAATATGCGCGCTGCCCGGTTGGGCGAGCGGACTGAGCAGTTTAAAAAATCACCAGCGATTAGGGAAGCGCTGATTTTTTGACCAGACCCTTCAACGCGCTGCAAGCACCAATGTAAAGCGCTTGCAGGCGTTTTGGGAAGTGCTGTTTCAGCCGAGCAATTCAGCCAGTAATTTGCCGAAACGCACTTGCTGGCGTTTCTGTTGCAGCTGATTGGCGCGGAAAATCGCTTTCAGATCGTCCAGCGCGTGGGCGAAATCGTCGTTGATGATCAGGTAATCGTAATCGACGTAATGGCTCATCTCGCTGACCGCTTCGCGCATGCGGCCGTCGATGATCTCGTCGCTGTCCTGGCCGCGGTTGGTCAGGCGCTGGTGCAGGGCTTGCAGCGATGGCGGCAGGATGAAGATCGAGCGCGCTTGCGGCATCAGCTTGCGCACTTGCTCGGCGCCTTGCCAGTCGATTTCCAGAATCAGGTCGTGACCTTCGTCCAGGGTTTGCTGCAGGCGGCTTTGCGAGGTGCCGTAGAAGTTGCCGAAGACTTCGGCGCGTTCAAGGAAGTCGCCGTGCTCGCCCATCTTCACGAACTCTTCGCGGGTCACGAAATGGTAGTTCACGCCATCCACTTCGCCCGGGCGCATGGCGCGGGTGGTGTGCGAAACGGAAACGCGAATCTCCGGATCGGCGTCGGTCAACGCCTTGACCAGACTGCTCTTGCCCGCGCCCGATGGCGCGGAAATGATGTACAGGGTGCCGGTGTGTTGGGTCATGTCAGGTAGCCTTACTCAATATTCTGCACTTGTTCGCGCATCTGCTCGATCAACACCTTGAGGTTGACGGCGGCCTGGGTGCTGCGCGGGTCGAAGGCTTTGGAGCCCAGTGTGTTGGCCTCGCGGTTGAGCTCCTGCATCAGGAAGTCCAGACGCCGCCCGGCGGCACCACCGGACTTGAGCACCCGGCGAACTTCGATGATGTGAGTGCTCAGGCGATCCAGTTCTTCGGCCACGTCGCTTTTTTGCGCGAGGATGACCATTTCCTGTTCCAGGCGCTGCGGGTCGAGCTCGGCCTTCATGTCGGCGAAGCGGTCGAGGACCTTCTGGCGCTGGGTGGCGAGCATCTGCGGCACCAGTTCTCGCAGGGTCACGACGTCTTCTTCGATGGACGTCAGGCGGTCGTTGATCAAGCGAGCCAGCTCCGCGCCTTCGCGCTCGCGGCCAGCCTTCAGATCCTTCAAGCCCTGATTGAACAGCGCCAGCGCTTCGGCGTTCAGCGCTTGCGGGTCGGTCGCATCGGCCACCAGCACGCCGGGCCAGGCCAGCACTTCCAGCGGATTCAGCGCGGCGGGATTCTTGATCAGCCCGGCCACGGTTTCCGCAGCGGCCACCAGTTGCGCGGCGCGCTCGCGGTCCACTTGCAGCGGTTTGCCGGTGCTTTCTTCGGTGAAGCGCAGCGTGCATTCCAGTTTGCCCCGCGACAGGCCCTGACGCAGCGCTTCACGTACGGCGCCCTCGAGGTCGCGAAACGATTCGGGCAAGCGCAGGTGCGGTTCCAGATAGCGGCTGTTGACCGAGCGCAGTTCCCAGCTCAGGGTGCCCTGAACGCCGGCTTTCTCGACGCGGGCGAAGGCGGTCATGCTGTGCACCATGGCGGTGACCTCGCAATGCAGATCGGCGCGAAACGCTGTTTCGCAGGCGCGATTTCAATGAATTTAAGCCGACTGGCAGCAAAGGCGCAGGATTGTAGCGCAGTGCGGCGAATGCGCCCAAACACACGGTGTGACAAAGCGCTGCAGCCCGTCGGTTATGCGCGCTTGAGGGGCTTCGGTCGTCGGCCGGCGGTTTTAACCAGTGCCCACTCGCGGTGCAGCACTCTATAATGCTCGGCAGTTTTCCGTCCTCAGTACAGGTATCCCTATGAAACGTCCAAGTGGTCGCGCTGCCGATCAGCTCCGCTCGATCCGCATCACCCGCAACTACACCAAACACGCCGAGGGATCCGTACTGGTCGAATTCGGTGACACCAAAGTCATCTGCACTGTCAGCGTCGAGAACGGCGTGCCGCGCTTCCTCAAAGGCCAGGGCCAGGGCTGGTTGACTGCCGAGTACGGCATGCTGCCACGCGCCACCGGCGAGCGTAACCAGCGTGAAGCCAGTCGTGGCAAGCAGGGCGGTCGTACTCTGGAAATCCAGCGCCTGATCGGCCGTTCCCTGCGCGCAGCGCTGGACATGTCCAAGCTCGGCGACGTGACCCTGTACGTCGATTGCGACGTGATCCAGGCCGATGGCGGTACTCGCACCGCGTCCATCACCGGCGCCATGGTTGCGCTGGTCGATGCCCTGAAAGTGATCAAGAAGCGCGGCGGCCTGAAAGGCGGTGACCCGCTCAAGCAGATGATCGGTGCGGTCTCGGTCGGCATGTACCAAGGCGAGCCGGTGCTGGATCTGGACTATCTTGAAGATTCTGCAGCTGAAACCGACCTGAACGTGGTGATGACCAGCACCGGCGGCTTCATCGAAGTGCAGGGCACCGCTGAAGGCGCGCCGTTCCAGCCTGATGAGCTCAATGCCATGCTGGAACTGGCCAAGCAGGGCATGAACGAAATCTTCGAATTGCAGAAGGCTGCGCTGGCCGACTGAGATTTTGACCACAAGGAGGACGTGATGAGTGACGAGCAAGAGTTGCTGCCCAAACCGAGCCAGGAGGTTCGTCAGTGGGCGATGTTCTGTCACTTGTCCGCCTTGCTGGGGATCTGGATTCCGTTCGGCAATCTGATCGGGCCGCTGATCCTTTGGCAGATGAAGCGCGAGAAGGACCCGTTCATCGATGCACAGGGCAAAGAAGCACTGAATTTTCAGATCACGGTGGCGATAGCCTCGATGATCTGCTTCCTGCTCATGCTGCTGATCATTGGTTTCTTCCTCTTTGGCTTGCTGGCGATAGCGGCACTGGTCCTGACGATCATTGCAGGGGTCAAAGCCAACGAAGGTTTCCCGTACAGATATCCGTTCACTTGGCGACTGATCAAGTAACAGTCTGTTGTATCGCAATATGAGAATGCCCCGGCTTATCGGGGCATTTTTATTTGTGCAACTCAATAATTGGTTTTTGTTGTAGGACTAGTCTGTTGTCGATGTGCGGTTTGGCATTTATTTATTGATATTTCTCCATTACATCTTTGGTCACAACTGATCGAGCAAGTGCTTATTCCCGTTCTTGTTATTGACGCGAGCGGGTTGTTAAAGTTGCCCGATGCAATGTTTCGATTGAAACATTTCGATATGTTCAAGCCATCGATGGCACTTGAATTCCCCAGTAATCAGTGTTGATAAAATCAGCCGGTTCACCCGTCGAGCCCAGGTAAACGCTCGCCTCGTGAATACTTAGCCAAGAATAATCCACATGATTGAGCTCGATTTCTACGGCACGCTCGTGGCCGCTTCTTTAGTACTACTGCTCGGACGCGGGCTTGTTACGCGTGTCGGCTTTCTGCGAAGTTACAATATCCCTGAACCGGTAGCGGGCGGCCTGGTGGTGGCCGTGCTCCTGTTGATATTGCGCACTTTCGATATTGAAGTCCGCTTTGATACATCATTGCAAACACCGTTGATGTTGGCTTTCTTCGCCACGATTGGCTTGAGCGCGGACCTCGCCAGCCTGAAAAAGGGTGGCCGCGTTGTCGGCGTCTTTCTGCTGGCGGTCATTGGCTTGCTGGTGGTGCAGAACGCCATGGGCATCGGGTTGGCGACCCTGCTCGGGCTCGATCCGTTGATGGGCTTGCTCACGGGCTCGATCACGTTGGCCGGCGGCCACGGTACTGGCGCTGCGTGGGGCGCGGTGTTCAGCGAGAAATATGGCCTGGCGTCGGCTTCGGAGCTGGCGCTGGCCTCAGCGACGTTCGGTCTGGTGCTTGGTGGTCTGATCGGTGGGCCCGTCGCGCGGTTGCTGATCAAGCGCGTGCAAGTGCCAGGTTGCAATCCGCAACAAGCGCCGCGACTGCCAAGAGGTTTTGAACAGCCGAACAAGGAACGCTCGATCACGCCGTTTTCTTTCGTCGAAACGCTGGCGCTGATTGCCGTCAGCCTGCTCGCTGGCAATCTTTTGAATGGTTTGCTGCAAGGCACTGCTTTCGAGCTGCCGACGTTTGTTTGCGTGCTGTTTGTGGGTGTGGTTTTGCGCAACAGTCTGTCAGCGCTTGGCTTGTATCAGGTATTCGAGCGCGAAGTTTCCGTGCTCGGCAATGTCAGCCTCTCGCTGTTTCTGGCAATCGCGCTGATGTCGCTGAAGTTGTGGGATCTGGCGGCCCTGGCATTGCCGATCTTCATCATTCTGGCCGTGCAGGCTCTGGTCATGGCGCTGTTCGCGATTTTCGTAACGTTCCGGGTGATGGGCGCCAACTACGATGCCGCAGTGCTGGCTGCGGGACATTGCGGCTTCGGTCTGGGCGCCACGCCGACGGCGATTGCCAACATGCAAGCGGTGACGCAGCGCTATGGGCCATCGCAGATCGCGTTTCTGGTGGTGCCGATGGTAGGAGCGTTCTTCATCGATATCGTCAACGTCATTGTGATCAAGCTGTACCTGACCTTGCCATTCTTCGCTGCCGTCTAGAAAGCACGGCGCATAAAAAATGCCCGCATCTCACGATGCGGGCATTTTTTTGGCTGCGAGGACGCTTAGATGGTCAGCGTCCAGTCGTAGTCGACGATCAACGGCGCGTGCTGCGAAAACCGTGGCTGACGCGGCAGGCGTGCACTGCGCACCGAGCGACGCAGGCCCGGGGTCAGGATCTGATAATCGAAACGCCAGCCCAGATTGAGCATCTCGGCCTGTTCGTTATCCGGCCACCAGCTGTACTGATCGCCTTCACGACTGACTTCGCGCAGCGCATCGACATAGCCCATGTTGCCGACAATCTCGTCCATCCAGGCGCGTTCCGGCGCCAGGAAGCCTGGAGATTGCTGGCTGTCGCGCCAGTTCTTGATGTCGAGTTTCTGCTGCGCAACGTACAGCGAGCCACAATAAATGTACTCGCGACGTTTGCGTCGCTGTTTGTCCAGGTACTTGCCGAAATCGTCCATGAGCTTGAACTTCTGGTTCAAGTCCTCATCGCCGTTCATCCCCGAAGGAAACAGCAAGGTGGCAATACTGACTTTGTCGAAATCTGCTTGCAGGTAGCGCCCGTAGCGGTCGGCCGTCTCGAAACCGAGACCGCTGATGACAGCCTTCGGTTGCAACCGCGAATACAAAGCCACGCCGCCTTGGGCAGGGACTTCAGCATCGCAGGCATAAAGGAAGTAGCCATCCAGTTGGAAGGCTGGGTCATCCAGTTCAAAGGCGGAGGCACGGGTGTCCTGCAGGCAGATGACGTCGGCATTCTGGGCTTGCAGCCAACTGAGCAAACCGCGCTCGACTGCCGCCTGAATACCATTGACGTTCACACTGATGATCCGCATAAATGGCCCCAAAAATCGCGTGCGTGTATGATACACGGCGTCAAGCTAATTAGCTAAATCCGTGGTATTTGGGGTTTTTTTCATGCAAGCGTATCAGCGCGATTTCATTCGTTTTGCCATCGATCGCGGCGTTTTGCGCTTCGGTGAGTTCACCCTGAAGTCCGGGCGCACCAGTCCCTACTTCTTCAATGCCGGCCTGTTCAACTCCGGTTCGGCCTTGGCGCAGCTGGGACGTTTTTACGCCGCAGCCATCGCCGAAAGCGGCATCTCCTTCGATGTCCTGTTTGGCCCGGCCTACAAAGGCATCCCGCTGGCAGCAACCACTGCCGTTGCGCTGGCCGAGCATCACGACCGTGACCTGCCGTGGTGCTTCAACCGCAAGGAAGCCAAGGCCCACGGCGAAGGCGGCAGCCTGGTCGGCGCACCGTTGACTGGCGACGTCTTGATCATCGACGACGTGATCACCGCCGGCACCGCCATTCGTGAAGTGATGCAGATTATTGCTTCCCAGGACGGCGCCAAGGCTGCCGGTGTGCTGATCGCACTGAACCGCCAGGAGCGTGGCAACGGCGAGTTGTCGGCCATCCAGGAAGTCGAGCGTGACTTCGGCATTCCGGTGATCAGCATCGTCTCGCTGAATCAGGTGCTGGAGTTCCTTGCCGACGATCCGCAGCTCAAGCAGCATCTGCCAGCCGTGGAGGCGTACCGCGCGCAATTTGGCGTGTGACCAATGTGGGAGCCAGCCTGCTCGCGAATGGCCGCCACACTGAACGATGTGAGGCGAATACCGCTTTCGCGAGCAGGCTCGCTCCCACAATAAGAAGACCCGGTTCAGGCAGGCTGAACCGGGTCTTTTTTTGTTGGCGATCAACGCAGATTTCGCCATTTCATCAGCAGTCTCAGCGCCAATGCAGCGTTCACTAGCGCAAACACCAGCAGCGCTACAACCACCATCACGTACAACGTGCGATCCACATCGAAATCCCAAAGGTCCAGCGTGCTGCTGCGCATGATCCCGACTGCTGCCGGCAAGTTAACGTAAAACAGCGCCACGAAAGCGCACGTCAATGGCAATGCTCGCCAGTAGAAAGCAGCCATCACCTTGTCTCGACTGCGCTTGCGGGCCTGCGAACCTTTTTGAAATTCATCCTCAGCCAGCGCTTCATTGAGCGCCGGCCACGCCAGATTGAACATGAACGTGGTCAGGGTCAGCAGCAGGCCACTGACCGCGACGATGTCACTGAACGGCATTCAGACCCAGCGTTGCACAGAGCAATGCGTGGGAATCTTCGCTGATCTCGAATTGCCCGGCGCTGCCCTTGCGTTTGGTGATGGGTTTGAAGGTCGGCTCGTTCTGGGTGATGAGCATGTTCAATTCATCGCGGATCACGTCCGAGCTGATCACCACCAGAAACACGTTTTGCGCATGCTCGGCGGACTGGATTACGGCGCGCATGCTGTGCTGCAGGATGTCGTCGAGCTGGTTGCGAAAACGCGAAACGGTGTTTTTCAGCAGGGTTTTGCTTTGGCTCTGGGTCAGCTGAAAGATTGTCGAGATCTGCGATTCGGTCGGCAGGGTTTGCCCGAAGTAACTCTGAATCAGATACAGCAGGCGATCCTGCTTGGCTTCGTCGGCCCGGCTGGGCATGCCGCCCTCGACCAGCATTTTCAGGTATTCGGTCAGGCTGGCTTTGGCGATGCGCTCCAGCGCATGGGCGATTTCGTCGTCGCCGATGCGCAAGGTCTTTTTCACCGGTTCCTTCTGTTCCTGCTCGAAAGCGTCAGCGTCGATCGTGAACGAGATCTGCATGAGTCGCCGCTCCGGTTATTTGTCGCTGGCGGCTGGGTAGGGATCCTGGGGTGCATCTCCCTGGCCGGTGAGCACTTTCCAGCCCTTGAGTGGGTGAGAGGCTTCGGTGAAGTCAGGGCAGGGCGGCATCGAAGTCTGCGAAGGGGCTGAATACTCTCGGCCGCAGTCCACACAGGCGTAGGTGCCAGCTGAAATGTCACTGCCGTAAGGAACGCTGTTTTTTTGCATGGGAAGATCTCCGTTGGATGAGGGGAAGATCCTATGGAGATTTATTCTGAAGGGATGTCGGACGTTTCGCTGTGTGGAGTCAGGCTTTTCCTGCGCACAAAAAAAGATCGCAGCCTTCGTCAGTTCCTGCAAAAGCGGATTCTCGCGTGTGCGAAATCCCTGTAGGAGCTGTTGAAGGCCGCGATCTTTTCCTTTCAGCTATTAGCGATCAAGGACGCTTGCGATTGCTGATCAGCGTGCCCACGCCGGTATCAGTGAAGATTTCCAGCAGAATCGCGTTCGGCACACGACCGTCGATGATCAACGAGCTGCCAACCCCACCCTGAACCGCTTCCAGTGCGCAGCGGATCTTCGGCAGCATGCCGCCGTATATCGTGCCGTCGGCAATCAGATCGTCGACCTGCTGCGTGCTCAGGCCGGTCAACACGGTGCCCGACTTGTCCATCAGGCCGGCAATGTTGGTCAGCAGCATCAGCTTTTCAGCTTTCAGTGCTTCGGCAACCTTGCCCGCCACCAGATCGGCGTTGATGTTGTACGACTCACCGTTCTCACCGACGCCAATCGGTGCGATGACCGGGATGAAGTTGCCTTTGACCAGCAGGTTCAGCAGTTCGGTGTTGATGCCGACGACTTCGCCAACGTGGCCGATGTCGATGATTTCCGGCTGGGTCATCGCCGGGTTCTGGCGGGAGACGGTGAGCTTCTTCGCCCGGATCAGCCCGGCATCTTTACCGGTCAGGCCGATGGCGCTGCCGCCATGGCGGTTGATCAGGTTGACGATGCTTTTGTTGACCTGACCGCCAAGGACCATTTCCACCACGTCCATGGTCGCCGCGTCGGTGACGCGCATGCCGTCGACGAAATGGCTTTCGATCGACAGGCGCTTGAGCAGATCACCGATCTGCGGGCCGCCACCGTGCACGACCACCGGGTTGATGCCCACGGCTTTCATCAGCACGATGTCGCGGGCGAAGCCGGTTTTCAGCTCCTCGCTTTCCATCGCGTTGCCGCCGTATTTGATCACCAGGGTCTTGCCGACATAGCGTCGGATGTAAGGCAGCGCTTCGGACAGGACCTTGGCAGTGTTGGCGGCGGCTTCGCGTTCGAGGGTCATTCAGGGCTCCGGGTGGATCAGAACGGTAGTTGGAGATCAGGTGCAACGCGTTTCAGTTGGGCGTGGAACACATCCTTGATGCGCTGCAATTCAGCCTCGTCATCGGCCTCGAAGCGCAGCACCAGCACCGGTGTGGTGTTGGACGCGCGCACCAGGCCCCAGCCTTTGGCGTAATCGACCCGCACGCCGTCGATGGTGGTCAGGCCGGCGCCTTCGCCCCACTGAGCATCGTGCAGTGCATCAATGATGCTGAATTTGCTCTCTTCGGTCACATGGATATTGATTTCCGGCGTGGAAATATCGTTCGGGAAGGTCGCAAACAGCTCTTCCGCAGTGGATTTTTCCTTGCTGAGGATCTCCAGCAGACGTGCGGCGCTGTAGATGCCGTCGTCGAAACCGAACCAGCGCTCCTTGAAGAAAATGTGCCCGCTCATTTCGCCGGCCAACAGCGCGCCGGATTGCTTCATTTTCTTTTTGATCAACGAGTGACCGGTCTTCCACATTAGCGGCCGACCGCCGTATTCCTTGATCAGCGGCACCAAACGGCGAGTGCATTTAACGTCGAAGATGATTTCCGCGTCCGGGTTACGCGCCACTACGTCGCGAGCGAACAGCATCAGCAGACGATCCGGGTAGACGATACTGCCGGTGTTGGTCACCACGCCGACGCGGTCGCCGTCACCGTCGAAGGCCAGGCCGATATCGGCGTTGGTTTCCTTGACCTTGGCGATCAGGTCGACAAGGTTTTCCGGTTTGCCCGGGTCCGGGTGATGGTTAGGGAAGTTGCCGTCGACTTCGCAGAACAGCGGGATGACTTCGCAGTTCAGCGCTTCGATCAGTTGCGGGGCGATCACGCCGGCCGCGCCGTTGCCGCAGTCGACCACGACTTTCAGGCGACGAGCGAGTTTGATGTCCTGGACGATTTCGGTGTTGTAGCGGTCGAGGATTTCGACTTGGGTGACGCTGCCCTGGCCAGTGCTCAGGTCGTTGTTCTTGATGCGCTCGTGGAGCACCTGAATCTGCTCGTTGGCGAGGGTGTCGCCGGCGATGACGATTTTGAAACCGTTGTAGTTCGACGGATTGTGGCTACCGGTGAGCATTACCCCGGACTTGCCGGCCAGCACGTTGGCGGCGTAATACAGCGCTGGCGTTGGCACCAGACCGACATCGCTGACGTGGCAACCGCTCTCGGCGATGCCGCGAATGAGTTCCGCGACCAGCTCCGGGCCGGACAGGCGGCCGTCGCGACCGACCGACACATTCGGTTCGCCCTGGGCCAGGCTCTGCGAGCCGATGGCACGGCCGATCCAGTAGGCGGTTTCGCCGTTGAGGAATTCCGGCACGGTGCCACGAATGTCGTAGGCGCGGAAAATGCTGTCAGGTAGCGTCGGGGCGATCTTGGCGGGGGTGCTCATCTGTGGACATGCTCCATCTCGAAAAGGGCGGGACAGGCCGGCGAAAGATTCGACGGCAGGCTCAAACTGAAGGGTATGACGGCGTTTTCCACAGAGAGTTCGTGCTATGAAAGGGCCATGACGCCCCGGCTGGCGTGGCTTTCGGCCGGCAAAACCTTGATTTATGGTGTTAAAACCTGCTGCCGATGTAGCGCATTTTTTGTGGTGAGGGGATAAACCCCCTCACCACAATATTTTCTATCCGGTTATTTGGTGCCGGTATGGCCAAAACCACCGGTACCGCGCTCGGTCTCGACAAACTCTTCAACCATTTCGAAATGCGCCTGCACCACCGGTACCAGCACCAATTGCGCCAGGCGTTCGCCCACGGTCATGGTGAAGTCGCTCTGGCCGCGGTTCCAGCAGGAAACCATCAGCGGGCCCTGGTAATCGGAGTCGATCAGGCCCACCAGATTGCCCAGCACGATGCCGTGTTTGTGGCCCATGCCCGAGCGCGGCAGGATCAGCGCGGCGAGATTCGGGTCGCCGATATAGACCGACAGGCCGGTGGGAATCAGCACGGTTTCACCCGGTTTGATCACGATGTCCTGTTCCAGCATGGCGCGCAGGTCGAGGCCGGCGGAGCCCGGAGTGGCATATTGCGGCAGCGGGAATTCGGTGCCGATGCGTGGATCGAGGATCTTGGCTTGCAAAGCGTGCATGTAAATTAAACCTGGTTCAGACGTTCGGCGATAAAAGTGACCAGTTGACGAGCGATCTTGCTCTTGCTGGTCTGGGCGAAAACCGTGGCGTGCAGCTCACGGTCGATGACGCTGCAGGCGTTTTCTTCGCTGTTGAAACCGATGCTCGGGTTGGCGACGTCGTTAGCGACGATCAGATCGAGATTCTTGTCCTTCAGCTTGCGTGCAGCGTAGTCGAGCAGGTGTTCGGTTTCGGCAGCGAAGCCGACACTGAACGGACGGTCGGGACGGGTCGCGATGGTGGCAAGGATGTCCGGGTTGCGCACCATTTGCAGGACGAAGCCGTCACCGCTCGTAGGATCTTTCTTGAGTTTATGCGGGGCGACGACTTCCGGGCGGTAGTCCGCCACCGCTGCCGACGAGATGAAAACGTCACAAGGCATGGCCGATTCGCAGGCGGCGAGCATGTCGCGGGCGCTGACCACATCGATCCGCGTCACGCGATCAGGCGTCGGCAAGTGCACCGGGCCGCTGATCAAAGTGACACGGGCGCCGGCTTCCACGGCTGCTTCGGCGAGGGCAAAGCCCATTTTTCCCGAGCTGTGGTTGGTGATGTAGCGCACCGGGTCGATGTTTTCCTGGGTCGGGCCGGCGGTGATCACCACATGCTTGCCGGTCAATGCCTGGCGCTGGAAGCAATCGGCGGCGAGCAGTGCCAGATCGGTGGCTTCCATCATGCGGCCCATGCCGACGTCGCCGCAGGCCTGGCTGCCCGAGGCAGGGCCGAAAGTCTTCAGGCCACGGCTCTCCAACAGTTGCAGGTTGGCCTGGGTCGCCGGGTCGCGCCACATCGCCTGGTTCATCGCTGGCGCGACAGCAACCACGGCGTCGGTGGCCAGCACCAAGGTTGTCAGCAGATCGTTGGCGATGCCTTGGGCCAGACGGGCGATCAGGTCGGCGGTGGCCGGGGCGATCAGTACCAGATCGGCCCATTTCGCCAGCTCGATATGGCCCATGGCGGCTTCGGCGGCAGGGTCGAGCAAGTCGAGGTGAACCGGGTGGCCCGACAGGGCCTGCATGGTCAGCGGGGTAATGAATTCGGCGCCGCCATGGGTCATGACCACGCGCACTTCGGCACCCTGGTCGATCAGGCGGCGAACCAGATCGGCGCTCTTGTAGGCCGCAATGCCGCCGCCGACGCCCAGAACGATGCGTTTCCGATACAGCCGCTGCATAGGTCTGCCTTTCATTTCGTTGATGACGGCGGCGCGATACCCCTCCCCAGGGTTGAATCGACCGCCAAAAAGATGGGCTACGATATCACAGCGACCGCTACGGAACAGCGGCGCCCACAGACAAGGAGGTGCTATGAGTATTCGCGATTGGCCGGCGGCGGAACGGCCGCGGGAAAGGCTGTTGGAACACGGCGCAGGGAGTCTTTCGGACGCTGAGTTGTTGGCGATTTTTCTGCGCACCGGATTGCCCGGAAAAAGCGCTGTCGACCTTGCCAGACATCTGCTGACGCAATTCGGTGGCCTGCGTTTGCTGCTTGAGGCCGATCAGGACGCATTCAGCAAACAAATGGGCCTCGGCCCGGCCAAGTTCGCCCAGCTGCAAGCCGCGCAGGAAATGAGCAAGCGCCATCTGGCCGAGCGCTCACGACAAAAGCCGGCACTGGAGAACCCTCAGGTCGTCCGCGATTACCTCAAGGCGATGCTGCGGCACGAGCCGCACGAGGTGTTCGGCTGCCTGTTTCTCGATTCAAAGCATCAGGTGCTGAATTTCGAGGCGCTGTTTCGCGGCTCGATCGACAACACCAGCGTGCACCCCCGGGAAGTGGTGAAGCGCGCGCTGGCCAATAACGCTGCAGCGGTGATCCTCTGTCACAACCACCCGTCCGGCAACACCGATCCGAGTCAGGCCGATCGGCTGCTGACCAAGCGCCTGCAGAAAGCGCTGGAGCTGATTGACGTGCGAGTGCTCGATCACTTCATCGTCGGAGACGGCGAACCGCTGTCGATGGCGGAGTGTGGCTGGATGTAAAAGAGCAGCGGCAAGCCTCTAGCTGCAAGCGGCAAGCTGGAGCCGCGCGTGGAGTGCTCTAGCTTGCCGCTTGCCGCTTGCCGCTTGCCGCTTAGGGCTTGAGGCTGATCTTGGAATAATCCTGCCGGCCGAACGGGCTGACGGAATAACCCTGAACATCCTTGCGCGTCAAAGCGTAGGCCGTCGGGTGCGCCAGTGGCAGCCACAACGCCTGCTGCTGGATCTGTGCCTGTGCCTGTTCATACAGCTTGGTGCGCACGCCTTGCTCGCTGGTGGTCTTGCCGGCGCTGATCAGCTTGTCCAGATCGGCGTTGCAGTACCGCGCGAAGTTGGTCCCGGACTTCACTGCTGCGCAGGAAAACTGCGGAGTGAGGAAGTTGTCCGGGTCGCCGTTGTCGCCGGCCCAGCCCATGAACAGCAGATCATGCTCGCCGGCCTTGGCGCGACGAATCAGCTCGCCCCATTCGATCACACGAATTTCTGCCTGGATGCCGATCTCGGCCAGATCCGACTGCAGCATCTGCGCGCCGAGGCTTGGGTTCGGGTTGAGCAGGCTGCCCGACGGACGCGTCCAGATTGTGGTCTGGAAGCCATCCTTCAAGCCGGCCTTGGCCAGCAGCGCCTTGGCCTTGGCCACGTCGTGCGGATAGCCTGGCAGGTTCTTCGCGTAGCTCCAGGTGTTCGGCGGGTACGGGCCGTTGGCCGCTTCGGCGGTGTCTTCGAACACGGCTTTGATGTAGTTGGCCTTGTCGAAAGCGAGGTTGATCGCCTGGCGCACTTCCGGCTTGTCCAGTGGCGGATGCTGGCTGTTGATGCCCACGAAAGCGGTCATGAACGCGTCAGTCTTTTCGACTTTCAGCGTCGGCTCCTTCAGCGCAGCCTGTACGTCCAATGGTTTTGGCGACAGGGCAATCTGGCATTCATTGCGCCGCAGCTTTTGCAGGCGCACGTTGGCGTCCGGCGTGATGGCGAAAATCAACGGGTCGACGGCAGGCTTGCCACGGAAATAGTCCGGATTGGCCTTGTAGCGAATCGCCGCGTCTTTCTGGAAGCGATTGAACACGAACGGGCCGGTGCCGATCGGCTGGCTGTTGAGTTTGTCGGTGGCGCCGGCCTTCATCAGTTTGTCGGCATATTCGGCGGAATAGATCGAGGCGAAACCCATGCTCAGCGTCGCGAGGAAGGTCGAATCCGGATGGTCGAGGGTAAAACGCACGGTCAGCGGGTCGAGGGCGTCGATCTTCTTGATCAGGGTCGGCAGTTGCATCGACTGCGCATGGGGGAAGCCGCTCTGGGCGACTTTGTGCCACGGGTTGGCCGGGTCGAGCATGCGGTCGAAGCTGAACTTGACGTCTTCGGCACTCAGCTCGCGGCTCGGCTTGAAATAATCGGTTGTATGAAATTTCACCTGCGGGTGCAGCTTGAACACGTAGGTTAGGCCGTCGGTGCTGACTTCCCAGCTATCGGCGAGGCTCGGGATGACCTTGCCACTGGCGGTGTCGAAATCCACCAGGCGGTTCATCAGTACGTCAGCCGAAGCATTGGTGGTGGTCAGCGAGTTGTACTGCACCACGTCGAACCCTTCGGGACTGGCCTCGGTACACACGCTCAACGCGGCGGCCTGGGCGAGGGGGCTCAGCAACAGCGGAGCGAGTAACAGGGGTAGGGCAGCGAGGCGCATGGTCGGTTTCCTTTACAGATCGAAGGCCCATCTGCAAGTGCAGTCTGGAAAAGTCCTACCCTAGAGCTCTGAATTGCAAATGACTATCCCCTTTTTGCATTTTCAGGCGCACTCTTGCGCGGTTTCGAGCGTGGGCAGCCAGATGAAAAGTCTGAATCGGCTGTAGGGCGGGATTTCTGCGACGAGTGGTCAAAACTGGCCGCAGCCTTTGTCCAAGGCGTCTGCGGCGGAAAAAATCGCCCTTTTGCCGATTGATTGCACACCGATTGTTGTTGCACCCCGGTCTTTCTGGTATAAAGCAGCGCTCTTTTCTAGGGGCCCGGTTCCTTCACTGTAGGTGTAGCCGGTAAGACCTCTAAAGAAACGCGGCGCCTGGCGCCAAATGACTGAGAGATTAAGCGGCCAACCCATGCCGGGTTGGGCATGTGGTTTTAGAGGGCTGAGGCATGTCGAGAGTATGTCAAGTTACCGGTAAGGGTCCGGTGACTGGGAATAACATTTCCCACGCAAACAACAAAACCCGTCGTCGTTTCCTGCCGAACCTGCAGCATCACCGCTTCTGGGTTGAAGAAGAGAAACGTTTTGTGCGTCTGCGCGTATCTGCCAAAGGCATGCGTATCATCGACAAGCGTGGCATCACTGTCGTGCTCGCCGAACTTCGCCGCGATGGCAAGATTTAAGGGAGCTAATCATGCGTGAATTGATTCGTTTGATCTCGAGCGCCGGTACTGGTCACTTCTACACTACCGACAAGAACAAGCGTACTACCCCGGACAAAATCGAGATCAAGAAATATGATCCGGTTGTTCGCAAGCACGTGATGTACAAGGAAGGCAAAATCAAGTAATTGATTTTTCCTGACTGCGAAAAAAGGCCCGTATCGTGAGATACGGGCCTTTTTTGTTTGCCGTGGATTTGGTGTTGCCTGTCCTGCGCTCCCACAATGGAATGCGTTCGAATGTGGGAGCGAGCCTGCTCGCGAAGAGGCCGGTGAAATCAGCGCAAAGACTCAAGCCTTCTGTTCAAAGATCACATAAACCTTGCGGCAAGCCTCCAGCACTTCCCAGGTTCCGCGAAACCCCGCCGGAATCACGAAGCGATCACCAACGCGCAAGGTCTTGGCATTGCCATCGCTGTCACGCAATACCGAAACCCCCTGCAGAATCTCGCAGTACTCATGCTCGGTGTAATTCACCGTCCACTGACCCACCGCGCCTTCCCACACACCCACGCCCATTTGCCCACAAGGGCTTTCGTATTGATGAAACACCGCCTGCTCAGGATCGCCCTTTAGCACTTTCGCCGGGTCCGGCCGATAGCGCTCGGCTTCGCTGCTGGCGAGGCTGATGTCGACGACGTTCTGGATGTTCATTGTTGTTTTCTCCGCTAGTGACGGCGCATTGGCTGGAATGGGCCAAAGTCTATGTTTATTAAAATGAACACCGCAAGGCCGTATGGCCAGCTTATGTCAAATATATTGAAACAAACCCGGTCGCTGGTTTAGGGTGGCGGGTGCCTCGGGCCGAAAGTGCAGGCTGGCCGGGCAGAATTCTTGAACAGCGCCGCAGTGCTTGCGGTGCTCGTATTCAATAAGAGGAGGACACCCGAATGACCACCCTGACTCGTGCCGACTGGGAACAACGCGCCCGCGATCTGAAAATCGAAGGCCGCGCCTTCCTGAATGGCGAATACACCGACGCCGTTTCCGGCGAAACCTTCGAATGCATCAGCCCGGTCGATGGCCGCCTGCTCGGCAAGATCGCCAGCTGCGACGCCGCCGATGCTGACCGTGCTGTAGAAAACGCCCGCGCCACCTTCAACTCCGGCGTCTGGTCGCGCCTGGCGCCGACCAAACGCAAAGCCACCATGATCCGCTTCGCCAGCCTGCTGAAACAGCACGCCGAAGAACTGGCACTGCTGGAAACTCTCGACATGGGCAAGCCGATAAGCGATTCGCTGTACATCGACGTGCCGGGCGCGGCGCAGGCGCTGAGCTGGAGCGGAGAGGCGATCGACAAGATCTACGACGAAGTCGCCGCGACTCCACATGATCAACTGGGGCTGGTGACTCGCGAGCCGGTAGGCGTGGTCGGCGCTATCGTGCCGTGGAACTTCCCGCTGATGATGGCTTGCTGGAAACTCGGCCCGGCGCTGTCGACCGGTAACTCGGTGATCCTCAAGCCGTCGGAGAAGTCGCCGCTGACCGCCATCCGCATCGCTGCGCTGGCCATTGAAGCCGGGATTCCCAAAGGCGTGCTCAACGTGCTGCCGGGCTATGGCCACACCGTCGGCAAGGCGCTGGGTCTGCACAATGATGTCGACACGCTGGTGTTCACTGGTTCGACCAAGATTGCCAAGCAACTCATGGTCTATGCCGGCGAATCGAACATGAAGCGCGTCTGGCTGGAAGCCGGCGGCAAGAGCCCGAACATCGTCTTCGCCGATGCGCCGGATCTGCAGGCCGCCGCTGAATCCGCCGCCAGCGCCATCGCCTTCAACCAGGGCGAAGTGTGCACCGCCGGTTCGCGCCTGCTGGTCGAGCGTTCGATCAAGGACAAATTCCTGCCAATGGTGATCGAGGCGCTGAAAGCCTGGAAGCCGGGCAATCCGCTGGACCCGGCGACCAACGTCGGTGCGCTGGTCGATACCCAGCAGATGAACACCGTGCTGTCGTACATCGAATCCGGCCATAGCGATGGCGCCAAACTGGTCGCCGGCGGCAAGCGCATCCTCCAGGAGACCGGTGGCACTTACGTCGAGCCAACCATTTTCGATGGTGTGAGCAACGCGATGAAGATTGCCCAGGAAGAGATTTTCGGCCCGGTGTTGTCGGTGATCTCTTTCGACAGCGCCGAAGAAGCCATCCAGATCGCCAACGACACGCCATACGGTCTGGCCGCAGCGGTGTGGACCCAGGACATCTCCAAGGCGCACCTGACCGCCAAGGCCTTGCGCGCCGGTAGCGTGTGGGTCAACCAGTACGATGGCGGCGACATGACCGCGCCGTTCGGTGGCTTCAAGCAGTCGGGCAACGGTCGCGACAAATCGCTGCATGCCTTCGACAAGTACACCGAGCTGAAGGCGACGTGGATCAAGCTGTAAGGCGCTGATGGGAGCCCGCTCACTCCGGGCTTCCTGACCAAACAGAGATCCCCTGTGGGAGCGAGCCTCTGTGGTGAGGGGATTTATCCCCGTTCGGCTGCGAAGCAGTCGCTAAACCATTGCACGCGATGTACCTGGTACATCGTGGTTGCAGGTTTTGGGGCCGCTGCGCGACCCAACGGGGATAAATCCCCTCGCCACAGGGGCTCGCTCCCACAGTGTTTTGGTTGAAAACAAAAAGAATATCCACAGGAGCGTGGAACATGCGGTGGGCGACGTATTTCGCCGTGTTGGCGTCTGTCTTGAGTGTCGGTCTGGCCCTGGGGGTCAGCATGCCGCTGGTGTCGTTGCGTCTGGAGGGCTGGGGCTACGGCTCGTTCGCCATCGGTGTGATGGCGGCGATGCCGGCAATAGGCGTGCTGCTCGGGGCGAAGATTTCCAGCCATCTCGCCGCGTATTTCGGCACGGCGAACCTGATGCGTCTGTGCCTGTGGGCCGGGGCATTGTCGATCGGCCTGCTGGCGCTGCTACCGAGTTACCCGATCTGGTTGCTGCTGCGCCTGCTGATCGGGGTGATCCTGACCATCGTGTTCATCCTCGGCGAGAGCTGGATCAATCAACTGGTGGTCGAGCAGTGGCGCGGGCGTCTGGTAGCGCTGTATGGCAGCAGCTATGCGCTGAGCCAACTGTCTGGTCCGTTGCTGCTGGGGGCGCTCGGTACCGAGCATGATTACGGTTTCTGGGTCGGGGTCGGCCTGCTCACGCTCTCGCCCCTTCTGCTGCTGGGGCGCAGCGGTGCGCCGAGCAGTGAAGCCAACAGCGTGACCTTTGGTGATCTGTGGGGCTTCGCCCGCGAGTTGCCGGCGATTGCCTGGGCGGTGTCGTTGTTCGCCGCCTTCGAAGCGATGATTCTGACGCTGCTGCCGGTGTACTGCCTGCAACAGGGGTTCACCGCCGAAATCGCGCTGGCCATGGTCAGTACCGTGGTGGTCGGCGATGCGCTGCTGCAATTGCCGATCGGCGCATTGGCTGATTACCTGTCCCGGCGCACGCTGTTCGCCGGATGCGCGGTGGTGTTGATGCTGTCGAGTCTGGCCATTCCGATGTTGCTCGACACGCTGCTGATCTGGCCGTTGTGGGTGCTGTTCGGCGCCAGTGCCGGCGGCTTGTTCACCCTGTCGCTGATTCTGATTGGCGAGCGTTATCGAGACGATGCGCTGGTTCGCGCCAATGCGCATATCGCGCAGTTGTGGGGTGTCGGTTGTCTGGTCGGGCCGTTGGCGGCAGGGGCGGGCGGTCAGTGGATCAATGGGCATGCGTTGCCACTGTTGATGGCGGCGGGGGCGTTTGGCCTGGTGCTTTTGTTGTTGCGCCAAGGGGCCTTTGGCACAACGGCGGAAGCAGCCTGAGCGCATTCTTGTGGGAGCGAGCCTGCTCGCGAAAGCGGTGCACCAGTCAGCTCATTTGCTGGATGTGAAACCGTTTTCGCGAGCAGGCTCGCTCCCACAAAGGATTACAACATCCGCTCCAGGCCAACGCTGGTGCTGAACCATGAGTTGAAGCGCCGCCACCAGCTCCCCGGTTCCTTGGTCAGGGTATGCATCTGGCCGTTGTCTTCGGTGACCCAGACGACCTTGCCGTCCTCGAGTTTCGCCTGATAACTCAAGGTCGGCGCCATGCCTTGCAGTGCCAGTGCGCGGACGTGTTCGGCCAGTTCCGGGCTGTCCACGAGCACGCCGACTTCGGTGTTCCACAGCACCGAGCGCGGGTCGAAGTTGAACGAGCCGATAAACGATTTGCGCCGGTCGAAGATCATCGCCTTGCTGTGCAAACTCGAATCCGAACCGCGAAACGACTTGCTGTAGAACACTCGCGGCCCGCTGCCGTAGTTATCCCCAGGCTGGCGGCGCAGTTCATAGAGTTTCACGCCGTGTTCAAGCAGCGCCTTGCGATAGGGCGCGTAACCGCCATGCACCGCCGGAACGTCAGTGGCCTCCAGCGAATTGGTCAGCAGACTTACGGAGACCCCGGCATCGGCGCGCCCGGTCAGGTAGACCAGCCCCGGCTGGCCGGGCACGAAGTACGCGGAAATCATGATCAGCTCTTTGCTGACACCGGTCAGTTCCGGCGCCAGTTGTGTGGTCAGCAACAGATGCGGATCGGGTTCGCCCTTGGACAGGACCTTGCTCGGTGCATCCCATAGTGCCTGGTTCCAGGCCCAGATCAGCTCCTTGCGCCAGATGTCCATGCGCGGGTCGGTGGTGAATTTCATCAACTGTTGATACAGCGCGTGGTTCTGCTTGCGGGTTTCTTCCAGCGATTCTTCCAGGCGCGTGCGCGTGTTTTGCAGGTCGACGGCGGTCGGTTGGCTGGAGAGGAATTCGTCGATCGGCTTGCTCAGCGCGCTGTTCCAGTACTGGTCGAAACTGTGCCCGAGCTGCTCGGCCACCGGGCCGATGCTGAGCATGTCGATGTCGGTGAAATTCAGGTTGGCTTCGGCATCGAAATATTCATCGCCCAGATTGCGCCCGCCGACGATGGCCGCGCTGTTGTCCGCCAGCCACAACTTGTTATGCATGCGCCGGTGCTGCACGGACAGATTGAACAGTCGCCCGGCCGCGCGTGTTACGCCGGTGCTGCGCCCGAGATGCAACGGATTGAACAAACGAATCTGGATCTGCGGATGTGCCGCAAGGGTCGCGATGATCTGGTCGAGGCCGTCGCTGGTGGTGTCGTCGAGCAGGATGCGCACGCGCACGCCACGGTCGGCCGCCTTGAGCACTTCCTCCACCAGCATTCGCGTGCTGATGCCGTCATGGACGATGTAGTACTGCAAATCGAGGCTGACCTGCGCATGACGAATCAGCTCGGCGCGGGCGGTAAATGCCTCGCCGCTGTCGGAGAGCAGGCGAAACCCCGACTGCCCTTTGTAGGGCGCGGCCTGAGCCTGAATCGAACGGCCGAAGCTGGAGTCCGACGCCGGCAGGGCCTGGCTTGGTTCGCGCGGCACATCAAGGCTGGCGCAGCCGCTGAGGAACGAGGCGAGTATCAGTAAAGCGAGTAAGGGCTGTCTGAAGCTCACGTAGGGTCGTTCCGGTTGGCGGCTGAGGTCGGCATTTTGGACGCCGGGTGCGCAAAAAAGGTCAGTCGGTCTCAGCGAGTAATTTGATTGCCGCATCGCCGACCTTGCGCACCGCTTCTTCGATCTGCGCTGTTGGTTTGGCAGCGTAGTTCATCCGCAGACAATTGCGGTACTTGCCCGAGGCGGAAAAGATGCTGCCGACAGCAATCTGTACGCCCTGATCGTGCAGCGCGCGATTCAGCTTCAGCGTGTCGAAACCTTCCGGCAGCTCCACCCAGAGCATGAAGCTGCCCTGCGGGCGACTGGCGCGGGTGCCGGCCGGGAAATAGCGCGTCACCCAGTCGATCATCGCGTCACGATTGCGCTGGTACTGCATGCGCATACGCCGCAAGTGCGGCTCGAAATGGCCGGCCTTGATGAATTCGGCGATGGCGATCTGCGGTTGCGGCGCGGTGGATCCGGTACTGATGTATTTCATGTGCAGCACCCGCTCGAGATATCGGCCCGGCGCCACCCAGCCGATGCGCAGCCCCGGCGCCAAGGTTTTGGAGAACGAGCTGCACAGCAACACGCGGCCGTCTTCATCGAAGGATTTGATCGTGCGCGGGCGCGGGTAGGTATAGGCCAGTTCGCCATACACATCGTCTTCAATGATCGCCACGTCGAAACGCTGGGCGAGCGTCAACAGCGCGCGTTTGCGCGACTCGGGCATCACGTAGCCGAGCGGGTTGTTGCAGTTGGGGGTGAGCTGAATGGCCTTGATCGGCCACTGTTCCAGCGCCAGTTCAAGGGCGTCGAGGCTGATCCCGGTGAGCGGGTCGGTGGGAATCTCCAGGGCTTTCATGCCCAGGCCTTTGAGGGTCTGCATGGCGCCGTGGAAACTTGGCGAGTCCACCGCGACGATGTCGCCCGGCTCGCAGATCGCGTGGATGCTGGTGGACAGCGCTTCGTGGCAGCCAGTGGTGATCACCAGATCGCTGGCGCTCAACTGGCAGCCGGAATCGAGCATCAGCCGTGCGATCTGTTCGCGCAGTTCGAGGTTGCCGTGGATGTTGTCGTAATACAGACCGGGCATGTCCTGCCGCCGGCTGATTCGCGCCAGTCCGCGCAGCAGCGGCTTCATGGTCGGCGAGCCGACATCGGGCATGCCACGGCCCAATTGCACGACGTCCTTGCGCGGTACCGCGCGAATGAGTTCCAGCACCTGATCCCATTGCGAAATCTCTACCGGCCGTTGCGCGGGGCGGCCTACTGCGGGCAGCTCCGGCAACTCGCGGCCGACTGGGACAAAGTAGCCAGACTTGGGTTTCGGCGTGGCGAGGCCGCTGTCTTCAAGCACGCGATAGGCCTGCTGCACCGTGCTCAAACTGACTCCGTGCTCGACGCTCAAGGCGCGCACCGACGGCAAGCGATCGCCAGGACGATAGAAGCCTTGTTCGATGCGGGTGCCGAGCAATTCGGCGAGGTTTACATACAGAGTCATGGCAGCCTCGGTGCGTCTTGGTGGAAACCAGTACAGATGCGGAAAAAATCAATCATTCAGTCAGCAAATTGGCAAATCTGTATGGAGTTAATACAGGTTCGTTGAGTCTGTAATGGTTTTGCTCGCCCGCGCATCATGGAATCTCTGGCTACCCAAGTAAACAGGAGCAACGAAAATGAACGGCTTGAGCGATGTGCGGCTGACGTTACACAGTCAGGAACTGGCGGCAGGGCAGAAGGACAGCGCGCGCAATCTGCTGCGTAACGCACCGTCCGGCCTCAGTCGCTGGGGTCTGTTCTGGCATCGTCTGCACACGCGCAAGGCGTTGCTAGGCCTGACACCGGAGCAACTCAGGGATGTCGGGTTGACGCTGGAGCAGGCAAGGGAGGAGGGGTTGAAGCCGTTTTGGCGGATATGAATACCACAGAGCGTTCCCACGCTCTGCGTGGGAACGCCGCCCCGCACGCTCTGCGTCCGCTGTGACGCAGAGCGTCACTGGATGCATTCCCACGCGGAGCGTGGGAACGATCCTGATTCGTCAGACCAACTCTTTCAGCCGATGCCACAACATCCCCAACGCCAACAACGGCGAGCGCAAATGCTTGCCGCCGGGGAAGGTGATGTGCGGCACCTTGGCGAACAGATCAAAGCCGCCGCTGTGCTGCCCGCTGATTGCTTCGGCAAGCAGCTTGCCGGCCAGGTGTGTGGCATTCACTCCGTGGCCCGAATACGCCTGGGCGTAATACACGTTCGGCTGCTCGGCGAGCCGGCCAATCTGCGGCAGGCGGTTGGCACCGATGCCGATCATTCCGCCCCACTGATAATCGATTTTCACCCCGGCCAGTTGCGGGAACACTTCAAGCATCTTCGGCTGCATATAGGCGCCGATGTCTTTCGGATCGCGTCCCGAGTAATGACACGCGCCGCCGAACAGCAAACGTCGATCCGCCGAGAGCCGGTAGTAATCCAGCGCCACCCGCTGGTCGCAGACCGCCATGTTCTGCGGCAGCAGGTTGTGCGCCTGCTCTTCGCTCAGCGGTTCGGTGGCGATGATGTAGCTGCCGGCGGGCAGGACCTTGCCGCTCAGTTGCGGGTTGAGGTCATTGAGATAGGCATTGCAGCCCAGCACCAGAGTTTTGGCCCGCACCGAGCCTTGGGCGGTGTGCACCTTCATTTCGGGGCCGTAATCGATGCGCGTCACGGCCGAACGCTCGAACAACTGCACGCCCAGTTGCTGCGCCGCTGCCGCTTCGCCCAGCGCCAGATTCAGCGGATGCAGATGTCCGGAGCCCATGTCGATCAAGCCGCCGACATAGCGCTTGGAACCGACCACGGTGTGCATTTCACTGGCCTGCAACAGACGGGTTTCGTAGCGGTAACCGAGGCCGCGCAACTCTTCGGCATCTTCGGCAAAACCGTCGAGATCGGAAGGCTTGTTGGCGAGGTCGCAGTAGCCCCAGGTCAGGTCGCAGGCAATGCCGAAACGCTCGACGCGCCGGCGGACAATCTCCACCGCTTCCAGGCCCATGAGTTTCATCTCGCGCACGCCTTCGGCACCGATGACATTGGCGAACTGATCAAGGCCGTGACCGACACCGCGAATCAACTGCCCGCCGTTGCGACCGCTGGCGCCCCAGCCGATCCTGTGCGCTTCCAGCAACACCACGCTGAAACCGCGTTCGGCGAGTTCCAGCGCGGTATTCAGCCCGGAAAAGCCACCGCCGACCACGCAGACATCCGCCACCACCTCGCCTTGCAGCACGGGATGGTCAGGCTGCGGCAGGCTGCTGGCGGCGTAATAGGAGGCAACGTGGGGTTGGCTCGCGGTGGTCTGGGCGCGGGCGGTCATGGGCATCATCCAACGGCTGAGTGTCGAGAAAATTTGACGGAGCATAAGCCGCACGCCCGAACGTGGGCAACATCGGTCGGCCTGCGGTGTCTGGATCCGGGCTTTTGCGGCACAATCATCAGCCCGCCACTTTGGTCACCGTTTCGATGAGCTGCAACAGCCAGAAAATCCGCACCCTGCGTCAGCAGATCCCCACGTTCGACTGCGTGCCGGGCTGCCACGACTGCTGCGGGCCGGTGACCACTTCGCCCGAGGAAATGGCCCGGCTGCCGCGCAAGACCCGCGCCGAGCAGGATGCGGCTCTGGAAGAACTCAACTGTGTGCATCTGGGGCCGAATGGCTGCACGGTGTATGAAGAGCGACCGCTGATCTGCCGCTTGTTTGGTACGACCAAGACGCTGCCATGCCCGAACGAGCGGCGGCCGGTGGAGCTGATTCATCCGCGGGTGGAAAAGCAGATATTCGAGTACATGGCGGCGAATCGGCAGGTGTTGGTGTAAGCGATCGTTCCCACGCAGAGCGTGGGAACGATCATTGCGGTGATCAATCCGGAATCGGCAGGCACAGGCTCTCTTTCACCTCTTCCATGACGATATAGCTCTTCGATTCACGCACATGCGGCAGCTTCAACAGAATGTCGCCCAGCAGTTTGCGATACGACGCCATCTCGGAAATCCGCGCCTTCACCAGATAGTCGAAATCCCCTGACACCAAATGGCACTCCAGCACATGCGGCAGCTTCAGCACCGCGCGTCGGAACTCTTCGAATGTGTCACCGGATTTGTAGTCGAGGCTGATCTCGACGAATACCAGCAGGCTACCCTTCAAATGCTGGGGGTTGAGCCGGGCGTTGTAGCCCATGATGATTCCTTCGCGCTCCAGACGCCGCACGCGCTCGGTGCAGGGCGTGGTCGAGAGGCCGACCTTTTCCCCCAGTTCGGTGAAGGAAATCCGCCCGTCCGCCTGGAGGATGCGCAAGATGTTGCGGTCGATCTTGTCCAGCTCACGTTTGGTCTGAGTGTTGGTACGCATAGGGGATGCGCCTCCGTGAAAAGGGTTTTTGCCGAGAATTGTCGCCAAATATAGGCGCTTATATAGTGAAAAGCACTGGCATTTCTTTTTTACACTGCGCCCATCATTGCTCTAACAAACAGTTCGGCGAAAAGCCGCGATGAGGGATTGAAAATGCGCGTCATGGTCTTGGGTAGCGGCGTCATCGGTACCGCCAGTGCTTACTATCTGGCCCGTGCCGGGTTTGAAGTGGTGGTGGTCGACCGGCAGCCTGCTGCGGCCATGGAGACCAGTTTCGCCAACGCCGGCCAGGTCTCGCCGGGTTACGCCTCGCCGTGGGCCGCGCCGGGCGTACCGCTCAAAGCGATCAAGTGGCTGCTTCAACGCCATGCGCCATTGGCGATCAAGGCCACCGCCGATATCGACCAATACCTGTGGATGGCGCAAATGCTGCGCAACTGCACCGCCAGCCGTTACGCGGTGAACAAGGAGCGCATGGTGCGTCTGTCCGAGTACAGCCGTGACTGCCTCGATGAATTACGCGCCGAAACCGGTATCGCCTACGAAGGCCGCAGCCTCGGCACCACGCAGTTGTTCCGCACTCAGGCGCAACTGGATAACGCCGCCAAGGACATCGCCGTGCTGAAGGAATCCGGCGTGCCGTTTGAAGTTCTCGACCGCGCCGGTATTGCCCGCGTCGAGCCGGCGCTGGCAGGCGTGACCGACATTCTCGCTGGCGCGCTGCGTCTGCCCAACGACCAGACCGGCGACTGCCAGATCTTCACCACCCGTCTCGCCGAAATGGCGCGCAAGCTCGGTGTGGAATTCCGTTTCGGCCAGGACATCCAGAAGCTCGATTACGCCGGTGACCGCATCAACGGCGTGTTGATTGACGGCAAGCTGGAAACCGCTGATCGCTACGTGCTGGCGCTCGGCAGCTACTCGCCGCAACTGCTCAAGCCGTTGGGCATCAAGGCCCCGGTGTATCCGCTCAAGGGCTACTCGCTGACCGTGCCGATCACCAATCCGGACATGGCGCCGACGTCGACCATTCTCGACGAGACCTACAAGGTCGCGATCACCCGTTTCGACAACCGCATCCGCGTCGGCGGCATGGCCGAGATCGCCGGTTTTGACCTGTCTCTGAACCCGCGTCGGCGCGAAACCCTGGAGATGATCGTCAACGACCTTTATCCTCAGGGCGGCAATCTGGCCGAAGCGAGTTTCTGGACCGGCCTGCGCCCGACCACGCCGGACGGTACGCCGATCGTTGGCGCCACGCCGTTCAAGAATCTGTTCCTCAACACCGGTCACGGTACGCTCGGCTGGACCATGGCCTGTGGTTCCGGCCGTTTGCTCGCCGACCTGATGGCGAAGAAAAAGCCGCAGATCAGCGCTGAAGGCCTCGATATTTCCCGTTACGGCAACCAGACCCAGGAGTCCGCAAAACATGTCAATCCAGCGCCAGCTCACCAATGAGCGCATGAGTCAGATCGTCAGCCACAACGGCACTGTGTATCTGGCCGGGCAGGTCGGCGACGACTTCGACGCCGGAATTGAACAGCAGACCCGCGACGTGCTCGCCAATATCGAACGTCTGCTCGATCTGGCCGGGACGGACAAACAGCATCTGTTGTCGGCAACGATCTATTTGAATGACATCGAAGCGCACTTCGCCGGAATGAACGCGGTGTGGGACCAGTGGCTGCCCAAAGGCGCCGCGCCGGCCCGCGCCACCGTCGAAGCGAAGATGGCCAAGCCGAGCATTCTGGTGGAGATCTCCATCGTCGCCGCGCTGCCATAACGTTCCCAAGATCCCTCTCCCGGTGCTGTTGGCGGTTCACGTCGTCAGTCAGCGCCGGTTTTTCTTCCCATGACCGCCCAGAAGTTGCCGCCATGCGTCCTGCCCGTGCCCTGATCGACCTTCAAGCCCTGCGTCACAACTACCGAATTGCCCGTGAAGTCACCGGCGCCAAGGCGCTCGCCGTGATCAAGGCGGACGCCTATGGCCATGGAGCGGTACGTTGCGCCCAGGCGCTGGAAGCCGAGGCTGACGGATTTGCGGTGGCCTGCATTGAAGAAGCACTGGAGCTGCGTTCCGCCGGGATTCGCGCACCGGTATTGCTGCTGGAAGGCTTCTTCGAAGCTGACGAGCTGGCGTTGATCGTCGAGCATGATTTCTGGTGCGTGGTGCATTCGCTGTGGCAGCTCGAAGCGATCGAGCAGGCAGTCCTGAGCAAACCGATCACGGTGTGGCTCAAGCTCGATTCCGGCATGCACCGCGTCGGCCTGCATCCGAAAGACTACCCAGCGGCCTATCAGCGTCTGCTGGCCAGCGGCAAGGTGGCGAAAATCGTGTTGATGAGCCATTTCGCCCGCGCTGATGAACTCCATGCGCAGAGCAGCGCCGAGCAGGTCGCGGTGTTCGAAGCGGCGCGTCAGGGGCTGGCGGCGGAAGTCAGCCTGCGCAACTCGCCAGCCGTGCTCGGTTGGCCAGAAATTCAAAGCGATTGGGTACGCCCGGGCATCATGCTCTACGGCGCGACCCCGTTCGAAGAAGCCAACGCCGTCGCTGAACGCCTGCAACCGGTAATGACCCTCGAGTCGAAAGTCATCAGTGTGCGTGAATTGCCGGCCGGCGAGCCGATCGGCTATGGCGCCAGATTCATCACCGACAAGCCGATGCGCATCGGCGTGGTCGCCATGGGCTACGCCGACGGCTACCCGCGCCAGGCACCGACCGGCACACCCGTGCTGGTGGCGGGCAAACCCAGCCGCCTGCTGGGGCGCGTGTCGATGGACATGCTCTGCATCGATCTGACCGACGTAGCGGAAGCGGGGCTTGGTTCAACTGTCGAGCTGTGGGGTAAAAACATCCTCGCCAGCGACGTGGCAAAGTGGGCCGATACCATCCCGTATCAGATCTTCTGCAACCTGAAACGGGTGCCAAGGCTCTATTCCGAGGGTTAACGCCGCTGCGGGGGCCAGCTGTTGTAAATACTGAACGCTGTCGCCATGATAACGCTCAATATTCTTACAACATCAGGAGGCTCCCGCCTTGGACGTCGGTGAACGACTGCAATCGATCCGCAAGCTCAAAGGGCTTTCCCAGCGTGAACTCGCCAAACGCGCGGGCGTCACCAACAGCACCATTTCGATGATCGAAAAGAACAGCGTCAGCCCATCGATCAGTTCGCTGAGAAAGGTGCTCGGCGGCATTCCCATGTCGATGGTCGAGTTCTTTTCCGAAGAGATCCTGCAGGACCAACCGACCCAGATCGTCTACAAGGCCAATGAGCTGATCGACATCTCCGACGGCGCCGTGACCATGAAACTGGTCGGCCGCGCCCACCCGAGCCGGGCCATCGCCTTCCTCAACGAAATCTACCCGCCGGGCGCGGACACCGGTGAAGAAATGCTCACCCACGAAGGCGAGGAAACCGGGATTCTGGTGGAAGGTCGCCTCGAACTGGTGGTGGGGCTGGAAACTTTTATCCTCGAAGCCGGCGACAGCTACTATTTTGAAAGTACCAAGCCGCATCGTTTCCGTAACCCGTTCGACGTGCCGGCGCGACTAATCAGCGCAGCCACGCCGGCGAATTTCTAAGCAGAAGGCGCCAGGCCATGGCGGCGAAGGTGCCCGAACCGATTTACCGATGGGCAACAAGACCCCTCTAACCATGGGGTTGTTTCAGTACAGCGGCCTACCCGCTATACTTGCGCCCGCCTGCGAACCGTGGCCGCAGGCGTGAATAGCCACCATTGAGGGTGAACGCGTGAACCTAATTATGAAAATGCTGGCTGCACCAGCAACCGTACTGGCCCTCTGGGCTGTCAGCGCTCAAGCTGCGACAAATGACGACATCGCCAAACGCCTCGAGCCGGTCGGACAGGTGTGTGTGCAAGGGCAGGAATGCAAGGGTATGGAAGTGGCCGCGACGGCTGGCGGCGGTGGCGGCGCGAGAACCCCGGACGAGGTGATTGCCAAGCACTGCAACGCTTGCCACGGTACCGGCCTGTTGGGCGCGCCGAAAATCAATGACACTGCAGCCTGGAAGGAGCGCGCTGACCATCAGGGTGGCCTCGACGGCATCCTCGCCAAAGCCATCACCGGCATCAACGCCATGCCGCCAAAAGGCACCTGCGCCGATTGCTCCGATGAAGAGCTCAAGGGCGCGATCAAAGAGATGTCCGGTCTGTAATCAGCGCCGGCTTTGAAAAAAACCGTCTTCGGACGGTTTTTTTGTGTCTGTGGTTTCTGGTTTCCGATTCATTCAGGCCCTGATCCCTCCAAACCAAATGCTGTCCTTTGCAGCAAACTCAAGGCAATCTCGGTCTACCCCTATCAACGGAACGGGCGGGAGGCTTCAGATGGTGCAGTTGTGTTCGATCGAACAGGCGGTGGACGACGTGCTGGCGCGTTTGCCTGCGCACATCCACATGGGCCTGCCGCTGGGGCTGGGGAAGCCGAATCACTTCGTCAACGCGCTGTATCGGCGGATCAAGGAGCTGCCCGAGCGGCAGCTGACGATCTATACCGCGCTGTGCCTCGGTCGGCCGAATCTGGGCGATGGCTTGCAGAAGCGCTTTATCGAGCCCTTTGTAGAGCGGGTGTTTGGTGATTATCCGGAGTTCGATTTCCTCGCCGATCTGCAGCGCGACAGCCTGCCCGCCAACATCCGCATTCAACAGTTTTTCATGCAGCCGGGCAGTCTGCTCAACAGCGCGCCGGCGCAGCAGGATTACGTCAGCAGCAATTACAGCCATGCCGCTCGCGACATCAACGCAGCGGGTCTCAATCTGGTGGCGCAATTGCTCGCCAGCAGCAGCGAACACCCTGATCGCTTAAGCCTGAGCTGCAACCCGGACATCACCCTCGACCTGTTGCCGATGATCGCCAAGCGCCGCGAGGCGGGGGAGACCATTGTGCTGGTCGGCCAGGTGCATACGGATCTGCCGTACATGCCCGGCGATGCGGAAGTCGACATCGACACGTTTGATCTGCTGATCGACGAGAAGGACAGCAGCACGCTGTTTTCCACGCCGAACATGCCCGTGGGCTTTCAGGATCATTTCATTGGCTTGCACGCCAGTACGCTGGTGCGCGATGGCGGTACATTGCAGATTGGTATCGGTTCGATGGGGGATGCGTTGACTGCTGCGCTACTTGCCCGTCAGGCCGATAACGCCGGTTATCAGGCGTTGCTCGATGACATCAACCTCAGCCAGTGGGCGCAGTTGATCCAGCGCGAGGGCGGCACCGCGCCATTTGCCAAAGGCCTTTACGGTTGCAGCGAGATGTTCGTCAACGGGCTGTTGGTATTGGCGGATGCCGGGATCATTCGGCGCAAGGTCTATCCGGATGTGCCGACTCAGGAGCAGGCCAACGCCGGTACCCTCGACGAAGCCGCGCAGCCCGACGGTATCTCGGTGCACGGCGGCTTCTTCCTTGGCCCGCGCAGTTTTTATGAGCGGCTGCGCGAGTTGCCGCAAAGCAAGCTGCTGGAATTCAACATGACCCGCATCAGCTACATCAACGAGCTGTACGGCCAGGAAGAGCTCAAGCGCTTGCAGCGCATTGATGCGCGCTTCATCAACACCGTGTTCACCATGACTCTGCTCGGCGCCGGCGTGGCTGATCAATTGGCAGACGGACGCGTGCTCAGCGGTGTTGGCGGCCAGTACAACTTTGTTGCTCAGGGTCACGCGCTGGAGGGCGCGCGATCGATGTTGATCCTGCGCAGCTGGCGCGAGTCCGGCGGCGAGGTCAGCTCCAATATCGTCTGGGACTACGGCCACTGCACGATCCCGCGGCACTTGCGCGACATCGTCGTCACCGAGTACGGCATCGCTGATCTGCGCGGTAAATCCGACGCGGCGGTGATCGAAGCGTTGCTCAACATCAGTGATTCTCGCTTCCAGCCGGGGCTGATCGAGCAGGCGCAGAAAGTCGGCAAGCTGCCGAAGGATTTTCGTCTCGATCCACGGTTTGCCGACAACACACCGCAACGCTTGCAGGCGATTGCCGCGCGGCATCCGAACCTGTTTCCGGAGTATCCGCTGGGCTGTGATTTCACCGCCATCGAACGGGATCTGCTGCGGGCGCTGAACTGGCTGAAGAGCAAGTTCAAGCTGACCGAGATTCTCGACTTGGGCAAGGCAGCGCTGGATGCGCCGGAGGCCTCGGCGTTCCCGGAACATCTTGAGCGGATGCAACTGACGAATCCGGAGGGCCTGAAGGAGGACCTTTTCCAACGCCTGCTGCTCACAGGCCTGAAAGCTACCGCGCAATAACTGCCCACACCAGAACCCACTGTGGGAGCGAGCCTGCTCGCGAAAGCGGTGTGTCATTCACTCAACAGGGTGACTGACACAATGCATTCGCGAGCAGGCTCGCTCCCACAGGGTAACTCGGTGCCGCTGGTTATTCGATAAAGGTGACGACGCCATCCTTCAGCGATTGCACGCGGGCCAGGGATTCAACGCGGTAGCCCTGCGAGTCCAGTTCGGCGCGGCCGCCCTGGAACGACTTCTCGATGACGATGCCCAGACCGGCAACGGTGGCGCCGGCCTGTTTGATGATCGAGATCAGCGCTTGCGAGGCCTTACCGTTGGCCAGGAAGTCGTCGATGATCAGCACGCGGTCGCTGCTGGTCAGGTGGCGCGGGGAGATGGCCACGGTGCTTTCGGTCTTCTTGGTGAACGAGTAGACGGTCGCCGAGAGCAGGTTTTCAGTCAGGGTCAGTGACTGTTGCTTGCGGGCGAAGATCACCGGCACGCCGAGGTTCAGACCGGTCATGATCGCCGGGGCGATGCCCGAAGCTTCGATGGTGACGATCTTGGTGATCCCGGAATCCTTGAACAGCGCGGCGAATTCGTCACCGATCAGCTTCATCAGGGCCGGGTCGATCTGGTGGTTCAGGAAAGCGTCGACTTTCAGGACCTGATCGGAAAGCACGATGCCTTCTTCGCGGATTTTTTTGTGCAGTGCTTCCACAACAGCTTCCTCTGTTGGCGCGATGGGCGCCGAAGGTAGATTAAAAAGTAGTCGATTCTAGCGCTTTAACATCGCGCGTATGTCGGCCAATGCGCTATTGCCACGCACGGCTTTGACTTCAGTCGGGGTGTCGTCGTTGCCTTCCCAGGCCAGATCGTCCGGCGGCAGCTCATCCAGAAAGCGACTCGGCGCGCAGTCGATGATTTCGCCGTACTGCTTGCGCTTGGCAGCAAAGGTGAACGCCAGGGTCTGGCGGGCGCGGGTGATGCCCACGTAGGCCAGGCGGCGTTCTTCTTCGATGGTGTCGGCTTCGATGCTGGAACGGTGCGGGAGGATTTCCTCTTCCATGCCCATGATGAACACGTAGGGGAATTCCAGGCCTTTGGAGGCGTGCAGCGTCATCATTTGCACGCCTTCGGCGCCGTCCTCTTCCTCCTGCTGGCGCTCGAGCATGTCGCGCAGCACCAGTTTGCCGATGGCGTCCTCGACGGTCATTTCGCCGTCTTCGTCTTTCTCGAGGGTGTTTTTCAACGCCTCGATCAGGAACCAGACGTTGCCCATGCGGTAGTCCGCCGCCTTGTCGCTGGAGCTGTTGGTGCGCAGCCAGTTCTCGTAGTCGATGTCCATGACCATGCTGCGCAGCGCCGAGATCGGATCTTCGCCGGCGCACTGCTCGCGGACCTTGTCCATGAAGCGCTTGAAACGCGCCAGGCGATCAGTAAAGCGGCTGTCGAGATGTTCGCCGAGGCCAATTTCGTCGGTGGCGGCGTACATCGAGATCTTGCGCTCGGTGGCGTAGTTGCCGAGCTTTTCCAGGGTGGTCGAGCCGATCTCGCGGCGCGGCACGTTGATCACGCGCAGGAAGGCGTTGTCGTCATCCGGATTGACGATCAGGCGGAAGTAAGCCATCAGGTCCTTCACTTCCTGGCGACCGAAGAAGCTGTTGCCGCCGCTCAGGCGATACGGCACCTGGTGGTGTTGCAGCTTCAACTCGATCAGCTTGGCCTGATAGTTACCGCGATAAAGAATGGCGAAATCGCTGTACGGGCGGTCGGTGCGCAGGTGCAGGCTGAGGATTTCCATGGCCACGCGCTCGGCTTCGGCGTCCTCGTTGCGGCAGCGGATCACGCGGATCTCGTCGCCGTGGCCCATCTCGCTCCACAGCTGTTTTTCGAATTCGTGCGGGTTGTTCGAGATCAGTACGTTGGCGCAGCGCAGGATGCGGCTGGTGGAGCGGTAGTTCTGCTCGAGCATCACCACTTTCAAGGACGGGTAGTCGTCCTTGAGCAGCATCAGGTTTTCCGGGCGCGCGCCACGCCAGGCGTAGATCGACTGGTCATCGTCGCCGACCACGGTGAACTGGTTGCGCTTGCCGATGAGCATCTTCACCAGCAAATACTGGCTGGCGTTGGTGTCCTGGTATTCGTCGACGAGCAGGTAACGGACCTTGTTCTGCCACTTTTCGAGAATGTCGGCGTGTTCTTCGAAGAGCTTTACTGGAAGCAGGATCAGGTCATCGAAGTCCACCGCGTTGAACGCCTTGAGCGTGCGCTGATAGTGGGTGTAGACGATGGCGGCGGTCTGCTCCTTGGGGTTGCGCGCGTTTTCCAGGGCCTGGGCGGGCAGGATCAGGTCGTTTTTCCAGGCGCCGATCATGTTCTTGATCTCGTCGACGCCGTCGTCGCCTGCGTATTCCTTCTGCATGATGTCGGTCATCAGGGCTTTGACGTCGGTCTCGTCGAAGATCGAGAAACCGGGTTTGTAGCCCAGCCGCGCATGCTCCTTGCGGATGATGTTCAGGCCCAGGTTGTGGAAGGTGCAGACGGTCAGGCCGCGCCCTTCGCCGGCACGCAACAGGGTGCCGACCCGCTCTTTCATTTCGCGCGCGGCCTTGTTGGTAAAGGTCATGGCGACGATGTACTGGGCGCGGATGCCGCAGTTCTGGATCAGGTGCGCGATCTTGCGCGTGATCACGCTGGTCTTGCCGGAGCCAGCACCGGCGAGCACCAATAGAGGGCCGCCGACGTAGTTCACGGCTTCTTGCTGCCGGGGATTGAGTCGGGACATACGAAAATTCGGGAGTCGTTGACGAAATGGGCCGGCATTTTAACAGGCTCAGCGATTTCTGCTGCTCTGTCCGACTTGTGACGCAGCACGCGATTCAGATTTGCCGCTTTTGTTACTTTCACGCAGGATACGCGGGGATTTTGCGGCTAATGTTCTCATTCGTGACACAAAATAACGTTTCGATGCCGTTGTCATCAGACAACGCATTGGTCATTGTTCAGCACAACGGCATAATGCCCCGCCTACATCATTGCAGAGTCTAGGGAGTCAGCTTGTCTACGCCTGTCGAACCCTTGCGTTTGCTGCTACTCGCCGAAGAGCCAGCGTGGACAGCGTTGTTGCGTGAGTGTCTGGCTCCGATGGGGAGCGCGGCGGTGCTGATCAGCGCGCCGAACTGGGATTCGGTCAGCCGCCTGTTCGAGGACAACCGCCACGCGGTATTACTGACTCTGCCGGCGTTGCAACCGCCGCCCGGGCGTTGCAGCCTGCCGACCGTTCTGCTGCTGGAGCACGAACCGGCCACCGCGCCGGTCGGTGTCAGCGACTGGCTGGTGTTCGACGCCCTCGACGCCGGCATGCTCCAGCGTTGCCTGCGCCATGTGCGCGAGCGCGGCGTGCTGGAAAACACTCTTCAGCGCCTCGCCGAACAGGACCCGCTGACCGGTATCGCCAACCGTCAGGGCTTCCAGACCCTGCTCACGGCGCGCCTTGCCGAAGGCGACGGTCGCGGCCTCGCCCTCGGCCATCTCGATCTCGACAACTTCCGCCATGCCAACGACGCTCTCGGTCATCAGGCCGGCGATCGCTTGATCCTGCAAGTGGTCGCGCGGCTGAAAAGTCAGCTGGAGGCCGGCGATCAACTGGCACGGCTGGGCAGCGATGAATTCGCTCTGCTGATCGATACCCGTCGTGCACCGCAACGCGCCGAGTGGATGGCCGAACGCATTACTGAGGCGTTGGCCGAACCTTACTGGGTTGACGGCGAAAGCCTGCTGATCGGTTCCAGCCTCGGCATCGCCCATGCCCGCGCCAATGGCGGTGCCGATCCACTGATGTGGCACGCCCATATCGCCATGCAGCAGGCCAAGAGCACGCAGGGCTGCACTTTTCATATCTTCAACGAACGCATCAACCGCAACGCGCGCAGCATGGCCGACCTCGAAAGTGAACTGCGCCGTGCCCTGCGCCGCGATGAGCTGGAGCTGCATTACCAGCCACGCCTGAATCTTGAAGACGGCCAGATTGTCGGCCTCGAAGCGCTGGTGCGCTGGCGTCATGGCGAGCGCGGTCTGTTGCCACCGAGTGAATTTGTGCCGCTGGCCGAGCAGAGCGGTCTGATCGTGCCGCTGGGCTACTGGGTCATTTCCCGCGCCTTGCGCGATATGCAGGCGTTGCGCGAGCAGGGGCTGCCGGCGCTGCACATGGCGATCAACCTGTCGTTCCGCCAGTTTCAGGACAGCCAGTTGCTGCCGACGCTCAGCCGCCTGATTGCCGAGCGTGGCGTCGAGGCGCAGTGGCTGGAATTCGAACTGACCGAAACCGCGGTTATGCGGCGCAGCGATCTGGTCAAACAGACCATGGATGCGCTCGGCCGCCTCGGTGTGCGCTTCTCGCTGGACGATTTCGGCACCGGGTTTTCGTCGTTCGTGCACCTCAACAGCTTGCCGATTACATTGCTGAAGATCGACAAGAGTTTTGTCGGCGGCATGGAACAGCGCGATGAGAACCGCAAACTGGTGCACGCGATGATCAACCTCGCGCACAACCTGCACCTGGAAGTAGTCGCGGAAGGGGTCGAGACGCCGGAGCAACTGGAGTTGCTGCGCGGGTTCGGCTGCGATCAGGTACAGGGTTATCTGATCAGCCGACCGTTGCCGCTGGATGAGTTGGTGGAATATCTGACGTCGGGGTCGAACCAGCAGCCGGCTCTGGAAATCGTCGGTTGATCACGATTGTTGCGGCTGGCACAAACCCCCGTGGGAGCGAGCCTGCTCGCGAAGGCGTTATGTCAGCTGAATGATCTGGGCCTGACACTCGGTCTTCGCGAGCAGGCTCGCTCCCACAAAGGAAACCCTCATTCGGCCTGGGGGATGTTGAAACCTTGAGATTGCGGCTCGCGTCGAATCATCCGCTGCATCTTCCATTCGAACGCCAGCGTCAGGCTCACCGCCGCGCACGCCAAGCCCAGCGCCAGACCCCACCAGACACCCGTCGGTCCCCAATTGAGATGGAAAGCCATCCACCACGCCGCCGGCGCGCCAATCAGCCAATAGCAAGCGAGCCCCACGAGAAACGTAGTCTTGGCATCCTTGAGCCCGCGAATACAGCCCATGGCAATCGTCTGCGTGCCATCGAACAGCTCGAACCACGCCGCTACGGCCAGCAGGCTCACCGCCAGACGGATCACTTCGGCAAAAGCCGGATCGTTGTGGTCAAGGAACAGGCCGACCAACTGGTTGGGCCACAGCCAGAACACCAGGGCAAAGCCGAGCATCACCACGGCGCCGAAGGCGATGCCGACACGCCCGGACATGCGCGCATCGACCAGTTGCCCGGCGCCGTAGTGTTGGCCGACGCGCATGGTGATGGCGTAAGACATCCCGGCCGGGACCATGAAGGCCACCGACACGATCTGCAGGGCGATCTGATGCGCACCCATTTGCGTGCTGCCCATTGTGCCCATGCACAGCGCAGCGAAAGCGAACAACCCGACCTCTACCGCATAGGTGCCGCCAATCGGCAGACCCAGGCGCCACAACTCTTTCAGGTATTGCCGGTTCGGCCGCGCCAGGCCGGCGCGCAACGGATAAGCGTCATACGCCGGATGCCGGCGGATATGCCAGGCCAGCGCCAGTGCCATGCAGTTGGCGACAATCGCCGTGACCAGACCGATACCGGTCAGGCCCAGTTGTGGCAGGCCGAACATGCCGGTGATCAGCGCGTAGTTGAGCAGGAAGTTGGCCAAGGTGCCGGCGAGGCTGATGACCATCACTGGCGTCGCCCGGCCAATCGCACTGGTAAAACCGCGCAGGGCCATGAAGCTCAGGTAACCGGGCAGGGCGAAGGGCAGGGCGATGAGAAATTGCCCGGCGGCGTTGACGTTGGTTTCGGTTTGGCCGAACAGCAGCAGCACGGGTTTGAGGTTCCACAACAACAGCCCGGCGCCGAGGGCCATCAGCCAGGCCAGCCACAGTCCGGCCTGGGTCAGGCGTGCGGCACCGATGATGTCGCCGGCACCCTGACGGATTGCCACCAGTGTGCCGACCGCTGCAATCACGCCGATGCAGAAAATCGACACGAACGAGTAGCTCGCGGCACCGAGGCCGCCACCGGCCAGCGCTTCGGGGCTGAGGCGCGCCATCATCAGGGTGTCGGTCAGCACCATCAGCATGTGCGCCAACTGCGAAGCAATCAGCGGCCCCGCCAGCCGCAGAATGGCCCAGAGTTCGGTACGCACAGGATGCTGCATGGTCATCACCACCCAAATATCAGAGGAAGCATAAGAGCGTCGATTCTCGGCGCTTGGCAGGCTTTGCACAAAGGGATAAAAAGGATGGGTGGCATGATTAATACTCATCCTTAATCGTCCTGCCGAATTGGCTGAATCCCCGCTATTGGAGCTTTGTGTATGTCCCGACGCCTTCCGCCGTTGTATGCCCTGCGCGCATTCGAAGCGGCAGCGCGACACAGCTCGTTCACCCGCGCGGCGGAAGAACTGTCGATCACCCAGAGCGCGGTCAGTCGGCACATGCGCACTCTTGAAGAACACTTCGCCTGCCGGCTGTTTCACCGCAGCGGGCGCAATTTGCAACTGACCGAATCGGCGCGGCTGCTGCTACCCGGTATCCGCGAAGGCTTCGCCGCCCTTGAGCGCGCCTGCAATACCTTGCGCGCCGAGGACGACATTCTGCGCATGAAAGCGCCATCGACCCTGACCATGCGTTGGCTGCTGGCGCGGTTGAGTCGCTTCCGCCATTTGCAGCCGGGCAATGAGGTGCAACTGACCAGCGCATGGATGGATATCGATTCGGTGGACTTCAATAACGAACCTTTCGATTGTGCGGTGTTGCTCAGTGACGGGCATTTCCCGCCGGACTGGGAAGCGAGCCTGCTGTTTCCCGAGGAATTGATTCCGGTCGGAGCGCCGAACCTGCTCAATGACCAACCTTGGGACGTAGCGCGTCTGGCGGCTGCTGAACTGCTGCACCCGACCCCGGATCGCCGCGATTGGCGCAGTTGGCTGGAGCGCATGGGCCTGTCCGAGCAAGTTTCGCTTAAGGGCGGGCAAGTGTTCGATACGCTGGAGCTGGGCATGATCGCCGCGGCGCGCGGCTATGGCGTTTCGATGGGTGATCTGTTGATGGTTGCCGAAGACGTTGCGCAAGGACGCTTGAGCCTGCCGTGGCCGACCGCCGTCGCCAGTGGCCTGAATTATTACCTGGTGTGGCCGAAACCGCGTCCGGGAGGTGAACGTTTGCGCCGCCTCAGCGATTTTCTCCAAGGCGAAGTCCGCGCCATGCAATTGCCGGCGGTAGAGCGCTTGAGCTGAAACGTTCGAGCCGGCACAATGCCACTACTGCGCCATACCCACGCAAAGTGCTCAAGTATTCGGATTTTCCGCCGACTACGAGCATGTGGAACTGTCGTGCCGGTTCCGCGCTACCCCCATTATTAGAATATTTTCCGGGCAATTACCGCGATCAAGGAGGATTCGGTGGCTCGGCCAGGAGCTGTTCATGTCTCAACCTCGTGCTCGGATCGCCTCGCAGCTGGGCCTTGCCCTTGCTGTGATACTGGCGATAGTCATCAGCGGCAGTACGGTGTTCGCCTTGCGTTCGCTGGATTCCGCCAACCTCGCCACCCGTGAAGAGCATCTGGCCAGTGAGGCCCGGCTGCTGGCCGATCAACTGAGTACCTTTCACGGTACGCTGCGCGAAAGCACCCTGCGCCTGAGCGGGCTGTTCGAAAAGCGCTTCGGCAGTGGTTTGAGTGTGCACCCCGATCAGCCAGTGACCGTGGCCGGCGTGCAGACTCCGGGCTTGCATCTGGGCAACGAGGTGCTGAACAACAACTTCAAGGAAGTTGACGAGTTCAAGCAGATGACCGCTGGTGTGGCCACGGTATTCGTGCGCAGCGGCGAAGACTTCATTCGCGTCAGCACCAACGTCAGCAAGCAGGACGGCACCCGTGCCATCGGCACCGTGCTCGATCATGCCAACCCGGCGTACGCGAAGTTGATGGCCGGGCAAAGCTATGTCGGCCGCTCGCTGTTGTTCGAACGCTACTACATGTCCCAGTACACGCCGGTGCGCGATGCGGGCGGCAAGATTATCGCCGTGCTGTACGTCGGGTTCGACTACACCGACGCGCAGAACGCGCAGTTCGCTAATCTCAAGCGCTTCCGCATCGGCAAGACCGGCTCGCTGGCCTTGCTTGACGAGCAGAACAAATGGCTGGTGCCGATTGCCGGCGTCGAAAACCTGGATCAAGCCGCCCCGACCATCAACAACCTGGTGAAAACCCCGGGCAAGGGTGAGTTCTGGAGCGACAAGGGTGAGGACTTCTACAGCATCGCCGTGCCGTTCGAAGGTGGCCCGTGGTCGGTGGTGGCGAGCATGCCGAAAGCCGAGATTCGCGCGGTGACCTGGAGCGTCGGTACGCAACTGGCGATCGGCAGCCTGCTGGCGATGTTGCTCGCGGTCGGTTCCGTGGTCTGGCTGCTGCGTAGCAAACTCGCACCGCTGGGCGATCTGGTGCGTCAGGCCGAAGCCTTGGGCGCGGGTGATCTGAGTGTGCGGCTGAACGTATCGAGCCACGATGAAATCGGTCAGCTGTCCCGCGCGTTCAACCAGATGAGCCAGGCGCTGTCGACCATGGTCGAGCACATCCGCCGCGCTTCGGAAGAGGTCAACAGCCGCGCGCAGGCGCTGTCCGGTTTGTCCGGCGGTGCGTATGAAGGCATGGAGCAACAGTCGGGCGAAATCACCAGCATGGCCGGCGCCGTGGAAGAGTTTAGCGCCACCTCGCTGAACATTGCCGACAACATGGGCGCGACCCAGCGCCTGGCGCAAGAAAACGCTCAGCAGACCCAGATCGGCCGCAGCTCGATGGAAGAAGCGTCGTCGTCGCTGGAACAGATCGCTGGCGCGCTGAACAGCACCGCCAGCGTGATCAACACGCTGGGGCAGCGCTCGCAGGAAATCGGCGGGATTGTCGGCGTGATCACCTCGATCGCCGAGCAGACCAACCTGTTGGCGCTCAACGCTGCCATCGAAGCCGCTCGTGCCGGTGAGCAGGGGCGCGGTTTTGCCGTGGTCGCGGACGAAGTGCGCAGCCTCGCCTCGCGTACCCGTCAGGCGACCGATGAAATCTCCAGCATGATCCACAGCATCCAGCAGGAAACCGGCAACGCGATCAGCACCATGGAACAGGGCAATGTGCTGATGCAGGAAGGCCTGTCGCGCAACGCCAATGTCGCCTCGGCGCTGGCGCGGATTGATGAGCAGAGCCGTTCGGCAGGCCAGCAGTTCGCCGCGATCACCACCGCCACTCAGGAGCAAAGCAGCACTGCGACGTTGCTGAGCAGCAATTTGCAGAGCATCGCCTTGGCCAACAGCGAGCAGCGTGAGGTGGTGTCGAACCTGGCTGTCACCGCGAAAGAGCTGGAGAAGCTGGCGGCGGATCTGCGTTCCGAGGTTGATCGCTTCCGTTGATGCATCTTTGAAACAGCTATCGCGAGCAGGCTCGCTCCACAGTAGTCGGCGTAATTCACAAATATTGTGAAGGCCCGATGTCCCTGTGGGAGCGAGCCTGCTCGCGAATGCTTTTCTCCCACCGCTTCTTTGGACTTGCTGAAACGTTTCCGCAGCGCTATAAAAATGGCACAACTCCAATAAAGGCTGCTGCCATGACCCCGCTCAAGCTCCTCGTCGCCCTCGGCGCATTCTCTGCCGCTTCCCACGCCATGGCCTGGGACTATGTTCTGCTCGACGCCAACACTCCGGCAAAAGACCGGACGATCACCAGCGAGCAACTCGGTGTAAAAACCGCCAAACCGTTCTCCGTGACCCTGCGTACTCTGCATGGCGGTCGTCAGGAGGGCGTCAGCATTGTCGATATCGATAACGGCACGATGAAGCTGTCGGTCGTGCCGACCCGTGGCATGAATGTGTTGCAGGCTTCGGTGGGCGACGTGCGGATGGGCTGGGATTCGCCGGTCAAGGACGTGGTCAACCCGGCGTTCATCGAACTCAACGGTCGCGGTGGCCTGGGCTGGCTCGAAGGTTTCAATGAACTGGTCACCCGTTGCGGTTACGAGTGGGTTGGCCATCCCGGCATGGACAACGGCGAATTGCTGACCTTGCACGGTCGCGCCGCCAACATCCCGGCCAGCACCGTCACTTTGCACATCGACGAGAAGCCGCCGTATGCCATCACGCTGCGTGGCGAGCTGAAAGAGCAGGCATTCAAGAAAGTCGATTTCTCGGTAGCGACCCAACTGATCACCGAACCGGGCAGCGCCAGCTTCGCCCTCAACGACACCCTGACCAACAACGGCGACTATGCGAAGGAATATCAGGCGCTGTATCACAGCAATTTCAGCACGCCGTTTCTCGAGCAGGGCGCAAAGTTCGCAGCGCCGGTGAAGCAGGTTTCGCCGTTCAACGAGAAGGCCAAGGGAGATCTGCCCGACTGGCAGACCTATCGCGCGCCAACCAAGGACTACGACGAAACTGTCTACAACGTCGTGCCGTATGCGGACGCCAAAGGAGATACCTTGACCGTGCTGCACAACAAGGCCGGTAGCCTCGGCGTATCCGTTGGCTTCAATACTCAGCAACTGCCAGTTTTTTCGCTGTGGAAAAACACCGACTCCCAAGGGCAGGGCTACGTCACCGGGCTGGAGCCGGGAACCAGTTTTTCCTACAACCGTCGCTATCAGCGGCCGTTGAGTCTGGTGCCGACCATTGCGCCGAAAGAACATAAACAGTTCCAGATCAGCTACAGCCTGCTGGCGGACAAAGGGGCGGTGGACAAGGCCCTCAAGCGCGTGACCGAAATTCAGGCCGGGCGCGATACTGAAGTGCGCCAGGCACCGCTGGTTGATCTGACTGAGCATTAAGGTGTCGCCGGCCGGTATTGCAGTGCCTCGGCCAGATGCTCGCGGGTAATCGCATCGGCCTGTTCAAGATCCGCCAGCGTGCGCGCGACCTTGAGCAGGCGATGCGCCGAGCGCAGCGACAGGATCAGTCGCTCGCAGGCCGCCTCCAGCCATTTCTCGTCAGCTGTGGATAACTTGCAGTGACGCTTGAGCCCCGGCAGATCGAGAAACGCATTGGCACAGCCCTGACGTTTCTGCTGACGCTCCCGCGCTTCGGCGACCAACGCCGCAGCGCTGGCGCTGTCCTCGCCGGGCTTGGCTGCCGGATTCAACGCGGTTGCCTCACGCGCCACGGTCAGGTGCAGATCGATCCGGTCCAGCAGCGGCCCTGACAGCTTGTTGCGATAGCGCTGGACCATGTCCGGTGTGCACGAGCATTTGCCGCTCGGTTCGCCAAGATATCCACAGGGACACGGATTCATCGCTGCCACCAGTTGAAAGCGTGCGGGGAAACGTACGCGATCCTTGGCCCGAGCGATGACGATATGCCCGGATTCCAGCGGCTCGCGCAGAACCTCGAGAACCTTGCGATCAAACTCCGGCAATTCATCAAGAAACAGCACGCCGTGATGGGCGAGGGTGATTTCGCCGGGTTGCGGCTTTGAACTGCCACCGACCAGCGCTGGCCCGGAAGCGGAGTGGTGCGGTTGGCGGAAGGGGCGTTGCGGCCAATGAGTCAGAGGCACACCACTGGCGACCGATTGAATCGCTGCCACTTCCAGCGCTTCACACTCGGATAGCGGCGGCAATAATCCTGGCAGACGACTGGCCAGCAGCGTCTTGCCGGTTCCCGGTGGCCCGCTGAACAACAAATTGTGAGCTCCCGCTGCGGCAATCAGCAGTGCGCGTTTGGCGGCCGTCTGCCCCTGCACTTCGTTGAGGTCGGGATAGGGCTTGGCAGCGTGCATCAAACCATCGGATACGTAAGGCTCGACCGGCGTGTGCCCATTGAAATGCGCCACCGCCTCCAGCAAGTGATCGACCGCAAACACCTTCAGCCCGGATGCCAGACACGCCTCTTCCGCATTCGCCCGTGGCACCACCAACGCCCTCCCGGCCTTGCGCGCCGCCAGTGCCGCCGGCAGCACGCCACGCACCGGTCGCACGGCGCCAGACAGCGCCAACTCACCCAGACACTCCACCTCGTCCAGCGTCAGACACGGCACCTGCACACTGGCCGACAAGATCCCCAAGGCAATCGCCAGATCGAAGCGCCCACCATCCTTGGGCAGATCCGCCGGCGCCAGATTCAAGGTGATCCGCCGTGCCGGAAATTGCAGCCCGGAATTGATGATCGCGCTGCGCACCCGATCCTTGCTCTCCTTCACCGCCGCTTCAGGCAGGCCGACCATGGTCAGCGACGGCAGACCGTTGGCCAGATGGACTTCGACGGTGACAGCGGGGGCTTCCACGCCTATCTGGGCGCGACTGTGGACAATGGAGAGGGACATGGTCGTTCCTTGAGCTGAATCGGGGAGCCGCTTCCTGCGGGTTTTTGAAGGGTAGTTGAGCCGGGCTTCAGTGCTGAAATAGAGGTTTACAAGACGTATCCAGACCCGATTGGCTGTCACTGCTTGCCTGAAAATGAAGCGTTGACTCTCGCCCGGCATTGAAGGATCATCCCATTCGAGGACTGCAACTGCGCATTCGTCGGGACTGGGCACCAGTAAAAGCTCCCCCGCATTTTTGGCAGCAGAGAAAGCTGGTTTCTCTGAAGTAGTGACGACGGGCTAGCCTGTCGGATTCTGAACCCAAGGCCGTGAAGCCAGGAGCTAAAGAATCGCTGCGACTACTCCTCAAAAAATACTTAAAAGGCGTCCATCGGACGCCTTTTTTTATTTCTGATTTGGTGGTGCTCGTGGTATCTGCCCCACTAACGTGCCATGTGCACGTTTTTGCGGGTACCAAGTCACCACGAAGTAACCAAATCCTGTGGCGCGCTCGTGTCGCGGTTCAAGAATCAGTGTTCCCATAGATGTCCTCAGTACCGCGACCCTGTTTCCACATCGCTGTTCTTTGAACTCACAATAGATTTGTGCCCCCGGGACGATCATTTTCGCAACAATCGCTGCTACCCCATCGGCAGTCTGGCAACCATGCTTGAGCAAGTCTGCACTATGGGCTTCCCAAATGTGCACTACGCCAAAACCACTATTCGCTCGACGGTGAATACCTACCCGCAGATAAATCTTCCCGCCTGGCAAGCCGAATTTTGGCATATCGGGGATCGTGCCAAAGATGTAACCACCATCTGGATGCTGAACCAGCGTGTTTTCTTTAAGCTTGAGCAAATGAGACAAGAGGGATCCAGAACCAGAGTGTCTGGCGATCAATGTGTATCGCCTGGAACTCGACGAATAGGATCGACCAGCGCAGGCGAAAGCCACCAGCCTAATCACAGCCAAGAACTCACGGAATCAGGCGCAGACGCTGATTCTCGTAGGGTTATGCCCTATTAGTTGTAGGACGCCGGCCAAACGGTTTTGATGGTCTTGTTTTCCTGAATCGGATGCTCCAGTTTGGTCACTCAACGCAGCCTCTGGAGGCGAAAAATGAACCGCAATGGTATGCGCCCGATTCATCCGGGCGAGGTTCTGAATAAGGAGTTCATGGAGCCGTTGGGCATGACTGTCATGGATCTGGCCATGCCCACGAACTGGCCCGAAAGTGAGATCGAAAAGCTTGTGAAATGCCAGCTCAGGATCTGCGCCGATCTGGCAATCAGCCTTGCCACTCATCTCAACACTACGCCTGAGTTCTGGATGAATCTCCAATCGACTTACGATTTGCGCAGGGCCCAGCTCCGGCATGCGAGTTTATAGCGATTGCAGCATCCGCGAAGCTCTTTTCCACCAAGGCCCTGCCCGGGTCGCCAAACCCGCTGCTGAACATTCAGCATCAGATGAGCTTAGAAACCTGGGCTTTTTGGCGCAATCGGACGGCGGTCATAAAGGTTGTAGGACGTTGCGGGGATGGTTGAAGGGCTGAAGATCAAAAGATCGCAGCCTTCGGCAGCTACAGGGGACGCGAATTATTCAGCGGGCGGTGTCAGCTTCGCTTCCATCTCGGCGACTTTGGCTTCAAGACTCTCAAGCCGTGCCCGCGTGCGCGCCAACACCACCATCTGACTATCAAACTCTTCCCGGCTGACCAGATCGAGTTTGCTGAAGGCACTTTGCAGCAGCATCTTGAACTGGCTTTCGATTTCGGCTTTCGGCAGTGGCGTGTCGCCGCTGAACAGGCGGGAGGCGGTGCCGCTCAGGGCGTCGAGGAAGTCTTTGGGCGCGAGCATGGGGAATGTCCTGGAAACAATGGCCGGCAGTGTATCACGCAGTGTCTATAGTCAATCCCGTTGCACGGATGCACGCTTTTCGCGCAGGGGGACGGACGGTGGCGCACCGTTGTTGTGCGTATCGGCAAAAGCTTTTCTGCCCGAGCGCGTGCAACAGGGGCCAAGAGATTGAAATGCAGGGTTTTTGCCGAGCTGGCAAGGTTTCTGCTTAGTCACCCTCGACCCATGCACTGATGCAGTCGCTGTGACGAATGCAGTGCGGCAGACGAAGCGGGGAGTTTCGTCTGATGCGGTTAGCTGGCGTCAACGATGCGTTACAAAGCCAGGCACTGCGCTTAGACTTGAGACGGGTTTGTTTTCCTGGGGCAAGTCCACCAATTCGGGAGAGAGTTTCATGAAGCTAGTCACTGCCATCATCAAGCCGTTCAAGTTGGACGACGTGCGCGAGTCGCTGTCCGAAATCGGCGTGCAGGGCATTACCGTTACTGAAGTCAAAGGCTTCGGCCGGCAGAAGGGTCACACGGAGCTGTATCGCGGCGCGGAATATGTGGTCGATTTTCTGCCCAAGGTGAAAATCGACGTGGCCATCGACGACAAGGATCTGGATCGGGTTATCGAGGCGATAACCAAAGCGGCCAACACCGGCAAGATCGGTGACGGCAAGATCTTCGTGGTCAATCTGGAACAGGCGATCCGCATCCGTACCGGCGAAACCGATACCGACGCGATCTAAGCGCCGCCACAAACCCAACGCCCCAGGAGAAACAATATGACTCTGCGTAAATTCGCAGGGCTAGGCGCCCTGTTGTCCATCGTAATGCCCGGCATCGCCATGGCGGCAGACGAAGTGGCAGCGCCAGTCCTCAATTCCGGCGACACCGCCTGGATGCTCACCTCGACAGCGCTCGTGCTGTTCATGACCATCCCCGGGCTGGCGCTGTTCTACGGCGGTATGGTTCGCTCGAAAAACATTCTTTCCGTGCTGATGCAGTGCTTCGCCATTACCGGTCTGATCAGCATCCTGTGGGTCATTTATGGCTACAGCATTGCCTTCGACACCACCGGCATGGAGCAGGGCGTCGTCAACTTCAATTCGTTCTTCGGCGGCATGGGCAAGGCGTTCCTCGCCGGTGTCACGCCTTCGAGCCTCACCGGCCCGGCGGCGCTGTTCCCTGAGGCAGTGTTCATCACCTTCCAGATGACCTTCGCGATCATCACCCCGGCGCTGATCGTCGGTGCGTTCGCCGAGCGCATGAAGTTCTCCGCGATGCTGATCTTCATGGGCGTCTGGTTCACTCTGGTTTATGCACCGATCGCGCACATGGTCTGGTCCGGTAACGGCGGCCTGATGTGGGACTGGGGCGTGCTCGACTTCGCTGGCGGCACCGTGGTGCACATCAACGCCGGTATCGCCGGTCTGGTCGCGTGCCTGGTGCTGGGCAAGCGCAAAGGCTTCCCGACCACACCGATGGCTCCGCATAACCTCGGCTACACGCTGATGGGCGCGGCGATGCTGTGGGTCGGCTGGTTCGGCTTCAACGCCGGTTCCGCTGCTGCTGCCAACGGCACTGCCGGTATGGCCATGCTGGTTACCCAGATCGCCACTGCCGCTGCGGCGCTGGGCTGGATGTTTGCCGAGTGGGTCACCCACGGCAAGCCAAGCGCACTGGGCATTGCTTCGGGTGTGGTCGCCGGTCTGGTCGCGATCACTCCGGCTGCTGGCACCGTGGGCCCGATGGGTGCATTGGTGATCGGTCTGGCCGCAGGCGTGGTGTGCTTCTTCTGCGCCACCACCCTGAAACGCAAACTCGGCTATGACGATTCCCTGGATGCCTTCGGCGTGCACGGTATCGGCGGTATTCTCGGCGCGATCCTCACTGGTGTTTTCGCAGCGCCGGCGCTGGGCGGCTTCGGCACCGTGACTGACATCGGCGCGCAGGTCTGGATTCAGATCAAAGGCGTCGGCTTCACGGTGATCTACACCGCGATCGTCACCTTCATCATCCTCAAGGTGCTGGACGCCGTCATGGGTCTGCGCGTAACCGAGGAAGAAGAGTCGGTCGGCCTCGATCTGGCACAACACAACGAACGCGGCTACAACCTGTAAGTACGCGCGATAAAAAATTGCCCGGTTCGCCGGGCATTTTTTTGTCCGGGATTTGTCATTCAGGGAGCGGCTGAAAGGATTTTTCTTACGGCTTTGGTCGTCTTTACGACGAGGCTTTTTCTGCGGGCAATCGCTTACATCGCTGCAGGAATATTAGGGCCTTTGTTTTTTTTCAGAGCACGCTAGAATGCGCCCCGAACGAGCGGAGAACTGTATGTGGCAACAGACTCTGATAACCCTGCGGGCAAGGCCCCGGGGCTTTCATCTGGTAACCGACGAGTTGCTCGCAGGCTTGCCTGAACTCAAGACCTGTCGGGTCGGTCTGTTGCATTTGTGGCTGCAGCACACGTCGGCGTCGTTGACCATCAACGAGAACGCCGATCCGGCAGTTCGTCGCGACTTCGAACGATTTTTCAATCGTCTGATCCCACAAGGAACAGACGGCTACGAGCACAACGACGAAGGCCCGGATGATCTCCCGGCGCACTTCAAGGCCAGCGTGCTTGGTTGCCAGATCAGTCTGCCGGTTGCGGCAGGGCGGCTGGCCCTGGGTACTTGGCAAGGGATTTATCTGGGCGAGCACCGTGATCATGGCGGTGCCCGTAAAGTCCTCGCCACCTTGCACGGTGAACAGGCATGAGCCGCTGCCGGGCAGCGGCAGAAGATTTTTCAACGGCGGCTTCGACAGCCGCCAAAGCTGGTCTATAACTAATCTGCTTTTGGCAAGTCATGAGGTAGAACATGAGCGACGATGATCTGGAAAACGACGACCTCGAAGTAGGCGACGAAGACGAGGCCGAGGAAGGCCTGGAAGCGGCAGCGGAAGACGTTGCCGAAGACGATGGCGGTGACGACACGCCGGCCCCGGCTGCCAAAGGCAAAGCCAAGGCTGCGGTCTCGGTCGACGAGTTGCCGAGCATCGAAGCCAAGAACAAGGAGCGTGACGCCCTGGCCAAGGCCATGGAAGAATTCCTTGCGCGCGGCGGCAAGGTGCAGGAAGTGGAGGCCAATGTGGTCGCCGATCCGCCCAAGAAGCCGGACAACAAGTACGGCAGCCGCCCTATCTGAGGCGCGTCGCTCGCTTGCTGAAAAAGCCCGCCGTCGCTGCGGGCTTTTTCATGCCTGAAATAAATCCGTTGAAAACAAATGCAGTCCCCGGTGTCAGCGAGCCTGCTCGCGAAGAGGGCATTTCAGCCGACATACATGTTGAATGACACAGCGCATTCGCGAGCAGGCTCGCTCCCACAGGGCTGTAGATTAGTTCGAGGAAGCATTCCAGCGGGAGAGGACGGCGGGCAATTCGGTCAGGCTGCGAATCTCGGCGTCCGGCAAGCGCTCCGCCTCCCAGACCTTGCCCGTCGGGTTGAACCACACCGCGCGTAATCCCGCCTGTTGCGCGCCGGCAATGTCATCGCCAGGATGATCGCCGACATGCACCGCCGCTGCGGGGCTTACACCACCGCGCTGCAACGCTTCATGAAACAGCCGCGCATCCGGTTTGGCGATGCCGATGTCTTCGGCGCACAAGGCGAACTTGAAGTAATCCGCCAGCCCCAACCGACGCACGTCGGCATTGCCATTGGTGACCACGCCGAGGGCATAGTGATTGGCGAGCAGCTCCAGCAGCGGCTCGACTTCCGGGAACACTTCGATCTGATGCCGAGCGTGCAGGAATACTTCAAAAGCCTTGTCAGCCAGATCCGACGCTTCGCCGTGGGCATATCCGGCTTCTTCCAGCGCATGGAACAGCACACGTCGGCGCAGCGCGCTGATGCGGTGTTTGAGGCCCGGTTCGCCCGCCAGCACTCGCTCGCGAATCGACCACAAATGCTCCACCGGCACCGCGCCCAGGTTCGACGCATGTTCGCTCAGCCATTCGCGCAACACGGTTTCGGCGCTGGCGATCACCGGAGCGGTGTCCCACAGAGTGTCGTCGAGGTCGAACGTGATCAACTGAATGCTCATGAATCATCGCCTTTCATGCGTTTGGCCCGGGGATGGGCGCTGTCGTAGACCGCCGCCAGATGCTGGAAGTCGAGGTGGGTATAGATCTGTGTGGTTTTGATATCAGAGTGACCGAGCAATTCCTGCACCGCGCGCAAGTCCTGCGAGGACTCGAGCAAATGGCTGGCGAACGAGTGCCGCAGCATGTGCGGATGCAGGTTCTGCCCCAGTTCGCGCTCGCCAGCCAGTTTGACCCGCACCTGAATCGCCCGCGGGCCGAGGCGTCGGCCTTGCTGGCTGACAAATACCGCATCGTCCGCCGGGTTGGTCATGGCGCGCAGCGGCAACCAGTGTTCAAGGGCTTCGCGGGCCTTGGTGCCAACCGGCAACAGCCGGGTCTTGCTGCCCTTGCCGAGCACCTGAACCATGCCGTCGGCGAGGTCGAGTTGATCGAGATTGAGCCCGGTCAGCTCGGACAGGCGCAGGCCAGAGGAATAGAACAGCTCGAGAATCGCCTGATCGCGCCGGGCGAGAAAATCGTCCTCGACCGCACCTTCCAGCAGCTGCAATGCGCGGTCGGTATCAAGGGTTTTCGGCAGGCGCCGTTCGCCTTTCGGCGGGGCCAGGCCGGTGGCCGGGTCGTGGTCGCACAGGCCTTCGCGATTCAAGTAGTGATAGAGCCCGCGCACCGCTGAGAGCAGGCGGGCGAGGCTGCGCGAGGACTGGCCTTGCGCATGCAACCGGGCGATCAGGCTGCGCAGGCGCTGGATGTCCAGCGCGGCCCAGCTGCCGATGTTCTGCTTGATGCACCAGCCGAGGACTTTATCGAGGTCTCGGCGATAAGCCGACAGGGTGTGCGGCGACACCTGTCGCTCACTGCGCAGATGTTCGCAGTAAGCGTCCAGTTGTCGTTCCATGGTCAGCGTACCGAGCGCAGCGAGCTGTTGACCCGTGGCAGCACGCGGCCCATGACCTCGGCGATGTAACTGAGGAACAGCGTGCCGACCGAGCTCTTGTAGTGCTGCGGGTCACGGCTGGCGATGGCCAGAATGCCGTGAATGCCCTGATGGCTGACGGCAACCACGGCGGTCGAGCCGATCTGCTGGCGCTGTTCTTCGCCGAAGAGGAAGTCCAGCTCATGTTCACGCAGGCTGCCGCTGACGCTTTTGCCTTCGGTGAGCAGGCCGCCAATCGCGGTTTGCGCATCGGCGTGGGTTACCCAGCGGCCGACCGGGGCCGGGTTGTCGCCGAGCAGGATCAGGCTGACGAAGGGCACCTGGAAATCCTGACGCAGGCTGTCTTCAACGCTGATGACCACGTCTTCCAGGGTCGATGCATCCATCAGCGCGAGAATCAGGCGGCGGGTTTTTTCGAACAGGCGATCGTTGTCGCGGGCCACGTCCATCAGATGCGAAAGGCGATGGCGCATCTCGATATTGCGATCGCGCAGGATGGTCATCTGCCGCTCGACCAGCGATACGGTGTCGCCCCGTCGGTGCGGAATGCGCAGCGACGGCAGCAGCTCTTCGTGCTCGACGAAGAAGTCCGGATGAGCCTCCAGGTAGGCGGCAACCGCGGCTGCCTCGAGGCTCTCGGACGCTGATTCGTCGACTGGTCGGGCGGGTACCTGTGGCTTGTCGGTCATGATTTCTGCTCGCTCAAAGACGCACTTGTCCTTCGTATACACGCACTGCCGGACCGGTCATCAACACCGGTTCGCCCGGGCCGGCCCACTCGATGGACAGACGCCCGCCGGGCAGGTCGATCAACAGCGGCGAATCCATCCACCCCTGACTGATGGCCGCCACCGCCGCCGCACAGGCGCCGGTGCCGCAGGCCTGGGTTTCCCCGGCGCCGCGTTCCCAAACACGCAGTTGCGCGCGATGGCGGTCGATGACCTGAAGGAAGCCGACATTGACCCGCGCCGGAAAGCGCGGATGGTGCTCGATCTTCGGCCCCAATTCATGCACCGGTGCGCTGTTGATGTCGTCCACGCGGATCACCGCATGGGGATTGCCCATCGACACGGCGGCCAGTTCGACCGTGGTGCCATCGACGTCCAGCGAATAGCTGCTGGCCTGCGCTGGCGCCTGGAATGGAATGTCCGCCGGCACCAGCCGCGGCGCGCCCATGTTGACGCCGATCTGGCCGTCGTTACGTACGTCCAGTTCGATGATGCCGCCCTTGGTCTCGACCCGGATCTGCCGCTTGGCAGTCAGACGCTTGTCGAGCACGAAGCGGGCGAAGCAGCGCGCACCGTTGCCGCACTGCTCCACTTCCGAACCGTCGGAGTTGAAGATCCGGTAGCGGAAATCCACATCCGGGTTGCTCGGCGCTTCGACGATCAGCAACTGGTCGAAACCGATCCCGGTGTGGCGGTCGCCCCATTGCTTGGCGTGTTTGGGCTGAATGTGCGCGTGCTGGCTGACCAGGTCGAGGACCATGAAGTCGTTGCCCAGGCCGTGCATTTTGGTAAAACGCAGCAGCATGGGTTACTCCGGCAGCAGGCTTTCGCCGGCAAACAGCTCGGCCACGGTTTCGCGGCGACGCACTTCAAAAACCTGATCACCATCCACCAGCACCTCGGCGGCACGGCCGCGAGTGTTGTAGTTGGAGCTCATGACGAAACCGTAGGCACCGGCCGAATGCACTGCCAGCAAGTCGCCCTCTTCCAGCGCCAGCTCGCGGTCCTTGGCGAGGAAGTCGCCGGTTTCGCAGATCGGGCCGACGATGTCGTACTTGCGTGCAGCGCTGTCGCGCGGTTTCACCGCGGTGACGTCCATCCACGCCTGATACAGCGCTGGGCGGATCAGGTCATTCATCGCCGCGTCGACGATGGCGAAATCCTTGTGCTCGGTGTGCTTGAGGTATTCGACCTGCGTCAGCAACACGCCGCCATTGGCAACGATGAAGCGACCCGGTTCGAACACCAGCGCCAGATCACGCCCGTCGAGACGCTCGCGCACGGCTTTGATGTAGTCGGCAGCCAGCGGCGGCTCTTCATCGCGATAACGCACGCCCAAGCCGCCACCGAGATCAATGTGGCGCAGGTGAATGCCGCAATCGCCCAAGCGGTCGACCAGATCGAGCAGGCGATCCAGGGCGTCAATGAATGGCGGCAGCGTGGTCAGTTGCGAACCGATATGGCAGTCGACACCGACCACTTCCAGGTTCGGCAGATGCGCGGCGCGCACGTACACGTCTTCGGCGTCGGCAATGGCGATGCCGAACTTGTTCTCTTTCAGACCGGTGGAAATGTACGGGTGGGTGCCGGCATCGACGTCCGGGTTCACGCGCAGCGAAACCGGGGCGCGAACACCCAGCTCGGCGGCGACTACTTGCAGGCGCTCAAGCTCATCGGTGGACTCGACGTTGAAGCAGTGCACGCCGACTTCGAGGGCGCGGCGCATGTCGTCACGGGTCTTGCCGACGCCGGAGAAAACGATCTTGTCGGCGCTGCCACCAGCGGCCAGTACACGTTCCAGCTCGCCACGGGAAACGATGTCGAAACCGGCGCCGAGACGGGCCAGGACATTCAGTACACCGAGGTTGGAGTTGGCTTTGACCGCGAAGCAGACCAGATGCGGCATGCCGGCCAGCGCATCGGCGTAGGCCAGATACTGCGCTTCGATGTGCGCGCGCGAGTAGACATAGGTGGGCGTGCCGAAGCGGTCGGCGATGGCGGACAGCGCCACACCTTCCGCGAACAGCTCCCCGCCACGGTAGTTAAAAGCGTCCATGGCGATCCCTTAGTAAACGTCGTGCTTGTGAGCCTTGGATGGCTGCTTCTGCGAAGACTGGGCTTGTTCGGCCGGGTCCTGGTCGTCATCGGGCAGGTACAGCGGGCCTTTTTGACCACAGGCCGAAACCAGGCAGGCAACCGCGACGAGCGCAGCAAGGGAAGAGATCAGGCGCTTCATGGCGAAATCCTTGAAAATGCGTTAATTGCGCCGGAGTATACCGGCCACCCGGCAGCTTGCCTATGCGAGGGGGTTCCCGTCCGGCGGGGCTTGCTGGATACCGGATGGATACCTGCAATACCTGTGGGAGCGAGCTTGCTCGCGAAGAGGTCGTCACATTCGATATGTTTGTTGCCTGACACACCGCTTTCGCGAGCAAGCTCGCTCCCACAGAGTGCGATGTTGGATGGAAACTGGTGCTTGGTCGTTAATCTTTGCAATCGGTCGGCAGCGTCCGTATCTTTCGGCGCTTGAGCCTGATCAGACATTTTTGAGGTTGCCGCAATGAGTTTGTCCGAAGCCCGTTTCCACGATCTGGTCGATGAAACCCAGGAAAAACTGGAAGACATATTTGACGAAAGCGATCTGGACATCGATCTGGAAAGCTCGGCAGGTGTCTTGACCGTCAAGTTCGAAAACGGCTCGCAGCTGATCTTCAGCCGCCAGGAGCCATTGCGTCAGCTGTGGCTGGCGGCCGTGTCCGGTGGTTTCCACTTCGACTATGACGAAGAAAGCGAGCGCTGGATGTGCGACAAGAGCGAAGAGCAATTGGGCGAAATGCTTCAGCGCCTCGTCAAGCAGCAGGCTGGCGCTGAATTCGATTTCGAAGGTCTGTGATTCGTGACGGATGCCGCGCCTGTTCGCCCGCCGAAACCGCTCTACAGCAACGTCAGCCCGGCGGTACCTTCGCCGTGCACGGGCGTATGTCGGCTGGACGAACAGAAAGTCTGTCTCGGCTGCGCGCGTCACGTCGAAGACATTCGCGAATGGCGCTCGGCCGATGATCAACGGCGCCGGGTGATTTGCCAGCAGGCTGCTGCCCGCCAAAATTCTGTTTGATACCCCATTGTGGGCGAGGGGATTTATCCCCGTTGGGTCGCGTAGCGGCCCCAGAATCTATACGGCTGCTGCGCAGCCGAACGGGGATAAATCCCCTCGCCACAAGGGTTTCACCCGGGCAAAAAGTGGGTGACTTGTATATTTTTTGAGCTGTGATAGTGTCCGCGAACGCCTCAAACCACCGAGGCACGGTGAAAACCCCGTCTTTTTTGGCGGGGTTTTGCTTTTTTTGTGCAGAAGAAAGGAGTCTGCCTGGATCATGACCGCACCTTCCATCACCCTTACCCGTCTGGACGTGCAACGTCTGGAGCGCCTGATCGACAGCCTGAGCGACAAAGACCAGGCTGCACCGGGCGTGATTGCGCTGCAAACCGAGCTGGATCGCGCCGATACCGTGGTCGGCCACGATGAAGTGCCCGCCGATGTCGTGACCATGAATTCCCGCGTGCATTGCCGCGAAGAAGGCAGTGGCAAGGATTACCACCTGACGCTGGTCTATCCCAAGGACGCCAACGCCGACAACGGCAAGATTTCGATTCTCGCGCCGGTCGGCAGTGCGCTGCTGGGTCTTAAGGTCGGTCAGCACATCGATTGGCCGGCGCCGGGTGGCAAGTCGCTGAAACTGACCTTGCTGGAAGTGGAATCGCAACCGGTCAACGGCGGCGCCTTTCCCGAATAAATCCCCGCTTCAAACCTGTTCGAGCGCTTCATTCAACGAGCGCTCCAGGTCTGCCTTGTAGCGCAGATACAGATTGCTTGGACTGTGCCCGTCACCGAGCAGCCCCGAGAGATCGAGGTCGGTGATGTAGCAGCGATAGCGTTCGGTCTCGCGGCGCTGCTCGACGATCTCCCGGGCGACCACGCTGAACAACTGGTCGCCATGCTCCAGCTCGCTGAATTCACGCTGATTGCAATACAGGGTGACCTGCACTTCGCCGGGCGCGGCTTTACCGATGATCGCCTGTACGTCATAGAACGGTTTGTTCACCGGGGTCTGCGGTGCCGGCCGGGTTTCGACCCTGCGCGAGCGCCCCGGGCCTGACGGCAACAGCTGGTAATACAAAGTCTCGGGGCTGCCCGCAGGGCCACCGTCCATCGGCAATTGCGCTTCACGGCGGTACTGGATCGATTGCAGAAAACGCTGCAGCGGCACCAGCAGACTCTGCTCGTCGTGGTACGGCAGTTGCTGCTGCCACAGCGCATTGAATTCATCCAGCACGTACAGCTCGGCCTGCTGTTCGCTGATGCGGTAGAACACCTGAATGCACTCCGGCTGACCCATCGGCAGGATCAGCGCCAGGTCATGGTCCTCCAGCGCCATCGGGTCGAGGTGCAGCGGGCTGTAGCGCGGTTGTTCTTCGCCCAGATAATCGAGCAGTGCCGGCAGAGTGGCGAGGGCGACATGGTTGACCTGGCCGGGCACCAGCTCCAGCACGTGATAGTGCTGCTGCACCTGAATCAGGTAGCGGTGATTCAACTCGCTGAGCAACAGGGTCTGCGCGGTGTCGACGATTTCTTCGACGCGGCGGGCAATGAATTGCGCGCGGTTGTGGCAGAAACAGCGCACTTTCAGCGACGGCTGCACCGGGCCGCGCGGCAGGTTGTTGAGGTAATCGCGCAGGCAGTCGAGCAGCGCATGCGGGCCGTCGAAACGATTGACCAGCACTTCGTTCCAGCTGTTGAGCGTGACCTGATCGAGGGTCAGCACCAGGTTCTCGCGCACACCGGCATAGCTCAGCGAGTCGGTGCGTTCGGTGGTCATCAGGATGTTCAGATCACGGTGATGCTTGAGCGGGTCGACGCCGACGTTGATCAGCAGCAGCACTTCGCTGGGCACAGCGGCACGTAGCAATGGCTCTTCAGCAACAGAGGGCAAGGGCAGGGCGATGCACTGCTGCAAGCTGCCGAGCAGGTTGAACAGCTCGAACTCGCTCAAGTCGCTGGTGCCCGGATGCAGGGCCAGACGTGTGCTGCTGTCGATCACGCCGTTGCGGTGGCACCAGGTCAGCAGTTCAAGCAGCTCGCGACTGCGCTTGATCGGCGCGAAGTGTTCCCACTCCAGTGCCGTCAGGCTGCCGTTGTACAGGCCCCACTGGGTCTGCCCCGGCTCCTTTTTGTTCGGCGACTGCACCAGGGTCAGGGTGTCTTCGGCCAGATCCGGGGCAATGCCCGGATTGATGAACTCGACCTTGTCGGCCTTGCGCTCGAACGCTGCGTAGAGGCGCCGGCCGAGGACATTGAGGTCGCGCTTGTTGATCAGGCTGACAGTCTGTTCGCTGCGGGCGAACTGGGTCAGAAAGCGATAGCTGTAGTTGAGTTCATTGACCAGCGCGCGGCGCTCGGCGCTGACCTGGCGGACTTTCCACTGACTGCGACTGTCGAGCAGCGCCAGTTGCCGTTGATCCCAGTGCCACTCGCCGGCCAGGCGTTCGAGCAGTGCGCGTTGCCAGCCCTGGCTGCGGCTGTTGCCGGTGAGCTTGCGGTTGACCTTCAGATACAGCGCGCGGCGCACCAGCTCAAGACGTTCCGGCTCGTTGCGGGCGATCAGGTATTCCTCGATACGCCGGTACACCACCATGTACGGGTCAAGCTCATCGAGATCGAGCTGATTGGCGAACACGGCTTTCTTGAAGCGCAGGCTCAGGCACTGCACGTGCGGGTGTTCACTGGCGTACACCTCGGTCAACAGCAGTTTGAGCACCGATTTGTAGGGCGACTCGATGCCTTTGAACAACTGCCACAACCCGGCGCCGATGAATTCTCCGGGCGGAATGGTCGCCATCGGCCCGAGATCGAGGGTTTCGTCGGCGCGAATAAAGCGTTTGGACAGCAGGGTGTGGGTGTAGGCGTCGTAGGCCGTTTCTTCATAGACCGGCACCAGCCACCAGATCGGCGTGCGCCCGGCCAGCCAGATCGCCGTGCGATAAAACTCGTCGAGCAGCAGATAGTGCTGGGTGCTGCCGCAGTTGTCCGAACTGAGCTTTGAATCGCGTTCGCCTTTGACGAAGCGCGCCGGGTCGATCAGGAAGAAATGCGCTTCGGCACCCTGGCTCGCAGCCCAGGCTTCCAGCAATTGGCACTTCTTGCTCAGCTCGGCGAGCTCGCTTTCGCTCAGATCCGGCCCATGGCAGACCCACACGTCCATATCGCTCTGATCGGCCTGGGCCAGCGTGCCGAGGCTGCCCATCAGGAACAGGCCGTGGATCGGTCGCGGCGGGTTGCTGCCGTGGCGCGGCCTGTAAGAGAACGAGCGAGTCAGGCGCTGCGCCTCGGTCAGCGCATTGGCGTCCGGCTCATAATTCGAAAGCCCCGCCGGCGTACTGCCCGAGACATAGCCGGGCAGCAACGGATGATTGACGTGAAAGAACAGCGGCAACAGCGTCAACACGCTTTGCTGGCGCGTCGACAAGCCTTCGAGAGCGCGGCCGAGGCGGCCTTCATTGAGTTTGAGAAAACGTGCGCGCAGTTGGCTGAGTACCTTGCGGTCGATGCCTTCGTCCAGGTCGGGGCGGATTTCGTGGGTGCGGGTCATGTCAGCTCAAACCGGCTTGCAGGCTCGGACGTAGAGGGTCTCGGAATGGCCGCAGTTTAGCCGCTGCGCGGCAGGACGTTTAAGCTGAATTTGTTTTTTGACGTCAGTTTTTTATCGACAGCGAGCGGGCGGGCCCGCGGAAATCCCGTGGCAGGAGTTCCCGTGGGCAAAGTCAGAGAAATCAGGCGGTTTGCTGTTCTTTCAAAATCGTCAGTACGGTCTGCACGTTTTGCGCGGCATCGCGACCGAGGCTGGTCAGATAACCGCCATCGGGCTGGTCGGTGAGTTCTTTTTCAAAGAGGCGCTGGGCGGCAGCGATATGTTTCGGGGCAGCGGTCTGGTGAATTTTCAGACCTTCCTGGGAACTGTCCAGGTTGAAGAGTGCAAGGACTTCCAGTTCGGCAACCAACTCAGGGGTAAGCGACATAAGGACTCCAGACTTTCTAGGAATTGGACGACAGCGCCTCTAAGGTGAACCCGCTGGTGCAGCATGTCCAGTGCTCGGATCAGGGGATTTTGTCTTGAGGCGAATTCCAGTGTAGTCGGGCGGCAGCAGATGGCTGGATGGATGCGTAACAAACCTTGTGGGAGCGAGCCTGCTCGCTCCCACAGGAGCAATGTGGTTACTGCTTTTCCGGTGGCAGCTCTGGCAAAGCGCGCAGTGCCGCTTCGTACCACTGGGTGTCGAACGGGCGATCTTCATCGAGCATCGCGTCAATTTCAAAAGCCAGCACGTGGGCCATCAGATTGAGGATCTCCTCACGGTCCATGCCGACCAAAGTCAGCTTGTTCAACGTCGCCTTGGCCGCCGGCGGGTTGTCGCTTTCAATCTGGTTCTCGATGGCTTCGATCAGGGTCGCTTCGGTGAATGCTTCTTCGTCGTCATCGTTGACGATATCTGTCGGCTCGCTCATGGCAGGCTCCTCAGGGAAAGGCGCCAGTTTACCCGCATTCAGCGGCGTGATGCTGCTGGCGGGAAACGCCGCGGCGATCTATAAACAGGCACTGCCCACCCCGCACGGCCTGGAGGCTCTGTGATGTTCAAGCTCTACGGATTTGCTGTCAGCAACTACTACAACATGGTCAAACTGGCGCTGCTGGAAAAAGGCCTGCCCTTCGAAGAGGTGACGTTCTACCCGGCGCAAACCCCGGAGTCACTGGCAATCAGTCCGCGTGGCAAGGTCCCGGTGCTGGGTGTCGACGCCGGTTATATCAACGAAACCGCGATCATCCTCGAATACCTCGAACAATCACAAAAGGGCACGCCGCTCCTGCCCTGCGATCCGTTCGAGCGCGCGCAGGTATTGGCGATTGCCAAGGAGATCGAGTTGTACATCGAGTTGCCGGGGCGTGCCTGCTATGGCGAGGCGTTTTTCGGTATGACATTGCCGGAGGCGATCAAGGAGAAGACCCGGACGGAACTGCTGCTGGGCTTCGCGGCACTCGGCCGCCACGGCCAGTTCGCCCCTTATGTGGCGGGTGACAGCCTGAGCATTGCCGATTTGTATTTCCTCTACAGCGTGCCGCTGGCCTGTGCGGTCGGGCAGAAGCTGTTCGGGATTGATCTGCTGGCCGAGATGCCGCAGGCGAAATCGCTGCTGGAGCGGCTTGAGCAAAATCCGCATGTGCAGAAGATCGCGGCGGACAAGGACGCGGCGATGCCGGCATTTTTAGCGATGATTGCTGCAAAGAAGTGAATTTTGTAGCGCTCTGAAGGAAGCCTTCGCGAGCAGGCTCGCTCCCACATTGAGCCGGTGGTGAACACAAATTTTGTGAACATCCAGAATCCCTGTGGGAGCGAGCCTGCTCGCGAAGCTCTTGGCTTTTAGCGGCTGGCGATTAGGGCCTGGCCGCGCGCCACCGCAGCCTTGACCTGCGCCGGTGCAGTCCCGCCGATATGGTCGCGGGCATTCACCGAGCCTTCGAGGGTCAGCACGGCAAACACGTCCTGCTCGATCTGATCGCTGAACTGACGCAGTTCTTCCAGGCTCATCTCGGCCAGATCCTTACCCGTGTCGACGCCGTATTTCACCGCGTGGCCAACGATTTCATGGCAGTCGCGGAACGGCAGGCCACGGCGCACCAGGTAATCCGCCAGGTCAGTCGCGGTGGAGAAACCGCGCAGTGCCGCTTCACGCATGATCGCGTGTTTCGGCTTGATCGCCGGGATCATGTCGGCAAACGCGCGCAGCGAATCGCGCAGGGTGTCGGCGGCGTCGAACAGCGGCTCCTTGTCTTCCTGATTGTCCTTGTTGTAGGCCAGTGGCTGGCCTTTCATCAGGGTCAGCAGGCCCATCAGCGCGCCGAACACACGGCCGGTCTTGCCGCGCACCAGTTCGGGCACATCGGGGTTTTCTTTTGCGGCATGATCGAGCTGCCGGTGCAGAAGCGATCCGGCAGATCGATGAACTGGAACTGCGCGCTGGTCCACAGCACCAGCTCTTCGGAGAAACGCGACAGGTGCATCATCGCGATGCTCGCGGCCGAGCAGAATTCGATGGCGAAGTCGCGATCGGAAACGTTGTCCAGCGAGTTGCCGCCGACGGCGTCGAAGCCCAGCAGTTGCGCGGTGTATTCGCGGTCGATCGGGTAGGTCGTGCCGGCCAGCGCGGCGCTGCCCAGCGGCATGCGGTTGGTGCGCTTGCGGCAGTCGACCAGACGCTCGTAGTCGCGGCTGAGCATTTCGAACCAGGCCAGCATGTGGTGCCCGAAGGTCACTGGCTGCGCGGTCTGCAAGTGGGTGAAGCCCGGCATGATGCTCGCCGCTTCACGTTCGGCTTGCTCCAGCAGGCCTTTTTGCAGGCGGGTGATCTCGGCGAGGATCAGGTCGATTTCATCGCGCAGCCACAGGCGGATGTCGGTGGCGACCTGGTCGTTGCGGCTGCGCCCGGTGTGGAGCTTTTTACCGGTGACGCCGATGCGGTCGGTCAGGCGTGCTTCGATGTTCATGTGCACGTCTTCGAGGTCGACGCGCCAGTCGAACTGGCCGGCCTCGATTTCGCCCTGAATGGTCTTCAGGCCATCGATGATGCTGTCGCGCTCGGCATCGGTCAGCACGCCGACCTTGGCCAGCATGGTGGCGTGGGCGATCGAGCCCATGATGTCGTGGCGATACAGGCGCTGGTCGAAAGTGACGGAGGCGGTGAAGCGGGCGACGAAGGCGTCGACGGGTTCACTGAAGCGGCCGCCCCAGGACTGATTGGTCTTGTCAGTGCTCATGAATTCGCTCGTATCGGCTTGAAGAAATGGCGTGAAACGCTGGCGCGGATAATAACAGGGTTGCCAATCCTGTCGCTGACACCGGTCGATACGTTTTTTCGCGGATGTGTCAGGCGTGTCCGGCGCGGTCTGCAAGGAATTTACAAAAGGATATTTTTTGATTGAGCAATATCGTTCCGACGAACGTCTACAGTGGACATAAGGGTCGGTGCGAATGCGGATCATGCAAAGGTCCGGCCACTGGCTATAAGAAGAGGGGGCGGGTGAGTTGTACAACGGTCACCCACCGTGAGAAACGCAGGGAACACTGGGCTCCGAGCGGTACGACCCGGACGCTGGCAAATATTGCTGGCCGACGTACGGCACTTTTTGGCGCTCGGGCTAGTCTTAGCGTGGATCGCGGTGACGGAGGTCACTACACCTGTCTACGCTATCCTTGTGCGAGACTCACGCAGGAATCCAGCGCAATATGAATGTCCTGATCGTTGATGACGAACCCCTGGCTCGCGAGCGCCTAAGCCGTATGGTGAGCGAGCTCGAGGGTTACACAGTCCTGGAGCCCAGTGCCACGAATGGCGAGGAGGCGTTAGCGCTGATCGACAGCCACAAGCCGGATATCGTGCTGCTCGATATCCGCATGCCGGGCCTCGATGGCCTGCAGGTTGCTGCCCGACTGTGCGAACGAGAGACGCCGCCGGCCGTGGTGTTTTGCACCAGTCCCGATGAATTTGCCGTGGAAGCCCTGCAGGCCAGCGCCGTGGGCTATGTGGTGAAACCTGTGCGAACCGAACACTTGAATGAAGCCCTGAAGCGGGCTGAACGTCCCAACCGGGCGCAACTCTCGGCCCTGACCCGTCCCGCTGCCGAAAGTGGCAACGGCCCACGCAGCCACATCAGCGCACGGACCCGTAAAGGCATCGAGCTGATTCCGCTGGATCAGGTGGTCTACTTCATCGCCGACCACAAGTACGTGACCCTGCGTCACGAAGCCGGCGAGGTGCTGCTCGACGAACCCCTCAAAGCCCTTGAAGACGAATTTGGCGAACGCTTTGTGCGTATCCACCGCAATGCGCTGGTCGCTCGTGATCGCATCGAGCGATTGCAACGCACGCCATTGGGACATTTCCAGTTGTTCCTCAAAGGCCTCAATGGCGATGCGCTGATTGTCAGCCGGCGGCATGTTGCCGGTGTGCGCAAGATGATGCAGGGGCTTTGACCCGGTCTTCAGCGGTCTTTTCGTGTTCTTTTATCCGGCATGGCAGGCCAGGGAGGCCGCGCCGGTTCTGATTCAGGTCAAAGCGAAATTGACTGAGCTGTTATTATCCGCCGTATCTATTCAGTACGGATTGTTCCATGTCCCCTCGCGAAATCCGCATCGCCACCCGTAAAAGTGCGCTGGCCCTCTGGCAGGCCGAATACGTCAAAGCCCGTCTCGAGGCGGCCCACCCGGGCCTGCTGGTGACGCTGGTGCCCATGGTCAGTCGCGGCGACAAGCTGCTCGACTCGCCACTGTCGAAGATCGGCGGCAAGGGTCTGTTCGTCAAGGAACTGGAAACTGCGCTGCTGGAAAACCAGGCCGATATCGCCGTGCATTCGATGAAAGACGTGCCGATGGACTTCCCGCAAGGCTTGGGTCTGTTCTGCATCTGTGAGCGTGAAGACCCGCGCGATGCTTTCGTCTCCAACACCTACGCCAGTCTTGAAGCGCTGCCTGCCGGGGCCATCGTCGGCACCTCGAGCCTGCGTCGGCAGACGCAATTGCTGGCGCGGCGTCCCGATCTGCAGATCCGTTTCCTGCGCGGCAACGTCAACACCCGTCTGGCCAAACTCGACGCCGGCGAGTACGACGCGATCATCCTCGCCGCGGCCGGTCTGATCCGCCTGGGTTTCGAAGAGCGCATCACATCGGCGATCAGTGTCGATGACAGCCTGCCGGCCGGTGGCCAGGGCGCGGTCGGCATCGAATGCCGCAGCGCCGACCACGAAATTCACGCCTTGCTCGCGCCTTTGCATCACGCCGATACCGCTTCGCGGGTGAACGCCGAACGCGCCCTCAACAAACATTTGAACGGCGGCTGCCAAGTGCCGATCGCCTGCTACGCCGTGCTTGAAGGCGAGCAGTTGTGGTTGCGCGGTCTGGTCGGCGAGCCGAGTGGTGGCAAGCTGCTCAGCGCCGAAGCCCGGGCGCCGCGCGCGGACGCCGAGACCTTGGGCGTGCAGGTCGCTGAAGACCTGCTCAAGCAAGGCGCCGACGACATTCTCAAAGCGGTGTACGGCGAGGCGGGTCACGAGTGACAGCCTGGCGCCTGCTGCTGACGCGCCCGGCAGACGACTGCGCGGCGCTGGCCGAACAGTTGGCCGGGCACGGGATTTTCAGCAGTTGTCTGCCGCTTTTGGACATCGTTCCGCTGCCGGTCTCTGACACTATTCGCCAGGCGATTTCGCGATTGCCCGCTTGCAGCGCGGTGATTGTGGTCAGCAAACCGGCGGCGCGGATTGCGGTGGATCTGCTCAAGTCCGAAGGCACGGCGCCATTGAGCATGCCGTGGTTCAGCGTCGGTGCGGCGACCGCAGGCATTCTTCGCGAGCATGGTCTCGATGTCAGCTTCCCGGCTGACGGCGATGACAGTGAAGCCCTGCTGCAATTGCCGCGTCTGCGCGAGGCGCTCGACCAGTCCGGCGCGCAGGTGATGATCCTGCGCGGCGAGGGCGGTCGTGAACTGCTCGCCGAGCGCCTGCGCGCGCTTGGTGCTAGTGTCGAGTATCTGGAATTGTATCGCCGCGACCTGCCAGCCTACCCGCCAAACGAGCTGCCACGGCGGATCGAAGCGGAACGCTTGAACGGGCTGGTGGTCAGCAGTGGACAGGGTTTCGAGCACCTGCGGCAGATGGCCGGCGATGCCTGGCCGAAGATCGCGCAGTTGCCGTTGTTTGTTCCAAGCCCGAGGGTCGCCGAGCTGGCACGTGCCGCCGGGGCTCAAACAGTTGTGGATTGCCGCGGCGCGAGTGCCGCGGCTTTGCTGACGGCGTTACGGGAATGTCCCGTGCCGTTTTCTAATGCAAAGGATGGATACGTGAGCGAAACAGCCTTGCCAAAAGATGACGTCCAGCCTGCGCTTGATGCCCAGGTTGAAACTCCACCACCGGCCAAAGAGCCGCGCCGAGGCAATGGACTGGCGATTGTCGCCTTGCTGCTCGGTGCCGCCGGTGTCGCCATCGGCGGCTGGGGTGTCTGGCAGGTGCGCCACCTGCAGAGCAACACGCAGCAACAGTCGAGTCAGGTGCAGGCGTTGAACGATCAGGCGCAGAGTCTGAAGCTCAACGAACAGCGTCTGACCGAGCGCCTGGCGCAGTTACCCGGTGCTGACGAGCTAGCCGAGCGCCAGCGTCTGGTCACGCAACTGCAGGGCGATCAACAGCGCCTCAATCAACGTCTGGAAACCGTCCTAGGCGCCAGCCGCAAGGACTGGCGTCTGGCCGAGGCCGAACACTTGCTGCGTCTGGCCAGCCTGCGCCTTTCAGCGTTGCAGGACATCAGCAGCGCCCAGGCACTGGTGCAGGGCGCCGATGAAATTCTCCGTGAACAGAACGATCCGGGCTCCTTCGCCGCGCGCGAGCAAGTGGCGAAAACCCTGGTCGCCTTGCGCAGCACCGAACAGCCGGATCGCACCGGGCTGTTCCTGCGTCTCGGCGCGCTGCGCGATCAGGTCATCGACCTCACTGAGCTGGCGCCGGAGTACAAGGATCGCGGCGAGTCACTGCTGGGCCTGACCAGCGATGGCGATGGCGCCAGTCGCTGGGCACAGTGGTGGGACAAGGTATCGCGCTATATCCGCATCGACTTCAACGCTGACAAGAACGTCAAACCGCTGCTGGCCGGACAGAGCCTGAGCCAGGTGCGCCTGGCTCTGAGCCTGGCGCTGGAGCAGGCGCAGTGGGCCGCGCTCAACGGTCAGGCGGCTGTGTACACCCAGGCGCTGGCCGAGGCGCGCGATGTGCTCAAGGGCAATTTCAATCCGGACAACCCGCAAAGCAAAGTCATGCTGGAGCAGGTCGCCGAGCTGAGCAAGGAACCGGTCACCGTCAAGACGCCGGATCTGGCCGGCACCTTGAGTGCGGTGCAGGGATATCTGGAGCGACGTAACGTCAATGCCGAGGAATCGGTGAAACCGTTCGCCAAGCCTGCCGCCAATGCTGCGCAGGAGGCGACCCCATGAAGCGCCTCTATGTAATCGTGTTTCTGGTCATCGCCGCGACGGCAGCGCTGGGCCTGGCGATTGCCGAGCATTCCGGTTACGTGCTGGTGGCGTACAAGAGCTTCCGCTACGAATCGAGCCTGTGGGCGACACTGGCGGTGATCGCGGTGCTGTGGCTGCTGTTCTGGGGCATCAAGGTGCTGGTCGAGCTGGTGATGACCTCCACCGGCGTGGTCAATCCGTGGTCGCGACGCAATCGCAGCCGCCGCGTACAAGTGGCGATCGAACACGGACAACTGGATCTGGCTGAAGGTCGCTGGGCCAGCGCGCAGCGGCATTTGACCCGCGCGGCGGAAGCCGAGCGCCAGCCATTGCTTTACTACCTCGGCGCCGCCCGTGCGGCGAACGAGCAAGGTCAGTACGAAGAAAGTGATCGTTTGCTCGAACGTGCGCTGGAGCGTCAGCCGCAAGCCGAATTGGCGATCGCCCTGAGTCACGCACAGTTGCAGACCGATCGTGGCGACACCGACGGTGCGCTGGTGACCTTGCAGGCAATGCATGAACGGCATCCGCGCAGCGCGCAGACATTGCGTCAATTGCAACGTCTGCATCAGCAGCGTGGCGAATGGCCGGCGGTGATTCGTCTGCTCCCGGAGCTGCGCAAGGACAAGGTCCTGCCGCCGGCCGAACTGGCTGAACTCGAGCGCCGCGCCTGGGGTGAAAACCTGTCCTTGGCAGCGCATCGCGAAGAAGATGGTACGGTGGGTCTGCAATCGCTCAAGCGGGCGTGGGAACAGCTGACTTCGGCGCAGCGTCAGGAAGCACCCTTGGTACTGGCCTATGCCGAGCAATTGCGCCAGCTTGGTGCTCAGGTCGAGGCCGAAGAGGTCCTGCGAACAGCGCTCAAGCGCAAGTACGACAGCCATCTGGCGCGGCTCTATGGTCTGGTTCGTGGCAGTGATCCTGCGCGTCAGTTGCAGATTGCCGAAGGCTGGCTCAAGGAGCATCCGGCCGATCCGAGCCTGCTGCTGACCCTTGGACGCTTGTGTCTGCAAACCAGCCTGTGGGGCAAGGCTCGCGACTATCTGGAAAGCAGTTTGCGCGTGCAGCGCAATCCGGAGACCTGTGCGGAGTTGGCCCGTCTGCTTGCACAGCTTGGCGATACCGAGCGCAGCAATCAGTTGTTCCAGGAAGGTCTGGGGCTGCTGGATGAACGTCTGCTCGCGGCGCCTTTGCCGGTTGCGGCGAAGGTATGAATGGCGAGGGAGTTTGCTCCCTCGCGAACTTCGATGACCGAAAATTCCCCTTCTTCGCGCTCTGGAGACAAAGTCCTACAGAGCGCTTCACCGTTTCCTATCGAGCCTGTCGGGTTTTCCCTACACCTGCGGTGAACTGTCGGCAGGCCCTTGCCTTGAAAGGCTGACACGCTTTCCTCTACCGTAACCGTCGGTCTCTACTGTTACGGAAAAGCCATGTCGTTGGCCTGCTCACGCTCCTTGTTCTTCATGGCTTTCATTGCGGGGGCCTTTGCTCTGGGAGCTTCCTATTACCTCGAATACGCGGTCGGACTGACGCCTTGCAGTCTGTGCCTGGTGCAGCGATTGTTCCTCACATTGCTGTGCATCGGCTGCGGCGTGGCGGCGGTGCATGGCCCTCGGCGCGTTGGCTTATGGTGGTACTGGCTGTTTGCACTCGGCGCCAGTCTGGGTGGAACCACCGCTGCGTGGCGGCAGGTGTTGATCCAGAGTGACTCGATGCTGCAACTGGTCAAATGCTCGCCAACCGTGGAGTCACTGTTCAGCGACCTGCCGTGGATCTGCGCCTTGCAACGGATGTTCAACGGCGGCGCCGATTGTGCGGACATCTCCTGGACACTGTTCGATTTGAGCATCCCGGAATGGAGCCTGCTGTTTTTTGTCGGCGTGTCGATCCTTGCGGTTTATCAGTTGTTGCGTCTGATCTGGAGCGCTCTGCAACGACCGGTCAGCGACGAAGCGTCGCACCACCTGCTGGTCAGGGATTAAACACTTGTATGAACTTTATCTCCTGCGTACCTTGAAGCCATAGGCGTGCGGGCATAATCTGGCCGGCACGTGTCATTGGATTTATGTTGCTCGATGACGCTCTGCCCGATCGTCCACCAGTCAAATCAGAACAGGGGCGCGGGTGTAGAGCAGCATGACCCACAAGGGAAGAGAGATCGCCATGCTCGAAAGTTGTCAGAATGCTCAGGAACGTTGGGGTGGGGTTCATCTGCTGATCGACCGCTGGTTGCAGGAGCGTGAAGAGCTGATCGGCGCCTACGACAAGCTCGGTGCGCAGCCTGAGTCGCTGTCCGAGAGCCGCAAGCCTTTGCAGGAATTCTGCGGCGTGCTGGTCGATTACGTATCGGCGGGGCACTTCGAAATCTATGAACAGCTGACTGGCGAAGCCAAGGCGTTCAACGACAAGCGCGGTCTGGAACTCGCCGAGACCATATACCCGCGCATCGACGTCATTACCGAGAAGCTGCTCGCGTTCAACGACCTGTGCGATGAAGGCAAATGCGTTGCGGAGAAATTCAAGGAATTGGGCGGCTTGCTGCATGAGCGCTTCGAACTTGAAGACTGCCTGATCGAAGTGCTGCACACGGCACACAAGGCAGAAGATCCGGTTCAGGCCTGATCCACGTCCTTCATGAAAAAACGGTGCGCCCGAAAGCGCACCGTTTTTTTATGCCTGATCAGCTCGTCGCGCCACGCAATTCCACTTCGAAAACCAGAGGCGTGAACGGCGCGATCAGGTCGCCGGCACCGTCGGCGCCATAGGCTTGATCCGATGGAATCACCAGCCGCCATTTCGCCCCCACCGGCATGTTCTGCAAGGCGGTGCGCCAACCGGCGATCACGCTGTCGAGGTTGAACCATTGCGGCTGGGTGTTCTGATCGAACACGGTGCCATCCGGCAGCTTGCCGACATACAGCACCTGCACTTTGCCGTCCGGGCCGGCCTTGGCGCCAGTGCCCGGAACCAGTTCAGTCAGGAGGATGCCATCGGCCAGTTCCTTCACCCCCGGTTTGGCTTTTTCCGCACTGAGAAAGCGTTGCTCGTTTTCCATTGCCGCGTCGCTCGATTGCCGTGATGCCTGCTCGGCATTGCGCGATTCGTGGTCGGCCAGAATCTGTTCAATACGCGCTTCACTCAGCGCCAGCGGCTTGCCCTGATACGCCTGTTGCAGACCTTCGATCAGCGCCTGGATCTGCAACTGCGGCACCTCTTGGCGCAGCCGTTCGCCGAGGCTGGCACCGAGGCTGTAAGCCAGATCATGAGCATCGTTCGGCGTGTTTTTTTCATCGGCATACGCCGTCGAAAAAAACACGCAGAGGGACAAAATAAAGTAGCGCGACATGGGCACTCTCCGACCTGGGATGCGGGGGATTATGCCAGTGCAAACGTCTGCATCGGTGAACTGCTTTTTCCCGCGCGCAGAACATTTCGGCTTCGGTGCAACGCAACGGAGCAGATACTGTCAACATGCCCTAGCGGCGGTATCAGCAGAGGTCTAGTATGAGCCGCACTCACGTCAGCCAGGAGGTAAACCATGTCGGCCACCAAGAAGCCTGTAAATACTCCGTTGCACTTACTCCAACAGTTGTCGGGCAGCCTGCTCGAGCATTTGGAAAACGCTTGCTCGCAAGCCTTGGCTGATGCTGAAAAACTGCTCGCCAAGCTGGAAAAACAGCGTGGCAAGGCGCAGGAAAAACTGCACAAATCGCGCACCAAATTGCAGGACGCCGCCACCGCCGGCAAAGCCAAGGCGCAGAACAAGGCCAAGTCTGCCGTGAAAGAACTCGAAGACTTGCTCGACGCTTTGAAAGATCGTCAGTCCGAAACCCGCAGCTACATTCTGCAGCTCAAGCGCGATGCCCAGGAAAGCCTGAAACTGGCCCAGGGTGTTGGCCGCGTGCAGGAAGCAGTGGGCAAAGTTCTGTCGTCGCGCTCGGCCAAACCCGCAGCAGCACCAGCGAAGAAAGCTGCTGCCAAGCCTGCTGCAAGCAAAGCCCCGGCGAAGACCGCTGCAGCGAAACCTGCTGTTGCGAAAACCGCCGCCAAACCAGCGGCCAAGGCGCCAGTGAAAGCGGCTGCCAAACCAGCGGCGAAAACTGCAGCGAAGAAGCCGGCGGCGAGCGCGGCAAAATCGGCGGCTAAAACCACCGCAGCCAAACCTGCTGCAGCCAAGCCAGCAGTGAAAGCCACCCCTGCCAAAGCCGCTGCAAAACCGGCCGCGAGCAAAGCTGCACCGGCGAAAACCGCAGCCGCCAGACCTGCTGCCAAAGCAGCAGCGAAACCAGCAGCAAAACCTGCTGCCAAGACTGCCGCTGCGAAGCCTGCTGCCAAGACTGCGGCCAAGCCGGCCGCCGCCAAACCTGCTGCGAAAGTGGCGGTAAAACCGGCTGCCAAACCAGCCGCAACATCGGCAGCAAAACCTGCGGCAAAAACCGCTGCGAAACCGGCCGCCAAGCCAGCTGCGAAACCCGCTGCTGCAAAGCCTGCGACCGCTGCTGCAAAACCGGCCGCCAAGCCAGCCGCAAAACCAGCGGTGAAAAAGCCTGCAGCTGCCAAGCCAGCCGCGACCAAACCGGCTACCGCTCCAGCAGCCAAGCCTGCCACTGCCTCCCCGGCTGCTCCAGCTGCGTCGGCACCGTCGTCCGCCAATCACTCGACCCCTTCGACTGCGCCAGCGCCAGCCGCTTCGTCGAACGTCAGCAGCACCCCGACCAGCGCTTCCTAAGTGCCGGTTGCCGCGACGCGCAGCACTTGCAGCGCGTCGCGGTTCAGGCTGGCGGCATTGCCGGCCAGGTCTTCCAGCCAGGTCACCGAACCTGCATCGTTGCGCGTCCACTCCTGCGCCACACCTTCGAGCCGTGACAGCAAGGTGCGCTCAGCTTCAAGCTCCAGTGATTTGATCTGCTCGCGCATGCCGGCCACCACTGCATCGTTGACGGCCCGCGCTTTCCATTGCAGGCGCAGGGTTCGCAGCGGCTGCACCACTTCGATATCCCATGGCGCGGTGAGAGCCTTGAGCAGGCGTACACGCGGTTCATCGCAGGTCACCGCGCGCTGCTCCAGCCACAAACCGCAGAGCAGCAGGCAGACATTGGCGCCCGCCGTTTGCAATTGCAGGCAGGCATCTTCCACGCCCGGCCGGGCGTAGACATCAAGGGCAAAGCTCCACAGGTCAGAGGACATCGTGCTACTCGCGCCAGTTGTGAGCGAAGCTGGTAGACTCCGCCGCCATTATGATCCGACTTCAGAACCTGACTTTACAGCGTGGCCCGCAACGTCTGCTAGAAGACGCCGAGCTGACCCTGCACGCCGGCCACAAAGCCGGCCTCATCGGCGCCAACGGTGCCGGCAAATCCAGCCTGTTCGCCCTGCTGCGCGGCGAGTTGCACCCGGACTCGGGCGACTGCCTGCTGCCGGCCGACTGGCGTATCGCGCATATGCGCCAGGAGGTCGACACTCTCGAGCGCCTGGCGGTCGATTATGTGCTCGATGGCGACCTGCGTCTGCGCGAGGTGCAACGCGAGCTTGCCGCCGCCGAGGAGGCCCACGACGGCACCGCACTGGCGCGCCTGCACGCTGAACTCGACAGCGCCGACGGCTACACCGCCGATGCGCGGGCGCGCAAGCTGCTCGCCGGCCTGGGTTTCACCAATGAGCAGATGGACCGTCAGGTAGGCGATTTCTCCGGTGGCTGGCGGATGCGTCTGAATCTGGCGCAGGCACTGATGTGTCCGTCGGATCTGCTGCTGCTCGACGAACCGACCAACCACTTGGATCTCGACGCGATCATCTGGCTCGAAGAGTGGCTGAAGAGTTATCCGGGCACCTTGCTGCTGATTTCCCACGACCGGGATTTCCTCGACGAAGTGGTCGATCACGTCGCCCATGTCGATCAGCGCAAACTGACCCTCTACCGGGGTGGCTACACCGCGTTTGAGCGCGCCCGCGCCGAGCGTCTGGCCCAGCAGCAACAAGCCTACGAGAAGCAGCAGGCGCAGCGTGCACACATGGAAAGCTACATCGCCCGCTTCAAGGCGCAAGCGACCAAGGCCCGTCAGGCGCAGAGCCGGATCAAGGCGCTGGAGCGCATGGAAGAATTGTCGGCGGTCCACGTCGATTCGCCGTTCGACTTCGTCTTCCGCGAGTCGACCAAGATCTCCAGTCCGCTGATCGACCTGTCCGATGCGCGCCTGGGTTATGGCGACAAGACCATCCTCGAGAAGGTCAAGCTGCAACTGACCCCGGGTGCGCGGATCGGTCTGCTTGGGCCGAACGGCGCGGGTAAATCGACGCTGATCAAGAACCTCGCCGGCGAGCTCGAACCGCTGGCCGGGCGCCTGACCCGTGGCGAAAACACCGTGGTCGGCTACTTCGCTCAGCATCAGCTCGACTCGCTGGATTCCAAGGCCAGCCCGTTGCTGCATTTGCAGCGTCTGGCGCCGGGTGAGCGCGAGCAGACCCTGCGCGACTTCCTCGGCGGCTTCGACTTCCGGGGCGCACGCATCGATGAGCCGGTGCTGAATTTCTCCGGTGGCGAGAAGGCCCGTCTGGCCCTCGCGCTGATCGCCTGGGAGCGGCCGAACCTGTTGCTGCTCGACGAACCGACCAACCACCTCGACCTGGAAATGCGTCTGGCGCTGACCATGGCCCTGCAGGAATTCAGCGGTGCGGTGCTGGTGGTTTCTCACGATCGGCACTTGCTCAAGAGCACCACCGACAACTTCTATCTGGTCGCCGACGGCAAGGTCGAAGAGTTCGACGGCGATCTCGAAGACTACGCACGCTGGCTGGTGGAATACCGTCAGCGCAATGCGCCGGTCAGCAACACGCCGGTCAACCCGGACAAGACCGATAAGAAAGCTCAGCGCCAAGCGGCTGCAGCGTTGCGTCAGCAACTGGCGCCGCACAAGCGCGAGGCGGACAAGCTCGAAGCCGAACTGGGCAAGCTGCACGAGAAACTGGCCAAGGTCGATGCCAGCCTGGGTGACAGCGATATCTACGAGCCGGCGCGCAAGAATGAATTGCGTGATCTGCTCGCCGAACAGGCGAAATTGAAGGTGCGTGAAGCCGAGCTGGAAGAGGCCTGGATGGAAGCGCTGGAAACCCTGGAAAGCATGCAGGCGGAGCTGGAGGCGTTGTCCTGATGGAAGCCTTCAAGCTGCCTTTCTCGGCGGTGTGGGTCGAACCGTTGTGGTTCACCGCGCAGATTCTGCTGATTCTGCTGGCCGGTTACCTGACCCAGCGTTTCGTTGCCAAAGGCCTCACTCGCCTCGGTGAGCGCTATCCGTTCCCACCGCAGTTGCTGATGCCGCTGCGTGGCGTGTTGCGCTGGTTGATCATGGGCAGCGCGCTGCTCTTCGTGCTCGAGCGCCTCGGCGTTTCGGCCACGGTGCTGTGGACGGCGCTGTCGGGATTTGTCGCGGTGGCGGCGGTGGCGTTCTTCGCCATGTGGAGCGTGCTGTCGAACCTGCTCTGCGCCATTCTGATCTTCACCGTCGGGCCGTTCCGCCTCGGCGACGTGGTCGAACTGGTCGACACCACCGACAAGCCTGGCGTCAAAGGCCGGGTGATCGCGATCAATCTGCTCTATACCACGCTGGTCGAGGCCGAAGAACTCGGCACCGGCAGCGCCATGGTGCAGGTGCCGAACAGCCTGTTCTTCCAGCGTTCGGTGCGGCGTTGGCGCGGGACCGATGTGTTGCCGTCGAGCGGGTTCGAGAAGTAGATTTTTCAGGAAGATCGCAGTCTTCGGCAGCTCCTACATTTGGAATACGATCCCTGTAGGAGCTGCCGAAGGCTGCGATCTTTTGCTTTTAGCCCCAAACAGCATTAGTTTTGACGACTTGTCACAAGCATCAGCCGAGGTGTGCGATGGAGCTTCAAACATGGCTGGCATTTTTTGCCGCCTGCTGGGTGATCAGCCTGTCCCCGGGCGCGGGCGCCATCGCGTCGATGTCCAGCGGTTTGCAATACGGATTCTGGCGCGGTTATTGGAACGCGCTGGGCCTGCAGATCGGGCTGGCGGTGCAGATCGGGATTGTCGGCGCGGGTGTTGGCGCTGTGCTCACTGCTTCGGCCACGGCATTCCATGCGATCAAATGGTTCGGCGTTGCCTATCTGGTTTATCTGGCGATCAAGCAATGGCGGGCGCTGCCCATGAACATGAGTGATGACGCCGCGGTACGGCCGATCGGCAAGCCGCTGGCCCTGGTGTTTCGCGGCTTTCTGGTGAACATCAGCAACCCCAAGGCGTTGGTGTTCATGCTCGCGGTGTTGCCGCAGTTCATCAATCCCCATGCGCCGCTGCTGATTCAGTATCTGGTGATCGGCGTGACCATGGTGTTCGTCGACCTGATTGTCATGGCCGGTTACACCGGACTGGCGTCGAAGGTGCTGCGCCTGTTGCGCACGCCCAAGCAGCAGAAACGCATGAACCGCACCTTTGCCGGGTTATTCATTGGCGCGGCGGCATTCATGGCGACGTTGCGCAAAGCGGCGGCGTAAAACGCTCGGGCACAAAAAAGGGCGACCTCAAGAGGTCGCCTTTTTCATTTCTACCGAGACATCGGGGCAAGCGAGCTTTTCTTGAATCAATAGCGAGGGCCGCTTCGCGACCCAACGGGGATAAATCCCCTCGCCACAGAGCCCTTCGCCACAAAAGTCCTCAGATCCGGCTCAGCGTAAAATCACCGGCGCCGTATCACGCGGCAGATTGTTGCGCTGCGGCGCTTCACGCGGCTGCTCATAACCGTCACCACCGAGCTGCATGCTCAGCTGCCCGGCCACGTCTTCGCCCAGGGCCTTGGACACCTCACGCACCACCCGCGGACGGTTCAGCGAGATCTTGATGTCGCGATGGTTCACCAGTTTGGTGTCCTGCGCTTCGCCCATCGCCGTGAAGGCCGAGGTGATCTCGTAGGTCTTGGTGTTGATCAGGCTGAAATCCGCCACCAGCGTCAGGCCCAGCGCCGCCGAGTAGCTGTCGGTGTGCGCCAGCTCGTTGATGTCCTGGGTGAAGTCGATATCGGACACAGTGCCGAACAGCACGTAGTCGGCGCCTTTGAAGTTGCCGGCCTTGATGCGCTTGATCACGTCATACACATCGCCTTTGGATGAGGCGGTATACGGCGTGCCCTGCACCAGCTGGAACATGCCGGTACGCAGGATTTCACCCTTGATGTCGCCGGTGAATTTGCGCAACTCGCCCTGTTCGATGTAGCTGGTGGTCGCTTCGATCTCGTTGTAGCTCGAAGAACCGCTGGCGCTGTAGTAACTCTCGCGGTGATTGCTCTGTGCCGAAACGATGTGAATGTATTGCTCCACGCGCTCCTGATACGCCAGATCCGTCACCGCCACTTTCGGGCCCGCCTGCGCGCTGAACGCGCAAGCCAGGGCCATCATGCCAATCCATGTGCGCATCGATTAACGCTCCGTGGTTTTGCGGATCTCTTTTTCGTCCATCCACTCGGCCAGACCGCTTTCGACGTCGATCAACTGCAGGCTGAATTTGTAGAAGACGTCCTTGTAGTCGCTGCTGCGCTTGACGATCGAGCTGATCGAGCCTTCGATGCGGTACTTGGCGGCAACCATGTTGCCGGTCTTGGCCACGGTGCTTTTCTTGTACAGGCCGCTCTGGTTTTGCAGCTTGAGCTGGTCAACCTGGCTCTGCATCGCATTGTTGTCGCTGGCGAAGCGCGCAACACCGGTCTTCATCAACTGAGTCTTGATGCTGGTGGTGATTTCGCGGGTGTCGATGTACTCGCTGGTCTTGTTCTTCACATCGTAGACCTGAACCACCGGACGACCCTGCAGAATGCCGGACTGGGCCAGCGAGCGGGTCATCGACTCGGCGATCATTTGCAGGTCGGTCGAACCGAATTCGTTGGTCACGGTTTCAACCGCTTTGGTGTCGCCGTAGCTGATGTTCTTGCTGCCCAGGGTCGGCGAGGTGTTGGCGCAACCGGTGGCGAGCAGGGCGATGACGGCGATGCAGGAAAAGCGTGCAAACATGAGAAAGCTCTCTCAATCAGAAATAGGGTGGCGGGTTTACGGCGTCTTGATTTCCAGACGGAAATCCACGGCTTTCGGGGTTGGCGCGATGGCCTGAATGAAGCTGGTCTGGGCGCCGTACATCATCTGGCTTTTCCACACTTCTTCTTCGGCAACCGGGAAACCTTCGGCGCCAAGCCAGGCGAAGCGGTAGTAGAAAATCTTGTTGCTGTTGAGGGTGTTGCTCAACTGCACGTTGACGGTCATGAAGCCGTTTTCACGAGCCACGCGCATGGCGCCGACGACGATGTGTTTCTGCGGGCCCATGGCCACGACTTTGCTCGCGGCGCTGCCCGGCTCCGGCGGTGGCGGGGTGGCGCAGCCTGCCAGCAAGGCGAGGGCGGCGACGGCGATGATCTTCAAGCGCATTGCAAAGACTCCGTTCTTAAGGTTGTTTGAGGCTGGCGACGTTGGTCGCGGCAGCGCTCGGCATTACGTGAGCAGCGATGCCGCCAGCGAATACCTGGTTGCCCACGGCACGCAGGCTGATCACTTGGTAGCGCTGGTCGACAGTGACCTTGACCACCGAGCCGCCGACGGCGCTCGGCAGGGTAACCTGATGCTCACCTTTTTTCAGGCGCAGACGCACCACTTGGGTGTTGTCCGGCAGGGTGCGCCATGTACGGGTATCGGCACCTTCAAGCACCGCTGAAGAAATACCCACGGCGAGACCGGCCAGCGGGTTGGTTTCGTTGATCTTCTTTTGCGCCACACCTTTGGTGATCGCGCGCACGGTGGTGCGCACGATGATCCCCGGCATGTCATCGCGCAGAGCGCGGCGGGACATGGCGGTGGTGCTGTTCAGCGCGGTCAGGTCGACCTGCTTGCCGTCGACGCCGATCTGCGCGAAAGGCGCGGTGGAGGTGTCCGGTTTGATGATCGGGAACGACAGCGGAGTGATCACCACGTTGTTGGAAATCGGCAGCGGCAGCGGCACGCGAATCGAGTCGCGGGCCGGGGCCAGACCGCTCTGCACGACGATGAGAATGTCGCTGTCATCGGATTTGGAAGGCTTGTCGAGATTGACCAGCGCCTGCTCGAGCAGCGGCGTGTTCGGACGCAGTTCGGCAGCCTTGCGATAACCCGGCGCGGCCAGATCCTTTTCGCCCAAAGCTTCGTAAACGTAACCGGCCAGGTAATGGCTGAACGCACTCTGGTAGCTGTTCTTCAGGCCGACCACTTCCGGCGCGTCGAGACTGGCCACCGGATAACCCTGCAAATCCTTGTACTGGGTCTTGATGCCTTCTTTCTCGGCCTCTTCTTCGCTCTTGAGGTATTCCTTGTCGCGCAGGTCGGCGATCACCGCTTCGCGTTCGTGGGTCTTTTTGATCGCCGTGCGGGCGCCATCGAAATCGTTGACGGCCAACAGGTTCAGGGCCATCTGCGTGGTCAGCATGACTTTCTCGTAGTCATAGCCTTCGTAGCGACGCACCTTGTCGTTGACGATAAAGCTGCCGAACTGTGCCAGGTACTTGGCCGAGTCGAGCTTGACCGCGTCTTCCCACTGACCGACCACCTGATCGGCACTGCCCCAGGCGTTCTGGCTGCCTGACAGGTCGCCCTTGGCGCGCAGCAGTTCACCTTTCTCGAAGTAATAGAGCAGGTCTTTGTCGGTACCGGTGTTGTTCTTTTCCAGCAGGGTCAGCGCGGCGTCGACGTTGCCGGAAGCCAGTTGCTGATTGGTCTGGGCCAGTTCGGAATCGTAGTTGCGAAACGCTGCGCAGCCGGACAACAGCGTGACGGCGCTGAGCGCGAGCAGCATGGGAGCGCGGAATGCCATGGGTACTTCTTCCCTGAGTAACAAAACTTGCAGCCGCGTGTGCTGGTCGGGCTGGTGTGACCTATCGACGGCGGCGCTGGCCTCCTGCCAATTCCTCATGGGTGAGGAGCTTTTGATGCCGGCTCGCTGGGCGAGGGCGCGGCATTATAAACGTGGGATGATGGCTATGTAATAGCTTTTTGGGTGCATTTTCAGATGCTGTGCCATCACTTCTCCGCAGCAGCGGGTTTATCCGACGCGGGTTTTTGATTCGGTACAAAAGCTGATCCGACGGTATAGACCTGATCCCGGAATACCCGCAGGTGCAGAATCTGGCGGTCCTGGTCGACGCGCATTTCAAAAGGGTGGTCGATGGACGCAGGCGCAAAACGGAAGGTATGCAGGCCTTTCTTCAAGCGCAGGCGGGCGACCAGCGTCTTGTCCGGCAACGCTCGCCATGTGCGGGTGTCGGCTTCTTCGAACGGATCATGCTGAGTGACGATCAACGAGGCTTTCGCCGGGTTGCGCTCGTTTTCCTGCGCTTGACCGATGGCGGCCATGTTGGCGCGGAACATCGCCCGCGAGATGATTTGCGGCATGTCGTCGCGCAGTGTGCGCATGGACATGTCAGTCACGCTGTTGATCACTACCAACGGCTGTTTGCGACCGTCTACGGTGATACTGCTGAAGTTGGGCGTAACTGCGTCCGGCACCATCACCGGAAATGAAATGGGCGCGATGATGACCAGCGTTTCGTTCAGACGAACCGGGATCGGCACTTGCACTGAGCTGCGAGCCGGAGCCAGGCCACTCTGGATAATCAGCAACACATCGCTTTCATCGGCTTTCGCTGGCGGTTTGTCGAGATTGCTCAGGGCCTTTTGCAGCAAGGGCATGTCCGGCCGCAGTTCGATCGCCTGATGATAACCGGCCGCCGCGAGGGCGCGTTCGCCGAGGGCTTCATAGGTGAATCCGGCCAGATAGTGGCTGAACGCACTTTGGTAGCCGTTTTTCAGCTCAACGACCTGCGGCGCATCAAGCAAGGCGACCGGGTAGCCTTCCAGTTCTTTGTAATGGAGAATCTTGCCCTGAGCTTTCGCCTGTTCCTCGGCCGCTTCGTATTGCTTTTCACGCTGGCGGGCGATCAATGCTTCGCGTTCGTGGGTTTTCCTGATGTCTGCGCGGGCGCCGGCAAAGTCATTGACGGATAGCTGGTTCAAGGCCATTTGCGTAGTCAACATGACCTTTTCGTAATCGTAGCCTTCATAGCGCCGCAGCTTGTCGTTGACCAGCATCGTGCCCATTTCATCACCGAACCGCGCCAGTAATTTCATCGCGCCGGACGGGTTGGCTTCCTCGCGCTGGAAGATCATCCGGTCGGCATTGCGCCAGGCGTCCTGGCTGTCGGGCAGGGCACTGCCAGCGCTGAGGATCGCGCCTTTTTCCAGGTAATACAGCAGATCCTTGTCTTCCCACGGGTTGTTCATTTCCACCAGTGCCAGAGCCCCGGTCAGATTGCCCCGGGTCATTTGCTCGGTGGTCTGCTGCATTTCAAGATCGTAGTTGCGATAGGCGGCACAACCGCTCAACTGAACAGCAACGCAAAGCAGCAAAACGAACGGAAGACTCCGCATTGAGGTTGATTCCTTGCGCGCAAATGCTCTGGGGCGGGCAGTATAAGGTGGATGGTGGCAAATGGCTGCGATCTTGATCGAACGTGTCGAGGCTCAATCGGCAGCGGGTAGTGCGGCAATACTCGACGACAAACGCTGCTGCCGTCTGCCGGGTATTTCCTGCCAATCAAAGCGAAACGCCGACAAAGCTTGAGAGAAATGTCTTCGAAGTGAACAATATGTAACTTCGCATTTCCATTTGAGATTCGTTCATGACTGCCTCGTCCCGATTGCTGGCCTGGCTGCTGTTCCCGTTATTGTCCCTGAGCAGCCTGCCGCTGCTGGCCGATACCGTGGAAGGCGCGCCGCAAGCGTTGCACCTGCTCGATTACATCAGTGCTGATTACCCGCCAACGGTCGCGGCAGGCAAAGTCATCGACGATGGCGAATACCGCGAGCAGCTGGAATTCACCCAGGTTCTGCAAGGCTTAATCACTGCATTGCCAGCCAAACCGGAAAAAGCCGCGCTGGAACAGGGCGTCGAATCTTTGCACGCCGCCATCAGTGCGAAGCAGGACGGTGCCGATGTCGCCCGTCAGGCGCGACAGCTGGGGGCGAAACTGGCGGTGGCTTATGAAGTCAGCCAGGCACCGATCATCACCCCGGACCCGACACGCGGTGCGCCGTTGTATGCGCAGAACTGCTCGGTGTGCCACGGCGACACTGGCGCTGGCGACGGCCCGGCCGGTGTCGGTCTGACCCCTGCGCCAGCCAACCTGCGCGACGCTGCGCGCATGGATCACCTGAGCCTGTACGCGATCTACAGCACCCTCGGCCAAGGCGTCGAGGGCACCGATATGCCGGCATTTGCCGATCAGCTCGATGATCGCCAGCGCTGGGATCTGGCCACCTACATCGCCGGCTTCAGTGCCGATGCGGCAGCGGCCAAGTCCGCCAAGGTCTACAACATCGCCGATCTGGCCCGCCAGACCCCGGCCGAAGTGCAGGCTGCCGAGGGCGCAGAGATCGCGGCGACATTCCGTGCCCAGCGCGCGCAACCGCCGCAGGTCAAACGTGGTCCGGCACAGTTGCTTGATTACACTGCCGCCACGCTGGACAAGAGCCTCGCGGCCTACCGCGCCGGGGAACATGATCAGGCCTATGACCTGTCGGTAGCGGCGTATCTGGAAGGCTTCGAACTGGTGGAAAGCTCGCTGGATAACGTCGATGCCAACGTGCGCAAGGACACCGAAAAATCCTTGATGGCGTATCGGCAGTCGCTGCAGGACGGCCTGCCCGTCGAGCAGGCCGAGCAGCGTCTGGACGCGGCCAAGGCCAAGCTCAAGGAATCCGCCGGCCTGTTGGGCAGCGATGGCTTGAGCTGGTCGCTGAGCTACATCTCCGGCCTGCTGATCCTGCTGCGTGAAGGCCTGGAAGCGATTCTGGTGCTGGCGGCGATCCTCGCCTTCTTGCGCAACACCGGTCAGCAGTCAGCGGTGCGCAGTGTCAACGTTGGCTGGGGCCTGGCGTTGCTGGCGGGCTTGGGCACCTGGGCACTGGCCGCGTACGTCATCGACGTCAGCGGTTCGCAGCGTGAGTTGCTGGAAGGCGCCACCGCGCTGTTTGCCAGCGTCATGGTGTTGTGGCTCGGCGTGTGGATGCATGACCGCCGTCACGCGGCGGCCTGGCAGGATTACATCAAGAGCAGCCTGGTCGGCGGCGGTGGTCGTTTCGGTTTTGCGATCCTGGCGTTCTTCTCGGTCTATCGCGAATTGTTCGAGGTGATTCTGTTCTACGAAACCCTGTGGCTGCAGGCCGGGCCTGCCGGGCACAACGCCGTGTTGGCCGGCGGTGCGACGGCGCTGGTGCTGCTGGTCGGTCTGGCGTGGGTGATCCTGCGCGGCTCGGCAAAACTGCCGCTGACGCTGTTCTTCAGCATCAACGCCGCGCTGTTGTGCGCGTTGTCGGTGGTATTTGCCGGGCATGGTGTGAAGGCCTTGCAGGAAGCCGGGATCTTCGGCACACGGCCGGTGGCGTTCTTTGAATTCGACTGGCTGGGGATCCATGCCGATGCCTATTCGCTGACCGCGCAGGTGGTGGCGATTGTGGCGATTGCTGTGCTGTATGGGCGCAGTTGGGTGGCGGAGAAGCGTCGGGTTTCGGCTGCATAAAGGCATTCGCTGCGCTCATATTCGCGAGCAGGCCCGCTCCCACAGGTTCGGTATGTATCCTTTGGGGGCGAGCCTGCTCGCGAATTTTTTGGAGGCAAGAACATGCGTGTATGGATCGATGCCGACGCCTGTCCACGGGCGGCGAAGGATCTGGTGGTGAAGTTCGCGTTAAAGCGCCAGTTCGAAGTGGTGCTGGTGGCCGGGCAGCCGCAGGTCAAGCCGGGGCTGGCGATCGTCAAATTGATTGTGGTGCCGAGCGGGCCGGATGCGGCAGATGATTATCTGGTCGAGCATGCGGTGCCGGGCGAACTGGTGATCTGCAGCGATATTCCGCTGGCCGATCGGCTGGTGAAGAAGGGCGTGGCGGCGCTGGATCCGCGCGGCAAGGAGTTCGATGCGCAGAACATGGGCGAACGCCTGGCGGTGCGTAATCTGTTCACCGATCTCAGAGAGCAGGGCCAGATGAGCGGCGGGCCGGCGCCGTTTGGCGAGCGTGAAAAGCAGGCGTTTGCCAATGCGCTGGACCGGATCCTGACCCGACTCACCCGCAAGCCCTGAAAAGATCGCAGCCTGCGGCAGCTCCTACCGGGGCGGTGTATGCCGCAATATCACGGCGCGACACGGAACCTGTAGGAGCTGCCGAAGGCTGCGATCTTTTGATTTCAAGCGTCGTTTTCGTGAGTCAGTTCGAGCACGCGGTCGACCAGTTTGTTGATTCCCGAAGCCGCTTCACTGATGGTCTGCGCCAGCATGTACGCCGGGGTGGTGACCAGTTTGCGCGCCTTGTCTTCGACGATTTCGGTCACCGCGCACTCTTCGTGGGTGGCGCCCATCTTGTTCATGGCCGCAGCGGTGTCGGCGTCGTTGCCGATGGTGCAGGTCACGCCCGGGCCATAGATTTTTGCTGCCAGCGCCGGGGAGATGCAGATCAGCCCGACCGGCTTGCCCGCTTCGGCAAATGCTTCGGCCAGGGCCAGCACTTCGGGTTGCACGGTGCAGCCGGCGCCTTCGATGGCGAAGTTCGACAGGTTCTTCGCCGCGCCGAAACCGCCGGGCACGATCAGCGCATCGAAGTCTTCGACGTCGGCGTCGCGGATATCCTTGACGTTGCCCCGGGCAATCCGCGCCGATTCCACCAGTACGTTGCGCGATTCCGGCATTTCTTCGCCGGTCAGGTGATTGATCACATGCAATTGCGCGATGTTCGGCGCGAAGCACTGCACCTGCGCGCCGCGCTGGTCGAGGCGCAGCAGGGTGATGACACTTTCCTGGATTTCGGCGCCGTCGTACACGCCACTGCCGGACAGGATCACTGCAACTTTTTTGCTCATGGGCTTCTCTCCAGATTCATGGCGCTCAATGTCCCTCAAATCGTCGCGCGTGGCCATAGGGGCATGGCTGACGCGCGCGGGGGCAGAGCGCTCTCTCAATGGATCGCAACGGCGGCGGGGTGTTCATTATTTGCCTGGGCTGCGCGTGGCAGCCGCCAGCGAATGGCTTATTCGGCTGGCGTTTTCGGTCCGGCAGGAGGGGTCGCTTCGGCCTGGCGCAACTGCTCTGCCTCGGCGGCCTTGGCGAGCTGCTCGTCCTGATAGATTTTCTTCGCCAGTTGCGCATTCTTGAAGCGGCGCCGCAGCCACAGGCCCAGCCCGAGGATCAGCAAGGCACCGAGTACCCACAGCTCGTACTTCTTGATGCTGCCAAGCATGCCTTCCAGCACTGCGCCGAAGTGGTAAGCCGCCGCAGCCAGTGCGGTGGCCCAGATCGCCGCGCCGATGCCGTTGAGCAGCAAGTAACGCCCCGGTGGATAACCGGACAGGCCGATCGCCACCGGCATCACGGTGCGCAGGCCATAAACGAAGCGGAAGCTCAGGACCCAGATGTCCGGATGTTTGCGGATGTGCTCCAGCGCACGGTCGCCCATCATCTGCCAGCGCGGTTTGCGCGCAAGCAATTTGCGCCCGTGCTTGCGCCCCAGGAAGTACCACAGCTGATCGCCGGCATAACTGCCGAAGAATGCCACGACCACCACCAGGTTGATGTCCATGTATCCACGGAACGCAAGGAAGCCTGCGAGCACCAGAATGGTTTCGCCTTCGAAGAACGTACCGAGAAACAAGGCAAAGTAGCCAAAGTCGTGCAGAAATTGTTGGAGCATTGTCTGGGTGCTGGCGAAATGAACGCGCAGCCTAACCCTTCGGGCACATTCATGAAAGTGTCCAAATGTGTCTCGACGTGAACATTTCCTACATCGACAATGGATTGCGGCTACCTGTCACAGAGCACACATAACTGTCATCTGTTGGTCATAATGGCCGTCTATAACTGTCACGCTCGCCCGTTTGCCCGGGCTCAGGAGTCTGCCGTGAGCTTTACCCCCGCCAATCGTCTGTTCCCTGCCACTCGTCTGCGCCGCAATCGTCGTGATGATTTTTCGCGGCGCCTAGTGCGTGAAAACGTATTGACGGTCGATGATCTGATTCTGCCGGTGTTCGTGCTCGACGGTGAAAACCGCCGCGAAGCCGTGGCCTCGATGCCGGGCGTCGAGCGACTGACCATTGATCTGCTGCTTGAAGAAGCGGCGAAATGGGTCGAGCTGGGCATTCCGGCGCTGGCGCTGTTCCCGGTCACCCCGCCTGAGCTGAAATCCCTCGATGCCGCCGAAGCCTGGAATCCCGCAGGCATCGCCCAGCGCGCCACTCGCGCCCTGCGCGAGCGTTTCCCGGAGCTGGGCGTGATCACTGACGTCGCGCTGGACCCGTTCACCACCCACGGTCAGGACGGCATTCTCGACGAAGACGGCTACGTGCAGAACGACATCACTGTCGATGCGCTGGTGCGTCAGGCGCTGTCCCACGCCGAAGCCGGCGCGCAGGTGGTGGCGCCGTCGGACATGATGGACGGCCGCATCCAGGCGATTCGTGAGGCGCTGGAAATTGCCGGCCACGTCAACGTGCGCATCATGGCCTATTCGGCCAAATACGCCAGCGCCTATTACGGCCCGTTCCGCGATGCGGTGGGGTCGGCGTCGAATCTCGGCAAGGCCAACAAAGCCTCGTATCAGATGGACCCGGCCAATAGCGACGAAGCGCTGCACGAAGTCGGTGCCGACTTGTCCGAAGGCGCGGACATGGTCATGGTCAAACCGGGCATGCCCTATCTGGACATTCTTTTTCGGGTCAAAGATGCCTTCAAGGTGCCGACCTTCGTCTATCAGGTCAGTGGCGAATACGCCATGCACATGGCCGCTATCCAGAATGGCTGGTTGAGCGAAGCGGTGATCCTCGAGTCACTGACCGCCTTTAAACGTGCCGGTGCAGATGGCATCCTGACTTACTTTGCCGTTCGTGCCGCTCAATTGTTACGAGAGCAGAAATAGCCCTCCCAGGAACATTCCATGAATACCGAAGGACTCACTGAAGTTGCCGTAAAAGAAGCTCAGCCGGTGGTCGAGCAAATCACCGAAACCCCGCCGGAACTGGAGCCTGCGCCACCCGCGCCGGTCGCCGAAACCGCTGTGGCGGTGCCGGCGATCGCCATTCCCGGCCTGGATGACAGCAGCCTGTACATCCACCGCGAGCTTTCGCAATTACAGTTCAACATCCGCGTGCTGGAACAGGCGCTGGACGAGTCCTACCCGTTGCTGGAGCGGCTGAAGTTCCTGCTGATCTTCTCCAGCAACCTCGACGAATTCTTCGAGATCCGCGTCGCCGGGCTGAAAAAGCAGATCACCTTCGCCCGCGAACAGGCCGGCGCTGACGGCTTGCAGCCGCATCAGGCGCTGGCGCGGATCAGCGAGCTGGTCCACGGTCACGTCGACCGCCAGTACGCGATCCTTAACGATATTCTGCTGCCCGAGCTGGAAAAGCATCAGGTGCGCTTCATCCGTCGGCGCAACTGGACGACCAAGCTCAAGACCTGGGTCCGCCGCTATTTCCGCGACGAGATCGCGCCGATCATCACTCCGATCGGCCTCGACCCGACGCACCCGTTCCCGCTGCTGGTGAACAAGAGCCTGAACTTCATCGTCGAGCTCGAAGGCATCGACGCCTTCGGGCGCGACTCCGGTCTGGCGATCATCCCCGCGCCGCGCCTGCTGCCACGGATCATCAAGGTCCCGGAAGAAGTCGGCGGTGCCGGCGACAACTATGTGTTCCTGTCGTCGATGATCCACGCCCACGCCGATGACCTGTTCCAGGGCATGAAGGTGAAAGGCTGCTACCAGTTCCGTCTGACCCGAAACGCCGACCTGGCGCTCGATTCCGAAGACGTCGAAGACCTCGCCCGCGCCCTGCGTGGCGAGTTGTTCTCGCGGCGCTACGGTGACGCGGTGCGTCTGGAAGTTGCCGACACCTGCCCTAAACACCTCTCGGACTACCTGCTCAAGCAGTTCAACCTGAGCGAGACCGAGCTGTATCAGGTCAACGGCCCGGTCAACCTGACGCGCCTGTTCAGCATCACCGGTCTGGACAGCCATCCGGAGCTGCAATACACGCCGTTCACCCCGCAGATCCCGAAACTGCTGCAGAACAGCGAAAACATCTTCAGCGTGGTCAGCAAGCAGGACATCCTCTTGCTGCACCCGTTCGAGTCGTTCACTCCGGTGGTCGACCTGTTGCGTCAGGCGGCGAAAGACCCGCACGTTCTCGCCGTTCGCCAGACCCTGTACCGCTCCGGCGCCAACTCCGAGATCGTCGATGCGCTGGTGGATGCCGCGCGTAACGGCAAGGAAGTCACGGCGGTGATCGAGCTGCGCGCGCGCTTTGACGAAGAATCCAACCTGCAACTGGCCAGCCGTCTGCAAGCGGCGGGTGCGGTGGTGATCTACGGCGTGGTCGGCTTCAAGACCCACGCCAAGATGATGCTGATCCTGCGCCGCGAGGCTGGCGAAATCGTCCGTTACGCGCACCTCGGTACCGGCAACTATCACGCCGGCAACGCCAAGCTCTACACCGACTACAGCCTGCTGACCTCCGACGATGCCTTGTGCGAAGACGTCGGCAAACTGTTCAGCCAGTTGATCGGCATGGGCAAGACGCTGCGCATGAAAAAGCTGCTGCATGCGCCGTTCACCCTGAAGAAGGGCATGCTCGACATGATTGCCCGCGAAACCCAGTTCGCCCTTGAAGGCAAACCGGCGCACATCATCGCCAAGTTCAACTCGCTGACCGATCCGAAGATCATCCGCGCGCTGTACAAAGCCAGCCAGTCGGGCGTGCGCATCGATCTGGTGGTGCGCGGCATGTGCTGCCTGCGTCCGGGCATCGCCGGGGTCTCGCACAACATTCATGTGCGCTCGATCATTGGCCGCTTCCTCGAACACACGCGGGTGTTCTACTTCCTCAACGGCGGCGACGAGCAGATGTTCCTCTCCAGCGCCGACTGGATGGAGCGCAACCTCGACAAGCGCGTCGAGACCTGCTTCCCGGTGGAAGGCAAGAAGCTGCTGACCCGCGTCAAGAAAGAGCTGGAGCTGTACCTGACCGACAACACCCACAGCTGGAGCCTGCAGTCGGACGGCCGCTACATCCGCAACACACCCACCGGCAACCAGAACCCGCGCAGTGCCCAGGCGACGTTGCTGGAGCGGTTGGGCAGCCCGATACTGCCTGTCAGCAGTTGACCGTCAGCCCAATAAAAAAGGCGATCCCTCGGGATCGCCTTTTTTCTACCTACACTGATACCGACCTGTGGCGAGGGGATTTATCCCCGTTGGGCGCGAAGCGACCCCTTGAGTCAAAATCGGGCCTGCTGCGCAGGCCAGCGGGGATAAATCCCCTCGCCACAATCAGTGTCAATGCACCGTGAGAACAATCCCCACCCGCGTCAACCAATCGGCCTCGAGGCCGAAATCCGCCTGGGTCAGCTGATTTTCATCCAGCCAGTTCTCCGGGAATTCCACATCGAGATGGTCGCCATTGGCATGCAGCGCCACCTGCGGCATCGCCTGGGTTCCGCGAATGTGGTGGAACAGAATCGCAAACCGCAGCAGCACGCACAGGCGAATCAGCTTGATGCCGTCATCGCCGAATTCGCCGAACTTGTCCTTGGGAATATTGCGCCGGTGCCCGCGCACCAATAGCGCGAGCATCTGCTGATCCTCGCGGGAGAAGCCGGCCAGATCGGAGTGCTCGATGAGGTATGCGCCGTGCTTGTGGTAGTGATAGTGCGCGATGTCGAGGCCGACTTCGTGGACTTTCGCCGCCCAGCCGAGCAGTTCGCGCCAGATGCCGTCATCCAGTTCCCAGTCGACGGCGACCTGATCGAACGCGTGCAGGGCCTTGCGCTCGACCCGCGCCGCCTGTTCCAGATCGACGTGATAGCGCTCCATCAGCGAGGTCAAGGTGCGTTCGCGCACGTCTTCGTGATGATGGCGGCCGAGCAGGTCGTAGAGCACGCCTTCACGCAGCGCGCCTTCACAATGATCCATGCGTTGCAGTTCGAGGGCGTCGAAGATCGCTTCGAGAATCGCCAGGCCCGCCGGGAAGATCGCCCGGCGGTCAGGCTTGATGCCTTCGAAATCGATCTTGTCGGCGTCGCCCAGCTTGAACAGTTTGCGCTTGAGCCACGCCAGGCCTTCGGCGTTGACCTCGCCGCTGCCGTGGCCGCCAGCCTTCAGGGCCAGGCCGATGGCGCGAATCGTACCGGAGGAGCCGATGGCTTCATCCCAGGTCAGGCGATGCAGGGCGTGCTCGATGCTCATGATTTCCAGGCGCGCCGCCGTGTAGGCCTGGGCGTAGCGCGCCGGGGTGATCTTGCCGTCCTTGAAGTAGCGCTGGGTGAAACTCACGCAGCCCATTTGCAGGCTTTCGCGCAGCAACGGCTCGAAGCGCTGGCCGATGATGAATTCGGTACTGCCGCCGCCGATGTCGGCGACCAAACGTTTGCCTGGGGTGTCGGCGAGTGTGTGCGAAACGCCGAGATAGATCAGGCGCGCTTCTTCACGGCCGGAGATGACTTCAACCGTGTGGCCGAGGATTTCCTCGGCGCGGCGGATGAATTCGCCACGGTTGCGCGCTTCACGCAGGGCGTTGGTGCCGACGATGCGCACGGCACCGAGCGGCATACCGTTGATCAATTGCGCAAAGCGCTTGAGGCAATCGAGGCCGCGCTGCATCGATTCTTCGTTGAGCTGGCGCGCGTCGTCGATGCCGGCGGCCAGTTGCACCTTCTCGCCGAGGCGCTCGAGGATGCGGATTTCGCCGTTCTGGGCCTTGGCCACGACCATGTGAAAGCTGTTGGAGCCCAGGTCGATTGCGGCGATCAGGGACAGATTCTTGGCTTGGGATTGCGGCATGGTCAGGGGGTCTCGGTCGATAACCCCGACATCGTGCCACGATCAAACGCTGGCGCCAACGCGCATGGTTCAAACCCTTGATTCAGCGCAGAAAGTCTGGGGATCGCGACGCGGCCATTCGCGAGCAGGCTCGCTCCCACAGGTGACCGCATTCCCATGTGGGAGCGAGCCTGCTCGCGAAGAGGGCATCACTGCCTCAGAAAATCTTCAGGCTGTCGCCTCCACCGTGCCAATAAAGTTCGCCAGCTCGGCCGTCTGCGGATTGGCAAACAACACCTTCGGATCGCCCACCTCATGGACTTTACCGTGGTGCATGAAGACCAATTTATCGCCGACTTCCCGGGCAAAGCGCATCTCGTGGGTGACCATGATCAGCGTCATGCCTTCCTTGGCCAATTGCCGCACCACGCTGAGCACTTCATTGACCAATTCCGGGTCCAGTGCCGAAGTGATTTCATCGCACAGCAACACCTTCGGCGACATCGCCAAAGCCCGGGCAATCGCCACCCGCTGTTGCTGCCCGCCGGACAGGCGATCCGGAAAGGCATCGAATTTCTCCCCGAGCCCGACTCGCTCAAGCATTTCCCGCGCCAGTTCGGCAGCCTTGGCCTTGGGTACTTTTTGCACCACTTGCGGCGCGAGCATGACGTTCTCCCCGACGGTCAGGTGCGGGAACAGGTTGAACTGCTGGAAGACCATGCCGACCTTCTGCCGCAGGCTGCGCAGATCAGCGCGGGCGGCGTCGAGGTATTCGCCGTCGACTTCGATCACGCCGTCGTTGATCGACTCCAGGCCATTGAGCGTGCGCAACAGGGTCGATTTGCCCGAGCCACTGCGGCCGATGATCGCCACGACCTGGCCTTCCTCGACGCTGAGGTCGATGCCTTTGAGTACGTGGTGATCGCCGTAGTATTTATGCAGGGCGGAAATTCTAAGCAGAGGCATGCAGTCTCCTTTCCAGGTAGCGCGCACTGAGGGACAAGGGGTAGCAGAGCAGGAAGTAGCCGAGGGCGACGAGCCCGTAGACCATGAACGGTTCGAACGTGGCGTTGGCGAGCATGCCGCCGGTCTTGGTCAGTTCGGTGAAGCCGATGATCGAGGTCACCGCTGTGCCTTTGACCACTTGCACCGAGAAGCCCACGGTCGGCGCCACGGCGATGCGCAGCGCTTGCGGCAGGATCACGTAGCGCAACTGCTCGAGCGGATTGAGCGCCAGGCTCGACGAAGCTTCCCACTGACCGTGGGGAATGGCCTCGACGCAACCGCGCCAGATCTCCGCCAGATAGGCGCTGGTGAACAAGGTCAAAGCGATCGCGGCGGCCATCCACGGCGAAATCTCGATCCCGGCCAGCGCCACGCCGAAGAACACCAGAAACAGCTGCATCAGCAGCGGCGTGCCCTGAAACAGCTCGATCCAGGTGCGGGCGATGCTGCTGGGCAGTGTGTTCTTGGAGATGCGCATCACCAGAATCAGCAGGCCGACGAGGCCGCCGCCGATGAATGCCACCAGCGACAGCGCCAGCGTCCATTGCAGGCCGGTGAGCAGGTTGCGCAGGATGTCCCAGAAAGTGAAATCGCTCATTGGCTGCTCCTCGCAATGAACCGGCGCCCGAACCAGTTGAGCAACTGGCGGATCAGCAGCGCCATGCACAGGTAGATCAGGGTGGTCAGCGCGTAGGTTTCAAAGGCGCGGAAGTTGCGTGACTGAATGAAGTTGGCGGCGAAGCTCAATTCTTCCGTGGCGATCTGCGAACACACCGCCGAACCGAGCATGACGATGATGATCTGGCTGCTCAGCGCCGGCCAGACCTTGCCCAGCGCCGGCAGCAGGACGACATGGCGGAACGCTTCGAAGCGGGTCATCGCCAGTGCCGCAGCCGCTTCCAGTTGCCCCCGCGGAATCGCCTGGATGCCGGCGCGGATGATTTCGGTCGAATAGGCGCCAAGGTTGATCACCATCGCCAGCACCGCCGCCTGCCACTCGGAAATCTGCACGCCGAGCGACGGCAGGCCGAAGAAGATGAAGAACAGTTGCACCAGAAACGGCGTGTTGCGGATCAACTCGACGTAGACGCCGAAGATCGCCGAGAACGGGCGGATGTTCCACGCCCGCACCAGCGCCCCGACAATCCCGACGCCGACCCCGAGCAACGCGCCGATGGCGGTCAGCTCAAGGGTGAACAGCGCCCCGCGCAGCAACAGGTCGGTGTTTTCCACCACCGGCATGAAATCGAACTGATAAGCCATGAAGGTCTCCCGCGCAGTCGATCAGAGATCGGCCGGCAGCGGCTCTTTCAGCCAAGTCTGCGAGTTCTTTTCCAGTGCGCCGTCAGCTTTGGCGGTGTTGAGGATGTCGTTGACCTTGGTCAGCAGCGCCGCTTCGTTCTTGTTCACACCGACGTAGACCGGGGAATCCTTGAGCTTCACTTTCAGCGCCGGTACGCGCTTGGGGTTCTTCTCGCTGATGGCCACCATCACCACGTTGCCGCTGGCGATCAGATCGACTTGCCCTGCCAGATAAGCAGCGATGGTCGAGTTGTTGTCTTCGAAACGTTTGATGGTCACGCCTTCGGGGGCGACTTTGCTCAGCTCGATGTCTTCAATGGCGCCACGGGTGACGCTGATGGTCTTGCCCTTGAGGTCGTCGAGGCTGGTGATCGCAGCGTCTGGCGGGCCGAACACGGCGAGGTAGAACGGCGCATAGGCGCGGGAGAAGTCGATGACCTTCTCGCGCTCGGCGTTTTTGCCGAGGCTGGAAATCACCAGATCGACTTTGCCCGTGGTGAGGAACGGGATGCGGTTGGTGCTGTTGACCGGGGTCAGTTCGAGTTTGACCTTGAGTTGGTCAGCGAGCAGTTTCGCCGTGTCGATATCCAGGCCGCGCGGCTTCATGTCCGGGCCGACCGAGCCGAACGGCGGGAAGTCCTGGGGCACGGCGACTTTGAGCGTGCCGCGTTTGACCACGTCGTCCAGACCGTCGGCGTGAGCGGGGGCCTGGCACAGCAGCAGGCCGGCAAACAGGGAAGCGAGGAGGGCGCTGTAACGCTGGGTCATGGACAATCTCCGGATCGGCGGGAAGTGGTTGCTGCGATCGGACAGAGCATGGGCCGTGCCAACAGGCGGATTTCGCCCCGGCAGGCCGCAGTAGCAGCGGCTTCGTTCGGTCTTACTGGTCTGAACAGTCAACTCGGTTTTCGCACTGCGATGGCGCATCGGCTGCACGCGCCGAACCCCGCTGGGGCACGACTTGCCGGACTCGCCGAATAGCTTTACAACTAGCCGCACCTTGGCCCTGACGCGTCCGCACATCATGAATTCGATCTCCCGCGCCGTACCCGAAGTGGCGCTGCAAGCGATCCGCAAACTGATCACCGAACAGGGCTTCGGTGCCGGCGACGCGTTGCCTTCGCAAAGGGATCTGGCGCTGCAACTGGGCGTCAGCCGGGCATCGTTGCGTGAAGCGTTGTCGTCGCTCAGTGCACTGGGCGTGGTCAGCATTCAGCCGGGCAAAGGCGTGTTCGTGCAGTCGCGGGTCGAATTGTCGCGCGGCGATAACGCGCCAGGCTGGTCGTTTGCGGCGCAGGCATCGCCGCTGGACATCTTCCAGTTGCGCTATGCGCTCGAAGGGTTTGCAGCAGGGTTGGCGGCGGTGACGTTGAGCACGTTTGATCTGGATGCACTGGAAGACAACGTCGCGGCGATGCGCGAGCACTTGCGCGGCGGCGACTTCGAAGCGGCGGCGAAACTCGACTTCGAATTTCACCGGCGCATCCTCCTCGCCAGCGGCAATCAGGCGATGCTGAGCATCCTCACCGCCAGCGCCGAGATCTTTCTCGAGAGCCAGAAACTGCCGTTCATCCGCGCCGAGCGCGCCATGGAAACCTGGCAGGAACACCGCAAGATCCTCCGTGCCCTGGCCCGCCGTGCGTCGGGAGCAGCGCAAAAAGCCATGCAGGAACATGTGCGCAACGCCGCCCTGCGCACCGGAATCGTCTTCATCGCTCCCGCCACGGCGTGAGTTGAGCTATACCCAAACTCATCAAGGGCCATAGCAACACTCAATCATCTGCGGCTTCCTGAACAAGGGAAGGGCGGCTATGATGGGCCACGTTTTTTTGCTTACAACCTGGAGAATTCCATGAGCAGCGATCTGATCAAACACGTTAGCGACGCTAGCTTCGAAGCCGACGTACTCAAGGCCGAAGGCGCTGTCCTGGTCGACTACTGGGCTGAATGGTGCGGCCCTTGCAAAATGATCGCACCGGTTCTGGACGAGATTGCCGAGACTTACAAAGGCAAGCTGACCGTCGCCAAACTGAACATCGACGAAAACCAGGAAACCCCGGCCAAGCATGGCGTGCGTGGTATCCCGACGCTGATGCTGTTCAAGAACGGCAACGTTGAAGCGACCAAGGTCGGCGCACTGTCGAAGTCGCAGCTGGCGGCTTTCCTCGACGCCAACATCTGAGCGTCGCAGTAAAACGCTGAAAAAAAGCCCCGCAAATCGCGGGGCTTTTTGCGTATTCAGGGCTAGACGCTCCGAAACTCAGGTGGTACATTCGGCCCCGCACTGGTTTCTCCAATGCCCCCTGCTAGCCGTCGCCGACGCACTCCTTTTCGAATTAGTTCGCGATCCTGTCGCCTTCTCCGCGGCGCGGCCTCATTAAGCCAAAAGCTTAATTTCCCCCCTCCATAAATGATTACGTCATTCCTATATGAATCTGACTGAACTCAAGCAAAAGCCGATTACCGAACTGCTCGAATTGGCCGAACAGATGGGCATAGAAAATATGGCCCGTTCGCGCAAGCAGGACGTGATTTTCTCCCTGCTGAAAAAGCACGCGAAAAGCGGCGAGGAAATCTCCGGTGATGGCGTGCTGGAGATTCTCCAGGACGGCTTCGGCTTCCTGCGCTCCGCAGACGCTTCCTACCTCGCCGGCCCTGACGACATCTACGTCTCGCCGAGCCAGATCCGCCGCTTCAACTTGCGCACCGGTGACACCATCGTTGGCAAGATCCGCCCTCCGAAGGAAGGCGAGCGGTATTTCGCCCTGCTCAAGGTCGACACGATCAACTTCGATCGTCCGGAGAACGCGAAGAACAAGATTCTCTTCGAGAACCTGACGCCGCTGTTCCCGACCGTGCGCATGAAGATGGAAGCCGGCAACGGTTCCACCGAAGACTTGACCGGTCGCGTGATCGACCTGTGCGCACCGATCGGCAAAGGCCAGCGTGGCCTGATCGTCGCACCGCCGAAAGCCGGTAAAACGATCATGCTGCAGAACATCGCAGCGAACATCGCCCGTAACAATCCTGAAGTTCACCTGATCGTGCTGTTGATCGACGAGCGTCCGGAAGAAGTGACCGAAATGCAGCGCACCGTGCGCGGCGAAGTGGTTGCCTCGACCTTTGACGAGCCGCCGACCCGTCACGTGCAGGTTGCTGAAATGGTGATCGAGAAGGCCAAGCGCCTGGTCGAACACAAGAAAGACGTGGTGATCCTGCTCGACTCCATCACCCGTCTGGCCCGTGCCTACAACACCGTGATCCCGAGCTCCGGCAAGGTCCTGACCGGTGGTGTCGATGCCCACGCCCTCGAGAAGCCGAAGCGTTTCTTCGGTGCCGCGCGTAACATCGAAGAAGGCGGCTCGCTGACCATTATCGCCACCGCGCTGGTTGAAACCGGTTCGAAGATGGACGAGGTGATCTACGAAGAGTTCAAGGGTACCGGCAACATGGAACTGCCTCTGGATCGCAAGATCGCCGAGAAGCGTGTGTTCCCGGCCATCAACATCAACCGCTCCGGCACCCGCCGCGAAGAGTTGCTGACCGCCGACGACGAACTGCAGCGCATGTGGATTCTGCGCAAGCTGCTGCACCCGATGGACGAAGTGGCCGCCATCGAGTTCCTGGTCGACAAGCTGAAGACGACCAAGACCAACGACGAGTTCTTCTTGTCGATGAAACGCAAATAGTACGCAGCTGATAAAAGGAGCGCTCCGCGAGGGGCGCTTTTTTTTGTCCGCGATTTATTTGTATCTGGATTGAAATTTGCGCGGCTGCTAACGTCGCGCCTTCAAGGGATTCTGTACCCAGAACAGGTAAGGTTTTTCATGCACACGTTTGGCAATCGCCGTGATATTGACGGCTTACGGGCACTGGCGGTACTTCCCGTCGTGCTGTTTCATTTCGGATTCAATACATTCAGCGGCGGCTTTGTCGGCGTGGATGTTTTTTTCGTCATCTCCGGATTCCTGATCACCTCGATCCTGTTTCGTGAAATCAGCGCCAAGCGGTTCAGCTTTGTCGATTTCTGGGCGCGCCGTGCCCGCCGCATCATTCCTGCCTTGACGGTGGTCATGCTGGTGACGCTGGCGCTGGGTTGGCTGCTGCTGACGGCGAAGGATTTCTCCGAACTTGGCCGAACGGTGCGTTATCAGTCGCTGTTCATCTCCAATATTCTTTTCATGCGCGAGGACGGCTACTTTCAGCCGGCCTCCGATCTGAAGCCGTTATTGCACACCTGGTCGCTGGCGGTTGAAGAGCAGTACTACATTTTCTTCCCGTTACTGATGGCGGTGCTGGTTCGCTATTTCAGACACTGGCGCTGGATGTTGCTGGGATTGCTGCTGATTTCCTTTGGCCTGAACATCGCCTGGATTGAGCACAAGCCGGAATTCACTTTTTTTGCCTTGCCGACTCGTGCCTGGGAATTGTTGTGCGGGGCGATGCTCGCGGTAATGCCTGCGCCGAGACAGGCCGTACGACCGTGGCTGTACCAGATGGTCGGCATTGCCGGTCTGGCGGCGGTGCTGGTCGCCGTATTCACGTTTGACCGCTCAACAGTGTTTCCTGGATGGGCGGCGTTGCTGCCGGTATTGGGCACCACTGCACTGATCTGGTCAGGCGCTCAGGGCCCGAGCTGGGCCGCGCGACTGTTGAGTCTGCGGCCGCTGGTCTGGATCGGCCTGCTGTCCTATTCGCTGTACCTGTGGCACTGGCCGATTTACGTGTACGCCAACGCCATTTCCATCGACGGTATCCAGCCGCTGGAGGCGCTCGCCTGGATTGCGCTGGCGCTAGCGCTGGCGTGGCTGAGCCTGCGCTACGTCGAATTGCCATTTCGGGAAAAGCGTTTGCTGGGTGAACGTAAATCGATACTGGCGGGGGCAGTGGTGGCGATTGCTGTACTGGTCGCGGTCGGTTCGGCGATTCGCTCGGCCGACGGTATCCCCGGGCGCCTGAGCGGCAAGGCTCTGGAATATGCCCAGGCCCGCGAGTGGCGCGCCGGGCAAATGAAATGCATGGTGGTGACGCAAGACAAATCGATCGACAAGGCCTGTCTGGTCGGCGGCGAACAGGACACGCCGCCGACCCAGGCGTTCTGGGGTGACAGCCATGCTGCTGCGTTGATGCCGGCCATCGAGACCAATGCCCGCCGCGACGGTCGTTCGGTGTGGCTGTTCAGTATGAGCGCCTGTCCGCCGATTCTCAGCGACGAGCCGCGCCAGCGGTGCAAGGACTTCAATCAGCAGACCATGGACAAAGTGCTCAGCCTTGGCATCAAGGACGTGGTATTGGCGTCCAATTGGAGTCTATACGTCTATGGTCGCGAGGATGGCGACAAGAAGGTTTTGCTCAACGCCCATGACGATACCGCCCAGGCTGAGCAACGCATGGCCGCCGCGTTGCGCGCGCGGGTGGCGGCCTTGCGCGCAGCCGGCGTGCAGGTCTGGCTGTTCAAGGAGGTGCCGCTGCAACGCAAGGGCACCATTAACCGCCTGACCAGTCTGGCAAGAGTCGGCCGTTCCGCCGAGGGGCTGGGTCGTCCGCTTGAGGAACACCTGGCGCGTCAGCATTTTCTCGGCAGCTTGTTCACGTCCATGAGCGAAGCCGATCCGGGTGTTCACGTTATCGATCCGACGCCGATGATGTGTGCTGACGGGGTCTGCAGCATCGAGGTCAACGGCCACTCGCAGTACAAGGATGAGGACCATCTCTCGGACATTGGCAGCGCCAGACTGAGCCCGCTTTTTGCTCCGGTATTGCTGGGCACAAACCGGCATTGAGTACTGTCGGACTCTGACGGGCTGCTGTTTGCCCGTCAGAGCAGGTAGGATGTACGCCTATTTTGAGGGTGCCATCGTCAATGAAATTCAAGGATCTTCGGGATTTCGTGCAGCAGCTTGAGCAGCGCGGAGAGTTGAAACGCATCCAGATTCCCGTCTCGCCGGTGCTGGAGATGACTGAGGTGTGCGATCGCACGTTGCGGGCCAAAGGCCCGGCGCTGCTGTTCGAAAAACCCACCGGTTACGACATTCCGGTGCTCGGCAACCTGTTCGGCACGCCCGAGCGCGTGGCCATGGGCATGGGCGCCGAGTCGGTCAGCGAGCTGCGCGAAATCGGCAAGCTGCTGGCCTTCCTCAAAGAGCCGGAGCCGCCGAAGGGCTTGAAGGACGCCTGGTCGAAACTGCCGATCTTCCGCAAGATCATTTCGATGGCGCCGAAAGTGGTCAAAGACGCGGTGTGCCAGGAAGTGGTCATCGAAGGCGATGACGTCGATCTGGCGATGTTGCCGGTGCAGACCTGCTGGCCCGGCGACGTCGGTCCGCTGATCACTTGGGGCCTGACGGTCACCAAAGGGCCGAACAAGGAACGCCAGAACCTCGGTATCTACCGCCAGCAAGTGATCGGCCGCAACAAGGTGATCATGCGCTGGCTCAGCCATCGTGGCGGCGCTCTCGACTTCCGCGAGTGGTGCGAGAAGCACCCGGGCCAGCCGTTCCCGGTGTCCGTGGCCCTTGGCGCCGATCCGGCGACGATTCTCGGTGCCGTGACGCCGGTGCCGGACAGCCTCTCGGAATATGCTTTTGCAGGGCTCTTGCGCGGTAACCGCACCGAACTGGTCAAGTGCCGTGGCAACGATCTGCAAGTGCCAGCCACCGCCGAAATCATTCTTGAAGGCGTGATTCATCCGGGCGAAATGGCCGACGAAGGCCCGTATGGCGACCACACCGGTTACTACAACGAAGTCGACAGCTTCCCGGTGTTCACCGTCGAGCGCATCACCCACAGGGTCAAACCTATCTATCACAGCACTTACACCGGCCGTCCGCCGGATGAGCCGGCGATTCTCGGCGTGGCGCTGAACGAAGTGTTCGTGCCGATCCTGCAGAAGCAGTTCCCGGAGATCACTGACTTCTACCTGCCGCCGGAAGGCTGCTCGTACCGCATGGCCGTGGTGACGATGAAGAAGTCGTATCCGGGGCATGCCAAGCGCGTGATGCTCGGCGTCTGGTCGTTTTTGCGACAGTTCATGTACACCAAGTTCGTTATCGTCACTGACGACGATATCAACGCCCGCGACTGGAACGACGTGATCTGGGCCATCACCACGCGCATGGACCCCAAGCGCGACACGGTGATGATCGACAACACGCCGATCGACTACCTCGACTTCGCCTCGCCGATTTCCGGCCTGGGCTCGAAAATGGGCCTGGATGCCACCCACAAGTGGCCGGGCGAAACCACTCGCGAGTGGGGCCGCGTAATCGTCAAGGACGACGCCGTCACCCAACGGATCGATGCCATCTGGAATCAGTTAGGAATAGATTGATGCGTGTAACCCTGCAGCCTTCCGGAGCCGTGCTCGAGATCCAACCCGGTGAGCGGATTCTCGACGGCGCGCGGCGCCTGGGCTATGACTGCCCGCAAAGCTGCCGCAACGGCAATTGCCACGTGTGTGCAGCGCTGCTGGTGGAGGGCCGCGTCGAGCAGGCCGGCAAAGTCCACGATCATGGCGAGTTCTACACCTGCATCGCCGTACCGCTGGAAGACTGCGTGCTGCTGTGGGATGGCGTGCTCGCGCTGGGTGAGCTGCCGGTGCGCAGCCTGTCGTGTCAGGTCATCGAGTGCCGCGAGGTCGGCGGCGACACTTGGCGCGTGCGCCTGCGGGCGCCAGCAGGCAAGCCGCCGCGCTATCACGCTGGGCAATATTTGATGATCGAGCGCGAGAGCGGTGAGAAGTCGGCGTTCTCCATGGCTTCGGCACCCCACAGCGGACGTGATCTGGAAATCCATGTGCTGGCGCGCGAAACCAGTGCGTTGAGCCTGATCGAGCAGCTGCAACGCAACCCGATGGTGCGTGTCGAGCTGCCCTTTGGCGACACCCATCTTGCGGAGCTGCCCGACGGTCCGCTGGTGTTGATCGCCGCCGGCACCGGCATGGGCCAGATTCACAGTCTGATCGAACATTGCCGCGCCGAAGGCTTCAAGCATCCAGTGCATCTGTATTGGGGCGTACGCCGCCCGGAAGATTTTTATCAGATCGAGCACTGGGACGAATGGCTGAAGCTGCCCAATCTGTTCCTGCACAAAGTGGTCAGCGACCAGTGCGGCTGGGAAGGGCGCTGCGGGATGCTGCACGAGGCGGTTTGCGAAGATTTCCCTGATCTGAAGGCGCTGCACGTCTATGCCAGCGGTTCGCCAGCGATGGTTTACGGCACCTTGGACGCGCTGGTCGAGGCGGGCATGGATGCGCATCAGATGCGCGCCGATGTGTTCGCCTACGCGCCGCGCTCCTGATTCTTATAACTTGGCATATAGCCGATCGGTATTTATCTAATTAGGCAAATACCGCTAGGTTATATATCAATCAGGCAATTAAGCAGTGGCACTTGATTTGCCTAAAACATATGTGCCTTATTGTTACAGCGGTGCGTTCTATTAAGTAATTCTTCACCCGCGGGGAGCTGAACGCTATTCGCCATGAGCGCCATTGAAAACGCAATTCTGAACCTGGCTTACCCTCCGCGGCTCGATCTTGGGCCGCAGCTGACGCACGAACAACTTCTCGCTTCCATGCAATCGACCATGGCGCGCCACAAGGGCGGGCCGGTGTGGCTGTTCGCGTATGGTTCGCTGATCTGGCGCCCGGAATGCACGGCAGTCGAGCGCATGCGCGGTCGCGTGCATGGCTACCATCGCGGCTTGTACCTGTGGTCCCACGAGCATCGGGGTACGCCGGAAATGCCCGGCCTGGTGTTCGGTCTGGATCGCGGCGGTTCGTGCAGTGGCTTTGCCTACCGCTTGCCGGAAGACAATCTCGATACCGCGCTGTATGCCCTGTGGAAACGTGAGATGCCGTTTCCGTCGTATCGCCCGCACTGGCTCAATTGCCGGCTCGAAGATGGCACTCAGGTGCAGGCCTTGGGATTCGTGCTGGAGCGTCACCTGCCGAGCTATGCCGGCAACTTACCGGATCATGTGCTCAGCCAGGTATTCGCCAGCGCCAGCGGGCGCTACGGCACCACTCGCGATTATGTCGAGCAGACCGCGCATGCCCTGCGCAGCCACGCCATGCCGGATCGAAATCTGGAGGCGCGGCTCAAGCGCTGTAAATCACACAGCGATCAGGCGACCGCTTCACGGCTCTGACTGGCGACTTGCTTGTGCCACAGCGTTGGCGCAAGGAAGGCCATCGCCAGCAGGCAAGCGCCGACCAGCAGCACGAAACCGCCATCCCAGCCGAAGTGGTCAACGGTGTAGCCCATCGCCGCACTGGCCGCGACCGACCCCCCCAGATAACCGAACAGACCGGTGAAGCCCGCTGCGGTACCTGCGGCTTTCTTCGGTGCCAGTTCCAGCGCTTGCAGACCGATCAGCATCACCGGGCCGTAGATCAGGAAGCCGATCGACAACAGGGCGATCATATCGACCATCGGGTTGCCGGCCGGATTCAGCCAGTACACCAGAGTCGCCACAGTCACCAGGGCCATGAACACCATGCCGGTCAGGCCACGGTTGCCACGGAAGATCTTGTCCGACATCCAGCCGCACAGCAGCGTGCCCGGGATGCCTGCCCACTCGTAGAAGAAATAGGCCCACGAGGTCTTATCCACAGTGAAGCCCTTGGCTTCCTTCAGGTACGTCGGCGCCCAGTCCAGCACGCCGTAGCGCAGCAAGTAGACGAAGACATTGGCCAGAGCGATGTACCAGAGCATTTTGTTGCGCAGCACGTATTTGACGAAGATTTCCTTGGCGCTGAATTCGTCTTCGTGGCTGGCGTCGTAGCCTTCCGGGTAATCGTTCTTGTACTGCTCGATCGGCGGCAGGCCGACTGATTGCGGGGTGTCACGCATGGTGATGAAGGCGAACACCGCTACGCCCAGTGCGACTGCTGCCGGGACGTAAAAAGCCGCGTGCCAGTCGTTGAACAGGCCCATGCCGATCAGGAACAGCGGGCCGATCAGACCGCCGCCGACGTTATGCGCCACGTTCCACACCGAGACCACGCCGCCGCGTTCCTTCTGCGACCACCAGTGCACCATGGTCCGCCCGCTCGGCGGCCAGCCCATGCCCTGCGCCCAGCCGTTGATGAACAGGAGAATGAACATCATCGTCACGCTGGACGTTGCCCACGGCGCGAAACCGAAAATGAACATCACCCCGGCCGAGACCAGCAGACCGAACGGCAGGAAGAAGCGCGGGTTGGAACGGTCGGACACCAGGCCCATGAGGAACTTCGACAGACCGTAAGCGATGGCGATCGCCGACATCGCCAGACCGAGGTCGCCACGGCTGTAGCCTTCATCGATCAGGTACGGCATGGCCAGGGAGAAGTTCTTGCGCAGCAGGTAGTAACCGGCGTAGCCGATAAAGATACCGGCGAAGATCTGCCAGCGCAGGCGGCGGTAGGTGCTGTCTATTTTTTCTTCAGGCAATGGAGCCTGATGTGCGGCAGGACGAAAGAAAGCAAACATTCAAGAGCTCCAGTTTTCTTGTTTTGACTGCGGATGCGAATGTTACAGTTTCGTTACCGAAAATAGCATCGCTTCACGTCGGCAAAACAGCGGAAATTTGGGCAGATGAGCGTTCCTTTATGAACATGTCGCTCTGAGATAAGAAGGCGGCGCTGAGGGGATGGTGGCTCGGGTGGGTTTCTGCGGTTTAACGCAGGGAAGAGGCAGACCTCAAAGGTAAAGCGATCCGGATTGCTCCTCCGGATCGCTCCGTGTTTCAACGAACCTGAACGACAACCTTGCCCACAGCCTTGCGCTGGCCGAGATCATCGATCGCCTGCGCGGCATTGCTCAGCGGATACACCTGGGATACCAGTGGCTTGAGCTTGCCCTCGGCAAACCAGGCGAACAGCTGCTGAAAGTTGGCTGCGTTGTCCTGGGGCTGGCGCTGGGCAAAGGAGCCCCAGAACACGCCGAGCACCGCCGCGCCTTTGAGCAGTGCGAGGTTGACCGGCAGTTCCGGGATGCGTCCGCTGGCGAAGCCGACTACGAGCAGGCGGCCGTTCCAGGCGATGGCGCGGATGGCCTGGTCGAACAGGTCGCCGCCGACCGGGTCGTAGATCACGTCGGCGCCCTGGCCGTCGGTGAGGCGTTTGATCTCGTCCTTGAGGCTGGCTTCGCTGTAGTTGATCAGTTCATCGGCGCCGGCAGCCTTGGCCACCGCGAGTTTTTCGGCGCTGCTGGCGGCGGCGATCACCCGGGCGCCCATGGCTTTGCCAATCTCCACGGCGGCGAGGCCGACGCCGCCCGATGCGCCGAGCACCAGCAGGGTTTCGCCCGGCTGCAGTTGGGCGCGTTGCTTGAGCGCGTGCATCGACGTGCCGTAGGTCATGCTGAATGCAGCGGCGATGTTGAAATCCATCGACGGCGGAATCGGCAGGACGTTGTAGCCCGGCACCGCAACCTGCTCGGCAAAACTGCCCCAGCCAGTCAGGGCCATGACCCGGTCGCCGACTTTCAGATGGCTGACCTTTTCCCCGACTTCGCGCACCACGCCCGCCGCTTCACCGCCCGGCGAGAACGGGAAGGGCGGTTTGAACTGGTACTTGCCCTCGATGATCAGCGTGTCCGGGAAGTTGACCCCGGCGGCGTGCACGTCCAGCAGGATTTCATTCTTCTTCAGGGCGGGGCTGGCGACGTCTTCCAGCACCAGCGATTCGGCAGGGCCGAAGGCTTTGCACAGCACGGCTTTCATCAGGGCTATTCCTTTGGGAGTGATGGCCGATAAGTGTAGGTGTGTGAATCAACGGGTCAACGAGCATGCCCGGCCCTGATAGTCAGCCATAAGCTTGTGCTTGCGCGGCGGGTCGTTATGCTAGGCCGCAAACCGGATAAGGAGCGAATTGTGAAAGCGTGGATCATGTTGTTGCTGGCCCTGTCTCTGCCTGTGGCAGCACTGGCCGAAGAAGCCAAAGAAGGCGAGGCGCCGAAGGTCAATTACATCACCCTGAGCCCGCCGTTTGTCGGCAACTATGGCCTCGACGGCACCGCCAAGCTCAAGGTCTACAAGGCCGATGTGGCCCTGCGCGTAACCGGCGAAGAGGCGACCAAACTGGTCAAGGCCAACGAGCCGCTGATCCGCAATCAGCTGGTGGCGCTGTTCACTCAGCAGACCACCGAGGCGATGGGCAGCATCGAGGGCAAGGAAAAGCTGCGTCAGGAAGCGTTGAAGCAGACCCAGCAAGTGATGAATGACGAGACCGGCAAGCCTGTTGTTGAGGATCTGTTGTTCAACAACCTGATCATTCAGTAAGTCATTCGCTGTCCGGGCAAGCCCCATCGCTGGCAAGCCAGCTCCCACAGGTTTTTCGGGTGGTCACAAAATATGTGTCCACTGAAATCCCTGTGGGAGCTGGCTTGCCAGCGATTGCATTTTGGCAGGCGCCAAATTAATCAGGGTTTAAGGGCAAGCACCGCCGCCCACTGTTCTGGTGTAACCGGCATCACCGACAACCGCGAGCCCTTCTGCACCAATGGCATCTCTGCCAGCGCCGTGTGCTGCTTCAGATAATCCAGCTTCAACACCCGTTTGAACGTCTCGACATGCTCGACATCGATCGCGCTCCACGCGTTTTTCTCCGGCGTAGCTTTCGGATCGAAGTAATGGCTGTCCGGCTCCAGCGCCGTCGGATCGGGATACGCTGCTTCGATAATTTTGCCAATCCCGGCAATCCCCGGCTCGGGGCAGCTGGAATGGTAGAAAAAGAACTCGTCACCGACCGCCATCGCCCGCAGGAAGTTGCGTGCCTGATAGTTGCGAACCCCGTCCCAGCGCGCCTTGCCGAGCTTTTCCAGACCCTTGATCGAGAGTTCGTCGGGCTCTGATTTCATCAGCCAGTAGGCCATGTGGTGTGCTCCTGAAGCGGTCATTGGGCAGGTTGTCGGGCAATTTTATGACAAACCGACAGTCGGTTGACGTCAGCGTTTGCGCACAGGTTCACGTTGCCGCAAAATGCCGGCCTTTAAAGCTTGACGCTGCTGCACGGCCTACGAACGGAAACCGCTGCTGTCATCGTGATGATGTGCCTTGAGGGGGGCAATCGATGAAACGCAAACCGGATTTGCTATGGACTTTGGTAATTTTGTTTGGCCTGGGCGTGGTAACCACCGGTTACGCGCAGAGCCTGTGGGCGAACAAGACCGACGCGCCGATTGAAGTGGCGCAACAGGTGCAACAGTCGACCGCTTTCAAACGCTAAACCTGTCTCTTCGACGCCGCTGTTCCATGCGGCGTCTACTCTGCGAAATACCACGCCTTGTCGGTAACCGTGCCTTGTAACGGCACATCCCAACTCGCCTGCGCCAGACGTTCGACCTTCTGACACTCATGGGCCAGGCCCAGCAGCGTCGGCTTGCGCCAGTTCTTGCGCCGGGCCAGATAGGCGAGGCTGCGATCATAAAACCCGCCGCCCATGCCCAAGCGTCCGCCGACATCGTCAAACCCCACCAGCGGCAACAGCACCAGATCCAGCGTCCAGACCTTGCGTTGCCGAGCCAGATTGGCCCGGGGCTCGAGGATGCGGAAACGATTGGGCGTGAGCTTTTCGCCGGGGCGGATGCGCTGGAAGACCATTTTCGTTCGTGGCCACGCGCTGAGTACCGGCAGATAAGTCGCCTTGCCACGACGCTGGGCTTCGCGCAGGAGCAGGCGCGGATCGATTTCACCGTCGGTGGGCAAATACAGGGAGATATGTTTCGCCCGGCGAAAGTGCGGGTCTTGCGCCAATTGCCGGAACAGGCCTTTGGCAGCCCGGCGTTGTTCGCCCGGCGTCAGTGCGCGGCGCGCCTTGCGCAGCAGGCGGCGGAGTTGCGGGCGGGGCAGCAGCGCGGGTTCGGTCATGGTTCGGCTTCGGCAGGTGGATGCAAAAACGTACGCATAAAAAATCCGATGTCGGCATACACCGACATCGGATTCGAATCAGGCTCCCCGGATGAACCGCTGTCAACTCAGCCCTTGAACCCGAAAGTTCAAGGTGGAAGAAGCAGTAGACTTTAAGGCTTTCCGTCTAGCGGACATGCACACCAGCCCAACGTGCAACTTCCAGGGTAGTGCGAATCGGCTCCGGGACATCGTCAACTGGCAAGCACCCCAGGGAGTGCCGCGAGTATACCTCAAGCTGTCAGTCGAATCAGCCCTTGGCGGTGTTCTGATCGTCGGCCAGGACCAAATCGACACGATCGAGCAAGTCGCGTACCTGTTCGCGGGTCGAACCGCTGGCCTGGATGTCCGGGCGCTCTTCTTTGTGCAACAGGTCGTGGGTGATGTTCAGCGCGGCCATCACGGCAATGCGGTCGGCGCCGATGACTTTGCCGCTGCTGCGGATCTCGCGCATCTTGCCGTCCAGGTAGCGGGCGGCACTGACCAGATTGCTGCGTTCTTCCGGCGGGCAGATGATCGAATACTCTTTGTCGAGGATCTGCACGGTAACGCTATTGCTTGAACTCATGAGTCTTGCTCCAGGGCCTTGAGGCGCGAAATCATCGATTCGACCTTACGCCGGGCGATTTCGTTTTTTTCAATGAGGTGAGCGCGTTCCTCGCGCCAGGTTTTTTCCTGAGCTAGTAAGAGTGCGTTTTGACTCTTAAGTTGCTCGACTCGGCCAATCAGCAGTTCGAGTCTGGCCATCAGCGCTTGCAGGTCGGTGTCTTCCATTGGGTCCACGTGTTCGTCTGATGGGTGGTAACTGGCGGACAGCCTTTAATGGTCTTGGCGGGGCTGTCGATGTAGGATACAAGGCCTTCATTCTAGACATAGCGCCGTCTGGCGCCTAGCTGCCCATGACCATTGCGAATTCCCCGTACCAAGCCTTTGCCACCCTGCTGACTGCCAGCGGCCACAACGTCTCGCCTGCCGAACTGCACGGCGTGCTGCTCGGGCGCAGTTGCGCCGGGGCCGGCTTCGATCACGAAGGCTGGCTGATCGACGCCGCCGAACTGCTCGAAGGCGATATCCAGGACAACGTCCGCAATGCCCTGATCGGCCTGCAAGAGATGGTCAAAGGCGAGCTGACCGGCGCCGACATCACCGTCGTGCTGCTGCTGCCGACCGACGATGCACCGCTGGCCGAGCGCGCCGCCGCACTGGGCGAGTGGTGCCAGGGCTTCCTCAGCGGTTTCGGTCTGACCCGCCGTGCTTATGCACTGAGTGACGAAGCCAACGAAGTGCTGCGGGATCTGGCCGCCATCGCTCAGGTGCAGGACGCGCTGGAAGAATCCGAAGACGGCGAATCCGACTACATGGAAGTCATGGAATACCTGCGCGTCGCGCCGTTGCTGCTGTTCTCGGAAACCAAAAAAGCCGATGTGTCGCCAGCCGCCAAGCCGTCGCTGCATTAATCGCGTGCCAGGGAAAGCCATCTGCCCATGACCCACATCCCCAAAGCGGAATACAGCCGTCGCCGCAAGGCCCTGATGGCGCAGATGGAACCCAACAGCATCGCGATCCTGCCCGCCGCCGCGGTGGCCATCCGCAACCGCGACGTCGAGCACGTCTACCGTCAGGACAGCGACTTCCAGTACCTCAGCGGTTTTCCCGAGCCACAAGCCGTCATCGTTCTGATGCCCGGTCGCGAGCACGGTGAGTACATCCTGTTCTGCCGAGAACGCAACGCCGAGCGCGAATTGTGGGATGGCCTGCGCGCCGGGCAGGAAGGCGCGATCCGCGAGTACGGCGCCGACGACGCCTTTCCGATTACTGACATCGACGACATTCTTCCCGGCCTGATCGAAGGCCGCGACCGGGTGTATTCGGCGATGGGCAGCAACCCCGAGTTTGACCGGCACCTGATGGACTGGATCAACGTGATCCGCTCCAAGGCGCACCTCGGCGCGCAGCCGCCGAATGAATTCGTTGCCCTGGATCATCTGCTGCATGACATGCGCCTGTATAAATCGGCGGCAGAAGTGAAGGTGATGCGCGAAGCCGCGAGGATTTCGGCGCAGGCGCATATCCGCGCGATGCAGGCCAGTCGTCCGGGGCTGTATGAATACAGCCTCGAAGCCGAACTGGATTACGAATTCCGCAAGGGCGGGGCGAAGATGCCGGCCTACGGTTCGATCGTCGCCGCCGGGCGCAACAGCTGCATCCTGCATTACCAGCAGAATGACGCGTTGCTCAAGGACGGCGATCTGGTGTTGATCGACGCCGGTTGCGAGATCGACTGCTACGCCAGCGACATAACCCGCACGTGGCCGGTGAATGGCAAGTTCTCGCCGGAGCAGAAGGCGATCTACGAGTTGGTGCTGGCTTCGCAGGAAGCGGCGTTCGCCGAGATCGCCCCCAACAAGCACTGGAATCAGGCGCACGAAGCCACGGTTCGAGTGATTACCACAGGGCTGGTGAAACTCGGTTTGCTAAAAGGCGAGGTCGACGAGTTGATTGCGAGCGAAGCTTACAAAGCTTTCTACATGCACCGCGCCGGCCACTGGCTGGGCATGGATGTGCATGACGTCGGCGAGTACAAGGTCGGCGGCGAATGGCGCGTGCTGGAGATCGGCATGGCGCTGACCGTGGAGCCGGGCATCTACATCGCGGCGGACAATCAGAACGTGGCGAAGAAATGGCGCGGCATTGGCGTGCGCATCGAGGATGACGTGGTCGTGACCCGATCCGGTTGTGAAATCCTCACCAGCGGCGTGCCGAAAACCGTCGCCGAGATCGAGGCGCTGATGGCACAAGCAAGGACACACGCAGCATGAGTCGAGTCAATCTGGCAATCATCGGTGGCGGTCTGGTCGGCGCCAGTCTGGCGTTGGCGTTGCAGGCCGGGGCCAAGGCGCAGGGCTGGAAAATCGTCCTGATCGAACCGTTCGCCCCCGGCGACAGCTGGCAACCGAGCTACGACGCCCGCTCCTCAGCCCTTTCGTTCGGCTCGCGGCAGATTTATCAGCGCCTGGGCGTGTGGCAGGAAATTTCCCGCCGCGCCGAGCCGATCAAACAGATTCACGTCTCCGACCGTGGCCGCTTCTCCACCGCGCGCTTGTCGGCGATGGAAGAGGGTGTGCCAGCGCTCGGTTACGTGGTGGAAAACGCCTGGCTCGGCCAGTGCCTGTGGCAACACCTCGATAAAGACGTGATCACGTGGCGCTGCCCGGCGGAAGTCACGCGCATGGAACCGTTGGCCGATGGCTACCGCCTGACCCTCAACGACGAAACCACACTGGAATGCGATCTCGCGGTACTCGCCGATGGCGGCCGCTCCGGGTTGCGCGAACAGTTGGGCATCAACGTGCGCAAGCGCCCGTACAACCAGAGCGCACTGATCGCCAACATCACCCCGAGTGAAGCGCACAACGGCATGGCCTTCGAGCGCTTTACCGACGAAGGCCCAATGGCCCTGCTGCCGCTGCCGGACAATCGCTGCGCGCTGGTCTGGACCCGTCTGGGCATGGACGCGCAGCGTCTGACCGAGTTGAGCGAGCGTGATTTTCTCAGCGAGCTGCAAGGCGTGTTCGGTTACCGCCTCGGCACCCTGAAGCAGGTCGGCGCACGGCATCTTTATCCGCTGTCACTGATCGAAGCTGAAGAACAGGTGCGCTCGCATCTGGCCGTGCTCGGCAACGCCGCGCACAGCCTGCACCCGATCGCCGGCCAGGGCTTCAACCTGTCGCTGCGTGACGCCGACGCCTTGGCTGCCGCGCTGCTGGCCAGCGACAAGCCGCTGGGCGACTTCGCCACATTGCAGGCTTATCGCGAGCGGCAGCGCCTCGATCAGGACCTGACCGTGGGCTTCTCCGATCAGGTCACGCGCCTGTTCGGCAGCAGCCAGCCGCTGGTGTCGCTGGGGCGCAATCTTGGCCTGCTCGGCCTCGACCTGCTGCCGCCAGCCAAACGCTGGTTCGCCCGTCAGGCGATGGGTCTGGGAACCCGTCCGGATGCTTGAGTGGCTGAGCAACACATTCGGCAAGGCACGATTGATGCGCTGGGTAATGACCTGCTACCCGCCGTATCTCGGTGCCGGAGTGCGCGTTCGGCACATCAGTGACGACTTTCGCGATGTGCAAGTGTCCATGGGTTTGGGCTGGTACAACCGCAACTACGTCGGCACCCAGTTTGGCGGCAGTCTGTATTCGATGGTCGACCCGTTCTTCATGTTGATGCTCATGGAAAACCTCGGCCCGAAATACATCGTCTGGGACAAGGCCGCCGACATCGATTTCATTGCGCCGGGCAAAGGCCCGGTGTTCGCCCGGTTCAACATCGACCAGACCCTGCTCGACGAGATCCGCCGGCAGACCGCCAACGGCGAGAAATACCTGCCGCAGTTGCAGGTCGACATACATGACGGCGCCGGCAGCCTTGTGGCGCGGGTCGGTAAAACCCTTTACGTGCGGCGCAAGCCGCAAGCGAGACAGGCCTAAAGCATGGAAATGCGCGCAGATCTGCTGATTGTCGGAGCCGGAATGGTCGGCAGCGCCCTGGCGCTGGCGCTACAGGACAGTGGGCTGGAAGTGATGCTGCTCGACGGCAGCCCGTTGAGCGTGAAGCCGTTCGATGCCGAAGCGGCGTTCGAACCGCGCGTCAGTGCATTGTCGGCGGCGAGCCAGCGCATTCTCGAGCGCCTCGGCGTCTGGGACGGCATCGCCCAGCGGCGCAGCAGCCCGTACACCGACATGCACGTCTGGGACGGCAGCGGCACCGGGCAGATTCATTTCTCGGCGAGCAGTGTGCATGCCGATGTGCTCGGCCACATCGTCGAAAACCGCGTGGTCCAGGATGCGCTGCTCGAGCGTTTGCATGACTGCGACCTGGGCATGCTGGCCAATGCGCGGCTGGAGCAGATGCGTCGCTCCGGCGACGACTGGCTGCTGACCCTGGCTGATGGCCGCACCTTGCGCGCGCCGCTGGTGATCGCGGCCGATGGCGCCAATTCAGCGGTGCGCCGTCTCACTGGGGTGGCGACTCGCGAGTGGGATTATCTGCATCACGCCATCGTCACCAGCGTGCGCTGCAGCCAGCCGCACCGCAAAACCGCCTGGCAGCGCTTTACCGATCACGGGCCATTGGCGTTTCTGCCGCTGGAACGTGATGGTCAGCAGGACTGGTGCTCGATCGTCTGGTCGACCACACCGGCTGAAGCCGAGCGCTTGATGGCGCTGGAAGAGGCTGCGTTTTGCGCTGAGCTGGAGCGAGCGTTCGAAGGGCGTCTCGGTGAAGTGATCAGTGCCGATCCGCGTTTGTGCGTGCCGCTGCGTCAGCGTCACGCCAAGCGTTATGTTGCCGAAGGCCTGGCGTTGATCGGTGATGCGGCACACACCATTCACCCGCTGGCGGGGCAGGGTGTGAACCTTGGTTTCCTCGATGCAGCGGTGCTGGCGGAAGTGTTGCTGCAAGCGCATGAGCGCGGTGAGCGACTGGCAGACGTGAAGGTGCTGAGCCGCTACGAGCGTCGGCGTATGCCGCACAATCTGGCGCTGATGGCGGCGATGGAAGGCTTCGAGCGGTTGTTCCAGGCCGACCCGCTGCCACTGCGCTGGTTGCGCAATGCCGGGTTGAAACTGGTCGAGCAGATGCCCGAGGCGAAGGCGTTGTTTGTGCGCGAGGCGCTGGGGCTGACCGGGGATCTTCCAGCTCTGGCAAAACCCTGACCGCCTCATTGAGGCTGATGGCCCCTTCGCGAGCAGGCTCGCTCCCACAGTTGATATGCATTCCAATGTGGGAGCGAGCCTGCTCGCGAAAGCGTCCGCCCACTTACCGCAGTTTTGAGCCGTGCAACATCTGGTAACGCCTTCCCCCAGTGTTCGATTGTGGTGGTAAATGTGAGTCCTTATCATTTGGCCCACCTTTCCCGACCGTGAGACCACTCCCATGTTGGCACCCAAGCGTCTTCTGACCGCACTGGCCTTGACCCTGATCGGCAGCACCACTGCCCAGGCCGCCGATGAGGTGGTGGTTTACTCGTCGCGTATCGATGAGCTGATCAAACCGGTATTCGATGCCTACACCGCCAAGACCGGGGTGAAGATCAAGTTCATCACCGACAAGGAAGCGCCGCTGATGCAGCGCATCAAGGCCGAAGGTGAAAACGCCACCGCCGACCTGCTGCTCACCGTCGATGCCGGCAACCTGTGGCAGGCCGAGCAGATGGGCATCCTCCAGCCATTCACCTCGAAAACCATCGACACCAACATTCCCGCGCAATATCGCTCGTCCACCCACGCCTGGACCGGCCTGAGCCTGCGCGCGCGGACCATCGCCTATTCCACCGAGCGGGTGAAGCCGGGCGAACTGACCACCTATGAAGCGCTGGCCGACAAGAATTGGGAAGGCCGCCTGTGCCTGCGCACGGCGAAGAAGGTCTACAACCAGTCGCTGACTGCAACCATGATCGAAGTCCACGGCGCCGAGAAGACCGAGAAAATCCTCAAGGGCTGGGTCAACAACCTGTCCACTGACGTGTTCTCCGATGACGTTGCAGTGCTGGAAGCGATCAACGCCGGGCAGTGCGACGTTGGCATCGTCAACACCTACTACTACGGTCGCCTGCACAAGCAGAAGCCTGAATTGCCGGTGAAGCTGTTCTGGCCGAACCAGGCTGATCGTGGTGTGCATGTGAACCTGTCGGGCATCGGCCTGACCAAGCATGCACCGCACCCGGAAGAGGCCAAAGCGCTGGTCGAATGGATGACCACGCCTGAGGCGCAGAAGATTTTTGCTGATGTGAACCAGGAATTCCCGGCCAACCCGGCGGTGGCGCCTTCGGAAGAAGTGGCGGCGTGGGGCAAGTTCATTGCTGATACCTTGCCGGTAGAAGTGGCGGGCAAACGTCAGGCTGAGGCGATCCGGATGATGGATCGGGCGGGGTGGAACTGAGTTTGCCGCTGTAAAGATCAAAAGATCGCAGCCTTCGGCAGCTCCTACAGGGGAACGCGTTTCTAATGTAGGAGCTGCCGAAGGCTGCGATCTTTTTGCTTTTGTCGCTACACTCCACGACCCATCCACGAGACCCAAAAGTGGCCCACCCCGCCCAACGCCGCTGGTACCCCATCGTCTTCGCCATCGCCGCGCTGGTGTTGTTGCCGCTGAGCGTGCTGCTGCTGTCGTGGCAGACCATCGATCAGCAGATCTGGTCGCACCTGTGGCAAACCCAGATGCCGCGTCTGCTCGGCAATACCCTGACGCTGATCCTCGGCGTCGGTGTCGGCGTGACTCTGCTGGGTGTCAGCCTGGCCTGGCTGACCAGCCTCTGTGAATTCCCCGGTCGGCGCTGGCTCGACTGGGCGCTGATGCTGCCCTTCGCCATCCCTGCCTATGTACTGGCGTTCGTCTTCGTCGGCCTGCTGGATTTCGCCGGCCCCGTGCAGTCCCTGTTGCGCGAATGGTTCGGCAGCGGCCTGCGCCTGCCGCGAGTGCGTTCCACCGGCGGGGTGATCGTGGTGCTGGTGCTGGTGTTTTATCCCTACGTTTATCTGCTGGCGCGCACCGCATTCCTGGCTCAGGGCAAAGGTTTGATGGAAGCGGCGCGGGTGCTCGGCCAGTCGCCGTGGCAGGCGTTCTGGCGGGTTGCGCTGCCGATGGCGCGTCCGGCGATTGGCGCGGGCGTGGCGCTGGCGCTGATGGAAACCCTCGCCGATTTTGGCGCGGTGTCGGTGTTCAATTTCGACACCTTCACCACGGCCATCTACAAGACCTGGTACGGCTTCTTCAGCCTGCCCAGCGCCGCACAACTGGCCAGTCTGTTGCTGCTGGTGGTGATGCTGGTGCTGTACGGCGAGCGCCGGGCACGCGGGGCGAATCGGGCCAGCAATGAGCGGCCACGGGTCAAGGCGCTGTATCACCTGCGGGGAATCAAGGCCTTCGCGGCGACGGGCTGGTGTGCATTGGTGTTCGCCTGCGCCTTCGTCATCCCGGTGCTGCAACTGATCGTGTGGTTCTGGCAGCGTGGACGCTTCGATCTGGATGAGCGCTACGCCGGGCTGATTCTGCACACGCTGTATCTGGGCGCGATGGCCGCGCTGATCACCGTCAGCGTTGCGCTGTTGCTGGCGTTTGCCCGGCGTCTGGCGCCGACCCCAGCCATCAACTCCGGCGTCGGTCTGGCCAATCTCGGCTACGCCTTGCCCGGGTCGGTGCTGGCGGTGTCGATCATGCTTGCCTTCAGTTATTTGGATCGTGAACTGGTGATTCCGCTCTCCGCCTGGCTCGGTGGTGCCGGCAAACCGTTGCTGCTTGGCAGCCTCGCGGCGTTGCTGATGGCTTATCTGGTGCGCTTCATTGCCGTCGCCTATGGGCCGCTGGAAAGCAGTCTGGCGCGTATACGGCCATCTTTGCCTGAAGCGGCACGTAGCCTGGGTGTCAGTGGGCCGCGACTGTTTTTCAAAGTGTATCTGCCGCTGCTGCTGCCCGGCACCTTGAGCGCCGCTTTGCTGGTGTTCGTCGATGTGCTCAAGGAAATGCCCGCGACCCTGCTGATGCGCCCGTTTGGCTGGGACACGCTGGCGGTGCGCATCTTTGAAATGACCAGCGAAGGCGAGTGGGCGCGCGCCTCATTGCCGGCATTGACGCTGGTGCTGGTTGGTCTATTGCCAGTGATCGGATTGATTCGACGTTCGGCGCATCGAAACACTTAGTCGTCAGTCCTACATCATGCGGCTACAATGCGCGGCATTCGGTGCGGTTCGTCTGACAGACCCGTGCGCTGGAATCGGCTGAAAGCCTTATTCATCAAGGCTTTCCGCCGTATAGCGGCGGTCCGCACCCTCGCCACGCCCGGAAGGAGAAACCCATGGGACAGCGTACGCCTCTGTATGACCTGCACCTCGCGCTCGGCGCGAAGATGGTCGATTTTGGCGGTTGGGACATGCCACTGCATTACGGCTCGCAGGTCGAGGAGCACCACGAAGTGCGCCGCGATTGCGGGGTGTTCGATGTTTCCCATATGACCGTGATCGATGTCACCGGCGCCCAGGCCAAGGCCTGGCTCCAGCATTTGCTGGCCAACGACGTCGAACGTCTGCACCGCCCCGGCCGGGCGTTGTACAGCACCATGCTCAATGAGCGCGGTGGCATCGTCGACGACATGATCGTCTATCGCCTCGACGACGCGTACCGGCTGGTGTTCAACGCCTCGACCCGCGATCAGGATCTGGCCTGGATGAACGCCCAGCTCGGCGCCTACGACGTGCAACTGCACGAGCGCGCCGAGCTGGCGATGCTCGCCATCCAGGGCCCGCAGGCCCGGCACAAGATTGCCGAACTGGTCACCCAGTCCCGTGCCACGCTGATCCAGCAACTCAAACCTTTCGAAGGCGCCATCGAAGGCGATTGGTTCATCGCGCGTACCGGTTACACCGGCGAGGATGGCCTGGAAATCTGCCTGCCGGCGAATCAGGCGCCGGGTTTCTTCAACGACCTCGTCGGCGCCGGCATTTCGCCGATTGGCCTCGGTGCCCGTGACACCTTGCGGGTCGAGGCTGGGATGAACCTGTACGGTCAGGACATTCATCAGGACGTTTCACCGCTGGCCTCGAACATGGCCTGGAGCATCGCCTGGGAGCCGGCCTCGCGGCAGTTCATCGGCCGCGCGGCGCTGGAGGCGGAAAAAGCCGCCGGTGTGGCGCACAAACTGGTCGGTCTGGTGCTGGAAGAGCGCGGGGTTTTGCGCGCTCACCAAGTGGTTCGCATCGCTGATGTTGGCGAAGGGGAGATCACCAGTGGTAGTTTCTCTCCTACGCTGAGCAAATCGATTGCCCTGGCGCGTGTACCGATGGCGACTGCCGACCGCGCCGAAGTGGAAATCCGTGGCAAGTGGTACCCGGTGCGAGTGGTCAAACCGACCTTCGTGCGCCATGGCAAAACCTTGATCTAACCTTTTCTGGCGGGCATGACCGCTGACCAATTTCCGAGGAACCGAAGATGAGCGATATCCCTGCCGAACTGCGTTTTGCCGAAAGTCATGAATGGGCGCGTCTGGAAGCTGACGGCACTGTCACCGTGGGCATCAGCGATCACGCGCAGGAAGCGCTGGGCGACGTGGTGTTCGTCGAGCTGACCGAAGTCGGCAAGGTGTTCGCCGCCGGTGAGCAATCCGGCGTGGTCGAGTCGGTGAAAGCCGCCTCCGACATCTACGCCCCGGTCAGCGGTGAGGTCATCGCGATCAACGAAGACCTGAGCGGCTCGCCCGAGCTGCTGAACTCCGACCCGTACGGCGCGTGGATCTTCAAGCTCAAGCCAAGCGACAAGGCCGAGCTGGACAAGCTGCTGGATGCGGCTGCTTACAAGGCTGCCATCGGCGAGTAACTTGCCGGTATGACCCAAAGCCCCGATTCGTCGGGGCTTTTTTATGGGCGACGAATATCCCTTTGTGGGAGTGAGCCTGCTCGCGAAAGCGCCATATCAGTCAATGCCAAGGTTTCTGAAACACCCCTTTCGCGAGCAGGCTCGCTCCCACAGGGGCGGCGTGATCTTGAAAATTCGCCTGCTATGCTGGTTTGACCGTGTCGATTGACGCCAAGCGCCAGCCAGGAGAGCCCGTCATGTCCCAGTCGCCGTCCCTGAGCCAGTTACGCGATCCCGAAGCCTTTCTGCGCCGCCACCTCGGCCCGGATGCCGCCGAGCAGCAGGCGATGCTCGACAGCCTCGGCCTGGGTAGTCGCGCCGAGCTGATCGAGCAGACCGTGCCGCCGGGCATTCGCTTCAATCGCGCACTGGATCTGCCGCCGGCCCTCGACGAACAGACTGCGCTGGCGAAACTGCGCGGTTATGCCGAGCAGAATCAGCTGTTCACCAGCCTGATCGGCATGGGCTATCACGGCACTGTCACGCCGACCGTCATCTTGCGCAACGTGCTGGAAAATCCCGGCTGGTACACCGCGTACACCCCCTACCAACCAGAGATCGCCCAGGGCCGGCTCGAAGCCCTGCTGAATTTTCAGCAGCTGACCATCGATCTCACCGGCCTGGAACTGGCCAACGCCTCGCTGCTCGATGAGGCTACCGCAGCGGCCGAAGCCATGGCTTTGGCCAGGCGCGTAGCGAAGTCGAAGAGCAATGTGTTTTTTGTGGATGAAAATTGCCATCCGCAAACCCTCTCCGTGGTACAGACCCGCGCCGAAGGTTTCGGCTTCGAGCTGATCGTCGACGCTGTGGATAACCTGGCGCAGCACGAGGTGTTCGGCGCGCTGCTGCAATACCCCGACACCCACGGCGAAATCCGCGATCTCGAACCCTTGATCAACCACCTGCACGCGCAACAGGCCCTGGCCTGCGTCGCCACCGATTTGCTCAGCCTGCTGGTGCTGACGCCGCCGGGTGAGTTGGGTGCCGATGTGGTGTTCGGTTCGTCCCAGCGTTTCGGTGTGCCGATGGGGTACGGCGGACCGCACGCGGCGTTTTTCGCCAGCCGCGAAGAGTACAAGAGGGCGATTCCGGGGCGGATCATCGGCGTGTCGAAAGATGCTCGCGGGAACGTCGCGCTGCGCATGGCCCTGCAGACTCGCGAGCAACATATCCGCCGCGAGAAGGCCAATTCGAACATCTGCACAGCGCAGGTGCTGCTGGCCAATATCGCCAGTTGTTATGCGGTGTATCACGGTCCCGAGGGCTTGAAGCGTATCGCCCAGCGCGTGCATCGCCTGACCTGCCTCCTCGCCGCGGGCCTCGAGCGCAACGGCATCAAACGGCTCAACAGGCAGTTCTTCGACACGCTGACTCTGGAGGTCGGCGGTGCGCAAACGGCGATCATCGAAAGTGCTCAGGCAGCGCAGATCAATCTGCGCATTCTTGGGCGCGGCCGCGTCGGTCTGAGTCTGGACGAGACCTGTGATGAACATACGGTGGCGAAACTTTTCGATGTGCTGCTCGGCGCCAATCACGGCTTGAGCGTTGATGCGCTTGATGCGCAGGACATCGCCTCGGGAATTCCCGAAGAACTCCAGCGCAGTACGCCGTACCTGCAACATCCGGTGTTCAACGCTCATCACAGCGAAACCGAGATGCTGCGTTACCTCAAACAGCTGGAAAACAAGGATCTGGCGCTCAACCAATCGATGATCCCGCTGGGCTCGTGCACGATGAAACTCAACGCCACCAGCGAGATGATCCCGATTACCTGGCCGCAGTTCGCCCATCTGCACCCGTTTGTGCCGAGGGAGCAGGCTGTCGGTTACACGCTGATGATCGAAGAACTTGAGCGTTGGCTGTGTGCGATTACCGGTTTCGATGCGATCTGCATGCAGCCCAACTCCGGCGCCCAGGGCGAATACGCCGGGCTCCTGGCGATCCGTAAGTATCACGAGAGCCGGGGGGAGGGCGCGCGGGATATCTGCCTGATTCCGTCGTCGGCCCACGGCACCAATCCAGCGTCGGCGCAGATGGCCGGGATGCGTGTGGTGATTGTCGAATGCGATGAGGCGGGCAACGTTGATCTGGATGATTTGCAGCTGAAAGCCGCGGAGGCCGGGAATAAGTTGTCGTGCCTGATGGCGACCTATCCGTCGACCCACGGGGTTTACGAGGAAGGCATCAGTGAAATCTGCGCAGTGATTCACCAGCATGGCGGCCAGGTGTATATGGATGGCGCCAATCTCAATGCCCAGGTCGGCCTGGCCAGGCCGGCGGACATCGGCGCCGACGTGTCGCACATGAACCTGCACAAGACCTTCTGCATTCCCCATGGCGGCGGCGGGCCGGGCATGGGCCCGATCGGCGTTCGTGCGCATCTGGCGCCGTTCGTCGCCAATCATCCGGTGGTGCCGATTGACGGGCCGCTGGCGCAGAACGGCGCAGTCAGCGCAGCGCCGTGGGGCAGTGCGAGCATTTTGCCGATCAGTTGGATGTACATCGCCATGATGGGCCCGCAACTGGCGGACGCCAGCGAGGTGGCGATTCTGGCGGCGAATTATCTGGCGCAGCATTTATCCGGCGCGTTCCCGGTGCTCTACACCGGGCGCAATGGTCGTGTGGCGCATGAATGCATTCTTGATCTGCGCCCGCTGAAGGCGCAGACCGGCATCAGCGAGGAAGACGTCGCCAAGCGGCTGATGGATTACGGCTTCCACGCGCCGACCATGTCCTTCCCGGTACCGGGTACGTTGATGGTCGAGCCGACCGAGAGCGAGTCCAAGGCAGAGCTCGACCGCTTCATCGCGGCGATGCTGAGCATTCGCGCCGAGATCAATGAAGTGCAGAAGGGCAACTGGCCGGGCGAAGACAACCCGCTCAAACGCGCCCCGCATACCTTGGCCGATGTCACTGGAGTCTGGGAGCGACCCTACAGTGTCGAACAGGCCATCACCCCGGATGCGCACACACGCTTGCACAAATATTGGCCGGCGGTGAATCGGGTGGATAACGTCTACGGCGATCGCAATCTGTATTGCGCCTGTGTCCCGGTGGAGGATTACCGCTGATCTCTAAATCCACCACCGTCCCTGTGGGAGCGAGCCTGCTCGCGAAAGCAATCGTCCAGCCAGCATTTTCGGTGACTGGCTCACCGCTTTCGCGAGCAGGCTCGCTCCCACAAGGGATGGTGGTGAGGCGGTAATCCGGGCAAAAAAATGCCGCTCGATCGAGCGGCATTTTTGAGGGTGCGAGGCTTACTCGGAAGCCACGGCGTTCTTCGCCAGAATCGCGTTCGCCAGTTCCATGTCCGAAGCCTGCAGGCCAGGGTTGTCGGCGCGGACTTTCTGCATCGCTGCTTCCAGGTACGGGCCACGGATGCCGCCGTCGCTGGCGACGAAGCTGCCGGCGTCGTCCTGGGCGGCGACGATCAGCTTGTGATCCTTGAAGGTCAGGTAGGTCGAGCCGGTGGTGGCACCGGAGGAGATGACGTTACGCCAAAAGCTGTCCGCCATGGCCGAACCAACGGGAAGCGACAGCAGGGCCAAGGTGGCGACAGCGAGTTTGAGACGCATGATGAGGTGACTCCTGGGATTGACTACGGCGTTGGATAGCCGATCCCCGATCCAGTTCCGTGCTGAATTATTTCAACTCACTTTGCGGTGTCACCCGCAGCACTTCCTCCACCGTGGTCAGCCCCGCCGCAACTTTCTGCGCACCGGACAGGCGCAGGCTGCGCATGCCTTCCTTGAAGGCCTGACGCCTGATCGCGGTGAGGTCGGTATCCGGGGTGATCAGCGCTTTGAGGCTGTCGCTCAGTTGCATGATTTCGTAGACCCCGGCGCGGCCGCGATAGCCGGTGTCGCGGCATTCCAGGCATCCGATCGCCCGTTGCGCATTGCTCGGCAGCGGCGCCTGCCAGGGTCGGGTCAGGGTTTGCCAGTCTTCATCTTCGAGCGTCAGCGGCGCCTTGCAGTGCGGACATAAAGTGCGCACCAGACGCTGGGCCATTACCCCGAGCACGGTGGCTTTGATCAGGTAATGCGGCACACCCAGTTCGAGCAAACGGCTGATGGCGCTCGGCGCATCGTTGGTGTGCAGGGTGGACAACACCAAGTGCCCGGTGAGCGCGGCCTGAATCGCCATTTCCGCAGTTTCCAGATCGCGGATCTCACCGATCATGATGATATCCGGATCCTGCCGCATCAGCGCGCGCACTCCGGCGGCGAAGGTCAGTTCGATGTTGTGCTGCACCTGCATCTGGTTGAAGGCCGGCTCGACCATTTCGATCGGGTCTTCGATGGTGCAGAGGTTAACCTCCGGCGTCGCCAGTTTTTTCAGCGTGGTGTACAGGGTGGTGGTCTTGCCCGAGCCGGTCGGCCCTGTGACCAGAATGATGCCGTTGGGCTGGCGGGTCATGTCCTGCCAGCGGCGCAGGTCGTCGGCGCTGAAACCCAACTGGTCGAAATTCTTCAGCAGCACTTCCGGGTCGAAAATCCGCATGACCATTTTTTCGCCGAACGCTGTCGGCAAAGTCGACAGCCGCAACTCCACTTCGCCGCCGTCCGGGGTCTTGGTCTTGACCCGGCCATCCTGGGGTTTGCGCTTTTCCGCGACGTTCATGCGGCCGAGGCTTTTCAGGCGGCTGACGATCGCCATGGTCACCTGCGGCGGGAATTGATAGACGTTGTGCAGCACGCCGTCGATGCGAAAGCGCACGGTGCCGTGCTCGCGGCGCGGTTCGATGTGGATGTCGCTGGCGCGCTGCTGGAAGGCGTACTGGAACAGCCAGTCGACGATGTTGACGATGTGCGCGTCGTTGGCGTCCGGTTCCTGGTCGCTGGCGCCGAGGTTGAGCAGTTGTTCGAAGTTGCCGAGATTGCCGCCCTGGGCGTCGGCATTGCTGGCACCGCTGACCGATTTGGCCAGCCGGAAAAACTCGACGCTGAAGCGCTGGATGTCGACCGGGTTGGCCACAACGCGTTTGATCGGCAGCTTCAATACGTGGGTCAGATCGCCTTCCCAACCGCTGACGTAGGGCTGAGCGCTGGCCACGGTGACCGAGTCGCGGTCCACGGCGACGGCGAGAATCTTGTGGCGCTGGGCGAAGGCGTAGGACATCAGCGGCGTGATCGCCGCGACATTGATTTTCAGCGGGTCAATGCGCAAATACGGCTGACCGGCCTGTTGCGCCAGCCACAGGGTCAGGCTTTCCAGATCCAGATGTTTGCCCGGACGGCTGAGGTCGTCGAGTTGCTGGCTGGCGATGAATTCCAGCGGATGCATCTGCCCGTGAGCAGCATGGCGACGGCGGGCATTGAGCGCCTGTTCCGCCGCGTCCTGGCAGATGAAGCCTTGGGCGACCAGTTCCCGTAACACATCGTTGAGGTCCAGCCAGCGGTCCTGAGTGACAAATTGAACGGACATGCGGCTTTCCTTTTTAAGCGTCATGCGCCAAAGGATAGTCGTGGCCCGGCTGACCGTTGGGCCACTACCCGACGAAGCCGTTGCCGGATTTGTCAGCCGGCAGCCTGGGCGGGCGCCTGCCACGCCGCGTCGGCGTTGTGCAGATCCACCGAGCAGACGCTGATCAGGTTGCGCAGTTTTTCCGCGATCACTTGCGCGCGATGCCAGCTGAGGCCGCTCATGAGCAGATCGATCGACAGCAGATCGTCCTGGCGCTGGACCTTGACCTGCTCCGGCGTCAGAAATTGCAAGGCGAACAGATTCAGCACGCGCACCAGCAGATCCGGCTCGGCCTCGGCGAGGATTTGGTATTGCGCCAGGCAGTGGGCGTTGTTGACGTTCCAGACATCAGCGCGGGCGGCGGGGCTGTTTACGGCTTCAAGGTGCGGCATGGCGAGTCTCCAAAATCACTGGAGAAATTTTTACATTCGGTGCGGGGTATTTCTTGGCTATGATCGGCGTCTGAACGGATTTACCGAAAGAGTTGATTCGTGAAAGCTGATCTTTGAGGATTTTTTATGCACAGCGAGCTGGACGTCTACGACCGCAAGATCCTCGCCTTGCTGCAGGAAGACGCTTCGCTGTCGAGCGCGCAGATCGCCGAGCAGGTGGGCCTGTCGCAATCGCCGTGCTGGCGGCGGATTCAGCGGATGAAGGAGGAGGGCATCATTCGCGGCCAGGTGACCTTGCTGGATCGCAAGAAGATCGGCCTGAACACGCAGATCTTTGCCGAGATCAAACTCAACGCTCACGGCCGCTCGAACTTCACCGAATTCACCGAGGCGATTCGCGGCTTTCCGGAAGTGCTGGAGTGTTATGTGCTGATGGGCGCGGTGGATTTCATGCTGCGCATTGTCGCGGCGGATATCGAGGCGTACGAGCGGTTCTTTTTCGAGAAGCTGTCGCTGGTGCCGGGGATACAGGAAGTGAATTCGATCGTGGCGTTGTCGGAGATCAAGTCCACCACCAGCCTGCCGGTCTAGTGCGGATGGTCTTTGTGGCGAGGGGATTTTACTGTGGCGGGGGTATTTACTGTGGCGAGGGGATTTATCCCCGCTGGGCTGCGCAGCAGTCCCCGCTTTTTTAAGAACGGGGCCGCTTTGCGACCCAGCGGGGATGAATCCCCTCGCCACAGGGTCATCACATGCGCAGCAGAATTTTCCAGGCGCGGTTCTGGTACACCGCAATCGCCTGATGCATGCGTGCATCGAGCAGTTCGTCGGTGATGGTCGGCTCGTTGGCCAGTTGCGCCAGTTTGTTCAGCTCACCGTACAGGCGATCCATTTCCGGGATGTCCAGCACGTTGCGCGCATGGTGCAACCAGACCTGAATGCGCTCGATACGCGGCAGTTGTTCAGCAAGATCTTCCGGCTGCTGCTGATAGCGTTGCAGCTGCAGAGCAGTGGCTTCTTCGCCCAGCAGACGCGGCAACCAGCTGTGCAGTTGCGCGTCACCCTGACGGTTGCCACGGGTGTTGCGGTCGGCAGTCCAGGTGCGGGCCAGCAGCCAGCGTGAAGCGTGCAGCGAGAACTGGCCCCAGCGCGGGTCTTCCAGCTCTTCGAGGAACTGCTCAGGCGCGGCTTTGCGCACGTCTTCGTCTTCGATGCCGACCTGTACCAGTGGGCGCCAGTCTTCGAGCAAGGCATCGAGGGCCACGCGCAGATCGTGGGTCGACTGACGCGGCGCCGCCTGGCCGAGGCTGCTGAGCAGGGCGCGCATTTCCGCGAGGTTCTCGACCCAGTCCTGCAGCAGACGCCAGTGGCCGTTGAAGCGATATTGTTCGGCCAGACGCTGGCTGCTGCCGAGCAGATGCCAGCTCAGCGCGGCGAAGGCGTCGTCGAGACGGGTTTCAGTGGTCAGCTGCGGCGCTGGCAGGCTCAGCGAGTAGCTGTTGGCGTCGTGCAGGCGATAACCACGCTCGGCCTTGCTGATATCGCATGGCATCAGCGCCAGGGTTTCGGCCAGTTCGGCAGCCAGTTCCAGCAACGCGGCAGGCTCGCCTTCGCGCAGCTCCAGTTCCAGCTCGCAGATTTCTTCCTTCTGCTTGCCGACCACTACGTGGCCGAGATCCAGCGCGGCCTCGATAACCACTTTGGTCTTGCCACGGCCCCAGGCGATTTCGGCGCGCTCGCGGACGAAATCGGTGGTGAAGATCGGCTTGAGGGTTTTCTTGTCCAGCTCGGCGAGCGCCTCGGGCCAGCATTCGCCGTCGAGTTTCTTCACATCGAGCTTGGCTTTCGCCAGTTTCCAGTCGTACTCGTTACGCTCGGACAGACCGGCGACGCTCTGGCCACGGGTCTTGAGGGTCTGAATCACTTCGTCACCGTCCTTGCGCAGGCGCAGGGCGACCTTGGCTTGGGCGAGGTCGCGCTCGGGGGTGTCGAAGTACTGGTTCATCAACTCACGGCGTTCCCAGCCACTTTTGTTGCGTTTCTTCAGCAGCGGGTGCTCGCGCAGGGCAGCGAGGGTTTCGCGGCTGACGCGGAGTTTGATTTCAGTTTCTTTTTGCATGGCCGGAACATCCAGAATCGGGAGCGCAGCCGGGGGAATGGGTGGCTGCCAAGGCCGTGCAGTGTACAGGAGTCAAACTTCCTACGCCCTGCGGCGGTTTATTCCGCGCGCCGGATGGTTCTATAGTGGGCCTCAATCCGGGACCTGGAGTCAGTGATGCCATTGCCGTCCATGCAAGACCAGTTCGCCGCGCTGATTGCCGCGCCATCGGTCAGCTGTACCCAACCGAACCTGGACCAGTCCAACCGCGCCGTCATTGATCTGCTCGCTGGCTGGCTCGGTGACCTGGGTTTCAGCTGCGATATCCAGCAGGTCAGCCCCGGCAAATTCAATCTGCTCGCCAGTATCGGCAGCGGCCCCGGCGGCCTGGTGCTGGCCGGGCACAGCGACACCGTGCCTTATGACGACGCGTTGTGGCAGACCGACCCGCTGAAGCTCACTGAAGTCGATGGCCGCTGGGTCGGGCTGGGCAGCTGCGACATGAAGGGCTTTTTTGCGCTGATTATCGAAGCCGTGCGGCCGCTGCTCGATCAGCCGTTCAAACAACCGCTGCTGATTCTCGCCACCTGCGACGAAGAAAGCTCGATGTCCGGCGCCCGCGCACTGGCCGAGGCCGGGCAACCGCTGGGCCGCGCGGCGGTGATCGGCGAGCCGACCGGGCTCAAGCCGATTCGCATGCACAAAGGCATCATGATGGAGCGCATCGACATCCTCGGACAGAGTGGCCACTCGTCTGATCCGCGTCTGGGCCACAGCGCACTTGAAGCGATGCACGATGCCATCGGCGAACTGCGCGGTCTGCGCCTGTTGTGGCAGCGCGAATTCAGCAATCCACAATTCAGCGTGCCGCAACCGACGATGAACTTCGGCTGCATCCATGGTGGCGACAACCCCAATCGCATCTGCGGCCAGTGTTCGCTGGAGTTCGACCTGCGGCCGCTGCCGGGCATGGACCCGAGCGTGCTGCGTGCGGAAATCCTGCGCAAGCTCAACCCGGTGGCCGAGCGGCATAAGGTGAAGATCGACTACAAGCCGCTGTTCCCGGAAGTGCCGCCGTTCGAACAGTCCGAGGATGCCGAACTGGTGCGCATCGCCGAAAAGCTCACCGGCCATCGCGCCGAAGCAGTAGCGTTCGGCACCGAAGCGCCTTATCTTCAGCGCCTCGGCTGCGAAACCATCGTCCTCGGCCCCGGCGACATTGCCTGTGCGCATCAACCCGGCGAGTACCTTGAAATGTCACGTTTGCAGCCTACCGTGCATCTGATTCGACAGTTGATTGAACATTACTGCCTGACGACAGACGAACGATGATGGCCCTGTGTGGGAGCGAGCCTGCTCGCGACAGCGTTTCGTCAGTCGCCATTGATGAACCTGATCCACCGTTTTCGTGAGCAGGCTCGTTGCCACAGGGTTAAATGTCTTGCATCAACCCGGTAAATTGCCTGCACCCCAACCCGTATTCATGAGGAGAGCGCGCGTGTCGCCAAGCCTGTTCCGACGATAACCATCAGCCCGCTGTGCGTTTTTCGTTTCGCCCCTTTTTTCGGCTGCTCTTTATTACAGGCCCAGGTTCATGCCCGAATACGTCAATTGGCTTCGCCACGCGTCTCCTTACATCAATGCCCACCGCGATTGCACCTTCGTTGTCATGCTGCCCGGCGACGGCGTCGAGCATCCGAATTTCGGCAATATCGTCCACGACCTGGTCTTGCTGCACAGTCTGGGCGTGCGTCTGGTGCTGGTCCACGGTTCACGCCCGCAGATCGAAACCCGCCTCGCCGCCCGTGGCCTGACCCCGCATTACCATCACGGCATGCGCATCACCGATGCCGCGACCCTGGAATGTGTGATCGACGCGGTCGGCCAGTTGCGCATCGCTATCGAAGCGCGCCTGTCGATGGACATGGCCTCGTCGCCGATGCAGGGCTCGCGCCTGCGCGTGGCCAGCGGCAACCTCGTCACCGCTCGGCCGATCGGTGTGCTGGAAGGTGTCGACTATCACCACACCGGTGAAGTGCGTCGGGTCGACCGCAAGGGTATCAACCGCCTGCTCGATGAACGCTCGATCGTATTGCTGTCGCCGCTGGGCTATTCGCCGACCGGCGAAATCTTCAACCTTGCCTGCGAAGACGTCGCCACCCGCGCCGCGATTGATCTGGGCGCGGACAAGCTGCTGTTGTTCGGCGCCGAGCTCGGCCTGATCGACGAGAACGGCAAACTGGTGCGCGAACTGCGCCCGCAGCAAGTGCCGGCACATTTGCAGCGTCTGGGCATGAGCAACTATCAAGCGGAGTTGCTCGATGCCGCCGCCGAAGCCTGCCGTGGCGGCGTGGCGCGCAGTCATATCGTCAGTTACGCCGAAGACGGCGCGCTGCTGACGGAGCTGTTCACCCGTGACGGTGGCGGTACGCTGGTGGCGCAGGAGCAGTTCGAACTGGTGCGCGAGGCGGCGATTGAAGACGTCGGTGGCCTGCTCGACCTGATCAGTCCGCTGGAAGAGCAGGGCATTCTGGTGCGCCGCTCGCGGGAAGTGCTGGAGCGCGAGATCGAACAGTTCAGCGTGGTTGAACGGGAAGGCATGATCATCGCCTGTGCGGCGCTGTATCAGATTGCCGACTCTGATGCCGGTGAACTGGCGTGTCTGGCGGTGAATCCCGAGTATCGCCACGGCGGACGCGGCGACGAGTTACTCGAACGCATCGAAACCCGTGCGCGGGCGCAGGGCCTGAAAACCCTGTTCGTACTCACCACGCGCACCGCGCACTGGTTCCGCGAGCGCGGGTTCGAGCCGAGCAGCGTCGAACGCCTGCCAGCGGCACGGGCGTCGCTGTACAACTACCAGCGTAATTCGAAGATCTTCGAAAAGACCCTCTGAACAACAGCGAGGTCTCCTGTGGCGAGGGGATTCATCCCCGCTGGACTGCGCAGCAGTCCCCTTGCGTTTCCAAATGAAAACATAGGTGGTCGCTACGCGACCCAGCGGGGATAAATCCCCTCACCACAGGGTTCTGCATTCAGTCAGTGATGAATTTGGCGCTGACGTACGGCGAATAATCAGGCAGCACCGTCTCGACCTTGCCTTGTTCCTTCAGGAATTTCGCCGTTTCGGCAATGGCCTTCGCGGTGCCACCGTCCAGCAGCGCGGTGCTTTCCTGTGCCTTGGCATCCGGGAACGCCGAACCGGCCAGCAGTTCCGGTACATCTGCTGCGTTGGCACCGGTCAATTTGGCGATTTTCTGCACAGGCACCGAGTCGGCCGTCCAGCTGTCTTTGTGTGCGGCGTAATCAGCGAACGAGTCCAGGGTGACCTTGGCAAACTTGGCCACGACCTCGGGATGCTTCTCGGCAAAGTCCTTGCGCGTCACCCACACCTCGAAGGTAGGCGCACCCCACTGGCCGACCTGGGCGGCGTCGGTCAGGGTCTTGCCGGTCTTGCGGATCTCGCCCAGCGCCGGCGACCAGACAAAGGCCCCGTCAATGTCGCCACGCTTCCACGCGGCGGCGATTTCCGCCGGTTGCAGGTTGACCACTTTGACTTGCGAGGTATTCAGGCCCCAGTGCTTCAGCGCCCCAAGCAGACTGTAGTGCGAGGTGGACACGAACGGTGTGGCGATGGTTTTACCGATCAGGTCCTGCGGTTTGTCGATGCCGCTGCCGTTGCGCACCACCAATGCTTCGGCGGCATTGATCTGTGCCGAAACGATGAACGCCACGATCGGCAGATTGCGTGAAGCAGCTGCTGCCAGTGGGCTTGAGCCAAGGTTGCCGATCTGCACGTCGCCAGAAGCGATGGCAGTGACGACTTCCGGGCCGCTATTGAAACGACGCCAGTCGATCTTCTCGCCGATGGTTTTTTCATAGACACCATCGGCCTGCGGCACTTTGCTCGGATCGATCCCGGTCTGGTAGCCGACCGTCAGACCGGCGGCATGTGCGGAAAAAGAAAACAGTGCCGACACACAAACTGTAACAAATTGACTTGATAGTGCGCGTTTCGCCATGATGCGTCGCCTTTTCGATGGGATTTGCCGTGTTGGGAGTACGGCAAAGCTAATCGATCTAAAAAAAGGTCAACAAATACCATTTAGGAATGAGCTTAGGCGCCGATACGCTGTTTCCCGGCGAAGAGGGCCATTAATGGGCCATATACCAGAATGGTATGAAAAAGAATGAATAAATTCTTTTTGGGATTATCAGGAAGTCTTTACGCTGCAGGGGCCCAATCACTTGCGATTAGACGATGGTCGTAGACACACAAGGTTACGATTGACTTGGCAGTCACGGTCTGGCGCTAATCGCGCATCTTAGGATTCAGGGCAAATCGACCCCGAACCAGGAACACAAGAATTAGAACGAGAGGAGCGATACATGAACAAGTCCACCTTGGCCCTGGCTGTGGCCGTTGGGGTTATGGCGCAGCAGGCAGGCGCCGCCGGTTTCATCGAAGACAGCAAGGCTACTCTGGGTCTGCGTAACTTCTATATCAACACTGACAACCGTGACGGCGCTGGCGCCAACAAAAACGAAGAGTGGGGCCAAGGCTTCGATCTGCGTTTCATCTCCGGTTACACCCAAGGCACCGTAGGTTTCGGTCTCGACGCCATCGGCCTGCTCGGCATCCGTCTTGATTCGGGCGGCGGCACCAACGGCAACAGCGGCACCGCTTACGGCGGCACCGTGTTCCCGAGCGAGTCCAACGGTAAAGCCGTGGACAACTTCTCCAGCCTGGGTCTGACTGCCAAAGCCAAGATCTCCCAGACTGAATTGAAGCTCGGCACCCTGCAGCCAAAATTGCCGGTAATCGTCACCAACGACGGTCGCCTGCTGCCACAAACCTGGCAGGGCGGTCAGATCACTTCCGGCGAGATCAAGGACCTGACCCTGGTCGGTGGTCAGATCGAAGCGGTAAAAGGTCGTAACTCCAGCAACAACGAAAACCTCTCGATCGGTGGTGCCAACTCCCGTGGCACGGCTTTCCGCGACAGCAACAAATTCATCTACGCCGGTGGCGACTACAAGATCACCAAAGACCTGACCGCCCAGTACTACTACGGCAACCTGGAAGATTTCTACAAGCAGCATTTCCTCGGTCTGGTACATAACTGGTCGATCGGCCCGGGTGTGTTGAAGTCTGACCTGCGTTACTTCAACAGCTCCGACGACGGCAAGAACGGCACTGACTCGGCTTACTACAGCTCGGGTAACTACACCGGTTTCCGTAACGGCCGTGGTGAAGTCGACAACAACCTGTACAGCGGCCTGTTCCTGTACACCGTTGCCGGTCACACCTTCGGTGGCGGTTACCAGGTTTCCAACGGCAGCAGCGACTTCCCTTGGCTGAACCAGGGTGACGGTTCGTCGAACTACACCATTACCGACATGCAGATCCAGAAGTTCGGCCGCGCCGGCGAGAAAACCTGGCAGGCTCGTTACTCCTATGACTTCGCCAAGGTCGGCGTACCTGGCCTGACCGCCGGTGTGGTTTACCTGAAAGGTGACAGCATCGACACCGTGGGCACAAATGGTCGTGAGAGCGCGTCTAACCGCTCCGAGTGGGAACGCGACTTCACCATCGGTTACGTAGTACCGGAAGGCCCTTTCAAGAACGTCGGCCTGATGTGGAAAAACGCTGTATGGCGCACCGACCTGCCGAACACCCGTTCGCAGGACGAAAACCGTCTGATCGTCAGCTACTCGATCCCGCTGCTGTAATAGCGCTCGAGCAACTGAAGCAAAAAAAGCCCCGTCCGGCATCGCGCCGGACGGGGCTTTTGCGTTTCGAGTCAGGCTCACCCCCGTAAGCCCTTCTCGATTTCCCTCTTTGCTGCAACTCAAGGCCTTCTCGAACCTTGCAACCGATGTTCGTCGCGATGCGGATCGGTGTCCAATGAACAGATGTTTAATATTCACTAATGATCTAGATCTCTAGTTATTTATTCTTTTTCACGCTGATTGATCCCGAGCTACAGTTGTTGTCTCCCATCCCTCATCAGGAGCAGCACCATGAGCCTCAGACTCGGCGACATCGCCCCCGATTTCGAACAGGACTCCAGCGCAGGCAAGATTCGTTTTCACGAATGGCTGGGCGATAGCTGGGGCGTGCTGTTCTCCCACCCGGCGGACTTCACCCCGGTGTGCACCACCGAGCTGGGCTTCACCGCCAAGCTCAAGGATGAGTTCAGCAAACGCGGCGTCAAAGCCATCGCGCTGTCGGTCGACCCGGTGGACTCGCACCACAAGTGGATCGAGGACATCAACGAAACCCAGAACACTATCGTCAACTTCCCGATCCTCGCCGATGCCGATCGCAAGGTCTCCGATCTCTACGACCTGATCCACCCGAACGCCAATGACACGCTGACCGTGCGTTCGCTGTTCGTCATCGATCCGAACAAGAAGATCCGCCTGACCATCACCTACCCGGCGAGCACCGGGCGTAATTTCCACGAGATTCTGCGGGTGATCGACTCGCTGCAGCTCACCGACAACTACAAAGTCGCCACCCCGGCCAACTGGCAGGACGGTGAAGAGGTGGTGATCGTGCCGTCGCTCAAGGATGAGGACGAGATCAAGCAGCGTTTCCCGAAAGGCTATCGCGCGGTGAAGCCGTACCTGCGCCTGACGCCGCAGCCGAACAAATAAGATTTGCGGTGTAGTCACCGCCGCTTTCGCGAGCAAGCTCGCTCCCACATTTGCAATGCATTCCCCTGTGGGAGCGAGCCTGCTCGCGACGGCGTCAGCTTAGGCACTTGAGAATCCAGAATGACAACGCAGGGGAATTTCGGCCGTTTCGACGGCCTTTTTTTCGCTTGGATTTTGCTCGGTGGTATATCTCTAAAACGCATAACCAAATGAACAAATATGATTTATGGATATATAAATCAGCTGGTAAGGTCACTGTCATTGAAGCGAGATCGCAGCCTGCGAATCGCCCGTAACGCTTAAAGGAATCTGCAATGCTGGTCGTCTCACTCGGTGGCAGCCCCAGCCTGCGCTCCCGTTCCGGGGTGCTGCTGGAGCGCTCGCAACGCTGGTTGCAAAAGCAAGGGGTGGAAGTGGTGAGTTATCAGGTGCGGGACTTCCCGGCCGAGGATCTGCTCCACGCGCGCTTCGACAGTCCGAAGGTCCTCGACCTGCTGCAACAGATCGCAAACGCCGATGGCCTGCTGATCGCCACGCCGGTGTACAAGGCCTCGTTTTCCGGTGCGCTGAAGACCCTGCTGGATCTGCTGCCGGAGCGTGCCTTGAATCACAAGGTAGTCTTGCCGATGGCTACCGGCGGCAGCATCGCCCACATGCTGGTGGTCGATTACGCCCTCAAGCCTGTGCTGTCGGCACTCAAGGCCCAGGAAATGCTTCAGGGCATTTTCGCCGAGGATAGCCAGATCGCTTATGGCGAAGGCAGTGCCGCCGCGCAACTGGCGCCGGCCCTGGAGCAGCGCTTGCACGAGGCCCTGGACCAGTTCATCGGCGCCATGGCGCGCCGGCCGAAACCGCTGGAGCCAGGCCTGCTGAACGAACGTTTGTTGAGTGCTCGCTGGAGCATTTAAGCCTTATCGAAATTTGAAGTACTGGCCTTACTCGCCCGCCAACGGGCAAGCAGGTGCAGCCACAACCCAACAGCAAAAAGGAGAGCGCTATGCGCACTGTATTTTTGCGTCGTGGTCTGGTCGCTCTGTTTGCTGCGGCTGTCACCTTCGGCGCCATCACCCAAGCTCAAGCCGAGACATTGCGGATCGGTTATCAGAAGTACGGCACGCTGGTGCTGCTCAAAGCCAAAGGCACGCTGGAAAAACGCCTCGCCGCGCAAGGCGTCGACGTGCAATGGACGGAATTCCCTGGCGGCCCGCAGTTGCTCGAAGGCCTCAACGTCGGCTCGATCGATTTCGGCGTGACCGGCGAAACCCCGCCGGTTTTCGCCCAGGCCGCTGGCGCCGATCTGCTCTACGTCGCCTATGAACCGCCAGCGCCGAACAGCGAAGCGATCCTCGTGCCGAAAGACTCGCCGATCAAATCGGTGGCCGATCTCAAAGGCAAGAAAGTCGCCCTGAACAAAGGCTCCAACGTGCACTACCTGCTGGTGCGTGCACTGGAAGACGCCGGCCTCAAGTACAGCGATATTCAGACCGTGTTCCTGCCGCCGGCCGATGCCCGCGCTGCGTTCGAGCGTGGCAGTGTCGACGCCTGGGTCATCTGGGATCCGTATCAGGCCGCTGCCGAGAAACAACTGCAAGCGCACACCCTGCGCGACGGCAAAGGCATTGTCGACAACCACCAGTTCTATCTGGCGACCAAACCTTACGCGCAGAAAAATCCCGAGGTGATCAAGACCCTCGTCGAGGAAGTCCGCGCGGTGGGTGAATGGTCGAAAGCCAATCCCGAAGACGTGACGCAACAGGTCGCGCCGCTGCTGGGCCTGCCGGCGGACATCACCCTGACCTCGGTGAAACGCCAGGGCTACGGCGCGCTGTTCCTGACCCCGGAAGTGGTTGCCGCGCAACAGAAAATCGCCGACACGTTCTTCCAGCTCAAGCTGATTCCCAAGCCGTTGAGCATCAAGGATGTGATCTGGACCCCGCCGGCCGCTGTGGCCCAAAGCTCCCAAGCCCAGTAATTCGAATCCACAAGGAGACCACTCCATGAGCCTCAACATCTTCTGGTTCCTGCCAACCCACGGCGACGGCCATTACCTTGGCACCGCCGAAGGCGCCCGCGCGGTTGATCACGGTTACCTGCAACAGGTCGCGCAAGCGGCGGATCGTCTGGGTTTTGGCGGGGTGCTGATTCCCACCGGGCGTTCCTGCGAAGACTCGTGGCTGGTGGCGGCCTCGCTGATTCCGGTGACCCAGCGTTTGAAATTCCTCGTAGCCCTGCGCCCCGGGATCATTTCCCCGACGGTCGCGGCGCGCCAGGCAGCAACGCTGGATCGCTTGTCCGGCGGGCGTGCGCTGTTCAATCTGGTCACCGGTGGCGATCCGGAAGAATTGGCCGGTGACGGACTGTTCCTCAATCACGAAGAACGCTATCAGGCCTCGGTGGAGTTCACCCGCATCTGGCGCCGTGTGCTGGAAGGCGAAACCGTCGATTACGATGGCGAGCACATCAGCGTCAAGGGTGCCAAGTTGCTCTATCCGCCGATCCAGCAACCGCGTCCGCCGCTGTATTTCGGTGGCTCTTCGGAAGCGGCGCAGGATCTGGCGGCCGAGCAGGTCGAGATGGTTCTCACATGGGGCGAGCCGCCGGCCGCGGTGGCCGAGAAGATCGCACAAGTCCGGGCCAAAGCCGCCAAACTCGGCCGTACCGTGCGCTTCGGCATTCGTCTGCATGTGATCGTGCGTGAAACCAACGCCGAAGCCTGGCAGGCTGCGGACCGGCTGATCTCGCATCTGGACGACGACACCATCCAACGTGCCCAGGCTTCGCTGGCGCGCTTCGATTCGGTCGGCCAGCAACGCATGGCCGCGCTGCACGGCGGCAGCCGCGATAACCTTGAAGTCAGCCCCAACCTCTGGGCCGGCGTCGGTCTGGTACGTGGCGGTGCCGGTACTGCGCTGGTCGGCGATGGCCCGACCGTGGCCGCGCGGGTCAAGGAATATGCGGATCTTGGTATCGACACCTTCATCTTCTCCGGTTATCCACACCTCGAAGAATCGTATCGCGTGGCCGAGCTGCTGTTCCCGCACCTCGACGTCGAACGCCCGGAACTGCCGAAGAGCGCCGGTTACGTCAGCCCGTTCGGCGAAATGGTCGCCAATGACATCCTGCCCAAAGCCGCGTCGCAGAGCTGAGGCGCAGCCATGAAGAAACTTATCCACAGCCTCGCGCCCTGGGCGTTGCCGGTGTTGCTGCTGGCGGTGTGGCAGTTGTCGGTGTCGGCGGGCTGGTTGTCGACACGGATTCTGCCGGCACCGGTGGCGGTGATCGAAGCCGGTGTCAGTCTGGTACGCAGCGGCGAGATCTGGACGCACCTGGCGATCAGCGGCTGGCGCGCGGCACTCGGTTTTACCATCGGCGGCAGCATCGGCCTGGTGCTGGGCTTCATCACCGGCCTGTCGAAATGGGGCGAGCGCCTGCTCGACAGCTCGGTACAGATGATCCGCAACGTGCCGCATCTGGCGCTGATTCCGCTGGTGATCCTGTGGTTCGGGATCGACGAGTCAGCGAAGATTTTTCTGGTGGCGCTGGGCACCTTGTTTCCGATTTACCTGAACACGTATCACGGCATCCGCAACGTCGACCCGGCGCTGGTGGAGATGGCGCGCAGTTATGGTCTGAGCGGTTTCAGCCTGTTCTGGCAAGTGATTCTGCCGGGTGCGTTGCCGTCGATTCTGGTCGGCGTGCGCTTCGCCCTGGGCTTCATGTGGCTGACGCTGATCGTCGCTGAAACCATCTCGGCCAGCTCCGGCATCGGCTATCTGGCGATGAACGCTCGAGAGTTCTTGCAGACCGACGTGGTGGTGCTGGCGATCCTGCTTTACGCGGTGCTCGGCAAACTCGCCGACCTCGCCGCCCGTGGACTTGAACGTGTGTGGCTGCGCTGGCACCCGGCCTATCAGGTTGCCAAGGGAGGTGCGGCATGACCGCTCAACAACCTCCACGCTTGTTGCGCGGGATTCCGCTGGCGGTGCGCAACCTGCAAAAAACCTTCGGTGCGCGGCAGGTGCTGCGCGACATCGATCTGCACATTCCGGCGGGCCAGTTTGTCGCCGTGGTCGGGCGCAGTGGTTGTGGCAAGAGCACGTTCTTGCGCTTGCTCGCCGGCCTCGATCAACCCACTGGCGGCGAGCTGCTGGCCGGCTCCGCGCCGCTCAGCCAGGCACGCGACGATACGCGGCTGATGTTCCAAGAAGCGCGGCTGCTGCCGTGGAAGAAGATCATCGACAACGTCGGTCTCGGCCTCAAGGGCAACTGGCGCCAGCAAGCGCTGGATGCACTGGACGCCGTGGGTCTGGCCGATCGCGCGGATGAGTGGCCGGCGGCATTGTCCGGTGGCCAGAAGCAACGCGTGGCGCTGGCCCGGGCGCTGATTCACCAGCCGCGTCTGCTGCTGCTCGACGAACCGCTCGGCGCACTGGATGCCCTGACCCGCATCGAGATGCAGCAACTGATCGAACGGCTGTGGCAGCAACACGGTTTTACCGTGCTGCTGGTGACCCATGACGTCAGTGAAGCGGTGGCGATCGCCGATCGGGTGATTCTGATCGAGGACGGCGAAGTCGGCCTCGACCTGCACGTCGAACTGCCGCGCCCCAGGGTGCGTGGCTCGCATCGCCTCGCCGCACTGGAAACCGAAGTGCTCAACCGTGTTTTGTCCCTGCCCGGCGAACCGCCGGCGCCGGAACCCGTTTCACCCCTGCCTACGCAATTGCGTTGGGCGCAATGAAGCAGCTGCAAGCTTCAAGCTACAAGCCGCAAGAACAAGCCTGGTGCTTTTACTTGCAGCTTATAGCTTGCCGCTTGCAGCTCATTTCGATCCTAGGAGAAATGCCATGACTATCAAAGCCATCAACGTGCGCAACCAGTTCAAAGGCTCGATCAAGGAAATCGTCCTCGGCGACGTGCTGTCGGAAATCGACGTGCAGACCGCTTCGGGCATCGTCACTTCGGTGATCACCACCCGCTCTGTGAAAGAGCTGGAGCTGGTGGTCGGCAGTGAGGTAATCGCCTTTGTGAAATCCACCGAGGTGTCGATCGCCAAGTTGTAAGTCGGTGAACAAAAAACAACCCCGGAGGGTGTGAGCCCTGCGGGGTTTATTTTTTGAAGATCAAAAGATCGCAGCCTTCGGCAGCTCCTACATTTGGAACGCATTCCCATGTAGGAGCTGCCGAAGGCTGCGATCTTTTAGCGTTTAGGTAAATACGGCGGTAGATAGAGGCTGATATAGGCATCAAACACGCGCATCCCTTCCTCGGCCATGCGCGGGGTGATCTGCCCGTGCTGCTGCACCGAACGGGCATACACCCGGTCGCCCAGTTCCATCGCCAAGGCAAACACATCGACATCGTCCGGCAGCCTCGGCAATTCGAAATGCTGGTCGAACAGCTTGTGCATCAGGTCGCCCAGTTCCAGATCGTGCTGGCGGTCGGCCTGGGTCACTTCGGTCAGGCCGTGTTGCGCCAGGATCAATTGCCGCGCGGCTGCGTCTTCGTCGTAGATCTCCAGCATGCGCTGTTCGACCAGTCGCGACAGATCACGCCAGTCACGCAAAGCATCGTGATCGATCGGCGCTTGCAGGCAAGCGCGGAAGGCTGCGTGGACATCGGCGGTCAGGGCTTCGAGCAGCGCCGGTACGCTGGCGAAGAAGTGATACACGGAGGAGGGCGGAATCTGCGCGCGCTCGGCGACGCTGTAGATCGACAGACTGGCCACGCCCTCGGCCGCCAGCAGCGTGCGCGCGGCGTCGAGTATCGAATCGATCCGCGCCTGACTGCGGGCACGGGGTTTGCGAACGGTGGCGGGACGCGTCATGGAAGTCTCCTGCGGGGCAGCGGGCATTGTACGAGGCGGTTCAGGTGTTGTCTGCCAGTACCCTGTGGCGAGGGGATTTAGCGAAACGTCGCACCGCCCCGTTCGGCTGCGCAGCAGTCGTAAACCCTGAGAGCCGGGTATTCCTGACACACCGAGTGGGATGGATTTGGGGCTGCTTCGCAACCCAACGGGGATAAATCCCCTCGCCACAGGTTTTATGTTCGGCCATAAAAAAACGCCGCTGGCTGAATCAGCCAACGGCGTTTTTTGAAGCTGCAAACCGTTTAAACGGTATGCAGATACCAGTTGTACTCAAGGTCGGAGATGGAGTGTTCGAACTCCTCCAGCTCGCTTTCCTTGCAGGCGACGAAGATATCGATGTACTTCGGATCGATGTACTTGGCCATCACCTCGCTGTCGTCCAGCTCGCGCAGGGCATCGCGCAAGTTGTTCGGCAGGCTCTGTTCGTTCTGCTCGTAGCTGTTGCCTTCGACAGGCGCGCCCGGTTCGATCTTGTTGACCAGACCGTGGTGCACGCCGGCCAGTACCGAAGCCATCAGCAGGTACGGGTTGGCGTCGGCGCCGGCCACGCGGTGCTCGATACGTACGGCATCGGCAGAGCCGGTCGGTACGCGAATCGCCACGGTGCGGTTGTCCAGGCCCCAGCACGGCGAGTTCGGTACGTAGAACTGCGCGCCGAAGCGACGGTAGGAGTTGACGTTCGGGCAGAGGAAAGCCATCTGCGCCGGCAGGGTCTCGAGCACACCGCCGATCGCGTGACGCAGCGCGGCGTTCTGCTCGGGATCCTCGCTGGCAAAAATGTTTTTGCCGGCTTTGTCCAGAATCGAAATGTGCACGTGCAGACCGTTGCCCGCCTGGCCCGGATACGGCTTGGCCATGAAGGTGGTGTCCATTTCATGGTCGTAGGCGATGTTCTTGATCAGACGCTTGAGCAGGACCGCGTAGTCGCAGGCCTTGATCGGGTCGGCGACGTGGTGCAGGTTCACTTCGAACTGCGCCGGGGCACTTTCCTTGACGATCGCATCGGCCGGGATGCCTTGCTCTTTGGCGCCTTCCAGGATGTCCTGGAGGCAGTCGACGTATTCGTCGAGGTCGTCGATCAGGTAGACCTGCGTCGAGTGCGGGCGTTTGCCGGAGATCGGCGAGCGTGGCGGCTGCGGACGGCCGTTCACGTTTTCCTGGTCGATCAGGTAGAACTCGAGTTCGAAGGCGGCGCAGATGGTCAGGCCGAGCTCGTCGAACTTGGTCACCACCTGGCGCAGCACTTCACGGGGATCTGCGAAGAATGGGTCGCCTTCGAGTTCGTGCATGGTCATCAACAGTTGCGCGGTCGGGCGCTTCTGCCATGGCTCGTTGCACAGGGTATCGGGGATCGGATAGCAGATGCGATCGGCGTCGCCGATGTCCAGGCCCAGACCGGTGCTTTCCACCGTGGAGCCATTGATATCCAGAGCAAATAGAGAGGCCGGCAGGTTGATGCCTTTCTCGTAAACCTTGTGGAGGCTGGTGCGTTCGATGCGCTTGCCGCGCACCACACCATTCATATCCGCAATCAGAAGGTCAACGTACAGAACCTCAGGATGTTCCTTAAGGAACGCGTTCGCTTCGTTAAGCTGAACGGCACGCGGGGGTACCGACATGATGCAACACCTTTGTTGTTAAAAATATCAATCATTGATCTTTTCTGGTTTCAGTCAACCCGAACGGCCTGCCGAAGTCAAGCGAGGCCTTTTTTGCCCCGAAAAAGCGCTTGAAGGGCGTTTATGGGGCACTTTGGGGCGTTTTTTCAAACCTTGAACGTTGCTCAGCCGCGGGCTTGAGCAGGCCGTGTTGTATTTTTTACGGGGGTGTTGTGTAAAAAAATGAACAAGGCTAAGCTCCGGTCAAACCCATAACAGCAATAATACCGGGGTGCTTCATGTCTCGCCTGCCGTTAATCGGCATCACCGACTGCTCGCAACAGTCCGGTCTGCATGCTCATCACATCAGTGGCGATCAATCCGTCCGTAGCGCAGCCAGCAAGGCGCGCAGCCTGTTGACGAGACTCTCGTCAACATCCGGCAAAACGGCAGCGTCCGATATTCTGGACGTCGGGCACAGCATCCGCTTTATGGCGTCTCCTTTCACTATAGAACTCTTTCCCTCCCAAAGCCCGTGCCGCACTCAGCGTCATGCTTGTGATTCTGCACGTTTGCAAAGTGCACGGGAAATGCAACGCCAGCGTCAAGGGCAGGTAAGCTCCTCTTTCATTGTCTATGCGCGGTGCCAGGCGTAAGCCGGCACTGCGCGAGCAAGCCCCCTTTAACGCGACGCCGCAAGCGTCAAAATTGCCTGACATCGCGTCAGGAGACTCAGCCCAGAGGCATTTATGAGTAACAACCTCGACCAGCTCACCGATTGGTTGAAAGACCGCAAGATCACAGAAGTCGAATGCATGATCGGCGACTTGACCGGTATTACCCGGGGCAAGATTTCGCCGACCAACAAGTTCATCGCCGAGAAAGGCATGCGTCTGCCGGAGAGCGTGCTGCTGCAGACCGTGACCGGCGACTACGTCGAAGACGACATCTATTACGAACTGCTCGACCCGGCCGACATCGACATGATCTGCCGTCCCGACCAGAACGCCGTGTACCTGGTGCCGTGGGCCATCGAGCCGACCGCGCAGGTGATCCACGACACCTACGACAAGCAAGGCAACCCGATCGAGCTGTCGCCACGCAACGTCCTCAAGAAAGTCTTGAAGCTGTATGCCGACAAGGGCTGGCAGCCGATCGTGGCGCCGGAAATGGAGTTCTACCTGACCAAGCGCAGCGACGACCCCGACTATCCGTTGCAGCCGCCGATCGGCCGCTCGGGCCGTCCGGAAATCGGCCGGCAGTCGTTCTCCATTGAAGCGGCGAACGAATTCGACCCGCTGTTCGAAGATGTCTACGACTGGTGCGAATTGCAGGAGCTGGACCTCGATACGCTGATCCACGAAGACGGCACCGCGCAGATGGAAATCAACTTCCGTCACGGTGACGCCCTGTCGCTGGCCGATCAGATTCTGGTGTTCAAGCGCACCATGCGTGAGGCCGCGCTCAAGCACGACGTGGCGGCAACGTTCATGGCCAAGCCAATGACCGGTGAGCCGGGCAGCGCCATGCACCTGCACCAGAGCATCATCGACATTCAGACCGGCAAGAACGTCTTCTCCAACGAAGACGGGACCATGAGCCAACTGTTCCTGCACCACATCGGTGGGTTGCAGAAGCTGATCCCCGAGCTGTTGCCGCTGTTCGCGCCGAACGTCAACTCGTTCCGCCGCTTCCTCCCGGACACTTCGGCACCGGTAAACGTCGAGTGGGGCGAAGAGAACCGTACCGTCGGCCTGCGCGTACCGGATGCCGGCCCGCAGAACCGCCGCGTGGAAAACCGCCTGCCGGGCGCCGACGCCAACCCGTACCTGGCGATCGCCGCGAGTCTGCTCTGCGGCTACATCGGCATGGTCGAGGGCCTGAACCCGAGCGCGCCAGTGGTCGGCCGTGGTTACGAGCGCCGCAACCTGCGCCTGCCGCTGACCATCGAGGACGCGCTGGAGCGTATGGAAAACAGCGCGACCATCGAGAAGTACCTCGGCAAGACCTTCATCACCGGCTACGTCGCGGTCAAGCGGGCCGAGCACGAAAACTTCAAGCGCGTGATCAGTTCGTGGGAGCGTGAGTACCTGCTCTTCGCCGTCTGATACGCCGGGCGCGGCGGCCAGCCGTCGCGCCTTCACCGATAACAAGGAGAATTGGCATGACCAGCAACAACCCGCAAACCCGTGAGTGGCAAGCGCTGAGCAGCGATCACCACCTGGCCCCGTTCAGCGACTTCAAGCAACTGAAAGAGAAGGGCCCGCGGATCATCACCAACGCCAAGGGCGTTTATCTGTGGGACAGCGAAGGCAACAAGATCCTCGACGGCATGGCTGGCCTCTGGTGCGTGGCGATCGGTTACGGTCGCGATGAGCTGGCCGATGCCGCCGCGAAACAGATGCGCGAACTGCCTTACTACAACCTGTTCTTCCAGACCGCACACCCGCCGGCGCTGGAACTGGCCAAGGCGATTGCCGACGTGGCGCCGGAAGGCATGAACCACGTGTTCTTCACCGGTTCCGGCTCCGAAGGCAACGACACCATGCTGCGCATGGTCCGTCATTACTGGGCGATCAAAGGCCAGCCGAACAAGAAAGTCATCATCAGCCGCAAGAACGGTTATCACGGTTCTACCGTGGCCGGCGCGAGCCTCGGCGGCATGACCTATATGCACGAGCAGGGCGACCTGCCGATTCCGGGCATCGTCCACATCGCGCAGCCGTACTGGTTCGCCGAAGGCGGTGACATGTCGCCGGAAGAGTTCGGCATCTGGGCGGCCAATCAGCTCGAAGAAAAGATTCTCGAGGTCGGCGTCGACAACGTCGGTGCCTTTATTGCCGAGCCGATCCAGGGTGCCGGCGGCGTGATCATTCCGCCTGATACCTACTGGCCGCGCATCAAGGAAATCCTCGCCAAGTACGACATCCTCTTTGTTGCCGACGAAGTGATCTGCGGCTTCGGCCGTACCGGTGAGTGGTTCGGTAGCGATTTCTACGACCTCAAGCCGCACATGATGACCATCGCCAAGGGCCTGACCTCCGGCTACATCCCGATGGGCGGATTGATCGTGCGTGATTCGGTGGTGGCCGTGCTCAATGAAGGCGGCGATTTCAACCATGGCTTCACTTACTCCGGCCACCCGGTGGCAGCCGCTGTGGGCCTGGAAAACATCCGCATCCTGCGCGACGAAAAAATTATCGAGAACGCCCACAACGAAACGGCACCGTATTTGCAGAAACGTCTGCGCGAGCTGAACGATCACCCGTTGGTGGGTGAAGTTCGCGGCGTCGGTCTGCTGGGGGCGATCGAGCTGGTGCAGGACAAGGCCACGCGCAAGCGTTACGAAGGCAAGGGCGTGGGCATGATCTGCCGGCAGTTCTGCTTCGACAACGGCCTGATCATGCGCGCGGTGGGCGACACCATGATCATCGCGCCGCCGCTGGTGATCAGCAAAGCGGAGATCGATGAGCTGGTTACAAAGGCACGCAAGTGTCTGGACCTGACCCTCGGTGCGCTGCAGGCCTAGGTGCTAGGCTTTGGGCGGGGGAGCTGCGGCGCACTCGCTCAAAGCTGTCAGAAAGGCTGGTCTTTTGTTGAAAGACCGCCTCGGATCTTGCCAGACTAGCCGCGGTTCCAGTTGTCCGGGTTCGGCCGCTGAACAAAGTGGTTCAAAAAAGAAAAATTTGGAGCATGACGCATGAAGGCATTAGGTAAAAAGCTAGCTGGCAAGACTCTGCTCGCGCTGTCCATGGCGGGCATGATGGCGGGTGCGGTGCACGCGGACGACAAGGTGCTGCACGTCTACAACTGGTCCGACTACATCGCGCCGGACACCGTGGCCAACTTCGAAAAAGCCACCGGGATCAAAGTCGTCTACGACGTCTTCGACAGTAACGAAACCCTGGAAGCCAAGCTGCTGGCCGGCAAGTCCGGTTACGACATCGTGGTGCCTTCCAACAATTTCCTCGCCAAGCAGATCAAGGCCGGCGTTTACCAGGAGCTGGACAAGTCCAAGCTGCCGAACTGGAAAAACCTCGACGAAGACCTGCTCAAGGCCGTTGGCGATGCCAGCGACCAGGGCAACAAACACGCCTTCCCGTACATGTGGGGCTCGATCGGCATCGGCTACAACCCGGCCAAGGTCAAGGCTGCGCTGGGCATCGACAAGATTGATTCGTGGGACGTGGTGTTCAAACCGGAAAACATCGAGAAACTCAAAAGCTGCGGCGTGAGCTTCCTCGATGCCCCGACCGAAATGATTCCGGCGGCATTGCACTATCTGGGCAAGCCGACCAACAGCAAGGACAAGGCTGACCTGAAAGCCGCCGAAGACCTGTTCCTGAAGATCCGTCCTTCGGTCGCCTACTTCCATTCGTCCAAATACATCTCCGACCTGGCCAACGGCAACATCTGCGTCGCCGTCGGTTACTCGGGTGACCTGGAGCAATCCAAGACCCGCGCTCAGGAAGCCGGTGACAAGGTCAAGCTGGCCTACACCATTCCAAAAGAAGGCGCCGGTACTTTCTACGACATGGTCGCCATTCCCAAGGATGCCGAAAACGTCGAAGCCGCCTACAAGTTCATGAACTACCTGATGGAGCCGCAAGTGATGGCCGGCATCACCAACGCCGTGCGTTTCCCGAACGGCAACAAGGCGGCGACGCCTATGGTGGACAAGGACATCACCAGCGACCCGAGCATCTACCCGTCGGCTGAAGTGAAGAAACAGCTCTATGCGATCAGCGATCTGGACGCCGCCACACTGCGTCTGATCACCCGCAGCTGGACCAAGATCAAATCGGGCAAATAAGCCGGTTTGTCGCCACAACCACTGGCCGTCGTCGTCGCGACGGCGGCCAGCGGATAATTAAATGACAGAAAGTTTTGCTGGATCGGTTTTTCGAGGGTAAGTTGCGCGCCGGTTTTGTTGTCGGGCAGCCATGGCTGTCATGCAGCGCGGGGCAACTTGGGCCCAATCAATTTAGAGGACCTCCACTTGCCTGTATTTTCTTCTTTGCGCAAAGCCCTGCTGGCCGCTGCCGGCCTGACAATCGCTGTCGGAGCCCAGGCCGCCGGTACGGTGCATATTTATAACTGGTCCGATTACATCGGCGAATCGACCCTGGCCGACTTCGAGAAAGAGACCGGGATCAAACCGGTCTACGACGTTTTCGACTCCAACGAAACCCTGGAAGGCAAGCTGCTCGCCGGGCGTACCGGTTACGACGTGGTCGTGCCGTCGAACCACTTCCTTGGCAAGCAGATCAAGGCGGGCGCGTTCCAGAAGCTCGACAAGGCGCAGCTGCCCAATTATTCCAACCTCGACCCGGTGCTGCTCAAGCGCCTGGAGCAGAACGATCCCGGCAACCTCTACGCCGTGCCGTATCTGTGGGGCACCAACGGCATCGGCTACAACGTCGACAAAGTCAAGGCCGTGCTAGGTATCGACAAGATCGATTCCTGGGCCGTGCTGTTCGAGCCGGAAAACATCAAGAAGCTGCACAGCTGCGGTGTCGCGTTCCTCGATTCGGCTGATGAAATGATGCCGACGATGCTCAATTATCTGGGCCTGAACGCCAACAGCACCAACACCAAAGACTACGAAAAGGCTACCGCCAAGTTGCTCGCGGTGCGTCCATACGTGACCTATTTCCATTCCTCGAAGTACATCGGCGATCTGGCCAACGGCGACATCTGCGTGGCCATCGGTTTCTCCGGCGACATCTTCCAGGCGAAGAACCGTGCCGAGGAAGCCAAGAAGGGCGTCAACATCGCCTATTCGATCCCGAAAGAGGGCGGCGCGCTGTGGTTCGACATGCTGGCGATCCCCAAGGATTCGTCCAACGTCAAGGAAGCCCACGCCTTCATCAACTATTTGCTGAAACCTGAGGTGATCGCCCAGGTCAGTGATTACGTCGGTTACGCCAACCCCAACCCGGGTTCGGACAAGCTGATGGAACAATCCATTCGCACCGATGAAGCGGTTTACCCACCGCAAGCAGTCCTCGACAAGACCTACGTGTCGACCGAGTTGCCAGCCAATATTCAGCGTTTGATGACCCGTAGCTGGACCAAGGTCAAGTCGGGCAAATAACGCACAAACTATCCAGGGTTCGTCTTGCGGGGCGAACTGCTGCTTCTGTTGGGAGTTTCGTAAATGGCAGTTGCCTCCGGCGCCTACAAGAAAGCCCTCGAGGGCGACCAGACACCAAAACAGGTGCTGGTCAAAATCGACCGGGTCACGAAGAAGTTCGACGAGACGATTGCCGTGGACGACGTGTCCCTGGAAATCAAGAAGGGAGAAATTTTTGCCCTGCTCGGCGGTTCGGGATCGGGCAAATCCACCTTGCTACGGATGCTTGCAGGCTTCGAACGGCCCACGGAAGGGCGGATTTTCCTCGACGGCGTCGACATCACCGACATGCCGCCGTACGACCGTCCGATCAACATGATGTTTCAGTCCTACGCACTGTTCCCGCACATGACCGTGGCGCAGAACATTGCCTTCGGCCTGCAGCAGGACAAGATCCCCAAGGCTGAAATCGACGCCCGCGTGGCCGAGATGCTCAAGCTGGTGCAGATGAGCCAGTACGCCAAGCGCAAGCCGCATCAACTGTCCGGCGGTCAGCGTCAGCGCGTGGCCCTGGCCCGCTCGCTGGCCAAGCGGCCGAAGCTGTTGCTGCTCGACGAACCGATGGGCGCACTGGACAAGAAACTGCGTTCGCAGATGCAACTGGAACTGGTGGAAATCATCGAGCGCGTCGGCGTGACCTGCGTGATGGTGACCCACGACCAGGAAGAGGCCATGACCATGGCCGAGCGCATCGCGATCATGCACCTGGGCTGGATTGCGCAGATCGGCAGCCCGATCGACATCTACGAAACCCCGACCAGCCGTCTGGTCTGCGAATTCATCGGCAACGTCAACATCTTCGAAGGCGAAGTGATCGACGACGCCGAAGGCCACGCGACCATCACCTGCAAGGACCTCGACCGGCAGATCTACGTCGGCCACGGCATCAGCACCTCGGTGCAGGACAAGTCGGTCACCTACGCGATTCGTCCGGAGAAGCTGCTGGTCACCGCCGACATGCCGACCTGCGAGTACAACTGGTCGAGCGGCAAGGTCCACGACATCGCTTATCTGGGCGGACACTCGGTGTTCTACGTCGAATTGCCGAGCGGCAAACTGGTGCAGTCGTTCGTCGCCAACGCCGAACGTCGCGGCGCGCGTCCGACCTGGGGCGATCAGGTCTACGTGTGGTGGGAAGACGATAGCGGCGTGGTACTTCGCTCATGAACATGCGCAAATTCAAACGCCGTATAAACCGAATCATCCCCAATGGCCGGCAGCTGGTCATCGGGGTGCCGTTCATCTGGCTGTTCCTGTTCTTCATGCTGCCGTTCTTCATCGTCCTGAAGATCAGCTTCGCCGAAGCCGACGTGGCGATCCCGCCGTACACCGAGATCTACACCTACGCCGAGCAGAAGCTGCAAGTGCTGCTGAACCTGGGCAACTACGCGTTGCTTGGTGACGACGAGCTGTACATCGCGGCCTATCTCGGCTCGCTGAAAATGGCCTTTATCAGCACCTTGCTCTGCCTGCTGATCGGCTATCCGATGGCCTACGCCATCGCCAGCGCGCGCAAAGAGCTGCAAACGGTGCTGGTGCTGTTGATCATGATGCCGACCTGGACGGCGATCCTGATCCGCGTCTACGCGTGGATGGGCATCCTCAGCAACAACGGCCTGCTCAACGGCTTCCTGATGAGCATGGGCCTGATCGACGAGCCGCTGCAGATTCTCAATACCAACCTGGCGGTGTACATCGGGATTGTCTATTCGTACCTGCCGTTCATGATCCTGCCGCTGTACGCCAACCTGGTCAAACACGATCAGAGTCTGCTGGAAGCTGCGTCTGATCTGGGTTCGAGCACCTTCAACAGCTTCTGGAAAATCACCATTCCGCTGTCCAAGAACGGCATCATTGCCGGCTGCATGCTGGTGTTCATTCCGGTGGTCGGCGAGTTCGTGATCCCGGAACTGCTCGGCGGTCCGGAAACCCTGATGATCGGTAAAGTGCTCTGGCAAGAGTTCTTCAACAACCGCGACTGGCCGGTGGCGTCCGCCCTGGCGGTGGTGATGCTGGCGATCCTGATTGTGCCGATCATTCTGTTCAACCGCAGTCAGGCCAAGGAAATGGAGGGTAAAGAATGAAGCGCTTCCGTTTCTCCAGCCTGATGCTGGTACTGGGTCTGCTGTTCATCTATCTGCCGATGCTGATCCTGGTGATCTACTCGTTCAACGCCTCGAAACTGGTGACGGTGTGGGGCGGCTGGTCGATCAAGTGGTACGTCGGCCTGCTCGACAACTCGCAACTGATGGGCTCGGTGCTGCGCTCGCTGGAAATCGCCTGCTACACCGCGGTTGCTGCGGTGGCGCTGGGTACCCTGGCCGCCTTCGTGCTGACGCGCATCACCCACTTCAAGGGCCGCACGCTGTTCGGCGGCCTGGTGACTGCGCCGCTGGTGATGCCGGAAGTGATCACCGGTCTGTCGCTGTTGCTGCTGTTCGTGGCCATGGCGCAGATGATCGGCTGGCCACAGGAACGCGGCATCGTCACCATCTGGATTGCGCACACTACGTTCTGCGCGGCGTATGTGGCGGTGGTGGTGTCGGCGCGTTTGCGTGAGCTGGACCTGTCGATCGAAGAAGCGGCGATGGATTTGGGTGCACGGCCGTGGAAGGTGTTCTTCCTGATCACCATCCCGATGATCGCGCCGTCGCTGGCGGCGGGCGGCATGATGTCGTTCGCGCTGTCGCTGGATGACCTGGTGCTGGCGAGCTTCGTGTCCGGCCCGGGTTCGACGACCCTGCCGATGGAAGTGTTCTCGGCCGTGCGCCTGGGCGTGAAGCCGGAAATCAACGCCGTGGCCAGTCTGATTCTGCTGGCGGTGTCGCTGGTGACCTTCCTCGTCTGGTTCTTCAGCCGCCGCGCCGAAGAAGCCCGCAAGAAAGCCATCCAGCAAGCCATCGAAGAAAGCGCGGCTGATTCGTGGAAGCAACCGGACGCACGCCGCGCGCCTGCGCCGCAATCGGCTTGAGCAATATCAGGTTGGCCTCAACCCTGCGGCCAACCCGGTTGTAAATGTGGGAGCGAGCCTGCTCGCGAACACGGAGTGTCAGTCGACTCAGATGTCGGCTGACCCAGGGCTTTCGCGAGCAGGCTCGCTCCCACATTTGGAATGCAATCTCCTGTGGGAGCGAGCTTGCTCGCGAAAGGGCCGGTGCAGATTGCATCAATCTATCGCGCAGCCCGCGCAGGCAGCAGCTTCAACGTACTGCGCGTATTCGCCAGCACCTCTTCCTCGCTGAAATGCGCCTGCACATAAATCCCCTCCACATACGCCTCGGCCTGATCGTCATAGTGACTGTCCAGTGGCACGCCACTCTGGCCGACCGGATTGATCGTCAGGCTATGGACCGGATCGGCGAAGTCCACCAGGCGTCGGGTCGACGGTCCATAGGTCACCGGCCATGGCGCCGGGCCGATCTTCGCCGAGAGGTTGTTCGGCACTTCGTGGCTGCCCGGCGCTGCGAACGGGCCGACGTTGAACAGGCGATCCAGCGGCTTCTGCTGCCCCAGCGGATGGCCGTGGGTGAGGGTGTGCGCCGCGCCCCACTGCCAACCGGCCACGTTAGCGCCGAGGGTCAGTTTCAGATGCGCCATGCTTGCCGCCCACGCCGTGCGCACGACATCGGCGCGGGTTTCTTTGGCTGGCGTGCTGCGATTGTCCCACCACGGTGAGTCCGCCTTGGCCGCTAGACGTGGCAACGCCGAATCGATTACCCGCGTCGACAGCAGTGTCTCGAAGAAGTCATTGCCCAACTCATCGCGCATCGCCGCATCGGCAAGGTCGTAGAGGAACTGGTTGAACACCGTCGCGCTGATCGAATTCAGCGGATAGTCGCCGGGCCACTGCGCCAGTTGCTCGACCAGTTTCAGCTGCGCCGGATCACTGACCACCTCACGCAACACCGGCAACAGTGGCGCCAACAGACGCGGGCCGTAACCGGTCGCCGTGCCCAGTTGCAGTTGCTGGTTGGCCTCGTTGCTCCACTTCACCCGGTTGTCGCTGAGCTGACGGTCAAGCTGCTGACCACGATCGGCAAGGTTGTAGTAACCGGGAATCTCCATGCCGGTCGGCGACACGGGCTGGAAGTTGGCCGAGACGATATAGCCGCGCGCCGGGTTCTCTTCCTGCGGGTTGGCGCTGAACGGATAGTAGCCGTCCTTGTCCGCCTCGGGCGTGCTGCCGTCGAGGATGAAGCCCGGTTTTACCCCGGCCGGACGTTTGGGCAGCAGCGCCGAGGCCCACCAGGCGATATCGCCCTTGGCGTTGGCGTACACCAGATTCAGACCCGGCGCCTGGACTTTCGCCGCCGCAGCGCGGGCCTTGGCCAGGGTATCGGCGCGGTTCAGCTGGTAGAAACCTTCGAGGATCGGATTCGGTGTTTCGAGGAATGCCCACCACATCGCAATCGGGGTCTTGCCGGCAGCGCTGCCGAGGGCATCGTTGACGATCGGCCCATGCGGCGACTGGCGCAAGGTGATGGTCACTGGCGCCTGACCCTTCACATTGATCTGCTGCTCGCTGACGAGCAGGTCGGTCCACTGGCCGCGATACCAGACCTGATTGGGGTTGGCCGGGTTGACCTTTTCGGCGATCAGGTCGAGATCGTCGTTCTGGAACATGGTCAGGCTCCAGCCGAAATCGAGGTTGTGTCCCAGAAACGCGAACGGCACCAGTGCCTGATGATGGCCGTACAACTCGAAACCCGGCGCCGACAGCTGCGCCTCGTACCACACCGACGGCACCGAAAAGCGGATATGCGGATCGCCGGCCAGCAACGGCTTGCCACTCTGGCTGCGGCTGCCGGCAATCACCCAGGCGTTGCTGCCCTCAAACTGCGGCAGGCCGTTGTCGAGCAGCGCCTGTTCGCTGAGGCGGGCGAGGGCGGTGAGGTCCTGCCAGTCGCCGGCGGCGAGGGCCGGTGCGTGCCGGGTGTGATCGGTGGCCAGAACGCCTTTGGCCTGCCAGTCGAGATCGAACACATCGAGGTAATCGGCGCCGAGCTGATCGCGCACGTAGGTCAGCAGCGGCTCGGTGCGAAATGCGGCGGCAAAGCTATAGGCCATGTAACCGGCGACGCTAATGCTGTCTTCGGCTGTGAACGGCCGCTTGGGGATGCTCAGCACGTCGAACTCGATCGGCGCGGCGTGGCTGTCCTGATATTGGTTGATGCCATCCAGATAGGCTTGCAGGCCCTTCCATGCCGGCGACTGCTTGTCGAGGCTGGCGACGTAACTGGCCGCACGCTCGCGGATGCGCAGGCTGCGGAACAGTTTGTCGGTGTCGAGCAGTTTCGGCCCGAGCACTTCGGCCAGCTCGCCCCGGGCGAGGCGGCGCATGGCTTCCATCTGGAACAGGCGGTCCTGCGCGTGCACATAACCGAGGGCGCGATAGAGGTCGGTTTCGTTCTCGGCGCGGATATGCGGCACACCGCGCTCGTCGTAGCGCACGGTCACCGAGCCTTGCAGATTGCGCAGCTCGACCTGGCCCTGGCGCGTCGGCTGCTTGCTGTAGATATACCCGCCGGCGGCGCCGAGCAGGACAACGATGAGCAAGGCAACGACGATCAACGCACGCTTCATGGTGACTCCTTGTGCAGGCGAAAAGGCCGCCCGTCGGGCTGCAAACATTTAGCACAGAGCATCTGTGCGGTGCAGCGCTGTCCTTGAAAAGTCCGGAATGCCTTACTTCGCGTCCGCCGGCCACGGGCAATAACACCCCACCGCCAGCGTGTGCGTGGCATTGACCGGGCGATCTTCCGTCAGCGCATGCAGGATCGGTTCGATAAAGCTGTTGCTGGAGTTGCAGGTCAGGCCTTCGCTGTACGGGCCGAAGTAGGCGAGTTTGCCGCTGCGATCCCAGATCGCCACGGCGGGGCTGGCGGGGATCTGTTCGGCGCCGGGCAGGACGATGATGGTTTTCAGGCTGGCGAGGGTGGCGGGCAACTGGCCGTGGCTGCCGGGCTTTTGCACGGCGAAGAACTCCACGCCGCGAGGGCCGAACTGTTCGACCATCTCGCTCAGGTGCTGTTGATTGCCGACGTTGCATGGGCAGGCCGGGTCCCAGAAGTGCACCAGGCGGATATTGCCCGGCCCGGCGAGGTTGTCCGGCAGGCGCAGCGGGTCGCCGGAAAATACCGCCGTATGTTCGCTGAACGCGCGCAGATAGCGGCCCTGAAACCAGTCATACGCCGCCCACAGCACCCCGGCGCAGATCAGCGCGAGCAGGCTGGCGAACAGTGCGGTGCGGTAGGGCGAACGCATGGTTTTCGATCCTCGAAAGGCCGGCTAGCTTGCCATGTCTGCCTCTACAGATGAATATCGCAGGCCGATAAAGTCCGTTTACCGCTTTGGAATGTGCGCATGCCTGATACTTTCGAGCCCGATCATTTACGCGCGAGCCTCAAGCCATTGGCCGAGTGGCAGCCGTTATCGGATGAGGCGAAGGCTTATCAGCGCTTCTACAAGACCGACTTCGCCGAGCGCGATGTCTGGCGCGGCATGGGTCGTTTCGAAGTCGATGGCTACGAGCTGGTCAGCCATTGCTGGTGGCCGGAGAAGGTCAAGGCGACGCTGTTTCTGCTGCACGGTTACTACGATCACATCGGCCTGTACCGGCATGTGATCGAATGGGCGCTGGATCAGGATTTCGCCGTGATTGCCTGCGACTTGCCGGGCCATGGTCTGTCGAGCGGGCCACGGGCGAGCATTCGTGATTTCTCTGAATACCAGGATGTGTTGCAGGCGCTGTTTGCTGAAGCGAACTCGATCGCGCTGCCGCAGCCTTGGCATTTGTGCGGGCAAAGCACCGGTGGCGCGATTGTCGTCGATCATCTGCTCAACCATGGTGAGAACAGCCCGGCGCAGGGGCAAGTGATTTTGCTGGCGCCGTTGGTGCGGCCGAGGGCGTGGGGCTGGTCGCAGTTGAGTTATTACCTGCTGCGGCCGTTTGTACGCGGGGTCGCGCGACGCTTCAGCGAGAACTCCAACGATCCGGATTTCCTGCCGTTTCTGCAGGCCGATCCGTTACAGCCAAGGCGCCTGCCGACCAAATGGGTGGGCGCGCTGTCGCGCTGGATCATCCGCGTCGAGCACGCGAAAAAAGTCCGCGACGGCCGCTGATCATTCAGGGGCAGGCGGACATGACTGTCGACTGGCAGCACAATCTGCAGGTGTTGAAATGGAAGTTCGACCGGCCGCAGATACTGCTGTTGGCCGAGGCACGGCATCACCTGGCCAATGAAACGGCGGAGATGCGTGAGGAGTATTTCGAATTCTTGAGCAAGCGGATCAGGGGGCGGAATCTCTAGTGCCTGGGAGGGCCTCTTCGCGAGCAGGCTCGCTCCCACAGGGGAATGCGTTACAACTGTGGGAGCGAGCCTGCTCGCGAATGCGATCTTTCAGGTAACGAACATCACTGGCCGACCGCCAACCCCGCCCGAATCGCCGCCAGTGCCGCCTGATAATAAGCCTTGCCCTCGGTCGACTCGGCAAACGTCGCAAACTCTTCCAGCTCTTCATCCGACAAGTCGCGATAGACATAGAGCAGCGTGTTGTTCAGATCGGCGCCGATCTGATCCATCAGCCGCTGGCGCTGACCGTTCAACATGCCCTGTGCCTGTCCACCGCCGAGCAATCCCGGGATCATCGAACTCAAGCTGTCCGCCGCTACGCCGGCAATCGCCAGACTGACCTCGGCGCCAGCCTCACGGGCCGGCAAGGCTTGCGCCAAGTGGCCGATGATCAGCAAGCGACTGTCGCTGGCCTGCATCTTCGGCAGACCCTGGGCGTTTTTTGCCAATTGATCGCGGCGGGTCGCCAGCAGTTCGGCGGCGACGATTTTCTTGCCCAGCGGTGACTGGAAGAAGGTCAGCGCCGGTTTAGGGTCGGCGAGTTTCTGCCGCAGTTGCGCTTCGGCACGCTCATCCATGGCCTGCGCGGCAAAGCGTTGATTGCTGTTGTTGACCAGCGCCTGAAATACCGCAGGCGGCAGGCTGTTCTGATAGCGCTGCTGGGCGGCGCTCAGGGCATCATTGAAATGCGCGCGTTGTTCTGGCCAGCCGGCGACCTTGTACAACTGATCGTGGCCGTCCGCCCAGGCGGGCAATACGCAGAACATCAACAGTGAAAAAAGCAAACGGCGCATAGGGACTCCTGTCAGCAGCGGACTATTGTCCGTGCGGTGCCGGTACTTGTCGAGAATTCGTAGCAAGGCGCTGCGTGGCTCTGTCGGATTTATCGCCGTCGGCATACTATGCGCGCCATGCCGATATCCTCTGAACACCCGCTGCTGTTACGCATTGTCGACGACCTGGCCGAACACGGCTGGTCGCAGCAGAACATCTTCCTGCCCGCCGATCTGACCCGGGCGCTGGCGGCCGAGTGCCGTAAACGTGAAGCCGAAGGTGAGCTGGCGCCGGCGGCGGTCGGACGCGGGCCGTTTTCGGAGATTCGCGAGGGTATTCGCGGCGATCACATCCAGTGGATCGACCCGGGTCAGGCCGACGCCACTGACCGCTACCTGAGCCTGATGGACAGTCTGCGCGAGGCACTTAATCGTGGCTTGTTTCTGGGGCTTGAGGATTTCGAATGCCATTTCGCCCTGTACCCGCCCGGCGCGTTTTACCTCAAGCACGTTGATCGCTTTCGCGATGATGACCGGCGCATGGTCTCGGCCGTCATCTACCTCAACGAGGCCTGGTTGCCGGAGGACGGTGGCCAGTTGCGCATGTACCTGGGTGATGAGCGCGTGCATGACGTACAGCCGACCGGCGGCTGTCTGGTGGTGTTTCTCTCCGGCGAAGTGCCCCACGAAGTGATGCCGGCCCATCGCGAGCGGCTGTCGCTGACCGGCTGGTTCCGTCGGCGTGGCAACGAGCCGTTCTGAACATGGAAAAGATCCTGGTCAGTCGCTGCCTGCTGGGCCATCGCGTGCGCTATGACGGTGGCGCGAGCGGGCCGTTTGATCTGCTTGAGCAATGGATCGAAGAAGGGCGCGTAGTGCCGTTGTGTCCGGAGGTGGCCGGTGGATTGCCGACGCCGCGGGCGGCGGCTGAGATTCCTGGCGGGCAGGGCGGTGAGGTGCTGGATGGCGCTGCTGCTGTAATCACTACCGATGGCGAGGATGTCAGCGCGCAGTTTCTCGAGGGGGCGCGGCAAGCGCTGGAACTAGTGCAAAAGCACGGCATTCGGGTGGCGGTGCTCAAGGCCAACAGTCCGTCTTGCGGGAGCCTGCTGACGTATGACGGCACGTTCAGCGGGGTCAAGGTCAATGGCGAAGGGGTGACGGCGGCGTTGCTCAAGCGTCATGGGGTTCGGGTTTTCAGTGAGCTTGAGCTGGCTGAGGCGGCGGTGACTCTGGCGGCTTTGGACTGATCCGCCATTGTTGCCCTCACCCCAGCCCTCTCCCGGGGGGAGAGGGGGCCGACCGAGGTGTCTGGCGCTGTCCATCGACCTGAAAGACCTTGGCGACCAGGGATTCGACAAAGCCATGATCAGTCGATTTCGGATTCGGTATAGCAATCCCAAGTCGGCGTACCTCAAAAGCATCCCCGGATCAGTTCCCTCTCCCTCCGGGAGAGGGTTAGGGTGAGGGTGAGGGGCTCTTACGGTTTCAACCACTTCTCGGACAGCGCCGCCAACCGCCCATCCGCCTTGATCCGTTCCAGCGCGCTCTTGAGGCTGGCCTGAAACGCCGGATTACCCTTCTGAAACGGTATCGCCAATTCTACCGGCGCCGCCGCTTTCGGCTTCTCTTCGGTCAATGCCTGCACCAGCACCATCGGCCGCGGCGTCTCGTCCTTCTTCGCCAACAACTGCCCATCAACCTCGCCGTACGGCTCGCTGAAGTCGAAACGATCCTTGAGTTCGGGTGTCAGTGCTATGTGGTTGAGCGCGACGTCGTACTTGCCGCTTTCAACGCCCTGGAGCAGGTCGCCCTCGTCGGTGACGATGAAGTCGGCGCGTACATCCAGTTCGTTGGCGATCAGTTGCCCAAGCTCGACCTCGAACCCCGTGAGGGTGTCGCCCTCCTTGTAATTGAAGGGCGGTGTATTAGCCTCAAGGGCTATGCGCAGCTCGCCACGGTCGTTGACGTCATCAATCAGTTCGGCGTGAGCCAGCGGGCTCAGAAGGGGTAGCAGGCAGATCAGGCCAGGCAGCAGGCGCATGGTCACTCCTTTGAAATCATTATCGCGACGCTCTGATTCAGGCTCGCTTTGCTATGGTTGTCGAGTGCCTTCGACAACGAATGGTCATGAAGTTGTCATGACCGTGCGGATTTTACGGAAAAACTGGAGAAGAAAATGAAAAGCTTTTTGTCACGTGCAGCGTTGGCCGGTGTGCTGATGGGTGTTTCGGTGCTGGCCAGTGCGGCGACACCGGCGCCGAAGGATGCTGAAGTGTTCATCGTTTCTCCCGAGGACGGCGCTACCGTCTCGCAGGAATTCAAGGTCAAGTTCGGCGTCAAGAACATCGCGCTGGCCCCGGCGGGTGACACCACCAAGAACACCGGCCACCATCACCTGCTGATCGACGTCGACGACCTGCCGGCCGAAGGCGCGCCGATCCCGACTGACGCCCATCACATGCATTTCGGCAAGGCGCAGACCGAAGCCACGATCAAACTGGCCCCGGGCAAACACACCTTGCAACTGATCCTCGGCGACAGCGGCCACATGCCGTTCGACCCATCGATCGTTTCGGAAAAAATCACGGTCAACGTGAAATAAAAAAAGGGAGCCCTTCGGGGCTCCCTTTTTTATTCAGCTTCAAGTGGCTAGCTGCAAGCGGCAAGTAAAGGCAAAAGCGCTTTTCACTTGCCGCTTGTGGCTTGAAGCTCGCAGCTGCTGTTAGAACAGCACCCGGCTACGGATAGTACCGTTGACGTGTTGCAGCTTCTCTTGCGCCAGCTCCGAGTATTCGGCGTCGACGTCGATTACCACGTAGCCAACCTTCTCGTTGGTCTGCAGGAACTGACCGGAGATGTTGATGCCGTTTTCGGCGAAGACCTTGTTGATCTCGCTCATCACACCCGGGATGTTCTCGTGGATGTGCAGCAGGCGGTGCTTGCCAGGGTGAGCCGGCAGGGCCACTTCCGGGAAGTTGACCGACGACACCGAAGTACCGTTGTCGCTGTACTTGACCAGTTTTTCTGCCACTTCCAGACCGATGTTGGCTTGCGCTTCGGCGGTCGAGCCACCGATGTGCGGGGTCAGGATCACGTTGTCGAGGCCACGCAGCGGGCTTTCGAACTCTTCGTCGTTGGAGCGTGGTTCCACCGGGAACACGTCGATGGCCGCGCCGATCAGGTGCTTGTCCTTGATCGCGTCCGCCAGGGCGTCGAGTTCGACCACGGTGCCGCGTGCGGCGTTGATCAGAATGCCGCCCTTCTTGATGGCACGGATTTCCTTCTCGCCGATCATCCACTGGGTGGCCGCAGTTTCCGGGACGTGCAGGGTCACGATGTCGGACATGCCCAGCAGCTCGTGCAGGTTGTTGACCTGTGTGGCGTTGCCCAGCGGCAGCTTGGTCACGGTGTCATAGAAGAACACTTGCATGCCCAGGCCTTCAGCCAGCACCGACAGCTGCGTGCCGATCGAGCCGTAGCCGACGATGCCCAGCTTCTTGCCACGGATCTCGAACGAGTTGGCGGCGGACTTGATCCAGCCGCCACGGTGGCAGGATGCATTCTTCTCAGGGATGCCGCGCAGCAGCAGGATCGCTTCGGCCAGTACCAGCTCGGCTACGGAACGGGTGTTGGAGTACGGTGCGTTGAACACGGCGATACCGCGCTCGCGGGCCGCACTGAGGTCAACCTGGTTGGTGCCGATGCAGAAACAGCCGACCGCGACCAGTTTCTTCGCGTGATCGAAGATCTCTTCGGTCAGTTGCGTGCGCGAGCGAATGCCGATGAAGTGAGCGTCTGCAATCTTTTCCTTGAGCTGGGCTTCCGGCAAGGAACCAGTCAGGTATTCGATGCTGGTGTAGCCCGCCGCCTTGAGGACGTCGACAGCCGATTGGTGGACGCCTTCGAGAAGAAGGAACTTGATCTTGCTCTTATCGAGAGAAGTCTTGCTCATCTGCGTAAACCTGTATCCCGGAGAAAAATGGCAGGGAGGGAGCAGCCTGGAGCTGACCCGCACGGCAACAAAGCCGTCACCGCGGATCTGGCCTTGGGCACTGTCCTGCGGGGTCGGTATGCTAGCATAGCCACCCCGCTAAACACTCATTCCTGCGACGTGAAGCGTTCTCAGGATGACCATGAATTGTTCGAGAGTTCTGTCGATGACCAATCCTGCGCTGATTGATGAACTGAAGACCCTGGTTGAGCCTGGCAAAGTCCTCACCGACGCCGACTCCCTGAACACTTACGGCAAGGATTGGACCAAGCATTTCGCGCCGGCACCGAGCGCCATCGTGTTTCCCAAGACCATCGAGCAAGTGCAGGCCGTGGTGCGTTGGGCCAACACCCACAAGGTCGCACTGGTCCCGTCCGGCGGGCGCACCGGGTTGTCCGCCGCTGCGGTGGCGGCCAAGGGCGAAGTGGTGGTTTCGTTCGATTACATGAACCAGATTCTCGACGTCAACCTCACCGACCGCACCGCCGTGTGCCAGCCGGGTGTGGTCACTGAGCATCTGCAGAACGTCGCCGAGGAAAACGGCCTGTACTATCCGGTCGACTTCGCCTCGGCGGGTTCCAGCCAGATTGGCGGCAATATCGGCACCAATGCCGGCGGGATCAAAGTGATTCGCTACGGCATGACCCGCAACTGGGTGGCCGGCATGAAAGTCGTCACCGGCAAGGGCGACGTGCTCGAGCTGAACAAGGACCTGATCAAGAACGCTACCGGTTACGACCTGCGTCAGCTATTCATCGGCGCCGAAGGCACCCTCGGTTTCGTTGTCGAAGCGACCATGCGCCTCGATCGCGCGCCGAAAAACCTCACCGCCATGGTCCTCGGCACCGCCGATTTCGATTCGATCATGCCGGTGCTGCATGCCTTCCAGGGCAAACTTGACCTGACCGCGTTCGAATTCTTCTCCGACAAGGCCCTGGCCAAGATCATGGGCCGTGGTGACGTGCCGGCGCCGTTCGAGACCCAGTGCCCGTTCTACGCCCTGCTGGAATTCGAAGCGACCACCGAAGAAGTGGCCAACAGCGCGCTGGAGACCTTCGAGCACTGCGTAGAACAGGGCTGGGTACTCGACGGCGTGATGAGCCAGAGCGAAACCCAGCTGCACAATCTGTGGAAGCTGCGCGAGTACATCTCCGAAACCATTTCCCACTGGACGCCGTACAAGAACGACATCTCGGTTACCGTCTCGAAAGTGCCGGCGTTCCTGCGCGAAATCGACGCGATCGTTGGCGAGCACTACCCGGATTTCGAAATCGTCTGGTTCGGCCATATCGGCGACGGCAACCTGCACCTGAACATCCTCAAGCCGGAAAACCTGAGCAAGGACGAGTTCTTCGCCAAGTGCGCCACAGTCAACAAGTGGGTGTTCGAAACCGTCGAGAAGTACAACGGCTCGATCTCGGCCGAGCACGGCGTCGGTATGACCAAGCGTGATTACCTGACCTACAGCCGTTCGCCGGCCGAGATCGAGTACATGAAAGCGGTCAAGGCAGTGTTCGACCCGAACGGCATCATGAACCCGGGCAAGATTTTCCCGGTTTGATCGGTAATCTCTGTTGAATCAATAAAGGCAGGAGTCGGTAAATGAGCTATCAGCACCAGTACGTCGACGGCACGCGCATCCACTTCCCGATCGGGAAAGTCGTGTGCATTGGCCGCAATTACGCCGAGCACGCCAAGGAACTGGACAACCCGGTGCCGACCGAGCCGCTGCTGTTCATCAAGCCGGGCAGTTGCGTGGTGCCGCTGGAAGGCGGGTTCAGCATTCCGACCGAGCGCGGTTCGGTGCACTACGAAGCGGAAATCGCCGTGTTGATCGGCAAGCCGTTGTCAACCAAGCCGAGCCGTGAAGAAGTCCTTGATGCGATCTCCGGTTTCGCCCCGGCGCTGGACCTGACCCTGCGCGACAAGCAGGCCGAACTGAAAGCCAAGGGCCTGCCGTGGGAAATCGCCAAATCGTTCGATGGTGCAGCGGTGATCGCGCCGTTCGTGGTCGGCAGCACCTTCGCTGACCTGACCGACATCGGCATCCGCCTGACCATCAACGGCGAAGTGCGCCAGGACGGCAACAGCAGCGCGATGCTCAACCCGATCGTGCCGATGATCCAGCACATGGCCGGCTGCTTCTCGCTGCAGGCCGGCGACGTGATCCTCACCGGCACCCCAGTGGGCGTCGGCCCGCTGAACGTCGGCGATGAAATCGTCCTCGAACTGCCGGGGGCGAGCAGCTTCAGCAGCAGCGTGCGCTAACCGCAGAACCCCTTGTGGGGGGTGAGCTTTTTGGTGAGGGGATTTATCCCCGGTGGCGCGCGAAGCGGGCCCCTTTTGATCTTAAAGAGGGGCCTGCTGCGCAGTCCAACGGGGATGAATCCCCTCGCCACAAGGGCCATTGAATATCTGAATGTGTTGCTGCTGGCAAATGCACACGGCAATCCCGCCATTTCCCGTTTTTTTCACATCCTCTCTGGATAATTTCCGCGATTCTGGCGTCTCAGCCGGCCTCTTTGTGCTATTACCCTTGGCCTGAATTTTCGGAACGCGTCCTTTGATGTCATCTCAAACTCAGCAAAAAACTACCCATCGTTCCCGCTTCGCTCTGCGCTGGTATGTCTGGCTGTTGCTGGTCATCGCGGCAGCCTATGGACTGGCGTTCGCCATGCACTGGGATGATCGCGGTGTGCTGTGGGTGCTGGAGCGCTTCGAGAGCAAGGCCGAGCAGAAGGAGAGTGTCTGGCTGCCGGATTATCAGGTGGTGATCGATGCCAAGCCGCTGCCGGGCATGGAAAAGGACGAAGCTTCGGATCTGGCCTATAACCCGCAGACCAAGACCCTGTTCGCGGTCATGGGCAAAAATCCGTTCCTGGCTGAGCTGACGTTGCAAGGCGACGTGCTGCGCAAGATGCCGCTGGTGGGCTGGAGCAATCCGGAAGGCCTGACGGTCATGGAAAACGGCCTGCTGGCGATTGTCGATGAACGTCAACACACGCTGTCGATCGTCAAGGTCGAAGCCGGTACCCGTGAGCTGAACATTGCCGACTTCCCGAAATACGACCTTGGGCCGTCGAAAGATCAGAACAAAGCTTTCGAAGCCATCACCTGGGATCCGCGCAACGAGCAACTTGTGCTGGGTGAAGAGCGCCCGCCGGCGCTGTTCACCTGGAAAAGCGACGGCAGCCAGACCCTGATCGGCGACAAGCAGAAGCTGGCCAGTGACGAGCTCGATATTCGCAACCTGTCGGCGCTGGCCGTCGATCCGCGCACTGGCCATCTGCTGGTGTTGTCCGCCGATTCGCACCTTTTGCTGGAACTGGACGAGAGGGGCGAGAAAGTCAGCTTCATGACGTTGCTTGGGAATTTCAATGGTCTGAAAGACACCATTCCCCGCGCCGAAGGCATGACCATGGACGAGGACGGCACGTTGTACATGGTCAGCGAACCGAACCTGTTCTACCGCTTCGAAAAACACCGGTAATTTTCCCTACGACAATCGCGGAATTGTGCGGTTGTCGTGGCAGGCAAGTGGCCATTAAGCTTCAGTTCAGACAGGCGTGATATTTCATCCGCCTGCCTTGAACCCGAGCCTGCCTGAATGCGTCGACTTGCCCGTCCCAAACCGCTGGTTATCCTTTTTTTGATGATTGCCCTGATCGCGTTGCTCGCGATCGGCCAATACCTGCGCCTGTTCGAGCGCGCCTGGTTCAACCTGCACACGCTGTGGCAACCGGTGAGCAGCGAGGCGATCGGCCTGGATCAATATCGGGTGGCCATCGAAGCGCGACCGATCGACGGGCTCGACGATGACGTCTCGGCGCTGACCTACGATCCGGTGCGCAAAAGCCTGTTCACCGTGACCAACAAGAATTCCGAACTGATCGAACTGTCGCTGGAAGGCAAGATTCTGCGGCGCATCGCCCTGGTGGGTTTTGGCGATCCGGAAGCGGTCGAATACATCAGCGCCGATACCTACGTGATCACCGACGAGCGTCAGCAACGCCTGATCAAGATCCACCTTGAAGCCGACACCACTTTTCTCGATGCCGAAGATGCCGAGCAAATGACCTTGGGCGTGCACATGGCCAGCAACAAGGGTTTCGAGGGGCTGGCTTACGACTCGGTGGGCAAGCGGCTGTTCGTGGCCAAAGAACGCGACCCGATGCTGATCTACGAAGTCCACGGTTTTCCGCACTTCAAACCGGACAAGACCTACGCGGTGCACGTGATCAACAACCCCAAGCGCGATGCCGGGATGTTCGTGCGTGATCTGTCGAGTCTGCAGTACGACGAACGCAGCGGGCACTTGCTGGCACTGTCGGACGAGTCGCGGTTGATTATCGAACTGGATGTCGACGGGCGCCCCTTGAGCACCATGTCGATCAGCGGCGGGCGTCAGGGTTTGCAGAAAACCGTGCCGCAGGCGGAAGGGATTGCGATGGATGATGACGGCACGTTGTACCTGGTGAGCGAGCCGAATCTGTTTTACGTCTTCAAGAAGCCCACACAAAACTGACCAACACCACAAAACACTGTGGGAGCGAGCCTGCTCGCGAATGCGGTTGGCCAGTCAATGAAGATGTTGGCTGAACAGGCGCATTCGCGAGCAGGCTCGCTCCCACAGGTTTATTTGTCTGGCCACGATTCGGGCAGTCTGTTACTCAGCCTTCAGGGTTTTCACGCCTTCACTGGTGCCCAGCAACAACAGATCCGCCGGGCGCGCGGCGAACAGGCCGTTGGTGACCACACCGACGATGGCATTGATCTGCGCTTCCAGCTCCACCGGGTTAGTGATCTGCAGATTGAACACGTCGAGGATGATGTTGCCGTTGTCGGTCAACACGCCTTCGCGGTACACCGGGTCGCCACCGAGTTTGACCAGTTGGCGGGCTACGTGGCTGCGGGCCATCGGGATCACTTCCACCGGCAGCGGGAACTCGCCGAGCACCGGCACCAGTTTGCTGGCGTCGGCGATGCAGATGAAGGTCTTGGCCACGGCGGCGACAATCTTCTCGCGGGTCAGGGCTGCGCCGCCGCCCTTGATCAGGTTCAGGTGCGCATCGCTTTCATCGGCGCCGTCGACGTAGAACTCCAGATCGCTGACGGTATTCAGCTCATACACCGGAATCCCATGGCCCTTGAGGCGCGCGGCGGTGGCTTCGGAGCTGGCGACTGCGCCATCGAACGCGCCCTTGTGCTGGGCCAGTGCATCAATGAAGCAGTTGGCGGTGGAGCCGGTGCCGACACCGACGATGCTCTTGTCGTCGAGTTTCGGCAGGATGAAGTCGACGGCGGCCTGGGCCACGGCCTGTTTGAGTTGATCCTGGGTCATGCGGGCTCCGGAAGCGGGCAAGGGTTGGGCAGAAAGGCCGGCATTATAGGCCTCGCGGTGGTAGAGGGGGAAACAAGCTGTGGTGAGGGGATTTATCCCCGTTCGGCGACGCAGTCGTCGTAAGATCTTGGAACGCGGTGTAACTGAAAAAATGCAGGGGAGCGCTTCGCACTCCAGCGGGGATAAATCCCCTCGCCACAACGGTGCTCACTCAAGAATGGGTTTCCAGACCCTAAAACCACCTGTTTAGTGTGGTCGCCTCGGCAAAAGGCGGGTTAGACTCGCTGGTCCCGCCCAATCGCCAGTGATGCTTTCCGATGCTCGAACAGTACGTCAAGAAGATCCTCACCTCGCGCGTTTATGACGTTGCCGTAGAAACCCCGCTGCAGAACGCTCGCCAGCTCTCCGAGCGGCTGGGCAACGACATCTGGCTCAAGCGCGAAGACTTGCAGCCGGTGTTCTCGTTCAAGATTCGCGGCGCCTACAACAAGCTGACGCAATTGAGCGACGAAGAGCGCGCCCGAGGCGTGGTCACCGCCTCGGCGGGCAATCATGCACAGGGTCTGGCGCTGGCGGCGAAAGTGTTGGGCGTCAAAGCCACCATCGTCATGCCCAAGACCACCCCGGAAATCAAGGTCGAAGGCGTGCGTTCGCGCGGCGGCAAAGTGGTGCTGCACGGCGACTCGTTCCCGGAAGCGCTGGCCTATTCGCTGAAACTGGTCGATGAAAAAGGCTACGTCTACATCCACCCGTACGACGATCCGCACACCATCGCCGGGCAGGGCACCGTTGCGATGGAAATCCTGCGTCAGCACCCGCAGCCTCTGGACGCGATTTTCGTCCCGGTCGGCGGTGGCGGCCTGATCGCCGGTATCGCGGCCTACGTGAAATACCTGCGTCCGGACATCAAGGTGATTGGCGTCGAACCGGACGATTCCAACTGCCTGCAAGCCGCGATGGCAGCGGGCGAGCGCGTGGTTCTGCCGACCGTAGGTATCTTCGCCGACGGCGTGGCGGTGGCGCAGATCGGCCAGTACACCTTTGAGATCTGCAAGGATTACGTCGATGAAGTGATTACTGTCAGCACCGACGAGATCTGCGCTGCAATTAAGGATATCTACGACGATACCCGCTCGATCACTGAGCCTGCCGGCGCGTTGGGCGTAGCCGGAATCAAGAAATACGTTGAGCAGCGTGGCGTCAGCGGCCAGACTTTCGTCGCCATCGACTCCGGCGCCAACGTCAACTTCGACCGTTTGCGCCACGTCGCCGAACGCGCTGAGCTGGGGGAAGGGCGCGAGGCGATCATCGCCGTGACCATCCCGGAAAAGGCCGGCAGCTTCAAGGCGTTCTGCGAAGCCATCGGCAAGCGCCAGATCACTGAATTCAACTACCGCTACAACACCGGCAGCGAAGCGCACATTTTTGTTGGCGTGCAGACTCACCCGGACAACGATCCGCGCAGCGCCTTGCTGGCGAGCCTGACCGAGCAGGGTTTTCCGGTCATCGACCTGACCGACAACGAGCTGGCCAAGCTGCACATCCGCCATATGGTCGGCGGCCGCGCGGCGCAGGTGGTCGATGAAGTGGTGCTGCGCTTCGAATTCCCGGAGCGCCCGGGCGCGCTGTTCAACTTCCTCAACAAGCTCGGCGGGCGCTGGAATATCTCGATGTTTCACTACCGCAACCACGGCGCAGCGGACGGCCGCGTGGTCGCCGGCCTGCAAGTGCCCCATGACGAACGTCATCTGGTGCCGGCGGCACTGGCGGAAATCGGCTACCCGTATTGGGATGAAAGCGACAACCCGGCCTATCAGCTGTTTCTTGGCTGAGCGGCTACGCTGATGGGCATGGATCTACGGAAGAGAACGACATGGAAACCCTGACCACCCTGAAAGTCCTTCACGTCGCGGCGACCGTGGTCATCCTCGCGAGCGGGCTGGGGCTCGCCGCCCTGACCTGGCGAAATCGCAGCGAAGGCCCGGCCAGTACGATGCGCCGTCCGTGGCTGTTCATCTGGTGTCTGATGCTGATCGGCATGCTCAGCATGCCTTTCACCGGCTGGTGGCTGGTACATCTGGTGGGCTGGCCATTGGGCCAATTGTGGATTCTGGGGTCCAGCGTGATCTATGCCGTGGCCACGTTCAGTGCGGTCTGGCTGCTGGTCCGGCTGGATCGGCTGTGGACAAGCGGGGTGGGCAACCGCACATTCAATCTGGCCCTGGCGATTGTCAGCGGCGTCGGGTTTGTCGCCATAGCGGCGTTGATGGGGGCCAAGCCGGTTTAAGGCTTGAGACCGAGTCGATCCCATTCGCGAGCAAGCTCGCTCCCACAGGAGATTTGTGAATGACACAGATCCAATGTGGGAGCGAGCCTGCTCGCGAAGGCGATATCAGTCGCGCAACGAAATCACCGGCCAGCCACGCTTCTCGGCCTCGGCCCGCAGATTCGGATCCGGGTCTACCGCCACCGGATTCGCCACCTGCTCCAGCAGCGGCAGATCATTCATCGAATCGCTATAGAAATAGCTGTCCTCAAGCGAATGCCCGGTCTCTTCCAGCCAGCGATTGAGGCGCGTGACCTTGCCTTCACGGAAACACGGAATGTCGGTGCTGCGCCCGCTGTAGCGGCCGTCGATCATTTCGCATTCGGTGGCAATCAGGGTTTCCACGCCCAGGCGCACGGCGATCGGTGCCGTCACGAAACGGTTGGTGGCGGTGATGATCACCAGTTTGTCGCCAGCGTCGCGGTGCTTTTTCAGCAGCTCCAGTGCCTTGGGCAGCACGATCGGCTCGATGCAGTCGCGCATGTAATCGCTGTGCCAGGCGTCGAGTACGGCCATTTCGGTGCGGCCGAGAATTTCCAGGCAGAAGTTCAGGTAGGCGGCGTTGTCCAGCTTGCCGGCCAGGTAATCCTGATAGAACTCGTCGTTGCGCGCCTTGTAGGCGATCGGGTCGAGGAAGCCGCGCTCGCACAGATAATCGCCCCAAGCGTGATCGCTGTCGCCGCCCAGAAGGGTGTTGTCCAAATCGAATAAAGCCAGGCGCATTGCAGTTACCCGCTGAAAAGTCAGTAAAAAGGCGACAAGAATACGGTCTTTTCACAAGAGTGCACATAAGGTAGGAACCTTCGTTGCCGCCTCATCAAGCTTTGTGGAACAATGCGGCGACATGCGTTTGCGAGGTTGTTGCCGTGATCGACCCCGATGGTTTCCGCCCCAATGTCGGGATCATTCTGACGAATGACGCCGGCCAGGTGCTATGGGCTCGCCGTATCAATCAGGACGCCTGGCAGTTTCCGCAAGGGGGGATCAACCCCGAGGAGACGCCGGAAGACGCCTTGTACCGCGAGCTGAACGAAGAAGTTGGCCTGGAACGTGAAGATGTTGAAATACTGGCCTGTACCCGAGGCTGGTTGCGCTATCGTTTGCCGCAACGCCTGGTGCGTACCCACAGCCAACCGCTGTGCATCGGCCAGAAACAGAAATGGTTTCTCCTGCGCCTGATCTCCAACGAGCAGCGGGTGCGGATGGATCTGACCGGTAAACCGGAGTTCGATGGCTGGCGCTGGGTCAGCTATTGGTATCCGTTGGGCCAGGTGGTGACATTCAAGCGCGAGGTGTATCGACGCGCTCTCAAAGAGCTTGCCCCGCGCCTTTTAGCGCGCGACTGACGACGGAGTTCGACCCCGAGCCATGCTCAATACGCTGCGCAAGATCGTCCAGGAAGTTAACTCCGCCAAGGATCTCAAGGCGGCGTTGGGGATTATTGTGTTGCGCGTCAAAGAGGCCATGGGCAGCCAGGTCTGCTCGGTCTATCTGCTTGATCCGGAAACCAATCGCTTCGTCCTGATGGCCACCGAGGGCTTGAACAAGCGCTCGATCGGCAAGGTCAGCATGGCCCCCAACGAGGGTCTGGTCGGTCTGGTCGGCACGCGTGAAGAACCCCTGAACCTCGAGAACGCTTCGGTTCACCCGCGCTATCGCTACTTCGCCGAAACCGGTGAAGAGCGTTACGCCTCGTTCCTCGGTGCACCGATCATCCACCACCGCCGCGTCGTCGGCGTGTTGGTCATCCAGCAGAAAGAACGCCGCCAGTTCGACGAAGGTGAAGAAGCCTTCCTCGTGACCATGAGCGCGCAGCTTGCCGGCGTAATCGCCCACGCCGAGGCCACCGGTTCGATCCGTGGTCTGGGCCGGCAGGGCAAGGGCATTCAGGAAGCCAAGTTTGTCGGCGTACCGGGTTCGCCGGGTGCTGCCGTCGGTACCGCCGTGGTCATGCTGCCGCCGGCGGACCTGGACGTGGTGCCGGACAAGACCATCACCGACATCAACGCCGAGCTGGCGCTGTTCAAGACCGCCATCGAAGGCGTGCGCGCCGACATGCGCGCCCTGTCCGCCAAACTGGCGACCCAGTTGCGCCCGGAAGAGCGCGCGCTGTTCGACGTCTACCTGATGATGCTCGACGATGCCTCGCTGGGCAGCGAAATCACCACGGTGATCAAGACGGGGCAGTGGGCTCAGGGCGCGCTGCGTCAGGTGGTCACTGAGCACGTCAACCGTTTCGAACTGATGGACGACGCCTACCTGCGCGAGCGCGCCTCGGACGTCAAAGACCTTGGCCGCCGTTTGCTCGCCTATCTGCAGGAAGAGCGTCAGCAAAACCTGGTCTACCCGGAAAAAACCATTCTGGTCAGCGAAGAGCTGACGCCGGCGATGCTCGGCGAGGTGCCGGAAGGCACGCTGGTCGGTCTGGTCTCGGTACTCGGTTCGGGTAACTCCCACGTCGCGATTCTGGCCCGGGCCATGGGCATTCCGACGGTGATGGGCCTGGTCGACCTGCCGTACGCCAAGGTCGACGGCATCGAAATGATCGTCGACGGCACCCGTGGCGAGGTCTACACCAACCCCAGCGAAGTGCTGCGCAAGCAGTTCGCCGAAGTCGTCGAAGAAGAGAAACAACTGGCGCTGGGCCTCGATACCTTGCGCGACCTGCCGTGCGTGACCCTCGATGGCCACCGCATGCCGCTGTGGGTCAACACCGGCCTGCTCGCCGATGTGGCGCGGGCGCAGAAGCGTGGCGCTGAAGGGGTCGGCCTGTACCGCACCGAAGTGCCGTTCATGATCAACCAGCGCTTCCCGAGCGAGAAGGAACAGCTGGCGATCTACCGCGAACAGCTCGCCGCGTTCCACCCGCAACCGGTGACCATGCGCAGCCTCGACATCGGCGGTGACAAGTCGCTGTCGTACTTCCCGATCAAGGAAGACAACCCGTTCCTCGGCTGGCGCGGCATTCGCGTGACCCTCGACCACCCGGAAATCTTCCTCGTGCAGACCCGCGCGATGCTCAAGGCCAGCGAAGGCCTGAACAACCTGCGGATTCTGCTGCCGATGATCTCCGGCACTCACGAACTCGAAGAAGCCCTGCACCTGATCCACCGTGCCTGGGGCGAAGTGCGTGACGAAGGCACCGACGTGCCGATGCCGCCGATCGGCGTGATGATCGAAATCCCGGCAGCGGTGTACCAGACCAAGGAACTGGCGCGGATGGTCGACTTCCTCTCGGTCGGCTCCAACGACCTGACCCAGTATCTGCTGGCGGTAGACCGCAACAACCCGCGCGTCGCCGACCTCTACGACTACCTGCACCCGGCGGTGCTGCAAGCCCTGCAAACCGTCGTTACTGACGCCCACGCCGAAGGCAAACCGGTGAGCATCTGCGGCGAGATGGCCGGTGATCCGGCGGCGGCGGTGCTGTTGATGGCGATGGGTTTCGACAGCCTGTCGATGAACGCCACCAACCTGCCGAAGGTGAAGTGGATGTTGCGTCAGGTGAACCTGAGCAAGGCGCAGGAGATGCTGGCGGAACTGATGAAGATCGATAACCCGCAGGTTATCCACAGCTCGCTGCAACTGGCGCTGAAGAATCTCGGGTTGGCGAAGATGAATTCGCCGGTGGTGACCAAGGCTCTCTAAAGATCAAAAGCCCCTCACCCTAGCCCTCCCGAAACGTCGGACCGCCCAGAGGGAGAGGGGACTGATTGGGGGATGCTGCAGAACTCCGTCGACCTGTAAGTGCTTTGCTGAATCCATAATCGACTCGATCTTTCAGGTCGATGTATACCGCAAGACACCTCGGTCGGCCCCCTCTCCCTCCGGAAGAGGGCTGGGGTGAGGGGCTGCTGTTAGACACAAACCTCAACTTCCCCGAGATGCCCGCCATACGGCCCAAAACTGCGCTCGACCATCTGCCGCGTCCCGTCTGCCTGCACGATCAACGCTGTACTCGCCCGCGTGCCATAACTCTGGCTGGCAATAAACACGCTCGACAACAACGACTCCGTCGCCATGCCTACCCCGGTATCCGGCAACTCCGCCTCGGGTGCGGTCTGCGCATCGCTCAGCAAGGCCAGCAACCGCTCAGGCTGAGGATCATCCAGCACCGCGCTCAACGCCGCCTTGGCCTTGAGCACTTTCGGCCACGGCGTATCCAGCCCCGCGTTGGATAACCCATAAACTCCAGGCTGCAACATCACCGGCTCTGACGCTCGTGCATTGAAGTGCCACAACTCATGGGCATTGCCCAGCAGCAGATTGAACCCGGCATATTCAGCGGCACGACCCACCACATCGCTCAAATAATCATCAATTGACAGATCAGCCGTGAGAAAACGCGCCACCAGCTCGCCTCGGGATTTGGTCGCGGGCGGCTGTTGCGGATCGCGGATATTGGTCAGCGCGGCGAAGCGTCCGTTGGCGCCGATCCCCAGCCAGGTGCCGCCAGCCTCAAGATCACGCCCGGCATGCACATGCGGCGCCTCGGGCCACGGCGCCAATGGCAGGCTGGGGCGGGCGTAGAACTCGTCGCGGTTGGCCGCGACGATCAGCGGCTGGGCATGGCCCGGGCGCCAGGCGAAAACAATCAGGCACATAAGGTGGTCCTTGTGTGTTTTTTGCCCACTCTACGCATCCGGCGTCCGTGCATCCATCGCCAGTGGAGCAGAAGGCTGCGCATCCGTTAACATGCCGCTCCTGTTTTGCCGATGCGTGCTGGAGACGGTCATGGAATTTCTGCTCTACCTAGCGCTCGGCGCCTGTGCGGGCGTGCTCGCCGGGCTGTTTGGCGTCGGCGGCGGGATCATCATCGTCCCGGTGCTGGTGTTCAGCTTCACCCTGCAGGGCTTCGATCAGTCGATCCTCACGCACCTGGCGGTGGGCACGTCGCTGGCGACGATCATATTCACCTCGGTCAACGCCGTGCGTGAACATCACCGCCGTGGCGCGGTGCGCTGGGCGATTTTTCGCTGGATGACCGTGGGCATTCTGCTCGGCGCCGGTTTCGGTGCGCTGACCGCAGAAGCCATCTCCGGGCCGAACCTGCAAAAGATCATCGGTGTGTTCGCTCTGGTGATCGCCGTGCAACTGGCGCTGGATGTCAAACCCAAGGCCAGCCGAACGGTGCCGGGCAAACTCGGTCTGACTGCCGCTGGTACGGTGATTGGCTGGGCCTCGGCGATTTTCGGCATTGGTGGCGGCTCGCTGACCGTGCCGTTTCTGACCTGGCGCAGCGTGCCGATGCAGCAGGCGGTGGCGACCTCGTCGGCCTGTGGCCTGCCGATTGCCTTGGCCAGCGCGTTAAGTTTCATGATTCTGGGGTGGCACGATCCGTTGTTGCCGGCCCATAGTCTCGGTTTTGTGTATTTGCCGGCATTGTTGGGCATCGCCCTGACCAGCATGGTCTTCGCTCGGCTCGGCGCGCGTCTGGCGCACAGGTTGTCGCCGCGCTTGCTGAAAAGGCTGTTCGCCGCTTTGCTGTTCTGCGTGGGTTTGAGCTTTCTGCTCTGACCGCGTGGCAATCCTGGCTTAATCCTGAGGTGGCAGCGTCGCCCGGGAATTTCGCTTTCAACTCTAACAAGGAGTCGCAATGCTGCCTTACCCGCAGATCGACCCGGTGGCCCTGGCCATCGGTCCGCTGAAAATCCACTGGTACGGTCTGATGTACCTGATCGGCATCGGCGGCGCGTGGCTGTTGGCGTCGCGCCGGCTCAACCGCTTCGACCCGACCTGGACCAAGGAGAAACTCTCCGATCTGGTGTTCTGGCTATCGATGGGCGTGATCGTCGGCGGCCGTCTGGGCTATGTGCTGTTCTATGATCTGAGCGCATACCTGGCCAACCCGACACTGATTTTCGAAGTGTGGAAGGGCGGCATGTCGTTCCACGGCGGATTTATTGGCGTGATGCTCGCGGCCTTGTGGTTCGGCAAGCGCAATGGCAAGTCGTTCTTCCAGTTGATGGACTTTGTCGCGCCGATGGTGCCGATCGGCTTGGGCGCCGGGCGCATCGGCAACTTCATCAACGCTGAGTTGTGGGGCAAGGCCACCGACGTGCCATGGGCCATGGTGTTTCCGCCGTTCAGCGATCCGGCGCAGTTGCCGCGCCACCCGTCGCAGCTGTATCAGTTCGCCCTCGAAGGCGTGGCGCTGTTCCTGATCCTGTGGATCTTCTCGCGCAAACCGCGCCCGACCATGGCGGTCTCCGGCATGTTCGCGCTGTTCTACGGCATCTTCCGTTTCATCGTCGAGTTCGTCCGCGTGCCTGATGCGCAGTTGGGCTATCTGGCGTGGAACTGGCTGACCATGGGCCAGGTGCTCTGCGTGCCGATGATTGTCGGCGGGCTGTTGCTGATCTGGCTGGCCTATCGTCGCGCCCCGGCAGCGCCGCTCGCGCCGACGGCTTAAACTACGAACCCCGGCGCGCGACGCCGGGGCTCCAAGGACACAGGTAACTCATGAAGCAATATCTCGAACTGGTCTCGCACGTCATTCAGAACGGCACCAAGCAGGCCAACCGCACCGGCATCAACACCATCAGTTTTCCGGGAGCGATGCTGCGTTTCGATCTGCAGGAAGGTTTCCCGGCGATCACCACGCGCAAAATGGCTTTCAAATCGGCCATCGGCGAGATGTGCGGCTTTCTGCGTGGCGTGAACAACGCCGCTGAATTCCGCGCGCTGGGCTGCAAGGTCTGGGACCAGAACGCCAACGAAAACGCGCAATGGCTGGCCAACCCGTTCCGTCAGGGCGACGACGACCTCGGTGAAATCTACGGCGTGCAATGGCGCAAATGGCCGGCGTACAAGCAGATCCCGCTGAGCAACACCGCCGCCATTGAACAAACCCTGGCCAACGGCTACAAGCAGATCGCTCAGGGCGAAGAAGACGGTCAGGCCTACGTCGTGCTGTACAAGGCGATCGATCAGGTGCGCCAGTGCGTCGACACGATCATCAAGGATCCGGGCAGCCGCCGCATTCTGTTCCACGGCTGGAACGTTGCCCAGCTTGATGAAATGGCCCTGCCGCCATGCCATCTGCTGTACCAGTTCCACCCGAACGTCGAGACCAAGGAGATCTCCCTGACTCTCTACATCCGTTCCAACGATCTGGGACTGGGCACGCCGTTCAACCTCACCGAGGGCGCCGCGCTGCTGAGCCTGATCGGGCGCCTGACCGGCTACACGCCGCGCTGGTTCACCTATTTCATCGGCGATGCGCACGTCTACGAGAACCACCTGGACATGCTCAACGAACAGCTCAAGCGCGAGCCGTTTGCCATGCCGAAACTGAAGATCTCCGATCGCGTGCCGGAGTTTGCCAAAACTGGCGTATATCAGCCGGAGTGGCTGGAATTGGTCGAGCCGAGCGATTTCTCGCTGGAAGGCTATGAGCACCATCCACCGATGACCGCGCCGATGGCGGTCTAAACCACACCGCAATATCCCTGTGGGAGCGAGCCTGCTCGCGAAGAGGGCGTGTCAGTCGCAGATGTGTCGACTGATACACCGCTTTCGCGAGCAGGCTCGCTCCCACATTTGGTTGTGTGTTGGGCTCAGTGGCCGTGGCTACGGCCGACGTGGGAATGCTCAACCTCCGTTGCAACAACCCCGCCACTGACTTCCAGCCGCTGCAAGATCCCGCATTGATCCGCCTCCGGCCCTTCGCCACAGCGTTGGCGCAGGTCGAGCAGTTGTGTCTGCAACGCCAATAACCCATCAATTCGCGCCTTCACGTGCTGAATATGTTCGTCGATCAGCGCATTGACGCTCTCGCACTGATCCTGCGGGCTGTCGCGCAGGGCGAGGAGGCTGCGGATTTCTTCGAGGGTCATGTCGAGGGTGCGGCAGTTGCGGATGAAGGTCAGGCGCTCGGCGTGGGCCTGGGTGTAGACGCGGTAGTTGCCGTCGCTGCGCGCCGGTTCCGGCAGGAGGTTTTCGCGCTCGTAGTAGCGGATGGTTTCCACCGCACAGTCGGTGAGTTTCGCCAGTTCGCCGATCTTCATGACGGCCATCTCCAAAAGGGTGCTTGACCCTATAGTGGCTACAGGGTCTTTACTTGGCAACAGGCACCTTCATGGACGCGACCAATGAGCGATTCCCTGCACACCCACAAGCCCGGCGACGGTCACGATCACAGTCATAAATTGCAGCCCGTGCATAAACATGCGCATGGCGGCGATGCCTGCTGCTCGTCAAAAGCCGCCGCACCTGCGCGAGTGCAATTGAGCGAAAAGACCAGCGCCGACGCGCGCCTGAGCAGCTTCCGCATCGAGGCGATGGACTGCCCGACCGAGCAGACGCTGATCCAGAACAAGCTCGGCAAACTGGCCGGCGTGCAGCAGCTGGAATTCAATCTGATCAACCGCGTGCTTGGCGTGACCCACAATCTGCCGGGCACCGAGCCGATCACCGAGGCGATCAAATCCCTCGGCATGCACGCCGAGCCACTCGAGGCGGGTGTCGACGCGCCGGCCCCGGCTGCGGTGAAAAAGCACTGGTGGCCACTGGCGCTGTCCGGCCTGACCGCGCTGGGCGCCGAAGTCATCCACTTCACCAGCGCTGCCCCCGACTGGGTGGTGGCGATTGTTGCGCTGGTGTCGATCCTCAGCGGCGGCCTCGGCACTTATAAAAAGGGCTGGATCGCCCTGAAGAACCGCAACCTCAACATCAATGCGCTGATGAGCATCGCCGTAACCGGCGCGATCCTCATCGGCCAGTGGCCGGAAGCGGCGATGGTGATGTTCCTCTTCACCGTCGCCGAGCTGATCGAAGCACGCTCGCTGGACCGCGCGCGCAATGCGATCAGCGGCCTGATGCAGATGACCCCGGAGCAGGCCACGGTATTGCAGGCCGACGGTAATTGGCGCGAACAAGAGGTGAAAAGCGTCGATCTTGGCGCCCGCGTGCGGGTGAAACCCGGCGAGCGCATCGCGCTGGATGGCGCGGTGGTCAGCGGCAGCTCGACCATCGACCAGGCGCCGATAACCGGTGAAAGCCTGCCGGTGGAAAAAACTGTCGGCGATAAAGTCTTCGCTGGCACCATCAATCAGGCCGGCTCGCTGGAATACACGGTGACCGCTGCGGCGAACAACTCAACGCTGGCGCGGATCATTCACGCCGTCGAACAGGCCCAGGGCGCGCGGGCGCCGACGCAGCGTTTCGTTGACCAATTCTCGAAAATCTACACCCCGGCGGTATTCGTCTTCGCCTTGGCCGTGGCGATCATCCCGCCGTTGTTCATGGGCGCGGTGTGGTTCGACTGGATCTACCGCGCGCTGGTGCTGCTGGTGGTGGCCTGTCCGTGCGCACTGGTGATTTCCACCCCGGTGACCATCGTCAGCGGCCTCGCGGCGGCGGCGCGCAAGGGCATTCTGGTCAAGGGCGGCGTGTATCTGGAAGGCGGCTTCAAGCTCGATTATCTGGCGCTGGACAAGACCGGCACGATCACCCACGGCAAACCGGTGCAGACCGATTACCTGTCGCTCGAGCCGACCGCAGACGCCACGGCACCGGCCATCGCCGCCGCGCTGGCCGGGCGCTCCGATCACCCGGTGTCGCTGGCGATTGCCAGTGCCGCTGTGGATAAAAACTTCGCCGCGCTGACTGTGGATAACTTCGCCGCGCTAGGCGGGAGGGGCGTCAAAGGTGATATCAACGGCAAGACCTATCACCTGGGCAATCATCGTCTGGTCGAAGATTTGGGCCTGTGCTCGCCGCAGCTGGAAGAAAAGCTGTTCGCGCTGGAAAAACAGGGCAAATCCGTTGTGCTGCTGCTCGACAGCGCAGGCCCACTGGCGCTGTTCGCCGTGGCCGACACGGTCAAGGAAACCAGCCGCGAAGCGATTCGTCAGTTGCATGAACTCGGGGTGAAAACCCTGATGCTGACCGGCGACAACGTCCACACCGCGCAAGCGATTGCCGCCCAGGTCGGGATCGACGAGGCGCGCGGCGACTTGCTGCCGACCGACAAGCTGCAAGCCATTGAAGATCTGTACAAGCAGGGCCACCGGGTCGGCATGGTCGGCGACGGCATCAATGACGCCCCGGCATTGGCCCGTGCCGAGATCGGTTTCGCCATGGCCGCCGCCGGCACCGACACCGCGATCGAAACCGCCGATGTCGCCCTGATGGACGACGATCTGCGCAAGATTCCTGCGTTCATCAGCCTGTCGCGCAATACCGCGAGCATCCTCAAACAGAACATCGCACTGGCGCTGGTGATCAAGGCGATCTTTCTTGCGGTAACCTTCGCCGGGCTCGCCACCATGTGGATGGCGGTATTTGCCGATATGGGCGTGAGCCTGCTCGTGGTGTTCAACGGTTTGCGCCTGCTGCGCAAATAAACGTGAGGGATGGTTGTGCTGAGTGCCGAGCTGAAAGCGTTCTACATGGTCGCCCGCCTGGGCAGCATCACGCTGGCGGCGAAAAAACTCGGCCTCAGCCAACCGACCGTGACCACGCAGATTCGCAATCTGGAAAGCCAGTATTCGGTGGAGTTGTTCTACCGTGGCGGGCGCCGACTGAGCGTCAGCGATGAAGGCGCGCGCTTGCTGCCGATGGTCAAGACCCTGTTGCAGCAAGAGGCAGACATCGAGTTTTTCCTGCGCAACAGCGGGCAGGTCCAAGGCACGCTGCGCATTGCCGCGACGGCGCCGTATTACATCCTCGACCTGGTGAAGACCTTCCGCGAGCGTTTGCCGCAGGTGGAAGTGTCGGTGGAAATCGGCAACTCGCAGCAGGTGCTGGAAGCGCTGGAGGATTACCGGGTGGATGTCGCGGCGTCGTCGCAGCTGCTCGACGATACGCGGTTGATTCGCCGGGTGCTCGGCACTGATCCGCTGGTGCTGGCGGTGCATCGCAATCATCCGTTGGCCTCGCTTGAGCATGTGACGTTGAATGCGCTGGCCGGGCATACGTTGTTGATGCGCGAGTCGGGTTCGACCACGCGGCGGTTGACCGAAGAGTTGCTGGCCAGCGCCGGAGTAAGCTTCGGGCCGTTGCTGGAGATCGGCAGCCGCGAGTCAATTCGCGAGGCGGTGCTGCGCAATATCGGCATCAGCATCATCGCGCGGCAGGAAGTGCCGCATGATCCGCAACTGCGCGTGCTGACCATCGAGAATGCACCGCAGATTCCGGAGTATCTGTATTGCCTCAAAGAGAGGAAGGGCGCGCGGTTGCCGGCGGCTTTTTTGGGACTCGCACAGGAAATGTCCCCGGCCTGAAGATCAAAAGATCGCAGCCTTCGGCAGCTCCTACAGGTGGACGCATTCCAATGTAGGAGCTGCCGAAGGCTGCGATCTTTTGATCTTGAACCCAAATCCCCGAATACCACTATCAGCGGTTTTTGCCTCGCTGCCACATGACGGACGCATTACAGCTCTAGGATTGGCCTCATCCGTTTGCTGAGGTCCGTCCATGAATCCTGCCATCGCAACTGCCCTGACCAACCCCGGCGCGCCGATGAAAGTGCGCGGCGTGCACAAGCGTTTCGGTGCGTTCACTGCGCTGGATAACGTCTCCCTCGATGTCGCCGCCGGCGAGCTGGTGTGCCTGCTCGGCCCGTCGGGCTGTGGCAAGACCACATTGTTGCGCTGCATTGCCGGGCTGGAGCAGCAGGACAGCGGCGAGCTGTATCTGGGCGATCGCGATGTCTCGCACCTTGCCCCGCAAGCGCGGGATTACGGAATTCTGTTCCAGTCCTACGCGCTGTTCCCCAATCTGACCGTCGAAGCGAACATTGCCTACGGCCTCGCCGGCAGCGGGCGCGATGAAGTGCGCCGGCGTGTCGGTCAGATGCTGGAACTGGTGGGCCTCAGCGGCAGTGAGAAAAAGTACCCAGGCCAATTGTCCGGCGGTCAGCAACAGCGAGTAGCGCTCGCTCGCGCATTGGCGCCGGCGCCGTCACTGCTGTTGCTCGACGAACCAATGTCGGCCCTCGACGCGCGGGTGCGCGAGCATCTGTGCACCGAGCTGCGTCAGCTGCAACGCAACCTCGGCATCACTACGCTGATGGTCACGCACAATCAGGACGAAGCGATGTTGATGGCCGACCGCATCGCGGTAATGAACAACGGCCGGGTCGAGCAGTACGCCACGCCGCAGGAAATCTACAACCGCCCCGCCACGCCGTTCGTGGCCGAGTTTGTCGGCCAGGGCAACTGGCTGCCGTTTCAGCGCAGCAGCGACAGTCACGCCCAGGTCGGCGGGATGAATCTGCGTCTGGCCGATGGCAGCGTGCACGGCGCTTCGGGTCGACTGTTCTGCCGCCCGGAGGCGATCAACGTCAATCCGCTGGTGCACGAAGAGAACCTGTTCCCGGCCAGGGTTCGCGAAATCACTTTTCTCGGCAACCGCTGCCGGATGAGCTTCGAACTCGATCAACTGCCAGGCCATGCGCTGCTCGCCGAGCTCGCGCCAGAAGCCATGCCGCGCCTCGGCGCCCAGCAGATCATGGTCGCCTTGCCGCCGCGCAGTTTGCAGGTGTTCGCCTGATGAACAGCAACCTCGCGCTGCCGCTACCGCACAAGCAGGTGCGACAGTCCTCGAAAGCCGAGATCGGCGATCGCCTGTTCGTGCTCGGCGGCAAAATCCTCCTGCTGGTGTTGCTCGGCCTCGCGGTGCTGCTGCCGTTGCTGGCGATCTTCTGGCGCGGTTTCAGCAACGACGCCGGGCAGGGCGGTGGCTGGCTCGCGGCGAAGGAGTTGGTGACCAGTGCCAATTTCCATTGGCTGCTCGGCAATAGCCTGAAAGTGTCCCTCAGCGTTGCGGCCATTGTCGTACCGCTGGCCTACCTGTTTGCCTACGCGCTGCAACGCACGCTGATTCCGGGCAAAGGCATCTGGCGCGGGATCTCGCTGCTGCCGCTGATGGCGCCGTCGATGCTGCCGGGGATTGCGCTGGTTTATCTGTTCGGCAACCAGGGCATGCTGCGTGGGCTGCTCTCGGACAATATCTATGGCTTCTGGGGCATTGTGCTGGGCGAGGTGATCTACACCTTTCCCCATGCGCTGATGATTTTGCTCTCGGCATTGTCGCTGGCCGATGCGCGGCTGTTCGACGCCGCATCGAGCATGGGCGCCAGTCCGGCCAAAGCGTTTCGCAGCATCACCTGGCCGGCGACCCGCCAGGCGGTATTCGCCGCGTTCTGTCTGGTGTTCACCCTGACCATCACCGATTTCGGTGTGCCGGTGGTGGTCGGTGGCGACTATCAAGTGTTGGCGCTGGAAGCCTACAAAGCCGTGGTCGGCCAGCAGCAATTCGGTCGCGGCGCGTTGATCGGCATGGTGCTGCTGCTGCCGGCGCTGTTCAGTTTCGGTGTCGATGCGTGGTTGCGTCGGCGTCACGGCGATTCCATGAGCGGGCGCGCGCAAGTGTTCAAACCGCTGCCGTCGAAAATGCGCGACGGCTGCTATCTGGCCATTGTTTTGCTGATCTGCGCGGCGTTGATTCTGGTGTTCGGCAAGGCGGTGTTTTCGTCGCTGGTGAAGTTCTGGCCGTACAACCTGTCGCTGTCGCTCAACCACTATCAGTTCAACGAGACCGCCGGCGGTGGCTGGCTCGCCTACGGCAACAGTCTGAAGATGGCGCTGGGCACGGCGCTGATTGGCAGCGTGCTGATTTTCACTGGCGCCTATCTGATGGAGAAAACCCGCACTCAGCGCGGCTTGAACCTGGCTTTGCGCATGCTCAGCTTCGTGCCGATGGCGGTGCCGGGGCTGGTACTGGGCCTGGGCTACGTCTTTTTCTTCAACCTCAGCGGCAATCCGCTGCACGTGCTCTACGGGACGATGACGCTGCTGATCGTCTGCACCATTGCGCACTATCTGACCACCGCACAAATGACCGCGACCACCGCGCTGCGCCAGCTCGACGCCGAGTTTGAAGCCGCCGCGCTGTCGCTGAAGGCGCCGCTGTACCGGCATTACCTGCGCGTCACCGTACCGATCTGCCTGCCGGCGCTGCTGGACATCGTGCGCTACCTGTTCGTCTCGGCGATGACCACGGTTTCCGCTGCGATCTTCCTTTACAGCCCCGACACCATCCTCGCGGCGGTGGCGGTGCTGAACATGGACGACGCCGGCAACGTCGGCGGTGCGGCGGCGATGTCGACCCTGATTCTGTTCACTTCGGCCGGCGTGTCGCTGTTGCTGGCGTGGGCTTCGCGCGGCCTGTTGCGCCGTTCCCAGGCCTGGCGGCAAACCGCGCCCGGTCACTGATTGCAAACCCGATCAACTCATCTACAGGAAAACGCTCATGTTCAAGCCTATGGCCCTGGCCGCTGCTGTGCTCGCGACTTTCAGCCTGAATGCCTTCGCGGCAAAAACCGAGTTGACGGTGTACACCGCACTCGAAGCCGAACAGCTGAAGTCCTACAAGGACGCTTTCGAAAAGGCCAACCCGGACGTCGAGATCAAATGGGTGCGCGATTCCACCGGGATCATCACCGCCAAATTGCTCGCCGAAAAGGCTCGTCCGCAGGCTGACGCGGTGTGGGGCCTGGCCGCGTCGAGCCTGGCGATTCTCGACCAGCAAGGCATGCTGCAAAGCTATGCACCGAAGGATCTCGGCAAGATCGGCGCGAACTACCGCGACGCCGCCAACCCGCCAGCCTGGGTAGGCATGGACGTGTGGGCCGCGACCATTTGCTTCAACACCGTCGAGGCTGAGAAGCAGGGTCTGAGCAAACCGGTCAGTTGGCAGGACCTGACCAAGCCTGAGTACAAGGGCAAGATCGTCATGCCCAACCCGGCGTCGTCCGGCACCGGTTTCCTCGACGTCAGCGCCTGGCTGCAGACCTTCGGCGAGAAGCAAGGCTGGGCGTATATGGACGGCTTGCACCAGAACATCGGCCAGTACGTTCACTCCGGTTCCAAGCCATGCAAACTGGCGGCGGCGGGGGAGTTTCCGATCGGGATTTCCTTTGAATACCCGGCGGTGCAGCTGAAGCGCCAGGGCGCGCCGCTGGACATCATCCTGCCGAAGGAAGGTCTGGGCTGGGAGATCGAAGCGACGGCGGTGATCAAAGGCACGCCGCATGAAGAGGCAGCGAAAAAACTCGCCGACTTCTCCGCCAGCGCCGAGGCGATGGATCTGTACAAAGAGAACTTCGCCGTGCTCGCGCAGCCGGGGATCGCCAAGCCGCAGACCGAATTGCCAGCCGACTATGAGCAGCGTCTGATCAAGAACGACTTTGCCTGGGCCTCGAAGAATCGCGACGAGATCCTGGCTGAATGGCGCAAGCGGTATGACGGCAAGTCCGAAAAAGTCGTCGCCAAGTAAGATCTTTATCGACTGACAAGGCCCCTTCGCGAGCAGGCTCGCTCCCACAGTTGCAATGCTGTCCCCTGTGGGAGCGAGCCTGCTCGCGAAAGCGGTTTCTCATTCAGAGCACCTCTACATGACACAACCCAAAGACTTGCTCATCATCGGCGCTGGCATCCTCGGTCTGTCCCACGCCTATGCCGCCGCCAAGCGCGGCCTGAAAGTCGCGGTATTCGAACGCACCGCCACGCCCCTTGGCGCTTCGGTGCGCAACTTCGGCCAGGCGCTGGTGACCGGTCAGCCGCCCGGCATCATGCTCGAACTGGCCAAGGCCAGCCGCGAGATCTGGGGCGACTGGGCGCAACTTGCCGGCCTGCAGGTCAAGCGCAACGGCTCATACCTGTTCGCCCGCAGCGAGGCCGAAGAACACCTGCTCGAAGTCTTCTGCGCCGGCCGCGCGATCGAGCACGGCTACAACGTTGAGCTGCTGCGCGGCGCGGGGTTGCGTGATCTCTACGGCGGCCAGTTCAGCCATCACCGTGCTGTGTTGCACGGTGTCGATGATCAGCAGTTGTACTCGCGCGAGGCGATTCCGGCGCTGATCGACTATCTGCGCCGCGACCTCGGCGTCGAGTTTCACTTTTCCACGCTGGTGCGCGACGTCGAGCCGGGGCGTCTGAACAGCACCGCCGGCAGTTTTACCGGCAAGCAGATCATCGTCTGCTCCGGCCACGATTATCAGACCCTGCTGGCCGAGCCGATTGCCGTGCTCAATCCGCAGATCTGTCGTTTGCAAATGCTGCGGGCCAGACCGCAGGTCGATCTCAATCTGCAACACGCCGTGCTCACCGGCCTGAGCTGCGTGCACTACGGCGCCTTCGCCGATTTGCCGCAAGCCGCAGCGGTGCAGGCGCAGATCCTCCGTGAGCAACCGCACCTGCACGCCAACGGCATTCACCTGCTGATCAGCCCGACGCCGTATGGCGAACTGATCATTGGCGATTCGCATCATTACGGCAACGATGCTTCACCGTTCAATGCCGAGCAGATTGACGACTGGATGCTCGAACTTGCCGAGCAGACGCTGGGCTGCCAGGTGCAAGTGGTCGAACGCTGGCAGGGCGTCTATGGTTCTCGGGGGCCGGCGCCGTTTTCATTCCTGCGCCCGGCACCGGGCCTGAGCGTGGCGCTGATGCACACCGGCGTCGGCATGAGCGTCGGCCCGGCGCTGGCCGAACGCAACATCGCGCAGTTACTGGAGGAGGCATGAATCACGAACAGGTGATCGCCCGGGTGTTCGGCCTGTATGAACGCTTCGGCGCCAGCGATTACATCGGCGAACCGGTGTCGCAACTCGAGCACATGTCCCAGGCCGCAGAACTGGCCATGGCTGAAGGCTGTGACGATGAAGTGGTGCTGGCGGCGTTCTTTCATGACATCGGCCATTTGTGTGCCGAGGGCGCGGAAAACATGGGCGGTTATGGCGTGGTCAGCCATGAACGGATCGGTGCCGATTGTCTGCGTGAGGCAGGTTTCAGCGAGCGGCTGGCGCGACTGGTGGAACATCACGTTCAGGCTAAACGCTATCTGACCTTGCGCGAACCGGGGTATTACGCGCGGTTGAGTGAGGCGAGTCGCAGGACGCTGGACTATCAGGGCGGGGTAATGAGCGCGGCTGAGGCGGATGCGTTCGAGGCTGATCCATTATGTGCGCTGAGTTTGCGCATGCGGCGCTGGGATGAGTTGGCGAAGGAGATGGCGGTGCCGGTGATGGATCTCGGTTTGCTGAAGGAGAAGGCGGCGCGGCTGCTGGCGGTGTAATCCAAGTAACCGAGTCGCGCCATTCGCGAGCAAGCTCGCTCCCACTGGGTTTTGTGTTGTGACCACGATCCAATGTGGGAGCGAGCTTGCTCGCGAAGAGGTCGGCTAAGACGCTACAAATCTGCTGCCAGCAAATCAATCTGCTCCTGCCGCTCCGCCTGATTCAACTTCGCCTGCGGATTGAGCGACGACCACTGCGGATGCGCGCGCGCCTTGTTCAGCGCTTCCGGCAATTTGCCTTCGCGCCAGGTTTTATCCACAGGTGTGGCCACCTGAATGCTGTCCATCGCCGCATGCCCACGCTGATCCAGCGCCAGCAACAACTGGCGCTGGCGCAACGCCAACAGGCGCAGCACGGCGTCATCCACTGTCAATTCCCGCTGGCCTTTGATCTTGCCGAGCAGGCGACTGCCATAACTGCGCGCGGTTTGCAGCGCACCGCCGGCGATCGCACCGGCCAACGCCGCCGCGCCGAGGGTAATCCCGCCGACCAGCAAATCCACACCAGCCCCGGCCGCTGCACCGGCAGCAATGCCACCGCCGACGCGCACGCCCAGTTGCTTCAGGGTTTCCGGATTGAACAGGTCATCGCCCCAGCGCCCGTCGAGCAACGGCAAGTCACTGGCCGCCGCGTCCTGCGGGCGAAACGCGTAGAGCTTGAGCAACGCCTCAACGCACTTCTGCTCACGCTGGCGTACGGCTTTGCGCAGCTCGCTGATCGCCTGCTGTTCCTGCTCGGCTTCGCTGACCACACTGCGCCGGCACGCAGCGCAGTCGATCAGCAATTCGGCAATCAGGCGTGCGGCGCTTTGCTGACGGGCGAGGCGCTGCGCCTGCTGGTCGGCGATCAACCGCTCCAGTTGCGGCCGGGCGTTTTCCAAAAGCAGGGCGAGGCTCTCGTACAAGCGCCGCTCGCCATCTTCGGGCGGTGCGACGCTGTCGAAACGTACCAGCGCATGCAGCCCCAACCGCGCTAGCGCCTCGCGCCAATCGGGTTCGCGATGGTTGGCGCTGCTGACGAAATTCAGCACCGGCAGCAGCGGTTTGCCGCAACTGGCCAGCACTTCCAGTTCGTCGCGATACTTGGCCAGCACCGGTTCACGGGCGTCGATCACATACAGACCGGCGTCGGAAGCGAGCAATTGCCGCAGTACCTTGGCCTCCTGCTCGAAACGCTGGCGCGCCTCGCTGCCGTCGAGAAACCGCGCCAGCCGCGCCGGGCCGTCGAGGCGTTCGCCGGGGCGTTCCAGGCGTTCGAGAAAATCCAGCAGGGCGATGGCATCTTCCAGCCCCGGCGTGTCGTACAGATCGAGCAACGGCTCGCCATCCACCGACAACCGCGCGCCTTCGACATGCCGGGTGGTGCTCGGCCGGTGCGACACTTCGCCGAAGCCGACGTCACGGGTCAGCGTGCGCAGCAGCGAGGTCTTGCCGACGTTGGTGTGGCCGACCACCGCCAGTTTCAGCGGGGCCTTGCGTGCATCAGTCATGTCCGCTCTCCAGCCAGTTCATCGGCGCGCAATCGGCGAATGGCAGGTCCAGTTGTTGCAGCGCCGCGTGCCAGTCACCCAGACGTTGCCCGTCCAGCGCTTCGCCAGGCGGCGCTTGCAGCAGCCAGATGCGAGTGGCGCCGGCATTGCGTGCGAGTTCGGCGATCAATGCGAGGCTGCCGCGATCCGGCGAGCGTCGCGGATCGCAGGCGATGGCCAGCCGCGCCGGCGGGAAGCGACTGAGTTGTTCGAGCAGTTTGTGCCGCGATTCGCGACTGTCGAGGATGCCCGCGTTGCTGACGTTTTTCGGCAGCACGGGTGGCCACGGACGCTGTTCGTCCAACTCGATCGCCACCAGCAGCGCGCCTTCACTGGCCAGTTCGCCGACGTTGCTTTCGACGCGATGCAGTTGCGCCGGCTCCGGGTCGTTGACACCAAGGCGCTCGCTGGTCGGCATCAGCCTTTCGCGCAGTTGCGCGTAGCCGGGCAGGTTCAGATCCAGGCGCAGCGCGGCTTTGCCGCGGTTCCAGCGCCACAGGCAGAACAGCGCGAGCAGCAGGCGCGGCAGCACGCCGAAGACCACCAGCACGCCGACCAGCCAGGTCGCCCAGGCCTGTCGTGCGCTTTCAATATCCAGTGCGCCGTCGCCGCTGGCGCGGATCATTTCCTCGGTCGGCACGTTGAAGCCAAGCAGTGACGGCAGATAGCCAAGGGCCTGGGTGACGTGGATGAAAGTATCGGCGCCGAGGGTCGTGGTTTCCCAGACAAAGCCGTAGCGCCGCGTGGCCATCAGCGTCAGCAGCAGAATCAGCGCGCTGAGCATCGCCAGCAGCCACAGACCATTGATCAACGCGCCGAGCGCCCAGCGGTTGAGTTTCTTGCGTTGCAGCAGCAACAGCAAGGCCGGCGCCAGTTGCGCGGCTTTGGCGTCGCGAGCGAATTTTTCGCTGAGCCACAGCCACAAGCGCCCGAGGGTGGCGCCGTGTTCGCCAGCGAAAATCAAGCCCAGCGCCCAGCTCAGCAGCAATATCAGATTGATCCCGAGCAGACTGCCCAGCGCCCAGAACACATTCACCGGCGTTTGGCCAAGTGCGGCGAAAGCCAGGCCGGCGCCGCTGAGCACGGCGAAAATCATCAACAGCACCAGCGCCAGGCGCGCGCCTTGCAGCCAGTGCTTGAGGGCGGCGGTGAGCCCGTCACGCTCGGCCAGCCATAGCGCCCGGCGCGCAATGCGGCTCGGCAGATCGCCGCCAGCGGCGCGGGCCAGACGATTGGCTTCCAGATCGTCCAGCGGCCCCGCGAGTTCTTCGCGCAGGCGGATGGTTTCGGTGAGCCAGAGGTTTTGCAGTGGAGTCAGTTCAGTCACGCGGCGTCCCGTCGCTAAATCGAGCGCTGAGCATAACCGCTGTGGCGCTTATCGGGGTAAGCGCGGCTCTGGTATCCTCGCCGCCATGACTAAATCACTGCCCCTCAGCCTGATCGCAGCCCTCGGTGAAAACCGCGTGATCGGCGTCGACAACAGCATGCCCTGGCACCTGCCGGGGGACTTCAAATACTTCAAGGCGACCACGCTCGGCAAGCCGATCATCATGGGTCGCAAGACTTGGGATTCGCTCGGCCGGCCGCTGCCGGGGCGCTTGAACATCGTGGTCAGCCGCCAGTCCGATCTGCAGCTCGAAGGCGCCGAGGTCTATCCGTCGCTGGAAGCCGCCGTGGCCCGCGCCGAGGAATGGGCGAAGGCCCAGGGCGTTGATGAACTGATGCTGATTGGCGGCGCGCAGTTGTATGCGCAGGGACTGGCGCAGGCCGATCGGCTGTACCTGACCCGCGTAGCGCTGAGCCCGGAAGGGGATGCGTGGTTTCCGGAGTTTGATCTGAGCGAATGGAAGCTGGTGTCGAATGTACCGAATCCGGCAGAGGGCGATAAACCTGCATATAGATTTGAGGTTTGGGAGAAAGCCTAACAGCTTCGCGAGCAGGCTCGCTCCCACAGGGGAACGCATTTCAGTGTGGGAGCGAGCCTGCTCGCGAAGAGGCTCGCTCAGTCGCTGAGAAGCTTAAGCCTGGGCCAACTCTGCGTGCTCATCGGCATCCAGCAGCGCTTTATCCGTCTGCTGCATGACCTGACTGGTAATCGCCCCAGCGGTAATCGAGCCACTCACGTTCAATGCGGTGCGGCCCATATCGATCAGCGGCTCGACCGAAATCAGCAACGCCACCAGTGACACCGGCAGGCCCATCGCCGGCAGCACGATCAGGGCGGCGAACGTCGCGCCGCCACCGACTCCGGCCACGCCGGCCGAACTCAACGTGACAATCGCCACCAGCGTCGCGATCCACAACGGATCCAGCGGGTTGATGCCGACCGTTGGTGCCACCATCACTGCCAACATCGCCGGGTACAGGCCGGCACACCCGTTCTGGCCGATGGTCGCACCGAACGAGGCAGCGAAACTGGCGACTGACGACGGAATGCCCAGGCGACGGGTCTGCGCTTCGATGCTCAACGGAATGGTCGCTGCGCTGGAGCGGCTGGTGAAGGCGAAGGTCAGCACCGGCCAGATCTTGCGGAAGAAGCGCAGCGGGTTGATCCCGGCGGCCGACACCAGCACGCCGTGCACGACGAACATCAGGCCCAGGCCGATATACGAGACCACGACGAAACTGCCGAGCTTGATGATGTCCTGCAGGTTGGAACCGGCGACCACTTTGGTCATCAGCGCCAGCACACCGTACGGGGTCAGCTTCATCACCAGACGCACCAGACGCATCACCCAGGCTTGCAGAGTGTCGATGGCGTTGATCACTTTCTGACCTTTCACGACGTCGTCCTTGAGCAGTTGCAGCGCGGCAACCCCGAGGAACGCGGCGAAGATCACCACACTGATGATCGAGGTCGGCTTGGCCCGGGCCAGGTCGGCGAACGGATTCTGCGGAATGAACGACAGCAGCAATTGCGGCACATTCAGGTCGGCGACCTTGCCGGCGTAGTCGTTCTGAATGGTTTGCAGGCGCGCCATTTCCTGGGTGCCGGCAACCAGACCTTCAGCGCTGAGGCCGAACAGGTTGGTCAGGCCGATGCCGACCAACGCCGCGATGGCGGTGGTGAACAGCAGCGTGCCGATGGTGAGGAAACTGATCTTGCCCAGCGACGAGGCATTGTGCAGACGGGCCACGGCGCTGAGGATCGAAGCAAACACCAGCGGGATCACGATCATTTGCAGCAACTGCACGTAACCGTTGCCGACCAGATCGAACCAGCCGATCGAGGCTTTCAGCACCGGGTTGCCGGCACCGTAAATCGTGTGCAGCGCGACGCCGAACGCCACGCCGAGGACCAGTGCGAGCAGGACTTTTTTCGCCAGGCTCCAGGTGGTGTGGCGGGTCTGCGCCAGACCGAAGAGCAGGGCGAGGAACACCAGCAGGTTGAGAATCAGCGGTAGATTCATGAGGACTCCAGTAGAGACTGTGCCAACAGCCATCCGGGGCTGCTGTGAACCGGAAAGCCTAACAGCTTGATTTGCAATGATTTAATACCGAAATGGCAGGGCGTCCGTCGTTTTTGGAATAAGCGCTTGTCGCTGTCGGCAATGCAACTGACGCGCAGGGGACGTCAGCGGTCGCTGACAGGCGAGGGTTGTCACACTGATTTGTTAGCGTCGAACTCTTTGCATCGGGGAGTAGCGCTATGAGAATTGCACGCACGTTGTTGGCTGTGGCACTGGCGGCTGGCCTCGCCGGCCATGCATTGGCCACGGACCTCAAGCATTGGCCGGCAGATCAGGCCAAGGCGCTGGACGCGATGATCGCTGCCAACGCCAACAAGGGTAATTACGCCGTGTTCGACATGGACAACACCAGTTACCGCTACGACCTCGAAGAATCCTTGCTGCCGTTCATGGAAAACAAGGGCCTTATTACCCGCGACAAGCTCGACCCCTCGCTGAAACTGATGCCCTTCAAGGACACCGCCGAGCACAAGGAAAGCCTGTTCAGTTATTACTACCGGCTCTGCGAAGTCGACGACATGGTCTGCTACCCGTGGGTGGCGCAGGTGTTCTCCGGCTTCACCCTCAAGGAGCTCAAGGGCTACGTTGACGAACTGATGGCTTCGGGAAAACCGGTGCCGGCGACGTATTACGAAGGCGATGTGGTGAAGAAGCTCGACGTCAATCCGCCGAAGATCTTCACTGGCCAGCAGGAGCTGTATAACAAGCTGATGGAGAACGGCATCGAGGTTTACGTGATGACCGCCGCTTCAGAGGAGCTGGTGCGTATGGTCGCGGCGGATCCCAAGTATGGCTACAACGTCAAACCGCAGAACGTCATTGGCGTTTCACTGCTGCTCAAGGATCAGAAGACCGGCGAGCTGACCACCGCGCGCAAACAGATCACCGCCGGCAAATATGACGAGAAGGCCAACCTCGGCCTCGAACTGACGCCCTATCTGTGGACCCCGGCCACCTGGATGGCCGGCAAGCACGCGGCGATCCTGACCTATATCGATGAATGGAAAAAACCGGTACTGGTCGGCGGCGATACCCCGACGAGCGACGGTTACATGCTGTTCCATGATGTCGACGTGGCCAAGGGCGGCATTCACTTGTGGATCAACCGCAAGGACAAGTACATGACGCAAATCAACGGCATGATGGCCAAACACGCGGCGGCACAGGCCAAGGAAGGCTTGCCGGTGACAGCGGACAAGAACTGGGTGATCGTCAAGCCGGAAGAAATTCAATAAAAGCAGCTGCAAGCTGCAAGCTACAAGCTACAAGCGGCAAGAAAAAGCAACTTGGCTCTTGCTTGAAGCTTGCAGCTTGCAGCTCGCAGCTGTTTTTATATCCCGTCGAGCATCGCTTTGTTGCGCACCGCGCCCTTGTCGGCACTGGTCGCCAGCAGGGCGTAGGCCTTGAGCGCGGTGGTTACTTTGCGTGGGCGCACCTCGACCGGTTTCCAGCCTTTCTTGTCCTGCTCGGCGCGGCGTGCCGCCAGTTCTTCGTCACTGACCAACAGGTTGATCGAGCGGTTCGGAATGTCGATCAGCACCTTGTCGCCATCCTGCACCAGACCGATCGCGCCACCGGCCGCAGCCTCTGGCGAAGCGTGGCCGATCGACAGGCCGGAAGTGCCGCCGGAGAAACGCCCGTCGGTGAGCAGCGCGCAGGCTTTGCCCAGGCCTTTGGATTTCAGGTAGGACGTCGGGTAGAGCATTTCCTGCATGCCCGGGCCGCCTTTCGGGCCTTCGTAGCGAATGATGACGATGTCGCCTTCCTTCACTTCGTCGGCGAGGATGCCGCGCACGGCGCTGTCCTGGCTTTCGAAAATCTTCGCGTTGCCTTCGAAGACGTGGATCGACTCATCAACCCCGGCGGTTTTCACCACGCAACCGTCCTGCGCGATGTTGCCGTACAGCACGGCGAGGCCGCCTTCTTTCGAATAGGCATGCTCGAAGCTGCGGATGCAGCCGTTTTCACGGTCGTCGTCGAGGGTTTCCCAACGGGTCGACTGGCTGAACGCGGTCTGGGTCGGAATGCCCGCCGGACCTGCCTTGAAGAAGTGATGCACGGCTTCGTCGCTGGTCTGGGTGATGTCCCACTTGGCGATGGCTTCTTCCATGCTGCGGCTGTGCACGGTCGGCAGGTCGGTGTGCAGCAGGCCGCCACGGGCCAGCGAACCGAGGATGCTGAAAATGCCGCCGGCGCGGTGCACGTCTTCCATATGGTACTTCTGGATGTTCGGTGCGACTTTGCACAGCTGCGGCACGCTGCGCGAGAGACGGTCGATGTCGCGCAGGTCGAAATCGATCTCGGCTTCCTGGGCAGCTGCGAGCAAGTGCAGGATGGTGTTGGTCGAACCGCCCATGGCGATGTCGAGCATCATCGCGTTCTCGAACGCCTTGAAGTTGGCGATGTTGCGCGGCAGCACGGAGTCATCGTTCTCGCCGTAGTAACGCTTGCACAGCTCGACGATGGTGCGACCGGCCTGGAGGAACAGCTGTTCGCGGTCGCTGTGGGTCGCCAGGGTCGAACCGTTGCCCGGCAACGCCAGACCCAGTGCTTCGGTCAGGCAGTTCATCGAGTTGGCGGTGAACATGCCGGAGCACGAACCGCAGGTCGGGCAGGCGCTACGCTCGTACTCGGCGACTTTCTCGTCAGAAGCGCTGGAGTCGGCGGCGATCACCATGGCGTCGACGAGGTCGAGGCCGTGGGAGGCGAGTTTGGTCTTGCCGGCCTCCATCGGGCCACCGGAAACGAAGATCACCGGGATGTTCAGGCGCAGTGCGGCCATCAGCATGCCCGGGGTGATCTTGTCGCAGTTGGAAATGCATACGATGGCGTCGGCGCAGTGGGCATTGACCATGTACTCGACGGAGTCGGCGATGATCTCGCGGCTCGGCAGCGAATACAGCATGCCGTCGTGGCCCATGGCGATGCCGTCATCGACAGCAATGGTGTTGAATTCCTTGGCCACGCCACCGGCGCGTTCGATTTCGCGGGCGACCAGTTGACCCAGGTCCTTCAGGTGCACATGCCCCGGGACGAACTGGGTGAACGAGTTGGCGATGGCGATGATCGGCTTCTTGAAGTCGTCATCTTTCATGCCGGTGGCGCGCCACAGTGCGCGGGCGCCGGCCATGTTGCGGCCGTGGGTGGATGTTTTCGAGCGGTAATCTGGCATGGAGCACTCCGGGCGGCTAATCACGTACTAAAGGGGAGTGAGCTTCTGTTGACCTCTGAAACACCCGAAAAATGGCCGTGTGTCCGGAAGCTGCCGATGACGTTGCGGGATCGCCGCTGGTCTCAGCCTGAGCTCATAAACCCGCCGGGGATGAATGGCGATGAATGAGGCGATTCTACACCGCTGGCGTCGCGAGGGAATGGCGCAAAGCGTTGTTCCCACGCTGAAGAGGCACGCGGGATGACGACTGGCAGGATCAGTGGTCGCCTCCCGGCATCACCGGATTGCTGCGCAGGTTGCTGACGCGACGGCCAATCACGCTGTTGAGCAACAGCGATACGCCGCTCAGCACCACGAAGCCGTAACCCAGCGTCGCTTGCAGGTTGGCCGGGCCGAGGCTGATCAAGGCGCTGACCAGCCCGCCACAGATAAAGATGATGGTGCTGCCGGCGGACGCCGATGCGCCGGCATTTTCGGCGAACAGGCTCATGGCGCGGGAGGTGGCCGGTGGTCGTGAAATGGTCGTGCCCACCGTGCAGATCAGCATCGGAATCAGCACCGTCGCCGCTGACAGATCATGATTGGCTGCCAGATAGAGCATCACCAGCCCCGAGAGCAGGATCAGACTCAGCCCGGTAAAAATCTGCTGTTGCGCATTGATATGCCGATTCAGCACGCTGGCGAACAGGCCGCCAAAGACATAGGCGGCGCCGTAGATCAGCAGGATCAAAGCGAAATCGTAAGGTGCCATCTGCAGCTGCTCCATGAAGATCAGCGGGGAAATGACAATGAAGGAAAAGTGGCAGGCGAAAGCGAAGGCGGAAATCAGCCAGCAGCCGACGAATTCGAAATTGCTCAGCACCAATCTGTAGGGCTTTATGAAACCCACGTGTTGCCCATTCTGAACGGGCCGGCTGTTATCGAGCAGCCGCCACGTCTTCACCAGAACCACGGCGGCCAGGGCGATGAACACCCAGAAGCTGCCGCGCCAGCCGAGCGTGGCCTGCAGAAACGTGCCCGCCAATGGTGATACCGAGATGAAGATGCCCGTGGCGGTGACCATCAGGATCCGCAGGCGATCACGCTCGTTGCCTTCGAACAGATCCTGCACCAGTGCCTGGGACAGCACGAAGCAACCGCATCCCAGCGCCTGCATCACCCGGAAAATCAGGAACAGCGTGTAGTCATTGCTCAGCACGCAGCCCAGTGCGCCGAGCAGCGACACGCTCATGCCGGCAAGCAGCAGACCTTTGCGCCCGATCACATCGGACAACGGGCCGATCAACAACTGGGCAAATGCGATGCCCACGGCAAACAGACTGATCGACAGCGCGATGTCGTTTGACGATCGGCCAAAGTGGGCTGCCAATGCCGGAAAGGAAGGCAGCAGCACATCCAGCGGAAACACGCCAAGCAGGATCATCGCCAGCAGCAGGCTGATTGCTCCGCGCTGTTGTCGGCGGGTGGTTGCACGGCTGTGTTTATCCATCGATCAATCCTGCTTTGGCGAAGAGTGTCTGGTTATGGGGCAATGCAAAGAAGCCGGCCTTGTGCAGGGCCTCCACAGTAGGTTTGCAGCCAGCGCGTGCACGAGCGCGGTTGGCCTGCACCGTTACCGTGCTGCCGACAATCTCCATCACGTCGATCTCGGCAATACCGGCCGAACGCAGGCTTTGTTGCAGCCAGCTTTCATCTGCTTCGAAGAAGATGGAAATGATCTCCACGAGGGTCTTGCTGGCGAACAGGCGCTGACGACTGTTCATCGCAATCCAGAAGTAATGGAAGGCTTCGGCGAAATAACGGCTGTGCCGCGCTTCGTCGGCAAGGTGATCACGCAGCATGTCGTTCACGCTGGACACCAGCGTGTCGCGGCAGACCTCCAGCAACTCGCGGGCAATGATCGTTTCCGAGACAAATCCCAGCAGGAACCACGCCAGTGCACGGTTTTTCTCCGGCGTGCGCGCGATCAAAGCGTTCATGCGGCTGATCCGTCTCGGAATGACCGGACGCCGGGTGATGCTGTAATACGCAGCGATCTGCTCGGCAATCTGGTTGGAAAACAGCGCGTGGTAGCCCTCGTCGGTATACAGCTGAAGTGCTGCATGCTTCATCGGCAGCGGTATGTAGATGGGCAGTTCGCGGTGCGCGATGACTTCCACCGCGCGGTTGACGATGCGGTGTTCGAGCAGGGTGGTGTAGTCGAGGAAATACACCAGATGATTGGCGGTGAGGCGGTGCAGGGTTTCGCGACCCTTGGCCTGGATGGCCGGATGCGCCAGATAGGGCACAAAGGCCGGGGGGAACCAGTAGCGGGTCTGCAGTTGCTGCTCGACATCACTTGGTAACCGATAGTCATGGGTACTGCTGCGTACCGACGCACGGCTCTCCCAGTCTGGAAGCGTGAATTTCAGCGACCATGACACCGGGGCTTCGCTCTCATCCATCGCCGTGGGAATCATGACTGTGCTCCGCTGAGCAGATCACGCATTTCTTGGCACATGGCCTGGCCATCGCTTTCGCCGCAACCGACAAAGAACAGCGGTTGCTCGGCGCTGCCCGCGATGCCGAGCAGGTTTTCAACCTGTGCATCGGCAAATGCGCCGGTCAGCCAGGTGTTCAGCCCCAGCGTCGTTGCTACCAGTTGAAAGGTTTGCGAGAGATGACCGGCCTCGATGAATGCCATGCGATAGGCGCGCGAATGTTCGTACTTCCACCAGAGACGGTCAAACCTGGCGGTGATGAACACGCCCAGCGGCAGGTTGTTGATGAAGTGCTGGCCGCCGAGCAATTGGCCCAGTTCCGGATCGGGCAGCGCATTGATCCGACTCAAAGCATGTTCGGCAGGGTGGTAGGCGTAGATGCCGGGTTCCAGCCCGCTGACATTTTGCGCCAGGACAAATCCCTCACAGGCGTTCAATCCGCCGCCGGACGGGCAGCTCCGGCGGGCCTCGAGACCCGGCGCGACCGGATCGGCGTGGGCATCTTCGCGCGGGGGAAGATAGCCAAGGGTCAGATAGAGCAGAGTGCCGACCTCGTTCAGTGTCACCGCGGCACCGGTGTAGGAACGACAGGTTTTGCGCCTCATCAGGGCCTGAGTCAGGCTGTCATCATTAATGGCGCCCGGTACGGGCAGGGTAATCAGGGGCTGCACTGATCGCGGCGCCGGGGTGTCTGCAGGTTCCGGCTTCGCCAGCACTTCGCTGCAGTGCGCCAGATATTGCCTGGACCACTCGTGAATATTCCGAGGCGTATGTGCGCAAGGTATATTTTGTGTGCCGATGTGATAGATCTTCGATAGTTCGTCCCAGCCCCAATCCAGGCTGTCTATTTTTGAAGTTGTTAAAATGCCTGCGTCCAGAAGTTGTCTGTCTATTATGTTGTTCGGGTCAAATAGATCTGTGTTGTGTATAAGACTGGCGAGGCGGTGGGAGTATTCAAGATCAAGTTCGTGTTGAGTATGGTTCTTGTAGTTCCAGACTACTTGTCCGGGCGGGCGCGGCAATATAAAAAGAAAAGGATTGATATACATGGGTTCAGATCACTCAGGAAAAGTCTGATGGACGCCAGAGTGCCGGCACTCTCCGGCGTCCAGGCTTACTTAGCGGCCGGTGGCTGCAACCAGAAAGGCCAGGTTGGCGAGTTTGTCTGTTTCGAGATAAATGGTTTTCATGATGTGAACTCCTTGTTCGTTGGTAGTTGAGTCGCTTCGTTGCGACAACTTCATATTAGTTTGTAATCGAATATTGGCAAGCGGATATTAAGTAGGAATATTCCAGTAATTTTGTCGGAGTGATCTTTTGCAAGCGGCTTACTGTGTAGGTTTAATTTCCATGATTGACAGGCGTGACGAAACTTCCTGCAAGGCAGCGAGAAAGAAGTTGTAGGAAGAGGGCAGGGCACTCATGTCGAGTGTGAAAGAACGGGGGGAGGGCGCGCAAAAAAAACGGGGAGCTCAGTGGCTCCCCGGTGTTCAAGCGCAATCAGCTGTTGGGCAGCAGACGGCAGGTGATGCTTTTGATGTAGCGGGTTTCAGCGATGGCCGGATGCACCGGATGATCGGGTCCCTGACCGCCACGTTCGAGCATCTGGATGTTGCGGTCCAGATGACGGGCGCTGGTCAGCAGGATGTTCTGCAGATCGTCTTCCGGCAGGTGCATGGAGCACGAAGCACTGACCAGAATGCCGTCCTTGGTCAGCAGGCGCATGGCTTGCTCGTTGAGACGACGGTAGGCGCCTTCGCCGTTCTTCATGTCTTTCTTGCGTTTGATGAAGGCCGGCGGATCAGCAACGATCACGTCGAAGCGCTCTTCGCTGGCTTTCAGTTCCTTCAGCGCTTCAAAGACGTCGCCTTCGATGCAGGTCATCTTGTCAGCGAAGCCGTTCAGCGCGGCGTTGCGCTCGACACCGTCGAGGGCGAATGCAGAGGCGTCGACGCAGAACACTTCGCTGGCGCCGAACGCAGCGGCCTGCACGCCCCAGCCACCGATGTAGCTATAGAGATCAAGTACGCGTTTGCCCTTGGCGTAAGGTGCCAGGCGCGCGCGGTTCATACGGTGATCGTAGAACCAGCCGGTTTTCTGCCCTTGGATGACCGGCGCTTCGAACTTCACACCGTTCTCTTCCAGCGCGACCCACTCCGGTACCAGACCGAATACGGTTTCGACGTAGCGGTTGAGGCCTTCGGCGTCGCGGGCGGCGGAGTCGTTCTTGAACAGAATGCCGCTCGGCTTGAGCACCTGGGTCAGCGCGGCGATCACGTCGTCTTTATGCGCTTCCATGGTCGCCGAGGCGATCTGCACCACAAGGATGTCGCCGAAACGATCGACCACCAGACCCGGCAAGAGGTCGGAGTCGCCGTAGACCAGACGATAGAACGGCTTGTCGAACAGACGCTCGCGCAACGACAGCGCGACGTTCAGGCGATGCACCAGCAGCGACTTGTCGAGGGCCAGTTTGATGTCGCGCGACAGCAGGCGCGCGCAGATCAGGTTGTTCGGGCTCATGGCGACGATGCCCAACGGCTTGCCGCCAGCGGCTTCGAGCACCGCCTGATCGCCGGCCTTGAAGCCGTGCAGAGGCGTGGCGGCCACGTCGATTTCGTTGCTGTAGACCCACAAGTGGCCGTTGCGCAGGCGACGGTCGGCGTTGGCTTTGAGGCGCAGGCTAGGCAGGGACATGACGTCGCTCCGGAAAAAGAGCGGGAGTATAGCGTGTTGACGCGTGCTCCGGTCTGGCCTGCGATGAAAAGCGGATGGCCCCTTCGCGAGCAGGCTCGCTCCCACACTTGGAATGCATTCACCTGTGGGAGCGAGCCTGCTCGCGAAAGCGATTTCAGCTCTTATGCAGCCAGTGCGTCAATCAGGGCCTGACTGAACGCCGGCACATCATCCGGCTGGCGGCTGCTGATCAGGTTGCCGTCCTTGACCACTTCCTGGTCGACCCAGTTGACCCCGGCATTGACCAGATCGTCCTTGACCGTTTTGTAGCTGGTCATGGTCTTGCCATTGACCAGTCCCGCCGAGATCAGCAACCAGCTGCCGTGGCAGATCACGGCAATCGGCTTGCCCGCCGAAGCGGCAGTCTTGACCAGATGCTGAGCATCCTGATCGATACGGATGGTGTCGGAATTTTGCACACCACCCGGCAGCAGCACGGCATCGTATTGATCGACGCTCACAGCCTGGAAAGTGTTGGTGACGGGGAAGTCGTCGGCCGGTTTGTCATGGTTCCAGCCTTTGACGGTGCCGGCCTCGGCCGAGAGGATATCGACCTGCACGCCGGCCTGCTCGAGGGCATCCTTGGGGCCGGTCATTTCGACCTGTTCGAAACCATCGGTAACCAAAATAGCGACGCGTTTGCCATTGAGGGAAGTTGCCATCGGTAAGCTCCTGAGTCTGTGGAGATTTTGCCTTCGCAGCGAACCGTTGAGGTCCGATGCGCCCTACAGATTCCGAAGCCTGGGCACAGATGAAAGTTCCGGCGATGTGCCCATCGGTGTGTCGCCCTGCGGTTTCAGCGGTTAGAATCGCCGCCTGCCCCGGAGTGTGTACTTATGTCCCAAGAGCTGACCACCGAACAGATTCAACAATCGCTGCAAGGCATCAGTGTGCCGGCGCAACCGCAGATCATGGTGGATCTGCAAATGGAGCAGTACATGCCCGACCCGGACCTGGAGGTGATCGCCAAGCTGATCTCCCAGGATCCCGGCCTGTCCGGCGCGCTGCTGAAAATCGTCAACTCGCCGTATTACGGCCTGAGCAACAAGATCACCTCGATTCAGCGTGCGGTGAACCTGTTGGGCAGCCGCTCGATCATCAACCTGATCAACGCGCAGTCGATCAAGGGCGAGATGAACGATGACACCATCGTCACCCTCAATCGTTTCTGGGACACCGCGCAGGATGTGGCGATGACCTGCCTGACCCTGGCCAAGCGCATCGGCACCCAGGCCGGTGACGAAGCCTATGCGTTGGGCCTGTTCCACGATTGCGGGGTGCCATTGATGCTGCAACGTTTCCCCAATTACATGACCGTGCTGGAAGAGGCCTACGCCAGCGCCAGCCCGGAATGCCGCGTGGTCGATACGGAAAACCGTGTGTTCAACACCAACCACGCCGTGGTCGGTTACTACACTGCCAAGTCCTGGCGCCTGCCGGAGCATGTCAGCGCCGCCATCGCCAACCACCACAACGCGCTGGCGATTTTCAGCGACGAGTCGTCGAAGAACAGCCAACTGAAAAACTTGCTGGCGATTCTGAAAATGGCCGAGCACATCTGCGCCTCTTATCGCGTGCTGGGCAACCAGAGCGAGGATTTCGAGTGGAGCGCGGTCGGCCCGCTGGTGCTCGATTACGTAGGTCTGTCGGACTACGACTTCGAAACACTCAAACAAACGATTCGCGACCTCGGCGCGCATTGATCCGAGGACACCATGCCTGAACTGCCGGAAGTCGAAACCACCCGTCGCGGGATCGCCCCGCACCTGGAAGGCCAGCGGGTCAGCCGGGTCATCGTCCGCGACCGGCGCCTGCGCTGGCCGATCCCCGAAGACCTCGATGTGCGTCTGTCCGGGCAGCGCATCGTGCTGGTCGAGCGGCGCGCCAAGTACCTGTTGATCAACGCCGAGATCGGCACGCTGATCAGCCATTTGGGCATGTCCGGCAATCTGCGTCTGGTCGAGGCCGGGTTGCCGGCGTTGAAGCACGAGCACGTCGATATCGAACTGGAGTCGGGACTGGCCCTGCGCTACACCGACCCGCGACGCTTCGGTGCGATGCTGTGGAGCAACGACCCGCTCAATCACGAACTGCTGATTCGCCTCGGGCCGGAGCCGTTGACCGATCTGTTCGATGGCGAGCGCCTGTTCCAGCTGTCACGCGGGCGCTCGATGGCGGTCAAGCCGTTCATCATGGACAACGCGGTGGTGGTCGGGGTCGGCAATATCTACGCGACCGAAGCGCTGTTCGCCGCCGGCATCGATCCGCGCCGCGAAGCTGGGGGCATTTCCCGCGGGCGTTACTTGAAACTGGCAATCGAGATCAAACGCATCCTCGCCGCCGCCATCGAGCGTGGCGGCACGACGCTGCGCGATTTCATTGGCGGTGACGGTCAGCCGGGATACTTCCAGCAGGAACTGTTTGTCTACGGCCGCGGTGGTCAGCACTGCAAGGTCTGCGGTAGCGGCCTGCGGGAAGTGAAGCTGGGCCAGCGCGCCAGCGTGTTTTGCCCGCGCTGTCAGACGTGAAAAAATCCTTCGGTCTATAGTGAGAAGTCTTACTGCGCAGCCCGAAGGATCGTGCCATGAAAGTCCTGCAAGTCTTCTTCGTCACGCTGCTGTTGTGTTCCAGCCTGGCTGTTCAGGCCTCGGAAACCGGCAGCGGTGACCCGCGATACACCATCCAGAATCCCCCGGCCTACGCCATGCTTGGCGACCTGCTGATTGCCCGACCTTTGCTGGTGGTGGCCACGGTGATCGGTGCGGGAGCGTTTGTGGTGTCGTTGCCGTTTACCGCACTGGGCGGCGGGGTTGGCGATGCCGGTCAGGCGCTGGTGGTTGACCCGGCGAAAGCGGCGTTTGTGCGGTGTCTGGGGTGTACAGGGGAGGGGTTTGAGCAGCGCGAGTGAGCTGATCGGGTTTCAGTGGTGTGGCTGATGGCCCATTCGCGAGCAGGCTCGCTCCCACATGGGTTTTGGTGTTCACACAAATTTGTGTTTCACCACAGACTCTGTGGGAGCGGGCTTGCCCGCGATGGCTTCGGTACAGGCGCTGAAGTGATCAGGCCTTGCCGGTGATCTTGCGGTACTTCTCCATCAACTGTTCTTCAGTCTCCGGATGGGCTTCGTCCAGTGGAATGCAATCCACCGGGCAGACCTGCTGGCACTGCGGCTCGTCGTAGTGGCCGACGCACTGGGTGCACAGGTTCGGGTCGATCACGTAGATCTCTTCGCCTTGGGAAATGGCGGCGTTCGGGCACTCGGGTTCGCAGACGTCGCAGTTGATGCAATCGTCGGTGATGATCAGGGACATGCTAACTCCAGCCGGGGCGGCAGGCCCGGGCGCTATAAATCAATGCGCGCAATTGTGCCGCATTGGCGAGCGCAGTGCACGCGGGGGCGATCAAGGGCACGAGACTGCAATCTTTAAAAGCAAAGATCGTCTGATCGCAGCCCGAGCCTGCGGCAGCTCCTACTTCTTGAAGCGCAGGGTCAGCGCGTCGGCCACGGCCGGGTGGACGAACTTGCTGATATCGCCGCCCAGCGCGGCAATCTCCCGCACCAGCGTCGAGGAAATGAACGAATAACGCTCCGACGGCGTGAGAAACAGGCTCTCCACATCCGGTGCCAGTTGGCGGTTCATGTTGGCCAGCTGGAATTCGTATTCGAAGTCCGACACCGCACGCAGACCACGCAGGAACACATTGGCGTTCTGCTCTTTGGCGAAATGCGCGAGCAGCGTCGAGAAACCGACCACTTCCACGTTCGGCAGGTGTTTGGTGACCTCGCGAGCCAGTTCGACCCGTTGTTCCAGTGGGAACAGCGGGTTCTTTTTCGGGCTGGCGGCGACCGCAATGATCACGTGATCGAACAGGCGCGAGGCGCGTTCGACCAGATCGCCATGGCCCTTGGTAATAGGGTCGAAGGTACCTGGGTACAACACTCGGTTCATCGCGTCGTCCTGGCGGGAGTCCGTTGGGGAGTCGGATGGTATCGCAGCCTTCCCGGTCGGCCAAGTCGCCTGTTGGGTAAGAAAGCACTATAGACGATAGGAATATTCTGCTTTTTCATGGATTTTTCAGCCGATCAGCCAAGGCTGTCGCCAGTTGCGCGGTCAGGCCATACACCGACAACTGCGGGTTGGCGCCGATGCTGGTGGGAAACAGCGAGCCGTCGTGAATCGACAGATTGCGCAGTTGATGATGGCGACCAAGGCTGTCGGCGACCGCGCTTTGCGGATCTTCACCCATCGCACAACCACCCATCACGTGGGCACTGCCGAGTCGCGTGCGGTACAGCTCCAGGCTCAGTCCATCGATCATTGAGCGCGCCTCAGCCAAGGTCTTCACATAGCGGCCGTCGGCGTGCATCGGCATCACCGATTGCGCGCCGCCGGCGAACTGGATTTCGGCCATGACGTGAAAGGCCCGGCGCAAACCGTCCCAGGCGTACTGCGAAACCTGATAGTCGAGCACTGGCGAGCCATCACCGCGCAGCTCCACCGAGCCACCGCTGCTGTCCGGGTGAAAGCCATCGCGCAGCAGCGCCAGCATCGCGTGGGTGTGCGGCAGGTCGGCCATATGCTGGGCGTTTTCCTTGCCGAAACCACCCAGCAGTGTGGCAGCCAGCGCCGGGTGCAGCGGCGGCACTTCGAGTTTGAAAGCCATCGGCCCGGTGGTGCCGTCCTTCCACTGAAAATGGTCGGAATAAATCGACTGCGGCGCGCCGTAAAACGGATTGACCACCTCGGCAAAACGCGCGGCGGACATGTTCACCGGGTGCAGAAAGGTGCGCTTGCCCACGCGCTCATGCGGATCCGGCACGTCGGAGCGCAGCAACAGCGCCGGGCTGTTGATGCCGCCGCCGGCCAGCACGTAATGCCGCGCCTTGACGCTGATACTGCGCCCGGTCGGCTCGACGCAGCGCTCGTCCATCGCCACGCAATGCAGGCCGGTGACCTTGTCGCCACTGATCAGCAGTTTCTCCACCCGCGCCAGATACAGCAGCTCGCCGCCCTTTTCCAGCGTCGCCGGGATGGTCGTGACCATCATCGATTGCTTGGCGTTGCTCGGGCAGCCCATGCCGCAATAGCCGAGATTCCAGCAACCGCGAACGTTGCGCGGGATCACGTGCCAGCTGTAGCCGAGTTGCTCGCAGCCTTTGCGGATCACATCGTTGTTGGCATTGGGCGGCACCATCCACGGGGCAACGCCGAGGCGCTGCTCCATTTTTTCGAACCACGGCGCCATCTCTGCCGGACTATGGCCTGTGACGTTGTGTTCGCTGGCCCAGTGTTCGAGGGTCGGCTCGGGTGTGCGGAAGCTCGAGGTCCAGTTGATCAGCGTCGTGCCGCCGACCGCGCGGCCCTGCAGGATAGTGATCGCGCCGTCCTTGCTCATGCGCCCAATGCCTTCCTGGTAGAGGCTGCTGTAGGCCTCGTCTTCGAGCAGTTTGAAATCCGAACTGGTCTTCAGCGGGCCTTCTTCGATCAGCAGGACTTTGTAGCCGGCCGCGCTGAGGATCTCCGCCGTGGTGCCGCCGCCGGCGCCACTGCCGATGATCGCCACGTCGGCTTCGAGGGTGAGGTCGTCGCTCAGTTGCGCGCCGTTGTAGGTTTTCCAGCCTCGGGCGAGGCCTTCGCGGAAGGGATCGGGTACGGGCATCGGTCAGGTTCTCTTTATTATTCTGGATGCGGGTGTGTGGCGGCTGGCCCCTTCGCGAGCAGGCTCGCTCCCACATTCTGAGATGTAATTTCCTGTGGGAGCGAGCCTGCTCGCGAAGGCCGCGCCCCGGTTTCAGACCTTAGGCGGCCCGGGATAACCGCAATGCGCCCAGGACTCGGCGCGGGTGTACCAGGCCATCATCACCATCTGCTGCAATGAGCTATGGCCCATGCGCAGCAAGCTCAATGAACTGTTCTCCCAGCGTTCGAGGAAATGCCGCATCGCTTCAGCGCTGGCGTTTTCCCAACTGCCCCAGATGCCGGTAAGCGGGCCACGGGTCACGGCCATGCCCAGCACGTCGAACAGTTGCCGAGTGAGCTTGAGCATTTCCGGCGACACGTGATCGAGGCTGTAGTCCAGCGACTTCAGCGTGCCGTCGACCGCTGCGGGCATTTCCCCGGCGGCGACGGCGCCGTCGAGCATCACCGGGATCAGCGCGCGCAGGAACAGCAGATCGCCGTCGCGCAAAACCACAAAGCCGTTGGCGCTGACGCTCGACGAGCAGCCAGTGAGGCTGGCGCCAAGGCCGGCGGTGGCGAGAAACGCGGTGGCGCCGAGGCTGAATTTCAGCAGGCCACGGCGCGACAGGGCGGGTGTTTCGGTCAGGCTTGGGTGCATTGTTGTTATTACCCGGTGTCGACGAACGTTTAGCGAATGAACAGTTTCTGAATCAGTTTCTGAATCGATCTGCCGTAAGGCGGGTAGATCAGCCGGGCCGCGTTGAAGCGCTGTTTGATCAGCACACCCTTGGCCTTGCTGAACGTCAGGAAACCTTCGTGGCCGTGGTAATGGCCCATGCCCGAGGGACCGATGCCACCGAAGGGCATATCGTCCTGAGCCACATGCAACAAGGTGTCGTTCAGGCATACGCCGCCGGAATGGGTCTCGTGCAGTACGCGATGCTGCTCGCGTTTGTCGTAGCCAAAGTAGTAAAGAGCCAGAGGACGAGGCCGCTGATTGATGTAAGCGAATGCCTGCTCCAGATCGCGATAAGGCACGATTGGCAGCAACGGGCCGAAGATTTCGTCCTGCATCACGGTCATTTCATCGCTGACATTGAGCAGCACGCTGTGCGGCATGCGTCGGCCCTGGCCTTGTTCGAACAGCGGGATCAGCAGCGCGCCCTTGCTGGTCGCGTCGCTGACGTAACCGTTCAGTCGGGCCAACTGGCGTTCGTTGATGATCGCGGTGTAGTCGGCGTTGTCGGCCAGGGTCGGGTAGAAGCCTTTCACAGCCTGGCGATAGGCCTCAACGAAAGCGCCGACGCGGTCTTCCGGCACCAGCACATAGTCAGGCGCGACGCAGGTCTGCCCGGCGTTCAGGGTCTTGCCGAAGGCGATGCGTTCGGCGGCGTCCTTGAGTGGTACGTCTCTGGAGACGATGGCCGGCGACTTGCCGCCCAGTTCCAGGGTGACCGGCGTGAGGTTTTCCGCGGCAGCGCGCATGACGTGCTTGCCGACGCTGGTGGAGCCGGTGAACAGCAGATGATCGAAAGGCAGACGCGAGAACGCCACGCCGACATCCGCTTCGCCCAGCACCACGCAAACCAGGTCTTCGGGAAAGATCCGCGCCAGCAGTTCTTTGAGCAGCAGGCCGGTAGCCGGGGTCGATTCGCTGAGCTTGAGCATCACCCGATTGCCGGCAGCTAGGGCGCCGACCATCGGCCCCACGGCCAGATACAGCGGGTAGTTCCACGGCACGATCACGCCGACCACGCCCAGCGGCTGATAAACCACCTTCGCCGAAGCAGGCTGGAACGCCATGCCTACCTTGCGCCGCGAGGGCTTCATCCAGTTTTTCAGGTGACGACTGGCGTAGTGAATGCCGTGCAGGCTCGGCATCAGCTCGGCGAGCAGGGTTTCGTCGGCGCTGCGGTGACTGAAATCGGCGCTGATCGCGTCGATCAATGCCTGCCGCTCAGCGCTGAGCAGATCGCGCAAAGCCTTGAGCCATTGTTGCCGCTGTGCGGCCGGTGGCATCGGGTTGGCGGCGTACGCGGCCCGTTGTGCCTGGAACTGCCGATCGAGGGTTTCAAGAGGCTGTTGCAGCGTTTGCAGGTAGGCAATGTCGGCAGTCATCGCGGGCTCCGAATTTTATTGTAGTGGGCACTTTTTAGAGTCTAAGCTCTAGAAAGTCAAACGACTTCCGCGCACGTCAGTGTTTTATCCATTTCCGGTTAGGTCGTAAGATGCGCCGTCTACGCACTCTGAATTAAAGCTCAAGCCATGGCCCCACGAATAAAAACCAGCGAGCGCATCGTTCAGAACAGCCTGGAGCTGTTCAATCAGCAGGGCGAGCGCAGCGTCAGCACCAACCACATCGCCGCGCACATGGAGATTTCTCCGGGCAACCTGTACTACCACTTCCCCAACAAGCAGGCGATCATCGCCGTGCTGTTCAGTGAGTACGAAGCCCTGGTGGACAGCTTTTTGCGCCCGCCCCAGGGTCGCCCGGCGACCGTCGAGGACAAGCGTTTCTATCTCAAGGAACTGCTCTCGGCCATGTGGCGCTACCGTTTCCTGCATCGTGACCTTGAGCATCTGCTCGACAGCGATGCGGAACTGGCCGCGCGTTATCGGCGTTTCTCCCAGCGCTGCGTGATCCAGGGGGCCGCAATCTACGAAGGTTTTGTCGCCGCCGGCATTCTGAAAATGGATCGCGTGCAGATCGAATCGCTGACCCTCAATGCGTGGATCATCCTGACCTCGTGGGTGCGTTTTCTGTGCACCACGCGGGAAAACTCCAACCACCTCAGCGAACAGGCCGTGAAGCGTGGCGTGTATCAGGTGCTGGTGCTGGAAGCAGGGTTTGTTACCGATCAGGCGCGGGATGAAGTCAACGCATTGTTCGACGAGTTCTACGTGCCGCTGGCGCAGGCCCTTGAAGACGTCAAATAAACCGTTCAGCCGAATTCCACAGGAGCCCGTTATGTCGATTGCGCAGTTGATCAGCCCACAAGCACTGGACGCTCGCAAAGAGCAGCCGGGGCTGGTGATTCTCGATTGTCGTTTTGCCCTCGAAGATCCGGATTACGGTCAGCGCAGCTACGCCGAAGGGCACATTGCCGGAGCGAGTTTCGCCGATCTGGAACGGGATCTGAGCGGTAAAGTCGAGAAGGGCGTGACCGGGCGTCATCCGTTGCCTGAGCCGGCGGTGTTGATCGAGCGCCTGCAAGCCTGGGGCATCAGCAACGACAGCGATGTGGTTTTGTACGACGACGGCCCGGGTGCGTATGCGGCGCGGGCGTGGTGGTTGCTGGCATGGCTGGGCAAGCGCGACGGCGTATTCATTCTCGATGGCGGGCTCAAAGCCTGGCACGCCGCCGGCCTGCCGCTGAGCTTGGATCCGCCGAGCGTGACGCCGGGCCACTTCAGCGGTCAGCCGGACATGAGCCTTCTGCTCAGCGCCGAGCAATTGCAGCAACGCCTCGGTCAGCCAACCCTGACCCTGCTCGACGCCCGCGCCTTGCCGCGCTTCAAGGGCGAAGTGGAACCGATCGATCCGGTCGCCGGGCATATTCCCGGCGCGCAGTGCGCGGCGTTCACCGACAACCTCGGCAGTGATGGACGGTTTTTGCCGGCCGAGCAGCTCAAGCAGCGCTTTGCCGCGAAACTGGGTGATCGCTCGCCATCGGATCTGGTCGCCTATTGCGGCTCCGGGGTGACGGCGTGTCACAACCTGTTTGCACTGTGCCTGGCCGGCTATCCGCTGGGTGCGCTGTATGCCGGATCATGGAGCGAGTGGATCAACGAACCGTCGCGCGGCATTGCCACGAGCGAATAAACACAGCGATCTCCTGTAGGAGCGAGCCTGCAAGGGATATGCGGCGCTCATTGACCGAGTGCGGCCAGCCATTGCGGGATACGCCGCTCAAGGTAATACCCGGGGCGGCGCACCGAGCCGTCGACGAAACCGACATGACCGCCACGCGCCTGCAATTCGAACCGGGTGCAGGCTGACAACTCGTCGGCTTGCGGCAGGCTGTGGGGAAATACAAACGGATCGTCCGCCGCCTGAATGATCAGCGTCGGCGTGCGGATCTCGACGAGGTAGTAGCGGCTCGAGGCGCGGCGGTAATAATCCTCGGCATCATTGAAGCCATGCAATGGCGCGGTAACCCGGCCGTCGAAATCCCAGAATGTGCGCATGTTTTCCAGCGAGCCGAGCGCGGCCAGTTTCGCCAGGCCGTCTTCGCGCCCGTCATGCTGGAACTGACGCTGCTTGTTCCTGATGTAGGCGACCATCTCTCGCATGAAGTGCGCCTGATACACCCGCGAAAACCCTTGGCCAATGCGATCGGCGCATTGATCGAGACGGAACGGTACCGACACCGCCACCGCGCCGAGCACACCACTGTTGCTGCCGGTTTCACCCAGATGCTTGAGCAGCACATTCCCGCCCAGCGAATAGCCGACCGCGTACAACGGCGCCAACGGTCGTTTCGCGCGCAGGTGCTGGATGGCTTCGGCAAGGTCTTCGCTGGCGCCGGAGTGGTAGCTGCGCGGCAACAGATTCGGCTCGCCGGAACAACCGCGCCAGTTCAGCGCGACGCTGGCCCAGCCCTGGTCGGCCAAGGCCTTTTGAATGCCCGCCACATAGGGCGAATTGGAAGAGCCGGTCAGTCCGTGCAACACCAGCACCAACGGCACTTCGGCGCTGTGCGGGCCGTGCCAGTCGAGGTCGAGGAAGTCGCCGTCCTCGAGCCACAGGCGTTCGCGTTCGCGCTCGATGTGCACGGTCTTGCGCCACAGCGGCCCCCACAGGGTTTGCAGATGCGGATTGCCGAGGCCGAAGGCGGGGATGAAGCGTTCTGGCGAAGGGGACACGATGATTCTCGATGGGCTTGTGGCGAGGAAGCTCGCCACCTCGCCGCAGGTTGCTTGCGACCCTGTCAGCCGGCGATGTCCGCCGTGCGCTGCCACAGCGCGTAAAAAACCCGACCGGATTTCTGTTCACGATGCAGGCGCCAGTTGCCCGGCAGGCCCAGCGTCGATGGCGCTGTTTCGCTTTCAGTGTAGATCCACGAATCGGCCGCCAGCCATTGGCGCTCTTCCAGCAAGTTACAAACCGCTGGCAACAGGTTCTGGTTGAACGGCGGGTCGAGGAACACCAGGTCGAACGGCGTCGCGGTCTGGGTTTCCAGGTAGCGCAGCGCATCGGCGGTTTGCACCTGGCCGTTGCTGCAGCGCAGGGTGCCGAGGTGCTCTTTCAGGCTGGAAACCGCAACGTTGCTGGCGTCCAGCGCCTGGGCCGTGGCCGCGCCACGGGACAGCGCTTCGAGAAACAGCGCGCCGCTGCCGGCGAACGGGTCGAGCACTTTCGCCCCTTCGACATACGGCGCGAGCCAGTTGAACAGGGTTTCACGCACGCGATCCGGGGTCGGGCGCAGGCCCGGTGCGTCGGGGAAGCTCAGCTTGCGGCTGCGCCACTGGCCGCCAATGATGCGCAGCTGATTGACGCCGTTGTGCACGTTTTGCACGGGTTTTTTCGGTGCTCGAGTCGCCATTAATGCTCCGGAACCCCGAGCGGTTGCTCGGCAGGTTTATCAGATGGGGCCGGTAACGGCTTTTGCGGCACGGTCGGGCCAGCGGTGACGATGACCATTTTCTCCGTGCTCAGGTGTTTGTTCAGGGCGTCGCGGACTTGCTCTACGGTCAGGCTCTGCGACTGCCGCATGAAATCGTCGAGATAGCTCAGTGGCAGATTATAGAAGCCCATCGCGCCCAATTGGCCAACGATGTCGGCGTTGCTCGCGGTGGACAGCGGGAAGCTGCCGGCCAGTTCGCGCTTGGCATCGTCGAGTTCTTTCTGCGTCGGCCCGGTTTTCAGGTAGTCGGCGAGCACGTCCTGCACCAGTTTCAAAGTGCCTTCGCTCATCTCGGCGCGGGTCTGCAGGTTGATCATGAACGGCCCACGGGCCTGCATCGGGCTGAACGCCGAATACACGCCGTAGGTCAGGCCGCGCTTCTCGCGCACTTCGCTCATCAGGCGCGTACCGAAACCACCGCCGCCGAGGATCTGATTGCCCAGCGACAGCGCGGCGTAATCCGGATCATCGCGATCGATACCCAGCTGCGCGAGCATCAGGTTGGTCTGTTTCGACGGAAACTCGATGTGGTTGACGCTGGCCTTCGGTTCCTGCGGTGCGGCGATTTTCGCCAGTGCCGGGCCTTTCGGCAGGGCAGAGGAGACCTGATTGGCGATCGCCTGGGCTTCGGCTCGCGACAGGTCGCCGACCAGTGCAATCACAGCGTTGCCGGCGGCGTAGGCCTTGGCGTGGAACTCGCGCAATTGCTCGACCGTGATCTTCGGCACGCTTTGGGCATTGCCATCGCTGGAATGCGCGTATGGGTGATCGCCGTACAGACGCTTCATCAGCTCGAGGCTTGCGAGTTTGCCGGGGTTCTGTTTCTGGTATTCGAAACCGGCGAGCAACTGGTTCTTGATGCGCGCGAAGGAGTCGGCGGGGAAGGTCGGTTTGCCGACCACATCGGCGAACAGCTTCAACGCCGGTTCACGCTGCTCGGGTGCGCTGAGGCTGCGCAGCGAAGCCAGCGCCATGTCCTTGAACGCACCGTTGCCGAAGTCGGCGCCGAGGCCTTCAAACCCTTGAGCGATGGCGCCGACGTCTTTGCCGGCAATGCCTTCGTTGAGCATGGCGTTGGTCAGCACCGCGAGGCCGGGGACGTTGCCATCCTGGCTGCTGCCAGCGGCGAAGATCAGGCGCATGTCGAACATCGGCAGCTCATGCGCTTCGACGAACAGCACTTTCGCGCCTTCAGCGGTGTTCCAGGTCTGTACGTCGAGCTTGCGGCTGGCCGGGGCCTTGCCGTCGAGTTCGGCCAGCGATTGCAGTTTCTGGCTGGACTTGGCGTTATCCAGTGCTTCGCTGGCCTTGCTGTCAGCGCTTGGCGACAAATAAACCGCTGCGGAGCCGATCACCGCGACAGCAATCAGGCCAAGCAGCATCAGGCGTGGGGTTTTGCGCTCACTCATGAGTCGTCTCCAATGGCAGGACGTGGGCGACGCTGAGACGTTCGCGGGTGAAATACTTTTTCGCGGCGTTCTGGATGTCTTGCGGAGTCACGCTTTCCAGATCGGCCAGTTCGGTGTCCATCAGTTTCCACGACAGACCGACCGTCTCCAGTTGACCGATCGCGGTGGCCTGGCTGGTGATCGAGTCACGCTCGTAGACCAGGCCGGCGATGACTTGAGCGCGGACGCGTTCCAGCTCTTCGGCAGACGGCGCGGTGGTTTTCAGTTGCTCAAGCAGTTTCCACAAGCCGGCTTCGGCCTGGGCGATGGTCTTTTTCTTCTGCGTATTTGGCGTGGCCGACAGGGTGAACAGGCTGTCGCCACGGGTATAGGCGTCGTAGTCCGACGAGCCGCCGGAGACCAGCTCTTCGCCGCGCTCCAGTTGCGTCGGGATGCGTCCGCTATAGCCGCCGTCGAGCAGCGCCGAGATCAGGCGCAAGGCGTTGACCGAGCGTTTGTCTTCAGCGGTAGCAATGCTCGGCACGTTGAAGCCAAGCATCAGGCTCGGCAGTTGGGTCTGCACGCGCAGGGTGATCTGGCGTTCGCCGGGCTCGGCCAGTTCCAGCGGTTTTTTCGCCGGTGGCACGTCGCGTTTGGCGACCGGGCCGAAATAACGCTGGGCGAGGGTTTTCACTTCGTCCGGAGTGACGTCACCGACCACCACCAGCGTGGCGTTGTTCGGCGCGTACCAGGATTGGTACCAGTGGCGCAGTTCCTCGACTTTCATACGGTCGAGGTCAGCCATCCAGCCGATGGTCGGCGTGTGGTAACCGCTGGCCGGGTAGGCCATGGCCTTGTAGCGCTCGTAAGCCTTGGACATCGGCTTGTCATCGGTGCGCAGGCGGCGCTCTTCCTTGATGACTTCGATTTCCTTGGCGAACTCGTCGGCCGGCAGGCGCAGGTTGGCCATGCGGTCGGCTTCCAGCTCGAAGGCCACGCCGAGACGATCACGGGCCAGCACCTGATAGTAAGCGGTGAAGTCGTCGCTGGTGAACGCGTTCTCTTCGGCGCCGAGGTCGCGCAGGATCAGCGAGGCTTCGCCGGGGCCGACTTTTTCGCTGCCCTTGAACATCATGTGCTCAAGCGCGTGGGACAGACCGGTCTGCCCCGGAGTCTCGTAGCTGGAGCCGACCTTGTACCAGATCTGCGAAACGACCACCGGCGCACGATGGTCTTCGCGCACGACGACCTTGAGGCCGTTGTCGAGGGTGAATTCATGGGTCGGTTGCGGGTCGGCCGCCAGGGCCGAAAGGGGCAGGCAGACTGCGCTGAGCAGCAGGCCAGCAGCGCGGCGGGCAAGAGCATTCATTCGTTTTTCAACCTGTTGGGCTGCCCGCTTGGTCTTAGCGTCGGCGGGCGAGAGGGTGCTAGGATACTGATCCGTTTTACTGGCGGCCACGCCTATCAGGCCTGAGGGTGTGATAAGGCTGATTAGGTTTGCGGCGCAAAGCTGTGTTTTTCCCACTAAACTCCGCGTTTTCGCCGATCTTTGCCGGTTTAGACCATCGTAAAAGCGATCCTTGAGGTGCCTTCGGCGCCTCGACCAAATGTTGCGCGTGAACAAGCTGGATGAAACACAGTCTGTTCTGCATCGAATATTTATTTGCCGGGGCGCCCTGTTGGCGCGTCGCTACCGTGAGATAGCCGTCCTCCATGTTTGGTTCCAACGACGACAAGAAGAGCCCAGCTGCGGCTGGCGAGAAGAAAAGCCTGTTCGGATGGCTGCGGAAGAAACCGCAGGAACCCGTCGTCGAACAGCCGCCCGCGATTCCTGAGCCGGCCCCCGCGCCAGCACCTGTTATAGAAGAAGAACCGGCGCCGATTGTGCTGCCGATCGCCGAGCCGGTGCTGCAACCGGAAGCTGAGGCCGAGCCCGAAACGCCGGCCGCTGCCGAGTTGCCGCTGACGCCCGCCGCCGAGCCGTGGCTGACCTTGCCAGTGGCAGAAGAACCGGTCGCGCTGGTTGAAGAAGCAGCGCCGCATGTGACGCCAGTGATTCCTGCGCCGGTTGCCGAGGTTGCGGCGCAGCCTGTGCTTGAAGCGGTTGTCGAGCCAGCGCCGGTCATTTCTGAACCCGCCGCCCCGGTTGTCCCGCCGTCGGAGCCTGCACCGATTGCCGCTGCGCCGGTTGTCGCTCCGGTCGCTCCGGTCGTGCCGGTCGAAGTCCCTGTAGAAGCGCCAGTCGAAACCCCGCGCACCGAAGAAACCAAAGCCGGCTTCTTCGCCCGTCTCAAGCAAGGCCTGTCGAAGACCAGCGCCAGCATCGGCGAGGGCATGGCCAGTCTGTTCCTCGGGCGCAAGACCATTGATGATGACCTGCTCGACGACCTCGAAACCCGTCTGCTCACCGCCGACGTCGGCGTTGAAGCCACTACGCTGATCATCCAGCGCCTGACCCAGAAGGTCGCACGTAAGGAGCTGGCCGACGCCGACGCCCTGTACAAATCTCTGCAGGCCGAATTGGCAGCGATGCTCAAACCGGTTGAACAGCCACTGAAAATCGCCTCGCAGAACAAGCCTTTCGTGATCCTGGTGGTCGGCGTCAACGGCGCTGGCAAGACCACCACCATCGGCAAGCTGGCGAAGAAGCTGCAATTGGAGGGTAAGAAGGTCATGCTGGCGGCCGGCGACACCTTCCGCGCCGCGGCCGTGGAGCAATTGCAGGTCTGGGGCGAGCGCAACAAGATTCCGGTGATTGCCCAGCACACCGGCGCCGATTCCGCTTCGGTGATCTTCGACGCGGTGCAAGCGGCCAAGGCCCGTGGCATCGACGTGCTGATCGCTGATACCGCCGGTCGTCTGCACACCAAAGACAACCTGATGGAAGAACTGAAAAAGGTTCGCCGGGTGATCGGCAAGCTCGATGCCGACGCGCCGCACGAAGTGCTGCTGGTGCTCGACGCCGGCACTGGCCAGAACGCCATCAACCAGGCCAAGCAGTTCAACCAGACCGTCGAACTGACCGGCCTGGCCCTGACCAAACTCGACGGCACCGCCAAGGGCGGGGTGATTTTCGCCCTGGCCAAGCAGTTCGGCCTGCCGATCCGCTACATCGGCGTCGGTGAAGGCATCGACGATTTGCGCACCTTTGAAGCCGAACCCTTTGTCCAGGCACTGTTTGCCGAGCGGGAGCGTTCATGATTCGTTTCGAACAGGTCGGTAAACGCTACCCGAACGGTCACGTCGGCTTGCATGAGCTGAGCTTTCGAGTCCGTCGTGGCGAGTTCTTGTTTGTCACCGGTCACTCCGGTGCCGGTAAATCCACGCTGTTGCGCCTGTTGCTGGCAATGGAACGGCCGACCAGCGGCAAATTGCTGCTCGCCGGGCAAGACCTGAGCACCATCAGCAACGCGCAAATTCCGTTCCTGCGCCGACAGATCGGCGTGGTGTTCCAGAATCACCAGTTGCTGTTTGATCGCACGGTGTTCAACAACGTCGCCTTGCCGCTGCAAATCCTCGGCCTGTCCAAGGTCGAGATCGCCAAGCGCGTCGATTCGGCGCTGGAGCGCGTGGCGCTGTCGGACAAATCCGATCTGTACCCGGGCGATCTGTCCACCGGTCAACAACAGCGCGTCGGCATTGCCCGCGCCATCGTCCATCGCCCGGCCTTGCTGCTGGCGGACGAACCGACCGGTAACCTCGACCCGCGCTTGGCGGCGGAGATCATGGGCGTGTTCGAAGACATCAACCGTTTGGGCACCAGCGTGCTGATCGCCAGTCACGACCTGGCACTGATCGCGCGCATGCGTCATCGCATGCTGACCCTGCAACGCGGCCGCCTGATCGGCGACGGGGAGGCCGGGGTATGAGTGCGACACGCAGTCCGAAGGTTTCCGAGCGCGTGGCCCCGAAGGCCGCCGATCCGCAACCGCAGAAAAAGAAAATGCACGACGATGACGACGGCCCGGACTTCGCCACGCTGTTTCGCGCCTGGATCGAAAGCCATCGCGCCAGCCTTCTCGACAGCCTGCGCCGCCTCGGCAAGCAGCCGATCGGCAGCTTCTTCACCTGCATGGTGATGGCCGTGGCGTTGAGTCTGCCGATGGGGCTGTCGCTGTTGCTCAACAACGTCGAGCGTCTTGGCGGTTCCTGGCAGCGCGCGGCGCAGATTTCCCTGTACCTGCAACTCGACGCCAGCCCGGAGCAGGGTGACGCGCTGCGTGAGCAGATCAAAGGCATGCCCGGCGTCGCTGATGCCGAATATGTCGGCCGTGATCAGGCGCTGGAAGAGTTCCAGCAGCAGTCCGGCCTGGGCGAAGCCCTGCGTGAGCTGCCCGAAAACCCTTTGCCGGGTGTGGTGCTGGTGACACCGAACGAAGTCGACAAGCCGACACTCGAAGCATTAAGACAAAAACTTTCCGAGCTGCCGAAGGTACAACAGGCGCAACTTGATCTAGTCTGGGTCGAGCGTCTGGCCGCCATCCTCAAGCTTGGCGACCGCTTTGTCTTCGGTCTGACGGTGTTGTTGGTGTCTGCATTACTTTTGGTGATAGGCAATACCATTCGTCTTCATATTGAAAACCGCCGCACCGAGATAGAAGTGATTAAACTCGTCGGCGGCACTGACAGTTATGTGCGCCGCCCTTTTCTTTATATGGGCGCGTTGTATGGCTTTGGTGCAGGGCTGTTGTCCTGGGGCGTATTGGCGTTCGGCCTCAACTGGCTGAACGATGCGGTGGTCGGGCTCGCCGGTTTGTACGGCAGTGATTTCGCCCTGGCCGGCGTGCCAGTGGCCGACGGTCTGTCGCTCTTGCTTGGCGCGGTGCTGTTGGGTTATATCGGTGCATGGATTGCAGTCGCACGTCATCTCAGGGAGCTGGCGCCGAAGTAGAATCTTTTTTGCGCGTGATTGACCTTGCGGTTTTTATGGGAACTTGTACCTGAGTTCCCGGTCAATTTTTCGCAGTGCCGAGAGGCACGAGTATGTGAGTGGGAGGTTTTTTCGTATGACCAATTCTTTGCAACCTGCGTATGCGCTGGTTCCGGGTGCGAACCTGGAAGCCTATGTGCACACCGTCAACAGCATTCCATTGCTGACGCCGGAGCAGGAGCGTGAACTGGCCGAGAGTCTCTACTATGAGCAGGATTTGGGGGCGGCTCGGCAGATGGTGCTCGCCCACCTGCGTTTTGTCGTACACATTGCCCGTAGCTATTCCGGCTACGGTCTGGCTCAGGCTGACCTGATCCAGGAAGGCAACGTCGGCCTGATGAAGGCCGTCAAGCGCTTCAACCCGGAAATGGGCGTGCGTCTGGTGTCGTTCGCCGTGCACTGGATCAAGGCGGAAATTCACGAGTTCATCCTGCGCAACTGGCGCATTGTGAAAGTCGCGACCACCAAGGCCCAGCGCAAGCTGTTCTTCAACCTGCGCAGCCAGAAGAAGCGTCTGGCGTGGCTGAACAACGAGGAAGTCCACCGTGTGGCGGAAAGCCTCGGCGTCGAACCACGTGAAGTGCGCGAGATGGAAAGCCGCCTGACCGGCCACGACATGGCCTTCGACCCGGCTGCCGAAGCCGACGACGACAGTGCTTTCCAGTCGCCGGCCAACTATCTGGAAGACCACCGGTACGACCCGGCGCGTCAACTGGAAGATGCCGACTGGAGCGACAACTCGAACACCAACCTGCACGAAGCACTGGAAGTGCTGGACGAGCGTAGCCGCGACATCCTCTACCAGCGCTGGCTGGCAGAAGAGAAAGCCACGCTGCACGACCTGGCGCAGAAGTACAACGTGTCGGCCGAGCGAATCCGTCAGCTCGAAAAGAGCGCGATGAACAAGCTCAAGTTGTCGATCGCCGCGTAACCGGCGCATCAGCAATAAAAAACGCCCCGATCAGCGATGATCGGGGCGTTTTCATTTCTGGCTTCACGCAAAACCCGTGTGGGAGCGAGCTTGCTCGCGAAAGCGGAGTGTCAGTCACCGCCACTGCTGAATGATCCACCGCATTCGCGAGCAAGCTCGCTCCCGCATTGGTATTCCGGTGTTATTCAGCCCAAGGCGCCCGTCGCGAATCATTCAGCCCGAGCAAGTAACTGTCCCCGCCCAACTGACTCATCTGCTGTCGAATCCACCCGGCGCGTCGCGATACATAACCGGTCGGATGACTCGCGCTCCACACCCGTGGATTGGGCAGTACCGCCGCCAGATAACTCGCCTGCTGGCGCGACAATGACTTCGCGCTCACGCCAAAGTGATGCCGCGCCGCTGCTTCAGCGCCAAACACGCCGTCATCCCACTCGACACTGTTCAGGTACACCTCAAGAATCCGCTGCTTGGGCCAGAACACCTCGATCAGCGCGGTAAACCACGCTTCCAGACCTTTGCGCAGATAGCTGCGGCCCGACCACAGAAAGAGGTTTTTCGACACCTGCTGGCTCAAGGTGCTGGCGCCGCGAATCGAGCCGCCCAGTTCGTTGTGGGCCAGAGCGGCCTGAATCGCGCGCAGATCGAAGCCCCAGTGCTCGGGGAATTTCTGGTCTTCGCCAGCAATTACCGCCACTTTCAGGTCATCGGAGATCTGGTCCCACGGTTTCCAGGTGCGCTGCAGGTCAATCGGCTCGCCGTCGACCCAGGATTCGACCTTGCGCTCGACCATCAACGCCGTACCCGGCGGTGGCACGAAGCGGAACACCAGCACCAGCAAGACACTGCCGCCGGCGAACCAGAGCAGGGCCTTCGTGAGACGACGGAAAATTGAACGCAGCATAGAGATGGCTTGGCCGAACCCGTGGAGCGGGCCATTATACAGACCCTGCCGATGGCGTCTGACTGGAGTTCCCCATGCTGCGTGGCTTTTTGATGCTGGCCGCTTTTTTCGGATTCACCGGTGTTGCGCTGGGCGCGTTCGCCGCCCATGGCCTGAAAAACCGTCTGACGCCGGAATACCTGACGATTTTCCACACGGGTGTCACCTACCAACTGGTGCACACACTCGCGCTGTTCGGCGTTGCGCTGCTGGCCACGCAGATTCAGGGGCGGCTGGTCACTTGGGCCGGCGTGTCCTTCACCGTCGGCATTGTATTGTTCTCCGGCAGCCTGTATCTGCTGACCATGACCGGCATCAGCAAACTTGGCATCATCACGCCGTTTGGTGGCCTCGCGTTTCTCATCGGTTGGGTTTGCCTCGGCCTCGCCGCCTGGCGCTTGCAGCTAACCGCTTGACGCTTGGTACTGACCTTTAGGTCATGATCGGGCTAGAATGCCAGCCCCTAAAAATGATGGCGGCGTTGTGCATGCGCATTCAGTTGAACGGCGAGTCCTTTGAATTGCCCGACGGTGAAACCGTTGCGGGCCTGATCACCCGTCTGGATCTGGCCGGACGTCGCGTGGCGGTAGAGCTCAATCTGGACATCGTCCCGCGCAGCCAGCATGCCGACACCACATTGAACGACGGCGACAACGTCGAAGTGGTCCACGCCATCGGCGGCGGCTGATCGCCCGGCCCGCGAGGGCACAGAATTCTGCAAGACCCTCACCCCTAAAGAGGATTCCCCATGAGCATCGTTCGTAGCGACAAGCCTTTTGTGCTGGCCGGTCGTACTTACCAGTCGCGTTTGCTGGTCGGTACCGGCAAGTACCGTGACATGGAAGAAACCCGCCAGGCCATCGAAGCCTCGGGTGCCGAAATCGTCACCTTCGCCGTACGCCGCACCAACCTGGGCCAGATCGAAGGCGAGCCGAACCTGCTCGAGGTGCTGTCGCCGGAGCGCTACACCTTCCTGCCGAACACTGCCGGTTGCTACGACGCCATCGAAGCCGTGCGCACCTGCCGCCTGGCGCGTGAGCTGCTCGACGGCCACAACCTGGTGAAGCTGGAAGTGCTGGCCGATCAGAAGACCCTGTTCCCCAACGTGATCGAAACCCTCAAGGCCGCCGAAACCCTGGTCAAGGAAGGCTTCGACGTGATGGTCTACACCAGCGATGACCCGATCATCGCCCGACAACTGGCGGAAATCGGCTGCATCGCCGTGATGCCGCTGGCCGGTCTGATCGGCTCCGGTCTGGGCATCTGCAATCCGTACAACCTGCAGATCATCCTCGAAGAAGCCAAGATCCCGGTGCTGGTGGATGCTGGTGTCGGTACCGCTTCCGACGCGACCATCGCCATGGAGCTGGGTTGCGACGCCGTACTGATGAACTCGGCCATCGCCCACGCCCAGCAACCGGTGATGATGGCGCAAGCCATGCAACACGCCATCGTCGCTGGTCGCCTGGCGTACCTCGCCGGTCGCATGCCGAAAAAACTCTATGCCAGCGCCTCTTCGCCGCTGGATGGTCTGATCAAGTAAGAGCCATTGATGACTGAATCGAACGACACGCCTGTCCAGCCGGACGAAGGCGACGAGCGCCAACACCGCCGCATCAAGAGTTTCGTGATGCGCGCCGGGCGCATGACCGAAGGCCAGCAACGCGGCCTGGATCAGGGCGCGCCGCTGTACGTGCTGCCGCTGGCCGATGCGCCGGTCGATTACGACCAGGTGTTCGGCCGCTCGGCGCCGCGCTCGCTGGAAATCGGTTTCGGCATGGGCCACTCGCTGCTGGAAATGGCCGCTGCTGCTCCAGAGCAGGATTTCATCGGTGTTGAAGTGCACCGTCCGGGTGTCGGCGCGCTGCTCAATGGCGTGTTGACCCAAGGGCTGACCAACCTGCGGGTCTACGATTGCGACGCGATCGAAGTGCTCAACCGCTGCATCGCCGACAACAGCCTCGATCGTCTGATGCTGTTTTTCCCGGATCCGTGGCACAAGAGCCGCCACCACAAACGCCGCATCGTTCAGGCCTCGTTCGCCGAACTGGTGCGCAGCAAGTTGAAGGTCGGCGGCATTCTGCACATGGCCACCGACTGGGAACCGTACGCCGAGTACATGCTGGAAGTGATGAACGTCGCCCCGGGCTACCGCAACCTCGCCGAAGACGGCAAATGCGTCCCGCGCCCGGCCGAACGCCCGATCACCAAGTTCGAACGCCGTGGCGAACGCCTTGGCCATGGCGTGTGGGATCTGAAGTTCGAAAAGATCGCTTAAGCATCACGCAATAAAAACTGTGGGAGCGAGCCTGCTCGCGAAAGTGGTCTGACAATCAACGATGATGTTGGATGTCAAGACGCCTTCGCGAGCAGGCTCGCTCCCACATTTCGTTTTGGGGTGTTTGCGGGGTCAGCGGCGGTCAGCAACCACGCCGATCAGTACCAGTACCACCAGCAGCACCGGCGCCAGGCTGTAGTTGTTGAACTGGCTCAGGCCTTTGATCACCCATGGCGTGGCGTAGATCAGCGCGGCGCCGCTGCCGATCAGGCAGAGCAGGGCCATCAGGGGCACGCGCAGGGCGCCGGCGATGCTGCCCAGGCGTTGCTCGACCCAGCCTTTGAAGTCAGCGCCGAACAGCACCAGCAGGCAACCGACCAGCGCCAGAGCGATTTCCGAGAGATTGCTGCGGCTCCAGCGGGAGACGGTGGCCAGCAGGTCGAGTATCAAATCCATGCGTTTTCCCTTTGAGCTGAAGTCAGTTCAGAAATTGTTGCAGCAAGTCGTTGAGGAACAGCTGGCCGCGTTCGGTCGCCGCCAGGCGTGACGGTTCGACCTGCAACAGGCCGCTTTGTTCGGCTTCGCGCCGGCCTTCGGCGAGGGTTTCCAGCGACAGGCCGGTGCGCTCCGGATACAGGCGCGATTCGACCCCGGCGGTCAGGCGCAGGGCGTTCATCAGGAACTCGAAGGGCATCTCGTCATTGCTCAGCGATTTCTCGCCGGCCTGAAAGCTTTTCGCCGGGTTCAGATAATCCTTCGGCAGGCGGGTTTTCCATGTGCGCACGATACGCCCGTCCGGGTGACTCAGCTTGCCATGGGCACCGGCGCCGATGCCGATGAAATCGCCAAAACTCCAGTAATTGAGGTTATGCCGCGCCGGGCGACCGGCCTGGGCATACGCCGAAACTTCGTACTGCGCGTAACCGTGCTCGGCCAGCAGCGCCTGCCCAGCTTCCTGAATGTCCCACAGGGTGTCGTCTTCGGGCAGCACTGGCGGCTGGTTCCAGAACACCGTGTTCGGCTCCAGCGTCAGTTGATACCAGGAAATGTGCGTCGGCTTCAGCGCGATGGCCTGGCGCAGATCGCTCAAGGCATCGTCCAGCGACTGATCGGGCAAACCGTGCATGAGATCGAGATTGAAGTTATCGAACCCGGCCTGCCGGGCCATGCCCGCCGCACGCACGGCTTCGTCACCGTTGTGAATGCGGCCGAGGGCCTCCAGCTTTTCCTGCTGAAAGCTCTGGATGCCGATCGACAGGCGATTGATCCCCAGCTTGCGATAAGCAACAAACTTCTCTTGCTCGAAGGTGCCCGGATTGGCCTCAAGGGTGATTTCGATGTCGGCGGCGAACGGGATGCGTTGCTCGACACCCTTCAACAACCGCCCGAGGGCTTCGGCGCTGAACAGGCTCGGCGTCCCGCCACCGAAGAAAATCGAGGTCAGCTCACGGCCATACACCGCATGCAGATCCTGGTCGAGATCGGCCAGCAGCGCGTCGACGTATTCCTGCTCCGGCAGCACCGGGCTGGCGGTGTGCGAGTTGAAATCGCAATACGGGCATTTGCGTACACACCACGGGATGTGGATGTACAGCGCCAGGGGCGGCAGGGTGGGCAGCGGTGCCCGAGGCGAGGACGCGGCGCCGCCGATGATCAGCGACGACGCGCAAGAATCAGTGGTCATTTCAAGCCCAGACGCTGGCGCAGCAGATCCATTGCACGGGCGCGGTGGCTGATCTGGTTCTTGTCGGCCGGGCTCAGTTCGGCGCTGGAGCAGTCGCGCTCCGGCACCCAGAACAGTGGGTCATAACCGAAGCCGTGCTCGCCGCTGGCAGCGGTGAGGATGCGCCCGTGCCACAGGCCTTCGCAGAGGATCGGCAGCGGATCATCGGCGTGGCGCACCAGTGCCAATACGCAGACGAACTGCGCGCCGCGCTCGGCTTGTGGCACGTCCTTCAGCGCATCGAGCAGTTTGGCGTTGTTCGCCGCATCGCCCTGGCCGTCGGCATAACGCGCAGAATAGATGCCCGGCGCACCGCCAAGGAAATCCACTGCCAGCCCGGAGTCGTCGGCCAGTGCCGGCAGCCCGGAAATGCGCGCGGCATTGCGGGCCTTAAGGATCGCGTTCTCGACAAACGACAGGCCGGTTTCTTCCGGCTCGACCTTGCTCCACTCGCCAATCGAGCGCAGTTGCACCGAGTCGCCGAGCATGGCCTGGAGTTCTTTGAGTTTGCCGGCGTTATGGCTGGCCAGTACGAGCTGCTTGATGTTCATCATTCGCCGGGAAAGAGTTCTTGGTTGAAATTGATGGTGTTGATCTTGTCGCCGTTTTGCACCTTGATTTCAAAGGTGCGGGTTTCCTGCTGCGGCACCGGGTACTGGGCGATGTAGTAGATCGCGCCCTGCTCGGTGACCTGGCGGAATTTCAGCGCCACGCTGGTGCTGGTCAGGTCCTTGATCGTGCCGGTGACGCTGGCGATCACCGGTTTGCCGTCCTTGACCACCGAGACGTTGATCACGCCCTGATTCTTGCTGCGGATCAGCTCGGCAGCCTTGGCGATGTCCGGTTGCAGGAACGTCGAGTTGAACGTGTTGTAGTGCACCGTGATGTCGCCGAAGGTTTCCTTGCGTTCACCTTTGATGACGTCCGCCGCCATGGCGCTGGCGCTCAGGCAGGCGGTGAGTAACAGCAACGCTAGACGACTCATGTTCGTGCTCCTTCAAATGCCCAGGCTCAGACCGCGACTCGGTGGTCCGCCAACTGCGGACTGCTGACGCGGTAGATACCGATTTCACCTAACAGATTAGGCCATAGCTTACTGGCCCACCCATGCCGGTGCTGTTGATCCACGGCAAGCCGATCAATGACCTTCGCATCACGTTCGCGGCACAGTTCTTCGAAATCCTCGAAGGTGCAGAAGTGGATGTTCGGCGTGTTGTACCAGGTGTACGGCAGAAACTCGGACACCGGCATGCGGCCCTTGCTCGCCAGATACCAGCGGCAGCGCCAGTGGCCGAAATTGGGGAAGGTGATGATGCACTGACGGCCGACCCGGAGCATTTCGTCGAGGATCTTGTCCGGGTAGTGCACGGCTTGCAGGGCCTGGGTCATGACGACGATGTCGAAACTGTTGCTGGCAAAATTGCCCAGGCCTTTGTCCAGATCCTGCTCGATGACGTTAATGCCCTTGGCCACGCACTCGGCGATGTTGTCAGCGTCGTTTTCCAGGCCATAACCGGTGACGTTCTTGTTGTCGCGCAGCCAGGTCAGCAGCTCGCCGTCACCGCAACCGAGGTCGAGGACGCGGCTGCCGGCGGGGATCCATTCCTGGATGATTTCCAGATCAGCTCTCATGGCTTTCTCACAACGAAATGCGGTTCATGTAATTGCCGAACGCCTGCAAGTAACGCGGGATCGGAATCAGGAAGGCGTCGTGGCCCTGGGGCGCGTCAATTTCCAGATAACTGACGTCCTTGCGCGCGGCCATCAGCGCATCCACCAGCTCCCGCGAGCGCGCCGGGGAGAAGCGCCAGTCGGTGGTGAACGACATCACGCAGAATTTGGCTGTGGCGTTTTCGAATGTTTTCGCCAGGTCATCGTCGAAGTTAGCCGCTGGATCGAAGTAATCCAGCGCTTTGGTCATCAACAGATAGGTGTTGGCATCGAAGCGCCCGGAGAATTCTTCGCCCTGATAACGCAGATAGCTTTCGACCTGAAACTCGACACTGTGAAAGTCGTAGTTGAGCTTTTCACTCTTCAGGCCACGGCCGAATTTCTCACCCATGGAATCATCGGACAGATAGGTGATGTGCCCGACCATGCGCGCCAGCATCAGCCCGCGCTTGGGGATCACGCCGGCTTCCTGGAACGAGCCGCCGTGGAATTCCGGATCGGTGAGGATCGCCTGACGCGCGACTTCGTTGAAGGCGATGTTCTGCGCCGACAATTTAGGCGCCGAGGCGATCGCCAGGCAGTGACGTACGCGATCCGGGTAGGTGATGGTCCATTGCAGGGCCTGCATGCCGCCGAGGCTGCCGCCGATCACTGCCGCCCACTGGCCAATGCCGAGCAGGTCAGCCAGGCGCGCCTGGCTGTGCACCCAGTCTTCCACGGTGAGCACCGGGAAGTCGGCGCCGAACGGCTTGCCGGTCTCCGGGTTGATACTGCTCGGGCCGGTGGAGCCGTTGCAGCCACCGAGGTTGTTCAGGCTGACCACAAAGAACTTGTTGGTGTCGATCGGCTTGCCGGGGCCGATGCAGCTGTCCCACCAACCGGGCTTGCGGTCGTCGACGCTGTGATAACCAGCGGCGTGATGATGACCGGACAGCGCGTGGCAGATCAGCACGGCGTTGCTCGCCTGGGCGTTCAGCGTGCCGTAGGTTTCATAAATCAGGTCATAAGCGGCCAGCGAACGGCCACAGGCCAGCGTCAGCGGTTCGCTGAAATGCGCGGTTTGCGGCGTTACCAGACCAACAGAATCGGCGGGAAAGGCAGTTGGCATCGACCCTGCTCTCGTTGAAATGAGGCGTAAGTCTAAAGACCGGGGGGGTTAGCGGCAAGCAACGATCAGGTCCGGCGTTTTCGCTTCGGATCGAGGTGCAGCCATTCGCGAGCAGGCTCGCTCCCACAGTTGAAATGCATTCCAATGTGGGAGCGAGCCTGCTCGCGAAAAGGGCGACTCGGTCAGTCAGACCGACCGCACTGGCTTACATCAGCAAACGCAGAATCTCCGGCATCATCGTCATCGCCGCCAGATTGTTGATTACCAGCATGTCGATCAATTTCAGCGCAAGGAAGGCGAAGATCGGCGACAGGTCCAGGCCGCCGAGGTTCGGCAGGAAGCGGCGGAACGGTGCCAGCGCCGGCTCACAGATCTGGTTGACCAGTTCGGCGCCCGGATTGTGGCTGCCCGGTGCGACCCACGACAGGATCACGCTGATGATCAGGGCGAAGAAGAAGATCTTCAGGAACAGCGCGGTGACGCCGATCAGCGACCAGATCACCAGTTGCAGCGGGTTGCCAGTGGTGCCGTAGGTCAGCAGCAGGGTCAGCGCCATCAGCAGCAGTTGCACCAGAATCGCCAGCACCAGCGACGACATGTCGAGGCCGAACAGGCTCGGGATGATCCGGCGCAAAGGCTTGAGCAGCGGCTGAGTGGCCTTGACCACGAACTGGCACAGCGGGTTGTAGAAGTTCGCCCGCACCAGTTGCAGGACGAAGCGCAGCAGCACGATCAGCAGGTACAGGCTGCCGAGGGTTTGCAGCACGTAAACCGCTGCGGTGTTCAATCCGATCATGTAAGGCTCCTTTATTTGCCCAGTTGTTCGGCCATTTCGGCCGAGCGGTGCGCGGCGGCGCCGAGTGCGGTTTCAACCAGCGCTTCGAAGCCGCCAGCCTGGAATGATTTGATCGCAGCTTCCGTGGTGCCGTTTGGCGAGGTCACGCGGCGGCGCAGTTCGGCGGCGTCGACATCGCTGGACACCGCCATGTGCGCGGCGCCCAGAGCAGTCTGCACGGTCAGTTGCTCAGCGATCTCTTTTGGCAGGCCAAGTTTGACGCCGGCGGCGGTCATGGCCTCGATCAGCAGGAAGAAGTACGCCGGGCCGGAGCCGGACACTGCGGTGACTGCGTCCAGTTGCTGTTCTTCTTCCAGCCACAGGGCGATGCCGACGGCGGACAGCAGCTCTTCGGCTTGCTGGCGCTGCTCGGCGGTTACTTCGCTGGTCGCGTACAGACCGCTGACACCCTGACGCAGCAGCGCCGGAGTATTGGGCATGCAGCGCACGATCGGCTGCTCGCCGAGCCATGCAGTCATGCTCGCGCAGGTGATGCCGGCGGCGATCGACACCACCAGTTGGTTCGGTTTGAGGCTCGGGCGAATCGCCTCGCACACGGCTTTCATCGCCTGTGGCTTGACCGCCAGCACGATGACGTCGACGCCGTCGATGGCCTGGGCGTTGTCAGCGAAGGTTTCGATGCCGTGCTCGGCGCTGACCTTGGCGCGGGTGTCTTCGCCCGGATCGCTGGCGCGGATCTGCGCCGCTTCCAGACCTTTGGCGCGCAAGCCGCCAATCAGACTGGCCGCCATGTTGCCCGCACCGATAAACGCAATACGTGTGTTGCTCATGTGTGGTCCTTATCTGGAAACGTTCAAGACTGGGAATAATCTCTGGCGCCAAACAGCGCGGTACCGATCCGCACCCAGGTAGCGCCTTGGGCGATGGCTGACTCGAGGTCGTGGCTCATGCCCATGGACAGTGTGTCGAGCGGCAGAGCGAGGCTCGCCTGCAATGTCTGCACGGCGGCGAAGGCAGCGTCCTGTTCAGCGCGCTCTTCGGTCGGCTCGGGAATCGCCATCAGTCCGCGCAATTTCAGCCGGGGCAGGGCGCTGATGGCCTCGGCCAGCGCCGGCAGATCGGCCGGCGTGCAACCGGATTTGCTCGCCTCGCCGCTGACATTGACCTGGATGCAGATGTTCAGGGGCGGCAGTTCGGCCGGGCGCTGCTCGGACAGGCGTTGGGCAATTTTCAGACGATCCACGGAGTGCACCCAGTCGAAATGCTCGGCAATCGCGCGAGTCTTGTTCGATTGAATGGGGCCGATGAAGTGCCAGATCAAGGGCAGGTCGGCCAGCTCCAGCTGTTTGCCCAAGGCTTCCTGCAAGTAGTTCTCGCCGAAGTCGCGCAGGCCGGCGGCATAGGCTTCACGCAGGGCCTGGGCGGGTTTGGTCTTGCTCACGGCGAGCAAATGGATGCTGTTTTCGTCGCGGTGCGCAGCTTTGGCCGCTGCCTGGATGCGCGAACTAACCTGAAGGATGTTGTCTGCTATCGTGGACATCAAGAGGCGCCGGCGGTCTGTAGGTTCGCGGCATTCTACTGGAATTGAGGGACGCTATGGATATCACTGAACTGCTGGCCTTCAGCGCCAAACAGGGCGCTTCCGACCTGCACCTGTCGGCCGGCCTGCCGCCGATGATTCGCGTCGATGGCGACGTGCGACGGATCAATCTGCCGGCGCTGGACCACAAGCAAGTGCACGATCTGATCTACGACATCATGAACGACACCCAGCGCATCGAATTCGAGAAAAATCTGGAAACGGATTTTTCCTTCGATGTACCCGGCGTGGCGCGCTTTCGCGTCAACGCCTTTAACCAGAATCGCGGTGCCGGCGCTGTGTTCCGCACCATTCCGTCGAAAGTGCTGAGCATGGAAGACCTCGCCATGGGCGATGTTTTCCGCAAGATCACCGATGCGCCGCGCGGTTTGGTGCTGGTCACCGGGCCGACCGGATCCGGCAAATCGACCACGCTGGCGGCGATGATCGATTACCTCAACACCCATCGCCATCACCACATCCTTACCATTGAAGACCCCATCGAGTTCGTCCACGAATCGCGCAAATGCCTGATCAATCAGCGCGAAGTTCATCGAGATACCCGCAGCTTCGCCACCGCACTGCGCTCGGCCCTGCGTGAAGACCCGGACGTGATTCTGGTCGGCGAAATGCGTGATCTGGAAACCATTCGCCTGGCGCTGACCGCTGCCGAAACCGGGCATCTGGTATTCGGCACGCTGCACACGACCTCGGCGGCGAAGACCATCGATCGCGTGGTCGACGTGTTTCCCGGCGACGAGAAATCGATGGTGCGTTCGATGCTGTCGGAGTCTTTGCTGGCGGTAGTGTCGCAGACGTTGATCAAGAAGATCGGCGGCGGGCGGGTGGCGGCGCATGAAATCATGTTGGGGACGTCGGCGATCCGGAATCTGATCCGCGAGGACAAGGTGGCGCAGATGTATTCGGCGATTCAGACGGGCGGGTCGCTGGGGATGCAGACACTGGACATGTGCCTGAAGGATCTGGTCACCAAGGGCTTGATCAGCCGCGAGCATGCGCGGGAAAAAGCGCGTACGCCGGATAATTTTTAACCGCCAAAAGCAAAAGATCGCAGCCTTCGGCAGCTCCTACAGAGAAACGCTGATCCCAGTGTAGGAGCTGCCGAAGGCTGCGATCTTTTGATCTTTTAGCGTTGAACCACGCGCATCTGGCTCTGTTCTTTCGGCAACACGCGCTTGGCCACGACGTAATGCTTTTCCCAGTACGGCTTGTTCAGCGTGTCGATGCTCACCGCTTTGCCACGGCGCGGGGCGTGGATGAAGCGGTCGTTGCCCAGATAAATGGCAACATGGTTGACCCGACGGCTCTTGATGTTGAAGAAAATCAGATCGCCCGGCTTCAGATCCTTGCGCTCGACTTTCTCGCCGTGACCGCTGGCCATGGCGTTGGAGGTGCGTGGCAGGTCGAACGTAGCGTCGTTGAACGCATATTTCACCAGACCGCTGCAATCGAAGCCTTTACTTGGGCTGCTGCCGCCCCAACGATAAGGTGTACCGAGGACGTTTACCGCACGGCTCAGCACATTGCTGCTTTCCTTGCTCGCCATCGGTGGCACCAGCTTGCTGCGGCTCTTGCTGCTCAGCGTGGTGGTCTTGCTCTTGCTGCTTTTGCTCGAGGGAGCCGAAGCATGGGATTTCGGGGTGAAGCCGTTGACGTTGGGAAGACGTTGCTCACGATTGGTGGCGTGGGCGGCCAGTGGCATTAATAGGCAAATAGTCAGCCATGTCTTGAAAAATGGTCGCATTAGGCGTGGCTCATAAGTGATAGCGCGCAACTTTATAACAGCTTTTTTTGCCGTTCCGAGGCCGTTCATCGATTCATTCCGCCGGCTACGGAACCAAAAACGCTCAAAAAGTACGCAATTGTCCGACAGAAGTCAGGTTCTACAAGGGTTTCGCGCTAGCAACGGTAACATTTGCCATACGTCGGCCACCTGTAAAAAAGTCACAAAGAAATGAAGAATATTTATCTATCGAGTGCAATGAGGTCTTAATGAACAGCTATCAGCTCCCGCGAGTGAAAGAAAAAGACACTCACAGCAAAGTCATCGGCTACCTGCTGTGGATTTTCGGATTCACCGGCGCGCACCGCTTTTATTACGGCAAGCCGGTGACCGGGACGATCTGGTTTTTCACCTTCGGTTTGCTGGGGATTGGCTGGCTGATCGACCTGTTCCTGATCCCAGCGATGGATCGCGAAGCGGATTTGCGCTTTGCCGCCGGGCCGATCGAGTACAACGTCGCGTGGATTCTGCTGACTTTCCTCGGTGTGTTCGGCGTGCACCGGATGTATCAGGGCAAATGGATCAGCGGCCTGCTGTATCTGCTGACCGGCGGGTTGTTCTTTATTGGCGTGCTGTATGACTTCTGGACGCTGAACGATCAGGTGTCGGTGCGCAACGCGCAGAATCGCGGCGCCTTCCAGTAAATAGTGGCGAGGGGATTTATCCCCGTTGGGCCGCGAAGCGGTCCTGAATCCGAGAACGCGGTGGATTTGTTCCACCGCGTGCAATGGCTTCGCGACTGCTACGCAGCCGAACGGGGATAAATCCCCTCGCCACAATCTCCCTCAGCAGCAGGTCATGCCTGGTGGGTGATCCGCCCATCCACCAGCGTATAGCGCACCACGCCCGGCAGACTGTGGCCGATGAACGGGCAGTTCTCGCCCTTCGACAGCCAGTGTTCACCGGCCACCGTCGAAGACTTCGGATCGAACAGCACGATATCCGCCGCGCCGCCTACCGCCAGTTTGCCCGCCGGCAGGCGCAGGGCTTCGGCCGGGCCTGCGCTGAGACGTGCCAGCAGCGTCGGCAAGTCGAGCAAACCATCCTCGACCAGCGTCATCGCCAGCGGCAGCAGCAACTCAACACTGCTGATGCCAGGCTCGGTGGCGCCGAACGGTGCCAGTTTGGCGTCGCGCTCGTGGGGCTGGTGATGGCTGGAAATGGCCGAGACTACCCCGGATTTCACCGCTTCACGCAGACCATCACGGTCAGCACGGGTGCGCAGCGGCGGCTGAACGTGGTAGAGGCTGTTGAAGTCGATCAGCGCTTCGTCAGTCAGGATCAGCTGATACAGCGCGACATCGGCAGTGACTTTCAGACCTCGGGCCTGCGCCTGGGCAATCAGGGCAACACCGCGCGCACTGGTCAGCTGGCTGAAGTGCGCACGCACGCCGGTCTGCTCGACCAGCAGCAGATCGCGAGCGAGCGCCACGGTTTCGGCGGTTTCCGGGATGCCCGGCAGGCCAAGGAAACTGGCGACCGCGCCTTCGTGGGCCAGGCCGCCCTCGGCCAGATCGTGATCCTGCGAGTTGAAGATCACTGTCAGGTCGAAAGTCGCCGCGTATTCCAGCGCCCGGCACAGGGTGCGGCTGTTGCGGAAGCTCTCCAGACCGTTGCCGAACGCCACGCAACCGGCGTCGCGCAGGGCCACCAATTCGGCCAGTTGTTCGCCGTCGAGGCCTTTGCTCAGCGCGCCAATCGGGAACACCTTGGTGTTGCCCGCCTCGCGGGCGCGGTCGAGGATCAGTTCGGCCACGGCGGATGTGTCGAGCACCGGTTTGGTCTTCGGCGGGCAGCACAGGCTGGTCACGCCACCGGCAGCGGCGGCGCGGGTTTCGCTGACGATCGAGCCTTTGCGGCTGTAGCCCGGCTCGCGCAGGGCAACGTTGAGGTCGACCAGGCCAGGCGCGGCGACCAGACCTTGGGCATCGATGGTTTCCACTGCGCTGAAACCGGCCGGCGCGGCGCCGAGGGCGACGATCTTGCAGGCTTCAACGTGGATGTCGGTGATTTGATCCAGGCCGCTGCTGGGATCAATGACGCGTGCGCCGAGAATGCTGAGCTTCACTGGGCGTTCTCCTGCTCGAATTGACGTTGCGCAGTCTGCCCGCTCATGGCCATGGACAGCACTGCCATACGAATCGCGATGCCGTAGGTCACTTGATTGAGGATCACCGAGTGCGGGCCGTCGGCCACCGCCGACTCGATCTCCACGCCACGGTTGATCGGCCCCGGGTGCATGACGATGCAATCGGGTTTGGCCCCGGCCAGACGTGCGGTGGTCAGGCCGAACAGGCGGTAGAATTCGCCTTCGCTGGGCAGCAGGCCGCCTGTCATGCGCTCGCGCTGCAGGCGCAGCATGATCACCACGTCGACGTCTTTCAGGCCTTCAGCCATGTCGGTGTAGACCTTGACGCCGTATTGCTCGATGCCGATCGGCAGCAGGGTTTTCGGCGCGATCACGCGGATGTCCGGGCAGCCGAGGGTCTTCAGCGCGAGCATGTTCGAGCGCGCCACCCGCGAATGCAGGATGTCGCCGACGATCGCTACCGAAAGGTTTTCGAAACCGCCCTTGTGCCGACGGATGGTGAGCATGTCGAGCATGCCCTGGGTCGGGTGCGCATGCCGGCCGTCGCCGCCGTTGATGATCGCCACTTGCGGGCAGACATGCTCGGCGATGAAGTGCGCCGCGCCCGAGTCGCCGTGGCGGACGACGAACATGTCGGCGGCCATCGCTTCAAGGTTGCGCAGGGTATCGAGCAGCGTTTCGCCCTTGCTCGCCGACGATGTCGACACGTTCAGGGTGATCACGTCTGCCGACAACCGTTGGGCCGCCAGTTCAAACGTGGTGCGGGTGCGCGTGGAGTTCTCGAAGAACACGTTGCACACGGTCTTGCCGCGCAGCAACGGGACTTTCTTCACCGCCCGGGCGCCGACTTCAAGGAACGAGTCGGCAGTGTCGAGGATTTCCGTCAGCAACTCGCGGCGCAGGCCGTCGAGCGAGAGGAAGTGGCGCAGCTGGCCCTGATCATTGAGCTGCAGCGGGCGCTTGGTATCTAGAGGCGTCATCGCGAGGGGGACTCTCAATAGGGCGGATTAAAGGGTGACGTCTTGCAGTTCGAGCGTCAGCGGCTCGGGGCCGGACAACTTGACCCGCTGGTTGCCGGCCAGGGTCAGGGTGGCGCCGACCACGTTCGGGCGGATCGGCAGCTCGCCGGCGTCCAGGTCCAGCAGGCAGACCAGGGTAACGCTGGCCGGGCGGCCATAATCGAACAGTTCATTCATGGCGGCGCGGATGGTCCGACCGCTCATCAGCACGTCGTCGATCAGCACCAGATGCTGGCCTTCGATCTCGAAGGGCAGGGCGGACGGGCGCACTTGCGGGTGCAGGCCGTTCTGGCTGAAGTCGTCGCGGTAGAAGGACACATCCAGCGTGCCCAGTGGCGCATCGCTGGCCAGTTCCTTGAGCAGCGCCTGCGCGACCCAGATGCCGCCGGTGCGGATGCCGATGTAACGCGGTTCGCTGATGTCACGCTGGGCAAGGTGCGCCTTGAGGCGGGTCGCCATCTGGCTGATCAGATCGGCGGGATTGGGCAGGCTCATGGTTGCTCCTTCGTGATTCCGCGCTGCGTCCTGCCGGACGAAGCTCGGTTTATAACCAAAAGAAAAGCGCCGAAGCGCTTGTCAGGATTCAAACAATGCAGTGTTTTCATCGAGCCAGCCCTGCAGCAGCAGGGCAGCGGCGATGGCGTCCACCGGGTTGTCGCGGTAACTGCCTTTCTGCCCGCCACGCACCAGTCGCTCGCCCTTGGCTTCGAAGGTGGTCAGGCGTTCGTCGTGGGTATAGAAGGGCAGGTTGTAGCGTCCGTTCAGGCGGCGGGCGAATTTCTCCGCGCGTACGCACATCTCGCTGGGCGTGCCGTCCATGTTCAGCGGCAGGCCGACCACCACGGCGTCGGGTTTCCATTCTTTTATCAGCGCTTCGACCTGATCCCAGTTCGGCACGCCGTTCTGCGCTTTCAGGGTGCACAGCTCGCGGGCCTGGCCGGTGATGACCTGGCCGACCGCGACGCCGATCTGTTTGGTGCCGTAGTCGAAGCCGAGAATCAGGCGTAGGGCCATCAGGCGTGACCCGCCTGGCTGGTGAGCAGATTGAGATCGATGCCCAAGTGCCGCGCCGCCGCTTCCAGGCGCAATTCGCTGCGGGTGTTGAAGAGGATGTCGGCGTTGAACGGGCAGGTCAGCCAGGCGTTGTCGGCCAGTTCGGCTTCCAGTTGCCCGGCTTCCCAACCGGCGTAACCGAGGGTAATCAGGCTCTGCGCGGGGCCGACGCCGTCAGCGATGGCGAACAGCACGTCCTGCGAAGTCGACAGGGCCAGGTCGCCGTCCAGCTGCGCCGTGGCCTGGAAGGTCTGGCCCGCCGGGTGCAGGACGAAACCGCGATCGGTCTGCACCGGCCCGCCGATGAAGATCGGCACATCCTGGCAACGCGCCGGCGGCTCGATGTCCGGGCGCAGCTGTTCGAGGATGTCGGCCAGGTTCAAGTCTTGCGGCCTGTTGACCACCAGCCCCATCGCGCCATTGGCCGTGTGCTCGACGATGTAGGTCAAGGTGTGGGCAAAGTTCGGGTCGGCCATGTGTGGCATGGCGATCAGGAAGTGATGCTTGAGGTAGCTGGGGCTGACGTTTTTCATGAGCGCTAGTGTGGCGTTCGAGGGGCGAACTGACAAGCTGGAGATGCTGACAACACAATTCCAATGTGGGAGCGAGCCTGCTCGCGAATGCGGTGGATCAGTCACATTAATATTGAATGACACACCGCATTCGCGAGCAGGCTCGCTCCCACAGGGTTTGCAGGGTCTTTAATTGCTTGAGAGCTTGTCACCCCGGGCAAATTTCCAGGTGCGGATGATTTCCAGGCGGTCGATGTCCGACAGATCGCCGGTAAACGGTGCAAACGGCGCGGCCAGGCGGACGATGCGCTGCGCCGCCTGATCGAGCAGCGGCTGGCCGGAGGATTCCAGCACCAGCACTTCATACAGCGAACCGTCGCGGTTGATCGAGACCATCAGGCGCAAATTGCCGTAGATCTGCTTGCGTCGGGCTTCTTCGGGGTAGTTGAGGTTGCCGATGCGCTCAACCTTCTTGCGCCAGTCGTCCTTGTACCAAGCGCCCTTGTCGCGCATGGTCGAGGCCGCGCTCAAGCGGTGGATGCGCGGGCGCTTGGCGTACAGCTGTTGTTCCTTGGCCAGCTCCGCCTCGAGACTGGCGATGTCGCTGGACAACTGCGAGCTGTCGAACACCGGCGCGTCGACGGTCGGTTTGACTTCGGTTTTGCTTTCTTCTTTCTTGGTCGGCGCCTTTTTCGGTTTCGGCGCGACGGTGGTCACCGCTGCCTTCGGGGCGGCTTCCTGCACGACTGGCTTGGCGGCGGGCGGCGGGGTGACCTTTTTGACCTGATTGTCCTGGAACGGCGCGACTTCGGTGGTCTTGGGCAGGGCTTTCTTGTCCAGCGTGCCGCTGCCTTCCTGGTTTTCCTGAGCGAGAAAATCTGCCTTTTCCGGCTTCTTCTCGGCCTTGAAGGTGGCCAGGGTGATTTCCAGGGTTTTGCTGATCTGCTGCGGCTCGACCATGGTGAAGCCGACGCCGAGCAGGAGCGCCAGGTGAATCAGCGCCGCGAGAAACAGGGTAAAACCGAGGCGATCGGCCGGGCGCACGCCACGATGGGCGAGTTCAGCGGGCAGATCGGACGGCAGAGTCATCGTAGAAAAACCAACATCGCGTTTTTTTGGGCTCGGCATGATAACGCAATGTTGGTTTTTAGCTGCAAGCGACGAGCTTCAAGCGACAAGCTGCATAGGGGCAGCTTCAAGCTTCAAGCTTCAAGCTGACGCTGGCCGGCTTCAAGCTTGTGGCTTGCGGCTCGAAGCTTGCAGCTGCTTTTCGATAGCATCCATCAGCATCCCGCCGATGTCAGTGCCGAACGCATTGTCGATTTCGCGGATGCAGGTCGGGCTGGTGACGTTGATTTCGGTCAGGTGCTCGCCGATCACGTCGAGGCCGACGAACAGCAGGCCTTTCTCGCGCAGGGTCGGTCCGACCTGGGCGGCGATCCAGCGATCCTTTTCGGTCAGCGGACGTGCTTCGCCACGGCCACCGGCGGCGAGGTTGCCACGGGTTTCGCCCATGGCCGGGATCCGCGCCAGGCAATAATCCACCGGCTCGCCATCGATCATCAGGATGCGCTTGTCGCCATCGACGATCGCCGGCAGGTAGCCCTGAATCATGATCTGCTGCTTGCCGTGCAGGGTCAGGGTTTCGAGGATCACCGAGAGGTTCGGGTGGCCGGCGGTGTGGCGGAAGATCGACGAACCGCCCATGCCGTCCAGCGGCTTGAGGATCACGTCACCGTGATGGTCGGCGAACTGACGCAATACGTCCGGGCGGCGGCTGACGATGGTCGGCGGCGTGCACTGCGGAAACAGCGTAGCGAACAGCTTTTCATTGCAGTCGCGCAGGCTCTGCGGCTTGTTCACCACCAGCACGCCAGCGGCTTCGGCCTGTTCCAGCAGATAAGTGGAATAGACGAATTCCATGTCGAACGGCGGATCCTTGCGCATCAGGATCACGTCCAGGTCGCTCAGCAGCTTGTCCTGTTCGGCGTCCAGTTCGAACCACTTGTCCGGGTTGGCGAAGACTTTCAGCGGGCTCATCCGAGCCCGCGCCTGCCCTTCGGCCTGATACAGGTCTTTCTGTTCCATGTAGAACAGTTCCCAGCCACGCTTTTGCGCGGCCAGCAGCATGGCCAGCGAGCTATCCTTTTTATAGGAGATGCTGGCGATAGGGTCCATGACAATCCCGACGCGAACGCTCATTGGGTTTTCCTCGAAATTTGGCTACCGGATCGGTATTGAAAAAGTGCCGCCAGAGTGGCGCCGGGCGGGTTTCGGGTCAAGGAAAAACCCGTCGATAGATTGCATCTGGAGACTGTGCTAAAAAGGCTGGCAGATCGCGCCGCCCCATGGGTTTCAAGGGTTTCAGGCCATTATTCACAGCAAAACGGACAATTTGATTCGCAAAGGCGACGGTAGAACCCTCTTATGGAACAGCAGTCCAGCGCCTTGAAGGTCATGGTGATCGACGACTCGAAAACGATTCGCCGCACCGCCGAAACATTGTTGAAGAATGTCGGTTGCGAAGTGATCACCGCCATCGACGGTTTCGATGCGCTGGCCAAGATTGCCGACCACCATCCCGGGATCATCTTCGTCGACATCATGATGCCGCGTCTGGACGGTTATCAGACCTGCGCCCTGATCAAGAACAACAGCGCCTTCAAGGCGACGCCGGTGATCATGCTTTCATCCAGGGACGGTCTGTTCGACAAGGCCAAGGGGCGGATTGTCGGTTCTGATCAATTTCTGACCAAGCCGTTCAGCAAAGAAGAACTGCTCAACGCGATCCAGGCCCATGTTCCGGGCTTCGCCGCCGTTTTGCCGCAGTAAGACACGCACAGTGACGCTCGGCCAGCGGGCCGGCAGTCGACCAGAAAAATGGGGAAGACCATGGCACGTATCCTGATCGTCGATGATTCGCCGACTGAAATGTACAAACTCACCGGCATGCTCGAAAAGCACGGCCATGAAGTGCTCAAGGCCGAGAACGGCGCCGACGGCGTGGCCCTGGCCCGTCAGGAAAAACCCGACGCGGTGCTGATGGACATCGTCATGCCCGGCCTCAACGGTTTTCAGGCGACCCGCCAGTTGACCAAGGATGCCGACACGGCGCACATCCCGGTGATCATCATCACCACCAAGGATCAGGAGACCGACAAGGTCTGGGGCACCCGCCAGGGCGCCAAGGATTACCTGACCAAACCGGTCGACGAAGACACCCTGATCAAAACCCTGAACAACGTACTCAACGGCTGATCGCGCGATCATGAACGAATCGCTGACCGCGTTCGAACTGCTCTGGCAGATCGACCAGCGCTGCCGCCTGCTGGCAGCGGACCTGCCGTCGCAAGCGGCGCGCCCGGATCGCTGGAGCGGCATCGGCTTTCGCCTCGGCGAGCATTGGTATGTGGCGCCGATGGGCGAAGTCAGCGAAGTCCTGCATGAACCGCGCTTCACCCAGTTGCCCGGGGTCAAGCCGTGGGTCAAGGGGGTGGCAAATCTGCGCGGGCGGCTGCTGCCGATCATGGACCTGTGCGGCTTCTTCGGCCATGAGCTGTCGCCGCTGCGCAAACAGCGGCGGGTATTGGTGGTGGAACATGAAGACGTGTTCGCCGGGGTAATGGTCGACGAAGTCATCGGCTTGCAGCATTTCGACCAGGGCAGTTTCGAGCCGCTGTCGATCAGCAAGCGTCAGGGCTCCAAGGCCGAATTCGTCAAAGGCTATTTCCGCCGTGAACAGAACTGGCGGGTGTTCAGCCTGTTTGCACTGGCCAGGTCTCCGGTGTTCATGGGTGTGGCTCTATAGCAGGAACAACACAGAACCCATTGGGTGGAATGGGCCATGTGATCAGGAAAATTGTGGGTCAGACAGACCTGTGGCGAGGGGATTTATCCCCGATGGTTGGCTAAGCCGACCCAAGACCTGTATTTGAGATGTAGCCGATACGACTCAGGTTTTTGGGGCCGCTGCGCGACCCATCGGGGATAAATCCCCTCGCCACAAAATTTCTTCATCATGAGGTTGCTTCCCACAGGGATTGCAGCAGGCCTCAAAGGTGTGGGTTAAGGCGAGGACCGATGACAAAAGCAAAAACAGGCAAGTCGGCAGAAGCATCGCGCAGTCGCGCGCAGATCATCGTGCTGTTTATCGCACTGATCGTGTTCATCATGCTGCTGTTCGCCAACTTCGCGTACCTCAACACCCAGGCGAACTACGACAAGCAGTACATCGGCCATGCCGGCGAACTGCGGGTGCTCTCGCAACGCATCGCCAAGAACGCCACCGAAGCGGCGGCGGGCAAGGCGGCCGCCTTCAAACTGCTCAGTGATGCGCGCAACGATTTTGCCCAGCGCTGGGGTTACCTGAAAAAGGGTGACCCGAACACCGGCCTGCCACCGGCACCCGTCGCCGTGCGCCCGGAAATGCGCGCGGTGCAAATGGATTGGGAACGCCTGCTGAAAAACACCGATGCGATCCTCAGCAGCGAACAGACCGTGCTGTCGCTGCATCAGGTCGCCGCAACGCTGGCCGAAACCGTGCCGCAGTTGCAGATCGAATACGAAAAAGTCGTGGAAATCCTGCTCCAGCGCGGCGCCCCGGCGGCGCAGGTGGCGATGGCGCAACGGCAGTCGCTACTGGCTGAACGCATTCTTGGCGCGGTCAACACCGTGCTCGCCGGTGACGAAAACTCGCAGCAGGCCGCCGATGCCTTTGGTCGTGATGCCGCGCGTTTCGGTCTGGTGCTCAACGGCATGTTGCAGGGCAACCCGGCGCTGAAAATCAGCCAAGTCGAAGACCGCGACGCCCGTGCGCGTTTGAGCGAAATCTCCGAGCTGTTCCAGTTCGTTTCCGGCTCGGTGGACGAAATCCTCGAAACCTCGCCAGAGCTGTTCAAGGTGCGCGAATCGGCGAGCAACATCTTCACCCTGTCGCAAACCCTGCTCGACGAAGCTTCGCACCTTGCTACAGGTTTCGAGCATCTGGCCGGCGGGCGCAACACCGACACCATTGGCGGCTATGTGCTGGGCTTGCTGGCACTGGCCTCGATCATCCTCATCGGTCTGGTCATGGTCCGCGAAACCAATCGCCAGTTGCGCGAAACGGCCGAGAAGAACGAGCGCAACCAGAACGCGATCATGCGCCTGCTCGACGAAATCGAAGACCTCGCCGATGGCGACCTCACCGTGACCGCGTCGGTGACCGAAGACTTCACCGGCACCATCGCCGACTCGATCAACTATTCCGTCGACCAATTGCGTGATCTGGTGGCGACCATCAACCTCACCGCCGGCCAGGTTGCCGCTGCTGTGCAGGAAACCCAGGCCACCGCCATGCATCTGGCCCAGGCCTCGGAGCAACAGGCCCAGCAGATTTCCGAAGCTTCGACGGCGATCAGCGACATGGCCGAGTCCATCGATCAAGTCTCGGCCAACGCTGCCGAATCGTCGGCGGTGGCCGAGCGTTCCGTGGAAATCGCCAACAAAGGCAACGAGGTGGTGCACAACACCATCCACGGCATGGACAACATCCGCGAACAGATTCAGGACACCGCCAAGCGCATCAAGCGCCTCGGCGAGTCGTCCCAGGAAATCGGCGACATCGTCAGCCTGATCGACGACATCGCCGACCAGACCAACATCCTCGCCCTCAACGCGGCGATCCAGGCATCGATGGCGGGCGACGCCGGGCGCGGTTTTGCCGTGGTTGCCGACGAAGTGCAGCGGCTGGCCGAGCGTTCGTCCGCCGCGACCCGGCAGATCGAAACCCTGGTGCGGGCGATTCAGGCCGACACCAACGAAGCGGTGATTTCCATGGAGCAGACCACCACCGAAGTGGTGCGCGGCGCGCGACTGGCGCAGGATGCCGGTGTGGCCCTGGAAGAAATCGAAGGCGTGTCCAAGACCCTCGCGGCGCTGATCCAGAGCATTTCCAACGCGGCGCAACAGCAGACGTCTTCGGCCGGGCAGATCTCGCTGACGATGAACGTGATCCAGCAGATCACGTCGCAGACTTCGTCGGGGTCCACGGCCACCGCCGAGAGCATCGGCAACCTGGCGAAAATGGCCAGTCAGTTGCGCCGTTCGGTGTCCGGTTTCACCTTGCCGGCGGCGACAGATAAAGCGTGAGTGGAGTGGTTATGGGTGATCGGCACGACTACGTGGCCCTGGAATGGGTCAAGGGCGAAATTGCCGAAACGCTGAAGCTGGCGCATCAGGCGATCGAAGCCGTGCTCGACGATCCGCAGGCCTTCCCCGGTCTGGACGAGTGCCTGGCGTACATTCATCAGGTCCACGGCAGTCTGCAAATGGTCGAGTTCTACGGCGCAGCGTTACTGGCCGAAGAAATGGAGCACTTGGTCGAAGCCCTGCAACATGATCGTGTACCGCACCGCGACGAAGCCTTGCACCTGATGCTGCAAGCCTTGGGGCAACTGCCGCTTTACCTCGATCGCGTGCAGAGCGCCCGCCGCGACCTGCCGTTGGTGGTGTTGCCGCTGATCAACGATCTGCGCAGCGCTCGCGGTGAAAGCCTGCTGGCGGAAACCAGCCTGTTCAGCCCGCCACTGCCCGAGCTGGCGCCGCTCGGCGACGAGGCACTCGCCGCGCTGGAACCGCTCGATCTGCCGAACGTGCTGCGCAAACTGCGGCAGATGCTGCAAATGGCTCTGGTCGGTCTGCTGCGCGAACAGGACGACCAGACGCATCTTGGCTATCTGGCCAAAGTCTTCAGCCGTCTCGAAGCGCTGAGCGGCGACGCGCCGTTGAGCCCTTTGTGGCAAATCGCCTCGGCATTGGTCGAGGGCATGCGCGAGGGCGTCATCGCCAACAGTCCGGCGCTGCGCAGCCTGTTCAAGGACGCCGACCAAGAGCTCAAGCGCCTGCTCGAGCAGGGCATCGTCGGGCTCAACCAGCCGGCGCCGGCCGAGCTGCTGAAAAGCCTGTTGTTCTATATTGCCAAAGCCGAACATCCCACCGGGCAGATGCTGACCATGAAAGATCGCTACTCCCTGGACGACGCGTTGCCCGACAGCGCGATGGTCGATGAAGAACGCGCGCGCCTCGCCGGCCCCGACCGCGATGCCATGCGCTCGGTGCTGGCAGCGCTGTGCGAAGAGCTGGTGCGGGTCAAGGAGCGCCTCGATCTGTTCGTGCGCAGCGACCGCCAGCACGCCTCGGATCTGGACAGCCTGCTCGCGCCGCTGCGACAGATTGCCGACACCCTCGCGGTGCTGGGTTTCGGCCAGCCGCGCAAGGTCATCATCGACCAACTGGCGGTGGTGCTCAGCCTCGCTCAGGGCCAGCGCGAACCGAACGACGCGATTCTCATGGACGTCGCCGGGGCCTTGCTCTACGTCGAAGCGACGCTGGCCGGCATGGTCGGCACGGTGGAGACGCAAAGCGCCGAAGACGCGCGCCTGCCGACCACCGACCTGACGCAGATCCATCAGATCGTGATCAAGGAAGCGCGCATCTGCCTGCAACAGGCCAAGGACATGATCGTCGATTACATCGACGCCGATTGGGACCGCCAGCATCTGCAATCGCTGCCCGAGCTGCTGACGCAAGTACGCGGCGCGCTGGCGATGATTCCGCTGGCCCGCGCAGCGAGTCTGGTCGAGGCCTGCAACGGTTTCATTCGCGAGCATTTGATGCTCGATGCCCACGAACCGGGCTGGGAACAACTTGATCATCTGGCCGACGTGATCAGCGGCCTCGAGTATTACCTCGAACGCCTGAGCGACGACCCGCAGGCGCCCGCCGAGCATCTGCTCGATGTCGCGCAAAACAGCCTTGCCAGCCTCGGCTTCTTCGCCAACGAACAGCCCGGTGAACCGCAGGTGCCGGTGCTCGATGAGGTGCTCAGCCCCAGCGAAGCGCAGCTCATGCAGGATCTGCAAGCGCTCGACGACCCTGACGTCGTGCAGTCGCTGGCCGAAGTGCTGGCCAGCCCGCTGTCGGCGCTCAACCCGCCGGCGCGCAACAGCCCCGACAGCCTGATGCCGCCGCCAGCGGATGAAGAACCGGTCGACGATGAACTGCGCGAAGTGTTCCTGGAGGAGACCGACGAAGTCCTCGCGGTCCTCCACGAATACCTGCCGCGCTGGACCGCCAATCCCCAGGACCGCGCCGCCCTGACCGAGCTGCGTCGGGCTTTCCATACCTTGAAAGGCAGCGGGCGCATGGTCCGCGCGTTGGTCCTTGGCGAACTGGCCTGGGCCGTGGAAAACCTGCTCAACCGCGTGCTCGAACAAAGCGTCGAGCCCGGCGCAGTGCTGCGCCAATTGCTCGGCGACACCGTGTTGCTGCTGCCCGAGCTGATCAACGAATTTGCCACCCAGCGTCAGCGCCAGCGCAACGATGTCGACCAACTCGCCGCCCGCGCCCACGCGTTGGCCAAAGGCGATGAACCGCTGGCTGCCGAAGACACCGACGACGTCGCCGCGCTTGATCCGCTGCTGCTGGAAATCTTCCGCAAAGAAGCCGATACCCACCTCGCCAGCCTCAACCGTTTCCTCGATCAGGCCGCCGAACACGTGCCGTTGCCGGCCAGCGACGAACTGCAACGGGCGCTGCACACGCTCAAGGGCAGTGCCTCCATGGCCGGCGTATTGCCGATGGCCGAACTGGCGGCTTCACTGGATCAACTGGCTCGCGAGTTCAAGGCGCATCAGTTGCCGCTGGATCTGGACGAGGTCGAATTGCTGCTCGAAGCCGAGGGCTTGTTCCGCGTCGGCCTGCGTCAGCTCAAACACGATCCGCTGGCGCCGATTGTCGGTGCGCAGTCGCTGATCAAACGCACCGAGGCGCTGCTCGCCGAGCGCCTGCAAGCCAGCACCGATGGCGCTGACAGCGGCCTGCGCCTCAAGCGCGATCCGCAACTGATCAACAACTTCCTCGCCCAAGGCATGGACATCCTCCTCGACGCCGAAAACCTTTTGCAGCGCTGGCAGCAGCACCCCGGCGAGCGCCAGGAACTCAGCGCCTTGCTCGATGAGCTGACCACTCTGGGCGAGGGCGCGCACCTTGCCGATCTGCTTCCGGTCGATGGCCTCTGCGAAGCTTTGCTCGACCTGTATGGCGCGGTGGAAGAAAGCAGCCTGGCGGTCAGTGAGCGGTTTTTTCACGAAGCGCAACTGGCCCACGAAGCGCTGATCAACATGCTCGATGAACTCGCTGCCGGCCAGGAAATCACCGCGCAACCGGAGCGGATTCGGGCCTTGCAGGAACTGCTCGACGAAGGCCTCGACCCGGCGTCGATGGGCCTGATCCGCAGCGATGGCAGCCGCACCCTGGACATTCGCGAGCTGGGCAGCGCCACCGCGCAATTGCAGCAATCGGTTGCCGCCCTCGAGCCGGACGACGAAATCGTCGAAATCTTCCTCGAAGAGGCGGTGGACATTCTCGACAGCGCCGGGCAAGCCTTGCAGCGCTGGCGCAAGGACCCGGACAACGCCGCGCCGCTGTCGTCATTGCAGCGCGACTTGCACACGCTGAAGGGCGGCGCGCGCATGGCCGAGGTCGAGGCCGTCGGCGACCTCGCCCAGGAACTGGAAAATCTCTACGAAGGGCTGGTCGATCGACGCTACAACCACAGCGCTGCGCTCGAAGGTTTGTTGCAGCGCAGTCATGAGCGGTTGGCGCTGATGCTGGAGCAACTGCAAGCGCATCAAGCGCTGACCCCGGCGCAAGATCTGATCGACGCGATCCGTCAGTTGCGTCAGGGCCAGGCCGCCAGCGAATCTGCCCCCGCAGCGGTCGAACACGACAACGCCGGGCATGATCCGGAGTTGCTGGAGATCTTCCTCGAAGAAGGCTTCGACATCATCGAAAGCTCCGGCGCCGCGCTGTTGCGCTGGCAGGCCGAGCCGGGCAACCGTCAGGAAATCGAAACCCTGCTGCGCGATCTGCACACCCTCAAGGGCGGCGCGCGGATGGTCGAAATCGGCCCGATCGGCGACCTCGCCCATGAGCTGGAATTTCTCTACGAAAGCCTTTCCACCGGTGCGCTGCAACCGTCCGCCGAACTGTTCGCGCTGGTGCAGCGCGGCCATGACCGACTGGCGCAAATGCTCGATGGCGTGCGCGCCGGGCAACCTTGCCCGCCGGCCGATCGGCTGATCAGCGCGATCCAGAATTTCAGCCATCCGGCGCAGGTTGAAACGCCGCAGGCGCCAGCTCCCGTGGTCAAACCTGAGGCAGCGCCACCCGCCGCCGATGCTGGCGCAGACATGGTCAAGGTCTCGTCCGAGCTGCTCGATGAATTGGTCAACCTGGCCGGAGAAACCTCGATCTTTCGTGGGCGGATCGAGCAGCAAGTCAACGATGCGCAGATTGCCCTCAACGAGATGGAAACCACCATTGAGCGCATGCGCGATCAGTTGCGCCGCCTCGACACCGAAACCCAGGGGCGCATCCTCAGCCGCCAGCAAGTCGACGGCGAACGCCTCGGTTATGAAGACTTCGATCCGCTGGAAATGGACCGCCATTCGCAGCTTCAGCAACTGTCGCGGGCACTGTTCGAATCTGCCTCGGACCTGCTCGACCTCAAGGAAACCCTCGACCGCCGCAACCACGACGCGGAAAACCTGTTGCAGCAACAGGGGCGGATCAACACCGAATTGCAGGAAGGCCTGATGCGTACGCGCATGGTGCCGTTCGAACGCATGGTGCCGCGTCTGAAGCGCATCGTGCGTCAGGTCGCCGAAGAGCTGGGCAAGGATGTCGCGTTCGTCGTCGGCAATGCCGATGGCGAGATGGATCGCAACGTTCTCGAGCGCATGGCCGCGCCGCTGGAACACATGCTGCGCAACGCCGTCGACCATGGCCTGGAATCGGCCGAGGTGCGGCTGGCGGCGGGCAAACCGGCGCAAGGACAGATCAGCCTCGATCTGTCCCGCGAGGGCGGCGACATGGTTTTCGACATCCGCGATGACGGCGCCGGCGTGCCGCTGGAAGCCGTGCGGCGCAAGGCGATCAAGCGCGGTCTGCTGGCGCCCGACGCCGAGATCAGCGACCGCGATGTGTTGCAGTTCATCCTCCAGCCGGGTTTCTCCACGGCGGAAAAGATCACCCAGATTTCCGGGCGCGGCGTCGGCATGGACGTGGTCCACGAGGAAGTGCGCCAGCTCGGCGGCAGCATGAGCATCGATTCGGTGCCGGGGCAGGGCGTGCACTTCCGCATTCGCCTGCCGTTCACCGTGTCGGTCAACCGCGCGTTGATGGTGCAGTGTGGTGAGGATCAATACGCGATCCCGCTGAACACCATCGAAGGCATCGTGCGCGTGTTGCCGAATGATCTGGAAGGGCACTTCCGTCAGGATCCGCCGAGTTATCAATACGCCGGCCAGCGTTATGAGCTGTGCTACCTCGGCGAGCTGCTGAAGACTGCGCCACGGCCAAAACTGCTCGGGCAGAACCTGCCGTTGCCGGTGCTGCTGGTGCATTGCAACGATCGCCACATTGCCGTGCTGGTCGACGCCATGGCCGGCACCCGCGAGATCGTGGTCAAGAGCCTCGGCCCGCAATTCGCGGCGGTGCAGGGCGTGTCGGGGGCGACGATTCTCGGCGACGGCAGGGTGGTGTTGATTCTGGATCTGCTCGCACCGATCCGCGCGATGCAGGCGCGCCTGGCGCAAGAGCCGGCGCGCACGGAGATCGACAGCGAGCCGCACAAGCCGCTGCTGATCATGGTCGTCGATGACTCGGTGACGGTGCGCAAGGTCACCAGCCGTTTGCTCGAGCGCCATGGCATGAACGTGCTGACTGCCAAGGACGGTGTCGATGCGATGCTGCTGCTCGAAGAGCACATGCCCGATCTGATGCTGCTCGACATCGAAATGCCGCGCATGGACGGCTTCGAGGTCGCCACCCAGGTGCGCGCCGACGAACGCCTGCGCCACTTGCCGATCATCATGATCACCTCGCGCACCGGGCAGAAACACCGCGACCGCGCCATGGCCATCGGCGTCAACGACTACCTCGGCAAGCCGTATCAGGAATCGGTGTTGCTGGAGAGCATCGCCCAGTGGAGCAAGAAACATGCATGAGCACCGGCACAACCCGCGCACCAGCCAGCTTACCGGGCTGCTGCTGCCGCTGGCCGATCGCAACCTGATCCTGCCGAATGTCGCCATCGCCGAGCTGATCGACTACCAGGCCAGTGCCTTCGATCTCGACACGCCGCCGTGGTACCTGGGCCGGGTAACGTGGCGCGAGCGGCAGATTCCGCTGATCAGTTTCGAATCGGCCTGCGGGCAGAAAATCGTCATCGGCGAACGGGCGCGGATCGTCATTCTGAATGCGCTGGGCGGCTTGCCCGAGCTGAGATTCATCGCCCTGTTGGTGCAAGGGATTCCTCGGTCGTACAAGCTCGACAGTCAGTTGAGTTACGTGGATGTGCCGTTGTGTGCGCTGGAGCAGGCGGCGGTGCAGGTGGGCGAGCAGGTGGCGAAGGTACCGGATTTGTTGGGGCTGGAGAAGTTGTTGGTGGAGGCGGGATTGGCCCGCTGATCCAAGGCTTTCGATGTTTTGGATGACCTCTTCGCGAGCAGGCTCGCTCCCACAGGTGTGTACACCGGGCAACCTCTGTGGGAGCGAGCCTGCTCGCGAAAGCGCCAGTCGCATCACCTCAATCCCACAGGTGGATCCTCAATTCCTGTAGCTCAATAAACACCAATCCGTACCTGTGTTTAAAGACACCCGGTGTTACGCCGCACCAACCTACAAATCCTTGCGCCGCTGCCTACGCCTGCGCCAGAATCCGCCGGCTTGTGCGCCCAGGGCTTGCTGCGTAACTTGGATCGGGTCACTGATTCCCAGTGATCGGGTTTAGCAGCCCGTGGTAAATCTGAGGTTGCACGAGCACCGTCAGCCAGGCTTCACGTCTGCACTTGATGGCGGCTGTGCGCAGGGCGCTTCGGCGCGCCGGCTTCCTTAGGTTCCCCGGTCTGCTAACCTGCGTTCAGCTGCCACCCCTTCTTTTAGCAGAGATGCGGTTGCGGCTTTATCCGGAACCTGAAGATGAAAAAACCATCGCCCAATCCGCCGGTAGCAAGTCCGGCATCGCCCTACCAATCCCCCGACTCAAAGAAATTTCACGACGCCGCCGAGCGTGCCCTCGACCATTACCTCGGCCCGCCCGCCGCTGACTTCATGGCCCCGCCGTACATCCCCAATACGCTGTACATGGCCAACCCCGAAGCCGACACCGAGTCCTTGCTGGCCGACGCCTGTGAAACCCTTGGTTCGGCGACAGTCATGTTGCACAACCACGCCGCCTCGGTGGACGGCTCACAGCGCAAGACCCTGCAGGGCATCGCGCAGATTGTCATGGTGGCGGAGATGGCGGTGAATCGCGTGCTGGACAAAATGGTGCCCACTGACTGAAAGTCCCTCACCCCAGCCCTCTCCCAGAGGGAGAGGGAGCCGACCGAGGTGTCTCGCGTCCTACATCGACCTGAATGACCGAGTCGATTATGGATTCACTACAACCGGTTCAGGTCGGCGTCATTCCCAAGCATCCCCCAATCAGTCCCCTCTCACTCCGGGAGAGGGCTAGGGTGAGGGGTTGTTGATTTTTCGTTTCGGGAGTCACCCCGACTGCTTCAGGTCGGCGTCATTTCCCAAGCATCCCCCTATCGGTTCCTTCTCCCCCCGGGAGAGGGCTAGGGTGAGGGGCTGTTGATTTTTCGTTTCGGGATTCACCACGGCTGCTTCAGGTCGGCGTCATTTCCCAAGCATCCCCCTATCGGTTCCTTCTCCCCCCGGGAGAGGGCTAGGGTGAGGGGGTGTTGATTTTTCGTTTCGGGATTCACCACGGCTGCTTCAGGTCGGCGTCATTTCCCAAGCATCCCCCTATCGGTTCCTTCTCCCCCCCGGGAGAGGGCTAGGGTGAGGGGCTGTTGATTTTTCGTTTCGGGATTCACCACGGCTGCTTCAGGTCGGCTTCGTTCCCAAGCATCCCCCAATCGGTTCCCTCTCCCTCCGGGAGAGGGCTAGGGTGAGGGTAGCTTTTGAACGTTACGCTCAGCGTAATGATTCACCACCCAGCTTGATTGATGCCCTCATCACACACGCCTAACTTGGCTCCACGACAGCGAACCCGTGGAGTGAGCATGACAACAACAATTTCCCCCGACTCGCGCTGGACGCGGCGGCGTGACGAGAAGCAGCGCCGGCTCGACAAGGTGCGCGGGCTGGCCGATGGTGCGGTGCTGCCCAGCGACAAAATCGTCGCCGCGCTCGAAGCGCTGATCCATCCCGGCGACCGCGTGGTGCTGGAGGGCAACAACCAGAAGCAGGCGGATTTCCTCTCGCGTTCGCTGGCCAAGGCCGATCCGGCCAAGCTCCACGATCTGCACATGATCATGCCCAGCGTCGGCCGCTCCGAACACCTTGATCTGTTCGAACGTGGCATTGCCCGCAAGCTCGATTTCTCCTTCGCCGGCACCCAGAGCCTCCGCATCAGCCAGTTGCTCGAAGATGGCTTGCTCGAAGTCGGCGCCATTCACACGTACATCGAACTCTACGCCCGCCTCGTCGTGGACCTGATCCCCAACGTTGTGCTCTCGGCCGGTTTCATGGCCGACCGCGCCGGCAACATCTACACCGGCCCGAGCACCGAAGACACCCCGGCGCTGATCGAACCGGCGGCGTTCAGCGACGGCATCGTTATCGTTCAGGTCAACCAATTGGTCGATGACGTCAGCGAACTGCCCCGCGTGGACATTCCCGCTTCATGGGTCGATTTCGTCGTGGTCGCCGACAAGCCGTTCTACATCGAACCGCTGTTCACCCGTGACCCGCGCCACATCAAGCCTGTGCACGTGTTGATGGCGATGATGGCGATTCGCGGGATCTACGAAAAACACAACGTGCAGTCGCTCAACCACGGCATCGGTTTCAACACCGCCGCCATCGAACTGATCCTGCCGACCTACGGCGAATCCCTCGGCCTGAAAGGCAAAATCTGCCGCAACTGGACGCTCAATCCGCACCCGACGCTGATCCCGGCGATTGAAAGCGGCTGGGTCGAGAGCGTGCATTGCTTCGGTACCGAACTGGGCATGGAAAACTACATCGCCGCTCGGCCGGATGTGTTCTTCACTGGCCGCGACGGCTCGCTGCGCTCCAACCGCATGGTCTGCCAACTCGCCGGGCAATACGCGGTGGATCTGTTTATCGGCGCGACATTGCAGGTCGATGGCGACGGCCATTCCTCGACCGTGACCCGTGGCCGTCTCGCCGGTTTCGGTGGCGCGCCGAACATGGGCCACGACCCGCGCGGCCGCCGTCACGGCACCCCGGCGTGGCTGGACATGCGCCATGCCGATGGGCCGCAACCGATGCTCGAACGTGGCAAGAAACTCGTGGTGCAAATGGTCGAGACCTTCCAGGAGGGCGGCAAACCGACCTTCGTCGAAACCCTCGACGCCGTGGAAGTGGCGAAGAAAAGCGGCATGCCGCTGGCGCCGATCATGATCTACGGCGACGACGTCACCCACCTGCTCACCGAAGAAGGCATCGCCTACCTGTACAAGGCGCGCTCGCTGGAAGAGCGCCAGGCGATGATCGCAGCGGTTGCCGGGGTTACCGCCATCGGCCTGCGACACAACCCGAAAGACACCGAACGCATGCGCCGCGAGGGCCTGATCGCCCTGCCCGAAGACCTCGGCATCCGCCGCACTGACGCCACGCGCGAATTGCTCGCGGCGAAAAGCGTGGCCGATCTGGTCGAGTGGTCCGGCGGCCTGTACAACCCGCCCGCCAAATTCAGGAGCTGGTAATGCACGCATTCAACCTGCAAGCGAAACCGCTTTCTCTGGCTGACCGCTTGGCCGATCTGGCGGTGGACGCGCTGATCGACGAAGCCGATCTGTCGCCGAAACCGGCGCTGGTCGACCGTCGCGGCAACGGCGCGCACACCGATCTGCACCTGGGCCTGATGCACGCGTCGGCGCTGGCATTGTGGCCGGCATTCAAGGAAATGGCCGAGGCGGCGCTGGAGATCGGTGAAGTCGGTGTGCCGTTGCGCGAAGCGATCGGCCGCATCGGCCGCGAGGGCGAGCAAGCGATGCTCGTGACCACCAACGGCGTCAACACCCATCGCGGCGCGATCTGGGCGTTGGGACTGTTGGTGACAGCCGCCGCGCTGCAACCGAAATCCGTCGCCCTGTGTGCCGCCCGCCTGGCACTGCTCGACGACCGCTACGCACCGACGCCGCTCAGCCATGGCGCACAAGTCGCCCGGCGTTACGGCGCACGCGGTGCTCGCGAGGAAGCGCAACTCGGCTTCCCGTCCGTGCTGCAACGGGGCCTGCCGCAACTGCACAAAAGCCGCGCCAACGGCCACGGCGAACAGAACGCCCGGCTCGATGCATTGCTGGCGATCATGACCGAGCTGGCCGACACCTGCGTGCTCTACCGCGCCGGCGAGCCGGGCCTGCAGGCCATGCAGGCCGGCGCGCAAGCGGTGCTCGATGCCGGCGGCAGCGCCAGCCTCAGCGGTCGTCGGCGCCTGCACGAACTGGATCAACAACTCATCGCATTGAATGCCTCGCCCGGTGGCGCCGCCGACCTGCTCGCCGCCACGCTGCTGCTTGATCGTATCGAGCGCGCCGGCATCTCTCATGGAGCGTTTTGATGGAAAACCTATCGTTTGAATTCCCCGCCGGGCAGCCGCCACGCGGGCGTGCGCTGGTCGGTTGTGTCGGCTCGGGTGATCTGGAAGTGCTGATCGAACCGGGGCTGGCCGGCAAACTGACGATCAACGTGCAGACCTCGGTCAACGGCGCGCAGCAGCGCTGGCAGCACCTGTTTGCGCGGATGTTCGACGGCACCACGCCGCCAGCGATGGCCATCGATATCCACGATTTCGGCGCGACACCGGGGGTGGTGCGCTTGCGTCTGGAACAGGGTTTCGAGGAGATCGGCCATGACTGACAGCGCAGCGTTGCTCAACAAACACAGCTTCGTCGAACTCGGCGCGCGGCAGCGGGCGCAAGCCTTGCTCGACGCCGGAACCTTTCGCGAACTGCTCGATCCGTTTCAACGGGTCATGTCGCCATGGCTTGAGCGCCAGGGCGTAGTGCCGCAAGCCGACGACGGGGTGATCATTGCCAAGGGCAGCCTTGACGGTTTGCCGGTGGTCATCGCGGCAATTGAAGGCGCGTTCCAGGGCGGCAGCCTTGGCGAAGTCGGCGGGGCGAAGATTGCCGGTGCGCTGGAACTGGCCGCTGAAGACAACCGCAACGGCATCCCCACCCGCGCCGTGTTGCTGCTGGAAACCGGCGGCGTGCGCTTGCAGGAAGCCAATCTCGGTCTGGCGGCGATTGCCGATATTCACGCGGCGATTGTCGATCTGCAGCAGTACCAACCGGTGGTCGGCGTGGTCGCCGGCAGCGTTGGGTGTTTCGGCGGCATGTCGATTGCTGCGGCACTGTGCAGTTATTTGCTGGTGACCCAGGAGGCACGTCTCGGCCTGAACGGCCCGCAAGTCATCGAGCAGGAAGCCGGGATCGAGGAATACGACTCCCGCGACCGGCCCTTCATCTGGAGCCTGACCGGCGGCGAACAGCGTTTCAATACCGGACTGGTGGACCGTTATGTCGGCGATGATGTGGCGCAGATTCGTCAGCAGGTTGGCGAATTGCTCCAGCAAGGCTTGCCGGCACAGCCGCGCAATCAACGCGCCGAGTGGTTCCTGCAACGCCTCGGCAAGCTGAACACTGACCTGCAAATCGAACCGTCGGTGGTTCGCGATCTGTATCAAGGAGAGCGCTCATGAGCGGTTATTCATTGCGCGGTTTGCACTGGTTCAATGCGCTCAGCGCTGGCGCCAGTGTCGTCGAAGGTTTGCCGCCGTCGTTGAAAGTCGCCGACGCTGAGCTCGGCCGCTTTATCGCCGTGGTCGCCGACCCGGACAATCGTTTTCCCCGCGCCCGCAATGGCGAGGTCGGTTTGCTCGAAGGCTGGGGGCTGGCCAAGGCTGTGGATGACGCGATCAGTGCCGACCGCGACAGCGCACAGAAGCGCCCGATCATCGCCATCGTCGATGTGCCGAGCCAGGCGTATGGCCGCCGCGAAGAAGCCCTCGGCATTCATCAGGCCCTGGCCGGCGCGGCGGACAGTTATGCCCGTGCGCGTCTGGCCGGGCATCCGGTGATTGCGCTGCTGGTGGGCAAGGCCATGTCGGGTGCATTTCTCGCCCACGGTTATCAGGCCAATCGCCTGATTGCTTTGCGCGATCCCGGCGTGATGGTGCACGCGATGGGCAAGGCTTCGGCGGCGCGGGTCACCTTGCGCAGTGTCGAGGAACTGGAAGCGCTGGCCTCCAGCGTGCCGCCGATGGCCTATGACATCGACAGCTACGCCAGCCTCGGTCTGCTCTGGGAAACCCTCTCGGTGCAGCAGATTGAACAGCCGACAGAGGAAGATCTGACGCGGGTGACTGAGTGCCTGAAGCAAGCGATCAGCGATGTGACCAGCACTGATTTGAAAGGGCGCCTTGGTGCGAGCAATCGTGCCGCTTCCAGCAAAGTCCGCGAATTGCTGAGGGCGCAGTGGTGAACCTGCCCCTGGCCCACGATCTGCTCTGGGGCATGACCCCGGCGCAGTTGCCGGCGGATGCGCCAGCGTGGGCGATCGCGGCGCTGGCGGCCGGGCAACCGGTGGTGGTGCGGCGGGCCTTGAGCGAGGAAGGTCTGGTCGCGGTCGGCGTTCGTGGTGTGTTGCGTGAGCAGCGGCTGGCGGCGTTTATGCCGCTCGATTCGATTGCCTGTCGGGTCAGTCCCGAAGCCCTTTGTCAGGTTGAGTGCGAGCGAGATCTGCCGGTGATGCAGGCGCTCAAACAACTGCGGCCGAAACTCGATGACTGCGGTTGGGTCTGGGGTGTCAGCGGCAGTGTCGGGTTTGAATTGGCCAGTGGTTTTGCAGCGATGCATGCGGCCAGTGATCTCGATCTGATTCTGCGCGCGCCGCAGATGATCACGCGCAATCAGGCGTGCAAACTCGTGGAGCTTTTCGATCAGGCTGTGTGCCGGGTCGACATGCAATTGCAGACCCCGTTCGGCGCTGTGGCCTTGCGGGAATGGGCCAGCGGTTCGTCCCGAGTGCTGCTGAAAAATGCTTATCAGGCCTGTCTGGTGACGGATCCGTGGAACCCGCAGGAGCAGGCAGCGTGAGCAGTCTGTTGGTGTTTCCCGGCCAAGGCGCGCATCAAGCGGGCATGCTCCAGCGTTTGCCAAGGGAAACGCTGGTCGAGGCCAGTGATGTGCTCGGCGAGGATGTCTTGCTGCTGGATTGTGCCGAGGCATTGCGCACGACACGAGCGGTTCAGCTGTGCCTGCTGATCGCCGGTGTCGCTGCTTCGCGGCAGTTGTTGCAGGATGGACTGAGCGCGGATTACGTCGCCGGCCTGTCCATCGGCGCCTACCCGGCAGCAGTGGTGGCGCGAGCCTTGAGTTTCAGCGATGCGCTGCATCTGGTCAACCTGCGCGGTGAGCTGATGCAGCAGGCTTATCCACAGGGCTACGGCATGACCGCGATCATCGGCTTGCAGTTATCCACCGTCGAAACCCTGCTGGCGCAAGTGCACAGCGAAGATGCGCCGGTGTATCTGGCCAATATCAACGCGGATAACCAAGTGGTGATTGCCGGCAGCGACAAGGCCATGCACGCGGTGGCCGAACTGGCGCGCAGTCGCGGCGCCGGAGTGGCGAAGCGGCTGGCGGTGAGCGTGCCGTCGCATTGCCCATTGCTGGAAAAACCGGCGCAGGCGCTTGCCGAGGCCTTCGCCAAGGTTGAACTGAAGAACCCGAAAATCACTTATCTGAGCGGCAGTCGCGCAAGGCCTGTTGCCAAAGTCGAAGCGCTGCGTGACGACCTCGCTTTCAACATGTGCCGCGTGGTGGACTGGCGCGGCACCGTGCAAAGCGCCTACGAGCGCGGCGTGCGTCTACAGATCGAACTGCCGCCCGGTGCGGTGCTGACCGGGCTGGCGCGCCGGGTGTTCGAGCAGGGCACCGTCACTGCCTTCGACAGTGCCCGCCTCGATACCCTGCAAGCGCTGTTGCGCGAGGAGGGTGGCCGCCAACTCTAAAACCGCCGCGACTCAAGCTTCGAACAACAAAAACAACATTCGACGATGCACTTTGAGGACTACAACAATGATTATTTACGGTGTGGCATTTCTCGCCTTTTGCACGCTGGTCGGTATCTGGGTCGGTGAACTGCTCGGCAAGCTGATCGGCGTGCCGGCCAACGTCGGCGGTGTCGGCATTGCGATGCTGCTGTTGATCGGCCTGGGCAGCTATCTCTACAAGAGCGGCTGGCTCAAGGGCAAGACCGAGCAGGGCGTGGAGTTCTGGAGCGCGATCTACATTCCCATCGTGGTCGCCATGGCCGCGCAGCAGAATGTCTACGGTGCGCTGAAGGGCGGGCCGATGGCGATTCTTGCCGGCACCCTCGCCGTAGTGATCGCTTTTGCCTTGGTGCCGGTGCTGACGCGCATGGGCAACAAGCAAGAAACGCCGATTGCTCCTGCCAAGACTGCGGGGTAATCGCCATGTACGAATCAATGATGAAAGTGATCACCGGCTACGGTCTGATCAGCGGCTTTTTGATTGTCGGCCTGACCATGTGGGTGTCCTACTGGATGTCCAACACCTTCACCAAGGGCCGTCTGCACGGTTCGGCGATCGCCATTCTGCTCGGGCTGGTGCTGTCGTATATCGGCGGCGCACTCACCGGTGGGCAAAAAGGCGTGGTGGATATTCCCCTGCTGTCCGGCATCGGCCTGCTCGGCGGTGCGATGCTGCGGGATTTCGCGATTGTGGCGACGGCGTTTGGCGTGAGTGTCGATGAGCTCAAACGCGCCGGACTCGTCGGTGTGCTGGCGCTGTTTGTCGGCGTTGGCACCTCGTTCGTCGCCGGGGTCGGCGTGGCGATGGCGTTCGGCTACACCGATGCGGTGAGCCTGACCACCATTGGCGCGGGTGCCGTGACTTACATTGTCGGCCCGGTGACCGGCGCGGCGATTGGTGCCAGTTCCGAGGTGATGGCGCTGTCGATTGCGGCGGGGCTGATCAAGGCGATTTTGGTGATGGTGATGACACCGTTCGTGGCACCGATGATCGGCCTGAACAATCCGCGCAGCGCGGTGATTTTCGGTGGTTTGATGGGCACCTCCAGCGGTGTTGCCGGAGGCCTGGCGGCCACCGATCCGAAGCTGGTGCCGTACGGTTGCCTGACGGCGGCGTTCTACACCGCGCTTGGGTGTCTGCTGGGGCCTTCGCTGCTATTTCTGGCGATGCGCGGGTTGATGGGCTGACGCTTTCGCGAGCAGGCTCGCTCCCACAGTTGGAATGCATTTTCCTGTGGGAGGGAGCCTGCTCGCGAAGGGGACGACTCGGTATCAAGCCTGGCGATTGGCATACATCCGACACTCCGCCAACAACGCCAGCAAATTCGGGTCACGCTCCTTGGCCTTCAGAAACACCACGCCAATGTGCTGCTGCAAGCGGTACTTCTCCTGCAACGGGATGAGCTTCACCCGGTTCTCGTACACCGCCGCAATCCGCCCCGGCAACAAGGCGTACCCCACCCCTGAGCTGACCATGCTCAGCAAAGTGAAGATGTCATTGACCTGCATCGCCACCTTCGGCTCGAACCCTGCCTGCTTGAACACCCGCACACCGTCCTGATGCGTGGCGAAGCCCTGGGTCAGGGTGATGAAGGTTTCATCACGCACTTCCGCCAGATCGACTTCACTGCGCTGAGCGAATTTTGAATCGGCCGGGGTGGCGAGGAAGATGTCGTCGGAAAACAGCGCAATCTGCTCGCAGTCCGGATCGTTGATGCTGTCGTCCAGCGACACCAGAATCGCGTCGACTTCCATGTTTTTCAGCTTGTAGAGCAGGTCGATGTTCGAGCCGAGGATCAGGTCGATGTTGAGTTCGCTGCGGCGGATCTTCAGGCCCATGATCAGCTGCGGCACGGTCTTCACCGTCAGCGAATACAGCGAGCCGAGCTTGAAACGCTCGGCGGAGAACCCGGCGGCTTCGCGGGTCAGGCGCACGCTGTCGACGACGTCGTTGATCAGCTTCTGCGCACGTTCTTCCAGCACATAGGCGCTTTCCAGTGGCGTCAGATTGCGCCCTTCGTGTTTGAACAGCGGGCAGCGCAGGGCGTTTTCCAAAGAGTGAATGGCGCGGTGCACGCTGACGTTGCTGGTCTGCAGTTCGGCGGCGGCGCGGGCGAGGTTGCCGGTGCGCATGAAGGCGAGGAACACCTCGAGTTTTTTCAGGGTCAATTCTTCGTCGATCAGCATGGCGCGGACTCTTTTTGGTATCGGCCGATTGTGCCCAATTCCCGCGTGCCGCGCAGGCGAGGTTGAACAGAAACATTGCGCTTTTACGCTCAAGGCCCGAGCCTTGCGCGCTGCGGTAACGAATGTGAGGTGAGCAATACATGTATCACGGGGAAAAACTCAACGCCTGGACCCATCTGGTCGGGGCCATCGCCGCGTTTATCGGCGGCGTGTGGATGCTGGTGATTGCCAGCATGGACGGCAGTCCGTGGAAGATTGTCAGCGTGGCGATCTACGCCTTCACCTTGCTGGTGCTCTACAGCGCCTCGACCGTGTACCACAGCGTGCGCGGGCGCAAGAAAGCGATCATGAAGAAGGTCGATCATTTCTCGATCTACCTGTTGATCGCCGGCAGCTACACGCCGTTCTGTCTGGTGACGTTACGCGGGCCGTGGGGCTGGACGCTGTTCGGGATTGTCTGGGGGCTGGCGCTGATCGGCATCCTGCAAGAAATCAAACCGCGCTCCGAGGCACGGATTCTGTCGATCGTGATTTACGCGGTGATGGGCTGGATCGTGCTGGTCGCGGTCAAACCGCTGATTGCCGCACTGGGCACGGCCGGGTTTGCCTGGCTGGCGTCGGGCGGGGTTTTGTATACGGTGGGGATTATCTTTTTTGCCCTCGATCACCGCCTGCGGCATGCCCATGGCATCTGGCATCTGTTTGTGATCGCGGGAAGTCTGCTGCACTTTGTGGCGATTCTGTTTTATGTCCTTTGAAGCAAAATCAAAAGATCGCAGCCTTCGGCAACTCCTACATTGGAATGCATTTCAACTGTAGGAGCTGCCGAAGGCTGCGATCTTTTGGGGCCTTAGAAGTCACCCCACAGTTGCTGGGCTACCGCCAACGCCACCACCGGCGCGGTCTCGGTGCGCAGCACGCGCGGGCCGAGGCGGGCGGCGTGGAAACCGTTGCCTTTGGCCTGCTCAACTTCAGCATCCGTCAAACCGCCTTCAGGCCCGATCAGGAATGCCAAAGTCGCCGGTTTGGCATGACTCACCAACGGCTCTGCCACCGGATGCAGCACCAGTTTCAATTCGGCTTCAGTCTGCTTGAGCCAGTCCGCCAGCAACACTGGTGGATGAATCACCGGCACCCGTGAACGCCCGCACTGTTCGCAGGCACTGATCGCCACCTGGCGCCAGTGCAGCAAGCGCTTGTCGGCGCGTTCGTCCTTGAGCCGCACTTCGCAGCGTTCGCTGAAGATCGGGGTGATTTGCGTCACGCCCAGTTCAGTGGCTTTCTGAATTGCCCAGTCCATGCGCTCGCCTCGGGACAGGCCCTGGCCAAGGTGGATCTGCAGCGGCGACTCGATTTGCCCGGCGAATTGCTCGTCGATCTGCACGACGACGCGCTTCTTGCCGACGTCCACCAAGGACCCGCGAAATTCATGGCCGGAACCGTCGAACAACTGCACCGCATCGCCTTCGGCCATGCGCAACACGCGGCTGATGTAATGCGCCTGGGCTTCCGGCAGTTCGTGTTCGCCAGTGCTCAGCGGGGCGTCGATAAAGAAGCGGGACAGTCTCATTTCGGGTCTCTGGAAAGATATGAATCAGTTGGATCGGTGTCGACTTCATTCGCGAGCAGGCTCGCTCCCACACTTGAAATGCATTCTTCTGTGGGAGCGAGCCTGCTCGCGAAAGCGGCAGTCCAGCCACCGCAAATCTCAAGCAAGGCGAATCAGCCCGGGTCGCGGAATCCCGGGTGAAAGTCTTTCGGCACCGCAACACTGACGCTGTCACGCGTCGCAATATCAATACCTTCACTGGCCACTTCGGCCAGGAAGTCGATCTGCTCCGGGGTGATCACATACGGCGGCAGGAAATACACCACGCTGCCCAGTGGCCGCAACAACGCACCGCGCTCCAGCGCATGCTGGAACACCTTCAAGCCACGACGCTCCTGCCAAGGGTAGGCCTCTTTCGCGACTTTATCCTTGACCATCTCGATGGCCAGGACCATGCCGGTCTGGCGCACTTCGGAGACGTTCGGGTGATCGACCAGATGCGCCGTCGCCGAGGCCATACGCTGAGCCAGCGCCTGGTTGTTCGCGATGACGTTGTCCTGCTCGAAGATGTCCAGGGTCGCCAGTGCCGCCGCACAAGCGAGCGGGTTGCCGGTGTAGCTGTGCGAATGCAGGAAAGCGCGCAGAGTCGGGTAGTCGTCGTAGAAGGCGCTGTAGACCTCGTCGGTGGTCAGGCACGCCGCCAGCGGCAGATAGCCGCCGGTCAGGGCTTTCGACAGGCAGAGGAAGTCCGGGCGGATGCCGGCCTGTTCGCACGCGAACATCGTCCCGGTGCGGCCGAAGCCGACGGCGATTTCGTCGTGGATCAGGTGCACGCCGTAACGGTCGCAGGCCTCGCGCAACAGTTTGAGGTACACCGGGTGATACATGCGCATGCCGCCGGCGCCCTGAATCAGCGGCTCGACGATCACTGCCGCGACGCTGTCATGATTTTCCGCCAGCGTCTGTTCCATGGCGGCGAACATGTTGCGCGAGTGTTCCTCCCAGCTCATGCCTTGCGGGCGCAGATAGCAATCCGGGCTCGGCACTTTGATGGTGTCCATCAACAGGGCTTTGTAGGTCTCGGTGAACAGCGGCACATCGCCGACCGCCATCGCTGCCATGGTTTCGCCGTGGTAGCTGTTGGTCAGGGTGACGAAGCGCTTTTTGTTTGGCTGGCCGCGATTGAGCCAGTAGTGAAAACTCATCTTCAGCGCGACTTCGATGCAGGACGAACCGTTATCGGCGTAGAACACCCGGTTCAAGCCTTGCGGGGTCATCTTCACCAGACGCTCGGACAGCTCGATCACCGGTTGATGGCTGAAACCGGCAAGGATCACATGTTCGAGTTGATCGACCTGATCCTTGATGCGCTGGTTGATGCGCGGGTTGGCGTGGCCGAACACGTTGACCCACCAGGAACTGACTGCGTCGAGGTAGCGCTTGCCTTCGAAGTCTTCGAGCCAGACGCCTTCGCCGCGCTTGATCGGGATCAGCGGCAGCTGTTCGTGGTCTTTCATCTGGGTGCAGGGATGCCACAGCACCGCAAGATCGCGTTGCATCCACTGGTTATTCAGGCCCATTTACAGTCTCCTCGAGGCGGCTCGCGTCTGGCGCGGGCGAACAATCGCGCAAGCCTATGCAATGCATCGCGCGGGAACAACCCATTGTGTCGATTGAGCTACTTTGTCTGAGCCGATAGACGTCGCTGGCGGCGTTTTGATGGCTAACGTATTCTTCGCGGTTCTTTGAGTCGTCTGACTCGCAAAGCTGCTTTTTCCCACATGTTTTTCCGGAGTTCGCTGAATGTCTGTCGGTTGGCTGCGCGCCTGTGCGCTGGTGATGTTGGGGCTGTTCAGCGTTACGGCGCTGGCCAAGGATAAAACCGCAATCGTGATTGGCGGTGGCCTGTCGGGTCTGACCGCCGCTTACGAACTGCAGAACAAAGGCTGGCAGGTCACCCTGCTGGAAGCCAAACCGAGCCTGGGCGGCCGCTCGGGCATGGCCACCAGCGAGTGGATCGGCAACGACAAGACCCAGCCGGTGCTGAACAAGTACGTGTCGACCTTCAAGCTCGGCACCACGCCGGCGCCGGAATTCGTGCGTACGCCGGGTTATCTGATCGACGGCGATTATTTCTCCGCCGCTGATCTGGCCACCAAACAGCCAGCCACCGCCGATGCGCTCAAGCGCTACCAGAAAACCCTCGACGATCTGGCGCGCTCGATCGACGACCCGCAGAATCCGGCGGCGACCGCCACCCTGCACGCACTGGACCAGATCACCGTATCGAGCTGGCTCGACAAGCAGAACCTGCCGGCCACTGCGCGTCAGTTGATCAACCAGGACATCCGCACGCATTACGACGAGCCTTCGCGTCTGTCGCTGCTGTATTTCGCTCAGCAGAATCGTGTGTATCGCGGCGTTTCCGACCGAGACCTGCGTGCTTCGCGTCTGGTCGGCGGCAGCCAAGTGCTGGCGCAGGCGTTCGTCAAACAGATCAAAACCATCAAGACCAACTCGCCGGTATCGGCCATCAACCAGGACAAGGACGGCGTGACCGTCAAAGTTGGCAGCGTCGGCTATCAGGCTGACTACGTGGTGCTGGCGGTGCCGTTGCGCGCACTGAACAAGATCGCCCTGACCCCGGCGCTGGATGCTCAGCATCTGGCGGCGATCAAGGGCACCAACTACGGTTGGCGCGACCAGATCATGCTGAAGTTCAAGACGCCCGTGTGGGAAAGCAAATCGCGCATGTCCGGCGAGATCTACAGCAACGCAGGTTTAGGCATGCTCTGGATCGAGCCGGCGCTGAAGGGCGGCGCCAACGTGGTGATCAACCTGTCCGGCGACAATGCCCGCGTGATGCAGGCGTTCGGCGACAAACAGATGGTCGATCAGGTGTTGATCCGCCTGCACGCCTTTTATCCACAGGCCCGTGGCTCGTTCACCGGTTATGAAATCCGTCGCTACAGCACCGACCCGTCGATGGGCGGCGCCTATCTGGCTTACGGCCCGGGGCAGATCAGCAAGTTCTGGCGCCTGTGGGAACGTCCGCTGCAACGCGTAGCGTTCGCCGGCGAACACACCGATACCTTGTACCCGGGCACCCTGGAAGGCGCATTGCGCACCGGCCAGCGCGCAGCCAGCCAGGTTGAAGATCTGGCGGCAGGCAAGTCGTTCGAACCGGCCAAAGTGGTTCCGGCTGCAGCTGCGGCAGGCGCGGCGGGTGCGGTAGCGGCGAAGAAGGGCAACTTCTTCAGCAACCTGTTCGGCGGTTCGGATGACGAGAAGAAGCCAGAGCCTGTGAAAGCGCCAGAGCCAGCACCTGCTCCGGCCGCTCCAGCGCCTGCACCGACCCCGGCACCTGCGCCAGCGCCGGTGGAAGCACCGAAACCAGCGGCCCCGGTGAAAGCCGAGCCGGCGAAAAAAGCAGCGGCCAAGCCAGCGGCGAAGAAGCCTGCGGCCAAAACCGAAACGAAAAAGCCGGCGGCCAAACCGGCGGCGAAAAAAGCTGAACCGGCGAAGAAGCCAGCGGCCAAGCCTGCTGTAACGACCGAGACCAAGGCGCAGTAAGGCTTTGCGGTGAATGAAGAAGCGCGGCGTATATGCCGCGCTTTTTTTTGCCTGTGAGGACCCCATCGCTGGCAAGCCAGCTCACACAGGTTTCTGAGATGAACGCGGGATTTGTGCACGCCACTAACCACTGTGGGAGCGGGCTTGCCCGCGATTAGGCCTGTCCAGACAGCGCATCATCAGGATCTGCCCCTAACATCCCGCCACACTTTTGCCTTTAATCTTTTCTTAACTCGTCACTTCCAGACTCTTGATCGTATTTCTCGATATTTCAAAGCAAAATTTTCCGCTTTAATTCGATAGATAACTCGCTAGTCTTGGTTCGCAGTTCTCACAGGATTTGGGCAATGCAGCTACGTAACTCTTCTTCGCGCTATGGTTGGGTCAGCATCTTCATGCACTGGGGCGTGGCGCTGGTGGTCTTCGGGCTGTTTGCGCTGGGTCTGTGGATGGTCGGGCTGGATTACTACAGTACCTGGCGTAAAGACGCGCCGGATCTGCACAAGAGCATCGGTCTGGTGCTGCTCGCTGTAATGGTGTTGCGGGTGCTGTGGCGTTTCATCAGTCCGCCGCCGCCAACGCTGCAAAGCTACAGTCGCATGACCCGTATCGGCGCCAAATTCGGCCACGGGTTTCTGTATCTGGCGCTGTTCGCTGTGATGATTGCCGGTTACCTGATTTCCACCGCAGACGGTGTCGGGATCCCGGTGTTTGGCCTGTTTGAAGTTCCTGCCCTGCTCTCCGGACTACCGGATCAGGCAGATACCGCTGGGGTGATTCATCTCTGGCTGGCGTGGGCACTGGTAATTTTTTCCGGTCTCCATGCGTTGGCAGCATTGAAGCACCACTTTATCGATCGTGATGCGACCCTCACTCGAATGCTCGGTCGCAAAGCCTGAAACTCAACCTCGACTCAAAGGAAAAGAAAGCATGTTGAAAAAGACTCTGGCCGCTCTGGCAATCGGTTCTGCACTGCTCTCGGCTGGTCAGGCCATGGCTGCGGACTACAAAATTGACAAGGAAGGCCAGCACGCCTTCGTTGACTGGAAAATCAGCCACCTGGGTTACAGCTTCATCCACGGTACTTTCAAAGATTTCGACGGTACTTTCTCTTGGGATTCGGCCAAGCCTGAAGCCAGCAAGATCTCTGTGGATGTGAAAACTGCCAGCCTGTGGTCGAACCATGCTGAACGTGACAAGCACATCGCCAGCAAAGACTTCCTCGACGTGAGCAAGTTTGCTGATGCCAAGTTCGTCTCCACCGCCGTTAAATCGACCGGTGAAAAGACTGCTGACGTGACCGGCGACCTGACCTTGCACGGCGTGACCAAGCCTGTGACCTTCAAGGCCACATTCAACGGCGAAGGCAAGGATCCATGGGGCGGCGAGCGCGCTGGCTTCAACGCCAAGACCACTCTCAATCTGAACGAGTTCGGGATCAAGGGCCCAGGCCCAACCTCGCAAACGGCAGATCTGGATATCTCGCTGGAAGGTGTGAAAGTCAAATAACTTTCGCTCGCCACAATAAAACGCCCCTGGTCGAAAGGCCCGGGGCGTTTTTTATTGCCTGCGACACATTCCCTGTGGGAGCGAGCCTGCTCGCGAAAGCGGTCATTCCGGCAACATCATTGCTGACTGACCCGCCGCGTTCGCGAGCAGGCTCGCTCCCACAGGGGTATTGCGGTGTGGCAGAGATAATCGAGGTAAAAAAATGCCCCGGCTCTTTCGAGTCGGGGCATTTTTCATTGCGGCTTGAAACTCAGCGATTGCGGGTCAGCAGTGCTGGTTTCTCGCCACGCGGGCGGCTTGGCAGTTGATCGAGCTGCTCGGGCGTCGGGAAGCGGTCGGCTTTCGATTCCTTGTGCATGATCTTCGGGCCGTTGCTGCGCGGATTCTGCACGGCCGGTTCGCTGCGAGGCTGATCGTCACGGGCCGGGCGGCGGTTGCGTGGCGCGGATTCGTCACGACGACCCTGACCGTCACGCGGAGCGCCATTGCGCGGGCCGCTGCGTTTGGCCGGTGGCGTGCCGGTGCTCGAACCGTTGCTGTTGCGCGGACCGTTCTGGCGACCCTGAGGCTGACCACCGCGTGGTGCGCCTGCGCCTTGCGCCGGGGCGCCCGGACGACGACCACGGCCGCCGGCAGGAGCGGCCTTCGGTACGTAGTCAACGCGGTTACCGAAGTTATCGATATCGTCGTCGAGGAACTCGTCCGGGGCACGGTCAGCCGCTGCACGCGGAGGCTGGCTCGGGCGCTGTTCGCGGCTCGGCGTGCCTTCGCGCGGTTTCTGCTGACGGGCAGGGCGCTCGCCACGTTCACCGGCCGGCTTTTCCTTGCCCTTGTCTTTGCCTTTGTCCTTGCGACCGCCGCCACCGCCGCCGCCATTCGGGCCGTCGCCACGGGGGCCACGGGAATTGCGCGGGTTGCGGATGTCCGGACGCTCGCGGGCTTCCGGCTTCTCGGCTTCGATGGTGCTGGAGTCGAAGCCCATCAGATCGCCGTCGGCAATCTTCTGCTTGGTCATGCGCTCGATGCTTTTCAGCAGCTTCTCTTCGTCTGGCGCGACCAGCGAGATCGCCTCGCCGGAACGACCGGCACGGCCGGTACGGCCGATACGGTGCACATAGTCTTCATCGACGTTCGGCAGCTCGAAGTTGACCACGTGCGGCAACTGGTCGATGTCCAGACCACGGGCGGCGATGTCGGTGGCAACCAGAATGCGTACTTCGCCGGCCTTGAAGTCGGCCAGGGCCTTGGTGCGGGCGTTCTGGCTCTTGTTACCGTGGATCGCCACCGCCGGCAGGCCGTGTTTGTCCAGGTATTCAGCGAGACGGTTGGCGCCGTGCTTGGTGCGGGTGAAGACCAGTACCTGTTCCCACGCGCCGGCGGTGATCAGGTGTGCCAGCAGCGCACGTTTGTGGCTGGCGGGCAGGCGGAACACGCGTTGTTCGATGCGCTCGACCGTGGTGTTCGGCGGCGTCACTTCGATGCGTTCCGGATTGTGCAGCAGTTTGCCGGCGAGGTCGGTGATGTCTTTGGAGAACGTTGCCGAGAACAGCAGGTTCTGACGCTTGGCCGGCAGACGTGCGAGGACTTTCTTCACGTCGTGGACAAAACCCATGTCGAGCATGCGGTCGGCTTCGTCGAGAACGAGAATTTCCACGTGGGACAGATCGACGCTGCCCTGGCCGGCGAGGTCGAGCAAGCGACCCGGGCAGGCGACGAGAACGTCGACGCCACGGGACATGGCCTGGACCTGCGGGTTCATGCCAACGCCGCCGAAGATGCAGGCGCTGACGAATTTCAGGTCACGGGCGTAGATCTTGAAGCTCTCGTGCACCTGGGCCGCGAGTTCGCGGGTCGGGGTCAGGACCAGCACGCGCGGTTGGCGCGGGCCGTGACGCTGGGATTTGTCCGGGTGACCGTTGGGGAACAACCGCTCCAGAATCGGGAGGGCGAAACCGCCGGTTTTACCGGTACCTGTCTGAGCCGCCACCATCAGGTCGCGACCTTGCAACACGGCGGGAATGGCCCGCTGTTGCACCGGAGTAGGCTCGGTATAGCCCGCATCTTCGATGGCACGGACTAAAGCCTCGGAGAGACCGAGGGAAGCAAAGGACATGAGTAATCCTGTTTTAGTTAGGGCTTGGCCCAATGGGAGTCTTGCCTGGCGCGAATCACGTTTAAGAGGACGCAATCCCGTCCGGTCCAGCGGCGGTTCCGAAGGCACGTCAGGAGCGCTCGCGCGGGCTGGAAGCTGCGCTGTAGCGGGTCGAGAGGCCTGTTACGGTTCCGGGCGTCCGGGCGTGAGCCTGGCGGGAACGCCGGAGTATAACAGAGCAATCACTGCGCGCTGCTTTCCTGCTGCTCAACGGTTTTGCCGCCGGCCGTGGCCGAACGCAGTGACGCGCTATCAACGGGCGCAGCACCGTAACGCGCGCTGAGCTCGGCGTAGGCCGGTTCGCGCTTGAAACGCTTGAGCTCGGCGCCGAAACGCTGCACCAGCAAATCCATACCGGCATTGCGCCGAACTGCAAGAAACTGGCTCTGACGACTGATAATCGTCGGGTTTTCCGTGATCAGATCGCGAATATTCAGCTCATCGAGCAAATGCTGACCGACGCGGCGATCGGTAATCAGCAGGTCGATCCGCCCGCGCACCAGTTTGCCGAAATTGGCTTCATGGGTCGGTGCCGGCTCACGAACAAACAGGTCCGACTGGCTGAAGTCAGGGCTGTACAGATAACCCGGCGAGGTGCCGATGGTCAGGCCTTTGAGTTGTTCGAGGCTGTTGAATGGATGCGGCCGGTCGTTGGCGTAGAACATCACGAATTCGACATCGGACAGCGGTTCGCTGGGGTAGAGCAGGGTGGCGTCGCGTTCGGCGCTGTGAAAGATGTCCAGCGCACCGTCGGCCTGGCCGGTCTCGAGCATCGACAGGCAGCGCTTCCACGGCAGGAACTGCCATTCCACTTCAATGCCCAGACGCTGGAACACGATGGCGGTGGTTTCGTAGTCAAGACCGAGGTTCTTGCCACCCTGTTCGTAGACGTACGGCGCCCACGGCTCGGTGACAATACGCAACTTCTCGCCCCGAGCGGCGAAGCTCAGGCAAGCAAAAACCAGCACGGCGAATAACTGCGTGATCAAAGGCATGGCTGGAGATTACGACGAGAAACCCGAAAGAGCCAGAAAGTGCCTGCACAAGCTCTGTTTCGCGGGCTTAAAAGCAAAAGATCGCAGCCTTCGGCAGCTCCTACAGGGTACGAAATTCCAATGTGGGAGCTGCCGAAGGCTGCGATCTCTTGCTCTTGCTTGTAGCTTTCAGCTCGAAACTTGCAGCTGCTTCACCGCGGCAACTTCAGGTTATTCCAGATCGCCAGGCTAGGTTCGGCCTGGTTCATCGAGTAGAAGTGCAGCCCCGGTGCGCCGCCCTGCAGCAGGCGTTCGCACATTTCGCTGACGACTTGTTCGCCAAAGCTTTGAATGCTTCGCGTGTCATCGCCGTAGGCTTCCAGTTGCTTGCGGATCCAGCGCGGAATTTCCGCACCGCAGGCATCGGAGAAGCGTGCGAGTTTGCTGTAGTTGGTGATCGGCATGATCCCCGGCACGATCGGCAGATCCACGCCCAGCGCCTGCAAACGGTCGACGAAGTAGAAGTAGCTGTCGGCGTTGAAGAAGTACTGGGTGATCGCGCTGTCGGCACCGGCCTTTGCCTTGCGCACGAAGTTGGCGAGATCGTCTTCGTAGTTGCGCGCTTGCGGATGCATCTCCGGGTAAGCGGCGACTTCGATGTGGAAATGATCGGCGGTTTCTTCACGAATGAATTCCACCAGTTCATTGGCGTGACGCAGCTCACCGCTGGTCATGCCCATGCCGGACGGCAGGTCGCCACGCAGGGCAACGATGCGCTTGATGCCGGCAGTCTTGTATTCGTTCAGCAGGCCGCGCAGGTCGTCCTTGCTGTCACCGACGCACGACAGGTGCGGAGCGGCGGGAACTTTGACTTCGCGTTCCAGCTGCAACACGGTGTTGAGCGTGCGATCACGGGTCGAACCCCCAGCGCCGTAGGTGCAGGAAAAGAAATCAGGGTTGTAAGTGGCCAACTGACGGGCAGTGGCAAGCAGCTTTTCTTGCCCGGCATCGGTCTTGGTCGGGAAAAACTCGAAGCTGTAGCGACGGTCTTGGGACATTGGAGGGGACCTCCAGCTGCAAGCTGCAAGCTTCAAGCTGCAAGACCAGCGGAGGTGCGCTGATCTCTTGTGCTTGAAGCTTGTGGCCTGACGCTGTTTTGAAATAGTGGCAGAGACTCAAGCTACGTACGACAAACTCGGCTTTTGACCTTACTTGCAGCTTGTAGCTTGAAACTCCCAGCTGCTCTTAGTACCGGTAGGCGTGCGGCTTGAACGGGCCTTCGACGGTGACGCCGATGTAGTCAGCCTGTTGCTTGGTCAGTTGGGTGACCACGCCGCCGAAGCCGCGAACCATTTCCAGGGCCACTTCTTCGTCGAGTTTCTTCGGCAGTACTTCAACGGTCAGACGCTCGGCTTTCTGCGCTGGCGACAGGTCGGCGTATTTCTGGCCGAACAGGAAGATCTGTGCCAGAACCTGGTTGGCGAACGAACCGTCCATGATGCGGCTCGGGTGACCGGTGGCGTTGCCCAGGTTCACCAGACGGCCTTCGGCCAGCAGGATCAGGTAGTCGTCGTTCTGTGGGTCGAAGCTGCCAGCGCCGGTGCGGTGAACCTTGTGCACCTGTGGCTTCACTTCTTCCCATGCCCAGTTCTTGCGCATGAAAGCGGTGTCGATTTCGTTGTCGAAGTGACCGATGTTGCAGACAACGGCGCGCTTCTTCAGGGCTTTGAGCATGTTCGCGTCGCAAACATTGACGTTACCGGTGGTGGTCACGATCAGGTCGATCTTGCCCAGCAGCGCTTTGTCGATGCTCGCTTCGGAACCGTCGTTGATACCGTCGATGAACGGCGATACCAGTTCGAAACCGTCCATGCAGGCCTGCATGGCGCAGATCGGGTCGACTTCGGAAACCTTGACGATCATGCCTTCCTGACGCAGGGACTGGGCCGAGCCCTTGCCCACGTCACCGTAACCGATGACCAGCGCTTGCTTGCCGGACAGCAGGTGGTCGGTGCCGCGCTTGATCGCATCGTTCAGGCTGTGACGGCAGCCGTACTTGTTGTCGTTCTTGGACTTGGTCACCGAGTCGTTGACGTTGATCGCCGGGATCTTCAGCTCGCCCTTGGCCAGCATGTCCAGCAGACGGTGTACGCCAGTGGTGGTTTCTTCGGTCACGCCGTGAACGCGATCAAGCACTTGCGGGTATTTCTTGTGCAGCAGCTCGGTCAGGTCGCCGCCGTCGTCAAGGATCATGTTGGCGTCCCATGGCTGGCCATCCTTGAGGATGGTCTGCTCCAGGCACCACTCGTACTCTTCTTCAGTCTCGCCTTTCCAGGCGAACACCGGAATACCGGCAGCAGCGATTGCGGCAGCGGCCTGATCCTGAGTGGAGAAAATGTTGCAGGACGACCAGCGCACTTCGGCACCCAGGGCAACCAGGGTTTCGATCAGCACGGCAGTCTGAATGGTCATGTGGATGCAGCCGAGGATTTTTGCGCCTTTGAGCGGCTGCTCGGCAGCGTATTTGCGGCGCAGACCCATCAGGGCAGGCATTTCCGATTCGGCGATGATGGTTTCGCGACGGCCCCAGGCAGCCAGGGACATGTCGGCAACTTTGTAATCGGTAAAATCGGCAGGCGTGTTGACAGCGCTCATGAAGAGCCTCCATTCGGAATGTATGCGAATGGGCGCCGTTGTGCGTTTAGTGTCCGGCGCAGGCCGGTCAACGCCCCATCCGAGCCTGACAGGTCGAACCTGCTGCAGCGCCCCTCGGACAGGTGGCGGGAAAACGGCATAGCCGTTCTGAATCGGTGGCGATTATAGCGGTCTTCGCCCGGCTAGTGGCAAGCGGCAAGCTACAAGCGGCAAGTAAAAGCCAATCCGCTTTTACTTGCAGCTTGTAGCTGAAAACTTGAAGCTGGGGGCCAATACCCCTAACGCTCAAACGCCTCGACCCAGGAGCCCCCCATGAATTTCCACACCCGCAAATGGGTTAAACCCGAAGACCTCAACCCCAACGGCACCCTGTTCGGCGGCAGCCTGCTGCGCTGGATCGATGAAGAAGCGGCGATCTACGCCATCGTGCAACTGGGCAACCAGCGTGTGGTGACCAAGTACATCTCGGAAATCAACTTCGTCAGCGCCTCGCGCCAGGGCGACATCATCGAACTGGGCATCACCGCCACCGAATTCGGCCGCACCTCGATCACCCTGACCTGCGAAGTGCGCAACAAGATCACCCGCAAGAGCATCCTGACCGTCGAGAAGATGGTGTTCGTCAACCTCGGCGAAGACGGCCTGCCGGCGCCGCACGGGCGGACCGAGATCAAATATGTGAAAGACCAGTTCAAGGATGACGAAGCTGTTCAATAAGATCGGCGGCGCATTCTTCGCGAGCAGGCTCGCTCCCACAGGTACAGCGTGATCCTTGTGGGAGCGAGCCTGCTCGCGAAAGCGGTTGCCAATTCAGCGGAGATTCGCCTGGCCACTGAACAGCCATGAAGCGCAACGGTCGTAGCTACATCCCCCCCCCTACCGGTTGCCATGCCATGACCACCCCCACCAGCGACAAGACCCCCGACCTCTCGGCCAAGGAGCAGCACGAAGTCGAAAAGAGCCAGCCGCCGCGCGCGGCCGTTCTGCATGAAATCATCCGCACTCAGGGCGATCAGGAACTGGAGCGCAGCATTGCCGCGCTGTGGTGGTCGGCGCTGGCGGCAGGATTGACCATGGGCCTGTCGCTGATGGGCATGGGATTGCTCAATTCGCGCCTGCCCGATGGCGACGAATTCAAGGTGATCGCCAGTTTCGGCTACTGCGCCGGTTTCCTCGCGGTCATCCTCGCGCGCCAGCAACTCTTTACCGAAAACACCCTGACCGCCGTGCTGCCGGTGATGACCAGGCCGACGCTGAAGAATTTCCTGCGCCTGATCCGTCTGTGGACAGTGGTATTGGTCGGCAACCTCTGCGGGACGATTCTGGTGGCGTACGTGATGCTGGAACTGCCGATTTTCGACAGCAAGACCGACGTCGCCTTCCTCGAGATCGGCCGCAAGGTCATGGAACACAGCGCCAGTCAGATGTTCGCCAAGGGCATCGTCTCCGGCTGGATGATCGCCACCATGGTCTGGATGATCCCGTCCATGGAGAGCGCGAAGATGTGGATCATCATCCTCATCACCTACTTCATGGCGCTGGGCGACTTCACCCACATCGTCGTCGGATCGGCGGAAGTGTCGTATCTGGTGTTTGCCGGCGAGTTGCCGTGGAGTGATTTCTGGGCGGTGTTCGCCGGACCTACGCTGGCGGGGAACATCATTGGCGGCAGCTTCATCTTCGCGCTGATCAGCCATGCGCAAATTCGCAGTGAAAGCGGTGCGCCGAAGGAATCTGCGGATCAGGCTGTTAAGCCCGACCCGCAGTCGATCAAGAAATGATCAGTGGTGGGCTGGCTCAGCCACGCTGGCCGGCTCATTACGCGTCGCGTGCTTGACCAGTTTGCCGATGGTCAGGCCCTGCAGCAGGATCGACGACAGCACGACGATATAGGTGATGCTCAGCAGCAGGTCGCGCTCCGGGCCCAGCGGCAGGGCCAGCGCCAGGGCCACCGAAACACCACCGCGCAAACCGCCCCAAGTGAGGATGCGGATGGTGCCGGCCGGCACTGAGCGCCAGCGACGCAGCAGCAGGATCGCCGGCGCCACGGTAAGCAGACGCGACAACAGAATCGCCACCGCCAGCAGACCTGCGGCGGCCATGTGCAGCCAGTTGAACGGCAGCAGCAACAACTCCATGCCGATCAGCGCAAACAGCAGCGCGTTGAGCATGTCATCGAGCAACTCCCAGAAACCGTCCAGATAGCGCCGGGTCATGTCGTTCATTGCCAGGTTGCGCCCGAGGTTGCCGATGATCAGACCGGCGACCACCATCGCGATCGGTGCCGAGACGTGCAACTCGGTGGACATCGCCGAGCCACCGATCACCAGGGCCAGGGTCAGCATCACGGTGATCTGATGCTGCTCGACGCTTTTGATCATCCGATAGACCAGATAACCAATCAGCCCGCCGAACAACACACCGCCAATGGCCTCATGGACGAAGAGCATGGCCGTGGCGCTGACGGTCGGGGTTTCGCCCAGTTGCGCGATGCCCAGCAGCACGGTGAAGACCACCACCGCCGTGCCGTCGTTGAACAGTGATTCGCCGACGATGGTGGTTTTCAGTGGTTTCGAAGCGTTGGCGGTACGCAGTACGCCGAGCACGGCAATCGGGTCGGTCGGTGAGATCAGCGCGCCGAACAACAGGCAGTAGAGGAAGCTCACGTGCCAGCCGAACAGGGCAAAAATGTAGAAGGCCAGGCTGCCGATCACCACGGTGGCGATCAACACGCCGAAGGTGGCCAGCAGGCCGATCGGCCAGCGGTAGCTGCGCAAGTCATTGAGGTTGACGTGCAGGGCGCCGGCGAACAGCAGGAACGAGAGCATCCAGTTCATCAGCAGATCGCCGAAATCGATCTGGCCGATCAGTTGCTGCACGCGGTCTTCGAGGCCGGGAAAGCCGAGGACGCTGAGGCCTTGCAGGAGCAGTGAGAACAGCAGGGCGGTAACCATCACGCCGATGGTCGGCGGCAGGCCGATAAAGCGGAAATTGACGAAGGTCAGGAGGGTGGTGAGGCAGATGAAAGCGGCGACGAGTTCAAGCATCCGGGGTCCTTTGGATGGAGAGTGAATGGAGCGCGACCGGAGGTTGGACGCAGGGGTTTGATGGGCAAACAGCGACATGGGACACACCACAGTTCATTGTGGCGAGGGGATTTATCCCCGCTCGGCGGCGAAGCCGTCGCAATCCGGTTTATCGATTATTCCTGACAAAACCCGATTGAAGGTTCTTGGGGCTGCTGCGCAGCCCAACGGGGATAAATCCCCTCGCCACAGGTGGGCGGTCCCAGAGGTCTCAGCCAGACACATTGACCGCACTCGCCCGCCGACGTTGCAGGTAAATGAACAACAGCGCCGTCAGCACCGTCAGCACGCCGACCAGCGCCCCGGTCCACGGCAGGTCCGCCAGATCCGCGCCGCTGGCAACCACCAGCCCGCCAATCCAGGCACCTGCTGCGTTGCCCAGATTGAACGCGCTCTGGTTCAGCGTCGAACCCAGATTCGGCGCTTCATGCGCCTGATCGATGATCAACAGCTGCAGAATCGGGCACAGCGCAAAGGCGAAAATCCCCCACAGCACCAGGGTAATCGCCGCCGGAATCACCGCGCGGCTGGTCTGGCTGAACGCCGCGAGAATCACCACGACTGCCAGTGCCACGCCGACCAGTGACGGCAGCAAGCGGCTGTCGGCCAAGCGCCCGCCGAGCATGCTGCCCGCTGTCAGGCCGACGCCGAACAACAGCAGCATCACCGTCACGCCGTGGGGGCTGACGCCAGTGATGTCTTGCAGGATCGGTGCGATATACGTGAACACGCTGAACAGGCTGGTCGAGGCCAGCACGCTCATACCCAGCGCCAGCAGCACGTTGGCCTTGCCCAGCACTTTGAATTCGCTGGCGAGGTTGGCTTTGTCCATTGCGATGTGTTTTGGCAGCCACAACCACTGCGCCAGCGCCGCAACAATGCCGATCAGCGACACCGCCCAGAAGGTCGAGCGCCAGCCAGCGTATTGGCCAAGCGCTGTGCCGAGTGGCACGCCGAGCACGTTGGCCAGGGTCAGGCCGGTGAACATCATGGCAATCGCCTGCGCGCGTTTGTTCGGCGCCACCAGGCCGGCGGCAACCACCGAGCCAATGCCGAAAAACGCCCCGTGACACAGCGCCGTAACCACCCGCGCCGCCATCAGCGTCGCGTAGTTGGGTGCCAGCGCGCAGAGCACGTTGCCGAGGATGAACATCAGCGTCATGCCCAGCAATGTCGCTTTGCGCGGCATATTGGCGGTGCCGATCGCCAGGATCGGTGCGCCGAACACCACGCCCAGGGCGTAACCGGTGATCAGCAGCCCGGCGTGAGGAATGCTCACCGCCAGATCGCGGGCGACGTCGGGCAGCAGGCCCATGATGACGAATTCGGTGGTGCCGATGCCGAACGCGGCAACGGCGAGTGCAAGCAAAGCGAGGGGCATGCGCAAGGTCTCTGTCGGTAGTCTTGACGCTTTGATCAGGCATACGCGTGCCAGCGACCGTTTCGAAGAAAGCGGAGCAGGCAGCTTTTATTGGAATTTTTTGGTGTGCAGCTGAGTACGGCGCGGTGGTTGCAGTATAAACAGCTGCTGACACATGGCGAATCAATAATCTGACTAATCGACGGCGCGCTGGAAGTGCCGTGTTATATCCAGCTGAAAGAACCTTTCTGCCGGGCGCGGCTCTTAGCCTGTGGGCAGGTGCTGATCGGCATGCTGGTGATGAATTTCTGATCGCTCGCCAATTTCTCCAATCGAAAAAAGGACGACGTTATGACAGTGGCTCTGTGGTGTGTGTTGATCGCGATTTTCCTGCCGTACGTGTGCACGATCGTGGCGAAGGCCACCGGCGGTTTCCGCCTCAAAGACAATTATGATCCACGGGACTTTCTCGACAGCGTCGATGGCGTCGCCCGTCGCGCCCACGCCGCGCAACTGAACAGCTTTGAAGTAACGCCTGCGTTTGCCGCTGCGGTGATCGTTGCGCATCTGGTCGGCACGGCGCAGCTGGTGACGGTCAATGTGCTGGCCGTGCTGTTTATCACCAGTCGCCTGCTGTACATCATCTGCTACCTGGCTGACTGGGCTGCACTGCGTTCGGTGGTGTGGTTTATCGGGATGGGGCTGATTGCTTCGTTTTTCTTTGTGTCGATCTGAGAGCAGGATCAAAAGATCGCAGCCTGCGGCAGCTCCTACAGAGGAATGCATACTCCTGTAGGAGCTGCCGAAGGCTGCGATCTTTTGCTTTTAGGGTTTGTCAGCTACCTGCGGCACTTGCGGCAACTCTTGTCCTTTAGGCCAGAGCATCCATATCTGCCCCTGCTGCTTCATGTCCCCGGCCAGTTGCCCGGCCGCATCACCCGTGCCCCAGAACAGATCCGCGCGCACCTCACCGGCAATCGCGCCGCCGGTGTCCTGCGCCGCGACCGGGCGCACCAGTGGGGTGCCATCCGGCTTGGTGGTCGACAGCCATAACAGACTGCCCAACGGAATCACCTTGCGATCCACCGCCGCGCTGTAGCCGGCGGTCAGCGGTACGTTCAGCGAGCCGCGTGGCCCTTCGTTGCTGTCGGGGTTGCGGGTGAAGAACACGTAGCTCGGGTTGCTGGCGAGCAGTTCCGGGATGCGCGTCGGGTTGGCCTTGGCCCAGTTGCTGATCGCGGTCATGGTCACGTCTTCTTTCTTCAGCTCGCCTTGCTCGACGAGCCAGCGACCGATCGGTCGGTAAGGGTGGCCGTTTTGATCGGCGTAGGCGATGCGCAGCTGTTTGCCGTCCTCGGTCTGGATCCGGCCCGAGCCCTGAATCTGCAGAAATTGCAGGTTCATTGGATCAGTCAGATACGCAACCACCGGCGCTTTCACGCCTTTGGACTCAATGGTCGCCGCATCGTCGTAAGGCTTGAGCACGCGACCTTCGAGACGGCCGCGCAGGCGCTTGCCTTTCAGTTCCGGATAGATACTGTCGAGCGAGACGATGATCATGTCTTCCGGCACGCCATACACCGGCACGTTTGCTGTCGCGGTCGGCGTCAGGCTGCCGGGGTACACCGGTTCGTAGTAGCCAGTGATCAGACCATTGGGGTTGTCGTTCTCGGCGCGCAGGCCGTAGACATCGAGATTCTGCTTGAGGAATGCACGAATCTCGGCGGCGCTTTGCGGCACATTCACCGCCGCAGCGCAGGTCGGCCCCCAGACTGCGTCGGCTTTGAGTCGTGTGCAGGCGCTGCGCCACGAGCCGAAACCGGCGACCAGATCGCTGTCGGAGACCGCAGGCAACGCTTCCCAGGTCGCGCTGGAATAGGTAGCCAGCGCATGGGTTTTTGGTTTGGCGCTGTCGCCGCCTGTGCAACCGGCGAGGATGGCGAGCAATGGAAGGGTGACGATAAGCGGGTGACGCCAGGCCGTGAAGCGGCTGTTCATGGAGTGATTCCTGTGCCGGTTGGCCGAGTGCTCCATGCGCTCGACCAACCCGTATTTTTAATAGGGCTATTGGTGTTTGGCGGTGAGCCGAGGATACTGGCCGCCGATTTCCGCGACCTGAAGCCACCATGACTCTGAAACCCATTGCTGTTGTATTGCTGGCCTGCCTGACCTTGTCCGCCTGTGGCGGTGTCGACCCGAATTCGCCGCTGGGTCAACGCAAGGCCATCTTCAAGCAGATGCTCAAGACCAGCGAAGACCTCGGCGGCATGTTGCGCGGGCGCATTGCCTTCGACGGGCCGAAATTTGCCGAGGGCGCAGTCAGACTTGATGCGTTGGCCCATGAGCCGTGGAAGCATTTCCCGCAGGTTCGCGAAGAAGATCACACCAGCGCCAAAGATGATGTCTGGCAGAAACAGGCGCGTTTTCAGCAACTGGCCCGCGCCCTCGAAGCGGCTACCGGTGAATTGGTGGTCGCCAGTCAGGTTCAGCCGTACAAGGCCAGCAATCTTGGGCCGGCAGTGCAGAAAGTCGAGGATGCCTGCAGTGCTTGCCATAAAGAGTTTCGCGATCATTGATTCCTGAAGCTGCTGAGTACGTTGTGGCGAGTGAGTACCTTGTGGCGAGGGGATTTATCCCCGATGGGCTGCGAAGCAGCCCCAAACCATACAACCAAGTTTTTTCAGTCGGACCCAACTAGCCGAATGTGCGACGGCTTCGCCGCCGGACGGGGATAAATCCCCTCTACACAGGGCTTTGGTTACTTATCGATCTCCTCCAGCGCTTCCTGCAGTTCCTTGCGCGACTCGGCGAGCTTTTCCTTGCGCTTGTTGATCTTCTCCGGATCGCCTTTCTTCATGGCCTTGTCGAGGTCTGCCTGACGCTGGCTCACCTCATGCTTGGCCTCAAGCACCTTGTTCTCACGTTCCTTTTTCAGCCCGGCGTCAGTGCAGTGTTCGTTCACTTCGCGCAGTGCGGTTTCCAGGCCTGCCTGCTGCTCCAGGTTGCCGCGCGATTTGGCCTGTTCGATCTGATTGATGATGCCCTGCTTCTTGGCAGCGCAACCGGTCAGGCCCGGGCCGTCTTCTTCGGCCATGACCGGGGCGGCCATGACGCCGCAAAGAGTAAGCAGGGCGAGCGGTGCGAGAAATTTCATAAAAGCTCCATGTGCAAAGGCAATCGGGGTGGGAGGGCACTGCGCTGTTGGAGCGTCTGGCCGGCCGTTGGGTTCCCGCCGGGCGGGGATTGCAGGTTCAGAAGCCGTCGATTCCGGCGGCTTTCAGGGTTTCACTCAAAGCCAGTACCTGCGGGTCGCGAAAGAATGCGCTCAGTTGCGCCGCGCGTCCCGGGCCGATGCCGGCTTCTGCCTGCCATTGTTCAGTGTCGCGTTGTGCCAGGGCCTGCCACGAATCGTCCAGTTGTGCCTGTCCGGTCGGCGGCATGCCCAGCGCTTTCAACCATCGAGCGAACGGCTGTTGCCGCGCGCCGTGAAAACTGTCGATCAGACGTGCGCTGCTGCGCTCGCCGAGGCCGGCAATCTTAGCAAGCTCTGACGCATCGAGGGTCAGCCAATCCAGCAGGTGTTTCAGACGGCCTGTTTCCAAAAGTTTCTCCCAGGTGCCGCGACCGACATGCTGCATGGCCAGGCCCTGCTTGCCACTGAGCCAGGTCAGACGCGCGAGAAACTGGCTTTCACAGCCGGTTGTCGGTTGCCAGCAGCTCAGGACGTGGTAATCGCCGGCATCGGGAATGCTGATGTCTGCCCGTTCGCTGGTGCGCAGCACGACACTGTCCAGGCGCGGAATGGTCAGCCCGGCCAGACTGATTGCCACCTGATCGCCGGGGCGGATGTCGAGGCTTTGCCAGCGCTTGAGCGAGCTGACGCTGACCCGTTTGATTTCGCGGTCATCGAGTCTGACCGGCAGCAGTTCCAGCACTGGGGTGATCCGCCCGGTGCGGCCGATCTTGAAATTGACCTTGCGCACCTCGGCCAATGCCTGGGCGAACGGGTATTTCCAGGCAATCGCCCAATAAGGGGCCTTGGCCTGCCAGCGTTCGGCGGGCGGCCGTTGGCTCTGACGCAGTACCACGCCGTCGCTGGCAAAAGGCAGTGGCGAGCGATACCAGTGCTCGCGCCATTTTTGCGCGTCTTCGAATCGGCTGACGGGCTGTGTAAAGGGCTCGGTTGCAGCGAACCCCAATGCCTGGAGTTCGGACAATCTCTCCGGCAGCCGCACAGGACCTTGCGGCCAGTCCCAGACAAACAGCCCGATCCCGGCAGCCTGTTCGGCATCCAGCGATTTGCGCCCCATCAACCCGGCGACGGTGGCGCGGGCATTGACGCTGCCGGACTGTGATTGAACATGTGCGTTCAGGCGCCAATAGAGTTCGCCCTGTGCCAGCAGATCCCGTGGCTGCCTCAACCGTTGCGGAATGGCTGCAATCCTGCGGGCGGAGGCGGTCCAGTCCTGGCCGTTGACCCCGTCACCGCGACTGATCGCCTGCTGCAATATTCCCTGGCGGTAGATCAGCGTGACAGCCACGCCGTCGACCTTGGGCTGCACCCAGACGTTCTGGCGATCGCGCAGCCAGTGGGCGACGTCTTCGGCTTTGTGCAGCTTGTCCAGGCCGGTGTGGGCGATGGGGTGGGTGACCGGGCCGGACGCGGTGCGCAACGGCTGCGGGGATGAGGGTTGGTTGAAACAGGCTTGCCATTCTTTCAGCCGCAGTTGGGACTGGTCATAGAGTTCGTCGCTGATCAATGAGCGGCCTTCGCGGTGATAGGCGTCGTCCCATTGGTCGATCCGGTTTTGCAGGGCGGTGATTTCCTTCTGCGCTTTGGATGCAGTCCAGTCGGGGCAGTTGGCGAGAGTCGGATGGGCAAAAACAATCAGCAGTAAGACAAGCAGCGAGCGCATCGTGAGCATCCTTGCTCAGGGAGAATATTTGAAGGCTAGTCAGGAGTTCGAGGGACGTCGGGCGCGTGTTTTGCGGGGTATTTCGTTACATCAAAGTCAAAAGATCGCAGCCTTCGGCAGCTCCTACAGGAAACGCATTCCAAAGTAGGAGCTGCCGAAGGCTGCGATCTTTTGCTCTTCCATGAAAAAGCCCCGCACGGCACAAACCGTACGGGGCTTTCATGCAGCCAGGGTGTTACAGGCCAGCGGCGGAACGCAGGGCGTCGGCGCGGTCGGTTTTTTCCCAGGTGAACGTGGTGAAGCTGTCTTCGCCAACGGTCTTGGTCTGCGGCGCACGACCGAAGTGGCCGTAGGCTGCGGTTTCCTGGTACATCGGGTGCAGCAGGTCGAGCATGGTGGTGATCGCGTATGGACGCAGGTCGAACACTTCACGCACCAGTTTGATGATCTTGTCATCGCTGATCTTGCCGGTGCCGAAGGTGTTCAGCGAGATCGACGTAGGCTGGGCCACACCGATCGCGTAGGAAACCTGAATCTCGCAACGCTCGGCCAGGCCGGCCGCGACGATGTTCTTGGCCACGTAACGGCCAGCGTAGGCAGCCGAACGGTCAACCTTCGATGGATCCTTGCCGGAGAACGCGCCGCCGCCGTGACGGGCCATGCCGCCGTAGCTGTCGACGATGATCTTGCGGCCGGTCAGACCGCAGTCACCTACCGGGCCGCCAATGATGAACTGGCCGGTCGGGTTGATGTGGAACTGGGTGTCCTTGCTCAGCAGTTCGGCAGGCAGTACGTGCTTGACGATCAGCTCCATCACGCCTTCGCGCAGGTCTTTGTACGACACTTCCGGGTTGTGCTGGGTCGACAGAACAACAGCGTCGATGCCGACAACCTTGCCGCCTTCGTAACGGCAGGTCACTTGCGACTTGGCATCCGGACGCAGCCACGGCAGCAGGCCCGACTTGCGTGCTTCAGCCTGACGCTGCACCAGCTGGTGCGAGAAGGTGATAGGCGCTGGCATCAAAACGTCTGTTTCGTTGCTGGCGTAACCGAACATCAGACCCTGGTCGCCGGCGCCCTGATCTTCAGGCTTGGCTCGGTCAACGCCCTGATTGATGTCAGGGGACTGCTTGCCGATGATGTTCATCACGCCGCAGGTGGCGCCGTCGAAGCCGACTTCGGAGCTGGTGTAGCCGATGTCGCAAATCACGTCACGAACGATCTGCTCCAGGTCGACCCAGGCGCTGGTGGTCACTTCACCGGCAACGATGGCCACGCCGGTCTTGACCAGGGTTTCCACGGCCACGCGAGCGTGTTTGTCCTGGGCAATAATGGCGTCCAGCACCGCATCGGAAATCTGGTCGGCGATTTTGTCCGGATGTCCTTCAGACACGGACTCGGAGGTGAAGAGGGAGTATTCGCTCATCTCGATGTTTTCCTGAATTTACCGATGGTGAGTGTCGCCAGCCGGTCGCTGAAAGTGGCGAACCTGGATCTGGAAACCATTACGTAAGCCTACATAGAGGCTTTCCCCGGGAACGAGTCCCGCAGCGGTGGCCCAACGGGCCAGATCGTCCTGTTCAAACCCCAACCAGAGATCACCGCAGGCCTCCCTGGCCCAACTCTGGTTGTGGCTACATAACTCTGTCACGAGCAGGCTACCGCCCGGTTGCAGCAGATCGGCCATGTGTCTGAGCGCATCGGCCGGAGCGGCGAAATGGTGCAGGACCATGTTCAACACCACGCAATCGGCCGTAAGGCTGGTGCCGTTCAATGCATCGGCCAATTGCAGGCTGACGTTAGCCAGCTGTTCACGTTCACATACCTGGCGCGCCAGTTCGAGCATCGCCGGGCTGTTGTCCAGCGCGGTTACGGTGCCGAAGCGACGGGCCAGTTCCGGCAGAAAAGCACCATCGCCGGGGCCGACTTCAATGGCCGTGGCTGCACCATCGAAGTTCAGTTTGTCGAGCAGGGCCAGCACGCTGTCACGGTACTGCGGCAGGCCTGCGATCAAATCCTGCTGGGCACGGAATTTTTCCGCGACCCGGGCGAAAAAGTCCCGGCTGGCGGCGGCACGCTGGCCGTGAACCTGCTCGATGCGTGCTTGCACTTCATCAGGCAGATCCAGATCGTCGACTTCTTCCAGCAATGCCCCGTGCAGCTTGCCGCCGAGCAATTCGTTGTGGGGCAGGGCGCGACGATAGAAAATCGCGTTGCCCTCACGGCGTGTCGCCACCAGGTCGGCTTGCGCCAGCACCTTGAGGTGGTGGCTCATGCCCGACTGGCCAATGCCGAAAATCTGCGCCAGCTCCAGCACGCCAAACGAATCGTTGGCCAGCGCGCGCAAGACATTCAGCCGCAGCGGATCGCCGCCGGCCTTGCACAAGGCCGCCAGCTCGTCGCAATCGTCATGGCGAATGGAAGGCACGCGTAAGTTCATAGGGCTGGCAGTCTAGAGACGGGGGCAAGGCACCGCAAGGCCAATATCAAAAAGTTTTGATATTGCTCGATAAATGGCACTTCTCAGCGCACGGCAGTCTCTACAAACGAATAGCGGAAAGGTTTCACCAAGCGAAACCTGTGCTATCGATTGGAAAAACGCCTGCCGATGACTATCTGTCATTGCCCCGAGGCGCATGGGTGAGGGAAAATGCCCTCCTTTTTTCCGTTTCAGTCTATTCACACCCAGGAGATCAGCGATGCCTAGCCGTCGTGAGCGTGCCAACGCCATTCGTGCCCTCAGCATGGATGCCGTGCAAAAAGCCAACAGCGGCCATCCCGGTGCCCCTATGGGTATGGCAGATATTGCCGAAGTGCTGTGGCGCGACTACCTCAAGCACAACCCGAGCAACCCGTCGTTCGCTGACCGTGACCGCTTCGTGCTGTCCAACGGCCACGGCTCGATGTTGATCTACTCGCTGCTGCACCTGACCGGCTACGACCTGTCGATCGACGACCTCAAGCAGTTCCGTCAACTGCACAGCCGCACTCCAGGTCACCCGGAATTCGGTTACACCCCGGGCGTCGAAACCACCACCGGCCCGCTGGGTCAGGGTCTGGCCAACGCCGTCGGTTTCGCCTTGGCGGAAAAAGTCATGGGCGCGCAGTTCAACCGTCCCGGCCACAACATCGTTGACCACCACACCTACGTGTTCCTCGGTGATGGCTGCATGATGGAAGGCATTTCCCACGAAGTCGCTTCCCTGGCCGGCACGCTGGGCCTGGGCAAGCTGATTGCCTTCTACGATGACAACGGCATTTCCATCGACGGTGAAGTCGAAGGCTGGTTCACCGATGACACGCCGAAGCGTTTCGAAGCCTACAACTGGCAGGTGATCCGCAACGTCGACGGCCACGATCCGGAAGAGATCAAGACCGCCATCGAAACTGCGCGCAAGAGCGCTCAACCGACGCTGATCTGCTGCAAGACCACCATCGGTTTCGGTTCGCCGAACAAGCAGGGCAAGGAAGATTGCCACGGCGCCCCACTGGGTGACGCAGAAATCGCCCTGACCCGTCAGGCGCTGAACTGGAACCACGGCCCGTTCGAAATCCCGGCCGAGATCTATGCCGAGTGGGACGCCAAAGAAGCTGGTCGCGCGGTTGAAGCCGAGTGGGATCAGCGTTTCGCCGCTTACTCCGCTGCATTCCCGACTGAAGCCAACGAGCTGATCCGTCGTCTGAGCGGCGAACTGCCGGCCGACTTCTCGGAAAAAGCCTCGGCCTACCTCGCCGAAGTCGCGGCAAAGGGCGAAACCATCGCCAGCCGCAAAGCCAGCCAGAACACCCTCAACGCCTTCGGCCCGCTGCTGCCGGAAATGCTCGGCGGTTCGGCTGACCTCGCCGGTTCCAACCTGACCCTGTGGAAAGGCTGCAAAGGCGTCAGCGCTGAAGATGCCAGCGGCAACTACATGTACTACGGCGTGCGCGAGTTCGGCATGACCGCCATCATGAACGGTGTCGCCCTGCACGGCGGTCTGGTGCCTTACGGCGCGACGTTCCTGATGTTCATGGAATACGCACGCAACGCCGTACGTATGTCGGCTTTGATGAAGAAGCGCGTGATCCACGTCTACACCCACGACTCCATCGGTCTGGGCGAAGACGGCCCGACGCACCAGCCGATCGAGCAATTGACCAGCCTGCGCAGCACGCCGAACCTCGACACCTGGCGCCCAGCCGATGCCGTGGAATCGGCAGTGGCCTGGAAAAACGCGCTGGAGCGCAAGGACGGCCCTTCGGCGCTGATCTTCTCGCGGCAGAATCTGCAACATCAGGAACGCGACGCTGGCCAGATTGCCAACATCAGCCGTGGCGGTTATGTGCTCAAGGATTGCGCAGGCGAGCCTGAGCTGATCCTGATCGCCACCGGTTCGGAAGTCGGTCTGGCTGTTCAAGCCTTCGACAAACTGACCGAGCAGGGCCGCAAGGTTCGCGTGGTGTCCATGCCGTGCACCAGCGCGTTCGATGCTCAGGATGCGGAGTACAAGCAGTCGGTGCTGCCGTTGCAGGTCAGCGCGCGTATTGCCATCGAAGCGGCCCACGCCGATTTCTGGTTCAAGTACGTGGGTCTGGAAGGTCGCGTGATCGGCATGACCACCTACGGTGAGTCGGCGCCGGCTTCGGCACTGTTCGAAGAGTTCGGTTTTACCCTGGAAAACATCCTGGGTCAGGCTGAAGAGCTGCTGGAAGACTAAATCTGACAGTTGTGTTGTCCGGGCTGACGCCTTCGCGAGCAGGCTCGCTCCCACAGGGAAATGCATTCCAATGTGGGAGCGAGCCTGCTCGCGAAAGCGTTGGTTCAGGCAACATTGCACTGCATGATTCACCACGGTAATCGAGAACCCCATGCCTCAACCGCGTCCCTACAAAGTTGCACTCAACGGCTACGGCCGCATTGGTCGTTGCGTCTTGCGGGCGTTGTTCGAGCGCGGCGCGAAGGCCGGGTTTGAAATTGTCGCGATCAACGATCTGGCCGACATGGCCAGCATCGAATACCTGACACGCTTCGACTCCACCCACGGCCGTTTTCCAGGCGAAGTGCGGGTTGAAGGCGATTGTCTGCATATCAATGGCGACTGCTTGAAGGTCTTGCGCAGTGCCTCCCCCGAAGGCATCGATTGGGCGTCGCTGGGCGTCGATCTGGTGCTGGAGTGCTCCGGCGCTTACCACACCCGTGCCGATGGCCAGCGGTTTCTCGACGCCGGCGCACCGCGCGTGCTGTTTTCGCAGCCGATGGCCAGCGAAGCGGATGTCGACGCCACCATTGTCTACGGCGTCAATCAGGACTGCCTGACCGGCGACGAACTGCTGGTGTCCAACGCCTCGTGCACCACCAACTGCGGCGTGCCGCTGCTGCGTCTGCTCGATCAGGCGATCGGTCTCGATTACGTGTCGATCACCACGATTCACTCGGCGATGAACGATCAGCCAGTGATCGACGCCTATCACGACGAAGACCTGCGCCGCACGCGGTCGGCGTTTCAGTCGGTGATCCCGGTGTCCACTGGTCTGGCGCGTGGTATCGAGCGCCTGCTGCCGGAACTTGCCGGGCGAATTCAGGCCAAAGCCGTGCGCGTGCCGACAGTCAACGTGTCCTGCCTCGACATCACGATGCAGACCGCCACGGCGACTGACGCCAGTGAGGTCAACCGGATCCTGCGCGAAGCCGCCACCAGCGGCCCGCTCAAAGGCCTGCTGGCCTACACCGAGTTGCCGCACGCCAGCTGTGATTTCAACCATGACCCACATTCGGCCATCGTCGATGCCAGTCAGACCCGTGTTTCCGGCCCCAAACTGGTGAACATACTGGCCTGGTTCGACAACGAATGGGGTTTTGCCAACCGAATGCTGGACGTTGCAGACCACTATCTGCAAACAGCAACTTCAAAAAAACCGTAGGAAGTGCGACCCATGACCGTGTTGAAGATGTCCGACCTCGATCTGCAAGGTAAGCGCGTATTGATCCGCGAAGACCTCAACGTCCCCGTCAAGGACGGTGTTGTCACCAGCGACGCGCGCATCCTGGCTTCGCTGCCGACCATCAAGCTGGCCCTGGAAAAAGGCGCGGCAGTGATGGTCTGCTCGCACCTGGGCCGTCCTACCGAAGGCGAATTCTCCGCCGAGAACAGCCTGAAACCTGTCGCCGACTACCTGAGCAAAGCGCTGGGCCGTGAAGTGCCGCTGGTGGCTGATTACCTCGGTGGTGTTGAAGTCAAGGCTGGCGACATCGTGCTGTTCGAAAACGTGCGCTTCAACAAGGGCGAGAAAAAGAACGCCGACGACCTGGCCCAGCAATACGCGGCCCTGTGCGACGTGTTCGTCATGGATGCTTTCGGTACTGCTCACCGCGCCGAAGGTTCGACCCATGGTGTCGCCAAGTTCGCCAAAGTCGCCGCTGCCGGCCCGTTGCTGGCCGCTGAACTGGACGCACTGGGCAAAGCCCTCGGCGCACCGGCCAAGCCAATGGCGGCCATTGTTGCCGGCTCCAAGGTCTCGACCAAACTCGACGTGCTCAACAGCCTGAGCCAGATCTGCGATCAACTGATCGTCGGCGGCGGCATCGCCAACACCTTCCTCGCTGCCGCCGGCCACCCAGTCGGCAAGTCGCTGTATGAACCGGACCTGCTCGACACCGCCCGTGAAATCGCGGCGAAAGTCAGCGTGCCGTTGCCGGTTGACGTTGTGGTCGCCAAGGAATTTGCCGAAAGCGCTGAAGCGACCGTCAAGTTGATCGCTGACGTCGCGGCAGACGACATGATTCTCGACATCGGCCCACAAACCGCGGCCAACTTCGCCGAGCTGCTGAAGTCGTCGAAAACCATTCTGTGGAACGGCCCGGTCGGCGTGTTCGAGTTCGATCAGTTCGGCAACGGCACCAAAGTGCTGGCCCAGGCCATCGCTGAAAGCTCGGCATTCTCCATCGCGGGCGGTGGCGACACCCTGGCGGCGATCGATAAATATGGCGTGGCTGAGCAAATCTCCTACATTTCCACCGGTGGTGGCGCGTTCCTCGAATTCGTCGAAGGCAAGGTGCTGCCTGCCGTTGAAGTCCTGGAAAGCCGGGCCAAGGCCTGAGGCCGCCCGTTTGGCCAGGCAAAGGAGTGTTCACATGGTCAAGTCGTTAGCGCTGTTGTTGCTGACCGGTACGCTGGCGGCCTGCGGGAGCACCCCGAAGGCTGACGCCACGCCAGCACCGAGCGAACCGCAGAAGGGCTGTTATCAGGCCGACTGGCAGGCCGAAACCAACCCGGTGCTGAACAAGCGCTCGGGTCCGGACGGCCTGGACAAATACGAGACGCAAACCCCGGTCAAGGAACATGGTTGTCCTTGACGGGTCTGACTCTTTAACTCAGGGCTGGCGGCATGCGTCGTCAGTCGAGGAACACGGATGAAAGGCTTGATCGCCGTTGCGGCGTTGGCATTGTTGGGTGGCTGCGCGCAGTTGAACCTGTTTCAGTCGTCCGCCCCGGTGGATAACTGGACGACCTGGACCTGCGACAGCCAGGCCAAGGTGCTGTGGCGGTACGCCGATGCCGGCCAGAAGGAAGTCGATGTGCGACTGGGCGGCGCTGATCAGGTCTATCGCCTGAAAGAAGAGCTGGGCGCCTCGGGCACGCTGTACAGCGATGGCATGCTGGCGTTTCACGTCAAGGGTGACGAAGGCCTGGTGTACTGGGTCGCCACCAATGACCTGATTGGCCGTGGTTGCAAGGCGCAGTAATTGACACGCCACAGTTCTACTGTGGGAGCGAGCCTGCTCGCGAAAGCGGTCTGACAGGCACTGCATCAGCGACTGCAAGATTGCTTTCGCGAGCAGGCTCGCTCCCACAGGGGATCTGTGTAGTTATCAGGAATTTGCTTTACCGAATCACCAGACCGGGCCTCAACCCCCGATCTGCATTAACTTGAATAGCCGCCGCCGCTCCGGCAGGCTGGCACGATCAACGACCCTCAACCGGGAGAGACACACACAATGGCACTTATCAGCATGCGCCAGATGCTGGACCACGCAGCCGAGTTCGGCTACGGCGTTCCAGCCTTCAACGTCAACAACCTTGAGCAGATGCGCGCCATCATGGAAGCCGCTGACAAGACTGACTCCCCGGTGATCGTCCAGGCTTCGGCCGGCGCCCGCAAATACGCCGGCGCGCCATTCCTGCGTCACTTGATCCTGGCGGCGATCGAAGAATTCCCGCACATCCCGGTGTGCATGCACCAGGACCACGGCACCAGCCCTGACGTCTGCCAGCGTTCGATTCAACTGGGCTTCAGCTCGGTGATGATGGACGGCTCGCTGGGCGAAGACGGCAAGACCCCGACCGACTACGACTACAACGTTCGCGTCACCCAGCAGACCGTAGCCATGGCTCACGCCTGCGGCGTTTCGGTAGAAGGCGAGCTGGGTTGCCTGGGTTCGCTGGAAACCGGTATGGCCGGTGAAGAAGACGGCATCGGCGCCGAAGGCGTTCTGGATCACAGCCAGATGCTGACCGACCCGGAAGAAGCCGCTGACTTCGTCAAGCGCACCCAGGTCGACGCCCTGGCCATCGCCATCGGCACCAGCCACGGCGCCTACAAGTTCACCAAGCCACCGACCGGCGACGTGCTGGCCATCGACCGCATCAAAGAGATCCACAAGCGCATCCCCAACACCCACCTGGTGATGCACGGTTCGTCTTCGGTTCCGCAAGAGTGGCTGGCGATCATCAACCAGTACGGCGGCGACATCAAAGAAACCTACGGCGTGCCGGTTGAAGAAATCGTCGAAGGCATCAAGCACGGCGTGCGCAAGGTCAACATCGACACCGACCTGCGCCTGGCCTCCACCGGCGCCATGCGCCGCCTGATGGCGACCAACCCGAGCGAATTTGACCCACGTAAATTCTTCGGCGCCACCGTGACTGCGATGCGTGATGTATGTATCGCGCGTTATGAAGCGTTTGGTACTGCGGGTAATGCTTCGAAGATCAAACCTATCTCGCTGGAGGCGATGTACCAGCGTTATCTGAAGGGTGAGTTGAACGCTAAGGTTAACTGAGCCTGAGCGTTAAACTGCTTTAAAAGAAACCCGCCGTGAGGCGGGTTTTTTGTGGGCGACTATTTCGCCTGACGAAATTGTTATATCAGCGTTATCTGAAGGGTCAGCTAAGTGTAAGGTTAACCGATTCATCCTGTTTCATAGGTAATGAAGGATGTCAGCCTTTTGTGAATTTGATTCCAAATTCTTGGCCTACATACGGTCCGCCGTATTCAACGGTAACTTTACCTTCCAATTTCCTGTCGGTTCCATCGGTTGCTTTCATTTCAATATTGAGAGTGCTTGGGCCATGGTTTAGCTCATCTCTATTTTTGGCATCTGATTTCGCTTGAAGCTTGTAAGTCCAAGTGGACTTTGTGCAGGTGCCAGTGACGACGAAGTCAAGTCCGCAATAGTCCATGTAGCCGTTACTTATGTTGCCAGTTTTCTGGGCTGGATCGTCAAATTTGAGTGTGGCGGGGTGTTCCTCGCTAGCGTTAAATACGAAGCCGTCGTAAGTTTTCATGATATTTACCTTTTGTATTCAAGTATTAAATCAAATAGGTTGTCTTGTATTACGTTGACGAGATTAGGTGGGAACAGGTTGTAGGTAACCTGTTACAAATGACAGTTTTTTATAACGTTTTGTGATATGCAGTAAGAGAATCTGTTAATTTTCATTTAAAAAGGTGGCGGAGTTGTTTAAACAAACATTGCTGCCGACCGGCGCCTGGCATCCACCGGCGCCATGCGCCGCCTGATGGCCACCAACCCGAGCGAATTTGACCCACGTAAATTCTTCGGCGCCACCGTAACCGCATGCGCGATGTATGTATCGCACGTTATGAAGCTTTTGGTACTGCGGGTAATGCTTTTGAAGATCAAACCGATCTCGCTGGAGGCGATGTACCAGCGTTATGTGAAGGGTGAGTTGAACGCTAAGGTCAACTGAACCTGAGTGCTGAGCTGATTAAAAGGAAATCCGCCGAGAGGCGGGTTTTTTCTATTCATGCATTTATTGAGTTTCGGTGCTGAAGATCACTCGAATATGCCTTCTAGCTCATCAAGAGTGGGCATCACAGCAGGAATAACTGTCAGCTCGCAATCCAGCGCTCCCAATAAAAGGGGCATAGGCGATCATGCCGACGGAAAGAGTGCCCTTTTCAATGGCGAAGAATAGTCCATGTTCCGTTACCGTTACCGTTACCGTTACCTTTGCGAGTGAAAGTAGCGTATACGCGACATTTTATCTGTAGCTCCAAACCTGCATGTTTAAAAGCTCGTCCTACAGACGCAGCGTCTGAGATGGAGATTTCCGACATGTTGCGTCGGTTGTTCGTCGGAAGCGCGGTGGATAGGCTCTACGGGTCGCTGCAAATTCAGCGGCCGGGCGTCGCAGTCCGTTCTCTCACTTGGTGCATAATCGCCGCCCCGAATCACAACGCCTCGGTTTTGTTGTTCGGTCGATGGTGGCTGTGCGCGGAATACCCTCGGGTATGCCGGGTTTCCAAGTGATCCGGTCTGCGACCCCGCGTACAGCTGCCTCCTTCCATCGCGTCGCAGCGATCAGTGGCAGCTCAATGCATCACTTGGAGTTTCACGATGATCAAACCCACCCCCAATCCGCCTGAAACCGAAACCTCTCCCTACGAATCCCTCGACTCCAGAAAGCTGCACGACGCCGCCGAACGTGCGCTCGATCATTACCTGAAACCGAACGGCACCGGGCAAAAGCCGCGCACCCCCAGTGCGATGTTCCAGATCGTCGGTGATATGGACAACGAGAGCCTGCTGGCCCACGCCTGTGAATCCCTTGCATCGGCGAGCGTCATGACCAGTGACATTGCCGCGCATGTCGAGAGCCCGCAGCGCCATACGATTCTGGCGATTGCGCAGATCATCATGTTGGCGGAGCTGGCGGTGAACCGGGTGCTGGATAACGTCGAAGTGGCACAGTCTGCGGCGCCCAGCTGAGTTTCCCGGACTGGGCCTGCTGGCGATCGCAGTGAGTCAGTCGGCAAACAGGCTCAATATCCTCCGTCATCGCGAGCGGGCGCATTCCCGTAATGAGTGTGCCCGCAGCGATTCGACCCCCGTCACTCGTCAGGTTGCAGAGCCGGATGGCCCCGCTTGCGGCAGATTCTGTGTCAGCCCCAGCCGGTTGACGCGCTCTGCCACCGTTGGAACGGTCATCCTGAATTCGCCTTTGGCGTTGACGTACTTCATCCAGGATTGAGCATGGATATCGTTATCGAGTGCGAACTTGACGGTGGCGTATCGGTTCCGGTTTTCCGATTGCAGAGAAAGCTGGTACCAGTCGCGAAAGTGCTGGTCCGTGATGTTCGTGTATCTACCCTCGGGACCTTTTTGCAGCTTTATAGCCCGGATAGTACCTGGGACGGTCAGCTCGCCTTTTTTTGTCACGAACTTTCTCCACATCAACGGGTGAAGGCGGTGAGTACTGGCGAACGTCTCCGCAGCCTCCCTGGTGGGTTGATTCATGGAAAGCCATATTTGAAAAAGCTCGTCCGTCAGCCTCTCGTATTGTCCGGGCCTGAGCATCGAGTAGCCGAGGGTATTGATTTCTCCGGTGTTTTTTTTCACGAATTTGTTCCAGCTCCGTGCCGGAATGTTGCGCTCGTTGAAAAAGGGTACGGGGTCGAGAGTATGCAAGGGATTTGCGGATTGAGCATTGGCAGTGATTCGTGCATCCCATTCCCTGAGCGCCTTGACGACCCTGCTATCGGCCTTGGGTGCGCCGCCGGGTAGCCGATTCAACGTATCGAGAGCCCAGAGCTGATTGGACATCCTGCGTAGCCGAAAAGAGGTGAGCGCTCCACTCGGTGTCAGCACGGGGGCAACCAACCCATTGGGATCGTAGAGATTGAATGTGTTCTGAATACGGAATACCTGCTCCTCACCTTTTGCACCGGTGCTGCGTACCAGCAAGGTATTGGATGGGGTGCGATAGATGCCCGAACCTTCGGCCAGAGACGAGCCGGCGGGAATACCGCCCGCGACTGCCAGACGGGAGTTTTCCTGGAGAAAGGCTTTCTGGTAGCCCGTCAGGTTCGCCAATGTTGTGCTTTTGGCCGGTCTGATCAGCAACTGCAGCGGTTTGATGCCGATACCTGTGGCGCGAGCAACGCCGGTGAGCTGAGTGGTGGCCGTTGCGACCTCGATCAATGTTCGATTCGCCGCCCCGCGACGGACAATCAGCCCGGCGACGTTTTGTCCCAGGCTACGCAGGGTGCTGACGGTGCTGCGACCCACTCCGCCCAGCCATTTCATCGCGGATGAAGCCATCTGTCCGCTCCAGGGCAAAGCGCCCAGTACCGTGGTCACCACCTCGATTCCAAACATCACTTGGTTGAACCGGGACTGGTCAAGCAGTTCTTCATTGGTCACGCTTTCAGCGTTTGTCCTGGCTAGCAGGTGAAGATAGTTTTGCCGATAAAGCCCGGCAAACACATCGCCTGTACAAGCGACGAGGCGGTGATTGAGCAGGCGGGTTTTGGGCGGTAATCGTGCCTGGAGCCAGGTCTGCCAGGCACCACGCATCAGTCGGGGCAAGTCGGTTTCGCTGGCGAGTTCGCGCAGGTCCATGCCATCAGGCGCGCTCGGGGTATACAGCACTCGCAAGTCGGTGTTGGCTGCGGACAGAATCAACACGCCGTTCACGTTTTGCCCGCCGCGGCCATCCGGAGCATTACCGGTGGGATTGAACACCAGAGCGTTGGCGATGACTGCATGTCCATCGACCAGTGCGCGTTTATCGGGATCTGGCGAAGACAGAACTGCCGACATCCATGCGGCGGCAGTCTTTTGCGAATTGTCGCTGGGTAGCACCGTGCTGTATGCGTCCGGGCCCAAGCGTGCGGACAAGGCTGCGTAGCCAAGTGTTGCTGCCTGAGTCGCGATCCAGGCTTTTTGCAATGCTTGGCCATCAATGTTGGTGGCTTGCGGAGCGAGATATCTATCGAGCACTTCCTGCGCATACCGATGACCGATGTTCAGCTCCTTGACCCATTGTTCAAGGCATTGTTTGTCCAGAGTGACGGCTTTTCCACCAGAGTCACGCACCCAAAGACCCTTCGATGTAGTCAGCGTGGCCTCCAACAGATGTTCTTCACTCCAGGAAAGACTCTTCTGCCAGGGCTGGTTATTTTTCAGCAGCAGATTGGTCAGACTCATGCGTGTGCTCGCGACGCTTTCATGCACCGATGCAAATCCTGATTGCATGCCGGCTCCGACGCGGGTTCGGGTAGTGCGGATCACCAGGGTTTGATCCGGATCGATGCCGTCTGCAGGATAGGCAGCACGGATCTGGCCATCCGGGTTTTTTTCTGCGAGGAAGGCACGAATTTTCAGCAATACCTGTGCCTTGGCATACTCGGCGATAGTCGGCACAAGCGCCTTCCATTGCTGGCTCAGTTGCAGCTGTTTTTCCTCTGCGTCCCGGGCCAGATTCTGCAGCGCCGTACGATCGGCCTGACTGAGGCGCTTTTCCCAGTCCGCCTGCCAGTGATCCAGCAAGAGGCGGTTACGCGCCATGAACGCTCCAGCCATATCCAGCAGTTCGAGCATCTGCGGGCGGGCGTTGCCTTCGCGGTCCGACTCGCTATGGGCCAGACCCATGAGGGTATCGATGTCGGACTGCTGTTTGTCCAGCAGCGTCTGGATGCTGTCGGCAACAAAGTCGTCCTCTATCGGCGCAAAGGTAGAGCGCAGATCACTGCCCCACAGGCCGCTTTTCATGTGCTGCACCGCCAGTGGCAAGCCGGCGGCAAATAATTTCCCGACTTCGTCGCCGGCATTGATGCGCGCTACGAGCCTTTCACGTAATGCCTGCAGATTCGGCAGCTCTTCAAATCCTTGCTGCGGCGTATACAGCACGACAAGGCTGGCGCCGCTGCTGCCACTCAGGCCTTGCGTGCTCAGGCTCTTGTGGCCATAGGGCCAATGCGGCAAGACCGGGCTGGAGCCGTCGTTCGAGGTCAGGACGAAACTGCCGGCCAGACGCGCGCCTTCGGCGCTGGCGGTATTCACTGTCACTCGATAGACACCGGGGCGCGCGCCAGGCTTGAAGTGCGCCTCCCGGCGACCAAGGGTCGGAAAACGCAGGGCGCGGTCGATCAGCAGTCTGGCCTGGGAGCTCAGCGTCTGGTCGGCTGAGCGCAGGCAAGCCTGAACGTTCAGCGCCTGGCGGTGCAGGTCGATCAGTCGCGCCTGTGGGCACGCCAGCTCTGCCGCTAACGGCGTTTGCCAGTAGTCGCGGACTTGCTCGGTCAAACGGGCTTGCAGAGCGTCAGCCAATTGCGTCAGCGAACCGTTTTGCACAATTTGCTCAGCTTCGTCGCAGACGGTGGAGCTACTGAATACGCCCTCGCTCACAGGGTCGGCCTCTGCTTGCGGCCCTGCTTCGCCATCCTCGGCTGGCACCTTGGCATTTTCCCAAAGCAATAAGGTGCGCAAGGCCTCAAGCAAGGGGCGCGATGACTCGAACTGACGAAGCCCGTCTGCGCCGGTGCGATAGCGGGTCACGTACAAAGAGGCTGCTTCGGTATCGGCAGGCAGCTGAGGGAAGGTCTCGTTGAGCAGGGAGGAAAGCGCGTTCTTCAAACAAGGATGTTTCTGCTCTTCAAGTACATCGCCGATTTGCTGATTGAGTGCGTTCCACTGCTGAATCAGGCGCGTCTGCTGTTCAGCGTCGGGCAAAGTGTGGGCGAGAGCGGTGACTTTAGTCGGCTCGGCGCTTACGGGCAGCCGTGCGATCAAGTCAGGACTGCCTTTGAGTGGTAGCGCCAACGCCGTCTGTAAATGCTCGGCCAAGGCGTCGAAGGTGGCAAGAGAACCGCTTAAAGCGTGATCGACTTCGACATCCTGCTGCTGCCGTCGCTTTTTCAGGCAGGTTTTGAATACATCGCCGGTAACCGCGGTGTAGCGCAAACGCTGCCCCTGCTTCATTTCTTCGCTGGCCCGGGTTCGGTTATTGAACGCAACGTTACCGAGCAGCAACGTTTTTTCCGGATCAGCCACCAGACGCCGCCGCAGAAAACTCTCCATGGCGTTGAAGTGCTCGAAGACTTCGACGCCGAATTGCGGGGTGTACAGCACGGTCGGACGAGTCCCATGCAATCGCTCGGTGATGATGAAGCAGCCGCTCAGCAGTGCCGACCATTCGGGCTCGGCACTGTTGTGGAGAGTAATGCTGACCACCTGCGCGGGCGTGGCGGTTCGCGTGGTCTCGTGGAGTACGAGGTTTTCGATCAGTTGCCTGCCTTCGGTCATCACCTGCAGGTGCGTCCGGATGTTGTCGGCCGTCGTTTGCAGCGACTTGTCTCCAGGCTTTTTCTGCAATGCCTGCTCAGCCTGGATAAGTTGTTGCCGGGCATCGTGCAGTTTGAGATCCGCTTCGAGCCTGAACATCACGCGTTGCTTTTGGCTCACGGCCTCAAGGACTGTCAGGGCGCCAGTGGTGGCATGGGGCGAAGACCAGAAAACATCGAGGGCGTGCCAGTACAGCATCGGCGTGTCTTCTTGCAAATCGCGGATCAGGGTATTCACGGCTGCGACTTGCAGCGCAGTGATCTCGTTGTCGCGGCCGGTATCGTACGCATGTGCGTAAAAGCCCACGGCCTTGTCGACCTGGCCGGTTGGCGGCTCTTTCTCAAGAGTCGTAGGTATTTTCCGGCTGACAATCGCTTCGTGAAGGATCTGTGTCAGGTTGCGCGTTCGCGTTAGACGCCGCACTCGCGCAGCGCCATCTGGAGCATCGGGCGAGGGCGTGTCATAGACATATTCGTTGAGAAAAACCGCGTCAGGGTCCGGCGGGTTTTCAGGCACGAGCGCCGCCAGGCCCTTACGCAAATGAGAGGCCATTACCGTAGCGAGAGTCGGCTGCGCATCCAGAAGATGCTCGATGGCGAGGGTGCAGGGCGCCAACTGACGCAGCGCGTCTTCGGCAGAATCGGGAGGGGAAGCGTTCATCACCCAGGTTCCTTCTAGGTTGGTTGCGGTGCAGCCACCACCACTACGGGCGGCGCCGCACACGAATCGATTGTTCGATACGCACTAACCTAAAGACTCCCGGGAATGGACCCGGCATACATAACTACTACATCGCGCCTGTTGCTGTTGCCGCTTGTGTCGGCACGCTTTGCCGGGTCCGCTGCCTGTCGTGTCACTTGTTGTGGTCAATATCCAGCTTCGAAAACATCACCTGTCCACCTTCGCTGGTATACCCGGTGTTGTCCTGCACATACACCCCGGCCTTGAAATACAGCGGCTTGTCGCGCCAGGTCGCGCTGATCTGGGAATCCCACTGATACCCCGCCGCACTCACGCCCAGCGCACCGCCGGGGCTCAAGTGGATGAGGTAGTTGAATTCACGATCGAGCTTGATGCCGGTGGCGAGGGTGATGACGCGGCTTTCGGCGTCGTCCGGACGCATGCGCACTTTGATCACCAGATTGCCGGTCTGGGTTTTTTCCTTGTACTGGTATTCGAGCTTGACCATCGGCCGCTGGCTTTCGTACGCGTGGATCTGGCCGATGACGATCTTGCCCGAGCTCGGCACCTTGTTCACCGCGAGGGTGGCGCGCAGCAGGTTGTCGGCGTCCGGGTAGTACCAGTTGCGCAGAGTGCCGTTGCCGTAGGTTTCGCGCAGTTCGGTACGCGGGTAGATGGCGTTTTCGGTTTTCGAGCCGGTCACCGGGGACCAGAAGAACAGGGTGCCGGTGTCGGAATGGAAGTACTGATCCTTGAAGCCATCCACCAGTTTTGAGGTTTCGACGGTGTACGGCGGGCTGCCAACAGGAACGCTGAGGTTCCAGGTTGCGAGGTCGATCATGACGGTTCTTCCAATCAATTCATCCGGAACGCCGGTGCCAGAAGCTCTAGCCCGCGCGTTTTCGGGCGTCTTTATAAGCGTAGCGGCAATTTTTGTTAATGCCCGCCCGGCGATTACTTGACGTCAAAGTCCTGTCGAAATGCCATCCCGCCCGGTTTTCGGGGGCTGTAGCGGTGACCGTTAGTCGGCTGGGTTGAGCATTGTTTAAATGATGGCGGGATGACAGCTTCTGCTTTCACTGATCCGCGTCTAGAGTGAAGGCTCAGTACGTCTATGGTTTTGCCGGCAACCGGTCCCGATAAGAGAAGCAGCATGGAATGCGCGCAACCCCAGCCAGGTGAAGGCAGCTCGGTCCTTTTGATCGTCGATGATTACCCCGAAAATCTGATCAGCATGCGCGCGTTGCTGCAGCGTCAGGATTGGCACGTGATGACCGCCGCCTCGGGTTTCGAGGCGCTGAACCTTTTGCTCGAACACGACATCGACCTGGTTCTGCTTGATGTGCAGATGCCCGGCATGGACGGTTTCGAGGTCGCGCGACTGATGCGCGGTAGCCAGCGCACGCGGTTGACCCCCATCATCTTCCTCACCGCCAACGAGCAATCCCAGGACGCCGTGATCAAGGGCTATGCCAGCGGCGCGGTGGATTACCTGTTCAAGCCGTTCGATCCGCAAATCCTCAAGCCCAAGGTCCAGGCGCTGCTCGAGCACCAGCGCAATCGTCGTGCCTTGCAACGCCTGAGTCATGACCTGGAAGTGGCGCGCGCCTTCAATGCCTCGGTGCTGGACAACGCCGCCGAAGGCATTCTGGTGTTGAGCGAGGACGGCGTGATCCGCTTCGCCAACCCGGCGATTTCGCGACTGCTCAATGCGCCGGTGAAGGATCTGGAAGGCAAGGAGTTTCTCGATTTCCTGCAGAAGCCACACATTCCCCTGTGGGCCGATTCCGAGTTCTACGCCGGCTACCAACGTGGCGAAACCCTGCGCCTGCATGATGCGTTGCTGCGTACAGCGCCCGGTCAGCAAGTGCCGGTGGCGTTGTCCTGCGCACCGCTGCCCTCGGAGCAGCACGCGATGGTGGTGACGGTGCTGGACATGTCGGTGGTGCGTCACTTGCACCAGCAACTGGAGTTTCAGGCGGTGACCGATCCGCTGACCGGGCTGCTCAACCGGCGCGGGTTCTACCAGACCGTGGAAAACCTGCTGTTGCGCGGCGAACGCAGCGACAGCAGCTGGGTGCTGCTCTACCTCGATCTCGATGGCTTCAAACGGGTCAATGATTCCCTCGGCCATGACGCCGGCGACCGCGTGTTGCGCTGGGTTTCCGAGCAACTGAAGGCGTGCCTGCGGCCGTTCGATATTCTCGCGCGCATGGGCGGCGATGAATTCACCGCGCTGCTGGATCTGGAGTTCCCTGAGCAAGCGGCGAAGATTGCCGAAAAACTCATCGAACGGGTATCGGTCTGTCAGCAGATCGAAGGCCTGGATATCGTTCTTGGCGCCAGTATCGGCATTGCTACTTATCCCGACTGTGGGCGCAATCTCGACGGTTTGCTGCGCGCTTCGGACATTGCCATGTACGAAGCCAAGCGTGCCGGGCGTCAGCAATATCGTTTCTATGATCATGAAATGAACGGCCGCGCACGCTCGCGTCTGATGCTTGAAGACAGTGTGCGCGAGGCCATCGAGAATCGTGATTTCAATCTGGTCTATCAGCCGCAGGTGGCGATCGGCAGCGGACAGATCCGCGGGTTCGAAGCGTTGCTGCGCTGGCAGCATCCGAGCGTCGGCGATGTGCCACCGGGGTTGTTTCTGCCGTTGCTGGAAGAGGCGCGCTTGATCAGTCGCCTCGGCAGCTGGATCTATCACCGTGGCGCCGGGCAGCGCAAAGCCTGGGAAACCTTGTTCGCCGAAGATCTGGTGCTCGGCGTGAGCCTGAGCAACACCCAGTTCGGCCTGCCGAATCTGGTCACTGAGTTGCGTCAAGTCATGGAACGCCATGCGCTGCAACCGCGGCAACTGGAAGTCGAGGTCACCGAAGAAGCGTTGATGCAAAACCCGGACGAAACCCGCAAGCAACTGCGGCTGCTGCGTCATCTCGGGGTGCGCGTGGCGCTGGATGATTTTGGTTCGGGGCCTTGCTCGCTGGCGCATCTGCGCGATCTGGAACTGGACACGCTCAAGCTCGACCGCCACTTGATCGCGCGCCTGCCGGACTCGCCACGCGATGCGGCGCTGGTGCGCATGGTCATCGACCTGTGCAAGCAATACGGCCTGCTGGTGATCGCCGAAGGAGTGGAAACCCTCGAGCAATATCAGTGGCTGCAAGCGCATGGCTGCGAATACGTGCAGGGCTTCCTGGTGGCGCGCCCTCTGGTCGCCGAGGACGCCGTGCGCTTCGCCGAGCCGTTCGACTGGAGCGCGCTGCCTGGCTGAATTCGCTACACTGGCGCACCTTTTTCGAACCGTGCTGCCCGTCCATGACTGTGTTGAAGTACCTCCAGGCCTACCCCGCGCAATTGCAGGATCAGGTGCGCCAACTGATTGCCGAAGGGCGTCTGGGTGAATACCTGAATCAGCGCTATTCAGGGCGACACGACGTGCAGAGCGACAAGGCCTTGTACAGCTACGCGCTGGATCTCAAGCAGCAGTACATGCGCAATGCGCCGGCCATCGACAAAGTGCTGTTCGACAACCGCCTCGACCTGACCCACCGCGCGCTCGGTCTGCACACCACGGTGTCACGAGTGCAGGGCGGCAAGCTCAAGGCCAACAAGGAAATTCGCATCGCCGCGCTGTTCAAGGACGCCGCACCGGATTTTTTGAAGATGATCGTGGTGCACGAGCTGGCGCACTTCAAGGAATCGGATCACAACAAGGCGTTCTATAAACTGTGCGAGCACATGCTGCCGGGGTATCACCAGATCGAGTTCGATCTGCGTGTGTACCTGACGTGGCAGGATATGCAGGCTTGACCAATCAGGAAGGTGTGGATGGACGTCAGCAAGACCAAAAGCAGTTTCTATCGCCGTTTGTACGTGGCTTATCTGATCGATAGCGGCCTGGCGCCGAGTGTGCCGACGCTGACCGAAGTCACCGGCATGCCGCGACGCACGGCGCAGGACACGATTGCCGCGCTGGCCGATCTGGACATCATCTGTGAGTTCGAACAGGAAGAGGGCGCACGCAATCATGCCGGGCGCTATCGGATTCGCGAGTGGGGAGCGATTGATCGCGGCTGGATCGAGCGCAATTTGCGGCAGATAAAAGCGGTGCTTGAATACCCCTGATTTCTGCGCCGACGGTTCTTACGCCTTCGCGAGCAGGCTCGCTCCCACAATGGATATGCATTCCCTGTGGGAGCGAGCCTGCTCGCGAAAGGGCCTTCATGACCGACGCATGCCGATGTGCGGAATGTCATCCTCGAGATATTCCTCGCCGACTGCGACAAACCCGTACTTGCCGTAATACCCCTGCAAGTGTGCCTGCGCCGACAGATAGATCGGTACCTGCGGCCAGTGCTTTTCGGCCTGCTTCAGCGCCTGTTCCATCATCGCGTGGCCCAACCCTTTGCCACGGCCGGCGGGCGCGGTCACCACGCGGCCAATCACCACGTCGCCGCCCTGGGATTCCGGGTCGAGCAGGCGCAGATAAGCCATCAGCTGATCATCCTCCCAGCCCATCAGGTGATGGGTATCGCCCTCCAGATCCTGGCCGTCGAGGTCTGGATAAGCACATTTCTGTTCGACCACGAATACGTCAGAGCGCAGCTTCAACAAGGCGTACAACTGCTCTTTGCCCAAATCGCGATGATGTTTGCAGATCCACTCGATTGTCATTTTTCGATTCCTTGACCATGTCGCCCGATACTAAGCGCAGCAGCGCCGTATGTCTGTATGGCGCAACAGTCTGTGATAAAGGTCAAAATGCCACTATTCCTTTCTCGCGCTGGCTGCGACTTTGTGTAATCTGCTCAAGAGCACTGTCCACTGGCTCCCATGAGCTAATGTTCAATGCTTGGGTTTTGCCGGTAAGGGGCCTTGGGTTTTGACGTGAAACCACGTCGGGCGGTTGCCCGCTGAGGATGTTCAAGCATGCTGCGATTGCTTCAAGCCGTTGCTTTGATCGGACTGCTGGTGCTGGGCCAGGATGCTGCGGCGCAGAAGCTGCGGCTGGCGTTCGATAATTGGCCGCCGTTTACCGACGATGCACTGGTCAACGGTGGACTGGCCACTGACATTGTCAGCACCGCACTGGCTCGCGCCGGTTATGCCAGCGGTTACGAGCAAGTGCCATGGGCGCGCGCATTGCTGGGGATTGGCGAGGGGCGTTACGACGTGCTGGTCAACGCTTGGTACAACGACGAGCGCACGCAGATCGGCCAGTTTTCCGGTGAGTACCTGATCAACCGCATCCGCTTCCTCAAGCGTAAAGACGCACCTATTGAATACAACAGCCTCGAGCAACTGCACACCTATCCGATTGCAGTGGTGCGCGGGTACGCCTATTTCGCACCTTTTGATGCCGACACGGCGATGCAGAAAGTTCCTGTGCACAACTTCGCCATGGGCGTGCGCATGCTCGCGGCGGATCGGGTCAAGCTGACGCTTGAGGATGAGTACGTAGCGAAGTATTACCTGGCGCGGGAATCGGCCAAGGTGCGCAATTCGGTGGAGTTTTTACCCAAGCCGTTGAGTGAGAACAGCCTGCATATTCTGGTCAGCCTGAAGAATCCGCAGCATGAGCAGATCGTCGCCGGGTTTGATCGGGCGATTGCAGCGATGAAGGCTGACGGGACTTATGAGAAGTTATTGCGGCGGCATGGAATGTAGTTGGGAGCTACAAGTTTCGAGCTGCAAGCTTCAAGTTAGAAGCCGGGTTGCGTTCGGCTTGTAGCTTGTAGCTTGCAGCTTGCAGCTTGCAGCTAGACCTCTTTGATCAGATGCGTCGCCAATGTCCGAAGCGGTCCTAACTGCCGGCATATCAGCGCCAATTGCGTCTGCACCAGGCGCTGCCCTTCATCAATCTCGTCCGGCATCTGCTCCAGCTCGGTGGCCAGCGCTTCCTCTTCATCACTCTGAATGGCGATCGGCTGCTTGCTCGCCAGGCCTTGGGCGATTTCGTCGATGCTGCTCGCCAGTTTCGCCCCGGCGCCTTCGATCAGATGCTCACGAACCTCGGCCGGCAGCTGCGTTTCGCGGTGCGCGCCGAGGCCGGACAGGTAGCTGAGCAGAGTGTGCGACAGGACCAGGAAACGGAAGCCGACATCCGCCTCCTTACGGAAATGCCCCGGCTCCATAAGCATGTTCGCCAGTGTCGTCGACAGTGCGGCATCGGCGTTATGGGCGTTGCGTCGGGCGAGTCGATAGGCGAGGTCGTCGCTCTTGCCGGCGGCGTATTGCTGCATGATCTGGCGCAGGTAGATGCTGTTGCAGGTCAGGGTGTTGGCCAGCACTTTGTTCAGGCGTCGGCCTTGCCAGTCCGGCAGGAACAGGAACACCGCCAGCCCGGCAATCAAACTGCCCAGCAAGGTATCGAACAGCCGAGGCAGGAACAGCCCGTAGCCGTCGCCGACCTGATTGAAGCAGAACAGCACCATGATCGTGATCGCCGCCGTCGCCAGGGTGTAGCGGGTGGTGCGGTTGGTAAAGAACACCACGCCGGCAGCGATGGCGAAGCACGATTGCACCACCGGGTTGGGGAACAGATCGAACAGCGCCCAGGCCACCGTCAGGCCAATGGCCGTGCCGATGATCCGCTGGCCGAGCTTGCGCCGGGTGGCGCCGTAGTTCGGCTGGCAGACGAACAGCGTGGTGAGGATGATCCAGTAGCCTTGGGACGGGTGGATCAGGTGCACCATGCCGTAGCCGATGCTCAGTGCCAGCGGCAGGCGCAGGGCATGGCGGAACAGCAGCGAGGTCGGCGTCAGTTGTGTACGCAGGCGAATCCACACGTCCTTGAGATTGCGCGGTGAACGGTCGAGCAGGCTGCTGTCGGTGGCATCCGCCAGGGCATCGGGGTTGCTGGCATCGCTGAGCAAGCGATCGAGGGTGCCGAGGTTGGCCGCCAGTGCGCGTAGCGAGCGCAGCAGGCCGCGCCATGCCGGGTTGCTCTGGATGCGTAAATGTTCGAGGGAGGCATGCAGGTCGTTCAGGGCTTCGGCGAAACTGGCGTCGTAGATGAACGGCTGGCGCATCTGGATTGACTCGGCCAAGGCCCGGCAGGCCTTGCCTTGCTGGCGCAGCAGGCGCTGGCAGCGGAACAGCACGTCGCTGTGGAAGAACGCCTCGGCCAGCGCGTTGTATGGGTAGTGCGAAGAGCTGGCGCGTTCGTGGATGTCCTGAGCGAGGAAATACAGCTTCAGATACCGGCTGACTTTCGAGCCCGGTCGGCCGTTGCCGACACGGTGCAGGATGATTTCCTTGGCCGTGTTCAGTGCGGCGACCACCCGGCCATTCTGCTGCGCCAGTTCGAGGCGGCGGGCTTCGACGTCCATCTGCCGGACCGGCTCGAACAGCGAGGATTTCAGCTTCAGGTACAGGCCCAGTTCACGGAACAGCCGCGCCAGACTTTGCTGCACCGGTTGATTGGAAAACAGCGCCTGCCACAGCACCGAGAGCAGGCCATACCACGCCGCGCCGGCGACCAGCAGCATCGGTTCATGCCAGAAATCGGTAACCGCGCCGCCGCGCTGATCGACGCCGATCATCGTGTACACCGAGAGAATCAGCGTCGCCGAGGCGATCGCACCGTAACGCTCGCCCAGTGCGCCGAGCATGGTCAGGCCGAAACTGGCCAGCGCCAGGGCCACGGCGAAAATGATCGGATAGGGGAAGAGCAATTCCACCGATAGCGCGGCGATGCTGAAACACACCAGCGTCACCGCCAGCGCATTCAGGCGGCCCTGCCAACTGTCGTCGGTCTCGGCCAGGGCGCTGGCGATGATGCCGAGGAACAACGGAATCAGCAGGCCCATTTCATCCTGATACCAGCACAGCGCCATGCTGCCGGTCAGGGCGATGAATACCCGTACGCTGTAGCTGAATTTATCCAGCGCCCACAGGCGCCGCAAAGACTGACGAAACGAGGTCGAGGACATGAAGTGCGAAGGCCTTCCGAGGCGATGCCGCTAAATTGAGCCAGTAATGACGCCGACGCAATGGCGCCGAGCACATCTGACAGCAAAAAGTGTTCCTTGATCGCCCGCCCCCCCCTGTAGGAGCTGCCGAAGGCTGCGATCTTTCGACTTTGATCTGTAAAAACAAGATCAAAAGATCGCAGCCTTCGGCAGCTCCTACACGGGGAGTGTTGTTCCGGTCAGACGAACTGCGCCGCAGCGTAACCAGAGGCCCAGGCCCACTGGAAATTGAAGCCGCCCAGGTGCCCGGTGACGTCGAGCACTTCACCAATGAAGTACAGGCCGGGGCTTTTCAGCGACTCCATGGTCTTCGACGACACCTCGCGGGTGTCGACGCCGCCCAGGGTCACTTCAGCCGTGCGATAGCCTTCAGTCCCCGCCGGCACAACCTTCCAGCTGCCGAGTTTCTCGGCAATCTCCGCCAGTTCAGCGTGGGTGTACTGCTTCATCGGTTTGGAAACGAACCAGTTGTCCGCCAGCAGATTGGCCATCTTCTTGGTGAAGATCTCGCCAAGCAAAGTCTTCAGCTCGCTGTTCGGACGCTCGGCGACTTGCTGTTGCAACCAGCTCGCCGCGTCGTGATCCGGCAGCAGGTTGATTTCCACCGTGTCGCCGGGTTCCCAGAACGAGGAAATCTGCAGAATCGCCGGGCCGCTGAGGCCACGGTGAGTGAACAGAATGTTCTCGCGAAAGCTCTGGTCATTGCAGCTGACCAGACAATCCACCGAGGTGCCGGACAGCTCTGTGCACAACTCTTTGAGCTGGTCGGTAATGGTGAACGGCACCAGACCGGCGCGGGTCGGCAGCAGCTCATGGCCGAACTGTTTGGCGACCTGATAACCGAAACCGGTAGCGCCGAGAGTCGGGATCGACAGGCCTCCGGTAGCGATCACCAGCGACTGGCACTGGACCTGGCCGAGGGTGGTGTCGAGCAGGTAACCACTGTCGGTTTTTTCGATGGTCTGGATCGAGGTGTCCAGGTGCAGCTCGACGCCGGCCTGATCGCATTCATCAAGGAGCATGCCGAGGATGTCGCTGGATTTGTTATCGCAGAACAGCTGGCCGAGTTTCTTCTCGTGGTACGGCACGCCATGTTTGCCGACCAGACCGATGAAATCCCACTGGGTGTAACGCGCCAGCGCCGATTTGCAGAAATGCGGGTTCTGCGAAAGGAAATTGCTCGGTTCGGTGTACATGTTGGTGAAATTGCAGCGGCCACCGCCGGACATGAGGATTTTCTTGCCGGCCTTGTTCGCGTGGTCGAGCAGCAACACCTGACGCCCGCGCCCGGCGGCGGTCAGGGCACACATCAAGCCGGCGGCGCCAGCGCCAATGATCACGACTTCGGTAGAGCGCAAAACGGTGTCCTCTTGGTGGGTCGCTACAAAACAAACTGTGGGAGCGAGCCTGCTCGCGAAAGCGTTGTGTCATTCAACAATGATGTCGACTGACAGTTTGCATTCGCGAGCAGGCTCGCTCCCACAGGGGATCTCCTATGGATGGAAGATCGCTTACAGAATACGTACGCGCAACGAGCGGCCCTTGATCTTGCCGTCGTTCAGGCGCTGCAAGGCCTGCATGGCCACGGTGCGTTCAACGGCGACGTAGGCCTGGAAATCGAAGATCGCGATCTTGCCGACCTGCGCACCGGGAATGCCCGCTTCGCCGGTCAGTGCGCCAAGAATGTCGCCCGGGCGCACTTTGTCTTTGCGGCCAGCGCCGATGCACAGAGTGGTCATCGGTGGTTGCAGCGGCGCCAGGCCCTGGGACTTGAGGTTGTCGATCTGATCCCAGTTCAGCGGCGCTTTCTGCAGTTGTTCGATGGCTTGCGCACGATGAGCTTCGGACGGCGCGACCAGGCTGATGGCGATGCCTTTTTCGCCCGCGCGACCGGTACGGCCGACGCGGTGGATGTGGATTTCCGAATCGCGCGCCAGCTCGACGTTGATCACCATGTCCAGCGCATCGATATCCAGACCACGGGCCGCGACGTCGGTGGCAACCAGCACCGAGGTGCTGCGGTTGGCAAACATCGCCAGCACCTGATCGCGTTCACGCTGTTCCAGATCGCCGTGCAGGCCAACAGCGGAAATGCCTTTGGCGGTCAGGTGATCGACGGTTTCCTGCACTTGCTGCTTGGTGAAGCAGAACGCCACGCAGGACGCCGGACGGAAGTGGTGCAGGACTTTGGTCACCGCGCTCATGCGCTCTTCCGGGGAAATCTCGTAGAAGCGCTGCTCGATCTGCGTGTCGTCGTGGAAGGCTTCAGCCTTGACGGTCTGCGGATCGCGCATGAATTTCGAGGCCAGTTGCTTGATGCCCACCGGGTAGGTCGCGGAGAACAGCAGAGTCTGCCGGCGCTCGGGGGTCTTGATGATGATGTCTTCGATGGCGTCGTAGAAGCCCATGTCGAGCATGCGGTCGGCTTCGTCGAGGATCAGCGTGTTCAGGCCGTCGAGCACCAGCGAACCCTTGCGCAGGTGCTGCTGAATGCGCCCCGGAGTGCCGACGATGATGTGCGCGCCGTGCTCCAGCGAAGCGATCTGCGGGCCGAACGACACGCCACCGCACAGGGTGAGGACCTTGATGTTGTCTTCAGCGCGGGCCAGACGACGGACTTCCTTGGCCACCTGGTCGGCCAGTTCGCGGGTCGGGCAGATCACCAGCGCCTGGCACCCGAAGTAGCGCGGGTTGATCGGGTTGAGCAGGCCGATGCCGAACGCGGCGGTCTTGCCGCTGCCGGTCTTGGCCTGGGCGATCAGGTCCATCCCCTTGAGGATCACCGGCAAGCTCTGCGCCTGGATCGGCGTCATCTGGGCATAACCGAGTGATTCGAGGTTAGCCAGCATGGCGGCGGACAGCGGCAGAGTATTAAAAGCGGTGGCGATGGTGGTCACGGGACTGGCCTGCAAAACAAAATGTCGCGCAGTGTAGCAGCCCCTTGCCAGTTTCCTCGACAGTTCTGGACGAACAGCGATTGAACCCGAGGCAGGGATTACCTGTGGCGAGGGGATTTCTGTGGCGAGGGGATTTATCTGTGGCGAGGGGATTTATCCCCGATGGGGTGCGCAGCACCCCCCAATACCTGCCACCTCAATTCATCCGGCTGACCGCATCCAAGCTTTTTGGGGCTGCTGCGCAACCCAGCGGGGATAAATCCCCTCGCCACGGAAGTCCTTCAGCAGCCACAGATGTCCTCCAGCACAATCAGTGTTCGATGTGCTCCTGCGGCCGTTTCGCGCGGCGGCCGTCTTCCTTGGACAGTTGCGAGAAGATCGTCGCCGCCAGCATCGCCATCACGCCGACCGTGACGAAGGTCAGCTGGAACGCGCCGAGCACGGTTTCCACGCCATCGTTGCCGACCTTCGCAGTGAAGCCGCCGAGCAGCGCGCCGGCGCAAGCCACGCCGAGGCTCAGCGACAACTGCGCGACCACCGACAGCAGACTGTTGCCGCTGCTGGCGCTGGCATCGTCGAGGTCGATCAGCGTCACCGTATTCATCGCGGTGAATTGCAGCGAGTTGATCGCACCTAGCACGGCTAGCAGGCACAGCAGCAGCCAGTACGGCGTCTGCTCGCTGACCAGGCCCATGCTCGCCAGCATGATCCCCAGCGCCAGCGTGTTGCCGGTGAGCACGATGCGATAGCCGAGGCGTTCGATCAGCGGCCGCGCGACCCACTTGGCGATCATCGCCGCAGCGGCCAGTGGCAACATGCTCATCCCCGCTTGCGACGGCGAGTAACCCAACGCCACTTGCAGCAGTAGCGGCACCAGAAACGGCAAAGCGCCGCTGCCCAGTCGAGCGAACAGGTTGCCGAGAATGCCCACGGCGAACGTGCGGGTCTTGAACAGCGAAGGCGCAAACAGCGGATTCTCGATATGCCCGGCGCGCAGCCAGTACGCCGCCAGACAGGCCATGCCGGCGAACAGCAGCAGCATCACCCGCAGGTGCGGCAGGTGCAGTTCGCCAAGGCCTTCCATGGCGATGGTGATGAGGATCATCGCCGCGCCGAACAACAGAAACCCGAGGCTATCGAAGCGCGTGCGCTCCGTGCCGCGCAGGTCGGGAATGAACTTCCACACCGCATAACAGCCGATCACCCCGACCGGCAGATTGATCAGGAAGATCCAGTGCCACGTCACGTATTCCACCATCCAGCCGCCCATGGTCGGGCCGATCAGCGGGCCGAGCAGGCCGGGAATGGTGATGAAACCCATGATCCGCACCAGTTCCGAGCGCGGGTAGGCACGCAGCACCACCAGTCGCCCGACCGGCAACATCAGCGCACCGCCGAGGCCCTGAATCACCCGCGCACCGATGAGCATGCTCAGGCTGCTGGATAACGCGCACAGCAACGAGCCGAAACTGAACAGCAGAATGGCGCCGAAGAAGATTTTCTTGGTGCCGAAGCGGTCGGCGATCCATCCGGAGGCCGGGATCAGCAGGGCCACGGTGAGCATGTAGGCGATGATCACGCCCTGCATGCGCAACGGGTCTTCGGCCAGATCGCTGGCCATGGCCGGCAGCGCGGTGTTGAGGATGGTCCCGTCGAGGGACTGCATGAAGAACGCGATGGCAACGACCCACGGCAACCAGCGGGCGGTGATGGCGTCGAGAGGCGGGCGGTTGGGCATGGAACCTCTTGTGGGTGGTTAATCCAGATTTTTGTTCAAACATGAAACCCTGTGGCGAGGGGATTTATCCCCGCTGGGTCGCGCAGCGGCCCCAAAAAAAGCGGGACTGCTGCGCAGTCCATCGGGGATAAATCCCCTCGCCACAGTTTCTATTCCTACAGTTGATCCCCTGTGTGCCGGGGAGCTTTGTTTTACAGCGTTAGGGTCAACCGGCTGACCAGCGCCCCCGGTAGCAGCGATGACGAGGTATTGCGCTGGCTGTAGGTACTCGCCGAGAGCAGCAGCTCACGCTCGGTCGTCAGTGCCTCCAACTGCGAACCGAGCAGGTTGTAGGCGCTGTCGTCGAAGCGCATGGTGCTGACCGGCGCCTGGATCTCGCCGTTCTCGACCCAGAAGGTCGCGAAGCGGGTCATGCCGGTCATGCGCGCCGCCGGTTGATCCGAGTAGTTCAGGTACCACAGGTTGCTGATGTACAGCCCGGTGCCCAACTGCTTGAGGATCTCTGCTTGCGACAGATCACCGGCGGCCATGTTCAATGCACTGGGCATCTCGCCACCGCCCGCACCGTTCGCCGCCAGACCGTATTCCGCCGCGCTGCGCGAACCGACCAGCTGCTCACCGGCCCGGCCTTCGATGATCAGACGCAGATCGCTGCGCGGATATCCCTCGGCGGAAAACGCCGGGCTCAGGGATTCGCTGACTTTCTCATCCAGCGACACCAGCGGACTGAACGCCTGATCGCCGACGTAGAGTTTCTGCAACGGACTGCTCTTGCTGGCGATCGACTGGGCCGAGAACCCGCCCCAACTGAGCATGCCCATGATTTCTTCCAGCGCTGCCGGTGCCAGATAGGCGCGGTACTGTCCCGGTGCCAAAGTGCGTAACGGTCGGCCGAGAAACTCCAGCTGTTCGCGGGCCTGGGCGAAACGCCGGGCGAAGCCCTCGTCGCTCCAGTCATGCCCGGCGTAGCTGGCCTTCACCGCTTCGCCGTTTTCATGGAACAGGCTGAAGTCGAAGTTGAAACTGTTGGCTTCATGCCAGCCGAACGCGCCGGCGGAGCTGGCGAAACCGCGGCTGATCGGGCCGGCAGCATAGAAACCGACCAGATCGAGACCTTCAGCGGCAGCGCAGATTTGCCCGACGACATCTTCGGTGTCCGGCAGCGGATGCGCTTGTACGTGCGTGCTCTGCCAGCTGTTGTGATTGAGCAGCAGGTACGGATCCTGCGGCAGCAGCGGCAGGGTTTCGCGCAGTTGCTGCAAGCCTTCGGCGAGGCGTTGCAGATCGGCTTCCTGATCCCCGGACAAGGTGATCTGCAGGTCGGCGTGGCGACCGTCGTCGATCAGTTTCAGGCCGACGTTGGCCTGTTGCACTTGCCCGGCCTGGCGCACCTTGGCGTGATTGAAGCGCACGAACGCCGAGGCTTCGGCGGCGTAGCTGAGCGTGAACTGTTCCGGCTCGCGCACGCTGTCGCGCAGCCAGTTGACCATGACCTTGAAGGCGTCGGACTGACGCTTCGAAATGCTCATCAGGCGTCTCCCCCAAACACATCAATGTTGCTGAATACGCAGGCCGGCGAAGCGTGGCCGACGCGAATCACCTGGTTCGGTTCGCCCTTGCCGCAGTTCGGCGTGCCCAGCACCTTGACGGTGTTGGCATCGCCGACGGCGCGCAGGCTCTTCCAGAAGTGCGCGGAAATGGCCCGGTAGTTGGGATTTTTCACCACGCCTTTAAGTTCACCATGCTCGATCAACTGGCCCCATTCGCAGCCGAACTGGAATTTGTTGCGCGCATCGTCGATCGACCACGAGCGGTTGGTGCTCATCAGGATGCCGTGCTCGATACCACCGATCATCTGCTCCAGCGTCTGATCGCCCGGCTCGATGTTGAGGTTGGCCATGCGGTCGATCGGTGGCCGGTTCCAGCCGCAGGCGCGGCTGTTGGCAACGCCATCGAGGCCGGCGCGATATTGCGACAGCGCCCCGCCCAATGGCCGCAGCAACAGGCCGTCGCGGATCAGGAATTGTTTGCTCGCCGCAGTGCCGTCGTCGTCATGGCCGTAGCTGGCGAGTTCTTCCGGGATGCCCGGGTCGAAGGTTACGTTGAGCAGGTTGGAGCCGTATTGCAGGCTGCCGAAATCGCTGGTCTTGACGAAACTGGTGCCGGCGTAATTGCGCTCATCGCCGAGGATACGGTCGAGCTCCAGCGGGTGACCGATGGATTCATGGATCTGCAGCATCATCTGATCAGGCATCAGCAGCAGGTCGCGCGGGCCTTGCGGGGTGTTCGGTGAGAGCAGCAGTTGCAGGGCCTGTTCGGCGACTTGCGGACCGGCACCGACCAGGCCGCAGCGGCTGATGACGTCGGCGCCACCCTGTTGGCCGAAGTTCTCGCGGCCGAGGCTGCGGGTCTGGCTGTCGTTGCCGTCGTAGGCGGTGACGTCGAGGCTCGGATAGACGAAGCGCTGGGCCTGGCGTAATTCAGCGCCGGCGCTGCTCAGGTAGATCTGCTCGACGTTAGTGATGCCGATGCTCACCTGCCAATTGACCAGGCGCTCATCCTTGGGCACCGAGGCGGATTCCGCACCGAGCAGATCGAAGCATTCGCTCAGGGACGGGAAGGGCTGTTCGAGGTTGGGTGAAAAATAATCCGCGCGGTCACTGGACAGCGTCTGCTCGCGCAGATCGAGCAAGGCGTGCGGCTTGAGCCGGCGGGCCTGTTGTTCGGCGCGCTCGAGGGCGGCTTGCAGGCCTTGTTGCGAGAGGTCATTGGTCGCCGCATAGGCTTCGACGCCATTCACGCGCACGGTGAGCATCGCCCCTTCATCGCGGCTCAGGCTCGGCGGTTCGGCGACGTTCTTGCGCACCGACAGAAACTGTCCGGACTCGCGCACATACCGCAGGGAAAAAAATTCAGCGCCCGTGCGCAAGGCAGCAAAGCGCTGCTTGAGCTGGGGGTGGAAATCGAACATTCGGGAACCTCCTTGTAATGGAGTAGCGGCATGGCGACAGCGGGGAGGGGTGAAACGGTTGCGCGAGGTCTAGAGTAGGCCTGCGTGGGGGTAGGATCAAGTGAAGAGGGGGGTAGGAGGATTTACTGTGCCCGATAGCAGATCGTTCCCACGCTCTGCGTGGGAATGCCGCCATGGACGCTCTGCGTCCGCTTTGGGACGCGGAGCGTCCCGGGATGCATTCCCACGCAGAGCGTGGGAACGATCAGGGGAGGTACTACGACTTATTGCGTAACCGGGGTGATATCCCGCATCGGCTTGCCTTTGACCGGCGCGCCGTTCGCGACGTAATAAGCAGCATTGCTGCGCGGCAGCGGCTTGCGGCCGCGGATCTTGTCGGCGATTTTCTCGGCCATCATGATCGTCGGCGCGTTGAGGTTGCCGGTGGTGATGATCGGCATGATCGAGGCGTCGACCACGCGCAGGCTCTGCATGCCGTGCACGCGACCTTCGCCATCGACCACGGCCATCTCGTCGGTGCCCATCTTGCACGAGCAGGACGGGTGGAACGCGGTTTCGGCGTGCTCGCGGATGAACTTGTCGAGCTGCTCATCGGTTTGCACGTCGATGCCCGGGCTGATTTCGCGACCACGGAACGCGTCGAGGGCCGGCTGCTGCATGATTTCGCGGGTCAGGCGGATGCCGTCGCGGAATTCCTGCCAGTCCTGCTCGGTGGCCATGTAGTTGAACAGGATGCTCGGGTGCTGGCGCGGGTCCTTGGATTTGACCTGGATGCGGCCACGGCTCGGCGAACGCATGGAGCCCATGTGCGCCTGGAAACCATGTTCTTTCACACCGTTGCTGCCGTTGTAGTTAATCGCCACCGGCAGGAAGTGGTACTGGATGTTCGGCCATTCGAATTCCGGACGCGAACGGATGAAACCGCCGGCCTCGAACTGGTTGCTGGCGCCGATGCCGGTGCCGTTGAACAGCCACTCGGCACCGATGGCCGGCTGGTTGTACCAGAGCAGCGACGGGTACAGCGAGACCGGTTGGGTGCAGGCGTATTGCAGGTACAGCTCAAGGTGATCCTGCAGGTTTTCACCGACGCCCGGCAGATCGTGGACCACCGGGATGTCGAGACTTTCCAGCAATTTCGCCGGGCCGACACCGGAGCGCTGCAGAATCTGCGGCGATGCGATGGCACCGGAGCACAGCAGGACTTCCTTGCGCGCCTTGGCTTCCACACGTTCTTCAGCGTCACCAATCAGGTAACGCACGCCGACCGCACGCTTGCCTTCAAAGAGAATCTTGTCGGTCAGGGCGTGAGTGACGATGGTCAGGGTCGAACGTTTTTTGGCAATGTCGAGGTAGCCACGGGCGGTGGAAGCACGGCGGCCGTTCGGCGTCACTGTGCGGTCCATCGGGCCGAAGCCTTCCTGCTGATAACCGTTGAGGTCTTCGGTGCGCGGGTAACCGGCTTGGACGCCGGCTTCAACCATGGCGTGGAACAGCGGGTTGTTGCCGGCTTTCGGCGTGGTCACGCTGACCGGGCCGTCGCCACCGTGGTAATCGTTCGGGCCGATGTCACGGGTTTCCGCTTTGCGGAAATACGGCAGGCAATCGAGGTACGACCAGTCTTCCAGGCCCGGCAGTTTCGCCCAGCCGTCATAGTCCATGGCGTTGCCACGGATGTAGCACATGCCGTTGATCAGCGACGAACCACCAAGGCCCTTGCCGCGACCGCATTCCATCCGGCGACCGTCCATGTGTGGCTCTGGATCGGTTTCGTAGGCCCAGTTGTAGCGACGCCCCTGCAGCGGGAAGGCCAGCGCGGCGGGCATTTGCGTGCGGAAGTCGAGGCGGTAGTCCGGCCCCCCGGCTTCGAGCAGCAGAACGGTGACGCCTTCGTCTTCAGTCAGACGGGTCGCAAGTGTGTTACCTGCAGAGCCGGCGCCTATGATGATGTAGTCGTATTCTTGAGTCATAAATTCTCCTGCGGGAGCTACAAGCCACTAGCTTCAAGCTGCAAGAAAAAGCAGCGAGCTGTGGCTTCGAAATCGGGGAGGGCGGCAACCCCAAACTGCTTTTACTTGCAGCTTGAAACTTGCCGCTTGCAGCTGATCAGCTAGCTGATCAGAACACCGAGACGTAATCGCCCAGCTCGACCTGTACCGATTTGATGCGGGTGAAGTTGTTCAGCGAGCTGATCCCGTTCTCACGGCCCACGCCCGACTGCTTGTAGCCGCCGACCGGCATTTTTGCGTCGGACTCGCCCCAGGCGTTGATCCAGCAGATACCGGCTTCCAGTTGATGGATCACGCGGTGCGCGCGGTTCAGGTCTTTGGTAACGATACCGGCGGCCAGGCCGAAGTCGGTGTCGTTGGCGCGGCGGATCACTTCTTCTTCGGTTTCGTAGGAGAGGATCGCCATCACCGGGCCGAAGATTTCTTCGCGCACGATGGTCATGTCGTCGGTGCAGTCGGTGAATACGGTTGGCGCAACGAACGCACCTTTGGCGAATTCGCCGTCGGTCAGACGACCGCCGCCGCACAGCACGCGTGCGCCTTCTTCTTTACCCTTGGCGATGTAACCCAACACGCTTTCCATGTGCGGGAAGCTGACCAGCGGGCCGAAGTTGGTGTTTTCGTCTTCCGGGTTGCCAACGCGGATGCGGGCAACGCGCTCAACGATCTTGGCTTCAAAAGCGGCTTTCAGGTGCGCCGGTACGAACACGCGAGTGCCGTTGGTGCAGACCTGACCGGAGCTGTAGAAGTTGGCCATCATCGCCGTGTCGGCGGCGCGATCGAGATCGGCGTCGTCGCAGATGATCAGCGGCGACTTGCCGCCCAGTTCCATGGTCACGTCTTTGAGCGACGAAGCCGAAGCGCTGGCCATGACTTTCTTGCCGGTGTCGGTGCCGCCAGTGAAGGAGATTTTCTCGATGCGCGGGTGCTCGGTCAGCCAGGTGCCGACTTCGCGGCCGCTGCCGGTCAGGACGTTGAACACGCCGTTCGGTACGCCGGCCTCGGTGTAGATCTCAGCCAGTTTCAGGGTGGTCAGCGAGGTAACTTCGCTTGGCTTGAAGATCATCGCGTTACCGGCCGCCAGGGCTGGAGCGGATTTCCACAGCGCGATCTGGATCGGGTAGTTCCACGCGCCGATACCGGCGACCACGCCCAGCGGCTCGCGACGGGTGTAAACGAAAGAGGTGTCACGCAGCGGAATCTGCTCGCCTTCGATGGCGGGCACCAGGCCTGCGTAGTATTCCAGCACGTCGGCGCCGGTGACGATGTCGACGTACTTGGTTTCGGAGAAGGATTTGCCGGTGTCCAGGGTTTCCAGCGCAGCCAGCTCATCGTTGCGCTCGCGCAGGATGTCAACGGCGCGGCGCAGGATGCGCGAACGCTCCATGGCGGTCATCGCGGCCCAGATTTTCTGGCCCTTTTCGGCGCTGACCACAGCGCGCTCGACGTCGTCTTTGGTCGCACGTTGCACCAGTGCGAGGACTTCACCGTTCGCCGGGTTGATGGCTTCGAAGGTGGCGTCGCTGCCGGCGTCGGTGTACGCGCCATCGATGTAGAGTTTTTGCAGTTCGAAACGGGCCATAGTGTCCTCGCAAGTGCATTGGTGGTTGGCGTTGACCACCGCGATCACGCTGCGGTGGAGTTCAGGGGCCGAGCATTTTCTGTGTGCTCTAGCTCACCTTCTTGGCCAATTGGAAATCCATGTATTCGTAAGCGATCTGTTGCGCCTGCGCCGTGTCGAAAGCGTCTCCCGACAGCGCGCCGCGCAACCACAAGCCGTCAATCAACGCTGCCAGACCCCGGGCGGCGCTGCGCGCATCTTCGAGCGGCAGCACACGGCGGAACTGGCAGCACAGGTTGGAATACAGGCGGTGATCGTTGATCCGCTGCAACCTGTGCAAAGACGGCTGGTGCATGCTGGTAGCCCAGAAGGCCAGCCAGGTTTTCATTGCCGGGCCATTGACCTGGCTGGCGTCGAAGTTGCCTTCGATGATCACCTGCAGATGCGCCCGTGGGCTGTCATCTGCCAGCGCCTGACGGCGCGCGGTGACGCTCTCGCTGAGGGCGGTCATCAGGTACCGCATCGTGGCGGCGATCAGGCCGTTCTTGTCCTGAAAGTAATGACTGATGATGCCATTCGAGACACCGGCCAAACGGGCGATCAGCGCAATGCTGGCGTCCCCCATTCCGACCTGATCGACCGCTTGCAAAGTGGCTTCGATCAGTTGTTGGCGGCGGATGGGTTGCATACCGACCTTGGGCATCTTGCACATCTCCTTAGGCCTTCCGAGGGGCGAATGACGCCGATCGGATTGAGGGCCAGTCTATTTTGTTTTGATTGAACGTTCAATCAACAAAGAATAAGATCTGCGACAATTCGTCGCTGCCTACAGAAAATTCCTACGCGTAATGACGATAAAAACCGACACCTGAAACGGCTCGAAACCTGCGCGGGGCATGGCGCGGTTCGCGATTCGATGGACGTGTTGAAAGGGCAAGACGCTCGGGGCCAGGTTTCGGATGAACGTCCGTCGCCTCTGGCCACGAAAGCGAATACGCAACGCCATTTCGGCAGGTTCGGGCTTTTTTCGGAGTGTCTTTATATCACCCGCCGGTCGGCTGCCAACTAACCGATTGGTCGGGTTCCGTGATGCCTTGTGTTCTTCTCTCGCACTGCCTGGAGCATTTGTGCCATGAGTTCTGCCTCGCTAATAAAGACCCCGCCCGAGAAGGTGACGGTCAACGGTTGGGTGTTCTACACCTCGACCGCGCTGATTCTGTTGTTGACCGCCATTCTGATCATCGCCCCGCAAGAGGCCGGCAGAATGTTAGGGATGGCCCAGGCCTGGTTGTCGCGCAGCTTCGGCTGGTACTACATGGTGGTGATCGCCGCTTACCTGGTGTTCGTGGTCGGTCTGGCGTTTTCCTCGTACGGCAAACTCAAATTGGGTAGCAAGGACGACACCCCGGACTTCAGTTACGGCGCCTGGGCGGGGATGCTGTTCTCGTCGGGCATCGGCATTTCGCTGCTGTACTTCGGCGCGTCCGAGCCACTGGATCACTATTTCAATCCGCCGGAAGGCACCTCGGCCACGAATATGGCCGCGCGGCAGGCGGTGCAACTGACTTTCCTGCACTGGGGCCTGCACGGCTGGGCGATTTACGCTTTGGTCGGTCTGGCGGTGGCGTATTTTGCCTATCGGCATAACCAGCCGCTGGCGCTGCGTTCGGCGCTGTATCCGCTGGTCGGCGAGCGCTGGGTCAAAGGTGCGGCCGGGCACGCGGTGGACGGCTTCGGCATGTTCGTAACGCTGCTGGGTCTGGTGACCAACCTGGGGATTGGCTCGCTGCAAGTGTCGTCCGGGCTGGAAAACCTGTTCGGCATGGAGCACAGCAACACCAACCTGCTGATCGTCATCATCGTCATGAGCACCGTGGCGACCATCGCTGCCGTGTCGGGTGTGGAAAACGGCATTCGTCGTCTGTCCAACCTGAACATCGTGCTGTTCAGCGGCCTGCTGATTTTCGTCCTGCTGTTCGGCCCGACTTTGCACCTGCTCAACGGTTTCGTGCAGAACATCGGTGACTACCTCAACGGCGTGGTGCTGAAGACCTTCGACCTGTACGTCTATGAAGGCGACAGCGCCAAGTCCGACCGCTGGTTGGGCCTGTGGACGCTGTTCTACTGGGCGTGGTGGATTTCCTGGGCGCCATTCGTAGGCATGTTCATTGCGCGGATTTCCCGTGGTCGCAGCGTGCGTGAACTGGTCGCTGGCGTGCTGCTGATTCCGCTGGGCTTCACCTTGGCGTGGCTGTCGATCTTCGGCAACTCGGCGCTGGATCTGGTGATGAATCAGGGCGCGGTGGAGCTGGGCAAGACGGCGTTGGAACAGCCGTCGATGGCGATCTATCAGTTGCTTGAGCATTATCCGGCGTCGAAAGTCGTCATCGGGGTGTCGATCTTTGTCGGCTTCGTGCTGTTCCTGACTCCGGCCGACTCCGGCGCGGTGATGATGGCGAATCTTTCCTGCAAGGGCGGCAACGTCGACGAAGACGCGCCGCACTGGCTGCGGATCTTCTGGTCGGTGGTGATCACGCTGGTGACCATCGGCCTGCTGTTCGCCGGCAACTTCGAAGCCATGCAGACCATGGTGGTGCTGGCCGGCCTGCCGTTCTCGGTGGTGCTGATCTGCTTCATGTTCGGCCTGCACAAGGCGATGCGCCAGGACGTGCAGATCGAACAGGAGCAAGCGCAACTGGCCGAGCGCGGACGCCGTGGTTTCAGCGAGCGCCTGACGCAACTGGATCTGCAGCCGAGCCAATCGGTGGTGCAGCGCTTCATGGACAAGCACGTCACCCCGGCGCTGGAAGATGCAGCGGCGCAGTTGCGCAATCAGGGCATTGAAGTGCAGACGCTGCTGGGCAAGGCCAAGCGTTGCATGGGCGTGCGGGTCGAGATGGAAGAGGGCAACCCTTTCGTTTACGAAGTGAGCCTGGATGGTTATCTGGCGACCCCGACCGAATCGGCGCAATCAGATGAAGCGCGTCAGCGTTATTACCGCGCTGAGGTGTATCTGCACAATGGCAGCCAGGATTACGACTTGATGGGCTTCACCCCGGAGCAGATCACCCGGGATGTGCTGGATCAGTTTGAAAGCCATCGGCAGCTTCTTGGCCGGGTGTATAGCTAAACAGCTAAAACAAAAGGGGCTCGATTGAGCCCCTTTTGCATGATCGTTCCCACGCTCCGCGTGGGAATGCATCAATGGACGCTCTGCGTCCGCTGTTGTGGGACGCGGAGCGTCCCGGGCTGCATTCCCACGCGGAGCGTGGGAACGATCACGCCGCGATAATCTCGCGGCGTTTTTGTGTCTGCGGGGTTTACCCCAGATTCTTGCCCAACAGCGCGTGATACAACTCGCTGTCGCCGAGAATCCCCACCACATGATTGTTATCGTGCAGCACCAGCTTGTTGCCGGTCTGATAACGAATCTGCAGCGCGTCACGCATGCCGATGTTCGAGTCCACCAGCGTCGGTTTGCGCTCCAGGCCTTCCACTGCTTGCCCCGGTGCCCAGTTCTGCAGGTTCAGCACTGAGCCGTTCTGGCGTGCGCCTTTGATGGTGTTGCCTTCGGCCAGGTCCAGCCACGAGTCGCCGCCCGGATCGAGGCACACCGAACCGTTGATGCGTTTGCACTTGTCCAGCGTGCGCATCAGGCTGCGGCCGCAGAGCACGTTGAGCGGATTGGTGTGGGCGACGAAGGTCCGCACATAGTCGTCCGCCGGGTTGAGGACGATCTCTTCCGGCACGCTGTACTGGATGATCCGGCCGTCCTTCATGATCGCGATGCGGCTGCCGAGTTTGAGGGCTTCATCAAGGTCGTGGCTGACAAACACGATGGTCTTGCTCAGCTTGCGTTGCAGCTCCAGCAGTTCATCCTGCAGGCCTTGGCGGATCAGCGGGTCGAGGGCCGAGAACGGTTCGTCCATCAGCAGAATATCGGCGTCCATGGCCAACGCACGGGCGAGGCCGACGCGCTGTTGCATGCCGCCGGAAAGTTCGTCCGGCTTCTTGTTGCGCCATTGGGTCAGGCCGACCAGTTCGAGTTTCTCATCGACCAGTTTCTTGCGTTCCTTCTCCGGTCGACCCTGCATTTCCAGACCGAAACTGATGTTCTCGCGCACTGTCAGCCAGGGCATCAGGGCGAACTTCTGGAACACCATGGCAATGCGCTTGGTGCGCATCATCTTCAGCTCGGCGGGCGTGCAGGACGCGATGTCGATCTGACGGTTTTCATGCTCGACGAACAGCTTGCCACGGCTCACGGTGTTGAGGCCGTTGATGCAGCGCAGCAGGCTCGACTTGCCCGAGCCGGAGAGGCCCATCAGCACGCAGATCTCGCCCTTGTTGATGTCCAGCGTGGCTTTCTCCACGCCGACGATCTGACCGGTCTTCTTCAGGATCTCGTTGCGGGTCATGCCCTGATCGAGCAGCTTGAGTGCCTCGCGCGGGTCTTTGGAGAAGATTACGTCGACGTCTTCGAAGCGAATTATGCTCATGCGTCACCCCCTACTTTGGCGTCGGGTTGTTTGCAGATACGGTCGAGCATGATCGCCAGCAGTACGATTGCCAGGCCTGCTTCGAAGCCCAGCGCAATATCAGCAGTGTTCAGTGCGTTGACCACCGGTTTGCCGAGTCCGTCGGCGCCGACCAGTGCCGCGATCACCACCATCGACAGCGATAGCATGATGCACTGGGTGATGCCGGCCGCGATGCTTGGCATGGCGTGCGGCAGTTCGATCCTTGAGAGCAATTGGCGACGCGAGCAGCCGAAGGCCTTGCCGGCGTCCATCAGTTCTTGCGGGACATCGCGGATGCCCAGGTAGGTCAGGCGGATCGGCGCCGCGATGGCGAACACCACCGTGGAGATCAGGCCCGGAACCACACCCAGCCCGAAGAGGGTCAGGGTAGGAATGAGGTAAACGAAGGTCGGCACGGTCTGCATCAGATCGAGCACCGGCCGCATCATGGTGTAGAACATCGGTTTGTGCGCGGCGACGATGCCCAGCGGCACGCCGATCAACACGCAGACCAGGGTGGCGAACAGCACCTGGGCGAGGGTTTCCATGGTTTCCTGCCAGTAACCGAGGTTGAGGATCAGCAGGAACGAGGCGACCACGAACGCGGTCAGGCCCCACTTGCGTTGAATCAGATGGGCAATGATGGCAATCAGGCCAATCAGCACCAACGGGTTGAACCAGGTCAGCGCAAACGTCACGCCGTGGATCATCGTTTCCAGTGTCACGGCGATTGCGTCGAAGGTGTTGGCGCCGTGTTGCGTCAACCATTCGACGAAGCCCGCGATGTACTGGCCTAAAGGTATTTTCTGATCAATCAGCATGGTAGTGAACGTCCGCATGCAAGGAAATTAACAGCCCGGGCAGGCACGCCTGCCCGGCATAAGCGGTGCCCCTCAAATCAAGGCGCGAGCTTGGCTTTCACGGCCTCCAGGCCTGGTTTACCGTCAATGGTGGTCACGCCAGCGAGCCAGGTATCGAGCACCTGTGGATTCTTTTTCAGCCAGGCCTTGGCGGCCGCGTCAGGCTTCATCTTGTCGTCGAGAATGTTGCCCATCAGTTCACTTTCCATGTCGACGGTGAACTCCAGGTTTTTCAACAGCTGACCGACATTGCTGCATTCTTCGGCGTAACCCTTGCGGGTGTTGGTCGCCACGGTGGCTGCGCCGAAATCGGGGCCGAAGAAGTCGTCGCCGCCGGTCAGGTATTGAATCTTGAAGCGCTTGTTCATCGGGTGTGGCGCCCAGCCGAGGAAGACCACGGCGGTGTCGCGCTTCTGCGCCCGGTCGACTTGCGAGAGCATGCCGGCCTCGGAGGATTCGACGATCTTGAAGCCTGCGGTTTTCAGGCCGAAGGCATCCTTGTCGATCATGCTCTGGATCAGCCGGTTGCCGTCGTTGCCCGGCTCGATGCCGTAGATCTTGCCGTCGAGCTCTTTCTTGAATTTGGCAATGTCGGCGAAGTCATGCAGGCCTTTGTCGTACAGGGCTTGCGGCACGGCGAGGGTGTATTTGGCACCCTTGAGGTTGGTGCGCACGGTGTCGACGGTGCCGGCATCGCGATACGGCTTGATGTCGTTCTCCATGGTCGGCATCCAGTTACCGAGAAACACGTCCATGTTCTTGCCGTCGGCCAGCGACTTGTAGGTCACGGGCACGGAGATCATGGTGGTTTTGGTCTTGTAGCCGAGGGCGTTGAGAACAACGGAAGTGGTAGCGGTGGTGGCGGTGATGTCGGTCCAGCCGACATCGGAGAAGTTAACGAGGCTGCACTGTGCCGGTTCTGCGGCTTGCGCCAGTAACGGCAGACTCAGCAGGGCGGCCAACAACAACGACGGGGAACCTTTCATGGATGGACTCCTTGGTGTTTTTTTTGGCAGTGTTCCGACTGTGGACCACCGCACTTATGGGTTGCGGTTGGTGGCGTTCTGACGACAGCTCTACCGCAGCGCCTTGCAATCGAGTCATCCCGATCATGTACCAGTGAAAATCTGACGCCTACAGGGAGGGTCGTATCCAGTACAGGGATGGTCGCTTCCAGTGTCGGTGACGTCGCTTACAGCTTTTTTCCGCCCCCGATGACCTGCTCAACGGCATAAAAACGGCGTATTTGCGGGGCGAAAACGTAACGACGCTGCTGGACATGACTGCGTCGGTGTCAGACGCCGAGCGCGCCGACAAAAGCCCGATGATGCCGGCATTCGGCGGATCGCAGCTTGAGCGTAGCAGCTCCGCCAGCGGGCGCTTTTGCCGCCCGGACCGGTATTCTCAGGAGCTTCGCAGCAATGGCTATCAGCGTTTTCGACCTGTTCAAAATCGGCATCGGCCCTTCCAGTTCCCACACCGTCGGGCCGATGCGCGCCGCCGCATTGTTCGTCGAGTCGCTGCGCGGCAAGCACCGGCTGGAACAGGTGCGGCGCATCGAGGTGCAGTTGTTCGGATCGCTTTCCGCCACCGGCATCGGTCACGGCAGCGACAACGCGGTGATCATGGGCCTGATGGGCGAGTGGCCGGACGCAATCGACCCGGCGCAGATCGGCCCGCGCATTCAGGCGCTGCGTGAAACCCATACGTTGTTATTGGATGGTCGCCTGTCGGTGCCGTTTGTGTGGGCGCGGGACATGCGTCTGATCGATGAAAACCTGCCATTCCATCCCAACGCCATGACGCTGGTGGCCGAAGGCGAGTTCGGTGAGCTGCACCGGGACACCTACTATTCGGTCGGCGGCGGCTTCGTCGTTGATGAGGCGCAAGCGTCCAGTGGTGTGGTCGATCTGGATCGCACCGAATTGCCCTACGACTTCTCCAGCGCGGTCGAGCTGCTGCAGTTGTGCAAAACGCACAACCTGCGCGTCGCTGAACTGATGATGGCCAACGAAAAGGTCTGGCGCAGCGAAGAAGAGATCCGTGCCGGGCTGATGAAACTGTGGCGGGCGATGCAGGATTGCGTCGAGCAAGGCCTCAAGCACGAAGGCATTCTGCCCGGCGGCCTGAACGTGCGGCGGCGTGCGGCGAAGTTGCACCGCAGCCTGCAAGAGCTGAACAAGCCCAACGTCATCGGCTCGACCCTGAGCGCGATGGAGTGGGTCAACCTGTTCGCCCTGGCCGTCAATGAAGAGAATGCCGCCGGCGGGCGCATGGTTACCGCGCCGACCAACGGCGCGGCGGGGATCATCCCGGCGGTGCTGCACTACTTCATGAAATTCAGCGAGGCAGTCACCGACGCCAACGTCGTCGACTATTTCCTCGGCGCGGCGGCAGTCGGCATTTTGTGCAAGAAGAATGCTTCGATTTCTGGGGCCGAGGTCGGTTGTCAGGGCGAGGTCGGTTCGGCCTGCGCCATGGCAGCGGCGGGGCTGGCGGAGATTCTTGGCGCCACGCCTGAGCAACTGTGCAATGCGGCGGAAATCGGCCTGGAGCACAACCTGGGTTTGACCTGCGACCCGGTCGGTGGGCTGGTGCAAGTGCCATGCATCGAGCGCAATGCGATTGCGGCGGTGAAGGCGATCAACGCGGCGCAAATGGCCCTGCGTGGCGACGGTCAGCACTTCATCTCGCTGGACCGGGTGATCCGCACCATGCGCGATACCGGCGCCGATATGCATGACAAATATAAAGAAACGTCGCGCGGTGGCTTGGCGGTCAGCGCCGTGGAATGTTGACCGAGTAACCCTGTGGCGAGGGGATTTATCCCCGCTGGGCTGCGAAGCAGTCCCAAATCCTGCAATCGAGTTTTGCCTGACACACTTTGGTGAATGGATTTACGACTGCTGCGCAGCCGATCGGGGATAAATCCCCTCGCCACAGTTGATCTGGCAGAGTGGAGTGCCGGACCAGTCAAAACTGCTCGACAAAAGAACACCCCGATCCAGCCACGCCACCTTTTGGCGCGTCGCAATCAGACAAGCGTCACTGTCAGTGGTGACTTGGCAGTCGTTACTTGACCGTCCGTCGTCCGTGCTTGCGGTGACACTCTGTGCAAATCCGCTGCAGGCCAGTTCCCACAAGTGCTACCGATCTGCTCACGGGCTGCGCGGCATGGCTCTCGCGGCATCTGATGGCACTTCGAAATGGCGTGTTCCGAGGTCTCGTATAGACGCGTCGCGAGGTCGTTTTCAGGAGTTATTGAATGGCCGTCCAATTTCAGGCACGGCAATTGCTCTGTCATAACAAAGCCTGCTTTCTCCGTGAGACGCGGGCAATAACAAGAGCCTCCGCCTGAGGCCGCCACCCGCTTTGTGTGAGGAGATACCGCGATGACGTCGTTCAACTCCGGGGCCCAACCCCAGAACCGTGCGCCTCAATCCATCGGCTTTCTACTGCTGGACAATTTCACGCTGATTTCCCTGGCGTCCGCCGTTGAGCCGCTGCGCATGGCCAACCAGTTGTCCGGTCGCGAGCTGTATCGCTGGAGCACCCTCACCGTCGATGGCGGCCAGGTCTGGGCCAGTGACGGTCTGCAGATCACTCCCGACGCCTCCATGCACAAAGCCCCGCCCCTGGACACGGTGATCGTCTGCGGCGGCATCGGCATTCAACGTACCGTGACCCGTGAACACGTCTCGTGGCTGCAAAGCCAGGCGCGCCAGTCCAAGCGCCTGGGCGCGGTGTGCACCGGCAGTTGGGCGCTGGCCTGCGCCGGTCTGCTCGACGGCTTCGATTGCAGCGTGCACTGGGAATGTCTGGCGGCGATGCAGGAAGCTTTCCCGCGCGTGGCCATGAGCACACGCCTGTTCACCCTCGACCGTAACCGCTTCACCAGTTCCGGCGGCACCGCGCCGCTGGATATGATGCTGCACCTGATCAGCCGCGATCACGGTCGTGAACTGTCGGCAGCGATCTCGGAAATGTTCGTCTACGAGCGCATCCGCAACGAACAGGATCACCAGCGCGTGCCGCTCAAGCACATGCTCGGCACCAACCAGCCGAAATTGCAGGAAATCGTCGCGCTGATGGAAGCCAATCTGGAAGAGCCGATCGATCTGGATGAGCTGGCGGTGTATGTCGCGGTGTCGCGTCGACAACTGGAGCGGTTGTTCCAGAAATACCTGCACTGCTCGCCGTCACGCTATTACCTGAAGTTGCGCCTGATCCGCGCCCGGCAACTGCTCAAGCAGACGCCGATGTCGATCATCGAAGTGGCGTCGGTGTGTGGTTTCGTCTCCACGCCGCACTTCTCCAAGTGCTACCGCGAATACTTCGGCATCCCGCCGCGTGACGAGCGCGTGGGCTCCAACACCACCCAGCAGGTAGCGATGCTGCCGTTGCCGCAGGCCATCGTGATGTCGCCGCTCTCGGGGCCGATGTCGGCGCTCAGTCAGGCGCGCAATGAGTCGACGTTTGCCAGCGTAAGGTTGTAAAGCAAAAGATCGCAGCCTTCGGCAGCTCCTACATTTGGAATACGTTCCCCTGTAGGAGCTGCCGAAGGCTGCGATCTTTTGATCTTCTCTCAGGCGCTGTGGGACTGCTGGTAATCCGAGAGGGCCGGCAACAATTGCTTGTCGATCGCCTGACGCACCGCCGGCTGGATGCTGGCGCCGCTGGTGTACATGTCCTTGACCATCTTGCGCAGTTCGAATGCGCGAACATTGTCCAGGCCACGCACCGCACACTCGCAGGCCTGCTCGGCGGTGGTACCGCTCGGCACCTGAATACCCAAGGCCTTGAGCTGGCCCAACAGATCTTCCTGGTCAATCAAATCGGCGTACATCATTACGCAAATCCTTCTGTGGCAACGGAGGTCTTGGCTCGATTCTGGTGGCCCCGACCGGACGCGGCAAGGGCGTTTTGTCGCGGTGGCCGGGACGACTATGAACAGGTCGTTTTCGGCTAACCGACTGGATGGGCGACTAGGCACACTGGCCCCAGCTCGCTTCACGAAGGTTTGGTCACCCTCGCCTGGCAGCTCCTCAACAGTACCCTCCTCAACTCCGATCCTGTCACGGCTTGATCGGAGTTTTTTTTGCTTGTGAATCAGCCAGAGATTTGTTGTTCCCGCTGACGCTTTCGCGAGCAGGCTCGCTCCCACTTTGCAATGCGTACCCCTGTGGGAGCGAGCCTGCTCGCGAAGAACGATGACGCGGTTCAACGTTGCAACACCAGAACCCGCGACAACAACTCATCCCGGTCGACATAGCAGCCCTGAAAATGCCGCGCCCCGGTCGCTGGATCAAAGGCATTGCGTGCATGCAGCGTGCGGCGGTTGTCAAAGCACCACAACTCGCCCGGCTTGAGCCGCTGCATCAGCCGAAATCGCGGCTCGCGGGTCATCGCAATAAAGCGCCGATAGGCTCGATACAGCAAAGGCATCTGCGCCACCGACGTATCGAACGCCCCCCGCAGAAAGTTGGCCATGCGAATCTCTGCCACCCGGCCCAGCGCATCCACAGCGATGATCGGCGCCAGGCAGCGATAGTCGCTGTGCCGGTCCTTGTTGCGAAATTCCACGGGGATTTCACACAGGGCCTCAAACAGCTGCGGCTCCTCCTGACGCAAGGCCTCGGCGATCGCAAAACCATCGACGAAAATACTCTCGCCACCCTCGGCATCATTCACCAGACAATGCAGAAATTGCAGCCCCGATTGCAGCTCGCGAGTCGGCAGATCCGTGTGCAATGGCAGGTTGAAGGCGGTGTAGGCGTTGCTGTCGGCGTCGGCTTTGGATTGCACATTGAACAGCACGCCGAAGTTGCTTTCGCGGATGAAGGAAATCCGCTGCGCGATGAGCTTTAGCGAGCCCGGCTCGGTGGGCACGCCGCGCACTTGGGTCAGGCCGATGTCGCGTAAGGCGAGCAACCATTGCAGCAGCGCGGCGTTGTCGTTCATCAGCGCGATGTAGTCGAACACCGGCAACTGCAGATCGCTGTGCCACAAATGGGGCTGCGGTTTGCCGGCCAGGCGTTCGGCGCGGGATTCATCGTCATAGGCATGTGCGCGCAACCAGCCCGGATCGAAGCGGCTCAGGTGACCATCCTGCCAGTCGATGCGCAGGCAACCATCGCTGTCGATGCGCGTGGCCAGCGGTCGCAAATCCTCTGCGGCATCGACGCTCTCGAAAACCTGCTCGCGAGTGACGCTGTAGACACATTGATCACACGGGCAATTGTCGCGCAGCCATACGTGGTGAAACGGGCTGACACGCCCGTCAGCCCATTCGACGACAACGCGATCCGCCAAACCCTGCACGCCACCGAGCGCGCTGATCAACGGATAAGTACGAAAATCGGCAACAGCAACGGCGGTGTTCATGGCGGCTCCTTGACAGTGGGAATTTACCGAGCGGGTGGCAGCGCGATCACGCGGCCGATGTAAGCGGGAGCGGGCAGGTCGGTCTGATCGGCGACGATGGCTTGCAGGCGATGCAACGTATCGGGGCTGAACGGCGCCGAGCGCGGGCCGGCGAGGTCGACGTGCAAAAGCATTTGTTCATTGCCGGCCAGCGCTTGCTCATCGCCGACCTTGTGCAGGCTGTGATAGAGGTGCAGGCGCTTGCTGTCGTGGCCGATGATTTGCGTGCGCACTTCCACCTCAGTGTCGAGCTTCACTTCGTGCAGATAATTGAGGTGCAGTTCGAGGGTGAACAGCGAGTGGCCGCTGGCCTCGCGGTTGCTGCTGTCCATGCCGAGGCGGTCCATCAGCGCATCGGTGGCGTAGCTGAAGATCAGCAAGTAAAAGGCGTCGCGCAGGTGGCCGTTGTAGTCGACCCAGTCGGGGATGATGGTGGTTTGGTAGGTGGTGAGGTGGGGCATGGTTTCGGTTTCCGCAGTTGATGGGTGAAGATCAAGAGCAACCCCCTCACCCCAGCCCTCTCCCCCAAGGGGGCGAGGGGGAAAGGGAGCCGATTTTCGAGCCTTTCAAGTCCAGAGTTCGACGCAGTGGTCAAGTCGGCGTAGCTTGCAAAAACACCTCGGTCGGTCCCCTCTCCCTCCGGGAGAGGGTTAGGGTGAGGGCTGCGGTGCCATGTCATACGCATTACTCGCTGAAACTCATTCCATGCTTTTCCTTGGTGGTTTTCACCGCCTCGAGCACCGCCAGCAAACAATCATCACGATAGCGCTCCAGCCCCGAAATGCTGTGCCGGCCGAGCTGATCAGTGGTGCCATCGACCACATCATCGATCAGCTTGTCGGTCAGCTCCGGTGCTGGCAGATACGTCCACGGCAACTGCAGCGCCGGGCCGAACTGCGACATGAAGTGGCGCATGCCGGCATCGCCGCCGGCCAGGGTGTAAGTCAGGAAAGTGCCCATGAACGACCAGCGCAGACCGGCGCCAAAGCGAATCGCATCGTCGATTTCGCCGGTCGTCGCCACACCGTCGTTGACCAGGTGCAACGCCTCGCGCCACAGCGCTTCGAGCAGGCGATCGGCGATGAAACCCGGCACTTCCTTGCGCACATGCAGCGGGCGCATGCCGAGGGATTCGTAGACTTGCATCGCCGCTTGCACCGCCTCCGGCGCGGTATTCTTGCCGCCGACGACTTCGACCAGCGGCAACAGATAAACCGGGTTGAACGGATGCCCGACCACGCAGCGTTCAGGGTGTGTCGAACTCTCGTAGAACTCGCTGGGCAAAAGGCCTGAAGTGCTGGAGCCGATCAGCGCATCGGGCTTGGCGGCGGCGCTGATCTTGCTGTGCAGATCGAGCTTCAGTTCCAGCCGTTCCGGGGCGCTTTCCTGGATGAAATCGGCGTCACGCACGCATTCCTCGATGGTGGCGACAAAGCGCAGACGATCCTGCGAAGCGCCCGGCGCCAAGCCGTTCTTCTCCAGCGCGCCCCACGCATTGGCCACGCGTTGGCGCAATGCCGCCTCGGCGCCGGGCGCCGGGTCCCAGGCCACTACATCAAGTCCGTGGGCGAGGGCGCGGGCGACCCAGCCACTGCCGATGACACCACTGCCCAGAGCGGCGAAGGTTTTGATTTCGGTGATAAAGCGCATGGTGATGTCCTGAAGAGTTCGGTGATCCCTGTGGAAACTCTGTTCTCGTGGCGAGGGGATTTATCCCCGATCGGCTGCGAAGAAGTCGTAAAACCTGTGCTATCGGTCTATCTGATGCCCCGGGTTGTCAGGTTTTGGGGCGGCTTCGCCACCCATCGGGGATAAATCCCCTCACCACGAAATTTATGTTCACAGGGAGAAAGGGTGAGGTTCAGCCGCGCTGAATCAGGCCCATTTTTTTGCGACCTTCTGCCGGTGTGAGCACGCGGGCACCGAGGCGGCTGAGGATTTCCGTGGCGCGTTCAACCAATTGGCCATTGGTCGCCAGCACGCCTTTGTCCAGCCACAGGTTGTCTTCCAGCCCGACCCGCACGTTGCCGCCCAGCAGCACCGCTTGCGCCGCCATCGGCATCTGCATGCGGCCGATGCCGAAGCCGGCCCAGACCGCGTCGCCGGGCAGGTTGTCGACCATGGCTTTCATCGTGGTGGTGTCGGCCGGCGCGCCCCACGGGATGCCCAGGCACAGCTGGAAGAGCGGGTTGTCGAGCAAGCCTTCCTTGATCATCTGCTTGGCGAACCACAGATGCCCGGTGTCGAAAATCTCCAGTTCGGCCTTCACCCCCAGTTCGGTGATGCGCTTGGCGCCGGCGCGCAGTTGCGCCGGGGTAGAGACGTAAATGGTGTCGCCGTCGCCGAAGTTCAGCGTGCCGCAATCGAGGGTGCAGATTTCCGGCAGCAGTTCTTCAACATGGGCGAGACGGGTCAGCGGACCGACCAGATCGGTGTTCGGGCCGAACTCCATCGGCTTCTCGCCCGCGCCGATTTCCAGGTCGCCGCCCATCCCGGCGGTGAGGTTGACGATGATGTCGACGTCCGCCTCGCGGATGCGCTCCATCACTTCGCGGTACAGCGCCACGTCACGGCTGAACTTGCCGGTCTGCGGATCGCGCACATGGCAGTGCACCACGGTGGCGCCAGCCTTGGCCGCTTCCACCGCGGCAGCGGCAATCTGTTTCGGGGTGATCGGCACGTGTGGACTTTTGGCGGTCGTGTCGCCAGCACCGGTAAGTGCGCAGGTGATGATGACGTCGTGGTTCATGGTGCGTTTCCTTCAGGCGTGATGGGTCTGTCCGCAGCCCGTGGCGGGGCTGCGAAGCGTGGTTCAGTTGCCTCTCCCATCTGGGAGAGGGGGGTCAATAAAGGGTTATTTGCTGGTCAGTTGCAGATTTTCAGCAGCCGGTTTGCCATCGAAAGTCGTCACACCTTCAAGCCAGCGCTGTTTGTCTTCGGGGTGATCCTTGAGCCACTGCTTTGCCGACTCGAAGGCGTCCTTGTGATCGAGCAGCGGCTGCATCATCCGGCTCTCGGATTCGGCAGTGAAAGTCAGGTTGGCCAGCAGGCGGCCGATGTTCGGGCATTGCTCGGCATATTTCGGCGCGGTGACCGTCCACACCGTGGCCATGCCTTCGTTCGGACCGAGGGCGTCTTCGCTGCCGGTCAGATAGGTCATCTGAATGTTGACGTTCATCGGGTGCGGCGCCCAGCCGAAGAACACCACGGCTTCCTTGCGCCGTACGGCGCGGTCGACGGCGGCGAGCATGCCGGCCTCGCTCGATTCGACCAGTTGGAATTTGCCCAGACCAAACTGGTTTTTGGCGATCATCGCTTTGATCTGCGTGTTGGCGCCCGACCCTGGCTCGATGCCGTAGATCTTGCCGCCCAATTCCTTCTCGAATTTGGCGATGTCAGCGAAGGTTTTCAGGCCCTTGTCAGCCAGATAGGTCGGCACGGCGAGGGTGGCGCGGGCGTCTTTCAGGCTCGGTGCTTCGAGCACTTTGACCTGATTGGCCTCGACGAATGGCGTGATGGTCTGCGTCATCAGCGGGTTCCAGTAGCCGAGGAACAAGTCCAGGCGCTGATCGCGAATCCCGGCAAAGATAATCTGCTGGGAGGCGCTGGTCTGTTTGGTGCTGTAGCCGAGGCCGTCGAGCAGGACCTGGGTCATGGCACTGGTGGCGATCACGTCAGTCCAGTTGACCACGCCCATGCGTACGTTCTTGCAGGAGGCCGGTTCGGCCGCCATCACGCCGGTGCTGAAAAAAGCGGTACCGCTGAGTGCAAGAACGCAGCTGCTGATCAGTCGTTTCATGTCGGGTTCCTCGGCAGTTCGATTATTGTGGTTCCCGGCATCTGCGCGCCGGTGAAGCCAAGTTACGCAGCTATACGCCCGTGAAAGCGCACTGCGGCGACTGGCATTTGCACTGTAGCGACCTGCACGCTTGAACGCCGCCGATAATCGGCGTATCAACGAGCCACGCGACCCGCCAACCGAGTGCGCCCATGTCCCAGGATTTCTACTTTTTGCTGATGCCGGGGTTCTCCGCCATCGGCTTTATTTCCGCGATCGAACCGTTGCGCGTGGCCAACCGCTTTCGCGGCGAGTTGTACCGCTGGCATGTGCTCAGCGCCGATGGCGGCGCGGTACTGGCGAGCAACGGCATGTCGGTCAACGCCGATGCGGCACTGGAGCCGCTGAAGAAAGGCGCGACCTTGCTGGTGGTGGCCGGCTTCGAACCGCTGAAGTTCATCACGCCGACGCTGGAGCACTGGTTGCGCAGGCTGGACAAGGACGGCGTAACCCTCGGCGCCATCGACACCGGCAGCTTCGTCCTCGCCGAAGCGGGCCTGCTCGATGGCCATCGCCTGACCCTGCACTGGGAGGCGATCGATGCGTTCAAGGAGTCTTATCCACAGCTCAGCGTGACCCAGGAGCTGTTTGAGATCGACCGGCGGCGGATCACCTCGGCGGGAGGAACGGCCTCGATTGATCTGATGCTCGACCTGATCGCCCAGGCCCACGGCCCGCAACTGGCGATTCAGGTCAGCGAGCAGTTTGTGCTCGGGCGCATACGCCCGCGCAAGGATCACCAGCGCATGGAAGTCGCCACGCGCTACGGCATCAGCAACAAGAAACTGGTGCAGGTGATCGGCGAGATGGAGCAGCACAGCGAACCGCCGCTGACCACGCTGCAACTGGCGGAGTCGATCAAGGTGACCCGGCGGCAACTGGAGAGGTTATTCCGGCTGCACCTGAACGATACGCCGAGCAACTTCTATCTGCGGTTAAGGCTTGAGAAGGCCCGGCAATTGCTGCGCCAGACCGATATGAGCGTGCTCGAAGTCAGCATTGCCTGCGGTTTTGAATCACCGTCGTATTTCACCCGCAGTTACCGCGCGCGTTTCGCCCGCTGCCCCCGGGAAGACCGGCATACCGCACAGATCTGAGAGTCAAAAGATCGCAGCCTTCGGCAGCTCCTACAGGGAAATGCATTCCAAAGCAGGAGCTGCCGAAGGCTGCGATCTTTTGATCTTGCTCTTGGTTACTTCTTCACCAACGCTGAACACGCCGCCTTGTAAGCCTCATGCTGATATTTGTTCAACGTCCCCGGCAGTTCAAAGTTGTGCTTCTTGGCCTGGGCATTGATCGTCTGCGGCGACAGCAGCATCACCTCGCACCCATCAAGCAACTGAAACACGCCCTCGATCTTGAACGTCGTCGGCCCACCGGCAAACTCACCCTTCTTGCTGCGTTTCTTGATCGCAATCCGGTCCACCGAGTTCTCCCGCACAAACGACGCCACCTGCGCCGCAAACCGCCGCACATTCGCCGCCTCGTCATCGTCGTCCAGAGCAATCTTTTTCGTGGCGAGTGGGACGTGGCTCAAGGTCGAACCGTCGAGCGCAGCCACGGCGATGATCGCTTCGCTGCCTTTGATTTCGATGCCGCAGATGTTCATGGGAATTCCTTTGAATAAAGAGGGCAGCCTACAGCTCAAGCTGACTGGCTGTGATGCCGAACGCGGCGGCGATTTTCTCGCGGGTGGCCTTGCGGGGTTTGGCGACTGTTTCCTGCTGGGCAAACGCCGGTTGCGAGATGCCCATGCGCTTGGCCACTTCTTCCTGAGTCAGGTTGAGATATTCGCGCCAGGCGCGGATCGGTGTTGCGCCATCAACCATATGGCTGACCACTTCATGAGGAATCATTGATTTATCCTTTGTATGTTTATTCCTGCCCGATCGACTCCAAAAACTCCGACCGTTCATCACTCATCCGCGCGACACAATCATTCTGCGCAATGGTGAACGCCTTGCTCCCCGCCGTTGCCGGGAACGCTTCCACCGCGCAATCCGCATCCCGCGTCTTCAACCACTGCTGCTGGGCGGTTTTCAGTTTGGCGGTGATGTCGGCCAGTTGCGTCGGGTTCTTGCCGTAGGCGGCCTGCATGCGTTCGTTGAGGCTGGCGTAGTTATCTTTGAGCAGGTCTTCGGCGGTGCTCCGGCTGTAGGCGGAGCATTCCAGGGTCTGGATGTCGTTTTCCACCGCATCGCACGGGTTGTTCTCGGATTCTTCGGCGGCGTGGACGCCGGTCGCAATCAGTGCCAGGGCGAGGAAGATCGATTTCATTGGGGTCGCTCTAATCCATTGGTAGGTGCAGGCTGCGGCAGATTCTGGCGCAAGCGCGCGGGCTTGAACAGCCAGCCGAGGAGGGCGGCCGACGACCCTTTGTCGCGGATTGACGCTTTCGGCAATTCCCCTGTCGTTTTTGCACCCGGTCGCCCCGGCACCGAGGCATATGCTGGCCCCAAAGCGCCGGCAGACGATTCGGCGCATGAATCGCCAATAAGGGGACGCCTGATGAGCCCAGCCGAATTACACGCCGACAGCATCGTTATCGACGGTCTGATCATTGCCAAATGGAACCGCGAGCTGTTCGAAGACATGCGCAAGGGCGGTCTGACGGCAGCCAACTGCACTGTGTCGGTGTGGGAAGGCTTTCAGGCGACCGTGAACAACATCGCTGCCAGCCAGAAACTGATCCGCGAAAACAGCGACCTGGTGATGCCGGTGCGCACCACCGCCGACATCCGCCGCGCCAAGGAGCAGGGCAAGACCGGCATCCTCTTCGGCTTCCAGAATGCTCACGCTTTCGAAGACCAGATCGGCTATGTCGAGGTGTTCAAGCAGCTCGGCGTTGGCATCGTGCAGATGTGCTACAACACCCAGAATCTGGTCGGCACCGGTTGCTACGAGCGTGACGGCGGCCTGTCGGGTTTTGGTCGCGAGATTGTCGCCGAGATGAACCGCGTCGGCGTCATGTGCGACCTGTCCCACGTCGGTTCCAAGACATCTGAAGAAGTCATTCTCGAATCGAAAAAACCGGTCTGCTACTCGCACTGCCTGCCGTCGGGTCTCAAAGAGCATCCGCGCAACAAGTCCGATGCAGAGCTGAAGTTCATTGCCGACCACGGCGGTTTCGTCGGCGTGACCATGTTCGCGCCGTTCCTCGCCAAGGGCATCGATTCGACCATCGACGATTACGCCGAAGCGATCGAATACACCATGAACATCGTTGGCGAAGACGCCATCGGTATCGGCACCGATTTCACTCAGGGTCACGGCCAGGACTTCTTCGAATACCTGACCCACGACAAGGGCTACGCCCGCCGCCTGACCAGCTTCGGCAAGATCATCAACCCGCTGGGCATCCGCACCGTCGGCGAATTCCCCAACCTCACTGAAACCCTGCTCAAGCGCGGCCATTCCGAGCGCGTGGTGCGCAAGATCATGGGCGAGAACTGGGTCAACGTCTTGAAAGATGTCTGGGGCGAATAAGCCGCCGCACTTCTGAATCCTTTCCCCCGGCCATCCGCGCCGGGGGCAACACACAAAATTTTCTGGAGTTAAGTTTCCATGGCCAAGATCGCCCCGCAATTGCCTATCGAAGTCGACAGCGAGACCGGTGTCTGGACCTCCGACGCCCTGCCAATGCTGTATGTGCCGCGTCACTTTTTCGTCAACAACCACATGGGCATCGAGGAAGTGCTCGGCGCTGAAGCCTATGCCGAGATCCTCTACAAGGCCGGCTACAAATCCGCCTGGCACTGGTGTGAAAAGGAAGCCGAATGCCACGGCCTGGAGGGCGTCGCGGTGTTCGAGCACTACATGAAGCGCCTGTCGCAGCGCGGCTGGGGCCTGTTCAAGATCCAGGACATCGACCTCGACAAAGGCACCGCCAGCGTCAAGCTCGAGCACTCGGCATTCGTCTATGTCTACGGCAAGGTCGGGCGCAAGGTTGATTACATGTTCACCGGCTGGTTCGCCGGCGCCATGGACCAGATTCTCGAAGCCGGTGGCAGCAAGATCCGTACTGTGGCCGAACAAGTCTACGGAGGCTCCGAAGAGGGCCACGATGACGGCTTGTTCATCGTCAAGCCGTTGTAAGCCGAGGACCGTGCCATGGCTTTCGAAGCAATGTTCCAGCCGATCCAGATCGGCAAACTGACCATCCGCAACCGCGTGCTCAGCACCGCGCACGCCGAGGTCTACGCGACTGACGGTGGCATGACCACCGACCGCTACGTCAAGTATTACGAAGAGAAAGCCAAGGGCGGTATCGGCCTGGCCATCTGCGGCGGTTCGTCCGTCGTGGCGATCGACAGCCCGCAGGAATGGTGGAGTTCGGTCAATCTGTCCACCGACCGGATCATTCCGCACTTCCAGAATCTGGCCGACGCCATGCACAAGCATGGCGCCAAGATCATGATCCAGATTACCCACATGGGTCGTCGCTCGCGCTGGGACGGTTTCAACTGGCCGACCTTGATGTCGCCCTCGGGCATCCGTGAACCGGTGCACCGCGCCACTTGCAAAACCATCGAGCCGGAAGAGATCTGGCGGGTGATCGGCAACTACGCCCAGGCTGCGCGCCGGGCCAAGGCTGGTGGCCTCGATGGCGTCGAACTGTCGGCCGTGCACCAGCACATGATCGACCAGTTCTGGAGCCCGCGCGTCAACAAACGCACCGATGAATGGGGCGGCACCTTCGAAGGGCGGATGAAGTTCGGCCTGGAAGTCCTGAAAGCTGTGCGCGCCGAGGTCGGTGACGACTTCTGCGTGGGCATGCGCCTGTGCGGTGACGAGTTCCACCCGGACGGCTTGTCCCACGAGGACATGAAGCAGATCGCCAAGTATTACGACGACACCGGCATGCTCGATTTCATCGGCGTGGTCGGCTCGGGTTGCGATACCCACAACACCCTGGCCAACGTTATTCCGAACATGAGTTATCCACCGGAGCCGTTCCTGCACCTGGCTGCCGGGATCAAGGAAGTGGTCAAGGTGCCGGTGTTGCACGCGCAGAATATCAAGGACCCGAACCAGGCCACGCGCATTCTTGAGGGCGGTTACGTCGACATGGTCGGCATGACCCGCGCGCACATCGCCGACCCGCACCTGATCGCCAAGATCAAGATGGGCCAGATCGACCAGATCAAACAGTGCGTCGGCGCCAACTATTGCATCGACCGCCAGTATCAAGGCCTCGACGTGCTGTGCATCCAGAACGCCGCGACCTCCCGTGAATACATGGGCGTGCCACACATCATCGAGAAATCCACCGGGCCGAAACGCAAAGTGGTGATCGTCGGTGCCGGCCCGGCCGGGATGGAAGCAGCACGCGTGGCTGCCGAGCGTGGCCACGATGTCACGCTGTTCGAGAAAAAAGACTTCATCGGCGGGCAGATCACCACCGCATCGAAAGCACCGCAGCGTGACCAGATCGCCGGCATCACCCGCTGGTTCCAGCTGGAACTGGCGCGGCTGAAAGTCGATCTGCGCCTGGGCACGGCGGCGGATGCCGACACCATCATGGACCTGCGTCCGGATGTCGTGGTGCTGGCGGTTGGCGGTCATCCGTACCTTGAGCAGAACGAGCACTGGGGCGCGGCCGAAGGGCTGGTAGTCAGCAGTTGGGACGTGCTCGACGGCAAGGTTGCGCCGGGCAAGAACGTGCTGGTCTACGACACCATTTGCGAGTTCACCGGCATGTCGGTCGCCGACTTCCTCGCCGACAAGGGCAGCCAGGTCGAGATCGTCACCGACGACATCAAACCGGGCGTGGCCATCGGCGGCACGTCGTTCCCGACCTACTACCGCAGCATGTACCCGAAAGAAGTGATCATGACCGGCGACATGATGCTGGAAAAGGTCTACCGCGAGGGCGACAAGCTGATCGCAGTGCTCGAGAACGAATACACCGGCGCGAAAGAGGAACGGGTGGTCGATCAGGTGGTCGTCGAAAACGGCGTGCGCCCGGACGAGGAAATCTACTACGCCCTCAAGGACGGCTCGCGCAACAAGGGCCAGATCGACGTCGAAGCGCTGTTCGCGATCCAGCCGCAACCTTCGCTGAGCGAAGCGGGCGACGGCTACTTGCTGTTCCGCATCGGCGACTGTGTGGCGCAGCGTAATACCCATGCCGCCATTTACGACGCACTTCGGCTCTGTAAGGATTTTTGACGGCTCAGCTGCAAGCCACAAGCTGCAAGCTGCAAGTAAAAGCACAGCCGATCCATGCTGCTCTTTCTTGCCGCTTGTAGCTTGCAGCTTGCCGCTCGCCAGAGGTGACTCTGATGTTGAACACCCTTCTTCCAATCCTGTTGTTCGCCGCTCTGGGCCTTGCGGTCCTCGGCGCGTTGCGGCGGATGAACATGTGGCGCCGGGGGCGGGCGGCGAAGGTCGATCTGCTCGGCGGTCTGCTGGCCATGCCCAAGCGCTACATGGTCGACCTGCACCACGTTGTGGCGCGGGACAAATACATTGCCAACACCCACGTCGCCACGGCGGGCGGTGCGGTGGCGTCGATCGTGCTGGCCATTCTTGTGCACGGTTTTGGCCTGCATAACCGCATCCTCGGCTACGCCTTGCTGCTGATGTCGGCGGTGATGTTCGTCGGCGCGATCTTCATGTACCTGCGCCGGGTCAATCCGCCTGCACGTCTGTCGAAAGGCCCGTGGATGCGCCTGCCGAAAAGCCTGCTGGCGTTCTCCGCGTCGTTTTTTCTGGTGACTCTGCCTGTGGCGGGAATCCTGCCGGAAAACTTCGGCGGTTGGGTGCTCGCCGCCATTCTCGGTGTTGGCGTGCTGTGGGGTGTGTCGGAACTGTTCTTCGGCATGACCTGGGGCGGGCCGATGAAACACGCCTTTGCCGGTGCCCTGCATCTGGCTTGGCACCGCCGTCCGGAACGCTTTGGTGGTGGGCGCTCGACCGGTTTGAAACCGCTGGACCTGAACAATCCCGATGCGCCGCTGGGCGTGGAAAAACCCAAGGATTTCACCTGGAACCAGTTGCTCGGTTTCGACGCCTGCGTGCAGTGCGGCAAGTGCGAAGCAGCGTGCCCGGCCTTCGCCGCCGGCCAGCCGCTGAACCCGAAAAAACTGATTCAGGACATGGTCGTCGGCCTCGCCGGCGGCACTGACGCGAAGTTCGCCGGCAGTCCTTATCCGGGCAAACCGATTGGCGAACATGGCGGCAATCCGCACCAACCGATTGTCAACGGTCTGGTCGACGCCGAAACCCTGTGGTCTTGCACCACCTGCCGTGCCTGCGTCGAGGAATGCCCGATGATGATCGAGCACGTCGATGCGATCGTCGACATGCGCCGTCACCTGACCCTGGAAAAAGGCGCGACGCCGAACAAGGGCGCCGAAGTCCTCGAAAACCTCATCGCCACCGATAACCCCGGCGGGTTTGCCCCGGGCGGGCGGATGAACTGGGCGGCGGATCTGAACCTGAATCTGCTCAGCGAAAAGAAATCCACCGACGTGCTGTTCTGGGTCGGCGACGGCGCCTTCGACATGCGCAACCAGCGCACCCTGCGCGCGTTCGTCAAAGTGCTGAAAGCGGCCAACATCGACTTCGCCGTACTCGGTCTTGAGGAACGCGACAGCGGCGATGTGGCCCGCCGTCTCGGCGACGAAGCAACGTTCCAGCAGCTCGCCAAGCGCAACATCCAGACGTTGGCCAAATACAGCTTCAACCGCATTGTCACCTGCGATCCGCACAGTTTCCATGTGCTGAAAAACGAGTACGGCGCCTTCGACGGCAACTATCTGGTGCAGCACCACAGCACCTACATGGCCGAGATCATTCAGGCCGGCGCGCTCAACCTCGGTCAGCACAAAGGCAACAGCGTGACCTATCACGATCCGTGCTACCTGGGCCGCTACAACGGCGAGTACGAAGCGCCGCGTGAAGTGCTGCGAGCCCTCGGCATTGAAGTCAAAGAGATGCAACGGTCCGGCTTCCGCTCACGCTGCTGCGGCGGTGGTGGCGGCGCGCCGATCACTGACATTCCGGGCAAGCAACGCATCCCCGACATGCGCATGGAAGACATCCGCGAAACCGGCGCCGAACTGGTGGCGGTGGGTTGTCCACAGTGCACGGCGATGCTCGAAGGTGTGGTCGAACCGCGTCCGCTGATCAAGGACATCGCCGAACTGGTGGCCGACGCGTTGCTCGAGGACGCCGCGCCAAGCAAGCCTGCCAGCCCGGCCAAACGTGAACCTGCGGAGGTGCACTGATGAGCGACATTATCCGCCGCGACCCGCGCGCCGAATGGATTGCGCGTAACCGTCTGCATCCGCTGCACGCGGCGATGCAACCGGCGCAACACAGCTGGATGGGTCCCAACGGCGTCATCCGCAAGAATCTGCACGGCATGGGTTTTATCGGCCCCAACGGCATCAAACGGATCGACCGCAGCGGCGCGCAGCAGGGCGGGGCGGTCAAACGTTCCGCTGCTGTTGAAGTGCAGTTGCCGCTGCATCAGGTACCGGCTCCGGCGTTCTACATCAGCGTGGTGCCGGATATGGTCGGCGGTCGCCTGAGCAGCCACGACCGCGATTTGCTCGGCCTCGCTCACCAACTGGCCGGCAGCGACGGTGCGGTGCTTGCTGTGGTGTTCGGCGAACACAAGGAAAGCGCTTTCGAAACCGCGGGCGTTGATCGCTTGCTGGTGCTGGAAGGCGAGGAATTCAGCGGTTATGCACCGGAACAACGGGTGCAGGGTTTGCGCGCTGTGGATAACCAATTCAACCCGCGTCACTGGTTGCTGCCGGACAGCCGCAGCGGTGGCGGCGAACTCGGTCGGCGCTTTGCTGCTGCACTGGGCGAGCGCCCGGCCACGCGGGTCTGGCAGGTCAAGGATCAGGAGTGCATCGGCCGCGCCGGGGCCGGATTGCAAGACCTGGCGCGTCCAGTGGCGCGGTTGATTCTCGCCGCTGCCGAATGCGCAGAACCGGTCAGCGAAACCCGTCACGAAGCGTTGCCAGTGGAGTTATCCACAAGCGTCGCGCGCAGCTTGTCGCGCATCGAAGATCTCGGCGCAGTGGCGGTAGATCCGGCGGCGATTCCGATGGCCGAAGCGGAATTCATTTTCTCCGGCGGCAACGGGGTCAAGGATTGGCAGCTGTTTCACGAAACAGCGGCGGCCCTCGGCGCCACCGAAGGCGCTTCGCGGGTTGCGGTGGACGACGGCTTCATGGCGCGGGATCGCCAGGTTGGCGCGTCCGGCACCTGGGTCACTGCGCGGGTCTATGTGGCTGTGGGTATCTCTGGCGCGATTCAGCACCTGCAAGGCATTGGCGCTTGCGACAAGGTTGTAGCGATCAACCTTGATCCGGGTTGCGACATGATCAAGCGTGCTGACCTTTCGGTGATCGGCGAAAGCGCAGAGATTCTGCAAGCGTTGATCGAAGCGGTCGCGGCTTACCGCAACGAAGCCAAGCGCGATGCGGCTTAAGGAAACCCTATGAACACGAACGTTATCAGTCTGGTTTCAATCGGCGCTCACCCGACTTCGGGTCGGCCACGGCGCGCCGATCAGGATGCACGCGCGGTGGAACTGGGCCTGCAACTGGCTGGGGATAACCTGCAAGTGCTGCACGCCGGTGATGTTGCCGAACCGGCCCTGCGTGCCTATCTGGGCATGGGCCTGGAACAGCTGCATGTGCTGGAACAACCCGCTGGCGCCGATGCCTTGCCGGCGCTGACCGCGTACCTGCGCGATGCCGGTGCGCAGGTGGTGCTGACCGGTAGCCAGGCGGAAACCGGCGAAGGTTCAGGAATGTTGCCGTTCCTGCTGGCGGAAAGTCTGGGCTGGCCGCTGGTGGTGGGCCTGGCGCAGGTCGAATCAATCAATGACGGGTCGGCGCTGGTCCTGCAAGCGTTGCCGCGCGGGCAGCGACGCCGCTTGAAGGTGAAACTGCCGTTTCTGGCGACCGTGGATAACGCCGCCCCGAAGCCTCGGCAGAGCGCGTATGGCCCGGCAAGACGGGGGGAATTGGCCGCCGATGACGTTGAAGTGGTGGAGGACCAATTGTTGGCCGCGGCCACGCTGCAGCCGGCCAAGCCACGGCCCAAGCGCTTGAAAGTGATCAAGGCCAAGAGCGGTGCCGACCGGATGAAGGCCGCGACGGCCAAGGCCAGTGGCGGTGGGGGGCAGGTGCTCAAGGGCGTTACCGCGCAGGCTGGGGCGGAGGCGATTCTGAAGTTGCTGATTGAAGAAGGCGTTGTCCGCTAGTCACCCTCTTCCAGGCATGGAATAACCACTGTGGGAGCGAGCCTGCTCGCGAAAGCGGAGTGTCAGCCGACACATGCATCGACTGACCCGACGCTTTCGCGAGCAGGCTCGCTCCCACATTGGTATTCATTCACAGTCAATCTTTACTGTTTACCCACAATCCCTGTTGGCGAAGCTGTGGATAACGTGTTCGCCCTTGCTCGCATCCCGCGCCATTCCAGCCTTTCAGCCATAAGATCAAAAAACGATCAGGGTAACTCACGGATTTCTCGGGCTTTTCCCTCGGTATAAATCGACAAGTTGCCCCCAATCTCTGTTGGCGCTTCTGTGGATAAGATGTTCGCTCTCAGCTGTAGGCCATATGGATCAGGGCTTACATCGGTTTGATCAATTATTGATCAAATGTGATCCCCGGGCGCCGAGAGCTGTTAAGACGAACGGGTTTTCCCCAGTCATAGGTGTTTTCCACAGAAGAGTGAAAGTTGTCCCCGATCTCTGTTGGCGCTTCTGTGGATAACGTGTTCGCTACCCGCTGGAGGCCTTTGAAACCGTGGTCTGCATGGCGTTGATCAAAAACCGATCGATCGTTTTCAGAAACTGTGATTCAGAATAAGTCACGGTTTTTCTTTGCGAATCAGCAAGATATTTTTTGACTCATCCACAGTTACCCCCATTTGCTGTGGGCGGGTATGTGGATAACTTGTTTGCGGAAGGCTGGAGGGCTTGAGGGGTATGGGGGCGGGGGTGATTGGTCGGAAATTGATCAGCTGAAAGATGTAGCGTGGGTCAGGACGCCTTCGCGAGCAGGCTCGCTCCCACAGGGGAATGCATTCCACCTGTAGGAGCTGCCGCAGGCTGCGATCTTTTGTTCTTGATCAGCCCTGGACCGGTACACCTTTGAGGTAAGGCGCAGGCTCTGCCCCGAGGTTGTTCAACATCCGCTCGCTGTACCAATCGACGAAGTTGACCACGCCGAATTCATAGGTCTTCGAGTAAGGCCCCGGCTGGTAAGCGGTGGAGTTGATCCCGCGCTGGTTTTCCTCAGCCAGACGGCGGTCCTGATCGTTGGTCGCGTCCCACACCTGGCGCATGCGCTCGACGTCGTAATCGACACCTTCCACCGCATCCTTGTGCACCAGCCACTTGGTGGTGACCATGGTTTCCTGGGCGCTGATCGGCCACACGGTGAAGACGATGATGTGATCGCCCATGCAGTGGTTCCACGAATGCGGCAGGTGCAGGATGCGCATCGAGCCCAGGTCCGGGTTCTTGATGCGGCCCATCAGTTTCGCGCAGCCTTGCTTGCCGTCGAGGGTCATCGACACGGTGCCCTTGAGCAGCGGCATGCGGACTATACGGTTGCGCAAGCCGAAACTGGCGTGGGCGTAAGGGATCTTTTCCGCTTCCCAGGCAGCGGCGGAGGCGGCGACGTGATCCTTGAAGGCCTGATCGGCGCGCGGGTCGGTGACGTCGTCCCACTCCAGCAGGGTTTTCAACAGTTCCGGGTGCGACGCGTTGCAGTGGTAGCACTCGCGGTTGTTTTCCAGCACCAGTTTCCAGTTGGCCTTTTCCATCAAGGTGGTGGTGATCGCCACCTTGGTGTTCTCCATGTCGTACGGTTCCATGTAATGGTTGAGCGTCGACAGGAAGTCATCAATGGCCGGCGGGTTCTCCGCCAGGCTGATGAAGATGTAGCCGCCAGCGGTTTTCACGTTCACCGGTTTCAGGCCGTACTGCTTCATGTCGAAGTCGGCGCCCATCTCGGTGCCGGCGAACAACAGGCGACCGTCCAGTTCGTAAGTCCACTGGTGGTAATGGCAGACCAGTTTGGCGACTTTGCCTTTTTCACTGGTGCACAGGCGCGAGCCACGGTGGCGGCAGACATTGTGGAACGCGTGCACCACGCCCTCGGCGCCACGAATGACGATGATCGGGTTCTTGCCGACCTGCAGGGTCAGGTAGTTGCCCTTGGCCGGGATCTCGCAGGTCATGCCGGCGATCAACCATTCCTTCTGGAAGATCTCCTGCATATCGATATCGAACAGGCGCTCGTCGCTGTAGAACGGCTGTGGCAGCGAAAAAGTGCGCTCGCGCTCCTGGAGCATTTGTGCGGTGGCCTTGCGTGCGGGTTCCAGCGGATCGCCCAGGCTGATTTTTGCGGTGACGTCCATCGATGTAATCCTCATGGCCCTCTGCGTGGCCGGCGAAAGTGGCTGATCAGGTGTGCTGCAAAACGGTTGCTACGCAAGGTGTAAAGAAGTCGTCTTGTGTTGGGGCGAGTGTGGGGCCGGCGCTGGGGGGAACCTTATCCATGCGCGACATGGCGCAATCTGTTCCCGACGCGCAAGGCCCGGTGTTCAAGGGCTGGTCGCGATAAGTATGTCAATGTCGCGGATAGGTAAACGCGCGGTCTGCGCTATACGCAGAATCGCCGACAAGAGGCCGACAGTCGGCCGTGGAGAACAGCATGTCCAACAGCTTCCTGAATCCGGTCACCACCCAGACCTGGGCCAATGGCCGACACATTGTCCGTTGCGTCAAAGTCATCCAGGAAACCTGGGATGTGCGCACTTTCTGCTTTATGGCCGACCAGCCGATCCTGTTCTTCTTCAAGCCGGGGCAGTTCGTCACCCTGGAGCTGGAAATCGAAGGCCAGCCGATCATGCGCTCGTACACCATTTCCAGCTCGCCGTCGGTGCCGTACAGCTTTTCGGTGACGATCAAACGCGTGCCGGGCGGCAAGGTCTCCAACTGGTTGCACGACACTTTGCATGAGGGGCAAGAACTGGCGGTGCACGGCCCGGTCGGGCTGTTCAACGCGATCGACTTCCCGAGCCCGAAGGTTCTGTATTTGAGCGGCGGCGTCGGCATCACGCCGTGCATGTCGATGGCGCGCTGGTTCTACGACACCAACGCTAACGTCGACATGACGTTCGTGCACAGCGCGCGGTCGCCGAAAGACATCATTTACCACCGCGAGCTTGAGCACATGGCGTCGCGGATCGACAACTTCAGCCTGCACCTGATCTGCGAAAAACACGGCCTCGGTGAGCCATGGGCCGGTTATCGCGGTTACCTGAACCACAAGATGCTCGAACTGATGGTTCCGGACTTCCTCGAACGCGAAGTGTTCTGCTGCGGCCCGACGCCGTACATGACTGCGGTCAAACGCTTGCTGGAAGCGGCCGGCTACGACATGTCGCGCTACCACGAAGAATCCTTCGGCGCCACGCCACCCGAGGCCCGCGCCGACGCGGTGGAACAGGCCGAACAAGCCGCCGATGCGCCGGAAATCGACGCCGCGGATCTGCATCAGGTTGAATTCACCGCGTCCGGCAAGAGCATCCGCGTCGGCCCGGGCGAAACCGTCCACGCGGCAGCCGCCAAACTCGGCCTGATGATCCCGAAAGCCTGCGGCATGGGCATTTGCGGGACATGCAAGGTGATGAAACTGGGCGGCGAAGTGGAGATGGAGCACAACGGCGGGATTACCGAGGATGACGAGGCCGAAGGGTTTATCCTGTCGTGCTGCAGCGTGCCGAAGGGGGATGTGCGGATTGAGTTCTGAGGCTTTTATGATCGTTCCCACGCTCCGCGTGGGAATGCCGCCCGGGACGCTCCGCGTCCCATTTCAATACCAGCGCTGAATCTCGATCATACCCTCGATTCCCGCGTAGTCCCTGGCACTCGAATAACGCCAATGCTCCGGTAAATCCACATATCCGCGTTTCACCGGGTTGTTGTGGATGTATTCAAGTTTCTGGCGCATCACCGATTCGCTGTAGACCATTTCCGCGTGCGCGCCTTCTTGCCACAGTTGATACACCCGGTCCTGCTTATGCGCGCGTTTGCTGAAGCGCAGACGCTGCAAGGCTTTGTCGGCGCCTTTTGTTTGCAAGTCATTGATGATTTGTCGCGCGGTGAAGGACTTGAACTGGCTGAGGCATTTGCTCAGATCGGGTGCTTGGGCGACGAAGTGCAGGTGGTTTTCCAGAATCACGTAGCCGTATAGCTTTAAGTCATGATGAGCCTGTTGATATCGCCAGCAGTTGAGCAGGTGCTCAACGATGTACGGGCGAATGAATAACGGCAACCACTCCATTACGGTGCAGGTGAGGAAATGCGGTTTGTCGCTTTCGGTAATCGTATAGCGGTTGCGGCCCATGGGATTCGATCCTTGAATCTTGCGGTGCGAATGAGATGGAACGCGGAGCGTCCCGGGATGCGTTCCCACGCGGAGCGTGGGAACGATCAGGGTGAGGCCGGAGTAGGGAACGTGCTAGAAGAGACGTCTGCAACTACAGTGGGAAAAGTCATTCCCGACCTAAGATCGTTCCCACGCTCCGCGTGGGAATGCAGCCACTGACGCTCCGCGTCATAGCGGTTTTCAGCCTGTCGCCAAGGGTGAAGCTGGAACGCGGAGCGTCCCTGGAGGCATTCCCACGCGGAGCGTGGGAACGATCAGGGGGGGCAGATGTGGAGATAAAGATCGTTCCCACGCTCTGCGTCATAGCGGTCTTGACCGTGTCGATAATGGTGAGGCTGGAACGCGGAGCGTCCCTGGAGGCGTTACCACGCGGAGCGTGGGAACGATCAGGGTGGGCAGATGTGGAAATAAAGATCGTTCCCATGCTCTGCGTGGGAATGCAGCCACTGACGCTCCGCGTCATAGCGGTTTTCAGCCTGTCGCCAAGGGTGAAGCTGGAACGCGGAGCGTCCCGGGAGACATTCCTTTGCTGCGCGTGGGAATGATCATGGGCGGGATCAGGCCGACATGACCTCGCGAATATCCCGCGCCAGTTCGCGCACGCGTTCTTCTTCGGTGTCCCAGGAGCACATGAAGCGTGCGCCGCCCTTGCCGATGAAGGTGTAGAAGCGCCAGTTCTTTGCAGTCAGCGCGGCGATGGCCGGCTCGGACAGTTGCAGGAACACGCCGTTGGCCTGCACCGGGAACATCAGTTCGACGCCGGGGATGTCGCTGACCAGTTCTGCCAGCAGTTGCGCGCAGTGGTTGGCGTGGCGGGCGTATTTGAGCCAGGCGTCGTTTTCCAGAATGCCGACCCACGGTGCCGACAGAAAGCGCATCTTCGACGCCAGTTGCCCGGCCTGCTTGCAGCGGTAGTCGAAGTCTTCGGCCAGTTTGTGGTTGAAGAACAGGATCGCTTCACCCACCGCCATGCCGTTCTTGGTGCCGCCAAAGCACAGCACGTCGACGCCGGCTTTCCAGGTCAGATCGGCGGGCGAGCAGCCGAGGAATGCGCAGGCGTTGGAAAACCGCGCGCCGTCCATGTGCAGGTGCAGGCCCAGCTCCTTGCAGGTTGCGCTGATGGCGCGGACTTCTTCCGGGGTATAAACGCTGCCGACTTCAGTGGCTTGAGTCAGGGTCACCACGCGCGGTTTCGGGTAGTGGATGTCCTGGCGCTTGAGCGCGACTTCGCGGATCGATTGCGGGGTGATCTTGCCGTTTTCAGTGCCGGCGATCAGCAGCTTCGAGCCGTTGGAGAAGAATTCTGGAGCGCCGCATTCGTCGGTTTCGACGTGGGCGGTTTCCGAGCAGATCACGCTGTGGTAACTCTGGCACAGCGACGACAGTGCCAGCGAGTTGGCGGCGGTGCCGTTGAAGGCGAAGAACACTTCGCAGTCGGTTTCGAACAGTTTGCGGAAATGATCGGCCGCGCGGGCGGTCCATTCATCGTCGCCGTAAGCGCGCTGGTGGCCGTGGTTGGCCTGTTCCATGGCGGCCCAGGCTTCCGGGCAGATACCGGAATAGTTGTCGCTGGCGAATTGTTGGCTCTTGTCGGTCATGGCCGGCTTCCGTAATCGAGACTCTTGTGAAGGCTCGTGGTCAATGAGGATGCGCACTTTACCGAAGATCTTCCGGGGAGCACACGTGATGTCGGGTGCAGAAAATTACCAGTTTATGGGTCGATTATGCACCTGAGCCAACGCGACGGTGCCCTGGATCTGCTCAAGTGGCTGGCGTTGCTGAGCATGTTGCTCGATCACCTGCGATATGTCGGCTTCTCCGTCGATTGGTTGTATGTGCCGGGTCGTCTGGCGTTTCCATGGTTTTGCCTGGCGATGGCGGCGAATCTGGCACGAGACGGTTCGCGCAAAATGGAATGGCGCTATCTGGGCTGGCTGTTGCTGTTCAGCGCCATCAGCGAAATCCCTTATCGCTTTTATATCCCCGACCCTGACACCTTCAACGTGATGCCGACGCTGGCGCTGGGCCTGTTGGTGGCGCGTGGCTGGCAGGACTCAGCGTCAATGCCACGGTTGCTCGCATTGGCCGCGCTGGTGGTTGCGGCGGTTTTTTCAGATCGACTGATGTTCGGTTTCTTCGGCGTATTGTTGCCGCTGGCGATGCTGCTGGTGTTCCGCCGATCCTGGTATTTCAGCCTGTTGCCGGGGCTGGTGTGTCTGGCGGCGAACCAATGGCAGGTGCTGCTCGAATCGGCGCGTTTCGGCAACAGCGTGGCGATGCTTGGGCTGGCGACGTGTGTGTTTGCGCCGATGCTTGGAATGTTCTTGTTGCGACATGGGCGACATGTCCGGCCACCACCGATGCGGCGCTGGGCATATGCGCTGTATCCCGCGCATTTCCTCCTGCTGCTTGCCATCCGCCAAATCATCGCCTGACCCCTGTAGGAGCTGCCGAAGGCTGCGATCCTTTGATCTTCAAAGTCAAAGTCAAAAGATCGCAGCCTTCGGCAGCTCCTACAGGGGGAGTGCATTCTTCGGGTCATTTCCAGCCATGTCGTAAACGCACCTTTGCGTGGCGTCCGCAGGCATTTGAGCTGTCTGTGCCGGTCATACCATCGCATCAAAGGGCACTGCCATCATTGCCAGTGCCTTACCGAGACGAATGGCGCACAGATGCCGCTGGGAGAGACGCGATGTTCAGCAAGCAAGACCAGATCCAGGGTTACGACGATGCACTGCTGGCGGCGATGAATGCCGAGGAGCAACGTCAGGAAGATCACATCGAGCTGATCGCGTCGGAGAACTACACCAGCAAGCGCGTCATGCAGGCGCAGGGCAGCGGCCTGACCAACAAATACGCCGAAGGCTATCCGGGCAAGCGCTACTACGGTGGCTGCGAGCATGTGGACAAGGTCGAAGCGCTGGCCATCGAACGCGCCAAGCAACTGTTCGGTGCCGACTATGCCAACGTCCAGCCGCACTCCGGCTCCTCGGCCAACAGCGCCGTGTACCTGGCGTTGATCCAGCCGGGCGACACCATTCTCGGCATGAGCCTGGCCCACGGCGGTCACCTGACCCACGGCGCGAAAGTGTCGTCCTCGGGCAAGCTCTACAACGCTGTGCAGTACGGCATCAACACCGACACCGGGCTGATCGACTACGACGAAGTCGAGCGTCTGGCCGTCGAGTGCAAACCGAAAATGATCGTTGCCGGTTTCTCGGCTTACTCGAAGACTCTGGACTTTCCGCGCTTCCGTCAGATCGCCGACAAGGTCGGCGCGCTGCTGTTCGTCGACATGGCCCACGTCGCCGGTCTGGTCGCTGCCGGCCTGTACCCGAACCCGCTGCCGTACGCCGATGTGGTCACCACCACCACGCACAAGACCCTGCGCGGTCCGCGTGGCGGGCTGATCCTGGCCAAGTCCAACGAAGAGATCGAGAAGAAGCTCAACGCCGCCGTGTTCCCCGGTGCCCAGGGCGGTCCGCTGATGCACGTCATCGCCGGTAAGGCGGTGTGCTTCAAGGAAGCACTGGAGCCTGGCTTCAAGGCTTACCAACAACAAGTGATCGACAACGCCCAGGCGATGGCCAGCGTGTTCATCAAGCGTGGCTACGATGTGGTCTCCGGCGGCACCGACAACCATCTGTTTCTGGTCAGCCTGATCCGTCAGGGCCTGACCGGCAAGGACGCCGACGCCGCGCTGGGCCGTGCCCACATCACGGTGAACAAGAATGCCGTGCCGAACGATCCGCAGTCGCCGTTCGTGACCTCGGGCCTGCGCATCGGCACCCCGGCGGTGACCACGCGCGGCTTCAAGGTCAGCCAGTGCGAAACCCTCGCCGGCTGGATCTGCGACATCCTCGACAACCTCGGCGACGCCGATGTCGAGGCCAATGTCGCCCAGCAGGTCTCGGCCCTGTGCGCAGACTTCCCGGTTTATCGCTGAGTCGGTTTTGGAGTAATGACTATGCAACGCTATTCCGGCTTCGGCCTGTTCAAACACTCGCTCAGCCACCACGAAAACTGGCAGCGCATGTGGCGCACGCCCACCCCGAAAAAAGTCTACGACGTGGTCATCGTCGGCGGCGGCGGGCACGGCCTGGCGACGGCCTACTATCTGGCCAAGGAGCACGGCATCACCAATGTCGCCGTGGTCGAGAAAGGCTGGCTCGGCGGCGGTAATACCGCGCGCAACACCACCATCGTGCGTTCCAACTACCTGTGGGACGAGTCGGCGCACCTCTACGAACACGCGATGAAACTGTGGGAAGGCCTGTCGCAGGATCTCAACTACAACGTGATGTTCTCCCAGCGTGGCGTCTACAACCTGTGCCACACCCAGCAGGACATCCGTGATTCGGAGCGTCGGGTCAGCGCCAACCGCCTCAACGGCGTCGACGGCGAACTGCTCGACGCCAAGCAGGTTGCGGACGAAATTCCGTACCTGGACTGCTCGAAAAACACCCGCTACCCGATCATGGGCGCAACCGTGCAGCGTCGCGGCGGTGTCGCCCGTCACGATGCCGTGGCGTGGGGCTTTGCCCGTGCCGCCGATGCCTTGGGCGTGGACTTGATCCAGCAGACCGAAGTGATCGGTTTCCGCAAGGAAAATGGCGTGTGCATCGGCGTCGAAACCAACAAGGGTTTCATCGGCGCCAAGCGCGTCGGCGTGGTGACGGCCGGTAATTCCGGACACATGGCCAAGCTTGCCGGTTTCCGCCTGCCGATCGAATCCCACCCGCTGCAGGCGCTGGTGTCCGAGCCGATCAAGCCGATTATCGACAGCGTGATCATGTCCAACGCCGTACACGGTTACATCAGCCAGTCCGACAAGGGCGACCTGGTGATCGGCGCCGGTATCGACGGCTACAACGGCTACGGCCAGCGTGGTTCGTACCCGGTGATCGAGCACACCATCCAGGCCATCGTCGAGATGTTCCCGGTGCTCTCGCGGGTACGCATGAACCGCCAGTGGGGCGGCATCGTCGACACCACCCCGGACGCTTGCCCGATCATTTCCAAGACGCCGGTACCGAACATGTTCTTCAACTGCGGTTGGGGCACCGGTGGCTTCAAGGCCACACCGGGTTCGGGCAACGTGTTTGCCGCGAGTCTGGCCAAGGGTGAAATGCATCCATTGGCTGCACCTTTCTCCATCGACCGTTTCCACAACGGTGCGTTGATCGATGAACACGGCGCTGCTGCGGTTGCCCACTAACAGGAGAAATCCCCATGTTGCATATCTTCTGTCCTCACTGCGGCGAACTGCGCTCTGAAGAGGAATTCCACGCATCCGGTCAGGCGCACATCCCGCGTCCGCTGGATCCGAACGCCTGCACCGATGAAGAGTGGGGCGACTACATGTTCTTTCGCGATAACCCGCGCGGTCTGCACCACGAGTTGTGGGACCACGTTGCCGGTTGCCGCCAGTACTTCAACGTCACTCGCGATACCGTGACCTACGAGATTCTCGAGAGCTACAAGATCGGCGAGAAGCCGCAATTCACCGACAAGGCTGGCACTGCGAAAACAGCCACGACGGCGCTGGGAGAGAAGGTATGAGCCAGACCAATCGCCTGTCCAACGGTGGACGGATCGACCGCAACAAAGTGCTGAGCTTCACCTTCAACGGCCAGACCTACAAAGGCTATGAAGGTGACTCGCTGGCCGCTGCCCTGATCGCCAACGGCGTCGACATCATCGGCCGCAGCTTCAAGTATTCGCGCCCTCGCGGCATCTTCGCCGCCGGTTCCGAAGAGCCGAACGCGGTGTTGCAGATCGGTGCCACCGAAGCCACGCAGATTCCCAACGTGCGTGCCACGCAACAGGCGTTGTATCAGGGCCTGGTCGCTACCAGCACCAATGGCTGGCCGAGCGTCAACAACGACATGATGGGGATTCTCGGCAAGGTCGGCGGCAAGCTGATGCCGCCGGGTTTCTACTACAAAACCTTCATGTACCCGCAATCGTTCTGGATGACTTACGAGAAGTACATCCGCAAGGCTGCCGGCCTCGGCCGTTCGCCGACCGAGAACGATCCGGACACCTACGACTACATGAACCAGCACTGCGACGTGCTGATCGTCGGTGCCGGCCCGGCCGGTCTCGCCGCAGCCCTGGCCGCTGCGCGCAGCGGTGCCCGCGTGATTCTGGCCGATGAGCAGGAAGAGTTCGGCGGCAGCCTGCTTGATTCCCGCGAAAGCCTCGACGGCAAACCGGCGATGGAATGGGTCGCCAGCGTCATCGCTGAATTGAAGAACACCCCGGACGTGCTGCTGTTGCCGCGCGCCACGGTCAACGGTTACCACGACCACAACTTCCTGACTATTCACGAACGCCTCACCGATCACCTCGGTGACCGCGCGCCGATCGGTCAGGTGCGTCAGCGCATCCACCGTGTCCGCGCCAAGCGCGTGGTGCTGGCGACCGGCGCCCACGAGCGTCCGCTGGTCTACGGCAACAACGACGTGCCGGGCAACATGCTCGCTGGCGCGGTGTCGACTTACGTACGTCGCTATGGCGTGGCGCCAGGCAAGAAGCTGGTGCTCTCGACCAACAACGATCACGCCTATCGTGTCGCTCTGGATTGGCTCGATGCCAGTCTGCAAGTGGTAGCGATCGCTGATGCACGCAGCAATCCGCGCGGTGCATTGGTCGAAGAAGCGCGCGCCAAAGGCATTCGCATCCTCACCGGCAGCGCGGTCATTGAAGTGCGTGGCAGCAAGCGAGTGACCGCTGCACGCGTCGCCGCGATTGACGTAAAGGCCCACGCCGTGAGCAGTCCGGGCGAATGGCTCGACTGCGACCTGGTGGCCAGCTCCGGCGGTTACAGCCCGGTGGTTCACCTGGCTTCGCACCTCGGTGGCAAACCAGTGTGGCGTGAAGACATTCTTGGTTTCGTACCGGGCGAAGCACCGCAGAAGCGCGTGTGCGTCGGTGGCATCAATGGCGTCTACGCGCTGGGCGATTCGCTGGCCGACGGTTTTGAAGGTGGCGTGCGCGCTGCTGCCGAGGCCGGTTTCCAGACCGTTGAAGGCGTGTTGCCGAAAGCCTTGAGCCGTCTCGAAGAGCCGACCCTGGCGCTGTTCCAGGTGCCGCACGAGAAGAGCTCGGCGCGTGCACCGAAGCAATTCGTCGACTTCCAGAACGATGTCACCGCCGGTGGCATCGAACTGGCGACCCGCGAAGGTTTCGAGTCGGTCGAGCACGTCAAACGCTATACCGCGCTGGGCTTCGGCACCGATCAGGGCAAGCTCGGCAACGTCAACGGTCTGGCCATTGCCGCCCGTTCGCTGAACGTCACCATCCCGCAGATGGGCACCACCATGTTCCGTCCGAACTACACGCCGGTGACCTTCGGCGCCGTGGCCGGTCGGCATTGCGGGCACATTTTCGAACCGGTGCGCTACACCGCGCTGCATGCCTGGCATGTGAAGAACGGCGCCGAGTTTGAAGACGTCGGTCAGTGGAAGCGTCCATGGTACTTCCCGAAAAACGGTGAAGACCTGCACGCGGCGGTCAAGCGCGAATGCAAAGCCGTGCGCGACAGCGTTGGCCTGCTCGATGCTTCGACCCTCGGCAAGATCGACATTCAAGGCCCGGATGCCCGCGAGTTCCTCAACCGCGTGTACACCAACGCCTGGACCAAGCTCGACGTGGGCAAGGCTCGCTACGGTCTGATGTGCAAGGAAGACGGCATGGTCTTCGACGACGGGGTGACCGCGTGTCTGGCCGACAACCATTTCGTCATGACCACCACCACCGGCGGCGCCGCGCGCGTACTGCAGTGGCTGGAGCTGTACCACCAGACCGAATGGCCGGACCTGAAGGTGTACTTCACGTCGGTCACCGACCACTGGGCGACCATGACCCTGTCCGGGCCGAACAGCCGCAAGCTGCTCAGCGCCGTGACTGACATCGATCTGAGCAACGAAGCGTTCCCGTTCATGACCTGGAAAGAAGGTCTGGTCGGCGATGTGCCGGCGCGGGTGTTCCGTATCTCGTTCACCGGTGAGCTGTCGTACGAAGTCAACGTGCAGGCCGACTACGCGATGGGCGTGCTGGAGAAAATCGTCGATGCCGGCAAGCAGTACAACCTGACGCCGTACGGCACCGAAACCATGCACGTGCTGCGGGCGGAGAAGGGCTTCATCATCGTCGGCCAGGACACCGACGGCTCGATGACCCCGGACGACCTGAACATGGGCTGGTGTGTCGGTCGCACCAAACCGTTCTCGTGGATCGGCCAGCGCGGCATGAACCGTGAAGATTGCGTGAAAGATCAGCGCAAACAATTGGTGGGTCTCAAGCCGATCGATCCGACCAAATGGCTGCCGGAAGGCGCGCAACTGGTGTTCAACACCAAGCAGGCGATCCCGATGACCATGGTCGGCCACGTGACCTCCAGCTACGCGCACAACTCCCTCGGTTATTCGTTTGCCATGGGTGTGGTCAAGGGCGGTCTCAAGCGCATGGGCGAGCGGGTGTTCGCACCGCTGGCAGATGGCAGCGTGATCGAGGCGGAAATCGTTTCTTCGGTGTTCTTCGATCCGAAGGGTGAGCGGCAGAACATCTGACAACCTCGTGAGCGGTGGGCGGGCGGCTATTCGCGAGCAGGCTCGCTCCCACATTCGATCGCGTTCCCCTGTGGGAGCGAGCCTGCTCGCGAAGGCGGCGGCACAGCTACCACAGGAACCAACAGAATTCAGAAGGTGCTTTATGACCACAGCCAATGTTTACCAGCAACGCCCGACCACCGGCGCCCGTGCCGAGTCGTCGCTGCACCATGCCGACCTCGCCAGCCTGGTCGGCAAGGGCCGCAAGAACGCCGGCGTGATCGTGCGTGAGAAAAAACTCCTCGGCCACCTGACCATTCGTGGCGATGGCCACGATGCAGCCTTCGCGGCCGGTGTGCACAAAGCGTTGGGCATTGAATTGCCCGGCGCCCTCAGCGTGATCGTCAAAGGCGAAACCAGTCTGCAATGGATGGGCCCGGACGAGTGGCTGCTGATCGTGCCAAGCGGCGAAGAATTCGCCGCCGAGCAGAAACTGCGTGAAGCGCTGGGCGATCTGCACATCGCCATCGTCAACGTCAGTGGCGGCCAGCAAATCCTTGAGCTGAGCGGGCCGAACGTACGTCAGGTGCTGATGAAATCCACCAGCTATGACGTGCACCCGAACAACTTTCCGGTCGGCAAAGCGGTGGGCACGGTGTTCGCCAAGTCGCAGCTGATGATTCGTCATACCGCCGAAGACACTTGGGAACTGCTGATCCGTCGCAGCTTCTCGGATTACTGGTGGTTGTGGTTGCAGGATGCTTCGGCCGAGTACGGCCTCAGCGTCCAGGCCTGAAGATCAAAAGCCACCCCCTCACCCCAGCCCTCTCCCCCTGAGGGGGAGAGGGGGAAAGGGAGCAGATAGATGATCGTTCCCACGCTCCGCGTGGGAATGCATCCCGGGACGCTCCGCGTCCCAAGAGCGGACGCAGAGCGTCCATGGCGGCATTCCCACGCAGAGCGTAGGAACGATCAGAGGAAAAAATATGAGCCGCGCCCCAGACACATGGATTCTGACCGCCGACTGCCCCAGCGTCCTCGGCACGGTGGACGCGGTCACGCGTTTTCTGTTCGAGCAGGGCTGTTATGTCACCGAGCACCACTCATTCGATGACCGCCTCTCCGGGCGTTTCTTCATTCGCGTGGAATTCCGTCAGCCTGATGGTTTCGACGAACAATCTTTCCGCGCAGGTTTGGCCGAGCGCGGAGAAGCGTTCGGCATGCTCTTCGAGCTGACCGCGCCGAACTATCGGCCGAAAGTGGTGATCATGGTGTCCAAGGCCGATCACTGCCTCAACGACTTGCTCTATCGCCAGCGCATCGGCCAGTTGTCGATGGACGTGGCAGCGGTGGTGTCCAACCATCCGGATCTCAAGCCGTTGGCCGACTGGCACCAGATTCCCTACTACCATTTCCCTCTCGATCCCAATGACAAACCGGCGCAGGAGCGTCAGGTCTGGCAGGTGATCGAAGAGGCCGGTGCCGAACTGGTGATCCTCGCCCGCTACATGCAGGTGCTATCGCCGGAGCTGTGCCGCAAGCTCGATGGCAAGGCGATCAACATTCATCACTCGCTGCTGCCGGGCTTCAAGGGCGCCAAGCCGTATCACCAGGCCTACAACAAGGGCGTGAAACTGGTGGGCGCGACGGCGCACTACATCAACAACGATCTTGATGAAGGGCCGATCATCGCCCAGGGCGTCGAGGCGGTGGATCACAGTCATTACCCCGAAGACCTGATCGCCAAGGGGCGCGATATCGAAGGCCTGACGCTGGCGCGGGCGGTTGGGTATCACATCGAAAGACGGGTGTTCTTGAACGCTAACAGAACCGTCGTTCTCTAGATCGCTTTCGCGAGCAGGCTCGCTCCCACAGGGGTATGCATTCCAATGTGGGAGCCAGCCTGCTCGCGAAGGGGCCATAACAAACAACGCAAGACCAACAAGCAATACCCGAGCACTCAACGCGCTGCCCAACCCGGGCAACGCAGTTCCATAAAAACAACAGCGAGGTGAAAGCATGTCTGGCAATCGTGGTGTGGTGTATCTCGGCGCTGGCAAGGTCGAAGTACAGAAAATCGACTATCCGAAAATGCAGGACCCGCGCGGTCGCAAGATCGAGCACGGGGTCATTCTCAAAGTGGTTTCCACCAACATCTGCGGCTCCGACCAGCACATGGTGCGCGGCCGGACCACGGCGCAGACCGGTCTGGTGCTGGGTCACGAAATCACCGGCGAGGTGATCGAAAAGGGCTCCGACGTCGAAAACCTGAAGATCGGCGATCTGGTCTCTGTTCCGTTCAACGTGGCTTGCGGGCGCTGCCGTTCCTGCAAGGAGCAACACACCGGCGTCTGCCTGACCGTCAACCCGGCCCGTGCCGGCGGCGCATACGGTTACGTCGACATGGGCGACTGGACCGGTGGCCAGGCCGAATACGTGTTGGTGCCGTACGCCGACTTCAACCTGCTGAAACTGCCGGATCGCGACAAGGCCATGGAGAAAATCCGCGACCTGACCTGCCTCTCCGACATCCTCCCGACCGGTTACCACGGCGCCGTCACTGCCGGCGTTGGCCCGGGGAGCTCCGTGTACATCGCTGGCGCCGGTCCGGTCGGCCTCGCCGCTGCCGCTTCCGCACGCTTGCTCGGTGCGGCGGTGGTGATCGTCGGCGACGTCAACACCATCCGCCTGGCCCACGCCAAGGCCCAGGGTTTTGAGGTCGTCGACCTGTCCAAGGACACCCCGCTGCACGAACAGATCGCCGCGCTGCTGGGCGAGCCGGAAGTCGATTGCGCGGTGGACTGCGTCGGTTTCGAAGCCCGCGGCCACGGCCACGACGGCGTCAAGGCCGAAGCCCCGGCCACGGTGCTCAACTCACTGATGGGCGTGGTGCGCGTTGCCGGCAAGATCGGTATCCCGGGCCTTTACGTCACCGAAGATCCGGGCGCCGTCGACGCCGCGGCGAAAATGGGCAGCCTGAGTATCCGCTTCGGCCTGGGTTGGGCCAAATCCCACAGCTTCCACACTGGGCAGACTCCAGTGATGAAGTACAACCGCCAGCTGATGCAGGCGATCATGTGGGACCGCATCAACATTGCCGAAGTGGTTGGCGTGCAGGTCATCAGCCTCGATCAAGCGCCGGAAGGTTACGGCGAGTTCGATGCGGGCGTGCCGAAGAAGTTTGTGATTGATCCGCATAAGTTGTTCAGTGCGGCGTAAGTTCTACCCATGTAAAAAGGGCAGCCGATCGGGCTGCCCTTTTTCGTTCTGTGTTCGACCAGTTATTTAAAGGCGCATTTGCGGGCGTCACCATCCTTGGTTGCACACTCATCACCGTTCCAATTGCTACCGGTGGCTTGAACCGGAGTGTCGTTTCTGTAGCCAGCCGAGACGCCAAGGTCTGCCTCACCTTCGTATCGGCAGATGACAACCGAATTGGCAGTGTCTTTATCTTTAAGTCGGGCAGAAGTGAAGGTGACATCTTCGGCGCCTTGCGCATGAGTCACTGATATCGTTGGGCAGGTTGCAGCATAGGCAGTACTCATCATGGTCAGACCAAGCAGGGCGCCAGTGACAATTTTCAACTTCATCATTTCGTACTCCGTTACGTAATTGGAGTGGAGATATTCACTTGCATCGTTATGACTGCCAACTGTCAGATCTGACAGTTGGTTAGTTCTAATCGAAATAAATAGTTGGGTTTTCAGCTTGAAGTCGAATAGTGAAGTAGCTATTCAACGATTGAACAATTCATTTAGGTGAGTGCGTAGAGAATGGGATGCGTCGCCAGGAACATGCCGCCCGATCCCCGGTCAAACCGGCAGTTTCGTCGCCGTTGTCCGGCGGCTGCTTTTCCCAAGAGGATGTCTGAATGAAGATTTCACGCGGTTTTGCCCTGGCATCGCTCCTGACTCTGGCCGCCGGGCCTGTGTTTGCCGGTTTCAGTTTGAACGACGTGGCCGGTGCGGTAGCGGGGATGCAGGGTGGTGACAAGGCGGCCGCTGCGGCGCCGACCTCGGAGACCGCTGGTTTGTTGAGTGCGCTGAGTGCGCTGGACGTCACGCCGGAGCAGGCCGTTGGCGGTACCAGTGCGATGCTCGGGCTGGCGAAGAATCAGTTGAGCAGCACCGACTACTCGCAACTGGCCAAGGAAGTGCCGGGCATCGACAAGCTGTCCGGTGGCAGCGGCAATCTGGCGGCGCTCGGGGCGTTGCTCGGTTCGTCCGGCAAGTCCGCTGGCCTTGAGAATGCGCTGGGTAATGTCAAAGACAGCAACGACCTGAACAACGCGTTCAGCGCGCTGGGCATGGACAGCGGCATGATCGGCCAGTTTGCCCCGGTGTTGCTGCAATACCTCGGTCAGCAGGGCGTCGGCGGTTCGCTGTTGAGCAGCCTGGGCAGCATCTGGGGTGTCGGCACCGGCACTTGAGTCAGCGGCGCTCGTTGCGCAGTTCGGCGATGCGCTGATCCTTTTCGGTCCAGAGTTGGTTGACCCAGTTCTGGACACGCTGGCGAAACGCGGGATCTTTCTCGTAATCGCCCTGCCACAGCGCCGGGTCGAGTTCGCGGGTCCTGATGTCGATGATCACTCGCGGCACGCTGCCGCTGATCAGGTCCCAGAAGCCCGGGATTTTTTCCTGCGGATACACCACCGTCACATCCAGCATTGCGTCGAGTTGTTCACCCATCGCCGCCAGCACGAACGCCACGCCGCCGGCCTTGGGTTTGAGCAAGTGGTTGAACGGTGATTCCTGCTGGGTGCTTTTCGCCAGGGTGTAGCGCGTGCCTTCCAGATAATTCACCACCGTCACCGGCTGGCGCTTGAACAGCTCGCACGCCGCTTTGGTGATTTCCAGATCCTTGCCCGCCAGCTCGGGGTTCTTTGCCAGAAAGGCTTTGGTGTAGCGCTTCATGAACGGGTAATCCAGCGCCCACCACGCCAAGCCCAGGAACGGCACCCAGATCAGCTCTTTCTTCAGGAAGAATTTGAAGAACGGCGTGCGCCGGTTGAGGGTCTGGATCAGTGCCGGAATGTCGACCCACGATTGATGGTTGCTGACCACCAGATAGGACGTGTCGCGGCGCAGATCGTCGCCGCCGCGAATGTCCCACTGCGTCGGGATGCACAGCCGGAAGATCAGCTTGTCGATCTCGGCCCAGGTCTCGGCAATCCACATCACCGCCCCCGACGCGTAATCCCGCCAGCGCCCGGGTGCGACCAGTTTGAGCAGGGCAAACACCATCAACGGCCCGATCAGGATCAGGGTGTTGAGCAACAGCAGCAGGGTGACGAAACAGCCGGTGAGCAGGCGGCGCATAAGCAACTCTATGAAGTGGCAGGGGCGAGCCATGATAAGCAGCTTCGCGCAGCAGGCCAAATCGGTGCTTACGAATGTTTCACTTCAGTCCCGTTAACCTGATCGTTCCCACGCTCTGCGTGGTAAACGCCGCCCGGGACGCTCCGCGTCCCCTGTGACGCAGAGCGTCACTGGATGCATTCCCACGCAGAGCGTGGGAACGATCAACCGCGCGACGGTCTAAAATCCCGTTGCCCAACCTCCCAAGGAAACCCCTTACGTGAAATCCCTCCTTGCTCTGTTTGCCCTCGTTGCGCTGCCGGTCATGGCCGCCGAGCCGACGCTGTACGGTCGCTACGAATACATCGCGCTGCCGGAAATCGGTGGCGAAGTGCTCAAGGCCAAGATGGACACCGGCGCGCTGACCGCCTCGCTGTCGGCCAAGGACATCGAGACCTTCACCCGCGACGGCGAAGACTGGGTGCGTTTCCGCCTCGCCACCAAAGATGCCAGCAACAAGGTTTTCGAGCATAAGGTCGCGCGCATCAGCAAGATCAAAAGCCGTTCCGACGAGGACGATGAAGAGCGCGACAGCAGCGATGTCGCCAAGCGCCCGGTGGTCGATCTGGAACTGTGCCTGGGCAACGTCAAACGCACCGTCGAGGTCAACCTGACCGACCGCAGCCACTTCAACTATCCGCTGCTGATCGGCGCCAAGGCCTTGCGCGAGTTCGGCGCGGCGGTCAACCCGGCGCGGCGTTACACCGCCGACAAGCCTGACTGCTAAGTGGTCTGATTGACGTAACCCCGGGCTTGGGGCACCGTTCGCGCACTAACTGCCACGGGCTCGGACGCCATGCCGCACATCCTGATTGTCGAAGACGAAGCGGCGATTGCCGACACACTGATTTTTGCCTTGCAGGGCGAGGGGTTCAGCACCACGTGGCTGAACCTCGGCGCGGCGGCGTTGGAGCATCAGCGGCAAACCCCGGCCGACCTGATCATTCTCGATATCGGTTTGCCGGACATCAGTGGCTTCGAAACCTGCAAACAATTGCGGCGCTTCACGGAAGTGCCGGTGCTGTTTCTCAGCGCCCGCGACGCCGAGATCGACCGCGTGGTGGGCCTGGAGATCGGTGCCGACGATTACGTGGTCAAGCCGTTCAGCCCGCGTGAAGTGGCGGCGCGGGTCAAAGCCATCCTCAAGCGCATGGCGCCGCGCGCAACCCTGGAAGCAGGCTCAACGCTGTTTCGCATCGATGCCGAGCGCGTGCAGATCAGCTATCGCGGCCAGCCGCTGAGCCTGACCCGCCATGAATTCCGCTTGTTGCAATGCCTGCTCGAACAACCTGAGCGGGTGTTCAGCCGCGAGCAATTGCTCGATGCGCTGGGCGTTGCCGCTGATGCCGGTTACGAGCGCAGCATCGACAGTCACATCAAAAGCCTGCGCGCCAAGTTGCGCCTGGTGCGCGCCGAGGCCGAGCCGATCCAGACCCATCGCGGCCTCGGTTACAGCTACAGCCCGGGGCACAGCTGATGTCGCTGGGGCTGCGAATCTTTATGGTGTACGTGCTGTTTGTCGGCCTCACCGGTTATTTCGTCCTCAACACGGTGATGGAGGAAATCCGCCCCGGCGTGCGTCAGTCCACCGAAGAAACGCTGGTCGACACCGCCAACCTGATGGCAGAAATCCTGCGCGACGATTTCAAGGCCGGCACCCTCAGCGAGAACCGCTGGCCGCAACTGCTCCGTGCCTATGGCGAGCGGCAGCCGCAAGCGACCATCTGGGGCTTGCCGAAGAACCAGGTCAACCACCGCATCTACGTCACCGACGCCAAGGGCATCGTCGTGCTCGACTCCAGCGGCGTCGCGGTCGGCCAGGATTATTCGCGCTGGAACGATGTTTACCTGACCCTGCGCGGCGAGTACGGCGCGCGCTCCAGCCGCAGTGATCCTGACGATCCGAGCTCTTCAGTGATGCACGTCGGCGCGCCGATCCGCGACAACGGCATGATCATCGGCGTGGTCACCGTGGCCAAGCCCAACAGTTCGCTGCAGCCCTACGTCGATCGCACCGAGCGGCGTTTGCTGTTTTACGGCGCCGGACTGATCGGCCTCGGCCTGCTCTTCGGTGCTTTGCTCTCATGGTGGCTGAGCCGCGCGCTGCACCGTTTGACCGGTTATGCCCAAGCGGTGAGCGAAGGCCGGCGCGTGGAAGTGCCGCACTATCGCGGCGGCGAACTGGAGCAACTGGCGACGGCGGTCGAGCAGATGCGCACGCAGCTCGAAGGCAAGGCCTACGTCGAGCGCTACGTGCACACCCTGACCCATGAATTGAAAAGTCCGCTGGCGGCGATCCGGGGCGCAGCGGAGCTGTTGCAAAGCGAGATGCCGCCCGTCCAGCGTTTGCGCTTTGTCAGCAACATCGACAGCGAAAGCGCGCGGATGCAGCAGTTGATCGAGCGCCTGCTTAATCTGGCGCAAGTCGAACAACGCCAAGGGTTGGATGAGCGCGTGGCAGTGCCGCTGGCGCTGTTGGTTGCAGAACTGCTCCAGGCGCAGGCCGCGCGGATCGAGGGCAAACAACTGCGCGTCGAGCAAGCGATCGGCGAGGATCTGCTGTTGATTGGCGAGCCGTTTCTGCTGCGCCAGGCGTTGGGCAATCTGCTGGAAAACGCACTCGATTTCACCCCGACGTCGGGGCTGTTGCGCTTGAGCGCCGAGCGGGTTGGCGAGCAGATCGAGTTCCGCCTGTTCAACCAGACCACGCCGATTCCCGATTACGCCTTGCCACGCCTGACCGAACGCTTCTACTCGTTGCCGCGCCCGGACAGCGGACGCAAGAGCACCGGGCTGGGGCTGAACTTCGTTGAAGAAGTGGTCAAGTTGCATGACTGGGTGATGCGCATTGGCAATGTCGAGGGCGGGGTTGAAGTGGTATTGCGCTTGCCTTGAAACCCAGTCGCGGCCTTCGCGAGCAGGCTCGCTCCCACAGGGGAATGCATTCTCCACACAATCTCCATATTCCCCCCACACTGCCACCACAGCGCATCAGCAGACTCCCCCCATCCAAAACAGGGAGAGTCCCATGAACAAGAATCTGACCATCAAACTCGGCGCGATTGCCTTGTTGATCCTGCTGTTGCTGATCCCCTTGCTGATGATCGACGGCATCATCGATGAGCGTCAGCAACTGCGCGACGGTGTGCTCGAAGACATCGCGCGCAGCTCCAGTTACAGCCAGCAACTGACCGGGCCGGTGATGGTGGTGCCGTATCGCAAGGTGGTGCGCACCTGGAAAACCAACGAGAAAACCAACAAGCGCTACGAAGAAGTCAGCGAAGCGCGCGGGCGTCTGTACTTTCTGCCGGAGCGTTTCGAACTCGACGGCCAGGTGCAGACCGAGCTGCGCAAACGCGGGATCTACGAGGCGCGGCTGTTCCACGCCGACAACCGTATCGATGGGCATTTTTCCCTGCCGGCGCAGTTGGGCATCAAGGAAAATTTTGCCGATTACCAATTCGACCCGCCGTTCCTTGCCGTCGGTATCAGCGATATTCGCGGTATCGAAAACGCGCTGAAACTCGAGCTCGGCGGCCAGCAACTGGATTTCGTGCCCGGCAGCGAAGTGGCCTGGATCGGCGAGGGTGTGCACGTCACCCTGCCGGCGCTCGACGCCAGCAAAGCCACGCAACTGACCTTCGGTTTCGACCTGCGTCTGCAAGGCACCGGCTCGCTGCGTGTGGTGCCGGTGGGCAAGACCAGCAGCGTCAGCCTCGCCGCCAATTGGCCGCACCCCAGCTTCGTCGGCAACTTCCTGCCGGCCAAGCGCGAGATCAACGATCAGGGTTTCAGCGCCGACTGGCAGACCTCGTTTTTCTCCACCAACCTGCAAGAGGCGATGGAGCGCTGCGTCGCTGGCGACTGTGATGCACTCAACGGGCGCAGCTTCGGCGTGAGCTTCATCGATCCGGTGGATCAGTACCTGAAGAGCGATCGGGCGATCAAATATGCGCTGCTGTTCATCGTCCTCACCTTCGCCGGTTTCTTCCTCTTCGAAGTGCTCAAGAGCCTGGCGGTGCACCCGGTGCAATATGCCCTGGTCGGTGTTGCGCTGGCATTCTTTTACCTGCTGCTGTTGTCGCTGTCGGAACACATCGGTTTTGCGCTGGCGTATCTGTTGTCGGCGAGTGGCTGCGTGTTGCTGATCGGCTTCTATGTCAGCCACGTCCTGCGCAGCGCGCGGCACGGCTTGAGTTTCTCGGCCGGGCTGGCGGCGCTGTATGGCCTGCTGTACGGCTTGCTCAGCGCCGAGGATTACGCGCTGTTGATGGGCTCGCTGATGCTGTTCGGTCTGCTCGGGGTGTTCATGGTGCTGACCCGCAAACTGGACTGGTACGGGATTGGTTTGAAGTCCGCCAAGCCGCTGGAGTTTGACGTGGAGGCGATGCAATGAGCGGGTTGAGGGCTGAGCGCAGGGAAGTGGCGGTTCTGCTGACGCTGATTGTTGCAGCGCTGCCGCCGGAACCGAGGTGGTGCATTCGCTCCCACAAGGGATTGTGGAATGGCACCCATCCTGTGGGAGCGAGCCTGCTCGCGAAGAGGCCGGAACAGGCAGCCCAGATCTAAGGCTTGGGCATCGTCGCCACCATGGACGGTCGCTGACTCACCTCGAAATACCAGTTGGCCAGTTGCGGATTGGCTGCACGCCAGTCCATGTCCGGGAAGCGCAGATCCAGATAGCCCAAAGCGCAGGCCACGCTGATCGCCGCGACATCGAAGTGGCTGGTCAGCTCGGCAATCGCTTCGCTCTCCAGCACGGCGAGGGCGCGGCGGATCTTGTCGCGCTGAGCGTCCAGCCATTCGTCCCAGTGTTTTTCCACCGGGCGCAGCACGGTTTCATAACGCACCATCACCGAGGCATCCATGATCCCGTCAGCCATCGACGCCAGGGTCAGGCGCCGCCAGCGCGCCGCACCTTCACGGGGGATCAGCGGATTGCCGACGTGCTGCTGATCGAGGTATTCGAGGATGACGCGGCTGTCATGGATGACATTGCCATCGGCCAGGCGCAGGGCGGGGATTTTGCTCAACGGGTTGTCGGCGATCAGCTCCGGGTTCGGGCTGACAGGGCTGAGCACACAGTCCTGCAGCGCGACACGATCCTGCTGACCGGTTTCGTGCAGCAGCACCATGACCTTGCGGACGAAGGGCGACAGGGTGTTGTGGTACAGGGTCATGCTGGGGGCGGACATGGGCAAGGTCTCGATCAGGACAATGATCGGGCAGCATAGCCTGCTCGAGTCCGGCGCAGAACCCATGTGGGAGCGAGCCTGCTCGCGAAGGCGTCGTGACAGTCGACTTTGATGTTGAGTGTCCGGGCGCTTTCGCGAGCAGGCTCGCTCCCACAAGGGATTCTCAGCTTCGCGGCAGAAAACCTCTTATCGCCAGAAATGCCGGCACGCCAAGCCCGACCCAGCTCAAGGCATCCCAGATTCCATCCCCCAGCAACGCCGCAAACAGCCCCGCCGCACTGAGCAGGGCGATCACGATCGGTGTGCTGAAAACCTTCCAGAAACTCGACTGACGCGGCTTCATGCCGAGGCCTCCGCCGCTTCCAATACAGGCTTGGCCGCCTTGCGCCGCACTACCCAAAGGTAAACGCCACTGGCCAGCACGATGATCGTCAGCACATCCAGGGTCGCCCAGAGAATCTTCATCGGCATGCCGCCGTAGTCACCAAAATGCAGCGGCTGCGACATGCCCATGGCGTCCATGTACCAAGGCCGTTCCGCCACGGCGGTGACTTGAAGTGTCGTGGCGTCGATCAGCACCGGCGTCAGCAGGTGCGAAGTCAGGTGCGTGCCGCCCTTCATGAATACCGCGTAATGGTGCTCGCTGGAAAAGCGCGTGCCGGGGAAGGCGATGAAATCCGGCTTCATCCCCGGTGCGACTTCCTCGGCGATGTCGAGCAGCCGCGTAGCCGGCGCCAGTTGGGTCAGCGGCGGCGCATCGCGATACGGCGCGATCAGCGTGGTCAACGCGTCGTTGCGCCAGGCGGCGATGAGCAGGTCGGCGCAGGCGCTGATCACCCCGGTCACGCCCACCACCAGGCACCAGGTCAGGGTCACGACGCCAATCAAATTGTGCAGATCGAGCCAGCGCAGCCGCGTGGATTTGTCCTGACGCACGGTGCCGAATTTCAAGCGGCGCATGAATGGCAGGTACAGCACCGTGCCGGAGATGATCGCCACGACAAACAGCAGCCCCATGAACGCCAGCAGCAGCTTGCCCGGCAGCCCGGCAAACATGTCGACGTGCAGGCGCAGGATGAACAGCATCAGGCCACCGTTGGCCGAAGGGGTTTCCAGCGCTTCGCCAGTGCGCGCATCGAGCATGAAGGTGTGCGAAGAGTTCGGCTCGGTGTCGGCCGTCTTGGCCATGATCGCGAACGCCGCGTTCGGCTCTTCGTCGTCATAACCGAAGTACTGCATGACTTCGCCCGGGCGATGTTTCTGCGCGGCATCGACCAGTTGCTGCAGGTCGAGTTGCGGCGTGTCGGCCGGCATCTCGCGCAGCTCCGGGGCGTTGCCCAGCGCGTGATCAATCTCGTGGCTGAAAATCAGCGGCAGACCGGTCAGCGCCAGCATCAGCAGAAACACCGTGCAGATCAGGCTGGTCCAGGTGTGGATGAACGACCAGCGGCGGATGGTTTTACTTTTCATTGCATGACCTTCAAAAACACCAAAGCCGTCCGGTACGGACGGCCTGGGAACATGGCCTGTTTCAGCTCACTGGCTTACCACTTGTAAGTGGCGCTGGCGACGACACTGCGCTGGTCGCCGTAGTAGCAATAGAAGCTGTCGCAGGTGGAAATGTAGTCCTTGTCGAACAGGTTGGTCGCGTTCACCGCCAGCGATGCACCTTTGAGACTGTTGTCCAGACGGCCCAGATCATAATGCACGCTGGCGTCGAACACGGTATAGGCATCGGCCTTGCCCAGCCAGGTGTTGGCCTTGTCGCCGTAGGTGTTGCCGGTGTAGCGCACGCCGGCACCGATACCGAAACCGTCGAGCACGCCGGCGTGCCAGGTGTAGTCGGTCCACAGCGAGGCTTGTTGGTTGGGCATCAGTTGCAGGCGGTTGCCCTTGTCGACGCCTTTCTGCACTTCGGACTTGGCCAGGGTGTAGGCAGCGATGACTTTGAGGTTGTCAGTCACATCCGATACGGCTTCGAGTTCCAGGCCTTTGACCTTCACTTCGCCAGTCTGGCTGGTCACCGAGACGTTGTTGACGAAGGTGTTCACCGCGACGTTCTTCTGGGTCAGGTCATACACGGCGGCGGTCAGCAGGGTCTTGCTGCCCGGAGGCTGGTATTTGACGCCCAGTTCCCACTGCTTGCCTTCGGTTGGCTTGAGCGAGCCGGTCGAGGTGGCATCGGCGCCCGTGGTCGGCTGGAACGATTCGGCGTAGGACAGGTACGGCACGAAGCCGTTGTCGAAGACGTAGCTGAGCTCCGCGTTGCCGCTGAATTTCTTGTCGCGCTGGGTGTTGGTGGCGTCGCTCTGGTTGATGAATTGGGTGCTGGTGTGCACCCAGTCTTCACGGCCGCCGAGGGTCAGGCGCCACTGGTCGAGAGCCATTTGGTCCTGCACGTAGAGACCGGTCTGGTAGGTCTTCTGGTTGTAGTCGTAAAACGCCGTGGAGCGCGCCGGACGTACGATCGGCTGGCCGTAGATCGGGTTGATGACGTTGGTTTGCAGACCATCCCCAAAGATCGAGGTGTAGTTGGTGTTGCTGCGCTGGTGATCCAGACCCAGCAGCAAGGTGTGGCGAACCTCACCCGTGGCGAAGTCGGCCTGGAAGTTGTTGTCCACGGCAAACTGGCTGATGTCTTCGTCGACGCTGGTGCTGGTGCGGCCGACGTTGCCCTCTGCATCCACGGTGGTGAACGGATAGGAACCAGGGGTCAGCGACTGGAACGACAGGTCCGACTTGGTGTAGCGCAGGTTCTGTTTGAACTGCCAGACATCGTTCAACCGATGTTCGAAGGCATAACCCAGCGCGTAGTAGGTGCGGTCGTAGTATTCCCAATCCGGATCGCCGAGATTCTTGTGATGGGAAATATCACCGAGCGGCGATTTGATCTTCGTGCCCTGGATCGGCAGAAACTGGCTGGTGATGCCGGTGTCGTCGCGGGTGAACTGGCTCAGCAGAGTGAGTTTGGTGTCGTCATCGATGTTCCAGGTCAGGCTCGGCGCGATGTTGTAGCGCTTGTTGTCGACGTGATCGACCTGGGTGCCGCTGTCGCGCACCACGCCGCTGAGGCCATAGAGAAACTGCCCGGCGTCATCGATCTTGCCGGTGCTGGCGAAGTTGATCTGGCGGTGATTGTCGCTGCCGTATTGCAACTGGATTTCGCTGCTGGCTTCAGCGCTCGGGCGGCGGCTGACCATGTCGAGCAAACCGCCCGGCGGGGTCTGGCCGTACACCGACGAGGCCGGACCGCGGAGCAGGGCGAGGCGGTCGAGGTTCCAGGTTTCCTGTTTCGGGTTGGCGTACACGCCTTTGGGCAGCGGTAGGCCATCGAGGAACTGGGTCGGTTCGAAACCGCGCACGCGCAGCCAGTCGGCGCGGGTGTCGCTGCCGTAGCTGCTGGCGGTGATGCCCGGCATGTAGCGCACGGCATCATCGAGGCTGTGCACGCTGCGGTCGTCCATTTGCTGACGGGTTGCCACCGAAATCGAACGCGGTGCTTCGACCAGCGCAGTGTCGGTCTTGGTGCCGGCGGCGGTGCGGGTCGCGGTGTAGCCTTCGACCGGGCCCCACGCGCTTTCGAAGTTTTCCACGCCGATGACCGAAGTTTCCGGCAGGGCCAGCGTGCCTTCCGGCACGGCCACCAGGGTGTAAGTGCCGGCGCTGCTCTGTTCCAGCTGCAGACCGGTGCCGCGCAAAGCCGCGCGCAGGGCACCGGCGGCGTCGTACTGGCCGTTGACCGGCGCCGAGGTTTTGCCGGCGGCCAGCGCAGGATTGAGCGACAGGGCGAGGCCGCCTTGGCTGGCGATCTGGTTCAGGGTGGTCGACAGCGGCGCCGCCGGCAGGTTGTAGGCGCGCACGCTGGACGCTTGCTCAGCGGCGAGCAACGGACTGCTGATCAGCGGCGTGCCGAAAGCGATGGCAAAAGCCAGCAGACTGGGGCGCAACAAGGTGTCTGGCGAACGGGACATACGGCGGCTCCTGAATGGAAATATTTCTCAATTGCCTGTGTGCCGGACGAGATTGGAAAAGTGATAGGGCTGGGTGGAAATTCTTTTTGGCAGGAAATGGTTGTGCGGCTGATGGCGCCTTCGCGAGCAGGCTCGCTCCCACAGGTGATCGCATGCCTAAGTGGGAGCGAGCCTGCTCGCGAAGGCGATTTTCCTGCCGACGCATTACTCAGGCTTGATATCAGCCTTCGCCACGGTGACCCAATACGGCGTATGCCGCTCGATCTGCACCGGCAAGGTCGGCAGCAATGCACTCAGCGCCTTGTCGGTGTCATGCAACGGAAAGCTGCCGGTAATGCGCAGATCGGCCACTTCCGGCGCCACGCCCAGATGGCCACGACGATAGCGCCCGAGCTCATGCACCAGATCGCCCAGCCGTGCGTTGTCCACCACCAGCATGCCGCGCGTCCAGGCATCGGCGCCGGGGGCGAGGGCGGCAATCGAGCCCAACCCGTCACTGCGCAACAGCACCTGCTGGCCTTCGCGCAGAATCTGTTCTTGCGGGTTGGCCTGGGCATGGGCCGCCACCGCTGACTGCAACACGCTCAGTCGCGTGCCGTCGTGCTCGCGCTTGACCAGAAACCGCGTGCCCAGCGCACGCATGCTGCCTTCGCGGGTTTCGACGATAAACGGCCGCGCGTCGCCATGCCCGGTCTCGACGAGAATTTCGCCTTCCTGCAACACGATCAAGCGGCGCTCGTCATCGAAGCGTACGTCGACCGCGCTGTGGGTATTGAGGTTGAGCAGAGTGCCGTCGGACAGGCGCACGGTGCGCTGTTCGCCGGTGGCGGTGCGCTGATCGGCGAGCCAGTAGTCCAGCGGCAGGTAGCGCTCACTGACAAACAGCCCGAGCCCGATGATCACCACGACACTGGCCAGCCCACTGCCGAGTTTGCGCACGCGGCGTCGAATGCCTTCGCGCGATTGCAGCAACGCATTGCGGGCCGGGCCTTTGGCGACACTGAAGCGCTGATCGAGCATGCCCAACTGGCGCCACGCGCGGGCGTGTTCTTCATGGGCCGCATGCCACTTGGCGAATTCCTCGCGTTCCAGTGCGGTGCTCGAATCGAGGGTCAATTGCCAGGCAATCGCCGCGTCCAGCACATGCGCCGGCACCGGGCGCGAACTGGCTGCGGTCATGTCGGCTCACCGTACAGGGCGATGTAGCACTGGCGCAGGCCTTGGGCCAGATACTGCCGCACGCGCGGCACCGAGACGCCGAGTTTGCCGGCGATCTCGGCGTGGCTGAGGCCGTCGAGGCGGTTATACAGGAAGGCCGCGCGCGCCTTGGTCGACAGCTTGCCGAGCAGACGGTCGATGGCCTTGAGGTCGTCGAGGATCATTTGCTGTTCTTCCACCGACGGTTGTTCGTCTTCGGGGATCAGCATCAGTTCGGTGAGGTAGGCCTGTTCCAGCGCGGCGCGGCGGAAGTAGTCGAACAACAGGCCTTTGGCGATCGCCACCAGAAACGCCCGAGGTTCGCGCGGCGTCAGCAATTCGTCGCGGTTGAGCAAGCGCACGAACGTGTCCTGGCTCAGGTCCTCGGCGCGCTGCGGACACGCCACATTGCGCCGCAACCACGCCAGCAGCCAACCGCGATGGTCGCGATACATCGCACCGACGAGCTCACTGTGGGGGTTGGGCACTGACGACACCGGACATCACCGATTGGGAAATGTTAACTAACGAGAATAGTTCGCGATTCTGGCAGAGGTGGGAATGGTTAGCAATTGGCCACTGGTCAGGTGATAGGGCTGCATGCCTCTGTGGGAGCTGCCGAAGGCTGCGATCTTTTGATCTTGCTGTTTATAAAATCAAAAGATCGCAGCCTGCGGCAGCTCCTACAGGGGTAGTGCTAGAAAGAGTGAGTTTGCTGCCGCCGCTTCCACTGGCTCAACCGCTGCTGCAACTGCAACGGACTGTAAATCTGCTGCGCCCGCGCCCGGCTGAACAGAATCAATGCCAACTCCGCCGTGGCCAGCGCATCGGCACTCGCGTTATGCCGCTCGAACACTTCAAGCCGGAACCATTCGATCCACTCATCCAGCCCGGCCTCGCGAATCTGCGCCTGCGGACATAACAACGGCGCGATGTCCGCCACATCCAGAAACACATGCTGCAGCTTATGCCCCAGCTGTTCTTTCACTGCGCGCCCGAGCATGTGCTGATCGAACGGCGCATGAAACGCCAGCACCGGGCTGTCGCCGATGAACTCCAGCAACTCCAGCAACGCTTGCGCCGGGTCGCTGCCTGCGGCAATCGCATTCGGCCCCAAGCCATGAATCAGTACGCTGGGGCTGAGCTTCAGCTCGCGACATTGCAGCGTGCGCTCGAACTGCTGGCTGAAATCGATCGCGCCGTCTTCGATCACCACCGCGCCGACCGACAGGACCCGATCCTTGCTCATATTCAGGCCGGTGGTTTCCAGGTCCAGCACCACCCAGCGCTGCTCGCGCAGGCTGCATTCGCTCAGTCCGGCAAGCGCCGGCAGCTTCGCCAGCCGCTGCTGCAAATCCGCCGACACCACGGGGCTGGCCGGGCGTAGCCAGGAGAACAGGCTCATAGCTGATACCGCAAGGTCAGGCTGCTTTGCAGGCGCTGCGCCTGGCGCAGGGATTCGCGCAGGATGCGCCGGTCGAGATGATTGAGGCTGTCGGGATCGACGCGGTTGGAGTACGGCTGGTTCTCCCGGGTCTGCAACTGATGCTGCTGCATCCGCGTTTGTTGAATGAAGTGATAGGCCTCTTCATACGCCGCGCCGTCGAGCGGCTCGATGACCTCTTTATCGACCAGTTGGCGAAAGCGTTCTAGGGTGTTGTTGGCGTCAATGCCGTTGGCCAGCGCCAGCAGACGGGCACCGTCGACGAACGGCGTCAGGCCCTGGATCTTCAGATCCAGCGTGGCCTTCTCGCCGTTCTTGCGGGCCAGCACGAACTCACGGAAGCGCCCCACGGGAGGGCGATTGCGCAGGACATTTTCGGCCAGCATGCGCTGGAACAAACGGTTGTCAGCGACTTGATCGAGGATGCCCCGGCGCAATTGCTCGCAGCCTTGTTCATCGCCCCAGACCACGCGCAGGTCGAAATAAATGCTCGAACCCAGCAGGTTCTCCGGCGTGGCTTCGCGGATGAACGCGGCGAAGCGTCGCGCCCATTCGGCCCGCGACAGACACAGCTCGGGATTGCCGGCCATGATGTTGCCCTTGCACAGGGTAAAGCCGCACTGCGCCAGGCTCTGGTTGATCTGCTGGGCAATCGGCAGCAGCTTGCCGCGAATCTCTGCTGCGTGCGCGGCATCGCGGGCATCGAACAGGATGCCGTTGTCCTGGTCGGTGTGCAGCGTCTGCTCGCGCCGACCCTCGCTGCCGAAACACAGCCAGCTGAACGGCACGCCCGGGTCGCCCTTTTCGGCGAGGGTCAGTTCGATCACCCGACACACCGTGTGATCGTTGAGCAGGGTGATGATGTGAGTGATCTGCGTCGACGACGCGCCGTGGGCGAGCATGCGCTCGACCAGTTGGCCGATCTCGCCGCGCAAGGTCACCAGTTGTTCGACCCGTTGCGCGCTGCGGATGGTCCGGGCCAGGTGCACCAGATCGACCCGTTGCAGGGAGAACAGGTCACGCTCGGACACCACGCCACACAGGCGTTGATCCTTGACCAGGCAGACGTGAGCAATGTGCCGCTCGGTCATGGCGATCGCCGCATCGAATGCGCTGTGATCCGGCGACAGATAAAACGGTGATCGAGTCATGTGCTGTTCGATGGCGTCGCTGAAATCACCGACACCTTCGGCGACCACATGGCGCAAATCGCGCAGGGTGAAAATCCCCAGCGGCGCCTTGTGCTCATCCACCGCGACGATGCTGCCGACCTGTTGCTCGTGCATCAGCTTCACCGCTTCACGCAGCGGCGTCTCGGCGCTGCAAGTCACCGGATGGCGCATCGCAAGTTCACCGAGACGGGTGTTCAGCGAGTATTGAGTGCCGAGGGTCTCCACGGCTTTTTGCTGGACTTGCTGGTTGACCTGATCGAGCAGGCTGCTCACCCCACGCAAGGCGAAGTCGCGGAAGGCGCTGGAGAGGGCGAACAGTTTGATGAACGCCAGTTTGTTCAGTTGCAGGCAGAAGGTGTCTTCGCCCGCCAGATGTTCGGTGCGCGTGGCGCGTTCACCGAGCAGCGCGGCCAGCGGAAAGCATTCGCCGGTGGTGATTTCGAAGGTGGTCTCGGTGCCGGGCTTGGTGATGTGCTGGCGTTCGCCGACCACCCGACCCTGTTTGACGATATGAAAGTGTTCCACCGGGCCGTCGGCGGGTTTGATGATGCTCTCGCCCTGGGCGAAAAAACGCAGCTGACATTGCTCCACCAGATAGGCGAGGTGGGCATGTTCCATCTGATTGAAGGGCGGGAAGCGCTGGAGGAATTGCAGGGTGCCCTGAATGTTCTGCAACACCGCGGTTTTCCCTGCCTGGGTGAAGGCGTCCGCTTTGCTCATAACCATTACCGCAGTCTTTTTCGAATTGTTGTTGTCGGATCGTTGCGACCATGGTCGACCCCGGCGGGCAGGGTGCCCATTGGACGTAAGTCTAGGTTTTGCCACCATTGGCCGATTTTCGGAAATAACCTACGCAAAAGCTCGGAAAAGCTTGCGCTAGCCACTTGGAAAAAATTCCGACGAAGTGCACATTGAAGCGCTGTCCGGTGATGTCTGACGACTTGCCAGGGATTGTTTGAACATTTAGAGAGCGCCATGTCCGACCACGATATTTTGAGCGACGCCGAGCGGGAAGCGCTCAGCGCAGTGATGCTCGAACCTGATCTGCCGCCGCAGCGTGTCCTGATCGTCGACGACGACAAGGACGCCCGCGAGTTGTTGTCGGAGATTCTCGCGCTGGACGGCATTCGCTGCATGACCGCAGCCAGCGGTGAAACCGCGCTGAAAATGCTCGATGAAAAGCCTTCGATCGGCCTGGTCATTACCGACCTGCGTATGGGCAATGTCGACGGCCTCGAGCTGATTCGCCAGGTGCGTGAATCGGTACGGGCAGCGATGCCGATCATCATCGTCTCCGGCGATGCCGACGTGAAAGACGCGATCGAAGCGATGCATTTGAGCGTGGTGGATTTTCTGCTCAAGCCGATTGATACGGGGAAGCTGCTTGAGCTGGTGAAACACGAATTGGGCATAGAACCCTAAGACATATTTCGCCGCCCAGCAGATGATCGTTCCCACGCTCTGCGTGGGAATGCATCAATGGACGCTCCGCGTCCGCAGTTGTGGGACGCGGAGCGTCCCGGGCTGCATTCCCACGCAGAGCGTGGGAACGATCAAAGAATTCAGTCCACCTCACAAACAAAAAGGCCCTGATCTCTCGATCAGGGCCTTTTCATTTCCAGCGTCAGCGAAAATTACAGACCATTCTTGGCCTTGAACTCGCGACGACGACGGTGCAGCACCGGCTCGGTGTAGCCGTTCGGTTGCTTGGTGCCTTCGATGACCAGTTCGACCGCCGCCTGGAAGGCGATGTTGCTGTCGAAGTCCGGTGCCAGCGGGCGATACAGCGGGTCGTTGGCGTTCTGGCGGTCAACCACCGGCGCCATGCGCTTGAGGCTTTCCATCACTTGCTCTTGGCTGACGATACCGTGGCGCAGCCAGTTGGCGATGTGCTGGCTGGAGATACGCAGCGTCGCACGGTCTTCCATCAGGCCGACGTCGTTGATGTCCGGCACTTTCGAGCAACCGACACCCTGGTCGATCCAGCGCACCACGTAACCGAGAATGCCCTGGGCGTTGTTGTCCAGTTCGTTCTTGATCTGCTCTGGCGTCCAGCTTGGGTTCACTGCCAGTGGAATGGTCAGGATGTCATCCACCGAGGCGCGCGCACGTTTGGCCAGTTCGGCCTGACGCGCAAACACGTCAACCTTGTGGTAGTGCAGCGCGTGCAGCGCAGCGGCAGTCGGCGATGGCACCCAGGCAGTGTTGGCGCCGGCCAGCGGGTGAGCGATTTTCTGCTCAAGCATCGCGGCCATGAGGTCCGGCATCGCCCACATGCCTTTACCGATTTGCGCACGACCTTGCAGGCCAGTGCTCAGACCGATATCGACGTTCCAGTTCTCGTAGGCGCCGATCCACTTCTCGGTCTTCATGTCCGCCTTGCGCACGACAGGGCCGGCTTCCATGGAGGTGTGGATTTCGTCGCCTGTGCGGTCGAGGAAACCGGTGTTGATGAACACCACACGCTCGCTGGCCGCCTTGATGCAAGCCTTGAGGTTGACCGTGGTGCGGCGCTCCTCGTCCATGATCCCGACTTTCAGGGTGTTGCGCGGCAGGCGCAGGACGTCTTCGATGCGCCCGAACAGCTCGTTGGTGAACGCCGCTTCTTCCGGGCCGTGCATTTTCGGTTTGACGATGTACACCGAACCGGTGCGGGTATTGCGCCGCGAGGTGTTGCCGTTGAGGTTGTGCATTGCTGCCAGGCAAGTCACCAGACCGTCGAGAATGCCTTCCGGCACTTCGTTGCCTTGGCTGTCGAGGATCGCATCAATGGTCATCAGATGGCCGACGTTGCGCACGAACAACAGCGAACGACCGTGCAGGGTCACTTCTCCGCCATTGGGCGCGGTGTAGGTGCGATCCGGGTTCATGGTGCGGGTAAAGGTCTGGCCGCCCTTGGACACGGATTCCGCGAGGTCGCCCTTCATCAGGCCGAGCCAGTTGCGGTAGATCACCACTTTGTCGTCGGCATCAACGGCGGCCACGGAGTCTTCGCAGTCCATGATCGTGGTCAGCGCCGCTTCCATGAGGATGTCTTTGACGCCGGCGGCGTCGGTCTGGCCGACCGGGGTGCTGGCGTCGATCTGGATTTCGAAGTGCAGGCCGTTGTGCTTGAGCAGCACCGCGATCGGCGCGTTGGCGTCGCCCTGGAAGCCGATCAACTGAGCGTCATCGCGCAGGCCGCTGTTGCTGCCGCCCTTCAGAGTGACGACCAGTTTGCCGTCAGCGATTTTGTAGCCGGTCGAATCGACGTGGGAGCCGGCGGCCAGTGGTGCGGCTTCATCGAGGAAAGCACGGGCGAAAGCGATGACTTTGTCGCCACGCACCTTGTTGTAGCCTTTGCCTTTTTCCGCGCCGCCGTCTTCGCTGATCGCGTCGGTGCCGTAGAGGGCGTCGTACAGCGAGCCCCAGCGGGCGTTCGAGGCGTTGAGCGCGAAGCGCGCATTCATCACCGGCACGACCAGTTGCGGGCCGGCGGTGCGGGCGATTTCATCGTCGACGTTTTGCGTCGTGGCCTGGAAATCAGCCGCTTCTGGCAGCAGATAGCCGATCTCTTGCAGGAAAGCTTTGTAGGCCACGGCATCGTGCGCCTGGCCGGCATGCTGCTGATGCCAGGCATCGATGCGCGCCTGGAAGTCATCGCGTTTGGCGAGTAGGGCTTTGTTCTTCGGCGCCAGGTCGTGAATGACCTTGTCGGCACCTTCCCAGAATTGTTCGGCGGTGAGGCCGGTACCGGGAATGGCTTCGTTGTTCACGAAGTCGAACAGGACTTTGGCGACCTGCAGGCCACCGACTTGAACGTGTTCAGTCATTGCTTGCCTCACTCTGCTCAGCTATTTCGCTTTTCAGCTCGTCAATTTAACAATGAAGCTTCTGGCCATTTAAACCACAAACCTGCGGACCAGTACATGCCATTGCTGGCGGCTGGGCTAGGACCAATCAACGGCTTGGAGGCCTTGCTGACGGGGCTTTCAGGGTTGCGAAGGGCCTTGGGCAGACATCGATCCAGCGTTATGTAGTGCGCGCTGCGGCATACTACATGATGAGTTGCGCTTGTGAAAATCAGACTAATTACGTCGTTCTGCGACCTCATGACGCATTGCGGTCACGTCGCGGAACGGGATGTTCTCAAAAAAGTATTGGATTGTTCCAGTTAAATATCGAAAGTTGTACACATAATTACTGTGGGCCTGCTAAGGAGCAATTCGGGTGTAACGATTTGTGGCGAGGGGATTTATCCCCGTTGGGTGGCGAAGCCGCCCCCTGCGGTCCGGCTGGCAGACCCAATTGGCAGGACTCACGACTGCTGCGCAGCCGGACGGGGACAAATCCCCTCGCCACAGGTCATCATCTGCCAGCACTGGGTCAGGCTGAATCACTCCGCTTGCCTATACTTGCCCTTCGATAACAAAAGTCATGACAAGAGGGCTGCGCCATGGACCATCTCGTACTCACCGTTTTCGCTCCGGACAAGCCCGGGCAGGTCGAGCGCATCGCCCAATGCATTGCCGAGCACGGCGGCAACTGGCTGGAAAGCCGCATGTCACGCATGGCCGGGCAGTTCGCCGGGATTCTGCGCGTGGGTGTGCCGGCGGAGGCTTACGACGAACTGGTCGATGCCCTGCAAGCGCTGTCGGCCCATGGCATTCGGGTACTGATTGCCGAAAGCGGAGTGGAGCAGTCCTGCACGTGGAAACCGATCGCTATGGAACTGGTCGGCAACGACCGACCGGGTATCGTCCGCGATATCACTCGGCTCTTGAGCGAGCAGGGCGTAAACCTGGAGCGACTGGTAACTGAAGTGCGCCCGGCGCCAATGAGTAGCGAGCCGCTGTTTCACGCCGAGGCAATTCTCGCGGTGCCACTGACCTTGTCGCTCGATGTTCTGCAGGCGCGCCTGGAAACCCTGGCCGATGATCTGATGGTCGAACTGGTGTTACGCACAGAGGTTTAAGCGCAGACAGGGTTATTCAGGTTTAACGTGCACCTGCCTGTGGATAACCTGTAGAGACAGACCGCCACGCCACGCCGGCCGTGGCTTTGCGCAGGTTGATCAAAAAACCGTCAACATTCAGTGACTTGCGCACAAACGGCGGGGATCACGCTGTGGATAAGCTTGGGAAGGAACGATGCAGGCCACGAGAACCGTGGCCTGCGGAGGTTTGTGCGTTTTTTGATCAGGCGCGCCGGCGCAAACTTATCCACGCATCGACGCTGTAGACCGCCAGACCGGCCCAGATAAACATGAAGGCAACCAGCGTGCTGGACGACAAATGCTCGCCAAACAGCAGCACGGCTTGCAGCAACACCAGCGTCGGCGCGATGTATTGCAGGAAGCCGATGGTGGTGTAGGGCAAGTGGCGGGTGGCGGCGTTGAAACACACCAGCGGCACCAGTGTCACCGGGCCGGCGGCCACCAGCCACCAGGCTTCGGAGGTGGTCCAGAAGGCCGGCTGCACACTCGTCGCAGTCTGATTGAACAGCAACCACGCAATTGCGATCGGCACCAGCATCCAGGTTTCCACCACCAGTCCCGGCAATGCCTTGACCGGCGCCTGCTTGCGGATCAGGCCATAGAAACCGAAGGTCAGCGCCAGCGCCAGCGACACCCACGGCAGACTGCCGACCTGCCATACCTGCTGCGCCACGCCGATGGCAGCCAGCCCGACCGCCACCCACTGCATGCGCCGCAGCCGTTCGCCAAGGATCACCATGCCCAACAGCACGTTGACCAGCGGATTGATGTAGTAACCCAGACTTGCCTCGAGCATGCGGCCGTTGTTCACCGACCACACGTAGGTCAGCCAGTTGGCCGCGATCAGCGTGCCGCTCAGAGCCAGAATCGCCAGGCGCTTGGGATTGTCGAGCAACTCGCGCAGCCAGCCCGGGTGTTTCCACACCATCAGCAGCAACGCACCAAACAGCGCCGACCACAGTACCCTGTGGATGATGATCTCGACGGCCGGGACTTCGGCAATGGCTTTGAAATAGATCGGGAACAGGCCCCAGATGATGTAGGCGCTCAGGCCCAGAATGTACCCGCGACGCGGGTTGGCGGCTTGCATGCAGAATCCTTGCTCAGGCAGCTGACAAAGGAGGGATTGTAAGGAAGTTTGTCCGCGAATGTCGTAGACCAATGTTCTTGGAATTGTGAACAGCGATCTTGTGGGAGCGAGCCTGCTCGCGAACGCGGTCTGACATTCAACATCGATGTTGCCTGAAATGACGTCTTCGCGAGCAGGCTCGCTCCCACAGGGTTCAGGTTTGAATCAGAAGAGTTTCAGCGGTTCTTCATTCAATGCCGCCAACTGTTCACGCAACGCCAGCACCTGGTCGCCCCAATACCGCTCCGTGCCAAACCACGGAAAGCTGTGCGGGAATGCCGGGTCGTCCCAGCGCCGCGCCAGCCAAGCGCTGTAGTGCATCAGGCGCAAGGCGCGCAACGGTTCGATCAGCGCCAGCTCGCGCGGGTCGAAATCATGGAATTCGTTGTAGCCGTCCATCAATTCCGACAACTGCCCGAGACATTCCTGGCGATCGCCGGCAAGCATCATCCAGATGTCCTGCACCGCCGGGCCCATGCGGCAGTCGTCGAGGTCGACGATGTGGAACATCTCGTCGCGGCACATCATGTTGCCGGGGTGGCAGTCACCGTGCATGCGGATGTTCTGGTGCGGCGTGGCAGCGTAGACATCTTCGACGCGTTTGAGCAGGTCGCGGGCAACCGACTCGTAAGCTGGCAGCAGGCTCTTGGGAATGAAATTGCCTTCGAGCAGGGTGTTCAGCGAGGCATGGCCGAAGTTCTGCACCGCGAGGGCTTCGCGGTGCTCGAACGGCTTGGTGCCGCCCACCGCATGCATGCGCCCGAGCAACTGGCCGAGGCGATACAGTTGATCAAGATTGCCCGGCTCCGGCGCGCGCCCGCCCCGGCGCGGGAACAGGGTGAAGCGAAAACCGGCGTGCTCATGCAGGGTTTCGCCGTTGTGGATCAGCGGCGCTACCACCGGGATGTCGATGTCGGCCAGTTCGAAGGTGAACTGGTGCTCTTCGAGAATGGCCTCGTTGGTCCAGCGCTGCGGACGATAGAACTTGGCAATCAGTGGCTCGGAGTCTTCGATACCGACCTGATACACACGGTTTTCGTAGCTATTGAGCGCCAGGATGCGCGCGTCGCTGAGGAAACCGATGCTTTCAACGGCATCCAGGACGAGATCGGGGGTGAGGGTTTCAAACGGGTGGGCCATGCTGACTCCTGCGCGCAGCAGGCTGCTGCGTCCGGCTCGGCATGGTAGCGCAGATGGCAGCGGGGGAGGTGGTTGGTGTCCTTGCTGATGCCATCGCTGGCAAGCCAGCTCCCACAGATCTTGCGCAAAACCTGTGGGAGCTTGCTTGCCAGCGATGAGGGATTATCAGGCGCCGACGATCCCACCATCCTCGCGAGTAATCGCCATCACCGAAGACCTTGGCTTGCCATTGGGCAGATGCTCGGGGAAGGTCGAACCGCCGTTCTCGCCGGGATGCTGAATCCCGACAAACAGGGTTTTCTGATCCGGCGAGAAGCTGATCCCGGTCACTTCGCAACCCACCGGCCCGACCATGAAACGGCGAATCTCACCGGTCGCAGGATCGGCGCAGAGCATCTGGTTGTTGCCCATCCCGGCGAAGTCGCCAGCGTTGCTCGAGTCGCCGTCGGTGAGAATCCACAGGCGTCCGGCCTTGTCGAAACCCAGACCGTCGGGGCTGTTGAACATGTTCTGCGGGGTGATGTTGGATGAACCACCCTTCGGCGTCCCGGCATGCACGCCCGGGTTGCCCGCGACCACAAACAGATCCCAGGCAAACGTCTTCGAGGCGTGATCGTTGCGGTCGGTACGCCAGCGCAGAATCTGCCCGTAAACGTTCTTCTCGCGCGGGTTTGGACCGCCCACCGGTTGCCCGTCTTCACCGCGCTTGGCGTTGTTGGTCAGGGTGCAATAAACCTGGCCGTCCTTGGGACTGACGACGATCCACTCCGGGCGGTCCATGCGTGTTGCGCCAACGACGCTGGCGGCAAGGCGCGCGTGAATCAGCACTTCGGCCTGATCGGCAAACCCGCTGCTGGCGTCGATGCCGTTCTTGCCGTGGGTCAGTTCGATCCACTGGCCCTGGCCTTTCGGGTGATCAGGGTTGCCGTCGCCGGCGTCGAATTTGGCCACATACAACGTGCCGTGATCGAGGATGTCGCGGTTGGCTTTCTGATTGCGATGGTTGATGCGGTCGCGGCTGACGAATTTGTAAATGAACTCGCCACGCTCGTCGTCGCCCATGTACACCACAGCGCGACCATCGTCGGTCTCGGCCAGCGCGGCGTTTTCATGTTTGAAGCGGCCCAGCGCGGTGCGTTTGACCGGAGTCGATTGCGGATCGAACGGATCGATCTCGACCACCCAGCCGTGACGGTTGAGCTCGTTGGGGTTCTTGGCCATGTCGAAGCGCGGGTCGTGCGGGTGCCAGTTGATGTCCTTGCTGCTGGCGACAACGCCATAGCGCTTTTGCGCGGCATTGAACTGCTGCTGGGCGTTGCTGCTGCCGAAGCAGTCGGTGAAGTTTTCTTCGCAGGTCAGGTAGGTGCCCCACGGTGTCTTGCCGTTGGCGCAGTTCTGGAAGGTGCCGAGGACTTTTTTGCCGTGCTTGTCGGCGGCGGTTTTCATCAAGTCGTGGCCGCGGGCCGGACCGCTGATGCGCAGCGGCGAGTTACCGTGGATGCGGCGGTTGTAGCGCGAGCCCTGGACGAATTGCCACTGGCCGTTCTTGCGCTGCACTTCGATCACCGACACGCCTTCGCAGGCCAATGCCTTGCGCACGTCTTCAGCCGACTGCGGCATGCCGCCGTGCGGATATAGATAGCGATAGTTGGTGTATTCGTTGTTGATCGCCATCAGCGCGCGGTTCTTGTCGTCCGGGAAGGCGAACAGGCTCATGCCGTCATTGTTGTCGCCGAACTGCACTTCCTGTGCGGCAGCGGTGCCGTTACCGCTCGGATCGAAGGCCGGGCCGTTCTTGTGCAACGGCTGGCCCCAACTGATCAGCACCGAAGACTTGTAGCCCTTGGGCAGGCTGATGGCGTCGGTGGTCGCCGCCGGAATGCTCTCGAAACCGAGCAGGCGGCTGTTGCCGGCGCTGACGCTGGCGGCCATGACGCTGCGGCTCAACAGGTTGCCGCCGAGGAACATCGCCGCGCCGCACAAGGCACCGGCGCTGATGAAACCGCGACGGCTGAGGCCGACCATTTTTTCCAGATCAGTGGATTGGTTTTCTTCTAATAGGCTCACATCAGGCTCCCTGCTTGGTTATGGGCAACACCTTAATGCGGGTCGATGACGCTTTTGTGGCAAGACAAATCAGAGCGGCGTGCCGATCAGCACGTTGGACGGCGCGCATTGCACCTGCACCGCAGACCCCACGGCGAGTTGCTGGTTGCGCAAGTGCAGCGGTTCGGCCAAGGCGCAAAGTGTCTGGCCGTTGGGCAGGGAAATGCGCACCTCGCTGGGACCGTCCTCGGCATCGAGGATGGCTTCGATGGTGCCGCGCAGGACATTGTGTCCGGGCGTGGCCGGCTGATCGGAGCCGAGCAACTCAAGCCAGCCAGCCTTGATCAGCGCCATCACTTCGGTACCGACCTGCAATTCCAGATGCACGGTGCTGTCGTGGGTGATCTGTGCCTCCAGAGCAATGCCTTCGGCCAGTTCGAGGTGGATCAGATCATTGCGCCCCTGCGCCTGAATCGCCGCGACCGTGCCATGCAGCTGATTGCGCGCGCTGGTCCTGAGCATCAGCCGCCCGAGCAGGTCGAGATCACTGGCGTCTTCCGCCGCTTCCAGCACCTGCGCCTGCAATGCCTGCAATTTCTGATACAGGCGCAGCACTCGCTCGCCCTCGCTGGACAGTCTGGCGCCTCCGCCACCCTTGCCGCCCACCACGCGCTCGACCAAGGGTTTCTGCGCCAGGTTGTTCAACTCATCGATCGCATCCCATGCCGCCTTGTAACTGAGCCCCGCGCTTTTCGCCGCACGGGTGATCGAGCCCTGCTCGGCGATGTGTTGCAGCAGGGCAATGCGCTGCGGACGGCGGACGATGTGTTGGGAGAGCAGGGTGGGCAGGGACATGGCAGAACGCTTCTGGCTCGGGCGATGAGAGGGACGTTGGCCACTTGCAACGCATGAGTCAAGCCTGACGCAAAGCCCCCTGTGGGAGCGAGCCTGCTCGCGAAAGCGGTCTGACCAACAACATCTTTGTTGAATGTGACACCGATTCGCGAGCAGGCTCGCTCCCACAGGAGATCTGTATTCGCTTCAGGTACCGGGCTTCGGCGTCCGGGCCAGGCAATACACATCAACCCGCGCCGCACCTGCATTCATCAACAACCGCGCCAGCGCTTGAGCGGTCGCGCCCGTGGTCAGAACATCATCCACCAGCGCGAAATGGCGGCCGCTTACCTCTGCATCAGGCGCCAGCGCAAAGGCATTGCGCAAATTGCGTTTGCGCGCCTTGGCGTCGAGATCCTGTTGGGCGTCGGTGTCCATGACTCGCCGCAGCACCTGTTCTTCACACGGCAAATCCAGCGACACGCTCAACCAGCGCGCGAGCATCGCCGCCTGATTGAATCCTCGCCGACGCAGTCGTTTATTCGCCAACGGCACCGGTAGCAACACATCGGGTCGCGGCAAGTCCTCGGCGAAGCGATGCTGCAGGTATTGGCCGAGAACGTCGGCGAGCAGGTGACCAAACGGCCTTTTTGCGTTGTGTTTAAAGCGTGTAATCAGACTGTCCACGGGGAAGCCATAAACCCAGGGCACGGCGACCTGCTCGAAGGCCGGAGGCTCTAGCAGGCACTCGCCGCAAGTCAGGCCATCCGCCGCCAGCGGCAAAGCGCAGCTCTGACAATGGCTGCCGAGCCAGGGCAATTCGGTTTCGCAGGCCTCGCACATTGGCATTTGTGCTTCTGCGGGCTCATCGCATAGCAAACAGGTCTGTATGTTTTTTAAACAGATGTAAACCTGTCCTCGGTATTGCGGTTGACAGCGCATCGCTCTTCCTTAAATATGCCGAACATCCGTGTAGCGCCTGTGGATATTCCATTTTCCCCGGCGCCAGCCAAGCATAACCAAGGAATTGCCCATGAGCGCGAGCACCACTGCCACCCTGCGTCACGATTGGTCTCTGGCCGAAGTCAAAGCACTCTTCGTACAGCCATTCAACGACTTGCTGTTCCAGGCGCAAACGGTGCACCGCGCGCATTTCAACGCCAACCGCGTGCAGGTCTCGACACTGCTGTCGATCAAGACCGGCGCCTGCCCGGAAGACTGCAAGTACTGCCCGCAGTCCGGGCACTACAACACCGGTCTGGAAAAAGAAAAACTGATGGAAGTGCAGAAAGTCCTCGAAGAGGCGGCCCGCGCCAAAGCCATCGGTTCGACGCGATTCTGCATGGGCGCAGCGTGGAAACATCCATCGGCCAAAGACATGCCCTATGTGTTGAAGATGGTTGAAGGGGTGAAAGCCTTGGGCCTGGAAACCTGCATGACCCTCGGCCGCCTCGATCAGGAGCAGACCGAAGCGCTGGCCAGGGCCGGTCTCGATTACTACAACCACAACCTCGACACTTCGCCAGAGTTCTACGGCAGCATCATCACCACCCGCACTTACAGCGAACGTCTGCAGACGCTGGCCTACGTGCGTGAGTCGGGGATGAAAATCTGCTCCGGCGGCATCCTCGGCATGGGCGAATCGCTGGACGATCGCGCCAATCTGCTGATCCAGTTGGCCAACCTGCCGGAGCACCCGGAATCGGTGCCGATCAACATGCTGGTAAAAGTCGCCGGCACGCCGCTGGAAAACGCCGAAGACATCGACCCGTTCGACTTCATCCGCATGCTCGCCGTGGCGCGCATCCTCATGCCGCAATCCCACGTGCGCCTGTCCGCCGGTCGCGAAGCGATGAACGAGCAGATGCAGGCCCTGGCATTTTTCGCTGGCGCCAACTCGATTTTCTACGGCGACAAATTGCTCACCACCGCCAACCCGCAGGCGGACAAGGACATGCAGCTGTTCGCGCGCCTCGGTATCCAGCCTGAGGCTCGTGAGGAGCATTCCGATGAGGTTCATCAGGCGGCGATCGAGCAGGCACTGGTGGAGCAGAAGAGTAGCGAGCAGTTCTACAACGCTGCGGTGTAATAAACCGCGCGGATTGCCCTGAAGGAATGCAAAACCCCTGTGGGAGCGAGCCTGCTCGCGAAAGCGGTTTGGCCGCCAACATCCCTGTTGGATGTGACGCCCATTCGCGAGCAGGCTCGCTCCCACAGGGGATCTGTGTCATTTGAAAATCGAGGCCTGCATGTCTTTCGATCTCGCCGCACGCCTTGCTGCCCGCCGTGCCGACAACCTCTACCGGCAGCGCCCGCTGCTCGAATCGCCGCAAGGGCCGGAAGTGGTGGTGGACGGCCAACCGTTGCTCGCTTTCTGCAACAACGACTATCTGGGCCTGGCGAATCATCCGCAGGTGATCGAAGCCTGGCGCGCCGGCGCCGAGCGCTGGGGTGTCGGCGGTGGCGCGTCGCATCTGGTGATCGGCCACAGCAGCCCGCATCACGCGCTGGAAGAAGCACTCGCCGATCTGACCGGGCGCCCACGGGCGCTGCTGTTCACCACCGGCTACATGGCCAACCTCGGCGCGGTCACCGCGCTGGTCGGGCAGGGCGATACGGTGCTCGAAGACCGGCTCAATCACGCCTCGTTGCTGGACGCGGGCCTGTTGTCCGGCTCGCGTTTCAACCGCTATCTGCACAACGACGCCGAAAGCCTGGGCAAACGCCTGGAGAAAGCCACTGGCAACACACTGGTGGTGACCGATGGCGTATTCAGCATGGACGGTGACATCGCCGACCTGCCGGCGCTGGCCCGCGCGGCCAAGGCCAAAGGCGCGTGGCTGATGGTCGACGATGCCCACGGCTTCGGCCCGTTGGGCGCCAACGGTGGCGGCATCGTCGAGCATTTCGGCCTGAGCCAGGACGATGTGCCGGTGCTGGTCGGCACTCTCGGTAAAGCCTTCGGCACAGCCGGGGCCTTTGTCGCCGGCAGCGAAGAGTTGATCGAAAGCCTGATCCAGTTCGCCCGCCCGTACATCTACACCACCAGCCAACCACCGGCGCTGGCCTGCGCGACGCTGAAAAGCCTCGAGCTGTTATGCAGCGAACACTGGCGCCGTGAACACTTGCAGACGCTGATTCGCCAGTTCCGCCACGGCGCCGAGCAGATCGGACTGGAGCTGATGGACAGCTTCACGCCGATCCAGCCGATCATGATCGGCGATGCCGGCCGCGCGGTGCGGCTGTCGCAAATGCTCCGCGAGCGCGGCTTGATGGTGACCGCGATCCGTCCACCGACCGTGCCGGCCGGCAGCGCGCGACTGCGCGTCACGCTGACCGCCGCCCACAGCGAGGCGCAGGTGCAACAGTTGCTGGAAGGGCTGGCAGATTGTTTTGCCCGATTGTCATTGGAGCCAGGCCATGCGTAATCGTCTGATCCTGCTGCCCGGCTGGGGCCTCGGCGTATCGCCGCTGGAACCGCTGGCCGCAGCATTGCGTGGCCTCGACGAACATCTGCAAGTCGAGATCGAACCGCTGCCGGAGCTGGATTCCGCTGATCTTGAAGACTGGCTCGACGAACTCGATGCGCGCATTCCACAGGAAGTCTGGCTCGGTGGCTGGTCGCTGGGCGGCATGCTCGCCTCTGAGTTGGCGGCACGACGCGGTGAGGCGTGCTGCGGGCTGCTCACGCTGGCAAGCAACCCTGCGTTTGTTGCTCATGAACAGTGGCCGAGCGCGATGCCCGGCGAGACTTTCGATGCGTTTCTTGCCGGTTGCCAGGCCGACCCGCGTACCACGCTCAAGCGCTTCGCTCTGCTATGTGCGCAAGGTTCACCAGACTCGCGTGGCTTGTCGCGCTTGCTGCTCGGTGGCGCGCCAGCCATCGCGCCGGCCGCGCTGATGGCGGGTCTGGAGCTCCTTGCGCAACTGGACACACGCCAGGCGTTGCAGGGGTTTCGCGGCCCGCAGTTTCATCTGTTCGGCGGACAGGACGCGCTGGTCCCGGCGGAAGCGGCCGGTGCATTGTTCGCGCTGTTGCCGGATATCGAAATTGGTCTGATCGAACAGGCCAGCCATGCTTTTCTGCTGGACGACCCGCACGGAGTCGCGGGCGCGATCCAGGCTTTTCTTCATGAGTGCGCTGATGACTGACCTGTCCCTTGTGCTGCCTGGGGGCTTGCCCGACAAGCGCCAGGTGGCGGCGTCTTTTTCCCGTGCTGCGGCCAGTTACGACAGCGTCGCCGAGTTTCAGCGTGACGTCGGCACGCAGCTGCTTGCGCGTTTGCCTGGGAGTTTCATGCCGTCGCGGTGGCTCGATCTCGGTTGCGGCACCGGCTATTTCACCCGTGCGCTGGCCTCGCGTTTCACCCAGGGCAGCGGTGTCGCGCTGGACATTGCCGAGGGCATGCTCAATCACGCACGGCCATTGGGTGGCGCTGAGCATTTCATTGCTGGCGATGCCGAAAGATTGCCGCTGCAGGATGCGAGCTTTGATCTGATTTTCTCCAGTCTCGCGGTGCAGTGGTGCGCCGAATTCCAGGCGGTGCTCAGCGAAGCCTTGCGCGTGCTGAAACCGGGCGGGATTTTTGCTTTTGCTAGTCTGTGTACAGGGACGCTGTACGAATTGCGGGAGAGTTGGCAGCAGGTCGACGGGTTGGTGCACGTCAATCGCTTCCGCGAGTTCGCCCGCTATGAACAGTTATGTGCCGGCAGTGGCATGCGCATTTTGGCGCTGCAGAATCAGCCACACGTGTTGCATTACCCGGATGTGCGCAGCTTGACTCATGAGCTGAAAGCGCTGGGCGCACACAATCTGAATCCCGGGCGGCCGGGCGGTTTGACCGGACGGGCGCGGATTCTCGGGCTGATCGACGCGTATGAGCGCTTCCGTCAGGCGTCGGGGCTGCCGGCAACGTATCAGGTGGTATACGCCGTGTTGGAGAAACCTCTATGAGCGCAGCCTATTTCATCACCGGTACCGACACCGATGTCGGCAAGACCACCGTTGCTGCCGGATTGCTCCATGCGGCGCGGTCGGCAGGCTTGAGCACGGCGGCGGGCAAACCGGTGGCATCGGGTTGCGACGTCACGCCCAAAGGCTTGCGTAATTCCGATGCTTTGGCGCTGCTGGCCGAATGTTCGTTGCCGCTGACTTATCAACAGGTCAACCCGGTGGCGTTCGAGCCAGCGATCGCTCCGCATCTGGCGGCGCGCGAAGCGGGAGTGGCGCTGACGGTGCAATCGCTGCTGGCGCCGATGCGCGGGATTCTGGCGATGAACGCCGATTTCACTCTGATCGAAGGCGCGGGCGGCTGGCGGGTGCCGTTGGCGGATCAGGACAATCTCTCGGACCTGGCGATTGCGCTGAAGCTGCCGGTGATTCTGGTGGTGGGCGTGAGGCTTGGGTGCATCAGTCATGCGTTGCTGACCGCCGAGGCGATTGCCCGCGATGGCCTGCAATTGGCGGGGTGGGTGGCCAATATTATCGATCCGAAAACTTCGCGGCTGGAGGAAAACCTTGCGACCCTGGCCGAGCGCATTCCCGCGCCGTGCCTGGGCCGGGTGCCGAAACTCAAGGCGTTGAGCGCCGAAGCGGTCGCGGAGCATTTGCAACTGGATTTGCTCGATTAAGTTTCTCGCTATGAACAGGCACTGTGCCATTAGTGTTTTTGACGGGTGTTTTGCCGGCGCGTCTGCTTCAATGGCGAGCATTGATCCTTTGCAGGGATGAGAGTGACGATGGAAATCTCCGGCAATACAGCTTTTTATGCGGGACTGAGCTCGATTCAGTCCGGGCAGAACCGCGTTGATCAGGCGGCCAGTCAGATCGCCAACAACACTATCGAACGTTCGGTGACCAGCCAGTCGTCCGAAGTGCAGGTCAATCGCCTGCGCGGTGTGGATCGCGCACAAGAATCGGATCTGACGAGCAATATCGTCGAGCTGTCGCAGGGCAAGATTCAGGCAGAGCTGGGTGTGAAGGTGGCCAAGGCATCCGACGAAGTGCTCGGGACGATCATCGATACCTTTGCCTGAATGAATTTGTTCTAGATCCCGAAACGCCGCGCCATGTCGCGGCGTTTTTCGTTTAAGTCCTTCTTGCTCAACTAATCTTTTTACAACGCCCGTGGCTTACGTGAAGTCGCGGCGATTTCTCGTTTCCGGCATTTGGAGAGCGTGATGACGAACGGCAAAAGATCGATGCTTGACAAGATTTCGGCGTAAACGTATGTTTCAAACAACTGTTTGACCGTCACAACAACTCAACACGGTCGTTCATTCCCGGTTACATCAGCAGAGGTTTATCGCTATGCCTGACTACAAGGCCCCCTTGCGTGATATTCGCTTCGTTCGTGACGAACTGCTCGGCTACGAAGCGCACTATCAGAGCCTGCCAGCGTGCGCAGACGCCACGCCGGACATGGTTGACGCCATCCTCGAGGAAGGCGCCAAGTTTTGTGAGCAGGTACTGGCGCCGCTGAACCGCGTGGGCGACATCGAAGGCTGCACCTGGAGCGAGTCCGGCGTGAAAACCCCGACTGGCTTTAAAGAGGCGTACAAGCAATTCGTCGAAGGCGGCTGGCCAAGCCTGGCACACGACGTTGAGCACGGCGGTCAGGGTCTGCCTGAGTCGCTGGGTCTGGCGGTGAGCGAAATGGTCGGCGAAGCCAACTGGTCGTGGGGCATGTACCCAGGCCTGTCGCACGGTGCGATGAACACCATCTCCGAGCACGGCACCCCTGAGCAGCAGGAAGCCTATCTGACCAAACTGGTCTCCGGCGAATGGACCGGCACCATGTGCCTGACCGAACCGCACTGCGGCACCGACCTGGGCATGCTGCGCACCAAGGCCGAGCCTCAGGCCGACGGTTCCTACAAGGTTTCCGGCACCAAGATCTTCATCTCGGCCGGTGAACACGACATGGCCGATAACATCGTCCACATCGTACTGGCGCGTCTACCGGATGCACCGGCTGGTACCAAAGGCATCTCGCTGTTCATCGTTCCAAAGTTCCTGCCAAACGCCGATGGCACCATTGGCGCGCGCAACGCAGTGAGCTGCGGTTCGCTGGAACACAAGATGGGCATCCACGGCAACGCCACCTGCGTGATGAACTTCGACGGCGCCACCGGTTACCTGATCGGCCCGGCGAACAAAGGTCTGAACTGCATGTTCACCTTTATGAACACCGCTCGCCTCGGTACCGCACTGCAAGGTCTGGCTCACGCCGAAATCGGCTTCCAGGGCGGTCTGAAATACGCTCGTGATCGCCTGCAAATGCGCTCGCTGACTGGCCCGAAAGCGCCGGACAAAGCCGCTGACCCGATCATCGTCCACCCGGACGTGCGCCGCATGCTGTTGACCATGAAGGCGTTCGCCGAAGGCAACCGCGCGATGGTGTACTTCACTGCGAAGCAGGTCGACATCGTCAAATACGGCGTCGATGAAGAAGAGAAGAAGAAGGCCGACGCACTGCTGGCGTTCATGACCCCGATCGCCAAAGCGTTCATGACCGAAGTCGGTTTTGAAGCCGCCAACCACGGCGTGCAGATCTACGGCGGCCACGGCTTCATCGCCGAGTGGGGCATGGAGCAGAACGTTCGCGACAGCCGCATTTCGATGCTGTACGAAGGCACCACCGGTATCCAGGCCCTCGACCTGCTCGGCCGTAAAGTGCTGATGACTCAAGGCGAAGCTCTGAAAGGCTTCACCAAGATCGTCCACAAGTTCTGCCAGACCAACGAAGGCAACGAAGCCGTCCAGGAATTCGTCGCGCCGCTGGCTGCACTGAACAAGGAATGGGGCGAGCTGACCATGAAGGTTGGTATGGCTGCCATGAAAGATCGCGAAGAAGTTGGCGCGGCCTCCGTGGACTACCTGATGTACTCCGGTTATGCCTGCCTGGCCTACTTCTGGGCGGACATGGCACGTCTGGCTGCGGAAAAACTGGCTGCCGGCACTAGCGACGAAGCGTTCTACACCGCCAAGCTGCAGACCGCGCGCTTCTACTTCCAGCGCATCCTGCCGCGTACCCGTACGCACGTGGCCACTATGCTGTCGGGTGCTGGCAATCTGATGGACATGAAAGAAGAAGACTTCGCGCTGGGCTACTAAGCCTTAACGCAGTCTGAGGAAAACCGCTGCTCCCGTTAGGGGGCAGCGGTTTTTTTGTTGGCGGATCGCTCAGATAGTCGAGCTTCCGGCCGTTATAGAGACCGTGTGTGATCTGGATCACATTGTGTGGGCTTGGCCGCACTTTGCAGGCACAATGCCATCTCTTTGCTATGACGGGTCGGAGCTTACCCTTGCCGCGTTCTTCCGCTGTACGTTTCAGCCATTTCCTGCCATCACTGCTGTTATTGCTTGCGGGGCTGGCGGCTGCGTACGTCAAAGACCTCAGCGTGTTTTTCACGTCGCTGTTCAACGTTCTGCCGACATTGGTTCTGCTCCTCGGTGGCGCTTATTGCGCGGTGTATCGACGTCAGCGCGAACTGTTTCTGATGCTCACGGTGTACATCGCCTACTTTCTGCTGGACACCCAGACCGATTTCTACCGCGACAACGGCAAGGTTCGCGAGGACGCTGCGGTGGTGTTTCATCTGGTCTGCCTGCTGCTGCCGTTGTTGTTCGGGTTGTTCGCGGCGTGGCAGGAGCGAACCCATCTGTTTCAGGACATGGTCGCGCGCTTTGCCGTGCTGCTGGCATTTGGCAGCGTGGCGCTGGGCCTGGAGCAAAGTTACCCACAGGCGCTGCTGTTGTGGCTGTCGGAGATCCGCTGGCCGGCGCTGCATGGGGCATGGATGAGTCTCATCCAGTTGTCCTATCCGGTGTTCATCTCGGCCTTCCTGCTGCTGGCCTGGCAATACTGGCGCAACCCGCGCCCGCTGCACGCGGCGCAACTGGTCGGCTTGCTCGGGGTGTTCTGGATGCTGCCGAAGACCTTCATTCTGCCGTTCACCCTGAACATCATGTGCAGCCAGGTGATGCTAATGATCGCGGCCGCGGTTGCGCATGAAGCCTATCAAATGGCCTTCCGCGACGAGCTCACCGGCCTGCCGGGACGTCGCGCGCTCAACGAGCGCATGCAGCGCCTGGGGCGCAACTATGTGCTGGCGATGAGCGACGTCGATCACTTCAAGAAATTCAACGACACCCATGGCCATGATGTCGGTGACCAGGTGCTGCGTCTGGTCGCCAGCAAACTGTCGAAAATCAGCGGTGGCGGTAGGGCGTATCGCTACGGCGGTGAGGAATTTGCCTTGGTGTTTGCAGGCAAAACCCTTGAGGAATGCATGCCGCACCTGGAAGTGATCCGTGAATCGATTGCGTCCTACAGCATTCAGTTGCGCAACCAGGAAAATCGCCCGCAGGACGACCAGCAAGGTCGTCAGCGCCGCAGCGGTTCCGGGGCGTCGGCAGTGTCGGTGACGGTGAGTATCGGCGTCGCCGAACGCGTGGAGCAGCGCACTCCCGAAGAAGTGCTCAAGTCCGCCGACCAGGCGTTGTACAGCGCCAAGGGCGCCGGGCGTAACTGCGTCATGGCGTTCGGGCAGAACCGCCGTGGCGCGGTGCGCATGGACGCTGCTGCGGGTTGAGTGATGACGGCGCATTCAGCGCCTGCACGATGATTGTCGCGCGTGGTGGCCGGCAGTAGGTTGGAGGAATCTGCTGACGGAGAAGCCACCATGCCCGAGTACAAAGCTCCCCTGCGCGACATGCGCTTTCTGATCGATCACGTCTTCGACTTCCATACCAACTACGCCAGTCTCGGCGCGCATGACGCCAGCCCGGACATGATCAGCGCGATCCTCGAAGAGGGCGCGAAGTTCTGCGAGAACGTGCTGGCACCGCTCAATCGCAGCGGCGACGAAGAGGGCTGCCATTTCGACAACGGTGTGGTGACAACGCCTACAGGCTTCAAGCAAGCCTTCGCACAATATGTCGAGGGCGGCTGGCATGGGTTGGCGGCTGATCCGACTTACGGTGGCCAAGGGTTGCCGAGTTCGCTGGGGCTGGTGATCAGCGAGATGGTCGGCTCCAGCAACACGTCCTGGGGCATGTACCCCGGCCTGACCCACGGCGCGATGTCGGCGATCCACGCCCACGGTACCGCCGAGCAGAAAGACACCTACCTGAGCAAACTCACCGCTGGCCAGTGGACCGGCACCATGTGCCTGACCGAAGCCCACTGCGGCACCGATCTGGGCATCATCAAGACCCGCGCGGTGCCACGGGCCGACGGCAGCTACGCGATCACCGGCAGCAAGATTTTCATTTCCGCCGGCGAGCATGACCTGAGCGACAACATCATCCATCTGGTCCTGGCCAAGCTGCCGGACGCACCGGCCGGAACCAAGGGCATTTCCCTGTTTATCGTGCCCAAGTTCCTGCCCGATGCAGCAGGCGAAGCGGGAGAGCGCAATGGCGTTTCCTGCGGCTCGATCGAGCACAAGATGGGCATCAAGGCTTCAGCCACCTGCGTGCTGAACTTCGATGCCGCCACCGGTTACCTGATCGGCGAGTCGAACAAGGGCCTCAACTGCATGTTCACCATGATGAACCACGCGCGCCTCGGCACCGGCATGCAGGGGCTGTGTCTGGGCGAGGCGAGTTTCCAGGGCGCGATCAAGTACGCCAACGACCGCCTGCAAATGCGTGCGCTGACCGGCGCCAAGGCCCCGGAAAAACCTGCTGACCCAATCATCGTCCACCCCGATGTGCGGCGCATGCTGCTGACCATGAAGGCCTTCAACGAAGGCAACCGCGCGCTGACCTATTTCACCGCGCAGATGCTCGATGTCGCGCACCTGAGCAGCGACGCCGAGGCGCGTCAGGAAGCCGAAGACCTGTTGGCGTTCCTCACGCCGATCTGCAAGGCGTTCATGACCGACACCGGGCTGGAAGTGACCAATCACGGCATGCAAGTGTTCGGCGGCCACGGTTTCATTCGTGAGTGGGGCATGGAGCAACTGGTGCGCGATTGCCGGATTGCGCCGATCTATGAAGGCACCAACGGCATTCAGGCGCTGGACCTGCTCGGGCGCAAGGTGCTGGGCAGTCAGGGCAAGCTGCTGCGCGGCTTTACCAAAATCGTCCACAAGTTCTGCGCAGCGAACGCCGGCCACGCGCAATTGGGCGGCTTCGTCGCGCAACTTGACGGGCTCAACCAACAGTGGGGCGACCTGACCATGAAGGTCGGTATGGCCGCCATGAAGAACCCGGACGAAGTCGGTGCCGCATCGGTCGATTATCTGATGTACAGCGGCTACATCATCCTTGGCTACCTGTGGCTGCGCATGGCGTTGGTTGCCCAGGCACAGTTGGAGGCGGGCGAGGGTGAGGCTGATTTTCTCAAGGGCAAACTGGCGACGTGCGAGTTCTACTTCAAGCGCTTGTTGCCGCGTACGGCTGCGCATCAGGCAGCGATCGAGGCGGGCAGTGATTGTTTGATGAATTTGCCGGCGCAGGCTTTTGCTTTGTAGGGCAGATCGAAAGATCGCGGCGATCTTTTTCCGGTGACTAAAAATAACAAATCAGTCACCGGTTGACCCTATGTGTCGCAAAAGTTGTTGAGGTACACTCGGGCTCAGAAAATATCATTCCACGAACCACCTGTTTAGATCTTGCGAGGTTTGCCATGGCTGACTACAAAGCGCCGCTGCGCGATATGCGCTTCGTCCTCAATGAAGTGTTCGAAGTCGCCAAACTCTGGGCCGAGCTGCCGGCGCTGGCCGAGACCGTCGACGCCGAAACCGTTGAAGCGATTCTCGAAGAGGCCGGCAAGGTCACCAGCAAAAGCATCGCGCCGCTGAGCCGTGCCGCTGACGAGGAAGGTTGCCATTGGGCGGACGGTGCCGTCACCACGCCGGCCGGTTTCCCACAGGCCTATCAGACTTATGCTGAAGGCGGTTGGGTCGGTGTTGGCGGCGATCCGGCCTACGGCGGCATGGGCATGCCCAAAGCCGTGTCGGCGCAGGTCGAAGAAATGGTCAACTCCGCCAGCCTGGCGTTCGGTCTGTATCCGATGCTGACCGCCGGCGCCTGCCTGTCGATCAACGCTCACGCCAGTGAAGAACTGAAAGCTGCGTACCTGCCGAACATGTACGCCGGCATCTGGGCCGGCTCCATGTGCCTGACCGAGCCGCACGCCGGCACCGATCTGGGGATCATTCGCACCAAAGCCGAACCTCAGGCCGACGGTTCCTACAAGGTCAGCGGCACCAAGATCTTCATCACCGGCGGCGAGCACGACCTCACCGAAAACATCATTCATCTGGTACTGGCCAAGCTGCCGGACGCCCCGGCCGGTCCGAAAGGCATTTCGCTGTTCCTGGTGCCAAAGTTCATGGTCAATGCCGACGGCAGCCTCGGCGCGCGCAACCCGGCCAACTGCGGTTCGATCGAGCACAAGATGGGCATCCAGGCTTCGGCGACCTGCGTGATGAACTTCGACGAAGCCGTCGGCTATCTGGTCGGCGAGCCGAACAAAGGCCTGGCCGCGATGTTCACCATGATGAACTACGAGCGCCTGGGTGTTGGTATTCAAGGCCTGGCCACGGGCGAGCGCTCTTATCAGAACGCTGTTGAATACGCGCGCGATCGTCTGCAGAGTCGTTCGCCGACCGGTGCGCAGAACAAGGACAAAGTCGCCGACCCGATCATCGTCCACCCGGACGTGCGACGCATGCTGCTGACCATGAAAGCCTCGAACGAAGGCGGCCGTGCGTTCTCCACGTACGTGGCGATGCAACTGGACACCGCCAAGTTCAGCGAAGATGCGACCACCCGCAAGCGCGCAGAAGATCTGGTGGCGTTGCTGACGCCGGTAGCGAAAGCCTTTCTGACCGACCTGGGGCTGGAGACCACCGTCCACGGCCAGCAGATTTTCGGCGGCCACGGCTACATCCGCGAGTGGGGTCAGGAGCAATTGGTGCGTGACGTGCGCATCACCCAGATCTACGAAGGCACCAACGGTATTCAGGCGCTGGACCTGGTCGGGCGCAAGATCGTTGGCAGTGGCGGCGCGTTCTACCAGCTGTTCGCTGACGAGATCCGCCATTTCACCGCAACCGCCAGTGCCGATCTGGGCGAGTTCACCAAGCCGCTGAACGATGCCGTCGACACCCTCGACGAGCTGACCGCGTGGCTGCTGGACCGGGCGAAAAACAATCCGAACGAAATCGGCGCGGCCTCGGTCGAATATTTGCAAGCGTTCGGATACACCGCTTACGCCTACATGTGGGCGTTGATGGCCAAAGCCTCGCTGGGCAAGGAAGCGCAAGATGATTTCTATGCGAGCAAGCTGGGCACCGCACGCTTCTATTTTGCCCGTTTGCTGCCGCGTATCCACTCGTTGAGCGCGTCGGTCAAGGCCGGTAGCGAGTCGCTGTTCCTGCTGGATGCGGCACAGTTTTGATCCTGTAGACGTCATGTAAGCATTTGCTTACGTGTCGTGCTGCTGTTCTCCCATATCCGTATATTGGATCCACGGCTAATCTACATTTCATGGACGTCGCGCAGGAAGCGCAAAGTAAACAACACGGACACGTAGGATTCTGCCAGGGTGGCGGAGTGAAATGGATGTCAGGGAAACAGTCTGCAAAGCCCCGCTTCGGCGGGGTTTTCTTTTGCCTGAAGAAAAGTTTCAGGCAAGCGGATCGAGAGGCGGCTTCATTTCGCGATCGATCACCTCTTCAAGCAATGTCCGCAGCAATGCCAGCGAGGCCTGCTGGCGTTGCACATCACGGCACACCAGGCCAACTTGCAACGGCACCCTTGGCTCGCTCAGCGGTTTCCACAGCAGATCTTCATCGTCGTATTCCTTTTGCGAACGTCCCGGCAGTACCGTCGCCAGCCGGGTGTGCGGCAGGCTGTCGAGAATCCCCAGCATAGTGTTCAGCTCGGCCTGCACCTGTGGACGGCGTCCGAGGCTGGTCAGTTGTGCCTGCCAGATCTGCCGGATCTGGAACTCTTCGCCGAGCAGCAACATGGGCAGCTCAGCAGCCTGGCGCATCGAGACTTTCTTGAACTCGCGCAATGGATGGTCTGCAGGGATCACCAGCGTCAGTTCGTCTTCATACAGCAACACGCCGTGCAGACCGGGTTGGCGCGGCGGCAGATAGCTGATGCCGATGTCCAGCGAACCATTGAGCAGACGTCGTTCGATTTCCAGCCCCGTAAGTTCATAGATCTGCACCACCAGATGCGGCTGCGCCTTGCGCACACGCTCGAGCATCTGCGGCACAAGGCTGGTGTGCACCGTTTGCAGCACACCAATGGCCAGGGTGCGCAACGCCTGCCCCTTGAAATTACCCAACGCCTCGCGCGCCCGCTGCAAGCCATCGAGCAGCGGCAACGCGTGGTTGTACAGCGTGTGCGCAGCGAGGGTCGGCAGCAGGCGTTTACTGCTGCGTTCGAACAGGGTGACGTCGAGATTCTGCTCCAGCTGACGGATCTGTTGCGACAGCGCTGGTTGCGAGATCGAGAGGCGCTCAGCCGCACGGCCGACATGGCCTTCTTCGTAGACCGCGACGAAATAACGCAGTTGTTTGAAATCCATAAGTCGCGCTTATCGAAATGGCTGGGAAATCGAAATGGCCTGAGCCCGTTTGCGCGCCTAGTCTAACCGCATTCACAAGGCTTGCAGGGCCAGAAAGCGTGACGAATTCCATTTGCTTCGTTCGTGATTACATAGGCAGTTCAAAAAACCTCCAGCGAGGTTTTTCCGCATGAATCTGTTCAGTTTGCGGCGCCAGACGCCGAGTCTGGACGACCTCTGCTTCGAGGCGGGGCCATCCGCTATGACCGACCATCTCAATGCCCAACGCCTGATGCCCAGTGTCGAGCGGCCGCATCAAGTGTTCGTTCGCGGCCAGGGTTCATGGCTGTGGGACAGCAACGATCGCGCCTACCTCGACTTTTCCCAGGCCGGCGGCGCCAACAGCCTTGGCCACAGCCCCACGGCGCTGGTCAAAGCCATCGCCAATCAGGCTCAGGCGCTGATCAATCCAGGCTGCAATCTGCATAGTCGCGGCATGTTCAGCCTCGCCGAACGTCTGTGCGCCAGCACGTCCAGCGATCAGGCATACCTGCTCAACAGTGGCAGCGAGGCTTGTGAGGCGGCGATCAAACTGGCGCGCAAATGGGGCCAACTGCATCGCGGTGGCGCTTCGCGGATCATCGTGGCGCAGCAGGGTTGCCATGGCCGCAGTCTGGCGACGGTCGATCGAGTGCCATTCAACGACCTGCCGGCGCTGCATGCGGCGGTTGATGCGCAGACCATCGCGATCATGCTGGAGCCGATCCAGAGCGATGCCGGGGTTATTCCCGCGACCGAGCACTACCTCAAAGGGGTCGAGCGACTGTGTCGTGACCTGGGAATTCTGCTGATTCTCGACGAAGTGCAGACCGGCATCGGCCGTTGCGGCAGCTTGCTTGCCGAACAGTCCTACGGCATTCGCGCCGATATCGTCGTGCTCGGCAAAGGCCTTGGCGGCGGCTTGCCGCTGGCGGCCTTACTGGCGCGAGGCAAGGCCTGCTGTTTCGCCATCGGCGAGCTGAGCGGCACCCATCACGGCAACGCCTTGATCACGGCGGCCGGTCTGGTAGTGCTCGACAGCATCCATGACCGCAGCTTCCTTCAGCAGGTCAACGACAGCGGCCAGCACCTGCGCGAAGGCCTGGCGCGACTGGCGCACCGCTACGGCCACGGCGAGTTGCGCGGCCAAGGCCTGTTCCATGGGCTGACGCTGTCCGACGAATGCGCCGACGCCGTCGTCCATGCCGCACTGCACGAAGGCCTGATATTGAACGCCGCGCAGCCTGACTGCCTGCGCTTTACCCCCGCCCTCACTGTCAGCAAAGCCAACATCGACGAAATGCTCCTGCGCTTGGGCCGCGCCTTCTCGCGAGTGCGCACCGCCCAATTGCAATGCCGCAAGGGCATTGCCGTCTGAGCTGAGGTGCCCCAACCGATTACCCGAACCGTCTCGCGGTATAACGCACGCCCCACGCCTGATTCTTTTGGCGTGGGGCGTTTTTTTGTGGCCGGTTTTACAGACGGGATTTAGAGCTTGAGGGATCGTACCGCGGATGGTCTTTTAGAGAATGCCAGCAAGGGATGCGGCCACGGCCTGATCGGTATCACCGAAAAAGCCGTTTTGCGATCTGTACCACTGGGTGGTATGTTTTTGGAAGGGATACCTATGCCATTGAGGTTGTTCAAGACCAAACGCTTCGCCCTCCAGGCCAGCAGGGCGTGGATCACAGATGAAGAGTTGCAGGAGGCGTTTCACCAGATGCTTCAGGGACAGGCGGACGATCTTGGCGGAGGCGTGTGGAAGAAGCGCTTGAAGGCGAACCGCCACCGTTCGATTCTTTTGGCAAAAGGTGGACATTACTGGATCTACCAAGTGCTTTTCGCCAAGCAGGATCAAAGCAATATCACGCCAACAGAATTGAAGGATTTACGTAAATTGGCAAAGGTTTATGCGCAACTGACGGAAGAGCAGATCAGCGACTTGTTGGCGATGAAGGAGTTTGTGGAGATATGTCATGAGTAAGAAATTCAAAAGTGAAGTCTTTGAATCGATACACGAATCAGCCGGGGCGTTGCTTGCTGTCGGAGCAATCAACAAAGCAACGATGCGAGAATTCGATGACTCCTGTCTGGCATCGGTTCCCTTAGCGATCCCGGCTGAGGAGATCAAGGCGCTACGCGAGCGTAACAAGGTCAGCCAGCCGGTGTTTGCACGCTATCTCAACACCAGTGCATCCACGGTCAAGCAATGGGAATCGGGTGACAAACATCCCAGCGGTATGGCGCTCAAACTACTGAGCATCGTACAAAAACATGGGTTGAAAATTCTCGCTTGAGCCTAACGCAGCTATTGCACTGAACCCTGACGAACGGCGCAGGTCGATTAGCTTGTATGGCTCAAGTGAGCCAACCCCCATTCAGGAGCTGCCCCATGGATTTCATTCGTATCATCATCGCTATTCTGTTGCCGCCACTGGGCGTGTTTCTGCAGGTCGGGTTTGGCGGGGCGTTCTGGCTGAACATTCTGCTGACGTTGTGCGGCTACATTCCGGGGATCGTGCATGCGGTGTATATCATCGCCAAGCGTTGAGTTCAGTGGCGTCTGATCAATAGCTATCGCGGGCAAGCCCGCTCCCACAGTGTCATGAGTGATCACAATTTTTGTGTACACCAAATAACCTGTGGGAGCGGGCTTGCCCGCGATTGGAGCGACGCAGTCTCAAAGTGAGGGCTCAGTCAGGCAGTCCCATCACTCGCCGATAAAACGTCCACTCCCGCTCCAGCGCATGCGCCTGGTTAGCCGCGCGACGAAAGCCGTGGCGTTCGTCAGGGTAGTAATGCGCTTCGACCGGGATGCCGTTGTGCTCCAGCGCCGCGACCATGTCGCGGGTCTGTTGCGGCACGACCACCGCGTCCAGTTCACCCTGGAAGAAAATCACCGGCACGCGAATGTTGTCTGCGTGCAGCAATGGCGTGCGGGCGGCATAGCGTTCGGCATCTCGCTCGGGATCGCCGATCAGCCAGTCCAGATAATCGCCCTCGAACTTGTGCGTGGCCCGGGCCAGCGCGACCGGATCGCTGACGCCATAGAGGCTGGCGCCTGCGCGGAAAACCTGTCTGAACGCCAGCGCACACAGCGTTGTGTAGCCACCCGCACTTCCACCGCGAATGAACGCGCGGTCTCCATCGATCAAACCTTGACCAGCGAGATAGCTGACCACCGCGCAGGCATCCTCGACATCCACCTCGCCCCAGCGCAGATGCAGCGCTTGCCGATATTCACGGCCATAGCCACTGCTGCCGCGATAGTTGAGGTCGGCGACAGCAAAGCCGCGCTGCGTCCAGTACTGGATACGCGGATCGAGGATCGGATAGCACGCCGAGGTCGGGCCGCCGTGGATAAACACCACCAGCGGCGGTTTCGCTTCACCGCTCATGGCCGGGTAAAAGAAACCGTGTGCCTCGCCGGAGCCGCTGGGATAACGCAAGGTCTGCGGACGGCTGATGCGTTCGGCAGGCAACGGAGCCACGCCGCCAGCGAGGATTTTCACGGCATGCGAGACACGATCAATGGCGATCACTGCCGACGGGCTGGTCGGCGATGCAGCGATGCAATAGATGAATTGTTGATCCATCGCCAAGTGGCGGAAGCGGCTGTAGTCACCGCTGAAATCTTCAACACCAAGGGCCAGGCGCCCGAAACCATCCTCGCTCCAGCTGGCTAAGAATTGATCACCGACAGGCAGCCAAGTGCAGCCGCCCAGTTGCCAGGGCGCGGGCGCGTGATCGGCCTCTGCACTCGGTAGCACGTGCAAGCCATCGGACGTTTCGACCCACGGCTGCCAGTAGCCGCCACGATCTGTCAGGCAGTAGAGCCGGCCGTCGGCGTCGAAGCGCGGCTGTTGGATCGACTCCTCAATCTGCTCACCGGCAACACAACGAGGCGCAGAAAAATCGCCTTGCGCGACCATCAACCGCGTCGAGGTCCACGGCTGATGCGGTCGGCTCCACTCGATCCATGCCAAGCGCTGGCCGTCGGGGCTCAGCGTTGGCGACGCATAGAAATCCGCATCTTCGGCCAGCACCTGTCGCGTACCGCTCGCCGGATCAATCGCCACCAGGCGATGTCGATCCTGCTGCTCCTCAACCGCCAATACTCGGCCAGCGGCGAATTGCAAATCGCCGTAGCGGCAGTCAGTCGATGTCAGCGCGACCGGCTCGCCATCCAGCGCCTGCCGATACATCTGCTGATCCGCTTCATTGACGAAAACCACCCCGTCAGGCGTCAGACAAAACGCACCACCGCCATACTCGTACACGCGGCTACGCACGCTGAAACCGTCCGGCGTCAGACGTTTCGCTGCGCCATCGCGCCAATGCCAGATTCGGCACGCGGCGTCCTCGGGGCGATATTCATTCCAGAACACGCCATGGGCGCCGAGCTGCAGTTCGGCGAAGTCGGTCCCGGCAGCGACGGCCTGGGCGGCGCTGAAAGGCTCAGCCCTTGGCGATGAGGCGTGAGTTTCGTTCATTGCGAAAGGCCAGTTGTTCGATGGTTTGAGTGGCGGTCCCGGCTTCTTCGCGGGCCTTGAGGATCACGCCATGATGTTCGGACTTGCTGCACACCGGGTCGGCATTACTGGCGTCGCCGGTGAGCATGAACGCCTGGCAGCGGCAGCCGCCGAAGTCTTTTTCTTTCTCGTCGCAAGAGCGGCACGGCTCGGGCATCCAGTCGTAACCGCGAAAACGGTTGAAGCCGAACGAGTCGTACCAGATGTGTTGCATGCTGTGATCGCGCACGTTGGGAAACTGCACCGGCATCTGGCGGGCACCATGGCAGGGCAGGGCGGTGCCGTCCGGGGTGACGGTCAGGAAGATGCTGCCCCAGCCGTTCATGCAGGCTTTCGGGCGTTCTTCGTAGTAGTCCGGGGTAACGAAAATCAGCTTGCATGGATGCCCTTCGGCTTCCAGTCTGGCCCGGTATTCGTTGGTGATGCGTTCGGCGCGCACCAGTTGTTCCCTGGTCGGCAACAGACCGACACGGTTGAGCTGCGCCCAGCCGTAGAACTGGCAAGTGGCGAGTTCGACGAAGTCAGCCTCCAGCGCAATGCACAGTTCGATAATGCGGTCGATCTTGTCGATGTTGTGCCGATGGGTGACAAAGTTCAGCACCATCGGGTAGCCGTGGGCCTTCACCGCACGAGCCATTTCCAGCTTCTGCGCAAAGGCCTTTTTCGAGCCCGCGAGCAGGTTGTTCACTTGCTCGTCGCTGGCCTGAAAACTGATCTGGATGTGATCAAGCCCGGCCTTTTTGAAGTCGCTGATTTTCTGCTCGGTCAGGCCAATGCCGGAGGTGATCAGGTTGGTGTAGAAACCCAACTGCCGCGCTTCACGGATCAGTTCGGCCAAGTCCTGACGCACCAGCGGTTCGCCGCCGGAAAAGCCCAGTTGCGCCGCGCCCATCTCCCGCGCTTCGCGGAACACCTTGATCCATTGCTCGGTGGTCAGCTCTTTGCCCTGCTCGGCGAAATCCAGCGGATTGGAGCAGTACGGGCATTGCAGCGGGCAGCGGTAGGTCAGCTCGGCGAGCAGCCACAGCGGCAGGCCGACTTGCGGTTTGGCCGGCAGATCAGCCAAGGGTGAGCCAGTGTTGCTCACGGGCAACCTCCATGAATTGGTCGACGTCGTCACCGAGCTCGGGCACGCCGGGGAACTGCTTGTCGAGTTCGGCAATGATTGCCGCGACATCGCGCTCACCGTCAATCAGGCCGCCAATCAGCGCGGCCGTTTCGTTGAGCTTGATCATGCCTTCCGGGTACAGCAACACATGGCCTTTTTGCGCCGGTTCGTACTGGAAGCGATAGCCCGGGCGCCAGCTCGGCACTTTGCTGCGGTCGAAATTCATAGGGTAATTCCTTTATGCCAGACCCGTTGTTCGGTCACGCTGTGATACGGCGGACGGTTCAGTTCGTAGGCCATGCTCATGGCATCGAGCATGCTCCAAAGAATGTCCAGTTTGAACTGGAGAATTTCCAGCATGCGCTCCTGGCCATTGCGGGTCTTGTAGTGCTCAAGGGTGATCGCCAGCCCATGCTCGACGTCACGTCGCGCCTGACCGAGACGGGTGCGGAAGTATTCGTAACCGGCTGGGTCGATCCATGGGTAATGCTGCGGCCAGCTGTCGAGGCGCGACTGGTGGATCTGCGGCGCGAACAGTTCGGTCAGCGAGCTGCTGGCGGCTTCCTGCCAACTGGCGCGACGGGCGAAGTTGACGTAGGCATCGACAGCGAAACGCACGCCGGGCAGCACCAGCTCCTGAGAACGCAATTGGTCCGGGTCGAGGCCAACAGCCTGGCCCAAACGCAGCCAGGCTTCGATGCCGCCATCTTCACCGGGCGCGCCGTCGTGGTCGAGCAGGCGCTGAATCCACTCGCGGCGGATTTCCCGATCCGGGCAATTGGCAAGGATCGCCGCGTCTTTCAGGGGAATGTTCACCTGATAATAGAAGCGGTTGGCGACCCAGCCCTGAATCTGCTCACGGGTGGCGCGGCCTTCGTACATTGCCACGTGGTAAGGGTGGTAAATGTGGTAATAGGCGCCTTTGGCGCGCAGGGCCGCTTCGAATTCGGTGGGGGACAGCGGGGTGTCGGTCATTGCGGTTCTCCGGGGAACAACCGTTGAAATCCTGGGTGTCTATTCGGACGCCTTCGCGAGCAAGCTCGCTCCCACAGGTTTTGTGTACGGCACAGATCCAATGTGGGAGCGAGCTTGCTCGCGAAGAGGCCGGTCGCTACAACACAATACTCATGCCATCAAACGCCACTTCAACATTACGCCGCGCCAGCTCTGCACGCTCCGGCGAATCCTCGTCGAGGATCGGGTTGGTGTTGTTGATGTGGATAAGTACCTTGCGCTGCTCGGGCAATTGTTCCAGCACCTCGAGCATGCCGCCGGCGCCGTTCTGTGCCAGATGGCCCATCTCGCGACCGGTGCGGGTGCCGACGCCACGGCGCTGCATTTCATCGTCATCCCACAGCGTGCCGTCGACCAGCAGGCAATCGCTGCCCGCCATGATTTCCAGCAGCGGCGCATCGACCTTGCCCAGCCCTGGCGCGTAGAACAGCTTGCTGCCGGTGTTGAGGTCTTCAACGATCAAACCGATGTTGTCGCCCGGATGCGGATCGAAACGGTGCGGCGAATACGGCGGCGCGGCGCTGCGCAATGGCAGCGGGGTGAAACGCAGGTTCGGGCAGGCCGCTACGGTGAAGCTCTGGTCGAGCTCGATACGGTTCCAGTCCAGTCCGCCGTTCCAGTGGGTGAGCATCTTGAACAAGGGAAAACCGGTGCTCAGGTCTTCGTGAACCATGTCCGTGCACCAGACCGGATGCGGGCAGCCTTCGCGCAGGCTGAGCAGGCCGGTGGTGTGGTCGATCTGGCTGTCCATCAGGATGATCGCACTGATGCCGGTGTCGCGCAGGGCGCGGCCCGGTTGCATCGGGGCGAAGCTTTGCAGTTGCGCGCGGATGTCCGGCGAGGCATTGCACAACACCCAGTTCACGCCGTCATCGGAAATGGCGATGGACGATTGGGTGCGGGCCTTGGCGTTCAGGCTGCCGTCGCGAAAGCCTGCGCAGTTGACGCAGTTGCAGTTCCACTGCGGAAAACCGCCACCGGCGGCCGAACCCAGAATCTGGACGAACATGAACGCTCCATCATTTCAACGCGGAAAATAAAACGCCTCGGCGAGCCGAGGCGTTGCACTGCGATTCTGCGTAAGCAGAACTCAGCGGCTGGCGAAGTACATGGTGACTTCGAAGCCGATACGCAGGTCGGTGTAAGCAGGTTTGGTCCAGGCCATGAGATGTCTCCTTCTGAGGGTTGGGATAGCGCTATCCATAGTTATAGTCCACGGCAGCGCGGTGATGTTCCAATTAGTTAGGCGGCTATGTTACTCAAAATTTCAACGGCGTGACCCGTGAATCTTTGAGAAAGCTCCTTGCAGCCTCGGTAATGATCAGTTTGTCGCTGGCCACGGCGCGTCCGGCATCGGTTCATTGGCCAGGCAATGCCAGCCGCCCTCGGCATTGATCAGACGCTGCGCAGCATCGAGTAAAGCCTGGCGATTCAGCTGCTGGATCGCCGCGACCAACTGCTCACGGTAATCCGACGAATGGCCAGCGAGTTTGCCCTGCCACAGCAGCTCGGCGGCATCCTTGGTGGACAGTGCCGCGTCGTTGAATTGATCTGCGAGGGTTTCGCGCTGCTGCTTGAAACTGCCGTCGTCGAGCGTTTCGATCAGCGCTGGCATGCCCTTGAGGAAATCCTGGATGTGTACAAGCAAGGTGGTCACCGAGGTTGCGGGTGACTGCACCCCGAAGACCATTGCAGTCGTTCCGTGCAACTGACGCAACGCGCTGAACACGGCATAACCCAGTTGCAGTTCGACGCGCAGGCGCTGGTAGAAAGGCGTCTGGCACAGTTGCGCAAGCAGGCGCCAAGCGGCTTCATCCGCGATGTCATGGCTGGCGGTCGGGCAGATGAGCAGCAAGGCATGTTCATCGGAAGCGGTGTCAATCCGGCTCCAGCGGAACTGGCCGGCGCTGGTCGGCATGACCGGCAGCTGATTGTCCGGTGTGCCGGGAATGCGGCTCAGCGCCAGGCCCAAGGCTGATTGGGTTTGTTGGTTGAGGCCTAGAGCGAGGCCGTCCCAGCGCGAGGTTGTCCACAGCTGATTGGCTTCATCGCTGGTTTCAATCGTGGGCAGGCATTTTTCCGGCAACGCTTCGAGTAGTTGGCGGATCGGCATCGAAGGTATCTGCATCGCGTCGCGCGGCGAATCGGCGTCGATCATCGTCAGACATTTCAGCGCATGCTCGAGGACACTGGGCATCGGTTCCTGTAATCCGGTCATTTTCAGCAGGCATTGGTTACCTGCGGCGCTGAAAGACAAGTCCACTCCGGCTTCGGACGCATCCTGTCGGGTCTGGCGCAGACTGCGCTGCAATCTGGAGAGCAGATCTGCGCTGGCCGCCGCCTCGACCTGCCAGCGCAGGTAAATCGCGCCTTCATCGCTGTTGTCTGGCAGCGCCTGGCTGAATTGCATCGGCGACCGTTCGCGACGGCTGCGCGAGCGATCCTGGGCGAAGGTGCGCAGGCCACGGTGGGCGCTGGTCTGGCCGCGAATCAGCCCGGCGTTGGCCAGCGGTTCACTGACGCGCAAAAAAGGATTGGCGGCGGGCAGATGCCAATGATCGCCGAAGTTATCCACAACGCCGATTTCGCGAAGGATGTGCTCAAGTGCGGCAGCGCCGGATTCGGACAGGCCGAATGCCTGCTGCTCGAGATCGAGCCGTGCCACTTGCAACGCGCCGCTGACTTGCTGCTGGCGCTGAAGCAGGGCGGCGTATTCCTCGCGCAACGGCTTCCAGTCCTGACGGGCGAAGAAGCTCAGCCAATCCAGCAGGCGTTCGTGAATGGCGTTCAACTGCTCGCCGTCGGCATGGAATTGAAGATGCAGCAGCGCTTGGCCGGCGAACTGGTAAAGCGGCGTGGCTTTCAGGCTGTCAGCCAGATTCTGTTGATGCAGGTATGCGAGCAATCCCCCAGGTTTTGCGCTATTCAACCAATGACAGAGAAAAGCCATCGCCTCGGCGGATGGCTCGGGCAAGGCGTCGAAAGCAAATAACAGGTTCGTGTGAGCGCCGACCTGTTGATAACTTTTCTCTGCCAACGGTGGCGGTGCGGCCTGGGCAACTTTATCCCCAACCGGCAACACCGCTGCGAATTGCTGCGCCAGCTCCCGAAGCTCATCGATACTTTGCGGCCCGACCAGACTGAGGGTCATTTGCCCGGTTCGATAAAAGCGCTGATGGAAATCTTTCAGCGCCGACTGAAACCCTGGCGATTCGACCTGCAAGCTGTCCCGATTGCCCGCATGAAAACCGCGCAATGGATGCTCCGCTGGTAAACCTTCATACAAGGCAAACTGCTGTTGCGCTGTCGGATCCTGCGACCAAGCGACAAATTCTGCCTGCAGCACTTCCCGTTCGCGCAGTTGATCGTCCCGATTCATCCGTGGCCGGGCGAGCATGTCTGACAGACGCTCGAGCCCCGCGCTGAAGGACGACACAGGCAACTCGAAGAAAAAGTCCGTGGTGCGCTCGCGGGTGCTGGCATTCACCTGCCCGCCGTGACGTTGCACGTAGGCCATCAGCCCTTCGTCTGTGGGAAAACGCTCGGTGCCGAGAAACAGCAAGTGCTCGAGAAAATGCGCCAGCCCCGGCCATGCCAACGGCACGTCATGGCTGCCGGCCGCCACGCGCAACGCGGCAGCGCTGCGCTTGAGACCGGGCACGTGGCGCAGGGTCACGCGCAGGCCGTTGGCCAGGGTTTCAGTGTGGGGGCGGGGATGAGTCGGCGCGGGCATGGGCACTTCCAGAACAGTGAAGTGCCCATGCTAGCGGATTAGCGGCGGTTGAGCGCGCCGTAAAGCTCTGGCCTGCGATCGCTGAGGTAGCGGTTGGCCTGCCGTGAATCGGTCATCAGTTGTCGATCCAGTTCACCGACGATCAACGCTTCGTCCAGGCCTGCCAGGGCGATACGGCTACCGTCCGGTGCGGCAATGCTGCTTTGCCCGCAATACTGGATATCGCCTTCATGTCCGCAGTAATTGGCGTAAGCCACGTAGCACTGGTTTTCGAAGGCGCGGGCACGCACGGTGACATCGGCGACGAAGTCGAACGAAATCATGTTCGCCGTCGGCACCACAATCAGCTCGGCGCCGGCCAAGGCCAGGCGCCGCGCGTTTTCCGGAAACTCCAGGTCGTAGCAGATCAGGAAGCCGAGCTTCCAGCCGTTCAATTCAACCACCGGCAAGTCGGAGTCACCGGGGCTGAACATCGACCGGTCGAGATCGCCAAACAGATGCGACTTTCGATAGTTGCACAGGCGCTCGCCGTGGGCGTCGATCAGTTGCACGGCGTTGTAGATCTGCCCGTCGGCGGTGCGCTCCGGATAACCGTAAACGATCGCCAGACCCGCAGCCTTGGCAATCCGGGCGATCTGCTGCGCCCATTCACCGTTGTAGACCTCGGCCAGCGTGCTCACCGCTTCGGCGCCGATGTTGTAGCCGGTCATGAACATCTCCGGCAGCACCAGCAGGTCGGCGCCCTTGGCCTCCATCGCTACCTGATGCAGGCGCTGCAGGTTGGCGGCGGGGTCCAGTGGCAGCGGTGGACATTGGTAAACGGCTACGCGCATCGGGGAATCCTCTTACTCGGGCAGGGCGATAGGGCCGATGTCTTTGAACACATCACCCGGGCCCGGGTTCTCTTTATGTGTCGAACCGCCGAAATGCTTCATGATGCCCCACACCGCGTTGAGCGAAGTCTGCACCGCGCCTTCGACCCACGCCGGGGTCCACGACACGTCATCGCCAGCGATGAAAATCCCGCGCTGCTCGGCCGGCATGTCGTCCTGCATGAAGTGCGCATACATGCGCTGGTTGTAGCGGTAATGGCCGGGCAGGGCGCCCTTGAAGGCACCGAGGAAGTACGGATCGGCTTCCCACGACACGGTGATCGGATCGCCGATGATCCGTGCGGCGATGTCGACTTTCGGGTAGATCTTTTTCAGCGCGTTCAATGCCAGTTCAACGCGTTTTTCTACCGGATGCGGGAGCATTTTCAGCGCGTCGCTCATCCACGAGTAAGACAGGCAGATCACTCCCGGCTTGTCGTCGCCGTTGTCGAACAGATAGGTGCCACGGGTCAGGCGATCGGTGAGGGTCATGCTCATCACGTCGCGGCCAGTCTCCGGATCCTTGTCCTTCCAGAATGGCCGGTCGACCATCACGAAGGTTTTCGACGACTGCATGTAGCGCGTGCGGTCGAGGGCCATCCACATTTTCTGCGAGAACAGAGTCTCGTCGCATTCGATCTGAGTGGTCAGCAGCCAGCTCTGGCAGGTTGTCAGGACGGCGGCGTATTCGCGGGTGTCACCGTTGTTGTCGGTTACGGCGAAACGGCCTTGCGGTGCGTGGGCAATCTTCTTCACACCGGAACGCGGTGCGCCACGGTGCAGGGATTTCAGGCTAGTGCCGGCCGGCCAGTGCACGCAGCGCTCCGGCACATGGCGCCAAATGCCCTGTGGCACCTGCTCGACGCCACCGACCACCAGGTGCTGGTGATCGTCGCAATTGGTCATTACCACGCGGAAGATTTCCAGCATCGAATTGGGAAAGTCTGAATCCCAGCCGCCGGTGCCGAAACCGACCTGGCCGAACACTTCGCGGTGCTGGAACGACAATTTGGCGAAGGCCTTCGAGGTGGCGACGAAGTCGTAAAAGGTCCGGTCGTCCCACAGCGGCACCAATTTGTTCCACAACTCTTTCAGGCGCGGCACATCGCGATCACGGATGGCTTGCTGAATATCGGAGAACTGCGAACCGGCTTCCAGCGCATCCGCCCAGGCGTCAGCCACTTCCTGAAACAATGCAGGAAGATCCTTCAGGCTTTCGGCGTAATAGGTTTCGCCTTCCAGATCGATCACGGTGCTGCCAGAAGCGCCGGTCAACGGGTTGGGAAAAGGCTTGGTTTCGAGGCCGAGCTTGTCGACGTAGTGGTAGAACGCTGTGGAGGACACCGGAAAGCGCATGCCACCGAGCTCGGCGACGATGGCATCGGTGCCGTTGAAGGCCTGCGAGCGCAGACGACCACCGAGTTTCGACGCCTCGTACACCACCGGCTTCAAACCGAGTTTCATCAGTTCATACGCAGCCACCAGACCGGCAATACCCGCGCCGACAATCGCCACCTCAGCGCCATGGTGCTGCTCGGGAATGCTCCCCAGCCCGGCGGGATGCTCGATCCAGTCGTCAAACGCGAACGGAAAGTCCGGACCGAAAATGGTGACTGGTTTTTTTCCGTCTGCAGGATGGCGATTGTTCTTGTTCATGGCTGACCTTATTGGCGACCCGACGCAGGACTCGCGTCTGAGTATAGGAAAAGATGCCAGCCATTCTAGGGAGCGTGGAGCGCGTTAATAAGACGCAATGTGTCGTCGTTTTGCCTGATTGTTGTGCAGACTGACGATTGCGGGCTGCATACCGACCAAAAACGTGGGAGCGAGCCTGCTTGCGAAGCGGCTCAGCCAGAATGCCCGGCCAATGCTCAGACCGGCTGCCCGCGATCAATCTTGCTGCTCAGAATGATCGAAGTCGTGGTTTTCTCCACCCCATCGACGCTGCCAATCTGATCCAGCAACTGATCCAACTGCTCCGGCGAATCGGTGCGCAACCACGCCACATAATCAAACTCGCCACTCACCGCACACAGCTGCTGCACCTGCGCCATTGCACTCAAGCGCCGCAGCACGTCCTTGCCGGAACGCGGCTGCACCTTGATTCCGACGTACGCCTGCAAGCCGCCATCGACCACACGCTGACCCAAGCGCACGCCATAACCGGTGATCACTTTGGCCTTTTCCAGGCGGGCCAGACGCGACGTCACCGTCGTGCGAGCAATGCCTAGCTGACGGGCGAGCATGGCCACGCTTTCACGGGCGTTGATCTGCAGCGCGGCGATCAGCTGGCGGTCGATTTCGTCGAGGATGGGTTGGCGGGTGTCTGGCAAGGGGGACTCCGGAGGCATGGGACAATCAGGTTAAGGATGTTACAGGGACAATCGCGTTGGGGCTCTCAGCGTTCTCTCAAACGGATTTTCTTGCGCAGTTCCAGAACGTTGCGCCCGCCAAGACGAAACCCAACCACTCGCCCACAAAAAAGCCGCGCATTCAGCGCGGCTTTTCAATTTGGTGGGCCCACACGGACTCGAACCGTGGACCAAAGGATTATGAGTCCTCTGCTCTAACCAACTGAGCTATAGGCCCTCAGTAGGCCGCGGATTATAGCGACGGTTTCGCGGCTGTGCTATCCGAAAAATCCGATACGGTTATATGCAGAAACGTCGCGGCGAATTCCTCCGGTGGCAGCGGCAGGCTGACGATGTAGCCCTGTATCTGTTCGCACCCTTCAGCAGCGAGGAATTGTTGTTGCGCCTGGGTTTCCACGCCTTCGGCAATCACGGTGAATTGCATGCTGCGACCGAGCGCGATGATGGCGCGCACAATCGCCGCGTCGTGGGGGTCGTCAGGCAGTCCGCGGACGAAGGACTGGTCGATCTTGAGGATGTCCAGTGGCAGGCGTTTGAGGTAGCTGAGCGAGGAATAGCCGGTGCCGAAGTCATCGATCGCCAGCTGCACGCCGAGGTGCTTGAGCTGGTGCAACACTGCCAGCGCCTCTTCGGCCTGACTCATGATGAAATTCTCGGTAATTTCCAGTTGCAGTAAATCCGGCCTGAGGCGGTTGTCCTTGAGCAGTTGCTCGATGCGCACCAAGAGGTTCGGTTGACGCAGTTGCGCGCCGGCGAGGTTCACCGACAGCGGCCCCAGCGGTTGGTAGATCTCGTTCCACTCGAACATTTGCCTGCAAGCGGTTTCCAGCACCCAATCGCCGATCTGCAGGATCATGCCGTTCTCTTCCGCCAACGGAATGAAATGCTCGGGCGGCACGTCGCCGAAGGTTGGGTGGCGCCAGCGAATCAGCGCCTCTGCACCGACCAGACTGTGATCGACCAGGCTGATTTTCGGTTGGTAATAGAGAAACAGCTCATCGCGCTCGATGGCGCGGCGCAGTTCGTGTTCCAGCGCTATGCGCTCGCTGGCTTGGGCAGTGAGGTCGCGGGTGTAGCTTTCGACGCGGTTGCGTCCTTTGGCTTTGGAGCGGTACATCGCCGCGTCGGCGTTTTTCACCAGCGAGGCCACGTCGCAACCGTCGCGGGGATAGAGGCTGGTGCCGATGCTGGCGCTGATAAAGAACTCGTGTTCGCCGGCCTGGAACGGCGCGCCGAAGCAGTTGAGCAGTTTCGTCGCGATGTTGTCGGCGTCGCTGGCTTGCTGCAAGCCTGGCAACAGGATGATGAATTCGTCACCGCCCAATCGCGCGACCGTGTCGATATCGCGCAGTTGTTCTTTCAAGCGCACGGCGATGCCCTTGAGCAACAGGTCGCCGACCGGGTGACCGAGGCTGTCGTTGATGTGTTTGAAGCGGTCGAGATCGAGAAACAGCACCGCGCCCTGGCCGCCATTTTCCTGCTGGCTGGTCAGGGCCGTTTGCAGGCGACTCTCGAACAAGGTGCGGTTGGGCAAACCGGTGAGGGGGTCGTGGTGAGCCTGGTAATCGAGCTTGGCCTGGGCATGCTTGAGGCTGGAAATATCGGCGAACACCGCGACGAAGTGGGTGATGAACTTGTCGCGATTGCGCACGGCGCTGATGGTCAGCCAGCTTGGGTACAGCTCGCCGTTCTTGCGCCGGTTGGAAATCTCGCCTTGCCAGTGGCCTTCGTCGGTCAATTGGTGCCACATCGCCGCGTAGAAAGCGCTGTCATGCAGCCCTGACGCCAGCAAGCGTGGCGTGTGGCCCAGCGCTTCACTTTCGCTGTAACCGGTGATTTCGGTGAAAGCGCGATTGACGGCGCTGATGTGTTGTTGAGTATCGGTGATCAACACGCCCTCGGCGGTGCTCTCGAAAACGGTCGCGGCCTGCTGCAGTTTTTCCTGCATGAGATGGCGTTCGGTGATGTCGCGGGCGATGGTCAGCATGCAATCCTCGTCGCCGATCGGCAGCGGGCGACTGGACACTTCGCACAGGCGAATCTGCCCGTCGCTGCGACGGATGTGGCATGTGAAGTCGCGGACGAAACCGTCGCGTTGCAGCAGGTCGAGCATCTGTTTGCGTTCGTTGAGGTTGACCCATATACCCAGATCCAGCGTCGAACGATCCACCGACATGGCGCTGTTGAAACCGGTGATGCGGCTGAAGCCTTCGTTGACCTCCAACAGCAGGCCGTCGCTCTGACGCGACAGCAACAGACCGTCGGGCGACGCATGGAAAGCCTTGGCGAATTTTTCTTCAGAAGTTTGCAGTTGCTGTTGGGTTTCCTTGAGCTGGCTGATGTCGCGCACCACGACCACCAGCGCCGGCGTGGTGTCGAGGTCGAAAGGCTCGGCGGAAATCAGCCCGGTGAACACCTGGCCGTTGTTGCGGCGAAAGGGCATTTCCAGATTACGGATACTGCCGGCCTGCAAACGCTGCAAGAGGCCCGGCCCGACGCCGGGGATGCCCCAGATATTGAGGTTGGTGGCGGTCTGGCCGATCACGTCCTCGGCCCTGAGGCCGATCTGCTCCTCGAAGGCCTCGTTGACCTCCAGCAGGCAGCCGTCGGACAGGCGTGCAATCACCAGAATGTCCGGGCATTGCTCGAACACTGACGCGAACTTCTGCTCGGACAGCCGCAGCGCTTCTTCGGTGCGTTTGATTTCGCTGATATCGATCATCAACCCGCGCATCACCGGTTCGTGGCCATGCTCGATCAGGCTGACAATGTCGCGCACCCACAGGCAGCGGCCGTCGGCGGTGATCACGCGATAGTCGACGATGTGATCGCGGCCCTGGCGCAGCGCTTCCCTGCAATAGTTCTGCGTGCGGGTCAGGTCGGCGGGATGAATGATGTTGTGCCAGAAACCCGGAATCAGCCAGTGAGACTGTGGATACCCGAGCAAGTCTTCAGCATGGGGCGAAACATAGCTGTAGGTGAAGTCGCTCATCCGCGCTTCCCAGGCGATGGCTGACAAGCTCTCCACCAGGCCGCGGTAGTGATATTCGCTGCTGCGCAGCTCTTGTTCGAGGTCGATGCGCCGGCTGATTTCCGAGCTCAGGCGGCGGTTGATGCGAATCACCACGGCTAGGATCGTCATCAGCAACAACAGGCCGGGCAGACCGTACATCAGCAGGTCCGACCAGAACGTGCGGTGGTCGAGCACATTGCCGACCCAATGTTCCTGGATGCTACTGATTTCCGCCGGGGTCATGTCGGCGAGGACTTTGTCGAGAATGCCCACCAGTACCTTGTTGTCCCGGGGCACGGCCATCGCCAGTTGATAGCGATACGGCGTTTCGCCGCTGACATAGAGGCCGTCAAGCTTGAGCTGGCGCAGGCTCCAGACGCTGGAAGCCAGATCGCCGACCACCGCGTCCACTTCGTCAGTCGCTAGGGCTTGCAGCGCTGAACTGACGTTGGGCATGGCTACCAGATTCAGATCAGGGTGGTGAGTGCGCAGCAGTTCGTGGGGGGCATAGTTTTCCACCACAGCGATTTTCAGCCCGTACAGGTCGTCGAGTTTGCGCGGCTGGGCGCCGCCGACATGGGCGAGGATGACGATCGGGAAGTCGAGGTACGGCCGGGTGAATGACAGATAATTCTGGCGCTCCGGCGTGGACATGATTCCCGGCAGCAAATCGATCTTGCCTTTTTTGACCTGCTCCAGCACCACCGTCCAGCTTGCCGGTTCGATCGGCGTCAGCTTGATCGCCAGGCGTTGGCGAATCACGTCGATATAGTCAGCGGCCAGACCCTGATAGCGGTTCTGATCGTCACGAAATTCGAAAGGCGGCCACGACGCGTCGACACCCAGGCGCAAGTCAGGGTGAGCCGCCAGCCAGCTGCGTTCTTCATCGGTGAGAGTCAGCGCGTCAGCCGTGGCGGTGCAGATCATCAATGACAGCAGAAAAAGCACGGGCGCCAGTCTAGGCATAACGCTCTCGTCGCGGCTTGGGGATGATTGTTTCGAGTGTAGACGGGGTACGCGGCGGGGAGGGCGGAGCGGGGAATTTAATCTGCCATAAAACAAAACCCCCGGCCTGGGCCGGGGGTTCTGGTATCACTCGTCGAGGAAGGAGCGCAGATGCTCGCTTCGCGTCGGGTGGCGCAGCTTGCGCAGCGCCTTGGCTTCGATCTGACGGATCCGCTCACGCGTTACGTCAAACTGTTTGCCAACTTCTTCGAGCGTATGGTCGGTGTTCATGTCGATACCGAAACGCATGCGCAGTACCTTGGCTTCACGGGCAGTGAGGCCGGACAGCACTTCGCGAGTCGCTTCCTTCAGACTTTCCACCGTGGCGACATCGATTGGCGACTGCATGGTCGAGTCTTCGATGAAGTCGCCCAGATGGGAGTCTTCGTCATCACCGATCGGGGTTTCCATGGAGATCGGCTCTTTGGCGATCTTCAGTACCTTGCGGATCTTGTCCTCAGGCATTTCCATGCGTTCGCCCAGCTCTTCCGGGGTCGGTTCACGACCCATTTCCTGCAGCATCTGTCGGGAAATACGGTTGAGCTTGTTGATCGTCTCGATCATGTGCACCGGAATACGGATGGTGCGGGCCTGGTCGGCGATCGAGCGAGTGATCGCCTGACGGATCCACCAGGTGGCATAAGTCGAGAACTTGTAACCACGACGGTATTCGAACTTGTCCACCGCCTTCATCAGACCGATGTTGCCTTCCTGGATCAGATCGAGGAATTGCAGGCCGCGGTTGGTGTACTTCTTGGCGATCGAGATCACCAGACGCAGGTTGGCTTCAACCATCTCTTTCTTCGCGCGGCGGGCCTTGGCCTCACCGATCGACATGCGACGGTTGATGTCCTTGATTTCTGCGATAGTCAGGCCGGTCTCGGTTTCCAGCGCAATCAGCTTCTGCTGGCAACGGATGATGTCCGGCTGCACGCGACCGATGACTTCGGCGTACTTGCTCTTGCCTTTGGCCAGCGCGTCGGACCAGCTTTCGTCGACTTCGTTGCCCGGGAACTGACGCAGGAAATCGGCGCGCGGCATACGTGCATCACGTACGCACAGCTGCATGATCGCGCGCTCTTGCTGACGCAGACGATCCAAAGCACTGCGTACACGCTCGACCAGGGCTTCGAATTGCTTCGGCACCAGTTTGATCGGCATGAACAGCTCGGCCAAGGCCAGCAACTCGGCAACCGCTGCCTTGTTGTGACGACCGTGCTTTTTCAGGGCCTTGCGGGTGATCTCCATCTGGTCCGCCACGGCGCCGAAGCGCTGTGCAGCGATGACCGGGTCCGGACCGCTTTCGGCTTCCTCTTCGTCATCGGAAGATTCGGCATCATCGTCATCGGTATCGTCGTCGGCCTTGACGGCTTTCGGGTCAACCGGCGGCGGCACTTCTGCCGCAGGCGGCGCAATGCCGTCGTCCGGGTCGATATAACCGCTCAGGACGTCGGACAGGCGACCACCTTCGGTGGTGACGCGGGTGTACTCGGAGAGAATGTGGTCAACCGTGCCAGGGAAGTGCGCAATTGCGCTCATCACTTCACGAATGCCTTCTTCGATCCGCTTGGCGATTTCGATTTCGCCTTCACGGGTCAGAAGCTCGACCGTACCCATTTCACGCATGTACATGCGCACCGGGTCAGTGGTGCGACCGATATCGGTCTCCACCGCCGCCAACGCAGCGGCTGCTTCTTCCGCAGCGGCCTCGTCGGTATCGGCGTCGGCCAACATAAGGGCGTCCGCATCCGGAGCACTCTCGTGTACGGGGATCCCCATGTCGTTAATCATGCGGATGATGTCTTCCACCTGCTCCGGATCTGAAATATCCTCGGGCAGGTGGTCGTTGACCTCGGCGTAAGTCAGATACTTCTGCTCACGACCCAGTTTGATCAACTCAATAATACGAGACTGCTGTTGCGCTTTTCCGGACATAACACCCTATCCACTGAAGGTCTTGGCGGGCAAAAAACAAGCCGAGGATTATACCTGAGCTATGACCTCACGCGCCAGTTGAGGTCGGGTTTGATGCGGAAACATTGCGACTTAAAAGGTCGCGCAGTTGATTTTTCTCTTCGACGCTCAGTTCGCTTTGCCGCGCTTTCCTGAGTAACTGTTCGAGATTTCGCTCGCGTTGGCGGGCGGACAAGCTAGTAATGGTGTCGAAAAACTGTTGTTCAAGGTTATCTCCGTCAATCAGCCATTCCTTTTCTGCCAGTGCCTTGAGCAAGCGACCCTGTTCAGTGCCGTGCCATCGCGCGATCAACTGAAATGAGTTTAGCTTGGGATTCTTCTGTACGGCTTCGAGCAGCGCCACAAGCAACTGGGCGTTGGTCTGATTTTCATCGGCAATATGCCCGGCGTCCTCGACGCGCTTGGCCAGTTGCGGATGATGGAGCAATGTTCTCAATGCCGTCAGGGTCGGCGATTCAACGCCAATCGGCGTGCGCGGGCGCTGCTGTTCGCGATCGCCACCACGCTTGCCGTTCTTGTCCCATGGTTTCTTGTCCCACTTCTTGCCGCCGGCGCCGGGTTTCTTCGGCGTCCATTCCTGCTGCGGCGCGTACATGTCCTGTGCCTGCGGCTGATGGTAGTCGCTGTAGTCCGGCATGGCGTCGTAATCGAAGCCCGGATCGTAGGCGGGCGGTGCTTCCTGCGGCGCACTCTGAACCAATTGGCTGACGGTCTCGCTGCTCAGGCCGGTAATCTCGGTCAGGCGCTGACGCATGAGGATGCGCAGGTTCGCGCCTGGAACCTTATCGATCAATGGCGCGGCGAGGGTGGCCATGTGCGCCTTGCCCTCAAGTGAGCGCGGGTCGGCTTCTTCGGTCAGTTGCTGGAAAAAATAATCGGCCAGCGGCTGCGCGTGCTGATTGATGCGCGCTTTGAAAGCGTCGGTGCCTTCGGCGCGAACCAGGGTGTCCGGATCTTCGCCTTCGGGCAAAAACAGGAACCGCGCGCGACGACCGTCTTGCAGGCACGGCAGGGTCGCTTCCAGTGCGCGCCACGCGGCGTTGCGGCCCGCCTGGTCGCCGTCGAAGCAGAACAATACGTTCGGCACGACGCGGAACAGGCGTTTCAAATGTTCTTCGCTGGTCGCGGTACCCAGCGTGGCGACGGCATTGCGCAAGCCTTGCTGGGCGAGGGCGATGACGTCCATATAACCCTCGACAACGATGATTTCATCGAGGTTGCGATTGTTCTTGCGCGCTTCATAGAGGCCGTAGAGTTCCTGGCCTTTATGAAATACCGGGGTTTCCGGTGAGTTCAGGTACTTGGGCTTGTCGTCGCCCAGTACGCGACCGCCGAAGGCGATGATCCGTCCACGGGTGTCGCGGATCGGGAACATCACGCGATCGCGGAAACGATCATAGCGCTTGCCGGTTTCGGCGTTCTCGATCAGCAGGCCGGCTTCGATCATGGCCTTCTGTTGCAGCGTGTCGCTGCTCAGATGCTTGAGCAGGTTGTCCCAGCCCGGCGGTGCAAAACCGAGGCCGAAATCCCGAGCGATCTCGCCAGTCAGGCCGCGACCCTTCAGGTAATCCACCGCAGCCTTGCGCGACGGATGACTCTTGAGTGCCTGCCGGTAAAAATCAGCGGCGGCGGTGAGCAGTGGATACAGCGGCGAATCGGTCGGCTGACGCGGCTTGCGCTCGCGGCCGCTTTCTTCGCGGGGGATGTCCATGCCGGCGGCTTTGGCCAGATCTTCGACGGCCTGGGGGAAGTCCAGGTTGTCGTGATCCATGAGAAAGCCGAGGGCGTTGCCGCCAGCGCCGCAGCCGAAACAGTAATAGAACTGCTTGTCGGGGCTGACACTGAACGAAGGGGTTTTCTCTTTATGGAACGGGCAGCAGGCGGTGTAGTTCTTGCCGGCCTTCTTCAATTGCACGCGCGAGCTGACCACGTCGACGATGTCGGTGCGGTTCAGCAGGTCGTCAATGAAGCTCTGGGGAATCAGCCCGGCCATGGCGTTCTCGTCGTCTGCGCTGCAATAAATCCGTTGCGACAGGCTGTCGGATGCGGGCCATTGCTGGAAACGCACAAAAAGTGCGGCTCGACCGGTGTCGTCTGCGTGATCGCTGTCGGGAAGTGTATCTGCCGAAAATCCACTGACGTTAGTACCTATCAGTCTTCGACTATTTGAAAGTGTTGCGCTGAATCCGCTGACGGCCGGTTGTCGGCCTCGGATAGCTCAATAAAGCGGGCACGCATGCAGGTGCCTTGGGCTGATCGTCGTAAGAGGAATCAGTGGGTGTGCTCGTCAGTAGCCTTGAAAGGCTCGTCAGAAAAGACGTGCACCGCTGGCAAAAGAGCCAGGCCTGACGCGGTGAAGCAGATTTGTCTCGGTCGCATCGGCGGCGTCGACGGTGAAGCATCAAGCGTTTTACGCAAATGCCATTAGCCCGGCTGAGGGCCGGGCTTAGGCAAGAAGCTTGCTACGAACGTCTGTGGATTAGTACAGACGAACGGCGCGGCGCTGTTCGCGCTGAACTTTCTTGGCGTGACGCTTAACAGCGGCTGCTGCTTTGCGCTTACGCTCAGAAGTTGGCTTCTCGTAAAATTCGCGGCTACGAACTTCAGCCAGTACACCGGCTTTTTCGCAGGAGCGCTTGAAACGACGCAGAGCTACGTCGAAGGGTTCGTTCTCTTTTACTTTGACGGCTGGCATCCAGAGCTACCTTCATTCATTACCGGGGTCAACATCCTCGCGGCAAAAGAGCACTTGAAGACGTCGGTTTTTAAGGGTTGCGGATGTTAACCCCTCATCGCTCGGAATGCAAAGCCTCTGATCGAAAACCGCTGGTCGGGGCATCACGTGGCGACTATTATGCGCGCCTTCGAATTCAGCCTAAACAAGGCGCAAACCCATGCTAGTACTGGGATTAGAAACCTCCTGCGACGAAACCGGCGTCGCATTATATGACAGTGAGCGCGGTCTGCTGGCCGACGCGCTGTTCAGTCAGATCGACCTGCACCGCGTCTATGGCGGTGTGGTGCCGGAGCTGGCCTCGCGTGACCACGTCAAACGCATGCTGCCCTTGATCCGGCAGGTGTTGGCCGAGGCCGACTGTGTGCCGACCGAGATCGACGCAATCGCCTACACCGCAGGTCCTGGCCTGGTCGGCGCGCTGCTGGTGGGTGCATCCTGCGCGCAGGCGCTGGCGTTTGCCTGGGGCATTCCGGCGCTTGGCGTGCACCACATGGAAGGCCACTTGCTGGCACCGATGCTGGAGCCGAAACCGCCGCAATTCCCGTTCGTCGCTTTGTTGGTTTCCGGTGGCCATACGCAGTTGGTTCAGGTCGACGGCATTGGCCAATACAGCCTGCTCGGCGAGACGCTCGACGATGCAGCCGGTGAAGCCTTCGACAAAACCGCAAAGATGATGGGCCTCAATTACCCCGGCGGGCCGGAAATCGCCAAGCTGGCCGAGAAGGGCGTCGCAGGACGTTTCACCTTTCCGCGTCCGATGTGTGATCGCCCGGGTCTGGACTTCAGCTTCAGCGGCCTGAAAACCTTCGCCCTCAACACCTGGCAGCAATGCGTCAGCGCCGGGGACGACGGCGAGCAAGCCCGTTGCGACATCGCGCTGGCGTTCCAGCAGGCCGTGGTGGAGACTTTGACCATCAAGTGCAAGCGCGCCCTGAAACAGGCAGGCATGCAGCGGTTGGTGATTGCCGGTGGCGTCAGCGCCAACAAGGCGTTGCGGGTTTCGCTGGAAAAGATGCTCGGCGATATGAAGGGCGATGTGTTCTATGCGCGCCCGGAGTTCTGCACCGACAATGGCGCGATGATCGCGTTTGCCGGTTGCCAGCGCCTGAAGGCCGGTCAGCAGGAAAGTCTGGCAATCACCGTGCAGGCCCGCTGGCCAATGGAACAGTTGTCGGCGCTGTAATGAGCGACGCTCATGAACGGCAGTCAGAAATGCCGTTCGCGCCCGGCAAACAGGTCGCGTAGATTGCCGCGATGGCGCCAGACAATCAGCAAGGTCAGCGCGCTCATTGGCAGCAAGGCTTCCGGCTCTTGCCAGGCCAGCAACGGTAGGGTCAGTGGCGTGGCAATCAGCGCCGCCAGCGAGCTGGTGCGGGTCAGGTAGAACGTCAGTAGCCAGGCACATACGGCCAGCAGTGCGGCGGGTGGATACAGGCCGAGCAGCATGCCGGCGGCAGTGGCAACGCCTTTGCCGCCGCGAAAGCGAAAGTACAAAGGGAACAGGTGACCGATCACGGCGCACACGCCAATCCAGGCCTGATCCTGCAGTGAGAGGCCCGCGCCCGAGGCGATCAGCACCGGCAGCAGGCCTTTGCACAGATCACCGAGCAGGGTCAGGATCGCCAGTTTGCGACCGGCCAGGCGCAGCATGTTGGTGGCGCCGGCATTACCCGAGCCACTCATTCGCGGATCCGGATTTCCGGTCAGGCGGCTGAGCAAAATGGCGAAGGACAGCGAGCCGAGCAGGTAGGCGAGAATCGCCAGTAACCAAAACATGCTAACTATTCCGGGCGAGGACGCCCTGATTCTAACGGCGCATCGCGCCCTTGTCGTGCAGCGGAGAGAAGTGCTTGGACAGAGTGTTTATCGAGGGCCTGGAAGTCGACACCGTGATCGGTGCCTACGACTGGGAGCGCGGCATCCGTCAGTGTCTGCGGCTTGATCTGAGCTTCGCTTGGGACAATCGCCCGGCCGCCGCCGGTGACGACCTGACCCTGGCGCTCGATTACGCCAGTGTTTCCACGCGCATTCAGACCTTCGCCGAGCAGGCGCATTTCCAGTTGGTCGAAACCTTTGCCGAGCGTCTGGTTGAAGTGCTCATGACCGAATTCAACATCACCTGGGTGCGACTGAAACTGACCAAGCCGGGCGCCGTTCCGGCCGCCAAGGGTGGTGTGGGTGTGGAGATCGAGCGCGGATGTCGCTGACTCAGGTCTACCTCGGGCTCGGTAGCAATATCGAGCGCGAAACCCATTTGCGCGCCGGTCTCGATGCGCTGGCCACGTTCCTGGTGGATATCCGATGTTCGGCGGTGTTCGAGAGCCAGCCGGTTGGCATCAAGAGCGGACCGTTCTTCAATTTCGTGGTCTCGGCCTACACCGAACTGCCGTTGATGGAGCTTGATCGCCGCTTGAAATTCATTGAGGCGGATAACGGTCGCTATGCCCCGGATCGCAAGGGCTTGCCGCTGGATATCGACGTGCTGCTGTATGGCGATCTGGTGGGTAATTTCGACGGATTGGTACTGCCGCGTGCGGAAATCCTGAAAAACGCATTTGTGCTGTGGCCGTTGTCGTTGATTGCGCCGGAGCGAGTGCATCCGGGGGTGGGCCAAAGCTTTGCGACGTTGTGGGCTGAGGCGCAAATTGATCAGGTGTTGGCGCCGGTTGCGTTCGAATGGCGGGGGGAGCAGCTCACGCCTTCGGATTTGCGGTGATATCAAATTCGCTTTCGCGAGCAGGCTCGCTCCCACATTGGATCGCGGTGTCCTGTGGGAGCGAGCCTGCTCGCGAAATTTTTATCAGGCTGTCGCCGCCTCTTTGTAGGTTTTCAACGCCTTCAGTCGTTCCCGCTTCAGCGCTTCGCCCAGTTCAGGCCCCTTGAATCCCTGCTCCAGCAACGGCTGCACCGCCACTTCCCGCGCGGCTTTCGCCGCTCCGCGCAAGTAATCCGCCTGTGGATAACTGCGCTGCTCCAGGCCTTTGCGGCCCCGAGCGTCCATCTCGCACGCGGCGATAAACTCCTCGAAGCGCTGCGGCCGGCGATAGATATCGAAACTCTGCAGCAACTCCAGCAGCGTCGAGGCTTTCAGCTCCAGCGCCCGGTGCCCATGGGTGTGGTACTGGCCGACCAGCAGCGCCAGTTCCTGACAGTCTTTGGGGACTTTGAAGCGCTCGTTGACCGCTTTGATCAGCTTCAGCCCGGTGTGCTCATGGGCGATATGCCTGGGCCATTCTTCTTCCGGCGTCAGGCCTTTGCCCAAGTCATGCAGCAGGCAGGCCCAGCGCACCGTCAGTGGTTGCTTGAGCAGCGCTGATTGCTCCAGCACGCTCAAGGTGTGCAGGCCCGTGTCGATTTCCGGGTGATGGGTCTCCGGCTGCGGTACGCCGAACAAGGCGTCGACTTCCGGCATTAGCTCCTTGAGTGCGCCACAGTCGCGCAAGACCTGGATGAACACCTGCGGGTGGTCTTCCATCAATGCTCGAGAAATCTCCTTCCAACTGCGTTCGGCAGTCAGCGCCTGCAGTTCGCCGGACTCACTGAGCTGGCGCATCAAGTCCATGGTTTCAGCGGCGACCGTAAAGCCCAACCCTGCGTAGCGTGCAGCAAAGCGGGCAACGCGCAGGACACGGAGCGGATCTTCGGCGAATGCCGGGGAAACATGGCGAAGGATTCGTGCTTCGAGGTCGCGTTGACCATGATATGGATCGGTCAAGTTGAGCTGATCGTCCTCGGCCATGGCATTGATCGTCAGGTCGCGTCGAATAAGGTCTTCTTCAAGCGTGACTTCGGGACTTGCGTAGAAGGTGAAACCTCCGTAACCGCGACCGCTTTTGCGCTCGGTGCGGGCGAGGGCGTATTCCTCGCCGGTTTTTGGGTGCAGAAACACCGGGAAATCCGCGCCGACCGGGCGGAATCCCTGAGCGAGCATTTCTTCAGTGGTTGCACCGACCACGACCCGGTCGACATCAGTGACCGGCAACCCTAACAGGCGATCACGTACCGCGCCGCCAACCTTGTAAACCTGCATAAAAAACCTCCGTCAGTCCGACAGGATAACCCTTGCGTCAGACTTTCGGAGGCCAGAACCGGATCAAAGATGAATCACGGCCAGATCGAGCCGGCCGTAATCGCCCTCGCTGTGTTCACTGCGTGGCGGCACGTGATGGGTTTTCATGATCTGGTCGCCTTGCAGGGTTTCCAGATGAATGTCGAAGCCCCAGAGCCGGTGCAGGTGCTTGAGCACTTCTTCGGTTGAGTCGCCCAGTGGTTTGCGGTCGTGTTGCTGATGACGCAGGGTCAGCGAGCGATCGCCGCGCCGGTCGATGCTGTAGATCTGCACGTTCGGCTCACGATTGCCGAGGTTGTACTGCGCTGCCAGGGTTTCCCGGATGATGCGGTAGCCGCCCTCGTCATGGATGGCCGGCACCAGCAGATCGTCTTTCTGGTCATCATCGAGAATGCTGAACAGCTTCAGATCGCGGATCACCTTCGGCGACAGGTACTGCAGGATGAAGCTCTCATCCTTGAAACTGCTCATGGCGAACTTGATGGTCGACAGCCAGTCGGAACCGGCGATGTCCGGGAACCAGCGGCGATCCTCTTCGGTAGGCTCTTCGCACATGCGCCGAATGTCGCGGTACATGGCGAAACCCAACGCATACGGGTTGATGCCGCTGTAGTACGGACTGTCGAAACCCGGTTGGAATACCACGCTGGTGTGCGAGGTGAGGAATTCCATCATGAAGCCGTCGGTGACCAGGCCTTCGTCGTACAAATCATTCATCAGCGTGTAATGCCAGAACGTCGCCCAGCCTTCGTTCATGACCTGAGTCTGGCGCTGTGGATAGAAATACTGGGCGATCTTGCGCACGATGCGCACGATTTCGCGTTGCCAGGGTTCCAGCAGTGGCGCGTGTTTCTCGATGAAATAGAGGATGTTTTCCTGCGGTTCGGCCGGGAAGCGGGCGTTGTCCTTGTCGCTGTATTTGTCCGCGCCTTTGGGAATGGTGCGCCACAGATCATTGATCTGCTTCTGCATGTGCTCTTCACGGTCCTTTTGCCGCCGGCGCTCTTCTTCGGCGGAGATCGGATACGGACGCTTGTAGCGGTCGACGCCGTAATTCATCAAGGCATGGCAGGAATCGAGCAGATCTTCCACGGCGTCGATGCCGTGGCGTTCCTCGCACTGCATGATGTACTGCTTGGCGAACACCAGGTAATCAATGATCGAACTGGCATCGGTCCAGGTGCGGAACAGGTAGTTGCCCTTGAAGAAGCTGTTGTGGCCATAGCAGGCATGGGCCACCACCAGCGCCTGCATGCAGATGGTGTTTTCTTCCATCAGATAGGCGATGCACGGGTCGGAGTTGATTACGATCTCGTAGGCCAGGCCCATCTGCCCGCGACTGTAGGATTTCTCTGTGCTGAGGAAGTGTTTGCCGTAGGACCAGTGGTGATAGCCCAGCGGCATGCCCACCGAGGCATAGGCGTCCATCATCTGCTCGGCGGTGATCACTTCGATCTGGTTGGGATAGGTGTCCAGTGCATAACGGGCCGCGATCCGGGCGATTTCGCGGTCGTAGGTCTGGATCAGCTCGAATGTCCATTCGGAGCCGGTGGAAATCGGTTGGCGTTTCTGCTCTTTGGCGGTCATGTCACTAACCTGCGCTGGAAGAGTTCACGGAAGACCGGATAGATATCTCCGGCCGAGACCAGTTGCTGCTGGGCAAACGTGTCAGAGAAGGCTTCGGCGATGCGTTCGTATTCGTACCACAGGGCCTGATGTTCGCGCGGGGTGATCTCCACGTAAGTGTAGTACTGCACAAACGGCATGATCTGGTTGATGAGGATGTCACGGCAGATCGGCGAATCGTCGTTCCAGTTGTCGCCGTCGGAGGCTTGAGCGGCATAAATGTTCCACTCGTTGCTCGGATACCGCTCGGCCATGATTTCCTGCATCAGCTTCAGGGCGCTGGAAACAATGGTGCCGCCGGTCTCACGAGAATAGAAAAACTCCTCTTCGTCCACTTCCCGGGCGCTGGTGTGGTGACGGATGAACACCACGTCGATCTTGTCGTAGTTACGCTTGAGGAAAAGGTACAGCAGGATGAAGAAGCGCTTGGCGATGTCCTTGGTCGCCTGCGTCATCGAACCGGAAACGTCCATCAGGCAAAACATCACTGCTTTGGAACTAGGATTGGGTTGCTTGACCAACAGGTTGTATTTCAAGTCGAAGGTATCGAGGAACGGCACGCGATGAATGCGCGCGCTGAGTTTCTCGATTTCAGCTTCGAGTTCCTGAATATCGCCGAAGTTGTCCGGTTCTTCGCGCTTGAGCCTTGCCAGCTCTTCCTTGGCTTCACGAAGCTTTGCCCGGCTGCTGCCGGACAGGGCAATACGACGTGCATGTGCTGAGCGCAGGGTACGGATGATATTGATGCGTGAAGGGTTACCTTCGTTGCTGATCCCGGCGCGTACGGTTTTGAACGTGTCGGTGCCGGTCAGGTTGCGTTTGACCAGGTTCGGCAGTTCCAGGTCTTCGAACATGAATTCGAGGAACTCTTCCTGAGTGATCTGGAAGACGAACTCGTCCATGCCTTCGCCGGAATTACCCGCCTTGCCCGGACCGCGTCCACCGCCGCCTCCCGGTGGACGAGCGATATGTTCACCGGCCGTGAACTCTTTGTTACCGGGATGCACCACAGTCTGTTTGCCGCCGCGTCCGTGATGAAGCACCGGTTCGTCGATGTCGCGACCGGGAATACTGATCTGTTCACCGTGCTCCATATCGGTAATGGAGCGGCGACTGACTGCCTCTTCGACAGCCTTCTTGATGTGGTCACGGTAGCGCCGCAGAAAACGCTGGCGGTTCACCGTGCTCTTGTTCTTGCCATTGAGGCGTCGGTCGATCACATAGCTCATAAGGCCCCTCCGGGGAGCTTCAAGTTTTGAGCTGCAAGCTGCAAGTAAAAGCGAATGCCCGTGTTTTCGGGTTCACGCGCTTTGTTCTTGCAGCTTGTGGCTTATAGCTTGCAGCTGCCTCACTGCGACTTGCGGACCCGCAGGTACCATTCGGACAGCAGGCGTACCTGTTTATCGGTGTAGCCACGTTCAACCATTCGCGTAACGAAGTCGTTGTGTTTCTGCTGATCCTCCTTGCTGGCCTTGGCGTTGAAGCTGATGACGGGTAGCAGGTCTTCGGTGTTGGAGAACATTTTCTTCTCGATGACCACCCGCAGTTTTTCGTAGCTGAGCCACGTCGGGTTCTTGCCGTTGTTGTTGGCCCGGGCGCGCAGGACGAAGTTGACGATTTCGTTGCGGAAATCCTTCGGATTGCTGATCCCGGCCGGCTTTTCGATTTTTTCCAGTTCTTCGTTCAGGGCCACGCGGTTGAGGATCTCGCCGGTTTCCGGGTCGCGATACTCCTGATCCTGAATCCAGAAATCCGCATACAGCACGTAGCGATCGAAAATGTTCTGACCGTATTCGCTGTAGGACTCCAGATAAGCGGTCTGGATTTCCTTGCCGATGAACTCGATGTAGCGCGGCGCCAAGTATTCCTTCAGATAGCGCAGGTAACGTTCGCGGGTTTCGGCCTGGAACTGTTCCTGTTCGATCTGTTGTTCAAGCACATAGAGCAGGTGCACCGGGTTGGCAGCGATTTCATGCGGGTCGAAGTTGAACACCTTGGAGAGGATCTTGAAGGCGAAGCGGGTCGACAGGCCGTTCATGCCTTCGTCGACACCGGCCGAATCGCGGTACTCCTGAATCGACTTGGCCTTCGGATCAGTGTCCTTGAGGTTTTCACCGTCGTAGACGCGCATCTTCGAATAGATGTTGGAGTTTTCCGGCTCCTTGAGGCGCGACAGCACGGTGAATTGCGCAAGCATTTTCAAGGTGTCCGGTGCGCAGTGCGCCTTGGACAAGGAACTGTTGAACAGGAGTTTGTCGTAGATCTTCACTTCATCGCTGACGCGCAGGCAGTACGGCACTTTGACGATGTAGATCCGGTCGATGAACGCCTCGTTGTTCTTGTTGTTGCGGAAGGTGTGCCACTCCGACTCGTTGGAGTGAGCCAGCAAAATCCCGGTGAACGGAATCGCGCCGAGGCCTTCGGTACTGTTGTAGTTACCTTCTTGAGTAGCGGTCAGTAATGGGTGCAGCACCTTGATCGGCGCCTTGAACATTTCGACGAATTCCATCAGGCCCTGGTTGGCCCGGCACAGCGCACCGGAGTAGCTGTAGGCGTCAGCGTCGTTCTGCGGGAATTCTTCGAGTTTGCGGATATCGACCTTGCCAACCAGCGCCGAGATGTCCTGGTTGTTCTCGTCACCGGGTTCGGTCTTGGCCACCGCAATCTGATTGAGGATCGAGGGGTACAGCTTGACCACGCGGAACTGACTGATGTCGCCGCCGAATTCGGCCAGGCGTTTGGTCGCCCAGGGCGACATGATGGTGTTCAGGTAGCGTCGTGGAATGCCGAAATCTTCCTCAAGGATCGCGCCATCTTCAGTGGCGTTGAACAGACCCAGAGGTGATTCGAAGACCGGCGAGCCCTTGATGGCGTAGAAAGGCACTTTTTCCATCAGCTGTTTCAGCTTCTCGGCCAGGGACGATTTACCGCCGCCAACGGGGCCGAGCAGATAAAGAATCTGTTTCTTCTCTTCCAGGCCTTGGGCGGCGTGGCGGAAATACGAGACGATCTGGTCGATGCATTCTTCCATCCCGTGGAAGTCTTCAAAAGCCGGATAGCGGCGGATCACCTTGTTGGAGAAGATGCGCGACAGCCTCGAATTGGTCGAAGTGTCGAGCAGTTCCGGTTCGCCGATCGCCATCAATAGACGCTCGGCGGCGGAAACGTAGGCGCTGCGATCGTTTTTGCACAGCTCCAGGTACTCCTGCAGAGAGAGTTCTTCCTGGCGTGTGGATTCGAAGCGTTGTTGGAAGTGGCTAAAGATACTCATGACGTCACCTCGCTCGATACGTGGAGCCGACGCCGGATCACTCAGTCGATGCTGGCAGCAGTCGCTATGGCAGCTGCTGTTTACCCCCCAGAATTCTCCCACGGTCGACAAACCGCGAAAGCTACTCCCGATGACCCGCGCGCCGGTGTACCGGCTCTCCCCTGATTTGGATGGCCTGCGCTTAAGGATAGTTGGGAATTCGAGAGGTAAAGGCGAGATACGTAATTAGTTGTGGCAGACCGTTCGTCTGCCGCGCGCAGGCCCACGGCAGCCGGGGCCTGCGCTGCGCAAAAAAATTATTCGGCGGTGCCTTGCGCGGTTTCCGACGGATAAGTCGTACGCCACAGCTCGAAACCGCCATCCATGCTGTAGACGTCAGAGAAGCCTTGGCTGACCAGATAGGCGGCTGCGCCCTGGCTGGAATTGCCGTGGTAGCAGACCACGACGGTCGGTGCGTCAAGGTCGGCGCCCTGAATGAAAGCGTGCAGCGAATGGTTATCGAGATGTTTGGAGCCGCTAATGTGCAGCGCGGCAAAGGTCGCTGGATCGCGTACGTCAACCACAACGGCGCCTTGTTCACGCAGGGCCTGCGCCTGTTCCGGGGGGATTCGTTTGAATTCGCTCATGGCGGGTTCCTGTAGCTCAACTGAAAGTGCAGTCTAACGCGGCGCGTCGACTGGCGAAGATTCGGGGATAAGTGGCGCGACCGTGTGTGCAAGCCCGCCGTGCTCGTCGCATTTGCATGACAGGCGTTCGCCGCTGTCGACGTTCATCAGCGTCAGGCTGCCGCCCCATACGCATCCGGTGTCCAGCGCGGAAATGCCCGGCTCGTGGATATTGCCCTCGAGCGCAGCCCAGTGACCGAAGATGATGCGCAGGCCTTTGGTCTTGCGCTCCTTGTGCTGGAACCACGGCTTGTAGCCGGGCGGGGCGCTGTCGAGGCCTTCCTTGCTTTTGAGGTCGAGCTTGCCCTCGGCGGTGCAAAAGCGCATGCGCGTGAAGTAATTGGTGATTACCCGCAGACGATCAATGCCTTTGAGATCGTTGTCCCATTTTGCCGGCTCGTTGCCGTACATACCGTCAAGGTAGGCGGGGAATACGTTGTCGTCGCGCAGGGCGGTCTCGACTTCGGCGGCGCACTTCAACGCACGGCGCAGCGACCATTGCGGCGGGATGCCGGCATGGACCATCGCAACATCGCGTGTTTCGTCGTAATGCATCAGCTTCTGCTGGCGCAGCCATTCCATCAATTGCGGGCCGTCGGGAGCCTCGATGATTTCGCGCAAGGTGTCACTTTTCTTCAAACGCTCGATTTTCTTCGCGGCGGCCAGCAGGTGCAGGTCGTGATTGCCGAGCACGCAGACCAGCGACTCACGCATGCCATGGAGAAAGCGCAGGGTTTCCAGCGACTGCGGACCACGGTTGACCAGATCGCCGACCAGCCACAACCGGTCAAGCGCCGGGTCGAAAGCGACTTGCTTGAGCAGGCACTTGAGCGGTTCGAGACAGCCTTGCAGGTCACCGACGGCGTAAGTCGTCATCAGTGCAGGGCTCCGGGTACGGCGAGGCGAAACGGTTTGATGACGGCATCGAAATGTTTGCCGTCATCGGCGAGCATTTGATAAGTGCCCTGCATGGTGCCGACCTTTGTGGTCATCACCGTGCCGCTGGTATACGTGTGGCTCTTGCCTGCATCGATCAACGGTTGCTGGCCGACGACGCCTTCACCGCGCACTTGTTCGACATGGCCGTCACCATCGGTAATCACCCAGTGCCGGGACAGAAGCTTGGCCGCAATCTCGCCGTTGTTCTGCACGGTGATGGTGTAGGCGAAGGCGAAACGGTCGTGTTCGGGTTGCGATTGGTCTGCCAGATAGTGAGTGACGACGCTGACATCGACCTGATAACGGGAATCGGACATGCAAGAAGGCCTTAACGAAGCGGAACGCGGGGCGTAGCTGATGGGGAATCAGTCTAGGCAAGTATCGGGCAGTAAACCAGAGTGGTGTGCTGCCCGATAGCGTTCATCGCGGGTCAGTCTGCGGCGGGAGTTGCCGGGACCTGTATCGCGAGCTGGTCGGCCAGGCGCACGAATGCGGCCAGATCCAGCTGCTCGGGACGCAGGCTGCCATCGACGCCAGCGGCTTCGATCTCGGCGTTGCTGAGCAATTGCTTGAGGGTATTGCGCAGGGTTTTGCGGCGCTGGTTGAAGGCTTCGCGCACAACGCGCTCCAGCAGCTTGTGATCCTTGGCCGGGTGCGGCAGTACCGCGTGGGGCACGAGACGAACGATCGCCGAATCGACTTTCGGCGGCGGATTGAAAGCGCCCGGGCCAACGTTGAACAGATGTTCCACGCGGCAATGGTACTGAACCATGATCGACAAGCGACCCCAGTCACCGCCACCCGGGCCTGCGGCCAGACGCTCGACCACTTCTTTCTGCAACATGAAGTGCATGTCACGAATGATGCCGGCGTTGTTCAGCAGGTGAAAAATCAGCGGCGTGGAGATGTTGTACGGCAGGTTGCCAACCACCCGCAGGCTGTTCGGTGCGGCGTTCAGCGTATTGAAGTCGAACTTCAGCGCATCGCCCTGATGCAGGTTGAAATTGCTCATGCCCGCAAACTGCTGATTGAGGATCGGGATCAGATCCTTGTCCAGTTCCACCACGTCGAGTTGCGCGCCGGAGCCCAGCAAACCTTGGGTCAGCGCACCCTGACCGGGGCCGATTTCCAGCAGGCGGTCGTCAGCCTTGGCGTGGATGGAGCGCAGAATGCGGTCGATAACGCCGGCATCGTGGAGGAAGTTCTGACCAAAGCGTTTGCGCGCCTTGTGTTGGTATTGCTCGTTCATAAACGGGTCTCGGCCATCTGGTAGGCGGTTTCCAGGGCGACTTGCAGGCTGCCGGTGTCGATCCTGCCGCTGCCGGCCAGATCCAGGGCGGTGCCATGGTCGACCGAGGTGCGGATGATCGGCAGGCCCAGCGTCACGTTGACGGCAGCGCCGAAGCCTTTGTACTTGAGCACGGGCAAGCCCTGGTCGTGGTACATCGCCAGCACTGCGTCGCAGTGCTCCAGATATTTGGGGGTAAACAGAGTGTCGGCAGGCAGCGGGCCACGAAGGTCCATGCCCTCGCCGCGCAGGCGCTCTAATGTCGGTTCGATGATGTCGATTTCTTCATGGCCCAGGTGGCCGCCTTCACCGGCGTGCGGATTAAGACCGCAGACCAGGATGCGTGGCCGGGCGATGCCGAATTTGTCTTGCAGGTCGGCGTGCAGGATCCGAGTGACGCGCTCCAGTCGCTCTGGAGTGATCGCGTCGGCAATCTCGCGCAGAGGCAGATGCGTGGTGACCAGCGCCACGCGCAAACCGCGAGTGGCCAGCATCATCACTACCTGCGCGGTGTGCGTCAGGTCAGCGAGAAATTCTGTGTGTCCGGAGAACGCGATACCCGATTCGTTGATCACACCTTTGTGCACCGGCGCGGTGATCATCCCGGCGAAGTCGCCGTTCAGGCAGCCGTTGCCGGCGCGGGTCAAGGTTTCGAGGACGAACGCCGCGTTGGCCCTGTCCAGTTGCCCGGCGACTACCGGTGCGCTGAGCGGCGTGTCCCAGACGTACAGACTATTGGCCGGTGCTGGAACATCTGGCCACTGACCCGGCGCGACATCCAGCAGGTTGACGGCCAGCCCCAGTTGCGCGGCCCGTTCAAGGAGCAGGTCGCGGCTGGTGATGGCAATCAGGGGATGTGGCTGGGCTTGCGAGGCGAGCAGCAGGCACAGGTCGGGACCGATGCCGGCTGGTTCGCCGGGTGTCAGCGCGAAACGCTTGGGTTTCACTGCGCTGCCTGGTCTGCACCAGGGAGTTTGATCTCTACGTACGCTTCGTCACGGATCTGACGCAGCCAGGTTTGCAGCTCCTCGTCGTATTTGCGGTTACGCAGTACGGTCATGGCTTGCTGCTCACGGGCCTGTTCGGTGCCGTCAGTGGCGCGACGGCCAAGGACTTCCAGCACGTGCCAGCCGTATTGGGTCTGGAATGGCTTGGACAGTTGACCTTGTGGGGTCGAAGCCATCACTTCGCGGAATTCCGGGACCAGCACGTTCGGGTCGATCCAGTTCAGGTCGCCGCCGTTAAGGGCGGAACCCGGATCTTCCGAATAGTTTTTCGCCAGTTCGGCAAAGTCTTCGCCGGCGGTGATGCGGTCATACAACGATTGCACCAGTGCCTTGGTCTTGGCTTCGTCGCGGATCGGGCTTGGCTTGACCAGGATGTGACGCACATGCACTTCGTCGCGCATCTGCGCTTCGCCGCCGCGTTTGCCCAGCAGCTTCAGAATGATGAAGCCGCCCGGCGTACGCGCAGGCTGAGTGATGTCGCCGACGGCCATGCTGCTCAATTCGCGATCGAACGGCGGCGGCAGCTGCGCGGCTTTACGCCAGCCCATGTCGCCGCCTTCCAGGGCGTTGTCGCTGCCGGATTTGGCCACGGCCATCTGACCGAAGTCAGCGCCTTGCTTGAGCTGCTGGTAAACATCCATGGCCTGACGATAAGCGCTCTGAATCGCTTCAGAGTTGGCGCTTTCCGGAGTCGGGATCAGGATGTTGGCCAGGTGCAGTTCTTCGGACAGTTGCATCTTGCCGAGGTCAGAGGCGAGGAAGTTCTTCACCTCCTGCTCGGACACCTGAATGCGTTCTGCCACGCGACGCTGACGCACCCGGCTGATGATCATCTCGCGCTTGATCTGATCACGGGCGTCGTCATAGTTCAGGCCATCGCGAGCCAGCGCAGCACGGAACTGATCAACAGTCATGTTGTTGCGTTGGGCGATGGTGCCGACAGCCTGGTTCAGCTCTTCGTCAGTAATGCGGATGCCCGAGCGTTCGCCGATCTGCAGTTGCAGGTTTTCGACGATCAAACGCTCGAGCACTTGCTGATCGAGCACGCCCGGAGGCGGCAGACCGCCACCGCGCTTGGCGATGGTCTGCTGAACTTCGTGAACGCGCTGGTCCAGTTGGCTCTGCATGACGACGTCGTTATCGACGATCGCCACTACTTTATCGATGGACTGTACGGCGGCGTTGGCCGCCGTACCCAGGAACAACGCGCCCAGCAGCACCGGGCGCAGACAATCAGAAAGCTTGGTCTTCACGTTCACGATAACCTTGAATGCCTTTGTCGAGGAAGCTCTCTACCTTGGCGCCAGTCAGGCCGCCGAGTCCCTTCAGAACAATTTGGAGGAAAATGCCGTGGTCGCCTTTCTCGTTTTCCGGAGCTTCCTGACTGAACTCGTCATAGGAGACCCAGTAACGGTTGATCAGGCGCAGTTTCCAGCAGCAGTTGTCGTATTCGAAACCACCGAAAGCTTCCAGCGTGCGATTGCGGTTGTAGTCGTACTGCCAGCGGCTGATGGCGTTCCACTGCGGAACGATAGGCCAGATGACCGAGAAGTCATGCTGCTGGATCTTGTAGTAGTCCTTCACGTAGCCAGGTTGTCCGGGAACGCCGTAGTCACCACCGCCCACCGACCACTGACCGGTGTTCTGGTCATAACGAACCTGATCGTTGCGATAGCGATAGCCGGCATTGATGACCTTGTTCGGGTTGTCGGCTGGCTGGTAGTGGAACATCGCACTGCCGGAGCGCGGGCTGCGGCTGTCCGGGTCCCAGTTGTAGTCGGCTGTGGCGCGCCAGTCGCGGTTCCAGCGGTATTCGTATTCAAGCGCGTATGGCGAGACACTGGATTTGGAATCTTCACGGGTTTTCGCATCGATGCCAGGCAACTGCACTTCGCGATTCTTGAAGTAATAAGCCTGGCCTACGCTGATTTTCTGACGCTCGAAACCGTTGTCTTCGATCCAGCGGCTGGTCACACCCAGTGACAGCTTGTTCTCGTCACCGACACGGTCGGCACCGGTAAAGCGGTTGTCACGGAACAGCGAGGAGTAGCTGAACGTCGTTTCGCTGGTATCGAACACCGGAATATCTTCCTGATCGACCTCAGGGACGTACAGGTAGAACAGGCGTGGTTCCAGAGTCTGGCGATAGTTCTTGCCGAAGTACGAAGTATTTCGGTCGAAGTAGAGGCCACTATCAATGCTGGCGATCGGTACGCCACGATTCTGGTTGCTGTCGAACTTGCCATAGAGCTTCTGGTTTGCTGGCGACAGCGCATCGATCTGCGCTTTGCCGGTGTTGTCCAGATCAAGCTGATATTGGGTGTACTGATATTTCAGCGATGGCTTCAGGAAACCATATGTCCAGCTCATCGGCAGGCTGACGCCCGGCTTCAGATTCAAGCGATCGCCATTGGCACGAGCCAGGCCGGTGATGTTGTTGTCCAGACGCGGCTCGGTGGTAATACCGTCTTCCTGCACAAAGGTGCCGCTTCTCAGATCGCGGTCGAAACGCACCAGCTCGGTCTGATAATCGAAATCGAGGCCTTCCGGGTGATACGGCAGCTGACCATTGAAGGTGATCTGCGGCAGACGGCCATACGGTGTGATGTTCGAAACGGTCGCCAGTTGATACTGCTGAGCGTTGAGGCGTGCGGTGTAGCTGTCGCCACGATAAGTGACCGAGCCCTGCTGGTTGACGAAATCGTCGCTCTTGACGCCGATCTGGTCAGTTTGCAGGTCCTGGAAGTAATACGGATCGCTGATCTTGGTGTAGTCAACCTGGGTCAGCACGCGGGAGTCGAGACCGCCCTTGTGCTGCCAGTTGTACATGTAGCGAGTCTCGTTGTAGTCGGACTGACGCTTGCGATCATCGTCCTCGTCGTTGAGGTACGAAGCACCGAACTGACCTTCACTCGACTTGGTCAGGTAACGGAACTCACCCTCGACCAGCATGCCGCGCTTGCTCATGTAGCGCGGGTACAACGTGGCGTCATAGTTCGGCGCAAGGTTGAAGTAGTAAGGGGTGACCAGCATGAAGCCGGTGTCGCTGCCCGAACCGATGGTCGGCGGCAGGAAGCCTGACTGGCGACGGTCGTCGATCGGGAAGTAGATGTACGGGGTGTACAGAATCGGGATGTCTTTGACGCGCAACGTCACGTTGGTCGCGGTACCGAAGCCGGTGGCCGGGTTCAGGGTGATGTTGTTGCCCTTGAGCTGCCACGCGTTGCTGTTAGGTTCGCACGTGGTGTACGTGCCGTCCTTCAGGCGGATGATCGCGTTTTCGGCGCGCTTGGCATACAGCGCGTTACCGCGGATGCGCGATTTGTGCATCACGTATTCGGCGTTGTCGACCTTGGCTTCGCCGGTGTCGAGTTGCACATCGGCGTGGTCGCCGACGATCAGCGCGCCGTTGTCACGGATGCGCACGTTGCCGGCCAGTTCGCCACGGCTCTCGGCCTGATACAGGTTGGCCTCGTCGGCTTCGACCTGCATGCTGCCCTGACGCATGACCACGTCACCGGCGAGGCTGGCGACTTGTGTGTCCTGCTCATAACGCGACGCTTTGGCACCGATGAAGGTCGGCGCGTCACTTTTATTCGTCTTGTCATTCATGCCAGGACGAATCGGTTCGATATAGGAACCAGAGCAGTAAGGACCGGTCTCGGCCAATTGCGCGGCAGTGAGCTTCTCGCGCGGAACCCAGTCGAGGTGACTGTAGTCTTCGCTACGGGATTTCAGGCCGCGGCCCTTGGACTCGGTGACCAGTGCGGTTTTTGCACCGGTCTCTGCGCCGGAACCGTTGTCGGCCGGGGCCTCGCCAGCAGAGCTGACGGCACTGCCGTCATGCACTGGGCGCGGCGGCAATGCCGCGGCGGGCGACTTGGGCGCACAGTCCCAGCCACCCGTAGCCGAGACGGAGCAGTCATACTGCTCGGCGGCAACAACGAATTGACTGGCCAGAGGTTGCATAGCCAGCAGACTGCCGGTTACCAACAACGGAAATTTTTTACGAAACGCGGGGGATTTCAATGCCATCTTATTAGTCCGGGCTTCCTGCGTGCCATCTGCCCGCGGTGTGGGCCGCACGCCTCTCGATGGTCTGAAAAAGATGCTGGATAATAAAGCATGACCCGCTTGACGGCTAGCGCCGTCGGAGACCCTTGCAATGCCTGACCAAGATGTACGCTTGCAACACCTGAAAGTTTGGCTCGATGAGCAGTTGGCGAAGCTGTTTGCGGAGCAGGGCTGGGGCACCGTGCCCCCGGCCACGTTGACCGCGGCCAGCAGCGACGCGAGTTTCCGCCGCTACTTCCGCTGGGAGGGCGATGGTCGCAGCTTCGTCGTGATGGACGCGCCGCCACCTCAGGAAAACTGCAAACCGTTCGTGGATATCGCCTTTTTGCTGGCGAAATCCGGAATTAATGTGCCGAAAATTTACGCCGAAGACCTCGAGCGCGGTTTTCTTTTGCTCAATGACCTGGGCAACAAGACCTATCTCGACGTCATCGATGGCGAAAATGCCGACGCGTTATTCCACGATGCCCTGCAAGCGCTGTTGGCTTTTCAACAGTTGCCGATGGTTGCGCCGTTGCCCAGTTACGACGTCGCCTTGTTGCGTCGCGAGCTGGAATTGTTCCCCGAGTGGTACGTCAAGCGCGAGCTGGGCGTCGAGTTCGATGCGGCCCAGCAGCAACAATGGCAGCACATCAGCGAGTTGCTGATCGACAGCGCGCTGGCGCAGCCGAAAGTGCTGGTGCACCGCGACTACATGCCGCGCAACCTGATGCTCAGCGAGCCCAACCCTGGCGTGCTGGATTTCCAGGACGCGGTGTACGGCCCGGTGACCTACGACGTGACCTGCCTGTTCAAGGATGCTTTCCTCAGCTGGCCGGAAGAACGTGTACGCGGCTGGCTGGAAAGTTACTGGCAGCAGGCCTCGGCACTGGACATTCCGGTGCAAGCTGATTTTGAAGACTTCCTGCGCGCCAGCGACCTGATGGGCGTGCAGCGTCACCTCAAAGTCATCGGCATCTTTGCGCGCATCTGCCACCGCGATGGCAAGCCACGCTATCTGGCCGATGTGCCGCGTTTCTTCTCTTATATAGAAGCGGTGATCGCCCGCCGTCCTGAACTGGCGGAACTGCAAGCGCTGTTCAGCAGCTTGCGTGCTGGAGCGACGGCATGAAGGCAATGATTCTGGCCGCAGGCAAAGGCGAGCGCATGCGCCCGCTGACCCTGACTACGCCGAAACCGCTGGTGCGTGCCGCTGGCGTGCCGCTGATCGAGTATCACCTGCACGCCCTCGCGGCCGCAGGCTTCAACGAAATCGTCATCAACCACGCCTGGCTCGGTCAGCAGATCGAGGATCATCTGGGCGACGGCTCGCGCTTCGGCCTGAGTATTCGGTACTCGCCGGAAGGCGAACCGCTGGAAACCGGTGGCGGGATTTTCCGTGCACTGCCGTTGCTCGGTGATGATGCGTTTCTGGTGGTCAACGGCGATATCTGGACCGATTACGACTTCAGCGTGCTGCACCAGCCGATCAATGGCCTGGCGCATCTGGTGCTGGCGGACAATCCGCCGCATCACCCGAAAGGCGACTTCACTCTCATCGACGGCAAAGTGCAGGACGGCGAGCCTGATGCGCAGACGCTGACTTACAGCGGCATCGCCGTGCTGCATCCGCAGTTGTTCGATGGTTGCAGCGATGGCGCGTTCAAGCTCGCGCCGCTGCTACGCAACGCCATGGCCAAAGGTGAAGTGACGGGCGAGCGGTTGAAGGGGCATTGGGTAGATGTTGGTACCTACGAGCGTCTGGCCGAAGCTGAAGCCTTGATAGAAGCGAGTCGCTGAGATGCTGTGGCCAGGGACTCTGATTGGAGCCGGAGTGGGGTACGCGATTGCCAGCATTCCGGGGGCCATGCTTGGGGCGTTGTTGGGGCAGGCGCTGGATCGGCGCTTGCACTTGCAGAGCTGGGGACATTTACGCGAAAAGCTCGGCGGCCGGCCGATGCTGCGCAACGATGAATTGCTGTTCGTGTTGCTCGGGCGTCTGGCCAAGAGCGACGGGCGCGTCACTGACGGGCATATCCAGCAGGCGCGCAACGAAATGCGCGCGCTGGAAATGAGCGAGCCGGCGACTCGACGGGCCATTGCTGCATTCAATCGCGGCAAGTCCGGCAGCGACAATCTGCGCGGCTATCTGCGTCGTTTGAGTTCGCAACCGCATGCGGCTGAAGGCGTGTTGCGCGCCTGTTGGCGAATGGTCTGGGCCGACGGTCGCGCTGGGGTGAGTGAGCGCGAATTGCTGGCGCAGTGGGGCAAATGGCTAGGCTGGACGGCGCAGCAGGTGCAGGCATTGGCCAGCGATTACGAGCCGGGCAAGCGGCCGATCGTCAGTGCCGCAGTGAGCTATCAGGAGGCGATGAAGCTGCTTGGTGTGTCAGCGAGCAGCGAGCCGGCACAGATCAAGCGCGCTTACCGGCGATTGCTCAGTCGCCATCACCCGGACAAGATCGCCGGCAGTGGCGCGACCCCGGCACAGGTGCGTGAGGCGACCGAGCGGACGCGGGAATTGCATAGCGCCTATACGTTGATTCGCGAGCGACGGGATTTTCGCTAGAAGTTAGATGGGTGTTGCTTGTGCTTGCCCCTTCGCGAGCAGGCTCGCTCCCACATTGAATTGTGCATAAATCAATGTGGGAGCGAGCCTGCTCGCGAAGAGGGGCGACTCGGTCCGAATGTCAGTCGACAGCCTGAGGGTTCAACCAGCCCCGCACCCGGCGAAACAATTGTTCCTGCTCGGCCTTTTTGTCCGGCAACACCTTCAGCGCCACCTGGCTGAACGCCGAGGTCTTCAGGCGCTTGCTCGCCTGCATGCGCTCCAGCGCTGCGTTGCGATCCAGCGCTTTGTCCATGTAGAAAATATCCACCGTCGGCAGCTTCAGCGTCGGCGTCAGTTCGGCGAGTGGCGGCAGGGCTTTGGTCGGGACTTGCGCATCGACCATCACCAGTTTTTCCACCTGCGGCGTCTGCCGCTCGCTGAGAAAACGCGCCGCCCAGTAGGCGCCGGTGCCGTGCCCGAGCACTACAATGCTGCGCGCGCTCTGCTGTTCGGCGTAGGCAATCGCTGCATCGATTCGCCCGAAGATGCGATCGGCATCGGCCTTGGCTTGTTCTTCGTTGGTCTCGGCGACCACCTGTTCGGCAACTTCCGCTTCACCGCCAGCGGCCTGTTCGATCGGTTGTGCGGTGGTGGCGTCTTTGCTTGCGGTTTCGGGGGCTTTCGGCGCCGCGGCCGGTTCGATCACGCGCGGAGCAAGGGCGTCGCCTTGCAGATCCGGCAGGGTGATACTCAGGCTGCTCCACTCGACGTCCGGCAATTTGCGTCGCAACGGGCCTATTGCCTGCGGCCAGTCAGCGGTTTCGCCGGCACCGGGAACTATGATCACCGCGCCTTTGGGTTCGGCGCTGTTGGCCGGTTTCCAAAGGGCGAGGAAAGTGTCGCTGCCAGCCTGCAGTTGTTGCTGCTCTTGCGCCGGCAGTTTACGTTGCAGTGCGGCGGCCTCTTCCTGACTACGCTCAAGCAGTGGCTGGCGCTCGGCCGGTTTTTCTTCGGCGGGTTTATCCGTAGCGGCAGGCGCCGGGTCGGCGGCTTCGACGGAAAACGCACAAGGCAGGATCAGCGACAGGCACAATGCTGGCAGTGCCAGGCGGTAGACAGAGGGCATTGGTTATTCCAGGCCAGAAAGTATCCCGCCAGCCTAATGGGTTGGTCAGAATTTGTCAGTGTATGAGACTTCAATGAAGCGATTTTGCTGCCTGTGGGTTATCGGCTGTTTCTGGTTTCCCTTGATGGGCTGGGCGGCGCCTGCGCCACCGGCTCATGCCGCGCAATTGTCGCCAGAACAGCAGCAATGGCTGGCGCAGCACACTGAATTGCGCGTCGGCCTGGTCTTGCAGGCGCCCTACGCGACCTACGATCGGCGCCTGCAGCGATTGTCCGGGGCCAATGTCGAGTTGATGAAGCTGCTGGCCAAAACCCTCGGCGTGGAACTGAGCTGGCGCAACTTTCAGGATCTCGGGGCATTGGAAAACGCTTTGCGCGAGGGCGAGATCGACATCGCCCCGGGCCTCAGCCAGACCCCGAGCGCGCTGCGCCTCTGGCAGTTTTCCGACCCGTACATGCGCGTGGCGCAACTGGTGGTCAGCGACCAGAAAAGCAGCGGCGCGGTCGATCTGGAAAAGCTCGACAGCCAGACCCGCGTCGCCGTGCGCATGCCGAGCAGCACCGCCGATTATCTGCGCAGCAACTATCCGCACTTGAATCTGCAAGGCGTGCCGCTGGAGCGTCAGGCATTGCAACTGCTGTTGAGTCAGCAAGCCTCCTACGCGGTGGTCGACGAAGCACAGTTGGGTCGCTTGTCGGTGGAGCCGGAGTTTGCCGAACTGGTGGTGGTCGGCGATATCGGCCTGCCGCAACTGCTGCGTGTGGCCTCGCGGCGCGATTGGCCGGAACTGGCCGGCATCGTCCAGAGCGCCTTGCGCGCGATCCCGGCCAAGGATCTGGAACAACTGCACAACCAATGGCTGCAGCCGAAATATCCACGGCTGACCGAATCGCCGGGGTTCTGGCAGAACCTCAGTCTGTTGTTCGCCGTGATGCTGCTCAGTTGCGCGGCGATCGTGGTCTGGCAGCGGCGCCAACAGCACAGCCTCGAACAACGCCTGCTCAGCGCCCGGGAAGACATCGCGTTGCGCGCGGCCAGTGAAGAGGCGCTGCGGCTGACACAGTTTTCCATCGACCAAAGCACCGTCGGCATTCTCTGGGTCAATTGGGACAGCCATGTGCGTTACGCCAACCGCGCGGCGGAAAACATGCTCGGTTATCCCTCGGGCGGGCTGATCGAGCGGCCGCTGATCGATTTCGAGCCCGGCCTGCACATGGATCGCTGGCTCAATCTGTGGAAGCGTGCGCGGACCAGTGAAGAAGGGCCGCTGAGCTTCGAAACCAGCTGCCTGCGCGCCGATGGCAGCGTGTTGCCGGCCGACGTGTCTTTGAGTTTTCTGCGTTTTCGCGACAGTGAATATCTGGTGGTCTACCTCACCGACGTCACCGACCGCCGCCGCGCGCTCGCCGCTTTGCAGGAAAGCGAGGCGCGCCTGCAAGGCATCGCCGCCAACGTCCCGGGTCTGGTGTTCAGGCTGGAGCGGGCACCGGTCACCGGGCAGATCGACTTTGCCTACATCAGCGAAGGCAGCGAAAGTCTGGTCGGTTATGCGCCGGCAGCCATCGCTCATCGCGACATGGGCCTGCGCAGTCTGGTGCACCCCGACGACAAGGCCAGTTATCACCGCACCCAGGATCAGGCGCTGGATACCGACAGCGACTGGTCGTGGCAGGGCCGCATCGTCACGCGCCAGGGTGAGCAGCGCTGGGCCGAGATCAAGGCGATCACCCGCCAGCTGGAGGACGGCGCCTATGTGTGGGACGGCATCGTCTGGGACATCAGCGAAAGCAAACGCATCGAGCTGGAACTGGCGGCCTCGCGCGAGCAGCTGCGCGAACTGTCGGCGCACCTGGAAAGCGTGCGCGAAGAAGAGAAGGCGCGCATCGCCCGGGAAGTTCATGATGAGTTGGGACAGATGCTCACCGTGCTCAAACTGGAGACATCGATGTGCGAATTGGCCTATGCGCAACTCGATCCGGGACTCAACGAGCGGCTCAACAGCATGAAACGCCTGATCGCGCAGTTGTTTCAGCTGGTGCGTGATGTGGCAACGGCGTTGCGCCCGCCGATCCTTGATGCCGGGATTGCCTCGGCCATCGAGTGGCAGGCACGGCGTTTCGAGGCGCGCACACAGATACCGTGTCTGGTGCAGGTGCCGGACAACCTGCCGGCACTCAGCGATGCCAAGGCGGTGGGGCTGTTCCGGATTTTGCAGGAGGCGCTGACCAACGTGATGCGCCATGCTCAGGCGCACACGGTGGAGCTGACGCTGGAGCTTGCGGGCGATGAATTGTGTCTGACCGTCAGCGATGATGGCGTAGGATTTGTCGCCGCTGAAGGTCGGCCGACGTCGTTTGGTCTGGTTGGCATGCGTGAGCGGGTGCTGATCATGGGCGGGCGACTGGAACTGGTGAGTGAGCCGGGGGAGGGCACCAGTCTTAAGGTGTGGGTGCCTGTGGATCGCTAAAAGATCGCAGCCTTCGGCAGCTCCTACACTGATCGCATACCCCTGTAGGAGCTGCCGAAGGCTGCGATCTTTTCGCTTCATGCAAATATCGAGGAAATCCAAGTGATCCGTGTACTGGTAGCCGAAGACCACACCATCGTCCGCGAGGGCATCAAGCAATTGATCGGCCTGGCCAAGGATCTGCAAGTCGTGGGGGAGGCGAGCAATGGTGAGCAACTGCTCGAAACCCTGCGCAGCGTGCCGTGCGAGGTGGTGCTGCTGGACATCTCCATGCCCGGCGTCAACGGCCTGGAAGCGATCCCGCGCATCCGTGCGCTGAACAATCCGCCGGCGATTCTGGTGCTGTCGATGCACGACGAAGCGCAAATGGCCGCGCGCGCCTTGAAGGTCGGCGCGGCCGGGTATGCGACCAAGGACAGCGATCCGGCGCTGCTGCTCACGGCGATTCGCAAAGTCGCGGCGGGCGGGCGTTACATTGACCCGGAACTGGCCGACCGCATGGTCTTCGAAGTCGGCCTGACCGATACCCGGCCGCTGCATTCGCTGTTGTCAGAACGCGAATTCTCGGTGTTCGAACGCCTCGCTCAGGGCGCCAACGTCAACGACATCGCCCAGCAACTGGCCTTGAGCAGCAAGACCATCAGCACCCACAAGGCGCGGCTGATGCAGAAGCTCAACATCACCTCGCTGGCCGAACTGGTGAAATACGCGATGGAGCACAAACTCCTCTGACCATCACCGCCCTCATGTGGGAGCGAGCCTGCTCGCGAAAGCGGCGTAACAGGCAGCCATTCAGTTTGATGACCCACCGCATTCGCGAGCAGGCTCGCTCCCACAGGTTCGGAGTTGGCATATCCATTAGCGACAAGCGCTTTTGCCTGTTCTTGCCGCTTGCAGCTTGCCCCTTGCCGCTGCGTTTGCCCAAACGCGCCATCCTTGTAGGGCAATCCCTACCCCCAACCTTCCATTGCGCTTAAGCGATTCTCTCCTGCACCCCGATTTGCGTGGCCGCCGCCAGCCACTAGGCTTGATGAACAAGCAGTCATCAACAACAAAGGTGTGGGTATGAGCCAGGTCGATACAAGCGCAGGGACCAGTGATGTGCTGGTCAGCTTTCGTGGTGTGCAGAAGAGCTACGACGGCGAGAACCTGATCGTCAAAGACCTCAACCTGGACATTCGCAAGGGCGAATTTCTTACCCTGCTCGGGCCGTCCGGTTCCGGCAAGACCACCAGCCTGATGATGCTCGCCGGGTTCGAAACGCCGACCGCCGGTGAAATCCTCCTGTCCGGGCGTTCGATCAACAACGTGCCGCCGCACAAGCGCGATATCGGCATGGTGTTCCAGAACTACGCGCTGTTCCCGCACATGACTGTCGCGGAGAACCTTGCTTTCCCGTTGACCGTGCGCGGCTTGAATAAAAGCGACGTCAGCGAGCGGGTGAAGAAAGTCCTCAGCATGGTTCAGCTCGACGCGTTCGCCTCGCGCTATCCGGCGCAGTTGTCCGGTGGTCAGCAGCAGCGTGTGGCACTGGCCCGCGCGCTGGTGTTCGAGCCGCAACTGGTGCTGATGGACGAGCCGCTGGGCGCCCTCGACAAACAACTGCGTGAACACATGCAGATGGAGATCAAACACCTGCACCAGCGCCTCGGCGTGACCGTGGTCTACGTAACCCACGATCAGGGTGAAGCGCTGACCATGTCGGACCGCGTGGCGGTATTCCATCAGGGCGAGATCCAGCAGATCGCGCCACCGCGCACCCTTTACGAAGAGCCGAAGAACACCTTTGTCGCCAACTTCATTGGTGAGAACAACCGCCTCAACGGCCGCCTGCTCAGCCAGAGCGGCGAGCGCTGCGTGGTCGAGTTGGGGCGTGGAGAGAAGGTCGAGGCGCTGGCCGTCAACGTTGGCCAGACCGGCGAACCGGTGACTCTGTCGATCCGTCCGGAGCGCGTCAGCCTCAACGGTTCGAGCGATCAATGCGTCAACCGCTTCTCAGGGAGGGTGGCGGAATTCATCTATCTGGGCGACCACGTCCGGGTGCGCCTGGAAGTCTGCGGCAAGACCGACTTCTTCGTGAAACAACCGATTGCCGAGCTCGATCCTGCGCTCGCTGTCGGCGACGTGGTACCGCTTGGCTGGCAGGTCGAGCACGTTCGTGCGCTCGATCCGCTTTTAGAGGCGCACTAAGCGCCCCGGCAATACCAACACCAACCCTGCACGTGGAGAGAACAATAAATGTTGAGATCCCTGAAGTTCACCGCCCTGACTCTGGGCCTGATGGGTGCGACCGGCGCAATGGCCGCCGGCCCGGACTTGACCGTGGTGTCGTTTGGCGGGGCGAACAAGGCGGCGCAAGTCAAAGCCTTCTATGCACCGTGGGAAGCGGCGGGTAACGGCAAGATCGTTGCCGGTGAATACAACGGTGAGATGGCCAAGGTCAAAGCCATGGTCGACACCAAGAGCGTGTCGTGGGACCTGGTCGAAGTTGAATCGCCAGAGCTGTCCCGTGGTTGCGACGAAGACATGTTCGAGCAGCTTGATCCTGCGCTGTTCGGCAAAACCGAAGACTACGTCAAAGGCGCCATTCAGCCATGCGGCGTAGGTTTCTTTGTGTGGTCTACCGTGCTGGCCTACAACGCCGACAAGCTGAAGACCGCGCCGACCAGTTGGGCGGATTTCTGGGACACGAAGAAATTCCCGGGCAAGCGCGGCCTGCGCAAAGGCGCCAAATACACCCTCGAATTCGCGCTGATGGCCGATGGTGTCGCGCCGAAAGACGTCTACAAAGAGCTGGCGAGCAAGGGCGGCCAGGATCGCGCCTTCAAGAAACTCGATGAGCTCAAGCCAAGCATTCAGTGGTGGGAAGCCGGCGCACAACCGCCGCAATACCTCGCTTCCGGTGACGTGGTGATGAGCTCGGCTTACAACGGTCGCATCGCGGCGGTGCAGAAAGAATCCAACCTGAAAGTGGTGTGGAACGGCGGCATCTACGACTTCGACGCCTGGGCTATCCCGAAAGGTCTGGACGCCAAGCGCGCCGAAGCGGCGAAGAAGTTCATTGCCTTCTCGGTGCAGCCGCAGCAGCAGAAGACCTACTCGGAAAACATCGCCTACGGCCCGGCCAACACCCAAGCCGTACCGCTGCTGGCCAAGGATGTCCTGAAAGACATGCCGACCACCCCGGAAAACATCGCCAACCAGGTGCAGATCGACGTCAGCTTCTGGGCTGACAACGGCGAGCAACTGGAACAGCGTTTCAATTCCTGGGCGGCGAAATAACCACTGTCTTACCTGTATGGAGATGGCAAGGGGGCTTTTGTGGCGAGGGGATTTATCCCCGTTGGGTTGCGAAGCAGCCCCGAAGCCATACCCGCTCGGTGGCTCAGGTAAACCGCATTCTCAGGTTTTACGACTGCTGCGCAGCCGAACGGGGATAAATCCCCTCGCCACAAAGGTTCGCTGCCACAGGAAGGCTCGCTCCCACAGGTAGCAGTGTTTCAACGCAACAGAGGTGGTTCGCCACCTCTGTAACGATCAAAGATTTGCGGAGTACGTCATGGCCATCGCCGTTCCCCTGAACGAGGGCGCCAGCCCCACCTTGAAGCAGAAGCTCAAGCACGCCGAGCGGGTCAACCGCTGGAAAGCCCAGGCACTGATTGCGCCGCTGGTGCTGTTTCTGCTGCTGGTGTTTCTGGTGCCGATCGTGGCGCTGCTCTATAAAAGCGTCGGCAACCCGGAAGTGGTTGGCGGCATGCCGCGCACTGTCACTGCCATCGCCAGTTGGGACGGCCGTGGTCTGCCCGCCGAACCGGTGTACAAGGCTGCCAGCGAAGATCTCGCCGAAGCCCGCAAAAACCAGACGCTGGGCGATCTGTCCAAGCGCTTGAACATGGAGTTGGCCGGCTACCGCAGCCTGCTGACCAAAACCGCCCGGGCGCTGCCGTTCGCCAGCGAACCGGCCTCTTATAAAGAAGCGCTGGAAGCGCTCGACGAACGCTGGGGCGACCCGGCCTACTGGCAAGCGGTGAAACGCAACACCAGCAGCATCACTCCGTATTACCTGCTGGCGGCGGTCGATCACCGTATCGATGATCTCGGCGAACTGGCCCCGGCCACCCCGGATCAAGCGATCTACCTCGACATCTTCGCTCGCACGTTCTGGATGGGCCTGGTCATCACCGTGATCTGCCTGCTGCTCGCCTATCCACTGGCTTATTTGCTGGCGAACCTGCCTTCGCGGCAGAGCAACCTGCTGATGATCCTGGTGCTGCTGCCGTTCTGGACTTCGATTCTGGTGCGGGTCGCAGCGTGGATCGTGCTGCTGCAATCCGGCGGTCTGATCAACAGTGCGCTGCTGGCCATGGGCATCATCGATAAACCGCTGGAACTGGTGTTCAACCGCACCGGCGTATACATCTCGATGGTGCACATTCTGCTGCCGTTCATGATTCTGCCGATCTACAGCGTGATGAAAGGCATCTCGCCGACCTATATGCGTGCCGCCATTTCCCTCGGCTGCCACCCGTTCGCCAGTTTCTGGCGAGTGTACTTCCCGCAGACCTACGCCGGCGTTGGCGCCGGCTGCCTGTTGGTGTTCATCCTCGCCATCGGCTACTACATCACCCCGGCGCTGCTCGGCAGCCCGAACGACCAAATGGTCAGCTACTTCGTCGCCTTCTACACCAACACCAGCATCAACTGGGGCATGGCCACTGCGCTCGGCGGGCTGCTGTTGCTGGCGACCGTGGTGCTTTATCTGATCTACAGCTGGCTGGTCGGCGCCAGTCGCCTGCGCCTGAGCTAAGGGGAATTTGCGATGCTGAGTCCTTACATGTCGCCCATCGAACGGGTGTGGTTCTACAGCCTGCGGATTCTCTGCGGCCTGATCCTGCTGTTCCTGATCCTGCCGGTGCTGGTGATCATTCCGCTGTCGTTCAACTCGGGGAGTTTCCTGGTCTATCCGCTGCAAGGTTTCTCGCTGCAGTGGTACCACGACTTCTTCGCCTCGGCGGAATGGATGCGCGCGCTGAAGAACAGCATCATCGTCGCCCCGGCGGCGACGGTGCTGGCGATGATCTTCGGCACGCTGGCGGCGATCGGCCTGACCCGTGGCGACTTCCCAGGTAAGTCACTGGTGATGGCGCTGGTGATTTCGCCGATGGTGGTGCCGGTGGTGATCATCGGCGTGGCGAGTTATCTGTTCTTCGCGCCGCTGGGGCTGGGTAACAGCTTCTTCTCGCTGATCGTCGTGCATGCGGTATTGGGTGTGCCGTTTGTGATCATCACCGTGTCGGCGACGTTGCAGGGTTTTAATCACAACCTGGTGCGTGCTGCTGCGAGTCTCGGTGCATCGCCGCTGACTGCATTCCGCCGGGTGACCTTGCCGCTGATTGCGCCGGGAGTGATTTCCGGGGCGCTGTTTGCCTTTGCCACTTCTTTCGATGAAGTGGTGGTGACGCTGTTTCTTGCCGGGCCTGAGCAGGCGACATTGCCTCGGCAGATGTTCAGCGGGATTCGCGAGAACCTCAGCCCGACGATCGCCGCGGCGGCGACGTTACTGATTGCTTTCTCGGTGATCTTGCTGCTGACCCTGGAATGGCTGCGTGGGCGTAGCGAGAAACTGCGTACTGCGCAGGTCTGACACCAGCCCTCCTGCCGGAACCGAATCGTCCTCTGTAGGAGCTGCCGAAGGCTGCGATCTTTTGATTTTGCTTTTAGATCAAGATCAAAAGATCGCAGCCTTCGGCAGCTCCTACAGGGGGAAGTCGTTCAAAGGGTTCGCGCGGTCATTCATGACCTGAATAGCAGACAACCCCAAATCCCCAGCTAATCTTGTGCCCAGCTCCCACATCTATAAGAGGCTGCGCACCATGAGTCTGTCCCAGTTCAAAATCGCTCATAAACTGATCACCGGCGCCGCAGCCATCGAACAACTGGCCGCTGAACTCACCCGTCTGGACATCGACAATCCGCTGATCGTCACCGACGCCGCGCTGGTCAAGTCCGGTACTGTCGAACTGGCGCTGGTGCAACTCGGCGGGCGCGACTACGAAATATTCGACCGTGTACTGCCCGATCCGGAAATCGCCATCGTCGAAGACTGCATGCGCGCCTATCGCGAAGGCGGCCATGACGGCTTGATCGGCCTCGGGGGCGGCAGCGCCATCGATATTGCCAAAAGTGTCGCCGCCTACGCCGGATATCACGGCGCGCTGGAAGATCTGTTCGGCGTCGACCAAGTCCCGCGCAAAGGCCCGCCGCTGATCGCCATTCCGACCACCGCCGGCACCGGCTCTGAAGTCACCAACGTGGCGATCCTCTCAGACAAGGTCGCGCAGTTGAAGAAAGGCATCGTCAGCGACTATCTGCTGCCGGACGTGGCGCTGGTCAGTCCGCAAATGACTCTGACCTGTCCGCGCAGCGTCACCGCCGCCAGTGGTGTCGATGCACTGGTGCACGCCATCGAATCCTATCTGTCGGTGAACGCCTCGCCGATCACCGACTCCCTCGCCATCGGCGCAATCAAGCTGATCGCCAGCGCTCTGCCCAAGGCCTACGCCAACGGCGCCAACCTGCAAGCGCGCGAAGACATGGCCACCGCCAGCCTGATGGCCGGCATGGCGTTCGGTAACGCCGGGGTCGGTGCGGTGCATGCGTTGGCGTATCCGCTGGGCGGGCGCTTCAACATTGCCCACGGTGTCAGCAATGCCTTGCTGCTGCCCTATGTGATGACCTGGAACAAAATGGCTTGCGTCGAACGCATGCAGGATATTGCCGAAGCCATGGGCGTGAAGACCGCGCATGTGAGCGCCAGCGAAGCCGCAAACAAAGCCGTGCAGGCCATGACTGACCTGTGCGCGGCGGTGGAAATCCCTGCCGGGCTGCGCAGTTTCGGCGTGCCGGAGGAAGCAATCCCGGCGATGGCCGTGGAGGCCGCCGGCATCGAGCGGCTGATGCGCAACAATCCGCGCAAGCTCAGCGCCGGCGACATCGAGAAGATCTACCGCGCGGCCTACTGAGGCGCGGTCGCTGAGGGCTCATGGCACAACCCAATCATCGCGGTCCCGGTGCGCGCGTGGAAACTTGAGGTATACAATGCGCGCCATCGTGATTTAGCTCAGCACAGGTGCGTCATGCAGCCCTTCGTAATTGCTCCGTCGATCCTCTCCGCCGACTTCGCCCGCCTCGGCGAGGAAGTGGACAACGTTCTCGCCGCCGGCGCCGACTACGTCCACTTCGATGTCATGGACAACCACTACGTACCGAACCTGACGATCGGCCCGATGGTCTGCGCGGCACTGCGCAAGTACGGCGTCACCGCGCCGATCGACGCGCACCTGATGGTCAGCCCGGTGGACCGCATCGTCGGCGACTTCATCGAAGCCGGCGCGACCTACATTACCTTCCACCCGGAAGCCACGCTGCACGTCGATCGCTCGCTGCAACTGATCCGCGAAGGCGGCTGCAAATCCGGTCTGGTGTTCAATCCGGCGACTCCGCTGGATGTGCTCAAGTACGTGATCGACAAGGTCGACATGGTTCTGTTGATGAGCGTCAACCCGGGCTTCGGCGGGCAGAAGTTCATTCCCGGCACCCTCGACAAACTGCGTGAAGCGCGGGCGATCATCGACGCCTCGGGCCGCGACATCCGCCTGGAAATCGACGGCGGCGTCAACGTCAACAATATCCGCGAAATTGCCGCTGCTGGTGCTGACACCTTCGTCGCCGGCTCGGCCATTTTCAACGCGCCGAACTATCAGGAAGTCATCGACAAGATGCGTTCCGAACTGGCACTGGCACGCCCATGAGCGGTTTTGAGCAGTTGTTCCCGGGGCAGCTGCCACGGTTGGTGATGTTCGATCTGGATGGCACGCTGATCGATTCGGTTCCCGACCTGGCAGCGGCGGTGGACACCATGCTGCTCTCCCTCGGCCGTCCGCCGGCAGGTATCGAAGCGGTGCGCGAATGGGTCGGCAATGGCGCGCCGGTGCTGGTGCGTCGGGCCTTGGCGGGTGGTATCGATGACTCGGCAGTGGACGACGCTGAAGCCGAGCGCGCACTGGAGATTTTCATGGAGGCTTACGGCGCCAGCCATGAGCTGACCGTGGTCTATCCCGGTGTGCGCGACACGCTCAAGTGGCTGCACAAGCAAGGCGTGGCCATGGCGCTGATCACCAACAAGCCCGAGCGCTTCGTCGCGCCGCTGCTCGATCAGATGAAGATCGGCCGCTACTTCAAGTGGATCATCGGCGGCGATACCCTGCCGCAGAAGAAGCCTGACCCGGCGGCGCTGTTTTTCGTAATGAAAATGGCCAACATTCCGGCCTCGCAATCGTTGTTCGTCGGCGACTCGCGCAGTGATGTGCAGGCGGCGAAAGCAGCAGGGGTCAAGTGTGTGGCGCTGAGTTATGGCTACAACCATGGCCGGCCGATTGCCGAGGAATCGCCGGCACTGGTGATCGACGATTTGCGCAAACTAATTCCCGGTTGCCTGGATCTGGCCGGTGGGATAACGTTGCCCGACGCTGTTCAACCCCCTTCTGGAAACGCCATCGTGGTGGTCACCCGCAAACTCTGGATGAAAGTCATCAAGGCCCTGGCCCGCTGGCGTTGGCGCGCCTGACTGATTCTGGCCGGCCGTGCCGGCGCGTTTGCATACCTGACTGATTGCACCTCACACCACGAGGCACCTTATGAATCGCGAAGAATTCCTGCGTCTGGCCGCTGACGGCTATAACCGCATCCCGCTGGCCTGCGAAACCCTGGCCGACTTCGACACGCCGCTGTCGATCTACCTGAAACTGGCCGACCAGCCCAACTCCTACCTGCTCGAATCGGTGCAGGGTGGTGAAAAATGGGGCCGTTACTCGATCATTGGCCTGCCGTGCCGCACCGTGCTGCGGGTTCATGATCATCACGTCAGCATCAGCGTTGATGGCGTCGAGACCGAAAGCCATGACGTCGAAGACCCGCTGGCGTTCGTCGAAACCTTCAAGGCGCGCTACAACGTGCCGACCATCGCCGGCCTGCCGCGCTTCAACGGTGGACTGGTCGGTTACTTCGGTTACGACTGTGTGCGCTATGTCGAGAAGCGTCTGGGCAAATGCCCGAACCCCGATCCGCTGGGCGTGCCGGACATTCTGCTGATGGTTTCCGACGCCGTTGTGGTGTTCGACAACCTGGCCGGCAAGATGCACGCGATCGTCCTCGCCGACCCTGCGCAGACCGATGCCTTCGAGCAAGGTCAGGCGCGTTTGCAGGAACTGCTCGAGCAACTGCGTCAGCCGATCACCCCGCGTCGTGGCCTGGATTTCAGCAAACAGCAATCGGCCGATCCGGTGTTCCGTTCGAGCTTCACTCAGGACGATTACGAAAAAGCCGTCGACACCATCAAGGAATACATCCTCGCCGGCGACTGCATGCAGGTGGTGCCATCGCAGCGCATGTCGATCGACTTCAAGGCAGCGCCAATCGATCTGTATCGCGCGCTCCGTTGCTTCAACCCGACGCCGTACATGTACTTCTTCAACTTCGGCGATTTCCACGTCGTCGGCAGTTCGCCGGAAGTGCTGGTGCGCGTCGAAGACAACCTGATCACCGTGCGTCCGATCGCCGGCACGCGCCCACGCGGTGCCACCGAAGAAGCCGATGTGGCGCTGGAGCAGGATCTGCTCTCGGATGACAAGGAGATCGCCGAGCATTTGATGCTGATCGATCTGGGCCGCAACGATACCGGGCGCGTTTCGGAAATCGGCTCGGTGAAGCTCACCGAGAAAATGGTCATCGAACGCTATTCCAATGTGATGCATATCGTCTCCAACGTCACCGGCCAGTTGAAGTCGGGCCTGACCGCGATGGACGCACTGCGGGCGATTCTGCCGGCGGGTACGTTGTCGGGCGCACCGAAGATTCGCGCGATGGAAATCATCGACGAGCTGGAGCCGGTCAAGCGCGGTGTGTACGGCGGCGCGGTCGGTTACTTCGCCTGGAACGGCAACATGGACACCGCCATTGCCATTCGCACGGCAGTGATCAAGAACGGCGAGCTGCACGTGCAGGCCGGCGGCGGCATCGTCGCCGACTCGGTGCCGGCGCTGGAATGGGAAGAAACCCTGAACAAACGCCGCGCGATGTTCCGCGCCGTGGCCCTGGCCGAGCAAACCCCGGACGCCTGAGCCACGCAATTTCCCGTGTGGGAGCGAGCCTGCTCGCGAAGAGGTGAGTCAGTCACCGTTGATGCTGACTGACCCAGCGCTTTCGCGAGCAGGCTCGCTCCCACATCGGGTTTTGTGTTGAGGCATAAAAAAAGCGGCGCCCTGACAGGCGCCGCTTTTTTGCATCTACGACTCAGAAATCCAGCACAACCCCGACATTCAGGCCCTGCTGCTTGAAGTCATCATCCTTGCGGAAGGTATAACCCCCACGCAGCGCCAGATCCGCCGTCAGCTTGTGACTGACACCCAGGCTCAAGCGGTTCAGGTGACTTGCCGGTGTGTAGCCTTCAAGGGTGAAGTCATTGGCCGGCAGGGTGTTGAGTGCGATGTTGACCTTCTGCACGTCATCTTCGTACTCACGCTCGTGGGCGTATTCGCCGTACACCTGGGTTTGCGCGGTGAAGTTGTACTTGCCCTGGATGCCCAGGCCGAGTCGTTTCGAATCGCGGCTCTGGTCATCGAAGGTCAGCGCCGTGGCGCGGTTGCTCTTTTCCGAGTAACCGTCGACATCGACACTGGCGTAATCGGCGCTGACGAACGGCGACAGGTGCCATTGGCTGCCCGGTTGCGCAATGTCATAGCCCAGGCGCGTGCTGAACGCCCACAGGCTGCCGTCGGTATCGCCTTTCTCCGCGCCCTCGCTGGCGCCGAGGTCGAACTTGCGCTTGAGGTTGTCGTAGTCGAGTTTGCCGCCGGTCAGCGCCGCGTCGGCCCACCAGCGGTTCTGCTGGAACTGGGCAAACGCGGTGGCCATGTAGCTGTTGAGCTTGTAGTCGGAATCGTTGTGCCCGGCCTCGAGATTCTGTCGATACAAACCGGCCGCCACGCCCACGCGCCAGGCTTCGTTCAGGCGATAGCTGCCGCCGACGTTGAGGTTGTAACCGCTGCCATCGGCGCTGGCGCCGCTGCTTTGGCTGTCGACATCCAGATGCTGTCCGCCGGCCGAGACAATCGCACGCCATTGGCCGACCGCTTGCCAGTTCTCCCAGTCCGCCTGCCATTGGTTGCGCAATTCATCCTGATGCGCGCGCACGGTGCCGTGGGCCATTTCAGGTAGCAGGCTCAATTCCCACGGCGCAGCCAACAGCGAATAGGCGTAATCGGCGATCAGTTTTTGCCCGGATTCGGTCGGGTGTACGCCATCGTTGTAGATCAGTTTGGTCGGATCCGGCGTGGCGCTGTTGATCCCGTAACGGGCGTTTTCCGTGCAGCTATTGCCACTGAAGCAGGTCGCGGTGAGGTTCTGGTCGGTAGCCAGACCAAAGCGTCCGGGATCGGCGAAGACTTCCGAGAGCAGCACCGGAATGTTCAGCGGAATGACTTCGGCGTTGATGCCTTGCAGGCGCGTCACCAACTGACTGTTGAACTGGTTGGCGAGGGTGCTGCTGAACGCTTGCAGCGGCGTGCCGTTCAGAGCAGGTGTCAGGCCCACGTCGGGCAGCAGCCAGACCATCACGTATTTGGCGCCGGCGGTCTGCAGGGTTTGCACGCTATCGGCCAGCCGATCGGCTGCGGCGTTGGCCTGGGGCAGGCTGAGAATGCGGCCCTGGAGGAAGTCGTTGCCGCCACCGGAAATGTAATACAGCGCGTTCGGGTCGGCGCGAAAGCCGTTCGACGGCAGGTAACCGGCGCGGGTGCGTTCGCCGGTGGCCGATTGGGTGGTGATCGAGTCGAGAATCTGGTCGGTGCGATAACCACCGACCGCCCAGTTGTTGCCGTCGGGCTGGCCGTTTTCCGCGCGCACTGCGGAGCTGGAAGAGGCTGTCTGGTCGGGCGAAAAGCCCAGGCGGCCGCCAAGCAACTGGGTGGAATTCAATGAAAAAACTTCGCCGCTGCCATCCTGATACACCGGCCCGGTACGATTGGTGTAACGCTCGGTGGAGCCCGCCGGGCCGCCGGTGTCGGCGAAGGTGCCGGCATCGTTGAGGCTGTCGCCGAAGACGATGAAACTGGAATAAGGATTGGGCGCTGCATTGGCCTGGGCGCAAGCGAGTGCGAGCAAGCAGCTGGCCAGCGGTACAAACAACGTCTGTCTGATCATGAGCAAGTCCGTTTATTTATTGTTGTAGGTGAACGAAACGACAGTACCAAAAACGTTCGGCATTTTGCCATTGGTCGTGAATCCCTCTGCCGTTTTATAACCCGCAGGCCCCGCCATATTGCACGCTCCGCCCAGCTAAGTTACTGTGCCGGAACGTATGAACGAGACCTTCCCCGTGTTGATCACCAGCAAACTCCTGGATCAAGTCATCAAGGCACACGCCCGCTGGCGTTGGCGCGCCTGAATCTTCTCTGCCGGCTCCGCCGGATCTGTATCGCTTTGCCTTCCTTGTCTGTTTGAAATGCCGCTGTGCTGGCGCCCTGTGCGCGTCCGACATCGCACAGCGCCCAGCGGGCAAGTCATCTGAAGGCTGTCATCAAGTCAGAATTCAAGAGGTTCGAAACGCCATGTTGCTGATGATCGACAACTACGACTCCTTTACCTACAACGTTGTGCAATACCTCGGCGAGCTGGGTGCCGAGGTCAAAGTGGTGCGCAACGACGAACTGACCATCGCCGAAATCGAAGCGCTGAATCCCGAGCGCATCGTGGTTTCCCCGGGGCCGTGCACGCCCACCGAGGCGGGCGTTTCCATCGACGCGATCAAGCACTTCGCCGGCAAGCTGCCGATCCTCGGCGTTTGCCTAGGCCACCAGTCCATCGGCCAGGCCTTCGGCGGTGATGTGGTGCGTGCCCGCCAGGTCATGCACGGTAAGACTAGCCCGGTATTCCACGAGGACAAGGGCGTGTTCGCCGGCCTCAATCATCCGCTCACCGTTACCCGTTACCACTCGCTGATCGTCAAGCACGACAACCTGCCCGATTGCCTCGAGCTGACCGCATGGACCCAGCACGATGACGGCTCGGTCGACGAGATCATGGGCCTGCGTCACAAGACCCTGAACATCGAGGGTGTGCAGTTCCACCCCGAGTCGATCCTCACCGAGCAGGGTCATGAACTGTTTGCCAATTTCCTCAAACAAACCGGCGGCACGCGCTAAGGACTCCCATGAATATCAAGACAGCCCTCAGCCGTATCGTCGAACATCTCGACCTCAGCACCGATGAAATGCGCGATGTGATGCGCGAGATCATGACCGGCCAGTGCACCGAAGCGCAGATCGGCGCGTTCATGATGGCCATGCGCATGAAGAGTGAGAGCATCGACGAGATCGTCGGCGCGGTGTCGGTGATGCGTGAGCTGGCCGATCAGGTCGAGCTGAAAACCCTGGACGGCGTCGTCGATGTGGTCGGCACCGGCGGTGACGGTGCGAACATCTTCAACGTCTCGACCGCATCTTCCTTTGTTGTCGCAGCCGCCGGTTGCACCGTGGCCAAGCACGGCAACCGCGCGGTGTCCGGCAAGAGCGGCAGTGCCGATCTGCTGGAAGCTGCCGGCATTTATCTGAACCTGACCCCGGTGCAGGTCGCGCGCTGCATCGACAACGTCGGCATCGGTTTCATGTTCGCCCAGACCCACCACAAAGCCATGAAGTATGCCGCCGGCCCGCGCCGCGAACTCGGCCTGCGCACGCTGTTCAACATGCTCGGCCCGCTTACGAATCCGGCCGGTGTGAAACATCAGGTCGTCGGCGTATTCACTCAGACGCTGTGCCGGCCATTGGCCGAAGTCTTGCAACGGCTGGGCAGCAAACACGTGCTCGTCGTCCATTCGAAGGACGGTCTGGATGAGTTCAGCCTCGCCGCGCCGACCTTTGTTGCGGAGCTGAAGAACAACGAAATCACTGAGTATTGGGTCGAACCGGAAGACCTCGGCATGAAGAGCCAGAGCCTGCACGGCCTGTCCGTCGAAGGCCCGGAAGCATCGCTGGCGCTGATCCGTGATGCCCTCGGCAAGCGCAAAACCGAAAACGGCCAGAAAGCTGCCGAGATGATTGTGCTCAATGCCGGTGCGGCGCTGTACGCCGCCGACCTGGCAAGCAGTCTGAAACAAGGTGTGGAGCTGGCGCACGACGCGCTGCACACCGGCCTCGCTCGGGAAAAGCTCGAGGAGCTGGGTGCCTTTACCGCGGTATTCAAAGTGGAGAATGAAGGATGAGTGTACCGACGGTTCTGGAAAACATTCTGGCGCGCAAGGTTGAGGAAGTCGCCGAGCGCAGCGCTCGGGTCAGCCTGAGCGAGCTGGAAAGTCTGGCCAAGGCGGCCGATGCACCCCGTGGTTTTGCCCAGGCATTGCTGGCGCAAGCAAAGAAAAAACAACCGGCGGTGATTGCCGAAATCAAAAAGGCTTCGCCGAGCAAAGGCGTGATCCGCGAAGACTTCGTGCCGGCAGACATTGCCAAGAGCTACGAAAAGGGTGGGGCCACCTGTCTGTCGGTGCTGACCGACATCGATTACTTCCAGGGCGCCGATGCCTATCTGCAACAGGCGCGCGCCGCCTGCAAGCTGCCGGTGATCCGCAAGGACTTCATGATCGATCCGTACCAGATCGTTGAAGCCCGCGCGCTGGGCGCCGATTGCGTGCTGCTCATCGTCTCCGCTTTGGACGACGTGAAGATGGCCGAGCTGGCCGCCGTAGCCAAAGGCGTCGGTCTCGACGTGTTGGTGGAAGTGCACGACGGTGACGAACTGGAGCGCGCGCTGAAGACCCTCGACACGCCGCTGGTCGGGGTCAACAACCGCAACCTGCACACATTCGACGTCAGCCTGGAAACCACCCTCGACCTGCTGCCGCGTATCCCGCGCGATCGCTTGGTGATCACCGAAAGCGGCATCCTCAATCGGGCCGATGTCGAACTGATGGAAATCAGCGACGTGTATTCGTTCCTGGTCGGCGAAGCGTTCATGCGCGCGGAAAATCCGGGCATGGAATTGCAGCGCCTGTTCTTTCCGGAGCGTGGTGTGCCGATCAGCGGTTCGACCCTCGACTGACCGAGTCGACCTCATTCGCGAGCAGGCTCGCTCCCACATTTGGAAGGCATTTCCCCCTGTGGGAGCGAGCCTGCTCGCGAAGGGGCCATCGAAACCGCTAAAGATTTCCATGTTGCCGGAGCCTGTCATGTCGCTGCCAACCCCCCTGACCATCGAATCCGGCCTGCAAGCCGAACAGGACTTGCTGGCCTCGGTCTGCGCTGGCGACGCCGAATTCGGCCTGCTGTTCTGGCAACCCACCGACCGCGCGCTGGTCATGCCGCGCCGCCTCGACCGTCTCGCGCAATTCGACCACGCCTGCGAAGTCTCCGCTGCCGCTGGCTGGCCGGTGCTGTTGCGTGAAACGGGCGGCGAGCCCGTCCCGCAATCCGCTGCAACCATCAACATTGCCTTGGTGTATGCCCCGCCTCGCAGTGAAGGCGACCTGAACCGCATCGAAACCGGCTATCGCCGCCTGTGCGATCCGATCTGTCAGTTGCTGGATGAGTTGGGTGGCACGTCGTCAGTCGGGGAAATCGACGGCGCATTCTGCGACGGCCGTTTCAACGTCAATCTCGACGGTCGCAAGATGGTCGGCACCGCCCAGCGCTGGCGCCAGAGCCAGGGCGGCCAGCGTCCGGTGGGGCTGGTGCACGGTGCAATGCTGATGGATGACGAGCGTGAAGCGATGGTCGCCGCGGTCAACCGCTTCAATGAAACCTGCGGCCTGGAGCAGCGGGTGAGGGCGCAAAGCCACATTGCCCTGCATGAGAAATTCAACGCGCCACAGGCGTTGGCGCGTCTCGATGAATTGTTTCGTTTGATGCTGGCGCAGATTTACGTCTAGCGCGTGCCGAAGACCACCATCGTCTTGCCTTTCACATCGACCAGGTTGCGTTCTTCCAGATCCTTGAGCACGCGGCCGACCATCTCCCGTGAACAACCGACAATCCGACCGATTTCCTGACGGGTGACTTTGATCTGCATGCCGTCCGGATGGGTCATGGCGTCCGGCTGTTTGCACAACTCCAGCAGGCAGCGGGCGACGCGGCCGGTGACGTCGAAAAACGCCAGGTCGCCGACTTTGCGCGTGGTGTTGCGCAGGCGTTGTGCGATTTGTCCGCTGAGGGCGTAAAGAATGTCTGGATCCTGCTGCGACAGTTCGCGGAACTTGGCGTAACTGATTTCCGCAGTTTCGCATTCGACCTTGGCCCGCACCCAGGCGCTGCGTTCCTGCTCCTGACCTGCCTGCTCGAACAGACCCAGTTCGCCGAAGAAATCCCCGGCGTTGAGGTAGGCGATGATCATCTCGCGGCCATCGTCATCTTCGATGAGGATGGTGACCGAACCCTTGATGATGAAGTACAGCGTGTCCGAGCGATCGCCGGCGCAGATGATGTTGCTCTTGGCCGCATGACGCCGGCGCTGGCAATGCATCAACAGCTTGTCGATGTTCTTGATTTTGGGTGTGGGGGTAATAGCAACCATGGTTGTATCCCGAAAAGACTGCACGGTGATGTTTGAGTTGTTATGAGGCGCTGAAGGCGGTCGCTACAGAGCTGACGAATTGGCGCCAGCGAATTGGCGCCAGCTTACCAGACACTTCGTCGTAAATTCGAGAAATTACCTACAGCCAGAAAGCATCCGTCCTAGGACGTCGTTCCTGCCGGGACAAAGCGCTGTGCTAAGCTGGCGACCCTTTTTTTACAGTGGAGTCTGGGCGATGAAGGCACGCATCCAATGGGCTGGCGAAGCCATGTTCCTCGGCGAATCCGGCAGCGGTCATGTCGTGGTGATGGACGGCCCGCCGGACGCCGGTGGCCGTAACCTCGGGGTTCGCCCGATGGAAATGCTCTTGCTGGGTGTCGGCGGTTGCAGCAACTTCGACGTGGTCAGCATCCTGAAGAAGTCACGTCAGGCCGTTGAAAGCTGTGAAGCCTTCCTCGACGCCGAGCGTGCGACTGAAGATCCGAAGGTGTTTACCAAGATCCACATGCACTTCGTGGTCAAGGGCCGGGGCTTGAAAGAAGCTCAGGTCAAGCGCGCCATCGAACTGTCGGCCGAGAAATATTGCTCGGCGTCGATCATGCTCGGCGCGGCTGGCGTGGCAATCACCCACGATTATGAAATCGTCGAACTCGGCTGAACCGACATTCAACTATCATAAAAGCAGTGCAGACTCTGGCGATCCCCCGCTGACGTCTGCATAATGCGCCACTTTTTTCAGGGCAGTGATCGGTCAGCCGACGGGTCATCCGCCTGAACAGATAACCAAAATCGCCATCGCGAAGAGGTGTTAACCGTCCTACGCAGGTGCGTTGTTCGCACTTGACGGGCATGCTTGATCACGCGGCCGCGCCGCATACATAGAGAGTTTTTAACGGTGAAAAGCAAACTCAAGCTCCACGGGTTCAATAACCTGACAAAGACCTTGAGCTTCAACATCTATGACATCTGCTACGCGGAAACCCCGCAAGACCAGCAGGCTTACGTCGAGTACATCAATCAAGAGTACAACGCGAAACGCCTGACGCAGATTCTCACAGAAGTTGTCGAGATCATTGGTGCCAACATCCTGAACATCGCCAGTCAGGACTATGAACCCCAGGGCGCCAGCGTCACGATTCTGATTTCGGAAGAGCCGGTAACCCCGACTGACAGCCAGATCGAAGAATCGCCGGGCCCGTTGCCCGAAATCATTCTGGCCCACCTCGACAAGAGCCACATCACGGTGCACACCTATCCGGAAATCCATCCGGACGACGGTATTGCGACCTTCCGTGTGGATATCGACGTGTCGACCTGTGGTGTCATTTCACCGCTCAAAGCGCTCAACTTCCTCATTCACCAGTTCGATTCGGACATCGTGACCGTGGATTACCGTGTGCGCGGCTTCACCCGTGACGTTGAAGGCAACAAGCACTTCATCGACCACGAGATCAACTCGATCCAGAACTACCTCTCCGAAGACACCCGCGACGCGTACCAGATGACCGACGTGAACGTGTACCAGGAAAACCTGTTCCACACCAAAATGCTGCTGAAGAACTTCGAACTGGACAACTACCTGTTCGGCGACGCCACCAGCAACCTCTCGCCCGAGCAGCGTGCCCAGGTGACCGACCGTGTGAAACACGAAATGCTGGAAATCTTCTACGCGCGCAACATGCCGACCTAAGATTCCCGGACACAAAAAAGGCGACCTCCTGGTCGCCTTTTTCATGCCTCACATAAAACCCCTGTGGGAGCGAGCCTGCTCGCGAAGAGGTCATCAGCACCGACACAGATCTCAGATCCGATAAGTACTCTTGGTCATCACCTTCGCCAACAAACTCATGCCGAACTTCACTGGCGCCGGAAAACGAAATCCGCCCGCATCCAACGCACTTTCCGCATGGTGTTCTTCATCGATGCGCATCTGCTCGAGAATTGCCCGGGACTTTTCGTCCTCGGCCGGCAATTGCTCCAGATGTTCGTTCAAGTGCTTGCAGACTTGATGCTCGGTCGCCGCAACGAAACCAAGGCTGACCTTGTCGCTGATCAGTCCTGCGACCGCGCCGATACCGAACGACATGCCGTAGAACAGTGGATTCAGCACGCTGGTGTGGCTGCCCAACTGATGGATGCGCTGCTCGCACCAGACCAGATGATCGATCTCTTCTTCAGCCGCGTGCTCCATGGCTTCGCGTACCTGCGGCAACTTGGCGGTCAGCGCCTGCCCCTGATACAGCGCCTGGGCGCAGACTTCGCCGGTATGGTTGATGCGCATCAGACCGGCGACATGGCGGGTGTCTTCATCGCTCATTTGCGTATCCGGCTGCAGAATCGCTGGCGACGGGCGGTACGGCTGGCCACTGAAGGGCAACAGGGTGCGCATCGCGGCATCGGCTTGCAGTAGCAGACGGTCTATGGGCGAGTAGTGACGTTGGGTAGTCATGCTGACCTCCGGGAAGAATCTCGGCGGCCAGTTTAACCGAATCGGCCGGCGAGGGTTTGCGCTGGGTCACTTGCTGCGCGGTCAGGTTTTTTGTGGGAGCGAGCCTGCTCGCGAAAGCGGATTATCGGCTACTGAAGTGTTGAATGTATCGGCGCCTTCGCGAGCAGGCTCGCTCCCACAATTGGTTGTCGCCAATCAGCCCGGCGGCCAGTTCATCTGGCGCTGCCCCAGCACGTGCATATGGATGTGATAGACAGTCTGCCCGCCAAGTTCATTGCAGTTCATCACCACGCGGAAGCCTTCTTCGCAACCCAGTTCCAGCGCTAGACGCTGCGCGGTGAACAGAATGTGCCCGGCCAGCGCCTTGTCGTCTTCGGTCAGGTCGTTGAGCGTGCGCACCGGTTTTTTCGGGATCACCAGAAAGTGCACCGGAGCCTGGGGGGCGATGTCGTGGAAGGCCAGAACCTGGTCGTCCTCGTAAATGATCTTCGCCGGGATTTCCCGGTTGATGATCTTGGTGAACAGAGTATCCACTGCTGTTTCTCCGTTGAGTTGGGCTGAATCGAGTGTACCGCTTCGAAGTCGTGTTTCTAGCGGGGGCAGTAAGCTTTGTTGACCATGCCGACAATCGTCCGGTTAAGCCAGCGCGAACCCAGTCGCGGCAGGAACGCCAGCCAGCGGTTGCGTCGTCCCGGAATGATGATGGCGCGGTTTTTATCCAGTGCGCGCACGGCATGCAGTGCCACTTCTTCCGGACTCATCAGCGAGTGGCTGCTTTCGATCTTTTCGCTACTCATCTGTGCGGTACGGAAGAACGGTGTGCGCGTCGGGCCAGGGCACAGCACGGAGACTTTCACGCCGCTTTGTTTGAGCTCCACGCGCAGGGCTTCGGAAAAATGCAGCACATAGGCTTTGCTGGCGTAGTACGTGCTCATCCATGGGCCGGGGCTGTACGCAGCCACCGAGGCGACATTGAGGATCTGCCCGCCACCCAGCAGCGCCATGCTGTTACCCACCGCATGGCAGAGGCGTGTGAGGGCGAGGATATTGACCTCGATGAGGTCCTGCTCGGTCATCCAGTCTTGCGCCAGGAATGGTCCGCAGGTGCCGATGCCTGCGCAATTGACCAGCAGATCGATCTGCCGGTCGCCTTCTTCCAGCTCCAGCAAAAAGCCCGACAGGCGCAACGGTTCGCCGAGATCGCAGGCACGAAACAATACTTCGACATCGAAACGCTGGGTCAGCTCGATGGCGATACTTTCCAGCTGATCACGCTGTCGTGCCACCAGAATCAGGCTGCGGCCGCGCCGGGCCAGCGCTTCGGCCATGGCCAGGCCGATGCCGCTGGAAGCGCCAGTGATCAGAGCGTAACGGGTCATGCAGTTCTCCATCGCAACAGCTCCGCGCCGGCGACGCGGTTGTCACGGTGAGGAGCGCTGTTCATTCTTGCGCAGAGTCTACAGGGGCCTGCGCCGGTTCGGCTGCCTCGTCGGCGGAAATCGTTGGCGGCTCGACAACCTCAACTTCGTCGGTGGTCACCGCGCCGCTGTCATAGCTGCTCTCCAGATTGCTTTCATATTCTTCCCGGACAGCCGAGAAGCCGCCAAGCAGGCCACCGGCAAAAATCAGTGCGAAGAATACGATCCACAACGAGCACAGCACTTTAACCGCCGTGCTGTTCGGTGGCGGCGGCGGGCCATAGCGGTTGGCGCCGGCATTGCCGGGTACGACCATCATTACCAGCGGGAAGAAACTGCCCACGAACGGCACCAGATTCAACAGCCACAGCCAGCCCGACCAGCCGATATCGTGCAGGCGCTGAACGCTGAACAGAATGCTGACGATCATGAAGCCGAGGAACAGGAAGACCGCCAGAATGCCGCCGAGGATCAGGCCGGTAGTCGAGTCGCCGCTGACCAGGCCCAACGCAATCAAAGCAAACACGCCGACGATGGGCAGGGTCACCAGGCTCAAGACCATGGTCCAGGCCAGAAAGCGCAGGCGACCGATCCGGCCTTCGGCGCTGAATGGCTTGAGCGTGGCGAATGGCGGCAGAGCTTCACCGACATTGGCGCGGGGCGGGGCGTAAGGCGAGTCCGGTTCCACAACCGCTGCAGAGTTATCGTGGACGTCCGCCAGATTCAGCTCGATGGCGGTTTCCGCTTCGATCCGCGCATCGATCCCGGTTTTTTTCAATGCCTGCAGATACGTCTGGGCATCGCTGTGGGACAGATCACGTTTGAGGGCGACGGTGCGGCCACTGAACAGGCGCTCGATGGCGGCCACATCGCTTTTGAACAGATCCGCCAGATTCAGTTTGGCGGTGGTGAGGTCGACGCCGGGCTGTAGCGCGCCATCGAAGACGATCTTGTAACGGGTGTCGCTCATGGCCGAGGCATCCTTGTCGCGATTCATTTGGCAGCCAGTCTGATCAGGACTGGCCAGATATGTTTTTCAGCGCGGCCAGCGTTGTGGCAGCTGTGCAGCGCGCGTTTGGGCTTGACGATATTCAGCGTCGAGCCGCGCGATCAACTGATCCACGCTTGGCAGATCACCAATCTGGCCAACACCCTGACCCGCCGACCACACGGTCTTCCAGGCTTTGGCTTCATCGTTGATCGGCTTGAGCTTGTCGCCGAAATTGACCTCGCCCTTGCCTTGCAGTGCCGCCATGTCGAAACCGGCCGCCTCCAGGCTCTGGCGCATGAAACTGGCCGGCACTCCCGACACCGCTGGAGTATGAATGATGTCGGCAGCCTTGGCTGTCAGCAGCATCTCTTTATAAGCGTCAGGCGCGTGACTTTCGGTGGTGCCGATAAATCGCGTACCGAAGTAGGCCAAATCCGCGCCGAGCAGCTGCGCGGCGAGAATCTCATGGCCGTGGTTCAAACATCCTGCAAGCAACAGCGTCTTGTCGAAAAACTCACGGATCTCGGCAATCAGCGCAAACGGACTCCAGGTGCCGGCATGCCCGCCGGCGCCGGCCGCGACGGCAATCAGCCCGTCGACACCCGCTTCAGCGGCTTTCTCGGCATGGCGCCGCGTGGTCACGTCGTGAAACACCAGGCCGCCGTAGCTGTGTACTGCGTCGACCAGTTCCTTCACCGCGCCGAGGCTGGTGATCACGATCGGCACCTTGTGCTCGACGCAGATGTCCAGATCCGCCTGCAGACGCGGGTTGCTGTGATGAACAATCAGGTTCACCGCATAAGGGGCCGGATTATCCAGCGTCGCCAGGCCCGCTTCGATCTGTTCCAGCCAGGCCTTGAACCCACTGCTTTCGCGTTGGTTCAGCGCCGGAAAGCTGCCGACCACGCCGTTGCGGCAGCAGGCGAGCACCAGTTCCGGATTGGAGATCAGAAACATCGGCGCCGCCACGACGGGCATACGCAGACGTTGTTCGAGCAGAGCGGGCAGCGACATTGAGAACACCCCGAGGATCTGTATTGGTTGAAGTTAGAACGGCTTGACCACGACCAGAATTACGATAGCCAGCAATATCAGAACCGGCACTTCATTGAACCAGCGATAAAAGACATGGCTGCGGGTGTTTTCGCCACGGGCAAAGCGTTTGACCTGCGCGCCGCACATATGGTGGTAACCGATCAGCAGAACGACCAGAGTCAGTTTTGCGTGAATCCAGCCGCCCTGGCTGAAAAGGCTCGGGTTGAGGTAGATCAGCCAGCCACCGAAGATCAGCGTGGCGATCATCGCCGGGCCCATGATGCCGCGATACAGCTTGCGCTCCATGACGCTGAAACGTTCCTGGCTGATCGTGTCGGTGCTTTGCGCGTGGTAAACGAACAGGCGCGGCAAGTAAAACAGCCCGGCAAACCAGCAGACGACGCTGACAATGTGAAACGCTTTGAGCCATAGATAGAGCATTTTTGGTTATTCCCTCATTCACGGTAGCCAGATAGTAGAGGCTTGAGCGTCCGCGCGTCACCTTGGCGGTTGTCGCAGGCGCGCGCGGCCCCTATTATCGACAGCTTTCCAGTGGGTTCGTTGAGGGCAGGTTTATGGTCAAGGTCGGTATCGTCGGCGGCACGGGTTACACCGGTGTCGAACTGCTGCGTCTGTTGGCACAGCATCCGCAGGCAGAAGTGGTCGTCATCACTTCCCGATCCGAGGCCGGTCTGGCCGTGGCTGACATGTACCCGAACCTGCGCGGCCATTACGACGGCCTGGCGTTCAGCGTGCCGGACATCAAATCTCTAGGCGCTTGCGATGTGGTGTTCTTCGCCACGCCGCACGGTGTGGCTCACGCACTCGCAGGCGAGCTGCTGGCGGCGGGCACCAAGGTCATCGACCTGTCCGCCGACTTCCGTCTGCAAGACGCTGATGAATGGGCCAAGTGGTACGGCCAGCCACACGGCGCACCGCAATTGCTGGACGAAGCGGTCTATGGTCTGCCGGAAGCCAATCGCGAGCAGATCAAGAAAGCGCGCCTGATCGCGGTGCCGGGTTGCTATCCGACCGCAACGCAATTGGGTTTCCTGCCATTGCTGGAAGCAGGTCTGGCCGACGCATCGCGTTTGATCGCCGACTGCAAATCTGGTGTCAGTGGTGCCGGGCGTGGTGCCGCTGTAGGTTCTTTGTACTCCGAGACGTCGGAAAGCATGAAGGCCTATGCGGTAAAAGGTCATCGTCATCTGCCGGAAATTCGCCAGGGCCTGCGTCGCGCGGCGGGCAAGGACGTCGGCCTGACCTTCGTCCCGCACCTGACGCCGATGATTCGCGGTATTCACTCCACGCTCTACGCGACAGTAGCGGATCGCTCGGTTGATCTGCAGGCACTGTTCGAAAAGCGCTATGCCAACGAACCGTTCGTCGATGTCATGCCAGCCGGCAGCCACCCGGAAACCCGTAGCGTGCGTGGCGCCAACGTCTGCCGCATCGCCGTGCATCGTCCACAGGATGGCGATCTGGTGGTCGTGCTCTCGGTGATCGACAATCTGGTCAAGGGCGCCTCGGGCCAGGCGGTGCAGAACATGAACATTCTGTTCGGACTGGACGAGCGCTTCGGCCTGTCACACGCCGGCATGCTGCCTTAAAAGCAGCTACGAGCTTCAAGCCACAAGCCACAAGCTACAAGAGATCAGAGGCAGGCTTGAAGCTCACCGCTTGAAGCTTGCCGCGGCTCCTCTAATAGTTGACCAATTTTCTAGGACAAGCGGATAATGCGCGTCATCACGCATTATGGCGGCGTAACGCCGGGAGATAGTCAGCATGAGCGTCGAATCCTTCACCCCCACGGCTTTGCAATTCACTCAAGGTGCTGCGCACAAGGTGAAGAGCCTGGTCGATGAAGAGGGGAATGATCGCTTGAAGCTGCGCGTATTTGTTACGGGCGGCGGTTGTTCAGGGTTTCAATACGGTTTCACCTTCGATGAGGACGTGGCCGATGACGACACCATCGTCGAGCGCGAAGGCGTGAGCCTGGTGGTCGATCCGATGAGCTTCCAGTACTTGGCCGGTGCCGAGGTGGATTATCAGGAAGGTCTGGAAGGTTCGCGCTTCGTGATCAAGAACCCGAATGCCACCACGACTTGTGGTTGCGGGTCGTCGTTCTCGATCTGATCGCGCTTCAGCGCACACAACAAAACGCCGCAGAGCCTTTCGGTTCTGCGGCGTTTTTGTATCTGAAGTTTATGCCGGGTAGATGGCGCCGAGTACGCGCAGCCCGCGAGCGCCGGTGACGCTTGGCCGATTGGCGGCGATGCCTTCGAGACAGCAATGAGCGAGCCAGGCGAAGGCCATGGCTTCTACCCAATCCGGATCAACCCCGTGAGTTGCGGTGCTGGCGACTTCGGTATTCGGCAGGAGATCCGCCAGACGTTTCATCAGTGTGGCGTTGTGAGCGCCGCCGCCACAAACCAGCAATTCCTGAGTGTCCGATTGAGCGCTTTGTAGCGACTCTACGATGGTCAGTGCCGTCAGTTCGAGCAGCGTGGCCTGAACGTCTTCGGCTGCGAAGGTTGGCAGGTTCGAAAGATGCTGTTCCAGCCATGGCAGATTGAAGACTTCGCGGCCGGTACTTTTCGGGCCTTTGGTCACGAAGAACGGGTCGCTTAGCAGTGCCGTGAGCAGGGTTGGTTCAACCTTGCCGGTCGCAGCCCATTGTCCGTCCCGGTCATAGTTCTCGCCACGTTGCCGGTGAATCCAGGCGTCCATCAGAACATTTCCCGGGCCGCAGTCGAAACCGGCTACAGGTTTGCTCGGCTCGATCAGGCTGAGATTGCTGAATCCGCCTACATTCAGGACCGCCTGGTTACCGCTACGCTCTTCAAATAAAGCTTCGTGAAAAGCTGGCACCAGAGGCGCACCTTGGCCACCCGCTGCGACATCGCGGCTGCGGAAATCACTCACAACGGTAATACCGGTCAACTCAGTCAGCAGGGCTGGATTGCCGATCTGCACGGTAAAACCGCGCGCCGGTTCATGGCGAATGGTCTGACCGTGGCTGCCAATAGCGCGGATGGCATCGGGCTTCAGTTGTTGTTGCGCGAGGAGGCTGTGAATGCCCGACGCGGCAAGTTCGACCCAGTGTTGCTGGGCAATCGCCGAGCGGGCGATCTCGTCTGGGCCGCTGGCGCACAAGCCAAGCAGCTCGGCGCGCAGGGAGTCAGGCATTGGCAGGTAGTGGGTGGCGATCAGTTTGATCGCCGAGGTCTGCTCGATCAGGGCGATGTCCAGCCCGTCGAGACTGGTTCCGGACATCACACCGATATACAGGGCCATGGCTCAGCGCTTGCTCGAAGCCAGCATGGTGGCCTTCTCTTGATCCATGCGCGCCATCAGTGGCTGGCTCTGCGCGAGGAAGCGCGCGCGTTCGGATTTGGCGATCGGATCGGCCATCGGCAGCTTCTGGCCGAGCGGGTCGACGTGAACGCCGTTGACCTGGAACTCATAGTGCAAATGCGGGCCTGTGGACAGGCCGGTGGTGCCGATATAGCCGATGACTTGTCCTTGCTTGACGCTGCCCCCGGTTTTCACGCCTTTGGCAAAGCCCTGCATATGGCCATAGAGCGTACGGTAAGTGTTGCCGTGCTGAATGATCACGGTGTTGCCGTAACCACCACGACGACCGGCCAGCAACACTTTGCCGTCACCGGCAGCCTTGATCGGCGTGCCTCGCGGCGCTGCGTAGTCGACACCTTTGTGCGCGCGGATCTTGTTGAGGATCGGGTGCTTGCGGCCCATGGAGAACTTCGAGCTGATGCGTGCGAAGTCAACCGGCGTACGGATGAAGGCCTTGCGCATGCTGTTGCCATCGGCGGTGTAGTAGCTGCTGTTGCCCTGTTTGTTGGTGTAGCGCACGGCGGTATAGGTCTTGCCGCGGTTGGTGAAGCGCGCCGACAGGATCGGGCCGGTGCCGACAGCCTTGCCGTTGATGACTTTCTGCTCGTAGATCACATCGAATTCATCACCCTGACGAATGTCCTGCGCGAAATCGATGTCGTAGCCAAAAACGCTGGCCATATCCATGGTCATGCTGTGAGAAAGGCCGGCGCGGGCTGCGGACTGCGACAGTGAGCTGTTGATGACACCGTGGACGTAGGCTGTGCGAACGGTTGGCTTGGCGGTGACACGATTGAACGAATAGCCCTTATCGTTCTTGGTCAGAGTAATGGTTTCAACGTCGCTGACCTTGCTGTGCAGGCTGGTCAACTGGCCTTCCGGGCTGAGTTCGAATTCGAGTTTCTGACCGCGCTTGAGTTGGCTGAACTGTTTGGCTTGCTTGTCGCTTGCCAGTACTTCGTGCACGGAGGCTGCCGGTAGGCCGACTTTTTCAAACAGGGTAGAGAGCGTATCGCCTTTGGAAACCAAGACTTCACGGTGCCCGGGCTCTTTTGGTTTCTCAACAGGCGCTACAGGTGCCGGCGCGGTTTCAGCGGTTTGCGCGGCGTTTTCGTCGCTGTTTTCGATTTGTGCGAACGGCGAAGCTACGGGCTCGTTTGTGGCTTGAGCCGCATCAGCTGCGTCTTGATCTTGTGTCAGTTGTTCAGCAGGACTTTCCAGTTCAAGACTCAGGGTCGTCTTTTTGGCTTCAACATCGCTGGAGGGAAATACCAGCAGCGCCAAGCTGAGAAGGGCGGCGATTCCACTTGCTGCGAGCAGGTGGGTCTTCGGGTAAAGCGGCGGCGCTTTAGACGGTTCTGTGGTCATAGGTAATTTTTGACTTTGAAATAGATGAATTGGAAAAGATGAATGACATGATGAAGATGAAATAACTGTATAAAATATAACCAAATCATCGATGAAGCAAGTCTACAGACCTCGGGTCTATGGATTGGTGTCCGTGCGCCGGGCAAAACTTGTAATTGGTGCGCGTTCTTGTATGGTTGGTTCCCTTTGAATCTGAGCCTTGCGGGTCTGTTATGAAGTCGGTTGAAGAGCAGCTAGCGCTGATTAAACGTGGTGCGGAAGAACTGTTGGTCGAGTCCGAGCTGGTCGAGAAGCTCAAGCGCGGCCAACCGCTGCGTATCAAGGCTGGTTTCGACCCTACCGCTCCGGATCTGCATCTTGGTCATACCGTGCTTATTAATAAGCTGCGTCAGTTCCAGGAACTGGGGCACCAGGTGATCTTCCTTATAGGTGACTTCACCGGGATGATCGGTGATCCGAGTGGCAAGAGCGCCACGCGTCCACCGCTGACACGTGAGCAGGTTCTGGATAATGCTGAGACCTATAAGACTCAGGTTTTCAAAATCCTTGATCCGGCGAAAACCGAAGTTGCCTTCAACTCCGCCTGGATGGACAAGATGGGGCCGGCGGATTTCATTCGCCTGACTTCGCAATACACCGTCGCTCGCATGCTCGAGCGCGATGACTTCGACAAGCGCTACACCACCAACCAGCCCATCGCTATTCACGAGTTCCTCTATCCGTTGGTTCAGGGTTATGACTCGGTCGCGCTGCGCGCGGATGTCGAGTTGGGCGGTACCGATCAGAAATTCAATTTGCTGATGGGGCGTGAGTTGCAGCGTGGGTATGGCCAGGAGGCACAGTGCATTCTGACCATGCCATTGCTGGAAGGTCTGGATGGCGTGAAGAAGATGTCCAAGTCGTTGGGCAACTATGTCGGTATCCAGGAAGCACCGGGCGTAATGTACAGCAAGCTGGTTTCTATCCCCGATGCGCTGATGTGGCGTTACTTCGAGTTGCTGAGCTTCCGCTCGATGGATGAAATCAACGCATTCCGGGCTGACGTCGAAGCTGGGGCGAATCCGCGCGATATCAAAATCAAGCTCGCTGAAGAGATCGTTGCACGTTTTCATGGTGAAGAAGCTGCGGCTAATGCCCATCGAGGCGCTGGCAATCGCATGAAGGATGGCGAGCTGCCAGATGACTTGCCTGAGATCGAACTGTCTTCGGTTGAGGATATGCCAATCGCTGCAGTCCTTAATAAGGCAGGCCTGGTGAAGAATTCGGCAGCGGCGCGTGATCTGTTGGCGGCGGGCGGGGTGCGTGTTGATGGTGAGGTGGTTGATCGCTCCTTTATATATGCAGTGGGCGCGACTCACGTTTGCCAGGCCGGCAAGAAGGCTTTTGCACGTATTACGCTGAAATCTGAATAAAGTTGGAATCAGGGGTTGACGGCGAATTTTAGAAGTCTATAATTCTCCCCACTTCCGGCGCAGTCGAAACGGAAAACTCCTTGAGATTCAAAGAGTTACGAAGTTTTCGACAGCGGCTTGCTTCAGATCATCGAAGCCTGGAAGGAGTTGAAAGAGCGGTGATGTTTGGCTCTTTTAACGGTTCGATCTTCTCGGTCGAAAGCGGAGAAAAAGAGGTGTTGACAGCAGCGATTAACGCTGTATAATTCGCCTCCCGCTAACGAGAGATCGGAAGCGCAAGTGGTTGAAGTTGTTGAAGAATTCTTCGAAAACTTCTGAAAATAATCACTTGACAGCAAATGAGGCTGCTGTAGAATGCGCGCCTCGGTTGAGACGAAAGATCTTAACCAACCGCTCTTTAACAACTGAATCAAGCAATTCGTGTGGGTGCTTGTGCAGTCAGACTGATAGTCAACAAGATTATCAGCATCACAAGTTACTCCGCGAGAAATCAAAGATGTAACCAACGATTGCTGAGCCAAGTTTAGGGTTTCTTAAAAACCCAAAGATGTTTGAACTGAAGAGTTTGATCATGGCTCAGATTGAACGCTGGCGGCAGGCCTAACACATGCAAGTCGAGCGGATGAAAGGAGCTTGCTCCTGGATTCAGCGGCGGACGGGTGAGTAATGCCTAGGAATCTGCCTGGTAGTGGGGGACAACGTTTCGAAAGGAACGCTAATACCGCATACGTCCTACGGGAGAAAGCAGGGGACCTTCGGGCCTTGCGCTATCAGATGAGCCTAGGTCGGATTAGCTAGTTGGTGAGGTAATGGCTCACCAAGGCGACGATCCGTAACTGGTCTGAGAGGATGATCAGTCACACTGGAACTGAGACACGGTCCAGACTCCTACGGGAGGCAGCAGTGGGGAATATTGGACAATGGGCGAAAGCCTGATCCAGCCATGCCGCGTGTGTGAAGAAGGTCTTCGGATTGTAAAGCACTTTAAGTTGGGAGGAAGGGTTGTAGATTAATACTCTGCAATTTTGACGTTACCGACAGAATAAGCACCGGCTAACTCTGTGCCAGCAGCCGCGGTAATACAGAGGGTGCAAGCGTTAATCGGAATTACTGGGCGTAAAGCGCGCGTAGGTGGTTTGTTAAGTTGGATGTGAAATCCCCGGGCTCAACCTGGGAACTGCATCCAAAACTGGCAAGCTAGAGTATGGTAGAGGGTGGTGGAATTTCCTGTGTAGCGGTGAAATGCGTAGATATAGGAAGGAACACCAGTGGCGAAGGCGACCACCTGGACTGATACTGACACTGAGGTGCGAAAGCGTGGGGAGCAAACAGGATTAGATACCCTGGTAGTCCACGCCGTAAACGATGTCAACTAGCCGTTGGGAGCCTTGAGCTCTTAGTGGCGCAGCTAACGCATTAAGTTGACCGCCTGGGGAGTACGGCCGCAAGGTTAAAACTCAAATGAATTGACGGGGGCCCGCACAAGCGGTGGAGCATGTGGTTTAATTCGAAGCAACGCGAAGAACCTTACCAGGCCTTGACATCCAATGAACTTTCCAGAGATGGATTGGTGCCTTCGGGAACATTGAGACAGGTGCTGCATGGCTGTCGTCAGCTCGTGTCGTGAGATGTTGGGTTAAGTCCCGTAACGAGCGCAACCCTTGTCCTTAGTTACCAGCACGTAATGGTGGGCACTCTAAGGAGACTGCCGGTGACAAACCGGAGGAAGGTGGGGATGACGTCAAGTCATCATGGCCCTTACGGCCTGGGCTACACACGTGCTACAATGGTCGGTACAAAGGGTTGCCAAGCCGCGAGGTGGAGCTAATCCCATAAAACCGATCGTAGTCCGGATCGCAGTCTGCAACTCGACTGCGTGAAGTCGGAATCGCTAGTAATCGCGAATCAGAATGTCGCGGTGAATACGTTCCCGGGCCTTGTACACACCGCCCGTCACACCATGGGAGTGGGTTGCACCAGAAGTAGCTAGTCTAACCTTCGGGAGGACGGTTACCACGGTGTGATTCATGACTGGGGTGAAGTCGTAACAAGGTAGCCGTAGGGGAACCTGCGGCTGGATCACCTCCTTAATCGACGACATCAGCTGCTGCATGAGCTCCCACACGAATTGCTTGATTCATTGAAGAAGACGATAGAAGCAGCCCGAAATTGGGTCTGTAGCTCAGTTGGTTAGAGCGCACCCCTGATAAGGGTGAGGTCGGCAGTTCGAATCTGCCCAGACCCACCAATTTTGTGTGGGAAACGCCTGTAGAAATACGGGGCCATAGCTCAGCTGGGAGAGCGCCTGCCTTGCACGCAGGAGGTCAGCGGTTCGATCCCGCTTGGCTCCACCACTACTGCTTCTGAAGTTTGAAAGCTTAGAAATGAGCATTCCACCGGTTCGGTGATGAATGTTGATTTCTAGTCTTTGACTAGATCGTTCTTTAAAAATTTGGGTATGTGATAGAAAGATAGACTGAACGTTACTTTCACTGGTAACGGATCAGGCTAAGGTAAAATTTGTGAGTTCTCTTAGTTGAGAAATTCGAATTTTCGGCGAATGTCGTCTTCACAGTATAACCAGATTGCTTGGGGTTATATGGTCAAGTGAAGAAGCGCATACGGTGGATGCCTTGGCAGTCAGAGGCGATGAAAGACGTGGTAGCCTGCGAAAAGCTTCGGGGAGTCGGCAAACAGACTTTGATCCGGAGATGTCTGAATGGGGGAACCCAGCCATCATAAGATGGTTATCTTGTACTGAATACATAGGTGCAAGAGGCGAACCAGGGGAACTGAAACATCTAAGTACCCTGAGGAAAAGAAATCAACCGAGATTCCCTTAGTAGTGGCGAGCGAACGGGGACTAGCCCTTAAGTGGCTTTGAGATTAGCGGAACGCTCTGGAAAGTGCGGCCATAGTGGGTGATAGCCCTGTACGCGAAAATCTCTTAGTCATGAAATCGAGTAGGACGGAGCACGAGAAACTTTGTCTGAATATGGGGGGACCATCCTCCAAGGCTAAATACTACTGACTGACCGATAGTGAACTAGTACCGTGAGGGAAAGGCGAAAAGAACCCCGGAGAGGGGAGTGAAATAGATCCTGAAACCGTATGCGTACAAGCAGTGGGAGCAGACTTTGTTCTGTGACTGCGTACCTTTTGTATAATGGGTCAGCGACTTATTTTCAGTGGCGAGCTTAACCGAATAGGGGAGGCGTAGCGAAAGCGAGTCTTAATAGGGCGTCTAGTCGCTGGGAATAGACCCGAAACCGGGCGATCTATCCATGGGCAGGTTGAAGGTTAGGTAACACTGACTGGAGGACCGAACCGACTACCGTTGAAAAGTTAGCGGATGACCTGTGGATCGGAGTGAAAGGCTAATCAAGCTCGGAGATAGCTGGTTCTCCTCGAAAGCTATTTAGGTAGCGCCTCATGTATCACTGTAGGGGGTAGAGCACTGTTTCGGCTAGGGGGTCATCCCGACTTACCAAACCGATGCAAACTCCGAATACCTACAAGTGCCGAGCATGGGAGACACACGGCGGGTGCTAACGTCCGTCGTGAAAAGGGAAACAACCCAGACCGTCAGCTAAGGTCCCAAAGTTATGGTTAAGTGGGAAACGATGTGGGAAGGCTTAGACAGCTAGGAGGTTGGCTTAGAAGCAGCCACCCTTTAAAGAAAGCGTAATAGCTCACTAGTCGAGTCGGCCTGCGCGGAAGATGTAACGGGGCTCAAACCATACACCGAAGCTACGGGTATCACCTTCGGGTGATGCGGTAGAGGAGCGTTCTGTAAGCCTGTGAAGGTGAGTTGAGAAGCTTGCTGGAGGTATCAGAAGTGCGAATGCTGACATGAGTAACGACAATGGGTGTGAAAAACACCCACGCCGAAAGACCAAGGTTTCCTGCGCAACGTTAATCGACGCAGGGTTAGTCGGTCCCTAAGGCGAGGCTGAAAAGCGTAGTCGATGGAAAACAGGTTAATATTCCTGTACTTCTGGTTATTGCGATGGAGGGACGGAGAAGGCTAGGCCAGCTTGGCGTTGGTTGTCCAAGTTTAAGGTGGTAGGCTGAGATCTTAGGTAAATCCGGGATCTTAAGGCCGAGAGCTGATGACGAGTTACCCTTTGGGTGACGAAGTGGTTGATGCCATGCTTCCAAGAAAAGCTTCTAAGCTTCAGGTAACCAGGAACCGTACCCCAAACCGACACAGGTGGTTGGGTAGAGAATACCAAGGCGCTTGAGAGAACTCGGGTGAAGGAACTAGGCAAAATGGCACCGTAACTTCGGGAGAAGGTGCGCCGGTGAGGGTGAAGGACTTGCTCCGTAAGCTCATGCCGGTCGAAGATACCAGGCCGCTGCGACTGTTTATTAAAAACACAGCACTCTGCAAACACGAAAGTGGACGTATAGGGTGTGACGCCTGCCCGGTGCCGGAAGGTTAATTGATGGGGTTAGCTAACGCGAAGCTCTTGATCGAAGCCCCGGTAAACGGCGGCCGTAACTATAACGGTCCTAAGGTAGCGAAATTCCTTGTCGGGTAAGTTCCGACCTGCACGAATGGCGTAACGATGGCGGCGCTGTCTCCACCCGAGACTCAGTGAAATTGAAATCGCTGTGAAGATGCAGTGTATCCGCGGCTAGACGGAAAGACCCCGTGAACCTTTACTATAGCTTTGCACTGGACTTTGAATTTGCTTGTGTAGGATAGGTGGGAGGCTTTGAAGCGTGGACGCCAGTTCGCGTGGAGCCATCCTTGAAATACCACCCTGGCAACTTTGAGGTTCTAACTCAGGTCCGTTATCCGGATCGAGGACAGTGTATGGTGGGTAGTTTGACTGGGGCGGTCTCCTCCTAAAGAGTAACGGAGGAGTACGAAGGTGCGCTCAGACCGGTCGGAAATCGGTCGTAGAGTATAAAGGCAAAAGCGCGCTTGACTGCGAGACAGACACGTCGAGCAGGTACGAAAGTAGGTCTTAGTGATCCGGTGGTTCTGTATGGAAGGGCCATCGCTCAACGGATAAAAGGTACTCCGGGGATAACAGGCTGATACCGCCCAAGAGTTCATATCGACGGCGGTGTTTGGCACCTCGATGTCGGCTCATCACATCCTGGGGCTGAAGCCGGTCCCAAGGGTATGGCTGTTCGCCATTTAAAGTGGTACGCGAGCTGGGTTTAGAACGTCGTGAGACAGTTCGGTCCCTATCTGCCGTGGACGTTTGAGATTTGAGAGGGGCTGCTCCTAGTACGAGAGGACCGGAGTGGACGAACCTCTGGTGTTCCGGTTGTCACGCCAGTGGCATTGCCGGGTAGCTATGTTCGGGAAAGATAACCGCTGAAAGCATCTAAGCGGGAAACTTGCCTCAAGATGAGATCTCACTGGAACCTTGAGTTCCCTGAAGGGCCGTCGAAGACTACGACGTTGATAGGTTGGGTGTGTAAGCGCTGTGAGGCGTTGAGCTAACCAATACTAATTGCCCGTGAGGCTTGACCATATAACACCCAAGCAATTTGCTGACCTGAGAAGGCACCAGATTGCGGTGTGTGAAGACGAAACGAACCGAAAGTTCGAAGCGCACAAACACCGAAAGCTGTCACATACCCAATTTGCTGAAGCGAGGCCATCTGGTCACGAGTCAGTACCCGAATTTCTTGACGACCATAGAGCGTTGGAACCACCTGATCCCATCCCGAACTCAGCAGTGAAACGATGCATCGCCGATGGTAGTGTGGGGTTTCCCCATGTGAGAGTAGGTCATCGTCAAGATTAAATTCCGAAACCCCAATTGCGAAAGCAGTTGGGGTTTTGTTTTGCCTGCGAGAAATGTGTCCGCTTGATTTCTATGCAACAGCCCGGGGCATGGCTATTATGCGGGCCTCATTGTGAGGCGATACCTGCATGCTGACGTTGTTGAATCTACTGAAGGATGGACGATTCCATTCCGGACAGGACCTGGGTGTTGCCCTGGGAATAAGCCGAAGTGCTGTATGGAAGCAGCTACAACAGCTAGAAGCTGAACTTGGCCTGTCGATCCATAAAGTTCGCGGTCGCGGATATCAATTGTCGACGCCTCTGACGCTCCTTGATCCTCTGGAAATAACCAGGAAGATGCCTCAATGGCCGGTGCGTGTGTTCGACTCTGTTGACTCGACAAATGCCGAAGCTCTGCGCTCCATCAGTGACGGCGCCGCCGCGCCGTTTTTGGTGCTCGCGGAGCGACAATTGGCAGGCCGTGGTCGTCGAGGTCGTAAGTGGGTAAGCCCATTTGCAGAAAATCTTTATTACAGCCTTGTACTCCGCATCGAAGGCGGCATGCGTCAGCTTGAGGGATTGAGCCTTGTTGTTGGCTTGGCGGTGATGCAGGCCTTGCGAAACACCGGTGTGCCCAATGCCGGTTTGAAGTGGCCCAATGATGTTTTGGTGGGTAACAAGAAAATAGCTGGCATTCTGCTCGAACTCGTCGGCGATCCGGCGGATGTGTGTCATGTTGTATTGGGTATAGGAATCAACGTGAATATGCAGGTTGCCGATGAGGTCGACCAGCAATGGACTTCTATAAAACTGGAGTCAGGCAAAGCCTGCGATCGCAATGCTCTGGTGGTTGAATTGAGTAATCAACTCAAGACTTATATCCATAAACACCAGCTCAACGGGTTCGCGAGTCTGCAGGCAGAATGGGCGGAAAATCATCTGTGGCAGGGGCGCTCCGTGTCGTTGATCGCGGGTAACAGCCGTATCGATGGAGTAGTGCTCGGGATTGATAACCAAGGCGGGTTGCGCTTGATTGTAGATGGTGTCGAAAAGGCCTTTAGTGGCGGAGAGCTCAGCCTGAGGTTGCGTGATGATTCTTGAGCTTGACTGCGGCAATAGCTTTATAAAATGGCGCGTGCTGGATGCGTCGGCCAGCGAGCTGGTCTCGGAAGGAGTTGTAGATTCCAATCAGGCTTTGCTTGAGAGCCTACGCATCATAAAGTCACTCTCGCTGCGCAAGTGTCGTTTGGTAAGCGTCAGGACCAACGAGGAAACCAGTGCTTTAACCGAAATGCTTGAGCGCGAGTTCAGTATTCCTATCTCGTGTGCGAAGCCCGCTCGCGAGATGTCTGGTGTTCGAAACGGCTACGAAGACTATGAGCTTCTGGGGCTTGATCGCTGGCTGGCGATGCTTGGCGGCTTTCACCTGGCTGCCGGGAGTGCTTGTCTGGTTCTCGACTTCGGTACCGCGGTTACTGCCGATTTTGTGGGGCCTGACGGTGAGCATCTCGGTGGGTTCATTTGTCCAGGCATGCCTTTGATGCGAAACCAGCTTCGCACCCATACCCGTAAAATTCGTTATGGTGATGAGGCGGCAGAGCGCGCCCTTTCCAGTCATGTCCCGGGGCGTACCACCGTGGAAGCGGTGGAGCGCGGTTGTTCTTTGATGCTGAGGGGCTTTGTTCTCACTCAATTAGAGCTGGCTCGAGCGTACTGGGGAGAGCAATTCACCGTCTTTATTACGGGAGGGGATGCCGAGTTGGTTAAAGGCGTCGCGCCTGACGCCAGGGTCGTGCCCGACCTGGTTTTTGTCGGCTTGGCGATGGCGTGTCCCTTGTCCTGAGGTTTATATGCGTTGGTTGTTCCTGCTCCTAGTGGTTCTCAATGTTTTTTACTATGTCTGGCATCAGCAGGAAGCGCCCTTGCGAGCCAAAGATGTAACGCCCCTTAGTCTGTATCGCGGTGCGCAGCAGGATATCCGTCTACTGAGCGAAACTGCTGGTGAAAGCGGGAGAGGGCAGGTGGTGCCGCGTCAGCAGTGTCTCTTCGTTGGTGGATTTTCTGAAGAGGATTCAATTGCCAGGTTGCAACAGCGCTTGGTGGCGATGAAGGTCAATGCTCAATCCGTGCCGAAAGCTGCTGCAGGAAGCGGTTACTGGCTTGCAGTTGCGCCGGATGGCCAGCCTTTGTTGGGCGATCAGCAGTTGCAAAACCTTTCCAAGGAATTCAATGGGTTAAAACATAAAATAATGCTGTGCGAAGGGGTTGCACCTGCTCAATAGTTTGCATAGAATGGCGCCCGCTCCACAGCGAACACCTTAAACGGGATTCGAAGTGAAGCGTGTCAACGCAGCTAACCTCAGGTTTTTAAATGAGAAAATGCTTGACAGGGGTTTGGCATGATATAGAATGCCGGCCTGATTAGGAGGGGTTCCCGAGCGGCCAAAGGGATCAGACTGTAAATCTGACGTCTACGACTTCGAAGGTTCGAATCCTTCTCCCTCCACCAGATTTAAGCGTGAGCTGCAGGCTCCGCGGGTATAGTTTAGTGGTAGAACCTCAGCCTTCCAAGCTGATGATGCGGGTTCGATTCCCGCTACCCGCTCCAAGTTTGCAGGTTGTGCAAAAGGGTTTTGCTCTTGTAGCTCAGTTGGTAGAGCACACCCTTGGTAAGGGTGAGGTCAGCGGTTCAAATCCGCTCAAGAGCTCCATATAACAAGGCAGATATGAAAATATCTGCCTTTGTTTTAATGGTTGATATTGTTTGTCTAATTTCTTCTGTAGAGGGTGATATCGATGGCTAAGGAAAAATTTGATCGTTCCCTGCCCCACGTCAACGTTGGGACCATTGGTCACGTTGACCACGGTAAAACCACTCTGACTGCTGCTCTGACTCGCGTCTGCTCCGAAGTTTTCGGTTCGGCCGTCGTTGAATTCGACAAGATCGACAGCGCACCGGAAGAAAAAGCTCGCGGTATCACCATCAACACCGCTCACGTTGAGTACAACTCGACTATTCGTCACTACGCTCACGTTGACTGCCCAGGTCACGCTGACTATGTGAAGAACATGATCACCGGTGCTGCCCAGATGGACGGCGCGATCCTGGTTTGCTCGGCCGCTGATGGTCCGATGCCACAAACCCGTGAGCACATCCTGCTGTCCCGCCAGGTAGGCGTTCCGTACATCGTGGTTTTCCTGAACAAGGCTGACCTGGTAGACGACGCTGAGCTGCTGGAACTGGTTGAGATGGAAGTTCGTGACCTGCTGTCGACCTACGACTTCCCAGGCGACGACACTCCGATCATCATCGGTTCGGCTCGTATGGCGCTGGAAGGCAAAGACGACAACGAAATGGGCACCACTGCCGTTCGTAAACTGGTTGAAACTCTGGATACCTACATCCCAGAACCAGTTCGTATGATCGACAAGCCATTCCTGATGCCAATCGAAGACGTGTTCTCGATCTCGGGTCGCGGTACTGTTGTGACTGGTCGTATCGAGCGCGGTATCGTTCGCGTTCAGGACGCTCTGGAAATCGTTGGTCTGCGTGACACCACCACCACCACCTGCACCGGTGTTGAGATGTTCCGCAAACTGCTCGACGAAGGTCGTGCTGGCGAGAACTGCGGCGTTCTGCTGCGTGGTACCAAGCGTGACGACGTTGAGCGTGGCCAGGTTCTGGTCAAGCCAGGTTCGGTCAAGCCGCACACCAAGTTCACCGCAGAAGTTTACGTTCTGAGCAAGGAAGAAGGCGGTCGTCACACTCCGTTCTTCAAAGGCTACCGTCCACAGTTCTACTTCCGTACTACTGACGTGACCGGTAACTGCGAGCTGCCAGAAGGCGTTGAAATGGTAATGCCAGGTGACAACATTCAGATGACTGTTACCCTGATCAAAACCATCGCGATGGAAGACGGTCTGCGTTTCGCTATCCGTGAAGGCGGTCGTACCGTCGGCGCTGGCGTCGTAGCCAAAATCATCGAATAAGCGGTTGTAATGTATTTTTCGGGCCGGCATAATGGTCGGCCTGATTTTGTTTTAGGTCAGTAGCTCAATTGGCAGAGCGACGGTCTCCAAAACCGTAGGTTGGGGGTTCGATTCCCTCCTGACCTGCCAGATTCACTCGGTGTGTCTGGCTTTCTTTTCACAGGATCTTCATAGATGACTCCTAAAGCTGAAGCTCAAGGCTCTCGCTTCGATCTGCTCAAGTGGCTTGTAGTAGTCGCTTTGGTAGTTGTTGGCGTTGTTGGCAATCAGTATTACGCTGCTTCGCCGATCCTGTACCGTGTACTCGCATTGCTTGCCATTGCTGCTGTAGCTGCCTTTGTAGGCCTGCAGACCGCGAAGGGCAAGTCTTTCTTTGTACTGGTTAAGGAAGCTCGCACCGAGATTCGTAAAGTCGTGTGGCCAACTCGCCAAGAAACCACGCAGACCACGCTGATTGTCGTGGCTGTTGTTCTGGTTATGGCGTTGCTGTTGTGGGGTCTTGATTCCCTGCTCGGCTGGCTTGTTTCCTTGATTGTCGGCTAAGGGTGTCCCGTGGCTAAGCGTTGGTATGTTGTGCATGCTTACTCGGGTTACGAGAAGCATGTGATGCGCTCGCTGATCGAGCGCGTAAAGCTGGCTGGCATGGAAGATGGCTTCGGCGAGATTCTGGTTCCCACTGAAGAAGTGGTTGAGATGCGTAACGGCCAGAAGCGCAAAAGCGAACGGAAGTTTTTTCCAGGCTATGTGCTGGTCCAGATGGATATGAACGAGGGTACTTGGCACTTGGTCAAGGATACTCCTCGGGTGATGGGTTTTATCGGTGGTACCGCTGACAAGCCTGCGCCAATTACAGATAAAGAGGCAGAAGCGATTCTGCGTCGCGTTGCTGATGGTAGCGACAAGCCGAAGCCGAAGACTTTGTTCGAGCCGGGCGAGACTGTACGTGTCAATGACGGTCCATTCGCTGATTTCAATGGCGTTGTGGAAGAAGTTAACTACGAAAAGAGCCGGATCCAAGTGGCAGTGCTCATTTTCGGTCGCTCTACTCCGGTGGAGCTCGAGTTCAGTCAGGTCGAGAAGGTCTAACTGGACAAGCAATCCCAACCCCGCAGCCTTAGGCTGTGGGGTTTTGTCGTCACTGGGATAAACGCGCAAGTAACCGGGGAGCCTTTCGAGGCGTTCGAACCCGTAATTGGAGTGCCTCATGGCCAAGAAGATTACCGCTTACATCAAGCTGCAAGTGAAAGCCGCTCAGGCTAACCCAAGTCCACCGGTTGGTCCTGCTCTGGGTCAGCACGGCGTGAACATCATGGAGTTCTGCAAGGCTTTCAACGCCCGTACTCAGGGTCTTGAGCCAGGTCTGCCGACTCCAGTGATCATCACTGTCTACAGCGACCGTAGCTTCACTTTCGAAACCAAATCCACCCCTGCTTCGGTTCTGCTGAAGAAGGCGGCCGGTCTGACCAGCGGTTCCGCTCGTCCGAACACCGTTAAGGTTGGCACCGTTACCCGTGCTCAGCTGGAAGAAATCGCGAAAACCAAAAACGCGGATCTGACTGCAGCTGATATGGATGCAGCCGTGCGTACTATCGCCGGTTCTGCTCGTAGCATGGGCCTTAACGTGGAGGGTGTGTAATGGCTAAGCTGACCAAGCGTCAAAAGGCTATCGCCGGCAAAATCGAAGCAGGCAAAGCCTACAACATCGTAGACGCCGCTGCTCTGCTGGCCGAGCTGTCGACTGTCAAGTTCAGCGAGTCGTTCGACGTCGCTGTAAACCTGGGTGTAGACCCGCGTAAATCCGACCAGGTTGTTCGTAGCGCTACTGTGCTGCCACACGGCACTGGCAAGACCGTTCGCGTTGCTGTGTTCACCCAGGGTCCAGCTGCTGAGGCCGCTCTGGCTGCCGGCGCTGATCGTGTAGGTATGGACGACCTGGCTGCCGAAATGAAAGGCGGCGATCTGAACTATGACGTAGTGATCGCATCCCCGGATGCCATGCGCGTTGTAGGTCAGCTGGGTCAGATCCTCGGTCCACGCGGCCTGATGCCTAACCCGAAAGTCGGCACCGTAACTCCAGACGTAGCCAACGCGGTCAAGAACGCCAAGGCTGGTCAGGTTCGTTATCGCACCGACAAAAACGGCATCATCCACACTTCCGTTGGCAAGATGGGCTTCGACGCCGTCAAACTGAAGGAAAACGTTGAAGCCCTGATCGCTGATCTGAAGCGTATCAAGCCAGCTTCCTCGAAAGGCATTTACGTCAAGCGCGTTACCCTGAGCACCACCATGGGCCCAGGTCTGGTTATCGACCAGAGCTCGCTCGACGCGTAAGACAAAGGTTGGCGCGGTTTGCCGCGCCAATTGAAAGATTGGGGTCCCTGCCTGGCGGGGGCTATCCAAGACCGTAGGCGGCGCAAGCCTTAAACCTCAAGCCTACGCAGATGGTGCTCCCGGTTCCTTACCGAATCAGACACCAAAACGACATTCGGTTCCGATCGAATGAAACGGTAACAAGCAGGAGTTAAACCCGTGGCAATTAATCTCGAAGACAAGAAGGCCATCGTCGCTGAAGTCAACGAGGCTGCCAAAGTCGCTCTGTCCGCTGTCGTGGTTGATGCACGTGGCGTAACAGTAGGCGCAATGACCGGACTCCGTAAAGAGGCTCGTGAAGCTGGCGTTTACGTACGTGTTGTACGTAACACCCTGCTCAAGCGCGCTGTTGCTGACACTCAATACAGTGTCCTCAACGACGTGTTCACCGGCCCGACCCTGATTGCATTCTCGAACGAACATCCGGGCGCTGCTGCCCGTATCTTCAAAGAGTTTGCCAAGGGTCAGGACAAGTTCGAGATCAAGGCAGCTGCGTTCGAGGGCAAGTTCCTCGCAGCTAATCAGATCGACGTACTGGCAACTCTGCCGACCCGTGACGAAGCAATTTCTCAGCTGATGAGCGTGATTCAAGGCGCAACCAGCAAATTGGCTCGTACTCTGGCGGCAATTCGCGACCAGAAAGAAGCTGCCGCAGCCTAAGGCTCGTCACTTCTCGCGTTTTTTGTTTATTTCGATGGTCGCGTAGGCCGTCCCCCAATTCAGGAATTGAGTCATGTCTCTGACTAACGAACAAATCATCGAAGCAATCGGCCAGAAATCCGTAGTGGAAATCGTTGAGCTGATCAAAGCGATGGAAGAAACCTTCGGTGTTACCGCTGCTGCCGCTTCGGCTGGCCCAGCTGTAGCTGCTGCTGCTGTTGAAGAGCAAACCGAGTTCAACGTTGTTCTGCTGGAAGCTGGCGAGAAGAAGGTTAACGTGATCAAGGCAGTTCGTGAACTGACCGGTCTGGGCCTGAAAGAAGCCAAAGAGAAAGTAGACGGCGCTCCTCAGGTTGTAGCTGAAGGCGTTTCGAAAGAAGCGGCTGAAGACGCCAAGAAGAAGCTGGAAGAAGCAGGCGCTAAAGTCGAGCTGAAGTAAGCATCGACTTTGCTCCTCCAGCCCGAGCGTCAAGCGACAGGCTGATGGCTGGTGGCTCTTGCCACCGGCCTTTTTCCGTTATTGGCAGCCGACTGGGTCGGTGCCGGTAAAGGCGCTGTAACCACCCGATGCGGTGGCGCAAACCATGGGGTTTGCACGATTTTCTGGCTGCTCCCGTCGGGAGGGGCCAAACAAGCAGGTGACCAAGCTGGGGAACGCTGATGGCTTACTCATATACTGAGAAAAAACGTATCCGCAAGGACTTTAGCAAGTTGCCGGACGTCATGGATGTGCCTTACCTCCTGGCCATCCAGCTGGATTCGTATCGTGAATTCTTGCAAGCGGGAGCGACTAAAGATCAGTTCCGCGACGTGGGCCTGCATGCGGCCTTCAAATCCGTTTTCCCGATCATCAGCTACTCCGGCAATGCTGCGCTGGAGTACGTCGGTTATCGCCTGGGCGAACCGGCATTTGATGTCAAAGAATGCGTATTGCGCGGTGTAACTTTCGCCGTACCTTTGCGGGTAAAAGTGCGCCTGATCATTTTCGACAAAGAATCGTCGAACAAAGCGATCAAGGACATCAAAGAGCAAGAAGTCTACATGGGTGAAATCCCCCTGATGACTGAGAACGGTACCTTCGTAATCAACGGTACCGAGCGTGTTATCGTTTCCCAGCTGCACCGTTCCCCGGGCGTGTTCTTCGACCACGACCGCGGCAAGACGCACAGCTCCGGCAAACTGCTGTACTCGGCTCGCATCATTCCTTACCGCGGTTCGTGGCTGGACTTCGAATTCGACCCGAAAGACTGCGTCTTCGTGCGTATCGACCGTCGTCGCAAACTGCCGGCTTCGGTACTGCTGCGCGCACTCGGTTACACCACCGAAGAAGTGCTGGACGCGTTCTACACCACCAACGTATTCCACCTGAGCGGCGAAACCCTCAGCCTGGAACTGGTGCCATCGCGCCTGCGTGGTGAAGTTGCGGTTCTGGACATCCAGGACGAGAAGGGCAAGGTCATCGTTGAGCAAGGCCGCCGTATTACCGCGCGCCACATCAACCAGATCGAAAAAGCCGGTATCAAGACGCTGGACGTGCCACTGGACTACGTCCTTGGCCGCACCACCGCCAAGGCTATCGTGCACCCGGCCACCGGCGAAATCCTGGCTGAATGCAACACCGAGCTGAACACTGAAGTCCTGGCAAAAATCGCCAAGGCTCAGGTCGTTCGCATCGAGACCCTGTATACCAACGACATCGACTGCGGTCCGTTCGTCTCCGACACGCTGAAGATCGACTCCACCAGCAACCAATTGGAAGCGCTGGTCGAGATCTATCGCATGATGCGTCCAGGCGAGCCGCCAACCAAAGACGCTGCCGAGACCCTGTTCAACAACCTGTTCTTCAGCCCTGAGCGCTATGACCTGTCTGCGGTCGGCCGGATGAAGTTCAACCGTCGTATCGGTCGTACCGAGATCGAAGGTTCGGGCGTGCTGTGCAAGGAAGACATCGTCGCGGTTCTGAAGACTCTGGTCGACATCCGCAACGGTAAAGGCATCGTCGATGACATCGACCACCTGGGTAACCGTCGTGTTCGCTGCGTAGGCGAAATGGCCGAGAACCAGTTCCGCGTTGGCCTGGTACGTGTTGAGCGTGCGGTCAAAGAGCGTCTGTCGATGGCTGAAAGCGAAGGCCTGATGCCGCAAGACCTGATCAACGCCAAGCCAGTGGCTGCGGCGGTGAAAGAGTTCTTCGGTTCCAGCCAGCTGTCGCAGTTCATGGACCAGAACAACCCGCTGTCCGAGATCACCCACAAGCGTCGTGTCTCTGCACTCGGCCCTGGCGGTCTGACTCGTGAGCGCGCAGGCTTCGAAGTCCGTGACGTACACCCGACTCACTACGGTCGTGTCTGCCCGATTGAAACGCCGGAAGGTCCGAACATCGGCCTGATCAACTCCCTGGCTGCGTACGCTCGCACCAACCAGTACGGCTTCCTGGAAAGCCCGTACCGCGTGGTGAAAGAGGGTGTGGTCACCGACGAGATCGTGTTCCTGTCCGCTATTGAAGAAGCCGATCACGTGATCGCGCAGGCTTCGGCGACCATGAACGAGCAGAAAGTCCTGATCGACGAACTGGTTGCCGTACGTCACCTGAACGAATTCACCGTCAAGGCGCCGGAAGACGTCACCCTGATGGACGTTTCGCCGAAGCAGGTTGTGTCGGTTGCAGCGTCGCTGATTCCGTTCCTCGAGCACGACGACGCCAACCGTGCGTTGATGGGTTCGAACATGCAGCGTCAGGCTGTACCGACTCTGCGCGCTGACAAGCCGCTGGTAGGTACCGGCATGGAGCGTAACGTAGCCCGTGACTCCGGCGTTTGCGTCGTGGCTCGTCGTGGTGGCGTGATCGACTCCGTCGACGCCAGCCGTATCGTGGTTCGTGTTGCCGATGACGAAGTTGAAACCGGTGAAGCCGGTGTCGACATCTACAACCTGACCAAATACACCCGCTCGAACCAGAACACCTGCATCAACCAGCGTCCGCTGGTGCGTAAAGGTGATCGCGTTCAGCGTAGCGACATCATGGCCGACGGCCCGTCCACCGACATGGGTGAACTGGCGCTGGGTCAGAACATGCGCATCGCGTTCATGGCATGGAACGGCTTCAACTTCGAAGACTCCATCTGCCTGTCCGAGCGTGTGGTTCAGGAAGACCGTTTCACCACGATCCACATTCAGGAACTGACCTGTGTGGCCCGTGACACCAAGCTTGGCCCAGAGGAAATCACTGCGGACATCCCGAACGTGGGTGAAGCTGCACTGAACAAGCTGGACGAAGCCGGTATCGTTTACGTAGGTGCTGAAGTAGGCGCAGGCGACATCCTGGTTGGCAAGGTCACTCCGAAAGGCGAGACCCAACTGACTCCGGAAGAAAAACTGCTGCGTGCAATCTTCGGTGAAAAAGCCAGCGACGTTAAAGACACCTCTCTGCGCGTGCCTACCGGCACCAAAGGTACTGTCATCGACGTACAGGTCTTCACCCGTGACGGCGTTGAGCGTGATGCTCGTGCACTGTCGATCGAGAAGTCCCAGCTGGACGAGATCCGCAAGGATCTGAACGAAGAGTTCCGCATCGTTGAAGGCGCGACTTTCGAGCGTCTGCGTTCCGCACTGGTAGGCCACAAGGCTGAAGGCGGCGCCGGCCTGAAGAAAGGTCAGGACATCACCGACGAAGTACTCGACGGTCTTGAGCACGGCCAGTGGTTCAAACTGCGCATGGCTGAAGATGCTCTGAACGAGCAGCTCGAGAAGGCTCAGGCCTACATCGTTGATCGTCGCCGTCTGCTGGACGACAAGTTCGAAGACAAGAAGCGCAAACTGCAGCAGGGCGATGACCTGGCTCCAGGCGTGCTGAAAATCGTCAAGGTTTACCTGGCAATCCGTCGCCGCATCCAGCCGGGCGACAAGATGGCCGGTCGTCACGGTAACAAGGGTGTGGTCTCCGTGATCATGCCGGTTGAAGACATGCCGCACGATGCCAATGGCACCCCGGTCGACGTGGTCCTCAACCCGCTGGGCGTACCTTCGCGTATGAACGTTGGTCAGATCCTCGAAACCCACCTGGGCCTCGCGGCCAAAGGTCTGGGCGAGAAGATCAACCGGATGGTCGAAGAGCAGCGTAAAGTCGCTGAACTGCGCACCTTCCTGGACGAGATCTACAACCAGATCGGCGGTCGTAACGAAGATCTGGACAGCTTCTCCGATCAGGAAATCCTCGATCTGGCGAACAACCTGCGTGGCGGCGTTCCAATGGCCACTCCAGTGTTCGACGGCGCCAAGGAAAGCGAAATCAAGGCCATGCTGAAACTGGCAGACCTGCCGGAAAGCGGCCAGATGCAACTGACCGACGGCCGTACCGGCAACAAGTTCGAGCGTCCAGTTACCGTTGGCTACATGTACATGCTGAAGCTGAACCACTTGGTAGACGACAAGATGCACGCGCGTTCTACCGGTTCTTACAGCCTGGTTACCCAGCAGCCGCTGGGTGGTAAGGCGCAGTTCGGTGGTCAGCGTTTCGGGGAGATGGAGGTCTGGGCACTGGAAGCATACGGTGCTGCTTACACTCTGCAAGAAATGCTCACAGTGAAGTCGGACGATGTGAACGGCCGTACCAAGATGTACAAGAACATCGTGGATGGCGATCACCGTATGGAGCCGGGCATGCCCGAGTCCTTCAACGTGTTGATCAAGGAAATTCGTTCCCTCGGCATCGATATCGATCTGGAAACCGAATAACACGTGACGCGAATCGAGAGCGGGGCAGGAATGCCCGCTCTCTGCTCCGCCAGGAGGAAAGGCCTTGAAAGACCTACTGAATTTGCTGAAAAACCAGGGTCAAGTCGAAGAGTTCGACGCCATCCGCATCGGATTGGCCTCGCCGGAGATGATCCGTTCGTGGTCGTTCGGTGAAGTTAAAAAGCCGGAAACCATCAACTACCGTACGTTCAAACCCGAGCGTGACGGCCTGTTCTGCGCCAAGATCTTTGGTCCGGTAAAGGATTACGAGTGCCTGTGCGGTAAGTACAAGCGCTTGAAACACCGTGGTGTGATCTGCGAGAAGTGCGGCGTTGAAGTTGCACTGGCCAAGGTTCGTCGTGAGCGCATGGCGCACATTGAACTGGCTTCGCCGGTTGCCCACATCTGGTTCCTGAAATCGCTGCCGTCGCGTATCGGCCTGCTGATGGACATGACCCTGCGTGATATCGAACGCGTTCTCTACTTCGAGAGCTATGTCGTTATCGATCCAGGCATGACCACCCTTGAAAAAGGTCAGCTGCTGAACGACGAGCAGTATTTCGAAGCGCTGGAAGAGTTCGGTGACGATTTCGACGCCCGCATGGGTGCCGAAGCTGTCCGTGAACTGCTGCACGCTATCGACCTGGAGCACGAGATTGGCCGTCTGCGCGAAGAGATTCCGCAAACCAACTCGGAAACCAAGATCAAGAAGCTGTCCAAGCGTCTGAAGTTGATGGAAGCCTTCCAGGGTTCCGGCAACCTGCCAGAGTGGATGGTGCTGACCGTTCTGCCGGTTCTGCCGCCAGATCTGCGTCCACTGGTCCCGCTGGATGGCGGTCGTTTCGCGACCTCCGACCTCAACGATCTGTATCGTCGAGTGATCAACCGTAACAACCGTTTGAAGCGCCTGCTGGATCTGTCCGCGCCGGACATCATCGTGCGCAACGAAAAGCGTATGTTGCAGGAAGCGGTCGATGCACTGCTCGACAACGGTCGTCGTGGCCGCGCTATCACTGGTTCCAACAAGCGTCCTCTGAAATCCCTGGCTGACATGATCAAGGGTAAGCAAGGTCGTTTCCGTCAGAACTTGCTCGGTAAGCGTGTTGACTACTCCGGTCGTTCGGTAATTACCGTAGGCCCGACCCTGCGTCTGCACCAGTGCGGTCTGCCGAAGAAGATGGCTCTCGAGCTGTTCAAGCCGTTCATTTTCGGCAAGCTGGAAATGCGTGGTCTGGCGACCACCATCAAAGCGGCCAAGAAAATGGTCGAGCGCGAGTTGCCAGAGGTTTGGGACGTTCTCGCTGAAGTGATTCGCGAACACCCGGTTCTGCTCAACCGTGCGCCGACCCTTCACCGTCTGGGTATCCAGGCGTTTGAACCGGTACTGATCGAAGGTAAGGCTATCCAGCTGCACCCTCTGGTCTGCGCCGCGTACAACGCCGACTTCGACGGCGACCAGATGGCCGTGCACGTACCGCTGACGCTGGAAGCCCAGCTCGAAGCGCGTGCGTTGATGATGTCGACCAACAACATTCTGTCGCCAGCCAACGGTGAGCCAATCATCGTTCCGTCGCAGGACGTTGTATTGGGTCTGTACTACATGACTCGTGAAGCGATCAACGCCAAGGGCGAAGGTCGTGTGTTCGCGGATCTGCAGGAAGTCGACCGTGTGTTCCGTGCCGGCGAAGCCGCACTGCACGCCAAGGTCAAGGTTCGTATCAACGAAACCGTCAACGACCGTGACGGCAACAGCGTGAGCGGTACCCGTATTGTCGACACCACTGTCGGCCGTGCGCTGCTGTTCCAGGTTGTGCCAAAAGGTCTGTCGTTCGACGTAGTCAACCTGCCGATGAAGAAAAAGGCGATCTCCAAGCTGATCAACCAGTGCTACCGCGTGGTTGGTCTGAAAGAGACCGTGATCTTCGCTGACCAGTTGATGTACACCGGTTTCGCTTACTCGACCATCTCCGGCGTTTCCATCGGTGTTAACGACTTCGTTATCCCGGATGAAAAAGCCCGCATCATCGGTGCAGCCACCGACGAAGTGAAAGAGATCGAGAGCCAGTACGCCTCCGGCCTGGTAACCCAGGGCGAGAAGTACAACAAAGTGATCGACCTCTGGTCGAAAGCGAACGACGAAGTTTCCAAGGCGATGATGGCCAACCTCTCGAAAGAGAAAGTCATCGACCGTCACGGCGACGAAGTCGACCAAGAGTCTTTCAACTCGATGTACATGATGGCTGACTCGGGTGCGCGGGGTTCCGCAGCACAGATTCGTCAGCTGGCCGGTATGCGTGGTCTGATGGCCAAGCCGGATGGTTCCATCATTGAAACGCCGATTACTGCGAACTTCCGTGAAGGTCTGAGCGTACTTCAGTACTTCATCTCGACTCACGGTGCTCGTAAAGGTCTGGCGGATACCGCGTTGAAAACCGCTAACTCCGGTTACCTGACTCGTCGTCTGGTAGACGTGGCGCAGGATCTGGTAGTAACCGAGATCGATTGCGGCACCGAACACGGTCTGCTGATGACTCCGCACATTGAAGGCGGTGACGTTGTAGAACCGTTGGGTGAGCGCGTATTGGGTCGTGTCATTGCCCGTGACGTATTCAAGCCGGGTACCGAGGACGTTATCGTTCCTGCCGGCACTCTGGTTGACGAGAAGTGGGTCGAGTTCATCGAGCTGAACAGCATCGACGAAGTGATCGTGCGTTCGCCGATCAGTTGCGAAACCCGCTACGGCATCTGCGCCAAGTGCTACGGCCGTGATCTGGCTCGTGGTCACCAGGTGAACATCGGTGAAGCGGTCGGCGTTATCGCTGCGCAGTCCATCGGTGAGCCGGGTACCCAGCTGACCATGCGTACGTTCCACATCGGTGGTGCGGCAAGCCGTACTTCCGCAGCCGACAGCGTTCAGGTGAAGAATGGCGGTACCGTCCGTCTGCACAACCTGAAGCACGTTGAGCGAGTGGATGGTCATCTGGTTGCTGTGTCCCGTTCCGGTGAGCTGGCAATCGCGGACGACTTCGGTCGTGAGCGCGAGCGTTACAAGCTGCCGTACGGTGCTGTGATTTCGGTTAAGGAAGGTGACAAGGTCGACGCTGGCGCAATCGTGGCCAAGTGGGATCCGCACACTCACCCGATCGTTACCGAAATGAAAGGTACCGTGACCTACGTGGGCATGGAAGAAGGCATCACGATCAAGCGTCAGACTGACGAATTGACCGGTATGACCAACATTGAAGTACTTGACGCGAAAGATCGTCCGGCTGCCGGTAAGGAAATCCGTCCAGCAGTGAAGATGGTCGACGACAACGGCAAGGATCTGTTGCTGCCAGGCACTGACGTTATCGCTCAGTACTTCCTGCCAGCCAACGCCCTGGTCGGTGTGGCTGACGGTGCGAAGATTGCGATCGGTGACGTTATCGCTCGTATCCCGCAGGAAACTTCGAAGACTCGTGACATCACCGGTGGTCTGCCGCGTGTTGCCGACCTGTTCGAAGCCCGTCGTCCGAAAGAAGCGTCGATTCTGGCTGAAGTCAGCGGCACCATCGCGTTCGGTAAAGAGACCAAAGGCAAGCGTCGTCTGGTCATTACCCCGAACGACGGTAGCGATCCGTACGAAGAGCTGATTCCGAAGTGGCGTCACCTGAACGTCTTCGAAGGCGAACAGGTAAACCGCGGCGAAGTTATCTCCGACGGTCCAAGCGATCCGCACGACATCCTGCGTCTGCTGGGTGTAAGCGCGCTGGCCAAGTACATCGTCAACGAGATCCAGGACGTTTATCGTCTGCAAGGCGTGAAGATCAACGACAAGCACATCGAGACCATCCTGCGTCAGATGCTGCGTAAAGTTGAGATCTCCGAGTCCGGCGATTCCAGCTTCATCAAGGGCGACCAGATGGAACTGACTCACGTTCTGGTAGAGAACGAGCGTCTGAGCGCGGAAGACAAGTTTGTCTCCAAGTTCACTCGCGTTCTGCTGGGTATCACCAAGGCGTCGTTGTCCACCGAATCGTTCATCTCGGCGGCTTCCTTCCAGGAAACCACTCGCGTACTGACCGAAGCGGCAGTCACCGGCAAGCGCGATTACCTGCGCGGCCTGAAAGAAAACGTAGTCGTGGGTCGTCTGATCCCGGCCGGTACCGGTCTTGCCTATCACAGCGAGCGCAAGCGTCGCCGTGATGCCGACAAGCCGTTGCGCGTAAGCGCCAGTGAAGTGGAAGCTGCACTGACCGAAGCGCTGAACTCGAGCGGTAACTGAGTTCTGCGATAAACGAGCGTGAGGCCCTGATCGCTCCGTTCGTCGAATCGAGACATCAAGTCAAGGTTCGATGGGCGGGGAGGTCGGGGCCTTGCCTTGACTGGAATCAAGATCCTCTTTAGACTCTTGATCCCCTAAATTTGGCGGGAATTCGTTCCTGCCATTTTGCTTTTCTTGCAAGACAATAGCGTCGCAAGACAACAGTGGAGCTAGTAGATGGCAACTATCAACCAGCTGGTACGTCAGCCGCGTAAGCGTATCGTCGAGAAATCCGACGTACCTGCGCTGCAGAACTGCCCGCAACGTCGTGGCGTGTGCACCCGTGTGTACACCACCACGCCGAAAAAACCTAACTCGGCACTGCGTAAAGTATGCCGTGTGCGTCTGACCAACGGTTTCGAGGTTTCCTCGTACATCGGCGGTGAAGGCCACAACCTGCAAGAGCACAGCGTGGTACTGATCCGCGGCGGTCGTGTAAAAGACTTGCCAGGTGTTCGTTACCACACCGTTCGCGGCTCCTTGGATACTTCCGGCGTTAAAGGCCGTAACCAGGGTCGTTCGAAGTACGGTACCAAGCGTCCGAAGTAATCGGCCGTTTTGCAGATTTTTATTTTATTGAGTCGATAAGAGTAAGGTCGGGCACGCATCCATCGGATCTGTCCCGAGCTAACCTGAAGACCGCTTGAGGGCTTATCATGCCAAGACGTCGCGTAGCAGCAAAGCGTGAGATTCTGGACGATCCGAAATACGGAAGCCAGATCCTCGCCAAATTCATGAACCACGTTATGGAAAGCGGCAAGAAAGCCGTTGCCGAGCGTATCGTTTATGGTGCCCTGGAAACCGTTGCGGCCCGTAAGGCTGGCACCGATCCCCTGGAACTCTTCGAAAAAGCACTCGACGCCATCGCTCCGCTGGTCGAAGTGAAGTCGCGCCGCGTTGGTGGTGCTACTTACCAGGTTCCGGTCGAGGTTCGTCCTTCCCGTCGTAACGCTCTGGCAATGCGCTGGTTGGTAGACTTCGCCCGTAAGCGCGGCGAGAAGTCTATGGCTCTGCGTTTGGCTGGCGAACTGCTGGATGCTGCTGAAGGTAAAGGTGCTGCTGTTAAGAAGCGTGAAGACGTGCACCGTATGGCCGAAGCTAACAAAGCTTTCTCGCACTACCGCTTCTAATTTTAGCTTCACTAATTTTGCGAGGGCTTTATGGCTCGTACTACTCCGATTAGCCGCTACCGTAACATCGGTATCGTCGCTCACGTGGATGCTGGTAAAACCACCACCACCGAGCGCGTACTGTTTTACACCGGCAAAAGTCACAAAATGGGCGAGGTGCATGATGGCGCCGCGACCACAGACTGGATGGTTCAGGAGCAGGAGCGTGGTATTACCATTACTTCTGCTGCCATCACCGCCTTCTGGAAAGGTTCCGAGAAGCAGTACTCTCACGAGCACCGTTTCAACGTAATCGATACCCCGGGCCACGTTGACTTCACCATTGAAGTTGAGCGTTCCCTGCGCGTACTCGACGGCGCTGTCGTTGTGTTCTGCGGTACTTCGGGTGTTGAGCCGCAGTCGGAAACCGTATGGCGTCAAGCCAACAAATACGGCGTTCCACGTCTTGTTTACGTAAACAAGATGGACCGTGCCGGCGCCAACTTCCTGCGCGTGATCGGTCAGATCAAGCAGCGTCTGGGTCACACTCCGGTGCCGATCCAGTTGGCTATCGGTTCCGAAGACAACTTCCAAGGTCAGATCGATCTGATCAACATGCAAGCTGTCTACTGGAACGACTCCGACAAAGGTATGGTCCCTGTTCGCAAGGACATTCCTGCCGAGCTGCAAGAGCTGGCTGAAGAGTGGCGCAACAACATGGTTGAAGCCGCTGCCGAAGCCAACGAAGAGCTGATGAACAAGTACCTGGAAGGCGAAGAGCTGTCGATCGAAGAGATCAAGGCTGCTTTGCGTCAGCGTACTATCGCCGGCGAAATAGTTCTGGCCGTTTGCGGTTCTTCGTTCAAGAACAAGGGTGTTCCCCTGGTTCTCGACGCCGTTATCGACTACCTGCCTGCTCCGACCGACATTCCTGCTATCAAGGGTTCCAACCCTGATAACGAGGAAGAAGAGATGGAGCGTCATGCAGACGACAACGAGCCTTTCGCGGCTCTGGCGTTCAAGATCGCTACCGACCCATTCGTGGGTACCCTGACTTTCGTCCGCGTTTACTCGGGCGTGTTGAACTCCGGCGACGGCGTGATCAACTCGGTCAAGGGCAAGAAAGAGCGCGTGGGTCGTATGGTGCAAATGCACGCAAACGCCCGTGAAGAGATCAAGGAAGTACGCGCTGGTGACATCGCGGCCCTGATCGGCATGAAGGACGTCACCACCGGTGAAACCCTCTGCAACGCTGACAAGCCAATCATCCTGGTTCGCATGGACTTCCCGGAGCCGGTTATTTCGGTTGCCGTAGAGCCTAAGACCAAGGATGACCAGGAAAAAATGGGTATCGCTCTGGGCAAGCTTGCTCAGGAAGACCCGTCTTTCCGCGTTAAAACTGATGAAGAGACTGGTCAGACGATCATCTCCGGCATGGGCGAGCTGCACCTGGACATCCTGGTTGACCGGATGCGCCGTGAGTTCAACGTCGAAGCCAACATCGGCAAGCCTCAGGTTTCGTATCGTGAGCGCATCACGAAGAACTGTGAAATCGAAGGCAAGTTCGTTCGTCAGTCCGGTGGTCGCGGCCAATTCGGTCACTGCTGGATCCGTTTTGCTCCTGCTGACGAAGGTCAGGAAGGTCTGCAATTCGTGAACGAAGTTGTAGGTGGTGTGGTTCCTAAGGAATACATCCCGGCTATCCAGAAGGGTATCGAAGAGCAGATGAAGAACGGCGTTGTTGCCGGCTATCCGCTGATCGGCCTGAAGGCTACGGTGTTCGATGGTTCTTACCACGACGTCGACTCCAACGAGATGGCGTTCAAGGTGGCTGCTTCCATGGCGACCAAGCAACTGGCCCAGAAGGGTGGTGGTGAGTTGCTCGAGCCGATCATGGCGGTAGAGGTTGTTACGCCTGAAGACTATATGGGTGATGTGATGGGCGACCTTAACCGTCGTCGCGGCATGATCCAGGGTATGGAAGACACAGTGTCCGGCAAGGTTATCCGTGCCGAGGTACCACTGGGTGAGATGTTCGGTTATGCGACCGACGTTCGTTCCATGTCCCAGGGTCGCGCAAGCTACTCTATGGAATTCAAAAAATACGATACGGCTCCGTCGCACATCGTCGAATCCGTAACCAAAAAACAAGGCTGATTCAGCCCCTTTAGGCTAGGAGTTAATTGTCGTGGCTAAAGAAAAATTTGATCGTTCCCTACCGCACGTCAACGTTGGCACCATTGGTCACGTTGACCACGGTAAAACCACTCTGACTGCTGCTCTGACTCGCGTCTGCTCCGAAGTTTTCGGTTCGGCTGTCGTTGAATTCGACAAGATCGACAGCGCACCAGAAGAAAAAGCTCGCGGTATCACCATCAACACCGCTCACGTTGAGTACAACTCGACTATTCGTCACTACGCTCACGTTGACTGCCCAGGTCACGCTGACTACGTGAAGAACATGATCACCGGTGCTGCCCAGATGGACGGCGCGATCCTGGTTTGCTCGGCCGCTGATGGTCCGATGCCACAAACCCGTGAGCACATCCTGCTGTCCCGTCAGGTAGGCGTTCCGTACATCGTGGTTTTCCTCAACAAGGCTGACCTGGTAGACGACGCTGAGCTGCTGGAACTGGTTGAGATGGAAGTTCGTGACCTGCTGTCGACCTACGACTTCCCAGGCGACGACACTCCGATCATCATCGGTTCGGCTCGTATGGCGCTGGAAGGCAAAGACGACAACGAAATGGGCACCACTGCCGTTCGTAAACTGGTTGAAACTCTGGATACCTACATCCCAGAACCAGTTCGTATGATCGACAAGCCATTCCTGATGCCAATCGAAGACGTGTTCTCGATCTCGGGTCGCGGTACTGTTGTGACTGGTCGTATCGAGCGCGGTATCGTTCGCGTTCAGGACGCTCTGGAAATCGTTGGTCTGCGTGACACCACCACCACCACCTGCACCGGTGTTGAGATGTTCCGCAAACTGCTCGACGAAGGTCGTGCTGGCGAGAACTGCGGCGTTCTGCTGCGTGGTACCAAGCGTGACGACGTTGAGCGTGGCCAGGTTCTGGTCAAGCCAGGTTCGGTCAAGCCGCACACCAAGTTCACCGCAGAAGTTTACGTTCTGAGCAAGGAAGAAGGCGGTCGTCACACTCCGTTCTTCAAAGGCTATCGTCCACAGTTCTACTTCCGTACTACTGACGTGACCGGTAACTGCGAGCTGCCAGAAGGCGTTGAAATGGTAATGCCAGGTGACAACATTCAGATGACTGTTACCCTGATCAAAACCATCGCGATGGAAGATGGTCTGCGTTTCGCTATCCGTGAAGGCGGTCGTACCGTCGGCGCTGGCGTCGTAGCCAAAATCATCGAGTAAGACTTTTAAAGTCAGCTTGATGGATTGAAAAAGCCCCCGCTCAGCGGGGGCTTTTTTATTGGGTTGACACCTATCGGGGGCGTCTATAGAATTGCGCCTCCTTTTAACGGGCGTATTGCGCCCGGTGGGAATAGCAGCCGGAGTCTGAAATCCAATGCAAAATCAGCAAATCCGTATCAGGTTGAAGGCTTTTGACCATCGCCTGATCGACCAATCAACCCAGGAAATCGTGGAAACCGCGAAACGTACTGGTGCTCAAGTGCGTGGTCCAATTCCACTGCCTACCCGTAAAGAGCGGTTCACCGTTCTGGTTTCCCCGCACGTCAACAAAGACGCGCGTGACCAGTACGAGATCCGCACTCATAAGCGTGTTCTGGACATCGTCCAGCCAACGGATAAAACCGTTGATGCGCTGATGAAGCTTGATCTTGCGGCCGGTGTGGAAGTGCAGATCAGCCTCGGCTAAGACTCGGTCTTGGTCGTGTAACGCTCTGAAATGGGCGGCCATAGCGGGTGAAAGCCCCGTACACTCATGAGGTTTACAACATGACTATTGGTGTAGTCGGTCGTAAATGCGGTATGACCCGTATTTTCACCGAAGAAGGTGTCTCCATTCCGGTCACGGTCATTGAGATCGAGCCGAATCGCGTCACCCAGTTCAAAACTGAAGAGACCGATGGCTATCGTGCAGTGCAAGTCACTGTCGGCGAGCGTCGCGCTTCGCGTGTAACAGCAGCTCAGGCTGGCCACTTCGCTAAAGCGAACGTTGCCGCTGGTCGCACCACCATGGAATTCCGCCTTGAAGAAGGCGAGTACCAGGCTGGCGATCTGATCAACGCTGAAATCTTCGCCGCTGGTCAACTGGTTGATGTAACCGGTCAGTCCAAGGGTAAAGGCTTCCAGGGTACGATCAAGCGTTGGAATTTCCGCGGGCAAGATAACACCCACGGTAACTCCGTATCCCACCGCGTCCCAGGCTCTATCGGCCAGTGCCAGACTCCTGGTCGTGTATTCAAGGGCAAAAAAATGTCCGGTCATATGGGCGCTGAGCGCGTGACCGTGCAGTCCCTGGAAGTAGTGCGCGTGGACGCTGAACGCAATCTGTTGTTGGTCAAGGGTGCTGTTCCTGGCGCTACTGGCGGCAACCTGGTTGTACGTCCAGCAGCCAAGGCTCGCGGTTAAGGGGAAGCTGACATGCAATTAAATGTAAATGACGCTCAAGCGATCGAAGTTTCCGAACTGACATTTGGCGGCGAATTCAACGAGACGCTGGTTCACCAAGCAGTCGTGGCCTACATGGCCGGCGGCCGTCAAGGTAGCAAGCAGCAGAAGACCCGTTCCGACGTTCGTGGTGGCGGCAAGCGCCCATGGCGTCAGAAAGGTACTGGCCGTGCTCGTGCCGGTACTATCCGTAGCCCAATCTGGCGTGGCGGCGGTACCACTTTCGCAGCTCGTCCACAGGATCACTCCCAGAAGCTGAACAAGAAGATGTATCGCGCAGCAATGCGTTCCATCCTTGCTGAGCTGGTGCGTACTGATCGTCTGGTCGTGGTTCAGGATTTCGCTGTTGAAACTCCGAAAACCAAAGATCTGCTGGGCAAGCTGAACAACATGAGCCTGACCGACGTTTTGATCGTGTCGGACGCTGTTGATCAGAACCTGTACCTGGCTGCTCGCAACCTGCCGCACGTAGATGTACGTGATGTGCAAGGTTCCGATCCAGTTAGTCTGATCGCATACGACAAGGTGTTGATCACCGTGTCGGCCGTGAAGAAATTCGAGGAGCTGCTGGGATGAACCAGGAACGCGTATTTAAAGTTCTGCTTGGCCCGCACGTTTCCGAGAAGGCTACGGTTCTGGCAGACAAGAAAGGCCAGTTCGTTTTCAAGGTTGCTACCGATGCAACCAAGCTGGAAATCAAGAAGGCCGTCGAAAGCCTGTTCAGCGTGAAAGTAGAGCGCGTCACTACCCTGAACGTTCTGGGTAAGAGCAAGCGCACTGCTCGCGGTCTGGGCAAGCGTAATGACTGGAAGAAGGCAGTTATCTCCCTTCAGCCAGGCCAAGATCTCGATTTCAGCAGCAGTGCTGAGTAAGGAAGGGGTGCATCATGGCAATCGTTAAATGCAAACCGACTTCCCCTGGCCGCCGTTTTGTGGTCAAGGTGGTCAACCAGGAGCTGCATAAAGGCGCTCCTCACGCACCGCTGCTCGAGAAAAAATCGAAGTCTGGTGGTCGTAACAACAATGGCCGTATTACCACTCGTCACATCGGTGGTGGTCATAAGCAGCATTACCGTATGGTCGATTTCCGTCGCAACGACAAAGATGGCATCGTCGCCACTGTCGAGCGTATCGAATACGATCCAAACCGTACTGCTCACATCGCACTGCTGTGCTACGCAGACGGCGAGCGCCGCTACATCATCGCCCCTAAAGGCGTGAGTGCTGGCGACCAGCTGATCGCAGGCGCTCTGGCTCCAATCAAGCCAGGCAACGCTCTGCAACTGCGCAACATTCCAGTCGGTTCTACCGTACACGGCATCGAATTGAAGCCAGGTAAAGGTGCACAGATCGCTCGTTCCGCTGGTGCTTCGGCTCAGCTGATCGCTCGTGAAGGTGTCTACGTGACCCTGCGTCTGCGTTCCGGTGAAATGCGTAAAGTCCTGGCTGAATGCCGTGCGACCCTGGGTGAAGTCTCGAACTCCGAGCACAGCCTGCGTTCGCTGGGTAAAGCTGGTGCCAAACGCTGGCGTGGCGTTCGCCCAACCGTTCGTGGTGTTGCCATGAACCCGGTTGACCACCCACATGGTGGTGGTGAAGGTCGTACCTCTGGTGGTCGTCATCCGGTATCGCCATGGGGCTTCCCGACTAAGGGCGCGAAGACTCGTGGTAATAAGCGTACCGACAAAATGATCGTCCGTCGTCGCAAGTAAATAGAGGGATACGACAGTGCCACGTTCTCTGAAAAAAGGTCCTTTTATTGATCTTCACCTACTGAAGAAGATCGAAGTGGCGGCGGAAAAGAACGATCGCAAACCAATTAAAACCTGGTCGCGTCGTTCGATGATCCTGCCACAAATGGTCGGTCTGACCATCGCAGTACACAACGGTCGTCAGCACGTCCCAGTTCTCGTTAACGAAGACATGGTCGGCCACAAACTGGGCGAGTTCGCCGGTACCCGCAACTATCGCGGGCACGTGGCTGACAAGAAAGCCAAGCGTTAAGGGGTAAGGAAATGGAAGTAGCCGCTAAGTTGTCGGGCGCTCGAATCTCCGCCCAGAAAGCCCGCTTGGTCGCCGACCAGATCCGCGGGAAGAAGGTGGGCGAAGCGCTCAACCTGTTGGCTTTCAGCAGTAAGAAAGCCGCCGAGATCATGAAGAAAGTGCTGGAGTCGGCCGTAGCCAACGCCGAGCATAACGAAGGCGCAGACGTTGATGACCTGAAGGTCAGCACCGTTTTCGTCAACGAAGGGCGTTCGCTGAAGCGCATCATGCCACGTGCCAAAGGCCGTGCTGATCGCATCGTCAAGCGGTCTTGCCATATCACTGTCAAGGTTGCTGACAAGTAACGGAGTCGAAGAGATGGGTCAGAAAGTACATCCCATTGGCATTCGCCTGGGAATCGTCAAGGAGCACACCTCCGTCTGGTACGCAGACGGTCGGACTTATGCGGACTACTTGTTCGCAGATCTGAAAGTGCGTGAGTATCTCCAAGACAAACTAAAAAGCGCGTCCGTAAGCCGTATCGATATCCATCGTCCGGCCCAAACTGCACGCATCACCATCCACACTGCTCGTCCAGGTATCGTTATCGGGAAGAAAGGTGAAGATGTTGAGAAACTGCGTCAGGACCTGACCAAGCAAATGGGTGTGCCTGTGCACATCAATATCGAAGAGATCCGCAAGCCGGAGCTCGACGGTATGCTGGTTGCGCAGAGCGTAGCTCAGCAGCTGGAGCGTCGTGTAATGTTCCGTCGCGCTATGAAGCGCGCTGTACAGAACGCCATGCGCATTGGTGCCAAAGGCATCAAAATCCAAGTGAGCGGTCGTCTCGGCGGTGCTGAAATCGCACGTACTGAATGGTATCGCGAAGGTCGTGTGCCACTGCACACCCTGCGTGCCGACATCGACTATGCCAACTACGAAGCTCACACCACTTACGGTGTGATCGGTGTAAAGGTTTGGATCTTCAAAGGCGAAGTTATTGGTGGTCGCCAAGAAGAACTGAAACCACAAGCACCAGCGCCTCGTAAAAAAGCTGCTAAGTAAGGGGTACGCCAAATGTTGCAACCAAAGCGTACGAAGTTCCGCAAGCAGATGACCGGCCACAACCGTGGTCTGGCACTGCGCGGTAGCAAAGTCAGCTTCGGCGAGTTCGCGCTGAAGTCTGTTGCTCGTGGTCGTCTCACCGCTCGTCAGATCGAGTCAGCGCGTCGTGCTCTGACCCGTCACGTAAAACGTGGCGGCAAGATCTGGATCCGTGTATTCCCGGACAAGCCGATCTCCAAGAAACCTCTCGAGGTTCGTATGGGTAAAGGTAAGGGTAACGTGGAGTACTGGGTTGCCCAGATTCAGCCAGGCAAAGTCCTGTATGAAATCGAGGGTGTTTCTGAAGAGCTGGCGCGTGAGGCTTTCGCCCTGGCTGCTGCAAAGCTGCCGCTCGCCACCTCCTTTGTTAAACGGACGGTGATGTGATGAAAGCGAATGAACTTCGTGAAAAATCCGCACAGCAGCTGAACGGGCAACTGCTCGGCTTGCTGCGCGACCAGTTCAATCTGCGCATGCAGAAAGCAACTGGCCAGTTGGGGCAGTCTCATCTGCTCTCGCAAGTTAAGCGTGACATCGCTCGCGTGAAGACTGTGCTCAACCAGCAGGCAGGTAAGTGATCATGGCTGAAGCCGAAAAAACTGTCCGTACGCTGACTGGCCGTGTTGTCAGCGACAAGATGGACAAAACCATCACCGTTCTGATCGAGCGTCGCGTAAAGCACCCGATCTACGGTAAATACGTTAAGCGTTCGACTAAGCTGCACGCGCACGACGAAACCAATCAGTGCCACATCGGCGACAAAGTCACTATTCGTGAAACTCGTCCGATGGCCAAGACCAAGTCTTGGGCGCTGGTTGATGTTCTCGAACGCGCTGTGGAAGTCTAAGGGCTAGGGGTCGGAGAAATTATATGATTCAGACTCAATCCATGCTCGATGTGGCCGATAACAGCGGCGCTCGCCGTGTTATGTGCATCAAGGTGCTGGGTGGCTCCCATCGTCGTTACGCTGGTATCGGTGACATCATCAAAGTTACCGTCAAGGAAGCAATTCCTCGCGGTAAAGTGAAAAAAGGCCAAGTGATGACTGCTGTTGTAGTCCGCACTCGTCACGGCGTACGTCGTGCTGATGGCTCCATTATCCGCTTTGATGGCAACGCTGCTGTTCTTCTGAACAACAAGCAAGAGCCGATCGGCACCCGTATCTTTGGGCCAGTGACCCGTGAACTTCGTACTGAGAAGTTCATGAAGATCGTCTCGCTCGCCCCAGAAGTGCTGTAAGGAGATCCGACATGCAAAAGATTCGTCGTGACGACGAGATCATCGTGATCGCCGGCAAAGACAAAGGTAAGCGCGGTAAGGTGCTGAAGGTTCTTGCTGACAACCGTCTGGTTGTTGGTGGTCTGAACCTGGTCAAGCGTCATACCAAGCCTAACCCGATGTCGGGCGTACAGGGCGGTATCGTCGAGAAAGAAGCGCCACTGCACGCTTCCAACGTCGCCATCTTCAACGGCGAAACCAACAAGGCTGACCGCGTTGGTTTCAAAGTAGAAGACGGTAAGAAAATTCGTGTCTTCAAGTCGACCCAAAAAGCGGTTGATGCTTGAACACTGCTAGGTAGAAGACCATGGCACGACTAAAAGAGATTTACCGGAAGGAAATCGCTCCGAAACTTAAGGAAGAACTTAAGCTTTCGAACGTGATGGAAGTTCCGCGCGTTACCAAAATCACCCTGAACATGGGTCTGGGCGAAGCGATCGGCGACAAAAAAGTCATCGAGCACGCTGTTGCTGACCTGGAAAAGATCACCGGCCAGAAAGTCGTTGTGACCTACGCTCGTAAATCCATCGCTGGCTTCAAAGTCCGCGAAGGATGGCCGATCGGCGTCAAAGTGACCCTGCGCCGTGAGCGTATGTACGAGTTCCTGGATCGTCTGCTGTCGATCTCCCTGCCTCGGGTTCGCGACTTCCGCGGCCTGAATGCCAAGTCCTTCGATGGTCGTGGCAACTACAGCATGGGCGTGAAAGAGCAGATCATCTTCCCGGAAATCGACTACGACAAGATCGATGCTCTCCGCGGTCTGGACATTACCCTGACCACCACTGCCAAGAACGATGATGAAGGCCGCGCTCTGCTGCGTGCTTTCAAATTCCCGTTCCGCAACTGATTGGAGTAGGAAAATGGCCAAGAAGAGCATGAAGAACCGTGAGCTGAAGCGTCAGCTCACCGTTGCCAAGTACGCCACCAAGCGTGCAGCGCTGAAAGCTATCATCGTCGATCTGAACGCAAGTCCAGAAGCGCGTTGGGAAGCTACCGTAGCTCTGCAGAAGCAACCACGTGACGCTAGCGCTTCGCGCATGCGTAACCGTTGCCGCCTGACTGGTCGTCCGCACGGCGTGTACCGCAAGTTCGGCCTCGGCCGTAACATGCTGCGTCAAGCTGCAATGCGTGGTGACGTACCAGGTCTGGTTAAAGCCAGCTGGTAACAGTTGTCAAAGTCTCGATGTTCGGGTTCGCAAGAACCAGACCATCGGTGGCCTTGAATCTGAATCAAGCCCCTTTTGGGGCTTGATTCATTTCTGGGGTGTGTCTAGAATGACCGGCTCGCCTGAGCCCGTGTTTTTCTGCCCGGAAGTTCTCGGCGACAAGTAGTAGCCGCAAGGCTAATTTTTTTGTATTAGGAGCGTCTAGCCCATGAGTATGCAGGACCCGTTAGCGGACATGCTAACTCGAATCCGTAATGCCCAGATGGCTGAAAAGTCTGTCGTAAGCATGCCGTCTTCCACGTTGAAGGCTGCTGTAGCAAAAGTCCTGAAGGACGAAGGTTACATCGCGGATTTTCAGATCACCACCGACGCCAAGCCGTCGCTGTCCATCTCGCTGAAGTACTTCGAAGGCCGTCCGGTTATCGAAGAAGTGAAGCGCGTTAGTCGTCCAGGCCTGCGTCAGTACAAGTCCGTTGAAGATCTGCCGAAAGTTCGTGGCGGTCTTGGCGTGTCTATCGTCTCCACCAACAAAGGTGTGATGACGGATCGTGCTGCGCGCGCTGCCGGTGTCGGCGGCGAAGTTCTTTGCACTGTGTTCTAAGGGGGGATAAGCATGTCTCGCGTCGCTAAGAACCCCGTTAAGCTGCCAGCCGGTGTCGAAGTCAAATTCGCAGGCCAACAGCTTTCGGTGAAGGGTGCCAAGGGCACTCTTGAACTGAACATCCATTCGTCCGTTGAGATCGTTGAAGAAGCTGGTGAGCTGCGTTTCGCTGCTCGCAATGGCGATCAACAAACTCGCGCAATGGCCGGTACCACGCGTGCGTTGGTAAACAACATGGTCCAGGGCGTAAGCCAAGGCTTCGAGCGCAAGCTCCAGCTGGTCGGTGTTGGTTACAAAGCGCAAGCAAAAGGTCAGGTTCTGAACCTGGCTCTTGGCTTCTCGCACCCAGTGGATTACGAACTGCCGCAAGGCATCACCGCTGAGACTCCTAGCCAGACCGATATCCTGATCAAGGGCATCGACAAGCAGCTGGTAGGTCAAGTGGCCGCCGAGATCCGCGACTTCCGTCCACCAGAGCCGTACAAAGGCAAAGGTGTGCGCTACGCGGACGAAGTCGTCCGTCGTAAAGAAGCCAAGAAGAAGTAGGGCATAGCAAATGACCGACAAAAAAGTTACTCGACTGCGTCGCGCTCGCAAAGCACGCCTGAAAATGCACGAACTCGAAGTCGTGCGTCTCTGCGTGTTCCGCTCGTCGCAGCACATCTACGCCCAGGTCATCTCGGCCGACGGCAACAAAGTCCTGGCAAGTGCCTCGACTTTGGATAAAGAACTGCGTGATGGTGCCACTGGCAACATCGACGCGGCCACAAAGGTTGGCCAGCTGGTCGCTACGCGTGCTAAGGCCGCTGGCGTATCGCAAGTGGCTTTCGACCGCTCTGGCTTCAAGTATCACGGCCGCGTTAAAGCGCTGGCTGATGCTGCTCGTGAAGCTGGGCTGGAGTTCTAAGTTATGTCAAATAACGACCAAAAGCGCGACGAAGGCTACATCGAGAAGCTGGTTCAAGTTAACCGCGTAGCCAAAACCGTTAAAGGCGGCCGTATCTTCACTTTCACCGCGTTGACCGTGGTTGGTGATGGTAAAGGGCGTGTTGGCTTCGGCCGTGGCAAGTCGCGTGAAGTGCCTGCTGCGATCCAGAAGGCAATGGAAGCTGCTCGCCGCAACATGATTCAAGTTGACCTGAACGGCACCACTCTGCAGTACGCAATGAAGTCCGCTCACGGCGCTTCGAAGGTGTACATGCAGCCTGCTTCTGAAGGTACCGGTATCATCGCTGGCGGCGCTATGCGTGCTGTCCTCGAAGTTGCTGGCGTTCAGAACGTTCTGGCCAAGTGCTACGGCTCGACTAACCCGGTAAACGTGGTTCACGCCACTTTCAAGGGTCTGAAGGCTATGCAGTCTCCTGAGTCCATCGCTGCCAAGCGTGGCCTGCGTGTTGAGGAGATCAAGTAATCATGGCTACCGTTAAAGTTACGCTGATCAAAAGCATGACCGGCCGCATCCCTAACCACAAACTGTGCGTTAAGGGTCTGGGTCTGCGTCGCATCGGTCACACTGTAGAAGTCCAGGATACTCCCGAGAATCGCGGGATGATCAACAAGGCTTACTACATGCTGCGTGTCGAGGGTTAATCGATGAAACTCAATGATCTGAGTCCAGCGCCGGGTTCCCGTCGCGAAAAGCATCGTCCGGGCCGTGGTATCGGTAGTGGTTTGGGCAAGACTGGTGGCCGTGGTCACAAAGGTCAGACCTCCCGCTCCGGTGGCACCATCGCTCCAGGCTTTGAAGGCGGTCAACAGCCGCTGCATCGTCGCCTGCCCAAGTTCGGTTTCGTTTCCCTGAAAGCCATGGATCGCGCAGAAGTGCGTTTGTCCGAGCTGGCCAAAGTGGAAGGCGACATCGTTACTGTGCAGTCCCTGAAAGATGCCAACGTGATCAACGTCAACGTACAGCGTGTGAAAATCATGCTGTCCGGTGAAGTGACTCGCGCTGTCACTATCGGCAAGGGAATCGGCGCCACCAAAGGTGCGCGTGCGGCTATCGAAGCAGCTGGCGGCAAGTTCGAGGAATAAATGGCTAAGCAAGGTGCTCTCTCTGCGCTCGGCAAAGGCGGTATGTCTGAACTCTGGGCTCGTCTGCGTTTTCTGTTCCTGGCGATTATCGTCTACCGAATAGGCGCACACATCCCGGTTCCAGGTATCAACCCGGACCGACTCGCAGACCTGTTTCGACAGAATGAGGGGACCATTCTTAGCTTGTTCAACATGTTCTCCGGCGGCGCGCTGGAACGGATGAGCATCTTTGCACTGGGGATCATGCCGTACATTTCGGCATCGATCATCATGCAATTGATGACCGCCGTCAGCCCGCAGCTGGAGCAGTTGAAGAAGGAAGGTGAAGCTGGCCGTCGCAAGATTAGCCAGTACACCCGCTACCTCACCGTCGCTCTCGCTCTGGTCCAGGCTATTGGCATGTCCATTGGTCTGGCCGGGCAGGGCGTCGCGTTCACTGGTGACTTTGGCTTCCATTTCGTCGCGGTAACCACATTTGTGGCTGGTGCGATGTTCATGATGTGGCTGGGTGAGCAGATTACTGAGCGTGGTGTTGGCAACGGTATCTCGATGTTGATTTTTTCGGGTATCGTCGCCGGTCTTCCGAGAGCAATCGGGCAGTCTTTCGAGTCTGCGCGTCAGGGTGATATCAACATCTTCGCCCTGGTTGCCATCGGTTTGCTGGCAGTAGCGATTATCGGTTTCGTGGTGTTCATTGAGCGTGGCCAGCGTCGTATCGCTGTTCACTACGCCAAGCGTCAGCAGGGCCGCAAGGTTTTTGCTGCGCAGACAAGCCACTTGCCGCTGAAGGTGAACATGGCCGGTGTTATTCCGGCTATTTTCGCGAGCAGCATCTTGCTGTTTCCGGCTTCGTTGGGTGCCTGGTTCGGTCAGTCTGAAGGTATGGGCTGGTTGCAGGACATCTCGCAGTCGATCGCTCCTGGTCAGCCGTTGAATATTCTGCTGTTTAGTGCAGGGATTATTTTCTTCTGCTTCTTCTATACGGCGTTGATGTTCAATCCGAAAGACGTAGCGGAAAACCTGAAGAAGTCCGGTGCCTTTATTCCGGGCATCCGTCCAGGTGAGCAGTCTGCGCGCTATATTGATGGCGTTCTGACCCGCTTGACCCTGTTCGGTGCTCTTTACATGACGGCCGTGTGCCTGTTGCCCCAATTCCTGGTGGTTGCAGCAAACGTTCCGTTCTACCTTGGCGGGACCTCGTTGCTGATCGTGGTCGTGGTTGTGATGGACTTCATGTCCCAAGTACAATCGCACCTCGTTTCGCACCAGTACGAATCCCTGATGAAGAAAGCCAACCTGAAGGGTTACGGCAGCGGCATGTTGCGCTGAGTACCCATAAGGTTCGAGGAGTTGGTGATGAAAGTTCGTGCATCGGTGAAAAAGCTGTGCCGTAACTGCAAGATTATTCGCCGCGAAGGTGTTGTTCGAGTAATTTGCAGCGCGGAACCGCGTCACAAACAGCGCCAAGGCTGAGTGTGATTGTGCTTCAAGCCCGGTAGCTAGTGCGCTACCGGGTTGATTATTTGTTATTACAGCGATATTATCTCGCGCCCTATTTCTTGGCTTCCGGGGCGTAGGTAGCTGTCAATTGGAGTCCCACTGAATGGCCCGTATTGCAGGCGTTAACATTCCAGATAACAAGCATACTGTTATCTCGCTGACCTACATCTATGGTGTTGGTCGCACTACTGCGCAGAAGATCTGTGCAGTGACTGGGGTAAACCCAGCAGCAAAGATCAAAGATCTGAGCGACGAGCAAATTGAACAGCTGCGTGGCGAAGTGGCGAAGTTCACCACTGAAGGTGACCTGCGTCGCGAAATCAACATGAAAATCAAGCGCTTGATGGACCTCGGTTGCTATCGCGGTCTGCGTCATCGTCGTGGTCTGCCAGTACGCGGTCAGCGTACCAAGACCAACGCGCGTACCCGTAAAGGTCCGCGTAAGCCGATCCGCAAGTAATCGCCCCAGCGAATCGACAGGAATTTAATCATGGCAAAACCTGCTGCTCGTCCTCGTAAAAAAGTTAAAAAGACAGTGGTTGATGGCATCGCCCACATCCATGCATCTTTTAACAACACCATCGTGACCATTACCGACCGTCAAGGTAACGCTCTTTCCTGGGCTACCTCCGGTGGTTCGGGTTTCCGCGGTTCCCGCAAGTCCACCCCGTTCGCTGCTCAAGTAGCTGCTGAGCGTGCTGGTCAAGCTGCGCTGGAATACGGCCTGAAAAACCTCGACGTCAACGTCAAGGGTCCAGGTCCAGGTCGTGAATCCGCAGTCCGCGCTTTGAACGGCTGTGGCTACAAGATCGCCAGCATCACCGACGTGACGCCAATCCCGCACAACGGGTGCCGTCCGCCGAAGAAGCGCCGCGTGTAATCCAGGAGATTGTAAAGAATGGCTCGTTACATTGGTCCAAAATGCAAACTCGCTCGTCGCGAAGGCACCGATCTCTTCCTGAAGAGCGGCGTGCGCGCGATCGAATCGAAGTGCAACATTGAAGCAGCACCTGGTATCCACGGCCAGCGCCGCGGTCGCCAGTCCGACTACGGCACCCAACTGCGTGAAAAGCAGAAGGTCCGTCGTATCTACGGCGTTCTCGAGCGTCAGTTCAGCGGCTACTACAAAGAAGCTGCTGGCAAGAAAGGTGCAACCGGTGAAAACCTGCTGCAACTGCTCGAATGCCGTCTGGACAACGTTGTATACCGTATGGGCTTTGGTTCGACTCGTGCCGAATCCCGTCAACTGGTATCGCACAAGTCGATCAGCGTAAACGGTCAGACCGTAAACGTTCCGTCGTATCAGGTTCGTGCTGGTGACGTGGTTGCAGTTCGCGAGAAAGCAAAAAACCAACTTCGCATTGTCCAAGCTCTCGATCTGTGTGCCCAACGTGGCCGCGTAGAATGGGTAGAAGTAGACACTGAGAAGAAGTCGGGCGTTTTCAAGAACGTTCCTGCTCGCAGTGATCTGTCCGCCGACATCAACGAAAGCCTGATTGTCGAGCTCTACTCCAAGTAAGGGCTAGAAAATAGGTGCATCCATGCAGATTTCGGTAAATGAGTTCCTGACACCCCGCCACATTGATGTGCAGGTTGTCAGTCCAACCCGCGCCAAGATCACTCTCGAGCCTCTCGAGCGTGGTTTTGGCCACACCCTGGGCAACGCGCTGCGCCGCATCCTGTTGTCCTCAATGCCCGGCTGCGCAGTAGTCGAGGCCGAGATTGACGGTGTGCTCCACGAGTACAGCGCCATCGAAGGTGTACAGGAAGACGTAATTGAAATCCTGTTGAACCTTAAAGGTCTGGCCATCAAGCTGCACGGTCGTGACGAAGTTACGCTGACCTTGTCGAAGAAGGGTTCGGGGGTGGTTACCGCTGCCGATATTCAGCTGGATCATGATGTCGAGATCGTTAATCCCGATCACGTAATCGCTAACCTGGCGTCTAACGGCGCCCTGAACATGAAGCTCACCGTAGCTCGTGGTCGTGGTTATGAACCAGCCGACTCGCGTCAGAGCGATGAAGACGAAAGCCGCAGCATCGGTCGCTTGCAGCTTGACTCTTCGTTCAGCCCGGTTCGCCGTATCGCTTACGTGGTGGAAAACGCCCGTGTCGAACAGCGTACCAACCTGGACAAGCTGGTTATTGATCTGGAAACCAACGGTACCCTGGATCCTGAAGAGGCTATCCGTCGCGCTGCAACCATCCTGCAACAGCAGCTGGCTGCGTTCGTCGACCTCAAAGGTGAAAGTGAGCCGCTGGTTGTCGAGCAGGAAGACGAGATCGATCCGATCCTGCTTCGCCCGGTTGACGATCTGGAACTGACTGTACGTTCGGCTAACTGCCTTAAGGCGGAAAACATCTACTACATCGGCGACCTGATTCAGCGTACCGAAGTAGAGCTGTTGAAGACTCCGAACCTGGGCAAGAAATCCTTGACTGAAATCAAGGACGTTCTGGCCTCCCGCGGTCTGTCCCTCGGCATGCGCCTCGACAACTGGCCGCCTGCAAGTCTTAAGAAGGACGACAAGGCGACTGCCTGATCGTCGTAATCACCGAACGTAGTGTTTGGTAAGGAATGAACCATGCGTCATCGTAAAAGTGGTCGTCACCTGAGCCGCACCAGCTCGCACCGCAAGGCCATGTTCCAAAACATGGCGGTGTCGCTGTTCGAGCACGAGCTGATCAAAACTACTCTGCCAAAAGCCAAAGAACTGCGCCGCGTAGCCGAGCCGCTGATCACTCTGGCCAAGACAGACAGCCTGGCTAACCGCCGTCTGGCTTTCGACCGTACTCGTTCGAAAGCTATCGTTGGTAAGCTCTTCAACGACCTGGGCAAGCGTTACGCTACCCGTGAGGGTGGCTACCTGCGCATCCTCAAGTGCGGTTTCCGCGCTGGCGACAACGCGCCTATGGCGTATGTCGAGTTGGTTGATCGTGCTACTGCTGGCGAAGCTGTATCCGCCGAGTAAGACGTCAGTCTGAAACAAAGAACCGGGCCTAGTGCCCGGTTTTTTGTGCCTGTAAGAAATGCGTCGTCCGTACAAGTTTCTGACATGGTTGAACTGCCACTATGTGCCGGGAAAACATAATTAGTAATTATCTATCGATGCCTGCAAGTTAATGAATTTGTAGCTGTAACGTCGATGATCAATACTTCCCGCCAAGCCCATTAGCCGGCAGTTCAAGACTGACAGAGGAAGAAGACCGCATGAGCCAGACCAAGATGCTTACAACCGCCAGTGGCGCGCCAGTCGCTGACAACCAGAATTCCCGTTCCGCCGGCCCACGCGGTCCGCTGCTTCTCGACGATTTCCATCTGATCGAAAAACTCGCGCACTTCAACCGTGAAAACATTCCTGAGCGCCGTGTCCACGCTAAAGGCTCGGGCGCCTACGGCACGTTCACCGTTACCCGTGACATCACTGAATACACCAGTGCAAAGTTGTTCGAGTCGGTAGGCAAACAAACGCCAACCTTTCTGCGCTTTTCTACCGTAGGTGGCGAGCGTGGTTCGGCCGACACTGAGCGCGATCCGCGCGGCTTCGCCTTGAAGTTCTACACCGAGGAAGGCAACTGGGACATCGTCGGCAACAACACGCCAGTGTTCTTCATCCGTGATCCGCTGAAGTTTCCTGACTTTATCCACACGCAAAAGCGTCTGCCGCAAAGCAACCTGAAAAGCGCGCAGATGATGTGGGATTTCTGGTCGCATTCGCCTGAAGCGCTGCACCAGGTCACCATCCTGTTTTCTGATCGTGGCATCCCTGACGGCTATCGCCACATGCACGGCTTCGGCAGTCACACTTACAGCCTGATCAACGCCAAAGGCGAGCGTCACTGGGTGAAGTGGCACTACAAGACCCAGCAGGGCATCAAGAACCTGGCGCCGGCCGATGCCGCCCGTTTGGCTGGTACAGACCCGGACTATGCGCAGCGTGACCTGTTCGAGGCCATCGAGCGCGGTGAATTCCCGAAATGGCGTGTGTGCATTCAGATCATGACCGAAGCGCAGGCGGCGGCTCATTACGAGAACCCATTCGACGTGACCAAGACTTGGTCGCAGAAGGAGTTTCCGCTGATCGAAGTCGGTGAGCTGGAGTTGAATCGCAACCCGCTGAACTACTTCGCTGAAGTTGAACAGGCTGCGTTTGGCCCGAGCAACATGGTGCCAGGTGTCGGTCTGTCGCCAGACCGCATGCTGCAAGGCCGTGTATTCGCCTACGCTGACGCGCACCGTTACCGTGTAGGCACCAATCACCAGCAATTGCCGGTGAACGCTCCGCGCAGTCCGGTGAATACTTATCAGCGTGACGGCTCCATGGCGTTCGGCAGCAATGGCGGCGCGGCGCCGAACTATGAACCGAACAGCTACGTTGAGTCGCCGAAGCAAGCGCCGCATTACGCGGAGCCAGCGCTGGCCTTGAGCGGTGCCGCTGATCGTTATGATCACCGCGAAGACACCGACTACTACAGCCATGCCGGTGCCTTGTTCCGCTTGATGAGCGACGAGCAGAAAGCATTGCTGGTCAGCAACATTGCCGGTGCGATGGCGGGTGTTTCCAGCGACGTCGTCGATCGTCAGTTGCAGCATTTCTACAAAGCCGATCCGGCGTATGGAGAAGCAATCGCAAAGCTGCTCAACTGACAGCTTAACGTAGTCTAAACGAGAAGCAGAACCGCCCTCATTTGGGCGGTTTTTGCGTTTTTTGGCCCGTTTTTCTCAGAATATCTTCGCTTTTATTGCGCGTGGTGAGTGACCTTCCGGTCAGGTTGGTTCAAACTACAGGCTTTCAGGAAGGGAGATGTAGGGCGATGCAAGGCCACCCAGATGTAATCGATTACCTCAATACGTTGCTGACCGGCGAGCTGGCCGCGCGTGACCAATATTTCGTTCATTCGCGGATGTATGAGGACTGGGGGTTCACCAAGCTCTACGAGCGCATCAACCACGAGATGGAAGAAGAAGCCGGCCACGCCGATGCGTTGATGCGGCGGATTCTGATGCTCGAAGGCACGCCGCGCATGCGTCCGGACGATCTGGATGTCGGCACCACGGTGCCTACGATGCTCGAAGCGGATCTGCGCCTCGAATACAAAGTCCGCGCTGCGCTGTGCAAAGGCATCGAACTTTGCGAGCAACACAAGGACTATGTCAGCCGCGAAATTCTGCGGGTTCAGCTCAACGACACCGAAGAAGATCACACCTACTGGCTGGAAAAGCAGCTGGGCCTGATCAAGCTGATCGGTCTCGAGAACTACCTGCAATCCCACGCGTCCTGATTGCTCCAGCTACAAAAAAGCCCCTGGCACCTTAACGGTGCCAGGGGCTTTTTCATGCCTGGCAGTTAAGCCCGGTCACGGATCAGCAGTGGCTTGAGGTAATGGCCGGTGTGAGATTGCTTCATCTCGGCAACTTCCTCCGGCGTACCGGTGGCAATGATCTGACCGCCCTTGGAACCGCCTTCAGGACCGAGGTCCACCAGCCAGTCAGCGGTCTTGATCACATCGAGGTTGTGCTCGATGACCACCACAGTGTTGCCGTGGTCGCGCAGGCGATGCAGGACGTCGAGCAATTGCTGAATATCGGCGAAGTGCAAGCCGGTGGTTGGCTCATCGAGGATATACAGGGTTTTGCCCGTATCGCGCTTGGACAGCTCGCGCGACAACTTGACCCGCTGTGCTTCACCGCCGGACAGGGTCGTCGCCGACTGCCCGAGCTTGATGTAGGACAGGCCGACATCCATCAGCGTTTGCAGCTTGCGCGCCAGTGCCGGCACCGCATCGAAGAACTCCCGAGCTTCCTCGATGGTCATTTCGAGGGTCTCGTGGATGCTCTTGCCCTTGTATTTGATCTCAAGGGTTTCGCGGTTGTAGCGCTTGCTCTTGCACACATCGCAGGGCACGTAGATGTCCGGCAGGAAGTGCATTTCCACCTTGATCAGGCCATCACCCTGGCACGCTTCGCAGCGACCGCCCTTGACGTTGAACGAGAAACGCCCCGGGCCGTAACCCCGCGAGCGCGACTCGGGCACGCCGGCAAACAGTTCGCGGATCGGCGTGAACAACCCGGTGTAGGTCGCCGGGTTGGAACGCGGCGTACGGCCAATCGGGCTCTGGTCGATATCGACGACTTTATCGAGATGTTCCAGACCTTTGATGCTGTCATGCGCGGCCGCTTCCAGCGTGGTCGCGCCATTGAGCGCCGTGGCGCTGAGCGGGAACAGCGTGTTGTTGATCAGTGTCGATTTACCCGAACCGGATACGCCAGTCACGCAAGTCAGCAGACCGATCGGGATGTCCAGATCGACATTGCGCAGATTGTTGCCACGCGCACCTTTGAGCGACAGATTCAGCTTCTTGTTGCGCGGCGTGCGTTTGGCCGGCACTTCGATCTTCACCCGGCCGGACAGGTATTTGCCGGTCAGCGAATCCGGGTGCGCCATGACTTCATCCGGCGTGCCTTCGGCAACGATCCGCCCGCCGTGCACACCTGCGCCAGGACCGATATCGACGACATAGTCAGCCAGACGAATCGCGTCTTCATCATGCTCGACCACGATTACCGTGTTGCCGATATCGCGCAAATGCTTGAGCGTACCGAGCAGCCGATCGTTGTCGCGCTGATGCAGACCAATGGACGGTTCATCGAGGATATAAAGAACGCCGACCAGACCGGCGCCAATCTGGCTGGCCAGACGAATCCGTTGCGCCTCGCCACCGGACAATGTGTCGGCACTGCGATCCAGCGACAGATAGTCGAGGCCGACGTTGACCAGAAATTGCAGACGCTCGCGGATTTCCTTGAGGATCTTGTCGGCGATCTCGCCACGCCGACCGGTCATCTTCAGCGCGCCGAAATATTCACAGGCATCGCCGATCGGCAGATTGGTCACTGCCGGCAGGGTTTTCTCACCGACCCAGACGTGCCGCGCTTCACGGCGCAGACGCGTGCCACGGCAATCCGGGCAGGCCTGATGGCTGAGGAACTTGGCCAGCTCTTCGCGCACGCTCGCCGATTCGGTTTCGCGATAGCGACGCTCAAGATTCGGCACGATGCCCTCGAAAGGGTGCGAGCGTTTGACGATGTCGCCACGGTCGTTCAGGTATTTGAAGTCGACGTTCTGCGAGCCGCTGCCGTGCAGGATGAACTTCTGCTGCTCGGCGCTCAGCTCGTTGAAGGGCTTGTCCAGGCTGAACTTGTAGTGCGAGGCGAGTGAGCCGAGCATCTGGAAGTAATAGACGTTGCGCCTGTCCCAGCCGCGTATTGCACCTTCGGCCAGGGTCAGCTCGCCATTGACCAGACGCTTGATGTCGAAGAACTGCTTCACACCCAGGCCGTCACAGGTCGGGCAGGCGCCGGCCGGGTTGTTGAAGGAAAACAGCTTGGGTTCCAGTTCGCTGATCGCATGGCCGCAGATCGGGCAGGCGAAGCGTGCGGAGAAGATCATTTCTTCGCCCGGCTCGTCGTCCATCGGCGCGACCAGGGCAATGCCGTCGGCCAGCTTCAGCGCGGTTTCGAAGGATTCGGCCAGACGTTGCTGCAGATCGGCGCGGACCTTGAAGCGATCGACGATCACATCGATCGAATGCTTCTTCTGTTTATCCAGCTTCGGCAGCTCGTCGAGCTCGCAAATGCGTCCGTTGACCCGGGCGCGGACGAAACCTTGCGCACGCAATTCTTCGAAGACCGACAGGTGTTCGCCCTTGCGCTCGCGGATCACCGGCGCCAGCAGCATCAGTTTGCTGCCTTCCGGCTGCGCCAGCACCAGATCGACCATCTGGCTGACGGTCTGCGCCTCCAGTGGAATGTCGTGATCCGGGCAACGCGGCGTACCGACGCGGGCGTAGAGCAAGCGCAGGTAGTCGTAGATTTCGGTGATGGTGCCGACCGTGGAACGCGGGTTGTGCGAGGTCGACTTCTGTTCGATGGAGATCGCCGGCGAGAGGCCTTCGATGGTGTCGACGTCGGGTTTTTCCATCATCGACAGGAATTGCCGGGCATAGGCCGACAGCGATTCGACATAGCGGCGCTGCCCTTCGGCATACAGCGTGTCGAACGCCAGGGACGACTTGCCGGATCCGGACAGGCCGGTGATGACGATCAGTTTGTCCCGTGGCAGGGTCAGGTCGATGTTCTTCAGGTTGTGGGTACGGGCCCCACGTATCAGGATCTTGTCCAAAGTGGCCTCGCTTGGCGGGCGTCGAAAACGTAGGAGTATACGGGCAAATACTGGATGGATGCACACTATCAAACGAAGGGCGTTTTGCCGTTCATGAAGAGAGTTTCATCTATACGCGTCATAGCGTCGCGATATACCCCGTCTTCCGATGGGACTGGTAGAATCGCCGCCGGTTCACACGAGGTTTTTCCATGCACGATCCCCACAGCGAACGCATGAGTGGCAGCGAGACCCGCGCGGCGAGCGGTCTGGCCCTGGTGTTCGCCTTCCGTATGCTTGGCATGTTCATGGTGTTGCCGGTGCTGGCGACCTATGGCATGGATCTGGCGGGAGCGACCCCGGCCCTGATCGGGCTGGCGATTGGCGCTTACGGTCTGACCCAGGCAATTTTCCAGATTCCGTTCGGGATCATTTCCGACCGCATCGGTCGCCGGCCGGTGATCTACCTCGGCCTGATCGTCTTCGCTCTCGGCAGTGTTCTGGCTTCCCAGGCCGATTCGATCTGGGGTGTGATCGCCGGGCGGATCCTGCAAGGCGCCGGGGCGATTTCCGCAGCGGTGATGGCGCTGCTTTCCGACCTGACCCGCGAGCAGCATCGGACCAAAGCCATGGCGATGATCGGCATGACCATCGGCCTGTCGTTCGCCGTGGCCATGGTGGTCGGGCCGTTATTGACCAGTGGGTTCGGGCTGTCCGGGCTGTTCCTCGCCACTGGCGCCATGGCGCTGGTCGGCATCCTGATCATCATGTTCATGGTGCCGCAATCCACCGGGCCGTTGCAGCACCGGGAATCCGGCGTGGCCCGGCAGGCGCTGATGCCGACTCTCAAGCACCCGGACCTGCTGCGCCTGGATCTGGGCATCTTTGTGTTACATGCCATGTTGATGTCGAGCTTCGTCGCCCTGCCGCTGGCACTGGTGGAAAAAGCCGGTCTGCCCAAGGAACAGCACTGGTGGGTCTACCTCACCGCGTTGCTGATTTCGTTCTTCGCCATGATCCCATTCATTATCTACGGCGAGAAGAAACGCAAAATGAAACGAGTTTTGCTCGGCGCCGTCATGACATTGATGCTGACTGAACTATTCTTCTGGCAGTTCGGCGACAGCCTGCGCGCTCTGGTGATCGGTACGGTGGTGTTTTTCACCGCGTTCAATCTGCTCGAGGCATCGTTGCCGTCGCTGATCAGCAAGGTTTCACCGGCAGGCGGCAAGGGCACGGCCATGGGCGTGTACTCCACCAGCCAGTTCCTCGGTTCGGCACTCGGCGGGATACTCGGCGGCTGGTTGTTCCAGCATGGCGGTCTGTCGGTTGTGTTCCTCGGATGCGCCGCGCTGGCTGCACTTTGGCTGGCCTTTGCTGTTACCATGCGCGAACCTCCCTACGTGACGAGCCTGCGCTTGCCGTTGTCGCCCGAAGCGATCCGCGAAGCGGGTCTGGTCGAGCGCCTCAAGGCCCTGGTAGGGGTAACAGATGCAGTGATAGTCGCCGAAGAGGCGGCTGTTTACATCAAACTGGACAAAGAATTAGTGGATCGCAGCACCCTCGAACGCCTGGTCAACAACCCGGCCGGGGCTGCGTGCGACGCTTAGGAGAACGTTATGGCCCGTGGGGTTAACAAAGTCATATTGGTCGGCACTTGCGGCCAGGATCCCGAAGTTCGCTACCTGCCTAACGGTAATGCCGTGACCAACCTGAGTCTGGCCACCAGCGAACAATGGACCGACAAGCAGACCGGTCAGAAGGTCGAGAAGACCGAGTGGCATCGTGTGTCGATGTTCGGCAAGGTGGCCGAGATTGCCGGTGAATACCTGCGCAAGGGGTCGCAGGTCTACATCGAAGGCAAGTTGCAGACCCGCGAGTGGGAAAAGGACGGCATCAAGCGTTACACCACTGAAATCGTGGTCGACATGCAAGGCACCATGCAACTGCTCGGCGGCCGTCCACAACAGGGCGACCAGCAAGGCGGTGGCAACAACTACCAGCAGCAGGCGCCACGTCAGCAGGCTCCACGCCCGCAGCAGTCGGCTCCACAGCAGCGTTCGGCTCCGGCGCCTCAGCAGGCCGCGCCGCAACCGGCTCCGGATTTCGACAGCTTCGATGACGATATTCCGTTCTGAAACTGATCGCTTCCAGACAAAGCCCTCGCAATTGCGAGGGCTTTGTCGTTTTGCAGGGGCATGGATGAAAAGAATGCCCGGCAACTGACCAATGAGTCGGGTTGGACATCCGGAAAGTTTTTTGCACGGAGGCTTGAAGGCCGTCGCGGACCGCTCCATGATCGCTCTCGAGGAATGCCAACTCAGTTCATTCCCGCAGCGTTTTCAGGCGCTATGAAGCCTGTCTCCCCATAAGAACAAGAGAATTTCATGAGCACTCGCAAGAACAAGGAAATCGAGTATTTGCGCGGGGCGGCCATTCTCATGACGGTCCTGACCCACCTCCCTCAATTGTTGCCGTTCCATGACTCGTCCTTGTTGAGCCTGTTCAACGTGTACTCCCCATGGACCGGGGTGGATTTGTTCTTCTGTATTTCAGGCTACGTCGTCAGCAAGGCGTATCTCGACTATTTCGATAGCCACCGTGAGCAGAACAGATTCGGATTGGCCGCGACGTCGTTCTGGATCCGGCGGGCTTATCGCCTCTTGCCCACAGCATGGTTGTGGGTGCTGATACCGTTGGCGTTTTCAATTTTTTCAACGAGTCGAATGCGTTTCAGTCGTGGTTTTACAACCTGCGCAGTTTTACTGCTGTGGCTACGTTCACTGGCAACCTGGCCAATCAGTACGGTTTGTTGCTTGGCCCGAACTCGGTGTACTGGAGTCTGGCGCTGGAGGAGCAGTTCTACCTCATCTTCCCGCTTTTTCTGCTACTGGTGACATCGGCGCGCTGGCGGGTGATTATTCTGCTTGCCTTGATCGCCCTGCAGTTCGGCTTTGATCGCAATGGTTTTGCGGCGCCCCCGGCACCGATGCTGTTCTCCTTCAGGCTCGATGCGATGATGTGGGGCATCGTGCTTTGCCTGTTCTCCCGCACTTCGCTTTATAAAGACATCGAGCCGGTTGCGCTCGGTGCCAGTATCTTCAAGCGTTTGGCGACCACGCTGTTTTTGCTGTATCTGTTGGGTGCCATCGCAGGGCAGATGATCGCGGTGCCGATTGCTGTTGGTCTGGTCGCGATGACGGCCGTGGTCATTGTCTGGCTCGCCAGTTACCAGAAGGGCTACATCTACTGTCCTTCTGTTTTCCAGAGCCTGTTCGAATGGTTGGGTTCACGGTCTTACGCTTTGTACGTTGTGCACATATTCGCCTACCACCTGAGTACCGAGATCTGGACGCGGATTGCGTCCACTAGCGGCGCGACGCTGGGGGCCGGGCACACGATCGAACTGTTGCTCACTGCGTTGCTGATCATGGTGGTGTGCAGCGAACTGAATTACCGATTCGTTGAAACACCACTGCGTCGCCGTGGCGCTGAAATAGCCCGACGCAGAATGGCAAGAGTGTCGACGGATGAACCGTCCAGAGACGAGGTTCCGATACGGAATGGGTCACGAACAACCGAAGTGTCTTAACTGGGATGAAAAGCCGTAGCGCGCCAACGCTATGGCTTTTTCATGTCTGGCAGTTCAGTCGAGAATGAGATGCGGCAGGAAGCGACTTGAATCCTTGGTGATCAGACTATTGTCCTCGCGCACACCAATCCCCGCCGCCTCATCACCAATCACCCACGAGCCAATCAGCGTGTAGCTGTCGCCAAACTTCGGCAGCGGCGCGAACTCCTGCAAGATGAACGGCGCATCGGTGTAAGGCCCGTCCTCTTTGACGATCAGACCTTCCGCTGTTTGCAGTTCGATGTTGGCGCCTTCGCGGGAAAAGTACGGCTTGCGCACCCAGCCCTTTGGCACGGCACTTTGCGGATTCGGATCAAGGTGCGCAGCGAGCAGATTCGGATGTCCCTTGTGCAATTCCCACAGCAGCGGCAGCGCACCTTTGTTGGACAGGATCGCCTTCCACGCCGGTTCGAAAAACTGCGTATCGCACTCGGCGATTGCCGCGCCGAACGGTTCGTGGAAGATGAACTCCCAGGCGTGCAGCTTGAACAGGTGCGGGATCCAGCGATCCTGCAGATCGACGAAACGACCCTCAGCCGTCAGGCCGATGTCTTCGATATCGATGTGGCGTGATTCGATGCCGACCTTTTCCGCGATCAGCCGCAGATAGTCGGTGGTGCCTTTGTCCTCGACCGAGTCCTTCATCGAGGCAAAGTAGAACGGCCGCTTCAACTGCAATTCGGCGAAGGCCTGATGCAGCTTGGTGTCGATGCTGTTGAACTGGTCGGCATGCCGGGGCAAGGTGCCGCGTTCGATGCATTGCTCCAGCCAGCCCCACTGAAACGCCGCCGCTTCATAGAGGCTGGTCGGCGTGTCGTAGTTGAGCTCCAACAGTTTCGCCGGCCCGTTGCCGCTGTAGGAAAAGTCCATGCGACCGTACAGATGCGGATGACCCTCGCGCCAGGAGGTGCGGATCATGTCGTAGTACGCCGCCGGGATGCTGAGGCGATCGAGCAACTCCTCGCTGTTGACCACGCGATCCACTAGGTCCATGCACATCTCATGCAGTTCGGTGGTCGGGTCTTCCAGATCGTTTTCGATTTGCGCGAGGCTGAACTGGTAGTAGGCGCTTTCGTCCCAGTACGGTTCGTCGTCGATGGTGTGGAACAGGAAACCGAGGCTTTCGGCGGTGTGTTTCCAGTCGGGGCGCTCGGCGCAGTGGATCTTTTTCATGTCAGCTGCTCGAGCGTCCGGAACTGCTGCCCCAGCCACCCCAACCGCTGCGGGCGCTGGACTGACTGCCGAAGCCGCCGCGCGAAGTCGACGACGCAACGTTCACCGGTTTGCTCTTGCTGCTCTCGTAATCCGACTGGCTGCGCGAGGTTGTGTCAGCTCGGCGGTACTGCGTTGAGGTGTTGTACGGCTGGCGCGTTTCGCGATCACGGTAAACGGTGCGTTCGGCGTTGTTGCTCATTGCGTTGCCGATCAGCCAGCCGGTCAGCCAGCCATTGCCGCCGCCACCTGAGCCACCGGAATAGTGCGAGCCGCCGTGGCTGGCGCTGCTGCTGGTGTCGCCCGCCGGCATTTGCGAATTGGCGATGGCATCGAGATCTTGCGGCGTCTCGGCATTGCCCGGCACTTTGAAGCCGCCAAGTTTCGGCACGAAACGGCCATCGGAATTTTTCTGACACCAGCCAGCGGCAAAGTCTGCGTCGCACTTGGCCTTGTCGTTGTAGGGCGGGGCGATGCGCCGATGTTCGTTCAGGGCGGCGACGTAGGCGCTGGAGCAGAGATCGGCGGCCACTTCGGCATCGATACACTGTTCAACGCTCTGGAAATTGCGCGGCTGATCCAGCGCCGCTGCTTCACCGGAAATCGCCATCGCCACCGACGCGGCGAGGGACAACTGCACGTATTTGCTGCGTTTCATCGAGAGGCTTCCTGCCGGTCAGTGGGACGGGGTCATGCACGCGGCATTGAGCATGCCGACGCTGATCGCCACGGCCGCCACATAGATGCCGGCGGCGACTTCGCCGTTGGCGATGCGCTGGGACGTGCCCTTGAGCACCAGCCCGGTCGCAACGAACGCCAACAGCTGCACGACGGCGGCGATGACCGCCCAGAGGACAAAGTCGAGCACGTTGACCGAGTAGGCGATCACGTTGCTCGCCGGAATGGCGAAACCGATGATCGCCCCGGAGAGGGCAATGGCGGCGGCAGTGTTGCCGGCACGGATCAGTTCGAATTCCTTGTGCGCGGTAATGCGCGTGTAGACGAATTGAAACAGCATGAACAGCAACACGGCGCCGATCAGGTAGACGACAAAACCGACCAGCGCGGTTTTGTTCAGGGAAACGGCCAAGACTTCCAGCATTAAAAACTTCCTTTTTTAAATGGCGCTCAAATCAGTCGTGTACAGCGAGATGCCCAGCGAGGTGCTCAGGCTGACGGTGCCTTCTTCGTCCTGTTCGACGGAGAACAGCAGCAGTTCGCGGCGATCGGTCAGGCCGGTGTCGCGGGCATACAGCATGGCGTGGTGCTTGATGGTGTAGGACTCGTCCGGGTTGACCACGTGTTCGGTCATTGGCACCAGTTCGGTCTGATGCAGTTCGGTGCCCCATTCGCGGGTGTATTCAACACCGTCGTGGTTGTAGGTCGGCAGACCGATCAGGCTGTTGGGGCCGGCCAGACGCTGCAGTTCGGCGTCACTGTTGACCGTTACATAGCTGAGGTAATTGAACAGGGTGACCGACTCGACCTGATCGTCGCCGGTGACGTGGATCTGCACCCAGAAATCCTCGTCGTTCATGTAGTAGCGGTGCAGCTTGTTGGACTGGCCGAGATCGACCCAGCCGGCGCTCCACACGGCTTGATCGAATGGCACCCGCACCGAAGTCGAGCCTTCCAGCAGCAATGCCAGGGTCGTGTCGAAGCGCACGCCTTTGCCTTGTGCCATGCCCAGCGGGCCGCTGGCGCCGGTGCTCGTTGGCGCAGCGGTCTGCCAATTGCTGGTGCCGAGCAAGTCTTTAAACCATCCCATGGGTACGTTCCTTGAAGCGGGTGGAGGTGTTCGGGGGTGAAAAAGTGGCGGTAGTGTAACGGGCGAAGCGGTGAACGAGCAGAGGCAATTACGCCGTGAAACCATGTGGGAGCGAGCCTGCTCGCGAATGGGTTGTGTCAGTCACTCGATTATTTGACTGTCACGACGCTTTCGCGAGCAGGCTCGCTCCCACAAGTTACCGTTCAGTCATTACTGCGCGGACTTCTGCTTCAGCCGCTCAAGGATCGCATTGGCGCTGCCTTCGTTCGGCGTGATGCCGGCGTCGCGCAGTTTGCGTTCCAGGTCGTTGCCGGTAGAGGCGTCGGCCAGTTCGTCTGCGGCGTTCAGTTCGGCAGCACGTTGCTGCTGCTTGGCTTGCAGGCGGTTCAGGGTGCCGACTGCGGTTTCCAGTTTGCCGTTGGCGCCGCCGCTGGCAATCGAGGCGCTGACCTGGGCTTTCTGCACGCTGTCGCGGGCCTTGGCCATGTCCACTTGCTGGCGCAGGCTCTTGATTCGCGATTCGGCTTTGCTGATGTCTTTGCGCATGTTGTCGGCGTAGGCGCCGAATTCATCGCTGAGTTTCTTCTCGGCAGCAAGGTCGTTGGTCAGGGTCGAAATCGCTTCGGCCACTTCCAGCGCCAGGTCTTCACGGCCGGCATTCAACGCGGCTACAGCCTTGGCTTCGAGGTCCTTGATCTTGGCGTCGTATTCGCTGACGCGGTCGGCGGCCAGTTTGTGCTTGGCCATGATCGTCACCAGTTCGCGGCGGGCATTGGACAGCGCGGTGTCGGCGTCGCGGATTTCCTGATCAAGGATGCGCAGGGCCTGCTGGTCGGCGATGGCTTCGCCGACTTCATTGGCGCCGCCGCGCAGTGCGGTGAACAACTTGCTCCAGATGGACTGAGTCATTGGATATTCCCTGTTGATTACTTGAAGAAGTGTTCGAAGGCTTCGCTGGCGCGCTGCACGTTGTCGACCAGGGTTTTCACCTCGGTGACCACGTTGGTCAGGCTCGAGTCGGCGCTGAGGGCGCCGAACATGTTGTAGACGGTCTGCCCGTTCGGCATCGATTCGATTCCGATCGACGACAGCGGGAACATCTCGCGGCTGCGCAGCACGGCATCGTTGAACGCCTGGACGTTGCTGATCGAATCGATGTCCACCAGCACGGTGTCGACAATGATCTGCTGGCCGGCCAGGGCGATGTGAATCGGCAGGCCGCCGAATTCGTTCATTTCCAGCTTGATGCTCGGTTCGGAGCTCTGGATCAGGGACAGCGAAATCTCTTGGGAAGCCACCTCGTCCAGCGCCTTGAGGGCATTGAAGAGGCTGTCGATGGTCCAGTTGTTGCCTGCGCTCATGTATTTCTCCGACATGAAAGAGCCAGCCAGAATCGGTTGGCGTAGCTGTTGCTCCATTTGCTTGAGCAAGCTTCGGTTTTCCGGAAGCACCCAAGTTTCGTGTTTCACATAACCGGCGGCGGCCAGGCCTGCGCGCATCTGCTTCATGTAGAAGCTCGACGGTTTTTTCGCTGACGTCTTGCCACGCTCGCCCTTGGGGCTGGCTGCGGCAGGCGTAGGAGTGCGGCTTGTCATGGCTGGAATCCGGTTATGAGCGTCTCACGCGTGGGCCACACTACAACCAATGCAAAGTGCCATCAATGACTCACGCGTGAGATTTTCATGACAGACGCAAAAAGGCCCGCAACGGGGCGGGCCAGGGGATTGCGCAGTTGTTGCTAGGCGTTGCTGCCCAGGAACTGCTCAGTCGATACCACGCTGGCATAGGCGAAACCCAGCGCCGCCATGAATGCTGCGTGCACGTGGGCGGCCGGCACCGTCAGGCCGTTGAATTCCAGATCACGGCTGGCGCAGGCATCGTGAACCACCGTGACCGCATACCCCATGTCCGCCGCCGCGCGGGTGATGCCATCGACGCACATATGGCTCATGCTGCCGACCACCACCAAGTCGGTGATGCCGTGTTCGTCGAGCACCGCTTTCAGTTCGGTTTCACGGAACGAGTTGACGAAGTGCTTGAGCACCACCGGCTCGTCGGCGCGGTTGAGCACTTTCGGATGCAGTTTCGCGCCTTCGGAGCCGGGAGTGAAAAACGGCGCGTCTTCGGAGGTGAATTCATGCCGAATGTGGACCACCGGATCGCCCGTTTCGCGAAAGGCTGCGATCAGCCGTGCGGCGTTATCGGCAGCGGCGTCGGCGCCGACCAGCGGCCACTTGCCTTGGGGGAAGTAGTCGTTCTGGATATCGACTACGATGAGCGCTTGCTTGGCCATGGGATTGTCCTCGAGACGGTGATTGGGTGTGGCCTCAGTATTGACACTGGCCGAGGATTCGAGGATTGGCCGCACCGACAATAGACGGGGGAAAACTGACAATGGCTGCACAAAGAGCCGCCACCGCTGAACTGGGCGTGCTGATTTACCCCGGCGCGCAACTGGCGGCGGTGCACGGTCTGACCGATCTGTTCGCCGTGGCCAACCGCATCGCTGCCGAGTATCAGGCTGTGCAATTGCCCGTGCTGCGGGTCACTCACTGGCAGGTCGAGGGCGAGCAGTTGCCGGCGCGGGTCTATGACAGTCATCCGGGCGGTGAGGACGCTTTGCTCGCCGTGCTGATTCCGCCGTCCCTTGGCGGGTTCGATGCGGCGCAGATGACCGCGAGTCTCGCGCAATGGCTGCGCGATCAGCATGCGCGCGGCGCAACCCTTGGTGGTGTTTGTGTGGGCTCGTTGATGCTCGCTGAAAGCGGCTTGCTCGACGGTCGCAGTGCCACCACCCACTGGACCTCGGCCCAGGCGTTTGCCGAGCGTTACCCGAAGATCAAACTGAAGGCCGACACGCCGATTGTCGACGACGGTGACCTGATCACCACGGCGGGGCTGATGGCCTGGTCGGAACTGGGACTTCGCCTGGTCGATCGCTTGCTCGGCCCGAGCATCGCCACCGCGACCGCGCGTTTTCTGGTGATGGAACACAGCGACAGCGCCAGTGAATGCGGGAGCAATTTCGCGCCGATCCTCAGCCATGGCGACGCGTCGATTCTCAAGGTTCAGCACTGGCTGCAAAGCACCGGGGCGACGGATGTTTCGCTGAACGCGATGGCCGAGCGCGCGGGCCTTGAAGAACGCACTTTCCTGCGCCGATTCCGCGCCGCTACAGGCTTGAAACCGACCGAGTATTGCCAGCACCTGCGGGTTGGCAAAGCGCGAGAAATGCTCGAGTTCACCAATGGCACGATCGACCACATTGCCTGGACGGTGGGCTATCAGGATCCGGGCGCGTTTCGCGCGATTTTCAAGAAGATTACCGGGTTGGGGCCGAGTGAGTACCGGGGGCGGTTTGGTGTGAACCCCGCTCCCAGAGCGACGATGAACTAATGTGGGAGCGAGCCTGCTCGCGAAGGCGCTGGATCCACAGAATTGTAGTCGGCTGACACTACGCTTTCGCGAGCAGGCTCGCTCCCACAATGATCGCGGCGAGGATGAGAGATCGTGCAATTTGCCGGAGTTTTGCCCGCTGTCGTGCAGTTTGAAACAGGCGTGATGCCAGCACAGTCACGGCAAACTCCCGATTATCGGGCGGTTCGGGGGGATCGTTGATTGGCCTGATCTCTGCAATTTCCTTTGAGAACCCATCGACTGATAAAAGGGGAACGCATGACCCCGACACCCAGCAAAAAAATTGTCGTGGCCCATTCGGTGCGTGCCGAGGCGCCGCAACATGAAGTCGAGACCAACAAGGCTCTGGCGCGCTGGTTGGCGCAGATTCTCGGTTGCAAGTTCGGCGGCAGTTACGACCCGGCCAAACATTCGGGCCGCGACCTCTATCTGCTGCCGACACAAACCATCGTCGGCGCGGCCCACGCGCAAGCACTTGGCATCAACGGCCCCGATGACTTGTGGGGCGGTTACGTCGAATACGATTTCATCTGCACCAAAGCCATCAGCCACGGTTTGCGCAGTCATCTGGCGCAGGCGCCGCAGGGCTGGTCGCCGCTGTTTTCGGAACGGGTGCGCAACGTTGTGCTCGACGGTCTCAGCGTATTCGCCCTGGAAGATGCACGGCCCGCCGCCGAACATTTGCTGTACGCCGGGCCGATTCGCTTGAAGCCGATTCACGCTTGCGCCGGGCGCGGTCAGGAAGTGATCAAAAGCCTCGACGCGTTCGATGAGATCCTCGTGCGGCCCGAGTCGCAAAGCCTGTTCAGGGACGGCGTAGTGCTGGAGCAGGACTTGAGCAACGTCGTCACCCACAGCGTCGGCCAGTCGTTCATCGGCGGCAAAGTGTTGAGCTACTGTGGTGATCAATACTTGACCGAGGACGGCCAGGGCGAAGAGGTCTACGGCGGTTCGACTCTGCTGGTGGTGCAAGGGGGCTATGACCAATTGCTCGTGCTGGATCTGCCTGATGATGTGCGTCTGGCCATCGAGCAGGCGCAGGTCTTCGACAGTGCCGCCAACGAAGCCTACCCGCGCTTCTTCGCCTCGCGGCGCAATTACGATATCGCCCAAGGCCTCGACGCCAGCGGCAACCCGCGCAGCGGCGTGCTCGAACAATCCTGGCGCATGGGCGGTGCCAGCAGCGCCGAAGTGGCGGCGCTGCAAAGCTTCGTCAACGATCCACAGATGCGCGCGATTCGCGTGTCGTCGGTGGAAACCTATACCGATCAGGCGCTGCCGGCGGACGCCATCGAGGTCTATCGCGGACCGGCGGAAAACAGCGCATTTCTTCTCAAATATGTGACGGTCCAATCCTATGACGGCTAGAAGCGAAAGCATTCAAATCGACATTGATGACGAACAGATGAGTGGGACCTTTCTCAGTCCCAAATCGAAGGTCCCGGGGGTGTTGTTTGTGCACGGTTGGGGCGGCAGTCAGGAACGTGATCTGGAACGGGCCAAAGGCATCGCCGGCCTGGGTTGCGTATGCCTGACTTTCGACCTGCGCGGGCACACCGGCGGCACCGGAATCCCGCTGACCCGGGTGACCCGTGAAGACAATCTGCGTGATTTGCTGGCGGCCTACGATCGCTTGCTGGCGCACCCGGCCCTCGACACTTCGGCGATCGCCGTGGTCGGCACCAGTTATGGCGGCTATCTGGCCTCGATCCTGACCTCATTGCGCCCGGTGCGCTGGCTGGCGCTGCGCGTGCCGGCGCTTTACCGCGACGAGCAATGGCACACGCCCAAACGCGATCTGGACAAGGCCGACCTGCGCGATTATCGCGGCACGCTGGTGCGCGCCGACAGCAATCGCGCCCTGCATGCCTGCTCGCAATTCACGGGTGACGTGCTGTTGGTGGAATCGGAAACCGACGATTTCGTGCCCCACGCGACGATCATGAGTTACCGCGCCGCCTGTCAGCAGACTCACTCGTTGACCCACCGGATCATCGATGGCGCGGATCACGCGTTGAGTGACCCGGTGTCGCAGCAGGCCTACACCTCGATTCTGGTGGACTGGATTACCGAGATGGTGGTGGGGGAGCGGTTGAGCATTATCCAATCCAGATGATCTGTCGCGTGTACCGGCCCCTTCGCGAGCAGGCTCGCTCCCACAGTTTGTGGAAGCGAGCCTGCTCGCGAAAGGGCCATCAGCAGCAATGCATGGTCAGGAAGGTTTCTTCTCGATGCGCAACGCCTTGGCCTTGGCTTCCACCACCAGATACATCACCACCGTAATCAACAGCGGCAGCAGAAAATAGATCGCCCGATACGCCAGCAATCCCGCGACCAGACTGCCGCGCGATGCCTCGTGCTGCAGCAGGGCCACAAACACAGCTTCCAGCACACCCAGCCCCGCCGGAATGTGCGTGATCACCCCGGCAATCGCGCTGATCAACAGCACGCCGAGCACCAGCGGATAATCCAGTTTGCTTGGCAGCAGAGTGAAGATCACCGCCGCCATCAGCGACCAGTTCAACGCGCCCAAAAGCAACTGCAGCACCGCCATGCGCAGCGACGGCAAATTGATTTCCACGCCGCGTATCGACCACTCGCGGCGCTTGGAAAACTGACACGCCGCCAGATAACCGGCGCTGACCAGCAGCAATAACACACCGACCAGTTGCAAGGCCGAACTGCTGAGCTTCCAGCCCGGCGGCATCGTCACCAGACCGCTGCTGAACACTACGCCGGCGATGGTCATGTAGCCGAACCAGTTGGTCGCCAGGCTCAGGCCGAGAATCTTGGCAATGTTGCCTTTGCTTACGCCCAGCCGCGAATACAGGCGATAGCGCATGGCGATGCCGCCGACCCAGGCGCTGAGATTGAGGTTGAAGGCGTAGCTGATGATGCCCACCGGCAGGATCTGCTTCCAGGTCAGGTCCTGACGAATGTAGGTGCGGCCGATCAGGTCGAAACTGGCGTACACCAGAAAACTCAGCAGGGTCAGGCTGGCGGCGATGATCAGCGTGCGCACCTTGAAATCGGCAAGGGTTTCCAACACCTCGGTCCATTCGATGCGGGTGGCGAACATCGTCAGCAGGACGATCAGCGCGAGGAAAAACAGGATGGTCAGCGGGCGTTTCCAGCGGCTCCATTTTGACGGCGCCGCTTGTGCCGAATGGCTATCGGAGTGCACTTCGGAATGACTCATGGACGCGCACCTCGGAAAGGCTTCAGACGCGGTTTATGCGCCGGCAGCCAACCGGCCATGGCCGGGAAGTGCCGCAGGAAGTGGAACACCAGAAAGCCCACGGTCATGTGCCAGATGCGCCCACGCGGCAACAGTTTGGCGTCCATGGCCTTGCAGTGGTTCTGGCTGAGGTCTTCGAGGCGTTCGTACAGGTGCTGATTGAATGCGCGGTCGCGGATCAGCACGTTGGCTTCCAGATTCAGCGACAGGCTCAGCGGGTCGAGATTGCTCGAGCCCACGGTGCTCCAGTCATCATCGACCAGCGCGACCTTGCCGTGCAGCGGGCGCTGGCAGTATTCGTGGATCTGCACGCCGGCACGCAGCAGATAATCGTAGGTCATGCGCGCCGCCAGTTTGGCTACGAGCATGTCCGGCTGGCCCTGCAGGATCAGCCGCACCTCGACGCCACGGCGGGCGGCGTTGCGGATTTCGCGCAGCAAACGGTAGCCGGGAAAGAAGTAGGCGTTGGCGATGATCACCCGGCGCTTGGCCTTGCGCAGCACCTGCAAATACACGTCTTCGATATCGGTGTTGTGTTGATCGTTATCGCGGAACACCAGGCGCACCTGGCCGTCGTGGTCGGTGAAGGCCATTTCCTCCAGACGCTGGCGCCGGCGCTGCCACCAGAACCGCGCGCGCCCGGGGCGACCGCTTTGCAGCAGGGCGAAGTGATGGATATCGGCGACCACCGGGCCCTGGATCTCCACCGAGTAATCCTGCTTGGCTTCAGGGCCGAAATCGGCCAGGTGATCGCCGGAAAAATTGATCCCGCCAATGAACGCGATCAAACCATCGACCACCACGATCTTGCGGTGCAAGCGGCGGAACCAGTTGGTGCGAATGCCGAGGTGCTTGGGCGCCGGATCGAAGATCTGCAGGTGCACGCCGGCATCGCTCAAGGCCGACAGATAGCTGGTGCTCAGCTCGCCACAGCCGAAGCCGTCGAGGCTGACCGTGGTGCGCACGCCGCGCTGGGCGGCTTCGATGAGGATTTGCTGCAACTCGGCGCCGACCTTGTCTTCGAAAACGATGAAGGTCTCCAGCAGAATCTCGCTCTTGGCTGCGCGCATCGCTTCGAACACGCGGGGGAAATATTCCTCGCCGTTCTCCAGCAGCTCTACGCGGTTGTTGCTGTGCCATTGATACTCGACGTCAACGTGGCCGGGCTCGCGCACCGGCGGGTTCAGCGGGACCGGGTCGACGGCAGATTTTTCCAGTGGCGCACTGTTCATAGTTCAATCTCCACCGATAACGGTGCGTGGTCGGAAAGGTGTGACCAGGGCCGGTTGGTCAATACTTTTGGCCGGCTGGCCTTGAGGTTGCGTACGTAGATGCGGTCGAGTCGTAGCGCTGGCAGCCGCGCGGGAAAACTGCGCGCCGGCTTGCCGTACTGCTCGGCGAACACTTCGCGCAGGCCAGAGGGCTTGAGCTGCGCATCGGCACGCTGGCGCCAGTCATTGAAATCTCCAGCGACGATCACCGGGGCATCGGCGGGCAATTCGGCGAGACGTTGCATCAGCAGATCCAGTTGCGCGTTGCGGTGGCTCTCGCGCAGGCCCAGATGCACGCAGATCGCGTGCACTTCGGTGCCGTCGCCAGGCAGGCGCAGCACGCAATGCAACAGGCCGCGGTTCTCATGGCCGCTGATCGACACATCGAGGTTGTCGTGGCGGATGATCTGGAATTTCGACAGCAGCGCATTGCCGTGATCGCCCGCCGGATACACCGCGTTGCGCCCGTAGGCGAATTGCGGCCAGAGGCTGTCGGCGAGAAATTCGTATTGCGGCATCGTCGGCCAGTTGTCGTAGCGTTTCGGATGCTGCTCGTGCGTGCCGTGGACTTCCTGCAGAAACACCACGTCGGCGGCGACACTGCGCACCGCTTCACGCAGCTCCGGCAGAATGAAACGCCGGTTCAGTGCGGTGAAGCCCTTGTGGGTGTTGACGGTCAGTACGGTGAAGGTGCGCACCGAGGGCGCAACCACGGAGCCTTCGTCGGTAAAACCGACCGGTTCGGGAATGCTCATGACAGAACTCCTTCTGCGGCAACTTGCCCGGGAGTCGTGGCGAGGTCTTTATCGAGGTCGAAGCGCTGCAACAGGTTGCGTGCGTCGTAGGGCGCGCGGACTTTGATGTCGTTGTCGAAGTAGCAGAACACTTCGCGGGATTTGCGCGCGCGGGGCTTCAGGCGTGGCGCTATCAGGTGGGCGTTCTCTGGCTGTTTACCGTGGTGCCAGGCGTCGATGCGCTCGGCCCAGCGCTTGAGCGCTTGTTCGGAATAACCGCTGGCGTAGAGTTCTTCGGCGCCGTGCAGGCGCAGATAGACGAAGTCGCTGGTGAGGTCTTCGCGGTACGGCCATTTGCCGGCGGTATCGGCGACGACAAGTGCGGTGTTGTGGCGCTTGAGCAGGCGCACGAACTCAGGGTCGATAAAGCTCTCGTGACGGATTTCCACAGCATGGCGCAGCGGCTTTTTGCGCCAGGCTTTGACGCTGGCGTGGCCGGGCAGATGGGAATCGTGCTGGCGGGCGAGGGCGGCTGCGGCTTGGGTGTCGTGGGGCAGTTGCGCGAGAAACTGGTCGAAGCGCTCGGCGTCGAATTTGAAGTTTGGCGGAAACTGCCAGAGGATCGGCCCGAGTTTTTCCTTCAGCTCCAGCACGCCCGAGGCAAAGAAATTCGCCAGCGGTTTTTCGATTTCGCGCAAGCGGCGCACGTGGGTGATGAAGCGCGGCGCCTTGACGCTGAAGACGAAGTCATCAGGGGTTTCGGCGTACCACTGGGCGTAACGTTCGGGGCGTTGCAGGGCGTAGAACGATCCGTTGATTTCAATGCTGTTGACCGCGCGGGAGGCGAACTGCAATTCGCGCTTCTGCGCCAGTCCCTTCGGGTAGAAATCCCCGCGCCACGGGGCGTAGCGCCAGCCTGAAATACCGATGTGAATCGTCGCCATCCCATCCTCCCGTAGAAAGTCCTCGTGTTGCCGATGTTCTGTGATGACTGCGGCGGGGGCGGGAAAGTTTCGGTGGTGTTACGGACGGTCGCGGGTGAAGCGAAGATCAAGAGCTTACCCCCTCACCCCAACCCTCTCCCCCAAGGGGGCGAGGGGGAAGGGAGCAGATCTTCATGCCTCCTGAAATCGCGTACGACTGTGAAGGGAGCAGATCTTCATGGTCTTCAGGACTTGAGTTCGACTCAAGACGTGCAGTTGGTGATTTTGGTCATGCAACTCGGTCGGCTCCCTCTCCTGGGGGAGAGGGCTGGGGTGAGGTGGCTCTTGAACTTGCCGCGCAATTACCGATCAGTTCCTTACCAGGGTCAGCCACGGGAGATCGGAGTTTGCGCCATTTCAGGATCGCCATTTTGCTGGGAGCGCTGCTGTGCTTCGGCGTCAACACATCGCAAGCCGTCGCGCTGCCGGGCGTTCCGGCTGCCGCCGATACGGCGGAAAAACCTGCCGAACCGGAACCGCTGGTGCAGGGCGGTCTGCTCGGGGCGATCAGTACGAGCATCGACGATGTCCAGGACAAACTCGATCTCAACGAACACCTGGTCGATGCCTGGCGGCTGCGCGCCGACCGCGCGGCGGATGAGGTCGATCGGCTGGTCAAGCAACCGTCAAACCGCTCGGGCTGGAGCGTGGCGGGGGATTTCCTCACGCTGTCGGGAGTCTGGCTGGGCAGTTTCGCCCTGCTCACCGTGCTCGGCAGTTTGCTGGCCAAGCGTCTGCGTGAAGGCCGTTGGTTGCGCACCCGCCAGCGCAGTCAGGATCTCTTGGGCTATGTGCTGCCGTACACCGTGCCGGCGCTGATCTGCCTGCCGCTGACGCTGTATGTCAGCCATTTTCTGCAAGCTTCGGTGGGCCGTGCGCTGGCGCTGTGTCTGGCCTATGCCACCAGCAGCGGCATCTTTTCCACGTCGATGTTGTTGTGCGTGGTGGTGATGTTCAATGTCGGCCACAAGCGCGCCGCCGCGCGAATCATCCGTGAATACTGCCCGCGCCCACTGTTCCTGATCGGCTTTCTCGCCGCCCTCAGTGATGCCCTGACCAGCCCGCAGATCGCCCGGCAATTGGGCGGCAATATCACCAGCAGTATCGCCGTGTTCACCGGGCTGATCGCCTCGGTCATCTTCGGTTTGCTGGTGATTCGCCTGCGCCGCCCGGTGGCACATCTGATCCGCAATCGCCCGCTCGCTCAGCGTTTGAAACAACCGTCGCTGCAGGAGTCGCTGCGGATATTTTCCGGGCTGTGGTACTGGCCGATCGTGCTGATGGTGCTGGTCTCGGCAGTCAGCCTGATCGGCATTGGCGAGGACAATCAGAAAGCCCTGCGCTGTGCTTTGTTCACCACCGTGCTGCTGATCGCCACGGTGTTTCTCAGCACGGTGTTGCAGCACCTGTTCAAGTCGCGCAAAGCCGAGGCGATCCAGCGCAGCAGTGCCTACAAGGAACGTTTTCTCAGCCTGTTGCATGCGTTGCTGCGGATCGTCATGGCGATTGTGTTCATCGATATTCTCGGGCGGATCTGGGGCGTGTCGTTGCTCGATTTCGCCCAGAGCAGCACGGTCGGCCGGGCGATCAGCAATGCCTTGAGCAGCATTGGCCTGATCTTCCTGGTGACGTGGCTGCTGTGGGTGGTGCTCGACACGGCGATTCAGGAAGCGCTGAAACCGCCGCTGAGCAAACGCGCGGCACGCCAGCCGAGCACACGGGTGAAAACCATCCTGCCGCTGTTGCGCAATGCGATCAAAATCATCCTCGTGGTGATCTGCGCGATTACCACCATGGCCAACCTCGGCATCAACGTCGCGCCGCTACTGGCCGGTGCCGGCGTGGTCGGTCTGGCCATCGGTTTCGGTTCGCAGCAACTGGTGCAAGACGTCATCACCGGGTTGTTCATCATCATCGAAGACACCCTGTCGATCGGCGACTGGGTGGTGCTTGATTCCGGCCACGCCGGCACCGTGGAAGGCCTGACCATTCGCACCTTGCGCCTGCGTGACGGCAAGGGTTTTGTGCACTCGGTGCCGTTCGGCCAGATCAAGGCTGTGACCAACCAATCACGCCAGTTCGCCTTCGCATTTTTCTCGGTGCAGTTCACCTACGACACCGATGTCGACAGAGCCATCGAGCTGATCCGCGAGGCCGGCGATTCGATCCGCGAAGACCCGTTCCTCAAGTACAACCTGCAAGGGCCGCTGGATGTGTTTGGCGTGGACAAAATGGACTTGAACGGCGTGGTGTTGACGGCGCAATTCCGCACGGTGTCCGGTGGTCAATACGCGGTGAGCCGCGCGTTCAACCAGCGCTTGAAGAAGCTTGTGGATAACACACCGAATGTGCATTTTGCGCAGACTTATCCACAGCAGGTTCTGTTGCCGAAGCGGCAGGAGGAGGGGGCGGTGGTTGCGGGTGAAGTGCCGCAGGAGTCGCGGACCTGAAGCATGATTTTGGGGTGCAGGGCCGCATTCGCGAGCAGGCTCGCTCCCACAGGGGAAACGGGATTGAACTGTGGGAGCGAGCCTGCTCGCGAAGACGCCGGTGCGAACACTCTCAATGCCGGATCAGCTTGGCATGCAGTTGTCCCATGGCTATCGGATCCAGCTCTACCCAAACCTGCGGCTTGCCCGCAACCATAGCGGCCACTGGAATCCCATCGCGATACACCAGCCGATTGCTCACCAGCGCCGGCACTTTCACCCCGGGCAACAACGTCCCGGCGAGATTCAATGGATCAACCCCGCACACCGCCACCAGGCTGCCGTCCTGCGGGCGTCGACGGACTTCGCGCAGCAAGGGAATGGCTTCGGGCAAGGCAAATTGCTCGCCAGCCAGACCACTGACAAACCGCCCGCCACGAATCTCGCCCCGCGCCTCCAGACGATGAAAGGTGCGCAGCAATTCCCGCCAGCTCGGCAACCAGTCCGCTTCGCGTTCCAGCAGACGCCAGAACACCACGCCGTAGCGGCGCAGCAGGGTCATGGCGACGTGTTCGAGTGTCTCGGCGGCATCGGCTGACGAACCCCGGCGCAGTAATGCCCAGCGCCCGGCATCGTCCATGCCGCCGATAAACGCCCCGCGTCCGCGTCGACTGCTGCGCTGCTGGCGCTTGCTTGCAGGAGTGATTAGCGCACGCAAGCCGGCGAAGCTGTCGGCGTTCACCAAACCTGCAGCGACCAGTTCCTGCAGGGCGATTTCCAGTTCGCTGCGCAGCAGGCGCGCTTCATGAATCAACTCATCGAAAAACAGCGCGCCATGCTGACTCAGCGCCTCGAAGACTTTCTGCGTTTTCGGCGATAACTCACTCACCGGCGTCTGTTCAGCCAACGCACTCCACAAACCCACCTGGCTACGCGGCAGCAGCACAATCGGTGTACTGCGCAATGCCGAGCCGCTGACCTTCTGCCGCGCATTGATGCGCGTCCACACCAGTTTGCCGTTGCGGCACAGGTCGTCCAGCCAGCTCGGCGAGTAGTCCTTGAGGCGCGCCGGCAGGATGTCGCTGTCCCACGCCGAAGCTGCCGCCGGGTAGCCTTCGAACTGGCCGACAATCGCCGGCAGCACCGCACTGCCCTGACCTTGGGTGGCCGGCGTCAGATGCTGCCAGTCGAACAGAAAACGCATGAAGTCCTGCAATGCCACCGGTTCGATTTCCCGGCGCAGGCGCTTGACTGTGTAGCGATGGATGCGCGCCAGCAGATGGCGTTCGCACCATTCTTCAATCCCGCTGTTCGGCGTGAACTGGCCGCGCAACACATAGCCTTCGCGTTCCAGTTGCGCGAGGGCCTGATTGACTTGCGCGGCTGGCAGGGCGAGCGGCTCGGCGATGGCCGGCAACGGGGTTGGCCCGAACGCGCCGAGGCGGGCGCGGATCACTTCGACCAGCGCCTCATCGAATGCCCACGTGTCGTCGAATCCGGGCAGCGCCACCGCCTCGGTCAGCAACGTGGCCTGTGGATAAAGTGCCTGCAGACAACTCAGGCGTTCGCGGGCCAGCCATAACTGATGCTCGGCGTCGATCTGCAACAGGCAGGCGCGGCCGCTGGCCATCAGCGTTTGCAGCCAGTCCGGCCAGCCCGCGTTGGCGCGCGCTTCGGTGTCGCTGATGCAGGCGAGGCTCATCAGCGCTTCGTGCATTTCATCCCTGGAATTGGGCGACGGCCAGGCTTCTTCGCGCACTGCGGTGATCGCATCGGCGTCCAGCGCGCCGAGATCATCGGTCGACTGCGGATCGCTCCAGCGTCGATTGATCACCGCTTGCGTGCGGCGTTCCTCCAGCGGCGCGTCGTCGAGAAACGTGTACGGCCGGGCGCTGAGAATTTCTGCCGCCAGCGGTGACGGCGCAGGCAGATCACGGGCGATCAAGCGCACCTCGCCACGCTCTATGCGCCGCAGCAGGGTCAGCCAGCCTTCGCTGTCCATCGCTTCGTGCAGGCAATCGTCGAGGGTCTGTTCCACCAACGGATGCTCGGGGACTTCGCGCTCGCCGGCGAGGTTTTCCAGGCAGGCGATCTGGTCGGGGAAGACGCTGGCGATGAGGTCTTCGCTCTTCATCCGTTGCAGTTGCGGAGCGACTTTGCGCCCGCCGGTGAAGCGCGGCAACGCCAGCGCCACCCCGGCATTCCAGCGCCAGCGCACGCCGAACAACGGCGCATCAAGCACCGCTTGAATGAGCGTGTGTTCAGCGCTGTTGCTGTGCAGGTAACGCCAGACTTCGTCGAGCTCGAAGCTGTGACTGGTGGACAGCGACAGCACGATCGCGTCTTCGCTGGCGGCGGCCTGCAATTCGAAGTTGAAGGTGCGACAGAAACGCTTTCGCAGGGCCAGGCCCCAGGCGCGGTTGATGCGGCTGCCGAACGGCGTGTGAATGATCAGTTGGGTGCCACCGGACTCGTCGAAAAACCGCTCCATCACCAGCGTGTCCTGCGAGGGCAGGGCGCCGAGGGTTTGCCGTGCGCGCGCCAGATATTCGACCAATTGCTCGGCGCTGGCGAAGTTGAGGCCGAGTATGGTGGTCAGCCAGTCGAGCGCCGGTTGCAGATTCCCGGGGCTGGCGCTGAGCAATTCATCCAACTGCGCTTGCAGGCGCGCGACGGCCGCCGACAGTTCATCACTGCGCCCCGGCGCTTCGCCGAGCCAGAACGGAATGGTCGGCGGCATCCCCTGCGCATCCTCGACGCGCACTTTGCCGCTTTCCACCCGCAGGATGCGGTACGAGGTATTGCCGAGCTGGAACACGTCGCCGGCGATACTTTCCACGGCGAAGTCTTCGTTGACGCTGCCGATGTTCAAGCCCTGGGGTTCGAGCAGCACGCTGTAGTCGGCGTTGTCCGGAATCGTGCCGCCGCTGGTCACGGCGGTCAGTTGCGCGCCCCGCCGGCCACGCAAGGTGCGACTGACGGCGTCGCGGTGCAGGTAGGCGCTGCGGATGCCTTGGCGGCCGTTGTAACCCTCGGCGAGCATGCTCAGCAGGGCCTGATAGTGTTTTTCATCGAGGTCGCGATACGGCCAGGCTCGGCGGAACATCGCCAGCAATGCGTCCTCCGACCATTCCTGGCAACTGACCTCGGCAATGATCTGCTGCGCCAGCACGTCCAGCGGCTTTTCCGGAATGTGCAGCGTATCCAGCTCGCCCCGGCGCACGCAGTCGAGCAGGGCGGCGCACTCGATCAGGTCGTCGCGGGTGGTGGCGAACAAACGACCCTTGGGCGTGCCGCCGACCTGATGTCCGGAGCGACCGACCCGTTGCAGAAACGCAGCAATCGAACGCGGCGAACTGATCTGGCAGACCAGGTCGACTTCACCGATATCGATGCCCAGTTCCAGCGACGCGGTGGCGATCAGCACTTGCAGCTCGCCGCGCTTGAGCCGTTGTTCCGCATCGAGGCGAAACTCCTTGGCGAGACTGCCGTGGTGCGCCGCCACCGCCTGCTTGCCGAGGCGCTCGCTCAAATGGCGGCTGAGGCGCTCGGCAAGGCGTCGGGTGTTGACGAAAATCAGCGTGGTGCGGTGCTCGCGGGCGAGTTCGGCGAGGCGCTCATACACCAGTTCCCAGACATCATTGGCCATCACCGCCGACAACGGTACCGGCGGCACTTCGATGCCCAGATCCCGAGGGCGGGCGTGGCCGATATCGACGATTTCGCAGGGGCGATCGTGACCGACCAGAAACTGCGCCACGGCTTCTACCGGTTTCTGCGTCGCGGACAGGCCGATGCGGGTCAGCGGTTCGGCGCAGAGTGCTTGCAAACGCTCGAGGCTCAAGGACAGATGACTGCCGCGCTTGCCAGCGGCCATCGCGTGGATCTCGTCAATGATCACCGTGCGCGTGGTGCCGAGCATCTTGCGTCCGGATTCCGAGCCAAGCAGCACGTACAGCGATTCCGGGGTGGTCACCAGAATATGCGGCGCGCTCTTGCGCATCGCGGCGCGGTCTTTTTGCGGCGTGTCGCCGGTGCGTACGGCGGTGGTGATGGTCAGCTCCGGCAGGCCCATTTCGCGCAATTGCGCAGTGATGCCGGCGAGCGGATTCTGCAGATTGATCTGAATGTCGTTGGACAGTGCCTTCAGCGGCGAGACATAGACCACCAGGGTTTCGGCGGGCAAACCATCGGGGTGTTCCAGACCGCGATGGACAAGCTCATCGAGCACGGCGAGAAACGCGGTCAGAGTCTTTCCCGAGCCGGTGGGCGCGGCAATCAGCGTCGAGCGGCGCTGGCGGATCAACGGCCACGCACGGGCCTGAGCGGTGGTGACCGCCGGGAAAGTCTTGTTGAACCAGGCGCTGACGGCGGGGTGAAAACCGGCCAGCGCACTGTTGGCGGGGAGGGGCAGATTCATGACTTAAGTTATGCGGGCGGGGCGGGAAGATGCAAGTACCGTTCGGACGCCTTCGCGAGCAGGCTCGCTCCCACCTTGGAACCCGGTCCCCTGTGGGAGCGAGCCTGCTCGCGAAGGGGCCGGTCAGGACGCCGCAAATTCGCGGATCTACACTTTACGGATGACGGTTGCGCACTAAACCCGCAAAATGCAACGATTCCGGCAATTATCGACGACGGTTCCACGAGAACCGTCGCCAAAGCCATCGTTCCAATCAGACTGGGCCTGCTGACTCTATGCGAATGCGCCTTATGTTACTGGGCGGCGGAAATGCCCTTGGGCAGGCGCTGATTCGCCTCGGTGCGGAAGAAGACATCGGTTTCCTCGCCCCCCGCCCGCCCGAAAACGGCTGGGATGCCGCGAGCCTCACCCAACTGCTCGACGACACCCGTCCCGATGCGTTGATCAACCTCGCCTACTATTTCGACTGGTTCCAGGCCGAGAGCGTCAGCGAAAGCCGCATGAGCGGCCAGGAACGCGCCATCGAGCGTCTGGCCGAACTGTGCCAGCACCACAACATTGTCCTCGTGCAGCCGTCGAGCTATCGCGTGTTCGACGGCTCGCGGGCCACGGCCTACAGCGAGAAAGACGAACCGGTGCCGCTGGGCCTGCGCGGTCAGGCCTTGTGGCGCATCGAGCAAAGTGTGCGCGCGACCTGCCCGCAACATGTGCTGCTGCGTTTCGGCTGGCTGCTCGACGACAGTCCGGACGGCACCCTCGGACGCTTCCTCGCCCGTGCGGAACAACCCGAAGAGTTGTTGCTGGCCGATGATCGTCGCGGCAATCCGACTCCGGTCGATGACGCCGCGCGAGTGATCATCTCCGTGCTCAAGCAACTCGACTGCGCCGCGCCGCTGTGGGGCACTTACCATTACGCCGGCCACGAAGCGACCACACCGCTGGCGCTGGGCCAGGCGATTCTCACCGAAGCACGCAGCCTGCATCCGCTGGCGATCGAAGCACCGACCGCGCAGGCCCACGCCGCGCGCCCGGACGCCGCCGAAGAACCGCAACACGCGGTGCTGGCCTGCAAGAAAATTCTCCACACTTTCGGGATCAAGCCGCGCGCCTGGCGTGCCGCGCTCCCGGGTCTACTGGACAGGTTCTATCGACATGGCTGAAGGAACGGTTCTAATCACTGGCGGAGCGGGATTCATCGGCTCGCACCTGACCGACGCCTTGCTCGCCAAGGGCTATGCGGTACGCGTGCTCGACGACCTGTCGACCGGCAAGCGCAGCAACCTGCCGCTGGACAATCCCAAGGTTGAACTGGTGGTCGGCGATGTCGCTGATGCCGCTTTGGTCGCCCGCACCATGCAAGGTTGCAACGCTGTCGCGCATCTGGCAGCCGTGGCCTCGGTGCAGGCCTCGGTGGACGATCCGGTGAAAACTCACCAGAGCAATTTCATCGGTACCCTGAATGTCTGCGAAGCCATGCGCCTGGCCGGGGTCAAGCGTGTGGTGTATGCCTCCAGCGCGGCGGTGTACGGCAACAATGGCGAGGGCGAGTCGATTGATGAAGACACGCCAAAAGCACCGCTGACACCCTATGCCTCGGACAAACTGGCCGGTGAGCAGTACTTCGATTTCTACCGTCGCCAGCATGGCCTGGAACCGGCGATTTTCCGCTTCTTCAACATCTTCGGCCCTCGCCAGGATCCGTCCTCGCCGTATTCCGGGGTGATCAGCATCTTCAGCGAACGCGCGCAGAAAGGTTTACCGATCACCGTGTTTGGCGATGGCGAGCAGACTCGCGATTTCCTCTATGTCGGTGATCTGGTCGACTTGCTGGTGCAGGCGCTGGAAATGCCTGAAGTGCAGGAAGGCGCGGTCAATGTTGGCTGGAATCAGGCGATGAGCCTGAAGCAGATGCTCGAAGCGTTGAAATCGGTAATCGGTGAGTTGCCGCCCGTGAGTTACGGGCCGGCGCGTTCGGGTGATATCCGCCATTCGCGAGCGGATAACCGACGCTTGCTGCAGCGCTTCGAAATGCCGCCGCAGACGCCGATGAATGTGGGCTTGGCGCGCTTGCTCGGGCGCGGATGAAACAAGCTTTCGGACATGAAAAAGGCGCCCTTCATAAGGCGCCTTTTTCACGGCCGGAATATCGCTATCCCTCTGGCGAGGGACGTTGTCCCCCGATCGACTGCGTACGGTCTTCGTCAGGTCTGTGCCTGCCCGCCACCAAGCCTCATTCACCACCACGTGAACGTTCAGTAAAAAATCGACTTAGAACTTATAGCCCAAACCGACCATGTAGATGAACGGATCGACATCCACATTCACCCGTGCACGGGTGCCCGGCGCGACGGCGTTGTTCTCGACGGTCGCACGGGTGTCGATATCGATGTAGCGCACTTGGGCGTTGAGCATGATGTTGTCGGTGATCATGTAGTCGGCGCCGACCTGCCAGGCCAGGCCCCAGGAGTTTTTCGCCTTGAAGTTGCTGAAACCGTTGGCGCTGGCTTCGCTGCCGACGTGTTCGTCGTAGATCCAGGTGTAGTTGATGCCGCCGCCGACATAGGGCTGGAAAGCCGATTTCGAATCCAGTGGGTAGTAGACGACGCTGAGGGTCGGCGGCAGGTGCTTCAGCGTGCCGAGCTTGCCGTTGGCGGCGGGCAACGCGGTGCCCTTGAGCTTGACGTCATGCTCGAACGGCGTGGCTGCCAGCAGCTCGATACCGATGTTGTTGGTGAGCATGTAGGCGAAGTTCAGACCCAGTTGGGTGTCGCTGCTCATGGTCGCCTTGCCGCCCAGATTGGTGCCGCTCAGCGGACCCTGATCGACCTTGACGCTGGAGCTGTCGGCCTTCGGGTTGACGGTGATCGCACCGGCGCGCACGAGGATGTCACCGGCTTCGTGGGCGTGGGCGAGCGGGGCTGCGAGCGCGAGGGCAAACAGCGGGGCGCTGAGCAAGGACTTGTTCATGGGGGCTCCGAAAGGACATAAAAATTCGATGTCCTAGGGTACGAAGCCGTCTGATACGGTGTTTTGACTCAGCTCAATGAAACAGTGAAGGGGCGGGGTTTTGTGGAACCTTTGAGGGCCTATTCGCGAGCAGGCTCGCTCCCACCTTGGAATGTGATCACCTGTGGGAGCGAGCCTGCTAGCGAAGACGATAGACCAGCCAATACAAAACTACCGGGAATTACTCCGGCAGCTCATACGCATAAATCTTCTCCGCCTCCATCTGATACCCGGCATCGGCCAGCTCACTGCTCGAGGCTTTCACCTGCAAAGGTCCTTCAACCCAATACGGCTGATACAGCTCATCGAGCTTCACGCCCAGTTCGCTTTTCACATGGACGATCTGGTTCGACGGCGGTGGCGGTACGTGGATGCAGGCGCCGAAATACGGCACCAGCAAGAAGTCGGTGGTGCGCCCCTCTTCGCTGACTTCCAGCGGCACGATGTAACCGGGCAGGCGAATGTTCTGCCCGTCGAGGCTCTTCACGACCGGCGCATTCGGCATGTCCTGCTTGGCCGCCGGTGCGGACTCGGCGGAAAGTGCGTCGCCCATCTTCGACAGGTCGTGCAGCGGGGTCATGTTGGGTATTTCCGGCGCGGCGTCCGGTGGGATCATTTCCGACCAGGTCAGGTCTTTCGGCGCCGCCGCCCACACGGGCAGGGCGACCAGCATCAGCAGCGCAAGCAGGGCGCGGGGCATGGTGAACATCCTCATAAACGGATCGACAGGCCATCGGCCAATGATTGGCGATACGCGCGCCAGGCCGGCACGCTGCCCATCAGCAGCGCGGCCGCCAGAATGCCACCGAGCAGCGTCCATTCATACTCGCTCGGCCATGCCAGTGGCAGGTACAAACCGTAATTGGCCTGCACGTAGCCTTGCGCAGCAGCGATGCCGATGTACAGCAACGCGAGCCCGGCAATCACCCCGGTCAGCGCCAACGCAAAGGCTTCCAGCACCAGCAGACTCGCGATGTGCCAAGGGCGCGCGCCCACCGAACGCAGAATCGCCATCTCGCGGCGGCGCTCGTTGAGGCTTGTGAGAATCGCCGTGAGCATGCCGATCAGCCCGGTCAGCACAACGAACAGCGAGACCACGAACAAGGCTTTCTCGGCCGTGCTCATCAGGCTCCACAATTCCTGCAAGGCCACGCCCGGCAGGATCGCCAGCATCGGTTCGCCACGGTACTCGTTGATCTCGCGCTGCAAGGCGAAGGTGGAAATCTTGCTGTTGAGGCCGAGCATGAACGCGGTGATCGCTTGCGGGGTCAGGTCCATGTTGCGCGCCTGATCAGCGCTGATCCGCCCGTTGCCGCGCGCCGGCACACCGTTGTGCCAGTCAATGTGAATTGCCTCCATGCCGCCGAGGCTGATGTGCAGCGTGCGGTCTACCGGCGTGCCGGTACGCTGGAGGATGCCGACCACGGTGAAGGGTTTGTCGTCATGCTTGACCAGGCTGATCGCCGCCACGCCGTGGGCCAGTACCAGTTTGTCGCCGAGCTTGTAGTGCAGCGCTTCGGCGACTTCGGCACCGAGCACCACTTCGAAAGGATCGGTGGCAAACGCGCGACCGTCGGCCAGCGCCAGGTGTTGCTGGCGCCCGTACTGGTAGTGCTCGAAGTAGGCTTCGGTGGTGCCCATCACGCGATAGCCGCGATGGGAATCGCCGAGGGACATGGGGATTGCCCACTTCACTTTCGGGTTGTTGGCGAAGTGTTCAAAGCTGTCCCAACGGATGTTGTTGGTAGCGTTGCCGATGCGGAACACCGAATACAGCAGCAGGTTTACCGAGCCGGAGCGGGCACCGACGATCAGGTCAGTGCCGCTGATGGTGCTGGCGAAACTGGCCTTGGCTTCGGTGCGCACGCGCTCGACGGCGAGCAGCAGGCACACCGACAGTGCGATGGCGAAGGCGGTGAGCAATGCGGTGAAACGGCGGTTGGCCAGGCTGGCCATGGCCAGACGAAACAGATACATCTCAGACCTCGGCGGACGTGGCGGCGCGATTGAGTTCGGCCAGGGACAGATGACGGTCGAACAGCGGCGCCAGGCTCTGGTCGTGGCTGACGAACAACAGACTCGATCCGGCCTCGCGGCACTCGGCAAACAACAGACGAATGAAGCTCTCGCGGGCGTCGTAATCCAGCGCCGAGGTCGGTTCGTCGGCGATCACCAGCTCCGGTTGGCCGATCAACGCGCGGGCGGCAGCGACCCGTTGTTGCTGGCCGATGGACAGCGAGTCGGCGCGGCGGCTGAGGATGCTTTCGTCTTTCAGACCCAAGTGCGCGAGCAACGTGGTGGCGGCTTGATCGACGCTGCCGTGGCGCTGTTTCGCCCGTTGCGCACGCAGTTTCGAGAAATGGCACGGCAACTCAACGTTCTCGCGCACCGAGAGAAACGGCAGCAGGTTGAATTGCTGGAAAATGTAGCCGGTGTGATCGACACGAAACGTATCGCGCTTGCCGGCAGAAAGCTCGGTCAGCTCCTGGCCGAGCAGGCGAATGCTGCCGCGACCGGGCTTTTGCACCCCGCCGAGCAGGCCGAGCAGGGTGGTCTTGCCGCTGCCGCTGGGGCCTTTGAGAAACAGGGTTTCGCCGGCTTCCAGACGAAACGCCGGGATGTCCAGCAGCGGCGGGTGACCGGGCCAGTTGAAGCCAAGGTCGGAAAGTTCGATGAGTGCTTGGGTCATGGCACCGATTTCATGGTTGGAGACGGACCCCTGTAGGAGCTGCCGAAGGCTGCGATCTTTTGATCTTGATCTGCACAATCAAAAGATCGCAGCCTTCGGCAGCTCCTACAGGGGATCTTCATTCGCTTCAGAATTTCAGCGCAGCCGACTTGGCCGTCACTTCGGTACCTTGCTGGCCGCTGGCGCTGATCAGTTGTACCTGAATCTTCTGCGTCGCCGGGAAGGTCTTGAAGATGTTCGTCAGGTTCAGCGTGTTCAGTGCCCCCGGTGTGGCGCAGCTGAACTGGTAATGCGCATGGATTTCGCTGTGGTCGTGGTGATGCTCGTGACCGTCCTTGTCCGCTTCATCTTCGTCGTGATCATCGGCGTCCGGCTTGTCGCCGAACAGCGGGCTTTCCAGTTCCTGGCTGACCACTTTGCACCCTGCCGCAGCGGGCAGGCTGAACAGGGCCAATGGTTTTTCCAGTTGCGCACGAGCAGCAGCGACTTTGGCCTTGTCGGCATCGGACGTGGCGGCGTGTTCAAAACCGACCAGATTCATCGCCGGGCTTTCCAGCTCCAGCTCCAGGGTCTGACCATCAAGCGCGGCGTTCAGCCGGCCCACGCCATGTTCGTGAGCGCCGAGGCTGCCGTGCTCATGATCGTGATCGTGCTCATCAACCGCATGGGCAGCGGCCAGCGGCAACAGGGCAAACGGCAAAGCGAGCAGCAAACGACGCATGACGGACTCCGAGAAAAATGAAAAGTTTGTTATGTAATCTTATAACGAAAGTCCGCAGAGTGTGCCCGTGCGCTTGAGATTGCGCAAGACATGGCTAAGCACCGCCCGGGATGAGTTCGCGGGCGGTGCTGGGATTGGATGTCATGCTTGCAGAATCAGAAGCCTGCGCCGGGATAATCGAACCAATAGTGTCCCGAAAGAACATCGTTGATCAGATTTGCGTCGAGCACGCTCGGCGCATCGCGACTGAAACGCTGTCGCCAAGCCGGAAGCCACCAGTAGTTGATGGCTGTTCCGCGCGGAAATACCACCAGAGTCAGCACCTCCTTATCCATTTTGCCCTGCGTGTAGAGTTGATGACTGCGATCCATCAGGGCCATGTACTGGTCGATTGGCAGTCTGAACATAAGTGCCATGGTGAAGATTTTTTCACTCTGACTGAACGCCGGACTCTGCAGTACCCGCAATGCTTCGCAAGTGTGTGAATTCGGTTGACTCGCTATGCTCTGGCCTTCGGGGGTTGAAAGTATGTCGAAACGATCATCCATGTCTCGCCAGTCGGTCCGGTTATTGCGCTCAAAGTAATCACGAATAACAAGGGTCAGTGGACCTGCAGTTTCCCCGTCAGCGGGACAAGCCGAAAGATCGGCAGGCAACCAGATGCGCCATGCCACGATGAGCAAAAACGGAATTATGAGGAGGAGCGAATAAGGGCGTTTCATTGTGGCGTGCTGTGTTTATAGCGTCGGAAAATAGTGAAGTCATGGTCGCTGGGATTTGCATTACCGGTCGCATGGCGAAAACCTGCGTCGTTAACTTCAACTTTTTCCCACCCTGCAGAAATGCATACGCCCTTCGTTAGAACGAAGCCGACATGGCCGCTGGCGTCGGAATAATTCATTGCGTAAGCGCCGACGTCCCCGGGCAACGGCGTGCGCTCGACTTTCCAGCTATTGAGCAATCGTTGTCCATTCGCCCATTCACCCGCAAGCGGAGGACTAACCTTGGAGAAATATGGCAGGTATTTCGATTTGCCATGTTCAATCAACGCCACGTTGACCCCAATTGCGGTCAGCACGTCGTAGACGAACAGATTGCATTTATTTGTGTTTGGTGGAAATTCCACGCTCTGCCTGAGAGTAGGGTGTGGCAGCGACTTTTTGCTTTTATTCCCTGCCCACTGTGTTGATCCCCGGTGTGACAGCGCCTCCATCAGTATCCTGCGCGGCATGTCCTGAATGACGACTTTCACCGTTCGGGTTTCATTTGTACGTTTCACACCATATTCGACTTCGTAGAACGCGTCGTTCGAGACAGCGCCGCTGGTCGTTAGCGGGACTTTTACCCACGGTGATATCGCTACGATCGAAAGAGACTTCCCTGGATTCAACGTAGCAGTGTGCATACCTTTTTTTGTACCGGAGTTCCCCACAATCTGAACCGTCACTTCGTGGGTGTCTCGGGTTTTGATCGACGGTAGTTCCTTGCCCGCGAGCGTTATAGCGATCTGGCCGTTTTTGGATATCAATGAATAAATGCGAGGCCTGTCATCGTTTTGAACGATGTTGTCATCTACGACCTGACCGTCGATAAGCAGCTGAAATTTTACGCCTGGCGGTGGCTGCATCAGAAAGTCTTTAAAGATGAGTTTGATTTCCGATTTCATGACAAATCCTGTGTCAGGGGCTCTTCATAGGCATAGAAAGTCCATTCGGAATCTTCCCCTACCAACAGGGTGTCGTAATCCGAAGCGTTTTTTACCGGGTGTTCGCAGCCTTCGCCTGTGAGGTTGCAAGTGCTGTCTTGTAAAACGGCAACCTTCGCCTTGTCCTTGATTTTGTAAGCCCAACCTGGCTTTTCCGTGTCATCAAGGCGTTCGATGATGACCTGCAAGTAGCGATAAGAGGTCAGGGCAGCAATCGGTGGCCCCATGTCAATTGGAGCGGGCCGGCCAATTCCTGCGAAACCACTGTGTTGCTGAGTGAGCAGCTTATTGGTCATGGGCGGACAACCGCAGGCGACGTAGTCACCCTCTAGCGCAGCTGGTCCGGCAGGTAAAATCAGCGTTCTTTCACCCACTGCTACGATGGGGCCTTTGCCAGGCCCACAGACCGGACAACTGGCGAGTTGTCCAATGGAAGCGATTATTCTTCCTTCGATATTGAGGTTCTCATTTCCTTCAAGTATCACGCCACCTGTAGAGGTCGGGCCTCCTTTAGAGGCCAGTTTTCGTCCTGAAGACATTGGGAATCCTTCCCGCAAAAAGAGATTAATTTAGCCGATTAACCGGGAATTACCAGATGTGTTTGGCGCCCTTTACTTGGCGTTGCACAAGTCCCGTGGGAGCATGCAGGTCAGAAAAGTGCAGGAGCGAACTTGATGTTGCGGATACGCGGAACGGTCGGCGAGGTGCCGGTGGATTTGACGGTGGAGCTGGATGACAGCGATTGGGCGAGGCTCGGTTCGGCGCTAAGCGGGCAGGCGCCGATTGCGCAGTCTGAGGCAGTGGCGTCGGCCCCGGCGGCGAAGCCGGTGAATCAGGATGATGCGCTGTGGCAGGTGGCCAAAGACGTGTTGCGCAACGCCGGGCAACTTAGCGGGCCGGATCTGCTCGATCAGTTGGAGGCGCTCACCGGCAGTGCGGCAGCGGGCAAGCGTTTGCTCGTGCGTTTGCGCCACAGTGCCGATGTGAAAGTGGCGAGCGGCGGGGATACGCCGCTCTATAGCTGGATCGGGTGAGGCCTTAATACAGCGCCGCAAACACTTTGCGACGGTAAGCCGTCACCAACGGATGATCATTGCCCAGCAGCTCGAACACCTGCAGCAAGGTCTTGTGCGGCAAGCCTTCGCCGTAGCTGCGGTTGCGGATGAACAATTTGAGCAAGGCGTCCAGCGCCGCTTCGTATTGCTGGCGCGCCAGTTGCTGGATCGCCAGTTGGTACACCGCTTCATCGTCCTGTGGATTTTGCGCCAGGCGGCTTTTCAGATCGGCGGCGTCCGGCAGGTCGCGGGCGAGGCCGAGGAACTGGATCTGCGCCTTGGCCCCGGCGAGTGCGGCTTTGTGCTCATCGCTCTTGACCGCGTCGAGCACGGTTTGCGCTTCGCCCAGCTCACCGCGCTCGGTCAGGCAGCGTGCGTAAAGGATCAGCGCTTTGGCGTTGGTATTGTCTTCATTGAGAATGGTCACCAGCACCGCTTCCGCCTCGGCGAAGTGGCCTTCGTCGAACATCGCCTGAGCCTGTTCGAACGGGTCGGCAGCGGCCGGTGGCGGCATCTGCACATGCGGTTCCAGCAGCGCGCGCACGGCGGATTCCGGTTGTGCCCCGGCAAAGCCGTCGACCGGCTGACCGTCCTTGAACAGCACCACGGTCGGCAGGCTGCGAATGCCGAAGCGGGCGACGATGTCCTGCTCGATGTCGCAGTTGACCTTGGCCAGCAGCAACTCGCCCTGATAGCTCTCGGCAATGCCCTGCAGCATCGGCATCAACGCCTTGCACGGCGCACACCATTCGGCCCAGAAATCCACCAGCACCGGTTTGTTGAAGGAGGCTTCGATCACCGACTGGTCGAAATCGGCAGTCGTGGCGTCGAAGATGTACGGCGTTTGCTGACTCATGGGGGATCTCGTCGAAGAAGCTTGGAATGGGGCAACTATACGGCTTGGTGGGGGGTGGCCGGAAGCGGGGCGGGTTCGAGAGCTGTGTTGCATGGGCGGACGCCTTCGCGAGCAGGCTCGCTCCCACAGGGGATTTATGAACGACACAGATCCAGTGTGGGAGCGGGCTTGCCCGCGATGCTTTCAGCTAGCGGCGCGCATGGTAGAGGCTGACATGTCTGAATTCCTCAGGCTCGGCCAGATCCGGCAAGGTCATCGCCTCGAGCATTTCAATTCGCTCATACAACGGATGACGAAAATCCCGCACCCGTGAATCCGCCACCAGCGCCTCGCGGCCGCGAGTGAGAAACGCGTCGAGCAGCGGCAGGTTGGCCCGGTCATACAACACGTCCGCCACCAGAATCAGATCGAAGCGATCGGCCTCGGCAAAGAAATCCGTCGAGTAGCTCATCTGCACATCGTTGAGCTCGGCGTTCGCCTTGCACGCGCCGATCGCCAACGGATCGAGATCGCAGGCCACCACTTCCAGCGCCCCGGCCTTCACCGCCGCGATGCCGGCGATCCCGGAACCGGCGCCGAAATCCAGCACGCGCTTGCCGCGCACCCACTCTGGAAACTGTGCCAGATAACGCGCCACGGCCAAGCCGCTGGCCCAGCAAAAACTCCAATAGGGCGGTTCATGCAGGATGCGCTGGGTTTCTTCCCGGCTGAATTCGCGGGCCATGTTGTCGCCATCGATCAACCACAGCTGCAAATCAGTGCCCGGCAACGCACAGGCTTTCAGTCTGGCGTCGCCGAGCAATTCCCCCAAGGCCTGTTGCAGGTCGAGCGGTGCTGTCATGGCGCTTTGACGAATTGCAGCTGGCCCAAAGCCTGAGTGGTCGGTTGAGTGATGGTCTGCGACGGCAGGTGCAGGATCAGTTGTCCGGACTGGCTGGCGCGACCGCGCAGCTCAACCCGTGCGCCGGCCGGAAATGCCTCGGGGTTGAAGCGCAGATGAAACGGCAGGATCTGGTTGTTGCCGATCAGGCTGGAACTGGCGAGCAATTGTTGCGGGCGATCCTTTTCATCAATCACCAGCAGCGCCAATTCGACTTCGGCGCCGGTTGGCACGCCTTGCAGGGTGCCGCTCAATTCGCGCTGATGCGCTGGCAGCGGGCCGAGTTCGGCGGCCTCTTTGGCTTTTTTCTGCGCCTGTTGCGGCGCGGGGCCTGGGGTCGGCGGTTGCGGCTTGGGTGCGTCGCTGCCACAGGCCACCAGCAGGCTGAAAAGACTGAGCAGAACGAGCGGACGTAACGGCATTGGAGGCTCCGGCAGAATGAATTCCATGGATCAGACGATCATGCCGTTCTGTATACCGCAAAGCCTATGGCTTGTCTTGCCACGGGGATGCGCTACCATGGCCCTCCCATTTTTTGTTGCCAGCCACCATGCACTGTCCCTTCTGCGGTGCCAACGACACCAAGGTCATCGACTCGCGTCTGGTCGCCGAGGGCGAACAGGTGCGCCGCCGGCGTGAATGCCTGGCCTGCGGCGAACGTTTCACGACGTTCGAGACGGCCGAACTGGTGTTGCCGCGCCTGATCAAAACCGACGGCAGCCGCCAACCGTTCGACGAAGAAAAACTCCGCGCCGGCATGCAACGCGCGCTGGAGAAACGTCCGGTCAGCGTCGAGCGCCTCGAATCCTCTCTGGTCCACATCAAGCACAAGCTGCGCGCCACCGGCGAACGCGAGGTCAAATCCCTCGTGGTCGGCGAGCTGGTGATGGCCGAGCTGCAAAAGCTTGATGAAGTCGCCTATATCCGTTTTGCCTCGGTGTACAAGCGCTTCCAGGACCTCAATGAATTCCGCGAAGAGATCGACCGCCTCGCCCGCGAACCGGTGAAAGAATGACCACCGCCGCCGAGCAGGCGATCCTCGACGCCCATTTCATGGCCCGCGCGCTGGAACTGGCGCGCAAAGGCCACTACACCACCCATCCCAATCCGCGAGTCGGTTGCGTGGTGGTGCGTGACGGCCAGATTGTCGGCGAAGGCTGGCATGAGCGTGCCGGCGAACCCCATGCCGAAGTCCACGCCCTGCGCGCCGCTGGCGAGCAGGCCCGGGGCGCGACGGCGTATGTGACCCTCGAACCTTGCAGCCATCACGGACGCACGCCGCCGTGCGCCGACGCCTTGGTGACCGCTGGCGTTGCCCGGGTCGTAGCGGCGATGCGTGATCCCAATCCGCAAGTCGCCGGGCGCGGTTTGCAGCGCTTGGCTGATGCCGGTATCGCCACTGAAAGCGGGGTGCTGGAAGCAGAGGCACGCAAGCTCAATCAAGGTTTTCTGAAACGCATGGAACATGGCTTGCCATTCGTGCGGGTCAAGCTGGCCATGAGTCTCGACGGTCGCACAGCGATGGAAAGCGGCGAGAGCCAGTGGATCACCGGCCCGGCGGCGCGTTCTGCAGTACAGCGTTTGCGCGCTGAGGCGGCGGTGGTGCTGACCGGCGCCGACACGGTGCTGGCCGATGGCGCACGCTTGACCGTGCGCGCGGACGAACTCGGTCTGGACAGTGAGCAAACCGCGCTGGCCATGAGTCGCCCGCCATTGCGCGTGTTGATCGATGGCCGCCTGCGGGTGCCGCTGGATGCGCCGTTCTTCAAGGCCGGGCCGGCGCTGGTCGCCACCTGTGTCGCGGTCGAGGAGCAATACGCCAATGGCCCGGAATGCCTGATCGTGCCGGGTGCCGACGGCCAGGTCGATCTGCATCAATTGCTCATCGAACTGGCTCATCGTGGCACCAACGAGGTGCTGGTCGAGGCCGGTCCGCGTCTGGCCGGCGCCTTTGCGCAACTGGGGCTGGTCGACGAATTCGTGATCTTCATTGCCGGCAAGTTCCTCGGCTCCACGGCGCGTCCGCTGCTCGACTGGCCGCTGGCGCAGATGAAAGATGCACCGGAACTGAAAATCACTGAAATCCGCGCGGTGGGCGATGACTGGCGAGTCACTGCGATCCCTGTCCCTTCGGCCCGCGTATAATTCTCGGCCATCGCGTTAGCGCTGGCCTCGTTCTCAAGGAGAACCCCATGTTCACCGGCATCATCGAATCCATCGGCAGTATCCGCGCACTGACCCCAAAGGGCGGTGATGTGCGGGTGCACGTCGCAACCGGCAAGCTCGATCTGAGCGACGTCAAACTCGGCGACAGCATCGCGGTCAACGGCGTTTGCCTGACCGCCGTCGAGTTGCCGGGCGACGGCTTTGCCGCCGACGTCAGCCGCGAAACCCTCGATTGCACCGCCATGAATGACCTGAAAAGCGGCAGCCCAGTCAATCTGGAAAAAGCCCTGACCCCGACCACTCGCCTCGGCGGGCATCTGGTCAGCGGTCATGTCGATGGTGTTGGCGAAGTGGTATCGCGTAGCGACAATGCCCGCGCCGTGGAATTTCGCATCCGCGCGCCGAAGGAACTGGCCAAGTACATCGCCCACAAAGGCTCGATCACCGTCGACGGCACCAGCCTGACCGTGAACGAAGTCGATGGCGCCGAATTCATGCTGACGATCATTCCGCACACCCTCAGCGAAACCATCATGGCTTCATACAAGCCGGGCCGCCGGGTGAATCTGGAAGTCGACCTGCTGGCGCGTTATCTGGAGCGTCTGCTGCTGGGCGACAAGGCCGCCGAGAAGACCGCCGGCAGCACCATCACCGAAAGCTTTCTGGCCCAAAACGGCTACCTCAAATAATTCAAAAGAAGGGGGTGCCTTGTGGCGCTCAATAGCATCGAAGAACTGGTTGAAGACATCCGCCAAGGCAAGATGGTCATCCTCATGGATGACGAAGACCGCGAGAACGAAGGCGACCTGATCATGGCCGCCGAATGCTGCCAGGCCGAACACATCAACTTCATGGCCAAGCACGCCCGTGGCCTGATCTGCATGCCGATGAGCCGCGAGCGCTGCGAACTGTTGAAGCTGCCGCTGATGGCGCCACGCAACGGTTCCGGTTTCGGCACCAAGTTCACCGTTTCGATCGAAGCTGCCGAAGGCGTGACCACCGGCATCTCCGCCGCTGACCGTGCGCGCACCGTGCAAGCGGCTGCCGCCAAAGACGCCAAGGCTGAAGATATCGTCAGCCCGGGCCACATTTTCCCGCTGATGGCCCAGGCCGGCGGCACCCTCGCTCGCGCCGGCCACACCGAAGCCGCTTGCGACCTGGCGCGCATGGCCGGTTTCGAGCCGAGCGGAGTGATCTGCGAAGTGATGAACGACGACGGCACCATGTCCCGTCGCGCTGAACTCGAAGCATTCGCCGCCGAACACAACATCAAGATCGGCACCATCGCCGACCTGATCCACTACCGGATGATCCACGAACGTACCGTTCAGCGGATTGCCGAGCAGCCGCTGGACAGCGAACTGGGCCAATTCAACCTGGTGACCTATCGTGATTCGGTGGAAGGCGACGTGCACATGGCCCTGACGCTGGGCACTGTCTGCGCTGAAGAACCGACGCTTGTTCGCGTGCACAACATGGACCCGCTGCGCGATCTGCTGATGGTCAAGCAACCCGGTCGCTGGAGCCTGCGCGCCGCCATGGCTGCGGTCGCCGAGGCCGGCAGCGGTGTGGTGCTGCTGCTCGGTCATCCGCTCGATGGCGACGTGCTGCTGGCGCATATCCGTGAAACCGGTGAGCAGGCAGCGCCGAAAAAACCGACCACCTACAGCATCGTCGGGGCCGGTTCGCAGATCCTGCGTGACCTCGGCGTGCGCAAAATGCGCTTGATGTCGGCACCAATGAAATTCAATGCGATATCCGGTTTCGATCTGGAAGTTGTAGAATACGTGCCCTCCGAATAATGACCGGCTGTTTCCGGACTCCAATTCGCGGCAAATAATCACTGAGGGGCGCGTAGCAGACGCGTCCCGGCTCTTTAAGAGAACTGACGAATGACCCTGAAGACCATCGAAGGTACCTTCATCGCCCCCAAAGGCCGCTACGCTCTGGTAGTGGGCCGCTTCAACAGCTTCGTGGTTGAAAGCCTGGTCAGCGGTGCCGTTGATGCCCTGGTTCGCCACGGCGTGAGCGAAAGCGACATCACCATCATCCGCGCGCCGGGCGCCTTCGAAATCCCGCTGGTGGCGCAGAAAGTCGCTCAGAAAGGCGAGTTCGCAGCCATCATCGCCCTTGGCGCGGTCATTCGTGGCGGTACTCCGCACTTCGAATACGTGGCTGGCGAGTGCACCAAAGGCCTGGCCCAGGTCTCCATGGAATTCGGCGTACCGGTCGCCTTCGGCGTGCTGACCGTTGACTCTATCGAGCAAGCCATCGAACGTTCCGGCACCAAGGCCGGTAACAAAGGTGCCGAAGCTGCCCTGTCCGCTCTGGAAATGGTCAGCCTGCTGGCGCAGTTGGAGGCCAAGTGATTAGCGACGAAAGCGATCGTTTCAACCCGCGCGATCCGAAACCTGCGGATGCCGGCAAGCCGTCGAAGAGCGCCAAGCGTCGTGAAGCCCGTCAGCTCGCGACTCAAGCGCTGTACCAGTGGCACATGGCCCGGCAATCGCTGAACGAGATCGAAGCGCAGTTTCGCGTTGATAACGATTTCACCGATGTCGACGGCGCCTACTTCCGTGAAATCCTTCACGGGGTTCCGCAGTTCAAGACCGAAATCGACACCGCCCTGACGCCGTGCCTGGATCTGGCGATCGAAGAGCTCGACCCGGTTGAACTGGCGGTTCTGCGCCTGTCGACCTGGGAACTGCTCAAGCGCGTCGACGTGCCGTACCGCGTTGTGATCAACGAAGGTATCGAACTGGCCAAGGTGTTCGGTTCGACCGACGGCCACAAGTTCGTCAACGGTGTGCTCGACAAGCTGGCCCCGCGCCTGCGTGAAGCTGAAGTGAAGGCGTTCAAGCGCTGATCGGCGCTTGAATACTTTTTCTCGGCCATGGGCGAGTTTGAGCTGATCCGCAATTTCTTCGCCGCCGCGCCTTGTGCGCAGGGCGGCGAAGGCGTTGCTCTGGGGATCGGCGACGACTGCGCCTTGCTGGCGGTTCCCGCTGGGGAACAGCTGGCGGTTTCTACCGATACGCTGGTGGCCGGTGTGCATTTCGCCGACCCCTGCGATCCGTTTCTGCTCGGTCAGCGCTCGCTGGCCGTCGCGGTCAGTGACCTGGCCGCCATGGGCGCCGCGCCCGTTGCCTTTACCCTTGCCCTGACCTTGCCGACGGTGACTGCCGATTGGCTGCAAGCCTATGCCCGGGGTTTGAACCGCATGGCGCAAAGCTGCGGCGTCGCGCTGGTCGGCGGCGATACCACGCGCGGACCGTTGAGCCTGACGGTCACCGTGTTCGGCCGCGTACCCGCTGGCCAGGCCTTGACCCGCAGCGGTGCGCAGGCCGGTGATCTGCTCTGCGTCGGCGGCGAACTGGGCAATGCAGCCGGCGCCTTGCCGCTGGTTTTGGCTCAACGTGATGCCGAAGCGCATATCGCCCAGCCGCTGCTCGAGCATTACTGGTCGCCGCAGCCGCAACTGGCCCTCGGTCAGGCCCTGCGCGGCAAGGCCACGGCGGCACTGGACATCTCCGACGGCCTGCTCGCCGATTGCGGGCATATCGCGCTGGCGTCGAAGGTGCGACTTGAGATTGAACGCGAGCGTGTACCGTTGTCGGATGCTTTAGTCGCGTTTCTCGGCCAGCGCGGTGCCGAGCGCGCGGCATTGAGCGGTGGTGATGATTACGTACTGGCCTTCACCTTGCCGTCCGCCGAGTTGCCGGCACTGCTGGCCGACGGCTGGCCGATTCATGTGATCGGCCGTGTGCTGCCGGGCCAGGGCGTGCTGCTGCTGGACCGCGACGGGCGCGACATCACTCCGCAGATTCGCGGCTACCAACATTTTCAGGAGACACCGTGACAGATCACCCGAAACAGGTCCCTGCCGAATTCGTGCCTCCCTCGGTCTGGCGCAATCCGTGGCATTTCCTCGCGTTCGGCTTCGGCTCCGGCACCTTGCCAAAAGCGCCGGGCACGTGGGGCTCGCTGGTGGCGCTGCCGTTCATTCCGCTGTGGCAGATGCTGCCCGACTGGGGCTACTGGCTGATGCTTGGCATCACCATGCTGTTCGGCTTCTGGCTGTGCGGCAAAGTCGCTGACGATTTGCGCGTGCACGACCACGAAGGCATCGTCTGGGACGAAATGGTCGGCATGTGGATCACCCTGTGGCTGGTGCCGGAAGGCTGGTACTGGTTGCTCGCGGGTTTTCTGGTGTTCCGCTTCTTCGATATTCTCAAGCCGTGGCCGATCCGCTGGATCGACAAGCACGTGCATGGCGGCGTCGGCATCATGCTCGACGACGTGCTGGCCGGTGTGTTCGCCTGGCTGGCGATGCAAGGGCTGGTCTGGATATTCGCCTGATTCGACTCACGTGAGGAAACACGCAATGCTGCGACGCGGGTTGGCGCTGCTGCTTCTGGCTCTGCTGGGCACGTTCGCCCATGCGCAGGCCGCCGCGCCTGTGCCTGCGGTGATCCATCTGGCCAGCGAAGACTGGGAGGATTACACCGCCGCTGACGGCCATGGTCTGGCCTGGGACGTGTTGCGCAAAGTCTTCGAGCCGGCCGGGGTCAAGCTGGATATCCGCACGGTGCCGTATACCCGTTCGATCGGGCTGGTGCAGTTGAAGGAAGTCGACGCGCTGGTCGGCTCCTACCGCGACGAGGCCGAGCGCGTGCTGTACCCGCAGTGGAAATTCGACTCCGATCACATCTACGCGCTGGGCTTGGCGAGCAGCCCGCCGCCGACACAGGCGACGCTGGGCAAATACCGCTTGGCCTGGGTGCGCGGCTACCGCTACGAAAACTATCTGCCGAACATCAAGCGCTTCAACCAGATCGAACGGCGCACCGGCATTCTGCTGATGCTCAAGCAGGGGCGGGCGGATTACTACATCGATGCGCTGACCGAAATTGAAGCCGTCGTGCGCGACGCGGCGGATCCGGCGCAGTACCGTTATTCGCATCTGGCTGAGTTGCCGCTGTTTCTCGGTTTCGCCGATACCCCACAGGCCCGCGCGCTTATGGCGCTGTATGACCGGCGCATGGCGGAACTGGTCAAGAGCGGGGAGTTGAAGCCGATCTTCGAGAAGTGGCAGCAGCCGTATCCGTTCAACCCGAACTGAAGCCCAACACAAATCCCTGTAGGAGCTGACGAGTGCAACGAGGCTGCGATCTTTTGATCTGCTGCCTGTAGATCAAGATCAAAAGATCGCAGCCTCGTTGCACTCGACAGCTCCTACAGGGAGCGGGAGTGTCATCAAACTTTTTGATCGTTATGCCCGATAATTCAGCCTAAGCGTCTGTAGGAACCTGCTGTTACAATGCCCGCCTGCGAATTTTCAGTCTTCTAGATCAGGAGCACATTGGTGCCTGTCGTCTTCGTCGCCGCTTCCAAGCTGCCAACGCCTTTTGCGCAATTCACCATGCACGGCTTTCTCGATGAGAGCACCGGGCGTGAGCACGTCGTGCTGAGCCTCGGTGAAATTGCCGATGGCGCCCCGGTACTCGGTCGCCTGCATTCCGAATGCCTGACCGGCGATGCCTTGTTCAGCCAGCGTTGCGACTGCGGCTCGCAACTGGAAGCCGCGTTGCAGGCGATTGCCCGCGAAGGCCGTGGCGTGCTGCTGTATCTGCGTCAGGAAGGGCGCGGCATCGGGCTGCTGAACAAGATCCGCGCCTATGAATTGCAGGACGGCGGCGCCGATACCGTGGAAGCCAACGAGCGTCTGGGCTTTGCCGCCGATCAGCGCGACTACGCCATGTGCCTGCCGATGCTTGAGCATCTGGGCGTGAAATCCCTGCGCCTGATGACCAACAACCCGCGCAAGGTCAAAGCGCTGACCGACATGGGCATCGTCGTCGCCGAGCGCGTGCCGCTGCACACCGGGCACAATCCGCACAACAAACTCTACCTGGCGACCAAGGCCAGCAAGCTCGACCACATGATGGGCAACGAGCATCAGGGCGAGGTCGACCGCGCGTGACCCGCGGCCAAGTGCGGCGGCGGTTAGCGGTGGCCTGGTGGCAATACCTGGCGCTGGCGCTGTTGCCGCTGTTCGTGCTCAACGCGCTGTTCGGTGAAGGCCAGGGCCTGTTGCCAGTGCTGGCGATGCCTTTGTTCATCGCCGGCGTCGCCTCGATGTTTGTCAGCCTGAAGTATTTCGCCCGCTACAAACACGCCCTGATCGCCACGCAAAAAGCCCTCGATAGCGCCGATGAACCCGCCGCCTGGATTGCCCTTGCGGCACGTCGGCGTGCAGCGTTGCTGGTGGCGTCTTTGCCGGCCTGGATCGGCGCACTGGCGGTATTCGTCGGCCTCGAAGCCGTGCCATTGATGCTGCTGGCGCTGTCCACCGCCGTGCTGTTCTACCTCTACCGTATTCCGCGTCAACTCGGTTGATGCCTCGCCTGTGGCTGGCGGTTCTGCTGCTCGCCCTGAGCAGCCCGGCGCTGGCTGCATTGCGGGTGGTCAGCCTCGCCCCCTCGCTGTCTGAAATCGTCGTTGAACTGGATTCCGCTGACCTGCTGGTCGGCGTACTGGATGCGGGCGAGCGGCCGGCGGCGATAGCGGATGTTCCATCAGTGGGCCGCTACGGCCAGCTAGACATGGAGCGCTTGCTCAGCCTGAAACCGGATTTGCTGCTGCTCTGGCCCGGCAGTGTTGGCGCGGGGCAGCGTGATCAGCTCAAGCGCCTGAACATTCCAACCTTCGTCGCCGAGCCGCATACGTTGGCGCAACTGGCGACGCAAATTGAAGCGATCAGCAAACAGCTTGGGCGTCCAGAACGTGGGGCGAAACGAGCGGCCGAATTGCGCGAGCAACTGAATGATCTGCGCCAGCGTTATAGCCGTGACGAACCGCTGCGGGTTTTCTATCAAGTCTGGGACAAACCGCTGTATACCATCGGTGGCGGTCAGATCATCAGCGATGCGCTTGATGTGTGCGGCGCGCGCAATGTCTTCGCCGAGCTGAATCTGCCGGCACCGCAGGTGAGTATCGAGGCGGTATTGCAGCGTGATCCCGAAGTAATTGTCGCCGGTGATCAGGCCCAGCTAGGGGCGTGGAAGGCCTGGCCACAGGTGGCGGCGGTCAGGGAGGGGCGGTTGTTGCTGGTCACTGACAAAGGCCTCGAGCGACCGAGCGGGCAGATGATCAGCGCCACCGCCAAACTCTGCCAATTGATCGCGCCGGACAGGTGACCCTTGTAGGAGCTGCCGAAGGCTGCGATCTTTTGACTTTGGTTTTGGCGGTGTCGGAGCCGCCGAAAATCAGGATCAAAAGATCGCAGCCTTCGGCAGCTCCTACATTGGATCTCAGCGAATTTCCGGGGTCCAGGTGACCCCGAACATCCATGCCCGACCTTCCTCGCGATAGCCATACTGCGCGGCGTCATAGCTGTAATTCGCTCGGCTGTAGCCCTTGTCCAGCAAGTTATCCACCTTCAGATCCAGCTTGATCTCACGGTTCAGCGCCCAACTGCTGCGCAGCCCGAGCGTGCCGTAGCCACCCAGCGACTGGGTGTTGTTCAAGTCGTCGTAACTGCCGCTGACCAATTGCCAACTGGCGCCGAGTCCCAAGCGATCAAACTGCCGATCCAGATCCCAACTGGCCGTGCGCCGCGCCCGTCGCGCCAGCGTATGCCCGGTATCGCGATCTCGCGGATCAATGATCGCCACGCCAAGATTGCTCTGCCAGCCAAACAGCTCCTGCTTCAACGCTGCTTCAAAACCGTTGATGCGCGCTGACGCAACGTTCTGCGGGCGGGAGTTGCTGCCGAAGATGATCGCGTCTTCCAGGTCGGTACGGTAAATCGAGGCTTCCAGCCGCGCGCTGTCGCTCAACTGGCTGCGCCATTGCAGTTCGTAGCTTTTCGAGGTTTCCGGTTTCAGGTCGGGATTGCTGAAATCCGGGTAGTACAGGTCGTTGAAGGTCGGCGCACGGAACCCTTCGCTGTAGCTCAGCAGCACGTCGTTGTCCGGGTTCAGCGGCAGGGTGAAAGTGCCGCTCCAGGTGTTCTGGCTACCGAACTGCTGGTTGTCGTCGTGGCGCAGGCCGATCTCGGTGGAGAAGCTGTCGGCCTGATAGCGATGCTGGATGAACGCGGCGCGATTCCAGCGGCTGTCCTCGTCAAACGCAGTGCTGCTGTTGACCCGGTCTTCGTACCAGTCGCCGCCTAGAATCAGGCTGTTGCGAGCGTCCAGCGTCAGGTCGTTCTGCCAGTTCACCGAGTCGCGATAAGTGTTGAACACCGTGCGCTCGTCGCTGAGCTTGTCGAAGGTCTTTTCGCGGTTTTCGCTGTGGCCGAATTCAATGCGGGTTTTCCAGGTTTCGTTGACCCGCGCATCGACATAACTGCTGATGCTGCTGACATTGAAATCACTGTATGGCTGCTGTTGCACCGACTCGAAAGTGTCCATGTCGAAGCGGCCGAACGGGTTGTCGAATTCGCTCCTGCCACGGTTATCCAGCAGATTGGCGCCGACTTCGACGTCATCGGTCAGCGCGTGGCTGAGGCTCAGGCTCAGGGATTTGTTGCGGTAGGCATCATGGTCGCTGTCGCTTGGATACGACTCGTGGGTACGGTCGAGCCCGGCCGTTTCGTCGAGGCTGGCGCCGAGGTTGAAGCGGGTTTTCTCGTCGCCGCCGGACAAGCCGAGGCTGCGTTCCCATGTCTGCTGACTGCCAAAGCCCAGATGCAGGCGTGGCTGCAAGCCTTGCTCGGTGCCGCGCCGGGTGAAGATCTGGATCACCCCGCCAATCGCGTCGCTGCCGTAAATCACCGAGCGCGAACCGCGCAGCACTTCGATGCGCTCGATCTGCTCGATGTTCAGATGTTGCAGGTTGCTGTCGCCGGAAGTCGAGTTGCCGATGCGCTGGCCATCGACCAGCACCAGGCTCTGCGCCGATTGCGTGCCGCGAATGTAGACCCCCGGCAGACTGCCGCGCCCGCCGGTCTGCGCCACTTGCACGCCAGGCACGCGCCGCAGCAGATCGGGCACGTCGCTGGGTTGCAGGCGATCGATGTCTTCGCGGGTGAACACGGTGTTGGCGGCGCTGCTGTCGTTGCGCGCCTCGACCTGACGATTGGCGCTGATCAGCGTGTCCGGCAGCTTCAGCGCCTGATCGCGTTCGAATGTATCGGCAAGGGCGCTGGCGGTTGGCAGCAGGAGGAAGGGCAGGGCGAGGCGCGAGAGGTTCATGGCAATCTATGGTCTTTGCAAAACCATGTAGGAGCTGCCGAAGGCTGCGATCTTTTGATTTTGCTTTTTAAAGGTTCCGGAGCTGCCGAAGAGCAAGATCAAAAGATCGCAGCCTTCGGCAGCTCCTACAAGGGATTGCGTCAACTGTTGAGCAAATCCAGCCGCTGGCGAATCGACGCTTCGATCCCGGCCTCATCCAGCCCGCACTCGGCAAGCATCTGCGCCGGTTTCGCATGCTCGACGTAAATGTCCGGCAAGCCCAGATGCAGCATCGACTTGAGGATGTTTTCGCGGGCGAGGAATTCGCTGATCGCGCCGCCGGCGCCGCCCATGATCGCGTTCTCTTCGATGGTCACCAGTAACTCGTGGTTGCCGGCGATCTCGCGCACCAGCGCTTCATCCAGCGGTTTGACGAAACGCATGTCGACCACGGTGGCGTCGAGTTTCTCGGCGACTTTCAAGGCTTCGCTCAGTTGCACGCCGAACACCAGCATGGCGACCTTGCTGCCCTGACGACGCACGATGCCCTTGCCGATTTCGATCGCTTCGAGATCTTTTTCGATGACTGCGTTCGGGCCGCTGCCGCGTGGGTAACGCACCGCCGCCGGGCCGTTGTAGAGGTGGCCGGTGGTGAGCATCTTGCGCAGTTCGTTTTCATCGCTCGGGGTCATGATGACCATGCCCGGGATGCAGCGCAGGTACGACAGGTCGTAGCTGCCAGCGTGGGTCGGGCCGTCTTCGCCGACCAGGCCGGCACGGTCGATGGCGAACAGCACGTCGAGGTTCTGCACGGCGACGTCGTGTACCAGTTGGTCGTAACCGCGTTGCAGGAACGTCGAGTAGATCGCCACCACCGGTTTCGCGCCTTCGCAGGCCATGCCGGCAGCGAAAGTGACCGCGTGCTGCTCGGCAATCGCCACGTCGAAATAACGCTCGGGGAAGCGCTCGCTGAACGCCACCAGATCCGAGCCTTCCTTCATCGCCGGGGTAATTCCGACCAGACGAGCGTCAGCCGCCGCCATGTCGCACAGCCACTCGCCAAACACCGCCGAATACTTCGGCCCGCTGACGGCTTTCGGCGCAGCGGCGGGGGCGTCCAGTGGTTCGAGTTTGGTGATGGCGTGGTAACCGATCGGGTCGACTTCCGCCGGTGCGAAGCCCTTGCCTTTCTTGGTGACAATGTGCAGAAACTGCGGACCTTTGAGATCGCGCATGTTGCGCAGCGTGGCGATCAGGGTGGGCAGATCGTGGCCATCGATCGGGCCGATGTAGTTCCATCCCAGTTCTTCGAACAGGGTGCCTGGGACCAGCATGCCTTTGGCATATTCTTCGGTGCGACGGGCGATTTCCCAGGCGCCGGGCAGGCGCGACAGAACTTTTTTGCTGCCCTCGCGCATGCTCGCGTAGGTGCGGCTGGAAAGGATCTTTGCCAGATAATTCGAGAGCCCGCCGACGTTGCGCGAGATCGACATGTCGTTGTCGTTGAGGATCACCAGCATGTTGGCGTTGACTTCAGGCGCATGGTTAAGCGCCTCGAAAGCCATGCCGGCGGTCAGCGCGCCGTCGCCGATCACGGCGATGGCCTTGCGATCGCTGTCCTGCAGGCGGGCAGCAATGGCCATGCCCAGCGCAGCGCTGATCGAGGTGCTGGAGTGGCCGACGCCGAAGGTGTCGTACTCGCTCTCGGAGCGGCGCGGGAATGCGGCAATGCCGTCCTTCTGACGCAGGCTGGCCATGCGCTCGCGGCGACCGGTGAGGATCTTGTGCGGATACGCCTGATGCCCGACGTCCCACAGCAGACGGTCGTCCGGGGTGTCGAAGACGTAATGCAGCGCGATGGTCAGCTCGATCACGCCCAGGCCGGCACCGAAATGCCCACCGGTCTGGCCGACCGTGTAGAGCAATTCCAGGCGCAACTCATCGGCCAGGGTTTCCAGCTCGGCTTCGCCTAACCGGCGCAGGCCGTCCGGCGTGTTCGCGCGGTCGAGCAGGGGCGTGGTCGGGCGCTTGCGGGGAATCTCATGAAACGTCGTGGGCATCAGGCGAATCGTTATAGGTATAAAAGATGCGGCAGTTTACCTGATGCATCGCCCCCTGCCCACGCGTTGGTCTTTTTTGGCCGATACGCCGTCAGTTGCGCCGCTCGACGATATACCGGGCCAGCTCGCGCAACGGCTCGGCGGCCGCGTCAAACGGTCGCAGCGCCTGCAAGGCCTGATCGCGCAGTTCCAGAGCGTAGGCCTTGGCGGCGTCGAGGCCGAGCAGGGCCGGGTAGGTCGGCTTGTCCCGGGCAATGTCGGCGCCCTGGCGTTTGCCGAGGGTCGCGGTATCGCTTTCCACGTCGAGGATGTCGTCCTGCACCTGAAAGGCCAGACCGATGGCCTGTGCATAAGTCTGCAGGGCCTGTAGCTGATCGGGTTGGGCGCGGCCGCTGGCCAAGGCGCCTAGCCTGACGCTGACTTCAATCAGCGCGCCGGTCTTGTGCCGGTGCATTTGTTCGAGGGCTGTTTGATCGAGCTTGAGACCGACCGAACCCAGATCGATGGCCTGACCACCGACCATGCCCGCCGGACCGGCTGCATGGGCCAGCGCTGTGACCATCTGCAGACGGATTTCGCTGCTGCAATCGCTCAGGCGCGGGTCGAGCAGGGCGCTGAAGGCCAGGCTCTGCAAGCCGTCACCGGCGAGGATCGCGCAGGCTTCGTCGAATTTCTTGTGGGTCGTCGGCTGGCCGCGACGCAGATCGTCATCGTCCATCGCCGGCAAATCGTCATGCACCAGCGAGTAGGCGTGGATCAGTTCGACCGCACAGGCCGCGCCGCTGGCCTGTTCAGCCTTTGCGCCGAGGGCTTCGCATGCGGCGTAAGCCAGCAACGGGCGCACGCGCTTGCCGCCGTTCATCACGCTGTAGCGCATCGCTTCGTAGAGCCGCGCCAGTTCCGGCAGCGGCGCGTTGAACAGCGTCTCCAGCGCCGCGTTGACCCGGGCCTGACTGCTCGCCGAATACGCCGCGATCATTCTGGCTCATCCGCGTCGAAGGGTTCCTCGGCGAGCTCGCCATCGCGCTCCAGCAGTACCTGCACTTTCTGCTCGGCCTGGGCCAGCGCCGCCTGGCAGTCACGGGTCAGGCCGATGCCCTGCTCGAAAGCGGTCAGCGAGTCTTCCAGCGACAATTCACCGTTCTCCAGACGCTCGACCAGTGTTTGCAGGTCGGCGAGGGATTGTTCGAAATCCAGTGCAGCTTTTTTGCGGGCCATGGCGGCAATTTCCGGTAGACGTTAAACCGGC